>CAWCTA010000033.1:0-65492 GCA_963798315.1 uncultured Acidobacteriota bacterium | reverse complement strand
ATGGGGCGTTCTGATGTTGGATGGGTAGAACAATCAGACGCCCTTTCGGCTTCTCGCGGAGCAGAGACACGGCTTCAACTGCGACCTGGTCAACAATTGCGAACCGGCTGAGCTGGTATTCGTTGCAGGCAGCTTTCTTCCTCGCCGGTGAATTCCCCGGTTCTTCGTCCGGAACCTTCTGCCGAAGAAGATCGTCCCACTGGCGCTTCTACGGTGGTGATGATTTCTTACGGGCTGGAAGAGGCATCTTCCGACGCGACCGCACATACCTGAATCGGGATGATAAATGAGACGCACCCGGTCCGCGTGTGGGCGTTGCTCGCAAGGATCTTCAGTTTCCTACGTCTGGAATCCGGCAGATATTGTCTTCGCCTTCTGCCTTCGATCCTGCGATGCAGCAGACGGTCAATGGGGGCTTCGGCGATCCGATGCGGCTGTTTGCGCGCCTCAAGCCCGGTGTCAGCGTAGCGCAGGCGTACGCGCAGATGCAGCCGCTTTTAACGGCGACCTCAACTGGCTTCCTGCTTCGGCGAAGAAGGAAGTTCGTCTCAGCATCCGAACGCTGCGTGATCGCGAGACCCAGGATGTGCGTCCGGTTGCGTGGATTCTCTTCGGGTTTGTCCTTGCGGTTTTGCTGATTGCGTGCGCGAACGTAGCGGGATTGATGATGGCACGCGGAGCGGGGCGGCAGCGCGAGCTGCGGTTCGTTCGGCGATCGGCGCGAGCAGGGGAGGCTCATTCGCCAGGCGCTGACAGAAGCACTGGTGCTCTCGTTCGCGGGAGGCCTAGCGGGGCTTGCGATAGCGCAAGCACTCGTCATGGTGTTTGTCCGCCTCGCTCCGACCGGAATCCCATTCATCAGCAAAGCGCATCTCGATCTGCGTATTGCAGTGTTTGCGGCTCTGGTCTCGTGCCTCTGCGGAGTGATCTTCGGTTTTGCTACGGCGCTGCAGAATCCAGGATTGGCCGCGCTGAACGCGAAGGCATCGATGTCGCGCAATCACGCTTTTTGAGGCGCAGCCTGGTCACGGCGCAGATCGCTATCAGCATCATCCTGCTGTCAGGTGCGGCGCTGTTGCTGCGCAGCTTTACGAAGATCGAAGAGCAGAATCTCGGGATGCAGACTGGTGGGGTATTGACCGTGAAGGTGGCGCTTCCCTGGTGGCGCTACAACACAAATGAGAAGGTCATGGACTTCTATCTTCGTCTTGAATCATCTCTACGGCGGCTGCCCGGCACACGTGCAGTGGGGATGACGGACTCGATTCCGCCGGGAGGGTGGCAAAGCGAATTTCGGTACTCCGATCTTGCGGTGCAAGGAAAGCCACGCGGAGCTCCTGGGACCGGCGGAAGTGTTGTGGGCCGTTTCGTGACGCCCGACTATTTTCGCGCGCTCAACATTCCGATTGTGCGCGGGCGGAATTTTGCGGATCAGGATCGCACAGAAGATGAGCTCGAGGTAATTCTTAGCAGGTCATTGGCCCAGCGCCTTTTTCCAGGCGAGGAGCCCATTGGAAAGCGGTTCCTGTCGGACAGCGTACGCGGGCGCGGGGCCATAGTCGTCGGCGTGGCAGACAACGTAAAAAACAGCGGACTCACTGAACAAAGTGATCCGGAGATGTACACGCTCCGCCGGAGCGTATCCAGCGACTGGGGCGGAGACCATTTGATGGTGATTGTGGATAGCGCCATGCCTGTGGCTGCGATTGAACCGTGGGTCCTATCGGAGGTTTCTTCCATCGATCACACGATTCCGGTTGAGATGGAGCCCCTGAATCAATCCCTCAACCGACTGGCGGAGCGCCCGCGCTTTGAAACAACGCTGCTTGGATTTTTTGCACTGACGGGGCTGGCGATGGCGGTGATCGGCTTGTATGGCTTGATGGCCTACATGGCGGTGCAGCGCACGCAGGAAATCGGCGTGCGCATGGCGCTGGGCGCAGACCGGCTCGCGGTGCTGCGTCTCATCCTGGGCGAGGGCATGCGGCTGGTGGCATTCGGCTGTGCGGTGGGGCTGGTGGCGGCTCTGGCGTTGGCTCGGCTGTTGACGAGCCTGCTGTTCGAGGTCGGGCCGCATGATCCGGTCAGCTTCTTTGGCGTCGCGCTGCTGCTTGTGATCGTGTCGGCGTCGGCTACATTGCTGCCGGCACGACGCGCCGCGTCAATTCAACCCATGGATGCGTTGCGCGCCGAATAGCAAGGCGGGCTCCGCATGAGATCTCGGCTTTGCCGGATGGTACACTCCACGAGGCGGAGAGTACAGCATGCGGGCAAGCGCAATCGAATTTCGCCTGCGCATGGCGATCAACGCGGCCATCATCGTGCTCGGATTCTGGGCGCCATGGATCACTGCTCGGGGATCGTCGACCGTTTTCGCACAGCGCATTCCCCTACTGGAATGGCTGGCGCTTGAGTTGGGCCGCACGGGGCTGGTCCGTTTTACGGTAGCGGCACCGCTGGTGATTGTTGTGAGCGCGGCCATTGCCGCAATCGGCGCGATCCTGCGCGTGTGGGGTACGGCGTACCTGGGCACCGGGACGGTTACGAGCATGGATATGAAAGCAGGCAGGGTCGTGGTGGACGGCCCCTATCGCTCCATGCGCAATCCACTCTATCTGGGCTTGTGGTTCATGGTGGCCGCGATGGCGTTTCTGATGCCGGCGACGGGCGCCGTGATTGCGATGGTATTGATCACGGTGTTCCTCATGCGTTTGATTCTCGCGGAAGAGGCGTTCCTGGCCGCGCAGATCGGCGAGCCGTACAAAGTGTATCTGCGCGCCGTGCCAAGGATCCTCCCGCGCCTGCAGACGAATCTCGAACGCGGAGACGGCCGGCCGCATTGGCTGCGCGCGGTCCTGGCCGAACTGACCCCGATCGGGGTGTTCGTTGCGCTGGCGTTTTTATCGTGGAACTACGACAACCGCCTGATGACGAGAGCCATCCTGATCAGCTTTGGACTGTCGCTCGTAGTGCGCGCACTGATGCCGGCGCGAACGGATCAGCGAGTCACCGCTGGGTGACGAGAATTTGGGGGCGCCCGCCGCAGCAATTCATCGAGCGCCGGCCTTTCCTTCGACTAATCTGCTGCCGACACTCGCCTTCTGCCCCAGGTGTGTCCAACTGAAGCCAGTGGAGTATTTGAGCCCGTAGCCCATCAGCCGATCCACGCCAATGTGGTTGACCCAGATGAGTGCGAACGGTATAAGAACCATGGCATGGAGCAGCCACGCCAGCAGTCCCAGTGTGATGGGGACTGTGTACGTGTGGAATGCGTTGTAGACGCGCGCGCCGCGACAAGGGCTGGCCAGGTACCCGAGCATGGAAAGATCAGGCACGAGCCACAAAGCGGCAAACAACCACCAACTGGCTCCGGTACGCGCATAGAGAACCGCGGACACCACGCCTACAGCCAGTCCCTCAATGCGCAGAATATAGCGGACCGTCAGGGGCAATGGCGCCGGCGTCGAAGACTCGAAGCGGATATCGGAAGCAGTGGGCATGTTTCTTGGATGGAATGGGAGCGGTTTGGGAGTGCAGATTTTTTCGAACCGGCTCCCGAAACCGAAGAGGAGAAAAGCAATAAGGGAGAAGCGTTGGCTTCTCCCTTATTGCAGTCCGGAATGCAGGTCCTTCGATTCGCTCCCAACCCAATGACGAAGATCTGTCGCCGGGGACCCCGGCTGCGCTCGCCAAGTGGCAGCGATCGGAAGGAGAATTGCTATTTCTTGACCGGAGCGATGACGTCCTTGGCGGCCTTGGCCACGCGGAACTTCACCACGGTCTTGGCCTTGATCTTGATGGCCTGGCCGGTCTGGGGGTTGCGGCCGATGCGCGCCTTGCGCTCCGCCTTGACGAGACGGCCGATGCCGGGAATTACGAAGACGCCGTTCTTCTTGGTTTCCTTGATTGCGGTCTCCGCAAGCAGGTCCAGGAAGGCCGCCGATTGCTTGTTGGTCAGTTCGAGCTTCTCAGCCAGTTGCCGCGTGAGGGCGGTCTTGGTCAGTCCAGTTGCCATGTATTTTTCTCCTTTTTGGGCGCCCTCTGAGGGCAGCCGGGTGTTGCCTGGGTTTCCGCCGCCTCGAAGGATCTTCCCCGTGGAAGAAGCCCAAGACGGATCCGCATGGAGGGGAGCGCGACCAGCTGGGGTCCCCGGCGACAGGTCTTTCGTCGGCGGGGTAGCCAAAGGCAACATGAGCACAAACCCCTGTATTCATGCGGGTTTTTCGGAACCCTGTCGTTGGTTACAATGCGACTTCGGGCGGGGTAAAGTCAATGGGAAAAGGCCGATTTCCACAATTTTATTAGGGTTTTGTGCCTTTTTTGCCTAGTTTTGCCCATTTTTAGCTGCTTTCAGCCACTCTGAAAGCGATTTTTGCCCTAAAAACGAGGCAAAACGCAATCCTCAATGCAGTCCGAAGAGCACCCTCTTTTTCGGCGCCAAAGCGGCCGCGATGGGAGTATTCAAGGCATCCACCACGGGTGCCGCCAACTTGAAATGGCGGATGATGGTGGCGGCGAAGTCGGGCTGGAGGGCTGTGTTTGCGGGGAGCGTTACGCTCAGACCCCATTGGCGGCACTGGATCAGGTCGAGTCCGGGATGATCGGTCGGAAAACCCTTCGGCGGACGAGTGAGAGCGTTGCCCTCAAATTCGGTAAAGGTGCTGCGCACGGCAGGTTTTTGGAGCAGTTTCCGGAACGGGGTATGATTCTCGAGCCAGCCAGTGGCGAATGGCCGCCAGCTGATCCTTTTCCGGCATGTAGGCGCCGGCGGCGATGATCACTTCCTTGGCGCTGACATGGAAGTAGTAGCCCGCGCCAGAGGTTTTGTCCAGGCCCTGGTGCGACCACCAGGCGGCGACATGCGTTTTATAAGGGCGCTTGTCGCTGGAGAATCGCGTGTCCCGATAGATGCGGAAGAGAGACTTCTCCGCGGGGCGGATATGGTTGGGCGCAAAGGTGACCATCGCGTCGGTGATCTTGCGAATGATGGCCAGCATGGGCTCCTTCAACTCAGCTTCGAATTCGGCCTTGCGCGGGGTGAACCATTCGCGATCGTTGTGGCGCGCGAGGTTGCGGAGGAAGGTCATCGCCTGCGGAGCGGAAGTACGGGGCAGCGGCGGACGGAGCAGAAGCAGGTGGAGTTTTGGCGGTGCGGGGCATACAAAGAAGAGTTTACCGGATTGTCTTCAAAGCCCCGCGAAACAGGGCGTCGAAATCGCCTGCGAGCGATTTGTCCTTGGCGATGGCGTTTTCAATGGCCTTCTCTGCGGCGGGGCGCTGGTAGCCGAGATTGACGAGTGCGGAGAGCACATCTTCGACGGCCGGGCCCTGGACAGATACTTGCGTGGGGGCTACCGCAAAGTCGTCGAGCTTGTCTTTCAACTCCACCACCAGGCGTTCGGCGAGCTTTTTGCCGACGCCGGGAATGCGCGTGAGCTGGGCGTGGTCCTGACCGCGGATGGCCTGTACGGTGCGCTCGGATGAAAGCCCGCTGAGCATCTTGATGGCGAGCTTGGGGCCGACGCCGCTCACGGTGATCAGCCGCTCGAAGAGGCGTTTCTCTTCGCGCTCCAGAAAGCCGAAGAGCGCGATCTGATCTTCGCTGACCTGGGTGTGGATATGCAGCGACGCCTCGGCGCCGGCAACTGGCAATGCCGTGAAGGTGGGCACGGAGATGGCGACGTCGTAGCCAACGCCGGCGGCCTCGATAATGGCCTGGCCGGGCTGCTTGAAGATAAGCTTGCCGCGAAGGTGAGCGATCATGTGCGCCTGACTAAACAGCGAGTTTGTCAAGGTATTGTTTGACCCTTTCAATCTTAGCTATTGTAGTATCCCCATCCGCCTGGCCACCTGTTCCAGTGTTTCGAGCGCCTGGTCGAGTTGCGCCTTGGTGTGTTCACTGGTGAGGATGAGGCGGATACGGGCCTTGCCTTCAGGAACGGTGGGAAACGCGATGCCGGTTCCCATGACCCCTTCCTCGAACAGCGCCCGCGAGAAGTCCATAGCGGCGCGGCCCTCGCCAACAATGATGGGCGTGATCGGCGTCTCGGTGGCGGGGGTGTTGATGCCGCCGATATTGAAACCGGCGAGCTTGAGCTCATTCTGGAAGTAGCGCGTGTTGGACCAGAGCCGCTCGATGCGCTCCGGCTCCTGTTCCAGGATGTCGAACGCCGCAATGCAGGTGGCGGCAACCGACGGCGGATGCGACGTGGAGAAGAGGAAAGGCCGCGCGCGGTGGTAGAGATAGTCGATCAAATCGTGCGAGCCGCATACGTAGCCGCCCAGCGCGCCGACGGCTTTTGACAGCGTGCCTACCTGCACATCGACGCGGCCGTGCATTCCAAAGTGATCGATCGAGCCCCGGCCGTTGCGCCCCAGAACGCCCGACGCATGGGCATCGTCGACCATCATAATCGCGCCGTACTTCTCGGCCAGGGAGGCGAGCTTGTCCACCGGGCCGATGTCGCCGTCCATCGAAAACACGCCGTCGGTGATCACCAGTTTGCGGCCAGGCTCTTTTTCAACTTCCTGAAGCAGTTGCTCGCAATGGTCCACATCCTTGTGCCGGAACACCTTGATTTTGGCCCGCGACAGCCGCGCCCCGTCGATAATGCTGGCGTGGTTGAGCTCGTCGGAGAGGATGAAGTCCTCCTTGCCCAGGATAGCGCTGACCGTGCCGGCATTGGCCGCAAAGCCGCTCTGGAAGACAACGCAGGCTTCGACGTTTTTGAAGCCGGCGATCTTCTCCTCAAGATCCATGTGGATGCGCATGGTTCCGGCAATCGTACGCACAGCGCCCGAGCCCACGCCCAGGTCCCGCGTCGCCTTGAGCGCCGCCTCGATCAGCTTGGGGTGGTTGGCGAGGCCCAGATAGTTGTTGCTGGCCAGGTTGATCACCTGCCTGCCGTCGTAGTGGCACACGGGGGCCTGCTGATCCTCGAGAATACGCAGCTTGAAATGTGTGCCTTTCGCGCGCAGTTCATCGAGCGCGGCGGCAAGGTAGCCGAGTTGGGTACGGGCAAGTTGCGGGCGGGCGTCGGTCTGAACCATGGCGGGCACCTCAAAGAGAAAGGATAGCGGTTTCAGCTTTGCGGTGTCAGGTGCCAGGGATCAGGCCAGAGCACGACAACTGGGCGCCCCGCGCGTCCAACCCCTATCGGGAACGCCGCAGGGCATCGCTGTTCGCGAAACTCAACCAGGTTGAGACGGCTTGCCCGGGCCGCGGCCCCGCCGGATACAATAGTTCTACGCTGCCAATTTTGGGCGATGTGCGATTCTTCTTTTTTGAGATTTGGAGCAGGTGCGCGTGAGAGGTTTGATGTGCCGCGTTGTGCGGCTGGAGTTGATTGCAGCGCTCGCCGTGGCGCTGGCGTCGCCTGCATTGGCATGGGAAGGTCCGCAGGGTACGCAAACCACGCTGTCGGCTGAGACCCGGGTCCAGAACGGTCATACCGTGGCGGCATTTGCGGTTGCGGTGAGAGGCGAAGACGGTCTGCCCGTAGCGGGCGCCGTCGTCATCGAGGAAGAAGGCCGGCAACTGGCCGGTGCTGCCCTCAGCGCCGAGGGTCAGGCACGGCTCGAATTCGGGCTTCCGCCGGGCCAGCACAACCTCTCTGCGGTCTACACTGGCGACGCGGCGCACAGGGCATCAAAATCTGCGGTCGCCGGCGTGCGCGCCCAGGCTGCGACCACACCTGGATTTCAAATTTCCGTGAACCCGGCGTCTCTCTCTCTGACCGCGGGCCAGTCTGGCTACGCCACGGTTTCCATCACCCCGGTGAATGCGAGCGCGCTTCCCGCGCCTATGTTCGTTACCTTGTCCTGCTCCGGCTTTCCTGACCAGTCCTCCTGCACATTCACGCCGGAAAACGTCGAGGTCCTGCCCACTTCCGTCACAGCCATCACGAGTTCGATGGCAGTCACCACCCAGGCGCAGTCTCTGGTAAAGAACACGTCCCCTTCGCGGGCCGAGAGCCATCCGGTTGCGTGGGCGATCCTGCTTCCGGGCACGCTGGGTCTGGCCGGCCTGGCATTCTCCGCTCGCCGCCGCTGGCTCAGCCGGCTGGCCCTGGTCGCGCTGGTTGCCCTGGTCGCAGCTTTGGGAGCCACCGCCTGCGCACCGCGCTACAACTACTACAACCACGGACCGGATAAGAATCTGCCCACACCCTCAGGAACATACACGCTGAAGCTAACGGCCCAATCGAGTAACGGGATCACAGCAACCACGCAATCGATTCCGTTTTCGCTGACCGTGAAGTAAACCGGGAACAGCGGCGAAGTGCGTTCACCTGCCGCCAAACCGGCGGAGTGTCGTTTCAGAACGACCGCGTCAGACCCGCGATGACCGTGTAGTCGGAAAAAGCGGCGTCGCCGTGGGTGTGATTGGCATAGTCGGTCACACTGGTTTTGCGATTGCGTTCGATGGCCCAGGGACCGCTGACATTGACCATGTAACGGCCGCGCGAGTACGTCATCCCCGGTTCAATCGAAATCACGTAGCCCGGCCGGCGAAATCCGTTGCTGCTGCCGAAAGCGTCACGAACCGGTACGCCTTCCATGCGGCCGCCGATACTGAACGCCATGCCGCGCAGAACTCTTACTTCGGTCACCGGACGCGAGAAGCCCCCGCGCCACAGGTACTGATCTGTCGCGGAAATGACCCCCTCGCCGGGTGCGGGACGGTAGGTGAGGACGCCGGTCGTGTCCTGCGGGCTGAAGAGCCACGACCCGGTGAAGTAGCCGGAAGTTTTCCAGATGAACTCGCGATAGGCCTCGGTGGCCAGAGCGAATCCCCAAGTGCCGTCGCCGGGCTGAATGGACTCGTCGAAGGGCTCGATCATGGTGCTGCCGTTGGCAAGCGTTTTCGGTCCCTTGGCATCGTTGATGCCCGTGGGGAGCTTGAGTTGATAAGAGAAATTGATGTTGCCGTGGCTTTCGGTGGGGGGCCGCCATACCCAGGTTTCGCCGCCCAGTGTCATGTCGCCGATACCCCAGGAACGATAGACGTTGAGGGGACTCGACTGCCCGTGGCGCGACGCGTCCAGGAACGGGACGTAGGCGATAAAACTATTGCGCGGACTGAGGCGGTAGTTCACGTCGACTTCGAACAAATTGACGTGATTGACGACGGCGTTGTGGTTTTCCTGTCTCTGAATCTGGTAGACCGTACCGATGTAGTGCTTGTAGGAGTTATAGACCCGGTAGCCAACAGTGAGGGTCAACCCGTGAATCCAATCGCCGTTGGAGTATTTGCGGGCGCTGAACTGGGAGGTGGGATCGAGCCCGGAAATAATGGGCTGCGGTGAGTGGGCGGCGACGCATCCCTGACCATGCGCGCCGAAGGGAAGAGAAAGTGTGAGTGCGGTGACGAGCGAGCGAACAAGGAACGCACTGTGCGGGGTGGAGATCTTCATTTTGTTTTTCTCCTGCGGGGAAGTCCTGCTGGCCTCTAAAAGCTCAAGCTCTGGGAAGGCAGCTGAGCAGTAAGGGAAGTGCATCCGAAAGGTAGCAGCCTGCTTTGAGCGCAGTCATGATGCAGGAGATGGAGGTCCGGGTCAACCATTCGATGGAGGAAAGCCCCGGCCGGCAGAAGGTATGGTCAGAAGGTTATGTCCAAAATCAGATTCGGCGCTGTGTGCTGCCGGGTGGCGATGTGCTGGCTTGCGATGACCATCCCAATGGTCGCGAAACATGCGCCCGATCCGGGATTCAAGTCGCTCGATGGCCACACGCAAAAGCTATCCGCTTTGCGCGGGCAGGTGGTGGTGGTGAACTTCTGGGCCACGTGGTGCGGGCCATGCCAGGAAGAACTGCCGCGGCTGTCGAACCTGGCTCAGGGCTATGCGGGCAAGCCGGTCCGGTTTGTGCTTATCTCGGTCGATGAGCCCAAGGATCGCGCGAAGATTCCATTGGTGCTGGGGCGGCTGCACGTCTCACTGGAAAGCTGGGATGATGCCGATACGGACACGATAAGGGACTTTGGGCTGGGCGATATCCTTCCCGGAACGGCGATTCTGGATGACCGAGGCGATGTCGTCGCCCGCATCAGGGGCGAAGCGCGGGAAGAGGATGTGCGCAGCGCGGTGGACTGGCTGCTGGGCGGAAAGGCGGGGCCGGCGCCGGCGGCGCTCACGAAGCGGTATTGAAAAGGCTCCTGCGTCTTTACGAGCTATCCCTCGAACTCCACTGAGAAACATTGTCATGCTGAGCGATGGTCGCCGCGGCGACCGGAGCCGAAGCATCTGCGGCTGCCTTTTCGCATTTCGCGGGGCACATTCTCCAATGGCCTCGCCGTGGACGTCCCTGCGCGCCAGTCTCGAGCATGATACAACGAGGGGGACGCGCCCGAGAGTGAGCCGGAGGTCGTCCCCGATGCTGAAAAAAATCAGCTTTTCTTTTGCTGTTGGATTAGCGCTGGTGGCAGGGGCGGTGCATGCCCAGTCTGCAGGCCAGGCCTGGCTGAAGTATCCGAGCTCGACCGATCGATCAATTGTGCCGCTTCACGTGCGCTCGCTGGGAAAATCCGTTCTTGAACTGTCAGCTGTGCGGGAACTCATCCGCAGCAACATGGGGTTCACTGAATTACCTAACCCTCATTTACCTGCCAACAGCACAATTGTTCTGGGCACTTCATTGGAGGTGCGCGAGTCATTTCCCCAATTGCATATCCCCGGCAGACTTGGACCGGATGGGTATTGGCTAACCCACGTTACGGTGCGCGGTGATCCGGTGGTTGTGGTGGCGGGCACGGATGATCGGGGAGTTCTGTACGGCGCTTTCGCTTTGGTCAGGCGGCTTAGGCAAGGAGAGCTTATCTACCCGGTCGACCTGGTGGAGCAGCCCGCCATGCCCATTCGCTGGGTCGACGAGTGGGACAACGCCGACGGCTCCATCGAGCGTGGCTATGCGGGGCGATCGATTTTCTTCGAGGGCGGCAAAGTGCGCGACGACCTGGCGCCGGTCGGCGAATACGCGCGCCTGCTGGCCTCGGTGGGAATCAACGGTTGCAACATCAACAACGTGAACAATGCAGCGGCTTTTCTCGAGCCGGAGATGCTGAAGGGCATTGCACGTATATCGGATGCAATGCGCCCATGGGGAGTCAGGCTGGCGCTCAGCGTCGATATTGCCAGCCCGCAGAAGATTGGCGGCCTGGCGACGTATGACCCGCTCGACCCCGCTGTTAAAGCGTGGTGGGCAGCGAAGGTTGGCGAGATTTACGCGCTCATTCCCGACTTTGCCGGATTCACCGTGAAGGCCGATTCGGAAGGCCAGCCCGGTCCGGCAAGCTACGGGCGCACGCCGGCGGATGCGGCCAACTTATTGGCCGCGGCGCTTCAGCCGCATGGCGGAGTTGTTTTGTACCGCGCGTTTGTCTATAACCATCATCTAGACTGGAATGATCCCAAGGCCGACCGCGCGCGTGCCGCGTACGACATATTTCATCCGCTCGATGGGAAGTTTGCACGTAACGTGATCGTGCAGACCAAGGAAGGTCCCATCGATTTCCAGGCGCGCGAGCCGGTGTCGCCGCTGTTTGCGGGCCTCAAGGAAACCAGCCAGGCGATGGAAGTGCAGATCACGCAGGAGTACACGGGGCAGCAGCGCCATCTCGTCTATCTTGCGCCGATGTGGAAACAGGTGCTCGATTTCGACATGCGCGCCGGTGGCCGAGCGACGCCGGTGAAGGAGATCATCGCGGGCAAGAGCTTCAACCAGCCGCTAGGTGGCGTGGTGGGCGTGGCCGGCGTGGGCCGCGAGGCGTGGCTGGGCTCGCCTCTGGCCATGGCCAATCTCTATGCCTTCGGCAGGCTGGCGTGGAATCCCGATCTCACGCCGGAGCAGATCGCGGATGAATGGATCAAACAGACCATCGGCGCCGATCCCGAAGTGGTTTCCACGGTGCGGAAAATGCTGATGCGGTCGTGGCCGGCGTACGAGCACTACTCTGGCCCGCTGGGCATGCAGACGCTGACGGATATTACCGGCAGCCACTACGGGCCCAACATCGAGTCGAGCGAGAACAACGGCTGGGGCCAGTGGCATCGCGCCGATCACGAAGGCGTAGGCATGGATCGCAGCGTGGCCACCGGCACCGGATTTGCGGGACAGTATCCGCCGGAAGTGGCCGCGATGTATGAGAAACCCGCGACGACACCGGACAATCTGCTGCTGTTCTTCCACCATGTGCCGTACACATACAGACTGCAGGATGGAAAGACAGTGATTCAGTACATCTACGACAGCCACTACCAGGGCGCAGCGGAAGCCGCCGAACTGGGCGCGGAATGGGCAACGCTGAAGGGGCGCATCGACCCGGCGTTGTTCGACGATGTGAGCGCGCGGCTCGAATACCAGGCTGGGCACGCGATGGTGTGGCGGGATGCAATCGTGCAGTACTTTCTCAAGCTCAGCGGCATTGCGGATGAACGCGGGAGGGCCGGGCACTATCCGGGGCGGCTCGAAGCGGAGGACGCGCGGCTGACGGGGTACAAGGTGATCGATGTGACGCCGTGGGAAGATGCATCGGGCGGAAAGGCTGTTTCGTGTCAGGGCACGATTTCATCGGCTGCTGAACAACCCTCGCATATAACGAGTTTTGTAACAGGGCATGACTTTAGTCGTGCCGAAAATGCGCCTGTATTGATGCGGGCTTCAGCCCCTGAGGGTCGACCTACCTGCGCGGCGGAGTGGAGCTACGCGGGCACCGCGGGGAAATTTGACGTTGCAGTGCAGTACTTCGATCTGCAGGGTGGCGCGGCGAAATTCGAGTTCGATGTGAATGGGCAAAGCGTCTCCACCTGGACCGCCGATGCGAAGCTTCCTTCGCGCCATCCCCACGGTGACAACTCCACGCGATCCACTGCTCGCGGCGTGGCGCTCAAGCCAGGCGACGTGATCCGCGTCGAAGGTATCCCCGGATGGCAGCGACCCCGCTGCACTCGACTACGTCGACGTGTTGCCGGCGGCTGCCCTTCCCGATTAATTCGCCGCTCCGACAGTGGCCTTTTGCGCAGCCGATCGTCCAAAGCATCGGAAGTGGAAATGGTTTGTCCGCCCATGGCGGGCTCAATGACCTCACAACGGAAACCATGTTGGAGGATCCCATGTTCATCGCCCGATTTCTTCTGGCCGTATTGATCGCGGGAGCTCCTGCACAGAACGCAAACCTGCCCACAACCATTCAGGTGCGCAGCCTGACCCTAATTTCCAGCAGCCTGCCCGAGCCCGAGCGGCGAGCGGATCGTTCACGGATTGCAAGGAATAGAAACGGATGCGCGCGGAGAGGAACTCGCGGAACGCGTCCGGCAGTATCTTCGCGATGATGGTTACTTCAACGCCCGCGCCGAAGACATGCTGGTATCGGAAATCACCGAAACGCAGAGCCGGCGATCGGCGGATTTCTCGGTGCGCGTGGAGCCGGGGGCTCGTTACGCGCTGGGCGACATTACATTTCAAGATGCAAAGGCTTTTTCTTCTGACCAACTCAGGCGTCAATTTCCCTTGAGGGGCGGCGAACTTCTTTACGCCGCGAAGATATCCCAAGGCCTCGAGAACCTGCGGAACCTCTATGCCGCGAAGGGATACGCGAATTTTGTCGCGATAGAGAAACCGATGATCGACAAGACCCGTCACGTTGTGGACATTATCGTCGTCATTAATGAAGGACGGCCGGTGAGCTTCGGGAGCCTGCGGCTGGAAGGGGTTGAACCCTTTGCGGGCGCGGGGCGATCGCTGCTTGCCTCGTGGAAGGACGTTCAGGGCAAGCTGTATGACCCTCAATTATTGAAACAGTGGTTAGCGACGAATACGTCGGGATGGCCGCGTGAGGCCGCATCGGCAGTGAATGCCGATTTCGTCGCCGGATCGTCGCCGGATGTGGCTGTCGATATACTGCTGCATTTTCAATGAATCGGGCGCCCGCGCTGAATTCCCCATCGCCGTTCTTCTCGCCGCGTTATGATTGCGGGCGTGTTCATTCTCAGACTCAGTGGTCGATGCACGGCGCGGGTCTTGCTTGCGTTAATGCTGCTCGCAGCCGCTCGCATCAGCCCGGCGCAAACCGCAGACGAGGCGCTCTACGCCCAACTCACCGCGGACTTCGCGCGGCTGGCGCCGCAGACGATCCATCCCGCCGAGGGATCGATCAAGTATCCCTATCTCATTCCGGCCGGCTATTACCCGCAGATGTGGGATTGGGATGGTTTCTTCATCGGCGTGCACTGGGCCAATCAGGACGCCGCCGATGCGAAGTACCTGCGCGACTGGGTCATCAGCTTTGCGTCTTCGGCCGACGCCGACGGCTACGTCGCCGGATGCATCACGCCCAAAGGGCCGCGGCCGCTGTTCGGCAAATTTGCGATGAAACCGTTTCTTGCCCAGGGCGCGTTCATGGCTGCGGAAAGCCTGCACGATTTTGAATGGATTCGCCCGGTGTGGCCAGCCTTGCAGCGCATTATCGAGTACCGCAGGCGCACGCAGTTCGATGCCAAGTGGGGACTGTGGTTCTGGGACAATGCGATGCAGTCGGGCGCGGACAACAATGCCGCGCTCACGAACGATCCCAAAGACCGCAGCGCGATTCTCGCCGTCGATGCATCCGTTTATGCCATGCGCGAATATACCGCCATGTCGCAGCTTGCCGTTCGGCTGGGGGATGGAGCGGCAGCGGCGAAATATACGCGGGACACAGTAGAAACTCGCAAGGCGCTCATGGCCAAATTGTGGCTGCCGGACGAAGCAATCTTTCTCAATCGGCGGCGGGATACGGGCGCGTGGGTTCGCGTCATCAGCTGGACCAGCTTTTTGCCGTTGCTCGACGGTCTTTTGAGACCCGAAGACGGCAAGCGCATGATCCGGCAGCATCTGCTCAAACCGGACGAGATGCGTTCGGAGTACGGGTTTCGCAGCTTGGCCAAGAACGATCCCGCCTATAATAACGACGCCATCATCGACCCCTATTCAAACTGGCGTGGGCCCATCTGGATCAATGCCAACTTTCTGGATTGGATCGTGTTGCGGCGCTATGGGTTCAAGGATGATGCGCATTGGCTGGCGTTCACGCTGGCTGGCGAGTTGCATCGGGATATTGCCAAGTGGGGCTCGATGCACGAGGACTACAGTGCGGAAACCGGCGAGGGGCTGGCGCCGACGGTGGCGCAGTCTCCCGGTGGGAAATTTGCCGGATTCGTGGGCTGGAACCTGCTCGCGCTCGACATGCTGCAGTGCGAAACGGGGCACGGGCATTGCATGACGCTCCAATAGTAGTGGCGCCTGCCGGATAACATCCTCCGGGTAGATATGCACGTTGCGAAGCTGCTCTTTCGCGAACGGCTACTCTAGAGAGAGCCTCACTCTTCCCGGAGGATCATGGTAGCCATTTCTGGAATTTCGCGGCGCCGGTTTGGCAGTGCTGTTGTTGCCGCGGCAACTGCCCTTGCGTTGAGCAGCAAATCAGTCCACGCTGATTCCGCCGCCGCGTTGCCGCCCGCGATTGCCGCTCTGCCCGTGCTATCCGGGCAGGCGCGTCCTTTCACGAATGCCGAACGGCAGGCGCGCGTCGAACGTGCGCAGACCTTGATGGCGGCGGAAAAAATCGATGCCATCGTGCTCGCCAACAGCACAAACTCTTCGGCCTACTTTGCCGATCTGCGGCTCAACGGCGGCGAGCGCCTGTGGGCGTTGATCATTCCCGCGCGCGCCAGGCCGTTCCTGGTGTGTCCCGCGTTTGAAGAAGGCCGGGCCCGCGAACTGCTCGCTGCCTGTCCGCTGGGCAAAGACGCTGAGGTGCTGGTGTGGCAGGAGGACGAGAGCCCCTACGTCACGCTGGGCAAGGGCTTGCATGATCGCGGGCTTTCCTCCGCGACTGTGGGTCTCGATGAAAACATGAAGTTCGTTTTCGCGGATGGCATCCGCGCGGCCAACCCCCACCTGGCGATCGTGAGCGCAACGCCTGTGACGGCGGGTTGCCGCATGATCAAGGATGCGCACGAAATCGAGTGCATGCGCCTCGCGTGCCGCGCCACATTGCTGGTCTATCGCGCCGTGGCCCAGTCGCTGAAAGAAGGAATGACCAGCGCCGATGTACATGGATTGATCGCTGCCGCATATCACCGCGTGGGGTTCGAAGGCGAGGCCAGTCTGAACATCGATGAATTCACTGCCTTGCCGCATGGCTCGCGGCAGCCGCAAACGCTGCGGGAAGGCAGCATCCTGATGCTCGATGACGGTTGCCTGGTGGAGGGCTATGGCTCCGACATCACGCGCACCTTTGTGCTGGGAAAGCCGACGGACAAGATGAGCGCAGTGTTCGATCTTGTGAAGCGCGCCCAGACGGCGGCTCTGCATGCGGCGCGGCCTGGTGTGCTGCTGGCCGATGTGGATGCGGCGGCGCGCAAGGTGATCGTGGACGGCGGCTACGGGCCCGGCTTCACCTACTTCACGCATCGCGTGGGCCACGGCATCGGCATGGACGGCCACGAGTGGCCCTACTTCGTGAAGAACAACATGTTCGGCTGGGATCTCGCGCCGCGGCTCAAGGCCGGCATGACGCTGAGCGATGAGCCGGGCGTTTATATCAAGGGCCAGTTCGGGATTCGGCTGGAAGATGAACTGCTGGTGACGGAGAATGGCGCGGATCTCTTGACGCCCCAGAGTCCTTCACTGGACGAGCCGTTTGGGAGCGTGGAGTAACGGCCGTCATGGACCGGTGCTATCCCACCCTTGCGACAGGTTTTCGAAATGCAGGTCCTTCGACTTCGGTCGCCGCGGCGACCTTCGCTCAGGATGACAGCAAGGATGGGGCCACGGAGATTCTCTATCCCACGGATGGAAGGCCGGCCAGGGCCATCGCGATCTCTTCGGCCGGGTAGTCGTAGTTCTCCAGCTTGCCGGCCTGGTAGTCGATGTACGACTGCATGTCGAAGTGGCCGTGGCCGCAGAGGTTGAAGAGGATGGTCTTTTCCCTGCCCTCTTCTTTGCATTTCAGCGCTTCGCGAATGGCGCCGGCGACGGCGTGGTTGGCTTCTGGCGCGGGGATGATGCCCTCGGCGCGCGCGAACTGGATACCGGCGGCGAAGGCGTCCAACTGCTGCACGCTGGTGGCTTCAATCAGGCCGAGTTCGAGCACATGGGAGACGAGCGGCGCCATGCCGTGATAGCGCAGGCCGCCGGCATGAATTCCAGGCGGGATGAAGGTCGAGCCCAGGGTGTGCATCTTGACCAGCGGCGTGAGGTGGCCGGTGTCGCCGAAATCATAGGCAAACGGCCCCTTGGTGAGGCTCGGGCAGGCGGACGGTTCCACGGCTACGACGCGCGCGTTCGATTGTCCTTTCAACTTGCGGCCGAGATACGGCATCACGAGGCCGGCAAAGTTCGAGCCGCCGCCTGTGCAGCCTACGATCACGTCGGGCTCGTCGCCGGCCAGCGCCATCTGCTCGATGGTTTCGAGGCCGATGACGGTCTGGTGCAGCAGCACGTGATTCAACACGCTGCCGAGGGCATACTTCGTGTCGGGGTCCTTGGCGGCAACTTCGACGGCTTCCGAAATGGCGATGCCCAGCGAACCCGGGCTATTGGGATGCTGGGCGAGAATGGCCAGTCCGGAATCGGTTTCGGTGCTGGGGCTCGGGGTGACGCTGGCGCCAAACGCTTCCATCAGCGCGCGGCGATAGGGCTTCTGGTTATAGCTCACGCGCACCATGAAGACCTTGCACTCGATGCCGAAGAACGCGCAGGCCATGGCCAGCGACGATCCCCACTGGCCCGCGCCGGTTTCCGTCGCCAGGCGTTTGGTGCCTTCCGCCTTGTTGTACCAGGCTTGCGCCACCGCGGTGTTGGGCTTGTGAGAGCCGGCGGGGCTTACGCCTTCGTACTTGTAGTAGATCCTGGCCGGCGTATCGAGCGCCTTCTCCAGGCGGCGCGCACGGAACAGCGGCGATGGACGCCATTGCGCATAGACCTGCCGCACGGGATCGGGAATTTCGATCTCGCGCTCCGTGCTTACTTCCTGCATGATCAGCGCCATGGGAAACAGCGGGGCCAGGTCGTCGGGCCCGATGGGCTTCAGTGTCCCGGGATGGAGCGGCGGCGCCAGCGGCGTGGGCAGGTCGGCGAGGATGTTGTACCAGGCGCGGGGAATGCGGGTTTGGGGCAGGTTGTACTGGATGGTTTCCATGCCGGAAATTCTAGCAGCGGGACATCGAAGCAGGGTGTGTTCCTCAGATAGTGCTCTTCACCATTCTCACCACGGGCAGTGCTTCTCCGTTCCAAAGCGGCACCGCGATGCGTTCCACTTCGACATAACCCTTGAGCCGATAGAGGGGAACGCCAGTAAGAGTGGACCCCATCTCGAAGCGGCTAAAGCCGGCCTGGCGGGCGGCGTTCTCGACGGCGGCCAAAATCAAGGAGCCGAGGCCGCGACGTGCGAAATCAGGATGCACGAAGATGGCGCGCACCTTGGCAGCATCGGTTGCCGGATCGAGCAGTTCGGGCTCGCGGCCGGGTCCACGATCGGCGCCAAAGAGGGTTTTGCGTTTCGACCACCCTCCGCACCCCGCGCGGCTTCGCTTTGTTGCGTTTTGGTTGAGAGAGTCGGCAACAAAATAAGTCCGGTCCGCGATCAGTTGGGTATCGAGACCCAGCACCGTGCCCAGCGCGCCTTCGAGCTGGGCGGGCGTGTAGTCTCCGGCTTGCAGGCCGCGCACCGATGCCTCGATCAGCGCGTGCAGGGCGGGGATGTCGGCTTCAGTCGCGAGGCGCAGGGTGAATTCGGGAGCTGGCTTCATCGCGCTTTATCCTAAACGCCTCCGACGATGCGAGCGGCGCGATCATAAGAACCGAGGTTATAGGCTTGCGTGTACCCGAGGGCAACCAGCTTCGTCTTTGCTGCGCCGCTGCGCGCACCGCTCTGACAATGGAGCAGCAGGACCTGGTTCTTGTCGTTGACGCGGCGAGGGACAAGAGTCTCGATCTGATCAAGCGGCATGTTGATGGCTTGTCGCAGATGGCCGGCGTTGAATTCTCCGGGGCTGCGCACGTCGATAACGAGGGCTCCGTGTTTCAGATGGTCCGCCGCCGCACTCGCAGAGATCTGGCTCATGCGTTTGAGCAGGAGAGGTGCAACAAGGACAAGGAGAGCAATAAGGATGATCGTCCAGTTCATAGCTTCCAGCTTAGTGCGTACCGCTCATGCCCTGGCGACTTCGACCAGCGTCGAGTAGAACGTGGCGGCGCGGCCGAGGTCCGTCAGCCGTTCGCTGGTGAGAGCGTTCACGTTGTTGCTCTCGGGATGGAGTTTGGCCCAGTCGAGCCGTGCGGCCACCACGCCGTGGGGCACGCTGCCGTTGACCAGCGCGGTCAGCGTGAGCGAGCCGCGATCGTTGAAGATGCGCACTGTGTCGCCATCCGCGATGCCCCGCGCCTGGGCGTCGACCGGGTGTATTTCTAATTTCTGAGCGGTACGGGCCTCCATCTTGCGGTGCCCGTCAAGGTTGGCAAAGGTCGAGTTCATGTAGTTGTCGGCCTTGCGGGGAAGGAACTCGAGAGGGTACTTCGTATTCTTGCTCCAGCGGGACTCTGCCGAAGGGATGAATGCTGGAAGCGGGTCGAGGCCCTGCGCGGCGAGGGTCTCGGAGTAAAACTCGACTTTCCCCGAAGGCGTCGGAAGGGTTCCCGACGTGTAGGGCTGAAACGGATGTGTCTCAGGCTGGCGATGAAATGCGAGTGGGATGTGCCCCTGTACCTTCAAATCATCGAGCGTGATGTGTTCCATCTGCGCGTTAGTTGAATAACCGTCGGCACCGATGGCCAGGGCCTGCCCGATGAGTTGCTGGGGCGTGTCGCGAAAGCACTCCTCGGTGAATCCCATGCGCTGGGCGAGCTGGCTGAAGAGCCAGACGTTGGAGCGCGATTCGCCGAGGGGATCGATGGCCTGGCTGGAGAGCTGCACAAAATAGTGCCCGTATGCGCCCTGAACATCGGTGTGCTCGAGAAACGTAGTTGCGGGCAGGATGTAGTCGGCGTAGTCGGTCGTGTCGGTAAAAAACTGCTCGTGCACCACGGTGAAGAGGTCGTCGCGGGCCAGGCCGCGCACCACTGCATTATGGTTCGGTGCAACCGCCCCCGGGTTCGAGTTGTAAATAAACAGCGCATGCACGGCCGGCCCGTCGCCTTGTTCACTGCCTTGACCGAGTTCGGTCAGCGCCTGGCCGAGAGTCGACATGTTCACGGTGCGCGCCAGCCGCTTGAGCGGCGAGGCCAGCGCAAGGTCGGCTCGTTCGAGCGCCTTCTTGTTCCAGGCGAAGGCTCCGGACGTGGACAGCTGTCCTCCTCCTCCGCGATATTTCCACGCGCCGATGAGTGCAGGCAGCATGGCGATTGTGCGCGCCGCGGTGCCGCCGTATTCGCCGCGCTGCACGCCGTAGTTCATGCGGATCGCCGCGGGCCTTGTGGCGGCATATTGGTACGCCAGCTGCTCCACCTCGGCCGCGGTCATGCCGGTCCACGCGGCGACGCGCTCCGGCGTGTATCCGCGCGCGCGCTCGGCGAGCCGATCGAAGCCGTGCGTCATCTCCGCGATGTAGGCACGATCCTCGAGCCCGTCGCGCACGATCACGTGCATCATTCCCAGGGCCAGCGCTGTATCGGTGCCGGGGCGGATGGGGATGTGCCAGTCAGCCAGGGCAGCGGTGCGGGTCTTGTAGGGGTCGATGACGATGAGGCGCGCGCCGTTGCGGCGAGCCTGCTCCACCATGGGCCAGAGGTGAATGTTGTTGCCGTGAATATTGCCGCCCCACGCGATGATGAGTTTGGCCAGGCCGAAGTCCTCGGTGGGCGTGCCCAGTTTCTTGCCATAGACGAGATTCCAGGCTACGCCGCCGGCCTCGGAGCAAATGGTGCGGTCCAGCTGGCTGGCGCCGAGGCGATGGAAGAAACGGCGGTCCATCGATCCGAAGCCGAGAACGCCGATGGTGCCGGCGTAGCTGTAAGGCAGAATGGATTCGGGACCGTACTGGTCGCCGATCTCTCCGAGGCGCGAGGCGATGGCGTCGAGAGCTTCGTCCCAGGGGACGCGCGCAAAGGCTTCCAGCTCCCGCCCTCGCGGCAGCGGCCCTTTGGGAACCCCGGGCTTGCGCTTGAGGGGATAAAGGACGCGCTCGGGAGAGTAGACACGGTCGAGGTACTTGGCAACTTTGCCGCAGAGGAAGCCCTGGGTAACGGGATGCGCCGGGTCGCCTGTCACCTTGATGGCGCGTCCTTGTTCGTTCACCGTCACCAGCACGGCGCAGGAGTCGGGGCAGTCGTGCGAGCAGACCGTGTGGACGATGCGAAAGGGGGAAGACACGGCGGCGGACATGCTGTCATTGTAAGCTGAACGCGGAAATGATTCTTCGGAGGCTGGGATGAAACGGGTTTTTGTGATGATGTGCTGGATGGCCCTTTCCGTGGGCGGGGGATCGCGGGCGCAAGAGAGCGACGAAGCCATCATTCGCGCGGCCCTCACCGCCCAGGTTGAGGCGTGGAATCGCGCCGACATTCCCACCTTCATGCAGTCGTACGAACATTCGCCGGAGACGACGTTCATTGGCGTGAACATCGGGAAGGGATACGAACGGATTCTGGAGCGATACCAGAAAAACTACACCACCCGCGAGCAAATGGGGACGTTGACCTTCAACGATCTCGAGGTTCGCATGCTGCCGGGTTCATGCGGCAAGGCGGAGTTTGCGGTGGTGACAGGCCGCTTCCACCTGGAGCGCTCCCAGAAGGGCGAAGCCAAGAAGGATGACGGCATCTTTTCCCTGGTATGGCGCAAAGGACCGCAGGGGTGGAAGATTGTGCTCGATCACACGAGTTGAAGCGCGAGGCGTGCGATGAACGATTCGATCCTTGGCTTTTACGACTCGCTTGCGCCTTACTACCATCTCATCTTTGAAGACTGGGACAAGTCGATAGAGCGGCAGGCCGCGATTCTCCATTCCCTTCTTGAAGCGCAGTCTGTAGCCGGTCCCCGGAAGATTCTCGATTGCGCATGCGGCATCGGGACGCAAGCCATCGGCCTGGCGTGCCATGGACACGAGGTCGTCGGGTCGGACCTCAGCCCGGCGGCGGTGGAACGGGCGAGGCGCGAGGCGGCAATCCGCGGCCTGAACATTTCTTTTCTCGTTTCGGACATGACTTCGCTGGCGGGGATCGAGGAACGCGGATTCGATGTAGTGGTTGCGCTCGACAATGCTTTGCCGCACCTGGCGCCGGCAGCGATCAAGAACGCGGTGAGCGCGATGAGTTCGAAGCTCAGGACAGGGGGTATTTTCCTGGCCAGCACCCGTGACTATGACGCGTTGATCCGTGAACGGCCGAGGGTGCAGGGGCCTTCCTTCTACGGCGGCGAGGGAAAGCGAAGGATTGTGCTCCAGGTGTGGGACTGGATCGACCGCGAGCGGTACGTCCTTCACATGTACATCACGCACCAGACCGATGGGCATTGGGAAACACATCACTGCGTTTCGGAATATCGCTGTCTGCAGCGCGGAGAACTTTCGCGCGCGCTTGCTTCCGCCGGCCTGGAAGGGATTCGATGGCTGATGCCGGATGAGAGCGGATTCTATCAACCGATCGTCCTTGCGCGAAAACCGGAAGTCCCCATTGCGTAAAGCCCGTCCTGTACACTGTTGCCGATATGAGCTGCCTCTTCTGCAAAATCGTCGAAGGAAGCATTCCCTCGAAGGCCGTTTACCAGGATGACCAATGCTATGCGTTCCTGGACATCGATCCGAAGGCGCCGGTGCATGTGCTGGTGATTCCCCGCAGGCATATTGTTTCTCTCGCAGCGGCAGAAGCGGAAGACTCGGAGCTCCTGGGGCGCCTGCTGTGGGCTGCCGCCGAAATTGCGCGCGCCAACGGGCTTGCGAACGGCTATCGGGTCGTGATCAGCACCGGCAAGGACGGCGGCCAGACCGTCGACCACCTGCATCTGCACGTGCTGGGGGGAAGGGCGATGCACTGGCCGCCGGGATGAAAAAGGCAGTGAACAGGGAATAGGGACAGGGAGTAGGCGATGTTCAGGCGATCCGCGGCCGCGCGCGGTCACATTGAACCGAAATGCAATGCGACCTACGGGATATAAGTCGGGCTGAAGAAACGAGCGCACCCCAGCAAGGATGCGCTCGTTCGTTTTTCTATTCCCTATTCCTATTCCCTGTCTTTATTACATCGGCTGCGGAACGTATTCCTCTTCCTCCTCCAGCCCGTAGCGGCGGAGCAGGTTGGGCAGGCTCTGCGAAAAGGCCGAACGCGGCATGACCGTGTCGCAGCCGGCCTCGGTGGCCTTGATCTTCAGATCGCCCTGGAGGTGTGAAAGAAAGCCCACGATGGACGTGGCCTTTTTGAACTTGTTCTTCAATTTGGGAATCAACGTCATGGGCTTGGCGTTGGCGTTGTTCAAGTCAAACACCAGCAGCTTCGGCCTCTCGCCCTCGGGCAGGTCGGTGAGCCGCGAAACGGATTCCTTTTCGCTGCCCTTCACAAACTCCACCTTAATGCCGAGTTTGCGGGCTGTCTCCTGGATCTTGGCCTGGAAAAACAAGTCTTCGATAAAGCAGAAGATCCGCGTGGGAGCGTCGTGGCGGATGGGAGCCACGGGCGCTGGGGGCTGGTACAGATCAGGATGGTAACTGCTATGTCCGTTGCTGATCTGGATGGTCGAGGCAGGACCGTCGGCCACGTTGCCATTCACCGTCCGGTAGCTGTGATCCATCGGGCCGACAAACTCGCGAGGACCGCGCTGCTTGCTCTTGCGCTTTCCCTGGGACATACCGGAGGCGTTGTTGCCCGGCTGCTGCGGCGCTGAACCTTTCGCGAAGAACTTCTTCTTCTTCCGGGCCTGGTTCTGGCGCGGCGGTCCCTGGGGCTTGGGCGGCGGCGGGGTCTGGGCCTGGGGAGCCTGGGGCGCTGGCTGCGCCTGCTGTGGCTGAGGCTGCAACTGAGGGACTTGCCCCTGCGGAGCACCTTGGCGGCTGGATTTATTCTTGCGGCGGCGCCGGCGGCGCCGATGCCCCTGTGACTGGCCCGGGCCATTGACCGGGCTGGGCCCCACTTCGGGTTGGGGCTGGGTCGATTCTGTTGTCATGCGTGCACTTCCTGGCACTTTATTGTTGGATGCATAGCTATTTCAGGTCAGCCAATTTCGGGGGAAGCTGATCTGCTGTCGGGGCCCTTGATCCGGATCAGAAACTCGATCGGCCTCCGCTGTCTTCGCGGATGCGCGGTCAGAACGCAAGAAGCCGGGATCGTATCCCAATAGTTCCATAACCTCGGTTTGTCGGGGGCCTTTTGACGCGTTATGAGCGGTATTGCGAGGCAATTGCCATCCTCATCCCGGCGCCCTTCTTGTGCGCCGGAACTCCCCGGCTGAAATAACGGCGCCAGACCAACCTCTTGCCCGGCCTCATCCCACTCTCGCCTCAGCGAAAGCGCTCTGGCCGCCTAAGATCCCCAGCATTCAGGATTCTCTCAAAGGGCTCAAGCCGGCCAGACGCTTCCATCGGCCGCCCATCATTCCCTTTGGTGATGCCTTTCTAAACGGGGAGAATTCGCCGTCTGCGCTGCGATCAGAACTATGGGGCGAAGTTTCCTGGTTCAGCGGCGAGCTCGCTCTGCCCGGAATCTGGAGGCTCGCGTCAGCCGCTTGATAGGCAAGTTTGATAGTACAGCGAGTGGGCTACCGTGGCAAGTCGCCTTTTGGGTACTTCCGGCGGAAAGAGCGAGAGGGCGGAAATCACCGCAGAAATTGGCCCCAAAGCCGAAACGCCACTCCCCCGTGGAGTGGCGCCTCAGCTCTCGCTTAGGTCACTGGCCTCTCGAAACAATGGCCGGCGGCTGAGCCACCGGTCCTACTGCAGGCACCCAACCGGCCTTTCGCTTCATTGTCGATGGCTCTTGCCGGGTTCTGCGTTTTCTGGGGCTGATCTGAACTCAAGGTCCTGTCAGCCTGTTACATCACTGGCACTCTCAACATAGCAATTGGGGTTCCGTTTTTATCGTGGCTGATTTTAAACGACTTGCTCTTCTCTAAATGCGTGGATCATCTCGATTCTGGGAGCGAAATCCGCGCTGTCCTTCCAAAAATCATAGTTCTACTTCTGGCAGTGCGGGCAATAGTGCGTACTTCGGCCGCCAACCACGATCCGCCGGATTAACGTCCCGCACGTGCGGCACGGCTCGCCGCCGCGTTGGTACACGCAATGCTCCAGTTGAAAGAATCCACGCACCCCGTCGGCGTCCACGTAGTCCGAAACCGACGAACCTCCCAATCGAATGGCGTGGAGCAACACTTCCTTCAATGCCATGCGGAGCCGTTCCAGTTCCACCGCTGTCAGCCGCTCCGCCGCTCTTCGCGGCCGGATCCCGGCCCGGAACAGACTTTCGTCCGCGTAAATATTGCCCACGCCAGACAGGAGCGCCTGGTTGAGAAGGGCGGCCTTGATGGCCAGCCGGCGTCCTCGAAAGAGCTTTGCGAACTCCCCCTTTTCAATGATCAAGGGCTCCGCTCCCGGTCCCGCGAATCCCTCACTGCGAGCCAGATCCCGGAATTCGAGCCTCCCGAAGCGGCGCGGGTCGACGAAACGCAGTTCGCGACCGCTCGCAAGAGTTAGCCGCGCATGCGTGTGGGGGGCGACCGGTCCATCCGGCGTCGTCACCAGCAGGCGCCCGGTCATGCCCAGGTGAACGATCCATTGGGCGTCCGTCGGGCCGGATCGCTCGTCCAGAACTCTGCCGCCCGCAGGGCCGGAGAGGTCGAAGACGATGTGTTTGCCGCTACGGCGAACCGCCAGGATGGTGCGTCCCTCGAGGCCGCGGGCCTGTCTTGCAGCGGGAGTTTTGAAGGGTTCGCGATGGGAACCGAACCAGGCCTCGAGGATGCGGTCGCTGCCCAGCCGGGCGTGGACGCCTCGCGCAATGGTCTCTACCTCGGGCAGTTCGGGCATCCGCTTATTGTAGAAGACACCGGGCCCGGGTCCGGAACCCGGAAAAGCCGCTTAACTCTCTTCTTCCCCGAAGTCGTCGGCTTCGGACTCAATGGCGCGCGCAAGCCCCCACTTCTGGAAGTGCACGAGGGCCATTGCAAGGCCGATGAGAAAAATGCCCATCGACCCGTATTCGGTGCGACCCAGTCTCCGGTCCTCGTCGTCTGTCTGGTAGACGGTGTAGCCATTGATGTTGCGGGGTGTCATGCGCAGGTTCTGGGGGTCGGGGTACCTGGGCAGAGTATTCATGTAAATTCCCGAGAGCGTTGCGGAGATCATTAACCCGATCAATCCTGGAACCAGGAACATCAGGGAAAAGAATCTCAGTTTTGCTATGTACGCGTTTTCCATGCCAATCCTCATCAGTCCGGCCGTTTCGACAGCCCGGCGTTCCGGCCCACCGCGGCCCGCAAAGCAGTTGCGGGCCCACGGATGGGCAGAGTCTTCCCGAGAATCCGATCTTTCTTGTGACTAAAGGGAAGGAACCGCACTTCACCGCATGGCGGCCACTCGTGGTCAAATACGAGCTTTCGGCATACGGGTTGGTTCGTATTCTTGCGCAGTATAGGACGCAATTCGCCTGCGGCTCTACGCGGCCCAGCAAACTTCGTCCATATCGGCCAACCCGATGTAACTCTAATCGGCTCTGAGGTTAGGGTCAGTGCCCGCGCTATGGTCATACCGCTCCGGTGATGTCACGGACGTTACTTCCGGGTGCCCGCGAGTCACGCCGGCTCTTCCGCGCGACAATTCGATTGTCGGACAGAACGAGGTTATTTTCTGCAAAGCATTGAAGGGATTCGGTTCGGAAAGGACAGGACTGGGCAGCGGACCGATACGGGAAGGAACTGGAATTCGATTGGATTGCAACCCGCCGTCGCCGGGGAAGCACCCGGGGAGGGTCCGCCGAGGTTACTTGCGTTCTGCCGAATGGCGGATGCGGCTGGCTTCGAAGCTCACGATTTTCCACGCTCCGTGCTCGTCCTTCACGTAAACGCGCGTGTACCGGTAGCTGCCCGAAATGTCGCCATCGGGAGTGGTTCCGCTTACCTCGGCGCGGGAGGTCACCAGGGCGGTCTGGCCATAAAAGCGAACCTTACGATCGGAGAACTCGATGGACGCAAAACGCAGCGTTCCCGCATGAAGGATGGCGAGGGTCTGATCCTTGGATTGAAGCGTCCCGTTGGCCGTAATGGCGATATAGTCATCGGCCAGCAGTCGGTCCATGGCCGAGGTATTGCGGTGGATGATGGCGTCCCGCCACGTGTCCTCAAGCTGGTCGATTTCGTGGCGAACTTCGTGACGCTCCCCGCGGGGCATTCCGGGCGACGACTGAGCGGCGCTGGCCGAGAACGCAAACACCATGAGAAGCGCCGCGACGCTGCTCAAGCGCCCGGTAAATATTGCGGAGGGCTGCGCCATAATCGTGTAACGGATGGTATGCCCGAAACGGTATCGGGGTCAATTGCATCTTCCGCGGAAGTCCCAACCGTCATTTGCAATTCATGAAATCCCGAATCCCAACGGCTCAACGCCAGTCTCTTCGAGCATCCGGTGGGTGGGACGGCCAATGCCTCGAAACGAGGGCGGGTCCGGACTCCTAGACCAGGGCCTCCAGGTCTTCCCGGACTCGGTCCCGCATCTTCTGGTACAGCCCGCCCACCGCGTATTGCTTGAAGTGCGCCGACTGACGGTGCGCTTCGGCGGCCGCTACATCTCGATATTGTTCATAGATCAGGACGGTGTCGCGATCTCCGTCGACGTAGTGCGGCACGTAGGTCATGCAACCAGGTTCCTGGCGGGAAGCCAGGGTCAGAGCGCGCAGGGTTTCGGCAATCTCAGAGCGGTCATCCGGTGAAAACTTCATGCGAACCGTGAAGCTGATCATGGGTAGGGAGTTCCTTCCTGGTTTAGCCCTCAGGGTTTCTCGAAATCACGCACCAGTTTACCCGCGAAATTCCTCGAGCGCGGCGGCAAACTCGGGCAACACCATGGTCTGCTCCCGGTCCGGTCCCGTGGACACCATGCCGATCCGGGCTCCGCTCTCCCGCTCCTGGAAATGCAGGTATTCCTGCGCCGCCCTGGGCAACCGGTCGAAATCGGTAATGCCATCGGTGGCCTGGCGCCAGCCCTTCAGGGTGGTGTAGCGCGGCTTGATCATTTCCAGCCCGTGCACGTCAGCGGGAATCTCGTCGGTCACTTTGCCATCGATTTCATAACCCACGCACACGGGAATCTCGTCGAGCTCGTCGAGCACGTCCAGCTTGGTGATCACCAGCCATTCGGCGCCGTTCACCTGGTTTGAATAACGCAGCAGCGGAATATCGAGCCATCCGCAGCGTCGCGGTCGACCCGTCACAGCGCCGTATTCGTGGCCGCGGGCGCGCAGCTCTTCGCCGACGGCTTCGTGGATCTCGGTGGGGAACGGTCCCTCGCCTACGCGCGTGACATAGGCCTTGGTGACGGCGATGACGGTGCCGATGGCGGTAGGTCCGACGCCCGTTCCCGTGGAGGCGCCCCCCGCCGTCGCCGACGAAGACGTCACAAACGGATAGGTGCCGTGGTCGATGTCGAGCATCGTGCCCTGCGCGCCCTCGAACATCACGCTGCCCCCGTCGCGCAGGATGCCATTGAGCAAACGGCCGGTGTCGGCAACAAAGGGACGGATCTGCTCGGCTGCCGCGGCGTATTCGTCGTACATCTTTGCGGGATCGAGAGGACCGGATCCGATCTGGGGGCCGAACAGGGCGTGAGCGATCTGGTTCTTCTCCTCGCAGGCGGCCTCGATGTGGGTCTTGAGCAGGTCAGGCCGCAGCAGGTCCACGACGCGCAGGCCGCTGCGCGCCATCTTGTCTTCATAGGCCGGACCGATGCCGCGGCTGGTGGTGCCGATCTTCTTGCGGCCCGGCGCGCTCTCGGCGGCCAGTTCGATCATGCGGTGATAGGGCAGGATGACCTGGGCGCGGTTCGAGACATTGAGCTGCCCGTCGACATCGACGCCGAATTCGCGCAGCCGGGCGACTTCCTTGAGGAAAGCAATCGGGTCCAGCACTACGCCGTTGCCGATCACGCCCCTGCAGCCCTTGCGCAGCACGCCGCAGGGAATCAATTGCAGCACGAATTTCTGTCCGCCGATGATGACGGTGTGCCCGGCATTGTGTCCGCCGGCGTAGCGTGCCACGGCGCTGAAGCGCTCGCTGAGCACGTCCACTATTTTGCCCTTGCCCTCGTCGCCCCACTGGGCGCCCAGCACCACCGCCGTCTTCGCTCGCATGGCCTTCCGTTCCTGCTGATGACTGTCATTGCCGGCGGAGTCCGCCGCCGCGGGCGAAGTCGATGAGGCGATGTATCCCATTTCCGGGCACACAAATTACCCCATCCCGCCCCGCACCACGTTCGATCATAAACCCTGGATCGGATCAACCCCTGACTGGATCGAACCTGACCGGATCGGCAGGCAGCACGCGGGTTGAGAACTCCGAGTCGCCTTCCGGTTGTCTTTCTATTTGAGTGTCCCGCTATAATGGGCCAGATTTTCCCGTGCTGTTGATGTTCAGTGCTCGCAAGAGGGCGCCATGGCGCGAACTTCCATCATCGAAGCTCCGAAGCCGATCCTGAAGCTGGCGGTCTGCGCCATCGTGTTGAGCCACGCGGGATGGGCGAAGGCTCCCGCTGATAAACTGGCGGATAACCTCTCTCCCACCCGCGCGAAACTCGACGCTCTCCAGGCTTGCCTGGGATCGAGCAGCGCGCTGAGCACGTTGCGGAAGGGCCTGCTCTGGGGCTGGCCGAAACCCGGGAACGCGCCTTCTTTGCAAGCTCCGACGCCTGCGCCTCCGCCTCCGGCAGACTACCTCGACAGCCTCGACCGGGATGTCCAGGCCTGCGCCCTTGCGTCCACCCTGCGGGATCCAGACCAGCGGCGCGAGGTCTTGAGCGCCGTCGAGAAGGACATCGAGATCAAGGCCGAGGACTGCCACAAATTTGGAATGGGGCGCAAAGTGCCAGTGACGATTCGTACCCTGCGCGGGACTGCGGCTGAGAACGGATGGCAGGTTTTCTACAGATGGTCGTGCGCCAGCCTGCTGCAACCGGAAGAAATGCGTGTTCCCAACCTCACCAGCCCTGCAAAGGTCGACCTGCCTCCCGGTGAGTATTTCTTTCGAGCTGAAAAGAGAACCTCGTCGATTCAGGTTCAGTCCATCGCGCCGGTGAAGATCGTGGTCGGGTCCGATGCCGCGGTTCCGCTCGAACTGGCGATCGAGTGATAGAGGGCAAGATGGCGGTGGAAGCAAGACAATCCGCTCCTGCGAAGTCGACGCGCCTCGCGGTCTTTGCGAACTTCTTCAAAGGCTACATGAGCGTCTCTACCATCGTGGCTGCGTCCATTCCCATTCCCGTCGGCAGCTTGAAGCTGATCCCCGTGTTTTCCCAGCAGCGTGGCTTCCTGACGGTTTACGCGTCGTTGTTCTGCTTCCTGCTGCTGGCGTTCGTGTTTTCCATCCGCCATCGCCTGGCAGGGCCAATGTTCAGGAAGGGGCCAGCGGGAGCGCTGATTGCGGCGCTGCCGTTTGTCTTTATCGTTCTCACGTTGGGCTCCGTCATCGCCTACCATGCCGTTCTTTTGCAGTCGATCGGACAACTGCGCTCACTGGGGCTGACCGCTTCGACCAACGAATTGCTGGACAAAGTCGATGCGACCGAGATTCCGTATGCGGTCGAGCTGGCAGCCTGCTACCTCGGCATCTTCATCTTCGCCGAATCGGCGTTCGTGTTGATGGCAATTCGGGAATACTTGCAGGACCTGCTCCGCCTCGACGAGATGATGCTGCTGCGGGAATCAGCGAGCGGGTTGGAAGGTGGAATCGACCGGGAATTGCCTCCGATTCCGGAACCCGGACAGAAGCTGGTCGACTCGCGATCCTCTCGAGCGGTCTGACTCCTGGATTCGAACTTCCACATCGAACTATGGCCCGTTGTTAACCAACCCCGACCCTCATCCGTTGTGGATGCAGAAGCGGCTCTCATGCCGTTTCTCGATGAGGGAAATTGCACAATGCACAATCGCTTCAGGCTCATTTCAAGAGTGGTGATTGCCGTCGCTGCCTCGGCTCTGCTGGCCAGTGCGCATCTGGCCGGCCAGACGCCCGCCGCGGCTCCGGCCCGGGCTGCCGCTCCGGCTCCGGCCGCTGCGCCGGCACCCGTTCCTACGGAACGAGACGTCGCCGCCACCCAGGACCAGCTCATCAAGCTGCTGCGGCTGAGCCCCACCCTGACCACGGTGATCGCCCACGACCCTTCGCTGCTCTCGAACCAGGAATATGTCGCGAAGACCAATCCGCAACTGGCCGACTTTCTGGCCAGCCATCCGGAGGTGGCGCGCAATCCGGACTTTTATCTCTTCACCCACCTCAACCGCGATGGCGGCGGTCCCGACGAAGCCCTCGAACGGGCGGTCTGGCCCGACGTCTACCGCTCCTCACCGCCCCGCTCCGCGTTTTCCGATGTCTTCGGCGACGCGATTCCACTGTTGGCGTTTGCGGGTTTTCTGGTTGCGCTCACCTGGACCCTGCGCCTCTTCGTCGAGAACCGCCGCTGGAACCGCATCTTCACCTTGCAAAGCGAGGTGCACAACCGGCTCATCGACAAGTTCAGTTCCAACCAGGAACTGGCGCAGTACATGGAGACCGAATCCGGCAAGCGGTTCCTCGAGGCTGCACCGATCCCGGTGAACTTCGGGCCGGACCAGCGCGTACCGAACGTGGTGGCGAGGGTGCTGCTGCCGCTGCAGATCGGCGTCGTGATGGTTCTGCTGGGCGGGGGCTTCCTGCTGCTGCGCCACGCCGGCCCGGACATGGATACGCCCATGCGCATCATGGGTACGGTGATCCTGATGCCGGGAATCGGATTTATCATCTCCGCAGGGATTACGTGGTTGCTGGCTGCGCGCCTGGGGCTGATGCCGCCCCGGCCGGAACCACCCTACGGAGCACCACCCGCCAACAGATTCGAAGCACCCTTTAGTCCAACGGACCGGCAGTAAGAACGTGGTGAGCCGCAAGGGGCCCGAATCCAGTGAGGAAACAACGGCCAGTGTCCTGGGAATCCGCAATTCCGAATGTACTTGCCGGAGAAACGCCGGCGCTCGCCTCCGCGTCTTCCGATCTCCCCGGAATGAATAGCGAGGAGTTTGCCGCGTTCTACGAGCGCTCGGCGCGGCCGCTGTGGGCTTACCTGGCGCGGGTTTCGGGAGACGCCGCGCTGGCCGACGATCTGCTCCAGGAAAGTTTTCTTCGATTTCTGGGAGCAGACCATCCGGATGACGGAGAGGTGAGCGCCCGGCGCTACCTCTTTCGCATTGCCACCAACCTGCTGCGCGATCATTGGCGGCGGCCGAGGGCGGCCTCGATCGAGGACATTCCCGAAGAAGTGTTCCAGGCAGGGGATCACGGCGACGCGTGTGAATCGCGGATGATGCTGGGGCCGGCGCTCCGGTCGATGCGGCCCCGGGATCGCCAACTGCTGTGGCTCGCCTACGCCGAGGGCTACTCGCACCGCGAGATTGCCGGGATCACCGGCCTGGCCTCGGCCAGCATCCGGCTGCTGCTGTTTCGCGCCCGGCGCAAGATCGCCCGCCTGCTGCGGGAGAACGCCGCGGATGACGGGAGGGTGCGATGAGATTCGGCGCATGCGGACGGGAAAAGGAAGTGGCGGAAATGCTCACGCGCGGGCACTGGCCCGAGGCTGCCAGCGCCGACCTGCGCACCCACGTGGAGGGCTGCCGGGGCTGCCGGGACCTGGTCTTGGTGAAGCAGGCCTTTCGCGCCGAGCGAACCACCGTGGCCAATGCGGCGCGGCTGGAGCCGCCAGGCGTGCTGTGGTGGCGGGCGCAACTGCGCCGCCGCAACGCGGCCCTGGCCCGCATCGGCACGCCCATCCTGGGCGCCCAGATCTTTTCGGTCGCGGTCACCCTCGCGGCGGCCATCTTCTACCTGGCCTGGCAGGCCAAACGCGGCTATGGATGGCTGGTGGGGCTGCAGCAGTTTCCCCGCGCGCTCCACCTCGATGCCCTGCTGCCCGACGCGGTCAGCAAGTATCCCGGCGAAACATGGCTGGTTTTCTCCGGCCTGGCGATGCTGGCGGTGATGAGCGGCCTGATTGTCTACATGGCTTCGGAAAAGCACTGACAAGAAACTAAATGGGTGCCCTATCCTAGCTCTGCTAGGGTGGGGTTTCGTTCATCGGGGTCGGAGAACCCGGCGTTTGACTGACCCCTGAATTCGAATCTCCTGCCGACGGCGCGCAATCCAATCGATTGCATCTCATCCCTCAAGGAGTATTCGGAATGACCCTCTCGGCCACCGAAGTGCACCAACTCAAGCAGTCCTCGGCCCCGGACCACCTGCTCACTGTCATCCGCCATCGCTGGAGCCCGCGCTCCTTCACTGGCCGCGACGTCAGCCCCGAGGAACTGAAGACGGTTTTTGAAGCGGCGAGCTGGGCCGCGTCCTCTTACAACGAGCAGCCCTGGCGCTTCTTCGTTGGGCGGCGCGATTCCGAAACATACCAGAAGATTTTTTCGACCTTGATGGAAGTGAATCAGCAATGGGCGCGCACGGCGCCGGTGCTGATCCTGGGAGTGGCGAAAACAAAGTTCTCGCACAACGGCGCGCCCAACCGCGTGGCTCTCTACGACCTGGGCGCGGCTGCGGCCACGCTGTGCTACGAGGCCACCGAACTCGGCCTCCATACGCACCAGATGGCCGGCTTCAATGTGGATGCGGCACGCAAGGTCTTCAACGTTCCCGAGGACTACATTTTCGGTGCGGTGATCGCGCTCGGCTACCAGGGAGAACCCGGCGCCCTCACCAACCCGCAGATGCTGGCCCAGGAGACATCCCCGCGCCAGCGCAAGCCGCTCAGCGAAATTGTCCTGTCGGGTTGGGATGAGCCCGCCAGCCTGGGCTGATACACAGGCTGATTCACCCCCACGCGGGGGAGCCGCGCTCTCCGGACTCCGCGATTAGAGTGGAGTCTGGAGACCGCCTTTTGACTAGCCAGGCAGCCACTCGAAGAGTGATCCGCAAAACGCCGGCCCGCCGCCCCCACCATCGCCGGGCCGCGCCCCGCAGGCACCGGCTGAGTGTCCGGACGCGCCTGGTCCTCGCATCCATCGCCATCGCGGTGATGCTCGTGGCGTGGGCCGTTCTGGCGCGCGCCCTTGCTCCGCTGGGAAACACCTCGGTGACCCGCTTCGATGCCCTCATTGTCCTGGGATCGCCGGCAGACGCGGAAGGGAATCCCACGCCCGTCCAGTTATCTCGCGTTACGGAGGCGGTGCGCGAGTATGAACGCGGCGTCGCGACCCACCTGATCCTGACCGGCGGAACAGCCCGTGGCGGCTATGTTGAGGCGGAGGTGATGGCGCGCACTGCCGAGGCGCAGGGAGTTCCGGCCTCCTCCATCGTCGTCGAGCCGCAGGCGCTCGACACGATCCAAAACGCCTGCTACTCGGTGCGGATCATGAAGGCGCATGGTTGGCGGTCAGCGGAGGTGATCTCGAACAGTAGCCACCAGCCGCGCGCGGGCCTCATCTTCAGCCGCCAGCCCATTGACTGGCGAATCCATGCCGCACCATCGCTCGAGCCTGAAACCACGTCTCCTGTTCGGGCAGCGGTCGCGCTTGAGGTGTTGAAGACACTCCGCTACCTGGTTTATGCGCAATGGGCGGAGCGCTGTACGCCGTAAGCCGGCTGGTCTTAGGGATAAGCATCAATTGGAGACGAACGCCCGAATCGGGCACCTCGGCACTGCACCCCGCTTTGAAGCCTGGCCCCTGACACTCGCGGGGGCCGTCCTGTAATCTGAAATGGATGCGTTTCCCAGGAAGTTTATCCTTTTCTTTTGCTGTCGCTCTGCTTGCGTGTGCCGGAATCTGCGCTGGAGCCCAGGCGCCCGGCCAGCCATCTTCCGGGCAGTCTTCTTCCAGCCAGACTTCTTCCGGCCCGTCCACTACGACTGTCCAGGTTACGGCCACCACGCCTGCGCCCGCATATATCGCCATCGATCCGCTGGCCAACGTTCGTTACGACAACAAGTGGGACGTTTCGGTGGGCATGGCGTACCGCCACATCAAGGCGGGCCCGAACCTGCTGCAGGGATCAAACCTCGGCGGAATCGACCTGACCGGTTCTTATTATCTGGGCCGGCGCTGGCGCCTGGAAGCTACCGGCCGCGGTTATCTCGGCACCAGCGGCGCGGCCCCCAATCCCTACGAGATCAACGGCCCGTTCATCATGGAATACATTTTCGCCGGCGGAGCGGAGTGGCTGGGCCCGCACAACAAGCATGGCGCGATCAGCGCGCACGTGCTGGGCGGGGGAGCGTGGGGCATCTTCGAGCAGAACCTGCGCGGCCACGGGCCGGCGTCCGTGGGTTTCTACAACGACCAGGTTGCGCCCGCAGCGATCATCGGCGGCCATTTCGATCTGAACCGCTCGTCGCAATGGGTGTTTCGCGTAACCCCCGACGCCATCATGACCCACTATGGCATCAACTACCCGCCGAAAACCAGCCAGTACGACGTCAACTTCGCTATCTCGGTCGGAGTGCAGTACAAGTTCAAGAAGACGAAGTAGGAAGCAGCGTTTGTATCAGGTCACGACTGAACATCTTGCTGAAGAGTTGTTCGGGCGGTAGGCCGGGGATTCATCCCCGGTGCGCGATGCAATGTCAACGCGGGCTTTAGCCCCTGAGGTAGTTCAGGCGCTCGATGGATGTAACCAACTTCGCAGTCACCACACCGGTTTCAAGCATTCAGTAGTAGCATGTCCGCCTCACGCCGTGGCGTGTGGTTTCTCACCATTCCCCGCGGCGGAAGTCCATTTTCCCGCTCCGTTTGAGATCCGCCCGCCACCCGCGGCGAGCCGCGCCTTTCCCGGCCCGGGGTTGTTCCGGTTATCCCTGAAGAAATTCGGCTGACAACATTGGCAGCAGATCGTTAGACTTCCACCTTCATCTATGTGTGTTATTCTTCGCCGTTCGGGGCCACCGCATGAAAACCGACCGCCGTAAGGACGATGTACCGGATACCGGCATTTTCTTGCTCGTGGGTTGATTTGGACATTCGGGAGAACAAGGGCAGGTGACATGGACATGAGAGATACGCTCGGAGTACTGCTTGCGGGGGGAGCCGGGGAGCGGCTCTTTCCGCTGACTCGCGATCGGGCCAAACCGGCCGTTCCCTTTGGCGGACACTACCGGATCATCGACATCACGCTCTCCAACTGCATCAACTCCGGCCTGCGCAAGGTGTTCATCCTCACCCAGTACAAGGCGCTTTCGCTCAACCGCCACGTGCGCGAAGGGTGGACGGGGATCGTCGCGCAGGAACTGGGCGAGTTCTTCGAACTGCTGCCGCCCATGCAGCGCACCGGCGCCAACTGGTACATGGGAACCGCCGACGCGGTCTACCAGAATATCTATTCGATCGGCAGCGAGCAGCCCAAGCACATGATCATCCTTTCCGGCGACCACATCTACAAGATGGATTACAGCCGGATGCTGGAGCATCATAAGGAGTCCAACGCCGAAGTGACTCTCGCGACACTCCCCATCGAGCCCGACGAGGTTTCACGGTTCGGGGTAGTCGAGGTGGGTTCCCAGGGCGAGATCATCGGCTTCCTCGAGAAGCCGGCTTCCACGACCTTCCGCTCGCCGTTCAGTCCCACCAAGGTGGATGCCTCGATGGGCATCTACATTTTCAATACCGAGACGCTGCTGAAGGCGCTGATTGCCGACGCCGAGGATCCCGACTCCAAGCACGACTTCGGCCACAATATTCTTCCCAACATGCTGGGCAAGAAAAAGATGATCGCCTACAGCTTCGTCGATGAGAACAAGCAGCAGGCCATGTACTGGCGCGATGTAGGTACATTGGACGCCTACTATGACGCCAACATGGACCTGTGCTCGGTCTCGCCGGTGTTCAACCTGTACGACCGCAGCTGGCCCATGCGCACCCGGGTGCGCCAGTACCCTCCAGCCAAGTTCGTTTTTGGCGAGCCGGGCCGCACCGGCACCGCGATCAACTCCGTCATCACCGCCGGTGTCATCATCTCCGGCGCCACGGTCTCGAATTGCGTGCTGTCGCAGGATGTGCGCGTCAACTCGTATTCGGATGTGGACTCGAGCATCATCTTCTCCCACGTGAACATCGGCCGCCACTGCCGCATCAAGCGCGCGATCATCGACCGCGACGTGCATATTCCCGAGGGCACCGTGATCGGGTACGACCCGGTTGAGGACAAGCGCCGCTACTTCGTCACCCCGTCGGGACTGACGATCGTGACCCGCGATGCCTCGCTGTTCGAGAATCCGGTGGATCCGGACTTCCTGCAGCGGTACTGAACCAGTCGCCATGTGATATTTCCCCGAAATTGGGTGCCCCGTCCTAGCTCCGCTAGGGCGGGGTTTCCTTCGCACAGACCTGTAACTTTGTTTTGCGATCGGAATCCAATCTCCAGATGGCAAATCTATCCATAATGAGCAAACTGCCCGAGGATGGGCAGGAGAACGCGGCGTCCGTTGGAAGGACGGACGCTGCCGACGTCAGCCGCCGGGCCTTCATCTTCGGCGGTGCAGCCGTGGTGAGCGGCCTTGCGTTCTGGGGCCTGCGCCGGTCCACGGTGGCGGCGGCCCAACCGCTGGCTCCCGGCGAAGGGCCGCGCAGCGTAACGGTGGTCCGGTTCTCGGCCGCAGGCGAGGAGGTTGGCCGCACCACCGGGCCGCGCATCGTCCGCAGCGATGACGAATGGCGCCGCCGGCTGGGATCCGATGCCTACTGGGTGATGCGCCACGCCGACACGGAGCGGCCTTTTACGGGAGCGTTGTTGCACGAGGAGCGGCCGGGTGTCTTCCAGTGCGCAGGCTGCGACCTGGCCTTGTTCAGTTCGAAGACCAAGTTCGACTCCGGCACCGGCTGGCCCAGCTTCTGGAAGCCCATTGCCCCGGAGAACATTGTCGAGAGCCCGGACGGAAGCCTGATGGAAGTGCGTACGGCCGTGTCCTGCCGCCTCTGCGACGGGCATCTCGGCCACGTCTTCACCGATGGTCCCGCGCCGACGGGCCTGCGCTACTGCATGAATTCCGTGGCGCTGAAGTTCGCCCCCCTCGCCTGATGGTCGCGGAAGTTCCGGGCATGGAGTCTCTCGAAGGAAGGTGCTCCAGCCCACAAAACAAATCGGCAAGACAAAGGGGGACTTCAGAAAGCCGCGCGTCTTCAGGTCCGCAGCGGCTTCATGGGCACATTGGTCAGCCCATACGCACCGTAGAGCCCCAGCATGGCTTCAGACAACGCGCTTGACCAGCTTTCCGCCTTGCCCGGCACGATTGTTTCCGCGTTCAGCTTTCCTGTGAACGGAGGTCCGAAGCGGTCCAGCGTTTGAATCGCACCCGCCGCGGTCTCTTTGTCGCCCTGCATCCCTGCCAGGGTCGCGATCATCATGTGGATATAGGGGCTGCCGGGATCAATATGGTCGCGAATCCCCTCCAGCGCCTTGCGGTAACCCGCCACATTGGCCATGTTCTGCTGCCAGAACCGTAGCGTAGTCTCGGCAAACAGGCGCCGATTCATGGCGTCCAGGCTCCAGCAGTCCTGAAATTTCTGCTCCGATTGCAGATCGCTCAGCGGCCCCACCGCGGCGTTCGCGCATTTCGCGCACGCGTTCAGGCCGTACGCGTTGATTCCCGCTGCGGCCCACTTCTCGACCTGCTCGCCCAAGGACGAGACCCGGCATCCGGCAGCAACCGCGCCAAGCTTGCGATTGGCCAGGTATCCATCAGCCATGATTCTTGAAGTGAACAGGTAAAGAATCGTGCGCTTTCCATCAGGAGTCGACACAGTCAGCGTATGCCCCTGCTGTGGAAACACCAGGTAGAACACCGCTTCGAGCCTGACTCCTGACGCGAGAAACTCCTCGTGCCTGCGCCGCAATTCCTTGTAGAAGTTTAAATTGCCTTCCAGCCCCAGTGAGACCTGGACGCACGGAACCGGTGGTGGCGCCGGTTGCGGTGCAGCTTGCGGATTCTGGTCCACCCTGGGCTGCGGCGGCGCTTCCGTCTTCAGACCGAGCGAGGTCAGCTCCGGCTCGTCCTTCTGCGACTTGGATTTAAAGCGGTCGAACAAGGCTCATCCTCCAGTCCATGCATGATGCGGGAGGTTCTCGTGGCCATGCAAGCGATTTTCGCGCAAGCCAGTCTCGATTCTCAGCTATCATTCCACTTCAGCGAGGTGCCGGTCGCATGGAACCGAAAGACGGGCCGACCGTGATTGAGGATCGGCCGGGAACGGATCGCGAGATCCAGCCCGGCGAATCGGACGGAGGCGGCGGAAGCGATATTCGCTGTCCCATCTGCGGATGGGTCCCTGGCCCCCAGGACCGTTGGATGTGCACCTGCAGCCATATGTGGAATACCTTCGACACCGGCGGAGTCTGCCCCGCTTGCCTGCTCAAGTGGGCTTATACCTGCTGCCCGGCCTGCCATCTGTGGTCCCCGCATTCGGATTGGTACCGCAACCAGTCGTCGTGATCACGTCCTGCGCCCCGTGAAATCGGCGGCCAGGCGACTCGAGAAACCGCGTTGGTCTGCGGGGGCCTACTTTCCTTTGTAATCCTTGAACAGCTCGGGAAATTGCTGCTTCAGGGCCTCGACCTTGGGGCGATCGCAGACCAGGATGTAGGGATTGCCAGGATTGTGGAGCGCGTAATCCTGGTGGTAGGACTCGGCGTCGTAGAAGCCCTTCAACGGCACAACCTGGGTGACGATGGGCTTGGGGAAGACTTTGGCCGCGTCGAGCTGGGCGATATACGCCTGGCTGATTTTGCGTTGTTCGTCGCTGGTGTAGAAGATCGCCGAACGGTACGACGTCCCCACGTCGGGGCCCTGGCGGTTCAGCTGAGTGGGATCGTGGGCGACCGAAAAGAAGATGCGCAGCAACTGGCCGTAGGTGATCTGCGAGGGATCGTAGACAACCCGCACCGACTCGGCGTGGCCGGTCGTCTCGGAGCTGACCTGATCGTACGTCGCGGTATCCGCCGATCCGCCGGCATAGCCCGCGGAGGTGTCGAGCACGCCCTTGACGCGTTCGAATACGGACTGCGTGCCCCAGAAGCACCCGCCGGCGAAGACAGCGGTCTCTTTCCCGGGCGCGCGCTCTGTCTGCACATCGGCTGTCGCGGCAGGGATAGGAGTCTTGCCCGCTCCTCTGGCCTTCGTAAACACCACCACGGCGACAATCAGCACGAAAACGGCGGTCAGGGACAGCAATCGGTACACGGGACCTCCAACGTAAGCGCACATTCAGGCAAGCGCTTCACCATAAGAGATGAAACCAGGTCGGCAAAGGTTACGTGAACAACGAACTGCTCGGTCAAGACCCGCCGGCACGTTCGCCGCTACACTATCGATGTTTCCCGGTTTGAGAGGACCAACGGATATGCGCATCCGATTTTTTGCAGTGTCCCTGTGTTTGTGCTCGTGTTTTTTGCTCAGTAGATGTGGTTTAGCCCAGCACATGAACGCCAAAGATGGTCCCTGCCAGAAGACGGGGAGCGGAGCAGAGGAAACCGGCTGTTTTGACTCCGCCTTCAAAGCGTCGGATGAAGCATTGAATCGCCTCTATGCGCGCGTTCAATCGGTGGTTCAAGGTGAAGACCTCGCGAAGCTAAAGACGGCTGAGCGGCTGTGGCTACAATACCGCGACGCAAACTGCGATGCCGAATATGGACTGTACAGAGGTGGAAGTGCCGCGCCAATGGTCAAATTGGCCTGTCTGGAAGCCGTCACAAGACATCGAACCGAGGAGCTCAATGTGATGTACGGCTGGCGCCTGGAAAAATGGGGTAAGTGAAGGATTTGTGTTCCCCGCATTGAATCACGGTCACTCTCGGCAAGTCACTGGAATGTGTTTCCCGTTCGGGAACCAAGCTTGTAAATCATGCGTACATCACAGCATGCAGTGCGTTGGTACATTAAGCTGGAGCATGGTAGGGCTGGTGGCGCCGCCCCAACCGGCTCGGCGCGGCATCGACCCCCCTGAAAAGGGCGGGACCGGCCAGCATCCTGTCACTACCCCCGCCGGCGGTGCTGGACGCCCCTTCGGCGAGGGTGCCCGTGGCGCAGAGGCAGGCCGCTTCGCGCGCGGGGAGGTACGACCCCTGGAGATTGACTGGTCCCAAACCGTCCAACGCTGCATGGATGGGGATTCCGGCGCATGGGCTGAACTGGTCCGCGCCAACCATCGGCGTGTCTACGGGCTCTGCTACCGGTTTACGGGCAATGTTACGGACGCCGAAGACCTGACCCAGGACGTTTTTCTCAAGATCTATTCGAATTTAGCCAGTTTCGATACAGGACGGGGCAGTTTGCAGGTGTGGATCACTACGATGACCCGCAACTTGCTGGTGGACAACTTCCGGCGCACGAAGAACCAGCGCGCCACCGGCTCCCTGGACGACGGGTGGGATCAAACCGAGGAGTTGAAGCCAATCGACCGGCTGACCGCCCGCGGGCCCTCTCCGCATGAAATTGCGGCCAGTAAAGAGCTGGAAAAAATGGTGCAAAATGCGCTGTCCCATGTCTCCGTGGAGCTTCGGGAAGCCGTCATACTAAGAGACTTACAGGATATGGATTACAAAGAGATCGCCCAGGTGCTGGGCATCCCCGAAGGGACCGTCAAGTCCCGGATCAGCAGGGGCCGCGCGGAACTGGCGCGCCTGCTGGAACGTAATAAGCGGGAGGTAATGTAAATGGCAGAGCGCAGTCACATTCCGAGCACTCCCGCCTGCGGGCAATGGGAGACCCTGTTAGCCGATGCGCTCGATGGCCAGCTGCGGCCGGAGGACGAAGCGACCTTCAGCGGGCACATGGCCAGTTGTGCCAACTGCACGACGATGTTTGAGGAGGCCCGGCAAGGCCGGGAGTGGCTGGAGTTTCTCTCCCCGGAACCAGAAGTGCCCGTCGGCCTGCTTGAAAAGCTGCTGGCGCAGACGGGCCCGGGTCAGGTGGCCGGTTTCGGACTGGCGACAACCTCCGGAAATGTAATACCCATCACTCCCGCGTGGCAGCGTCCCGGGTTCATCGGGCGCATTCGCCGCTTTGCCGAGCCGCGGCTGCTCATGACCGCCGCCATGGCCTTTTTCTCCATCGCTCTGACGCTCAACCTTACCGGGGTCCGCCTGAGCCGGATTCGCCTCTCGGATCTCCGCCCCACCGCGGTGCGGTCGTTCATGGAGCGGCAACTGACCATGGCCTCGACCCCCATCATCCGCTACTACGACCACCTGCGCGTGGTGTATGAAGTGCAGTCGCGGATGCGCGAGTTGCGTAAAACCACCCAGAGCACTGACAGCCAGGATAACCAGAAGAAGCAGCCATCGGGCCCCGGCGAATCGAAGCAGACTCCAAGCCATAAAGACGGAGGATCCCGTGTCGATCCTCCGCAGCAGTCGGGGACTCCAAACTTGAACGACTCATCGGATTACCTGGAGACTTCGCTATCACATGATTGTCTTGACCGGCCCGCGCATTCCGGCGGCTCCGAGAAAGCAAGACGGGAGAGGAGCACAGTATGGATTGCGTAAATCACAGCGGTGTGACCGCTACGGCGTTCTGCCAAAACTGTGGCAAGCCATTGTGCGGCAATTGTGTGCGCAACGGCGCGGGAGGGCAGATTCTGTGCGAACCGTGCTGGATGGCGTGGCAGAACATTCCGAATCCCTTTGTGGCGGCTCCGACGGGAGAGCCTAACCCGGCGGCGGCGGCGGTCCTGGGACTGATTCCCGGCGTGGGCGCCATGTACAACGGGCAGTTCTTCAAAGGCCTCATCCACGTGGTGATCTTTGCCATCCTGATCAGCATTACCACCCATTACGGGATCTTCGGCATCTTCATCGGCGCCTGGGTTCTCTACCAGTCTTTCGAAGCGTTTCATACCGCCAAGGCGCGGCGCGACGGTCAGCCCCTCCCCGATCCGCTGGGACTGAACGAAGTGGGCAACTGGCTCAACCTGGGCGCGAAGCCGAATTATCCTGCTCCGCCGGGAGTGAGCGGGGGGAGTCCGGGCAACCCCAATCCGGCGGGCATGAATCCGGGGCCCTCAGGTGGATACCAGGCGCCGTACCCGGGGCAATACCAGGCTCCCTATCAGAACCCCTACCAGGCTCCGCCTTACGTGCCTGCGGCGGGCTTCACGGCTCAGGCAACGGATCCAGCAGCTCCCCCGATACCCCCACCGCCCCCGCAGGCCATGTGGCGGCGCAAGGAACCCATTGGCGCCATCGTCCTGATTGGTCTCGGTCTGCTGTTTCTGCTCGGGCAGCTTGATGATATCGGCGGGAAAGTCTTTGAATTCACCTGGCCGCTGCTGTTGATCGGCCTGGGGGTGTGGCTGGTGGTTCGCCGCATGGGCGACACGCAAGGAGGAGGTCCTCGATGAGCCGGTATATTCTGATTCGCCGCCTGCGCGGCCCCGCGTTCCTGTTACTGATCGGCATCGTGGCCCTGCTGCACCAGAGCGGACTTGTCTATCACATGTGGCGCTTGTTCTGGCCGCTGGCGCTGATCCTTTGGGGTCTGTTGCTGCTGGCGGAGCGCGCCGCGCTGGAAATGGAGGGCTATCCGCCTACGTATCCAGACGCATCCTATCCGGGCGGCCCGTATGCGCAGCCGCCGGTGGCCGGTCCGGGGGTTCCGCCGGCGCCGGGTTCGGCGATCGTGCCCGCCGGCCCTGACGATCTGGGACGTTCCAATGGAGGCCAGTTATGAGCAGCATACCCCCTTACACGCCTCCGGGCGGCGGTGCGCCGCCCCCCTATGATCCGCGCACCCAATGGCGCGTCTACAGGGAGCAGCAGAGAGCCGCCTGGCGGGCGCAGCGCGATGCATTCAAAGCCCAGCGTCATGCGATGAAAGCGGGTTATGGCGGTTACGCTCCGCGCGTACCGTCCATCGTGGGTCCGATCATCCTGGTGGGCATTGGCATCATCGGCCTGCTGGTAGTGACGGGCCGTATTGATTCCTCCGAATTCTGGACCTGGTATGGCCATTGGTGGCCGCTGCTGCTGATCGGCGCGGGCCTGGGGCTGCTGGGCGAATGGGCGCTGGACATGAAGCGGCAGACTCCGGTTCGGCGCAGCGGCAACTTTGTCGGAATCCTGATCTTCCTGGCGGTCCTGGGGCTGTTTGCGGCCTGGGGCCACGAATGGTGGGGTCCAATGCGCGCCGAATGGGGCGACCATGGAGGAGATGATTTCTTCAACATGTTCGGCCGTCCGCAGCATGATCAGGATCAGCAGGTCCTGAATGCGCAGATTCCGGCCAACGCGGTGGTGGAGATCCAGAATCCTCGCGGCGATGTCAGCGTGACCTCCGGCGATGTGTCCACTATCCAGATCCAGGCGCACCAGGTGGCCTTCACCGATTCGGAGGCCAATGCGCGCAAAATCTTCGAATCCGAAGCCGCGCACTTGACAGTAAGCGGCAACACGGTTCTGGTGAAGTCGGCCGGCCACAATAGCGGCCGCCTCAATCTGACCGTGGTCCTGCCCAAGTCGGCGCACGTGACCGTCAACGCGGGACGCGGCGATGTCACCGCGGCCGGCCTCGGAGCGGGGGCAAACATCACCGCCGCGCACGGCGATATTCACCTCAACACCATTACCGGTTCGGTGCAGGTCCACTTCTCCACCGACAAGGGCGACTTCTCGGCCCACCAGGTGGATGGAGACATCACCGCCGACGGGCGGTGCAACGACCTCACGCTCTCCGAAGTGACGGGCAAGGTCGCGCTGAATGGGGATATCTTCGGCGAGGCGCACATGGAGAACCTCACCGGCCCCATCCATCTGCATACCTCGGTGACCGATCTCGAGATGGGCAGCCTGCCCGGCGACTTGACGCTCAACGACGACGACCTGCGCGTGACCGAAGCCAAGGGACAGGTGCGCGTCACCACGCACTCCAAGAATATCGATCTCACCCAGATCTACGGCGACATCTATGTGGAGGACCGCGACGGCAACATCTCCCTTGAGCCGGCCGGGGCTTACAGTGTGGACGCCAAAAACACCAGCGGCAAGGGCGATCTGGAGTTGACGCTGCCCCCGAATGCTTCGGCTTCCATCAACGCCTACACCCGCAACGGCGACATCTTTTCCGACTACTCCATGCCTGCGGTTGAAGGGGAGAGCAAACGGGTTGCCTTCTCGGTAGGCGGGGGCCAGGCCAAGGTCAACCTCAGCACCGAAGTGGGCGACGTGCGCATCAAAAAAGGGTCCGGCTTCCCGACGCCGCCGTCTGTTTCTTCCAATATCCCAAAGCCTCCGGTCCCTCCGACCGCGCCGCATTTGAAAGCGCCCAAGGCAGCGCCCGCGGAGCCGGTCACGCAGTAAGAACCAGTGGACAGTTGTCAGTTGTCAGGATCGGGCCACAAGGGTCTACATCAGCCGCAATCACACACAAGGGCGCGGGAGGAACTTCACCTCCGCGCCCATTCTCTTTTTGGTTGATCGCGCTGGGCCACGTCCCGGGGTAGTCGTTCGATCCCGCCCCTCCTATTTCATCGAGGTGATCATGTCTTCGGCGACGTAGAGACGGGACCAGGTTTGCGATCTGATCTTTTCCATGTCTGTGAATGTTTTGTTCGGGTCCATGTCGGCGTGGATCTTCTTGAAACGGTCGATGAACGCCGGATCTATCTGCGCTTTGAACACCGCGTCCCAACTGGGATAAACATCGACGGTCACCCCCTGGTAGGGCATTTCGGTTCCCGTCGGCATCACCGCGAGGTTCACTGACCATCCCGCCTGCATCCCCTCTTTGATCATCTGTTCGGCCAGCGGCTTCCAGACATTCTTCTCAAAAGCCAGCCAGTCGTCGATGCTGGACGCCTTCATGTAACTGACGTCAAAGTAATCACCCTTCTTTGACGCGCCCGCGTACATCTGGGTCTGGAACACGCCGTTCGAGACCAGAGTTGAAAGAGAGTTGCGCCGGTCCACATACTCCTGACCGCTCATGCTCACGCCGGCTTTCTTTAATGCGGCGCCCAGTTCTTCCAGGCCCAGAGGCTCTGGCGGCAAGCCCGGATATATCGCGATGCTCAAATAATCACAGTCCGCCGATGTTCCCGTGGGGAGGACGGCTCGCAACAGGTAGTAGGTGGAGACCACTCCCGAATCGACGCGAGACTGGGCATACTTGTGAAGCTCTTCCGCAGCCCACTTCCGGAATTCGGTGGTCTTGTCAGGCTTGATCTTGAGGCACGCCACGGCGTGGAAGCCAGTCGACGCCTGTTGAGCAAGCAAAGTTGCAGAGAATGCCGCGACAGCAGCACACGCAAATAAACGGGGAATCTTCATCCGACCTCCTCTTTCGTTGGCTCTCCGGCTGGTCGAACAGACATCCAGCGAGTCCCAGTCTTGAGGTCCGGCACAACCATACATCAGCTGCGAATAAGATGAAATGGGATTCAAAGAAAATGACCGCAGGCACCCCTGCCTGCTTTGGGGAACGAATCAGCACAAATCCCCGTGCCCCTGTTGCCTTCCTTCTGGCAACAGGGTGGGAGCCCCGGATTTCCTCAGTACTATTCCGTTCGCAGCGCCTGCATGGGATCGAGGCGGGAAGCGCGCCACGCCGGCGCCATGCAGGCCATGGCTGCAACCACCAGCAGGACGCCTGCCACCGCGGCAAAGACCGACGGATCCAGCGGCCGGGTGTCGTAGAGCATGGTGCGAATGAGCCGGACCACCACTGCGCCGCCGCCGAGGCCGAGGCCCAGGCCGAGGAGCGCCGGCCACAATCCATCGAGCAGCACCAGGCGAAGCACGTGCGGTCTCTGGGCCCCAAGCGCCATGCGAATGCCGATCTCTCCGGTGCGCTGCGTGACCAGGTAGGCCAGCACGCCGTAGAGTCCGGCCGCGGCCAGGATCAGTGCTATCGCAGCAAAGGCCAGCACCAGGATCGAATCGAATGCCGAATCGACGGTGGTTTTCCCGATCGCCTCGCGCAGCGTCATCACGTCGGAGACAGGCAAGTCCGGATCGAGCTGGCCGATCAGCTTCTGCACCGGCAGCGCAAACGACTCGACCTCGCGCCCGGAACCCAATCCGGAGCGAACCACGATCGTGGCAGCGCTGTAGTCGTTGCCGTAGATAGGCCAGTAGAGAGTGGGTTGAGCAGGCAAGAGACGATCCAGCGCGTGTCGCCCACCACGCCCACAACTTCGACGACCTCCCCACTGAACTCGCTGCGCAGATGCTTGCCAATGGGGTCCTCTCCGGGAAAGAACTCCCGTGCCGCAACCTGGTTGATCACCGCGACGTGGGCTCGCCCCAGTCGTTCATCGGTGGTAAAGATGCGCCCGCGGAAGAGGGGAATTCCAATGGCGCCAAAGTATCCCGGCTCCGCGCCCCGCACCATCATGTCGGCCGATTTCCCTTTGACCGCCGGACCGTGTTCGACCACGCTCATCAGGTGGTCGCCGCCCCAGCCTTCGCCGGGCGCCTTGCTGACCAGCCCCGCTGCCTGCACCCCGGGCAATGCGCGCACGCGAGCGATGAGGGTCTCAAAAAACGCCACCTGCTGCGCAGGCAGCTTGTAGCGCTGCTTCCGGCAGGCTGATGTGCATGGTCAGCACATTGTCGACGGGGACGCCGATGTCGGCGTGGCGCAGGCGCTGGTAGCTCTTGATCAGAAGGCCGGCTCCGACCAGCAGGACAACGGTGAGGCCAACCTCGATGACCAGCAGCGTGCGGCGAAGACCGGCTTTGCCGCGGCCCGGGCTTTGCGCCCGCGACGATTCCTGCAGGGTGCCAAAGATTTTCTTTCCCGCGGAACTCAACGCCGAGATGGATCCGGCGAACAGGGCGCAGAGCCCCACCGCGCCGGCAGCGAATGCCAACACGACGCCATCGATATGGATGCCGTCGACGCGATTCATGTCCTGGCGTGCGTGCACCAGCCACTGCACCGCGCCCCAGGCCAACAGCAGGCCCAGTGCGCCGCCGGCGCCGGAGAGCAGCAGGCTCTCGATGATCCGCTCCCGGATCAGGCGCAATCTCCCGCCGCCCAGTGCGACGCGGATGGCCTGTTCGCGGGCCCGCGCGGCGGTGCGCGCCACCAGCAGACCGGCGACATTCATGCAGGCGATGATCAACACGCACACTGTGGCTGCGAGAAGCGCGAACAGCGGAGTCTTGTAGTCGAACACGGCGTCGTCGAGCATGGCCATGCCTGCGACCGAGTCGTGCACGGCCGGCTGGGGATGCGCGGCCACGACCTGTTTCTGGACCGCTTTGAGCCGCTCCACGAGTGCGGGAAGCGTGGTGCCATTAATGAGCCGCGCGCTGACCTGGAACTCGTGGTCTTCGTAAGTCTTCAGGAGCGATGGCGGCGCTTCGCGATTGAGTGGGGTCCAGACCTGCGAAGGGCTGCCCGATCATTTTACTTAAAAAGGAAAAGGACTCCGGCAGAACCCCAATGACTGTGTACGGCCGGGCATCGAGCCAGATGGTCTTGTCCACGATGCCCTGATCGCCGCTATACCGGCGTTTCCAGAATTGAAAGCTGAGCAGAACCGTGGCGTTCGCGCCGGGGCGATCGTCATCGGCCGAAAAACTGCGCCCCAGAATTGGTTCCACGCCAAGAGTTGGGAAAAAATTCCAGGAACACCAGGAAGCATCGATCTCCTCGGGCAGCTTGCCACCCTCGGCGGAAAGATTGTAACTCTGCCACGGAGACAAAAACGCCATCTCCGCCATGCCCTGCGCGGCCTGCTGCCACTCCTTCATGCTGCCGGCGTCGACCGGCAGGTACGCGCTCCAATCGGGATGGTTGCCGACCGTGTCGTGCTCATAGATCGAAACCAGCCGGTCCGGGTCGTGGTACGGCAGGGGCTTGAGGAGGACGTTGCGCACCACGGTGAACAGCGCAACATTGGCGCCGATGCCGAGCGCGATCACGAGGATCGCGATGGCTGCGAAACCCGGAGTGCGGCGGAGGGTGCGGATGCTGTAGCCCACATCGTGCAACAGCGATTCGAGCCAGGTCCAGTTCCAGGTGGCGCGCGCCTGCTCGCGCAGCAGCGCCGGATTGCCGAAGGCGCGCCTTGCCGCGAAGCGGGCTTCATCCGGGCTCATACCGGCAGCGACATTCTCGGCAATCTGGCGCTCGAAGTGGAAGCGGAGTTCGTCGTCGAGCTGCCCGCCGGCCGGCCCGCGCCCGAAAGAGCATCCGCAATCGCATCACGAGAAGATCTATCCACCGCATGATTCAAGCTCCTGCCAGTCCCTAGTCCCTAGTCCCTGGTCCCTGTCTTCACTCCGTGCGCAGCGCCTGCATGGGGTCGACCCGCGAGGCACGCCACGCCGGAACCAGGCAGGCCAGCGCCGCCACGATCAGTAGTGTTGCCGACACTGTCGCGAACACCATGGGATCGAGCGGCCGCGTCTCATAGAGCATGTCCCGCATCAGGCGCGAAGCTTCGACGCTGGCGGCCAGTCCGAGCGCCAGTCCAATTAGCGCGGGCCTCAGCCCGTCGCCCAGCATCCTGCCCAGCACTTGTTCGCGCCTTGCTCCAAGCGCGAGGCGAATGCCGATCTCCCCGGTGCGTTGCGCGGCGATGTACGAAAGCACTCCGAATAGTCCCACCGCCGCCAGGATCAGCGAGAGCACGGCAAAGCCGGTGAGCAGCGTGGTGTTGAAACTCGCGTCCAGCGTCCCTTTGCCGAGCAGTTGGTTCATGGTGAGCACGTCGGCCACCGGCAGATCGCGGTCCATTCCCTGGATCACGCGCTCGACCGGCAGCGCCAGCGTTTCCACATCGCGGCTGGAGCGGATCACCAGCGTGCCGTAGTTCTGGGTTCCTTCCCGCAGCGAAAAGTACTTGGTTTCCTTGGGCGCCTCGCCGATGTCGTAGCGCATATCTCCAACGACGCCTACCACCGTGTAGATCTTCCCGCCAGCGCTCCAACTGTCGCCGCCGGTCTTGAGGTGCTTGCCCAGCGGGTCTTCCCCGGGAAAGAAGCTCGTCGCCAGTTTCTCGCTGATGATCACTTCCCTGGCCTGTTCGAGGCGCAGGCTGTCGTTGAACGTGCGGCCGCGCAGTATAGGAATGCCCATCGCGGCGAAGTAGCCCGGATCGGCCCACCGCGTGAGCGCGTCGAGGGACTGGCCTTGCGGCAGCGGCGGATGCTCGGCAACGCTGAACCCGTCGTCTTCCCACCAGCCCTGGCCTGGCACCGCGGTGGCCAGCCCCGCCTGGTCCACTCCCGGCAGCGCGCGAACCCGCGCCAGCATCGTGTCGAAGAAATTCACGGGTGCGGGTCCAGGCGTCTTGTACCGCGCTCCGGGCAGTCCAATGCGCATCGTGAGCACGTTGTCCGTGGCACAGCCCACATCCGACCCGCGCAGCCGTTCGTAGCTCTTCAGCAGAAGCCCCGCCCCGGTCAGCAACACCACTGTGAGGCCGACTTCGACGGTAAGCAGCACCCGCCGCAGCGTGGCCCGCGACTGGCTTCCGCTGGCATAGCGCGAAGACTCGTGCAGCGTCGTCAGAAGCGCCTTGTCCCTGATCGTGAGCGCGGAAATGAGCCCGGCAAAGAGCGCGCACAGCGCGATGACCCCAACCGTGAACACTGCGACGATTGCGTCAATGTGAATGCTCTCTACACGGGTCATGTCGTGGCGCGAGCGCACCAGCCACTCCAGCGCTCCGTACGCAAGCACCAGGCCGAGCGCGCCGCCGGCCGCAGAGAGCAGCAGGCTCTCCATCAGGCGCTCCCGCAGCAGGCGCAGCCGGCCGCCGCCCATCGCGGTCCGGATCGCCTGTTCCTTTCGCCGCGACACCGCCCGCGCCACCAGCAGATTGGCAACGTTCATGCACGCGATCAAAAGCAGGCACCCGGTGGCCGCCAGCAGCACATAAAGCGGCCGCTTGACCGCGCCTACCATGTGCTCCAGCAGCGGCCTGATGTTCGCCGCCGGGTTGACGAATGCCAGGTCACGGTGCGTGTCAAAGACCCGCCGCGAGATCACGCTCAGGTCGGCCTTGCCCTGTTCAGCCGAGACGCCGGGCTTCAGCCGCCCCACCACGCGGAACATGTGGTCATCGACCATGGCCATGATCTTCGCGGGATTTTCGTGATACACCGGCGTCCACATCTGCGTGTCGGGGCGAGGGTACGCAAACCACTCCGGCATCACTCCTGCCACTGTGTACGGCTTGGCATCGATGTAGATCGTACGGTTCACGATTCCGCGATCCGCTCCGAAACGCCGCTTCCACAGGCTCCAGCTCAGCAGCACCGTGCCATTCGCTGCGGGCAGGTCGTCGTCGGCCGTGAAATCCCGGCCCAGCGCGGGAGCCACCCCAAGTGTCGTGAGCAGGTTCCAGGAAACCTTCGCGCTCGTGAGCTTCTCCGGCAACTGTCCGCCTGACGCCGCGACCGCATTCTCGCTGTCCTGGACCAGGGCCAGGCTGCTGAAGCTCTCGTTATACTTGTTCCACTCCGCGTACATGCCCCCGGAAACGATGTTGTAGGGATCGTCCTTCGGGTTGCTTTCGTAGAGCATCATCAGCCGACCGGGATCTTTGAACGGCAGCGGCTTGAGAACCACGTTTCGTACCACGGTGAAGAGGGCAACGTTGGCGCCGATGCCGAGCGCCATCACCAAAATCGCGATGAGGGCGAAGCCGGGCGTGCGGCGAAGGGTGCGTATCCCGTAGCGCAGGTCGTGGAGCAGCGCCTCGAGCCGGGACCAGCTCCAGCCGGTGCGTGCCTGGTCGCGCAGCAGGGCCGGATTCCCGAAGGCGCGAAGAGCCGCATATCGGGCTTGGTCGCGGCTCATGCCGGCGGCGACGTTTTCGGCGATCTGGCGCTCGAGGTGGAACCGCATTTCGTCATCGAGCCGCTCGCCGGCACGACCGCGTCCGAACAGCATTTGAAGCCGAATCCCGAGTTGAGTGAGCCAGTGCATGGATTTGTCTCCTGACGGCTGAGTCCCAGCGGTTCCTATTCCCTTGTCCCTAGTCCCCGCCTCTTTCACGCTTCGCTGACCACCAGGTTGATGGCCGCGGAGAGCCGGTTCCAGTTGGCGCTCTCTTTTTCCAGCTGCGCCCGGCCGGCGCTGGTCAGCGAATAGAACTTCGCCTGCCTGCCGGTTTCGCTCTCCGCCCACTTGGCTTTGATCCAGGCCTGCTGTTCCAGCCGGTGGAGCGCCGGATAGAGCGAGCCCTGTTGCACTTGCAGCACCTCACCCGACACCTGCTGAATGCGTTTGGCGATAGCCCAGCCGTGCATCGGCTCAAGAGAGATGGTTTTCAGAATCAGCAGATCGAGAGTGCCTTGAACGAGATCGCTTGGTTTCCCCATGCCTAGATTATCTACAACATTCTGTTGTAGACCGTCAAGGTATGCGGGATGAGTTGCGTGAGCGCAAAACAAGAATCGGGCCGGCTCGTAACTCGGCGGCGGGTTCTCCCATCCCACTTTGTGGGGAATTTGCGCTTTGTCTTGCCCATCGCCCCTGATTCCGTTGTATGCTCCACTTCGCAAGGGAGATTGTTCGCCATGATGACTTCACCTGTCCGGGTTATCACCGTTGAACGCGAATATGGATCGCGGGGCGGTGAGTTTGCTCATGATCTCGCCGAGCGGCTGGGCTGGAGGCTGCTGGATTCCGAACTCCTGACGGGCGCGGCACGCGCCGCCTGCGTCCCGGAAGAGATGGCGGCCAAGTTCGACGACCAACTCGATCCCTGGTACTACCGCTACGGAAAGGTCTTCTGGCAGGACCAGCTTTATTCCACCGCCACGCTGCCCGACGACAAGGTCTTCGACTGTGCACGGATGTACGCGCTGATCAAGGAGGAAATGCTGGACGCATCCCAGCGGGGTAACTGCGTGATCGTGGGACGGGGCGGGGCCTGCGCGCTGGCCGGTAAACCCGGGTGTTTTCACGTGTTTGTGTACGCCACCCACGCGGCCAAGCGAGCCTGGTTTGCGCAGAACTTTCCCGGGCAGGCCCACCACGCCGATCAGGAACTGGCCGCCCACGACAAGCGCCGGGCGGCGGCCATCAAGCAGTACTACCAGCAGGACTGGTGCGCCCGCGGACTTTACCACATGCTGCTGAACTCCTGTATCGGGTTCGAGCCGATGATTGCCGCCGTGCAGGGGGCGATCAGCGTTCCGGTTCGCGCTTCCGAGTGCGCTGTCGGATAGAGGCAGGGAGGACTAAACGGCAATTCGCCGCACGCGGGGACCGATGCGGGTAAAGACCTCCCATGGGATGGTTCCGACAGCGTCCGCATGGTCGAAGGCAGTGATTGTTTCCGCTCGCTGGCTGCCGAGAATGACCACCTCATCGCCGGCCTCCACGCCCGGAATCTCCGTCACGTCGATCACCGACTGGTCCATGCTGATGCGGCCGACAATGGGAGCTCGTTCGCCGCGCACCAGAAGGCTGAAGCGGTTGCCAAGCCGCCGATCGAGACCGTCGGCGTAGCCCGCAGCCAGCAAGGCAAGACGCATGGGTTCTGTAGCGACAAAAGTGCCGTTATAGCCGACTTCCGCTCCGGCCGGCACATCGCGCACGGTGACCACGCGCGTTTTCCAGGTCAGGACCGGCTTCAGGTGGGCGCGTGCAGCAGTCAGCATCGATGGCTCACCGGGCTCACCGAAGGGCGGTTGGTAATGCGGCACAACGCCGTAGAGGGCCAGGCCGGGGCGCAGCATCAGCTTCAGGCCGGAGCGCTCGGCGAGCGCGGCAATGGCATCCGCATCATTGCCCAGAAGGGCGGCGGAGGCACCCACGCTCAGCCATTCAGGGCGCGGTCGCGCGGCGTCGATGCAGGCGATCGCTTCTCCGAGCAAACTGAGCTGGCTGGCGGTCGCGAGGCCGCTGGTCTCGTCGGAGGCGTAAAGATGCGTGGTCACGGCCTCCAGACGTAAGGGCGAGCCCGGGCCGAACCGCTCCAGAAGCCGGGTCAGATGATTCACCAGAGCACCCTGCCGGCTCATGCCCGTATCGATCTCCAGGTGAACGGCAATTGACCCTGGCGGGGAGTCGGCGGCGCGCGCGGCTGTCTCGAGCTCGTCGAGCTGATATGGTTCCCAGGCGACCGCGGCCAGCGCGTGTTCGACGATGGCGCGACCCTGGCCGGGAAAGACCCCGCCCATCACGAGGATCCGCGCATCGGGGCACACCGCTCGCGCCTGCACGCCCTCTTCGGCGCTGGTGATGCCCAGCCAGCGCGCACCCGCCCGAACCGCAGCCGGCGCGCAAATGTCGAGCGAATGGCCGTATGCATCGGCTTTCACGATGGCCAGCAATTCAGCCTGGCCAGGAGCGATGCTCTCGAGGAATCGATAGTTGTTTTCTAACATGCGGGTCGAGATTTCGACCCAGCAGGGGCGGTTTGGCATCGAGCTGTCCAAGCCCCAGTTTATCGTGCGGCCACGGGCGATCCGAGCAGGAGCGCAAAGGCTACGATGGTCTCGCCCCGCTGGCCGACCTGGTCGAGCAACTCCGCTTCGATGTCGTGGGGAACCGGCATTTCACAGTCGGCGATCTGTTTATCGCTCGCGCCCGCGAAGCACAGCTCGCAGCAGCCCAGCGCATCGCCGTCGCCTACGCGAACCGGCGGCCCAAACACGCGGCAGGTCATCGGCCGCCACGCGTACACATCGCAGCGGCCGGTGGCGGGATCGAGCGCGGGGCAGGCGGCATCGTTGGCAAACTCCTCAAAGCTTTCCTGCTCCCCCGCGGAAGTGCCGAGGATGCCGGTTTTCCCATCGCCCGGGAAGGCGGGCCCGTGCTCGTCGAGCCATGCCGCCGCCCGACGCTGTATCTCAACTGCGAGCGCAGGATCGTTGGCCCGGAGCGCATCCATCCCCACGCGAAGCCGTTCGGCATCGAGCGCGTTGATTGCAAAGGCGCCATGGCAACATTGCGTGCAGCCGATCCGGCAGGCAAGCCACGCGCCGGCACGGCGAGCCGCGTCGGCCAGCGCCGCGTCCATTATCTGCACGAGTTCGGTATCCCGCGCCGGAAGGGACATCATCGTCAGGATACTTCCTCCCCAGTTGCAGCCCGACCCGCTGGTTTCGCGGCTTTGAGCATCCATGCTATAAGAACCACGAGGTCGCGTTTGCTTTTCCTCCAGCACACCCCGGGCCCGCCTCTCAATCGTTTTGTACGGATGCTGTGGTATGCGCGGGCGCCCCAGGTAAACCACAGTCGCGAGCGCATTCTGCCCACCGGCAACACCCAGGTCATACTCAACCTCGCCCGAGAGTTTCTGCACGATTGCCCCGACGGACAGCCTGAACGGCGGTCGCCGGCGTCGCTCATCGTGGGCGCGCGCTCCATCTATGAAATCGTCAATACCTCCGACATGGCCGACCTGATCGGCATCGTTTTTGAGCCGGGCGGCTTGCCTCTGTTCACGTCGGATGCGGCCGACCTGTTCAGCAACCGCAGCGTGGATCTCGAGGATGTGTGGGGCTTGCAGGCGCGGGCTCTGCGCGACCGGCTGCGGGAGATTCCCACGCCGCGGGCTCGGCTGGAATGCTTCGAAGCATTTCTTGCGGCAGCCTTCCGAAGGCGGTTAATGGAACCCCGGCCGATGCGCCACTGCGCGGTCGATTATGCGCTGCGGCGATTTGCGCATGCGCCGTCGATCGCCACGGTGCGCGACGTGGCACGCGGCACGGGCTGGAGCGAGCGGAGGTTCTCCCAGGTCTTCCGAGAAGAAGTGGGACTGACACCCAAGGTGTGGTGCCGTATTCAGCGTTTCCAGCGCGCGGTAAAGCAACTGCACGCAGGCGTGGATGTGCCGTGGGCGGAACTGGCGCTCAGCTGCGGCTTCTACGATCAATCCCATTTTGCCAACGAGTTCCGGGCGTTTTCCGGTGTGGATGTGACGACGTATTCCTCCCGGCGAACCGTGTGGGCCAATCATATTGCGACTGAGAAGCCGGACTAAGACTTCCGATTTTTCCAAGAACGGTTGGCGCCCATTGCTCCATATTGGATTTGCGGCCGAATGCGAATCCGTAAAACTCGTCGCGAACCAAGGAGGTTGTCATGTCCGTTCAAGAAAATGCATCCCCATCCGGCGTCCTGTCCGCTAACGCAAATACATCCCGATCCACGATCATGCCCACGCTGCGTTACCGCAACGCCCCCGCCGCCATCGACTGGCTCTGCACGGTTCTGGGCTTTGCGCGCCACGCCGTTTATGCGAACCCCGACGGCACTATCGCTCACGCCGAACTCACGCTCGGCGGCGGCATGATCATGCTCGGTTCGGCGAAGGACGACGAGTACAGCAGCAGCTTCAAGTCGCCCGGCGAAGTTGGCGGTGTTGAAACCCGCGGCGCCTACATCGTCGTGGCAGACGCGGATGCAATCCACGCCCGCGCACAGGCCGCCAACGCCGCCATCGTCCGGCCGCTGCAAAACACCAATTACGGCAGCCGCGACTTCACCGTGAAGGACCCGGAGGGACATACCTGGAGCGTGGGCACCTACGATCCATGGGTTAAGCACGCGGAGTGACGGGATTAAGGCGACATTTTACGAACGCTCTGCGGCCCATGTACGATATCCGCCATGGCGTATCGCGTCGATTTGCGCAAGTGCGACGAAGGGTACAGCGTGTCGTGCCCGGAGCTTCCCGGCTGCTGGTCGCAGGGCGCAACTGAAGCCGAAGCCATGACCAATATCCAAATCGCCATTCAGGAATACCTCGAGGCGGCCAAAGAACTGGCCAACTAGGGCGGGCTCGGTTTTCAAATCTCACTTGCATAGCGCTGGGGGGCCTATGCCATGAATCTGTTTTCTTACTTCAAGCCATCCGCGAGAGGGATGCAGCAAGCGCCCGCGATTCCAGGCCTATCTGGGATTCCGGGAGTGGATCACCTCAGCGCGGTTGCGGCGCTGGAGGCGGCGGGCTTCTGGGTGCTGCGCGAGGGAGACCATTTTGTCATGACGGACGGGACGCGCGTCGTGACGATTCCCCGCAATGATCCGGTCAACGCCATCACGATGGATGGAATCGTGCGCGATGCAGGCCTGACCGCAGACAGGTTCCGGGAGCTTTGCTAACCGGGCCAGGTGAGAACCCCTGCGGCGCAGGGCGCGTAATTGCTTAGTCGAAAATCTTGCCCGGATTCATGCGGTTATCCGGGTCGAGGGTGCGCTTGATCATCCGCATCACTTCCAACCCCTCGCCGTGTTCCGCCTCGAGGTATTTCTTTTTGCCCAGGCCCACGCCGTGCTCGCCGGTACATGTGCCGCCCACGGCCTGGGCACGCTCCACCAGCCGGGCCGCGAACGCCTCCACCTCGTCTGCCTCCTCGGGCGCCAGCATGCATTGCACATGAAAATTTCCGTCGCCCACATGGCCCACAATGGTGGCGGGAAAGCTGGCTTTGTCGAGTTCCGCGCGCGTGTCCACAATGCATTCAGCGAGCCGGGAAATGGGCACACAGACATCGGTGGTGAGCACGTCCGATCCGGGGCGCAGGGCCCGCGCCGCGTAGTACACATCGTGACGCGCCTTCCATAATCGTTCCCGCCCCGCCGGCGTCGTCTCCCATGCAAGACCCAGCCCGCCGTGATCCGCGGCCAGCTGCTCGGCCAGGTGCGCCGTTTCAGCAACGACCGCCTCGCTGATACCGTGGAACTCGAACAGCAGGGTGGGCCGCACCGGGAGTTCCAGGTGCGCGTAACGATTGACGGCATCCACCAGGCGGTCGTCCATGAACTCAATGCGCGCCACGCCGAGGCCGAGCTGGATCACCTCGATCACCGTGTTGACCGCCCCGTCGATGGTGGCGAAAGCGCAGGTTGCAACGGCCATCGCTTCGGGCAGGCCATGCAGGCGGAGGGTCACCTCGGTAATCACGCCCAGCGTGCCCTCGGCGCCGACGAACAACCGGGTGAGATCGTACCCCGCGCTCGACTTGCGCGCCCGCGTGCCGGTTTGGATGACACGCCCGTCGGCGAGCACCACGGTCAGGCCAAGCACGTTTTCGCGCATGGTTCCGTAGCGCACCGCCGTGGTTCCCGAGGCCCGCGTCGAAGCCATGCCGCCGATGGTCGCATCGGCGCCGGGATCGATGAAGAATGTCAGCCCCGTGTTTTCCAGGGACTTGGCCAGTTGTACCCGGCTCATTCCTGCTTCGACGGTCGCGTCCATGTCCTCGACGCTCACGCGCACTATGCGGTTCATCTGCCGCATGTCGAGGCTAAGGCCGCCGCGAACCGCGTGAACATTGCCTTCGAGCGACGTGCCGGCCCCGAACGGAACCACCGGCAGGTTGTAGCGCGCGCTGACGGCGACAATGCGGCTCACCTCATCCGTCGAGTGGGGAAAACAGACCAGGTCCGGAAGCCCGGGAACATGCGAACTCTCGCCATGGCTGTGATGCTCGCGTGCGGCGAGGGCGGCGGTTACGCGATCGCCCAGGAAGCCGCGCAGATCGGCGAGGGCGGATTCGATAGCGGATTGATGCGCGGTTGGGGTTGGCATTTCGGCGTCGGAAGAATCATAATTGCGCGGGCGCCTCCGCCGCATCGTCAAGGTATGCGAGCCCACTCCAATGCGCCGCACCCGCGGCTCCTGCCGTATAGTCGTTCCGTGGTGTGATTGGGTGCGACGGAGGTCGTTGCAATGGGTAATCCAGCAAGAATTGGACTTTTGATGATGGCACTGACTTCTTCCGGTGTTTTGGCGCAATCCGGATTGCTGCTGGTGGCGCAGAAGGGCGACCAGAGCCTGGCGATTGTCGATCCCGTTGCGGGCAAGGTGCTCGCGTCTGTGCCCGAGGGCGGCAACACCGGCCATGAAGTGACCGCTTCGCCGGACGGGCGGTTTGCCTACGTGCCTGTTTATGGAAATTCCGGCGTAGGCAAGCCGGGCACCGACGGAACCAACATGGTTGTGGTCGATCTGGCCGCGCGGAAGATCGTGGGGAACGTGGACTTCGGACACGGCGTGCGCCCCCACGATCCAGTTTTTGGGCCGAAGGACGGAATGCTCTACGTGACCACGGAACTGGACCAGACTGTCTCGATCATCGATCCGAAAACGCTCAAAATTGTGGGCTCCATTCCCACCGCCCAGCCGGAAAGCCACATGCTGGCTCTCTCGCACGACGGCCGCCGCGGCTACACGGCCAACGTGGGACCCGGCACGGTGTCGGTCCTCGACATGGAGGCGCGCAAGACGCTGACGGTGATTGTCATCTCCAGGAATACGCAGCGGATTTCGATTTCAATGGATGACAAGTGGGTCTTCACCGCCGACCAGACCCAGCCGCGCATGGCGGTGATCGACACTGCGACCAACGCGGTGAAGACCTGGATTCCGATGGCCGGCGTGGGCTACGGCAGCGCGCCGACGCCCGATGGCAAATGGCTTCTGGTCGCGCTTCCCGACGTAAACAAGGTTGCGGTCATCGATCTGGGCACGATGACGGTAGCGCGCAATATCGATGTTGCCGCTTATCCGCAGGCCATCGCGGTGAGTCCCGACGGCAAGACCGCCTACGCCAGTTGCATGCATGCGGACAAGGTGGCGGAGATGGATATCGCAAGCGGTAAGACGAGGCGGGAGATTGCTACGGGGAAGCAGACGGATGGTCTGGCGTGGGCTGGCGCGCAATAGGCCTCCAAGCGACCTTGTATCGCCCCAGGTAGACTCGGCCCATGATGTTCACCAAGCGGCTTCGCGAGCGGGTTCGGCGCGGGGAGATTACGTGCAGCGTTCGATTCTGGACGCGATCGCACGTCCGCGTGGGTGCGCGGTACCGCATGGACGAAGGCGAGATCGAAGTGGACTCCATCGAGACCATCGGGTTGCCGGATATCACTCCGGAACTCGCGCGGGAGTCGGGATTTCTTGGCGTCCTTGACCTGCTCAAGGTGGCCAAGCACGGCAAAGGAGAACAGATCTACCTGATCCGCTTTCACTATGTGCCGCCACGCCCCAAGCCGCGGCGGCAGGCATCGAAAACTGGATCATGAGCTGCAACCCCTTCAGCCCGGGTACCACACTTTCCTGGGGTCGGATTCGCTTCTGCGGAACGACCAGGCTTCATCAATGAGCCGCTTCAAATCGTAGCGAGGTTTCGACCCCAGAAGAAATTTGGCTTTCGAGTTGTCCAGCCACGTCGACCAATACGGGGTTCGAATCGCGACCGAAGGGATACCGCGCGTTTCGCTCAGGTAATCGGCGACCTGCTGGTAATCCACTGGCTCATCCATGCAGATATTGAATGTCTGGCGGCGCGCGTTAGGGTGGTCCATCGCCGCAATCATGCTTTCGACAAGATCGCTCACGTGGACAAAGTTTCGTTTCACGGGGCGTCCGTTTGGATCGAGCATCAGAGGAACTGTATTTGACTTCACATATTCATCGGCCGTTTGGGTCGGGACGAGATCGCGCCACCGCGGGCCTCCGAAGACGTCTTCGCCGAATGTGAGCGTGTATTTGAAATCGTCCTTCTCCATGATCCACGGCGCTCGCAGGCAGCACCCCGCCAAGTTGTATTGAACGAAGTATTGTTCGAGCATGACCTCTTCGAGAACCTTGGAGAGCGCATAGCAGCCGGGATACGCGGTGTGCTTTTGCTGCTCCGTCACCGGGATTGGGTGAGGGTAAAAGAAATGCCCCAGCGCGGCATCGCCTCCGATGAGGATGATCTGCTGAAAAGAACCGCTGAGACGGCATTCCTCCAACAGCCAGAAAAGACCCTTCACCGTGACGTCGATGACGCTGTCTTCCGTTTCCTTGCAGGTTGCACAGTGGACGACATGGGTGATGCCGCGCATGGCAGTGCGCACAACTTCGCGGTCAGAGATAGTGCCGCTCACAACCTCCAATCGCGCCTGAGGGTCAAGGCGGCGATTGTGGCAGAGAGCGCGAATGGTTATGTCATGGAATTCTTCGCCAGCCAGCAGGCGTTGAATGAAATGGCTTCCTACCTTGCCTGTCGCGCCGGTTACGAGGATGTGCTTCATCTGCACACGTCTTTCATCGGATTCAACCGACTTCGCGGTTCCACGTCTCCAGCGTCGTCTGCACGTCGAGCATGAATTTACCGGCGTCGGCGCCGTCGACGAGCCGATGATCGATCCCGATGCAGAACTGTTGCATGGAGCGGATCGCGATCGTATCGTTGCCCTCGGCATCGGTCAGCACGACCGGCTCCTTGTGCAGCCCGCCGATTGCCAGAATCGCCGCCTCCGGCTGGTTGATGATGGGCATTCCGTACTCGCCCCCGAACACGCCCGAATTCGTCAGGGTGAAGGTCGAGCCCGAGGCCTCTTCCGGCTTCAGCTTCTTGCTCCGTGCACGCTCGGCCAGGTCGGCGATGGCGCGCGTCATTCCGAGGAAGCCGCGGTCCTCGGCCTTGGTCACGACCGGCACAATCAGTCCCCATTCGAGCGCCACCGCAATGCCCAGGTGCACGTTCTGGTGATAGCGGATGCCGCCGTTTTCGAGCGATGCGTTGAGGATCGGGTACTTGCCCAGGGCCTCCGCCACCGCCGTGGCGATAAACGGCATGTAGGTGAGCTTCACGCCATGGCGCTGTTCGAAACCCTTCTTCTCGCGCTCGCGGAGGCGCGCGATGCGCGTCATATCGATCTTGTAAATGGAGTACGCGTGCGGGATGGTCCGGGCGCTCTCCACCATGCGCTGCGCGATGATGCTGCGCATGCGCGACATGGGCACCAGCCCCTCCGGTGGGGCTGGGGTTTTGGAAGAGGGTTGTGGCGCGATCTGCACCGATCCGCGCTCCGCCATATGCCGGAGGATGTCCTCCTTCGTGATCCGCCCTTCCGATCCGGTCCCTGCGATGCGGCCAAGGTCGAGATTGTTTTCTTTCGCGATGCGCCGCACCAGGGGCGAAGACCGGATGCGCCCCGTGCCCATGGCTGGTCCGGGTCCGGCTGGTTTTGCCGGTTCGGTCATCACGGCCGGCGAGGGAGGTGCCGCGGCCCGAGCCTCAGTCGCGGGAGAATCCTGGGCCGGCGCCTGCTGGGTCGGCGACCCGTCAGGCTGTGCGACCGCGGGCGCCCCGCCGATGACGGCGACCACGGTGTTGGTCTGCACCGTCGAACCCTCGGGAACCTTGATCTCCGTCAGCACGCCCGATACCGGCGCCGGAATCTCCGCGTCCACCTTGTCTGTCGATATCTCAAACAGCGGTTCATCTTTTTGAACCGGGTCGCCGGCCTTCTTCAGCCATTTGGTGATGGTGCCTTCAAAAATCGATTCGCCCATCTGGGGCATGACCACGTCGACCCCTTGTGGTCCACGCGGCGCGTCCGACCGTACCTTCGGCGGCACCTGCGGTGCGTCTGACTGCGATTGCGGCGCCTCCTTTGGTGATGGTGTGTTTGGATCTGCGGCGGTCTCCGCAGACTTTGCAGACCGCGCGGGCTCGCGGCTTGCTTCTGCTGTTTCACTCTCTGCTACGACAGCTACCACCGTGTTGACCTGGACGGTCGTTCCCTCCGGCATCCTGATCTCCGCCAGGACGCCCGCCACCGGCGACGGAATCTCGGCATCGACCTTGTCGGTGGATATCTCAAAGAGAGGTTCGTCCCTCTCGACGGCGTCCCCGGTCTTCTTGAGCCACCGGGTGATCGTTCCCTCAAAGATCGATTCGCCCATTTGGGGCATAACCACGTCGGTTGGCATCAGCCGTTCTCTCCCCGATTCGATATCCCTTGCGGCTCCGCTCTGGGCAAGCCCGGGAAACGCCGGTTTCCTGCCGGATTATAAATCGCTTGGCGCTACGCTCAGGCGCGGACGGGTCGCTCCGGTTTCCCCGCCAGCAGCTCGACCTCGGGAGGAACCCGAAGCGGCGTGTCCTCGGGCAGTACCTGCGGTGCGGCCGGCGGCGCCTCCGGCGCGTTCCCGGTGCTGCGAAGGTCTTCCAGGCTTCCGACTTCGAGAACCTGCTCGTCGAAGACAATGCCAAACTGCCTTGCCGCTTCGTAGGCGATCGATTCCAATGCAGGCGTCGTCTCTCCGGCGGCGATCTCGCGCTCCAGGCTGGTGACGGGCCGATCGGTTAGGCCGCAGGGATTGATCAGGCGGAAATCGTCGAGATTGGTGGTCACGTTGAAAGCGAACCCGTGAGAGGTGATGCCGCGCGATACGTGAATGCCGATCGCGCCGATTTTCCGTTCGCCACGCCTCTCGTCCAAGGAGTTGTCGCCCGCAGGGCAGCCGCACCAGACGCCCGTCAGCCCCGCGATCCGCCCGGCCTGCACGGCGTAAACGCCGCATAGCCGGATCAGTGCCTCTTCCATCTGGCGAACAAAGTCCACAGGCCCCATGCGGCTTCCGTTGGAGTTGCGCAGACCGCGCAGGTCGAAGATGGGATAGCCGAGCAGTTGTCCGGGCCCGTGATAGGTCACATCGCCGCCGCGGTTGATCTCGTGCAAGGTCACGCCCCGGCTGGCCAGCAGCGCATCCGAGGCGAGCACGTTGGCGCGATTGGCGTTCCGTCCCAGGGTCAGGACCGCAGGATGCTCGAGCAGGAGCAGAACATTCTCGATCCGTCCCTGGTAGCGCAGTTCGACCAGCTCCGCCTGTAAGCGCAGCGCCTCATCGTAGGCGACTCGCCCGAGATACAGATACTGAATCATGGACTGATTGTAGAAGCCGCGCCGAGTTGAACACGCATTAGGCGCAGCTACGGGCCTCGAGGACGCCGGAAAAGGAGGAACGGACTCTCCAGAAGACGATGAACCACAGGATTGTAGCCACTAGCCCGGGGCCAATGCCGCTCGGAGCCATGAGGAGGTGGGTGAGGAGAATATTAAAGATCACCGGAGCGAGAAGCGTGAGAGCCAGCGGAACGTAGCGGTTGACGAGGAGCATCAGGCCCGTCAACACCTGGAAGAACCCCACCACGTGGATGAAGTGGGTTACGAAGAGCGAAGTCGAAAAGTCCTTCATGGGTCCCGCGGGCATGGGTGGCGTGGGGATGAACTGCAGGAAGATATTCATACCGAACACCACAAAGATCAGCCCAAGCAGGATGCGCGCGATCATGGCGGCAATCTTCATTCGTTCCTCCGTTCAAGCCGGGAAGCTAGCGCACCGGAGACGACCCAAGCACAGCACGAAGTTCCCGGCATGAAAAATAGATTGTGCGGCCTCTGGCTTCGATTCAGTTTACTCGTGCAAAATCTGCTACATTGGCAGCATACCCGCCACCCCACGAACGAAGACCTGTTCGTGGGGACCCCGGGCACACGGGGCGCCGCTGACCGATATTGTCTAATTCGTCCTCTCACACTTAACCTCGCCGCAGGCCGGTTGAGGTGTGTCTGTACTGCTTCATCACCGAGAGGATGAAACCCAAATGCAACTTGAGTTATGGGGATGGACTGGCTTCTTTGCGAGCCAGGACTTGAGCGGAGTTCCCGGCCGCGTGGCCTCGGCGGCCCGCGATCGATTTCTGGTCTGGACGGAAGAAGGCGAGGTGGAGGCGGGCGTCAGCGGGCGTCTTCGCCATTCGTCTGCGGCGTGGCCCGCAGTGGGCGACTGGGTGGCGCTGCACGAGAGTGGGCTGGTGATCGAGCAGGTCTTGCAACGGCGAACCGTGCTTTCGCGGAAGCAGCCGGGCCGGGCCGTCGACGAGCAGGTGCTGGCGGCCAACATCGACGTGCTGTTCGTTGTCAGCGGACTCGACCACGATTACAACGAGCGGCGCATTGAACGCTACCTGGTGGTCGCGCGGCAAAGCGGGGCGCAGCCCGTGATCCTGCTGACCAAGGCCGACCTGGCCGAATGCCACGGACGCGATCTTGCCGAAATCGTTGCGCGGCTGCGCGCATGGAGCGGCGCGCCTGTACTGGCGTTGAATGCGCTTTCCGGCGCGGGATTGGGTGACCTCGCGGGACTGATTGGGCGCGGGGAAACAGCGGCTTTGATCGGTTCCTCCGGGGTAGGTAAGTCGACCATCGTGAACGCGCTGCTGGGCGAGGAGCGGCAGGCCACCCACGGAGTTCGCCAAGGCGACGACCACGGCCGGCACACGACGACCGCTCGCTCTCTCTTCATGATGCCGGGCGGTTGGCTGCTCATCGACATGCCCGGCCTGCGCGAGGTGCAGTTGTGGGCCTCGGTTGAACAACTGGATGCCGGCTTTGACGATGTGCGGGCATTGGCCGAGGGCTGCCGCTTCCGTGACTGCACTCATTCCGGAGAACCAGGCTGCGCCGTGGAAGCCTCAGGCCTCGATCCGGACCGCCTGGGAAACTATCGCAAGATGCAGCGCGAACTCGATTACCTGGACCGCAAGACCGACAAGCGGCTCATGAGCGAGACGCGGGCGCGCTGGAAAGTGATCCACAAGGCGATGC
>CAWCTA010000032.1:0-170589 GCA_963798315.1 uncultured Acidobacteriota bacterium | reverse complement strand
CAACTTAGGAGATGCGGCGTCATCGTCGGCCTGCTCCACTGCGCAAACGAACTGGTACCCGATGGACGATACTGTCCGGATGGCCGGCGAGTCCCCGGGGTCGTCATTCAGAACCTTGCGCAGCAAGTAGATCGAGCGCGTCAGCGAGTTGTCCGTCACCGCGGCGGAGTCCCACACCTCGCGCACAATCTCATCTTTCTGCACCACGCGGTCCCTGTTGTGGACCAGGTAGAGCAGCAACCGGAAGACCTGCGGCTGCAGGTGGATCTCCTCCCCTGCACGTAGTAGCCGATGCTCCTTTTCGCGGAGTTCGAAGTCACCGAACCGAAAGACGAGGTTCTTGCCGTCGTTCACGATTTCGTAGGGAATGATCAGGAATCGATCAGACCATCCTCCCGAGCCTCACCTTTGTACCATACGTTAAGCTGCCTTTCGAATTGTGAATGGCTGATTCGGAGAGTCTCAACTGACGACAACAAGCCGATTCGCGCGTTTCGCGCAGCGGCTCGATGATACTCGGTATTGATGCTCCCATCTTCGGACCTGTCAGTGGACTGCCAAGATTTTGCCGTCCGGCGATGCTCAATCTGCATCTAACTAAAGTGGCTGTTAACCCCAATCCTAAACAAACCATGGAGAATCATGCCAATACCCGCAAAGCCTTGCGAGGGACGATTTAGCGATGAAGTGCAAGAAGCTCTGAGCAGAAACAGAGATCGAGACCAATGGGCCAATCATAGATGCGAGGTTTGCGGCAAATCGGTCGGGGCCATGCAGAACAAAGGAAAATGGGTGCCCGAACAGCATTGGCCTTCGGTGAAGTACCATCCCCGCAATGCGACCAATAAGAAACAGGCCGTTTCGACGGACAGCTTGGCGCCGGATGACAGCGCCGTCCTTGCCGAGTCCGAATCCCGTTAGGAACTCGGGAATACTGGTCTCTGAAAAGAAGGCCGTATCTCGCCTTGGCGATTAAGCGGTGAGACGTTCGAGCTCTTCCGGCTGAACGATGGTCATGCTGGCGCCCTTGATCAAGATCCACTGGTCGCGGCGGAACTGGTTCAGCAGGCGGGTGACCGTCTCCCGCGATGTCCCGGCCATGTTGGCGATTTCTTCGTGGGTCAGGGCCATCGTAAAACGTATCTCCGGCTTGCCATTCGAGGCCGACCGGCCCCAATCCAGCAGCAGGCGCGCCAGCCGCCCCGCTGCGGAACCCGACAGAGCCAGGCGCTTGGCGTCGTGAAACACGGTCAGATACTCACCCGAGAGCGATTGGGCGGCGTGCATGCTGGCAATCCCATGGCGTCCCAGGAAATCGACGAACTCCTGCTTGCGGACGGTCTTCACCTGGCAGGGTTCAATCGCTTCTGCCGTCACTTCGTGGGGAACATTGGCCAGCACCGCGCTCAGGCCCATCACGTCGCCGGGGCCGGCGATCTTGAGAATCATGGTCTTGCCGTCGCGTGACGTCGAAGAGATTTTTACGTGGCCGAAGCAGATGACAAAAACGTTGCGCGCCGGGTCGCCCTCATTGAAGAGCTTCGCGCCCCGCGCATGGCTCATCATGATTCCAATCCCGTCGTAATCCTGCAACGCTTCCGGCGTGAGATTGCAGAACATCCGCAAATGGCGATGCTCGCAATTTAAGCAATCTTCCGGAGCGTGATGCGAGTGGAATGACGCCATAGGTTCTCGACAGGTGAGTAAGCTGAAGTATAGCGCACTTCCCCACCTCACGGCACCCGTTTCCCCGAGATGGCCGCGGCTTTCCCGGAATCGGGCTCCCTCACGCTGTCGCGCCTGGTCGACTCCCGGGGAATGCGGCACGGTGCGGACTAGACTGTGCTGGTCGCGGAAGCCCCGTGGCGTCGCACCCGTGTCAGGTTGGTGAGACTGCACAGGTGGTAGGCACGCGAAACCTCCCGGGCGAGTTCCTCCAGCAGGCGCATCCGCAAGGGAGGGTAGCTCTGGAAAGCCTGCTGCAGGGCTTCGATCGGCAGCAGCAGCACGGTGCCCGGGGTCTGCGCCAGCAGGGTGTAGGTGTGAATCCGGTCGCCGAGCGCAGCCGCCAGTTCGACAAGGTCGCCGGAGCGGGCCATACCCAGGGTCAGGCGCATCGCAAGCCGCTCGGCGCGGCGCTGCAACTGGCCGGAAACGACCAGGTAGAGCCCCAGGCACGGAGCAGACTGATTGAAAATCACATCCCCGGGTTGAAATCCGATGGACTGTGCGGAGGCAGTCAGGAGGCTGCTGGTCGACGGAGGGCAGGCCAAAAGCTCCGCAAGCGGATGCGTCGAGACGGCCTCCAATCGCTTGGATCTTGCCTCAGATTGCATGAGTCCTTCTCTCCATCGCCGACATCAGGTCATTGGCCTGGCGCTTTTTTCGCCCTCAGTCCGCACGCCGACCGTCGCCTGACGGGGTTCAACGGTTGATTCCAACTAGTCCGTTCCACCAAATCGCCGCAAATTCGGCAGTTCCCAAACTGTCGAATCGGCATTCAAGGAACCAGCGTTTCGTTCCCGCCCCGTCCCTGGCCCTGGTGTGAGTTCCAAATGCGAACCACGCCCCCGCTACGCGGTTTCAACCCAGACCCGGTCTCCCCGCGCCCCGAGGCCCGCGTCGGCCTCCGCGGGTACGCACAGGACCGGCACCCGGGAACTGGTCAACAGCGCGAATGCCGTTCCGTGCAACCCCGCAGAATCGCTCTTGCGCTTCACGCCCGCTACCAGGATGCTGGGTTTGTACTGTGCGATCGCTTGGGCGACCGCGTCGGCCGGGTTCCCGTCCTTGACGATTAAACGCACGGGAAATTCCGCGCCCGGCTTCAGCCCGAATTCTTCCAGCCGGGTCGCACCCGGATTCAGAATCGCCGAGACTTCCGCGGACTCCCGTGCATGAACCACCAGCAGGGCTCGCTTGAAAACCTGCGCCAGGGAAGCCGCCGTTTCCACTGCCGCCCGAGCCGCGTCATTGCGCTCCACGGCTAGCATCACCGGCCCCCCGGGAATGGGCCGAAATTCACCGGCATTCCAGTCCGCCGCCACCGCCAGCACCGGGCAAGGCGACTTGCGCACCAGTTCTTCGGCTATCGCCCCCACCGCGATCGGCCCCGCTCCCTCTCTTCCTTTGGTCCCAACCACGATTAGGCCGGCTTCATACTGCCGCGCGACATCCACCAACATATCCACCACGGTCCCCTGCCGGATCTCCGAATGGCTGTGAATCCCTTCCCGAATCAGGTCGGCCGCCATCTCGTCGAGCGCCGCGCGCGCCTGCGCCGAAAGCCCCTGCCATATGCGGCCGGGTACTTCATCCACCACCGCATACTCGAGCGGATCCGATCCGTGCGCCAGAACGATCCGCGCTCCATAAGCAGACGCCAGCTTCCGGGCATACTCCAGGGCAGCTTCGGAACGGCCTTCGAGATCGGTAGCCACCACGATGGTCTTCAAACCGCCGGCAAAACTCATCGATTCCTCCCCGCCCGTTCCTTCAAATCAGCGCACGAACGCGCGCCATCGTTAAGTGAGTCTGCGCCTTGCGCCGAACCCCGGCAGTGACACCATTCACCCCCCGGTGTGACTCCAGTCACAAGGCGCACTCCGACTCATTTTTGAATGTACCGCAGTATAACGCTCTTCGCAGCATCTTTGACTCCGGGGAAAACACTCGCTGTAGCCCGGGAGGGACGCTCCATGAAGTTCGTTAATCTCGATGCAAGCCGATGCCAAAGACCGGAGCGTCATCCTTCGTCAGGCCAGGAGACTGGCACTTTTGCCAGTTTGCTCGCCGTCTTCATCCGAACTACTGTTTTAGGGCGGCGCGCCGGAGGGAATATCTATCGATCCAACCACTTTGGACGTCCAAAAAGGAAATCTCGGATGACACTTTCACCCCAAAACACCTGCCGGCTTAAACTGGCAAAAGGAGAGCCCATGCGAAGAAGTCGGCTAGTCACCTTCGCCCTGATGCTTCTACTTTTCATGATTGCCATTTCCCCGGTCGGAGCCCAGGTGAGCAATCGGCGCCTGCGAATCGATCGGGCGATTTACGGTATGAGTGGCAAAGGCAGCGACGTTACCAACCGAGTTCGGAGTATGGTACGTAACGACTCGCTCGATTTCAAAGTGAATAATACCAATCTGGGCGGTGATCCGAACCAGGGAACGAAGAAGACACTCAAGCTCTCCTACAACTACATGGGACGCCAGCAAAACAGAACCTACACCGAGGGCGACCGGTGCCGGATCCCTTAGTCCAACCTCGCGCCGATCCCGAGTTGCGGAGTTGGGCAGTCAATGAAAACAACTGTTGGCATATCATGTATGGTCCCCCGCATAACTGCACAGGGCTCGGTCGTCAACCATGACATTTCGGTTGACGTTTGTTTCGCCCGGCCGCGATGACTGCACTGGCCGCAATCGACGGCTACGGCTTTCCGCCCGGGTGGCTGGTGAGTCCCTTCAGTACAAACTCGCGCAGGACGTTTGTGCCTGCATGGCCAGCGATATCCACCAGTCCATTCACCAGGGTCAACGAAAGACCGCGGCTCTCGGCGGGATAGTAGAGGTTGGACAAAGCCCCGGCGGCAAAGGTTCCCAGCACTTCGGAGTAGTCGGGTCGCCGCTCGCCCTTGTCGTTCCTGGCGGTAACCGCGGAGGAAAGAGCATACAGGGTTCGCGAGGTAAAGGTGCCGGTGCCCTTGTAGAAGTAGCGCGGGTCCTGGTGGAACAGGGACGCAAAGATGGCGCTGCTCAACATCCTTGCCGAGAACTCGTTGGCGTACGCGGCGCCATAGCGCTTGGCATACCCCTCTATGCCTCCACCGTATCCGGGAAAGGCGTTGTGGTACTGTTGGAAACCCGCGATTGCGCCCGCGCCCGCGAACGCCAGTGGGTCAGTCGCCGATCGAAGTGCCAGCTTGAATTTCTGTTTCGGCCCCATCGGCGGAGCATGCCAGTCGTAGCTGCTGTAGAAGTTCGGGAAAACGCCAAGGACGCGCTGGTGCACGGCGATCTGTACCTGCTCCTCGGCGATCTCCTCCTTGTCTCCAAATACCGTCACGCTGCTGGCGGCTGTCGCCACCGGCAGAACCACCTGGGAGACGATGCGCATGTCGCCGGCATGGATCGCCATCCATGGCGAGACATACGTGCCCATTCCGTTGCCGGACACGGTCACTCGGTACGATCCGGGAAGAAGCGTCGAAAACGCGAATTCCCCATTCGAGCCCGACTGCACTTCGCGCTCCGTCCCGCCGCGACTGGTCAGCACCACGCGCGCGTCCTCGACAACATCTTGATTGGTGTCGAGAACCGTGCCGGAGATAACGCTCGTTCCCTTTTCCGTTCCTTGGTTCGATTGATCCTGCCCGGCGTCGTCGCGACCTGCTCCCAGACCCGGTGCATCCGGAAGAGCCGCACTCGCGGCCTCGCCACTCTGCCGGGCCTGAGCAAACAATGTCAGTCCGCCGCATGCGAACAGTAAAGCGATGCCGCCGGGAGCGATCAGCCTTGCCAAAGCCAGAAGTCGGGTTTTTGATCGATGGTTTCGCGGTGGCGTTGCGAAACGCAATCGCGCCCGCCGTGGGCGCAGAGAAATGTACACGCATTCTCCTCAGAGTTCGTAGTGCGCGGAGCCGATGGTGGTGGGGCAAGTCCCCATCCACTGATGAACAGGCAGCAAATCAGCCCTGTTGCATGGACGTTCCGAGTTTCCACGTGTAAGCGCAGATTGCGGTGACGATTTCGTCATCTATTCGACAACTTGACCGAGGCCCCTGAACTGCTAAGATGCATTGAAGCAGGGCATTGGAGGTCGGCGCTGTATCAATTGGTACATAGGACGAAGATTCTAATTAGATAGATCACTTATACAAGTGCACTTATTCGATGTAAGCAGGCTCTAACTAACGCGATGGCCAGAAGTAAGAATAGGTTGCTTCCTGGTCGAATCTCCGCACAAGGCCCCTCAACTCGCGTGGCGCCTGTATCTCGCACGGAGAGTCAAGCGGAAGACACGCCTCAGCCCACGTCCGTCGAGACATCTCCATAAACCTTCTCGATCGCAGGGATGAGGGTGCCACTCTAACCGAATTCAACGGGCTCCGCCATGACTTTCTTTCACCGACCCGCCGGACCTTCGCTGCATTTTGTCTGACGTCACCCGAGCCGTTTGGCGACGATCAACGTAATGTCGTCGTATTGCTCTTTGCCGCTGAAATGTGCGACCTCGTCCACCACCGCTACAGCCAGGTCCTGCGCACTGAGCCCGCAATGCCGCTGCAGGGCCTCGATCAGGTGGTCTTCGCCGAACTCTTCTTGCGCCTCGTTAAATGATTCCGTCACGCCGTCTGTATAAAGCGCGAGCATTTCCCCGCTATCGATCTGGCTCTCTGCCATCGCGCACTGCCAGTCCTCAAACATGCCCAGCACGGTGCAGGTCGGACCGAGGCGTTCGATCGAGCCGTTCCGGCGCAGAACAAGAGCGGGAAGATGTCCGCAGTTCGCATAACGCACGCTGCCAGTGCGATGGTCGAATTCGGCAAAGAACAGCGTGGCGTAAGCATTGGCATCCGTATTCTCAAACAACAATCGGTTCACTGAATTCAAAACCTTCTCGGGATGTTCGACGGCGTTCACGCACTGGCTGCGCAGATTTGCCTGCAGGTTGGCCATCAGCAGGGCAGCGGCAATTCCCTTGCCCGCAATGTCCCCGATCACCAGGGCCACCCGCTCGTTGCCGAGATCGAGAAAATCGTAATAATCGCCGCCCACTGAACGCGCCTGCAAACACACGCCGGCATAGTCGAGCGTAGGAATCTGCGGAACTCGCTGCGGAAATAGCCGCGCCTGCACCTGCTTGGCGATCTCCAGTTCCTGCTTGGCGCGCCGCTTTCCCTCCTCGTACTCCGCCACCGCCCGCCGCCGCGCTTCGATCGCCTGGGTCATCTCGTCGAAGCCCACCAGCATGAATGGATTGCCATCCGGGTCTTCGAACCGGCAGAACACGCCGCCCCACACCGGAGTCTGCGGCGGAATGGCAAACTTGACGCCGCGTTTCGACCATTCCTTGTACTTCCCGAAAACGTCTTCGGTAACAAACGAAACCCCGCCCGAGCGTCCGACAAAGTTCTCGTCTTCCGTTCCCGGCCTCGGCAACATCAGCGCCAGGCTGGCTGTCCCGTCCGGAGGGCTCACCTGGATCCAGCGATTTCCCGAGGCGAAGCGGACGTCCATCACCAATTCGAAGCCAAGTTGATCGACAAAGAACCGCAGGCTCCGCTCCTGGTCGCGCACAAACACATTGACGAACTGCAGACGAAGGAACTGGCCCTTCCGGTCCAGCCGAAGGCCCGAGCCGTCGCGCAGGATAGAGGCATTCGGGCCGTGCACGGTGGATTCGATTCTGTCTTCGAGCCACTGATCCTGAGGCTCCGGTTTCGGTTCGTCCGCCAATGGGCCTTCCTCGTCTTCCTCATCCTACTGCGAGCTTCCGCCTCGTTGGCCGACATCTCCAATCCTCAGTGCGCCGCCGTCGGCAGCCCGGCATCCGCTGCCGACGGCAGCGTATGCTTGTCGGACCACTGCTCCTCCACCAGACCCCACCGCTCCCCGCGATCGATCCACAACTGCGTGGCCCTGTCGTAGCGTGCCTCGTTGTTCTCGAGCCAATAGGGCCGATTCACGCGCAGCCACGCCTGCCGAAAGAGCCCGCCCAGCAGCGCATACCCATCGCGGATGTCCTGCAGCCGCCCGTTGTTCGACCCGATCGTTTCGAGCATGTTGCCCACTTCATCCCACCGGCTTTTGTCCCCGGCAATAGCCAGCGCCTGGTTGTAGAGCGCAACGCACTCGTCGGCATTCTGGAATTTGAGCCCCACGAAATCGATGCGCCGCGCGCCCAGTTCCAGCGCGTCCAACGCCTCGGGGTTGGCCAGTTCGCGGTGTTCGCTTCGTGCCGCGGCGCGGGCTTCGGCAAGCAGCGTAATCGCCTTCTCCGCATGCAGCCGCAGGTCTTTCAGTGTCGGCCTGATCTTCGCGGCCAACTGCTGGCCCGCCGGCGAGAATGGATCAATCCAGAAATAGGAGTCCTGCGCATCTTCGAGGTCGGCCTTCTTCAGCAATGCGTGCGCGGCCATCAACTCGCTCTGGGCCTGGCTGATTTTGCCCGTAGCATCGCCGTGAAAAGCCAGCCCGTAGGATTCAGTAAACGCGGACTCTTTGCTCTCGCCCGGCTGCCACGCCGCCGCTGCGCCGAACAGCACCCCAAACCAGTTCTCGTCGAAGATGCCTTCGCCATCGTCGTTCCACACCGTGTTCAGCATGCCGGTCGAGCCCAGCTTCTGGCCGTCGCGCACAAAGGGCCGGATATTCCCCATCGCCTCGTTGTTGTTGGGATAGAGCCGGTTCCAGTTATTCACGCCCGGCGCCACCCAGGTCTCGAGGCCGGCCTTCTTGAAGGGCTCGATCTGGCATGGTGAAGTCGGGCTTCGCGTCATATTCCCACGGGACCGCGATCATGTCTTTGGGCAGCGTACCGACCAGTTCGGGCGAGTTGACGGCGATGTCGCCCCAGAAGAGCAGCTGCTTGTGATTGGGCGCGAGCGTGGCGTGAATGCTCGACAGAAAGTCGAGATACACCTTGCCCAGCCCTTGTTGCTTGACTTCATCCCGCGTCCGGCCCAGGCCGAGTTCCGCAGTTTCATCCGCGCCGATGTGCGCGTAGGGACCGGGAAACACTTTGGCCAGTTCGCCAAACCAGCCGGCGATGAGCGGCAGCGTGCCCGGATCGCCCGGCGCCAGCACATGACCATGCGGCGTTTCGCCCAGCGGCGAATACTCCTCGAACTTGAGCACATGATGCAGATGCCCGAATGCTTCCTGCTCGGGGATGATCGTGATGTGATATTTCGCGGCGTACGCGACCATTTCCTTCGCTTCGTCCGGCGTCATCGCCCCGCCGGGAAACGCCGCCACCGGCGTGCTCGCGTAAGCGAACGTGTGTTCGAAGTAGGGCGAGAAGATGTTGTACTTGTACTCCGCCAGGGTGCGGATTTCGCGCTTCACGAAGTCCATGTTCGGCAGCGGACCGCGCGACCAGTCGTCGGAGAGCCCGCGATGCGCCATCGCCGGCCAGTCGCGAATCGTGGGAACGAGAAGCACAGTATCCTTGCCCGATCCGCGGATCAGTTGCTTCACCGTCTGCGCGCCATAGAAGAATCCCCGCGCCCGTCGCGGCGGTCACGGTCAAGCCGCCCGGACTGCCGGCGCAGATCGCATAGGCCTCGTCTGCGGATGTCGAGGAGATGCTCCTTCGCGCGTTCCCCGCTGACACGCTCGCAATCGAATTACAGTGGAGTTCTCGAGGCCGTGCTTGATGCCGCGGTCTTTCGCAGCCAAAGCTCCAGATCCTTGGCCGCAAATTCGTCTTCCGCGTTTTTCTCGGCTGACAATTCGATCAATCCGGCGGTTCCAATGCGCGAATCGACCTTCACCGCCGTGCACTCCCGCACCGCAGGCACCAGGTGAAGGTCCGCGCAGGTCGGTGCGGCTAGACGGTTGAGCAACCGCGCCGGCGGCGCAGCACACAAGTACCAAAGAGGCCAAAGCAAAACGGAGACGCATATACCCTCTCTTGCAATTGCAATTTGCATGAAAGGCTACAGCATCTCCACCGGGGATGTACATGAGGATTTAATCATTTCCGCCACAAATGATCACAAATTAGCGCCAAATACCGCAAAAATGCTCGATTCCTCGTCGAAATTCGCCGAGTCCTCAGAATCTACCGCAAGCTCCGCAACGCCGGATACAGCTTGCGCCACTTCGCATAGCCATCCTTGTAGGCAGCCACATCGGCCGGATCGGGCTCGATGCGCTCGCGCCACTTCGATGGCCTGGCCGCACGCCTCATCCAGATTGGCCCAGTGGCCCGTCGCCCACGCCGGCCATCAGCGCGCAACCGAACGCCCCGCCCTCCTCCGCCGTCAGGATTTCGACCGCATGCCCGTACACGCCCGCCTGGATGCGCCGCCACAGCGGGCCGCGCGCGCCGCCGCCGCCCAGCCGAATCCCGCTCACCGGAATTCCCAGTTCCGCAAACAGCGTGAACGTGTCCTCAAGCGAGTAGGCCACCCCTTCGAGCACCGCGCGGACAAAATGCGCCGCGGTGTGAATCGTGCTGATACCCGCGAACGCGGCCCGCACCTCCGGGTCGAGATGCGGCGTGCGCTCGCCGAGCAGGTAGGGCGCCCACTCCAGCCCTTCACTGCCCGCCGGCACCTTCGCGGCTCCCTCATTCAGAGAGTCGTAGCTCTGGCCGGCAAAGAAGGTTTCCTTGAGCCAGCTGAGGCTCAGTCCCGCCGACTGCGTCACCCCCATCACGTGCCACAGGCCGGGAACCGCATGGCAGAAGGTGTGCAGCCGCCCTTTGGGGTCCTTGGTCGGTTCCGCCGTCGCCGCAAACACCACGCCCGACGTGCCGATCGTGGCCGACACCGATCCCGGCTGCAGAATCCCCATGCCCACAGCGCCCGCCCCCTGGTCGCCTGCCCCGGCCACCACCGGCGTTCCCGCCGCCAGCCCGGTCAGCCCGGCCGCACTCTCGCTGATGCGCGCGCAGATCTCCGGCGACTCATACACCTTCGGCAGCCAGCTCTCGGGAATCCCCGCAGCCTCCGCCACTTCCTTCGACCAGCGCCGATGGGTCACGTCGAGCAGCAGCGTACCCGAGGCCTCCTGCACATCGATCGCGAACTCACCCGTGAGCCGGTAGCGCACGTAGTCCTTGGGACACATGATGTGGCGGATCTTGGCGAAGATCTCCGGCTCATGCGTCTTCACCCACAGCAGCTTGGTCAGCGTGAAATTGGGCAGCGCGGGATTGCAGGTGAGCTCGATCAGCCGCTCATATCCAATTTTCTCGGTCAGCCAGTCGCACTCCGGCTGCGTGCGCGTGTCGCACCAGATCAGCGAGGGGCGCAGCACCGCGCCCGTCTCATCGAGCATCACCGCGCCGTGCATCTGCCCGGTGAGGCCGATGGCGGCGATGGGCTGGCGGGGTTCAGGTGCGGCGGCCAGCGCTTTCCGGATCGCATCCTGGCCGGCCCGCCACCAGTCTTCCGGATCCTGCTCGGCCCAGCCGGGGTGCGGCGTGCGAAACGGCGCATGCGCGCTCGATGCGCCACTGATCAGCTTGCCTGAGGCATCCACCACGACCGCCCGCGTGCCGCCCGTGCCTACGTCCATTCCCAGGAACCACATGGCTCTTCACTCCCTTGCGTAAATCGGTTTTTCTCGGCGTTGGCCAGCATAGCAGCTTGGCAGCCTGGGAGAAAAACAGGCCGCCGCGGTGAACTTCTGGCCGCTCCCTACCGTACCACTGCTCAAGAACAACCGACAGGGGCTGCAGAAGACAGGTCCAAGTCCGATTTCTCTGCCCGGAAAGAGGCGCGCGATGGCACCGTTCACCGATCAATTGAAGCAAGTCTTGCGGAGACTCGCCCGGGCTCCGTTGTTCACGGCCATCACTCTCATCACGCTGGCGGTCGGCATCGGCGCCAACACCGTGGTTTTCAGCGTCGTCGAGGGCGTCCTGCTCAAGCCTCTCAGCTATCCCGCACTCCGAGCAGCTGGTCGGCGTGTGGTACCACGTTCCCGGAATTGAGATCGAGAGCCTGCCTATGGCGCCGTTCCTCTACTTTCTCGAGCGTGAGCAGGGAACCACGTTCGAAGATATCGGGGTATATCAAGGCGATTCGCTGAGCGTCACCGGCGCGGGACAGCCCGAGCACGTGCCCGGCCTGGATGTCACCGATGGCACGCTTCCCCTCCTGGGAGTCAGACCGGCCCTGGGACGCTTGTTCACCCGCCGCGACGATTCTGCCGGCGCTCCGCAAACCGTCGTGCTTTCCAATGGATACTGGCGCAAGAGATTCGGCGGAGACCCATCGGTCGTCGGCCGCCCCATTCTGGTGGACGGAAAGGCGCGCGAAATCATCGGTGTCCTTCCCCGGGATTTTCATTTCCTCGACCGGGAAGACGCGGCTCTCTACCTTCCCATGCAGTGGGACCGCAGCAAAACCAAATTAGGTAACTTCAGTTATCCGGGAATCGCGCGCCTGAAGCCTGGAGTCACGATGGCGCAGGTCAAGGCGGACATGGTCCGCCTGATTCCCATCGCCGTCCGGAGTTTTCCCGCGCCCGACGGTTTCCCCCTCAGCCTGTTTGAAAAAATACAGATGCAGGTTACCCCTCGTCCCCTGAAGCAGGACGTCATCGGCAACGTGGGCAATGTCTTGTGGGTACTGATGGGTTCAATCGGCGTGGTGCTTCTCGTGGCCTGCGCCAATGTGGCCAACTTGCTGCTGGTGCGGGTTGAAGGCCGCCGCCAGGAGTTGGCGATTCGCACCGCGCTGGGCGCCGGCCGCGGGCGCATCACGGCCGGGTTATTGTTTGAGAGCCTGGTCCTCGGATTCACAGGAAGCGTCATCGGACTGGCCATTGCCTTCGGGGCGCTGCGCGCTCTCATCGCATTCAAGCCCACAGGGCTGCCCCGCCTCAATGAGATCGGCATCGATGGGCCGGTGTTGCTATTCACCCTCGGCCTCGCGCTTTTTGTCAGCCTTGTCATTGGCTTGATTCCGGTCATCAAGTACGCCGGCGCAGCTTTGCATAGTGACCTGCGCGAGGGCGGACGGGCCTTGAGCCAGGGCCGGGAGCGCCACCGCGCGCGCAAGGCGCTGGTGGTCATGCAGGTGGCTCTCGCCCTGGTTTTGCTGATCTGTTCCGGCCTGATGATCCACACCTTCCAGGCCATGATGCACGTGTCTCCCGGCTTTGCCGATCCAGAGACATTGCAGGTATTCCACCTCTTCATCCCCGAGACCCGGGTTCCGGACACCGACCGGGTACAAGTAGTCCGCCTCGAGCAGGAAATCGCCAACAAACTCGCTGCCATTCCGGGTGTCTCTTCGGTCAGTTTCGCCTCGACCGTCCCCCTGGAGGGATACGATCAGAACGATCCGATCTTCGCCAGGGACCACACCTACAAGCAGGGCGAGCTTCCGCCGATTCGCCGTTTCAAATTCATCGCGCCCGGTCTGCTCGCCACGCAGGGAACGCCGCTGGTGGCCGGCCGCGATCTTACCTGGGCCGAAACTTACGAAAAGCGGCCGGTGGCGCTCGTCTCGGAAAATCTGGCCAAAGAGTACTGGCACGACCCGGCCGGCGCGCTGGGCAAGCAGATCCGCGTGGGCACCACCGACGATTGGCGCGAAATCATCGGCGTTACCCGTGATGTACACGAAGACGGTGTGAACAACCCAACGCCCCCCACCGTGTATTGGCCGCTGATTCAGGACCGCTTCGAAGGCCAGGCCGAGACCGTGCGCCGCAACGTCGCTTACTTTATCCGCTCTCCCCGCGCGGGTTCGGCAGACTTCATGAATGAAGTGCAGAAGATGGTCTGGTCGGTCGATTCCGACCTTCCGCTGGCGGATGCCACCACCCTCGGTGCGTTGTATACCAAATCCATGGCGCGCACCTCGTTCACGCTGGTGATGCTCTGCGTGGCTGGTAGCATGGCGCTGCTGCTTGGAATTGTCGGGATCTACGGGGTGATTTCCTACGCCGTATCGCAGCGCACGCGCGAGATCGGCATTCGCATGGCGCTTGGCGCCCGGCGCGAAACCTTGACCGCTATGTTTGTGCGCCAGGGTCTGTGGCTCACCGGCATCGGCGTAGCCATCGGCCTGGGCACATCGTTCCTGACCATGCGCCTGATGGCCTCGCTTTTGTTTAACGTGAGCCCACTCGATCCGTGGACCTACACCGTGGCCACGGCCTGCGTGATTGCCATTGCCTGGCTCGCCTGTTATCTGCCGTCCCGCCGGGCGGCCATCGTCAACCCGGTGAACGCGCTGCGGGCGGAATAACTCCGCCCTGCTTCGCCAACCAAATGAACCTCCGTGCCCCATCCTTTCCGTTTTTTTTGCGGAAAGGGTGGGAGACCACGAAGCGTTTATTTATGGCGCGGCTTATCGGACGGTTCGGTTGAGGGTGACTTCGATCCCGTTCTGGATCATGGAAATCACATCGGGCCGTCCGTCGCCATCCACATCCCCCATCACAAAATTCATAGGTGCTACACCGACCCCAAATCCGTACGGAGCCAGGAACGATCCCTTCCGGTCATTGATGTACACATAGAAATCGTCATTGCCGCCGTTCATGAGCACGATGTCCGGCCACCCATCCCCATCGATATCGGCTACCGCGACTCCGTTGGGCTGGCTGCCCGTTGTCAGCACCATTGACCGCGGGAAATTCCCTTTGCCGTCGCCAAACAGGACGATTGACGTCTCGGGCATGGTGAACAATGTTCCAAAGTTGAAATCCGCGATCACAAGGTCGACATGCCCATCCTTGTCGAAATCGGCCGCGGCGATGCTGTAAGGTCCGGGTCCGGCGCCGGCAGGCGTTCCGGCTGTGAATTTTCCCGTGCCGTCGCCGAGATAAACCCGCGCCAGATTCGCATTGGAGCCGTAATCCGTGATCGCAAGATCAGGGTGGCCATCCTCGTTGAAATCGCCGCTGGCCGCGCCGAGACTGAAGCCGCCCAGCGGAATCTGCGATGCGATGCTGAAGTGCCCGGCTCCGTCCCCGAACATCACGGTGATATTCGGAGTGCTGTCAGCAGCGGCGACGAGGTCCAGTTTCCCGTCCCCGTTTAAATCCGTCGCCAGCAAAGTTCCGATGGCCCCGGAGTACCCCAGCGTCACCTGCGGCACGCGCGAGAATTCGGTAAAGTTTCCTTTGCCGTCACCCTGGTAGATGACGATGTCATCGGCGCCCACCGCAAGGTCGGGAATTCCGTCCCCGGTGAAATCACCCTCGGCAATTCCCCATATTTTTCCAAGGAAGTTTCCGAACGGCGTGCCGGCGGTGAACTGGCCGGTTCCGTCCCCGGTCAGGATGGTGACGTCGGATGCGGTCGCCGCTGCGATATCCAGTTTTTTGTCGCCGTTGAAATCTCCCACCGCCACCACTTTGCCGTTACTGAAAGTTGCGATGTGACTATGAATGATTCCTTGCGCTCCTTGACTCAAGTAAGTTCGCACATTGGCTTGGGAATATCCGATGACATCTCCGAATCCGTCCTTGTTCAGGTCAGCCACGACGGCATCCACCCCGAAATCATTCACGGATCCGTCGAACGTGAAGGTGCGCAGCGCCGTCTGGTAGAGAATTCCCTTCGAAGAAAGGACAATATCTTTTCTCCCGTCGCCGTCGATGTCGCCTAGCGCAATCCCAAAGTCCCACGGCGCCGCGATCGCCTGCACCGTAAAGTTGCCCTTCCCGTCCCCCCACAGCGCATCAATCGAATTAATGCTCGGATTGCTGGGCGCAGCAACGATATCCAGGTGTCCATCGCCGTCCAGGTCGGCTACCGCGAAAGGCCCGGTTATGGGAATGGACAGTATCTTTGCAGCCGCAAACGTGCCGTCGCCATTCCCGAAATAGAGATAGGACTCATTCGTGGTGATGTCGCACGTGAACAGGTCCAGCGCACCATCCTCATTAAAGTCGCCGACAGCCACGCTGGTGCCGCCGGGAGACGGCAGGGTCGCACCAGTTTTGAATGTTCCGTCGCCATTGCCCAGGAGAATCTGCGTGGTGGCGCCTGAGGTGGGAGGAACGACTCCGATGGCAAGATCCAGCTTGCCGTCCTTGTTGAAGTCGCCGGTGGTGATCGAAACCGGAGTAGTAGTGAGAGTCTGGTCGCTGCGCGTGAAGTTTCCCTTGCCGTCTCCCAGAAAAACGGAGATGGACGGAGGCGCAGTAACGCCGGTGATCGGGGAATTGGCCGTCACCAGGTCCATGTGGCCATCGTGATTGAAATCACCGGCCGCCATCGCAACCGGTCCCGGACCCGTGTTCAGCACTAGGCGCGAGCGGAAGTTGCCGTGACCGTCCCCGAATTGGACATACACCTCATCCCGGGGAGAGGGGTTGTAGACGTCGTAGATGAAGTGGGCCGTTGCTACATCGGGAATTCCGTCTTCATTGAAGTCGGCGACAGTCGTGCAACAGCCTTGACCGCCGATCGTCGCATCGTGCCCGGCGGTAAAGTTCGGTCCGGCCAGGCCTCCCGGCACCGACAGCACCATGAACGTGACTGCAGCGCTGGTGCCACCCCCGGGCGAAGGATTCGTCACCGAGATGGCGAGCGAAGCAGGACTCCCCAGATCAGCGGCCGGGAGTTGCAACTGGAGATGGGCATTGTCAACGAACGTCGTGGAGAGACTGGTCCCCGCGAGGGCTGCGGATGACAGCGAATTGAAGCCGGATCCCGTGACAGTTACCTGGAGGGCTGCGGAGCCCTCGTTCACCGAGGCGGGAGAGAGTGCGGTTGCGACCGGTGCCGGGTTGAGAACGGTCGCGGTTGCCGGCCCGGTTTTGGTCGAGTCCTCAGTACTGATGGCTTTTATAGTGGCCGTGTTCGGCGAAGGGGGCACGCCGGGAGCGGTGTACAGGCCGGCGGAGGAGATGGTGCCGACCGTCGCGTTCCCTCCGGCCACATTGTTCACTGTCCACGTAACCTGAGAACTGAATGAACCTGTTCCAGCCACGATGGCTGTAAACTGCTGAGTCGCCCCCGTGGTGACGTTCGCGGTTGGGGGTGTCACGCTGACAGAAGTAATGGCCGGCCCGCCGCCGCTCCCCGAGCTACCGGAACCGCAGCCTGCCACCAGGCAGCAGAAACTCACGAGGAACCAAAGTCGATGGGTTCGCATCGTACCAACCCCTCTCATGCAAATCGACCCTATGTTGCCGTCCAACATCTACCCGCAGTGCCACTGAAAGCGACAAATATAGTCAACTCCCGATGCCCGGGCAAGTCTTTCCTGCCTTGATTGCGGAATCTGGTCTCCAAAGGGGCCATGAGAGGCTTTCCTTCACGACGCAAGTTGTCCGTCCGCTCCGATACCGCAATAAGAGACAGGCGCCCGTCCTGTGATCGATCGCACACGTCCCAAAGCGCGCCCGCGTGACAATAGTTGCGTGGAGCCGGCCAGTTCCCCTCCAACCGGCGAGGAGATGCACTGAATGAGCGATCTTGCCCCTATAGCGGAATCCGTCGTTATCGATCCGCTGGTCCCCCACCCGGCCGACTACCATGTCTTTCACCAGTTCCTGGAACGCTGCAAAGGCCTGCCCGCCATCACCACCGCCGTCGTTTGGCCCTTGTCCGAAGTCGCTCTCCAGGGCACGGTCGAGGCTGCTGCAGAGGGACTCATTGAACCTACCCTGATCGGCCATGCGAGGCTGATGAAAGCCCTGGCCGCAAAGATGGGCCTGGACATCACCGCCTTTCCGGTTGTGCACGCGGAAACCGAGAGCGAAGCCGCGGAGTTGGGCGTAAGAATGTGCCGTTCGGGCGCTGCGCTGGCCTTGATGAAGGGGAGCCTACATACCGACGAACTGATGAAAGCCGCAATGGCCCGCGATACCGGCCTGCGCACCGCCCGCCGCATCAGCCACGTGTTCATCATGGACACCCCCGCCTACGCCCGCACCCTGCTCATCACCGATGCCGCCATCAACATCGCTCCCGAGCTCGAAGACAAGGTTCACATCGTGCAGAACGCCATCGACCTGGCTCATGCGCTCGGCATTCCCGAACCCAAGGTCGCCCTGCTCTCCGCGGTCGAGACCGTCAATCCCAAAATCAAGTCCACTCTGGATGCAGCGGCCCTCTGTAAGATGGCCGATCGCGGCCAGATCACCGGCGGCATTCTCGATGGCCCTCTGGCCTTCGACACAGCCGTGAGCGTGAAGGCTGCCAACATCAAGAAGCTGGTTTCGCCGGTGACCGGCCAGGCCGACATCCTGGTAGTTCCCGACCTCGAAAGCGGCAACATGCTGGCCAAACAGCTTGAGTACCTGGGCGGAGCGCAGCTCGCCGGCATCGTCCTCGGCGCCCGTGTTCCCACCATCCTCACCAGCCGCGCCGACTCAGCCGAAACGCGCCTCACCAGCTGCGCCGTCGCTGTGCTGCTCCACTACGCCACCAAACCCACCGTGAAAGTCTAACTGGGTTCTTCGCCGTTGCCCGCGCTCAATATTTTGTCGAGAGTTTCCCCTGTCGGATGCCCCTTGAACCCGCATAAACCGGGCAGGGGCTTTTTCAACTCTCTACAAAAGGATTATTTTGTCGAGAGATAAGAAGCATGACGGGGCATGGAATTGAGCGACAGACTTTCGGGACACACAAGCCCGCGTTTTTAGCGGCTCCGCGAATTGTCCCGAAACTTACCCATTGCGAGACCTGAGCTTAATTACGAATGAAGCTCAGCGGCCTTGGGGGATTTCTACCTTGCCGCAGCGGTAGGACAACAGGGATGTTCAGCGCACAGCGCAAGCGTTGATCGGGATAACGTAACATATGCCTGGGAAGAGCGGAAGGCAAGGCGCGGGGTTTCCCTGCGCGTCGGTTTGGACAGAACTATAACACGCACTTCCTTCAAAGGCCGGCCCAGCGCGGCGAGCGCTAGCTCATTCGGTCCTTGGGCGATTGGCGAGTAATTCCTGTAGGACGCGCCCTTTTGCATCCGCGGAAGCGTCAATGGCATCGAAAATCTCGTCGTTGTAATCTGAAATATATTTGCCGCCAGAGTATTTTGTTAATGCCTGCGCTAAAGTGCCCCGCGTCGCATCCGTCACCGGCGTAAAGGTACTCCTGCTTGTATGAAACGCGACCCCGTTGGTCTTTTCAACCAATCTAATGTCTCCTCCACCAACATCTTCGTTGCCTATCCAATATCCCACGGCGCTCAACACTTGCTGTCGCCCGACATTCTGGCTTGTGCCGTGCGCTTGCGTGATATGACCAAATTCCCAAGGCGATTGAAAATACACAGTGGGGCAATTATTGAGATCACCAGAGTACCCTATGATATTTTGGACGCGATAAAAGTTATCTTTATAGCCCATAGATATCACTCCTCCCCGCGCATAGTAACACACTCTTGCGTGCAAGGAACACGCGGATCCCAATCCTCACGCCGCTAAGCTCGATTCGCCCTAAGCGACGGGACCACACAGGTGCCGCCCAGCCTTGGATCCTACCCCAGATTACCGTCCCACAAAGGACCCTTTGTGAGACACGCCGGGGTGTTTGATCGGCATCGACAAAATGGATCATTTCGTCGATAGAGCCACAGGCTTATGGCCAGCCTTGCGCACCGTCGATCGCGAAATCTCTTTGGCGTCCGGCCGGGTGCCCCCACCCTCACGACGTTTTTGTTTTTGTCTCTGGGGTGGGATGGCACGAACCCGGATCGTCGGATCTCCCGGTCCCGTCGTCAACTCCACATGAGCCTCGAGACTTCCGCCATCTCCTACAATGCGGTAGGCCCGAAAACCGCACTTGAAGGAGAGCTTCGTCGACATGAACAGAAGGTCGTTTCTTGGTCATTTGACAGCAGCTGCAGCGATGGGATCGACATTGGGTCGCCGCGCATTTGCGGCCCTCCCGAAGATGAAGGTCACCCGGGTGCGGGCCTGGCTCCCTCCCCATCCCAACCCGCTGTTCAATCAGAGCGATGTAGTCGTCACCGTTGAAACCGACGCCGGCATCACGGGAATCGGCGAGGGTGGCGCGAAGGACACGCTTTCGCAATCCGCGGGACGCCTGATCGGCAAGGACCCTCAACACATCGAGGAACTCTGGCAGGACATGAATCGCGCCTTCTTCTATCCCGCGGGGCGCGAACGGACCGACGCAATCGGCGCTCTCGACCTCGCGCTCTGGGATATCAAAGGCAAGGCGCTGGGATGTCCCGTCCATCAGCTTCTCGGCGGTGCGGTCCGGAACTATTGCGAACTCTACAACACCGCCGGGATCATTCCCGGAATCACCGAGGGCATGGGAACCAGGGAGCGCGCCAGGCTGACCATCGCGGCGGGCTATCGCGCGTTTCGCTTCGGCGCCATGGATGCGCCCGCCAATACGACCTATAACACCAGGGAGCGGATCACCCACCTCCATGAAGAGTGCGCCGAGGCCCGCGAGGGGGTCGGCCCCGATGGCGACTGGGTGGTCGATTTCCACCAGCGCTTCGATCTGCCCGACGCCGTCCGGGGCTGTAATGCCATTGAGAGCCTCGCCCCGTTCTTTGTGGAAGATCCTGTACGCACCGAAGCCTTTCAGCAGGATCTGCCTATCCTTCGCGGCAAGGTGAACGTTCCCCTGGCCGCGGGCGAAGAGTGGGGCAACCGCTGGGACTTCAACCGGCTGGTCGAGGAGCACTCCATCGATTTCGTGCGCGCCACTCTTCCCAATGTCGGCGGCATCACGGAGATGATGAAAATCGCCGCCCTCTGCGAAACCCACTTCGTGGGCATTGTCCCGCACTTCACCGGACCCATCGCTACCGCCGCGCTGGTCAACTGCCTCAGTACCTTCTCAGGCCCGTTCCTGATGGAATACAACTATCAGGGCCGAACCCTCGAGCACGTGCCCGTATGCCTCGACTTCAGGAACGGAAAGCTGTATCCGAATGACCGGCCGGGCCTGGGCGTCGAGCTCGACATGAAACACCTGACCCAGATCGCGGAGATCACGGAACCGGTTACGGCCCGTGCCCAGACCTACTTCCGCCCGGATGGTTCGATTACCAATTGGTAGGGAGCACAAGGGTGTCTGCGGTTCAATCCATCGACATGCTGAGCTGATGGCGCACGTCAGCGCCCCGAACCCAGAAGATGACGTCGCTGGCGATATTGCAGGCATGATCGGAGATGCGCTCCAGCGACCGCGCGACAAACAGCCCCGTCATTGCCTGTTGCGTCGATTCCGGATGGTCCTGGATCAGTTGCAGCAGATCGGCGTGGGCGCGGCGGTTCATGCGATCGATCTCGTCATCCATCTCCCGCACCGTGTCTGCCAGCCGGGCATTTCCCTCGAAGAGAGCCTGGATTGCGGTCCGAATCATGCGGGTCGCATACTCGCCCATGGCCGCCAGATCGACCGGCAAATCGACGCTGGGCATCTCCAGCCCGTCGCGGGTGCGCCGCGCAATGGCCGCCGACTGATCGCCAATCCGCTCCAGGTCCCCGTTGATTTTGATCACCGCCAGCAGGAAGCGCAGATCAATGGCCATCGGCTGCTCTTTGGCGAGCAGTTCGTAAGCCATTTCGTCCAAATCCCTCTGCGCCGTATTGATGGCCGTCTCGTTCTGCCGCACATACTGGCATAGGCCTGGGTCTCGCTGAAGATACGCGTCCACCGCCGACTCCACAGCCTGCTGCGCAAGCGCAGCCATGGCGAGGAGCTGGTCCTTCAGGGCGGCGAGCTGTTGCTGAAAGTGGATGCGCGGCAAGCAGACCTCTCCTACAAATCAGTGTGCATGATGTATGTTACACGCTGACAAAAACTTCGCAATGCACCTTAGGTATCACTATTCATCCGGGAAGGCCGGAGCCGCGGTCGAACATTGCTGGTTTACGGAACTTCTGCATAAGTCGCAGTGAAGGGTACGGGCTTTAGGCCCGTACATAAACAGCGGCAAATTCGGGCGGGCTTTAGCCCCTGAGGGAAGGCTCGGTCGCCGAAAGGCACTTGATCAGAGGTTCCTTAGACGTGCGGCTGGTGGAATCGATGCTATAGGCTGTTAACCTATGGCCGCTCCTGCTTCGCCTCTTACGTCCATGCTCACGATCGATCCCGCGGAGCGCCCGCCGCTTGAGGTCTACAAGCTCATGACAGGGATTATCGTGCCGCGGCCGATCGCACTCGTCTCCACCGTGGATCGCGACGGCACCGCCAACCTCGCCCCATTCAGCTTTTTCTGCGGCGTGGGCTCGGTGCCTCCCACCCTGCTTTTCTGCCCCGCGTTGCGCGCCGGGCGGGCGACCGATCGCGCCCCGCGCAAGGACACCCTCCGTAACGTGGAGGAAACCGGCGAGTTCGTCGTAAACGTGGTGAGCGAATCCATCGCCGCCGCGGCCAATGCCTCCGCCGCCGACGTTCCGCCTGAAGTCGATGAATTTCAGTTGTCCGGGCTGACCGCGGTCCCGGGTGCTGTCGTGCGGGCCCCGCGTGTGGCGGAGTCTCCGGCCCAGATGGAATGCAAACTCCTCCAGGTCATTTACACCAGTCACAAGCCGGGCGGCGGGGTGATCGTGCTGGGTGAAATCGTCCGATTCCACGTTCGCGCTGAGCTTGTGGACAACTTTCGCGTCGACCCAGCCGGTCTCGACGCCGTAGGAAGGATGGCCGGCAATACGTGGGTTCGAACGCGCGACCGTCTGGAATTGATCCGCCCGTCATGAGCTGATTTGACGACATACTGACCTCCAAAAATCTAAATCGGGGGATATCTCTTCTTCCGGTACTGGCCGCGCCACGATGGCAGAGTCTGGACCTCTTCCGGGGATTCTCTCTCGCGCCGCGGGACCGGAGGAGTGGGACGCAAAGGTTCCTTCTCCTTTTCGGCCTCAGCCGCAGCTTGCGGGCGAAGGAACTCGGGTGGAGCCGTCACTCTCACTGATACAGACACATCGGACTCCGTCTCCGTGGCTTGCGGCTCGGGGTAGGCCGGACGCACGGTTGCCCTCTCGAAGCGAGGTTCCGTGTCCGCCTCGTCTGCTCCAAATTCCTCTTCGATCAGGCTTCTCCGCCCCAGCGAAACGAGCATGTTCCTCAGTCCACTGAGCCGGGAGGGAGGGTGCCCGAAATCTTCGTCTTCCGATGGCTCCTGGGTCCCCGGCTGCGGCGCCGGAGGAGTCATCCACCCCGCGGGCCTCTGGACAGCGGGTCCGGTTGGTACCGGCGAATTGAGGGAAACGTCTGGCCGACCTGCCTCGGCATTGGGCGCAACCGCTGACGAAGCAACCCATGGATCCTGCGACACCGCGACGGATGGCGATGCCTCTGACGCTGCCGGTGCCGGCTCGGACCGTGCGTCCTGCGCAGTAGCTTTTGCTGACGCCGGCGCTTTGGCAGTCAAGGAAGTTTCCGCTGTCCGGTGCGGCTCTCCTCTGCCCCGCGCCGTTCGGGGGGCCTGGGCCGATGTCGACCCCGCCTCCGCAGATATGGCGCCCGTATCGGTCGCATCGGCAGCAAGGGCCGTTACCGGCGGTACTGCGGCATTGGCTTCAGATGAAGTCTCCGGCAATTTCGCCGCCTGCGGCCTCAAAGGCTCACGTCTGGTCACGACACTCGGCTCCTCACTGATTTCGCGACCGGAAAGGCGGCCTGTACCCCGCCGGTTTCCCGCGCAGGACGGCGCCACGGCCGCAATGATCGACCGAACAACGGATTGGCCTTCTCCGGCGAGATACCGTTTGAACCAAGTGCCACGGCAGCCACTTCCATTCGTTGTGCCGGGTGAGTTGCCTCACGCGGTTGAGCGAGGATTGTTATGCCGGATTGTATGACCACAATCGTGCAATCGACAAATCGGCCTGCAATCCTCACCGGTAATACCTTCCCTATCCTCAAACGGGCTTGCTCGAATCCACGGGTTGCGCCATTCCTCAACCGCTTTACTGCCAAAACCGTGCAGCACAACCATCCGGCATTTAGCCTTGATCACTCCGGCTGAGTGGACAACAACTTCATTTTGTAAGCATAGGGAAATGCTGGACGGGGCGAAATACCACAAACAGTCGCCCGGGTCCCTGATTAGTAATCCAGTCGGCAGAACTAATGAGCGACTCTCGGATCGGGTCAACCCTCGATTCCCGGCTCGAGCGACGCGGGGGGCCGCCGGCACAGGAATCACGAAATTCATTCCCGGGTGCGATTCCGAAGTGAAATATTTGTTGCAACAAATAACTTCTTCCCGCCGTCTAAAACAAAGAACAACTTCTACAGGCGCGGCGATCCCTTGCCGGTATACGTTCCTCAGGCGGCGCCTTCGCTCTACCTCAAACTCCGCGGCTCTTCCTGGCCCGGCACCGAAAGGAATGGATTTGATGAAGCGTTTTCTTCTTTTCACTGGCATCGTGGCCCTCGCAGCCCCGTTCGCCACGGCGCAGACTTCCACCTGGGCGATCGATCCGGCCCACAGCCAGATTGACTTCGTCGTTCGCCACTTGACCGTGTCCAACATTCATGGCCGATTCGGCAATCTCAAGGGAAACATCATCATGAACGACAACGATGTGACCAAGTCGACCGTTGAGGTCACCATCGATGTGACTACGCTTGACACCGGCGTAGCCCAGCGCGACGGGGACGTCAAAGGCGCCAACTTCTTCGACACCGCCAAATTTCCGACCGCCACCTTCACCAGCACCTCCGTGGCCAAGAAGGGGATGGGCCTCACCGTGAGCGGGAATCTCACCCTGCACGGCGTCACCAAGCCGGTGGAACTCGACGTCGAGGGGCCCAGCGGCCCGGTGCCTGGAATGGACAAAAAGCCGCATTCCGGCTACTCGGCCACCACCACAATTAATCGCAAAGACTTCGGCGTCGGGCCCAACGCCCCCGCCACCATGGTCGGAGACGACATCAAGCTCACCATCGACCTGGACGTAGCCAAGCAGTAACTGGGGCCCCGACCGCAGGCGATGGATCGGGTCCATTCTTCTCAGCTGTTATCTGGTCCCAGGGATGGGGGCGCTCGTGTCTAATCTCAAACGCGAAATCGCACAAGAGCGCCCTTTCTCCGGACCGGCAGAGGAGGCGCTCCTCAATCTCATGCGGACGGCGGACTGCCTCCAGCGCGCCATGCAGCGCACGACCCGCGCCTGGGGCGTCACTTCGACGCAATACAACGTACTGCGCATCCTGCGCGGCTCGCAGCCACAGGGACTCACCTGTTCCGCCATCGGCGACCGCATGATCACCGCCGAGCCCGACATCACCCGGCTTCTGGGCAGGCTCAAAGCGCAAAAGCTGGTCCGGCAGCAGCGCGACAAGCGCGACAAGCGTGTCCTCTGGACCCAGATTTCCCCGACCGGCCTCGCGCTTCTCGCGGAAATGGACCCCGTGGTTCAGCAGGCTCCCCAGGAGTTGCTTGGCCATCTGACAAACGAGGACCTCACCCAACTGATTCGCCTGCTCGAATCGGCGCGCAGCCACTGTGGTGACCAGCAGGCGCCCGTCAGTTGTGACGGAGCCGCAGGCGAATCGTGCCCCACCAACCAGACTCCCGCCATGCCGCAGTAAGAACCATCCCGCCACTTCATCCTTCCAATAGCGAACTTATGGTGGAATGTTCTATCCTCATTCGTTTCCACTTATGAGGCCTATCCGAATGCTCAATCGAAAGACAGTCACTCTATGTTTGCTCGCTGCTGTTGTTCTGCTCACATTGACCGCAAATCTGGCGGCGCAAACCAGTCTCATTAGCCAGGATTCGGCCCACCGGGCCGAGGCGCTGCTCAAACAAATGACGGTCGACGAGAAGGTCGGTCAGATGACCCAGTCGGCCGGCATCGTCATGCCCATGCTCGGCTCCCAAAAGCCTGACGACCTCATCACCGCGGGCAAGGTCGGTTCCGTCCTCTGGCTCATCGACGTGAAGGAGATCAACCGCCTCCAGCATCTGGCCATGGAGAAGTCGCGGCTCCACATTCCGATCCTCTTCGGCTTCGATGTCATCCATGGCTACCGGACCGTGTTCCCCGTTCCCCTGGCCATGGCGTCCTCCTGGGACCCCGCAGTCGAAGAAGCCGCACAGAAATACGCCGGCGCCGATGCGCGCGCGGCAGGCATTCAGTGGACATTTACTCCCATGGTCGACATTGCCCGCGATGCGCGCTGGGGCCGCATTGTCGAAGGAGCCGGCGAGGACCCGTATCTCGGCTCCGCCATGGCCCGCGCGCAGGTGCGCGGATTTCAAGGTTCGGCCCTGGGACTGGACAGCGTGCTCGCTTGTGTCAAGCATTTTGCCGGCTACGGCGCGGCTGACGGCGGCCGCGACTATGACTCTTCCTACATCCCTGAAGTCCTCTTCCGCAACGTCTACCTGCCCCCCTTCCACGCCGCCGAAGAAGCCGGCGCCGCTACCTTCATGAGCGCCTACATGGACCTGAACGATGTGCCCGCCACCGGCAATCGCTGGCTGCTCACCGATATCCTGCGCAAGGAGTGGGGCTTCAAGGGATTTGTGGTCTCCGATGCCTTCGCCGTCGCGAGCCTCCAGACCCACGGCTTCGCCGCCGATCCCGCCGACGCCGCATACAAGGCCGTCAGCGCCGGTCTCGACATGGACATGGCCAGCCAGACCTACACCCACAACCTGGCCAAGCTCGTCACCGATGGCAAAGTCAACGAAGCGGAACTCGACAAAGCTGTCTTGCCGATTCTTGAGCTCAAGTATGAATTGGGCCTGTTCGACCACCCCTACGTCGATGAGTCGAAAGTCGATTCGGTGCTCAACCGTCCCGAAGGACTGGCCCTCGAACGCAAGATCGCATCGCGCTCCATGGTGCTGCTCAAAAATGAGAATCAACACTCTACCCTTGTCCAAGACCAGTAAGAAAATCGCCGTGATTGGTCCGCTGGCCGATTCCACGCGCGACATCGAAGGCGGCTGGACGGTGGAAGGCCTGTTTGGCGGCGGAGGCAAGAGCCACCCCGTCACCATTCTCGCCGGCCTCAAGAACAAGCTGCCCGCCGCCGAGATCACCTACGTCTCCGGCCCCGCGCCGTCCCGCATATTCCCCGGCCTGTTCGAGATGATCACCGGGCAAGAAGCCGCAGCCTCCGCCCACCGCGGCCGAAATCAGCGACTGGCTCGCCAAAACCAAGGCCGCCGCCGACAATGCGGACATCGTCATTGCGGTGATGGGCGAGTCTTCCGACATGAACAGTGAAGCCGCGTCGCGCGCCACGCTCGACCTGCCCGGCATCCAGCAGCAGATGCTTGAAACCATCGCGCAAGCCGGCAAGCCGGTTGTCCTGGTGCTCGAAAATGGCCGCCCCCTCGACATCCGCTGGGCGGCTGAACATGTCCCCGCCATCCTGGAAACCTGGTATCCGGGCACCGAGGGCGGCAACGCCGTGGCCGATGTGCTCTTCGGCGACGTCAACCCGGGCGGCAAGCTGCCCCTGAGCTGGCCCCGCGCCGCCGGCCAGGAGCCGCTCTACTACAACCACAACCTCACCCACGAGCCCGAAGACCGGCCCACCTTCACGTCCCGCTACTGGGATTTGTCCAGCAAGCCGCTTTATCCCTTCGGCTACGGCCTCAGCTACACGACGTTCAAATTCGAAAACGTGCGCCTCACCAAAACAAGCATCAAGTCTGACGATGCGACCGAAGTCGACGTCGACGTCACCAACACCGGCTCAACCGCCGGGGATGCCGTAGGCGCAGGTCTACATCCATCAGCGCGCCGGTTCCGCATCCCGCCCCGTCCGCCAGCTCAAGGGCTTCCAGCGCGTCACGCTCAAACCCGGAGAGACGCAGACGCTGAAGTTTTCGTTGGGCAAAGATGAGCTGCAATTCTGGAGCCCGCAGACCAAAGCATGGGGCGTCGAACCCGGAACGTTCGATGTGTGGGCAGGCGACGACTCGACCGCCACCCTCCACGCCGAATTGACCGTCACGCCCTGACCAGGTACGTAACTGGGTGCCCCATTCTAACGCTCCGCCGCGGCGGAGCGTTAGGGAACCTCTGCATAAGTCGCAGTCTTGAAGGGTACGGGCTTTAGCCCGTACATAAGAGGCAGCAAAATCGGGCGGGCTTTAGCCCTTGAGGGAAGGCTCGGTCGCCGAAACGCACTTGTTCAGAGTCCATAGGGTGGGGTGGACTGCTTCCTGACGGCGCTTTTCCATTGCGCCGCCCCACCCGTTATGCAACCATCCCAATCATGCTTCCCCAAGGTTGGGACAGGCGCACGATAGTCCTCCTCACCTTCGCGTTCCTGTTTGTCATCAGTACAAATCTCGCCCAAGCGCAGGTCTTCGACCTGGAGCGCGATCGTGTGCAGATGGCCGAACTCAAGGGCCAATGGCGCTTTCACACCGGCGACGACCCGGACGGCAAACTCGGCTGGGCCAAACCCGATTTTGACGATTCCTCCTGGAAGCTGCTGCGCTCCGATCAGCATGTGAACGTGCAGGGCTACCCGGGATACAGCGGCATGGCGTGGTACCGGTTTCGGGTGCTGCTCCCGACAGACCATCCGCCCCTGGCGCTTTACATCTCTGGAATCCAGACAAGCTACCAGGTATTTGCCGCGGGCCGATTAATCGGGCAATTCGGCGGGCTGCCGCCGCACGAGAGAGCCTATTTATACCACTCTGGCGGATCGATTAGTCAGGACCCATCCCTCGGACAGGTTATTTCCATTCCAGCAGGCGTCGCGGATGGGACAGGTCCCCTGGTCATCGCGATCCGTGCCTGGACATGGCCTGAATGGGCGTCCCTTTTGGACCAGCAGACGTTTCAACCGTTGAGCATTGGCGATGCGAGACTTATGCACGATGAGAGACAGCACAGGTGGAATTATGAGTTCTGGTCTCTCTCCTCTGAAAACGCCCTGCTGCTTGGCTATCTGATGGCTGCGCTTGCCGCACTCGGGCTCTTCCTGCTGCGCCCTGGCGAAGGCGAGTACCTTTGGTTTACCGGGGTCGAGTTGTTCAACGCGGCTAATTACTTCTGGGATGTTTATGTGACCTTTCATCCGGTGTGGTTTCAGGGCTATCTAGCCCTGAGCGGCCTCCTTCTGCTCCTGAGTGCAATTTGTCTTTCGATGTTCTTCGTGACTCTTCTGAAGGAACAACGGGGCCGGCTTTTCTGGAGCATGATCGGCTCAGCCGTCTTTTTGGCCTTGATGTTTGTCCCGGTGGTGATGGAATGGATGAGCGTCTCGGTGTGGATCCCGGTGATCTATCTCGCGGGTATCCCGTTTGTTGTGTGCCAGCTTCTCATGCTTTCGCTTGCTGCCAGGCGTGGCAAGCTGGATGGACAGCTGCTGCTTGGTCCCTATGGCCTGCAATACGGAGTCGTTCTGGCCGGTGGAGTCGTTGCGGGCCTTGATGCATCGGGTCACGGTGGCCCTGCGCTCGCATTCTTGGCAGGCAAATGGAATCAGCTTTTCAATTGGCCGTTTCCAATCTCGGTCCAGGGGATCGCCGACTTCCTGTGCCAGATTTCGATTCTCGCCATCCTGGTGCTTCGCTTCGCCCACACCCGCCGCGACGAGGAGCGCCAGGCCTCCGAACTCGAAGCCGCGCGCACCGTCCAGCAGGTCCTCATCCCCGAAGAAATCCCCGCCATCCCCGGCCTTGCCCTCGAATGCATCTACAAGCCCGCCAGCCAGGTTGGCGGCGACTTCTTTCAGATTCTGCCCACGCACAACAACGGCGCACTCATCGTCATCGGCGATGTGAGTGGCAAGGGCATGCCCGCCGCCATGGCCGTTTCATTGCTTGTCGGCACTATCCGCACCCTCGCCCACTACACCCACAGCCCCGGCGAAATCCTCACCGCCATGAACCGACGCATGCTCGGCCGCAGCAAGGACGGCTTCACCACCTGCCTCGTCCTCCGCCTCGATCACGACGGTGCCGCGACCGTCGCCAACGCAGGCCATCTCGCCCCCTACCTCGGCAGCGAAGAGGTCCCCGTCGAATCCGGCCTGCCCCTCGGACTCGCCGCACAAGCCGAGTACACCGAATCCACGTTTCCATCTCGACACCGGCGGTGAACTCACCCTGATCACCGACGGCGTCGCCGAAGCCCGCGCGAAAACCGGCGAACTCTTTGGCTTCGAGCGCACCGCCTCCATCTCGATCCTCTCCGCCGCCCAAATTGCCGCCACCGCCGCGGCCTTCGGCCAGCGGGACGACATCACTGTCCTGAAAATCCGCCGCCACCCCGTCCCCGAACCGGCTCTCGCAGGTCCCGCCGCTCTCCCGTCGACCACCCCATCAACCGTAACGACGTTTCTTTGAATGTTGGCTGGAGTTGCAGAAGATTAAGGTCCCGTGCCGCAAACTAGGAGTTGGAGATACCCAATGCCCTTCGTCGCGGTCTCAGCAAATGTCCCGGTTCAAAATCTCAGGAATCCGCCCGGCTTATCCAGTTCTGTACCTCACTCGGAGGTCGATTCTCCCTTTGTTCGCCTTTCCACCCCAGACCCCACCCACCCCCTATGTAGATTCGTTTTTCTTTCGCTTTTAAGAAATTTTGCAAGTGAATATAAAGGCTTTACGAGCCAAATTTTCGAATGAAACAGCATTTTCTGTTACATTAGCCCCATTTGCTGAGGACGAATGGATTGCGTATCTAATCCCGCGACCGGCGATGGGTGAGAAATCCGAGATGGATACATAATCGGGCGGGGAGACCAGCTCCCGCCTGGGACTCAGTGCTTCCGTCCGCTTCACGGGAGCCAGTTTTCCCGCCTTGCCCGAGCGGCGCAGTTCTTCCCAGTCCTTCTCGGTCTGGTCGGCGTAGTTGACTCCGAACCGCGCCAGCGCGTCGACAAACCTGTCACCCGTGCCAATGTAGCCCGCAATCATCAGTGGGTCGCCCGAGCGCGCGTGGCCGCGGGCCAACAGCTCGCCGCAGACGGTGGCGAACGTCTCGAGACCGTCGCCTTTCATGTTTTCAATCGCGATGCTGCCCTTGTGATCATTCAACTGGCGGACCAGAAAGTCGCGCCCCGCCAAGTTGGTCCAGCCAAGGAACGGATCGGACTGCAACTGCATGGCGCGCTGGCCCTCGACTGTACGCTGTCCGTTGTGATGGGCGGGTTTGGCGTCGGGCAGATAGGGCGCGTACCCGGAGGCAGTCTCCTCCTTGATCTGCAGGAAGAGCGGATCCCTGGGGCCATTGCCTTCGAAGTAGATGCAGTAGTCGCGCGTGCCGACGGAGCCGGTGCCGACTACCTTGAATGCCACATCGATCGGGCGGTAATACGAGAGCCCGTGCTGCCGCTGCGGCTCCAGCATCGACCGGTAGGGACCCAGCGCGCCCAGCACGGCCTGGGCCTGGCTGCCGGTGATTCGGGTAAGCGTGGGCTTGATTTCTTTGAACCGGCGCGCGGCTCCCGGCTTGGTGCTGGTGGGCTCAGTGAGTTGTTCGAGTGTGTGGCAAGGCGTGGCCCGTTCCGCGTTGAGCAGCGCCTCGTGAATAGGGACAACGGATCCGATGCGGTGCACCTGGTACCGGGCGATCTCGAGGATGGGCATTTCAGAGAACGCGCGCATCTGCGCAGCATAGATTCCAATGCATCTCTCCACGGCGGCCTGGCACGTTGCTTCCTTGTGTTGAGATTCGCGCCCGGCGAGAACGAGTGAGGCGGCCATCCGTTTCAGGTCCCACTCAAATGGAGCGCGAATGGTTTCATCGAAGTCATTGATGTCGAAAACCAGCCGACCGTCCGGAGCCGCAAATGCACCCAGGTTGCGCACGTGGGCGTCGCCGCAGATCTGGGAGATAATCCCGGTATTGGGGAGAACGGAGAGATCGGCCGCCATCACCGGGACGGCGCCGCGAAAATAGCCAAACGGCGATTGCGCCATCAGCTCGTATTTCAGCTTGAGCAGCCCTTGAACGCGGCCATGGGCAGCGCGCTCGAGGAGTTTGAGCGCGGAGGCGGGTCTCGCCTTGGGCTTGAGCTGGTCGTGCTGCTGGCGGCCTATCTGCTTGCGGCGCGCCTGGCCAAGAGAACGCCGTTCTTGCGGAGTTGTCCATTGCATGTGGGCGAACATACACCCTCGCCTTCGCGGGCGCAACCTGGGTCCTCGAACTCAGTGATTTTCAACTTCATTGCAGGCTGGACCGTTGATAACAATTTCCTAATAAACTAATATTCTGCCATGCGCGCTCGCAGGGCCCCAACCGACGTCACCGGCCTGAAAAGTCACATCGGGTTCTGGCTGCGATTTGTCTCCAATCACGTTTCGCACACGTTCGCCCGCAAGTTGGATGGAAGCGGCGTTACCGTCGCGGAGTGGGTGATTCTGCGCGAGATGTTCGACTCCGCATCGACTTCGCCCAGCGCGCTCGCCACCGCGACCGGCCTCACCCGCGGTGCGGTCTCCAAGCTGATCGACCGGCTGGTTCAAAAAGCCCTCGTACACCGCGCGGAAGCGAGCGGCGACCGCCGCTTTCAGGACATCAAACTTACGGCCGCGGGACGCGCCCTTGTTCCCCGGCTCGCGCGTATCGCCGATCAGAATGACGAAGAGTTTTTCTCGCAGCTATCCGCCGAGGAACGGGAGCGGCTGGTGGCAACGCTCAAGAAGCTGGTGGCCGCCAATCGTCTTCACAAAATCCCAACATCCTGAAGCACGATTCCACGTCATTTCAACAGCCCCATTTTCAGTTTCTGCATCCGCAATGACGGCGCTTGCTTCTACTAGACTAAGAAAGCCTATGAGCGCCGCAGCGGCCGAACCACGGCCTCTTCCCCAGCCCGCTCCCATTGCTGCCTGGAAGCCCAGGCGGAATCCGTGGCTGATCGCAATCACGGTCACCCTGGCTACCTTCATGGAGGTGCTCGACACCTCCATCGCCAACGTGGCCCTGCCGCACATTGCCGGCGGGCTGGGCGCAAGCCAGGACGAAGCCACCTGGGTGCTGACCAGTTACCTGGTCGCGAACGCGGTGATTCTGCCCGCCTCCGCGTACCTGACCACGTTCCTGGGCCGAAAGCGCTTTTACATGATCTGCGTGGTCTTGTTTGGCATCAGTTCCGCGCTCTGCGGCCTGGCCCCATCGCTCGGGCTGCTCATTTTCTTCCGCGTGCTGCAGGGAGCGGGCGGCGGGGGCCTCGCGCCGAGCGAACAGGCCATCCTGGCCGACACATTCAAACCCGAACAGCGCGGCCAGGCCTTTGCCCTCTATGGCTTCGCCGTGGTGTGCGCGCCCGCCATCGGGCCCACCCTGGGTGGATACATCACCGACAACTTCGACTGGCGCTGGTGTTTCTTCATCAACGTGCCCGTCGCGATCCTATCCTTGTTTCTCACCAGCCGAATCGTCGAGGACCCGCCCCACATTGTGGCCGAGGTCAAGCGGGTGCAGAAAGAAGGCCTCAAGCTCGATTTCACTGGTTTTGGCCTGCTGGCGGTGGGATTCGGGTCGCTCGAGTTCATCCTCGACAAGGGCCAGGAAGACGATTGGTTCGGATCGCCGCTAATCACGACATTCATTGTCTTGTGCGTCCTGTCCCTGATCACGCTCGTCATCTGGGAACTGGTGCAAATCAGGCGCAGGAGGCGGCCCATCCTCGATCTCACGCTCTTCAAGCAGCGCAACTTCGCGGTGTCGTTTGTCCTGATGGGAGTGCTCGGCATCGTCCTGTTCGGAACCACGGTGATGATTCCGCAGTTTGCGCAGACCCTGCTGGGTTACACCGCCGAACAGGCAGGCCTGGTGATTTCGCCTGGCGGCCTGATGGTCATGGTGATGATGCCCGTCGTCGGCTTTCTTGTCAGCCGCGTCGACCCGCGCTGGATGATCGTGTACGGATTTGCAGTGTCGTCGATGGCCCTGTTCACCATGCTGAACCTGAACCTCGGCGTGAGCTACGGCTACATCGCCTTCCTCAGGGTGTTTCAGGCTGCCGGACTTGCATTTCTCTTCATTCCCATCAACACGCTTTCCTACAACGGCATTCCCATGACCAAAAACAACGACGTGAGCGGCCTGACTAACCTTGCACGCAACATCGGCGGCAGCGTCGGAACGGCGTTTGTCGTGACCACGCTCGCGCGCCGGCAGCAATTTCATCAGAACCGCCTGGGCTCGTCGATTTCGCAAAGCGACGGCAACCTGCAGACCCAGCTGAATTCTCTGGGGCGCTACCTCGTCGAGCACGGAGGCCGGGCCGTGTCGCTGGCGCAGGGAAAGGCGATGGCGCAGGGGAACATTTATGGGCAATTCCTGCGCCAATGCACGATGCTGGCCTATCTCGATGTCATCAAAGTGCTGGCCGTATTGATGCTGGCTCTAATCCCGCTGGTGTTCCTCATGCAGCGCCCGCGCAAGGGCAAAGGCGGAACCGTCGGCCATTGAGACGTCTCGGTGACCATCGATTGACAAGGCCAGTGCCCGTACTGGGTTAGACTTTCGCTGGGAGCCATTGAACCCATCGTTTGTGAAGAACGATGCCATATCACTGCAGGGGAGGACTGCTCTTGACGCGCGTCGCCGTTCTTGTGTTGCCGGCCATAATCGGTTTCGCGCTGTTCACCGGTCCAGTGGTTGCCCAGCAAGCGGCGCCTTCTCTGACCGTTGAGAAGATTTACGGGCATGGCCCCCTCATCGGCAACCTGCCCGGCGGAATCACCTGGTCGCCGGACGGCAAGCATGTGACCTATATCGACGGCGGCGAATTGATCGACCTCGATCCCGGTTCGGGTAAGCCTCACGTGCTGGTGAGTCGCGCCAAGTTGGCTGCGCTCGGCGAGTCGCCCGCCTCGGAACAGGACCGCGATCATCGCGAGCGTTACAGAATGTCGAGCTATCTGTGGGCGCCGGATTGCAATCACCTACTCTTCGACTCCAACGGAAGATTGTGGCTCTACGATCTGAAGAACGGCACCGGGATACAGATAGGCTTTACCGGTGCGGCCTCCGGCGACGATCCCAAATTCTCTCCCAATGGCGATGCCATTTCTTTCGTGCGCGATCATAGCCTGGCCGTGGTCCACCTGCGCGACGTTGCCAATCCGATGAGCCTGGTGGGCGGGACAGCCGGCACCGGAGTCATCAACGGCGAAGTGGATTGGGTGTACGAAGAAGAACTGGACGTGCGCAGCAATTACTCCTGGTCGCCGGACTCGAGAGATCTGGTCTATCTGCAGATGAATGAATCGCAGGTGCCGGAGTCTCCTATCGTCGACTCGCTGCCGGTTCACGCAAAGACGGTTCTTCAGCCCTATCCCCAGCCGGGGGATAACAATCCCGACGTTCGGGTTGGCGTGGTGAACGCATCGGGCGGAAAAACGGTGTGGATCAAGGTCCCCATGCGTGCGGGCCAGGACTACATTCCGCGCTTTGGGTGGGTCGACCGCAGGACGGTGTGGATCGAGACACTCACCCGCGATCACAAGCGCCGCAGCATTTACTTTGCCGACTCCGCGACTGGCCAGTCCCACTTAGTGCTGGAACTTATCGATGATAAGTTCCTCGATGAAAACTATAACGTAGCCATTGATAACGGTAGCATCATCTTGACCAACTGGTCCGACGGGCATAACCACATCTATCTGTATAAGTACGACACCAATGACCTGGCATCGACGACGGCCAACCTGGGCAAGCAACTCACCAGTGGTGACTTTGAAGTCACGGCAGTCTCCTCGATTGACTGGGGAAAGAAGCTGGTCTACTTCGCCTCCAATCAAGGCAACCCTCTCGAACAGCAGTTATGGCAGGTCAGCTTCGATGGCCAGTCCAGACAATTGACCACCGCGGCCGGGTATCACGATGGAAACTTTTCGTATTCCGGTGGCTCCTTCGTCGACACCTTCTCCACCCGCATGACTCCTCCGACGCTGAGCCTCTGCCCCGAAGGGAAAGAATGCAAGACATTCTGGTCCACGCGCGCGCTGGAACCATACCGCCTTCATGAGCCGGACGAGCTCAAAATCAAAGCCCACGACGGCACCCCGCTGTTCGCGACTCTCATGCTGCCGGAAGTATCCCATGGCCTGGGAAGCGTGCCACTCATCGTGAATCCCTATGGAGGACCCGGCGCGCAGACCGTAATCAATCGCTGGGGAAACCACGAATGGGCCGACAACCTGCTCTTCGACGAGTTGCTCTCCCAGCATGGCTTCGCTGTTCTTCGCACCGACAATCGCGGAATGGCCAATCGCGGTCGGGCGTTTGCGCAAGCGGCCTATCACAACTTTGGACCCGTCCAGCTGGAGGACCAGCTCACGGTTCTCGACGATGTGCTCGAAAATTATCCGCAGCTGGATAAGGAAAACGTAGGCTGGTGGGGTTGGAGTTGGGGCGGCACCTTCACTCTCTACGCACTGACCCATTCCGATCGTTTTCGCGCCGGCATTGCCGTGGCGCCGGTCACCGATTGGCGCAACTACGACTCCATTTATACCGAGCGCTATTTGAGCCTCCCCTCCGAATTTCCCGAGGGCTACAAGGATTTTTCCGTAGTGAACTCGGCCGCGCAATTGAAGGGGCGCCTGCTCCTGGCGCACGGGACGGGGGATGACAATGTCCACCTTCAGAATTCCATTCAGTTCATCCAGGCGTTGATCGAGGCCCGGATTCCCTATGATCTGCAGCTTTTTCCCGGCAAGACGCACTCCATCGCGGGAAGCGACGCGCGCATCCAGTTATTCAACCGAATCCTGGCTCACTTCGAGAAGTATCTAAAACCTGAGCCGCAATAAAAACATGATCCCCGCCGAAGACATAGCCAACCAGTTGCGCCGCGCCGAAGGAGCCCTCCTTGACCCTGCGGTCCGTAGCGATCGCGCCCGCGTTGCCGAATTGTTGGCGGACGACTTTGTCGAGTTCGGATCGTCCGGACGCATCTGGACTCGGGACGAGATTCTCGATCTGCTTTCCGGCGAAACCCTCGCGCCGATCCACATGATGGACTTTCAATGTGCCTTGCTTGCCGAGGACGTGGCGCTGGTCACGTACCGCGCCTCGCGCACAGACGCACGCACAGGAATTCAAACCTCAAGCGTGCGGAGTTCGATTTGGACAAAGGGACCGGGAGGATGGCGTTTGCGGTTTCACCAGGGGACGCGAACGTCCTGAACTGCGGGTCGTTCTCTTACACTTCGCGCCGGCTGAAGATGTCGTCCTTCTCGCGGCACGGGCATCTCGAACAACCCAGGCAGCAGACCAGCAGAATCGCAACTCCAGCCGTGGCAATCACGGCTAGAAGGCTTCCGCTCGTCATAAGCCAATGTAAAACGGTATGCATTGAACACACGCCAGAGAGCTACAAACATAGATGCAGATTGAAGGCCGTTTGCTGTCCGTATGCCAGAATCTGCAAGAAGTGTACACAGTGTAGCACTGAAAAAATGAGCCTGGGAACCACAAAACTACTTGTAGTAAGGCGAATATAAGACGAAAATAGATGGAAATGGAACCGAAGCAAGTTTCGGTCGATAAAAGCCCGGTGGAAAACTGGTCCGGTGACCCCGACAGGCCCACACCCCTTGCGCCCCCGGTCCCCGAAGTCCAACCTTCGGCCCAGCCAGATGTGCGCCAACCGGTCGTAAATTGGCTCTTCGTCGATCTCAACTCCTACTTCGCGTCGGTGGAGCAGCAGGATCGGCCCGGAATTGCGCGGCAAGCCGGTCGGCGTCGTGCCCATGCTCGCCGACACGACCTGCTGCATCGCCGCCAGTTACGAGGCCAAGGCCTTTGGCGTGCGAACGGGTACCATCGTCGCGGACGCCAGGCGCATGTGTCCCGGCATCGTGCTCGTCGAGGGCCGCCACGAACTTTACGTCGAGTATCACCACCGGGTGGTTGAGGCCGTGGAAAGCTGTCTCCCCGTCACCGCGGTGTGCTCGATCGATGAAATGGCTTGCCGCCTGATGGGGCGCGAACGCCCGCTGCTGGCGGCCATCGAATTGGCCCGCAAGGTCAAGGCCCGCATCCGCGAACGCGTGGGCGAGATGCTGCGCAGTTCAGTGGGGCTGGCCACCAATCGCTATCTCGCCAAGGTCGCCAGCGACATGGAGAAGCCCGACGGCCTGGTTGCGCTGCCGCTCGACATCTTGCCGCAGGCCCTGCAGGGACTGAACCTGCGCGATCTGCCCGGCGTCGGCGCGCGAACCGAGAAGCGGCTCAACGAGCGCGGCATTCGCACCATGGAAGAGCTGCTGGCGCTCGACTGCGAGCAGGCCGGGCGGCTGTGGGGATCGGTCTGGGGCGAGCGGCTGTGGCATTGGCTCAAGGGCGAAGACTTCGAGATGTCCGAGACCGATCACCTGAAGTCGATCAGCCACCAGCATGTGCTCGCGCCCGAGCTGCGCACCTCAGAGAAAGCCTGGGCCGTTGCCCACAAGTTGCTGCACAAGGCCGCCATGCGCCTTCGCTCGGGCGGGCTCTGGGCCAGCAGCATCGGGCTGGCCGTCGGCTTTGCGGCGCCGCGCGGTGAAAACTCGCCCGGAACTCCGGTAAGCCGATTCGGCGTGCCGACCCGCGGCTGGCACGGGGAATCGAAGCTGACCGAATGCCAGGATAATCAGACGCTCATTGCGGCATTGCGGCGGCTCTGGCAGTCTCAGCCCAATGGGCGCGGAGTACGCGCATCCGTTTTTTGTGGGGGTGCAACTTGGGCGGACTCGTTCCCGACCGGCTCCATACCCTCAGCCTCTTCGATGCCCTCGATGTGGAGCAAGGCCGGACCCGGCTCCTCGCAGCCATGGATGCGCTCAACTATAAGTACGGCCTCGGCACGCTTGCGCCCGCAACCATGCTGACCGCCTACAAGGCCGCGCCCACCCGCATCGCCTTTCACAGCATCCCGGATTTGTTCTAACCAATTACATAATCTCCGTGTCCGATCCTTTCACCTTTTTCCTGGCGAAAGGGTGGGAGACCACAAAAGCGAAATCCGGTTTTTACCCATCGGAATCGTCGTAACCGTTGTTTGACTGAACGGTCGAATGGATAACAAACCGGGGCGGCGCCGGATCGGGTATGAACTTTTTCCTGGCTATCTCGTAAATCTCTGCATCCCGCCCCGCGCTTCCCCGCGGATAAGAAAGTAGAAGCGAAACCCATGGCCCAATGGCAGCCGGATTTCGAAAAACTCGTGGACGAGCATCAGTCCATGGTGTTTTCGCTCGCCCTGAGGATGACCGGCGACCGAGGGCTGGCTGAAGAAATCGCCCAGGACGTCTTTCTGGAACTGGACCGGAACATGGGCAAGATCAAGAACCCGGAGCATGCCCGCTTCTGGTTGCGGCGCGTGGCCATCAACCGATCCTCTGATTCCTTGAGGCGGCGGCGCGTGCGGGGACTCGACCTTTGGGTGGAAATGAACGAGGCACACGCCTCGTGTACAGACGAACGGCCGTCGCCTCTGGGAACGCGCATGGAGTTCCTCCTGACCACGCTCCCCGAGGCTCAGCGCGCGGCGCTGGTTCTTCGCTATCAGGAGGACATGCTGCCGGAAGAGATTGCCGAAACCCTGGAAGCGCCTCTGGCTACGGTCAAAAGCCACCTGCAGCGAGGACTCAAGTTGCTCCGGGCCAAAGCTACAAATCATTTACGGGAGTACATCCGTGGAGCATGAACACATCGACGAATTTGAAAAGGAATTACACCAGGCATTGCAGCGGAGACCCGCGCCCCCCAGCCTGAAGCGAAAAATCATGGCGCGGCGTGGTCTTGAAATCACCGAGCGACGCCATCACTACTGGGTCGCGTGGCAGCGAGTGGCGGCGGGACTGGTCCTTGCTGCGATGCTGGGCGGGCTGATGCAATGGCAACTGCAGCGGGCTGAAGATCGTCGCCGGGGCGAAGAAGCGCGCCGCCAGGTGATGACGGCGTTGCGCGTTACTCAGCGCGCACTCAACGAAATGAATCTGCGCCTGGCGCCTCACAACCGCAATGCAGATCAGTAAGGGGAATTCCAGATGAAGAAACGAACGATCGGCCTTTTCCTTGGTGCGTTCTTAATGCTCGCGGTCATGCCGGCCTTGTCGGCCCAGACGCAGACTTCACCATTGCCCCTGCCGCCGGCGGTAGAGAAGGAACTCGCCAGCCGCGCCTCCAATGTAACCGAGGTGACGCTGGGCAAGAACATGCTGGGCTTTGCCGCGAAATTCATGAACGGCAAAGACCAGGACGAGGCCGCAACGCGCCGCCTGATCGAAAACCTCGACGGCATCTATGTCCGCAGCTATGAATTCGATAAAGAGGGCCAGTACTCGATGGACGAGATCGAGAAGCTGCGCCAGTATTTTGAAACCAGCGAATGGACACCCATCGTGCGCGAGCGCGAGCGCAGGACCGGCGAGACTACCGATGTTCTGGTCAAGATGGTGAACGGCGAGACGCACGGCATGTTCATCCTCTCGGCCGAATCGAAGGAACTGACGATCGTGCTCATTCTGGGCCCGGTGCGCATGGAAGACCTGGGCAAACTCAGCGGCCTCGGCGGGTTGGGCGCCCTGGGCGCCATCGACGCCGCCCCCCATAGCAAAGATAAGGATAAGGACAAGGAAAAGAGCAAGGACAAAACGAAGGGAGGCACGGAATGAGAGGCTTGCTGTTGATCCCGGTATGCTTTGTAGCGTTACTGGTCCCCGTCGCTGTCTTGGCCGGCGGAAGTGAAAACGGTTTTGACGGCGTGGTGCGCACCATCGAGACCAAATACCACGTGCACGCTACACGCATTCCCTTCTTTGGCCTCATCAGCTTCGTGTCCCGCAAAGCCACCAATGGTGGAGTGAGCAATCTGCACATCGCGGAATTCGAATATTTTTCGCCCGTCATGGATGGTGACGAACTGAACCAGATGGTGGAGACGAAACTCGGTGCAGGGTTGGGAACGAATCATTCGCGAGACCAGCCGCAAATCGGACTCCACGCCGACAGATGCCAATCACGGAGGCGGCAATACGCAGACCCTGATTTTCATACGCCCCGAGGGCGCGCGTATGGGGCTCTTTGTGCTTGACGAAGACGGACGCAATCTGGACGTGGTGCAGGTTTCAGTCGACCCCGACCATCTCTCCGACACCATCGATCACTATGAACATCATCACCATCCCGATGACGTCTCCGGCAGTAATTCGCAGGAATAACTTCCGTGATGAATCGCCGGTGCCTGTCACGCCATGCGCCGGTATCTAACCCGCCATATCCTCGGCGTTCCGTCCTTACTACAATACTTGGGTAAGTGGCCAGCATTGTGTCAGGACCAGTGTCGAATTATCGCGGGAGACTTGCCCCTTCGCCGACCGGGTACCTGCACGTGGGTCATGCGCGCACTTTCTGGACGGCCTGGCAGCGGGCGCGGGACGCGAGTGGCGCTCTGGTCATGCGCATGGAAGATCTCGATCCCGACCGCAGTCGAGCCATGTATGCAGATGCCGCTTTCGATGACCTGCGCTGGCTGGGAATACGCTGGCATGAGGGCCCGGACAAAGGCGGCCCCTTCGCTCCCTACGTGCAGAGCAAACGGCGCCCCGTCTATCTCGATGCCTGGCGCAAGCTTCGCGAGGGAGGATTCCTGTTCCCCTGCCGATGCTCACGTAGAGATCTGGAGAGTGCGCTCGGCGCGCCGCATGAGCACACTTCGCGAACTGCTGCCGGGTTGCGCACGGGAAAGCTGGATGCGCTCGACGACGAACCGGTTTACCCCGGCACCTGCCGTAATCACCAATGGCACGCTCCGCAACTGCCCGGGCCTACAGCGGTCGATCTCGAAAATCCGGAGGGCGCCAACTGGCGCTTTCGAGTGCGCGATGGTGAAGCCGTGGAGTTCCTCGATCTGAATCTCGGCCCACAGCGCTTCGTGGCCGGCGAGGACTTCGGCGACTTTGTGGTGTGGCGTCGCGATGGGGTACCGAGCTATCAACTGGCTTGCGTGGCCGATGACGCCGCGATGGGTATCACCGAGGTCGTCCGGGGAGCCGATCTGCTGAAATCGGCCGCGCGACAGATCCTGCTCTTTCAGGCGCTGGGACTCAAGATTCCGCAGTGGTTTCATTGCCGCCTGGTGGTGGATCACAACGGAAGGCGGCTGGCCAAGCGACACGATTCGCTCAGCCTTCGGGCGCTGCGTCAGCGCGGACTGACGCCGATGAACATTCTTTCCGCCGAGTTGCCTGTTGAGGAGTGAATCCGGCGCAACTTGCGCGCCGATGCGACGAATGCCGATTAAACGTGCTCGACAGCGAGAAACAACTGGCGATCACCGGGCCGATCACGCTCACAGAACTGCGGCCCCGTGCCCCATCCTTGCGACTTTTCTCAGTCGCAAGGGTGGGAGACCTCAAAAGGTTCGGCCGTTCAAATCTAAACAGCGTTACTCCGCCCGCAGCGCCTCTACCGCGTTCACCCGGGCCGCCCGCGCCGCCGGCGCCGCGGACGCAATCACGGCAGCGATCAGAATCAGAGCCGCAGAGGCAATGTATGCGAGCGCGCCGGCCTGATGCAGGTCGGCAATGTACTTGCCGGCGATGCGTTCCAGCACAAAGCTCAACGCCACTCCCGCGCCCACACCCAGCGCCGCCATCACCGCGCCTTCCACAAGAACATCGGTAAGGATATTGCGCGGCTGGGCGCCCAAAGCCATCCGAATCCCAAATTCGCGCGTGCGCCCGCTCACCGAGAAGGCAAGAACGCCCGCCACGCCCACCACGGAGATGAGGAGCGCGACGGCAGCGAATCCGCCAAACACGATGGCATTCAGCTTGTCGGGCGTGAGGACCTCGGCGCGCGCATCGCCCAGCGTGCTGGCTTTCTCCACCGGCTGATCGGCCGACATTTCATGAATGGTCCGGGTAATCGCCGGAACCAGCAGGTATGGATCGCCCTTGGCGCGCACAAACAGGCGCCCATTCCACCCCTCCTGGTTCGTGGGCTGATAGATGGTCATGGCCGGCGTCGGGATCAGGTTTTCATCATCGAAGTCGGGCACGACGGCGACGATCCGCCGCGGCTCGTAGCTGATGCCGATAAACTTCATCACCCCATCGGTCCACCACAGCCGGCGATTGAGCGCATTCTGCCCCGGGTACAGCGCCTGCGCCAGGCTCTGGCTCACGATCACCACGCGTTCCTTCCCGTCCTTGTCGCCGTCGTTGAAGTCGCGGCCCTCGACAATCGGCACGCCCATGGTTTCGAAAAACCCCGGAGACACCGAGCGAAAATTGGCCCGGTAATCGATCTTGTCGTTTCTGGGTTTTGCCCCCTGGGCAGCGAACGCGAAATTGATGTTGAGTCCCCGCTCGTCGCGCCACGGGGCGCTAAAACCTGAGGCGACATGATCCACACCCGGCAGGCTGCCGACGCGATCTTTTACATCACGATAGAAGTCTTGCACCTGCTCCGGAGTCTTCCCATACGACATCACCGGCAGGTTGATCGCCAGCACATTGCCGGAGTCGAAAGGCGGCCGGCTCTGTTCGAGAACAAACAGGGTCTTCATCAGCACGCAGGCCCCGGCCAGCAGGACGAAGGAGGCCATGATCTGGATCACGGCGAAAACGCGAAGGCGCCGGTTGCTCCCCCCGGCAACCCGGGTGCCGCGCGTGCTCAGCCCGCCATGGGGGGCATCCGGCGACGGCAGCCGCGGTATGTAAGCCAGGAAAACCGCCGCGATCAAGGCCAGGCCGATTCCAAACCACACCAGGCTGAAGTCTAGCGACAAGTCGCGCGCCCGCACCGAGAACCGCGCCGCATACCGGCCCAGCACCGCCACCATGGGAACCGCGATCAGCACCGCCGCAATGGCGCCGCTCCCGCACAACACCAGGCTCTCTGCCAGCAACGATCGGCGCAGGACCTGGCTGCTGGCACCCAGCGCGGAGCGAATGGCCAGTTCCCCTTCCCGGCGCACGGTCCGCGCCAGAACCAGGTTGGCAACATTGGAGCTGGCAATCACAAACAGCAGGCCCGCCGCACCAAACAGAACCCACAGGATCGTATTCGCCTGCGAATTGATCTGGTCATGCATGCGCTTGACGTCGATCTGGAAATGGTCCTCAGGTTTGTACGTCTCGGGATGGGCGGAGACCATCCCGCCGTACACGCTGCGCAACTCGGCGCGAGCGGCGTCGACAGTTGCCCCCGGCGCCAGCCGCCCGAAGACTTCGGTCATACGGTGTTCGCGGCCCGTGACCATCGTCGCAGAAAGGTGATGAGGGCTGGTCACCACGTTGGCGATGATCTCGGTTGCCACCGGGTATGGGACGGAAGGTTCCAGCACCCCGACCACCGTCGCTCCGCGTGCGCCCTGGCCGCCTTCCAGCCGGACGGTCTTTCCCAGCACGCTCGGATCGGAATGCAGTTCCGACTTCCAGAACCCGTAGGTCAGTACCACCGCACCCGGCGCATTCTGGCCGTCGTCGGACGGACCCAACAGCCGTCCCAGCACCGGACGCAGTCCCATCACCTGGAAATAATTCCCGTCGACCACTCCGGCAGGAATCTCGCGCGGCGTGCCCAGCCCCACGACGGTAAAGTCAATCTCTGAAAATGTGCCCAGCTTCGTAATGCTCTTCAGCCCCGTCCCAATGTCCTGAATCTCTGGGATCGAGAACGTCGCATTCGTCACGCCAAGACCGGGAGCGCTCTGTCGTATGTAGAGCAAGCGGTCTTCGTCCCGGTTGGCCAATGGACGAAGCAGAACGGCGCGGACCACCGTGAAGATCGCGGCATTGGCGCCGATTCCGAGCGCCAGGGTGATGGCAACGGTGAACCAGAGCGCACGCACGCGCGCCAGGGAACGGATCGCGATTTTCAGATCATGCAGGAATGGCATCGGTTGACCTCCGAGACGCGCGGGAGTTGCCCGCAATCACTAAGTAGTCGAACGGCGGAAGCGAAATTCGACAAATCGTCCAAAGGAAATTTGGCGCTTCCCACGATTTAGGGAATTCGTGGAGAGCTTCTTGCAGTTGAGAAAAGAATCAAATTGACGAATACGTTGATATCAACTATCTTACTTCCGTGTCAAGTCCAAACGTACTGCCGTACGAATCCACGCATCATGGTGCGGGACTGCTGCCTGTGTCTTCACGTGCAGCGGGCCGCGCGTGCCCTGGCACGGTGTTTTGATGAAGCGTTGCGCCCGTTTGGACTCACGAATGGCCAGTTTTCTCTTTTGATGTCGCTGAACCGTCCCGTTCCTCCCGCCATGGGGCCGGTCGCGTCCCTGCTGGCGATGGATCGGACCACGCTGACGGCCGCGCTCAAGCCGCTGGAGCGCCGCGGGTTGGTCAAAATCGCGTCCGACCCCTCCGACCGGCGCAGCCGCACCCTGATCCTGACCGAGGAGGGCAGCAAGCTGCTCGCCCAGGCGCTTCCCACGTGGAAGCGGGTTCACGAGGAAATCGAACAGCACCTTCCCGGCGATCCCGACGCTCTGCGCAAGGGCTTGCTGGCACTTTCCTGACCCGTGAGCAGAGTCAGAACGCTTTTCTGACGAGCCTAAAGGCTTGAGTCGTGGCTTCATCGAAACGGTCGACTGTCGAGTAGCCCCGGGGAATTTCACCCCGAGGCCCTCACGGAACCGTGCTTGAACCTCTCGATTCACACGGCTCTTCATAGCCCTGCATTTGTCCCTCGCGAGCACAAACCTTCTCTGAAGGGGAGGGGCTCCTCCTGGTTGCCCAGTTGGCCAAGCCCTCCATCAAGCTATGTCATCCTCTTCGCTCCCCGTCCATTACAGACGCTTCGACGCTACTGCAGGATGATCCGCCCCTCGCCCCGGCATCGGTATTCTTTCTCGTGGTGTTTGCCACTTGTCATTTCCCTTTGCATCCAGAACGAGGTTCTCACGTTCCCTACCAAAGCCTGTATCGAGTTCATGCCGCCTATACACCGGCTGTCGCCGGGACAGTAATCTGGTTTCTTCCCGGCTCATCCTGGAGCAACTGTGCAGCTCCAGTTTTGACAGCATCTGACGGTGTTTCGATGCGTCATCGGACGGTTTGCTTTCGCTCATCTCCTCGATACTTACCTGACATCTTTTCCGATGCCTTTTCCTCACTCGTTCACTACCACGCCTTTTGAACGTAGCAGCAGTGGGCGGTTTGAAGCCTGCTCCAGAAAGCCGACTCCGGGAGGCCATCTCCCATCTCTGATACAGCATCACAAGCTCTCGCTCGTGTCGTGACACACCATAGTTTGTCGAGTAGCCCCGGGGAATTTCACCCCGAGGCCCTCACGGAACCGTGCTTGAACCTCTCGATTCACACGGCTCTTCATAGCCCTGCATTTGTCTCTCGCGAGCACAAACCTTCTCTGAAGGGAGGGGCTCCTCCTGGTTGCCCAGTTGGCCAAGCCCTCCATCAAGCTATGTCATCCTCTTCGCTCCCCGTCCATTACAGACGCTTCGACGCTACTGCAGGATGATCCGCCCCTCGCCCCGGCATCGGTATTCTTTCTCGTGGTGTTTGCCACTTGTCATTTCCCTTTGCATCCAGAACGAGGTTCTCACGTTCCCTACCAAAGCCTGTATCGAGTTCATGCCGCCTATACACCGGCTGTCGCCGGGACAGTAATCTGGTTTCTTCCCGGCTCATCCTGGAGCAACTGTGCAGCTCCAGTTTTGACAGCATCTGACTGTGTTTCGATGCGTCATCGGACGGTTTGCTTTCGCTCATCTCCTCGATACTTACCTGACATCTTTTCCGATGCCTTTTCCTCACTCGTTCACTACCACGCCTTTTGAACGTAGCAGCAGTGGGCGGTTTGAAGCCTGCTCCAGAAAGCCGACTCCGGGAGGCCATCTCCCATCTCTGATACAGCATCACAAGCTCTCGCTCGTGTCGTGACACACCACAGCTTCACAGCCACCGGGGGAGGGGAGGGGTACCCATCCGCGCTCAAGTTGCACTTCGATCAATTCTTCCACCTCTATTGTGGCAAAACCGAAGAAAGAAAATGCAAAAGCGCGCGCATGTTTTTCGCAATCGCGAAGACGAGGGCCGCGGGCGGCGAGAACGAGCGCTAGCCGCATATCTCACGGGTCGATTGTCTATTTGGGTGAGTCGGGAAGGATGAAATAACTGGAAAGGCCGTCTTTTCTGTGTCATAACTACGTTGTCGAGACGGGTTATGGCCGAGGAAAGGGCGGCCTTTCTCATGACAGAGTGTAATCAAGAAGTCTTCTCGTTTGCATCTCATTTTTCACGCCGCGTGGAGTCCAGTTTCACGGCCGGGCAGGTATCGACCGATGGCGGGTCGCTGTTGTTGCGTCAGGCCGATCGCAAGATTGGTTTGCTGAATCGGGTGGCGTGTTGTTTCACCGACCGGCGGTCGCCGGTATTTGTTCAACACCAGCTTGGGGAGATGCTCTCGCAGCGCATCTACGGGCTGGCCCTGGGCTACGAGGACCTTTGCGATCATGAGCAGTTGCGCCACGATCCACTGATGGCCGTGCTGGCGGGTCGCCGCAAGCTGGAAGAGCCGTTGGCCGGTAAGAGTACGCTGAACCGGCTGGAGCTTCCGGGCGGCTCGGGGCGCTATCACAAGATCGATTACGCGCCGGAAAAGATCGACCGGCTGCTCTGCGATCTGTTCATCGAGTCGCACGCTGAGGCTCCGGACCAGATTGTGCTTGATCTGGATGCAACCGACATCCCGCTCCACGGCCATCAGCCGGAACGCTTTTTTCATGGTTACTACGACAGCTACTGCTACTTGCCGCTGTATATCTTCGCCGGCGATCAACTGTTGTGTGCCCGGCTTCGCGCCAGCAACGTGGATGGCGCGGCCGGTGCGCTGGATGAAGTCAAGCGCATCGTGGCCCAGTTGCGCTCCAAGTGGCCGAAGGTGCGCATCGTGGTGCGCGGCGACTCCGGCTTCTGCCGCGAGGAACTGATGGCCTGGTGCGAGGCCGCGGAGAACCAAGTGGACTTCCTGTTCGGCCTGGCACGCAACCGCCGGCTGCAGAAGATCATCGGCAAACCGATGCACGAGGCCAGGCTGCTGCACGCCGAGACCGGCAAGGCAGCGCGTGTCTTTACCGAGTTCGACTACATGACCGGCAAGAGCTGGGCGCGTGCGCGGCGGGTGGTGGCCAAGGCCGAGTATCTCGATAAGGGCGAGAACCCGCGCTTCGTGGTCACTTCGCTGACTGCCGATCAGTGGGCAGAGCGCGACTTATACGAGAAGTTCTACTGCCAGCACGGCGAGATGGAGAACCGCATCAAGGATGTTCGTATGCCCATTCAGGCGGAGAATGCGTTTTGCGTTACTTGATGCGACCTGGATCCGCTCATTCTCAGCGATCTTCGCCGTTTCGATGAACTGAGCTGCCAGCTCTGTTTTTTCAAACGGGTAGTCAACCGAAAACATGACATTGCTGGTTCCCATCGAGTCGAGCGCACAGCGGAGGGAAATGTCAGAACAAACCCCGGACGTGGTAACCGCAATATTTCGCTTGACGTAGAAAGACGGCGGCTGGGGAAGCGTCATGGAACCTCGATGCGATATCAGCCATCGGCTGTCGAATCGCCACAGGTTCAGGGGCAGCGTCTCTCCCATGTGGCCGAGCACTAACCGGGCCTGGGGATAGCGGTCGAACACACCGGCAAACACAAGCCGCAAGGCGTGCGTCGCGGTCTCAAAGGCCCAACTGCAGACCGGGCCCCACAGCTCCTGGTGGCCGCCGTACATTGCCGGATGATCGACGGGATTGGCGGGATGGAGATAAATGGGCGCTTCAAGCGCCGCCACGCGCTCCCAGAATACGGAATACTTATCCGCATCAAGATATTCCCCATTGGTTTGGCCGTTAATCATCGCGCCCTGAAATCCAAGGTCATGCATGCAGCGCTCCAGCTCGTCCGCCGCCGCAGCAGGATTGTGCATCGCTAGGTGAGCGAAGCCGCCATACCGGCTGGGACGCTTCTGAATTTCTTTGGCGAGAAAATCATTGACCGCTTTTGATTTTTTCAGCGCAACCGTTGGCGTCCTTCTCAACCTGAACGCCCGGGCCGGAGAGAGACAACACGACAAAGTCCACGTGGTGCTGGTCCAGGATCGCGATCCGCCTGTCGCCCAGATCCTGGAGCGCCTCCAGACCCGGTTTCACGATCGCAGGGCTGATGTTCTGGTAGGTCTCTGCGAAGTACTCGATGAAGTCGGGCACCATGAAGTGTTCTTCGAGAGCGATCTTCCCCAGAGGCTTTCTCCCCGATGTGTCCGGCGCGGTTTGATTCTGCGGCGCGTCTGCGAAAGCCTCGGCGGCACTCGCTGCGGCGGCGATTGTCGCACTTTTCAAAAAATCTCTTCGTTTCATTGCCCGTTCCTCGCAGTATTAGCGTGAGGCACTGAATTGTATCGTTCCCTGCGAGGGACCATTATTGGGAAAGGTCAACGTATCGGGAAAACGCGTTCGGGTCTCCCCGGGGTGTATCAGCCACGCAAGACACGCCCCGGAGTGCGCTTCATGACGGCAACTACAAATGCCGGCTAAAAATTCAGCGTGATCTTCGCCGTGAGCGCGCGCGGCGTCACGTAGTGCGTTCCGCTGAACGTGGACAGGAAGTTATACAGCACATAATTGTTGGTGATGTTGATCGCCGTGAGAGCAAGATCCACCTTGTACCGTTCCTTGTGGAAGAGGTTGTCCTGGCCGACGGTGGCATCGAACAGGTTTCGCGGTGCGATCCGTGGCGGGTTCTTGTCGTCATTCTCCGTTCCGGGTGCGGGAATGCTGACCAGGGAGGAACTGTACTGCGAAGGCAGGCATGACGTGAACCCGGCAGTCAGGGTTGCCTTGACGCCATTGCACGTAAGGCCCGCCTGGGCCTGCTGATCGTTCGTGAGCCCACTCAGGTCAACAGGCGTTGTGGTATCCGTAGCGAAAGGCACCGAGCCCGCCACCAGGCCCGAGTCGTAGCGCCAATTCCACCCTGCCCACGGACCGCGCTTGCCGAACTGATATTGCAGGTGGGTGGTCTGGTTGAATTTCTCGTCGTGATCGATGCGGAAGGGGAAGCCACCTGTCTGCGGGGCGGCACCTGCCCCGGCCGACTGTGGCGGGAAGAAGCGCGCGGCCACCGAGGACATCACCACATATCCGCTGATGTTATGGATCTCAGGGACATTCACATTCACCGCATAGCCCGGGATCTTCGAATTATGCCAGTCGATGGGGAAGAATATGGGGGTATTGCCCAGCACCCCGAAATCGAAGGCGTTGTGAGTGTACTTCCAGATGTACTCACCGCTGACCACGGCCCACTTGCCCAATGCCTGCTGCAACCCGGCATGGAATTCGTTGCGGTAACCGGGCGCCAACGTGCCCGATACCCCTGGAGTACAAGCGAGCAGAGGAGCCAGAACCTCGTTCAGACACCCATTGCTCGAAAGGACCAGGTTCTCATTGAACGGCGTCTCCAACGTCCGCGCGTAGGAAACCCTCAGTACAGTCTTGGAGGGCTTGACGTTATACGCAATCCCAACCCGCGGCTCAGCCTGCCGGGCCACCGCGAGGCCGTTGTACAGGTCGCCGCGAATCCCCAGGTTGAAGTTCCAGTTGCCGGTCTTGATCTGGTCCTCGATGTAGAGGGACAGTTCCTTGACATCGGTATGCCCGAAATAGCTGTAAAAGCTCCCCTCACGGGTAAGGTCGTAGGGAGCAAGGACAGGAAGATAATTGGGGTTCACTCCCAATGCGCTACCGGAGCACTGGGATGGGTCCGAATATCCGGCCAGCGGATTGCCGTCCTCATCCACGCAAGGGGCGTTGTATGTTGCGTCGACCACGCCCAGTTTGTCGTTTTCGCGTAGCAGGGTCTGTTGATAAATTGCACCCGCCTTGATGTTCTGTATTCCCTTCGCGTAGGTGAAGTCCGAATGGGCTCCCATATTGGTCAGAGTGCGGTCCTGGGCGATCGATGAGGTTTGCAGATTGGCCGGTCCCAGATCGGCCAGCGGATTGTTGCTTGGGTAGTAGTTGTACAGATCCTTTCTCACGAATGCGCCAAAGTTAAAGACCGCATTGTTGCTCACCACCCGGGTGTAGGTTGGCGCGATATTGAACGTGCCGATCTTGGAGCGCTGGTCGGTATCGCCCAAGTTGGCAAAGACCGGATTGGAGCTGGTTCCCCCGTCTACCACGTTCTCTACGTTGAGGTTGTCGTATGAGTTGGGCGTCTGAAACCACGACCTGCTGTAATTCAAATCCAGGTGCACTGAATCGGCCGTGGTAAAGCTGTAATCCACGCGATCGAAGATGTTTTCCGCGTTCCCCCTGGCGTGAAACACCGAAAACTCCGACGGATCGAGAAAGCGGCCAGTGTTCAGGCCGTCGGCCTCGAAAAAATTGCCCCAGTTCTGCCCGCCATACGACAGATCCAGGCCGGCCGTCGCAGACCCGAAGCTCCCGTAAGAACTGCTGATGCTGCCAGTGGGCCTTGTCACTCCCTGCCCCGACCGCGTAGTCGCCACAATCACAAGGCTGGTCTTGTCGCCGTATTCCGCCGGCGGCGCGCCCGATATCACCTCGATCGATTGGATTGCATTGGAGGGAAGCTGGTTGGAGAAGACTTTACTCTGCTGGTCGCTGATCGACTGCCCGTCGACTGAAAACGAATTGGACGCATGGTCGCCCAGGCCATGAAATAGTCCGTTGGAATCGGCCGCAACACCGGGCGTTGTGAGCGTGACCAGCGAACTGAGCGACGAGGACTGGCTCTCCAGCGGCACCTTGATGAACAAGTCTCGATCCACGTCGGTGTGGAACGTTGGGTCGGTTTCAATCAGATCACCGGTGGCCTCAACCGTCACGGTGGAACTCGCGCCCCCGATGGGCAGGACCAGCTTCAGGCTCGCTCCAACCGAGGAGCGAATCTCGAAATTCTGTTTTAGCTGCGAAAACCCGGTGGCAGTAACTGGTGATCTGGTAAGGATTGAAGGGAACGTTGGTGAACTCGAATTGGCCGGTGGCATTGGTGGTCGCGGTCCGATCGAGCCCGCTCACCTCATTCGTCAGGTGGACCGTAGCGCCCGGAATCACGGCGCCGGTTGGATCGGTGACCGTGCCGCGCACAGCACCTGCGTTTCCGGCTTGTGCCCGCGCCAACGGGCTCGCAAGAGCAAGGACAATCAAAAGTAAAATGCGAAAATACAGGCCGTGTTTGTACGGCATAATGAGCCTCCGAAGAACGGCTGGAAAGGTCCTGGAATTCGGGCCGCGCTCAAATACCGCGCTGCCGCCTCGTATACGAGGGCGCCGCTTCGATTTCGGATCAGCTTTGTGGAGAGACAGCGGATGCCCTTCCCATTGGAGAGGCAAACCGTAAATGAGAATATGAGCTGAAATGAATACCGAACGGCGCCGCTAGGAGGCGAGGGGCGGCGGCCGTGTAAATAACGTCGGATTCCATGGTCGAATGACCGCGCGCGTTTCGAGAATCGGCGCCGGCGTTCCAACCTGTACCAGGATAATGACCGCCGCGGTGACGGCGACCGGGGCCACGGCGTGCATGACGATGCACAGCGGGCAATGGTCGGCGTCGCTTTCCAGGGGATGAACGTGGGCGATCTGGACGACCGCCAGCAACGCCAGCAGCAGCAGGCACACGACCGTCGCTACCGCGAACGTTCGTGGTCTGGCGGTCCGCGGAGCCATCGCTCCCGGCGCCGCCCGCCGATTTCTCGGCCGTCCTGACTGAATTCCTGCCAGCAACATTCCTACCTTAAGAATACACAGATTTCGATGTCGGGATCCCCGGAAAGGGGTTACGTAACAAGACGCGGAAACGGGCCTTTTGAAAGCATCGCCCACCAACCGGCGGTACTCTCCGTCTAAACTGAGAGACGGCAATGAGCTACCTGGGCAAGTTACGGCGGGCGGTGGGAACTGCCCTGGCATGCCTGTTTCTGGCGTCGCTGGCAGCCGCGGCGCAGACGCACAAGCCATTGCCCATGCCCCAAGGCATTCCCAACACGGGTTCCAACCACCGCCTGATCCTCAAAGACGGGTCCTATCAACTGGTCCGCAAGTATGAGATCGTGGGCGACCGCGTCCGGTATATCTCGCTCGAACGCGGAGGTGACTGGGAGGAACTCCCCGAGTCCCTTGTGGATTGGGACGCGACCCGCAAATGGGAGCGGGACCACGTGGAACAGGCCGCCGCTGGAGACGATCCCTCCGACGCCATGAAGGAGGCCTCCGGCATCGACAAGGAGGAGGCTGCGGAGCGTGCCGAACAGGCCGCGCGCATGCCGGAAGTAGCCAAGGGGCTCGAATTGCCCGACCAGGACAGCGTGTTTGCTTTGGACACCTACCAGGGCACTCCGGAACTCGTGGAATTGCCCCCCAACCAGCTCGGGATCGATGCCAAGACTCATCACGGCTTGAGCACGTTGAACCCCCTGGCCGGCTCACGGGCGAGCATCGAGTTGCCCGGTGCGCATGCCAAGATTCACTTGCACGTCAACGACCCCGCTATCTATGTATCTCTGAATGCCACCGACGCGGGCGAAAAGGTTCTTTCCCACGCCATGACGGTCAACACCAGCGGTGCCAAGGAAGCGGCCAACCGCAGGCATGGGGCACACTCGCCGCAGTCAGGCTTCGCTATCGTGAAGGTCGATGAACGAAAGGCAGTGCGCATCGTGGGCGCGATCCACATCAGTCCCACCGGCAACATCACCCAGAGCGAAGACACGATTCCGATGAAGGTTGAAGTCATGACCGGCAGTCACTGGCTCAAGCTCACGCCCGCGCAGCCCCTGCTCATCGGCGAATACGCGCTGGTCGAAATCATTTCTCCGTCCGAAATCAACCAGACGGTATGGGATTTCCAGGTAGACCCCAGGCTCGGAGACAACACGGGATCGTTGGGGCCGATCCTGAAGTAGCCGAGCCCGCCTGGGGACGGCGTCTAAGGCTCAGGCGCGGTACGGCGCGCAATTCTCAGCCGCCGCTGTTCCCATTCCTGGCTGTTGAAGATCCGCGGCCCGACCTCGATCAGGCGGGGCATCATGTTGAACACCGCCACCCGGCTCCACGGCTTGCCGGCGCGAGTGCGATACCCCTTCTCGTTGAGGTCGCTCACGATGGCCGAATACGAGAAGTCCTGGGCCAGCAGGTCCATCATCAGCATCAGGACCTTGTTTTCGGCTTCGTCCACCTCCAGCCGCTTGCAGTCGGTGGAAATGCGCAGCCCGAATGGAATGTCTTCACCGAAGGCGCCATCCGGCGGAGCCTCGGAGTCCGGCAACTCCCGCCGCCACTCGATCGATACCATCTGCCATCCGGCATTGCTACGCTGCTGGATCACATCGGGACTAAACGGCCCGGAAACCACATCGCGAACACGCTCGAAATACGCCATGGGAAGCCTCCGCAGACACTTTTACGACCAAGCTACAGGCAATTCTTTTGCCAACGGCAAGATTTCCGTACGCACGCCCAACTTACAGGCCTGCAAGAAGATGGCTTTCCGGTTCCCGCGCCGGCCCGGAGCCGAACCTTGTCCGCAATCGCAATCTTCGTCCATTTATGAACATCCCCTGTCCGGCCATCCTAACCAGAAACGACGGGTGCCCCATCCTAGCTCTGCCAGGGTGGGGTTTCATCTCTCCGGTCGAAGAACCCAGGGTTTGATTGAAAAGAACCAAACACTCCTGGCTACTCCCGCACGCTGATCCCCAGCGCCTTCATCTTGCGGTAGAGATGGCTGCGCTCCAGGCCGAGCAATTCCGCGGCCCGGCTCACGTTGTTGCGCGCCTCCTCGATTTTCTTCAGGATGTATTCGCGCTCGTAGGCGTCGCGCGCCTCCTGCAGAGACGAAAACTCCTCGGCGCCGCGGGAGCTGGACCTTTGCGTCAAGGGCGGCAATTGCTTGCGCTCGATCCGCAGCGTACGCGGGTTGAGGATCAGCACTCGCTCAATCACGTTCTTCAACTCGCGGACATTGCCCGGCCAGTGGTATTGGGCCAGGGCCTGCAGCGCTTCATCGCTGATCTCCATGCGGGGCCGCCCGTACTGGCGCCCAAAGTCGCCCAGGAACTCCCGCGCCAAGGGCGGAATGTCCTGTTTGCGCTCCCGCAGCGGTGGCACGTTGAACGGAACTACATTGAGCCGGTAAAAGAGGTCCTCGCGAAAATTTCCTTTGGCGATCTCTTCTTCCAGGTCCTTGTTTGTCGATGCGATCAGCCGGACATCGACGCGTAGCGGCTGGGTGCCTCCGACGGGCGTAAACAACTGGTCGTCGAGTGCGCTCAGGACCTTGGCCTGGGTCTTGAGGCTCATATCGCCCACTTCGTCGAGGAAGAGTGTTCCCCCATCGGCGCGCTCGAGCGTGCCTCGCTGCTCCGGCGGGCCGCCGGGCTGCGCCCCGTGCCGGTAACCGAAGAGTTCTGCCTCGATGTGCGCTTCGGGGATGGCCGCGCAGTTCAGTTCCACGAAAACGCGATCGCGCCGCAGGCTCTCGGCATGGATGGAGCGCGCGATCAATTCCTTGCCCGTGCCCGATTCACCGTAGATCAGCACCCGCCCGTTAGTCGGCGCCATCAACCGGATCTGCTGGCGAAGCGCCTTCACCGAAACACTGTCCCCGGTCAGGACTGAGCCCACGCTGAACTGCCGCTTGAATTCCAGGTTCTCCGTGCGCAGGCGGCGCGCTTCGACCGCGTTCTTGAGCACGATCAGCGTGCGATCGAGCGAGAGCGGCTTTTCGAGAAAATCGTAGGCGCCGAGTTTGGTGGCCTTCACCGCCGTTTCAATCGTGCCGTGGCCGCTGATGATGACCACCTCGGGCCGTCTCTCCCGGGCCATCCGGCGCACATCGGCCAGCACGTCCAGCCCATCGCTGTCAGGCAGCCAGATATCGAGCAGCACCACGTCATAGGGCGCGTCTTCAATCAGGACGAGAGCCTCCGCTGCCGTGGCCGCGGTGGCCACGCCGTAGCCCTCCTCGCGCAAAATCTCTTCGAGCGACGAGCGGATCTCCGACTCATCGTCCACAACCAGAATGTGGTTCACGAGCGAATTTCCTTTACCGGCTCGGCGTTTTCAGCCTCGGGCAGCGCGGTGACGGGAGTGACAGCCTCCAGCAGCGGCACGCGAAGAATAAAGCACGCCCCCTTGGGACTGTTCGACTCCGCACGAATCGAGCCGCCATGCTCCTGCACGATTTTGGCGGCGATGGAGAGGCCGAGGCCGGTACCGCGGTGCTTGGTGGAGTAGAAGGGAAGGAATAACCGCTCGCGGATTTCGTCGGTCAAACCGTGGCCGGTGTCGCAGACCGCCACCTCGACAGAAGTGCCATCCTCGCTCAGCGAACTGGTGATGCCCAGCACCCGCAGCAGGCTGCCCTGCATGGCTTCGGCAGCATTATCGATAAGGTTAGCGAGAGCGCGGCGGATGGCTTCGGGGTCGGCCAGCACCGGCGGAAGTCCAGGCTCCAGCCCGCGCTTGACGGTGATGCCCCCGAGGCGCCCGGCAAACAGGGCCAACGCCTCCTCGGCGATCTTGTTCATGTCGCAAGCGCGAGGCTGCGATGTGGGGAATTGCGCCAGCGCCGAGAATTGGTCAACCAGGGTCCGCAGCGTGCCTACGCAGTTCAGGATCACTTCGCTGCACTTGCGTATGATGCTGGTCGATTCGGGCGTTTGCCCGCGGTCGAGGTGTTTGCCGATCCGTTCGGCCGAAAGCGCAATCGGCGTGAGCGGATTCTTGATCTCGTGCGCCACGCGCTGCGCCACTTCCTTCCACGCCAGTTGCCTCTGGGCGCGGAGCAGTTCCGTAGTGTCCTCGACCACCAGAACGGTTCCCTGCTTGCCGCGGGCCAGGTCGAGCCGGGCGCTGGTCACTCCCAGGTGCATGGTCCGGCCGCGCATGTGCAGTTCAATCTCGGTGGAAGCCGCGCCCATGCGATGGCCGCGGCGGATCACGCCGAGAAACTCGTCTGCGCACTCGGCCGGCAGCAACGATTCAATGGTTTCACCGCGCAAATCGGCATCAAAGCGCAATCCCATCAGCGCCGCGAATGCGTGGTTGGCCTGGAGCACCGATCCTGAACCGTCGAGGGTGACCACCCCGCTGGGGATGGTCTCCACGATGGTTTCGAGTTCACGGCGCCTCTCTTCAATGGCCTGATTGGCCGCGGTCAGCTGCGCCGAAGAGGTTTCAGCCAACTGCCGGCTGGTCTCGAGATCGGCGGCCATGTGGTTGAACGAGCGCACCAGGTCGGCCATTTCGCCCGTGGTGATCAATTCCACCCGCTGCTCGTATTTGCCCGCCGCGATCGCATCCATGGCATCGGCCAGGGCCGACACGGGACGAGTGATCTGTTTGGAAAGAAACATGGCCAGCCAGACGCTCGTGAAAAACACGAACACCGTTACCAGCAGCAGCAGAAGAAAGAAGTTGGAGCGGACCCGGTTGCGCAAGCGAAACAGTTGCCAGTACGATGCGGCCCCGGAGCGAATGCGGATCGCGGTTTTGCTGAGACCCTGCGGCATGGGCAGCGCAACCACAACCACCTTGCCCGATCCCGTAACCGACATGCCAAGCTCGTAATCCTTGCCGCCGACCGCGAGGATGGGCTCGTCGGTGCGTTGCGCTGAAGCCAGCAGGCTCTCGGAAAACTCTCCGCGCAGCGGAATCACGCGTTCGCGCTCGCTTTCATCCAGCCAGGGCACCAGGTAGGAGGTGTTTGTCTCGCCAGGCTCCTGGAAGCCTCCAATTTTGCGCAGGTCCTTGCTATACACGACCGCGAACCCACCCGCCAGCGTGATGCGATGCGAACCCAGCATGCTGTTCAGAACCGACACATCCGCGTCGGGAGCGCCAGACGCCGCGATCGACTCCGCCTCCACCCGCGCATTGTTGGCCACGTATTGCGCCAGTTCCTGCACCACGCGCGTCGAGTCTTCCCGCAACTCCGATGTGTTGGGCGAAAACCACCGGTCGATTGACCGGTTCATGAGTTGAAAGCTGAACAAAAACATCAGCACGGCCGGCGTGAGCGCGATCAATGCCGCTCCCAGGACCATGCGCGTGCGCAAGCGGGCCCCTAGCGCGCTACTGCCCTCGTCGGCATAGAGCTTGAGAATGTTCCTCAACAGCAGCATGAGCAAAACGATCAGGAGTAGAAACAACACCACCGTCAGCCCGGTAAAGGCCAGCGTCTCGCCCGACGTTTCCGGATTGAGAAAGCTCACGCTCGACGTGTTGAACCACTGCAGGCCGCCGAGCAGTGCAAAGAACAGCACCACCCCGCCGGTAAGCAGGAACACGGCGCGCCGACGACGATCCCGACCGAAGAACATGGGCCGATTATAGTGCGGCTGGCAGTCCACCGGCAGGAATCGAGTAATCGAAGTCCTTCGTCGGAACCTCCGCATTCAAGAGGTCTCCGCTATACTTCCGTGGTGTTCGAGGAGAGGCATGAGAAATCGCCGCGCCGTAGTTCTTATGTTGGCCGCAACGCTTTTCGGAATCTATTCTTCATCGCTGCGTGCTCAGAGCAGTTCCGCCCATGCCAGCGATGCCCCGCAAACTGCGGCCCCGGACACAAGCCTGGCACGCCACGATTTCTTCTATGCGGGCGAAGCAAAAGAAGAGCGCATGTTTATTGTCCGCAAAGGCCAGGTGGAATGGTCCTACACCCATCCCGGCCAAGGCGAGATCAGCGACGCCGTCTTGCTCCCCGACGGACACATCCTCTTCGCCCATCAACACGCCATCACCGAAATTGACCGGCAACAGAACGTGGTCTGGAATCACGATGCCCCGCCTGATACCGAGATTCATACCGCCCAACCCTATGGCGACAACAGCGTAGCGTTTGTCCAGAACGGCAACCCCGCCAGGGCCATCGTGATGAACAAGAAGACGGGCGCCATCGAGCACCAGTTCACGCTCCGGGTCGCGCATCCGGAGAACATCCATCCCCAGTTCAGGCGTATGCGCGTGACCCGGGCGGGCACGCTGCTGGTCGCGCACATGGACATGGGCAAGGTGATCGAATATGACATCACCGGCAAGCAGTTATGGAGCGTGGATGCGCCGGGACTGTGGGACGCCGAGCCCCTGGTCAACGGCCACGTGCTGATCTCCGGAAACAACAACAAGTATGCGCGCGAAGTGAATCGCAAAGGTGAAAAGGTATGGGAGTTCACCGCCGCCGACGCACCTGAGTTGAACCTCCAGAACATGCAGACCGCCACGCGCCTGAAGAACGGAAATACCCTCATCACCCAGTGGGTAAACGAGTGGAGCGGCCCCATCGACAAGGCCGGCGTCCCGATTCAGGCTATTGAGGTAACACCGGAGAAGAAGTTGGTGTGGGTGCTCCGATCGTGGACGCCCCCCGCTGACCTCGGCCCATCCACCACCATCCAGATCCTCGACAACTGAGTGAACGCGGCGCTTCGACGACGGCTCAGCCCCCGTCCATTCCAGGCCTCCGACCACCATCCACGACGCAGACGTATCGTTTGGAGTCCGAAACAATAGCAATCCGGGGATCCGGGCGCCCTTCCGGCGCGCCGGCACGAAAATCTGCCCCAAAACTGCAACGAAAAAGGGGCCTGTTTCACTAGAGAACGACGCCTATGCATGTAAGTGAGATGCCCGGCAGGAGTTGTCTATGGGGAATCAGGTACCCGGTCCGATGTGCACGTCAAGAGTGGGTGACAACTGGATTGACCAGGGAACGATGTGCCTGACGCAGTCCCTTCCCCCTGGGCCGTGCGCGTACCTTGTACGAGCCAAATGCGGCACCACGCCATTTCCGGGCAGCGGAGACAAATCGGCGTTCGATGGAAACCACGTCTACTCCCAGGCCAAAGAAGCAGCCACGAAACGCGCCATCGACCTCCAGATCATCGGCGGCGATTACAGCCGCAGCGGTGAGATCAGCCTGGAGAACGAGAACTACCTCAAGAAGTTGATCGAACTGGGATCGCGGCGGACGCAAAAAGTCAGTGATCAGGCGGCCTATGGAATGCAGTTCTTCATCATTCACGGCGGGGGAGAGGGGCTGCTGCCCCACGCCTATGAAAACAAGAATGCCGGTCGCGTCACCGCGTCGGGACAGGGGACCAACGGAAAATCAAACCGGAGAAACTACGACGTCAACGATGTAATCGCGGTATTCGATAGTGGCGGACACCTGCTGAGCGCGGCGCGCTTGATACGGCCATTGGGCGTGCCCGGCGAATTGCAAGAGAAGACGGCCGAGAAGGTGTACAACTCATGGCATAAAAAGAAGGTGTCGATCTATCGCAACACTTACTATTACAAACTCGGCGGCATCATGTATCTTGGCCTGGCCGTTCACGACGGCTTTCGTGGATTGGGCAAGGGCTCGGTCACGATTGACCTGCACAAGAAAGAAGATACGAACGGGTGCATCTTTATTGCGGATCGCCACACTCCGCGCCAGGACGAACTGGATGCGGATGGGAAAAGGCTTCTCGACTCCTGGGAACCCAGGCTGATTGTAGACGTCCTCAAGGCCAAAGGCATGACGCCCGAGGGTGTGAAGGAGAACCGCCATATCCATCTGGGAATCGTCTACACGGTAAATATCCAATGAGCAGTCGTCCGGCGATTTACGGCAAAAGTTGATGGAGTGCGGATCGTCGACGCGCCTGCTGTCTCGCCGGCGCCTACGCGATCACCTCGGCCGGGGCGGTCCACGCGCGTTCCTGACTTTCTGCCACGCCGCGATGCGTCAGCTTTCCCATCCACGTATTCAACCCTTCGGCCAGGCCCGGATCCTGCCTGAGCGCTTCACGCGCCCCGAGGTTCGCCAGCCGCAGCAGGTAGGGGAACGTTGCATTGGTCAACCCCAGCGTGGAGGTATGCGGCACCGCGCCCGGCATGTTGGTCACGCAGTAGTGCACCACGCCATATTCCGTGTAGCTGGGGTCGGAGTGAGAGGTAGGCCGCGCTGTTTCCACGCAGCCGCCCTGGTCAATGGCAACGTCCACGATCACCGCGCCCTTCTTCATCTTGCTCACCATGGCGCGGGTAACGATCTTGGGCGCCGTTGCGCCAGGTATGAGGACTGCGCCGATCACGAGATCTGCCTCGTGCGTGGAGTGGGCAAGGTTGTAGCTGTTGGAAGCCAGCGTATACACGCGCCCATTGAAGATGTCGTCAATCTCGCGCAGGCGATTCAGGTTCAGGTCCACCAGCGTGACCTTGGCCCCCAGGCCCAGGGCGATGCGCGCGGCATTGGTGCCCACGATGCCTCCGCCCACGATGGTGACGTGCGCCGGCGGCACGCCCGGAACCCCGCCCAGCAGAATCCCGCGTCCCCCATGCTCCCTTTGCAGATAGGCCGCACCCACCTGCACGCTCATGCGCCCCGCTACTTCGCTCATGGGCGTCAACAGGGGAAGCGTGCCCTGGCGATCGCGCACCGTCTCATACGCGATGCCGATCACCCCGGAGTGAAGAAGTTTGTCCGTCAGATCGCGCAGCGGCGCCAGGTGCAGATACGTGAACAGCACCAGCCCTTCGCGGAAGTAGACATACTCCGACTCGATGGGCTCCTTGACCTTGACGACGGTCTCCGACTTGCCCCAAACGTGTCCGACGTCGCCGACAATCTCCGCGCCCGCGTCCTGGTATTCATGGTCGGGAAATCCCGACTGAGCGCCTGCATGCGTTTCCACCAGCACCGTGTGGCCCGCCTCGGTCAGCGCCTTCGCTGCGGCCGGAGTCACCCCCACGCGCGCTTCGTGATCCTTGATTTCCTTCGGAACGCCGATAATCATCGTTCTTGCTCCTGTCTCGTTGCGGCGCCTGGGGATAAGCACCGTTTGTGCACCTCTGCTTTAGACCATCCAACAACCTGTCATCCTGAGCGGAGCGAAGGATCTGCGGTTGCATCTCATGACTCCCGATCCGACTCCGGCCTGCGCTTCGACCCGCCGGCAGGACGCTAATCCATTTTCTCCCGCGCGTCCCTCCACAGATCGATGCCGGCGTCCTGCGCGTAGCGATCGATCTCCTCCAGTTCAGCGCCGCTGAAATCAAGCTTCTTGAGCGCATCGAGCGAATCATCAAGTTGCTCTACGTTCCGCACGCCGATCAGCGCAGACGTCACGCGCCGATCGCGCAACACCCACGCAATCGCCATCTGCGCCAGCGACTGGCCGCGCTTCTTCGCGATTTCGCTCAGGGATCGAACCCGCGCGATATTTTCCTCGTTCAGGAATTCCTTCAGCAAGGAGGAATCGGCCGCGGTCGCGCGGGAGTCTTTCGGCATGCCTTTAAGATACTTGTCGGTCAGCAATCCCTGCGCGAGCGGGGAAAACGCGATGCACCCGGCGCCCAACTCAAGCAGCGTGTCGAGCAGGCCTTTCTCGATCCAGCGATTGAGCATGGAGTAGGAGGGTTGGTGAATCAGCAGCGGCACTCCCATGCTTTTCAGAATTTCCGCCGCGGCGCGGGTCCGCTCCGGGCTGTAAGAAGAAATGCCGACATAGAGCGCCTTGCCCTGGTGCACGGCCGTGACCAGCGCGCCCATGGTTTCTTCGAGCGGCGCATTGGCCCATGGCCGGTGAGCATAAAAGATGTCGACATACTCGAGGCCCATGCGCTTCAGGCTGTCATCAAGTGACGCCAGCAGGTATTTACGCGAGGCGCCGATGCCGTAGGGTCCCGGCCACATATCCCAGCCGGCCTTGGTAGAAATAACCAGTTCGTTGCGCAGGCCGCCAAAATCTTTGCGCAGAATCGCGCCGAAATTTTCTTCGGCCGATCCGTAGGGTGGCCCATAGTTGTTCGCCAGGTCAAAGTGCGTAACGCCGCGATCGAAAGCGCGTCGAATCATGGCGCGGGCCGCTTCGAAAACATCGGCTCCGCCAAAATTCTGCCACAGGCCAAGAGTAATGGCGGGCAAGACCAGCCCGGAGTTGCCGCAGCGGCGAAATATCGCGTGGTCGTAACGCGAAGGATTGGGGGCGTACGGTTTTTCCATGTCCCAGTTAGCTTACTGCTTCAGGCGCTTGGTCCAGTAGCCCTCGCGCCGTTTTGCGTGTGCGATGGCGACGATCAGGATGACCTCTTCCCTCTCCTGATAAATGACAGAGAACGGAAAAGAGCCAAGAACGCGGCGTCGCGTGTTCTTCGTATATGCAGGATAGAGCTGCGGATCTCTTTGGATCTTCTTCAATGACGATGCGATCTCGTCCAGAAACCGGCCCGCGATGCGCGGGCTCTCGCCAAGGTAGTAGTCGAAGGCTTCCTCGATTTCGAGTTCGGCTTCAGGGCGGAGCCGGATGGGTTTCAACGTCATTCAGGGAGCCGGGCCCGCAAGCGTGCTTCGAGTTCCTCCCACGAACGGGTGGGGGCATCCGGTGAGTTCGCATCGGCAACGCGGCGTTCTACCTCTGCGGCCCACTGGGGATCGATTTCTTCGCTTTCATCGATCAACAGGCCGTGCGCAACCCATTCGCGCTCACTCGGCGGAAGTTGGCGGGCTTCATCGAGAATCTTCTGGGCATCCGGGCTCATGGCAGAATTGTAACTTGAATCAAGGTAGAGTGTTACGTCTCGCGCTCCTTCAAAAAATCGAGGTCGATCCCATTTTGTCTCGCCCAACGAATGCTTTGAATCAAATCTCCCCGGTTCGGGAGGGTGGCCCATGTCGTCCGTTCGGCAGGGAAATAAAGCGCCAAACAAGTCTGTGACCAATGCTTGAATGGGAAAAACATGAGTCGCTTTATAAGCCCCGGCAGTTGTCCGCTTGCGCGCAGAGCAATCGCACTCTTGCCGGGGAGATCAACTGCAAGCCATGCTCCTATGTTGGTCCCAGCACCGTTGCTGCTCTGTTGAAGCTCCATCGGCATCGACTCCTGGTAAGGCTGTGCAACCGCATGGATCGCGAACGTCCAACGACGCGACACGGATCGCAAAGTTATGCGGGCCGATGGTGCCGACGAGTTCCACTTGATCAGCCGCTCCCCAGGCTGCTCTTTGCCATTTCGATTGCTTGCTACATCCGGAAGAACGGGTTCATTCAAAAGCAGAACGACGCTGGGCCATCCCTATTCGTCTGAGTTTCCCCTTTTACTGATGTAGTCTTTTTCAGAATCGCGAGCTAACATGGGCAGCAGCCTCACTCCGCGTTATCAATCTGCGCCCTCTGCAGCGTATCGGAGTAATCCACGTACACCGCTTTCCATGTGGTGAAGAAGTCGATGGCCTCCGACCCTTCGCGATGGCCGTTGCCGGTGTGCTTCACTCCGCCGAACGGCAGATGCACCTCGGCTCCAATCGTGGGCGCGTTGATGTACGTAATACCGGCCTCCAAGTCGCGCATGGCCGTAAAGGCGCGATTCACATCTTTGGTATAAAGCGCGGTCGACAGCCCGTAGTCGATGGAGTTGGCGATTTCAATTCCCTGCTCGAATGTCTCGAACTCGATTAGCGAAACCACGGGCCCAAAGACCTCCTCGCGCGCGATGCGCATGGAGGGATTGACGCGGCCGAAGATGGTCGGCGCAAAGAAGGTGCCTTTTTCGTAGTCGCCATCCGTGAGCGGGCCGCCGCCGAGGAGCAAGTCTGCCCCCTCCCCCAAGGCGATATCGACGTACTTGTTCGATGTTTCGATCTGGCCGGCATTCACCTGCGGTCCAACTTCAACTGACTCGTCGAGCCCGTTGCCGACTCTCAGAACCTCTGCTCGCTCGACGAACCTTTCGGTGAATTTCTTCGCAATTCCCTTTTGCAGCAGGATGCGGCTGGTCGCCGTACACCGCTGGCCGGTAGTTCCGAAAGATCCCCACAAGGCGCCGTCAAGCGCCAGTTCCAGGTTGGCATCGTCGAGCACGATCTGCGCGTTTTTGCCGCCCATCTCGAGCGAAACCGGCTTGAAGTTGGCCGCCGCCCGCTGCGCAACCAGCGAGCCCACCTCGCTCGACCCGGTAAAACTGATCGCCCGCACATCCGGATGCTCCACCAGCGCGTTCCCCGCCGACGAGCCTCCGCCGCACACGATATTCACGACGCCCGGCGGCAGGCCGGCATCCACCAGTGCCTGGACGAGGTTGTAAACCGAAAGCGGTGTATCGGTCGCCGGCTTGATCACGCAGGTGTTGCCGGAAACCAACGCCGGAAACAGCTTCCACGACGGGATCGCCATGGGGAAATTCCACGGCGTAATCAGGCCCACCACGCCCACCGGCATGCGCACGCTCATGGCAAACTTGTTCTGCAGTTCGCTGGGAGTCGTCTTCCCGTACAGTCGCCGCCCCTCGCCGGCCACGAAATAGGCCTCGTCGATGGCCTCCTGCACGTCGCCGCGGGTTTCGGCCAGGACCTTGCCCATCTCCCGCGTCATATCGCGCGCGTACTGCTCCTTGCGCTGCTGCAACAGGCCGCCGGCGCGAAAAAGAATCTCCGCCCGCTTGGGCGCCGGAAACAGCCGCCACGTCGCGAAAGCCTTCTTGGCCGCGGCAACGGCAACGGCGACGTCCTCCGCGCCGGAGGCGGGAAACTCGCCAACCACGTCGGAATGGTCGGCCGGGTTCACATTTGCAAATGTCTTGCCACTCCCGGCAGGCAGCCATTCGCCGCCAATCAGATTGCGATATTCATTACGGGGCATCGAAGAAACCTCAGAAAAAGCGATCGGGGACCGGAAATCTGTTTTCGCGCCATCCTCAGCGCCGAATCGGGTTTGGTCTGCTGGATGACGTAACTAGCGTGCTACACCGCACTCTCGCGCCGCCAGCACATGCGGTATGCTGACATCAGCGGCAAACATTAGAGTTTATAGCAACCGGCTAGCCCCTCAAGCCCACGCGCGGGCCTCCGTCTCGCTTTTGCTCACTGGCCGTACAATACTGCGTAAGGTAGGAACCAGGCTCCTCATGTCTTTGAACGGCTATCCCTCGCGCTCCCCGCGCACGCACGGTCTGCGCTCGCTCTTCAGCATGTTCTCCAGCGACCTGGCGATCGACCTCGGTACCGCCAATACGCTCGTATACGCCGCCGGCAAAGGCATCGTCGTGAACGAGCCCTCCATCGTGGCCATCAACAAGAACACCGGCGAGGTGGAAGCCGTAGGCAAGGAAGCCAAGGACATGCTGGGCCGGACGCCCGGCAACATCGTGGCCATCAAGCCCATGAAAGACGGCGTCATCGCGGACTTCAAAGTCACCGAGAAGATGCTGAACTACTTCATTCAGAAGGCCCACAACCGCAAGATGCTGGTGCACCCGCGCATCGTGATCGGCGTCCCTTCCGAGATCACCCAGGTGGAGAAGCGCGCCGTCGAGGACTCGGCCTACCGCGCCAAGGCCAGCGAAGTCTACCTGGTCGAACAGGCCATGGTCGCGGCCATAGGGGCCGGGCTCCCCATCACCGAGCCGGGCGGCAACATGGTGGTCGACATTGGCGGCGGCACCACCGACATCGCGGTCATCTCGCTCTCCGGCATCGTCTATTCGCGCTCCGTGCGCATGGCCGGCAACCAGATGGACGAGGCGATCACCAACTATCTGAAACGCAAGTACAACCTGCTCATCGGCGAGCGCACCGCCGAACACATCAAGATGGAGATCGGCTCCGCCTTCCCGCTCGACAAGCCGATCAATCTCGAAATCAAAGGGCGAAACCTGATCGAAGGCGTACCCAAGAGCATCACCATCGACGACAGCGAGATTCGCGAAGCGCTGGGAGAGTCGATTGCGGTGATTTTGAATGCGATTCGCGTGGCCCTGGAGCGGACCCCCCCGGAGCTCTCCGCCGACATTTCCGATCGCGGCATCGTTCTCACCGGCGGAGGCGCCCTGATCAAAAACCTGGACAAGCGCATCCGCGAGGAAACCGGGCTTCCCGTCTCGGTGGCCGACGATCCGCTGGCCTCCGTGGTGCTGGGAACGGGCAAGATGCTGTCCGACTTCCGCCTGCTGCGCAAGATCAAGATCGATTGAAAACAGTTGTCAGCTTTCAGTTGTCAGTTTTCAGTTCTTTGGCCGGTCAACACGCGTTAATCGTTGCGGTTCGAACTGGCGCTCGAAACTTGCAATGGCGCGTCAAATTCACCATGATCGACTGAGAACTGACAACTGAAGACTGATAACTGGCCTTTCATGGAACCCTTCTTCATCCGCTATCGCAACCTGATCGTATTGCTGGTGCTTCTGCTGGTCCAGATCATCGGGCTCGCCATGCAGGTGCGGCGCGGCATTTCAGGACGCACGACCTACGACGCAGCCGACAGCTCCGGCGTACGGCTCATCCGCTTGTGGGCGAATTGGGTGGTTTCCCCTCCCGAAAAGGCTGTTGAACACTCCAAAACCGGTGTGGGCTGGATCTGGCAAAACTACATCGACCTTCGCCATGTCCGCCAGCAGAACAGTGATCTCCAGAACACCATCGACCGCTTGCGGCTGGAGCAGGCCGCCCTGCTCGAAGACGCGCGCCAGGGCCAGCGCCTCCAGGCCTTGCTCAATTTTCAGCAGAAATACCTTTACAAGACCATGCCCGCCGAGGTCATTGGCGCCAGCGGTTCCGACCAGTCCCGTGTCTTCTATCTGGATAAGGGCAAGAGCGACGGCCTGGCGCGCGACATGGCCGTGATCACTGCCCAAGGCATCGTGGGCAAGATCCGCGAGGTGTTCCCGCATTCCGCCCAGGTGCTGGCCATCAACGATCAAAGCAGCGGGGCGGGGGTCATTCTTGAAAACACCCGCGTTCGCGGAATCCTGCGCGGCAATGCGGAGGGGCAGCCGCAGATCGTGGGGATCCTGGCCGACCAGCGCATCCAGCCAGGTGAGAAAGTGGTTACCGCGGGGGGCGACCAGATCTTTCCGCGAGGATTGCCGGTCGGGGTCGTCGACAAGGTTGTCACCGATCCGGATCGGGACGGCTTCATCGACATCATTGTCAAACCCGCGGCGTACCTTGACCGGCTCGACGAGGTGCTGGTCATCACCGCGACAGAGCCCCGATTCGCACCCGATCAGCAGAATGACCTTGAAACCAGCGAGAGCCTCAAAGGTGCTGAAGCCGCAGCTCTTGCCGAGCAGCGCAAGGCATCCGCGATCATGGCCGAGCGGCTGCCCGGCTTGACAGACGCCACCCCATCGGCCGTGACTGCAGCCAAGCCCGGGGACAAGACCGCCAACACCCCGGGGGCCGACGGCGCATCCACGACTCCCGCCAAGGTTCCCATCCCGAAGATCATCCCGCCCCAACACCCAGACCGCTTCACGCCCGGGCACGCTGAACAGCCGGCCGGCGGGTCGGGACCCGCCCAGGCACCGAGCCATCCGTCAGTACCAAAATCTGCACCCGCCGGAACTCCTTCGATCAAGCCGGCATCTCCCGCAGCCAAGCCCGCAGAGAAGAAGGAAGACCCCTCCGGCTCCGGCGATACCGGCGAGCCGCAAACCAACCCGCCGGCCAATCCCAATCCGCCTCAGCCCCAGAGGAAGCCATAAATGTCGGTGCTCACGGCCAACGCCCGCCGCGACTTGGAGATCCATCGCTACCCGGCGCCGCTCTACCTGATTGCGCCCGTGATCGCGCTGGTGTTGCAGGCGCTGTTACCGCGCGTGATGGGCCGCTTTGCATACTTCGATCTGCCGCTCGTGGTGACCGTGTATTTCGCGCTCGGACGCCGCAGTCCCATCCAGGGCATGCTAATCGGCGGACTGGTGGGCATCTTCGAAGACGCGCTCACCCACCATGCCATCGGCATCAATGGCATCGCCAAGACCGTGGCCGGCTACCTGGCCGCCTCGGTTGGCATCCGCATCGACGTGCAGAACACCGCCATTCGGGTCATGCTGAACTTCGTGCTCTCCCTGTTGTGCAGCGCCATCGTCGTTTTCATCCATCGCGTCCTGCTCGGCCTGGAACTCCACTGGGACTGGCTCAGCATGCTATTTGTCGCCATCGGCAACTCGGTGATTGCGCTGTTTTTGTTTCCGCTCCTCGACCGCTTCCAGGTCAGGGACTAAGGCAGTGGATGGACCTGTCGCATCGGCCAAGTGATGATTTGACAATGAATGACGCCCGCTAGAGCCGCTCCCAATAATCCAATGCTGTCGTGGTGAGCATCCGGGTGAGTTGTTCCGCTCCCAACGTCTTTCCCAGATGTGCCGCCTGCCCAGCCCACATTTGCATGTATTCAGTCGAACGTGCCTTTTCTGAGGCGATACGGAGAGGCAGGGTAAGTATCGCTGCATAGGGAAATGGAAGTGCTGCATCGGACATAAAACCGCCTTGCTCCAGATAGCGGTTAACAATCCCTCGCGCCGGGCCTCCGCTGAAGAGATTCGTCAGCGCCGTGCCATTGTCGCCGACCTCCTGAATTGCCTTGCGATAGAGCGGTGATATTTCAGCTTCGGGGCAGAAGAGATAAGCCGTTCCCAGCTGAACTGCCGACGCCCCAAGTGCAAACGCTGCGACGATGCCCCGAGCGTCGGCAATTCCACCTGCAGCAATCAGCGGGACCTTCACTTCATCTGCCACCTGCGGGAGCAAGGCAAACAAGCCGATCTGAGTGGCCGGGTTTTGATCCAGGAACATGCCGCGGTGTCCACCCGCCTCCAGGCCCTGCACGATGATCGCGTCCGAACCGCGCTGTTCGAGCCATTTCGCTTCCGCAACGGTCGTGGCAGTAGAAAGAATCTTGACACCCCGGGCTTTTAGACGATTCACGTGGCTGGGCGCTGGAAGACCGAAATGAAAACTCGCTACCGCCGGCGCAAGGTCTTCCACCAATCCGCATGCTTCCTCGTCGAATGGCATGCGCAGCCGAGATTCCGAGACTGCCTCGATGTCAAGTCCCCACCGCACATAAAAAGGAGCTAGAAAAGCCTTCCACCTCTCAACAGCGGCCTGGCTTGGGGCGTTCATCGGGTGGCAGAAGAAGTTGAGATTGAAGGGTCGAACCGTTTCCGTGCGGAGCCTCCGCACTGCCGCGCGTATTTCATCCCAGCTCTTCAATGCGCAGGCGAGCGATCCGAGTCCTCCAGCCTTACAGACCTCGAGTGCCAGCGGTAGAGAGTCCGCGCCCGCCATTGGCGCCTGAATAATGGGGCTTTCGATTTCAAGCAGATTAAGAATCCGTTGATCTGGCCATTGCCGCATGCGCTTTCACCCAGCTATCAAAATTATTCCCTCGGGAAGTCAGTACGCAATTTCGCGAGGTCCCGCCCGCATCCTCTCGATCAGAATCCGCCTCGGCACTACAATTAGGGAGCATGGTAAACGAGGTTTCCCCATCCACCAGTCCGTCCTGCCGCTTGCTGCGTGCGGGTGAGCAATTTCAAGGCAAACAGGCCCTTTGGTATTCTCCCGGCATCTCCGCCGAGTCGGCCGGGGCCCGTGGCATTCATCTGCAGATCGTGACCATCCCGCCCGGGGCGAGAGCCAAAGCGCATAAGCACGCCGCTCACGAAACCGCCATTTATGCCCTCAGTGGCGTGTCCGGTATGTGGTATGGAGAACAGCTCGAGAACCACGTCCTGGTGAAACCCGGGGACTTCCTCTACATACCGGCTGACACGCCGCATCTCCCCTACAACCCGAGTTCGACCGAGAATTGCGTAGCCCTCATCGCGCGCACAGATCCCAATGAGCAGGAGAGCGTGGTGCTATTGCCGCACCTCGATGCCAAAGGGCTTGTGCCGCCACCTTCAGAATGATCCACGCAGAATGACGATTGGAACCACGCCCGCAAACAAATAGAAACAATCTCGCTGTATCCTAGAACACAGAACCATGTATCAAGATTCAGGGAATCGCGGTGAAAAGCTCTCCTCTGTGAAATCCACAGTGGTGCAGTACGGCATTCTGGTGATGATGCTGGCACTGGGCGCGGGCCTGTGGCGGCTCCAGGTGCTGGGTGCCACCAACTTCCGCGAGCTTGCCGAGCAGAACCGCATCCGCAAGGTTCCCATCCTGGCCGCCCGCGGCAAGCTGTTTGACCGTGAGAACCGGTTGGTCGTCGACAACTATCCTTCCATCTCCTGCTTCCTGGTTCGGGAGCAGAACAAGAATGTCGATGCCGACCTGCCCATCATTGCGCAGGGTCTGCATCTCGATCTCGAACAACTGCGGGCTACGCTGCGCCACTTCCGCGTCTCTCCTGGTTACCAGCCCATCCCCATCAAGCAGGACATCACCGCCGACGAACAGGCATTTATCGAGGCCCACCGCAACGAGCTTCCGGAGTTGGAGACCATCGACGAGGAGCGCCGACTCTATCCCCGCGACGGGTTTGCTGCCCACCTGATCGGTTACGTCGGCGAAGTCAGCGAAGACGACCTGAACCAGCCGCGTTATGCCTACTACCAGCCCGGAGACGTGGTCGGAAAGGCGGGCGTTGAAGAAACCTATGATCAGATCCTTCGCGGCGACGACGGCTCGCGCGACGTCATCGTCGACAGCCATGGACGTGAAGTGGGTGTTCTCGGAACCCAACATGCCAAACCAGGCCACGATCTGAAGCTCACCATCGATCTCGACCTGCAGAAGGCCGCGGAAATCGCTCTGGGCGAAAACAATGGCGCCGTGGTGGCCATGGATCCGCGCAATGGCGAGATCCTGGCCCTGGTTTCGCATCCCAGCTACGACCCCAATGCGTTCGCGGTGCGCATCCATCGCGACGAGTGGAACAAGCTGGTCACCGATCCCCGCCATCCGTTGATGAACAAGGCGATCCAGGATCAACTCGCCCCGGGATCAACTTTCAAGATCATCATGTCGGCTGCGGGGCTGCAGGAAGGCGTCGCCCAGGATATGCATGTGAACTGTGTCGGCGGGGGTTCGTTCTACGGGCGCTTCTTCCACTGCGATAAGCACCATGGCGTCTTGAACATCTCGCAGGCCATTCCCCTGTCGTGCGACACATTCTTCTACACTCTGGCGCAGAAACTGGGCATCGACACCATCGCCCGCTACGCGATTTCCTTCGGCTTATCCCAGAAGACCGGCATCGACCTGCCCAACGAGATGTCTGGCGTCATGCCTTCCACCAAGTGGGAAATGAAGAACTTCCACCAGAAGTACTATGCCGGCAACACCATCTCGGTGGGCATCGGCCAGGGCGAGACCCAGGTCACTCCCATTCAGTTGATGCGGGCGCTGGCCGGGATCGCCTCGAACGGTCACTTCGTCCGGCCGCATTCGGTGGCCGACGATCAGCTTCCCGCCGATTTCCGCCAGGCGGTTGTGGACTCGTTCCCGGGCTCGGGTGAAAAGAACGTCCCCCTGGATACCGATACCTGGATGACGATCACCGACGGCATGGCGGCAGCCACCACCACCGGCACCGCGGCGGCCTCCCATATCGAAGGGGTGGATTTTGCCGGCAAGACCGGTACCGCCCAAGTCGTGGGCGGAGGCGACACCCACGTCAAGGGCGGAGAGCGGACTCCGAACTCCTGGTTCGTCGGCATGGTGCCTCGGCGCAACCCGGAATTTGCCATCGTGGTCCTGCAGGAACACGGCGACTGGGGCGCCAATTCGGCCCACATCGCCCAGGCGGTCGTGACCACCTACGTGAACAAGAAGCGTCGCCTGGATCACAACATCCTGGAGCAGGCCGGTTCCAAGCCACCAGTGGAAGTGGGTGCGGTGTGGTCTGCGCCCGCAGTTCCCGGTTTCGGTGAGAAGCGGGTTCCTGACGGCGATGTCCTCCACGCCGGGCACTACTCTATCGATCCCACGCAGACTGCCCACGTGCTGGCCAGCCAGCAGTCGGGACTGGCCCATGAGCTGCCCGCAGGTCTGCCCTCCCGGTTAGCCGCCGTGCCCGTAGGCCCGCCCAAGAGACTTCCCTGATGCGCCGCTTCCTGAGCTTCCGTGACTTCGACTGGGGACTCCTCTTCATCGTGCTCGTCATGTGCACGGTGTCGGTGCTGGAGATCTACTCCGCCACCCTGCACACCAAGTACATCGGCTTCCACACCAAGCAGATCTACTGGATCGCCGGTGGAATGGTGGCCATGTTTTTGCTTGCCAAGATCGACTACCACAAGCTGATCGACTTCGCTCCCTGGGCCTATGGATTCTTCCTGGTCGCGCTGGCCGCCGTGCTGGTTCCCGGCATAGGCCACAAGGCGCTCGGGGCGCGTCGCTGGATCAGGCTCGGACCCGTACAACTCCAGCCCTCGGAGTGGATGAAGCTGGTGATGATCCTGATGGTGGCCCGCTATTTTGCCAACCTCGGTGGCCGCTCTCTCTCTTGGAGGGAAATCGCCAAGGCATTCGCCATGGTCGGGATCCCCATGCTCCTGATCCTCAAGCAGCCCGATCTTGGCACCGCCCTGACCTACGTGCCAATCATCATCATCGGGCTGTTCCTGGGCGGAGTGAACCTGAAGCAGTCCCTTGTGCTGGTGACCGCGGCAGCGGTTCTGTTGGTGGGAGGATGGAGCAGCGGCAAGCTGCTGAAGCCATATCAGAAAGCTCGCCTGACCGGGTTCATCAACCCCGACAACGACCCGCGTGGCGCGGGCTACCAGGTTCTTCAGGCGAAAATTGCGGTGGGAGCGGGAGGCATCTGGGGAAAAGGCGCCGAAAAGGGCACCCAGACCCAGGGCGCCTTTATCCCCATCCCCCATGCCGACTTCATCTTCGCCGCGTTCAGCGAGGAGCACGGGTTTGTCGGCGCCATATTCGTCCTGCTGCTATACTTCCTTGTATTGATGCGTTTGATTCAAAACGCTCAAACAGCCGCCGACCTGCCCGGGTCCCTCATTATTATGGGAATCGTGGCTGTATTGACCTTCCAGATCGCGGTCAATGTAGGCATGGTCATAGGCTTTATGCCGGTCACCGGAATCCCTTTGCCGCTTATGAGTTACGGTGGGTCTTCGGTTCTGTTTACCTTTCTGGCGCTGGGCGTGGTGATGAATATCCGCATGCGCCGGTTCGTAAACTGAAACACAAAAGATTTTGCTCTTGCCGGCGCCGGAGTCAGTCCGCACGGCAAGAAAGGTTTTCAATCATTTCGCCGGTCAAGGTTCCCGATGGATACCCGGGCCCGGCAGGTTAGGTTCATGAGCACGCAGAAACGGGAAAGCCGTTGGCAGCGCAAACATTGCACCGAGCGCAAGGGCGTCCTCGGCGGCCAGTCTTGGTCGCGGGGGAGGGCCACTAGGAACGATCCCCGCCCCACTCACGTCGCGCGGTTCGTCTGTGCAGTTGCCAATGGTCAAACGGCCCCGCTGGTGTCGATCCTCTGGTCGGCATTCGCATGGATGGCCACAAAATTTCTGCGATCGGATCACCTTCTTGGACAGCTCGTTCGGCCAGTTTTAAAGGCTGACCGCCGCGGCTCGGCGCCCCCTCGGGTGCCCAACCGCGCGGCCCTGGGCACGCAAGCGTCTCCCCGGTCATCCCTGCCCCATATTCCTTACCCTTCCGGTTCCCCCCGTCTCCATCCAACCTTGCCGCATGCCCCGGCTGGCTACCGCCGCCGGGCGGAAAGGTACGATGGCAAAAGAGATATGTATTTCCAGCACGCCGCATGAGACGCGGCTGGCTATTCTTGAAGACGATCAGCTCGCCGAAATCTACTACGAGCGCGAAAACGAGTACACCCTCGCAGGATCGATCTATAACGGGCGTGTGACCCGCGTGCTTCCCGGCATGCAATCGGCATTTGTCGATCTCGGGTTGGAACGGGACGCCTTCCTTTACGTAACGGATTTCCTGGAAATGGAAGATCCGGAAGAGTCCGACGAGCTCGAAAGAGCCGCGGCAGCCGGAGGCAACCAGCCGCCTCGCGAAGTGCGCTCCGCCAACGGCCAGGCGGGCGAACGCAGTCCGCGCGAGTCGCGCCAGGAATCACGCCCAGAATCAAGCCCTGACGCGCGGCCTGACCAGCGCGGACCTCGTGCCGATCGTGATCGCGGCGGACGGGAGCGCCGGCCGGCACCTGAAAGCGGGGCCGAGATTGCACGGCCCGACCAGCCAGCAATCGAGCCGGCTTCTCCGCAGATCCACTCCCTGACAGGTCAGGTTGATACCGGGGAGGAGTCGGAGACCGGCGCCAAGCGCTGGCGCGGGCGTCGGCGCCGTCGCGGAGGCCGGGTTGCACCCGAGACCGTGGCCGATCCGGTCGAGACCGAAGCCTCGGCGGAAACCTACCTGGAACCGTCCCAAATCTCCCCGCCCGAAATGGCGCCCGACATTCAGGCATCGGCCGGAATGACCGGAGAAACAAGCGCTTCCGGGGCTCCCCGCATCGCGCCCATCCCGAGCCGACCGTTCCGACCGGGCGCCCGTTCCCTTTGTCCTGCCCGGCGAGTCGCTTTCAAAGTATGGAGGCGAACCCGCGGCTGACTCTCCAAAGCCGGAATTCCAGGCTTCGCTCCCGACCCGCCCGGCCAGCAGCTTCAAGCCCGCTACGTTGATCGAGAGTCCGATCGAGTGGGACGGCAGCGGCCTGCTTCCCGGAGAGTCGCTCTCCCGCCATCGCAGCCGCGAGCCGGAAGCCGACATCTCCGTGGACGAGCTCGAGCTCGAGCCCCAGAACCTGGACATCGAGGAGATGGTCGAGGAAGAGCAGCCGGAAGAACCATTGCCAGGCGCTTCCAGCCAGTCCGGGGTCCCCGGGGTGACTGTTCCCGAGCCCGTGGGAGCAGACCCGTTCGCCTCTGACCCGTTCTTTGTTCATGGGGCCTCAGCAGGTTATGCACAGGAAGAACATTCCGGAGAGCCGCAGGAACCCGCCGGCGAAATCAACTCCGGTCTGAGTCCGGTTGAACCGGTCATTCACGAACCCGACGCCGATGAGCCGGTCGCCGGGGCGCTGCATATTCTCACTACCGACCCCGACAAGCCGGAGCCGGAATCCGCGGAGTCGGAGGGGCAAGACCCGGAAACCGACCGAAGCGCCTCGCATCATGTGGATCCCATGCCGCCCAGCAGCTTCCGCCTGTTCGGATTTGGCGGAAAGAAGAAGTCCGACGAGCCAACTCCGCCGCCGCAAACTCCCGTCTCTGTCCCCGTATCGGCGACCGTCGCCTCGGTCTCTGCTTTTGCCCCCGGCAAGGGCCTCGTTGAGGAAGAAATAATCGAGGGAGAAGAGTTTGACAGCCCCCGCCACATCCACGCCAAGGCCGACGATCACGATCTCGACGAATACGAGGAAGAGGAAAAGCTCCAGACCCAGATCCGTTCCGGTGAATTGGGCGAGATGCTGCAGGAAGCGCACCTCGACCATCGAATCCAGCGGGACTTCGACCAGAAGGGAGCGGATGTCGAAGGGGAAGACGTCTTCGATATCGAGGAAGAGGAGGACGAGCCGGCCGAGAGCGAAGGCGTCCCTGCCGGAAACGGCGCGCCCGACACCGGCCAGCAGCGCCGTGACCGTGGCGGACGTGGACGCCGTGGTGGACGCCCGCCACAAGGCGGCCGCCGCGGTGGCCCGCCCCGCCGCACCGCTCAGAGCTCCGATCTGCCCATCATTTCCGATCTCCTCAAGCCGGGCCAGGAAATCCTGGTGCAGATCGCCAAGGAACCGATTGCCAAGAAGGGCGCCCGCATCACCAGCCACATTGCCCTCCCCGGCCGCTTCCTCGTCTTCATGCCCACGGTCACGCACGTAGGCGTCAGCCGCAAAATCGCTTCCGACGAAGAACGCCAGCGCTTGAAGCGGATTTTGACCAGCGAGCGCGGCGATGCCCCGGGCGGGTTCATCGTGCGCACCGCCGCCGAGGGAGCCTCGGAAGAGGAACTCCGCTCCGACCTCCGCTTCCTCATTCATCTCTGGGATGAAATCAAGCAGCGTTCGGAGGCTTCCAAGTCGCCGGCCCTGATTTATCACGATCTGTCGCTCATCGAGCGCATCCTGAGGGACCAGATCAGCGCCAACTTCTCCTCAATCTGGGTGGATTCGGAAGCCGACTACGAACGCATCGTGCGTTTTCTGAATCGGTTCTCGCCCAGCCTGGTGCGGCGCGTCAAGCTCTACACCAAGGAAACGCCCCTCTTCGAGCATTTCGGCATTCAGGACGAAATCTCCAAGGCGTTGCGCTCCAAGGTGTGGCTCAAGAGCGGAGGCTCCATCGTCATCAACCAGACCGAGGCTCTGGTGGCGATCGACATCAACACCGGCAAGTACGTGGGCAAGACGGCGCGCCTTGAAGACACCATCGTCAAAACCAACCTCGACGCGATTCCCGAAATCGTCCGCCAGATTCGCCTCCGCGATCTCGGCGGGATCATCATCATCGACTTCATCGACATGGATGAACGCAAGAACCGCTTCAAAGTGATGGCTGCCCTTGAGGAAGCTCTCAAGAACGACCGGGCTCCCACCAAGGTACTCCAGTTCAACGATTTCGGACTGGTGGCTATCACCCGCAAGCGCGTCAAGCAATCGCTGGAGCGCACTCTAAGCGTGCCTTGCCCGACCTGCCAGGCCACCGGCATGGTCAAGAGTCCGGTCACGGTCTGCAACGAGATCTACACCGAGCTGCGGAAAATGCGGAAGCACTTCGAAAATCCCGATGTGCTGCTGCGCGTGAATCCCGAGACCGTGAAGGCCCTCAAAGCCAACAATGCGCGCTGGCTGACCGAATTCGAAGAGCTCATCGGGAAGAACATCCTGGTCAAGAGCGACGCCGCCCTGCATCCGGAGCAATTCGATATCCAGGGCTAAGATTCAAAAGGTTTCGCGAAACCGAACCGAAGGCCGAAGCTCAATGTTTCGGCCTTTGCTTTGCGCAGCCCGAACGCAACCTGCCGGCAAAAAATGTGTCTAAGCCCTTAACGGAACTGTATCCGAAGCCTCCGTGTCCTTATAGAACTACCAGTCGAACGTGTCCAAAGGACGGTGTAAGATCGTCGCTCATCATGGTCGCATCGACATGCGCGGCCGCCATGGGGAACGACGAGCGTCCGGTACAAATGCACGGAGCAGCGCCAAATTCAAAACTCTGAGGTCTTGACATGTCCTTCTTTGGCTGGTTGACACATGCGCGGCTGACCGCTTTCCTGGGAGCCGCCTTCCTTCTTGTTGCCGGCAGCGCCCATGCGCAGCTTACCGCGTCAAATCCGTCCCGTGACTCCGCGGTGTCCAGCACCGAATCCAGTTCCAGCGACTACCTTCCGCTGACTGACTCGACCTCAGCCGATGCCGCTCTGCCGGGAGACCCTGGGGGCCACGGGGCTGGCGGAGCCGGTCCATATGACAACAAGCCGAGGGCCGCGAATTTCAGCCGCTGGACCTTCGAGAGCGGCGCAGGATTCAATGCCCCCATCGGCAACGATATTCCCTATATCACCTGGGGCGGCAATTTCACGGTGGGGGGCGGCTACCGCTTCTCGCAACGGTTCTCCGTACTCGGAGAATATCAATTCATCTTTGACAAGCTCCCCGGTGAATTCGTCGCGGCCGGCGGAGGCCAGAACGGCAATGCCCACATTCAATCCATCACCGCCGCCCCGGTGTTCGATCTGTTTCCCAAGTCAACCACCAGCGTCTACCTCGTGGGGGGCGGCGGCTGGTATTACAAATCAACCAACTTTACGGTCCAGGTGTGCTGCGACTTCTACGGCTATCCGGTGAATGTCACCACCAATTCGTTCTCATCCAACCAGTGGGGCGGAAGTGCGGGATTTGGCATCAGCCATCGTCTTGGAGGCGTGTACGGCGATGGCACCATGAAGCTGTTCGCCGAAGCCCGATACCTTTTCATCAATACCCCACCGATTTCCGAACCGAACGGCCTCGGCACGACCGGATTGATCCCGGTTACGCTCGGCGTACGCTTTTGAGCGCCATGCGGGTGGGCCTTGCAGATCAAGACGCGGCCCGCATTGGGGGAGAGTTCAAAGTATTCCCATGACTCTCAACCGCACCAGCCCTCCCGCCACAACGCCCAAGGGAGCGAGGATCAACAACACCAACTGATACCAGGCTGGCTGCCGCCCGCGCGCCTCCACCCCTCGGACGAAGACCTGTCCGTGGGGACCCCGTGCCTGCAAGGCGCTGATCGCGCCCAGGGCCAGCACCACAACGGCCAGGGCGAGGACACTCGCCAACGGGCGCATCCCCGCCGCCCACGCCGTCACATACCCGCCCGCCGCTGCCGCAAGAAATGAATACCCCAGGTTGACGAAGACATAGCCAGCCCGCGGACGGCGTTCAATTCCCACCCATTCCGGCGCAAGCCGCCGCAGAAGCGCCGTTATAACGGTCACGAGCGCGACCATCGCTGCGAAGCCCGCCAACAGCGATAGAAACGCGCGCGCGGTCACCACGGCCTGGGCTCCGCTTCCGTAGCCGTGCCCACCTCACCCTTTTCGATCCGTGCCAAGAACGTCCGCGCGAGTCGCGGCTCACCGGGATCGCTCTCGCCATGAATGGTGCAAAGATCGAGAAACTCGTCGCACAATGCATTGCGCTCCCCCGACTGCGCTAGGATCGATTGCAAGGCTGCAGCGAGTTCGCGCAGGCGGCCGGCCTCCGGCCATCCTTGAGCTTCCTCGCCGCCGAGGTGTTCGTGTTCTGAAAATAGTCCCCGCCGCCCGTGCGCACATTCTTCGAGCAGCGCCACAAGCTGCTCCCGAAAAACGTCTGTCAGCGCCTCGACCTGCTCCGGCTCCATCGCCACTCCCTGTTCCCTGTTCCCTGATCCCTGATCCCTGTCTTACCGCATCGCCGCTTCTACTTCATCCGCCGTGTGTGGCAGCGCGGCGGTCAGGTCCACCAGTTTGCCGTCCACCCCAACCAGGAAAACGCACTCCACGCGCACGCCCAGCTTCTCTTCCGGAAGATAGACACCCGGTTCGATGGTAAACACCATGCCGGGCTCGAGCACCGCCGGATAGTCTGCCGGATCGTGGACGTCGATGCCCACCATGTGTCCCAGTCCGTGCAGCCAGTACTGGCCCAGGGGCTGTCCGTGCAGATCCTTGCCATGGGTGTTGATGTAGTTGTAGGCCGCGGTGTCGAGCGAGTCAGGATCTTTGCGCTCGCGATCGTTGATCTTCGACTTGCCCGCGATGAATGCTTCGATGGCCGCCTTCTGCGCGCCCAGCACAATGTCGTAGATCTCGCGCTGGCGCGCCGTGAAGTGCCCGTTGACCGGTACGGTTCGGGTGATGTCGGAAGCGTACATCGAGTACTCGCAGGCTGCGTCCACAACCACCACATCGCCGTCCCTTAAGGTAGCCGAGTTTTCGGAGTAGTGCAGTGTGGTCGAGTTGATCCCGGAGCCGACGATGGGCGCGTACGATGCCCGCTCGCAACCGGCCCCGAGCCATGCAGCCGTCATCTGGCCCGCGATCGCTCGCTCCGTTGCTCCCGGCTTCACGGCTTTCATCATCACGCGCTGTCCGTCGATCGAGGCATCGCTGGCTTTCTTCAGCAGTTCGATCTCGCCTGCGTCCTTGACCACACGCAGTTCCTGCACTGGCCGGCGCACGTCCCGCCCGGAAGGCAAGGCACTCAACCCTAACGTTGCGGCCGCGAATCCGAGAAGATTCTTTGCCTGCTCGTTGCCGCCCTGAACCCAGATGTGAGACGCCAGCAGCCGGTCGGCACCGATCAGTTCATTCAACACCGCGGGAAGCTCGCTCATCGGCTTCACTGCGTCAACGCCCACGGATGCCGCCGCGCCCGGCGTGGCCGCATCGACCTTGACCCCGGTGTACTTCTCCTGGCGCAGGTTTCGGGTGGGCAGAAACAGGATCTCGGTGTAATGACGGGGATGTACCTCGGTAGAGGTGGAACTCTCCGGCTCCGCCACGACCAGCAGCGCCGCTCCCGGCTCATTCCACCCGGTCAGATAGTAGAAATCCTCATCCTGCCGGTAAGGCACCAGGTCCAGTTGCGCTTCCTCCGCGGCAAACAGGACCGCCAACCCGCCGTGCAATTTCCCGGCCAGTGCGACCCGGCGCGCGCGATAGACAGCGGCGGGCTCCTTTTCGAGCGCCCGCATCGAGGGAAGAACCGCAAAAAAGGTCGCCAGGATAAAACCTGTGATTCGGATCGGTTTCATTCGGTTATTGTCGATGGTCGTGCCCTTCCGGGCAAAATAGTATCTCCATCCCTCAATCTGCGAACGGCAGGCATGCCTCGCCGATCCAGAAGCGATTGCTCACGCGAGCCACCATGCCGGGACGCTTCCCTTCGAGCCGGTCTGCCGCTTCGTGCCACGGACCGATGAAGCGGACAACCTCGGGCAGCTTTCGATAAATCTGCGGCAGCCGTCGCTTCGCCCGTTCGACTGCCCGCACTTCCGCGCTCCCGAAATCAAGCTGGAATTCCGAGCGGAACCTCTGCGGCAGCCACTGCGCGGTCAGCGCGCGATACCAGTGCGGAGGCTTGATCCACGAGCCCGCCCCCGCCAGCAGATTGTGCGCCATCGTGCGTGCCGAATCGCTGACGGCCAGCGCGTTCGATTGTTCCATTTCCCGGCAATAGGCAAGGAACGCAGCCCAGTCCTCGGGAAGCGCCGCGGTCGGCAGCCCGAACATCGCGGCCAGCAATTTACTGTCAGCATAAAAGCCGCTCAACTCCCCGGGGGTGAGCGGCGGAGACACGCACTCATAGGCCAGCACCGCGCTCTCGATGAGCGTCGCAAACACCCAGCGCAGCGCGCCGATCTCGTTGGCCTCGTAATGAGAGCCGCGGCGATACGCTGCGATATCTTCCTTCATTTCCCCGCGAATGCGGGTGTGGAGCGCATAGAGATTGCGCGACGCGGCCATCGCCTGGTCGAGCGAACCGAAGACCATCGCATACACGATGCGAAAAGTATTATGGAACCGTGCAATGGGCCGCGCCATCACGGTCGAATGCTGTTCGAGAGCGGTGGCGACCCATGGATGCGCTAACTGGAGCAGCGCGGCCCGTCCTGCCCCGAGGAACAGCCCCGCTTCGCGGTTGATCCTCCAGCTCATCGATCCCGGCCCGAAGACTCCAGCCCGCCGATTGCCATCGCTTCGTTCGAGCGCCGCCCGCTCGAGGGCGGCGAGCAGCGCTTCGCTGTCGCTCCGCGAAACCAGGAATGCGCGATCCTCGTGAACGGAGAATTCCATCTCTCTTGGACGCCGGACCCTATTCCGCCGCTGCCTTCAGCATCGCTTCCAGGCTGCGGTCCACATCCTCCTCGGTCGTGGCCCAGGAAGAAACACTGATGCGCATTGCTGTATGTCCCTGCCAGACCGTCGATCCGCACCAGCAGGTTCCCTCCTGCTGCAGGCGGGCAACCGTCCTCAGGGTTCGTTCCGCGCTGCCGAACGACACCAGCACCTGGTTAATCACCACATCATTCAGAACCTCGAAACCGGCCCCGCGCAATCCCGCCGCAAAACGCCGTGCGTGGCTGCAGGTGCGTTCCACGATGTCCGCCATGCCTGACCGGCCCAGCGAGCGCAGGCCCGCCCACAGTTCCACGCCCCGCGCGCGCCGCGAAAGTTCAGGATTGTATTGCGACGGTTCCCTCTGATCGCCTTGCATGAGATAAGCCGCCTGAACCGACATCGCGCTCTTCAGCGCGCTCGGCTCGCGAATCAAGGCCACGCCGCAGTCATAACCGATGTTGGGCCACTTGTGCGCATCCGTCGCCCACGAATCCGCTTCCTCGAAGCGATGAGTCAGATGGCGATACTCCGGCGAAGTCGCCGCCCACAACCCGAACGCCCCATCTACATGAATCCACGCTCCCGCCGCACGCGCCTCGGGACAGATCGCTCCCGCCGGATCAAACGCGCCGGTGTTCACATTCCCCGCCTGCAGGCAGAGGATGGTCTGCTCGTTCAGGTGCGGCAGTGCATCGGCGCGCATCCGTCCCTGGCCGTCTACCGGAACGCGCACAACTCGCTTGCGTCCCAGTCCCACCATGCCCAGCGCCTTGATCAACGAGCTGTGCGCCTCCTCGCCGATCACGACAGTGATGGGAGGCGCGCCGAACATGCCATCATTTTCGACGTCCCAGCCCGCGCGCTCCAGCAGCGCATGCCGAGCCGCCGCCAGCGCGGCGAAGTTGGCCATCGTCGCTCCGGTCACGACTGCACCGCCGCATCCTTCCGGCAAACCGAGCAGCTGCCGAACCCAGTCCAGTGCAGTCTCCTCCAATGCGATGGCGGCCGGCGATTGCACTTGCATAGCGGCATTCTGGTCCCACGCGCTCACCAGCCACGCTGCTGCCAGCGCCGCCGGTACGCACCCGCCGTTCACAAAACCGAAAAAGCGGCCGCCGCTATTGGCCACCGTCGCCGGCGAACCATAGCGGGTCAGCAGGTTCAGCACCACCTCAGGGCATGCAGGATCATCCGGGACCGGTCCCCGCAATTCGCGCAGAGCGACGACTGCTTCCGGCGGCGGCGCGACGGGCTGTGCGTTTACGTTTTCAAGGTACTGAATGGCGTGGCGGGCCGCATTCTGCAGGACCGCAGTGCGTGCCGAAGTCTCCTGCCCGGCGGATGAAGAGGGCCTCTGTGACTGAACAGGCATGGCTGAGTTTAGCACCGCCTCAGCTGCCCGCGCGTGAGGGCCAGCTCAGCCGGCATCGTTGGCGGTGATCCGCTTGAGTTCCATCACCACCCGTTCGAACTCGTCGATAATGCGGCTCTTTCCTGTCGACTTGAAGACCTCGAGGATGGTTTCGAAATACCAGATCTGCAAGTCGCGGCCACGTTTGAAACGGCGCCAGACTTCCGGTCCGATTACTCGGTAGTCTTCCACGATCGATCGCGCGTTATACAGCTTGTCCGCCACCGAAATCAACCGGATGTCCTCCGGCTCCCCGCGCAGGCGATCGATGTAAGTCTGCTTGCGCTGCTCCCATGGATCCTTGGCGTTTTCGTCTTCGGCGAGGCTGTCGGATAGCCCATCGACCATGCGCGCCACCTCCGACCCGAAGTTCTGCCGGATATCTTCGAGCCGCAACGCCCCGCCATGATCTTCCACGGCATCGTGAAGCAGCGCGGCGATGACCATGTCTTCTGTCACAGGAAAATGAACAACTCCCGCCTCGCCCATCACCAGGGAAGCAACCCCCATCAAGTGGGCCATCGCAGGAACGCCGGTTCCCTTGCGGCGTTCGATATGGAGGTGCCGCGCGTAATCGAATGCGCGCGTGAGTCTCTCGGTAAAGTGCAACGGGGCCTCTTCGACATTCGCATCACCGCTGGGAGCATTCATGGCGCCTCACAGGCTGCTCACTCGCGCCTTCGTTCCTTCGGGTCGAGGGCGTTCGCGACGCTTTCAAGTGTACAGCCGGCTCTTCGTGGACCAGCGCGAGTCAAGCATCAGCAGACGAGCGATAAGTCTCAAATCATGATAGTTGTGCGCCAGAGCTGTAACTGAACTTGACCGCAACCGTTATAATCAACTAAGTGGTCGCACTTGAAAAAGACGCAGAAGCGTAGCGGTGCAGGGCGGAAGAACTGACTTCCCTCAGTTCCAGATAGATGCCTTCACATCCCGCGCATATTGCCTGAATAGCCTGGCTCGAACAACAGGGGAACATGACCAGAACTCATAAACATGCTCTTGAGAAGATCCTTGAGACTCGCATTGCGATCATCGATGGAGCGATGGGCACGACGATTCGCGCATATGGCATGAAGGAACTCGACATCCGCGGAGGCCGCTTCAAGGATTCCAAAAAAGACCTGCTGAATAACGGTGACCTCTTCTCCCTCACTCAGCCGAAAATGATCGGCGACATCCATCGGCGCTTTCTTGAGGCCGGGGCCGACATTATCGAGACCAACACCTTCGGCGCCACCAGTATCACCCAAAGCGAGTTCTTTGTGGACGATCCGCGGGAACACGGCGGCCGCAAGGATCCGGCGTTTTACGAAAAGATCATCGATGATCCGTTTCTCAACAACCTGGCCTGGGAAATCAATGAGCAATCGGGACGCCAGTGTCGCGAATGGGCCGACCGTGTCGGAAACGCGACCTCGCGCGAACGCTTCGTGGCAGGTTCGATCGGACCGCTAACCGTTTCACTCTCCAACTCGCCCGATCCCGATGATCCAGGCTTCCGTGTAGTCACGTTCGATCAGGTAAAGGCCGCCTACAAACACCAGGTGCGCGCGCTTATCGCTGGCGGGGTGGACCTCCTTCTGGTGGAGACGATCTTCGACTCGCTGAATGCCAAGGCGGCATTGGTGGCCATCCGCGAGGTGTTCGACGAAGACGGCCTGAGTGCAAGCCGCAAGGAACTGCCGGTGATGATCTCGGCGGCCGTGGGCCGCGGCGGCGAAACGCTCATCTCCGCCCAGACCACTGAGGCGTTCTGGAACGCTGTGCAGCACGTGAAGCCTCTGTCGGTGGGTCTCAACTGCTCTCTCGGTCCTGACTTGATGTATCCGTTCCTCGAGGAACTCTCGGAGAAGGCAGATGCGGCGATCTCGTGTTACCCGAATGCCGGTTTGCCCAATCCGCTTTCGGAGACTGGATTCGACCTGGAGCCAAAAGACATGGCCCGTTTCCTCGGCGACTTTGCTCGCGGTGGGTTGATCAATATCGCCGGCGGCTGCTGCGGCAATACCCCTGAGCACATTGCGGCCATCGCGAAGGCACTCGAAGGTATGCCTCCTCGTAGATGGAATGCGACGCCGGGCGACGAAGCCTATGCCCTCCAGGGCGAGAGCAGAGCATGAGTCTTCTGGAAATCATCGACGTGGTCCAGGCCACGGCTACGAAGCCGCTTCGCCTCTCGGGATCGCAGCCGTTCACCCAGCAGCCCGGAGTGTTCATGATGATCGGGGAGAGGACCAATGTGGCCGGTTCCCCCCAGTTCGCCAAGCTGATCAAAGCCGGAAAGTTCGAGGAAGCTGTGAGCGTGGCCCGGCAGCAGGTCGAAAATGGCGCCAACCTCATCGACATATGCATGGACGAGGGCATGATCGATGGCGTCACGGCAATGACCCGCTTCCTGCAGTTGCTGGGCAGCGAACCCGAAGTGGCCAAGGTGCCCTTCATGGTGGACTCGTCCAAGTGGGAAGTGATCGAGGCCGGGCTCAAATGCCTGCAGGGCAAAGGAATCGTCAACTCGATCTCGCTGAAAGAAGGCGAAGAGAAGTTCCGCCAGAACGCCGCAGCTGTACTCAAGTACGGAGCGGCGGCGGTGGTAATGGCCTTCGACGAGCAGGGCCAGGCCGCGACCTACGAAGACAAGACCCGCATCTGCGAGCGCGCCTACAAAATACTTGTGAATGAAGTCGGCTTTGCGCCAGAAGATGTGATCTTCGACCCCAACATTCTTACCGTTGCCACCGGCATGGAGGAGCACAACAACTACGCAGTTGACTTCATCCACGCGACGCGCTGGATCAAGGCCAACCTGCCCCACGCTAAAGTCAGCGGCGGCGTCTCCAATATCTCTTTCAGCTTTCGCGGCAACAACAAAGTTCGCGAGGCCATGCACTCTGCCTTCCTTTATCAAGCCATTGCAGCGGGCATGGACATGGGCATCGTGAATGCCGGCATGCTCGAGGTGTATGAAGAGATTGAGCCGGAGTTGAAAGTGCTGGTCGAGGACGTGCTGCTCAACCGCCGCCCCGACGCGACGGAGCGCCTCGTGGAGCACGGCGAGAAACTGAAGCACGTTGGCAAGGCCGTCAGTGAAAAGAAAGCCGAAGAATGGCGCGACGGCACAGTTGAAGAGCGGCTTTCTCACGCTTTGGTCAAAGGCATCGACACATACATCGAAGCCGATGCCGAAGAGGCCCGGGCAAAGCTTGGGCCGCCCTCTCCTCGTGATCGAGGGCCCGCTGATGGACGGCATGGGCGTGGTTGGCGATCTGTTCGGAGCCGGCAAGATGTTCCTGCCCCAGGTGGTCAAGTCGGCCCGGGTGATGAAGAAGGCCGTGGCCTACCTGACCCCGTTCATGGAAGCCGAAAAAGCTGAGATGGTCGCGTCTGGCCTGGTCGTGAAGGCGCAGGGAAAAATCGTGCTCGCCACGGTCAAAGGCGACGTTCACGACATTGGCAAGAACATCGTCGGCGTTGTCCTCGCCTGCAACAACTACGAAGTGATCGATATGGGCGTGATGGTCCCGTCGCGAAAAAATTCTCGAACGCGCCACCGCGGAAAAGGCGGACATGATCGGCCTCAGCGGCCTGATCACGCCCTCGCTCGACGAGATGGTGCACGTGGCTCGCGAGATGGAGCGCCAGGGTTTCAAGTTGCCGCTCCTGATCGGCGGCGCAACCACCAGCCGCGCGCACACGGCCGTCAAAATTGCGCCTCACTATAGCGAGCCTGTCGTCCACGTGCTCGATGCCAGCCGGGCTGTGCCGGTAACAACCAGCCTGCTCAGCGAAGAAGGCAAGGCGCCGTTCGTCGCCCAGCATCGCGCCGAATACGAGGCTCTGCGCAAATCCCATGCCGCGCCGCGCCAGCAGGTCGTCTCGCTTGAAACGGCGCGCGCAAGGCGAACCCCCATCAAATGGTGTGCCCGGGACTTGCCCGTTCCCGAGTTTACCGGCGTTCGCGTGCTCGACAATTTTCCCTTGGCGACGCTGCGTGAATTCATTGACTGGACGCCGTTCTTCCACACCTGGGAACTGAAAGGCGTTTATCCCCGCATTCTCGACAACGAGATCTATGGCGCCCAGGCTCGCCAGATCTTCGACGAAGGCAACGCCCTCCTCGACACCATCATCGAGAAAAATCTGATCACCGCGCGTGGCGTCTACGGCTTCTTCCCTGCCAACGCCGTATGCGACGATGTCGAGCTCTACACCGATAGCGCCCGCTCGCAGGTACTCGAACGCTTCCACTTCCTTCGCCAGCAAGCTAACCGTGAAGGCAGCGAGCCGTGCCGGTCGCTCGCCGACTTCATCGCACCGCGAGAAACCGGGCTGGCTGATCACATCGGCGCATTCGCAGTGACCAGCGGCATCGGCCTCAAAGAACTGTGCGACCGCTTCCGTGCCGAGCACGACGACTACAACGCCATCATGGCCGAGGCTCTCGCCGATCGCCTCGCCGAAGCGTTTGCCGAATGCCTCCATAAGCGCGTCCGCGATGAATGGGGTTACGGTCGCGAAGAAGGCCTGAGCACCGAGGACTTGATTCATGAGAAGTACCGTGGGATCAGACCTGCCCCGGGCTACCCGGCCTGCCCCGACCACACTGAGAAAGGCACCCTCTGGCGTCTGCTCGATGTGCAGGCGAACACTGGCATGATGCTTACCGAGTCCTTCGCCATGTGGCCCGGCTCAAGCGTGAGCGGCATTTATTTTGCCCACCCCGATTCGCGATATTTCAGCCTCGGCAAAATCGACCGCGACCAGGTCGTCGACTATCACGATCGCAAAGGGATGAGCGTTGCCGACGTTGAGCGATGGCTCGGGCAGAACCTTAACTACGATAGCGCGGAGTGATGTCTGCTCCGCAGCCGCCAATGCGCCGCTGCCATATCCGCCAAGGTAGTCCCATCGACATTAGGTAGCACTTCAGATTTCCTTCAGGTTGGGTTGTCATCATGTTCCTCAAATGATTGAGGTGCGTCGAATGACTCCGCAGATCCTAACCCGCCAGCAACCGGTTCGCCCTGGCAGAAGCCCCATAGGGAGCGGAGTCTTTTTCCTCTTCGGGATCTTTTTGTTCATCGCGGTCGAAGGCCGAGCCGCCCATGCGCAAGATTCTTCACCTCAGGAGCTTCCGTCGGCACCCGCGGCCATGGCCATCGAGCCCATCGCGGTGGCTCCAGAGTCGCGCCACCGGACGTCAGGATCTGACGTTGTTGCGTACTGGTACGGTTCCTCGTACCGGACACCCTTCGTGCTCGAGCCAGGTTCCGGGAACGCGGCCGATATCGAGCGCAACGCCATCGAGTACACCCATATCGGGTTCTGGGCGCTGGGGAGCAACTTCGCCGATGTGATGGTGAGCAAGTCCAGCATGGCTGAGCCGGCCAGCGGCGGCGGCAGCGGGGCGACCGAGGCCTATGTCATTCTGCGATCGAACATCGGGCTGAACGAGGCCACCGGCACCACCGCGTTTCGAAAGGGACCGATGCGCAATCTCTCTATCGAAGTCGGGGCCAACCTCGAAACCAAGAACTCGTCCTTTGCCCCGGCGGAGAAGACGATCTATCTCGGGCCGAATATTCAGTTCGCGCTTCCGCGAGGATACTTCAACGTCGGTCTCCACCTGCGCAAGGAATGGAATCACGAAGGACTGCTCGGGAAGTCTGAAGATTACAATCCGGACTTCGACATCGAACCAACCTGGATGTTCCCCTTCGCCATCGGCCCCGTGCACCTTGCGTATACCGGGTTTGCGGACTACAACACTCCAAAGGGCAATGACTCGTTTGGCAATCCGACCGTCGGGGAATTTCTGCTCCGCAATGCTGTGACCGTTGATATCGGTGCGGTGCTGTTCAAACGGGCGCAGCTCCTCGATCTGAGCGGCGGCTTCTGGTACTGGCACAATGAATACGGCAAGCCGTCGTCCAATCCCGGGGCGGAGCAAATGACACCCATGATCGGATTGGCGTTTCACCTTGACGGGGGCCGGGCAAATCGCGGGCGCTAACGGGATCGATTCGGAAAGTGAGTATGACTGAAGCATTCAAATCCGCCCTGAATGTGCTTCTCGTCGAAGACGACAAAGACCTCGCTGGATTTGTGCGCGAGGGCCTGGAAGACGAGAGCTGCATCGTAACGGTTTCGTTTGACGGCGGCTCCGGCCTGCGGCAAGCGGAGATCCATGCCTTCGACATCATCCTCCTCGACGTAATGCTCCCGGTGCTGAATGGATTCGACGTGACCAGGCGGCTCCGCCTGCAGAAGATACGCACTCCGATCCTGCTTCTGACCGCGCGCGATGCTCCTGAAGACATCGTCAAAGGGCTGGACGCTGGAGCCGATGACTATCTCACCAAGCCCTTCGAATTCGAAGTTCTCCTCGCCCGCATCCGGGCGCGCACGCGTTCTGCTCCGGGCAGGAATGCGACCCAGATGCGCTTTGCGGATCTCTTTCTGGATACGGAAAAGCGCGAAGCGGTCCGGGCCGGGCTGCGATTGGACCTCACCCGCACTGAATTCTCCATCCTCGAATGTCTTATCCGCGCAGCAGGCCGCGTGGTGACGCGCAGCCGCATCATTGAGCTGGTCTGGGGAGACCGCGACGTCAGCGAAAACAACCTGGATGTGTTCATGCGCTATCTCCGGTCCAAAGTGGATCGCGCGGGATTGCCTCGCCTTTTGCATACGGAGCGCGGGCTCGGCTACAGCCTCAGGGAAGGGTCCGATTGAAGAGCCTCACCATACAAGCCCGGCTGACGGCCTGGTACTTCCTTAGCCTGGCGATCATCGTCGCGCTGTTGGCGGGCGGCAGTTGGTTTGCCATGCAGGCGAGCATGTACCACTCCATCGATCGCGACCTAGGGTACAGAATCGGATCGGTCGTCCCCTTCATCGCGAGTCATTCTCTCAACACCCGTGAGCTGTTCTCTAAAGTATTTACGGCCTCGTCGGACTCGACGATCGTTGGGGTTTTCGTGCAGATCACTGATGAACAGTCAGCCATTCTCTATGAATCCGACGTGCTTCGCACGCACCGGGTTCCAGTGCTGCCGCAGGGCGGCCCGGATGGCTCCATTTCGATCTCGACGGTGGGTGGGCATGGCTGGCCGGTTCGCGTGGCAAGTCAACACCTGACGGTCGCCGACGTCGGCTTGACGGTTCACGTTGTTGAGCCCCTTCACGACCTCATGGAATCGCTTCGGGAATACAGTTTCTATCTCGCGCTGCTGATACCGGCTGCACTCTTGCTCACCACCGCGGCCGGCTACTGGATAAGCAGGCGAGCTCTGGCTCCTGTCGAGCAAATCCGGAAAGAAGCCGAGGCCATCGATCCGGCCGATCTGACCACGCGCCTCCGGGTTCCTCCCACCGAGGATGAACTGGCCAGGCTGGCACAGACACTCAATGCCATGCTCTCGCGGATCGAAGCCGGTTTCCGTTCGATCGAACGATTCACAGCCGACGCTTCGCATGAACTCCGCGCTCCCCTGGCTCTGATCATGACTGCCGGCGAGGTTTCGCTTCGCCGCGAACGCTCCCGCGATGAACTGGCCGAGGTCCTGCGCAAGGTCGTGCGTGAAGCGCGACATATGTCCAGGCTGGTTGAGAACCTGCTCGACCTGGCGCGGGGAGATGCGCGCAAGCGGCACACCGAGTTGGCGCCCCTCGATCTGACCAATATCCTGCGCGACCTGATCACCGAGCTGACCCCATCGGCCGCTGCGAAGGGGCTCAGCCTGAGTGCCGCTTTTTCTGATCGCGAGGCGCACGCACTGGGCGAGGCAACAGAATTGAGAAGGCTCTTTCTCATCCTGCTAGACAACGCCATCAAGTACACCGAGAAAGGTTCGATCCGCCTTGCGCTGAGCACGGATGGCCCCCACGTCAAAGTGACGGTGAGCGACACCGGAATCGGCATCGAGGACACCGCATTGCCGCATGTGTTCGACCGTTTCTGGCGCGCCGATAAGGTGCGCTCGCGTGCCGAAGGAGGAGCCGGACTCGGCCTTTCGCTCGCATCGCAGATTGTCCAGCGGCACGGCGGAGCCATCTCCGTCGAAAGCGAACTCGGCCGGGGCACCTCGTTCATTGTGCAGTTCCAGGCTGCCGTTGTTTCCCAGAATTCTTAGGCGCTTTCAGACTGCCTTCAGATTCGGTGTTCATAGTAGATACCGATGAGCGGAGGTCCATCCATGAAAGCTGTGCGCGCCATAATCTTCTGGCTTCACCTTGCGATCGGGTGTGTCGCGGGCCTGGTGATTCTCACCATGTCGGTCACCGGAGTCCTGCTTGCTTTTGAACGGCAAATCAACGGCTGGGCAGACGCGCCCGCGGTACTGCAGGGCCACCCCGACACAAGCCCGCAAGCGCCCCTCGATTCCCTTCTCGCGAATCTCAAGAGTAATGGCCGCGGCGTTCCCTCGGAATTGGTGCTGCACAACAACGCCAACTCCCCCGTTGAAGCCCGGTTCGGGCGCGAGCGCACGCTCTATCTGAACCCCTGGACCGGCGAAATGATTGGTCAGCCGTTGGAGCCCACCCACGCGTTCTTTGGCGCGGCCGAACGCGTCCATCGCTCCCTAGGCCTTGGCATGCAGAGCGCGTTCGGACGCGGGATTACCGGCGCAGCGAATCTCGCTTTTCTGTTCATGCTCGTTTCGGGCATTTATCTCTGGATCCCGAAGGTATTCAATCTCACGAGTATGAAGAGACGTCTGCTGTTTCGCAGCGGCCTGGAAGGCAGAGCCCGGGAATGGAACTGGCACAACGTGATCGGCATCTGGACTGTGATTCCGTTGTTCTTTATCGTTCTTACCGGCGTGATCATGTCCTATCCCTGGGCATCGAATCTTCTCTACCGGGTGACGGGCTCGCAACCGCCCGCAATCGGCTGGAGAGGAGAACGGCCCTTTCATGCCGGTGGACCAGGCCCGGCTTCCCATGATGCGGAACGGCCCGCCGCGCAACTCCAATACCGGACGCTCGATGAACTTGCCCAAATCGCGAAGCAGAATATCCCAGAATGGAAGACAATCACCATCTCCGTTCCCGGCGTTCAGGATCGAACCCTCGACGTCTCCATCGATAAAAGCATCGGAGGCCAGCCGGAGCAGGCGTCGCAATTGGTGATCAATCGCCAAAGCGGGTATGTAGAAGCCATCAAGCGGTTCAGCGATAACAACGCCGGACGCAAGCTCCGGGCCTGGGCCCGGTTTCTGCACACCGGCGAAGAATTTGGTGTCGCAGGTGAGTTGATTGCGGCGATTGCCTGCCTCGGCGCGGTCATGCTGGTATGGACTGGCCTTTCAATGGCTTTGCGGAGACTGTTTGCCGCTCGGAAATCGCAACGGTTGCCCGCCGGTCAAGGGCTCATTCAAACGGGCGCAAATGCAGAGGCACGCCTGGCCCAGGACGCCATTCCTTCGTAAACTCCACGCGCCAATCAACCGTCTACTTCTACAGAGACAGCACGGACTCAGCAAAAAAAAAAGCACATCGGAGAGAATCGATGAAGATCCAAACACTATTACGCCGGGCAAAACGCCCGTTGCGAGTCGCCCTGGCCGTACTCTCGACAGCATTTGCTCTGATACTTCTTGGCGCCGCATCGTTTGAGCCGGCGCGTCCTGCAACCGGCATTCAGGCTCATCCGCGTCCGGCCAGCGTCCATGCACGCACCCATCCTCACATTCAGCCGTGCATCGTCACAGGCCTGGTACAGATGGTTGAACAGGCAATCTAGCCGGGATCGTTGAGCTCATCAGGCCGCCCTTGAATTGAGCCTGCAAGGAGTTGACGCGCGCACCTCCGAAGCATTGTTAAATCGGGTTAGCTGCGAATTGCGAACCCTCCTCGGCTCCCCGAGCGATAATGGATTGAGCATCGGCCCTGGGGCAGGGACCACTCTGCCCGGATTCCAGTTTCCCCGAAAGGAATCTGCCTTGAGCGAATTCGACGGGCATTCGTACAACCAGATCGGGCAAGACCCGACTCCCACTGAGAGCATGGATAAGACCTCGTGGCGCCGGAAGACCCTGTCCCTGTGGCACACCATCTGGACGCCAAAGAAACGCAACGGAACCGACGTCGCAGCTGGCCTTTACCGGGGCTCGCCCTCTGCGCCCTCTCCTCGAAAAAACTGGACAATTAAGGTAGTGCTGCTGTTGCTGGCTCTCCCCATTGCCGGCATGACGATCGGCTATTTCACCAGGCTCAAGGCCGGGACAGGAGCAACAGCCGGCTCGGTAGTCAGAAGTTCCATGGGAGCCCTCACACACGGGACAACAGCCAAACCCGCACCAGGAAAGCCGTTCGTTCCCGAAACGCAGCCTCCGCCGCCCAGCCCCGCGCCGCGGATCCCCGCTGCGACCGCACCCCAGCACCCGCCTTCCGCCGGCGCAGCACCGCAGAACCCGGTGACCGCCCCGTTGAGTGCTCCCGCTCCTCCACCTGCCGTCAAGAATGCTCCGCCGCCGGCGCCCACGGTAACGACCGGGACCGCATACTCGCCGGTCGTCTATCCGGCGCGACACGACAAGCACTTCGGAGAGAGTTGTTCGGGAAGACTGATGTTGAATAGCCGCGGATTACAGTTTGACTGCCCCGACGATCCAAGCGGCGGCGTGCAGGTCGCGATCAACCAGATCGGCTCGGTGGACGAGAACGGAATCCGGCTCACTTCCGGAAAGAAATACCATTTCTCGATTCCGGGCATGTCGAAGATCAGCGAACAGGAGCTGTTTGCTGACTGGTTCAATCGCGTCCGCTGATCGCCCCCCCCCCCGCCCCTCGGCCTCGGCTTTTTACGCTATTCCAAGGGTCCGGTTCACAAAGCCCACAACGTACTTCCACACCAGGTAGTACGCAGCCAGCGCGCACACAAGTCCGAATGCGATGAACGCATATGGGATGTGAAATGCCTGGAGTTTGATCCCCGACGAGGCGAACGCGAACACACCCAGGCAGCTCCCCACCAGGCCGCCAAGCGGAGCAATCAAAAGGGGCAGCAGCGCACCATGAAAACCGATGGGAAGATTCGTCCGCGTGTGCGAAGCCAGCCAGAACATATTCCAGAGCCCGAACAGGCTCGGTACCAGAGCCATGGGAAAGACTAACGCCCGCTCGATCGGCACGGGAAACTGCAGTACCAGCCGCACCACGACAAACACGGTCAGAATCAGGGGCAAAATCAACGTCGGTACAAAAGCGCCGGCGAGAAACGCGCGCAAGTAAGGATGGGAGTTCATAGCAATTTTCCTTTCAGCGGGCCACATCGTCCGCTCTCGTCAGAGGTAATACAGCAGCACTGGGATCCACGCCGGGAAAAATGCGAGAAGCCCGGCGAGTCCGCCGGCGAGCGCCCAGTCGAACCACGGTACGCGGACCTTGCGGCGCTCCTCGAGCTTCCGCAGCATGGCTGGCCAGAGATCGCGATCTGGCTCAGCATCATCTTGAATACGGGGCACTGACTGTCGCAGCAGTCGTTCAAGGCGACGCTCTGATCCCTGATCCCTGCCGGGGTCCCCAACGAGTGATTTGTGCTCGTTGGGGTGGCTGTTCCCTGTTTCCTGTTCCCTCATGGCGTGATCCTCCGTTGTTGCAAGTCTTTTCTCAGCAAACGAAGCGCGCGGAAGACGCGCAATTTTACCGCGGTCACCGAGATTCCGAGAGCCTCGGCGACTTCCTTGTGTGGGCGCTCTTCAATGACCGCAAGTGTGGCGGCGATCCGCAGCCCGGGCCGCAGCCGTCCGAACGCTTCCGCCGTCGTGCGCCGTATCTCCGCGGAGACCGCCGGATCTTCTCCCGCTGGTGCGGGCAGATCCGCGAAAAACTCGGCGGCCATCGCATACTCCGGCTTCTTCGCACGCAGCCAGTCGAGAGCCGCGCGCGTGGCGATACGCCGCGCCCAAGGCCCGAAACCGCGTTCAGGCTCGAAGCGGGCGTGGGCCCGAAAAATGCGCCAGAACGTCTCGAGGGTCAGATCCTCCGCCGCGGTCGCATTGCGCACGATACGAAGAATCCACCCATACACGGCGCGTTGGTGGATTCGGAAAAGCTCCTCGAACGCAGCATCGCGCGATGCGTCGTCGCCCTGGCGAAACCGGATCAGTCGCTCGAGTTCGCGGCTCGCGACCGGTGCCATTTCGCTTCTCGCGGCGTTCCGCATCGTTCATGCCCCTATCCGCCATTACGCGAAGGTCACCGTGAAGGTTACACCCTCCCCAAACCGTCTTCTGCCTGGCAGATCCGTCACCATCACGGAGCGCCCTGCCTCGCACATTCGATCGCGGGATTACTCCCCCCGTCACAACACCCACTAAACCGATTTTTCACAGGCGCGCGCCGCGTCTCAGTCCGCTTGACAGACGCTTCCGGAGCGCATTAGGGTTGGCATCCGGAGAGTGGGCAAACGATTTCTCGTCCTGTAATTGAGGACGGACAAGGCCGAGCCCGCCAAGAGGAAAACGATGAAGAATTTCAGTTTAAGGATGCTGACGGCAGCATTGATTCTCGGCGGAATTTTTAGCATGGCCGCGGCACAGGACGCACAGAAACCGGCCTACCTCGATACCAGTCTTTCTCCGGAGCAGCGCGCTGCCGACCTGGTAAAGCGGATGACTCTCGAGGAGAAGGCCACCCAGTTGGTCAACCAGGCCCGCGCGATTCCCCGCCTGAATGTGCCGGCCTACGACTGGTGGAGTGAATCACTGCATGGCGTAGCCGTCGACGGCACCACCGAGTTTCCCGAACCCGTCGGCCTGGCGGCCACGTTCGACGTGCCGGCCATTCACGAGATGGCCATCGCCATCGGCACCGAGGGACGCGTCGTAAACGCCAGGGAAGTGAAGGCCAACGGCGGGGCCAGCTCGATCTTCCACGGGCTCGATTTCTGGGCGCCCAACATCAACATCTTTCGTGATCCCCGCTGGGGCCGCGGCCAGGAGACCTACGGCGAAGACCCGTTCCTGACGGCGCACATGGGTGTGGCCTTCGTGACCGGCATGCAGGGCGACGATCCCAAGTACTACCGCGTGATCTCCACTCCCAAGCACTACGCGGTGCACAGCGGTCCTGAGACTACCCGCCACACCGCCGACGTCACGGTCAGCAAGCACGATGAGCTCGACACCTATCTGCCCGCCTTTCGCGCTACTGTCACCGAGGCCAAGGCCGGCTCCGTGATGTGCGCCTACAACAGCATCAACGGCCAGCCCGCTTGCGCCAACGATTTCCTGCTGGTGGACCAGCTGCGCGGCAAGTGGAGCTTCAAGGGCTATGTCGTCTCCGACTGCGGCGCTGTCATCGACATCTTCCAGGGACACAAGTTCAAGCCCTCGCAGCCGGAGGCCTCCGGCATCTCGCTCCAGCGCGGCATGGACAACGAATGCGTGGATTTTACCTTCAAGGTCAATGACGATCACGATTACAAGCCTTATATCGACGCGGTCAAAGAGGGCTTCCTGAAGGAGAGTGATATCGACATAGCACTCAAGCGCCTCTTTACCGCGCGCATGAAGCTGGGCCTTTTCGACCCGCCGGACACTGTTCCCTATACGAAGATTGATGCGAGCCAGCTCAACAGCCAGGAACATCGCGCCCTGGCCCGCAAGCTGGCCAACGAATCGATGGTGCTGCTCAAGAATGACGGCGTGCTGCCGCTCAAGAAAGAAGGCATCAAGATCGCGGTGATTGGACCGCTCGCGGATCAAACCAAGGTGCTGCTCGGCAACTACAACGGCAATCCTACGCACACGGTTTCCATTCTCGAAGGGATCAAGGCGGAGTTCGAAGGAGCCTCCGTTACCTATGTTCCAGGAACGCAGTTTCTCGGCCATGATGCCGAACTGGTTCCAGGCTCAGCGCTCAGCACCGACGGGCAGCCTGGCGTGAAAGTCACTTACGCCAAGCTGGACATGACCAACATCAATAACCCCGTATCTCCGACGCCCCTTGCTACTGGTGTTGAGCCGAACATCGACGCCGCCGAAACTCCGCTTCCGGCCGCGGTCGCCGACGTCAAGCCGCTTGCTATCCGATATGAAGGCAGTCTCACCGCACCGGAAACCGGGGACTACAATCTTGGCCTCCAGGCCACCGGGTTCTTCCGCCTGCAACTCGACGGCAAGAACGTGACTTCGGCCTATGCCGCCGATGGCACTACCAAAGTTGGCCGCGTCCATCTCGAGGCTGGTCAACCCGCGCAATTGATAGTGACATACACGCCCGGCGAAAAGTCATCGCCGTCCGCGCGTCTGGTATGGTCCAAGGTGGATCTCAAGCCTCAACCCGCGGCCATTGAAGCAGCGCGCAATGCGGATGTCGTCGTCGCCGTGGTAGGCATCACCAGCGAACTCGAAGGCGAAGAAATGCAGGTCAGCGAAGAGGGCTTCAAGGGCGGCGATCGCACCAGCCTCGATCTACCCAAGCCCGAACAACAGCTGATCGAAGCGCTCAGCGCAGCCGGCAAACCGCTGGTCGTGGTGTTGACCAATGGCAGCGCCCTCAGCGTCAACTGGGCCAAAGAGCACGCCAATGCCATCCTTGACGCGTTCTATCCCGGCGAAGAAGGCGGTTCGGCCGTGGCCGAAACCCTCTCCGGCAGTAACAATCCCGCGGGACGCCTGCCGGTCACGTTCTATACCGGTGTCGACCAGCTGCCGCCCTTCGAAGACTACGCCATGAAGGGCCGTACCTATCGCTACTTCGACGGCAAGCCGCTTTATCCCTTCGGCTATGGTCTGAGTTACACCACGTTCAGTTACAGCGGATTGAAAGTGCCGGTTACGCCAGTCAAGGCCGGCGATCCGGTGACGGCCGAAGTTACAGTAACAAATACCGGCAAGCGCCCGGGCGACGAAGTAGCTGAGTTATATCTCAGCTTTCCGGATGTGAAGGGAGCGCCGCTCCGTGCACTGCGCGGATTCCAGCGCGTGCATCTCGATCCGGGCGCATCGCAGGCTGTCAAGTTCGAGCTCAAGCCGCGCGATCTCAGCATCGTGACCGACGCGGGAGAGCCGATCGTTGCGGAAGGCCAATACAAGATCAGCGTCGGCGGCGGCCAGTCCGGAACCGGCGCACCAGCCGTAGCCGGAACCTTCCAGGTCAAGGGAAAGCTTACTCTGCCGGAGTAACTCACGCGATAAGATAGGTGCCCCATTCTAGCGACGTCGTTAGACGTCGCTAGAATCGGAGGGCTTCGTCACAACTCCCCGAAACCTTAAACGCGCTTGATCGCCAAGTCTACTTAGGAAAATAGCCTTGTTTGGCGCGGATGTGCCCATCTGCGAGCCCCTCGACGGTTACATCGATCTTGTGCCACTTACCATCGGAAGAGATCGCGTGCGGCTGATACCCAAGAAGGTACACGTGGCGCATGTCTGCCGAGATATGTTCAAAGATCTCCAGCATATCCTTCGCGCTCTTCACTTCAAAGGCTGCGCCGCCTGTGCTGCTGCTCAGGTCGGTAAGGATCTTCCGCAACTGTGCCGATTTCACCGCCTCGCCTTCGGCAATGGTGAAAAGCGGCACGCCGTTCTTGCGCGCGCGATCAACCGCCGCCTGGGCTGTGAGCACGCTGGTGTTATCGTCGCCATCGGTAAAAACAACGATGGCTTTTTTGCCCGCCTGGTCGCTGATGTCGCGACTGACCTCCGCCACAGCGTCGAACAAAGCGGTCTTCCCCGCAGCGCGTAGCCGGAGGGTCGCGCGCTTGGCGGCTGCCTTGTCGCGCGTAAAATCCTGCTGTACCTGGAGGCGCTCATCGAAGTTGTAGACCGCGATCGAATCCGCCTCCCCGAATTGATCAATGAAAGTTACCACCGCATTCTTGAGAGCGGGCAGGGCATTCGCCATGCTCCCCGTCGTATCCAGAAGAATGGCGCAGTGAAACGGCTGCGACGTGGTCTCGAAGTACTTCACGGTTTGTGGCTGGCCGTCGTCGAACACATGAAAGGCATCGGCGGGCAGATCGTCACGATAATGGCCGTGATGATCGAGGACGGTCGCGTACACCTCGACCAGCCGCGCCTCGACTCGGAAGACCCGGTCGCTCTGCGCGCCGGCATGGAGCAGGGTGCCGCAAATACAGATGATTCGTACGATGGATTTCATTGTTCGAGCGCCTGCAGGATTTGCTTGTTTTCGATGGTGGAATACGCAGCCAGCAAGGATCGCCAATCACGATAGTCGGTAATCTGCGACGACTCGAAGGCCTTCGCCGCGATCCGTTCCGCAATCTCCCCGACCTCCGGCGGCGCGACACCGAGGCTGTCGGCACGGTAGGCAAGAAAAAGCTTAAGGTCCGCGGCGCGCTGCGCGATATCGTCCGGCATGCGGCGCTCGTATTCCTCGTACGGACTGTCCGGAGCAATGTGCGAATGGGCGCATCCGAGGACATGGTAAGGTATGCGGCCAAAGTAATTAATCCGCGAGCCATTGTTTGCCGCGGAGACGCGCCGTAACTCGCTCCATACTTCGGAGTGGCTGAAGTCTTCTCCTGATTTGACGGGCAGCTTCGAGCCGAGCATGAAAAGATCGGGCAGAGAGATGGAAGCCCACACCTCGGCCCAATCGCGGTCTTCGACGCCGCTGAGCAGTGCCCCGCGCCGCGAGAGCGAAAGCAACCCGGTCGTTTCCCGGCCCAGGGCCTGCAGCGCGGAGGGATTTTCAGAGGCCGCCACGATCCATTCCCGCGCGGCGAGAATCCGCAGGCTCACCAGCCGCTGATCCGACTCGCTCAACAAATCCCATGGCGTACTGCGAATGCCCGCGATCTGCGCGGCGATCATCCATTCGCCGCTGCTGCCGCCATGTTTCCACCCCGTGGCCGCCGCTTGGCCCGCGGCCAGCCCGAACTGCGCGAAGCCGCCCACAAAGTAACTGCCCACGCTCTCATTGCGCCCGACGAACTCCGACTCCTGCAGGGGAGCGCGGTGCTCGTTTTCGGCGAGATAGTCAAAGTAGCGATGCTTGCGCAGCAGGAGTGGATCTTCTCCGATCACAAGGTCTGAACTGCGCAGAAAAAACGCATAGACGGGCCCGGCCAACGCGATCGTCACTTGCGGCTCCATCGCCCGCAGCAATTCATTGCCGAGCTTCATCGCTGCTTTCGGATTAGGCTTTCGCTTTAGCGCGTTCTCGTTCAGCTCATCGGCGCGTTTCTGCACTTCCTCGGGAGAGTAGAGTTGGATGGTTTCTTTTTCCTTGTTGATCGTGCTCTGGTGTTTCGGTATGGCCACGGACGGCAGCGTCGACGCGATCTGAAAGATCTTCTGGGCCTCAGATGGGGCCGGCTTCCCGGCGGCCGCCTTCTTCACCAAATCGGCAAACGCATCATCGATGGCCAACAGCGCCGCGAGGCTGGGCACTTTCTGCGCGTCCATCACCAGCGCATAGTCCTTGGCTCGCTCGCGGCCCGGTCCGTCGGTTGCTTCTCCTATCAGGCAAGTGCGCAGCATCTCGTCCGGGTTCGCCCCGTGTTTCCCACATGCCTGCAGGATGGCCCGGGCCAGGTCGAATGTTGCCCGGGTGTGAGCCGCGCCATCTTCGGCTGCTCCAAGCTGGCGGCAGATCTCCGCGAATAGCCGTGATGCTTCGACGGCGGAAATGGTGTTGCGCCAACGTAAAATCGAAATCCATTCGAGCAGTGAGTGAAGCTGTCCCAGTTCCAGGTTCTGTTCGAGGACAGGCTGCTGCGGCATGCGATCCATCCAGTCGAAGAAACCGCGGAATCCCTCCAGGTTGATCGCGGAAATATCTGCGAAGTAAGTGTAAGCGGGCCAGTAGTCGGAATAGCGTTGCGCGAGCAACAGGGCCGATGCTTCGTCCAGCGGCTCGCTCCGGTGGGCGTCGACGTGAGACACCGAAAGGAAGTTATCCAGTTCGGTGTGCTTCGTATCCTTGCCCTTGTAACGAGTCTCGGTCAGCCGCAGCAGGACCTCGTCTTCGACGTCAGGAGCGGCTGTCCTCGAAACCTTCTTCATCAGCTTCGCCATTTTCCCGCTGTCTGCATTGCGCCCCTTGGCGACCGACCAGACCTCTGGCGATCCGGGAAACTCGAGATGTCCCTGGTCGTCGAGAGGTACGGACTCAAGCAGTTCGGCCAACGATGTGTCGCGGGTCAGCGCCCGGCCCGCTGTCTGGGCCCCAGGCATATGTTCAAAAAGGAAATAGAAGCGGCGGACGCGCTCGATACTTTCTGTGACAAAGGCCTGGTGCGGCGGATCGAGTTGCGACAATTCGTAGAAATACGCCAGCAGGGTGACATTCGCAGGCTCCAGGAGCGTGCGGTAAAATTCACCGGCGCGATCGGGGCTTACCCCCGCCATCTCTTCCCACAATTTCCTCGCCGGCTGACCACCGGGAACAGACGCCGATGCATTCTGAACAGCGAAGCAACTACCGTACACGGCCAGGAGTTCGGTCGACTGTTCGGAGAAGTCCCGCAGATGCATGGTCTGGAACAGGACTTCGAGGCTGTGCCGATCGATTCCACTGATGGCCGCGTAGAGCCGCGCTAACTGGGAAGACTGCAACATCGAGAGCAGGAAGCCGCTTTTCATTTGCGCTGGAAACGAATCCTGCCACAGCCGCGCATTGGGATACAAGGGAACAGGGTCGTCGACAATCTCGACCGTGTAGGTCTTTCCCGATTGCAGCGCCTGTTCCAGTCCCACTTCATCCACCGCCAGGGCAGACATGATCTCCTGCTTTTTGCCGCGGCTCTGCCCGGCGCCCAGATCGAGTTTTACCGCCCCGCCCTGGTGGTGCAGTTCGATTCCGAGCAGGCGCAGGAACTCCTGGGTGCGCTTGTGTTCCTGTTTTCCCGTCAGCGAGATTGCAATCGAAACCTGGTCGCCCTTGCGGACGCCCAGGGCCTCGAGCTGCGCGACCGTATCGAAATAGCGCTGGACTTTCGGCCTGAATTCGTCCACGCGGCAAACTCCCTTGCAGGCGTTGGCGACAATCGCATTTGCGAACTCGAGAAGAAACTTGTCCGGCGAAACTCCCCTCTTCGCATTCACGATGAAGGCAAGCGCGTCGCGCCCTCCCGGAACGAGAAGATCGTGGGCAATCACTCGATCCTCGCCAACCAGGGCGCGGCAATCATCACGGCCGCCCGCCTTGAGTTGCGCAGCGAATGTGTCGGCCTGTTTCAGATCTCCATCGCGCAAGGCGACAAAGCAGCCTCGCTCGTAAGCATCCATGCGTTGCGGCGAGCCTGCTTCGACGGCCTCGGCGAATTGCCCATAAGCGGCCGCGGCCCCATATCCGTAGTTATCCTGAACTGCGGCAAAGCGTGACAGAACAGGTGTGGCGCCGGTTGCCGCAGCGCCCTCCTCCAGTGCGCCGCGCGCCTCGTACTCCATGCCAAGCTTCATCAAGGCATCGGCCCTGACGAGATACAAATCGGCGGACTTGGGAAACTGGCCGAGGTCCGTGGTCGCTGAGTCCAGCGCGTCCTTTGCGTTTCCCTGCTCGAGAAGCAGCCTTGCCACCCGCACATGAGCCACTTCCAAGTCATTGCGCACAGCAATGACACTCTTCCATGCGACCAGCGCCTCGTCGGGTAGTTTGGCGTCCTCCAGTATCTGGGCAAAAGCCGCGCGCGGCCCCGCGTCGGTGGGCATGGTTTCAATCGTGTGCAAGGCGAACGCGTGCGCTCGCTGCCGCTGATTGCCGGCGAGATACAAGCCGAGCAGAGCCGCCGATTCGTTGGGATGCACTCCGCCCAGCGCGAGACCCTTTTCAAATGACGCCATCGCGAGATCGGGTTGATGCGCGCGCTCCGCGGTTTGTCCCAGCAAGAACCAAAGGTCCTGCCGATCGCCGTAAGCTCCGACGGCAATTTGAAGATACGGCAGCGCGCCTTGATCGTCCTTGCGACCCAGGTGAACGCCCGCGTTGTCTTCGGCAAGCTGCGCCGGCGGAATCCCCAGCGCAGCGGCGCGATTCAGAGCCTTCTCCGCTTCGTCATAGTTAGCCGCCAGCCGTTCCAGGTGCCCAAGCATTAAGAACGACGCCCCTTCAGGCCGCACCTCGGCCAGGAGCACTGCCGCCTTCACTCCTTCACTGTACGTGCGCGTCTGTTCGCAGAACAAAGCCTCCAACCGAAGCAGTTCCGGATCAACAGGATTCAGTTCAGTCGCGCTCATCAGGCGATCGCGCACATCCGTCAGCGATTTCTCAGAAAACGGCGTATGGAACATTTCCGACGCTTCCCGGATCTTGGCCTGCTGCGCAGCGTAGGCGGCGATCGAGGGAAGCGGGGCGCCCGAGTCGGCAACATCGGTCATGGCCATGATCGTGTCCGCATGATCATCGGCAAGAATTGCCGGATAGAGAACGAAACCCGCCGGCGCGCGCCCCGGTGTCCAGGCGACCTCAAGATACGCCGCTCTTTCATCGAGCATGCGCGGTAGTTCGGAAAGGTCGGAGATAACCTCTCCTCCGGTTGCCAGGCAAAACGTGTGCCACGTGCTGTCGTCACTTCCGGGGGGGTGGACGAATGCGCGCAGCCGGCGCGCGGCGAACGCACGCGTCAGCAAGGCTGTCGCGTAGACTCGGACGCCCGGCGAAAGATCCGGCAGCGTGCCCACCACGAGCACCGATGACCACTGCGACCCCAACAACTCGACGTTCTGAACCAACCCGTCCAGGGCAGTCGCGGCGGAAGCAGGCTTCACCGATTGCGCATCGCCGCCAGGCGCGGCTGCGGGCAAAACAATGTCCACCAGAGCCTGTTCCAGTCGAGTCGAGCTCGAAAACGGGCCGTAGGTTTCGGCCTGCGCCGAGCGAAGCACGACTAGCCGCAACGAGCGTCCCGGCAGCCGCTTGCTCATCGACACGAGCTCCTCTTTGGACTGATCGAGCAGCGCGGCATCGAAGGTATCCATCAACCAGACAACTGTAAGCGCGGTTGCCGGTTTCACCACCGAAGCGGAAAAGGTGACCGCTCCGCCAAAGGTAGTTACGGTATCTGGTTCGGTCGGAGTGCGATGATCTCCGCGCAACAGCACCGTCGAGCCTCCGGCTGCGACCCAGCAGGAGAGCCAGACGAAAATCACGATGACCGATTGATGAACCAAGGACCCCAAGAGCTTACCTTCCTGTGAAGTCGTTCATGAGCACTGGATGGGAAACGCGGTGAAGGGTCACGGCGTGCTATACGACAAGGTACAGCAGAAAGCCCTCGAGGCAATCCAGAAAAATAGACCCGCCTGCAGCCGTATGCCCGATGGGGGTTCCGCTAATTTTTCAACGAATGCGTAGATGGCCAATCTATTTGAGGTTCGGATCAGTATCCTACACAGGAGTCGCTCTTCGGTCGGCGACTGTCGGGCATTGAAGGTCCATAGGTGAGAGGAAGAAAAGCGATGAATTTCAGAATGGGCAGCGCGAGATGGAGCCGGATCCTGGGCCTGGGAGCCCTCGCTGTTTCGGCAGCAGGCACGGGTGCACAGCAAAAGCCCTCCCTCGCCGTTGCGCCTTCCCAAATGCCCAAACTGTCGACGGTGGATGCGCGGTTCCTTTCCTACAACGTGGAGATGGTTGAAGTCACCGGGGGCCGTTTCTGGAAGCCGTACCAGTCCAGCCCCGCCGACGCCCCAAAGCCGCCGGACGCCAATCAGCCGGTTGGGGTCGATCCGAGCCTCTATCAATATCGGTCCCCCATCGACTTGACCAATCCCCGGCTCCGGAAACTGGCCGCGGCGCTCGGGCCCGCCTACCTGCGGGTCAGCGGAACCTGGCAAAACAGCACCTATTTTCAGGACGATGACGGCCCTGCCCTCAAGCAGCCGCCCAAGGGGTTCAACAGCGTCCTCACCCGGGCCGAATGGAAAGCCGTCGTCGATTTCGCCCGCCAGGTCGGCGCCGAGATTGTCACCTCCGCCTCCATCAGCCCCGGAACGAGAGACTCCGACGGACTCTGGACCCCGGCCCAGGCGAAGGCAATGTTCGATTACACGAAGGGCCTTGGGGGAAGCATCGCCGCCGTCGAGTTCATGAACGAGCCCACATTCGCCATGATGGGCGGAGCGCCGCAGGGCTATGACGCTGCCGTCTTCGCCAGGGACGCCAAAATCTTCGCCGCCTTCCTGCGCAAGGAGTCGCCGGAAACCATCTTCCTGGGGCCAGGGAGTGTCGGCGAAGGCGTCTCGCTCGGGCCCGCGGGCATGAAATTGAAGCTGATCACGACCGACGAGCTGATGCAGGCGACCGGGCCCATCTTCGATGCCTTCTCCTACCATTTCTACGGCACCGTTTCGCGCCGCTGTGGCGGAAGCGTGAAGATCGACCAGGCGCTTTCGGCGGACTGGCTCGATCGCACCGATACCGTTGAAGCCTTCTATGCCGCGCTTCGCGACAAGTATCTTCCCGGCAAACCCATGTGGCTCACTGAAACTGGAGAAGCTGCCTGCGGCGGCGATCCATTTGCCGGCCAGTTTGCCGACAGCTTCCGCTTCCTCAACCAATTGGGCACGCTGGCACAAAAAGGTGTGAAGTCCGTCATGCACAACACGCTGGCAGCCAGCGACTACAGCCTCCTGGCCGAAGATACGTTGGAGCCGAAGCCAAATTATTGGGCCGCCCTGCTCTGGAGCCGCACCATGGGTCCGGTCGTGCTCGACCCCGGCGTCTCAAAGGACCAGGGACTCCGAATCTATGCCCACTGCCTGAAAGGAACTAAGGGCGGCATCGCGCTCCTGGCGCTAAATACCGACGCCGCCACGGAGCAGACAATCACCATCCCGCTCGCTGCAGATCGCTATTCGCTCACCGCGCCCGATCTCGCCAGCAGGAAGGTATTGCTCAACGGGACCGAATTGCAGGCAGAGGCCGACGGTTCGATTCCGGACTTCAAAGGACAGCCCGTCAAAGCAGGCCCTGTGCACCTGGCCCCGGAAAGCATCACATTCATGACCATTCCTTCCGCGCGCAGCAAGGCCTGCATGTAGGACTTCGCGCTGGATCAACTTCGGCCAACGCGGCGCATAAGTTGTGCGCTAACCAACAAACTGACCGTGTCGGCTGACCGGCTATTTCCGCGGCGCTTTCATATCGTGGCCACCCTGGTGCAGGATCAGCGCATTCACTTTACCCTCGGCGTCCTTTGCAAATTCGATCTCGGCCGGAAACTCCAACGGAAAGAACCTCGCCTCGGATTCCGCATACACCGGAAAGATCGTCTGTCCGGTAGCCTGCGTCATCAGTTGGCCGTTCTCCACCGTCACCACTAGGTCGAAGCCGGGCCGAAGCTCGTAGGTGCCGGCGTATTGCTGGAGCGTCTTCTCGTCTACCTTGATGGTCGTCCGTACATCGGGCTTCCAGTCCGGCCAGCTGTACTCTGCGGCTATGCTGTGCATCAACTCGTCCCCAAGTTGGCCGCCGTTATCCCCGCTGGTAATGACCACCGCGCCTTCGCCGCTCTTCTCATAGGCCACGAACAAGTTGCGGAATCCCTCGTTCGCCCCGCCATGGGAGAAGTAGCGCATGGCTTCCGATCCGCCGATTTGAACCCCGAGTCCCCAATCGCCCATGCCCGGCGTCAACATCTGCCGCGTCATGTCTGCGTTCAGAACATGGTTGGCCTTGCCCGCCAGCGACTGCTCCACCTCGATCGCGTACTTCGCGATATCTGTCGGCGTAGTCCATAATCCAGCCGCCGCCATTTCGGGATAGGTGTGCGCCCCGCCCTCTACCGGCTTTCCGTCTCCCCGATACGGTATGGCCGCATTCTCTCGCAGAGCCTGCGGCAGCGGCTGTTCATAAGTACTGCGGGTCATGCCGATGGGCGCCAGCACCGAGTCGTGCAGCAACTTCGGAAACGGCTCCTTCGTCACGTCGATCAGCGCCTGTTGCATGATCGTGTATCCGCCACCGGAGTACTTCCATTCCTTGCCGGGAGCCTGCTCGCTGCGGATCGCGGGAGTGTTGGCCGGCTTCTCCCCGTTCAACACCTGCTCTAATGTCGGCACCGGTTCGTTGCTCGCGTAGCCCGGAAACCCATGGACGGTCGTCCCTGCCGTGTGGGTCAGAAGCTCCCGCAGCGTAATCGCTTTGCCGCCCGCCAAGGGATCGCTTGGCAATTTCCAACTTGTTAGATACGTGTTTACGTCCGCATCCAGCGACAGCTTGCCGTCCTGAACCAGCCTCAGCGCCGCCATCGCCGCCACCGGCTTGCTGATCGACCCGGCCTGGAACATCGTCTCTGCATTCACCGGAGCGCCGCCCAATTCCCGCACGCCGAATCCCCGCGCCCATTCGATCTTCCCTTCGTGGATCACCGCAATGCTTACGCCCGGAACGTTTAAAGCGTTCATCCGGTCCGCGAGTGTATGCGTAGCGTGCTCCTGGCCGCTTAGGACAACGCCCCCAATCAGCCCCGAAGTCACGTGTTGAATTCGCTGTTCAACTGGAGCCGGACTTGCGGCGACGGCCTGCCCAACCGCCAGGTGCAATCCGAAACTCACCATTGCCGCGAGCATTACCAACCTGGCACCAATTGCCACCGCCATTCTGCAATCCTCCCGGGCCATAACCTATCACAGCCCGAACATTCTGGGACGCTTCAAATGGCCAGCAGCGAATAGCTAAGCGCCCAGCCCACTGGCCTCAAAGAAATTCCCCAAGCCGGCGCGGTGGGCGTGCGCGACCATGGTGGCTTGGATCTCCAGCGCCAACGCCAGCGCTTCACGGCCCTGGCGGAGGGTGACACGCGGCGCGCGGCGGGTGCGGACGGAATCGAGAAATGATTCAATCTCCAGGCGGAGCGGTTCGCCCGGCGTGACCTCCGGCTTCACGAACGACAGGCCCGGGCTGGGGTGATTGCCTCCCGCCAGTTGCGCCAGCGTGGCCGGATCGGCCTTGCCGGACGCAAGCAGGGCCGCGATCTCCGGTGGAAGGGTGCCGGGCGTTCCAGAATCAAGGCGGATCATCAGCAACTCGCGACGGGCGTAGTCGATCGAGACATACTGGCGCGGCTCGAAGAAGCGCAGCTTGCGCACTCGCTCGGTGGAGACACGCGAGGCGGTGAAGTTGGCCACGCAGCCTGACTCAAATTCCACCCGGACGTTGGCAATGTCGACTTTGGGCGACAGGATCGGCAGCCCCACCGCACGCACTTCGCGCACGGGCGAGTTGGCGAAGGTGAGCACGATGTCCAGATCGTGGATCATGAGGTCAAGCACCACGTCCACGTCGAGCGAGCGCGGCGTGAACACCGACAGGCGGTGGGCCTCAAAGAACATGGGCCGCTTCAGGCGCGGCTGCACGGCCAGAACCGCGGGGTTGAAGCGCTCCAGGTGGCCGACCTGGACGATCGCGGAGCCCTTTTCCCCGTGTCCGGTGGCGGCGATTCGGATCAGATCGTCGGCCTGCTCCAGGCTGGCGGCCAGCGGCTTCTCGATCAGCACATCGAGACCTGCCTCGAGCAGTTCGGCGGCGACTGCATGGTGATGCATCGTGGGAACCGCCACCGACACCGCGTCGAGACGCAGATCGGCGGTCAGGAGTTTCGCCACGGACGCAAACACTGGAATGCCATACCGGGCGGCAGTGTCGCCGGCGCGGCCGCCGTCCGGCTCGATCGCGGCGGCGAGCGATACCCCCAGCCCGGCCGATTCCAGCTCGCGGTAAACACGAAGATGGTTTCGGCCGAAAGCCCCGGTACCGGCGACCGCTACCCGCACGCTAGACCCGCCGGCGATCTCTACGCCCCTTTGCCTTCCACGGCCTTCAGGCATCGGCCGTAGAGTTCCAGGAGCTCGGTGACGTGCTCCTCGGGCTTGGATCCCCCGGAGCTGATGAACCCTGTGGAGGGTGCTGTGGCCCGCCCCACACCCACAGTGCCGGCTACAAATTTGAGCAGATCCAAAGCAATATCTTCATTGCGGCGAGCGCCAAGGCCCGCGTTATTCAGCGCGTCCATCCTGAGGTCTCCCTGATACTTCTCCGAAGAGAGATGCTAGCAGACCAAGGAGTGCGGCGACACTCGTCCAACCTGGCCTCGCGTCGCGACGATAGTCTTGATGTCATGCAAACCGTCTACATCGGCATGGGTGCAAACCTGCCCAGCCCGGCGGGGCCACCCGAAGCTACACTGGCTGCTGCGGCCTCGCGGCTCGAATCGCTGGGGCGAATCGTAGCCCGATCTTCGCTCTATTCCACCGAGCCGGTGGGCTTCGCCGGCCAGCCGCATTTTCTCAACGCGGTGGTCGCCCTTGAGACCACCCTCGATCCGCATGCCCTGCTCGAGGGCCTGCTCCGCATCGAACAGGAATTCGGCCGCGACCGCTCCGCGGGCACTCGCAACGGACCCCGAACGCTGGATTTAGATATTCTGGTATTCGGAGACTTGCGAATCTGCGCGCCGGGCCTTGAGGTTCCCCATCCGCGGATGTTGGAACGCGGTTTTGTCATGATTCCCTTGGCGGAGCTTGCATCTAAACATAAGACGGCAAAGAGGCTACAGACCATCAGCCAGTTGCTTCAAACGTTTCTCGAAAGGTCCCCGGGTACATCCGATGCCGTTGTTCCTGTCCAAAGCCCTGTCTGGAGCGCTAACCATTACCGCGATGTTGGCGATTCCGGCGGAACTTAGAGCCCATGCGCCGGTGCCGGTAACCGTCACTGTTCAGGACAGCGCGGGAGCAGCCCTCTCGGGGGCCACGGTCAAGCAGGCATCGGGCGCGCTGCTGGGCCGCACCGATTCCAGCGGCCGCCTCACCTTTGACTGCAGTATGCCCTGCCAGATTCGCGTGGATGCGGAAGGCTTCAAAGGCAAGGATGTCGAGATAAGCGCCAATACGACCATTTCCCTGGAGCCTGCTGCCGCGATCGAGCAGGTGACCGTGACCGCCTACCGGACCCCGCTGGGCGAGCTCGAAAGCCCTGTTTCCACGCGGACTCTTTCGCCTGTCGAGCTCCAGACTGCGGCCCCCATCACCATGGACGGCCAAGTTCGCCAACTGCCCGGCGTAGAGCTGTTCCGGCGATCGAGTTCCCTGGTGGCCAATCCTACTTCGCAGGGGATCAGCCTCCGCGGCCTGGGATCCACCTCCGCCAGCCGTACCCTGGTCACGAGCGACGATGTTCCTCTGAACGACCCGCTCGGTGGCTGGATTCACTGGGAAGAGCAGCCCGAGCTGGCGGTGAGCAGTATCGACCTGGTTCGCGGCGGAGCCAGCGATCTCTACGGATCGAGCGCCATCGGCGGGGTCATGAACGTAGGAATCGTGCGGCCCACGGCCACCATGGCCGAGCTGCGCTCAAGCTACGGCATGTTGGGCACCTACGACGCCAGCGGGTTGGCAGAGACAAAGCACGGCCCCTGGGGCGTGATGGGGGCCGGTGGCGCGCTCGGCACTGACGGGTTCATCCAGGAAGCGCCCTGGCAGCGCGGGCCGGTGGACATCAACTCCAATGTGCATGCGCAGAATGGTTTGCTGCTGGGCGAACACGATCGCGGCCCACTCCGGCTGTTTGCCCGCGGCAGCGGGTTCAACGAAGACCGATCCAACGGCACCCCCTATCAGGTCAACGGCACCCGGCTGTGGCGTTATGCAGTCGGCGGCGACTGGCAGGGACCGCGCGAGGGCTCTCTGGCGGCTCGCATCTACGGCTCCGACGAGCACTACCACCAGACGTTTTCCAGCATTTCGAATCTGCCCAAATTTGGCGATCCCACCTGCTCCTATCGTTGTGGCGAAATTCCCACTCGCTACAGCCAGATTCCGGACAACGAACTCGGCGCCGCCGCCCTCTGGAGCCAGCCTATCGGCGCGGGGCTCCTGTTGCTCGCCGGCGCGGACGTACGCGACGTCCGCGTTTGGGATCGCGAGCAGCTCTTCGGAAGCTCGGCCGCGCTGACCAATCTGTCGGTGCACCAGCGCGATACTGGCCTTTACGGCGAGGCACTCTGGACGCGGAAAGGGTGGACCGTCGCCGGCTCCTTGCGGGTTGACTGGTTTCGAAACTTCGACGCCAACCAAACGCTCTGGACCGGAACCGCATGGGTGCCTGCGCCGACCCAGCCGCCAACCCTCGAACAGACCATCTTCGATCCTCGCCTGGGCCTGTCCCGCAAACTGGGGCAACATTGGGCTCTCTCGGCCTCGGGCTTCCGGGCGTTTCGCGCTCCCACACCCAGCGAGCTTTACCGCTCCACCCAGGTGGGCAACCAGCTCACCCGGCCCAACTCATCGCTCCTGAGCGAGCGCGCCACCGGATGGGAAACCGGCGTGGCCTCGCAATGGCGCTGGGGCACCATCCGCGCCAGCTACTTCCTCACCCAGATCAACCGCCCCATAGCCGCCGTCACCCTCAACCCCAACTCCTCGCCCATCCTGCTCATGCGCGAGAACCTCGGCCAGATCGAGAGCAAGGGCTTTTCTCTTGATTTTGGACTGGCTCCCCTCCATTGGCTAGCCGTGGACGGCGGCTACCAGTACGCCCACGCCACAGTAACGAAGGGCACAGTCGACGTGGGTAACTGGATCCCGGAAGTAGCCCGCAACATGGCAACTCTCAACGTGCGCGCATTCCAGCCCCGGCTGGGCACCCTGAGCCTGCAAAGCCGCATGAGCGGAATTCAATACGACGACGACGCCAATACTTACATGCTGCACGGCTTCTTCAAGCTCGACGCCTACGGCTCCCACGCTCTCGGCTCGCGCCTGGAGCTGTTCGCCGCCGGAGAGAACCTCTTCGACCGCACCATTGAAGTAGCCAAGACGCCCACCACAACTCTGGCCACACGGCGGACTGCACGTGCGGGGATCAACCTGAAGCTGGGGCCGGGGCGATAGAGGCCTTTAAGGCGCTGACTGGAGCATGGCATCGAGCAACGGGTGGCGTGGAGTGGCAAACGGATTGGCGACCGTAACTCCGCCCCATGTGAACCCGTCCTGCATATCCTCGGAGAGAAGCAGGCGACAGCCCGCCTCTGACGCAGCCGCGAGCATCACGGCATCCCAGATGCCAAGCTGATGATGCACGGCAAGGTCGACGGCAGAAAGCATGACCTTTGCCGTGGTCTCCACCACTTGAAATGAATCCCGCCAGCTCAAGATCGCAGCACGTGCAGCCGATCGGCGGACGCCCGCGCCTTTCTCACCAGAACGTTGAACAGTTCACCCAGGGTCTGAACCGGCAGGACTACGAGGTCCTGTTGCAATTTCAGCAACAGGTCGAGCGCAGCTTCTTTCCTTGCGTTCGCCGTTCAATCCTTCCGCATACGCCAGGATGTTGGTATCAAGCGCAACCCTGATCGCATTCATCGTTCGTACAGCTCGTCACGTGTCCAGCGGCCAATCTCCATGGTGGGCTCGGCTCGCAGTCGATTGAGAAGAAGGGTTCGCGCCTTCTCCGCGACACGACTGCGCTCACCAACCGGCGCAATCTTCGCCACCGGTTTGCCGTGGCTGGTCACGATGTAGCTGTGTCCCTTCTTCACGTCTTGTAGCAACCGGGAGAATTCACGGTTGGCATCGGCAGCAGAAACGGGCTTTTCCATTCGAACATCCTCAGTCTAAATGTAGTGATTTTACCTATTTGTGTGTGGAAACGCAAACGACCCATAACCTCCGGGCTAGCGGTCATCCAACAACAACTCGGAATTCAATCACAGCGTGAGGGCTCTGATTGATAATGTCTCTTCCAGAACTAAGTTCAGGTGCCTCATGAATTTTGCCGTTTATGCCTTTTTTGCCGTGGCCGCGGCCTTTTATATCTGGACAATACGAACGATCTGGCGGCTGGTCGATGAAAGCAAACGACTCGGTTCAGTCATCCGATTCAACCGCTGGAGATGGACGCCAGCCTGGAAAGTGCACAGAGCTTCGTACCCCGAGAGCCCGTTGCGGAGACAGATCGTGATCCGCTTTTTGCTAACATCGTTCTTCGGGATTCTAGCCCTAGCCTGCAAAATCTATGCCGATACCCACTCATCAGGATGGCCAAGACGATGACAGCGGCCGGTTCCTGATAGGATCGTGGGCAACCCGGAAATGATCAAACCAGCCCACATCGAGCCGATCCGGAAGTATCAGTATCCTCGCATTTAAAATCCAATGGTGAGCCTCCAATTCGAGATCATCAAGGAGAGTCCTTCCGGCGGCCGTCGCGCGCGGCTCAATTTGCCCCACCAGGCCGTCGAAACCCCGGTCTTCATGCCCGTGGGCACGGCCGGATCGGTCAAGGCCGTCGCCCAGGACGTGCTCGAATCGCTGGGCGCGCAGATCATTCTCGGCAACACCTACCACCTCTACCTGCGCCCCGGGCATGAAGCCATCCAGCGCATGGGAGGCCTGCACCGCTTCATCAGCTGGCCGCGCGCCATGCTCACAGACTCCGGCGGATTCCAGGTCTTCAGCCTCAGTCAGCTTCGCAAAGTCTCGAACGAGGGCGTGCGCTTCCGTTCGCACCTCGACGGCAGCAGCCACTTCTTCACCCCCGAGCACTCCATGGACGTGCAGATCGCCCTCGGCGCCGACATCGCCATGGCCTTCGACGAGTGCACCGAGTACCCCGCCGAACGCAGCCGCGCCGAGGAGAGCCTCCGCCTCACCATGGCCTGGGCGCGGCGCTCGCTCGATCATTTTCGCGCCCGACAGAACCGAGTGGTCTGGCACGACGCTTTGGGCGGCCGCAGTCAATCCCTATTCGGCATCGTCCAGGGCGGCATGTATCGTGACTTGCGCCGCCAGAGCGCGGAACGCCTGGTCGACATGGATTTCGACGGCTATGCCATCGGCGGGCTGAGCGTGGGCGAGCCGCGCGACCTCACCCTGGAAATGATCGCCGAAGTACTGCGCCTGCTGCCCGCCGGCAAGCCTCGCTATGTGATGGGGGTCGGCTATCCCGACGAGATTGAGCAGTACGCCCGCATGGGCGTGGACATGATGGATTGCGTGCTGCCCACGCGCGCCGCCCGCCACGGCCTGCTCTTCACCAGCGAAGGTCGGCTGAACATCAAGAGCAAGAGATATGCGGAGGACCAGGGGCCGCCCGACCCCGCCTGCGATTGCATGGTCTGCCGGCGCTATTCGCGCGCCTACCTGCGCCACCTCATGCAGGCCGGCGAAGCGCTTTCCGGCACCCTGAACACGATCCACAACCTGGCTTTTTACTTGGGAATCATGCGGCGTGTGCGCGCCGAACTGCAGTCCAGCGAAACGCAGCCGCCCGTACCCGCTGTGGCCGCCGGAACAATCGAAATCCCCCGATAGACCCCGCGGATTTACACTTACGTGTATCTCTGGAGCGATCCAATGACTACTGTCTCTGCCGAGTCCCGCGTCCCTCTTGCCGAGCGCAACGAGGTTCCCGTCGAAGTTGCGATCCTGTACGACAAGCTGCAGGCCGATCGCGGCGTGGTACCCAACATGTTCAAGGCTCTGGCCAATGCCCCGGACCTGGTCCTAGGGATTGCCGCGTTTCTGCGCGGGCTCATGGGCGAGGGCGCACTGCCCGGGTGGTACAAAGAGCTGATCGCCACCCGCGTGGCCTCGCTCAACAACTGCGAATACTGCGTGAGCGCCCACCGCTACCTGGCGGCGAAGCGCGGCGCCACGCCCGAGCAGGTCGCCGCCTGCGACGCTTACGAAACCGGCCCCTTCACCGAGAAGGCCAAGGCCGGCCTCCGTTATGCCGACGTACTCCACGTTTCCGGCCACGCCGTTGACGAAGAAGCCTTCACCGCCGTAAGCGAGCACTACGATTCGCAGGAGATCATCGAGCTCACCGCCGTAGCCGCGGCATTCGAATTCTTTACCCGCATGAACACTGCGCTGCACATCCCCGTTACGCCGCTCCCCCAGGGACGCTGAGAACGTCAACAAAATAGAACGCCCAGCCAACTCAAATCCGAGAGGATCTAATGAAGAACTGGAAGAATGTATTCACGGTCTGCTTTATTTTTTTCGCGATGCTTCGGCTTGCATGCAACGCGCAGAGTTCCTCCAGCGCCTCTCCGCCGAGCGACGCCGAGAAACTCTCCGGCCTGAACACAGCGTTCATCGACAAGAGTGCCGATCCCTGCGCGGACTTCTTTCAATATGCTTGCGGCAAATTCAGCGCCCTTCATCCCATCCCCCCGGACCGCTCCTCCTTCGGCAGCATGTCCATGCTGGCGGACGAGAACGAGAAGATACTTCACGCGATCCTGGATCAGGCCGCGGCGGGGGGTGCGAATCGGACCCCGAACGAACAGAAAATTGGCGATTACTATGCCTCCTGCCTCGATACGGCTGCCATCAACCAGGCGGGACTCAAGCCCCTCCAAACGGAACTTGACCGTATCGCCGCCCTCAAGGACAAAGCGGAACTGACAGACCTTCTGGCGCACGATCAGCTGATCAACGTAAATGCCTTCTTGAGCTTCGGAGAACAGCAGGATTTCAAGGATGCGCGCAAGCAGATCGCCGCCGTCGATCAGGGCGGCCTGGGGCTGCCGGAGCGCGACTATTATCTGCGCACCGGCGACGCTGACGCCAAGATCCGGCAGCAGTACGTGCAGCACATAGCCAGCATGTTCAAGCTGCTGGGCAAACCCGAAGCAGAGGCCTCCGCCGACGCCCAGAAAGTGATGGACGTGGAAACGGCCCTGGCGAAAGCATCCCAGGATGTGACTTCGCAGCGCGATCCGAACAACGTCTATCACCCTATGCCCGTCTCCGACCTCGAAAAGATGGCGCCGGCCATTGACTGGAACAAGTTTCTTGCCGCCACGGGCGCCCCGCCGGTGACGGAATTGAATGTCGCGTATCCGCCCTTTTTCAAGGGGCTCAACGCTCTGCTCGATTCCACCAATCTGGATACCATCAAGCTCTACCTTGAGTGGCAGTTGATCGATTCCATCCCCTCCACGGCTTTGCCGGCGGCGTTTGACGAGGAAAAATTCAATTTCTTTGGAAAGACGCTGAGAGGCCAGCCCGAGCAGCGCCCCCGGTGGAAACGCTGTGTCCAGGCAACCGATCGGGCCTTGGGCGAGGCCTTGGGACAGGTTTACGTGGCCAAGGCTTTTCCGCCGTCGAGCAAGGCAGCCACACTGCAGATGGTGCACGACATCGAGGCCGCGATGGACAGCGATATCGACACCCTGAGTTGGATGAGTCCGGCCACGAAAGTCAAAGCCAAAGAGAAATTGCAGGCGGTTGCCAATAAGATCGGCTATCCCGATAAGTGGCGCGATTATTCCAGTCTCTCCGTTGTGCGCGGGGATGCATTGGGAAACGCCGTACGGTCGATCGAATTCGAGAATCGGAGGGAGTTGGCGAAGATCGGCAAACCTGTGGATCGCGGCGAGTTTGGCATGAGTCCGCCAACCGTGAATGCGTACTACGACCCGAGCATGAATGACATCAACTTCCCCGCCGGGATCCTGCAGCCGCCATTCTACGACCCGCAGGAGCCCGACGCGGTGAACTACGGGCACATTGGCGCAGTGGTCGGTCATGAACTCACCCATGGCTTCGATGACCAGGGCCGGCAGTTCGACGCCAACGGCAACCTGAAAGACTGGTGGACAGAAAGCGACGCGAAACAGTTCGACGAGAAGGCCGATTGCGAAGTGAAGGAGTATGGCGACTTCACCGTGGCCGGAGGTGTGAAAGTGAACGGCAAACTCACCCTGGGTGAAAACACAGCGGATAATGGCGGCCTGCGCCTGGCTTACATTGCGCTGCTCGCCGACGCCAAGCGCAAGAACATCGAAATGCAGGCCTCACAGAGCGATGGCTACACTCCGACCCAGCAGTTCTTCCTGGCTTTCGCGCAGAACTGGTGCGGCGCCATGCGGCCCCAGCAGGAGCGCATGCTTGTCCAGACCAATCCGCACGCCCCTATGCAATTCCGCGTCAACGGCGTGGTGAGGAACATGCAGGAGTTCGGACAGGCGTTTGGCTGCAAGGCCGGCCAGCCAATGATGCCCGCAAACGCCTGCCGGGTCTGGTAGAGGAAGGCTCAGCCCGAGACGGCTCCGCGCCTTATTTCGCCTCCGTATTCGTCGCAGCGGCTGGCGGCTTCTTCGCCAGCTGCTGCACGAAGAAATCAGCCATCAACTTGTTGGCTTCGATGGCCTCGGGCAGGCGCGGATCGTACCAGAATGCGTGCGGCAGCGCGTCAAACACCACCAGCCGAGCGTCCACGCCCGCGCGCAGATAGGCGCGGTGCAGATTGGCCGTGCCGCTCAGCAGCAGGTCGCGGCCGCTGGTGATGAACAACGTGGGCGGCAATCCGTGCAGGTCAGCGAAGATGGGTGAAAGCACCGGGTCCTTGGCGTCAGTCGAGCCCACGTAGAAGGGATCGTGCGCGCCCGGTTCGGGCGGATCGAGATGCCCTGCCAGGCCGCGCAGCCCATACATGGCGACCGAGTCGCCGGGCCGCGCGAAGTCGCCCATGCCGCTGAAGATGCCCAATGCCGCGGGCTGCGGCAATCCCAGTTGCTTGAGCTTGACGGCCACCTCAGCGGTGAGAATGGCGCCCGCTGAGGTCCCATAAATCACGATGCGTTCCGGTTGGTAGACCGTCAGCATGGCCTTGTACACCTTGACGGCGTCGTCGACCGCGGCGGGAAACGGATGTTCCGGCGCCAGGCGGTAAAGCACGGCAATGACTTTGACCTTGGTATAGCTCGCGATCGGAATCGATTCGGTATAGGAACCCGAATCGGAATTGAATCCGCCGCCGTGCAGATTGATCAGCAGCCGGTCGTGACTCGAGAACGGCATGTTGTCGGGAGTGACAACATGCACGGGCACGCCCTCAATGGTCTGCTCCGCGATCGTCACGGGACAAATCTTGCTCCATGCTTCTTTGGCGCGCGCCGTGTATTCGTCCGTCCTCTTCCGGCGCTCCTCGAGAGACTGCGGCGGTCCCTGGTCCGGTTCGGCATGCCCCACCGCCAATCGCGCCTGCTCGCTCAGGTCTTCAGGCACCGGCACCACGCGCGTCACGTGCGCCGTTCCCTTCTCGTCGATGTAGCTGGTGTCGCGGGTGGGCGCTTCCGCCGCGGTCGTCGGCTTCAGTTCGGGCTTGCCGGCCGGCTGTTGAGCGGCAGCTACAAAGGCAGCCAACAGCAGGAAGAATAGGGGAAAAGTCTTTGCACGCATCAAGACGAACCTCTCCAATAAGCACTTCGATTCTAACCTTCCCTGGAAGAGCGTCCTGGACCGCGCTCCAACCCGCGAACCAAACCCTCCCATCTCGCCGGCTCGCACTTTCCTGCTGCCGGTCGTGCTCCGGTTGCGGTACATTGAAGTTCCTATGACCACGCTGACCACGACTGAAATCCGCCATTTTATCGGGGGCCGATGGGTGACCCCAACCAGCGATGCGGCGCTCGAATTGACCAATCCGGCCACCGGCGAACCTCTGGGAAGCACTCCCAGTGGCTCGGCGGAGGAAGTCGATGCGGCGGTGCAGGCCGCGCACGCAGCCTTTCCCGCCTGGCGCTCCACTCCTGCCGGCGATCGCGTGCAATTCCTGTTCAAGCTCAAGGCGCTGCTCGAAGAGCACCTCGACGAATTGGCCGCCCTGATGACCATCGAGAACGGAAAGACCCTTGGCGAAGCCAAAGGCGAATTGCGCCGCGGTATCGAGAATGTCGAGGTGGCCTGCGGCATGCCCGTGCTGATGCAGGGATATTCGCTCGAGGATGTCGCGCCGGGCATCGACGAGATCATGGTGCGGCAGCCGCTGGGGGTAGCCGCGGTGATCACTCCGTTCAACTTTCCCCTGATGATCCCACTGTGGTTTCTTCCCTATGCCATCGCCACCGGCAACACGGTGGTCCTGAAACCGAGTGATCGCGTGCCCTTCAGCGCCCTGCGCCTGGTGGAGTTAATTCACCAGACCGGCCTGCCCGCCGGCGTCGTCAACCTGGTCCACGGCGGCAAGAACGCCGTCGACGCCCTTCTCGATCATCCGCTGGTGCGCGCTGTAAGTTTCGTGGGTTCCACGCCGGTGGCCCGATACGTTTACTCGCGCGGCTCGGCGAGCGGCAAGCGCGTGCAGTGCCAGGGCGGCGCCAAGAATCACGTGGTGGTGCTTCCCGACGCCGACCAGGAGACCACGACCAAGATCATCGCCGACTCCGCCTTTGGATGCGCGGGACAGCGCTGCCTGGCGGTCAGCGTCACCGTGACCGTCGGCGAGGCAAAGGATTGGTTTTGCGACTCGATTGCCTCCGCGGCCGCCGGCCTGAAGGTCGGCAACGGGCTAGATCCCGCCACCCAGATGGGCCCCGTCATCACCCGTGCAAGCCGCGATCGCGTGAACTCCCTCATCGGCCAGGGCACAGAGCACGGCGCCCGCGCCATCGTCGACGGCCGCGAGTTTCAGCCCGCCGGCAACGGTTCGTTCGTCGGGCCCACCGTGCTCGATGGCCTGCCCGCCGGCAGTTCCCTGATGGAAACCGAAATCTTCGGCCCGGTGCTTTCGGTGGTCCATGCAGGCACCGTCGAGGAGGCGCTCGAAATGATCGATCGCTCTGCCTACGGAAACGCCAGTTCCATCTTCACCTCCTCGGGAGCCGCGGCGCGCAAGTTCCGCAACGCTGTTTCCACCGGCAACGTCGGCGTCAACATCGGCGTGCCCGCGCCCATGGCCTATTTCCCGTTCTCCGGATGGAAGGGCAGTTTCTTCGGCGTCATGCACGCGCAAGGGCGCGATGCCGTCGAATTCTTCACCGACAAAAAAGTGATTGTGGAGCGCTGGCCGCGCGAGTGGTCGCGGAAGTTCTGAAGGCAGCTTCTAGCTATTAGCTTTTAGCTATTAGCTTCTTCGGGGCGTGCGTCCGAACCTTGCACTATAAATGACCTGTCATTCTGAGCGGCCGCCACCACCACGGCGCTGTCATCCTGAGGAGTGCAGCGACGAAGGATCCGCGGTTGTCTTTTTCATGCTTTCGGGTGGACGGCGGTTTCGGATCGTCGAATGTTCGAACGAACTTCATGGTCGGCACACAACAAGCTAATAGCTAATAGCTAAAAGCTAATAGCTGCACAGCAGAAAGGGCGCTGATCGCGCCCCTTCCTGCTTTGCGTAGTTATAAAGAATCAGTACGGTAATACCAGCAATCCGGCATCGAGAAGTAACTCCGTAAGCCGGTCAAGCGCCCGCGGAAATTTGTAGGAGATAGTGCGAACGCCCATCCCCAGCAGTGCCGCGGCTTCCACATGCGTGTATTCCTGCAACACAACCCGGCTCAGCATCATGCGATCCAAGCAACCGAGTTTGTTCAGGCAGGACTCCACGTCGAGGACGAAGATCACCGCGTCCTCAAAGGTGCGAACCGGCCGGCTCGAAACCCATCCCCGCCCGACTGAATCCGCAAGCAGGGCCGGCGCACGGCCCACCTGCATGGACGCATACAGGTAACGCCGCAGGAGGCTCTCGGTATGCTTGCGATAAAAAGCCAGACTGGCGTCCGGCTCCGGCGTGCGGGCCCTCGGCGAATGCGCAGGTACAGGCTTGGGCGTTTGTTTGGACTTGACCTCAAGCCCGGCGGTTCGCCAGATCACTGGCGATTGGAGGGCTGCGCTCATTCTGCACCCCCGGCCGCGACCGCAACCGCCCAGATGCTCAACCCACGTTTACGGGCGGGACGCCCGCGCCGCTTGCGGCTCTCTGGCGACGGAAAATCCTTCAGTTTTACTTCACACCGTTGGCAATAAACACTTCCGTGGTTCAAGGCTCGGTACCAAAGGCAGCCGCAGCCCTCGCAAATTTTTAGTTGCACGCGCAACTCCATGACTCGTTCTCCCCAACATCATCTCCCGGCGATTTTGTTTTGTGTTGCTTATAAGCCGGGGTGAAAGGAAACAGGCGTGTCTATTCGGGATTCTGGCGTCCCGATTCGGGAGTTTCGACCGCTTTCCCTCGTTTAATCTCATGCTTTCGTCCGCGTAGATCTTGGAAATTCGCACCAGTTTGCCGTGGACGCCTCTGTTGAGCGCCTTAAGGCGGGAAATGGAACCCTGACCGGAAAACAAGTCCGTCAACTGCCGTTGAATGTTGAGGGAATTAGACGCCATTCAACCCGAACAGAAATCGGAAACTTTCCGACACAATTCCCACAAACCGTGCGAGGTAAGTAGTGCTAATTTAGGTTTCTTTATCTTCTTGGTCAATCATCTGGCTGGCCTATTAGGTTAGTTATCTTTTCAACCGTGGGGTAAATCATGAAAATAAAGGGGAATCTGCCTCAATAATCTTGCCATTAGAAATGGACGAGCAACCGGGGCTATTGCTCGTGGCGGATTTTCCACAGATGAATTTTTTGCAGATGCACGAGCGTCTCCGCCTGGAGTTACTGCGCAGAATACAGCGGGGAACGCTCAGCGTATCCCTTCTGGCGCGTCAAACGGGGTTTGGTCAGTCGCACATTTCCAACTTCCTGTGCAGCCGGCGCCAGCTTTCTCTCGAAGCCCTCGACAGAGTCCTGAACGCGCAGCACATGACCGCCGGAGACTTGCTGCCCGCAAAGTTCACCCACGGGGATTGGAGCGGAGAAGACGAGAACGGACGAGTTCCCCTGGTGTCGCATGCCTCGGCTCTTTTTGAGCCGTTCATCCGCCCCAACTCCATTCGAACCATGCTTCAATTCCCAGCCGGCCCCTTGGGAACCGCGCGGGCACGTTCCCCCAACAGTCGCAAAACCTGGCAAAGGTTCGTCGCCATCTCCATCCCCGCGGCCGACGCTTCACCGATGGAGCCCCTCGTATTAGCGGACGCCATTGTGCTTATCGACCGCCACTACAACTCTCTGATGCCTTATCGGCTAAACCGGCCCAACCTTTATGCAGTGCGCAATGGCGGACACCTGGCCCTGCGCTATCTCGACTTTCTTCTCAACCGCCTGGTGCTTCGCCCGTACAACCGCGCGTTTCCGGTGGAACTGATCGACATTGCGCCCGGGGAAACGCCCGGAGATCTCATCGCCGGCCGAATCGTGCTGATCCTGAACGAGTTCTAGACCACAAAGCGATCCTACGGAGTCATCTGGACCGGATTCACAGTGGTTTCGTTGGGCTGGAACATGAATTCCAGCCTCCACTCGCTCGCGACAGCCTGGGAATTCCTTTGCGGAGGGCGGAATCTCCATTTCCTCGCCGCCTCGAGAGCCTTGGCGCCAAAATACCGGCTGCCCGCCGATTCGATCGATGCGCCCGACACGACGCCCTGGGCGTCAACTGTTACCTGTACCTTGACCATGACTTTGCCGTGGATCGTCTGGCTCGCGGCGGAGGAGACGTCGGGCATCATACGCTCCGCGACCTCGCCCGCCACCGGGGAACCGCTCGAAGCCGGGGGCTCCGCGACCGGCGGTTGCGGAACTGCGGCTTGCGGAGCGGGCGCCGCGGCCGCGGGTGCCTGCGCCACCGGCGGTACAGGCGCTTCAGACCGGTGTCCTCGAGCGATTAGGAATACGATCACCGCCAGCACGACGACCAATGCGGCGCCGAATCCAACTAAGCCGCGATTCGAACCCCCGCTCTGGCGCGGCTCTTCGACGGTTGCCCTGGGCACCGGCGGCCTGGTCTCGGGTCTGGCCGGAGAAACCGATGCAGAAACGGGCACCGAAACGGCCATGACCTTGGCCGCGGAAATGGGCCCCGTGTCCCGCTCCGACGCCGGCACTGGAGAAGGTTCGCCCCCCTCAAGCCGCGTTCTAATGGCGCGCAATGTAGCCCGGTCGCCCGGATCGATGCGCAAACACTGGCGCACGATGTCGGCAAACGGCTGAGGGACGGATGCCGGCACAACCGGATCCGGGCTGGTCGATCTCTCCCAGAGAGGCGGATGCTGGGTGAGGGCTTCCACCATGGTCACCCCGAGAGACCACACGTCCGACGCCGGGGAACTGGCGCCGTCTGCGGCTTCGGGCGCGTCATGGATGCCGGGCTCCACCTGGATCTTCGCCCCTGCCCCGCCTCCGATGCTGTCAAGCGGGAGTTTCAACAGGTTATCGACCACCATGATGTTCGATGGCTTGAGATGGCCGAACACCATGCCATGGCCGTGGAGATACGAGAGCGCATCGACCACCGGCGGAAGCATTTCCCGGGCTTCGTCGGGCGAGAGCGGCCGCTCCGGGATGATCTGCGCCAGATTCTCTTCCGCGTATTCAGTGACCACATAGAGCAGCCGTATGCCGTCCACCTCGCCCTGCCCGCTAAGGAAGATCTTCATCAGGTGAGCGTGAGACAGGCTTGCGGCCGCGGCCCACTCGCTCATCAGCGGCTGAGGATCCTCGCCATCCACCGGAACCAGCCGGATGGCGGCTCTCTTCGCTGGAGGCCCCTGAAGTTCAGTGCGGAAGACCACACTGGTTCCGGAACCACCCAGGCATTCAAGAAGCGGAAATCTCCCATCGACGGTGCGTCCCACCCATTCGCTTTTGATCACTGCCGTATTCATAACCTGCACCATTCTAGTCGACACAACCGCCGCCTCTTTTCTCGATCGAACACCGCCGTGCCGTATTCTCTTCGTCAGGACAACCGGAGCATGACGCCAAGAATACTGATCATTGCCGATGACCTCACCGGCGCGGCCGATTGCGGCGTCGCCTGCGGTGCCGGCGCAGTCGTGCTGCTGGGCAAACCCGATGGGCCTGTGCCGGATGCCGCCGTTCTGGCCATCGATGCCAACACCCGCTCCATGGCGCCTGAACAAGCCGCCCAAACCATCGCCGCCCTGGTGACGGACCTCGTTGACTACGAAGGCTCCGCGGCCGGCAGTCGAAGGCCCGTTCTGCTATTCAAAAAAGTGGACTCCACGCTGCGCGGCAATGTCGGGGCCGAACTCGCCGCTGCGCTCAAAGTCCGCCGAAGCCAGGCACCGTCAACAGAGAGAGTCGTAGCATTGTTCGTGCCCGCTTCTCCGGCGCACGGACGCACCACGGTCGGGGGCCGCCACAGGGTCCATGGACAGCTTCTGGAACAGGCTGATTTGTGGCCCGGCGAGTCCGTTCGCCCGCGCTCCAACCTCGCCGAGATTCTCCATGAGTCCGGACTTTCGTGCGGGACGCTTGAATTGCCAACTGTCCGCGCCGGCGCGCGCGCGCTCGAAGATGCAATGATCCATCTCGCCGGTAAAGCGGACGTCCTGGTCTGTGATGCCGAGACCGACGCCGACCTCGAGGCAATCGCAAAAGCAGCCATGGTCCTGCAACCAATGACCGTGTGGTCTGGCTCGGCAGGCCTCGCCCGCCATATTCCGTGCGCAGCCGGATTCGCGCCCCTCGCCGATCGCGCTGTTCGCCCCGCATCCGCGCCAGTCACCGGAGCGGGACCAAAGCTTTTCGTCATCGGTAGTCCCGCAAACACCTCGATCGGCCAGGCGCGCGCACTCGCGGCCGCGCCCGATATCATCGCAATCACCATCCCGCACGCCCTCCTGTTATCCACCGATCGGGCCGCCGCGGCGCAGAAGTATGCGCGGCTCATCTCCGCGAGCCTTCAACAAGGTGATGTCCTAGTGCAGCTCGATGCCGCGGAACTATGCGCCGTCGAGGATACCCGGCGTCTCACCTCCTCGCTGGCCTGGTTGATTGCGCCCTGTTCCGATCATGCGGGAGCGCTGGTGGCCATGGGCGGCGAAACCGCGCGCGCCATACTCGATGCATGGGGCGTCCGGCGGTTGCGCCTGCTCGGTGAAGTCGAGCCGGGCCTGCCCTGGTCGGTCACCGAGGGCTGGCGCCGCGACCTGATCGTTCTCACAAAGGCGGGCAACTTCGGCACATCAGGCACGCTCCTGCATTGCCGCGATTTCCTGCGCGGCCTCGAACGCGATACCGTTATGCCAGCACCGCTGCGCATCCGTACCGGCGAGCAGAAGAGCTGACATGCCCAAACCGATCATCGCCATCACCATGGGAGACGCCGCCGGGGTGGGTCCGGAAATCATCATGAAGAGCCTCGCTCATCCCGAGGTCTATGAGCAGTGCCGGCCCCTGGTGATCGGAGACGCCAACCGCCTCGTCGAAGCTGGCCGCCTCTGCGCGAGTCAACTCCAGGTCCGCAGCCTCACCGTCGGGGAGCTCGAGAAGGCCACCTGCAAGTTCGGCGAGGTCGACTGCATCGACCTGAAACTGATTCCCGCCGGCCTGCCGTGGGGCCGCCTCTCGCCTCAGGCCGGCGATGCGGCTTACCAGTACCTGGTCATCGCCGCGCGGATCGCGCTCGAGGGAAGGGTCGCCGCCATCTGCACCGCTCCGTTGAACAAGGAAGCGTTACAGGCCGCAGGCCACAAATTTCCCGGGCACACGGAATTGCTGGCACACCTCACTGGAACGCCCGAAGTTTCGATGATGCTTAGCACCCCAAAGATGAAAGTCCTCCATGTCACCACCCACATCGGCCTGATCGATGCCATTGCGAAGATCGAGCCCGGCCTGGTGGAGCGCACCATCGCGCGCGGCCACGCGGCTCTCTTGAAATCCGGCATCGTCAACCCTCGAATCGGCGTGTGCGGCATCAATCCTCACGCCGGCGAAAACGGCCTGTTCGGTTATGGAGAGGAGGAGAAGAAGATCGTTCCCGCCATCGCCGCCTGCCGTGACCGCGGCTGGAATGTCGATGGCCCACTGCCGGCGGACACGCTTTTCTATCGCGCCCAGCGCGGCGACTTCGATCTCGTGATCGCCATGTATCACGACCAGGGCCACGGGCCGGTCAAGGTGCTGGGACTGGAGTCCGGCGTGAACATCACCATCGGCCTCCCCGTCGTCCGCACCTCGGTCGACCACGGAACCGCCTTCGACATCGCCGGCACCGGTAAGGCAGACGAGCGCAGCCTTCTCGAAGCTCTTCGCCAGGCTGTGCAACTCGCGCCGGCATCATCGCCCTTGGAGCCGGGTGCCCCATCCTAAGCGCGTCTTTGTTTTTGCGCTTAGGGTGGGAGACCGCGAACCCCAACCCTCCGCCCACTCCGGGGCATTTCACTGGCTCTTGCTCAACTGCCGGTAATACTCGGCCACTGAATCCTGATAGCCCTCCGGCACAGCCTGCGGCTTTCCCGTGCGCGATGCGAGCGTGGCCACGCCGCTGCGTTCCACCTGCAGTTCCAGCCGATCGATGGAACTGAGAACCTCCTGGTGCATCTGCTCGACGATGGCCGGATTGCCCGGGAACCGGCTCGGATCGAGATGCTGCATCTTGCGCGCCAGTTCCTCTGCCTCTTTGGCCGCCTCCGGATCACCCTTGACCATCTGGCGAAGCTGGTTCAGCTCCCGCATCCCCTGCTGAAAGGTTCTTTCGGTATCAGCGTAGTTGCCCGAAGGATCATCGGCCTGGGGCCGCGGTCCACCCCGGCCATACTGATTGTTGCCGGTATTGACGTTGCCCCACGCGGTGCCATCTGCCCCCCGCGCATCCCCGTTGCGAATGTCGCCTGCCGGTCCGCCCACATCGCCGGACCTGCTCAATCCGCCGCCGCGCTGATCTGCAGTATTTCCGGCCTGTTGACTTCCTGCCTGTGCGCCGGCGCCGCGTCCTTGTTGCGGATCACCCTGCCCTCGCTGCAGACTCTCGGAACTGCGGCCATTGCTGTTTCCGGGCTGCTGCCCGCCGCGTTGCCCATTCTGCTGATCCTGACCCGAACCCGGCCCCGAACCCTGACTCGAACCCGGCCTGCGCCCATTGGCGCGGTTCATTGATTCGATCTGATTCCGCAGCCGTTCGATGCTGTCGAGAGCCGCCGTCTGGTCAGCTTCCTGTCCGGCTCCCCGGCCCGGCCCCCGCTGATCACCCGGCTGCTGGCCCATGGCTCGCTGCGCCTGCTGCAACTGCTCCTTCAGCCGTTCCAGCCCCTGCGCAATCTGAGCTTCGGTGCCGTTCGAATTGGGATTGACGCCGCGGCGCAGCCAGTCCGCGGTTCTCTGGGTGTGATTATCCAGATCGGCATTGTCCATCTCGGTAAGCGCATCCCGCAACTGCCTCGCCACTTCGGGCTGATTGGGAGCCATCTCCCGCGCGCCGTCGCGAATGTTCTTCCCCAGCTTCGATAAGTCGTCGGACAGTTGTTGTCTCTGCTGTGCCAGCCGGTCGCGTTCGCGCATCCGCGCCATCGTGTCGTTCAAGTCCATTGGACCGCTGGTCTGCGGCCGCGCCGCCAGCTTGTCGATCTGCTCGGCCTGGGTGCGCTCTTGCTCGGCAAGACGTCCCGCTTCGTTGGCCAGCGAATCCACCTTGCCCGAAGCGAGCTGCTGCTGCGTTCCGGCCATCAGGTTCGCGGCCTGCCGCAATTGTTCCGCAGCCTGCCGCGCCGCATCCGGATTGGGTTGCGCGCCGCTGCTCTTCTTCATCGCATCAGACGCTTCCTCAAGGCGCCGTAGTGCCTGCTGCACTCGCGGGTCCGCATGATTCTGCGCTGCCTGCGCCGATGATTCCGAACCAGCCTGGCCCTGTGAACCAGCCTGCCCTTGCGAACCAGCCTGCGCCGACGACTTTTGTTGCTGTGCGCTGCCCTGGCCCGAAGCCGATCCTCCCGATGCGCTCGAACCCTGCTGACCCTGCTGCCCGTTCTTGGCCAACTCCTCCATCTGCCGCTTCAGCTCCTCGGCCTCGCGACGCAGCATCTCCTGCTGCCAGCGCTGCTCAAAGCTCTGCTGCGGATTGCGCTGGTTGGCTTGTTCCTCCTGCCGTTTCGCCAGCGCGTCGAGCTTGGCGAGCGCATCGTCGATGTCCTTCTGATGCTTCTCTGCGGGGGAAGCGTTCTGCGCAGTTTCGTACTGGTTCTTCTCCGTGTCCAGTTCCAGATCGAATAGGCTGGCCAGGTCGCGTCCCGCATTGCCCCCGCCGCCCCCACCGCCGCCGTTCTGTCCGAATGCCACCTCGATCTTCCGGAACGTGGCTTCCGCGCGCAGCAGCGCCTGCAGCGCCTTCTGCTCCAGCGGCAGCGCGTCCTTCCACTGCGTCGCTTTCAGTTTGTCCGCGGACGGGGCCATGGCCTCCGCCGCCAGTTGCATGTCCTTGTCAAAGCCCGTGAACTCTTCGGTGGCCGCGGAGAGATCGCGGCTCTCGATCCGCGCCGACAGCGCCATCACCTGGTCGCGCAGTTTCTGCTGCGCCTCCGACAGGAACTGGCCAGCCACCGCCGCATCCTTTGCCGTGGCCGTCTTGTCGTTCTGCTGCTTCCAGGTGGCGGCGATGAGTTCCTTCTCGCGCTTGGAGATTTCGGTCTGGTTGTTCTGACCTCCGCCTCCACCGCCGCCGCCCCCACCCTGCTGCGACTGCGAAAATTCGCGCTCGAACGGTTCCACCTGGATGAACGCAGATATCGGTGCGCGCTTCGGCGTGGCCATCGCGGGCACTGGCATACACACTGACAACATCGCCGGGCACAAGCTTGAAATCCTCCAGCGGCAACACGTGTGTGCCGTCCGCATTCTTCGCGCCCGGCTTGTCGAGCAGGCTGATACTGCGTTCCGGAGCCCCGTTGACCGAGTAGTGCAGATGCACATCGTTCAATCCAAACTGGTCAGCGGCCTTCACGCCCACCGTAACTTCCTCGATTGGATTGGCACGATAATCCCCGCTCGGCCGTGCGACCGAGATCTCCGGAGGCTGCGCCTTATCGGTGGCAATGAAGTAGTCCTCCGACAGCCGCACCGGCTGCCCTTCATCCAAAGCGGCCACGTGGTACGCGCCGTCCTTGTCCATGTGCACCGTGGCCTGGTACTTGTTGCCGCTGCCCCCCGCGAGTTGAATCGGCTGCCCGTCATCGAGCGTGAGCTGCCCGTTCTTCAGCGGTCGGTCCATCTCCAGCTCGATCGCGGCATCGGTGCCTTCAATGGCTCGCAGATCGCCGGAATGTTCGTCAGTCACCGGCTTCATCCCCGTCCACTTTGGATAGCGATACGTCACGCTGATGTTCTTGACCGACGGCAGGTCCACCACGCGCACCGTGTAGTGCGACGAAACCAGCGGACCCGCGGCCACGTAGTACTCCACGTTCTCCGGCAGCCCCGCCAGCACAAACTGGTACGTCGCATTGTCTCCCGCATTGGGCTGCGCCTGCATGGCCACCGGCTCCCAGCGGCCGGCGCTCTGGTAATGAGCGAACAGCTCGCACCTTCGACGGCTGCATTCCCATTACCGTGCGCCGTAACCAACTGGTCGCTGTTGCGCCGCACCACGACATTGCCCGGCCGCACCGCGATGGAATAGAACGGGTGCGCATCCTTCGGCGGCCCCGTCCACAGAAGCGAAGCGCCGTATCCGAGATAACCCGGTCCCGCCGCGATCATCCATATCAGCACCAGCAGGCACGCCAGTCCCGCGCCGCCCAGCGCAAACAGCCGGTTATCCGCAACCAGCGATCGCGGCTCCGCATTCTCGGTCACGGCCAGCGTATCGGCCGCCAGCAGTTCCAGGAACGGGTGTTCTCCTTTGCGTTCCGCGTCATGGAACGTAGTCAGCCTCTGCTCCAGCTCAGGATTGGCGGCTTCCGCCTTGCGCACAGCGCGCTCGCGCGTGAGCCGCATCAGGGGCAGCGCCAGCCCGAATGCCGCCGCGCAGCCAAGGGCGAGCACCAGCGCCAGGCGCGCCCCGGTGATTCCGTGCTCTGGAAACGCGAATCGGTTGAGCAGCAGGACCAGGCCGATGGTGACTACCAGCGCTGTGCCGGTAAAGATCGCCGCGCCGCGCAACCACGCGCCGAGCCGCAGCCGTTCCTGCACTCGCACGATGTAGGAATTGAGCTCACTCTGCTTGCTCATATTTCCTCCCGCTGCGTGCCCATGTAGCGGCTGGCGAAGGCCGTCTCCGCCAGTGCCACTACCAATGCAAGCAGCATAACGTACCACCACAAACTTACGGAACGATAGCCTTCCTCTTGTGACGAAGCGGCCTCGGCCGGCGCTGAACCGCTGCCCGCGCTTCCGCTCCACAACTTCTGCACATCTGCGGCAATCGGTTGAAGATCCGACTCGCGCCGGTCCGGGTTGACGCCAATCAGCATGTCGCGGCCGTTGGCCAACCGAACCTGGTAGAACCCGGCACGCTCCAGGCGCAGCGTCTGGGCCGACCGCGACTCGGCCAGCGAGAGCGGCCTGCTGCCGTCCGGCCCAATGACCTCCACGCTTACCGTCTCTGCCGCCGTATCAGCCGGCGCGCGCAGCTGAACATACGAATCCACCAGCCTCGATCCGCTCAGCGCTTCGCTTCCCGAAAGATAGTGCGCAACCCGATCGACGAACGCCACAAACACCGGGTGCAGCGGAATGTCGTTGGTGAGGTTCTCCAACCCCGAAGTAAACAGCACGATGTGCCCCTGCCCCGTCTGTTTGTCCAGCACCAGCGGCGTGCCGTCGCTCAGCCGTGCCGCAACCCGTGCGCCGCGCGGATCAACAACCGCCGCGTAGAACACCTTGGCCTCGGCCCAGCCTCCGTTTTCGCGCCCCGGCTGCGCATCGCGCAACGCCGGATGCGTGAAGTCCACCTGGCCCACGGTGGCGGCGCCCCCGTCACGCGCATAATCGTGCGCCTCATTCACCGTGCCGTCCCACACCGGAATCCGCGCATGACGCGCCGCATTCGTGCCCAGCGCGATCAGGACGTTGCCGCCCTTCGCGACATACTGCGCCAGCGCGTGCTCAAAAATCGTCGGCAGCGCCACGCTGTCCGACAGCACGACGAAAGCAAAGCGGGATGGATCGAAATCGGTGCTCTCCTCCTGGGCCACCGACTGCAGCACAAACGACGCTCCGGCCGCCGCACGCAGCGCCGCGCCGAAATACACCGCCGATCGCGTGTCCCCTCGCGCATGCACAAACAGCACACGTTCCGGATCGGAGCGCCGAACCGCGAAGAAACTCGCATCATCGGCCGGCAGCGCATCGCCGCCGTCGACCCGAACCTCGCATCGGTTGAAGCCGTAGTTCACATCGAGCGGCGCGAATTCGACCGTCGCGCGCCCGTTCGCCGGCACATCAACCCTGCGGGTCGCCACCGTCTTGCCGTTCACCACCAGCGAAACACTCTTGCTCGCCGCGGGCGTGCCGAAACCAGCCACGACCGCCCGCACCCGCGAATGCCGCGGGTCCTTGGGATCGGATAGTTCCGCCGGCGCGTCCACACTTTCGACCGTCCAGTTGGGCACCGCAGTCCCGCTCGCCACCGAGTGAAGCGCAAGAGTGGCATTCGCAGGCAGCACCAGGTCAGCAAAATTGGCCGGCATGGCGCTGCGCTGCAGGTCGCTGAAAAAATGAACATCGACGCCGGTGCGGGAACTCTCGGCCAGTGCACGAATGCCGCGTCCCAGTTCGCCGAAGCTCGCGTGACCATCGCCGGGCTGGACGCCTTCGAGCGCGGAGCGCAGCTGTGCCTGGTCTGAAACCGGCTGCGTCAATATCTGCAGTTGGCCGCCCAGCGCCATCACCTGCGCCATCTGCGACGCAGGCTTCGCGGCCAGCGCCGCAAGCGCCTGCTGCTTCGCGTCCGCAAAGCGCGTCCCCGCGCGCATGCTGAACGAATTGTCGAGCACGATCAGCAGAAGCCGCCCCTTCGCATTCGCCGCCACCCGCCGCACAAAGGGATTGGCAAACGCCAGCACGATCAGCAGCACCAGCGCCGCGCGCAGCGCAAACAGGATCAGGTGCTTGAGGCGATGGTGGCGGGTCGAGCTCTGCAGCCCGCGCTCAAAAAACATGAGCGAGCTGACCGGACGCGGCACCGCGACGTGGCGGCGCAGCAGGTGCACGAAGATGGGCACGCCCAGCGCAACCAGTCCGCCCAGAAACCATGGCGCCAGAAAGCCCATCAGTTCCGCTCCTTGCGCCGCGCCAGGTACTCGCGCAGCGCACCATCGAGAGGCTGGTCCGTCACCAGCAGGTGATAATCCATGCCGGCCGCGCGCGTGCGCGAGCGCAATTGCTCAATGTGCGCATCAATCCTGGCTCGATAAGCATTCTTCGCATATTCAGGAATCACTTCGATCTTCTGCTCGGTTTCGAGATCCACCAGGATCGCGGAGCTTTTCAGTACAGGCCGGATCTCCTGCGGATCGAGAACGTGAAACAGCACCACCTCGTTGCCGCGGAACCGCAGCGGCTCGATGGTGCGCACGATCGTCTCCGGGTCTTCGATAAAAATCCGAAATCACAATCGCAATGCCGCGCCGATGCAGAAGCTCCTGAAAATGGCGCAGAGGCTTGGTGAAATCGGTGCGCGCGTGCGGCTCCGCGCGCTCGAGAGCCGCGAACAGCCGCGCGAGCTGCCCCTGCCGCGTCGATGGCCGCACGTACGTCGCGCACCTCGTCATCGAACACGATCAGCCCCGCCGCATCGCGCTGGTTGTGAATCGCGAGATAGAACAGCGAAGCCGCGACGAAGCGCGCATAATCCATCTTTTTCGGCGGGCCCGACGTATACTCCATCGAGTTGCTCGCGTCCAGCAGCACCGTGAGCTGGCTGTTGGTTTCGCCGCGATAACGCTTCAGATAGCAGCGTTCCGTGCGCGCGAACAGGTTCCAGTCCACGTGGCGCAGATCGTCTCCCGGCGTGTAGGCGCGGTACTCGGCAAACTCCTGGCTGAAGCCGAAGTCGGGCGATCGGTGCAGCCCGGCGACAAAGCCGTCCACGACGGTCTTCGCCACCAGGTCCAGCGACGAAATCCCCGCCAGCACCGAAGGATCGAGGAATCGCTGCATCAATTCTCCTTCGGCCGCGGCACTGTGGCCACCAGCCGGCTGAGAATTTCGTCCGTATCGATCGATCCGACTCCGCGTGAAAATTCAGAAGAATGCGATGACGCAGCACCGGAACAATCACCGACGTGACATCTTCATACGTCACGTGATAGCGCTTGCGCGACAGCGCCCGCGCCTTGGCCGCCAGCACGATGAACTGCGCCGCGCGAATGCTGCCGCCGTAGTTCACATATTTCCTCACAAAGTCCGGCGCGTTATCGCTCTTGGGCCGCGTGGCCCGCACCAGGTTCACCACGTAGCGCGCCAGCGATTCGGCGATCGGCACCATGCGCACCAGTTGCTGAAAATCGAGCAATCTCCTCAGCCGAAGTCACGGCCTCGATCTTCGGCCACATAGTTGCCGTCGTCAGGTCGACCACCTTCACCTCGTCCTCGGCGCTCAGGTAATCCAGCATCGTGTTGAACAAAAAGCGGTCCAGCTGCGCTTCCGGCAGCGGATACGTGCCTTCGAGCTCGATCGGGTTCTGCGTAGCCAGCACAAAAAACGGCGCCGGCAATTGATACACGTGCCCGCGCACCGTGCACGAATGTTCCTGCATGGCTTCGAGCAGCGCCGACTGCGTCTTGGGAGGCGTGCGGTTGATCTCGTCGGCCAGCATGATGTTGCCGAAGATCGGCCCGTCGACAAATGTCCACTTGCGATGGCCCGTCGTCAGATCCTCTTCGATGATGTCGGTGCCCGTGATGTCCGACGGCATCAGGTCCGGCGTGAACTGGATGCGCTGGAATCGCAGTCCCAGCGTCTCCGCCATGCGTGCGCACCATCAGCGTCTTCGCCGTGCCGGGCATGCCGGTGATCAGGCAATGGCCGCCGACAAACAGCGCGATCAGAATCTGGTCCAGCACATCCTCCTGGCCCACGATCACCTGGCGCACCTGGGTCAGAATTCCGTCGCGCACCGCGTGAAAGCGTTCGATGCGCTGTTGCAGCTCAGCTGCGTCCGTATTCAATTCGGAAACTGAAGCCATCCATTCCCTCTCAGTTCGGCTTTGATGGTTCCTGCAACTCCAGCAACAGATTCTGCGCCGGACGGTAACCGGGGGCCGTTTCCAGCGCCGCCAGCACGCTCTCCTGCGCCTTGTCCTTTTGTCCCGCCGCAAAATACGCCTGCGCCAGATTGAATTCCGCGCCCGCCTTGTCCAGCGGATTCGAAGCCACCACGGCGTTATACTCGCGAATGGCGCCGGTCGTATTGCTTTTGCGGAATACAGCAAATCGCCCAGCGTCTGGTGCAGCTCCTCGTCCTTCACGGGATAGATATAGTTCAAGCGCTCCAGCGTCGCCGCGGCCTCATCGCTGTGCCCCGCGGCCTCCTCGAGCGTCGCCAGGCGCTTCAGCAGCGCCGGGATCCTGTCCGCCCTCGTGTTCATACGCGGTCAGGATCGCGGCTTCGGTCTTCGTATCGCCCTGCGCGTTGGCAGCTTCGGCAATCAATTCGTACGCGTTCGCGTCGCCCACGTAGTCCGGATACATCGCAACCACCGCCGGCCCCTGCTGCAACACCGCGTCGTACTGCTTCTGTTTCTGCCGCTGCGACCAGCGCTTTCAGCTTCTCGCGCCATTAGTCGAAGTGCGCGGCCTCGGCGCCATACTTGTGATCGATCCACGCCAGATACTGCTTGTCGAACTCCTCCGGCGCCATTCCCAGATCCTGCTGCGATCACCTGCGGCGTGGTTTTCAGCTCGGCGTAGGAATGCACCATGTCCAGCAGCTTGTCCGTCGCCCCACTTCTCCTTGATGTAAGTCGCAGATGCGTGCCCGCCTGAAAGTAGGAAACGATCACCTGCGTCGGATACTCGGGACAGACAAATCCGCGATCGAGTTTCGCCACCGGCAGCAGTTTCTTGTCGCGAATGGCCGCCAGCACCTCCGGCGTCGGCGGTCTCCCCATTCCGGCGAACGCTCGCCTTCTTCGTGCACCGCCAGCCCCTCGGTAAACCAGCGCGGCACGCGAAAGTTGGTCGCGGTGAGAATGAAGACGTGGCTCATCTCATGCCACAGCGTGCTGCCCCAGTTGAAGTCGCCCGGCTTGCGCGCCGACGGGCTGTCCATCGCCACCACCTGGCCAAAGCGTCACGCCCAGCGCGCCCAGCCCCGGCATGCCCATGGTGCGCACCGCAAAGTCTTCGTGATCCGGATAGACCTCCACCTGCACCGGGCCGGGAAGCTTCATCTTGTATTTCTTCTCGTAAGTGGCGAGGATCGCGTGCAACTCCGCCTGAAAGTACGGCAGCAGCAGGTCCGACTCCGTCTTGTTCAGCTTCAGAATGGTCGTGTCGTCGCGGGTAGTTACAAAGTTCTTGTAGCTGTCGAGCAGGCGCAGGCTGTTCACGGTCGCGGCGTCGCGATAGCCGTTGTCGTAACTCAACTGCAGTTCCTTGTGCGGCTCCTCTTCCTGCCCCAGCCGCATCAGATTGATGCCCAGTGCCGAATGCGCCGACCACAGCCGCGGATCGGCCTCGATCGCCTTGCGGTAATACGTGACCGCATCCTCGTAGCGATAGTGCAGCTCCAGATGATGCGCCACGAGCGCGTACCCTTCGCCGTACTTCGGATTGATCGCCTGAATCTTCGCGAACCATGCGTCGGGAGAACGGTCGGCGATCAACTCCAGCGCGGCGTGGATCGCCATGGCATCGAGCGCATCGCTCTCAAGTGCGATCGCCTTGTCAGCTTCGGCCGCGGCCACTTCCCGATCATCGTTCGCGAGCGCAAGATCCGCCAGCAGTTCGTGGGCCTCGGCGAGCTTCGGGTCGAGTTCGATCGCCGTGTTCGCATAGTCGGTGGCCTTGCCGTCAAAGCCGTCCGCGGACACCGTGGCCAGTCCCACATACGCGGCCGCGTTCTTCGGGTCTTTCTCGAGCGCTTCGCGAAACAGGTCCGCCGCGTCGGTGTCGTTGAACCGCTCATGCAGCAGCATGCCCCAGCGCACCTTATAGAGCGCAGGGCTGTTCGCTGGCTGCGTTGCCAAGCGGAATTGTTCGTTGGCCTGCTCCCATTCCTCCAGCCCCCAGAATCCTTCGGCGCGCGTATACGCGTCGGCGCTTCGCGTCAGGCCCGTGAAGCAGGCCTGCGCCTCGCCATCACGGCCGTGCTTGCGCAGCGCCCAGCAATCCGCGGGCGCGGCGGCATGCGCGGTTACCGCACCGGCCAGCAGCAGACCCGAGCGCCAGCAGAACGAGTCTGGATAGCACGCGCGCTTCATTTGTCCAGTTCCTCCTGCACTTTGGCCAACTCCACCAACGCCGCGGTCAGCTGCTTCTTGTAATCCTCCGGATCCATCGCCGCTTTCTGGTACTTCAGCTCATCGATCTTCTGCTCCAGCTCCTCCTTCTTTTCAAGCAGCGCCCGCTTGGCCGGATCGTTATTCGCCTGCGCGCTGGCGCCCAGGCGCAGCACCGTGATGTTCGACATCAGCAGCCCCTGTCCGTTTTCCGCCGCGCGTACCGGATCGCCGTGGCCGATGTCGTCGAAGACCGCGTGCTCCGTGGCCAGCCGCTTCTGCGAGTCATAAAATGCGGCCGTCTTTTTCGCCGCATATACGAAGGCCTCCATCGCGCTGATCGAATCGCTCTTGTCGGTATCGGCGGCGGGATCCTGCAGCGCTTCGACCCAATAGCGCGCAAACACCGTCGCATTCTTTTCCGTGCCCGACTTGGTTGCCGCAATCACCGCGCGTCCCGGCCGCTCCAGTGCCGCCACCGATCCGCCGCTCGCGCTGGTCGTGTTCACGACCAGTTGCCGCCGCGCCGGGATGCGGTCGCACAGCTGCGCGATCTCCGCCCCCGTCACATCCGGCCCCACGAGATTGAACTTGTATTCGACGCCGTCAAACGAGCCGTGGCCGATCAGAATCAGCACGAAATCATCGTCCGGCCTGGCATCGCGCGCCACCGTGCCCAGCGTCTCGCGCAGCTGCGCTGCCGTGGCTTGTCCGCCCGTCAACGTGACCACGTGCGCCGACTCGCTCGACGCCTTGAACACCTTGTCGAGATCCTTCGCCGCCGCCGTAAATCGCTGCTCGTAATCCGGCTCGCCGCCCAATCCGGCCACGATCACGTAGTACGTGGCCGCGCGCGCTCGCAACGCGCACAGGCACAGCACCGCCAGCACCAGCGCGCGCTTCATACCACGCCCCACTTCCGCCGCAGCAGCCATTCGCGCCGCAGGCAGGCCCAGCAGCAGCGCAAACACGATCGGCATATTCCACAGTTCTTTCGTCGTCGCGCACCGAGATGCCCGCCTCGGAGTAAGAAATATCGCGCGGCAGGTCCTTCAAGTCCGCGGCTTCCAGTAGCGCCCGCCGGTTTGCGCCGCGAGCTGTTCCAGCAGAGCCCGATTCTGCTCGGTGTGAAAATTCTCCGCGACTCCGTCTTCGCGTTCGAAGGTCAGCACGTCGCGGCCCAGTTCCCTCTGTTCGCCTCCCGCGGATTCCGCCGTGACCTCGGCGAGATAGGAGCCCGGCTTCTCCGCCGTCCAGTCGGCCTGGTAGGTTCCCGGCGATTGCTGCGATGGCGTCAGGTCCAGAAATGCATTCACTCCATCCGGCCCGATCACGTGCGCCGTCACATGCGCATCCGCGGCCGGCTGAAATTGCCGGTCGCGCACCTGGGCGGTGAACTGCGCCCGGCCCTCGTCCATCAGAACGCGCGCGGCATGAAGGCGCTAACCTGGCCGGGTGTACCGGCTACCAGCCATCGCAAAAGCTGCTGCCAGAAAAGATCGTGCGATGGATCGCCCAGCGCTTCGCTCATCTGCCAGCGCCACGTCCCGCCCGTCGCCATCACCGCCGTGCGCCCGTGCCCATAGTTTTGCGTGATCAGCAGCGGCAGCTTGCGCCGTCCGGCATTCATGCTGGCCAGCACCGTCGCTCCCGGCTTGGGCGTCCCCGCGTCCTGGTAGTCCGTCAGATAGGTCAGCTTCTTCCATCGCTCGGCGTTCTTTTCGCGGGTCGTCCAGAAGCCGCGTGATAGGCGAGTCCACGCCCGCCGACGTCAATTCAACCGTCGCCGGATTGCGATGGAAGTTGTTGCGGCCCGCGGGCAGAAATGTGGGCAGCAGTTCGCTCAAGGCTCGAAGCGCTCCATCCGCCGTCGCTCAGCGAAGCCCGGCCGCCCAGAAAAAGAATGCCGCCGCCCGCCGATCGACATACTCGCGCAGCAGTTCCTGCTGCAGCGGCGTAAAGTAATCCCGCGTCCACCGAGCCGATGATGATGCCCGGATAGCCAAACAGATCCTCCGGCCGCACCGGAAACCCATCCGCCAGTTCGTTGGGATCGCTGATTCCCTGCCGATAGATCTTGTTTTCGCTGGTGCGCAGCATCGAAACGACCTGCACCGTGGGATCATCGTCTTCAGCCCGGCGAATGAACTTGAATTCCCAGCGCGGCTCGCCCTCGACATAGAGAATCCGCCGCTTCGCATCGCTCACCAGCAATGGCCGCGTCATCGCATTATTGGCCAGGTTTTCTTCGCCAGCCATCGGCCGCACCGCCGAAGGTGATGCTCTTCGCCCCCGCCGCGCCGGCGGGAAAGAACAGCGGTTCGGTCTGCACGCGTCCATTGGGGCCCAGGGTAATCTCCTGCTCGGCCAGCGTCTTGTCCCCCTCGCGCACCACCAGCGTCGCTTTCTCTCCGGTGTAGCCATGCTGGCTCAAGGTGACAGTCGCGGCCACGCGCGCAGTCGCGACCGCCTTTTCGGCCAGGCTGACGTCTTCGATCTCGACGTCGTGGGCCAGTTCTTCGCGGCCAAATCCGACCGTATGCACCGGAAGACGGCGATTGCGCAGTTCCTGCAGTGTGTCGGCTCCGATGCCCGATCCGCCCAGCCCCGTTGTATTCTGCCCGCCATCCGTGAGCAGCACCACCGCGCCCACCGGCAGATCGGACGTCTCCGCGACCAGTTGCTTCAGTCCATCATCCAGGCGGGTGGCGGTTCCAGTGGGCGCGATACCCTTCGTTCCTTCCTGCCGCTTCAATTCGCTGTCGATCCGGTACACGCGCGTCTGAAAACGTTTCTCGAGCCCGGCCAGCACACCTCCGTCGAGCGCCGCAAGCGCAGCGGCCTCGCGCGTGCGCCCGTCGCTGTCCGCCGTGGCCATGCTGCGCGAATCGTCCACCACCACCGCGATGATGTTCTGCTGCGAATTCAATTCACCGATGGTCATCGCCGGCTGCCACAAGAGCAGCAGCAGCAATGCCACCATCGCCGATTGCATCGCCCAGATCACCCACGCCCGCCAGTTGCGCACGCGGGGCGCGGCCTCCCGCAGGCGCCAGCGGATCAGCGAGCGCCAGCCCCCCGGTGGCTACCGCGATCAGCACCACCAGCACCCAGGCCGGCCACGGGCTCAGCAGCACGAAGCGCCCCCTGGCAAACACCGGAATCGGATACTTGAAGAGAAACTGAAACATGCACGCCCGACAGTCGTGATGAGTGGTCAGTTGTCAGTGGTCAGTTGTCAGTGGTCAGTAGTCAATCGTCAGCTCCGTTCTTTCTTCCCGCGCTGGGCTTCCACGGCTCAACCGCCGCTGCGCAAACTGATAACTGATCACTGACAACTGACAACTCTTAATGCGTCATGCCGTACAGGATGTAATCCAGCCCCACTCGAAACGCCATCGAAGCAAACGTCTCCGGGTAATTCGGATCATCGGCCCACTCCCACGCGTCGCCCAGGTGCATGTTGTGGCAGATGGCCACCATGATGCGCCCCTTGTCGTCGCGAATGGCGCGCCACTTGGGCTGATACCCGTCCTTTTCATACGTGCGGCCGGTCCACACGTACTGTTCGCCGGGAATCTGCATCTTGTCGTCGATGTCGTAGAGAGTGTGAAAGATCTCATCCCCGCTCTGCGAGATCCTCGATGGGCCGATCGGGCAACACCTGCCGCATCCCGTTCATGAAAGTTCTCCCAGTCTTCCGTGCCGTGAAAATCGTCCACCATCAGGAATCCGCCCTTGAGCAGATACTCCCGCAGCCGCTTGGCCTGGGCGTCGGTGAACGACCACGTCTGCACCTGCACCGCATAAATCCATGGGTAGTTGAAGATCTCGTCGGAATCCAGCGTGACTACCTGTTCCGTAGGCCGGCCGTCGATCCGGGTAAGGCGGTGCATGGCAATCAGAAACTGGCGGTCGGCCTTGGGATAGTCGCGCGACCACGCAGGTCCTCCCCAATAGCCGTGGTGGTAGGCTCCCAGGCTGGTCATGCTGGTCGAATACGCCAGCCGCGACCAGTAGAACTCGGACTTCACGTTGGAGGGAGTATCGTCGTTGCCGAATCCGAAGTCGGCCGTCCGCTGGAACGCCCACAACCCCGCGCAGCAAGCTGCGGCCACAACCGCCGGCAAGGCCAACTGCGAGAACTTCATGGTGGACCTCCGCGGAGGAATGGGGACGCGAGAGAGTACCCGTGAACGCTTGCCCGTTAGACGGAGCCACCCTGCACTTGGTTGCAGTCGTTCATCCCGGATCAGGGCCGCTCGTAGGGCCATTTTACGGCAATACCGGAGCGTGAGAGGATGCAGGTAAGCCGGCGAGCCAGGAGGAGGACACCGTGAATAGGCGCAATCTCCTGAGGCTCGGCGGCCTGGCGTTGGCCCAGGCCGGGACCACGCGAGTCCCGCTTCTGGCCCAGGCGGGCAAGGTCATCGCCCCTTCAGCCGCCCCCGCGCCGGACGCCAAGCCCGACTACACCCTCCGCATCGCGCCGGTCACCGTCGAGCTCGACCGGTCCCACATCCTCTCCACCATCGGCTACAACGGCACCGCCCCCGGCCCCGTCCTGCGCATGCGCGAAGGCAAGCCCGTCACCGTAGAAGTCATCAACGACACCGATACGCCGGAGTTCGTCCACTGGCACGGGCTGCTCATCCCATCCGACGTCGACGGCACCGAGGAGGAGGGTTCGCCGGTTGTCCCGCCCCATGGCCGCCAGCGCATCCAGCTCACACCCACGCCCCGCCGGCAGCCGCTGGTACCACTCCCACGCCATGGCCATGGACGACCTCCACAAGGGCGCCTACACCGGCCAGTTCGGCTTTCTCTACGTCGACCCCGGCAATGATCCGGGCCATTACGACCAGGAGCTCTTCCTCGCCCTACGCGACTGGGAGCCCTTCTTCACCGGCACCATGGACGACGAGGACGACGACACCCACAACGGCCCCCTGCTCGAAAAACCGGCCACCATGAACACCGATCCCGACGGCCTCGAAGTCGGCTCCATGACCTACTCCATCAACGACAAGGCGCTCGGCTCCGGCGAACCGATCCGCGTCCGCGAAGGCCAGCGGCTGCTCATTCACTTCCTCAACGCCAGCGCCATTGAAAATCGCCGCATCGCCCTGGCCGGCCACAAAATGAAGGTGATCGCCCTCGACGGCAACCCCGTTCCCACGCCCCAGGCACTGGACTCGATTTTTATCGGCGCCGGCGAGCGTGTCGACGCGATCGTCGAAATGAACCAGCCCGGCGTCTGGATCCTCGGCTCGACGGAGAAACCCATCCGCGAAGCCGGCCTCGGCGTCGTGGTCGAATACGCCGGCCAGCATCGCCAGCCGCAATGGGTCGATCCCCCCAAGTCCCGCTGGGACTACACCATCTTCGGCACCCAGACCTCAAATTCCCCGCAGCCCCAGCAGAACATCGAATTGATCTTCGAGAAGATCCCCGGCGGCGCAGGCAAGTTCAACCTCTGGCTGGTCAACGGCAAACCCTATCCGCATGAACGCGAATTCGTGCTCCAGCAGGGCGCGCGCTACCGCCTCACCATGCGCAACCGCACCGACGACGCCCATCCCATGCACCTGCACCGCCACCTCTGGGAACTGATCGAAATCAACGGCAAAAAGACCGCCGGCATCCTCAAGGACACGGTCGTCGTGCCCTATTACGGACGCGCCGTCGTCGACTTCACCGCCGACCAGCCCGGCCTGTCGCTGTTCCACTGCCACATCCAGCAGCACATGGACTACGGCTTCAAAGCCCTTTTCCGCTACGCCTGAAGAAAGAACAACCGCTCCGTGCCCCATCCTTTCCGCTTCTTTCTGCGGAAAGGGTGGGAGACCACGACCGCGTACCAGCCGCTGTCATCCGTTGCCGAAAGATCTGCCCTGCAAATTGGACTTGGCGGAGATCCCGCTTAATCGGCTGTGTAACAGGGCACGACTTCAGTCGTGCCGCAAATGCCGCCTTATTGCGTCGGGCTTTAGCCCCTGACGGAAGTTATTTCCGGATAACGGTGACTCGACTGGAACGCTTGGGCATGTCAAACACAGCGACAGAAGGAGACGAGGAGCCTACGCGTAATTACTCATTCGTTGCCGCGCGGATCAGCCTGAACTTGTGCTTCTCCCCCTGATCGTCCAGAATCACAAACCACTGGCCGTCGCGATAGAACTTCAGCTGGTCGTGGACGGTCTGGTTGTGGACAAGGACGATGAAGTGATGCCAGTCCGGGCTACTTGTGACCTCCTGCCACACGTAGCTATGTGCACCTGTGATTACGGCCACTGTGTTTGAATCAGAGGTAAGTTTCTGAGAGATGACGGTGGCAGTTTCCCATTGGTGCGACTCTTCGGCCATCACAGCAGCACACGTGGCTAATAGGACGGGACCGAGTACAACCTGGACGAGACCGCGATTCATATTGGCACCTCCTCAAACGCGATTCATTCGAGTCAGTCACCGATCTAAGACAAAAGTAATCACAGGGCGCATCCAGTGCAATGATATCCACGTTTTGCCAGCCGCGAGAGCTTTCCCACTCTCGTTCCACCCCTCCGAGGGGCGGATGGTGGCCATTTAGGAAGTTTCGAGCCCACGATGGCTGCGGCCTACTTCAAGCGGCGAACGTTCTGTTTGCGGCCAAAATCTTTGTCGAAGGTGATGATTTCACTGGCTCCAAACTCGAAAGCAACTTCCGCGATCAGGTGATCCGCAAACCCCACACGGCCTTTGCGAGACGCTTCCAAAGCCCGGCGTGCCAGCCCCGGAGACTCAACGGATACACCGCGCGTCTGCAGCAGACCCTCAATGGTCTCCAGGACTCTTTCTCTCTCCCACCGGCCGCGCAGCACCCAGGACAACTCGGCAAGAACAAGGAGAGGCACAAATACGCCTTCCGCCGAACGAGCCTGTGCGAGAGCCGAGCGCGCTTTTGCCGCTTGCGCCGCGTCGTCGTTCAGATATGCCCGTGCCCACACGTTGGTATCGGCCGCGAGCACTACCATTCCCTCCGCGACTTCGCAGCGTTCATTTCTTCGAAAGTCATGGCGGTCTGGGCCTTGGTGCCTTGATCGGCCATCCTCCACAAGTCTTCCAGCTCATGCAACACCGGCTCGACTGTGACCGGCACCCGGTCCGAGAGGCTGAATCGGATCTTACTGCCTTTTTGGATGCCCAGACGATTCCGCAACTCTTTGGGCAGGGTCACCTGCCCCTTTGAAGTCACCGTGGCTTCAACGGTGGTAGACGGAGTGCGAGCGCTCAAGGGCATAAATTCTCCTCCTTACATTATAGGATGAATTTCCTTACGATATGGCTGATTCAGCCATGTCGCGAGCAGATCTTTCCTCGTTCCCCCGGAACACCCCGCGCCCTTTCCCCGTATTTCTTACCAATCGGATTAAGAATCTGACGATCGGGGCGTCATCCCTATGAAGAACCAGGAGCGTGGACCCGTGAGCGCCGCCGCCGCAACCCTTCCGTTCACCGCAACCGAAACCAGCGACCGGCTCTCCCAGTTGTTCGCCGAACACCATCGCCGCGTTCTGCTTGCGGCCTATCGCATTACCGGCAGCATGGCCGATGCCGAGGACGTCGCGCAGACCGTCTTTCTGCGCCTCGGCCACGGCGAAAGTCTCGACATGAAAAACGCGGCCAGCTACCTCTACCGCGCCTCCATCAACGGCGCTCTCGACCTGCTCCGCCGACGGAAAACAGCAGCAGCCGAACCCATCGAAGCCGCCGCGACATTCGCGTCATCCGCGCCAGGCGATTCGCCGGAGGCTGAAATTTCCAGCCGCCAGCTCGCCCAGCTCCTGCGCCAGGCCATAAGCGAACTCTCCCCGCGCGCCGCGGAAATGTTCACGCTGCGCTACGTGGAAGAGCTGGGCAATCGCGAAATCGCCGCACTGATGAGCACGTCGCAGGCGGTCGTCGCGGTCACGCTCCATCAATCACGCTCCAGGCTGAAAAAGAGGCTAGCAGAGCTCGAACGGGGGAACCGATGAAACGCCACGAAGAAGAATTGTTGAATCAGGCTCTTGAAGCGGTACGCACCGACGCGCCCGAACCCCAGGCCATGCACGCATCCGCGACCAGGATTTCCGATCGCCTGGGCATCGCGATGAAAGAAGACGTGGCCCTCCATCCCATCCGCAGTTGCAACGATATCCGGGAATTGCTCGACGCCTATCGCCACGGCACGCTCCCCGAGGCCCGCTCCCTGCTCGTTAAGGCGCATTTGAGTGACTGCGGCGCCTGCCTGCGTTATTTCCGCCAGGGCGAGCGGGCCGCGAAGCTGGATTGGTCGACGCCCGGTGCGCGCCCCTCGATCGTCCGTCACCCCCAGACGCTCCGTTGGGCGTTGGCATTTTCCTTCGTTCTGGTGTTGAGTGCGGTCTTCGTTTACAAGGCCTACTGGCAGGTCCCGCCCGGCGTCCGCGCTGAAGTGCAAACGATCGATGGCTCTGCCTGGTTGATTTCTCCCGCCGGCGACCGCCAACTCGCGCCCGGCTCGAAACTGAGCGAGGGCGACCGCCTTCGCACCAACGGCGCATCGCACGCCGTTCTTCGCCTCTCCGACGGCTCAACCGTCGACATCAACGAACGAACCGCCCTCGAAGTAGGCGCCCGGGGCCGCGACATGACCGTCGCGCTCGATGGCGGCAACGTCATCGTCCAGGCCGCGAAACGCACCTCCGGCCATCTGTATGTGAAGACTCCCGATTGCCGCGTCGCCGTCACCGGGACCGTGTTCTCGGTCAATTCGGGAATCAAGGGCTCGCGGGTCGCCGTCCTCCAGGGAGCGGTGCAGGTTGCGCATTCCGGCATCCACACCATGCTCCATCCCGGCGACCAGATGACCACAAGCGATAACCTGGCGCCGGCACCGCTCGAAGAGCAATTCTCCTGGAGCCCGGACCGCGAGAAATACGTTGGACTCCTCGCAGAGTTGGCCATGGTCGAGCATCGCATCGGCCAGATTCCCTTCCCCCAGCCGCGCTATTCAAGCGACCTGTTGCCCCGCGTGCCCGCCGACACGCTGCTCTTACATCAGCATTCCCAATCTCGGTGAATTCCTCACCCAGGCCAACCAGATCTTCCACGACCAGATGAGCCAGAGCCCGGCCTTGCAGCAGTGGGCGAACCAGGGCCACAACAACTCGGCGGAAATCGATGCGCTGGTCGGCAAAGATTCACGACATCAGCCAATACCTCGGCGACGAAGCGGTCGTAGTCGGCGTCAAGCAGGCCGATCATCCCGGTTTCGCCGTTCTTGCCGACGTGGAAAAAAGCGGCCTCGCCGATCTGCTTAAAACCCAGGCGGCCGATCCCGATGTGCATGGCGACCTGACCGTGCTGGATGAGCAGTCCCTGGCCGCCGCAACCGCGCCGGCCAACAACGGCCACGCGGCCTACGCGCTCGTCCGCTCCCATGAGGTCGTGTTCTCCAACGACATCGCCCTTCTCAAGCAGTTGAACGCGCAGTTGAATGCGCGGCGCCAGCGGATTCGCCGCCGTCCGACTTCGGCACCCAGATCGCCGCCGCCTACGATCGCGGCGCGGGCATCATCCTCGCCGCGGATCTCCACGAAATGATGGCCAACTGCCTCCACCCACATGCGGATCCGGCCCGCATCCCAAGGCACGCTTCAAAACAGCGGGATGGAGGAAGTCCGCTACCTGATCGCCGAGCATCGCGAAACCAACGGCATGCCGCAGAACCACCTCAACCTGCAATTCTCCGGTACGCGCGAGCGTGTGGCTTCATGGCTCGGCGCTCCCGCGCCCATGGGCTCGCTCGATTTCGTGAGTCCCAATGCGTCCATAGCCGTCGCCGTGCTTTCGAAGGATCCCAAATCCATCGCCGACGACATCATTGCCATGACCACGAACAGCGGCGGCAACTCGGGCCTCGACGAGGCAGATCAAAAACTCCAGATCAGCGTTCGCGACGACCTGATGGCCAACCTCGGTGGTGAGTTTCTCCTCTCCCTCGACGGCCCCGTTCTTCCCATGCCTTCATGGAAAGCCGTGATCGAAGTCAACAACGCGTCTCAGCTTGAAAACACCCTCGAACGCCTGGTGCAGACCGTCAACAATCAACCCCAGGGACCAAAGTCCCACCAGGCCGCCATCGATCCCAGCGACGTCAATGGCCAGCGCTTCTACGCCATCCGCGATGTCACATCCGGAACCGTGGTCGCCAACTACACCTTCTCTGGCGGCTTCATGATCATTGCGCCCACGCGCGCTCTGCTCATCGAAGCGCTACAGATCCACGCCAGCGGCAACTCGCTCGGACGCTCCGCCTCTTTCCGGGCGCTGCTCCCCAAGGATGAAAACGAGAACTACTCCGCCGTTGCCTATCAGAACCTGAGCCCGGTGCTCAATCCGCTGCTCTCCATTTTCAGCGGCGAGTCCGCGGATGCCATCCGCAAGCTGGCCGCCGATTCACGGCCCACCGCAATCTGCGCGTGGGGCAAGGAGAACCGCATCGAAGCCGCCAGCGACAGCCGTCTCTTCGGTTTCGACTTTCTCACCATCGGCGTCTTTGCTCGATTCCCGGAACAAGTTCGCCGGCCAACTCGTAAGGAAATAGCATGGGCATTATCGATCTAGACCGGTTGGAAGTGCGCCTCGGCGGCCGGACCGTCCTCGACGGTCTGACCGGCGAGCTGCGCGGCAACGCCATCGGTCTTCTCGGCCCCAACGGCGCCGGAAAATCAACCCTCATCAACACCCTGCTCGGGTTTCATCTGCCCTCCCGTGGAACTGCCCGCGTATTCGGCATGGATGCGGTCGCGCGATCGCGCCCGCATCCGGCAGTCAATCGGCTACATGCCCGAGAACGACTCCTTCATCGGCAACATGAGCGGCGTGCACTTCGTCCGCTACATGGCCGAGCTTTCCGGCCTGCCTTCGAGCGAAGCCCTCGAACGCGCCCATGAAGCGCTGTTCTACGTGGGGCTCGGCGAAGTACGCTATCGCAAGATCAGCACCTACTCGCTGGGCATGAAGCAGCTCATCAAGCTGGCCCAGGCCCTCGCGCACGGTCCACAGCCTGCTCATACTCGACGAGCCCACCAACGGTCTCGACCCCATGGCCCGCCAGCGCATGATCCAGACCATCAAGGAGATTCGCAAAGAGGGCAGCATCCGCATGCTCATCTCCTCGCACCTGCTGCGCGACATCGACGAAACCTGCGACGAAGCCCTGATCCTCAAAAACGGACGCATCGCTGCTCTCTGCAACATCGAGGAAGAGCGCCGCTCGCATCGCAACTTCATCGAGCTCGAAACCGTCGGCGCCGCGGACAGCCTCGCAGAGAAGATGCGCGAACTGGGCTGCGAATGCGCCTGCTTCCCCGGCGGCCGCGTCAAGATCGTCATGCCCGACCAGATCGAAGCCCGCGATCTTTACACCGTGGCCGCCGGCCAGGGCGTCCAGATCCGCCGCATGCACCAGCGCCGCGATTCGCTCGAAGACATCTTCCTCCGCGCCATGGACAACGACAGGGACAGCGAGACAAAAAGGGAGGAGCAGCTTGTCGGTCTATAAGCACAACTATCGGGCCTATACCGGCAGAGTGACCCCGCTCTGGACGCGCATCCTCGTCCTCGCGCGTTATGGCCTCGCCGAAGTGTGGTCGTCCAAGATCACCATCGGCCTGTTCACGCTCTCGTTCCTTCCCACCTTCGTCTTCCTCATCCTCATCTATCTCGCCAACAACCCCATCGCGCGCGCGCTCATCCTGCATGGGAATGATGCCAGGGACCTCAGCATCAACTCCATGTTCTTTCTGATCGTTCTCGAAATCCAATGCTGGGCCGCATTGGTCATCACCGCGTGGATCGCGCCCCGCTTGATCACCTTCGACCTCGCCGACAACGCACTCCCGATCCTGCTCAGTCATCCCATCTCGCGCTTCGGCTATGTGCTGGGCAAATTCGCCGCGCTGTTCGGCTCCTTGTCTCTCGTCACGTGGGTTCCTTGTTTACTGCTCTTCGTCTACCAGGGCTATTCCTCCGCCCAGCCCTGGGCCGCCGCCAATCTTCACATCGCATCCGGCCTGCTGTTTGGGTCAGCCCTCTGGATCCTGCATGTTGTCCATCCTCGGGCTGGCGCTCTCTTCGTGGGTCAAATGGAGAGTCGTGGCCACCGGCATCATCATTGCGTCGGTGTTTGTTCCCGCGGGCGTGGGCGGCATTGTCAGTGCGGTACTGCGCACGCGGTGGGGATTCCTGCTCAATATGCCGTTCATCATGACTGAACTCTGGCAGAAGTTGCTGGGGCGTGGATCGATTTCCGCATCCGGAGCGGCTGCTTCCGACTTCCGCGATTCTCATCGCCTTGTGTACGGTCTGCCTGCTGTCGATCGCCATGCTCAATGTGCGCATCCGGGCGCGCGAAGTGGTGCGGGGATAAGCCATGAACAATCTGACCGATCGGATCATCTTCGACAACGTGTCCAAGTTCTACGGCGAAGTCCTGGGCGTTAATCGCATCTCGCTCAGCATTCCCCCCGGCGTCACCACGCTCGTCGGCCCCAACGGTTCGGGCAAAACCACGCTCATGAACCTGATGACCGGGCTGGTTCAGCCTTCCACCGGCTCTGTCTCCGTCCTCGGCCTCACGCCCGGCCATGCGACCGAATTCTTCCGCGAAGTAGGCTATTGCACCCAGTTCGATTCCTTCCCCCGCGGTTTGACCGGGTGGGAATTCCTGATGGACAGCCTCATGCTCCATGGCATGCATCCCGCCGACGCTTTCAAGCTCTCACAGGAAGCTCTCGAGCGCGTGGGGCTCGGCGACGCCGCCGTCCGCAAGATCGCCGGCTACAGCAAAGGCATGCGGCAGAAGATTCGCCTTGCCCAGGCCATCGCCCACCGTCCCCGCGTGCTCGTCCTCGATGAGCCTCTCAACGGCCTCGACCCCATGGCGCGCGCCGAATCCCTCGCGCTGTTCGAGGAACTGGGCCGCCAGGGCATGCACCTCGTCATCTCCAGCCACATCCTCGATGAAGTCGACCGCATCTCCGATCGCGTCGTGCTCATCACCGGCGGCTACCTCATCGCCGAAGGCAACATCCACGAGGTGCGCAAGGAAGTGCGCGACAAGCCCATGCAGGTCCTGATCCGCTGCGACAAGCCGGAGTTGCTGGCTTCCCGGATGTTTGAAGTCAATCATTGCGTCGAAGCCCGCCTGCACGTCGACGGACACGGCGTCTTCCTCCGCACCGGCGACATCGACCAGTTCTACACCCTGCTCAACGGCATCGCGGTCGAAGGCCTGGTCAAAATTGAAACCGTTGCTCCCGCCGACGACGACGCCTATTCCATCTATCAATACCTGATCGGCTCAGACGGAGGCACGGCGCGATGATCGACCAACTCAGAGCCTTCCTTCACCTCCTGGCGCAACAGCCGTGGAGCCTGTACTGGGTGCAGGCGCGGCGCGTGGCCCGCATTGAAGTGCGGCGCAATCTGCTCTCATGGAAAGCAGCCTGGATTTACTTCCTCGCCTTCTGCCCGACTCTCATTCATCCTCATTCACACCCTGTTCGCCCGCCACCCGCAGTACGAGATCGGCGAAGATACCCAGGTGCTCGCCGCGATCGTCCAGTTCTACTATCTCCGCCTGGGAATTTTCTTTGGATGCCTGGGGATTTTCTCGCGCCTGATTCGCGGCGAAATGATCGAGCGCAGCCTGCATTTCTACCTGCTCTCTCCGGTGCGCCGTGAGGTTCTGCTCCTGGCCAAATTCGCCGCCGGGTCCATTAGCGCCCTGATCCTGTTTGGCAGCGCTGTCCTCGCCGACTTCGCGCTCATCTATGTCGCTTTCGGCCCGGCCGGGCAGGACTACGTCTTCAACGGCGCCGGCGCCGGCGAACTGCAAGCCTATCTCGCCATCGTTGTCCTTGCCTGCCTGGGATACGGAGCGGTCTTTCTTCTTCTCAGCATGATGTTTCGCAATCCCACCCCCGCCGCCCTGCTCGTCTTCGGGTGGGAAGCGATCAACCCGGTCATGCCCTCGCTTCTGCAGAAGATCAGCGTGGCTTCCTATCTCCGCCACCTGATGCCGATCACCATCCCCGGCGACGGCATTTTTGCGCTGCTCACAGTCGAGACCGAACCGGTCTCCGGCTGGATCGCCTCTCTCGGCTTGCTGCTCTTGATCGCCGTCGTGCTGACCTATTCCTGCTTCCGCATTCGCAAGCTCGAGATCCGCTACACCACCGAGTAAACCGGCCGCCCACTCCAGAAACGAATACTCCGTGCCCCAGGTCCTTGCGACTTTTTTCTGTCGCAAGGCGTGGGAGACCACGAACCTGGGTGCCCCACCTTCGCGACGTCTTTGTTTGTGTTGCTAAGGTGGGAGAGCACGAACCTAAGTGCACCTCGTCAATCTCACCCGAATTTCTCCGACCGATCCCCTCGTTTGCTACATTGATCGCCGGAGGCGAAATGAAAACCTTATCACGCCGCGACCTGATCAAAACCAGCCTGCTCGCGCCCGCGGCTGTGGCCGCAGCCCAGATGGGCCCGTTGACTTCGGCCATCGAAGCATCCGTCCCGGAGCCGGGTTTGCAAGCAGAGGCGGCCACGCACGAGTCTCCCAATCCGGCCGCCGGCCGCGAACGCCTCCTCCTCGACTTCGGCTGGCGTTTCCATTTCGGCCATGCCGACGATCCCGCCCGGACTTCGGATTCGGCAGCGGCCGCACCGGCAATTTCCAGAAGACCGGCAGCTTCCTCCCCGCCGGCAACATCGCCTTCGACGATAGCGACTGGCGGCCCCTCGATCTTCCCCACGACTGGGCCATCGAGCTGCCTTTCGAAAACGATCCCGCGCTCATCGAGCAAGGGCTACTACCCGCTCGGCCGCACCTATCCCGCGACCAGCGTCGGCTGGTATCGCCGCGTCTTCGAGCTGTCCGCCTCCGACGCCGGCAAGCGCATCACCATCGAATTCGACGGCTCCTATCGCGAAACCATGGTCGTCTTCAACGGCTTCTACATCGGCCGCCACAGCGGCGGATATGATCCGTTCAGCTTCGACGTAACCGACTTCGCCAATCCCGGCGGCCGCAATGTCCTGCTCGTTCGCGTGGATGCCACCATGAGCGACGGCTGGTTCTACGAAGGCGCAGGCATCTACCGCCACGTATGGCTGGTGAAAACACATCCCGTCCACGTGAAGCAATGGGGCACGTTCGTCACTGCCGAAGTCCGATCGGGCGACGCCGCCCTCTCCATTCGCACCGATGTCATCAATCACGCCAAGTCCGCGCAGAACGCGCGCGTCGTCTCGACGATCCTCGATCCCTCGGGCAAAGCGGTTGGAAAAACCGCATCCGAGACCGCGTCCAATCCCCGAGCGAAACGAACGCACGTTTGAACAGAAGATCGTCGTCAACCGCCCCCAGCTCTGGTCGCTCGAAGAGCGCAACCTCTACAAGCTCGTCACCGAAGTTCAGGTAGCCGGCAACGTCGTCGATCGCTACGAAACCCCGTTCGGCATTCGCACCATCAAGTTCGACGCGGAGAAAGGCTTCTTCCTCAACGGCAAGCCGGTCAAGCTCAAGGGAACCTGCAATCACCAGGACCACGCCGGAGTCGGCGCCGCCCTGCCCGACGCCGTCCAGTACTACCGCATCCGCAAGCTGCAGGAGATGGGCTGCAACTCCCTGCGCACCTCGCACAACCCGCCCACTACCGGAGCTGCTCGACGCCTGCGACCAACTCGGCATGCTGGTCTTCGATGAGACGCGCATGATGTCGTCGAATCCTGAAGGCCTGAGCCAGTTCGCCGATCTCGTCCGCCGCGATCGCAATCATCCCAGCGTCTTCATGTGGTCCATGGGCAACGAAGAAGCGCCAGGCCAACACCGAAAAAGGCCTGCACATCCTCACCGCGATGAAAGCCGTCGCCGCCGAGCACGACGGCTCGCGCCCGGTATCGATCGCGCCCATTCGCGCCATCGGCGTGGGCGGCCTCGTCGAGTGCGACGTCATGGGCTACAACTACATGGACCCCGGCGCCGAGGCTTACCACAAAGAGCATCCTGACAAGCCCGTCATCGGCACTGAAACCGTGAGCGCCGTCGGCACGCGCGGCATCTACATCACCGACGCCGTCGAAAGGCTATGTCGGCTCCTACGATCCCTACACCACCACCGGCCGCGCTTCCGCCGAAGGCTGGTGGAGCTTCTGCAATTCGCGTCCGTGGCTCGCCGGCGGATTCGTGTGGACCGGCTTCGACTATCGCGGCGAGCCCTCGCCCAACGAGTGGCCCAACATCAGCTCCCAATACGGCATCATCGACATGTGCGGCTTTCCCAAGGACTCGTTCTTCTACTACCAGTCCTGGTGGACCGATAAGCCCGTCCTGCACGTCTTTCCGCACTGGAACTGGCCCGGAACTCGAAGGCAAGGAAATCGCGGTGTGGGTCTATTCCAACCTCGACAAAGTCGAGCTGTTCCTCAACGGCCAGAGCCTCGGCGCAAAGGAAGTGAAGAAGGATTCGCATCTCGCCTGGAACGTCGCCTACGCGCCCGGCGCGATCGAGGCGCGCGGCTACAAGGGCGACAAGGTCGTCATGACAGCAAAACGCGAAACCACCGGCCCTGCGGCAAAACTGGTCATGACCGCCGACCGTCCGCAAATCTCCGCCGACGGAGAAGACGTGGCCATGTTCGCGGTCGAAGTCCGCGACGCGCAGGACCGCATCGTCCCCATCACCGACAACGTCGTGGAGTTCAAAGTCTCCGGCGCCGGCAAATTGATCGGCACCGGCAACGGCGACCCCACCAATCAGGAGCCCGACAAGGGGACCGCGCGCAAGGCCTTCTGCGGACTCTGCATGGCCGTCGTCCAGTCCAGCAAGACAGCCGGCAGCATCACCGTCGAGGCAAGCTCTCCCGGTCTCACCGCATCAAGCGTCACCGTCGCCGCCAATTCCGTGACGCTCCGCCCCCAGGTCGCGGTCTGGGAGCGCGAAGTGCCCACTGGTACCGGTGTCACCGGCCTGTGGCGGCCCATGCCGGCGCCCGGCCGTTCCAACCGCCTCACCGCTCTCGCCGGCGATGCCAATTCGCTGTTCACCCTTCGCCAGGCCGGCGGCGATCTCACTGGGACCGTCGAGGGCGCTGGCGCCGGCGGCTTCTTCGGCGGCAGCGACGTGCCCGCACCCATAGCCGACGGCAAAGTGGACGGCGACCGCGTCTCCTTCAAGGTCGGCAACAACACCTACACGGGAACCATCCACTCCGACCGCATGGAACTGGAGCGAACCACCGATGCCGCCATGCAGATGCCGCACCCGGCCGAGCCAACCGGCCCGCGCCCTGCCGTTGGCCCGCCGCCCGATGGATCCGATCCCTCGCGCAATCCGAACTTCCGGCTGCCACCCGTCATTCCAGTGGTCTTACATCGGGTGCAGCGCTGACGGCATGGCCGCGTTTGGCCGGACAATTGAGAATGATGACGCCCGGACCCATCGCGATCCATCCTCGATGCAGGCCCGAAGCCGTGTGGTCAATGCGTAACGCCCGGCGCGCCGCTGCCGCTCTCTGCATCGTCTTGCTTAGCCTGCCCTCGCACCCACAGTCCGCCTCCGCACGAAAGCCCGTCGCCGCGCGCCCCGAGTCCAAACCCGACGTCCCTTATCCCCAACTGGTCGACATCACCGCTTCCACCGGCATCACGTTCGAGCATCTCTCCAGCCCGGAACAGAAGTACATTGTCGAATCGATGAGCGGCGGCGTGGCGCTCATCGACTACGATCGCGACGGCTGGCCCGACATCTACTTCACCAACGCGCAAAGCGTGGAGATGGCGCAGGCCGGCCAAAAGGCACGCAGCGCCCTCTACCGCAACAATCACGACGGCACATTTACCGACGTTACCGACAAGGCGGGGGTGGGCTATCCCTGCTGGGCCCAGGGAGCCGTGGTGGGCGACTACAACAACGACGGCTGGCCCGATCTTCTCGTCACCTGTTTTGGCGGCGTGGTGTTGTATCGCAACAATGGCGACGGCACATTTACCGACATGACCAAAGCCGCCGGCCTCGCCGGCGACACGCAATGGGCCACCGGTGCCGCCTTCGGCGACTACGACGGCGACGGCTGGACCGACCTGTTCGTCTCCCACTACGTCGACTTCCACCTCGACAACATGGCCGCCTTCGGCTCCAAAGACACCTGCAAATACGAAGGAATTGAAGTCCAGTGCGGTCCGCGCGGCCTAAAAGGCGCGCCCGACAATCTTTACCACAACAACCGCGACGGAACCTTTACCGATGTCTCAAAGAAATCCGGCGTTTCCGATCCTGAGGAACGCTACGGCCTCACCGCCGTCTGGTCGGACTTCGACAACGACGGCAAGCTCGACCTCTTTGTGACCAACGACGGCCAGCCCAACTATCTCTACAAAGGCGACGGCGCGGGCCGCTTCACCGATGCCGGCTTCACCTCCGGCGTGGCCTACAACCAGAACGGCCAGGCACAGGCCAACATGGGACTCGCCCTCGGCGACTACCTCCACACCGGCCGATTTTCGGTCTTCATCTCCCACTTCGACAACGAATATGCCGCCCTCTATCGCAACGAAGGCGCCATGAACTTCGCCGAGGTTTCCGTCGCCTCCCGCGTCTCCAAGGCCTCCCGCGGCTACGTCGGCTGGGGAGACGCCTTTGTCGATTTCGCCAACCAGGGCTGGCCCGACATCTTCATGGTCAACGGCCACGTCTACCCCCAGGTCGACACCGTGCCCACCGGCCCCCGCTACCGCGAGCCCATGGTCCTGCTCCAGAACCAGCGCGACGGCACGTTCAAGGACATCGGTAAAGAAGCAGGCCCGGCCATCCAAATACCTCGCGTGAGCCGGGGATTGGCCATCGGCGACCTGTTCAACGACGGCCGCCTCGAAGCCGTAGTCGAGAACCTCGTCGGCCGGCCCACGATCCTGCGCCCCGAGGGCGGAGCGCGACATCACTGGATCAGCATCCAGCTCGAGGGCGTCAAGAGCAACCGCCTGGCCCTGAACGCGCGAGTCCGCGCCGCCGCCGGACGCCTGGTACAGCTCGACGAAGTTCGGAGCGGAGGCAGCTATCTCTCCCAAAGCGACTTGCGCATCCACTTCGGTCTCGGCGACCACCAGAGAGTGGACAAACTTGAGGTCCTTTGGCCGGACGGCAAGGTCGAGTCAATCCCCAACCTGGCCGCCGACCGCTATTACACCATCCGGGAAGGTGCCGGCGTGGTGAGGACGGGCGACCAGAAACCCAACAACCCGTCCCGCCCCTGATCTAGGCCGTCCTGACTCCCCCGGAATCCGTCCCGGAAATCGGTTACCTGATCCCTTCCCGGTGCCCCCTATATGCCGTCTCGACGGTAGCTTAAACGTATAAGTAAAGGGATTTTTCACCATGTAAACGTGAACAATGGCCCGGTATAAAATGACCCTTTTCCTTCGCATTGACAACCCTTGTGTCTCGGAGTAAGAATTTCCGCGCCAAGTAAACGCTTGCTGGAGAGGCCCCTGCTTCCCGGTTTCCCCGTTGGCCTGAAAGTTTCACGCCAAGCGTAACTGGCTGACAGTGTCCGGACTAGCACGCGAGTCTACCTTTCGATCCCAGTTCCGCAGCCGGGCCTGAGTTCCCGGGCTCACGACACACAGCCGTTACATCGGCTGCATCGGCACACAACCAACACCCGATACGCAGTGGTTGTCCATCGGAGCAAGAAACCGTTCCCTTCAGGAGGCACACTATGAGACAGTTCGCGGTTCCAGCGTCAGCCGTTACCAGCAAGAGTATGGTGCGTTGGCCAGCAACAAGGTCCGGGGCGTTATGGGTCGCCCTGGCCGCAATGCTCGTTCTTCTTGCTCCCACAGCGTGGGGTCAGGACAACGGCACAATCACGGGATTTGTGACCGACGTCAGCGGAGCGCTCGTGGCGAATGCCAGCATTACCCTCACCAGCGCTTCGACAAATCAAACCAGAGAAACCGTCTCCAACACATCCGGATCCTACCGCTTTGCCAACGTCGGCATTGGCACCTACTCGTTGTCGATATTGGCCCAGGGATTTCAGAAGTACGTGAGGACCGGCGTCGTTGTGAACGTGGCAGGAACAGTGGAAGCCGACGCGACTTTAACTGTCGGCAGTCAGACTCAGAGCGTCACCGTTTCAGCCGACGCCCTGCAGGTGCAGACAGAAACCAGCGAAGTCAGCACCCTGATCAGTGGAGAGCAGGTCTCGCAGCTGGCAACCAATGGCCGTAACATCACCTCGCTTGCCGCCCTCGGGCTCGGAGTATCCAATAACCTTCCCCCGTTTGGGGGCGTCAATGCACTCACTTCGGCCAACGGCATCAGCTTCAATGGAACCCGAGTCACCCACAACATCTACATGATCGACGGAGGCGAGCAGAACGATCGCGGCTGCGGCGGCTGCTTCATGAATCTTCCCTCCCAGGATGCCATCGCCCAATTCCAGACCCTCGACAGCAACTACAAGCCCGATTACGGCATCGGCTCCGGCGGAACCATCCTCATGGTGCTCAAGTCAGGAACCTCGGGCTATCATGGCGAAATCTACGAGTTCAACCGCAACACCGCCTACAACGCCAACGATTACTTCCTCAATAACGCCGGCAAGCCGCGGTCCAAGTTCCAGTTGAATATCCCCGGGGGCAATATTGGCGGCCCCCTCTGGATTCCGCACGTCTATAACGAGGCCAAGAACCGGACCTTCTTCTACTGGAACGAAGAGTGGCGCAGGCTGATTCAGGGTAGCGCGCCTTCAGTTACGAACGCGATCCTTGCCCCGAATTTCCCCACTGCCGGAGCAAGTCTGGCCTATACGCCCCCCAGCGGCAAGGCGCCCATCGTTCCGGTCACCAGCGATCCTGCCAAGCTCGCTCTTTATCAGGGCGATGGTTTGACGGCCGGTCAGCCATTCCCCGGCAACGTGATTCCCGCCAATCTCATCGACCAGAATGCCGTGCTCCAATTGAACGCCGGCACATTCCCCAAACCCAATTACAACAACGGCACCCAGTACATTATCTCCATTCCGCAGCCGACCAATGTTCGCGAAGACATCGTTCGCATCGACCACAACTTCAACAGCAAGTATCAGATCATGGGCCATTACCTTCACGACACGCTGGCCCAGAACTACTTCCCGCCGCTGTGGGGAGACAGCAGCTATCCTACCGTTGGTACGGCCATGAACAACCCCTCGTACTCCGCGGTGATCAAGCTGACCCAGACCTACTCGCCCAACCTGCTCAACGAGACGGCATTCAATTACAGCGGCAACAAGATTACCCTGACTCCTCTTCCCGGGCCGGGCGGCGGACAGTTTGTGCAACCCAGTGGTTGGAATGCCACCAGTTTCTTCCCCGCTGCCAACAACTTCTTGAACCGCATGCCGGAGGTGCAGCTCCAGGGCTCGCCCATCAACGTCACGTGGAGCCCGAGCTACTATCCCTGGAAGAACGGATATGAAGGCTTCCAGTACAGGGATGATGTTTCCTGGACTCACGGACGCCACCAGTTCAAATTTGGCGGCGGTGTCCTGCACACCTACAAGAACCAGGAACTGCAATATAACACCAACGGAGTCGTCGCGTTCAATTCGAGTAACTTCTCCGGCGACTCCTATGTCAACTACCTCCTTGGGATGTCCTCGTCCTACTCCCAGTTGGAGTATCTTTACGGCAAGCATTGGGTGAACAACAACTACAATGGTTATGTCAATGACGATTGGCATATCTCCCCCAAATTGGTTCTCAACTTAGGACTGCGTTATGACGGCCTGCCACACGCCTTCGAGCGCTATAACAAGTTCTCGAACTTCGTGCAGGCGGACTACAACCAGGCGCAGGGTTATCCGCTCAATCCGGATGGGACCCTGAACCCCGCTTTCCTGTCAACGTTCTCCGGCACCGGCACCGAGCAGTTCTATCTCAACGGCATCCGCGAAGCTGGCGTGAACGGATTCCCGCGAGGAAACGTTCAGAACCACTACGACACCTTCCAGCCCCGTATCGGGTTTGCATGGGACATGAAAGGCAACGGCAAGATGGTCTTGCGCGCCGGCTACGGATTGTTCTATGAGCGTGTCCAGGGTAACGACGTCTACAACGCCGCTTTGAACCCGCCGTTTGCGTACATTCCCTCCGCCACAAACGTCTACTTCTCCGATCCCAACACCAGCGCTCTGACCGGTGCGACGACACTGAACCACTTCCCGTCCGGTCTCACCAACATCAGATACGACTACAACCAGCCCGGGACTGAAAACTACAGCTTCGGGATTCAGCGCGAGATGGCTCCGTCCATTGTGGCAGTTGTGCAGTATGTAGGCTCCACCGGCTTCAGCCAGAACAATGACCGCGCCGTCAACACCCTGCCGCTGGTTGACACCGACTCGTCAGCAACCGGTCCGTACGACAAGAGACAACTCGTCGCCACAGGCAAAGCAAACGCCAACCTGTACCGCATCTTCCCGGGCTTCGCCGGCATTACCCAGGAAGAGAACGAGACCAACTTCAACTACAACTCGCTCCAGGCCGGCTTCCGTGTTGAGAACAAGCATGGCCTCACCACTCAGGTCGCCTACACCTGGTCACACCTCATGAGCATCGTGGCCAACGATCTCAACTCTATTTCGAACCCGTTCAATGCCAGGTACGACTGGGGATCGGATACCGGTTTTGACCGTCGCCAAATCTTCAATCTCAGCTACGTCTATGCCCTTCCGTGGTTCACGAAGAGCGAGAACACGCTTGCGCGCCTGACGCTCGGAGGCTGGACGGTCTCTGGCATCACCTTCTTCGAGGCGGGCATACCGGCCCGCGTTGGTTATTCCGGAAGCGACACTCTGGGCCTGGGCGGCGGTACGTCGAACCGGCCGGACCAGGTCTCGAAGGTTGCCTACCCCAAGACGTTCAACGCATGGTTCAGCACCAGTTCGTTCGCGGATCCGGTGGCCCCCTGGAACGGCGGTCCCAACAATGGTTTTGGTAATGCCAGGAAGGACGCTGTGGTCGGACCTGGTATTCAAAACTGGAACATATCCCTCTTCAAGTCCATCCCCTTCCGATCGGAGGGACTGCCAAGAATCGATCTGCGCTTCGAGTCCTTCAACACCTTCAACCACACGAATCCGCAGGGCATCGATCTGAATAACCACGATGCGAACTTTGGACATATCACCAGTGACTACGGCCCCCGCACCTTGCAACTAGGCGGCAAGTTCGTCTTCTGATTTCTGAATAACCTGCACCGGGCGCGGCAGCGATCCTGCCGCGCCTTCATTTTGGTGCTTTCAACGGCTTCGCATTGCGCGCCCTCTCGCCGCCAAGCGAGAATGCCCTTGGGAGATTTTTTTGAAGCCGGCCGCGCAATGCAAATTTCTTCTCGCCGTGGTGTTGGCTCTCACGCCATCCACCTTCGTGGCCCAATCCCCTTCGACCCCCAATGAACGCGACGCCGCCTTCGCGTTGGAGCAACAAGGCAAAATCGCCGAAGCCGAGACCGCATGGCGCTCCATCCTCGCCGCGCACCCCAACGATGCCGAAGCCTGCGCCCATCTTGGCTTTCTTGAAGCGCGCCAGGAAAACTACAAGCAGGCCATCCCCCTCTATCGCAACGCACTGGCTCTCGATCCCTCCATGCCAGGCCTGCGTTTGAACCTCGGCCTGGCTCTCTTCAAGGGCGGCGAGCTGAAAGAGTCCATCCAGGTGTTCGAGCCGTTGCTCAAGAGCGAACCCCCATCCTCTCCGGATGCGCTGCGTCTCAACGCGCTCATCGGAATCGCCGAATACGGCATCGGCGAATATGCGGCCGCCGTGCCTTATCTCAAGGCCGCGGCAGCCAACGATCCGCAGAACCTGCAATTCCGCCTCTTGCTCGCGCACAGTTGCCTGTCTGCGCGGCAGTTCCAGTGCGTTCTCGATACCTATCACGAAATTCTTACGCTCAATGCGGAGTCCGCCGAAGCCGACATGCTCGCCGGCGAAGCCGAAGATGAAATGCGCAACCACGCCGCGGCTATCGAGCAGTTCCGCGCCGCGGTCAAGGCCGACCCCCGCGAACCAAACGTTCACTTCGGCCTCGGCTACCTGTTATGGACGCAAAATCAATTCGAGGAAGCTGCCGTGCAGTTTCAAGCCGAACTCGCCAATGTCCCCGGCAATGCTCAGGCCCTCGCGTTTCTCGCCGACTCCGACATGCAATTGAATCACTCCGACCAGGCCATGCCGCTCATTCATAAAGCCATCAAGATCGATCCCAACCTCGCCCGCGCGCATCTCGATCTGGGCATTCTCTATGCCGATGCCGGCCATCACGAAGAAGCCATCCGCGAATTCAAAACGGCCGCCCGCCTGAGCCCCGATGATCCCAACCCGCATTGGCGATTGGCGCGCCTCTACCAGTCCATGGGCAACAAGACCGAGGCCAATTTGGAATTCCAGAAAACCAGCAGCCTCCACAAAGCCGCCAACGACACCATCTTCAGCAAGCTGAAAGCCGCCCAGGAAAAAGGCAAACCCGCAGACGCACCGCCCTCGCCTCCGCATAACTAATTGGTTTTGTAACAGGGCACGACTTTAGTCGTGCCGAAAATGCCGCGAATACAAGGGGTTTTAACCCCTGAGGGATTTCGAACCGAATACGCTTTAGCCCGAAGTTCCAGCCATGAAACGGCCTAAGAATTGAAACAGGTAGCCATGAATGAAGGACATGGGCTAAGTGCGTGGTTGTTGATTAGGTGACAATGTACCCATGTAATATGAATATATAACTTGACATTGCAACTATTATGTTGCATATATTAAGCCATGTATATCGACGTCGTCCCGAACCGAAGCTCCCCGCCCGCGGTTCTGCTGCGTCAGGCTATTCGCGAAGGCAGCAAGATCCGCAAGGTCACCCTAGCCAACCTTTCCGACTGGCCCGAGGAGCAGGTATCCAGCCTGAGATTGTTGCTCAAGGGCGAGTCGCTGGTTCCCCTCAACCAGGCCTTCACCATCACCCGCTCCCTGCCTCATGGCCACGTTGCGGCGGCGCTGGGTACGCTGCGCCGTCTGGGGCTGGAGCACATCCTCCATCGAGAGCCATGCCGGGAGCGCGATCTGGTGGTGGCCACTGGACTGGCTGCTGGAGCGCCAGGAGCAGATCGAAAAACACTTGGCCAAGCGTCATCTCGAACACGGCTGTCTGGTGCTCTACGATTTAACTTCGACTTATTTTGAAGGCCGACATTGTCCTATAGCTCATTATGGTCATTCCCGCGATGAGCGTCCTGGCAACCTGCAGATCGTCTTTGGCCTGTTGACCGATCAGGCCGGACGGCCGGTGGCCGTAGAAGTATTCGAAGGCCACACGGGAGACCCCAAGACCGTTGCGGCACAGGTGGAGAAGTTGCGCGCTCGATTTGGTCTGGACCGGGTCATTCTGGTCGGCGATCGCGGCATGCTGACTAGCGCCCGCATCGAACAGGATTTGCGCAGCGCAGGTCTGGATTGGATCACGGCTTTGCGCAGCGTGCAGATTCGCGCTCTGGTGGATTCCGGATTCCTGCAGTTGTCCTTGTTTGACCGCCAGGACTTAGCCGAGATCTCTCATCCGGACTATGCCGGGGAACGGTTGATTGCCTGTCGTAACCCTCTGCTGGCAGAGGAACGCTCCCGTAAGCGGCTGGAGTTGCTGGCCGCTACGGAAAAGCGGTTGGAGCAGATCGTGGTCGCTACCAGGCGGAAGAACCGCCCCTTGCGAGGCAAGGAAAAGATCGGCATCGCCATCGGCAAGTCTCTGGGACGATACAAAATGAGCAAACACTTTCAGTTCACGGTTACCGAGACCAGCTTTACCTATGAGCGCAACTTAGCCAGCATTGCCGCAGAAACTGCACTGGATGGGATCTATGTGCTGCGCACAAGCGTTGCACCCAAGGTGCTCTCGGCAGAACAAACGGTGCGGGACTATAAGCGTCTGTCGGTAGTGGAGCGCGCATTTCGCAGCCTGAAGAACGTGGATTTGAAGGTGCGGCCGATTCATCATCACCTGGCCGACCGCGTTCGGGCTCACGTCCTGTTATGCATGTTGGCGGCTTATGTGGAGTGGCACATGAAACAGGCTCTTACTCCCTTGTTATTTATCGATGAAGAGCCCCAAGCCGGGGAGGCATTGCGCTCCTCAGTCGTGGCCCCAGCGCAGCGCTCGCCAGCGGCGATGGAAAAGATACAAAGCCATCGCACCACCGACGGACTTGCGGTCCATAGCTTCCCCTCACTGCTTCAGGACTTAGCTACCCTGACTCTCAACAAAGTCACCGCTGCAGGCCGCACCCTGCAAATGATTGTATCCGTCAGACCAAACGGATGGTTGACAACCGTGGATGTCTCGCGGCCCAGGCTGCAGGTGTGACTTCTGCGATGCGCTGAACGGGCGCGTATGCGAGTCCGGGGAGGACGTCGGCGAGGTAGCCGCGCACCGGGATTTTGAGTCTGCGGCAGCTCTCAACGACGGAGAAGATTGCCGCGACACGCGGGCCGGCCTGTTCACTGCCGATGTGGATCCAGTTGGACCGACCCAAGGCGATGGGACGCATCGAATTTTCGGCGAGATTGGTGCTCAGTTCCAGTTCTGGATATTCCAGAAAACGTGTAAGCCGGGTCCAGATCGAGAGCGTGTAGCTGCAGGCTTGGCCGGCGGCGCTCTTGGGCAGCACCGTCTTGCTTATCGCCTGGATGTGGCTGCGGATCTGATCGAGCAAAGATGGAACTGCCTCTTGTCTGAGAGCATGGCGGCTTTGGTGATCCATGTCGGCGTCGCGCGCCCGGGCATCGATCGCAAACAACTCGTCCATCAGTTCCACCGCCCGGATCGAGGCGGCATCCTGCTTGTTGAGCTTCACCGCGTCGATGAACCGCCTTCGTGAATGTGCCCAGCAGGCGGCGTGCACGATGTTCGCTCCTCCAACCCCGCGATCATAGGCGGCATACGCGTCGGTTTGCAGTATGCCTTCGAATTTACCCAGGAAGTGAGCCGGCCCTTCGCGTCCGCGGCTCATGCGAAAATCGAACACGGTCGCTCCGCCGGGCGTTCCATACTGCCACAGATAGCCTTGGTGATTGGTTCCGCGGCCGTCATGGGTCTGCACATCGACCGGGGTCTCGTCGGCCTGGATGTAGTTTCCGGCCAGTAACTCACTGCGCATGGCGCCGGCCACAGGGATCAGCATGTCACCTACCCGCATGATCCAGCCGCACATCGTCGCACGGCTGATCTCGATACCGGTGTCGCGCTTCAGAATTGAACTCTGTCGATAAGCCGGGCAGTGGTCCGCATATTTTCTGACGATCGTATCGATGATGACGCGGTCAGATACCAGGCTCTTGTCGATGATCCGCGTGGCAAGCGGCGCCGCGACTACGCCCAGCTCCTCGCATTTTTTACAGGCACGCTTCTCGCGCTTCGTCACCTCGATGAAGTACTCAGCGGGCTTCACATCGAGCACTTCACTGGCTTCATAACCGATCACTGTCCTCTGGGCTCCGCAGCCGGTGCATACGCACTGCGCCGGCGTGCACGCCACCACCCTTTCTACGCGGGGCAGGTGCGCCGGCAAGGTCTGGCGGCCAGGGTGCGGCTCACGTTGCTTCTTGCCCGATGTGGCTGGCGGCGGAGCCACCGGCTCCCGCTCGCTCTCTGCCTGAACCTCATCGCAGCTCACCGCGGGTTCTTCTTCCAGCAGATCAAGTTGGAGATTGCTCAACTTCTCGCTGCCCGGACCATAGCGTGCAATCCGCTGCTGCCGAAGCCGCTCTTCCAACACCTGAATCTTCAATCGCGCGTACTCGAGCTCTCTCTTCTGCGACTCAACTTCCTTCTCCAGTTGCGCGATCACTTCGGCCATGAAGGGGTCCGAGTGCGGGGGAAGAGTGGGCTCAGAGGGCGTGCTCACGATGCTTCTTGAATAGCAGAGAACGGCTTAGAACACGAGGGAAATGTCCAGTGTTTATGAGGTTTTCAGTGACTCTGTTGATGCTTCGGCGACCGGCTTGCGATACCACTTTCGGGGCCGCGTCTGGGTCAGATCAATGCCGCCCAACAGCAGCGCAAGCTGTTCGTGACTCAACACGATCTTCTTCGCGCTGCCGTCGCTCTCCGGCCAGCGAAATCTCCCGCCGTCCAACTTTTTCGAACACACCCAAAGCCCGCTGCCGTCATATACGACCAACTTCAAACGATTGTGCCGCGCATTTGTGAACAGGAAGGCATGGCCGCTCGTGGGATCGCATTCCAGCCGGTCGCGCACCAGACCGTAAAGGCCGTTGAACCCCTTGCGCATATCGAACGCCCCAGTGGCCACGTAGATCCGCGTGGCCGGCCCAAATCCGAACACCGCCTACGCCCTGTCCAATATGGCCAACAGGCGCTCCAACGTCACTGCATCGAATCCACGACGCACTTCGATCCGACGCCCGCTGCGCGACTCGACTACCAGAACACCATCGTGCCCGGCACTGTTCGCATCATGCCCCCTCGACGAAATCACTTCCACGGGAAGCAGAGACCCGCCATCCGATTGCGAGCCCCTCTGCACACGTCGACGATATTTATCCAGAGTCCCCACAGCCAGGCCGCGCAGTTCGCAAAACGCCTCCCGCATCAATCCACTCGCTTCAAACTCTGCCACCAGAGCCTCAGCTTCGGCTCGGCTACGTCGCCTTCGCACCACTCCCACTTCGCTCATGGCTCAAGTGCACCACTAAAACCAGCGGAATAACAGGTGCGTTGCTCAGACGCATACAAATGATTGCTACTCCAACGCCGCTGCAGCGCCGCGCCTTTGAATTACTTGGCCTTGCCCCAGCCTTATAGTTGTACCCAGAACAGGCTTCGCTCTTTCCCATTACTTCGCTGAATACATGCACCTTATCGCCTCTAACTTAGAGGAACTTCGGACTAGTCTAGCTGTGGAATCAGCTAGGGAAGCGCCCTCCCTTTGGATGATTCCCTAGTTCTGAAGAATCTCCTTGCCTTTGAGTGTCATGTCGCCTTTGGCTTCAGCTCCGATCGTGCCAGAACCATTGATTGTGATGTCCTTGCCCTGGATGGCGATGGTTCCATCACTCTTCATGACGATGGAGGCTTTACCGGTTTTGATCGTGATCTCGTCTTTGGCTTCCAGAACGAAGTTCTTCCCGGCTTTTATCATGTCGTTCCCTGAAACCTCGGCGGTGCGATCTGCGGAGACAGCCTCGGTATGGCTGCCGCCGATCTTCTCCCCGAGATCGGCGGCGATCGTGACCGTTTGACCCGCTCCAATTGAGACGGTCTGGCCGGCTCCGACGGTAGTCGACTGGGCGGCGCCGATTTGGACGGTTTGGGCGGCGGCCACCGTCAGAGAATGCGCCGCCCCAATGCTGACTGTCTGCATTCCTCCGACGTTGATGGTCTGCATCGCCCCGATGTTGACCATCTCTCCGATGCCGATCGTCTTGGCGCGTGCTCCGCCCACCGTAAGTGCCTGGAGGCCCCCAATCGTGATCTCCTGTGCCCCGCCGATGTTGACCATCTCATTGATGCCGACATTCCGGGTGCGCGTCAGGGAAACGGTAATGGATTCGTTGGCTCCGACTTTTTCAGTGCGGTTGGCACCGATCGTGATCTGCTCGTTTGCGCCCACTTTTTCGGTGCGGTTCACGCCGATGGTGCTGGTTTCGCTGGCATCGATGTTCTTGGCGCGATTGTTGATGACATGGCGCCGTTCGTCGTGCTCGATGGTGGTATCCATGTCGTATTGGCCGTGAACGCGGATCAGTTCGTTGCCCTTGGTATCGTCAAATGCGAGTTCGTTATAGCCGCCGCCCCCCATGGTGCTGTTGGATTTAAAGCCGCTCACCATGCGCTTGCCCGGGAGGTCCCAGGGCGGCATCTGCCCGGCGTTGTAAGTGCGACCAGTAATGATTGGACGATCCGGGTCGCCTTCGATGAAGTCCACGATCACTTCCTGGCCTATGCGAGGGATCTGAATGGCTCCCCAGGCCTTGCCGGCGGTGGGATAGGAAACCCGCACCCAGCAGGAACTGTTTTCGTTTTTCTTGCCTTCGCGATCCCAGTGAAACTGCACTTTTACCCTGCCGTATTTGTCGGTATAGATCTCCTCGCCGGAAGGGCCGACAACCACGGCAGTATGGCAACCCTGCACTACGGGAACAGGTGTCACGCGCGGGGGGCGAATCGGAGTCGAAGCGGGAACGCATTCGAAGGAGTTTTCGTAAACGGGCCCGCCGGGAGAATTCTCACCGCTCGTGTACCCGATGTCGTGACGGCCCGAGTGGTGCAGCCCCGTAATGACATAGTCCTGGTTCAGATCTTCTCGGAAGTGCTCGGTAAGACTGAATTTGAAACCAACGCTAAAAGCACGGCAGTCGCTTCTGCCACGGGCGACGAGTTGAGGCATCTCCGATTCCTCAAGGCGAGTGCGAACCACGCGGTCGCCGTCGCCGCGTTTGGCGAACTCTCCGGGAAAGTCATACAGCTCCCATTTGGTCTTCCCCTTGGCCGTTGAAAGCAGACTGGTGGTGGGCGTCTCAAAATTGTAATCAGTTGCCGAATAAATTCCAGGGCGATACTCCCTCTCCTGAAACCATTCCGAAATCACGTCATCGTCCTTCCACCCGCCAACGCCGCCCTTGCAGCGCGCTTTAGACTGTGACGGGCAGGGCTTGATGGCGGAAGGATCGTTGCCAAGCACCAATGTGTGCTTGCCTTTTCGCGTGCTCGAAGAAGTAGAAAATGCCCTCTTCTTCCAAAAGTCTGGAGATAAAGTTGAGATCCGACTCCCGGTACTGAACGCAGTAATCGCGGGGGGCAAATTCGCCGTAAAGCCGAAACGAGAAGTCCGTGTAGCCGTATTCTTGAAAAATTGCCTTGACCAGATCAGGGACCTTTTTGTTCTGAAAGATACGGCAATCCGACGTCTGATTCAAAAACCATAACCAGGGCACCATGGTGGCCCGGTAGGCGGCGGCTATGCTGTCACGGTGCATCTGGACAAAGCGACTGACAAAACCGTTCCAATAGCGCTCCGAGCCGTCCGCGAGAGTGATGGCGATGGTTATGTTCTGGCCAATAATGTTGTCGTATGCGATCGAGGGGTTCTCTGACGCAAGATCGAGCTCGAATTCAAAAAGCTGAGAGAGGCTCTCTTGTCCACGAAACGAGCGAAGAAGCAGTGCATCCTTGCCGAGGGGCGTCTCGATGGTGATTTCACGCGTGGCTTGCGTTAGCGTCATAGGGTAGCCTCGGTTATTCGAAAACTGAAAGTCTCGTGGGGACAATTCGTCCGCGATCGAGCGAGTATGGCTGGGCTCGTAACACGACCGACACACGAGAGCGACGTTCGTGATAACACAGTACCGGTTGGGCGGAAAAGATGATCGACTCGACGTGCCGTCAGCGGCCGTCGGCGAATCGAGACGAAAGTGGAATACGCCCTCATAGGAGACCACACACAATCGCGGTGTTTTCAAGCATCGTAGACGCGTTCTTTCTCTGCGAATATTGCATCGGCTGCGGGGAATGCAAACGGTTCTTCCGTGAGCCAACTGCACCAGCCGAGCCTGGGATTGGTGACCTGGGCTTCCCCAAGTCGACACCACTCCGGTGTCTCGCCTGCCTGGAGCACGGGCTGCATCTCAAAATCGGTCGCGGGGCCGAGAAACCATCGGATCAAGGTACCAGCCCGGCGAAAGGCTTCGCCATTGGGAAGAAATGCAAAGAAACCTTCTCTGCCGAGGGGGCCGAGAACGATGCGCACCGTGGCCTGACGGCTCCAGACCATGTCGCCGGCGATCGTTCCGTCGCCCAGCTGGCTGCTCGGAGCATCGGAGCCGAGCATGCATAGCTCATCCGAATCGAGTGTGTGCCAACGGCCAACAAATTGGTCAACCCTGACGTTCACGCCCAGAAAGTCACTCAGCAAGGCCCGAAGGCACTCGGCGGAGCGCGGCCGCTGATTTAACAGCCCCGCGTAACGCAGCAGGGCGACATCGGGGAACGGCATCCGGTTTTGCAAGTAGCCCGTACCCATGCCGATCAAATCCAGCAGATACGTGGTGATGGCGTCTCGTGTCGACGTGCGTCTGTTAGCTTGTTCGAAGCCAATGACGAAATGGTGCTTCTCCCATGCCCGATAAAAGAGAGAGAGAAGTCGATGATGAAAGATGTCGAAGAAAGCCGCGAATGCGTGATGGCCGTAGTACTCCTCCTCAACCGCCATTTCTGTATACCCGATGGGAAGGATACCCGCGGGTCCGATCAGTCCCATAAAAGCTACGGTAACGCGCGGAGGCCCGCCGTTAACGCCACGTTTGATATCGACCACCGCCGTGGGCGGAAATGAAAGCGAGGGGTGAACCACGAATCGCGCTGCGTCCCGCGGATCGTCGGAACGCGCGGGACCTTTCGGTTCGCTTTCCATTAACATCAGGAGACGTACCGCTTGGAAAAAATCGAATTCATACGCTGAGTTAAACAGAGACTCGTCTAGGCGACGGCCTGCTCCCCAGATCGAATTGGCCATTTCCAGACAATGCCCTTCCGTTGGCGGGTCGAGACGCGCAACTGCGTAAATGAATTTACGGCAGAGTAGAGGCCGAAGAAGCGTTCCAGAACGCTGGCAAGCAGATAGGCGCCGCTGCCGGCGAACTTGTCCTCATCGATCTCCGCATCAATTGCGATGCCCTGGCAGAAAACAAAGCCGTGCTCTGAATCGAGACGAGCAATTTTTCGCGAACTCTGTACTGACATGAGGCCTTCGATATGCGCCGACGTGGACTGAGTTTCCGCCGGATTATAGAGGCGCAAAATCTCTCGCAGGGCATCGGCGCCACCCTCAACCAATGACAGATGATTGAGAGAAAGATGAGAGATGAGTCGCCATTGGAGGTTCCCGGAAAGGCTCGATCGTAGTGGATGAGTCGGACCGTGCAACATACGGGCCCGAATCAGCGGACCGGTTTCCAGATCGACTTCTCCCCATGAACCGTCCACACCGAGTTCAGCGGGAAGATCGCGGTTGCTGCATGTCAGCGTTGCAGTTACCGCTTCGTGCGGTGGACGGTTGGTCCTGAAGTTGCGGTCAACCATGGAAATGAAGTAATCGGTACCGGTATCGCCACGCCTTATGCTGGGCCGGCGGAAGCCGAACCAGAAGCACTCCGGAGTCCCGGCAGTCGCGCCCTCTGCGCCATGGCGGAAGGAGTAAAAGGGATAATACTCCTTGGGTTTCACCGTATTCGGTTCGACCGATATGACCTTGTCGACGGAATAGATCTCGTAGCCTTCGGGGGAATGGATATCTGGGATTACCTCGTACTCGGTTCTGGTATGTGTGAGCGGAATGGGCTCCGAAAATCTCTTCACAAACAGATTTGCTGCGGGCGTGCATCCGAGTTGGAATGTCTCACGGTTAGTGGCCGCCTCGAGCAGGGCGACCCGGTCGTTCTGTTCCAGGCTCTCCACCAGAATCACAATCTCAAAACGATCGGCCGACTGATCGCGCGCCATCTTGTCGAGGTGTTTCAGATCGAAAAAGAGAAACTTGCGCGGGTAACTGAAGTACTCCTGCAGCAGGCGGTAGCCATGGAAACTTGTCTCAGCAAACGGCAGGAGCGCTTCTTTGCGGTCGAAGCCGACCGGCCGGATGGAGTCAGGCGAAAGAAACGCAGCGCGATCCCCCATGCCTTTAACCGGCTTAGCATCTTTGCCCCGGGGCCGCACCACGATGCCGCGCACTTTGTTAAAGAGAAGTTCGTAGATCCAATGGGCGGCCTGAGAGTCTCCCGCGATATGAAAGCGCAGTTCGTCGAGGTCCAGCGAGGAAAGCGTGTTTCCGGCCAGCAACTGGAATTCGATGCGTATCGCGTACCGCGCGCGCTGATCTGCGATTCCCGCGGCGAGATCAGCGCTGTTCCCGAAGGATGCAGCGGTTATTTCAATGGGCCAGAGTCGGGTCTCATAGGCAGTGACGAACTGGCAACGGACGTTGTCGATGGCGTGAGAGTAAACCGTGGTATTGCGCGGGACTACTTGCCCTGTTCGCTGTCGGCTGCGAGTTCGGGATCAACGGCAAACTGGACAATGCCCAGGGACGGCACCGGACGGACCAAATGCGGATAGAGTAGTTCGAGCAATGACTTTGTGATCTCGGGGAACTCTTCGTCGACCCGGTGTTGGATTCGACCGGCAATGAGCGCGAAGGCCTGAATGATGCGCTCCACATGCGGATCCTGGCGATTGTCGCCGGTAAGTCTCAGCGCACTGGCCTCTTCAGGAAACTGGTCCGCAAACTCATTCGCCATCTTGCGGATAAAGAGCAGCTCGCGCTGAAAATAACGAAACAGCTCCTGATTCATTCGCCACCGCCCGCAGAAATGGACACTTCGCTGGAAGTGCGATTCACTCCTGCTTCGAAAATCAGATCCTCGCTCATGTCTCGAATGACGGCC
>CAWCTA010000031.1:0-72196 GCA_963798315.1 uncultured Acidobacteriota bacterium | reverse complement strand
TGCTGGGCGTGATCGGGGCCGCGTGCCACCAGTACGGAATGTCTGTGGCGCTGTGGAGCTTCGTGGCCGCGCACGGCTCGCTCGAGCTGCCCTCGATCATCGCCGGGGCGGCGGGGCTTCGCCTGGGGCACTCCATGCTGTTTCCGGGGGGATACCGGTGGAAGGACTCCTTGGCGAAAGGCGGCGTCGAGGCGACCCGCCTGGTTTCCGGCATTATCCCGCTGCTCGTGATTGCCGGGTGCCTGGAGGGATTCTTCTCTCCATCGCCGGCGCCCGCCTGGCTGAAATTCACCGTCGGGAGCGTGCTGTTCGGGCTTCTGAACTTGTAGCTGTTCCGGCCCGTGAAAGCACGGAGCCAACCGGTCGGGCTCGTCTCACAGTTGCGGCCGGCAGAATTTCCGATTGTCTTGGAATTTCTGCCCGAGTCAACTCTTTCCGTGAGGGCGGCAGATTGTCAGACAATAGGTGACGGCGAGCCAAGTGTGGACCTCACGTGCCGCACTTGTTAAACTTCCTTGGAGGACGTACGGAAGATCCCCGATGCAGGCGTCAGTGCCGGTTCTGAAGCGGATGGCTCCGGTTGTCGCTGCTGTTCTTGTTGGTGGAGCTGCCGTGGCTACGCCGTTCATGAACACTCCGCCGCTCAGCGGCTGGCAACTCAGAATGAGCAGGTGAGCGCCGCGTGGCCGCCACCACAACCAATTAAACGATCTGACCGCCAAGGTGAATGCCCTGGCTTCCCGAGAGACGACTGGGCCTGATCGACGGCGCCGCCCGCCCCGATCGCGGCGACACACCATCGGCGAAACCCGGTGCGGCGCACGTTCCGGACCGTCCGACCAAGCTGCAGGCGCAACTGGACGCCCAGGGCAAGCAGATCGACGAGACCCGGGGCGATCTTGCGAATACGCGCACCGAGCTGACCGGTTCGATTGCGCACACGCATGACGAACTGGTGCTGCTGGAGAAGAAGGGGGAAAAGAACTACTACGAGTTCGACCTCGGAAAATCGAAGCAGTTCCAGCGCGAAGGACCGATTGAGATCAGCCTGAGGAAAGCCAACCAGAAGAACCAGTATGCCGACCTGCAATTGATCGTCGAGGATCGAACGTTGATTCAGAAGCACGTGAACGCGTACCAGCCGGTGGTGTTCTATTCGGATAAGGAGCAGCCGATCCAGGTGGTGATCAACCAGGTCAGCAAGGACCACATTCACGGATACGTGAGTGCGCCAAAGTATAAGCAGTCGGAATTAGCGACGGTGGCCGATGCCGGAACCAACACTGCGGCGGCGCCGGATGCAACCGAGCAGACCGTGCCGAGGAAGAAAGCTTCCTCCGCCTCAGCCGCAGTAGGGCAACGCCATTCGGCCTCGCCCGATTCCCGGTTGATCGGCAAATTCGGGTCGCAGTTGCACGGGTTCACGGTTTCTGTGGGAGCCGGCTTTTTCGGAAGTAATTACTGCGCAATAGGTTAGGTTGGGTCGCACCGTTCCGCAGCTTCACGGGAACTGGGATTCTGTGAAGGATCAAGCCGCAAATAACTGATTGTAAATGGTTTAATTCCAAACGCACAGTTTCGCCGTGATTCGGAGGGGAGGGGGTGGGGGGTCTGTTTTTTCGAGTCCATGTCTGCCTATATCACAGAAAATGCTATCGATATTTGCCTTAATGCGCTGAACTAAACGGTTCATGACTCCCTTTTTTGTGGGCCAGAAGTGTTTTTAACCCGCGCCTCTTTTTATGGAGAGCGGTCCGCCGCCTGGGATGCCCTCTCTGACTTCAGCTAAAGGCGGGATCAAGACGCGGACATGCCTCGAGGTGTGGCATGGGCTCTTGATTTTTCCATCATGCGCCGCGCCGCGGCAATTTTCTGCAAACCGGAAGGGGAACGAGTTTGAGATGTGCCCCGGCGTATCGAAGCGCCAAAGGTTCGAAACTTTCATTGCGAACCAGACGTTCGGAAACCTAATGAGTGCATTGGCCTGATGGCTACATTGACTTGAAGATCCTCCCGGGACGGGTCGGCGAAGGCTAGCCGGCTTTTGGTTAGCTAATCGGAGATTTGAACTCCGAAAGGGCACCGATGCCGCCGTTAACCTTTCCGCGAAGGCGACTACTCAGCCAGGTGACACTTTCGAGGTTTCGGTGAGCGGCTGAGCGAATTAGCATCAATCGACAGCTTGCCGATTTCATTCGGGTAGACCCATTCGCAACCGCAGCAGCACAGCCAAGGAATTCGACCAAAACATTGACTGTTTACTGTTGCTTCAGACCTGACTCTGTCTGTACCCCCAAGCTCCCAGTGCAGCGGTATGCCACTCGGCTTGTATTGATAGGTGTCGCCGGTCTCGGCGCGAAGCTCTGCCAAGCGATCCTTGAGATGTGTTGCTGTGAGTTCCTCATATCCAGCCGTGCCGTAGAGGTTGTTCGCCTCGTCCGGATCAGCCTGAAGATCGTAGAATTCGTACTCCTGCGGCTCGATAAAGAAGTGGATCAGCTTGTACCGATCCGTCCGCACCCCGCGGCAAGGCCGCACATTTTCAAATCCCGGATATTCGTAGTACTCGTAAAGCCAGTCTTTCCGCCACGGGACACTCTTGCCTTCCGCCAACGGCAACATGCTCTTCCCCTGCATTTCGCCGGGTGCCACGAGTTCCACCTATCTCAAGCAGGGTCGGTGCAAGGTCGAGGTTCAAGACCATCTCATCGGATTTGGTTCCAGGCTTCACCCGGCCCGGGTAGCTGACCATCATAGGCACCCGGATCGACGGCTCATACATAAGTCTCTTGTCATAGAGATGATGCTCGCCAAGAAAGAACCCATGATCAGAGCTCAGCAGCACGGCGGTGTCGCCAACGATATTTTGCCGCTCGAGTTCCTTCCACACCGCACCCATATTTCGGTCATTGTCTTCGACCCCGGCGTAATGGTCTTTCACCAGCTCTTCGAGCGATCGCGGATCATCGCTGAAGACCTCCGAGTAGCCGATTTTGTCATCGGCATCGGCGACCGCGCGCGGTTTTCCTGGATAGTCCTTGAGGTTCTCGTCAAAGGTCGCCGGCTTCGGTATCGGCACTCCATTGAGGTCGTTGACCAGGTCTTTCGGCCTGTAAAAAGGAGCGTGCGGCGCGTAAAACCACAGGAACATGCAGAACGGTTTGTTCCGCGGTTGCTTGAGCCACTCGACGGCTTTGCGAGTGAGCAAGGTATCTACATACTCGCCCTGATACAGCTTCGCTGGCCCATATTGCCCGCGAACCCCCTCGGTGATCTTCGGACGGTAGTAGTCGGCCTGCCCAACAAATCCGAAGTAGTAGTCCCAGTAATGGTCCATCAGAGCGCCTTCGATGTGCGACTTCCCGAGGAATGCCGTCTCATAGCCCGCCTTCTGCAGTAGGTCCGAAACCAGTGGGAACCTTGCCGGGATCTTCCCCTCCACGTTGGAAACGGCTCCTGTCGTATGCGAATACATGCCCGTGAGAAACGTTGCGCGCGATGGCAGGCACAGAGCGTTTACCACGAATCCATTCCGGAATGTGCATCCCTCCTGTCCGATGCGGTCGAGGTTGGGCGTTTGAATCAGCTTGTTGCCGGTTGACGAGAGCTCGTCCGCACGCAGCCCTTCGCCCACAATGCAGACAATGTTCGGCTTCTTACTCCCGGCGTTAAGCTGCTGGGCGAACGATTCCAGGCTATTGAGATCACAGACCGACGCCCCCACCGCTCCAGTCAGGTACTTCAAAACTGTTCTGCGCGTGTCCAATGCACTCTCCTGGGCGGAGACTTCCGATTCCGTGAGGAACTTTTCTCGGAAAGCTCTTTTGAATGGGACAGTTGTAAACAAGAACTGATATTCCCCAGAGCCGTGTGCTGTCAAGCGCTTTGGGGAGTTGCTGCGCAACTCGCTCGGCGCAGCGTATCATCAAAACCCATCGAGGTCGCTCATGTCAGCTGCCGGCTTTCACATCATGACCAAGCCCATAGGGCCCATTTGCAATCTCGACTGCAAATACTGTTTCTACCTGGAAAAGGAGAACCTTTATCCCAATACCAGGCGTTGGGAAATGGCGCCCGAAGTCCTTGAGCGGTACATACATCAATACATTGCTGCGCAGAAGATCGATGAGGTTCACTTTGCCTGGCAGGGTGGAGAGCCCACCCTGTTGGGTGTCGATTTCTTCCGCACCGTGGTCACTCTTCAGCAGAAGCACGCTGGGGGCAAAGCGATCAACAACTCGTTGCAAACCAACGCCACGCTCATCGATGACGATTGGGGAAGGTTCCTGGCCGAACACAAATTCCTCGTCGGTGTCTCGTTAGATGGCCCTCGCGAGTTGCACGACCACTACCGCGTCGACAAGGGCAACGCACCCACATTCGATCGGGTGATGCGTGGGCTCTCCAAGCTGAAGGAGCATAAGGTTGAATTCAACACCCTCACAGTCGTGAACCGCCATAATTCCGCATATCCGCTTGAGGTATACCAATTTCTCAAAGAGGTTGGCAGCCGGTTCATGCAGTTCATCCCGGTCGTAGAAAGGAAGACTGCCAAGCCTGGGGCTGAAGGCCTGGTGCTGGTCCAACCCTCTTTCCGTCACTCTGCCGAGGTGACGGACTGGTCAGTGGAACCGCAAGCCTACGGCAGATTCCTCGTGCAAATCTTCGATGAATGGGTGAAGACGGATGTCGGCCGCTACTTCGTTCAGCAGTTCGATGTCGCCCTCGAGAGCTGGCTCGGACTGGATGCGAGTTTGTGCGTGTTTCGCAAGACATGCGGCTCGGCGCTCGCGATGGAACACACCGGAGACCTATACTCCTGCGATCACTTCGTCTATCCGGAAAACAAACTCGGGAATGTCATGGAGACCGATTTGGAGCTGATGGTCAACTCCCAGCAGCAAACGAATTTTGGCCTCGACAAGTTGAATACTCTTCCGCACATGTGCCGCGAATGCGATGTCCGTTTTGCATGCAATGGCGAATGTCCAAAACATCGATTCCTTACAACCCCCGACGGGGAACCGGGCCTGAACTATCTCTGCGCCAGCTACAAACACTTCTTTCACCACGTTGATCCATACATGCGGTTCATGGCCGCAGAGTTGCGCGCCGGGCGCCCGCCGGCCAACATCATGCGCATTGTGGGTCCCTCTGCGCAGAGCGAGTCAATGTTGCCCCACTAAGCCGCCGAAACTAAACCCGCCATGTTCATCCGTGAACTCGGTTCATTCCTACGAACTTCGAGACCTTAACAGATCCCTTGGTGAACTCGGGCAACGAAAGAAATGATTGTCAACGGGCGATAACAGGCCAACCCACTCATCCAGCATTGAGCGCAATTCGCCCGATTACTCCCCGAAAACGCCGTTCTCGCCGCGAGTGTTCACGCAAAATCGCCTGGCGAACGCGGCGGAGCAGACAGCGGTGGAAAGAGGCTCCCGGTACCCCAGCCCCAGTAATGCAAGGCTGTTTTGGTTCCTGCATATTTAAGTCACGCCCGGCAGTCGCTGAAGAGTTATTGCAAGCCGCCGTGGTGGGGAGCCGAAACCCACAGGTCGGGGAAGTCCATCGAAAATCCAATCTGGCCGCCGATCCGAGGGCTGGCCACGTACTTGCCTCCGAGCAAGCCGAAACAGAAAGTCAGGCCATTGCGGATCAGGAATTGGCCGCCAGCCATTGCCTGAAGCTGGCCTCTTGCCAAATTCCCGTTGGCCGCATAAGCGCCATAAAGTTCGCCTCCCACGGTGAGCCGCGCACTGAGATCATGCAGCAGCGAAAGCCCCCCGGTGTATACCTGGCCGCGCGTGTTTGTAGTTCCGACCACGCCGGTACTGGTATTGCCGGCGAACAGAATCCCCAGGTTTCCTGTGATCCTGGTTTTTTCCGTAATGGACGTTTGCGCGATGAAGTTGAGCCAGTAGTCCGTCAATCCCGAACCGAGCTGCTGGTGGGTGTCCCCCGTCGGGAATTCAATATAGAGGGAGGCAGCAAGAGCGGGACGCCGCGAGCCCGCCGGCTCTCCATGGAAGCGCCACTTGATTCCCAGATCCGTGTCCCCCATGCCGCTGGAGCTTTGGTTCCCTCCGGCACGCTGGATGGTGAGATAAGGAGCGTCCACATCCAGTTCGAGGTTGTGCGGCAGACCGGAGTTGAGCTTGAAATTGACGGTATTCTGCCGCACGTTCGGGTACTGAAGCTGAAGAGCGTCGTACTCATTGAAGAACTCGAAGTGCCACTTTCCCGGCTCGGTGACCCCCGTGTCATCGGTATAAAAAGGCAATTGTGCGCGCAGCGGCTCGCAGATCGAGAGCACACAGGCCAGCGGCAGCAAGAGCAGAACACGGTTCACGAGAGGCATCGGATGAGCTTTCAGAATAGCGGGGCCAGACCAGCCGCACGCTCCCGTCGGTGGCCAAATCGAAAATTAACAATCCGGTAATATGCCGCATTGTCGGGCGCCTCAGTCTCAGCGCAGTTCTCGATTTGTGTCTCTACTTCGCGACGAATCCGGTTGCCGACGTGTGCGTGTCCGGTGCGTGGTAGCGGAGATAGCCCAAGCCCACGCGCATGTTATGCACCACGGGTCCGGGGATGGCGACGCCGACGGTGATGCCGAGGATGGCGTGGGCCAAGGCCAGCGGGTAGACATTGCGGCAGCGCAGAAACACAAAGCACGCGAGGGCTCCCCAGAGAAGCGTTATCGGCGTGAGGATGGGGTTGGGGAGATGAGCGAGGGCAAACATGACGGCTGCGGCGAGTGCCGCCCATTCGCGGCGGGGTAGAATGCGCAGCAATCGGAACAGGAAGTAGCCCTGGAGCAGGAATTGCTGCACGAAGGACCAGACGGTGTAGCCGCCGAAGGTCATCACCCAGGTGCGAGTGCTGATGGGGTGGCGCAACGTGTGGAGATGGATAGCAACCAAGATGGCGCCGATCGCGACTATGAGGGCTGCCAACACCACCCACATCGATGACAGGAAGCCGCCGCGGCGGAATCCGATGGCCGCCCATCCGGGAAACGAGAATACGGTGGTTGCGAAGATCCAAAGGACAGCAGCCAGGTATAGCCACTTTTGAAAAGGCCGGGGTGTCCAGATGGTGGCGAGGATGAGCCCGTAGCCGACCGAGAATTCGAGAAGCGGCCTTCGTCGCGTCGGCCTCGCCACTGTCATGCTGTCTTCGGAAGTCGACGCTTCGCGTTCCGGCGCCACGGTCGTTCACTCTTTTCAATCAAACACCGGGTTCTCCGACCCGGATGGATGAAACTGGATTTGCCCTTGTGGCTCCCACCCTTTGGCCAGGAAAAAGCGAAAAGATGGGGCACCGAGATTCTGTTTCTGGTTAGTCCACCGTGATCGCCTCTATCAGTGGCGGCGTATCTTCTGACGCAGAGAAGCGCAGGACGTTGGCATTGGGCTGGTCCAACTGAGCCATGATGCTGATCGATCCCGGTCCCGGTCCGGTGGGCGGAAACGCGATTCTGGTGGGGCCATGGCCGTCGACGCGCAGTTCCGCATAGCGGCTCGAGTTGCCGGGATTCTTGTACGTGATGCGGACCCGTGCCCACGCCGCCCGGGAAACGACCTTGGAGAAGGTCAGATCGCAGTCGCGGCACGTCAGCGGCGCGTTCGCGGAGTTCCGGGTTGCCGGGTCGGGCTGGTATGGAGTTGATCGCATTTCGGTGCCCTGCACAAGCATCAGAACCGCATCCCCGGGTGGCAACTGCACGGCGTAGGATCCGGAGCTGGTCCGTTGCTCGCCGGTCCAGAGATTCGTGATATTCGCTGGGGCGTCTTCAGCGAGTCCGAGTTCCTTCCATCGCGCGGTGATTTCCTGTGCAGTGGCGGTCCGGTTGAGCACCAGCACGGCGCGGCTGCCGGCCTTCGCCAGCGGCTTCACCCAAACCTCGAGACCGTTGGCCGGCTCCGCGGCTTTTACGGCCTGCAATCCCAGTGCGTCCTGGTCGACCGCGAGAACGGCCGGGTTGGTCAGCGTGGCCAGGGTTTCGGGACTGAGCTTCGTCAAATCGGCGCCAACAAGTAAAGGCGCTCCGCTGATGGCCCAGAGGCTCATGTGGACGCGGTTCTGCGCGTCGGAAAGGCCGGGCATGCCAAGGACCATCATGTCGGGGTCGTTGTAGAAACCGGTGTGCTGGGCCTCCGGATGTACACCCTTGTCGAAGTTGCCGAGCATCTTGTCGAAGCTCGCCTTGCGGTCGGCATGCGGGCCGGATGCCACGATGGGATCGACGATGTCGCCGCTGGTACGCCAGATGTCGGCAGGCACTCCACCCACATGCGGCGCCCACGTCCACGGGCTCTGCTTGCCCCACTCGCATAGCGAGAAGTAGAGGCGATGGCCGGTGCTCTTTTCGGCGCGGGCGATAGCGCGGGCTATCTCGGCGTATTGCACGGCGGGGTCGAGATTCTCCTTGTCGCCGCCGCACCAGTCGACCTTCACGTAATCGAATCCCCACTTCGCGAACTGCAGGAAGTCCTGCTCGTAGTGGCCTTCGCTGCCGGTGTTGAAATACATCCACCCGACGTCGGGATAGAGGCTGCATCCGTCTTTGCCGGCATCGGTGTAGATGCCGGCCTTGAGGCCGAGCGAGTGAATGTAGCGGACGATGTTGGCCATGTCGCCGGGTTTCTCGCCTGCGGCCAGGGCCGGCCACGCTTTTTCGTCGATGACGAAGGCGCCGTCCGCGTGGCGCTGGCCCAGCCACCAGCCTTCATCGATATTGATGTACTGGTAGCCGGCCTTCTGCATGCCATTCGACGCCATGGCCTTGGCCTGGGCCATCACGATTTCGGCATTGACGGTGTTCGAAAAGCTGTTCCACGAGGACCAGCCCATGGGCGGCGGGGGAACCGGAATGGGGCGCGGAGTCTGCGCACCGGAGACTCCCGGATACAGAACTGCCGCGATCATGGCGAAGATTAAGGCTGCCCGATTCCACGTGCGAATCATATCCACGTCACACCTTGAGGAAGATCTTTTTCCGGTAGAGGATCCATACGGGAACAAAGCAGAACGCGGCGAAGGAGACCGAATAGGCAAACGCGGCCCAGCCGGGATCGGGGATGTGCGCAAACGTGTGCAGGAATATCCAGGCGATCAAGTTGGAATGCGGGCTGTGCGGGTCGCCGATGTGAATGTTGTCGAAGATGCCCGGCATCAGTTCGCTGAACAAGTAGGCGGCGATGGCGTTGGAGCCAAAGACGAGCCATACCCAGGTCCAGCCCTTGCGCCAGTTCATTTGTTCGACGGCCCAGAAGCAGAACGTGAGCAGCGCCAGAGAATAGCCGCCGGCGACGAGCACGAATGAGCTGGTCCACATGTTCTTGTTGAGCGGGAACTCGAGCGACCAGAGATATCCGATTGCGAGGCTGCAGAGGCAGGCCACGGCCAATCCCGCAGTTTTGGCTTTCACGCTACGGTTCGTGCGCAGCCAGATGCCGGCGAGACAGCCCATGAGGGTGGTGCCGATCGCGGGCAGGTCGCTCAGAAGGCCTTCAGGATCGCGCACGTTGTGATCGGGCGGATATAGATACAGGTGATACGGGAACACGTGGCGATCGATCCAGGAGGTCAGGTTCTGGGTCATGTCCATGAAGGGAACGTCGCGGCCCGGCATGCCTACGCCCGGAATCGGGACCCAGCGTATCAGCACCCAGTAGCCCACCAGCGCGCCCACCAGCGCCGCCCACTTGGTCCATGCGCGATTGTCGTAGAGGTAGAACAGGCCGACCACGAGGTAACAGACCGCGAGGCGCTGCAACACACCGTAGAACCGCATGTGCGCCGAGGTGGAAGAAGGGGAAGCTGTTCACGATGATGCCGAAGAGGATCAGGACGATGGCGCGGATGCACCGTGTGCCTGGCCAGCTCGCGCGCGGATCGCTCCGCGCGCCAGACGCGCTTCAAAGGCAAACACCACCGAAACCCCGATCACAAATGCAAATGTCGGAAATACCAGGTCGGTCGGGGTCAGCCCGTTCCATTCGGCGTGATTCATGAAGTGCCACGAGCCGGGGCCGCCGTTGTTGTTCACCATGATCATGAAACAGATGGTGATGCCGCGGACCACATCGAGCGAGAGCAGCCGCCGGAACGTTGCGGGCGCGGCGGGCGACTGCGTCGAGGGGGGCGAGGTTGCCGGGGTGGTCATAGCGATAGCCGTCTCCGTGAGACTCGGTTTGCCCTTACGCTACGCGCTGAGGGTATGGTTCGCCAAGTGCAACAGCGGTGTATCCGGGTCGTCGGCCGGCCTGCTGGCTGGGGTTTAGGCCTTAGTCGAATTCGGGGGAAGAGAATTTTTTGGGGAAGAGTCGCATGCGTCGCCTGTCCAGGTATATCCGTCGGGGCGGTGTTTGCGGTTGTTACTCTGCTTATTTCAAGCGTGTCCGCGGTTCCGGCTATGCAGACTGCTCCGGACTCTCCTCCCAGCTCCTCGTTGCCCGCTCGAAATCCAGAGCGAATGGTCATTCTCTAGCGGGTGGCGCCAGGGCGGTCTCAGCCGGCGGCGTGCGCATGGCGGCAGGAACGGCTTTTCTTATCGCCTCGGCGTAGTCGCTCTCGCGACGTCCTGAAGCGGTGACGATCAAAGGCTCGTCTTCAGAACAGGACAGAATCAGAGCCGAGTCTGTGACCAGGGAGTGGGGAATATTGCAAAGGGCCGGCAAGGCCGCCCCAACCACGTCCATTCTTGCCAGCAGGGGATCGCGCTTGAGCGGCGGGACAACCAGGACGAGCTTGCCCAACAGGCCTAGCTCGCGAACGGTCTGAATTTCCCAGCTGAGACCCTCGGTGGCGCCAATGATGGCGAAGATGGCTGCCGACTCCTGCATCCGCAGCCGAACGGTCTTTTGCCAGTCGTCATCGGAGGCATACTCGCGCGCGGCCCCGATCGTTCGCAGTTGCTGTCCGGGAACACCGATCGCCAGCACGGGGCCATAGACGGATGCCGCAGTAACCAGGCTCTCTTCGAAGGAGACGTCGCGCCGGAAGAATCGACTAATGGGAGCCCAGTACGCGAAGAATCGGGCGAACCTGCCGGTGAACACGATTCCGTCATCCTCAAACGACCGAAGGAACAGGATTGCCGCTCGAGTGTCAAGCGAGCGAATCTCCCACATAGTAAGCGCTGCGCGACGCCGGGCAAAGCGCCACAACCAGAAGGCTGCGAGGAAGAGAGCGGAACCGGCGAGCCATAGGAGCTCCACTTCCCACCAGGGATAGATGAGGTCGCGGTCCCGTTGAATCTTCACCCACACCAGAACGGCGACCAGGCCCGCGAGCAGGGAGACAAAGCTCCCGGCAACGCTGAGCAGAACCGCGGGTCTGAAGATTCGCGGGAAGTAGCGGCTCTGCAATGCGCGTTGGCCGGCGCGATCTTCCTGGCTCAGGGATCGCACGTACCTCAGGATGTCGATCGATCCGATGAAGGAAAGAATTCCCAGCAACGTGAGGATGAGCGGCCTCATGTTCCGCAGAGCCCCGTTCTCGATGGTGTCGCCGATAAGAAGAATGAGCCATCCGGGAATCAGCACCGCCTGGGTGACAACCGTGAGGAAGGCTGTGATCCGGATACGCCAGAATGCGAGTATTCCGAAGCAGATGTAGAGGCTGCCCAAGAAGGTGTCGAGAGAACCATCGTCTAACGATTTGGCCAGTTCACCCAGGCCGAAAATCAACTGGAAGATTCCCAGAACGATCAGCGCTCTCGGGCACAAGGCAGCCCAGCGGCGGATCTTGGAGGCCTTGGATACGTCGATTGTATTGGTCGGGATCGTGTCGTTTCCGGAGCACAGCCGCATCCGGATCTGGCCCACTACGAATGGGGAGATTCCATCGATGGCCAGGCCGCGCTTTTCGGTTTCCCGGAATAGTTCGTCTTGTGCCTCGGGCCGGTAGTCGGCGACGTTCTTCAAAGCGTTGAGTACGTCACCGTCGGTCTTGCTGGTCCAGAGCATCCGGTTCGGCCCGCCTGGTGGGAATTCTAACCAATCTCCGAGGCCCAGCACAGAACATTCCGGCCGCGTTTCAAATCCCAGGTTGAGAGTGGTCGTTGCAACGAATGCAATCAGAAGGGTCAACGGATGGAGGATGGCGCAAGAGACGAACGAATCTTTTAGCAGATCGGCCTCGATCATTCCAGTCTTCTACTTTGGGTTTCAAAATCGAGGGGCGAATTTTGTAGCACACCGGGCTGGTTGCGCACAAGACTTGCAATTCCGCGCGAGGACACATACTATCCGCAATAGAAACCGGCCTGCAAAGCAGGTGGGTGATCAACGCCGGTTGAACCAACATTCATTGAACAGGGGCTCAACTCGACAATCGGTTCTGTGTGCCGTGTCCGCCAGTCCGGAATGCCTAATGAACCGCGGAGAGCTCCACCGTCTTAGGACGGGTTCACCGGCGCATTGCCCACGGCCCAGCGGGTCGGATTTCTATTTCCAGGCCGTTTCTGCCTACTCGCCTGCGGGAATTCGGATGCCGTATGCTCATCTCCAGTGCATCCAGTTCTTTTCCACATCGGAGCGTTGCTCATCCCAAGCTATGGCGCACTGGCTGCGGCCGGCGTGCTGCTGACCCTGGTGCTAGCGCAGCGCACCGCGCGCATCGCCGGTGTTTCCCCGTCCCTGGTGTGGAATGTCTGCGTCGTCGCCCTCTTTGCCGCGCTGGTGGGCTCACGGCTGCTGCTGGCCGTGCTCAACTGGGGGGAGCTTCTGCGCCACCCGCTTTGGATCTTCGGACTGGCCACCATCCATAGCCCGGTGCTCGCAGTTGCCGGTGTGATGATGGGCGCGGTGGCGGCTCTTTTCTACATGGGCCGTGAGCGTATGCCGTGGGCGGCAACTCTCGACGCACTTGCCCCGCCGCTGGTGGTTGGCCTGGCCTGTGAGCAATGGGGCGCGCTGCTGGCGGGCGCGGGCTACGGAACCGAGACTTCTGCCGGTTGGACGATTGTTTATACAGATCCCCTCGCGCAGCGCTGGAGCGGGACACCGCTCGGCGTTCCCCTCCATCCGGTCCAGGCTTATGCCGCTCTCGGATACATGCTGCTGGCAGTCCTTCTGCTGACGCGCCTGCGCGTGCGCCGACAGCCAGGAGATATCGCCGGCATGGCCCTGATGGGGATGGGGGTGGTCGTCTACCTGACGGAACTCTGGCGCGATCCGGAGGGCCGGGGCGAGGTGCTGAATGGCTTTTTCGACGGTCCGCAGTTGGCGGCAATTGTGATGGTGCTGGCCGGCGGAGTGGTGTTGTTGCAGAGAAATGACCCCGCGAAGGATCGAGGTCTCCCACCCTTGCGACAGGACCAAGTCGCAAGGATGGGGCACGGGACATTTGAGCAGCCGGTTGCCGAGAGTCCGGGGACGACGGACGAGGCCGCTCATGAGTGAGTCCCGCAGCCTCGTTGTGCCGGCGGAAGCGGCGGGACAGCGCCTGGACCAGTTCCTCACGTCGCAGTTGGATGGGGTAAGCCGCTCCCGCGTGCAACTCCTGCTGGAACAGGGGGACGTTCTCGTTGACGGGGGGCACCCCAAAGCCTCTTCGAAGCTGCGCGGCGGCGAATCGATCACGATCACCGGAGAACCCCGTCCCGCTCCGCTCAAGGCGATCGCCGAAGACATTCCGCTGCAGGTTGTTTTTGAGGACGCCGACCTCGCGGTGATCGACAAGCCTGCGGGCATGATGGTGCACGCCGGCTCCGGCCAAAGCGAAGATGCGCGCAACCGGGGCACGCTTGTCAACGCGCTGCTGCACCGGTTTCGGGCTCTCTCGACGACGAGCGGGGAACTGCGCCCGGGCATCGTGCATCGCCTCGACAAGGACACCAGCGGCCTGATCATTGTCGCCAAGAACGATCGGACCCATGCGGCGCTGGCCGAGATGTTTTCCATACGCCAGGTCAAGAAGACGTACATTGCTCTGGTGCATGGCGCGGTGGAGCGGCCGAAGGGCACCATCACGGCCGCCATCGGCCGCGACCCGATGCGGCGTACCCGCATGACGACGCGCGTCCAGGAAGAGGGCCGCTCGGCGGTCTCTCATTATGAGGTAGTCCGGCGCATTACGACCCGGTTTGGCAAATTCACCCTGGTGCGGGTGCGCATCGAAACCGGGCGTACCCACCAGATTCGCGTTCACATGGCTTCGATCGGGCATCCGGTGGTGGGCGATACCCTTTACGGTGCCTCGGGTCAACTCATCGACCAGGCCGCGATGCAGGCTGCTTCCTCCAAGGCCGCCCGGCGCAAAGCTCAGCCCGAGAAGCTGCGCCTGGGCCGCAACTTCCTCCATGCGGCCGAACTGGAATTCACCCACCCGAAGTCCGGAAAGGCTTTGTCGCTCGCATCCCCTCTTCCGGGAGCCCTCGATGCGTTTCTGGAGCGGCTGGAGAGGCAAGCCGGCTGATGCCATCCGGCGGCTTGAACCGTCCAAAGGAAAGGCAGGGAATCCCGGCCCTAGAATTCACACGCTGCTTTCACCGCGCTCCGAAGTCCGATTGATAGAATGAAGAGGTCATGATCAGAAACACTTGCTTTCCAGCGGAACTTCTCCGCCGCTGGTTGTGCGCTTTTACGTGCACGTTGCTCGTCGCCGTTTTCCCCTGGATGTTGTTGCCCGCGCAGCAGCCCGCGCCCGCACCAGCGGCGCCAGCCCAGACCCAACCCGCGCCGCCTGCCCCTGGGCCCGGCGCCGACCAGCCCGACGACAGCAGCGGACCCATCATCCGTCTGCCGGTCAACGAGGTGAATCTTATCTTCACCGTGACCGACAGGCACGGGCACTATATTCCGAACCTCAAGCAGAGCGATTTCGCCCTGCTGGACGATCAAAAGGCGCCGGAGCGGGTGAACGATTTCCGCCAGCAGATCAATCTTCCCCTGCGTGTCGGGATCGTGATTGACGCGAGCACGTCCATCCGCACCCGCTTCCAATTCGAGCAGCAGTCGGCAACGGAGTTTCTGACCGAGACGCTGAAATCGCGCAGCGACCGCGCCTTCGTCATGGGATTCGACGTGACCCCGACCGTCTTCGCCGACTGGTCGAACAACCTCGATGCTCTGGAAACCGGCATCAACCGTCTTCGCCCCGGCGGCGGCACCGCGCTGTTCGATGCGGTGTACACCGCCTGCCGCGACAAACTTCTAACGGAACGCGGCCAGGAGCCGGTGCGGAAGGCCATGATCCTGATCTCGGACGGCGACGATAACCAGAGCCGCGTCCACCCGGACGAAGCCATCAAAATGTGCGAACGCTCGGAGACCATCATCTACGCCATCAGCACCAACTGGACTCCGAGCCGCGGCAAGGGCGACCAGGTGTTGCAGCAGATGTCGGACGCTACCGGCGGGCAGACCTTTTTCCCGCCCTCGGTGGAGGAAATGACCAACAGCTTCCACGAGATCCAGGCCGAGTTGCGCAGCCAGTATGCGCTGACGTATACGCCGGCGGATTTCAAAGCCAACGGCGCCTACCGCCCGATATACCTTTTCTGCAACGATCGCCGCTACCAGGTTCGAGCCAGGAAGGGCTACTTCGCGCCCACGCAATAGTGCAGTTCTCAGTTCATAGTTCTCAGTTCTCAGTTGGGGGTTCCTGTAGCCCTGGGGAAGGGAGAGCGGATCACAGAGATCTTCGCTCTCGCGTCCAGGTCGTTCCCAATTCAGGAGGCCGCCCTCGATCGAATCCAAATCCGAATCAACGTGCGAAGGTTTCGAGCAATCGCTCTTCTGCCCGCTTGAAATCGCGATGAAATGGATGTGGGCGTTCCCGCTGTGGAGCGCAAACGGACCGAGGCGGCGATGATCCGGCAGGCTATTTCGTGCGACATCTGCGGGGCAGAGAAGAAGCAGACCAATCACTGGTTCGTGGCGTATACCCATGCCGGTGAGTTACGGGTGAGCGGCTGGGGCGTGCAGGGCAAGATCCGGGCGGGTTCCAAGCATCTGTGCGGGCAGACCTGCCTGCACAAGCTGGTGGACGAATTTATCGCCGGGGGCGCGGCCAGCAAGGCGCACGCGGCGACGGCTGAAGCGGAGCCGATGGCGGCCGAGGATACAAGCCTGACGTGCGGTGCTGCCTATATGAAACCGGTGTCTTCGCCTATTGGACTTCCGGCTCCTGCCACGCCCGCCGCAGTTATTGCTATCACGCCAACTCGAGCCTTCCAGGAGCCTCGCCCGCTGGTTGCCGCACCGGTCGTGGATGAAGCGCCAAACTATTCGTCGCGGCGCTGGCGAGCGGAAGCGTGGGAGCGGGAACGGGAGCGCGAGCGGCGATCCGGCCTTGCGGTCCGGCGCAAGAGTTCCTGAGATGAAGTTGCACGGTTTCACAGTTTCACAGGTATACCCCCGGGGTGGGGGGCGATCATTCGCATCCGTGGAGCGGTAAGTAAACAAAACACAATGGATATTTGCGGAACGACGCGAAGAGAAACGGTTCATAACCCCCTTTTTTGGAGGTCCGGAAGTGCTTTTAATGCTCGTTTTTTGTGGCTGAGAGCCGTATCGCGTCGCCGGTCACTACCCGCGCTTCGAGATCATTCTCATTCTCCCACTTCGAGTTGTAATTCTCTGCAAACAGGGCATTTCCTTCAGAGGCTGGGAGAACGGCAAAAAGTCCGGGGCTAAAGAGGTTGCGGAAGAGCAGGGGCATCGTGCGAACGGTGGAGTTGAAGCTTCCCACAGGGGCTAAAGCCCGCGTTTGATAAAAGGGCATTTGCGGCACGACTAAAAAGCTTGCTGAAAAAGCCGAGGATGAGGCAAATCCGACGAAAACATCTCCCTCGGCGGCTAAAGCCGCGCTGAAAGTGGTTGGGTTAAACGTACGGGCTGAAGCCCGTACCCTTCACGAAATGCATTTTTCAGCAAGCTGTAAAGCCGTGCCCTGATACAAAACATGGCTCTGGAAGAGTCTTCCGCAGCCTGTCATGGCGGGTCAAGATTGTCCACTATTCGCTGGACTGGAGCAGGCTCAACAGGCCGGGTTCGTCCAGAATTGGAATCTTCAGCTCCTGGGCCTTATCGAGCTTTGAGCCGGCGTCTTCTCCGGCGACGAGGTAGCTGGTTTTTTTGCTGACCGAGCCGGCCACCTTTCCGCCGGCCGCTTCGATCCTGGCTTTGGCGTCTTCGCGGCTGAGATTCGGGAGTGTTCCGGTGAGCACGAAGGTCAGCCCGGCCAGTTGCGTGGTTCGCTGCTTTTTCTCCGCGGTCATGTTCACGCCGGCGGCATGTAGATGCTCAACCAGTTCGCGATTGGCGGGGCGGGCAAAGAAATCGAGGATGGCTCGCGATATGCGCGGTCCCACTTCTTCCACTCTTTCCAGATCTTCGGCGGAGGCGTTCATGATGGCGTCGATGGAGCCGAATTCCTGGGCCAGCAACTCGGCGGTGCGCTCGCCGACGAAGCGGATGCCGAGTCCCATCAGCACACGGGCCAGACCGGCGTGCTTGGATTGGTCGATCTCTTTCAGGAGCGTACGCGCCGATTTCTCGGCGAAGCGGTCCAGTGAGACGAGTTGGTCGAGGGTGAGCTTGTAGAGGTCGGCAACGCTGCGCACCAGGCCGCGGTCGAGCAATTGCGCGACGGCCGCTTCGCCGAGTCCTTCGATGTTCATCACCCCGCGGCTGCCCCAGTGCTCGACGGTGCCGTGGAGCAGGGCAGGGCAGTCGACGTTGACGCAGCGGTAGTCGGCTTCGCCCTCTTCGCGCACGGCGGGATTGCCGCACACCGGGCAGTGGGTGGGATAGACGTAGGGCTCCTTGCCACGCGGATGCTCGGGGTCCGAGACGATCTCGGCCACCTTGGGAATAACGTCGCCGCCGCGTTCGACCTTGACCCAGTCGCCGATGCGCAGGCCCATGCGCTCGATCCAGTCGGCATTGTGCAGTGTGGCGCGGCTGATCGTGGCCCCCCCAACGAACACCGGATCAAGTACCGCTGTTGGCGTAAGCTTCCCGCTGCGTCCCGTGGTGATCATGATGTCGACCATCTGGGTGATGGCCTGTTCGGCGGTGAACTTGTAGGCCAGGGCCCAGCGCGGCGCGCGGCCGGTGTAGCCAAGGCGCTGCTGGGTGGCTTGCGAATCCACCTTCAGCACCACGCCGTCGATGTTGTATCCCAGCGTGGCCCGCCTTTGTTCGGCCTGGTGGATGAACTTGAGCATTTCCTCTACGGTGTGCACACGGCCGCGATGGGGGTTCACGCGAAATCCCATGGCCGTCAGCGCATCGAGCGTGGCCTCCTGCCCGATGGGCAGATATTCGCCGCCGCTGAGGAGGAAGTAGGCGTAGAGATCGAGCCGGCGCTGGGCTACGATGCTGGGCTCGACCGTGCGGAGCGTGCCCGCGGCGGCATTGCGGGGATTGACTGCGGGCGTCAGCCCCTGCTTCTGGCGTTCTTCGTTCATCTTCAGAAAGGCGGTCTCGGGCATCACTACTTCGCCGCGCACTTCAAATGCTTGCGGGAGGCCTAATTTCTCGATCGTTTTGGCGGGAATGGAAAGCGGCACGCTGCGAATCGTGCGGATGTTGGAGGTCACATCTTCGCCGGTCTGGCCATCGCCCCGGGTCAGCCCGTAGGCGAGACGGGCGCCGCCGTCTTCCGCCGGTTCGTAGTGCAGAGCGATGCTCAGGCCGTCGAGCTTGAGCTCCGCGGTGAACTCGACGGGCAGGTTGCCGGCCAGGCCGTGCACGCGGCGGTCCCAGTCGCGGAGTTCTTCTTCGGAGTAGGCGTTATCGAGGCTGAGCATGGGCCGCGAGTGGCGCACCTTGCGAAAGCCCTCAGCGGGCTTGCCGCCGACGCGCTGGGTGGGCGAGTCGGGGGTGCGCAATTCAGGATGGTCGGCCTCGAGCTGCTTGAGCTCATTCATCAACTTGTCGAATTCCTTGTCGGAGATCTCCGGCGCATCCATCACGTAGTACAGGTGTTCATGGCGCCGAATCTCGTGGCGCAACTCGTCTATGCGCCGGGTGAAATCTGGGCGCCGGGTGAAATCTGTGGGTCCGCTCATGGGCAGGATTATAGGATGCGGGCTTGATTCGAGAATGCGCTCCAGCGGTTACTATGGTGGGCAGCACGCATGGAGCCTCTCACGCACTTCTTCACCGGAGCCTGCATCGGGCGCGCCGGACTCAACCGCAAGACTGCCTACGCGACGCTGGGGGCGACCCTGGCGGCGGAGGCGGCGGATATGGACGTCTTCTGGGGCTTTCGCGGGCCGGTTGAAGAACTGAAACACCATCGCGGCATTACGCACACCTTCATTGCTGTCCCGGTGGTGGCGGCGGTGATCGTGGGCCTCGTGTGGCTGCTGCATCGATGGAATGAACGACGGCGGCTGCGAAAACTCGGCGCTTTGCACGCTGGTCCGGGGGAGCCGATTCCGTTGCGGCTTCAACCGCCCAACGTGCATTGGGGCTGGCTGTATGTCACCTGCTTCATCGCCGCTTCAACCCACATCGCCCTCGACTGGACCAACAACTACGGGGTGCGGCCGATGTTCCCGTTCAATCCGCGCTGGTATGCGGGGAGCTTCATGTTCATCGCCGAGCCGGTGCTGTGGGGGCTTTTTTCACTGGCTTTGGTCTTGCCGTGGCTGCTGGGGCTCGCGGATCGCGAGATGGGCGTGCGCCGAACCCGGTTTCGGGGACGGGGCTGGGCGATCTTTGCTCTTACGGGAATGGCTGCGCTGGGGACCTGGCGCTGGACCGAGCACGCCCAGGCGCAGGCGATCCTTGAAAACACGCAGGTGACCACCGCTCCAGTCACGAGGATCGGGGTCCAGCCCTACCCCATCAACCCGTTCCGGTGGCACGCCATCCTGGAGACGCAGAGCTTTTTCCAGACGGCCGAAGTGAATACCCAAACCGGCGCGATCGACAGCGATCCGCAGACCGACGTGCTCTACAAGCCCGATGACACTCCCGCGATCGAGGCTGCCAAGCGCACCTCGCTGGGCCGGGTGTACCTGGATTGGGGCACGTGGGCAGTGGTCCGCGACGTCGGCCAGCAGCCTGTCGCGGGGGTGGAGCCTCCGCAACTGCCCGCAGGGCGCACCTGGACAACTGTCGAATTCACCGACCTGCGCTTCGCGTATGCGTTCATCCAGCGGGGGCAGACGCGACCGCCTGCCGGCCTGAGCGGCTGGGTTTACATCGTGGACGGCCGCGACGAGGCAGGGGAAGGCATGGGTGGACGGGAGCAGAAGTAGTGTGGAACAGGAAACAGGGAACAGGGAACAGGGAACAGGGACCGGCGTTCCTCAACGAACGTGTCGTGAGTTCCGGGTTGACCCACCGGGCTCAGCCCTCCACAATGGATGTACGGCATTTTCCGAAGTACGAAAATCCGGTGGTGCTGCTTTACACGGGCGCCCACCCCAACGGAAAACCGAGACTCGAGGTCGTCATGCCCGCCTATCTGCTCCTGGTTGCCGCTGTTTTGAGTCGTCTCGTTCCGCATCCCGACTGGCTGAACTTCACAGCCGTTGGGGGAGCGCTGCTGTACTTCGGCGCGAGGCGCTCGTGGCGCGAGATGGTTGCTCCACTGGCTGCCCTGGTGGCCACCGACTATGTGCTGACGGTGTTCACCTATCACTACAGCTTTCATTGGCAGGCGTATGTGACCACCTGGGCGTGGTATCTGGCAGTCATGGCTCTGGGGTGGGTTCTACTGCAGAGCCGGACCACGTTTCTGCGCGTGGCCGCGGGCGTGATTCTCGGCCCGACTTTGTTCTTCGTGGTTTCGAATTACGCGGTGTGGGTGGGCGGAGACATGTATCCGCGCACCATGGGCGGTCTGATGGCGTGCTACGCGGCGGCTGTTCCGTTCTATCGCAACGACGTGCTTTCCACGGCGATCGTGGGCGGGCTGGCGTTTGGGCTGCCGGTGCTGGTGCGCAGGATGAACCGGGTGCACGCGGTTCCCGCGTCCTGATTCGTCGAACACCTTGCTCTCCAACCCTTTGATGAAACCCCACCCTAGCAGAGCTAGGATGGGGCACCCAGGTTGTTGCTTCGCAGTCGGGCTCAGACTACACTGCCGCGACGTTTCTTCAGCCACCACCAGGCGAAGCCAAGCCCGGACAGGCCGAGTACGATTCCCAGCGCCAACAGGGCATGGTGGGCAACGACGTCGACCGCTCCGGGGCCCAGTTTGAGGACCAGCATTGAAAGCACGAGCCAGCGGACCAGGCGGCCGGTGAAGACCGCAAACATGAAGAGCGGGAGCCGCATTTCGAAGACTCCGGCGGCGAACACGAAGGCTTTCCAGGGCGTGGGCGGGGGAAGCATCGACGGGATAGCCATGGCCCAGAATTCCTGGCGTTCGAAGCGGATCCGCATGGCCTCAAACCGCGCCTGGTGGACGCGCTTGCGCAAGAACAGCTCGCCGCCTGCACGTCCCAACCCGTAGGGCAACAGACCACCTATGGCAGAGCCCGCTGCCGCGAGCAGGGCATACATCCAGAAGTGGCTCTTATCGTTCCAGATGTAAATGGCCAGGATGGCATCCATGGGGACGGGGATGGTTGAGGAATCGAGGAGGGCCACCGCGCCGGCACCCCAAAATCCCAGCTTTACGATGGCCGGGAGGACGACAAACTTCCATTCTTGCAACAGATGCACGAAAAACTGCTTCAATCACGGTCCCCTTCCGGCCGTTGATCCGTCCATGTAGAAAGACCCACGTAGAAAGACCATTGTACGGTGCGTGCGTTTCCGGGGTGCGATCCGCCAGCACGCCGGGCGACGGATGTGCGCACGATGCCGACGGCGGGTTTCCTGCTTTCGCGGGGGATGAGAGAATACGAAGGAAGGACTCAAAACGGAGCCGCCAGGCGGAGTGTGCGCCGCGGTTCCTGCCGGACGAATGCCCTTAAGCGTAGTGCCAACCAGCGTGAACGAGCCCAACGAGCCGACGGGTACCGCTCCGGAACCCGTAGACGCGGCGCATGGCCCAGAGAACGGGGGGTCAGCTGGCTCGGATCCGGCCCGGATGCGGGAAAAATCGGACGAGGTTGGGGCGGATTCGGAGCAGAATTCGCGCGAAACCGGCTCGGAACGCGACGGATCGCCGGTGGTACGCGGCTCCCGCTGGATCGACTACGATACCCACGAACTTTTGGAGATGATCAGCGAACTCGAGGACGAGCGCCGCTGGGCTCGTCTGCGCGAAGGTCTCTGGATCGCGATCCTGATTCACCTGGTGCTGCTCTCGTCCCTGACCTGGATCCCACGGTACATCTTCAAAGTTCCGCCCGTGATCGACCCGTTTGAGGCCATCAAGCAACGCAAGGACGATCTGAAATACCTTGACCTTCCTCCGGACCTGCTGAAGCGCGTTCAACCCAAGACGGCGGTGAAGCCGGTGCCGCAGAAAGCCGCCGCAGATCGACAAGAAGACCCTGGAGGCCTTGAACAAGGCTATGCCGCCGTCATTGCCGCCCACGCCGGCACCCAAAGTGGAGCCGGCCCCGACTGAGCCTCCGCCGCCTGCGCCGAAGCCGGAATCGCAGTCGCAGCTGGAGGCGCCGCAGCCCAAGGCGGTTCCGGCGCGGCCCAGTTTTGCCATGGGATCGGCAAATCCGGCCGACCAGTTGCGCGATGCGATGCGGGGCTCGCGCGGTGCCAGTAACGGAGCCGACAATGCCCCTTCCGGTCCTGGGATGGCAAGGCATCCTGGCGCCGGAGGCGGAGCGGAGATCCTCTCGGATAAGCAGGGCGTGGATTTCGATCCGTGGCTGCGGCGATGGTACTTCGAAACCGAGCATACCTGGGATCCGCTCATTCCGGATGAGGTGAATCCGCCCATTCTGAAGCAGGGCCAAGTGCAAATCCGGTTCAAAATTCTGCCGAACGGCCGGATCATGGAAGGGAGCATGGTTCTTGAAGGCCGGTCCGGCGACACGGCTTTGGACCGCGCGGCCTGGGGTGCCCTTACCGGCTCCAACTATCCGCCGCTGCCGCGCGAGTTCCACGGCCCCTTCATCGAACTCCGCGCCGTTTTCATGTACAACCTGCGGCCGTAAAAACAGCTGCTAGCTGCTAGCTTGGCCTCCATGGTGAATCAGCGGCGTGTTCTCTTGAATCACCGGGTAGGTCTATGATGGATCTTCACCACTGCGATTCTTGCGAGGAGGATTCTATGAGTGCGGAGCCAACTGGCCGTAAGCAGGGCCGCCGCGACTTTCTAAAGGTGGGCGGCGTGGCTACAGCCGCGTTGCTGACGCCTTCGGCGTTTGCCGTCACGCCCAACAAGTCGCTGCCGGGCGCTGCCTTCGAATCCGGTCACCATGAAGGCCATGCCCACGCGCAACCTGGGCAAAACCGGGTACAAGGTGGGCATCTTCTCGCTGGGCGGGCAGGCCGCGCTGGAGCACGCCAACAACTTCGACAACGCGGTGCCGATCATCGAGCGCGCGCTGGACATGGGCGTGAATTACATCGACACGTCGTCGATCTACGGCGGGCCGGCTCGCTGGAGCGAGCAGTACGTGGGCAAGGTGATGGCCAAGCGCCGGAATGAGGCGTTTCTCGCGACCAAGACCAAGGAAAGAACGCGCGACGACTCGATGCGCATGATCGAGAAGTCGCTCGAATTGCTGCAGACCGATCACGTCGACCTGTGGCAGTTGCACGACGTGGGCACGATGTACGACGTCGACCAGATCTTCGCCAAGGGCGGCGCGATGGAAGCGCTGCGTCGACATGCAGCAGCAGAAGGTGGTGCGCTTCCTCGGCATCACCGGGCACTACCGGCCCGACGCGCTGATCGAGTGCATTCACCGGCATGATTTCGACACCATCCTGATGGCGATGAATGCCGCCGACCCGCACCACTACAGCTTCAACGAGGCGCTGCTGCCGCTGGCGGTGGAGAAGCAGATGGGCATCATCGGGATGAAGATTCCGGGGCGCGGGCGCATTCTGTCGTCGTGGAATCCGCCGCCTATCGAGCAGCAGAAGAAGTCGTGGGAGGGCATGACGATCCAGACGACATCGCCCGGCACGCTGACCATGCGCGAGGCGATGTATTACACGCTGTCGCGGCCGGTGAGCACGGTGATCATCGGGTGCGATTCGATTGCGCAGCTTGAAGAGAATGTGCAACTGGCGCGCGACTTCACGCCCATCAACGACAAGCAGGCGGGAGAACTGGTGGCCAGGGCGGAGCCGTGCGCGAAGCCGTCGCTGTTTTTCCGGTTTTACGAAAGGCCGTGATTCTCCGTCAGCCGATACAGGACTAAGACCGTGAATGATCCCTCGGAAGCCTTCCTCAGCTATACACGATTGGACGACGAATATTTTGGCGGTGCGATTACGTCTTTAAGGCGATTGCTGGAGCTTGGCGTTCAGGTCGTCACCGGCGATCGAACCTTCAACATTTTCCAAGACGTCGACGGCATCGAATTCGGCCAAAAGTGGAAGAAACGGCTCACCGATGCGATTTCGACATCGAGGTTCCTCATACCAATCGTCACCCCTCTTTTTTTCAAGAGTGACCCCTGTCGCGATGAGTTGAAGCAGTTCATAGAGCATGAGAAGAGTCTCGGCAGGGACGATCTAATTCTTCCTATCTACTTCGTGACCGCGCCAGTACTCGAACGGCCGGAACTGCTCAAGGATGATGCGCTTGCGTCGGAAATCGGCAGCCGTCAGAGATATGACTGGCGTGTTCAGGCAGACCTGCCTCCCAATGACCCGCAGATTCGTCGTGCTGTTCGAGTGCTGGCTCAGACGATCGCGACCGCTATCGCACGCACGTCAGGTCCCGCCCCTGCTGGGACGCCAGCCAAGCGCGCCGACGAGGCCTCCGACAACGAGGCTTCCGGACTGATCAAGAGTCTGGGACCCGAAAGAGAGACAAAGAGCCGTCGGAAAATAGTTTTGTGGGTAGATGACAGGCCTGATAACAACATCCTTGAGCGTCGCTCGATGGCGGCTTATAACATCGATTTCATTCTGGCCCGATCGACGGGTCAAGCCCTGGCAGAGCTCAGGAAACAACAGTTCGACGCGATCATCAGCGACATGGGCAGACCTCCGGATTCGCGCGCCGGTTATACTCTGTTGGACGCGTTACGAGGAAGCGGGGATCAGACTCCCTATTTCATCTACGCCGGGTCAAGGGACCCCGAGCACGTACGGGAAGCGCGCAGCCGCGGTGCTCAGGGAACCACGAATAGGAGCGACGAACTGTTCCAGATGTTGCTGCAGGGCCTGAATGTGTGAGACCTCCGATCCGCATTGCAAATGACAAATACGGCTGTTTTTGTATGGCTTCATTCCTTTCGTGCCCTCACTTTCACCAAACCGGAGAGTATTCGGTCTCGTTTCATTTAGTTCGCATGGACGGTGAACTCTAATCGCGCATCAGGTCGGTGCGCTTGCGGAGGACCCAGGTGGTCATGCAGCGGTGGTCCTGGACGATGGTGGTCTTGAGGGGGTCGACGAGGACGGCGTTGAGTTCGTCGGTGAGGTCGAGGAGCATGTCTTCGTCGACGAGGAACCATTGCTGGCCGTCGGGCATCTGGAAGAGGCCACCCGCAAGGCGCGGGAAGTCCATGCCGATGCGGGAGGCGAGGCGGCAGAAGAGAAGGCCGCCGGGGCGCAGGACGCGCCAGAGTTCGGAGAGCATGGCGCGGAAGTGGTCTTCGTCGCGGGCGAAGTGGAGGACGGCGGAGCAGATGACCGCGTCCATGCTGGCGTCGGGAAACGGCATCTGCTCGATGGCGGCCACCTGAAAGTTCTCCGCGGGCAGGCCGGTGCCGAGAGATGCGGAGAGCTTTCGGACGTGGTCAATCGCTTCGGCATTCAGATCGACGGCGAAGACCTCGCAGCCTTCGCGGAGCAGGTGGACGAGATTGCGGCCGTAGCCGCAGCCCGCGTCGAGGATGCGCATGCCTGCGCCGAGATTGCCGCGCAGGATCTGGTCGAAGACGTAGATGTCGATCTGGCCGAACTGTTCCTGGACAGTGAGGGGCAAAGCGTTCCTTCCCGCAGGGGCTAAGGCCCGGGCCTCTAATGCGAGGTTGTTGCGGCCCGACTGAAGTCGGGCCCTGTTACAAAACGCCGAATCGAAGCAAGGCGGGTCTTGAGTTCGTGGTTTCCCACCCTAAGCGCAAAAACAAAGACGCGCTTAGGATGGGGCACCCAGGTTTTGTGCAGGATCAAACAAAAGGCAAATGCAGGTCCTTCGACTTCGCTGCGCTTCGCTCAGGATCACAAATTTATCGGTCAGGATGACAGGTTGAGGTAGAGGCGGTAGTGGTCGTCGCCGATGGCGGTGAAGGGGCGGAGCTTGAGGGCGCCGGCGTCGGTTTTGGCTTGCCACTCGGTTGAGCCAGCGGCTGCTTGCGTGATGGCGAGCAGGTCCTGTTTGCGGAGGTTGGCGGGGACGGCGCCAACGCTGAAAAGGGCCAGCGGGCCGTGCACGGGAGCGAGCAGGTTGGGGTGCTGGGGGTCGACGGCTTCGAGGGTGGTGGGCATGTCGAATTCGATTTCGATGCGATCGCTGTTTTTCCAGGTGCGGTTGAGGCTGGCGAACTTGCCGGGCTCCATGGGGTCAGCGACGCGCTTGCCGTTGACTGCAACGGTGGTCTTCGGGCCCGCCCAGGCGGGAATGCGCAGGTAGACGGCGAAGGCCGTGGGCTTGTCTGTTTCAATGGCGATTTCGGTTGTGGGCGTGTGGGGATAGCTGGTGCGCTGGGTGAGGGCGATGGCGGCGCCGCTGCGGGACCATTTCACTCGTGATGGCACGTAGAGGTTGACGTAGACTCCATCGCCGTCGTGGAAGTAGGAGCTGATGCCGTAGTCGGCGGTGACCTGCGAAAACGTGCCGGTGCAGCAGTGCCATTTGTAGGGGTGATAGAACTTCGATCCGTCGTTGTTGTAGTCGGAGTAGTAGAAGCCGTGGCCGTCTTCCTTGATAGGCTTCGCTCCGAGAATGCAGTTGTAGAGGACGCGCTCCATGCTGTCGCCGTAGCGGCTGTCGCGGGTGACGCGGGTGAGGTAGCGCGTGATTTTGAAGTGGGCGTAGGAGCCGCAAGGGGTTTCGAAGCTGGAATGGGTTTTGGTGAGGCTCTCGCCGATCTCGCCGCTGCCGGGCTCGCGGAAATCCTCGTCGGGGCCCCAGCCGCCAGTGGCAAAGCTCTGCGTGGTGCGCAGGAAATCGAAGCCATTCTTCGCGGCGCGCAAGTGTTTTTCGCTGCCGAGCACGAGATACGCCTGCATGGCGGAACTCATGGCGTTGACGTGGCTGTAGGCGTGCTTGTGGGGAAGCACGTTCTGGCCGTTGGCAAGCGGATCCCAATACCAGTCGTCGGCGAGGAAGCGGACAGCGAGATCCTTATAGCGATCACCGGCGCCGCGCTGGAAGGCGATGAATGCGTTTTCGGGCAGGGTATAGGGCTCGTCCCAGCAAAACGACTCGTCATGCGGGTGGGGGCGGGCGATCTGCTCGGCGCGGGAGAGACCGCGGGGCGGCAGATGGGCGGAGACGGAATCGAGCGTCTTGTCGAGAGCTTTGAAGGCATCGGGCGCGGCGGCGAACTGGTGGGCGTCGAGCAGGCCGATGGAGATTTTGTCGTAGGTGTAGGCGGGGAAACGGTTGTCGTCCCAGAAATGCTCGGAGATGGCGGGGGCGAAGTTGCGCACGATGCGGTGGACTTTCTGCTGGGTGGCCTTGTTGCCGGTGGCGGCATAGTCGCGCGAAAGGCCGGAAAGATATTGGCCGAAGCTGTGGCAGGGAGCGAAGCCGTTGTTGGGACGGGCATCGAGATCGCTGAGGGGCGCCCAGCTGTACCACCCGCCCATGTCTTCGCCGGTGGCGGGGACTCCGGCGCGCTGGCGGAAGGGCTTGAGCAGGGAATCTTCGTCGAGGGAGGCGTAGAAGGCGTGGTTGGTCTGGAACTGCTGGCGCAGCGGGCCTTCGAGGAGTTCGACATCGCCATAGCCGAACTGCTGCAGCGGTGCGGGGGCGGCGCCGTTGGCCCGGATTTGGCGAGGCGGCAGGAGGGAAGCTGCGGCCAGGGCGGCGCTGGTCTTGAGGAATTCTCTGCGCGAAGACTTCATGATGCCGCCTCCCGAGGGTGATGCGAGAAGTTGGAGGTTAGAGCGGGCCCTAAACGATTCGACATAACTTCCAATTCAAGCACATCGCGGTTGCAGGTGAGAATGCGGTCTCACGGCGTTGTCCGATTCCCGCCCAAGCAGAGCTTGGACGGGGCACCCCGGTTTCGGGTTGGGCCGGGACCGCGGCGTCAATGCTTTGTCCAGCCGTGCAGTCCGGCTTCGAAGCTACGGCGGTCGAGACGGGGCAGTGCGCGCGCCACCTTGTGGGGAAAGAGCTCGTAGTGCCTCGCCGCGATCAGGTACTCGGGGACGCACCAGACGTCTTCCTCGGAGGTCATCCAGTGGCGGCTGTCGAGGCGCGCCAGGTTCACCGGTCGGGAGTAGGAACGCAGCGTGCGTTCGCCGCGGAGGTTGTAATAGTGCTCGAAGTAGCTGAGAGCCAGTTCGCGCAACGTGCGGTAGATGGGGGCGCGAAAGCGCAGGCCTGCGAAGTTCGACTTGGCGATGCTTCCCCACAGGCCGCGTTCGCGGTAGAGGGCGAGCACGTGGTCGTCATCATGCACGGCTTCAAGATCCATCAGCAAGGGAGGATGACCGTTGAGACGCAGGGCGGCGGCGGCCAGCAGAGCGCCTTCTAGACAGTGTCCTTTGCGCTCGAGGAGCGCGGACTGCGGAGACCGCGCCGTGTTGGCGTACTGGTAGGGCAGAGCGTCAATGAACCGCTGGATGCGGGCCGGTGTCTTCAACGCGCGCAAGGTACGCAGATTCTGCGGCGACAATCCGAAGCTCTCGCGCCTGTCTCGCCGGATTCCGTTTTTGGACAGTTCCTTGCCGTTCAAACGCAAAGGCGCAACTCTTTGGGAAACTCCCGGGAATTATACAGATTTGCCACTATGGTGCCAGGGAATCTCTGAACAAGTGACCGCGAGGGACGCCGGCATCCCCTCAGGGGCTAAAGCCCACTTCACTTTGATTGGCTGGATGTACGGGCTGAAGCCCGTACCCTTCAATACAGTCACTTGTTTAGAGGCTCCCTAGGGCAGAATCACCAACTCGGGCTTGCTTCCGCCACTCATACCGTACACTGCCCCGGAGTAGAACGCGCCTGCATCGTACTTGTAGCAGCCGGGGTTCTGAGCTTTTACGGTTATGGGCTTGGCTCCGCCGCCGATGATGGGATCGTCGGGGTCAAACGGCGAGTCAGTCCCGAACGAGATCATGAAGCCACCGTTCTTGCTGGACGTCATCCACGTGACCGAGGTGCCGGCTTTGATGCAAAAGAACTGGTTGTTTTTTGCGTTCGGAATGCTGGGCTTGACGGTTGAACCGCCCCCCGATTTGCGCACGTCTATTTTGCACGCCTCGGAGCCAGATCCGCAGGTGTTCGCGGCGGTGCACATGTCCGCCGGTTGCGGTTCATCACAGACGTACTTGCTCTTCGCTTCGGTCGTGGAGGCGCTGAGCAACACGATCGACGTCACCAATGCCACACTGCATGAACGCAGTTGTTTTCTCATTGTCTTTCCTCGCAAGATGTTGCACACATGTTCAAGGTTCGAGACATCAGCCGGATCAATCTACTTCTTCTCCGGGTCGGCTGATCCCGGCCAGACGATGATGTTGTTGAGCTTCCAGGAGTTCATTCTGAGGTCCCACTGGGGCTCGCCATCCTTGTTGATGGTGAGCTGTGTGGCCGGAAAGAGGACGCCCCCGCTCTTGCCCTTGTCCTGGTCGTTGATGTTGATCTCGCCCGCGGTCAGATTGAAGGACTGCGATTGGGTACTATAGTAGGCTTCTCCGAAGGCAATCTTGCGATTCGTTATGAAACGGATCGACCGTCCGGTGGGAGTCTTGATCTCGCGGATGTAGGAGACGTCGAATCCCAGGGTGCCGGGCATTGAGATGCGGCCCACGGCCTTCATCTTTTCAAGCGCGTTGGCCAGACCGTTGTTCTGACCCTTCTGAAAGGAATCGACAAGAATCTGCCGGTCATCGGCCGTGGAATACTCGTAGATGATGAGCCTGACAGTGAGGGTCTGACCCATTTGTGTGCTCGTGCCGTAGGCCTGGGCATCGATGGTTTCATACTTTTCGCGGGCGAATCCGGGGACTGTCGTCATGGCCAGGATCGCCGCCACAGCTATGCCCGCCTTCAATTGTCTGGATACGATGTTCACCTTGTCCTCCATGTGCGCGGGGTGCAATGGTGGGTGATTCAGATGTAGCGATTGAATGGACGGCCAGCCGTTGGTGTTGCCACTGGTTTCACCGTTGCCTCTGCGCGACGACCAAGGTACCAAGCCTCAAGGTGGGAGGAAACTGGCAGAAGTACCAGATCAAACCCGGCTATGGTCCGGGCGGAAGCTCGAAGATTTGGATGGGATGCGCGCCTACTCGTGGCGCAAGGCGCGCATGGGGTTCATGCCGGCGGCGCGTCGGGCGGGAATCCAGCTGGCAGCCGTGGCCACCGCGATCAGCAGCGCGGCCGAGGCAGCAAATGTGACGGGATCCCAGGAGCGCAGGCCGTAGAGCATGCTGGCGATGAGGCGGCCCATGGCCAGCGCCACGCAAACTCCCGCAGCAATTCCGATCGCGGCCAACCATGAGGCTTCGCGCAGGACCATGGTGAGAACGCGCCGGGGTTCAGCGCCGAGGGCCATGCGGATGCCGATTTCATTGGTGCGCCGCGAAACCGCGTAGGCCATGATGCCGTAGATCCCGATGGCGGCCAGTACCAGAGCGAGGACGCCGAATGCCGCAGTCAGGTCGGCAAAGTTGCGCTCATTCTGCATTCTCGATGCAATTTGCTCGTTCTGCGTGCGCACGTCGAGAATGGGCAGGTTGCGGTCAATGGCGCCGACCGCCTGGCGCAGCAAAGGCAGGAGGGCCTGCGTGTCCATGCGCGAGGAAATGGCAAACGTAACTCCTGAGACGCCGTTTTTCTCTTCCCAGTACGGGATGTAGAACGTGGGCTCCGGAGGTTTGCGTAGGCTATCGTACTTGGCATCCGCGCATACGCCGACAATCTGCAACCGGGTGGGATTGTTCCGGCCTGTCTCAAAGGTGCGTCCGATCGGACTTCGGCCGGAAAAATACTTCTTTGCCAGGCTCTCGTTGATGACCGCGACCTTCACCGAGGTCTCCGTGTCGGTCGCATCAAATGCGCGGCCGGCGATGATAGGGATGGCGAAGGTTGAAAAGACGGTCCTGCCCACGTAGTTCGAAAGAGCGCTCGGATTTCCTTCGGGCTTGCGCTGCTGGCCTTCGGGAATAATGGTATGCACGCTGACGTTGCCGCCAATGAGAGGCAACCCAGTCAGGGTGACCGATTGCACTCCAGGAACGGCCGCAAGCTTCTCTTCGATTTGCCGGTAGAGCGGGGTTGTTTTCGCGCCCGGATAGCTGGTTTGCGGCGGCTCAATGCCGAACAGCAGGAGATGATCGGGTTGAAAGCCGAGGTGCGCACGTCCGAGTTGGGACAGTGTCTGGACAAACAGTCCCGCGCCCACGACAAGCAGCATCGACAGAGCCACCTGGATGATCACGATGGTCTTGCCGGCGAGCCCCCGCCGCCGATGCGACGCGGTGCGAGCCGAGTCTTTGAGTCCGGAGCTGATTTCGACGCACGCCGACTCCCAGGCCGGGGCAAGCCCGAAGACCAGGCCGGTGAGAATCGACACGGCAGTCGCAAAGGACAATATTCTCCAATCAAAGCGGGCGGAAAATGCTGGAGGCGCCCATGAGTTCGAGAGCAGATGAGGAATTGCATCGCGAACCAGGTACGCGAGCAGGAGGCCGGCCGCACCGCCCAGGAGGGACAGGGTCAGACTCTCGGTCAGCATCTGGCGAAGGATGCGTCGGCGGGTGGCGCCCAAGGCGACGCGCACGCTGACTTCGCGCTGGCGTGCGCCGGCCCGCGCCAGGAGGAGGTTTGCCAGGTTGGCGCAGGCCAGCAGCAGCACAAAGCCGGAAAGGCCCATGAGCACGTAGATCGGCTTGGCGAGCCCGTCGGCCGCGGGATTCTGTCCGCGGCTGCCGTCGAGCAGCACGAGGCGAGGCGCCGGTTTTGCGGCCTTGGCGGGCATGGTGGCATGGACCGCGGCACTTAAATCGACATTCAGGGCGGCCTCCGCCGTCTGATCCGAACTGGTGCTGTTGATACGGCCCATCACCAGTACCCACCACAGATCCATGTTGGTGAGCAGCGATGGGCCTCCGGGCATGCCGATATCCTGGGGCGCAACGGTGGGCTGCATGCTGAAGGGCAGAAAGATGTCCGGCGTTCCCTGCGCGGAGTACGCACCGCTGAATCCGGCGGGACTGACACCGATGATGGTGAGGGGCACCGTGTTCACGAGGATGGCCTTGCCGATGGCATCCGGGGAGCGGGCGAAATGCCTGGTCCAGAACCTGTCGCTGATGACGACCACTGGGCCACTGCCGGGCGCGCCATCGTCGGAATCCTGAATGGCGCGGCCTAACTGCGGCAGGACACCCAGGGTCTGAAAGTAGTTTCCGGAGACCATCTCCGAGCTGACGGCCTCGGCATGCCCGTTGACGGTGACCGTCTGCCGATCGAGCGGCTTGAAGGCGAACAGGTCCTGAAGGTCACGATTCGACTGGCGCAACTGGCGATAGACGGGATAGGAGAACGAGGTCGAGCGCTGTCCGCCGCCGGGATCGGGATCGTACCTGCCCCACATGTCCTCAACCGCTCCGTCTTTTGGTTGCGACCACCACAAGAGGCGCAACTGTTCCGGATGCGGCACGTTGAGGCGATCAAGAAGCATATGCTGCGCGGCGGTGAAGAGGACGGTGTTGGCGCCGATGCCGAGAGCGAGCGATCCAATGGCAATCGCGGTGAGGCCGGGGCTTTTGGCGAGCATGCGCGTGGCAAAGCGCAGATCTCCGCCGAGTTCATCGAAGATGCGCGTGCCCCAGGCGGCCCGGCAATTCTCTTTGCGGGCTGCGATGCTGCCCAGTTCGGCCCGCGCGCGCCGCGTTGCTTCGTGGCGGGGAAGGCCGCTTCGCATCAAGTCCTCAGCGTAGCTTTCGATGTGAAAGCGCAGCTCCTCTTCAACCTGCGCATCGAGGCGCGCGCCACGGGTTACCGCTCTCCACCAGGTCTGAATGCGGCTGCGCACACTCATAGCTCCTCCGGGGCGGTCTTGAGGATGGCCGCGACAACATCGGCGAACTGGTTCCACTTTTTTGCTTCCGCGTCGAGGCGGCGCCGCCCGGCCGCGGTCAAGCGATAGAAGCGCGCTCGTCTGTTGTTCTCGCTCTGCCCCCATTCGCCGGCAATCCAGCCCTCGTGCTCCAGACGGTAGAGCGCGGGATAGAGCGACCCCTGCTGAATTTCAAGACGGTTGTGGGAAATCTGCTGGATGCGGAGGAGCACGCCGTAGCCGTGCAGCGGCCCGAGCGACAAGGCCTTGAGGGCCAGCATATCGAGGGTGCCCTGTAAAAGATCGATGGGGGTATCGTCTGCCATTCGGCCTCTCTCCCAGTCTGACTAGGAGAGTAGCCGTCTTCTCCCAGACTGTCAAGGAGAGACGCGAAGGATCGCGGAGGCGGGCGCGATTTTCGCCAGCCGCCTTGCCGAGGCTCAAATTTCGGGTGGAATTGGCGGTTATCTCGTGCGCTGAGCCTGGGCGATCCGGCCGCTCGATTGAGTATCGACGAACGAAGGCCGATCGACGGCGGGAGCGAATGGACGTACTACGCCGGCTTGCTTAACCGGCTTTTTGAAGAGTTGAACTTGAGGCGGCGTCAGCCACATTTTCGGAATCACGCAGGCTCGACCCGCCTCCAAAGCTCGGCGAACGCTTCCAATGATGGTGTGATCGGCTCCCAGTTCAGTTAGCTCGTCGAGCAGATCTGCCAGCTTGATAAAGCCGTGAGGTGTAGGTGTTTCGTCGGTATTCCAAGCCGTGGCGGTGAGTACGAACCTCGACATGCTGCCCGGGCGTGCGGGTTTTGCGTAAAGAGCAAAGGGCCGAAGCTGCTTCGGCAACTGGATCAACTTTCCCATTCCATCTCCAAAGATGCACTGCAGGTGGACCTGAGAATCCCCTCGATCGAGGGTGGGAAAGGGGGAAGAAATCCGGCGCAGAGTTTGTTCAGTCCCGTACGCGCCTCATTGAGTAGCCGACCCCCGATGACTGGCTCAATAACTTTAGACGCTACCCGGTGAGGCGGATCAGTGGATATACACAATTTGGGGGAAGGACCTGACCGACAGTGAGCCTCTCCCTACACAATTTGTGCCCGGCCTCGCCTGATATCGGAGACGGGATTCGGGATCGTTTGCGTATCCGCGGCACCGTCTGTGATGGAGAGACACCCCCCGCCCAAGCAGAGCTTGGACGGGGCACCCCGTCAGGGCATCACGGCAAAGGGCGGCGCTGCTCATGCGACTCGGTCGACGAGGTCATCTACAATTGTCGTGATTTTCGGCAGGAGCGAACGCATGGAAGAGGTCTACTGGAAGGACATCCCAGGTCTCAAGTACGAGACCTGGGCACCCAGTTTCGGTTACTGCAGCAGCGTGCCCTGCTCTTCGTCTTTGCCGTTGCCGTTGACTTCGTCGGGGGGGATGATCACGGCGGCGGCTACCTTGTCGTCTGGTTCCAGGTATAAGAGGCGTACGCCTTGCGTGGCGCGGCCGGCGGCGCGGACGGTCTTGGTGTCGATGCGGATGATCTTGCCGAACTGGCTGATGACCATCAGTTCGGAATTCTCGTTGACGAGCAGAATCGACGAGGTCTTGCCAACTTTGGCGGTGGCTTTCAGGTTATTGACGCCTTGCGCGCCGCGCGAAGTCAGGCGGTATTCGTCCACATCGGTGCGTTTGCCAAAGCCGTTCTCTGTGACGGTGAGGATGAGGCACTGACTGAGGCAGAGCTTCTCATCCAGGGTCTTCAAGGCCTTCTCGGCGTCATAGAGTGCCTTTTCGGCGAGCTTGTCCGCAGCCTTCAGCGTCTCGTCGTCCGGCGATCCGTTGCGGCGGTCCTCGCGTGCCTTCTGTAAGGCATTCTCCGCGTCGATGTACGTGGCTCTCAAATCGGCAAGCTTCTTGGTGAGGCCAGCCTGGCGGCGCATTCATCGCGCTCCGTATCGCGCGTTTCGATCGGAGCTGGTGATGGCCGCGCCGATGACGTAGTCGCCCTTCTTGAGAGAGATGCCCTTGTTGCCGGCGGCATTGCGGCCCATGGGGCGGAGACCCCGGTTTCGTTCGGGATCGTATTCTTCCTCGAAGCGGATGGCCATGCCGTCGTGGGTGGCGAGAAAGATGATCTGCTTGCCGTCGGTGATGTCGGCGGTGATCGAGCTCGTCGTCCTTCGTCGATGGCGATGGCGATGATGCCGCGCGCCATGACGTTGGAGAAGTCCTTGAGCGCGGTTTTCTTGACGATGCCGTTGCGGGTGGCGAAGAGGATGAACTTGCCTTCTTCTTCGAGGTCGCGGACGGGGAGGATGGTGACGACTTTTTCGCCGGGCTGGAGATCGAGCAGGCGAGGCCATGGCCTTGCCCTTGCCGGCGGCGCCGACGTCGGGGATTTCGTAGACCTTGAGCCAGTAGACGCGGCCGGTGTTGGTGAAGCAGAGCAGGTAGGCGTGGGTGGAGTCGACGATGAGCTGGGCGACGAAGTCCTCTTCGCGCGTCTTCATGCCGATGCGGCCGGTGCCGCCGCGGCGCTGCTGGCGATAGATGGAGATGGGCGTGCGCTTGAGGTAGCCGGTGTTGGAGACGGTGACGGCGACCTGCTCGTCGGCGATGAGGTCTTCGAGGCTGAGCTCGGCGGACTCGTCGACGATCTGGGTGCGGCGCGCGTCGCCGTACTGGTCGCGGATGTCTTCGAGCTCCTTGACGATGACGTTGCGGAGCTTCTTCTCGCTGGCGAGGATCGACTTCGTACTCGGCGATGTTGTCGCGGATCTCGCCGAGTTCGTTGAGGAGTTCGTCGATGGAGAGCTGGGTGAGGCGATAGAGCTGCAGTTCGAGGATGGCGTCGATCTGGCGGTAGGGTGAGGCCGGCGTTCGTGGCGAAGCTCGTGTCGATGGCGTACTTGGCGGGTCGAGGTTGACGCCGCGAGCTCGTGCCGCGAGGTGATCCTCTTGCCCCAGAAGTACTGGAAGAGGTTTTCGCGGGCGTCGGCGCGGGAGCCGGAGTGCGCGGATGATGCGGATGACGGTGTCGAGATGGTCGAGGGCGATCTGGTAGCCGTCGAGGATGTGTTCGCGCTCGCGGGCCTTGCGGAGAAGGAAGACGGTGCGGCGGCGGACGACGTCGACGCGGTGGTCGATGAAGGCGCGGATGGCCTGGTCGAGGCCGCAGTTCCGTGGGCTGGCCGTTGTAGCACGGCCAGGAAGATCATGGAGAAGCTTTCCTGCATCTGGGTGTGCTTGTAGAGCTGGTTGAGGACGATCTCAGGTTGGGCGCCGCGCTTGAGCTCGATGACGATGCGCATGCCGTCGCGGTCGGTCTCGTCGCGCACGTCGGAGATGTCGTCGATGATTTTTTCGTTGACCAGCTCGGCGATGCGCTCGATGAGCTTGGACTTGTTGACCTGGTAGGGGATCTCGGTGACGATGATCGCCTGGCTGTTCCGCTGGTGATGTTTTCGAGGGCGCACTTGCGCGCGCATGAGGAAGCGGCCGCGGCCGGTCTTGTAGGCCTGGGCGATGCTGGAGCGGCCGTAGATGAAGCCGCCGGTGGGGAAGTCGGGGCCCTGGACGTGCTTGAGGCACTTCGAGTCGAGGCCGGCCTTGGGGTTGTTGACCAGCGCGATGGTGGCGTTGATGACTTCGGTGAGGTTGTGGGGCGGGATGTTGGTGGCCATGCCGACGGCGATGCCGTTGACGCCGTTGACGATGAGATTGGGGATGCGGGTGGGCAGGACGGTGGGCTCGAACGTGGACTCGTCGTAGTTGGGGACGAAGTCGACGGTGTCGGTGTCGATGTCGGCGAGCATCTCGCCGGCGATGCGCGTCCAGGCGGCACTCGGTGTAACGCATGGCGGCGGGCGGGTCGCCGTCGACGGAGCCGAAGTTGCCCTGGCCGTCGATGAGGGGGTAGCGCAGCGAGAAGGGCTGGGCCAGGCGGACCAGGGTGTCGTAGATGGCGGAGTCGCCGTGGGGATGGTAGTTGCCCATGACCTGGCCGACGACCTTGGCGCACTTGGTGTACTTCTTGTTGTACTGCAGGCCCATCTCCTGCATGGCGTAGAGGATGCGGCGGTGGACGGGCTTGAGGCCGTCGCGGGCGTCGGGGAGGGCGCGGCCGATGATGACCGACATGGAGTAGTCGAGATAGGAGCGGCGCATCTCCTCTTCGATATTGATGGAGATGAGGTTGCCGCCGGGCGGAACGCCGCCATCGAGAGGGAGCTGGGGGTTCTTATCGTCTGCCATAGAGGTTTTCAGGCGCGCAGAAAGGCGGCAAAAGAGGTTCCGGATGAGACAGGGCCGGGTTCCGCGGACTGTGCTTCTATTTTACGCGCTGGAGGGGGGTGTAAGCAAGGCGAACAGAGGCGAATAAAACCTTATTTTGCTTATATTTAAGAAGGGGATGCGGAGGTCGGAAAGAACCGCGGTCCGAGCACGAGGAAGTCGGCCATTTTTGGTGTCTCGTCGGGAGAGATGCGGGGCTGATTCTCGAACGTCCGAGGGCGTGCGGTTAGATCAGGCCGGGGAGGCTGAGGATGCAGAAGACGGCTTGCAGCAGCACGACCGCTCCGGCGGCGGCGAGGGCCAGGTTGCGGCGGGGCGATTCGAAGGCGTCGGCAAAGACGCCGCCGATGAAGGTGAGCAGGAAGGGGAGCGCCCAGAGCCAGGGCGTGGATCGGACGCCGGGCGTGATGAGGGGAACCACGGCCAAAAAGCTCAGCAGCGGAGCGGAGTTGCCGAAGTAGCGGGAGCGACGAAGGGCGAGGTAGAGGATGGCGGCGGATGCGGCGGCCACGGTGATGCCGGCATTGCCGAGCGCGGTGAAAAAACGCCGGGCGGGGTCGAGAGAGAACCCCAGGAAGGCGACGGCAGAGCGAAACAGGTAGCTGAACGCGTCGGGCGAGAAGCCGTAAAGGGCGAAGAGCAGCAGCAGGGACCCGGCAACTGCCATGAGGACCACAGGGAGGACCTGGGCTCGGCGGCCTTCGGCGACCCAGAGCATGAAGAACAGGCCGAGGAGCGCCACGACGGGGAGGGCAGCCATGTGCGATGCCGCGGCGATGCCGAAGATGACGGTGAGGAGAACGATGCGCGGGCGCCACTTTCCACCCCAGCGGCGAAGACCTGTCGCTGGGGGCCCCGGGTTGCGGCGCGGGCCCTGCATGGCATGGGCGACCCCGAGGCAGGTGTAAATGCCGCCGTAGACGCCCAGGGCGGCGAGGATTTCAGGATTGGGGCCGATGCTGGCCTTGAGGATGGCGGGGGTGAAGCAATAGAGCGAGAGAGCAGTATAGCCGCCGAAGTTGCCGTAGAGGCGGCGTGTGACCCACCAGAGCGCGCCGCCGAGAACGCAGCCGGTGAAGAGGAACGGGAGGCGCAGCAGCAGGGAAACATGGGTGAGCTGGTGGCGGAGTTCCCAGAGGCTCACCTCAGCCGGGGCGGACTGACCGGCGGCCTGCACGACCCGGTCTTCAGGCTTGCGGAACAGATCGAGGCCGCGCTGGACGAGGAGGTTGAGGGTAAGCGGCAGGCCGGCGGCGCGATAGGCGAGGATGCCGTCGTGGATGTTGCCGCAGGTGGTGAAGTAGCCGGCCAGGGGCGAGGGCTTCTCCCACATCTCGCGGCCGCAGCGGGCGTACTGGTAGTCGCTGTCGGTAAGGGATTGGTGGGCGATGAGCCAGAAGCCCTGGATGAGGAAGGCTGCGAGCAGCACCGCCGCGATGCGCTGGGGCAGATTGAATCGGAAACGGCGGAGGCGGGCGAACCGGTGGGTCATCACGATCGAGAGCGCAAGACTCAGTCTAAATGGCGGGGATGGGGGAGATGAAGTGGGGATGAGGCAGGAGCTGGCGGAAGTTCGAGCGGTGGTATGCTTGGCAAAGACTTCGCCATGAGCATGGTTTACACCGTCGGGCACTCCTCGCATCCTTTCGAGACGTTTGCGAAACTGCTCTGTGATAACGGAGTTGAGGTCCTGGTCGACGTACGGTCCGCGCCTTACTCAAAATTTGCGCCGCAATTCGACCGTGAGGTTCTGCAGCGTGCGTTGAATGCAGCTGGAATGAAATATCTGTTTCTTGGCGGGGAACTGGGCGGACGACCTAAGAATCAGGCGTATTACGACACGGAAGGACATGCCGTGTACAGCCGCATGACCACCGATCCCGCGTTTGTGGCAGGGATCGAAAGGCTGGAGCGCGGAATGGCGGAATATCGACTGGCTCTGATGTGCGGCGAAGAAGATCCGGCGCACTGCCATCGCCGGCTACTGGTAGCTCGGATTCTGATGGAGCGGGGACACGACGTTCTGCATATTCGCGGAGATGGACGCGTCGAATCGGATGGAGATGTCGCCCGCCAGTCAGGCAAGTCTCTCGTGAACGAGCAGCCTGCGCTGTTTGCAGAACTGGACGAGGACCAATGGAGATCTACAGCATCGGTTTTACCCAAAAGAGCGCAAGCGAGTTCTTCGAGACACTGAAGGCACATGGGATCGAGCGATTGCTCGATGTGCGGCTGAATAATACATCGCAACTTGCGGGGTTCGCGAAACAGGCCGATCTGGTCTATTTCCTCAAGGAAATCTGCGGAGCTGACTATGAGCACGAGCCGTTACTTGCACCCACTCAGGAGATGTTGGATACCTACAAGAAGAAGAAGGGCGATTGGGACGTTTATACAGGCGAGTATTTAGATCTGATTCGATCACGGCGGGTGGAGTCGGCCCTTTCGAGAGAGAGCTTTGAAAGGAAGACCGTGCTGCTGTGCAGCGAACCGACAGCGGAGCACTGCCACCGGCGGCTGGCGCTGGAGTATCTTCAGAATCAATGGGGAGATATAATACTTCATCATCTCTGAATTCTCTTTTGGAAGAAGGTCTGCTTTATGGGCCTGGATCGTATAGTTTGTCTCGCAAACTCCTATAAACATGACAATCGGTGTGTTGCCGGAATCAGTCTGCTGACAAAGAAGTGGGTACGGCTGGTCGGAGTCGATGTTCCCGGGTGTGTGACACGACACCAGACCTGCTATGCCGATGGAAGTGAATCGAGGGTGCTGGATGTATTCGAAGCCGAACTCGGCGACGAATGCGGATCGAACTACCATCCAGAAGACGTCATTGTGATGGAGCGAAAGTGGAATCTGCTCCGACGTTTCGAAGCTTCAACGGACGCCCGATTGCTCCTTGCATGTTCAAACAAAAGACCAACCCTGATGAAAAGTTACAGTGACAGACTTTTTCAGAGGGGACCGAACCGCCCTACACTCGAGAGTTCGCTGGAATTGATTCATCCCGAGGACCTCTGGTGGTGGATTCGCGAGGACAAAGGGAAGCGCAAGAGCCGAGCACTCTTTCGAGTGGGAGGCGGGAGGCGCGCCAGATACGATCTGGCCGTGACTGATCCACAATGGATGGCGAGGATGCACTCGCTCTCCCCTGGGATCTATCCGCACGCTGATTTCTTTGAAGATAAGGTACCGACAACCTTTCTAACAATCAGCCTTAGCGAACCGTTTGAAGGATTCCACTACAAGCTAGTGGCCGGAGTAATAGTCTTCCCTGCCTGAGGCCTCGACACAAGGTTGCGGCGGGGGGGCGCGGCGGCTACACTTCTGGTCAGCATGGCGATTGCGCGCGACAACTCTCCGGAACGGCTGGTCAGCGCTTCGCGCGCTGAGGAAGAGCAGGGATTTGAACTGAAGCTGCGGCCGCGGTGGCTGCGGGAGTTCATTGGGCAGTCGAAGGCCAAGGAGCAGCTGGCGATTGCGCTGGAGGCGGCGAAGTCGCGCGGCGAGGCGCTGGATCATGTGCTGCTGTTCGGGCCGCCGGGGCTGGGCAAGACGACGCTGGCGACGATCATTGCCAACGAACTCGATGTGGGCTTTCAGCAGACTTCCGGGCCGGCGCTGCAGATCCAGGGCGACCTGACGGCGATTCTGACCAACCTGCGCGAGCGGCAGGTGCTGTTTCTGGACGAGATTCACCGCATGCAGCCGGTGCTCGAAGAGAAGCTGTACACGGCGCTCGAAGACTACAAGCTGGACATCATCATCGGGCAGGGGCCGGCGGCGCGCACGCACGTGATGGAGATTCGGCCGTTCACGTTTATCGGCGCGACGACGCGGCCGGGGCTGCTGAGCTCGCCGCTGCGGTCGCGGTTCGGGATTCTGCTGCGGCTGGAGTTTTATACCGAAGACGAGCTGCGGTTCATCGTGGAGCGCTCGGCGGAAGTGATGCAGGTGCCGATCGATGCGGATGGGGCGGCGGAGATTGCGCTGCGCTCGCGGGGGACACCGCGGATTGCGAATCGACTGCTGCGGCGGGTGCGCGATTATGCGCAGGTGCGCGGGACAGGGACGATCGACCGGCCGACGGCCAACGCGGCGCTCACCATGCTCGAGGTGGATGCGCACGGGTTCGACGAGATCGACCGGCGGCTGCTGCTGACGATTATGCAGAAGTACGACGGCGGGCCGGTGGGACTGAGCACGCTGGCGGCGACGCTGGCCGAGGAAGAAGACGCGCTCGAAGAAGTGTACGAGCCGTTCCTGATCCAGATTGGGTTTCTGGATCGGACGCCGCGGGGACGAGTGGCGACGCGGCTGGCGTATGAGCACTTTGGGCTGAGCGTTGCCGGGACGGCAGCCGGGGTTGTTCTAGAGCAGTGGTCAGGGATCAGTTATCAGTGGTCAGTTATCAGTCTTAGTGATCGCGGAGGAGAAGTTATGGCACTTACTGAATCGACGATGGAGTTGGAGTTGGGAGCGGAGGCGCCGGATTTTGCGCTGACGGATGTGGTGACGGGAAAGACGGTGCGGCGGGATGATTTTCGCGGGCAGAAGGGGCTGCTGGTGATGTTTATCTGCACCCACTGCCCGTATGTGAAGCACGTGGAGAAGGGACTGGCGGCGCTGGGGATGGACTACGACGGCGAGCCGGTCAGCATTGTGGCTATCAGCAGCAATGATGCGGAGAGTTATCCCGACGATGCGCCGGAAGGCTTGAAGCAGCAGGCGGAGACGATGGGGTTTCGCTTTCCATACCTGTACGACGAGACGCAGGACGTGGCGCGCGCCTATCACGCGGCGTGCACGCCGGATTTGTTCCTGTTCGATGGCGATCTGAAGCTGGTGTATCGCGGGCAGTTCGATGCGAGCAGGCCGGGGAATGGGGTTCCGGTGACGGGACAGGATCTGCGCGCGGCCATGGACGCGGTGCTGGCGGGGGAAGCCGTGCCGATGGAGCAGCGGCCTTCGGTCGGGTGCAACATCAAGTGGAAGGGTAGTTACTGAATTTAGAAGTTACTAGATTAAGTTGAGCGTTGTTGGTTCCCACCCTTTCCGCGGGAAAAAGCGGAAAGGATGGGGCACGGAAATTTGTGGCGATCGGCGTGGCTTGAAATGCAGGTCCTTCGACTGCGTTGATCGCGCGTTGCGCGATCGACTTCGCTCAGGATGACAATTCATTTGTTGATGAGCGCACACTATAGCGTTGGGGAGTTGTCGCCGAGCATGGCCTGGCGGACGATCTTGATGGGCGGGAAACCCTGCTTCAGAAACTCGTTGTGGAACTTTTCGAGCGAGAAGGCGGCGCCCTGCTTTGCTTTCAGGTCTTCGCGCAGCTTCATGATTTCGAGCTTGCCGAGGGTGTAGTAGAGATACGTCGGGTCGCCGGTGCCGCGCTTGGTTTCAACGACCGCAGTTTCCTTGGATTGATAGCCTTCCTTCTGGAAAAAATCGACGGCCTGCGTCGATGGTCATTTTGCCGGTGTGCATCTGGATGCCGACGATGAAGCGAGCGTTGCGGAGCAGCGCGTCCTGCAACTGGCCGAGGCGGAGGAATTTCGATTCGCGCACATCTTTTGCGCCGGTGCCGGGCTGGCCATAGCCGGCGTCGAGCATCATCTGTTCGCAATAGTGCGCCCAGCCCTCGACGTTGGTGTTGGCGCCGAGCAGCTTGCGCACGCGGCTGGGGGCCTGGGGCACCCACAGGAACTGGACGTAATGGCCGGGATAGGCCTCGTGAACCGCGGTGGAGATGATGGTGCCCTTGTTGAAGGAGTGCATGTAGCCTTCGACTTCCTTGGGCGTCATTGTCTTGCTCGGGCAGCGTGACGTTGAAGTAGGCCTCGGTGGCGTGCTTCTCGTAGGGGCCGGGCGTGTCCATTGAGGCAAAGGTGGTGGCGCGCATGAAGGGCGGCGTCTCTTCGAGGATGGGGCGCACCTGCGGAGGGGATGGTCACGATGTGGTGCGAGTTGATGAAGGAGATCAGGCTGTCGAAGGTGGCGCGGAAGCTATTGAGGAGCTGATCGGGCGCGGGATGGTCGGCGCCGAGTTCGTCGAGGACGGCGCTGGGGGTCTTTGCCGGGCTCAAGCTCCTTGGCGAGCTGCATTGAAGTGCTGCTGATTCTTGTGCAGATCGGCAAAGCCGATTTCAAGCAGCTTGTCGAGCGGGATATCGACCATTTCGTCGTACTGAAGTTTCTTGGCGAAGTTGTCGGCGCCGATGCGGAAGTCGCCGGATGATTTGGGCAGCAGGTCGGTCTTGAGCCAATCGAGGTAGCTCTTGAGCGAAGTAATGACGGCGGCGTTGGTCTGCGCGAATTGTGCATTGAGGGCGGGGTCTTTGGCGTCGGCGAAGGCGGAAGGCACATCGTGCTCGAAGAAGCTGATGATGCCGGGCAACTGCTCGATGGCGATTTCAGTGGAGACGCGGGGCGGATTCTTGAGATTGGCGCGGGCCTGGTCGAGACGCGAGGGCATGAGCTTTTCGCGGGCGATGAGAGAGCGGAGGCGCTCGTTGGGCGGCGCGAATTTGCGCTCCATGAGGGAGAAGGCGGCGTTGGAGATGCCACCGGAGTAGGTGTCGGGATTCTTCTCCGAAGTGCGAAGGGTGTCGAGCGTGAGGAGGGTGGAGCGGATGTTGCTGAGCACCATTTCGCGATCGCCGCGGGTGGTTTCGTCAAGGCCGGCGGCGGGAATGGACTCGATGCGCCGCTCGAAGTAGACGAGGTCGGCGATGTAGCGATCGATTTTTTGGCGTGAATAGTCTTCGAGTTGGGTGTCGTACTGGTGATAGCCGGTGAGCGTGCCAACAGTGGGCTGGTTGGGGAAGTAGACCTTGTCGAAGTACTCGTCGGAGACTTTTTGAAACTGCTGCATCGTGGCGTCGTTCGCGGCGTGGGCGGAGATAACAGTGGACATACAGGCTCCGAGGGCGATCAGCATTAGAGCGTTCTTCATTGATGCCTCATTGAATCGAGTTCGTGAATCTCTGGTCGAAGGGGTTTATTCGTCCATCCCTCAGGGGCTAAAGCCCTCTGGATTTGCGGTTCCTGCGGCACGACTGAAGTCGTGCCCTGTTACAAAGCAAGACCTGTGACTTACAACGTGCACCTGTCATGCGTTGACGGGTGCGGGGGCGAGGGTGTTGATGAGGTCGCGGATTTCCAACAGGACTTCGTCGGGGCGCGCGGCTGCTAAGGGATATTTGAGCACACCTTGCGGCGTGAACTGCGCGCCGCGTTTGGCGTTGCGGGCGACGATGCGCATGAGGTGCTGGGGGTCGATGGAGGCGTTCTCGGTGAAGCGGATCTGCAGCTCGCCGCGCTTGCGGTCGATCTGGGAGATGCCGATGCGTTCGCACTTCGAGACGCAACGAGGCGGCTTCAAGCAGGTAGACGGTGGAGTCGGGGAGCGGGCCGTAGCGGTCTTCCATCTCGGCGCGGAGGTCGGCGATGGCCTTTTCGCTGTTGGTGCCGGCGACCTTTTTGTAGAGGCGCAGGCGCTGGTTTTCTTCGGGGACGTAGGCTCTCGTCGATGCGCAGGGCGATGCCGAGATTGAGCTGGGTGGCGGGGCGCTCTTCGGCGCTCTCGCCTTTCATTTCCTTGACGGCCTGCTCGAGCATGGAGGTGTAGAGCTCGAAGCCGACGGCCTCGATGTGGCCGCTCTGCTCGCCGCCGAGCATGTTGCCGGCTCCGCGCAGTTCGAGATCGAGGGCGGCGATTTTGAAGCCGGCGCCGAGGTCGCTGAACTCCTTGAGCGCGGCGAGACGACGGCGGGCGATTTCGGTGAGTTGCTGCTCGGGGGGGATGAGTAGATACGCATAAGCGCGGCGGCTGGAGCGGCCGACACGGCCGCGGAGCTGGTAGAGCTCGCTGAGGCCGTGGCGATCGGCGCGGTTGATGAGCATGGTGTTGGCGAGGGGAATGTCGAGGCCGTTTTCGATGATGGTGGTGGCGACCAGCACGTCGTACTCGTGGTTCATGAAGGCGAGCATCACGCGTTCAAGCTCGGTTTCGGCCATCTGGCCGTGGCCCACGATGACGCGCGCGGCGGGCACGAGTTCCTGGATGCGCGAGGCGATTTCGTAGATGGATTCGACGCGGTTGTGGACGAAGTAGACCTGGCCGCCGCGCTCGAGTTCGAGCTCGATGGCGGAGCGCACGATCTTTTCGTCGAACTTGGCGACGACGGTCTGGATGGCCATGCGGTCTTTGGGCGGCGTCTCGATGACGGACATGTCGCGCAGGCCGACGAGCGACATGTGCAGCGTGCGCGGGATGGGCGTGGCGGACATGGCGAGCACGTCGATTTCCTTGCGCATCTGCTTGAGGCGTTCCTTGTGGCGGACGCCGAAGCGCTGTTCTTCATCGACGACGAGCAGGCCGAGGTCCTGGAACTTGATGTCTTTGGAAAGCAGGCGGTGGGTGCCGATGAGGATGTCGACCTTGCCGGTTTCGACTTTCTCGAGAATGACTTTCTGCTCCTTGGCGGTGCGGAAGCGGGAGATCATCTCGATGTTGATGGGGAACTGAGAGAAGCGGCGCTTGAATGTTTCGAAGTGCTGGAAGCTGAGGATGGTGGTGGGTGTGAGCACGGCGACCTGCTTGCCGTCCTGCACGGCTTTGAAGGCGGCGCGCATGGCGACTTCAGTTTTGCCGTAGCCCACGTCGCCGCAGAGCAGGCGATCCATGGGCGTGGTGGATTCCATGTCGTACTTGATGGCGCGGATGGCGGAGAGCTGGTCGTCGGTCTCGTTGTAGTCGAAGGCGTCTTCGAACTCCTTCTGGAATTCGTTGTCTTTGGAGAAGGAGGTGCCCTGGGCGGTGTGGCGTTCGGCGTAGAGCTTGAGCAGTTCGCCGGCCATGTCCTGCATGGCCTTGCGCACGCGGGCCTTGGTCTTGGTCCACTGCTGGGAGCCGAGCCGGTTGAGGACGGGCGCGGGACCGGCGTCGGTGGAGCGGTATTTCTGGATGAGATCGAGGCGCGTGAGGGGGACGTAGAGCTTGGCGGCTTCAGCGAATTCGAGAATCATGAATTCGATGGAGAGGCCGTCCTGCACGATTTCTTTGAGGCCCTGGTATTGGGCGATGCCGTGTTCGACGTGGACGACGTAGTCGCCGATGGTGAGGTCGCGGAAGTCGGAGACGAAGGCCGCGGTCTTGGAGCGCTTGGGCTCGGGGCGGGCGGCGATGTCGGCGTCGTCGGAGAGATCGTTGGCGCCGAAGAGGATGAGGTTGGAGTCGGGAAAGCTGACGCCGGTGGAGAGCTGGGTGCGCACGATCACGGGGACGCGCATGTCGCCGGCGAGGTAGCTGGCTTCCTCAAGCATGGTTTCGCTGCTGCCGTGGATGGCGCGGCTGCCGAAGCGGTAGGGGATCTGGTATTCGCGCAGGACAGTGGCCATGCGTTCGACGTCGCCCTGGTTGGAGGCGGCGAGGACGATGTGCGTCTCCGATTCCATCAGCTTGCGGAGCTGCTCGGTGAGCGCGGGGATGGAGCCATGGAAGCGCAGGGTGGGGCGGGTGTTGAGGGCGATTTCGCCGAGGGTGGTGTCTTCGTCGAGCACGTCGACGGCGCCGAGCTGGTCGAGATCGAGCCCGAAGTGCGAATCGAGCAGGCCCTGAAGGACTTCGGGGCGGAGATAGATGTCTTCGGGACGAATGAGGTTGCCGATGCCGGAGCGCTCGTGGCGCTGCTCCACCTTGTTCCACCAGCGGTCGATCTGGTTGCGCACCATGCCGGGTTCGTCGACGAAGAGGACGGCTTTGGGGAGGAGCTTGAGGAGGTGGTTTTCGGCTCCGGCGACGCTGGCGAAGAATTCCCAGCCGGGGAAGACGCTGACGCCTCCGGCGGCCGCGGCCTCAATGGCCAGATCTTCGGCGCCGGGGTCGCTGGCGCCGGCGTCGGATTCGATCTGAATGCGGTCGCGGCTGAGGCGGGCGTTGACGGCGGCGAGCAGGCGCTCGGTGACGGGCGTTTCGGTGAGGGGCAGGAGCCAGGCTTCATCACTGCCGGATTGGGAGCGCTGGGTCTCGGGATCGAAGTGGCGGATGGATTCGATTTCGTCGCCGAAGAACTCGATGCGCAGGGGGCGGTCGGATTCGGGCGAGTAGACGTCGAGAATGCCGCCGCGGCGGGTGAACTGGCCCGGCATTTCGACCAGGTCCATCTGCGTGTAGCCGACGCTGGCGAGGTGGCCGGTGAGGACTTCGATGTCGATCTCTTCGCCGCGCTTGAGGTTGACGGCGAGCGAGGCGTAGTAGTCGCGGTCGAAGAGGCGCAGGGCCGCGGCCTCGACGGGGGCGATGAGGATGGAGACGGCGCCGGTGGCCAGTTTCCAGAGGGCGGCGGCGCGCTGTTCCTGCACGTCGGGGTGGGGGGAGAGATTCTCAAAGGGGAGCACATCGTGGGCCGGGAAGACGGACGACGCGGCCGGGGTCGATGGCGCCGGTGAGTTCGCAGCCGGCTTTGAGCGCGGGCTCGAGGGCCTCGGCGGTCTTGTTGTCGGCGACAACCAGGATGACCGGTCGACCGGCGGCGGCGTGGGCCATGAGGGGAAGGTAGAGGGAGCGCGCGGTCGCCGTCAGTCCGGAGACACGCCGACGCCCCGAAGCAAGGCTGAGATGCCTGCGAACGCGATCAAATGCGGGGGTGTGCTCCAGGTCCGCAAAAATTTCGCGGACGAACGGGAGGATCATCGGCTTTTAGTTTAACAGCGGGGTGCGCATGGGGCGGAGTGCGCTTGGAGGATGGCTAGAGATACTTGTTTGGGACCAGGTTCTGGTGCAGGATACGAACGACCAGAAATCAGGCAGTCTTCGCCGGTAATCGCTTTTTGCGGAGGCGCGCGAAAACTCCGGGTTCAGCCATTCCACTTGCCATCCCCTTTTTGATGGCAGCACGAAGCGCACGCATTTTTTCCTCTTGCTCGCGCTCGTCCTTTTCAAGCAGGCGCAGCGCGGCGCGCATCACCTCGCTGGCGTTTGCATAGAGCCCGGTATCGACTCTGCTGGCGACAAAGCGGTCCAGTTCGGGGGTCAAATTTACGTTGCGGGTCGGCACGAGCCACCTCAACTCCAGTTTATCGGAGTTGGCAAAGTATGCCAATTCGACCTAATCTCCCTCCGGCGTTGCCGACCCGCGATAGATGAAAAAGAATGGTTTGGGTTCGTGGTCTCCCACCCTTGCGACAGAAATAAGTCGCAAGGATGGGGCACGGAGCCTTTGTGTCTTTTCAGCGTTTGCGGAGGCGGACGGAGTCCCAGCTGCCGTCGGAGGCCCAGCCACCGTCGACGGAGAGGCAGTGGCCGTTGATGAAGGCAGCTTCCTTTTCGTCGGCGAGGAAGGCGATGGCGCGGGCGATGTCGTCGGGAATAGCGAAGCGGGCCATGGGGATGCGGGCGGTGATGTCGGCGTCGGTATAGGTCCCGCCGGCCTGGTCGGCGGCGTCCATTTCGGTCTTGACCCAGCCGGGACAGACGGCGTTGACGCGCACGCCGCGGCCGCCCCACTCGGCGGCGAGGGTGCGGGTGAGGCCGATGAGGCCATGCTTGGAGGTGTTGTAGGCGGCACGGTCGGAGACGGCGAGGAGGCCGGCGACGGAAGCAACATTGACGATGGAGCCACGGCCGGCCTGGAGCATCTGCTTGCCGAAGGTGCGGGCGAGCAGGAACGGCGCGACGAGGTTCACTTCGAGCACGCGCCGGTAATCTGAGAAGGAAGTCTCTTCGGCGGGCGAGATCAGGCTGATGCCGGCGTTGTTGACCAGCACGTCGGCGCGGCCGAAACGGGCGAAGACCTGGCGGGCGAAGTCGGTGACGGTTTCTTCGCTGGTGATGTCGCCGGAGTTAGCCAGGACCTGGGCTCCGGCAGCTTCGATGACCTGGATCGTGGCCACCGGATCGCGGAGATCGATGATGGCGATCGCGTAACCGCGCTCGGCGAGCAATTCCGCGGTGCGGCGGCCGATGCCCTGGGCTGCGCCGGTGATCACGGCTACTAGTTGGTCGATCATGTTTCTCCTGGGGTGTCAGCCGAGACAAGGCAATATGGATTTCGGGTTGCGAAAAAGAGTGTATCCCACGGGCTTAAAAGCCCGTTGTGAAAGTCGCTTCTCCACAGCCGCGATTGGCCCAAGTCTGGGTCACCCCTTACACTGAAGCGTTGTGCGATTTCCTCAACGAGGAGCCTCCATGGCTTATCCCACGAACTATCGCTATACCCGCGAGCATGAGTGGATCGCGGTCGAGGGCAATATCGGCACCATCGGCATTACCGACTACGCGCAGAACTCGCTGGGCGACATTGTTTACGTCGATGCGCCCAAAGTGGGCGACTCGGTGACTGCCAACGCTACCTTCGGATCGGTGGAGAGCGTGAAGGCAGTGAGCGATCTGTACTCGCCGGTGAGCGGGAAGGTTACGGCAACCAACGACGTTCTCAAGACCGAGCCGGACAAGATCAACTCCGCTCCGCATGAAACATGGATCATCAAGGTCGAGCTTTCGGACCCCAGCGAATTTGATGCTTTGCTCGATGCGGCGACGTACGAGAAGTTTGTCAGCGAGGAGACGACAGCTTGACGGCTGTTAGCTTTTAGCTCTTAGCCGTTAGCTTGTGTCTAGAGCTCGAAGCCGTCACTTTCAATTTGACTTTATTTCCGGCGTGGACAAATCGCCGGCGGATCGCTTTTAGCTAACAGCTAAAGGCTAAGAGCTAGGAGCTAGAAGCTTCCATGCGCTACTTACCCAAATCGCCGGCGGATCGCCGGAAAATGCTCGACGAAATTGGCGCGGCATCGATCGACGACCTGTTTTCGGTGATTCCCGCCGAGTACCGGCTTACGCGCGACCTCGACGTGCCGCGACAGCAGGCGGAAAGCGAGATCATCAACTACTTCCGCGCGGCGGGGCAGAAGAACGCCACCGACTATGCCAGCTTTCTGGGCGCGGGCTGCTATCGGCATTATCGGCCGGTGATCATCGACTCGCTGGTGCAGCGGGGCGAGTTCCTCACCAGCTATACGCCCTACCAGGCGGAGATCACGCAGGGGACGCTGCAGGCTATTTTCGAGTTCCAGACGATGATTGCGGAACTGACGGGCATGGATGTGGCCAACGCCAGCATGTACGACGGGTCGACGGGCGTGGCGGAGGCGGCGCTGATGGCCATGCGCGTGACGGGGCGGCACCAGACTGTGGTCGCGCGGACGGTGCACCCCGAATACCGCGAAGTGCTGCATACCTATCTGCAGCATCGGGAAATGCCGACATCGGCGATCGGCTACGACGCGAAGACAGGGCGGATCGATCTGGCCGCGCTCGAAGCCGCGGTGACGAACGAGACGGCGGCGGTGCTGGTACAGAGTCCCAACTTTTTCGGAGTGATCGAGGACATTCCCGCGATAGCGGAGATTGCGCATGCGAAGGGCGCGCTGCTGATCGTCTCGATCGCGGAGGCGGTTTCGCTGGGCGTTGTGCGGCCGCCGGTCGAGGGCGATATCGTCAGCATGGAGGCGCAGTCGTTCGGCGTAGCGCTGAGTTACGGCGGCCCGTTCTGCGGCGTGATTGCAGCCAAGGAGCAGTTCGTGCGGCAGATGCCGGGGCGGCTTGTCGGGCAAACCACAGACCACGACGGCAATCGAGGCTTCGTGCTTACGCTGTCGACGCGCGAACAACATATCCGGCGCGAGAAAGCCACTTCGAATATCTGTACGAATCAGGCTCTGGTGGCGCTGATGGCGACGATCTTTCTCACTGTGTACGGGAAAGAAGGCATAGGCGAACTGGCGGAGCACAACCTGGCCAAGGCTGCATATGCTGCCGAGACGCTGAGCAGCCAGGCAGGGACGAAACTGTTGTTCACCGGCGCGCCGCGGTTCCACGAATTTGTGCTGCAGACGGAGGAGTCGCCGGCGCTGTGGACCAAGCGGCTGTTCGATAACAAGATCGTGGGCGGGATCGAGCTGAGCCGGTGGTATCCGGAATTGGGGAATGCGACGCTCTGGTGCGCCACGGAAATGATTACGCGGGAGAACATCGATACAGCGGCGCAGGTGTTGGCGGCGGGGCTGGTGGAGGCTTGAAGGTGAGACTCGTTGGCTTTGTAACAGGGCACGACTTCAGTCGTGCCGCAACGGATGGAAAAAGGAGAGGGCTTTAGCCTCTGCTATGGCGCGACCCGGCCGCAACGCTTCTCCCGAGGACATCGTTCGGCCGGCTCGCACATTTTTTGTCACAACGAAGACCAGCATGGGTCGCCGGTTGCTCCAGACAGAAAGGAACGCTGAGCTCCTTATCGATGTCTTGCGCTCACTGGTCGCCGAGAAGGCATTTGAAATGCGCGATTTTGTCATCATGCCCGACCATGTTCATCTGCTGCTGACGGTCGATGATGGCATGACAATCGAGAAGGCTCTGCAGTTAATCAAAGGAAGGTTCTCGTATCGATTATCACGGGAGTTCGGATCCACGGGAGAGATTTGGCAGCGCGGGTTCTCGGAGGTACAAGTGATCGATAAGAGGAGTTTCGAGCAGCATTGTGCGTACATGGCGGCGAATCCAGTGAAAGCGGGCCTTGTTGGTTCGCCCGAGCAGTGTCCGTATTGTTACAACTCGTTGGCAAGGAAGAAAGCAGCGGGGATGCGCGATATGGGGGAGACTGCTCAGGGGCTAAAGCCCGGCGTTTGATTTGGCTGCTTTTCGGCACGACTGAAGTCGTGCCCTGTTACAAAGCAGAGAGGCGTTGGCACGAGCAGGTCGTGCCCTGTTACAAAGCACGATGTTTGAAACAACGAGAGGCGTAACGAATGGCAACAACTGAAGAATCGGTTCAGCGAAAAACTACCGGCAAAGTTCGTCCCCATCAGACCCAGAATGAAGGACTGGTGTTTGAGAAGTCGGCGCCGGGGAAGCGCGCATATAAAATGCCGCCGCTCGACGTGCCGGCAGTGGACGCCGCATCCTTGCTGGGCGATGCGCATCGGAAAACGCCGGGGCTGCTGCCGGAGTTGAGCGAAATCGAGATCATCCGCCACTTCACGCGGCTGTCGACGTGGAACTATGCCATCGACCTGGGGATGTATCCGCTGGGGTCGTGCACGATGAAGTACAACCCGCGGGTGAACGAGTTTGTGGCCCGCATCGAGGGCCTGGCCGACGCGCATCCCTACCGGCCGGAATCGTTGGCGCAGGGAGTGCTCGAAATCATCGAACTGCTGCAGAAATGCCTTCTCGACATCACGGGCATGGAGGCCATCACGCTGCAACCGGCGGCGGGCGCGCATGGGGAGTTCACGGGCATCCTGCTGGTGCGGGCGTGGCACGAGTCGCAGGGCAATGCGCGGCGCAAGGTGCTGATTCCCGACTCCGCGCACGGCACCAATCCGGCGACGGCGGCGATCTGCGGCTACCAGGTGGAGAATCTCAAATCGAATGCGCTGGGCGGCATCGATCTTGAAGCCCTGGCGAGGCAGGTGGATGAAGACACCGCGGCCCTGATGCTAACCAACCCGTCGACGCTGGGTGTTTTTGAGAACGAGATTCACAAGATTGCCGACATTCTGCATGCCAAGGGCGCACTGCTCTACATGGACGGCGCCAACATGAACGCGCTGGTGGGCAAGGTCCGGCCCGGCGATTTCGGCGTGGACGTGATGCACCTGAACCTGCACAAGACGTTTTCGACGCCGCACGGCGGGGGCGGGCCGGGGTCGGGGCCGGTGGCCTGCAAGAGGTTTCTGGAGCCGTTTCTGCCGACGCCGGTGCTGGTGCGAAAGGCAGGGAACAGGGATCAGGGATCAGGGAACAGGGAGCCGGAGACGGGCGAGTTGAACTGGAACTATGACCGGCCGCAGTCGGTGGGCCGGGTGCGCGCTTTCTATGGCAATACAGGGATGTTCATTCGCGCGCTCGCATATATTCTCGCCAACGGGCCGGATGGGCTGCGCCAGACGACCGAAGATGCGGTGCTGAACGCGAACTACATCCGCAAAAAGCTCGAAGACCTGTACGAACTGCCTTACAAGACGCCGTCGATGCATGAGGTGGTTTTCAGCGACAAGCGGCAAGCGGCAAAAGGCGTGAAGACCGGCGATATTGCCAAGCGGCTGATCGACTACGGGTTCCACCCTTACACGGTCAGCTTCCCGCTGATCGTGCCGGGGGCGCTGATGATCGAGCCGACAGAGAGCGAGTCGGTGGAGGAACTGGACCTTTTCATCGATGCCATGCGGTCGATTGCGAAGGAAGTCGAGGAGACGCCGGAGTTGGTGAAGACGGCGCCGCACTCGACGCGCGTCTCGCGGCTGGATGAAGTGGCGGCGGCGCGGAAGCCGGTGCTTCGGTGGAAGCCGTAAAGGCAGCTCCTAGCCACTAGCGGTTCGTATGCGCGTATGTGTGGCGGAACAGGCTAAGTTGCGTTGTCCGGGAGTAAGCGCGCCACCGTAAACGAGGTGGCCACCTGCTTGAAGATGTTATTCAGGGTCAGGTTTGGATTCGCGGTCGACGTGCACTGGCCCTTATTTTGCGATGCCGTGGCGTCGGAGTAGAAATTTGCCGATGTGGAGGCCATATCCTGCAGGGCGGTGCATGGGGAGATTCCTTTCAGGGGCCCCGACGTGTCACTTGCGCATCCTGAAGACGCCGCGCCGTAGGCGATGGTGTAAACAGCGGTGTGTGCCGCCGTGGCTGCTTTGGCCGCGGTGATGGCTTGCTGGCACTGATCGTCGGCAGAGCCGTATACATTCCCGCCGTGCCCCGCATATGTATTGCATTGCGCTGGGTTGGATGAGCTCCAAGTCGCACAAATCTTCGTGCTGTCGGCGTCGCCGTCGCTGAGGATGATCAGCGCATTCAGAGAACCTGGATTGGCTTTCTGGGCGGCGATCAACGACGATTGCGCCGCATAGATTACTGCGGCATAGTAGGTTCCGTCCCCGCCTGGGGTTTGCATGCCGCTGCAGCCGCTCTTTCCCCCGGTCGCAATGGTAAGCGCGGAAGAGGTGTTCAACGCGCCGCCGGCCTTGTTGGTCGAGCTGTAGTTACTCAAGTAGGTGGTGATCTGATAGGTTGGCGAGCTGCCCGTGGGCGCTGACCAGGTCGCGCCCGCCGTGGGCGTTACGTAGGGCAGGATGGTGGGGTTGCTTGTAGGGCACGTCGTATCTTTGCTGGCCGTGTTTGCCTGCACGTTTGGAAACGTGAAGAGGCTAACCTGATCGAACGCAGTGCAGCTTGAGAGGGTGCTGGATGCGGTGCAGGGCGAAAGAGATTGCATCAGGGTCTCAACGCCCTGCAAGGCGCACTTGATTCTTGTTGTGCCGCAACTTGCATCGGTGTCAGTGTTCCCCATGGAGGCCGTGGTGTCGACGACAATGGCCACGTTGTATTGCTCGTTGGTTGCGCCGCGCATGGCCGCAGTCGCGGTTGCGGTGAGCTTGATGGTCTTGGCCGCGCTGACGCCGAAGACAGCCAGGGCCTTGATGAAATAAGTCGATAGGGTAACTGTCTGCTGCACCTGGACGGCATTGCTGCCCGTGGGAGAGGCGGAACACAGGACCCCTTGATTGGCCACGCTGGTAAGGCATTTCAGCGTGGTCGTGATGGAAGCCTTGGGCAGATTGGGGTTGGCGTTGGCACCTCCAGATACGGAACTTTCGTTCGACGCCGCTGTTTGTACGGTCGAAGTGGTGGCAGTGGATAAAGCCATGTTATAGGCGGCGGCCAGCGCGGCGGCGTCGGTTGAAGCCTGGAGTTCGCGATAGCAGACAAAGGCCCGACCAAGATCGGTGGTCAACCCTCCCATCCCCAGCACGAGGGCGACCAGGAAAAACATCCACGGAAGCGCCTGCCCGTGTTCGTCTTTCAGAAACCGCTCGAAAAGAGAGCCATCTTCGTTGCTCATTGGACAACCTCATTTGCGCCTTCGCTGAGGGAACAGGTTCCGAAATTTGATCCATACACGGAGAAACTGCAGGGGTAGGTCGCGGTCAGTTTGGCGGTTCCGCCCGACACCATATTGGTGGTTCCGCTGCACGTTGCCCCGGAATAGGAGGTCCCGTTCAACACGAAAGCGAGGGTGATTTTCGACGTGGTGAGACCGGGCGCCGCAGCATAGATTTTGGCCGCGGCCGAAGCGCACGGATCGGTATCTCCGCGATCCACGGCGAGAAACCTGCCAGCGGTACTGACCGCTTCGGCCAGCACCAGCTTTTGATACAGGACGATGGAAAAGGAGAAGATGCCGGTCATGACGAGAAGTATGATCGGCATGACCACGGCAATCTCGACTAGCGCACTCCCGTGCTCGCCGGAACGAAACACGGACCGAAGCCGAGCCGAAACGGATCGGACTTTCGCAAACCCCCTATCGGATGGCGGCGTGCCGTTCATCGCGTCCATGACATCGAGTTCTCCTGACCGTGTGCAAAAGGCTTCGTCCCGGGGCCGGCCCTGACCTTGCAAGGTCCGTGCCAAAGGTCACGTTGTGCCAAGTCCCAGAATTGGAATGGTTTGCCCAAAGCTGTACTTGTTGCGGGGAGTTCGAGTGTGCACCTCTGTTTACACCACTGTGAGAGGGGCATTCCGGTTTGTTTACATTCTGTCGAGCGCGATTCCCACATATCCCCTGGGCAATTCACAAAGCGGTTCGTCGGACGATTCGGCCTACACTCGACATATGGCCACCATCCCTGACCTGCGGGGCTTCGACGCAGGATTGCCCGCCAACATCGACGCCGAGAAGACCATCCTGGGCGCAATTCTGCTCGACAACGCCGCGCACTCGGAGGCGGCGGAAAAAATCGAGGCGGACGATTTTTCGCTCGATTCGCACCGGCGCATCTTCCTGCGCATGACCGAGCTGATGGACTCGCAGCGCGCGGTGGATATCGTGACGCTGGCCAACGAGCTGGCCAGGAACAAGGAAGTGGAGTCGGTGGGCGGGGTGGCCTACCTGGCGTCGCTCACGGAGGGCCTGCCGCGGCGGCCGGTCATCGATGAGTACATCAAGATCGTGAAGGACAAGAGCCTTCTGCGCCGGCTCATGATGATCTGCTCGGCGGCGATTGCGCGCGCCGCGGACCAGAGCGAGACGGCACTCGATGTGATCGGCGCGGCCGAGCAGGATCTGCTCAATGTCAGCCAGAAGGGCTTGAGCGCCGGGTTCCAGAGCCTGGAACAGATTGTCGCCAACTCGTTCGGGTCGATCGATAATCTCTACAAGCAGAGCCGCGAAGTGACGGGGCTGGCGACCGACTTTTACGAGCTCGATCGCATGATGAGCGGCTTGCAGAAGGGGGAGCTGATTATTGTGGCGGCGCGCCCGTCGATGGGCAAGACGGCGTTCGCAATCAACATGGCGCAGAACGCGGCGGTGAATCATGGCGCGACGGTGGCGGTGTTCAGCCTGGAAATGAGCAAAGAATCGCTGTTGCGGCGCATGCTGGCGTCGCAGGCGTGGGTGGACCAGCGCAAGCTGCAAACCGGCTTCCTGGGCCGCGAAGACCACGACAAGCTGCAGAAGGCGCTGGGCGACCTGGTGGAATCGCATCTCTTCATCGACGACACCGCGGGTATTTCGCTGGCGGAGATGCGCGCCAAAGCGCGGCGGCTCAAGCAGACGCGCGGAGGGCTGGACCTGGTGGTGGTGGATTATCTGCAGCTGATGTCGGCCACGCTGCCCTCGGCCGGGGGCAAACGGTATGAGAACCGGACGCAGGAAGTGTCGGCGATTTCCCGCGGCCTGAAGGCCCTCGCCAAGGAACTGGATGTGCCGGTGATGGCGCTGTCGCAGCTCTCCCGCGCCAGCGAGCGCCGCGGCGAGGACAAGCGTCCGCTGCTGAGCGATCTGCGCGAATCGGGCTCGATCGAGCAGGACGCCGACGTGGTGGCGTTCATTCATCGCGAGGCGTACTACAACCGCGACGAGGAGATGTCGGAGTCGGACAAGGCCAAGTCGGAAATCATCGTCGCCAAGCAGCGCAACGGCCCGACGGGCACGGTGTATCTGAACTTCATTTCGAGGTTCACGCGATTCGATAATCCTGACCCGGCGCACGAATCGTAAACGCATGCAATAAAAGAGGCCAAACAGCCTGCCCGGGCGCTGCCCCATGAAGACCCGCAGGCGACTCTTTAGTCGAGTCACGTGATTGCCATCACATTCGTGAGGGGGTGATCTACCTCACACTTTTTCCCAATACAGCCTTTCAGGTTGTGATGCGGAACACCCGAGGCTCCCCCATGAATAGGAATGGCAAGTCTTTTTCTTTTTCTTTCGCCGTCGTACTGTCTGTCGCGGCCGTGTTGGTCGTCCTCTCGCTTCCACCCTCAACAAATGCCATCCCCGCATTTTCGCGGAAGTATGGCACGTCCTGCACCACCTGCCACGTGGATTTTCCCAAGCTCAATGATTTTGGGAAGGCCTTCAAAGATGCGGGCTTCAAGTTTCCCAAGGACGATGAATCGTTCCTGAAGCAGCCGCCTGTTCTGCTGGGCGCCCCCGCGCAAGCGGAATTATGGCCGCACACAATCTATCCGGGCTCCATTCCCGGCTCCATTCCCGCCAGCTTTCGGTACAACACCTTCTACCAGCAGGTAAGTTCCAACCGGAACAACTTCAATCTGGCTCTTCCCCCCGGCACCGTTGGCACCTTCATTCCCCAGACCGATTTTCAGCCGGGATTGTTCAGTATCTTCACGGCCGGCAACTTTGGCAGCGGCATAGCTTTCTGGGCGGACGACGACATCAGTGTCGCAGGCGGCAACGCCAATGGGGCTCTGGGCGACGGCTACCTCAAATTCATCGACGTCAGCCGTTTCCTGAAGTTGCCGACCGATTCCCTGAGCCTGCGCGTGGGCCAGTTTGAACTGGATCTTCCCTTCAGCCAGGCACGCAGTTGGAACCTCAGTGGATGGGACATCTTCAGCGAGGCCAATATCGGCATTCAAAACGGGCTGGGGCCGGCGCAGTTTGTCAACAACGGTTATGCATTGGAGAATGCGGCGAACGGGGTCGAATTCAGCGGCGGCCACACGTATCAGGGTTACCATTACTCCTTCGCCGTCTTTGATCAGAACACCACCGGCGTGAACGTCAGCCCGCCCAACATCGGGCCGCAGAACGGCGTGGCGTTCACCTCCGATGCGAACTTCAAGGACATGTATGGCCGGTTCGTCTATCGCTTCAACCTGGAAAAAGACCCGGTCAGCCGCAAAGACGTGCAGGCGGCTGGCGTGAGCGGTCCGCGGGACCATACGTTTCTCTCGCTGGGAACGTTCTACTTCTACGGGCGCACTGCGCAGCCGGTAAGCGGCGTACTGGCCGATGGCGTAACCCCAACCGTGCTCACCGCGCGCGAGCCTTTCTACCGCATCGGCGGCGACGTCAACTTCAACTACCGAAACCTCAACGTGTTTGGCGTGTATGTGGCCGCGCACGATCACAACCTGGTGCCGGTCACGACGTCGGAAGCGTCCGGAATCACAGGCTTTCAATCGGGCGCGGCGGCGACCTTCAGCGGCGGCTTTGCGGAGGCGGACTACCTGGCTCTGCCGTGGGTGATGACCATCATGCGGTGGGACCAGGTGAAGTCGAGCGCTGACCGAATCAACTTTATTCAGTACGACCCGACTGCGCCGCCGGGGTCTTCGTTCTACTCGCCCTACGCTTCCACGCGGAACCGGTTCACGCCCGGCGCACAGTTCCTTATCCACGCCAACATCAAGGCTTCGATGGAATACCAGATCATGCCCCAGCAGATCGTCTACGACCCGGTAACGGGCGAGGTGATCAAGGGGCCGTTCCGGACCAACGCCGTTGTTGTCGGGCTGGAATTTGTTTACTAGCGAATGGCAAGGATCATGTATGCGCCCAAATAGAATTGCATTCCTCGCGATGTTACTGTTTGGCGCCCGGCTTGTGAGCGCACAGGTTGTGGCGTCGGTCGAGATCAGTGACCCTGGGCTGCGCGCACTCCAGGAACAGTCCTTCAACAACCTCAAAACGGTTGGCCAGAGCATTGCCGGCTATCGATTCGATTTTCCCTTCTATCTCAGCCGTACGCTGGATATCGATGAGAAGGTGCAGAAGCGCACCGACCAGCACTCGATCCGCTTTGAGCATTACAACGGGTCGACGGTAATTGCCATCTCGGGGAACTACTACGGAGCCTACGCATCGGACAAATTCAACCAGGAGCAGCGCGCACGTCAGACCTTTGAGGATGTTGTCGTGCCGATCCTGAAGGCTGCGGTCCCTGCGTTTGAAGGGAACACTTCCGTCCAGGGATACGCGGTTGAAGTGTCGCATCACGTGATCAGCAAGACCATGGGCATGCCGATCGAGCGGCCAGAGAACCTCATGGTCTACTTCCCGCAGTCCGCGGCGGTAAAGCTGGTGGCGGCGCAGAACACCCTGGCGGTGCAAGGCGCGCTGCTCGATGCCGACGTGCTGCTCAATGCGAAGCAACTGAGTATATGGCTGACGGACGAGGAACAGGTTCCGCAGAAGCAATCCGCGCCGGCTTCGGCGAATATGGCAAGAACAGGCTCGCCGGCGCCGTCTGCGCCCGTTTCGGTGACGCTTGTTGCAAAGAACGTTCCGCCGCAGCGGGTTGCAGATGAAGTTGCTAATCAACCCATTCCGAGGCCGGATGCAGCGCCGGCGCCGCCCATGCCGTCAACCCCGCCGCCTGCGCCACGCGATTCTTCAGCGCAGGCGCTGGCTGCGCTGCAGTTGTCGATCCAGGGCGCCAGCAATCACATGCTGAAGGATCTGGAACCCGAGGCGCACTTCGTGGACTACGCCCCTCCGGCGTTCATTCCGTTTCATCATCAGGTTTACCTCGAGCTCTCCATGACCACAGGCCTGGCCGAGCCGGTCGAAACCTCCCGCTACAAGCTTGCCGCGCAGGCCTTTGACGAGCACATCTCGCCGCTCATCCGCCGTGTGCTTGCTTATTTCCCCGGCGACCAGAACTTTGACGGCATCAGCTTCAGCACAACCGTGCGTCCGCGCACAAGACCGGGTGTGCCGCCAGCGAAGACATTGTCTGTCGAGTTTTTCTTTCCGATCGACGCTCTGCGCCGCTACGAGTCCTACGATTGCACCGGACAGCAGCTGCTTAACGAGGGAATCATCCTTATCAATGGAGAGCGCGCCGGCCTTGACCTGGAACTGGCGCAAGGCACCGGCCGGCCATGAGGTAGAACGTGCGGAGCGGCCACTCTCTGCAGACGGCCTAGTCTCGCGGTTCGACATAGGCCTGCCGCGCGCACAGAGAGACCACTTCGTGGAAACCGGGGCATGCCCACCAAACCAGGGCGGTGGTCCGATCGCCCGCGCAGGCGGAGAAACGCTTCATGACGGAGGCTTGTATGCGATGCTGATTCAATGTCGACGCCTGCTGCCGGGACAGCCGCCCCGCATCCGTTTCTTACCGACAGCACGGTAATCGTGTGGGAAAACCAGACTCTTCGCAGCGACCTGATCCTGATCTTGCCGGTTGCTATCTGTCTGGGAGCCGGGATCGCCGCGGGCCATCCTGCCGCGGGCATGATTGCAGCCGGCGGAGCCTCGAACACCGGATTTGGCCAGAAGCAGTGCATCGACAACTCGCATCTTGTGCCGATGATCTTCGTCACGTTCGGGATGGCCTTCTCCGGTTTAGTGGGCGTACTGCTTGGGCATGAGAATCTTCTGCTGGTGTTCGTGTCGGCGCTGTGGGCCTTTGGATACGGCATGCTCACGACGCGTCCCGGGGGATACAGCTGGGTCGGCCAGCAATGCGTGATTACGTTCCTGGTGGCGTCGGCGTTTCCGGCCTCGCTGGGGGAGGCGGCGGATCGCGGCCTCCTGCTGTTTGCTGGCGGAGCGCTGCAACTGGTCATGTCGTCTGTCTTGTTTCAATTATTCAGCGATCTGCGCGCACGGGTTTTTCAGCTGACGCGTTATCTGCGGGAAGAGGAGTCGGCCCTGCGCTCGGCTCTGATTGAGACCGCGGAATCGGTACGCCAGCTGCGATTTTCAGAGTCCGCGGTGCCGTATTCACTGCGGCTGGCGGTCACTATCGGGATTGCCACCGAGATCTATCGACGGCTGAATTACCCCAGCGGTTACTGGATTCCGATGACCGCGCTGCTGGTGTTGAAGCCAGGGTTGACGGATACCATCAGCCGGGCCATCGCACGGATGGCGGGAACCATGTGCGGAGCGATTGCCGTCAGCTTCTGCCTTGCCCATGTGCATCCGAACACCGTAGGACTGGCGGCATTTGCGGTCCTGTTTGCGTGGCTCGCCTACGGCGTCCTTAACGTGAACTACGCGCTGTTCTCGACGGTCATCACGGGCTACATCGTCTTTCTTCTCTCACTGAACGAGATTCCCGGCCCGACGATTGCGTCGCGGCGCATGTTCTGTACCGCGCTGGGGGGAGCGATCGCGCTGTGCGTGCGGGTAGTCGTGATCTCGAATCAGCGGCGACACTGGTTGAGAGCGATTGCGGCCCTCCGTCAGGCCGTCGCCGGGCCGCGGTCGTTCACGGGCTGAATCCGGTGCGAGGATCACGGCGTACGGCAGGCCGAAACAGTGCAGCGAGAAAACGTTTCTCCATTGCCAGGATAGATTGATATTGCATATCATTGGCTCCCATGGGTAAACGATTTTCTCTCCTTCCCCTGTTTGCCTCCCTGGCGTTTTCGACGGCTGCGCCGGCCCAATCCCCTTCGCTCGCCATCCAGGCGGATCACCCGACCGCCAAGGTCAACCCGATGTTCTATGGGCTGATGACCGAAGAGATCAACTTCTCTTACGATGGCGGGCTGTATGCGGAGTTGATTCGCGACCGAACGGTCGGGCCGGGACGACGGCCGCTGTTTTACTGGACACACGTGGCGAAGGGCGCGTCGATGGTGGATGTGACGGTGGACGATCACACCGGACCAAGCACCGCGCCGGCGCGCAGCATCAAGATGACCGTGAGTGCGGCCACTGACTCCGCGCCGGCCGGGATGCAGAACGAAGGATACTGGGGCATCGCGGTGCGGCCCAACACGACTTATGCGGGATCGTTCTATGCCAAGTCCGATGCGGAGGGCGTGCCCATTACGGCCAGCCTGGTGAACGACGAAACAGGCGCAACCGCAGCGAGCGCGACGGTGAGCGGCGTAACGACGGATTGGAAACAGTACACGTTCACGCTCAAGACAGGCGCGGGGCCGGTGACAGCGAACAATCATTTTCAACTGACGATCGCGCGGCCGGCGACGGTGTGGTTCGACCTGGTATCACTTTTTCCGCCCACGTATCACGACCGGACTAACGGAAATCGTATCGACATCATGGAGAAGATGGCGGCGATGCGTCCTACGTTTCTGCGGCTGCCGGGAGGAAATTATCTCGAAGGGGATCACATTCCGGACCGATACGACTGGAAGAAGACCATTGGCCCATTGGTGGACCGGCCCACGCATCCGAGCCCGTGGCGCTATCGTTCTTCGGATGGGATGGGACTGCTGGAGTTTCTGGAATGGTGCGAAGACCTGAAGATGGAACCGCTGCTGGCGGTGTATGCGGGATATTCGTTGCAGCAGGAGCACGTGGATCCGGGGCCGGCGCTGGAGCCGTTCGTCCAGGATGCGCTGGACGAGATCGAGTATGTGATCGGGGACGCCAACACGAAGTGGGGCGGCGAGCGCGCGAAGAACGGCCATCCCGCGCCGTTTCCGCTGCACTACGTGGAGATCGGCAATGAAGACTGGTTCGACAAGTCGGGGTCGTACGATGGGCGGTTCGCGCAGTTCTTCAAAGCCATCAAGGAGAAGTATCCGGATCTGCAGTTGATTGCCACCACGCCGGTGAAAAGCGTGAAGCCGGATGTGCTCGACGAACACTTCTACATGTCGGCGGAAAAGGCATTTTCCGATTTCGCACACTACGACAAATACGATCGCAGCGGGCCCAAGATCTTTGTGGGCGAGTGGGCGACGCGCGAGGGAGAACCCACGCCCAACCTGCAATCGGCGCTGGGCGATGCGGCGTGGCTGACAGGGCTGGAACGCAACGGCGACCTGGTGATCATGGAGAGCTACGCGCCGCTGTTTGTGAACGTGAATGCGGGCGGAATGCAGTGGGCATCCGACCTGATCGGCTATGATGCGCTGACCAGCTACGGGTCGCCGAGTTACTGGACGCAGGTGATGTTTGCCGCACACGCGGGAACGGAAGTGGTCGCGGCGACCCTGACCAATGTGGGCCCGCGGATTGCCGCGTCAGTGACGCGCGACGAACAACGGCGCAAGATATTCATCAAGCTTGTGAATGGAACCTCGGATACGCAGCGCTTACAGATTGCGCTGGACGGTGCGCCGGGCGTGAAGCGTCAGGCAACGCTGGTGACGATGAGCGGCAAGTCGCCCAATGCGCGAAGTTCCCCTAAGTTAGAGGCGATAAGGTGCATGTATTCAGCGAAGTAATGGGAAAGAGCGAAGCCTGTTCTGGGTACAACTATAAGGCTGGGGCAAGGCCAAGTAATTCAAAGGCGCGGCGCTGCAGCGGCGTTGGAGTAGCAATCATTTGCAGGGTGCGGCCTGCAGCGGTGACTTTGTTGAGAGTCAGGGTAGCTAAGTCCTGAAGCAGTGAGGGGAAGCTATGGACCGCAAGTCCGTCGGTGGTGCGATGGCTTTGTATCTTTTCCATCGCCGCTGGCGAGCGCTGCGCTGGGGCCACGACTGAGGAGCGCAATGCCTCCCCGGCTTGGGGCTCTTCATCGATAAATAACAAGGGAGTCAGAGCCTGTTTCATGTGCCACTCCACATAAGCCGCCAACATGCATAACAGGACGTGAGCCCGAACGCGGTCGGCCAGGTGATGATGAATCGGCCGCACCTTCAAATCCACGTTCTTCAGGCTGCGAAATGCGCGCTCCACTACCGACAGACGCTTATAGTCCCGCACCGTTTGTTCTGCCGAGAGCACCTTGGGTGCAACGCTTGTGCGCAGCACATAGATCCCATCCAGTGCAGTTTCTGCGGCAATGCTGGCTAAGTTGCGCTCATAGGTAAAGCTGGTCTCGGTAACCGTGAACTGAAAGTGTTTGCTCATTTTGTATCGTCCCAGAGACTTGCCGATGGCGATGCCGATCTTTTCCTTGCCTCGCAAGGGGCGGTTCTTCCGCCTGGTAGCGACCACGATCTGCTCCAACCGCTTTTCCGTAGCGGCCAGCAACTCCAGCCGCTTACGGGAGCGTTCCTCTGCCAGCAGAGGGTTACGACAGGCAATCAACCGTTCCCCGGCATAGTCCGGATGAGAGATCTCGGCTAAGTCCTGGCGGTCAAACAAGGACAACTGCAGGAATCCGGAATCCACCAGAGCGCGAATCTGCACGCTGCGCAAAGCCGTGATCCAATCCAGACCTGCGCTGCGCAAATCCTGTTCGATGCGGGCGCTAGTCAGCATGCCGCGATCGCCGACCAGAATGACCCGGTCCAGACCAAATCGAGCGCGCAACTTCTCCACCTGTGCCGCAACGGTCTTGGGGTCTCCCGTGTGGCCTTCGAATACTTCTACGGCCACCGGCCGTCCGGCCTGATCGGTCAACAGGCCAAAGACGATCTGCAGGTTGCCAGGACGCTCATCGCGGGAATGACCATAATGAGCTATAGGACAATGTCGGCCTTCAAAATAAGTCGAAGTTAAATCGTAGAGCACCAGACAGCCGTGTTCGAGATGACGCTTGGCCAAGTGTTTTTCGATCTGCTCCTGGCGCTCCAGCAGCCAGTCCATGGCTCGATAGAGTTCGTCTTCACTGACTGTGTCCAGCCCCAGGCAGGCCCCCAAACTGCTGGAGGCGGTCTCGGCTTCCAGTCCCCGCACCGTAGCCAGCTTGGAGGCCGGCTCCAGGATCCGTGCCACGATCATGGCCACCACCAGATCGCGCTCCCGGCATGGCTCTCGATGGAGGATGTGCTCCAGCCCCAGACGGCGCAGCGTACCCAGCGCCGCCGCAACGTGGCCATGAGGCAGGGAGCGGGTGATGGTGAAGGCCTGGTTGAGGGGAACCAGCGACTCGCCCTTGAGCAACAATCTCAGGCTGGATACCTGCTCCTCGGGCCAGTCGGAAAGGTTGGCTAGGGTGACCTTGCGGATCTTGCTGCCTTCGCGAATAGCCTGACGCAGCAGAACCGCGGGCGGGGAGCTCCGGTTCGGGACGACGTCGATATACATGGCTTAATATATGCAACATAATAGTTGCAATGTCAAGTTATATATTCATATTACATGGGTACATTGTCACCTAATCAACAACCACGCACTTAGCCCATGTCCTTCATTCATGGCTACCTGTTTCAATTCTTAGGCCGTTTCATGGCTGGAACTTCGGTCTAGCCTACGGGTGAGCCAAAACGGGCCCTATGTAACATAAAATGCTGTTACATCCGGAAACGTGCCCCGTAAAGCCTCTGGATTCAGTATGCAATTTCTATAAAGCGAAATAAAAGCGAATCTACATAGGGGGTGGGTGGGGGGTGCCTTTTGGGTATAGACCGGGGACATCCCCTTACACGTGGACCGTGAACGACAAACGCAGGATCGCCACTGTATTCAGCATTCTGGAGACTCCAATTCCATTGTGCGACAACCGGCCGTAATTTTCGGCAGGCCCGCGGTTGCGATTTCGCTCACGCTACTTCGTGATGCCAGTCACGCAAGGTCCGGGTTGGTTCGCAATACGATCGTCAAATCTCTTTGATCGCCCGAGGCAATATGTTCAGCCATACCCAGAACGAGAATGGCACCTATAACACGCGCTGCCTCTACTGCTTCATGACGGTCGCCTCAGCGGTGGAATCCGTTGAGGAGATCGAGCAACTGGAAACGCATCACATCTGCCCGGAGAGGGCGTTGTCTGACCTTCTTGCGCGCAGCACCACCGCGCGTCCTACCGTCCACCCGCACTGATCGCACCCTACTGGTTTAATGGCTTCTCCGGGGCGGTTTCGCCTTCCGGCGGTTTGGCGCGCCCGTTCGAGATCTTTTTGTAGAGATCTTCGTCGGCCGCTTTGTTCAAGGTACTGGCCTTTTCGAATTCGGCCTTGGCTTCGTCCTTTTTGCCCATCGTCCGGTAAAGCCGGCCTAGCCGCCAGTGGACATTCACGTCATTGGGATTGAGCTTTTCGGCAAGAGTCAGTTCCCGGAGAGCAGCCTCGCTGTCGCCGGCATCGCCCAGGAGAATGCCCAAATCGAGGTGGGCCAGGGGCTGAGAGGGATCGAGCCGCACCGCCTTTTCCAGGATCGGCCGGGCATCGCCGGGCTGGTTCAGTTGAATTTCGGTGTCGCCAAGGTACACCAGCGACTGCACATGCTGCGGATCATTGGCCAGCTCCGCCTGGAATTCCCGGGCGGCCTCGGGATAGATTTTCTGCGTCCACAACAGGTACCCCAGCCCGAAATGCACGTTTGGCTCATTGGGGTTCGCCGCCACAGCCGCCCGGAACATTTTGGTCGAGCCCTCGTTGTCTTTCATCTCATCGAGCGCTTCTCCGGCCAGCATGTCGGCCTCAGCAGACTCTGAATTCAGAGTCAGGATTTCGTGGTAGACGTCCATCACGCACGGGTATTGCTTCGACCACAAACAACTATGGGCCAGTGCCAGGCGCAAGGGAAGGTTCTGCTGATCTTTGGCGGCAGCTTCTTTCAAAAACGGAACCGCCTCGGCATACTCGGCCAGACCGTAATGCGACATCCCGATCAGGATCGTCAGCCGTTGGGCCTCCGGGGACCCCGGAGCGACCTCTTTGAGAGATTGAGTGAACTCCGGAAGGGCTTCTTTGAGATCTCCCGATTTAAACAATGCCAGACCAAGGTTGAGGCGCAGTCCCTGAACGTGCGGATTCATCGCCAGAGCCTTGCGATAGAGCGGGACCGCTTCCTTGTAGTGTTCCTGCCGCGCCTCGAGTAATCCCAGTTGAGCGTATGGCTCCGGATCCGTGGGATGGTCAGTTGAGGTAGGCACGCCACGCAGCCTCTGCTTCGGAGTTCTTTCCTTGCTGTTCAAGAGCCAGGGCGGCCTGGCGTTTGGGATCCTGCGCCTTTGTCGTTTGTGCCCACAGCGCCACTCCGGCCGTCAGCGCCAGGGTGATTATGAGTTTCAAGGCCGGTCTCACAGCATGACTGAACAAGCTGTGGAAATGGGGGAATGAGGGAAAGAATCGTCCCTCAGGGGCTAAAGCCCGCGCTGATAATGCGTGGGTTATGCCGGGGATGAATCCCCGGCCTACCGCCCGAATTAGACTTTCCGCAGCTGGTAAAGCCCGCCCTGATTTTGCAGCGTTTGCGGCACGACTAAAGTCGTGCCCTGACACGAAGCAGGGTTGGATCCGAGTTTCTCCGCAGGCTCTGAAGTCGTGCCCTGTTCCTAAGCCCGCGTTATCTTCCAGCCGGTTCACTTTTTCCCTATTGTCGCTCGCCGCAGTTGTTGGCGGCAAACCTGACGGCAATGAAAAGGGCGCGGCGGGGAGTGCCCGCCGCGCCCGGTTGAGGTTGCAGTTTAGAAAACGAACTTGCCGCCCAGTTCAAGTGTGCGGGCGTCCCACGCACTCGAAATCTGGCCGAAGTTGTTGGTGCCGGCCCACTGCGGCATGGAAGTGTTAACCCCGTTCCACTGGGTGTGGTTGAAGGTGTTGAACGACTCGAAGCGCAGTTCGATGTGCAGCCGTTCGGTAATCGCGAACGACTTGTACAGCGAGGTAGTGAAGTTGACGCGGCCCGGGCCAACGATCGCGTCCTTGCCTGCGTTGCCGAAGCCCATGTTGGGCCCGCCCAGCCACGACGGGGACGGGAGGAGAACTGGCTGGTGTTGAACCACTGGTTGAACGTCTTGGGATAGAATCTTGCCGCTTACATTCGGACGGATGGTGTAGCCGCCGCCGAGACCGACCGGATCGTAGGCAGCGAGATGCCCGGGCCCTGGTTGCGGGGACACGCCGGTTTCGTCGATGATCGTGCCAGCCATCTCCCATCCGCCGGCAAGCGACTTCACCAGGCCCGTGCTTTTGGCGAAGAACGGCAGCTTGTAGACGTAGTTGACGCTGAGGATGTGACGACGGTCCAGCGCGCCCGATCCCTTGTCGTACTTCGGGTTCCAGGGGTTGCTGACGGTGTTAGGTCGTAGCTGGTGAGATCGATTTCGTGCGACCACGTGTAGTCGACCTCGCCGCTGAGGCCCCAGCGGTTCTGGACGCGGAGCACCGGTCTGGAAGCCGTTGTAGTTGCCGTTGGTGGTGTTTTCCTGCTGCTGATGCCACTCCAGCCCTGATAGGGCGAACTAGTTCATGTCCGCCGGGGAGGTACGTGGACTGGCCAACGTCGGTGTCCGATAGCTGCCGTCGCCGCACCGGAGGAGGTTGATTACGTTGCCATGCCCGTCGCCAGGATCGCCGCAGCGTCGCCGTATCCCCTTCGGAGCCATGACCCGCGTTGTGGTTTGTGCGCATTGTCGCGCGTCGCAGCGCACTGACCATGTCGTGCTGAGCGGGATGTTGTTGATTGCGCTGGACGTTCTGGTGCCAGGCCAGGTTGCCGACGTACTGCACAACCCAGATCACGAAGGGCGACAGCTCGTGCTGCACGCCGAGGCTGAACTGGGCCACGGCCGGCGCCAGGTAGCTGTGAGCCAGGCTGGTTACGTCCGGTGGCGAAGACCGGCAGGCCGGCAGAGGCCTGTGCTGGAGTTGTCGTTCCAGCTCAGGCCGGGGGTGCTGAAGTAGGTGTTGCTGATGCCCGGCGTTGTAGGCGAAGGGCGAATTGGTGGCTGCGTTGTAGATGTCGTTGCCCTGCAGTGCGCTCGTAGAAGGTGCCAAAGCCGCCGCGAAGAACAGTTTTGCCGTTTCCGAACGATGTCGTCAGAGAAGCCGACGCGAGGCTGCAACGTGTTGTAGTCGTTTTCGACGAGGCCGCGCGGGAACGCCGTCTGACGCCAGCGAGGTCCATGCCGTTGAGGTAGATAGGGACCGTCAACGGTTGAGATGCTCGGGCTGGCGGGGTCGATGGTGCCGGCTGGTGTCCAGATCGGAATCTGCTGACGGTTTGTAGGCCGCGGGGTTGAAGTTGGCGACGTCGTTGTTGCGCTCCCATGCGTGCGGCAGGGCGTCATAGCGGAGGCCGAGTCTGCAGGCTGAGGCGCGGCGTGACGTGCCAGTTGTCCATCACATAGAACGACGGCGTCTGGTTGACGTAGTGGCGAATGGGAGTGGACTGGAACTGCGTGTAGCTGGTAGTGAGGCCGAGTAGCATGTCCATGAGGCTGTCGTTGGTTGTGCTGCTCCGAAGTGTAGTTGCCCTGTTGCGTCGCCGAAGAGCTGCTGGTTCTTGGTGTAGCGGTTGTAGCTGAAGCCGAACTTCATGGCGTGCTTGCCCCAGGTGTACGAGATGTCGACTCTTGGGCTCGTAGTCCTCGGCGGCGTTGTGCCACGGAGCGCCGCCGAGTTGTCTTCGCCACGCCGTAGGGCCCCATGAAGTTCATGCTGGGGAGCGAGTTGCGCGTGATGGCGAAAGCCGGAGAGACCGGATTGACAGTTCCAGGCCGGAGGCAGTTGGCTGTTGGGGCTGTTGGTGATGTCGATGATGTTGCCGTCGTAGTTGATGCTGGCCTCGACGAGCAGGTTCGGAGTGATGGTGCCGCTGAGCTTGATGGCTGCGCGAGTAGGACGGGTTCGTCAGGGTGCTGGTGATGGTGTTGTAGCTTGCCCACAGCCAGCCAAGGAACGGTTGGGCGTAATCCTGGGTGGCACGTGTCGTGGATGTAGTGGCCAAGGATCGCCCACTTGTCGTTGAACTTGTGGTCGATTCGGACCACGTCGTCGCGGACGTCGATCGGCGTTGGAAGCGTTGGTGATGTTCTTGTCCTGGCCGGGTACGTTGGGCCTTGGGAATGACCGGGCGAATTCAGGTAGAGAATGCCGTTGTTGTCGAACAGCGAATGCCGGAATGACCTGCGAATCCTGGCATCCGCTGCCGTTGCCCTAGAGTCGAAGCAGCGCTTGTCCGTGCCAGCAGCCGGCCGGGAGCGAGTCCCAGTGGGTTGCAGCTTCGTCTGGATAGTAGGACGTTGGCTGCGATGTTCGGGACCACGATGAAGGTGCTCGTGGGGAATCCGGGGGCAACGTAGGTGCAGATTCTGGCCGGCGCTCGGGAAGGTCGGCTGGATCGATGCGTGTTCTGGACGTTGGTGCCGGCGCCGGTGAGGATCTTGCGCCACTCTTCGTTCCAGAAGAAGAAGGTCTTCTCTTGTTGGTGTTGTAGACGTGCGGAATGAAGAGCGGTCCGCCGATGTTGCCGCCGAAGATGTTGTAGTTGACGGTTGGCACGGGGTGTGGTCGGGGTGGCACAGCTTGTTGAAGTAGCTGTTGGCGTTGTAGGCCGGTGTTGCGATTGAATTCCCACAGCCCGCCGTGGAACTTCTGGGTGCCGCTCTTGAGCGAAAGGCTCATGGTGGCGCCGGAGGAGATACCGTAGTCCGGCGGATAGTTGGAGGTCATCATCTGGAACTCGGCGATGGCGTCCTGCGAAGGCATGATGTGCATGCCGCCGGCGCCGCCGCGGTCATCCGACTCGCCGCCGTCGATCAGCCAGATGTTGTGGCTCTGGCGAAGTCCGTTGACGCTGATGGAGAAGCTCGATGCACTGAAGTCGGCGTGTTGCTGTCGGGCAGGTGCCGAGCTGACGCCAAGGCCGAGTGCAGCAAGAGCCGCAAAGTTGCGGTTTTCGGTAGCGATTTCGGCTGATCTGCTCCGAGCTGACCAGGGTGCTGACCACGTTCGAGTCGGTCTGCACCGTGAGTGCGTCGGCCTCGACGGTCACGGTCTGCGTCTCGGCGCCGACGGTGAGCTTGACGTCGACGCGGAAGGTGGATCGGAAACGTTGACGACGATGCCCTTCTGCTCAAACGTCTGAAAGCCCTTGGCCGTGACTTTCAGGTTGTAGTTTCCCGGGTTCAGACCGCCGATATCGTACAAGCCGGTGTCGCCGCTGACGGTGGTCTTGGTAAATCCGGTGGCCGGATCGGTGAGCGTCAACGTTGCTCCCGCAACCACCGCTCCGGTCTGGTCTGTCACGATGCCGGTGATTTCCGAGTTGGCCTGCGCAAATGCTCCGGCACATGCCAGCACGAAGAGCAACGGCAACAGGAAGAACCTGTATTTCGTTTGTCTCATGTGACCTTCCTTTTCAAGGTTGTTTCTGTCTTTGTGGGTGTTTCTTGTCGCTCCCCGTCTCACGGACATGAAGCTGGTTGATGCGCACCGCTGATGAGCCGTGGCCATTCAGGCCTGGATTCGTTTCGCCCTCTTTGTCTTTTCGCGGGTTTTCACAACCCGAAAAACGACACAGCGCCCTCCCGGAACCTCGCACGGAGGCGAGGCGCCACGACGGCAACGGACGACTTGAACCAGATGCGTTCCTATGCATCGATTCACCAGTTTTTACCTGAGTAGCGACCGGGTCATTTAATGCGGGCGAATTGTCGATTTGTCAAGAAGAAAATCAATTTACTTGCGCGACCTTTCGATCCGCCCATCGATGCCCATCTCGATCGGTCTTTCCGAAAAGCTCTTCCGGAAAGGACCGGTGGCGCTCGCCGGCGCCTACAT
>CAWCTA010000030.1:0-67856 GCA_963798315.1 uncultured Acidobacteriota bacterium | reverse complement strand
CAATGTGATCAGACAACCGTCTGGGCCATTCGTAGGATCATGTGTAGAGAAGCAGGACAGTCGTTACAAGGGCGGGTCCGCTTCATCTTGCGAGTGAGGTCACAACATGTCAACAATATTGATTGTTCTAGTGGTTCTATTTCTGCTCGGCGGCGGAGGCTGGGGATATTCGCGGTGGCGCCGCTAACGCGGCTGCCGAAACATCGCGTACACGCGTTGTTTCCATTTGCGGATGCCTGGAGGAAAATCGACTCGGAACTCAATACTCTAATTCACCGCTCATCGTTCAAAGAAGGGCCGTCTCATGAAAAAGAAAGACCGATCGAGATTGAAAGAGAGATTGTCTCCCGCGTAAAAAGGGAGATGGATAAGCCGCGACTGACCCAGTCGGTCCGCACGGTCTCAGTGCCCAGGCCGCGCCGAGCATGAGATGTGGCTGGCTTCGGGGCTGAGTCGGTGCATGCGCCTCTCAGAGATGCCATTGAACGAAGGCGCTCGAAGCGCTAACCGCGGAATACCGCGAGCTTAAGTTAGAACGACATTAGTTCTTATCCAAGACTGCCCAACCATTTTCCGTATGACCTGCTGCAATCCGGCTTTCTTCGTTCGCACCTCATCCATACTCGAAAACAGCGCCAGTCGCCGGCCGTCGGCATAGTCTCCCTCCAAGAATCCAGACCCATCGTCGACTTTGGCTCCGCTTGGGAACACGAGCCGGATACAGTCCTTCTTGAAAAGATTGAATACAACAATGTACCTCTTGTATTCCTTGGGATTGAAGGGCGCCATTTCACCCGAGTAGAAGAACGTTGGTGCATTCCATTTGATCTCCTCGCCGATTTCCGGATCGGTCTTGAGGATGATGCGCCGAAGAGCCTCAACGACCTCGGCGAGAGGATGCTTGAGGCCGTTCATGTACGCATCGACCTTTTCGGGTTCCGACCGCTTTGTTGATGATGAACTCTGTTTCGTTTTCATTCTGCAGCCCCCTCCCTTTCATATGAGCCATCGATCACCCACTACGGCTTTTGCCATACCTGAATCTTGCCTCCGACCCACGCGGTCGGCAGCGCCAGCACCACCAGCGCCACCGGATACCAATGTGGACCGAGTCCCCGATTCCAAGTCGCGACGGCGCCAACGGTGGCAAGGCGCCATGCCGATCGCGCCGCCCAGCAATGCATGTTCAAGAGGATTGGTGCGGGGCGAGTCGTGCAACAACATAGGAGCCGATAATCGCGATCAGAGTCCGGTATACCGTCGCCAGCAATGATTGGGCATCCGTCATCGGCACGCCCAGCGTGGGCAGAATGACGGCCGCGCGCAGCGCGGCATCCATACCAAGCGACAGCGCAACATTCACAATGAACCCGGCAAGTAACGCGCCGGCGCTTTGCGGACAATCTTTCGGGAACCGTTCCGCCCCTCGGCGATATCGCTGTTCATTTTCTTTGCTTCCCTTTCGCCTCGATGGACTCCAGCGGTTGGCGAGCCTGTCATAACCGAGAGCCACGCCGTGCTCCATCGGAGTTCGCAACACCATCTCCCGCGCCGCTACCGAGCCATACCGTATCGTCTGCGTAAGCACGGTCAATCCGTTGTGCTCCTCCAGCTCGATCGCGCCCACCGCTTCGCCCGGATCGCCACGGCACATCGAACTGCTCCGTCGCGACGATTCGCTCCGGCCTCACGAATTCGAGGCATACGCCCCCCATCCCCATCTCCGATCCATCCTCGTCCCGCCACACGTAGCGGAACGAGTCGCCTGCCTTCACCGCCACCTCGCAGACAGCGAGGGTCCCGCCCGGTTTTCCGTAGAACCATTGTTTGAGCAGCTCGGGGCGGACGAAAGCGTCGAAAACCAGGTCCCGCCGGGCGGCGAATGCGCGCTTCATCACGACTTCGCGATCGCCTGCCGTCGCAAAATGCAAGGTTCCGGGATTCCGGTATCCCTTGAGCCACGCCCTGGCGTCTTCCAGCGGCCTGCGAACCAGGCTTCTCGGCCGGCGCTGCGCATCCCGCCCGCACGAGATCAGCCCGGCGCGCTCCAGTACTTTCAAGTGCTTCGAGATCGTCGGCTGGCTCAATTTGAAAGGCGTCGCCAGTTCGCTCACCGTTGCATCTCCCAGCGCGAGCCGCTCGAGGATCGCCCTCCGCGTGGCGTCGGCAAGCGCCGCAAACGTCGCATCCAAAGGACCGTTTGTAGTTGTCTATAGCCATTCATCAATATAGCCAAATAGCTATATACAATCTCGACCGACACTGTCAATACCTGTGCCCGCAACGGCGAGCCACAACTTGACGCTTGTATATATAAGATGGATAATTTGTATATATACGGAGGGAGCATGGCAGGAACCTTGACATCGATCAGGCTCGATACAAAGTTGGCCGACGAGGCGGTACGCGTCCTCGGGGTCAAGTCCCGTACCGAGGCGGTGCACGTGGCGTTGAAGGAGATCGTTCGGCTGAAGGGCTTCAAAAAGCTGATGAAGGAGCACGAAGGCAAGCTGTCGTTCGGAAACTACGACAAGTGAGATGGTGATCTTCGACAGTTCCGTTCTTGTCGACGACCTTCGCACCGGTCGTCACAGCCAGCGAGTTGCGGACCTCGATGAGTTGGTCCGCAACTCCGCAGTTGTCCTGGCCGAGTTGTGGCGTGGCGCCACGACTAAGGCGGACAGATCCTTCCTTCGTACTCTTGAACGGAACTACCCGATATTCACTCCTACAGAAAAGAACTGGCTCGAGTCGGACAGATTCTCCCGAAGATCCAGAGCGACCGTGGATTTGAAGCGATGAAGCTGCGCGATCTGCACTTCGATGTACTGATCGCCCTGACGGCTCGTTCTTACGGCGCCCGGCTCATCACATCGAATCGCGCGGATTTCGAGTTGATTCGCGAGTATCGGGAATTCGAGCTGGAAGTGTGGTAGCTCAGTGAGATCCCAGGTTTCATCCGCCGCACTCCGCGCGCGTTTATCCTAGCCGCATGGAGAACCTCCACGTAGCCAGCGCCCAATTCGAGCACAAGAGTGGGGACAAGGCCCACAACCTATCGATCATCCGGCAGTTGACCGAACAGGCAGCATCGGGCGGGGCCAACGTCATTGCGTTCCATGAGTGCTCCATCACGGGATATACCTTTGCAAGGAACCTTTCGCGGGAGCAGATGCTTGCCCTTGCGGAGCCCATACCCGATGGAGAAAGCGTCCGCGCCCTCAGTGAAATTGCAAATGAAACAAGAATGGTGATTCTCGCCGGACTATTCGAAAAGGACGCTGAGGACCGGCTCTACAAGGCCTATATCTGTGTCGATGGCGCGGGCGTCGTCACCAAATTTGAAAACTTCACCCGTTCATCAATCCTCATTTGCTCCCGGGGGATGAATATGTGGTCTTCGATCTCCACGGTTGGAAATGCGGCATTCTCGTCTGCTACGACAACAACATTATCGAAAACGTTCGCGCAACCACCTTACTGGGCGCGCAGATCATCTTCATGCCGCACGTGACCATGTGTACGCCGTCACCGCGACCCGGGGCTGGATTCGTCGACCCAAAGCTCTGGGAAAATCGGGCCAATGACCCGACCTCGCTTCGCACCGAATTTCTTGGACTGAAAGGCCGCGCCTGGCTCATGAAGTGGCTGCCGGCCAGGGCCTACGACAACGGAATCTACGTCGTGTTCAGCAATGCAATCGGTATGGATGACGATCAGTTGAAAAACGGCTGTTCCATGATCATCGACCCCTTCGGTGACATCCTTGCCGAATGCACAAGGCTGGGTGACGACGTAGCTATCGCCTGTTGTGTGCCCGACAAATTGAGTCAGGCTGGAGGATATCGCTATCTCCAGGCGCGACGTCCGCAGCTCTACCGCGAAATCATCGGTCAAGACCATCGCCCTGAGCAAAAGGTATCCTGGCGCAACGAATAGACAGACAAGCGCACTGACCGGAACCAGTTTGAGGATCCTGACCTGACAGATTGATGGTCTCCCATGTATCACACCCTGGCCGCGCAACCGGCAAGTCGCGCTCAGGATGGGACGAAACGGCGATTCGCCACAATTGGCGCATGGAGCCGATGCTGCGCAAGTACACGAGCTTCGACGAGATCAAGGCCGACGAGTATCGCTACTGGCAGAGTCGGCCTGTGCATGAGCGGATGGACGCGGTCGAGGAGCTGATCCGGATCGCCTACGCGCTGAAAGGTTGGGAGATCGAGCCAGATGTTCCAAGACTACAAAGACCTTTTGTCCGCCTTCCATGCCCATGGCGTTAGATACCTCATCGTAGGCGGTTACGCTGTCATCTTTCATGCCCAGCCCCGCTTTACTGGCCATCGACTATCCTCAAGGAGCACAACACTTGAACAGACAATCACACTAAACGGCAACTGTGTCTTCAACAGGCTGTCTCACACAAGGGGTACACCCCAACCAATCCCCGGTCTCAGCATCGAGACCTGGAGCATCCCGCCCTCTAACCTGGTTCCCTTCTTTGCGCACAAAGGCCGTCCGCAATGCGGACGGCCTTTGTAACGCAGCGAGTTGAGTTAGCGATCAGTCGTCGCCGGCCACGGGTTCGGCTTCCCGTTGCTTGGCGGGCGCAATCGAGTCAAGCCGAACCAGCCCTTCGATGGGCTTTTCGCCGAGGACTTGCTCGCGATAGAGCTTGGCCATGCGGGCGTTCTCGGCGTCGCTCTTCACCTTGTCAGCCGTCGTCTGGTTGCGGGCGCGCAGCTTTTCTTCGCGGGCATTCTTGGCGATGCCGAGGGTGTCGAGGGTGTGGTTGGCTTCGGAGTTGACGTGCTCCATGTTGAGCACCAGCTCGTGGCCCACCTGGGTCATGCCCACCTTCTTGCCGCCGGCGAAGATCTCGTGGCGCCCATGCTCCTCGTACCACTTGGTGAGGGTGGCCGTCATGTGCATCTTCTCGATGATGTTCCTCCAGCCCACGCCGGTGTTGTACGCGCAGAAGCTGATCTCGCCTTCCTGCGTGGCGTAGGGGATGATGCACTGCTCGGTGCGGCGGAAGTCGTAGTTGAACAGGTCCTGGAACCACATGCCGGCGATGAAGAGAAAGTTCCAGCGGTCCTGGCGGCGCTTCTGGATATCTTCAAGCGTCCGGTCGCCCTTCACGCTGCCGTAGTTCTTGCCGGTGGCGTTGAAGGTCTTGTCCATCTTCTTGAGCATGTCGGTGATCTTGAAGTGCGTCGGCGACTGGAACGGATCGTAGTTGCGCATCAGCGCCAGGCCGAAGCCGAGCACCGAAAGCCACTTGCCGCGGGCGGCGTCGTTGACTTTGGCCAGGTCCTTGGCCACCTTGTTCATGTTCAGGAAGGCGGTCACGGGCGCCGCTTCCTTGGTTTCCTTGTCGATCATCAGAGCCATGCCGATGCCGCAGTTGGGGTGGCATCCGCAGGAGAGCTGGCCCCACTCGGCGCTGGGCCCGTGAATCAAGTCGGCCCAGTCAGAAAAGGTGCTCATGAAGCTGATGGGGAACCAGTCGCGCGCAGGCTCGCCGATGCCGACCTGGCTCTTGACGTCGTGGGCCATGTGCGAGAGGGTGTAGCGCTGCGCGACGCGGCGCTCCTCGGAGATGTCCTCGTCGCGGCCGGTGAAGCTGACCGGCTGGAAGCTGAGGAAGCTGATCTTCTTGGGGTTGTCGAGGGCGAACTCGATGATGCGGCCCACCTGCTCGTTGTTAATACCGTTGATGATGGTCGTCACCGGGACGATTTCGACGCCGGCTTCATGCAGGTTGTTGATGGCCTGCAGCTTGACATCGAACAGGTTGCCGACCTTGCGGTGCGAGTTGGCCGCGTTGCCGATGCCGTCGAACTGGAGGTAGACATAGCGGAGACCGGCTTCGGCAGCTGCGCGACAGAGTTCCTTCGACTTGGCGAATTCAATCCCGTTCGACGCAGCCTGGACCGAGTTGTAGCCCACCTTGCGGCTGTAGGCCACGGCATCAAGGAAGTAGGGCGACAGGGTAGGTTCGCCGCCGCTGAATTGAACGCTCATCTGCCGCTTGGGCTTGATGGTGATGGCGTTGTCCAGCATGGTCTTGATTTCGTCCCACGTGAGTTCGTGGACGAAGCCAACCTGGTTGGCGTCCATGAAGCACGGATCGCACATCATGTTGCAGCGGTTGGTCAGGTCGATGGTCAGCACCGAACCGCGTCCATGGGTCACGGTCGACGTGCCGTGGTTGTGGAGCTTCTCATCACCTTTACCGTGCGCCCGGATGTCGCGCCCGGGGAAGCTCTCTTCCAGGTGCTTGAAGAAGGCGGTGTCGATCGACATCACGTCTTCGAAGTGGCCGTGCTTGGGGCAGTCCTTGACCATCAGGATCTTGCCATCGCGCTCGATGATCTGCGCCTTGATCTCGCCGACCTTCTCATTCAGCAGCACTTCGTGGGGCAGCTTGCCGTCCAGGATCTGCTTGCGGATCTCGGGAACGCACTTGGGGCACAGCGAATCGGTGGTACGCGGCCAGCCCAGCGGCGGCTTTTCCTTCTCATAGGACTTCAGGAGAGGTTTATCGCTCCACTTGGGGGTGAAAGACGGGTTCGGGCTGATGCGGTTGAGACGCTCATACACCACCCACGCGCCCCGGGCAGCGTAGACGGCGGCTTTCTCTGCGTACTTGATCGCTTTGGCCATAATTGGTTGTGCTCTCCTTCAAAATTCTGTCTGGCGGGCCGTGAACTCAGCCGGCCCGCCTTCGGATGCTCTTGGACATCCGGGGCATGAAAAGTCATGGGTAGACTAACCTCCCGGCCCCGTCAACCCAATCCGGCTGCAGCGAATGGCGAAATCGGACGTTGAATGGAGCCGGAGCGGGCCTGAACGGGAGCCCACCACTCGGCAGTGTCTGAGACCAAGCGGACTGATCCGAACTGATTGTTGCTCTATGGGTTAGGCTGCCCTATGGCTCCCCGGGGCTCTCGGACCGCGCCACCTGGTTGATGATTCTTTGGATGATGACGTTCTGCACGTGAATATGACTGGCCACGTCGGGCACGAATTCGGTGACGAAATTGCCGGTGGGGGTGAACGCGAGGGCGGATCCGTAGCGCAAGGCCGTCGCCGAGGCGTTGGTTTGCCTTCCGGGAACGTAAAAGTTGCCTATTTCGTCCTCGATGGCAAACCCCAACAGGTTTGCATAATTCAGCATGCCTTTGCCGTTGTCCCCCTGTGTCCACACCACCTGCAGGATTCCGTGGCCGATGCGGCGCATGAGGCTGGTGTTGGGCATGCGATGGTAATGCGGATCCTGGTGGGCTATCGAACAAATGAGAAAGGTGCCCACGAACTCGCCGGTCAGACCCTGGGTGAAATTGACTCCCACGTTTTTGCCCCAACCAGTCATGCCGGGGCCGTAATCCGAGTGTGAATCGGAACCGATGGCAATGGCCGATGTCGCCAGGATCGTGAGGTTGTTGATGGGGTCAGCCACATTGCGCACGGCCAGCCAGGCTTTGTCTTTGGGAGTGAGCGGCTTGTCGTGCGGGCCATCTACAAATTTATCGTAACGCTGGGCCCAGGTCAGTTTGCACGGCGCTGTGTCGGCCTGTGGTGCGACCGGCGGGGGGTCCGGCTTTGGGCCGTTCATTAGGCTTTCGGTGTTTGGTGCGCCTGGGTCGTCCGTTTTTTTCGAGTGCGGACAAGGGTTCTTATTCACGACCGGCGCGGCGGCCGGTATCTGCGGAGCAGGCGCGTCCGGCAGGACCGCGGTGTCGGAAGGCAGCGTCGGGCTTTGCCCGGCCCGCGCGCAGACAGATGTCGCCAGGATTGCCAGGGCCGAAATGGCGATGACGCCTCCAGTCCGAGCAACTCGTCCCGCACGGAGGGGTCTGTAGAAGCTGAGATGCACGCCGATGCTTTCGCCCTCCAGTCTTCCTCAAGACCTAATCGGTTCGATACCTGCCCATCGAGGGTTGGTTGTTCGCCGCAGCGGCTCAACCCAAACGAAGCCGCCTGACAACCCGGCTAGGAATCCAGGATTCTTATTGTCTATACGGTGGGACGAGATTTCGATGACGAAGGTCATCCGGAGAAAATATTCCTCCGGAGCAGGAGTGTAATCGAGATTCACTCCTTGCCGCCACCCCGCGGTTTAGTTGACAAGTGCGGCACATCAACCCTCTCCCCGGTTGACGCGGCACATCCCGCACCCCAGACTGAGAATGGGTCAACCGCCTACTTGAAATGCGTGAAATGCGAGGATAAAGAGCCATGAGCACATACCCTCCACCGGGTTCAGGTCCGGGGAGCGTCGGCAGCCGGATCGAGGAAGCGGTCGAGTTGATCGAAATGGAACTGCGTCACGCCATCGCTTACGTGAACGACGCGGTCATTCCCCAGGTTCGGCGCGAGTCCGTCGTGGCTATGCGTAGTCTTTCCGATACGCTGCGCAATCTGGCCGACCGCATCGATCGGCAGCACCCACCCAAGGGCCCGCAAACCTGATGATCATGCGCGCAGGCCGGAAGGGAGACTGCGAAACGGGGTTTGCAGCCCTGGCCGCCCTTCTCATCCTTGCCTTGGCCGGCTGCTCCCATCACCGCAAAACCGCGAGCCGGATTCCGCAGACCGCACCTCCGGTCGAGGAAACCTATCCTGCGCCGCCACCCCCGCCGCCGCCGTCTCCCAGCGCTTCGAGTCTGCCTCCGTCGCGCATTCCTCCCACCCCACTGCCACCCGGAGGAGTAACTGCGGAAGATATTCGCTATGTGAATACCCACCCCGCCATGCTGACCGAAGTCGGCCTGGCCACGTGGTATACGGCGCCCTACAAAGGACGACGCTCCGCCAACGGAGAAGTTTTCGACGATACGTCCATGACCGCAGCGCATCGGACGCTGCCCATGGGGTCGCTGATCGTGGTCACCAACCTCACCACTGGTCAGTGGGCCGCCATGCGCATCAGCGATCGCGGGCCGTTTATCGAAGGCCGCATCGTTGATCTGACCGTCGCATCGGCCAAGGCCACGGGCGTCTATCGATCAGGAATCGTTCGCGTCCGGGTGGATGTGTACCAGACCCCCAAACCCATCGACACCGGCGGACGCTGGTGCGTGCAGATCGGCGCCTTTCATAGCGAGCACCAGGCCATCAAGCTCAAGTCGCAGCTTTTGAGCCGATACCCGGATGCCAACGTAATCGAATTCCCCGGGCAGGAGAGCAGCAGCTTCTGGGTACGGATCCGCCCCCAGGGCGACAATCGCCAACAGGCCGAACTGATCGCACGCCAGCTTCGGCCGTCGGAAGGCGAAGCCTTCCTCACGCGGCTGGATTGAGGCGCCAAAATCCGGCATTCTTAGAGCCAGCCAGGACTTCAGCTCCAGAGAAAGAAGAATCCTGCAATCGCTCCCAGTAAGGCGACCGCGCCTGCCAACCGGAGCGCGGCTGCGCGGCCGAGCTGCTGGCCGAGCGCGGTGAGGGAATAGATGCTTACCACGCCCAGCGTACAGAGCAGCGCGGTTACGTAAGCTGCCGGCACGCCCGCGTGGTAGAGCACCCAGGCCAGGCCTACATCGAAGGCCATCGGCACCGGAAGCAGAGTTCCCAGCACGGCGACTGCCACCACGCCGAGGGCCGAAACCGGCACATGGGTTCCATACGCGGGCACCACCTCCGCCGCCAGAGCCCCCAGTACAGCGGCCAAAATCATCCACGGCAGGGTCAGCAGCGTAAGACGCAGCAGGTTACGGAAGAACGCGGACAACACCGACAGGATGGGCTTTTGCGACTCGCCGGCCCAATCGGGAATGGTCGCGGACTTGAACGCAGGCCTGGATTCGCTCACCAACAGGGGCAGTGCCAGCAAGAGCAGCGCCGGGACAAGCATCCGGGTCGCGGCCATCTGCCAGGGAAAAAGGACAAAGGCCATCGCCACGACCACCGGATTAAAACTGGGCGAGCTGATCATCGCCGCCACCGTCAGCCGGGTGCTGGCGCCGGAGACAAGCAGACTTTGCCCGATCGGCGTTGCGCAGTTTGTGCACACGCCCAGCGGTGCGCCTGCAACGGCTCCGCACAGCACGTTGGCCGCCGTGTGTTCAAAACGCCTGGGTCGCCTGGTACGAGCCAGGAAGGTCATGATCGCCGCGCCGAAGGGAAGAGCGAAATACATGCCGAAGCGGTTGGTCCAAAGCCAATTGACCGACGTTCGCCCCACTCTCTCCGCCAAAGGCATTCCGGGAGCCACCGGCAGCAGCGCATCGAAGGAGATGGCGCCGCTTACCTTGAGCGACTGGCCGGCATGAAGCTTCTTGAGCAGCGCAGGATAGCGCTGTTCGCCCCAGAAGACCGCAGCGATTACGACCGCGAGAAAAAGGGCGAGGCCAATCTCGAGACGACGGCTGGCAGAGGAAGAGGCAGCGGCAGGGACAGCCGGGGAAGACTGGGTTGCACTCATGGCCACCCGAGTTTATCCGTCCAGCGCTTCGGCACGCCTCCACCTTTTGGTGGACACGCCGGGTGGAATACGTTTCGCCTGGTTATCTGGTAGTTTTTCCAGTTCATTGGCTGCGTCAACAGGCGATATACGTGTATTGTTATCCGAGCGACACGTCACCCTACATTTCCTTCGTGCCGCTCTTTCGACGGCTTTGTCGAAATCAGAAAGATCCCCGTCCGTGAATGTAGATTTGGGCGTCCGGCACAGACCTGACACGGTCTCTCTTTGGGGTTAGTGCCAACGTTTGATGATTTCTTAATTCAGGAGGAACGATGCGACTGAAAATGCTAAGACGGTTACTCACACTGGTGGTTTTCCCGCTGTGTGCGGCGGCCAGCCTGATTGCGCAGGATGCGAACACGGGCGCCCCCCTTGCTTTGCCATTGCAGTTTTCCGGAACCGCATTTGGACAAGCGGGCGCCGCGGCGGGCAAGAGTTTCGGCTTCACGGTTTACATCACCGATTGGACAACCGACCAGCAGGTTAAGGACTTCTTCGATACATTGCGTGCGAACGGCCAGGACGGGCTAGTGAAAGCGCTCGATAAGACCAAAGACGTTGGCCGCGTGTCTCCGACCGGATTTGTGGGGAACAGCTTTCGCTTTGCCAAGGCCACACCGACTCAGGGCGGTGGAATGCGCATCGTGATGGTGACCGACCGTCCGATGAGCTTCTGGGAAAAGTACAACAGCGGGCGCACGACCCAATACCCCTTCGGAATCATCGAGCTGAATGTCGACAGCGCCGGCAAAGGAACAGGTACACTCGCCCCCATTTGCAAGATCAAATTCAACAAGAAGGATGAACTGGAAATAGAACACTACGGACAGAAACCGCTTCGACTGGGCAATGTGCGGCTAGAGAAGTCAGGCGGACCGAAGTAATCGCGAAGCCGTGTAACCCGAAGGCATGAGCCTTACTCCGGCGGCGGATAGAACGGCAGCTTTTCGTTCTTTTCGTTGGCCCGCTTGACCGTAACGTCGCTGAGCAGGAGAGCCGGAGCCAGCACCGTCACCGGCACCTCGCTCATGTAGTTGGCCACCCACAGTTCCTTGCCGGCAGCCTCCACGCTGGAACGCAGCGCGCGCTGATCGAGATCGTCGAGCACGGCGCCCCGCACCAGCTGGCGCTTGCCGTCAACATCGATGCGGTAAAGCAGCCTGGGCAACAGGGCTCCGCCCAGCGTCTCGACGTAATAGGCGCTCTTCAGGCCGCGATCCTTGGCCATGTCGAGCAGCTTGCGGTTGAGTTCCCCGTCCGAAACCCCACTCGCCGCGGTGATCTTCAAGACCCCGATTGCCGGCCGCGCCGGACCCGCCACCGCTGCCCTGCCGTGCCCGTTCGACTCTGTAAAGTCGCGCACCGGCTCCCGGCCCAGAAGATAGTTCTCCAGCTTCCCGCCCGTGATCAGCTTCACCGCCTGGCCGGGCACGCCTTCGTCGTCCACCTCGTAGGCGCCAACCAGGTCTTTTCCCTCAAACGTCTTGAGGCCCGGGTCGTCCACCACATCCATGAACTCCGGCAGAACCCGCGCGTGATAGCTGGAGGCAAACGGACCATTGGTGCGCGCGTCGGTTCCCAGGCGGGGCCGCGTTGCCGTCACGCCCGAGGCCACCAGCGCCCGCAGAACATCGGAGCTGGCATCGGAGCTGAGAAGCACCGGGCCGTGATACTCCTCCTCGACCAGCGGCGCCGCGCGCAGTTCGCTCAGCGAAGCGATCTGCAAAACCGCCTGCTTGGCGAATACGTCCGCGGTATCCAGGTCTTTGAGCGCAACGCCGCTGCTCGCATACGAGCGGTCCAGGCGCATGCCGTCGTCTGCCTGGGTGCCTACTGCAAACACTTCCTGGTAGCCCTCACTGGACTTGCGAACGATGGTGCCCTCGGTGTTGACCAGCCACGACGTTGATGCCCGGGCATGAAATCCCGCGGTCGAATACTGCACGTCCTTCGCGGTGGCCTTTACGGACGGATCGGTTCGAAAAAGACCGCTGTCGCGCCCTACCCTCTCCACCCACACCGCTTCATCCACCACCAGTGTGCGCGGCTGTTCCAGCACCACCACCGGCTTCTCCTTGCTGAAGTCGTCCGCCTGCGGCGGCGACTGAACCTGCTTCAGTTCCGCCTGCTTCTGGGCGAACGCCGAGAGCGCGTTCTTGTACGCCTGGTCGGTTGCATTCCACAAGGCGGAGCGGATGGCGATGGCGTCATCGTCGAGAGCTGCCAGCTGCACCGCTCCATCCCCTCGCTGGCCGGAGCTATCGGTCTTGTAATCGCCCACGCGCACCGTGACCCGCGCCACACGCTGGCGGGTGCGCGAAGAGCCCTCGCTGGCGCCGAACTCCGCCCGCGTATCGAATGTATCGACGTCTTCCAGGCGAAACTGGATAAAGAAGGGCTTCTCAAAGCCTTTAAGCTGCAGTTCGTTCTTGCTCCGGTCCAGCTCCTGGAGCATAGCCTTGAAAATAGGATCCTTTTCCGCATCGGCGCGCGCGGGCTGCGCTGCCTGGGCGGATGCGAACGCGCAAAATCCAAGAAGGCCGGCCACCAGAGTCATCGGACGAATCATGTTCATTGCGCCTCCTTCTGCTCGCCGCCGGCGCTGGTTCCCTGTTCCCTGTTCCCTGTTCCCTGTTTTTCCGGCGCTCCCGGGATAGGCAGAATCGGCGGACGCGCCGTCCCCTGCGGCTGGCGCTGCGTTTCCATTTCGCTCATCAGCATGGCCGGCGCCACCGCGCTTACCGGTACGGTGCCGGACTCGGCGCCGCATTCGCCGTTGAACACTTCGCTCTTGTCGCTGGTCGCCACGATGCGCTTCATCGCTGCCAGAGGCGTGCCGACAATGCTCACCCCGCGTACAAGCTCATCCGGACGGCCGTCCACATACACGCGGTACACCACCAGCGGGATGACCTGAAACGCCTGCGGTGAACTGCGAGTAGTCACCGCAAAACCAGAAGAGATGTCCTCGAAATACAGCCCGTACGGCTTGCCCTGCTTTTTCGCCTCTTCAAGCAACTGCTTGCGCAGCTCGGCTTCGGGCACGGTCTTGGTCGAAGTCACAATCAGGTTGCCCTGGCGGCCGGTCGGCATGCGCCCGGTCTGCCCGCGGCCGTGTCCGTTCGAAGCGCTGAAGCTGGCGATGGGTAGCCGCGACATCAGAAACGTCTTCAACACTCCGTCCTGAATGAGGTCGACTCGCCGGGCCTTCTGTCCTTCATCGTCGAATTCATAGGTGCCGCTGAGCCAGGTGTTTCCAAACTTCGCCACCGTCGGATCGTCGGAGACAGACAAAAAGGTCGGCAGAACCGGCTTGTTTAATTCCTTGGTAAAGGTCTGGCCCTCTTCCTCGCCGCGCTGGCGCTGGCCTTCGAGCCGGTGGCCGAGCACTTCATGGAAGAACACCGCCGCGGCCCGGCCGGAAAGGATCACCGGCCCGTCGAAGGGTTCCGTCTCCGGCGCTTTCCGCAGTGCCTCGAGACTCGCGCCCATCTCGCGCATGGCCGTCTCAAGCTCCGGCTGCTTCGGCAGTCCGTCCGCCGTTTCGGCTTCGAACGTCTGGGCCCGGAACAGGTCCATGCCGTCTTCGGCGCGAGTTACCGCAAACACCACCAGCCGCGCCTGCACATGCGGAGCGACAATCTGCGAGCCCTCGGAGGAGGCGAAGTAATCCGTCTCGTTCTGCACATTGAGCATCACGACGTTCTGATACACATCAGCGTAATCGCGGAAAATCCTGGACAGATCCGCGACCCGCTTTTCCCACCCGCTGCGATCGACCACCACCGGCGGAGCCGCTTTGCCGATCGAGACCTGGGGTTTCTCTTCGCTGAAATCCGGGGAAGAGTCTTCTTCTTTGGCCCGCACCTGCGCTTCGGTTTTCACCCGCAGGTAATTATCGAGAGCGTTGCTGTAGCCGGTGTTCGTGGCCAGCCACAAAGTGCGCGCCAGCGCTTGCCGGTCATTCACCAGCGGCAGTTCGAGGCTGTTCACCGCCGAGCCGCGATGCGCCCCGTGGGTGTTGTCGAGCGCGGGATCGCCGAGCCGCACCTGGATATCGGCCACCCGCATGCGGTTGGACGAGCTGTCGACCACCGCACCATACTGCGCGCGAATGGAAACCATCTCGGCGTCACTCACCGAATAGCTGAGGAAGTACGGCGGCACCTGCTTGTCATTGCCCGCAGCCCCGGTCTTGCCCAGCGAGGTGAATGCTCGATGCAATTCGACGGTCATAGTGTCGAGCAGCACAGGAGTCGCTTGCTGCGCCTGCGTTCGAGGCATTACAGTCGCGGAAGCAATCAGAACGCTGAGCAGCGTCCAAATGGTGCGCGGCAACCCTGCGGGCCGCAAAGAAACGCAGGGAACCCGGGGCGTCGAAGAAACAGATCTAGGAAGATACATCGGTTCTTTCGATTGTCTCAGAAAAGACACCTTCAAGGGAGAATCTCGTGGCCCCATCCCGGTATTGGGTTCTCGGCTTCTTTGCCGTTCTTCTCCTGATCCTCACTGGAATCCTGCCCGGACAGTTTGCGATGGCGCAATCCGGCCCCGCCACGAGCCAACCGCAGGCCCAGGCCGGAACCCCGCTCCCCGCGTCGCTCACCGCCTCGGGGCAGGCCTACTCCCTTCCCCCGGACAAACTGGCCAAAGCCAAAACGCTCAATAAAATCCGCCTCGCGCTCGATATCGGCGGCTCGCTCTGGGGCCTGATCTTCCTGGGTTGGCTGCTGACGTCGCGCACCGCCTCCCGCCTCGAGCGGTGGGTGCAGCGCGTTGACTCGCGGCGCTGGATTCAGGGTCTGCTCTTCTTTCTCGTGTTCCTTGTGATCACCACCCTGGCCAACCTTCCGCTCGACGCTATCGGACACGCCGTCAGCCGGCACTACGGCATCAGCGTGCAGGGCTGGGCCGGCTGGTTGGGCGATCAGGGAAAAGCGCTGGGCGTCTCCACCATCGGCGTGCCCGTGCTTCTCCTCTTCAACTGGATCGTGCGCCGCTGGCCGCGCCGCTACTGGCTGGGCGCGTGGATCGCGATTCTACCCCTCATGGTGTTGGCCACCATGGGCGAACCGCTGCTGGAGCCGGTGTTCAACAAGTACGAGCCGCTCCAGGAAAATCACGCCGGCCTGGTTGCGCAACTGGAGAGAGTTGTCACCCGCACCGGAACCAGCATTCCCCCTGACCGCATGTTTCTCATGAAGGCCAGTGAGAAGACGAACGGCCTCAATGCCTATGTCAGCGGCCTGGGCGCGACCAAACGGATTGTGGTTTGGGACACCACCGCCGGTCGCATCCCGGACGACGAGATCCTCTACATCTTCGGCCACGAGAGCGGGCACTACGTTCTCCACCACATCGTGAAAGGGCTGATCGCCTCGGCGGTGTTCCTGTTCTTTGTGTTTGCGGCCTGTGCCCGTCTCGCGGAGGGAATGGTGCGGCGCTTCGGGGTGCGCTGGGGAATCGAGCGCCGCGAGAATGTGCCGCCGGTCGCGACCCGCACCGGGTTCCTTGCCCTCATTCTGGTGGTTTCTGTGGTGATGTTCCTGCTGGAACCGATGGGCAATACCCTCAGCCGCTACTTCGAACATCAGGCCGACGTGTATGGGCAGGAGGCGATTCACGGCCTGGTGGCTGACCCGCAGAAGACCGCTGTATCGAGCTTCAACCATCTCGGCGAAGCCTGGCTCGACGATCCGGACCCCAACCCCTTCGTCGAGTTCTGGCTCTACAGCCATCCCTCGGTGCAGAACCGCAACCGCTTCGCCGAGCATTACAATCCGTGGGCTAACGGCGGCCACGGCGAGTTCTTTCAGAACTAGGCAAAATCACATCTGCGCGTGCCCCATCCTTTGGCGTTACCAGGGTCCCCGGCCACAGGTCTTCGTGCCTGGGGTGGTGGGGCGAAAGGGTTGGGATAGCAGGAACTCCGGAGAAACGGAATCATGCGGCCGGTGAACCAATGTTCAGTCCCGCCTAAGAGCTAGCCCATGTTCCCCATTGGTCACGATCCGCCCCGCGACCAGGTGTATTTGACTCATCGCTATGAGTCAAATACACTCATCCTATGGCTAAACGGCTGCAGGTCATCGTCCAAGACCCTGAATATCGCGACATCCAGCGCGCGGCGCGTTTGCGCCGCATGTCCATTGCTGAGTGGGTGCGGCAGGCGCTTGTCCAGGCCCGCAGGCGCGAACCGAGCCGCGAGGTTGCGTCCAAGCTCGAAGTCATTCGAGCGGCGGCACGCATGGAATTTCCCACCGCTGATATCGACCGAATGCTCGAAGAGATCGAGCGGGGTTACGGATTGGGCATGCCTTCGTGATCTTTGTCGACTCAAACATTCCCATGTACCTGGTGGGCGCCCCCCATCCTCATAAGACCGATGCCAGGCGTTGGCTGGAGGAATTGGTGAGCGGCCACGAGCGGCTGGTGACGGACGCGGAAGTGCTGCAGGAAATCCTTCACCGTTATGTTTCGATCCAGCGTCCGGATGCGATTCAGCCGGCGTTTGATGCCTTGCTGGGAGTTGTCGATGAAGTATTTGGGGTGGATCAAGCGGCAGTAGAACGAGCCAAGGGGATCGTGCTGGGTCAGAAAGGGTCGTCGGCGCGAGATGCGGTCCACGTCGCCATGATGCAAATCCACGGTATCAAGAGAATCTTGAGCTTCGATCAAGGATTCGACGGTGTCCCCGGAATCACTCGGTTGCACTGAACTCTCCGCGTCCCAGCGGGGATGGAGCGGGGCACCCGAAACTCCGCAATGGCCACGACTCGTTCAAATATGCTTCGCGGTGGGCGTTATGAAATGATGGCGGGCATGAAAGCTGCATGGATATGCGCTTTGCTGATCGTATCCTCTTCCGCGCAACCGGGTCCTGCCCTTCACAAGTGCAATATCAGTGTCGTTGACTCACAGGGCGCAGTGATTGGTCGCGCTTTCTTCTTCGTTCATCACGATCCTGCTGGAACTACAACGGCCACCTCAGCCATCCCCGACCGCACTCTGAACGCCAACGATGAGGGTGTGCTGGAGCTGGCCGTGCATGACGGCTTCTACGATGTCTGTGTGATGTCTCCAGCATTCACCCCAACGTGTCGCAAGCTCATTATTCGGGGCCACGACCTGGCGTTAAAGTTTCAGCTCGGTGTGTCACCTGAGGTCAGTGAGCTACTTGGAGACAAGGTACCAACGCAATAGTTCCAGAGTCACCGCCTATGCTCCGTCATCCTGAGCCGCAGGCGAAGGATCTGCGGTTGTCGTTCGGATTCTTTCCGAGCGTAATTTCCGGGTCGGCGGCGATTCGACCGGAATCCCAGGATCCGTCTCACAGATGCTCGATCCGCGCCTCGGCGATATATCATGCACTGGTTTAGCACTGGGGCGCACCGCGGTCTGTCAACTTCTCTCGCAGCTTCCCATTACACCGTTTTCTCCAACGAGGCTTTCACTATCATCTTCAAATGACTGGAACCCGCATATCTTGAAAATCTCAGCTTCACCCGTCCACACGCGGCACCGCGGCTTCGATCTCTTGCGCGTTATTGCGATTTACATGGTCATGCAGATCCACACCGGCGAGTTCGAGTACATATCACCAGACGGAACCGTACTGCACACGGCGGGATCCTGGGCCGTGGGATGGACCAACTCGCTCCTGCGAGTCTGCGTGCCGCTGTTCGTCATGATTACCGGATTCTTCCTTTTTCCCATCGAAGATGAGCGTAAATTCTTCCGGAAGCGCTTCACCCGCGTATTGATTCCCTTCGTGATCTGGTGCGCAGTCTACGCCTTCTATTACTACGCGCAAGGAGCGATCACTCTTCAGACCGCCTTGCTCAACATCGCCAAAATCCCCGTCAACTACGGCACCGAAGTCGGCCATCTGTGGTTCGTCTACATGCTGATGGCGATCTACCTTATCGCACCCGTGTTCTCGCCGTGGATCGTATCGGCAAGCCGCAAGAGCATGGAACTTTTCCTGACGCTGTGGGGCGTGACATTGACGCTGCCCTTCATTCACCTCTACTTCGCACAGGTATGGGGCGAGTGTTATTGGAATGCAACGCCAACCCTCTACTACTTCTCAGGCTTCATCGGCTATGCCGTACTGGCCGCCTACATCAAGCGATTCTGGATGGCGCCTTCGTCGCGGATCGACTGGCTCGCAATCGGCATGATTGTCGTGGGTTACTCCGCTACCGCCGGAGGGTTTCTCTACAGACTTCGTTACGAGCACGAAGTAAAGAGCCTCGAGCTGACGTGGAATTTCACCATTCTGAACGTGGCGATCATGACAGCAGGACTCTTCCTGCTCTTCCGGAACATTCATGGGAGTCCCGGCAAGAGCCTCGTATGGCGATGGATAGACGATCTTTCGCGCATGAGCTATGGCATGTACCTGGCGCACATCATCGTACTCAACGCCATTCATACCCGCATGGCGCCCATGATCGGGAATGCGTTTGTGCGCATTCCAGCGATCGCATTCACTACTTTCCTTATTACCTATCTCGGGGTCAAGCTGCTCTCGCTGTTGCCGGGGAGCAAATACCTCATCGGCTAAGGCCCCGGAACATCGGTCGTTCGGCCTTTTTGGGCGAGGTTGAGAAGCACCGCAAGGGATTCTGCTCCCAAGCCGGTCTTGACCACAGGGCCCTTGGCACTCAGATCCCAAGCACTTTCCACGGACCGTCTGCACTTCGAGATTCTCGATTTACGCCAACAGGCCAATGCGCGTTTCCGGCCCCAACTCGCCCCGGTCGTTGGAGTTCCGGGTGGATGGTGGACTACTCGGAAGTAATGTCGCTCTTGCGAATCTCAAAGGCAACCGCAGATCCTTCGCTGTGCTCAGGATGACAGCGCGTTGGAGTAGCGGAACGAGTCGCGGACCGCGGTTGTGGCGAATTTGTGGACTACTCGACAATTACCAATAGTCATCCCGGGAACTCGGCCGAATCTCGCGAAATTCGACCCTTGCCAAAAAGTTCGCTTCTTGCCCCAAAAATCGGTCGAAGCGCATACCTTTCAGGCAAAGCCTGATCCCTAAGCAAACAGAATGCACATCGGCGCCGGGCACGGATAGCTCTTCCCCTCATCTGCCAGTGCGCCCGTTTGCGGGTCGCGCGGAAAAACGCTCAACTGATCTGAGTTCTGGTTGGCCACCACCATCCAGCGCTCGGTGGGATCGAGAGTGAAGTTACGCGGAGTCTTTCCGCCGGTCGTGGTGCGCCCGATGGGCGTGAGCGCGCCGGTTTCGGGGTCGGCGGTAAAGGCGTAAATAAAATCATCGCCGCGATTGGCGAAGTAAACGTTGCGGCCGTCTTTCGTGATGACAGTGTCGCACCCCGTCGACTTGGCGCGCGATGCTGCCGCCAGCAGCTTGATGCGGGTCACAAACTTGAGGCTTCCATCGGCCTTGTTCCACTTGAGCACATCGACTGTGGAAGTGAGCTCGTTCATTGAATACGCAGTCGACCCATTGGGATGAAAATGCAGCGTGCGCGGCCCCGAGCCTGGTTGCGCGGCATATTTCCCCGCCGGTTTCAATTCCGCGGCCGCGGCATTCAGGCTGTAGATGTGGATGCAGTCGCTGCCCAGGTCATTGATGTAGGCGAAGCGATTGTCCGGCGAGTAGGACGCAAAATGAGCATGCGCGGCTTCCTGCCGGTCTGCAACCGGGCCCTTGCCGGCGTAGTGCTCCTTCCAGACCGCCTTGCTCAGCTTGCCATCGGTGACCAGGAAACTGGCCGCGCTGCCGCCGCCATAATCGGCCGCCAGCAGGGTACGCCCGCTATGGTCGAGGGCGATGTGGCACGTACCCGTGGACGCCGCGTTCTGCGCCGAGAGCGGACGCAGGCTGCCGTTCTCGACTGTGAAACTGGCAACCCCGCCGGTGGGCTTTCCATTGAAGCTGTCCACTTCCGAGGCCGCAAAGAGATATTTCCGATCGGCCGAGTAGGTGATCCAGTCCACATTGGCGATCTGGGCGGCTACACCCACGGGCGCCAGTTCACCAGTCGCCGGGTCCCAGTCGAAGGACTGGATGCCCTCCGGCTTGTTGGAACCAATGAACACGCGCTGACGGTTGGACTGAGAAAACGAGCGCGAGGCCGCGGCACAGAAAGAGACTGCCGCGGCCGACTGGAGAAAACTGCGGCGCGAAGGGTTTGCCATATCAGAAGCGATTGTCGCCGATGCCCCCCGCGCCGCGCCAGAGATTGCCTCCAGCAGATTCCCAGCCGGCCTTCTAAACTTTCTAGAAGGGAGCGAAGCTTGTCGCACTTCATCAGCTTTGTCCGCATTCCGGCCCTGGCCATCCGCCAGCGCATTTGGCCGCTCCCTCCGCTGGGGCTGCTCGATGAAGACCGCTTGGCGATGCGCGTGTGGCCCAACGACATCGATTTCAATCTGCACCTGAATAATGCCCGCTACCTGAGCATGATGGATTATGGGCGCATGCATCTGCTGGCGCGCACGCGCATCCTCGAGCATGTCATCCGCGCGCGATGGACGCCGCTCGTCGGCGCGGTATGGATGACGTACCGGCGATCCCTGCCCCTGTTTGCGCGCTTCACGCTCAGCTCGCGGACGGTGTGCTGGGACGAGCGATGGTTCTACATGGAACAGACCTTCACCAGCGGCGATGGCCTGGCCGCGGTGGGATGGGTGAAGGGCCTGCTGCGCGGCCCAGCCGGCAACCTCGATCCGCAGAAGGTGCTTGAGGCAGTGTCGCCCGGAGTGGTGAGTCCGCCCATGCCGGAAGCCATTGCCACATGGAATGAGCTGACGCGGGAAAAGCTGCAGGCCGGAAGCGGCTGATTCCGTTCTTCGCTCCGCCGCGGAACACGCCGGCGGAGCAAAGCGGGAGAGCGCGTCTCGCTCAGCCACGCTCTCCACGCTTGTTGAAAACCTCTCAGTGGCTCAGCGTGAAGATCACGTTGATCGTGGTCTGCACCTCGACCGGCTGGCCGTTGAGCAGGAATGGCCGATAGCGCCAGTTGCTGACCGCGTCCAGTGCAGCCTGCTGCAGCATCGGATGGCCGCTCTCGACGCGCAAGTTCTCAATTGTGCCGGACTTGGAGATGATCGCCTGCAGCACGACGACGCCTTCGGTCCGCGTCTCCTTGGCGATGATCGGATAAACAGGAATCGTCTTTTGCACGAGCATCCCGGCAACAATGGTTGAAGGCAAACGCACCGGCCTGCTCACGTCCTGGCGAACCACGGGAGTTTGCCCGCGGCCCTGAAAAATAGCTCCCGGATTCTCCCCTCCCTGGCCCAGATCGGCCGCGCCAGCCACGGTGTTACCGCCCGGCGCTTCCGGCGAATTGATCATGCGAATGGTGATGGGAATCGTCGGTGGCGCAAAGATATGCCCATCCTGCATCTCCGGAACCTCGTGCGTTGGCCTCACCGCAACTTGCTGTACCGGCTTGGGCGGCGCCGGCGGCACCGGCGCTTCGAGCAGAATATTCAGCATTTGCCGCGGCAATGCCTCGGGATAGATGAGGGGTATCAGGATCAGCGCGAGGACAATCGATCCGTTGAAAACGAAGGCAGCCGCCATCCAGCCGCGGCTGCGGGTGCGAATTCTTCCGTTGGATTCAAACGTGGAATCTTCAAACATCGCCTGCCTCCCAAAGAAATCAATCCCGAAAGATCAATTCAGCGCGCCGGCCCGGGGGCGAAAGCTTTGTTGCGCACGGCGGGCTCGATCACCGTGCGCGCGCATCGCGCGACCAGCGGAGATCAAGGCGCCGCGGCGGGGTCCGGGCTCTCGTTCATCCCATTCGGAACCACTGTGCTTGTGTAGACACCGCGAAGCTGGCAAGTGTTCCCGCATATGCGTGAATTCACATCGCCTCAATTTCGAGGGGCGCGGGGCAGAGGCAGTGATTTACACTCCTGAGCATCGCCCCGGAACACAACGGCGGAGAATTCCATGAGACTGTTTCGTCTGTTTGTTTTTGTACTAGCCGCATCGACCATCGCCTCCGCCCAGGACACATCGGGCGTAAACGCCACTCCTAATCCCGAGGCAACGCTCACCTACATCCACGCCGCGTGGGACACACTGACGCGCTCGATGACCGATTGTCATTCCCTGGTTGACATCAAGGTCACGGCCAATCCCATCCTCTATCTGCCCGCCGAGGTGTCTGCACCGCCTGCGGTCAGCGACCTCGAGCAGAAGTGCCACGTGCGCATCGTGCAGCTTCCCCGCCGCATTGAGAAACTCGGCGACGTGCGCCCCGAAGAGCTTCCCGCCGCAGGCCTGCTCTATCTTCCCTCTCCCTACGTCGTGCCCGGGGGACGCTTCAACGAGATGTACGGCTGGGACAGTTACTTCATTCTTCTGGGACTGGAAGTCGATCATCGCGAAGCATTAGCCAAGGGCATGGTGGATAACTTCCTCTTCGAGATCGAGCATTACGGCGGAGTGCTGAATGCCAATCGCACTTACTATCTCACTCGCTCGCAGCCTCCGTTCCTGACTTCGATGATTCGCGCGGTCTTCGAAAACCCGGCCAGTTTCCCGGCCACCCCGGCGGGCCGCACCGAAGCGCGCGCGTGGCTGGAACGCGCCTACACCTTGGCGCTCAAGGATTACTCCACCTGGACACGGCCTGAACATCTCGCTGGAACCACGGGCCTCGCGCGCTACTTCGACTATGGCAAGGGGCCCGTGCCGGAGATGGCGGACGACAGCACCTATTACCCCGACGTGATCCGCTGGCTGATTGCCCATCCGCACGAAGGCGGCGATGGCTTTCTTGTCAAAGGCTCGGAGAATCCCGATGCCGGCGAAACCGTGCGATTGAAGGACACCAGCTGCGATGTGCACGCCAGCGTTGTCTGCCTGCACGCCTGGGCGGGCGGCTATCGCCTCAGCAAGGATTTCTATGTGGGCGATCGCGCCATGCGCGAATCGGGATTCGATCCCAGCAACCGCTTTGGCCCCTTCTCCGGCGCCACTCATCACTATGCGCCGGTATGCCTCAACAGCCTGCTTTATCGCTACGAGCGCGACCTCGAGCACCTGGCCCACTTGTTGGGCAAGCCCACCGATGCAGCCAGGTGGGAACGGCGCGCCAAGGCGCGCGATGCCGCCATCCACCGCTACCTCTGGCGCGCCAAAGACGGGGTGTTTGCCGATTACGAGTTCGGCCGCGGGCGGACGAATACCTACGCCTATATTTCATCGCTCTATCCCTTGTGGGCCGGCGTGGCCACGCGCGAAGAAGCCAAAGAGGTTGTCGACAAGCTGAACCTGTTCGAGCGCCCGGGCGGGTTTTCGATGAGTAATACCAACACCGGCCTGCAGTGGGACGAGCCCTTCGGCTGGGCGCCCACGAACTGGGTTGCGATCGCCGGGCTTGAAGCGGAGGGGTTCCACGCAGATGCGGCCCGGGTGGCGCAACATTTCGATGCCACCGTCGACCAGGGCTTTGCTGAAGACGGCACGATCCGCGAGAAATACAACGTTGTCTCGCGCAACGCCAACGTGCAGGTGAGCACAGGCTATAAACAGAACGTGATCGGCTTCGGATGGACCAATGCGATCTATCTCAAGAACAGGGAACTGATGCAGAAGGGCGCGCCAACCGCTGCCGGGAACTAGCCCGGTCCAGAAAGGTATTGTCTCCCTGGTTTGATTTGGCGAAGTCCGCGCCGCCAGTCACAAGATTGAAATGCTGCACTCACGAATCCGCAACAATCGGGGCATATGGTCGGTGATCGAACGCGATATCGCGTTTCCCCAGGAGGAAGATCACCGTGGCTACAGATCGCCGTTCGTTCCTGAAGCTGTTGAGCTCAGGCGCGCTCTCTGCAGCGTTTCCAGCCAGCATCGCTCGAGCGCTTGAAATCCCCGCCCATAACCGTACCGGCACCATCGCCGACGTTGAGCACATCGTGGTTCTGATGCAGGAGAATCGCGCTTTCGATCACTATTTCGGCACCTTGCGGGGTGTCCGCGGATTTGGCGATCCGCGCGTCGCCAAACTCCCCAATGGAGACCCGGTCTGGTACCAGCCCGACGGTTCAGGCGGGTTTGTCTTGCCGTTCCGGCCGGATCTCTCCAACCTCGGCCTCACCTTCATCGAAGACACCGACCATGGCTGGAACAAGACCCACGTGGCGTGGAACAACGGCGTCTACGACGGCTGGGTCGAGCAGAAGGGCTCGACGAGCATGACCCACCTGACCCGCGCCGACATTCCCTTCCACTATGCGCTCGCCGACGCATTCACCATCTGCGACGACTATCACTGCTCGCTTCTGGGGCCAACCGATCCCAACCGCTACCACATGTGGACCGGATGGGTGGGCAACGACGGCAACGGCGGCGGTCCGGTGCTCGATAACGCCGAGGCGGGCTATGACTGGTCCACCTACCCCGAACGCCTGGTCAAGGCCGGGATCTCCTGGAAGGTTTACCAGGACCAGGGCGCGGGTCTGACCGCCGCGGAGTACTGGGGGTGGGGATCCAACGCGTATATCGGGAACTACGGCGACAATTCGCTGCTGTATTTCCACCAGTACCAGAACTCACAGCCCGGCAGCCCGCTCTTCCAGGGCGCGCTCACGGGCACCGACATCGCGGCCCTGGCAGGCTCCAACCCCCAGGTCGCGCCAGGCCTTCTCGACCAGTTCCGCGCCGACGTGAAGGCCAACAAGCTGCCCAAGGTGTCCTGGATCGTGGCGCCAGAAGCCTATTGCGAGCACCCCAACTGGCCGGCCAACTACGGTGCGTGGTACGTCTCGCAATTCCTCGATGCGTTGACTGCGAATCCCGAGGTGTGGAGCAAGACGGCGTTCTTTCTGATGTACGACGAAAACGACGGCCTCTTCGACCACAAGGTGCCGCCGACTCCGCCGGCGAGCGCGCCCAGGGCATTTCGACTGTTGCCACAACCAATGAAATCTTCCCCGGCAACGCCTCGTTCATGCCGGGCCCCATCGGGTTGGGCGTGCGGGTGCCGATGCTCGTCATCTCGCCGTGGAGCAAAGGCGGCTACGTGAGCTCGGAGGTATTTGACCATACCTCGCTCATCCGCTTCATCGAGACGCGCTACGCTCACGGCAATTCCGGATTGATCGAGAGCAACATCACGCCTTGGCGCCGCGCCGTCTCCGGCGATCTGACGTCGGCCTTCAATTTCAAAAACCCCAACAGCAGAGTTGTGGCCTTGCCCGATACCGCCTCCTATATTCCGCCAACCCAGGACCGTTATCCGGACTACGTTCCGACTCCGCCTGCCGATCAGGCCCTGCCGGCGCAGGAGCCGGGCACCCGCCCGGCGCGTCCTGTGCCCTACGAGCTGCACGTGCGCGGTGAAGCCAGTTCCTCCCACGGCACGTTCACCATTCACTTCGGCAATGCGGGTAAGACCGCGGTCTACCAGGTTCGCTCCGGCAACAGTAGCCAGGGGCCATGGACCTACACGGTCGGCTCCGATGAGCACGTCACCGACACCTACCAGATCACGAGCAACAATCTCTCCGCATACGACCTCTCGGTCTACGGTCCCAACGGATTTCTGCGCGCGTTCAAGGGCAGCATTGCGGGTTCGGGAAAAGCCAATCTCGACGTGCGCACAACCTACGACAAGACGAGCAACGAAATCACCTTGTCCGGCGTCAATCGCGGTTCGAAGACCGTAACCTACCGGTTGACGAATGCCTACAACGGGCAAGTCTCCACCGGCGACATCAAACCCGGTGCAGCCGCGGAAGGAACGTTCGGGCTGAATGGCACGCATGGCTGGTACGACTTCATCCTCGAGGTCGAACAGGATTCGAGCTTCCACTATCAGATCGCCGGACACCTGGAGACAGGCAGCGAAAGCAGAACCGATCCGGCCATCGGGAGCGTGTAGGGAATCAGTCTCCGACAGGAAGACTGATCGACTGAGCTGGTGCTTCCGGTTCGGCGGGAAACGCATTGCCGCCTGGTAAGTTCGTGAATGATGCGACGAGCCGCCAGGCGGCATTTTCGTCAGATAAAGCCGATCCAGCGTCCTGCGGCAACCACGCCGATCCAAAGCAGGATGGAAATAAGCCCGCCGATCCTGGCCATGATCGGGACGGCCGCCCGTTCGTCCCAGGCGGCCAGATCCCGGCCCGCTGCAAGTTGGAAGATGAGCGCCTGCATTCCCGCCAGGCAGATCAGAAGCATCTTCAGCCGGAAGGCCGGATTGACGTACATTTTGACCGCTTCTGAAGAAAACAGCAGCGCCCCGGTCACGACCTGCAACCCGAATCCCGCCCACATCCAGGGAATCAGCCGCCGGGCCAGGTCCGAAACAGGAGTTCGCTGCAACGCCCAGCCCAGCAGCCGTAAATCGAACGCCGCCACCGTCCCCACAAGGATGGTCATACCCAGCAGATGCACGGTTTCGATCGCCGGGAACAGCCACAGCGACTGGCGAACAGCGGCACCGATCGGGCTTTGTTCGAGCCACCCACAGAACGCGGGTACAACGACCATTTAGGGTTTGCCTTCCAGGGACCGGCCGTCCGGAAGCCAGATCCTTCCCAGGGACAAGTAGGGCGAGCCATCCTTGGCGGGAAAGCCCTGGACGGTAACGTGGTCGCCCTTTTTTACCGTTGTTTCGGTCCAGCCTCCGTACTTGGTCAGCATGCCCAGGCTGCCCAGTTCCAGCTTCCAGTTCGCCACCTTGCCATGCTCATCCTTCAGGTCCGCATAGATAAAGGCATGAGGGTTGATCCACTCCACGCTGGTGATGGTTCCTTCCATCTTCACGGTGTGCGTGGTGTCGAAGGCCGCGAGGCCGTGGTGCGCCCAGAGAGCGGCCACGCTCATCAACACGCCTGCAACGAGCAGAGCGGGGCGCAGCTTACGCATTGTCGGGGTGGACCAGATGCGATTCAGAAACTGCCTGAAGCTCATTTACCTATTCCCTTCCGCAAACGGGGATGTTATGCCCAGATGATAATTCAATTGGGCAGTTAGCCGATCGACGGGCGCCCAGCCTAAATGGAGCGTAAGGCATCGATGGGGTCGGATGAGGCAGCGCGGGCGGCGGGCAGTGCCGAGGCGACAAGAACCATGATGAGAATGATGATGATGCTTATGAGATAGATAAGGGGGTCGGTCGCGGTGACGCCGAAAAGGAATGATTGGACCAGGTGCGCCGCTCCCCATGAAAACAGCACACCAAGGCCGCATCCGGCCAGGCCGAGCCGGACGCCGGAGACAAGCACCAGGCGCGCGATGTTAACGCGCCGCGCTCCCAGTGCCAGGCGGATGGCGATCTCCTGCGTCCGCATCGACACCGAAAAGGCCACCACCGCGTAGATGCCGGTGATGGCAAGCAGCAGCGCTCCCAGCGCGAAGGCGCTGATCAGGTCCGTATTGAAGCGGCGCGGGGCTTCAACGTTGGCGATCACCTCGCTCATGGGCTGAATGCTGTCCAGCGCCAGGCGCGCATCGATTTCCGCCACCGTCGAGCGAAGCGTCCCGGTCATCTGCTCCGGCGGGAATGAGGACCGGACCACAATGAAACCGCCCGCGGAGCCAGTCAGAGTCTCCTTGTAGTCATTGCCGTAGAGGGTCGTCGGCTGCTGCTGGGGTACGTACCACTGGTCCGTGCCGGGCTCGTCGCGGCCTGCGCCCTTGGTGTCGGCGACGATCCCAACCACGGTGGCCCACGGTGAATCTTTCTTCGGATTGCCGACGTGCATGCGGTTGCCGATGGCCCGCTGCCCGGGCCAGGAGTGTTTGGCCATCGATTCGTTGACCACGATCACGAGGGGCATACCGGCGCTGTCGTCGGGCGTGAAAGTTCGCCCATCGAGCAGCGGAATGCCCATGGCCCGGAAATAGTCGCCATCCACAACAAAGAACATGGCGAACTTCAGCTTCCACTGATTCTCCGGCACACCCTCAACGGTGTACGCGGCCCCGCCGATCAACCCCGAAGCCGGAATCGTATTGCCAATGCCGGCGGCCACAACGCCCGGCCTGCCGCCCAGCTTTTCGAGTACGGCATGATTGAAAGCATGGGCCGAACCAGCAGTGGCATACTGCGCCAGCGGGAGCTGAAAACCGGCCACCAGCACGTGATCGGGGCGAAAACCCGGGTCGACCGCGAGCATCTTTTCATAACTGCGGATCAGCGCGCCGCACGTGTTCAGCAGCACCAGCGCGGCCGCGATCTCGACCACCACAAAAGCGGACCGAAGCCACGCATGGCTCGACGTCCCCGAAGCCGTCTTCGATCCCTCCTTAAGGCCTTCGGTCAAGTTCGTCCGCAGAGCGGAGAAGGCGGGCGCCAAGCTGCACAGCGCGCCGGTGGCAAGTGCCAGAACGACAGCAAACGCAGCCACAACCGGATCGACGGCGATCGCGTCGATCCTGGGCATCGATTGAGGCAGGAGATGGGGCGCGCTGCCAATGGCGACCGCGACAAACACAAGGCCGAGAACGGCACCCCCGCCACTGAGCAGCGAGCCTTCGAAGATGGATTCGCGAACAATCGCGCCCGATCGTGCCCCCAGGGCGAGGCGCACCGCGAAGTCGCGCCGCCGCCGGATGGAGCGCACCAGCAGCAGTCCAGAAACGTTGACACAGGCCACCAGCAGAACCGTCGACACGGCGAGAAACAGGGTGCGCAGAACGGGGCGCATGTCGGCCATGAAGAAGTCCCGCAGCGGCGTTACATCCCCGCGAATGTGGATCGCCGCCATGGTTGCGGGATAGTTCTCCATGATCTGGCGCGAGACGCGGTCCGCATCCTCGGCTGCCTGGCGGATCGTGACGCCGTCTTTGACCCGCGCCACCATCTGGTATCGAAAATTCCCCGCATCGCGCTCCGACAGTTGCTCCGGCGTAAAGCTCAACGGAACCCAGAGCTGGACAGGATGCAGCGTGCCGCGCCCCAGAGGAAACTCAAAACTGCGCGGCATGACGCCGACGACGGAATAGGTCTTGCGATCGAGCACAATCGAAGCGCCCAGGATGTGCGGATCGCGGTGAAACCGGTTCAGCCACAGGCGATAACTGATCACCGCGACCAGTTGATGCGCGTCCTCCTCCTGGGCGGTGAAAACACGGCCAAGCTCGGGCTGGACGCCGAGCGTGGTAAACACCGAGGCGTTGAACCGGCCGGCTTCGATCTGCTCCGGTGTTTCAGTACCAGAGAGCTCGTAGCTGAATGTGGCGAAGCCGCCCAGCGATGCAAAGGCGCTGGTCTGGCGCGTATACGAGCCGATATCGCGAGCGGTGACGGCTGTGCGCGGGCTGCCGCCGATATGTTCGCCGAGCATGACCAGCCGATCCGGGCTGGCAAATGGAAGCGGGCGAAGAAGTATGGCTTCGACCAGCGAAAAGATGGCGGTGGTAGCGCCGATGCCAAGCGCCAGGGTCAGCATCACGGTCAGGCTGAATCCCGGACTGTTTCTCAGTTGCCGCGAAGCATAACGGAAATCCCGCAAAGAGGTCTGCATGGGGAAGCACCTCCGACGCTTAACTGAAATCCATAATCTCACCGACTCGACGATTGCGGTGCCATTACTCCCGCCGAAACTGGTTGGCGCGCTCGAACTCATCGCGCAGTTCGGGGGTGCGCAGATTTTCGCGGATATGGGCGATGCGCTGCTCGAGGGCCTCGAGGGCGGCTTCGATCGCCGCCGTATTGGTGTGGGCGATATCGCGCCACATCGAAAAAGGGCTGGCGCCCAGGCGCGTCATTTCACGCAGAGCGCGGCCGCCGACCTGCTTCAGTTCCGGCGCGTTGCCCACCTGGTCCTCGAGAAGGGAACTCAGCGCGGTGGACGCGAACTGCGGCAGATGGCTGACCCAGGCCACCAGTTCGTCGTGCCGCCCCGCGTCAAGATCGATCGTCTTCGAGCCCATCGCGACGACCCAGTCACGCCACCCTTGCACCAGCTCCACGCCCCGCGAGGAGCGCTGCCACGAGGGATCGTCCGTAAACAGCCACACCGCTCCGCGAAAGAGATTAGCGTCGCCGAGCGCCGCGCCGCCGCGTTCCTTGCCCGCCATGGGATGCCCGGGAAGGAACGCCGCGCGATCCGGAGCGTTGAACAGGCGCCCTGCCGCGGCCGTGATCTGCGCCTTGGTGCTGCCGACGTCGGTGACCAGGTGCCCGGGGCCAAGCACGGCGGCGAGTTGTTCCATGTGGTCGAGCGTGGAATAGATGGGCACACACAACACGACGACCTGGCTCTCGCGTGCGGCCTCAACTGCATCCGGCACGATGGAATCAATCGCATGCAGGGAGAGCGCCTCGTGCGCGCCCTCCGCGCTGCGGTTCCAGCCAAGGATCGAACCTTTGAATCCAGCCGCGCGCAGCGCCAGCCCAACCGATGTGCCCAGCAGGCCGGTGCCCAGGATGGCGATGCGCTCGATCATGCGAAGGTCGTTCCTTTCCATGATGCTCACGGAAGCGGAGTTAACGGAGCCAGCGTGTCAGTAGCCGGCTCGATCGAGTGTCCTGTTCCCCGTAAGAGCTGGTCCCAGCGTTTTGAAAGGGCACGACTTCAGTCGTGCCGTAAAGGCTTAAACGACTGCGCTTTAGCCGCTGAGGGATGTCTTCCCGAGTACCCAGTGGTAAAGCTTGCCAAGGGACACCACACGAGCTCCCCTAACTCCGCTCATCATTTCACAGCGTTCTCCCGACCGCCCTAGCGATGAGGCGCAGCTCGCCCATCAGCTTGTCGAACTGGTCGAGATAGAGAGTCTGCGCCGCATCCGATGCGGCCTTGTCGGCGTTGGGGTGCACTTCCACAAGAATAGCGTCGGCGCCCGCGGCCACCGCCGCCCTGGCCATGGGAGCCACCATATCGCGTCGGCCGGTGCCGTGCGATGGATCGGCCACGATCGGCAGGTGCGACAGCTTTTTGACCACCGGAATCGCGGAGATGTCCATGGTGTTGCGCGTGGCGGTCTCATAGGTGCGGATGCCGCGTTCGCACAGGATCACGTCGTAATTGCCGCCGGAGAGGATGTACTCGCTCGAGAGCAGCAGCTCCTCCACGGTGGCCGCCATGCCCCGCTTGAGCAGAACCGGCTTGCGGACCTGGCCGAGCTCGCGCAGCAGGTTGAAGTTCTGCATGTTGCGCGCGCCCACCTGCAGCAGGTCGACGAAGGGCAGCATCGGCTCGATCTGCGCGATCTCCATCACTTCGCTGACCACGAGCAGACCGTGCGCATCGGCCGCTTCGCGCATCATGCTCGAGCCCGGGAATGCCCATCCCCTGGAACGAATACGGCGAGCTGCGCGGCTTGAAGGCGCCGCCGCGCAGGAATGTTCCTCCCGACGCCTTGACGTGCTCGGCGGTTTCGAACATCTGTGCGCGGCTCTCGATGGAGCATGGGCCGGCCATGGCCAGGACGCGCTCGCCTGCCCAGCTTCACCCCGTTGCGAAATTCAACAACCGTACCTTCAGGGCGGAATCCCCGCCCGGCCAGCTTGTAAGGCGAGCTGATGCGGTGCACGTGCATCACGCCGGGCAGCAGTTCAAACTTGCTTAAATCGAGGCTGGCCGTGGGCCCAACCGCGGCCAGAATGGTTTGGCTTTGGCCGGTGGTCCGATGGACCTCGACCCCGGACTCGGTCATCGCGTCGATGACCGCATCGATCTGCTCTTCGCTGGCTTGCTCCTGCATTGCTACGATCATTGCTTCGTCCCTGTCTCCGGCGCGTCTGCGCCTGTGCCGTGGCCCTCGGTCCCGCTTTGTGCCTGAATCTGGTGCTGGGCCGCCTGGGCATTTCTCTCCGATGCCAGCTCGTTTCTCTGCAAGGCCCGCATCACGTCGATGATCCGCTCGTAGATATGCGTAAGCTCGATGTCCGGCAGCGGTCCCTTGTTGGCCTCGCGCACGTTGGCATAGATCACCTTCTCGCGCGCCGGCTCGTAGACGGGCAGCGACGTGGCGGCCTTCAGGTGCCCAATCATCAGCGCGGCGCGGGCCCTCTCGCTCAGCAACTCCACAAGCTGGCGGTCCAGTATATCGATTCGATTCCGCAATTCTTCGAGCGTCATTCCATCCTCGTGTTGCGCCGGATATCTGCCTCGATAAATCAGGCGGCGTCTCCGCGCAGGAACATGAGTTGATCGATAAATCTGGGTGCCCCATCCTTGCCGCGTCTTTGTTTTTGCGGCCAGGTGGGAGCCGAACGCAGCTCACACCCCGATGTCTGTTTAACGGGCCAACGCCGATTCAGGCTGGCGAAGGCCCTTGATAAATCGAGAGACCTCGCCGGGCGCGGTGTCGGGAGTGGATCGCTCGATCAACTCCACGATGGCGCTGCCCACGACCGCGGCGTCCGCGAACTCCGACACCTGGGCGACATGTTGCGCATTGGAAATGCCGAAGCCGACGGCCACCGGCAGCTTGCTCCGGCCCGATGCGAAAGACGCGCGAATCCGTGCCACCAGCGCGGCCGCATCGGAGGTCATGGCCTGCTGCTTGCCGGTAATGCCCACGCGCGAAATCGCGTAAATGAATCCACGGGAATGCGCGGCGATAGCTTCGAGGCGGTCATCAGGACTAGTCGGCGCGGCCAGAAATACCGGCGCCAGTCCCACGCGATCCATTTCAGCCAGGTAGTCGGCCGCTTCATCGACAATCATGTCAATAACCAGCACGCCATCGGCTCCGGCTGCGGCGGCGTCATCGGCAAAGCGTGCCAGCCCGTAGCGCAAAATGGGATTGAGATAAGTAAAGACGATCAGCCCCGCGTCCGGTCGCGCGGAGCGGATCTCGCGTGCCACTGCGAGCACATCGACCAGGCGTATCCCCCGCGCTACGGCTCGTTCCATGGCGCGTTGAATCACGGGGCCGTCGCCCAGCGGATCGCTGAACGGCACTCCCAGCTCGATCACATCCGCACCCGCATCGATGGCGGCCAGAGCAATGGCGCGCGTCGCCTCCAGGGTCGGGTCTCCGGCCGTGATATACACCACCAGGCCTGGCTTGTGATCGAATCGAATGGCCATTGAAGTTCTTCGCTTACGCTCCCTCAATGTGCAGCTGCTGGGCAATGATACCCATGTCTTTGTCGCCGCGTCCGGAGAGGTTCACTACAAGTATGTCACGCGGGGAAAACGTGGGCGCGATGCGGATGCACTCCGCCACCGCATGCGCGCTTTCGAGCGCGGGCAGGATCCCTTCGGTGCGAGCCAGCTTCACCACGGCATCGAGCGTCGCCGCGTCGTCCTGCGAAACATACTCGGCGCGCCCTGAATCGTGCAGGGCGGCGTGTTCGGGCCCGATCGAAGCGTAGTCCAGTCCCGCCGACACGGAATGAGTCGGCGCGATCTGCCCGTTCTCATCCTGCAGGACATACGAATAGGTTCCCTGCAGCACGCCGGGCGCCCCGCCGCTGAACCGCGCCGCATGCTCGCCCAGTGCCGTCCCGCGGCCGCCCGCCTCGACGCCGATCAGCCGCACCTGGCGATCGTTCAGGAACTCGTAGAACGCGCCGATAGCGTTCGACCCGCCGCCGACGCAGGCGATCACAGCCGTCGGCAGGCGGCCTTCCTTCTCCAGGATCTGCTGCTTCATCTCGCGGCTGATACAGCGGTGAAAATCGCGCACCATGGTGGGATAAGGATGCGCGCCCGAGCGCGCTGCCCAGTAAATAATGAGTCGTCCGCACATTGGTGACCCAGTCCCGCATGGCTTCGCTGATGGCGTCCTTCAGCGTCTTCGACCCCGACGACACGCCGCGCACTTCTGCGCCCAGCAGGCGCATGCGCAGAACGTTGAGTTCCTGCCGGGCCATGTCCACGTCGCCCATGTAGATCACGCACTCCATGCCCAGCAGCGCGCACACGGTAGCCGTGGCCACCCCGTGCTGGCCGGCGCCGGTCTCGGCAATGATGCGATGCTTGCCCATCCGCCGCGCGAGCAGTCCCTGGCCCAGGGCATTGTTGATCTTGTGGGCCCCGGTGTGGAGCAGGTCTTCGCGCTTGAGATAAATTCTGGCCCCGCCCAGTTCCTCAGTCAGCCGCTTGGCGAAATAAAGCGGCGTCGGCCGGCCGGCAAAATCCTTCAGCAGCAAGTCCAGTTCGGCCTGGAATTCAGCGTCAGCCTTGACTGCCTCGTACTCGTGCTCGAGTTCCAACAGCGCCGCCATCAGCGTCTCCGGCACATAGCGGCCGCCGTACACGCCGAAGCGCCCGGGGCGTGACTCGGAAGGAATTGAAGGAAGAATCACCGATGCCATTGAACCCCCTGGGGCGTTCGCGCAGGAATTGCGCAACTTTTCAGTGTACAAGGGACCACATCAGCCCCCCGGCCTCCACCACAGTCTTGATCGTAGCCGCGCGGTCAGCCACGCTGCCCGGGTCAATCCAGAATTGGGTGCCCCACCCTCGCGACGTCTTTGTTTTTGTCGCTAGGGTGGGATATCTCGAACCCAAACCAGTCTTGGTCATGAGGAGCTAAGATTGGCGCTCTTTTGCTCTAATCGTAGTCGAAAGCCTGCCTTGAGCGAAGCCGAAGGGGATCTGCAGTTCGATCGCTTCAATCTCTACAACGAACTTCCGGACACCACACTAAGTCCCAGCTCCGGCGCGCGCCTTGGCAATAAAATCGCGAACCTTCCGCGGGTCCTTGCGACCGGGCGCCATTTCCACCCCGCTGGCCACGTCCACACCCCACGGCCGCAAAGTCGCAATGGCCTCGGCAACATTGTCGGGAGTCAGTCCCCCGGCGGCAACCAGGCGCGCTTCGGCCCTTTGAAACACAGTCTCGCGCGCCGACGTCCAATCGAAAGCTACGCCCGTGCCACCCACCGCGGTCGCCGTGCGCGAATCCACCAGAATCGCATCCACATTTTTGTCGGCCATTATCGCAGCGGCATGCTTCGACGCCTCAGGCCCGAAGTGCACCACGCGCAGAATACGCAACTTCACTCCGAAATTCTCACGCAACTGCGCGGGCATGTCAGCGCCAGCTTGGGAGTGCAGTTGCACGCCGGTCAGGCGGCAGGCGCGCACCGTCGCAGAGATTTCATTCAACGTGGCATCGACAAACACACCGATCTTTTCGAGGCGCGCGGGAAGATGCGGCGTAATCTCCGCAACCTGCGCGGCTGTAACCCTCCGTGGGCTGGGCGCGAACACAAAGCCCACCGCGTTGGCCCCCGCGTCAGCGGCAAGTTGCGCATCCTCAAGCGTGGTGTTGGCGCAGATCTTGATCCAGAGGCGCGAAGCAGCGTTCATGGCGTTGCGACCGGCCGGGCGAGGAGGCCAGCCAGAGCTTCACCCGGATCGGGCTGCCGCATCAGGCTTTCGCCGATCAGGAACGCGTCGAAACCAGCGGTGCGCAAGCGCGCAATTTCGTCGAGCGTCGCGATACCGCTTTCCGCCACGCGCACGACACTGCGCGGAATTCGGCCGATCAATTCGTGTGACGTGTCCAGCCGCACCTCAAAGGTGTTGAGATCGCGATTGTTCACGCCGATCGCGTCGACGCCGGACTGGCCCAGCGTATCCAGCACCCGCTCGAGTTCGCACACGGCATGTACCTCGACGAGAACGTCGAGCGAGAGATCGTGAGCGGCCCTCGCGAAGCGGCTCAACTCCACACTGCTGAGCGCCGCCGCGATCAGCAGAATCGCGTCGGCCCGGTGGGCGCGCGCTTCCACGATCTGATATTCGTCCACTATGAAATCCTTGCGCAGGCAAGGCAGCCCGACCGCTTCCGACGCAAGTTCCAGGTTTCGCAAGGAGCCCTGGAAATACGGTTCATCGGTCAGCACGGACAGCGCCGCGGCGCCGCCGGCGGCGTAGCGCCGGGCCAGCCAGTCGACATCGACTTCCGCGCGGATCAGGCCCTTCGAAGGCGACGCCTTTTTGATCTCAGCAATGACCGCCGCGCCGGTTGCAGCCTTGCGCCGCAGCGCCGCGGCCCAGCCGCGCGGCCGATGCTCACCCGCGCGTCGTTCCAGTTCCGACCTCGGAACGCGCTCCCGTGCCAGCGCCACCGTCGCTCGCGTTGTGGCCAGAATTGTGTCCAGTTGTGTTGCCATGAGAATGGGAAACCGCGCGCGCCGAGACGCCTGCCGGGCACGCGCGTAGAACGCGGATGCCGCCTTCAGTTTAGCTCAGTCCCTCACGGCGAGCCAATCGGCCTCAAACCACGAGTTCCGGCGTTTTCACAAGGATCTCAATATCGGGCACGGACATGAGCGTGTTGTGAATCAAGCAGGCGTGCACCGAGCGCAGCATGCCCTGCTGCTGCTCGTTGGTGAGCGCGTTAGGACACCGCACTTCGATCTGGAAGTGCCCCAGGCGCGCCGGATTCTTCAGCTTCTCCGCATGCACCGTGACCTCCACTGCGCCTGAAGCCAGGCTCCGCGTCTTGAGATATTGCACCGCATAAAACGCGGCGCACGAGCCCAGAGAGGCCAGCAGCAGCTCAGGCGGCGTCATTCCCTCGTCGAATCCGCCGTTCTCAACAGGCTGATCGCATATCACGGCGTGTTGCCGGGCGTGGATCGAAAACTTCAAGTTATCTAATTGCCTGACATCGACTTGCATGACGGTTCCTTTTCTCGGGCGAACGCTGCGGCACTAGGCGCCACAAGCCCCTGCCTCTCAGTTTGCCGTCTCTATTTCTTACCGGTCAGTGTCGACGAGCACATCGCTGTGAATTCAACGCGCCGCGGCTTCCTCGCTCAGGAACACCAACTCCGAGCTCAACGCGCTCTCCAATCGGACCAGCACCCCCGCGCCCATCAACTCGCCTCCGGTAGCCTGGCGATCGGGCGCGCTCCCATCCTGAAAATGAAGCCGGTAGCTTTTGCCGCGATCGAGTCCGGCGAGCACGAACCGGTGTTCCGCTTCGTCGGCAACACTTCCCCGAAAAGCGAACACCACGCCTCTGCCCCGGGCCGGATCCCAGTACTCCACGCCGTCCCAGTGCACGCCATCGGGCCGCGCCGATACATGGTAGAGGCGCGCATCGCGGATCAGGGGCCGCAACTCGCGCTTGTAAAGCGAAATGGCATCGCGGGCCGCTTCGTGCTCTTCACGGGTCCAGGCGCTCGTATCCAGCATCAACGTGAACCACCCCATCATGCCGCTGCGCAACATGTAGAGAAACTGTTCCCGCCGCGGCGCCGGCCATTTTTCCACGTAGCTTTCCAGCATCGCCGCCGGAAGCACATAGCTGGTGTCGTAAAAGGCGCGCCGATTCGACAGCGGATCGTATATATCGGTGACAGAGAAGTAATCCCCGTGCGCCGCCGAGCCGAAGTCCACCATGCGGCCGCCATCATTGCAAATCTCAAACAACAAGCCGGGGTGCTCGCGCCGCGTCTGCTCGTAGATGTCGTAGTAAGCGCGAACGGCATGATAGCTTACGTCGGTGGCGTTCGAAGCCACCACGAAATCCCAGCCCCAGTCATGCTTGACGCTCATCGTGGCATGATCGGGCGGCGCGTGGGGATGGTCGTCGCGCATGCATCCCTTCACTACCAGGTAGCCGTCGTGTTCCAGCATGTCAAGGTGGTAATCGTCGACGATGCGCTTCACTTCGCGGGCGAAATAATCGCGTGCCGCGGGTACCCCGACATCGACGGTCTGGCCCTTGAACTCTTCCGGCTTCCACGTCGGCGCAACGTCAGCCGCTAGCCAGTCGCGCACCTTGGGATCGTGCACGTTCAGGGCTCCCGGCTCGGTGTCGATCCCGGCCTGCGTCCAGTCCACCCAGATCCCGAAGCGCAGGCCCGCCTCATGCGCCTTGTCCGCGACGTACGCCAGCCCGCGCGGAAACTTCTTCGCGTCCGGGTACCAGTCGCCCACGCCCCGGAACCAGCCTGCATCGAGGTGAAACATCTCCACGCCCAGTTCCTTCGACTCGTCGATCATGCGCAGCGCGAGTGGTTCGTCCACCGCCATGCCGCTGCCCCAGCTGTTATTCACCACCAGCGGATAGTGCTCGTCCTTCCACGTCATCGGATTGCCAAGCACGGCCCGCACCCACGGGCGAAGCTGGTTGCCCGCTCCGTCCGGGCCGCCTTCGAACGCGCCGAGAAAGACCGTGGGCGTTTCGAAACTGCCTCCCGCAGCGAGCCGCGTGCGAAACGGGCCGGGATCCGGGTTAAGGCCAAGGACGGACTGCAAGCTGTTGCGATCGCGCTCGAGGCTGATCCGCGTCCTGCCGCTGAACTCGATGCCCGCATACCAGCCCGACTGCGACTTCGCCGGCGAATAAACGATTTCAGCGGGGATAATCTCGCGCGGCGCTCCTTCGGGCGTGAGCGCATACGGGGACGATGTCCCGGTCCAACGATAGCCATCGGGCATTTTGTCAAGATGCGTCCCCTGCGCCGAGGGAGCGCCGGCACCTTTCTCGACGTAGAAGTTGCGCAGTTCGTTCGAGCCGGCCACGCTCCAGTCGACGCGCAACGAGTCGACCATCGGCAGCCAGAATTCCTGGTCGCTCAGGTTCTCAATAACGATGCGGTGCTCGATAGGCCCGAAATCAGCGCGCGCCCTCCACTCCCAGCGCAGGCGCAGATGCGGATTCCCCGACTCATAGACAAAGACCGCATGGCGCGGTTCGAAAGTATCCTGGGCCGACTTGTGCCGCCACGCAACCGAAATGGTTACGCCGTTCGCCTCAACCTTCCCAGGCAGCGATTCGTCACCTCGATTGCGCATGGATAAAACCGCTTTGCGATCGATGGACGAAAGATGCGGCTGGGAGTCGGAGGCGCTGAGACCGATACGAATGTCCGACGTTGAAACGACCGTGGCGTGTCGAGCCTGCGCACCGAGCCCACGGCACAGCGAACCCGCCAGGAGCGCGCCGATGCAGATTCCTGTTCCCGTTAACCTGAATTTCGGCATGCTCGCCAACCATAGCGCGCGCCCGCGCCCGGAGGCAACCATGAGGCGCATCTCGCCACTCGGGGAGAAGCACTACTGTTCGCGCAGGGTTTGAATGGGATCGAGTCGAGCCGCGCGCCAGGCAGGCACGATGCTGGCTGCCACACTAACCAGAAGCAGCAGCCCCGCGGTGACTGCGAAGGAGATCGGATCGTAGGGCCGGATGCCGTAGAGCATTCCCGATAGCAGCCGCATCATCACCGCCGAAATCGCCACAGCCAGCGACCAGTCCCATCAAAGCCAGGGTCAGTCCGCGGCGGATGATCATGCCCAATACATCGGATCGTTGTGCTCCCATCGCCATGCGCAGCCCGATCTCCAGGGTGCGCTGCACCACCATGTACGACAGCAGGCCGTATAACCCAATGGCCGCAAGCACCAGCGCGATGGCGGCAAAACACGTCAGCACGAACGTCTGAAAGCGCGGCTGTGCCGCCGATTTCGATAGATAGTTCTCGAGCGTTGAAACCTGGTAGACCGGTACGCCCGGATCGATCTCATGAATGGCGGCGCGGAGACTATCTTCGAGCATGGCCGGATCGCCGCTGCTGCGAACCACGAGAAATGGATTGGTGACCACCGCCTGTGCGTAGGGCAGATAGTATTGAGGCTCTGCTGCGGCGGTCAGATTCATGAGCTTGCTGTCTCCCACCACGCCGACGACTTCGCGGATTGACGATTCGAATACGTCATCCCCGAGACGCACCTGGATGCGCCGTCCGAGCGGATTTTCCCCGCGGAAATACTTCTTTGCGAATGCCTGGTTGATGATGATGGTTGGCGCGCCCTTGACGCCGTCCTGATCCCCAAACGTGCGGCCTGCGACCAGCGGGATGCGCATGGTTTCAAAGTACCCCGGCATCGCCAGCGCCAGGGATTCGCTCGGCTCGTCTCCCTTGGCGATCGGGTGCCCCTGGATGTTGAACGAAATGCCGGCATGGATGCCGCTCATGGGCAGCGGCCACCCGGCGGACGCCGACTGCACGCCGGGCAGTGCGGAAATGCGCGCCAGCGCCCGCTGAAAGAACTGGAGATGCTGATCGTGGCTTACGGTGTTGAATGAGACTCCGGCCCTCGCGGAGAGCACGTGCCGCGGATCGAATCCCGGATCGACATTCAGAATGCGGATAAAGCTCCGGATCAACAGCCCGGAGCTCACCAGCAGCACCAGGCCAACGGCGGTCTGCGCGATCACCAGTCCATGGTGAACACGATTCCGTCCGCTCCCTCCGACCACGCTTCGCGATCCATCGCGGAGCGCCTGCGCGGGCATCGATCGCGACATGCGCCACGCGGGAAGCAGCCCGAAGAGGATCCCCGTGGCGAGAGAGACAGCAAGAACGAACAGGAGCACACTCCCATCGATGGACGCATCCTGCATCCGCGGAACATCGAGCGGCATCAGCCGCACCGCCGCGTGCAGCAGCCAATACGCCAGTGCCACACCGGCCACGCCGCCGCCCAGTGACAACGTTGCCGATTCGACCAGCAACTGGCGGATGATGGCCGCCCGGCTGGCCCCCATGGCCGCGCGCAAGGCGAACTCCGCACTGCGCCGCGAGCCGCGTGCCAGCAACAGTCCGGCAACGTTGGCGCACACAATCAGCAGCACGAGGGTGACGGCGCCGAACAGCACCCGCAGCGCGGGCCGCGTGTCGCCGGTCATGTTCTCAAGTTCAGGCACAACCAGCGCGGAGCCGTATGGCTTGTTGGTGTCAGGATAGGCGCGGGCCAGGTTGCCGGCGATGATGCTCAAATCGGATTTGGCCTGGTCAACACTGACGCCTGGTTTCAGCCGGCCGATCAGGCTAAGAACGTCGAAGCCGCGCTGGCTGGTTTTCTTTCCTTCCACATCGTTGGCGATCGATATCCAAAGAGCCGGGCCCGGATTCTCCAGCGGAAATTGAAATCCTTTAGGCATCACGCCGGCAACCGTGTAGCTGCGCCCGTCCATGGTGATCGATTGGCCGGCGATGTTACGGGCCGCGCCGAATGCCGATTGCCACAGCGAGTAGCTCAACATCACGGCGCGATGTCCCGCCGTCTCATCCTCCGGCAGAAAATCCCTGCCCAGCATTGGAGCGGCCGCGAGTACCTGGAAGAAGTTCGATGAGACCGTCTGCATCTCCAGGCGCTGCGAATCGCCTTTCGACTCCAGCGTGATCCCGCCGCCAACGTATGAAGCCAATCCGCTGAAGGTGTGGTTCTGCGCACGCCAGTCGAAGTAATCCGGATAACTGAGGGATTCGGGCGCGACTCCCGGCAGGGAATGGTCCTGCATGGCCAGCCACATCAGGCGATCCTGTTCAGGAAACGGCAGGGGCCGAAGCAGGACGGTATTCACCAGGCTGAAAATGGCCGCCGTCGCGCCGATACCCAGCGCGAGCGTCAGAATGGCGGCTGCGGCAAACCCGGGAGACCTCGCCAGTTGGCGCAGCGCGTACCGAAAATCCTGGGCCATGCGCTCGAATGCCGCCCAGCCCCAGGCCTCGTGAGTCTGTTCCCTGATCACTGCCGGATTGCCGAAAGCGCGCCGCGCCGCGTAGCGGGACTCTTCATGGGAGAGACCGTTTTCGCGCTGCTCTTCTTCCTCCAGCTCCAGATCGGAACGCAATTCGCGCTCCAGGTCCGCGGCCCTGCCCCTGATTCGCCGCCACTTCATGTCAGCTCTCCCCGGCGGCGGGCCACATCACGCGTGCCACGGCTTCGGCCATCTGCTTCCATTGCGATTCTTCGACTTGCAGCTGCTTCCGCCCTTTTTCCGTCAATCGGTAGTATTTGAATTCCCGGTTCCGATCCGGCGCCGTCTCCCACTTCGAACTGACCCAGCCTCTTTGCTCCAGCCGGTGCAATGCGGGATAAAGAGAGCCGTGCTGCATCTGCAGAAAATCGTTCGTCGTGCGCTGAATATGCTTGCCGATCTGGTGACCATGCGATGGCCCATAAATGAGCGTGCGCAGAATCAGCATGTCAAGCGTGCCCTGCAGAAGCCCCGTCCGTTGTGTCTCTTTCGCCATGGAAGACCTTCGGCCCTCAGCTTGGAGCCGATAGTAGACATTCGACCATCGCTTGTCAAGTGCCTCGGAGTACGCGCGCAGGTCTCGCAGAGAAGCATCCCCGCGATCACAACGTGGCGCGAACCTCGCGTGCACGCATCGCGCGGAGCGGCAATCCGATCGATTGATACATGGCGATCGCGTCATCAAGAATCGCGCGCGCCTGTACCTGGTCCCCGGGTCCTCTGCGATCGAGCAGCATCACCGCGTACCACTCCCGGGCTACTGGCTGAAGATGACGGTAGGGAGCAATATCAGTCTGGTGAATGGCCGTCGTATGATGCTTTTCTGCGGCCAGCCAGTCGCCCGTAGAGGCCGCGGTAATACCCGCAGCCGTACAAAACGGCAAGAGCAAGGAGTAGGTCCAGGCGCCGGTCTGTATCAACTCCTCGGTCAGCGGCCGCAATGCAGCCAGGTCCTCTCTTAGCCCCAGGTGGGCAAGGCCGATCACCGATCTTTCCAGAGCTGTCCAGGCGCCAAGCGAGTTGAGCTGGGCCGGGATAGGCAATTTCCAGTGTCGGCCCGTCCAGGCCGCCTCCGCCCGGGAATCGCCGGCCTCCGCAAGAGCCGCAAAGAGACAGGCTTCCGACAGGCCGGACAGATACGATTTGCCCTCCACCCTCAGCGCCTGGGAATACCAGTTCTCAGCTTCCGCCAATTCTCCAGCCCAAAGCGCGACGTGGCCGCGCTGGATGCTGGTGGCGAAATTCCATCCGACGTCGTGGGCTGCGCCAAAATCCCACGCCTCGACCGTCTCATCCCGTGCGAGACCAAGATTGCCACGCGCCGCGCTCACGATCGAGGCTCCGATCTTGAGCGCCCACACTGCCCCGTAATGGCCTATCTTCTCTGCGCGCCTCATGGCGTCGCGGAGCGCGATGGCGCCGGCCTCGGGCCGGCCGCAATACATCTCCGCCCATACCCCGTAGAATTCCACCGACGACGCGTTCCATGCATCCCCTCTCGACAGGCACGCGGCGGCAACCGCCGGCGCGGTTGTCCGCACCTTCTCGAGTTGAAACGACTGGTAATAGTGAATGGTTTCCAACATCTTGGCGGGACCAGGCGATTGCACCTGTCCGCTTTGATGGAGTTGCCTGACCTCGTCGAACATCAGGTCCGCGTTGGCAGGTTCGCCCCTCGCGCTCATGATGGCCGCGCGCATCGACAGGACGCTGCACCGCAATTGAGGTTCCTGGTTCAGCACCAGCTTGTGCGCCCTCTCCATGGTATGGTTCGCACCGTCGGAATCGAGCCGCAATGCCTGCAGGTAGCTCAGCGCGATGCTCGCTTCCGCAAACTTCGCCAACGCGCCGACCGCTTCGTACAGGTCGATCGCTTTACGGTAGCTGGCAACCGCCTCATCCGGCCGCCCCAGGCTGCGCAGGGTGCTCGCCCTCTGATCCAGCAATTGCGCCGCGCGCAAATTGGTCTGCTGCTCCCAGAGCGAAAGAGCGCGATCCAGATGCTCCAGCGCCTCTTCGTGGGCGGACCCGGCCCGGGCCTGCGCCGCCGCCAATTCCAGATACGTCGTGGTCTTTTCGGGATTCGCCAGGGCTCCAGCCTGGTAGAGATGATGCGCAAGCTGCGACGCCTGGGCCTCCAGGTGTTCGCAATAGACTTTCTCGATGCCGTCCGCAACCAGCGCATGGAGCCGCTGACGGCGCGGCAGAGAAAGCGACTCCGCCAGGGTTTGTCGCACCAGTTCATGCACGAAGCGATAACGGGTGTCGCGCCCCTCCGGTTCGGGCAGCACTAGGTGCGCGCGTTCCGCTTCTTCAATCGCGTCGAGAGCCGCATCCGGCTGCCTGTTTTCCAGCTCTTCGAGCAGCCGCAGGCTAAAGCTTCGTCCAATCACAGCCGCAGTCGTCAGCACCCGCCGCGCGTTTTCACCTAGCCGCGCCAACCTTCGCCCCAGAACGAGGCGAACGCCTTCCGGAACCTGGAGTTGTTCCACGCGCAGGTTCAGCAGCCATTGACCGCTCTGGTCGAAAAGCTTGCCCTCCTCGGAAAGGTGGCGGAATACCTCTTCCACAAAAAAGGGATTGCCTTCCGTCTCTTCAAAAATCACCCGCACCAGCGTTGCCGGGGGCGATTGGCCGCTCATGGCGGCAAGCATATTGGTCACTCCGTCCAGCCGCAATCGCCGCAGCGGCATACGGACGGCCTGCTTCTCGCGCAAGAGTGTTTCGAGAGTTTTGGCAAAAGGGCGAGTTACTTCCAGCTCCACGTCGCGGTAAGTGCAAATCACCAGCATGGGCGTGGTGGGGAGTGTTTGCGCGTGGTGTTGCAACAGCAGCAGCGTAGGCTCATCGGCCCAGTGCAGATCCTCAAGCACTACCACCACTGGCGTTACACGCGCAGCCCTTTCCACATACGATCGAAAAGCATTAAACAGGAACCTCCGCTGCTGCTCCGGCGGAAGCTGAAGGGCGGGCGGAATATCGGGATACATGGTGCGCAACTCCGGCATGAGTCTCGCCACTTCGGGCGCGTCGTCACCCAAAGACAAGCGCAGACCTTCGCGCGGCGCCATGCGGGTAATGTATTCCAGCACCTCAACGAACGGAACATAGGGCGGCGCACCCTCCATTTCATAGCAGTGCCCGATTACCCCCACCGCTCCTCGCCGCTTCGCTTCTTCGAGAATCGCGCGCGCCAGGTGCGTCTTTCCGATGCCCGGCTCTCCGCCCATCATCACCATCGAACCCCGCCCCGACAAGGCTTCATTCAACAGCCGCTTCAACTCCGCGAATTCCTGCTCCCGGCCAATCAAAGGAATCCCGGTCAGGGTCGCAGTTCCATGCGCTTCAGACAAGCTCGCCCTGAATCGCTCGAGGTCGGCCCGCACCTCCGCAATCGACGGATAGCGCAGATCAATCTCTTTCACCAGAAGGCGCCGCACCAGCACGATCAGGCTCGGCGGAAGCGATTCGCCCAGGTTCGGGGAATGGCTCAGGATCGCCTCACGTGTCTGGCCCGCGGTTTTATCGCGGAAAGGATGCCTGCCGCCCAGCAACTCGGCAAGAAGGATGCCAAAGGAAAACAAGTCCGACCGCTGGTCGAGCGGCTCTCCGTTCAGCTGCTCAGGCGACATGTAGTCCAGGGTTCCGGATGTGATCGCATTTCCGGCCGCTGGCGAGCCCGCTGCGGAATCCGTCGTGGTTTCGCCTTCGGGTTTTCCGGGTTCGAATTGCCGGGCCATTCCGAAATCTAGAATTTTGATCTTTCCATGGCTCGTCACAAAGATATTGGCCGGCTTCACGTCCCGGTGAATAATGCCCCGGGCGTGGGCAGTTCCCAGACCAGCAGCGATCTCAATGGCAAAATCAAGCAACTGCGGCAGCGGCAGAAGCGCCTTCTCCCGGCCTTCCGCTTCGCCGGAGTTCAAGATCATGTCGCGCAGCGTTTTGCCCTCCAGGTATTCCATCACGATGAAGGGTTGGCCTTCGTGCTCGCCGATCTGATAAATCGTGCAGATATTGGGGTGGTTCAACAGAGAGGCGGTTCGCGCCTCGCGCTCCAGGCGCTGCAGAGTGAATGGCCGTTTTGCCAATTCCTCGGCCAGGAACTTCAGTGCCACGGGGCGGTTCAGTTTCAGGTCTTCTCCCTTGTAGACAACGCCCATCCCCCCGCCGCCCAGGACTCCAAGCACACGATAGTGAGAAACCTTCTGGCCAATCAGCGAAGCATGATTCGTTCGCAGGAGAGAGTTCTCATGCGAGGTCTCCGCGGGGTGCTCGACCGGAAGCATGAGCCGGTATCCGCGCCGCGCCACGGTCTCGATGAAACCATCGTCGTTCGATGTGTCGCGCAGGGCGGAGCGAAGCTTCAGAATCGCTGCATTGATGCTGCGATCAAACTCCACCACGGTATCGCCTGGCCAGAGTCTTTTGCGTATTTCCTCGCGCGAGACGACACCTCCCTCGCGCAGAAGAAGCATCTGCAAGATCTGAAATTGCTGTTCCGGCAGACGCGTGCTTCGCCCGTTGCCCGACAAGTCTGCGGTTTCGGTGTTGAGCGCGAAAGGTCCAAAGCGAACCAGACCGGGCAATTGATTCTCCATGGAATTTAGTCGGGGAAGCCGGGCAGGGACAATCGTACTCCTCTGCGCCTGCTCAATCACCCGGAAAATCACTCGAAAATCATCGCCAGGTCATCTTCGGACAATTGCTTCTTCAGGCGGTCCCGGCCCAATTTGTTGTAAGCCGGCCCGGATGTTCACCGCCAATTCCTGTCCCGAAGCCCCAGGATGAGTCCCGCCTGTGCCTGCCGGCCGATTGGAATGGACCCAGGATAAGTACCCGCAAATTTACGGCAACCCGCGGCGATTCCTTCGTGCATGCAGTCATTCAGGTGACTTATTCAAAAATCACTTGGAAATCATGTCCAGACGATTGCTACTCCGGGCAGCGTGCGAGAAGGTGAGGTCGTCCCGCAAACAGGATTGAAGAATGAAGTCCAAAAGAGTCTGGACCAGGAGAAGAAATGAAAGCGATCGAATCGAGGTCCGATTTGGCAATCAAGTTAGCTGTCTGCCTTGCAATGATTGCTAGCTTGTTTGGTTGCAGCGGCGTCCGCACTCTGACCCAAGGCAGCCGCCCGCGCCCAGCCGCGGAGGTGCGCAGGAATTCCGAGAGCGTGTTTCATCGACCGGTCTTGTAACAGGGCACGACCTTAGTCGTGCCGGAGAAGCCCGGCAAATGCAAGGGGATTAGCCCGTGAGGGACTCCAAACCGGACACGCTGTCCATTCGATCATCCCCGTTTCTCCTGGCTTCCGCGCCGATTAGAAGTCGAAACCAGCTACATCGCAACCGACAAGAATGGAGCAAAGGCATGCAAGTGATGAATCGAGGGAGCGGGAAGTTGTCAGCCGTCCTGGCCATGTGTGGCCTGCTCGCGGCTGCGGGCGGACCCGCCCAGGGCCAAAAGCGTCAAGCCCAGCCGCCCGAGCTTTTTACCGGTGGGATCGGCCCATCGAACGCAGAAATCGTGGGGGTCGTGGCAGGCATCGCGGCCCTTGGTGCCGCCATTGGCATTGGCGTTTACTTCGCGGTCAAACATAACCACCGTGTCACCGGATGCGCGCGCTCCGGCCCGGATGGCATGACTTTGACGAGCGAATCGGATAAGCAAACATATGCCCTGGTTGGCGAGGTGGCGGGAATCAAGTCTGGCGATCGCGTCCGCGTCTCGGGCAAGAAAAGCAAGGACCAATCCTCCGGCACGCGGCATTTCCTTGTAGAGAAAGTGTCGAAGGACCTTGGGGCGTGCGAAGCCTCCAGCGCCACGCGTTGAGAACCAAAACGAGCGAATGAACAAGACTTCGCCGGGCCGCTACCTGGATCGGCGACAGCAAAACCACGGTCAAACCACAGGAGAAGAAAAATGGAAAAGAGACAATCGGTGTTCTTGCTTGCGGTCATCGTCGGCCTGGCAACCATCCTCGCCCAGGCCGCAAAGCCAACCTATGACGCCCTGTACGTGTTTGGAGACAGCTACTGCGACGTCGGCAACCTCTACGCGGCGACAGGCGACACTTACCCGCCTGCACCTTACTACATGGGGCGATTTTCCGATGGCCCTCTTTGGGTCGACCATGTGGCCGGCTTCCTGAAAGTGCCGCTCACTCCCTCGCTGCTGGGAGGCACCGACTACGCCTTTGGCGGAGCATGGGCAACTGCCAATCAGCCCCTCGGAAGCGGTGAGATTCCCAGCGTGCCGACCCAGGTGTTTCTCTATCTGCAGTCCCACGGGGGCAAGGCCGATCCCAACGCCCTCTACATTCTCGAGGGCGGCGGCAACGACATCGTGGACACGACGACGGGCTCTCCGCAGGCACTGGGCTACCAGATCGCACTGAACCTCGTGGCCAGCGAAGCGATGCTGCGCAAGGCCGGGGCACGCCACTTCATGATTCCCAACCTGTTCAATGTCGGGCTTCTGCCTGTCGCGCAGAGCAAAGCGGCCTTCGCTTCGGCAGCCAGCACCGCCGCCAACAAGGGCCTCGATCAGCTCCTCGTCCCCGAGCAACAGATCCCCGGAGTCCATATTCTGCGCATGGATGTTTTCAGCCTGATGAGCGCAATCCAGACAGATCCCACTCATTTCGGCTTCGTCGACATCACCGATCCCTGCCTCACGACGGTGCTATGCAGCGATCCCGACCACACGTTCTTCTGGGATACGTTCCATCCCACTCTGTTTGGTCATTCCTTCTTCGCGGTGACGCTCGAGAATGCGCTGTCGCAGCAGGACGAATAACTATGCGGCACAGTGCCGCAGGAGGAAAGTTATGAGAAAGCTTCTTGTATTGAGTCTGGCTCTGTTCGGCCTGGCCGCGTCGGCGCAATCACTATCCACTTCCAACCCGGCTGCGCAGCTCGCTGTTGAATCAGGCGCGATCGCTGGCGGTCAACCGGTTACTCAACCAACAATCAATGGGCCCGAGATGCCCGGCAATGGAACGCTATACGACAACTTCGACGGAAAGTGGCTCGATCCGGAAAAGTGGTTACCCACAAATCCACAATGCTGGGGCAATGTCCTCGAGTGCGTTCGGGAAATTAGCAACAACAAACTGCGCCTCGTAGCGAGAAACTTCGGAGCTAGAAACTCGGATTCCGGTATACAGTACAGCGAGTCCGAAGTCTACTTCATCAAGCCAAACCTGATTAACAGCATCACGGCAGATGTTACTGCCAACTTCAGCGGTACCGCGTGTCTAACCAACAATACCGATTACACACATACGCAGGTTCAGCTCGGGGGAACATACTTCAACACCGGCTCCGGAAATCTCACGGACGACATCGGCGTATGGTTGATCGATTGGATCGATAGCACCAAACCCACCACCCAGCTAATAAGCGTCTATTGGGGATACTTATGGCCGGGGACGGCTACTGATACTTTCCTTGCAACCTATCCGGTTGGAACGGAACTAACTGCCACTCTCAAGTGGGACAAGGCCAATCACCAGTTCATTGCTACGACCAAGGTTAAGGGCCAGCCGGATCAAACCGCCGAACGGATCGTGATTCCGTACCCGTATCCGGACACCACGCCTCCCGCGAGTCCGGTCAAGACTCTCCTGGCCTCACAGCACACTCTGAATTGCACCAGCGCGCCGACGTATGGGCAGGTCGAGGCAACGTTCGAAAACGTTATTGTCAATCGGTGACTCGCCAGCCGTTTGGCACCAGCATCAACGAGGCGGTACACCGACACAGACGGCAACACTCGCGGATTCATCGCCAAACACTTTGTCGAGTGAAACTGCGGCTGGTGGCTCCGATTCGACCTTTTCCGCGATTCTGGGGTCAACAGCCTCTTCACTTTGCATTGCGTCTGTCATGGTGATACAAGTTCAAATACGGTATGGTAGATGTGTCAGCGACCCAACAGACGCGCGCGCATCCATTACGCAGTTCTGCGTGCCCACGCGCGGGAGAATTGGCTGACCGGGGGAGAAATTTCTTTTGGCTTTACCTTTGGACGCAGAGGAATTCTGGGAAGACTTGCTCGATTTCATCGAAGATGGGCGGGTCATTCCGGTCGCTGGTCCGGAATTACTCCTCGTCAAGGAAGGCGAGCAGCAGGTTCCACTCTATCGTGTCGTTGCTGAGCGACTGCTGAGTAAATACGGATTGTCGGCATCTGCTCTCGCCGACGGGCAGTTACTCCGCGAACACCACGAATTGAATGACGCCGTCTGCGTTCTGGCCCGGGCCGGGCGGCGCATCAAGGATCTGTACCGGCCCATCAATGACATCCTGACCCGCGTCCTGGCCGAAAAAACAGTGGATACCGAACCCCTCCGCCAGACTGGCTGCGATCCGGCACTTCGATCTGTTCGCCACCGCGACGCCCGACGATCTTCTGGCGCGAACCATCGATGCGGTGCGATTCGATGGCGTGAAGCAGACAGACGAAATCACCTACGCGCCTAAGCTGCCGACAGACCGGCGTCGTGATCTTCCCGAGGTCATGTCGTCGAAATACACTGCCGTTTTGTATCCGTTCGGAAAGTCCGACGTCTCCCCTTTCTACGCCATTCACGACGAGGACTTCCTTGAATTCGCCTATACCATGCAGGCAGGCAACGGGCCGGAGCGGATGTTCTCCCAGTTGCGCAGCCGTAACCTGCTTATGATCGGCTGTAACTTCGCTGATTGGCTCAGCCGATTCTTCCTGCGGCTCTCCAACTCGGAGCGTCTTTCTTCCGACCAGCGCAACAAGAAGGAATTCTTCGTCGGTCGCGAGACGGCCGAGGACCGCGATTTCACCGTGTTCCTTGAACGCTTCAGCCAGGACTCCCGGTACTATCCGGTCGATGCCCGGACGTTTGTGGCGGAGTTGCATCAGCGCTGGAGCGAACGCAATCCCGCACTAAGCGCCGCGCCTGATCCCGTACTTGACCAACCTCCCAAACCCGCCGAAGGTTCTTCTCCCGGCGCGATCTTTATCAGTTATTCCAGCGACGACGTAGGAGCGGCCAGGAGACTCTTCGCTGATCTGCAAGACCTGGGAGGAGATGTCGCCTGGTTCGACAAGACCGACTTGAAGCCTGGAGATGACTGGAACCAGCGCCTGAAGAGCGCCGTCCAGCGCTGTGGCCTGTTTCTGCCCCTGCTGTCGGCCAATACCGAACGCCGCATGGAGGGCTACTTCCGCCTGGAGTGGGGCGAGGCAGCCGAGCGTTCGAAAAGAATCCAAGGCAGGAAGTTCATCTTTCCCATCGTGATCGATCCTGATTACACCGGCGGCATGAAACGTTATGCGCTGGTACCGGACGCCTTCACGGCGCTGCAATACTGCCACGCGCCCGCGGGCCAGATATCCGAGGATCTGAAAGCTGAACTGCGCGAGCAGTTGCGCGAGCTGCGCAGGCCGAGAACATCATGACCACCGTTGCGGAGATCGCGATTGACGAACAGAATCCATGGCCTGGCCTGGGCTCCTTCGATGAGGGCGCCGCACGATACTTCAACGGCAGACAAACAGAAAGCGCGGAACTCCGCCGCTTATTGCTCGATACCCCGCTGACGGTATTGTTTGGCGCTTCCGGACTGGGTAAGACCTCGCTGGTCCAGGCAGGACTTTTCCCGCTCCTCCGAAAGCAGCACTATCTTCCGGTCTATGTACGGCTCGATCTAAGTGAGCGCACCGCTCCGCTCATCGAGCAGGTCAAGTTCGCTCTCCAGGCTCAGATCCACGCTAAAGGTGTCGACGCATCCGCCATGCGCGAAGGTGAGTCCCTGTGGGTCTACCTGCACCGTTCTGAGCTGGAATTATGGAGCAAGCACAACCAGTTACTCACACCGGTCTTCGTTTTCGACCAGTTCGAAGAAGTATTTACCCTGGGAGCGGAAGATCCCGCCGCCATCGCCCGGCTGCGAATTGACCTTGCCGACCTGGTCGAAAACCGCCTGCCCGCGTCCTTGGCAGAGAACATTGACAGCGCCCACGACCTGTCGCTCGACAGTCAGCGCTACAAGGTCGTGCTGAGTTTTCGTGAAGACTTTTTACCTGCCGTCGAGGGCTGGAGGCGCGAAATGCCCTCCATCCTGCACAGCCGCCTGCGCCTGCTTCCCATGTCGGCAGAGCAGGCCTTCAAGGCCGTCTACAACACGGCGCCCCACCTGGTTGACGCGGAACTCGCCAGGAAGATCGTGAACTTTGTGGCCGCGGCGCGCCAGGACGGGCGAGCCTCCGAAACCGTCGACACCACCGCGGAGTCCGTGGAGCCGGCGCCGCTGAGTCTGGTTTGTCGCGGCCTCAACGAAAAGCGCAAGGCGCAGGGTAAATCGGCAATTGACTTGGCGCTGCTCGCGGGCAGCGGCGAAGCCATCATCTCCGATTACTATGCAAAATCGGTCGACGGTCTGCCGGAGCGAGTCCAGCGTTTCATCGAGAACGAACTCATCACCGAGCGTGGTTTCCGCAAGCCATGTGACATCGACGATGCCCGCACCGTCCATGGCGTCACCGATCAGGAGTTGCGGCTTCTCGTTGATCGGAGAGTCTTACGTATCGAGTCCCAGCGTGGCACAGAGCGCGTGGAGCTTACCCACGATCTCCTCACGTGGGTAGTCCGAGAGCATCGCGACCTGCAACGGGAGAGGGCCAGGATTCGCCGCCAGCGCCGACGCTATCGAAACATCGCCGTGATCGCGGTGATCGTCGCGGCCGTGGGCGTGGCCTGGTTAAAGCAGGATGCTCTGCGCGACCGGTACTTTTGGTACAAGGACATGCGGGCTCCTCTGCTCCCCGTCCGCATCGCGAAAGGGTCGCAGCCGGGGAGTTCGGTCAAGCTCTTCGCCGATTGCCGGCATGGCTGCCCGGAAATGGCCGTAATACCGGCAGGCAGGTTCATGATGGGCAGCGCCGCCGTGCCAGACTTCGGATGTGATGCAATCCACCCCTGCGAGTCGCCCCAACACGAGGTGACAATCGATCGTCCCTTTGCCGTCTCGCGAACCGAGGTGACATTCGATCAATGGAATATGTGCACCAAAGCCGGGGCTTGTCTTGAAGCCAACGATTTCACCTGGGGCGAAGGTAATCGGCCCGTGATCGGTGTTGGCTGGCCCGCCGCCGTCGCCTATACGAAATGGTTATCGCAGCTTTCCGGCAAAAACTATCGACTGCTCACCGAAGCCGAGTGGGAGTATGCGGCCCGAGCGGGAAGCAACGCTCCCTATTCCTTCGGAGACAACGAGTCGCAATTGGAGCAATACGCCTGGTTCAAAGACAACTCCGGGAATAAGACCCACCCGGTCGGCCAGAAGCAGGCCAATCCATTTGGCCTGCTCGACATCTACGGCAACGTGGCGGAGTGGGTTGAGGACACATTCCATGCCGACTACCAAGGCGCACCAATCGATGGCACCGCCTGGGTTACGAATGGCGACAAATGGCGCCGGATGGTTCGCGGTGGTAGCTGGAGTGACTCGCCCGAAAGCCTTCGCTCCGCCAGTCGCAACGCCGGAACCGGCGACGGTCGGACCTACGACCACGTTGGCTTTCGAGTCGCGAGGGACGTTGCAAGTGGTGGATCGCATTTTTAGTGCGAGTCCTACGCGGATCTTTTGCAAGCCGCTCTTTGTCTGAAGTTGCTTAGAGATCAGCGTAACATCCACAAGGTACAATGGTTACTGACAATCAGGGCCTGTAGCTCAACGGTTAGAGCAGGGGACTCATAATCCCTTGGTTGGGGGTTCAAATCCCTCCGGGCCCACCAACTTCAGTCCGAACGATTAACGGTACGCAGGTGGTACACGGCCGACCTGCATGCCAGTGAGTTAACGCTGTGCCGACGAAGCGTCACGCGAAGCGAGGAACGCGATCGCGGTCTTGGGCGGAAGGGCTCGGAACTCGATCCGAAGTAGTTTCTGAATCATCCGGGCCTAGATATGTAGCGAGAATTTCGAAGTACAGGCAGTTATAGGTTTCGAATCCCTCATCGAATACTGGGCATGAAAACAGTAGATCCTTGGAATCGCGGTGATGCGCCTCGTAAAGTTGGCACCATTGGCCGATCACATCGGTGCCTGCCATTTCTCTCAGTCGAGAATTGTAAGTAGTTCAAGCTTGGGCTCTGCCACTTCTCTGGGAAGAAAAACGCTAATCGACCTCGTGCGAAGGATGTTTTCCCACAGCGGTCCAGAGGCCGTGAGGCTGAAATACTGACAACTCATATTGAATTTCACGGATGATGGGGGCGACGGCAAGTGGCGCAAGCCCACCCCGGGAAGCGCGCTTCGAATCAGGCGGCTCAGGTCGTCGGAGTTCGAGACTTTGGCAAGCCGAAGAACTTTGGCGATCAGTTCATCGACAGCAACCGGACTCTCGATGGACAGGATGAAATGCGAAGCATTAAGCTGGCGCTCGTCATCCAGCAATCCAGACCAGACAAAGGGATCGACAGGTCGAAGTGCCGTTACAAGGCATTTGGACTTCTGGCCAATATCGAGAAGGGCGCGAATACGCCCGTCAAGTGCCGTAAAAGTTTCTCCGAGTGCGTTGTGGTCGTAAGCAGGCAGATCGCGCACACTTTCGTTGATCGCGAACGTGGTGAGTGCGCCGGCCAGCCGAACCATGGCGCGGAAAAGAACGTCGGGATGGCCGCGGCGGACCTTCCAGATATGCGTCAATTCCGGGAGATAGGTGTTCATGGTGTGCAGAAACCAGAAATCGGCGGCTTCGCTATTGCTGAAACTAGTGAGGTCGCCGGTTTTTTGCCGACTCGACAGAGTGCGGGCGCCAATCTTTGCGCCCATGATCTCGATCTGCCGCCGGACGAGCATCAGGAGATATTCGCTAGCGGCTATGTCGATCAACGGCGGAATGAATTCGGGACTGAGGACGTAGGTTCCGGCGGGGCTGCGCAGAACGCGGGCGATCCGGAGGGTAGTAAAGCCGTCCAGATTCTCGGTATCGAAAAGGAGGAGCAGCGTCTTGCGCGCGACCTGGATGATCTTTTCGTCGGAGCCGACTGTCGCATCAAGAGTCGCGCGGGATTCGGCAGAATAACGGAAGGCCCCGGAAGGGCCGCTATCGGATCCGTTGAGTTGATAATTCGGACCCGAAACGCGTGGCTGGGGAATAGCGAGATAGACGTCGAGGCCCCGACGGTGGGGATCGGTTAAGTGGTCATCAACCTGGCGCCCCGCCGGGAGCTCGTCGATCACAGGAGCCTGAAAAGAAAGCCCGTCAGGAAAGATACCTTCGCAGTGGCGCAGCGTGAATTGGCCGTTCACAAGGCTGGCTTCATCAATGCCGAGGCGGCTCAGGCCCCAGTTTGCGAAGCTTGAAACTGTAGCCCGAAAATGAAGAGCCTGCTCAAAGTATTCATCCTGCGCCTGGAAGTGCTGCGGCATAAGAAACATGCCTTTGGTCCAGACAACTTTTTGCGGTTTGCTCATATCTGTCCCCGCAGCTCGCTAATTGAACGTTGAAGGCTCATTGGCCGCTTCGAGGATTTTGCGTATCTGATCCTGCAGTGGATCAGGGATGTGAGCAGCCTGTTGAGGATCGATCACCTCGACAAACCCTGAGCGCCCGGAGTAAGAGGCAGCGAACAGGAGAAGATCATCGGTCGGTCGGACTGTCGCAACAGGTGCCGAAACAGTCACCAGGGGCAGTTCTCCGAGCAGAGCCGATTTGCGGATATCCACTTTGTAGCGAAGACCCTCAAACAGCCTCGGGAGTTCCGGCAAATGCGAAAACATAAGATGCATGATGCTGGCCCGCAGGATGAACGAACGGACACTTTCCCGATCGTGCTCCTGCTTGCCATTAGCAACCTGACGCATCATGGAATAGGAGTAAGCGGTAGGGTAGCCAAGAACCCAGGTCAGCGGTGCGGTGATCGTGATTTTGGTGGGTCCGGTCGCGGCTTGCGCTTCATAGCTGTATTCCCATTCGTGGAGTTGAATCTGCGTAGGGATGGACTCCAGAGGTACAGGCAATTCCTTCCGGAGATCGAACGGCCGGGCCAGGCCCTTGAAAAATACCTCACGGAGATCGTTGAGATTCTGGTCCGCGTTCATGACCATTTCTTTGCCGGCGCCCTCCATGTGGTTTCCGAAGAGCCGCCGGGGCCGGAAGAGTGGCGCGAGCGCGTCGAGATACGAACGCAGTTGGGCAGCGAAAATTTTCTCGACTTGCTGCGTGAGGCCATGCAAGCGTACTAGCTGCGCGTGACTGAACTCTCCACCGTCAACTTGCGATTCGCTCATAGAACTCCGGAAAGCTGGGGCGGTACCCTTGGAATGGCATTCTAACTCATAGACAAGCCGAGAGCTAAGGCGTAAATAACAAGTGTCTATCCTGAGCCCCTGGCGGTTCACGTCATCCGAGCCGAACTTGCCGGCTGAACGGCAAATGACGTTTGATCAGGATTCAGTTGATTTGAACCGAGCCCCCTTGAATGCGGTCGACCCCAGGGAGCGGCTGACGAGATAGGCGCCCTGGAGCAGTAGCTTTCCGGTGCCTGTGAGAGTAATGCCGGCTTGCCACAGCGAAGGGTGATCTCCTTGTCTGCAGTCAGAGTCAGGGTGCCCCGTTCCCGCCGAATTTCAACGCACTCGGAAACACTAGTCTAGCTGTGGAATCAGCTAGGGAAGCGCCCTCCCTTTGGATGATTCCCTAGTTCTGAAGAATCTCCTTGCCTTTGAGTGTCATGTCGCCTTTGGCTTCAGCTCCGATCGTGCCAGAACCATTGATTGTGATGTCCTTGCCCTGGATGGCGATGGTTCCATCACTCTTCATGACGATGGAGGCTTTACCGGTTTTGATCGTGATCTCGTCTTTGGCTTCCAGAACGAAGTTCTTCCCGGCTTTTATCATGTCGTTCCCTGAAACCTCGGCGGTGCGATCTGCGGAGACAGCCTCGGTATGGCTGCCGCCGATCTTCTCCCCGAGATCGGCGGCGATCGTGACCGTTTGACCCGCTCCAATTGAGACGGTCTGGCCGGCTCCGACGGTAGTCGACTGGGCGGCGCCGATTTGGACGGTTTGGGCGGCGGCCACCGTCAGAGAATGCGCCGCCCCAATGCTGACTGTCTGCATTCCTCCGACGTTGATGGTCTGCATCGCCCCGATGTTGACCATCTCTCCGATGCCGATCGTCTTGGCGCGTGCTCCGCCCACCGTAAGTGCCTGGAGGCCCCCAATCGTGATCTCCTGTGCCCCGCCGATGTTGACCATCTCATTGATGCCGACATTCCGGGTGCGCGTCAGGGAAACGGTAATGGATTCGTTGGCTCCGACTTTTTCAGTGCGGTTGGCACCGATCGTGATCTGCTCGTTTGCGCCCACTTTTTCGGTGCGGTTCACGCCGATGGTGCTGGTTTCGCTGGCATCGATGTTCTTGGCGCGATTGTTGATGACATGGCGCCGTTCGTCGTGCTCGATGGTGGTATCCATGTCGTATTGGCCGTGAACGCGGATCAGTTCGTTGCCCTTGGTATCGTCAAATGCGAGTTCGTTATAGCCGCCGCCCCCCATGGTGCTGTTGGATTTAAAGCCGCTCACCATGCGCTTGCCCGGGAGGTCCCAGGGCGGCATCTGCCCGGCGTTGTAAGTGCGACCAGTAATAATTGGACGATCCGGGTCGCCTTCGATGAAGTCCACGATCACTTCCTGGCCTATGCGAGGGATCTGAATGGCTCCCCAGGCCTTGCCGGCGGTGGGATAGGAAACCCGCACCCAGCAGGAACTGTTTTCGTTTTTCTTGCCTTCGCGATCCCAGTGAAACTGCACTTTTACCCGGCCGTATTTGTCGGTATAGATCTCCTCTCCGGAAGGGCCGACAACCACGGCAGTATGGCAACCCTGCACTACGGGAACAGGTGTCACGCGCGGGGGGCGAATCGGAGTTGAAGCGGGAACGCATTCGAAGGAGTTTTCGTAAACGGGCCCGCCGGGAGAATTCTCACCGCTCGTGTACCCGATGTCGTGACGGCCCGAGTGGTGCAGCCCCGTAATGACATAGTCCTGGTTCAGATCTTCTCGGAAGTGCTCGGTAAGACTGAATTTGAAACCGACGCTAAAAGCACGGCAGTCGCTTCTGCCACGGGCGACGAGTTGAGGCATCTCCGATTCCTCAAGGCGAGTGCGAACCACGCGGTCGCCGTCGCCGCGTTTGGCGAACTCTCCGGGAAAGTCATACAGCTCCCATTTGGTCTTCCCCTTGGCCGTTGAAAGCAGACTGGTGGTGGGCGTCTCAAAATTGTAATCAGTTGCCGAATAAATTCCCGGGCGATACTCCCTCTCCTGAAACCATTCCGAAATCACGTCATCGTCCTTCCAGCCGCCAACGCCGCCCTTGCAGCGCACTTTAGACTGTGACGGGCACGGCTTGATGGCGGAAGGATCGTTGCCAAGCACCAATGTGTGCTTGCCTTTCGCGTGCTCGAAGAAGTAGAAAATGCCCTCTTCTTCCAAAAGTCTGGAGATAAAGTTGAGATCCGACTCCCGGTACTGAACGCAGTAATCGCGGGGGGCAAATTCGCCGTAAAGCCGAAACGAGAAGTCCGTGTAGCCGTATTCTTGAAAAATTGCCTTGACCAGATCAGGGACCTTTTTGTTCTGAAAGATACGGCAATCCGACGTCTGATTCAAAAACCATAACCAGGGCACCATGGTGGCCCGGTAGGCGGCGGCTACGCTGTCACGGTGCATCTGGACAAAGCGACTGACAAAACCGTTCCAATAGCGCTCCGAGCCGTCCGCGAGAGTGATGGCGATGGTTATGTTCTGGCCAATAATGTTGTCGTATGCGATCGAGGGGTTCTCTGACGCAAGATCGAGCTCGAATTCAAAAAGCTGAGAGAGGCTCTCTTGTCCACGAAACGAGCGAAGAAGCAGTGCATCCTTGCCGAGGGGCGTCTCGATGGTGATTTCACGCGTGGCTTGCGTTAGCGTCATAGGGTAGCCTCGGTTATTCGAAAACTGAAAGTCTCGTGGGGACAATTCGTCCGCGATCGAGCGAGTATGGCTGGGCTCGTAACACGACCGACACACGAGAGCGACGTTCGTGATGACACAGTACCGGTTGGGCGGAAAAGATGATCGACTCGACGTGCCGTCAGCGGCCGTCGGCGAATCGAGACGAAAGTGGAATACGCCCTCATAGGAGACCACACACAATCGCGGTGTTTTCAAGCATCGTAGACGCGTTCTTTCTCTGCGAATATTGCATCGGCTGCGGGGAATGCAAACGGTTCTTCCGTGAGCCAACTGCACCAGCCGAGCCTGGGATTGGTGACCTGGGCTTCCCCAAGTCGACACCACTCCGGTGTCTCGCCTGCTTGGAGCACGGGCTGCATCTCAAAATCGGTCGCGGGGCCGAGAAACCATCGGATCAACGGTACCAGCCCGGCGAAAGGCTTCGCCATTGGGAAGAAATGCAAAGAAACCTTCTCTGCCGAGGGGGCCGAGAACGATGCGCACCGTGGCCTGACGGCTCCAGACCATGTCGCCGGCGATCGTTCCGTCGCCCAGCTGGCTGCTGGGAGCATCGGAGCCGAGCATGCATAGCTCATCCGAATCGAGTGTGTGCCAACGGCCAACAAATTGGTCAACCCTGACGTTCACGCCCAGAAAGTCGCTCAGCAAGGCCCGAAGGCACTCGGCGGAGCGCGGCCGCTGATTTAACAGCCCCGCGTAACGCAGCAGGGCGACATCGGGGAACGGCATCCGGTTTTGCAAGTAGCCCGTACCCATGCCGATCAAATCCAGGAGATAAGAGGTGATGGCGTCTCGTGTCGATGTGCGTCTGTTGGCTTGTTCGAAGCCAATGACGAAATGGTGCTTCTCCCATGCCCGATAAAAGAGAGAGAGAAGTCGATGATGAAAGATGTCGAAGAAAGCCGCGAATGCGTGATGGCCGTAGTACTCCTCCTCAACCGCCATTTCTGTATACCCGATGGGGAGGATGCCCGCGGGTCCGATCAGTCCCATAAAAGCGACGGTGACGCGCGGAGGCCCGCCGTTAACGCCCCGTTTGATATCGACCACCGCCGTGGGCGGAAATGAAAGCGAGGGGTGAACCGCGAATCGCGCTGCGTCCCGCGGATCGTCGGAACGCGCGGGACCTTTCGGTTCGCTTTCCATTAACATCAGGAGACGTACCGCTTGGAAAAAATCGAATTCATACGCTGAGTTAAACAGGGACTCGTCTAGGCGACGGCCTGCTCCCCAGATCGAATTGGCCATTTCCAGACAATGCCCTTCCGTTGGCGGGTCGAGACGCGCAACTGCGTAAATGAATTTACGGCAGAGTAGAGGCCGAAGAAGCGTTCCAGAACGCTGGCAAGCAGATAGGCGCCGCTGCCGGCGAACTTGTCCTCATCGATCTCCGCATCAATTGCGATGCCCTGGCAGAAAACAAAGCCGTGCTCTGAATCGAGACGAGCAATTTTTCGCGAACTCTGCACTGACATGAGGCCTTCGATCTGCGCCGACGAGGACTGAGTTTCCGCCGGATTATAGAGGCGCAAAATCTCTCGCAGGGCATCGACGCCACCCTCAACCAATGACAGATGATTGAGAGAAAGATGAGAGATGAGTCGCCATTGGAGGCTCCCGGAAAGGCTCGATCGTAGTGGATGAGTCGGACCGTGCAACATACGGGCCCGAATCAGCGGACCGGTTTCGAGATCGACTTCTCCCCATGAACCGTCCACACCGAGTTCAGCGGGAGATCGCGGTTGCTGCATGTCAGCGTTGCCGTTACCGCCTCGTGCGGTGGACGGTTGGTCCTGAAGTTTCGGTCAACCATGGAAATGAAATAATCGGTCCCTGAATCGCCACGCCTTATCGCTGGGCCGGCGGAAGCCGAACCAGAAGCACTCCGGAGTCCCGGCAGGCGCGCCCTCTGCGCCATGGCGGAAGGAGTAAAAGGGATAATACTCCTTGGGTTTCACCGTATTCGGTTCGACCGATATGACCTTGTCGACGGAATAGATCTCGTAGCCTTCGGGGGAATGGATATCTGGGATTACCTCGTACTCGGTTCTTGTATGTGTGAGCGGAATGGGTTCCGAAAATCTCTTCCAAACAGATTTGCGGCGGGCGTGCATCCGAGTTGGAAGGTCTCACGGTTAGTGGTCGTCTCGAGCAGCGCGACCCGATCGTTCTGTTCGAGGCTCTCCATCAGAATCACAATCTCAAAACGATCGGTCGACTGCATCGGGCGCCATCTTGTCGAGGTGCTTTCAGATCGAAGAAGAGAAACTTGCGCGGGTAACTGAAGTACTCCTGCAACAGGCGGTAGCCGTGGAAACTTGTCTCGGCAAACGGCAGGAGCGCCTCTTTGCGATCGAAGCCGACCGGCCGAATGGAGTCAGGCGAAAGAAACGCAGCGTCGATCCCAGCCTTTACCCGGCTTAGCGTCTTTGCTGAGGGGCCGCACCACGATGCCGCGCACTTTGTTAAAGAGAAGTTCGTAGATCCAATGGGCGGCCTGAGAGTCTCCCGCGATATGAAAGCGCAGTTCGTCGAGGTCCAGCGAGGAAAGCGTGTTACCGGCCAGCAACTGGAATTCGATGCGTATCGCGTACCGAGCGCGCTGATCTGCAATTCCCGCGGCGAAATTAGCGCTGTTCCCGAAGGATGCTGCGGTTATTTCAATGGGCCAAAGTCGGGTCTCATAGGCAGTGACGAACTGGCAACGGACGTTATTGATGGCGCGAGAGTAAACCGTGGAATTGCGCGGGACTACTTGCCCTGTTCGCTGTCGGCTGAGTTCGGGATCAACGGCAAACTGGACAATGCCCAGGGACGGCACCGGACGGACCAGATGCGGATAGAGTAGTTCGAGCAATGACTTTGTGATCTCGGGGAACTCTTCGTCGAGCCGGTGTTGGATTCGACCGGCAATAAGCGCGAAGGCCTGAATGATGCGCTCGACATGCGGATCCTGGCGAATTGTCGCCGGTAAGTCTCAGCGCACTGGCCTCTTCAGGAAACTGGGCTGCAAACTCGGCGGCGGTCTTGCGGATAAATGCCAGTTCGCGCTCGTAGTAAGGAAGCAGGACGTGATTCATGCTCCACCGCCGGCAGAAACGGACACTGCGCCGGAATTACGATGCAGGCCTGCTTCGAAGACCAGTCCTCCCCAGGTCCGATGATGGCCTCGATGCGGAATCGCAGGATGCTTTGGCGCGTTTCCGGCTTAACCAAGCGCACCGAGATGAGCCGCAGCCGAGGTTCGAATAACCGGATAGCCGCTTCGAGAGTTCTACATAGCCTGGCCTGTTCTGGGGGTGCCGCAAGATTGCCAAACTGGTCAAACTCAGGCACGCCAAAATTCAGGATCGACGTGCAGGCCTCGGTGTACTCCGCCGGTACCAGTTTCTCCTGCCGCCGAGAGTTGAGCAACATCTCGAGATCGCGTGCGATCGAATCATGAAGCGGATCGCCAGTCCTGTCACCGAATTCCACTGCAGACCTCTTCTCGTCCATCAGCCGCTCAAGTACGGTGAGGGGTGAATCGCCGGTCATTGACTAGTCCTCCTTCACCGGTTCGCCGCAGGCGAGGGCCTGCCAGGGATCAAGGCGGCTGAGTTTTTGGAAGAACTCGGCTTCGCGATCTTTATCGGCGGTGCCGGCTGCCCGGTCACGGTAACAGCGAACCAGCCGTGCCCAAACGCCGCCCACGATCTCGGAGGTTTCCCAGCTTTCAAGCTTGTGAAGTTCGATAATTTCGTTCAATTCCTGGAGAATGGAGGTGGCAAGTTTCTTGCGGTTGCTCTGCAGACAGACATCGGCCAGCAGCAGCTTGCGCTGAAAGCGCACACGACCGTTGGGCTCGGCGGCGGCCAGTGACGTCATTGTGGTGAGTGCGCCGTCGATGTTGCCGCCGCGCGCCATCTCTTCGCACGCACTCCATGCATCTCCCGGCGGGGCAGTGCTATTCGAACCCAGAAGGGGCTCTTTGGGCAATGCCTCAGTGCGAATTGTCCCGGGGCTTTGCACGGTCAACAGCGCCGCTTCCGGGTCCTCGTTTGCGAAGAATCGTTTTCGCCGCCGCGAGACATTCCTCCAACGTTTCTTCGGCGTTGATGAAAGACGACACCTCGCTACCGTACGATTCATTTGCTATCTGTTTGAAACGAACAAATTCGGCTTTGGCGTCATCAATTGAATTGATCAAGTCGATGTATTGCTCTTTGGTGGCCGCTGCTGCGGCGGCGTCGAATTCCGCAGCGGTAATCATCCCGTTCTGGCGGCGCGATTCCTTGAAGTAGTTCAGTGAATAATTCACATCGGGTTCAGGACGCCAGGTTAAAGGAATCTCGCAGATCACGTCGGGGAACCTGTCATTGAGCCAGTCAAGCTTGCCGTACTGAATCTCCAGGTCGCCGTCGACTGCCAGAGGGTGCAGGCCATTCTTGAGGAAGCCTGTTATTAACCCCCCAAGCATCCAGAGTCCATCCCGTACACCTGGAAAACCATGAACACGACTGCTGGCCTCGATAAGGAAGATCCCTAGCTCTATGTCCTTCGAACACTTGCAAAGCGCATCTTCGACCAAATTGCGGTAGCCGGCCCATTCAGTGCGAATCCGTTTGGCATTCTCCGTCGTTGTATTCGATTGAAGGGTCGATCGGCTTGGGGCGGGCATTCTTAAGATCGACCCACAATCGATCTTCACGAGGTTCTCGCCCGCTGGCTTCTCGCCCGGTATGGGCGTGAGTACGCCGTCATTAATCGTCCGCACGAGGGACTCGCGTCCTTCAATGAGGTCTTGATGCAGGTCCGTTGACGACATACCCATCCTCTCGAAACAGAAACGATTCGATCACCAATCCGCGAGCGTGGTTGGCGATGCGAGCCGTGCACCAAATTGTGAGAACCCTCTGCGGGGGATCAGAGCTCGGGAACAATAACAACAAGTTGTGCTTGGGCACGAACGGCATTTACGCGGCGGTCTTGTTTTCGACAAGGCTCCACCCCCCTGTTACATTGCCGCCCTTGCTGCCGTCGGTGCGCTTCTGTTGCGTATAGGTCCACTTGATGATGCCGTAGTTGAACGAGATGCTCTCGATCGGCAGGTCATCATTGGCTTTGGTGGTAGGCGCCACAAATCCCTCCACGACAGCATCCTCGGGCCCGACTGGCTTAACTCTGGATATAACCACCTGATCCATCTCAATGGCCATATACTTCACAGGCGCATCTCCCGAGGCGCGCATGAGCTCAATCACAACCTTGCTGATGTGTTTGCCGCTGCAGCACAACTCATAGAGTTTCGGCGAGGCCAGGTCGACATATTTGGTGATGACGAAATCATCGTGTTTGCAGCGTCCGATCGTTCCGCCGCCTGCGGACCCGGCGGTTGCCGATGCAGGTTGCGTGATGGCGTGCGCATAGGAAAGAATCTCGATCCAGTCTTTGTGGGCGCTGTCTGTGCTTTCACCTTTAACTCCATCGATTTGCAAAAAACTGTCATGTACCATGGTGATTCTCCTTTCGGGTTTGTCGATTTCGGGCTGCGAACAGCCAGTCCGGAATTCTACTTCTTGACTGGTAGCCTTGCCACCAGCCGAAGAGATACGTTCAACTCTTCCAACTGGAAGTGTGGACGCAGATATGCAATAGCGTTGTAGGCTCCGGGCTTTCCCGCAATTTCCGTCACATCGATCCTTGCCGAGGCAAGCGGGAATTTCGCCTTCTGGTCCTGGCTCGCAGTGTCATCCAGGAGCACATAGTTCGTGATCCATTCGTTGAGAAAAATCTCGCACTGGTCCCGGGACATAAAGCTTCCGAGTTTGTCGCGCATCATTGCCTTCAGATAATGCGCAAAGCGGGAGACAGCAAACATGTACTGCAGCCGCGCCGACAGCTGGGAGTTATCGTTGGCGTCATCGTTCAGAAAGACGGCGGGCTTTTGTACCGATTGGGTACCGATGAAGGCCGCCCTGTCGGTGTTTTGGTAGTAGCACAGGGGGATAAATCCGAGCCGCGAAAATTCATTTTCTCGACGGTCCGGAATTGCAATTTCGGTCGGAATCTTTTTTGTGACCTCACCGTCTTCGGCCGTGAACGCATGCAAGGGCAGACCTTCCACGAGCCCTCCGCCCTCCACGCCGCGGATAGCGGCACACCACTCGTATTTGGCGAATGCATTCGTAATCCGCGCGGCGAGAGCATAGGCCGCGTTGCCCCACAAATACTTCTTGTGCGACTTGCCTTTCACGTCTTCTTCGAAGTCAAACGCCTTGACGGGCGCGGTGTCCTTGCCGTAGGGCAGTCGCATCAGGACGTGGGGGAGAACGAGTCCGACATAGCGGGAGTCGTCGCTTTCCCGGAAAGACCTCCAGCGAATGTAAAAATCGTTATCGAAAATGTTCGCAAGGTCGCGCGGGTTGGCAAGCTCCGTGAAGCTTTCCCAATTGAAAAGCTTGGGACTGGCTCCGGCGATGAATGGAGCGTGGGCCGCGGCCGCCACGTTCGACATCTTCTCAAGGATCTCGAGATCGTCGGGATGACGAGTGAACTCGTAGTCGCCGATTATGGTGGCAAAGGGATCGCCGCCCAGTACGCCGTACCCTTCGTCATGCACCTTCTTGAAAATCGCGCTCTGATCAAATTCGGTGGCCCGGCGAAGATCGTCGAGCAGGTCGTCCTTGCTGATGTCGAGGACTTTGATCTTGAGCATCGTCGAGGTTTCGGTTTCGAATACGAAATACTTCAAACCGCGCCACTCACTCTCAAGCTTCTGGAACTTTTCAGAGTGCATGATCTCGTTAAGCTGCCCGGTGAGTGCCTGGTCAATCGCCGCAATGCGCGCGTTGAGCATGGCTTCCGTGTCGGAGGATACCTTCATCTCCCGGGTCAACTCATCGAGGAACGCTTCGAGCCACTCCGTGGCGGTTTTGCGATCATCTTTGGTCGGAGCGAGGCGGCCTTCAGTCAGAATCTTCTCGAGCAGGCTGCCTTCCGTTTCCACTACAGCGGCGCTGGGTTGAAGCAATGTGGGGTCTGCCATGTCAGTTTCCTCCGCCCGACTCCGCCTTGGGTAGGCTCATTTCAGCGCGGAGCTTATCGCGCTCGTCGTGGTCGTTGATAACTCTCTGCAGCAAGTTGTTCAGCTTGTCATTGCCGTCGAGCCTGCTGCGCATGTTGGCGAGTTTCTTACGGCGCTCGATAAGCTTCCGCAGTGGCTCCACCTGTTCGGCGAGCTTCTGCGGCTCGAAGTCCTCCATGCTCGAGAACTTCAGCTCGACGGGGATTTGAGTGTCGTCGTTACTGAGCTTGTTGTCGACTCTCAAGGTCAGCCTAGGCCCTATCTTTTTCAGAACCTGATCGAAGTTGTCGCGATCGATCTCGAGGAACGTGCGGTCCTTGACGGCAGGCAACTCAATAGCTGGGTCGCCGCTCAGGTCGGCGAGGACGCCGGCAACGAAGGGAAGTTCCTTCTTCTTGATGGCGCCGCCGGTTTCCAGGTCATAGGTGATGTGGACCCTTGGCGGCCTCACTCGCCCAACTTTCTTTTGCAGACTTTCCTGGGGCATGATCATTCCTCCTGAGCTTGAATTGAATTAACTCCTCCAGAAGCGGAAACACCCTTGTGAATCAGTTGGGCGGGGCTTGCTCCTGTAACGCCCACTGCTCGTTGCAGCGCAACTTCGAAAAATATCCGCGACCGAACATGTTACTGGCCGTCGGAGTGACTGTTATCTGAATTGTGCCCGGAAGGCCCTTATCGTTCCTCAGCGGGTTTAGGCTGTGACCGAACTGCACATTGCTGAAGGTGAAGACGTTTCCGCTCTGATCATCCGCCGTCTGCAGCAAATGGAAGAGCGCCCAGGGTCCGGTCCATTGACCGGTCTGCATTGCGCTCGTCTTTCTTCGATCCGTTCTTGATTAAAAGCCGGGCGGGAGAGTTGGTCAGGGGCGGCCAGACCAACTGCACCGGAGGCGTCTGATGCCCAGGCGAAAACTTGATCGTGTGGCCATCCACCTCCAGCTCGAACGGGATCTTTCCGGTGCCATCGACAGTGATGGTTAGCGCAATGTGGGCTGAGTCTCCGCCTGTGCCATAGAATGCTTCCTCGGCTTCACCGAAGCCATTGAGCGTCGTCAGAAAGGGTTGCGAAAAGGTCGCCAGAAAGTCCGGCTTGGCTGCCCATATCCTGCCGCTGTGGTTATAGGTTTTGGAGACATCAGGTAAGTTCGAGAACTGGAAGTAAGCACCGGTCCCTGGCTTTAGCAGTTGATCCAGTTCGCCAAGCGAAATGTCGGTCGCCGAATCGGAATCGAATGGAAATCTAGGTTCCAGCGCTACTTCCGCGGAGCACAGGCTCAGGGCCCCCGCATTGACCTTGCTGATTGAGGCCTTGATTGCGTTGGCTGCAAGCAAATTCTGTTGAATCGACGAGCCGGTACCTCCGCCCTGGGGCGGCGGAGGCGCAGGTTTTACCACCACAACCGCGGCCACGGTTGTCCGGGCAAAGTCGACCGGTTCGCTCAACAGGCGCTTCAGGTCCGAATTAATGTCCGGAGAAGTGTTTCCAAAGCTGCCTTCAAGCGAATGAAGAGCGGCGTAAGCCGCTGAGACGGCAGTCTTGGCTTGCTCAAGCTGCTGGGTTTCGAGCTGTACCTCGGTGTGGACCTGTGCGGGTAAGGCCTGAAGAGCGTCGCTCAGCGCTGCGAGGGCCGTGATGTAAGGCTGATTCTTTTCGTTGAGCCACTTGTCGCGGCTGCCTGGATCCACCGTCGCGTGGGAAAATCGAACATGCTGGCTACGGTTTGCGGTTGGGCCGGCTGATCAACAGGCTTCGGAGCGAATTTGGTCGAGCCGCCGGAGAGTTTGTCGAACACTTGGGAGTACTGCCTGACCCGCTCCGGTGGCGACGTTATGAACGCCGTTTTCCGCCTTGTCACGCAGGCTCTGCGGGACGG
>CAWCTA010000029.1:0-60577 GCA_963798315.1 uncultured Acidobacteriota bacterium | reverse complement strand
CTTCGGGGCGACCTCACAACGCTGTTTGAAGCCGGCCAGATCGACCTGCGCCTGCATGAACCTGAATACGAAATTTCAATCCCGGCGCATCCCGCAGCCCACGCACTCGCACGCTTTGAGGCTGGTCACCGCAACGCACTGAGCACGCCGTTCCACCTGCCCATTCCCTTCGAACCTGCCGCGATGGCCCTCGTGCGCGAACTGGATGGTTGCCGTTCGCAGGCTGAACTCAGCCGAGACTTTGGCGAGCCGCTCACCACTGAAACACTGACTGTGCTGGCGCGCTGGGGTTTGCTCCGCTGTAAGCATTGAACCCCATTGTCCCCCTTTTGCGTCCGGTCACGCTTGTCAGGGGCAGGAGGTTGTCATGCCTGAAACACACGGGGTCCTTCCCGGAACACGGCGGCCTGTCCCGGCCGGCGCACGCCGAGTCCGCGACGTCGACCCCAACGCTCACATTGAAGTCACAGTCACATTGAAAGCGCCCGCCCTGCCGATGCCTGGCGAAACGCAGGCCGAGGCTCTCACTCCCGCGGAACTGGCCCGGCAATACGGCGCGCCCGTGGATAACATTCGCAAAGTGGAAGAGACATTACGCTCATATGGCCTGCATATTGAAGGAGTCGGCCCCACCCGCCGTACCCTGCGCGTGAGCGGGACCGCGTCGGCGATGGAAGCCGCATTCAAAGCGGGAGTCGCAATCTACCAATCGGCCGCCCAGGGCGAATTCCGCGGAAGAGAAGGTTCGGTCAGCATCCCGGCTGAAATCGCCGACATGGTCGAAAGCGTCGTCGGCCTCGACCAGCGCAAAGTCGCCCTCCGCAAAGCCGGCGCTCATGGGCACTCCACGGCCACCCCGCTGGGACCCGCCGATCTTGAAGCGCACTACAATTTCCCTCCCGGGAATGGCGCCCATCAGAAGATCGCGATTGCCGAGTTCGGGGCTCCGTTGCAGTCTGGATCGTTTCTTCCCCCCGCCTTTCTTCCCGACGATGTCGAAGCCTTTTGCAAGTCGCAGGGAAGGCCCGTTCCCAGCGTGACCACAGTCCCGGTGAACCTCGCTCCGTTGACCCTCGATCAGCTCAAGAGCCTGCCCACTCAGGTCGCGAACGACGTTCTTGATGAGACCGGCGAAGTCATGATGGATGTTGAAATCGTCGCCACCCTCTGTTCGGCGGCGGATATCTCCGTCTATTACGCCACCTTCGACCAGAAAGGCTGGCTTGATCTGGTAGAACGAGTCACCGCGGATCAGCCTGTCGCGTTGTCCATCAGTTACGGCCTGGCCGAAGATTCTCCCGAATGGGAGCCGGCGGCGCTGCAATCGATCAACCAGGCGCTGCAGGCCGCGGCCCTGGCTGGAATCACCGTCTGCGTGTCTTCAGGAGACGACGGAACCAATTGCGATATGCCCGACTCGCGCGCCCACGTTGAGTTTCCCGGTTGCAGTCCTTTTGTGCTTTCCGTGGGCGGCACCATGCTCGCGGGCACCCAGGAAGTTGTCTGGTGGCAGTCGCCGGGGCGGCGGAACGGGAACGGACACAGCGGCGCAACCGGCGGCGGCGTGAGCACCATCTTCACTCGACCGCCATGGCAGAACGTCCCCGTCACGTCGATCAATGGCGGCGCGATCCAGGGAAGAGTGATTCCCGACGTGGCCGCGCTGGCCGGCCCGCCGTTGTATCAACTGACTCTGCTCGGCCAGTCCTCGCCGAACGGCGGCACCAGCGCCTCGGCTCCGCTGTGGGCTTCGCTGCTGGCGCGCCTCAACGCCGCCCTTCCCGCTGCCAAACAGCAGCGCTTTCTGCCCCCGATCCTCTACCAGAACCGCCCCTCCGGCGCCACCGTCGGCGAAGCCGGCTGCACCGATATCGTCTCGGGAAATAACGCATCCCATCCGAAACCGGGAAAGGGCTACCAGGCCCAGAATGGTTACGATGCCGTGACAGGGTGGGGCGTCCCGAACGGCAAAAACCTGCTGACTGCTCTGCAGTAGCCACCACCGACAACCACGCCAGTGAACGAGCCCGCCCACTGGCGTGGTTTCGATCGTCGTTCCCCTTCCGAACGATACAAAACGAAAAACACTCGGGTATCCGAGCAATACCCTCCACCCCGAGACAACGATGGACTGCGCTGGATAAATCCGTTACACTGCCGCGGATACCAACAGATGCAGTCCGTCTCCCTACCAACGGTCCAACCTAACCTGGCAAAGGTAGCCACTCTCACCGGGTGGGTGCTGGTTGGTCTCTCCCTGATCACACTTGCCGGCTGGGCGCTCCACGTTTCGGTATTGCGGAGTTTTGTGCCCGCAGCCGTTCCCATCAAGGCCAATTCGGCCGTCGCTCTCATGTTTGCGGGCCTGGCGTTGCTCCGCCGCGATCACCGCGATTCCAGGCTTTATGCAATCTGCGTGGTAGCGATTGGAGCCTTGAACAGGATTGAGTATTTTACGAATTCCGATTTCGGAATCGATCAGCTCTTGTTTCGCGATGATTCACAGATCGGTGTGTTTGCCGGACGGATGTCGCAAGTTACAAGCATGACATACGTCCTTCTCGGGTCATCTTTCATTTTCATGAAGTCGAAGCGGCCGATATTGCGCCAGATTTCCAGGGGGCTCGCCATCCTGACGGGAGTTCTGGGCGCGATTGCGTTGCTTGGCCATATGTACGACTCCCACGCTTCCCTTTACCAGAACCGTCCCCACAGTAATGTAGCCATACCCACGGCATTGGCATTCATCGTGAGCGCGATCGGCGTGCAGTATGCAAATCCATTCGAGGGGATCGTTCGCCTGGCTCATGCCCGCAATGCAGGCGGAGCGATGCTGCGACGCTTGCTTCCCGCCGGAGTGCTGATTCCCTTGCTGCTCGGCTACGTCGTAAGATCCGCCCAGGTGAACTACGCTTGGGAAGAGGGGTTTTCCATCGCGCTCGGCGCGTTGGTGATTGTCGTATGTCTTGTCACCGTCATCGTGCTCAATGCAATGGATCTGGAACGGGAGGACCTGCGGTGGCGCGAAAGCGAGCAGCGCTTTCGTCACGTGGCGAACACCGCACCGGTCATGATCTGGATGTCGCGAACTGACAAGCTCTGTAACTACTTCAACGAGCCATGGCTTCAATTCACCGGCCGCCCTCTCGCTGCAGAACTTGGTGACGGATGGGCAGACGGAGTGCATCCCCAGGACCTCCCGCGGTGCCTGCGTACCTATACGGATTCGTTCGATCGCAAGGAGCCATTCCGGATGCAGTACCGCCTGCGCCGGTATGACGGAGAGTATCGCTGGATCCTGGACAACGGGGTGCCGCGATTTACTGAAGGGAGGCAATTCACCGGCTATATCGGATCGTGCATCGACGTGACCGATCGGAAGGTGGCCGAAGAGACTCTCGCCGACCTGGAAAGAAGGCTGCTCGACGCCCAGGAAGAGGAACGATCAAGGATCGCGCGCGAACTTCACGACGACATCAATCAGCGGCTGGCGATCATGGGCTGGGAGTTGCAGTCGTGGGATCAATCGGTGGAAGAAAACGAGTCTAGCACTTTCATTGCTACGGTGATTGAGCGGCTGGCGAAGATTGGCACTGACATTCAGGCGATTTCCAGGCGGCTGCACTCCTCGCATCTCGAGTACCTCGGCCTCGAGACGGCGGCCGAAGTCCTCTGCAACGACTTGCAGAAGCAGCAGCAGGTCGAGGTCGACTTCAGCTGCGATGGGGTGCCGCGCGACCTTCCCAAAGACATCTCGCTCTGCCTTTACCGGGTCATGCAGGAGGCGCTGCAGAATGCCACAAAGCATAGCGGCGCGCAGACATTCAGAGTTGAGCTCAGCGGGGATTCAAGCGAGATCCGGCTCACGGTGAGTGACGATGGAGTGGGTTTCGATCAACAAAGCATGGACAAACGGCATGGCCTGGGTCTCATCAGCATGCGGGAGAGAATGCGCATGGTTCACGGAGAGTTTGCCGTGAGGTCGGAGCCTGGTCATGGCACCACGGTTACCTGCCGGGTGCCGCTCGCGCATGAGAGTGCGCTCTCGGCCGCGGCGCAGGGACAAGAGAAAGTGTGAGGGGTCTGACCTGAACCCTCGCCACCACCACAGCGCTGTCATCCTGAGCGAAGGGCGCGAACCGGGGTCCCCAACGACAGGTCCTCGTCGTTGGGGTGGAGAAGCGACCACAGGCGAAGGACCCGCCGTTCGGCCGCCGGCCCTACACACCATCTCCGTGCCCCACCCTTTCCGTTTTCCGGGGTCCCCGCGGACAGGTCTTCGTTCGCGCGTGGTGTTCTGCGAAAAGGCTGGGAAACCACAAATCCAGACCGTCCCTGCCATCCTGAGCCGCAGGCGAAGGATCCGCGGTTGTCGTTCGGATCTTTCCGAGCGTGACTTCCGTATTGGCGGTAATGAATTCTCACGGTTTGTCGAGTAGCCCCGGGGAATTTCACCCCGAGGCCCTCACGGAACCGTGCTTGAACCTCTCGATTCACACGGCTCTTCATAGCCCTGCATTTGTCTCTCGCGAGCACAAACCTTCTCTGAAGGGAGGGGCTCCTCCTGGTTGCCCAGTTGGCCAAGCCCTCCATCAAGCTATGTCATCCTCTTCGCTCCCCGTCCATTACAGACGCTTCGACGCTACTGCAGGATGATCCGCCCCTCGCCCCGGCATCGGTATTCTTTCTCGTGGTGTTTGCCACTTGTCATTTCCCTTTGCATCCAGAACGAGGTTCTCACGTTCCCTACCAAAGCCTGTATCGAGTTCATGCCGCCTATACACCGGCTGTCGCCGGGACAGTAATCTGGTTTCTTCCCGGCTCATCCTGGAGCAACTGTGCAGCTCCAGTTTTGACAGCATCTGACTGTGTTTCGATGCGTCATCGGACGGTTTGCTTTCGCTCATCTCCTCGTCATCGACGGTTTGCTTTCGCTCATCTCCTCGATACTTACCTGACATCTTTTCCGATGCCTTTTCCTCACTCGTTCACTACCACGCCTTTTGAACGTAGCAGCAGTGGGCGGTTTGAAGCCTGCTCCAGAAAGCCGACTCCGGGAGGCCATCTCCCATCTCTGATACAGCATCACAAGCTCTCGCTCGTGTCGTGACACACCACAGTTTCACAGTACCCAGGGGGGAGGGGTCCCTGTTCCTGGTGTCAAATGTTTCGAAAGGATACTTTACCCTGCTTTTTGGTACCGGTAAGGTCATTTACGAAAACTCCAAGTGGGCGCAGATTGCGGACGTGGGCCAGCAAGTCTCCGCCTCCACGCGCTCGTCAGTTTCCATTCTGAGCCGGCCAGGGGAAATGTTCTGCAAATGCGAGTTATTTCCGGATTGGCGGTCAACCAGTATGGTCACGCTGAAAATTCCCGGTGTGCTCGGTTGAGAAGGGATTTGTTAGTGAGAATTTGGGTCATTGCCAGACCGATGCCAAGGAACAATAGCGCAATCTCGAAAGGCGTAGATCCTTTCTTGTCCTGGATATTCCACCAGTCAGTCAAGTGGGGGTGGACCGCCAGCGCTGCAGTTTCGAGAACGAACAGAGCAACGAGACAGATGAGATGGCGCCAAAGCAAACGGGGAATCTGGGGCTCGACGGCTGGGCAAGTGAATTTGTAACCGGGGGCATTTCCGGCGCCTCTACCACCCGTCGTTGCGAACGTGAAGAACAGCACGAAAAGGGTATAGAAGACTAACGACGCCACCTGTAGTCCGTAGGTCGTACCTCTCAGCAGCACGACGAGAAGCATGCTGCCGACTGTCATGCAGAGAAAGATCGCCGACATTAACAGGAGGCGCGGACCTGAGCTTTTGTTCCGGCATGGGTCAGAGAATGGCCATTGCTCCATCAAATGGGGTCGCGGCTCGAATGAAGCAATGCGGTGGAGTGGGATGTAACGATGACTCCGACGCACCCGAAGCCCCTTTCGAGTAAAGCCTACGGAAGGGATTACCTGGACAGAGAGACGATCTCTCTCTTCGTTCAGTCCGACAATTTGCGCAGTAATCCGTTCGCCGTTCGCAAGCGTTAGGACACCGAGGGTGCCCACGTTTGCTTTATCGAGCCATTCGGGAGCAAAGTGTCGCTTGGCCTCATCGAACGTGAGTTTGCGTCGTGCGAGTTCCTTGCCCAGCAACTGCGCGGCTTCCGCTGTGAAGCCGCCTTCCGCCGCAAGCTTTAAGAGTTCCTCGTCGCCCAGGGCCCTATAGTGTTGGTCGAACGCTTTTGTGTCTGGCATTAAGTTGACTCGATTATATTGCTCCCGATTTGTGGACGATGGGGAGGTTTCGCGTAACTTCCGGGACAGTCAGGATTTCTTTTTGGCCGCGCCCGCGAGCGTTTCCCTCTTCAAAATCTTCCCGCCCTCCTCGACAACATACAGCCGGTTCACGTCCAGGTCCTTCAGCGTATCCACCGTTCCCGAAGGCCATCGAACCTCGATCAGATCCACTTTCTTTGCGTCATTCAACCCAAAATGAATGCGCAGATCGCTGGCCGAGTAGTAGCCGTTGCACGACCGCACCTCTTCGATTTGCGTGAGCGGCGTTCCCGGTTTTGCAGTGAGCACCGGCGACCCTGTCTGCGCCACCACCTTGATGCGCGCCCCGATCCCCGTCCGGTTCGACTTCACGCCCACCAGCCGCACCTTCACCCAGCTTCGGTTCAACTTGGAATCGCAGCGCAGCAGTTGCGGCATTGCATTCACGCAGTTCACTATCGCATCGAGGTCGCCGTCGTTGTCGTAGTCGCCCACCGCGAAGCCTCGCGCTTTCGCCGCCGTCGTAATCCCGTTGCCGCCCGTCAGGCTCACATCTTCAAACTGCCCGTTGCGCAAATTTCGGTAAAGATACTTCCGCTCCGCATAAGCCGCGTCCACCTGGGTCCCGTCCACTTCGGGATATACGTGCCCGTTGGCGACAAGAATGTCCAGCCACCCATCGTTGTCGATATCGATAAAGCTCACGCCCCAGCCCAGCAGCCGCGTGTTGATTCCCAGCCCCGCCTGGTAGGTGCGATCGTCAAACGACCCGTCGCCCAGGTTCATGTACAGCGAATCGGTGTCGCCCGCAAAGTTCGTCTTGACGATGTCGAGAAGCCCGTCGCGATTGAAGTCCCCGATCGAAACGCCCATGCCCGCCTGCGGCTTGCCATCGGGAGAATAGGCAACCCCCGCTTCGATGGCCTGGTCCTTGAACGTGCCGTCCTTCTGATTCTGATAAAACGTCGCCGAAGTCGAATCGTTGGCCACGTAAATATCCGGCCAGCCGTCCTGGTCGAGATCGGCCACGCCGCAACTCAATGCATAGGTCCCAAGCGTTCCCCACATGCCCGCCTTCTGGCTCACATCGCTGAAGGTGCCGTTGCCGTTGTTGTGATAGAGAAGATTCTTCCCGCCATCGAGTCCCGGCGGCCCGCACGCCACCTCGATTCCCTTGTAAGTGCAGTTCGCATCCTCGGGCAGCGGCGCCGTCTTCACATCGAAGTCGATATAGTTACCGACAAACAAATCGAGATGCCCGTCCTTGTCGTAATCCAGAAACGCGCATCCCGAATTCCACCGCAGCCGGTCCTGCCACAGGCCGGCTGCTTTGGTCACATCGGTGAACGTGCCATTCCCGTTATTGCGAAACAGCGCATTCTGCCCGTAGTAACTCACGAACAGGTCATTCCACCCATCGTTGTTGTAGTCGCCCACGCAGCACGCCTGCCCCCACCCCGATCGTGCCAGTCCCGCCTTCACCGTCACGTCGGTAAACGTCCCGTCGCGATTGTTCTTGAACAGATGGCATACCGGCTCATGCCCCTTCGCGAATCCCTCCAGCCGCCATCCATTCACGAGAAAGATATCGAGCCAATCGTCCTGGTCGTAATCGAAAAACGCCGCCCCGCAACCGGTGGTCTCAAGCAGGTATTTGTTGCGATGTTCCCCGCCGAAGATGGTCTCCACGTTGAGCCCCGCTTCTTTGGCGACATCCACAAACTGCACCCCCAGCGGCGTTCCCGCCACGGGCGAGGCCGCACCCTTGGGCGCCGCCCGCGCCGGTGCCTCATAAGCCTGCCGTGCGCTCCCTTTAGGCTTTTCCGGCGCTTGCTGCTTCGGCGCGCCGAGGGCAAATGCGGGCCGTGCCAGCGCAAGCACGTCCTGCAGCGATAAAACCAGTGCCGTTCGCGAAAGCGACTTCAGAAATCCTCGGCGGTCTAAACCCAACGCAAACATCTCCAATGGCGCGCCGCACCAGGGTTGCCGCGACCCCGCCCAACTCCTGAGTATATCGGCCTGCACTTTCGCATTTGGTCATACGGAGCACACCCGCGTCCTAAAGCTTCAGCGGTGACGCGTCGGTCGGATAGCAATGGAAACCAACATATTTCTGCCCGTTGGCAAACAGGCAATACCCCTCATAGCAGATATTGTTCACAGGGATCGCCTGCCCGTGGTAAGTCTTTTGCCCCGCCGCCATGGCGCCCAGCCCGACCGCCCACGCCGACATGTGGGCCATAGTGTTGGCCTGGTGCCAGGCAGCGTCGCAGGTATCGACAAACCGATTACCGCCTCCCTTGTGGCGCGAGCCGATGGGCACCGTCGGATGCTGATGCTTGAGCTGGTCGCAGTCAAGATGCACCGTAACGCCGTTGATGACGTGCGAAACCCCGGAGGAGTCAGCCAGGAGCGCCGCCAGCTTCTGCGCCGCCCCATTGTCCGCCGGCGGCCTTTGCCACTCCACCGTCCGATTTCCGAGCGCGGCACCGATGATCGCCGCCCCTTCGGTGATATCGCCATCCGTGGTGTTGAAGTGCAGCTCACGCAAGAGGTCGAGGATCTCAATGCAATTGGATTCCTTAGCAGCGACTCCTCGCCCATTCCCGCTCGACACCGTGTTTCGAAGCGAATTGATCCTCGATGTAACGAGAGTGGTAAATTGCTTCTTCTGATTTACGTTCATATTCCTCCTTGAGCTTCAGAAAAACAAGTGCGATTTTAGGCGTCCCAGATTACCACGAAAGAGCTTCAGCGCCTCCGCCCAAGCCCGCGTATTACCATAGTTGCGTCGAATTCTTGCGCATCTCACCGTGCGCAAAGCATTCAAGTTCACTCGAAGGCCCTCGCACCCACGGGATGAATGGAGAACAGATGGTTACCCGCAGAGAATTCCTCGACACGCTTGCCACCGGAGCGGCCGGCCTGGCCATCACGTCCTCGGCTCGCAGTTACGGCCAGATCATGGGCTCCAACGAACGCCTCAACTTCGCCGTGATCGGCCTCAACAGCCGCGCCTACGCGCACCTGTCGGCGCTCCACGCCAACAAGGACGCGGCCCGCATCGGCTATGTTTGCGATGTCGATTCCAACATCCTCTCCAAATTCGGCGCCGCCACTGAAAAGCAGATGGGCGCCGCTCCCAAATGCGAACAGGACTTCCGCAAGGTCCTCGAAAAGACCGACGTCGACGCCATCACCATCGCCACTCCCGACCACTGGCACGCGCCCATGGCCATCCTCGGCCTCCAGGCCGGCAAGCACGTCTACGTTGAAAAGCCCTGCAGCCACAACCCCGCCGAGGGCGTGCTCCTCGTCAAGGCGCAGCAGAAATACAACAAGCTCGTCCAGATGGGCACCCAGCAGCGCTCCTCGCCACACACCATTGAAATCGTCAAGAAGATCCACGACGGCCTCATCGGCCGTGCCTACTACGCCAAGGCCTGGTACACCAATGGGCGCAAATCCATCGGCGAAGGCAAGCCCGCGCCCGTTCCCGCGCAGCTTGACTGGGATCTCTGGCAGGGCCCCGCGCCGCGCCAGCCCTACAAGGACAACGTGCAGCCCTACAACTGGCACTGGTTCAAAATCTGGGGCACCGGCGAGACCCTCAACAACGGCACCCATGAAGTCGACGTGTGCCGCTGGGCCCTCGACGTCGACTACCCCAACCGCATCACCGCATCCGGCGGCCGCTACGCCTTCAAGGACGACTGGCAGTTCTACGACACCATCAACACCAGCTTCGAGTACGAAGACAAGTGCATCTCCTGGGAGTGCACCTGCTGCAACCACATGCCTCACTTCAATCGCGACCGCGGTTCCATCATCCAGGGCACCACCGGCACCGTCCTCGTCGATCGCGACGGCTACGAAGTCTACGACCTCAAGGGCAAAAAGACCGACGAATTCAAAGTCGGCAGCCAGACCTCGTCTGCCGATCTCGTCGGCGCCGACTCCATGACCGACGCCCACTTCGCCAACTTCATCGCCGGCGTCCGCAAAGGCGAAAAACTCAACGCCCCGGTCGCCATCGGCAACGTCGCCGTCACCATGCTCCAGCTCTCCAACATCGCCTGGGAAATGAAGCGCGATCTCATCATCAACCCCGGCAACGGCATGATCGTGAACGACCCCGAGGCCATGAAAGGCTGGTCCCGCGATTACGAAAAAGGCTGGGAACCGAAGGTTTAGCTCTTAGCTCTTAGCTCTTAGCTCCTAGCTCCCGGCTCCTCTTGTTTGTCATCCTGAGCGAAGGCCGCTACGCGGCCGCAGTCGAAGGACCTGCAGTTGCTTTTGCACTTGCACTTGTTTTTGCTTGTCATCCTGAGCGAAGCGCAGCGCAGTCGAAGGATCTGCGGTTGCTTTTGCACTTGTTGTTGCTTGTCATCCGCATCGCAGCACCACCAAATTCGAGGCACATGAAGCAAGCCATGAACACCATCTCTCGCCGCACCTTCGTCCGCTCCAGCGCCCTCGCCGCCGCAGCCTGCGCCGCCCCGGCAATCTCCGTCCCGCAGCCCAAGTCTGTCTCCGGCGCACAATCACCCGTTCGCCTGGGCATCGCCACCTACACCTTCCGCAACTTCACCCGCGCCAAGATGATCCCCTGGGTCAAGCAGCTCAACGTCGCCAGCCTCAACTGCAAAGACATCCATGGATCATCTGCCCATGGACCCCACCGCGGAAGCCGCGGCTTTGGCCGACTACAAATCCAACGGCATCGAACTCCACGCCGCCGGCACCGTCTACTTCCCCAAGGACGAGGACGAAGACATTCGCTCCAAGTTTGAATACTGCGCAGCGCGCCGGCATCAAGGTCATCGTCGCCGGCGATCCCGCCCCCGCCACGCTCCCCCGCATCGAGAAATTCGTCAAGCAATACGACATCCGCATCGCCATCCACAACCACGGCCCCGAAGACAAGATCTTTCCCTCGCCGCTCGACGTGCTCAAGGTGGTCGGAAGCATGGACCCGCGCATGGGCTGCTGCATCGACGTAGGCCACTGCGTCCGCGCCGGCACCGACGTCGTCGACGCCATCCACACCGTCGGCCCGCGCCTCTTCAACATGCACATCAAGGACCTCGCCAGTTTTACCGAAAAAGAGAGCCAGGTCGCCGTGGGACAGGGCAAAATGCCGATCCGCGAAATCTTTCAGGCCCTCATCCAGACCAACTACCCCGGCTGGGTCGACCTCGAATACGAAATCCACGGCGACGATCCTCTGCCCGGCGTGACTGAGAGCTTCGCCTACATGCGCGGCGTCCTCGCCGGCCTCGGCTACAACCCCCATGCCTGACTTCCGATTGTTCCTCCTTAGTCATCCCGCGCGAAGGCCGGGCGAATTCGACGGACCTCGGTTTCAGGAGGTCGGCATAAGCGCACAATTACTAAGAGATCCGAACAACCCGGCCAATTCTTCTTCTGTTCGCTTTTGGGCCCGCCTTTTCACAAAGCCAGGCGCAACGCCTCCGCCGCATTCCGCGCCACCAGCAGGAGAGCGCGATTTTCCGGCTTCAGGAAACCCGCCGCGACGGTCGAATCGAGAAACTCAAGCAATCCGTCCCAGTAGCCGGCGGTGTTGATCAGGATGCACGGTTTGGCATGCAGGCGCAGTTGCGACCAGGTGATGATCTCCAATGTCTCGTCGAGCGTCCCGTAGCCGCCGGGCAGGATCAGGAAAGCATCCGCCAGCGCCACCATGCGCGCCTTGCGCTGGTGCATTGTGGCCACGGTTTCAAGCCGAGTCAGTCCGGTGTGCGCAATCTCGCGTCCCGCCAGCACCTCGGGCAACACCCCGATGACCTCCGCACCTCCGGCCAGGGCTGCATCGGCAACCGCTCCCATCAGCCCAATGTTGGCGCCTCCGTAGACCAGGCCGATGTGCGCGGCCGCGATCGCCTGCCCCAGCGCACGCGCTTCCGCCAGGTACGCGGGGTCGTTTCCATCCGCCGATCCGCAATACACGGCCACGCGGAATTGAGGCTTGGCTGGTGAGATCACTCGTGATCAGGATAGCGCGGCCCCGGTCAGCTCTTGGCTGCCACCCGGATGTGCAACTCCCGCAACTGCTGTTCGGTCACCGTGGTTGGCGCATCCGCCATCAGGTCCATCGCCTTGGCGGTCTTGGGGAACGCAATCACTTCGCGCAGGCTGGGAGCCCCGGCCAACAGCATCACGATGCGATCGAGACCCAGGGCAATGCCGCCATGCGGCGGGGTGCCATACTCCAGCGCATCGAGAAAGAAGCCGAATCGCTTGCGTGCATCTTCGTCCGAGATTCCGAGCGACGCGAAGATCTGCTGCTGCACATCCTTGCGATGAATTCGAATCGATCCCGAACCAAGCTCCAGCCCGTTCATGGCGAGGTCGTAGCAGTCGGCTCGCACGCTGGCCGGGTCGCTGACCAGGTTGGCCATGTCGGCCTCATAGGGTGCGGTAAAGGGATGGTGCGCGGGAACCCACTTCCCCGACGTAAGTTCGTACTCGAACATGGGGAAATCGACAATCCACATCGGGCAGAACGCGGCGCCGCCATCCACCATCTTGCCGCCGCTTCGCGGATCGGCGCTTTGGACCACTTCTTCGGTGACTCGAAAGGCCCCATGCCGGTCGGCATATTTCTTCGCCAACTCCGTCCGGAAGTTGCCCGCCGCAGAATAGACGTTGATCTCGCGCTCCGAGAGCCGGCCCTCAAACTTAGTGTCGCTGGCCTTGATATGGTGCGCCGGGTCGCCCGCCACCACAATCACAAAGTCCGCATCCCCGGCCCCGGTCAGCTCGCGAATCTTGCCCACTGCGTCCGGAAAGCTTTTCGCCAGGCGCTTGAAATCGTCGATGAACTTGGCGCCCTTCTTCTGGTCGAACAGCGGATGATTCTCCTCGCGCTCCTTGCGGCTTAGCTCGCCCACCTTGGGTATGCGCAGCGCCACCACCGGCAGCGCTGGATCGATCTGCAGCGTGCCCAGGGCCTCGTCAGCAAAGGCCGGGCGCACGTCGGTCAGCCCCGGCAGGCGCAGGTCCGGCTTATCCGAACCGTATTGCCGCATGGCATCGTCGTAGGTGATCCGGGGGAACGGAACGGGCAGCGCAACCCCCGCGGCCGCAAATCCCGCCGCGCAAAATTTCTCCACCACCTCGAACACGTTCTCGCGCCGCGGGAAGCTCATCTCCAGATCGACCTGGGTGAACTCGAGTTGCCGGTCGGCGCGCTGATCTTCATCACGGAAGCAGCGCGCAATCTGAAAATAGCGGTCGAATCCCGACATCATCAGGATCTGCTTGAACATCTGCGGCGACTGCGGCAGCGCGTAGAAATGGCCCGCATGCACCCGGCTCGGCACCAGAAAGTCGCGCGCGCCCTCCGGGGTCGACTTGTTCAGCATGGGGGTCTCGATCTCCAGGAACCCCTGCCCGCTCAGGCTTTCGCGAATGGCCCGCGTGATCTCGTGGCGCAGCCAGAAGTGGCGCTGCATCTCCGCACGGCGCAAGTCGACGTACCGATATTTGAGCCGGACTTCTTCGTTCTGGATCGCCTCTTCAGCAGGCGAAAACGGCGCCAGGCGGGCATCGTTGAGCACCCGCAGCTCAGTGGCTTCAATCTCCACCTCGCCGGTCGGCATTTTCGGGTTGATGGCGTCTTTGCTCCGCAGCCGCACCCTGCCCACCACGGCCACAACGTACTCCGGCCGAACCTGTTCACCCTTGGCGTGGCCATCGGGCGTGAGTTCCTTGTCCAGCACGACCTGGGCAATGCCGCCGCGGTCGCGGAGATCGAGAAAGATGAGATTCCCATGGTCGCGGCGCCGGTTCACCCAGCCCATCAGCACAACCTGCTGGCCGGCATGGGCGGCGCGCAAATCGCCGCAGTAGTGTGTCCGTTCAAGCTTGCCTAAAAAATCGAGCACTTCCTGAGTCCTTTATTGATGCCGTTCGACCGAAAATTCCCCGTGCCCCGTCCTTTCGCCTTCTTTCTGGCGAAAGGGTGGGAGGCCACAAATGCCTCTTTGGCCTGCGCTCACTTAGCGAGAACCGCCGCCAACTCCGCGCGGGGAACCTTGGTCTGAATGCCGGTGGAGAAATCCTTCACCGTAAGAATACCGGATTGAAGCTCGTCGTCGCCCAGGATGACAATGCGTCGGGCGATCTTGTCCGCGACTTCGAACGATTTCTTGAGCCGAAAGGAGCCATCCCCCAATTCAATTTTGAGGCCCCCCCGCCGTAACTCGCGTGCCAGGGTCAGCGCCGCCGGGTTGAGTGATTCGCCCACGGGCGCAACGTACGCATCCGCCATCCGTGGCCGGGCCGACTCCAATGCCTGAAGGGTCAGCACCAATCGGTCCTCGCCCATCGCGAATCCGATGCCCGGCGCCTTCGGTCCGCCGATCGACTCGCTCAGTCCGTCGTAGCGCCCGCCCCCGAGCAATGCGTTCTGCGCCCCCAGGCCGCCGTGCGTGAATTCAAAAGTAGTCCGCGTGTAGTAGTCCAGCCCGCGCACCAGGCGGTGGTTGCGCGTGTAGGGCACACCCGCCGCATCGAGGGCAGCCAGCACCTGGGCAAAGTGCTTTTGCGACTCCGGGTCGAGCGAGTCGGCGATTCTGGGCAGGCTGTCGATGATGGGCTGGTCGGCAGCCACCTTGCAGTCGAGCACCCGCAGCGGATTGGTCACCGCCCGCCGCCGGCAGTCTTCGCACATGCTCGGGGCCAGGGGGATGAGGGCTTCGCGAAGAATGTGATTGTAATGAGTGCGGTCCGCGGCCGAACCCACCGAGTTGATGTGCAGCGTCCAGCCGCTAATGCCCAGCTCATCGAGCAACGTGGCCAGCATTTCCAGAATCTCCGCATCCCGCAACGGGCTCTCGCTGCCCGCGCTCGGCGGCCCGATAATCTCGGCGCCGATCTGGGAGAACTGCCGATAGCGCCCTTTCTGCGGCCGCTCCCGCCGGAACTGGGGCCCGATGTAATAGAGCTTCTGTAACTGTCCGGTCTCGCCCAGCTTGCGCTCGATGTAGGCGCGCACCACGCCGGCCGTGTTTTCGGGGCGCAGGGTCAGCGACTGCGTCTTTTCCGACTGGGCCCGTGCGCGATCCTCCCACGTATACATTTCTTTTGAAACGATGTCGGTGTCCTCGCCAACGCTGCGCGCAAACAGCCCCGTGTCCTCGAAGATGGGCGTGCGAATCTCGCCGAAGTTGTAGCGGGCAAACACCGAGCGCGCCGTCGCCTCGATCCGGTTCCACAACGCAGTCTCTGGGGGCAGAAGATCGCGGGTCCCACGCACCGCTTTCAGGGTGGTCATGTCTTCTAGTCTAACGGGGCCGCACCCGTATCCCATCGGTGTGGCGCCCACCCACCTTTCTCGACTGTCCTGCGTATTCCGGGTGATGAAATCGAAAGTTCGAGTCTCCTGCTAAGCCGCCATGGATTGATGGACATAGCCGGAGTCCGTGAATCGCAGGCTCCTTCTGCGGAAAAAATTGCCGCACCGGAAATCGACTGGCCCGACCAGCGAATGCACTCGTCTCCCAAAGTCACGTTGAGACCAAGTGCAGAGCAGAGAAGGTTTGACCCTCCAATGGCGTCTTGCTAAACTAGATCTGCGGGGTGGAGCAGCCCGGTAGCTCGTTGGGCTCATAACCCAAAGGTCGCTGGTTCAAATCCAGCCCCCGCAACCATTTAGGCCAAAAGCCAACCCAATTTCAACCCAAATTAGCTTGCCCGGGCGCCTACAGCGCCCGCTTCGGCTTTTGGGCTCCAATCCCCTGACGACGATTTACGGTCGAAGACGATCTCGACAACTTTGCTGTTGGCTTCACGCCGGTTTTGCATCGGCGTTTCGCCATAGGTGTTCATTGTCGTTCTGATATCCGCATGCCGCATCAGGTTTTGCTGCACCTCCATTGGCGCCTTCACCGCCTTGAGAAGCGTTGAGTAGGTATGGCGGTAAGTGTGCCATCCAATCGATCCAAGCTTCTTCTTGGTTGCCAGTTCGCGACGCTCGTCGTGCACAGGGATTCTAGGAAGACTTCCCTTTCCCTTAAGCACCATGGTGCATGATGTGCCAGGTGCAGCACCGCAAACCGGGCACTTCACCAGGCACCATCCGGCACGACGAATATAGTCCTGCTGGATTGGCGAGGCGTGGAAGCAGTTTCCGGTCTTCGGGCTTGGGAAAAGCAGTTCCGATCCTTTCGATTGCTCCTTTAACTTCAGTAGCAGCCTGCCGAACTCGGCATCCAGGGGCAAAGGATCCTCGGAATACTCGGTCTTTACCCAGCTGATACGCCCATGCACCGCGGCGCGAGTCACCATCATGGTCATCTCATCGAAATCGATGTCCGACCAGTACAGCGCCAACAGCTCTTCAACTCGAAGACCCGTGCATAGAGCCACGATTGACATCGTGCGATACGGCTCCGGCAGCAAACCAATAAGCAGGAAAAACTGCTCGATCGTCAGAGAAGTTGGCTTCCTGAGCCGTTTGCTGATGCCCCGAACTTCGACAAGGTCGATCGGGTTCTGAACGAAATCGAGCATCCCGTAGAGCTTTGCCTTGTTGAAGAGCCGTCGGACGAAGTTTTTCAGATGGCCCTTCGTCTTCGGTGCCCCGGAATCGTTCTTCAGCCAGTTCTGAAACTGAAGTGGGCTGAATTCGTCGAGCTTGACGTCACCCCAGCCCTTCCGAACTCTATTCAGGAGGCTGCTGTATGAGGTGCACGTGGTGAACGCCAACTCGTCCTTGCTTGCGGCGCGCTCGCCGGGTTTTCGCTTGAGAATCTCCTCGATCCTCTCTTCGGCGATGAATTGGTTCAGGACATCGCCAACTGTTGGATCAAGGATGATCTCTTTCGCGTCAACCGAATTGAGCCGGGCAAGGAATGGCACGAGATGGCGCTCGATATCGGACTTCTCGGGGAACCGTTCGCCGGAATAGTATTCCGACTCGGATTCGCCGGTTTGGGGATTGGTGTAGCGAAACTCCCAGTCCCGTTTGCCGTTAGCCCGCGGCACCTGCCGCAGACTGCCTTTTTGCTTACGTTTGTGCGATGACTTCATGACTTTTCCTTCCGGTCACGAGTCAGCACGGCATGGTTGGTTAGATTTGATTTTAATTTATCGTCGACATATATATTGAGGAGCGAGCGGCGAAACAACCAGCATTTGCCTTCCTTCATCGCTGGGACCAGACCGAGGCGGGCCTTTGCCTCGAGGGTTTTGTAGTGCATGCGGAGATAGGGGGCGGCCTCCCGGGAATCGAGCAGGGGCTCGAAACCGTCGTTAATGGGTGGTCCTCCCTGATCACCGCTCGCCATGCTGGTCCCACTTCCGCCGGGCTTGCCACTAAACCCCGGTGAATTTAGGGTAGGTCAGCCTACGCTGATACTCCAGCCTTCGCCAACACTATTTTCGGTAGTAACTACCAGCGTGAAACTATCTTTGCCTCTGCCAATTTGGCTGACATTGAACGGCAGACCTGAGGCAGAGCGCTTCGTTCGCCGGAATGGTCGCAGTTAAAGCACACCTCCAAGTGCGAGGTACTGCTCATTGGTGAGGGGCAGCCAAGATGCCGACCTTACCGATATCGAGGCCGAGTTCGAAACCATTGCTATCCCATTTGTGAATCAGGCCGTTGCCACGCTTGGCCAGCTCACGTACCGTGGCTGGGCTATTTGAAAGAGAAACTCGCGTGGGCTTCGGTCCTGAAGGCGCAATGCCAGCCAAGCATTGCCGGAAGGGCATCAGATTAGTGCTTGTCGATGCAGAAGGTAAAAACACGTTAGGAACCCAGTATTTATGCGGGATTCGTAGAGATCAACTAATCTTGGAGACTATTTGGAGACTAAGAATCCTGCGTTAGACCTGCTTCTTGCCTTCCTGTAAAAGCAGTCAGCGACGCCGCCATATTGGAGTCCGTTCTGTTTCGCAGGACCTTGGCGGCTTTGTGATGCTGAACCCTGAATCAGTCTCCCCCTTTACCCTCTGTAGCCTAACAACCCAGCGGCAGAGACATGTGCGACACGCGTGCCGACTCTCTTGTTGTCGGCCAGTATGACTTGCTCCACGTTTCCACTGTGACTTCAGATCAGTGACCCCGTCCTATTGCGATCTTGCGATTGAGGGTTCGGACCTTGAGATTCGGATTAGCGCGAACAGGGAAACCATTCAGGCTGTGCCTCGCCAAAATTCCGTCCGGCCTGAGTTTTCAGTGATATAACCCTTTCATGCTGGAAATGCTGCGGGCCATTTTCCTAGCCCTGATTCGCTGTGTTCGATCTCGCCGCGAACTAATATTGGAGAACCTTGCACTTCGACAGCAGCTTGCGGCCTTGGCAGCCAGGCGGCCGCAGCCGCGGCTTACTGCCCATGACCGTCTGTTCTGGGTCATCCTGCGGCGATTTTGGTCCGATTGGAGACGTGTTCTTGTCATTGTGCATCCTGAGACCGTCGTTGGCTGGCATCGCGCCGGATTCGAGTTGTACTGGAAGTGGATCTCGCGCAGACGTATGCGATCAGGCAGGAAACCTACATCGAAGCCGCTGCGCGAACTCATCTTTCGCTTGGTCATGGAGAACAGCACCTGGGGTGCGCCGCGTATCCACGGCGAGCTGAAGATGCTCGGATACGAAATCTCCGAGCGAACGGTTCTACGCTGGATGCGAAATGCGCCCAGGAATGCCGAGCCGGCGAGACGTTGGGCGGCATTCCTAAGCAACCACCGTGAAGCGATCGCCGCGATGGATTTCTTCACCGTGCCGACCGTCACTTTCGGCGTGCTTTACGGCTTCTTCGTGATCGCGCATGAGCGCCGGCATATTCTTCACTTCAACGTGACCAGTCACCCGACAAGTGCGTGGGTAGTCCAGCAATTGCGGGAAGCGTTTCCGTACGACTCGGCACCGCGCTATCTGATCTTCGATCGCGGCGCGAACTTCAATGACGATGTGGTTGATACGATCAGGAGCTTTGATATTCGGCCCAAGCGAACGAGCTTTCAAAGCCCATGGCAGAACGGAATCGCGGAGCGCTTCGTCGGCAACTGCCGCCGGGACTTGCTCGGCCATGTGATAGTGCTTAACGAACACCATCTGAAACGCCTCTTGAAGGACTATGTCCGCTATTATCACGAGGACCGGACGCATCTTGGCCTGGGGAAAGAAACGCCTGCGAGCCGGCCGGCGGAGAAGAGCACTGGCAAGAGTTGCCGCGTGCTGGCCTTGCCACGTCTTGGCGGTCTGCATCATCGTTATCAGCTCGCCGCATGAGTGCGTTGTTGGCTCGTTGGCTCAAACCTCTCCGGCGATTGACAACGATCGAGAGGAGCCGTGCGCTTTTTTCGCCCTTACGTGGCACATTCCGCAGCCAATTCGTTTATTCACGATAGCTCCCCAAAGTCTGCAGGGGCACGGAGTCCGCGTATAGAACGCCCTGAGGATTCACGTTGCATCTCCATACGAAGCCTGACCGAGTTTTGGCGAGGCACAGCGTATGTTCAACCCCGTTATTCGTGGTTGGATTACTTACTACGGTCGCTACTACAAGTCAGCACTTTATCCTACATTTCGCTATCTGGACCGATGTTTAGCGCATTGGGCGATGGCGAAATATAAACGCTTAAGGCGACATCGGCAAAGGGCGGAGCATTGGATCAGCAAGACAGCTACAAGAGATCCACGGCTATTTGCTCATTGGCCCTTGTTGCGTCGAGCGGCGGCTAGACGATAAGAGCCGGATGAGCGGAGACGTTCAAGTCCGGATCTGTGAGCGCCTGGGGGTGCAACTCCCCCGGGCGACTCGACTTGTGATCGTTGTCAAAGGAACTCGAAAGCACGCCGAAGCAGTGCGCGAGGTGTGTAGAGAGTTCCTTGAAGGCGAGTTGAAACTCACGCTGAATATGGAGAAAACCCATATCACGCACGTGAATGACGGCTTCGTGTTCCTCGGTCATCGCATTATCCGCAGACGGGGACCATGCGGCCGCATGTGGCCTGTGACAACCATCCCGTGGAAGAAGTATAGGGGATTTGCTGAGCGGCTGGTCAAGCAACTGTCTGCAGATTTCAGCATGAATGGGATGGACATGATCGAGAGCCTCAACCGGCAGCTTGCCGGATGGGCGGCTTTCTATCAATACACCGACTACACAGCAACCGTGTTTAGGAAAGTGGACCGTACAGTCTTCGGGAAGTTCGGCTATTGGCTTGCGCGTAAGCTTCGGCGTGGCTTCAGGTCGCTAATGCGTGACCATGTCCGGTCTCCAGGGGCGGGCCGTGCCAAGACATGGATGCTGAAAGGGCAGAACAGTCGGGGGTTCTATGGAGAAATTGCGCTTGGGCGACTCGTCACCAGCCGCAAGGGGCGTTTCACTTGGCGCACACCATCTGAGAACCCATACATCCTGCGCGATAAAGAACGCAAAACCATCAAATCGCGTTATGCTGATGTCGCTTTTGCTGTGAGCAACACTTGAACAGAGAGCCGGATGCGCTGAAAGGTGCATGTCCGGTTCGGGGAGGAGAGACAGGGAAATAGTTCGACTACGCCCTGTCTCTTACTCCACTCAAGGTGCGTGGCCAATGGACGTACCTCTATCGAGCCGTGGACAAGTGTGGACAGACAATCGACTTCAGGCTCAGCAGGACACGCGATGTGTCCGCAGCCAAGGCCTTCTTCAAGAAGGCAATCAGGCCTGAGGGGCAACCGCCACAGACGATCACTCTCGATGGCTATGCAGCTTCGCATCGCGCTGTGCGCGAGATGCGTACGGATGGTCTGTTGCCCGAGCAAACGAAGCTACGCTCCTCAAAGTATCTGAACAATCTGATCGAGCAAGATCACCCCGGTATCAAATCCCGAACTGGACCGATGCTCGGCTTCAAAAACTTTGATTGCGCAGCAACCACTATCGCTGGAATAGAACTGCTCCGATGTATTCGCAAAGGACAATTCGCCCTTGGCCGACTCCGTCTCAAAAGTCAAACTATCCCGGCGATCTGGAATGGAGTCCTCGCCGCATAGTCCCTGCTTCTCCTCGGGCCTCGTTGCACCAACCGCACATTTTGCACCAGAACCCGCGCATGATCCTCGATGAGTCGTACTCTCCAGAAATACTCCCTGGCGCACCCGGATTTGTTCTGGATACGAACCCATTGAGCTCGGATTCTTGTTATTCCTTAGTTTAGCTGCCTGTGGTGTAAGTCCTGATACCTTCCCGCAAGAATTGAGCGGTATCGACAAGGGTCATTCTTAAGATCGGATCATGGCGATGGGAACACGCAAGGACCGAGAGCGGCAAGAGGATCTTTGGGTAGCGTATACGGATATGGCTGCGGGCCCGGGCCACCCGTTCTACGTTCGACTGAACGAGGTCCTCGACGGCGAAGGATTTGATGCGTTTGTCGAGAAGTTGTGCGCAAGGTTTTACGCCGAGAAGCTTGGGCGTCGTGGCCTGACGCCAGGGATCTATTTCCGCTCCCTGATGATCGGGTGTTTCGAGGGCATCGAGTCTGAACGGGGCATTGCGTGGCGGTTGAAGGACTCGCTGAGCCTGCGGCGGTTTGTGGGCATTGCATTGGATGAGGACACGCCCGATCACTCCACGATTTCCCGTACCCGTCGATTGATCGATTTGGAGACGCATAAGCAGGTGTTTTCCTGGGTTCTTGGGTTACTTGCCGATCGCGCCTTGCTGGCGGACAAGCGCATCGGCATTGATGCGACCACCCTGGAGGCCAGCGCGGCAATGCGCTCGATCGTGCGGCGGGACACTGGCGAGAGCTATGAAGAGTTTCTGACGGGTCTGGCCAAGGCGTCGGGCATTGAAACGCCGACACGCGAGGATCTGGCGCGGCTTGACCGCAAGCGCAAGAAGCGCACCTCCAACAAGGAGTGGAAGAGTCCCACCGATCAGGATGCCCGGGTTGCGAAGATGAAGGACGGCAGTACGCACCTGGCTCACAAGGCCGAACATGCGGTCGATCTGGACACGGGCGCGGTAGTCGCCGTCACGTTGCAGGCGGCTGACCTGGGCGATACGACGACCATGCAGGAGACGCTTGCCGATGCGGGATTGGCGGTGGCGGACTTAGTCGATCGCGAAGCAGAGTTGCATCCTGAAGAGGAACCCAAGGTCAACGTAGACGGGATTGAAGAACTGGTTGCGGACAAGGGCTACCATAGCGGCGAAGCTCTTGAGCAGGTCAAGGAACTGGAAGTTCGCACTTACATCCCGGAGAAGAAGCAGCCCGGCAAACGACACTGGGAGGGCAAGCAGGGCCAGCAGCAAGCCGTTTATCAAAACCGTCAACGGGTGCGCGGCGGGTATGGAAGGAAACTGCTGAGGCGGCGAGGCGAGTTCGTGGAACGAACCTTTGCTCATTGCTACGAAACCGGCGGGATGCGACGCTGCACCCTGCACGGACGAAAGAATATTCTCAAACGTCTGCTGATTCACGTCGGCGCGTTCAACATCAGCTTGGTGATGAGGAAGATGTTGGGAGCCGGAAAGCCACGAGAACTGGCCAACCGGATGGCAGAGCTCGTTTTAGGCGCCAGTAAGCGCCTCATCAGCTTTTTCAGCTACAAAAGCGCGGACAACTTCAACCTTCGCTCCGCCAGCACCGCGCGGCATACAACTCACTCCATCAACGTTCGCTGGAACAAAGACTGGGAAATGGCCAATTGCGCCACAGGCAGTTAGAACAGTTCACCTGTGCGGGCAGCAATCGGGTCTTTCACAACTAGAAGGTATGAAAGTGCGCCAAGAATCGAAACCATCGAGCAGATCACCATGGTGAGATGGAATGAGTGAGTCCGATCGAGAAGCCATCCGGTGATGACCGGAGCAAATGAGGCACAGACGAAACTGCCGAAATTCTGGATGGTTGCGACCGATGCCACCATGCCATGGGGTGTAATGCACTGCACCAGACCCCAGCCCGAGTTTCCCGCCAGATAAGTGAAAAAGAGCGCCATCCCAATACCAAAAGCAGCGCCGATTGCGCCGGGAATATACGGAACCACCAGGGTGCACAATCCAGAAGTCGTCATACCGATCACCAGAAGAGTTTTGTGGCACCTGATCGGGGGAACCCCCTTGCGCACAAGGAAGTCGGCGATGACGCCGCTAAGCAGCATGCCGACAGCGCCGCAACTAAAAGGGATCATCGCGATCAGCCCGGTCGCCGCCACGCTCACGTGATGTTCGGTTTCGAGGTAATTCGGCATCCACGACATGTAGAGCCACACTGTGTAATTGATGCCGCCAAATCCAAGCATGAGTCCCCACACTGTGCGCAGCCGAAAGAGTCCGATCCAGTGGGAGAAAGAAATGGAGGGTCTCTTGCTCCGAGTTCCTGACGCTTCCAGGTAAGCCTGCTCGTGGTCGCTCAATGAAATTTCTCTGCGATCGCGGTAGAAGGCGAGCCAGACAATCGCGAGAAGCATCCCGGGAATGCCGATCAGCATAAACATCCCGCGCCAGCCAAATGCCAGCATTGTCACCGTAAGAATCGGCGGAGCGATGGCCTGTCCCATGGTGGTAGCAGAATTGACAATCCCCATGGGAGTGGCACGGTCGCGGACGTCGAACCAGTCATGGACCGTTTTGACCGCCGAAACGACAAACGGAGATTCGCCTACTGCCAGGCCGATTCGCGCCAATATGAATGATGCAAAGCCGCGGACCAACCCGGTCGCAGCTTGAGTAGCGGACCAAAGAAACATGCCCGCGCCCAAGATGACTCCTTCACCGAATCGGTCCAGCAGGAACCCTGCCGGGAGTTGAGAAATAGCGTAGGCCAGAGAAAACATCGATAGCAATACGCCTATTTGCGTGGCCGAAATACCGAGATCGGCTCGGATCGTGGTGTTGGCGATGGCGAGCGAGCCGCGGTCAATGTAGTTAATGACACTCGCGACGGAGAGAATGGAAACCGCGAAGATCTGAATCTTGGCGACGCGCTGGGTCTTGTCCGGCCTGAGGGGGGAAACCATGTTCGATCGCAATCATCCGGTACCGTCTGGGGTGACTTAGACGGTCCATGGCCAGTGTAGAGTATCTTGACCATGCCATGAGTTTGCGATGATTGCTCTGGTGGAGCGCGTCCGCTCAGTGTTTGTCATCGAACAGTCTCGCATCGAGCGTTCTAGCCGCGCCAAGCCTGCCCACCACGTTTTGATACCTAATAAAGGACACGGGAACACCAGCCAACTGGGTACACAATCTCGCGTCACCGCGTTGAGTTAACGCTCGCGCGGTCCGCTATCCTGAAATCTTGTATCTTGAGAAGAATGTGGTGGAATCACCAGATGCCGCGCGTTGATACAACGGCTGGAACAAGCGGTCTACACCCTTGAAACACGCCCTAACCGCTTCTCACGCGCCCCAGAAGCGCGCAAGGTTAAGCGAGCAACTGCTGAATCTCCTCTATGACGCCAAGGCCCACGTCTACCGCGTTATTTTTGAAGTCGACGCGCGGAGACAAAACGTATGGGTGCTCACGATTCGCCACGGGGCGAGAAGACCACTAAGGTCAGGGGATTTGGACTGATTTTTTTAGAGTTGAAATCCATGAGCCCCGTTGGTGAAGATCACCGCTAGCGGACACCTTATCCGCCGCATTGAACTGCTGGCGGCGGACTATTTGTATTTGCGGATGAGCGCTTAACGTCCGCGATCCTTCGAGCGTTGCTTTTTCAAGACAGGCTTGACCTTGTTTTCGTCCTGCCGGGCTTTCTCGATCTCCTTCACATCCAAAAGATCGCGCGGGCGGCCTGCCGCGCGTTTGTTCTGAACAAGGTGCTCGCGGGAAATGACATTTATTGGAGTGTCGCCTTCGATGGTGGCGCTAACCCGTCTCTCCCATGCCTCCTCAAACGTGACACCGCTGATTTTCTGCAGGATGTCTACCCGTTGCGGTTCCTTGCCAAATTCAAGACCGCTTTCGCCGTCGCGAAAGTCCTGTGTCGTCATGCCGTGGAGGGGGGCTCCAAATTCACACAGAGCCCTGAATACTGCTTCACTATTGGGAACGTTCGATCGGATGAAGAGGTCAAGATCCCTGGTTGCACGCGGCTGGGCGTGGACGCCGAAGGCGTAGCCTCCAATCAAAAGATACTCGACGCCGTTTTTGTTGAAGATGCGAATCAGTTCTTTGAAGTCTTTCGCGAACATTCTAGCCGACCTTCTGAATCGAATATGCTGCTTCGGTGAGCTGCCAGGTGGCAATGATTCGCTCACCCACTGGAAGGCTCTGCCAGTACCGGTAGGTGCGTGCGTCTTGCTCCGCGGGATCGGTTACCTTTCGAACGGTCCAGCCCGCACGCTCACTCTGAATGGGATTGCTGCGATTGGGACACGCCGGTAGGTGCTTCCGCATCTCACGCGCGCCGAACGGCTGCAAACAATGTGGGCATTGACGCAGAACCTTTGGACGCGGCGGATCGTTTTGGCGCGCGCGCTGCCGTCTGGCGCTCTCAGCAAAAAGAACGTCATCTGGCACCGTCATGATGTCGAATTTTGGTGTCCAGCGGGCCATTATTTCCTCGGGCTCCGAGAATCTGGTATTTCAGTCCCACTCTGCCTGGTTTCTCAAACACTCGCCATGCCGCAGCTTCGGAACAACATCTCTAGAGTAATACACATTGCTGCAATGTGTCCAGGCTATGTTGATTGGCTTGTGATATGCATCTTAAGTCGATCATCCCACGGATTCGGGCGCGGACGGCGGTGTGGGCCCGTTCAGGATGTGCCGAAATCGGCACATCCCGCGATTTGTTGCGACTTCTTGTCGAATCGTCCAATGCCTCACGCGTTAGCGGGATGAACTGCGCCCGCGCAGCAGCATCTTGTCGACGCCCAAGGCGCCGGCAATTCTAATCAGAGCAATAATGGAAGGCATAACTTGGCCACGCTCAGCTCGCGACAGATAGGTGCGGTGGATTCCAGTGAGAGATGCCACGGTTGCCTGGGTCATTCCACAACGTGATCGCAATCTCCGAATCAGTCGGCCCACTTCTATCCGCACAGCGATGTGGTGTTGAGAATCAAAGCTACCAAGAGGGTCTGGAATGAAGAGTTCGATGTAGGAAACATTCAAGGAATGGTGGCAGCGGCGGCAGTTGCCATTTCCGCGTTCAAATTGGCTCAGTCGACAGGCAGGACAGACGACCGCATCGCGACTTGTTGAAACGTGCAAGGAGTTCTCCGGAAGAAGCCACACCGCGCCCATCGCAGATCGTGATTCTGCGAGGGTTGGGAGGCATTGGGATTGAGCGAGAATTCGAGAGGGGATGGATGACGATGCAGGGAGGCTGAACTAAAAACGAGGGTTTTTAGAAATAGACTCCGCAATTTCCGGCCGCTGAAGACTCAATACGTGGTACTCGGAATAGAAGAAAGGACTGTGCAACTCTAGATGTGCCAGAGTCCGCTGATCAGCGACAATTGACATTCCCGACCGGAATCAATAGTTGGCGCCGATCAGTCCGCTTCTGGAGCGGACAAGACTCTGCGCCAACCATCGTCGGCGGGCCGACATTAGAAATACGAGACGACTCTTCCTCATCTATTTACCCTGCTGAAGTCTAATGAGGCCACTGACGATAACGGGCGCTTATCGTCAGTGATTCCAGTCAGAAGTCGACATCGTGCGTATTCCGGCCACCCCGAAACGACCAGGAACTGCTGACGGCAACGGATGCCTCCGATGTCACAAAAGCGCGACCAACTCCGTGTCCGTCGGACAGATTGACTTGTCCAAGTCTGCGGAGATTAAAGCCAACAATCTACGCATATTGTGCGGAGAAGAGGCTTGCCTTGGGTGAAAAGCGATTACATTCAGTGCAAATGATCCGGCGAAAGCGTCATGAATACATCTACGAACGTGAGGACTGGCCGAGCTTCCGTTGGAGTCATGAAACCGTATCGAGCCGACTTGCCAAAGCGGGGCACCAACAGGGGCGACTGATCGGCCGTATGGAGGGGTTGGTAACCCCCAACCGGCCCGGACTGGCAGGCTTTCGCAGCGATGAACTGTCCCGTATTTGCCTGCACCCCGGACCAGTTTCCCGCCCTTATGGCTAAGGCGCTCACCGGCCAGGACATTGCGCAATGGGCGGCAACGAATGAAATCGCCCTCGTGCGCGGAGAATAAAGAGAAAACACTCGTATGTGTCCGGGCTACCGCGCAATCAGCCCGAGCCGTTTATCCGACGACCCAGGCTGATCACGTTGGGCTCAGACACTCTTGTAGTTGAGCACGGGACGCAGCGTTCGTACCACCCGAACCAGTTCTTTCTGTGCCTTCAGAACGACGCGGACATCCTTATAGGCAGACGGAGCTTCGTCACGAAGTTGTCCCGTGAGCCGGTTGTTATACCAGACGCCTGCCATCTGCTCGCGAAGATCCCGCGCGGTGACTTTGGAGCGGGCGCGTGCTCGGCTCATCGCCCGGCCCGCGCCGTGAGCACTTGAGCAGAGCGATTCCTCGTTCCCGCGCCCTTCAACGTGAAAGCTGGCTGTGCCCATGGATCCGGGCAGCACTCCAAGTTGTCCGGCCTGGGCCGGCATTGCGCCCTTCCGATGGACCCACAGGTCGCGACCGCCGTGCCGCTCGCATGAAACATGGTTGTGGTCGGTTTGAATCACTGTTTCCCGGCGGATCGCGGCTCCCAGCGCATAGGAGAGCACCCGGCCTGCCTCTTCGGCCATCGCCAGGCGCGAGGCCGCGGCAAAGCCTCGCGCCCAACCGGCATCGTGAAGGTACGCCTTGCCCGCATCCGATTGCGAATCAAGGACGCGCAGCCGCCAGTCGGCTGGTTGTGCCCGTGCAAGGTGATGATCACGAATCGCCTGGCCAAGTGCGCGCGACCCACTATGTACCATCAGCCAGATTCGATCCTCTTCGTCGGCCTGCAATTCAAGAAAATGGTTCCCGCTGCCCAACGTAGCAAACTCAAGTTCACCTTCTCTCTGGCGGATCGCCTCGAGCCTGGCGTCAGTTAGCTGCACGTTAGCCAATTCCGAAGGTTGCGCGATGACGGCGTTCCGATTGCGCCTCCGCGAAGGTACTGCGCGGCCGAGATCGATCAGAATCTGAGTGGCAATCCTTGCATTCTTCAGTCTTGCAGCCTCCACGTCGAACGCCACGGCCAGCATGCCGCAGCCGATATCCCCCCCAACCGCCTGCGGGTAAATCAAGTGCGAAGTCGCGATAACCACGCCAATGCAGGTGTCCGATGCGAGATGGACATCGGGCATCACGGCCACTTGCTGCACATCGGGTGCACGATGAATTCTTTCCACCGCCTCGGCCAAATCGGCGCGCATCGGCGTGGCCAGCCAGCTTCGGAATGAGGGCGTCAGTGATTCACTCATTGCTGTCTCCTTCCCACGAAACCGGCACAAAGCACAGGAGCGGCGCCCGCTTTCGCGCGATGGCCATGGCCACCTCTGCTCGCAATCGCGAGGCATCGCTACGGATGGCTTGCATCGCCTCGGCAATCGACTGGCCTCCCGCAATGGCGAGGTGCACCAGTAAGTGGCCGCAGTCCGGCGCCGCGGATACATCTTCGACGAACAGATCGCATTCGACGTTTCCGGTTGACCGCTCGGCCAGCGCAAGATTCAGCGCTCTTTGCACCTGGCGGCAAAATTGCCGAGTCTTGCGTTGCATGTGCCGGCTGGTTCCTTCCATGCTGGACTCGTTTTCGAAGGTTTCTTTCATAGGAGTCGAGTCATCGTACTCCCAGGCCGTTTCTCGTTCCCTTTTTCGTTTCACGAACGAAGCTCCCTGGCGCGCAGGCGCGCGCACTGCTAGCGAACGCAGAAGTGCGCTCGCGGCTCAACTGATGAGTTGAATTGGGAGCCGACTCAGCTGACGGCTGGGATTCAGGCGGCGGCGAGCAGGCTCGACGTAGTCGGAATACTTTCAATCAGCGACATATTTCCTCCGTCGTGCGTCGAGTCTGAGGATCCGTACGTTTGGGCGCTAGGATCCTTCAGCATTATGCCTCGGTTCATGTCTGGGCGCAAGAGACGGTATGCGCTAGCATGCCATTTCGGTCCGCGATCGATAGCGCCACGAGCATCGCAAAGCTGATCCCAGATGATTTGAAGCGAGTTGCTGCGCAACTTGCGATGGAGCGGGCGGCCGGATTCGAACCGGCATGAGGAACTTGGAAGGATCCCATCCTACCGTTGAATGACGCCCGCATCGGAATCTGGTCGGCCCAGGATCACTCGAAGATCCAACCTCACGATTATCGGTCGTGCGCTCTGCCACTTGAGCTATGGGCCATGGACCTGGTGCCGGGGGCAGGATTCGAACCTGCGGCGATTCCTCTTTGTAAGAGAGGCGGTTTCGACCACTCACACCACCCGGGCGTAACAATCTCGCGCGCGGAGCTGGAATCAAACCGGCGGCCTCGACCTTCGGACGATCGCGCTCTATTCGACTGAGCTATCCGCGCAACATCTGGGGCCGCCCGCGGGACTTCAACCCGCATCTTCTTCGTTAGGACCGAAGCGCTCTATGCGATTGAGCTAGAGCGGCGCTGAATCTGGAACTCCTGGCCGGACTCGAACCGGCGTATTTCGATTTAGAAGATCGATGCCTCCTCCACTCGGCCACAGGAGCATGGTGGGTTGCCGGAAAATCGAACTCCGCTCAACGAGTTAAAAGCCCGTTGCTTCGCCGACAAAGCTTGCAACCCTAAACCTTGGTGGGCCACCAGAGAATCGAACTCTGTTCTGCGGATTAAGAGTCCGCTGCTTCACCACTTAAGCTTGTGACCCGTGGACGCGGCGGGCGTCGAACCCTCACACTCGCGCTTATAAGGCGCGGGCTACATGCCACTAGCAGCTACACGTCCTCAACAACTGGTAGCTGAGGCCAGATTCGAACTGACTGCCTTGCGCTTATGAGACGCACGCTCATCCACATGAGCTTCTCAGCTATGGCGCCGGTGAAGGGATTCGAACCCCCAGTTGCGGCTTTGGAGACCGCTGGTTTGCGCTGCTTAACCGACACCGGCGTGACACTGGTACGCGGTAGAGGAGTCAAACCCCTATATCGAGATTCGTAATCTCGTGTCCTATTCATTTGGACGAACCGCGCACAACAAACTGGTCGGGTGCTCAGAATCGAACTGAGACCACATGCTCCCAAGGCATGGATGCAACGCGTTACACCATACCCCGACAGATGGTGGCCAGGGTCGGAGTCGAACCGACATCTGCGGTTTTTCAGACCGCCGCTAAGACCGCATTAGCTACCAGGCCACTTACTAATTTGGTGGAACCGATCGGACTTGAACCGATGTCTCCCGCTTGCAAGGCGGGTGCTCTACCATTTGAGCTAAAGTCCCATTTCAAAACTTGGTGGAGCGTATCGGCATCGAACCGATCTGTCATCCGCATTGCAAGTGCGGTGAGCACTCCCAGCACTCCCACGCCCCGGGGTGACCGGCGGGACTTGAACCCGCATGACTGGAGCCACAATCCAGTGCCTGAACCCTTCGGCAACGGCCACACTTGTTGGGAGCACTCGCGCGGATTCGAACCGCGTTCTCTCGGGTACAGGCCGAGGGCATCTCCGGCTATGCTTCGAGTGCCACGAATCTTTTGTCTCCTCCGGAATCGATAAACAAATACTCCGCCCACTCCTCAACCGCCATGCCGACGGACCTCAACAATCCGCGAGCCGTGTGCACGCTGGCTGGGATCACGCGGTGCAGCAGCTTCATGCCGGCCTCATCCGGCGTCCGGTTGTCCTTGGCCTGGTTGCACTTCTTGCAAGCTGTGACCAGGTTCTCCCAGGTGTTCCGTCCGCCTCGCGAGCGTGGCAGCACGTGATCGAGCGTCAACTCACTCCCGTGAAACTTCCGGTTGCAGTACTGGCATGTATGGTTGTCGCGAAGATAGATGTTCTTCTTCGTAACTACCTGCATTCGCACAGGGATGTACTTATACTCGACCAGCCGGATAACACTCGGCTGATATACATCCGGGTAGATCATGCGCTTCGACGAAAGAACAACGGATACCTTGCCTTTCGTCAACATCTTAAGTGCGTGCCTTACCGAAATGATGCGGATCGGCTCGAAGCACGAGTTCAATAAGAGCACCGGCTTTTTCGTCAGCATCCGAATCACCTGTCTGGAGCCCGAGGCGGGACTTCAACCCGCGACCTCTCCCCTACCATGGGAGCGCTCTGCCATCTGAGCGACAAGGGCCTGCCTTCTCACCTGGAGCTTCTGTGACGACTTGAACGCCAATCACGGGAGTACGGATCCCGCGCTCTGCCTGTTGAGCTACAGAAGCAGTTAGAGTGGAGCGAAGTACGGGACTCGAACCCGCGTATCGAGAGTGGCACTCTCGCGTACTCGCCGCTGTACGAACCTCGCATGGCTCCGTCACCTCGAGTCGAACGAGGATTCCGACGTCCAAAGCGTCGTGGCCTGCCATTAGCCGATGACGGACAAAACTGGCTGCCCGCGGAGGATTTGAACCTCCATAGCCTGAGTCAGAGTCAGGTGTCCTCATCCGTTGAACGAACGGGCAACTTACTTATGGGAAGATACACGTACTCTCTCGTCCTCGATAAGTGGTTGACGGGGTGGGAGTCGAATCCACATGTTGACGTAGCAGCGCGCGGTTAACAGCCGCGTGCCTTACCATTCGGTGCACCCACCAATAACTAAAAACCCCTGGCGCTTGGCCAGGGGTCGATGAAACTTGGAATCCTCCCCGGCTACACGGCAGTACCCTGCTTCCACGTCCGCTGAATCGCGACGACGCTCGCTGGTTTAAATCCGTGATGTGCTATCAAGGTTCGCATGTTACTTTCTCACTCGTCCACTAACATACATCAGGTTGAGTTATAAATGCAAATCAATAGTAAGTTGGTAGCGCACAGCGGATTCGAACCGCTGCCTGCACATTGAAAGTGTGCCGACCTTCCTCTAGTCGAGTGCGCCATAATTGGCGGCGCGCAAGGGAGTTGAACCCTTATCGCGAGATTGAGGGTCTCGCATCCTTGCCGTTTAGAAGAGCGCGCCGAAATCTGGCGGATCCGATCGGATTTGAACCGACGTCTTCCTGATCGACAATCAGGTGCACTGAGCCGCTATGCTACGGATCCCTGGTTGCGGGAGCCGGATTTGAACCGGCATCTCAGGTTTATGAGACCTGCGGATTGCCACTTTCCCATTCCGCGTCAATATGGTGCATGTGGGAGGACTCGAACCTCCGATGTTCACCTCACTGGGTCGCGGTTTTACAGACCGCTGCTGTCGCCGCTGAAGCCACACATGCATGGAGGAGCGCAACTGAGTCGAACAGTCATCCCTCGCGGGAGCCTCCGGGTTCAGGCCGGATTGCCTCACCGTCGGCGGTACGCTCCAATTCAAAACTGGCGGTAGCGGCGCGAGTCGAACGCGCAAGCCCCGAAGGCACGTCCCGTTTCGAACGGGATGGGCTTTCCAAGTGCCCAACGCTACCGTGGCGGTAGGAGCAGGACTTGAACCTGCACACGCCTCGCGACGTGAGCCTCGCCTCCAACGAGGTGCGATACCATTCCGCTCATCCTACCGACAAAACAATCTGGCGGAGACGATCCGATTCGAACGGATGGTGCCCTTCAAGGGCACTCCGCGTTAGCAGTGCGGTGCCTTAGGCCACTCGGCCACGTCTCCATAAATCTCCTGGTGGGGATGGAGAGATTCGAACTCTCATGCTCGAAGGCGCTGGTTTCTAAGACCAGTGTGTCTCCCATTTTCACCACATCCCCACGACTTACTAACTCCCTGCAACCTGGATACACGTCGATTGATCAGGTTCATAAGCACAAACCTGTCGACGAAATGGTGGGCTTCCAGGGACTCGAACCCTGAAAATGTCACAGCTCTTGAGGCTGCCGCGTCTGCCGTTTCCGCCAGAAGCCCAAAAAGCAAAAGCCCCTCGATTTTCGAGGGGCTTTTGCGGTTCAAAAGAACTTTGCCTAGATCAGCCGCACCCCTCCATGCCCAGCAAATCGCTGAGTGATTCGGACAGATACGACTTGAATAGGTTCTTCACGAAAACGAGAATAACCCAGTTCTACATAAAGTGCAACTAACTTTCTGGTTATTCACCTGAAGTAAGTAGAGTATTCATCTTCAATTGGTGTTGCTTCTTTTTGAAAAGTAGGGCATGATGACAATCATGCTGAATCGAGTCCCATCGACGATACATCACGGCGCGAAAGGCCTCCGGCCGTATTCGCAAGGTGAGGTTGTGTCTTTGCCAGGACTCGATTGGACAAGCGCGTAGCGCGTTTTCCCAAAGCAGACTTTCGAGCCCCTGGCCTGACGGTCAGGGGCTTTTTCGTTGATCTTGAAAACCATTGTCGCGATTTGTCTCTAACGGCGACGCAAGCAAGTGAGGATCACTCCCGTGATACGCATGGAGATTTTCGATAACCAGATTCCTGTGTTCGGTCAGGCCGATGATCGCACGCTCAACCAGATTCGCGTGTGTGCACGCACAGCCGACAAGGTCGCGTCTGATGCCCGACAACCACGTCGGCTACGGTGTGCCGATAGGCGGAGTGGTGGCATACAAGAATGCGATCAGCCCTACCGGTGTCGGCTACGACATCGGCTGCGGAAACAAGGCCGTACGTGTTGATATGCCCGGCGTCGGAGCTGCGTGCGCGCATTGCCAGGATCATGGACGACGTATGGTCGACCATCAGCTTCGGCGTTGGCCGCAGGAACAACGAAAGGGTGGACCACGCTCTGTTCGATGATGTGGCCTGGAAGCTGAAGGCTATCTCATCTCTCAAGGAGATGGCGCGTAACCAGCTCGGCACCGTGGGCAGCGGCAATCACTACGTAGATCTGTTCACGGACGAAGAAGATCGCGTGTGGATTGGTGTGCACTTCGGCTCGCGTGGGTTGGGTCACAAGACAGCTACGCACTTCTTGAAGGCCGCCGGCGCTTCGGATGGGATGGACGTGGAGCCTTGCGTTCTTTCAACCGATAGCGATCTTGGAACTGAGTACCTCGAGGCTATGCGTCTGGCCGGTGACTACGCCTATGCAGGTCGTGACTGGGTCTGCGGCCGCGTGGCCCAGATCCTGGGAGCGCCGATTGTCGAAGAGGTGCACAACCATCACAACTACGCCTGGCGCGAAGAGCACGAAGGCGAGCAGTTGTGGGTTGTACGCAAGGGTGCGACGCCGGCCTTTCCGGGCCAGCGCGGATTTGTTGGCGGCACGATGGGTGAGCAGTCGGTCATTCTCGAAGGAGTCGAAAACGAGCATGCCCGTTATTCGCTCTATTCCACCGTGCACGGCGCGGGTCGTGCATTGGGCCGCCGCGAGGCGACAGGCGTTGTCGACCGCAAGACCGGAGAGGTCAAGCGAGCCGGCAAGGTCACGCCGGAGATGATGCGCGCCTGGGTGGATCGCGCCGGGATCGAACTGCGCGGTGCTGGACTGGACGAGTCGCCCGACTGCTACAAGCGTCTCGATGAGGTGCTTGAGGCTGTTGGCGACACGGTGCGCATCCTGCACCGTCTCACCCCGGTAGGAGTCGCAATGGCTGGAGCGAACGAGTTCGATCCCTACAAGGACTGAACCATTGACCGGATTGGCTGCGCAGGCTGGAAGTCGCTCTGCGTAGCCAGTCCAAAATCAGGCGAATCGACCATCTTTATCGAAGGAGCCGGAAGGGAGGCACCATGAAACTAGCGGAAGCACTGGCAGAGCGTAGCGATTGCCAGATCAGAATCGAAGAAATGAAAAAGCGACTGATTCGTTCAGCTCGTGTGCAGGAGGGCGAACAGCCGGCTGAAGACACGACGGAGCTTCTTGCGGAGACCGAGCGCACCGACGCATGACGATTGTAATAGTGAATATTATCTCACATTATTGCTTAGTTTAACTATATTATGATATATATATCACTCATGCAGACCCTGATGGAACTCGGGGCAGCGGTGGCGACCAGGCGCAAGGCTCTCAAGATGAGCCAGAGTGAGGTAGCCAGCCGCACCGGTCTCACCCGGGAAACTCTCGTGCGATTCGAGCGCGGCCAGTTGAGCGAGTTCGGTTCCCGCAAACTCCTGGCTGTGCTAGCCGTGCTCGGCATGGAGATGAGCTTCGCCGAATCCGGTACGGCAGGGACCCTCGACGAGTTGCGCCGTGAGCGGGGTGGGGTATGAAGTTGAATGTCCACGTCCTTGACAAGCACGTCGGAGTTCTCGAACAGGTCGGCGATTTCCGGAGCGTGATGGTTTACGTTCCCGATACTGCGCCCGAGAATCTCGTTTCGCTCACAATGCCGGTTCGCACCGAATCCTACACTTGGGACGATGAGATTCATCCGATATTCCGGATGAACCTGCCAGAAGGCTACCTGCTGCAAGTCTTGCAGGAGGAGTTCGGACCGCACATTGGCGCCAACCCCGTCGCTCTGCTTTCCGTCGTTGGCCGCAATATGGTTGGTAGGCTGAAAGTTGCTCCTCCGGGGGCGGTGCTGGATGAATCGGCTAAGCCGGTGGAAGTCGCCGAACTCCTCAAAGGGGACAACTCCGAGGAGGCGTTCTCGCAACTGGTGCGGGAGCACGCACGGAGCGGCGTTTCCGGCATTCTGCCGAAGTTCCTCGACGTGGAGAAGAAGAAACACCCTGGAATGGGGCGGCATCCCAAAGCGACTCTCCTGACCCACCGGCACATAATCAAGGGCTCATCCTCGAGGCTCCCGTTTGCAACTACTAACGAGCACCTGTGTATGCAGGTTGCCTCACGCGTGCTGCCCACGGCCACCACGGAATTATCCGAGGACGGCAACGTCCTCGTGGTGCATCGCTTCGATGTGGACGGAGGCGGGAAACCGTTCCGTGCTCTCGAGGACTTTTGTGCGCTGCTTGGATTGCGGCCCGCACAGAAATACGATACGACGTGGGAGAGACTCGCAAAGGCTGTTCGGGCCCATGTACCGGGACGAGACCACTACCAGACGTTCCAGAAGCTCACAGCCATGCTGCTGCTAACGTACGCTCTGCGGAATGCCGATTGTCACTCAAAGAACATCGCTCTGGCGTACACGTCCCGTAATGATGCCAGCCTCGCGCCCACTTACGATTTCTTCACCACCTCGGTCTACGCTGGATATCAGCATAATCCGCCCGGCATCAGCTTCATGGGGAAGAAAACGTGGCTACCAGGAAAAACCCTGTCTCGGTTCATCACCGCCAATTTCGGCATCGCTGACAGAGAGCAGAAAGAGATTCTTGAACGTATCTGCGATTCCGTCTCAGACACCGCACCGGCGGTTCGCGAGATGATGAATGGTCTGGCTGGATTCAACGACACGGGCAAGCGGATGCTGGCCGCGTGGAATGAAGGGGTCAACCAGTTGCGGGATTCCAAGATATATGGCCTGAGCACGTGGAAATCGAACCCGGCCTTCGAGGGCATCTCGGACCCGCCCAAGCTGGAGAACCCGCAAACCGTCATAGGAAGATCGGAACTTCTCTCCGGCCGAAGGCGCCAAGCGAAATGAAGCGGCCGTCGGCGAGCGCAGTTCGAGCACAGCAGATTTTGTTGTTCTGTTGTTCTTCCTTAACGGCCTATGAAGATGGCTCGCAGACTTTCTGGCTTCGGGACAGATTTGCTTCATCAGGGCAAGAGCCGCATCAAGTGCTGGATATAGTGCTTTTGCTGCCACCCGTTCTACTGCTTTGCTGCCACCCTCATACTTCATTGCTGCTGGCGAGTCCACATCGAGCTCTCAGGGCTCTCCCCAGCGAAAAACTGGCAAAGTTCCGAATAAGCGGTCAATCGCCCGGAGTATCGGGCATCCCATTCTCAAGCCGGCTCCCGGGCTCACGAAAGTAGGCGCCAGGTCACTCCGGGACGGGGCAAATACTCGAACGGATCAGTCGGCAGGCGACCGTCACCACCATGAGGAGGTTGCGGATTATTCGGCGCTGACGAACAATCCTCGCTACAAAGGCGCTCCCGAGTTAGAGGGAGAGATGGATCAACTGGATCAACGGTGGCTTAGAGCCCAAACGTACGCTGCTACGGCGTCGACCTGTTCGCTGTTGAGCTGTGCGCCGCCCATGGCCGGCATGGGGCTACGGTAATGCTTGGGAACGGGAATGCCGTCGGCGATAGTCTTGGCTAGTCCTTTCCAGCTGCTGTCGCTCCAGAGCCACTCTTTTTTAGTAAGGTCCGACCCAAGTGGTGTTCCGCCGCCGGTGGCACCGTGACAAGCGGCACAAGGGGCTCCGCCGACCTGGCCGTGATAGATACGACCGCCGAGCGCGACCATCTCGTGCGTGGCTCCGGCAGGCACGGGGAGAGCGGCGTCGCCGGCATCGGGATTGGTTCCCTCGGGTGGGTTGGCGGCATCGCGTGCGAGCAAGCCTGCGGGCGCGGTGAGGCTGGGACAGGGAGTGAACTCAGGCTGCCGAGATTGCTCAGCCACTCCACCGACGTAGGTGATGCGGTAGATGCGGCCTTTCATGTCGTCGGCGACGTACAGCGCGCCGTCTGGTCCAACAGCCACGCCGGATGGGCGGTGGACGGCGCCTTCCGGAGAGATGACACCGCCGGCAAAGCCGTCGGCGAAGATCTCGCAGCGTCCGGCGCCACCGCTGCGAGTGAGGGCCTGGAAGACGACGTTATAGCCGCCCTGGGCGTAGGGAGCGCGGTCCCAGGAACCATGGAAGGCGATGAAAAGGCCGTTGCGGTAGGCGGCGGGAAACTGCTTCTGGTCATAGAAGACCATTCCGTTGGGTCCCCAGTGCGCGGGGAAAGCTACGGCCGGACCGGTTTTGGTGGAGCAGACTCCGGGCTTTTTGCCGTCGCCGCCGTATTCGGGGGCAAGAACCAGACTCTTGAGACCAGGATCGTAGTAGCATTCGGGCCAGCCATAGTCACCGCCGTTCTTGAGGAGCATCACTTCTTCCGAGGGCAAGGTGGCTTCCTCTTCGGGTTTGTAGATCTCTGGCCAATTGGCATGGAGCTGGTCGCGCCCATGCTGGGTGATGTAGACGCGGTTTTCTTCCTTATCGACGCCGAAGCCTTCAGCGTTTCGGATGCCGGTGGCGTAGCGGTCTGAAGGTGAGAAAGTTTGATTGGCCTTCTTCGCGTCATAGCGCCAGATGCCGCCACGAGCTTCGAGCTCTTTGCACGGATCGGCCCCGGGGGAATGCAGAGTGCGGTTCTTCAGCTGGCAGGCATTGGTGGCCGTGGCAACGTCAACGTAGAGCATGCCGTCGTCGCTGATGTAGAAGGGGTGCATGGGGTGGTCGCCGCCAAGAGGCAGGCCCGAGACAACGGTGACTGGCGGATCAATTGGGACGAGCCCGTTGACCGGCAACTTATAGCGGATGATGCGGTCATTGACCTCGGCGTAAAGGGAGAATTTGTAGAGAGCGATGCCTGTGCCGCCGTGTGAGCCATCCTGCACCGTTCCGCCGAAGCGCTCGATTACGTCGGCCTTGCCGGCGCCAGACTTGTCCTGAAGCGCGACAAGGAATCCGCCCTCGTGGACCGTTTCGCCGGCGGGATAGTAGTCCCCAGACCATGTGTTGACATAGACGACGTTGTTGGCGGCGACGACAAGATGCCGGGCGTGGCCGATGCCATCGGCAAAGATCGTGGCGCAGAAGCCGGGCGGTAGCTTTAGCCCGCTGTCATCGCTGGGGCACGCGCTACTGGCGGCGCGGACCGTGGAATGGTCTATGTGGGCCGGCACAGAGCCAATGAAGACAGAGAGAGCAGTGAAGACACCGAGAACAAGGGCAGCAGGGACGAGAAGTCTGACCGACGCGATCGACCGCATGAAACTCTCCTGAACAACGATGAAATCATATCAACGAAGCGAAACGAAACGCCGATAGTTTTTGGGCAGCAGTGCGGCGTGAGGTTTTGGCTAGTGATTAAACGTCGCGCTTATGAAACACTCCCGCTTTCACAATGGCGGCCAAGCCGTCGCCACTGCGGGCGAGAAGCGAGATGTCCTCAAGCGGGTTTCCGGTCACAAGCAGCAGATCTGCTGCTGCTCCCTTGCGCACGCATCCGAGTTTACCAGCGTGACACATCAGCTCCGCGTTGAGAGCGCAGGCAGAACGCAGGATTTCGATCGCGGGCAGCGCCTGTTCGCGGAGAGTGAACTCGGTGCACTGGCGGACATGCTGCGGCCCAAGCAGGTCAGTGCCGAAACCCATCTTCACGCCAGCCGTCTTGAGAATGTGCAGACTTTCAAGCGCCTTGTCGGAAGCTCGGCGCAGCTTCTCAAGGCTCACCGCGGGCAAGCCAAGCTGCTCGCCCTCTTCGGCGAGCGCGAAAATGGTGGCCATGGTTGGGACTGCAAACGATCCGCGGGCGGCTACAATCTCCGCGGCTTCGCGATCGACCAGAGTGGCATGCTCGATAGAGCGCACGCCGAGTTCCGCCTCTCTGCGGACTGCCTGGGCGGGATGACAATGAGCCGCCACATACGACCCGGCTCGCGTGGCCTCGTCGACCGCCGTACGGATCTCTTCGTCGGAATATTGAGAGCGCTCCAGCGGGTCGGTTTGCGAAGCAATCCCGCCCGAGGCCATGATCTTGGCGTGGGACGCGCCCCGCCGCAGCTCCTCGCGCACCGCTCGCCGCACGGCGTCCGCGCCGTCGGCCTTCACGGCCATGGGATCGGCGTGACCGCAACCGCAGCATAAGACGTCGTCGAGCCGGTAATCTCCAGGCCTGAAATCTCCGTGACCGCCGGTTTGGCTGATGACGCGACCGCCGTAAAACAATCGTGGCACCGCGTGGAGCAGACCATCGCGTATCGCCTGCGCAAGACCGACATCCGCGCCACCCACATCCCGGACGGTCGTGAATCCGCGATCGAGGCACGCATGCAGGAACTTCGCGGCATGGTGCGCAAGATACGACATGGGCGTCTGTGCGATGCGTGTAAGGTTCAAGCCGGCGAGATAGACGTGGACGTGAGCGTCAATCAGGCCTGGCATCAGCACCCGACCACCGCAATTGACGACTTCGGCATCCGGGGATACGGCGTCAGAGATGGGAACTACATCCTGGATGGTTGCGCCCGCGATTACAACATCGTGACCTTCGATGAGCCTGTCGGATTCGCCGTCGAAGATGCGCGCTCCGCAAAAAATAATGGTTTGGCGTCACTCACGGTGGCTTCCCTCCAATTCAATGGCGCGGTCACTTACCCAGACGATTGTATTTGGGCAATCAGCAAAATACTGGCGGAAGAAGCCACGTGTCGCGCTGATTCGATAGCGTTGATTGTGGATGATCTTGAGGTCTCTGCTGATGGATTTAACTAGCCCGGGAGGGACCGTGGCCAGGTGAACATTACCCCGAGGTAATGTCCGGAATGGCGGTCACTCACTGGCAACGCAAATCGGCCCTCCCAGTCTCTGCGCAAAGTCTGCCTGCAACGCCAAACAACTGGGGACCTATCAAAGACGGCGTACGAGTCTCGCTCTCGCTGGACGGGCTCAGGTGTGCAGTCGGCGAGGATATCCCGCTTCGCATTGCAGCTAAGGTCGTCTCTGCTAAACGCCCCTTGTGCGGAGAGCCCGACAGACTAACCGGAGCATTCTTCATCAAATGGGATTTCTCACCGGCGTTCCACCTGACCCTCAACGATGAGGTCGGTCTCATCGTGGGAAATAATGGTCCATCGAATCTGCGCTTCGTTATCGACGGGTCGAGTGGCCCTTTGGTGTGCCCAGCTTACCCTTGAGGTCGGGCACGTGTACGCGCTCCTTGCCACTTTCAAGACTCTCTATTTCGAGAATGCCTCGATTTGCAGATGATAAGGCACGAGCAACTTGCCCGTAGCGTGATTGATGGCGGCCAGGGCGAGTTGATACGTAATCCGGGTTTGCAACAGCACCAGTTCCGCGTTGGCCAACCGGGATTGCGAATCGAGTACAAAGAAGTTTGTTTCCGCGCCCAGCTCGAATTTACGCTGGTCGGCGGTGAGCGATTTTCTGGCCAGATCCAGCGAAGTGGTCGCGGCGCTGAGTGCCGACTTTGCCGTATCGAATTGGTGGAGCGCGTCTCGCACCTGGCGCATGATCAACTCCTGCACCTGGCGGTCCGCGTAGAGATCTCGAGTCCTAGCGACCAGCGCGTTCCCCATGCGGGCTTGTGCGGCTCGATTCCTGACGGGCAAATTGAGTGTAAGCTGCCCTCCGTAGCCTGGAAATCCGAAACCGAAGAGTTGGCTGAAGGATGTGCCGAGCCCGCCCGTGGACGTGAGTTGACCGGTGGTGAGACTGTACTGATTTCCTCCCAGGCCCGCGCTTTGGTAGAAACCGTTGAGTTCCAGGTCGGGCTTAAGCAGGTTGTGCGCCAAACGAATGCTGGTGTCATCGCCCTCCAGGGCGTCCTTCGCGGCTTCGATCTCCGGACGACTACTTAGCGCCTCACTAAGAACGGCGTCCGCATCCACACTCTCGAATTGGGCAGGCTCGGGGCTCTCGGTGGTTCTGGTGCAAAATGTGAGGTGGGTGCAACGAGGCCCGAGGAGAAGCAGAGACTATGCGGCGAGGACTCCATTCCAGATCGCCGGGATAGTTTGACTTTTGAGACGGAGTCGGCCAAGGGCGAATTGTCCTTTGCGAATACATCGGAGCAGTTCTATTCCAGCGATAGTGGTTGCCGCGCAATCAAAGTCTTTGAAGCCGAGCATCGGTCCAGTTCGGGATTTGATACCGCGGTGATCTTGCTCGATCAGATTGTTCAGGTACTTTGAGGAGCGTAGCTTCGTTTGCTCGGGCAACAGACCATCCGTACGCATCTCGCGCACAGCGCGATGCGAAGCTGGATAGCCATCGAGAGTGATCGTCTGTGGCGGTTGCCCCTCATGCCTGATTGCCTTCTTGAAGAAGGCCTTGGCGGCGGACACGTCGCGTGTCCTGCTGAGCCTGAAGTCGATTGTCTGTCCACACTTGTCCACGGCTCGATAGAGGTACGTCCATTGGCCACGCACCTTGATATAGGTCTCATCGACGCGCCAGGAGCGACCAGCGGGCCGGCCAAAACGATTCCAGCGTTTGATGAACTCCGGTGCATACCGCTGCACCCAACGCAGTATTGTGGTATGAGCAAGGTGCAAGCCGCGCTCAGACATCATCTCGACGAGATCTCGGGAACTGAGCTTGTAGCGCAGGTACCAGCGCACGCAAAGCATGATTACCTCGCGGTCGAAATGCCGCCCTCGAAACAACTCCGCGATGCTCTTCTCTTCGCTCACTGTTGGTCCTCGCCTCTCCAAAGACCACTGTACCTGACGGGCGCGAAGCGTTTGCACCAGAGCCTGTTTATACGGTTGAATACTTGCTGCAAAGCTCCCGGATTAGATGAACCAGTTTCGGAACGCCCGCAGCGGCTGGGAGACGATCAGGCAAACCAGTTTCATACTCGGCTGACATATAGCCCTGGTGCCCCGGCCCGCGCAAACATCTGCCATACGCGGTCCATATCCACCGGATTGCCATCAGGAAAATGGTCGCGGATGTGGGCGTGGGTCGCGTAAGGAAGACATGCCGCAATCTGCGCGTATGCGTCCTGCGTCGGCGTGGCGATGAAGTTCGTAATATCGAGATTGATCCCCGCAAACGGCGAATTGACGCGCTGCATGATTTCAAGGCATGGATCCGCACTTTGCGTCACGCCGTCGTGGTCTTCCAATCCCAGCACGATTCCGTTCTCGCCGGAATAGTCGCACGCAGCCTTCATCGTCTCGACCACCCAATCGATGGCATCCTTCAGGCTCGATCCGGGAGGCAGCTTCCCTGCAAAGATCCTCAGGTGAGAAGCTCCAAGATCGTTTGTCACATCGACCCACTTCTTTATCTGCTTCAGACTATCCGCGCGGTCTGTCGCGTCCGCCTGAATCATACTCACGCCACATGCTGCACCCGAGAATGCAACGCCATGTCTGTAAGCTAACTTGCGAAGATCATGTAGATACCCCTGTTCCGTCGACTTAAGGTAATACGCCGTCATGTCCACTGCCAACACCCGCAGGTCCACTGCCTTCAAAATGAAATCTTCCAGCGTCATCGCACCGTGCCGAAGGTCCTCGTTGTACGAGTAGGCGCAACATCCAGGAATTAGCCTGGCGGTGGAGGATTTCATCCCATCATTGCTTGGAGCTGCCGCGGCCACATTCGCTCCAACCGCACTCATCCCCGAGCCTGCCAGGGCGCCAAGTCCAACCTGCTTCACAAACTCGCGGCGGCTTATCATTTCGATTTCGTCTCCTCGGCTTCGAATTTCTTTACGAGTCTTCCTGTCACAAGGCGTTCTGTTTGCGCCCTAGAGATGGCGCCCAGCCGTGCTCGTACTCGCGCGCCCAATGCGCCATGGCCTGCGGATCATTCCCGACCTTGCCGTTCTTCACATCGAGCTGCAGCTCCCGGTTCAATTCCCACGAGATATTAGAAAGTTGAAGCATGGTCACAACAATGTTGCCTTCCGAGATCGGCGCGTGAAGCTTGTCTCCCTTGCGAATTGCTGCAATCAAGTTGGCGAAATGCGCGACCGTCGCCACGTCACCGTCGAACTTGTCGTAGAACTGAGTTGCGTCGTCTTTGAATACTCCCGTTCTCGCCCCTTTGATATCGAAGACCTCATAGCCGCTTCCGCCATCGCCGTAGATGAACACTGAACCCGTCGTGCCGGTAACGGCTAATCCAGTGTCGTGGTCCATGTACTTTACCGCACTGCAGGATCTTCCCTCCCACGAAATCAATTTATCGCCGTAATCAAAATTCGTGACCAGCGTGTCATAGAATTGCCAATCGTCCTTGAACTGGTATCTGCCGCCGGTTGCAATCACGCTATTGGGGTAGTCGACACCCAGCGCCCAACGACAAAGATCGATGCTGTGCGTGCCGTTGTTTAGAGACTCGCCAGTGCCCCAGTGTTTGAACCAGTGCCAGTTATACGGATGAATATTATCCATGTATGGCTTTCGCGGCGCAGGTCCCTGCCAAAGATCCCAATCCAGTTCCGGCGGAACCGGCACTTCCTTCCCCGTCCCGATCGATTTTCTTGAGTTGCCATACCACCCCTTGGCAAAATAAGGCCTGCCGATCAAGCCATTCTGCATCTTGTCCATTGCCTCGATCGTGCGCACGCATGAACGCTGCTGTGTCCCCTGTTGCACATGCTTTTGATACTTCTGTTGAGCCTGTACCAGCAGCGCTCCCTCGGCAGGATTGTGGCTGCAGGGCTTTTCAACGTATACGTGCTTGCCCGCCTCAAGAGCAGCGATCGCCATGGGCGTATGCCAGTGGTCGGGAGTCGCGATGGTAACGACGTCCACTTCTTTTTGCTCCAGAACGTGACGAAAGTCTTTTTCGCTCGCAGGAGCATACCCAAGCTCATGTTCCGCGACGCCGGCAAACTTCGAACGAATATTGTTATCTACATCGCAAATATGCGACACCCGGGCGGTGTCCTTGTTCGCCATCAAAGCTGATAGATGAGCATAGCCACGCCAACGTAGGCCCATAATGGCAAAGTTGAGGCGATCATTAGAGCCGAGTATCTGGCCGTAACTCTTCGCGGTTGAACTAATAGCCATGCCTGCGGCCCCTGCAGCAATCGTATCCAGGAATTCACGCCGTGTGACCATTTTGTCCTTTCATCGAAACAACAATAAGGTTCGCCGCTAAATGGCTTTGAACTTGCTTGCCCCGCCGACTCGACTTGATTCATCACGTCACGGATCTTCTCATTTCATCGATGTGGCTCGCTGAGAATCGCGATCCATCGATAAACCAACACTACCGATCGTCGGTCGTTGGGGCCCCTACGCTGACTCTACGCAAGACTGGCAATATGTGACCTGCCTGCACACCATCGTTCCTTGCAACAGATTTGCTTCCTCGACATCTTAGTCCGGACGCCACGTCTCCGATTCAGTCTCCCCAGTATCGAGCTTTCCTCCAACTTTTGCGTCCCGATCTGGTTTTGGTGAGGACAAGTCAACGATCGATTCTAACTTCCGGCTTTCAGGGACAAATCATCTGCTTACAGCGGTTTTGACTTGGGGGGCGAGTACTGGGCACCACATTCGAACGGGGGATCTGGCGCCGCAATGATCTGGCATGCAGATCCCTTGTGCACCGATGTGGCAGAATGGAGAAAACCAATAAACAAGAAGCGAGAAGGGATCTAAAGTATGGCACGCCGGCTTGGTGTCGAGATTGCTAGAAATCTGTTAGGCCGCCGGGATTTTCTGAAAATCGCCGGAGCAACAGCCGTTTTGCCTTCGGTTCTCACAGCTCAAGCAAAAGGTCATTCGGCGAAGAGCAGTATGCCGGCCAACAACCGCATCAACATCGGCGTCATCGGTATGGGCTGGCAGGGTCCCGGCAATACGCAGGCCTTTCTGGCGTTGGAAGATTGTCAGGTAGTGGCCGCCTGCGATGTTGACCGGAATCACCTGCAGGCCGCCGTCAAGATGATCAACGATGCCTATGGGACCGAAGACTGCAAGGGCTACCACGATTATCGCGAGTTGCTGGCTCGCCCAGAGATCGATGCCGTAATGATTGCCGTTCCCGATCACTGGCATGAGATTGTCGCTACCGAGGCCGCCCGCAGCAAAAAGGACATCTACTCGGAAAAGCCGCTGGCGCACACCATAGCCGAGCAGCAGTCCATCGTTCGCGCGGTCAGGCAGAACAACATCGTCTGGCAGATGGGCTCATGGCAGCGCTCGAGTCCCATCTTCCACAAGGCGGCGGAAATCGTCCGCAACGGGCTCATCGGAACCGTGACGCATGTCGAGGTGGGTCTGCCGGGAGACAACTCCAACTACGATCACATCCGTGAGGAGACTGCAGCAAGACTGGCAGGGGCTGGTCTGACAGGCGAGCTTGAGCAGATCGTCCCTGGAACCAAGGCATGGGATCTGCTGGTCTGCGCCCCGCCGCCAGAATTGGACTACGACACCTGGGTCGGACCGGCGAGGATGGAGCCCTACATGAAAGCCCGTTCCCACAAGTGCTGGCGCTTGAACTACAACACGGGCGGCGGAAAGCTTCTTGACTGGATCGGCCATCACGGCGATATCGCGCATTGGGGACTGGATTTCGACAACGCCGGGCCGCTGGAGGTGGAAGGCGGCGGCGAACTTCCTCCGGCCAATGCGGTTTGGAACACCGCGCAACATTACCGCTTCGAGCTGAAATATCCGGGCGGCGTCACCATGACCGTCGCCGGCGGCCATCCTGACATCAAGATGGGCACCAAGTGGATCGGCACCGAGGGCTGGGTATGGGTCGACCGCGACGGATTCGACGTCTCGAACCCGGCGTGGAAACGGGGCAAATACCTACCCCGAGAGGTGCGCAAAGTGAAGCTCTACACCTCTGAGAGTCACCATCAAAACTTCCTGGATTGCATCAAGACGCGTCAGCCGACTGTCACTCCGGTACGAAGTGGGACATCATTCAACCATCCCCGGCCACCTTTCTCTGATCTCCATGCTCACTGGCAGGAAGATCCGCTGGGACGCCAAGGAAGAGAAGATCCTAGGCGACGAGGAAGCCAGCAAGCTGACGACTCGCGAATACCGGTCCCCGTGGAAGATGAGCATATAGGTTTCACCAGCCGCAGCCGGCTTGCCCCCTGACGCCGGCGCTGGCTGAGAATCAGAATCAGCGTCTCCGCGCAGGTTATTACAGCCTGGGGTCGCCATCATTCTCGCAGAGATTAGTCCGGTACCGTAAACCTGAAGCGCAGTGGACTTCCCGTTCCTTTCCGGTGGATGAGTGATTCGGCGGATTTGGCATAAACCCAGAACAGCCGTGACCGCAGGCTCCTTGCCCGTTTCCGGTTACGACTGGCCTAGTCTGAAATGCGGAGCGTTTCGATTAAGGCTGCCAAAGCGGCAGGTTGGTTTCGGCGGCTCGGGTAGTAGAGGAAGTATCCCGGGAACGAGGGGCACCAGTCCGGTCGCACTCGCACCAGGCGTTTTCGATTCAGCAGCACCGCGAGATTCCCCTCCATAGATGTGCCAATGCCGACTCCGTCCAACACGGCCTGGATCACGAGGTCGGGATCATCGAATGAAACTGGTCCTTGAGGACTGAGGGTGAGCGCTTTCCGGCCCTTCTCAAACTCCCATCGACAAGGTCGACGGGATCATTGGAAGAAGTGACTTCCAGCACGATCTCCGGGTATTTCCGAGTAAAGGCGGCGAGCTTCGGCATCAGCACGATCTCTGCGGCCGAGCGAGGGATGATTAGTCTGATTCTGCCGGCCGGACGCTCTCGGAGTTGCATTGTTGCCGCAACAGCTCGTCCGATCTTCTCCATGGCAGGTGCCACTTCCTGCAACAGTGCGGTGCCTGCCGCTGTTGCTGAGACGCTGCGTGTGGTTCGTGCAATGAGCTGCACGCCCATGCGCTTTTCGAGACCACGCATGGAGTGGCTGAGCGCGGACTGCGAAACGCCAAGCCGAGCCGCTGCTCGTGTGAAGCTACGTTCTTCCACGACAGTCGCAAATGCAGCTAAATCTGGCAGGTCGGTCCTCAGCATTCATGAATGGTACTCATCTTACTTTGCAGAAACAAGCGGATCCTAACGGTAGATGATCTCGTCTCATGATCAGTGCATAGAATGATCAGTTGATCGACTCTGGCGAGCTGGAGGAGGGTGACAATGAGCAACTGGACAGAGGCCGAAGTGGCGAAGATCGCAACAACCGACGATCTTCATATTTCGCCCTTTCGCGAGGATGGCGTAACCTACGGGACCCCAACCTGGATCTGGTCGGTCGTCGTCGACGGCGCTCTTTATGTCCGCGCGTACAACGGACAGAAATCACGTTGGTACAACGCGGCAATGGCCCAGAAGGGTGGACGAGTTCGCGTTAGCGGGATCGAGAAGGATGTCGTCTTTGAAGCCGTCGAGGGCACGATCCATGGGCAGATTGATGCAGCGTACCGAGCGAATTACTCGAGCAGCCCTTACCTTGCCCCGATGATCGGGGAGCGTGCCCGTGCGGCAACGGTGAAGATCAAGCCCCTCTGAGAATGCAAACCAAAGGAGAAATGCAGATGGCAGCAAACAATACATTTCGTTCTTCGATCACCCCAGCCGATGTGCAGGCGGTGTCACCCGCTCTCGCCAACTACACCAAGACGGCAGTGGTCGACGGCGTGTGGAACCGGCCGGGATTATCAAGACGCGATCGGAGCATCGTCACTGTGGCCACGCTGATTGCACGCATACAGACCATCGGGATGGAGCACTACTTTGCAATCGCCCTCGACAGCGGTGTGACTCCTGCGGAGCTTTCGGAAATCGTGACGCATCTTGCCTTCTACTGCGGCTGGTCGAACGCCTTTCAGGCGGTAGAGGTGCTGCAAGGCATCTTTGCACGGCGGAGCATCGGCGCAGACCAGCTTCCTGAGATCTCGCCGGAGTTGCTGCCGCTCAACGAGGAGGCTGAAGCAAAGCGAGCTGCGCAGGTACAGGAAAACTTCGGAGAAACGTCACAGGGCGTAGTCGAGAACACCGCGAAGTTCCTCTTTCGCGACCTGTGGCTGCGGCCCGCACTTGCACCGCGCGATCGCAGTCTCGTCACCATGGCTGCGCTGGTTGCGTCTGGTCAGGTCGCACAGATTCCGTATCACCTGAATCGGGCTATGGACAACGGTCTCACACGCGATGAGGCGTCGGAAGTCCTTACTCACATGGCCTTCTACTCCGGCTGGCCGACAATCTTCTCGGCTCTGCCCGTCTTCAAAGACGTGTTCGCGGAACGAAAGAGCTAATTAGGTTAGCTGCGCAAAGAATTGGAGTGAGTGATGGAAAAGCGAAAGCTTGGAAATAGCGGTTTGGAAGTGTCGGCGCTCGGCCTCGGTTGCATGGGGATGAGCTGGTCCTATGGGCAGGCGAAAGACAAGCAGGAGATGATCTCGCTGCTCCATGCTGCTGTGGAGCGCGGCGTGACGTTCTTCGATACAGCTGAGGTCTACGGTCCGCTCAAGAACGAGGAGCTTGTGGGTGAAGCGCTGGCGCCTTACCGCGAAAAGGTCGTGATCGCAACGAAGTTCGGCTGGGAGCCCAATCCGGGCGACAATGATCGCTGGAGCGCGCTCAACAGCCGGCCCGAGCACATCAAGCAGGTGGCCGAGGCTTCCCTGAAGCGGCTGAGGACAGATGTGATCGACCTGTTTTACCAGCACCGCGTCGACTTGAACGTTCCCATTGAAGACGTCGCAGGAGCGGTTCGGGATCTCATACAGGAAGGTAAAGTGAGGCACTTCGGCCTTTCTGAAGCGAGTGCGCAGACGATTCGCAAAGCTCATGCTGTTCAGCCGGTGGCCGCACTTCAGAGCGAATACTCGTTGTTCTGGCGCGAGCCTGAGCAGACGTTGATGCCCACCCTTGAGGGACTCGGTATCGGATTTGTGCCATTCAGTCCGCTCGGGAAGGGATTCCTGACCGGCAAGATCGACGCAAACACCAAATTCGACAGCACGGATTTCCGCAACAGCGTGCCCCGCTTCAGCGAAGAGAATCGCAGAGCGAATCAGGCGCTTGTGGACGTGATCAGCTCATTCGCAGCAAAGCACCAGGCTAGTCCGGCACAGATCGCCCTCGCGTGGTTACTTGCGAAGAAGCCGTGGATTGTGCCGATTCCAGGCACAACCAAGCTTTCACGCCTCGAGGAAAATCTTGGAGCCGAGCAGATCAAACTCACGGCAGACGACGTGCATTCGCTTGAAGAGGCATCCTCGAAAATCAAAATCGAAGGAGCGCGGTACCCTGAGTTCCATCAGAAGCTTGTCGGGCGCTGAGCCCAGGAGAACATCGATGAAAGTTTTGCAATGGATTTTGGTTGCAATTGTATTGACCGTCACCGGAGCTCAGGCGCAGTCTCCTCCGCATTCTTCGGACAGAGATGCCCTGATCGGCGCATGGCATCTCGTTCGAATCGATGCGCCCAGTGCGGAGGGGAAGGTGGCTCCGGCGCCGCGACCGAAAGGCATGCTGATCTACACGCGCGACGGTCACATGTCTGTACAACTGATGTATCCAAGGTCGGCGGATTCTCCAGACAACGAGTATGTGCTAGGTGGATACGAAGCTTCTTTTGGCAGCTATGACCTCGATGAAGCAAAGCACATCGTTACGCATCATGTGCAAGGTTCCGTCACGCGGGAGCTTCTTGTAGGCAAAGACCTGCCCCGGGTCTATCAACTGACGGCAGACGGGCACCTGGTCATTCGTTCAGCGGACTCGCGGGAGCACTGGTCCGTGACCTGGGAACACTTTTAAGCAAGGGACTACCGGTGGAAGTCGGCTTGCAGTAAACAACGTCCGCTCCGGCGGATGTCAGTTGGCGCCAACAGTGGGATAACTGATTTCATGACAGCGTCGGCTCTCTCAGCCCCACTACACTGGTTGCTGCTAAACGACCGTGAAGCTCGGGAGAAAGAGCCGACGCTGTCATGAAACCAGTTAACAGGGCAACTCACTCATCGAAAATGGTTTCCGCGGCGAATGCAGGATAGATGGGCGAATCGCGAACGCCGAAGATGAAATAGGTGGATCATTTGCCTTGGCAATCGCGAATATCTTGCGACTCAGTTGAAAAAGGCTGTAGCCGAGACCAATTCACGGATATTATTTAATCCACTTGGGTTCAACCCCACTTCAACCCATCCGTGAAACTCCTCCAAGCTCCTGAAAATTGCTATCGACTACTGTTGGCAACCAACCATGCCAGCTAACTCTATGTAAATACTGCATTTAAGAACTCATAACCCAAAGGTCGGTGGTTCAAATCCACCCCCCGCAACCAATCAAATCAATAATTTAGAGGACTTCTCGGAACTTTGAGGGCGCTCAGATCGCGTCCAAAAGCAGCTTGCTGTCCAGACTGCATCGCCGAAGGGAAAAGAAAGGATGTGAGGTCGAAGCCGCGAATATAGGGACGAAACGCTCGGGCTGCAAATCCGCCTCGATGCGAGACACACTAGGATTGACTACTCTCGCAGCGAGGGAAGCATCTCGGTCCGTGCTTCAGCGCGCTCGAATGTAAGATTGACCGACCGTTCACCGATGGGTCTGGTTCGATGACGAACGCCTCTATTCACCGTGAACATTTGCCCCGGCAAAAGCTCGATCGATCGATCGTCGGAATCGATTACGCTTCATTTAGCCCGGTTTTGGTCAATTACAGTGTGCGCGACGGTCAATCGGTCCGCCGCCGGGTGACTGTTAAATAATGGCGTGAGAGTGGTTGGCGCTCTAGTAGAGGGGCGCGGGGAGAGGGTGCGCGTCTCCCCGCGGAGCCTCGCGATGGCCGGGACTGCTGTCCACTTAACAAAGCGAATGCCTGGAATGGCGCCGAGGCCAGCCATCTTCGTTTGAAATCGAGCGCGATAGATTGGCAATCTCAGCTTTGGCAACGAGCAGGTCAAAAATGTTGGCCGCGAAGGAAAACTGCTTCGGCCAGGTTTCCTGCTGGCAGCCAAGAAATGGGATCGTCTTTTTTCGTACTAGCGAGTGGTCGAGAAGACCCACGGCATCGCGAGCCGCTGTCAAGAACTGAACCTCCGCGTACTCACCAGGTCCCAACTCCAACTCGAAATGGATCGCGCGGTAAGGATCACCATCACCATGGCGAGGTCGAAGGTAGTAATTTCTGCAACGGACGATTTGCGATCGAAATGTCAATTGAAATGATTCTACAATCTTTGACAGGCTGGGGAGGTCTGGGACTACGAAACGGAACCGAATGGCGTCCCACAGATCTAACTCGGCACGGCCAGCATCAAAAGCTTGGATCTTCTCGCCCATCGAGACCGCTGGCTTGAGTCCCCCATACCGCCTTTGATCGTTTACGGACCGGGGCGCGATTGAGTCACAAGGAGCGCAAAGAAGTCCAACAGCGCTTGAGTGCCGCAGATCCTGGATTGGAAATCGTAAATCGAGATGCGGCCGGCATTGATGTCGGCAACGAAAGCCACTACGTGGCCGTGCCGCGCGGGCGGGACGCTCAGCCTGTGCGCGAGTTCGGATCTTGGACGGCTGCACTTATAGAAATGGCGCAGTGGTTGATTGGTTGTGGAATACGCACTGTGGTGATGCAGTCCACGGGAGTGTACTGGATCGCAGTGCATGATGTTCTTCGGAAGCACGGTCTGGAAGTGAACCTTGTGGATGCGCGGGGAACGAAGAATGTACCTGGACGAAAGAGTGACGTGCAGGAATGTCAGTGGCTCATGCGGCTGCATACCTATGGTCTGTTGCGGGCTTGTTTCTTGCCTGCTCCGGAGATCCACGGCGTCCGAACAATGTGGCGGCTGCGGGATCAGCACGTCAAGGACGCCGGACGGTGCATACAACATATGCAAAAAACACTCATCGAGATGAACGTGCAGCTGCACATCGCCATAAGCGATATCAGCGGTACGAGTGGACAGGCGATTATCCGGGCTCTGCTGGCAGGACAACGCGATCCAGTCGCACTGGCTGCTCTACGCCATCCGCGGTGCATGGCCTCCGAAGAAGAGATCGTTCACAGTCTTCAGGGTGACTGGAAGCCTGACGTCTTGTTTGAATTGCAGCAAGCGGTCGAAGCTTACGATTTCTATCGCCAACAAATGGCCAAATGCGATGAACAGCTGAAAGAGTACATGGCGTTGCTGCCCGCCAGAAAAGTTGAAACTGTCATCTCATCGCCTGGGCTATCAGCTGTCCCCGACATTAGTAAAACATCCAGTTCTCGCAAGCCGCGAAAGCCCAAGGGGAACCAACCCGCATTTGATCTAGAAGCGGAATTGGAGCGCATTCTCGGCGTGAACGCCACCACGATAGACGGCATTAACGTGATTACTGTTCAGACCGTATTAGCCGAAGTGGGGCCAGATCTGAAAGCGTGGAAGACTGAAGCCCACTGGGCCTCTTGGTTAAATCTCGCTCCCAAACGAGATGTGAGTGGAGGCAGAGTCATCCGGCATGTACGGGAGCACCGCACCAATCGCGTAGGAAATGCATTTCGGATGGCCGCGCAAACACTGCTACACACTAACAGTTATCTGGGCGCGAGGTGTCGATACCTTCGGGCAAAGTTAGGAGGCCTCAAAGCAGTTAAAGCTATGGCACGCGTTTTGGCCTGCCTTTACTATCGGCTGGTCACAAAGGGACAGAGGTGGGTAGATCGGGGGATCGACGAATTCAACAGGCGAAGCGAGCAACGCGAAATAGCTGTGCTGCAGCGTAAAGCTCAAAAGCACGGAATGCAACTCGTGCCAACCGCCTGAGAGAACTACAAGTCCGGGCCAATACGGCCTAAGACATTAGCTTCGACTGGGGCAGTTAGCCTCGGTGGGCATGGGTAATGTCTTGGAAAAAGCGAAGCAGGAACAGGTGATCGCGCTGGGGCGTCTTGGCTGGTCTCTGCGTCGGATCGAGGCGGCGACGGGAGTCCGTCGCGAGACGGCCGGCGGGTATTTGAGGTCGGCGGGAATAGCGTACCGTACGCCGGGTGATTGGGGGCGCAAGCCTCCGGCAATAGCGGCCACTTCGGAGCCTACCGGCTCTGACAGTTCAAATCCGGCCAATGAGGTGATCACCGGCTTTTTCGGTTCCACGGCCGCCGAAAATTCAAAACCGGCCAATGAAGTGATCACCGGCTTTTTGCCGGAAGTGACGTTGCCGAAGCAGGGCGGCAAGCGCCCGTCCGGAGCCAGTGAATCGTTCCGCGAGATGATCGAGCTGGAACTGTCGCGAGGCCGCAACGCGATGGGAATCTATCAGGATCTGGTCGATGGGCACGGGTTTCGAAGCAGCTACCAGAGTGTGCAGCGATTCGTGCGCAAGCTGCGCGGAGCGATATCTGCTGAAGCGCGAGTGATCATCGAGACGCCGCCAGGGGAAGAGTGTCAGGTTGATTACGGCACGGGCCCGATGGCGCGTGATCCCGACAGCGGCAAGTACCGGCGTACCCGGCTTTTCGTTCTGACCCTGGGCTGTAGTCGCAAGTCGGTTCGGCTGCTTGTCTTCCGTTCCAGTGCGCGGGTGTGGGCCGAACTGCACGAGAAGGCGTTTCGCCGGTTGGGCGCCGCGCCGCGGATCGCAGTTCTGGACAACCTTCGCGAGGGCGTGTTGTCTCCGGACATCCACGATCCGGGCCTGAATCCGTTGTATCGCGATGTCCTGGCGCACTACGGTGTAACGGCACTGCCGTGCAAAGTGAGGGATCCAGATCGAAAAGGTAAGGTTGAGGCCGGTGTAGCCCATGCGCAAAAAACGCCGCTGAAGGGCAAGAAGTTCGAGAGCCTGGAAGAAGCCCAGGCGTATCTGGACCACTGGGAAGAGTGCTGGGCCGACAAGCGCATCCACGGCCGCACCAAGCGGCAGGTATGGTAATGGGGCAGCAGGTTGGAACCCCATGTGTGCAGGATGGAGAGGAATCCGATCTCGGCGCCGAGGCGTTTGGGATCGGCGGCGACTTCGAGCAGGGTCTGGGAACTGGCCTCGAACAGCAGGTCGAGCAATGGCCTGCGTGAAGTCAGTGCCAGCGGGTTCAGTTCGTGGGGCAGGGTGAAGACGACGTGGAAGTAGTTGGTGTTCAGCAGATCGCGCTGCTGTGCCTGGAGCCATCGCTTGCGAGCTTGCGCCTGGCACTTCGGGCAGCAGCGCGAACGGCATGTAATGGGGCGCTCTCCATTACATGCCTTATGGGGAGTTTTTTGTTGTGGGGAGTGCGGCGCCGCAAGTGGATGAAACATCGGTCATCTGAGCGCGATTCGGGTGCTCAGACTCACCATAAGATTGGTGACCCTCCTGCTACTGTGGTGCGGCCATTACTGGCACATCACTCAGGGAGAACACCATGATCGAGAAGTACTTTTCTGCATCGAAAGCGCTCGCTCGTTTGCGTGCGGGTATCAGTGGCCCCCACATCGATGACTTCGCGGGCACACTTGAAAAACAAGGCTATGCTCATTCGACGGCGATTCGCTATCTGCGCGCTGCAGCCCATCTCGGCTGTTTTGTGCAGCGCAAAGGATGCACCCTGGCAGATGTTGATAGGCCCTTGTTGGATGCGTTTGTCCGACACCTTCAACATTGTCGCTGCGCTCAGTCTAACGATGAAAGGACTGGCTTTCACCCGAGCTGCGGAGTAAAGCTCTTTTACCAGCATTTGGTTCAGCGCGGGGTGTGCCGGAACCATCAGGACGATGAAGTCGGGAACAATGAGCCCGCACTGGTGACAGCATTTCACGACTGGCTTCGAATACATCGTGGCGTTACTGAAGGTACGCTCCGGTATTACACCCGTGGCGCAACGGAACTGCTCCATTCACTTGGGGAACATGCCAGTCAGTGGAATGCCCAGGGAGTCCGTGCGTTTCTGTTGGATCGCGCGAGCCAGTGTGGTGCAGAAGCGACTCAGAGGCTAATCACAGCAGTGCGCGCGTTTCTGCGGTATCTCATTTTCCGCGGGGAAGCCAGAGATGATCTCGATCTCGCCGTTCCGGCGATCGCCCATTGGCGGCTAGCCACACTTCCTCGCTGTCTCACGGCACAGGAACTTGACCGTCTGATCGCCGCCTGTGACGGGACCACCCCGGTGCGCCTTCGCGACCGTGCAATTGTATTGCTTCTATCCCGACTCGGACTCCGCGCCGGCGATGTGGCCCGACTTCGGTTTGCTGATATCAACTGGAAGGCCGGCACCATACAAGTTACCGGGAAGGGCCGACGCCAAGTGAGTTTGCCTTTACCCCAGGATGCCGGCGACGCTCTGCTTCGCTACTTGGATTTCCGACCTCGAGTCGACGATGCCAGTCACGTGTTCCTTCGCAGCCTTGCTCCATTCAAGCCATTTACCTCTGGCGGAAGTGTTTCCACTGTTGTGAAGAGCGCTCTTCGACGTGCTGGTATTGAGAGCCCGGCAAAAGGTGCTCACTTATTGCGACATACCGCTGCAACGGAGATGTTGCGACACGGGGTCCCCCTCGACAAGATTGGCCTCGTCCTCCGCCATCGCAGCATCGACATGACAGCCTACTATGCCAAGGTGGATTTTGCTCTCCTTCAGCAAGTCGCACAGCCATGGCCGGAGGTGAACTCATGATAGCGGCCATCGAAAGATACTTGGCCACAGGGCGCGCTGCCGGCTATTCCCTCAGCAACGTGGAATATCGATTGCGGAGCTTTGCCCGTTTCGCTGCTGATCGTCAGGAAACACATGTCCGCCGAACGAGCGCCATAGTTTGGTCCAGTCAGAGCGGATCGGTTGCACAGCGGCACACCCGGTATCAGACTATCTGCAGCTTCGCCGCTTACGTCCGTCTGGAAGACAGTCGCCACGAACTGCTGCCGCCAAATCATTTCGGCTACCGGAAGAGTCGCCGCGTACCCTACATTTACTCCAAGTCTGATATCGAGCGTCTCATCCTTGCTGCTATGCAGCTTGCCCCGGTCAACTCCCTTCAGCCTCTCACATATGTAGCCTTGATCAGCCTGCTGGCCTCGACGGGCGTACGAATTTCAGAGGCCCTGCACTTGCTCATATCTGACATAACGCCGCGGGGTCTGCTGATTCGCAAGACGAAGTTCAAGAAGACTCGCATGGTGCCGCTCCATGAGACCGCAGTCGAAGGGCTGAGCCGATATCTGACAAGCCGACATAGATTCCGCATTGGCGGCGACCATGTGTTTGTCTCCAACAGTGGAGATCCGCTGCTCTATATCCGAGTACATGAGATGTTCCGCAAACTGCTGAAGTCGGCAAATATCCAGCCTCATAATGGACATTGGCCGCGGATTCACGAGCTACGTCACACCTTCGCAGCAAGGGCTCTGGAGTCAAGTCCGGCTGGCCGTCGGTCAATCGGTCAACACATGCTGGCTTTGGCCACGTATATGGGGCATGTCAACATCGATTCGACATTTTGGTACCTTACTGCCACCCCGGATCTGATGCACGATATCGCTTTGGCCGGGGAGAGCTTCCTGCATGGAGGGCAGTCATGACCTTCATCGCACTGCACATCGAGGCATTCCTCCGCGAGTATCTCGTCCGGCATCGCGGCAACAGCAAGCATACCTGCGAGTCATACGCATACAGTTTTCAGTCGTTGTTTGAATTTGCCTCGCAAAGGCTCAAGATGCCACCTTCCTCGATAGCTTTGGAACAGTTGGATGCAACCCTGATCTGCTCCTTTCTGGAGCACCTGGAGACCGTCCGCGGCAACTCGGGAAACACACGAAACATCCGTTTGGCGGCCATCCGATCGTTCTTCCGCTTTCTACAGCACCGGGAACCAGCCGCACTCGGCCAGGTCCGTCGAGTTCTCGCGATTCCCTTCAAGAAAACAGATAGCCGTCTGGTTCCATATCTGGACCAGCAAGAAGTCCAGGCATTGCTGGATGCTCCCAATCCAGCGACGCGGGATGGGATACGCGATCGGGCTATGTTGCACCTTGCAATCAGCGGTGGACTTCGAGTCTCGGAACTGACGGGACTACGTATTGACGATATTGCGACGCAGTCTGCCAGCATCCGTGTGTTTGGAAAGGGCCGTCGTGAGCGGGCGTTGCCGCTCTGGAAAACAACCGCGTCTGCGCTACGCGCCTGGTTGGCAATACGTGGAGTGGCCGTCGCGCCGGAAGTGTTTGTAAATGCACGTGGCGAACCATTCAGCCGTTGGGGAATCGCGTACGTCCTGCGGCGCCACGCCCAAACCGCAACCAAGAAATGCAACTCACTGGTTGGCAAGCAACTCAGCCCGCACGTGTTGAGGCACACTTGCGCAATGATCATGCTTCAGGCAACGCAGGACATCAGAAAGGTCTCACTATGGTTGGGGCACAGCAACTTGGCCACGACAGAGGTCTACGTTAGGGCAGATCCCAGTGAAAAGCTGGAGGCAATTGAAGCAGTGGTTCCGCCGCATCTTCGCAGAGGTAGGTTTCGTGCAGAAGATAAACTGATTGCGCTCCTGAAAGCCAAACCGTAATGGAGAGTCAAAGGGGCGTGCCGGGAAGACTCTGCACGCCCTTTCATCGCCGCACTCCCCACAACAAAAAACTCCCCATAAGGCAGGAGTTATAGGAGATGGGTGCCTCGTACTGGCAGTCGACACACTTGTCCCTGTGTCCGCCGAGGGCCGCAGTGCGGCAGCGCTCCACAGCCCGGCATGCCTTCAGCTGCTGATAGCTGAGAACGGCCTTGAAGCGCTCGGAGAAACTGCCTGCCCTTGCGACGGACGATGTCGGCCACTTCGATGGCCGGCCGCGTCATGGACGCAGCGGACGGTGATAGAGGCGGCGACTCTGGTCGGCGCTGGCGAGCTTGAGCTCTTCGATCGGGTGGGCAACCTGCTGCAGGTGCGTTTGCGGAAAGGTGCAGATACCGGGCCGTCAGTCTCCAGATCCTCATGGCCGAGCAGAAGCTGGATGGTGCGCAGGTCGGTGCCGGCTTCCAGCAGGTGCGTGGCCCAGCTGTGGCGAATGAGGTGCGGCGTAACGCCTTGCGAATGCCTGCCCTGCTTCGCCGCGTTCGCGGCAGGCCAGCCATACGACCTTGTCGCTGATGGGTTGCTCGCAGATCGCGATGCAGGCGTGACGGAAACAGGTAGGTGCGCGGCTTGAGCCAGCGCCAGTAGGCACGCAGGGTCTCCAGCAGCGCCGGGCTCAAGGGCAGGTCGCGATCCTTGTGGCCCTTGCCGTCGACCACGTGGATGACCATGCGCTGGCTGTCGATGTCGGCGATCTTCAGCCGGGCGACCTCGGCGCGGCGCATGCCAGTGCCGTAGAGAACCATCAGCAGCGCGCGCTGGAACAGACTACTGCTGGCGTTGATCAGACGCGCGACTTCTTCCTGGCTGAGGATCTTGGGCAGCTTCCTGCCGCACCTTGGGAAAGGGCAGGAACTCGCGGAACTCATGCCGATGCAGCGTCCGTAAGTACAAGAAACGCAGTGCGGCCACGTGGTGCTCGACCGATCCCGGGCTGAGTTTTCGTTCCTTGAGCAGATAGGCCTGGTAGCTGCGCAGGTGTTCCGGACCGAGCTTGTCGGGTGACTTGCCGAAGTGTTCTGCGAACCGCTCGACGAACCGCAGTAGTACCGGATCGTCCCCTTGGAGTAGTTACGGCGCTCGAGCTCTTCGAGCATCATTTTGCGTGTCATAGGAGATGGGTGCCTCGTAACTGGCAGTCGACACACTTGTCCCTGTGCTCCGCCGAGGGCCGCTGTGCGCCAGCCGCTCCACAGCCCGGCATGCCTTCAACTGCTGAAAAGCTGAACGACGGCCTCGAAGCGTTCCAGAAACTGCCTGCCCTTGCGACGGACGATGTCGGCCACTTCGACGGCCGGCCGCGCTCATGGACGCAGCCGACGGTGATAGAGGCGGCGACTCTGGCTCGGCACTGGCGAGGTTGAGCTGTTCAATCGGGTGGGCAACCCGACGCAGGTGGGTCTTGGGAGAGGTGCAGATAGCGGGCCGAAGTCTCCAGATCCTCATGGCCGAGCAGAAGCTGGATGGTGCGCAGGTCGGTGCCGGCTTCCAGCAGGCGTGCGGCAATAGCCGCGGCGAATGAGGTGCGGATTCGACCTCTTGCCAATGCCTGCCCTGTTCCCGGCGTTGCGGCAGGCAAGCCAAATCACCTTGTCGCTGATGGGCTGTTCGCAGACGCGATGCAGGCGAGACGGAAACAGGTAGGTGCGTGGCTTTAGCCAGCGCCAGTAGGCACGCAGGGTTTCCAGCGGCACCGGGCTCAAAGGCAGGTCACGATCCTTGTGCCCCTTGCCGTCGACCACGTGGATGACCATGCGCTGGCTGTCGATGTCGGCGATCTTCAGCCGGGCGACCTCGGCGCGGCGCATGCCAGTGCCGTAGAGAACCATCAGCAGCGCGCGCTGGAACAGACCACTGCAGGCGTTGATCAGACGCGCGACTTCTACCTGGCTGAGGATCTTGGGTAGTTTCCTGCCCACCTTGGGAAAGGGCAGGAACTCGCGGAACTCATGCCGGTGCAGCGTCCGTAAGTACAAAAAACGCAGTGCCGACACGTGGTGCTCGACCGATCCCGGGCTGAGTTTTCGTTCCTTGAGCAAATAGGCCTGGTAGCTGCGCAGGTGTTCGGGACCGAGCTTGTCGGGTGACTTGCCGAAGTGTTCTGCGAACCGCTCGACGAACCGCAAGTAGTACCGGATCGTCCCCTTGGAGTAGTTACGGCGCTCGAGCTCTTCGAGCATCATTTTGCGTAGGTGGGTCACAGT
>CAWCTA010000028.1:0-195633 GCA_963798315.1 uncultured Acidobacteriota bacterium | reverse complement strand
TTACCGCCTACTCTTCCCCATTCGCCCACATTCAAGGGGACGGTTTACCGGAAGGGCGAACATACGTCAAAGGGAAGAGTTCGCCACGATACAACCACAACTTGGAAAGACATCTGCCAGATATCACAGAATGCGGCGTGGATTCCTGTTATTCTTGCGGCCAAATCTCGGGAGGGACGATGGCCACTTTTCATCGTAATTTCGTTCTGGCGTGCGCGGCATCGCTTCTCCCTTGGACACAACCATTGCTTTCCCAGCAGCCCGTCGATACGGCGCTGAAGGTCATCCTTGGCACACGAAACATGTTAGCCGCGTCGAGCAACATCGCGATTTCTGACACGGCAAACAACCGCGCTCTCATCTACGAAACTCCAATCCATACGAATGAGAATGCCAGCATAGTCCTCGGGCAAGCCGATTTCGTCCATGGAGAGGCAAACCGCGGCGGTGGACCAGGACCGAATACCCTCCGAAGTCCGTCCGGTCTTGCCAGAGACTCCAACGGTGATTTGTATGTCGCAGACGCGGGGAACTGTCGCGTTCTTCAGTTCAGACCGCCGTTCATCAGTGGCATGAATGCCAGCTTGGTCATTCAAGATGCGAATCTGGCCTCAAGCAAGTGCGAGACGGGTCGCTCCGCTGCAAAGGCCGGCCTCGTCGTCCTAACAGAAGTGCTCATGGATCCCAACGGGAATTTGTGGGTCACAGACGGTGCGAATTCTCGTGTACTGGAATACGAACCGCCCTTCAGCACCAGCATGACGCCGACCCTGGTACTTGGAGACAATATCCTCCGCCAAAAAGGTACCGGCAGTTGCGACCCAATGGACCAGCCTCCCACCGCAAATATACTTTGCAACCCGGGTGGAATGGCTCTGGATCGTGAGGGAAATCTGTGGGTGAGCGATTTCGGCAATAACCGTTTGTTGGAATTTCGGCCACCATTTTCGACGGGAATGGCCGCTAGTCTGGAAGTGGGACAACCTGTTGAGACGGGCTTTGTCTCAAATTTGAGCACCGAACAGCGATACTACCAATGTTTAGGTGCCTCCAAACACGTCGAGTCTAGCTCAGAAGAACTCATTGATGCGAGATCAGATGCCTGCACAGACTGTATCGCAGACGCATTTTACGGCCCCCAAGCTTTGGCGTTTGATTGGAGTGGCAATCTCTGGGTGGCAGATCGATACAACAACCGCGTGCTGGCATTTGTGCCACCATTTAGCAACGGCATGGGTTCGAGCACCGTTCTAGGAGCGCGTCTGAGTAAGGCTTGACAGAGCCCGGCGCATTGTTGCCGAGCGTTGCTGCGGCCGATGTCGACGTTGTGAGCCATTGGATTCAGAACGCATGACGCATGTTGTTGCGCCGTTCGTAGCGGGAAGGGGTCCTTTTACGCCGTGCAGGCCCGGTAAAGCTTCAGCACATTGTGTGTGGCGCAGACAAGGGCCCACTCGGAGCGAACATTTTCGACTCCACGCAGCAGGAACTGGCGGAAGCCGAGCGCCTGTTTGATCTGCCCGAAGACCGGCTCGACGATGGTCTTGCGCCGTGCGTAGGTAGCGTGGCCCGTCCTGGTCATCAGCTTGCGCTTCATCCGGTCGACCAGGGTGGCTGAGTGCGGGATGCGTCCCCGAGGACTGATCGGTGCCGGCTGATTGTGCTTTTGCTTGCCCGTCGCCACGTATAAGTCGATCTTCTTCTTTGCCGCCTTCAGCAGATTCTCCTCCGAGCAATAACCGCTGTCGGCCAACACTTGCTGCACCTTTTGTCCTGCCTGCTCCCGCACCCGCTTGATCATCGGTATAAGTTGCTGCTTGTCGTTGGACTGCTGGGTCACGCCTTGCGCGACGATCAACTGCAGCGCCGGCTCGACAGCGGCCTGTGCGTTATAGGCCTGCACGAAGCCGTCCGGCCCCTTCATGATGCGCGACTCCGGATCGGTGAAGTTATGCTGCGACTCCGGCTTGGGCTCGACAGGGGAACGGCCTTTGCCTCTGCCGCCGCGGCGGGGCGGATCCTTTTTCCCCGGCTTCGTGTCTTTCTGCTTCTGTTCGGCCTCGGCCCGTGCTTCCAGCGCCTTTCTGGCCTCGGCGATGCGCTTCAGCCGCTCTTCGCGCCGACCCAGCTCGGCAGGCAGCTCGTCGCCCTGACGGTTGCGCCCGTAGCGCTTGTCCTCGTCCTTGTCGGTCTGCTCGGCCTCGGCCAGCAAGCGATTGACCTCTTCGCGCAGACGCTGTTCTTCACGCAGCATGCGCTCATAGCTCATGGCCTTGTGCTTGCTCGCGTTGGCCTTGATCTTGGTGCCGTCGATGGCAACCCGGCCCAGTCTCATCGCGCCCAGCTTCAGCGCCAGCCGCAACACCTGCACAAACAAACCTTCCAGTGCCTTCAGGTGAATCCGGCGAAACTCCGAAATGGTGCGAAAGTCCGGCTCGTTGCCCGCTGCCAGCACGCGGAACGCGATGTCCTCAACCAGCCGCTTTTCCAGCCGCCGCGATGAGAACACCCCCACGCAATAGCCGTACACCAGCACCTTGGTCATCATCCGCGGATGATACGGAGGATAGCCGCGCTCCTCGCGGTCATAGTGCGCCTCGATCGCGCCAAGGTCAAGCTCATCGATCAGGTCGGAAACGAAATACGCAAGATGGTCCTCGGCAAGCCACTCCCGCAGGCTGGGAGGAAGAAGAAAGTCCTGCTCAGGAAAATACGGACGATAGCTCTTCGCCATATTCAAAGATTCGCATCTTCCTTCAACCCGTTCAATCAGCATGTGCGAAATAAAGGTGATTACTCAGACACGCTCCTAGAAGACAAAGCGATTTCGCGGAGCGTAAGCACCTGTGTTGACATTCGCGAACAAGATGCACAGTCCCGTTGATGTTGGGTTTGACAAAGGCGGTGACTTGCTGGTGGTGGAGGATGAGCGGGTGTTGGTCTTTTCGCCACCATTCAGAAACGGCATGGATGCAACGTCGGTCCTTGGACAAGCGGATTTGAATAGCACGGATTACACCCACGTCGACTTCAGTCGGAACGGGAAGATTGTTGTACGCAGAACTATAACCGCGAATTCTTTATACGTTCCCACCCATGTCCTCGCTTTCTGATTTGATCAATAAAATCCATGCATTGCCGTCCTGAGAGAGCGGAGGCGTTCGCGATTGCGGATCTATAACCGCCGATGGAGAAGTTTGGAAGCCGGGCCGATTCCGAGTGATCTGGATCACGCGAAATTCCCCATCGTCCACAATTCGACCACGACGCTCGTTATGCTGAAGACATGGCCCCATCTGAGTGCCTCACCGCGAAAGCGATCGCAGACATGGTCCTCTTGCGCGGCAGCCCCCTCACTCGCTTCGATGTCATTCTGATTTCGCTGTTCGCCGCTACTGTTATGATCGTGGCCATCTTCCGCGCGATCTTAGGCACGTGGATTGAACGCACTCGTGGCCGTGGGTGGCCGACAGCCTCAGCCCACGTTGACATTGTGAGTGTCGCTGATGTGACGGACGACGTTCGCGTTCCCAGCTTCCTCGCGACGCTCACCTATGTCTATCGCAATCCTGAACAGCAGATGGGCGACTACAGCCGTATGTTTGGCAACAAGGACGACGCCCAAGTTTGGGCGGATTCCTACAAAGGCGAGACCGTCAAGGTCCACGTAGACCCACGCGACTCCACGCGTTCCGTGCTACGAGAAGAGGACCTTTAGTTGCAGAGACAGATTTTCCGCTCTCTGAAGGTAGCGACCCTTCTTTGTGACAGCTCGCGAGGTTCCGACAACTCGATTGGTAAATCCCTCAAATCGGTTAAACCGAAACTCAATGAATGCCATGCGCCACGACAATTTCAGCAGTTGTGCCCGAATCACCGCCAATGCGGAAGTTGGAAAGCAACCGCAGATCCTTCGACTCCGCTCAGGATGACATAGCATTTTGTGGGCTTGCGGAGGGGGATGACAGCTTAACTGTCTGTTGCTTTCTATTTACCTGCCCCACGCGAACTACCGCTTCGATGATGCTTCCCGCACCCTACTGGTGCGGACGGCAGGATGACCTCGGAATCGAGCAGTAGTGTAACCAACCAACGCAGAAGGTCGCAGCACCCCTTTAGAAACATCGCACCCGCGCGCCATTCGTTCACGCAGGTGCGATCTATCTTTCAAGATACCGCTCAATCATGATCTGACAAGGAGTGTTACTATCCCTGCGGCTGCGCGTGATGATGAGCGCGGCGCTCCTGCAGCATCTGTTCGAACTGCTGCTTCTGCGTGTCATTCAGCACAGCTTCGATCTTGGTCTTGCTGTCCTGCATGATCTCTTGAGCCTTGGCGCGGCGATCCTGCGTGGCCAGCGAACTGTCGGAACGCAAGCTCTGCATCTGCTGCTGACGCGATTCGAGAATGGGCTTGATCTGCGCCACCTGGTCGCTGTTCAGACCGAGCTTCTTGCCGAGGTGGTCGGCCTGGCGATCGGGGTTGAATTCGTGATGGGGCCGTGCCTGCTGGTCTGCAGCAGCCTGGGACGGGTTGGATTGCTGCGATTGATCCGGCGCCTGGGCCAGAACCACACCTGTGGACAGCAGCGCGCCGAGCAACATAGATATTGTCTTTGTATGCATATGTTTTTTCTCCGTGAGGGCCGGGTCCTTTCCACCCTGCCCCAATGTCCTTTAAGACACGGCCTCACCAATCTAGTTGCTCGCCGGTGGAAACAGCTCTGCATCCAGGAGTGCGGCCTTTCCACAGCAATGGCCCGTCTGCGATTTAAACTCTGAGATCAGGAGCGATTGCGAAAAAGTGGACAAATTTCTCATCACCGGCGGATCTGCCTTGGAGGGAACCATACGGGTTTCGGGCGCCAAGAATTCGGCCCTGCCGTGCATGGCCGCCGCCATCCTGACCGACGAAGAAGTGGTGCTCGAAAACATCCCCCAGGTGCGGGATATCGAAACCGAGCGCAAGCTGCTGGCTTCGATGGGGGCGGAGGTGGAGTTGAGCAGCGAGGCAAGCTGCTGGTGCACGAAGATTCGCTGCGCGTCGCTTTCCGACCCGGTTGCGAAGTACGAAATCGTGAAGACCATGCGGGCCAGTTCCCTGGTGCTCGGCCCGCTGATCGCACGCGCGGGCATGGCTCGCGTGGCGATGCCGGGCGGCTGCGCCATCGGCGGCCGGCCCATCGACCTGCACATCAAGGGCCTGGAAAAGATGGGAGCCAAAATCGTCCAGGAGCACGGGTACCTGGAGGCCCGCGCGGACCGTCTCCGCGGCACGCATCTGGTGTTCGACAAGATCACGGTGACCGGCACCGAGGATTTGCTCATGGCCGCAGTGCTGGCCGAGGGCGAGACCTTGATGGAGAACTGCGCGCGCGAGCCCGAAGTGTCCGACCTGGCGGCGCTGCTGATTGCGATGGGAGCCAGGATTGAAGGGGCGGGCACGGCCACCATCCGGGTGCGGGGCGTCAGCCGGTTGCACGGCGCGCGGTATGCCATCAATCCCGACCGTATCGAAGCGGGCACATTCCTCGTGGCAGGGGCGATCACGGGCGGGGACCTGACAGTCGCCGGCTGCAACCCGGCGCATCTGGGCGCCGTGATCGGGAAGCTGGAGGAAGTGGGGGTGCGGGTCGAAGTGCTCGGCGCGGACGCGGTGCGCGTTCAAAAGAATGGCAGCCTGCGAGCGGCCGACATCTCGACCGAGGAGTATCCCGGCTTCCCTACCGATATGCAGGCGCAGTACATGGCTCTTGCAACCCAGGCGGAAGGCGTCAGCGTTGTGAAGGAGAATATTTTTGAGAACCGGTTCATGCACGTTCAGGAACTGGTGCGCATGGGAGCGAACATCAAAGTCGAGGGCAGGACGGCCACAATACGCGGAGCCGCCCGGCTATCGGCGGCGGCGGTGATGTGCTCGGATCTGCGGGCTTCAGCATCTCTGGTGCTGGCAGCCCTGGTGGCCGACGGCCAGTCGGTACTGGACCGCGTCTACCATATGGATCGCGGCTACGAGTGCATCGAAGAAAAGCTGCGCGGCGTGGGCGCCCGGATCGAGCGCGTGGGCAATGTGCAGGTACCAGTCCCCGAAGAGGCCATCGCCGGATGAGTTTCTGACGGACAGCCGATTTCCAGTTTGGCGTCAGCGCCAGCTTACGGCAAGATGCCAGCGTAATCCGTGCTGAGCCGTCTTACGCAAAACGCCGTCATATTCCCGCAATTCGGAAACGACAGCCGCGGTCTCAGAACCGAGGGCGGTAGGCGCTGTGCGAAGAAAATCGAGCAGTGCGCTGACCGTAGCCAACCCGAGATCTGGCATGAACCACTGCGGCTGCGGCAGATGATTCGCCCACTCGGGGTTGCCGGCGCCTTGTTCGAGCAACAGGGCCATCGAATTTTCATCGGCAGAAAAGAATTCGAGCAGCGGATTCACTTTCAGGCGCTGCGCCAGCCGATCCAGCGCATCTTCGTTACGTGCCAGGGCGCGGCCGTTGACGAAGATATCGAATCCCGGGTCGTCCCCTTCCACGACGATATACAAGCTGGCTGCCATTGCAGCTAGTCTAGCCACGTTTCGGATGCGAATCCAACCGAAAAAGCTCGGGGCAGACGCTTGATCGATAACCACTTCCTGTATCCGGGGTGGAATTACGCAAGTTTACTCCGACGTTCCAGCATCGAAATTAAAAGCGCCGTAAAATGGCATGCATACCACCGGGCCAATTCAAACACCATGGTTTTTGTGCAAAAGGAATGCGATTTGTGCACCTTACAAAAGTGCTGAGAAGTCATGAGCTCTTCGAATCGCTACGCGACCCTTCCGCGAAAGGGTCGAGGCCAGGTCTGGTTCCAGCCGGGAGACCGCTGCAACCGGCGGGATTTGAGTCGGGCCAAAGGCGCATCGCAGAAACCCAAAGGGGTGTGTAGGTGAATTGGAGTAAGCTCCCAGACATCGTCGCCGTCGGCTTGCTGGCTTCGGCGTTTGCTTCAGTCGCGCGGCGCAACCACACCCGGGTCTCGAGCATCTGGCTGACGGGATGGCTTCTAATCGTCCTTCACTTCACGGCACTCGTGTTTCTACCGGCGCCCGGATTTTGGGGAACGGTGGCAGGGTTAATTGCCATGGCTTCCCTCACCTGGGCGGGCTTGCTCTTCATGTGGGCAGCAGTCCCCTACCGCGAAGAACCCTCGAGCCGCTGGATGCTTTGGCTGCTCGTTGCATGCAACACACTTTACATTTGTATTCTTGACGACGGGGGCCCGCCGTGGCTCTTGACCTGCGCCGCCATTCTGCTGGGGGCGGGGCCGCTGATTCTCGCGTTGCAAGCGATTCGCCGGTTCAGCCATCGGCTGCGGTGGATGACCGTCGGCCTTTACTTTGCGCTTGGGATCTTCCTTCTGTCTGTGCAGAACCGCCCTGGGAATGGACCCGATCTCGCGTTGAACGGCGTGCTTTTCACCGTTTACCTCGGATGTTGTTTGCATTTCTGGTACAAGTACCGGCGGGCAACCACAGGTGCGTTTATCACCATCTGCGGATTCTTTGCGTGGTCGTGCGTGTTCCTCGTTGCGCCCTTGAAGGATGCGTATTTTCCTGCGATTCAAATCGAGAGCGAGGTATGGAATCTTCCCAAGTACGTCGTAGCTCTCGGGATGATTCTTTTGCTGCTGGAAGAGCAGATCGAACACAACAAGCACCTGGCCCTGCATGATGTTTTGACCGGGTTGCCCAACCGCCGGCTCTTCCAGGACCGGTTGGCCATCGCCCTGGAAAGGGCCCGGCGATCGGGAACCAAGACGGCCCTCCTGGTGCTCGACCTGGACCGGTTCAAGCAGGTGAACGACACGCTCGGACACCACGTTGGCGACTTGCTGCTGCAGAGCGTCGCCCAGGTTTTCAGTGGACGCATCCGGCGGTCCGACACAGTCGCGCGCACCGGGGGCGACGAATTCTCGGTTATTCTCGAGGGCCCGACGACGGCTACCGAGGCGCTGCACGTGGGACGATCGCTGCAGGAACTGCTGAAGGAGCCGATGGAGCTAGAGGATCGGACGGTAAAGACGGGCGCCAGCTTTGGTGTCGCGCTCTTCCCCGATGACGCGGCTGACCTCGAGTCTCTGTGCATCGCGGCCGATCAAAAAATGTACGAGAACAAGCGCGAAAACGCGGTTTTAGAAGAACGCCATTCCAAAGCCAAACTGCCGGGTTCCATGGCCCCGAAACCGAAAAGCGAGACCCGCATCAGGCTGCTTCTCTAGACCAGAGATTCTTGCGACGGCCGGCCCCTGGCAGCGCAGACGGGCGGAAACGCGAACAGAGGGAGAACTGACCTCTCGGAGGCGCGGACGCCGAGGTCCGACACCCTCACTTTTGCCAGGCCAAATTCACTGAGCCGGTGCCCGTACTTGGAACGGTGAAGGCGTGATTGGCGCCGTTCTCCCAAACCACGCTTCCATCGCCATGAATCGCGATGAATTTGAATTCAACTGCCTGCCCCGCCGGCAGGGATACATTCAGGAACCAGTCGGGATAGGTGGGATCAAGCATCGGACCGATGGCGGTCTGAAAGGTTGTGCCCCAGTTACCAAGTTCCACTGTGTTTCCGGTAACAAAGATGAAATCGCCGGGGTTGGTTGCCGCCGCGTTGTGGACGGTGAAGGTCACCGGAATAAGCCTGGCGGCCAAAACTGTGAAGGGGATGGTGTTTCCGGGGACACCGGCGCTGGATTTCAACTGGACCTGATAGCTTCCGTTCGTCACGGCAGGAACGGTGAACGTCACCGAGGCGTTGGACCAGGACTGAATCGGCGCCGGCGTTCCGCCGAAGAGGATCGAACCTGCAGCCTTTCCAAATCCATCTCCGGCGATGGTCACGGTCATACCTGGCTGGCCGATGTGGGGACCGATCGAGCCGACCTCAGGCGTGCCGGCATTTGCCTGGAACTGCCAGACCGCGACACTATGCGGACTAATTGTGAAATTGGCGGCGGGATTGTTCCCGGCACTGCCGCTGGCGACGGTCATAGTGTTTCCACCCTGGAGGCCGCTGAGATAGTCGGAATAAGTGCCTGGAGGAAGCGCAGTGAACACGCCGGAAACCGGGTAACTCGTGCTGTCGTTCTTATTGATTGCGACTAATACAACGTCATTGAAAAACTGGCGTTCGTAAATATAAACATCATTGTTGAGCCAACGCTGCTTCCACGTTCCGTAAGCCACGGCGTCATTCGACTGGCGCAGAGCGGCCAGCTTCTTGATGAGCTTGTAAGCATTCGTGGCGGTGCTGAACGAGGACATCCATACGCGATCATAAGGGTCGTTGCCATTGTTGGTGTTGTTGAAGAGATACTGTTCGTCTCCATAGAGAATGATTGGAATCCCGCGGCCGGTCAGGATGAAAGCCATCGCCTCATGGAGACGGTTCTGGTTGTTCTTCAGCGTGAGAAGGCGCGATTCGTCATGACTGTCGAAGAACGTAACAAGATCGTTGGGGTAAGTAAAATTGGCGTTCTCGGCATTGATAGTCGAGTCTACCTCTGAAAATGGGTTATCGCTCCCAAAGACATCACGCAGGGCGTTATTCAGCGGAAAGTCGAGCAGAGAAATGCCGCTGCTGTTTGAGAACTTAAACGAGTCGGGATAGAGCGCATCGCTGGTACTGCTCTGCATCCATTCGCCAAAAAGAAAACTGGGAGCATTGGTGTAGACCGAGTTTGCAAATGAATACTCCCATCCCCAGGTCACGTGTTTCAAGGCATCCAGCCGGAATGCATCGACGTGATGGCTCTGCAGATTTGCGGCGGCGGCTTTGAGATACGCGTCAATGTCGGAGTTTTCCTGGTTCAGGTCGGCTAGGTCAGACAACGTGTCGTACTGTACCTGATAGCGGTCGTTGTAATCGCTAATATCCGGGTTGTGGTGAAAGTACCCCTTGGGATCATTATTGGCGGCGGCCATGAACGTGCCGTTGTTATACAGCGAGCCGTTTTCACCGCAGTTGCCGGGGTTGGAGTGGTTGTTGGCTTCGTCCACAATGATCTTCATGCCGTTAGAGTGGAGCGCGGTGACGAGCTTGTCGAACGCGGCAAACGAATTCGCATTATCGCCGAAGTGCTCCTCGATATTCATGAAATCGCGGTTCCAGTAGCTATGGTACGGAGCCGAGACGCCGGATGATGCGCAGCTGAGATTTTCGTTGTTGACCACGGGAGAAACCCAGATCGCGGTCGCGCCCATGCCCTTGATGTACGAGAGCTGATGTTGAATGCCGGCCAGGTCGCCGCCCCAGTAGGCTTGCCAATTGGCATGAGTAGGGTCGAAAAGGCCCGGACTCTGAGAAGGATTATCGTTCTTCGTGTCGCCGTCGTAGAAGCGGTCGGTGACGATCTGGTAGATGACCTGTTTTTTGAAGTCCTGGGCGTGGAGGATGGAAACCGCACAAGTAGAGAAGACAAGAAGGGCGCTAGCGAAGTTTCGCATGGAACCTCTCTCCATCGATTCATGGGCTGAATGTTTATTTTGATCCCAGGTAAACGTAACTGTGGATGAGAAGTTAAAACCGGCTTGAAAACTCAACGGTGATTGAATGTTTGCTCACGACGGCCGTGCCGTCAAGCCTGTTCGGTTGGGTCCAAGCCGGTTTTCAATGGAATAGTGAGGAGGCGGAGGGAAGCGTTTCATTCCAACTAAGTCTCCCCGAGGAATTCCTTGTCGAGGCGTGCATGCAGTCGTTCGCTGAAGCCAGCGGGCAATTCGTACACGCGTTCGTCGGCTACGAGAACGATGACGTTGCGGGTGGAGTCAAGCACCGCGGAACAGATCTCGCACGTTTCGAGATGGCGCTCGATGCGGGCGCGCAACTCGGCATCGATCTCGCCGTCGATGTAGGGAGAGATGTATTCCCAGACGTGTTTGCAATCGATTCTCATGCGCCCCACCCAAACAGGCCTTTGCGTTTGGGCGCAAATCCTTTCAATTTTGGAGCCAGATTCTTCTGCAACATGGCACGGGCCCGGTGCAATCGAACTTTGACGGCTCCTTCGGTGATCCCCAGGGCCGCGCTGGTTTCGCGAACATCCATTTCTTCGATGTCTCTGAGCAGTATAACGTTACGGTAAATCTCTGGAAGAGCTGAGATAGCCGCGCGGAGCAGTTCACCAAGTTCTTTGCGTTCCAGGGCCTCCGTGGGTATTTCCCGCCAACTGGTGAGAATGGCTGGAGTGTAATCCCCGGTCTGCTCATCAGTCCCGGCGTCGAGCGAGTCCTCGCGGCGATTGCGCAGCTTGCGCAGGCGGCCAAGACCCTCATTGCGGGCGATGGAAAGAACCCAGGTGCGAAACTGCGATTCCCCACGGAATAAGTGAAGATTGCGATAAACCTTGATGACGGTTTCCTGCGCCGCGTCTTCGGCATCCGCTTCATTACCGAGCAAGGAAAGGAGCAGGAAATAAATTGCACGTTCGCAAGGCCGGATCAACTCATGGAACGCCTGCTTCTCTCCAGCCTGAATCCTCCGAATGCATTCGGCCTCGAATTCCGGGTTGGAAGCGATGGTCACAATCTGATCGATGAGCAAGAAAGTATGTCTATTCTGTTGATTTGCCCTGTGAACGAAAGTATTCCGAAGACCGGATAGGACGCAAACTTCCGCAACCCGGAAGATTCAACAGGGTTTGGAAAGATTCACTATTGAACTAAGTGCGGGAAATAAAACCCAGAAAATCCTTATGTAAAAAATGGTACAGTGGGCTGTACAATCTGCACGAGGAGACCCATGGCCGGAGATATTCAATTAACTTGCAGCGATTGTGGACAAGACTTTACCTTCACCGCTGCTGATCAGGCGTTCTTTCAGGAACGCGGTTACTCTACGCCTAAGCGTTGTAAGCCTTGCCGAATGGCAAAGAAAAACGACCAAGGCGGTGGAGGTTCCGGCTACCGTTCGGCTCCGGCACAGGGAACACCCGTGATCTGTTCCGGCTGCGGTCAGCCAACCACTGTACCCTTCGAACCACGCGGCGACCGTCCGGTATTTTGCCGGGATTGCTACCAGGCACGTAAAGGAAGCAGCCCCGCCGGCGCAGGATCGCGCGGCGGACGTGGCCGTTATTAACCACTTCCCCCAGGTCCAGTGAGCCTCCCCGGGCATCGGACCTGAGTTCTTCCCCAACAAAGCTCAAGCTGAAATCCAGAAAGCTTTTTGGCGCATTTGCCACTGGTGAATCTTGGGGAAATATTTTTGCGCATCCGCTTGCGCTGCGCTTTCCCAAACGAGATTGCAGAAGAAAGCCGCTGCGGTCCCAAGCGCTGATTCCTTCTGTTGGCGTGGTGCTTGTCGCGGTTCGTTGCGGCATTCGCGATGCGACGCTGATGTGTGTCCGGGCTAACCGTCTGTGAATTCACCGCGTCCCACGAATGTGTCGATTCGGCGAAAACTGGTTCAAGCTTCCGCTCTCCTTCTCACGCTTTCGTACGGTTGTGTCCCGGCCGTCGGTGCGGCCCAGGACGGCACATCGAACATCGGGAGCGGCTGCACGCTGCGCATTCATGTGGACGGCCTGCGGAATTCAACCGGCGTGGTCGGCTCGGTGATCTTCAAATCCGCCGACGGATGGCCGGAGGACCCGCGGAAGGCGTTTCGCCGCGGGCCCACGCCCATTCCGCCGGGTGCTCGGGAGGCAACCGTGGTGTGGGAACATCTTCCGCCCGGAGATTACGGAGTGGCGGCGATTCACGATGAGAATCGCAACGCGAAGCTGGATCGCAACCTGATCGGTGCACCGAAAGAGGGCTTCGGTTTTGCAAACAACCCGCACGTCGGTTTGTCCGCTCCGGCGTTTCAGTCGTCGATAGTGCACGTGGGCTGTCGGGTGACGGAAACAACGATCCATCTTCAATACCGATAAAAAGAGCGTTTAATTCTTCTGTCCGGCGGTGAACTTCGTCCACGGCCCGGAGGGCATGTCCTTGAGAACGAGCTTGAGATAGCCGTATTCGGGGTGGGCGGCCAGGAAGGGGGCGGCGAGAAAATCTTCGCCGCACGGGTGACCGGCGTGGGCAATCAGCGACAGAGAGCCGGCCAGATCGGAGTCGCTGACCTTTCCGGTCACGGCGCCACCCGGATAATATGGTCCCCAATCCCACTCCGGCGTGCCCTCGCTTGCGGTGTCGACATGCCCGCAGAGTGAACGCTGGCTGGCCTTCACTTTTCCGGTGTAACTGTCGTCATGGTCGGCCAGGAACTGCTCGGCGAGCGTGACGTCGATCTGGCCCTTGGCATCAGCCATCTTCTTTTCCCAGGTGACGCGGCGCGCGTTTTCCGATGCGGAAAGATTATTGGGATCGAATTCGGGGGTCTCGGCCTTGATCAGTTCCGGATCGCGGGCAAAGTTTGAACTGATGAAATATCCGTCTTTGGATCGCCAAAGAGGCGTGTTCTTAAGGCCTAATTCGAGATAGGCAATCTCGCCGGTCTTGCGATCGCCGATGAGCCAGTCGTTGGCGTAGCCGCCGTTGTTGCCGTCCTTGATGATGGCGACGTACTCGTCGATCGAGCCGCCGTATTGCAGAGCCTTGCGGGAGCGCACGAACTCCGGCTTGCCGTGGGGATCCCAGCCTTCGAATTGGGTGATGGTGGTCTCGGTGATCAGCAAGCCGGCATCGTTGACGCCAAAGTCGTCCTGGCTGGTGATGACGCCCGGGAGGCCGTCCATCAGGATGCGATGGCCATGGGTGGGCTGAATGTCGAATACCAGCGTCCAGCGGGCGCCTTCGGCGTAGCTCGACCAGTTGTTGTGGGCGATCACAATCTTGCTGCCTTTGGTGTAGCTTCCGGTGGCGATGAATGCGGAACAGCGACCTTCAGGGCGGATCTCGGGCGCGTTCAGCGCGTGCTCTTTCTTGTTCAGCCAGGGTACGTAATACTCGGGCAGTTCGATTCCGCCGTTGAGGGCCACGATATCCCACACATCGAGCTTGATTCCAGCGGACTGCACGCCCTTGGCGATCCCCTGCAGCTCCTGCTGATACTCAGCGTCGATGTGGGGCCAGAGTTGGTTGCGGCTGACATCGCGGTAGAAATTCCAATCGCGCCGGGTGGAGTGTTCGCTCTCGAGTTTGAGGACATCGACTATATCGGCGATTTCCGGCGCCAGCAGCCGGCCGTGCTGATATCCGATCTGCGACGGACTGCCCTCGAGGTGAACATACGTCCAGCCACCGCTCTTGAAGCGATAGCCAGGAGAGGCCTTGGCGTCCTGAGCGGCCTGGTGGCCGCCGGCATGAACGAGAACCGTTGTGGTTGAAAACAGCAAGGCAAGCAATCCAAGACAGGGAACACGCGTCAAGTGTCGCACCAGCGCGAAGACCTCCAGGTTTTCTCGAAGATACCACGGACAAGAGCGATGCCGGCAGACGCCGGCGAGGGGAGCGGGAGCGGCGACCTGGCGCCAGACTAGTGCTTTTTGGCGGGCGACTTTCCAGGAGCCGGCTTCGAGGTCTTGTGGGGCTTGGATGCGGCCGGGTGACGGGCAGGGCTGTGGTGCGATGCGTGCGACTTCGACGGCGACGGCTTGGGAGCTGGTTTGGAGGGTTTTGCCGGCGATTTTTTCGGCTCCGGCTTCGCCGCCGGCTTGGCCTTGTGCGCATCCTTTGCGGGCGCAGGCTTACCTTTAGCAGGAGCGGGGGCCTTTCCATGGGTGTGATTCGCGGGAGTCTTCGCCGCCGGTTTTGTAGCGGCCACCGGGGTTTTCACGGCGCCCTTAGCAATCCTGGAGGGTTCGGCTGGATGCCCGGGCGAGACGTGCGGCTTTCCGGGTTTGCCACCCGCGGCGGGCGCGGATTCCATTTTTTTGGCCGGAGCAGGAGCCTTCTCCCGCTTAACCGCCGAAGCAGACGACTCCGATGCGGCCGCCTTCGCTCCTTTACCGGAGCGCTTCGCGGGTACCCGCTCCGGCTCTTCTTCCCCTTCTGCTTCGTCGGCTTCTTCCTCTGCCTCGTCGGGTTCACCTTCGTCGGCCGAATCGGGTTCCAGGTCAACCTTAGGGATGCCCATGCCGAGGCCGATCTCATCATCCTCGCCGCCCATGTCGTCGAGGTCTTCCTCCGCCTCGAGGCCGTCTTCGGCTTCCTCTTCGTCCTCGTAATCCTTGACTTTGGCTTCGCCGCGCTTGCCGCGAGTTCTCTTGATGGTGATCTGGGGGGGCGGAGCGGGAGGCGAAAACGGCTCGAGATAAGCGCGCATCTCCTCGGGAGTGGTCAGTTTGCCGTCGATCAATTCGAGGAAGACGGACTGCACAATCTCGTTGTAGTTCGCCAATTCCGGCTTGATTCGCATCTCCTGCATCAAGGCATAGGGGATGCGCTGGCGGGTTTCCGGCCACACCTTCAGGAACTGGTGGAAGCGATCCTTAACGGCCGCATCTTTGCTTGTAAATCCCAGCCACAGAACTGCTTCGGGATCATAGCTCGTGAAAAGCCTGAAGCCGGCCGAGGGCGTCTGGTTGTCTTTGGCCAGCAGCACCTTGGCAAACCCTGAAGCCAGGGCATCCAGGCTATTCAATTCCTCGACAAATCCGGGCCGGAGCAGCTGCTTCTTGAGAGCGGCCAGCTCCTTGGGCGGCATTTTTGCCGTGAGCAACTGCATCTGGGCGGCCGAGACGTCGGCGTGAACGCCCTGCACGAGAAGGTCGACGGCCAGGGCGTGCAGAGCTGCCAACTTTTCCTCATCGGCCCGGGCCAGCGTCCAGGGGGCGAAGAGGACCTTCATCCAGCCTTCGTTTTCCAACGCACGTAGAACCTTCAGCCCGTCGTCCTCATGGGCGATCTGCTCCAATTCCAGGCTGCGTTCATGGGCGGAAAGGGACTCAATCACTCCCTCCGCCTTGGCGTTTTCATAGCGCACATGAGTTTTGGGGTCGAGTTCCCAGCCGAGGCGCGCCTGGTAGCGGGTGGCGCGGATCATCAACGCGGGTTCTTCGAGAAAACCGTAATTTGAGACGAGGCGCAGGGTGCGGGCTTCGATGTCGGCAGCACCATTCAGCGGGTCCATCAAGAGGCCAAAAGACCCTTCATTGAGCGAAAGGGCCATGGCGTTGGCCGTAAAATCGCGTCGACGCAGATCTTCGTGGATGGAGGCGGGATGGAATATTGCTTGGCCGGGCTTGGGGTATTCGGTCCGGTGGCTGCTGACCACATCCACCCGAACCGTACCGGGGAAACAAAGATAGAGAGACCGTGAGGCCTCGTCTTCGCCCCAGATCTGAACCGGAATGTTGGCGAGGCTTTTTTTCAGGTCGAGCGCATTTCCATGGACAGCGACCTCAATGTCGCGCACGGCATGTCCGCTGGTCAGGTCGCGGACTGCGTCCCCGGTCAGGAACAGAATCATTTCGGCCTGGCGAGCGGCGTCGCGGAGGTGGCGCAGTGCGCTTCGCTGATCGGCCGAAAGCCGGTTTTCCAGAAGGTAGATGTAATCAGGCATTCCGTTCCCGTTTGACCCCGTCGCTGGCTCTGCCAAGTATCTGATGCCGTTATGCTTAGCCGCAACCGGCAGAAGTTTGCAAAGCTGTACCTTATCACAACTCGTTCCGGTTGGCTAGAGTCGCATCAGACTTGATCGCGGGTCGCGGGTGTCGAACTTGAGTCGACTTTCAACGATGGGAATTCCGCCATCGGTTCCGGCGGGGAATTCCCCGGACAGTTTGTTTTCGGGAAAACTTCCGAATCGTGTTCCGAGTGAGTCATTTGCACCGTGTTTGCAGCTATTCCCAGTTCAAGACGCGGCGCTATCCGTGCGACAATCCAGAACGATGGCGTCGGCTCGCAAACCCGTGATAGTGCGCAAGTTTTCGCGCGACTGGCTGGCAGGATATACCCGACCTACCTTTGGCCAGGATGCGGCCGAGCTGGAGATCCTGGACCTGGCCGGCAAGGTTCTCCAGATTCCATGGGGGGCCGTGAAGTGGGTTTGTTATGTTCGCGACCTGCCGGTTTCTTCCATCGACCAGACAAATCCCGAACGGCTGCTGCACAAGCGCTTTGCCGTGCGGCCACGGGCGACCGGGCTTTGGCTGCGGATGACCCTCAACGACGGGGATGAGCTGGAGGGGTTAGCCGCCAATGACCGCTCGCTGGTGGACGGAGCAGGGCTACTGCTGACTCCACCGGACATGCGGTCGAACACGCAAAGGATCTACGTGCCTCGGCTGGCGATCCAGACTCTGGAAGTGGTCAGCTTGATCGGCGCTCCCGCACGCAAGCGCGGAACCGGTGAGGGCAGGCCCGAAGAACAGCCGCAGTTGTTTCCTGAAGAGCAGGGCTAGGCTCAGGCCGCAGGGCTTCCATTACAATCTCATCGATGAAGCTTGGAGAATTGGCGACGCGGCTGGGGGCCGAACTTCGTGGCGACCCTGAGCTGGAAGTGACGGGTGTGAAAGGGATTGAGGAGGCGGGGCCTTCCGAGATCACCTTCGTGGCCAATCCCCGCTACGCGGGCCTGGCCCGCAAGACGCAAGCCGCAGCGGTGCTGGTCGAGCCGGGATTTGGGGAGATTTCGGCGGCAACTCTCCGCGTAAAAAACCCCTATCTGGCCTTTTCCCGGGCGCTGGGGATTTTCTACCAGCCGCCGATGTATCCGCCGGGAATCCATCCCACCGCGGTGATCGATCCGACGGCCGAGATCGGCGACGAGGCCCACATCGGCGCCTACGTGGTGGTGGGACGAGATGTACGGGTGGGTCCGCACGCCACTCTGCTGCCGCACGTCGTGCTGTATCCGGGAGTCCGGGCGGGGAGCCACCTTTTTGCGCATGCCCACGCGGTGGTGCGGGAGGGCTGTTCACTCGGCGACCACGTTACGCTCGAAAACGGAGTCGTGATCGGCGGCGACGGGTTCGGATTCGCCAAAAACGAGGCTGGCCACTGGGAGAAGATCCCGCAGTCGGGTCCGGTGCGGCTGGGCAACCGGGTGGATGTGCAGGCCAACGCGTGCATCGACCGGGCGACGGTAGGGGCGACAGAAATCGGCGACGGGACCAAGGTGGACAACCTGGTGCAGGTCGGACACGGTTCGCGGGTGGGGGAAAATACGCTGCTTTGCGCCCAGGTGGGCCTGGCGGGTTCGTCGGTGATCGGGAATAACGCCATTCTGGCTGGGCAGGCCGGCGTGGCCGGCCACTGCAGCCTCGGGGACGGAGTGATTTTGACCGCCCAGTCGGCAGTCTCGCACGATGTGCCTGCCGGGAAGATGATTTCAGGATCGCCGGGATTCGACAACCGCGTCTGGCTGCGCGCGGTGGCTATCTTTCAACGCCTACCGGAAATGCTGAAACGCCTGGATCGCGTGGAAAAGCAGCTCGCCGCGGCGCCGGACGGGGACGAAAAGGCGACGAAAGCATGAAACGTTTCGCTCGCCTGGTTCTCGTGCCTGGAATCTCATGCGTGGTTGGGTTTCTCGCAGGGTGCCACTCGGCTCACGTCGAGGTGGCGGTCGAGAACCGGACGGGCGCGCCGGTCCGGCTGCTCGAAGTGGATTACCCCAGCGCCAGCTTTGGATCGGACGCACTGGCGACCGGCGCGACCATGCATTACAGGATTCAGGTGCAGGGCCGCGGGCCAATCAAGGTCCAGTACACAGCAGCCGATGGACGCCAGTTACAAGTGGACGGCCCGGAGCTCGCGGAGCGGCAGGAAGGCAGTCTCGAGATTGTGTTGCTGCCCGAAGGTAGAGGGGAGTTTCATCCCCGCGTCTCAAAAGCAGACTGAATCGCAAATTCCTTCGGGCCTGTTCCCTGTTCCCTGCTTTTTATCTCACCATGCTCTGGAACAACTGCGACTTGAGCAGGCTGTTGAAGTCATTGTCGGAGGCGGCAAAGTGGATGGCGAGCCTTCCGGAGCTGGAACTGATGTCGGTTCCGGCGAGAGCGGCTTTCTCGGATTCCGATCCGCTCACCTTCCGGTAGAGGACCGCGGCATTCAACAGCGAAGACACGGTGGCGGCCGCAAAGGCATCGCCGGTAACGATGGTGAGATCGAATTTGACGCCGTGCTGGAAGTCCATCGTGTACCAGGAGACCAGGAGCCGCTTGTGAACGGATTCGAAATCGGCGACCGAACCGGCCTCGCCAAGCACCTGCTTCATCATGGTCTGGGTGCCCTTCTGATCGAGGATGCTCCAGAGCGCCTCGGAGTCAACCGACCGCATGGCGTCCATGATGGCGGAGTTGGTTAACAGGCTCTGTGTGTTTCCGTCGCGTGCATCGAGCGCGGCCTTCACCGCGTCGGTACCGCCGAAGACCATCGTGGACGGATCGACAAAGCAGAGCACCATACCGGTCTTGCCCATCGGATAGATCTTGTTGGTTCGGACAACAGAAGGCTTGATTCCCCGCTTCTTGAAGTTGGCGAGGATATCCTGCATGTCAAACTGGCCCTGGGCAATCCCGAGGGTTACGACTTCGTCGTTGGCTTCGGAGGGGCGGAACAGTGCAAAAGCCAGCTGGTCGACATCGTGGTTCTCATTCAATCCGGAGCGCTTGAGCGCTTCGTCGAATTGCTTCAAATCGGGAGGCATCACCCGATCGCGCAGCTCCATGGCGGTGCTCGAGTTCTGCATGGCCCGGTAGTCGATGACCACCAACTGCTGCACGTCGTGGGGAATGGCAGTGCGTGCGTCGGAGGAAAGCTGCGCAGCCTGCGCAGCGGCCGCCCCCGTCATGAGCACGGCTAATGTCAATAGCGTGTTTCTAAACAAGTAACTTCCTCCAGTGACGGCATCGATCTGGTCGCTACCAGACGGCCGGCATCCATTCGACTCTTGCCCCGTAATTTCAAAAGCGGCAATCTTGGGTTCCTAGGGTCATTTTAACTGCGGGCCAATTCCAACTGAATACCGCCGTTGGGCCATTCAACCCCTGTCCGGCCACGCCAGCGGCGACGCGAGGCGGTTTTCCAGGATTTTGGCCGCAGGATCAAACTCTATTAATTGACGCATCCACTCGCTTTCCCGCTCACAGGCGGCGTCGGGAATCAGGCCGATCACCTCGCCTTCGACGGGGGCCGTCTTGTGCCGCACGGCCAATTTGGAGACCGCCTTGTATACCTCGGAGACGGGGGTGGCCTGAAAGTCGGTGATGTTCAAGGAAAGCTGGGCACGGCCGTGAGCGATCAGACCCAAGGCCTTTACCCCTTTCAGCCCCAGAGTCGCGGTCCGGATCTCGCGAGCGATGGCGCGGGCAATGGCCACGTCGGTCGAATCGAGGTAGATGTTATAGGCGACGAGGAACTTGCGCGCGCCCACGGCGCAGGCTCCGGCGGTGGGATGGAGTCCGGGTCCGCCCACATCGGGGCGCCGTGCGGCATCCTTGCGGGCCGCCTCGCGCAACTCTTCAAACTGGCCCCGGCGCACGTCTTCGAGGTTGGCGCGATCGGGCCGCGATGCCGCGGCTTCATAGAAGTAGACGGGGATGCCGAGGCGGCGCCAGATTTCGAGGCCCGCCTGGCGCGCCAGCATGACGCACTGCTCCAGCTTGATCCCGGAAATGGGCACGAAGGGGATGACGTCGGCGGCTCCGATGCGGGGATACGCGCCTTGCTGACGGGTGAGATCGATCAGCTCCGCGGCCTTCCCTGCCCCGCGGACCGCAGCTTCGACCACCGCGGCCGGCTCACCGGCGATGGTGACGACGGAGCGGTTGTGGTCGGTGTCCATCGCCCAGTCGAGCAGGTGTACCCCATCGACGCGCATCGCGGCCACGATCGTCTCGATACGGCGCGGATCCGAGCCCTCCGAGAAATTAGGTACGCACTCGACAACGGGACCGGTCATTGCTTCACTTCCACCATGTATAGCCGACCTGCACCTGCAGGCTGGCGTTCACTCCAGGATTGCGGTCGCCCAGCGACGCTGACGAAATGTGGACACCGTTCACGCCGAGGTCAAAGGATCGCTTACTGGCGGTGAACCAGTGCATACCGATTCCGCCCTGGGGGGAAAAATTCCACACCGACGTGCCTCCCGGATCGCCGTGCGGCACCAGCACGTCAGGCGGGAACTTATGCGTTGTATAGATGAGCCCGCCTGCCCCCTGGAACCACGGCTGAATGTGTTTCGAGCGGGTAAGGAAGTTCCAGCGAAAGATGACCGGGGTAATGCTGACTCCGGTGAAGGTGCCGCCCCCGATCGGCTCCGTGTAGGTCACACCCTGATAGACGAAAGTCTGCTCGTGGGGAGCCGGGGTGTAAGCCTGCCAGAGGGGCATGATATTCCCGGCCAGTTCGAATTGTCCGCTCAATATGCCGGCGTGCACGACGCCTGTCAGAGGCTTGCCGAGTTGGAAGCCCAGGGAGAAGAACTTGAAATCGGAACGCTCGGACAGCCCGGTGGCCCAGTCGACGAAGGGGCCCATCTCCCAGGATCGGGCATTTCGCACCTCGGCAACTGGCGTTTCAGCGGGTTCATCGCCGGCCGGCCCTGCCCCGCCTTCCGGTTCAGCCGAGGCCATCCCGATTCCAGCCAAGAGAATCAACAACAGAAGCTTCAGATTTCGAGTCAACGTTCTTTTCGTCTCCGGATAAAGATTCCTGGGTCTCACAAGAAAGGCCGCCTCGCACGGGGCGGCCTTTCAAAAAAACATTCGCCTGCTGCAGGAGCGCTCTGTAACCTCGAATCAGCCCGCAACCTGCTCCATCTGCTCGGCAGTCATTTCAAAGTTCGAATACACATTCTGGGTATCGTCGAAGTCTTCGAGGGCTTCGAGCAGGCGCATCATCTGGTTGGCAGCCGGGCCTTCCAGCTTTGTGTAGGTCGAGGCGACCATCGTCACTTCGCTCATGGCGACAGGAATGGCCGCGGCCTTGACCCCAGTCAACACAGCTTCATACGAGTTGGGGTCGGTGATGATCTCCCAGGTGTCGCCTTCGTCGCTCAGGTCTTCGCCGCCATGCTCGAGCACGATGTCCATCAGCTTCTCTTCGGAGGCTGCCGATTTCTCGACGGCGATGATGCCTTTTTTCGAGAACATGTGCAGAACCGAACCGGTTGAGCCGAGGTTGCCGCCATTCTTTGAGAAGGTGTGGCGGATTTCGCTCACCGTGCGATTGCGATTGTCGGTCGTTACTTCGATGACGATGGCGACCCCACCGGGTCCGTAGCCCTCAAATGTGATCTCTTCGTAGTTGACGCCTTCGAGTTCGCCCGTTCCGCGCTGGATGGCCCGCTTGATGTTTTCCGCCGGCATGTTTTCAGCCTTGGCCGCGAGCACAGCGGTGCGCAGCCTCGGGTTGCCGTCGGGATCACCTCCGCCCCCTTTGGCGGCAATGGTAATTTCCTTGATCAGGCGAGTGAAAGTCTTGCCGCGCTTGGCGTCGAGCGCGCCCTTTTTGTGCTTGATTGTGGCCCATTTGGAATGGCCGGACATGGGAACCTCAGTGTAGTCTGAAATCGGGCGTCTGCACGCGCCCGCCCTTGCGAGTATACCACCGGTGCGAATGGGTTTGAGTGAGGTTCAGCAGCTGGGGAACGGCGTCTATTCGACGGAGGAGGCCGTCCAATGAAAGAAACAGGCAGCCGGCCTGAAATTCCCTGATTCCTACCGTCGATGGAGCTTGCTTGAGGGCAAATGTCATTCTCCTGATCCTGGCAGCCGCGGGTGTATGCGCGGCGCGAGCGCAGGGCAACTACGAGATCCAGGTATACGGGTCGGAAACGGTTGCTCCTCGCACCACCATGGTTGAGGTGCATTCGAATTTCACGGCCCAGGGCCAGCGGGAAACCATCGACGGAGTTGTTCCCACCTATCACGCCCAGCACGAGACACTCGAGATTACCCAGGGCCTCAACGATTGGTCCGAGCTGGGTTTTTATGTGTTCACGACCATCCAGAGCCAACTGGGGTGGGAATGGGTGGGAGATCATATCCGGCCGCGCGTCCGGGTCCCGCCCTCGTGGCACTGGCCGGTGGGAGCGAGCCTGTCGATGGAGATCGGCTACCAGCGGGCGCTCTTCTCACAGGACACGTGGACATGGGAGATCCGGCCCATCGTGGATAAGCAGAAGGGACGCTTCTACTGGGCGGTTAACCCGGCTTTTGAGCGGACCCTGCACGGACCGGATGTGAATCTGGGACTGGACTTTTCGCCGGCCGTGAAGGTCAGTTGGGATTTCACCAAGGTCGTGAGCGGAGGATTCGAGTACTACGCTGACTATGGGAGCATCCGGAATATTTCTTCTGTGCATTCGCAACAGCAGGAGTTATTTCCGGCCATCGACCTGAACGTCTCGCCCAAATGGGAGATCAACTTCGGGGTGGGCGTAGGCGCGACCGCCGCAACCGATCACTGGATCGCAAAGTTGATCATTGGCAGACGGTTCGACTGGGGCAAGACGAAGCAGGCGCCATTTAAGTAGTTGCACAAATCCTGTTTTGAAAGGGGCACGGCGTTAGCCGTGCCGCCAATGGCGCATAACGCGTGGGCTTTAGCCCTTGAGGGATGCTATCCATGGCGCTTGAGACGATTTATGCAACTAGGCTAGCGAATCCGGGCTAGTCAGCCGGCGCTTCCGAGGGTGGCTTCGAATCCCCCGCCCGGCCGTCCTGACGCGAATCAGGCAGAACCGGCGCTTCGGTGTCCAGGCCGTGCTCTTCTCGATAGTGGTCGAGAGGCATCTTTCCGTCCAGCCATGCCCCGTTCATCGGATACACATCGGGATCGAAGAAGACCTGGTAGAAGTGCCATACCACGATGGCCAGGGTGGCCAGGATGGCTTCGTAGTAATGAATTGCCGTGGCCACGTCGACCCACCAGCGCGCCAGCAGGTTGCCCACCCAGACCTTGGCCCAGATGATGACGCCGGTAAGGCCCATGAGCGCCGTGCCCCAGACCAGGGCCCAGTACTCGGCTTTCTCGGCGTAGTTGAATCGCCCGAACTCGGGCTTTTCTGAACTCAGGCCAAGGTAGTAGCGCATGGCCTTCAACGCGTCGAATCCATCCGCCGGGTTGGGCAGAATATCGCGGAAGAGCCGCTGGCCTTCACGCATTGTGACTACATAGAAAGCGTGATAGATCCCCGCCGCCATGAGGACCACGCCAGCCAGGCGATGAATGATGCCGCGCAGATGCTCGCCCATGCCGAAGACGTGAGCGAACCATGTATTCGGGAACTTGAGCGCGAATCCGGTAATAACCAGGATGATGAAGCTGCTGAGCAGAACGAGGTGCTGCCAGCGCTGGTTCACGGTCATGCGCACTACCATGGCCGGATGCGCCCTGCGCCGGGCCGTCAGCTTGCTGCGCCAGATGATCAGGTTATGGAGGAACATGCCCCCAATGACGATCACGATGAGCGGCACATAGATCAGGCGGACCCAGCGGGTGATCACCGAATCGATATCCCTGGCCTGGGTGCCATCGCCGAGATGGACGCGGGTGAGCGTGAACTTCTGAGTCACGCCCTTGTGGCACTGGCCGCAGGTGGCGCCTAGATTGGCATGGTTGATGGTCGAGCGGGGATCGCTCGAGGGCAGGATGTTGTGGACTCCGTGGCAGCTCGAGCAATTGGCGGCCACCACCGAGCCGCCCTTCGAGGCCAGCCCGTGATAGCTGTCCATGTAGGACGAAACGCGATTGCCGGGCAGGCCGAACTCCTGCGAAAGCCGCACGCCAGCATGACAACGCGCGCACGTATCCTGGGACAGATTCTTCCCGGCGACCGGAGAGTTGGGATCCTCGTGCTTCTTGATGGAGTGAATGCCGTGGCAGTCGGTGCACACCGGCGCCAGCCCATTGCCGCGCGCAATTCCCTGCCCGTGGATGCTGGCCATGAAGGTCTGCGTGATGTCGGCGTGGCACTTGCCGCAGGTAGCCGGGACGTTGAATTTGTAAATGGGCGAATGGTCTTCGTTGGCGGCGAGAATCTCGTGCGCGCCGTGGCAATCGGTACACACGGCGGCCTTCTGCGAGCCATTCTCGATCGCCCGTCCATGCACGCTCGCCTGGTATGAGTCGAAGGCTTGCGCGCTGTCGCCGTTCGATGAGGTGATGAACTTCTGCCCGTGGCAGCGGCCGCACGTTACGGGAACGTTGGCATGATTGACCGGCGACGCAGGATCGCCTGGGCGTAAGAACCTCGTGCGCGCTGCCGTGGCAGTCAACGCACGTGGCTCCCAAAGCTGCTCCGGCTTTGACGGGCCTGGCATGCATGGAGCGGGCATAGGCCTGCTGGGCAGCCTCGTGGCATCCCGCGCAGGTGATTTTCTTTGGTGGCGCGTCGTGGACAAGGCTTTTGACATCGGTGTGGCAGTCGACGCAGCCGAACAGCCGGCCATGGAACGAGTGCTTCAGCTTGTCTTTGTCGACATAGAGGCTGACCTGCTTGCCGTTTTCATCCGTGGTCAGCGTGGAGTCGCCGTGACAGGTCAGGCAGTCGCTGTCTTTGAGCTTCTGTGCGGCCCAAGAGGACGGCGCCCCGATCAGCAGAGTCATCAGCGCGAGTTGCCGCGCCCATATCCAAAAGGACAACCGCAGGTCCTTCGACTCAGCGCCGCGGCGCGGCGCTTCGCTCAGGATGACAGACGCGCGAGTTTTGCGATCGCTAACATCACTGCGGGAAAAGGCAGAGCTTTCTCTTGCCATTGGCTTGCCCCACTACTCTCCGAAATACGCGGTCAACGTGAGGACCAGGAGAATCAGTCCGATTGCAATCGCGATGGCTCCCACGCCGCGGCTGAAATTCACCAGCCAGGTCGCCGGCTTTTCCCGAGGCGTGCATCGAGCTTTCCCTGCTGTGCCAGCCGCTCATACTCAACTGCGCGTTTGGTCTTGAACTCTTCTTCGCTTTCGACGCCCGTGAAGATCACCATGTCCATCGGGAAGCTGCCCGGACGGAGATGCGTGTTGACGAAGTGAATGGAGAAGATGAACAGGATGGCGAGCAAGCCTTCTTCGCTGTGAATCACCAGCACGGCATTCAGAGCCCAGCCGGGCAGGAAGTGTGCGAAGAACGGGGCGAACCACATGGCGTAGCCCGAGAAACCGATGACCATCATGCCCCAGAAGACCGCCCAGTAATCGAACTTCTCCCAATAGGCATAGCGCTCGAATACAGGCTTTGGCCCAAGCCCGAGGAACCAGCGGAAATGGGCGAAGATGTCCTTCACATCCTTCCAGTTCGCGACCATTGAGGTGGCGCCCCAGAAGATGCCCTTCTCGCGATTCATGATGCCGCGGGTGAAGATGTCCTTCACGTGAACGGCAAAGGCGATGGTGAGGACGATGGCGCAGAGCTTGTGGAAGAAGAGAATGGCGCCGAATCCACCCACCTCGCTGGCCAGTCGCCGCGCCCAGATGCTCTGGCTGAAACGCAGAGGAAGGCCTGTGGCCGCGAGGCCAAGGAAGGTGCTGAACAAGACGGCGTGCATGGTGCGCTGCGCACGCGTGAAGCGAACGAAAAAGCGTCCGGCTTTGGCACCGAGGTCCTGGCTAGAGACGGGCGCTTCCTGAACCTCAGGCATGGGGTCCTCCTTCAGCAGCCTTTTTCACCTGCTCATAGCGGGAACGGATGAGCCAAAGCGCCGTGTGGATCACGAAGAATGTAAGTACGCTGACCAGCAGCAGATTCATGAAGAGGCGCACGAAGTAGAGCGCCGGGTTGAGCTTGCGCACCCGCGCATTGGCGTGGGGCTGGTACTGCACGAAGCTGAGGTTGGCCCCGGCGTGGCACTTGCCGCAGGTAGTAACGAGGTTGGTCTGGTGCACGGGCGAGTGGGGATCGGAAGCCGGACGGACGTCATGCGCTTCGTGGCAGTCCCAGCAGCGCGCTGTTTCCACGTAACCGCCAAGCGCGCCAAGCTGGGAGTGGAAGGTATCGCGGTAGGTGCTGAACTTGTCCTTGTGGCAGGAGCCGCAGATGGGCGTCGACTGCATGCGGAAACCGGCCGCGGTGGGTTGTTCAATGGCGTGCGCGGTGTGGCAGTCGGAGCAGACCGGCGCACCCATTTTGCCGGCCGCGACCGCCCTGCCGTGCACCCCGTCGTAGTAATTGGCCGTGATGCCCGCGTGGCAGGTGCCGCAGGTATTGGGAATGTTGGCCTTGAACGTGGGGCTCTTCGCATCTTTGCGGCTGAGAATGTGGTGCGAGCCGTGGCAGCTCTGGCAGTTGGCGGCAACCAGCAGCCCTTCTTTGGTCAGCGCCGACCCGTGAATGGAATCGAGATACGACGGAAAGACGGTGGCGAGCCCGTGCTTCTGGGCCATGCCATTGTTTCCGTGACATCCGCCGCAGGTCTTGGGAACATTCAGCGGATACACTGCCGATCGCTTGTCATCCTTGGCGAAGACGGCATGCGCATCGCCGTGACAACTGGTGCAGGGATGGTCGGCTGCATTGGAGTGGACGCTTCCCGCGAGTTCCGTTGCCTGGCCGGAGTGGCAGGTATCGCACTTGACCTTCGCGATCTTCTCCGGATGGGGATATTCCTTGATGTCGGCGTGACATTCACTGCATTTAAGGCTGCCGTGAATGCTCTTGGCGAAAGTCTCGCCGTCCACGCTGATGTTATGGCCGGCAGCATCCTGCAGACCTTTGTCGGCGTGACAGGCAAGACAGTCGGCCTGCGCCGAGGCTCTTCCTGGAACAAAAACAACCAACAGCAACGCAACCGCGGCCATCCCAAAAATATTCCGCTTCGTCATTCCGCAATGCCTGTACGCCCACGAAGCGGTTGAGGAGCCTCGCACCTTCCCAGCTCTGCTCATCCTGGCGTCTTCCTTTTTTATCTCGCCGTTCGACAAGAACTGATTGGAACCGGTCTCTCTGGACGGACGAGTGCGATACCGCTGCGGTGATTCATGTCATGCGTGGTTCGCTCTTCTGAGGAAATGCTTTACTGGAAAATCTTGCCGTGACAGGGGTCACAATCGGCAGCCCTGCAGTCGAGGGCTTTCTTTGGCTCGTCGCTGAGCTCGATCACAACGCCGCCCGTGACGCGCCGGAATCCGCGCCGATCTGCGACGCAGCGCACAAGCCGCGGAGTGAAGTTCGATCGTGCGGGAGCAGGAAATCCGCCAACAGAACGTGACACGAATCACAAGCTAGTGTGACCTGATTACGGGACAATGTTGCCGCGATTGAGGTTTTTTATGAGCACAGCCGCTCCTTCCGAAATCCGCCACATGCTCACGCTTCCCAGCGACGCCGTTCGCCAGATTCAATGGCGATTCACCGATCGATTTGACTTGCAGATGCTGGTGCAGTCGGCGCGCGGCGTGGCGCGCGGACCGGTGGCGCGCCTGGTGGCGGCCGGAGGGCGCAACACCCACGAGTGGACCCCCGAGAAGGAAGTGATGATGGAGGCCTTCGACCGGGCCGGCATCAGCGCCATTTTTATGGAGCCGGAAGAGGGCGGATTCATCGCCGGACCGAAGAACCTGGCCCTGTCGCTGGCGGCATTCGAGCTGGCCTGGGTGGATGGCGGCGCAGCGACCGCCAGCCTGGCGGGGTTTCTGGCCCTGGCTCCCATCCACGAACGGGGCACGCCGGAGCAGTCCCGGCACTACAAATCGCTCGCGGCTCCTCCGCAGCCGGGTGAAGATCGCAAGCCCTGGCGCGGCGCATTTGCGCTGACAGAGCCAGTCCCGTATGTCGGCGTCGACACCGGCATGTTGGGGGGCAAGGTGCGGGTGGCCGAGTGGAAGGACGGTGAAGAACCCTGGCTGCAGGTAGACAAACGCGGCCGGTTCATCACCAATATCGCGTTTGCCAACTTCGTTACCGCAGCGGTGAACTCCGACGACTCGCGCATCAAGGGCAGTTGCATTGTGATTCTCGAAGAGGGAGACGAAGGCATCTTTGACCACGGCACGCCGACCAAAAAGCTTGTCCATCAGCTGTCTTCAACCGGCGACCCCATTTTCAATCTCAAGATTCCGGCCAGCCGGATCGTAGGCGGCTACACGGTCAAGGACGGCGTCATCGTTCCCAATTTCAATCACAGCGAAGTGATCGACGCCGTGTTTCGCCGTACCCGCGTGACCGTCGGGCTGATGACCGCGGCCAAGATGCTCTCCGCCGTCGAACCGGTGATCCGGTATCAGCGCAGCCGGTTCCGCGGAGCCGAGGGCACCAGGCCGGGCACGGTCCGGTACGAGCATGGGATTCAGCAGCGCGAGGACGCACTGCACCGCCTGGTGGACGTGTGGGCGTGCGGCGAAGCGGCGGCATCGCTTGGATTCGCGACGGCGCGCCTGTTCGACGAACTCGATCCCATCGAGAAACAGAAAACCGCGATCCTCAAAGAGAGGGGGATCCAGGGCGGCCGCGCCGAGTTGAAGGCGTTGCGCGAGAGCGAAGCGCGGGCGGTCCTTCTGCTGGCCATGCGACCGGACGGGCCGGGCCGGAAAGGGATCGAGCAAGACCCGTTGGTCGAATTCGTGCTCAAGGACGCGGAAGCCAACGTGTTGTGTCCCGCGACCAAGCTGTGGAACACCGGCCACGGCGCCAACGTGATGCGCGAAGCGGTCAGCCTGATGGGCGGTTATGGTATCACCGAGGATTGTCCTGGTTTCCTCCCCGCCAAGTGGATGGACGCACAACTCGAAGCCACGTACGAAGGGCCGGAAGCTGTGCAGCGGCGACAGCTCACAATAACCATGACCAACGAAGTATTCCTGGCCCAGTTCCGCGCCTGGACGGCGGACATGCGGCGCCTCGCGTCAACGAATCCGGGCAGCGGCGCATGCACGCTCGCTTCGGCGATGCAGATGTGGCTCTGGACTCTCAATCATCTGCAGAAGGCCACCGATGCCGACGGCAACAAGCTCTATCATGGCCAGCGCCAGGGAGTGACATTCCCCATGGCCGATGCCCTGTGCTGGCTTCTGGCATCGCGCTGCCAGATACTCGACGTGCTTGAACTCGAGCGGCAGGGAGCCGGCGATCCAGTCGTCGCAGACAGCCTGACGGGGACCGTGCAATTCCTCAGTGATCTGTGCCACGTGCAGGCCGCGCAGGCCGCCGGAGAAGTCGGGCGGATTTGCGCCGAGCTGGTGTTCGGTTACAACCGCCATCCGGCGTGGGATGACGAAGGAACCAGTTGCTGCTTCTCCGCCTGTGAGTTGGAGCAGTACGAGGAGACGATGCCCGGCATTTCAGCCTTCGCCACCGATGTAGTGGCCGCGGACGGCAGCCATCCTGAGAAAGCGGGCCCGTGCGCGGGTTGTGCGGGCGCGGACGGCTTTTTGCAATTACAGAACAAGCTTTCCCGATGCCTGAGCGGCTCGCGTCTAGCCAAGGACCGCGCCGCCGAAACCGTCAGCGCAGTCATGATTCCTGAAGCTCTGGATTATCCGGTATGAGCGTCGATGGGTTGAGAGAAGTCGAGGTGGAACGGCAGACGATGGAAGTCGATATCGCCTGCGCGGGCTTTGGCCCAGCAGTCGGGGGCTTTCTCACCACTCTGACGCGGGCGTGGAGCCAGAATCCCGCTGACCCGGCATTTGAAAGCAAAGTTGCCCCGGGCATGCCCTTGCAGGTGGTCTGCTATGAACGCGCTGACGACATCGCTTCAGGCGTGAGCGGGCTGGTCACGCGCGCCAAAGGGATTCGCGCGACCTTCCCCAATCTGAATCCCGAAGAGATCCCGATGGCGGCGGCGGTGAAGCAGGAGAGGGTGCTGTATCTTCTCGACCCCCAAGGGGCGAGCCGGCGATCGCGATCCTTGCGATGCGGGGATGCCTTTCTGCGGACCGCGGGGCGGCTGCTCGGCGTAAAAGACTCCGCCTTCGAACTTCCCTGGACACCCGGATTCCTGCACAAGAAGGACGGCCTGGTGCTTTCGATCGGGCAGTTCAACCAGTGGGTGGGCACGCAACTGATGTCCAGCGGCCTGGTGCAGATCTGGCCCGGCACTCCCATTAGCGCGCCGTTATTCGCCAATCGCACCGTGACCGGCCTGCGCCTCGCTGACCAGGGCGTGGACGGGCAAGGCAACCCCGGCGACGGATACATGCCCGGTATGGATGTGCGCGCCCGCCTGACGGTTGTGGGCGACGGCTCGGTCGGTGCGGTGGGCCAGGCGATCGATCAACGCCTCGGCATGCCCGAAGGCCATGCGCGCCGCGACTGGGCCATGGGCATGAAGTTTGTGATCGAACTGCCGACCGACCCGTCCAATCCTGATGGTCTTCAACCAGGCACGGTCTGGCACACATTTGGCTATCCCGAACCGGAGATATTCGGCTTCCTTTATGTGCATCCCGACCGCCTCGTGTCGGTGGGCATTTTTGTGCCTTCGTGGATGGGCGATCCTTCCCGCACCGCGTACCGGTACCTGCAGCACTTCATTCAGCATCCCGCTTTGTGGCGCTACTTGAAGGATGGCAGACTTCGTTCCTGGGGCGCCAAGTCGGTGGAGGAATCGGGCCGGCGGGGCGAGCCTTTTCTCGCCGGCAACGGCTACGCCCGCATCGGTGAGGGCTCAGGCAGCACCAATATGCTCACCGGCTCCGGCGTGGATGAGGGATGGACGACGGGCGTCCAATTGGCCGAATCGGTGATCGGGCTTTTGCGGGCCGGCAAGGACTTTACGAACCAGAATCTCAGGGATACCTATGTGGCGCGGCGGCGTGCTAGCTGGGTCGAGACCGCAGCGCGCGAGGCCGAAGATGCGCGCAACGGGTTTCATGGCGGTATCGTTCGCGGCCTTATCGGCATGGCGCTGGCGGGCCTCACGGGCGGCAATCTGCATCTCAAACCGAAGCTCCAGGCCGCCCACAGGCAGATTGCGCGCGCTCAAGTGGCCATGGAAGAGATCGAACGCAAACGTGCGGCGGACCTTGTGGTTGAGGATGGGCGGCCGTTTCACGACGCGTTGCTGACAGCACGTGGCTGGCCCGAGATTCCTCTCGATGGCCGGCTGCTGGTGACGCAGCAGGATGCGCTGTTGATGGGCGGCAAGGTGCAGGCCATGCCCGGCTTTGCCGATCACGTCGTTTTCCGCGACCTGCGCCTCTGCGCCGCCTGCGACGAGAAGACCTGCATCGCCATGTGTTCCGGCCAGGCCATCACGCAGGGCGCGAACAACCTGCCGGTGTTCGAACGTGAAAAGTGCATTCACTGCGGCGGCTGCGTCTGGAATTGCGCCAAATCCGCGGACGGAGAGCATACCAATCTCGCGTTTCGTGCGGGTGCCGGCGGGTTGCATTCGGGGGAGAATTGAAAGGCAGCCACTTGCTCTTAGCTCTATCTAACACGGATTTCACAATTGGTCTTGTAACAGGGCACGACTTCAGTCGTGCCGAATAAGGTTCGTAAAAGTGGGCTTTAGCCCCTGAGGGAATGGCGGATGTATGAAACCCGAATTCAGCCATGAAGAGCATGAGCAGAAGGTAGCATCTCTCCGATTATCAAACGGGAGTGGAACAGAAGATTGGGGTCCGATTTCCAAATGCGGTGACAAACCCTGCACGAAGAAGATAGCTAACGAGTTCTTACTCTGCTGCCTTCTTGATTATCAAATCAAAGCCCAAAGGGCTGGGGAAAAAGGTCACCGCCTCGTTCTCGACATCTTGAAAGACCCTGAAGACCTCTGGATTAAGATCACTTCTTTTTCAAAAGAAGAATGGAAATCTAAATTCAATGAATATCACCTCCATCGGTATCCGGCGGCGCACCACCGGTTGTGGCGAATCGGAAACAAGATTTGTGCACAGTACGCCGGCGACGCAAGAGTGATTTGGGAAGGAAAGAAGGCAGATGAGGTTCTCTGCAGGCTCCTGGAGATTGGCGCCGGGAACCAAATCTCTAGAATGATCGTCGGAGCGCTGCGAGATTGCGGGCAGATTACCGGCTCTGGAAACGTGAAGGCCGATAGCCATATTTGGCGTGTGCTCGGACGCGTCTTCTCCGGGTCCCCGATTAACGGAGAAGCTGCGACTGAGCGAGCCCGCCAACTCTATCCCAACGATCCTTGGAGATTGGACTGGCCTCTGTGGACAGTTGGAAATTCGCTGTGCACGTCCAACGGGCCCAAATGCCCAAGTTGCTATTTGTCTCCTCAATGCTCCTATGCTTTCGAACATCTCAGCCATAGTTAATTCAAAAAGGATCCAAACATGCCAACCGCCTTCCACATTGTCGTTTGCGCGGGGATCGTCCCTGATCCCCTGCAAACGCTCGAACCAATCACCGGTCCGGCCGGACCGGGATTAAAGAATGAAATGGTTTTGCCCGCTGTGCTCGATCCATGGGCCGCCAGCGCACTTTACGAAGCGGCAAATCTCGCTGCCAGGAATGCAGACAGCAAAGTGTGGCTGGTTTCACTCGGCCCCAAGGCCAAGCTCCAACAAGTGATGATGACTATCGCACAGAAAGTTGCGTTCGAACTTATTCCCGTGGACGGGCCGATCGGAGGATTCAGCGACGCGCACGCAACTGCGGCGGTTCTCGCCAATGTGATCAACGCGATTCCAGGGCTAGAAACGGCGAAGTTTCTCCTGTTCGGCGGGTGGGAGTCGGCTACGCGCGGGGCGGGCGTCACGCTGCAATTAATAGGAGAGCGGCTCGGCATCACGGACCAATTCCAGGGTGTCGATCAGATCGAAGTGCGCGACGATGGATCGTTTGAAGTGCTGGAGCGCGTCGAAGGCGGCCGGCACCAGGTTTCGGTGTGCGCTGGGGCTCCCGCGGTGTTGGGATGGGCCACGGGCAATCTCCCCGAGCCGCGCAACAATCCCCAGATGGGCATGGCCAACATGCGCACCCTGATGCCCGCTCTGCAAAAAGCAAAGCCGGCGGCGCTCGATTTGAACGGGCTCCACTATGCATCCGTAAGCCTGCCCAAGCAGCAGCGCTCCACGCGCGTGGTAAAAGACATGACGCCGGATCAAATTGCCGCGGAGCTTGTGGAATGGATGGGAACGAAATGACGATGGAATCTGTACTCGTGCTCACCCATGCTGATGAATCCGGCCTGGCTCTCACGCGGGGATCGCTCGAAACTGTAACGGCTGGGCAAGAACTTGCGGCCCGCCTTTCGGCTTCGCTCACGATTGGCATTGTGGCTGCCGACACGACGGCGCTGGCCGCAGTTCTCGCTGGAACAAATGCACGCCTGGTCGGCGTGAATGGCGAAGCATTCGCACAGGCCCGGTATGCGACTGATGCCGCGGCATGCGAGGCTCTTTGCCGGACTTCGCAAGCGACGATCGTGCTCGCTCCATCCAGTTCGCGTTTCGCTCGCGTGGTTGCGGGGGTATCCTACAGGCTCGGCGGCGTGATTGATACGCACATCACCGCGATCGCGGGTGGAGACTCTGTCGAGGTCGCGCGGTGGTTCTATCGCCAGCGCGTGGAAGCAGTTCTCAGCCGCGAGCAGCGTCCATGGTTTTTACTGCTTGATGGAGGCGCGTGTGCGTCGTATGCGGGTGCGTTCGGCGCTGTGAATGTCAAGCAGGTTCCCGTCGAGCTTTCGCCGGTGCGGACCATGGTAACCGGCTTGCGCACCCCCGCGCACGACGCGGAGACGATTCGCCCCGATGCGAAGCTGCTGTTCGTGGCCGGTGCGGGCTGGACCAAGAAGCAGCCCGACGGGTTTGCCCACGCGGACGAGGCGGGGCAACTTATCCTTAGATTTCTTCATGCCTGCGGCGCATCGCTGGGAAGCAGCAAGTCGCTTGTCGACCAGGGCGGAGACGGCCAGCCCGTGCTTCCCTTCCTCACCCACATGAATCAGATCGGCCAGACGGGCGCAACGCCTCGGCACCCCAAGGGCCTTTCCACGTGTTGCTACGGCGAAGAGCCGCATGTCGTAGGGTGGAGATTTATCGGCGAGCGCCGCGCCATTTCGCTGGACCCCAATTGCGGCTGGACGCGCGGGAAAGCCGACGTGGTGTACGTCGCCGATGCATTCAAAGTGATGGACCGGGTCAACGCGATTCTTGAACAGAAACTGTAGCCTGGCTCCGCTCGCGTCGACAGGCAGAAGTCCGTTCATTCTCCGCTGAATCTCATGTGGTACTTTAATTAATTGGAGTAAGCGAGAGAATGTCTTCAATTACGTCGTTTATCAAGCATCACTATCGCCATTTCAACGCGGCAGCGCTGGTGGATGCGGCCCAGGGCTACGTAGATCACCTGGCTTCGGGCGGCAAGATGTTCGCAACCATTGCGGGCGCGATGAGCACCGCCGAGATCGGGCTTTCGCTCGCGGAAATGATTCGCCAGGACAAGATTCACGGCATCTGCTGCACCGGCGCCAATCTTGAAGAGGATGTATTCAATCTCGTCGCCCATGACTTCTACGAGCGCGTTCCGCATTATCGCGATCTGACGCCCGCCGATGAAGCGAAGCTGCTGAGCCGCCACATGAACCGCGTCACCGACACGTGCATTCCCGAGATGGAAGCGATGCGGCGCATCGAAAACGAAGTGCTCAAGGAATGGGTGCGCGCCGACCAGGCCGGCGAGCGCTACTTTCCCGCACCAGTTCATGTACAAGATTCTGCTCTCGGGCGAGCTCGAGAAGTCGTACCAGATCGATCCCAAGAACAGCTGGCTGCTCGCAGCCGCGCAGAAGAACCTGCCCATGTTTGTGCCGGGATGGGAAGATGCCACCCTGGGCAACATGTATGCGGGGCACTGTATTTCGGGCGATGTAAAGAAGGTGCACACCGTGCGGACCGGCATCGAGTACATGATGGAGCTTGCCGAGTGGTATACGGAGACGACCGCGACCACGCCGCTGGGGTTCTTCCAGATCGGGGGCGGCATCGCCGGCGACTTTCCGATCTGCGTGGTGCCCATGCTGCACCAGGATCTGCAGCGCGACAACGTTCCCTTGTGGGCATATTTCTGCCAGATCAGCGATTCGACGACCAGCTACGGATCGTACTCGGGCGCTGTGCCCAATGAGAAGATCACATGGGGCAAGCTAGGCGAGAAGACGCCCAAATACATCATCGAGTCGGACGCGTCGATCGTGGCGCCGCTGCTCTTCGCCTACGTGCTGGGTTGGTAGAGTTCTGAAACCGAGTCGTTCAGAGCGTCCTCAAGGCATCAGCGAGAGGAACGCAACACCATAACCGTTCAGCGGAACCTCGAGCCGCGGGCCAGGCGCGATACCGGCGGCGGTGGGCCCATTGGTTATGTCGGTGGTGCCATCAATGGTGAGCAGGCTGGCCGCCGTGAAGTTCCCCAGGCTGGAAGTATCGACAATCACGGTGCGCGGATCGCCCGTGCCGTTGTTATCTGTGATGGCGTGCACCGCCCTGTCCACGATCATCACGCGAACCACGCCGTTGGACGCACGCGTGGCAAGGGTTTCGATTGAAGACGTGTCGGTGGATGTCGCGGTGAGGATGTCGGGACCGGCAGAGGCCGCCGTGGAGGGATAGAAAGTGGCGAGAGAGCGGTCCACCCAGTAACTCAGATAGGGATTCCCGTTCGCGTCCACCTCGCCGTACTGCTTGTCGCCTGAGTAGGCCCACTGATAGAGAGCCTGGTTCCCTGCCTTCCCGAACTGCGAAAACACGTAGGGCCGCCAGGCGGCGAAGTAGGCGCTGGTGCCGCGGGGGTCGACCACAAACATTTGGCCCGCGTTGCAAGAGCTCGTTCCGTTGTTGCCCGCGAAATCGGCGTTAACGTTGTTTTCGGTCATCCATACGGGGGTTCCGGCAAGGTCGGCGCGCGTAGCAATCTGCTGGTCGATGAACTTCTTCACGTCCACATATTGATCGACGGCATCGAAGAGCGACGTATCGGTGTCCATCTGGTTGCAGGTTGTATAGACATGCATCGCCACGATGTCGATGTGCGCGTTAACGCCGCCGGCGCTTGCAGGGGCAAAGAAGGGCGGCAGCCAGATTTCCGGATCGGTGGGCCAGCCGGTGCCGAGCGTGGAGCCTGCAAATTCCAGCGCAACGAACTTGATAGTGGGATCGACGGCCAGCATGGCCGGGACCACCGCGTTATAAACGGTCGCGTACTGCGCCGCGTCGAGGCCGTTGTACGCGGGCTCGTTGAAGATGCCCCACCAGGTGATGGGCTGGGTAGCCGGCGATCTGGAAATGCACACCGGCCACGTCGAATCCAGTCTTGTTGTAATAGCGAACGAGATTGGCGGCATAAGCAGCGAAATCGTTCACGTGGTTGGTTACGTCGAGATAGCCGGTGGCGGTGTTCAGCATCCATGCGGGAGCGGCCGCGATCTGGAATTCAGGGCTGTGATCAGCGGAGGCAAGAACCGGCTGCACCGTCTGGTCGAGCAGCGTGAAGTCCCAGTCGGTGGCGGCGCCGGTGTTGGCCTTCATGGGAATAGCCTGCGACAGCGCCTGCAGGCGAATATGCTGCGGTCCCAAATTGTTGAGAGCGGCTTGCCGCGTGGAAGCGTTGGTGCCGAAGAAGTCTCCTGTCCATTCGGCGATCTGAAACGAGGTGGACATGAACTGCTGCAGTTTTCCCTTGACGCCGAGCGTGGTGTCGACTGTGCCCCTCACAGTGGCTACAGGCGCCACGATCAGCTTGAACTGGGTGCTTGCGGTCTGTCCGGCCGAGTTTGCGGTTACGCTCGCGGAATAGGTGCCGGCCGGTGCGGATGTGGTCGCGACGAAGGTCAAAGGGCCAGAGGGATTGGTATCAGAGGCGGCATAGGTGGTCTGCACGCCGCCTGGCAATCCAGTGAAGCTGACCAGTGCGGTCTCGCTGGTGGAGTTGATGGTGATCTGGACGCTTGTGGGCATGCCGTCCTGCGGGACGACCACGGTTGAAGAACTGAGGGAAACCGAGATGGGATTCGCCGGATGGGTGCCGCTTCCGCTTCCCCCTCCGCCTCCGCATCCGATGGCGGCCAAAGACAGAATGAGAGTGGTCATTGCGGACGCCAATCGAAACCAGATATGCATGAAAGCTCCAGGGGAGTTTGGACCGATTAGAGCATAGGGATTGAAGGACAGTCCATGCGACTTGAGTGGCACGGCGGTCAACGATTGGACAGTAGCTATTAGCTCTTAGTCTGGGGCCGGGCCCATCGTGGTGGGCACCAAATTCCAGTTTGTTGGTTTCAGCAAAAGTCCATATCCTTGTCTTCATGGGTGAATATGAAGGCGAACTGACGCGGCTGGTCGACGAACTGAACCGTTCGGCGACGCGGGCGCGGTCGGAAGAAAAGACGGGGCTCGATCAGTTTCTGGCGACGGCGGTTCAGCGCGGTTCTTCAGATTTGCTTCTAGTGGCCGGGTCCGCGGCGGTGCTGCGAGTGAACGGCGCTTTGACGACCGGGGTGGGGCGAGTGCTGTCGGACTCCGACCTGCGCGGGCTGCTGCTGCCGATCTTGACCGGCGAACAGCAAAAGGAATTGCAGACGCGAAGGTCGATCGATTTCTCATTTGTGCGCAAGTCCATCGGCAGATTCCGGGCTAACTTTCATTACCAGCGGGGCACGCTCGCGGCCGCCATCCGGGTGCTGCCGGAACAGATTCCGACGCTGGAGAGCCTTCACCTTCCGCCCGGGCTGGCGCATCTGGCAGAACGCCGCCAGGGGCTGGTGCTGCTGACAGGACCGACCGGCTGCGGCAAGAGTTCGACGCTGGCAGCGCTGATCGAGCTGGTCAATACGCGCCGCCGCGACCACATCATCACCATCGAGGACCCGATCGAATTTGAACACACGAATCGCACCTCGGTGGTGGAACAGATCGAACTGGGGCCCGATACGCCCAGCTTTGCCGAAGCTGTGCGGGCGGCGATGCGGCAGATTCCCAATGTGATCCTGGTGGGGGAAATGCGCGATGCCGATACCATGGCGGCAGCGCTGACAGCCGCCGAGACCGGGCACCTGGTGTTCAGTTCCCTCCACACCAACGATGCGGCGCAAACGGTGTTGCGCATACTTGATATTTTTCCCGCTGGATTCCAGTCGCAGATACGGCAGCAACTTTCGATGGCACTGCTGGCGGTGATTTCGCAACGGCTGGTGCCGGCGGCCAACGGGATCGGGCGACATCCGGCGGTGGAGATCATGCTGGCCACCAGCGGGATACGGAACCTGATCCGGCAGGGACACGACCACCAGATTCGGGCGCATATCGAGACCAGCCGGAATGACGGCATGATGACCATGGAACAGTCGCTGGCCGAACTGGTTCGGACAGAGCGCATCTCGCGTGAGATTGCATTTGAGCATTCGCATCACCCGGAGGATGTGCGGCGGTATCTGGGGGGATAGGCGCGGTGTCCGGTTCTGAACGACGATAGCCGCCAGCGGACATGGGAGCGGGAGTGGGCCAGGTTTTATCGCTTTGTATCTGTCTCGCAGCGTTTGCTTTAGTCCGACTCGGGATTGGTCTTGTGCATGCACTTCCCATTCAGCCGATGACCGATCGGAGGAGTTGAGATGCACGTTCTCTTACAAGATATTCGTTATGCGCTGCGCCAGCTGAACCGGAGCCGCGGCTTCGCGGTGGTGGCGGTTCTGACCCTGGCGCTGGGCATCGGGGCCAATACGGCGATCTTCAGCGTGATCGACTCCATCCTGCTTGAGCCGCTGCCTTTTCCGCACCAGGACCGGCTGATGCAACTGGCGGCCGGGACCGACTACTACAACTATCCGAAAGGCTGGATCCGGGAGTATCAGCGCCGTTCGCAAAGCTTTGCGAGTATCTCGGGCTATTCGCTCAACGCCGAGTACAACGTGACCGGCGGAGGGACGACGGGGCGTGCCTTCGGAAGCACCGTCAGCACCAACCTGTTTGAGACCCTGGGGGTGCGGCCTGTGCTGGGGCGTTTCTTCTCGTCCGCGGAAGAGACGAGCGGACAGGATCGGGCGATCGTTCTCGGCAACGGCTTCTGGAAGGAACAGTTTGGCGGCGACCCAGGCGTCGTCGGCCGCACCATGATGCTGGACGGGGTGAATCGCGAAATCATCGGAGTGGCTCCGCCTCAAATCCATTTTCCCGACTTCGAAACGCAGTTCTGGATTCCCATCGCGTTCAAGGCGGGCGACGCGGTGGATCCGTGGGCGATCTTCGGGTACCAGGCGATCGGGCGGCTGCGCGACGGCGTCACGCCGGGCCGGGCGCAGGCAGAGCTGCGGTCGCTGCATCGCGAGATGCTGACCCTGTTTCCGTGGCGGATGCCGGATAACTGGGCAGCCGAAGTGGGCGTGGCTCCGCTGCTGAAGTCGATCGTGGGCGATGTGAAGCCGCGGCTGCTGCTGCTCTCGGGCGCGGTGGGACTGGTGCTGCTGATCGCATGCGCCAACGTAGCCAACTTGATGCTGGCCCGCGCAGCCGTACGTCAGCGCGAGATCAGCGTGCGCTCGGCGCTCGGTGCGGATACGGGCCGGCTGATCCGGCAGATGCTGACGGAAAGCGCGGTGCTGGCGGCGATCTCGGGCTTCCTGGGCGTGCTGCTGGCAACCATGAGCCTGAACGCGCTCAAGCTGGTTCTTCCTCTCGACACCCCGCGTCTTGCGAACCTCGGTTTGCATGGGGGCGTGTTCCTGTTCGCAATCGGAGCGTCCCTGCTGACGGGAATTCTTTCCGGCCTTGTTCCCGCGCTGCAGGCCGGGAGGAAAGACCTGCAGGGCAGTCTGCGCCTCAATTCCGGAAATGTGTTCGGCAACGCACGGCGGTTCCGAGTTTCACAACTACTGGTGGTGGGCCAGATCGCGCTTGCAGTAGTGGTGATCACAGCAGCGGGAGTGATGCTGCGCAGCCTGTATCGACTGGCGAATACCGATCCCGGATTCCACGCCGAGCAGACCCTGACCGCGCAGATCTCGCTCGACCGCGGTGCGTGTACGCAGAAGGGCTCGTGCCTGGCTTTCTTCAATACCCTGCTGACGCGCGCCGAAGGGCTCCCTGGCGTTGATTCGGCCGCGCTGGTAGACGCCCTGCCAATGACTGGCTACGACACGTGGTATGTGTTCGACGCCGAAGGACACCCACGCGATCCGCGACAGCTGGCGCTCCAGGCTTCGAGCCGGACCGTCTCGCCCAGCTATTTCCCGTTGATGGGGCTTCGACTGCTGCGCGGGCGCTTGCTCAACAGCGGCGATCAGGCGGGTACCAGCCGCGCGATCCTGGTGAACGCCGCGGAAGCCAACCAGCTCTGGCCGAATCAGGATCCGATCGGCAAGCATGTCGCGGATGTGGGCAAGCAGGAGACTACGCCCGCAGTGATGGACATGAACACTGCCTCCATCGTGGTCGGGGTGGTAAGCGACACGCGCCACGTGAGTCTCGACAAGGCCTCGGGCTGGGAGACATATCTGCCCATTACGCCCCAAACCGAAAAGCCGGTGATGAACATCCTGCTGCGCTCGCGCATCGGTGCGGCGGCGCTGGCCTCGAACCTCCACGCCTTGGTGGAGCAATTGAATCCCGCGGTTCCCGTGACCAAGGTGCGGACACTGAGGAGCGTGGTCGTGTCTTCCACGGCCGCGCCGCGTTCCCTCACCCTGCTGCTGACAGCGTTCGGGGCGCTGGCACTGGTAGTAGGTGGGATCGGCGTCTATAGCCTCATCTCGTATACGGTGAGCTGGAGAACGCGCGAGATCGGGCTGCGCCTGGCGCTGGGCGCCAACCGCCTGCAGATCGCGGAGTTGGTGCTCCGGCAGAGCCTCGGGTTGGCGGTCCTGGGATCGGCACTGGGCATGGCGGGAGCGGTAGCGGTGACGCGCCTGATGGGCCGTTTCCTGTTTGAGACCAACCCCCTCGATCCGCTCACGTATGCGCTGGTGCCGGTACTCTTCTGCGTGCTGGCGCTGATGGCGGCATGGTCACCGGCAAGACGTGCGGCCAATGTGGACCCGATGGTGGCTCTGCGCAACGATTAGACGGGCGCATACCGGCCGGTTAGGCCAGGGCATCGACCAGGGCTTCCCATTCGGCCTCGAGTCCGGGCCGATGGAATTGGCGCCCGGCGCGCGCATACCAGTAATCGGCATTCGAGGCCGCGCCTTCCTTGCGATGGAGATAGGCGTGCACGGCCATGCCGTCAGGGGTTTCGAGTTCGTCCACCAGGGCATGGGCGCGGGCCCAATCGCCTTTTGCGTCCCACCACAGGGCCGCAACGGTTGGCGGCAGGTTGGCCGCCGGCGCGTCGGCGGCCAGAGTCGCGCGGAATTCGTTTGCGTCCATGCACACTCTTTTACCACTATGCAGCGCCGTGGGCGTTCTTTTCCGTAGATGAAAGAGCAACAAATCCCCGTGCCCCTTTCGCCTTCTTTCTGGCGAAAGGGTGGGATACCACGAACCCAGACCAGTCTCTTCCGCATCGTCAACGGACCTTCTTTGTCAGACGGCCCGTTACTGACTAAACGCTCCTGGGGGAACCGGCTACGCCAAGACCCTCCAGCCCGCGAGATAGATAATTGAAACGTAAGCGACAGCAACAGTGAGAAAGTGCCGTCGCAGTTCTTACTGCTACCGGGTCGAGTATGTGCAAGAGGAAAGACATTTGGAAACCTGTCGGTGCAGCATCATCGTGCCTTGCTTCAATGAAGAGAGCCGTCTTCGTCTCGACTTGTTTTCCGATTTCCTGCGATCAGAAGAGACCATTCACTTTCTGTTTGTGAACGACGGAAGTACGGATGGCACGCTGCAGCTTCTTCGTCAATTCGAGCTGCAATACCCGGAGCGCGTCTCGGTTCTCGATAAACCTGTGAATGGCGGCAAGGCCGAGGCGGTGCGGGACGGAATGCGGCAGGCGATGCTTGCCGGCAAGCCGGATTACGTGGGGTTCTGGGATGCCGACCTGGCCACGCCATTAAGCGCGATACCGGAGCTGCTGCAGCAGTTCGCCGCCAACCCGGCCATCGAAATGGTCTTTGGCGCACGCATACGGCTGCTCGGGCGAAGGGTGAATCGCAATCCATTGCGCCATTATTTAGGACGCGTCTTTGCCAGCGCGGTGTCGATCATGCTTCGCCTGCCGATCTACGACACCCAGTGCGGGGCCAAGATATTCCGCGTGACCCCGGAACTGTCGGAGGTTTTGGCGGCTCCCTTTCATTCGCGATGGATCTTTGATGTGGAGATCCTGGCGCGATTCGAAGCGCTTCGAAAAGGAGACGCCTCCTACCTGGAAAATACGGTCTACGAATACCCCCTGTCGGAATGGAATGACGTGCGCGGGTCCAAGGTCACTTCGGGGGCGTTTCTGCGAGCCATTTTTGAGCTGTTTGGCATCTGGAGGCGATACCTGGGGCGGAAGTTCTGAGTTCGCGGAGCCGTTTGCAGCGTGATTTAAGTCACATACGTTCAAAATACCCACTGATAAAAATGGGTGCAGCTTCCGATGAATGGGTCAAGTGGGGTCCGCAAGGGAAATGGCTGGCCGGCGCGGTAGAGAGCCGGCCTCCCCCCTGCGGGAGGTCAAAAAGATGAATTTTGCTCGTATTTGCAACTCAGACCGAAATGGTCGTATACTGAAGTCCGACTATTCTGGTCGTAGTTTAAGGGTGCTGCCGTTCCGGTGGGCCCGCGGAGTCCGGAAGGTGCGCGTGCTAAGTGAGTTGAACGTTGGCGAGAGCGGGATTCTGGTGGCGCTGGACCTGCCTGAATCGGTGCAGAACCATCTGATGCACATGGGTTTTTTGCCTGACGCGCTAGTGACGACGCTGCGCCGGGCGCCAGCCGGCGATCCCACGGTCTACGGTGTCGACGGGATGGAGATCGCTCTCCGGCACGAAACCGCGGAGGCTATTCGCGTTCGCAACGCAGATGCGGAAGTAAAGGAAGATAAAGCGCTCGCCGAGGCCTCCCGATGAGCAGCAGTTGCTGCGCTACCCCAACATTTCAGCCGTCTGACGCGCCACCTGCAGGTTCGCTGCGGACGGTGGTCCTGATCGGTCCGCCGAATTCCGGCAAATCGACGCTTTTCAATCGCCTGACCGGCCTGCGCCAAAAGGTAGCAAACTATCCGGGCGTGACCGTGGAACAGCGCATGGGGCTGATGGCCGGCGTGGGCCGCGACGACCTCACGTTGATCGACCTGCCTGGCGTGTATAGCCTGAATCCCTATTCGGAGGATGCACGTGTCGCGGTGGACGTGCTGAAGGGCAAGATGCCGGGCACGCCAAAGCCCGACGCGATCCTCCTGGTTCTGGACTCACTTCATCTCACCCGCCAGCTGATGCTGGCCGCCCCGGTTCTCGCCCTCGGCCTGCCGACGCTGGTTCTGCTCAACATGACCGACCTCATGATGTCGCGGGGCGGGAAAGTCGATGTGCTCAAACTGGCACGCGAGCTGGGCGCTCCGGTGGCACAGGTCAGCGCTTTCCGGGGAACGGGGCTTGAGGCAGTTCCCTTGTTCCTCAGCCAACACTCCAACGGAAAGCACACGAACAACGCGGTCCCTCCGCCGCTGCTCCTTCCCGTCCTTGGCAATGCGGCCAGCACTCACAGCTGGGCGGCGCAGGTTAGCCGGCGCACCGGTTATCGCGCTCCGCTTTCGGCTGAAAACAGCCGGAGGCTGGACAATGTCCTGCTGCACAGGTTCTGGGGCCCGCTGCTGTTCCTTCTGGTGGTGGTGGCGGTCTTCGAAGTTGTGTTTTCGATTGGCCAGCCGCTCTCGGACGGTTTCGGCGAGGTGCTGGCGCGGGCCGGCGACCTGGTGCGGCCGCTGCTGCCCGCGGGGTGGCTGCAGTCCCTGGTGCTCGATGGGGCATGGAAGGGCATCTCATCAGTGCTGGTCTTCCTGCCGCAGATTCTGCTCCTGTTCCTGTTTATCGGCATCCTCGAAGACTCGGGATACCTGGCTCGCGCCGCTTTGATCGCCGATCGCGTGATGCGCACCACGGGCCTCAACGGCAAGGCATTTATCCCGCTGCTTTCGGCCTATGCGTGCGCGGTGCCCGCCATTATGGCGACGCGCACCATCGAGAACCGGCGCGACCGCCTGGCCACGATCCTGGTGACGCCGTTCATGACCTGCTCGGCGCGGCTGCCCGTCTACATACTGCTGATCGCCGCCTTTATTCCCAACATCACCTACCTGCACGGCTTCCTCGGGCTGCGGACCCTGGTGATGCTGGGGCTTTACGTAGCGGGCTTTGTGGCGGCCATGACCACGGCATTTTTGCTGAAGAGTTCCATTCTGCGGTCGAGCGACACGCCCTTCATTCTGGAACTGCCGCAGTACCGCATGCCCACGGTGCGCGCGCTGCTAATGCGGCTGGTGGACCGGGCGCGGGTGTTTCTGCGTCAGGCGGGTACGGTGATCCTCGCCGTGACGCTGGTGCTGTGGGTGCTTGCCCACCTGCCCGTCATCCATACGCAGGCCGGCTCCTGGGGCATTCCCGACCTCGCCAACAGCCTGGTAGGACGCCTCGGGCATTTGATCGAACCGGTGATCGCGCCCCTGGGATTCAACTGGAAAATCGGCATCGGGCTGATCTCGAGCGTGCTGGCTCGCGAAGTGATGGTGAGCACCATGGGTACGCTGTACGGTGCGGACCCGGGCACGCAGGCGCTGAATCTTCAGACCGCGCTCCACAGCGACATGACGCTGGGCGGAGCGCTGGCCCTGATGATCTTCTTTGCCTTCGCGATGCAGTGCACCTCGACGATGGCCGTGGTGCGGCGCGAGACCAACAGCTGGAAGTGGCCTGCATTCCAGTTCGCCTACATGCTGGTGCTGGCGTATGGCGCGGCGTTTGTGGTGAATCGCGTGGTGACGGCGTTATTCGGCTAACCCAGCCTCATCCAAACTCAGAATCTCTCACCTGTGAGAAACTAAGAGAGCAGTAATTCTCCGGGGCTGCCCACGTGAGTGCGCCCCAAACCTCGAATCAACCCCGGCTTTATCCGGCCCCGCGGAGCCGATACCAGACTGCGGTCCGCGCTTAGGAATCAGAACGAATGCTCAGTGTCAGCAATGTATCGATGCGCTATGGCTCGAAGGTACTCTTCGAGGATGTGAGTGTAAGCTTTGTGCCTGGACGGCGCTACGGGCTTACAGGCCCCAACGGATCCGGCAAGTCGACTTTCATGAGAGTCCTGACCGGGGAGCTGGATGCGCAGAAGGGCAACGTCGTGCGTCCACGCAAAATGGGCGTGCTGCGGCAGGACCAGTTCGCGTTCGACGACTATCGCGTCATCGACACCGTCATCATGGGAAACCGTCCCCTGTGGGCTGCGCTGGAAGAGCGCGACCGCATCTACGAGAAGCCCGAGATGACCGACGAAGACGGCATGCGCCTGGGCGAGCTTGAGGGCGTCATCGGCGACGAAGACGGCTATACCGCCGAGGCCGATGCCGCGATCCTCCTGGATGGCCTCGACATTCCCGAGGAAATCCACGAGCGCAAGATGGGCGAACTGCAGGGCGGGCAGAAAGTGCGCGTGCTGCTGGCGCAGGCGTTGTTCGGCAAGCCGGAAGCGCTGATGCTCGACGAGCCGACCAACTATCTGGATCTCGAATCCATCCACTGGCTGCAGGATTTCCTGAACGACTACGATGGGACGCTGATCGCCATTTCGCATGACCGTCACTTTCTCAACAGCGTCACGACCCACACCGCCGATATCGACTACCAGACGATCATTACCTATACCGGCGGCTACGACGACATGGTGATGGCCAAGACCCAGATCCGTTCCACGCTGGAGTCGCAGAATGCGCAGCGCGAAAAGAAGATCGCGCAGCTGAATGAATTCATCGCTCGCTTCGCCGCCGGCACTCGGTCCAGCCAGGTGACGAGCCGGCGCAAAGAAGTGGAGCGGCTGCAGACCAATGAGCTGGCGCGGTCGAATATCCAGCGCCCGTACGTCAAGTTTGACCAGGTGCGGCCCAGCGGCAAGCACGTGCTGGAGTTCAAGCACTTAACGAAGTTTTACAGCGATCTGAAAGTAATCGACGGGTTTAGCGCCAACATACTGCGCGGGGAAAAGATCTGCTTGATGGGCCGCAACGGGGCGGGCAAGACCACGCTGCTGAAGTCGCTACTGGCGAATTATCCGGGCCTGGCCGATCCTGAATTCACACTCGATAATGGCGCTGTTTTCTGGGGTCACGAGGCCCAGGTGGGCTACTTCCCGCAGGACGTTGGGGCAACGATCGAGCATGGGCTCACGGTGGCCGAATGGCTTCATCGCTGGAACCCCGCGGCTCACGTCGAAGAGATTCGCGGCATCCTCGGGCAGATGCTCTTTTCCGGCGAAGAGGGTGAGAAGCCGACCAAGGCGCTTTCGGGCGGCGAGCAGGCACGGCTGGTGTTCTGCAAGCTGATTCTGACCAAGCCCAATATTCTGATTTTCGACGAGCCAACCAACCATCTGGATCTCGAAGCGATCAACGCCCTCAACATCGCCTTGCAGCGCTACGAAGGCACTGTGCTGCTGGTGACGCACGATCACGACCTGATCGATGAAGTGGCGACGCGGCTGTGGGTGTTCAAAGACGGCGCCATCGAAGACTTCCAGGGACCGTACGCGGAGTGGAAGGGCAAGCACAACTAGCAATCAGAGCGCCACGGCTCGACGGGTGCCTGCGAGCGCATTTGGAGTTTGTGACATAATCATGTCATGGCAGTGCGGACTACCGTCGATATTCCCGAAGCCCTCCACGACCGGTTGCGGCACCGGGCGGAACGTTCGGGTGCCTCCATCCGTTCGCTCATCGTGCGAGCGCTTGAGGAGACCTACGCCGACACCGGAAAGAAAAAGAAAGTGACGGGCCCGCTCATTCGCACTAAAGGCAAGCTGGGGCCTCGCTTCCCCGTGGACGAGAATCCACATGACCTTGTTTTATCCTGACCTCAACGTCTGGCTCGCGCTATCCGTCAACAGCCACCCGCACAACGCGATCTCATGGGCGTGGCTCAATCGCCTGCCCGATAACGACCGCCTCGTCATTTCCCGCTACACGCAACTGGGCTTGCTCCGCCTCCTCACCAACACCGCCGTCATGGGGGATCAGACCCTGATTCTCCGCAAGGCCTGGGGCGTGTATGACCGGTGGCTGGAAGATCCCCGCGTCGAGTTCTATCCCGAGCCGCGAGGTGTTGAAGCTGGGTTACGTCAAGCATTGGAACCCTTCGCTGCAAAAACCGCCTCGAAGTGGGTCGGAGATTGCTGGCTTTTGGCGTTTGCAAGGGGCAGTCAGGCGACCCTTGTCACATTCGACCGGGCGCTTCATGAATTTGGCCGGAAGCACGGTTATCCCGCCGTAATCCCCGCGTGAACCACAATCCATCCATGAAATGAAGATTGACAGCGAACCGCACCACATTTGTAATAGGAAACGGTGGTGATGGAGTTCACCCTTAACCGCTGTCCCTCCCCATCCGGGGCCCCCTGCGACAGGTCCTAGTCGCTGGGGTGGCAATAGGCCGGACAGATGATGACTCCTGACAGGGATGCCTGTCGGGGAGTCATGTCCCGGCCCGAAATCCCTGCACATCTTGAATAGCGTGAGACGCACATCGTGTGTGGTGTGTCTTCTCGCCTTGAAGCTGACGAAAGGAGAACAGCTTTGCAGAGATATCTGCTCATTGCACTGGGGGGCGGGCTCGGTTCGATTGCGCGGTACTGGGTGGGCTCCACGATTGGCAGCCGCATGGGCGTTCGATTTCCGTATGGAACGCTGGTGGTCAATGTCACGGCTTGCGTGATTATCGGGTTTGCGCTGACCTGGTTCAGCCAGCGCGCCGAAATCAATCCCGCCTGGCGCTACCTGTTCGCGGTCGGATTTATCGGAGCCTACAGTACTTTCTCGACGTATGAGTGGGAGACGCTCTCCACGCTGCGCTCAGGGGCGTTCGCGCTCGCATCGATCTACGCGCTGGGCAGCCTGGTGCTCGGCCTCGCAGCGGTCTGGTGCGGCGCGGCGCTGGCGGAGGCGCTTTGATCGTCTCTCACGTGCGTTCCCAGGTCTCAAAAGCGAGACCTGGGTACCCAGCTTTTTTGGATCGAATTTGGCGAAGTACTTTTAGACTTTCGCTTCGAGACCGGCAATGACATCGAAGAAGCGCTGATCGAGACGGCGATTCGTGGCGATGGCTTCCTTGATCGTGATGTCGGTAATGTCGGTGCCATGGAGCACGGCGATGCGGCCCCACTTCTTTTCGTGAACCATGTCGATAGCGTGGAGGCCGTAGCGCTGGCCGAGAAGGCGATCGAAGGCGGTGGGCACGCCGCCGCGCTGGGTGTGTCCGAGGTTGACCGAGCGGGTCTCAAAGCCGGTCTTCTTCTCGATCAACTCGGCGAGGGCTTCGCCGATGCCCGAGAGGCGGGCGTGACCGAAGGAGTCGACTTCCTTGGAGCCGATGACCTGGCCGCCTTCAGGGAGATGGCAGCCTTCGGCGACGACAACGACGCCGTAGTGCTTGCCGTGGTCGTAGTTGTATTTGAGCAAGGCGCACACGTGATCGATGTCGATGGGCCTTTCGGGGACCAGGATCACATGGGCGCCGCCGGCCACGCCGGAGGCATACGCGATCCAGCCGGCATCGCGTCCCATCACTTCGACGACGATCACGCGATTGTGCGAGTCGGCGGTGGTATGAATGCGGTCAATGGCTTCCGTAGCGATCATGACCGCGGTGTCGAATCCAAAGGTCTGGTCGGTGCCGCTAATGTCGTTGTCAATGGTCTTGGGTACGCCCACGCTGGGCACGCCATTCTCGCTCAGGAACAGCGTCACCGACTGGGTGTCGTCGCCGCCCAGCGCGATCAGCGCGTCAACCTTGTTGGCCGCCAGCACTTCGCGAACCTTGTCGATGCCGCCGGGGATCTTTTTGACGTTGGTGCGCGACGAGTGGAGGATGGTGCCGCCTCTGAGTTGAATGCCGTCGGTGCTTTCGAGGGTGAGCGGAATCCAATTGTTGTCGAGTACGCCGCGCCATCCGTTCAAGAAGCCAATAAACTCATCGCCATACGTGTTGATGCCCTTCTTCACAGCCGCGTAGATGACGGCATTCAATCCGGGGCAGTCGCCGCCGCCGGTCAATAAAGCCACTCGCATCGAAATCTCTCCTGACAAAAATTGGCGCGGCCCAAGAGCCGCAATAGGGTTGGTTCCCCGGAAACTGTGGTTTACCGGGCCGGCAACCGCCGGTCTTAATGCCGTAAACAGTGTACCGTGCCCCTGTAAAGTGGAATCGTGACCGCGCGCACGAGGCGAAGAGCCCACATAGTTTAGCGGCAGGATTTTCACCGGGCTTATTCAAGTGGGCGCGGCCACGTGGTTGAATTGCTTATGCCTGGGACGGGAACCTTTTTGTTGCTGGCCTTCGCCAGCCTGGTGGTGATCGTACTGCTGGTGCTGCTGCAGTTGACGCGCCTGGGGTTCGTGGTCCGAAGCACCATCCAGGATCGGCCGCGGCGGCGCATGTTCATTGCTTCTGTCTCGTTCCTGGTCACATTTTTGGGGGTGCGCATCCTGGTGCACCTCATCAGCCGCCACGTGGGGCCGTTCCAATGGGTGATGGTGCGCGGCCACCACATTCATCACCTGGTGTGGGGGATTCTCATCCTTCTGCTGGTGGGCTACGGATGGCTGCTCGACCTGGGCCGGTCGCATTCCCCACTTTCGATTTTCTTCAGCCGCCTGATGTCAGTCAGCTACGGCGTGGGAGCGGCGCTGACTCTCGATGAGTTTGCGCTGTGGCTCAACCTGGAACCCGATGCGTACTGGTCGCGCGAAGGGCGCCTCAGCATCGATGCAGTGATTCTATTCGGCAGCGTGCTGGCAGTGGGCGCCTGGGGAGCTCCGTTCTTCCGCGGTCTCAGCCGGATGTGGGGCAAAGGGGCGGTGTTCGGCAAAGGACTGGGATCCGGAGTTAAGACGGCTATTCGCCGTGCGCGGTTGCTTCGTCCGCGTAAAGTTCGCCGACCACCGCCGCGTATTTCTCCGTGATGACACGGCGTTTGAGCTTCATCGAGGGCGTCAACTCACCCGAATCCTGCGACCACTCATCCGGCACAATTCGGAATCGCTTGATGGTTTCGAAGTTGGCCAGCCCGGCGTTGACTTCGCGCACCAGCTCTTCGTAAAGGGCCACAATGCGCTTGTGAGCGACAAGGTCGGCGCGCGTGCGAGCTCGGATTTCGTGGTGCCGCGCCCATTCTTCGAGGGCGGCGAAATTGGGAGAAATCAGCGCGGAGATGAACTTGTGCTTATCGCCGACCAGAGCGGCCTGGCCCACGAGCAGACTGGTCTTCAGCTTGTTCTCGATGGGCTGCGGCGCGACGAGCTTGCCACCCGAAGTTTTCAGCAGTTCCTTCTTGCGATCGGTGATATAGAGGAAACCGTCCTGATCGAAGTGCGCGATATCGCCGGTTTTGAACCAGCCGTCCGAATCAAAGCACTCGCCGTTAGCTTCAGACTTGTGCCAATAGCCGGGAAAGACCGACGGCCCGCGAACCAGCAGTTCTCCATCCCCGGCAAATTTCAATTCAATGTTGGGAAGCTGCTTGCCCACCGCACCCATGCGGTGATTGGGGAGTGAGTTCAGGGCAATGACGGGCGAAGTCTCGGTGAGGCCATAGCCTTCCCAGACGGGAATACCGGCGGAGGCAAACCACTGTGCGGTGTCGATGCCAAGCGGCGCGCCGCCGGAAACAAACACCCGGACGCGGCCCCCGAAAGCCTCGCGCACTTTGGCGTAGACCAGTTTGTCGGCCAGTTTCCATAAGCGAGAGGAGGGTTGGCCGCCGCCATAGACCACATCGCGATGCTTTGCACCCATGCGAATGGCGAAGGCAAGCAGGCGCTTCTTGACTGGAGATTCACCCGCGCGGCGCTCTACTTCCTGGCGAATCTTTTCGTAAACGCGAGGCACGCCGACGAACACAGTGGGCTTGATCTCGCGCATGGCTTGAGGCAGCATGTCGAATTTCGCGCAGTAGACGACCTGCGCTCCACTGCCATACATCACGTAATCGAGAGCGCGGGCCGTGATGTGGGAGAGAGGCAGAAATGAAATGCAGACATCGTTGGAACCGAAGGTGTATTCATAGCCCGCATAGTTCTGATTGGCGGCAATGTTACCGTGGGTGAGCATGACGCCCTTGGGCTCGCCGGTCGTGCCGGATGTGTAGATCAGAGTTGCCAGGTCTTCAGGTTTAACTGACTGGACCAGCGCGTCGAATGCCGGATCGCGCTCACTGCCGCGCTCGTCAGCGCCGGCGAGCAGGCTGCTGAACGGGATCGCGCCCGGGGGCGGCGCGACTGAATCCATGATGACGATGCGCTCGAGTTGCGTTTTGGCGCGGACGGCGTTGAGCTTGTCGTACTGCTGGCGGGTAGAGACAATGGCGACGCGGCAGCCGGCGTCCTCGAGCAGGACGGCGATCTGGTCGCCGGTCAGCGTGGGATAGACGGGGACGTTAGCGGCCCCGATGGCGAGGGTGGCGAAGTCGGCGACGGCCCATTCCCAGCGATTTTCTCCGATGAGGGCAACACGGTCGCCTTTTTGCACGCCCCACTCGAGCAAAGTCTTCCCGAGGCCCCGCACGCGCTGGTAGAGCTGGTCGGAAGAAATGGGGCGCCAGCGGCCCAGTTCGTCCTGCCACAACACCGCCTTGGGATTGGCCCGCGCTACCAGGCGGCTGAAGAGGTCATTGATCGTAGAGATCGGGTTGATCGATGTCATTTGGCCTGTGAAGGGCGGCGCGAAATTCACGGGCCGCGAACAATCGAGAGTGTAACAGCGGAGGGTGCGAGTCCGCGTGAAGAGCGGGCTTCTTCCGGCTCAGGCTTGGGGTTTGGGGGTCATGCGCACGAACTTTGAGGATTCGCGCTCCCAGTGCGCCAGCAACCACTCCGCGCGCCTGCTTCGTGTTTTGGTGTAGTGGAGTTCGACCAGTTCGCGAATGGACTGGCGCGCGGCGCGATCGAGCTCATCCCAGGTTTCGGGTTGCAGAAAGCCATGGTGGTATCGGCCTTTGCCGAGAAAGGCGCCGGCTTCGTCGTAGATCCACGCCACGCCGCCGGTCATGCCGGCGCCGAAGTTGATGCCGGTTGTGCCCAGCACCACGGCCAGACCGCCGGTCATATATTCGCAGCCATGGTCGCCCACGCCTTCAACGATGGCGAGGGCGCCGGAATTGCGCACCGCGAACCGCTCGCCGGCACGGCCGGCAGCGAAGAGCCAGCCGCTGGTGGCGCCATAGAGGGCCACATTCCCGAGCAGGGTGTGCCTTGCGCTGTCCTGCGCGGCGCGGCCCACGGCGCGCAGCACCAGTTCCCCGCCGCACAGGCCCTTGCCGACGAAATCGTTGGCCAGCCCCGCGAGCTGGAGGGTCATGCCGGAGACGGCGAAAGCGCCAAACGATTGTCCCGCAGTCCCGAACATGTTGAACGTCAGGCTAGACCCCGTGGCGGTGGGGTTGTGCGTTTTGAAGAGTGCGAGTTCTCCGGCGAGGCGGGCTCCCAGGGTTCGATCCTCGTTGGTGACACGGGTTTCGACGCAGTAAGGACGGCCGGCCTTGTAGGCCTCCAACCCGGGCGCGACCCAGGCATCGTCGATCGGATCGTGCTCCTCGGGACGATCATTGCGGCCGCCTTCCCAGCGGATGGCCCCTCCGGTTTCTGCGGCAATCGCGGTGGCTGAAAGCACTGCTTTCAAGTCGAGGCCGGCGTCCCACCGGACCTGTTCCAGCAGGTCGGTGCGGCCCGTGGCGGCCTGGAGCGAGGGCAGGCCGAGCTTGGCGAGCAATTGCCGCACTTCGGCGGACAGCTCGTCGAAGAGGCGGACGACGTGTTCGGGTTTGCCGCGGAATTTGGCGCGCAACTCCGGCCGCTGGGTGGCGATGCCGGTGGGGCAGGTGTTGAGGTGGCACTGGCGCGCCATATCGCAGCCGAGAGCGACCAGGACCGCAGTGCCGAAGGCGAATTCGTCGGCGCCGAGCAGCGCCGCGATGACGATGTCGCGGGCGGTGCGCAGGCCGCCGTCGGTACGGAGGCGGACGCGGCCGCGCAAACCGTTGTGGATGAGGACCTGCTGCGCTTCGGCGAGACCCAGTTCCCAGGGGTTTCCGGCGTACTTGATGCTCGAGAGAGGCGAGGCGCCGGTGCCGCCGGAGTGGCCGGCGATCACAATGTAGTCCGCATAAGCCTTGGCCACGCCCGCGGCGATCGTGCCCACGCCGCAGCCGGAGACCAGCTTGACGCCGACGGTGGCGCGGGGGTTGACGCGCTTCAGGTCCCAGATGAGCTGGGCCAGATCCTCGATGGAGTAGATGTCGTGGTGGGGCGGAGGCGAGATGAGCTGCATTCCTGGTTGCGCATGGCGCAGGCGGGCAATGAGTTCGGAGACCTTGTGCCCCGGGAGCTGGCCGCCTTCGCCGGGCTTGGCGCCCTGCGCGATCTTGATTTCAAGCTCCTCAGCGTGAATCAGGTATTCCGCGGTAACGCCGAAGCGGGCGCTGGCGACTTGCTTGATCTTGTTGTTCAACAGCGACGGAGCGCCGTCAACCGGCGCATACACGGCAGGATCCTCGCCGCCTTCGCCGGTGTTGGAGCGTGCCCCAAGCAGGTTCATGGCCTGGGTAATGGTCTGGTGAGCTTCCGGCGACAGCGATCCAAAGGACATGGCACTGGCAATAAAGCGATGGGAGATCGCCTCTCCCGGTTCTACCCGGTCGAGGGCAAGTTCGGGACCGGCGGGGCGAATCTCGAGCAGGTCGCGGAGGTGCGTGGGAGTCGAATCAACAGTCTGAGCAGCGAAGCTGGCGAAGGGAGCGAGAGCCAAAGCGGCTCCCTGCTTGGTGGAACCGACAACCGTCTGTAGAGCGCGCACGATCTGGGGCTGCCAGCCGTGCGACTCCGCCTCTTCGGCTTTGCGGAAACGTACGAAGCCATAGTCGGGGAGATCTCGAACCTGGATGGCAGAAACAACGGCACGGTCGCCATCCGCGGGCTCGTCGGGAGCGGGGTCGGCGGCCCAGAGCAGGCGCACCTGGGCGTCGATCTGCTCAAAACCGTGACCGCCGATCGGTGCCGGAACGCCGGGGAAGCACTTGTCGACCACGGCTTGCGAAAGACCGATGGCGTCGAAGAGATGGGCGCTGCGATAGCTGTCGACAACGCTGATGCCCATCTTGGACATGACCTTGGCTAGTCCCAGTTCGAGAGCGCGAAGGAGGTTTTCTTCGCCCTGCTCGGATTGCAGATCGCGCGCGGTTTCGAGCGCCAGCCACGGACAGACGGCTCCCGCGCCCATCCCAAGCAATACTGCGACGTGATGAATCTCGCGGCAGTCGCCCGCCTCGACGGCGAGGCCAACCTCGGCCCGGACGCCGGCCTGGGTCAAAGCGTTGTGCACCGCGCCCGTGGCCATCGCCATCGGAACCGGAAGCGTATCGGGCGAGGCGCCGCGATCGGTGAGCAGCAGCAAAGAAGCTCCGCCGGCAACCAGTTCGACGGCGCGAGTCGCGAGAATGTCGACGGCCACTTCGAGGGCCGTGTCAGGGGAATACACGCAGTTCAGCAGCGCGTGGGGCATGGTGGCTGCCTGCGCGTGTTCCCCGTGTTTGAGGGCATGCATCTGGGCCAGGGTGATCAATGGCGAACGCAGCGAGAGGCCCGGCAGCCGGCCGCGCAATTCAAAGATGTGCGGCCAGGGTCCAAGGCGGGTGTGCATTTTCAGCACCACGGCTTCCCGCAATGGATCGATCGGCGGATTGGTCACCTGGGCAAAGCGCTGACGGAAAAACGCGTAGAGCGGACGCGGCGCGCGGGCCAGGGGCGCAATGGCGGTGTCGTCGCCCATCGACCAGACGGCGTCTTTGCCCTCGGCTGCCATGGGGGCCAGGATCATGCGCACATCTTCGCGGGTGAAGCCGAAGCGGTGCTGGAAGCGGTTCAGTTCCGCAACGCCCAGCGGATGCAGCGGGTCGGGAGAATCTTCGAGAGGAACGTCGAACTGGATCAGGTCCTGGTAATGGCGCTTCCGATCGAAGATGCGGAGAATCTCGTCGTTTTCGAAGAAACGATGGAAGTCGAGGTCGGCCACGATCATTTGCCCGGGGCCCAGGCGGCCGCTGTGCACGATGTGCTCGGGATCCATGTCGACGAGACCAGCCTCGGAGCCGGCGACAACCAGCCCATCGTCGTTCACCGCAAAGCGGCAGGGGCGGAGGCCATTGCGATCGAGGATGGCCCCGACCTGGTGGCCGTCGGTGAAAGCCAGGGCCGCGGGGCCGTCCCATGGCTCCATGCAGTCGCCGCTGTATTGCAGGAAAGCCGAGGTGTTACCGGGGTTGGCGGGGGGAACGAGCATGCGCACTGACTCGGCGACAGTGCGGCCGTTGTTGGCCAGGAGCTCGACGATTTCATCCAGCGAGGTTGAATCGGATCCGCCTTCGCTCAACACCGGATAGAGGTCGAGCGGAAGGGTGGCGGCGCGGGCTTCCATGCGCGCCCGATTGCCCCAGATGGTGTTGATCTCGCCGTTGTGAGCCAAGGTGCGCAAGGGCTGCGCCCGGCTCCACGAGGGCAACACGTTGGTCGCGTAGCGCTGATGAAAAAGCGCGAAGGGCGTCTTGAAGGCGGGATCGGCAAGGTCGGGGTAGAAATCGGCCAGCAGGCGCCCGGCGCACAGCGCCTTGTAGATGATGGTTGTGGAGGAGAGACTGACCACGTAACCCGGAGATTGGGAGCGCTCGAACTGCTTGCGGGCGAGGTAAAGGCGCCGGTCGAAGTCGCGCTCGTCTTCGGCGGTAATCAAGATTTGCCAGATTGCCGGACGAGAGGAATTGGCGATCTCGCCGAGGACCTCGGGCCGCACCGGAACCGCGCGCCACTTCAGAACTTCGAGGTTCTGATCGCCGAGAGCGGATTCAATCTGCGCCCGCGGCCCCGCGTCTTCCTCGGGCAGAAACATCACCCCCACGCCGAGGGGGTCGTCCGAGGCCAGGCCAAGGCGGGTTTCCCTCAGCAGCCACGCACGGGGGATGGCCGTGGTCACGCCGACGCCGTCGCTCGATTTGCCGTCGGCCGCAACCGCGCCGCGATGCGCGAGGCGGGCCAGGGCCGTGAGTGCGTGCTGGAGTATGGCGTGCGAAGGCTGAGCCGAAAGCTGCGCAACAAACCCGACGCCGCAGCTATCGGAATCGAATCGAGAATCCAGCAGAGTGTCGTCCAGATAGGACGGGCGATGCACCGGGAGACCGTTCACTGCCCTCGTCGGGGAGGATGGACACGATGGGCGCGATGAGACATGACGAAATGACCCCATACGTAAATATAACGATATTGTTTGTGAAATTCAGCGGGGAGATTGTCGAGCGCTTCGAGGGCGGGGGGACCGCACAGGCTTGCAGCGGGAGTGCGGGGTCGGCGACGGCGTCTATACTGACGCAAGCCTATGAGGAATTGCGTTCGAATTGCCGTGCTGCTTGTTGCCGCTTCGATTGTGACAGGCGGCGAGATCTCAGCCCAGGTTCCCCAACCCCAGCCTTCCCGGACCATGAGCAAAAAACTGACACCCGACGCCGTGCAGCGCTCCGCCCTCGTGATCGATACGCACGCCGACACGCCGCAGCGGTTTGTCGATGAAAACTACGACCTCGGCAGCCCGCTCGATGGCGGCAACCTCAACCTGGAGTCGGCGCGCAAGGGAAATCTGGGCGCGGAATTCTTCTCCATCTGGGTAGAGCCCAAGCTCTACAAGGGACAGTATGCGAAGCGCACGCTCGTGCTGATCGACGCGGTAAAGCAACAGGCTGCCAAGCACCCCGACCAGATGATGTTTGTCGCCACGCCGGAGGGCATCGAGTTCGCCCACCGCCAGCACAAGCTGGCCGCGCTGATGGGCATCGAGGGCGGGCATTCGATCGAGGACTCGCTGGCGCTGCTCCGGCAGTACTATGCGCTGGGCGTGCGCTACATGACGCTCACATGGTCGAATTCGACGAGCTGGGCCGACAGCTCCGGGGACATCGACGACACCTCGGTGCCTCATACCAAGGAGGGGCTGACGGAGTTCGGCAAAGACGTGGTGTACGAGATGAACCGGCTGGGCATGATGGTGGATATCTCGCACGTCTCGGACAAAACCTTCTTTCGCACCTTGGTCATCACACGGGCTCCGGTAATTGCCTCGCACTCGTCGGCGCGGGCGCTGTGCAGTGCTCCGCGCAATATGACCGACGACATGCTGCGCGCGGTGGCGAATTCGGGCGGCCCTGGATCGAAGGGCGGCGTGGTGCAGGTGAATTTCTACTCCGCGTTTATCTCGCAGGCCTACTACGACGCGTCCAAGGCGCAGAAGCCTGAGGTGGATAAGGCGGTGCAGGCGCTGAAGGACAAGGACAAGGCGGAGGGCAAGGAGACCACGTACGAGGAAATCTCGAAGGTAGAGCGGCAGTTTGCCGACCGAATTCCGCGGCCGCCGCTGTCGGCCCTGATCGATCATATCGATCACATCGCCAAGGTGGCCGGTGTGGATCACGTGGGCTTGGGATCGGATTTCGACGGCGTAGACGGGCAGTTGCCGCAGGAGATCGATTCCGTGGCCGATCTGCCTAAGATCACGGCTGCGCTGATGGAGCGCGGCTACTCAGCCGAGGACTGCCGCAAGATCCTGGGCGGCAATCTGCTGCGGGTGTTTCGCGAAGTGGAGCAGATCGCGAAGGAACTGCAGGCGGAGAACCGGCCGCGGATCACCGACAAGCAGCCGTTCGAGAAATAGGGACTAGTGGTGTCCGCCACACAGATGGTCGTTTAAGTTTTGAAGGGGCACGACTTCAGGCGTGCCGTAAACGGCTTAAAACAAGCTGGGCTTTAGCCCCTGAGGGAAGTTCCTTCTCCCTGTTCAGTTGATGTGCGCTCAGCTGTAAATGACCCTATCTGCGGCGGCCTACACTAGGGACGTAGGGACTAAGCTCGCGATGAAGCTATCGCGCAAAGTTCCTGTGACGAACTGCATGGTTCAGCATCGCGCGCGCTGACCCCGCCCACTATACTGAAGGGTTGGTTCCCTTCCCTGTTTCCACACCGATTGAATTTGAGGAGATTTCCGGATGCCTGTTTCTGCTCGTGTATTTGCCGCGTTGCTGGCCGTTTCGTCGCTGCTGCCTTCCGCGGTTGTTCGTGCCGATGACGAAGAAAAGCCGGCCGCCAAGTCGGACAAGACCGCGGAAAAAGCGCCGCCCACCGAAGTAACCACGCCTGGGACCGTTAATGGAATCGCGTACAACGCCGTAGTCGGAACGTTGACAGTGGGCGCGACCGACGCGCAGGATGCGCAACTGGGAGCAGACGGGAAACCCCTGCCGGGGAGCCAGCTTGCGAACTCCGAGCCCAAGGAGCCGAAAGACGCATCGCCGACGGCAAAAATGTCGTACGTGGCTTATTTCAAAAAGGACGCGAAGGCCGACGACCGGCCGGTCACGTTTTTCTATAACGGAGGCCCGGGCAGTTCCACGGTCTGGCTGCACATGGGGTCGCTTGGCCCCAAGCATGTGGTCACCAGCGGCGACCAGCACGTGCCGGCGGCGCCCTACCGGCTGGTGGACAATGCGAATTCCCTGCTCGATGTCAGCGACCTGGTGTTCATTGACATGCCCGGCACCGGTTTTGGCCGCCTGATGGGCAAGGATGCGGAGAAGGCCTTCTGGGGAGTCGATGAGGATGCCAACGCGTTCGCGCGCTTTATTCAGCGGTTCGTCACCAAATACAACCGGTGGAATTCACCAAAATATATTTTCGGCGAAAGCTACGGCACCACGCGCTCAGCGGTGTTGGCCGACATCCTTGAAAACAACAAGAGCATCGACATCAACGGCGTGATTCTGCTGTCGCAGATTTTCAACTTCACCACCGATATCGATGCGGCCAATTCCAACCCCGGCGTCGATCTGCCTTACGAACTGGCGCTGCCCACATTCGCGGCGACCGCCTGGTACCACAAAAAGGTGTCTCCGCAACCGCCGGCGCTGGAGCCATTTCTCAAAGAGGTGGAGGATTTCGCCACCGGTCCGTATGCGCACGCGCTGGCGCTGGGCACAGACATCACCGACGAGGAGAAACAGTCGGTTGCGGAAAAGATGCATGGATACATCGGTCTGCCGGTGGCGTATCTTGTGAAAGCCAACTTGCGGGTCAACGGCGGCGAGTTTGAGAAGATGCTGCTGGACGACCAGAACCTGACCACCGGACGGCTGGATACGCGCTACTCGGGACCGCACATGGATCCACTCAGCCAGGCTGCCGATTACGATCCGCAGAGCTCGGCTATTTCTTCAGCCTATGTGTCGCTGTTCAACGATTATGTGCGCAAAGACCTGAAATACGGTGAGGGCCAGACGTTTCTGCCGCAGGCTTTGTTCGGCAGTTTCCAATGGGACCTGGTCCACAAGGGCAACCCCATCAGCCTGAACGTGGCCGGAGATCTGGCCGAGGCGATGAAGACCAATCCCCGCCTGAAGGTGATGGTGAACGGCGGCTACTATGACCTGGCGACGCCGTTCTTCACCGCCCAATACGAGGAGAAGCACCTGCCCATCCCGCAGTCGCTGGCCAAGAACATTGAGTTTGACTGGTACGAGTCGGGCCACATGGTCTACGTGCGCGACGAGAGCCTGAAGCAACTCCACGATCGCGTGGCGGCGTTTATCACGCGGACGCAGGCGGAAGATAAGCAGGCTCTAGCGAAGTAGGTCCTCGCGATCCCCGTTCCCAACGATCCACTGGGTGCCCCAGGTCTCGATTTTGAAACCTGGGAAAAGCATGACAATGACAGCCTTTTGTCAACTGGCGATGGCCGAAGCTTTGCCGTCTTGCAGTTCCCGGGCGCGGTCCAGCGCGGCCTGGATATTGGGCATGATATTTTCCCTTCCCACATGATCGAGAAAGCGCGGCTGCAGCAGAAGCCGCGAGGGCTGCTGCATGGCGCCGCACAGAAGCAGGCTCCGGCCCGAAGCGCCGAGCCGCTTGGCAAAACTCTCGATGGCGTGAATACCCGTAGCGTCGATCGCTGTCATGTTGCGCAGCCGCAAGATCACGATCGGCGAAAAGGCTTCGAGATTTGCCGTAGCTTCCACGAGCTTTTCGGTAGTCCCGAAGAGGAACGGCCCATGAATGCGCAGAAGCGTGACATAGGGAGGAATGATGCGCCCCTGTAACACGTGGGGCAACCCGTCGCGGATATAGTCATCGCTCACGGGCGCTACCGTGGTGGTCTCGGCAACGCGATAGATGTAGAGCAACGCGGCCAATGTCAGGCCCACGCCAACAGCCACAGTGAGATCGGCAAACACGGTGAGGCCGAATGTGATGAGCCAGACAGAGATGGCGGCAAAGTCCAGCTGAAAGACGGCCCCGATCTCGTGCCACTCCCCCATGTTGTACGCCACAACAAACAACACCGCGGCCAGGGTAGCCAATGGAATGTAGCCGGCCAGCGGCGCGGCGACCAGCAGGATCGCGAGCAGGGTGAGAGCGTGCACCATGCCCGAGACGGGGGTGCGCGCGCCGGCGCGGACGTTGGTGGCCGTCCGTGCGATGGCTCCGGTGGCGGGAATGCCGCCGAAGACCGGAGAGAAGATGTTGGCGATCCCTTGCGCGACGAGCTCGACATTGGGGTTGTGTCGATCGCCGGTCATGCCGTCGGCCACCACCGCGGAAAGCATGCTCTCCAGAGCCGCCAGCATGGCCACAGTGAATGCCGATGGAATCAGGGGAAGAATGTGTTCGGAATGGAAGTCCGGGATGGCGAATGGTGGCAGTCCGGCGGGAATGCCGCCGAATTTGGATCCAATCGTCTCGACCGGAAGATGAAACACTTCAACGGCAACGGTGCAGACGATCACGGCGACAATCGATCCCGGTACGCGCTTCGTGAACCGCGGAAGCAATAACAATATCGCCAGGCTGCACAGCCCCAATCCGAGAGCGGCGCCATTCACGCTTTCGAAGTGCGCGGCGAGCAGCCGCATGCGCGGTAAAAACTCGCTGGGCACGGGGCCGGTGCGCAGGCCGAAGAAGTCCTTGATCTGCGTGGACGCAATCAGGATCGCAATGCCGTTGGTGAACCCGATGATCACCCCGCGGGGAATGAAGCGCACGGCCGATCCCAGCCCCGTGAGGCCCATGCCGATGAGCACGATTCCAGCCATCAGCGTGACCAGGGCCAGTCCGCTCATGCCGAAGCGCGCCACGATTCCGGCGACGATCACGACGAAGGCGCCGGTGGGCCCGCCGATCTGGGTGCGCGATCCACCAAGTGCCGAGATCAGGAAACCCGCGACGACCGCGGTGTATAAGCCAGCCTGGGGAGTAACCCCGGAGGCAATGCCGAAAGCCATGGCCAGCGGCAAGGCGACGAGCCCGACCGTGATGCCCGCCAGCAGATCGTGGAGAAAGGCGTTCGCCGTATAGTTCCGCAACGCCAGAAAGGACTTCGGCAGATTCGGATTGCTTAAAGACATGGGGACTGGATTGATTCTACGCGACACGGAATCGAAAAGAAAACGGACTCGTCGGCCTCATGCCTGGGGTTGAAGCGATTTCGCATAAACGTCGGCGGCACGACCGCGGTCGTAGTAATGCTCCTGGCGTCCCTGGTGCCGATAGCCGTGCGCTTGATAGAGACGAATGGCCTCATCGTTCGCCGCGTCAACATGCAGCCAGATGACGGTTGCCCTTGCCTCTCGGGCAGAGTCCTCCATGCGGCGGAGCAGTTCTGTTCCGATGCCCTGATTGCGTTGTGCGGGAGCAACCTCGATGGTCTGGATGTAGGCGAAGGTGCGGTCGAATTCGGTGGTGAAGTCCGCGACCGAAAAGCCTGCCACACTGCCATCCTGTTCCGCGACCCACGTTGCGCTGTTGTCTCTCTCGATGATCTGGCGCAGATAGCGGCGGCTGAAGCGAACGGGCGGTTGAAAGCATATCTCCTCGATAGCGTAGAACTGGGCAAAGTCCGCAGGACAGTAAACGCGATAGTGCACAGGTCCATTGTCAGCGATGGTTCTCAAAAGCAAAAAGAAACGGATTTGCATTTTCGCCCTGAATGGTGTTCCAATCCGACCTTGCCCGGATGTTTGCCTCCGCGGTTCGCCGCCCCGGCAAACCCGAAAGGACATGCCATGCTGACCACGGGCAAAGCAGTGAAAGTAACCGTCTACCTGAGCGATACGGCTAAACATCACGGGGTTCCGGTCTATACCGCGGTTCTGGATTTCCTCTTCCGCCAGGGGATTGCGGGCGCCACGGCCATCAAAGGGGTCGCCGGTTTTGGTTCCACGCACCGCATGCACTCCGCCCATGTCCTCGAGCTTTCCGATCATCTGCCGATTCGCATCGAGTTCATCGACATCCGCGAAAAAGTTGACGCGATCCTGGAGGAGTTGCAGGCCCGGTGCGGCTGCGGGCTGATCGAAGTGCAGGAAACCAGCATTATCGTTCCGCCGAAAAGCTGAGAGTGGGACGTAGGGACTTAGATCGCTCTCTGTAGCCGCCATCACTGCGCGGTTTTCGACGGAACACCTAGGCTTGAGGGCGCACCATAGAGGCAGCCTGATGATCACCAGCCAAATTGCCATCGAAAATGAGACCACGATCAGGAATCTGCTTTCCGCCTTTGAAGGCGAATCGAATGCGCACGCGAAGTACATTTCGTTTGCCGTCCGGGCGGATGGGGAGGGACTGCATGGCGCCGGAAGCCTGTTTCGCGCCGCGGCGCGCGCCGAGCAGATCCATGCCATCAACCACGCCCGGGTGATTCGCCAGCTCGGGGCCGAGGCCACGGCCATTATCCACCCCGTCGAGGTAAGGTCTACCCTTGAAAATCTGAATGAGGCGCGCGCCGGAGAGCGCTACGAGATCGAGTCGATGTATCCCGAATTTCTGCGCGACGCGAAGGGCCACAACAACACCGCTGCCGTTCGCACCTTCGAGTGGGCTCTGGAAGCCGAAAGAACGCATGCCCGGTTATTCAGCGAGGCCATCGCGGTGCTCGAATCGGGGTGGTTGATCGCGGCCCGCAACTTTTATGTCTGCGCGGTTTGCGGATACACCTCCGAGGCGCCGGAAGGGGAGCGCTGTCCGGCCTGCAACCTGCTATGGGAGAAGTTCGAAATCATCCAGTAGGACGCAGTGGTATCATCCTGCCGTGGTTCTCCCGAACGAACGCTGAGCCGCGTCGGGAGGCGACCAAATGATTCGAACCTCGATCGGGAACTCGTGGCTGCTGTCTTTGTGCGGCGTTCTCTACGCGATCTTTTCCTTCATCATTCTCTTTTGGCTGAGCCCGGATGGATCGCAGATTCTGCGATCATTTGTGGCCCCCAGAAGCATGGTTCCACTGCTCGGCACTGCGGCGCTGGCGGCCGGCGCTTGCACGATCGCGGCCGCCATCTGGAGTGCAAACAAGGGCATCTCCTGGTTTCTGGCCCTGAACGGTCTTGCTTGCTGCGCACTCGGCCTGTCGATCGCTCTTGGAGCGACCCGGCCCGTAGCCTTTCGTACGATCGCACTTTTGATCGTCGTCATGGCAGTGAGTTTCGGGGTGTATGAACTGGCGATGGCGCGAACCTTGCGGGGCCATCTTATTGGCCAATGGCTGCTGGCTGGGGCCGGAGTAGTTTCGGTTGGTTTCGCGGGAGTATTTCTCGGTTTCGGGCTTGGCTGGATCAGATTGGAGCCGAGTCCATCGGGCCAGACGTTCTACTGGCTGGGCTCCTATTTTGCCTTTGGCGCGCTGTGCATGCTCGGACTCGCACTCCGCCAGTTCCGGCCCCCGGCGCCAAGTTACAGCATGAGCGACAGCGCCTTGCCGGCGAGCTGAGTTCAAACTTCACCGCCAGCCTCGAGGCTCCCAAACCGCCGATCCTTCAGCCTTACATGCTGCGGAAAAACTCACGGTTTTGGAAGGGCAGGGCTTTACAGGCTGCGGAAAAACGCGATCCGGAGGGAGGTGGGGGTTTTAACCCCCGCATAATGCCAACGGAATCAACGAGGGCTTTTAGCCCCGGTAAGGCGTTCGTCGCCGATTTCACCTTGAAATATTGAGTTTTTTTCGCAGCCTCTTCAGTCCCCGCCGCTCCGCTCGGAACCTCAGCTCCGTTTTCGCGGAACTGCTGAGTGAGCGGTGTCGAGCAACATTCATTTGTGCGCTTTGCAGATTAATTCAATCGAACGGCTCACACTTGAACCACCATGAAGAACGTTTGCATCGCTGTCCACCTGTCGTCGACCGCAACCTCGACGGGAAAGACACAAGGAATGATTTTCCGGGACTGTGAAACTGTGCAGACGATTAAAAGCAGCTGTTGAATCAGAGACTTAGTCGCCCAGCGGTCCAGAAAAACAGGGTCAAATTGGCTAAAAATGGCAGTGATATAGCTCACAAAGTTGCCAAAACAGTGAGCTAGATCACCGGCGCCCCGATGTGAGAAACACGCGCTAAGGAACCGACGTGAACGGAGAAGCGGGCAAGCCTTCTCCGTTGAAAAGATTGCACTGCGGGCTGTTGGCCCAGCCGTAGCGCACGAGGGCCGGAGCGGGGACGTCGGGACTCGAAGCAATGACGGAATCGCCCTCGATCCTGACAGTGGCGGAGTAGAACTTCTCATCCGCGCCTGCCACCTCAAAGCCCGTCACTTCCCCGCCCTTCGCCATCAGTCCCTGAGCGTGATCGAACCACACCTTAATTGTCGTTCCTTCGGGCGTGGCCTGGCGGAACATCGGCCCCCAGTACTCGACCGGTTCGCCATAACTGAGATGGCGCGCGGCCAGAGCCAGCCGGTGGCCCACATCGATTTTGTCGGTGGGGTGCACATCGTCCGGATTGCCGATGTCGATGGTGACCGCCATGGCGGTGTTGCTCAGTCCGAGGGTTTCGACCTGTTGTTGGCGCAGGCTGGCCCAATCCTCCCGTGGGCTCGACTTGAAGTTTGAAATCTGGACATAGAGAAACGGAAAAGCTCCCACGCCCCACTGACGCCGCCAGTCCTCAATCAGGGTGCGCATGATGCGGTTGTAGAGAGGAAAGCGCTCCAGCGCGCTATTGCTCTCGCCCTGGTACCAGATGGCTCCTCGAATCGGGAACGGCGTTAACGGCGCGATCATGCCGTTGTAGAGCAGGCCAGGCCCCCAGCTGGCCAGCGGCGGGTGCCAGGCGAAATCGGGAGCCGGTTTGCCTTGCGCTTTGGCCTCGTCACGCTGGCGCTGTTCTTCCTTGATCTGGTATTCGGTGTCGGGCGCCTTGTCGAGCATCCTTCCGCGGGAGGCAAACAGTGGATTCAGCGAGGCGTCTTCGCCGAGGGCAGTAAGCCGCACCCACGACTCGGCCACCGTCCCACCCCAGGTCGAATCGATGACTCCGACCGGCACGTGTTCCCGCTGCTCGATCTCGCGAGCAAAGTACCAGGCGACGGCCGAGAAATCCTTAGCGGAGTCGGGCGACGAAGCCGCCCATCCTTCGGTGTCGGCATCATCCTGCGGATAGTCGGAGGCGCGTTTATTCACCATCAGCAGGCGAATACGGGGATTTTCAGCTTGGGGCAGGTCGGCCGCGGCGGTTGCGGCACGGCTCATGGGAAACTCCATGTTCGATTGACCCGAAGCCACCCATACATCGCCGACCAGGATGTCGTGGATGACGGTGGGCGTTGCGGCTCCGCGATCGGAGGCGGCGGTCCCCTCGGGTGGAATTCCCTTTACCGTCATCTCGAACGGGCCGCCGGCAGGTCCTGGCTTCAAATAAATGCTCCAACGCCCCAGCCGGTTGGTGGTGACCGTCCGGGTTTCGTCCCGGAATGTAACACCCACCGATTCGCCCGGCGTGGCTCTTCCCCAGACATGGACCGGGATGTCTCTCTGGAGGACCATGTGATCGGAAAGCACTTTGGGTAGAGTCACTTGCGCGGAAACGGACGCGGCGGGCAGCAGGGCAGACAGGAGCAGGGATCGCCAGTTCAAGGAAAACTCCCGGGAACTCAGGTTTGCGGAGATTCGCCCCCAGAGGCATGCGGGAGAAATTCCCCGGAATGAGAAAGTTATCAGAAGATGCGAACGTTCGTCAGTCTGCGAGCCTGGGGCCTCGATTCCAATTCGGGCGTTGACCGGAAGCGCGCTTTCCCGGAGCCTTCGCGACATTTGACCCTCCCCGGGGGTTCAGTCCCTGTGAACACAAAGCGGATGAAGAAATCCGCGCTTAGAATGTGGTGTCTTTCTAGTAAAAAGCTGTTGATTTTCCCAGTTGCGGAACTCGCCTGGTGTTCTCATCATGAGACGACGGTTGCGACTAGACTGAGGATTTGGCGCATACTAGACATAGCCACCGTCGCCAGCAAGTTTGAGCAGCCTACCCACCAGAGAGGAGCGGTATGCGTTGGACGCGGGCCCCACGCACAGGGACATTTGCCTTGATTCTTATGGGACTCCTCGCCTATTGCGCGCCCCGCGCAGGCGCGCAGGTTACCATGCTGATGGAAGAGCCGTATGGCTTTTTCGGCACCATTAATCCCACGGGACACACTGCCATCTATTTTGCGCGAATCTGCGCCGAGACGCCGATTCAATTGCGTCGCTGCAACTCCGATGAACAAGGCTCAGTAATTGCGCGCTACCAGGGCATCAATGGCTACGACTGGGTGGCGATGCCGCTCATTCCCTACCTCTTTTCGGTCGAGAACGTCTCCGAGGTTCCCCACCGGGCGGATAAGGCAACGGTTCACCGCCTGCGTATGCGTTACCACGAGGATCACCTGGAAAACCTTGGCGGTGATGTCTTCGAGGGCAACCTGGTTCGCGGCGGATGGGATCAATTGGTGGGGTCCTCGTACGAGCGCAAGATATACGCACTACGTTTTGATACAACCGAGGAGCAGGACGATGCCGTGATTCTTCGTCTCAATTCGCGGGCGAATCGATCGAAGTTCAACCTGCTCTATGGCAACTGCGCCGATTTCGCGCGGGATATCCTGAATACCTATTTTCCGCATACCTTTCGCCGCTACGTCTTCCCCGATGTGTTCATGACGACGCCCAAGCAGCTCACTTACACACTGATCCACTACGCTCGAAAGCATCCTGAACTTCAACTGTCGATGTACACGATTCCGCAGATTCCCGGAAGCCGGCGCAACAGCCACTCCAACAAGAGCGTGGCGGGGTCGTTGATGACCACTGCCTATGTCGTTCCGATCGCGGTGTTCAACCCTTATCTCGCGGCCGGACTGTTTGTGGATTACCTGGTCCGAGGCCGCTACCCGTCGGGCCTGGGAAAGCCCCCCGCTTTGCGCCCCGATGGTCTTTGGGCGTTGAGCTCTTGCGGCCCGGGCGTGGAAAATGCCGACGCCCCGAAAGCCGCGGCTGACGGGGACTGGGCGCACGCTTCACCGCCGATACCTGTCACGGCCAGATTCAATTCCTGCCTCAGAGAGAATGTGTCGACACATGAGCAAGACAACTCCCCAAACCCTTAAAAACCACGCACGGCTCGATCCTCCCTACCATGTCGTCCTGACCTTGATCCTCGTGCTTAACCTGATTTTCAGCATTGTCCACCTGGTCCGCCAAGTGAGTTGGAGCAGCGGGTGGCTGGTTATCGTGTCGTTGGCGGCGGGAATCGTGTTCGTGAGAATCCGGACCTATCCCCTCAAGGTGCAGGACCGAGTGATTCGGCTGGAGGAGCGGCTGCGCCTGCAGTCGCTGGCGCCGGCGGAATGGCATGCACAGATTTACCGGCTGAACGAGGACCAACTGATCGGCCTGCGCTTTGCCGGGGATGACGAGGTTGTCGGACTCGCAAAAATGGCCCTCGAGGAGAACCTGACTCGTAAACAGATCAAGGAGCGGATTCGGAACTGGCGTGCAGACGACTGGCGGATCTGAGGCCTGGCTGAATCGCGATCTGCTGTTCCGCGGCGAGCGTATCGCCGCCGGAGCCAACGCAGGCAATCTAAAAACGCTACCGCTTTGCGCGAAGCCCTTCGAGGAATGACCAAAAATCCTTGTCATTGCTGTAGGGCGTAAAGGAATCGTCTGCCGTCGGATCGGGCATGCTCTCTCCGGGCAGCGTGTTGGCTCTTCGATCGAACGCCTGCTGCAAATGCTTCCGCGCGTCGGCCAGGTTTTTCTCCTGTGCGTCCGCGCAGGCAAGGTTGTAGTAGTACATCGGATAGTCCGGGTCTTTCGCGATCGCCGCTTCAAAGATCGTCCGCGCCTTGTTTGCGTCGCCGGACATCCCGTATGACATTCCTGCCTGATCGGTCGCCATGCGTCTCCACAGTTTCGTGTCGACTCCCTTGGCTCCTCCGGCTAGAGTCAGCGCCCTTTCGAACAGCGGGCCGGCAGCGGCAAATTGCTGTGAGTTAAACAGAACCTGCGCATAAAAGAAAACGTCGTTGAATTCCGGCTGGTAGTGCTCATCCAGTTGGAAGCTCTGGAATATCTGCAGCAGGTCGGGATCCTCTGAGCGAATCGCCTCGGAGCTGTAGACCTCCAGATCGCCGCAAAGATCGCCCGAGGCAATAAAACCGTGCACACTATAGGCCGTGCCGCCGCCCTTTCCCTGGACGGAGTAGTCCACCACCGAAACCGGAACCCGATTCGTTCCCGCGACCTCAGAACTGCGGGTTTGCTTAAACGTCGGATCGTTGGCTTTTTCCTCATCCAGGGATGCATCTCTGCATTTCGCGCTGGTCACGGGTGCCTGCTCTGGCACCTGGAATAGAAATCCGAGAAAACTGAGCCGGCCGGATGCATCCTGGGCTCGAATCCCGATTTCGCGGCCATCCGGCTTTGCGGATGTTTCGGTGATCTTGAACCCCGCGGCTTTCCACTGAATTTGTCCGTTGTGGTTGGCCAGGACAAGCTTGAAGTCTGCGTTGCCCGCTGACCGTCCAGCCGGCGGAGCCTGCCCCGCCGCGGCGAGGCTTATGCAAGCCATCGCAAGCCACAAAATCCCCCGAACATTCATACCCGCCAGCCTACTTTCCACCCGGGCCAACCTCATTGACCGGCGCCAAAGTCTAAACCGGCTTCCCCCGAAACGCATAGAAAAGCTCGATCAGCAGGATCAACACCACCGCCACTTCAAGGAAGAAGGCGCGGCTCTGGTTGAACTGCTCGACCATGTAGTCATAGAGATCTTCGGCGGTCTTGAGCTTCTGCGCCACCAGGTCACGATAATCGTGAACGCCCACTTTGCCCGCCGCAAGGCGGTAGAGCCGGGCAGCGAACATGTCGCTGAGAAACTTGATGGCGTTATCGGCGTGCTCGGTGAGCTCAGACACCTCGAGCAGGACGGTGTGCAGGCTGGTTGCCGACCGGGCCAGCCGCCATCGCGCCAGCCGGCTTCGCTTCTTACCCAGCGAGTCGTAAACGCCATCGAGAATTTCGGTCAGCAGTTCATCGTAGTGGCGAAATTCGAGCAACTGCGAATTGGCGTACTCCAGGAGCTGAATCGCGGTTTCGGCGCCCGCCGAGCTGTCATAAAGGAAGGCCGCGTTCCAGCCGATCACCGCCAGGTCGTGCGCGTAGTAGGAAATCTGCGAATGCAGCACCTCGGCACACTCGCCCTCGGAGAGCCGGGTCCGGTCGCCGCGCACCACCTGGGCGATGTGTTGCCCGTGATCGCGGACCAGTTCGACAGCCGTTGGGCCGCCGGCTGCCTCCCGCACATGAAAGATGAAATAGTCCTCACTGAGCCAGCGGTCGTAGGGTTTGACCATTGCGGCAGAGGCCCGTTCGAGGCGATGGCGAATCACAGGCTCCACCCGCAGGGCAAAGTCCACGTCCCACACCCAGCGGCTGGCCAACTGGACCAGGTCGTCCCAGCTGCCGGAAAAGGGTACCTGGTAACTCACACTGACGACTCCGTAGTCGTAATACTTGATTTCCCCTTCCAGGCGCTCGCCGCTCTCGAGGACAAGCGCATCGAGGGCCTCGACGACGGGGGGCCGCTGGTAGCGAACATAGGCGGGCGCCGCATGCTTCATCCTCGGCTTCTGGACTGTGCGGGCGCTGACCGTGGGCAGATGGTCGAGCTTCAGCTCTTCGCACACGTCGAACTGGATCAGCACCAGGACAAAGCCGCCGAGGGTGGCAGCCGTATTCGCGACGGAAGCGGGAGTGGACACGATCTTTCCGCATGGTAGTGTATCCGGGCGGGCGGCTCTAACGTTTTACCCTGCATACGAAAACGGCTCGGACTGCGTCAAAGCCTGTAGCGGGGTCGCGCCGATCTGCCCGGGGAGGCCGGGTTGATTCCGGATGGGCGCGGAAGAGGATGGCTCTCGTCAGCCACATTTTTCCGTGCTAGGATAATGGCCACAACGCTCTGGCTTGGGGCCAGTTCCGTCCGAGCGCTCCCTCGTGGTCTTACGGCTCGCCAAATAAAGGAGGCGGACATGAGAAATGGATCCGCACTCGTCGCAACAGCCGCAGCGTCGGTATTGTTGCTTGCCACCACGCTTCTAGCCCAGGATTCGGATGCAACTTCTTCCTCGTCACCCGGAGTTTCCAAAGTACGGATCGTGCGCCTGAGCGAAGTGAAGGGGCACGTCCAGATGGATCGCAATGTTGATCGGGGCTTCGAGCCCGCAATCGCGAACATGCCGATTGTCGAGAAGAGCCGGTTGCAGACCGGCGACGGCGTCGCCGAGATCGAATTCGAAGACAACAGCACATTGCGCGTAGCTCCCGATTCAATCGTCGAGTTCCCGCAGTTGGAACGGCTCGCCGATGGCGGCACGTTGTCCACGGTTCACCTGGTTCAGGGTATGGCGTACGTAACTCTGATCAAGGGACGCGGCAACGAATTCCACCTTCTCTTTGGCGACCAGAACCTGGCGCTTCCCACCCCGAGCCACGTCCGTCTGCAGTTGAACGGGACGGAAGCCAACCTGGCGGTGCTCGACGGCTCGGTGCGGATCGAGGGCACGTCCGGCGTGATGGACATCCCCAAGAAGAAGACGGTGACGTTCGACCTCCTGGAGCATCAGAAGCCGACCTTGTCCAAGGACGTACTGCCCGAAGCCTATGACTCATGGGATGAGAGCTCAACGGGATACCACGCCAAGGTGGCCAATTCCAGCGCGTTCAACGGCTCGCCCTACAGCTACGGCTTGAACGACATGCAGTATTACGGCAATTTTGTGGATGCCGGCGGATGCGGCGGGGGAGCAGGGGGAATGATGTGGCGTCCCTACTTCGCCAGCGCAGCTTGGGATCCTTACGCGAACGGCGCGTGGGCCTATTACCAGGGCGCGGGTTACAGCTGGGTATCTCCCTACCCATGGGGATGGACCCCCTATCACACCGGCAACTGGAACTTCTGTCCTGGCATGGGCTGGGGCTGGCAGCCCGGCGGCGGCTGGAACGGGCTGAACAATGTCGCGTCGGTGATGCACTACCAGAGTATCGGCGGCAGCGGAACTCGGCTTCCAACCCCGATTCACCCCCCGCGCACCGGCGAACCGACGCTTGTACCGGTCAATACGAAACCTCTCGTCCGATCCGGCGTGGCGTCTTCGGAATCCTTCGTGTTCCGCAAAGACTCGGCGGGTCTGGGCGTTCCTCGCGATGGTTTCGGCAAGCTGGAGAAGGTTTCGCAGCATGCGGAAACCAAGGGAGTGGTCAACGAACATATCTACGTGAGCGCTCCGGCTTCGGCCATGCCAAACGGCCGGGTGACCAATACAGCGATCATGGCAGGTTCGATTCACCGGGGATCGGCTCCGCCGTCAGCGTCGCCCACCTATCAGGGTCAAGGGCCGTCGACGGGCGGTTACGGTTCTCAAGGCAGGAGTTCGGGGCCCTCGGCTCCTTCGATGCCGAGCGCTTCGGCGCCCAGTCACGCCAGCGGGGGGCCCAGTTCCTCCGCAGGGTCGGGATCGGCGCGCTCTCACTAGAACGTTTTCACAACTCTCAAGACCCGAAGCTGCGTATGACTCCCTGACAGGAGTCGTACGCAGCTTCAGTCATTCTGGCCATTCAGCTTTTCTTTTCGGAAGCGGCTTGTTGCTGGGTTGCCAGCCATTTGGAATTCTCCCCTGACATGATGGCGTCGCAGCGTTCGATGTAGAGCGCATCCTTGCTGGCAGCGTCTGCGTAGGGACCTGCCCCGGCGCTGTACAAAAACTCTTCACGCTTGAGCGCTTCGCGCGTGGCGCGGTACAGCAGCCAATTCTGGTGATACTGGCCGAGCTGAAGAAAGCCCTCGACAATCCCGATCAGGGCGCCCAGGGCGGCGCTGGTCCATCGCTGGCGATCGCTCGCGGCGGCTACAGAGACCACCGGGATCGCCGCCGCGACTACGATCTGCAGGCCTTTCAGCCGGACATAGATGGTGCGGTTTTTCGCCGACTTGTCGCCGTACCACTTGCTCTGTTGAGTGATGCGGTCAAACGGCGTGGCCGGCTTTACGGGCGGAGGCGGGGGCAGGGGCGTGGGATCAGCCAAGTCGAACTCCTTCTGTGAAAGCGTCAGTTCTCGAAGGGTTCCACCATCATCGCCTATGACGTTCCGTTTGCGCCAGAAAAAGCGACAGGAAGGGGCACCGAGCTCGCGGGGTCTATTCGCATTTCCACAAGCCGATTCCGTTGTTCTACCGTAGTTGCCGAATGCAACGGTTCCGGCCAGCGAGTATAAACACTCATGAAGCCGGGCAATACAACCACCCGAGGGCTAACCTCTACGGTCTGGCCGGGATGCCCCATCGTCGAGGCCGGCCTTCTGGCGAGAAGAGGCCTACAAAAACTGGGGAACCGCTCTCAGGGTGTTCGGCTTCGCCCGTAAACGGGTTAGCGCCTTCCCGCACACGGAGGAAACAGTTTCGCTGCATTCGGTCGTCGCTAATCGGGGCATGCTGGAGTGGAAAGATCGCCCCAACACAGCTCCGGACAACTCGCCCTGACACTATTCATTGCGGAGTTCAAGCTGCTTCTGTCGGTGTTAAGCACAGCCAATTGCGCATCGAACTGTTGTTTGGCGACAATTTCATTGGCCAGCAAAATTGCGAACAACAACAGGAGCGCCGCGGCAAGCACAAAGCAAATAACACCCGCCAGAATGTTGCCAAAGCTCAGGGAAACGGCAGCGCCAACCAGAAGGCCGATGGCCGCCAACAACGCCGCAATTGCACCGACAAGTAGTGCAATGTAGTTACCCTTCAGAGTTTCGACTGCCGCACATTGGGTGATAACTTGTTTTTTGGCAGTTACAACCGAGGCAAGAGCACTTTGGCATTTCGGCGTATTGCACAGAGGGTCAGGCGGGCCTCCGCCTGGGCCCCCACCACCCGGTAGACCTCCCATCGCAACTCTCCTTTCTATCGCCCTGAATTCCCCAATGTCGAAGGCTGGGGACAACGACGAATCGGGCTGCTTGTACAACGGGCATGACTTCGATTCGTTTGGCTGAAGTCGCAACCTCAACACATACCAATAGGCGTGTGAACCGGATAAAAAGGGCCAAATTGCTAACTTGCCATCTTACGAACCAACCGCTGGTTCGCGTGTACAGGTGGGTGCGGACTGCTTCGCGACATTCCGGAGGCCTCAGGTCCCATGGCCCCCTGGACCGGGGGACAGCAGCCTTCGTGTCGCATACGCACGTGCACAACCACCGCTGACGACTGACGAGTTCCGAACCTGTTACCCTGAAGGTATGAAATTCGGGGTGCTGGTTTTTCCAGGGTCCAATTGCGATCACGATACTTACAACGTGATTGCCGAAATCGCCCACCAGCCGGTTACATTTCTCTGGCACGACTCAGAAGATCTCCAGGGCGTCGATGCGGTCCTGGTGCCGGGCGGATTTGCGTATGGGGACTATCTCCGCACCGGGGCGATCGCCCGATTCTCGCCCGTGATGCAGTCCGTGCAGAAATTTGCGGCCGGCGGGGGCCTGGTGCTGGGGATCTGCAACGGGTTTCAGATCCTGACCGAAGCGGGTCTGCTGCCCGGCGCCCTGATGCGCAACGCGGGCCTCAAATACATCTGCAAACAGGTTCATCTGCGCGTCGAAACCACCAACAGTGCTTTCACCAGCCAGTTGGCGAAAGGTGAAGTGCTGCAGATACCGATCGGGCACATGGAAGGCAACTATTTCTGCACGGCGGAGGACCTGCGGCAACTTGAAGCCGAGGATCGCATCGCATTCCGCTATGCGACTCCGGCCGGGGAGATCAACGCTGCGGCCAATCCAAACGGCTCCCTGGGCAACATTGCGGGAATTCTGAACGAGACCAGAAACGTGCTCGGCATGATGCCCCACCCGGATCGATCGAGCGAGAAACTACTGGGCTCTTCAGACGGATGGAAGATCTTCGCTTCCATGGTGGAAGCCTTGGCGACGCAATAGCCTCGCCATGATTCGAAGCTGTACACGAGACTCAATGATCGATATACATCACCATCTGATTTACGGCGTAGACGACGGTTCTCCGAATCTAGAAACCTCGATCCGAATGGCTCAGGAAGCCGCCGAGGAAGGCGTCACGGATATCATTTGCACTCCTCATGCGAGTGAGACATATCCCTACGATCTCACGGTAATACAACCCCGGCTGGAGGAGCTGCAGCAGCGGCTCAAAGGAGTGGTCCGGCTGGGACTGGGATGCGACTTCCATCTAAACGCGGGGAATGTCCTGGACGCGCTGGCGCATCCTCCGCGCTACTCGATCAACGGAGAGGGCTACCTGTTGATCGAGTTCCCCGAGATGATGATTCCGGACGTTCTTATGGATGCTTTGAGCCGGCTGCAGATGGCCGGTTACACGCTCATTGTCACGCACCCGGAGCGGAATGTCGTGGTGCTGCAGCGCCCCGAGCTATTGACCGCCTGGTTACGGACCGGCTGCCTGATCCAGGTGACGTCGGCTGCCCTGTATGGCCGTTTCGGCAAGGCTGCCGAGGCCCTCTCCAATGCGTTGCTCAAGCAAAATTGGATCCATTTCATTGCTACCGATGCGCACCACCCTGAATGGCGCCCGGCGCATCTGAAAAAGGGCTACGACTACGTAGCCAGCATGGCCGGCGAGGAAACCGCGCAACGGCTCTTCGTCACAAATCCCCAGGCTGCCATTACCGGAAGCCCCTGGCCGGAACAGCCTGAGGCGCTCGGTCTTTGGGATGACAAGCCGCTAAAGTGGGGCAGCGGGCGCTTCTCGCGAGCGGGGCAATCGAAGAAAGCCGGCAACGAAAAACCTGAAGCCGCGTTCCCGAAGCGCGGGCTATGGGACCGCCTTTGGGGCAGGTAGCGTCGGTCCGGGATGGGGCGGTCGAGCGTGATCCCTATAGCCCAAGACCGCCGTCCACGGTCAGAATCTCGCCGGTAACAAATCGAGGACCTGCCGCAAAAAACAGCACGGCCTGTGCCACTTCTTCGGCCGTCCCATTGCGTTGCATCGGCGTCCTGGCAGCGAAACGCGACGCCTGCCCCGGGGGATCGTTCTCCAACTCGATCCAGCCTGGCGCCACGCAGTTCACGCTCACCTCGGGCGCAAAGGCTTTCGCCATGGCGTGGGTGAGCATGTGCACAGCGGCTTTGGAGGCACAGTAGTGCGCATGCGTGGCCCAAGCCTGGATTCCACCCAGCGAGCCGATGTTGATGATTCTGCCTCGCGCCTGGCGGAGATATTCCAGGGCTTCGCGCGCAACAAGGAACGGCCCGCGGGAGTTGGTTTCAAACACGGCGTCCCACTGGGCAACGGTCATGCGGTCAAGGGTGGCGGTTTCAAAGATGGCGGCATTGTTGACGAGAATGTCGAGGCGCTGATGGAACTCGACGGCCGCCCCGACCGCCTTCCGAACCGATAGCTCCGAGCGGACGTCGCATTCGACGGATTGCGCCCGGCTCCCGAAGGCTTCGATTTCCCTGACCGTGCTGGCTGCGTCGTTAACTGAGGTCCGGTAGGTGATTGTGACGTCCGCACCGGCCTGCGCAAGAGCCAGAGCGATAGCGCGGCCAATGCGCCTTGCGCCGCCGGTAACGAGCGCGGATTTGCCGGAAAGGGCCGAGGTTGGAGGTCATACATTAAGTCAGGACGCAAACCGCGGATCGATCCTTCGACTGCGGACGCCGCGGCGACCTCGACTCGGGATGACAGCGTTCTTCAGGTGGGAGTCATCCAGGGCCGACGATACAAGAGTCCGGACCATGTTAACTCGACGGTGGCGGGGCAGGCTTGTCGGACGGCTTGCTTTCGTCCTTGGGCTTGTCCTTGTCCTGGTTCTGGGCGTCGTCGGGGTGATTCTTGTAGACGGAGTATTGCTCGCCGGGGCGCTTCATGCGCACTTCGATCGTGAGCTGGGGTTTGTCCACCTTGTAGTCCTGCCCGTAGGTCTGGAAGCCCTTGGCGATGATCTGGAGCCGAACCGTGTCGCCGATGGGCAACACGTCGATGACGGCTTTGCCGTCCTCGTTGGACTTCAGCTCCATGTTGCCCTTGTCCTTTTCGCCCTCCATCGGGTGGAAGATGACGGCGGCATTCTCGAGGGGCTTGCCATCGACGTCGCGGAGGATGGTCACGTCGATGCGTGCGGTCGGGGGAGCGGATTTGTATTTGCGGCCGCGTTTCTGGGTGTCCTGCGCATGGGCGCCGAGGGTTCCGGCGGCCAGGAGAACGACGATCAGGTACGCGGCGAAACGGAAAGACAGGTTGCGGAACATGAGAGTTATTGTAATTGGTTGCGGGTACGGTATTGAAGCGCCCAATCGCCCTGAGGATGGGCAGGAAAGAAACCTGCGCTCTTCAACGGTGTCGGTTAGTCTTGTGTCTACGCACGAGAGGTCATCGGGCGATGGCGAATCCGGAACATCTGGAAAGACTCAGACAGGGCGTAAAACCGTGGAACGAATGGCGGAGGGCGAACCGCGACATAAAGCCCGATCTGCGCGCTGCCGATTTGTCCAGCGCCGATCTGAGCAACATCGACTTCAGTGAAAGCGATTTGAGCGGGGCCGATCTCAGTGGTGTAAATCTTTCCGGCGCGACCTTAAGCGGCGATCGAGACCGGGGCAGAAACCGGGGCGACGTCTGGGTCGGCGCTACCCATTTCACCGGCGCCAACCTGAGCGGCGCCAAACTGTGTCGCGCGGACATGCGCGGTGTTGGTATGTTCGGGGCCAACCTCAGCAATGCCGATTTCACAGGCGCCGAATTGGCGGGCTTCAGTGATCGGGATGGACGCTTCGGTGTCGTCCTCAGCAACGCAAACCTGAGCCACGCCCATCTTTCTGGCGTAAATATGGGAAGTGCCGAGTTGGAGAATGCCGACCTGAGTGGTGCCGATCTGTCCCATGCCTATCTCTATGACGCCGTATTGAACAATGCCAACTTGACGGGCGCGAACCTCGACGGCGCCGACTTGACCGCAGCAGACTTGAGATTTGCCAAGTTGGAAGAAGCCAACTTCTCCAACGCTAATCTCTCACGCTGCCAGATCTACGGTGTATCCGCCTGGAATGTACGCCTTGAAAATGCGGTGCAAAAGGGCCTCATCATTTCAAAGAATGGACACGGAGTTCACGTTGATGACCTTGAAGTTGCGCAGTTCGTTCACTTGATCATGAACAACAAGAAACTGAGGAACGTGATCGACGCGGTCACATCAAAGGCCGTTCTCATTCTCGGACGGTTCAAGGACGAGAAACGCAAGGCCGTGCTCGACGGGCTTCGAGAGAAGCTAAGGCAATTTGATTTGCTTCCAATCGTGTTTGACTTCGATGTTCCATCGGATAAGGATTACACCGAGACGGTTCAGACATTGGCTGGAATGAGCATGTTTGTGATTGCGGACCTGACCAGCCCCAAGTCGACCCCGCTGGAGTTGGAAGCGACGGTAAAGCATTTCAAGATCCCCTACATTCCGATCCTCGATGTGAGTGTCGATCCTCGCCCGTTTGCGATGCTTGTCGATCTACGGAAGTCTTTCCACTGGGTATTGCCTTTGGTGCAGTACGAAGCCAAGGAAGACCTGCTGGATGAGCAGAACCTGAAGAAATACCTCCTCGATCCGGCAATGCGGAAGCGTGAAGAGCTGCGAGCGGCAAAGACCGTCATACCAGAACCAGTGTTGATCCGGAAAAGATCGCCCGTGGAGTGCCACTGACCTGAAATGGCAAGAGAGTGCATGAGTTGGGAAGTCGAGGGGGATCGATACACCACCAACGATCATAAATTATGAGTTAAACTGACTCATATTCTTAGTTCAGGTACTTGACAAGGGTGGGGGCACTTTCCTATCGTTAGCAATTGGAAGGCACGAGTGCTAGCGCACTCAGGGCGGAACTGCTGAAGCAGCTCCGCTGTTCGCAACGGCGAAGGGTTTTGCTTCGATGAGATTCTTTTCCCCGTTCGGACCGCAATCCACAGTCTCGGCAGCCTGATTCTTTCAAAAATCATCAACCCCGCGGGCGGGTTTCAATCCCGAACCGCGCGTGAAGGAGAAACGAAGCAATGGCAGCAACATCCGTAACAACCACCTTCACCCCGCTCCACGATCGTATCCTCGTCCGCCGTGTTGAAGAGGGCGAGACAGTTCGTGGGGGAATCATCATCCCCGACAGCGCCAAGGAAAAGCCGCAGGAAGGCGAAGTGGTCTCCGTCGGCAAGGGCAAATCCAATGACGAAGGCAAGGTCTTCCCCCTCGATGTGAAGGCAGGCGACCGCGTGCTCTTCGGCAAATACTCCGGCACCGAGATCAAGATCGACGGCGAAGAGTTTCTGATCATGCGCGAGGAAGAAGTCCTCGGCATTCTGAAGAAGTAGCGCGCTGCGCGCAAGTTCTCAGTTTTCAGTTCTCAGCAGAAGCGAGGAACATGGCGCTGCTGAGGACGAAAGATTGAACACTGACAACTGACAACTGATCACTGACAACTGATTTTGAGGAGATTTACAGACAATGGCAAAGCAGATTCTGCACGGTGAGGATTCCCGTCAAGCAATCCTGCGCGGCGTGAACATTCTTGCCGACGCGGTGAAGGCGACGCTCGGGCCCAAGGGCCGTAACGTCGTAATCGAGAAGAAGTTTGGTTCGCCCACCATCACCAAGGACGGCGTGACGGTGGCCAAGGAAATCGATCTCAAGGACCCGCTGGAGAACGTGGGCGCACAGCTGGTGCGTGAAGTGGCTTCGAAGACTTCGGACGTGGCCGGCGACGGCACGACAACCGCGACTGTTCTGGCCCAGGCGATCTTCCGCGAAGGCGTGAAGACGGTGGCTGCCGGCGCTAACCCCACAGCATTGAAACGCGGAATCGACAAGGCTGTCGTCGTGATCATCGGTACCCGCGACAAGGACGGCAAGTGGACCGAGGGCGGCGCCCTTGGCGCGCTCTCCAAGCCCGTGGACGAAGGTTCCGTTGCCCAGGTGGGCGCGATCTCGGCCAATGGCGACCAGGAGATCGGCGACATCATTGCCCATGCGGTGAAGGTTGTGGGCAAGGATGGCGTGATCACGATCGAGGAGTCGAAGACGATGCACACCGGTCTCGAGACCGTCGACGGCATGCAATTTGATCGCGGTTACCTGAGCCCCTATTTCGTGACCGACGCGGAGCGGCTGGAAGTAGTGTTGGAAGATCCCTATGTCCTGATCTACGAAAAGAAGATCAGCGCCATGAAGGATCTGCTACCCCTGCTGGAGCAGGTTGCCCGCGGCGGCAAGCCCCTGCTGATCATCGCCGAGGACGTGGAAGGCGAAGCACTTGCTACGCTCGTGGTCAACAAGCTGCGCGGCACTCTGAACGTGGCTGCTGTGAAGGCTCCCGGCTTCGGCGATCGCCGCAAGGCTATCCTGGGCGACATCGCGATCCTGACCGGCGGCAAGGCGATCACTGAGGATCTCGGCATCAAGCTCGAGGGCGTGAAGCTCGAGGACCTGGGCCGTGCCAAGCGCATCACCATCGACAAAGACAACACCACCATCGTTGACGGCGCCGGCAAGGCTACCGACATCGACGGCCGCGTGAAGGAGATCCGGTCGCAGATCGAGAAGACCACCTCCGACTACGACAAGGAAAAGTTGCAGGAGCGGCTGGCCAAGCTGGTGGGCGGCGTTGCCATCATCAAGGTGGGCGCGGCAACCGAGACCGAGCTGAAGGAGAAGAAGGCTCGTGTTGAGGATGCTCTGCATGCCACCCGCGCAGCAGTCGAGGAAGGCATCGTTCCGGGAGGCGGCGTGGCCCTGGTTCGCGCCATGCCCGCAGTCCAGAAACTGATAAAGACGCTCGAAGGCGACGAAAAGATCGGCGCCCAGATCGTGCTCCGCGCGCTCGAGGAGCCGCTGCGCCAGATCGTCGCCAATGCCGGCGAAGAGGGTGCGGTGGTCGTGGCCAAGGTGTCCGAGTCCAAGGATCCGCACTACGGTTACAACGCTCTCACGAACACCTTCGAAGACCTGGTGAAAGCCGGCGTCATCGATCCCACCAAGGTTGCCCGTACAGCTTTGCAAAACGCGGCGTCGATTGCAGCTCTGCTGCTCACCACGGAAGCGCTGGTGGTCGAGATTCCGGAGCAAAAGGCGGCTCCGGCCGGCGGCCACGGCGGCGGCGGTATGGACGGCATGTACTAGGACAGCAGACAGTGAACAGTGGCCAGTGAACAGATGTTTGCTGGCGACTGAGTCCCGAACCAAAGTAAAGGCCTCCAGCTTCGGCTGGGGGCTTTTCATTTGTGCGGGCGGGTCAGCTTGGATCGGAGGCAAGGTCTACTATCAAGGCCTCATCGTAGAGCTCCATCTCTTCAGGCGTGGGTGCCTGGAACGTTCCCAGCCATTGCAACACGGCCTCGCGTTCAATGGGTGGAACTTCCATTCCTCGACGTTGAATCCTCTCGAACAGGACATCTATCGGTGCCGCTAGATAGTGCAACTCAACGGCCGCGCCAAGCGCTCGGGCTCCGAGTCGCAAGGCGTCCCGCTCGGATCTTCCCCAGCTGCCCCATTCGACGATCACGGTAAGACCGAGCGCGAGGAGCTGCTGCGCGAGTTTCCATTGCAAAGCCTCGATCTTCCCTCGCCGATCTTTATCGTAGTAGTCGAGTGCAAGAGCGTCCATCCATTCGTCGGGAGCGAAACGCACAGCGCGGAGCCTGCTTTCAAGCGCACGGCCAAGCGTAGTCTTGCCGGAACCGGGCAATCCGCACAGGATGATTAACCTCGCTCCACTCTCACTCTTCAACGTGTGGATCCTCTTACGAAACTTTCTTTTCAAACTCTGCAATCCAATTGCGCGATTGCTTCGTTCCTCACACAGTCAGGGTAGTTCGTCCGTGTCCAACATGGCCGCCGAAATCGTTTCTCCCACTCGGATCGTGCGGGCCCTGAGTTTAAGTGTGAAAGGAATACAGGATCATGAAGAACCAGGACCATCTCCCCTCGGCCGGCTCCATCACGCAAACCCAACTGGAGCGGCGCAGCTTTCTCAGCCGGGCAGGACTTCTCAGCCTGGGTGCGGCCGCAACCACTATCGCCTTCGCGAGCTCCAAATCCATCTTCGCTGAATCGGCCGCGGAGACCGCGGAGGAGAAACAACAATCCAAGGATACGGTGAAGGAGATCTTCACGGCGGCACTGATCGCTGAAGATCTGGCCACAACTTTCTACTACAACGGCCTGATCGGCCCGGTCATTCAGGATGTGAACCTGGCCGGCCCGGGTGGCACCGCGACCAGCGTCACCAGTTCAGGAAATGCGGGCAACGTTAATTACATCCAGGCCGCGCTCACCGAAGAAATCAGTCATGCCGATCTGTTTCGCGCGTTGCTGGGCATCGCGAAACCCAGTCTCGACCCGGTGCAGACGTTCTATTTTCCCGCGGGCGCTTTCGATACGCTGGGCGCTTTCACAGGCTTGCTGAATGCCCTTGAGAATGCATTCATTGGCGCCTACCTGAATGCCATTCAGGAGTCCTCGACCAAATCAGCCCGTGCCGGAGAAGACCGTAAGGAAGGATATAGCGCCGAGCAGCTTGACTATTTCGCCAAGGTCTCGGCGACGATTATGGGCATTGAATGCGAGCACAGGGTCCTGGGCCGGGTGATCAGCAATTCGAATCCGGCCAACAATCTGGCCTATGAACAGACCGACGGATTGAACGCCGTGTACAACGGGCCCAACTCCGCCGTGGCAGCGCTTACGCCGTTTCTAACGCCCAGCACCGGGCCGGGGTACTCACTCGCCACTGCGCTCGCCAACCAAAGCGCCGTATCGCTTCCCGTGAGCGGCAACCCGCCGGCTTTCTAGACAGCGCGGATCGATGTTGCTTCCTTGCCTGGTTCTCTCAAAATGCGGCGCGCTCCACGCTGAGGCCGAATGGCTCAAGTGCAGCCTGGAGTGCGCCGTTTCGCTGCGATAGAACAGAGTTCCATTCGAAGTCGAGATGGGCCGGATCCCCAAGAGTCTCCGGCCAGGCGCGGCACGCTGGGAAGAGTGCTCAAGGCCGGCTGAATGACGAAGGGCGTCGTGTTCGATATGAGCACGACGTCCGGCCCTTTGTTGCGGCTGATACGCTTTGCTACAATCGCTCCGGCTTTCTGAATAGCGGACAGGCTGGAACGCAAAGACGACGCGGTGCCTCGGGCAGATGCGTTGGCGTTGGTTTCGCCGGCCCTTTATCGATGAATGAGAATCCGGACAATCCGATCAAGGGCGCCGAACGTACCTTCGACAGACCCTCCCCAGATCCGGCCCGCACCATTGCGGCTCCAGATGAGTTGCTGCTGGATCGCGTGCGCGCCCGGGATCAGAAGGCGATGACCGATCTCTTCGACCGATTCGGAAGCATGGTGTACTCGGTTGCGCTGCGTGTTCTCAAGGACACCGGTCAGGCGGAAGATGTGATGCAGGACGTCTTTTTTCAGCTCTGGGAGAATCCGCGCGCGTTTGTACCCAGCCGAGGATCACTGGGTGCGTGGCTCCTGGTGGTGGCGCGCAACCGTGCCATCGATGCGCGGCGGCGCAGGAGGCCGTCCGATCCGGTGGAGGACGTCGTGCTTCCGGCGAAGACGAATCTTGCCTCGCAAGCCGAATGCAGCGTCATGATGGAGAAGGTGCGAGTGGTAATCGACGGGCTGCCGTCGGACCAGCAAACGTCGTTGCAGCTGGCATTTTTTGAAGGGCTCACTCATTCGGAGATCGCAGCACATACCGGAGACCCGCTGGGCACGGTCAAGACACGGATCAGAAGCGCGCTCATCAGCGTACGAAAGGCAATTCAGGCATGACGCCAGGCATGAACCAGGACAGACACATTTCGCAGGAGGAGCTGGCATTGCATGCGATGCAGGCCCTCACAAGCGAGGAGTCTGCGGCGGTGCGTCTGCATCTCTCGGAATGCGCTGAGTGCCGGGAGCAGTTGGCTGAAGTCTCGGGTGACCTGGCGCTGGTGGCGATGAGTGTGGAGCAGCACGCGATTCCGGAGGGCGCGCGGCAACGATTCATCGATCGCATTGCGACTGCACAACCCGCGTCTCAACAGCCCGCCCGGGCGACCGTGGTTCCGATCATTCGCGAGAAAAGAACTTCGCGACCCGCGTCGTGGATTCCCTGGGCTGCCGTCGCCGCAATGCTGATCGTCTCTGTCGCGCTCGGGGTAGGAATCTTCGTCCTGAACCAGCACTTGCAGATCGATGATGCACTGCTGCAAAGAGAAGAAAGGCTGATCAAGGCGCGGAACGCCGAGAACCTCAAAGCCCTCGCACTCCTCGATGTGCTCACGGCACCGGGCGCGCAGCGAGTGCTGTTGACCACCGGCAAGACGCCACCGGCGCCATCGGCACGCGCCGTGTACCTTGCTTCGCGCGGAGCACTCGTGCTGCAGGCGAGCAACATGCAGCCGCTGCCTGCGAACAAGACCTACGAGCTTTGGGTCATTCCGACGAGTGGCGCTCCGGTACCGGCGGGTCTGTTCCGTCCGGATTCCGCTGGTAGCGCCAGCGTGGTACTGCCGGCGATTCCGCGCGGCGTCCAAGCCAAGGCGTTCGGAATCACGATCGAAAACGCGGGAGGCTCGAACGCTCCGACGGCGCCGATCATTCTGTCTGGTGCGGCGCCTGCTGCGGGAGAGTGACGAGCAGAAGGGGTCGTTCGACAAGACCCCTCTTCTACAAATCAGATTCGGTCTGGATTAGAACGTCATATGCAGGCCCATAGTGAAGGCTCTTGCGCCGCCAATGGTGCCGGTAACGGAGCCGAAGTTGGCTGCATTGTTGGGGCAGTAGGTTTGTCCCGCAACGTAGAGATTGGGTGTGCAGTAGGATTGTCCGTTGGAAAGCTTGGGAGACAGCATAGTCGACTTCCCTGAACCGGTCGCGAAAGGAACCTGATCGAGGTTGGCCAATGCCGTTTGTTGATCGGTTGGATCGTTCGACGTCACAACTTGACCGTAACCGAGGTAGCTACGGAATGCGCTGCAATTGTTATCGCCATCATAAGCACTGATCGCAGTAGCCGAGCAGCCGTTGTTTTGGCGAATCTGGGCCTGATTCTGCGGAATGTCAAGGCTTGTTGTGTTGCTCAGGTTGAAAGCGTTGAGCTCATATTGAAGTCTGATCTTTTCAGTGATCTTGAACCCCTTGCGCAGGGAAAGGTCAAGACGCCTTTGAGGGTCCTGCCGGAAGATGTTGCGCTGACCCACATTGAAAGCTGTCTGGTAGATATCCATCGGATCATCGCCCGTTGAAACTGGAATGCCATTGGTGCCCGGCGCCAGGTAGGTGATGGCGATCTGACTCGGATCGACGTACGGGATGTAGTTGCCGCCGGCATCGCGGGACGCGCCCTTGTTCCCGGTCAGCGCCCGGCTTCGGATGCGCTGGATCCTTGATGCCAAGTACCGGGTTCATGAGCGTCGGAAAGTTGCCGAAGTTGATGCTTCCCACTGCGCCATAGAACTCGTACAGCGACCAGGGCTCTCCGCTTTGCCAGATTCCAATCCCGGTGAAGTGCCAGTCGTTGGCAAAATACGAGGCAAACGAGCCTTCCTGGGCTGTATTCGGAATCTCGACCTGGAAGTTCGCGCTGAACACGTGGGTGCGGTCAAAGTCCGAGGAAGCCCACGAGTCGCGGAGGTGGTTCGGATTATCGCCGGTGAAAAACAGGCCGATGTCGCTCTGTTCGTCGAGGGCATGGCTCCAGGTGTAGCTGGCGCCAATCTGGAAGTGATGCGAGAGCCGCTTCTCTACATGGGCTCCGAGGGCATCGTAGGCCGAAATGCCCACGGTCTTGAAGTCCGCAGCATTGGGGCTAAACCCGACATACGGCGTTCTGAAGTCGGTATTGCCGGCGTCGAATGTGTTCCAGGGCTCCACTGAAATCGGACAATAATCGTACCCGCAATCCGAGGAGTTCTGATTCAAGACATCCATGCCATACGACGCAGTTTCGCCCCAGATCGGACTGGACGGTGTGGCAACGCCCGGCTCATTAATTGGAATCGGAATCACCGAATGGCGACCGCGGTTGCCCGTATACCCCACGGACACAGCGAAGGTATTCGTCGGCTGCCACTGCACATTCAAGGTGTAGTTGATTGTGTACGGCAGCACATTGTTTCTGTCGTAAATACCAAAGTTGAGTGGTGTGGTGCAGAGGAAGTATCCTTCCTGACTCTGCCAGCCACTGCAGTTCTTGCCGAATTGGCTGAAATATCCCGAGGGCGTTCCCGTCATCTGGTTCAGCTGAGCCTGCAGGGCAGCCTCGATGACGCCGGGGTTCGAACTGGGCGGCGTGTAGATGCCACCTTCTGCCGGGGTGCTGAACGCCAGATTCCCCATTGGATTTGCCAGGGTAAGCCCTGATTCTGAGTCCGTATTGCCGGTAGCAACGCTCACAAACGGCGACGATTCAGTCACCCCAAAGGGACCGCCGATCGAACCGCCCGCTGGCTGGGAGAGATAGCTGAAGAGTTCTCCGCGGTCGTAGTACAAACCGCCGCCACCACTGATGACCACGGTGCCATGGTTGGCCCTGGGAGACCAGGCGAAGCCGAGGCGAGGCGAGATGCCCCATTGGCGTCCTTCCAGGGTTGAGGCTGAAACCCCTTTCGTCGGGTTCTGCTTGTTGTTGCCGGCAATGACGAATCCGGAATTCACAACGTTGAATCCGGTGGTCGTCGTACCCGTCACGTCGTACAAAGCCGGATTAAAGTTCAGCATGTCGCCGTACTTTTCCGTCATGCCGCCGTGATAGTCATACCGAACACCGGCGGTGATGCTGAGGTTGCTCAGAGCCTGCCACTTGTCCTGCACATAGCCGCTGAACTCATTGGTGCGATAGTATCGATTCGCATTGTTGCGGCCCGTCGTGGGATCGATACTCTGAAGTACACTCGAGCTGCGCACTGTACCCTGCAGAAAATTATCAAATCCGTTGACGACGGCCTGCGCATGCCCGGTGCGGTTGTTGGTGATGTTCAGCTGGGTGTAGCTGTATCCACCGCCGGCGACAATCGTGTGTTTGCCCGCCGTAAAAATCACGTTCGTTGAGGGGTTCACGCGGTTCTGATAGTACCCCATATTCACGAAGGCGCCAGGCACTCCAGCGGGGCCGATGTAGGCAGTGGGCGAGAACTGGTCGAAGTAGCCGAAGTTATTGATCTGTATGCCGGGCATAACATTTGCAGCCAGATTATCGGGCTGCGCCGCTCCGACACCCAGGTTGCCGCCATCGAACGCCTGCCTGTAGAAGCTGAAGGAGCCCATGCGGACATATCCGAGACGCTGTTCCCAATTCAGCCTCGGACCGATGGTGATCGTGTTCCCAAGCGAAAAGACCTGCGCACCGTTGTGCTGCGTAACCGGGAACCCGGCCGTGTCGGAGTAGCCAAAGGGACGACTAACCGGCGCGTTCTGATAGTAGTACTTAGCCGAGAGGCGGTCATTCGGGGTTACAGCGTAGTCGAGCGATAGGTTGGCCAAATCAGAACTCAATCGGGAGGTTCCAATCAGATAAACGTTGGGCACACCAAATTCATAGGGAGCGCTTGACTGGGCTGAAGGAATCAAGAACTGGCCGTTCGGCAGTTTGGCATTCATCAGCGTCGCAGCAACCGGATCGATCGCAACGGTGCCCGTGCCGCCCCATGAAAGATCGGCAGCCTCCAGGCCCGCAGTGCTCCGGTCATCGGTTAAACCGCTGGGAACGGTCAACTCTGAGAGTCCCGTGGCGTTGTCTTCATTCACGCTGCGCTGGTACGCACCGAAGAGGAAGAGTTTGTCCCTCTTGAGAGGACCACCAGCCGTGAGTCCCGAACTCCAGCGACGAAGCCATGGGTTCACCAGCGATTTTGGAAACACGCCAATGCCGTTCTGGGTCAGTTGATAAGCCTGATTGAAGAAGAACGGTGAGGCATTCATCAGATTGTTCGCGTAGGTGCCATAGAGCTGGCCATGCCAGTCATTCGTGCCGGTATTGGTGTTAACGTCAATCTGCGCGCCACTCGTAGCGCCCTGTTGCGCGTCATACATCGACGCGTTCACGCGCAAGCTCCTGCATGAACTCTGGAGGAGGAGAAGGCAGGCTGTTGCCGTTCGATCCGTAGACCGAGGTGCCCACCGAAAAGGATCCGCCCACCGTCGGCGCACTTCCGATGTTGAAGTTGTACCGCTGCGACGAGGAGCCGCTCGAACTCTTGCCATTGAACAGGTTCGTCGAATCAACACCATTCGACCTGGAAAGTGTTCGACGTATCGCGCTGGCCGTTTGCCCAGATCGGCTGATTACCGAGGCCGGCATTCGAATCAAGGTTCGACAGCAGTTCCGCGTTCACTCCCGGCGAAAGCACCGCTACCTGGGTGAAGCTGCCTGTCGCCAAAGGGGTCAGGTCGATCTGCGCGCTGTCGAGCGTGTAACCGTTTGTCGCGTCGGTCGCATTGAGAAGGGGCGTTGCGGTCACCTCAACGGATTCGGAAGCCTGCCCGATCTTGAGAGTCGCGTTGACCGTGGTGGCTCGGGCCTCCTGGACGGTGATTCCGTTCAATGCGGTGGTCTCGAATCCACGCAAACTTATCTTGAGCACGTAGGTTCCAATCGGCAAGTTGAAGATCTGGAAGAACCCGGTGTTCTGTGTTGTGGTTGTCTGGGTAACGTTAATCGCCGAGTTGGTGGCGGACACCGTTGCCCCGGAGATGGCGGCACCCGATGGATCCACAACCGTGCCATTCAAAGAGCCGAGAGTCTGTTGGGCCAGGCAGGATGAAGCACACACAAGCACGGTCAAAACCACCAGACCGCAGCGGACGACACTGCTCCGAAAGCCATTCATGGTGACCTCGCAGGAAGTTGGAATCTTATTTTTGATCGATGAGGAGACTTCAGCCGTTCGTTCGAAAAATCCACGCCCTCGAAGGGTGCAAAGTCGTGCAGGGAGACTGTTCAGAGCGTAGCGATACGACGTGAATAGTTTGTGACAGAGATGGCCCGGTTACCTAGGAAAAAATGCCGGCCTTGATTCCTCATTCGGAGATCGGCTGTGGAAAACATCGCCAGAAGTCCCCGTCGTCCGCCCTCCTTCCATTTCTCGCGAGGCCGCCACAAAAGCCCGCCCGGCGCGGACCCTTGAGGCAGCACCGCATCCCTTCTGATAGGAACAGCCCTCCTTCGCGTCTGGTTTGCCGAGAATTAAGGCCTGGTGCCGCAAACTTGGAGTGGGAGATACCAAATGTCCTTCGTCTCGGTGTCGGCAATGTCCCCGGTTCAATCTGTCAGGAATGTCCCCGGTCCGTACCAAGAAGGCACCCCCCACCCGCCCCCTATGTAGATTCGCTTTTGTTTCGCTTTTAAGAGATTGCGCATTGAATCCAGAGGCTTTACGAGGCAAATTTCCGGATGTAACAGCAATTTCTGTTACATAAGCCCGTTTTTCGCTAAGGGACAAAACCGGCCACGCGTCTCTGGAAAACGGTTGTTCGGGTGCAAATCACTCCGGAATGCGAAGGCCGAGGTCGAAGCTACCGGCTTCCCTTCCCCAGCGCCACCTTGAGGCCGGCGCGGACATTGAATGGCAGACTTGGATAGCCGAGGGGAGCGATGTGCTGATTGTTGGTCAGGTTGTCAGCCTGACCATAGAGGCTCAACCACGAGTAGAGTTGGTAGCTTCCCCCAAGATCAAGCTTGGCGAATCCATAATCCAGGTTGCGGTTGGGAAGCAGGAGGCTGTTTCCGCCGTAGGCGTCGGCATATTCGAGATAGGTTGAGTCGTCACTTCGGCTGACGAAAGCCGACGCGAACTGAACCGCAACCTTGGAGGTGGCGTAAGTGGCGGTGAAAAAACCCGTGTGGGGTGGACGGCGGAAGGGCCTTGCCCCGATAAGCGGCGAAATGGCGCCGATTGGAATGCCGTTGTAGGTGGGAGCGAAACCACCGGCGAGCGCCTCATTGTCGCCATCAAACGAATGCTGCACGACGGCATCAAGATAGGTGTAGCCGCCTCTGAGGAAGATATTTGCACCGATTCCTCCTTCGACGGTTGCTTCGACTCCCTGGGCGCGAAATGCCTGGGTATTCACCGTGAGCCCGTAATCGTTCTGATAGTAGAACCCGAGTGCATCGATCAGTTCCTGCTTCTCCTCCGGCGTCAGGCCAGGAACCAGGTCGGGGAGCAGCCGGCCCCCGACGTATTCGATCTGTTTCCCGAACTGGTTATGAAAATAGCTGGTACGGAAAATGATTCGCTGGCTCAGGAAGGCCTGCTCGAATCCACCCTCATAGGTCCGGACCGTGGGAGCAGCCAGGGGTCCGATGTGCAGTTGGGCAGCCACGGACGGATCGGCGTTCTGCTGAAGGAACCGGTAGAGGGAGCCGTTCTCATCGGTGAGGGTGGGCTCTCGCACCGCGTCGCCAAAGTTGAAGAGGACGCGCGTTCCGCTGAAGATTCCGTGACGCGGCTTAAGCGCGTAATAAGTAACACCCGCACGCGGAGAGGTCTGCACGCCGAACAGCGAATAATGCTGGAGGCTGCCCCCGAGAGTGTAGAAGAACCGGTCTTTGAAATCTCCCTGCACGCCGGCCAGGTAGTCGTAATTGGTTCGTTCGGTCACGTCGTGGGTTGCGTAGGAGGGCACGTCCTGCACGCCGCGTTCGTCTTCGAAGCGAAATCCGGCCAGCGCCGAGAGATGGGGCGTGAAACGGTACGTGCCCTGGTAAACCACTTCATTGCGATTGGAAACGAGCTGGTCCTGAAACGGATAGGTCTGGGCATAGTCAAGCACTGCCTGTCCGCCGGTGAAATAGCCGTTCGCGCCGGTAATGGTAACCGGGTAGCCCAGGCTGTCGCCAAAGGCGTCGAAGGCGCCGCTGCCGCTTTGAGTCCACAATGAAAACTGTTCGCGCTTGCGGGCCAGGCCGTATCGAACGAAGTTGTGGAAGTCGGCCGTGGTCTGGTTGTCGATGGAGGCGCCGACGTAGAGGTCCTGATCCTTCTGGGTGGCCTGATCGGTCACGTGATAGAAGTCCCAGGCGTTGGGGACGCCGACGCTGGAGACACCCCAATGGACGGTGCCGCGAATCTGCGTGGTCCCGCTGGGTTGCCAGCCGAAATTCCCTGCCGACGTAGCCACATGATACCGGTCGTTCGGCAGGTCATTGGCAGTCTGGAACCAACTGAAGGCACCCAGGTAGTCGAACTTGTTGTAACTTCCAGCGAGTTGGGCCTCTTCGTGGGAGGTAAAGAAATTTCCTCCGTCGGCGGCGAGAAACAGCGACGGAAAGCTGGTGGTGCCGCGAGGCGTTGTGAGGCTGATGACGCCGCTGGCCGCATCCGCACCATAGAGATTCGAATTCGGCCCGCGATACACTTCGGCTTTTTCGACACCGGTGGTGGTGTGGGTTCCAAAATCAAAACGGCCTCCCAGGTCGCCGGCACTGACGCCGTCAACGAGGACCTTGTTGTCATCAGAATCGCCGCCGCGAATGAACAGAGAACCCTGCGAACCTCGCTGCCCAATCTGCACCGAAGCGGTACCGGGCATCAGGCGCAAAGCGCTAACCATGTCGTCCCGTGTGGCGAGGTCGACGGGGCCAAGGACGCTCGTCGCAGAGCTGGTCTGAGCCTGGGGTGTGGGCGTACCGGTGGCCGTGACAACGATCGATTCGCGCACCCACTCCGGCTCCAGCACCATGTTGCGCTCGATGGAGTCAAGCCGGCCGGCGTAGAAGCCGGGAGTCTCCAGTTGGCGAAAGTCTTTTGCGGATACGACGATGTAAAAGCGCCCGGCAAGTCCGGTGAGGACCTGGTAGCTGCCGTCGGCGCCGGAAACCGCGGACCCCGTGACCTGCCCCTTGTTGAGGAGCGCGACGGTGGCGCCCTTGACCCGGGCGCCCGAAATATCAGTGACGACTCCGCGCACGGACGCTGCATTGGCGACGCCAATGAAACGGATTGCGAGAATCAGCAGGATGACGGTAGACCGAATGGACGGGCTGGGTGGATGAGCAAACGGGCAGACAGATTGATCGCGCGGAAATACAGAAGGCATCCTGGCTCCTTCGTTCCCCTCGGAACGCAAGCGGTTTGGGCGCCGAGGACCGGTCTCCTGACTTGCGCCTTCTCCAGCCACCTTCCCAAAGTCGAGCCAAGAGCTCATCTTCAGTGGCGAACGGGCCTTCCGCGTGTGGGCGGAGAGGTCCGGACTGGGTCTCCTGCCCTGGCCCAAAGGACGGCCGACAAGGCAGGTGCGCTCACAGTTGCGGGGCAGTGGCGGAATTACACCGCCTTCCCGAACATCCAGGCGATTACTGTGGTGAACTCGATCGCTCGACGGGGCGGGCGACCACCGTGTCATCAAACGATCTTCGATGACATCAACATTTATAAGGGCCGGGACGTTACGAAGTCAAAAAGACCCAGCGCTTTGTGAAGATTGGATTGGTCGCCAAGAACGAATGGTGACCCCGGGCTGATTCGAACAGCCGACCTGCGGTTTAGGAAACCGATGCTCTATCCATCTGAGCTACGGGGCCACTTACCAACAGGGTAGCATCTCGAAAGATCCGGATGGTTTGGATGCGCCTGAGACGTGTGCGTCAGCGAGCGGAAAGGCAGAAAGTGGGATCACAGGACGATCAGAGTTCTCGAAGTCACAGATTGAATTGCGGCCCCCCGGAACATCGCCCCGAGGAGCCGTACACCCGCCCGGGTCGAGCCCTCCCCAGGGAAAGACGGGACGGATGATGAGACAGATTATCTACGGTGGGGAAACATATGCGTTGCGCTTTGGCAAGTAAGTTAAAAGCAACGTCACACTTCGGAATGTCCTCCCGGAGGCGCGAACTGATGACCATCGAGTGAAAAGATTATCCCGGATGTCCGTTCGGGAGTTCCTCCGTGAGGAGAACACGACTACGCTCATAATGTGTCGAACTTCTTATGGCCCCGGTGATGTTGCATCGCCAACAGTTAAGGGGAAAAGTGGCGGAAGGATAGCATCATCGAGAGGATCGTGCGGACTGCATGAAGATTGCTCACGTGGTAGACAGCATGGAAGTAGGCGGCGTCGAAACCCTCGTGTCGCAGATGTGCCGTTTGCAGCGGGAACAGGGGCGCGATCCGAGCGTTTATGTGGTTGGGGGCCTTGGCGCGCTTGGGGAGAAGTTGCGAAGTGACGGGTTCGTCGTGCGCCCCCACGTTGCCGGGCGCCTGTCAGATGCCACACCGAGCTTTTTCCGAGTCTTCAGCGAATCTCGACCCGACGTTGTTCATCTGCATAACCGCACGCCCACGATCTACGCTGCATTCGCAGCAAGAATGGCAGGCGTGGCGAAAGTTGTGTCCACGCGCCACGGCTTGGTTTCCCCACAGCGGAAATTGGGCGTGGAGTTGGCGTACGCCGTTGCAGCTCTCTGTTGCGACTGGGTAGTCGGGATCTGCGACGCAACGGCCAACAACTTGAAGAGTTTTCACACCGTTCCGTTGGGAAAGATTGTGCGTGTTTACAACGGCACTGTACCCATCCAGCGAGTGGCGAAAGAGCAGTGCCCGTCAAAAAACGGATTCACACTTGTGTATGTCGGCCGGCTGGCGCCGGTGAAGAATCACGCGCTGCTGCTCAATGCCTTTCGCGCTGCGCATTCGGCCATGCCGGGCCTGCGATTGTGGATGGTAGGGGATGGTATTGAACGCCCCAGGCTGGAAGCCCTCGCCAGCGATTTGGGTATAGCCGAAAGCGTGACCTTCTGGGGACAGCAACTTGACGTTGCGCCGTTCTTCTCAGCGGCCGATACATTCATTATGTCTTCGAAGTCCGAAGGCCTGCCGGTATCGCTGTTACAGAGTTTCTCGCTGGGACTGCCGGCTATCGTGACCGACGTTGGAGGAATGGGGGAGGTCGTTCGCCTGGCAAAGGCAGGAATTACGGTGTCCGCCACAGACCCCGCGGAGATGGCCGCCGCAATTCTGCGGCTCGCAGGAAGTGAAAAAGAGCGAAAGCAGTTCTCAATGAACGCGGAGGCATCGTTCTTCGCACGCTTCACTCTCGAGGCAATGTTTGATGCCTACAACAATCTCTATCGGAATTCGCGGCGTAGCCAGCGCGACCGGCGCAGGCATGCAGAAGGCGATTTCTGAAGCTGGGCCTCGTCATTTGCTAAGAGGCAAACGAGAGCCCTCTCGTGGAAAGCATTTACCCGGGCTGCAGAATTCCTATTCACTGATCTTCATTCCGAGGCGCGGTATCTGCGTCGTAAACGCACCCTCTAAGGAACCGTTGCGGTTACCTGACTGGACCCGGGGTACGCGTTCTGCGCCGGCGCTATCGACGCTCGTTGCATGGTGTGGATATCGGTCGCGCGCCGCCGCCGCGAGATCAACATAGGCCGTAGCGATCGTGGAGGTCAACCGCTGCCAAGAGCGCTTCCCCGCACATCGGCGTGGATGCCAGAGAAGGTCACGTGCATTCGGTGTGTACTTCGGCGGCCAGTGTGTCCGACGTACATATGTTGCCTGACTTACTGCACGGGGAAGAAAAGAAGGTGTGGGGCGACGGAGGTTATCAGGGGCAGACGGATGTGATCCGGGAGGCCGCTCCTGAGGCGCAGGATATGACCTGCCGCCGCACCCAATACAAAGACGGAGTGGACGAAGAAGCGCGACGCAAGAACCGGACCAAGTCCAAAGTACGAGCCAAGGTGGAATGGCCCTTCCGTATCTTGAAGCGGGTGTTTGGATTTACCCGCGTGCGTTATCGGGGTCTGAAGAAGAACCACGAATGGCTGCTTGCGGCCTTCGCACTGGTAAATCTCTACTTGCACCGCAGACGGCTGGTTCCTCTGGCGGCGTAGTGTCTCTGGAGAGCGCGAAAACGCTCTCCAGAGACAGAAATGAAGCCCCATGCGGCGCGATTCTTGAGATAATTCGCCGCCAAAAGCGCGTACACACGCTGCGAAGTTCTCTCATTCGAAAGTCGAGAACCTGCGCAGAGGTTCCCTAAGGAACCGTTACGGTTACCTGACTGGACGGGACGCTTTCTGCTCCCGCGCTATCGACGCTCGTCACGTAGTATGCGTAACTGGTGCTCGCCGCCACCGCGAGATCAACATAGGCGGTAGCGGCTGTTGAATTCAAAAGCTGAAACGATGCACTGGTTCCCGCAGCACGGTATATTTTGTAACCGGTCACGGGAACTGGTGAATTGACTGGCGCATTCCAGTTCAAACTCACCTGATGCTGAGCTCCCGTGCCTGTACCACTCAAGCTGACCACACTTGTGGCGCCGGACGTTGAATTGCTCGTAAACGACAAAGTGCCAGATGCCGCGCCTACAGCCGTTGGATCGAACTGCACCCGCATTGTGACGGCGATGGTTGGATTCAATGTGACGGGGAAGGTCGCTCCTGAGTAACTAAATCCAGCGCCAGTCAGCCCTGCGGCACTCACGGTCACGGGCGAGGTGCCCGTGGAGGTAAGGGTCACAGACAACGTAATGGGCGTGTTCACCGGATCGTTGCCAAAGCTCAAGCTTGTTGTGCTCAACGTGAGTACAGGGCTAACCGGACTCGTTCCAGTGCCGCTTAGACTGACCAGGCTCGTGCCGCCGCCGGAGGAGTTGCTGGAGATCGTGATGGTTCCACTGGCGGCGCCCGCCACCGTGGGATCGAAACTCACCTGGAGACTCACCGACTGGCCAGGATTCAAGGTCATTGGGAATGAGCCCCCCGACAGCGCAAACCCTGTGCCGGCCAGCGCTACCGAATTGACCGTCAATGCGGCCGTTCCCGATGAGGTCAAGGTGAGGGCTTTGGTGGAAGTGGTATTCAGCGTCAGGCTGCCGAAGGCAAGCGTAATGGCGCTCACGGTCAATTGCGGAGTGGCCGCCGAAGTTCCAGTGCCGCTGAGACTGACCAGGCTTGTGCCGCCGCTGGAAGAGTTGCTGGAGATCGTGACGGTTCCACTGGCGGCGCCCGCCACCGTAGGATCGAAGCTCACCTGGAGACTCACCGACTGGCCCGGATTCAAGGTCACGGGGAATGAGCCTCCCGACAGCGCAAACCCGAGGCCGCCTAAGGCTACCGAGTTGACCGTCAACGCCGCCGTGCCCGATGAGGTGAGGGTAAGCGTTTTGGTCGAAGCGGTATTGAGCGTCACGCTGCCGAAGGCCAGACTGCTGGCGCTCAGCGTCAATTGCGGTGTGGCGGCCGCCGTTCCTGTGCCGCTCAGGCTGACCATGCTGCTGCTTCCGCCGGAGGAGTTGCTGGAAATCGTGATGCTTCCACTCGCCGCGCCCGCAACCGTCGGATCGAAGCTCACCTGTAGAGTCACCGCTTGACCCGGATTCAGCGTCACCGGGAATGAGCCTCCCGACAGCGCAAACCCGGTGCCGCCTGAGGCTACCGAGTTGACCGTCAATGCCGCCGTCCCCGATGAGGTGAGGGTAAGCGTTTTGGTCGAAGCGGTATTGAGCGTCACGCTGCCGAAGGCCAGACTGCTGGCGCTCAGCGTCAATTGCGGTGTGGCGGCCGCCGTTCCTGTGCCGCTCAGGCTGACCATGCTGCTGCTTCCGCCGGAGGAGTTGCTGGAAATCGTGATGCTTCCACTCGCCGCGCCCGCAACCGTCGGATCGAAGCTCACCTGTAGAGTCACCGCTTGACCCGGATTCAGCGTCACCGGGAATGAGCCTCCCGACAGCGCAAACCCGGTGCCGCCTGAGGCTACCGAGTTGACCGTCAATGCCGCCGTCCCCGATGAGGTCAGGGTAAGCGTTTTGGTGGAAGCGGTGTTGAGCGTCACACTGCCGAAGGCCAGACTGCTGGCGCTCAGCGTCAATTGCGGTGTGGCAGCCGCCGTTCCCGTGCCGCTCAGACTGACGATGATGGTGCTGCCGCTGGAAGAGTCACTCGAGATCGTGATCGTTCCGCTGGCCGCGCCCGCCACCGTAGGATCGAAGCTCACCTGGAGAGTCAGGGTTTGACCAGGGCTGAGAGTGGCTGGAACCGTTACACCGGTTATCGAGAAACCCGGGCCAGACAGATCTACTGAACTGACAGTAACGGGCGCTGTTCCGGAGGATGTCAGCGTGATGGACTGTGTCGCGGTTGAATTCAGAGCCACAGAACCAAAGTCCAGGCTTGACGCGCTTACAGTCAATTGCGCTGTAACAGCGGCTGCTCCGTGTCCGGTCAACGAAGCCGAAGCCAGCGGCTGATTGGAACTATCCGTAGCCATCAGTTGTCCCGTGAAGTCTCCCTGGCTCGCCGGAGCGAATTTGATCGATATCACCTGAGAGGCGCCAGGTGCGATGCTGACCGGCATTGGGATCGTGGCATCGAGAGAAAACCCCTGGCCGGTTATGGAGAGACTACTGATGCTCAGCGCAGCTGTGCCTGAATTTGCCAGTGTCACCTTGCTGCTCATGGATGATCCAACCGTCACGTCGCCAAAAGCTATCGAAGACGGCGAGTATGTGAGCACTCCCGAAGCTGAATTGACAACAAATCCCCCACATCCGCACAGGGAGGAGCACAGGCCCAATATTAGAACGAACGATAATTGCATCTTTGCGCGGCGAGCTGCCGTAATGCGACGCTTTTCGACAGAGCCACGCGATCTAAGAATTAAGGCGTTCCGCAAACCAATATCGGCCGGGCTTGTGACAAAGCGCACCGGGGGGCGAACACTTTCAGGAACCACTCGATATCACCTCTGGAATGATCGTGCTTTCCAAGGCAAGGCAAAAGAAGTGTGCGTAGGGTTTCTTCTATCGGCCATATGCCAACCGCTAGGTCTGGTGAGAAACTCGATCGCTAAATATGCAATTACATCAAACCTGGGAACGCGCATCTCAGGTCACCACGCTTTATAGCCCGGCCATCGACATACACCATGCCGCAACCGGGCGAATACGCGATTCGAAAGGAGATATGCGATACCATCGCTTTCTATCCAATCGACCCTTCAACATATCACATGAGCAGCGCCTATCGACGCAGCTCGTTGTTACATTGTTGGTTCGAATATTATCTTTGACTCGTCTCGTAGAATAACAACGATCAGGGCCAGGTCATGCCTCATCGGATATTTTTACTTTTTAGTCCCCGCCTATTTTCCCAGCAGGAATGTAGTTGAATCTTATGTTAATTGGTGCGATAACATAAGATCCGTCACCGCGATTCATCGGGCTCGCGATGCGCTCGAACTCCGAGAACACGATAGCTCGTAATCGCTGATTTGTTGACGTAGATGAGTACGTTGTTGCTGTCCGCATCCGAGGGCCGGAGCAACAAGCCGTCATCCATGAGGTGTTGGACCGAATTCTCGATTGTGGCCTCGATCACCTCGTTGTCTATAAAGCGAATCTCTGCCCAGATTGCGCCAACGGCTGGTCCGTTTGTATAGAACCTCAGGTTCTTTCTCTTGGGATCACCACGAAACGATTTCACAAAGAAGACAGCCTTTACATCGCTCAATGCGATCCGGATAGGAGCATTCGAATTCACCAACCTGACCCTGATGGCGTTCCCGCTGTTCTGGCTTGAATCGTTGAACAGGCTCGCTGCGTCGCTGCCTGGCGAGGTGGTGTAACCTTTGACAACCTCGCCGGAACGAAGCTTGACGACAACCTTACGTTCCGTCATCGAGGTCGAGCCCGTACACGCCGGGTCAGGTTTCTCATCTTCGCCCAATTTCGGTTCCGTCATCAGTTCGACTCCTCTATCGATTGGGTTCAATTGAGTGTGATCCCGCGCAACCATCTCAGCACGCCATTTCTTTGTGCTGTTCGATAATGCCGTATTGGCGAATTTTGTATAACAGAGCCTTGTAGCTGATCTTCAACTCAGCCGCAGTCTGCTTGCGTTTCCACTGATTACGCTGAAGTACAGTCGCGATCACCTCCGCTTCGGCTTCTCCTTTCAGATTGCTCACCATCTTCTTCAGGCCATCGACCGAACTGTTGTCTCGGCCGCTCGCCGCCAGCCCTGACGAAGCTCCCCGATCCCGTGCGAGCTCCGCCATCATGGCGTGCTCGTCCCCAAGCACCAGGAAGCGCTTGCAAAAGTTCTCCAGCTCGCGCAAATTGCCAGGCCACGGATAACGCATGCATGTGGCCAGCAACTCACTGGACATCGTGATCGGACGGCGAGCGTATTTGTCTGCCATCCTCTGCATGAAATATCGGATAAAGCTCGGAATCTCTTCAGTACGCTCGCGCAGGGGAGGGAGATTCAAAGAAAACCCATTGAGGCGGTAGTAGAGATCCTCGCGAAAGCGCCGCGCAGCGATGGCGGCCTTGATGTCGATATTCGTAGCTGCGATTACACGGACATCCACTTTGATCGTGGTCCGGCCGCCGAGACGTGAGAAAGTGCCGTCCTGCAAAACCTGCAAGAGCTTCGCCTGTAGAGCTGGCGGCATCTCTCCAATCTCATCCAGGAAGATCGTGCCGTGATCGCACAACTCGAATTTGCCCGGCTTGGACTTGACCGCGCCGGTAAAAGCGCCCTGCTCGTATCCCAGCAGCTCGCTCTCCAGCAGATCGGCCGGCATGGCGGCACAATTCACCTTCAGGAAGGTTCTATTCGCGCAACTGGACATCTGATGGATGTATTGTGCCAGGACCTCTTTGCCGGTGCCGCTCTCTCCCAGGATCAGGATAGGCAGATCGACCCGCGCGATGGTCGCGCACTGAGCCGCGACAACTTTCATCCGCTCACTGCTGAAGACGAAAGAATTCGTGGGCGACAGGGTAATTTCATGCACCTGCCTGTCCCCTCCAGCTATGGGAGAATTCACCCAGCGATGCAGGGACGATTTGAGCTCGCCCCGGTCGAAAGGCTGGATGAGCACGTCTACCGCACCCATGTTCATCGCTTCCACAATGGACCGGGGATCGTAGGAGCACGACAGCGCGATTGTGGGAACCGTGGGGCTGGTCTTCCGAAACCAGGTCAATGCAGGTGAGCCGTGTCTCCCGAGCATCTGGGAGTTGATAAAGGCGACATCAGGCCGCAGCCCCTGGCCCAACTCGACGCTCGCGGCCGTTACACTCCCAAAGGCGGATACTTTGCAAGCCTCGCGAATCAGCATCGACTGGAGGTGTTGCGACACTTCCAGTTCATCCTCCATCAACAGCGCATGAATCCGTCTGTGGTTCTCTGGGAAAACAGGTGCCAGTGGTACAGGTGCGCATTCTGATGGCCCGACGTGCAGGTCATTCATCATTCCCCTCACATCGCTCGAGCTCTCCACATCCGCCGGATGTTCTTTGCACGTGCTCCCGATCGAGGGGAATCGATCAGGAGCAGCCATGGTGCGGCTGAGAACCAAAGCGCATAGCAACCAAAGCAAATGAAGTTGAGTTCTTCGAACTCTCATCGAGCCGAAAAACCGGCGTCCAATATCAGGATTGCGAACGTATTGTGGCGCGAGTTGAGCGGACCACCTTACGGCAAACTCAGATCACAGTTAACCGTTTGTACCCGGCTCTCTGCTCCTTCTTTTTCGCACCAAGGATTGGCCCATGTTGAGGGGGGAGGGTTGGATTGATCATAGGGAGATGTCCCTCTGATGTCAACCGATGACATGAGAATTAACCTACACTTCTTGTATCTCAGGGAACCTCCCGAAGTAATCTAAGTCACTTCATCGCGGGGAATTCTTAACTCTTGATCCGCTATTTCTCTAGCCATTTTCTCGCCACGAAACAAGACTGCGTAAATCCGTTCCCCAGGGGACTATGGGGGTCTACGCATCGCGGGCGTACCACTTTCGTGATACTGCCCGCGACGAAGGTAGAAGCTTCCTCGGTCTTCAACAGGGCGGCGACGTCAGCAACGAACAATCTTGTTTGAGTCAATACCCTTGGTTGCGTTACGCGTATCGATGACCAGCTTTGCCTGCGCGACGATTTGCGGATAGTCGTAGGACGAATGATCGGTTGCGATCAGGATTGCATCGTAGTGGGACACATCCTCGATCGAGGCCGAATCCATGTTCAGATCGTAATGGCGCCCGCGACCGACATGAGGAAAGAAGGGATCGTTGTATTCAACCTGGGCGCCGGCCCGGCGCAGCAGTTCGATGATGGTCAAGGATGGCGACTCGCGCAGATCGTCGATATCTTTCTTGTAAGCGACGCCGAGCACGAGGATCCGTGATCCTTTCAGCGATTTTCGATGTTCGTTGAGAGCCTCGGAGGTGGACTGAACAACAAAATAGGGCATGTTGGCGTTGACTTCCCCGGCCAGTTCGATGAATCTGGTGCGAAAGTCGAATGCTCGCGCCTTCCACGACAGATAGAAGGGGTCAATCGGAATGCAATGTCCTCCCAGCCCCGGTCCCGGATAAAAAGGCTGGAAACCAAAGGGTTTCGTTTTGGCGGCATCGATTACTTCCCATATGTCGATCCCCATGCGGAGACATAGTTGCTTGAGTTCGTTGACCAGGGCGATGTTCACGCAGCGATAGATGTTCTCAAGCAGCTTGGTCATCTCGGCAACGGCGGGCGTGGATACAGGCACGACCTGCTTGAAGATGGACGCATAGAGGCTGGCAGCGAGTTCGGTACTGAACTTGTCTACGCCCCCGGCAACCTTGGGAATGTCGTGACGGTCCACGGTGGTGTTTCCGGGGTCTTCCCGTTCGGGAGAAAAGGCCACGAAGATCACGTCGCGCTCGTCCTTGCCGCGACTGACCGTAAGGTGTTCTGCATTCGCCTGCTCCAGAATCGGGACCAGAACCTCTTCCGTGGTGCCGGGATAAGTAGTGCTTTCGAGAATGATCAACTGCCCTGCATGCAGGTGGGGGGCAATGCTGAATGCGGTTTCGCGGATGAAACGGAGATCCGGTTCCTGATTCTCGTCGAGCGGCGTGGGGACACAGATGATCACCACATCGGTCTCGGCGATGCCCGACAGGTCGGTGGTGGCGTGGAACCCGCGATCCCGAGCCACGGCGATCTCCTCGGGCGGAATTCTCCAGATGTACGAGCGGCGGTTGAGCAGTTTCTCAACCTTTGTGGCGTCCAGGTCGAAACCCTCCACCACAAAACCGCTGTTCGAAAACAGAAGGGCCAACGGGAGGCCCACGTAACCCAGTCCGACGATGCCGATACGCGCAGATCTTTCATGAATGATCTGCTTGGCCGCGGCAAAGGTGGTTGCCTGTAGAACAGATGCAGTCTCCATATTGAATCTCACCCCTCTGGTAGTGACTTGCCAGCACCGCAAATGAATTCTCGCGTGGCGCAATCAACGGATAGCAATTGACGTTCCATCGTAAAAACGTCGCGCGCTGGCTCCCGCTATAGCCGTCTGCGGCAAGCGGGAACGCCATGCCAAAGAGGGAAATACTGATCGCATGTCCGCACCTCCCTCCAGCTGCTTCACTCCGCCGGGAGCTGTTCCAGCCGGTGAATTTGTTTTCCGTGGAGAAGGAATGTTCCGATGCGCGCAGCGGAGGGGGCTCATCGGGAATGGCGCGGGACGAGACAATCGCCCCGGATAAAGGCCGAATCGAGTGTGGCCTTTGAATTGCCACAGGAGGGTGGAACGGTTGGGTTCCGCGAGGATAAGATGGGCAATTCGCCAGAGTTGATTCCGGGTGCTGCCGGCAGCGTTCCTGCCAGTGTATTCCCAGATATCCAGATCATGGGGGGCGCCGCGCCGCTTCCCATGGGGCGCCTTTTTCAGGCTGAACGGGCCCTCGCCGCGGATGTTCTGGGGGTGGGTGTAATTGGCTACGGGTATTGGGGACCCAACGTGGTTCGCAACTTCCAAAGCCAGCCGCATTCACAGGTCTTGATGGTCTGCGATAGCCGGCGGGAGGCGCTCGAAAGGGCCGCCCGCAGCTACCCTAAGATCGAGGTTCTCACCGACATACGCGCCATGCTCCGTTCGCCGCGGATTGACGTGATCGCGGTCGTCACCCCGGTATGGACCCATTACGAGCTGGCCAAGGCTGCGCTTGAGAACGGCAAGCATGTTTTCGTGGAAAAACCTTTCACTCTCAATTCACAGCAGGCGGAGGAATTGATCGAGCTCGCCGCCCGCAAGCACCTGAAGATCATGGTGGATCATACGTTTCTATTTACCGGCGCGGTGCGCAAGATCAAGCAATTGGTCGATGCGCGCGAACTCGGCACTATCTACTATTACGACACCATGCGGGTGAACCTGGGATTGTTTCAGCACGATGTGAACGTGATCTGGGACCTGGCGCCGCACGATCTGGCCATTATGGACTATCTGCTCGCCGCCGAACCAGAAGCGGTCGTGGCCACCGGGCAGAGCCATGTCAATGGAGTGGAAGACGTCGCCTTTATCACCGTCTACTATCCCGGCAAGCTGATCGCCCATGTGAACGTGAATTGGCTCTCTCCGGTCAAGGTGCGCACCACGCTGCTCGGGGGAGACAAGAAGATGCTGATCTGGAACGATCTGGAATCAGATGAAAAGATCAGGATTTATGATCGCGGGGTCAACCTCACCACGAGAGAAGGAGTGTATGACCTGCTGGTCAGTTATCGTTCCGGCGACATGTGGGCGCCGCAGGTAGAAAGCGGAGAGGCGTTGGCCTTGGAGATAGCCCATTTCAATCGCAGCATTCTCGATGATCAGGCCCCCATCAATGACGGCCTGGCCGGCCTGCGGGTGGTGAAGATCCTGGAGGCCGCAAACAAATCGCTGGCCCTTCGGGGATCGGAGGTGCGCATATGAGCGACCTTCTGAGCATCGCCCCGGATGTGAAGCTGGGGCCGGGGGTTAAGCTCTCCCGTTTCATCAACCTGTATGGCTGCGAAATCGGACCGAACACCAAGATCGGCGCCTTCGTCGAGATTCAGAAAAACGCCATCGTGGGGGCCAACTGCAAGATCTCGAGTCACAGTTTTATCTGCGAGGGCGTTCGCATCGAGGACGATGTCTTCATTGGTCACAACGTAACGTTCATTAACGACCCATATCCGCGCGCAACCACTTCCGGTGGCCGGTTGCAAACGGAGCAGGACTGGGCAGTGGAACGAACGTGGGTACGGCGCGGCGCTTCGATCGGGTCAGGAGCCACCATTTTGTCCAATATCACGATCGGGGAGAATGCGCTGATCGGGGCGGGCAGCGTGGTGACTCGCGATGTCCCAGCCAATGCCATCAGCACCGGAAATCCGGCCCGCGTGGTGCGCTATGTCGAGAAAGCTGCGAACCCGGTGTAATTGACTGGACCGCACCGCGGATTCGAAGCCGGCGTTCGATCGGCGTCATCCCGCGCGGTACTCAGGTCCGGCGGTCCAGAGAATTTGGGGAAAAGGAATTCTCCGTCTTCGAGGAACAAAGTTTCCTTGCAACGTGAAACCGAGGATCCCTTCCGGCAGTTTTGAAGGGATGCGGTTCGAAATTCAAGACTCGGGACTGGAAACCGAATTGCACAGCTAATGGGAGTTCAGACTTCAGGTCAGATTCCCGTTGCGGGAATCTATTACTGGACGATGTGCGAAATTCAGCTTCGCTGAGGAGCGGAGAACCAACGATGGCTCTGTCTGCGGCGAATCGGCAAATCGAGAGTCAAGAGCGGTTTTTGACGCGGGTCGCCCAGGAATGGCGACGGGCCGAGCGCAGCGGCCGGCCCGCTCTGCTGATCCTTTTTGATGGCCTCGTGAAGGCACACGCGTCGCCAGATGAGCTGGTGAGGTTGGTCGATTCCACCTTTCGGGAGACGGACGTCGTGGGGTGGTACAAGACCGATGCGACACTCGGGGTGATCTGCCTCGAGTTGGGAAAACACGGTGTCCAGGAAGCTCGCGATTGTATTTTGAACAAGATCGACTCCCGCCTTCTGCAGTTGCCGAAGCAAACCACCTCCCAGATCACGATTACGGCTCATGTGCTGCCGCCCTATACCAATGATTTCGTGGCCGCCAATCCCGGGGATTCCGAGGCTGCCGAAGCGCTTTGGAAAAATATTTCCCACGAAGATTGGGGCGCACAAACCACAAAGCGGCTGCTTGACATCGCCGGCTCTCTGCTTTTGCTGGCGCTGCTGCTTCCGATCCTGACGGTCATCGCGTGCTGTGTCAAGCTTACGTCCCGGGGGCCGGTGTTGTTTCGCCAGGCCAGGGCGGGGATCCGCGGCCGAACCTTCAGCTTTTATAAGTTTCGAACCATGCTAGTGAATAAGGATGACGGGCAGCACCAGGCCTACGTGCAGCAATTCATCAGGGGAAGCGCTCAGAAGCACCTCGATGAAAGCGGCGAAGCGGTATACAAGCTGACCCACGATCCGCGCGTTACCCCGCTGGGAAGATTTCTTCGCCGGACCAGCCTGGATGAGTTGCCGCAACTGTGGAACGTTCTGCGCGGTGACATGACGCTCGTCGGTCCTCGACCTCCGTTGCCGTACGAAGTGGAGTGCTACGACCTGTGGCATCGGAGGCGCGTTTTTGCGCTGAAGCCGGGTCTGACAGGCCTGTGGCAGGTACGGGGCCGAAGCCGTTGCAGCTTCGACGAGATGATCCGCCTCGACCTCCAGCATGGAAACCCAAATTCGTTGTCTCTATACTTCCGAGTCCTTGTCGAGACTCCTGGTGCCGTGATGCATGGGGGCGGAGCGCATTGAAGAGAATCGTGATCGAGCCAGGAGCGCGCATGTATATCGCGGTATCAGAAAAAGAATTCGCGCCCCTCCCTTCGCGAGAGACGGCAACAACCCGACGCGGCCAGGATTCCGAGACCCAGTTTGACATTCCGCGATGGTTCGCCGTGTATACGTGCGCGAATCGCGAGAGACAGGTGGCCCGCCACCTTGCGAGCCGCGAGATTGAACATTTTCTCCCCTGTTATGAATCCGTGCGGGAGTGGAGCGACAGGCGTGTCAAGCTGCAAATGCCCCTCTTCCCGGGCTACCTCTTTGTCCATTCCGCTCTGCGGCAGAAGCTCAAGATTATGACCGTGCCGGGAGTGGTGAACCTCGTGGGCGTAGCGGGACAGCCCGTGCCGCTCGCTGCCGAAACCATCGATGCCCTGCGCAATGCGATCCAACGCGTTGCGGCCCAGCCGTTTCCCTACCTCACCGTCGGACAACCTGTTTCCATTCGCGGCGGTCCGTTGAAGGGCTTGAAAGGCGTACTGGTACGGCACAAATCCGGAACCCGCGTGGTAATCTCCATCGATTTGATCGAACGGGCATTCATTGCCGACGTCCCTGCCTGCGATCTGGTCCCCGATGGGCCTGTGCTTGGACTGGAAAGCCTGCGGGGGAGTGCTGCCACGACCAGGGAATGAATATCAGGCGGGAAGTGGAAACACTTTTCACCTCCCTGGGTCTCCTAACTTCCCACACCTTACTCCCGGAAAGTCTGAAACCAATGGTCATCCGCCTGCTTTCCGCCGACGGCATGCATGTTAGGGCATCCCAGCGTGCTCTTCTCCATGTTTGTGCATCGTTTCGAGGCGAGGCTGTTTTGGAAGGCCGATTGCATCATTGGACCGCAGAAGCAGTGAATGCCTCGAAGAGCCGCCTCCCTTCCTTGGTTGAGCGGCTCGTAACTGAAAGTGTGGGGTCCCGGCCAATGGGACTCACGGGGCGAAGCTGTAAGTGACATGCGTCACTTGATTAACAGTCGTGCCAGCGACGCCAATACCAGATTCTGAGCTGATTCAGCACGTAGAGCCCCTGCTCCGGAGGGCCAGTAGCTAATGAACGCAATCAAGCCACACATTCCATTTCTTGATCTGGTTACACCGCATCTTGAACTCCGCGAGGCGTTGCAAAGCGTGGCCAGCACTGTTCTGCAGACCGGCTGCTTTGTGGGTGGCCCCATGGTGGCGGAGTTCGAGCACTCCTTTTCCGGATTCTGCCAGACAAAATTCTGCGTGGGCGTCGGTAGCGGCACCGATGCGCTTCGTTTTGCGATCATGGCTGCGGGCATCGGAGCGGGTGACGCGGTAATCACCGTGCCGAATACCTTTATCGCCACCACCGAGGCTATCTCGCAGGCCGGCGCATTCCCGGAATTTGTGGACGTCGACGAAAGTACCTGCAACATCGATCCGAACCGGTTGCGAGAGTACCTGCTCAATCATTGTGTTCGCGACGAAACCACCGGCAACATGAAAAGCCTGAGATCCGGAAGACGCGTCGCTGCCATCATTCCTGTTCACCTTTACGGACAAATGGCTGACATGGACCCAATCCTCGAAATCGCCAGAAAATACCGGCTGGTGGTCATCGAGGATGCATGTCAGGCGCACGGAGCCCAATACTTCTCCCGTAAGCTCAACCGCTGGCGCAGGGCCGGCTCGGTCGGGCGTATGGCGGCGTTCAGCTTCTATCCAGGCAAGAATCTCGGAGCCTGTGGAGAAGCGGGTGCGGTCACCACGGACGATGAAGAAATCGCTTCCCGCGTCCGCATGCTGCGCGACCACGGCCAGGCGCAAAAGTACTGCCACGAGTGCGAAGGGTATAACGGCCGGCTGGATGCGATCCAGGCCGGCTTTCTGAGTGCAAAGCTGTGGAGGCTTTCGCAATGGAACGCAGAACGGCGCCTCGCCGCCTATCGCTACCGCAGGTTGTTCACTGAGTCAGGAGCCGAGGTCACCCTGCCCTATGAACCGTCCTGGTCGGAGTGTGTATACCACCTCTACGTCATCCGTACTCGTGAGCGCGATCAGCTCCGCGAGTACCTGCGCCTGGCTGGAATCGAGACGGGCATTCATTATCCAATTCCGTTGCACCTCCAGAATGCATACCGCCACCTCGGCTATGCGCGAGGGGATTTCCCGGTTGCCGAGAGCACGGCGGCCGAGATTCTCTCTCTGCCCATGTATCCGACCCTTTCCCCCGAACAACAGCAGCTCGTCGTATCCGCGATCCATGACTTTGTCTCCTGCGCCTGCAGGACGGCTTAACCGTTCTTACTCCTGAATTCATCTTTGCGAAGTGATCCTATGAGTCAATTGTTCGAACTGGCTTCACCACGAGTCTCGGTGTTAGATCTCGGCCTTCAGTACCAGGCCATTTCCGAAGAGATTCACGCTGCAATCGACAGAGTTTTGAATGCCCAGCACTTTATCCTCGGCCCCGAAGTGGAGGCTCTTGAGAAAGAAGTCGCTGCCTACTGCGGGACGAGTTATGGCGTGGGAGTAGCCTCTGGCACCGATGCCCTCACCCTCGCGCTTCGTGCCGGCGGAATCGGCAGAGGCGATGAAGTCCTGGTCCCCTCATTCACTTTCATCGCCACCGCAGACAGCGTGAGTCTGCTGGGCGCCACTCCGGTGTTTGTTGACATCTGTCCCGAGACCTTCTGCATGGATCCGTCCGCCCTGGAATCGAAGATCAACTCGAGGACGAAGGCCATCGTCCCGGTCCATCTCTATGGCCAGGCGGCGGACATGAGCGAGATCCTGGATATCGCCCGCCGGCACCGTCTGACCGTGATCGAAGACAACGCGCAATCCATCGGAGCCCGCTATCACGGCAAACGAACCGGCGCCATGGGCGACATCGGGTGTCTGAGCTTTTTCCCCAGCAAAAATCTCGGCGCCTACGGCGACGCGGGCATGGTCGTGACAGACTCGCTCGAAGCGGCAACCCGCCTGCGCTCTCTGCGCGCACACGGCACCACCGCCAAGTACTTCAGCGTGGAACAGGGATGGAACAGCAGGCTCGATGAATTGCAGGCAGCCATCCTCCGGGTCAAGCTCCGCCACCTGGATGACTGGATCGCCGGACGGCGCCTGGGCGCCGCACACTACAACGAGTTGCTCGCCAACGCAGCGGAAGTCGTTCGGCCCGTCGTCGCAGACCGCCGCGATCATGTCTATCACCAATACACGGTGCGCATCGCGAACCGGGATAAGGTGCAGCGGACGATGCGCGATAAGTATCACGTGCCGAGTACCGTCTACTACCCGGTTCCGATCCACCTGCAGCCCATCTACTCTGAGCTGGGCTACCAGCCTGGAGATCTTCCCGAGACGGAGCGAGCCGCCGCCGAGGTCTTGTCGCTCCCGATTTACCCCGAGATGACCGAAGAACAGATCGCCTGCGTCGTCAACGCATTGCTCGAGTCCGTCCGCACGGTTTGACTTGCATCCTTTATGTCCATACCTGAAAACTCATTGATCTCCATCATCGTCCCTGTATTCAACGAAGAGGGCGGTATCGACTATCTATCGGACCGGCTCGCCGCGGTGCGGAGTCTGTGGCCGGATCGGCCCGTTGAATTTGTCTTTGTCGACGATGGGAGCAGCGATGGAACCACGGCCGCATTGCAGCGCGTGTTCGCCCAGCCGCGACGACTGCCAGATCGTGACCCACGAGCGCAATCGCGGCATAGGCGCCGCATTTCGCACTGGCTTTGGGCGCGCCCGGGGCGAAATCCTCTGCACCATCGATGCCGATTGCTCCTATGGTCCGGAGAATCTGCGACTCCTCGTGGATGCGCTGGAACGAGAAGGCGCCGATATCGCGGTCGCCTCTCCCTATCATCCGGATGCGGGGGTAGAGAACGTCCCTGGGTGGCGGCTCATGTTGAGCCGGGGATGTTCGCAGCTGTACCGCTGGACCTCGCCCGTACGGCTCTACACCTACACCAGCGTTTTTCGCGCTTATCGTCGGGCAGTGATTCAACGGGTGGAGTTTGCGGAAGATGGCTTTGTTAGTGCGGTGGAAGTACTCATTCGGGCTGCCGAACAGAACTTTCGCATCACAGAGGTTCCGATGACGCTGCATGCCCGGAAGTTCGGAACCAGCAAGATGAAGGTGTTGAAAACGATCAGGCAACACGTGTCAATGCTGGCCAGAAGCGCAACCCACCGGCTTTCCAACACGCGCCCGTCGACGGCGCAGTGACAACTTATCCGCGTTAACGCAGTCCGGTTGCCATGAGAGCACCGGAGAGAAGGAGAACGACGATGGTTCGGATCGGTGTGGTGGGTTTAGGGGCCTGGGGTTGGAACGTTGCCCGCAGCTTTGCCGAGCTAAGAGACTGCGAACTCGTCACCTGCTGTGACGTCGACCCCAAAAGGACAGCCGCCGCTGCCAAGGCGTGGCCCTCGTCGACCGGGGCGGCAGACCTCAGCGAGATGCTCGTCCGCGATTCCATCGACGCCGTCGTCATTTCCTCTCCGGCCGTTACCCACTATGCGCTTGCCAAGCAAGCTCTCCTGGCCGACAAAGACGTCTTCATCGAGAAGCCGTTTACCTTGAATGTGGCGCACGCAGAAGAGCTGGCAGAATTGGCGGAAGAACGGAAGCGCGTGCTGATGGTCGGTCACCTGCTCGAGTATCACCCCGTGGTGAGACGGCTGCGCGCCATGATTCAAAATGGGGAACTGGGCGAGGTCTATTACATCTACACCCAGAGGGTCAACCTGGGGCGCATCCGGGGCGATGAAAACGCACTGTGGAGCTTTGCTCCGCACGATCTCTCCCAGATTATGTACATCCTCGGCATGGAACCGACGAACGTCAGCGCCCGCGGACAGAGCTTCATTCAGGATGGGATCGAAGACGTTGTCTTCCTCAGCCTGTTTTTCGAAAACAGGATCATGGCCCACATCCACCTTAGTTGGCTTGACCCGCACAAGGTGCGCAAGACCACCATCGTCGGCACCCATAAGATGGCCGTATTCGACGATACGGAAGCTTCAGAAAAGCTCAAGATCTACAACAATCACGCCGAAGTGCCGACCATCCGCAATTACGGCGACTCCATCCAGGTCCGCTTCGGAGACATACTCATTCCCCGGGTCGACATGTCTGAGCCGCTCAAGATCGAGTGTCAGCACTTTCTGGAATGCGTCCAAAAGCGGTCCACCCCGCTGAGTGATGCATACGACGGGCTGCGTGTCATTCGGATCCTCGAAGCCGCGCAGCAATCGATGGAACAGGACGGCGTACCAGTTCAAATCGGAGGAGTAAACCTTGGAAACTTTCATCCATCCGTCGGCTCAGATCGCAAGTGGCACGCAATGCGGGTATAACACCGTCGTTGCCGAGAACGTCCGAATCGGCCAGCATTGCCAGATTGGTCACGGAGTCATTATCCATGCCGACACCGTGATCGGGGACCATGTGCGCATCGACGATAACTCCGTAATCGGCAAGCTCCCCATGAAAGCAGCTATGAGCGCCATAACGCAAGAGCAGGTATTGCCTCCATGCCAAATCGACAATGGCTGCCTGGTCGGCGCGCTTGCTGTGATCTATCGCGGCTGCCGGCTGGGGGCGCACGTGATGGTCGCTGACCTGGCGTCCATCCGTGAAGAGGTCGAGATTGGGGAGTACACCATCATCGGCCGCGGCGTCACAGTTGAAAACAAGGTCAGGATCGGCCGGCGCTGCAAGATTGAATCGGAGGCTTACGTTACCGCACTTTCCGAGATTGAGGATAGTTGCTTCGTGGCCCCCGAGGTTTCATTCACCAACGACAACTTCCTTGGCCGTACCAGGGAACGCTTCCGGTTCCATAAGGGCGTCACCCTGAGACGCGGCGCGCGTGTCGGCGCCAATGCCACCGTGCTTCCCGGCGTCTGCCTGGGAGCTGACTCTCTCGTCGCGGCCGGCTCCGTGGTCACCCACGATGTTCCTGGCGGCAAAATTGTTTGTGGCGTACCCGCACGAGAGTTGCGCGATGTACCAGCCGCGCAATTGCTCGAGAACCAGCAGGCATAAATGCATCTTCTATCCATCGTCGGGGCCCGGCCCCAATTCGTGAAGGCCGCAATGATCGCCGAGGCGATCGATCGGTACAACAGCCCCCTTCCGTCGAATCGCCGCCTGGTGCACACCCTTGTGCACACCGGCCAGCATTACGACGCCAACATGTCGGAGTGTTTCTTCAAAGAACTGGTGCTGCCTGAACCCAAATACAACCTGGGCGTTGGATCGGGCACACACGCGGAACAGACCGCGGCGATGCTCGAGCTGATGGAGTACGTTCTGACCCGCGAGCGCCCTGATGTCGCGGTGGTCTATGGGGACACCAACTCCACCCTCAGCGCAACCCTTGCCGCGGTGAAGCTGCAGATTCCTGTGGCCCACGTGGAAGCGGGCTTGCGCAGCTTTAACCGGCAGATGCCCGAAGAAATCAACCGCGTGCTGACAGATCACGTATCTTCCCTGCTCTTCTGTCCTACCGGAACCGCGGTGGATAACCTGCGCAAGGAAGGCATTCAGGACGGGGTCTTTCTCACCGGAGATGTCATGCTGGACGCCGTCCTCCAATGGCGCACCAAACTGAACAGCCCACCCAATGTGCTCGACAAGATAGGCGTGAATTGGGGCTCGTTCGTGCTCCTGACCATCCACCGGGCCGAGAATACTGACTCCCTGGAACGCCTCTCGGGCATACTGGAAAGCCTGCTCCACCTTCCTTACCCCGTGGTCTTTCCCATTCACCCGCGAACCCGCGCTCGGCTGCAGACCGGGACAATGGCGGAGACCCTTTGGCGGCCCATCCTCGATTCAGAAACCTTCAAAGTAATCGACCCGGTGTCCTATCTCGATATGCTCGCCCTCGAGGACAACGCAAGAATCATCGTCACCGATTCCGGCGGAGTGCAAAAGGAGGCATATTTTCTGGGCGTCCCTTGTCTGACCGTGCGCAACGAGACCGAGTGGATCGAGACGCTTCGCGATGGTTGGAACACTCTGGTTCCGCCCGACGACCACCGGGCCTTGCCCGCAGCGGTAATCCGGTTGTGGGAAACGAATGCGTGGAGCGTACGCAAAAGTGCCAATCGGGCGGCGTTCGGACACGGGCAGGCTGCCGATCAAATCGTTCAAACACTTGCCGATGCCGTGAGCATCACGACAGGATGTGCATCATGAGAAAGGTTGCCCTGGTTACAGGAGTGGCTGGTTTCCTTGGATCGCACCTGGCTGACGCACTTCTATCGGCCGGGTACGAAGTGATCGGCGTGGATAACCTCTCTCAGGGGTCGATGAGAAATATCGCTGCGGCGCAGCGCAAGCCCAGATTCTCGTTCCACCGGATCGACGTTCGAGACCTCGACGGCTTGCGCCAGGTGGCACGCGGCGCCGGGGTCATCGCCCACCTTGCCGCATTCAAGATTCCCCGCTATGGCAACGCGATTGAGACCCTGCTCATCAACTCCGAAGGCAGCCGAAATGTGCTCCAGGTCGCGGTCGAAAACAAGGCAAAGTTTGTGCTCGCCTCGACCTCGGACGTTTATGGCAAGAATGCTGAAATCCCGTTCTCGGAGGAGAGCGATTCGGTCCTGGGATCGTCCAAGGTGGCGCGCTGGTCCTACGCAGTATCAAAGCTGTATGACGAACATCTGGCTCTTGCCTTTGCCGACACATACGGCATTCCCGTCAATATCGTTCGCATCTTCGGATCCTATGGCCCTCGTCAGAACCTGACCTGGTGGGGCGGTCCGCAGTCGGTGTTCATCAACGCCATTCTGGCTGATCAGTCCATTCCGATTCACGGCGATGGGCAACAAACCCGCAGCTTTACGTTTGTCTCCGACACAGTGGCGGGGCTCGCCGCCGTGATGGAGCGCGGTGACGACGGTGAGATTTTCAACATTGGAGCAAGCCAGGAGATCTCGATCGCGGACCTGGCGCGCTTGATCCACCGGCTTACCGGCAGCTCAACTCGCCTGCAGCTGGACTTCATTCCTTACAATGACATCAACGGCGCTCGCTACGAAGATGTACGCCGCCGCGTTCCCGATACCACAAAAGCAAAGGCCCTGCTGGGATTCGAGGCGAAGATAGGTCTGGAAGATGGCCTTCGACGCACAATCGACTGGCAGCGCAGCCTGGTTGCCAGCGAGTCGGCACTTACTGCCTGAACGCTCACTTACTCACACACCCTGCAGCACGAATCATCGACATGGCTCATCAAGATCTTTCCATTCAGGGCTTGAAAGCGCCTTCTTCCCGAGTTGAAACTGCGGCTCATTCGCTTTTGAGCCGCTGGTGGATTGCGTTTTCCCTTTCCTCGATCTGCGTTGTGGGCGGGCACCTGATGATTAAATCGGGATTGAATTCAGCTCCCTTGATGGCGCCCAACACCAACTCCGCTGTGCGTATCCTGCACATCCTCATGCAACCCCAGGTGGTAGCAGGATTATGCATCTATCTTGTGGGTACGGCTTGCTGGATGATTGCCGTCAGTCAGAAAGAGATTAGTTTCCTCTATCCGCTTTCCAGCGTTAACTACGTTCTGGTAGCTGCGATGAGTGCACTGTTTCTGGCCGAATCGATTTCGGTGCGGCGCGGCGAAGGAATGATCCTCATCGTCGCGGGAATGTTTCTGCTGAACAGAAGGCGACGAGCGGTCCCCGCATGAACCCGAAAACAATGGTCTGGCTAAGTGTTCTGCTGAGCGCAATTGCCCAGGTGTCTCTCAAGCACGGTTTGAATCAGGTTAAGCTCAGGATGCAGAGCCGCGGTGCGACGGCGCTTGTCCTCATTCCGGCTGTAGCGCAGGAGATCTGGGTGTGGCTCTGGGGAGCATGCTTTATCCTGGCCACCGGTCTCTGGCTTCTGGGCGTGCAGCGGCTCGACCTGTCCTTCGCGTTTCCTCTGCTTAGCGTCGGATATATCCTCGTCAATTTGCTCTCGATGCTGCTCTTTCGTGAACGCGTGGATGGCATGCGCTGGCTGGCAGTCATCATCATCTGTGTTGGCGTCATTTTCATCGCACGTAGTTAACCGGACCCCGAATCATTCCTTGGAATCATCTCTTCACAATCAGAAGGTTGCGATCATAGGGGCCGGCATCACCGGCCTGACAGCGGCTTTCTATCTTCTCCGCCAGGGCGCACAGGTCACGGTCTTCGAGGCGCAGCCGGAGATAGGTGGACTGGCCAGCTTTTGTAACTTCGGAAAATTCGAGTGGGACCGGTTTTATCACTGCATCCTCACATCGGACGCGCCTTTGCTGCAACTGATCGAGGATCTCGGCTTGTCTGACGAGCTTCGGTGGACGCAGACCAAGGTTGGGTTCTTCGCCCGGGAGCGGCTCTATTCGGTGAGCACCACGGCCGAATTCCTTCGGTTTCCCCTCCTCAATCTCTGGGACAAGATTCGCCTGGCCATTGGCATTCTCTACGTCCGCACGATTCGTGATCCGAAACCCCTGGAGGCGGAAAGGGTCTCCGACTGGCTCATTCGCATCTTCGGGAAGCGAAATTACACCCGCTTCTGGGGACCGCTGCTCAAGTGCAAACTAGGCACGTGTCGCGAAGAAGCCTCGGCCGCATTCATGTGGGCCACCATAACCCGCCTCTACTCGACGCGCGACAAGAGCGCCGGCAAGCAGGAACGCCTCGGCTATGTCCGGGGCGGTTATCGTACCGTCTTCAGCCGCCTGGAATATGAAATCAAATCGCGCGGCGGCCGCATTCTCACGGACACTCCAGTGCAGCGCATCGAGTGCACCGGGAACCGTCTCGATGTAACAGCCGCGGGCCAGAAGCACTGCTTTGATCACGTCATCGCGACCATCCCAAGCAAGTTGCTTGCGCCCATGGTCCCTCAGTTCCCCGTGGAGTACGTCGACCGCCTCAAAGCGGTCAAGTACCTCGGCATCGTCTGTTTTGTCCTTGTCACGAGGCGCAGCTTCAGCCCGTTTTACGTTAGCAACCTCTGCGATGAAGACGTGCCCTTCACCGGTCTCATCGAAATGACCAACCTGATTGACACCGATCAGACTGCCGGTCTCCATCTCGTCTATCTTCCCAAGTACACAGCTCCGGACGATCCCCTTTTCGGTGCCTCGGAAGACGAGCTATGGACCCTCTTTCACGCCGCCCTGCAGCGCGTCATTCCCGATCTCGCCGACGCGGACATCGAGCACCGTTTTCTCTTTCGGGAACGGTTCGTGCAACCTCTGCCGGTGCTGCACTATTCCGACCGGGTCCCGGCGATGACCACGGGAATCCCCGGCCTTCTTCTAGCCAACACCACCCAGATCCTCAACTCCACCCTTAACAACAACGCCATGGTTCAGATCGCAATGAAGGCAGTTCACGCCATAGAAGCCGGTTCCAGCGATCCTGGGATCGGGCATGAAGCCGAGATGGCCGAGGTCTCGCCACTGTGACCACGATTTCCACCGTAATCCAGAGCCAATCTGCCCCTCCTTCGAAACTTCCGCACTCTTCACGCGAGCCACTTCTGTTCAAGCCGGTATGGGGCGATTGGCAGGCGCCCTTGCTAGTATCCCTGTTTGCTCTGGTTCTGAGATTGATCGATCACAAGTCTTTTTTCTATGACGAGTTCTTTAGCCTCAGTATGGCCCGAACGGACTGGAGCACATTCTTTCATCTGATCCGGGTTCGGGAAGCCAACATGGCTCTCTACTATGTCGCCTTGCATTTTTGGTGCCACCTCGGTACCAGTGCATTGCTTCTTAGGTTTCCGTCTATTCTTCTTGGGGCAGGATCTGTCCTCCTGACATTCATGCTGGGTCGATTGCTCTTCGGCCCAAAGGCGGCTCTGCTCGCCTCGGTGCTTTTGGCTCTGAATCCATTTCATATCCTGTACTCGCAAGAACTTCGCAGCTATTCCCTCCTGGTGTTCCTGACAACTCTTTCCACGATCGTATTTATCGCCCTCATCGAGGGCAAAGGAAAACGCTCCCACTGGGTCGCATATGGATTGCTGGCCGGGGCAGCCACCTATGTTCATATCTTCGCCTTTCTGATTCCGGTCAGTCACGCATTGTCCCTCCTCGCTCGTCCTCGCGGCACCATCCCCTGGAGGACTCTGCTTCGCGGATACATCATGGCATTTGCAGTGGCGAGCCTCATGCTTGCTTACATCGTCAAGAATTTTCGTGCGCAACAGATTGGCTGGGTCCCGAAGGTCGGCTTTACACAACTTCCGCAAATGATTCGAGCCCTTTCCGGGGACGGCGGCAACTTCCTTATGGTTCTCTTCCTCCTCGCCCTCCTCGCGGCACTGGTGGCCACGTTCCGCAACAAGGACGGAGACCGCTGGAGGATCGCCCTTGCTTGGTCCCTATTTGCGGCCCCCTTGATCATCGTGTTGGCCATGTCTTTCAAGAGATCTCTGTTTATCCCCCGCTTCTTGATCATCGTCCTGGTGCCGATGACTCTCCTGGTTGCGTTCGGCATGTCGGCACTTGAGAAGAAGTGGATACGATGGAGCGCTGCCTTTTTGGTTCTAGGAGCCACAGTGATTACGCTACCGGCCTATTACCAATGGGAGGGATATAACGATTGGAAGAGCACGGCCCGGTTCATTATGGATCACAGCCGTGAGGGCGACGTCATTGTATTCAACGAGCCCTTCCTGATTCCTGATTACAAATATTACGCATCCGGAGGGCCCCAGGTTGTTGCGCCTGTCATGAAGGATGCCGAGTTCTGGGTTGGCCATGAACTCAGCAAAGACTTACAGCTGATGCAAGCGGCGCGCACGAGTCCCCGGGTCTGGCTCGTGGAAGTGGACGAGCCTGTAACCGACGCGGACAAGTTAGCGTATCACTTTGGAACGTCCGTACCGTGGACCATGGGACCGAATCAGGAGACTTCCCGTTTCTCTGTCGTCTCACGGGTAGACGGAAGCAAGGCCGCTGGCGAGTTGGGCCAAAGCTTCCCGTACGTTTACGTAAAACGTTTTGCCGGTCTGAGAGTGTTCTTGTTCAGCAGAAGCGGTTGTTTGTGAGTAGATTCCGCTCTGCACCACAAAGGCGGAGATCTGGTTCCAACGAGGCTCATGCAGATCTCGAAAGATCGCCATTTTCATGGGGCTGTTGAGTCGAGTCCGTCTCGCCCCGCGCTGCTGTCATCACCGTCGTAAAGCAGCCACGTTGCTTTGCACCATCCGATCCGGTCCTGCATAACCACTAGCCGCGACCCACATGAACTAGGACCGCTCCAAGAGTGGCATGCGCAACAACAAACAAGGAGAATGAAATGCGTAGGCTGTTGAGTTCCGCCGCGTCTCTGGCGATTCTGTGTCTTGGGGTTCTTCTTAACTCATCTCATGCGCAGAACTGCCCATGCAGCATCTGGTCCCCCAGCACGGCGCCCGGCGTCGTCGACGGCGGGGACCCCAGTCCCGGAGAATACGGGGTTCGCTTCCAGGTGAGCATCAACGGGTACATCTCCGGCATTCGCTTTTACAAGGCTGTCACCAATGGCGGCATGCACATCGCGAATCTGTGGTCCAACTCCGGTGCGCTCCTGGCGACCGCTCCCTTCAACAACGAAACGGCTTCGGGATGGCAGCAAGTCAATTTTGCATCGCCGGTTCCCGTGACTGCGGGAAGCACCTACGTGGCCTCATACTTTGCGCCCGCGGGCCACTACTCCTTCAACGGAGGTTACTTCAGCGTCAGTGCGGGCACTGACCCGGTCACCGCTCCAGCCGACGGGGTGCAGGGATCCAATGGCGTTTTTGCGTACAGCGGCGCCAGCACTTTTCCCACTTCCAGTTACAATTCGAGCAACTACTGGGTCGACGTCTCCTTCGAAACCAGCCTGGTCCCAGGAGTAAGCATGGCTACCCCGACAGGATCAGGGGTGAGCCTGATGGCGCCGGTGTCTGCAACCTTCAACGAACCAATCGATCCGACCTCCATCACGACTTCCTCGTTTGAATTGCTGGACCCATCCAACAATCTTGTCGGCGCGTCGGTTACCTACAATGCTGCTGCGCAGACCGCTCTACTGCAGCCCTCGGGAGCGCTGATGCCCTTCACCACCTATACCGCCATGCTGGCCGGCGGTTCTGGGGGAGTGCGCGATCTCAACGGCAATAACCTGCCGGCAAATTATTCCTGGTCGTTCACCACGCAGGCACCCAATCCCATCTGTCCCTGCAGCGTGTGGAACCTGGCCAGCGCGCCCGGCATAGCCGACAGCGGCGATCCGACGAGCGGCGAGTATGGTTTTGCCTTCGAATCCGACCTGAGCGGCTCGATCACTGCCCTTCGCTTCTATAAAGGTGCCGGGAATGCAGGCACCCACGTCGGCCACATCTGGAGTTCGACGGGGGCTTTGCTCGGCTCTGCCACGTTCACCAGCGAGTCCGCCTCCGGATGGCAACAGGTCGCCTTCAATCCAGCTGTCCCGATCACCGCGAATACGGTTTACATCGCCTCCTACTTCGGTCCTTCGGGTCACTACTCCATCACACCCGCGGCGTTCACCGCTTCCGTAGACAACGCGCCGCTGCATGCGCCCGCCAATTCGATGACTCCGAACGGAGTCTATGCGTACGGAGCCGACGCCTTTCCGGCGAATTCTTACAACGCTTCGAACTACTGGGTGGATGTCGTGTTTCAGGCAGCCGGCACAATTCCGGGACTGAAAGTTCTGGCCACTGCGCCTACCCCGGGCAGTTCCGGGGCAAGCTACGGAACCACCGTAAGCGCAACGCTCAACGAAGCAGTCAACAGCGCCACCGTCAATACCGGCAGCCTGGTTTTGGTCGACGGGGTCAACAATCCTGTCCCGGGTACCGTAACCTACGATCCGACCACGTTTACCGTGTCGTTCCAACCCGGCGCAGGTTTTTCGCCGCTGGCCACGTACACCGCGACCCTTAGCGGGATCTCCGATCTTTCCGGGAATCCTCTCGGGGCCAGTTACTCGTGGACATTCACCATTGGCCCGCCGCCCGCCAATTCCGGCCCCGGCGGCCCCATCCTGGTGATCGCCTCCGTCATCAATCCATTCAGTCGCTACTACGATGAAATTCTGCGCGCCGAAGGTCTGAACGAATTCACTGTGGCCGACATTACGACGATCAACTCCACGGTGCTGGGGCAGTATGACGTCGCAATTCTCGGCGACATGACGCTTACGTCGGCCGAAGCGTCCACACTCGCAGCCTGGGTAAGTTCGGGCGGCAACCTCATTGCCATGCATCCGGACCCGCAACTCTCGAGCTTGCTTGGTTTGACGCCGCTCAATCAGCAGACAACAGATGCCTATCTTTTGGTCAACACCAGTCAGGCTCCCGGCAGCGGCATTACTGGGCAGACTCTGCAATACCACGGACCCGCCGAGCTCTTCTCACTTAACGGCGCCACTGCAATCGCCAACCTGTACTCATCCTCCACGCAAGCCACTCCTTATCCCGCGGTGACGAAAGCGACCGCGGGCAGCGGACTTGCCGCGGCCTTCGCCTATGACCTCGCACGTTCCGTTGTTTATAGCCGACAGGGTAATCCAGCCTGGTCTGGTCAGAACAGAGGTGCGTTCATTGACCCGAATACGGGCGATCCGATTGACCGGATTCTCGCCGTTGACCTGTTTTATGGGGCCGCCTCCTTCGATCCAAAGCCGGACTGGATCGACCTGAGCAAGGTACAGATTCCGCAGGCAGATGAGCAGCAGCGACTGCTGGTCAATCTCATCCTCTCCATGCAAGGGAGTAAGAAGCCGCTCCCGCGTTTCTGGTATCTCCCCAGCGGATTCAAGGCGGCTGTCATCATGTCGGGAGACGATCACAACCAGGGTGGCACCGTGGGACGGTTCCAGAACTATGCCGCCGCCAGCGCCGCCAACTGTTCGGTGCCTGACTGGCAGTGCATCCGCGCCACTTCGTATATGTGGCCCGGCACGCCCATCACACAAGCGCAGGCATCAGCCTTCCTCGCCCAGGGCTTCGAATTTTCCTTCCATCCCGATTCCCAGCCTTCCTGCACCGACTGGACTCCCGGACAGCTGGCCGACATCTACGCGGCCTACCTGGAAGGGTTCGCAACTTCGTGGCCGGGGCTTCCAGCTCCGGCGACGGTTCGCACTCACTGCATTACCTGGAGCGACTATGATACCCAGCCCCAGGTCGAATTGAGCAACAACATCCGGCTGGACACGAACTACTACTACTGGCCTGATCTCTGGGTGCAGGACCAGCCTGGGTTCTTCACCGGTTCCGGCATGCCGATGCGCTTCGCCAACCGTAACGGCAACACGATCGACGTCTACCAGGCCGTCACCCAGTTCCCGGACGAAACCACCTGGACGTGGCCCGCTGACATCAACACCATGCTTGATAATGCCGTCGGTCCGCAAGGCTACTACGGCGTATTCACCGCCAATATGCATACCGACTATGTCGAGTCCGCGGGCTCGGATGCAATCGTTGCCGCGGCCCAGGCTCATGGTGTTCCCATCGTCTCTGCTCTGCAGATGCTGACGTGGCTCGATGGCCGCAACGGTTCGAGCTTCGGCGGCCTGGCATGGGACGGTAGGCACCTCAGCTTCACCATCGCGCCGGCAACCGGAGCACGGAACCTGCAGGCCATGCTGCCTATGCAGTCCTCCGGCGGCACCTTAGGTACGATCCTTTTGAACGGAACGCCGGTCCCGCAAAGCACGCAAGCAATTAAGGGCATCACGTATTCCTTTTTCAACGCAGCAGCCGGTACCTACCAGGCTCAATACGGCTACGCGATCACGGGAACCATCTCCGGCTCGGGCGGCAGCGGCGTCACCGTCACGCTGACCGGGTCCTCCGGCGCAACCACCACTACCGACTCTTCAGGAAATTACATCTTCGGCGGCTTGGCCCCCGGTACGTATACCATCACACCCAGCCAGCCGGGCTACTTATTCACACCGCAGACGGTGACGCTTTCGAGCGCCAATGTCGGCAGCGTTAATTTCACGGCGACTCTGGTATCACTCCAATCTGTCACCATATCGCCGGCAACCGTCACCGGCGGCAGCGTCGCAACGGCAACCGTGACGCTTAACGGGACGGCACCCCTGACTGGCGCCATCGTCACCCTATCCACAAGCAACCGGAATATCGCTACGGTTCCCGCTTCGATCACCATCGCCGGCGGCACCAGCGCAACTACGTTCAACGTCAGCACCTCGCCCGTCAGCACGGTTTCGTCGGTCAACGTCTCGGCGACCTACAGAGCTACGTTTAGTGCCGCGCTGGTGGTCAATCCTCCCATGCTTTCCTCGCTCACCCTCAATCCCGGCACTCTCGTTGGAGGGAACACATCAACGGGTACGGTGACGCTCACAGGGCCGGCTCCCGCCAGCGGCACCGTGGTAACGCTCAGCGATAACAGCGCCTACGTCTCTGTTCCATCGAGCGTGACCGTGAGTTCAGGCCGGACATCGGCAACATTCACCGTCTCGACCAGCGGTGTCTCGAGTCAGACCTCTGCTTCCATAACTGCATCCCTCGGCACATCCTCCACCTCCGCCTCGCTCCTGCTCACTCCGCCTGTCGTTCAGTCGCTTTCGCTCGCGCCCGGCGAACTCGTCGGGGGCCGCTCCAACTCCGTAGCGACCGTCACCCTCAATGGGCATGCGCCCTCTGCTGGAGCCGTCGTCACGCTCTCTTCGGGCACGACCTCGGCGGCCACCGTCCCGTCGTCGGTCACGGTTCCGGCAAATGCCACCAGCGCCACCTTCACCGTAACCACGTATGGGGTAAGCGTTTCAACAGCCGCGACCATTACCGCAACCTACAATGGCACGGCTACGGCATTGCTCACAGTAGATCCGCTCTCGCTGACGAGCATCAGCCTCAGCCCGACTTCTCTGATCGGCGGCAACTCGGCAACTGGCACAGCGACGCTCAACGCCGTTGCGCCCTCTACAGGCACCGTCGTCACGCTGCGCAGCAGCAGCGCAGCGGCGGTCGTCCCTGCCAGCGTCACCATCGCGAGCGGTCACACCAGCGCAACCTTTACTGTCTCCACCTCCGCGGTCTCCGGCACAACCACTGCCACCATCTCGGGCACCTACACCACCACGGCCAGTGCCAACCTGACCATCACGGCGCCCCAGGTTCGCACCGTGAGCATGTCGCCCACGTCCGTTTCAGGAGGATTGCAATCGACAGGAACCGTGACCCTGACGGGCGTTGCACCTCAAAGCGGCGTTGTGGTTTCGCTCAGCTCCAGCAAGACGTCCGCTGCGCAGGTTCCTGCATCGGTCACTGTGGCTGCGGGAAACTCCACGGCTACCTTCACCGTTACAACCACGCCGGTATCCTCGAGCACCACTTCCACAATCACGGCCGCAGGGCTAGCGTCGGCTGTCCTCACCGTTACGGCGCCGGTGTTATCGTCGGTCGCGCTTAGTCCGTCTACTGTCAAGGGCGGAACGAATTCCACGGGCACAGTCACACTCGGCAGCCCCGCCCCCTCAGGCGGTGCGGTGGTTTCACTTTCAAGCAATAATTCCACCTACGCGTCCGTCCCCGGGTCGGTCACCGTTGCCGCCGGGTCCACCACGGCGAATTTCACCGTAACGACAAGGTCGACTCTCATCCAGCGGAGTGCCACCATTACGGGAACCTACAACGGATCTCGCACCGCGACCCTCACCGTCTCGCCGTAACCGGCCGACCGCAACGGTCGGCATGTCAACAATCGCTTATATGACAAGCGTCAGCACATTCGAAAAGTCCGCAGACTGGATGAGGCGCCATGCCTGGACCGGTGTGGCTATCCTCATCTGCCTGTGCTTTGCGCTGCGAGTCGTGCAACTCGGAAGCAAGAGCCTCTGGATCGACGAAATCTGGAGCCTGCGCATCGCCAAACTACCCTGGCATTCGTTCGCAGCCGTGATCGTGGGCCTCGAGCCGAATGCCAGTCTCTACTACCTGCTGTTGCATTTCTGGCTTCTACTGGGCGACAGCGAGGTCGTGCTCCGTCTGTTTTCGGTCTTGTTCGCTACTGCCACCATCCCCATCATCTACATGCTGGGGAAAAAGCTGAGCGGCCCGGGAACCGGTCTCATTGCGGCTATGCTCGTCGCTGTCAATATGTTTCACATTCAGTGGTCCCAGGAGACGCGCGGGTATGCGTTGCTTGTGTTCCTGCTCTCCTGGGCCTCTCTTCTCTTTCTCAAATGCGTTGAAGCGCCAACCCTTCTTCGCTGGGTTCTGTACAGCCTGATCTGCACCGCGGCCGTCTACGTTCACCTCTATGCCGGGCTCGTTGTCGTGGCCCACTGGACCTCGCTGTCCCTGCTCAAACCCAGAGAGATCCCGTGGCGCCGATTGATCCTCAGCGGTTCTCTCTTAGCGATCTTATCCAGCCCGCTGGTCTACCTTGTCTATGTCCGATCCAAGGCTCCTCTGTTTGCAGCGGATTGGCTTCCTCGCCTCAGTCCGTACATTCTCTATAAGTCAGCTCACCAGATGGCTGGCAATCCCTACTACGAAGGCGCTACCGGCGGTAATCTCCTGCTGGTGCTTGCCGGCATATTGTGCCTGCTCGCGGGCATGGCTTTGGTCGTGCGCTTTCTTCATCACGGACGTTCGATCGCGGTATGGCACGCCGGCTTCGCCCTTTGCTGGCTTGTGGTTCCACCTGCGCTGATGTATGCCGAATCCTTGATCCAGCCGATGTTCGTCTACCGCTACCTTCTCGTCTCTCTTCCTGCCATGGCGCTGACCATGACCAACGGATTGCTGCGGATCCGGCCCCGGTGGCTATCTCTGGCCGCCGCGCTGTTGATTCCCCTGCTTAGCATCTCCGGCCTGCTTCGCTACTATCAATACCGCGCTGCATTCAGCGAGTGGCGTACGGTCGCCGCGAAGATCGCCACACAGGCTCAGCCGGGAGATGGAGTCATCTACTGCGTGGCGCCTGGTCGCCTGCTGGTTGACTACTATGCCGCGCGCCCGCGCAATCCCGGGTCACCCGCACCCCAGGTTCTTTACCCGGATTTCCCCGGTTTCGATCAGGATTGGCGCTCGCTGCAGTACCTCCCACGGTGGGGAGACGACCAGTTCCTCGCTGCAACCTCGCGCCATCCCCGCGTGTGGCTGGTTCTGTATCACGACTTCTTCAAAACCACCGCCGACGCCCGTGACCACCTGAAGTCGCTCTTAAGCAGCCAATATCAGCAAGTGGCCGTTACCCGTATCAATGGCGTCACGCTGGATCTGTACTCCCGCCCTTCCCTCTCCAGCGACGTGATTCACCCGGCTCCGTCAGGTCAGGACGCCATCAATACCGCGAAGCTCCTTTGCTGTATAAACCATCCGGCTGCACAGGAGAAGAAACGATGATCGTCGATTTGCCAGGTTCTCTCGTCCTCGATGACACCAAAGTCTCCCCCGTGCAGTCCACAGAAGATCCATTGACGGCGCCCGCGGCCGCGCCTGAACGCTGCAAGGTTTCCCCTACTTTTCGCGTAGACGGCAAAGCTGCACACCCCAAGGTCTGGATCGATCTCGACAACTCTCCCCACGTCCCGTTCTTCGCGCCGATCATCGATGCGTTGCAGGAACGCTGCTGCGACGTGTTGATTACCGCGCGGGACTGCTTCCAGGTGCGGGAACTAGCCGACCTGATGGGCATGGATTACAAACTCATCGGCCGGCATTACGGCAAGCACCGGGCCATGAAACTCGCTGGACTCTGTATACGCGCCTGCCAGATGCTGCCCACCATTCACCGCGCCCAGCCGTCGATCGCCGTCTCTCACGGATCGAGGTCCCAGTTGCTCACCTCCAAGCTGCTTGGGATCCGCTCCGTCATGATAGGCGACTACGAATTCGCCCGGACTTCGGCCGGCATTCATCCGGATTGGATGATCGTTCCCCAGGTAGTCGCGCTCCATTCACTCGGGGAGCAGAACAGCCGCGTCCTCACCTATCCCGGCATCAAGGAAGATGTCTACGCGCCGAATTTCAAGCCAACCCCTGGAGTTCGCGCGCAGCTTGGCTTGGGTGAGGAGGAATTGGTTGTCACCATCCGCCCGCCCGCGACCGAAGCCCACTATCATGTCCGAGAAAGCGATGAGTTGTTCGCCGAGGTCATGCTCGCGCTCGCGGAAGTTCCCGCTCTGCGTATCGTCATGTTGCCCCGCAATGGCCGCCAGTGCGAAAGCATTCGCAACGCCTATCCCCGCATGCTCCGCGACGGAAAACTCGTGATCCCCAGCCACGCCGTCGATGGTTTGAATCTCGTCTGGTACTCCGACCTCGTCATCAGCGGAGGCGGCACCATGAACCGCGAGGCAGCGGCTCTCGGCGTTCCCGTATACAGCATTTTTCGCGGCAAGATCGGGGCCGTTGACCAACATCTCGCGCGCCAGGGCCGCCTTCACTTGCTTACCGACAAAAGCGACATCCGCGCCCGACTCAAACTTACGCGACGTATCCACCCCGGCCTCCCGCCCGTGGGCAATCCCGCGGCCCTCCGGGCCATCGTTGACCATCTCACCTCCATCGTGAATGCCTGAATTGCGAGTGAATATGGTGCCCCCGTCTCTGGTCTTGAAATCGCAGCCCGACGAGCGGCCAATGCCAGCCCCGGAAGCGGTGGTTCCCAACGACCGTACGCGATCCATCCTCGAACGGGCTGCCGGCGGGCTTGCGCAAATGTTTCTTCCGGAAAAGCAGCTCTTCTGCTACACGTTGCGCCGGGAACCGGATGGCCAACTGCGCAGCCACGGAACGTCTCATCGCTACACCATGATGACTCTGCTCGGGCTGCATCGTTACGAAAGAGCAGGCCATCGCTCGCCCATAGCGCTGGGCCCCGTCCTCGATGCCCTCCTTCGGGACACGGCCTGGATTCAAGGCGTCGGCGACCTGGGCCTGTTGTTATGGCTCTGTGCCGAGTTGATGCCGGAACGGCTCCCGGAAGTGTATGAGGCGGTCAATCCCCGGAACGCGAGGGCGGCCTTTGTCGACGTGGGACGGGCAAAACCATGGAGTTTGCCTGGCTCTTAACGGGCCTCGCCAGCGCCCATCTTGCCGGGTTCCACAATCTGCCTGGATTGGCAGCACAGATGAGTGCAGCCCGTCGAGTGCTGGAGAATAACTGCGGGGATACCGGCATCTACGGGCATCTTCACCGGCGCAGATCGTGGAGAGGGTTAGTTCGCGGCCGGGTTGGCAGTTTTGCCGATCAGGTCTATCCCACCATCGCCTTTGCCCGGCTATGGCGTGCAACGTCCGACCCCAAAGCACAGAAGATGGCCCTGCGCACGGCGGAGACGATGTGCGCCCTGCAGGGGCCTTTGGGAGAGTGGTGCTGGCATTTTGACGCCATAACCGGGCGAGTCGTCAGCCGTTATCCGATCTTCTCGGTACACCAGCATGCCATGGCCCCCATGATGTTGTTCGCGGCGGCAGAGGCTACAGGTCGCGACTTCAGCCTCGCGATACGCAATGGCTTCGCGTGGATCAGCGGGAACAATGAATGGCATGCGAACTTCGTCGAACCCGCGTTGGGGCTTGTCTGGCGTTGTCTTTATCTCGATCGGCATGACGCGCTCGCGGATGCCGCCCTGCGAACACTTCGGTGGCGAACCGGAACGGCGGCTGCCGGCTCCCTCAAAGTAGGTTATGAATGTCGGCCCTACGAACTGGGATGGTTGCTGTACGCCTTCGCAGGGCGACCGGAATATGAGATGGCAATCGGGGAAGCCGGGGTTCAACATGCCGCTGTTGCTCTTCCAACGCACCGAATGACTGGAGAAGGGGTGACTAATGATCGCAAATGAGGCAGTCAACGACCGGGTGGACGAAACACAATGGAAGGTCGCCCAGAACTGGGAGCGCGAATTCTGGTTACGCCAGCCGGTGATTAGCAAGACCTCCGCGAGAAGGTGGTCGCACTCTTGATTGGCACAACGGAACACTTCCGTTCGCGAGTGTGAAGAAGTAGCGGCTGTATGCCCCGGTGCATGGGCTGGAACAACACTGGTTCGCCCGGGCTTCGCGCGTGACCATGAAAAGGACCTCACGCATTTGAACAAGCAGCACACGTTTCAAAACGCAATCAAATGGGCCTATATCGCCAACTGGGGCGAGAAAGGCCTTTCTGCGTTGTTTATGATCGTGCTCGCAGCTGTGCTCGGCCCGCGCGACTTCGGCACCGTTTCTCTGGCAGTCATCTATATCAGCTTTCTGCAGTTGCTCCTCGATCAGGGCCTCGCCCTCGCCCTCATTCAAACGCGCGACCTGCACCAGGAGCACCTCAACACCGTCTTCTGGTTCGACCTCGTGTTGAGCATCGTCTTCGCCGGTCTCGGCATTCTTTTTCGCAACCCACTCGCGCGGTTGAATCATGCGCCTGAAGCTGCACTTATCATCGCGGCCCTCACGCCGAGCATCCTTCTTGAAGCCTCGGCCATCGTTCCCCTCTCTCTCCTGCGCCGCGAAATGGACTTCAAGAGTCTTTCCATCCGTACCAACGCGTCCGTGATTGCCGGCGGCTTGGTGGGAATTGTGTTCGCGCTCGCGGGCTTTCGCGTGTGGGCCCTGGTGGCGCAACAACTCACGCGCGACACCGTCGCCTTTTTCCTGATCTGGCGGCTCAGCGGTTGGAGACCCGGCGGCGGATTCTCCTGGTCGCATTTTCGCCAGCTTCTTCCCTTTTCCACCGCCAACTTTGCCGGCCAGCTGAGCACTTTCGCCGACGGCCAGGGGAGCGCGCTGGTTCTGTCCGCCCTGTTCGGTCCTGTTGCCCTGGGACTCTATCGCCTCGGCGAACGCATCACCAACACCGTCATTACCATGTCGATGTCTTCCATCCAGGCTGTCGCACTTCCCGAGTTCGCACGTCTTCGCGACCAGCCTCAAGCTTTGCGCAGCACGGCCTTACGTTGCATTCGCATGAGCAGCACTGCATCTCTCCCGGCTTTGGCCGCTGTCGCCGCGATTGCCCCCACCCTCATGGCCACACTCGGAGGTCGCTGGATTCCCACCGCGAACGTACTGCGCGTTCTCTCCGTGGTCGGCATGGTGATCATCCTCTCCTTCTTCACGGGACCGCTTCTGCAAGGGATCGGTCGCGCGCGCCAGGCTGCCCTTCTCGACTGGGTGCGCGTATTACCGCAACTCGTCGCCCTGATGGTCGCGGGCTGGCTCGTGCAACGCAGTCTGCCGCAAACACAGGTACTAGGCATCGCCTTTGCCCGGCTCGCGGTGGGAGTGTTTCTCACCACGCCTCTCGCTCTCATTGTTCTTTCGAGGATCTGCCGCATCTCTTTGACCGAATTCCTGTCGGCGATCCTTCCTTCGCTCGGCACTTCAGCTTGCACGGCCACAGTCATCTTGCTCGCGGCCGCCATTACACGTCCCCTCGCCTGGTCCCCTCTGATTCAGCTCCTGCTGCAGGGAAGCTTCGGAGGCGCGGCAGGCTTGTCCGCAATCCTATGGCTGCACCCTTCGCTGCGTGCTCGTTGCATTCGCATGTGGAGGAGAGACGCAACGGCTTTCGGCCTGACGTCCTGAGACTTCAGCTCATAATTTAGCGGTGAGAAACAGAAACATACTCCACAGCATCGCTCAGTTAAATTTCAGACCGAGTGAAGGATCATCGACACAAATGCAAAGGTCCATCGATATAATTGGTTCGAAATCAGGAGGCGCTTACAAAGCCTCTAGGGATGGCAGCTACGTATATCTTTTGGCTTTGTCATTGTTGCCTTAATAACCACAAACCAGAGGCACCGGAAATTACAGTTCATTCTGCGGATAGATAAAAGGACAACTTGATGTATCTCATTACCAGATTCCTGACAATATGTGTGTTGTTCGCCGCCGCCAGTCTGCTTGCTGGCCAGACCAACCTTGGCTACAGTGTGAACTACACCGGTACCGGCAATGGCTGCAAGGCGGGCGGCACCTGCTACTACGTCGACTATCTCACCGGTTCTGACAGCAACAGCGGCACCAGCAAGTCCACGCCCTGGAAGTCGGCCCCGGGTATGGCGTGTGCCACCGGGACGGCGAAGTCTCACACCCTGACGTCCACCGACGAGATCATCCTCAAGGGCGGAGTTACGTGGCCCGCCAGTTGCTTTGAGTGGAACATTTACGCAGGTGGAACCAGCACCCCGAACGCGAGCGGGTACCCCGGCCTCTACATCGGCTACGACCCGACCTGGAACATGGGCACGGTGACCTCCGTGCGGGTGATTGATCCAGGCAACTGCACCTCCGGCACGACGATGTCGGTCAGCCTGACCGGCGGCGGCGGCTCGGGAGCAACGGCCACGGCCCAGGTGGAGATCGATCCTTCTGCCGCCGGAGACCTGGAGTATGTGACCGTCACCAATCCGGGCTCGGGCTATACTTCGAACCCCGCCGTGACCCTCACGGCTACAGCCGGCTCCTGCAATCCTCTGCCGGTGGCCTACGCCGACATTTACAGCCCGGTCATGGACGGCGGCACCGCCGCGCACGGCAGCGCCACCACGATGGATGACGTGATGGATATCGATCGCGACGCCGCCTATCTCACGGTCGACCACATCGAGTTCAAGAACTGGCTGATCTTCAGTGGGGCAGGGTACAACGGAGGCTCACCTGTCATGATCGGGAACCTGGCCGATCAAAGCGAGTTCCGCAACGTATACGTCCACAACTTCGCCGAGTATGGTCCCGCCAATGCCGCCAACCTGGCTGGGTCCCGCGATGCCGCCCATACGGCCGCTATCTCCGGCGATAACGCGACCAACATGCTGCACAGCACGGTGACCAACAGCATCTTCAACAACTACGAGAGCGAGTCCCACGGCTGCGACAACGGCGGAATCGCCACCACCTGTGTGCAGAACACGGCCATCTTCGACTTCGCCACCATCACTAACAACATCATCAACGGCTGGCGAGCCGGCATTTACACCCAGGCCTATGTCTATTCGGGCTTTCTCGTCGCAGGCAACAAGGTCTGGGCCATTCTCTGCGACGCCGCCACGCAGCACCCCGACTCCTTCTATCTCAATGGTGGAACGGTGGCCTACAACAACACGCTCCGCGACATCTATCCCGGCGCCGCGGCCTTCTACATTGAGACGGCCGATGGCAATTCCCCCGCCGGCGGTATGACCACCTGGCTGTTCAACAACGTTCTCTACGGGAAAGGCACTTCAGGCGCAGGGACAAGTACGCCGCCCATTGGTTGGACTTCGGAGTTCGTGTACTCGGGTGCAACATCGGTCAGTCCGCCCGCCGACCTGCGCGCGTATAACAACACGTTCTACGCGAACGACGGGAACACGGCATGTATGAATGCCGGACAGTGGTACGGAAACTCTCCCAACCTGACCTGGAACTTCACGCTCGCCAATAACTACTGTGTTTCAGATCAGACGGCTGGACACTGGTTCTTCTCCAATGACTCCGCGCACTGCACAGCACCGGGTGGATGCGGCATATGGAACGGCCATCCCAATCCCAACAGCGCGGCTACCCAGGCGCTGATTGACCCCACGGCCGTGGTGCAATCGCCCAACGCCGCCACAGCTGCCGGATACACGCAGGCAAACAACTTCGCCCCGACCAGTGATTCGAGCCCCACGGTCACTTTCGCCGCCACATCCGGTTCAACCAATTTGACCAGCCTCTGCTCCACAAGTCTGGGTGGCGTTTCCCTCGCTGCTCTCTGCTTTGACATCGACGGCAATCCCCGGCCCGCAACCGGTGGATGGCAAGCCGGCGCTTATCAGTACGGATCTTCCGGCTCCGCGCAGGCTCCGGCTCCTCCCGTCGGTCTCAGCGCTCTGGCTCAGTAGCCCTCGCCTTTTTATCCCGGGTAGGTGCTTCAATCTACCCGGCCTTCAACGCTCTTCATCCCCGCACTTCTCTCCTCGTCTCGACCCCGGGTGCCAACGTGGACGCTCTCAAAATCCTGGTCGTCATCGCTAGCTATGGCCGGCGCAACGATGCCTATCTCCGTCGCGTGATCCAGGAGTACCTCGCCCTGCCCTATCGATGTGACGTCGTGGTTTGCAGTAACGTTGCTAAACCGGTACCCGCAGGAGTGGAACTCGTCGTCGGCCTGCCGACTCCCGATCCGTGGTCCCTCCCTTTTGCGCATAAGCAACCGATGGCCGAGCGCGTAGACGACTACGACCTCTTCATCTACTCTGAAGACGACACGCTGGCGACGCGAGAGAATATCGAATCCTTTCTTCGTGTCTCATCCTTCCTGCATTGCGACGAGATTGCCGGCTTCCTGCGCTACGAACAGTGCCCCGATGGCACCATTCGTTACTGCGACGTCAACGGGCATTACCACTGGGACCACGCCTCCGTCGTGCAACGGGGCCCTTACCGTTTCGCCTCCTTCACCAACGAGCATGCCGCGTTCTTTATCCTGACCCGGCAGCAACTCAAACGGGCGATTGCCTCCGGAGGATTTCTGGTCCCGCCGCATCATGGCAAATATGATCTCGCCTGCTCTGCGGCCACCGACCCCTACACGCAGTGCGGATTTCGCAAGCTGGTTTGCATTTCGCATCTCCGCGAATACCTGCTCCATCACCTACCTGACAAGTACATCGATACGCGTTTTGGTACCTCGGAAATCCAGTTCGCGATGCAACTCGATGTGCTGCTCGATCCCACCCTGAACCTGGCCGGCATCGGATCGCTCATCCCGGTGCAGACCCGCCTCAAAGATGCCTGGTTCTCCAAGGATTATTACGAACCTGCGCGCGCCGAGTGCTTGCGGCCATTCCTTCCACCGTGCGCAACGTTCTGTCCATTGGCTGCGGCTCGGGAAACTTCAGAAAGAGAGTTGACCCAGCGTGGAGCAAAGGTGTGCGCCGTCTGTCTCGATCCTGTCATCGCCGCGTGTGCACGCAGTTCCTCGATTGAGACCGTGTGCGGCGACCTGCCTCAGGTTGCGAACCAGCTGGGTTGCCTCCGGTTCGATGCTGTCCTCTTTGCAAACGTGCTTCACCTAGCAGCCAACCCGGCAGACATGCTTACCTGCTTCCTGAGACATCTTGTTCCGGGGGGCGCCTGCATAATCGTGAGTCCCAATCTTCGGGCCGCAAAAACGCTGCTTCGGCGCTTGCAACGCAATCCCGCCTTCCTCCCCATCGGCGATTACGAGCGGTCCGGAACCCATGCGCTCACCCTTCCAGACCTCCGAAAGTGGCTCTCTGCCGGACAAATCGACGAAGCCGGCAGTCATCTACTCCATCCCGGACAGGAGAAAGGCGATGACCTCTCTTGCACTCGGGCTGCTTGATCCTTTGCTCGCATCCGACTTCATACTCTAGGCTCGCAAGCGCGCCTCCCCGATCTCCCGCGGCTTAAACTCCGGCGCCGTGAACATCTCAGCACACACTGCCCGCTGACAAGGTCAGCACGACCCCAATATGCGCGGTCTACCCGCTCCAGATCCCTTCTCCTGCCTCGAACCCATTCCCCGCAAGCTGCACACCCTGTGGCTGCGGAAGACCTATCCGTTCGCGCGTTTCGGTCGCCACGTCAACATCCATCCGTCCTGCATCATCCCGCGCGGTGGATCGCCCTGGATCAGCATCGGCAACGATGTCTACCTCTATCCCCAAAACTGGCTCAACGTCATCCTGATAGCGCATCCCGAAGACGAAGTATTCAATCCCGCCATGGTGCGGCCGAAAATCATCATTGGGTCGGGATGCAATTTCAATCGCAACAATACCATCGCCGCCGCCAACCGCATCGAGTTTGAAGACAACGTGCTGGTGGGCCAGTCCTGTATCTTCCTTGACCAGAACCACGAATATCGCGATCCCTTCAGGCCGGTTCACCAACAGGGAGTTGGGACCTGCGGCAGCGTTCGCATTGGGCGCGACTCCTGGATCGGGCATGGTTGCACATTCCTGTGCACCCATGGCGAACTGGTCCTGGGAAAACACTGCGTGGTGGGTGCCAATTCCGTCGTACGGCAGAGTTTTCCGGATTACTGCGTCATCGCCGGAAATCCCGCCCGCGTCCTCAAGCGCTTCGATCTCGATTCGCAGCGATGGATATCCTTTACTCACATGGAACCCGCCGACAGCCATCCGTCTATACCCACGAGGCCACCGGTCGGCGCCTCCTTCTGAAGGCCTTCGCAGATGCCAGATCATTATCGCTATGGGGGAGGAACCGAGGAGTCACTACTTCACCCGTTCGTCCTCTGCCTGCTGGTAGCCGCGATCATTTGCATACTGGTTCTACCCCGCCGCTATGCTTCCGTTCCTTTGCTCTGGACAGTGCTCCTTGTTCCTCTTTCGCAGCAGATTTACATTGCCGGGGTGCATCTCTTCGTCCTTCGCCTTGTAATTCTCGTTGGCATGATTCGCGCTCAATGCTCCGCCGCCCCGCTTCCACGTGTCGGGTCAGGCGTACGGGCCCTCGATGGGGCCTTCCTCATCTGCACCCTCGCTCAGACCATCGCACCGGTTTTGCTTTTTCAGGAAACCGCGGCTCTGGTCTATCAGTTGGGATATCTCTGGGACTGGCTGGGGGGATACCTACTGCTGCGTTGGCTCATCCAGGACGAGACCGATATCCACGTCTTTCTCAAGGCTCTGTCTATCCTCCTCGTGCCCGTTGCCATCGGAATGCTTGTCGAGCAGCACTCTCTATTCAACCCATTCAGCCTGCTGGGAGGCATTTCGCCTGTTCCTCTGATCCGCGAAGGAAGGATACGCTCTCAGGGCGTGTTCTCTCACTCCCTCATGGCGGGCTCATTTGCGGCTGTCTTGATCCCTCTATTGTTGCTACTTTGGCAGCAAAAGCGGTCCCGCATCGTTGCTTCCATCGGCCTCACCTGCGCCACTATCATGGTCATCACCTCGAACTCCAGCACCACCCTCCTCGCGTACCTCGGCGGCATCGGCGCCCTTCTGCTGTGGCCTCTTCGTCGTCGCATGCGCGCTCTGCGCATCTGCCTCGTGTTGACCTTGATCCTGCTCCAGATTGTCATGAAGGCGCCGGTGTGGTTCCTGATCGCCCGGGTCGATCTCACCGGCGGATCTTCCAGCTATCACCGTGCCCTGTTGATCGATCAGTTCTTGCGCCACTTCGGGCAGTGGTGGCTCATCGGCACAGACCGGAATGGCACCTGGGGACTCGACATGTTCGATGTCCAGGATCAATACGTCAGCGTCGGTCTCATGGGAGGCCTCCTGGCGCTCGTATTCTTCCTGCTCACAATCTCCCGGAGTTTCTCTGCAATCGGCCGCGTCCGTTTACGGCTTCAGGGCGATCGTGCCGGCGAATGGAAGGCTTGGCTTCTGGGCTGCTCCATGTTCGCCTGCATCCTGTCCTTCTTCGGAGTCAACTACTTTGATCAGGGGCGCGTCGTCTACTTCGCCCTCCTGGCGATGATTGCCGCCTTCGCCAACCAGACTGCGGCGGCCCGTCAGGCGCCGGGTTTCCCGGTGCAACGGAACGCCTCCTCCGCGCTTGCAGACGAGGTACTTTCCTCCCCAGTCGAAGCAGAGTTCGTTCTACGTTAGAACTTCTACGCTCATGAGCACTCCCTATCTTGTCGTCACTCCGGTTCGCGATGAAGAAGAGTTTCTGCCGCGAACCATCGAAAGCATGGTTCATCAAACAATTCTGCCTCGCGAATGGATCATTGTCGACGATGGATCGCGGGACCGCACTGCGGCGATTATCGCGGAGGCTGTATCCCGTTACCCCTGGATTCGCGCCGTAGCCCACACCGATCGCGGCTTCCGCCAGTGGGGAGCCGGGATCATTGAAGCTTTTTACGCCGGCTTCGATGCCCGCTCGCATAACGATTGGGCATTTCTATGCAAGCTCGATGGCGATCTCTCATTTTCCCCCGATTACTTCGAGTCCTGCTTTCGCAAATTCGAACAGGATCCTCGTCTCGGAATTGGGGGAGGTGTCCTCTACCACCCGGAGAATGGCCGGCTGGTCCTCGAGAAAACACCTGGGTTTCACGTGCGGGGCGGCGTCAAAATCTACCGGCAGGCCTGCTGGGACGCGCTCGACGGACTATGGATCGGCCCGGGATCTGACACCGTCGATGAAGTCAAAGCCAACATGCTGGGTTGGACAAGCCGTAGTTTCGAAGATATTCCCCTCACCCACCATCGCTTCACTGGAGCCTCGTGGGGCCGATGGAACAGCCTCATCAAGGACGGCAAGATCGACTACGTTACCGGATACCACCCGCTCTTCGTTTTGGCCAAGGTGCTGAAACGTACTCTGCGCAGACCATACGGAGTGGGAGCGCTTGCCCATCTCTACGGCTATTTGTCCGCCTGCCGGACACACCTCACACGTGTCGACGATCCGCAGCTCATCGCATACCTGCGCCAGCAGCAGTTGGCCCGCCTCTGCGGCGGCGAAACGATCTGGAAGTGACAGATCTTCGCATAGCGCGCCCTCATCGCAATGACCTGCACGATCCAGCCATCACGGCCACATCTCTTGAATTCGAGATCTAATCTGTGACCATCGCTTCCACCGCCTCTCCTTCCGCCTTCGACTTTCGCACCCGTCTGCGCCCCCTCGACGGCCTGCGCGGGCTTGCCATCCTTTCCGTGTTTTTCTATCACTACGCAGGCGGCAACACGCACGCCACCTCGCTGCCTCTGCGGGTGGTGGCTGCCGTCTTCGGTCTCGGTTGGACGGGCGTCGATCTCTTCTTCGTCCTCTCCGGCTTCCTGATCACCGGAATCCTCTACGACACGCAGGACGACCCGTGCTACTACCGGAATTTCTATCTTCGGAGAATGCTTCGGATCTTTCCCGTCTACTACTTCGCCGCCGCGATGCTCCTCGTGCTTACGCCTTTCATCCATGCCCACTGGACGGCCGGCCATCTCCTCTTCCTTCTCTATCTGGGCTATCCCGCGTCGCTCTTCTGGCCTTCCCTTACTCATTTCTCTTCCGTCATCCTCATCACGCACGTCTGGTCCTTGTCGGTCGAAGAACAGTTCTACATGGTCTGGCCCTGGCTTGTGGCGCGCATGCGCACGCGGCGAGGCATCGCTACCGGTTGCCTTGCCGTCGGTCTCATCGCCATCGCGTCGCGCTGCCTCTTTTCAGCGTGGCCCGGCCTCAGCCCCACCTGGAGCTACACGTTTCTCCTCTGCCGTGCCGATCAACTCGCCCTCGGCGCTGCCATTGCCATGGGAGTCCGAAGCCGCTGGAGAGACCACTTGCTTCGTTCGTCGCCCTATGCGCTCATGCTCTTCTCGGCGCTGGTGGCCGTTCTCTGCGGAGTGCGCCACACTGTCGACCATAGTGACCCGGTTGTTTCCAGCGTCGGATACACCGCCATTGCCCTGGCCTATGGTTCGCTCCTGCTGTGCTGCCTGCGCCCCCACGGCATCGCCCAACGAATCTTCTCCCCCGCTCCACTCCGCCTGCTCGGAAAGTACAGCTACGGCTTCTATCTCTATCATTTTCCGCTCTCTTATTTCATGGCTCCGCTGAAGGACCAGATCGTTTCCGTTCTTCATTCCTATGCCTTGGGTAGCTTTTCTTACCTCGCCGTGTGTCTCGCGGCCAATCTCCTGCTCGCCGCCGCCAGCTTCCATATTCTCGAATCGCCGATTATGTCACTGAAGGAACGCTTCCGTTATCGATCCGAGCAGCGCGTCGCTTCGATTGTCGCCCCGGAACCGGCCAAACTCGTCACGGACTCTGTGCCATGGACTTATCCATCCTCCTCGTAAACTGGAATTCTCTCGCCTACCTGAGAGCCTGCCTGCGCAGTGTTTATATGTACTCGCGCGGATTTACCTTTGAAGTCATCGTCGTCGACAATGCCTCCCCGGAAGCGGGGACCGCCTCCCTTCTTTCCGAATTCCCCACATTGATCCTGGTTGAGAGCAGCCGCAACCTGGGTTTCGCCGGCGCCAACAATCTCGGCTTTCGCCATGCGCGGGGAGAGTACCTTCTCCTCCTCAATCCCGACACGCAGCTCTTAGAGAACTCTTTTGCCGTCTTGCTGCGTCATGCGCGTTCGTTTCGTAATACCGGCATCATTGGCTGCAAACTCCTCAACTCTGATGGATCCATTCAGTTGAGTTCCATCAAGCGATTCCCTACCATTCTCAATCAGGCGCTGGAAGCCGAATGGCTGCAGACCCGCTGGCCAGGCTGCCCGCTCTGGAGTCTCGGTCCGCTATTCGCCCCCGAGGCAAAAGTTGTTTCTGTCGATGTCATCCCTGGTGCATGCATGTTGATGCGCAAAAGTCTGTTTGAACGGGTCGGCATGCTCAGCGAAGACTACTTTATGTATGCCGAAGACCTCGATCTCAACATCAAGGTCCATCAGGCTGGCTACACCAACTACTACACCGGAGAAACCGCGATTATTCACCATGGGGGAGGCAGCAGTTCGCGTCAGAAGGTCAGCCACTGGGCAACCATGATGCAGTGCAAGGCCATGTCTCTCTACTTCCGAAAGACCCGCGGTCCCCTCTATCAGAAGCTCTACGAACTCTCGCTGGGCTTCGTCGCGCTCGTTCGCCTTTTGATCCTCGCCGCCTCTTACCTGCCCGGCGTGGGCCTCATCGATCGGGAGCGGCGACGTTCCTCCTTCGCAAAATGGTCTCTCGTGCTGCAGTGGGCTGCTGGCCGGCGAGCGATCAGTTCACAATCCGTTTGACGACTGGAAGAACCGGAGCTGATATGTGCGGAATATGTGGAAAAGTCTACCGTGATCACGACCGTGCGGTCTCAAGATCGGTGATCGAATCCATGTCTGCTTCCATCCTTCATCGCGGCCCTGACGATGAAGGCATTTTCCTTTCCGGCGCCGTCGGCTTCGGCTTCCGCCGGCTTTCCATCATCGACCTTAACAATGGACATCAACCCATCTCCAACGAAGACGGAACTGTCTGGATCGTTTTTAACGGCGAGATCTACAATTACCAGGAACTCCGCGTATACCTCGAAGCCAAAGGCCATGTCTTTCGCACGCGCACCGATACAGAAGTCATCGTGCATCTCTACGAAGAATTCGGCGAGCGTTGCGTCGAGCAGTTACGCGGCATGTTCGCGTTTGCCATCTGGGACAGCGTTCGGACCCGCCTCTTCCTCGCGCGAGACCGTGTAGGCATAAAGCCTCTGTATTATCGCTGCACCGATGATTCAATCGTCTTTGCTTCCGAAATCAAAGCCATCCTCGCCGATCCGGATGTGTATCCGGAATTGTCCTTCGCCGGGATCGACCGCTTCCTCAGCTTCTACTTCATGCCAGGCGAAGAGACGATGTTTCGCGACATTCGCAAGTTGCCGCCTGCATCCTACCTCGTCTATGAGCATGGTCATCCCCGCATTGTTCGTTATTGGGACCTGGCCTTTCAACCCGGCTCCCGCACAGAGCAGCAAGCGACGGACGAACTGCTCGCCCTGCTGGAGGAGTCGATTGATCTGCATATGATTGCCGATGTTCCTGTCGGCTTCCTTCTCAGCGGCGGCGTCGATTCGACCGCGATGCTGGGCATGGCGGTGGGAAAAACCGCTTACCCGCTCAGCAGCTACACTCTCGGCTTCTCCGCCAACGGAGTGACCGACGAACGGCCGTTTGCACGTCTCGCTGCTGCGCGCTATGGATCCGATCACCACGAGATGACGATCTCTTCGCAGGAATTCGCCGACTTCATGCCCTTGTTCAGCTGGTACATGGAGGAGCCCTGTTGCGAACCGCAGGCTATCGCCCTTTACTATGTCACCCGCCTTGCCCGGCAATATGTCAAGGTGCTGATCTCGGGCGAGGGCGGTGACGAGGCGTTCGCCGGATACCCGATCTATCGCAATTTTCTCTGGCTCGAGCGCCTCAAGAAGCTGACTCGACCCCTCAACGGCGCGCTCACTTCGAGCATGCGGGGACTTAATAGAATCCTGCATTCGAGGCGCCTCGCCAAATATGCTCAGCCCTTCGGTCAGCCGCTCGAGTCCTACTACTACAGCCGCACCTCGAATCCTGGACAGTTCTTCAATGCGCATACCGGCGATCTCTATGCGTCCGATTTTCTCTGCCACGTCGACCGCCAGTCGTCGATCAGTCCCGTTCTCGACTGCTTTGCCCGTTTTCGCGGGACCGGTGATGTGAATCGCATGCTGTACGTCGATCTCAACACTTCGTTGCCCGACGACATCCTGCTCAAGGCGGACAAAATGACCATGGCCAACTCGGTGGAACTGCGTGTTCCTCTCCTCGACCACAAAGTGCTTGAGTTCGCGGCGTCCCTCCCTGAAAATTTCAAGGTCCGCGGATTCAGGACAAAGTACATCGCCAAGCAGGCGCTCGCCCAGCGCGTCCCCCGCGAGATCCTCGAACGCAAGAAGGCCGGCTTCCCGGTCCCCTACGAAGGCTGGATGCGTTCCGAACTCAAGGATTGGGTACACGACGTTATTCTCGATCGTCGCGCCGTCAATCGCGGCTACTTTAAACGACGCACTCTCGAAGCTCTCCTCGACGAGAACCAGAAGCATCACACGTGGCCCAAAGAGGTCTTCTCCCTCCTTGCCTTGGAATTATGGCATCGTTCATTTGTGGATGGAGACGCGCCTGTTCCGATGCGTGCACAGGCCGTGGTTGACACTCCAGTTCTCGCATAGACGTCCCCGCAGGCCTTTTCCGTTTTTGCAAATGCTGCCCCCAATTCCATCATGAGCGCCACCCTCCATTCCGTCTCCACGGCTCGACCGCTCCGGGTTCTCTACAGCTTTCCCCACAAACTCGGTGCGGATCGCATCTGCTACACAGCCTGGCAGCAAGTCAATGAACTAGCCGCCGCCGGCGTGGAATTGTCTCTGTTTACCGGGGTCATGCAGCGACCAGTGCCCAGAACGTCGCGGTTCATACCACGCTATCCGCGGGACCGCTCCGCATTTCCTACAAGTTGGTTGGAACCATGCGCGCCCTGGCGCTTCACGACCACCTTGTCGCGCACCAGCTGCCGAAACTCAAGGACCAGATCGACGTCGTTCACACCTGGCCCGATGCCGCCGTTCATACCTTGCAGATGGCCGCTCATCTGGGAATTCCTACGGTCCTTGAACGACCGAATGCGCATACGCGCTATGCCTACACGTCCGTTGCCGCCGAATCGGCGCGGCTCCACATCACCCTGCCGCCAGGGAATGAATATGCGTTCAAGCCCGATGTGCTCCGACGTGAAGAGCGCGAATACTACCTCGCCGATTTTCTGCTCTGCCCCTCGGACTTCGTGAAACAGACCTTTGTCGATCAGGGCTACCCCGAGGCGCGGCTGCTGCGACACCAATACGGCTACGACCATCGCCGCTTTACGCCGCTTCCTCCGCAGTCAGGTCCCGGACATCCCCTCACCATGCTCTTTGCCGGCGACTGCGCCGTGCGCAAGGGCCTCCATTTCGCGCTTGAAGCGTGGCTTCGCTCTCCCGCAAGTCAGAATGGGCGTTTCCTGATCGCGGGCACTTTCCTGCCCGACTATGAAAAGAAGTTGCGAACCATGCTTGCCCACCCTTCCGTACGTGTGCTTGGCTACCGTACTGACCTTCCCGATCTGATGCGCCATAGCGATATCTTCGTTCTGCCCAGCATCGAGGAAGGAAGTGCCCTGGTCACTTCAGAGGCCCGCGGAAGCGGCTGTGTTCTGCTCGTCTCAGAAGCGGCGGGCGCTATCTGCCAACACTCGGTAAACGCCCTGGTACATCCCGTCGGCGACGTCGAGACCCTCGCCTCGCACATCACCCTACTCCATCTTGACCGTGCGCAACTTGGGGAATTGCGGCAAGCTTCCCTGGCGACGCTCTCCGAGATCACCTGGGCCGCAGCCGCGGAGCGCCTCATTCAGGTCTACCAGCTGCGCGATTCAGTTGAAGCGCGAACGGGCGACGCTGTCAGCGTCCTTTCGCGATCCCGTATCCGTAGCCAGATAGAAAAAACAATGTTCTCGCTCTCCGGCCGAATTCAGAAAGTCCTGGCCCGCCGTTTCTCCCGGAAACAGCTGCGGCTGCCCCCGCATGCAATCGTTTCCTTTACCTTCGACGACTTTCCCCGCTCCGCTCTTCTGACCGCTGGCGAGATGCTGCGCGCCCATGGCCTTCACGGGACCTACTACACGGCCCTCGGATTGATGGAAGCCACCACATCCGTCGGCCCCCTGTTCACAGCTCGAGATCTTGAGAAACTCGTGCACGACGACCACGAATTGGCCTGCCACTCCTACCAGCATCTTTCCTGTCGCACCGCCACCACGAGCCGTTTCCAGGCCGATTGCACCCGGAACCGCAATTGCGCTGCCGGCCTCTTCAGCGGCCTGCGCATGCGCAACTTCTCTTACCCCTACGGCGATGTGTCCCTCCAAACCAAGTCCGCGCTCGCCAACGAGTACGATTCCTGCCGCTCCATCGAGCTAGGCGTGAATAGCGGAGACATCGATCTTGCATTCCTCCGCTCCACGCCTATCTATTCCTCCATGCCCTCTTCAACCATCCGGCGCTTGATCCGCAGGAACAAGGAACGGGGCGGCTGGCTCATCTTCTACACGCACGACGTTGTGCCTGCCCCTTCCCCCTTCGGTTGCACCGTGCAAGAGTTCGAGGACGTTCTCTCTCTCGCCATCCACTCCCAGGCAGAGATCCTGACCATCGCTCACGCGTTGCAGCGCATATCCGTTCTCAACCCGCACGACGTCGCGCGATAGCTCGCCCTTCGCGCGGTGCCGCCGGCCAGACCTCTTTTGCTACTCGCGGAGAACCGCCATGTACGAGTCCGAGTCCAACCCGCTCACAGGATCCCAGTTGGAAGTCCCGATTGAAATTCTCGAGCGCTTCACCGAAACCTGCGCCACGGTGAAACGCCGCACTCTCATCCCCTGGGGAGAACACTGCACCGAATGCGTTTGGCCCACCTGTTATACGACCTGCGAGTTCTACGAGCCGCGCGTCGACGGGCGCTGCCGGCGTTTCGCTGACGGTATGGTTCGGGTTTCATGTCCCGGATCGCTGAACGGATATCTGTTGAAGATCACGTTTCGTCCCTGGGCCAAGCTCTGGTCGCCGGCCAATATCCGCCTCTACAACATTGACGAAGCCGATGCATCCGAGCGCCGCGACCGGCAATTCGCGAATGTGATCCAACTCGTCCCCGGCTCCGGCCTCAGGGGCCTTGCGGCGCGCAAGCGCTACTCAATAAAAAAGCGCTCGGCGCAGCGTCCCGCAGCCGAAGCATTGCTCCCCGATTGCCTTCTCATCGAGTGCTTCAACCCCGGCGCTTCCAGCCTGCCCACCACGCTGCTGTTACGCGGCACCGATCGTCATCGTCCTTACCAGGCCCTCCTCCCCATGGAGCCTGGTTTCAACCGTCACCGAATTTCGGCGCTGGACATCCAAAAGACCGTCGATCTGCAGGCTGCCTTCGATATTGAAATCACGCCTAACCTGACCCATGGCACGCACACGCTCTTTTTCGGCGCGATGGACTTCATCGCCGACAGCGCCATCGCGCCAAACCTCACTCCCGCACATATCTCCAGCGCCTCGCAGTCAAAGGCGGACATCTGCAAATGCGTGGCATGGGATCTCGATAACACAGTGTGGGACGGCATCCTGGTTGAGGAAGGGGTCGAACGACTTCAACTCAAGCCGCACCTTCTCGACATACTCAAGACCCTGGATGAACGTGGCATCCTGCTCTCGGCTATCAGCAAGAACAATCCGGCCGACGCAATTGCAGCGCTCCAGCACTTCGCCATCGCCGAATACTTCCTGCACCCGCAGATCTCCTGGAATCCCAAGAGTGAAGGCCTCCGCAATCTTGTTTCTGCACTCAACATCGGCATGGACTCGGTCCTCTTCGTCGACGATTCCGCGTTTGAACGCGAACAAGTCCAGTCTGCTTGTCCGGGCGTCAAAGTGCTCGACGCCTCCGCGTACCTGGGCATCCCATCCCGGCCAGAGTGCCAGGTTCCTGTCACCGAGGAGAGCCGGAAACGTCGCTCTCTCTACCGGGAACAGAACGTGCGCAACGACGCGCGCGAGCAGTTCGCCGGAGGTTACACCGCTTTCCTGCGCGATTGCCGTCTGCGCCTCACGATTCGCCCGTTGCACGAGTCAACCCTGGTCCGCGTGCACGAATTGACACAACGGACCAATCAAATGAACTTCTCGGGAAACCGCTACACCCTCGCGCAATTACAGGCAATCCTCGCTGACCCAGCGATCGATACTTACGTTCTCGATTGCGAAGATCGTTTCGGCAGCTATGGCACCATCGGGTTCTGCACCGTGAACAATCAGTCGAACTGCATGACGGACCTGATGTTCAGCTGCCGCATCCAATCCAAACGGATCGAGCATGCCTTCCTTTCCTTTCTCCTCCAGCGCCGTCGCGAGCGATCCTTTGGCGACTTTTACGTCACCTACCGCAAGACACCGCGCAACGAAGCCTCCGCAGCCGTATTCACGGATCTCGCTTTCGATCTCCAAAGCGAGACAGGGGGCGTCTCACGGCTCGTCTTTCCCGCTCATCGCCCAATTACTGATGAGCACATTGTCGAGATCGTTGATTTCGCTGCGGCGGCGCCCGCCATCGCCTTGGCGACTCTTTCGGCCTGACCAATCTCACTTTCCAAGTCCTCATGATCCGGGGTGAGTCTTCTATGAAAATTTGCCACGTGCTTGGCGCCCGTCCCAACTACATGAAGGTCGCGCCCGTTCACCGTGCGCTTAGCGCATATCCAGGCGTTCAACAGATGCTCGTTCACACCGGCCAACACTACGACTTCAACATGTCCGATGTGTTCTTTCAGCAGTTGCAGATGCAGCCGCCCGACATCAACCTGCAGGTTGGCTCCGGCACGCACGGCCAGCAGACCGCGCACATCATGCGCCGCATCGAGCCGGTCCTCGTTGAGAGCCGGCCCGATTGGGTGCTGGTCTACGGTGACGTCAATTCCACTATCGCGGCTGCCCTGGTTTGCGCCAAGCTCGGCATCCGGATCGGCCATGTCGAGGCTGGGCTGCGCTCCTTCGATCGAACCATGCCGGAAGAAATCAATCGCATCCTTACCGATCGCCTCGCCGATCTCCTGTTTACTCCCTCCGAAGATGCCGACATCAACCTGCTTCGCACCGGGATCAGCCCTGGCAAAATTCGCCGTGTAGGCAACGTCATGATCGACACTCTTGTCCGCATGCTCCCGGCCGCACGCAATACCGTGAGCGCGGATATTCCCGATCAGTTCATCCTGGTCACGCTGCACCGCCCGTCGAATGTCGATCAAACCGATTGGCTCGCCAGCCTGATGGCCCAGCTCACCGACATCTCTCGCAACATCCCAGTGCTGTTCCCGGTTCATCCTCGCACCCGGCCCCAACTGGCTCAACAGCACGCTCCCGCCCTCGGCGCTACGGATATTCGCCTGCTCGATCCTCTTCCCTATCTCCAATTCCTCGGCCTCCAAACCAGGGCCACCTTGGTCATCACCGACTCGGGCGGCATTCAGGAAGAGACTTCGTTTCTGGGCACGCCGTGCCTTACCGTGCGCGACACCACGGAACGCCCTGTAACGCTGACGCTGGGAACCAATCTCCTCGTTGGTCGCGACCTGGTAAAGCTTCGAGCAGAAGTTGACAATGTGCTCGCCGGCAGTCCCCGGCGCGGCACCGTCCCACCTCTCTGGGACGGCCATTCTGCCGAGCGAATCGCAGAGATCCTGTGCAGCGGGGAAGATCTCCCCGAGCTCTCGGCGCGCGAATTGAGCGGTGAAATAACCCCTCTCGAGCCCGTCTGAGGAACTTTAACCTTCCCCGGCCGACGGTCGGTTGCATCGCCACATTCCGGAGCTCTGTGCGAGAGAGACATCCGCCCCACCAGCAGAGGGAGTTCAGCCGCCCCTTTAGTCCATCTCTTCGGTTTGGTTCTCCGCCGAACAAGCGGCCGCCTTGCGCGGCCGGCCTCTGTCTCGACTAATCGCCGTATTTACCGTAATAGCTGAAGTACTTGGCGTTGCTGGTCGCATCGTCGGTGCGGTTCAGGACCGCACCGAGAATCGTCTGTTTTTTGAATTCGCGGGTAACTCGCTTGGCCAGATGTACCGGCGTCATGCCCGAGGCGAATACCAGCATCACCCCATCACACAGATTTGCAATCACACCTGCGTCGGCGAACTGCGCGGCGGGCGGCGTGTCAATAATGATCCAGTCAAACGACGGGCGCAATCGCAGCAACAGTTCGCTAAATCTGGAACTGCCGATCAACTCTCCGGCTTCCTGAATCCGAGCGCCGCTGGGGATAAGGTACAAGCTTCCGTTCGACCCGTGCTGCAATATGTTCTCCGTCGACTCCTTCCCGCGTAGATAATCGGTCAGGCCCGGCTCGAGAGGCGACCCCAGCATGCCCGCCAGGGAACCTCGACGCAGATCGGCATCGATCAGCAGCACCTTTTGCTCTCTCTGCAAGGCAAGAACATGCGCTAGATTTGCCGATACAAAACTTTTTCCTTCCCCAGACAGCATACTCGTGACTGAAATCACTGTGAGAGGCCGCTGTTCACGAAGCCGGTGAAGCGTCGTCCGCAGCAGCCGAAACTGTTCCCGTGCCACCTGGTCCGGCGCCTCCGACAAGAAGAGCATGCTCTTCCTGTCCGGAAACCACTCGACGTCCCTCCATCCGCTCGGCAACCGCCCGGAACTCGCGCTGTTGTTGGGCGCCTCGTCTCTACTCTTGGTGGCGCTTGCTCCGCCGGCTACCAGGAAACTGGTGGCTAGAATCTCTTCGACCGAGGTCATCCCGCCTGGTGTACTCAGCTTCTGCTCACTCGCCGCTTTGCTGATTGCCTCGTGGATTCGGCTCATGGGATGATCCTTTCCAGGCCGGTCCTGTCCGCACCAGTCCTGTGAAACCCATTCGCACTTCGTCCCTGGGTCATGGGGGTGTATTCCGCTTCCGATTCGCCCTCCTCGTTTCCTTCGATGTGCAAACCATTCTGGAGGGCCACCTTCGTGACCATGGCAACCTCGATCACAGGTCGGCTGTCGCAATATGCCTCGATCAAAAGTTGTTCACAGAGCATATTGATGACCCGCGGAATTCCAGCGGCGAACCCGTGAATCTTCTGAACCGCATCCGGGGAAAACAAGTCGGTGCGCGTGGCTCCGGAAGTCCGGAGACGCTGCGTGATGTACTCCGCCGTTTGGTCCTCTGCCAAGGGAGCGGTGCTACACCTGAGACTGATGCGCTGCCGGAGCTGGCGCAACGAAGGGCGGGCGAGCAATTCGTGCAACTCGGGCTGACCACAAAGCACAATCTGCAGAAGCTTGTCCGTCGGCGTTTCGAGATTGGTTAACAAGCGCAGTTCCTCCAGCACGCTTTCGGAAAGCTGCTGAGCCTCATCCACCAGCAGCACCACCGGCGTGTTTGCCCGGTACTGTTCCAGGAGCCATCGGTTGAATCGGAGCATCAGTTGACTCTTGCTCTCGCCCGGGTTCCCCAGGCCGAAGTCGTTGAGCATCGCCCCAAGGAAGTCGTTGGCTTCCAGGTGTGGATTGAAAATCAGCGCGGTGGACGCTCCCCTTGCGTGCAGCCACCGCATGAAGACATTCAGGATCGTTGTCTTCCCGGTTCCTACGTCCCCCGTTAGCAGGATGAAACCCTTGCGCCGGTTCACCCCGTACGCCAGCACCGCCAGTGCTTCGCGAATCACAGGCGTCACATAAAGACCGTCAGGATCGGGACCCAGGCTGAAGGGTGATGCAGCGAGATGGAAATACTCTTCGTACATCTGTCGACGGTCTTTCCTGTCCTTACCCTTTCTATTTCTCCACAGTCTGAATCACGGCCAGTACAGGGATTCCGATCTGCACATCGATATCCTTTTCCGTTCGGATGACTCGTTCTCTCATTTCCAGAATGGCGGCAAGCATCGCCCCTAATGCGAACCCGGAGATCAGTCCTCCGAGTGCGAACTTCTGCTGATCCGGCGAACTCGGTTTGGTTGGCAGACTTGGAGCATCCATGACACGGAACTGCTCTCCTTCCCGTCTTTGCTCGAGATCGCGAACCATCTCAGACTGGGTCTTCTTAGTGAGAAGTTCGTTGTAGAACTGAAGCGCGCTTTCATAGTCCCGCGTAAGCCCCTTGAACTGCTCCTCGACAACCGGGCTAAGTTGAATGCGCGCCTGGAATGTGCTGATCTGCGCCTCCAGCCGCGCCTGCTCCGCGCGCTTGGACTTGATACTCTCGTCGATCGCCTGGACCGAGGCCCTTAACTGGGCCGACTCCGGGTTCTCAGGAACAGAAACGCTCGCCGAACTATCCGGCTCGGGAGGCACCGCCCGGGCCAGCTCTAATTGTCGCTGCATTGCCTCGATCTGACCCTTCGTCTTGACTACCTCCGGATGCTCCGGCGTATAGCGGGTCTCGAGCGCCGCCAGTTGCGAGCGCAAGTCGGCAATCTGCTTTTCCAGATCGCTTGGCTTGACGGCGGCCGCATGTACGACCCGCGCTGATGCGTTCTGCTGAGCGAGAATGGAGGACTGCATGACTCTTTGCTGTTGGGCCTGGGCGATGGCCTCGTTGACAGCGTCCAGTCGTGAACTCAGAGTCGAAAGCATCTGTAGGTTGCTTTGTTCGTCGGTCGGCAGGCGGCCCAGATACCTGGTCTTGAAATCCGCCAGCTTGGAGTCGTTATCGTCGAGCCTGCGTTTGGCATCGTTCAGTTGGCCGGTGAGAAACTCCGTTGTGTCCTCAGCGCGCTTGGAGCGCGCGTTCAGGTTCTCCTCCATAAACATGGAAAGGACTCGCGAGCACACCCGCTGGGCGGTAACCGGGTTGTCCGCGTCGACGGCAACATAAAAGCCCCGCAGCGCGTTGCTGGAATCGGGCCGGATGGGCGTAACTTTGATGGCCTTTCTCAGTCGAGCGACTAATTCATCCATTGAGGCCCGGCCGAGATCGCCTTTGTAAAAGCCGAATTGCTCGATGAGCGGCTGCAATCGCGACCGGCTGAGAATCTGATCCTGCATGGTCATGAGCCGCGTCTCAAGCTGGTCTGTGATCATGGAAGGAACGAAAGTGTCCGGGACCTTCTGCTGCTCGACCAGCACAAATGCCTGAGAAGTGAAAACGGGAGTGATCTTGAGCGAGATGAGGTACCCTGCGATCGGTCCCACAATCGCGGGCACAACGATCCACCACAGGCGTCGCTTGGCAATCTCGAGGATCTCCTGCAGTCCTAACTGACGTTCTTCTCCAGTCACAGCTTGTTGCACGCCTCGTTCTCCTGACTAACGCATGCCGATGGGACGCGTTGTCCAGCTAACGCCTACACCCAGGATCTGCTGCATCCCGGTTACGGCGCACGATGTGGGCCCGCAGTTTGCGGCAGTCTGGTGCTGCAGGTTGTAATTTAGAAAGGCTCCCACCCAGCGGCCGAGCTTGTACGTGACTGTTCCGCTCACGAACTGGGTGTTATAGCGCTCTCCGGTCAAAATAGCCTGATTCTGAGCGACTCCAAAGCTGAAGGCGGCGTTGCCGGTTCTCATCGTCCGCGCTGCCCCTCCTTCGACGGTGTTGGTCAACGCTCCGTACAGCACTCCGGAGCCAGCGGTAACCATTCGCATCGCCCCGGCCTGGAGATCGATGGAGTGCAGATGCAAGTTGATGCTGGCTTCTCCCTGCCAGTTGAGATCGGAGTAATCCGCCGAAGAACCGCTGCTGGACACATACAGCGGCCCCGCTCCAAATCCCATGGCAAGGCGCCCGGTGATCTGGCGCCCATACAGTAATCCTGCATGGTTCTCATTCAGCACCGTGTCCTCGCCTGAGAAACTCAGCCGGGACAGGCCGGATACCACCCCAATCCGGTCCCGGGATGAAATCTCCCGGTCGTATCCAGCCAGAAATCCCTGGTTCGTCTCATCGATCAGCCCGCTTGAAAAGAAGTGCAGCAGCCCATAATATCCAACCGCAGTCGCCATGCTCCGGCTTCCCAGCTGCCGATCGACCTCGGCCACTGCCGTATCGCTTATCCTTCCGGATTGCAGCGTAAGGATGCTCTGCTCCGGTGTCAGACCGCTCTGCAGCCCGGTCGACCCCAGCTGAATGCCGAAACCGCCGCTCCACTGACTGAGCTGCGTCACCATCGATCCCAGGCCTTCCATTCCGCTATCGCCGAAGAGAGCCCCGTCGGAGTAAACAGCCTGGTCAACGAAGAGCAAATTCCAGGCACCCAGCGGAATCGTTTCGGAGAGGTTTGCCCCGTGCACGTTGGTGACAGGCTGCGCGCCGGTCACGCTGGAGCTTGAATCGAAACGCACCGCACCGGCATAGCGCAATTCCCCGCCTCGCCCGAGATATTGAATCGCCTGCAACTGAGCGGCCCCGCTCGCAAATCCTTGGTAGTTTCCGGGCGCGGAAAACTGATAGTTGCTGGTCAGGGTCGACGCGGCTCTTAATCCCGGCACCAGAAAACTATGCCGCGGACCCCAGGATCCAATTCCAGGAGTCAACGCTCCGGTGAGCGGCCGCGTATCTGCCTCGATCACCGTATTGTTTTCTTCGACAAAGGTTTCCGTCGCTTCCGATTCTTCCGCGATGGGACTCTTCGGTGGCTGGAATGGATTCTGAGCGCCAGCTTCCTGACATGGGGCCGCCAGCCAGCAGGGCAGTGCCATTGCCGCGATGCAAACGAGCCTTGTCAATGCGCCTGTCATAATTCCGCCGTCAAGGAACAATAACCGTGTCCCCGGGTTGCAGGACCACGTTCTGCTCCGCATGCTTTCCTTTGATCACCGCCTCGTAGTTAAAGGGAAGCTTCACTTGCTCTCCCCCTCGGCTTCGAAGCACATAGATCTTCTTCCCGTTCGCAAACGGCGCGAGCCCACCGGCCGCGGAGATGGCCTGCAAGACGGTGAGGTTCGACTGCAGCCGTACAATGCCCTGGCGGTTCACCTCTCCCATCACGTAAGCCTTGCGGCTGTTCATCTGCGTCACGCTCACCGTGATCTTGGGATCGACCACATACTTGCTCAGCTGTTCGCGAAGGCTCGCGGCCAACTGTACCGGGGTAAGCCCCGCTGCTTGTACGTCGTTGAGAAGGGGTACCGATATCTTTCCATCCGCGCGTACGGGAGAGGATGCCGAAAAGTCGGCTTCTTTCCAGACCTCGATCTGCAACACGTCTTCCGGCCCGATACGATATCCCGGATCCGTCGCTACTGACGTGCCCGCAACCGCCGAAGCGGACGTCGCACCTTCCATTGCCGTACCCGCTTCGGCCTTGTTGCCGGCGTCCTCATAGCCGCGCGGCGTCGGGCTCAGGACGGCAGCCGGCGGTTGCGGTACCTGGCCCAACAGCATCCCCAACATCATTTCTACAATCATGGTCGAACCCCATAGTTGACGCTCGCAGGGCCACTTTCGCCTGGTGCGAACGCCGGTGCCGCCGTAATCAACCGGCTTTGAGTCCAATCCATCGGCCGGATACGACTTCGTCCGGTAGACTCACAGCCCTGGTGTTGCACGAAGGTGACCAGACAAAAAGAAGAGTGCGGCTCTTCCGCAAAAAATCGCCTCGGCACTTTGAGACGGATGCTCAGGAAAACGTCCTTTGCCCCGCCCGGATGAAGGAATGGCGGTCAGCCTGCACATTCGGCTGGGAGATAGTAGCGCCCCTCCCAAAAAGGGTTTCACCGCGTCCTTGTGCTCCAGCCGCCAACCCGGTCGCCTTTCGTTCACTGCCTCAAATTGTCCGATTCACGAAAAGCGGGGAAACTCTTTTCCTATCCGGTCTAGGGAATTTCCTACAACCAGCACTGCGCGTTTTCGATTCAGTCACGCCCAGGGCCGGGCTTGGCGAACCGTGTGAGCGATCACTCTCTACGGGGTGAAGTGGGGGGGGCGCCTGGTACGTACCGGCCCTATCAACCCACGGAGGATTGTCCTACGGTTCACGGTAGACGAGGCCATTTTCTTCCCCTCCGGGTGCACGGGCAACGCCCCACCTTCTCAGGTAGACCAGGCCGAGCCCCAGGCCGATGAGGAAGGCACTCGCAGAGGAGTATTCAATCAGATCAAGCTTCTGGTCCTTTGCCTCCGTTTGATACACCGTGATGCCCTGTATCATGCGCGGGATAATTCGCATGGTGGCTGGATCCGGCAGCCGCGGCATCACCTCCAGATACGTGACCGAAATCATCGAAGAGGCGATCAAGCCCGCGAATCCGGGCAACAGAAAGAACAAGGCCATTGTTCTCAATTCGGACATATCGGTGCGTTTCACGGTCCCATGCCTTTCGGTCACGGCGATTCGGAAGCATGCCCTGCAATTGACCCGCCAAAGCAGCCTGGCCGATGTCCGCGAAATTGCCGATGCTTCATTCGGAAGCATGTGCACCTGAGATTTGAATGGGGACGAAATGTGTCGGGAATCTTGAAGCGCCGCGGCGGATCTCACTCTGACGCGATTCAGTCGGTTCGACCAGGATCCGCCGTAGCAGTTTGATAATACGGACTGTCGCTAATCGCCCTTGCGTTTCCCCAGGTGGTAACAGAGGACGATGTCGTACATCATCTCGTCGATCCCGGGATTGCTCGGCACCAAAAATCCGTTGGAGAAATGAAAATCGCTGACTCCGAGGCGAGCATCCCAGCCCTGATTCAACCGGAATTGGATTCCCGCGCTTTGTTGGAGGGTGAAATTCTCGTACGAGGCGTACTTCGAGAGCGCCTTCTGGTTGAAACCGATCATCCCGCCCTTGGCGATAAAGTATGGCTTCCAGGCCCTGCCGTCTCTCCACAACATTCGCACCCCGATGGGTGAAATTCCCAGGCCGGCCAGGGTCTGGTGGCCGAAGGCGAGCGGATCTCCAAAAACGTCAGTCTTGCTCGGCTGGCTCAGGATGACGACCGGCAGAATCTCGGCCGCGTAATCCATTCGCGCCTTGATGAACGTGCCCCAGGAGTGCCGGTCATACTCCAGCCCTCCAAGCCACAGGTAGCTCCACCACGTGCCTGCGAATATGTGGTAGTGCCCGAAAGAGGCCCGGGTTTCGAACGCCACCTCACTCTCGACGGGCCGTTTCGGGACGCCGGCGGTGCCGCTAGCGATGGGGTCGGTGGGATATACACGGGGGTCCAGACCAACCCTGTAGAAAAACGTCCGAAAGAGTTGGGCAGTCCCGGAATCCGGTAAGGAACCGGATCGGCCTCGCTCTGAATCAGCGCGAAGTTCGTGTGCTGATAGTCTCCTTCAACTCGTATTCCGATGTGACGGCTCAGCGGGGTATCCACCCCTCCCCCGAGTACGGTGGCGAAGGAGGCGGTTCACCCCAAATTTCCATTTGGGCCCCAATTGCGATTGATACCGGCGTCCCCGAACAGCGCATGCGCGAACAATCTTTCCCTGCCAATTGATCGCTCGCATTGAGGGCCTCCCATAATGAAAAACGCGTGTTGCGGCGCGCCGAGATTGTTTCCGGAATAGCCCGACACATCGACTTTGAAGCGCAGATCATGCCACGCGGGAAAGGCCACGGCGGTGTCCCAACCAGGCAAGGGATGGTGGGACCCTGTTACTGCGTTGAAGGAGTTGGAGAAATAGCTGACCCCGCCATAGATCTGAAAGGGAATGGGTCCGCTCGATTGGGCGGCCAAGGGGAGACGCAAGAGTAACAGCGCAAAGACAGAGAAACAGCGAGGAAGCATTCAGGTACCCGGAGCGGGAGGTTCTTCCCATCCTAGCTGAGCGCCAAGCCCTGGCCCTCATTACGTATGGGTCACTGGGATGCACAATAGGTTCGGCGGCAGTGTTACGACCGATTCGGAGCCGGTCGCGATCAAGCAGGAATTTTGTCAGGCTGGCTGTCTATCCAGGCTGCAGGCGGGCTTCACTCGCGATTCTCGCATAGCCGCTGGGCCCACTGCCGCACCACATCTCGCTGGACCGGACCGCCACGCGCCTCGGCCGCAGCCAGTTGCACCGCAAAGTTACCCACCGTCGAGCTCTCCACGTTGCCGGTCTCCACGGGGAGTCCCGTGTGTTCCGCAGTCAGCCGGGTGAGCAATTGATTCAGGCTGCCTCCGCCCAGAATATGAATCCGCCGGATGCTGTTGTTCAGCATCTGCTCCAGACTGCGCAGCGCCGAAGCATAGCGGCTGGCGAGGCTCTCGAAGATGGTGCGCGCAAACAGAGGCTCACTGCCGGCGGAATCTTCAATCATCTCGAATCCGTTCACGCGCAGTTGTTCGTTTAAACGAGCGGGCATATCGTCATTGAGCAACAGGGGTGCCGCATCCACGTTCACGATGCCGGGAAAATCCTGGCGCGCCGCCGCCAACCGGATCAGCTCCGGCAACTCCCATATTCGCCCGTCCTTGCGCCAGCTTTCCAGGCACTGTTTCAGGATCCACATACCGTTCACGTTGGTGTGAAAGCAGAATCCGCCGCCCGCGGCGCCCTGATTGGTGAAACCCGCTTCCATAGCTTCGTTGCTTATGATCGGGGCGGGGATCCATGCGCCCACCAAGGACCATGTTCCAGAGCAAATGTAGGCGGTGCCATCGAGGTCCGTGGAAATTCCCGCAATGGCCGAAGCCGTGTCGTGACAGGCCGGAACAATGAGTTCTGTTTCGCGGAACGCAGGCAGTTCAGCAATCGGGCCGACAAGCTTCCCGATCGCTGTTCCCGCGGGGACAATGGGCGCAGCAGCTTCTCGCGGCAGATCGAGCAGCTTCATCAGCCCTTCAGACCAGTTGCCGGTCTCGATATCCACGAGGCCGGTGTGGGTAGCGTTGGTGTACTCCGCCACCCTGCGGCCACCCAGGTGATAGGTTACGTATTCGGGCAGATTGATCCATGGCGCACGGGGATCGATGCCGGCGGCCGGATCGGCGAGCAGCTGATACACGGTATTGATGCGCAGCGGCTGCGCGCCCGAATGATGAAACATCCAATCAGGCAACGCAAGCTTGTCTGCTGCTTCTTTGGTGGCGATAGTGCGCTCGTCACGATAGCAGTGCGGATTGGCCAGCGGCTTGCCGTTTTCACCGAACCGCACATAATCCACCGCCCAGCCGTCGACGGCAATCGATGCTACGCCTTCCGGCGCCGCCTGCGCGGCTTTGCGCAGGCCTTCTTCAAGCCCGATGAGTATCTTGTCGAAGGGCCAGCGGAGCGAACCATCCACATGAACAGGCCCGTTGGGAATGCGGTGAACGAGATCAATCTGGGAGCGGCCGTCGTGCCAGCGCAGCAGCGAGACACGGCAGCTCTCGGCGCCGAGATCGATGGCGATGCGGGCGCGCGTCTCCGCACGGCCGTTGGCACCGCGTGCCCGGGGAAGTCACCGCAGAAATGCCTCAGGCAGACCGCCATCGACAGGAATGAGGTGGCCGGAGGTGCAGCGCGAACGCGGCCCGGCCAGGAACAGAATCGCTTCGGCGCAGTCCATGGGATCGATGGGCTGATGGGTCAGCGTCCGTTGGGCGTAGAAGTTGGCCAGCAATCCGCGCAGGTCCTCGTCGCGTCATCGACTCGTCGAACGGGATGTTGTACTTCGCAAGCGACGCACGGACCCGGTCGCGCGGGAACATCGTCGATCCCTTCACGACGGTCGCGGGACAGATGCCGTTCACCCGTATTTTGGGAGCCAGTCCGACAGCCAGTTCGCGCACCAGGTGGCTGAGAGCGGCCTTGCTCACGTCGTAGGCTTCGCTGCCGCGCTTGGGCACAACGGCGTTGGCCGAACTGGTCAACACGATGGAACTATCCAGTCCCTGCGCCTTGAAGATCTTTGCGGCTTCATCGCAGAGCAGGTAGTTTGCCGTGACGTTGACATCGAGCGTCATAGCCCACTGGGCGTCAGAGATGATGCCGTCGGCTGAAGACGGGAACATGGCCGCCGTGTTGATGAGGATGTCGACGCCGCCAAAGGCCGCAACGGTGGCCTTCAAGGCGTTGGCGATCGCATCGCGGCTGCGAATGTCGACACCCGCCGATGCCGCCGATTCCTTCGAGATGATTTTGGCGAGTTCATCCGCTACTTTTCCGGCTGCGCCGAGATCGCGGTCCGCAACCATCACATGTGCGCCGCGCGCTGCGGCAAGCAGCGCCACTTCGCGGCCGATCCCGCTGCCTCCGCCGACGACGACGACGATCGCCCGGCTCAGTTCCTTCTCCGCAGGCTGGCGGCGAATCTTCGCCTCTTCAAGAGCCCAATACTCGATGCGGAACGCCTCGCTCAGCGGCATGGCCACGTAGTTGGTGAAGACCTTGAACGTCGTGGGATCCATGCCTTCGCCGCACTGTGGCACGATGCTCGATTTGGAGCCCGAGACTTCGCCTTCATCCAGGAGGCTCGCGCCCTCCATCACGTGGATGGCGTTGGTATAAAACTCGCCGGTGATGCGGGCCTCGGTCTTGTTCTTCCCGAAGCTGAACATGCCCAGGCCTGGGAATCAGCACGATGGTGGGGCTGGCGTCGCGCAGAGCCGGAGAGTCGGGCACGGCGTGAGCCTGATAATAGCTGCGATATTGCTCGCGATACTCCGCCAGCGATTGACTCGATCCGGCTCTTCAGCGTCGGCCACATCTTCGTCTTCGCGCCCACGGAACAAACATGGGGCGAATCTTGGTGCGGATGAAGTGGTCGGGACAGCTCGTGCCGAGAAAAGCCAGGTCCCGGGCATGCGAGGAGTTCACAAAGTGAAGTACATCCTCGTGGTCACTGAAATTGGCGATCCAGCGGCGCTGTGCGCTGACACGCCCGCGCAGGAAGGGAAGAATCTCGGTCGCCAGTTCCTGGCGGTCCGTCCGCGACTTGCCGACCTCGCCCGCCAAAACGGGTCTCGCCCTTGCGCGTGGCCGTGGCTGGCGATGAACTGGCCAAGTTGATCGATGATGGTGATGGTGTTGACGTAGCACTCGCGCTGCGTTTCGCCCCACGTAAAGAGTCCGTGAGCCGCCGAGAACGATGCCATCGCAACCGGGGTTCTGCTCGACGGCCCGCTTGAGCATCATGGCCAGCTCAAAACCGGGACGCTGCCAGGGAATCCAGATCAGCCTGTGATCGAACTCGCGGTTGAACTCTTCCATCTTTTCTTTGCCGTTGGCCGAGGCCGCGAGGGCAATGCCCCAGTCCGGATGGAGGTGGTCCACGTGCGGAAAGGGCAGAAAACCATGCAGCGGCGTGTCAATCGAGGACGCGACGGGGTTGTTGCGGAAGGAGCAGAGCGCATACATGTCCACCATCGCGTCTTCGGTGTCCGACCGCGGTAGAGGTGTTCGAGCGCCAGCAGCTTGTCCATGATAGAGGGTGGCAAATCCGCTGCGCTTGATGCTGCCCAGGTCGCCGCCGCTCCCCTTGACCCAAAGGACGTTCACGGTTTCGCCGGTGAGCGGATCGACCTCGTCAATCTTGGAACTGGTGTTGCCGCCTGCGAAATTGGTCAGGCGCAGGTCGGAGCCGAGCAGGTTGGAGCGATAACGCAATAGCTCGGGCTCGTCGAGTTTCTCAGCGATGGCAGGGTCCCATCGGTCTTCAAGGAATTTCAGCGAAGGGGAAGCTACGGCTGCAACGGTCATGTATGTCACCTTGGTCCGTAATCAGTCGAACACACCCTATCATAGCGAAAAAGCAATAGGGAATGTGTTTCGGTCAGGAATTTGCCCGAGTTTGGAATGTGGAGGGATTTGTCCGCGGGGTCTGCCCGAATCGTTCGGCCCACCGGCGAAGTGCTATCATTGCCAGCGCATTCAAAGAAGAGCGCTATGTACCCTTCAAGGAAAACGATTTCAATGCGTCTGTCGCCGGTTGCTTCCAGCCTTCTCATCGTGCCCTTTCTCATGGCCGCCTCCGCTCTTTCCGCGCAGTCCGCCCACGCTTCATTTGACTCCACGTCCAAAGTGTTCCGCCTCGACGGCGGGGGCACTTCGTACATCTTCGGCGTGAACTCGCGGGGAGAATTGCAGCAGATCTACTGGGGCGGACGGCTCGCCGAGGGGGACGCACTTCCGCAGCCTCGTCCACAGCGGGAATGGGCATCGTTTGACTCGTCCTATACGAACACAGCCGAGGAATATTCGGGCTGGGGCTCGGGGCTCTTTGTCGAACCCGCGCTCAAGATCACCTTCGCCGACGGCAACCGCGACCTGGTGCTGCACTATGAGAGTCATACCGTCAAGCCGGACGGACTTGAAGTGACACTTAAGGATATCGCCCGCAAAATATACGTAACACTGCATTATACGATCGATGCAAAAAGCGGAATCCTGGCCCGGTCGGCGACCATCGAGAATCGCGAAGCGCAGCCGGTCACAATTGAACAAGCGGCCGCGGCAGCGTGGGCGCTTCCACCTGCGCACTACACGCTGAATTACCTCACCGGCCGCTGGGCAGGCGAGTGGAACTTGACCCAGGAGGCGCTCCGTCCGGGCGAACGGGTTCTTGAGAGCCGACGGGGCTCAACGGGTCACCAGGCCAACCCTTGGTTCGCAATACAGTCTGGCCCGCCAAGTGAAGACCAGGGCGAGGTGTGGTTTGGCGCTTTGGCCTGGAGCGGCTCCTGGCGCTTCACGGTGGAGCAGGACCAGCTTGATGCAATCCGCGTGACCGGCGGGTTCAATCCGTTCGATTTTGGCTACGTGCTTCAACCCATCCAGTCGCTCGAGACCCCAGTATTTTACGGAGGCTACTCCAACCAGGGGCTGGGCGGCGCTTCGCGCCTTCTCCATCAGTTCGAGATCGACAAAGTGCTCCCTCACCGTCCCGGCCAGGAGAATCCGCCCAAACCGCGGCCCGTGATCTACAACTCGTGGGAGGCCACCGAATTTCGCGTCGATGAGGTGGGACAGACCGCGCTCGCGGAGAGGGCGGCATCCCTGGGCATCGACCGCTTTGTGATGGACGACGGCTGGTTCGGGCAGCGCAAAGACGACCATGCCGGACTCGGCGACTGGTATGTCAATCAGCAGAAGTTCCCCCATGGGCTCAAGCCCCTGATCGACAAGGTTCACTCCCTGGGCATGGATTTCGGCCTCTGGGTCGAGCCGGAGATGGTCAACCCGAATTCGGACCTCTACCGCCAGCATCCCGACTGGGTACTGAACTTCCCAGGCCGCCCGCGATCCGAGGAGCGCAATCAGCTGGTGCTCAACCTCGCCCGTCCCGACGTGCGCGATTACGTCCTGGGCTTTCTCGACAAGCTTGTGACCGAGAACGACATTGCGTTTCTCAAGTGGGACTATAACCGCAACTGGAGCGAGCCCGGCTGGGACCAGCTTCCCGCGGCGGAACAGAAGCGGGTGTACGTCGATTTCACGCGCAATCTATACAGCATTCTTGCCGAGCTGGCAAAACGCCATCCGAAACTGGAGATCGAATCGTGCTCGGGCGGCGGCGGAAGGGTTGACCTGGGTATTTTGCGTTACACCGACGAAGTGTGGCCCTCGGATAATACCGATCCCTTCGATCGCCTCACGCAACAGGACGGCTTCACCTATGCCTATACGCCGCAGGTCATGATGGCGTGGGTGACGGATTCGCCGCATGATTTGGATGGTCAGCGGCGCACCACCTCAGTTGCCTATCGCATGCTGAGCTCGATGCAGGGCTCGCTCGGCATTGGCGCCGATATTTCCAAATGGAACGATGACGAGATGGCTACAGCCAAGCGCCTGATCGCGGCCTATCACCAGGTGCAACGAACCATCGTGCAGGGTGACCTGTATCGGTTGATTTCGCCGCGCAACGGTAGCGAATTCTCAGCCACGCAAACGGTGAGCCACAACAAGACCCAGTCGGTGGTGTTCGCCTTCATTCATTCCACCGAGCAAGGGCGCGGATTCCCGCGGCTCAAATTGAAGGGACTCGATCCGGCGGCCACCTACACGCTCACGCCCATCGAAGGAAAAGTGCGCCCCAGATTGCCGCAGTCGGCGAGCGGGGCGTTCTGGATGAACCATGGCCTGGATACGGACGATAGCTTCAAAGGAGACTTCCAGGCCGCCGCCTTCCGTCTCGACCGCAAGTAGCGCCGCGAATCTCCGTGCCCCACCCTTTCGCCTTTTTACTGGCGAAAGGGTGGGAGACCACGGATCCTCATCGGAAACCACGAATCCTCACACCGTCGTCCGCATCCAAATCTCGTGAGCATTTGAAAGTGGTCTCGCGGCGGTCTTTGTTGTTGCGCAAGATTGTGTCCGGCTCACGACTCTGGTAGTATCAACCACACAGATGATTCGTGCTACCCAAAGCCGCTTCTGTTGTCGCCCTTCGAACAACTTCGACGGGTGTACATCCTAGTCTCTCGATCCTGACACATTCGATCCGAAAGACACACCCGTAGCTGATGCGCCGGGTCAGTCTTCCCATCTTTTCGTTATCCGGCCTTCAGTATCTCCACTGCCAAGAGGTCTGCATGCCGGTTGCCGAACAGGAAGAATCGTTGCCCAATCCCCAGGTAGCTTCGGGGCATATGCCAAACGTGAACCGGCCGCGCCTGAGCCATCTTCGTCTTCTCGAGGCCGAGAGCATTCACATCATTCGGGAAGTGGCTTCCGAGTTTGAGCGCCCCGTGATGCTCTACTCCATTGGCAAGGATTCGTCGGTCATGCTGCGCCTGGCGCAGAAGGCGTTTTACCCGGGTCCGATTCCCTTCCCTCTGCTCCACATCGATACCGGCTTCAAGTTCCGCGAGATGCTCACATTCCGCGACGAGATGGCGCGAAGCATCGGCGCCAAACTGCTGGTCTGGCGGAACGAGCCTGCGATCGCGGCAGGGACCAATCCGATCGTGCTCGACACCAAGCGCTGCTGCGGACTGCTCAAGACCCAGGCGCTGCTCGACGCACTGCGCCACTACAACTTCGACGCGGCCTTCGGGGGGGCGCGGCGCGATGAGGAGAAATCGCGCGCCAAGGAAAGGATCTATTCGTTCCGTGATTCGGCCGGGCAATGGGATCCGAAGAACCAGCGCCCCGAGTTGTGGAATCTCTACAATGCGCGCATCCACCCCGGCGAAAGCATTCGCGTTTTCCCGCTCTCCAACTGGACGGAGATGGACGTCTGGCAGTACATCCACGAGGAGAACATTCCGGTCGTGGACCTGTATTTCGCCAAGGAAAGGCCGATGTACGTGCGTGGCGATGCCCTGCTCCCGATCGAACAGGATTTCGTCGCCTTACCCGGGGAGCGGCCGCAACTGGTCAAATCGCGGCTGCGCTCGTTGGGATGCAGCCCGTGCACGGGCGCCATTCGCTCCGATGCAGAAACCATTCCCGACATCATCGCGGAGCTGCTTTCGTTCCATTCGTCGGAACGCGCCAACCGTGCCATCGATCACGACCAGGAAGGCTCGATGGAGATCAAGAAGCGGGAGGGCTACTTCTAGTGCCGGCTCTCACCGCTCCCAGCTTCTCCATCACCGAGTTTCTCGATGAGGAACGCGAGAAAGACCTGCTCCGCTTCTCGACCGCGGGCAGCGTTGACGACGGCAAATCGACGCTCATCGGGCGGCTGCTCTACGACACGCAGTCCGTTTATGAAGACCAGGTACGGTCCATTGAAGGCAAGGGCACAACCGCCCCCGGACAGATCGATTTCGCCCTGCTCACCGACGGCCTCCGCGCCGAGCGCGAACAGGGCATCACCATCGATGTCGCTTATCGCTACTTCTCTACGGCGCGGCGCAAATTCATCATCGCCGACACCCCCGGGCACGAGCAGTACACGCGCAATATGGCGACCGGCGCGTCAACGGCCGATGCATCGGTGGTGCTCATCGATGCGGGCAAGGGTGTTCTGGTGCAGTCGCGCCGGCATGCATACATCGCTTCCCTGCTGCGCGTGCGCCACATCATCGTCGCCGTGAACAAGATGGACCTGATCGGCTACAACGAAGACGTGTTCCGCGCTATCGAACGTGACTTCCGGCAGGTGCTCGAACAGATCGCGGCCGATACCGGCAACCCCGTCGAAGCCAGCTTCGTTCCCGTGAGTGCTTTGAAGGGCGACAACGTGGTACATCGCGCCGCAAGCGGGTCCGGAGACGATTCCGGCACGATGCCGTGGTATGACGGGCCCTCCTTGCTTGAGCTGCTCGAATTGCTTCCACCCTCGCATGCCGTCCATACAGCCCCGTTTCGTTTTCCCGTGCAACGGGTGCTGCGGCCGGATCACGCCTTTCGCGGCTTCTCCGGCCAGATCGCCTCGGGAACAATCCGGCCGGGCGATGCAATCACGGTGCTTCCATCCGGCCACACCGCAAACGTGGAGCGCATCGTCACCTGGGATGGCGACTTGAAGGAAGCTGCGGCTCCGCTGTCCGTGACGCTGGTTCTCGATCATGAAGTCGACATCAGCCGCGGCGATCTTATCGTCGCCTCAACCTCTCCGGCGACTGTGACGAAAAACGCCACGGCCGCGCTGGTGTGGATGAATCAGACTCCTCTCGAGCTCAATCGGCGCTATCTGCTCAAGCACACCAGCCACGCCGTTCCCGCGTTCATCCCGTCGATTCAGCATCGGACCGACGTCGGCACGCTGTCCCACGATCCCGCGCAGACGTTCGCGATGAATGACATCGGTGTCGTCCGGCTCAACCTGCTGCGACCTCTCGCGATCGACCGGTATGCGGACAATCGTGCTACCGGTGCATTCATCCTGATCGACCCCAAAACCAACAGCACCGTTGCCGCGGGCATGATCACCTCTGCGGAGCCCGACACTTCGGACGGCGAAGATGAGTTTGCGTCTGAGACGGGTCCAGTCACGGCGCGGGAGCGTGCCGCACGATGGGGTCATCTGGGCGGAGTGCTCATGCTCGACGGTCCGGCGACCCTGATCGATGCGATCGAGCGCTCGCTCTTCACCGCCGGAGTGATCACGCAGCGCGTCGATAAGAATGATGCCATGTTTGCCAGCCAGCCCGGTCTCCTCGAAGCGTTCACACGGTTACAAGCCGAATCGGGTCTGCTCGTTCTGTTGGCCACCATCCGCGATAGCGAGGAACTAACTGTGCGCATTCATGACCGCGAACTGGTTCTAGGCGAGGGCGATCCAAGCGCGGCAGTGGCCGCGGTACATCGGCTGCTACACCAGGAAAAGATCCTATTCGATACAGAGGGAGCAGGACTCTAATGAGCACCGTCGAAATCAACGCAGAGGTTCAGGAGAAGCTGAACAATGTCCGCACCGCGCTGGGCCACGCGATCACCGGCCACGGCGACGTTTGCCTCACGTGCAGCTTTCAGGCAGAGGACGTGCTGCTCACGAAGCTGGCGCTGGAGCTTGACCCGAACATTCCTGTCTTCTTTCTGGATACGGGCTACCACTTTCGCGAGACCTATGAATACCGCGACCGCATGGCCGGCGAATGGCGGTTGAATCTGATCAACCTGCTTCCCGAAAAGACGGTGGCCGAGCAGGAAGCCGAGCATGGCCTGCTCTATCAGTCCGCCCCTGACCAATGCTGCAAGCTGCGCAAGGTCGAACCGCTGTTCAAAGCCGTCGCCCAGTACCGCGTCTGGCTTACCGGCCTGCGCCGCGAACAGGCCAAAAGCCGCGCCGCGCTGGAGGAGTCCGCGTTGTTCACGCTGCCGGGGGGTAAGCAAGTGCTCAAGCTGGCGCCTCTCGCCGCATGGACCACGCGCGACGTGTGGTACGCCTGCGAACAGCTTTCCATTCCCCTGCTGCCCTTGTACGAGCGCGGATATTCGTCCATCGGCTGCGAGCCGTGTACGACGCTGCCCCTCGATCCCAACGATCCCCGCTCCGGCCGCTGGTCCGGACGCAAGGTCGAATGCGGTATTCACATTGAAGCAGCGCCGGCCCGTTGACAAGGAACTGAGACAACTGCATGCGGTACCTCATTGGATTCATCATCGCGCTCTTCATCACTCTCACCGGCGTTGGTGCGGGCACCATCACTGTGCCCATCCTGGTGCTGTTCCTGGGAGTGCCGGCGCCCGTCGCTGTGAGTATCGGCCTGATGTTTTCGGCTGCGGTCAAGCTGATCCTGGTTCCGGCGCAGGCCCTGCGCGGCAATATCGCGTGGCGGACGCTGGGATACATGCTGCTCGGGGGTGCACCGGGTGTCCTGATCGGCTCGCTGGTTCTCAGGCAACTGGTGACCGCCGGCTCGCAGAACGTAGTGAATCTGCTCCTCGGCATCATTCTCGTCGCGACGTCAAGCTGGCAGATCCTGTTTTCGTTTCGGCCTATGCGCCAACGGTCCGAGGTGAAAGACCGCAGCCATTGGCTTTCGTGGCTCATGTTTCCGGTGGGCGCCGAGGTGGGTTTCTCATCTGCCGGGGCAGGCGCGCTCGGCTCAGCCGCGCTCCTCAGCCTCACACCGCTTGCGCCCGCGCAGGTGGTGGGCACCGATATCGCCTTTGGTTTTGTGGTGTCGCTGATCGGCAGCGGCGCGCACTGGTTCTCGCCGTCGTCCGATTCGACGCTTCTGCTGCAACTCATCGCCGGAGGCATCGTCGGGGCCGTCAGCGGAACGCTCCTCAGCACCCATATCCCACGCCGGCCCCTCCGGTTCGCGCTCTGGATCTGGCTGCTGGTCCTGGGAGGCCAGTTCCTCTTCAACAGCTATAAGCTCTGGGCGCTTCCGCACAAGGACGCCGAGGGACACTTCACCGCCCTCCGAATGAAGTAAGCGCAAAGCACAAGCGAAGCAAGGTTCCCCCATCCGGTTGTAAAATCGGAATTTGCGCAAAGCGAGTTGTTATTTGCGCATCCGGGGAGAATTCCATGAAGTCGTTGCTCCTGAAGGAATATCTGCAACTGGAACTGGCCGATTTTCCGGAACCGGAACCCGGCCCGAGCGAGGTCCTGATCCGCGTCGCGGCATGCGGCATCTGCGGCAGCGACGTGCATGGCTACGATGGCACATCGGGGCGCCGCATCCCTCCGATCGTCATGGGTCATGAGGCGGCGGGCATCGTTGCGGCCACCGGAGCGGGCGTCGCCGGGTTCAAATCGGGTGACCGTGTCACATTTGATTCGACCGTTTACTGCGGCGAGTGCGCGTTCTGCAAGCGCGGCGAAGTGAATCTCTGCGAACGGCGCGAGGTGATTGGGGTCTCCTGCGGCGACTACCGCCGTCACGGCGCATTTGCCGAATACATTGCCATTCCCGAACGCATCCTCTACAACCTTCCTGAAGCGATGTCGTTCCCTGAAGCGGCAATGCTCGAGGCGGTTTCGGTAGCGCTGCACGCGGTGCATGTGACTGGCGACCTGAAAGGACAGACCGCTCTCGTGATCGGCGCCGGCATGATCGGTCTGCTGACCATGCAGGCCGCACGCGCGGCGGGCGCCGCACGGGTCATGATCGCCGACATCGATGCGACTCGTTTGAATCTCGCGCGTTCCCTCGGGAACGATGGCGTATTTAACCTCTCCGGCGCCGAACTCACGCAAGAAATACTCCGGCAAACCGACGGAGTGGGCGCCGATGTTGTCCTCGAGGCCGTGGGCCGGAACGAGACCATCGCCACCGCCATCGACAGCGTACGCAAGGGCGGCACCGTCACTCTGATCGGAAACATCACGCCGAAAGTAGATCTGCCGCTGCAAAAAGTTGTGTCCCGCCAGATCCGGCTGCAGGGCAGCGCCGCGTCGGCAGGCGAATATCCCGAAGCCATCGACCTGGTGGCGAGCGGCAAGATCAAGGTAAAGCCCTTGATCACCGCCGTGGCTCCGCTCGAAGACGGACCGGAGTGGTTCAAGCGCCTGTATGCCCATGAGCCCAACCTGATGAAGATCGTGCTGACCGCAAACACGATTCCAGCCAAAGCTGCCGCGCATGCCGGAGTGGCATCATGAGCGAGAACCTGTTCGACCTAACGGGCCAGGTAGCGATTGTGACCGGCACCAGCCGCGGCCTCGGCCAATACTTCGCCCGGGCCCTGGCGCGCGCGGGAGCCGACCTGGTGCTGACCAGCAGGCGGCGCGAAACCCTGGCTCCATTTGAAGAAGAAATTCGGGCCATGGGACGGCGCACGCTTGCGGTGCCGCTCGACGTGCGCGATCAAGCCAGCATCGTCAACATGGTCAACGAAGCCGAAGCCGCTTTCGGGCAGATTCAAATCCTGGTCAACAATGCCGGATGCAATGTGCGCAAACCGGCTCTTGACGTGACCTGGGACGACTGGAATCTCATCCTCGACACCAATCTGCGGGGAAGCTTCTTTGTGGCCCAGGCGGTAGCGCGCGGCATGATTTCGCACGGGTACGGCCGCATCATCAACATCGGCTCGGTGACCAGCGTTTTCGGCTACGCGGGGCTCGCGCCTTATGGAGCCAGCCGGGGCGGGGTCCGCCAGCTCACCATGAGCCTCGCCGATGACTGGGGCAAGCATGGAATCACGGTCAACTGCCTCGCCCCGGGATGGTTCCGGACAGAGCAGAACAAGGTGATGTACCAGGACCAGGAGTGGGTCGAGTATCTGACGGAGCGCATTCCGGTGAAGCGCCCGGGGCAGCCGAACGACCTCGATGGAGCGGTCGTTTTCCTCGCGGCCGAGGCGAGCCGCTACGTGACGGGGCAAACGCTCCTGATCGACGGCGGCATTTCCACCGGCGCTATGCGAGCGACTGTGGCCCGGAAATAACGGATCGATCTCTCGAATAAGCGCAACGAGTGTGGCACACTTGAGGTGCGAGCCCACCCCCACACGGAGGGTAGATGCGACCTGCGGTGTCATTCCGAGACAGAAGCGTGAGATTCCTGGCGCTGTCGCTCGCCGTGCATATCGTGGTGTCTACGGTGATGTTCTATTCCGTGCGGCACTCAAGCGTTCCGATCGTGCGGCAGGAAATCAAATACTATCCGGTACATCTTTACCTGCCGGGAGGAATCAAAGCCAGGTCGACGGCCGAGCCGCCGGGACGAAAAAAGCATCCTCCGGTTAGCCAAAGCATGACCTCGAATCTCGCACTCAACACACATCCCGCCCCTCCGGCCGGCGCGCCTGTTTCGACGCCACACGACGCAGTGGCGGGCAATGGATCGGATGCGGAAAGCGCGAATCCGGCGTTCCCGGTGTTCTCGCCGCGTCCCCCGGTGAGCGACCGTTCACTTCTTCCTGCTTCCTCACAGCAGGTGGTCGTGGATGTCAAAGTCAGCGCCAACGGTGATGTCCTCGAAGCGACCCTTGTGAAAGGACTCGGCAACGGACTGGACCAGATTGTTCTGGACACCGTCAAAACGTGGCGCTTCCATCCGGCCACTCTCAATGGCAACCCAGTCCCCACCGAGGCCGAGTTGATCTTTCCGTTCAATCAGGGATATCCGACTAAGCCGTCCTGAGTGGGATGAGTCTGAAATTGGATGCGCAGATCGACGACACGAAACTGTACGCGCGGATTGAACGGCATTCCCCCCGAAAGCCTGTTGAATGTTTTTCAAATCATGAAACTGGTTCAACCTGTCCCGGCAGCGGAATCATCCGAATTTCTCCCAGCATGAAGATGTAGGCGACGATGCCGATGGAGAGGTATGCGGCCGCAACAAAGAACGCGGCGGCGAAGGACTGCTTTCCGTTTACCAGGAAGCCGGTCACGATTGGCGCAACGATGCCGGAGATCTGATTGGAGAGGTTCAGTATTCCGCCTACCGACCCGACGGTGTCCCCCGGAGCGATCAATGATGGTATCGACCAGCCGACGGGCGCCGCCGCAGACAGGCCTCCAATGGAAACACTGATCCAGAAGATGGCCTGCCCGGGTGTATGGGCGTGGCCGGCTCCCAGGATGCCCAGACCCATCGCGGTGCCGCCGATGAGAACGGTGCGCCGCACGCGGTCCTCGTTCCATCCGCGACGGATCAGCGCATCCACCATCCAGCCGCCGATGGCAAGGTCGGCGGCGGCGGCGATCAACCAGGGCACGCCGGTGTAGAGAAACGCATGGGCGAGATCGATCTTGAGCGACCGCGAGATGTAGACCGGCATCCAGGTGACTAACAAGTAGAAGACGTAGTTGTATGACCCAAACCCTACGGCCAGCCCGAGTACCTTCTTCTGCCGAATGAGATAGCCAAGCCAGGCGAAGACGGTTCTGAGGGTGACGCCTCCGTGCATCGCGCTTTACGGCGAACGATACGTGGTGCGGGTCGCGGTACATCGCAACGAACAAGAGGAAATAGAGAAAGCTGATCAATCCGGTTGCGGCGAAGCTCATCCGCCAGCCGATTCGCAACAGCAGAAGGCCGATAAGCGGCACGCCGATGGCGGAACCGAGCTTCGCGGCACTATCAAAGAGGCTGGTTGCGAAACTACGCTCGCTCGGCGGGAACCAATAGCCGATGGCCTTGGCGTTGGCGGGAAAAGTGGGCGCCTCGCCGATCCCGAGCAGAAACCGCGCCGCAAAGAATCCATTCATACTGCGCGTCATGGCGGCAGCGAATGAAGCAATGCTCCAGATCAGGGTGCTGACCGCGCCGACACGCCGCACTCCGAAGCGGTCGAGCAGCACTCCGGAAGGAAGCTGGCAGGCCGCGTAGGTCCAGTTGTACGCACCGAGCAGGAACCCGAACGTAACGTCGGTGATGCCGAATTCAGCGACCAGCGAATCATGAGAAACGGAAAGGTTGACCCGGTCGAAGTAGTTGACCAGCACCCCGAGCCCGAGCAGGAAGGCAATGGTCCAGCGCCGTCGGTCCACAGCATCATTCACCGGTTACCTTCATTCCGAGGAAGCTCAAGTCCCTGCACATTCTATAGTGCAAACGCTCGCAGAGGCGGTCTGAACCCGATTTCGGTGGTGGTCAAGTTTCTACACGTTAGATTGGCGCCAAGAATTCCAATAAACGCAAGAAAAGCGAAAGTACCCCCCCCCGCGAGGAGGTTCTTGAGGTAAAGAGGGTCAGACCCGCACCGGGTGGATGCCTGACATCATTTCGAACCCGGCGAGAATCCTGGATTGGAGCGAATGCATAAATGGGCCTCGATTCCCATCGTGCGATATAACGTAGCAATTTTCGGCAAGCCAAGAAAAGACGATCGGCGGTCGTGCTTTCGAGGTATCTACTGTTGCCGCCTTTTGCCCGAGTCACGATTCCGTATCGCAAAGCCTGCGACATTCGGCCCTTCACTAGCCTACAATCGCTGCGTCGAGTGGAAGCGGGTTCAAACAACCCACGCTCCCACCGGTCGGGCTCATCGGCCCAAAACTTCAATCCCACGGTTTTCAGCTTCGAGAGGTCTGAATGAACGATCGCGCCGGCACTTCCCTGATTCATGCCACCGTTGCCACATTCGCTCTGGCCGGACTGTTCGCAGCACACGCCCAGCGCCTGCCTGATACGGTGCGCCCGGAGCATTACTCCATCGCTCTCGCGCCGGACCTGAAATCCGCCACTTACACAGGCAAGGAATCGATCGACGTGATCCTCAGGGAGCCGAGCGCCACTATCACGCTCAACGCCATCGAAATCACGTTCAAGTCAGTGAAAGTGACTTCGGGCGGCAAGGAGCAGACCGCTACCGTGGCGCTCGACAACGACAAGCAGCAGGCCACACTGACAGTTCCCGACAAGCTGCCCGCCGGGAAGGCGACGATCGCGGTTGAGTTCACGGGCATGCTCAACAATGAGCTCCGCGGCTTTTATCTCTCCAAAACTGCCCGCCGCAACTATGCGGTTACCCAATTTGAGGCGCTCGATGCGCGCCGAGCTTTTCCCTGCTTTGACGAACCAGCACTCAAAGCAACCTTCGATGTGACCCTGGTGATCGACAGCGGCGACACCGCCATCTCCAACAGTCCAATCAACTCCGATACGCCGGGCCCGGGCGAGGATAAACATACTCTGAAGTTCGATACAACTCCCAAGATGTCCACCTACCTGGTCGCGTTCCTCGTGGGTGACTTCCAGTGCACGGCGGGCGAGCAGGACGGGGTCGCGATCCGGGTGTGCTCGACGCCCGACAAGGTCGCACTTACTTCCTATGGCGTGGATGTCGCCAAGTACGTCCTCCACTACTACAACAACTACTTTGGTATTCCCTACCCGCTGAAGAAGCTGGACCTCATCGCGCTGCCCGACTTCGAGGCCGGCGCCATGGAAAACTTCGGCGCGATCACCTATCGCGAAAATGCGCTGCTGCTCGACCCGAAAACAGCCTCCGTCGGGTCGAGGAAAGAAGTGGCTTCCGTGATTGCCCACGAAATGGCGCACCAGTGGTTCGGCGACCTGGTAACCATGCAATGGTGGGACAACATCTGGCTCAATGAAGGCTTCGCAACCTGGATGTCCAACAAGCCGCTTGAGTCCATGCACCCGGAATGGAATACCGAGCAGTCGGTGGCCGCCGAGCTTGACAACGTTTTGAATCTCGATGCTCAGCCCACCACGCGCACTATCCGCGCCAAGGCCGATAGTCCCGAAGAGATCAACCAGATGTTCGACGGCATCTCTTACGGCAAAGCTAGCGTGGTGCTGCTGACCGTCGAGAACTACCTGGGCGAAGAGACCTTCCGCCAGGGAGTTCACAACTACCTTATTGCCCATCTCTATGCCAACGCCACAGCCGAAGACTTCTGGGGCGCGCAAACGGCCACCAGCCACAAGCCGGCAGACAGGATCATGGAGAGCCTGGTGGTTCAACCGGGGGCGCCCATTCTTAACTTCGGCGAGCCTGCAGCGGGAAAGGTCGAGGTTGCGCAGAATCGCTTTTTCGTGAGCCCTAGCATTCGGCCCGACCCGGCTCAGAAATGGACCGTTCCCGTCTGTTTCAAGAACGGCGAAACCGGCCAGGATTGCCAGGTGCTGACTCCGTCCGCATCCACATTGAAAGTACCCACCGGCGGCCTGTTCTTTGCGAATGCAGGCGGCAAGGGCTACTACCGAAGCGCCTATCCCGCGGCTGCTTATAAGGCGCTGGTGGCCGAGATCGAGACTGGCCTCACGCCGTCGGAACGGATCAGCCTTCTCGGCGATGAGTGGGCCCAGCTGCGGGCCAACAAGGCAACCACCGGCGATTATCTCAACCTTGCCGCCGCCGTCCGGAGCGATCCCAACGCCGACGTGCTTTCCGCGGCGGTGGGTGGCATCGAGGTCATCATGGACCGCGTGGGCGCCACCACCGACGAACGCAAGGGGCTGGCTGCCTGGATTTGCAGCACCTTTGGGCCTCAGCTTGCCAAGCTTGGTAAACCGTCCGAAGGCGATTCGCCCAATACCCGCGAACTGCGCGCACAACTCTTCAACCTGCTCGGCTCCTATGGCAAAGATCCCGCCGTCATTGCGGAGGCAAAGGAGATCGCTGAAAAATACATCGCCGATCCCGGCTCCGTTGAGGCAACGCTGGGCCAGACCGCCCTCGCTGTCGCGGCACGCAATGGCGACGCGGCACTTTTTGACAAGCTGCAGAAGGTCTATGAGACTTCGGCCAACCCGGAGTTTCAGCAGGGAGCATTGCGCCTGCTCGCCATGTTCCAAGATCCGCCCCTCGTGAACCGGGGGCTCGATTACGCCATGTCCGGCAAGGTCCGCAACCAGGATTCCGCAATACAGGTCGCGATCGCCCTCCAGGATGTCTCCACCCGTGACCAGACATGGAAATACGTAGTGACCAACTGGGACAAGGTCCAGGCCCAGTTCACAACCGGAAGTGGGGCGTACGTCGTAGACTCGGCAGCTTCGTTCTGCTCCACCGAGGGCCGGGATGGGGTGCAAAAATTCTTTGCCGAGCACAAGGTTCCCAATTCAAGCGTGTCATTGAGGCACGCGATCGAACGCATCAACGGGTGCATCGAGCTTCGCAAACTCCAGGAACCAAACTTGCAGCGCTGGCTGGCGGCGCAGAGTAACCTCGCGGCCCGTTGAGTGGGCGGTGAATCCTGAGCCTTGAGCCGCTCAATCTGCGCACAATCTTTGTCCCGGGGCGATCGGGATGTTATTTTCAATCCCAATATGTTGCGCAGATTCTTTCTTCCTTCCGCCGCTTTGGTTCTGTATTCCTTCATGGCACTCGCCCAGCAGAAGGACGCTCCCGCAGTGACCCAGGCGGTGCTGGCCGGAAAACTCATCGATGTGCGCACGGGCGATGTGCGCAGCCATGCCTACATCCTCATCGCGGGGGATCGCGTGCAGTCGATTAGCGACGCCGCCCCTGCGGGCGTGCCAGTCATTGACCTTTCGGACTACACGGTGCTTCCGGGACTGATCGACGCCCACGGACATATTCTCTCCAATCCCACCACGCAGAACTTCGCCGCCCATCTGCGCACCTCGATTCCCCAGGCGACGCTGTGGGGGGTGTACAACCTGCGCCTCTGGCTCGATCACGGGTTTACCTCGGTTCGCGACGCGTGCGAGGGGCCGTCTGACTATCCGCAGTTTGCTCTGCGCGAGTCGGTCAAGCGCGGCATCATCCAGGGTCCGCGGATCACGGCCGCGGGCAGTTGCGTCTCGGTGAGCGGCGGGCACGGCGACGGCGCGCCCTTCCCGGCCGACCTGCAACTGCCGCACGGGCAAAACGTGGCCGACACGGTGGAGGACATCGATCACGTGGTGCGGCGCGACATCAAGTACGGCGCGGACTGGATCAAGTTGATGGCCACCGGCGGTGTGATGGACCCCATCTCCGACTTTCACGTGCAGGAGTTGAGCGAGGCGCAGATGGCTGAAGCGGTGGAAGTGGCCCATCGGGCGGGCAAGAAGGTGATGGCGCACGCCGAGGGCGCGGTGGGCATCAAGGCCGCCGTACGGGCCGGCGTGGACTCGATCGAGCACGGCACCATGCTCGACGAAGAAGGCGCGCGCCTGATGGAGGAGCATCAGACCTGGCTGGTGCCGACGCTCTACTGCTTCCAGCATGACATGGAAACCGGCCTGAGCAAGGGGCGCGATCCGGACTCATTTGCCAAGGGGCAGGAGATTATGGCGGCGCAAGGGCCCGCATTCAAGCTTGCGTTGGCGCACCACATCCGCATTGTGTATGGAGTTGATGATGCCGACGTGGACGAGTCGGTCTCGAAGGAATTTGGGGCGCTGGTGCGAGGAGGACTTTCCACGCTCGGCGCGCTGCAGGCCGCCACGATCAATGCCGCGACCATGCTCGACAAAGACAGCGATGTGGGCACGCTGGAGCCGGGCCGCTTTGCGGATGTGGTCGCGGTCAAAGGCGATCCGCTCGAGCGACATCACGGTCATGGAGCATGTTGCGTTTGTGATGCAGGGGGGCAGGATCATCAAGGACCCGGCGCATCCGGATCGCAATCCGGTGATTCATGTGCAGTAGGTCGCCGTACGGCAAAGCTCGGGCGCATCCGAACGCAAAAACTAAAGCAGTTCGGAATCGTAGCTCTTGAACAGAGCGCGCATCCCATCAGCGCTTCGATCCTGGGCGGCGTGGATGGCCTGGATGAGCTGATGAATGCGGGGTGTCATGATCAGCAGGTAGCGGACCGGCGCGGGGTTGGGATTCCAGTATGCGTGAGGAGTAGCTCTGGGAACCAGCACCGCCGTACCGACACCCGCTTCCACGGTATTATCGCCCACTTTCACGCACAACTTCCCTTCCAGGACGTACCACGCTTCATCGTCGTTGTTGTGCAGGTGCAGAGGAGCGATCCAGCGCGGCGAACTGGTATCCGATCCCTTAGCTGCCTGTGGTGCAAGTCCTGATACCTTCCCGCAAGAATTGAGCGGTATCGACAAGAGTCATTCTTAAGATCGGATGATGGCGATGGGAACACGCAAGGACCGAGAGCGGCAAGAGGATCTTTGGGTAGCGTATACGGATATGGCTGCGGGCCCGGGCCACCCGTTCTATGTTCGACTGAACGAGGTTCTCGACGGCGAAGGATTCGATGCGTTTGTAGAGAAGTTGTGCGCAAGGTTTTACGCCGAGAAGCTTGGGCGTCCTGGCCTGACGCCGGGGATCTATTTCCGCTCACTGATGATCGGGTATTTCGAGGGCATCGAGTCTGAACGCGGCATTGCGTGGCGGTTGAAGGACTGGCTGAGCCTGCGGCGGTTTGTGGGCATTGCATTGGACGAGGAGACGCCCGATCACTCCACGATTTCCCGTACGGTAGTCGCCGTCACGTTGCAGGCGGCTGACCTGGGCGATACGGCGACCATGCAGGAGACGCTTGCCGATGCGGGATTAGCGGTGGCGGATTTAGTCGATCGCGAAGCAGAGCTGCGTCCTGAAGAGGAACCCAAGGTCAACGTAGAAGGGATTGAAGAACTGGTTGCGGACAAGGGCTACCATAGCGGCGAAGCTCTTGAGCAGATCAAGGAACTGGAAGTTCGCACTTACATCCCGGAGAAGAAACAGCCCGGCAAGCGACACTGGAAAGGCAAAAAGGGCCAGCAGCAGGCGGTTTATCAAAACCGTCAACGGGTGCGCGGCGGGTATGGAAAGAAACTGCTGAGGCGGAGAGGTGAGTTCGTCGAACGAACCTTTGCTCATTGCTACGAAACCGGCGGGATGCGACGCTGCACCCTGCACGGACGGAAGAATATTCTCAAGCGCCTGCTAATTCACGTCGGCGCGTTCAACATCAGCTTGGTGATGAGGAAGATGTTGGGAGCCGGAAAGCCACGAGAACTGGCGAACCGGATGGCAGAACTCGTTTCAGGCGTGAGTAAGCGCCTCATCAACCTTTTCAGGTACAAGAACGCATACAACTTCAACCTTCGCTCCGCCAACACTCCGCGGCATAAAGGTCATTTCATTACCGTCCGCTGGAAAAAAGCCTGGGAAATGGCCAATTGCGCCACAGGCAGTTTTAGGGTTAGCGTTGGAAGTTCCCCTGGGGCGAGCGAGCGATTCTGCGGGTAAGCATCGCTGCGTGATTCATGCAGAAAACGTAGGCGTGAGACGTCGCGGCAGAAGGCGGCGGTCAGCCTCGGAGAAGCCGGAGATCGTGCAACTGACGATGGAACCTGGTGCCAGTGTGGCGCAGATCGCGCGGGCGGACGGAGTGAACGCGAACTGGGTATTCAAGCGGCGTCGTCTGCTTGAGAAGGGCCGGTTGGGCGATGCAGGACCGAGAGTGACAGCGTTGCTCCTCGTGACCATCTGACCATCCCTGCTGAAGTCGAGACGAAAGGGGGAACTAGCGGATGCCGCCGCGGACGTACAGACCTCCAGCGGCGCAGTTCATTTCGAGTTGCCCGGTCGGGCGAATGACCTGCCCCGTGCACGCGACTGAACCCGCTAAATAGGCGTCGCCCGAAATAGCCCGATAGTCATTGAGGATCGTCATCCCAGTTAGGAAGAGAGTTCGCACGCTTACGATGCTTCGGCATGCACTCGGCCCCGTGACGGGAGGGCGAACCGCTCAACCAGCAACCGCTGGCAGGTTTTGTTTGGCGGAGAGTGAGTCTCGGATGACCTGCACTTCGGCGGATGTAAACCGCGACTGGGTTGCCGCGCGCACGTTGGCCCCGATATGGTCGAGACGCATCATCGAGGGAATGACAACGTGGATGCCCGTGTCCCGCAATATGCAATCGAACACGATTTCCGCCAAGGTCTGATCGTCGATAGTCCCAAGCTTTTCCTTTAAAACCGGATCGATGTGCGGAGTTGCGGAAAGCCGGCGCAAGATGGACCGGCATGCCTGCACGCGTGTTACGCCTCCGAAAGGATGATTTGCAGCGAGCAGCATCCCCGCGGTGTTTTTTTCGACCATGCCGAAAGCGCTTGAAAGATCGAAAACGTTGCAAGGAAATTGCATAGCGCGCAGTGGTTGCGTTTGGCGCTCGAGAGCCGTTTCCACTACTGATGGGTCTCCAGAAAGGCCGGCTAGACGCACTTTGCCTTGATCCACCAGCTTACCCATGGCGCCGAGCAAATCCTGTTGTTCGAGAACGCTTGAAGGGGCAGAGTGCAGGAAGAGAATGTCCACATAGTCGGTCCCGAGCTGGCGCAGGCTTTCTTCGAGGCTCTGTTGGAGAACGGGAATGGTGAATTGGTTCGGGCTGAACTGCGTGCCCGCGGCTTTTCGCACGAGGGACCGGGCCGAGGGAGCCATGGCGAGTATCGATCGCGCTGCGAATTTGGCACCGCGCTTCCAGCCGGATTGAGGCGCGGGCAAGATCCCAAACTTGGTAGCCACCACAGCCCGATCGCGGCGACCTTTCAGGAACGCACCCAGGAGCGCCTCCGACTCGCCATATCCATACGAACGTGCCGTGTCAAAGAAGCGGATGCCTTCGTCCCACGCGGCGCCCAGCGCGCACAGCGAATCTCTTTTGCCCGTCCGGCCTAACAGGGCCGCACACCCGAATCCAATTACAGGCGTTCGTAAGCCAGACGTTCCCAGTTCGATTTCGCGTAACATTATTCTTCCGTGTCTACGTGTGCCGTACCGGCGCGTTTGAATTCCGCCGAGGTTGACGGAAGTGAGACGGCCCGGCCGGAAAGCGCCATAGTGTCACCGTACTGGGCGTCGCGTTCGGCATCCAGGTGTTCGGCGAGTCTAAGGGCAAACGTGACCGCGAGAAAGGTCGAGTTTGCCTGTCCACTCGAGGGAAATACACTGGAAGAGGCGACGAAGAGGTTGGCGATGCCGTGAACTCGCAAGTCGGAATCGACGACACTGGTGCGCGGATCAATACCCATACGGGTCGAGCCAGCCTGGTGATATCCATCCGCAGCCTGGGAATAGACTCGATCCTGCAGCTGCTCCTCGGGATACATGAACTTCAACCGGCCAATCCCGTTTGCCCGCAGTGCCTGGTCGAGAAGCCGGTGCGAATCGATTACGCTTTCGATGTCCTGATCGCAATATCGCAAGTCAACCCGAGCGCGGGCCACACCGAATGAATCTCGTTCGCCGCTCAGGGTGATGCGGCTGTCGGGATTTGGAACCTGCTCGGCATGGTAATGGAGCGCGTAGCAGCCGCCTGAATTGGTCACCAGAAATCCGGGCTTGCGGGGTTTTCGCAGGAAGCGATCGCGCAGAATCTTGTACAAATCGGCGGTGGCGCGCGGGGCACCAAGAACGGCATTGCGCATATGGGCACCCAGCGGATAGGGTCGCGGCCCCGTATGAGCCAGGCGAATGCCTTCCGGCAAAAGCTTTCGTCCCGTGGGAGGAAAGGCTAATGCGAGGAACACCGCGGAAAGCACTCCGCTGCGGTGATTCGGGTCGTAAAACGCGGGGTTGTCGGGCCAGAACGCGGTGTTAAGGACACGATGCCGCAATTGCGTTTCGGCACTGAGCATAAACCGCCTTCGGTAAAATGCGCCGGCGCTCGCGTCCAGCTTGAAATCCAGTTCCCTCATATCGCGCGGGCGGTCAAAAACAATGTCGGTGATTTTTCCGGAGATGTGGCCCATGTAGTAGCGGCCCAGCGGACCATCGATCCCACCGAAGTGCACAGGCCACTTCTGCTGCACATTCAAGAGGAACCGGGTTGTTTCGACCCCTCCCATGGCGAGAACAAACCGGCGCGCCCGCACCTGGCGCGGACCCAAAGGAGTGCTCACTTCCAGGCTCTCCACTCGCATCCCATCGGGGCTGAAGTTCATTCCGATGACAGTGGCGTTGATACTGAGCCGGATCCGCTCCGAGCTGAGGATGTGTTCGCGATAATCGAGCATCAACTGCGATCGGCGCGACCAGCGTTCGACGCATTCCAGTTTGAGGCCGTCGGTGAGTTTGGAAGGATAGGGAATATCGAATCTGTCCCCGCAGTTCAGAATCTGGGCAGCCCGCTGGTTCCAGCGGGCAAGCTCCTCCGGTCCGATCGGCCAACGCGCTTCCGCTACAAAGTTGCGCTGCATCCAATCGACTGCGTCGTAGGGAACACACCTGCCGCCCCAAGTCCACGACGTGCCTCCCAGAGCACGGCAGACGGCGAGATCCATTGAGACATGGCGCAGCGGGTCCACAATCTCAGCGCGGGATGCCTCGTTGGGTTTTACGTCGTCGTCTCCAGATTCCAGAACCAGTACATCGCGTCCGCGCCGTTCCAATTCGAGCGCAAGGGCAATGCCTACGGGACCTGTGCCTACTAGACAGATGTCGACGTTAGGATCATTGGATGAAATGTGTTTGAGCACCGGGCGTTCCTGCGCCTAGTATATCGGAGTTGATTTCTGGCCGGAGATTCGATACGGCCAATGCAGGGGAATCATCGAATCTGTCCTGGGATGTTCCGAATTCTTAGCGATCAAAAGCTGACCTTTCTTCCCGGATACCAGGTGAGTTGCGCGTTCGTTGTCGTCACGGTCTGCTGACCGGGGAGATAGATAGGTGCCTTATACTGCTCGTAAGTGAAGCTGCCGTTCACCTCGAAGTCCCTGCCGATACGTTTAACCGCCTGGAAGCTGATATTGTTCAGAGTGGTTCCGTATTCGATGTTTCTATTGCTGGCTCGAATAAAGTCTTTGGCCTCCTTTTGATTGCGGAATCCTACCTGAATCCATTCATTTCCACTGAGATGATACGTTATCCAGGCTTGGCCGCCTTTGTCCTCGCGGCCGATCCAGTCGCCGAACAACTGACACCCTGAACCTGGACGACTTCCCAGTACATGAATGTGCCAGAGTTACTACTCGACACAGGAGGATCGGTATAAACCGCCTCAACTCGCATATCAAGCCTGGGCACTCCAGGGACATGGGAAAGATACAGCCCCGGACGCCAGGAGGCGCGCCGGGGTGCGTCAATGGGTGAAACGTCGTCGTGCACTTCACCATCGGCATATAGTGTGAGCCAGTTGCGAACCCACGGAAGACGGTAGGAGAAATCGAATGCTCCAAAACGCGCTCCTGGATCGTTCCGACCTAACTTTTCGTCCTCGCTGACCCCCGAAAGACTAAAAGGAACCTCTGCGCAGGTTCTCGACTTTCGAATGAGAGAACTTCGCAGCGTGTGTACGCGCTTTTGGCGGCGAATTATCTCAAGAATCGCCCCGCATGGGGCTTCATTTCTGTCTCTGGAGAGCGTTTTCGCGCTCTCCAGAGACACTACGCCGCCAGAGGAACCAGCCGTCTGCGGTGCAAGTAGAGATTTACCAGTGCGAAGGCCGCAAGCAGCCATTCGTGGTTCTTCTTCAGACCCCGATAACGCACGCGGGTAAATCCAAACACCCGCTTCAAGATACGGAAGGGCCATTCCACCTTGGCTCGTACTTTGGACTTGGTCCGGTTCTTGCGTCGCGCTTCTTCGTCCACTCCGTCTTTGTATTGGGTGCGGCGGCAGGTCATATCCTGCGCCTCAGGAGCGGCCTCCCGGATCACATCCGTCTGCCCCTGATAACCTCCGTCGCCCCACACCTTCTTTTCTTCCCCGTGCAGTAAGTCAGGCAACATATGTACGTCGGACACACTGGCCGCCGAAGTACACACCGAATGCACGTGACCTTCTCTGGCATCCACGCCGATGTGCGCCTTGGCACCGAAGTACCACTGCTGCCCTTTGCGCGTCTGGTGCATCTCCGGATCGCGCTCCCCGCTGGAGTTCTTGGTCGACGACGGCGCGTGAATGATGGTCGCATCCACAATCGTCCCCGTGCCGATGCGGATGCCTTTGCTCTCCAGATACAGGTTCACTGTGTCCAGGATTTTGCCGCACAACTCGTGCTCTTCCAGAAGATGGCGGAAACGTAGGACGGTTGTCTCGTCCGGCGCCGGCGCACGTCCCAAATCCACCCCAGCAAACCGCCGCAGCGCCGGCGATTCATAGAACGCGTCTTCCACTCCCGGGTCCGACAGGTTGAACCACTGCTGAAGAAAGTAAACCCGCAGCATAATCGACAGACCTACGGGCTGGCGGCCATTACCTGCCTTGGGATAATGCGGCTCGATCAGCGCTTCCACTTCGCTCCACGGAACGACTGCTTCCATCGTCTCCAGAAACTGCTCCCGCTTACTCTTCCGGCCGTACTTCTCGAAACTGCCCTGGGACGCCAATGTGACCTGTCGCATCGTGCTCCTTACCCACTTACAACTTTATTCAACTCGGCTGTGGATTTGGGACTTGTGCAGAGATTCCCTAGGTCGGGAAATGGCAGGTCGGGTACTTTCTGTTCGGCAAATGCGGCACAAAAGCTCGAAAAGCGAGATAGAAGTCGCGGCTTGGAATCAGATCCAGATTGGAGCCACGACTGAATTGGCTGGATCCGCCTTGAAGAATAGATATGGTCAGTTGAGCCGATCGCTGCCTGCGGATCATAGTCGGCTTGAGGGGCCGTGCGAGCCGCTTAGACGCGATCACGCTTGGACAGCGAATTATCCGACAATTCAAGTTCGATTGGGAGTAGATCAAGGCTTGAATGCTGTCGGGCCGAAAACAGGAAGTGCGTCGTGGTAACGTGGTCGTCAATGGAGGCCGAACATGGAATCAGCCCATGGCGAGGTCACGCAGCTACTGAAGTCTATGAATGCCGGCGATTCCTCAGCCGCCGAGCATCTTCTCCCGCTTGTGTACGCCGAGCTTCACCGGTTGGCGAAGTCCTATATGCGCCGCGAACGGCCTGACCATACCCTGCAGCCCACCGCGCTTATTAACGAAGCATACATGCGCCTCATCGGTAACGACATCGACTGGAACAGCCGCGCGCATTTCATCGCAGTTGCGGCTCAAGTGATGCGCCAGGTCCTGGTTGATTTTGCGCGCGCCCATGCCGCAAAGCGGCGCGCCGGGGGTCTGCGCCGCGTCGAGATGAGGGACGATCTGGCCATCGCTCCGGAACGTCTTGAGGAGGTCATGTCGCTCGATGAGGCGCTCACCCGGCTGGCGGCGGTGAAACCACGGCAGGCTCGAGTGGTCGAACTTCGATACTTCGGCGGTCTTGAGATCGAAGAGATCGCGCGCATCCTCGACGTTTCACCGCGATCGGTGAAACGCGATTGGTCACTCGCCCGTATCTGGCTTTTCCGCGAGTTGCGTCCCCGGGAGGCCCTACCCGACGACAGCGCAACAGGCCAGGCCGAAAAAAGATAGGGATCAAAATAGTTCTGGCGTGGTTTGCCCTTCTTAAGCGATTCGATGGCGTCCTCCAGTGAAGGCGGTTGTTCTATGGCAGGTTTGCGGCCCCAGTCAATACAGGGCGTGATATTGTGGAGGTCACTTCGTTCCCCGACAGACCATCTCGCCAGGACGGACCAGTGGAGAACTTGGACCAAGCCGCGGAGCTGCTTTTCGGCGAGGCTCTCGATATGGAGGGTGACGACAGGCGAGCATTTCTGGATCGAGAATGCGTCGACCGGCCTGCACTGCGAAGCAAGGTGGAAGCGCTGCTCAAAGAAAACGAGCGGCTGAAAGGGTTCCTGTCGAAACCTGCGTTCGCACCTCCCGGCGATTCGGGTGGCCACGGTTCGAGCCAGGCATTGCCAAATGGGACACGGCTGGGACGCTACACCATTCTTGAGCGCCTGGGAAAAGGCGGCATGGGTGAAGTGTTCCGTGCCCTGGATGCGAACCTGAATCGCAATGTCGCTGTGAAGGTCCTGCCTCCCGACCTGGCTGGAGACGTTGAACGCGTGGCGCGATTCCGGCGGGAAGCACGCGCCCTGGCCGCACTCAATCATCCCAACATCTGCATCATTCACGAGATCGGCGAGCAGGACGACCAGGTTTTCATCGCTATGGAACTCCTGGACGGGATAACGTTGGGGCAGCGAATCGCGCAAAAGCCACTGGAGCTGGAAACGGCTCTGACCCTGGCGATTGAAATTGCGGACGCCCTTGATGCGGCGCACGCTGCGAGCTTCGTGCATCGGGACGTCAAGCCGGCAAATATTTTCATTACCAGCCGCGGTCACGCCAAGATCCTCGATTTTGGGCTGGCGAAGGTTCTTTACCCGCACGCCGGCCAGGAGGGGACGGAGACCACAGCCACCAAAGCGCCTCTCACCAGCCCTGGTTTGCCGATGGGCACGGTGGCGTATATGTCGCCGGAGCAGGCGCGCGGGGAAGAAGTGGATGCGCGCAGCGACATCTTCTCGTTTGGGAGCACGCTCTACGAGATGCTGGCCGGGTCTAGAGCGTTTCCAGGCAATTCCACGGTCGCGGTTCTCGCCGCGGTCATCACGGCCGAGCCCAGGCCGTTGCGCGAACTGCGACCCGAGATTCCACGTGAGGTCATCCGCATCCTGGGTCGCTGCCTGCGAAAGAGCCCCGCCGAGCGCTACCCTTCAGGCGCGGAACTTGCGGCAGACCTGAAGAATTACAACGATCTGGGCGAGTCACCGCGACTTCGGAAGCGAGTAGGTTGTTCCGTGGTTGCCTTGGGGGCACTTATGCTGGCGGCAATCGTGCCTGGCGGACTTTATTATCGCTCCCACCAAAGTAAGCGCTTAAGCGACAAGGATACTGTCGTGCTCGCCGATTTCGCAAACAGCACCGGTGAGGGCGTGTTCGACGACGCTTTGAAAACCGCGCTGTTGGTTTCGTTGAATCAGTCGCCATTTTTGAACGTCTTGCCCGAGAGCAAAGTGTCCGACACGCTCCAGCTGATGGCTCGTCCGGCCAATAGTCGGTTGACGCCCGAATTGGCGCGCGAGCTTTGCCCGCGTGCAGACGGCAAGGCATACATTGCAGGTTCGATCGCAAGGTTGGGCAACCAATACGTACTGGAGCTAAGAGCGATTAACTGCCAAAGCGGAGCCCCATTGGCACAGGAACAGGTGACAACTAATGGTAAGGAACAGGTGCTAGACGCGGTTGGACGCGCCGCCAGTGTACTTCGCACTAAGCTGGGAGAATCCCTTGCCTCCGTACAGAAGTATGATGTTCCACTTGCCGATGCCACGACTCCTTCGTTGGAGGCTTTGAAGGCTTTAAGCCTCGGTCGCAAGGTGCAAATGCACGGCTCAGATGCGGCTCTGCGTTACTTTCAAAGCGCCATTGAACTCGATCCGAACTTTGCGATGGGCTATCACGACATTTGCCGAATGTATCATAGCCTTGGTGAATTGGAGCGTGCCCGCGCCTACTGCACGAGAGCTTTCGAACTGCGGGATCGTACCAGCGCGCGCGAAAAGCTGGAGATCTCTGCAACGTATTACGAGAATGTGACCGGGGAAGTGGAGAAAGCGGTTAACACTCGCAAGGAGCAGTTGGAAAGCTATCCGCGGACCCCCGAGGCCTATTACAGCCTGGCGGTCGATTACGCGATGCTCGGAAAGTACGAGTTGGCCTCCGATTCATTTCGGCAGAGCAAGCAGCTCAACCCCGACGACCCACTGACATACGGCTTCCTGGCTATCGTCCTGACCGGGATGCAACTGTACGATGCAGCGCAGCAGACCGTTCAGGTGGCCCGGGCGCGGAATTTGGAGGGCTTCATGCTCCAGGACGCCCGCTATGGTTTGGCATTTCTGAAAGCGGATTCCGCGGCAATGGTCGAAGAAGAACGGCGGATTACTGACCAGCCCGCGTACGAGAACCTGGGATTGTCGCTTGTCTCCGACACCGAAGCCTATGCGGGACACCTGCGTAAGGCCCGGGTCCTGACCCAAAGGTCTGTCGACTCCGCCATCCAGGCGGACTCCAAAGAGACGGGAGCCATCTCGTACGAGAACGCTGCTCTCCGCGAGGCTGCGTTTGGGAATCCGGAAGAAGCGAAACGGGTAGCGGCATCTGGCTTGAAGCTCGACGCCACGAATTCAGGTGTTACGGCAGAGGCGGCTCTTGCGTACGCAATCGCAGGCGACACCGCCCAGGCTGAATCAATCGCCCGCTCCCTGAACAAAACCTTTCCCTTGAACACGCAGGTGCAGACCCTCTGGATTCCTGCCATTGAGGCGCAGGTGGCCCTGGATCAGGGAAAGCCATCCACTGCAATCGATGACTTACAAGCTTCTGTTTCCATGGAGTTTGGGCAGATCATGTTCCTTAACAACTCTTCCTGTCTTTATCCAACCTTCATTCGCGCCAGAGCGTATCTGGCGGCTGGGCAAGGCAAACTTGCCGCTGACGAATTTCGGAAAATTATTGACCACAGCGGCATCGTCTGGAACTGCTGGACTGGTTCCTTGGCCCATCTCGGGCTCGCACGGGCGAATGCTATGCAGGCAAGCACCCTGCAAGGTGTGGACGCCGATGCCGCGCGGAGCCGTGCTCTTGCCGAATACAAATACTTTCTCGCACGGTGGAACGACGCCGATGGGGATATCCCTGTTTTCAAGCAAGCCAAGTCTGAATACGCCAAACTTCTCTAATCGTGTTCGGTCGGGAGAGACGTCTTTGCTCGATCAGCCTCCCGGGCAGCGACTCAACAAAAATTCATTGCGCCTTTGGTGCTGCAAAGGATAACGGTGTATGCTGGCTTCGCGTTGACTATCCCCGGGGTCGGCAACGCCACGTTTTCTGGTATTTCTGCTCGCGCTGATTTCTTGTCCTGTCTTCACCGTCTCAACAAGGTCAAAACCGAACTGGTTGGGTGTTTCGCGGATGTTTTGCGCTGGGTCGCGCTTTGTACTCTTGAGGCACGCAGGTCACGCGGTTTCTGCTCGGGATTAAGGGCTTTCTCTTGGCGTCTCGTATCTGCTTAGCGTGTCTGGCAGAATTTGTGGGTAACTCCTAGGTACCGTCTTCATCAAATCAAGTCCCGTTAAGGAGGTAGTTCCATGCCGCACAACCTCATGAGTTTCTTGGTGGAATTGGCAGTTTCTCCTGAAAGACTCGCCGTCTATGAGGCGAATCCGGACGGAGCCATGAAAGAAGCAGGGCTGAATGCCGAAGAGTGCTCGGCCCTCAAAAGCAAGGATCCGGCGAAGGTTTATGCAAGCCTTTTCGCACCCGTCGCTTCGGCGAAACATCCAGTCGCACCGGCCAAATGCGGCAGTCTGGTTCCGGCCGACGCCGTCTGTATTGCAATGCCGCCCGACTGCGTGGTAGTGCCGCCGATCTGCATTGCAATCCGTCTGGCCGAGGCGGTCTGCGTGGTGCAGCCACAATCCCATCATGTCTACGAATACTATTTCGCCCCGAAGGCTACACCATCAGAACCGGGGCCGGGGAAGACCCCCTAGAGGCGAATGAAAAAAGGAAGCCTTATTATCGTCGGCACCGGAATACGGACCGTCGGACAGCTGACTGTTGAGTCGATTGCCCGGATACGGTGTGCGGACAAGGTCTTCTATCTTGTGTCGGATCCCATCGGAGAGTCACTGATTCTGCAATTGAACCCCTCCGCGGAATCCCTCAGGAAGTACTACGTCCATGACAAGCCTCGGCGAGAAACCTACAACGATTTTGTCGACCGCATTTTGGATTCGGTGCGCGCGGGGAACCGGACCTGCGCCGCATTCTATGGCCATCCCGGCGTATTTGTGACCCCCTCGCACGAGGCCATTCTCCAAGCTCGCAGCGAGGGTTACGAAGCTCGGATGTTACCGGGAATTTCCGCGGAGGATTGCCTCTTCGCGGACCTCGGTGTCGATCCGTCGCGGAGCGGCTGCCAGGCATACGAAGCCACCGATTTTGTTTTACACCAACGCCGGATCGATCCTTCCAGTTCCGTCGTCCTTTGGCAGGTCGGATTTGTTGGCGAGTGGACATTCCAACCTGCGGGATACGCCAATTCTGGTCTGCCGCTTCTGCTCGAGAAACTGACGCAATACTACCGCCCGGACCATGGTGTTGTTGTGTATGAGGCTGCCGTACTTCCCGGGTGTGAGCCCGTCATCACACCGGTCCCTCTCGGTGAGCTGGCTTCAGTTCCTCTCACCACGGCGTCGACGCTGTACATCCCTCCCGCGCAGGCGGCGGTAGCCGATCGGAGTATGTACGAGAGGCTTGGGTTATCCACTTGATGTGGACCCGTTGCAAGCGCTGGGCTAACAACCTGTGGCGGAAGTCCGGTTTCGAAAGGACAGACTTCAATCGTGCCGTAAAGCATCGAGAATGAACGCGGCTTTAGCCGCTGACGGATGGTTTCTTCGGATTTTGAGTTCTACCACAGTTGCGAAGGCTGCGGCGGTTTGAGTTCCCTTGCGTGGGATTCTTTGAATGAGTTAGACGCATTTACCCCTTGTCGCTGAGCAACCTTATTCCTGTTTTTCCCAGGGCGAAAACGGCACTTCCAGGTATCCCTTCATGAAGCCGCGCATAAGATCGCCGTCGAACCCGCCCATCCAGAAATAGGTTCGCCAGTACGCGATGGTGTCGATCCTTCCCCTAAAGTAAGCCTCGGCGCCGCGGATGTCCGCTCCTTCACCTCGGATTTCGAAATCCCAGATGGCCTGCAGGCCCAGTCGCGATTCCATCCGCTTGTCCTGTGAAAAGAAATCGATTGCCCAGATGCGCGTCTTTAAGCCTTCTGCTTCGACGGGATCGACGGTTTCAGCCAGCCTGAGTTTTAGCCATTGCTTTCGGTTCTGAAAGTAATTGAAAAACGCCGTCTCATAGTCTGGCGCGGGCTTTATACAGATGGCGTCGAGCACTTCGTTGGAAATTACGCGAAAGCTTTTCGGCGAACGTCGTGCATATCCCTCCACCATCTCCCATACTTCCAGGGACGTGTTGTTGATGTCGAGCGGGTCTTCGCGTCGCAGCTTCCAGCCATCGCCCTCGATCTCAAGGTTGAACGGGCAAATAGGCATGATGATGCCTTGCAGTTCGTGAAATATGATCTCGTTGCGCAACTCGAACTTCGGAAGCTTGCTCTTGTCGCATTCGCTCGGCCGAAGATACACCTTCGCTCCGCACGCAATTGTCCTCTCCAGCGGCTTCGAGTTTCCTTCGGCGTCAACAATCTCCACGTCCGTGGTATGGACTCCAAACTCGCCCATTTGCGGTTTCCGAAAGTCGGCATCTGCAATCTGACAGCGCTGCAGGCAAATCGCCTGATCGAAGTCACTCTCTTTGCCTACCGCGAATGTGTATCCGCTCACCCCACGTGGATCGTCGCTAGGGTCGGGATCGGTCGCCTGCCGGCATTGCCAATACCCCTGGAAGTTGATGCGGAGTTTCGTCATGCTGGCCACCTATATGGGGAAGTGAGAGAACTTTGTCGGCTGCGGCGGGTCCGGCCATAAGTTGCCGAAATGGAGTCTGGTGGCGTGGATGTTCTCGCGAACAAACGATAACCGGCTCTTAAAGCAATTGGGCGCAACCTCGCTGAAGTAGCCGCATCCGGTTTCCAGTTCGCCAAGCTTGCGAAGGATCCATTCGCGATCCGCAGGCTGAGCGCTTGCCCCTGCCGGGAGTTCGAAACTGGGTCCGGCGTTCTGTTCTTTGTCCTCGCTGGCCGGCATTCGAGTCAGAATCTCGCCGACAGGCCGAATCACCATCGTCATGAGTGGCATGAAGGCGGCATAGAACTCGGCTCCCTGCCGTGGAGAGGCTTGTGATGCGCTGAAATACTGGAACCAGCTTTGCAACATCACGATAAGCAATTGATAGGCTTCATTGAACAGTTCCATCCCCACCCGGCTTGGCTCATAGGTAACTCTTGTTCCCGTTCCTGCCGCCGGACTCTGCTCAAGAACCGGATTCGACACCACATTCAAGGCCGGGTGGAAACCTGAGTTACTTCGCCTCGCGTCTTCCAGTTCCCGGAGTATCTGCACAAACATCTGGAAGTGGGAGCCATTGGGGTCAAGCGGGATCAACCCAATCCCTTCGCCCTGCTCGATAATCAACGTAATTGCATTCCTGGCTTGATCCCGGTTTGTCACCGGCTGGACGGTGACCCTGTAGGCGAACTGACTACCGTCAACCTGCCGGTCGGGATTTCCTCGGAAGACATCTCCCGGCGCGAGGGTCTGAAATGCGTCACGAATTTTGGTATAGAGTTCCTGGACGGACCCGTATTCGGTTTCGCGCACATCCAGGGATTCCAAAAGACACAAGTTCTCGGGCCGAGGATAGACGGGACAATAGCCGTCGTAAGAAAATGTGGGTGTCAGGCCTTCAGGCCTTTCGAACCATACAAAACGCCGCAACGCCGGTACACCGAACGGAGCGAGAAGGAACGGTATCCTCAGTGGATATCGCTTGGCCGGCTGTGGGAAGTTCGGACGCTCGAAGTTCAAAGCGCCCCCAACCGCGTTCAACAGGTTGCAGACGATCGCGAGGTGCTCCATCTCCTGCCGCGCCACAAGCATGAGTACCGCCGCCCATCTCTGCGCCAGTTGCAGGACCATCAGATTGGGATCTGAATCGAAATCTTCCTTCGTCTTGCGCATCGTAAATGCCGCGAAAAGATATTGGCAGCAGAGCCCGTGCTCGAGCTCGGCCGCCGTTTGAAGCGCCTGAATAAGTTCTTCGCGCGAGCCAATTGGAGCGGCTTGTTTCAGAGTTTGTTACCTCATTCGGGATCGTATTTCAGTTCGCCCTGAATCGCAAACATTGAGTTGGGTTTGGGACTGGGCTGACCCGGGCACGCCCAGAATACCGGTTCTAACCTCCCTTGCATGATCCAGGAACGCGCTGTTACCGGTTTCACCTGGACGAAGGTGAGCACCACTTCCATTACCGGGCTTTAGGCGGCATGGGTGATCGGCGCTTGAAACTGAAGCGGGATCGATCTGGCCGAATCCTTCATCCGCCTATTTGCCCGGAGTGGCCGCATATGCGCAGGGCGATCGTGAGAAGGCGCTCAGCCTGATGCGCGAAACCGCCGATCTTCAGGACAAGGTGGGACAGGGACAAGTCGACATCCCCGCGCGCGAAATGCTCGCTGATACGGTCGAAACGGTTCGGGCTAAGCTGAAGGTCGCGGTCGTATCCCAGCAGCGCGTCCTTTGGGCGGTTCGAGTGGAGTGTGGCGGGCGCTTAAAACGGGAAAGCGGGTCTCTTGTTTCCGGTTTCACCTGACGTTGAAAATCCTGCTGAAGCGTCTGCATTGACGCTGGTCTCAATCCCATTTCCTTCCCCCTTCCCAGCCTCTTTGAATCACTTCAGCAGGGGGTAAGAAGAAGCAGCCTTGGGTCATTCTTCTGTGCTTCTCCTATTCCTTACCCAGCTTTCTGAGCGCGAGCACTCTTGACTTGGGCTCTCCATGCCGACACCCACGATAACCTTGCTGCGCAGTTCCTTTGCACCAGTTCTGCGCAGTTGCGCAGTTCAGGGAAGAAGCATACGGAGCGAGGAAGACCGGCGAGGAGCCGTGGAAGGGACGGAGAGGGTGAACGGCGAGGACAAGGCCGGGTATGTATTTGGAATACTGGGACTTACAGGGTCCAGGTGCCGCTCCAGGCCGGAGCGGATCGGGAAGGTGGCGTTTGGCGAAACCGGACCGAGGCACCTAGCCTAACTTCCGCAGTTTGGTAGTTGGTGTAACTTGTTTGGTTCGGATAGAAGAGTCGAGGGTCGCTGAGTCAAATCGGCGGCCCTTTTGTTTTCAACAGCGAGAAATGGGGACGGTGCTTGTTTGAGGCAAGTGTGCAGGAAAAGCGGATGTAGTGACGACCAAGGGTCTTGCCGGCAGCAATGGGGTTCGTAGGATGAGGGCATGTACCTGCGGCGGTGCTACCGGGAGAAGGATGGCAAGCGGCACGCCTATTGGGCTCTTGTGGAGAGCTATCGAACCGTTCGCGGGCCTCACCAGCGCATCGTGGCTTGGCTGGGGGTCATGGACGAGGCCGGTCGAATGGGGGTCAAGCGCTGCGCCGGAGCGCCGAGTTCGGAACAAGCAGATTTGTTTGTGGAGGCGGGCGAGCCGGAGTGGGTGGAAGTCGATCTGGCGGGAGTTTGCGTGGAGCGGACGCGGCGATTCGGTGGACCGTGGCTGGGACGGACCCTGTTGCGGCAGCTGGAACTGGATGATTTTTGGGAAGAGAACATGAGCCGCGGCCGGGAGCCGCCGCCTCCGAACTGACCCCGCTTCGCTCATAAATCAAGTCCACCACTAAACGAAGCGGCAAAACAGGGTGCGTTGCTCTCACGGACACGATTGACCCGCCGTAGTTCTTCTTGCGGTTCGGAATGCGGCGGAACGTCATCTGCGTTGACCGGCTTGCGGTCCAGGGTTTCGGCGAAGCCCAGCAGCAACTGCGCCAACTCGACCTCGGACTGGAGCTGGTCCGCACGCGGACCGTAGTACCACTTTTTCAAGCGACCGAGTTCTACCTGCAAACGCAGATTCTCCAGGTACAGATCGTCGGCGCGTTGCTGCTGCACTGTGGCCCGCTGCGCTTGTGCTTCGGCGCGCTGTTGCTCCTGAGCACGCTCCAACAGCAGCGCGTGCACCATCGCCTGCAGTGCTTCCTTATCTTCAGGTAAGTTGGGCGATGTAGTGGCAGGCACAAGTAAGTTATGCCATAAGTTGCTGCGAATAACTTATACCGCGATCTTCTCTCTGTTGCTTCCGATGGTTCGCTCGCGGTCTTCGGTGCGCTCGCCGCCCGGCGCGACTCGATCGTACCGCGGCACGCGCTTCAGCTTCGTCATGTCGATCCCGTCCAGGATCATCGCCAACTCGCTGGCCCTCAATTCCACACAGCGCGCCCCTTCCTTCAAACCGGGCAGTTTGAAAACGCCAACTTCGAGCCGCTTGTACCAAAGAACGAATCCGTCTCGGTCCCATGTGAGAATCTTTAATCTGTCTCCTCTGCGCGAGCGAAAGATAAAAAGACTGTCGCTCAGGGGGTCCTGGCCAATCACCGCGCGAACCCGCTCAGCCACACGATCGAAGCCGCAGCGCATGTCGCTCGCCTCTACCGCCAGCCAGATGCGTGGGCCCTGCGTGCGATCCATCGCCCGCAAACTCGGCAGACCGATCACGCTTCTGGCTCCAACACCGCCAGCAACAAACGCAGATGTTCCGCGTCGAATCCGGGTTCCACAACCACGCTGCGGCCTCGAGCAAGTCGAACTTCAATCGCCTTGCCTCGTTGCCCAATCTTCAACTCGACCGGACGCTCGGAAGGCTTCCATTGCACTTCCACGAACTGCGCCGCTTCCGCTTCTCGCAATTTCTTCTTCCAAGCAAACAACTGCGATGACGTAACTTCGCGCTCGCGACAAAACGCTGCCACGCTCTGCCCACCTGCTATCTGTTCGGAAACCAGCTCGCGCCACTTCTCCCACAGTTCAGCCCCGCGTTCTCTCATCCCTACAAGGTGACTCACTCACGCTCACGGAACAAGATGGGGTTTATACAGCGCTCACCTTGAACAAGGAAAAGGCGTTCTCCACCGTCTGCGTTGTTGTCCAGACACGCTCTCGAAGCTCTTTGGCGTGATTGCCTCTCGAGCGTTTCTCTCTGGGAATGAGACCCTTGTAACTGGGATTGCCATCGGTGACAACTTCTTTGGTGTTCTCCGCCAGTTTGGCATCGAGTACTGGCTTGATTGATTCGAAGCGGCGGTTGGACATCGACTCGAGGTGAATTTGCCCGTTGCGTTCAGCCATTCCGATCACCATGGTTTTAGAGGCTTTTGCCAGCTTGGACCCTTTGTGGCGAAGTTGCCCTCCGATATAGGTTTCGTCGATCTCAACGGTGGCGTCGGGGCCTCCCATCTGAATGTCTTTGGCTTCCCGCATCATCAACCATCCCAACTGGGCGCAGATTGGACAGGCAGGCGGTCTTCAGCTAACTCCGACAGCAGGCACGTTCGGACAGGTGACGCAGAAGTCCACGACCAATCCGCGAAATCTCCGGGTTGGTCTGAGGTTCCTTTTCCAAGGAGCGTTCGAAATGTCTAATTCCGATTCGTACAGAAATCCGGAGCGCCACAACCGGGTACTCTCACTCGCATCGCACGGACTACCGGAAGGGGGCAGATCACGGCGGTTCTTACCACGGGAAAATGGTATAACTGACCCCGAAGGTAAAACCGTTCGGGGTCAGACCACCCGATCCTGAGGTTGTGGCCGTGGGAATCCCTCTGAACGAGGGCCATATTTGGAATTCGTATTCAGCGCGAGCGGAAAGGCGCTTTGTCATCCTGAAATCCAAAACTGCGCCGGGCGCGAGAGCAAAATAGTTCCCGCTACCCACACTATCTTGTGGAATCCTTATTTGGGCGCCGCCGAGTAGTAATCTAGTGCTGAAGAGCATCTTCTTTTTATAATGCAGCAAGTGAAAACTCGGACCCGCCAAATAGGACGATTCGGTCAATCCGCCCGCCGGGCCATGCCAATGCAGGAACCTCGCTTCGCCCTCCAAATAGAGTTTCTGATAAACCATATGATTTGCCTGGACAAACGGAGAAATCCCTATCAACTGATGGTTCCAGCACGAGAATGGAGAACTATTCGCACATCCATAGTCCGGATTAAATGTGGAGATCCCCACTCCCACGTTCACAGAATAGCCCGGCCCTTCCGCCGAGGGGTTACTCTGCGCGCACAATGTAACGGGAAGCAGAAAACACAACGAAGCTAGGCCGAGATATCTAATCATTTTAGGCTACCCTTCTTCTAGAATTATGCGTCGCATTCGTCCGCGACCTGGCTTGGTCGTTCTTACGATCGGCGCGGCTGCTTGTAAAACAATGGAATGGTTGCACATGAGCATGCGCAAGGCGAAAATGCCCCGTGCGGACTCTCCCAGCGAAAAAGCCGCATGGCGTATTTGGCACTGCGCAATGTGATCCGCACGTGCGAACGCTCGATTCACTGGAAGGCGGCCCTGAATTGCTTCAACCATGCGACGAGGTGGTCGATCGTTTCGGAATTTCGGCATTCGTACTATTCCAGCAGTCACGATTACCATATTCCCAGCCGCGGTGCCATCCAAAGTAATATCCGGGTCCAACCCCCATTATCAGCCCAATAAGTCCGGCAGCCGACGTGCCCAACGCCCATTGCCACACTGTGAGACTCCTTGCCAGACTCAGTCGTCCTCATGCACACTCTGAGTGTGCCTATTCTATACGATCCATACCGATAGTCTCGGCTAAAATTCCAAAGCGTGGCCACACTTGTCCATGTCGTCCTCGCCTTTGCCTCTCGTTGTCGATGCAACTGACCTGATGACCAGTCCCGGCGAAAAAACCGTCGCAACAAGTCCGACGTATCTTGAGCTTCTCACAAATGGAAGCTGGCTTCGGCATGAGCTTGTATATCGTCAGTGACCTCGCGTGCAAAACATATCCCTTGGACCCAAAACCCGGAAGTTGTGCCAGCTGGAATTAGAGCTATTTTGGCAGTTGAGGTCCTCGAAACTCAAGATCGAGGAGGTCAACATGCCCAAGAAACATGCTGAAGCAGATCGTGGCGGATCTGACCCTGGGTCGCCAGGTCAAGCAGGAGATCGTGTCAAAGAGCTTTATTAAAGCCTCGTCAGAGAAGCCATATGGCGAGGTGGACCAGGAAACGTGAAAGCAACACCACATATCGAGCGGCGTGCAGCGCGGATCATCGGGGTGGTTCCGCGGGCCACGCTTCGTTACAAGAGCCGGACGCCGCTCCAGGAAGCACTTCGCATACGATTGCGGGAACTGGCTGCGACGCATGTGCGTTACGGGTATCAACGGTTGACGGCGCTCTTGCGTCGGGAGGGCTGGCATGTGAACGCCATACGCGTCTACCGCCTGTACGATCAGGAGGAGCCGAAGGTGTGCAGCGTTGAACAGAAGAAGATTAGTCGCAGACACCGAGTTCCACAGAGCGTGGCGGCCGTACCGAATCGGTGCTGGTCGGCCGATTTCGTCAGCGATAAATTGGCCGACGGACGGTCTCACCGCATCCTGACGACTGTTGACCAGAGAGTGTGTCGCATTGGAAGCGGACGGTCGATGAATGGCACACGTATAGTGGCAGCCCTGACGCACGCCGCCGATGAGCGGCACCGAAGAGCGTCACTCTGGACAATGGAAGCGAGTTCACCGGTCGGGCTATGGAGATCTGGGCCATTCGCAACGACACGCAGCTTTGTTTTATCCACCCCGGGCCGACCGGTCGAGAACGGCTTCATCGAAAGCTTCAACGGAAGCTGCGGGACGAATGCCTAAATGTCGAGTGGTTCCGTTCGCCGCGGGAGGCACGGGAAACGCTGGCTCGATGGCGCCGCCACTACAACCGACTTAGGCCACACAGTGCGTTGAGCGATCGCAGCCCGGCCTGTTTCGCCGATGCATACGCAACAGCGGTTGCGCGCTTCGCCCTGATCAGTGTGCATACGGCAAGGGAGACACAGCGTCAAGGGTTCGCTGTGCCGGCAAAGAACGCCGCCCCTTTGACCCGGTCTCTAACTTGCCGGAAAATCGCAAATATCAGGGCAAGGGCTTTCGAAAAACGCTCATGCTAGAGATTCGTGACTGAGTCTCTATAGTGCCCTTCAACCGCGTCGAGCCCATGCGGATTCCGTGGCTGTCTTATATCACGAGCCCCTTCCGATATGAATTCCTGGTGGGATCCCTGAAGGGCCACGTCGCCCCAAACTCTCCTTGGATACACATTGAGAAGGTCAGCTTCAAACCGACTGAGAACCTGGAGTTCGGATTCGAGCGCACGGTTATCTGGGGCGGCAAAGACCACGTGCCGATCACGTCCATTCCTTCCTGAAGAGCCTTTTTGGAATCTCTGCACAAGTCCCAAATCCACAGCCGAGTTGAATAAAGTTGTAAGTGGGTAAGGAGCACGATGCGACAGGTCACATTGGCGTCCCAGGGCAGTTTCGAGAAGTACGGCCGGAAGAGTAAGCGGGAGCAGTTTTTGGAGACGATGGAAGCAGTCGTTCCGTGGAGCGAAGTGGAAGCGCTGATCGAGCCGCATTATCCCAAGGCAGGTAACAGCCGCCAGCCCGTAGGTCTGTCGATCATGCTGCGGGTTTACTTTCTTCAGCAGTGGTTCAACCTGTCGGACCCGGGAGTGGAAGACGCGTTCTATGAATCGCCGGCGCTGCGGCGGTTTGCTGGGGTGGATTTGGGACGTGCGCCGGCGCCGGACGAGACAACCGTCCTACGTTTCCGCCATCTTCTGGAAGAGCACGAGTTGTGCGGCAAAATCCTGGACACAGTGAACCTGTATCTGGAGAGCAAAGGCATCCGCATCGGCACGGGGACGATTGTGGATGCGACCATCATTCACGCGCCGTCGTCGACCAAGAACTCCAGCGGGGAGCGCGATCCGGAGATGCACCAGACGCGCAAAGGGCAGCAGTGGTACTTCGGTGCCAAGGCGCACATCGGCGTGGATGCCAGAGAAGGTCACGTGCATTCGGTGTGTACTTCGGCGGCCAGTGTGTCCGACGTACATATGTTGCCTGACTTACTGCACGGGGAAGAAAAGAAGGTGTGGGGCGACGGAGGTTATCAGGGGCAGACGGATGTGATCCGGGAGGCCGCTCCTGAGGCGCAGGATATGACCTGCCGCCGCACCCAATACAAAGACGGAGTGGACGAAGAAGCGCGACGCAAGAACCGGACCAAGTCCGGGTACGAGCCAAGGTGGAATGGCCCTTCCGTATCTTGAAGCGGGTGTTTGGATTTACCCGCGTGCGTTATCGGGGTCTGAAGAAGAACCACGAATGGCTGCTTGCGGCCTTCGCCTGGGTACGGAATTCTTACTTGCACCGCAGACGGCTGGTTCCTCTGGCGGCGTAGTGTCTCTGGAGAGCGCGAAAACGCTCTCCAGAGACAGAAATGAAGCCCCATGCGGGGCGATTCTTGAGATAATTCGCCGCCAAAAGCGCGTACACACGCTGCGAAGTTTCTCATTCGAAAGTCGAGAACCTGCGCAGAGGTTCCCTAGAGATTGCATCGCTGCCTGTGGCGCAATTGGCCATTTCCCAGGCTTTTTCCAGCGGACGGTAATGAAATGACCTTTATGCCGCGGAGTGTTG
>CAWCTA010000027.1:0-42483 GCA_963798315.1 uncultured Acidobacteriota bacterium | reverse complement strand
ATCTCCTCGCTCGGTGGATCAGACCACGGATTTGGATTTGGTGCAAATGCCAGGTGAAATGGGTTCAATCTGTGAGCTCGTTGAACCTCCGGCCCATCAAGATCATTGGCACACATTTCTCCGCCCTCGCCACCCGCGTCTTCGCCTGTTTCGCGCGTCGACGCGGATAACCGTCGCTTGCGGCTGGCTTCGGCTTCTTTCTCAATAATCCTGACTCCCTGTCGTGAAAAGTGGTGGATTCAGCCACTACATATATCGAGAAGTGCTCATGCAAAGAAGACCAATTTCCGGTCGCTGCAATGACAAGACGCTGGTGGCCTATTCCGACAGCGAACTGAGCGGAATCCGGCCGGCCGCCACCCGCCGGCATCTTGCGGTTTGCCGCCATTGCCGGACGAGGCGGGCTGCACTGAAATCTACACTCTGGAGGATTCGGCGGTCGCTGGCAAAGCGATCGTTGTTCGATGTCATCCGCACCGAGGGGGCAAAGCAGAGATTCCTTCAATGGCGGGACAACTCTGAGATGTTACGCATCACCGAGCCGTCGAATCCGTCGAACGACTGATCTGCAAGCCGTACACGCCGCAGCGCCAAACCTACTGTTGACCCGAAGAGGAATTGCTTCGCCGGAGATCAGGTCTCTCATTTCAGTCGTTTTCAAGACGCCACGGAATTGCTGAAAAATCCGGTCGATACAAAAGTCATATCTGCGTCTCTTTTCGGCGGCCCTGCGTAACTGAGCCTGCTGCAACATTTTCCTGCGGGAAGCCACGAGGATGCGGCGCACGGAAGTGCGGCCCATGTGGAGTTGGCGCGCGATTTCGGATTTGCTAAGGCCGGATCGGAACAGTTCGCGGACCTGTCGGGGGTGTGATCTCAAGGTATTGAATATGTACGCCCCTACCATCTATGATCTGGCCTTCGATTCAGATTTCGGCGCCATCCTTGCGAGTGGCGTGGATGCGTATGTACACCGTGTTTGGTCATCCCGGAGCTATCCTGTGTTTCGCTATGCGCATCGGAGCGGTAAAGATGCGCGGGCGTTTCATCAGCTTCTTGACCGGTTGGAGATCAATCTGAACGCAACTGGGTCCATCTCATTCGACCCATCATCGCATTCGCTTTGGCCCAACCTGTGGAGAAAAGCGCTGGGATTCAGCGAGCGTATCCGGATCACCAAACGCAGAACTCTCTTCTTTGGTCGGGAAGACACTCGCTCCTGGCTGGAAATCAGGCCTACTTTTCGTCTGAGTAAGATCCCGGATGATAAGGGGTCTGGCGTGTTTGGCTTTCGCTACCTGATGGTCATGGCATTCATCGCATTCGGATCAGCTAACGTTGCTGCAGCCATATACTCCCGATGGGGAATACGCTAGGACTATCGAAGAGAATCGATTATGAAGCATCGTAGAAAGCAATCGCGGATCCTCGGACTGCGTTGATCGCTCTCGCGGTCTACTTTGCTCAGGATTAGACAATTCCCGAGGCTATACCGATCATAGGCATGGTCAAGATCGCGGGGGAAGTAGCTGGAGAACACGATTTCGTCGGACTGGCTACCATGGCCTGACATTACGAAAGTTTGAAGTTTTTGCATGGATTTCGAAATTCCGCGCAATTACATGTAGGAGAAAGATTCAGCCATGCCAAAATCCAAACGTCGGCCGCGCTGCGACGCTTCCGGGCAAGCCCTTGCCGGGAGTCAGCAGCAAATGCAGCATTACGTCAACCACGCCCCAGACATTCTGAACCAGACTATCCAGCAAGCTTTGAATCAACCGCTGGAGATTGTCTGGACATCTCCGCTCAAGGTGGATCTCTACCGGGAATTCAAGGATCGAGCCTTCCTGACGGCCGTCGGACAGAGTGAGCATTTTGAGCGCCTCAAGGCATTTTGGCCGAAGAACGGTCCAAGATGGGATGCAACCGGAAGAGTCGAATCACCCTCCAAGGGAGTCTTGCTTCCTGAAGGGAAGAGCCACCTTTCCGAGTTGTACGCAGGAGAGTGCACCGCAAAGTCCCGAGAGTCGCTCGATCTGATCGATGCATCTCTCGCACGGACCAAGAAGTGGCTTAACGCGGATCTAGCGGTGAATTGGCGCGGTCGTTTCAGGTATCAGCAGAACGGAAAGGAGTTGGCCGGCTGTCTCTACCAATCGGCTAATCGGCTCGCTCACCTGTTTTTCTTTCGCGAGGTACTGGGGATCGACGCCTGGCTCGTGAACATTTGCTTCGTCGATGACCCGTATAAGCCAACAACTCGCGCCGAATGGGAAGTTGGCTTGGCGCGCGCCAAGAAGAACATGGGCATTCCAGGGGAAATTCCCTATTGCGTGAACGTCCTGCTTCCGGCAGTCATCTAGCCGAAGGCAAAGCGCGCCGCAAAACCGAATTTGTGAGCTTAAACGGCGAGATGGCTTAGAAGGGTTGTCGGGTTCTACCTGCCACGATCGTGTACAGACCCATCACTGCTAAGCCATACGCCATCGCTCAGATACACGTCGCCGCCTGATTCGTCCACGGCGAGGACCTCATAAATCTCTCTCATTTCATTCAAATGCTCGGGCTTGCTCGGATCGCTGGCGGCATAGATTTCAAAAAATCTGTTGAGCACTTTATCGAATACGGCCCTGTCCGCCTCGTCCTCCGCGGGGGTACTTCCTGGTCTAAAGTTGATCGGGGTTATGATAACGAACTCTCTCCCAAATCTGTCTTTTTCATAGCTAGGTTGAGTACCCATTTCCAAACCAAACTTGTATGCCGCTGAGGTGAGGCGGACTCTGTCTTCGCATACAAGGAACTCACGGTTGTCTTCACTGGCGGTCGCGGTCTCCAGGCGGTAGCTGGGCTGCATTCCGGTGATTCTCAAATAAAGCGTTCTTCCCCTGGTTACTATGTAGCCCTCTTTCGTGGGAATTCCAGCCTTATTAGAAATATATAAGTCGAATTCTCTACCCATACGACCTCCTATACTTGAACGGTGGCGGGCAACCGCGACGAGCAATTCACGTTAAGATTGTTCTGGATCCCCACTCTTTCTTCTGAGTATACGTCGTTGACAGACCGTCAATACCCACGCTGATCAAACGCGAGCATAGGAATCAGCCATCCGAAGATGACCCGTCAAAGGGCGCTTTCGCAGTCGCGTGGTTGAAATAAAGCGATCGCCCGACCCGGCAAAGCACCTGTATCTTGCCTTATGGGGCGCAACGGTCTCAACATCGACCGCCGGTCGTGCAGTACTGATTCGCTTCTGGCAGATATTGAGTCCAATCAGAGGCAATCCCCTTTTGGGCAACATTCAGGGACATCCGTCCGGTCCTCACTTCGTTCGCAAGGTAGTTCTCCACACGATCCTTCATCTTGAAATAGCGATTGGCGAGCACAGTTTTGTCCGGGCCACACTCGGGCCATATGTTCCCCAATCCATCGGCACCGCCAAGCTCAAGTGGCACCAAGTGGTCCAGTTCGCAAACTTGGTTTTCCCCGGAATTGCCGTGTGGAGCATAGATGCCGTACCAGCGATAAGTCATGTGCTTTTCGGACTCGCTGCTCTCGCAGTTGCGAACAGATCGGGTTCTCCACGTTGGATCGCGAAGGACTGCTGCAGTCACCGATGGATTGACTCCACCGGGGGTGCACCGAGGATCGGGGATCGAATATCCATTTCGCAAAGATGTGCTACAAGCTTCTCCGTTAGGTTCCTGCCAGGGTCGAAAATACTCAGATGTGCACATCAGTCCCGCAGGCTGGACCTGCCGTCCCAATTGTTTCGGTTGAAGTCGGTATTCTCTCCTCCGTGGCCGCCGGTCCTCATGGGAGAGATTGTCATTCTGAATTGGAGGAGTAGCCGTGGCGGGAGCAGGATTTTGCCGGGGTGCTTGGATCCGGTGAACCACGTAGAATCCGACAAGAATAAGCAGGATCACTAGAAACAGGAGCAATGACGGCGAATTTCGTCGACTCATTTGCTTTCACGCTAGCACAAGAACGGGGAGGACAATGTCCTCACATTGAGAACCGAAGTGCCAGGTAATCAGGTACACAAACGGTCAAAGGCGTAATATTCTCGAGCCATCTGCTCCCACTCTTCCGTGCGCAGTTTATCGGCCTTGAATTGTACGATTTCGATCCGACTGCGCGCGCTTCAAGCCGAGGCTCTCCCAAGGCGCCGCGATGCGTTCTATGTAGTCGATCATCACCTCGACCTCCTCTCGCTCAGGACGTTTCCCCATTGGATGCACCACCTTGTTTCGGATCTCCCAAACACGGTCCAAATCGGTCCGGTCTTCCGCACGAATGTGAGCCTTATCCGCGAGTTCCTGGACGAGAGCTGGAGCGGCACCCTTTTGAAAAGGCAGCGGCCTCCTCAGCAGACAGAGTGAAACGCAATTCAACAACCGTTCGTATTCTTCGGCCGCAATCTTTCCGGACAAGATCTGGTCTTCATCCAGGAGGATTCTGGCGAGTTGCAGCCGCCCGTAACGATGGAAAAACGGTCGGATCACTTGCGCCGCGCGTTCGCGCTGGATCCATAGGTCGTCATCAAAACTGCTCTTGGCAGAAGCGGCATTTTCATCGTTGTCAGCATTCTTTATGTATTCGGCGAACGCCCACAATGCGGTTTCCGTCTGTGCGGCCGAGGCCATTTTGAAATGGTCACGCCATTTGACAAGTTCCTCGCAATAGGCGAGATAAAGATCAATCGTTGCAGAACGCGTTACCTGCACCAGATGAATCACCGGAGTACTAAATATCCCGAACTGCTCAGGATGAACGAAGCGTAACACTAAGGAGGCCGTCCCGATGTTGTGGAACACCGAGAGCAGGCTTTCTACCAGCACTTTTGGCTCAGTGCCGGCGAGCCCGAGATAGATGCGCTTCTCCCGCAGGCCCTCTTCCAGCGTCTTCATGTGCGGCCGCGGCCAGTACTTCCCGTAAGGGGTCGTCTCCGCGTTGAAGAGTTTGCCGATGTCTTTGGCCGTGAGATGACGTCTTCCGCTTGCGTGATCGGAGAAATACGCTTCGAGAGCGGTTAGATCGTATGTGCGCCCGAATTTCTGCTGACAGACCAAGTCGAATCGCGTCACGAAGCTCGAAAGGTGGAATGGCACAGCGTTCGCTCCATTCAATTGAGTGCTCCTTGCTGTCTCGAGACGTCGAAACTGTTAGTCGGGACGATTGGCTGGGCTGAAGACGTCAGTCGCCGACGCCTCTGACATGCTCGATCGCGCTCGTTACATCTTGGATGCCAATACTCGCTACCGCCTGCTCGTACATCTTGAGCTGCGCCTGGTATGAAGCTACCTGCTTTGGTGAATCAACGTCGGTCTTGTAGTCGATGATTTGCCAGTGCCCCTCGTGGCCGAACAGAAGGTCGATGACACCCGTAAGGATCGCATTGGTACTCTCTGCGAATGCGAAGGGAGTCTCAACCGAAGTATCTGATCTCTTCGCCATATTCCAAAGGTTCGCCTTCGAGACATGAAGGACCGTCTTGACGGCCAATCCAAGCACGGGGCGCAGCTGGGGTTCGTCAACCGTCAACCACATTCCCAGCCGTTGTAGGTCGGATTCGGTAAAGGTCTTCTGGCTCATTGCATGTTCGAGGAGGCCATGAATGAGTGTGCCCCATGCCTGGCCTGCGTCGGCTCGATGGGACGCCGAATCGCCCGCCAACACCTTTGCCGGATCGTCAGCCGACGGGACCACGGAATGGATCACGCGATCGATGTGTCGCGCCTCCGCTGTGACCGAGGTCGTTCGCCATGACGGTTCAATGGCCAGGGAATGCGCCTCGGCCCGCCAGGCCTCAACGGCTTGCACCAGCGAAGCGCTGCAGTCCAATGGCGAGACTGCAGGAGACATGCCTGCGTTTGTCGAAATGGGCAGTTCCGGCGCCGGCGCCAGGAAATCGTTAAGGACACCCCAAGCGGAAGACCTTAGTCTCTTTGCCGACCGGCTTATCACTAAGGTCTCGCGGGCACGTGTCGCTGCGACATACAGGAGCCGATCCTCTTCGGCTTGGAGATAAGGCAATTCCGCGGACTCGTGCAACGCCCAGTCCGCTGGCTCGCCAAGCAACGTCTCCCCGTACGAACCTTTGGTTCTTCGGACAATCCTCAGCCATCCATGTGCCATTAAATCCGTCCGCTCGATCTGCACGTCGACATGGGAATGGACGCCACCAGCCGGATCGGCGAGGAAGACCACGGCGGCTTCAAGGCCCTTTGCCTTGTGAAGATTCATCAACCTGACAACGTCGGTACGGCCCGGCTCAAGAGAGAGCGATTCTACTTCGCTTGCCGCTTCGCTGTCCGCCTCGAGTGCATCGGCCGCGTCGGCAAGACTCCCTCCCTCTGCTACTACCCGGCGAACGCGATCGACGGCGTGAATAAGGTCTCCCGCATTGACGCCTCCCGGTGTCGTTGCGGCCAATGCGAGGTAGCCCGTGTCTTCGAGGATGCGGTCGAGGGCGGCGGCGGCTGGAAGGATCCGCGTCCATCGGTAGTATTGACGCAGTGCGCATAGCGCGGCATGGGTCGGTAGCGGTGGAGTTTCCGCCACCGCATCGCTGGGTTCATAAAACAGACTGAACCAGCCTCCGGACTGCTTGAATCTAAACAGCTCCTGATCACTGATCCCGAACAAGGGACCCCGTATGACGCCTACGAGTGACACCGCATTTTGGGGATCGGCGAGGACACGCAACAACCCCGTCAACGCCTTGACCTCGGCTGACTCGCCAAAGGCCCCGGCTCCGCTTACTTCGACCGGGACATTCAGCGACTCCAAAGCATCGGCATATGGGGCAATGCGATCTTTCTTCCGCCTGGTGAGAATCAGAAAGTCTTTAAACCGACGACGCCCAGAATCTACTTCCGCGCGAATATAGTGAGCGATCCTCTCCGCATCCTCGGCGAGTAGTAGGTCGCCGTCCGAGGCATATGTGAGGGTGAAAATGCCTGCGGATGCTGAATCGGTGTTGTAGGCATCGAGCGCAGAGAAGCGTGGTGCGTGCGTTGTCGGCTCGTCCGGGAACCGGGTCTTAAAAACATCATTAGCCCAGGTACATAATTGAGGTACGGAGCGAAAATTGACCGTGAGCGGCAGTACGCGTCCGACTTCGTTGAAGCGCCGCCGGACCAAGTTGTAGATGTCGATGTCAGCTCGCCGGAAGCGGTAAATTGACTGCTTGGGGTCGCCCACCACGAACAGTGCACCAGGCCGCAGCGGGAGCGTCCTCCAGTCTCCGTTGATTTCGTTCCCGCTTGTCGTCGTCGATGCGCTATCTTCTGCGAGCCAGAACAATATCTCCGCCTGGATCGGATCGGTGTCCTGGAATTCATCAACCATGAGAAACTGGTATTTGCGCTGCAATGCCCTCCGTACTGCTTCGTTCTCCCGGAGCACACGAGCAGTCAGTAAGAGGAGGTCACCGTAGTTAAGGGCGTTGATGCGGCGGCGCTCCGCTGCGGCGAATTCCCGGGCCTGGCACAAAAGCGTAACTGACAATCGGTACACATATTGGCGCCACTGCGCCAGGTACGGAATCACTACGCTTGTCCGAAAGTTCTCATGAATCCCCTGGATAAGATCGCGTAGGCGTTTCTTCTCGCTTGCTGACTCCGCCCACCATTTCTGCACTATCTTGGAATCGCAGTCCCACGTATCCAGCAAAGATGCGACGACGGCAGGGCGGTCAAGACGGGTTCGAGAGACTCGCAGCTGTCCTCGAAACTGTCGCGCATTCTTCTGAATACCGCAGGTTGTGTCGGGATGGATATTCGTCGGAAGGTGAATCCCCAGTTCCTTCCAGAACTCCTCGAGCGCCTTGCGTGCAGGTTCTGGATCGGGGCATTCTGCTGTGCCGGCCGGAAAGTCGACATCGTCATTGGCGCACAAAGTCGCAAATCCATGAGAACATCGTCCGCTGTCTCCCTTTCCTTGTTTCTGTCCCTCATCCTCGGGGATTTGGAGCTCGCTCGTGACCGTCCAAGATGCGTTCGTCGGCCCAGATTGGTGTGCCTTTCGGAGTGTGTGGCTTCCGCGTAAATTGGAGTGTGCCTGCTCCGTGCAAACCCTCTTACAATCAGCCTGTTGGCGTCTCCGCGCTGCGAGTGCTTGTTTTGAGAATCTTGTAAGGATTAAGCACATGCGCCGCAACACGTACCCCACACGCGGACAGAATGTGGATTTGATGTTCCTTTAGTCGACAATCGTTCGTGATCCTCAGTAGCGTCGAGAGAGGGCGAAGTTAGCATAGCTGCATTGGTCGGATGAAGGGTGTGTTCCAGATCACCTATATGACTAGAGGTCCAATTGCCGGAGGAGTACAACCTTCTCCAGAATCAGCCTTGCCAGTCCCGCGCTTTCTGTCACGACAGACGTCAACCGCGGCGAGGGCCTACTGATGTCCTGATCGCGAGCCAGCCGGACAGCGGCGATTATGGTCGCCGCGATTACAAGGGTTGATGCGAACCGGTCAGTGGCACGTTTCTGGTCTTCTATAGATATAGCCCGCTCCTCTGGCAACGGCTCTTTTCATCTCTCCGATCTGCGCACCTCAGGATGACCTGGGCTCGACGGGCAGCTTGTGCGACCGACAGGCTGCCCCTGAAGATGTCAGCCAGCAGATACGGCCGTCTGGCGCCACAGAGCGGACAGCCGGCATTTACCCGAGAATCGAGCATCGTTTGAACCGGCGCCGGGATGTTGTCAGTGCAGCCCTTGCAACGGACGGTGTAATCGCAAAGCCGATTCTCGGGCAAGTTGAACATCCGAACAGTATAGGAGAATATAAAGCGAAGAAACAAACCGCATTACCGACCAGATTTGGGCATTATGGTGTAATTTAAATGCGTTTTTGATGTAAATGATCTACAATTGTTTGTAGGAGGGTCCCATGGCTACTGTACCCGCCTCTCGCCCTGATCTTGCTGCACACCGGGAAGCGCTTCGCCTCCCCATCCCTGAGATTGTGAAGCAACTTATTGGTCTCATCGGGCGCAAGCTGACCGCCTACGTCGGCGGTGTCCGGGACGTGCGCGCGGTTGATCGATGGATGAACGGAAGCGAGCTCTACGGCGATGCCGAACAGCGTCTGAGGTTTGCCTTCCAGCTGGTCCGGATGCTCTCCGAGAAGGAAGATCCCAGCGTGATCCAATCGTGGCTAACCGGCCTGAACCCGGAACTTGGTGACCGTGTGCCGCTGCGGCTCCTGAGGGAAAACGATCTCGAGAAGGTGGCGCCGGAGATCATGGGAGCTGCGCGAGCTTTCCTCATTGGCGGTTAGGAGCAATTCATGGACCTCGAATCGAAGCGGCCCTCGCGGCCGCTTTTCCGTGGTACGCCGTTCATGAATGACAGCTTGGAGGTGTAAGTCCTCTTCACATCCTGATGGGGAGAAGTGATAGCGAAGCGCAAGGGCTTCATCGCGAGGTGGGGTCCGAAGGAAGCGTGGAGCAAAAGCGCGAGCCGATGAACAAGAACCGGATATGAGGCCTAGGGCGCCGGGCGAGCTGGCCACTGACAGCGAAGCCCTCAACCATCAAGGGCGCTGGTGGTAAATCCGGCGGTTGCGCGCTGAAGGCGGTCGTTCTTATAACGGGAGGTCTGTTGCATGTCCTGGAAGCAGGACTGAGGGTGGAGCGATCTTCTCTGAGCGTGCAGCAGAAGTCAGCAGCGGGCATAGTAGGTCGCCACGGTGACCGAAGGCCCAAACGGAAGGAAGTGGCAAGTAGGCGGCGCGACTCGATGGGCGACAAGCGGCAGAAAATCCAGCTTTGGCTGGCCTTTGGCGAGGAGGTGCGGAGTGAAGCTCCAAGTTATCCTCGCGAAGGGTCCGAAGCGCCCACGGCGAAGCGCATGAACGAAAGCCCGGCTGAAAACAGCGAACCACTGATGGAAGAAGTCTGCGAACGGGAGAACTGTTTGCAGGCTTTGAAGCGAGTGAAGTCCAACAAGGGCAGCGCGGGTATCGACGGCATGAGTGTCGAGGAATTGCCCGGCTACCTGAAGGAGCACTGGCCAGCCATCCGCGACCAATTGCTCAGTGGGGCTTACAAGCCGCAACCGGTGCGGAGGGTAGAAATACCCAAGCCCGACGGCGGGGTGCGTCAGCTGGGCATCCCGACGGTGCTGGACCGCATGGTGCAGCAGGCGGTAATGCAGGTTCTGCAGGGCAGATGGGACACGGAGTTTTCCGAACACAGTCACGGGTTCCGGCCCGGGCGCTCGGCGCATCAGGCAGTAGCCAAGGCGCAGCAGTATGTGACCGAGGGCCGCAGCTGGGTGATTGATCTGGACTTGGAAAAGTTCTTCGACCGGGTCAATCACGACAAGCTGATGGCAGCCATGGCGCGGCGGGTTAAGGACAAGAGGATGCTCAAGCTGATCCGGGCATTCCTCACCGCGGGTGTGATGGAAAACGGGCTGGTGGGTTCGGTGGATGAGGGCACGCCCCAGGGTGGACCTTTATCCCCGCTGTTGTCGAACCTTGTGCTCGACGAACTTGACCGAGAACTAGAGCGGCGCAAGCACTGCTTCGTGCGGTACGCGGACGATTGCAACATCTACGTTCGCAGTCGCGCAGCAGGGGAACGGGTGAAGCGAAGCATCACCTGTTTCATCACGCGTCGGCTCAAGCTCAAAGTCAATGAACAGAAGAGTGCGGTGGCTCGACCAGCAGACCGCAAGTTCCTCGGCTTCAGCCTGACGCGGGCGCGGGAACCGAAGCGGCGTATCGCCGCCAAGTCTCTGGTGCGCTTCAAGCGAAGGGTGCGGGAACTGACGGGACGGACCCGGGGGATCAGTATCGAGCAAATGACCAAGGAACTCTCTGACTACTTACGTGGATGGAAGAGTTACTTCGGCTTCGCCGAGACACCCTCGGTGCTGCGGAAGCTGGATCAATGGATACGGCAACGAATGCGGTCCGTGATCTGGAAGCAATGGAAATGCGGCAGGCGGCGGTTTGCGGGGTTACGTCAAAGGGGAGTGTGGGGCGATCTGGCTGCACAAACGGCCGGAAGTTCCCGCGGCCCGTGGCGTATCGCCAACAGCCCCGCCATGAAGTACGCATTTCCCAATGCTTACTTCGCAGCGCTTGGACTACCTCAGCTGTTCGCCGTTGTTTAGCTCAATCTGACCGAACCGCCGGATGCGGACCCGCACGTCCGGTGGTGTGGCAGGGGAGGAGAGGTGACTCTCCCCCCTATGCCGATTAGGGAGAGATGACGACGCGTGGGCCGCTCCTGATTGGGCCTATGCCAAGGAAGACGGAACCTTCGGAAATCGCTTCGATGACCCGATGGGCGTGTACAGGGTTCTGTATGCGTCTTCGCAACGTCTCGGATGTTTTGTTGAAACCCTGGCACGTTTCCGAGTAGATGTCTCATTCATCGCAGACCTGGCGTTCATGGAAAACGGTGATGATGATTTCACAGCTCTCGGCACGGTCCGTCGAGCGTGGATCAAAGGACGGTGCATTGGCACGGCAAACGTTGACGGCGAGTTCGCGGACATTTACGCCCTCGGATGGGTCAGTCATCTCAGAACGACCTTGGCCGGGATTGCAGTGAAACTTGGGATGGAGGACATCGATCTGAGTTCGCTTGAACGGGCGGAACCTCGCCTTTTGACACAGCACGCCGGGCGGAATGCATTTGAACTTGGATACGCGGGAGTCTTCTACCGCTCGCGCTATGGTCATTCAATCGAGAACTGGGCCATCTTCGAAGACTGGGCCATATCCGAACGGTTCCCCATTCATCAGCCGAACTCGCTCAGAGTGGCTGAAGACGATCCGGAATTGCTCGAAGCGTTGCGGATCCTTGGGCTGATACTCGGGGATTGAAGCTGGGATCCCTCCAGTTCAATAGGTCATCACTGTGTCGAGGATGCCTGCCTGACAGGATCAGACTCGCTACGATATTGGGGTATGCCCCAATATCGTAGCGAGTCGCCCATAGGAGTCACCATGCGCGGCGATTGTAGCCGACCTTCGGATCAAGCGCATTGAGGCGAAATATCCAATGCTTCTCGCGCCACCCTCCCCCAGACGGTCCTTTCTCCAGCAAGATCATGTCGAATCCATCGAATCCGGTCTCACAAATCGTACGAACAATCTCCAAGGAGTATGCAATTGGCCGTTTTGCTTGCGTTTGGCAGTATTTGAATTTCCAACCTTGGTAAAGCCGCCAATAGTCCCACATCCGATCATGCAGACCCCTGTCCGTTCTCCCGACATATATCCGATCCCCTTTGACGTTTACGAGCAAGTAAATGTAGTAGCCGAAACCGAGCCCGAAAGCGCCACATCGAATAATGGGAAGGATGTCGTCGCGCGAATGCGTCCAAACGTGCCCACAGTTGCAACATCGTACCGTGTCAGTCCAGCGACAAATCAAAACAAGACCGTCTCGACCATCGAGCTTTAGAAAATTAACTTGGACGCACTGAGGGCAAAGAACGTAGGGATTTGGTTCCGCAATCACCATTGAAGTGTTTCCCGTCGTAAGGATTGCGCAAAAGGCTGGTGGATTCAATATAGAAAATCGGTCATGGCCGTATATCGTTGTGCAACATTCGATCTCACTTTTCCACCAACGAGCGGCGTAGCATGTGAGCCATGAAACAACATTTGAGAAAAGGGAATCACGGTGTGTACGTGTCGTATCACTCTTACGGGAATACTGACAGTTTAGTTGCATGCAACTTCACACTTGAAGCCGATGAAAAACGAGTGTTGTTCTCGATGGATTTTTCAGCGAGCGAGCGAACCAGAAACAAGGACGGCAACCTATACATGGATGCGAAGGCATTGATCGAAAACGTATCCAACGTGACCCAAATCCAGATCACGATTGAAAAATGGCTTGATCCACTTAAATCAGCATTGAAGAAGTACCAAAACGCATCAAGGGAGTTGGAAATGCGGTTTAAGGATTTTCCGAGTCGTACATATCGCTATGACCTCAGAGCAGACGAACACTGTTTGTGGTTTGATCTTCTCAACCATGGAAAGCAATCCTGAGTCGTGGTCAGGCAAAGCGCCTACGCTCTTGGTCGCCACTCCGCAGATCAAGAGGGTGCGACCGGAGCGACAGGGGCTGGCTGAAACTGCCAATCGAATACCGGAGGCGGGCCGTAGTAGGGCGCAGCGGTCTGGTGGGGCTGGTTCTGCCCATGATGGCGCTACATGGGCAAGATTGGGCACTGGAGCGGCCTGAACCGTTGTTTCCCATCTGGGACATTCCCACGACGCAATTGGGGCGGGATATGATCGCATCGGGTGTGAAAGCAAGGATCACGTGCGTCGACCCCTCTAAGCTCTCGAAATCCTTTGCCGGTCGTGATTACGACCTGCCGTTAGTGCAAGCCCTTCCTTCCGATATCGACCCCTGCGGCGAAAATGGGGAATTCCACACATTCGTCAGTGGCGCCCGTGTTCTCTCGCCCCATTGCGGTGCGGGCGGGTGAAGTGGTCGAACGCGATGGATTCATGTTTGCGGACGTGCTTCCGCAATGACCGACAGCAATTCGACTTCCGAGGAATTTCCCAACCCCAAACCAAACCCCAAGTACCAATCTCCCCGGTACTATTTGCAGCTCCTTAGCACTCTTTGAAGCTCCCTTCTCCGGGCCCGAATTCGGTGCGGCAGAGAGACCTGACGGCGTCGCCGGTCGCGCCTTCAAGATTTGATCAGCCATGAGGTCTTGATCACACATTTCCGTCAAGCCGTGACACTAAAGGTCAATATTTTCGTAAGGCACGAAAACTTGCGTATAATATTTTTTGGAGGTGAGAAATGCAGACCGCAACTCATTCCGAAGGACTCGTGGTGTGGACCGAACCGAAGGCACTCGATGAGGCGAAGTCGCTATTTGCACCGTACTCGCCCCGGTTTCAGACCGTTCCGTGCGACGTAATGACCGCGTTGAGAAAGACCCAGGTCAGTGTCCTCTACCTGTCTAGCTCCGAAGAGGATGCTGCGGTTGAGAGCACCCTTGCCACACTTCGGAATTGCAAGGTGTCGACGCTTTTGGTCTATACGCCGCACCACTCGGCCGATTTCGCTTTCCGTGTGGGAACGATGGTCGGACGACAGAAGTTTGCCGAGGCTGAATGGGCCTTTAACTGGCCACACCTCAGGCAGCTCTTGAAGGCACGGAACATCCGTGCCCATGCTCGATCCAAGGGGGACGAGAAATCGACCTTCGAGCTCCAGGATGCCCGACAAAGGCTCGGACTGAGCCAGGAACAATTGGCCAATGGCTTGAATGTGACCGCTCGTACCCTGCAGAACTGGGAAGCGGGCAAGGGGACCAGTCAGATGTATAAAAAGACCCGTGATCTTCGAGAATTGCTAACCCGGATGGATGATTATGTCGTGGCTCCCAAGGAGAAGGAGTGGCTTTCTTCGCCCCTTGAAGCGTTCGCCGGACGAACTCCCCAGGAATTGATCGCCGATGGACGCATCCGCGATCTAGTCGTAGAGTTCGACAGATTGCGGGAGGGACAGCCAGTGTGACGTTCAATGCCAAACAGCAGAGGGCAATCAAGCGTTGGATAAGCTGTGCGGCACCCATGAAGGGGCTTTTCTTCCGTAGCGTCGAATACCGCTACATGGATCCGATTGACGTCCTGAGCGGGGCTGGAACTCGGGCTTACGGAGGGAGATTTGCTCCGATCGGCACCCGAGCGGTTTACCTGTCGGTGACGGACTCAGGGGCGAGCAAGGAAGTTACAGCACGCAAGTCGAGGCTTGGTGGCGTCGGCCAGATCAGCATCGACAAATATCCTCGAGTTGTGTTTGCGGTCGCGGTCGATCTGAAGAAGGCACTGGATCTATCCACCCTTGGATCGTCGCAAGCAGCAGAAGCCGTGACGACGACTTCTCTCGACAAGAACGATCTGCGCCCTTCGATGGATTTGGCCAGAGAACTCATCACTGCAGGGATCGAAGGACTCGTGTTCCCGAGCGTTGTGGGCGGCGAAGACAATCTGGTTGTCTACCGCGCCAATTGTGGGCGAAAGGCACTTTCTCTACAGAACGAACGGGAAGTGATCGATCAGGTCAGGCGAATCGCCGGCAGACACAAATGACGAACGAAGCCGTGGCGGATTCCTTTTGTGAGAGGATGCAGGGCTGATTCCACACAATCGGCCCACTGGCCACTCGGTTGTCGGTGGTGGCCGCATTTCCCGCAAAGAACGCCCGATCTTGGCCCATCAAAGAGAAATCACCGAATCGCACATCTGAGCGGTTTTTTCCGGTCCCGCCTGCCACCGATCACGTAGCCGTGTTGATCCATCCGGGATTTGGGGGTATTTGACCGAACTTCTGATCCGGGATAAGTTCTTTCCGAAATGGAGAAACACCATGTGGGCGAGCGAGAACCTGAATTGGGGCGACGCGGGTTTTCACAGGCACGAAAGAACGATGCGAAGCTGGCCGCACGACGCAACTCTACGGCGACATAGAGAGAAGCAGTTCTTCCGCGGCGGATAGCGAAGCGGGAAATATCTGCTGGACTATTGCTGGACTTTCGTCTGCAAATGAGGTGTTCGGGTGCAAATGAGAGTGCGTTGATGCAAACAAAACAAAGGAAATATCGATGGGCGCAAACAGAACCAGATTTTTAGCAAACCGCCGCCTTCAGCCACTCGGCCATCTCTCCGGTTCTCATCGGATTATACCGGAACTCCCGAGTCGGACGCACCGGCGTATCCCTTTTTCCAGCCGAGCGACGCCCATGGCACGGAAAATCGCGTTTGCTCCGCGCTCGACGGGCCTCGCCAACGTAACAGAGTTTCCATCGCCGGTTTCCGTTGTACGTCGGGGGATTTGTTGGTAGATTCACAGTCATGCTTTCAGGCTCCAGAATGGTGGCGCGCCCCGGATTCGCGCCCCGGAAGATGCGCTTTCTTCCCCTGGTTGCAGCCACATTCTTCATGGTGTCCGGCGGGCCTTACGCCATCGAAGACATTCTTGGTGGGGCGGGATTCGCCCGTGCGATTGTCATTCTGCTGGTTCTTCCGATTGTCTGGAGTCTGCCCACCGCATTGATGATCGGGGAACTGGCCAGCGCAATTCCCGCTGAAGGGGGATTCTATATCTGGGTCCGGCGTGCGCTCGGTCCATTCTGGGGCTACCAGGAAGGCTGGCTTTCGCTTTCGGCGAGCGTTTTCGACATGGCCATCTATCCCGCCTTTTTCGTAAGCTACCTGGGAAAATTCAACCCCGCCCTGACCGATGGCTGGTACGGATATGCCTGGAAGCTTGCTGTGGTCGTGCTTTGCTGCGCCTGGAATCTTCGCGGTGCGCCCGCGGTGGGAGAAGATTCGGTTTGGATGTCGGCGCTCCTGCTGGCGCCATTCGCGGTCTTTGTTGTCTGCGGATTTTGGCAGGGATTCACCGCGCACTCAACGGTGCATTGGGGAGGGCCTGCATCCAGCACGGGACTCTCAACGGCCGTCCTGGTGGCTATGTGGAATTACATGGGATGGGATAACGCCTCCACGGTAGCGCAGGAAGTGGAGAATCCGCAGCGGGCTTACCCTCGCGCCATGATCGTGTCAACGCTGCTTGTTGCTGTTGTTTACGTGCTGCCGCTGGCGGCGATCGCGGTGGCCGGGCTGTCGGTGGACAGTTTCTCCACGGGGGACTGGATAACCGCGGCGACCCGCATAGGCGGACCGCTGCTGGGCATGTCCATCGTTGCCGGTGGCGTGATTACCGGGGTCGGCATGTTCAACGCGTTGGTGATGAGTTACACGCGGGTGCCCATGGCCATGGCCGAAGACGGCATGCTACCGCGCGCGATCGCCCGGCGCAACAGCCGCGGCGTGCCCTGGGTCAGCGTTCTCTTGTGCGGAATGGCATGGGCGCTGGCGCTGAGCCTAACGTTCGAACGGCTGATCACGATCGACCTCATCCTCTACGGATCGAGCCTGCTGCTGGAGTTCGTCGCGCTGGTGGTGCTGCGAATCAAGGAACCAGGATTGGTGCGCCCATTCAAAGCAGGCAATCTCGCTTTCGCTGTTCTTCTGGGAGTCGGACCGGCAACATTGATAGGCTATGCGCTCTACGCCTCGCGCACCGACGCGGTGAAGCTGGGACATGGCTCCGTGTCCGCGCTGCTTTTCTCTCTCTGCGTGGGCCTACTGGGGCCGGTGCTGTATCGAGTCACTGCCTGGCAGGAGATGCGCCGGGTGGCCGCAGAACCCGTTTCGGAGTCATAGCAATCAGGGGAAAAACGGCGGCGAGCCTTCCTCTCGCCGCCTCGCGCAGATTGATCCCTATCTGTACAACTCGGTCTAGACAGTTGCTTCCAGGTTGACTCGGTCGGCAATCTCACTCAGCACGGCGTCGGCGTTCTCTTCCTCAGCTTCGATGGACTCGAGCACAGCCGCATCGGCATCGAGTCCAAGAATCTCCGCCCAGCGCCGCAAGGTTCCGTACACGGCTATTTCGTGATGCTCAACCTGCTGCGCGGCGCCAATCAGCGCGATGTCGCGAACCGAGGTATCAGTCACATCATTAATCAGGTCGGATGCCGCAGTGGTGAGCCCATTGATCACCTTGCAGGTCTCCGTGGCCGCTTCGCCGGTGTGCTTTCAAGCGGACCTTCAACGCTCGACGCGTGGCCCTGGGTTTCATCCAGGTGTAGACGAAATGCGTCGGTCAGTTCGGGGTCGGTCGAGTTCTGAATCAGGTCGGGGAAGCGCCTTGGTAATCTTCTGCTCCATGTCCAGCGCCTTCTTCAAGTCGTTGATGTACAGCGTGCGGAGATCTTCAATGTGCGCCGAAAACAATTTCATGGAGTAATCCTCCTTTATTCGATGGTGGCAATCAGCCTGTTGGAGCTGAGGTGTGTGCAGTGACTAAAGCGCGAACTTTTCCTCGCGCCCGAGGCAACCGTCGAGCGATGATCTTTGGTTTCGAATTTGCCGGATTGGTACCGACAGCTGCGTGATGATCTCGAAACAACCGCCCTGCCGAATTGCAACTCTCTCCCGTCGGGGTGCCCCGAAATGTCCGGGCACTCCCCCGTCCAGCTACTATGAGCGGCATTCAAAGGCAGTGGTTGCCCGGCAATTGGGAAATGGAAGAGACGCCGAGGGGGCCGATATTTGAAAACGAAAGCATCCCGTGGAACAGGTAGAAACGCGACAGCTCACCAGAGAGGATATCTTCAGTCGGGGCTTGGAAGCGATGGGCGGTCATCGTGCCGCGGCTTTGACCTTGTTCTCCAGTGGCTTGGCTTGAGGCTTCTTTTCTTTGTTCTCAACGAACTGCTTAGCCGCAAGAATGACCCGATCGCGAGCATAGGCAGCGTCGTGCCAGCCTTTGATTTCGACCCGCTTGCCCTCCAAGTCCTTGTAAATCGAAAAGAAATGGGTGATTTCCTTGAGCATATGGGGATAGATATCGGTGTAATTCCAGACATTGGTGTAGCGGGGGTTGTTCTTGCCTACTGCCAGAACTTTCTCGTCCAGGATGCCCTGATCGAGCATCTCCATGAGGCCGATGGGACGCACTTCCTGAACACAACCAGGAAAACTGGGACTTGGAACCAGCACAAGCACGTCCAGCGGGTCGCCGTCATCGCTCAGCGTGGACGGAATGAACCCGTAGTCGCCCGGATAGTGAACCGGTGAATGCAGATTCCGGTCCAGTTTGAAGACGTGCAGTTCCTTGTCATATTCGAACTTATTCGTGCCGTCCTTGGGGATTTCGATCACCGCCCGAAAGACCTCCGGCGAGCGGTCACCGATAGGCAACTCCAGATAGTTAACCATATTGCTTACTCTCCTCTTTTTCTCGTATGCACAGCAGTATGAGGTTTGGATGCGCCGCGGAATGTGGAATCGTATCGCGGGCGATGAAGTCTGACCCGATTGCGCCCGGCCATAGGGAAATTGGCCGGTCACCAAAGCGCCACGCCGGCGAGGGGGTTAGGTGAACAGGCCGCCAACTCCGGCCTCTGCCGGAACTACTATAATCACGGATAATGAAGGCGCATGTCTATGTCACTTTGAAGCCATCGGTCCTCGACCCGCAGGGCCAGACCATCCAGAACGCACTGCGCAAGATCGGGTTTTCGGATGTAGCCGGAGTGCGCCAGGGCAAATATTTTGCCGTCTCGCTTGCCGATGGGCTCAGCCCGGAATCGGCGCGGAGTCAGGTGGAACGCATCGCGCGCGAGGTGCTGACCAACCCCGTTATTGAGGAATTCACATACCGCATTGAGGAATAACCGGCGGTCAGCCGAGCGGGTCGTGTCACAGACTGGCAGCAGCGAAGTACCTTAGAATCTTTGTATGTGCGGCATTGTTGGGTATGTCGGTCCAAAGAAGGTCGTTCCCGTCATTATCGAGGGGCTGAGGCGCCTGGAATACCGCGGCTACGATTCGGCCGGAATCGCCGTCGGCAGCCCGGGGAGCGATAAGCTCTCGGTACGGCGGGCTCCGGGGAAGCTGCACAACCTGGAGGAAGTCCTCAAGGACCATCCGCTTGAGGGCACGTTCGGCATTGGCCACACGCGCTGGGCCACGCACGGCCGTCCCACCGAAGAGAACGCTCACCCCCACCGCGATTGCACAGGGCGTATCGTGGTGGTGCACAACGGCATCGTCGAGAACTATCTCGAACTGAAGCACGAACTGGTTGCGCAGGGTCACAAGTTCGTGACCGAAACCGACACCGAGATCATCGCTCACCTGATTGAGCAGGTGCGGAAAGATGCCCAGGCCGGCGGCGAGCCCCTGTGGCTGGAACAGGTTGTGCGTCTCGCGGTCAAGCGACTGACCGGCGCTTTCGCGCTTGGGGTTCTGTCGGCGAGCGAGCCGGACAAGATTGTCGCCGCGCGATCGGGACCGCCGGTGGTGATCGGGGTGGGCGAGGGCGAATCCTTCATCGCTTCGGATATCCCGGGCATTCTGCACCACACGCGCAACGTCTACTTTCTCGCCGACGGGGACTTGGCCATCCTCACCCGCGAGGGAGTGAAGCTGACCGACTTCAACGGCAAACCGATCGACCGCGCCATCACGCACATCCAGTGGGACCCGATCCAGGCGGAAAAAGGCGGCTACAAGCATTTCATGCTCAAGGAAATCTGGGAGCAGCCGCGCGCCATTCGCGACACAACGCTGGGCCGCGTATCGCTTGATTCGGGCAAGGTCTACCTGGGTGAGATGGAGATCCCCGACGAGGAACTGGCGTCGGCATCGAGCATCAATATCGCCGCCTGCGGCACCAGTTGGCACGCAGCCATGGCCGGCAAGTACATGATCGAACGCCTGGCCCGGCTTCCCGTCGATGTGGATTATGCCAGCGAATACCGCTACCGCAACCCGATTCCCGATCGCAATGCCCTGGGCCTGCTGATTACCCAATCCGGCGAGACAGCCGACACGCTGGCCGCGCAGCGCGAAATGATTGCTCTGGGCTCAAAGACGGTGGCGATCTGCAACGTAGTTGGCGCCATGGTCGCGCGCGAAGCCCACGGCGCTATCTACACCCACGCGGGACCGGAGATTGGCGTGGCGTCGACCAAGGCTTTCACCGCCCAGCTAACGGCTCTGTTCCTGCTGGCGATGAAGCTTGGACAGCTCAGGGGCCGGCTCGATGCGGCACGCTCCGTTGCATTGATGGAGGAACTGAGCCGGGTTCCGGGCAAAATCGAGGAAGTGTTGCGTTCCTGCTCAGGATTGTGCGAGAGGCTGGCCAGGGATTTCTCGAACGCTCGCGATTTTCTCTATCTCGGCCGCGGGATTCATTTTCCGATCGCGCTTGAAGGGGCGCTGAAGCTCAAAGAGATTTCCTATATTCACGCCGAGGGTTACCCCGCCGGCGAAATGAAGCATGGACCCAACGCATTGATCGACGAAGCTCTTCCGGTGGTGGTCCTGGCCACGCGGGATGAGGCAGACCCCGCCTCGAAACTGCGCTACGATAAAACCCTCTCGAACATCCAGGAAGTGACAGCGCGTTCGGGCCGGGTGATCGCGGTCGCGACCGAAGGCGACACGACTATCGGCGGCCTGGTGGAGCAGGTGATCCACATTCCTCCTTCACTCGAATTGCTGTCACCGCTGATCGAGATTGTGCCGCTGCAGCTGCTGGCCTACTACATCGCCGTACGCCGCGGCTGCGATGTCGATCAGCCGCGCAACCTGGCCAAATCGGTAACGGTCGAGTAGGGCCTGGATGAAACCAGTGCCACCACTATGGGCCGGCATTGACATTGGCGGGACTAAGACAGCCGTCGTGGTGTCTTCGAACCCGCCCGACATCTTGAGCCGGACAGAGTTCCCTACCCTGCCCGCCAACGGCCCGCTGCCCGCCATCGATCAGATCAAGTCCGCGCTGCACACCATGCTGCAAGAACTTGATACCGGGAGCGAGTCCCTTGCGGGAATTGGTGTGAGCTGTGGAGGGCCGCTCGATTCCGAGCTGGGAATCATCCAGGCGCCGCCTAACCTTTCCACCTGGATCGACATTCCGATCGTAGAGATTCTGGCCAGGGAATTCGGCTGTCCAGTGTGTCTCGAAAATGACGCGAACGCTGGCGCGGTGGCAGAACACCGATACGGCGCAGGCAAAGGTTCGCGTAATATGGTTTTCCTCACCATGGGCACGGGGTTCGGCGCCGGGATCATTCTCGATAACCGGCTTTACCGCGGAACCAACGGCATGGCTGGCGAGATCGGGCATGTGCGTCTCACCGCGGACGGACCCGTTGGCTATCACAAAGCCGGTTCCGCTGAAGGTTGGGTCAGCGGCGGCGGCCTCGCGCAGTGGGCAACCACCGCGGTGAGGACAGCCCGGAAAAGCGGCGAGACAAGCAGTCTTCTTGAGGTTCCTCAAGATCGCCAGATCACGGCCAGGGATGTTGGCCTGGCAGCTGAAAAGGGAGACTTGCTGGCTCGCCGCATCGTCGTGCAGTGCGGCGAGAAGCTGGGAATGGCGTTGGCGATCCTGGTCGACATTCTCAACCCGGAGCGCGTCGTGATCGGCGGTCTCGCCATGCGCCTGGGAGACCTCTTGCTTGAACCAGCGCGCCGAACGCTTGCTGCAGAGGCGCTTGAGCCATCGGTGGCTGTGTGCCTGGTCGTGCCCGCTGCTCTGGGCGAGAGCATCGGCGACGTTGCCGCACTGTGCATTGCAATGGATGCCGCGAGCAACAAAGCGATCTGATCGCGGTTTCAGATATTAGTTCAAACGACAAGCGAAGCAGCAAGAGCAAGCACAAGCGCGGTAACCGAGATGATGGTTTCGCACACCGACCAGGTCTTCATGGTTTGCGTCACGCTCATGCCCAGGTACTCCTTCACCAACCAGAAACCGCCATCGTTGACGTGCGAGAAGATCAGCGAACCCGCACCTGTGGTGATGGCTAATAGCTCGGGCCGGACCCCGGAAACGTGCAGCGCAATCGGTGCCACGATCCCCGCCGCGGTGGTCATGGCAACCGTTGCCGAACCGGTGGCGAGCCGCATCAGCGCGGCCAGCAGCCACGCCAGTAGAAGCAGTGGAACGTGCGTCTGCAGCGCAATTTGTATGATCGCCTGGGAGACGCCGCTATCCTGTAGAACTCTACCGAATCCTCCGCCGGCGCCCACGAGCAGCGTGATCGTAGCCGTCGGAGCGAGACATTCGTTGCTGAAGCGCAGGATCGTGTCGCGCGTAAAGCCCCGCAGCTTGCCCAGGGTGAAGAAACTGAACAGCACGCCGATAAAAAGCGCAAGGTCATCGTTGCCCACGAGGTGCAAGGCCTGGTTCAAAGTGGTACCCGGCGCCGACACGGCATCGGCCCAACTTCCCAGCACCATCAAGAAGACCGGCAACAGAATGGTGAGCAACGTGAGACCGAATCCGGGCAGGCTGCGTTCGGCGCCGTGATCGACAAAATCTTCGGCCATTCCGCTGTCTGCGGCCAAGGTCACGTGCCGGGCAATAAATTTCGCGTAGAGCGGGCCGGCGATGATCGCCGTGGGAATGCCGATGAGAAGGGCATAAAAAATTGTCTGCCCCACATTGGCTCTATAGATCGTGACTGCTAGCAAGGCTGCGGGGTGCGGAGGCACCAGCCCGTGAACGACGGAGAGCCCCGCCACCATCGGCAGCGCCACCAACAGCAGCGACGTTCCGGTGCGCCGCGCCACCGTAAACGCGATGGGAATGAGGAGCACAAAGCCGACCTCGAAAAACGCCGGCAAGCCGACCACGAGGCCGATCACCATCATTGCCCAGGGGACGCGCTTCTCGCCAAAGAGACGGATTAGCGTGTGAGCAATCTGGTCCGCGCCGCCCGACTCGGCCATCATCTTTCCGAGCATCGTGCCCAGCGCGACCACGATGGCGATGTGGCCTAATGTCGAGCCGAGGCCGGTTTCGAAGGAACGAATGACCGTGCCCAGCGGCATGCCCGCAACCATGGCAAGCGAAAGCGAGATTAGAAAAAGGGTGAGAAACGGATTGAGCTTGGCGACGGAGATCAGCAGGATCAGAACGATCACCGCGATCAGCGTCGAGACCAGCAGGAAGATGCTGTGAGGGTCGATCATGGGTTCTCGGTGTTGATTCAGAAATAGCTGGAGACTAGAGGACTCGGTTCACTGGATCCATTGTGTCGATCCGCGAGACAGAAAACATCCCGCGCGATTTCCGGTGGATCCTTTGCCAGAATATGAAAGAACGCCGTTGACCCAGACTCTCAAAATTCCTTCGGCCGGACGGACGGGATCGGCAAAGGTGGCGGTGTCGATAATCTTCAGGGGATCGAAGAGAACAAGATCGGCGCAGAAATCCTTCCGAATTAAACCCCGGCGCGCCAGACCGAATCGTTGCGCGGGCATGCCCGTCATCTTGTGAACGGCTTCAGCGAGGTTGATCAACTTTTCTTCGCGGCAGTAGCGGCCGAGAACGCGCGGGAACGTTCCCCACAACCGGGGATGCGGGCGGGGATCGTTGGGCAGTCCGTCCGAGCCGATCATGGTGGCGGGATGGGCAAGAATACGTCGCATATCGTCCTCGGAAATGCTGTGATAGATTGCGCCTGCCGGCCGCAACCGCTCCGCGGCTTCAATCTGGGGTACACCCCAGCTTTCGGCGATGCGTGCCAGCGACTGACCCGCGACCTCAGGGTGCGGCGTGCTCCACGTGATGGTGATCTTAACCCTCGGATCGACCTGGCGCACATCGAGCGTACTCGAACCCGCGGCATACGGATAGCAATCGCAGCCGGTCTGTTGCGCGCCGCGTGCCGAGTCCAACGCCTGCAGTACTTCGCCGCTCCTTCCCCAGTTGGCAAGGCCGGCACACTTCAGGTGTGACAGGATTACGGGAACGCCGCACGAGCGCCCGATCCGAAAAGCTTCGTGCATGGCATCAAGGATACCCTCCGCCTCAGTCCGCATGTGCGTCACATAGACCGCACCGGATGCGGCCAGGGGTTCGGCAAGGTGGAGCACTTCGTCGGTGGTCGCCGCATTGGCCGACAGATACGCAAGACCAGTGCTCAGGCCGAGCGCTCCGCAGTCCAGGGCCTCGGAAAGCTGTGACCGCATCGCCGTAATTTCTGCCTTAGTCGCGGCGCGATCAAGGCGGTCCATGTGGTTGTTGCGAAGCGCGGTATGGCCCACAAGTGCGGCAACATTCACCGCCGGCCTGGCTTTCTCAATCGCGGCGACATACGCAGCGAAGGTGGGATAGCAGAAAGCATCGCGGCCGCCTAGCAGGTTCATCGGGTCAGGCGGCTCTCCGCGCAAATGAACAGGGGCCGCGCTGATTCCACAGTTCCCCACGATCACCGTGGTCACTCCCTGAGTAAGCTTCGCGGGCATCTCCGGAGTATGAATCACGCTTGTATCGTCGTGTGTGTGAACGTCGATAAAACCGGGCGCGAGTACCATGCCTTCAGCATCGATGACTTCGCGGGCGCGTCGGTCGAGCGATGGGACGACCTCGTAAATTCGATCCCCGCAAATCGCAACGTCCCGGATCTGTCCCGCATCCCCGCTGCCATCAACGACGTTCGCGTTGCGTATCAGAATGTCATACGGCTCCATAGCGGCTGGTACAAACTATAGACTATCTTGTTACGCGTTGTAGATTCGTCGGTCGAGACACAGTAGGAGGCCCATATTGAGCTATCGAAGCAGGACGCCTGAGGCTCATGATTTTTCGATCGGATGGTTGAACAAGGGCCTCGGGACTTTTCGTACCGCGCTTCAGCCCGACCAGATCCGGCAACTTGGCTGGAATCTTCTTCGCGAAGATCTAAGCCTTCCGACGGCAGTACTCTACCAGGACCAGCTTCTTCACAATCTCAATTGGATGCGGGACTTCATTGCCGCTTACGGAGTTCGGCTCGCGCCGCACGGAAAGACCACCATGGCGCCGCGGCTCTTTGATATGCAGTTAGGCGCAGGCGCATGGGGCATTACGCTCGCGACCGCGCATCAGACCCTGGTCGCCCACACGCACGGTGTCCGCCGTGTTCTGATGGCAAATCAGTTGGTGGGCAGGGAGAATATGGCCATCATCGCGCGCCTCCTCCAGGACCCCGGGTTCGAATACTACTGCCTCGTCGACTCGGCCGCCCAGGTGGACCAGTTGGGCGAATACTTCGCGGCGCAGGGCCGGCAATTACATGTGCTGGTCGAATTGGGGGTCATGGGCGGACGCGCCGGCATCCGGGATAATGATCAGTTGAATTCGGTGCTTACAGCTTTGTCGCGTTGGGAAGGAGCAGTCGCACTCGATGGCATCGAGATCTATGAGGGGGTCCTCGACGATGAAAATTCCATTCACCATTTTCTTGAGCGCGCCACCAAGACCACACGCGGCCTTGCCGAGGCCAAGAAGTTCCGGCGCGCCCCCATTCTCCTTTCCGGCGCCGGTTCGGCGTGGTACGACGTCGTGGCCGAGGTCTTCACGGCAGCGGGTTTCGGCGACTCGGTCGAAATCGTTCTGCGCCCTGGATGCTACCTCACGCACGATGTTGGCTCGTATCGCAAAGCGCAACAGAGAATCGTTGAAAACAACCCCATCGCGCGCGGCATGAGTTCAGCCCTGCTTCCAGCGCTCCAGGTCTGGGCCTACGTGCAGTCCATTCCAGAGGCAGGAAAGGCGATCATTGCGATGGGCAAACGCGACGCGGCCTTCGATGCCGGGTTGCCCATCCCCGCCCTCCATTATCGGCCCGGACATGCCTCGCCGAATGAGGCTCCCCTGCATTGGATCATGACCAAAATGATGGACCAGCATGCGTACCTGAGCATCGCGACGGGCGATGATCTTCGCGTTGGCGACATGATCGGTTTCGATATCTGCCATCCTTGTCTCACCTTCGATAAGTGGCGGACGCTGCCAATAGTGGATGCTCAATACCAGGTAGTGGATATTGTTCAAACCTATTTCTAACCTGCGAGCAGGTCGAAACTACAGGTGAGTTAGTAAATTAGATACTTGGCTCGAACCGCTTCAAACCGAATAATGTCGTCTCTCCATTGCTCGGCAACGCGCCTCGGGTCTTCACCAGATGCGAGCGCGTCAAGGCTGGCCTTGTTGGCCATCAGGGAATCCAAACCAGGAAGTACAAATCGATCTGGATAGAGTTTCTGCAAGGCTGACGCGATCTCGATGCCAAGTTCCGGCGCATCCAAAGCGTTGCGGTCGGTCAGCAGAATGTTTACCCCACCGCACCGCTCATGCGCGTACTTTGAACTAACCGGCGTGAAAAACACCGGGACGAATCGCACCCCAGCTATCTCGCGGGCATTTAGATAATGCGCGAGGTCTTCGGGAATGATCCACGGTGCGCCAACTAACTCGAAGGGAGTATCAGTTCCCCGCCCCACCGAGATATTCGTGCCTTCGATCAGTCCGATCCCCGGATAGAGAATCGCTTCAGTTAGATTGCGCATGTTAGGCGAGGGGTTGATCCATAACTCACCGGTGGAGTCGAACCAATCGCCGCGCATCCATCCTTCCATGGCGATGACCGTCAACTTGGCGCCGATGCCGCGCTCCTGGTTGAACATCTTCGCCAGCTCGCCCAAGGTCATTCCGTGCTGCACGGGAGTCTGCCAGTAACTTACAAAGGACTCCCTGATTGGGATCGGCAACAGGCCCACGGATAGCGAATCCACCGATCGGGTTGGGACGATCGAGCACGATGATGGGCTTGCCGGCCTGGGCCGCCGCTTCAAGAAAGTAGCCTAACGTAGTTTCGTAGGTGTAAAAGCGCACGCCGACATCCTGGATATCAAAGATAATCACATCCAGGTTCGAAATAACGTCGTCAGGGGGACGACGATGGGCATCGCTGTCGCCGTAGACGCTGAAGATGGGAACTCCCGTGGCAGGGTCCTTCGAATTGTCGATGTCCATCGTATCCGCGGCGCCAAGAATTCCGTGCTCAGGACCGAAAATCGCCTTCAATTGAATACCCGGCGCAGCGGCGAGCACGTCGATGGTTCGGCGTCCGCGCGAATCAACTCCTGTCTGGTTGGTCACCAGGCCTACCTTAACCGGGCCAGATCCCGCGACTCGCAGTTCACGGAATTTATGCTCTTCGAGCACGTCAATCCCGGTCTTCACCCGGCCATTCCTTGCAGTGATGCGGCGGGAGGCCATCAACGACTCGTTATACCCCGTGATGCGCGCAAGACGCAGCTTCTCCTGTTCCGTCACTGTAAGTTCCAGGCCCTGCACGACGGCTGTCGCGACGCGCGAGCGCAATGACACCACCGATTTTCCCCCTCGCGGATGCACCGCGTTTGTCAGAAGGATGATGTAGGTATCAGTCACCGGATCGATCCATAACGAAGTGCCGGTGAAGCCGGTGTGGCCGAACGAGCCCACCGGCAGAAGCTCACCGCGATTGCTGGAAAAAGGAGAATCGATATCCCAGCCGAGCCCGCGCAAGCTTGCCGCATTGGGCGGCTGCTGCGGAGTTGACATCTTCTCGATGATCGCGGGGCTGAGCACCTTGAATCCGCTCAGCAGGTCCCGTGCGAACCGGGACAGATCGCCGGCCGTCGAAAACAGCCCCGCGTGACCGGCAACGCCGCCCATGCGCCGCGCGGTGGGATCATGAACGACACCGCGCAGCATCTTTCCTTGTTCGTCAAATTGTGTCGGCGCGATGCGTGGGAGCCACTCGCCGGGAGGGAGAAACCGGGTATCCTTCATGCCCAGCGGAATAAAGATGTGACGATCTGCGAATTCATTCAGGGGCTCGCCCGAGACCTGCTCCACAACAAATCCGAGAACTTCGAAATTGATATCGCTGTAAACGAATCGTGATCCGGGGGGATTCGCGGGGGTTTGCGCCATGGCCATGGCGAAGGCCGCGTCACGGCCGTTCCAGGGTGTTTGCAAATCCAGGTCGGGAGCGAGGCCGGAATAATGGGTCAATAGTTCGCGAATCGTTATGTCCTTCTTTCCATTCTTCGCAAACTCCGGCAGATAGGCGGCTACCGGATCGTTGAGCCGCACGCGACCTTCCTCTACAAGCTGCATGATCGATGTGGTGGTTGCTATACATTTGGTGAGCGACGCGAGATCGAAGATCGTGTCGACGGCCATCGGCTCGCGCACCGGCTCGAGTGCGCGTGAGCCGAATGCTTTGCGATAAATGACCTGCCCGTCGTGGCCAACCAACAGCACGCCTCCGGGTATGTTCCCCGCGGCTACGCTCTGCTCCATGATGGCATCAAGCAGCGTCCCCATCTTTTCGGATTCGGGTACCGTGCGGTGCGGCTCGCCGGGACTCTCAGCGCAAGCTGCCACAATCAACAAGCACTGCAGAAGAAGCGCGAGATAAATCCACTGCTGCGAACGCTGTCGGGATCCCTCCATGTGCCTCCGATCCGTTCGATCGACGAACATCTGAACTCATGCACCAGGCTGCCGGCGGTTCATCAGCCAGCTCGCGCAATATCCCACCGTAAATGTAGCGATACTTCCAAAGACAACGTACCAAGTGAAAGGGAGGCTGGTAAATTGCCAAAGGTACAGGTTCAACGCAAACCCGAGTACCATGCCGGCCATTGCGCCGCGTTCTGAGGCGGTCGTGGAAAGCACTCCCAGAAGGAAGACGCCGAGGAGTGATCCATAAGCAACGGAAGCGATCGACAAGCCCATTTCGAGCACTCTTCCTCCCCAGCGGGCCAGCAGGGCGAGCGCAAAGAGAAGCACTGCCCAGGCGGCAGTCACAATGCGAGACAGGCTGACACGACGGTCTTCTGTAGCACGCGGGGCGAGGCGCGCGTAGAAGTCCACAATCACCGTCGAGGAGAGCGAATTCAGCGCCGCGCTGAGATTTGACATCGCAGCGGCCATGATTGCGGCGATCAAGAGGCCGCTCAAGCCATGCGGCATCTGTGTCGAGATGAACGTGGGGAAGATCGCGTCTGAGCGAGTGAATGCGGCGGGCGGTGGAAATCTTGAATAAAACACGTACAGCATCGCGCCAATCAAAAGGAAGAGAGTGAACTGAAACAAGACCGCAAAACCGCTGGCGACCAGCGCCCACCTGGCCTGTGTCTCGCTGCGCGCCGAGAGCAGGCGCTGCACGATCAGCTGATCGGTGCCGTGGCTCGCGGTGGTGAAGAACGCGCCTCCGATCACACCGGACCACAATGTGTAAGTGGAGGAGAAGTTCCAGGAAGTATCGGAGATGCGAAACTTGCCGGCGGCGCCGGCCACGGAGTGAATAGTCTCCCATCCTCCCGGGATGGAGTGTAAGAGAGCGAAAACAGCCAGCAAAGCCCCGCCGAGGCAGAGGGACAACTGAACCACGTCGGTCCAGATCACAGCGGTCATTCCGCCTTCGAATGTGTAGACCAGGGTTAGAGCCGTAACGATTGCGAGCGCGGCGACGTCGCGGCCAAAGTCGCTCATTCCTGACAAGAAGCTACCGAGAGCGATTCTTACCACGATGGCGACGGCAAACACGCGTACGCCTTCGGCCGCGGCACGCGTGACCAGGAACAAACCGGCGGTAAGGCACCGCAATTTGTTTCCGAATCGACGCTCGATCAACTGATAGGCGGTGATCAATTCCCCGCGCCAGTAATGAGGGACAAGAAGAAACGCGACAATGATACGCCCGATCACGTAGCCGAAGATGAATTGCAGAAAACGGAAGTCCTTGTCGTAGGCAAGTCCCGGGACACTGATGATGGTGAGCGTGCTGGTCTCGGCCGCCACGATCGACAGGGAGATCGCCCACCAGGGGACCTTGTTGCTAGCAAGGAAGTAGGCTTTTAGATTGGTTTGATGGCGGCGAAAGCGCAAGCCGAACAGCGTAATTGCGACGAGGTACGCGACAATCACAACAAAATCCAGCGTGTTGAGCCCCACGAATCGCTCCTCGCCTGCGGGTTCAGATTCCAGCTTAGTCTCTCGACCCGCGTTGCTGCACGCGATGAAGCCTGCGCAGGTTGCGTGCCACCGCGCCCGCAAGCGAGAATTCTAGCGGGGGCAGCGGTTTGCGACACTTCCATCACAATTGGTTGGCTCTATCCGTTGCAATTGCAATCGCCGGTTCGAGTCTGTCTGTTCTTTCGCTGGCTGATCCAAGACAGTTGGCTATTTCTCTCGAGCAGCAAGGGAGAAACGCTGAGGCCGAGACGGCCTGGCAGATGGTCTCAAAGCAGCAACCGTCTAACCCCGAACCATACGCCCATCTCGGTTTGCTTGAAGCCCGCCAGCAGCACTATCCGGAAGCTATCGGTTATTACAGGAAAGCGTTGGCTCTTGCGCCTGCGATGCCAGGACTGCGGTTGAACCTGGGCCTCGCGCATTTCAAGAACGGCGACTACAAACAGGCAATCGCGATCTTTGAGCCCGAACTCAAACAGAAGCCGGATGACCAGCAGCTGAATATTCTTATCGGTATGTCGCATTACGGGCTGGCGCAATATGCAGCCGCGTCTCCGTATCTCAGGCGGGCTGCGAAAAGCGATCCCCAGAATCTCGCGTTGTTGCTCACGTTGGCGCATAGCTGCCTGTTCTCGGGTCAGTATCCGTGCGTGCTCGACTCATTTCACCAGATTGTGGCGTTGAACGCGGAATCTGCCGAAGCATACATACTGATGGGCGAAGCGCTCGACGAAATGAAGGATCACGAAGGCGCCATGCGCGAGTTTCGCGCCGCCGAAAAAGTCAACCCCAAGGAGCCGAATGTTCACTTCGGTCTGGGGTACCTCTTGTGGACCAAGGGGCAGTACCCTGAGGCAGCCGCGGAGTTTCAGGCGGAAATCGACAATGACCCGCAGCACCTGCAGGCGATGCTCTACCTGGCCGATTCATATATACAGATGAGCCGGCCCGACGATGCGCGCCCGCTCCTGGAGAAAGTTGCATTTCTGAGCCCGGCGAGCGCAATGGCCCATCGCGATCTGGGCATTATCTATGCCGACCAGGGCCGCGAACAGGATGCATCGGGCGAGTTCCAGGCGGCGATCAGGATTGCGCCCAATGACGTAAATGCTCACTACAGGCTAGCGCGGCTGTACCGTTCGATGGGCAACACGGCGGAGGCGAAGGCCGAGTTCGATAAGGCCGCCAGCCTGAACAAGACCGAAGACGAGCGGCTTCTGAAGGTGATGTCGACGATTCCGACGCGGGATCAGAATTCCCCTGCAAATGCAAATGCTCCGAAGAAGCAATAGCGGCAGACGAAAAACGGGCCAGGGCTTTCGCCCCGGCCCTCAGAGTCACACCGCAATGAATGGACCTAGAAGACGAGTTTGGCGCCTAGCTGGATCCGGCGCGGCGAGTGTCCGCCCGTGACTTGGCCAAAACCCGAATCAGCAATGGCGTTGTCCACGGTCGAGAAGCTCTCGTGGTTCCAGGCGTTGAAGAATTCGCCGCGAAGCTGCAACGAAAGCCGCTCGACGAGCTTGGTGTTCTTGATGGCGGCCAGATCCCAATTATTGTAGCCGGGTCCGAGGATGCTGCCGGCGCCTTCGCTGCCAAAGTGGTTCACGGCGGGAGCGAATGAGCCGGGGGTGAACCAGGCGCCGACGTTCTTGGTCATATGAACCGCGGCGATCTGGTCAGGACGCGTGTTGCTGGTTCCCAGGCCGGCGTTCTTTCCCTGAGGGTCCCACGGATCGAGGGGTTGGGTGAGCGATAAATTCTGACCGGAGAGGAATTGGGTGATGCCGGAGACCTCCCAGCCACCTGCGATCTTGCCCACGAAACCCTGCTGGCCGTTATACCAGGGAAAGTCGTAGACGTAGCTGGCGGTGAAGGTCTGGGGCTGGTTGTAGGTGGCCGGACCGTAGTCCATCTTGAAGTTGTACTGGTAGGTGGACAGCGCGTTGCGGTCCGTGGATTGGGTGGTGAGGTCCTTGGACCAGGTGTAAGCCACGCCCACCTGCAAGCCGTGCGAGTGGTGATTGAGGCTGGCCTGGAGCGCATTGTAGTTGTTGGTGAAGATGGGACCGCGCTCGGTAATCCTGCCGTACCCCGTGAAAGGCCGCAGCGCGTTGCTGTGGAGGGTGGGATTGGTTAATGCCGCTGCAATCGTCGGCTGATTCTCGTCGAACGCGCCGAGCAGATGGCGGGCCTCGTTGCCCACGTATGCCACTTCCAGGACCGTGCTGGGTAGAAGCTCACGCTGGACGCTCAGGTTGTAGTTGGCGTAGTTGGGCACCTTGAAGGCCGGGTTGCCTGTGGAGGTAAGGCCGTTGGGTCCGTAGGAGACGGCGGTCTGGCCGCTCTTGATGTTGTCAAAGCTGCCGTTGTTGATGGTTGTGGACTGCGCCAGGGGCGGGTTCACAAATGCATTCTGTTCAAAGATGCCATTGAGCAGGCGGTCATAGAAGATGCCGAAACCGCCACGGACGACCGTCTTGCCGTTGCCAAACAGGTCGTAGGCAAAGCCCAAACGAGGAGCGAAGTTGGCGTTGTAGTTGGGGGTCACATATGCGCCATACGGCGAGCACGTCACAAAGGGCGAAATCGCCTGCGCCTGGCTGCATGCGGCTCCCTTGGGGAAGATGATGCCGTTGGTGTAGGTGGACGGGACCAGTGGCACACCGTTAATCGCCTGGCCGGGCACAAAGGTGCCGCCAGGGCTGTTCGCGAGGTAAACCGAGGTGGTATCGATTACGGGCGCCAGCAGCGGGCTGTAGTAGTTCGGATCGAAGTTCGACAGCGTGTTCTTGACGTCAGTGACCGAGGGCAGGCGGCTCCAGCGAAGGCCAAGGTTGATGGTGAGGCGTGACGTGATCTTCCAGTCGTCCTGGACATAGGCTTCGCTGTTGACGAAGTGCAGGTCCGGGATGATGTCCGGGAGGGTCTGGCCAAAGCTCTTCACATTACCGACGAGGAAGTCGGCCCAGGAGTTGAAGTTGAAGCTCGGCTCGCCATTCACCGCGTTTTCGGTCTTGATCATCTGCTGGATCTGGAAGCCGGTGCGGAGAGTGTGCCTGCCGAAGTTGAAAGAGAGGTTATCGAAGTAGGTGCGGTCAAGGTTGCGCTCATGCCACGGAGCCGAGCCGGCGCTGAAGCCGGTGACGCCGGTGATGGCGATTGCCGGCACCTTGCCATAGGGATCCGGCGACCATTGGTTAGTGAGCTGGCTATTGACTGCGGACGAGGTGGCGAACTGGCCGCTGTTGATAGTCGAGAAGTAAGTGCCTTGCGAATAGGCAAACTCGAATTCGTTGACGACCTTCGGGCTGATGGTCCAGGTCAGGTTGCCCACTGCATTCTTGCCGGGCGAGTTGACCAGAGTGTCAGTAAGGCCGGGATAGTTCGAGCCGGCCCACAGTCCCTCGGGGTAGCCCACCGGCATGTCGTCGTTCAGGTAGCGGGCGTAGAAACGCACCTTGTCACTGAAGTAGTGATCGACGCGCACGATGTCGTCGCGGAAATTGTTCAGGTTCGAGGAGGAGAAGGTGTAGAAGTCGCCGTTATTGGCCGAGTACTTGTCGAAGACATTGGTGAGGTAGACCTTGGAATTCGAGCTGTAACAACCAGGCGAGATCGTGGTCGTGTCGGAAGAAGCGTCGTATGTGGCGCAGCCCGCGGGAGCGCCGGTGAAGTTGCCGGAAACGACGCCGTTGAGCATGGCCTGCGAGGCTGCCGGCATCGTGTCGCCGCCGGGCGTGCTGATCTTGCGCCATTCCTCGCCCCAGAAGAAGAAGGTCTTTCTCTTGTCTACGTTGTAGACCTTCGGAATGAAGACTGGGCCACCGATTGTGAAGCCATAGACGTTGTGATGGTTGACAGGGTTCTGGTTGGGCTCGTCGTTGATTGCCTGGGTGCGCTTGTTGAACCACTCGTTGGCGTCAAAGACAGTGTTACGGACAAACTCGTACGCGTCGCCATGGAACGTGCTGGTGCCGGATTTCGTGGCCACCACCACCTGGCCCCCGCCGGAGCGTCCATAGCCGGCATCGTAGTTGCCGCGCGCCAGTGTGAACTCTTGAATGGCGTCGACGTTGGGTGCGTTGATGACGGTGCCGTTGGAGCCGGAGTCGTTAATGTCCGAGCCGTCAATGGTCCAATTATTTGCGGAGGCGCGGGCGCCGTTCACGGACATTGCGGTATTGCCGGCGCTGGTTTCATCGCCCATCTGGCTGACGACACCGGGCTGGAGAGTGACGAGCTGTTGGAAGTTGCGGCCCGCCAGTTCAAGCTCGCGAATCTGGACCCCGGAGATGGTGCCGGACTGGGCGCTCGACTCGGTGTCGACGCTGACGCTCGCGGCTTCCACGGTGACCGTTGTGCTGGTGGAACCGGCTTTTAGCTGAATATTCAGGCCGCGCTTTTCGGCGACATTGAGGACCACATTCTTGGCGAGATAGGTCGCAAAGCCGCTCGACGAAACACTCACCGTATAGGTTCCGGCGGGCAGGCTGGCGACGGCATAGTTGCCCGACTCGTCGGACTGTACGGTGCGGGCCGCGTTGGTGGAGGTTTGAGTGACAGTGATATTGGCGCTGGGAATTACCGCCCCGCTGCTGTCGGTCACTGTGCCGGTAAGGGTTGCTGTGAGCTGCTGTGCGCGCGATACCACGGGGCACACCAGGAACAGGATTGTCACTAGCCAAAAGAGGACTCGAGGCCCGCTGGGAGCAGAGCCTTTGAATCCATCAAATGAACGCCGGCGATTGGAAACCCGCTTTGCGTCAGTCATTGCTATCGCACCTTTCTAGGTGAAGTCTTGCGATTTTTTGGTGTGAGGGCGTTTCTGCCACCGATGAGCCTTGTCGGGAATCACCCCTGACGGTTCGGTAAGAGCGGCGGAGCAAAGGAGTCGATCGGGATGGACGCGCTTTCAGAACTCGAGAGGACGATTCCAGTTCAGGAGCCCTCAGAGGCTCCTGACTCCTGCAGCAAGGCATCTCTGGGGGAGAGAAATTTCAGTTTTTTAGCTGCGCATTCAGGAATCCCTTTAGGGACTCCGCGGACGAAATTGCGGCTAAAGCAGATCAGTTCGTTGAAAAGAACAATAGGACGGTTTGGAAAATAATACAAGTGAAAAGTGAACATTTAAGGTCTAAATGATCAATAAATCTAAAAATATGGCGGCGATTCCATTCTAACTTGGACCATAAATGACAAGTCCTTCGAATATAAACAATTTTAGATCAGTCAGTTGGCGCGATCAAGCCTAGCCATCCTTTGAGTCGGCTTTTAGGGATTATGGACTAGACGCATCGATTGAACACGACTCACTTTTGCACCAGGGCTGGTGCGTTCGAGCGCGGTCTTTACCCCATCAGGCGCGAATAATCCGAATGCCCTGCCGTTCGAAGGATGCAAGGGCGTCACCGCTGGCACCGTGATTGGTAATCAGGGTGTGGATTTCGCTCAGCGGACAAATGAAAGCCGGACCGACTTTGCCCAGTTTGCTCGAATCGGCAACGACGATCACTTGTTTAGCCTGTTTGACCATCTTGCGATAGACCAGTGCTTCGTCGGTCTCGAGCGAAGTCACTCCCCGTTCCGCCTCAAGCCCCGTTACGCTCAGGAAAACCTTGTCCATATAGACATCGTCGAGGAAAGTGAGCGCTGCATTGCCGGTGAGGGAAAACGACCATGCCCACGGAATCACGCCGCCCGTCATGTAGGTTCGGATTCCGGGCTGATTGCACAGTTCCATGCCGATATTGATGGCATTGGTGATGACCTTGATCTTCTCGCGATGACGAAGGCTACGGCCGACGTGGGTTGTGGTGGTTCCGGCAGTGATGCCGATGGTTTCGTTTTCGTGCACTAATTCCGCGGCGGCCAGTCCAATCCGCCGCTTTTCTTCCGCATGGCGTTGTTCGCGTGCAAGGAAGGAACTGTCGTAACGGAATGGCTCATAGAGAAGCGGCTCGACGAGGGTGGCGCCGCCGTGCGTCCGCCGGATAAGACCCCGGTTTTCAAGCCGCGCCAGGTCACGACGAATACTGGGCGCGGAAGAACCAGCCTCGGCAAGAATCTCCTCGATGGTAGCTGTGCCGGTCCGCAAAAGAAATTTGACGATCCGCTCGGAGCGAAGACTTAGTGTGTCGGCCATGTCGGAACGATTCTACACGGGGTGTGTTAATTCAGGCATCATCCGCGCAAACATTCGAGATTGGTAGCCTGATCCGCGCCCTATGTCTTAAATTTTGATCAAATCAAATGAAAACGATCATATCACTATATTCAATTTACGCCAAATGAATATAGATACAGCCTGGATTGCCATACGCAGACCGGCTGATATATGACCGTGGGGTGACTTTCTCTACGTGGTTCTTCTCATCGATCCGGCAGTTGGTCATCATCTTCGCTGGACTGATTTGCGTTTCTTCCGCACATGCGCAAGGCTCATACTCTCATTTGTCAGCCCCAATCGATCTGCGAACAGCTGGGATGCATGAACCGCTCGCGGTCTCCGAGGCAAAGCCGGAATTCTCGTGGCGGGATGCGGAGGCTGCGCCATCGTTGCATGGAGCGAAGCAAGCGGGCTATCAAATACGCATCGCGGCCAGCATCCGGGATTTGGCCGCAGGGGAGACTCGGCTTTGGGACAGCGGCAAAGTCGGGGGCGAAGCAACATCGGTTCACGCCGATTCCTACTCTGGACCCGGGTTCGAATCTCACCACGAGTATGTCTGGCAGGTCCGAGTATGGGACGAGAGAGGTCAGGCTAGCCCGTGGAGCAAGCCGGCGCGCTGGACGCAAGCGCCAATATGGCGGGCACGGTGGATTGCCGCCGACAGTACCGATGCCGCCGCCGGCTCAAAGCCCATGCCGCTCTTGCGCAAGGAATTCAGCGTCGCGGGTCCCGTCCAGCGCGCCTTGCTCTACGTATCGGGGCTGGGCCAGTACGAGTTGCGCATCAATGGCTCCAAGGCAGGAAACAGCGAACTCACACCAGGCTGGAGCGACTATCGCAAGACCATCTTTTATGACAGCTATGATGTGACCGCGATGGTTCGTCCAGGAACCAATGCGATTGGCGTGATGCTGGGCAATGGAATGTATCGCGTTCTCGACACCCCAGGACGCTACAAGAAGTTCGTGGGCAGTTTCGGACCGCCGCAGTGCATCGCGCAGCTTCACCTCGAGTTGGCCAACGGCAAAAGCATCGACGTCGTTTCAGACGAAACCTGGAAGACACATACGGGCCCCATCACGTTCTCCTCAACCTACGGCGGCGAAGACTACGACGCCCGCCGCGAGAACAATGGCTGGGACCACGCGGGCTTCGACGATTCGAACTGGGACCGGGTGGCGGTTACGGATGGCCCGGGCGGCACGCTGAAGCCGGATCTCGCGCCTCCCGTCCGCATCATGCACACATACACGCCCATTCGGCGCACTGAACCCAGGCCGGGTGTCTTTGTCTACGACCTGGGGCAGAATTTCGCCGGCTGGCCGGCAATCACGGTAAGCGGGCCGGCAGGCGCGACTGTAAAACTCATTCCGGGAGAACTTCTGAATGAAGACGGAACCGTCTCACAGAGAAGTTCGGGAGAGCCGCAGTGGTTCGCATACACGCTGAAGGGCGGCGCAGAGGAGCAATGGCACCCACGCTTCAGCTATTACGGCTTCCGCTACGTGCAGGTGGAAGGTGCAGCCGATGGCACACATCCCCAGCCAGGCAAGCCGCGGCTCACCGCGATGCGCGGTGAAGCGGTGCATACTTCCTCCGAAGCAATTGGGAGCTTCACTTCTTCAGAATGACCTCCTCAATCGCATCCATCTGCTGATTGTGCACGCCATCGAAAACAACGCCGTGAGCCTGTTTACTGACTGTCCGCACCGCGAAAAGCTGGGCTGGCTGGAAGAAGCACATCTGCTGGCGCCGTCAATGCTGTATGACTTTGATTTCAGCGGACTCTACGCGGCCACTGCGCGCAACATAGCCGACACGCAGAAGCAGGACGAGCCGAACGCAGGGAGAGTGCCGGAGATCGCTCCGCAGTATGTCGTATTCGGCGTAGATGGAGGCATCTTCGACGACTCCCCTGAATGGGGCGCACCGCGGTGTTGGCGCCGTGGTATGTGTACCAGCGCGACGGCAATCTTCCCGCACTTCTGTCGCACATCGAGGTGATGCAGCGTTATGTGGATTACCTCTCGACGCGCGCCGAAAACAACATCGTGGCGTATGGCCTGGGCGACTGGTACGACATCGGACCCGGCGAACCGGGCGTCTCGAAGCTGACCACATCGGGAGTGACGGCAACGGCCATCTACTATCAGAATCTGCGCGTGCTTGAAAATACATTGGCTCTCGCTGGACGAAACGACGATAGCCAAACCTATGCTCATAAGGCCGACGCCGTCCGCAAAGACTTCAACGCACGCTTTTTCGATGCCGCGAAGCATCGCTACGACAAGGGCAGCCAGACTGCACAGGCCATGCCGCTCGCAGTGGGATTGGCGCCTGAAGACGAACGCGAAAATGTTCTCGACGCTCTCGTCGACGATATTCGCGCGCATGACAATCATGTCACCGCGGGAGACGTCGGGTTTCATTACGTGGTCGATGCACTGCTCGACGGCGGCCGCTCCGATGTTCTCTACGACATGCTGGAGCGCACCGACACTCCCAGCTACGGGTATCAACTTGCGCAGGGTGCAACCGCATTGACCGAAGCATGGGACGCTAATCCCAACAGTTCGCAGGATCATTTCATGCTGGGTCATGCGGAAGAGTGGTTCTATCGCGGATTGGGCGGAATCAATGTGGATCTCTCGGCGAAGGAGCCGCGGCAGCTCGTACTGCGGCCGCAACTGGTGGGCAAGCTCACTGCTGTGCAGACACGATATGTGTCTGCCCTTGGCCGCGTCGAAAGCCATTGGAAACGCGGTCCCTCGCAAACCGAATATGCGTTCACAATTCCGGCCAACGCCGTCGCGACAGTTCAGCTGACGAGTGCGTCTCCGGAAGCGCTCAAGATCGACGGAACAGCCCCGGACAAAGCTTCTGGAGTGATCAGCGCCAGGATCAAATCGGATCGCATCGAGTTAGTCCTTGGCTCGGGTCATTACCATGTTTCCGCTCCCAATCCCAAAGGCCAACGATAAGCGTCGGCTCATGATGAGACCAACGATTTCGCTTGGCGCACGCAGGGCAACTTGGGCGCCTTCCCTTTGACAACCTCAGCGTGCATTGCATAAGGTTTTCAAGCCGTAAATTGTTTCATTTGGGGAGCAGTCTCTGCTCGAAGTCCCATCCATTTCTACGCAGCGGGGTGGCTGATGAAGAAAATGCGAAGGGTTTCAGTCTGGCTTGCAACGGCAACGATCCTGGCTTCGGGCGGTGTTTTTAGCGATGCGCAATCGGCGTCGACATTGGAGGATCAGTTCAAAAATCCCCCGGACAGCGCCAAGCCGCGCGCCTGGTGGCATTGGATGAGTGGCAATGTGACCGAGCCGGGGATAACGGCAGACCTTGAATGGATGCACCGCGTGGGTATCGCGGGCATGCAGATGTTCGACGGGGACATGGGCGCACCACTATTCGTGGACAAGCCGGTGATCTGGATGTCGCCGGATGGAAGTCGGCCTGGCGCCACGCCGCGGCCGAAGCCGATCGCCTGCACATGGAAATGTCGATGGCTGCTTCCGGAGGATGGAGCGAAACCGCCGGCCATGGGTCAAGCCCGAACAGGGCATGAAGAAGTATTCGTGGAGCGAGACGATCGTGGAAGAACCGGGCCGCTTCAGCGGAACACTGCCGCAAACCGCCATCGACTGTTGGCAAGTTTCAGGATCTTGGCGCCGCACCTCCACGCGAGATGCATCCGGATTTGACTTTGCGGGGCGCCAATCCGCAACCGCCGCTCCCCAGGCAGGGGCCGACGCCGGAGTTGTATGAAGACGCAGCGGTCGTCGCCTTCTCCGCACCGGCGGAGGAAACGAGCGCAGAGAAGCCCGCGATCACGTGCAGTTGCGGAACCATCGATGGCGCCGCACTCACCGATGGATCATTTGCCGGGACCGTGCAGGTGCCGTATTCACAGGGCGATCCTGCCGCCTGGGTGCAATTTGCCTATGCCGAGCCAAAAGTAGTGCAGGCGATTGTCTTCGGAGCCGCCGCTGCGGTTCAATTCAGCGGGCCGGCAATCCCATCGGGAAAAATCGAAGCCAGCGACGATGGACAAAGCTGGCGGACGCTGGCGGAACTGCCAGGCCCGCGCGGCTCAGGCTCAGTCAACTTCGCAGTACGGACGTATTCCGTTGAGCCAGTAAAAGCGCGCTATTATCGTCTTTACTTCGACGCGGCGCAACAGACCCCGTTGCGTCCTCCGCCTGCCGGCGTGGCTGGCCGCCGCCGGTGCGGCTCACCGAGGTCGAGTTTCTCTCCGGGCCGCGCGTACAGCATTGGGAAGACAAGGCGAGCTTTGGCATCTACACGCCGACACAGGAACCACAAGGCGCCGAAGTGCAAACCGGCGACGTCGTCGATCCGGACAAAGTGGTCGATCTGACAGGCAAGATGCGGCCCGATGGAACGCTGGATTGGGATGCGCCCGTCGGCAAGTGGATTGTGCTACGGCTCGGCTACTCGCTTACCGGCGAAGAGAATCACCCCGCGACGCCTGCGGCTACCGGCCTCGAGGTCGACAAACTCAGCAGCAAGGATGTGCAGGCCTACGTTGAGGAGTACGTGAAGATGATCTCCTCGGCGGCAGGACCATACTTCGGCAAGAGCTCCGCTACTTCCTTATGGATAGCTGGGAGGCTGGGCAGGAAAACTGGACCAACGACATGATGCCGGAGTTCGCACGCAGGCGTGGGTACGCGATGACGAAGTTCCTGCCCGTTCTCACGGGAAGAATCGTAGGCAGTCGCGCGCAATCGGAAGCCTTCCTACTGGGACTTTCGCCGCACGCAGGCCGACATGTTGGCTGAAAATCACTACGCGATCGCAACGAAGTATTTCGCAAAATTCGGCGTGGGCCTGTACGCGGAAGCCATGGGAACCAACATGCCGACCACCGGCGACGGTCTTCTCAACAAGGGGCAAGTGACGATCCCCATGGGCGAGTTCTGGACACCCCTGCCCAATCAGAAAGACACGCCCTCGCACATTGCCGACGTGATGGAAGCCGCATCGGCCGCACACATCTATGGCAAGCCAATCGCGGCAACGGAGTTCGTGCGCAACGAAGCCAAGACGTGACACCGTGGGGGCAGAGTCCGTTCTACCTCAAGTCGCTTGCCGACCAGGATTTCGTGCGGGGCATCAACCGGATCGTATTTCATACCAGCGATCTTCAGCCGTTCGTTGACGACGCGCATCGACCCCGGAATGACGCTCGGCCCCTTCGGCCAGGATTACACCCGCAACATCACCTGGGCGGAACAGGCCAAAGCTTGGAACACCTATCTTGCGCGCTGTTCCTTCCTGCTACAGCAGGGTAGGCCGGTCAGCGATGTGGCTTATTTCTATGGTGAAGACGCGCCGGCGACAGTTCCATACTGGAAGAAGGATGATCCCGCCCTGCCCGCGCATTACGGATTCGACTTTGTGAATGCGGATGTGCTGCTGCATGGTGCAACGGCGACTGCGGGAGAGCTGCATCTGGCAAGCGGCATTTCTTATCGTTTACTGGTCCTGCCCAGCGATCAGCGCCTGATCTCGGTGCCGCTGCTGCGCGGTATTCACTCTCTGGTGGAGCAAGGCGCGGTATTGCTCGGGCCGAGGCCTGGCGAATCTGAGCCTCGGCGACGGTCCGGGCGCATCGGCTGAGATTGCAAAGCTTGCGGCGGACCTGTGGGGACAAGGAGACGAGGCCGCGCAGGGCCACGCTTTTGGAAAAGGGAAAGGATATTCCGGAAAAAAGATTGAAGAGGTCTTCTCGGCCGAAAATGCAGTGCAGGATTTTTCCTGGACCGCGCCCGAGAATGTCGGGCAAGAGGTACCGTACTCTGCCCGGGAGCGGACTCAGACGAAGACCTGCTCTTCATTCATCGTCGCGACGGCGAACGCGACATTTAC
>CAWCTA010000026.1:0-375163 GCA_963798315.1 uncultured Acidobacteriota bacterium | reverse complement strand
TAGCTGTCTCTTCCGCCTGCATTTGGCTATTGCCCTAATACAATCGTCAGGGAAAGTGACTGCGCCATTGATTTGGAGGGAAGCAACTGTGAGTAACGCCGCAACCGTCATTTTTCGCGGAGCGCGCATCTTCGACGGCGAATCCGACCGGCTCATCGAAGGTCACGACGTTGTGGTCGCAGGCGGGGCCATCCACGACGTAATTCCTGGCTCAGACGTCGCATACCCCGATGCTGAGGTCGTCAATTGCGGCGGGCGGGTACTGATGCCAGGGTTGATTGACGCTCACGTCCACGTCTACCTGGCAGGGCTCAACCTTACGCGCCTGGCACGAAGCCCATGTCGTATCTTGCGCACTATGCCGCAACGTTCCTCCATGCATGCCTTGATCGAGGATTCACGACCGTCCGGGATGTAGGTGGCGCGGATGTCGGTCTCGCGCAGGCTATGCGCGATGGTCTGCTCCAGGCCGTCCCGCGGTTGTTTTACGGGGGGCGCGTCATCAGCCAGACCGGCGGTCACGGAGACTTCACGCCCGGGGATTACCGGCTCGACGACGTCATATGCTGCGGTTGCGCTCACGCCGATCCCTTTGCCATGGTGGCCGACGGCGCGGACGCAGTACGACGAGCGGTCCGCGAGGAACTTCGGAGGGGCGCGTCACACGTCAAGATCATGGCCTCAGGCGGGATTGCTTCGCCACCGATCCTCTGGAGCGCTCCCAATACTCCGACGAAGAGATTCGTGCGGCGGTCGACGAGGCTACTCGAGCCGGATCGTATGTGGCGGCTCATTGTCATCCCGCCCAGGCAGTCCGCAGGGCCGCGGAGCTCGGCGTGCGCTCTATTGAGCATGCCACTCTAGTCGATCGCGAAGCCGCGGAGATTGTAGCCGCCCGCGGATCGTTTGCGGTCCCAACCATGGCCACCATTTTCGCGCTTGCCGAAGAGGGCGCGCAGCTAGGCTTGCCGGCGGTGAGCCTTGAGAAGCTGCGCAGAGTTTCCGACAAGGCCCTTGAAAGCCTGCACATTCTCAAGACAGCCGGGGTGAAGACGGGTTTCGGCACTGACCTGCTTGGACCTCAGCACGTCCGCCAGTGCACCGAGTTCACTCTCCGCGCCCAGGCGCTGCCCGCCATCGACATCCTGCGTTCCGCCTGCACGCTCAACGCGGAACTGATGTGTCAGGCTGGTAACCTCGGCTGCATCCGCAAGGGAGCAGCAGCAGATCTGCTGCTTGTAAACGGAAACCCGCTTGATGACATCTCGCTTCTTGCCCGTGGCGGTGACGGCTTGGCCGCCATTGTTAAAGCCGGAGAATTTCACAAGCGCGCCATTTAATCGCGTCTCGCCAAACGCCGCGCCGCGTTATGCGAAGGGAGCAACCCTGCCTCACGATTTCGCCCTCATGAGGCTGAGTGATTTGTCCGTCCACTCAGAACGGACAGCAACTCTTTGGCTTCCACTAAGTTGTTGATTTAAATGGTGGCCAGGGACGGGATTGAACCGCCGACGCCGGCCTTTTCAGGGCCGCGCTCTACCACTGAGCTACCTGGCCTCAGTTGCAGACTCAAAGTTGCAATTTCCTGTGCGGGATACCGACGAAGCCGGCTCGGAGGGAGTCTCCACGGACAGTGCTCTGCAACAACTTCGCCAGTATATCAACTCAGTTCCCACCACGCCAAACTCCAGGCCGCGGGCGTTTTAGTCGCGACCATCAAACCTTCGGCAACATCAAAATCCCGTTACCCAACCACTCCAAGACCTTAAACTGGAAACCACTTATGCTTAGGCTATTCTTCCGCTCAGCTTGCCTGGCCGTTTTCACTTCTGCCGCGTTTTGCCCCTGGGCTCTGTTCTCGGTGCTGGCGCATGCGGTTCCTGCCAAGTCTTCCAAAGTTGCAAAACCGGAGGCGCGATCGTCGGAGACGCGTGCTGCAGGATCGTACGATGCCGCGTTCCGCACAGGACAGCTGGCCGTGCAGTCATTTCTCGCCGAGTTTCCCAAGGGCGCCGACCTCCATTTCCATCTGCAGGCAGGAGTCTACGCAGAGACGTTGATCCACGTGGCCGGCGAGGACAAGCTCTGCATCGACCCGACCGAGTCCAAGTTCGCCCGCAACGAGAAGGCAGAGATGGTGAAGGAGCCTTGCCCCGCGCCCCTGGTTGCGGCGAGCGAGCTTTCGGGGAATCTGACCCAGGCACAGCAGGATCTTTACGATCACCTGATCAACGCCTTCTCGATGCGTAACTTTGTGCCCACGACGGGCTACAGCGGGCACGACCAATTCTTCTCTACATTCGATCGATTCGGCGGGATCGACAAGCGCCATACGGGCGATTGGATCGACGACGTGACTCGCCGCGCGGCGTCGCAGAACCAGCAGTATCTCGAACTATTAGAGACACCTTCTTTCGGCCATGCGGCGAGGACCGCGCATGAGCTGGGATGGAATCCGGACCTCGCGCAAATGCGTCAGGCACTGCTCGATCATGGGCTGCGTGACGAGGTAGCAACCGACCGGGAGGACATCCATACCGCGATCGAGTTACGAAATCGCCTTCAGCATTGCGGAACCCCGGAGGCGTTGCCTGCCTGCCAGGTGCAAGTGCGGTTCGTTTATCAAGTGCTGCGAACCTTTTCGCCGCAACAGGTATTCGCGCAGACGCTGCTTGGGTTCGAGACCGTGGAACAAAGTATCGAGCAGCACTCGGACGACTGGGTGGGGATCAATTTCGTGCAGCCGGAAGACTACATGGTCGCCATGCGCGACTACACGCTGCACATGAAGATGATCGAGTACCTGCATACTCTTTATCCGAAGGTGCACATTTCGCTGCACGCTGGTGAGCTCGCTCCGGGGATGGTTCCGCCCGACGGGATGCAGTTTCACATCCGGCAGGCGGTGGAGTTGGCTCATGCGGAACGCATCGGACATGGCGTGGACGTGATGTACGAAGACGACGCCCCTGCCCTGCTGAAAGAGTTGGCCGGCAAGCACGTAATGATCGAAATCAATCTCACGTCGAACGACGGCATCCTTGGCATCAAGGGGCCGGAGCATCCGTTCCAGGCTTATCGGGCGGCACATGTCCCCGTGGCGCTCTCGACCGACGACCAGGGCGTGAGCCGCATCGATATTACCCACGAATATGTCCGGGCTGCGCTCGAATACCACCTCACCTACCAGGACCTGAAGCAACTGGCGCGCACGGGCATGGAACACAACTTCCTTTCCGGTGAGAGCCTGTGGGCCGCGCCCGATGTTTTCACAACGGCGGCGACGGCCTGCAAAGGACAGCTGCCGGGCGGGGAGAAACCGTCAAAGAGCTGCAAGGCATTCCTCGACAGCAACGAGAAAGCCGCCGCGCAGTGGGAACTGGAACGGCGCTTCCGGGAATTCGAAGCGAAGTTCTGACTACCGCGGTTCCTGGGGTCCCCGCAAGACTCGCGCGAGAGCCTGCGCGATGTCCCATATCAGTTGAAGGATTACGATCACGCACAAGACCTGCAGGCCGGCATGGATTCCCCTGTTGGTGGAGTCGACGGTTTGTGCGTACCGCGACATGTCGGTTTCAGGATGCCTGAGGAGGACATAGGTGGATCCAGGCAGGTAGGCCAGGAGCACCAGGGGGATGGCTCCAAAGAACTTTGACACGATGTGACGCAGTGGCCCGGCGTGCTGCCACGCTCCACGGAGAAGGTCAATGCAGCGCCACGCCAGTTGGAGTGCGTTGAGCCCCACGATCCACCAGTAGAACGTCAACAAAATGGGATTCAGGCGGAAAGGCGACGCATGCAGGATGGTGATGCCGGGCCCGAACATGAGGAACGGATGCCTGGGAACCACGACCAGCCAGGCGAGAACGACAAAGCCGAAGATTACTTCGGTGACAGCCTGGGCATAGCTGGGCCGCTTCTCTCCCGGCGTGCGAGCCGGCTCAAGTGGCGGAAGCTCTCCGGGCGACCACTTTCCGTAGAGTCCGGCGATGGGCGGGCATTTCCCCGGATAACGAGTGGCGATGAACTCTAGGGCGGCAAAGACCAGCGTGACCCAGGCAGCCACCTGGATAACGATCGACGGCAGCCGGAAAGCAGCCTGTGCCACGGCGTCTCCGCTGATCGATGATCCCAGCACGAGCGTGATCGTGGCAACGAACGTGTAGATCGCCAGCGCCCACATCGAGGATATCCGCAGGACATACAGATACACGGGATAGATGGCGGGACCGATGAGGTATTGCTGGGGCTGGTAGTGTGAGGCCATCTGCACCGGGGAGCCCAGTTGCTGGAGCCATGCCTCCGCTTCTGCTGCAGTGAGAGGGCGGCCCAGTTCTTCCTGCTTTTCCTCGAGTTGCGACTCCAGATTGGCCCGGAGCTCGGCGATGATGTCGTCCTGCCGCTGCCAGGGCAGGTGCTTCTTTACGGCTTGGAGGTAACGATCAAGAAGTTCCATGGCGTCTTCCTTTTCGGGGTCCCCAGCGACTGGTCTTCGTCGCTGGGGTAAGCTTGCGTGCTTACAACATGCTCGAGATGGAGCTGTTGATGGCCTGCCACTCCTGTAACAGCTGGCCGAGTATCTGCTCGCCGTCGCTGGACAGGCGGTAGAACCGCTTGTTGCGCTTTTCTTCCTCGCGCCACTCACTGACCAGCAGGCCCTGGGTCTCCAGGCGCCGCAGCAGTGGGTAGAGCGTGCTTTCGTCGATGACCAGCCCACGGTCGGCCAGGTCTTTGCGCAACGTGTACCCGTAATGTTCGCGGCGCAGTTGAACCAGGACAGCCAGCGTGAGACAGCCGCGTCGGAGTTCGAGGCGGAGGTTCTCGAAAGTGCTTTCGGGCAGCGTCATACTGTTCCTCGTACACTGTACTTCACATACTGTATTACACACAGTGTATGGTGTCAAGTATATTTTGGCTTCTGAAAACGAAGAAAAGCATCGGCCCGGCAAACTAGGGTCGATAGCAGGTGTAAACCACAGAAAATGGAATGGATATGATTCGCTGATGCGGAGACTACATCGCCTGGGGGCTCTCAATGCCCAGCCAGCTCAGCACCGTCACCAGCTCGCGCAGCGCCACCGCGGCGGTAGCCAGCAGGAACGTTTTGCGCGCCGGATCTTCTTCCGTGAGGATGTGGTGGTTGTGATAGAAGTTGCTGAACTCCTGCGCCAGCTGAAACGCATGCTTGGCCAAGTGCATTGGCTCGGACGTGGCAAGCGCCTGCACGAGCACCAGAGTGCGCTGCCCGGCGCGCAGCCACAGCGCCCAAATGTCTTCATCGCTTTCGCCCGCAAGATAGCGCTCTAGCTGCGCTAACTCCGCTAACCCCGCTAGCTCCTCTTCCGGCGTCGTTTCCGCCTTGCGGAAAATGCTACGGATACGCGCCGCCGCATACATCAGGTACGGCCCCGTCTCTCCCTCGGGAGAGAGCGCCATGTCCTGGTCGAACGCAATCACAGAATAGCGGCTGAAGCGCAGCATGTAGTAGCGCAGCGCCCCGTAGGCGATCTTCTCGGCAACGCCCGTCACCTGTCCCTCGCTCCAATCCGCGTGGCGCTTCACCACCTCGGCCTTGGCCGCCTTGATCATCAGGTCCATCAGATCATCGGCCTTCACCCCGAAGCCTTTGCGGCCGCTAATCTCGATGTAAGGCCGCGCGCGATCCTCCTCCGTCAGTTGGTATCCGAGCTGCGCCGCGTACGACGGCGTCAGCGCCACCATTTCGTAGCCGAAATGGGTGTAGTGCTCAGCCTGCTCGTAGAACTTCATACCGACCAGAGCATCGAACACGTTCGCCTGGGGATCGGCCTGCCGCGAGTCGATCACGTTGTAAATCACCGTCGCCCCCCCAAAGTGGGGATGCGGCTCCACTCCGTGCTCGGTCGAGATCCAGCACTCGTGGTCGGGATAGGTGAAGAAGGGTTTATAGCCAAAGTCGCCCCCCAGCAGGCCGAATTTCCAGAGATGAAACGCGATGTCCTTGCCCACATAAGTCACGGTGCCGTTGGAGCGCACGATGACCTTGGCGTCCTCGTCGGTCTCGTCCTCGGCCACTTCCGTGCTTCGCCTCCGCATCACCCAGCAACCGGTGTTCTTGCCCTTCTCTTCGTAATACAGAACTTTCGATTGCTTGAGCAGTTCGAACGCTCGCTCCCAGAACTTCAGGTGCAAAATCTCGCTCTCGCGCGGCAGGAAGTCGTATTCGATACCGAGTCGCAGCATTGTCTCCAGATGCCGCCGTACTACCGCCGTCGAAATCAGCTCCGCCACCTCGGCGGTCTCGTTCCCGCCATGCTCGATCTGGTGGAGCGTATCGTAGCGAACCTTTTTTCGCTCCGCGTTCTCCTCATCCGTGCTGCTCGAGTACCAAAGGCCCACACGCGTGTAGAGGTCCCAGCAGTAGTAGTCGATGGCCGCGGTATGCCCTTCCGGGCCCAAGGCACGTCGCTTGCACTCAGCCACCAACTCCCGCACTTCTGCGGCATTCTTCTTCTCGATGTGGAGAAAACCGACGACCACATCTGCCACCTGCACTCCGGTGTTGTCGATGTAGTTCTGCACATCGACCTTGTGACCGGCTGCGCGCAGCAACCGCACAAAGCTGTCGCCCAGGATCGCGTTGCGGAGATGCCCGATGTGCGCAGCCTTATTCGGATTGATCGAAGTGTGCTCCACGATCACGTGATGCACGGGTGCCCCGGGTCTTGATTCTGAGACCCGGGAGGCGATGCCGCGCACGCAGGCCGCGCGATCGAATCGCGCATTAATGTATCCGGCGCCGGCCACTTCGAATCCGGCAAATCCGTCGACCGCGCCGAGCGCGGCCACGATTTCCTGGGCGATGATCCTGGGGGCTTTGCGGAGCGTACGCGCCAGTTGGAGCGCGATCGGTGTAGCGAGTTCGCCAAACTTGAGGTCGGGGGGGATTTCCAGTGGAATGTTTTCCGGCTCAATTTCGTACTCTGCGCGCAGGACGTTGCGAAGGTGGTCCGCGAGCCGCTTCTGCAATTCCAGATACACGTTGGAAAGGCCTCAAAATCCTTGATTTGTAAGGGTCAGTTTATCAGGCCGCATTAAATCAACTCCTTGAAGGATGCCGTAAGATGAGAGATAGAAGGGATTTCTCTCCGGGATTTTGGGCGAAGATTCCCTCATGACTTCTCAATGACCAAGCCCGATTCATCGCACTTCTATCTCACCACGCCGATTTACTACGTGAATGCGCGCCCGCACCTGGGGCATGCCTATTCGACCATCGTGTGCGATGCCATTGCGCGAAGGAAGCGGGCGCAGGGGATCGACACCTGGTTTTTAACCGGCACCGACGAGCACGGCCAGAAGATCGAGCGTTCGGCGAAGCTGGCCGGGCGCACGCCGATGGAGTTTGCGACCGCCATTTCCGGCGAGTTTCGCGCCCTGTGGGACCGGCTCGGGCTGAGTTACAACGACTTTATCCGCACCACCGAACCGCGCCACAAACGCGGCGTGCAAAAGCTGTTCGAAACCCTGCGCGACCGGGGCTTCATCTACAAGAACACCTACACCGGCCAATACTGCGTTTCCGATGAGGCCTATGTTGACGGGCCTCCTGGCACTCTTTGCCCGATGTGCGGCCGCCTGACTGAAACGGTCAGCGAAGAGAACTACTTCTTCAAGCTCTCGGCATTTGAGCGCAAGCTGCTGGAATTCTACGAAGCCAATCCCGGCTTCATGCAGCCTGAATCCACGCGGCGCGAAGTGATTTCATTTGTCCGCAGTGGGCTCAAGGATCTGTCCGTGAGCCGCACCAGCTTTTCCTGGGGCATTCCCGTGCCCTGGGACGAAAAGCACGTAGTGTATGTATGGCTCGACGCGCTGGCCAACTACATTACGGCCCTTGGTTACGGCTCGGATGACGACCGGAACTTCAAAAAATTCTGGCCCGCCGACATGCACCTCATCGGCAAGGAGATCAGCCGGTTTCACTGCGTTTACTGGCCGGCGTTTCTGATGGCTGCCGGCATCGCGCCCCCGCGCTCCGTAAAGGCCAATGGATGGCTGCTCTTCGACGACACCAAGATGTCGAAGTCGATTGGCAACATCGTGCGCGCGGAGACAGTGGACACCGTGCTGGGCGCCGATGCGCTGCGCTATTTCCTGCTCCGCGAGATCCCCTTCGGGCAGGATGGCAGCTTCAGCTTCGACGCGCTGGTGCGGCGCTACAACGGCGATCTAGCCAACGGCTACGGCAATCTCGTCAGCCGCGTGGTCAACATGGTGCACAAGTACTTCGGCGGCGTGTTGCCAGAGGCCGGGCCGCCAACGCCGGCCGAGGCCGCATTGCGCCAGTCTGCCGAACGGGCCATCGCTGAGTTCGGGCCCTCCTTCGATGAGCTCAATTTCTCTGAAGCACTGAAAAGCCTGTGGCTGCTGGTGGCGGAGACCGACGGCTATCTGACCGCCAATGCGCCCTGGAAGAAACCCTCCGACCGTTCCGATGCCGATCAAGCGGCTCACCAGGCGCGCGTGCTCGCCAACGCGGCGGAGGCAATCCGCATCATAACAGCGCTGGTCTACCCCATCCTGCCGGTTTCGGCCGCAAAGGTGTGGCAGCAGTTGGGCCTGGGATCGCTGGAAGACGCGGCCGGGAAGGCATTTCTCACCCGCCTCGGATGGGGCGGATTAGAGACTGGAACCCGCTTCACCGACCCCGTGCCCCTGTTTCCCCGCGCAGAAAAGGACACGATCGAACGTATGCAGAACCTTGAGGACCAGAACAATTCGAGCGCAGTAGAGGCTGCCGCCGGGACCGGTAAGGACGCCGCGCCCTCGCAAGCCACGGCGTCACCATCTGTCGGATCAGTGGATGGCCCCGCGACGGCGCCCGGAGAAGCCGGCGCTGCCGGACATCCGGGAGACGACCAGGTGACTTCCACGACAACTGCTCCCGTGAATTCCGAAAAGCCGGTGGAAACAGCGCACGTACACCCGGTGCCCGCAGAATTGGCCAGCAGCCGGCTCAGTTCCATACCGGCGGACGCTCCGGAAGGCGCCCCGCTGCATCCGAAGGAGCACACGCCGGACCCTCTTGAAGCGCCTCCGCAGCCGGCGCACATAACCATCGACGACTTCGCCAAGGTGGAGCTGCGGGTAGCCGAGGTGCTGGTGGCGGAACGCATTCCCAAAGCCGACAAGCTCCTGCGCCTGGAAGTCGACTTAGGGTATGAGAGGCGCCAGATCCTGGCCGGCATCGCCGAGCACTACGAGCCGGAAAAACTGGTCGGCCGCAAGATCGTGATTGTGGCCAACCTGGCCCCCCGCAAAATGCGTGGCCTGGAGTCAAACGGCATGCTCCTGGCGGCATCGCTGCCCGACGGCGCGCCGGTGCTGGCGGGATTTCTGGAAGAAGTACCCCTGGGGGCGCGGCTGAAGTAGTTTCGAGGATAGGGATTCCCCCAATTGAGGTGGGCACGGGCGTCATCTCCGCTCAGTTGTTGATTTCGTTGTATCTGAGGGTCCATTGCTGATCGATTCCCACGCTCATCTCGACAGCCCGCGCTACTCCGGCGACCGCGAGCAGGTGCTGCGGAGGGCGAAAGAAGCGGGGGTCGGCGCGGTGCTCTCGATCGGCATCGGCGAGGGGCCAGGGGAGATGCACCAGGCCCGGGATCTCTGCCGCCAATTCAACGGCAACCTTGGCCTGCCGCGTTTGTATGCCAGCGCCGGCATCTATCCCCACAACACCGCAGAGGCCGATCATGCGGCCCTTGTGAAGCTGGATAGCCTATTGGCCGAGCCCGAAGTGATCGCTTGCGGCGAAATCGGGTTGGACTATTACCATGAGGGTGCTCCGCGCCCCGTACAGCTAGAGGGGCTGAGGAAACAACTTGAGATCGCCGCATCGCGCAAGCGGCCAATTCTCATCCATTGCCGTCCGAAGGATGGCGCCACTGACGCCTGGGACGATTTGTTCTTAGTCTTGGAGGAGTTTTGGGCGAGAACAGGCCTTGGCGGCATCATGCACTGCTTCGGCGGGGAGTGGGAACAGGCTCGCCGGTCGCTTGACCTGGGCTTTCTGATCTCGTTTGCCGGAAACCTGACCTATCCCAAGGCCCAGCCTTTGCGCGACGTCGCAGCCCGCGTGCCGCTGGATGGCGTTCTGGTCGAAACCGACGCTCCCTGGCTGGCTCCGGCGCCCCACCGCGGCAAGCGCAACGAACCCGCGATGGTCGGCGAAACGGCGCAGGTGTTGGCTGGCCTGCTCGGCGTCAGCGTTGAAGAAGTCGCCTCCGCCACAACTAAAAACTTTTATCGCTTGTTCGCCGCCATTTCCCCAGACGGCGCGGTCTAGGTAAGATGCGTCTTTGACAGAAGAGCGCCCGCGATTTTTCCATCCCGGCGAAGCCTTCGTCGAATTAAGGATTAGACACTGCCCCTGACGTGGGAAACTAGAGTTTGGTTGGTCCCGGTAACTCTGGAGGCCGGCACCCGTAAATCGAGGTAAGTATGGCCCAGGATAATTCGTTCGACATCGTGAGCAAGGTCGACATTCAGGAAGTTCGGAACGCCATTGACCAGGCGATGAAAGAGATTCGACAGCGTTTTGACCTCAAGGACTCCCACTCCGAGATCAACCTCGAGGGCCACGAATCCATCGAGTTAGCCTCGGCCGGTGAGTACAAGCTGGAAGCTGTCAAGGAGATCCTGGGGCAGAAGCTTGTGAAACGCGGCGTTTCGCTCAAGAACCTGACCTATGGCAAGCTGGAACAGGCTGCCGGCCAGAGCGTGCGGCAGAAGATCAGCCTCCAGCAGGGCATCCCCACGGAAAAGGCCAAGGAGATCGTCAAGCTCGTCAAGGACTCAAAAAAGAAGGCGCAAGCCAGCATCCAGGGCGATACTGTCCGAATATCGAGCAAAGATCGCGACGAGTTGCAGGCGATCATCGCCATGTTGCGTGGCAAAGACCTGGGCCTGGATTTGCAGTTTACGAACTACCGAACGAACTAGGGCAAGCAGTGGCGAGAGGCGTGATTCGTGCCGGCCAAAACAGTCCGAACCAGGAAGAAAATTTGAGCACACTGGCGATAGCGACGGCGAGAGAGGTCTTCGATCTGCTGCGGGACGACCTCGTGGCAATCGAGCAGGAGTTGGGCCGCGACGCCGCCTCCAGCGTCAGCACCATCACCGAAATTGCCGAGTACCTGCGCGAGGGCGGCGGCAAGCGCATCCGCCCGTCGCTGCTGCTGCTGGCCGCGCACATGCTGGGCTATAGCGGCCCCAGCGCCATCCGGCTGGGCACCGTCGTCGAGATGGTGCACACCGCCACCCTGGTCCACGACGACATCATCGACGGCGCCGACACCCGGCGCGGGCGGCCCTCGGCCAATACCACGCTGGGGCAATGAGAAGTGCGTGCTGGCCGGCGACTGGCTCTACATGCAGGCCTTTCAGCGTGGCGCTCGAAGAGAAGAACCTGCGTGTGCTCGACCTGCTCATCGGCCTGACCCAGCAGATGGTCGAGGGCGAGCTGCTGCAGATTCAGAAGCTGGGCAAGGCCGTTTCGGAGGCCGAGTACTACGACCTGATCTTCCGCAAGACCGCGTGCCTGTTCTCGGTATCGATGCGGCTGGGCGCAGTGCTGGCCGGAGCCACCGAGGCGCAGGAAACCGCCTGGCCACCTATGGCCGCACCGTCGGCCTGGCGTTCCAGATTGTCGACGACGTGCTCGACCTGACGGCCACCGAAGAAGTGCTGGGCAAGCCCGTGGCCAGCGACCTGCGCGAGGGCAAGGCGACCCTGGCCGTCATTCACTCCATGGACCACGGCACCGCCGCCGACCGCCAGGCCATCCAGCGCGTGCTCGACGACCGCAGCTTTGAGAACGTGTGCCGCGAGCAGATCCAGGAAATCCTGGCCCGCAACGGGTCGGTGGCCTATGCGATGAGCGTGGCCGATCGCTACGCGGAACAGTCCCGGCAGGCGCTCGCTTCCCTTCCCGATTCGGAGTTCAAGCGCGCCCTTCTCTGGGTGCCGGACTTCGTCGTGGCGCGCGACAAATAAATAATCTCTTCCGGGGGTCATCATGCAGGAAACGTGGGCGGCCGTGGACCGCTACTTTGGCGAGTTGCTCGCGCCGGAGGATCAGGCGCTATCGGCAAGCATGGAGGCAAATCGCGAGGCGGGTCTGCCCTCCATCGATGTGCCCGCACTGCTGGGCAAATTCCTCGAATTGATGGTGCGGATTTCGGGTGCGCGGCGCGTGCTGGAGGTCGGAACCCTGGGCGGCTACTCCACCATCTGGCTGGCGCGCGCGCTCCCCGCCGGCGGTCAGGTGGTAACGCTGGAGATCGATCCCCACCATGCCGACATCGCGCGCGCAAATCTCAAGGCGGCAGGCGTGCTGGAGCGGGTTGAGGTGCGGGTCGGGCCCGCGAGTGGGAGTCTGCGCTCGATGGATGAGCGCGGAGAAGATCCATTCGACCTCGTCTTTATCGACGCCGACAAAAAGAGCCTGCCGGAGTACCTTGAGTGGTCGTTGAAGCTCTCCCGCCCGGGCTCAGTGATTATTGCCGACAACGTGGTACGCGACGGCAAGGTGCTCGACGCCGGCTCCGCCGATCCCGACGTCCAGGGCGTGCGCCGCATGACGGAAATGATGGCGTCGCACCCACGGCTGAGTGCGACCGCAATCCCGACCGTGGGCGCGCGCGGATATGACGGCTTCGCGGTGGCCGTGGTGCTGCAGTAGAGCCATCACTTGCCTTTGACCGCCGGGTAGCCTTTGTTCACCCAATCGTCGCCGAAGTTGTTGGCAATGTAGAGTACTTTGACGTTGGTGAATCCGAGATCGTGCAACCGCTTGTACGCCGGACCGACGTTGGGGCAGCGATTCCACGGGCAGCAACCGCAATAGAGGACGATCTGCTTGTCCTTGGGAAGCGATGCCACGGTGTTCTCGAGAGACTGGATACCCGACGCCTGGGAGCCCGGCCCCGCGTAATCAGACCCCGGGATGTGATCCTGCGAGAACATGACCCGGGAACCCACTTGAAGGATAAGGGGCTTCTCTTTCTCTCCGGCCTTCAGCAACTGAACAAGCGCCTCAGGCTGGATCAGGCGGGACTCCGGTATGGAGGTCGCGCTCGAGAACGAAGCCCCCGCTGAATCCTGGGCCAGAACCACGGGAACAGCGACCATGGCCAGCAACAGCGTCAACAGCAGGATCCACGGGCAAGCGTGCTTCCAACGCATCGAATCGCCTCCTAATCTGGTGATGGAATTCTTTGCAGATATAGCAGGCTGAACTCCTGCCATGCAACTGAGACGAGACAGAAAGTGCGGACGGCCTCGGCGAGCGAGTCGCCGCGAGCATGATGGTTCAAAGCTCGTTCGCGATTCAGTCATTGACGGCCCGAATGCCCCACGCGTCCAGCGACGAGTCATCCTTGAGCGCTTCCACCAGGTCGGGCCGCTCGGAATGCAGGTATCTCCATGACGTGATGACTTGGTGACATTCGGCTGACGACAGCATGACATCCATGTGACGCAGACTTATTAGGCTGAACGCTAACGAGACACTCTGCCCGGGAGGAGATGGGCTTTCTCAGGCACAGTGATCTTATGTCGGTCCAAAAAGTTGGGGAGAGAAGATGACACATTGCGACGTCCCGAGACCACGACCCTTGACTCGCCAAGATTCATCGAGGTCGTACTGGCCCACTTCTGACGCGCACGGTGCACTCGTGGGTCGTTCTGCACTCCTCGCCGGACTCTCCCCACAGCAATGCAGCGAGATCTTTGCCTTTGCCAAAATCATGAAGTTTGCCCGCAACGAGAGGCTGTTCTCTCAAGATCAACCGATCCACAAGTTAATCATGATTAAAACCGGCAGCGTGAAACTCACGCAGTTGAGTCCGGATGGGAAAGAAGTGATTCTGTGGTTGAACGGGCCCGGAGACGCAGTGGGAATGCACGCGGATCCGGATGGCAGCAATCACAGCTGTTCTGCCCACGCGATGGAACGGAGCCAGGTCTTTGTCTGGGAGTCTCACCTGCTTCAGATGCTCATCTCTCGATATCCGCGGATACAAATCAATCTGGGGAGAATCCTGGCCTGCCGCTTGAGCGAACTTGAGGAGAGATTCTGTGAGATAGCCGGCGAGCGGGTTCCTAAGCGGATGGCGCTGGTTTTGATCAGGCTCCTCAAATCGGTCGGAAAAGAATGTCGCGACGGAGTTGACGTGGTGATCACGCGCGAAGAACTTGCGCAAATGACGGGCACGACGCTCTTCACCATTAGTCGCACTTTGTCGAAGTGGGCTAGTCTCGGATTCGTCGTCCCACGGCGAGAGGGCGTCGTGATCACTGATCCAGATCGCCTGAGGCGGCATGCCGGACTCGATGAGCCGTATCCGACTGATTGCCCCCGCCAATGCGGCCATCCCCGCATTCTTCCACCACGAACCTAGAGCACCCAATAGGCCTGGGCGCTCTTTCCAGGCCGATGTCGCCTGTCCGGTGAGTTCATTGGATGGGGGGCGGCGCCTGCGCCGCCCCCAATTCCGCTCAGGCCGCGCTCTTGCCTGCCGCCTTCAGGTCCACTGTGCGAACCCGGAAGTGGCTCATCTTGATTGAAAGCGCACGTTCGATCTTGCGCAGATCGTTGCGTTCCGTCGGTCCGGCAAAGGTCGAAGCTACACCCTTCGCCGAGGCGCGCCCGGTGCGGCCCACCCGGTGAACAAAATCCTCGGCCACCTTGGGAATATCGAAGTTCACTACGTGGGCCACGTTGGCCACATCGATGCCGCGGGCGGCCACGTCGGTAGCCACAAGCACACGATGCCCCCCCTCGGAGAAGCTGCGCAGGGCATGGTTCCGTTGGAATTGCGAACGGTCGCCGTGAATCTGGATGGCCGCGTGCCCTGATCGGGCCAACCGCTTGGCTACCCGGTCAGCGCCATGCTTGGTGCGCACAAAAACCAGAAAGCTGCCTTTCTCGCCATTGAGCAGATGCTCCAGGAGCTCCTGCTTTTTGTCCGCATCCACGTCGAAGGCCCGCAGTTCCACGTTTTCAGTCGGCTTCATCACCGAGCCGATTTCAATGCGCACCGGATCTTTGAGGTAGTGGCGCGCCACTTCCTTCACCTTGCCCTCCAGTGTGGCCGAGTAGCAGAGCGTCTGCCGCTCGCCTGGGGTCATGGCCGTGATGCGCCGGATGGCCGGTTCGAAGCCCATATCCAGCATTCGGTCCACCTCGTCCAGCACCAGGATCCGGATCCCGGAAAGCTTGACCAGTTTGCGCTTGAGGAAGTCCTCGAGCCGCCCCGGCGTGGCCACGATCACCCGCGCGCCCTGGCGAATCGCCTGGAGTTGCGCGCTCTCCGACATTCCGCCCACCACCAGTGCTGCGGTCTGCTGATGGCTTGAACGGATGGCACGGAAGGCCTTCTCTACCTGCATGGCCAATTCACGCGTGGGCAGAACGATCAGCGCCTGCGCACCGCGTCCTTCCGCCTTTTGCAGCATTTCCACGATGGGAATCAAAAAACTGAGTGTCTTGCCGGTTCCGGTCTGCGCCGTGGCCAGCACGTCCCGCCCTTGGAGCGCGGGAGGAATCGCCTCGGCCTGCACAGGCGTCGGCGTCTTGAATTGGTTGGCGTCGAGCTTGGCCAGCAAAATCTTGGAGAGGGAAAACTGTGAAAACTGAGTCGTCAAAATAGACAAATTTCCTTTAGGTTCCGCGAGCCTCGATTTCATGGAGGCCTGCAAACGAAACCGGACACAGAGGCGCGGAAGCCCGTTGACGGGCGCGAGCCTGTTTCAAACATTTGCGCAAGGAAGAACCGAAAACGTCCCACGGACTGGCGGAAAGCATTCAATCAATGCCCGCACCCGGAACTGACCCACGCTACACGAAAACGCCACTCGGCACGCTGCCGACCGGCACCCTGCCTCCACGCAATTCAATGCGCAGTCCCGAAATCATTGCCGTTCCAATGTGGAGGACAATGTCACTCTGCATCTTGGCCTTTTCGCAGGCCAGAAGATGAGCCACCCGGGAGGGGGACTTACAGGTTACGCTGTAGGGGCTTGGGGAAATCTGTGCGAGGCCGAGTTGCCTTCTTGAGACAAAGCGCCGCTCACGACCAAATCACTGAGCGCAAATACATTGTAGCACGGTCTCGCTATTTGCTCGCATATCCTGCCCCGGCATCAGGTCCCGCGGCGAACCTCACCAACCCCGAACCAGCCTCAAACAATTCCAGGGAAATCAAGCTCGGTCTGTGCTATCCTCCCCGCGTGCAATCCACCGTTTCAGTCCAAGTGCAATCAACCCCGCGGCATACCGCCCTAGTCCGCATAACCCACTGGATCACCGTCATTTCTTTCGGTGCGCTCCTTCTCACCGGCACTGAAATCGTGATCTCGCATCCCCGCTTCTATTGGGGCGAAACCGGTAACTCCGGGACTCCTGCGCTGTTCACCATTCCCATTCCCGCATCCAGAGACACCGTCCCCACCGGCTACACCTACGTGATGCCCGACCAGAATGGCTGGAGCCGCTATCTCCACTTCGAGGCGGCATGGGTTCTGGTCCTCACCGGCCTGGTCTACGCAGTCGCCGGCCTGTTGAGCCGCCACTTCTCGCGCAACCTGTTCCCCGCGCCCGCCGATCGAAAGTGGCCCGCCTTCCGCGCCGTGCTCGCTAAATGTCTGCGCCGCGCGCCACCCGACGCCGCGGAGAACCGCGCCTACAACGTAGTCCAACGCATCACGTATCTGTTGGTCATCTTCGTTCTGTTTCCCCTCGTCATCTGGACGGGACTGGCCTTGTCTCCCGCCTTCAATTCCGCGGTCCCGGCCGCAGTTAACTTGCTCGGGGGCCGGCAATCCGCCCGCACCCTGCATTTCTTCGTGTCTGGATTTCTGGTGTTCTTCCTCACCGTCCACGTTGCGATGATCGCTCTTGCCGGTTTCTGGAATCGCACCCGGCCCATGATCACCGGACGTGTAGCAGTACCCTCCGTACCCTTGGAGCGCCCATGAGCAGCATCTCCCGCCGCAAGCTCATCACCACCGGTCTCGTGGCAACGGCCGGAGTCGCAGGTCTCGCCGTCGCCGGCCGCGTTGCCCGCCATTATGGCCTCATCCCACCCGATAGCGCCGGAGCCTGGGGCCCCGGCGAAACGCTCACGTACGCTGTCCAGCGGCTCCTCACCCAGCACTCGCTTGCGCGCGAATTCCCTCGCAGCATGATTTCGAAGACCCCCTTCGGCAACGAAACCGCCCCGCCCAGCGACGCTTTCAAGCGCCACCAGGCCTCCGGCTTTTCTGACTGGCGCCTGTCCGTCGACGGCCTGGTCTCGCATCCGGCAGCGTTCTCGCTCTCCGACCTCAAGAGTCTTCCTGTGCGCAGCCAGATCACCGAGGTGGTGTGCGAAGAAGGCTGGTCGTACATTGCCGAGTGGATTGGGACTCCGCTGGTCAACGTCCTCGACGCCGTCGGCGTCCTGCCTCAGGCTCGCTACATCGTCTACTTTTCCATCGAGCCCGACTGGTGGGAAAGCATCGACATGGCCGACGCCCTGCATCCTCAGACTTTCCTCACCATGGGAATGAACGACGGCGAGCTCCCCGTGCGCTTCGGCGGCCCGCTCCGCCTGCGCGTGCCTCGCCAGCTGGGCTACAAGAGCGTAAAGTACATCACCCGCATTACGGCCACCGACTCGCTCAAGCGGTTCGGCAAAGGTCTCGGCTCCGCGTCCCCTGAAGCGGGCTATGCATGGTACGCAGGCATCTGAAATCTGTCCAGGCTGATGCGTTGCTCTGACGGATACGTTGTCACTGTAGACCGGTTACGGAAGAGCCGGTGTTCTGAATCTGCATGGCGTTTGTTCCAAGCAGGGTAGGATAAGAGATCGGCTGCATGTTCTGGTCGACCATAACGACCGGCGTAGAGTCTGCCGGAGCGTATGTGGTCCCGTTGGTGTCCACTGCATAGGCACCAGAAACGTACTCGGAAATGTAGTTCGTAAGAGTTGCCAGATTCCCCGATATGCTGGGACACTCTAAGACCCACTCTGCACTTCCGCCGGCAACCTGTACTCCGGCCGGTGCAGTGAGATTAATGCTGACATATTGCTGGGAGTTGAGGTCCACAACGAACACACCACCGGTTGTGGGGGAAGTACTCCACACCTCCACAAACAGGTTGTCTCCTGGTTTAACGGTCAAACCAGAGATATTCGTGGCGTTCATTGGATACCACTCGTACCAGGCCGAGTAGCTGGTTGCTGTGGTCTGCGAGCCGGGCGGGTCTTCGGGGTCGTCGGACGGGCCGCAGTAAGCATCTGCAGAGGTACCAGCCTGCAGCACATCATTTGCGCCGGCTCCTCCGCCGTCCAGGCCAACCCAGGTAGAAGAGTAGTCCCAGCCGCCTGTGCATGATCCGGGAGCCTGTTGCGCGCGAGGAACAACGTACTGAGCAAACACAGAGGTGAATGGAACTCCGTTTGTGTTTGTATTCAGGTATCCGCTCCAGTTGTAGGATCCCAAAGCGGAGTTCACGGCAGACGCGACGACCGGCGTTGAATTGCTGAGGACTATACTCTGCGAGCCTGTGATCGGACCGTGAGCACGATTGGCCCGTGCCAGCCAGGGGAAGATGCGAGTCTGTGCAGCGGTAACTGCCTGTGCCCAGACAGCATAGGCCTGCGGCGCCGCATTCGGACCCGGCTGAGGCGGATAGCCCCAGGCTGCAAGATCATCGGCCGACATGGTAAGTGGATTCAAGCTGGAAGGAGGAGCTGCCGTTGTGGTAGCCTCCGGCAGGTTCGTAGGAAAGCTCACCGGGGTCGGGGCGATCGGAGAATTCGTACCCGGCACAGTCACTGGGGTCGGGGCGATCGGAGAATTCGTACCCGGCACATTCACTGGCGTCGGTGCAATCGGAGAATTCGTGCTTGGCGCAGGGCCGGCCTGTGCGAGACTGACTCGAGACCACATTAAAACCAGGACAGAAATCATCAATACGCAACGGTTCATTGTTCTTCCCCCGTGATTCTTATTGATCCGGCTCATATACCGGATTTCTTTATTTAGCCGCCGCACAGAGCATGCCGCGACGACAGGAATACCAGAAACAGGCATCACAAGGCACTGTAGGGCCTTGGGTCCAAAGCGATCGCGCGCCTCGGGCATTTGATCGCCAGTTGTGACTTCTCCGGTGAGCTTTTCATCTGGATTGGGCCCGTTCAATATACCGCGTCCTCACTGTCAGTTCGTACATTTCTGAACTGATCTTTCGCTCAGGCTCTTCCAGCCAAAGCATGAGGCTCCATCCAAAGAGCATGAGGATATAAAGAGGCTTGGACCAGCGAGACAGCAACTCCCACACTTCTGCGCTGCCAGTGCTCAAAACGGCGAAATAGACCAGCATCCTGGTCAGGGAATAGGCCGTCAGGCCGTAGGTAATAGCCACCGCGTGGACACGAAAACGCACCCCGTAAAAGAAAGCGGCCAGGAAAACGTAGACCGTCAGGCCACACATGGTGATACTCGCCATCGTCGCGGCCTTGAATGCAAGGGTAACTATGGGATTCGGCAGCCTGGGCGCGAGCACCCAGCAGCTGATTCCTGTGACCAGCAGGCCCGCAGCCAGCCAGAACAGATCGTGCGGGCGGAATACGTTCTTGTTATCGATTACCCGCGTCACGGTTCTAGACAGCTCGAAGATCACAAAGAGAAGGAGCAGCGAGTCCAGTACATCCAGCCCCCAGTAGCCGTAAAAGTAGTGCTTGGCGGAGCCGTAACGTACAAGCAGAGCCAGAAGCGGGTCCTGAATCAACTCGTTGGCCAGAAACAAAGTGAACCAAGGAAAGGCCTTATACCTCTTCTTCGCACAAAGTACAGCCATCAGGCAGACGTTGCCAACGTAGCCGCTGACCCACACGATGATGTCCCAGTGGTTCAGTTCCATGAACAACCCTCTCTCTCTCGAGCTCTCGGAGCTCTCAGGGAAGTCCTTGACATCACGTATTCCTGCGCATTGGGGGATTTGATATCGGGAAAACGCCTCAGTCTTTGCTCTTCCTCAAAGATCCTCGAAGTTTGCGTCGTGATGCCCAGGACCCGATAAAACCATCGTCGTCGGGTGGGGTGGACCCATCTTCTAATGCAGCTCTGCGATTGTGGGGGAGTAGCCATCAACTCTTCCCCCACGGTGAGCCGGATCGCAACCCATCCTTCCCCCCAGGGGTTACCCCATCCAGGCTCTGCATAGGTGGGAGGGACCCCAATTCCACCCCGGTGTCAGGATGTGATTTGAATCACTCGAGCTGAATATGGCAATCCCACTTTCGCGGGTGCCTGCCGAGGGTTCGAAGCGAAGCCATTCGATTCGGTCCGCACCTGTTGCGCAGGCTCTCCATCGAGGGACCGAGGCACCCTCGTTTTAGTTTGGAAAGGACTGAGGGATCTGGCCACCCGCCATGGTGCTATCGTAACTCCGTTGGGACCTTGCCGTGGACCCGCTCATCGCGATAGGGCCGCGATGAACGGGGCACAGCTTTCGATACCAGGAGGAGGGGATCCAATGAAACGGACCACCATGTTAACCATCGCGTCTCTGCTCTCGATCCTCTTGCTGACGCTTCACATTACGGACGACATCGTCCGTGGGATATCGAAGGCCGAGAGCTCAAACATTGCGCTGGTCGTTCTCGTGGTCTTCCTGTACGGGACGCTCGTGCTCCCCGAACGGCGATGGGGGCACATCATCATGCTGCTCGTCGGATTGTTCGCGGCAGCCATGCCCGTCCTCCATATGAGGGGGGCACATTACCCTGAGATCGCCAAATCCCCCGGCAGCTTTTTCTTCGTATGGACACTGTGGGCGCTCGGCGGACTCGGGGGCTTCACCTTCATCCTCTCGGCTCGCGGACTGTGGGGTCTGCTACGGGGCCAGCCCCGGTAATCCAACAACCGGAACATGGGAGGGCCCGTCGCACGGCGCATGTGATCGGCGCGGGTCGGGGCGGTCCGCCATCGGGCGGGTGGCCCAGGTCCTGGGTCTGCAAATCCTGCACAAAAGTGGGTGCGCCATGTCCCTCGCTTTTGGGGACATGGGAAAGCACGAAGCCTTCCCAGCTACGGAATCTCCATAACAACTTCGACTATGCATCGTTTACCCGCTTCGATGCGGCGGCTCCAACCAAGGCTCTGATCTATCAATCGAACGGCTTCCTGGCCTTGCAGGAACGAGGATTCGGAGGCCAGAAACTGCTGATTCCGGTCGCGGGACCAGCAGCGCCCACCAACAGCAGTGAAGTCCTGTCCATCCTCGAAATCGACTCTCCCGTATTCGTCGACTCATCGCAGCGCACCTATTCTCTCGAGAGCAGCCCGGCGAAACGCAGCATGAGCTACTTCGCCGATCGAACGGTCTATCGCGCAGCCTTTACCGATGGGCCGCAGGTGACGCTCACCGTCTACCCGGTCTACGGCAACTCCGTCGCGGTCTTCCATATCAAAGTCGATCATGCGAGTAAACCGACACGAATGACCATCCAGAGCCGGGGCGATGGATTTCAAGTTGTTCCAGGCAGCCAAACAACGCAAATAATCTATGGCTCGTCGAAGTGGCCCTATCGTGTTCTGCTCGCGGCAAAACCGAAGGCGAGCGTCAAGGCAGGTAGCTTCGAGTGGAACCTCGGCACGGATGGCGAAGGTGCACTCTTGATCAGCACGGGTGGCAATGAGAACGCGGCGAAATCCTCCCTGGCCGAACTCGATAGTTCCCAAGACCTGCTCGATAGCACGACTCACCAGCTATGGAATAAGTACCTCGCCTCGGCAGCTTTAGTAGCCCCTGCGAAACCGATCAAATTTGTGATTGGCACAACCGGGCAACAAGAAAGCCTATCTCCCGAGGACCTCGTTCGCAGCGAGCTCTGGTCTTGGAGAGGCGTCCTCAATACAACATGCCAGGTGAAATACTTGCCCGCCTGCCCGATGACCATCGCAGACTGGAATGTCTTCATGGGGATGTGGAGCAACGATGGCATCGCAGAGACTCTCTCGCTCACCGGCACCAATCGCAGCGATATCGCGCGTGCTGCGATCCTCAATTGGTTCCGCTATTCCGTAAATGCAACCGGCGACGGCACCACCGCATGGACCATCTTTCCATCCGGTAAGAGCACCTTTGAAGCAACTGGTCCGGAGCGTGATACGCAGGGCATCCCTGCCCAGGCAACGCTTGTCGGCGAATACGCCCGGCTCACCGGAGATGCCGGCATCCTGAATGAGAAACTCGGCGGCCCCGCGAAGGACCGGACGCTGTGGCAGGCGCTCCTCGCCTATCAGCACAATTTATATAAAGTCCGCGATCCGAACCATGACCATCTGATTGACTGGTTACACACCTATGAGACCGGATGGGACGACAAAGATTCCCCCTTTATCGATCTCAAGGCAAACCCCACAAGCGCCATGAACGAGCAGGTCTTCAATCTTTGGAGCCTGCAGGAGATGGCCTATCTGTCCGGTCTCCAGGGCGAAGATCCTGCCCCCTGGCTCAAGGAATTCGATCTTGTGCAGCAAGCCGTTCGCCGCAAGCTTTGGGATCCTGCAACCGAGCGCTATTGGGACCTGGACACCAAGACCGGTAAGCTCTGGACGCAAGGCGAAAATCTTGATGCGTATTACTACCTCTACTTTGAGAAAGACCCGAGCCGCATCGCAGCTATGATGAAACGGCTCAACAATCCTGCCAAGTTCGATGGCGCCCTTCTTCCAACACTGGCCTTTGACACGCCCCATTGGGGTGGCTATTGGCGCGGCCCTGCATGGCCGAGAATCTTCGGTTATATCGGCATGGCGTTGAGTCACTCTGGCCAGCGCAGCAAGGCTTCGAATGGCTGTCTCGAGCAATCTCTTCCAATCTCGGCCCACTGCTGCCAGAGACGGTCGATATCGACCGCATGTTCGGCCTTGTGAGCCAGGTGCGTACTGCCGTCCTTCATCTTTGCAACCCGGGCATCCTGATCGGTGGGACTCTTCCACTCCTTGTTGGAGGTGCGCTTCTTGCGCCGGCTGTCAAGCCGCGCCAGATCCTCGCATGTCGGCGTTTCAATGCCCGACGCCTTGGCCAGACCGGTTAGAAACTCTTCATAGCTCTGGCCCGTGTCCCGCCGCACGATCGAACGCATTGCCGCGCTGGCCTCCAGAGTGGTCGCATCAATGCCGATGCGCCTGCCCGCCAGCAACGCGCGATCGGCAAGTAACCCAAGAACCCAGGAAAACACCTGCTTATGCGTCTCCAAATCGATCAATCGACGGGTACGGGAAATCGTGGAGTGATCGGGCGTCTCCTCGTCCAATGCAATGCCCACAAACCGCCGCAGGCTCAGCCAGTCCTTCAACCGCCACGCAATGCCGCGTTCAGACTCGATGCCCTCGAAATACCCGATCATCAGTGAGCGGAAATAGATCCCCGGCGTCAGGCCAGGACGCCCAAGCTTCTCGGCGTAAAACCTTGCGCACAACTTCTCTACAAACGCATCGAATCCTTCGCCGTCGAGAACCTCGTTCAGTCGAACATAGAACGGGTGGCCCGGGCCCGCAGCCATATCCGTATACGCTACCCAAAGATCCTCTTGCCGCTCTCGGTCCTTGCGTGTTCCCATCGCCATCATCCGATCTTAAGAATGACTCTTGTCGATACCGCTCAATTCTTGCGGGAAGGTATCAGGACTTGCACCACAGGCAGCTAAGGCATCGTGTCCCAGACCCCCAAAGGTTGCCCCATAGGTGAGGATTTTAGCCGTTGGGACGTGACTGCATTCTTTCACGTTGCAATGCATCCATCGACCCGATTTGTAGTTTGGCAGTTTTTCAAATGGAGCGAAAACACTATCGCCCAAGAAGCCCATTAACGGGTATCGCCACCTGGCAATCGCGGCTTGGAAGCATAAGTGAAAAATGAATGGGCACTCGCGGAGATGCGATGTCCTTAGTTCTACAAACAACTAATCACGGTGGCCGGGGCGTTATCGCTTCGGCCACTGTTGTTTTTGGGGGCGTGAATTGGCGATGAACGCATAGAAATTACGCCCTGCGGAGTTGAAGCGGGAGGCCGACTCCGCGATGACGCTGGTCATCGTCCCTCAACGGTCCGCACTTCCATGTCGGGTTAACCTGCCAAGCCGCCAAATAGTTGAGGAGAATTGTGGGATGTACTGGCTTGTCGAAGATTTCGAAGTTATAGCCCTGCGCCTCAGACTCCTCAATGAGGTTAGCCGTTGTGGCGTGACCAGAAAAGAGAATGATTTTGCAAGCCGGACGATTCCTCAGGATGCGGACAGCAGCTTCTATTCCGCTTATACCGCCCATCACAACGTCGCTTATGAGAACGTCGGTATTTGAGGCTATCGCCGTTTCTACTGCTTGTTCACCGCTGTATGCCGTGGTGGCCTCGTAACCGCTCACTTGCAGGATGGACGCCAAGGTATCTGCGATTACCTGACGGTCGTCAACTACCAGTACGCGCACCCGTTTCCCATCTTCTGTCATGTGTCACTTCCAATTTGAGGCGGGACTGAACACCACGAAAGCCGTTCCACGCCATCTATTTGCCACTGGCCTAAAAGTGCGCGTGTGAGGTGGCCCAAACGAACATTCACCCGGAGGCGGACGCGCATGGCTCCGGGGGCTGTGATGCGTATGAAAGTTGAACAACTGTAGCATGAAACCCAAATTAGAGTCCTTGCTCTTCGGCAAGCTTCAGGGAGGTCTTCTGCGGCAAATGCCGAGACTGAAGAACGTTCTGCGCAAATGGACTTCCGGGCGCAGGGACGGAGAGAATGGGGAGGGAGCACGCTTGCTTTACTGATAGGCTACTCCCCTCAAACGGATGAATGGCGGTGCCGTCCATCACTGCCGCTTCAATGAGATGCAGAGTTGTCTTTTACACGCACCTCGCGGACGGAGAGCATATTCCGGTGGCCCGAGGTGCGTTGAGGCCAGCGGGTTATGGACATTACCAAAATCCTTGTCAGCCGGTCTGGGGAGCGGCACGCGGTTGTAATCGAAATGAGGCCGTCACCCGAGGCCAATGCAAAAATGTTGGAGCGCCATCTCCATTGGCGCATGGAGAACCCATAGGGGATTGGCATACTGGGCAAGGAACTTGCTGTCAAGGGCGTATTAATAGGAGACCAGTGGGGCGGAGGAAAAGGGAGCCAGTAAGAGTGGGGATTACGGGCATTTCGGTATTTCGGGGGAGAAAGGGCTCTGGAGCGTAGCGGAAGAGGCCTTTCTCCCCCGAGGCGCGTTGAGGGGTCAGTGTTCGGCGGGTAGATTTCTTTTGCGGCGGCTTTGCTTGAGGCGGTAGCTGTCGCCGTTCATCTCCAGGATGTTAACGTGGTGGGTGAGCCGGTCGAGCAGAGCGCCGGTCAGCCTCTCTGAGCCGAAGACTTCAGTCCATTCATCGAAGGGCAAATTGCTGGTCACCAGCGTGGATGCACGTTCATAGCGTTGACTAGTGCTAAAGGTCTCGAAGAGCAGCTCGGCGCCGGTCTTGGAAAGCGGAACGTAGCCAAGTTCGTCGACGATAAGCAACTCGTAAGCTGCCAGTTGCTTTTGGAAACGCAAGAGGTGCCTGTCGTCGCGGGCTTCGATCAGTTCACTGACCAGTACGGCGGCGGTGATGAAGCGCACGCGATGACCACGCTGGCAAGCAGCCAGCCCGAGAGCCAAGGCGACGTGCGACTTGCCCGTACCGCTATTGGCGAGGAGTAAAAGATTTTCTTTCCTTGACAGGAACTCACACCGGGCTAACTCCAGCACCAGTGTCTTGTTGAGCGAGGGGATAGCGAGGAAGTCGAAGCTGTCGAGGCTCTTGACCACCGGGAATCGGGCTTGGCGGATGCGGCGCTCGGTAGCCCGGCGATCGCGGTCCAACAACTCCAGTTCCGTGACGCGAAGCAGGTACCGCGGAAAGTCCGTCTTCTCTTCGGCGCACTGTCGCGCGACCTTGTCGTACTCGCGCAGGATGGTGGGCAGACGCAGTGCCTTGAGATGATGCTCCAGCAAGACCTGCGGTGTATCGGGCGTGGGCATTTCCGGCGGGGTGCTCATAGCGCCGCCTCCGGGTTCTCGCGTGACGTCAAAGCTGATGAGTAACTGAGCAGAGACATGTAATCACCGGCCTGCGTGGCGCGTACGTTGGCCATGGGCAGATGCGGCCAGTTGGCCAGGTCAAGCCGCGGCGGCCGGCGCTCGATGCGACAGAGCAGAAGATGGCGCACGGCGTCGAAGCTAATCGCACCCAGGCGCATGGCGTCTTCGACGGCACTTGTTACTTCTGCCAGCGCGAAGGTCTCCATCAACCGCAGCACCTGGATATACTCGCGGCCGGCGTGTTTCTTGAGCCGCGCTTCGAGCAGGCGTCGCAACTGGGCAAAGCAATCCGGCAACTGCCAGCCGGAGAGTGGCGCGGCCTGGTCCAGGGCCCGACACTTCTGTTCCAGCAACGCCAGGTAGTGGAGAGGATCGTAGACCGCACTCTCGCGTTCATAACTGCGCGGGTGGGAGGCGATCACGTCGCTGACGGCAATCGGCTTCGAGATGCGCGTTGAGTTCTTCCCAGCTCGACGCCCGCGGAACCGGAACCATGAAGTTCCGCCGCGCATAGCCCACGAGATTTTCGACCTTACCCTTATCGTTGCCCTTGCCTGGGCGGCCGAACTTCTCAGCAAACAGGTAGTGGCTCTGCAACTCGGAAAAGGCGCGTGTCTTCTGCCTCTCCCCATCGCCCAGAATGCGAGCTACGGCCAGCGTCGTGTTGTCGTAGAGAATCCTCGCGGGCACAGCGCCGAAATACTGGAAGGCCCGCACGTGGCCTTCAAGGAATGCCTCCGTCGTCTTGGCCGGAAATGCCTGCACAAAGCAATCGTCGGAGTGGGGCAGATCGAAGACCATGTAGTGCGCCGTCTGCTCTACGCCGGCAATGACTACCACGGCTTCGCCGAAATCGGCCTGCGCCTCGCCGGGCGCGTGGCTCAGGGGCGCGAACATCTCCTGGCTGCTGATCCTGGACTCCCGAACGTAATCCTTCACGATGGTGTAGCCGCCCGGATAAGCGTGCTCTGCCTTCAGCCGCTCGAAGATCCGCTTGGCCGTGTGCCGCTGCTTCTTCGGCCGCCGCTTGTCTTCTTCCAGAATGGCGTCGATGACACCTTGCCAGGCCGCCAGCCTGGGCCGCTTCACCGGCTTCTGCCGCCGATACCCAGGCGGCAACGAATACTCCAGCATCTTGTTGACCGTCTTCCGCGCCAGCCCAAACTCCCGGGCCACCGCCCGCCGGCTCTTGCCCTCGACAAGAACCGCCCGCCGCACCCGCGCATAGATCTCCACGGTGTACATACCTCCGGTGTCCCACAGCGCAAAGCTCCCCCACGGGCGGCGAACCTTGTTCGTTACCCCTGATGGGATCGGTTGTCCATGGAACCAGAATGTGGCGGTGGTCTACTTTTATCCCGCCACGTCACGACGCTTCCGCGGCGCAACATGGTCTATTTTTCACGCGGCACGTACACAAGGATGCTAGCAGTAGCGCTGGTGGTGTCATTCCAGTGTCTTCGCCCCCATTCTCCGCAGGTTGATCGCAAATGATTGAATGCGAACGAGAATGAATTGCGAATTTCACCTGATCGAGCTGCGTAATAGTGACTTCCATTATGGTCTTTCCTCTCTCAGTAGAAGAAAGCCACAATAATGTCGATTCGTTACACTGCTGCGGTTGCTTTTTTCTCGCGCGGGATAACCAGCATACGGAGGTATTCCCGTGTAAGGATGGCGCGCAAGCGACTCGCGACGACAGGGTCACATGGCATCTCGAGCGAGCGGCAGCGATCAATAGCGGCTCGCAGGTCGCGCAGAAATGCCACGCATGACGGACATGCCTCGATGTGTCCGCGCATCTGGTCGCAGGTGAGGGGTTCCACCCTGCCATCCAGATATTCAGAGAGGTTGGCGAACAGATCGCGGCACTCTGCAGGGCGTTGTCTACCCTTGGAGCGGGCGCCCTTGGGCTTTTTCGCCAAGGCTTGGGTTTCATCGGAATCCTCGGATCTTTCACTGAGGACTTGGTTCATCTCTTTACGCACCCATAGACGCGCTCGATGAAGCCGAATTCGCACCGTTCCCTGCTCGAGGTCGAGAACCTGCGCTACCTGCTCGGTGGTCAACTCCTCCATGTCATGAAGCACAAGAACAATGCGCAATAGCGCCGGGACACGCAGGATCGCTTGATGAAGCAGATAGTGCTGCTCGGCGTGGAGCAGATTGCCCTCCGGGCCTTCCGCCGCATCCCGCATCAATCTGCCCAATTCCTCATCGTTCGGCATCAACTCGTCGAGTGAGAGGATACGAGCTGGAGCATGAGCGCCCTTGCGGCGCATGCGCCAGCAGCGGTTTCTGGTGACAGTGTAAAGCCAGACAGACATCTGTTGCGGTGTCTGGATTTTTGAAAGGTGTCCGAGGGAACGGGAGAGCACTTCCTGCATGGTGTCTTCCGCATCCTCAGGATGCCCGCAGACTTTCATACTGAAGGAGTAGACGGTGTTCTGGAGTAACCCGATCGCCTCTTCAACAGCTTCAGGAGTATTGCGGCGCAAAAGATCGGCGGCTCGGATCAGTTCAGGTCGCATCGCATTGGGCCATCGAGAGCAACTCCAGTATATTCGACCGCGTGCGTAATCACCGCTCGTTCCTTGAACGCTCGTTATTCACGCTCAATGCAATCGGAAGCAACTCACTGTGCACGGCGACGCACAGAGTCGAGCCTCTGCAAGGAACTCTCGATCATCTGAAGACAAATGGGGGAAATCTTCTGCAGCCAATCATGCTCATCGCCAGTTTCGGGTTCGGCGTCGGTAGCCGCCCATGCGCGCAGCAAGGCCAGCGCCAGCCCCATCTCCGCTCCAGGGCAGCTTTCCTCCAGCCGGAACATTTGGCGGTAGACCTCGTCTTTCAACCGATTTCCGCGATCAGGCTGCGAAGGGTGGGAGCAGCTCACACGTTTCCTCCTTTAATTGAAATACAGTTGGTATCTCTCAATCCCATGGCGCGCAGGATGTTCATTGCGGGGCACCAGTTTGTGAACGCCGACTGCAGCAGGTTGAGTCCGACGAATACAGTCAGCCAGAGCCAATAGAGCGAAAAGAAGTGGGCAAGCGCAAGAGATAGCAGCACCATCACGCCTGCCATCAGGCGTACACCGCGTTCGACTGTCATGAGATTAAGACTCCTTTTTCGATTTCAGATTGAGATCCGGAATTCGACTGTTGCTTTGGGTGAACCATGTAGTACAGAACAGGAATGGTTGGCCATGAAAGGAAAGTGGACGCGACGGCTCCGGCGATCAGAGACAAGGCGAGCCCCTGAAAGATGGGGTCGGTGAGAATTACACTTGCACCGACAACAACAGCCGCTGCGGTCAATAACATGGGGCGGAAGCGAGTTGCCCCGGCATCGATGACCGCATCTGCGAGCGGCATTCCTTCTCGAATTCTGAGTTCGATAAAGTCAACAAGGATGATCGAGTTGCGCACAATGATGCCGGCACCTGCTATGAAACCGATCATCGAGGTCGCCGTGAAGAAAGCGCCGAGAATCGCATGTGCCGGCATGATGCCAACCAGCGTCAACGGAATGGGAGCCATGATGATCAGCGGTACGATGAAGGATCTGAACCATCCGACAACGAGGACGTAGATCAGCATGAGCACCGCGGCGAACGCCAGTCCCATGTCCCGAAAGACTTCAATCGTGATATGCCATTCACCATCCCACTTCATTGAGTAGTGGTCCGTCGATTCCGGCATGGATGCGTTGTAACGTGCCAGCGTGTATCCGGCCGGGAGTTTGAGATTGTCGAGATCCTTGTTCATTTTCATGATGGCGTAGACAGGACTTTCTTCTTGTCCAGCCACGTCTCCCGTGACATAAACCACGCGGCGTAGATTCTTGTGATAGATGCTGGGCTCGATCGTCTTTCGTTCGACGATCACCAACTCGCGCAAGGACACCATGCCGCCATCCGCTCCCGGCAGACGGATGTTTGCCAAACCCTGCTCCGAGGACCGGTCCGCGCGGTCAAGTTCGACGATTGCAGGCACTGGCTCTCGTGCAGCCTGATCGTGAATCAGACCAACTTGATTTCCTGAGACTGCGAGCGCGAGGGCATGGGCCACGTCGGAGACAGCGATGCCGTGCCGCGCAGCCTTCACCTCATCTACGCGCATGATCAACCGGGTCTGTGGGTCTTCGACGTACCAGTCAGTATCAACAACGCCCGCAGTGTGCTCAAAGATCTGCTTGATCTGTTGGGCGACCTGAGTCTGGCTAGCCAGATCGGGACCGTAGACTTCGGCTACCAGCGTCTGAACGACAGGCGGCCCTGGCGGAACTTCGCTGACCTGAATCCGCGCGCCATACGCGTTCCCGATCGCATCGAGCAAAGGACGAAGCCGTTTTGCGATCGCGTGGCTCTGCACACTGCGTTGATTGGCTGGCAAGAGGTTGACCTGGATGTCAGCTTGATTCGGCTGACTGCGCATGTAGTAGTGGCGCACCAGCCCGTTGAAGTTATATGGACCCGAGGTTCCGGTGTATGTCTGGTAGTTCAGAACGTCCGGTTGCCGCGAAAGCTCCTGGCCCAATGCCTGTGCAACCCGTTCCGTTTGCTCGAGAGGCGTGCCGTCGGGCATGTTGATGACCACCTGCAACTCGCTTTTGTTGTCGAATGGCAACATCTTCACTCGTACCAATCCGAGAGGAACGAGCGCCACCGAGACCAAAAGCAAAACTACGACTCCGATAAAAAACAGGACGCGATTGCGCCCGGATTGAATCAACGGCGTCATGATGCGGCGATAGAGCCTGGTCCGCCAGTTCTCCGTCTCCGGTTCCAGGATTTTGGCTCCTTTGAGATGCTTGCCAACAAGTCGGAGAGAAGCCCAGGGCGATACCACAAATGCAACCAGCAGTGAGAAGAGCATGGCTGCCGATGCGCCCACAGGAATAGGCAGCATGTATGGTCCCATGAGTCCTCGGACGAAAGCCATCGGCAGCACAGCCGCGATCACAGCGAATGTGGCCAGAATGGTCGGATTCCCCACTTCGGCGACAGCTTCCACAGCGACTTCGCTCATCGGCCTGCCATGATTCTCTCTGAGCCGGAAATGCCGCACCATGTTCTCGACGACAACAATGGCGTCATCGACAAGAATGCCGATCGAGAAGATCAAGGCGAAGAGCGTTACGCGATTGATGGTGTAGCCGAGAAAATAGAACACTGCCATCGTGAGCGCTAGTGTGACGGGAATGGCTAGGAGCACTACACCCGATTCGCGCCATCCCAGGAAAAGTGCTACCAGCAAAGTTACGGACAAAGTGGCCAACAGCAGGTGCTCAAGCAGTTCGTCTGACTTGTCCTTTGCCGTTTCGCCATAATTCCGCGTAGTGGTCACGGTCACATCGCTCGGTACGCTGACGCCCTGCATGCGGTGGACGCTCTTGAGAACAGCATTGGCGATATCTGTGGCGTTGGTGCCTTTCCGTTTGGCTACTGTGATGGTGACCGCCGGATACTGGCCTGCTGCCGATGCATTTGAGTTCGTCGTGCCGTAGACAACATAGTTGGCCGGATCTGCGGCACTGTCAACAATCTTCTCGGCAACGTCCCTTAGGTACACCGGGTGCCCGCGAACCACTCCCACCACAACCTCTTCCAGATCCTCTCGGCGGGTGAAGAGGTTACCAGCTTCGACCCGAACTTCCTCGTTGGTCTCGGCGAAATTTCCCGCCTGCACAGTTGCATTTGCGGCTTGAAGGTGCCCGACAATGGCCATCGGCGATATGCCGTAGGCGTTGAGCTTCTCCGTGCTGAGTACTACACGCATGGTGCGCGGAAGCCCGCCAATGATCGTAGTTTCCGATACATTTGAAATCTGCTCGAAATTGTGTTGCATCTCGGCGGCGATGGCGCGAAGTTGATAGCCGTTGTAATGCTCGCCCCACAGCGTCAACGCCAGGATTGGAACATCGTCAATGGAGCGGGCTTTGATCAGCGGTTGCGAGACTCCCGGTGGCATGCGATCGAAGTTCGAGTAGAGCTTGCTATAGATCTTGATCAGCGCGTCTTCCTGCGGCGTGCCCACCAGAAAACGCACGATCACCAGGCTTTGTCCTGGTGCCGACGTGGAGTACACATACTCGACGCCCGAGATCTGGTGCACCAGGCTCTCGATCGGCAGCGTCACACGCTCTTCCACTTCAGCTGGTGATGCGCCCTGCATCAAGGTAGCGATATCCAGCATCGGAACAAGAATCTGCGGCTCTTCTTCGCGGGGAATGATGGCGACCGCAAAGATGCCGAGCGCCAGCGATGCCGCAATAAACAGCGGCGTCAGCTTGGAGTTGAGAAAAGCATGCGCCAGGCGGCCGGCAATTCCAAGGTCTTGCTTCATGGCTGGGCCTCGATTCGCTTGCCAGCGAGATCGCGATCGGCGGGATCATCCACCAGTTTTTCGCCAGCGGAAATGCCCGACAGCACTTCAACATCCCTTTCCTGCGTCGCGCCCAGCGTGAGATAGCGAAGCCGCGCAATGCCGTTGTTGTCGAGGACGTAGGCGCAGGCCAGCGAGCCGCGCAAAACTACGGCGGAGCGCGGAATATGAATTGCCTGATGTGCGCCGGTGGCAAACGCTGCGGTGCCATACATTCCGGCGTGTAGCTTTTCCGAGGAAACCAAATCGATCTTGACTGTAAAACTGTGGCTTGCCGGATCGGCGGCTGGAACAATTTCCGCAACGATGCCCGTGACATTCGCTGCCGACGCTCCGTCGAATGAAACAGGAACTTTCATTCCTTTGCGAACCGATCCAATCAACGACTGATCGACCGTCGTCTGCAATTGCAGCGGACCGGGGCTATCGACTTGCAGCAGCGGCACGCCCGGAGAAGCCAGCGTTCCCGGATCGGCCAGCCGCGCCGTTATCACGCCCGCGAAGGGTGCGCTCAGGCGCGTGTAAGCCAGCATGGCGCGCGCGCCGCTATCCTGCGCCTTGGCCGCCTCGGTCTGCGCACGCATTGCTTCTACGCGCTCTGCCGAGGCTTCTGCCTGTCGTGCTACCTCATCCAATTCCTGCGGGCTCACGCTTTTCTGCGCCTGCAGTTGCTTGTAGCGCTCGAGCGTGCTTGCGGCAAGATTGGCATCGGCTTGTGCCGCGGCCTGTTGACCTTGCGCGGCCTTCAGTCCGGCCTCTGCCTGCTGCGCAGATGCGCGCAACGTGGCGCCATCGAGCACTGCCAGAGTCTGCCCAGTTCGCACGTTGTCGCCTTCACGCACCAGCACCTGCTCAATGCGCCCGATAACCTGTGCGGAAACAGTCGCCGATTCCCGCGCGTGTAGAGTTCCTGTGGAACGTACTAGCGCGGGCGCCTGCTCCTGGCGACTCTCCACCACTCGCGCCTGTGCGGTTTGAGTGGTAACAGCAGGGGTAGGTTCCGCCGTATTACACCCGGACAACATCGCCGAAGAAGCGGCGAGCAAACAACCAGACAAAATCACATTCATTGCAATTCCTCCGCCGCATCGGGAGTCAATGTCCCTGTAGCAAAAAGCAGTTCAGCATAGGCCATGGCATTGCCATAGACGGCATGCCAGTAATTCGACTGGCTCTGCCGCTCGGCATCCTGGGCGTGCAGCAGGTCAGTGATTGTTGCCAGTCCCGCGCCGTAACGGTTTTTAAGGATGCGAAGACTCTCGGCCGATTGATCCATCGCATCCTGCGCTGTTTCAAGAGTGAGTGTCGCCGTCTGTCGATGAATATGTGCCTGACTAACTTCGAGGCGGGCGTGCTGTTGAGAGGCAGCTAGTTGCGCATCGATCTTCTGTTCCGCGGCGCTCTCCCGCGCGAGCTGAGCGCGCTTGCCGACAGGCAGGATGTCGATGCTGATCTGAACGCCCGCGACCCAGTTGTTTCCACCCGAACCCGCAAACGAAGCGCGATCTTCCTCCCAATTGCCGTAAGCACTCACGTGGGGGCCGAAGTTCGATTTGGCCGCCCCGACAGCGGTCGCCTGGGCTGATTGCGCCTGTCCCAGCGCCATCAAGTCGGGCCGAGTCTTTGCGGCAGTGGCCATCTCCTGATCCAGCGGCAGCTGAGGAAACGAATGAGGCTCTATCGGCGTCAACTCGGATTTGTTTAGGTCCGGAGCCCCCATCGCCTCTCGCAACTGAGCCCACGCCAACTCTAGGTCGCCCTCGGCCGCGATGAGTTCCTGTTTGCGTGCAGCAACGTTCACCTGCGCCGACATCCGATCAGATTCCACCGCAAGGCCCGCCTTTACGTGGTCGTCTACAGAGTTCAGAAGCGCACCCGCAGTCTCCTGATTATGTTTGGCGACATCGATCCCCCTCTGTGCATATAGCGCCGACTGGTACGCCTGGATGACACGGAACACAATCTGCTGGTCAACCGCTTTAGCCGATGTGGCAGAGCTCTCTTTAAAAAGATCGGCGCGGTGGATATCCTTCTGTGTCTTGAGCGAGTCAAATGCCATCCACGAACCTGAGACGCGCATAGCACAATTGCCGATCGGGTCGGGAGTGTTGAGAGCATCAAGCGCGAAGTCAGCCGCCGTAAACCGCTGTTGGCGCAAGCGCGTGCCGAACACATATACCGGATCGTCTCCTCGTGAGATATCTTCGGCGAAGTTGACTTGCGGCAGTAGTTGGGTGCGCGCCAAAGTGGCTTCTGCTTTGGCTTCCTCGTCGCCTGCGCGCGCAATTGCAGCCTCAGGGCTTTGTCGCAGAGCCTGACTGATTGCTTTGCGCAGCGTAAGAGGCTCCTGCGCAACGGCGGCGAATCCCCACATGCACAGAACGAGAGAAAATCCCAGAGCTCGGTAACGACGAAAATTCATTAGGCGAATTGTCCTTGGGCAGAGCGTTCATAGGAATAAAGTCCTGGAATGAGGGATTCGTTACAGAATGCGATGCAGGAAATTCATTCTGGATGCGGTCGACGCTAATCGTTCGCCCGTTGCCCGGTTGGCTCGAAGCTCCTGCGACGCGGAAACAACAGATAAAGAATTGGAGACAAGCCGCACTTTTCATCGACCTACATCGCAGATTGGAATGACACTTCTAATCGTCTATCGCCGAATCCAGCAACCTGGTGCCACCCATGATCTGGCTCACTACGTTCACAAGCGCATTGCAGCCGAACGAGGGCCGTGGTTGCACCTTCACCTGCGTCTGGAGCAATAGCAACGCTATTTGACTTCAATAATCTTCATATGTGACTATCTGATCATCTGGTGATATATTTCGACCTTCAAGACAACGAGAGATCTGACCGACGCCGAGTTGGAGAAGGTGGCGGGGCGATTCCGCATGCTGGGCGAGCCCATGCGCCTGAAGATTCTCCAGGCGATTCATGCCAGACCGCTGACGGTTGGTGAGATTGTGGACGCGACGAGCGCGACACAGTCGAATATCTCAAAGCATCTTGCGCTGCTGGCATCGTCGGGGGTCTTTACGCGCCACAAGTGCGGCCAGTTTGTCTCCTACGGAATGAGCAATCTGCTGACGTTGAAGCTTTGCGAACTTGTACGCAAGGAACTGCTGAAGCAAAGGTGAGCGCTGCCTGATACCTTCATTTTGCCGCGCGGCCCAGTAAGGTGCCGATAACTCTTACCCCAAAACGAATTGACCACTGCGTTCGCGGGACCTGCATCACACAAAATCCTTACTGTTAGGCGATACCTTTCCTCTAGAATCGCAACTTGCTCGTGACGACAGCGGCATGAGGAGGGCTAAAGGTGAGTTCCGCCTCAGCGTCGAAGCTTTCGGGGCCTCTAGGCCGGCCATGCAGAAAAAGGTACGATTTTTGGGTTTGGATGTCCATGCCGAGACGATCGCGGTCGCGGTTGCCGAGCAGGATGGGGAAGTGCGCAGCCTTGGGGTGATCCCGAACCGCGCCGAGTCGGTGCGGAAGCTGATCCGCAAGCTGTGCGCAGGGGAGCATTTGCGAGCCTGCTACGAAGCGGGACCGACAGGATATGTTCTGTATTGGCAGTTAACCGAGCTGGGCGTGGAGTGCACGGTGGTGGCGCCGACGCTGGTTCCGGTCAAGTCCGGGGACCGGGTAAAGACGGATCGGCGGGATGCTTTGAAGCTGGCGCGCTGCCATCGCGCGGGCGAACTGACAGCGGTGTGGGTCCCGGATGCCAGCGCCGAGGCGTTGCGCGATCTGGTGCGAACCCGCGAGGCGGCCAAGCAGGATCAGTTGGGGGCCCGGCATCGGCTGAATAAGTTTCTGTTGCGCACGGGGCGTCGTCCGGTAACGTGCGTGAAGCCATGGACGGCGCAGTACATGGCCTGGAAGGCGCAACTGCGCTTGCACAAGCGCTACGCCAAATTGGCCGCGGCGGGCAAGGAGCAGTGCAAGATCACGACCGCCGTGGGGCGCGAACTGCTGGGCTTTATCTGGGCCATCGGTGTGAAGACGGAAGCCGCCGCCAGCCGGGCCATGGCGGCATGACCGGCAAAAAGCAACAGCAAGAACAAAAGCAAAAACTTTCCTAAGAAGGAAAAAACAAAAACTCGAAACCGGATGAACAGCGTCAACCAATTCGAAGACAGTGCCAGCCGCAGCCGGGGCAAGCACGAAGGAGAATCCTCGAACGCCCTATGCGACAGGCTCAGCCGGACTCGCGACACTAGTCCGAGGCAGCTCCCGACGGATCATGACCATGCGGTTCCGACCCGCGAATATCAGACTGATCAATCGTCGCTCAAACCTGCCCCGGCTGCTGCTGGCCCTGTCTTCGATCAACGGCAAAAGCAACGACAAAAACAACACCACGAATGTGCAGGGGTTGACAGGTCACTCCATATCAGGGCATTTCGGCAATCCTATGAAAGCTGCCCTCCACGGCATTACTCGGGCGCTTGCTTCAGTCGGGAGAGCCTTCATCTGCCTCGATCCGTCCTTCACCATCCTGCACGCGTCGCATCTCCTCGATCAGATTCTGGGTCCGGGAGCTTCCAAGGAGTTGTGCGGGCGACCTGTTGAAGAGTTGCTCGGGGTTGAATTCTTCGGCCCACGCGGGCCGGCTTCGGATTCGGTCGCATCCGATCGAACTACATGTTGGTGACGGTGCCGATCGGAATTGCGCGTCCGATAACCGAGCGATTCTCTGTTGGATTCGCGGCTATTCCTTCTCTCTCAGCGCTGCAGTTAATTCCGGCCCCGTTCTCGCCTCCTGTAACTGCAGGCAGCACGATGCCATATTACCTCTCCGCGGGCAACAATGCGCCTGCCATGCAGGCTGTTACGAAAGTCTGAGTTAGCGGGGGAAACATGGGAAAATGCCCTCGTGTGAGCGAGGGCATTTTTCATGGGTTTCATTCAAGGCGAGGGACGAACCCAAGGCACATTGTTTCCTGTGGTGCTTGACGATCTTGTTCCGGCGGACCATGTCTGCCGGGTGATCGACGCTTTTGTTGGCCGATTGGATATGAGCCAGCTCGGATTCGAGCGTGCCGAGCCGGCTGAAACGGGACGCCCTGGTTGCGATCCACGCGATCTATTGAAGCTTTATCTCTATGGCTGTCTGCAACAGATCCGCTCCTCGCGTCGTCTGGAAACCGAGTGCTTTCGCAACGTTGAAGTGATGTGGCTGTTGGGCCGCCTGGCGCCCGGTTACAAGAGCATCGCCGAGTTCCGGCGCATCCATCGAGAGGCGGTGACTGAGTCCGGGGCGGAGTTGGTTCGCCTCGCTCGTTCGGTAGGTCTGGTGCGCGGCGAATGGGTGGCTATCGACGGTTTGAAATTCCTGGCCGTGAGCAGTGCGCGCAGCGTGCGCGAGCGCGAGGCCTTGGAGCGCTATCTGGATGCTGTGGAAGCGGCCGATGGACAGGAAGAAGTAGTCATCGACCCGAGCGCGGTGGCTGAGGCGTTGGAAAAGTTGAAACGGCATCGGGAGCCGGAGGCGCACTTCATGCGCGTAGGTCACGGCCATGCGCCTGCCTACGACGTGCAGACCGCGGTGGATGCCGAACATGCGCTGATCGTGGCCCAGAAGGTCACCGGGGCCGGTTCTTCCGCGACTTGTTCCAGATCCATCGAGGGTGAGGCAATTGCATTCGATCGGGAATACGCTGCGCTGCAGGCCGCCCAGGCGATCACGAGTTGGTTTGACGAGCAGAAAGTCGCAAGTACTGATCGAGAACAAGTCATCGCGTAGGTATGCTCGTACCAGGCGAGTGACGACATGCCTAGTTTCCGCAAGAGTCGAACCATGCCGGTCTCGACAGCTTCTTGTGATCCGCTGGCATCCAACTGCCGATTCTAAGGTATTTCCAGTAGAGGATTTGGCCTGCCACGGGTGCCCGCCTGTTCATCCGCAGGTTGCGGAAGATGTAGAGCATGCTTTCCATCTCGATTGCCGCCGGAGAGTCGCTAGCGGCGCAATCTCGGCAGTGTATCGTGCTTAAGTACCCGCACGTATCGCACGCCGGCATCGTTAATCAGATCTTGCAAGCGGCGCCCATTGCGAATCGCTGAACGAATCTCGGGAACCAGTTCCTCTGGAATGTACGCTGAAAACCTCTGGCCGTTGTTCCGACCGTAAAGGGAGTAGCTTGTGTGGCCTCTACCGGACTTGCAAGCCTTGCAATTCTCTCGAATACACGGACTCTTTCGCAGCGATAGAGAGCCTGTTGCCACAGGCCATAATTTCGGACGGAATCGAAAAATCGACGTTGGAGGCCACTGATCTCATGACTTATCGTTTCGAACCTGCAAATCTATGGGTGAAGCTACTGACAGTAAATCCAGCTACTCGAACAAGTGCAAGTCCCAAGACAATTAAGGAACTTTCGGGAACCTCGGAGAAAATTTCAATGTGCATCGTGCCGCGCAGCAAACGAAAGATTAGCAGTTCGGGACCGATCACGCACGAAGTTCCGTAGCGCCCAATCTGCAGACACGAGATCGTTTCCGATCAACCGAACCACACACTATCACCGTGCACAATGCAAGCCGACCTGGCACGTCCCATTCCCAAGCGGTGGTCATATGCAAATTGCCGACAATGACGTCACCGGATTGCTGAAAGCCCTGCGGCGAGGCGACCGCGAAGCCGCCGAAAAGCTGTTTCCGCTGGTTTACGCCGAATTGCACCGCCTGGCCGCGGCCTACATGCGCCGCGAGCGCGCCGACCACACACTCCGACCGCGCTCATTCACGATGCGTACCTGCGCCTCGCCGACGCCTCGATCGACTGGCAGAGCCGCGCACATTTCATCGCCGTCGCGGCTAATGCCATGCGCCGCATCCTCGTGGACCACGCCCGCGCCCACGATGCACCATCCGCGGTGGAGGCCTGCGACGGATCGAGTGGGACGATGCGCTGGGCATTCCCGCGCAGCGCTCAGCGGAGTTTATCGCCCTGGATGAGGCCCTCAATCGGCTGGAAAAGGTCACACCCCGTCATGCTCGCATCGAAGAACTCCACTACATCGGAGGCCTCTCCTTCGACGAAATCGGTGCCGTCCTCGACATCCCCGCCCGCACCGCCAAGCGGGACTGGGTCGTGGCGCGGGTGTGGTTGTTCAAGCAGATCAACCCCACCAACGCTTCGCCTGAGTCTCCCTAACGTACGAGATGACTTCACAGCTACCTAGTGGATCTGAATATGGAATGTAGCTGGTCCGCTTCCGCAGTTCTGCACGCTAAGTTGATAAGCGTACGAGCCGGGCTTCGTGTCAGATAGGACGTTGCAGTTCTGATTTCCTCCTGAACTGACGCTGTTGTTACTGCAGATCGTCAGTCCGGATATGGTGTAAGACGCGTAAGGAGTCCAGGAAATCGTATCGCCTGCCTGGGCTGGAATGGGATCGATCGGATCGCCTGTCCGAGGATTCAGAACTGCAGGTGCGTTGTTCATGCATCCGACACCAACTTGAATCGTCTGGTTGACCACTGCCGCTGGAAGGGTCGCCGGTGCGACGCTGGGCTCTATTGTCCTGGTGCCCGATGGTCCACTTACGCCTAATGCCGAGAGCCTTCCGGCTGAAAGTTCGGGCCATAGCCCGAAGAGGCGTACGAAATCGATCTCCAGGATCGTGAAAAATGCTCTCAGGGAGAATCCTCCACGTCCTCCCACTCCCCCTGTGCCGCTCTTTGGCCCTACGCCGGGATCTGTGCAGGAGCCCTTCTTTCCATTCAGCGAGCACCCGTAAAGAGCGACTTCGGTCGTGGTGTTCGTCGGATCGTACCAGCAGGCACTCGCGGTGGAATTCGGGCCGCATGGCGCCTGGTTGAACAGGAAATAGGTTTGCGGATTAGACGCCGAATCGTATGAAACCCAGTTGATCAAGTCCCCATATCTTGGCTTCACGCTGAGTTTCGCGTTGTCCTCGAGATACAAAGTGATCGTGTTCGGGCGGTATTTCGCATCTAAACAAACACCCAGCAGAAATCCTCCGACCAAACAACCGATGGCGACAATCAAAAGCTTTACCATGGACTATCTTCCTTTCTGACGTCGTGTTCGCAAGGCCCTATCAGGATGCACTTTCCTTTTTCTTTCTTGCCTTAGCAACGTGTTCCGCGTACCGTGGATCCTTCTGCAGACTCGCCAGGTCCAGAGCATTGTCTACATCTACCGGCGACAGCCCCTCATCCATGCACTTCAACAGAAGGTTCAGAGCCTCTTCCCGCCGGTTCATCAGCACCAGAGCTTGGGCGATCATGAACTGTGAATCCACGTCTGTAGTCTGATGCAGCCGGGCATTATCCAAATCTTTTTGTGCGTTCTCGAGATCATGAGTCTTGGCGTGATAGAACGCCAGCGTCGCCCACTCGTCCCCGCGGCTCGGGTTGAGAGCCACGAATCGGCTTAGCGTGCCGGCAGCCTTCGTGTAGTACGCCTGCACCAGAGTCCTCTGTCCCTTCTTCTCGTAACAATCCCCGATGTTGCGCCACGTCAAGTGATAGTTGGGATCAATCTGCGATGCATTCAGGTAATAATCGCGCGCCTTGTCGTAGTCGTGATCCTCAAAGGCACAATCGCCCAGGATCAGATAAGCCTGATCGTTCGGATGTCTCGCGAGACTGCGATTACACGCGTCGATCGCCGCCTCCTTGTTCTTCTGCCTGACCTCGGGATTGCCCCCATCGTCCTTTTCGAAGTACATCGAGGCCAAGTTCGCCAGCGGTGCTGCCACATTCGGCGCGACCAGCGAGCCCTTTTCAAATTCCTTCTCGGCGTCGTCATACCTTTTCAACCTCGCTAGGACAAATCCGTATTCGTTATACGCCGGCCAGTAATTAGGCCTTACATCCTTCACGATGCGCTCATATACCCCCGCAGCCTTTTCCAGTCCTTCCTTTCCGCCCAGGTCCCGATATGCTTGCGCCTCGTAGAGCATGTACTCGGGATTGTCCGGATCCGCCTGCAATGCCTCGCCAAGATTGGCAAGAGCCTGCTTGGTCCGGCCCGAATACAGGTATGCCAGCGCCAGGCTGAATCGCGCGGTAGGCGAACGTGGGTTATAGCGCAACGCAAGGACTGCATTCTGCTCCGCGAGATCACTTAGAGCATTCACTCCCGTCGAACGCAGCAAGCGCGCATACGCGATCCCCAATCGCGCGTATCCCAGCGCAAAGTGGGGTTGCTCGGCAAGCACCTGCTCATACTTCCCGATGGATTCGTTCAATCCCGTCTCGTTGGGATCGTTGGCCAAGTTCTCGGCCTCACTGAATGTCTTGAAAGGTTCCGCAGGAAGTCGCTTCAATTCCTGTTCATCGCTCAGTTCCGGTTCCTTCTCCGGCAGATCCAGCAATGCAAGTGCCGCGTGCGAAGCATCCTCGATCAGCCCCCCAAGCTTCGCGGCTACCCCCTTTACTTCCATCCTCCGAAAAACCCTCTGTGACGCCGCATCCAGCACTTGTAAAGTAAGGGAAACCACCTCCCCCGTAGTGTGCAACGACGCGCCCAGCACAAGGTTCGCTCCAAGCTCACTCACGCACGCGGCGGGAGTCAACGTCTTCCCCGTTGCTCCCGCCACATCGTCCGGCGAAATCACCAGCAGGTTGTGCACAAGTGTTTCCACGCGTGCCAACCGGTTCTCAATCGACGCAAGAATGACTTGAACCACGCTCGACGACTTCCCGTCGGGCCACGCCATCAAGGCTACAAACCGCTTCTCGGGAATCGGTTCGAACCAGAACCTGATGCGGTCCCGCTCGACCCAGCCACCCAACCCGGACACCGCCACCGTCGCGCCCGCTAAGGCTAATACCCGGCGGCGCGAAAGCAGCATGTGCCGAGTGTCGTGCAAGCGCGGCGCTGATCGCGCACTGCTCTCCAGCGCGAGTCCAGGCACCATTTGCAGTGCCACCGCGACATCGTTGCAGCGCCTCGCCGGTGAGGGCTGCAGGCAGCTCTCCACCATCCGCCGCCACGGCGCCGGAACCGCGGCCTCGTGCAGCTGTTTCCGCACGGGCGCATCCGTGATCGCACCCCGCGGCAGGTGGCCGGCCAACATCTGATACACCACCACGCCAAACGCGAAGACGTCGCTGGCCTGCGACGGTGCCTCGCCGTAGAACAATTCCGGCGCGACGTATCCCGGCGTTCCCGGCACGCCTTGCACCGTCAGGGCCGTGCTCTCCTGCACCATGGCGCGCGCCAGCCCGAAATCGGTAATGCAGGCATACACACGGGCGCCGGCGAGGTTCAGCATGATGTTCGCCGCCTTGATGTCGCGATGCAGCACACCTGCCGCGTGTGCCGCTGCCAGGCCAGATCCAACCTGCCGCGTAATGGCCGCAACCTCTTCCAACGGCAGCCGTCCCCGGCCAGCGAGACGCTGAGCCAGCGTTTCACCCGCCAGCAGTTTCATGGTCAGAAACAGCATCCGCCCCTCCGGCCGGTCCCACACGAACAGGTCGTAGATCGGGCAGACATGGGGATCAGAAATTTCCCGCGCCATGAGCACTTCACGCTTGAACCGGTCGTGTAACACCGGATCCGCGGCATAGTAAGAGAGGATCGTCTTGAGGGCCATTCGCGCGCCCTTCAATTGGCGGTCTTCCACCTCATAGACTTCGCCCATCCCGCCGCGGGCGATATACCGCACCACCACGAACCGCCCATAAACCAGGTCGCCAGGCTTAAACTGCGGCGTATCCGCACCGCTGGCGCTGACATTGGCCTCGCTTGCCGCCGCGCCCGCAAGCCCGGCTCGCATGCCTTCGGTACCGTCCCCCGCTGCCCCGCGGCGAGCGGAAAGCAGCGGCTGCATTAGAAAGCTGCCCGCCCGCTCGTCCTCCGCCAGCAATTGTTCTACCTGCAATCGCACGTCCGGCGCGTCGCGGCACACTTCGTTCAGATACTCTGCTCGCTTTTCTCGATCGAGACTCAATACGCTGGCGAAGATGTGTTCTGCCTGGCTATCGGGATCGTGCATAGGTGCTCGATGGGGCAATGATTGGGGAACAGACCAGCGCAAACCCGGCAAATAGGAGTCAACTAACCGGCGCTCTGTGTGATCGGCGTTTCTGTCAACTGAGCTTACCGTAGATTTCACTCGCCCAGGCATACTTTTTTCCCCACGAGCTGCCTTTCCATGCGATCCCAGGGCAATTGACGCTCGCTCGTCTGTGCAGGCAGTCTGCGCGCATAAACAGTCCGAGACCTGTTGGGCCGGAGCCATGTAAGCTTTGGAATTCGGTGGAGAAAACGCATCGTTGCCTCGCCTCTAGAAAAAGCAGTCTGGTTTAGCCCCAGCGACGTCTTTTGGCCACTCGCCCACGATCCGGCGCGGTCCTCTGGGTCGGGTTCTGGAACGGCCGTGATGTGGATCGCCAGGATGATATCTCCCCCTGCCGGCGGGCCGTGCTGTCTTCAGCGAGGCTTCCGGAGTTAACGCTTGAGGCGCCGCCACAAAAGGGGATGTACGAACCTCGGGGGTAAAAAGGGCGAGTGCCGGGGTCCGTTTCGCGAGAGTAATTCCTTTCCGTTGTGGCCGTCGTTCCGATTGCCTTCACTCTCTAATGCGGATCGCCGAGGCCGTAAGGGACATCCACTCCATCGTGATTTTTTCTTTCTTGCCACACTAACGCCCGGCCCGCGAACTGGCAGCAAGTGCGGCCCGGCATTAGAGTCAGCTTTGAAACGTTCGACCGCCGTGCCTCACTACCCAGCATAGGTTCTGTGGAACCGCGCCGTAGGGGCCCCAATCAACTTCTTGCTACTGGCGTGTCTAGATCCCAATCCCTTTCCAACCTACGCAGAGGTGTATCGATGACTGATCATCACCCCGGCCGAGTGACTGAACTTTTATGTCAGTGGAGAAACGGAAGCGAAACGGCGCTGCGCTCTTTAGTGCCCATGGTCTACAAGGAACTGCGCCGGCTGGCCCATTACTGCTTGCGTTTCGAACGCCCCGGCCACACGCTGCAAAGCACCGCATTGGTGCATGAAGCCTATCTACGCATGGCTGGCGGTCAGGTGCCGCAAAACCGAGCCCACTTCGTCGCGGTCGCCTCGCGCCTGATGCGCAAGGTGCTGGTGGACCACGCCCGCGAACGCCGTGCTGCCAAACGAAACGGCGGCTGCCGAATTGAGGTTAACGATCTCGACGCGCTTTCGGAGAACGGCGACGCTGAGTTGCTTGCCCTCCACGACGCTCTCAAAGGGTTGTCTCGCGTCGACAAGCGGCAGGGAACGATCGTGGAGATGAAATTCTTCGGAGGCCTATCCGCGCCGGAGATTTCCAAGGTCCTCGGCCTTTCACGCGCCACCGTCGATCGCGACTGGGCTACAGCGCGGGTATGGCTGCGTCGCGAATTAAACCGGGCGGCGATTATCGCATGAACACCCAAACCTGGGAAGACGTGAAGGAGATTCTGTATGAGGCGATGAAGCTGCCGACCGGTCAGCGTTGCCGGTTTCTCGATGATGCCTGCTCGTCAAATCCCGGCCTCCGCGCCGAGGTTGATTCGCTCCTAGAGGCTGTCGGTGATGTTCATTCCGGCTTCATGAATGCCCCTCCGATCGATGCCGCATTGATCGGCGACGCGCACTTTCCTGCGTGCGCAGACCCCTTTGAGCCGGGGAAGTTCATTGCCGGACGCTACCGGCTTGACTCAAAGCTCGGCGAAGGAGGGATGGGACAGGTTTGGCTCACCGAACAAATCTCCCCGGTCCGCCGCCAGGTTGCGTTGAAGCTCATCAAGGCCGGAGTGTATGACGAGCATACCGTGCAGCCTTCGAATCAGAGAGACAGTCTCTCGCGATCATGGACCATCCGGTAATTGCCCGGGTTTACGACGCCGGCGCAACCGACCTGGGACAGCCATATTTCGTAATGGAGTACGTGCACGGACTCCCGGTTACAGAGTATTGCGATAACAACAGACTCAACATTACGCAGCGCCTTGAGCTCTTCGCGCGGGTTTGCGAAGGTGTGCAGCACGCTCACCAGAAGGCCATCATCCACCGCGACCTGAAGCCGGCCAACATCCTCGTAAATGAAATCGACGGTGTTCCCACTCCGCACATCATCGATTTCGGCCTTGCGAAGGTTGTGTCGGCGCAGATTGCACCCGAAGGCAGGCTCACTCAGCTTGGCCAATTTATGGGGACACCTGACTACATGAGCCCTGAACAGGCGGGCGGACGGGATTCCGACATCGACACGCGGACCGATGTCTATTCCCTGGGAGTGGTGTTGTACGTCCTGCTGACCGGTTCGCAGCTTTTCGAAACCGACTCGTCGAACAGCCTGCCGCTTGACGAAATGCTGCGACGAGTAAGGGAGGACTCTCCGCAGCGTCCGAGCGTCCGGGTCTCCAACGATCACAACAGCTCAGCGGCATCCGCAGACGCGCGACAAAGCGATCCGAGGCAACTCGCCAGGCAGTTGAGAGGGGATCTCGATCTCATCACGATGAAGGCCCTCGAAAAGGATCGCGATCTCCGGTATAACTCACCCGCCGAGCTGGGCGCCGACATTCGCCGTTATCTCCGCCACAAACCAGTCGTCGCGCGCCCCGCGAGCACCCGTTATCAACTGCGGAAGTACATCCGTCGACATCGCATTGGCGTTACCGCGGCGGTCGCGGCCATTCTTATGCTCGCCACGTTTATAGTGGTGCAGACATTGGACCTTCGTCGCATCTCGCGCGAGCGCGATCGAGCCAACCACGAACGCGACCGCGCCACTCGCGTCTCCGACTTTATGACGAAAATCTTCAAGGACTCAAGTCCAGGCCAGGCAAGAGGCGCTGGCGCGACAGTCCGGGATATCCTCGACAAGGCATCAAGCGACATCAGTGCGGGCTTGACAAAGGATCCCGAAGTGCAGGCCGAGATGATGCAGGCGATGGCGGCGACGTATTTGAATCTAAGCATCTACCCGCGCGCGCGCGACCTGGCCCAGCATGCTCTGAACCTCCGTCAGAAGATCCTCGGTCCCGATGATCAAATGGGCGTGATCCTCGTGGACCTCGGCCGTTTTGCCGAAGGCGAGAAGGCAGCCAGGGGCGCGGCGGATTCTTATACTCGCCTGCTCGGACCCGAGAACTCAAAAACACTCATGGCAAGGAATCACCTGGCGCGGGCATTGTGGTACCAGACGCGGTTTCCTGAAGCCGAAAAGGAGTATCGTTATCTGCTCGACGTTGACCTGCGCGTGCTCGGACCGGACCACCCGCAAACTCTGGCCACGATGTCCTGCATCGCCGGCCTGCTCTTGGTACAGCACCGCCCCGCCGACGCCGAACACATATACCGACAGGTTCTTGCCAGTCAGCAGCGAGTGCTGGGACCGCAACATCAGACTACTGCGCTGACGCTCTCCAATCTCTCACTGGCGGTGGAAACGCAGGGACGCCTGGCCGAGGCGGAACGCCTTTGCCGTGAGGTCCTGGCCATTCGATTGAAGACTCTTGGACCCGACCACCAGGACACTCTCGGTACCCAACTCGACCTGGCCAATCTTCTGCGCCACCAAGGGGATGTCACCCAGGCCGAGCGAATGCATCGCAAAGCTTTTGCGGATGAAATTCGGATTCTCGGCTCCGAACACCCCGACACACTCAGGGCTCAGTCCGGCCTCGCGGAGATCCTCATCGAGGAGAGGCGCTATATCGAGGCTGAAACCATTGCGCGACCGGCATATGAAGCGCAGCTTCGGATCCTGGGCGCCACTCACAGTGACACGGTGGATGCATTGCGAATCCTCGGAAAGTCGATGGCGCATTCCCACCGTTACGATGAGGCAGTGAAGATGTTTCGCGATGCGATGGATGCGGAAACTGCGTCGGGCAAACAGGGAGACCGGTGGGCGATGTGGTATGCCATGGCCTGTGTTGCCGCGTCCGCCGATCGACCCGCCGACGCTTTCGGTTTCCTGCACCAGGCCGTAGACAGCGGGTACGGCGATGGCGACGGCTTGTCAGGAGACGATGATCTCAAGCGCCTCCGCAACGATCCCCGCTTCCAGCAAATTGTCGCGCAAATCCAAAAGAGCCACACAGCGGCCTGATCTAAATAGCCACACACGTTTCGAAAAACGGAAGTGCCTCGGGGAGGCCGGGCAAAGTCTCGTTCATCTGGGGGCAAGCCGGAGACGGCGGCTGAGTGGCGGAGCGGCAAAATAGATTCTTTCCGGACTGCACTTCGCCATGGGTGCTTTTTGAATTTCACGTATTCGCTTATTCACGAAAGTATCCCGGACGGGGTGAACCCGCCCGGGACGCTTGAGTGTTGATGGTCTGGTTAGTAGGTCAGCTTCACGTCCGACGCCGAGACCACCGACCCGCCATAGCTGCATTGCGGAGTCAATCCAGCCGAGACGTTCGAGATCGACCAACCCGGACTGGCGATCGAGACGAACTTATCGTTGAAGAGCCCGATGCTCTTGAACGAAATAGAGCCATTCGATGGATAGTCGGCACACTTGGAAATGTAGTACACCTCCAGTACACCGCCAAAAGCCCAATTAAACGTCTGCCCAACGCTGGAGCTTTTGGTCAGCAGAGTGGACTTCGCCGTGGTGAGATCCTCGGTATAGATATCCCAGGTCGCGCACGACAACGTTCCCGCGGCGCACGTATCCCACACCGCGCCAAAGATCGAGTCTCCGGCTTTAACCTTCACGGGTGTGCTTTCCCACGTGACGCCTTTCGCGCAGCAATTCCAGCTGGCGATGCACCATGCTCCAGCGAAATCGGAATTCCACCCCAGAACCGGCTGGATGATGCTCACCACATCCTTGTAGTCCTCGAGGCCGAGGAAGAGATACACAACCTGCCCGTCGTTGGAGGTTGGCGCCGGGGGGACGGTCCAGGTGGCATCGATCTCCCCATAGGAGGTGCTCGTCGTGACGCTCCCATACTCGATCCATGAGTGGCCGATGTAAGGGAGAGTGGCCGCCGCCGATCCTTCTTCGCGTGCCTCTTCCCGTTCGAATGGTAGTGGGGATAGGTGCACTCCTGAATTTCTTCCTTGCTTCCGTCCGCATGATCAACCGTTGCCCTCGTCCTCATGCAGCACATCGCCCTGGCCCAGCTGCCTGACGCAACTGGGGTGGAAGAGGCCGAACGGTGTCACCACAAAGTCTTCGGGAACTGTGGCCGGACGCTTCGGTCCGGCCGGTGTTAGAGCATGGGCTGCGGTCAGGCCAGCCACAAGCATAGTGGACAACAGCAGATTGGAAAGGACAATCCATTTCATCTTCTTCATTGAGCCAACCGCAGACAGCCCGCCGTTGAGCTCCCCTTGCATGGAAATGCTCTTCATAGTTCTCTCCTTTTGATCCTTTGGTGGCGGGGCTCGTTTGAACTCGCTCCTGCCTCGATCAAATAGGCGAAAACCACGGCCGAAATCGCCTCACGGCTGACAAAGATTTTTTGGAACACATCCGGAAACGTCCGAGCTCAACGACCTCCGCATCGAGTTCGTTCCACGAGCAGATCCACGCCAGGCCTGGGGAGCCCGCCGAGTTCGCTCATGAAGGATGGGCGTTTATCAGTATCGAACCCGGCGGGCGTGCACAACCCGACGCCTGGCCACTTCTCGATGGAAGCCTATCGAGTCTTACTGCTTGTTCTAGTCTTAGCTTCGCGGCTGACGGCAGACTCAAAAGCGGATTGAAGCTCGGTGAAGACCGACCGACGCGGCGCAGGTGCTCCCATGTGGATGCTTCTGAGTTCGGCCATGAAGGCCTTCCACATTCGTTCGCCGCCTTTCTCAAGAAGCTGCGCGCGGATCGAGAGTTCCCTGGACGCAGAAGTGTGCCGACATCCCCACGCGCCCATGTGGGCCAACAAAGGAACGAGCTGAATGGACACTTCGGTGAGGCTGTAAATCGCCTTCTGCTTGTGGGTCGGATCGTCAGCACGTGAGAGGAGACCAGATTGGACTAGACGCACCAACCTGTTGGCGAGGATATTCGATGCGATTCCTTCTTCGGAGAGCCTGACGAGATCACCATAGTGCCGACGGTTGTCGAACATAATGTCCCGGATCACGATCAGGCTCCAACGGTCCCCCAGCATTTCCAGCGTCAGATTGATCGGGCAGCCTGACCGTGTCTCGCGTGTCACCTTGGTTGACTCCTTGCATTTTGCGGGTAGTCCAAGGTATATTTCACGGCACTTGCACTTTGCAAGTGGATGGAGAAGGAAACGGAAGTGCGATGATGGCCAATCGGACCACATGGGTGTTCGTAACGCCGGCGTCGATGCTGCGGCGTTTGCCAGGAAGAATTGGACACCATCGATACCAATGATAGGCTGTAGTCCATCCTCGATATTTTGGTCAAAGCTCAGACAATTGCTTCTACTGGAGAGTGAGATGCGGAAGAACAATATCAGGATCGCACCTTTAGCATTGGTTGTTCTGGTCTTTTTATCCTGCCCGATCTGTTCACCGGCACAGGCTGAAAAGGCTCCCTATCCGGCCATGGCGCCTCTCGATCAGTATTTGATTTCGGACCAGAATGCCGAGATCGCGCTGGCTCGCAGTGCTGCCCCAGCGTCGGTTTCGGATGCAGCCGAAGTGATGGTACTGCGACGAGATGGCTATGCAACCGCCGTGAAAGGTTCGAATGGCTTTCTCTGCATTGTGGAGAGAGCATGGGCGAACCAGACCGATGCGCCGGAGTTCTGGAATCCCGAAATGCGCGCCCCAACTTGCTACAACGCGGCAGCTGCGAGCACTTTTTTGCCCATCTTTCTCATGAAGACCAAGCTGGTGCTGGCAGGTAAATCGAAGGCGGAGATCGGCGCGGCGACCGCATCGGCGCTTGAAAACAAGGAACTGCCGGCCCTTGCGCCTGGAGCGATGTGCTACATGATGTCGAAGCAACAGTACCTAAACGATGGCGCCAGGAACTGGCATCCACATGTCATGTTTCTTGTTTCGGGTGATGCCGCGAAAAGCTGGGGAGCCAATCAGCCCGGCTCGCCGATTATAGCGGCCGATAACCCTGAAGCACGCGTGACCATTTTCATGGTTTTGGCCGGCGAATGGTCCGATGGGACCCCGGGGCCGTCGATAGCGCACTGAACAGCAATTCGCAACGAGTTGTGTATTCAGGTCAGACAGCTACCAGGAAGTCTTAGAGCTGTATCTGAAGTCGCCAGTGTTTACGAATCATGGCAACAGATGTCCAAAGGTCGCGCTGATCTGTATGGCCAGAGAACCTCGCGTGATTCGTTGATGTTCGGAGCAGTTGAACGGTAATGCCGCGATCAGACAAGCCCGCAAGTGAAGATGAGGCTCGAGCCAGCCAGCCTGCGCCGCGAGACTACTCGTAGCGCAGAGCGGCCATGGGGTCGATGGCGATGGCGCGCCGGGCGGGGATCAGGCAGGCCAGGGCTGCGACGGCAATGAGAACCAGTGAGGCGGCCAGGATGAGGAGCGGGTCGCGGGTGCCGCTCTCGATCCAGCGGGCGATCACGCTATTGAGTCCGAAGCTGAGCGCGAGTCCAACTGCGATGCCCAGACCTACGCTGGATCCGGCGGATAGCCCGACTAGCCGCAGTACATCGCGACGCCGTGCGCCAAGAGCAACGCGGACACCCAATTCGCTGGTGCGCTGCAGGACCGTGTAGGAGACAACGCTGTAGAGGCCGATCGCGGCCAGGGTCAGCGCCAGGATGGCGAATGCGCCGAAGAGGATGGAGATGAGCCGCCCGCGCTGAAATTCCGGCTCGCGCTGGATCCAGCCTTGAAGGTCGCGGACATCGTTGAATATTTGTTGATCGGGATCGAGAGAGGCGATCTGCTGGCGGATGCTGTGGAGCAGGGTTAGCGGCTCGCCCTGGGTGCGAACCAGGACTTGGGTAAAGGGCGGCATCACGAACGTGTAAGGCGCGTAGACCGCCGGAGCCACCGGCTTGTTCAGCCCGTCATTCAGCGAATCGCCGACGACGCCGATGATCTCGAGCCACCCCGTGATTCCATTTGCGGCTAACATCATGGGAGGGAGAGTGGCAAATCGGGAAACGCGCAGGGAATGGCCCACGGGATCTGCGCCGGAGAAATAGTGGCGCACGAACGCCTGATTCACGACGACCAATAGAGCGCCCCGCGCGATCTCGCCCTGGTCCCACAAGCGGCCGCTGACGAAGGGAATTCGCAAGGTGGAGAAGTACTCGGGGCCCACGAATTCAATGTGAGCCTCTTGCGACTGCGAAGCCGGCTTGCCAAGAATCTCAACCGGCTGAGTCCAGCCGCTGTCGGGCGGAGTGGCATTGGAGGAGATTCCGGCGGAGAGGACCCCAGGGGTTGTCGCGATCTTGTCGCGCAGTTCGGTGAAGTAGCGGCCGCGATCCGCCCAGGTGGTGTGCGCGTTCTCGCGAATGGGAATCACGACGGACATTGCGTGCTGCGGTTCATAGCCGAGCGGAATGGTGTTCATGCGAATAAAGCTCTGAATAGCTGCGCCGGCGGCGGTCATCAGCAAGAGGGTCAGCGCGATTTGTCCGGCAATCAGAGCCGTATGCATCCGCCGGCCTTTGACGCTGCCGGTGAGGCGGCGGGTGCCGGCCTGCATGACCTGGCTGATCTGCGACCGCGATGATTGGAACGCGGGGAAAAGGCCGAAGACGACTCCGCTGAGGATCGCCATGCCCACGCTGAAAAACAAGACTGGCGGGTTGATATGGAAGTCGGCTTCGTAGGGATAGGAGTGGTCGGGAAGCCTGGAAATGATTAATCCGATCGATCGATAGGCGACAAACACTCCCAGTCCCGCCCCGACCAGAGACAACAGCAGCGACTCGGTGAGGAGTTGGCGCACGATGCGGAATCCGGTCGCGCCCACAGCGGAGCGGACGGCAAACTCATGCTGACGGGCCGTGCCGCGCGCGAGGAGAAGAATCGAGACATTGCCGCAGCCGATGGCGAGCAGCAGCACGACGGCCCCGAAGAGCAGGTACATCGTCTTCTTGAGATCGCGGGTGTAGGTGTCCGCCAGCCCGCGCACGCTGATCTTGAATTGCTTTGGGAAAACATTCGGCGTTTGCTTGTCGAACTCCTGAAAAAGAGGCTGGAATTCGGCAGCGGCAGCAGCGAAACTAACCCCTGGCTTTAACTTGATTTCCGGACCGTACCGATGGGTCTGGTCGGACTCCATTTTGAGCGGGATGTAGACGTCGCCATCCCTCCATGTGAAGCGCACCGGCATCACTCCGAGGATCGTGTAGGTCTTATGGTTGAGCTGGATGGTGTTTCCCACAACCGCGGGATCGCCACGGTAGTGCCGCTGCCAGAACTTGTAACTCAATACCGCTAGAGGCTGGGGATCCTGGCCATCGGCGGCATCGGCGGGCATGATGTAGCGGCCCAGGAGGGGTGACAGCCCAAGGAACTGGAAATGGGATCCCGTCATCTCGTCCACAACAACGTCGTCGGGGACGTCACTGCCGGTGACCGTCTGGTTCGTGTAGTTGGAGGCGACCACATCCTCGACAGCGTGGGTCTGGCGCAGTTGGCGGATTTGGGGGCCGGTCAGGCCCCAGGTTCCTTCATGGCCGGCGTTGTCGGTGATCCACACGTCGCAGATCCGCTCGATCCCGGCGTACGGCCAAGGGTGGAGCACAGCATCGTACAGGATGCTGTAGACGACGACTGTGGCGCCGATGCCGAGGGTAAGCGAAAGGATTGCGGTGAGGGAGAAGCCCGGGTTGCGGATGATTTGCCGGAACGCGAAGCGAAGATCCTGGAGCACAACTTGCATCAGCGCCTCCTTTTACTCGGAAAGAGGAAAGCCAGCCCGATGTTCGAACGTGAGCATTTCGGCTGCCAAGGCTTTGGCCCAGTTCGAAGTATGTCCATTGGACGTGCCTAGAGGAAGAACGCTCGACCCAAAGGATTAACCTTCCGTTATTGCCCCATAGAAGACGGAGGAAAGACGGAAATCCCTCGGCGAGAGCGCCCACCTATGCAAGGGGGATGTCCGTGGCCGTACATGCCTGTTCAAAAATGAACAGTACTCTCCCGTTAAATCGGACAGAGGTCAGCACAGTGATCCAGATGCAATACTCAAAGAAACCCTGCAATTGCGTCCGGCTGTTCTTCAATTCAAACGACGCCTCCACGTCACGAAAACCCTTCTCGGGCTGGTTAAGAACTCGCATCATGTTGGGCGAATGCCGAGCCTCATCAGGAACTGCTAGACTCGGGACTCATCGTTCTCGACGTCGACATTTGTGTTCGGTTACGGTGTCCTCTTCATATAGAAAAAACACCCACATTGGCATTGCCCGGTAATGTGATCGATGGAATGGCGATCTCGAGCAACACGGTGGTGTTAGCATGAACGACTTACGAAACTGAAACGCTCAGGACCCCCTGCGCCATGAATTTTAGCCGTCGTAGCTTTGTCCGACTCGGAGTAGGGGCAGTTCTCTCGGTTCCCGCGAATCGATTGACAGGGCAGCAGGGTATGGGCGGTCACACAGTCAAGCCCATGCCGAGAGGCGCGCCCTCGGGGCGTCCTTTCAACGCCTATTTCGTCGACGTTGCCGCGAATGCGGGTTTGCGCGCGCCGGTGATTTATGGCGACGGAAAGACAAATAAGTACATTGTCGAGTCGACCGGATGCGGCTGTGCATTCATCGATTACGACAACGATGGGTGGATGGATTTGTTTGTGCTCACCGGCACTCGCCTTGGGGGAGTTCCCGCGGGCACGATGAATCGACTCTACAAGAACAACCGGGACGGCACATTTACGGACGTCACAGAAAAGGCCGGTTTGCACTCGCTCGGGTGGGCCTGCGGCGTGTGCATCGGAGACTACAACAATGACGGTTTTGACGATATATTCTGCACCACCTACGGGCAGAATATCTTTTACCGAAACAACGGCAATGGGACATTCACTGATGTCGCCAAAGAGGCGGGACTCTGGAGCGACCACCTGAGGTATGGCGCAGGCTGCACGTTCCTGGACTATAACCGTGATGGACACCTCGACCTGTTCGTTTCGAATTACGTGGGCTTCACCTTTGAAAGTGCAGGGGTTCCCGGCGAGAACCCCTATTGCCGCTGGAAAGGAATCCCCGTCGAATGCGGACCGCGCGGGCTCAGAACGGGCAAGCATTCCCTGTATCGAAATAATGGCAATGGAACATTCACCGAGGTAACCAAGGAAGCACGCATAAATCAGGCTCCGGCTACCTATGGACTGACAGTCGGGGAGGCCGATTTCGATGAGGATGGTTGGCAGGACATCTACGTCGCTTCTGATTCCACTCCGAGTCTCCTGTTCATGAATAATCGCGATGGGACGTTTCGCGAAGAAGGAGTCCTGCGCGGCGTGGGGCTGAGCGAAGATGGCATGGAGCAAGCAGGCATGGGAGTCGGCGTCGGCGACTACGATCTAGACGGACATTTAGACCTCTTCAAAACGCATTTCCTGGATGACGCCAATATTCTTTACCGCAACGACGGAAAGGGTAATTTCGATGACGCCACGCGAGCCTCTCGCATTGGAGTCGAAACCCGATTCATCTGCTGGGGAGCAGGCATCGTTGATCTGGACAACGATGGTCTTCCTGACCTTTTCCTGGTTACCGGGCATGTTTACCCGGAGGTGGAACGAACTCTGCCGCAATATCCCAACAAAACGCCGCGCGCCGTCTTTCGGAATCTGGGCGGCGGCATCTTTGAAGAACTCATTGAGGAGGCAGGCCCGGGCGTGGCGGCGCCCCACTGTAGCCGGGGATGCGCCTTTGGAGACTTCGACAACGACGGCGATATCGACGTTCTGATCATCAATCTGAACGAGCCTCCTTCGCTGTTACGCAATGACCTCAGCGGCAAGACTAATAATTGGATCAAGGTGAAATTGGAGGGCGTAAAGTCGAACCGCAGCGCCATTGGAGCCAGAGTTCTCGTCCATTACGGGAATAAGACCCAGGCTCAAGCCGTGTTGAGCCAATCCAGCTATTTTTCGTGCAACGACCCACGTTTGCATTTCGGCCTTGGGACCTTTACCACGGTTAACATCGACGTCTTTTGGCCCAGCGGCCTCCAGGAATCTTTCAAGCAGATTCCTGCGAATCAACTCGTTACGCTCAAGGAAGGGGTCGGGCCGGTGGCCGGCCGCGGTTGGTCCAAAACATAGAAAATGACCGGTCCCGAGTGCGCTCCACAAGGCCGACTTTGCAGGCGGACGGGAATTTGATCGGCACAATGCTCCGCCCACAGCTTGAGCGGAAACACTGAGCTGATTTCCTCCGCGCGGCCCTTCTACTTTAGCGATTTAGCGATTCTTTCCTTGACAACGCTCATCTACCGCACTTATAAACTCTGTCCAAAGTTTGGTAACGATATCAAAGGGCAGTCTCTTTGAAATTTGGAGGCAACACGGGAGGAAACTGATGAAAATTCGGAGGTCGGGAAGTTTTCTAGTGGCCGTTCTCCTCTGGGCGGTCACTCCTGCAGTCCTGTTTGGACAGAACGTGTACGGAAAGATTTCCTGAAACGTCTCAGACAGCTCCGGCGCGGCAATCGGCCAAGCCACCGTGACGTTAACCAATATGGACACCAACGCCAAGAACCAGATTGCAACTGACTCATCCGGCGGCTATTCGTTTCCAAATATCACGCCGGGCCGCTACAAAATCCAGGTAGAAAAGAGCGGGTTCAAGAATTTCGTCCGTGAACCGATCATTGTCGAGATCGAAAGCGGACTTAAGATCGACATCGCCTTGGCGGTTGGTGCTGCCACTGAGACGGTTGAGGTAACCGGTCAGGCGCCTTTACTCCAGCCGGAGACGAACTCCCTGGGGCAAGTCATCGAACAACGGTCCGTCACCGAGATGCCTCTCAACGGCCGCAATCCAATTGCCCTGGCGCAACTCGTGCCCGGCGTGGTGCCGCAGGGTCAGCCTTCGGCCGGGAACTCCTCGACGGGTAGCCCGGTCGGCGCCAATCCTTTTGCCCTTGGAGACTTTCAGATGGGCGGAGGCATGGCCGGTCAAAGCCAGATTCTGATTGACGGTGTGCCGACGAACGGAGCCTACCTGAATGTTGTCACGGTGATTCCGACGCAGGACGCTATCCAGGAATTCAAGGTCCAGACAAACAACCTGGGGCCGGAATACGGCCGGTTCGCCGGCGGAGTCATCAACCTTACGACAAAAACGGGGACTAACCAGTTCCATGGTTCGTTCTACGAATTCATTCGCAACAAAGTGCTGAACGCGAATGACTACTTCGATAATCACAATGGCGTCGTGCGTCCTCCCTTTACTCAAAACCAATTCGGGGTCAACGGCGGAGGGCCGATTGTCCGCGACAAGTTGTTCTTCTTCGGCGCCTATGAGGGCTTTCGGCTGCGCAAGGGGAATCCGTTCCAGTCATGGGTTCCTACCGATGCAGAGCGTAACGGGGACTTTTCCCAAGGTGGAACGAACCCCGGGGGCGCGGTATTCAACATCTACGATCCGACGACCAGCGCGGACTGCACTGGGAGCAACGCCAGCCCCTGCCGCATGCAGTTCGCATACAACGGCACACCCAACGTCATTCCTCCGGGCATGATCGACCCCACCGCGGCGTATATGTTGAAGACTTTCTTCCCGGAACCGAATATTACCCCCAATGCTAACGGCAACTTCGCCGACAGTTACAGTTCCGGCGGCGACGTAAATCAGTACAATGGGCGCATCGACTACAGCCTGGGTCAGAAGCAGAGGATTTTCGCACGATACACCTACTCGCATGTCCTTTCGCTTCCCGATGCACCTTTTGGCCAGATCTGCACGGACCGTTGCACCGAAACCACCACGGCGAACCAGGTTTCCCTGGGTGACACCATCCAGCTTTCACCCAAGTCGATCCTGGACTTGCATTTCGGCTACACGCGTTATGTCTACCTGCGCACACCTCTCAGCGAAGGCATCGACTTGACGCCGTTTGGCGCCAACTGGAAGGCGCTAACCCCCGAAATGACCTATACCCATATCCCGCAGATGTGCCTATCTGCCGCATCGGGCGACAACCGCTGGGGCGGCGGCTGGTGCGCACAGGGTACGGGCAGCGGCATCGGCGCGTATGACGATACCTACAGCTTCGACCCGTCGTTCTCTGAGATCTTCGGCAAGCACACTCTGAAGGTCGGATTCGAATACCGCATCCTCCGCAACAACTATTACCAGAGCAACGATCCCGCCGGCCTGTTCCAGTTCAACGCCAAAACGACCGCGGCCAACCCCAACAACACCGCCCTTGGCAACATCGGTTCGCAGGCATCGGCGGGCGGGAACGGCGTTGCCTCGTTCCTTCTCGGCTACGGGGATAGCGGCGGCGTCACCGAGCCGGCCAAGACAGCCGATCAGAACCTTTACACGGCGATTTATGCCGGCGACACCTGGAACCTGACCAGGAAGATCACGCTCAATCTTGGCGCTCGCGTCGACCTGCAAGGCAATTGGACCGAGCGCTTCAATCGCATCGTCGCTGTGAATACAACCGAGGCCAGCCCATTGCTGGCGATGAGTAATGCCGTGTCCGCCGCCTTTCCCGGCCTGAAGGGCGGATATGACGTGGTGGACTCAAGCCGTCATTCAAGCCGCTCGGCTTTTCCTAGCTGGAACCACGTTAGCCCGCGTATCGGAGTTTCGTATCAGTTGGGCCAGAACATGGTGATCCGGTCCGGCTACGGGATGTTTTACCTGCCAGTGGACGTTCGGTGGGATGATGCGCCTCACAACCTGTTTATCAACTCCTTCAACACGCCCTGGCTGACTTATTTGTCCGACGGAGTCACGCCGAGGTACCCGATCTCCAACCCATTCCCGGCTTCCGTGGGCGGAATCATTCCGCCCTTCGGCCGAAACCAGGCGTTGATCGATGTTCAAGGGAATGGAAATGCCGCGGCTCTGTCCAACTACCCGGCTCCCTATGTTCAGCAGTGGAATCTGGACATTCAGCGCCAATTCTTCGGGAACCTGCTGTTCGACATCGCCTATGCCGGATCCAAAGGTACGCATTTGCCCATGCACAATCAGGATCTCAACCAGTTGCAACCGCAATTCCTGCCCCAAAATTCTTCGGATGTGGCCAAACTGACGGCTCAAGTCCCCAATCCGTTCGCCGGAGGTTGTGCGGGTTGCACCGGCCCGGTGCAATCTGGCGGCGTGGGAACCAATGCGACGGTGAAGGCAGCCCAGTTCCTGCTGCCCTACCCGCAGTTCGATGACATCGGGATGGCCGAGCCGGATAACCGCGATTCGAGCTATAACTCGATGCAGCTGAAGATACAGCAGCGGTTTGGAGCGGGCGCCCAAGTGCTTGCCAGCTACTCCATCGCCAAGCTCATCACCAATACCAACTCGGAGATCAACTGGCTTGAGGCCTCGTCCCCGGGTTGGGGAGACGCCAACGCGTATAACCTGCGCGGCGAACGCAGCCTGGATGGATTCGATGTCCCGCAGCGGCTGGTCATCGGCAGCATTCTGGATTTGCCCTTTGGGCACGGCAAGAAGTATGCCAATAGCGTAAATGGAGTGACGGAAAAGTTGATCGGCGGGTGGGGCGTCAATACGATCATCACCTTCCAGAGCGGCTACCCGATTAACGTCCAAGGGTGCCCGGGTGCGCTGAGCAACTCCGGAATTCCCAACGTAGGCTGTGCGCGGCCGACGAGGACGGCTCTGTCGCATCTCACATCCGGTTCCAGAACCCAGAAAATCGCCATGTGGTACGACACTTCGGTATTCACGGCCGGCGCTCCTGACTACTATGGTTATGGGACCGATTCGCGTACCGAGCCGAACATTCGCTCCGACGGACAAAAGAACTTTGACTTCGCGGCCTTCAAGAACACGAAGTTTGGGCCGAGTGAACGCTTTGGTCCGGGGTGAATTCTTCAACGTGTTCAACCGAACGCAGTTCAATCCGCCGGCTGGCTGGGGCGGCACTATAGGCCAGGTGAGCGGCCAATACAATCTACCGCGCGTGATTCAATTTGCCGGGCGAGTCACTTTCTGATGGCATACGCTTTGTCCGGCGGGCCGAGGGCCCGTCCGGACACAGCGTCTCTTGCGCTATCGTTTGTGCCCATTGTTGCAATTTTCGTTTGCTCGCCTGACAATCATCTTCCAACCACTCCATGAGAATTACCAAGGACCCTCGACTGTCTTTCTTTCCTCTTCGATACCTTCCGAGTCATTTTGTTCGCAGCCTCAACCGGCCTGGGTATTCTTACCGCAAAGCCATCGCGCTCGCTCTACTTGCGCTTTCGCTGCTGATGCCCCCATCGGCGACCGGCCAGGCGAATGGCCAATCGTCAGAGCAGGACATCGAAACAGCGTTTCGCGCCGGCCAGGCGGCTCTCAGGCAGGGCGATTTTCTGCGTGCGACAGAAGAATTCAAGAAGGTTCTCGCACTTGACCCAAGCCTGGTCGAGGCGGAGGTTAATCTGGGCCTTGCATACCAGAGCCTTCTCGACTATGACGCCGCCGCCCGCGATCTGACCCACGCTCTCCGCGAACGGCCAAACCTCGGCGGCCTCAATGTCATTGTGGGCATGGATTACCTTAAGCTCGGCTCGCCGGAAAAAGCCGCTCCCTATCTTCGCCGTGCATTGGAACTGGACCCTTCAAGCCCTGATGCGCATGACGCCATGGCTTTGTATGACTTGACTCAGGAGAATTTTCAAGGCACGGTTGAACAGTACCGCGAAGTTGCCAACCTCAATCCTGACAAGCCCGAAGCCTTATTCAAAATTGGACACCAATACCTGGATATGGCGGCGCGCCTGGCCTTTCGGGGCGCCCGCCTTTATCCGGAGTCCTCGTGGGGGCACCGATTCCTTGGCGAAATGCTATTCGAACGCGGCCGCTGGGAAGATGCCGCACAGGAGTACAAGAAGGCCCTCGCCATAGAACCTCGGCAATCCGGATTGCATACACTGCTCGGGGAGACCTATCTTCATACGGGAAAACTCGAGGACGCTGAAACAGAATTTCGCAATGAACTTCAGCTTGATTCGCAATATGAGCCGGCTTGGCTTGGCCTGGCTAACGTTCAACTGGCCAGGGGTCAAGCGCTCGAGGCCCTTGCATCGGTGGCCGCAGTTTGGCAAAATTCACCCGAATTCTTGAAGTCGCACTCGGAATTCCCCTCGATCGCACTCTCCAACGAGATCGCAAAGGTGTGCATATCGCGCTTGCTCGATCAGCCCGACGGGCCGGCGAAACATGTTCTGTTGTCCGCTCTCTACGCCTCTACGAATGAAAACGCTCTTTCAGAGCGCGAATTGCAGTCCTTCCAAAACGACCTGTCGAAATCGCAACAAACATCTCGCGCGGCTTCGCAAGCACGTCCGGATGCTGATTCCTGCAGGCTCCATCCCGATTCCCGGTGCATAGCCTCCCTCGAAAACGCAAAGCCTCTGACTCCTTCGACCTCCCTCGTTCTCGGGAAAACCTACTTTACATCGCGGCAATATGATCGCGCAGCTGACGCGTTAGCGAAAGTGCACGGCGACAAAAATGAAAACTCCGAGGCCAGCTATTGGTTGGAGAGGACATACCAGGCTTTGGGGGCAGAGTCCTATGCGCAACTCGAAGAGTCTTTCCCCGACTCCTGGCGAACTCACCAGCTGCGAGCCGAAGATTTTGCCCTTCGCCAGGATCATGACAACGCTATCAAGGAGTATGAAGCGGCGCTTCACCTGCGCCCCAATGAGGCCGAACTTCACGAAGCACTTGGAGAATTCTACCTGGATAATCGGTCGGATGAAGACGCGCAGAGTGAGTTAGAGAAAGCCGAGGCGCTCGATGCCTCGCGCACCAAGACGCTCTATTTGCTCGGACGGCTTTATGTCCTTGATAGTCAGGCCGAAAAGGCAGTGCCCTTTCTTGAGCGCGCATTGCAACTTCAACCCAATTTGAATGAAGCCAGCGCCTTGCTAGGGACGGCTCTTATACGCATGGGAAAGTTTCAGGAGACAGTTCCGAGACTTGAGAAGGCGGCGCCTTTGGATCATATGGGTAACATCCATTATCAGTTGTATCAGGCGTATCGAAAGCTGGGCGAATCCGAACTTGCGCAGAAGGCTCTGGCGCGCTCTCAGGATATCCGTCGAAGCTCCCTCGAGCGCGATCAGGCTCTGATCATGGGATCTCCGCGATCCGAACCTGATCCGCAGTGATCATTATGTGAACCGGAGATAGTTAGCTCGATTACGTCACGTGCATCTGCGTTTATAACTGCCACACGGAATGGGTACATCGGACTGCCGAAGCAGGGGCGAACAGCGTCAAACAGCCCGAGGGTAGACTTCGCTGGCCGGCGTTGCGTCGATATAGAAGGAGGGGGCCCGTGCTCCTGGTACCGTGATGCCGCTGCTGGATCGTGTCTTATCGAGAATCCTGCTGCTGCTTGTGGCTCCCGGGTTCGTCTGGGCGCAGGCTGGCCGGGAGAGTTCTACGGCTTGCGCCAAGTGTCATGCAGAGGGGCGTACGCAGCCCGCCACTCATATGGCCCACGCGCTCGAAACCGTCGAGCAAGCCCGCATTCTCATCGACCACCCGCTCCTTACAGCGACATATGGGAAATACTCGTATCGCATCGAACGCAAGGGCGACCAAAGCCTCTACTCTGTGACCGACGGCACGGCCACGATCACGATGTCCATCCGCTGGGCAATGGGCGCCAGTTCCTCCCTGGGCCAGACGTACGTCGTCGAGAAAGACGGCAAGTTTTACGAGAGCCGCATGAGTTGGTTCCGCGAGTTCGACGGTCTTGGACCAACGCTCGGTGGGCACACGACTCACCCGGCCGACCTCAATGAAGCCGTTGGCCGATTGATAAGCCAGGACGAGACACTGCGCTGTTTTGGATGTCACGCTACCGATGCGGTCTTGGGGAAACAGCTAACGCTGGACAAGATGACCCCGGGAGTCCAGTGCAGTCATTGTCACGAATCCACCGAGGTGCATGTTGCAGCCATGGCAGTGGGCAGCGGCAAGCCGGCCGTACCCGCCGGATTAGCCAAGCTGCGCGATCTCAGCGCTGATCAGGCGTCCGACTTCTGCGGCCGCTGCCATCGCACCTGGGTAGAAATCCTGATGCAGGAAGACCACAGTATCAACAACATTCGCTTCCAGCCTTACCGGCTCTGGGGCAGCAAATGCTACGACCCCGACGACGCGCGCATCAGTTGCCTGGCCTGCCACGACCCGCACACAGAACCCAGCGGACAGCCAGCTGACTATGACGCAAAGTGCCAGGCCTGCCATGGCGGCGGAAAGGTCGAAGCTAAAGCCTGCCCGGTCTCGAAAAACAACTGCGTCTCATGCCATATGCCCAAGATCGAATTGCCGGGCGCCCACTACAAGTTCTCCGATCATCGCATCCGCATTGTGAAGCCAAATGAGCACTATCCAGGCTAGAGTAACGGGTGCATCGCTCACGTTCGCGCAGTCGCAAAGTTCAGGCATGGGGCCGGTTTCGATCGGCTCCCGTCAGCGAGTTACCCCCCACACTCTTCGCCTACAACTGACTTACTGCTTTTTTATCGCATTTCCGCTTCACGCCGACGTATTCGTCCTGGCTGAATCACGCGCCGTTCCAGAGCTCCCCAGAAGGACCAGTAGGTCCGGGTTTTCGCAGCGGTTATGTTGCCCGCGGCCGAAGCCGCGGGCAGCATCGCATTCCAGTTGCTTGACCTTAATTATTGCGCCGTGCCGGTCAAGGTTGAGGTTTGAGTGCCAGCTGCGTCGGTGACGGATACCGTCGCGCTTCGCACAGAGTTAATCGGATCGCTCGTGCGCGGCTGGAACTGCACCGTGATCACGCAGGTTGCGCCCGGAGCCAGGGTTACGTTGCCTACAAGTTGCGTGCCACCAGCCGCGCCACAAGTGGACAGCAGAGGCCGAAGCGCGTAATCCGCTGGGCTGGTTCCGCCGAGCACCCCGTGACCGATCCCGGTCAAGGTTACGTTGCCGGTGTTGGTGAGAGTAAACGCCTCCACCGGATCAAGCGCGCAGGCGAGAGCCGGTGTGGGGCAATTCCGCGCGTGTGCTGGGATCCAGTTGGTGGGAGTGAGAGTGGCGCTTGTCACCGCCGCAACACCCGTACCCGTCAGCGTAACCGGCGAGCCGATTATCGCCACGTTGGAGGTAATGGTGAGGGTTGAACTTACCAACCCGGTTGCGGTCGGCGAGAACACTACGTTGATGGTGCAACTGGTACCCGCGGCCAGGGTTGCGCCGCACGTACCTCCTGCCGCCGCCCGTGCATAGCGCGGTGATCCGAAGGTCAACGTGATGCCGGTAAGTGCACCGGTACCGGTGTTGTTCAGGGTGAGAGTCTGGGCCGCACTTGTTGTATTCACGACCACATTTCCAAATGCGAGCGGCCCGCCCGTGACACTGCCGATCGGAGTATTGGCCGGCGTCTGGTATTCGACCGCCCCTACATCAACTGCAGTCTTGCTGGCATCCGGTCTCGGATTGCCAAAGAAGTCGGCACTGAGAGTCGGAGCCACTGTCAACGTTGTCGTGTAGAACGTGAAGGGAATGTGATCGATGGCAGGCGAGCCCGCTGCCAGTGCGTAGTTGCCGAGCGTAGTGCCGGTCACGGGGTTCGCCTCTGCCAGCGGGCCCCAGGTCATGTTGATCCAATTGTTGCCTTCATCCACCGTGGCGGCTGGAGTCAGGTTGAACAGTGGGTTGGGCACGGTCGCGTCTGCAATGCCGGGGGGCACATTCCAGGTCCCCGCCGCAAATTCGGGTGGGGTTCGCGAACCGTTGCAGTATTGGCTCACAACCGTTGGATTGGTTGCCAACAGGTTATTCGTGCCGTTGCCGTTCTCCGATGTGTTGGTCAGCAAGGAGTACGTGGGAGCAAGCCTGATTGCAGTTGTGCCGATCGTGCTGGCAGGTTGGCCCGGTCCCGTGTCGCCGCGTATGCCGAGGTCCCAGTAGCTTGAGTTTGAAACGCAGGCTCCAGTACCACCGGTGATGACAGCGCCGGCACCGTTGGCTGTGGTGGCGTCTGCTTGGGGCTGGTTCATGAGAACCGCGCCAAGAGCGCCTCCCCCGGTGAAGGCCGAGTTATACAGCGTGACGATGTTTTGCTGGAACGCAGAGCTCAAGGCGCCTACGCCAACCTGGAAGGAACGGTTTTGCCAGAACACATCGTTAGCCAGGTAGGGGTTCGAGTAAGTTCCGCAGTTGGCGTGGTTCGCCGGGCAGGTGAGACGAAGTCCGGTGAGAGACCCAACCAGGTTCGGACTGTTCAACATAGCCACCAGGCCGCCGGGTTGAGGCGCCGATGTGGTACCTCCCGTGGTTTGGTTCGTAGCACCCGGGGCACTGGCCTCGGGGGCACCGATCGTGTTGAACAGCACACCGGCTGTGGCCGTAGAGTCATTGGAAACCACGGTGTTGTTAATGAAGTTCACCGCCAGCGCGTCCTGCAGCGACACGCCACCGCCATCCCAGCCGGCAACGTTGTTGGTGATGATGTTGTTGGTCACCGTGACGGTATTCCATCCCGGGCTGAGCCTTGGAACGCCCGCGTTCGGATTGCGTGGGAAGAAGCCCACTTCGGTGCCGTTGACAGACTGCAAGCGCAGGCCGCCGCCGCTGCCGGCTTCCGCCGCGTTGCCCATAATCAGGTTTGCGTTGATCACCAGGCCGGGACCCGTGCCGTCCGGTAGACCCGGCGCGCAATCCACGTCGGTGGTGCTGCCGCATTCAGAGCCCGGGGCGCCACCGCCAGATCCGTCGGGAGCGGCGCCCATGATGATGATGCCGCCGCCGTTGGTCGGAATGGTTGGGTTGAGACTCTGGTTGAACAGGATCGAGTTGTGTTCAATATCGCCGTCGTAGATAAACCCGACGTGAGAGAAACCACCGCCGTCACCTGTGCTCATGTTGCCGCAGACCCAGTTGTAGTTGAATTTGTAATAGTCGGCGCCGGTGCAGAAGCTCACGCCTCCGGCACCCGCCGGCGTACCGGAAAACAACTCGTCGCCGATGGATGTGTTCGATGTGACCGCGTTGTGGTGAACGTTCACATACCGGTTGTAGCAATACGGTATTTGCGTATTGTTGGCGAAGTTTTCGGGATTGGGATTATCGCTGCCATCGTTGTTGATACTCCCCGGTAAGCAAGTCCACGGTTGCTGGTCGAAGCCGCCCGTCGGAGCAAGCGGATCCCCGCCGTTGCCGGCAAGGAGCGCGTCGGGCGATTCACCCTGGCCGATGTTGATGCCGCCCGACAGCGTTCCAATATTGCTGAAGATGCGGTTGTTGGCAATCTGCAGGTTATGCCCCCAGGCATGCGAGAAGATGCCGCCGCCACCCTGGGAACTGTCGGTGAGGGACAGGCCGTCGATAGCCGACGGAGCGCACAGGAAGTTGCTGGGGAAGTCCGTGCAATCGTTCCCGGGCGTGACCTTATTGGCTGCCGTGGCCCCCGTTCCGAGGACACCGTTCGTCAGAAGTCGGGTGCTCAATGGGAACTGCCCTTCCGTCGCAACTGTGCCCGTATCGGGCCCATTTCCGAACAGGTACGGCGCACCAACTGGATAGCGCACGCCCTTGGCCACAACGGTAATTGCGGCTCCTTCGTAGGCACCCATCAGGGTTGGTTCATTCAACAGCTGCGCCAGGTTGCCATTGACTGTGGCGTCCCAGCCGACGATGCCTTCCAGCGGTAACCTGTCCACCTGGGGACTGACGCCGGGAATGGCCTTGAAGCCAACCCAGTTTGTTGTTCCGGTGGCGCCGCATTGATAGGTGCCGGTCGGATCGAACGGACTCGCTTGATTGCCACCGCTGGCAGGAGTCATCGGTGTGCCGTCGAGCTGCAATCCAAAGAGGCAGACAACCATCCGCCGCCAGGGGTCCATCTTGCCGGCCGGTTGAGTGTTAGCGTCGATGATGCTGGAAGCGGCTCCGACACCTTGCAGCCGGACTGGCTTCCACATGATGACCATTTCCTGGTAGTTGCCCGCCGGAACGATGATCAGATCGCCCGGAGTTGCCTCGTCGATCGCCTGCTGAATCGAGCCGGTACCGGTAGGTGAAAGCGGCGTGTTGCCACTGACGTACGTCGGTGCCTTTCCGCCAATTGTGACAGTCACGGCATCGATCGATGTTTGTCCATTGGCTGCCGTGATCACCAGTTGCCCGCACTGGCCAAAAGCCGCTTTGGCCGCGGTCAGGGTCATCGAGGCAGGATAGGCATTGGAGAGACTGCTGCTGCCGCATACCGGCAGGCTCGTAAATGCCGTCGTGTTGGGTATGGTCAGGGTGATTGACTCGTCCGACCAGGTAGTAACACCGGCCGCAGGTACTGTGACGCCACCGATTGAGACGGTGCCTTTCGCAGTGCCAAAGCCGTAGTGACGGGTAGTGGTCTTGTTATTGAACGGAGCGGCTGTAGCGGAGGGTCCCGAGTACCCGTAGTTGGGCACAACCTGGTCACCGAGCCCGGTAATCGTAAGGGTCTTGCCAAACGCGCTCACATATGGACCACCTTTGGCCTGATCGCCATCCACTTCCTTGATTGCCGGAGTGGCAGCCGGATAGTTGCAATCGGGATGGTTGTACCCGGCCGAGAATGCCGACGTGGGTACTACCGGCGTATCCAGGTACTGTGTTTGACCCGGCATGTACGGCAGTTCATAGCAGAACTGGCTGTAGGCCGGATTGAACAACGGATCGGGAGTCGTACCGGTGCCCTTGTCGTTCATGCAGAAGATCATCATGGTTGGCGAGTAACCAGTCGGGTTAGGCGGATTGACCTCCCACGTTGAGTAAGTCAGGCCGTCGTAATCACCCCACCAGTCGGAGTAGACGCGGCCAATCTCGGTGCCGGTCCAGTCCTTGATCGCGATGGGCATGTTGGGAGGAGCGAACTTCTCACCGAACTGCGGCGAGAACGGATCGAATTCAGAGGTGAAGTCGTCGGTGATCACACCGGTGAACTTCGCCGCCTTATGGGTTGATGTGTAGATGTAGAACTTCGCGATCGCGCCAGCCTGATCTGACAGGGTCACTTCCTTACGGTCGCAAAGGTGGCGGGATGCGCCGGCAAAGGGCGCAACCTGCTGGGACTGTGGGAAGAGGCTGATGTAGTCGGGGACGACGCGCAGGTCACCCGCGCACGGCCACGTAGGTTCAGGAACGAAACCAGGCACGATGCCGTTATTTGGGTTGGCGCCGAGGCTCTGGGTCGGATTCTGAGCGTTGTTGGCGTTGTAACCGGGGCCGGGGTATTGCTGAGACGAAGCTACCGAGGCCTGGTCGGGAATGATGAAGATATTGCCAAGACCGCCGAACTCCTGCGTAACCGGCGCGATGAAGTCATCGCCGATCAGGATGTTCTTGTCTTCTTCTTTCACGATCTCGTATCCAGCGGGAGGCACGACCTCGACTACATACTTCCCGACGGGCAGCATGGGGAGGCCGAACCGGTAGGGATCGGTCGAGTCAGGATCGGTGGTCTTGCAGATGGCGCAGTTGGTTCCAGTTGGCTTGCCCGTGATGGGGTTCAGGCCCGTCACACTGGGAAAGCTGTACATGCCGTCGTAGGGCGCAGGCTGCAACTGATTCCAGTTGTGCATGCCGTCATAGCACTTGTATTGCGAGTTGTTGGGCAGCGCAGGCGCGGCGGGACCGCCGTGCTGAGAGGCGTACAGGTTGAGGTAGTTCGGCTGGTTGTACAGCGAGAAATAAAACAGGTCGGTGGTACTCTGGCCGGGGCAATTCATGTTGGGCATGCCGTCGGACCGGAAGCCCTGGGCGAACGCATCCCAACTTGTGGTCTGGGTCGAATCGACCAGCGTGAGCGTCGGCGTGATACCGTCCGCCGCCGTCCCTTCCTGGTAGAGATTAATGGTCACATTCGGAACCAGGGGCTCCCATTGCGTCTGCACGAGCATTTGCGGGTCATCGAACGGACGCGTCGAAGCATAGACCACGTGCCCATGGATGCCTCCGTTCTCGCCGGGAACGTAAGGAGTTTTTCCGAACTCGATGAAGTTGTTCTGACCGGAGTATCCCTGCCAGCCTTCGGCCGGTACCCAGGGAGGATCGATGCGCCCGGTGGAGCCGCCCGGACCGCTGGAACCATTCGCGACTGGCCCGGTTGCGATGGAGAGCCCGGTGCAGTCCGCCGAATCGCAATAAACTGCGCCAGGAACACGAAGATTCGAAGGCAGTGGCACAGTTTCGTTTGTATTCGCCAGGTACTTGCCGATAGTGGAGTTTCCGCAGGCCGGGTAGCCCGGTTGACCGCAGGACGCCGAGCCGTCGGCGGGACCGCCCGAATCGTACACGGTGTGGATTCCGGTTGTTTTGTAGCGGGTGGTGTCCGCTTCCACAACATACCAGTTAAAGAGCGGGAACTCCTCGTTGAAGTCGGCGATGCCGTTCAGATCGGTCACCAGGTTGTTGGACATGCTGCCGTCGCGGTACCGGACCGTGGTGTTAATGAAAGGAATTCCGCCTTCTTTTGCTTGTGAAATGCCGTCCTTGTTCTCGTCGATGAAGGTCCGCGTGTACACGTTCGCCTGCCACTGGTTCGCGGCCAGATCTCCCATGTCGCAGGTGCCCGTTTTCGAACCTGGTCCGGGGCATATCTGTGGCGTTTGGCTCGACCCCAGTCCGACCGGGAACGACAGGCCGTCCACGAGCTGATCATTCCACTCGTCGAAGGTTGTTACCCTCCAGTTGCCGGCCGGCAGACCCGACAGGGTAAATGTCCCATCGGCATTGCAAGTGGTGAACGCGAAGTCTTCGCCGTCAGGATCTCCGACGCTCACGTAGCATTGGGTAAAGAAGAAGGAATCGCGCGACCCGCTGCTGTAAAGCCGCTCATCCGGCGTCCTGCTCATGCGCTCGGTGGTGACTTTGCCGGTCACGGTATTGGTGCAATTGCCCGCTCCGGGAAGGAACGCGTCCTGGCCGCTGCACACCGAAACCAGACGGCTGTTGATGATCTTCGGATTAGCAAAGCCGATGGACACATGGTACGACGCCGGCCCGAATTCCTGGAAGTACGCCGGCTCGCCGATGCGAAGGAACGAGTCGTGCGCCTTCTGGCCGTCGAGGGTGTTGGTCTGTAGCCAGTTCTCACCGCGAGCGATGCGGTCTGCGCCAGGAATAGCCTGCACGCTGAACCGGCCCGGCATCAGGTTGGCGACAATAGCCTGGCCAGCCAACGGGGAAAGAGTGGTCCCGTCCGATTCATACTTGGGGCAGGTCACGATCATGCCCGTGATGCCATTGCCGTTGGTCCCAGCCGGCAGGGATGCCGACCCTTGTTTGGTAATAGGGCAGGCGTTCAGCCCCGACACTGGATCGAGCGTTCCATCCAGGCTGTTCGATAAAGGCTGGTTGAACATGTCATAGGTCATCTGTCCGGTGACGTCGCCGGAGCCGCCCATGTCGTCCCAGAGAACGATGTTGAAGCCGCCAAGACCCGGTTCGAGCGGCGCGATAACGTCCACTCCGCCTCCGGCATCCTGTTCTCCGTTAAGCGGAAAATCATCCTCAAATACATTGATCGCGAGTTTCGACGGCGGGAATGGATCCTGTTCCACCAGCACCGTCACCGCTTTTTGGCCAGCTGCCACCGGAGCTCCGCCCATGCTGTGGCCGCAGCTCGCAGCTCCAGCAACGTAGTTCGCGCAATCCGGCGAAACGTTGCCGGCGATAAAGGGGTTGGCTGCGTCACCCGGCAATACCGAAAGGTAGTAGCGCTTGGTTGGATCCAGTGCGACTGCGCCCGGTAGTACATACGTCTTGCCATGCTGCGTGGGATCAGGCCGGCAGACGCCGTTGCCCACATCGCAAACCGCTGGGATGTGCTGGCCCGCGGTAGCGCTACACCCGGCCGGCACGTTAGGCGACAGAGATGTGCATGGAGTGCCGGTATCCACCATGTACTGGCCGGATTCGCACGACACTGGCCCAGTGCAGCCCTGCGCCACAAATGGCATGTTGCTGGTGTGGAAGTTGGTTCCCAGCAGCGGAAGCGCGCCGCCGCCCGCACCAGGGCACGTCCCCGTGGGCGGATTGGTTGTGCAGTTGGGATCGATGTAGAAGGTCTGGTCTTCCTCGATGATCCATCGATAGTCGCTGAGCGTCGCGGTTTGCTGCTTTCCGTCCGCAACAGTTACAGTCAGACCCGAACCGGCCGGAAACGTGATGGTCGCCGTCGCAATTGAAGCGGTGACCGTGCCCTGCGCGTTTTGAGCCTTAAATGTGAAGGAATAGGTGCCGCCCGGATAAGTAGTCCCGGTACTGACTATGGAAGCGGTGAAGCCGCCCGCTGTGTCCGGCACAACGGTCAGCCCCGACGACGGAGTGATGGACGAAGCCACGACCGTCAACGGATACCCGGCTGCATCTTTACACGCTGCCAGAATGCCGGGGTTCGGAATCTTGATGAGGGTGGCTATCGTCGAAGTGAAAGAACTCGGACCGCAGGTAATCCCAGTGGCCGATTCCACAGTCTCGGCACCGAGCGTTACTGTGGCGCATGCCGCTCCGCTCGTTGCCCCGTTCCCGCAATAGACGAACGAGTCGGGCGCGGCCCAGGTGGAGTTTGCAACATAGGTGAAAGTCCCGTTGGCAGCGAGCGTCAACGTGCCTTGCGTGGGCGGGGTAAGAACCCTGACCCCATACACATTCACGTCGTTGGCAATGACACCCTTGCTCGGATTCGATACTGTGAGCGTCTGGCCCGGAATGACCGCGTTATAGGCATCAGGATTGGCGACTGCCGCTCCAAGACCCGAGGCGGCCGGCAGACCGGCGCCGTTCACGCCGATGTAAGCCAGCATGCCGGCGTCGCGATTGATCTTGTTCGCCGAGAGGCTTAGTTCACGGTCAAAGATTGGCAGCGCGGTGGCCCCCGCGGCCGGCACATTGATCATTGCATCAAATGTTTTTCCGGCAGCCATGAAGATTTCGGATTGTACGTGCGGAACAAACGACACCGGATTGCCATCCTCCGCAACCAACGCGAAGCCGTTCTTCGCAGGTGTCCCGGTCGTCGAACCGACGATAGAAGGAACGTGCATGCGTGAGCCTGCATTCACCAGGCGAACCAGCACATTTCCGGTAACCGGAGTCGCGGCCGTCCCAATGGAACTCGCGAACAACGATGCCGACGCGCTGGTCCTGCTGAACGCCACGCCGTTAATCGTGTAGTAGAGCGGAGTGTAGTTCACGACCGGCGGGTAGCAGGTGTTGATGACCCCGACCGGGGAAGCGGGGTTGCCGCAGCCGCCCGGTTGGCCCGACCAGACGTTCGTCTCTTTGAAACCCGCGGTGTTGACCGCGGTATTGACCGCGTTGTTCTGCACCAGGTCAATTTCTCCCAGCGCCAGCGGAATCTCAGAGTTGTAGGCCACGGCCGCATTCGAACCCACCGCGGGGTAGGCTGTGCCCGCAGCGCTGCCCGAGGGCGCGGTGGTGACCACCAGGATTCCGTAGAGTCCCATGGTCGCCTGGATCGACTGGTGTGTCCCTGATTCGAACAGGTACGTGCCAGGCCGGAGGGAAGTCCACGTCAGCGCCGTCGTCGCGCCTGTAGCGACCTCTGTAGCAAGCGACTGCACACGAGCCGGCTGAGCGGGTGGAGGAAACGTGGGTCCGATATTGGCTGTCGGCCACGTGACCCCCTGTCCGGAGTGATCTGGACTCGGGGTCGTCGTCCGCTGCATGCCAAGTCCGCCGCCGATCTGGCCCACAATGATGAGCGAAGTGGGTAGGCCTGTGGAAGCCCCGGGAGGGGTAGGAAGGTTATTCGTCAGGTTGATCTGCAGGCCGCCCGTCGCCGTTGTCGGAACCGTGATTACGACGGGGGACCAGACACCGGGGGCACCGATGGCAGCTGGGTTTAACGGGGCGCAGGTTGCGGCTGAGCCAGAAGCAGTGCCGCAAGAATAGCCCCACATAGGCACGGAGGACCCATCGGGAAGGGTCGCGGTCGTCGGTGCCGCAGTCAGATTAATCTGCTGCTGCGCGCCCGCCGCTCCTACCCCAAGAAGGAGAACAGCCGCTTCCCGCACTGCTGTTTTGATGATCGCCTTGAGAGAGTTGATAAGCATTTCTGTTCTCCTTGCTAGTTGGATTCATCGATGACGAATTCTCGGGAATCGACGAGCAGCATCATCATCATTCCGCCGGGAAAAACGTTGTTGGTGGTGATCTCGCGTTCGTTATGCGAGTGCCACATGAATGCCCAACCCCGCTCGTTGCCGGGATTGGCCTGCGTGTTTGAAGGCAGCAGGTTGGTGTCCGGCCCCGTGGCTCGGGTTGTTGCGTCAGGTCCCAGGTAAGGGCTGCCGCCATACCAGTTGCCGTTGGTCAGGATGAGCGGATTGGGAAGCGTTACGGGCCCGCCCCCGCCTACATCGCCCACCGGATTCGCTTCCAGCGGCTTGTTGTGGTCCTGGCACCATTCCCAAAAATTGATCGCTGTCGGAGCCCCAGTGTTGTAGCCATTCGCATCCGGCGTGCAGGTAAGGGCGGCACTGGCATCCGAATCTGTTCCGGCATGGTGCGCGTACATGTCCCAGTTCAAGCCTCTTCCCGTGAAGTAGAAAATTCCGTCGATCGTCTGCCCGGGAGTAGTCGTGGTCGTGAACAGAGGAGCGCCTGCGAGCCCAGCGCCATCGGGCGTGAGAATGATGTTCCCATCGCGAGCCAGAACACGGACGTGGTTGGCATGCTCGTGGAACGGATGCTGCCACCGGCCCTGGCCAATGATGCGCAGTAACATCTCCTCGCCCGGATGAACGTGAGGATTGCCATTGTAGGGCTGGTGCGGGTATGGAGTGTCGTAGTTAGGGTCCATGTCATCCGGCATGGAACGGCCGTTGATCAGGAAGAAGGAAGGATGGTACGGCTCGGTGGGAACCTGAAGGCTGCAGCCCGGCGCGGTCGCCGAAGAGGTGCAGACACCGCTGTTTATGATCGCAGTGACCTGGGCCAATGCTTGCGCGTGGATATTGGCATCCATCTCAGCGAACTGGAACAGATATTCGCGGTCGTAGCAGGTCGCGGGGTGATCATATGCGGCCGCGGCGAGCCTGAAATCTGACTCGCCCCAATGCTTCTGAGCAGTGACGTTGGAAGCGTGTAGGCCCGTTGTGCAGTTTGAGGGCACGCTTGCCGGCAACACGATCAGGGCGCCGTAGAGGCCCATCTCAATTTGCAGATCGCCCTGCGTGCCGCTGTAATACGAATGGGTCCCTGGCGTGGAGGCAACAAAGGTGTAGGTGACGGTGAGTCCAGGCCCCGCCTCATTGGTCATAAGACCGGTTACGCCGCCCGTCGCGGTGACACTGAATCCCGGAAAGAGGATCGACGTGTTGCCCGCCGGCGTGGGCAGGTTATTGGTCAGGTTCACGGTGACCGTCTGGCCTTCAGTGACAATCATGGTGGGACCGGGAACCTGCATGGTGGGGCAGGTCGCATCGGTGATCGCCGCAGGCGCAAAGCCGGAGGGAGCGCCGTTGCAACCGTAGCCCCATGAGTACACCGAGGATCCGTCGGGCTGATTCAGAAATGCTGGTTGAGCGGTGAGGTTGAAGGTTGGCCCAGTGATGCCAGGAGCAGCAGCATGAGCCGTCGCCGCGAGCGACGCCACTGCAACCATTACGGGCAGGAGCAGTCTTGTCTTCAAAAACGCGATTTTCATCATCATCGGCCTCATCATTGCTCTCCTAGTTAATGTGGATTTCGGTCATCAGCCCACCGAAGTTCTCCTGGTCGTTGGCCAGGTGATCCAGCTGAGGGGTAAAGAGGTAGAAGATCTGGCCTTTTTGATACACGGTGGTGTTGCTGGCATCGAGAATCACGTCCAGCGATTCGCCGCCGCCCAGGGTGATCGAATTAGTGTAGTAATCGGTGTTGTGACCTTCCTGGTCGCGCAACAGCTTGGCGTTGTAGCCAATCACATGCATGGGGATTCCCAACGAAGCAAGCGTCTGGAACTCCTGAACGTCAAGATCGGAGAGGCGGAGCAAAGCTTTACCGCCGGCGGGGATGTTGATGATCGAGGGCAGTGGCTGCGAGAAATGGCTTCTGCCGTCTGAGCTCTCAGTGGTCAGTGGACCGGGTGTAATCGTATCGGGATAGCTACGACCATTCAGGAGGAAGAACTTGTCCTTCATGTCCACAAATGCTTCGGGATTGAAGGTCATGCCCACAAAGTGGAAGTTGGGGTCGAAGCCGTGAATTTGAATGGGGTACTCGACGTTATACGCAGTCGAGCCGTCTCCGTCGTTATAGGCATACTTGAGCGGCTGGCCATTGTCCGGGTTATTAGCGGAAGTGCCAACCATATCCAGAGCCTGCGATAGGCCGGTGTTAACAGCAGGCAATGGGTTGGTGCAAAGAATGTCAGGATTGGGCGAGCTGGCGCTGACAACGGTCGAGCACGCCGTCCTCAGGTCCCCTTGCTGTGTCTGCAGCCCCGTATAAAGCGATACGCCGACCGGCACACGATTCTGGCGGGGGCGCACATAGATCTGCCCGACCATGCCCATCTGCAAGTGCTCCGGAGGCGTGATGTGGCAGTGCCAGAAATAAGTGCCCGCATCCGGCGCTAAGTAATAGTAAGTAAAACTGCCGCCGATGTTGATCGCCACCGAAGCATCCGGCACGCCATCGTAGAACGACGAGGCGTTGGGATAGCCGTGGAAGTGGACCGTGTGCTGCTCGAACAAATCGGGGCGCATGATCATGCCCACGTTCGAGAGTGTGAGGAAAAACTCGTCATCCTCATCGATCGCCATCAGCGGGGCGGGGATATTGCCGTTCATCACGCCCACGTCCATAATCTGGCGCGGGTCCACATGGCCGTCGAGCCCGGAGGCGGGAATCGTGGATGAGCAGGTGGGATCGGCAAGGCAATCAGCATCGGGCGTCAGGCCCACCGCTCCGTTCCAATTAAACGTGGGCTGAGCGGCGCTCTGGTTGGTGTTCGAAAACGCAGCGTACGGCGTCGCGGTGTTTGATCCATCGGTTGTGGCGGGATCGCCGGGAAGAAGCGTGCCCGGATACATCGAGTTAAAGATGTTCGGAAACTCAGTGCCCGGAAGTCCCTTCGCGATATCAGCAACTCCGGATAATGGGCCAAACGAGAACATGAATGTCTGAGTGCCGTTTGCCATTGTCGAGTAGCCGTCGCCGCCGGAAATCTGCTGGCACTTGATGGCCCCGTTCACATTGGCACTGGGAACCGAGTATCCGCTGGCGCCCGTCTTCAGCGTCGTCGGAGCTGTATACGCAGGTTCGGAGCTGTTCACCAACTGCGTGGTGGTGGTGTCAGGATGAGTAATCGTGCTGGTGGGACATTGAACTCTGAAGGACTGTGCGGTCGCAGGTACCGCCCATACAATCATGATCACCAACAGGGACAGAATTGCGCCCAGGTTTCTGCTCGACATTCGTATTCCTCCCTCGGACGTGAAGCTGAACAGCGGTTGCAGGCGTTGCTTCACTCCCGCGCGAATCGCTCAACAATCCCTTGAGGGAGAAACCTGCTGCTTGTTCTGGCGCAAGGAACACGAGTGGAGAATCGCTATTTTTTGTCAAATTTGTCAACTTGAATGCATGCCTGTTCAGTGCGCAAATTAACCGAAATATACATGACTGCTTGCGTCAACTTTGTATGGCGTACAAATCAGACTCGTAATCATTATGCTTTCTTTCGTTATGGATAAGACAGACCCATCTACCAAGCTTCTGTATAACTCGGCAACTCCTGAGGACGTCTATAGTCAGTCACTCTACAACGATTGACCATGCACACTGCGCAATAACTCGTCCTCTACCTAATGCTTTCCCTGTGCTCACAAATGCCCGCTCCTAAGAAACGATGGTACGCAACAACGCCATTCCCTTGCATGCCGCTTCAGGTCCCTCTCTCGTGCCTAGTAATTGCGGTCACCTTCCCGAAACCCAACCGTGCAGGCAGTCAGTCTTTCCTTTATTTTGTATCGCATACATTCATAAAATGACAAAATTGTCATTTTCGTAACGCCTACGAGCCCGCCCTTTGCTCTAACGCAATTAGCAGCCAGATCGGAACAAGGATATTTGGACGAACAAAGAGCCGGTGGTGGCTTGCGGTCAGTTAATGACTCCTTCATTACCCGTCGTGACGTAGTTAGTGTTGGAGTAGGTACAAGATCTCTTCCGCTCAGATGGTAATAATACCTGCTCCGCTGGTTGCTATTACACCCTTGTAACTCGCACTCGCTGATTGTTGCCAGGAGGTCAATGGAAATGGATACGTCGCGCGTGATTGCAGATGAGCGATCGGAGCAGTGGGATGCCGGATGGGAAAGGGTTACGATCGACACAGTTACATCTGCGGACGTGAAAGGATCATGCCCGATCCGAGTCGGCGATTCGTTTCTCGGAGAATCATCTGCTGCAGAGCCTTCGATGCCTTTCGAACGGGACAGCCACCGTCGAGAGATCGGCAGACAACATGCAAGTGCAATGGTCATGAGCCTGGCGGATTACGTCGAACAGAAGTTCATTCCCGATCACGTGGCTGACAAGACGCCGGCAGGGCGAGCGCATTTTCACGGGATGCTTAAGCATGTGCTGACTCCAGAACGGGCGGATCGGGCGTTTGGAGTGAATCCCGGGCACAACGGCCGGCGCAATGCCCTCGCCCATTGGCCGTACATGGAGTCGATGCGCCTGCATGAGATAACCGCAGAAAGAATTCACTATCTGCTATCAGCAGCATTGCAGCTGGGATATTCGATCCAGACCATTACTCACATTCGCAACGTTATTCGCTCAATCATCAATCATGCGCAGGCGACGGGCTATTTTACGGGAAAGAATCCCGCGACGCTGGTCGTTCTACCCGCGATGACTAGAAAGGAAGCAGCCACACTTACGCTCGATCAGTTACAGCAGGTGTTCCAGTTGATGCGATATCCCGCGCGAGAACTTGCAGTTTTCGCCTTACTTACCGAGATGAGCGTCGCCGAGATTTGCGGACTGAAATGGAAGTACGTGAACCTATCGTACGATCGGCGGAGAGTCGATGGCGAATGGCTCTCCGCAAAGGCGATAGCGATTCGAAACCAGAGTTATCGGGCTACGGTCTTGTCGGCAATCGAACCTCGACAACGGAATGTTCTTATCCCGGAGCTATTATGTGGCATCTTACGTGATCTTAAAATTCGCAAGAACTTCACTGACCCTGAAGACTTTGTGCTGACCTCCCGGAGTGGAACCCCGATTAGCCAGGACAACCTCGCGGCACGAAAGCTGAAATCGATCGGAAGATCTCTCGACATGCCATGGCTGTCCTGGACTGCATTCATCCGGACGCGCTTGGCCTTGGCCGCCGAATTCGGCAACCTTCTGCACAATGAATTGAAGCGAATTATCCCTGGGGACATCGTGTTGCCTCGATTACCGCGACACCCTCTCTCGAATCGCCGGCCAAAGGTGCGTTCGTGACCGCATCCGTGAGCCCGCTCGCTTGCTCAGGCAGTAAACGTGGTAGCCAGGTCGCTTGCCTGCGTAGTCCTGACCTTCAGATGCTTGCGCCCTCGAGTATGACGAGGCAGGTTGTCTACCCAAGGATGGACCAAATGTCACCGCGCTAACTCAAAAGGATGTTGTGGAACAAGGAGGGTACCCACCATGAGCAACCGCATTACAGATTCAGCGGAGATGCCAAGTCCGCGCACATATGCTGGTTCCCCCGGCAATGCCTGGCCCCAAGCGTCCACGGAGACTCCCGCACATTTCACGATGGAAAGGCCGTCCGCGCAGAACTGGGGAACCACCTTCGCGACGTTCGTTGAAATGAAGTTCATCCCGCATCATGTCGAGGGGAAGAGTTTTGCCGGCCGCACACACTATCGATCTATTTTGAAACACATATTGAGGCCCGAGACCGTGGACCGCTTTTTCACTGAAAGCTCGAAGGAGGTCAGAACCCGGATGAGGGCTGTCCCCGATTGGCCATATCTGGACGACGTCAGGCTCAACGAACTTGCCCCACATCATGTTCGCGAACTCATTGGCGCAGCCTCAACCCTGGGGTATTCGAATCAGACCGTAAAACACATCCGGAATGTACTCGGAATGATCGTCTCCCATGCGAAGCGGGAAGGGTTCTTCCCGGGCGATAATCCAGTCGTCGCCGTAAATTCACCCCCAGTTTCTCGCAAGAGAACACACGCGCTTACCATTGTTCAGGCGAAGGCAATGCTCGGGATGATGCAGTCTCCGGAACGGGAAATTGCATTGATTACGATGACTACCGGATTGAGTATCTCGGAAATATGCGGCTTGAAATGGAAGCATGTGAATCTGAACAAACTCCCCCTCAACTGCGACGACGAGTTGATTCCGCCGGGATGCATCCTGGCAAAACAGCATTGGAGTCCTGAGGGAATTGTGAACCTGAGTCCGAAGCGAACCAGGGTGGTGGATGTCTCTGACCCGTTGTCAAACATCCTTCTGTTGTTGAGACCGGAGCCGGTATCTTCAAATCTAGATTCGTATGTCTTCGCAACGCCCTCTGGCAGACCGTTGTGCCCAGCAAGTGTGAGGGCGCGGCGATTGGAGCCGATAGGCCGGAAGATGGAGATGCCGTGGATATCGTGGCCGGTTCTCACGCGTGCCCACATGGCACTGCTGTCAGAATCGAAGCGTCAGCTCAGCAGGGAATTAGCCTCGAGCATTACGTAGACATGACGCTCGGTTCGCGGGTCGGCCAATTCCTTCGAAAATCAAGCAAGAAATTTGGCCGGTCTCGGGGCAAGGCTGTAGCCGACCACTACGCTACACTTCGACCTCAAACTTGTCTTTGAACGTGGGTCCATTCACGACTACGACGAAGAACATGCAGTTGCGCATAAGGGCGTCGAGCGAGACGATCTGGGCATGTTCCTGCTTGGGATAAGCGATCAGCAGTTCGTTACCCAGCGGATTGGAGACGAAACCGATGGCACCGCGCTCAATGGTGGCCGTGTCCGGGCGATTGTAGATCGGGTCGTACAAGCGGGCGGACATCAGAACCGAGGTCGATCGAACCCGCTTGCCCTTCAGACTGTTGATCTGCTGCGTCCCGCCCTGGAAGAAGGCCGACGCAGCTTTCCAAGTCTTCATTTTGGGCCCCCATCCCACTTTGCACGAATCACTTCGAGTGCACTTGACTATGAACAAAGAGCGCCATTTCTTGTGACGGCCAACTCCCGTTTTGCGATTACATCGCCGGCAATGCAACGGATGATCGCGAAAGAAAGCACACCTCACGGCTAAGCCGCACCCGTTTTGCTGCGTTGATGGACCACGAGCGTTGTGCTGCGGTACAAGGCTCGAGCGTGAAGGAGTTGTCTAGGTGTGGAAAGTGGTTGGACCCCGCCCTCGTTGCCACGCCATCCCCGTTTGCAATCACAGCTCGAACACATCAGGGCGCAAATGGCGGCGCGCGGAATTATCAAGCCTGGTGACGTGCGGTCTTGGCGGGGGCGCGTTCGCCGGCTCTCAAACCGTGCAGGTCCTGCATGGTGCCGGGCGGGTAGCCGGTGGACTCCCGGACCACCAGTTTGGTATCGATCTTGTATTCGCGATGGGGGTTGGTGTTCTCGACGTGTTCCCGCAATGCGGTTACCGCTGCGCGCGCCAGTTCCAGGCGGGACATCTGTATGGATGTCAGCGGGGGAATCGTGACCCGGGCCATCTGGATGTCGTCGAAACCGATGATGGAGAGGTCATCGGGGACGCGCAGGCCGGCGCGGTAAACCTTGTGCAAGACGCCGATCGCGGTCATATCGTTGGAGCACATCACGGCGGTGGGCAGGCGGGAGGTTTCGATAAGTCTCTCCATGGCCCGAATGCCGCCCTCGAGCGTGTGGTCGCCTTCGACAATCCATTCCTGGTTAATGGTGATGCCGCACTCGTTCAGAGACTTGGAAAATGCGGAGAGACGAGATTGGGCGGAGTGGAGGCGCGCCGGACCGGTGATGAACGCGATGTTGCGATGGCCCAGGGCAGCGAGGTGCTGCACCCCCTGGCGGATACCGTGGTGGTAATCCACCTTCAACAGGCTGATGGCGGGGCGGTCCGGGCCCTGGTCGACGAAGACCAGAGGAATATTGCGCTCCGCGAGCTGATCGAGGAGGGGTTCTTCGATGCCGAAGGTCATCACGGCGACGCCCTCGGCCTTGCGCTCCAGCATGCGGCGGATGCAGAGCGCCATCCGCGGCGGGTCGTAGTTGGTGGAACTGACCAGGATTTCGTAGCCGTTTTCGACCGCGATGTCCTCAAACCCCTGGATGAGTTCGGGAAAGAATGGATTGGTGATTTCGGAAACGATGAGGCCGAACAGGCGCGTGCGGCCCGAAACCAGGGCGCGGGCCTGGGTATTGGGAAAATAGTTGAGCTCGCGGATGGCCTCCCACACGCGCTTGGCCATCTTTGCGTTCACGGTAGGGACATGGTTGATCGTGCGGGAGACGGTGGCGATGGAGACGTTGGCGCGCTCGGCTACGGTGCGGATATCCATCAGAACGGGCTTCTTTTGTCGGCCTCGCGCGGATTTGGTCTTTTTGGCAGCCATGGGTCCCGTGAGAATGCGTTTACAGAATACGCTCGGCACAGAAGAAATCAAGAAACAAAAAAATCATCAAGTGCAGGGCGGCTGAAGGGGGACTCCGGGGGTCCCCGGAAAAGGTTTACTACGATGCAGTCTTTTGTGGTCGCGCAACCGCTTTTGCGTGTAACCGGATCGCCACTGCCGCGGCCCGGCTCGGTTGAATCTTAAGAATTGTAAAGTGCACGGCGTATTCGAAACCCTGTGCGACACTTGTTCCGTGCATCATGTCGGCGCCCGCCGGCAAGGCTCAAGATCACGATGGAAGCACCGGACACGCAGAAACGGCTCTCTTTGCTGCTCGTTGATGATGATGCGGAACTCTGCACCATGATGAAGGAATTCTTCGCCGGGGCCGGGTATCACGTGGATTGCGCGTGCACCGGCGGCGAAGGCCTCACGCGGGCGCTGAATGGCGTATACGACCTGGTGATTCTTGACGTGATGCTGCCGACGTTGGATGGCTTTTCGGTGCTTGAGCAGTTGCGCCGGCGCAAGGACTTACCTGTCATCATGCTCACTGCGCGGGTGCAACAGCGGGACCGCATCCGCGGACTCGATGCGGGCGCGGACGATTACCTTCCCAAGCCCTTCGACCCCGATGAATTGCTGGCGCGAGTGCGGGCGGTGCTGCGCCGAACGGAATCTCTGTCACGCGCAGAGAGCACCGCCATCAGCATCGGCAATCTGCGCGTGGACCCCGGAACGCGCGAAGTGTGGTGCGCGGAAGTGCCGGTGGAATTAACGGCCATGGAGTTTGACCTGCTCGAGATGTTGATACGGTCAGCCGGGCGCGTGGTGTCGCGGGATGAAATTACTGCCGCGCTGTTCGACCGCGAAGCCAGTCCATATGATCGCTTTCTCGATGTGCATATCAGCCACTTGCGCAAGAAACTTGAAGACAGCCGCGGCCTGATCCGCACCATCCGCGGCGTGGGCTATATGTTTACTGGAGCGAAGTAGATCCCGTGCGCCTGAAGTCTCTCTACGTCGGAACGCTGGCCGCCATGGTCGGCATCCTTACGCTCTCCTTCCTGGTGTTCCACCAGATATCAGATCGCATGCAGAAGATGACCATCGATCCGACCTTCGAGCGCGCCGATGAATTAGAGCTTGAGAGTGCACGGGGCATGTACGAGAGCGCCGGCCCCGATGCGCTCAGGGATTATCTGGCCACGCTGAATCGCATCTTTCATGGATCTCATTTTCTCCTCGATGCGCACGGAGTGGATCTTGTCACCCGCGAGAACCGTTCCAGTCTGCTGCCGCCTCCGCCGGCTACGAAATCACGGGCAGGCACGCACGGCGACTGGCACATCACGCGCCGTTCAGAGGATGGCAGATACTGGTTCGCGGCGATAAGCCCCGTGGATCGGCCGCGTCTGCTGACCTTCCTTCCCTACTACTTCCTCGTGATCGGGGCGACGGGACTCCTGTGCTGGCTGGCGGCAGTGGGGGTGGTTTCGCCCATCCGCCGGATCGCCGCAACCATTGCATGGTTCGGGCAGGGCGAACTGTCGGTGCGGGTGCTCACTACAAGAGAAGACGAGATTGGGCAACTGGGGCGCTCGTTCAACCAGATGGCGGAAAGGCTGGAGCGCCTGATTGTGAGCGAACGGAGATTGCTGAGCGATATCTCGCATGAGTTGCGCTCGCCGCTGGCGCGGCTCAAATTTGCGGTGAAGCTGGCGCGAACCTCCGCCGACACCAAGGCGGCGCTGGACCGCGTGGAGCGCGATGTGGACCGCATCACTTTGCTTGTATCGGACATTGTGGAGATCACGTTTGTCGAAGGCGACCCGGCGCTCCAGCGAGCGGAGACGGTGCGGCTGGCGGAGATTCTCGACGCGGTCGTGCACGACTGCGCTGTGGAAGCGCAGTTTCGCGGATGCACCCTGGAAATGACCGGCCGCTCAGAAGGCGAGGTCATGGGCAATCGCGAATTGCTGCGGCGCGCCATAGAGAATGTGGTGCGCAACGGGATTCGCTACTCGCCGGAGAAATCCGTCGTTACTATTTCAATCGCAGAAAATGAGCGCGATGCAACCATTGCGGTGCGCGACCACGGGCCCGGCGTTCCGGCCGATACGCTGACGCGCATCTTCGATCCGTTTTTTCGCGTTGAAGAAGCGCGCAACAGCAACGGCGGAGGATCGGGACTGGGCCTCTCGATCGCCAAGCGCGCGGTCGAGTTGCACCACGGCACTATCTTTGCCCTGAACGCCTCGCCAGGCCTGCGCGTTGAGATCACCATTCCATTGGTGTTAAGCGCTGTTTCTCACTGATATTCCCCCATAGCGCTCCATGCGATTCCGCAAAGCCTGGTGTGTGATTGAAGCGCTTAAGATTTCTTAAGCTTCAAATGCTGGACAATCGTTGTGTAATCTCCCTAATGCCTCTTTTCCAATAGGCAAATTTATTCGAGGCATACGAGGAGACTCAATGAAGCGTTTCGCAGGGTACGCCGCAATTCTCGCTCTCTTATCCGCTCCGGCTTTTGCCGCGAAGAATTCCTCCACCGTCATCATCTCGGAACCAGTCACGGTGGGAACCACCCAGTTGCCCGCCGCGGAATATCACGTCACCTGGACCGGCACGGGTTCCGGCGCGCAAGTCACATTGGCGAGCGACAAGTCGACAGTCACCATCCCGGCCAAGGTCGTGGACCAGAAGAACGCCGTTACCAGCGTGCTGACCTCAACCAAGGGCGGATCGAATCTTCTCGAAGGCATCAACCTCAACAAGGTGACCCTGGTGTTTACGCCGTCACCCAATTCCGGCCAGTAAGCGCAATTTTCGGGTAACGGGCGAAAGGCCCTCATTTCTTTCATCCAGCTAAAACCCCACCCGAATTTATCCGGGCCTTTCCGATTCCCCTTCCGAAATCTCGCCGGAAGGGGAACTTTTTTTTGCAAGACGGGTCAAAACGTGCAAGGAGATTGGCGGGCCAACGAGTAAATCGGTTTTCGAATCGATCTTGGTTTTGTGATCAAAAAAAGCCTCCGCCTTCGTCAAATATCCAGTGCCGGAGGAGCCGAAAGAGGGTATGCTTTCGGTACAAACATACATTCCCGGCTGCACGAACCCCCTTGACTTATGGCCGCACGACTCATCCATTTTGGACCCGATGATTGCCATCGCCTCACGGTGCTCCGCAGCGCCGGGTATACGGTGGACGGCTGCGTGTCGATGGCGGAATTGCGCGTTTTCCTGCTGGCTGCAAATGAGGCTGACGCAATCCTGTTGAGTGATGGAGATGGAGTTGCGCCGGAAAACGCGGCCGCGCTGGCCAGGAGCTGCTCCTCAGCGCCGGTTATCCTCTTCAGCGGTACCAATCGAGCTTATGAAGGCGCGGCGTTCGACCTCGTTGTACACTCGCTCACACCGCCGGAAGTATGGCTGCACGAGGTAGATGCGCTGATCGCCAAAAGTCGTGCTCTCGCTGGGCATCTGGCGGCTGTCTCCCGGAGGTCAGCCCAGTTGCTGGAGGGATCGGCGCTGGTGTTGAAGAAGTCCCGTTCGGAACGCATGCGGTCGCGCGAGGAGCGGGCGCGGAATGCGGGTCCGCTGCCCGGCGATCGATTGGGCCAGGATTCAGCGCTCAAATAACGCCCCCCGTGGGGCCTGGATTTGGCCGCCGGGCTGGTTCCCGGTATACTAAAGATTCGGCAAGCTGCCGGTGGTGCGTGCAAATGCGCCCAGATGGCTGGTTGCGCGTTGATCGATGCCGTCATGCTGAGCAGAGGTCGCCGCTGCGACCGGAGTCGGGGTCCCGAGCGATCGGCCTTCGTCGCAGAGTGATGAGTCGAAGGACCTGCATGTGGCGAATGAGATTTGAGCGCTGGAGAGCCGCGGCAGCACGAAACAATCCAGGATTGGGAGCAAAGCGATGGCACAGGTATGCGATGTTTGCGGGAAAGGCCCGCAGTTCGGCAATAACATTTCACACGCCCACAACGTAACGCGGCGGCGCTGGAACGTGAATCTGCAGGCGGTCAAGGCGCTGGTCAACGGCGCACCGAAGCGGATTCGGGTCTGCACCAGCTGTATCAAGAGCGGCAAAATCGCCAAGGCGTAGGGGCTTCGGGGCCGTTCTCGATGCTGTTACGAGTTTCCAGATTCCCAAAACCCCGTCTTCGGACGGGGTTTTGTTGTGGGCGGGGAAGCTGATTTGGTTTCCCGCTCACCCACCCTGGTGCAAACGGCCTAGACGCGAACCATGGGGAACCCGGTGACTTGCGGTAATATGCTTGCGATTCCGAGGAGGATGTATGGATCGCCGCCAATTCACGCAAGCTCTTGCCGCATCGGCTTTTGCGGCCGCATCTCCGGCGTTGCCGGCCATGGCGCCCGCGGCGCCCGACGGGGGCGCTGCAGCCCCATTTCCGCTTTCCGTGATGTTGTGGACGGTGTTCAACGATCTGCCCTTTGAAGAACGGCTCGCCAAGGTTGTCGAGGCGGGCTACACCAATATTGAGCTGGTAGGAGAATACGCCAAATGGGGTCCTGCTGATTTTGACCGCGCCAACGCCGCGCGCAAGCGGCTGGGAATCCGTTTCGACGCCACCGCCGGCCTGCAGAACGGGGTCGCCAACCCGGCCCAGCGCGATGCCCTCATCGAAGAGCTGCGCCAGGCGCTTACTCCCATGGAAAGCCTCGCCTGCCCGGCCATGATCATGCTCTCCGGCAATGTCGTTCCGGGGCTGACCCACGAGGCCCAGCTCCAGAGCTGTATCGATTCGCTAAAAGCTGCTGCCAAGTTGGTCGAGGGAAAGCAGATCGACGGCCAGCCGGTGCGGCTCCTGCTCGAGTGCATTCACCTGGAAGAGAATCCACACTACTTCCTCACCTCGGCCACCGAGGCGATTGAGGTAGTGCGGGCGGTGAATCACCCCCAGGTGCAGTTCCTCTACGACATCTACCACGAGCAAATGAGCTATGGGCAGCTGATTGAGAAGCTGGACAAACACATCGACGTGATCGGCCTGATTCACATAGCCGACGTGCCCGGGCGCCATGAGCCCGGCACCGGCGAAATCAACTACGGCAACATCTACCGCAAGCTAATGGAGTTGAAATACCGGCAGATGGCGGCGATGGAATTTCGTCCTAGCGGCGACCCAGTAGCGACGCTGCGCGCGGCGAAAGAGATGGTCATCAAGGCGACGACGGTGCATCGGGAATTGACATAGCCCCAGCCCGACGGTGGTTCTCACAGCGGGGGGCGGCCGCACGAACTTTGGGGGCGACGCGTGAGCCGGTGATCGATCTCACGTTTTGATGATTTTTGTGAGTTAAATCACGGCGATTTTCAGCCATTTTGGTCCCGATTTTCCGGACCATCGCAAGTTTAAGTACCTGCATAAAAGTGACTTGCACTTACATTCACAGTTTCACAACCCGGGAATTTTTTTTGCGTGCGCCACGTTGTCCACTGGTCCATCGCGCGGGCGGGCCGAAGCGATGCGGAGCCGTTCGTCATGATGGTTCCAGTGTGCGCCATGTGATCGGTAAAATCTGCAAAGCGTGCCCTCACCCCACCGGCACCAGCGCCAGTTCCGCCGCATTGCCGGGCTGGTAAGTAAGCCGCAGCGGGGTCGGCGTCACTCCGAGGGTGATGCGCTTGCGCGGGCCGTCAAGGCGAACCAGGTGGTTCTCCTGGTCAAAGGTGATGATGAAGTGCTGCATGGGGCAGGAGCCAAAGTTGGCCAGCGGAAACGCGGGATTGATTTCCACCCAGGGCTGATCGAGGGTAACGTCGCCCAGCCGGACGTCGTTGGCCAGCTTGGCCACCTTGATCTGAAAGCGCGTGGAGAGAGACTGTCCACTGGCGAAGAGGGTGGGGCTTTCCGTGAGCCTGAGCTGCGATACGAGGTGTTCGGGGAGGCTCAGGCCGGCGCCGCCGGAGTCAATCTGAGCGTCCACCTCGTGGCTCCCGATGGTGAGCCGCGCAATGGGCACGCCGTCGGGCATACGGAACGACAGGACCGACTTGTCGCCGTCGGACTGAAGCTCGCCGCCGGCCAGGATCAACCGGCCGTTAACATAATCGAGGGTCAGCAGAAAGTCGCGGAACAGGGTGAATCCGAGCATGCCCTGGCAGGCACCGTCGCCGACGGGGAGGCTGTGTTCAACGGCCTTGATGGCGTGGAAGTCAACGCCCGCTAAGCTCAGGGTGTCAATGCGCCGCAGCGGAGCGCTTTGACCGCCCTGGCCGCTCGGATCGCTGAGCCGGGCCTCGCCCGCGACCGGAAGATCAAGCTGCGTGGCGAGTTCGGAGGTGATAATTGCGTCTCCGCCGGTGCCCGTGTCGACAAGGAAGCGGAACGGTCCCTTGCCATTGACCGTCACCATCACATACGGCTTGCCGTGGGTCACTTCCATGAAGGTGGAATGCACCGGAGCCAGAGCCGCCTTGACCTGAGCGTGGGTTTTGGGGCCTGGGGCGGTGATGACGATGCAGAGGACGGCAAACCTGACCAGGGATTTCATAGCCCCTCCTTCTCCGCTTCGGGGACCCGCCAGCCCTGGATTTACCCCTTATCCAGTGCCCGCATTCTACTCCGTAAAGAGATACGCAAATCCAGGGAAATCGGTGCCCTGGTGCATGATGGCCAGAACAGGCCGCGGGTCGGCCCGGCTCTACAATGAACCGGTATGCCTACGACAGTCCGGTCGCACGCGAAAGTGAACCTGGGTTTAGGGATCGGCGCGCCTCGGCCGGACGGCTTTCACGCCCTCGTGACTGTCTATCAGACGCTGGAAGTGCATGATTTGGTATCCGTCTCGGCGCGGCCGTCGGAAGCAACCCAACTGCGGGTGACATCCAACGATCGACGGGTTCCGACTGACAATCGCAACACGGCGTGGAAGATTGTGGAACTGGAGCTGCGTGAGCTCGACGTTGCCGCTGAGGTCGAAATCCACATCGAGAAGCGTTTGCCGGTACAGGGCGGGCTGGGGGCCGGATCGGCCAATGCGGTTGCGGCGCTGCTGGGGCTGGAGATGGAGCTGGAAAGGCAGGGACTAGGGACTAGGGAACAGGGAACAGGGAGAAATGCAGGTCCTTCGACTTCGTCCGCTGTCGCGGACTTCGCTCAGGATGACAAATCTAACGTTCGGGATGACAAGTCTAACGCTCAGGATGACAAACATAGGTGGGAGGCGACGCGGCTTGAACTCGCGGCTCGGGTGGGATCGGACGTGCCTCTGTTCCTGATCGGAGGAACGGTCCTCGGGTTGGATCGAGGCCAGGAGGTGTATCCCCTGCCCGATCTCGAGCCTTTGTGGTGCGTGGTGGCGGCGCCGGCTGTGGGCGTTTCCACCCCCCAGGCTTTCCGCGACTGGGACGCCTTGTGCGCGGCAGAAGGTTTGACCGCACAGGCAAGTACCGATAAACTAAACAGGTTGAGCCGCGCCTACGCGAGCGCCTTTGGGGGAGGATTCCCGGGAGAGCAGCAGGGAGTTGGCTCCTCCGGTGTCCTTCCCAATGAGAAGGACCTCGCCGGACCTCAAGAGTCCGCGCTTGTCCGCACCGGGATCACGAGCTGGATCCAGAACGACTTTGAACGAGTCGTGTTTCCCCAGCATCCTTCCCTTGCAGAAATCAAGCGCCTTCTCGCGGCTCCGGGCACTCCGGAGGCAGCCCTGTATGCGTCGTTGTCGGGGTCCGGTTCGGCACTTTTCGGGTTGTACCTTACCCGCAAAGATGCGGAAGCAGCGTTGGGCCGGCTGGAACAGTTCCGGGAGGTCGAGGTGGGCGCCACACTTACGCGCACTTTGCCGCGAACGGAATACTGGAGCAGGATGCTCGAGGTAATTTGACAGGCTGCCGTTCTCGGAGAGAGACTCGCGAACGGCTGCCGGAGTGCCCACTCCGACAAATGGTCGAAGGGGCGCAAAACTGGGCGATCGTCTAATGGTAGGACAATGCCCTTTGGAGGCATTTGTCTAGGTTCGAATCCTAGTCGCCCAGCCAGGTTTCTTCAATCGCAGCGGTTCCTGAACCGGAAGCGCTGAAAACGCCGGAACGCAGCCAAAGCCAACCAGCTTGGAGGTGCTCTTCAGATGGATGTGGGATCGTTGACGGTACTGGAAGACAAGCAGCAGCAGGGCGCGCCGGACACCGGCAAAGACGGGGCCGGGAAAGATCCATCGCAGCAAGCGCAACCGGAGGCCAAGGCCAAGGACGGCAAGCCGGCCGCCGAGCGCAAACGCGGCCGCAACCTCAGCGAAGACAGGCGCTTCAAGCTTTTCAGCGGGACGGCGAATCGTCCCCTCGCGGAAGAGATCGGCCGCCACATCGGAGTGCCGGTAGGCGAGGCCAAGCTGCAGCGTTTTGCCGACGGCGAGGTGTACTTCCAGTTGCTCGATAACGTGCGCGGCGTGGATGTATTCGTGGTGCAGCCCACATGCTATCCGGTCGACCAGCACCTGGTGGAACTGCTGATTATGATCGACGCAATGAAGAGGGCCTCGGCGGCCAGGATCACGGCTGTAGTGCCCTATTACGGGTACGCCCGGCAGGACCGGAAGGACCGGCCCAGGGTCGCTATCAGTGCCAAGCTGATCGCCGACCTGTTGACCACCGCGGGCGCCCACCGGGCTTTGTTCGTCGACCTGCACGCGGCGCAGATCCAGGGATTCTTCAACATTCCGGTGGATCACATGTTTTCCAGCCCGGTGCTGGTGAGCTATTTCAAGGAACTGAAGCTGCCCAACCTGATTGTGGTTTCTCCTGATGCGGGCGGCGTGGAACGGGCCCGGCACTTTGCCCAGAAGATGGGAGCCCCGCTGGCCATTGTGGACAAGCGGCGCACCGACATCAACGTGGCGGAAGTGATGCACGTGGTCGGCGACGTGAAGGGGAAAACCTGCCTCATCATCGACGACATCATCGACACGGCAGGTACCCTGGTTAAGACCGTCGAGGCACTGCATGAAAATGGAGCGTCCGCGATCTATGCCTGCGCCAGCCATGCCGTGCTTTCGGGGCCGGCCATCGACCGCATCGCGAACTCGCGGCTGGAACAGGTGGTGGTCACAAACACGATCCCGCTGCGCGAGGCGGGCCAGAAGTTATCCAAGATCAAGGTGCTTTCCATCGCCGGCCTGCTCGCCGCGGCGATCGAGAACATTCATTTGGAGACCAGCGTGAGTACGCTGTTTAGTTGAGTTGTCAGTTTTCAGTCGTCAGTTGTCAGTACGAGAGACATCAACCAGGGCTAGTCATGAAGAATCAGGCGCTCGGTATTCAGTAGACCTTAACTGAGAACTGAAAACTGAAAACTAGCTCTTCAACAAAGGGAGCGGACCTCGACCGTCCGTGCCCGACACAAGAAACGAGAGAGAGAATGCCTGAAGTCGTAACAGCCAAGCCCCGCGAGGGCAAGTTCAACAAGAATGCCGCGCGCCGCGTTCGCGTCGCGGGCAAGATTCCTGCCGTGTTGTACGGCGCGGGTCACGAAGCTGTGGCCGTCGAAGTGGACCCCAAACACATCTCCAAGATCCTGTTTTCCGAGACCGGGCACAACACCATCTTTGACGTCGATCTGGGCGACAAGGCCGCCATCAAGGCCATGATCGTGGACTGGCAGCGGGAGCCGATCAAGGACAAGCTGATCCACATCGACCTGAAGCGGATCGCCATGGACAAGGCTCTGCGCGTAAGCGTGCGCGTAAAGCTGATGGGCGTGCCGGTGGGCGTGAAGACCGCGGGCGGCATCCTGGACCAGGTGCTGCGCGAAGTGGAGATCGAGTGCCTCCCTTCAGACATTCCCAACCACATCGACGTGGACGTGAGTGGTCTGGGACTTTTTGAATCGGTGCGCGTGAGCGGTCTGCCTCATTCCGACAAAATCAAGTACCTGAATGCGGAAGACGCGACTGTCGCCCACGTAGTTTCGATTCGCGAAGAAGTGGTGGCTACGCCGGAAGTGGAAGCCGTTGCCGCCGTTGCCGGGACTCCTGCGGAGCCGGAAGTGGCCAAGAAGGGCAAGACCGACGCTTCGCCGGAGGCTGCGGCGGGCAAGAAACCGGAAGCCGGGGCGAAGAAGTAGGTCTTGGCCGAGGCAAGCGAGTCCGCGGGCCGGCCCACGCCAGATCGGGAACCGGGATCGGGGCCGTTTTTGGTGGTGGGGTTGGGCAATCCCGGCCCCGAGTATTTCTGGACTCCGCATAACGCGGGGTTCATGGCCATCGACCGCATCGCCGGGCAAGAGGGCGTTGTGGTGCAGAACCGGCGCTGCCGGGCGGTGACTGCGACCTGCCGCATCGCGGGGCGGGAAGTGGTGCTGGCGAAGCCGGAGACGTATATGAACCTGAGCGGGATGGCGGTCGCCGCCCTGCTCAGGGAGTTTGAAGCTGACCCGGCCCGGGACCTGCTCGTGATTTATGACGAGCTTGACCTGAAGCTGGGCAAGGTCAAGATCCGGGAGCGCGGCTCGACGGCGGGGCACAACGGAGCCCGCAGCGTGACCGCCGCCCTGGGAAGCCAGGAGTGGCTGCGGCTGCGGATCGGGGTAGGGCACGATCTGCCACCGGAAGCGGTGGCGGCAGGCGCAGCCAGGCGCGGTGGCAAGGATTACCTGCTTTCGCCGATGCGCAAGGCAGACCTGGCCGTGATGGACGAGGTTCTGGACCGGGCGGCAACGGCGGTCCGGCGCATCATCGAAGTAGGACCGGCAGCGGCGATGAACGAATTCAATCGCCGTGAGCTGGACAAGGACGAAGGGACTAGGGACTAGGGAACAGGGCCGGGGTCAGAGGATCCTGGCGGAAAGAGATAACGGATGTCTCGCTTGTATGAAGTGATGTTTATCATTCGGCCCGACGTGGCCGAAGAGGATGCCGACAAGCTGATCGCCGGCTTCACCACTACCGTGACCAACGGTGGTGGGGCGGTCAAGTCGGTCGATAAGATGGGACGGCGCAAGCTGGCTTATATGGTGCGCAAGTTCAACGACGGCAACTACGTCCTGATGACCATCGAGGCCAATGGCGCCGTGGTCCTGGAACTGGAGCGGCGGCTGCGGGTTTCCGAGCCGGTAATCAAGTTCCTCACCGTGCGCATGGATGAGGAAGAGAAGCGGCTGGCCAAGGTCAAGGCCCTGCGCGGAACCCGCCGCAAGGTCAGTGCTGAACCCCCCGCAGCCCATCCGCCCGCCGCGGAACCAGCTGAACCGGTGCAGGCGAGCGCTTAGGCGCGCGACAGCGTTGCCGGCGCGGCACTCTGTAAGTGCATCAAAATACGATGGGGCTTTTGCTCCTGAGGCATCCCTTCCGGTGCTGAGCCGGAAACGAAAGAGTGAAGAGGAACACTATGGCAGATGAAACGCAAGGAAAGGCGCCCGAATCAGGCGCACCAGCAGGACAAAGCGGGCCCGGTGGCCCCGGCGGCGGTTCGGGAGGACCTGGCGGAGGTTCCGGGGGGCCCGGCGGTCGCCCCGGTGGTCGCCCTGGCGGCGGTCCCGGCGGGCGGGGCAAGTTCTTCCGCCGCAAAAAGGTCTGCAAGTTCTGCACCGAGAAGATCGACGCCATCCCCTATCGGGATGTCCGTCTGCTGCAGGGATTTGTGGCCGAGCGCGGCAAGATCGTGCCGCGTCGTTTGACTGGTGTATGCACGACCCACCAGCGCCGCCTGACGCGCGCAATCAAGCAGGCCCGGAACATCGCCCTGCTGCCGTTTGCGACGCGCCACTAAAGAGGTACTGCGTGTCCCGCTTTCGTTGGCTGGCGTTGTTTGCGGGACGCAGGCGACAATTTCGAAACATGGATGTAGAATCCTTCGCGGCGTAACCATTGGTCCGGACCTGGGTCTAAAGGACTGGCGGAGAACGATGCGCCGCTCGTAACTCTGGAGATCTGAAATGGAAGTCATTCTGAAAGAAGATGTAGCCAACCTCGGACACCGCGGAGATGTAGTCAAGGTGGCCGACGGCTACGGACGCAATTTCCTGCTGCCCCGCAAGCTGGCGCTGCAGGCCACCCTGGCCAACAAGGCGGTCATCGATCAGATGAAGGCAGCCGCCGCGCGTCGTTCCGCCTCAGAGAAAGCGCTGGCGGAAGAACTGGTCACCAAACTCGAACCGGTCGTGCTGACCTTCACCCGCAAATCCGGCGAGAACGGCCAACTGTTCGGTTCCGTCACGTCGTCCGATATAGCTTCAGAACTGGCAACCAGGGGCTTTGATATCGATCGCCGCAAGATCCAGTTGAACGAACCTTTGAAGGCTCTGGGCAACTACGACATCACCATCAAGCTCCACCGCGAAGTGACAGCCCGGCTGAAGGCAAAAGTGTTGGGCGACGCGATGGAAGAAGCGGCCGCCTCGGAGCCGGCCGTCGAAACCGCCCAGGAAGCCGTCGCAGAATAAATTACATTCAGCCTCCGTCCGCCGCCTCTCGGTAGCCGAGGGGCGGTCGTGTGTTTATGCCCTTATGGGCTCGAGCCGAATGAGTAACCTGGACCACGCCTACGTGAGCTCGATCAAGCTGAGAGAGCGGGGCTGCATCTCGACATCGATCACGATGGGGAGTTGCACGGTCCGCGCGCTTTGTTGACCGTCGATATTCAGAACCAGTTTCCCGTTTCCGTGTCCCTGCAACTCCACGCGCGGAGACTCGCCAAGGTCAGCACAGTTTGCCAGCACGACCCCAATTCGGCCATCGGCCGCTCGCCAGGTCGCAGACTGCACCAGGGGTTCCTTGCCCCACCCGAAGTCGCGCACCGTCACATTGCCTACCGTCCAGGGCCGGAGCATGCGCCCATAGACAAGAAAATCGCGTGCGATTCCGGCACGAAAGCGGTTGGTTCTCTTCGCCCAGTCGAGAATGGCGGTCTGGTCCGGAATAGCCCGGGCCCAGGCCTGATCCCAGTCGTACTCAATCAGTCCCTTATCGCGTAGAGTGAAGTTCAGCATGTAGCCGCAGACGATCGCCCGACCCACCGAAAGCCGCAAAGCTTCATCATTTACGCGCTTCGAAAAGAAGCCTTCATGCCCATTCAAATACTCGTGGTAGAGAAACGAGTACAGGGGACACGTCTGCATGCGGCCATCCCAGATCTGAAAGTCCTGAAGGTAGATCTCCGGAGGCGCTCCCTCGCACGACATCGCAACCCCGGGATTCACCGACTGTGCCGTTTCGGTATCTGCCTTGAGCAGTCTTTTGAAGTTTTCCGTCATCCACGGCCCGGGTACCGGAGGATGATCGTGGTCGGTGGCATAGCACGCCACGGCGCCAGGTCCCTGGTCAAACTGCTGCACGACGCTGGGTCCGAGTTCCGCCATCTTCCGCGTCATGTCCAGAATCATCCGGCGTCCCTTTTCTGTTCCAACGCACACCCAATAGTTCTTTCTCCACGGCCACACATCTTCCACGAAAGTCCCATCCGGCCTGCGAGCCACAGCGCTCTCTCCCCCGTGGGACCGGAAATATGGCATTCCATCGTACCCGGTATTCCCCTGCCATGTGACCCAGCAAAGACTGTCTCCATAAAGGAATGGAGACCAACCCTTCTCTTTTGCCCTGGTCATGAATTCGCGCATGGCGTCTTCGCCACCGAGGGGCGGATACGCATCCGGCTGAACCCATGGGCCGGGATGCTCCCAGTTGTAAATAAACGGCATGAGAGGACTCTCAAGCGCAGCGGCAAGCTTATCCAGATAAGGCAGGGCATGGGTCGCGGGAGTGTATTCAGGGTTCTCCCTGGCCGGCCCGTCCCAGTCGCCCATGCCACGCATAGGGTACGCAAACCCAACGGCGGAATCGGTAATCCACTTGGGGCAGTCCTTTCGTTCAACCAGCTTACGCCCGCAGAACTCCTGCTTCTGTGCCCAATCCCGGTAGATCTCGGCCGCCGCATACCAGTCGCCGTGGAACGTACCAATTACGACGTTATAGGGCAGCTTTGTGTCGCTGGGCCCGCGGGTGCCGGGGTAGTGCGCCAGGCCCAGCGTCACGCCGTCATCCTCCATCACCCGATCAATGAACTTCGGCAACCCCGTCGCATCATCGCACGCCATGTACAAGCCGCCTGCGAAGTTGTAATAGGCCATCAGCTGCGTCGAGGCCCATTGACCCGGATAATTCGGATAGCGCCAGATATCAGGCGTGTTGTGCTGTCTTCCTGCCCAGATATCCTCGAGCCACAATTCGGGGGTGATGCTCTCTGTTCCTCCCCACTGACGCTCGAGCGGCGTATGACGTGTCCATCCCGGTCTCTCATAGACTGCGGGCTCAACAGGACCGGCCAGCGAACCATCGAGCGAGGATGACAGGATGTGGCTGGGGTCGCTCTCCGTGGGATGATCGAATGGCACCTCGATCACAGGAAACTGCACGTGGCCAATCCAGGATTTCGTCCCGTTTTTCAATTGCAGATTCCAGTAGGTGAGCGCCTCATGCGCAGGACAACGGATCGTCACGATCCCATCGACGGGTAACTCGCCAACCTCTCTGTATTCGATCGTGATTATTTGGCCCTTTTCATCCTCATCCTTCTTGACGGTGATCTTCCTGGCTTCGGAAGAGGCAATGAGTTTGAACTCGGCACGGTCGTTCATCAACTCGATGACGAAGAGCGGCAAACGAACATGGTCTCGAATCAGCAATTCGCGGTTGATCCCATAAGTGGACTGAAACGACGCGATGCTTCCCCGCACCGCATCGATCAGCAATCGATATCCCGGATTGACGATGATCACCGGTGCGGGAGAAACGGCCTCACGGGAAACGCTGACGCTGGTGTTCTGGGCCGCAAATGCGGAGGTCGAGTCGCCCGCCAGGATCGCCGCTCCGCTCAGAGGCAGGCATGAGGTAGCCGCCGTCGAAGCGACACCCGAGAGGAATCGTCTGCGCGAGAGTCCCTTGGAATCACGCATAGTTTGCCCTTCCTTTTTGCAAAGTGTCGATTCTGATTGTCAACGAGGGGTTCTGTCAAGAACGTCGCGCATTGCCCGAATGGCCGATCGGCGTGCGGCCCGCTGCCTCTCGGTCGCCGAGGGGCGGTGGTGTGTTTGAACCTGACCGGGTTTGATCTATCCGGCGGGACTCCCGAAGCAAGGTATCAGACAACGGCGCCTTCCGGGCTGGGTTGATGCGTAGCCTATGAATCCGTATGGGTCGCTCTCCGGATAGCCTCCACTAATTCCTGCCCCATTGAGCTTTTCCGCAGGTAACAAGAGGCGCCGATCCGGGAAGCTTCTCCGGCGATGTCAGGATCGGCATTCATCGTGAGGTACACGAGTTTTACCTCAGGCATCAGCTTCTTCAACGCTCGACCGGCCTCCAACCCGTTCATCAAGGGAAGTCCCACATCGAGCACCACCAGGTCAGGCTTCAGTTCCACGGCGGCTTTCACCAATGCATGACCATCTCCGACGCAGCCGATCACTTGAAAGTCATGGTCCAGCAGTTTTTGGATGGCTTCGCGGACCTGCGGGTGATCGTCTGCCACAACAATTTTCAGCCGTGTCATGCGATCCATATCTGACTCATTGCCTCAGCTTCCGCAGGCGATTCTCTCTCCGCAGCCAGGGGCACAATTGCCTTGATCATCGTTCCTTCCCGGGGGTTGGATTCGATCGAGAATCTTCCCCCAACCAGGTTTACGCGTTCCTGCATGCTCACAAGTCCCAAGCCGCGATTTTGCTTCGCCTCTTCCACGTCGAAGCCTTTTCCCCTATCCCTTACCTCAAGCTGCACCTCTCCCGCGGAGCCCCTCACTTCCACGGCAAATCTGCCTGTGCCGCTGTGCTTCACCGCGTTATGCAACGCTTCCTGCGTGACCCGGAAAAGGGAAAGAGAAATGTCCCGGGGCAGATTTTCAGGCACGTCCTGCTCGGTGAACTCGACCTCGACGTGGTGTTGCTTCGAGAACTCTTCACAGAAGCCCTTGAGGGCCGCCGCCATCCCCAGGTAGTCGAGCTTCGAAGAATGAAGCTGATGCGATATCGCTTGCACCTCATCGGCAATGTCGGCACAGTGATTCCGGATGTCTTCAAGATTCTTCCGTACGCCATTTGAGTTCCAGTTCGCCTGCTCAATTTCTAACGACAAAAGCCCCAGGCGCTGGCAAATATTGTCGTGCAGCTCTCTTGCGATTCGTCTGCGTTCCTTCTCCTGCGCCTCAATGAGTTGACCGCTCACTCTTTCGAGTGCTCGCTGCGCAAGCTTCTGGTCCGTCGTATCAATCGCCGACCCGACAAACCCCGCGAAAGATCCATCGCCATTCACTCGCGGCGATGCGACATCGAGCATCCAGCGGTAAGCGCCATCGGTGCGGCGCAGGCGGTACTCATATGAAAACCGCTGCCGGGTCTTCATAGCCGTTGCGACGGTCTTCAACATGTTGGGCCGATCGTCCGGATGAATGTATTCCATCCACTTGTCGCTATACCCCGCGGGCGGACCCGGATAGGCAAATGCGAGTCGACGACTGTTGGCGTAGGTTATCTTGCCTTCGGCGTCGCACATCCAGATCATTGCGGGCGTGGCATCCGCCAGCAGCCGAAATCGTTCCTCACTCTCGCGCAGGACGGCTTCGGCCTTGCGCTTCCGTGCACGTTGCCACAGCAGCCCGGCGATGAGCAGCGCCTGGGCAAACATCACCGAAAGGGCCGCAACGACATATCCTCGATAGCGCTGCCACAGATTCGGTTCCCGGTATGCGACTTCACTCCCCGCGGGAAGCGCCGATTCCGGAATATTCCACCTCTGGAGTTGGCGCCAGTCTGCACAGAAGTGGTGAGCAGTGTCGTGTACAACGGGAATGTTCTCGGGCCGTTCCCCGGAAAGCACGCGATTTACCAGCTTTGAGACGAATGCGATTTGGCGATATCCGTCGTAGTCATCGCCGCCGATACATCCGTGACCAAAACAGGGCCACGGCACGGTGGAATAGGCCGGCAGCCGCTGTCCGATCCATGCCCCGATTTCGTCGTATCCAATCGCCGGTTGGGGCGATTCCTGTGCGGCAAGCTGGTACAAAACGATGGTATCCGTCGGGAGCGCGGCGATCTGCTCCAACAGTTGACTTGCAGGGAGCTCGACCAGATCGACCTCACGCACCCGATCCTGGTGATGAGCCAGCTCAGCGTCGATGAGCTTCAGCCAGTACCTTTCATACGGCGAGTTTCCGATGACGACCGCGACTGTATTGGTCGCCGGATGAAGACGGAGCGCGACCTCGATTGTGGCCCTGACATCGACCGGAGTGGTGACGCCGGTGACCCCCGGCCAAAGCTCCTGCCCCTCCATCCGGTAGTGGTCAACGTCATAGAAGACAATCGGTACTCCCGGAAAAAGCTCGTCCCGATGTCTCATCACGTAGTCAAGAGCCGGGTCATTCTCCACAACAACAAGGTCCAGCTTCCGGCCGTGGTAGTTGCGTCGGAAGTCATCCGTGACGTTCTTCTCGTAGGCTTGATCGTCGAATTGCCGACCCTCCAGATACTCGACGTAGAAGTCGATCGGCCAAGGAACGGCGGCTTGCATTCGGGATTTCAGGTCAACCAGGCCGGAATATACGCCGCGATCGGAAAAGCTGAACACGACCAGGACGTTCTTCGCATTTTGTTGTGCCGCCGCGCGGGGGGCGGGGAGCAGGACAAGGCCCATAATCGTCAGCAAGGCCCATGAACACAGAGCCCTTGCTTCAATCACTGCGAAGGGCCTCTGGCGTCGCATCCCCATAAGATCACACGCGGCGGTAATTACGCAGAGTGACCGCAAAATGCACCTCGACTGCTCGTCGCGTCTGGATTGTAGCGCGTTATCGTGCGCAAAACAAAGCAAAACAGATCCGCCTTCGCGAGCTGGAGCCGGCTCTAACCCACTGGAGCAGGGAGGGACGAATCTCACGGCTGGGGAAAACGAATACACTCGCGAAGAATCACCGGCCGTTTGGGAGCCTGTTCCGCAGCGATCATCGCGAGAGGCTGGCTTCTGTCCGTGCGCAGCGTGGGAACGGCGGCCAGCAGGCTGCGCGTGTATTCATGTTGGGGACGCGTGAGCACGTCGCGTACGAGGCCGGTTTCAACAATCTCGCCGGCGCGCATGACGGCCACGCGACTCGCGACCTGTCCCACCACGGCAAGGTCATGGGAGATGAACAGCATGGCCAGCCCATACTCGCGTTGAAGCTGGGCCAGCAATGCGAGGATCTGCGCCTGCACCGTGACATCGAGCGCGGTCGTCGGCTCGTCGGCGATCAGAAGGCGCGGGCGATTGATAAGCGCCATGGCGATCATGATGCGCTGGCGCTGTCCGCCGGAGAACTGGTGGGGATAGTCGCCATAGCGCTGCACGGCATCGGGAATCGCGACCGCCTCCAGCGCCGCAATGGCTCGCCGCTTCACTTCCCTGCCCGTCCACGAGGGCGCGTGCGCGGCGGCGCATTCGGCCACTTGACGCCCGATGGACATGACCGGATTGAGCGCGGTCATTGGCTCCTGGAAGATCATGGAAATCTCGCGGCCGCGCAGATCACGCAGGGTGGCGATCGGCTGATGCAACAGGTTCACCTCCGAGGCAGCATCACTCGGCCCACGCCAGAGAATCTGTCCCGTGACATTTGCCGAAGTTCCAAGCAACCCGAGAATCGCCAGTGCCATGGCGCTCTTTCCCGAACCCGACTCACCCACCAGCCCCAAAACCTCGCCATCATCGAGTTGAAAATGGATGCCTCGAACGGCTTCCGCGGCGCCGAAACGAATATGCAAGTTATTAACTTCAATAAGTGGCGCCATGAGGCCATCGTATCTCATCTATCTTCATTCTGGGCCAAGCTGATAGAAATCATAAGCTTGCCGGGTTTCACCCCTGCCCTCCCCAAACTGTGAGTGTTCTATAAGCAACACCAGGCTGAAACCTCACATCTTTACGGTCTGGAATGCAGGAGGTTCATTTTATGACGAAGACATGGATTGCAGTTTCGGCTCTGGCGTTGTCACTGGGTGCGATGTCCGGCGGCATCGCCGCCAAGGCCTACGCAGCACCGGCAGCGTCCCCGGCGGCCAGCTCTGCCAGTTCCCAGGAAGGCCGCTGGGATGAGCCGCCATCGGAGTACCGGGATGCGCAGCGGCAAGGCTTTAACGACGGCATTGAAGCCGCACGCAGGGATTTTGACACCCGCAGCCACAAGGACGCCGACGATCACGACAGATATCGCCATCCGAACGTGGAGCGCGAATTTGTGGACGACTATCGCCACGGTTTCAAGGAAGGCTATAGCCGCGCCATGCACCACATGAAGGAAGAACGCCACGATCACGACGAAGACGCGCCTCATTCTTAACCGGCCGTAACCGGTCAGCGGAATCAGTGTTGAATTGCCCGGCCCTGGCACAGAGGCCGGGCATTCTTTTGTGCTTGCTGTTGAACGCGGTAATGCCTATTGGCCGGTCTGGTAGCGCACCTCGGCAAGCGCGGTCTGATAGGCAAAGCGCGCATTGGCGAGGCCAATCTGCGCTTCGGTTTGCGCCAGTTGCGCCTGGGTCAGATCGACGATCCCGCTCAGTCCGACTTTGTATCGGGCCTGGGCCAGTTCGAGCGCGGTGTTTGCCTGGTTGAGCAGTTGTTGTGTCACGCCAATGCGCTGGAACGCGATCTGCGCGTTGAGCACCGATGTGCGCACATCGCGCGCAATATTTTCTCGCAGCCTGCGCACCTGCTCCTGGGCGGCATTGGCGCGCAAATCGGCTTCCCTGGCGCGCGCCGTGTACTCGAATCCGTTAAACAGAGGAATGCTCACGTTCGCGCCCGCCGCGCCGTACCACGAAGACTGAATCTCGTCGGCGCGCACAGGGGTTCCACCGGCAACGCCCAACGCGGAGACAGTGGGGCGCACGAGGTCATGTTCGGCGGCACTGAACTGCTTCGCCGCCAGCGAACGATCCTGGATCGCGGCCAGATCGGGGCGGGCGCGGAAAGCAAGTTGCACCAGGTCTTCGCCATTCGTTGGAGCCGCCTGCGGATTCGCCGGTGTTTCATCCACCAGTTCGTACTGGTCGTTGTTTTCCGAACCCAGAATTGCATTCAGATTGGCCATCGCGGTCGCCTGCGCATTCTGCGCATCGAGGACCAGAAGCTGCGCTTGCGATATCTGGACATTCGCGAGGCTCAGGTCGAGCGTCGAGCGGAGATTGGATTGGGTCAGCGCGCCGATTTGCTCGCCCGTGGCCTGGCGCGTGGCAACCGTTTGCTGCGCAACCTTGAGCACGGATTGCGCCGTGAGCGCCTGGTAGAACGCCTGATCGACCGCAAGGGTGATGTCCTCGACGGTGGCCCGTTCGGTGTCGATCTGCGCCTTGTTATTTGACTGAGCGCTCTTGACCAGGTTGTGGCTGCGGCCGAAATCGGTGATGAGTTGATGGACGGTCAATCCGCCCGCCGCGCGTTCGTAAACGATGGGGTTATTCAAAGCGCCCGCGGTGATGCGGCTGTTGGTATGGGCAGTGACGGCTGTCAGATCACCCACCGCGTCGGGCAGTTCTGCCGAGCGCGCCTCGCGCACCACCTGCCCCTGCGCGAGTTGAAGCAGGTGAGCGATGCTGACGTTCGGGTTGTGCTCGATGGCCATGCGCTCGGCATCGCCTAGTGTGAGCCTGGGGCCGGCCGGCGTTGTTGGTTGCGGGTTGGATTGGGGCTGCACGGGAGTCGCCGGCGCCTGGGTTGCCTGCGCGAGGAGTTGAACCTTGGGTGCATCCGGCAGCGGCGCCTGCTGCGCAAAGAAGGCAGCCGAAAACGATAACAATGCAATCGCGATCGCGGCGGAAACAGGTTTTACTGAGCGCAGTCCCTTCATGCCCTGCCCTCCGCAACGGCGATGTTCCTTTCGCGGCGGCCGTGAATGATCAGATACACGGCCGGCACCAGGAACATGGTGACGACGACGGAAACCGCCAGACCTCCGATAATGGCACGGGCCAGCGGCGCGTATTGCTCGCTGCCCGCTTCGATGCCGAAGGCCATGGGAATCATGCCCAGCAGCGTGGCCAGCGAGGTCATGAGAATAGGGCGCAGGCGCGTCTTGCAGGCCTGGATGGTTGCTTCGAGAAGCGGCATTCCCTGTTCATGGAGGACGTTCGAGAACTCCACGATGAGAATGCTGTTCGAGACCACAATGCCGGCCATCATGATGACGCCCATCAGTGACATGATGTTCAGCGTGCTGCCGGTCAGCACCAGGATGAGCACCACGCCCGCGAGCCCCGGCGGAATGGCCATGAGGATGATGAACGGATCGATGAACGAGGCGAACTGGGCCATCAGGATCAGGTAGACCAGGGCAATCGCGATGAGGAGGCCAAAGCCAAAATCGCTGAATGCCTCGTTCATGCTCACCACCGCGCCGCGCACCTCGATGACTGTGTTCTTGTCGTGCGCGGTGTGCGCCAGCAGTTTGTTTATCTGGGCTCCCACTTTCTGCAGTGCTTCGGTTTTGGGAGCCACGTAAACGTCGATCACACGGCGAATCTGGTTGTGATCCACTTCCGTGGGCGTGTTGATCTGGTGGATGTTGGCCACCGAGCCGAGCGTGATCGTGCCGGAGCCGCGACCGTCGAGGAAAAGGGCGGCGGTCATCGGCGAGGCTTGTCGGACTTCGTCCATGGTTCCTTGCGGCCGCGTGCCGCGCAGTGGAATGTTCCGCAGGTCCTCCATTGACATGTGGTTGATCCAGCGGTTGGCATATTGCACCGTGACCAGGTAGTTGTTGCCGCTCTTGGGATCGATCCAATAGCTGGGCGCGACCATGCCGTCCGATGTGAGCGCGGTGATGACGTCATCGACAACGTCCTTGGCGGTGAGTCCGACCAGGCTGGCACGTTCGCGATCGATATCCAGCGCCAGGCCGGGATAGTTGATGCTCTGCGGAATATAGACGTTCCGCACGCCCGGCAGCGCCTGGACCTGCGCCGCCAGTTGCCGCGCCAGTGCATACGACTTGTCCATGCTCTGCGCCTTGATCTGAATGTCGATGGGCGCGGGCAATCCCTGGTTGATGACCGCATCGACAAGGCCGCCCGCCTGGTAGTAGGCCGAGAGTTCGGGCATCTCGCGCGCGATACGGTTCTGCACGCGGCGCATGTACTCGTAGCTGCCGATGCTGTGGTCCTCCTTGAGACTGGTCTGCACGAACGCCGTATCCATCGATGCATTCGTGGTGTAAATGGCGGAGAGGTCGGGGTAGACGCCGATGTTGGAGACGACCATGTCCAGGTCCGCAGGCTCGACTTCGCTGCGGATGATGTTCTCCACCCGGGCGATGTAGTCGTTGCTGACTTCAAGGCGCGTACCGCTGGGCATACGCACGTTGATGATGAACTGGCCGGGGTCGGTGCGAGGGAAGTAGGCGCGCCCCATGAAGGGAAAGCCCGCCAGCAGCACCACCGCAACGCCGCCGAGGATAATCGCGGTGGTCAATCCGGGGCGCTGCATCGATCGTTTGGCCCAGCCCTTCATACCAGTTCAGCATGCCCTGGAACTTTTGGTTGAACCAGGTTTCAAAGCGGGCAAAGATGCCTGGCTTGTCGTCATGTTCCCAGCTCTCGTCGCGGAGACTGATGAATCTCGCGCAGTAGAGCGGAACCACCGTCATGGCGAAGAAGTACGAGGCAAAGATCGAGAGCACCACGCCCAGGGCCAGAGGCGTGAAGATGTACTTGCTCACGCCGTGGAAGAACGTAACCGGAAAGAAGACGATGGACGTGGTAAATGTCGCGGCGAGCACGGCCATCGCCACTTCACTTCCGCCTCTCTCCGAAGCCTCGTATGGCTTTTCTCCCATTTCCATGTGGCGGAAGATGTTCTCGAGAACGATGACGCCGTTGTCGATGAGCCGTGAGAAGACCAGCGCCAGCCCGCCGAGGATCATGGTGTTGATCGACCCGCCCATGTAACTGGTGATAAGCAGACACACCAGCATCGCCAGTGGCACCGAGAGCAGCACAGCCACGGTGGCGCGCGGGCTGGACAGGAAGACCAGGATCATCACGCCCGTGAGGATCAGGCCGATCGTCGCTTCGCGAACCACGTTGCTGATGGCCAGTTTGACGAACACCGACTGGTCGAAGACAACCGCGGTCTTGAGCGATTCGGGGATGTCGACGAGTTTCTTGATGGCCGCCTTGACGCCGTCGACAATGGTGATCGTGTTGCTGTTGCCGCCCTGCTTGAAGATGGGCACATAAACCGAGCGCTGCCCGTCGATGCGGACGATGTTGTACTGCAGTGCGCCCCCGTCGACAGCCTTGCCGATATCCGCCACCAGCACCGAGGAGTTCCCTACCGACTTGAGCGGCATGGCGTTCATCGAATTGGCATCGGGGAACTGGCTGTTGGCGTAAATGTTGAAGTCCTTGGAACCAATGCGTACGTCGCCCGCGGGCAGAATCAGGTTGGAACTGTTGACCGACTGCACCACGTCATTAAGGCTCAGGTTGCGGGCTTCGAGCTTCAGCGGGTCGACGTAAATCTGGATCTGCCGATAGGTGCCGCCGTATGGTTGCGGCACGGAGGCGCCCTGCACATTCGAAATCTGGTTGCGCACCTGGAATTGCGCGAGGTCTTTGAGATTGGTTTCGTTCAGGCCCTGGCCCTTGAGCGTGACCAGGCAGACGGGCTGCGTGGAGGCGTCCATGCCGAGCACGACAGGAGGAAGCGTGCCAGGCGGCAGACGGCGCAGGTCGGCCATGGCGAGGTTGGCGATGTTGCTCACCGCGACGTTGGGATCAGTGCCCGGCTTGAAGTAGATCTTGATGAGGCTCACGCCGGTGAGCGAGCGCGATTCGCTGTGGTCGATGTTGGCGCCCAGGGTGAAGAAACGCTCGAAGGTGTTGGTGATGTCCGATTCGATCTGCTGCGGCGGCATGCCGTTGTAAAACGTGGCCACGACCACGACCGGCATGTCGATCTGTGGAAACAGATCGACCGGCATGCGCACCACGGTGAACGTTCCAATGAGCGCCACAACCAGGCAGAGCATGATGATGAAGTAGGGATACTTGAGCGCGAATCTCGGCATTATCGTGCACCTCCGGGATTCTCATTCGAACCGCTTTCGCCGGGGTCCGGTGACTCCAGGGGATACACTCGCGGCGGCGTGGCCACCGTCCTCGCCGGAGGCATTTTCTTCGCCCTTCAGATCGATCATTCCGCCCGTTTCCTGAAATGTTTCGGAGGCCTGCGTAGCCTGGAGTTCAGGGCTGACCTCTTCGCCTTCCTGATACTTGTCCTGGCCGCCGACGATGACCCGGTCGCCGGCGTTGAGGCCGCTTTTGATCTCGACGAGCTTCGATCCTTCGATGCCAACCTGGACGGGGCGGATATGGACGTGGTTCGAAGGGTCGAGTACATACACCACGCGCTGCGTCCCATTCAGCACCACGGCTTCGCTGGGAATAGTGACGGCATTCTCGACGTGACCAAGGCGGAGCATGGTGTTGGCGTACATCCCTGGAGAAATGGAGAGGTCCTTATTATGAACATCAACCTCAGTTTCCATCGTGCGGGTCTCAAAGTTCACATCCCGCGTGAAGCGAACGATTTTGCCGGTGAGCGACCGGCCGATGGCGTCAACGCGTACAGTGAGTTCGTCGCCTTCGTGCACATAGCGAATGTCGGACTCGGGCACTGGAACGCGCAGCCGCAGCAGCGCGCTTTGCGAGAGGCGGACGATGGGCAGATCCTGGCTGTTGGAGTTGGTGCCGCCCTGGATGAGCGCTCCCGTATCGGCGTAGCGCCAGACCACAACGCCTGAGATCGGCGCCTGCACGGTGGTGTAGTTGTGCAGCGCCTGCACGCGCTGGTTGTCGGCCTCGGCAGCGCCCGAATGTTGCCTGGCCGCGGCCATGGCAGCCTTCGCCGCATCCACCTGCGATTCAGCCGAAAGATCCTTGGCCTGCGCGTCGTCCAGTTCCTGCTGCGCGATCAGGCCGGGATGCCCCTTGGCGGCTTCCTCTAAACGTTCGTACGTGCCGTGCAGAGCGGCATGCGTGGCGACAGCTCGGGCGATCTCGTGCTGCGCCTGGGTGATTTCTTCCTTGCTCTGATCCACCTCGAAAACCGTCTGCTGCAACTGCGCCTTGAGTTCGGGCACTTCGAGAACCGCCAGCGTCTGCCCCTCGTGCACAATGTCGCCAATGTCGACGTTGATTTGCTTCATGTAGCCGCTGACCTTGGGGTGTACATCAACCACCTGGTAGGGCTGGAACTGGCCGGCCAAGGTAAGCACGTGCGAGATGTTGCCGCGCTGGGCGGCGGCCACGCGGGCGGCAGGCGCCGACGCGGCTTTGGCGTCAGTGTTGGCGGCGGAGTGGCAGGCTGAGATCCCGCCTGCCGCGCACAACTCGGCGATCGCTGCCAGGGCGGCGGCTGCGGTCCTTGCTATTTGCGTGTGCATTACTGCTCCTCTTGCCTGGACGTGCTATTGGTTGTCGAGACGGCGACGAACGAAGGGATCGAAATGAACCCCGGTCGCGCTCAATGCGATAAGCGCGATCAATCGCAGAGACCAAAAGCTAGAGAGCAGGAGGTGGACGGAAGAAGAGCGAGGCCGTGAAGCCGGGGGACGCGCACACCTGCGGACGCGCGGGGACAACTCTATAAAATCCAGCGGATGCGGACGCGAGCAGCAGCCAGGCAAAGGCAAGGAGCATCGCGGTTCTGGAAAAATCGTGCGCCGGAGGGACCGGCGATTCGAAGCCCTGGGAAAGCACCTTGGGGACTTCGGCGGGGCGCGCCTTGGCAAAACTGATTTGCGCGCTGGCGCTTCCGGCTGGACTGAACCAGGCGATCTTGGCTTCGACGGCAAAGAGCGCGGCGAGAAGGCAGAGCATAATCCCCAATGCCGTCAGTCGCGAATGCCGGATCAAGAAACCTCCCTGCATATTCAACAGTTTAGCATTTGTGGATTTTCGCAAGGAATGATGAAGATTCGCAGCACGCGCCCTGCATGGATGCACCTTAGTTTGGATGCTGCAGGATGCAAGCGGAGATGCTTCGTTCCCGCTCCAAAGCGAAACCGGAATCTGGTCACAGGCTTCGCGAATTCTTGCCCGGAGCGGCGTAGAATAGCTCCACCGAAGCGCTGGATCGTAGCCCGACAGCTCAGGCTCGAACCGGTTTTCGCAAAGTTCTTTGAGACGAGTCACCAAAACTGATAGACGGATTCCCGCCCAGGAGGTTTCGTGAACCGGAGAAAGTTCATCGCTGGCGCCGCGGCCGGATTGGGTGCGGCGTACCTTGCACCGCGCGCCATGGCCGGCGTTTTGGATCTCCCCACGCCTGCCGGCAGCGCCGCGGCCCATGACACTGTCGTGCTGGGGAAAACCGGCATCCGCACCAGCCGGCTTGCTATGGGAACAGGAACCGTAGGATCAGGCGGCAGTTCCAATCAGACACGGAGCGGCGGGCTGACGCGGTTGCTGCGTACCGGTTACGACCGCGGGCTCACCTTCTTCGATACCGCGGACAGTTATGGCTCTCATCCCGAAGTGGCCGAAGCTATAAGCCGGCTTCCGCGCGACAAGGTCGTCATCATGACCAAGTGCGACTCGCGCGACCCCAAAGAAGCGAAAGACGACATCGACCGCTACCGGCGCGAGTTGAAGACCGACTACATCGACATTCTGCTCATGCACTATGTTCGCGACGGCGAATGGACCACGAAGTATCGCGGCGTGATGGATGTGTTCGAAGAGGCCAAGCAGAAGGGCGTCATCCGGGCGCACGGCTGCTCGTGTCACGCCATCGAGGCGCTGCGGGCGGCTGCGGCTTCTCCGTGGGTCGATGTGGACCTCGTGCGGCTGAACCCCATCGGTTCGCATATGGACGCCGACCCGCAAACCGTGATCGGCGTCATCAAGCAGATGCACGCCCAGGGCAAAGGCATCATCGGCATGAAGATCCTGGGCCAGGGCGACATGCGCAGCCGGCCGGATGAGGCGATCCGTTTCGCGCTTGGAACCGGCGTGCTCGATGCCTTCACCATTGGCGCGGAAAACGACGGCGAACAGGCCGACCTGATCATGAGGATTGCGGCCGCATAACCAACAGATACGCTGTACCCGCTCTGGTCCGCCGCGGATGAGATCGGAGAAAGAAAACACGAAGCTCTGCGCTCAGGCCTCCGCGCGCTTGAGCAGATAGTCGAGCCCGCCTACGCGGAACCAGCGGTAGCCATAGGGCTCGAGCAGCACGCAATGCCTTCCGCCCTTTTCCGCGTAACTGTGATCCTCCGACAGCAAGTTGACCAGCGTCCTGCGTTCCTCGTCAGGAACGCGCACCGTGAAGCGAACTTCCTGCGGCTCCGCGCTCAGATTGTGAAGGCAAACAACCGAATTGTCGCGCCAGTCGTAGCGCATGGCCAGAACCGTGCGATTCCCGGTCGCGGGAAATGAGAAATCGCCCCATCCGATCTCGGGTACTTCCTTGCGCATGCGAATCATGCGTTCCATCCAGTTGAGCAGCGCATTGGGGTCGCGGCGCTGCGCGGCGACATTCACATGCTGAAAGCCGTAAGCTCCCTCGGAGATGACGGGCAGAATCGGCTTGTCATTCTTGGTGAAGCCCGCGTTCGGCTCCGTGGACCACTGCATGGGGGTCCGCGCACAATTCCGCTCCGGCAATCGCAGGTCGTCTCCCATGCCAATCTCATCGCCATAGCGGATCACCGGCGTGCCCGGCAGGGTCATCATCAGGCTGTAGGCAAGTTCTAGACGGCGGCGGTCGCCCTGCAACATGGGTGCGAGACGGCGGCGGATTCCGCGCTGGTAGAGCTGCATATTCTTTTCCGGACCGAACGCAGCAAACACCGTTTGCCGCTGTTTCTCCGTCAGACGGCCGAGATCGAGTTCGTCGTGATTGCGCAGGAACAGGCCCCACTGCGCGGTCGCCGGGCGAGGCTTGGTATCCTCCATCGCTTTCATAAGCGGGCGCGAGTCGCTGCTGGCCAGTGCGTAAAACAAGTGTCGATTCACGTCGAAGTTGAACATCATCTGCAGCCGTTCGCCGAATTCCCCAAAGTACTCCAGGTCGTTCTTCGGCAAAACATTCGCCTCCCCGAGAATGATGGCTCCGCTTTTGCGCCAGCTGAGGAACTCGCTGAAGGAGCGCAGCATGTCGTAGTGCTCCACGGGCCTTGAAAGATCAGCGCCCTTCTTGGCGATCACAAAGGGGACGGCGTCCATGCGAAACCCGTCCACGCCGAGTTGCAGCCAGAAACCCATGATCTTGAGGATCTCGGCCTGGACATCGGGATTGGCGGTATTGAGGTCGGGCTGAAAGTCGTAGAAACGGTGAAAATACCAGGTTCGCGCGGTCTTTTCATAGGTCCATGTCGATTTCTGCACGCCGGGAAACACGACGCCCGAAGCGGCGTCCTTCGGCTTTTTCTTCGACCACACATACCAATCCCGATATTTGGACTGCGGATTGCGGCAGGCTTCCTGGAACCAGGGATGCTGGTTCGAAGTGTGGTTCACAACGAGATCGATGAGCACGCGCATGCCGCGCTGCTTGCAGCCCTGGGTGAATTCGACAAAGTCTCCCAGTGTGCCGTAGCGCGGATCGACGTTGTAGTAATTGGCCACATCATAGCCATCGTCGCGGCCGGGCGATGTCTGGAAGGGCATCAGCCAGAGGGCCGTCACCCCTATGCCCTGTAAATAATCCAGCCGGCGCATTAATCCCTGAAAATCTCCTATCCCATCTCCGTTAGCATCCATATATGTAGCAACCGACAGGCAGTAGACGATTGCGTTCTTGTACCAGAGATCGTTGATCATGCGGGCAATCTTTCCGTTTCGAAACTAATCTTCAGGAGCAATTGGTGAGATGCAGGAGTTGATCTGGTGGCAGCACGCGGTGATCTACGAAATCTACGCCCGCTCTTTTCAGGACAGCAACGGCGACGGGATCGGGGACCTGAACGGGATTCTCAAGCGCATCGATTACCTTGTGCTCCTGGGAGTGGACGCGATCTGGATCTCCCCGATCTACCCCTCGCCGATGGCGGACTTCGGATATGACGTGGCCGACTACTGCGGCATCGATCCGATCTTCGGCACTCTCCAGGATTTTGACCACCTGGTGGCCGAGGCGCATCGCCGCAGCCTGAAGGTGATTCTCGATTTCGTGCCCAATCACACGTCTGACCAGCACCGGTGGTTCCTGGAGAGCCGCTCGTCCCGGGACAATCCCAAACGCGACTGGTACCTGTGGCGCGACCAGCCCAATAACTGGTTGAGTCATTTCGGGGGCTCGGGGTGGCAACACGACGAGAAGACAGATCAGTATTACTACCATTCGTTTCTGAAACAGCAGCCGGACCTGAACTGGCGTAACCCGGAAGTGAAAGCGGCGATGTTCGACGCCCTGCGCTTCTGGCTGAAAAAGGGCGTCGATGGCTTTCGGGTAGACGTGATGTGGCTGATGATCAAGGACGATCAGTTCCGCGACAATCCGCCCAATCCCGGATACCGCATGGGGCAGGCATCGAACAACCGCCAGCTGCCGACCTATAACTCCGATCGTCCGGAGGTACACGACCTGGTCGCCGAGATGCGGGCCGTGGTGGACGAATTCCCGCAGCGTGTCCTCATCGGCGAAATCTATCTGCCCGTGCCGCAACTGATGACCTATTACGGGCGGGATCTGACCGGGGCAAACTTGCCGTTCAACTTCCAGTTGCTGCAATGCGCATGGAGCGCCGAGTCGGTGGCGCAGGTGATTTCCGATTACCAGGGCGCTTTGCCCGCGGGCGCCTGGCCCAATTGGGTCGTAGGCAACCACGACACCGCGCGCATCGCTACCCGGATCGGCACCCGCCAGGCACGCGTGGCGGCCATGCTGCTGCTGACGCTGCCCGGAACCATCACCATGTACTACGGCGAAGAACTCAGCTTGTGCAACGTGCCCATTCCTCCTGACCAGGTCAAGGACCCCTTCGAAAAGAACGAGCCGGGGCTGGGGCTGGGGCGCGATCCGGAACGGACCCCGATGCCCTGGGACAGTTCTCCGTCGGGAGGGTTCACGGCCGGTTGGCCCTGGCTTCCCCTCGGAGACGAGCACGAGATCGTCAACGTCGAAGCGCTGGAGCGGGACGACTATTCGATCCTTCGCCTCTACCGCAACCTGATTCAGCTTCGCCAGACCCATGCGACGCTCGTCAGCGGCAAGCTCAAAGACGTGACCGCCGCCGGCCATGTGCTCCGGTTTGAAAGAGTGGGGAAAGACGACAGCTTCCTCGTGGTCCTGAACATGGCCACAGAGCCTGCGCAAATCGAACTCGCGGCCGGAACCGTGCTCTCCTCGACCCACCTCGATCGCGAGGGGAAAACTGTAAGCGGAACGGTCGATCTCAGGGGTGCGGAAGGGATGGTGGTGGGCCTGGACAAATGATTCCTCGCCACTCCCTTCTCTGACTCGGTATCGAACCGCTACTTCCTCGATTCGCACCGTTCATCCAGTTTTTCACGCCTTCCATCCGGAACCGCGCGCATTCCATCTCTGGCGCCGCTAACTTTTCCATAGATCACAATGCTCCGGAAAGGGACGGCCCCGATGAACTCGTTCGACCCCATTGTCAGCGTCGAAGCAGTCAGCCGCAAGTTTCCCCTCGATCACCGCGACGTGACCGCGCTCGATCATGCAAGTCTGAGCGTGAGCGCGGGCGAGTTTTTGGCGATTGCGGGACCCAGCGGGAGCGGCAAGTCGACGCTGCTGAACCTGATTGGCTGCATTGATAAGCCCACCAGCGGCCGCATCCTGATTGAGGGGACCGACACCACTACGCTAAGCCCCGGCCGGACGACCGATCTGCGCCGCAAAAAAATCGGCTTCGTCTTCCAGACCTTCAACCTGATTCCCGTCTTCACCGCCGCTGAGAATGTCGAATTCCCGCTGCTGGTCCAGTCCATAGGGTCGCGAGAGCGGAAACGTCGCGTGGCGGAGGCGCTCGAGAGCGTCGGGCTGGCAGACCGGGCCAATCATCGTCCAGATCTGCTCTCGGGTGGGGAACGCCAGCGAGTGGCCGTGGCGCGCGCCATCGTGCATCGTCCCGCCCTGGTGCTGGCCGATGAGCCCACCGCGAACCTGGACACGCGCAATGCTACGCAGTTGATCGACCTGATGCGCGACCTGAACCGGGATCTCGGTCTTACTTTCATTTTCTCCACCCACGACCAGCGCTTGCTGGAGCACACGCCCCGCATCATCCGCCTGACAGATGGACAAGTGGTATCCGACAGCGCGCTCGAAGGAGGAAGCCATGGGCAAGTTCTTGCTGCTTGCGTTTCGTAACGTGTTCCGCAACCGGCGCCGCACCGTGATGACGCTCCTGGTGGTGGGCGGCGGCGTGGCCGGGCTTCTGCTGGTGGGCGGCTTTTTTGCATTCATGTTTCGCGGCCTGAGGGAAAGCACCATTCGCACCGGTCTCGGACACATCCAAATTTTCAACGCTGAGCACTTTCGCCGCGACGAAGTCCACGTGCTCGACACCGGGATCAGCGATTGGCGCCAGGTCGCCGCGTCGGCCCAGTCGGCCCATCACGTGCGCGGCGTCGCTCCCCGCATCGAGTTCTATGGAATGTTGTCGAACGGCGTGAAATCGTCGGTGTTCATGGGCAGCGCCGCTGATCCCGACACGGAACGCCGGATGGGTTTCGATCCGCGCATTGCCACCGGGCGCGATCTCAGCGGCAATTCCAATGGAGAAGTTGAAGCCCTCATCGGCACCGGCGTGGCTCGCTCGATGAGCGTGAAAGTGGGCGACGGCCTGACGATTCTCGCCGTGACCGCGGACGGCGCGCTCAACGGAATCGATGTTCAGATCGTGGGCATCGTGAGCACGGGCTTCAAGGATCTGGATGACCGCTACTTACGCATCACGCTGCCGTCGGCGCAACGGCTGCTGCAAAGCGATCGTGTAACTAACCTTGTGGTGGGACTCGACCAGACCGAGAACACCGATACAGTTGCGGCGGAACTCATCCCGCGGCTCCAGGGTAAGTCGCAGCAGATCTCCCTGAAGAAATGGATCGACCTGGCTGATTATTACAAGCAGGTCCGAACCCTCTTCAGCGGAATCTTCCTCTTCCTGGGCGTGATCGTCTTCTTCATGGTGCTGATGGCCAGCGTCAATACGCTGCTGATGGCCATGTTCGAGCGCACCCGCGAAATCGGAACCATGCTGGCCATGGGTACGCCGCGGCGATGGATTGTAGCTCTCTTCATGGTGGAGGCTACACTGACCGGAATTCTCGGCGCCATTGTGGGAGTGGTGGGCGGCAACCTTCTGGGCATGGCGCTCAACGCGTCCGGCCTGCATCTTCCGCCGCCCCCAGGCACTTCGTTCGACATGATGTTCAAGGTTCTTCACGTGCCCGGCCTGATGGTGGGCTCCTCGGTCCTGGTTGTTGTCTCCCTCGCCCTGGCATCGATTCTGCCTGCGATCCGCGCATCGCGGCTGCAGATAGCGGAGGCATTGGCCCATGTCTAACGTGAATTGCATTCTGCGCAGCTTTCTGCTGCTCATCGTCATCGCGTTCCTCGTCACCTTGGCGCTGGTGGGACATGCCGCATCGGCCACCGTGCCGGACGCTGAAGCCCTGCTCAAGCGCTCCGACACGTACCGCAACGGATGGCCGTCGTTCGTCACCCATGTCAAAATCACGAATTACGAATCGGGCAAGCCGGATGAGGAAAAGCTCTACGAGGTCTCGCAGAAAGGTACCGACAAAACCTACGTGGAATTTATGAGCCCGCGCGAAAAGGGCCGACACCTGCTGATGCTGGGCGACGACATGTGGGTCTATCTGCCCGATACCAGCCGGCCGGTCCGCATTACGCCCCTCGAGCGGCTCTCGGGCGACGCGTCAAACGGCGACGTGGCGCGCACCAACTACGCTGCCGACTACACGCCCGTTTATCTTCGCAGGGAAAAGTTGGGCGACGTCGATTGTCACGTGCTCGAACTCACGGCCCGGCGCAAGGGCGCGACCTACCAGCGCATCCTCTACTGGGTGCGGGCGGACGATGCGCGCCCGGTGCGGGCCGAGTTCTATCTCACCTCCGGCAAGCACATCAAGTCGGCGAGCTTCGACGACTACGCAGAGATTGGCGGCAAAACCCTGCTGCGCCGCTTCACGCTCTGCGACGAGATCCGGCATAACTCCCATAGCCTGCTCGAGTACTCCTCAACCAGTGCGCGCGAATTGCCCGACAAGCTCTTCTACCAGGGTCGCTCCGACCGCTTCTGACCGCAAACGAGGCCTATGCCATGAAACGCGCTCATCTGGTTCCGTTGATTCTCCTGGCGAGCGCCTGGACCTGGGCCCAGGCCCAGAACGATCCGCCCGCGCCCGAAGAGAGTCGCTACAGCACGCGCTATGCGGTCGCCGTCATCGACGATGCCACCTTCTACAGCAGTCTGAAGCAGCCGCTTCCACAAGTGCTCAACCAGTTGCTTCTGGAACCAACCTTCAGCCTGAAATACCGCAGCCGTTGGAATTTCTCAACCAGCCTGATCGAAAACGAAGTGACCTATGCAGACACCGCTGCGCGCTTTCGCGTGAAGGAAACATACGCTGGACTGTCCGCGGGAGATTTCGATTTTCTCGCCGGGCGCAAGATGGTGCGCTGGGGGACCGGGTACGCATTCACGTCCGCTGGCGTTTTGGATCCCCCGCGCGATCCTACCAATCCTACTGACCGCCTGAACACCAACGAAGGCCGCGACATGATCAAGGCCGACTGGGTGAAGGGGCGTGACGCAATCTCCGCGGCGTGGTCGACCGCCGATTTCGCACGAACCGGGGTGACCGTGCGGGACACCACCGCGTTCCGGTATAACGTACTGGTGCACGGGTTCGACACTTCGCTCATCGCCGGTTACGATCGTGGCAGCGACGCATTCGGCGCACTCACCTTCACGCGCGTTCTCGGCCAGGCGTGGGAGGTGCATGGCGAGGCCACCTGGCGCGATGGCGAAGCGATTCTACTGGGCGCGAAGTACACCACAGCCTCCGGCGTCACCTTCATTGGCGAGTTCTACACTCCGCCCGCCATTCCTTACTACCAGCCCAATTGCGCCTGGCCGTTGACGGGCCGGCAACACTGCGGATTTCTAAACGTGAGCAAGTCACGCCTACGCGAATTGCCTGGATGGAAGGAATGGGATCTGTCGGGCTCAGTGGTGACCAATTTCGACGATCGAAGTTATGCCGCGGTCTTCGATGTGAATCGATGGTTTGGTAAGCACTTCTCTTCGTATCTCCACTTGGAGGTACCCGGAGGAAAGCCAACCTCACTCTATGGCTCCGCTCCGTACTCAACGGCGACATCGGTTGGAATCAGGTTCCAGCTATGAGCCCAATATTGGAGCAGTCTCCAACGGCTTGCCCCCCGGAGCCCATCGGAAAACAGCTATGGCACGAAATGATCCGCATGTGGCTGTGGATCGTTCCGTTGATCGCTGTTGGTGTCGGTGTGTTCCTGCTGGTAGTACAGCACGCGCGGTTCTCTGACTCGGGCCGCAAGTTCCTGGGGTCCATGGTGTATGCCACCTTGATCGGCGTACCCTCCGCAATCGTGCTCAACTGGGTTGGATTTCGCTACACGGAACGCTTTCCACGCCTGATCCTATTGATCAACACCGTTGTGCTTTTATGCACTGCGATCGCCGGAAGCCTCGCTGCCGGCCTGGTATATCAATGGATCGGCCTTTTCCCGGGGGACGGATACTGGCATGAATTCACATCGTCCTTGCCGACTTCCATCGTCCTCAACCTGGTTCTCGGTCTGAGTATTTCTTCCTTTGAGACCATGCGGCACAAGTTACAGTCCGCGACTCTGAAACTTCGCACCCAACAGGTTGAGCAGGAACGGGCATACAAGTTGCTGGCCGAGGCGAGGCTCTCCTCGCTCGCATCGCGCATTCATCCACACTTTCTGTTCAACACGCTCAACTCCATCGCGTCGCTGATTCCCACCGATCCCAAACGCGCCGAGGATACCGTGGGCAAGCTCGCTTCCCTGCTACGTTTTTCACTGCGCGAGAATCAAACCGGCCTCGTGCCGCTCAGCCAGGAGTTAAAGATCGTACGCGACTACCTGGAGATCGAGCGCACCCGCTTTGGAACACGACTGCGCTACACCATCGACGCGCCGCTGGCCATCGAGAACGCGCAGGTGCCTCCGCTGGCGCTGCAGTCTTTGGTCGAAAACTCCATCAAACACGTGGTTTCGCAACGCGCCGACGGAGCCGCCATCCACGTGTCGGTGTCCTCCGAGGACGATCGCATCCGCCTGCAGGTCATCGATGACGGCCCTGGCTTCTCGCTCCAGTCCATCACCCCCGAGCACGGCCTCGGCAACCTGCTCTCGCGCCTTGAATTACTCTTCGGCGAACGAGGGCAACTCTCCGTCGCGCGCCAGGACGAGACCACGGTAGTAACATTGTTGTTTCCGCTGCAAAGTTAGTATCCGCCATGCCAACCGAACCGCTGCGCGCCTATCTCGTGGATGACGAGCCCCTGGCCTTGGAACGGCTTACGCGCCTGCTGGCGAGCTACGATGAAATGGAAATCGCCGGCAGCGCCACCGATCCCGCCCAGGCTCTCAGTTTTCTCTCCGGAGCCGGGGGCCGATCTGTCGACGTGCTGTTTCTCGATATTCAGATGCCGGGGATGACCGGATTTGAATTGCTGGCCCGGCTCGCCGAGCAGCCCTTCGTTATATTCACGACAGCCTATGACGAATACGCGTTGCGCGCCTTCGAAGTGAACTCCATCGATTATCTGCTCAAGCCTGTCGAAGCGGAGCAGTTGGAGCGAGCGGTCGGCAAGCTGGAACGCCTGCGGCCGGTCGCCAAGCCTGCCTGGCAACAGAGCGAGGAATTGCCCCAGCTTTTGCGGGAGCTGGCCTCATCGTTGCGCGGCGAACATCACGAGTATCCACGCCGCATCGCAACGCGCGTGGGCGAGCGCATCTCGTTTCTCGACCTCGACGCGGTCACCCATTTCCAGGCGCTCGACAAACTCACCTATGCGATCGCCGATGGCCGCAAGCACAACGTTGACCAGACCATCGCCGACCTCGAACGGCGGCTCGATCCGGCGCGCTTCCTGCGCATTCATCGCGCGGTCCTGGTCAACGTCGATTGGATCCACGAGGTGAACTCGTGGTTTGCGGGAAAGGTAGTGCTTACGCTCAAAGACGCGCGCCAAACGCAGCTGCCGGTGGCCCGGGACCGGGTGCGCATCCTCAAGTCGCGCCTGGGGATCTAGACTGCGCCAGCCGACGCGGCCCCGGCGGGAATTCGATTCCCCGAGACAAAGCGTCACGTACTGTAGACAACCGTGTTTGCCGGATGGCAAACTTTTCCTTAGCGGAAACCCGCAAGCATCCGGTCTTCCCCTTCACCGTGACCGACGTCAATCGCTATTTTCGAAGTCGAGAACGCTCTCGGAGAGCAACCCAACTCCAGGCAGAAGCAGGTCATGCGTGCAGAGCTCTCTGGCCTGGGGGGAATGCCCTGTTGGCGATGGTCATCCTGGGCTCCGCATCGGGTTGTCATCGCGCCCAACCGCGCCTTGCCGCCGGCCAGCATCTTGATTTCAACCAGGATGTGCAGCCCATCCTGGCCGCGCGATGCTTCAGTTGCCATGGGCCCGATCCGGAAATGCGCAAGGCCGGCCTGCGCCTCGATCTCGCGGAATCGGCCATGAAAAAGCGGCCCGGGCATCCCGACGCGATCGTTCCGGGGCATCCAGAACAAAGCGAACTGGTCAAGCGCATCGAATCCAAGGATCCGCATCACCTGATGCCGCAGACGGCCGAGGGCGAAGCCAAGCCGATGAAGCCGGAAGAGATCGCGATTCTGAGGGAGTGGGTCAAGGAGGGCGCGGTCTTCCGGCCACATTGGGCCTTCGAAGTCCCGGTCAGGCCAGCGGTGCCGCAAGGGCAAGGCAAGGAATGGGCCAAAAGTCCGATCGATTCGTTCGTCCTGGCGCGCATGCAAAAGGAGGGACTGAAACCGTCGCCCGAGGCAGACAAAGCGACCCTCATCCGCCGGGTCACGCTGGACCTGACCGGATTGCTGCCCACGCCCGCCGAAGTGCGAGCGTTCGTCAACGATCCTTCTCCGCAAGCCTACGAACACCTGGTAGACGGCCTGCTTGCGCGGCCAACGTTCGGTGAGCAGCGGGCGCGCTACTGGCTCGACTACGCGCGCTATGCCGACACCTACGGGCTGCACTACGACAACAGCCGCGACATCTGGCCCTATCGCGATTATCTGATTCGTTCGTTCAACAGCAACAAGCCCTTCGATCAATTCGCCATGGAGCAGATCGCCGGCGACCTGATGCCGGCCAAGAATCTCGATCCGCTCATCGGCAGCGGCTATGTGCGCCTGGGCGTGAGCACCAACGAAGGCGGAACGATCACCGAAGAACTGCGCGTGAACATGGCGCGCGAGCGCACCGAGGCCTTTGGCGCGACGTTCATGGGGCTCACGGTGGGCTGCGCGGTTTGCCACGACCACAAGTTCGATCCGACCACGCAGAAGGATTTTTACGCGCTCAGCGCGTTCTTCAACAACATCGATGAGAAGCCATTCAACGACGACCGGCCGGTGTGGGCGCCCGTAGTCCGCATTCCCAAACCGCAAAATGAAGAAGCCTACAACCGCGTGCTGACCAGGCGATCGGAACTGGCCGGGCAGTTGAGCGACATGCGCCTCCATGAGCGGGAGCTTGTCGAGCGTTGGCTCGCCTCGCGCCAGGAGCTGCCGCGCGCCGTATCCACTGACAAGCTGGTTCTTCGCCTGCGTCTCGATGAGGGCAGCGGCGATGTGCTCAAGAACAGCGCGCCGAATGCGAATCCGGCCACTTTCCGGGCCAGCACTTTGAAACCCGAATGGGGCGAGACCACCTGGCTGTGGCCCGACTTCCGCATGCAATCGAGCACCCGCGTGATCCTCGACCCGACCGGCGACTACGAAGCGAACCAGGCGTTCTCGTCGGGTGGATGGTTCATGATGCGCTTCGCGCCGTATTTCGCGGTGGAAGATACGCCCGAGCACCCTGATCTCGAAGATGGATACGACGCAGCACAATCGCGGCTGGGACCTGTCCATCAGGAAAGGCATTGTCACCGTCGAGTTGGTCAACCAATCCCCGAAGGAAAGCGCAAAACCGAAAGAAGATGCGAAGACCAAGGATCCAAAAGCGAAGAAGCCGCCGGAAGCCAAAGAGCCTTTCCGTTATCCAACCCCGCAGGATCTGACCAAAAAGGATCTGTCGGCGAATAAGCCCCCTGAAAAGAAGAAGCCGCCGGAGAAGAAAAAGAAAGAAGAGAAGAAGCCTGAGGCCCCCGCCGAGGCGAAGGACACAACGCCTGAAGTCGCCGTCAAAGTATCCACCACCGAGCCGCTACCCGTCGATGGGCGATGGAAGCATATCTTCTTCACCTATGACGGCTCGGGCCGCGCCTCCGGAGTAAAGATTTACGTGAACGGCGCGCCCGTCGCGACGACGGTGGTTTCCGACACGCTGGCCAGTGCCACAATTCGCACCCATACGCCGATGCAGCTTGGGTGGCGCTATCCGGACGCAGATCCGGCCAAGCAGACGCGCTACCAGGACATACGGCTCTATGCGCGAACGCTTGACTCCGGACGAGGCGAAGCGGCTTCCCTTCGAGGACTACGTTGCGGAAGTCGCGGCAAAACCGGTAGCGCAGTGGAATGACGATCAGTGGCACGCGGTCAGCGAGTTCTACCTGAACAACGTTGATAAAAACGTTGCCGCGATCGAAGCGGAAATCGGAAAACTGAATGCCCAGCTCGACCAGCTCTCCGAGGGCGGCGACCTGACGCAGGTCTCGTGGGAAAAGCCGTCGCTGGCTTACGCGGATGTGCTGACGCGCGGAGTGTACACGGCGCGCACCGAGCGCGTGGAGGCCAACACGCCGCATTTTCTGCCGGCGTTGCCTGCGGGCGAACCGCACAACCGGCTGGCGCTGGCGAAGTGGACCGTAAGCCCGGACAATCCGCTGACCGCGCGCGTCACCGTGAACCGCATGTGGTACGAACTGTTCGGGACAGGCCTGGTGGAGACGACCGAGGACTTCGGCATCATGGGGCAGCGGCCGTCGCATCCCGAACTGCTCGACTGGCTGGCGGTGGAATTCCGCGAGAGCGGATGGAACATCAAGCACATGTACAAGCTGATGGTGATGTCGGCGACGTACCGGCAAAGCGCCGTAGTCGACGCCGGCACAGACTAGCGAAGGATCCCCGGAATCTGCTGCTTAGCCATGGCCCGCGATTCCGCATGGATGCGGAGATGCTGCGCGACATTGCGCTCCAGTCGGGCGGTCTGCTGGTCGACAGGATTGGCGGCCCAAGCGTAAAGCCGTACCAGCCCGCGAATGTGTGGGAGCAGGTGAGCTATCCGACCAGCGACACGGTGAATTACGTGCAGGAGCACGGGGCGGCGCTCTACCGGCGCAGCATGTACACCTACTGGAAGCGCATGGCGTCTCCGCCCAACATGGATGCGTTCGACGCGCCGATGCGCGATGCGGTATGCACGCGGCGCCAGCGCACCGACACTCCGCTGCAGGCGCTGGTCACGATGAACGACGTGCAGTGGGTTGAGGCAGCGCGTGCCCTGGCGCAGCGAGTGATTCGTGAAGGCGGCCCGAAGCCCGAACAGCGCGTGAACCTGATGAGCGAGATTCTGCTGTCGCATGATCCGCCGCCGAAGATGGCGGCCGTCCTGGAAGGCTCGCTCCAGCAGATGCAGGAGCACTATGCGGCCGATCCGAAGGCGGCGCAGGAGTTGGTCGACGTTGGCGAAAAGAAGCGAGACACTTCCATCCCGGAACCGGAGCTGGCGGCGTGGACGATGGTGGCCAGCGAAATGCTGAACCTGGATGAGACGTTAACGAAGTAGTCGAGGACTGGTCTATGAAGCAACATCCGTTGTGCACCGATTGCGAACAGAGCGCCGCGGTAATGGATCTGCCCATCCCCGCCGGGCTGAAGCGCGAGTGGGCGGCGATCGAGACACGCCGGCGCTTCCTGGGACGATCGGGCAAAGTGCTCGGCTGGGCCGCGATGGCAAGCCTCTTCGGCGAAGCCGCGCTGCGCGGCGACGTGCACGGCACAACTCCGGCAACCGAGCCGATGCTGGCGCCGCGCGAGCAATTGAAGCTGCCGCATTTCGCTCCCAAGGCCAAGCGCGCCATCTACCTATTCATGTCCGGCGGGCCGCCGCAGATCGATCTGCTCGATTACAAGCCGAACCTGGCTGCGCTGTTCAACAAGGACATGCCCGACTCGGTGCGCGGCAACCAGCAATTGACGGGCATGACCGCGGGACAGGCGCATTTTCCCATTGCGCCTTCGCATTGGCCATTCAAGCAGTACGGCCAGACGGGAACCTGGGTGAGCGACCTGCTGCCCTACACCGCGCGCATGGTCGACGACCTGACCATCGTGAAGTCGGTCAACACCGACGCCATCAATCACGAACCGGCGATCATGCTGATGAACACCGGCAACATGAATGCCGGCAAGCCGTGCCTCGGTTCGTGGCTCGCCTACGGACTGGGCAGCATGAACGACAACCTGCCCACCTTCATCGTGCTGCAGACCAAGACCAATGCGAAGGAGAATAACCAGCCGGTCTCGTCGCGCCTGTGGAGCAGCGGATTTCTGTCCTCGGAGTACGCAGGTGTGGGGCTTGCGATCGGGCGGCGATCCCGTGCTCTATCTTGCCGATCCCAGCGGCGTGGATCGCGAGGTACGCCGCAAGATGCTCGATGCGGTGGAGCAGATCAACCGCCAGACACTCGAAGAGATCGGCGATCCGGAAACCAATGCCCGCATTGCGCAGTACGAGATGGCTTATCGCATGCAGGCCTCGGTGCCCGAACTCGTGGACCTGAGCAAGGAACCGCAGTCCACGTGGGATCTCTATGGGCCCGATGCCAAAGAGCCAGGGACCTTCGCCTACAACTGCCTGCTGGCGCGACGCATGGCGGAGCGCGGCGTGCGATTCACGCAGGTCTACAAGCGCGGATGGGACGTGCACGACAACGTGACCGGCATGTTGCCGCTCCTTTGCCAGGAAACCGACCGCGGCTGCTACGCGCTGGTCACCGATCTGAAACGGCGCGGCCTGCTGGACGACACGCTGGTCATCTGGGCCGGCGAGTTTGGACGCACCGTCTACAGCCAGGGCGGGTTGACTCCTGAGAACTACGGGCGCGACCACCATCCGCGCTGCTTCACGACGTGGATGACAGGCGGCGGCGTGCGTCCGGGACTTACCTACGGCGAGACCGATGAGTACAGCTACAACGTGGTGAAAGATCCGGTGCATGTTCGCGATTTCAACGCGACCATCCTGCACTGCCTGGGAATCGACCACAACAAGTTTACCTACAAATTCCAGGGGCTGGATCAGAAGTTGACTAGTCCGGTGCCGGCCAGTGTTGTGAATGGACTCCTGGCGTGATAGCAGCCGATGATCTGCGCGGGCTTGCCGTTCGGTTGATTCCGAAAAGCCGTGCCACGCGCAAGGCCTGGCTCGCAGTACTCGTGATTACCATTGCACTCCTGCTTCTCCCGGCGATGGTCAGGCTCGATGGCAAGGCACACGCGGACTGGCTCCAGTTTGTCGGGCGCTTCCACCCGCTGGCCGTTCATCTGCCCATCGGCCTCATCGTTCTTGTGCCCGTGCTTGAGATCGCTGGGGCATTCCGGCCGCCGCTGCGGGAGGCCGCAGGATTTGTGCTGGCTCTCGCTGTCGTTGCGTGCATCGGGACACTGATTCTTGGCTACCTGCTCGCATATGGAAGCGGCGACACGGGAACCACGGTCACACGGCACATGTGGGGCGGCATTGCGCTTGCCATCGGATTGCTCCTGTGCCTTCTCGCGCGGCCGTCCTGGTCCGCAGGAGAGGTTCCCCGCATCTACCCCGCGGTCGTCGCCTGTGTCTTGTTCACGCTCTTGTGGACGGCACACCAGGGCGGCTCCCTTACGCACGGCAGCACCTACCTCACCCAATACATGCCCGCGCCGCTGAAGCGGTGGGCCTTGCTGGGGGCCGTGAATGCGGCGGTTCCGAACGCCGACTCTTTCTATGCGAAACGGATCCACCCGATCCTCGACGCGAACTGCGTCGGGTGCCATGGCGCCTCCAAGACCGAGGGCGGCCTGCGCCTCGACACGTACGACATGCTGATGAAAGGCGGCAAAGACGGGCCTGTCCTCCTACCGCGCCGCGCGGAGAACAGCCTGCTCATTCAGCGGGTCACATTGCCGGCGAACAATCAGCACTTCATGCCCGCCGAAGGCCGTCCGCCGCTGAAGCCCGATCAGATCACCTCGATTCGCGCCTGGATCGAGCAGGGCGCGTCGCCTGATGCGAACACTGTTGCCGGGGTTTCGATGCCCGTCGAGGTCAAGGAACTGCCGCTCCAGCCGGTCGGGGACTACAGCAAGCTCAACGATGAGATTCGACAGATGGAGAACTCCCAGGGCGCGAAACTTTTGCCGGTATCGAGTAAGCCCTCCGACGGCCTCATTCTGAATACGGTTGACGTGGCGTCAGGTTTTGGCGACGCGCAGTTGGCGCAGTTCGAGAAGTTCGCTCCCTATATCGTGGAGGCCAACCTCGCGCGCACCGCGGTCACCGATGCGAGTTTCGAGATGCTGGGCAGGTTCACGCATCTGCGCGCGCTTCATCTCGAAGGAACGGCTGTCACCGGAAATGGCCTCGCCCACCTAGCCGCTCTGTCGCAGTTGACTTATCTGAACCTGAGTGAGACAAAGGTGACACGCGGGTAATCTATCCTCGATCCGATCGATGCCGAATCTGCGCCACATTTATCTCTTCAATAGTCCCGCTCAGTCGGCGCCTGCTGCTGTCGCGGACGTGCCTGACCATGACTCTCCCCAGTCCAACACCAGGAGTACGCAATGAATCGAACCCGGAACAACGATGGAATCGGCGAAATGGGCAGGCGGCGCTTTCTGGCCGCTGCAGGAGCAACTGCGTTGGCCGCGACTGGAATTCCAGCGGCACATCCGGAGACGGCTGCGCGAGGAGCGAATGAAATGCAAGGCGAGTTGGTAACGGGAAATGGCGAGTGGATGTGCCGCATCCGGTCGGAGTGGGGCAAACTGCCCGCCGGGACCACGTTCGGCGGCACGCATGGGGCCATCGCGCAGGACAATGCAGGCCGCATCTATGTCAGCACCCAAAGCACGACGGGAGTGCTCGTGTACGGCGCCGATGGCGTTCTCCTCAAAACCATCGCCGGTGAATTCCCCGAGATTCATTCCATGGTGCATGCCGAAGAGAGCGGCGTCGAATACTTTTACTGCACCGTGCAGAAAGGCACGCCCAACGAGAATTGGCTCTTCATCAAGATGAAGACCGACGGGACCGTGGTGCAGAAAATCACGGCGCCGCCGGAAGCTGGATTCAAGGCGCCCAATGAGTGGCGAATCACAGCCGCGGTGCCGGGGCCGGATGGATCCATCTTTATTGCCAATGGTTACGGCGACTCGCGGATTTTCCGCTTCGACAGCAAAGGCCAGTACAAGACGAGTTACGGCTCCAAGGGCAGTGCGGATGGCTCGTTCAATTGCAGCCACGGACTGGCCGTTGATATGCGATACGATCAGCCGCTCCTGCTGGTCTGCGATCGTGAAAACCGAAGACTCTGCCAGTTCGACTTCGATGGAAAGTTTGTGCGCACAGTCACCCAGCATCTCCGGCGGCCGTGTCAGGTCAGCTTTTATGGCGACTATGCGGTGGTTTCGGAGTTGGAGGGACGCGCCACTATCCTCGATCGGGACAATGTTCCTGTGGCTTTCCTCGGGGACAATCCGCAAAAGGCCCAATGGGCAAAGTACGATATAGAGCCCGAACAAATCTCCCGGTCTTCGTTCAGTGCGGCGCACGGATGTTTTATTGACAAGAATGCCAATATCTATATTTCCGATTGGAATCAAACCGGCCGGGTAACCAGGCTGGAGAGAACCGCCACTTAGAACAAGTAACTCAAGCGAACCACGGAACGCGGCGACCTTCACAGGATTCGTCGCCGCTTTTTTTTGCGACCTCCATGATTTGTGACCAATGGCACGCGGCCGCGGACGAAGAGGCTCTTTGCCCGCTTATAGCAGCTATTCTTGGGTCCCGGCAGGCCGCTGGCTCTCAGATACGCTGATAACCTGACCAATGTCGAGGAGTCTAGGCTATATCAGCCTTGGTCTTGCCTGACTTGACCGATGGATAAGTCGCAAGACTCAACGACGGAGGAGTTATGCTCGGTTCGCGTCTTCGCTTCCTTGGTTTTGCCGCACAGTCGATTGCATGCGTCGTGTTGCTCCTGTCTCGCGTAAGCGCATTCGCGGCCGCCGGTGCTGACGCGGATCTGCCTGAGATTCGCGCCGCCGCCGAGCATGGGTATATTCAGGACCAGATCGCCCTTGGCGCTGCTTACCTGAGTGGGCGTGGGGTGCGGCAGGATCTCAAGTTATCGGCATATTGGTATGAAAAAGCCGCGGGATTGGGCGATCCGTCAGCGGAAAACGAGATTGGATACTTTTACGAAATGGGCATCGGCGTGGCGCCGAACCCCTCCCGTGCCGTCCACTGGTATCAACTCGCGGCCTCCGCCGGCTCCCTCGATGCCAAGGTGAATCTTGGGATCGCGTACCTGTGGGGTAAAGGTGTTCCACAAGACCACAAGATGGCCCAACAACTGATCAACGAGGCTGCTAACAAGGGAAGCGGGATTGGGGCAGCCTATATGGGTGAAATGTATAACTTCGGCGAAGGAGTCGCACAGGACCCGGCGGCCGCTGAACATTGGTATGAAAAGGGAGCCAAACTCCATAACAGCCTTTCGTCGTTCCGCCTTGGGGTGCTTCTCTCAACGCCGGCCGATCATCCGCGCAACATCGAGCGGGCTGCCGCATTGTTCCGCGAATCGGCCGATGCCGGATTCATACCTGCCAAACACTCACTCGGCCTTCTCATGCTGAATCATCCGGAACTGGGTTATTCTTCCGGCGAAGCGCTCGTGAATCTCGACCAGGCTGCCGCCGCTGGAACATGGAAATCGCAGATTGTCCTGGGAATTCTGGCCCGCGATGGGAAATCGGTCGCAAAGGACGATCGCACCGCTTACTTCCATTTCCGCATCGCTGCCCAACAGGGCGGCGATGCCGCGCAGGCGCTATTGCAGAAAGACTTTCAGGCGTTGGAAAAAAGTCTGAGCGCAGATCAGCGTGCCACCATCGACCGGGAAGCCGACACCTGGATCCAGAAGCACAACCTGGCACTTGAAGTGGTCTACAAGGACGGAGATCATTGGTCGCGGTTCCCCGCGTTTGCCCTCGCTACCAAGAGTTCCGACGAGCACGCCGTGGGATTAGTGCCGGCCAACCCCTTCTAACCGGGATCCGTACATCGGTCAACCTTCACGCATATCTCAGGGGCGAAGAGTCATATAGCCTCTTGAGCCTTGTGAGCGACGATGACCACAGGGACCGATGCCACCCGTACTGTTCGCGCGAGGTAAATCCGCCATGCTTCAGTTGAAGCGTGGTGTATTCGAAGTCTCCCGACAGACGGATGTTGACGAAGCTGGTGCTGACATTCCTGTCTCCCTGCACTCGCCACGAGAAGGTCAAATTTCGCCGCTCACACACCGAAAATCTGCCCGAAATGCGTGTGGTGGGGATTCCCTCGCACATGTGAGCAATGAGGAAGTCATTCTCGAACTTTGTGGCAACATTCGCGCAACCGGCTGGATGTCCGGGAAAGGAGATCCAGGTCTCGATGTACTCCGGCGCCGTAAGTGCGTGATAGAGACGACGAATCTCAGCCTTGATGCTGAGGTCCAGGTGAACCGTCCAGGAACCTTGTTGACGAACGACTCTCGGGCGCACCGGCAAGTCGGTATTAGGAAATGACTCCGTAATCGATGTAGCGTTCTGTCGCAGCATACAATCACCGTTTGCAACCACCGTTCCACCATTGCCGACCTGAACAGCTTTGTGACGAGACCCTCATTGCGGGGAAGAGTTGCCTTCCTGATGAGACATGATCACCCATGATCTATTTCGCGCAGGGAGGAAACATCTACCGAATCGACGGAATCAGGAATCTCCAATCGCCAATCTTCCAATTCGTGAATAGCGGGATAACATCCCTAAACCAGGGACGAAAGGTTGAACCGGGAAGGTGAACGGAAGGTGGGGGGTTGCATTGTTGGTTTGCAAGGGAAACTGACATTCAAGAAATCAGAGATTCAACGATGCAGCGATTCAAGAATGCGCGACTTATAACTTCGGCTCATCGCGATCTTATGACCATCTAACATCATTACCGATGACTCACCATCATGGTCGGTGCGCACTTCCTTTACAAACTGCAGGTTAACGATAAATGAGCGATGAACGCGCAGAAATGAATGAGGATCCAGTCTCTCTTCGAGGTGGGCCATGGTTTCCCGCAAAAGATGGGTCTCGTGCTCCGTGCAGAGCCGGACATAATTCTCCTCTGCCCCGATCCAGCGGATCTCTGAAACTGGCAGGAAAAGAATACGCCCGCGCGACTTGAAGACGATCCGGGTGGTGTAGGCGCTGCCATTCTGGTTATTTCCGTTGGCACGGACCGCCATATCGCCGGCCGACTGGTCGCGGACGCGCTGGATGGCCGAGCGCAGCCGCTCCGGCGTAAACGGTTTGAGAAGATAGTCGACCGCATGGATCTCGAATGCCCGCAACGCGTATTGGTCATATGCGGTGGTGAAAATAATGGCCGGCATCGGCAGGTTCTTTTCCGATTCAAGCGCACCAATCACGTCGAATCCATCCATGCCCGGCATGCGAATGTCGAGGAACAGAAGCGCAGGCTTGGTCGCGCGGACCAATTCAACGGTCTCATTCGCGGACGCACATTCCCCGACAATCTCGATATCCCGCTCGTCGCGCAGAAGCTGACGCAGCTTTTGCCTGGCCAGCACCTCATCATCCGCCAACACAGCTTGAATCATTGGGCACCATACCTTGTCATGCCGATCTCGGCTTTGTCAGACAACTGGAAGGGAAGACCCATTGCTACCGTGACGTGAGTTGAATCGATCTGGGATATCCCGAATGAGCAGTTCTCTCCGTAGTGCAAATGCAACCGGCTCCGAACATTGGCCAGACCCACTCCGTGTCCGTTTGAAGACCCGCCGGGCGCAGATTGCAGTCCCAGTCCGCTATTGGTGATGACAAAGTTGACTTGGCTGGATTGACGGTGGGCTTCGATGAGCAGTTCGCCGTCTCTTTCCAGCTTCGACAGGCCATGGGCATAAGCATTCTCCACGATGGGCTGGAGAATCATTGCCGGAACAAGTGCATCGTGCAATTCCGAGTCGATAGAGATATCCCGCCGGACACGCCCGCAATACCTCTGATCCTGCATCGAGAGATAGACCTCGATGAATTCCATTTCCTCCCGGAGGGGAATGAGCTGCACGTTACCGCGCTCCAGCGTGATACGCAAAAGGCTGCTCAATTGTTCAAGCATCGTGTCCGCTGCATTCACATCGGTTCGCATGAGGCTGGAAATACTGTTCATGGCATTGAACAGGAAGTGCGGGTTCAGCTGCATGCGCAGCGCCGCAAGCCGCGCATTGGCCAGCTGCACCTCCAACTGGGCCGCGGCATTTTCCCTCTCGCGATATCTCTGGTAATAGTTGATGCCCCGGAACAAAAAGAACGCACACCAGAAGATGAACATGTTGAAGATGAGATTAGCTTTCCAGTGAAATTCAAACCGCCGCCAATAGGTCATATGGGGCATGTCAACCGGTACATTCGGGAAAAAGACGACCCAGATCATCTCCTTAACAAGGCCAAAGGCAATACTGAGAGGAAAAACCCATGTGAGCATTTGGACAATATTCGCCCTGACGATGAAAGGCTGCAGAAACCGCCACATCATCCAGCACAGAATGCCCATAACGAGGTATTCCATTCCCCAGGACTCCAACGTAATCGCAGCGCTAACGTGGTAGCCCCAGCGGTGGTAATTCGTCCACTCCTGGAACCCAAAGAGGATTCCAAGCATCACCCACAAGGGGATAAAGACGGCGGGATGCATAAATACGGTGTAGGCGCGATGTTGCTTTCTTGTCATCACTTGCGCTAATTGTCCTGTTCTCGAGGTCCTGTGCGGCAAGTGTCGAGCCGCTGACATTGAAAAGGTCCCGTCTGGAAAAAGTGAGGGGAAAGAAGCCGGCGTTTAAGACAACAACCCGGCGTGTATTCACGCTCGGACCCGCCTACCATTGTCGCTGCCTGAACCGACAAATTCAAGGAATCGCACCGACAACGCGCGATCAAACGCAGACATCTCGTTTAGAAATGAGACTTTCGGATCGTGTAGAAGTAATCGGCGCTCATCCCGGAATTAGGCCGGTTGACCACGCGGATTTGTCCCTTCGGCTCCGAGTGGGAGTCATTTACCTGTATGAGCATGCGATTCGTCACAAAGTGAGAATTAATCAATCCCCCTGCGATCGGCAACGGATGACAGCCGGCCGCCTTCAAAAAAAAATAGGGCGCCACCCTTTCGGATCGCGCCCAAAAATTTGTTTTAGACCCCTCTTAAAACCGGACCTTCGCGCCCAGCTCAATGCGACGGCGGTCGATGCCGGAGAATACCGAGTTAGTCTGGCCGCCGCTGTTTGTGTTGTACAGGGTATTTCCGAACGAGCCGCCCACATCAACGAAGTTGCCATTGTCGACATTCGGCTGGGGCACTCCGCGATACTGGCGGTTGAGAACGTTGTAAGCTGTCCCGCGGGTTTCAATCGTGAACCGATCATGGAACTTGAAATCCTTGAGGATGGCCAGATTGGCATTGTTGATCGTCTGCCCGCGTTGCTGGTTCCTTCCTCCGCCGGCGAAGGGCGTTCCGAAGTACGCCGCGGAGAGATCGTCATTCACGATCCAGTGGACGTCCTGCTGGGAAACCGGGGCCCCGGTATAGTAGTTCACCAACCCGCAGCCGCTGGCCGAGGGGTCGGTGCATTGGCCGACGGAATCGATGGGGGCATGCCGGCTGGCGATGATGGGCCGGCAGGTTGTACTCCCCGACGTTTGCGTCGGATCGCACAGGAGCCGGTTCGGAGACGCTTCATTGGTGAAATTGAAGGCCGGGGTTGCATTCTCAATCACGGTGTAAGGCTGGCCACTCACATAACGCCATACCGGATTGATCTGCCATCCTCCCAGAAGCGTACGCGTCAAGACGCTTTGATTGCTCAGCGCCGGCAATTCGAACAGCATGTAAATCGATGCTACGTTGGGGTAGTCCAGGCCGCTTACACCCCGTTCGGAGTGTGACAAGTCGAACGGGCTCTGCGAGAAGTTGGTCGTGTTGCCACCGCCAAGCGTCGCGTAGATTTCGCTAATGTTGTCAATGTCCTTGCTCCAGGTATAGCTGACGCCCGCTGTAACACCGTGCCAATGTTCGATGGACAACCGCGACTGCAGGCCGTTGTAGTTGGAGTAGCCAGTGTTGCCAAGGGTGACGAGGTCCGTCCGATTGCAGTCCACAAATCCGGCCGAAGAACCGGGGGCGTTGGGGTCGGTGCACGGGGTCAAGCCCGTGGGAATGACATTCTGATAGCCCGCCGCAATCAAAGGGCCGAGCGCGGGATTGCCGTTCCGGTTTTCAAGCAGGCCCACGCCGTGGTTTCCAAGATAACGAACCTCGCCGACCATGTAGCGTGTGATCGCCTGTTGTACTCCGAGCGACCACTGCTCGGTGTAGGGGTTGTAGAGGTGCGGGTCAGTATTGGATTGTGAACGTTCTCCCGGGTTGCCGCCCAGCGGCACCTGAGGATTGATGAGCGTCCTCAGGCTCGCGGCAGAACCGTCCGACGGAATGCAATTGGCGCATGTCTGGAGCGTAGCGAGATTCACCATCGGCGTGCTCTGCGCGATGTTGGCAAACGGGTTGTTGAAGGTAGAGTCATAACCAATATGGAATCCGCCGCGAACCACCGTCGCATTCTGGCCCTTGGTCAAAGGCTGCCAGGCAAACCCCACGACCGGCCCGAAGTTGTGCTTGGGAATGGGCAGTGACTGAACCGTCCGCAGGCTCAACGGCAGGGTTGTATCCCACAGCGCCGTCGACGGATTCGACTCCCGATTCACAGTCAGATCATGAAGTCCGTTGATGGGCTGGCTCTGGATCTCGTACCGCAAACCCGCTGAGACCGTCAGAGTCGGAGTGGCCTTGATGTCGTCCTGGAAATAGACGGCTCCCGCGTTGAAGGTAAGTGGGTAAGTCGAAGAGCCCTCGGCATAAAGCGTGAGCGCTGGATTACTTTGAATGAAATCGTCAAAGCTGGCAAAGAAGAAATAGCCGTTCAGGAACGGGACGCCGTAGTCGGTTTCGGGGAAGTGGCTGAATTCGCCTCCGAACTTGATGCTGTGTCTGCCCACCTGCAGGGTTGCATTGTCCTGGACCTGCTGGCTCCTCACGATTCTGCCCTGGGGCCAATAGTTGTTGAGCTGGCCGAGAGCCAGATCTGTTGAATCGTTGAATGAAAAGCGAGTCGGGCAGCCGCCGAGGATGTTCGCGTCAGTACAATTGGCAAATCCACCGCTCCCGAATTCGCTGCTGCTGTTGGCATAGCTGTAGCGTGCCTGGTTGATCAGCCGATCATTAAAGGTATGCGTCCAGTCCACGCCTACAAAATGACTGACTCCGCCCACGTTGACGAACGAGCCGGTAACTCCTTCCGACGGCGCGAAGTAGTTATAGTCGTAGTAGAAGCTCTTCTGATAAATGTATCTCCCGAAGACGCGATCCTTCTTTGATAACTGGTAATCCACGCGGCCCATCCCTTCAACATCGTTGAACGGAGAGGAAAAGGTCCGCCGGGCGGTGGCAAACTCGATAGGGACGCCGAGCACGTCCACTGTGGTGGGAGTACCGAACGAAAGAGTTCCGGCTTTGACCGATGCCGGGCCGATGGACGCCAGCGCACCCACTGCGGAGTTATTGGGGAACGCCGCCTGCAGCTGCGAAATTCCGTTGGGTGTGGGCGTGACCAGCGGCGCCGACGACGTGGGATTCGCTCCGGTCCGCGTGTGTTCCCAATTCCCCGCACCAAAGAACCAGAGTTTGTCCCTTTTGATCGGTCCCCCGATCGTGCCCCCCCAGCGATTGTCCACATACCGGGGAACCTGGGGCTCAATGCACCCCGTCGACGGGCTTACGCCCGGCGCGCAATAACCGAACAGTTGGCTCTTGTCCTGGTTGGCCAGCGAATCGGCCCAACTGCCGTTGTAGAACTCAAACCCGGAACCGTGAAACTGATTGCTGCCGGCCTTGGTTATGTAGTTCACCACGGCCCCGCTGTTGCGGCCGTATTCGGCGCTCTCCGCGGTGATCACCTGTACTTCGGCCAGCGCATCCGCGTTCCCGAAGAATACGTTGGGGCCGCCGATGTTGGTGTCGTTGTTTGCCTGGCCATCCAGTTGGAAGTTGTTGTTGCGGTCGCGCACACCGTTGGTGGAGAATTCAGCTCCATTGGTGTTGGTGAACAGGTTGCCGCCCGATGGCGCCACTCCCGGAGTCAGCAACGCCACAATGTCAAAGCCGTTTCCGATGGGAAGATCTTCGGTCTTTTGCGAGTCGAACTCCTGGCTGATCAGCACCGTATCGGGCTGAAGAAGAGCCGTCGACGCTTCGACCGTGACCCCCTCGGATGCGGTGCCAACCTTGAGACTCAGTACTCCCAGGGGCGACGCCGAGCCCGCCCGTACGGTAACGTTGTCCACTTTCAAGGACGTGAAACCAGGCGCATCGATCGTTACCGTGTAGTCGTCTACCGGCAGCCCGGGAATCAGGAACGTGCCCGTCGCGCTGGACGTGGTTCGGAAAGCTGAGTTCGTCGATTTCTGAATCGCCGTTACGGTGGCTCCCTGAACCACCGCTGCGCTGGGATCCTGAACGGTTCCGCTGATGGAACCGGTCACGATGCCTTGCGCGCCGCACAACGCAGCGTAGAGAAGAACCGGGGCGACAAATGCAATTCTGGTGATCAGATGGGGAATTCTGCGCATGGTTTGCTCCATTCAACGGGTGAATAGCTCTGCGCCGCAGAGAGTGCATCCATCGAGCCAGTCGACGCTGCCTCCGTTCAGAAGTGACGAACTGCGATAGGTTGGGACAGACGGTGTAACTCCGGTGAGTAACTCACTTTTTGTGTTTCTGCGCCGGGACGCAACGGGCTTAGGGCGCTCCATGATTAGGGATTCCCAGCCTATGCCCCTATGCGGTTTCATATCCAGTGACGAATAGGTTCATCCTGGGGACGATCAAGACTGCCGAGGCGATGAGAAGCGAGGTGAGGCTGTCCTCTTTACCTGTTTCATCGTTTATTCATTCCACCTTAGAGAGACACATCGGATTGCGTGGCTTTGCTTTTGGCTGCCATCGTGACGCTGAGGGCGGTAGGCCGCGGTCTGTAGATCCGGCGCCGTGCGGTGTCCGAACTCGGACAATCATGATCAAATTCGGCCACTTGCACTATCGCTGCCCGTCCAGCCCCGCTGCCGATAGCCAAACCTTTCAAAGACATAGCGCCCGGCGCCGTATGGACCCGGACATGCAACCCAACCCATCGTAAGCTCCTGCGAGCTTCCCCTCAGAACTGTGTAACTCATTGCGCCGAGCAGACAATACGAGGAGGTTTCGTGGTCATACGAACAATCATTGCCGATGATGAAGCGCTGGCACGGCAGAAGTTACGAGTATTACTGCATACCATTCCCGAGGTCGAGATCGTAGGTGAAGCGGCTTCTCCGTCCGAGATCGTGGCCCTGGTGCGAGCGAAGAATCCGCACCTTCTGTTTCTCGACATCTGCATGCCGGGGATGGATGGCTTCGATGTGATCACGGAGCTGTCCAGAAATCGAGCCGGCTTATTGCCGTACATCATCATCACCACGGCCCACGACCAGTATGCGGTGCGCGCATTCGAGATGCAGGCTGCCGACTACCTGTTGAAGCCCTTCACGGCCCAGCGCCTGCATGCGGCGGTTCAATACGCACGCGAACGGCTGGACAATGAGCCGGCGCGCGGACCGCAGGAAGCAAAGCCCGCCGGCAACGGCAATCTTCATCCGGCCCGCATCGCCTTCAAGTCGCGCGGCCGCATTCTCTTCCTGCCCTTGTCGGAGATCCGATGGATCGCCGCCGAAGAGAACTACGTTCGCATCTGCACAGCATCGGAGACGCACCTGCTGAGGGAAACCATGACGGGCATTGCCAGTAAGCTCGACTCACGGATGTTCATGCGTGTCCATCGATCCGCGATCGTCAACCTGAGACACGTGAAGGAGGTGCGGCGCGAGACGTCAGGCGATTTCTCCGTTCTTCTTTCCAACGGCCAGAAAGTGGCGATGAGCCGCAGTCACCATTCTCATATCGATCACCTGATCACGCGCCTGTAGAGCCGTTATTGGCGGGACACTCCGGTCAGCGCGAAAATATCGTACGGGCTCCGCACCTGCATCACATACGCTTCGGCCCTCTTGCAACCGGCCACGAAGCCGCGAAACAGAGCGACCGTGTCCTGCACTCCATAAAAGAAGTCGGGATTCTGGCTGGCGTGCGCGTAGCAGGCGGCTTTCTTGGTATCGGCCACGGTGCTGATATCCACATAGTGCGTGGGCGCCGGGAACTGCATCGTATCTTCCCCGTCCGACACTTCGTAGTAATACAGCGGAAAGCGCCGCTTCAGCCGGTTCCACGATTCGTAGGTGAGATTGGCAATGGCGCGATGATCCGGATGGTTATCGACGAGCCATTGGTTGAAAACCGCATCGGGATTCTCTGCCGCGATCATCTTTTCAAAAGCGTCGTAGTGCGCGCCGTCGACCACTGCGTGCCCGTTGGCTTGATTGTCGTAAATCGGGCGCGCCTTGAGAATCTCGCATGCCTTTTTTGCTTCGGCGATCCGCACCGCCGCGGAAGTCTCCCAGGCTCCGTCGTTCAGATACAGCAGAACAACCTCGTGTCCCAGCGCTGTGAGCCGGGCCACAGTGCCTCCGCACCCATACTCCGGATCACCCGGATGGCCGCCTGTCACAATGATCTTGAATTTGCGCCCGGCTGAATCCGCATCGGCCTTCGCCTGCGCGTTGAGAGTCGCCGCGCCAGCAAATGCACCTGTGCCCATCAGCATTTCGCGCCGGTTCATCAGCCTGCCTCGGGCCGCAGCCACACCGCTTCCGCAGCGGGCCGGCCCAGGACCGAATTCCCCGTCGGCAACTCGATCAAGACGGTCTGATCGTAATTCTGGCGGACCACGCGCAGCCGCTGCCGCGGCCCGATCCCGGTCTGGTGCAGAAACAACAGCAGCCTGGGGTCGCGCTCGTGAAGGCTGGTCACGGTATACCGACGTCCTTCAGTCGCCTCGGAGAGCGGCACCTCGCCGCGGAGCTTGCGCTCAGATGGATTTTCGGGCAGCACCGCGTTGCCGTGCGGGCAGGCCCCGCTTTCCCCCAGTTTCTCCCGCAGCTTGGCTTCGAAGGCAGGCGAGACCGCGTGCTCCAGCCGCTCTGCCTCTTCGTGGATCTCGTACCACTCCATGCCGAAGATCTCGCTCAGCATGCGCTCGATGAGGTGGTGACGAAGTGCAGTCCGATACGCGGTCTCGCGTCCAGTCGCCGTCAACCGGACGATGCCGTCTTCACCCACCTCCACGTCGCCATCGCGCTTCAGCCGCTTCAGAGCCATGGTCACCGCCGGCGCCGAGACCTCGAGCCAATGAGCCAGCATCGCAGGGATGACCTGCCGCCCCTCGGCCTCAGCCTCCAGGACCGCCTTGAGGTAATTCTCTTTCGAAACGTGGATGGAATCGCGCATGGTTAGAACCAGCTATTAGCTTTCAGCCGTTAGCTATCAGCTATGTTGCCGGCAAGCCTCAATTGTAGCCGCACCCCCGAGCGCAGCACGACAAACAAAGCCCTCAGCCCGTATGTTCGGGGCTGGAGGCTGAGAGCTGATGGCTGCTAGCTGCTTTACTGTTTCACCCGCACCTTCGGCTCCACCGACAATCCGGGCCGCAGCAGGTGGTCGGGGTCTTCGTGTTCGAGGTCGGTAAAGTCGACGCGTACCGGGACACGCTGCACGACCTTCACATAGTTGCCGGTCGCGTTCTCGGGCGGAAACAGCGAAAGCACTGACCCGGTCGCCCCGCCGATCTGCGTCACTTTGCCGTGATAGTTCTTGCCCGTTGCGTCCACCGAAATTTCCACCGTTTGTCCGGCTGCCATGTGGCGCAGCTGCGTCTCCTTGAAATTGGCGGTCACCCAGATATCTTCGAGAGAAACCAGGGTGAGCAGATTCTGGCCCACCGAGACATTCTGGTTGAGCTCAACGCTCTTGCGGGTGATGATGCCGGCCGCGGGAGAAATGATTTTCGTGTAGCCGAGATTGAGATTGGCCTGATCGAGTTGGGCCTGGGCCTGCTCTACCTGCGCTTCGGCCTGTCGGGCCCTTGCAGTCTGCGCGGCGATCTGCTGCGGCCCGGTCTGCGCATATTTCAACTGGGCCTGGGACTGAGCTTCCCGGTCGCGCGCCACCCGCACACCTTCAGCAGCAGCCTGCTCGCTGGCCAGGGCGTCCTGCACGGATGCGGCAGCAGCAGCAGCAGCAGCGACGGCAGCGTCGAACTGCTGCTTGCTGATCACGTCCTTTTCCACCAGCGGCTTGTACCGCTCCAGGTCCGCCTGCGCCCTGGCATTATTGGCCTGCGCCTGCGTCACGCGTGCGTGCGCCGCCTGCTGCTGTTGCTGCGCCTGCAGCACGGAGGCATGCGCGCCGCTCACGTCCGATGTAGCTGAATTCAAATTGCTCCCGGTATTGATGGTCGTAAGGGGCACGGCAACGTTGGCGGCGGCGGCGTTCGCCTTTGCGCTGGCCAGCACCGCCTTGGCGTTCTCCACAGCAACCTGGTAGTCGCGCGGATCGAGGTCCGCGATCGGATCCCCCTTCTTCACCATCTGGTTTTCGTCGACATACACCTTTTGCACCTGGCCGGCGATCCGCGAACTCACCTGGATGAGATGGCCGTTGATCTGCGCGTCATCCGTGTCCTCGGTAAATGTAGAGTGCCACCAGAACCCCACGGCGCCCACGATAAGAATTGCGATCACAACAATGATGATGCCCCTGCGGCGGGACCGCGGCTGAACGACCTCCGTTGTCGTATCCGGCTCGGTTTGTACTGGTGTTGTTGTCGTTTCCGCCACGTTCACTTTCCTCCCAGGTAACTCTTGTAATTCTCAGCCGCGCCAAGCGACCGCGCCAGGCTGAGCTTGGCTAAGTTGTGCCGGTAAAGGCTCGACACATATTGATTGTTGGCCACGGCGACGGACTGCTCGGCCTGGTGCACGGCGAGGTTGTCGCTCACCCCGGCGGCATAGCGCTGCTGCGCTTCGCTGAGCGCTTCATTCGCCAGGTCCACGCTGGAGCGCGCCACTTCGACCTGTTGCTGCGCCGACGCAATATCCAGCAGAGCATCGCGCACATCGGCATCCACCTGCGCGTTCTTGTCGCTCAGCTCCGCCGTCTGCGTGTCCAGCTGCGACTGCGCCTGTTCTGCTTCGCCGCGCAATCCGTATTCCTTGAATACCGGCACGCTCACCGTACCGGACGCATCCACGGTCCCGTGCGAACTCCCGAAGTTCACGCCGATCAGGCCGTAATCCACATCCGTCTTGAGGGTCGGAAAGCGGTCGGCCGTCGCGGCCTTGCGTTGCTCTTTCGCCGCATAGGTCTGTTCCACCATGGCTGCCAGGTCCTTGCGGTTGGCGTGAGCCTGGTGAATAGCGGCGTCGATATCCAGCTGGTCGAATGGCGCAAACGGAACCTTGTCTACCAGGTTGAACTTCTGCTCCAGGGGCAGGCCGATGGTGCGCGCCAGCGCCAGCCGGTCTTTTTCCAGCGCGTTCTGGTCCACGATCAGCTGCTGCTGCAGAGTCTGGTAATCCACCCGGGCGCGCAGCTCATCGAGCAACGGCGCGGTTCCTGCCTGGTGGAGGTTGACCGCCTGGTCGAGCGAAACCTTCGACGTCGCCACCTGTGAAGCTGCAGCGGTGACGAGGGATTCATCGGCCAGCACCAGGAGATAGGCGTTGCCCACCGACAGCACCACCACCTGGCGTGCATCCTCGGCCGTCAACTGCGCGGCGTTGAAATTGTGGCGCGCCGCCAGATAATTCCGCAACGAGTTCACATCCACCGCCGCCCACGAGAAGTACGCGCGCAGATCGGTGTAGCCGAAGGGCCCAACGATGGTGGGAAACCCCGGGACCCGCAATCCCAGTGCGGCCAGGTCCACCTGCTGCACGGCCCACTTCCAGGAAGCATCCACCGTGGGCAAAAGAGTCTGCAGTTGGCTCAGGCGCTGGCCGCCCACGCCGGAGGCCTGGGTCGTGCTCAGAATGGCGCCCAGGTTGTACCTCAGGCCGCGTTGCATGGCCTCGTCCAGAGTCAAGTCCAGCGGCTGAGCCGATACCTCGCCGGTGGGCACGCTGCCCTGATAACTGGATGAGTTCAGCGGGGCCGGCGCAGGGGCACTCGGGGCCGTCTGTGCGCCCAGCGTGGGAGTCAGCTGCCCTGAAAGCAGGCCAAGCGACAAGATCGAAAGTCCCAGCCAAAACTTACGGACACACGGAACGATTGCGTTTTTTTGGGAGGATTCTGACAGCATCAGTGATTTTCTCGCCTGAACGACTGAAACAGCGGGCGCTAACCCGAAAATGTTGGCTCATTAATGGATGCAGACGGATAGCGGCAAGGTTCCTAAACAGTGTATCGAACGGGTGCGGGAAGCAAAGCAATGCCGTTCGGACGTAACGCACCTTCGCGGCCGGTCGAATTCCCTGTTCCGTGCTTTACCGTCCCGCCGTAGCGTGAATCAACTGGGACGCCAGCGAGCACAGCGCCTGGCGAAACAGCTCACGCACCGCGTCGGCGGTCCATCCCAATGCCTGGGGCCCTCCGTGGGCGGCCAGCAACTCCGCCGTCTCTGTCGCGGTAAATCCGGCCACAGCCCGCAACACGTAGATGGTGCGCAAGGCGGTCGACAGGCTCTCCAGCCAGTTGCGCACCCGGTCGCGGTCTGGTCCGGCGATCATGCGCTCGATGGCCTCGCGGGCCTCGGCGGCGGCATCCAGATCGTCGTCCTCGATACAGGTAACGGCGTGTTCCAGACCATCCGGAGCAGCCAGAAGGCTGGGGTCGCGACTGGCAATCAGTTCCATCGCGGCCGTGGCCAGCGCTAGCCGGCTGCTGCGATTTGCCTCCCCGGCGTCACTGCATGAGGAAATTTCGGCTGTGGCCACCGCCGTTTCGACCAGCCGGATACTGTCTTCTCCCTCGCCCGCCAGCATCGAAGCCATGCTGTAGAGTCCGGCGCCGATCAGGTCGAACATCCCGTCCATGCCTGCCAGAGCCTGGGCAACCGTAGCCTCATCCTTGGGCTGGCCGTCCAGCAACCCATGCACCCGCTCGGCAAATGCCTCGGCGTCCGCGGACAAAGGCTGGGTGGGAATCAAGCGAGAATCCGAAGTAAGGGGTTCCTTAGGCATCGATGGGCTCCTCGGGTTGGGGAGATTCAGCGGTTCCGCACCTGCGGCGATCGAAAGCCTCGAGCCGCATGGCTTTCCAGATAAAGCCACCTGAAGAAGGGCTGGAAACGACCAGGTCGGCTGCGTAACTGCCCTGGAAGCAGGTTCGCCCTGAGTCTATCCTCAACCCGGGAGGCGGGGCGGGTCAATCTTCCCTGCCGTGCCATCCCTATTACGATTTCGAAACCCGACGCCAAATACAAAAAGTACCTGTCGCTCGGGCGCAGGTAACCGCCTTTCCCTCCGCGTCACTGCAATCTCGCGGCAATCGGGTTAGAATGCCCCCGCTTCCCTCGCCTCGGCGGGCTTAACGCCCGAACGAATCTCGCCGGTCGGGGCCTGGTTCCAGAAAGGGATGCAATATGGAAGCTCGAAACGCATTCATCGGTAAAGGTCAGAAGCCTTCGCCCGAGGAACTGTCTGCCGCGCTCGGTCCCACCGCAACCTTCTGGAATGACTTCGTCGCATGGATGGGGAGCGAACTCGGCGTCGTCACCCAGGAATGGAAGGGAGTGTACCCCAACAAATACGGCTGGTCCCTGCGGCTCAAGATGAAATCGCGGAACATCGTGTATCTCTCCCCCTACTCAGGATTCTTTATGGTCGGATTCATCCTCAGCGACCGGGCAGTGAAGGCTGCCAAAGAGGCTCATTTCTCCACTGCGGTAGCCAAGGCAATCGCCGCCGCACCGCACTATCCCGAAGGCACGGGGCTGCGCCTCCCTGTAAAAACAGCCAGGGACCTGCCTCCTCTTCGCAAACTGGCGGCCATCAAGCTGGCAAGCTGATCGCTCTTCCACCATTTTGCGAATTGTTAACACTGTTGGGCCCGCGTTCCTGTTTGGATGGCGATGTAGCGCTTTCGCGGCCGCCCAGCTTTCTCTGCCATACCGGAGGGGGAACGCTGTAGACTGCCAACTACGGCGCACGGGACGAAGTCGATGGCGGGAACGACTAAAAGACAGCAGCTATTCAACGGACGGGATGCGTCTTGGATGCAATTCAACCGTCGCGTACTCGAAGAGGCCGTAGACCCGGCCAACCCCCTTCTCGAACGGGTCAAGTTCCTCGCCATCACCGGCAGCAACCTGGACGAATATGTCGAAATTCGCCAGGCCGGTCTCATGCAGCGCATCGAGGATGGCTACCGGGAGACCGGCTACGATGGCCTTCGCCCTGACGAATCCCTGGCCCAACTGACCGTCGAAATCCACGGCTTCGTCGACGCCCAGTACGCCTGCTGGAACGACCAGTTGCTTCCGGACCTGCGCCAGCATGGCGTCCGACTGCTCGAGTGGAATGAGTTGGAAACCGAAGCCCGCGACTTTGCCCAGAACTACTTCCAGCGCGAAGTCGACCCCCTGCTGACCCCCATCTCCATCGATCCGGCGCATCCTTTTCCGCGCGTGCTGAACAAGGCTCTGTGCCTGGCGCTCCTTTTGCGGCCCAAGCGGCGCAGCTCCGGCCCCCAGGTTCTGGGCGTCGTCACAGTGCCCCGCGCCCTGTCCCGTTTCGTGCGCCTGCCCGCGGCAGAGGGCAAATTCGATTACTTGCTCCTCCAGGACCTCATCGCCCAGAATCTTTCCGGCATGTACCGCGGCTACGAAGTACTGGCCAACGCTCCCTTCCGCGTCACCCGCAACTCCAACCTCTACTTCGAAGAAGAAGAAGCACGCTCCCTGCTGGAGTCGATCCGCGTGGAGTTGCACAACCGGCGCAAGGGCGATGCCGTCCGCCTCGAGATCGAATCCGGCGCCCATCCCGATGTCATCGACCGCCTGCGCATCAACTTCGAGTTGGAGGAGGACCAGGTATTTCGCTGCAATGGTCCGGTCAACCTGTCTCGGGTGATGTTCTTTTACAGCGACGTGCTCCGTCCGGATCTTAAGTACCCGCCCTTCACACCTAAGCCTCTCCATCTGAGCCGCAAGGCGAACAACATCTTCGAGGATCTGCGCACCCGCGACATCCTGCTTCACCACCCCTATGACTCTTACGACCCCGTCGTGAACTTCATCGCCCAGGGCGCCGAAGACGATGCCGTCGTGAGCATGAAGCAGACCCTCTACCGCACCAGCCAGGACTCGCCCGTCTTTCAGTCGTTGATCGACGCCGCCGCCACCAAGGAGACCACGCTGGTCGTGGAGTTGATGGCGCGCTTCGACGAAGCGTCGAACATTCGCTGGGCCCGCAGCATGGAAGACGCCGGCGTCCAGGTTTTTCATGGCGTCGTAGGACTCAAGACCCACTGCAAACTGGCCATGCTGGTGCGCCGCGACGAAGATGGAGTGACTCGCCGCTACTGCCACATGGGTACCGGCAATTACAACCCGGTCACCGCCCGCTTCTACACCGATTTGAGCCTGCTCACCAGCGATCCCCAGATCACCGAGCGCGTGCACATGGTCTTCAACTACCTCACCGCGCACGCCGAGGTAGACGACTACCGGCCCCTCCTCGTCGCCCCTCTCACGATGGCTGAGAGCTTCCTGGGGTTGATAAGGCGCGAGTCAGAGCACGCCCGGGCTGGCCGGCCGGCCCACATCATCGCCAAGATGAACGCGCTGCTTGAGCCCAGCGTGATCGAAGCACTCTACGCGGCCTCGCAGGCCGGTGTCGAAGTCGACCTCATCATTCGCGGCGTGTGCACATTGCGGCCCGGCGTGCCTCGTCTCTCCGAGCGCATTCGCGTTCGCTCCATCGTGGGCCGTTTCCTCGAGCATTCCCGCATCTTTCACTTCGCCAACGGCGGCGATGACGAAATCTACCTGGGCTCGGCCGACTGGATGCCGCGCAACCTTTTCGAGCGCTGCGAGGTTGTCTTTCCCGTACGCGACGCTGCTGCGCGCGCCCGGATTCACGACGAGATTCTTCCCGCCCTGCTGGCCGACACCGTCAAGGGCCGCCTGCTCCAGCCCGATGGAACCTACGTCCGCGCCTCAAAAGCGCTCAAGGATGCGGAGCGATTCTCAAGCCAGGATTTTCTTATGCAATTGGCTGAAGGTAAAGCCGACCTGGGCGCGATTCCCCGACGCGGCTCGCCCTCCGGCGTCCCCACGCCGCAGAAGCGCGCCCCCCGTCGTGCTCCCCGCAAAGCCGTCGCCGCCGACTAGAATGCCTCCGGCACTCTCGGTTGAACGTAATCATTCTCGCGTTCTGCGCGGGCGAGAACGAACGGACAGCGGGAGAACTGGTGGCATAGTGACGAGTAGGCGACGACTCCGACGGAACTCAGAAAGAGCAGTTCAGTCCGGCTAATGAGCCCGTTGGCCGTTTCCCAAATGAGAACTTGGTTGATCGGCAGGCCGTGCCTCACAGGCATGGTGGCTCGATTCAAGCGGACTATCCGGAGGCGAAACATGTACCTCGGGCTCGGCAGGTAGGTTCTATTTGGGTGGACCCGCAGGATTGGATCCCTTCTCGTACATAACTCCGAGATTGTTACATCCGACGACGGCGCCCCCCTCGCATGCCTTGCGAAACAGAGACTCCGCTTGAGCATGGTCCCGGGACACCCCAATCCCGTTTTCGTACAGGTTTCCAAGGTTGACGCAGGCGCCAACCAGACCCGCATCGCAAGCTTTGCGATACAGCGGTACGGCTTGGCTGGCATCCTCGGGCACGCCGGTGCCATTTGCATACATACTGCCAAGATTGCCGCAGCTCACCATAACGCCCGCTTCGCATGCCTTGCGATACAACGTTACAGCCTGGGTGTAATCCCGCGGCACGCCTGTCCCCTCGGCATACATGACCCCGAGGTTCCCGCAATACCCCACAACGCCCGCATCGCAAGCCTTGCGAATCAGGGTTACAGCCTGACCGTAGTCCTGGGGCACGCCTGTGCCATTCGCGTACATACCGCCGAGATTGCCACAGCTGATGACCGAGCCCGCATCGCATGACTTGCGATACAACGACGCAGCCTGGGTGTAATCCTTTGGCACGCCAGTCCCCTGTGCGTACATGATTCCGAGATTGCTGCAGCCAATCCCGTCACCCGCATCGCAAGCCTTTCGGTACAGCGTGACAGCCTGGCTATAGTCCTGGGGCACACCTGTTCCGTTTGAGTACAAGAGGCCGAGGTTGCTGCAGCTGCCTGCATCGCCTCCATTGCACGCCTTGCGATACAAGGCCGCAGCCTGGCCGTAGTCCTGGGACACTCCCTTCCCCGCCGAGTACAAGAGCGCAAGATTTCTGCAGCCGCCTGCGGAACCTGCATCGCAAGCCTTGCGATACAAAGCGGCAGCTTGAGCGGAACCCGGACTTGCGCTCGTGCCGCTTCCACTGCCCGGCGCGGTTACAACCACCGTGGTCTCCGATTTGTCGGACTTCGGTAAGCCACTGCCTTCCGCGTTCACATTGGTCTGCGCATCGACGGCATCGGGGGTGCCGATCTTCTGGACTCCTGTCCCCCCATTCCCCGCCGTTGCCGCGGACGGTTCGCCATTGGGTTCGCGGGCATCCTGGGCGGGGGGCGCTACTGGGGCAGTGATCTTCAAGACCGAACGGCGGTATTCCTCCGGCGACACCGCCTTGATCGCGCCGGATGCTTCCCGGACATAAATGTCAGTGTGAAGGCTGGTTTGGAGGGGACATAAGAGCGAACCGTCCGATCCACCGGCGGCGCGCAGCAAAACCATCAACTCTGAGCCTTCCCGCGTCCACTTGCCCGGGTAGTAGTGGCCGTCCGCGCTGGCAGGGAAAGGGAAGACGCAACTGGTGGTGAAGTCGACCGAGGAAAGGCCCGCCTGAGTCAGAAGATTACCCCGGCCGGAGGCCGTCCGGGTACCGTTCAACGGCGGCATCCAATCGACGGCAAGGACCGAGATGCGGAGCGGATAGTGGTTGATATCGGTATCGACAGAGCCAGTCTTGGGCAGAGCCGCGCCCATCCGTACTTTGTACTGCTCCTGCGTAAACATCGACAACGTGCCATTCTGAACGTCATACACATAATCGTGGAGGGTCACCTTGAAATCGCAGGTGTCCGTTTTGTCCTGATTGCCAACTGCGCTCCCCACGACCTCAATGATCTTCCCCGGCTTCTTCCACTTGGCCGCGTAGGCCTGATTCCCGACCGATTTCATATAGTTGATCGCACAACCGTAGGAGAAATCGAAGCCGTGTATGTCTGGGCCATCCATCAGGTTGGCGATACCCGAACCTTGCCCGCCGCCGAAGCCACCCGTTTTCCATTCCGACTGGAATATATGCACACGCAACGGATACTCCGAGAGGTCCCGTGGTTTCGCGTCGGCAGGCTCGATGTGGGCGGCGGCCAGGACAATCAGAAGAGGGAAAAACGAAGAGATAGAGCGTTGCTTCGTCACGGCACTCCTCGATTTGTTTAAGTTGGGCTGGGGATCAGAAGCTTCTGATTCTGGGAATTGTATCCCTTCTAAGGGATTGCAATGACAAAAGAATGAGCGCGTCGAAAGGCCAGCGTTTCCGAAGAGGGGACCGCGGCGTTCTTTGTCTTGCTGGTTCAGTGAGTTCCGGTCGTATTACTTCCCACTAGGAAACAAGGCAAAAAGACGACCCTTCTCCCCATACCGATAGGGGTATGCCATGCACCATTTGTAGAGCAAAATTGCGCCCCGGCATCGCCCTTTACCCGTCGGCCTTTTTCCCCTCACCGCATTTGCAGAAAATTTCCGCCCCGCTTGCTAATCTTGAGTTGACAGCTCAGAGAACAAAGCGCCGGACAGCGTCCGACCAAAGCTTGCTTCGGTCGGCATGTCCATTTCTGCAATCCGGCGATTTAAGGAGATAGACATGGCACCATCCGCCCCGCAGGTCTTCAGCGGCGTCACGCCCGACCAGTACGCTCGCCTCGTCGAAAAAGCCAAAGACGCCGGAATCGACATTACCGGCAACAACGGCACCGCCTCGAAGTTTGGCGTCGAAATCGCCTGGAACTACGCGCCCGCCACCCAGGAACTCTCCCTGCAGTGCCTCAAAACCCCCTTCTTCATGAGTGCCTCCGACGTCAATACGAAAATCCATTCTCTGGTTGAGCAGAGTCTGGCTTAGAGTTTCGGCGCGCAACGGCCAACCTGATTCGGCAGTTCCCCCTCCTACAATCAAAGTAGTGCCTAGTTTTGCCAACCCGCCCCGGCAGATTTCAGCCTTGGGACATTCCGGGACCGGCGTCCGCGTCTGGCACGTTGTGGCTCCCCTGTGGATATGGCATCTGGCCAGCCTCGATGCACCTACGGTAGCGGTCGTGTGGACGTGGGCCTTTGCGTGGGCCATGCACGTTCGTCTTCCTGCCTGGGCTCCTACGCTTCTGGCTCTCGGGGCCTGGACCGTATATATCGGCGATCGCCTCCTCGATGCCCGCGCCGGCATGGGCACGCCGCCGAAGCACCATTTACGGGACCGTCATTATTTCCACTGGCGGCACCGCTGGATTCTGGCGCCGCTGGCCGTTGTCGCGGCAACCGCAAGCCTTTGGATCGTAGTCACCCGTATGCCCGTGGCGGCGCGCGTGCCGGACTCGGCCGTCGCCGCCGCCACTCTGGCCTACTTCTCGAGCGTCCACTCCCGTCGCAGGCTCCCCACCCGCCTGGCGCGGATACTCCAGCCGCTCATCTCTCGGGCGGTCCTGATCGGCGTCTTGTTCACCGCCGGATGCCTGCTTCCGGTCTGGTCCCAGGCCGCACTTCGCGAGCCGCCCGTTGTGACGGAGTGGCCGCTCCTAATTCCGGCCCTGTTCTTTGCCGCCCTGGGATGGCTCAATTGCCACGCCATCGCCCAATGGGAGTCGAACCGGAGCGCACATTCGAAGCCCGTTCAGGCGATCGCCCGCCTCGTCGGTTTTGTGGGTATTTGCCTCGCCTTTCTCCTCGCTTGGAACGAACCGCGCTCTGCCGCCCTTATCGCCGCCGGCGCCGCCAGTGCTCTACTGCTTGCCCTGCTCGATCGATTCCGCGGCCGGCTCACGCCCCTGACGGTTCGCGCCAGCGCCGACCTGGTTCTTCTTACGCCAGCTTTGCTTTTGATCCACGCGCCTTTTCGTCCATGAGCCTGACTCCATCCCCGGCCGCGATTCGCCCCGCCACGACGCTTCCGCCCGATTTCGATCGCCTCGCTCTCATCTATCGCTGGATGGAGTGGCTCACCTTCGGGCCGTTTCTCTGGCGGTGCCGATGCGCGTTTCTTGACCGCCTCGGCCATTACGGGCGGGCGCTTGTCCTGGGCGATGGTGACGGCCGATTCACCGCCCGCCTGCTTGCGCACAACCCGGCAGTTCTCGTCGACGCTGTCGACGCCAGCCCCGCCATGCTGTCCGAACTCGCGCGCCGTTCCGGGCCCCACCGCGGCCGCGTTCAGATCCAGATCGCCGACATCCGCGCATGGGAGCCCAGCCCCACAACCTATGACCTGGTCGTGACCCACTTCTTCCTCGACTGCCTGGCTCCCGATGACATCGAATCGCTTGCTCGGCGCCTTCGGTCGCACCTGCGGCCCGATGCCGCCTGGGTGGTGTCTGAATTCAACCTGCCCGCAAACCGGTTCGGTCGATTCATCTCCGGGTCTCTGATCGCGCTCCTCTATCGTGCCTTCGGACTACTCACCGGCCTTACTGTCCGCACTCTTCCCGACCACCGCAAAGTACTCGCTCAATCCGGATTCATCCTGAAGCACCAGCAAAAATGGCTACGCGGATTGCTGGTGAGCGAATGGTGGGAGCCCGCCCGCCCCACAATATGAACCTCGAAGATCCCGCCGCCGTCGCGGATGCCATCCATCAGGCGGTCGAAGCTGTTCGCCAGGGGCGGCTGCTGGGAAATCAATAAGCCGAGGTTTGCGCGCCATCGGGCGCGAGCCGGCCTCATCGGTAAACCACGCTTCAGCCGGCGGATGCCTTTTGTTACAAATGTGTTAACATCACCGAGGTAAGGAGCTGGCTCGACCCTATATCTCTCCCGCCTGTCCCCCGTCACGATGAACCTTTACCTCATGCGCCACGCCAACGCCGGACTCAGTCGCATCAATCCCCTTCTCGACAAGAAAAGAGGACTGATCAAGGAAGGCAAAGAGCAGTGCATGCTGATGGCGCGTGTTTTGAGCGCGCTCAAAGTTCAAATCGACGTCATCGTCTCCAGCCCCTTGAAGCGGGCCTTGCAGACCGCCCAGTTTGTCGGCACCGAGCTTGGCTACGAAGCCAAAGTGGAAATCAGCCCCGCCCTTTCGCTTGAAGCGGACTATGCGGCTTTTCAGGACATGCTGGCGAAGTACGCTGACCGCGAGGGAGTCCTCGCCGTGGGCCACAATCCCAACCTCTTTCAGTTCATGGGCCGGCTGGTCACCGGCAACGGCGGCGCCAACCTGCGGATGCGCAAGGGATCCATTGTGCGTATCGATCTCGACCGGCGACCGCCCCAGGTGCAATGGCTCCTCGACCCGCGCACCGTCCGCTCCATCTACACCAGCGTTGGAAAGAGCTCGCGCCCGAAGACTTCGCGAAAATAGCCGGACTCCTTGCGCAGCGACCAAAGCTCCAGTTCCGCGCCCGTTCGTCCCGGCTTGATCTCCAGATAAATCCGCTTCGGATACACCTTGGCGGCCACCCGCAACACATCGCTGGCCCGGTCCTGGTTCAGCGCCACCGCCAGGCGCAGCAGCACCACCGCCCGGTGCACATTCATGTGCTCCTCTGACGGGATGTTGCGCAGCGCGCGGTCGCCCGGCTGGGGCCGGCTCTTGCCCAGGTAGCGCGCCAGGGCCGACACGATCGTCCGCTGCACCGGCGTGTATCCGTAGATCTCGGAACTCGAAATGATGTACTGCGCGTGGCGATGATGGCCCTGGTGATTGATGAACTTGCCGGTGTCGCGCAATACCGCCGCCGCGGCCAGCCAGTTTTCATAATCGGGCGGCAGGGCGTGCAGGTTCTTCAACTCGCGATAGAGCTGCAGGGCATGCGCCCGGACTGGTTCCGCATGACGCGTATCGACTCCGTAGCGGCGCGCTGTGGCCAGCACGCTTTCCCACCGCTCCTGCTCAAATTCGCGATGGCCGCTGGCGCGCGTGTCGGTCTCCGCCAGCATCTGCGCAAGCATCCCGTCGCGCAGTCCCAGTGGAGAATAGCGAAACCCGGAGAGCCCGAACGTCTCCAGCAATTCCGCGAACACTTCTACGCCCGCGACAATGATTTCCGCCCGTCGCGGCCCGATGCCGGGCATGGCTTCACGCTCGGGGAGCGCCATCTTCGCCAGTTTCGAAGCCAGTTTGCGCACCAGTTGCGCGGGCGCGAATCCGGCCATACCCGCGGACACGGTTTGCCACGTCGTGCCCATGCGGCGCGATCGCTTGGCCGCGGATTTGGCCGGCTTTCCGGCCACTCCGGCAGACTTGATTACCGCCGCGCACGCGTCCGCAAGCGCCGCCGCCGTGCCCGAGGTGGCGATCACCTGCGCCACCTTTTCTTGCGGAATCCGGCGGCGCGCGCGGCGCAGCTCCCGGGCGATCAACTGGCGCATCTGTGCCAGCCCTTCGGCAGCCGCCGGATCGCCGGACGATAGAAACTCTTCGGTGAGGCGCACCGCTCCCAGCGGCAGGCTGATCGTTTCTTTGATGCGCTTGTTTTCTGACAGGGTGATCTCGCAGCTACCGCCCCCCAGGTCAACCAGCAACACGCGTCCGGTTACACCCGTCTCGCCGCTCATCAGCCCACGGTGGATCAACCGCCCCTCTTCGAGACCCGAAATCACTTCCATGTTCCAGCCGGTCTCGGCCTTCACCCACGCCTGAAACGCCGCGGCATTGCGTGCGTCGCGCATAGCCGAAGTGGCAACCACGCGAATCTGGTCGGCCCCATGTTCCTGTACCGCGCGCTGGAAACGCTTGAGCGCGCGCAGCGTGGCCGCCATGGCCTCCGGTGAAACCAGCCCCGACTCGAATACGCTCGATCCCAGCCGCGTGATCTCGCGATCCTCATGCAGGGTCTTCAACCGGTGCGCGACGACCCGGGCGATTTTCAACCGGCACGAATTGGAACCAACATCGATGGCGGCAAAAGTCGACATGCGTTTCGAAACTTCTCCAAAACCAATAAACAAAAAATAAAGACTCTGGGGTCACGATACACGAGCGCAGCGGGCGATCCATTTGGCCTTTTGGTTCATCGATAGCCAACTCCCCACAATGTTCCGTGCTCCATTCTTGCCCATCTTTTCGCGAAAGGGTGGGAAACCACCAATCTCCATCACTGCGTGGAGGGCCCCATCCTAACGGGGTCTTTTGCCGTCAGGATGGGAAAGCCGAATCTCGAACAACGTCTTCGTTAAGCTTCCTGGGCTGCGGACATTCAAGAAATTCTGATGAAAAGAATTTTCCGGCCCGCGAAACTATTCACCCTCTCAACCCATTACCAGTCATGAAGGATCTTGCGAAATCGAATGCAAGATCGTCATCCGCGATCGTTCCAGTTGCGGAGGAAGAGAATCAAGTGCAGGATCTAGTTGCCAACCCCATGAGCGGCGGCCCCGACAGTTCCGGCATCCCCAGTCCGGCCACCGACCGGACCGACGAGCAATTGATGGTGGCGTTCGCGCGCGGTCAAACGGATGCATTCACCGTGCTCTTCGACCGCTACAAACAGCCCCTCTTCGGATTTTTCCGGCGCCGGCTCGACGATACTCCCCAGGCCGAAGAACTCACCCAGGAAACCTTTCTCGCTGTCCTGCGCGGCACCGCACGCTATGAAGCCACGGCGCTGTTTCGAACCTGGCTGTACGCGATCGGCTTCAGGATCCTGCGCGCGCATCGCCGCAAAGCCGCCTTCCGCGCCATGTTCGCGGGGGCCGCGGCTCCCGGCAGCGAACCCGCCTGCTACCCGCACCTCGACCAGGACCTGCTCCTGCGCCAGGCCGTCAGCAAGCTCGACCGCATCGATCGAGAAGTGCTCCTCCTGCGCGAGTTCGAACAATTGACCTACGCCGAAATCGCAAGCCTGCTGCGCGTGCCGGTTAACACCGTGCGCTCTCGTCTCTTCCGTGCGCGCCTGGAGTTGCGCAACCTGTTGTCCGCGCCCGCTCTCGTCTCAGCTGCGCCGGAATTTACACGATCGGAGGGACGCGCATGACCACCACCACTCAGCACACCGTAAGTCCTGAAGACATCATGGCCCTGCTCGACGGCGAACTGCCCGCGGCGGAAGCGAGGGTTGTCTCCACCCACATCGACGAGTGCACTGAGTGCGCCGAAGTCGCGGCACAGTTCCGCGAGACATCGCACTCCCTCGCCGCGTGGACCGTTCCCACCGTTCCCGAAAGCCTCGATGCGGCCATCCACAAACACGCAGCAAAGGCCGCATCGCGCCGGTTGTCACTGGCCCCACAGCAACCCCGGCATAGCCTCCGAGATTGGCGGCTATTGTGTCTCGGAGGCGGAGGCGCGGTGGCGGCCATCCTCTTCATCATCGTGGCTGCCCGTTCCATCTCCAACAATGCCGACCAGCAAATCGCCCGCCGCTCCTCGATTGAGCCGAGCCCGTCGATTGAAAATCGCAACTTCACTGCATTGCAGTCTCTTGCTTCACCGAGCACGGGCGCATCCAGGGCGCTTCAGGCCGGCATCGCTGGTGCTGAGATGGATTCGTTGCATCTGCAGGCGGCCAGGAAAGGCACGGCTGGGATGCTCAACAGCACTGCGGCCGAGAATTCCACATCCGTTAACTTGGCCTCGTCTGGTCCCGCCGCTCCCATGATCGCCCGCACCATCTCCCTCACCATTGTGGTCCGGGATGTGTCCGCGGCCCGCGCCGCCCTCGATGCGATCCTCGCGCAGCATCATGGCTATGCTGCACAGCTCAACATCAACACGCCGGAAAACTACGCCCGTTCGTTCAACGCTGCGCTGCGCATCCCCGCGCTTGAGCTTCCCACGGCCCTTCCCGATCTCAGGAGGCTGGGCCGCGTGCAAAGTGAATCGCAATCCGGAGAGGAAGTCACCCAGCAGCACACCGACCTCGTCGTCCGCCTGGAAAACGCCCGCGAAACCGAACAGCGCCTGCGCGCCATCCTCCAGCAGCGCACCGGCAAGGTTTCGGAAGTACTCGAGGTTGAGGAGCAGATCTCAAACACCCGCGGAGAAATCGAGCGCATGGAGGCCGAGCAGAAGGCGCTGGAACATCGCGTCGACTTCGCATCCGTCGATCTGCAGCTCACCGAAGAGTACAAGGCGCAGTTCAACCCGCCTTCTTCGTCGATCGGCATGCGCATGCGCAATGCCTTCGTTTCCGGCATCCACAACGCCGGTAACTCCCTGCTCGGGATCGTGCTGTTCTTCGAGGAATACGGCCCCGTATTGCTGCTCTGGTTTGTTGTTCTGGCCACGCCGATCTGGCTGTTGTGGCGCCGCTACCGCAGAGCCCACAGCGAAATTTAGCCAACGCGGCAAACAAACCCGGGTGCCCCACCCTAGCGATCTCGTGAAGACGGCGCCAGGGTGGGATACCGCAAACGCCAGAATGAACAACCAACCCGGCTGCTATCCTGACCTTTTGCACGCTTTTTCGATCATGCCCAAGACCTTGGAAATCCAAACACATCCCCGGCAGGGTCTCTCCACACTCACAGCGTGGCTGCTTTTGGCGGTCATTTTTACCGCCGTGCAGCTTGGTTCGCTGTTTACGCCACCCCTGCTCGACGATGCCGACGCCTCGCATGCCCAGGCCGCGCAGCACATGGCCCAGAGCGGCGACTGGGTCACCCTCAAGGTCGATGGCATCCGCTATCTCGAGAAGCCGCCTCTTCCCTATTGGATGGAGGCCGTTCTGTATCGCGTCTTCGGCGAAAACGTCTTCGCCACCCGCCTGCCCAATTCCCTCGCCATTCTGGGAATCACCTGGCTGGCGTGGCTATGGGCGGGCCGCGCCTGGGGACCGCGCGCCGGATTCTATGCCGCCCTCGGCGTTCTCACCTCGATCGGACCCTTCCTGTTTACCCGCTTCGCCATCCCCGAGGCATTGCTTTCGTTCTTTCTGCTGTTTGCGCTCTACAGCTTTATCACCGGCCTCGAAAGCCGCCGCCCCATTCGCTTCTACGGCATGTGGGTGTCCCTGGCGCTCGCCCTCCTCACCAAGGGACTCATCGCTCCGCTGTTTTTCGTTGCCGCCGCATTTCCCCTGCTGTTGTTGAGCGGTCTGTGGCGCCGCTGGCGCGATCTGAAGCCCCTGACCGGCCTGCTGCTGTTTCTCGCCATCGCCGCTCCGTGGCACATACTCGCCGGCCTCGCCAATCCCGATCAGGGCCACCCGGTCGGCAACCATCCTACCCCCGGCAACGTGCACGGCTTCTGGTATTTCTACTTCCTCAACGAGCACGTCTTCCGATTTCTCGGCACGCGCTTTCCGCACGACTACAACCGCATGCCAGTCGTGTGGTACTGGCTGGCCCACCTGGTCTGGCTCTTTCCCTGGAGCCTCTTCCTGCCGGCGGTGGTCGTGGTCGCCTGGCGCAGCCGTCATTCATGGCTCCAGCACCTGCATCGCGATGCCGGGCAAACCGTTGACTTCTATCTTGACCACGCCGCGCGCGAAGACGTGGCAACCTACGTCCAGCAGCTGAAATTCCGCGTCCGGTCTGTCTGGCTCCTGGGCCTCTACTCTGCGTTCGTCTTGTTGTTCTTCTCCATCTCCACCAACCAGGAGTACTACACCTTCCCTGCCTGGCCGACGCTGCTGATCCTCATCGCCGCGGTGCTTTCCGGAATGGAAGAGAACCGCGCCCCCGACCTGACGAGTGCTCCCGCCAAAACCAACCAAAAGACCGCCTGGCTCACCGGGGCGCAAGCAGTATTCGCGATCGCCGGCGTGCTCGCCGCGGCAGCTCTCGCTTGGTGTTTGTGGGAATCGCGCCACCTGCCGTTCGTCGCCGACATCGGCACCCTGCTGGCACACCGCGATGTGGGCGGCTACACGCTGTCCATGTCCCACTTCTTCGACCTCACGGGCCCATCGTTTGCCGCCCTGCGCCTGCCCGCCTCCATGGCCGCCGTTACCCTGCTGATTGGCCCCGCCGTCAGCTGGTTTCTGCGCGTGAAGCACAAACACCTGGCCGCGACCACCACCCTCGCGCTTACCTGCGCCCTCTTCCTGGTGGCCGCGCACATCGCGTTCGCGCGCTTCGAGCCCATGCTCAGCTCCAAACAGCTCGCCGACGTCATTGTGCAGAAGGGCTCCCCCGCCGATTCCTTCATCATTTATGGGGATCAGTCCGACGCCTCTTCGGTCGTGTTTTACACCCACAACTTCCTCGGCAAGCCGGCGTATCTGGTGTTCGAGCCCTGCTCGCCGCATGGCGCTGGATCGTCCCTCTTGTGGGGTTCCTGCTATCCCGACGCGCCGAAGATCTTTCTCAGCGAAGACCAATTGTCAAAGGAATGGGGTGCGGGTGAGCGCAAGTGGCTGTTCGCCCAGGACACCTTCCAGCCCAAAGTCGAACAGCTCCTGGCCGGCCGCCTCTACCCGGTAAAGTCCATCGCCGACAAGGCCCTCTGGACCGACCGGCCGCTGCAGTAGTCTGAGCCTATTTCGCCGCGCGCATCTTCCCCCCCGGCAGCAGCTGAAAGACCCGCCCGCGCCACAGAATCTTGCTGGAAAGGTAACTCGCCGCCCAGAAAACGAAACCCATCAGGTCGCGGATCGGATAGAGCACCAGCAGGCTGAACCAGTTCCGGTCGCCCACCACCCAGTTCCCCACGGCGATCGAGAGCGCCAGCCGCGAAGCAACAGCCCAGGCCAACAGACCCACTCCCAAGGCCATGTTATGCGTCGCAATTCCCGCCCCCAGCCCCAGCAGCCCGAACGGCATGCTGAACGTAAGCGCCGTCCCGAAGTGACCCTTAGGCCTTGAGAAGCGTGTGGATTTCATCCACCGCACCTGGTGCTTGAGCGACTGCACGAAGCTCGCGTTGATCACCATGTGGTCGATCGCATGATGGCTCAGAACCACCGTCTGCCCCAGCTTGAATGTCTCGTTGCCCAGCACAAAATCGTCGGCACAGTAGTCCGCGGTTACGCGAAAGCCGCCCATGCTTCGGATCGTCTCGCGGCGAAAAGCCATGCTCGGGCCCAGCGTGAACTGCATGCCCTCCATCATGCGCGCGACCAGCACGCCGGCGGTCATCTCCACACTCATCCCCACCGCTTCAAGCCGCGCCCACAGCCCGCCTTCCGCTGCCACCCCGCGATACGGGCACGTGATCGCCCCGGCACGCGCATCCGCGAACGGCAGCGCCACCGAGCGCAGATAATCCGGCGTCACGCGCACATCGCTGTCGCTGATGACCAGGATGTCGTATGCGGCTTCCGTCTCCATCAGTTCCATGGAGCGGACCTTGGCATTGATATAAGGAGGCTCGCCGGTGGAGAGAAATCTCACCGCGATCCGCGGATAGCGCGCGGCCACGCGACGGGCGATCTCCAGACCGGCGTCGTCCGCCGCCCGCGCGCAGAAAAGAATTTCGTACTCGGGATAGTCCTGCTCGAAAAATGTCGCGAGGTGTTCCGCGAGTCCAGGCTCGGCCCCGTGCAATGGTTTGAGCAGGCTCAGCGGGGGGGTGAATCCGGGTGGATGATCCAGTTTCGCAAAGGCCGCCTGCCGCTCCTGCAGGTATCCCGGCACAGCCGACAGGACCATGGCGGCAAACACGGAAGAAGTGATGAGGCCGAATACGGCCAGTGCGAGCAGAGCGTAGAGCATGCGGGCTTAAGAATACCTGCTACGGCTCCTTCCGCCCCGAGTTGCGCGTTACCATCACCGGCCGCGGCACCGACGGTTTGCGCAGCGGAACAATGGCTCCGGCCGTCCCGGGAGACGCCTGCTGGAAGCGCGTCAGCATCTCCGACCGCACATACTCGACGAAGTTCTGCATCTGCCGGTTCATCTCCTCCATGCGCTCCCGCATCTGCAGGATGATGGCGATTCCGGCAATGTTCACGCCCAGGTCGCGCGCCAGGTTCAGAATGAACTCCAGCCGCTCCAGGTCTTCGTCGGTGTACAGCCGCGTGTTGCCATCCGTGCGCGACGGCTTCAGCAGCCCCTCGCGCTCGTAGAGCCGCAGCGTCTGCGGGTGAATCTCATACATCTCCGCCACCGACGAAATCATGTACGCGCCTTTTGATTTTCTTTTCGCTGGCATAGGCTTCTTCACTCAAGCTGCTGGGGTAATCATGTTGATTTTTTCAGGATCGAGACACAATAGCCGGCAAACTTGCTCTTGAGTCTCAGCGTTGCCAAAGAACAGTCGGCGAACCCGCAATGAGTCCGCCTTCAGGAAGTCCATCCACACGTAAAGATCGATCTTCTTTTTCTCTTCGCGGATTCGCCCTTCGGAAAACTGCAGACAGGTCTGGTCAAAGCATCCATGGAGTGGATCTTCATAACCTGTCACTACACGGTCCAAGTCCTCAGGGCGGGCGCTCGGATCATGATTCACGAGAACTAGAAAGTTGAATAGACCATGGGAGGAATTCACGCTTTCGAACTGCTTGATAGCCGTATGGACAGAATTGCTAATGCGATTGAAGATGGGATCTGGACGCAATTCTCCCGCAATCTCGCCAGGCGGTACCTTCTTCATCTCTTCCTCAAGCCACGTATCCCTCTGGAATGACTTGACCTCGCAAACGGCTACCTCAACCCCTCCGCGAAGAAGGCGGAAGTCCGGCGTCTTCATATCGCGCATTTCCTTCTCTGAGAAGGATCCGACCTCAAATCCATTTCCCTGCCAATAGCCGAGGATCAGCGCTTCGTCCGAAGCCAGCTTTCCAAAGCGGAATGCATGGACCCCTCTCAAGCCTTGACTAAAGTCGTATTCCGGCCGCATATCGTCGTCATTCTTTTCAGCTTCGGGTTTAGCGTTGTGACTCATATTGTGCCGTTTCCGCGGGCGTCGCTTTCCTCGCGCTAATGATCCTGATTCGCTCCTGACGTTCGGTGTGTACCACTAACAATACCCTTGCCAAAAGCGATAGTCCAAGGGTGATCGATCGTCGCTCGTCCTCCGAATGCAGTTCGTCCGGAATCGTGATTGCAAATGGGTCTTCAAATACCGTGCGTGCTTCCTGGAAGTCGACTCCATGGTTCTTGAGGTTACGCGCAGCCTTCTCATCGTCCCACTCAAAGACCTCGGATTCCACCCTTGCCCACCGTCCTAGACCTTGTTGAACAACTCCACCCGCGGATCCTGGTTATTCAGCTTGGCCAGCTCGCGCATGATCTCGCGGCTGCGCTCGTCCTGCAGGGTCGGTACTGACCACGTCCACAGTCACGATCTGGTCGCCGCGCTGCCCGGGGCGCTGCGCGTTTTCCACGCCGCGCTCGCGCAGGCGCAGCTTCTGCCCGCTCTGCGTACCCGGCGGAATCTTCAACTGCGCGCGACCGTCGATGGTCGGCACATCCACCTTCGCGCCCAGCGATGCCTCCGCAACGGTCACCGGCACCGTTGATCTGAATGTCATCGCCCACCCGCGTAAACACCGGATGCGTGCCGACGCGCACAATCAGAAACAGGTCTCCCGGCGGGCCGCCGTTCGGACCCGCATTGCCCTTGCCCTGCAGCCGGATCCGCTGTCCGTCCCGCGTGCCCGGCTTGATGCGGAACTCCACCGTCTCGGTGCGCGTCCACCACGCCCTCGCCGTGGCAGGTCGGGCATTCGTTCGAAATGCGCCCGGTCCCGTTGCAGCGCGGGCAGGTGAATATTGAACTTCATCCGCCCGCCCATCTGCGTCACCTGGCCGGTGCCATTGCACTCCGGGCACTGCATCGAGCCGCCCGTGCTGCGCCTGGCCGTGGCAGGTAGGGCAGGTCTCCTGCCGGTGCATCTGCATCCGCGCCTGGCCGCCGCGGATCGCCGTCCAGAAATCCACCGTGGCCTGGTACTCGAGATCGGTTCCCGGCTGCGGCCCGCGCGGCTTCTGCGGCTGCTGCGCTCCCGTGAAGATTCCCGAAAAAATGTCTTTGAAGCTGCCCCACGAAGACGATCCGGCCCCCGTCTGCGCTGCCCGGCGCACCCGGGCCGCTCTGAACCCGGAAAAATCGAAGCCGTCGAAGTCGACCGGCGACTCCGCCCGCCGCCGCCGCTCTGCTGGCGCGCGTACGCTTCCGCCTGCGCCGGGTCGATCTGGTCGGAGTAGAAGCCCAGCTGGTCGTACACCTTGCGCTTCTTCTCGTCGCTCAGAATGTCGTTGGCCTCGGAGATCTCCTTGAACTTCTCCTCGGCCTTCTTGTCGTTCGGGTTCACGTCGGGGTGATACTTGCGCGCCAGCTTGCGGAAGGCCTTGCGAATCTCCTCCGGCGTGGCCGTCTTCTTCACGCCCAGCGTCGCGTAATAATCCTTGTTTTGTGTTGTCGCCATTGTTTGTCTGAACTCGATTCCTCGCTAGGCGCTTCAAGTACTGTCCGCTATCTTTGCGGCCGTCGTCTGTGTCGCACACCTCACTGTTGCATCCCAATTTCCTGCAAGCGCTCGTAAAACCTTTTGCCCTCCAGCAATAATGCGTATATCTCTTGGCCAACTCCAAAGTTGCCGGCCCCAGGAATCTGCTGAATAAGCCCTGCAGATTCAAGCCTCGAAAACGAACTCCGATAGTTCAAGTGCTCCTGCGGATTCAGGCCTCCAGAATTGACGAAGCTTTGCCATACTTGTTGAATATCGCCATGCCACTTTTGAGGGCCCTCCCCCTTTTGGAGCCAGCCAAGCATAGGATCCTGGGACTTATAAAGCTTCCCCAACAGGATGACGTCTGTGCCTTTCAGTTCGACTGCGGCCCGCATCATGTCATCGAGACTTTCAGGCTCGAGGTCGTCCTCCTTAACACCGTTGGCTATAAGGAGAGCAAGTCGCTTTAGCCGGCTTTTGACATTCGTCCGGGTAATATGAAGGGTTGCGTTCGCGACCACAGCGCTGAACTCCGGCGAAGTGATGCGTTCATCGAACCGTTGGTTAAGCTCGTCGTGAAGTCGATACAACCGCCGGATGTCATCGATGAGCGCGTCTGCGAAAAAGATGAGATTATCCTCGTCTTTGTTCGCGGCGAGGTTCTTGAGCGCAGAGAGAAACCCTAAACCACCAGAAGCGCCCGCAAATCCTGCTGCTTCCAGAATCATTCCGCCAAGATTTGCGAATCTCTCAACCACACCAGGTGTTGAAGAGGATGACAGACCCTCGCTCTTGAAGCGAGCAAGTGCAGCTTCTCCAGGCGAATCGAATTGTCCCATCTTTAACCTCTTCCGCCGCGATTGCTCACCCACACAAGTCGGGGTGAACAACGCATGCGCCGTCCACCCCGATCTTTCCGCCGAAGCCACCGCCTGGACGGCCAGTCCTACTTCTTGTCTTCCACGTCCACGTACTCGGCGTCGATTACGCCTTCGTCTTTTTTCTGCTCGGTGTGCGGCTGTGCCCCATCCGGACCGGGCGCGCCCGGTGTAGGCTGGGCCGCATTGGCCTTGTACAGCGCCTCGGCGAGCTTGTGGCTGGCCTTGGTCAGCTTCTCGTGCGCCGCCCGCATCTCCGACGCCTTCGGCGTTCCCTCCAGCGTCTTCTTGGATTCGGCCAGCGCAGCCTCCACTTCGGTCTTATCGGCCGCCTGCACCTTTTCACCGCTGTCCTTCAACATCTTTTCGATGTTGTACACCAGCGAATCCAGACTGTTGCGCGCCTCGATCTCCTCGCGCTTCTCCTTGTCCTCGGAGGCGTGAGCTTCGGCTTCCTTGGCCATCTTCTCGACTTCGTCCTTGCTGAGCCCCGAACTGGACGTGATCTGGATGCGCGTGTCCTTGCCCGTCGCCATGTCCTTGGCCGTCACGTTCAGAATGCCGTTGGCGTCGATGTCGAACGTGACCTCGATCTGCGGCACGCCGCGCGGCGCGGGAGGAATCCCCGCCAGCTTGAACTTGCCCAGGGTGCGGTTCTGCCCCGCCATGGGCCGCTCGCCCTGCAGCACGTGCACCTCGACCTCGGTCTGCGAATCGGCCGCCGTCGAGAACGTTTCCGTCTTCTTGGTCGGAATCGTCGTGTTGCGCGGAATCATCGGCGTCGCCACCCCGCCCAGCGTCTCGATGGCCAGCGTCAAAGGCGTCACGTCGAGCAGCAGCAGGTCCTTGACCTCGCCCGCCAGCACGCCCGCCTGCACCGCCGCGCCGATCGCCACCACCTCGTCGGGGTTCACCCCGCGATGCGGTTCCTTGCCGAACAGGTTCTTCACCAGTTCCTGGATCTTGGGCATGCGCGTCTGGCCGCCCACCAGCACCACTTCGTCGATGTCGCTGGCCTTCACGCTGCGCATCGGCCATGGCCTTCTTGCAGGGCTCCACCGAGCGCTCGATCAGGTCGCCCACCAACTGTTCCAGCTTTGCCCGGGTCAGCTTGCGCACCAGGTGCTTGGGGCCGGTGGCGTCGGCGGTCACAAACGGCAGGTTGATTTCGGTCTCCACCGTGGTCGAAAGCTCGATCTTGGCCTTTTCCGCCGCGTCCTTCAGCCGCTGCAGGGCCATTTCGTTGCCCTTCGAGCCAAGATCCAGCCCTTCTTCCTGCTTGAACTCGGCTATCAGCCATTCCACGATCCGCTGGTCGAGGTTGTCGCCGCCCAGGTGGGTATCGCCGTTGGTCGACTTCACCTCGATCACGCCCTCGCCGACCTCGAGAATGGAAATATCGAACGTGCCGCCGCCGAAGTCGTACACGGCAATGGTCTCGTCCTTCTTCTTGTCCAGGCCATACGCCAGGGCCGCCGCGGTCGGCTCGTTCACAATGCGCTTCACATCCAGGCCGGCAATCTTGCCCGCGTCCTTGGTCGCCTGGCGCTGGGCGTCATTGAAGTAGGCCGGCACCGTGATCACAGCCTCGGTCACCGTCTCGCCCAGGTACGCTTCCGCGCTCTTCTTCAGCTTCTGCAGGATCATGGCCGAAACCTCGGGCGGAGTGTACTCCTTGCCCTGGGCCACGACCGAGACGTGGTCCCCCTGCCGGACCACCTTGTAGGGCACCATCTTCATCTCGTCATTGACTTCGTCAAAACGGCGGCCCATAAACCGCTTGATCGAAAAAATCGTGTTCTCCGGGTTGGTGATGGCCTGCCGCTTGGCAACCTGCCCCACCAGCCGCTCGCCGCTCTTCGAAAACCCGACAACTGAAGGCGTCGTGCGCGCACCTTCTTCGTTTGCAATCACTTTGGGCTCCCCGCCCTCCATCACTGCCACCACCGAGTTGGTGGTACCGAGGTCGATACCAATAATCTTTGCCATGCTTTGGCTCCTGAAATCCTGTAAGGATGCTAACGCTATATAAGATGCATGATTGAGTGAATTAGTGTCAACTTTTCTTTATTGTCTAAGAATAAGATTACGGCGCCTGGCCACTTTCTCCTGGGCCCAAAACCGAAGATTCCCCGCCCTCTCAACATTTGATAAAAGTCGTTGCGTGTAAACCCCGACTGTTTTAGTCTCATATCCAGATGACGAATCCGTCATTTCCCAACGGAGGGCCCACGGTCGTGTCGACGTACCACAATTTTTCCGGCATCCGGCCGCGATTTTGCCATTTTGCCTTCCTCCTCCTCTGCTTTGCCCTCCCCGGAAAGGCTCAGGACAAACCGTATTTCGTCACCTACTCCCATGATCTGGAAGAGCCGGGAGAACTGGAGTTGGAAACCAAGACGGCTCTGGGGACCCCCGACGGCGGCAATGGCTATTCGGCTACGGCCTTTGAGCTGGAGTACGGAGTTCGCGCCTGGTGGACCGCAGAGCTCTACCTCGATGGGCAGACGACGGCCAACGATTCCACCCTGTTTACCGGCTTTCGAATCGAAAGCCGGTTTCGCCCGTTGATGCGGGAACACTGGATCAATCCCGTTCTATATGTGGAGTATGAAGACACCAACGGCGCCGACAAGACCATGCTTGAAGTGGTGGGACACGACACTCAGGCCGATTTCCTCGATCCGAACAGCGTAGCCCGCCAGGAACAGCAGCACGAGGGCGAATTGAAGCTGATTCTCTCCTCCAACCTGAAAAGCTGGAACATCTCTGAGAATTTCATCGCCGAAAAGAATCTCGGACATGAGCCATGGGAGTTCGGCTATGCAGCGGGAATAACCCGTCCGTTGCGCAGTGCCGCGGCTGGACACGAATGCACGTTTTGCGCCGACAAGATTATGTTGGGCGGAGAAGTCTATGGCGGCCTGGGAGACACCTGGAGCCTCACTCTGCGCGATACATCTCAATATCTGGCCCCGTTGATCGGGTGGCAACTGCCCAGGGACATGCGTCTCAGCTTCGCTCCGGGCTGGGGGCTGACCAGGGCCAGCCTCGACCACGTCTACCGCATCGGCTTTGCGGTCAGCTTCGGACAGATCGGCAGCTGGTTTCATGGCCAGTCGCTAGGCAGGGGTGACGTGCATTGATAAAGGGTCTTGTAACAGCAGCGAAATCAGGGATTTTAGCCATCGCGATTCTGGCGGTGACCATTAGTGCGCGTTCCTCGGCGGATGCCATGTCCACTTCACTTTGGGATCAAGTCCCCCTCAGAGAGCACGCCAGGACCAATCCCATGGCCGACCGGCCCGATACGGTCCCGGCCGGCGCCATTCTCTACCGCGATCACTGCCAGTCCTGCCATAAGCCCGATGCCCGGGGAGACGGGCATAAGCGGCCGCCGTTGCGCAGCGAGCATATCCGCACGGCGAGTGACGGCGATCTCGAATGGTTCCTCCGCCAGGGCAACCTTCGCCATGGCATGCCCTCGTGGTCCGGCCTCCCCGAAGCCCAGCGCTGGCAGATCGTCTCCTACCTGAAATCTCTTCAGTAGCGGCGGGTTGAGGAGAGACCTGCGTCATCCGTCACAACCGGCGGCCGCCGGGCTGGTTTAACCTCAAACGTTCCACCCGGCCATGACCACCGCGACCCTCCAACCCGCCGCCCCCGCAGCGGTCCGCACCTACACGGCCCCAGCCCACCAGCGCTATCCCCTCACCCAGGGGGTCAATCCCTGGCTGGTGACGGTTTCGGTCATGCTGCCCACCTTCATGGAGGTGCTCGACACCGCCATTGCCTCCGTCGCCCTGCCCTACATTGCCGGAAGCCTTTCCGCCTCCAACTCCGAGGCCACCTGGGTGCTTACCAGCTATCTGGTCGCCAACGCCGTCATCCTCCCCGCCTCCAACTGGTTCGCCCGCCGCTTCGGCCGCAAGAACTTTCTTCTCTTTTGCGTCGTCGTCTTCACCGTCGCCTCGTTCTTCTGCGGCGCGGCGCCCTCCCTCGGCATCATCCTGCTGGCCCGTGTCCTGCAAGGGGCGGGCGGCGGTGCTCTCCAGCCGCTCTCCCAATCCATCCTCCTCGAAAGCTTCCCCCTTCAGAAGCGCTCTCAGGCCATGGCCGCGTACGGCCTTGGAATCGTCGTGGCCCCGGTGCTCGGCCCCACCCTCGGCGGATGGCTCACCGATACCTTCAGCTGGCGCTATGCCTTCTACATCAACATCCCCGTCGGCATCCTGGCGGTCTTCATGATCATGCGGTTTGTGCACGACCCGCCCTACATCAAGAACGCCAAAGTCGGCGCCTTCGACAACATCGGCTTCGGCCTGCTGATCGTGTGGACTGGCTGTCTCCAGATCGTCCTCGACAAAGGCCAGGAAGACGACTGGTTCGGGGCCGTTTGGGTGCGCTGTGCGGTAGCGGCGCTGATCTTTGCCCTCATCGGCTGGATCTGGCGCTCCTGGGCCAATCCCCGGGGTCTCGTCGACCTGCATGTGCTCAAAAACCGCAATTTCCGCACCGGCTGTTTCCTGATTGCCCTGCTCGGCATGTGTATCTACATCACCATTGCCATCCTGCCGCTCTACTACCAGGAAATCCTCGGCTACACCGCATTCACCGCCGGCCTGGTTGTCGGCCCGCGCGGCATCGGATCGTTCATCGGCTCGCCCGTGATCGGGTTCCTGGGTACGCACATCGACAATCGCAAGCTGCTCTCGGCGGGATTTCTCGGCTTCGGTGTCTGCTCTCTCTATTTCGCCACCGTGAATCTCGACATCGGCCCCTACACCCTTCTCGTGCCCATCCTTATCACCGGCTTCGCGCTCAGCTTTGTATTTGTGCCGCTGGCCAACCTCTCCACGTCAACCCTCTCCCGCGAGGAGATGGGCAACGCCACGGGACTCTTCAACATGCTGCGCAACATCGGCGGGTCGATTGGAATAGCGATGGCCACGACCGCCCTCATCCGCCGCGCCGCCCAGCATCAGAACGACCTCGCCGGCCAGCTCTCCCCGGCCAATCCCATCCTGCAGCAGAAAGCGGCACAGATCGGGGGCTATCTCGCCCACCGCCTGGGCCCCAACGCCGCCCGCCCTGGCTCCTTCGGCCTGCTCTACGGCATGATGGAACAGCAGGCCGCGCTCAAAGCCTACGTCGACATCTTCCGCTGGACCGCTCTTCTCGCCTTCTTCTGCGCCGCCGCCGTCTGGCTCTTCAAGAAACCCATCAAGCACACCGCTCCCCCGCCGGGTGTGCACTGACCGTGCGGAACACTTTTGCCTGAAAACACGCTCCTTCCCAAAAATCGAGGACGTGCCCGAACTCCGATTCTCCCCAAAGAAGGCCCGCGTCTGAATCCGCAGGCTGCTCCAGGGATCTGCATTTTAAAAACGCTGTCGCCGAGCGGAGGTTGCCCCGCGATTTCCCCACGTCAGGGCCAGTGCGGCCCATGCGACGGGTTTACCGGTTGATGTATTGCGTTTTGCTGTCGGTCTTGAAGGTGAAGGCGTCGCCGGGCAACGGAGTATTCAACCGGATGTTGAAGTAGACCGAGACCCGATATTGGCCGGGGCCCTCGTCGAAGACCTGCTTGAGACTGACGCCGCGATCCGTATCCATCCACACCGTGACCTTGGGCAGATTCTTTCGCACTTCCGGATCCTTGGCGACGAGTTCGAGCTTGTCGGTTTTCACGCCGTCAAGCGATTCCGGTCCGTCGTAGGTGATGTCCCACTTTTCGGCCAGGGCTTTGCCGCTGGCGCCAAAGCCGAGCATGAGGTAGCTTTCAAACTTGCCGGCCCGGGCGAAGGTCGTCACCTTGTCGAGATTGCCGCCCTCCCAGAGCTTGAACACGCCCTTGGAATAGGTGTAAATCTTGGGGATCGGCTTGCCGTTGACTTCCTTGATATGCGCCGCCATCTGGAAGGAATTGCCGGTGCGTTCGAAGTAGATGGCGCCTTTCTGCACGTCCTTGTCGGGGATGGGATCGGTCTGAATCGAGTCGAACTCGAAGTCGGCCGTGGTGGACCGGAAGCGCTCGGCGGCGGCGTCAAGCTTGGCCAGAACCGTTTGCAGATCGTCGGCCGCGAACGCTGCGCGGACCGGCGACAGAAGAAGGCCTGCCAATAAGAAAAGATAAATCCTTGCCATGCGCATACGTCGGGTGTCTGTCTTCCTTCCTGGAGTTGGACGCGAAAAAGCGGGGAAACGGAACCTCCCGAAGGGGCAGGGCACGTGAACCGGCCCTAACGATGGGCCCAGACCCTCCACGCGACCGGATTGCCATTGGGATCGCGGGAGAGTTCCCACCGCACCACGGAAATCGAGTCGCCCAGCACCGGTTCCATGGCTTTTTTGAGGGCCTTTTTGATCACGGCGTCGGGACTTGCGGCCGGAGCGTTCACGTCGGAAGCCTGGACCGTGACGATGAGCCCGTTGGCCCCGTCGCCCGTCACGATGACCGGCTGGGTGTTGGCGTCGGTGCTGGTGGGCTTGTCTCCGTAGTCCCACAGGTGCGGAGTGACAAAAATGAAGGCCAGGATGAGGGTAACCATGATGTCGTACTGGAAACTTCCGCGCGGCGACGTCCAATAGAAATAGCTCTTCAAAACCTGCTTGATGGTTCTGCGGGCCGCCGGACGGGCCTCGTGGGTTTGAACAGGCACGGAAGAACTGCCGGCTCCGAGACCGCCCGGTCCGGGTTGCAGCCCGGACACTTCGGCCTGCCTCAGCACATGGGAATTCAGGGAAGAGTTGCGAGCGGCCTTCAGGGGGGCCTGTAGGCCCTGAGGTCTGTTTTCCGGGATTCTCATGACTGAGCCGTCCTTTTCAATGCCTTTAACCCCTGAGATTCGGATTTGCCGCGCTGATTCTTCTCGAAGTCTTTTCGAGCGGGCAATTTGCGTTTTCTCGTGCAACGAATCTCTGCATCGACCTCGGGGAAAGTGGCCGTCAACGAGTGATCCTTTCGAGTCCGCCCATATATGAGCGTAACGCTTCCGGTATGAGAACGGAACCGTCGGCCTGCTGATAGTTTTCGAGAATGGCCAGCCAGGTCCGCCCCACCGCCAGGCCGCTGCCGTTGATCGTGTGGACAAACTCGTTTTTGGCTTTCGGGCCGGCGGGCTTGTAGCGGATGTAGGCGCGCCGCGCCTGAAAGGCCTCGAAGTTGGAGCAGGAGGAGATCTCGCGGTACAGCTGCTGCCCAGGCAGCCAGACCTCGAGATCAAATGTCTTGGCCGACGAGAACCCAATGTCGCCGGTGCACAGCAAGACTCGTCGATACGGCAAGTTCAATGCCTCCAGAATCTCCTCCGCGTCGCGGGTCAGGCGCTCGTGCTGGGCATCGGAGTCTTCCGGTTTGACGAACTTGACCAGCTCCACTTTCTGGAACTGATGCTGGCGGATGATGCCGCGTGTGTCCTTGCCCGCCGCGCCGGCTTCGGCGCGAAAGCACGGCGTGTAGGCGGTCAGCGAAATGGGCAGACGCGTCTCGTCCAGGATCTCGTCGCGATAGAGGTTGGTGATGGGCACTTCGGCGGTGGGAATGAGCCAGTGATCGTTGTCCTTGTATTCCCCGCGTGCCACGGCATCCGCGTCCGCATCGGAGCAGCGAAACAGATCCTCGGCGAACTTGGGTAAATTGCCGGTTCCGTAGAGACTCCTGCTGTTGACCATGAATGGGGGCAGCACCTCGGTGTAGCCGTGCTTCCCGGTGTGCAGGTCGAGCATGAAGCTGATCAGCGCCCGCTCCAGCCGTGCCCCCGCGCCTATATACACCGCAAAGCGCGCGCCGCTCAACTTGGCGGCGCGTTCGAGGTCCAGAATGCCCAGCGCTTCGCCCAGTTCCCAATGCGGCTTGGGTTCGAAGTCGAACGAGGGCTTCTCGGCCCAGGTCTTGACCGTGACATTGTCGGCTTCGGAGGTGCCGACCGGAACTTCAGCACGGGTCAGGTTGGGGATGCGCGCCAGCGAGAGGCGCATCTCCTCGTCAAGTGCGGCCGCGGTCCTGTCCAGGTCGTCGAGCTTCTCTTTCAATGCGCGGGTTTCGTCCATCAGGGCGGTGGCGTCTTGCCCAGACTTCTTGAGAACTCCCACTTGCTGGCTCAATTCGTTGCGGCGGGCCTTGAGCGTCTCTGCTTGGGTGATCGCCTCGCGGCGGCGCAGGTCGAGGGAGCGAAAGTCCCCCAGCAAAAGGGCCGGGTCGGCGCCGCGCGCGCGCAGCTTGTCTTCCACCAGTTCCAGGTTGCCCCGGACGAATTGCATATCCAGCATGGCTAAGGACAGTTTACAGGACGGGAAGAGCAGCCACTAGCTTCTAGCTGCCAGCTTCCAGCTCGAGTGTTTGGGCACAATTCAACTCGCGACTCCGAGGAGGAATCTTAACGGACGAGTTTGAGCGTAGGCGGTCAGCGAGGAAGTAGGGCACCGAGTCTGCTTCCTCGCTGATCGTTCTTACTGCTTTCTCAGAATCCAGATGGTTCCTGTGTTAGGACGATAGAGGACTAAATGGTCTTGCAGTCCGCTTCCGTCGTAGTCGAAGGCAAAGGAGAGGTCCGCAGGTGATTTGAGGTCATAGCCGCCAATGCCCCGTCCGGGGTCGCCCTGGTTGTAGACAGGAGAGAAAGAACCGGCAGAGTTCTTCAAGATCCACATGGTCCCCGTACCTGGGCGATACAGGGCGATGTGATCCATCTTGCCGCTGCGGTCGAAGTCGAATGCGAAGGCACGGTCGGCGGGAGACCTTAGATCGTATCCGCCGATGCCATTTCCAGGGTCGCCCTGAGCATATACAGGAGAGAACGTTCCTCCCGTGTTCTTGAGAATCCACATGGTACCGGTACCTGGACGGTACAGGGCGATGTGATCCATCTTGCTGCTGCTGTCGTAGTCGAACGAGAAGGCCAAGTCAGCAGGGGAGCGCAGGTCGTATCCGCCGATGCCGTTTCCGGGATCGCCCTGAGCATAGACGGGGGAGAATGCTCCTCCTGTGTTCTTGAGGATCCACATGGTACCGGTTGCGGGGCGGTACAGGGCGATATGGTCCAGCTTCCCGGAGTGGTCATAATCGAATGCGAAGGCGCGGTCGGCGGGAGACCTTAGATCGTATCCGCCGATGCCATTTCCGGGGTCACCCTGAGCATAGACGGGAGAGAACGCTCCTCCCGTGTTCTTGAGGATCCACATGGTACCTGTGCCGGGACGGTACAGGGCGATGTGATCCATCTTGCCGCTGCTGTCGTAGTCGAACGAGAAGGCCAAGTCAGCAGGGGAGCGCAGGTCGTATCCGCCGATGCCGTTTCCAGGATCGCCCTGAGCATAGACGGGGGCAAAGTTTCCGCCGTTGTTCTCGAGGATCCATATGGTGCCGGTCGCAGGCCGATAGAGGGCGAGGTGATCAAGCTTTCCAGTGCCGCGGTAGTCGAAGGCAAAAGCCCGATCTGCGGGCGAGCGCAGGTCGTAACCGCCGATGCCATTTCCGGGATCACCTTGAGCATAGACGGGAATATACATGTTGGTTGGGGAACCTGCAGGCGCGATGGCGCAAACGCCCTGGGCGTTTGACCACTCCGTTTGAATGAGGAATCCGCCCAGGCGGGTCGTCTGGCGATTGCAGATATCGCCAATCTCGTCGCCAGCCGGATCACCGCCAAAGGGATTGGGATCCCACCACGCGTTGAGGGCGGGATCCGTGATGGCTTCGCACAATTCGTGGCTGCTGACCTCGGTGAGGGTGTCTATGAAGTTCCCCGCGAACGCACATCCATTGCAGTTCGCAAACGGGATCAAGGCATAGAACACGAAGCCGAAGGCGTTGTGATACCCGCAGAACTGCGAACACGATTGAGCACCCTGCAGGATGCTGACAACGCCGGGCGGAAGATAGATGAAGTACAGAGTGTTGGCGGTTGTTGCTGGAACGGTGCCAGTCTGAATCCAGCCTTGAAGCGACGTCTGCACCTGCGCATCGGTGACCTGGCGTCCGGTTGGGGTCAGCGTTCCCGGTTCGGTGTTGATGCGTACGGTGGCTAGCCGGCTCCCGTGCTGGATGGTGGTGGCAGGGGTGCTGTATTCATTCAACAGGTCCATCACCGAGCTGTTGAGAATGACATCGAAGAAGTTTTCAAGTTGGGTAATGAGTGGGGCGTTGGCGGCAGTGCCCCAAGCGGCTCCCCAGAAGATTGGGATTACCTGCACTGCACCGATTATTGGGCCGCCGTGATTGACCAGGATCGCCGATGGCGCGCCTTGAGCCATGGGCCTTGCTTCGACTCCGCGCCCAATGAAGCCAGCAGGCGGAACAATCTGGCGCGGACCTGTGACACGAGGCTTTGGGGGCACGGCCGCTGCGATGTTCAAGGGGGCGATGCTCGATTTTGATGGGGCGGCTTCAGTGGTCGAAGGATCGACTGCAGTTGTAGGATTGACGACTTTGGTTGCCATAACGATCATCCTTTCTCGCGATACCTCAATGCTGAAAAAGTCGGCTGCAACGACAGCCATCGAGAGGCTCATCGCCTCTGACGACGGGGATGTGGGCGGGGGTTCAGGCTCGGCTAGCGGGGTGCGATCGCCGGTGAGTTGGGGCCCGAGGGGGATTGCGGCGACTCGTCAGTGACCTGTCGGGAAGGCAATTGGTGTGGGTGAACTTGTTATGAGCCGACCTCGAACTCTCCACGCGCGCCATTTTCCTCTGCGATTTTTGTGAAAGTCAACTGGTATTTCGTAGAAGTCAGTTGAGGCGAAGTTAGGGCCGGCACCGCATGAGTCGCAGCTAATAGCGGCAACTCACAGCCTGTCGTAATCCGCTTATCCCTATCGATCACTCATGACTGCACCTTGGCGGGTTTTTGGATCGCCTTCGGCAGGTCCCGCGACCACCTGATCCTGCCAGCCGGGGAGACGCGGGTCGCCGGTGATGAGGCGCGCGCCGCGGGAGAAGAACAGGTAGGTCCAGAGCCAGGAAGCCATCACCGCGAACCGGTTGCGGAACCCGATCAGGAAGAAGATGTGAACCACGGCCCACGTTATCCAGGCAAGAAAGCCGCTCACGTGCGCCTTGAACGGCCATTCGACCTTGGCAATAGCCGAATTGCGGCCGATGGTTGCCATGTCGCCCTTGTCGAAATAGCGGAACGGTGGCCGGGTCTTGCCCTGAAGGTCGGCTGCGACCATGCGCCCTACGTGGTCGCCCATCTGCATGGCGGGCTGGGCCACCCCGGGAACCTGGCGCCCATCCTGCTCGATGTGGGCGAGGTCGCCGAGCACGAAGACGTTGGGCAGATCCGGCGGATTGAGTTGCGCATCGACCAGCACGCACCCCCGTTTGTCTGTGGGAGCGCCCAGGAGCTTGCCCAGCGGGGAGGCCTGCACGCCGGCGGCCCACAACGTGACGGCAGCATCGACTCTTCCGATGCCTTTGGGGCCCCCGGTTTCAACCCAGCCGGGACCCACGCCGGTCACGGAGCAGTCGGTATGGACCTCCACCCCCAGCTCCTCCAGAATTTTCTCTGCCTTCGCCGACAGGTCGGGCGGGTAAGCCGCCAGAACCCGGGGCCCTCCGTCGAGCAAAAGCACGCGGCTCTTGGTTGGGTCGATATGACGGAAGTCCTGGCGCATGTAGAGCTGCGAAATATCGCTGATGGCCCCCGCCAGTTCCACCCCGGTTGGTCCGGCGCCGATGACGACAAAGGTGAGCGGCGGGTGCCACCCGTGCTCCTGCATCTGGCGTTCGGCAAGTTCGAAGGCCAGGAGTACCCGGCGACGAATTTCGGTGGCGTCCTCCACCGTCTTGAGCCCGGGAGCAAACCGGGCCCACTCCGCATGGCCGAAGTAAGAATGTGTGGCGCCGGTGGCCAGCACCAGGTAGTCGTAGGGAAAGTGCGCGCCACTCGCCAGGCCCAGTTCACGTGCCCCGGCATCGATGGAGACGACCTCATCCATCAGGACGTCGGTGTTGGCCTGCTTGCGCAGAACATTGCGGATGGGCTGGGCAATGTCGGCGGGAGAAAGCACAGCCAGCGCCACCTGGTAAAGAAGTGGCTGAAAAGTGTGATGATTGCGGCGGTCGATCACGGTGACGTCGACGGGGAGATGCCCCAGGCTCGTGGCCGCGTGGAGGCCGGCAAAGCCTCCTCCCACGATGACAACGCGGGGCCGGTGATTGGGCGTCTGGCGCAGCGATTCAGTCAGTTGGGTCAAATTCGCCTCGCTCTCACACCAAGCAGATGCGCCACGAGGCAGAATGGTCTCAGCAGCTTCGGAAATGGCATACCGTGGAGAGAGAGACATTTGCATGTTAATGGAACGGCTGTTTTCCACAGGAATCATGAAAATGGGTCCGTCAAGGGTGGATGCAACACGGCAGGTAGGGGTCTTCAACCCCGGCTTTATCGCCGGCCTGCCCGAGCTGAGGGCGTCGGAATTGGAGAAATTCCGCTGGCTGGAAGGGGAATGGAGCTATGAGAATGCGGTACCGGCAACATCCGTTTCGCCGGCATACAGCGACGTTGGCTCGGCGCGGTATGCGTTCAACGCCCAGAGCAAGTGGATTTGCATGATATGCCCGGCAGGCGAGGAAACACCGCACATCACCTTCGATCCCTTCAGCCGTCAGTGGATTTATCTGCTGATGAGCGGGGCCTATGGCATCCTGCGGTCCGCAGCGGGATGGACCGGGGAGAACATCGAGTTCATCGGGCTGATGACCATGATCGGCGAAAACTGCGAATGGCGCATGACCTGGATGCGGGACGGGTTGGACCAATTCTCATTCGTCAACGAGGAACGCAAGGAAGATGGTTCGTGGGCCTACATCGATCAATGGCGGTTTGAACGCAAGGCCTGACTCGAAGTGAATCCGAGGGGCAGGAATGGCAGAGTGTCGCCTGACATACGATGCCAGGAATCCATCTTTCGGCCAACCCAGGCCGGGGCTACAATTAGCTCGGCACATGTCGTGACGACGTGCCGCATTGGCTCCGGGAGGCGGCTCATGCTGGAACTCGCGAAAGCAGTCTCCTTTCTGATTTGTATCCTGTCGTTGTACTGGGCGGGCATCAGTGCGTTCTTTGTGCCCGGGACCCAATGGGAAGAGCGCCTATGGATTGCGGGTTTCAAGCTTCTGGCCGCCGCTGCCATCTGCTTCTATAGCGGCATGGTGTTTTCCTGGCCTTCGAAAGCCAATCCCACCGCGTTTCAACGCCTGACGGCGACGATGCCCGTGCGCCTGTTTTTCTGGGCAGGGGCCTGTATCGCGGTGCTCTTTGTCCTTTCCTGGTACCTGGCCGACGCGGAGGCCCAGGCGATGTCGATGCAGGGTTTCGGAGCGCTCACCGCTCGTTGACCGTGAGGTCAGGGGTGCTGTTCGACTACGATGCGCAGCGTACCCGAGTTGCCGGTGGTTGCAACACCGTCCAGCATCGTTGCGACTCCGGGAAGAGCGGCGGGCATAAAGCTGACGGTGCCATCAAGGGCGGAAATCGCCGTGGACGTCAGGGTCGCCAGTAACTGCGATTGGGCGCATCGGCTGTGAGGACCGCACGGCGGAGCCCATGCGTAGAGGGTCTGGTAGAGCGTCACCGTGCCACCCGCCATTGGATTCCCGTTCATATCGAGCAGACGCAGCGTGATCATGGCCGGGGTGGCGGAAGCGGCCAGACTCTGCGCAGTCCCCGCAACCGCCTGAAGGGTGGCAAACTCCGGACGGGCGCCAAACGCCTGAAACGAGACGCACTGGCTGGTCCCGTTGAGACAGGCGGTGGAGGCAGCCTGCTGTCCCTCGCTGAGCGGCCCGACGGTGAGGGTTCTGGTTGCGATTCCGGTCGCGTTGGTGGCGACCGCTGCGTTGCTCGCGGCGGTGATTCCGCCTGCAGCCTGCCAGGTCACGGACTGGCCCGCGGCCGGTGCGCCGTTGGTGAGCACCAGGGCTTGGGCGGTCCAGGAAATGGTGGCGCCCGCAGCCACAGAGAGTGTGGGGGTCAGGGCCGTCAATACCGGCGGAGCGCCGCCGCTAAAATGCGCCTGCAGGCTCGAGCCATTCGTCAGTGACGCTGTGACAACGGAGGCAGTTCCGTCGATCGCGGTGATGGTCATCGTGGCACTGCCGTCTCCGGTTGCAGTCACGGGGCAGGAGCGATTTCCGCAGCCCAAAGCAGCTGTCCCGCTGGAAACCGTGTAGGTGACGGTGACTCTTCCGGCGTGCCGAAGCGTGGGTCCTAAAGCGGTCACCGTGAAGGGCAGCGGGACGCCAACCGGAACCGTGTTGGCGGGCGCGGTGACCAGGGTGAGCGCGTCGCCGGTTCCTGAATCGTAGCTGATGCCTCCGCTGATGATGGTGATGGCGTAGTAGACGGGTAGATCGTCGACTTCGACGTCTACCGAGCCGGTAACTCCGGCAGCAGCCGCGGGGGCGATGGCGGTGATTTCGTTGGGAGAGATGCTGGTGACCTGGGCTGGCTGTCCGCCAACCAGGACGGTATCGAGAACGTGGAAGCCCATCCCGCGGATGACGATGGGGCCGCCGGAAGCCGGAAGCCGCGGCGGCTCGATCGTGTCGGCGTAGAGGACCCAGCCGTCGTAGGCGTAGTCGGGGCGCCCGTCGCCGCGCAGGTCGGAAACTCCGAGCCGGACCACGTCGTCGCCATTCGATGTGACCTGCAGCCAGGTTTCCCCGGTCGAGTCGCCGTTGAGGCCGGGCGCAGCTCCCACAGGCGGCGTTCCGGGCGAGGCGAACGCGTCCCAGATGCCGAGCACGGGCATGGCTTTCGCATTACTGGGCCGGCCGGTCTCCTCGAGGGCTTCGGTCACGACGGTAAATGTACGCTTTCCCCGGACCGGGAAATTGAACCAGTCGGCCTGCGCGACCTGGCCCAGCCGCCCGCACCAGACGCCGCTCGGTGGCAGCATCCGCGGCGTCGCCTCAGTTGAGATGGCCGACTGGTAGTCGCCCGCTGCGGAGTCGGCGACGTTGACAGTCAGTGACTGGGCCGTGCCAGCAGACAGATTGTGCACCGGAATGGGCGTCAGAGTCCCCGAGGCTTGAGGGGAGCCATCGAGGTACGGTCCGACCGCATCGTTGTAGGTATAGAGGGGATCGATGGTTTCGAAGCTGACCTGATAGTTGGCGCTTGTCAGGCCGGGAGGAAGCGGCATGTAGCGCAGGTCGAAATAGCCCTGGAGAGATGCGTCGTTCGATCCCCATTGCGAGAGTGGATTGCCGTTGGAATCGGTCCAGCCGGTGATCGGGTTCCCATGGTTTCCGTTGAAATAGGCTCCGGAGACGAAGGTGACGGTGTATTGGTAGAGCGGATTGCCGTTGCCGTCGAGGGGGCGCGCGACCACGTTCACACCCTGCATGCCCATCCCGGTGCGAAACGTGATCGTCCCGGTGATCGAAATGGTATTGGCGGCGGTCAGAACTTTGCCGGGAAAGGCGGCCAGATTGGCGGCGGTGATGGGGTAGATGCGGTTGAGGGCCGCGATGTCGTCGAAGCGCAGCGTTGCAGGGTCAGGGATGCAGATTCCGCCGGCGGGACCGCAGGTTCCACTCATGGGCTGCATGACCGGCCACCCTTCGGTACCTTCCGGCTCTCCATTGTGGAGGGCGCCGGGATTCACCTGGGCGTAGCCGAGCCCCAGGATGCGTCCCCAGGCACGCTCAAGGAGGAATTGCATCATCGTCACTTGATCGGGTGTAACGGCGCAGCGCCCGTTCAGTACCAGCACGGCGTGCGCGATGGTCGCGTCGGGATTGAAGTTGTCGATCCAGGCCATCACGCCGTTGGTTTCACAGTTGGACGGATCGCTGGTGTAGGCGCCGAATACCGCGTCGATCACGGCGCCGTCAGAGTCGTATATTACGGCGAGCGGATAGCTGGTGGCGGAGGGAGCGGCATCGGACGGCTGTGCGATGGACTGGTTGCCGGGAAGGATGTTGGCGCCGCTCACGTCCTCGTTCAGGGCGCCCCTCCGTGTGAGGGTCACTCCCGCCGTGGGCACAGCGCTCCATAAAGCCGCGGCCGCATCGACCATCGCGGTAGCCTGCTGATTGCCGATCGAGGAGTTAAGCGGGCCCTGGTCGACGTAGTAGACCACCTGCCCGCCGGCCCAATGGACGGGCTGTCCGACCACTGCTGGATTGAAAAAGCTGACTCCGGCGATGTACTTCGGTCCGCCTGCAACTAGTGAGGCGGGGACAAGAAGCAGCAGGATGCACCCCAAAAGAACGACGTTCCAGAGACTAGAAAGGCTGTTGGCCACGAGAAACTCCCCTGGAAGGGCAGTCGCACGTGGCATCCCATCGTGAGCGTGCGTTCATGAGAAAGCTCTCATCCTGGGTGCGAACCGGTCTGATGGGGAGGGCAACAACCGGTGCACAGTTGCGACCAGGCATCAGGCTGGTTCGCTAGAATATGAGATAGATCTTCAACTTTGATTTCTGATTGGAAGACCCATGCGGTTAGGTGACCTGCTGATCCGGGCCCAGCGCGTGACGGAAGCGGATGTGGCGACCGCACTGGCGCGCCGCGACGACCACGGTGGACGTCTGGGCGACAACCTCGTCGCCACCGGCGCCATTGACCAGGCGACCCTGGACAGCTATCTGCATCGCATCCCCGCCGAACCGGTCGACATTGCAGCTACCGGCATTGAAGAAAATGAATTGCTCAGCCTTCTCATGAAGCTGATCTACACCAGTCGGCTGGAATCGGTACGTCAATTCATCGATGCCATCAAGCTCCCCTATCACGTGGTGAGCGAACTGGTGCATATGGCGGTCGACCGGGGGCTGTTGCAGACCCTGGGAACGCGCAACTCCGACAACATGATCGACATGTGTTATGCGTTCACGGAACAAGGGCGGCGATGGACGATCGATGCCCTCGAGCGGCTAAGGTACGCGGGGCCGGCCCCGGTTCCCCTTGCAGAGTTCAGTAATCAGGTCGATCTGCAGAAGCTGACCAGCGAAGTGATTACGATGAGCCGCATTCGCGCGGCGGTGGGCGATCTGCAGATGGAGGAAAGCATTCTGGAACAAGCCGGTCCGGCGTTGAACTCCGGGCGCGCCATGCTCCTCTATGGGCCCCCCGGCAACGGAAAATCCACGGTGGCTCACCGGTTCGCCACGGTTTTTCAAGACGTGATCTACATCCCCTACGCGGTGGGGGTCGAAGGGCAGATTATCCGCATCTACGATCCCAGCATTCATGTGCAGGTGAGTCCCGCTCTTGCCAGGGATGACGGCGGTGTCTCGTTTGTACGCCAGGATGAGTACGATGCCCGCTGGGTGCCGTGCCGAAGACCGTTTGTCGTAACCGGCGGCGAGCTGACACTGGAGATGCTCGATCTCCGCTACGATCAAACCGGCCATTACTACGAGGCTCCATTGCACATGAAGGCTCTGGGCGGCTGCTTCCTGATCGATGATTTTGGCCGCCAGCTGGTGAGCCCCACCAACCTGCTGAACCGCTGGATCGTACCGCTCGAAAGCCGCATCGACTACCTAAAGCTGCACACTGGAAAAAACTTCAGCATTCCTTTCGAGGCGATGGTGATCTTCTCCACCAACCTGGAACCGGAAGACCTGATGGATCCCGCGTTCCTGCGGCGCCTGCCTTACAAGATCGAAGTCGGCGCACCCAGCCTGGAGCGCTATCGTCGCATTTTCGAGGATGAATGCAAACGGCACGGCATGATACTGCCCGATGATATATTTGCTGCGATTGTCGACAAGATCAGAAACGAGAAGGACCTCGAGCTGGCTGTATTCCAGCCCCGGTTCATCATGGACCAGGTCGTGACCACCTGCCGGTTCATGGGGGAGACTCCACACCTGGAGGCCCGCTTCGTCGATTATGCGGTGGACAATCTGCGCGTCAAGCGCGCGGCGCCACGCCCCGGGTAGAGGCTCGATGTCGAGCGGCGCAGCCTTGCTCCATCGAGGACGAGAGCGGTTCAGATCTCCGGATAGAAATCGAAGAACGCATCGAGGCTCTGACGAAGCTGCTTTTCGATTTCCTCGCGCGAACCCTCGAGGACATGCATGGTAACGTGAGCTTCGTGACCGTTGGCCAGCTTCAGGGGCGCGTCGTGAATTTCGGTCACCTCGCCCTCGGGGAGCAGACGCAGACCGTAGATCAGAGTCAGATTCGCCATGCGAAACATCTTATCTGGTATGGAGGCAGGACGGCTCGGATCCGAAAGAAGAGGGGCTGTCCGTCTACAATCAACACGGGAAACCTTAAATGACAGACACTCGCGATACCGTAATTCTGGGCTCCGGCTGCGCCGGCTTGACCGCCGCGATCTACACCGCGCGGGCCGGACTCAAGCCCCTGGTTCTGGAAGGCCATGAGCCCGGCGGACAGCTTTCGATCACCACGCTTGTAGAGAACTTTCCGGGGTGGCCGGATGGAATACAGGGTCCGGAATTGATCGAAAACATGAAGAAACAGGGGGCACGGTTTGGAGCTGAATTCCAGATGGCGCACCTGAATTCGGTGGATCTTCACACCCATCCGTTCCAGCTGAAGACTTCGGCTGGCGACGTGCACACGCGATCGCTGATCATTGCGTCGGGCGCCAGCGCGCGCTGGCTCGGACTGGCGAGCGAACAGGCCCTGATCGGTCACGGCGTCTCGAGTTGCGCTACTTGCGACGGGTTCTTCTTTCGCGGCCTGGAGATTGCCGTGGTGGGCGGCGGCGACTCGGCGATGGAAGAGGCGTTGTTCCTCACCCGGTTCGCGACCAAGGTCACGGTACTGCACCGCCGGGAGAGCTTCCGCGCCAGCAAGATCATGCTGGAGCGCGCCATTGCCCATCCGAATATCGAGCTGCGCACGAACACGGTGGTCGAGGAAGTTCTGGGCGTGGACCACAACGAAGTCAAAGGCGTGCGTGTGCGCGACGTAAAAACCGGCGACCAGACCACGCTGCCGGTTAGCGGGCTGTTTTTGGGCATTGGGCACGATCCCAACGCTCGGATGTTCGCCGGCCAGATCGATCTCGATGGCGAGGGCTACATCCAAACCCAGAACAACGTCCTCACGACCCGCAACGGCGTGGTCGTTCCCGGCGTGTACGCCTGCGGCGATGTGCAGGACCGGCGCTATCGCCAGGCGATTACCGCCGCCGGGACCGGCTGCATGGCCGCCCTCGAAGTGGAGAAATACCTCGAGGAACACGGGCATTGATGCAAGGAAGATGACGGGTATGGCATCGATCTTTCCTGGCCGCTACACCGCGCAACTCGAAGAGTCGTTTGTCGTCTTCCTGATCGGCATGCGCGTCAACCGGATCTTTGCGATGCGCCGCTGGACCCGGGTAGCGGCAGCCATGCCGCCCATGATCGCCGAACTCATGCGCAATCCAGAGCTTGGACTGCTGCATGCACAGTTCTTCATGTACTGGCGGGGTGTGGGCGTGGTGCAGTACTGGCGCAGCTTCGAGCATCTGCACGCGTATGCGCATGCTCGCGATGCCAAGCATCTGCCGGCGTGGGCGGAGTTCAACCGTCGCGTCGGAGGCGATGGATCGGTCGGCATATGGCACGAAACCTACGTTGTGGCGCGGGGCCAGTATGAGTGCATCTACGCCAATATGCCGCGTTTTGGGCTGAGTAGCGCGAGCCAGCACCTGGCGGTAACCGGGCTTCTCGACACAGCGCGGAATCGCATCGGCAAGGCTGAGCCTGTCGCAGTGGACGCCGCGAATATCGGGGACCAGCATTGAGTCCGCTCAAGGAGAATCTCGAAAAGCTGGAGGCTTCGATCGACGAGGCTTGCCTTCGCGGCGTGCGGTCGCGGAGCGAGGTAGAGGTGATGGCGGTCTCGAAGACCTACCCGGCCGCAACCATCGGCGAGGCGGCAGCTTTCGGCCTCCGCCTCTTTGGCGAAAACCGGGTGCAGGAATTTGCCGCCAAGGCTCATGACCTGGCCGCGCTCGAAGCCGCCGGGAGCGTCGCTGCGGCGGACACGGCGATCCGCATTCATCTCATCGGTCACCTTCAATCGAACAAGGCAAGCCGGGCGGTAGAGTTGTTTGACGGCGTTGATTCGCTCGATTCGGTGCGCCTGGCTGAGCGGCTGAACGAAGCCGCAGGCAGGCTCGGCAAGCGCCTGCCGGTGCTGATTGAAGTGAAGCTGAGCCCGGAAGATACCAAGTCAGGCGTGGAACCTGAGTCGGACGAGGCGGCGCAATTGCTGGAGCGCCTGCCTGACCTGGTGCACCTGGATACGCGCGGGCTGATGACGATCGCGCCCTGGGGTGTTGCGGAAGACGTGACGCGAGCGTGCTTCCGCAGTCTGCGACAGTGGCGGGACCACTGGGCGGCGGCGCACCCGCGGCTGGCTCTCGACGTGCTGTCGATGGGCATGAGCGGCGACTTTCCCATCGCCATCGAAGAAGGCGCGACGCGCATCCGCATCGGGACAGCGCTGTTTGGCCCGCGCAGCAAGCAAGTGACGGATCGGCTGAACAAGGCCGAGCCGGAATGATCCGCGAAACCGCAGACGGAATCACGCTCGCGGTGCGCGCGCAGCCGGGCGCGAAGAAGACGGCCATCACCGGCGTTTATGGCGAAGGCGCTACAGCCCAGTTGAAGGTCGCAGTGCAGGCCCCGCCCATCGAAGGGCGTGCGAATGAGGCGCTGATTGCGTTTCTCGCAGATTATTTCGCATTATCGCGGCCCAACATCGTGCTTGTGTCCGGCGAGTTGTCGCGCAGCAAGGTCTTCCTGCTGCGGGGAGTGAGGCTGGCCCAGGCGCGGGCAGTGCTGACGAAAATCATTGTGTAGCCGGCGCCGCGGCCTCGAGCGGAGAGGATCGAGAATCAGATACTCCCGCTGCATAACTATAGAGAATGTGTGAATCGCCGCGATAATTCACCAGCCAGCGCAACTGATCGGAGTGGAAATCGAGACCTTCAAATTCGCCGCGCAGGGGGGACTTATAGAGCAGCTGCATGGAAGAGTCGTGCAGGCGCAATCCGTACAGGGTTCCGTTGCTGCGCGCAATATAAAGAACGCCGTCCCTATAGGCGGCACCCTGTATGTCAGGAACGGGAATCGTGAGCCGGATTTTTCTGAGCAGCGTCCAGCTCGACATGTCATAAGCGTAGAGCCTGGATGGATCGCAAAACGACGTGACGATCGCTTCTCCTGCCTCAGGAACGATTGCAATACCGGAGGCTTCAGGCACGTCGTGCGAGATATCGATCGTCTTCTCAACCGCAAGCGTACTACCGTCGAAGAGGACGATAAGAATCGGTGAGTGGGGCTCGCTACAGCGACTCCAATTCTCGATGACGCCGTACACTATCCCGTCATATACATCACCCGCTCCTATGTGATTGGTTCCAGAAACCAGTACGTCATGATTGGACACTTCCACGTTCAGGGCATTGTAGGTGCTGCTCAAGTAGAGCGCCTGGGTGCCGAAAAAATAGTTGAGGGGGCTATTGGTTTTCGAGACACCGCTGGCGTAACCCTGGTCCGCATGTACATTGGCCGACTGGCCGACCAGGGTAAATGTGGGCCATCCATCCGGGTTAATAACGACCGATGCACAGCCCACCGGAAGACATGCAATGCTGCACACGAGAGCCGGAATCCACTTTGTTATCCGCTGAATCGGTTTCTTGACGTCGCGTGGCTGGCTCGAATTCGCGTGCATGCTCTTACGATGGCTCGTTCTGGCTGGTTTGGGCGACTCGAGTCTCGATTCCAGCCCCGTTAAGGAGGCGTGGCGTTGGTGAGGAAGAATGGCCAAAGCAGCCCTTACCAGCCGGTTCGAAGGGTCGCTAGTGCCGCTTCCGGTTCGGGCCGCACGCGGAAATCGGCGTGCGCTTCGGCAAATACAACCCTCCGGTCTTTGGCGATGACGTAGGTTGCGGGCAAGGGGAGGCGCCAGGTGTCGTCTCCGTTGACGAACGGAATATTCACCAGGATGGAGCGGTAGTACTTGCGGTGATAATCGGGAACGTTGTAGACGAGCCGGAACTGCTCCGCCACCTTGTTGCCGGGATCGAAGAGCACCGGAAAGGGAAGTCCGTGCTGGCCGGCCATGAAGTCACTTTGGCGCTCGGTCTGCGGGCCGATCGCGACCATCAGAGCGCCGCGCTCGCGAAGCCGTCCGTACAAGTCGCGCCAGGTCTCGAGCTCAGTCATGCAGTACGGGCACCAGCGCCCGCGAAAGAATTTGATGACCAGCGGGCCGACGGAGAGCATGTCTTCGCTGCGCACCAGCTTGTTGTTCGAATCTTTAAGGGCAAATGCGGGAGCCTGCGCGCCGACGGGCAGGATGCGGTCCTCGATGCCGGTGGCGAAGAGCTCAGCGACAGCGCGCTCGCCGACGGCCAGGCGTTCGGCCTGGACGAGGTGGCGCGTGTTGGCGGTGATTTCGTCGAGTTGATCCTGAAGGGTTGTCGTTCTTGCGCTCATTGGTTACCGCCCGAATTTCTGTCTGCCGCCCATGCCCAGGGCACCCATGCCTCCGCGCATCATCTGCTTGGCCAGGCCGCCTTTGCCCATCTGCTTGAACATCTTGCTCATCTGCGCGTATTGGCGCAGGAGCTGATTCACATCCTGCACGGTGGTGCCGGACCCGGCGGCGATGCGCTTGCGGCGTGTGCCGGAGATGATCTCGTGGTTGCGACGCTCCTTGGGGGTCATGGAGTTGATGATGGCCTCCAGGCGCACAAATTGCTTTTCATCCACTCCCTGCGCGGCCTGCTGCATGCCGGCGAAGGGGCCGACCGAGGGCAGCATCTTGAGAATCGACTCCATCGATCCGAGCTTCTTGATCTGCTTTAACTGGTCGCGGAAGTCTTCGAGGGTGAAGCCGTCGCCCAGGAGCGCCTTCTTGGCGAAGTCTTCAGATTTTTTCCGGTCGAGCGTGGCTTCGGCTTTCTCGATGAGCGACATCATGTCGCCCATACCCAGGATGCGGCCGACGATGCGGTCGGGGTGGAAGGGCTCGAACGCATCGGGCTTTTCGCCGGTGCCGATGAACTTGATGGGCTGGCCGGTGACGTGGCGGATGGAAAGCGCCGCGCCGCCGCGGGCATCGCCGTCCATCTTGGTCAGGATCACGCCGGTGAGGCCAAGCCGCTTGTGAAAGTCCTGCGCCGAGTTGACCGCGTCCTGTCCGGTCATGGCGTCGGCGACGAAGAGGATTTCCTGCGGGTTGAGCAGTTTCTTCAGCCGCTCCATCTCGGTCATCAGCTCTTCGTCGATGTGGAGGCGGCCGGCGGTGTCGACGATGAGCGTGTCAAATCCGAAGTTACGCGCCTCGCGGCGGGCTTCGGAGGCGAGCCGCTCGACCAGCGCCGAGCCCGGAGCCTCGCCTTTCAAGTCGCCCTCGTAGATCTTGGCGTCGATGGATTTGGCGACTATTTTGAGCTGCTCGCGGGCGGCGGGGCGATAGACGTCGACGGAGACGAGGATGGGCCGGTGGCCGCCTTTCTTGAGCCATGCGCCGAGCTTGCCGGTGGTGGTGGTCTTGCCTGAGCCTTGGAGGCCGGCCATCAGGATGACGGTCGGAGGCTGCGAAGCGAACTTGAAGCGGGCGGTGTCTTTGCCAAGCAGTTCGATCAGCTCGTCGCGGACCACCTTGATGACCTGTTCGGTGGGCGAAAGAGCCGTGAGCACTTCGGTGCCGATGGCCTTGGCGCGGATGTGTTCGACCAGGTCGCGGGCCACGTTGAGGTTGACGTCGGCCTCGAGCAGGGCGACGCGAATTTCGCGCAGGGCCTCGGCGATGTTTTCTTCGCTCAGCGTGCCCTGGCCGCGCAGGTTCTTGAAGGCGCGCTGCAGTTTTTCGGTAAGGTTCTCAAACATAAGTTCAGTTCAAGTGTATCGTGGAGCCGTCCGGGCAGCGATCCGTGTTGACATCGCGTTAAATCAGCGCTCGAAGCCGGAGACGCGGCCATGGGCGGCGCCGGGTTGGTCCCGTTGCGGTAGGCTGGAGCTATCGAATGGGAAAGGAGGGCGGCCCGATGGAGACGCTGGCAATGGATCGGTTGATTGAAGGGCATGCACGATTCCTGAAAGAGGTTTTTCCAGCCCGGCGCGGCCAGTTCCGGCTGCTCGCGGAGAGCCAGGCTCCGGAGTGGCTTTTCATCACGTGCTCCGATTCGCGGATTGTGCCCGACCTGATTCTGGGCACCGGGCCGGGCGATTTGTTTATCACCCGCAACGCGGGGAACGTGGTGCCCCTGACCGGCACCGATGTAGACGGGGTGACAGCGACGATCGAGTATGCGGTCGAGGTGCTGAAGGTGAAGCACGCGATCCTGTGCGGGCACTCCGATTGCGGCGCCATGAAGGCGGCGCTGGACCGCAAGAATCTGCAGAACCTGCCCAAGGCCAGCCGCTGGCTGCATCATGTCGAGGCGGCTTTCAGCCACCGTCAGCCTGTCAACCCCGCCGACGGGGAGCACGGCGAGCTGAGCGCCCTGATTCGGGGCAACGTGGTGGCGCAGCTGTTGAACCTGAAGGCGCAGCCGGCAGTGGCGCGGGCCCTGGCCCACGGGGAGATCTGCGTTCACGGGTGGTACTACGACATTCTGACGGGGCGGATCGAATCATACGATCAGCAGATGCGGCGCTTTTTGCCCTTGGTCGGATAACAGGGGATCCCCTATACTTCGCAATCGCAGCTCAAATCCTGTCGCGCCAGAAAGGAGGCCGATCCATGTCCTCTGCCCCGACTGCAGCCGCTTCCGGCCGCACTCCATTTACCTCCGGCAACTTCACCGTCGAGATCCAGGGAATCGCAACCACATTCTTCAGCGAGGTGACGGGGCTCGAAGCGTCGATTGACGTGGTTGAATACCGTGCTGGAGACGCGAAGCTCAATACTGAGCAAAAACTGTCCGGCCTCAACAAATTTCCAAACATCACGCTCAAGCGCGGGCTAACGCAGGACCTGTCTCTGTGGAACTGGATCAATGACGCAATGGCCGGCAACGTCCTGCGCACGCCGGTGGTGATACGTCTTCTCGACCAAGCCGAGAAGACGGTCCTGGTGTGGAAGCTGAGGAACGCGTGGCCGTGCAGGTGGACCGGACCGTCGCTGTCGGCCGGAACAAGCGAGATCGCGATCGAGACGCTGGAAGTGTGTCACGAAGGCCTGGAACTCGCAGCGCAGTAGGACAGCAGCTTCCTATCGACTCGCTTCGCGGGCCGCCTTTATATAACCGTGGGCTCTCTCGACGTGGGCGGCCTGGCGGGTGAGGACTTCGCGGATGGGGGCGGGCAGGAACTTGTCCAGGGCATCGACGTAGGCCCGCTTTGCGGCGTCTTCGGCCTCTTCGGCTGTTTCGAGCAGCGAGTGGGCACCGCCCCCGAGAGCCGTCTTGAGGCTGGTCCAGGCGCGAACAAAGGCTCCGGCCGCAGTGCCGGTCTCGTGGATGTCCACAACGCCTTCCTGGTGAAGGATATTTTCGAGTTCGCCGCGGAATTCGGCGCGCGTCAGCGACTCGGCAAGGAAGTAACGCTTGAGGGTTTCGTCCTCGAGCGCCTCGCCGATCTTTTGAAATCCCTGCTGGCCGTCGATCAGGTTTTCGATCACGGAGCGCAGGGTGCTTTCTGCTTCAATCAGGTCTTTCGATGGCATTTTTTCCTTCTTCTGACTAGTTGGTGACGGAACACGGGGCGAGCGTCCGGCGGCTGCCATTGCGATTCTCCTTCGCCGCCGGCAGGTGAGGGAAATCGCGAAAACCTCACGCCACTCGCCAGGATGGACCACAGACGGGTCTCCTTCTGAACATCCAGGCGGCAAACTGGCCGGCCCGGCGTTCCGAAGGTATGAGGACGGCCAGGGCGGCGGGGTTGCCTTTGCCGGTTAGTCCCGGGTCCCGGCCAACGAATCCGCCTCGTGGACTTGCATACGCTGTGGGTGCGTGAGGCGCAGATTATGGAGCCCATGTCGTGGATCGCACCGACTATTGGGTTGGCTAAGAGCCTAAAGGGACTAATGTAACAAAAAATGCTGTTACATTCTAAAATATGCCTCGTAACGCATTTGGATTCAGTACAATGATTTAAAAAGGCGAAAGAAAAGCGTATCTACATAGGGGAGGGGTGGGGGGCGCCTTCTGGGGTCCGGACCGAGGACATACCTGACACTGCACGAGTCCGTGTCAGCCGGACGGCGGGCGAATTCCCAGACGCCGCAACAGTGAGCGACAGCGGCGTTTTCGAGAGCGGGGCTGAAATCAGGGGGTGGGGCGAGCGCGGAAGCATAGTGTACAGTTTCGGTCATGGAGGAATTCTCCGAAAGCGGACTGTGGCTACTCTTCTTATTGTGCGCGGGGAGAAGGCAATCTTCTGCAAGGCGGCTTTTACGGGCCGCATATCGATGCAGCTACTCGACAGCTTCCGGTTTGGCCCTCGACATAACCGGAGATCACAAATCTCCGTTAGGCTTGCAACTACATCGTTTGTGTTTTGACATTGGGTTCCGGCCATTTCGCTGCCTGAAAGCGGAGCCCGCCGCCGGCGCATCTAATCTAAACTGACGGAAGGCTTAAGCGGCGATGTCGACGGGGACACACCGGAGACATCGGCAAAGGAACCGCTAAGGGCGCTGAAGCGGCCAACCGAGTTGAGAATGGCGCAAGCGACCTTTCCACACTTCACCCACTCAACACCCTGGCAACCTCGCCAAGGGTGCAGCGGTCGGCGTCAAGGCTGTCGGCATCGGCGCCGCCGGGTTGTTGATCTGACGACCTTGGATTCGTTTGCAAGTTTAAGCTCAATCAACTCAGGTTGGTCCTGGTTGGGACCGGCACGAATCAGGAGATGGAAATATGAGTGCAAAGCTGATGGTGGCGGTGGCTGTCCTTCTTGGCTCGATGTCGTGCCTTGCTCAGGTGGTGCCTGCAGCGGGCAAGGGCAGGGAGATTCTCCCTCCGATGCGATGGAGCGCCGGCGGGGGAATGGACTATATGTCCGGCGATTTCGCAAAGGGGGACATTAACAGGTGGGGGCCCGCCGCCTGGGTTACCGCAACGATGTGGCACTGCCTCGGGATCAATGTCGAGGGACACTCCATGATCCTGGGCGGAAACTCAGTCGCTTCGAATTACAAGCTCTTCGTCGGAGAGGGCGGTCTGATCTGCACCATGGGTTACTGGGGCAGGTTTCAGCCGATTTACAAAGGCGAATTGGGCTTTGCCAGCATGTCGAAACCGCCCGGTCACAGCCCAGAACAGCTTCATTCCAACTACTGGACGTGGTCTGTCGGAGGCGGTGTGGAATACCACATCCGGGGACATTGGTGGACGCGCGTGGATTACACCTACGAAGCCATCCCGGACTTTTACAGCGATATCAGCAAGCAGCACCACACCCTGAATCCTCGAGGCATAACCTTCGGCGCGACTTACCGTTTTGGGGCGACGGGAACCCGATTCTGACCTGGTGGGGGCCTGTTTGGGCGTGAACATGCGCAGGCGGGGGCGGATTGTTGTGATTTCTTGGTGTCTGGACCGTCGGTGGCACCAGGACGGCGGCGTGTCAATTTTGGGAAATGGATCACTATCGAGAAGCAGCAGCAGATCTTTCGACTCCGATCGCTGCGGCGACCTGCGCTCAAAGATAACAAGCGGTTAGATTGGGACTTACGTACCCCGTCGCGCTGCGTTTGCGAAACACCCAATCGCAATCCCGCCCAGCGCGAACAGGATCGGGAAACCCTCCAGCGTATAGCGCGCCTCGGGGGCTTCGATTGTGGCCAGCAGGGCGCTGCGCAGCAGAAAATATGCAAGCATCGGCACCCACAGGCGGGGGCGAAGGCAGAGTCCGGCAATGCCCAAGGCAAGATAGAGCGCATTCAAGCCTGCATAAAACCAGCTGAACCGCGTTTCCACGTGGTGATGTTTGTAGATCCACCAGTCCAGGTCGATGGGCAGGTTCTCCACTCGCGGCCGCAGCCACATATCGGCCACCCGGCCCAGGGGAAGCAACACGTAATAGCGAATCGGACGGGCTTCGATCCGGGCCTCGGCAAGTTGCCCGAACCGCTTGTCGAGTTCCGGCGATAATTCCTCCCCATTGGCTTCATAGTCGGCGGCGAGGCCGGCGGTCTGGTCGCGTTGCTCCGGCGAGTCAAAAGCCCGGCCGGGCAGCGCGGCGATGTCCATCGGGCCGCCCGGAATATTCCAATAGACCTGGTAGGTGGAAACAAAGTCCAGGCTCCAGGTTTTCACCCAGCGCTGGAAGCCGGGATTGGTGTCTTCGCCAGGGTCCGTGGCGTAGCGCGGCGCCAGAGGTTCCACGACGTGAAACACGTGCCAGTTGCGCCACGTCCAGGCCGCAAACGGGGCGAGGGCCAGCAGCAGGCAGACGATCGCTATACGAAGGTTCTCGATTCCCACCCATTCCACAGAGAAAAATCGAAAGGATGGGGCACGGGAGCCTTGGCGCGCCGGGGAACAGAAGACTCGCGCGGCGACCACTGGAACAAGAACGACGCCCACCAGGACGCCGTCGGGACGAAGCAATGCAGCGTAGGTCACGGCAAAGGTAAACGCCAGGGCGCTTCCCCAGGCGGGGCGATCCTGAAATCGTGCCGCGGACCAAAGCCCCAGCGCTACACAAAACAGGGTCAGCGATTCGGTCAGCGGCTCGGCGGCGTAAACCGCGGTGAACGGGCACAGGACCGCCAGCCACAGGGTGGCCTGCGCCGCGCCAGCTTTCGATGCCGGCGACGCGATGCGGTGAACGAACAGCGCCAGAAGCACACAGCCAGCCAGTTCCAGCACGATCTGGATGCAGGCGGCCCAGTAGTAGTTCTCCATGCCGAAGAGTTGGAAGCAGGCGGCGAGGTAAAGCGGATACCCCGGAAGGCGAATCAAGGTCGGGTGCAGCGTGCCGCCGCCGTCGGTGAGGGCATAACGCCCATGGAGAAGCAGATTCTTCGCCATGCCGCCGTAGAGCCGCGAATCTCCGTTGACCTCGAAGAACTTCAGCAGCATCCATACCCGCAGCGCTCCGCCGGCGAGAAGAGCCAGCCCCACGGAAATTCCTGCGCGCGTCGAAGCAACATACAGGGGGGCGCGCGATTGACTCAGACGGTCAGCTTCCATACGATTCGTACTGTACAGGGTAGTACGCCGACCCTGTTTTTGGCCTTATTCCCGGCCCCCGCGCGAGACGTGACCAAACGGACGGCCGCAGGCTTTATCATTTAGAAACAGTCACTTTGATCCTTGTACCCGAAGGACTGCACGTTTCGGGAAGAGCTCTCAACACTCGATAGGCTATGCCCGACAAGCAGATATTCTTCGATCCCCAGCGCAAACGATGGAAGCGGCTACGGCGCATTCTTGACACGGTGGCCGTGATCACCACGCTGGTCGTAGTGGGGTTCATTTTCAATACCCTGCGCGGTGAGCGGCTGACGGGAATCTTTCTGCCCATCCCCAAGCACAACTACAAGCCCATCAGCGACCGCACGCCGCTGCTGCACGGAAATCGGCCCGCCCCGCCGGCTCGACGCAAGACCGCGCGCCGGCCGTCGGATATTCCCCTCAACACCGGCGAAGGATTGCGCGCCGCCTACTACGTGCCCGACGATCCTACGAGTTACTCCTCGTTCAAGGAGCATGTACACCAGATCGATATGCTTTTTCCGCAGTGGCTGCACGTGAACGCCGCGGGGGCCCTGGTGGCGATCAGCAGCAATAGCACCATTCGCGAGTACCCGGTCATCGACGGCAACACGGTCCACGATCCCGACGACCTCAACAAGGTCAAGAACGTCATCCAGGCCACCAAAGAAGACACCGAGATCTTTCCCCAGCTGAACAACTACAACACCAGGACCGGCATCTGGGACGGGGGCGTGGGGACCATGCTCGGCGATGCGAAGAACCGAGCCCACCTTCGAGCCCAGCTGGTACGTTTCTTCACCGCATTTCCGGCCTATCGCGGTCTTTCGCTGGATTTCGAGAATCTGGACGACTCATCCTACCCCGACTACCTCACGTTCATTCAGGAGCTCTACGGCGATCTGCGTCCCCGCAATCTGCGCCTGATCGTGAACGTAGGCGCCGGCGCCGAAGACGCCTACCTGAAGCAGATCGCGGCCAATTGCGACTGGGTGGTGCTGATGAACTACGACCAACACGAGGTGGAGAGCGATCCTGGTCCTGTCGCGGCGCAGGACTGGTTTATCGCCAACCTGACCCGGGTCTTGAAATCTGTTCCCAAGGAAAAGCTGATCTGCGCCATCGGCAACTTTGGCTACGACTGGACGATGTCGATTCCCGATGCCAAGGATCCACGTCATCCCAAGCCCCGGGTGGTCGACACCGAGGAGTTGGATCATGTTTCCGAGGTCTGGGAGCGCGCGGCTGATGCCGACGCCGATCTCGACCTCGACTACAACACCCTCAACCCCCACTTCGAATACATCGATGAAGACAAGAACCAGCGCCACGTGGTGTGGTTTCTCGACGCGGTGACTGCGTTGAATCAGATGCGCGGCGCACGCTCCCTGGGCCTCCAGACCTTCGCCCTGTGGAGGCTGGGCGAGGAGGACAGCTCGCTCTGGAATATCTGGGACAAGCCCAGCAGTCCCGACTCGTTGACCGCGCTAGGAACCGTGCAGCCGGGCCACGATATCGATACTGAAGGCGATGGCGAAATCATCCGCGTCACGGGACTACCCAAGCCGGGCAAGCGCACGGTCGAAGTCGATACCGACGAAACCGACCCGCGCAAAAAGCTCATCGTCGACGAGCACATGGACGTGTATCCGACCACCTACACCGTCCAGCAATATGGCTACCAGCCCAACCAGGTGGCGATCTCGTTCGACGACGGACCCGACCCCAAATGGACGCCCAGGATTCTCGACATCCTGAAGCAGAAGGGTGTGCATGCCACCTTCATGCTCATCGGCGACGAAGCCCAGCAGAACATCGGGCTCATGCAACGCATCGTGCGCGAGGGCCACGAAATCGGCAATCACACCTACACCCATCCCGATATCAGCGAAATCTCGCCCCGCCAGCTTGATCTCGAAGTCGATCTAACCGAGCGTCTCTTTGAAAGCAAGCTGGGCATCCAGCCGCTCTATTTCCGGCCTCCGTACGACATCGACGAGGAACCCGATACCGACGATCAGGCCGCACCTGTGTATCGAATTCAACAGGATGGCCTGACCATTGTCGGCAACAAGCTGGACACCGACGACTGGGATGAGCGTATCCGCAAGAGCCCGGCCGAAATTGCGCAATCCATCCTCGACCAGTTGAACCGGATGAAGAGCCGGCCCCAGTTCCGGGGGTCCGTCATCCTCATGCATGACGGCGGCGGCGACCGCTCCGTGACTATCGCGGCACTTCCTGTTCTGATCGACACGCTGCGGGAGCATGGCTACTCGATCGTGCAGGTTTCGGCGCTGATGGGAAAGACCACCGCCGACGTGATGCCGCGGCTGACGTTCTGGCAGCGGGTACGCGCGCTGCCCGATTCGCTGGCGTTTTCGGCCTTGTCGATGATCTTCAACTTCGTCGTGATCGTGTTCTTCGTGGGCGACATCCTGATGAGCGCACGGCTCATCCTGGTGGGTGTTCTCGCGATCATCGACCGCTTGCGCCGGCCCCACCGCGAGGCTTCACCGGGATTCAATCCCCGCGTGGCGGTGCTGATTCCGTCCTACAACGAAGAGAAGGTGATTGTCCGCACCATTCGCTCCGTGTTGAACTCCGACTATGCCAACCTGCATGTGATCGTGATCGACGATGGCTCCAAGGATCGCACCGCCGAAGTGGCGCGTGAGGCCTACGGCGAAGAAATCCGGGCGGGGCGCGTGCAGGTACTGGTCAAGCCCAATGGCGGCAAGGCCGCGGCCCTGAATTTTGCCCTCGATCGCATCGAGGAGGACATCTACGTGGGCATCGACGCCGATACGGTCATCGCCGCCGACGCCATCTCCAAGCTCATTCCCCATTTCGAGGATCCGGAAGTGGGCGCGGTGGCAGGCAACGCCAAGGTGGGCAACCGCGTGAACCTCTGGACCCGCTGGCAGGCTCTCGAATACATCACCAGCCAGAACTTCGAGCGCCGCGCCCTCAATCTGTTCAGCGTGGTCACCGTGGTCCCTGGCGCGATCGGCGCATGGCGCACCGAGGCGGTGAAGAGAGCCGGCGGCTACCCGATCAACACAGTGGCTGAAGATGCCGACCTCACCATGAGCCTTCTCGAGCACCGCCTCAAGGTCGTCTACGAAGATCGCTCCCTGGCCTTCACCGAGGCGCCCATCGATGCCAAGGGGCTGATGCGGCAACGCTTCCGCTGGTCGTTCGGGACCCTGCAGGCGGTGTGGAAACATCGCGCTGCCTTTGTTCGCAACAAGGCCATGGGCCTGTTCGCGCTGCCCAATATCCTCATCTTCCAGATGCTGCTTCCCCTGGTGTCGCCGTTCATCGACATCATGTTTGTGTACGGCATCATTCACTACTTCATCGACCTCCACTATCACCCCGAGGCGGCCTCCGCGGCGGATTTCCAGAAGCTGCTGACTTACTTCCTCGCCTTTCTGCTGATCGACTTCATCACGTCCGCAGTGGCCTTCAGCCTGGAACGGCGCCATCCCGCCAACAAGGGCGATCGCTGGCTCCTGTTCCACATCTGGCTGCAGCGCTTCTCCTACCGCCAACTGTTTTCAGTGGTGCTGTTCAAGACCCTGAAACGGGCCATCGATGGCAAGCCGTTCAACTGGGACAAGCTGGAACGAACCGCCAAGATGAGCAAGCACACCGAGGCGCTGACGGAGATGCGGTGAACGTTCAGCGGAAGATCGCACTCCGGTGAGCCCGGCGCGCGCGTTGTTTGTCGGCCGGGGCACGCTCGACGTCGTCTACTCGCTCGACCAGTTCCCCGCCCCGGATACCAAAGTCTTCGCACGCGAAATGCGGGCCGCTCCGGGCGGGCCTGCCCTAAACGCGGCCATCACCCACGCCCTGTTGGGCGGCGAGGCGGTGCTGATGACTGCCGTGGGCGGAGGTCCATGGGCCGGAATGGTTCGAGGGGAACTCGAACGGCTCGGGATCAATCTGATCGATCTGGCGGCAGGCACTGCGTACGAAACTCCCCTGACGACGGTGCTTCTCGATGCGGCTCATGCCACCCGAACCATCGTGAACCCGCCTCGGTCCACGGTTGAATTGAACCGGCGCCCGGCCTGGAACCCAACTCCGGGAGAGATTCCGTTCGTGGCGCTTACCGACGGTTTCCATCTCAACGAAACTCTGCGGATACTCGCCTCCTGCCGGGAGGCCGGAACCATGCTGGTTCTGGATGGAGGAAGCTGGAAGCCCGGAACCGAGGAGATTGCGCCGCTGCTCACCGCCGCCATCTGCAGTGAGCGATTTTCGGTTCCGGGGGGCCCGCCCGATCCGGATTCGACGATCGCCTGGTTCGGAGAACGGGGCGTGGCGCACGTCGCCGTAACCCGCGGGGAGAAGCCGGTCCTGGGATGGGATCGTGGACGCCGGTTTGAGATTGAGATAGACCGGATCGACGCTGTCGAGACGCTGGGCGCCGGCGACGTCCTGCATGGGGCCTTCTGCTTTTACTTTGCCCGCGTCCAGGATTTTGAACCGGCTCTGCGCCTCGCCGCCGATGTCGCGACCCGTTCATGCCGTGGGCTGGGAATTCGGGCCTGGATCTGAGTCCGATTCTCCGATCCCGATGAACGAAACCCCACCCTTGTATGTTGCGGGATCAGGCACCCGTTTAGCTTCTAGTTTTAAAACGGTTCGTTAGTGATGGTGGCTGTGGCCGCCCCCGCTGGAATGGCCACCGCCAGAATGCCCACTGCCGAAGCTGTGGCCACCACCACCGAAACTGCGGCCACCACCGCCACCGAGGCTATGTCCGCCGCCAAAGCTGTGGCTGCTACCGCCGAAGGTCGGCGAGGAATTGTGCCCACCGCCAAAGGGATGGAATCCGCCCGAATGGCCAGACTGTCCGTACGACCCCGCAAAGGCATTCGCCGGAGGCCGGCTGAATCCGTGGCCAAAACTCGGCGTGGGAGCACGGTAAGCCTGCGCGGGGGCCGAGTATCCCGGGCTGCGTCCCCCGCCGTAATTTTCCATAGGGCGAGCGTAGGGGTTCGAGCCATACCCCGGCCGCTGCCCATAGGTCGAGAACGGCTGCGGGCGAGTCGCGTACGACTGAAATCCATTTCCGTAGCCTTGCGGCCGGTTCCCCAGGCTCTGCGGGGTTCCCTGGAAAGGCTGGGGCCGGCCGACCGCCGGGGGCATGCGATTGGACGCGTACTGCTGTGGCATGGCCGGGTGTGTCTGGCTTCCGTAGCCTAAATACCCCCGGCTGGATCCACCCAACTCGCGGCCTTGATACGTTTGCCGGTTGTATCCTCCCTGGGAACGGTTTTCAAATCCCTGGGCGGGGCGGACCACCGGAAATCTGCCTTCCCCGCGATTGAATCCCTGCTCGTTCCGGTAAGAGTTCGATCCGCCGCGGCCGTAACGGTCGCCGTAGCGGGCATACTCGCCGCCCCGGAAGGCACGGGGGCCGCCGTGGGGAAAGCCCCAGTCGGCGACCGTGACACTATGCGAGCACCAGGGACCATGGTTGAAAAGAACCGCGTTCCCAAACCAATCGAGTCCCCAACTCAGAAGACCGAAAGGGGTGTGAAAGAACGCGCCGACGGCAAAGCTCAATCCGTACTGAACGGCCGTCCCTACGACCGCTCCTATTGTGTCGAGGGGCGTGTAACCCGGATAGGCCGCAACCGGCTGTCCGTACACGACCCACGGATTGTAGGTGGGCACATACACCATCTGGGGATTGGCAGGCGCCACGGCGATATATCCCTGGTTAGAGGTGACCTGCTCTTGCGGTGTGCTCTGCAGGCTTCCCGATGACTGGGCTCTCTGCCGCATGACCTGGACGGTCTGCAGCAGGTCCTGGGGCTGGTTGTAGTAGGCATTGCCCAGAGATGTAGTCCATTGCAGGTTCTGATTCAGCATGTCCAGGACCTGCGGATAGGCGGTCAGCGCCTTCACGCTTGGATCCCAGCTGGTCTGAGCGCTGGCTGCGGCGGCAATCTGCTCCGCAGGCGCATTCCCCATGCTGCGCAGCCACTGATCGGCCGTTGAAATCTGGGCCGGATAGGTCGACGCAGCCAGAATCTGGGCCAGAAGCGCGTCGGGATAGAGCGCGATGGGCGCTACGAGCTGCTCCAACTGTTCTGCATTGAGGCCCTGTATCTCGGGCTGCTGGCTGTATTGGGGCTGCTGATCGTATCCCTGCGGGTTCGATTGGGGATACCCCTGTTGCGGATCGTTATTGCCCTGTTGAGGGTAACCCTGGGACAGGCCGTATTGTGGCTGTTGTTGGGATCCGGGCTGCGTATCATCGTATGTCTCGTCCTGGGGCCATTGCTGGGGTTCCTGGGCGTGAAGAGCAGCAACCGGCAAGAGGAGGAGAACCAAGGCAAGCATTATGGGGACCGGCGACAAACCGACCGCGGCGACTCGGGGAATCATTTGTTTCTCACAGTCCGGCTCATCGGGCTTTGTGCCTCACAATCGAGTCCGAATCCGCCACATCACGAATTGAAATTGGGGTTCGACCGTTTCCGTAACCCCGCTTGCTCCACCGGATTCAGGTCGGCCGGGCACGGAACACAGGCTCGTTCGCAGGCCCGAGACCGGTTGCATAGTCTCAACCCTCGGGGAGGGGATTAGTTTCGGAGGCGCTTCGCGATTTCTGGATATCCGATGGGCCGTGGGGCGTGCCTTGGACGGGACATACGAAAAAGCGGTTGACCCCGGCCTGCGATTTTTTTGGCACTCGACTACAATCGTGGGGTTATGGCTACCGTGACTCTACCCACTTCGATTCAGCCCCGCACCCCGCAGGGTAGCTTCAGGAATGAACCCTTTCTCGACTTCAAGCACCCCGACCAGGCGCGCGCCATGCGAGCGGCGCTGGAGCAGGTAAGCACCCAACTGGGCCGCGAATACGAGCTGGTCATTGGCGGCGAGCGGTTCAAGACCGAGGGCAAGATCCGGTCGTTCAACCCGGCCCGGCCGGCACAGGTGGTTGGGATTCACCAGAAAGCTGGGGCAGACCACGCCGAACAAACCATGCGCGCCGCGCTTCTCGCCTTTGAAACCTGGAGCCGCACGTCCGCCGACCAGCGAGTTTCTCTCCTTCTGGGCGCAGCCGAAATCATCCGGCAGCGCAAGTTTGAGTTTTGCGCCTGGCTGACGTACGAGGTGGGCAAGAACTGGGCTGAGGCCGATGCCGACGTAGGCGAGACGATCGACTTTCTCGAGTTTTACTCGCGGGAAGCGCTGCGGCTGGCAAGTGCAACGACACCAATACAATACCCAGGCGAACGTAATGAGCTTCTTTACATTCCGCTGGGAGTGGGTGCGATCATCCCGCCGTGGAACTTTCCCTTCGCCATCATGGCGGGGATGACGGCGGCTTCGATCGTGACCGGGAATACCGTTATCCTCAAACCCTCCAGTGACTCGCCAACGATTGCTGCGAAGTTTGTTGAGGTTCTGGAAGAAGCCGGCATGCCGGGAGGCGTGGTCAACTTCTGCCCGGGTTCCGGCGCGACATTCGGCAATGCGATCGTCGAACATCCCAAGACCCGCTTCATCGCTTTTACCGGATCCAAGGCGGTCGGCCTGGATATCCATGAGCGGGCTGCCAAGGCCCAGCCAGGACAGATCTGGATCAAACGCACCATCCTCGAGATGGGTGGCAAGGACTCGATCCTGGTGTGTGCGGATGCGGACGTCGATGCGGCGGTCGATGGAGTGGTCGCAGCGGCTTTCGGGTTCAGCGGCCAGAAATGTTCGGCTTGTTCACGAGCGATCATCGAAGCGCCCATCTACAACATTTTCGTAGAGCGCGTGAGGGAACGGGTAGCCGAGCTAACAGTCGGCGATCCGGCGGAGAATCGCTTCATGGGCCCCGTCATCAATCAAGCGGCGCTCGAATCCATGCTGAAATTCATCGAGGCCGGCAAGCAGGAAGGGCGGCTGGTGGCCGGCGGCAATGCGGTGGCCACGCCGGCGGGCGGGTTCTTCCTGGAGCCGACGGTAATCGCCGATGTGGCTCCCGATGCCGTGATTGCGCAGGAAGAGATCTTCGGACCGGTCCTGGCGTTGATCCGGGTGGAGAACTTCGAGGAAGGGCTGAGGGTTGCCAACAACACCGAGTACGGGCTGACCGGAGCGCTGTATACCGCGGACCGCAACCGGCTGAACCTGGCGCGCGGCGAGTTCCACGTCGGGAACCTCTACCTTAACCGCAAATGCACGGGTGCCATGGTCGGCGCCCATCCATTCGGCGGTTTCAATATGAGCGGAACGGACTCCAAGGCGGGTGGACCGGACTATCTGTATCTGTTCACGCAGGCCAAGAGCGTGGCGGAGAGACTGGGTTCGAATCCGGCACCGACCGGGATTTAGCCTTCAACGCTGGTTGGATGCAGTTGAGATGGCGCGATTGGAGAATCGCGCCATTTGCCTAAGCGGTCTGAGCCACCACGGCGGGCGGGACGGAGGCCTGCTGCTCTTCGGCCTCGAGCCGACTGCCCATTTCAGCAGCAGCCTGGGCCAGGACTCGATGGTGGATTGTAAACAAAGCCAATTCGAGCCGATCGCTGACGCCGGTCTTGTCGTAGATGGAGCGGAGATAATTCTTGATCACCTGCTCGGTGGTTTTGAGGCGCAGGGCGATCTCGCGGTTCTTGCAGCCCTGGACAATCAGGGCGACGATGCGCATCTCCTTGGGAGTAAGGCGGTCGCGCACGCGCGTTCCAACCATATCTTCTTCGGGGGCTTCGGCAATCGCCAGTTGAGGAGGAACCCAGGTATCCCCCGCAGCCACCCTCCGCACACACTCCACCAGGGCCGTTCCGGTCACGTTGCGGAACACTACGCCTCGAAATCCCTGATGTAGATAGGCGCTCGCGCTCTCGCTGTTCTCCGCAATCACGATGGCGCGGCTGCCCGCGGCTTCAAGCATCATGCGGAGGCGGCCCATATCGGGTCGCAAGGACGCGGCGAAGATGACAATTGCGCCGGGAAACGTGTTGATGGCGTGCAGCATGCGATCGAGATCGGCGCACTGCGCGATGATGCGAAAATCTTCGTCCATAGCCAGTACCTTGGCGGTGCCGGCTCGGAAAATAGCCTGTGAATCGGCCAAAATTATCTTATTCATTTCGTGCGCCTCACTCGCCGACATTTGCACGCAGCCACGCAGGGACCGATCCAGCCGTCCATGGTCACTTTCGTCCAAATTTCGCTGCTAGTTTTTAGGCCACTCTTTCTGCCCCTTCGGAGCTTTATCGGCAGCAGTGGGGAAAACCCTGCACGTGTCCGTAATTGCAACAATGAAAATAGGATGACATTCCTCCAGTAACGATTAACCCAAACCTCCGTAACTTCGGGGAATGTTCTTATCAATGAGATTACCGCTTATTGGCGTCTGAGTGAAACGAAAAGGTGCACCCAAAGCAACCTTTTCTCTGCAACTAACGGGGGATAAATCCCCGGAATCCAGCCAGAACCCGCTTTCCATCAGCCAAAATCACCCCGACGGGCTGCGGGGACACCTCAACTCCGTCGCGCGGAGGCCCTAGACTGTAAAACATGGCGAGGCCAATCTTACTGGCGGTAGACGACGACGTGAATGTGCTGGAGGCCGTGGTCCAGGATCTGCGGAGACAGTATGGAGCTGAGTACCGAGTGATGCGTGCCGCGAGCGGCCAGGCTGCCCTAGACACCCTGACGCAGGTGAAGGCACGCGAGGAGCCGGTGGCCCTGCTGGTCAGCGATCAAAGAATGCCGGGAATGTCCGGCGTTGAATTCCTGGAGCACTCGCGGGAACTGTATCCCGAAGCCCGGCGTGTGTTGCTGACTGCCTACGCCGATACCGAGGCGGCGATTCAGGCCATCAACTCGGCGCGCATCCATTACTACCTGAACAAGCCGTGGGATCCGCCCGAGGAAAAGCTGTATCCGGTGCTGAGCGATCTGCTTGACGACTGGAAGGCGGGGTACCGGCCAGCATTTGAAGGGCTTCGCGTGATCGGGCATCGGTGGTCTCCGCGAGATCACACGGTGCGCAGTTTCCTGTCCTCCAACCATATTCCCTACCGCTGGTTCGATGTCACCAGTGAAGATGCCTTGAAATTGCTGGAGGAGCGAAAGCTGGGGACGGACAATCTGCCGGTCGTGCTGTTTTCCGACGGCACTTCACTGATTGACCCGGAGGCCGAGAGTCTGGCCGCCAAGGTGGGATTGAGCATCCAGGCGACCCAGGAGTTTTATGACCTGATCGTCGTGGGAGCGGGGCCTGCGGGCCTGGCTGCGGCCGTGTATGGCGCCAGCGAGGGCTTGCGAACGCTGGTCGTGGAACCCGAGGCGCCGGGCGGACAAGCCGGCACCACCTCGAAAATTGAGAACTATCTTGGCTTTCCCGCCGGCATCACGGGGGCCGATATGGGAAGGCGCGCCCACATTCAGGCAACCCGCTTCGGAGCGGAGTTCATCACGCAGCGGGCCACCGGCCTGCGCGTCAATGGGCCATACCGGTTCATTCAATTGGGAGACGGACGCGAGGTTTCGAGTCATGTCATTTTGCTCGCGCCCGGGGTGCAGTATCGCAAGCTCGACATTCCGGGCGGGGACCGGCTGACTGGGCGCGGCATCTATTATGGCGCGGCGCTGGTGGAGGCGGCGGCCTGCCGGAATGAGGACGTATATGTCGTGGGGGGCGCCAACTCCGCCGGCCAGGCGGCCCTGCATTTCTCAAAATATGCTCGCAACGTGGTGATGCTCGTGCGGGGCGGGAACCTGGCGGCCACCATGTCGAAATACTTAATCGATGAGATCGGTCGCACATCCAATATTGTGGTGCAGCCCGGGTGCCAAGTGCTTGAAGCGTTGGGTGAGGACCACCTGGAGCGCTTGCGGTTGTGCGGCGCAGACGGCGAGACGGAAGTATCGGCGTCGTCGTTGTTTGTGTTCATCGGAGCGGCGCCGCGCACGGAGTGGCTGCCCCCGGCGGTGCTGAGGGATGGCAAGGGTTTTCTGCTAGCTGGACCAGATCTGCGCGTAGATGGAAGGCTGCCGGGGGAGTGGAAGGAGAACCGGGAGCCGTTTTTGCTGGAGTCAAGCGTTCCCGGGGTGTTCGTTGCCGGCGATGTAAGGCACGGTTCAGTCAAACGGGTGGCTTCGGCGGTGGGGGAGGGATCGATTGCGGTGCAGTTTGTCCACCAGTACCTGGCCGGGTTCTAAGTAGCCTTGTGCCGGGACAGGTTTTGTTGGCCCGCGCCGGCGTTTGTAGCATGATTTCAATAAGTAAACCGTTTCGCCATAGTGCCAATGGGAGGCGGCAGAAGGTGATGGAGAGATGACTCCGGAGGCTGGAAAGAGACAAATGGGCGAGAGTGGGAAACAAGTCGAGGTGGAGACTATCTCGCTGAGCGAAGTCGCCGGAGACCTGCTTCAATCGCGGCTGTTTGCCGAAACCCCTGTAGAAGAACTGTTCGGCGTGGACCAGGTGGAGCGTGTCAAAGCGAAATCCGGCACCATTCTGGTTCAGCCGGGGGACGCGAGGCTGTCTTATTGGCTGGTAATCTCGGGAAATGTTCACGCGGAGCGGACGGAACCTGATGGATCGATCACGACCGTTGGGACTGCGCACGCGGGAGAAGGATTCGGCGAAGTTCCACTGCTCATGGGCAAGACCAAGGCCGTCTTCATGATTCGCGCCATTGAAGACTCGGTCTTGCTGCGCTTCGCGGAGGAAGCCTTCTGGACACTGATGTCGTGCTGCCCGTCGGTTCGCAAGGCGGTGCTGGCGAACATGGGCCAGCGGATGCAGATGTACCAGGTAGAGGCTCTGCACCGCGAGAAGCTGGTTTCGCTGGGTACACTGGCGGCCGGCCTGATGCACGAATTGCACAATCCCGGCTCGGCGGCCAAGCGCGCCGCATCGCAGTTGCGCGAGAACCTGATGCGGCTGCAGCAGTTGAGCCTGCGCATCAGCGATCACCCCAAGACGGGCGCGCAGCTCGAGTGCATGCGCGGCTTGCTGGAGCACACCATGCGCGGCTGCCACGCGCCCGCCCTGAGCAGCATCCAGCAGGCGGATGCGGAAGAGGCCATGTCGCAATGGCTGTCGGAAGCCGGCGTTGAAAACGCGTATCGGATCGGGCCGGCGTTGGTGGACATCGGTTTCGACCCGCAGGAATTGGCCTGCGCGAGGGATTTCTTTGAGGCGAGTTCTTTCTCTGACGCTTTGAACTGGCTGGAGGCCCTGGTCTCGAGCGTGTCGCAGGTGTGCGCGATTGAGGAAAGCATCTCGCGCATTTCCGACCTGGTGTCGGCGGTGAAGAAATTCGCCTACGACGAGAAGTCCCCATCCCGGGAACTGGATGTACACGACAGCCTGCAGAGCACGTTGACGATCCTGGGGCACAAGCTGCGCATCAAGCAGATCTCGGTGGAGAAGCGCTTCAATGCTTCGCCTTCAACGATTGCGACGCGGGGCTCGGCGCTGGGCCAGGTGTGGACCAATCTCATCGACAACGCAGCCGATGCCTCGCCGACCAATGCGCAGATTGAAATCTCGACGTGGACCGAACCGGATTGGCTGGTGGTGTGTATTGGCGACCATGGCGGGGGCATTCCACCGGAGACGCTGCCGCGCATTTTCGATGCCTTCTTCACCACCAAGCCATTGGGATCGGGGACGGGGTTGGGGCTTGAGATTGTGCATCGCATCGTGACCCAGAAATTCGGCGGCAAGATCGATGTGGAATCGAAGCCCGGCAACACGCGGTTCATCGTGAGGCTGCCCCGGAAGAGCGCCTCCGAGGCGCCGAATCCTGTCCAGCAAAATGGCAAGGGCTGACGAGCCTGGGCAGGTGCCGCCGGCGAGTGCCATTTGTTCTGACCGGGCGACGATGACGGAAGCCCAACGCCTGCCCTGTGCGATGTCCAATACGATTCGGCGGCAAAGCCACTGACTCCGCCGCCGAATGGAAAACAACTCCCGATTCAATCAAGTTGAGCGGGCCTGCTGCCGATAAAGCCGACAGAGGCTTGCATGACCGATCGTGCCGCATTAGTCGAGGCTGCCCTGGACGTGTATCCGGAAGGGCTGGCGCTGCTGGATGGTGATGAGCGCGTGGTGTTCTGGAACCGCGCGGCGGAGATGATGACGGGGTACTGCGGCGCGGACCTTCTGGGCCGGGCCATTCCCGACGGACTGGAACCGCTTACGTTGTGCCGCGACTATGAGATGAACGCGGAAACGCGCAATGGACCGCGCCTGGGTCGCGGCTCGCTGGTTCACGCGCAACACAAACTTGGCCACGATGTGCCGGCGATCGCGCGTCGCGTGATCCTGCGCGACGGATTGGGCGAGCGCATCGGAATGGCAACGGTTTTTCACCCTGGCGAGCGGTTGGCCGCGCTGCCCCACGGAGAGTCCAGCGACGGACCCGAGGTGCTGCAGAGCCAGATTGAACTCGAGGATCGTCTGTCGATCGAATTCGAGGCGTTCGTTCAGGAAGGTGTTCCGTTGAGCGTGCTTTGGGTGTGCGTGGACCAGGCGCGCGAATTGCGCAAGACCCACGGGTCCCGGGCCAGCGAAACGATGCTGGAGAACGTGGAGCGGGCCCTGGCCAACGGTCTGCGCCCGGGCGAAGAAGTGGGACGCTGGGGCGACGACGAATTCCTGGTGTTGTCGCATGAGACCTCGGGTGAACTGGTGGCCCACCATGCGCAAAATCTGGCGGGGATGGCGCGTACCGCGGATTTCCGGTGGTGGGGCGACCGCATTTCGCTGACCGTGAGCGTGGGCGGCGCCATCGCTGACAAGGGAGAGACGCTGCCCGAGATGCTGGAGCGCGCGCAGAACGCCATGCGGGCAAGCGCAGCGGCGGGCGGAAATCACATCACGCTTGCGCCGGGGAGGCTGCCGTGTTCGCAATCATAGGCATTGTCATCGTATTCGCGGCGGTGATCGGCGGTTTCCTGATGGAGAAGGGCCATATCGCCGTATTGCTGCAACCGGCAGAGTTGCTGATCATCGCCGGCGCGTCGGCGGGCACTCTTCTGGTGGCAAACCCGATTCACATCCTGAAAGGGATTCTGGCCGGCTTGACGGGTGTGATGAGCGGCTCGAAACTTGGCAAGGAGCGTTATCTGAACACGCTCAAGATGATGTACCAGTTTCTGAACAAGGTGCGGAAAGAGGGACTGTTGAGCGTGGAGATGGATGTGGAGAAGCCGGCGCGAGAGCGCCATCTTCAAGAACTATCCGGATTTTCTCAATGACCATCACGCGCGCGATTTTGTCTGCGACACGCTGCGCATGGCCATCACCGGGGGCGTGGAGCCTTTCGACATGGACCAGATGATGGAGCTGGACATGGAGGTACATCATCAACAGGCGACGGAGCCGGTAAATGCGCTGACCACGATGGCAGATGCGCTGCCGGGATTGGGCATCGTTGCGGCGGTGTTGGGCGTGGTGATCACCATGGGCGCGCTGGGCGGCCCCCCGGAAGAGATCGGCCACAAAGTGGCAGCGGCCCTGGTGGGGACGTTTCTGGGAATCCTGCTGTGCTACGGGGTTGCGGGGCCGCTGAGTTCCAACATGGCCAAGACGGCCGACGAGCACAATGGATATCTGCATGTGCTGCGGGTGCTGCTGCTTTCGTTTCTGAAGGGATCGGCTCCGATCATCGCAATCGAAATGGGAAGGCGGGCCATTCCCGCGCACGTGCGTCCCAGCTTCGATGAAATGGAGAAGCGCTGCAAGAACCAGGCCGCAGCGGAGACCGCGGCGGCAGCGTAGAACGTCGAGTGGGTCGTTCGGCATAGATCCCAGGTCTCAGCATCGAGACCCTTCGGCTTCGCTCAGGGCAGGCTCTGGGGCACCCATGATCGTGCCATTGCAGGTGGTCGGAGGACTGAGAGGAGCACGCATGATATCGCCGGGCAAGGCTCAGCCAATCATCGTGATCAAGAAAAAGGGCGGCCACGGAGGTCATCATGGAGGCGCATGGAAGGTGGCCTACGCCGATTTTGTCACCGCCATGATGTCTCTCTTCATTGTGCTGTGGCTGATGAATTCGAGCGAGAAGATCAAGAAGGCGGTGGCCGGGTACTTTAATGATCCCAAGGGAACCTCGACTTTGATGGGCACCACCATCAGCGGCACCGGGGAGAGCATCACGCCTGCCGCCGCTTCAGCCCTGCAGCAATTGAAAGAGAGGATTGAAGAGGGAATCAAGGCAAAGAAGGACCTGCAGCAATTATCGAAGCAGATCGAGCTGACGATCACGCCGGAGGGATTGCGGATCGAGCTTCTCGAAGACAAGAACGGAACGTTCTATGAAATCGGCAGTGCGGGTTTGAGCCGGAGCGGGCAGGAACTGCTGGCGCTGCTGGCAGGCGAATTGAAGGGGCTGCCCAATGCACTGTTGATCGAAGGGCACACGGATGCCGCGCAGTATTCGAGCGATGCGAATTACAGTAACTGGGAGTTGTCGGCGGATCGGGCCAACGCGGCGCGACGATTGCTGCAAGCGGACGGTGTCCGCAGCGACCAGGTGACGCAGGTGCGTGGATATGCCGACCAGTTGCTGCGCGTGAAGAGCAATCCCTATGATCCTTCGAATCGCAGAATCTCGATCCTGGTGAAGAATGACGGCGCGGCTGTTCCGTCGCTGAATCATGCCGAGGTGATGAATCGAGCGGCGCTGCCAGCCAAGGCGGGCGCCGCGAACCCGAACCCTGCCGATGCTGGTTTGCCAGAAGCCGGAGCGGGCAGGCAAGAAGGTTCCCAAGCTGCACCCCCTGCAACAGTGCAGCCCAAAGCGGCGGACCTGGCCCAGGCGCACAAACCTGGATTGATGGCGCGAGTCAAAGCCATGATGCCTGGGAAGAGGAAGTAGCCAATTCCGGGATCAGGATGCCCGCGGTTCGAGCGATTCATTGCGCGAGAGTTGGAACCATTCCCGCACACGGACGGACAAAATCGCTTCAAAACCGAAAAGCCCGCGTGGTAGAATCCGGCCACGTTTCGGTATCCCTTCCAGCCGCCGAATGCCTCTTCGTTCAATCTTTCCTGCTGGAGTCTGATGTGGATGTGCTGACTGCAACCGAACCAGGTCGCACTGAATCCACGGCTCGGGCATGGAACTTCCCTTCCCGAATCGTGTTCCGGTTTTGCGTCGTCTACTTTGGGCTGTACTGCGTCTTCACGCAAATCATCAATTCGGTCCTGGCAATCCCGAATGTCGACGTTCCCGACTGGGCCACGCTTGGGCCGATGCGGCTCGGTGTGGAATGGGTCGCGGCGCGTGTTTTCGGGTTGAAGACACCGCTGGTTTCGAGCGGGCCAGGAGGGCCTTGCCTGGCTTAACACGGCGTTGCTCTACCACTAGGCGGGCGGAAGCGCCTCAGCAGCAGCGGTAGGGAGCGGCGGGTTGGGGACTGATGCGGCCTCCGTCGATCGCGGGTGATTGCGGCTGAAGGCGGAGGCGTGCCGCGCAGTGTCTGAATGCACCGGGCCGTGGTTGAGACGATGATGATCCCGGAGCCGAAGACGAAGAGGGACATCAGCGTGATCTCGACCCAGCCCTGGGCTTCGGTTCCCGCGTGATGGGCCATGGGCCAGAAGACGTTGATGGTCGAGAGCACCGCGGCGGAGATGGTGGTCACCAGCACAAAGGCGGCGGGCACAGCGGTGAACCAGGCGTAAGCGGCGCGGCGGTGATTCACGAGCCATGTGGTCATGGTGGTGAGGGCGATGGCGGCCATGAGTTGATTCGCGGTTCCGAAGAGCGGCCAGATGGTCGAGATGGTTCCGCCCCACACGAGATATCCCCAACAGACCACGATGAAGGCGCTGGCGGCGAGGTTCGAGGGCAGAGAGCGGGCGCTGCCGAGTGGCTTGTGCACCTTGCCCATGAGTTCCTGCAGCACGTAGCGGGCGACGCGCGTGCCAGCATCAATGGTGGTGAGGATAAAGAGGGCTTCGAAGAGAATGGCGAAGTGAAACCAGTAACTGGTAAGACCGGCCATGCCGGGGATGCCGCTGAAGATCTGGGCCATGCCGACCGCCAATGAAACGGCGCCGCCGGTACGGCCCGCGAGCGGTTCACCGATGAGACGTGAGAACTCGGCGAGATGGACAGGCGCGAGGCCCAGCTTTGCGAATGCCGCGGGCGGAACGTTGATGGCGAAGTAGTCTCCCATGTTGAGAGAGCAGGCGGCGATCAGGGCGAGAACGCCGACCAGGGATTCGGCAAGCATGGCGCCGTAGCCGATGAAGCGCGCCTGGGTTTCCTTGTCGATGAGCTTGGGCGTGGTGCCTGACGCTACCAAAGAATGAAAACCGGAGATGGCGCCGCAGGCGATCGTGACGAAGAGGAAGGGAAAAACTTTGCCGGGGATGATGGGCCCGCCGCCGTGCACATATTGCGTGAATGCCGGAAAGCGTAGCGTGGGGTGGACGAGCAGGACGCCGGCAACCAGCGCGGCGATGGTTCCGAGCTTGATGTACGTGGAAAGATAATCGCGGGGCTCGAGCAGCATCCACACGGGAAGCGCGCTGGCAAGAAAGCCATAGGCACAGAGCAGAAGTACGATCGCGTGGTTGGAAAAAACGAAGGTGCGGGGCAAGAGCGGAGGATCCGGCCACCCAGCGGCCGGCGAAGAGCGCGAGGCCGAGAGCGATGACGCCGAAGATGGAAGGGGCGAGCACGCGGACACGGCCGGGCACGCTGCGGAACATCCACCAGCCCATCACAAGGGCGATGGGAATCGACATGCCGATGGTGAAGACGCCCCAGGGACTTTGGCTGAGGGCGTTGACCACAACGATGGCGAGTCCGGCCATGGCGATGATGAGGTTGATGACCACAGCGAGCATGGCCACGATTCCAGTCGCCGGGCCCACTTCGCGCAGCACGATGTGGGGCAATGACCGGCCGTCGTGCCGGATGGAGCCGATGAGGGCGGTCATGTCGTGGACGGCGCCGGCGAGAACCGCTCCCGCGACCAGCCACAGAAGTCCGGGAGCGTATCCGAATTGCGCGGCGAGAGTGGGTCCGACCAGGGGCCCGGCGCCGGCGATGGCCGCGAAGTGATGGCCGAAGACTACCCAGCGCGGCGAGGGAACGTAATTGTGGCCGTCGTTGAAGCGATGGGCGGGCGTGATGTTGCGGTCACTGAGCGCAAAAGCGCGCGAGGCCAGAAAAGCGCTGTAGTAGCGGTAGGCAACCACGAAGATGCCGAGAACAATCAGGAGGAGCGGCAGGGCATTCAATGGGGATCGGGACCTCGACTTCGTGGATCGGGGATTCGGTCGTGATCGAAGTATACGAGGTCGCTGGAGCGGATGTCCCTCAAGCGTTGGTAGTGGCGAGGGCCAGGAAATGCAGGTCCTTCGCTCGCTGCGCCCGCTCAGGATGACAGCGCGAAGAGAAAAGCGCCGGAGAAGCCTGAGCTTCTCCGGCGCTTATGGTCGGCGAATCGGTTGAGTTAGAAATCGAAGCGGAGGCTGAACTGCATGCGGCGGGGAACCGTGAGCAGTGTGTTCGCGATGCCGAGATTGCCTCCGGTGAGACCGGAGCCGATGAAGGCGGGGTCGAAGCGCACACTGTTGGTGACGTTGTAAACCTCCCAGGCGAATTTAAGCGCGCCATATTCGCGAATCTGCCACATCTTGGACAAGCCCGAATCTATGTCGAAGTAGCCGTCGCCGCGGAAGTTGTTGCGCTGCCCGGCTTCGCCGGGGTAGGGGAGGCGGATTGGACCGCCGGTGGCGATGCCGCTGTTGATGGCGTCGGGATTGTCGAAGAACTGGGGGTTGCCGGCGGAATCGAGATGCTTGTGCACCTTGACCGGCTGGGTGACAACGCCGAAGCTCTCGATCTGCCAGTTGGTCGTCCAACCGGGCTCGGTGACCGAGAATGGCAGGCTGCTCGTCCACCGGTTGATGCCGGACCATTGCCATCCGCCGACGAAGGCATCGACAAGGCTGTTGGCGCTGCCCAGAACCGCCTTTCCGCGGCCGAAGGGCAGCAGGTACACCCAGTCGGCGGTGATCAGATGGCGGGTGTCGAAGTCAGACGCACCGCGGTTGAGGTAGGGTTTCCAGGTGTTGAGGATGGTGCTGAACGACCCGGTGTTGGTGGCGTTGGAACCGAACTCGTTGCTGCGCTCGGTGTCAGAGCCCATGTCGATGGAGTTCGACCAGGTGTAGCTGAAGTCGAAGTTAAGGCCGTGGGTGGTGGGATGGCGCAGGACGAGCTGGCCGGCGTTGTAATAGCTCATGCCGATGGTCGAGAGGGCGTAGAGCGACGAGAACTGGTCCTGCCAGAACTTGGACTGCCAACCGGCCGGACAGCCGTAGCTGCAGTAAAAGTCGATGTCGGAGAGCGACGTTGTCGCGCCATACTGGGCTCGATAGGGCGCCCATTCGTTGGTGTAGATGGCCTGGGTCGCGCTTTCTCCCGCGTAGTCGACTCCAGCCATGAACGGGAAGACATTTTCGAAGTATTGGATAGGAGCGACGGTGGCGCTCCCATCTCCGCCGTTGGCGTCAACCAGCTTGGATAACTGGCTGCCGGCCGCGAAATAGTCGCCGGCTCCCATGGGATCGACATAATCGACGGGTTCGGCGAGGTCGAGTTGCTGGAGAAGGTGACGGCCGAGGCGACCCACATAATCGGCCTCGATGGTAAAGCCGCCGCGAACCTCGCGTTGAACGGAGGCGTTAAAGGCTTCGGCGTAAGGGGTCTTGAGTTTGCTATCGAGGCCCCAGGTAATGGCGAAGTTGCCCTGGGGCGCATAGTACGGGAACGTGATCGTCGAGCCACCCCCGGCTCCGGTATCGATGGGAGGAAGCGTCTGGCGGTCGATGAACCGTGGCGCCGGCGGATGCTTGGCGTTGCCTTCGATCCCGTACACACCGGCGGGATTGGTAACGGAAGAGCTTAAGCCGAACGAGCCGTTCTGATCGAAGGTGTTGACGAGCGCCTGGCCGTAGTGATCGTAGTAAATGCCGGCGCCGACGCGAATGGAAGTCTTGGTGTCGGGCGAGTAGGCAATGGCGAAGCGAGGAGCGAAGTTATTTTTCGATTTTGGCCAGAAGCCGGGCTTTCCGTAATAGGGGCCGGCCGGCGAGAATTGAAGGTCTTCTTCGTAGACCTGTCCCGCCTGTGCGGCGGATTCACGTTTTTGATACCAGGTGTGGGTATCGATCGTCGGGGTGACCTCCTGTCCCTTGGTCTCCCAGGGTGTCTGCAGGATGGTGTGACGAAGGCCGAAGGTGATGGTGAGATTGGGCATCACCCGCCAAGAATCCTGGATAAACCACTCGTACTCGTTGGCCGAGAATGCGCGGTCCACAAACGCCCCATCGCCGAGCGCAGTGCCTGACGAAGCGCTGGTGAGCTTGTATTGGGAGACATCGGTGCGCGACGGGACGGCGCCAACAAGGTTGGCAAAGGCGATTTCGTAGGAGTTCCCGAAGCCTCCGTTGACCTCGGGCATGCCGATGTCGTCGGGCTGCGGTGGATTACCACCGAGCCAGTACGGGTTGCTCGAGGCACCGTTATAGGAATTCGAGTCGGTGGAGTGGTTCTGATGAATCAGGCGCCAGTTGCCGCCTACGCCGATGGTGTGATTTCCCTTGACCCAACTCAGGTTATCGACGATGTTGTTGACCGGGACGTTGGTGAGTTCGGTACGTGTTTGCGCCGTGGTATTCGTGATAAAGCGGAAATTGACATAGTCGCCTTTGCCAACGCCGCGATCGCTGAAACCCTGGCGGACATACCCATAGCGGATATCGTTCACGAGGGTCTGGCTGATGGTCCAGGTATCCCCCGCAGTAATGCCCTTGCTGTTGTCCACCAAGATGTCGGTCGGCCCTTGGCCGGGGAACTGCTCCGTGAAGTCAGTCGTGTCTTTCTGCAGGTTGCCACGGACGAAGATGCGTTGCTTCTGGCTAGGGATGAAGTCGATCCGACCGATGGTGGTGTTTTGAGAAAGGGGAGCTGGTGAGGAGAAGGAGAATGACCCGGTGTTCAAGCCGTCACCGAGGGTTGTTCCATTGGCCGCAGGCATGGAATTGAAATAACCGAGAGCGTTGGGATTGGCACCGGGCGGATTGGGGTAGTCAGCGGTGTTGCAGATCTGGCAACCGGCATCCAGTGTGGCGAACTGACTTGCGGAGATGGCCACGGTATTGCCGCTGTCATCGGGATAGAGGAGTTGGCCAGCCTGATAGGTAGCGGTTGGAGTGGTCTGATTGACCTGCTTGTTTTCGGCCTGGCGGGTGCCTTCGTAGTTGGCGAAGAAGAACAGCCTGTCTTTGAGGATGGGTCCGCCGACATCAGCGCCGAAGATGTTTCGGATCAGCTTGCCGGGAATATTGGGCTGGCCGCTGTTGAGTTGGGCTTGCTTGTTGAACCAGTCGTTGGCCACGGTGAACGTGGGGCGATGATACTCGTAGACGGCGCCATGATATTTGTTGGTTCCCGACTTGGTGACCATGCTGATCTGCGCGCCGGAAGAACGTCCGGCGTCGGCATTTGAGCCGCCCGTCGTCACCCGGAATTCCTCGATCGAGTCCTGGGTCTGGCGCAACACGCCGTTGAAGGCAAATCCACCAACCTGGTCGTTGTCGTCAACGCCGTCAAGAGTGACATTCCCCTGGTCGGAACGGCCGCCGTTTACGGCTCCACTGCGGCTGTCGCTTGTGGTAGCGGCGGGCAGGTACAGCACCCCCGGCTGCAGAGAAAGCAGATCGGGGACGTTCCGTGTTTCGCTGGGGATGGCCTGAATTTCAGCGTTATCGGCGGAATTGCCCAGCGAAGCGTCCGATGTGTTCAAGGTCTGGGCCGTGGCTGACACGTCGACCGTGACGGTATTGGCCTCGATGGTCAGATTGAAGTCGACGGTCGCTGGCTGATTGACAAGGAGTTCGGCGACCTTTATTTGATTGCCAAAGCCAGCGGAGGAGACCCGGATAGTGTATTTAGCCGGCGGGATCTGGGCGAATTGATACGCTCCCGCGGCGTTGGAGGTTGTGTTAAAGGCCTTACCCGTATCGTTGTCGGTGATGCTGATGGTGGCGCCGGGGACAAGGGCCCCGCCGGGATCCTTGACGGTGCCGCGAAGTGAAGTGGTTGCAGTCTGGGAAAACGTCAGAATGGTGGTGGAAAGGATACACGGAAGCATCCATCCCCAAAGGGATCGTTTCACGTCGGTTCCTCCAAAAACTCTGATTTGCAGCTGTGATCCGCCGCTTGGGTTGAACATGCCAGGAACTGCGGTAGCCAAAAAGCCGCGCACAACAAAAAGCTTGCACGCAGAAACCGCTTGGCACCGAGGTCTTCAACCAGTCATGAAGCAGAGAACGATAAGAAATCAGCAATCAGATAGAGGCAATAGAAACTTCTAAACCGCCGACGTTTGGAATCGTTTCCAGCGGCAGGGACTTTTTACTTGCCATTTATTGTGGATGATTTCGTCCCAGGCTTCAACGTTTTTCTCGTCGAATTCTGCTGTTCTGTCCCATGGCCGACCTATTTCGTCACAGCCGGGCCTGCTGCTGCTGCATTTGCTGCAACTCCAGGAGGGGCAGGTTTTGATCGGGAGGTTGCTGAGCGCGCTCCACCAGGACCGACCAGTCCTCAGGGATGGGGAGCTTCCGATCGAGGGCCGGCGGCTGATCTCCCGCTTCGACATGGACAGCCACGTAGAGTTCGCTCTCCGTCTGGCCGCGGAAGATACCGTGGGTGGGTGGCACATCGTGGTAATCACGCCCGATGGCGGTGCGGAGATGCCGGTGGTGTGCGACGAGATTGTTGGTGGGATCAAAACCGACCCAGCCCAGATGGGGCAGCAGCACATCGACCCAGGCGTGGGTGGCGTCGGGAGTGGAGCGATCGTTGTCTTCACGGCTGCGATAGAGATAGCCGGAAACATAGCGGGCCGGGATTCGCACGTGACGCAGGAGAGCGATCATGGTGTGGGCGAAGTCCTGGCAGACGCCCTTTCCGCTCACGATCGCTTCGTCGATCGGGGAGTCAACCCGAGTATGGCGCGGGACGTATTCGAAGTAGTTGAAGAGACGCTCGTTGAGCTCGTGCACCAGCATCAGAGGATCGTCGCGGCGTTTGACCTCCAACTGGGATGCGAGCAAAAGCAGCGCGGGGGTTTCGACCGCGAATTCGCTGGGCAGGAGCATCTCCCAATAATCGCCGGCGCGGACCAGTTCATCGAGAGCGCGCCAGGCATCGGGGGACAGAAATCGGGGCACATCGGGCAACGTCTGCTGCTCAACCACCGACTCCGCAATAATGACAAGCTGGGTGTGATCACCCGGGATATCAAAGTGCTGGACGTTGTTGCCGAGATGATCCCGGTAGGTAAATACGCGGCAGCGGGGACTGACCGAAAGCGTAAAGGTAAGGCAGTGCTGGTTGGAGTCGGTGCGCGGGTGCATGCGCGTCTCCATGATGCTTTCGCTGACGGGTTTCGCATAGCGGAATCGGGTGAGATGGCGGATCGAGTAGAAGTTCATGGCTGATCTCGTGATGTGACCGGTCGACGTTCGTGATACCCACCCTAGCGACAGAAGCAAAGACGTCGCGAGGGTGGGGCACCCAGGTTATTGCTTCAATGAAAATTCCGAAATGCAGGTCCTTCGACTTCGCTGCGCTCCGCTCAGGATGACATCAGTTAAAGCTCGGGATGACAGCAGTTAAATCCAAAATGGTCAGATGGCCAGGGCGGACTGGATGGAGTAGTGCACGTAGTAACGGTAAACAAGTTCGTGGATGCGCATGCATTGCTGCCGGATGGAATGGAGGAATGCGCCGGGATCACCGGACAAAATCTCATGGATCGTGGTGTAGCCCAGCATGGCATGGAGGCGGCCAATGCCGGCGCTGAGTTCTTCGGGAGGGCGGCGGGCGCCGGAGCGCTGGATGGCTTCGATGGAGCTCATGATGCTGTCGACCGAGTAGCGAATGGCGTGCGGGAAGTCGCGATTGAGGAGCAGAAATTCGAGAATGCGGTCGGCGGACATATCGGCTGTGTAGACCTGGCAGTAGGCCTCGAACGCCGTGCAACAGCGCAGAAGGCCGACCTGCTCAAGGTACTGGACGCCTGAATGCTCCCGCTCGGGGGCGCAGAAAAGATCAGGTTGATACACCTCGAGGAGCGTCGCAGTGGCGTAGGCGCGCTCCAGATAGCGACCGAGACGGATGAATTGCCATCCCTGCCCGTGAATCATGGTGGTGTCGCTCACACCCTTGAAGAGGTGAATGCCATCGACGATCGAAGCCAGGAAATCGTTCAGATTGGTGCGGAACTGGTCCCCGGCCTGAGGAGAACGGATGTGGTGATAGAGGCGGTTGAGTCTCTGCCATTGTTCGGTGGAGATTTCTTCACGCACTTGACGGGCATTTTCGCGGGCTCCGTTCACACAGAACGTGACCGCGAAGCGGTTGACGCTGTCAAAGATGAGGGTCCGCGCCATGGATTCCAGATCGCCGTTCCACTCCAGGCCCTCGGAATCGCCTAACGCGGAAACCAGGCGCGCCCAGCGGGTTTCGGCGCTGGCGCCGCCGGGATCGAGCATGAGACTCATGGTCACGTCCAACTGGCGCACGGTATTCTCAGCCCGTTCCAGATAGCGGCTCATCCAATAGAGGCTGTCGGCAACGCGGCTGAGCATGGTCGCATTCTCCCGATTACCAGGTTTCGTGATTACTGAAGAACCCATGTGTCCTTGCTGCCGCCGCCCTGCGAGGAGTTGACCACGAGCGAGCCTTTTTCAAGGGCGACGCGCGTCAAGCCCCCGGGGACGATGTTCACTTTGTCGCCGAACAGGATGTAGGGTCGCAGGTCAACGTGCCGCGGCTCCAGTTGATTTCCGATCAGGCAGGGCGCGCGGGAAAAGTCCAGCGTGGGCTGGGCAATGTAGTTGCGCGGATTGGCTTCAATCTGTACGGCGAATTCCTCGCGCTGTTTTGCTGTCGAGTGAGGTCCGATCAACATGCCGTAGCCGCCGCTCTCACCGACCGCCTTCACCACCAGTTTGTCGAGGTTGGCGAGGACGTGCTGGCGTTCCTTTTCCTCGGTGAGGATGAACGTCTTCACGTTGGGAAGAATCGGATCTTCATTCAGATAGTAGTGAATGATGCGGGGCACGTATGCGTAGAGGGCTTTGTCGTCGGCGAGGCCGGTACCGAATGCGTTGGTGACCGTGACATTACCCGCGCGATAGGCATTGAAGAGGCCGGAACAGCCCAGGATAGAGTCGGGGCGGAAGATGAGCGGGTCGCTGAAGTCGTCATCAACGCGGCGATAGATGACGTCGACGCGCTTGAGGCCGTCGGTGGTGCGCATGTAAACGATGTTGTCGTGCGTGACGAGATCCCGGCCCTCGACCAGATCGATACCCATCTGCCGGGCAAGGTAGGTGTGCTCGAAGTAGGCGGAATTGAATACGCCCGGCGTGAGCAGGACGATATTGGGCTCGGGACGGCCCTCCGGAGCCAGCGAACGAAGAGTGGCCAGCAGCAGTTGCGGATAATGCTCGATGGGACGCACACCGTAGCTGTGGAAGAGCTGGGGGAAGGTGCGCTTCATTACGCGGCGATTGGTGAGCATGTAGCTGACGCCGGAGGGCACGCGCAGATTGTCTTCGAGGACCACAAATTCGCCGGTGTTCAGGCGAAGCAAGTCGGAACCGATCACGGCGATGTAGACGTTGCGCGGCACCTGGAGGCCGCGCATCTGGCGGCGGTATTGGCGGCAACTGTAGACCAGTTCCCGCGGCACGACGCGGTCGCTGAGGATCTTGGCGTCGGAGTAGATGTCACGCAGAAAATGGTTGAGCGCCATGATGCGCTGGGTTAGGCCGCGCTCGATGCGGTCCCATTCGGCCGCAGTGATCAGGCGAGGCAGCATGTCGTAGGGAAAGATCCGCTCCGTGCCCTCTTCACGTCCGTAGACAGTGAAAGTGATGCCCTGGGTGAGGAAGGACAAGTCGGCTGACTGCTTGCGGCGCTGGAGCTCATCCTGCGGAAGCCGGGCCAGGGTCTCGGCCAGGGCGCGGTAATGGGCGCGCAGGTCTCCGTTCCCCTCCCGCATCTCGTCGAACGCGGAGTCGAGCGGATAGTCACCGAATAAGGCTTCGACTTCCGCTGGAGGACTGGTGGTCATGATCTGGCGTCGTCGTCCTATGGGAATCAGAGCGGCGGCAACGGGACTACGGCGCACAAGGATGGCATGGCAAACCTCCCGCGCCGGCATTTCGCGCCCGATCCGCTTGTACCCTGTTGTTTAGCTTTTAACACGTGCGGCGTAAAGGAGCAATCAGGAAGCGAAACGAGTGGGAGAGCCGAGGATGACCTGGCGGAGTCCGTTCAGTTCCTCAACGACACGATTTCCAGCTTGTCTCCTCGTTTGAGGTTCACGTCGCCGCCATTGGAGAAGAACGCCAACGTAACGCACGAAATGGGAATCATGTACCAGGATTTAAACACGGCTCCCGACAGGCCGTCGGCCAGGTCCTTTGCGCCGATACCCACGCCGCCCGCCATCAGCATACTGGCAATCTGCTTCCCCCTCCCGGGCTGAATCTTCCCCTCATCCGCGGCATTTTTTGAAGGCACCATCACAGGCTGATCGAACTTGAGCATCAGATGTCCGCGCCGGAAGAATCGGCGTGCGGGGGTCGAAACCAGCGTGCCCGAATAGATTCCCGATGGGCACTCGACTGAAAACGGCGTCCCAGTGGCCATCCACGAAGAAGCGTATGTCTGGAGCGTGCAGGTCTCTGCGCATGCCGTGCCGGAGACGAGGAGAATCGACAGAGCCAAAAGCCCCTTCATGGACACCTTTCATAGACCGTTTGCGATCCACTATTTAACAGGGCCGCACTGGAATGGCAGAAACGATTATAGAGCGAGATATTGTTCGACGAAGCAGTCGGGTTAGTGGCGCGCAGACCGACTTTCAGGCGCCGATCCAATTGGATTGCATAGCATTTCTTAACTGCGCGTTCGCACCCTGATCCTTTCCAGTTTTGGAAATCGTTAAAGACCGGAGATCCGTGCGAACGCGAGCAGGGGCGTGTACCCCGCCCTAACAACGCCGGACGGCGCCATTAGAATAGAGCACCCATCTCCTTTTGCGAACACCTAGAACAAGTTCCAGAGCGACTGGTTGTAGACAGCGTGGTGGAACTGGACTTCGGACCCTTTGACGATGGTTCCCAGCAGTTTGGGGCAGCGATCGGCGGCGGCCTCTTTGAGATCGGCATAACGTCCCTGGACATCGGCGCCAAGAATCTTGGCGATCCAATCGGAAGCGCGGAAGTCGGCGATTGCCTTGTAAATGTTGTCGGGCAGATAGCGGCCGCCGGCGCGAAGACCGTCCACGTCAGAGATTTCACCGTCGATCCCAGTCTTGAAGATGGAGTACATCGACAGGTAGGGATTCGCGTCAGGTGCTACCGCACGAACTTCCGTTCGCATGGAGCGGTGATTGCCGATGGGCACGCGAATCATGGCTCCACGGTCAGTAGCGGAGGCGCGGATCTGGTTGGGCGCTTCGAAGTGCGGATCAAGACGGCGATAGGCGTTCACGCTGGAATTGAAGATGAGGCACAGATCAAGCGCGCGGGTGAGGATGCGGTCGAGGAAGTCCCATCCGAATTTCGAAAGCTGTTCTTCGCCCTTCTCGTCCCAGAAAAGGTTGGTCTTGCCCTGGGAGACGGAGACGTTGGTGTGCATGCCGCTGCCGTTGACACCCACGATCGGCTTGGGCAGGAAGCATGCGGTGAAGCCGTAGTTGTTGGCGATCTGGCGGCACAGCAGTTTGTAGAGCTGAATCTGATCGGCGGCGGCGACAACTTCGCTGTAGCCGAAGTTGATTTCAAACTGCGCGGGGGCCACTTCGGGGTGGTCCTTTTCGTTCTCGAAGCCCATGGCGCGCTGCACTTCAGCCGCCGTGTCGATGAATTGCCGCAGTGGATCGAGAGGCAGCGAATGATAGTAGCCGCCGGTGGAGACAAAATCGAATCTACCTGTCTCATGGTACTTCTTCTCCGCATCTTTGCCGGCGAAGAGGAAGCCCTCGATTTCAGTGGCCGCATTGAGCGTGAACTGCTTTTCGGCGTGGAGTTTGTCGGCGTAGTTCTTCAGAACACCGCGCAGGTCGCCGGAATACGGGGTGCCATCCTTGTCGATGACGATGCCGAAGACGAGGACCTTGCCGTTGCCGAAGACGTCGGCGGGAACCCAGTAGAACGCGGTCCAATCGATGCCGAGGCGGAGATCGCTCTCCTTTTGGGCGGTGAAGCCGCGAATGGAGGAACCGTCGAAGGTGAGGTTCTCGTAAGCGCCCAGCAGAAACTTCTTGTCGTAGTCGAGTAGGTGGAGGCGGCCTTCGAGATCGGAGAACAGAACCGTCACGGCCTTGATGCGTTTTTCGTCCCTCAGATACTTGAGACGCTTTTCACGGATTTCATCGATGGAAACACGGCTGACGCGTTCTCTCTTGGCCTGCAGATTGAGTTCCTCGAGCTCTTCATATGAGAGGGCAAGGAAATTGCGGTATTCGGTCGACATGGCTCTCCTTCCGGCAATAAAGGTACAGCTCCGGCGTACGAGGATGTGCGCTCAGCTGTCTCAGGTTTAGTTACAGGGTAACGCCCGGGGCCGCACTGAGGAAAGTCCGGCGGCCTTCGGAAGTGGACTCGTGATCATGTTGCAAGGAAGATGAAGGACGTGGATTTGCGGCTATTTGTGATGGGTTTTGTTATAGTGCTCAACCCATCGGTTTAACATGTCGATGAAGTTCATTACAATATCCAGCAGGTTTTCGGGGGCGCCTGTCGACGTGCGGGTAGGGCTGTTGAGGCCCTGTACGGCGGTGTCACCAAGCTGCCGGACGGCGGTCTCGGCGGAGTGGACAGCTTCTGCGAATTGCTTTGACGCAGCTCGGAGTTCGGGGATCCATTGCGCAGCCGGCGACATTCCGCCGCCGCTTGGCGGACGAGACGGGAAAGCACGGGCCATCGTTTCGATGTTGCCTTGCGGACCGAGGAATTCGAGGCGGGCTGCCCCGAGTTTCTGCAGCAGCCGCATGGCCTCATCAAGAAGGGGCCGACTATCAAGATTATCCGCCATGGACTTCAGCATTTTCGCGTCGGTGGCAAATTGCTGAACATCACCCTTCAGCCGGTTCATTTTGGCCAGAGCCTGTTTTGCCTGGAACGCAGCTAACGTCGAATCCATGGCACCGAGCATACCACCGTTTTCAGGGGGCGCGGCGAGCGCGATTGAACCTTTACCTGATCGGGTCGGACACACGCGATGTATTCGGACATGCAACAAGGTAATCTGTTGTTCTAAGGGGGCTCCGTTGAACTTGTCTTTTCCGGGCCGGGTCATTGCGGGGGTTTTGAATCTTTGCGCCCTCGTTGCACTCACGTCTTTTGCACAGAGTCCGGCCGCGCTGCCTGCCGACGATTACGTGCGGTCGCACTACACAAAATATGAGTACCGCATTCCCATGCGGGACGGGAAGCGCCTGTTCACAGCGGTGTATGTGCCCAAGGATGCCGCAGGTGGACCGTATCCCTTCTTGATGGACCGGACTCCTTATAACGTGGGGCCTTATGGGGAAGACCGCTATCCGCAGCACCTGGGGCCGTCAGAAGAGTTCGAAAAGGCCGGATATGTATTCGTCTACCAGGACGTGCGCGGACGCTGGATGAGCGAAGGCGAGTTTCGGGAGATGCGGCCGCACATTGACGACAAGAAGTCGTCGCAGGATGTGGACGACGCTTCCGACACCCACGACACGATTGATTTTCTGTTGAAGCAGGTGCCGAACAATAACGGAAAAGTGGGGATTTGGGGCATCTCGTATCCCGGCTTCTACACTTCCGCTTCGATCATCGACTCGCATCCGGCGCTGGTCGCGGCCAGTCCGCAGGCTCCGATGACGGACTTGTTCATGGGCGACGACGCCTATCACGGCGGAGCCTTTATGCTGTCGGCCAACTTCGGCTTCTATGTCTCCTTTCGCCCCCAGACCGAGCCGCAGACGCCACAGCCGACGACGCCTTTCAGTTTCGGCACTCCGGACAGCTACAAGTTCTATCTGCTCGCGGGGAATGTTGCGAATCTCGACAAGCTGTACCTGAAAGGGTCCAACTGGCTTTTCAACGACCAGGTAACTCACAACACCTACGACGCCTATTGGCAGGCGCGCGATTTGTCGCGGCACATGAAAAACGTGAAGTGCGCGGTGTTGGTGGTGGGCGGCTGGTATGACGCCGAAGACCTCAGTGGACCCTTCAAGACGTTCCATGCGATCAACAAGTTCAACCCGGATACGCCGACCACACTCGTAGAGGGGCCATGGGTGCATGGGGGTTGGGCGCGGACCGATGGCAGCCACTTGGGCGATGTGCAGTTCAATTCGAAGACGGCTGAATACTTTCGGGCCAATATTCAGTTCCCTTTCTTCGAGCACTACCTGAAGGGCAAAGGAACGGCGCAGCCGAAGGCGGTGGTATTTGAGACGGGAACGAATGTGTGGCGCACGCTCGACGACTGGCCGCCCAAACCGGCGGTCGCGAAGACGCTCTACTTCCATGCGGGCGGGAAGCTGGGCTTCGAACGGCCGACGGAAGCCAAGGGAGTGGATGAATATGTCAGCGATCCGAATCATCCCGTGCCGTTTGTTGGTTACACCACCGACACCGTACCGCAGCGCTATATGGTGGACGATCAACGCTTCGCAAGCTATCGCCCCGACGTGCTGGTGTATCAGACCGATCCGCTCGACGAAGATGTCACCATTGCGGGTCCGATCTCTCCAAAACTGAAAATTGCCAGTTTCGGCACGGATTCGGATTTTGTGGTGAAGCTGATCGATGTGTATCCGGAGAATTATCCCGATGCGGAGGGAACTACGACGGGCAACAAGCGCATCACCGATGCGCCGCCGTTGCACATGGGCGGCTATGAGGAGTTGTTGCGCGGCGAGCCGTTCCGCGCCAAGTTCCGCGACAGCTGGGAGAAGCCGGAACCTTTGGTCCCCGGCAAGGAAGCGGACATCAACTTCACCATGCCGGATCTCTATCACACGTTCCGGCGTGGGCATCGCATCATGGTCCAGGTCCAGAGTTCGTGGTTCCCTCTGACGGATCGCAATCCGCAGACATTCACCGACATCCCGAACGCGCGGCCCGAGGAGTTCCTGAAAGCGACCGAACAGGTGTTTCACCAGAAAGATGCGGCCAGCGGCGTGGAAGTGATGGTGATGCCGTAGGGGCGCGGAACCGGGTCCGGAGAACGGGGATCAGGTGCGATTGTGTGACTCAACACAAAGTTCGCACGTCTTATCCCTCAGACCTTGCCAACGGCCTGGAACGTTGGTAGGTTCGATACTTGCCGACTCAAACAAATCAAGAGGAATCGATGATTGCAAGAATACTCCGTTCTGCAGCACTGTCAGCCGTTGCATTGTTAGTCGCCGCACACCCTGCCATCCATGCCGAAGAGGGCATGTGGACCTTTGACAATCCGCCCGTGAAGCTTCTCAAGGAGAAGTATGGCTTTACACCGACGCAGGAATGGCTCGACCATATCCGCCTGTCAAGCGTGCGCCTCAACGACGGCGGATCGGGTTCATTTGTCAGTCCCGACGGGCTGCTTCTGACGAATCACCATGTTGCTCGGGGCCAGTTGCAGAAGAACTCGACGGCCGAGCACGACTACGTGCGCGACGGTTTCTATGCCGACTCCCCTGACAAGGAGATGAAGTCTCCCGACCTTGAGGTCAACGTGTTGGTGGGCATGCAGAATGTGACCGCTCGCGTGCAGGACGCGGCCAAAGGCATCGGGGATGAGACGAAGGCCCTCAAAGCACGCGATACCGAGATGGCGGCCATCGAAAAGGAGAGTAAGGATAAAACAGGGTTTCGCTCCGACATCGTTTCTTTGTACGAAGGGGGCGAGTATTGGCTCTATCAGTACAAGGCCTACACCGATGTGCGCCTGGTGTTTGCGCCGGAGCAGCAGGCCGCCTTCTATGGAGGCGACCCGGATAATTTCACCTATCCGCGCTATGACCTCGATATGGCCTTGTTCCGTGTCTACGACAAGGACGGAAAGCCCCTGCACACCGAGAACTTCTTGAAGTGGAGCGCGAAGGGCGCCACGCCGGGCGAGTTGATTTTTATTCCCGGCCATCCGGGGTCAACACAGCGCCAGGACACGGTGGCTCAGTTGGCGTACCAGCGAGAACTGGCTGAGCCCTCCATGATCGAGTATTTCAAGCGCCGCATCGCCGCCGCCAACGAGTTTGCCGCACAGGGCCAGGAGCAAGCACGGCTGGTGGGCACGACCGTATTCCTGCTGCAGAATAACCTGAAGGTGTACATCGGACGCGCGGACGCACTGGCAGACAAAGGAATCACCGCGAAAAAGCAGGCGGAGGAGGACGATTTTCGGAACAAAGTGGGAGCGAATCCCGAGTGGGAGAAAGCGTATGGAGGCGCATGGGATACGATCGCCGCAACCGAAAAGAAAGCGGCACCGCGGACAAAGGCGATGATCTTCCGGCGGACCGACAGCCGGCTATTCAGCATCGCGCGCCAGATTGTGCAACTGGTCGCCGAACAGAAAAGACCCGATGGGGAACGCCTTCCGGACTATCACGACGCACAACTCGAAACGTTGAAATTCCAGTTGTTTTCCCCAGCGAAGATCTATCCTTCCACTGAAAAGCTGTGGATGAAGACAGCCCTTAATCTTGCCGTGGAGAAGCTGGGGAAAGACGACGAATACCTTCAGGCGCTGACCCAGGGCAAGGATGTGGGTGGGTTTGTGGACTCCGTTGTGGAGGGCACCAAGCTGTATGACGTGAGCGTGCGCAAGGCACTTGTCGAAGGCGGAGAAGCGGCCGTGGCGGCCTCGACTGATCCCATGATCGCGGCGGCGCGCCGAACCGACCCCCTTGCACGCGAAACGTATCGCTGGCAGCACGACGAGCTTGCGAGCGTCCTGACGCAGGCCGGCGAACAACTCGGCAAAGCGCGCTTCCTTGTGTATGGCAAGGACGTGTATCCCGATGCGACGTTTACGCTGCGGTTGAGCTACGGCACAGTGAAGGGCTATCCGTATAACGGCACTATCGCTCCGCCGTTCACTACGTTTTACGGGCTGTACGACCGCGCAGCGAGCTTCGGCAATCAACCGCCCTTCGATCTGACTCCCAAAGAAGCGGCGGGGCGCGACAAGCTTGACCTGGCCACGCCGTTTGACTTTGTTTCAACCGGGGATATCATCAACGGCAACTCCGGCTCTCCTGTTGTCAATCGGGAAGGTGAGTTGGTGGGGCTGATCTTCGACGGCAACATTGAGTCTCTGGCCGGTGATTTTGTTTACGAAGGCGAGAAGAACCGCGCCGTTGCGGTACACTCGGCAGGCATGATGGAAGGCCTGCGGAAGCTATATGGCGCCGGTGCCCTTGCTGATGAGTTGGAAGGCAAGCGGTAACTTGGTAGTAGCCTGGCACATGCAAGGGGAGCTGTAAGCGGCTCCCCTTGCTGTTTCTCTCGGAGTTATTCTGCAGTAGCGGCGAACCGCTGCGTGCCGATCAGCGGCAGCAGACACAGGATGAGGAAAAGGGCGGCGGGGACTGTGATCAATCCCATGCGCAGACTGCCGGATCGAGTTGAAACCCAACCGGTGAGCCATGGCAGGACCGAACCGCCGAATCCGCAAACCGCCAGAACCCATCGCGAATCTGACGCACTTCGAGCAGTGGCAAAAAACCTGGCGAGCAACAGCGGAAAGATGGGGGCCAGTGCTGCCCCGAGAACGACCATGGCAACTGCATGGTTACCTGTTCCCGGAAAACCGACGAGCACGATCGCGGCCACAAACGCGGCGCCAATGGCGAGACGAAGCAGGCTCTTCGGATCCACACGCAATAGCAACAATGATGACAATCCGCGTGACACAAGAAATCCGGCCCAGTAGAACGAGGTTGAGGCCGCGGCCAGGGACCCACCGCCACCCGTCGATCGCAGCGCGTACGTCGCCAGCCACGATCCGGTCGTGTTCTCTATACCCACTTCGAGGAAGGTTAGAAGTGCGAACAGGATGATGGCACGCAGGTTCAGTGCCGGCGCAGGAGAATCGTGCAACGGCGCGGACTCGGGACAGTGCTCGAGTTGAGACCAACACGCAAGCGCGGCCACAGCAGCTGTAAATGCCAATAAGAGGTAGGCGGCGCGATAAGTGTGACTCACGAGCAAGTGCGCCGCCAGCAACGGAGCGATGAGCGCGCCGGCGCTCCAACTGAAGTTGAGAAACGCAAGCGGAGCGGCACTGCGCACGCCGAACATGCGTCCCGCCAGCATGCTGACGGCAGTCATCGGCAACCCGACCGAAATACCCAGCAACAGAAACAACGGGTAGAGGAAGGCGCGGTTGGAAACGGTAATTAATAAGCACACGCACGTCAGCCCCACAAACCCGGCCGTCATGGAGCGGGAGTGGTTGCGCCCGCAGAGCAACGCACCGAGTGAAGTACCGGCGAAGTAGGCAAGGAATAGAAAACCCGACTGGCTGTCGGTCAGGTAGAACGTCGCAGCCAGCGACGGAAGCAATGGTCCCCCGATGGAATGAAAAACTCCAGTGAGAGCGAAGGCGGGATGCAGCACGGCAAGTGTTTGCCCCACAGAGCGCCTGGTACGAGTAGGCTCGCGAGGAAAGCCTGGGGCCGATGAGGCCATAGAGGCGATCAGCCCTTCCTGGCGCGCCCGCGCCGTGGCGGACATGTGGATTCGCGAATCACCAGTTCCGGGTGAATGGGTACGACATCCGGAAATGTCGCCTGGCCTCGTATGCGCTGCAGCAGGATGCGGGCAGCGACCATGCCCATCTCGTGCAATGGCTGCCGGATGGTCGTAAGGCTTGGATTATGGAACGCGGCTCCCTGGATATCGTCAAACCCGACGACCGAGACATCCTCGGGAACACGCAGCCTGTGGTTCATCAGCGCGCGAATGGCTCCGATTGCCGCAATGTCGTTGTAGCAGACCAGCGCGGTGAAATCCCCTCCGCGATCGATGAGCTCATTGGTGGGTGCAAACCCCAGTTCCGGCGTCGAGACGCGCAGTTCCAGCTGGATATTCAGCTCGGGCAGGACGGGGATCTTCATGTCCCGGGCCACCGCCATCAGGCAGTTCCAGCGATCGTCGGCGTCGGAACTGTGGCTGCCTCCTCGCATGAATGCGATCTTGCGATGACCAAGCTGATAGAGGTGTCGAAGGGCAAGCTCGGCGGCCCGTTTTTGATCCAGGACAACGTTGGTAACGCCTTCGATCTTGCGATGGCCGGCGACAACGACCACGGGCAGACTCAGGCTCTTCTCGAGGATGGTATCGATCACAATGAAGCCCTCGACCGAGCGCTCCATCAGCAGGCGGGGATACTCCTCGATGAGGTCGGGCTTGCGGCGATGGCTCGCGGTGAGATAAAAATAGCCCTCTTCGAGGAGAAATTCTTCGACACCCGCCAGAACTTGTGTGGCGTAGCTATCGCTTAGTTCGGGAACCAGGACGCCGACCGAGAAGGATTGACGCTTGCGAAGCGATCGCGCATAGAAGCTTGGGCGGTAATCGAATTTGGCCGCGGCCTCTGTAACCCGGTCGCGGGTGTCCTGCGGAATGGAACGCACTCCGGGAGCATTGTTCAGGACCAGGGAGATGGTGGCGGGCGAAAGATTGAGATACTCGCCAAGAGTGCGCAGGCTGATGGGCTGACCAGGCTGCATGGTCGGCGCTGACTTTTGTCGCTTGGGCATGCACTCCTTTTGTAACATTCTTTGTCAGTATCCGTTGTGATTTCAGAGGTTTCAAGGCGAATCCCCATTTTAATTAACCGCATCAAGAGGGCCAATCGACCGGCGAGTAGGGGTACTCGATCAGGGATGGGAGCTCATTCGATCGAATTGCAGTAAACTGGTGAAACCGGTGGAGTTCTCTCCCGCGGAGGGATGGGTGAGCGGTTGATACCGGCGGTCTTGAAAACCGTTGTGCCTGAAAGGGTACCGGGGGTTCGAATCCCTCTCCCTCCGCCATTGCCTCTCCATATTGATCCATAACTATCCGGGCCGAGCCGGTCGAACCTGCAAAAGCTTTAGGTTAGATTGCGCATACGGATGTCCACCGCGCACCAAGCCTTCCGCGCCTGTCCCGTTTTGCAACAACAACTCTTAAGGAGTTTGCTCGACCGCACCTTCCATGTGGCAGCCTGTGCTGCAGAAGATTTGCCGATAGAATCAGTTGCCCATGCCGCTTGCATCATCGCGCGACCGTAACTGTTTGACCAGTGGCGACGGGAACATCGACAGAGACGACAGGCGTGGCCAGCAATGTCGTGTCGCGGTTTGCTTGCACCTTCCTGCCATTCACCATGAGATATGGCGCCGAGCCGTCGAAGCTGGCGCGCCAGGTGAAGGTAGGTCCAGACACATTCGTAATTGAGCTGCTCTGGTTGCGCAGGTGGCGCACATCGATCACATTCTGCCGGACCGGAAGTTTGTCGAGTTCTGCCTCGGAAGTGTGTATGGAGAGTCGCGGCAACGTCTGGACGACAACCTTCCGGGCCAACATCTGATCCGTTCCGTGGCTCCCTGCGGGAACGACGTTCACACCCATCATTCCGGTAACAATCGACCCAATAATGGCATACGAAACCTCCGGGTATTCGCGGCGCTCGCGATCGGGCCGGGAGAGATCGACGATTTGCGAGTATGCTTCTTCGGGAGCATCCAGGTGAAATAGAATTTCGGGGCGATAACTCTGCTCTTCAATGCCTGGAGCCGTTTCCCTTGTCTGTCTTCTCAATTCTTCCAGAGCCAGCTTTCGGTGCTCCGGATCGGTCGCTGCCCCGAAATAAAGGATGAATGCATCTCCGGTCCCGATGCCCTCGCCATTCTGCTGTAGCGCGTTGTAGAAATGATGCGACGGAGAACTCCACGCCCAGGTTTCGAGAATTTGAGCGATGCCCTCTGCCTGAGTATCAAAGGCTGGCGATCCGGCCGAACCACGCATTCGCAGCAGTTCCCCATAGAGGCGGAGCGCACGATATTCGGCAGCCAAAAGATCGGTGCCGAGGTTGAAATTTTTACCGTCTTCTGTGTAGCCCGGGATGCCCCGGGCTTCGACGAACTTGCCGGATGCCAGGTGGCGGTTCATGATCCGCGGTCGCGAAACCACGTTGCGGGGCTCCAACTGCCACCGGTGGATATAGTCGGTCACCGTACGGCCGTAGAAGTTGAGAAATACAGGGTCCGTGGTATAGGCAGAGTCCCCGGTCCACATGAACATCCGCAACGCGGCATTCATGACGTCGAAGTTTGCGGGCAGGTTGTACCAGAAGTCATCGTCGTTAACGAAGTCGGCAGTGGAGGGCTTTCCTTCGCGGTCGATCTCCCAATAGCTGGCCCAATCCCTCGCTGCGGAGATGCCTTGCGCAAAACGCGTGAGCATACTCTTGTTCTGGGAGGAGAGTCCCAGTGCTTCCGCGCCCATGACCTGATGGGAGACATCTCGCATGCAAAAGGCGCTCCGGCCCGGCAGAGCCGCTTCGTACCAGTCCTTTACCGGATCTTGTCCGGACGAAACGTAGTGGAGTGCCTGCTCCTTCGCCCAATCAAAGGTCCGCTGCAATTGCGGGTCGGACGTCGAGAGCCTGAGAGGTGAAACCACGGTTCGGGTCTGCGAGTGTCCAACGGCACAGAACAGGAAAGCCAACAGAAGCGCCCAGAACAGGCATTTTTGAGTGGCGGCCGAAAGCATCGACAAACCCATGGAATCGCGAGAAGGACGATAACGCTCGCGCGAAAATTCAGATGGCACGACGGTCTTCTCCATGGGCCCCGTTTGATCCCTCGAACCCATCTGGACTCGCGGATCGAACACAAAGGGTCGATTCCCTGCATGGGGCGGGTATCACGATTTGAGTCCTTCTTACTTTATGAAAGGCACGTCTGCGACGCCAGTTTAATCAGGATAAATGTCGTAAGTCTAATGAATCAGCAGGGTGTTAATGCGCAGTTCGACGCGGCGACCATCCTACGCTCAGATTCATGGTTCCGAGCCGCCACTCCGCTTGCGACGGCTGCTTCGCTTAAGCGTCCAGTAAGAAGCCGTAATCACGAGCAGAAACGGTAAGAAGCTCGGAACCGAATATTTCAGGCCCTCCACGAAGAAGGTGCTGAGGGCGATGGCGGCGAGAGCCATCAGTGCTGCGATCTGTGCGTAAGGCGAGAACGGCAGGTGAATCGGGAGTTGCGCGACGCGCGGCTTTTCCATTGAGCGCCGAAAAGACAGGTGGGCGAGCATGATGATGGTCCAGACGAAGAACATTCCGGCCACTGCGACGCCGTAAAGCAGCAGGAACGCTCGACCGGGCGCGAAGATGGCAAGCAAGATGGCTGCGGCCATGCCAGCCATCGACACCACCAAGGCAATGTAGGGTACGCCGCTCCTGCCCAGGCACGCGAGCGCCTTTGGGACGTAGCCGTCTTGCGACAGAGAAAAGAGGGTTCGGCTGGTGAGGTAGAGATTGGTGTTCGCGCTCGAAAGAGCGGCGGTGATGACCACCAGATTCATGATCTTCGCGGCAAAGGGAATGCCGGCTTTCGCGAAGGCCATCACGAAGGGACTGCCCGTGATACCGCTGCCCATCCTGTCCCACGGGGTCATTGAGAGCATCACGGTCATGGAGAGCAAATAAAAGAGGATGAGCCGAAGAATAACGGTGCGCATAGCGCGAGGAATGGTCTTTTCGGGCTGCAACGCCTCGCCGGCGGTTACGGCGATGATTTCCACTCCCATGTAACTGGTGAGGGTGAGGCTCATGGCAAGCCAGACACCCTTGAGGCCGTTGGGAAGAAGCCCTCCGTGGGAAATGAGATTTGAGAAGCCGATAGCACGCGCGGGACCGACGCCGAAGATCAGTCCAAGGCCGACGAGTATGAAGGCCAAAATGGTGATCACCTTGATGATGGCGAACCAGTATTCGAATTCACCAAAGTTGCCGACACGCAGGCCATTGACGGCGATCAAACCGGCCGAGACTCCAACCACCCAAACCCATTGCGGGACCGCTGCGAACCAGATGGAAAAGTAAATCGCAACCGCCGTGACTTCCGCTCCAATGGCCAGGATTTGCACGAAGGCGTAGGTAACACGAACCGCGAAACCCGACCACTCATTCAAGTAAGTCTGGGCAAACACGCCAAATGAGCCGGCGACGGGATGCGTGACCGCCATCTCGGCGATGGAGTAAGCGACGATAAGAGCGATGATGGCGCTGAAGAGATAGGAAAGGATGACGCCCGGCCCGGCCAGACGGATGGTGACGGAGCTGCCGAGAAAAAGCCCGACCCCGATCGCACCGCCGATCGTCATCATCGTGAGCTGGCGTTGCGTGAGAGCGCGCTTGAGTTCGGGAGAACGCCCGGCCGTGTTGGCGAGTTTGAAAGCCTTCGGCGCCGGGACGGAAGCCGCTTGTTTATTGACCCCGAACCATGTCACGCAGTACCTTCCCAAACTCGTGAATCTCCTGGAGGGTGTTGTAGTGGACGAGCGAGGCGCGGTTGACGCCGGTGTCGAGACTGACTCCCAGGCGCTTGATCAGCCGTGGGGCGTACATGTGGCCGTCACGAACGCCGATGCCGCAGTCCGACATGGTCTCGGTGACGATCGCCGGCGCCACTTTGGGAAGGCGGAAACAAAACGTGGGAACGCGCTCGGCTAGCCGGGCGGCGTCGTCAATGCCGTAGATGACGGCGCCGGCAGCTCGCAGTTCTTCCAGCATCGCACCGGAAAGTATAGCTTCGTACTCGCGGATCGAAGTCATGCCGCGAACCAGAGAGGCTCGCGCGATTGCAGGCGTTGGGTTTTCGCCTTCGCCGCCTTGGTGAGCGCCGAGAGTTGCCAGATAAGCGATGGCGGCCGCCATGCCCGCAACGTTCTCGAAAATGAAGGTGCCGGCCTCAATCTTGCCCGGAGGAGCGTCGGGGATAAAGTCCTCGCGAAAAGTCGGGAGAACGTTCAGAAGTTCGCGGCGGCCCCACATGAAACCCATATGAGGACCGAATATCTTATATCCGGAGCAGACCAGGTAATCGCACCCGAACGCCTGCACATCGATGAGCGCGTGGGGAGCGTAGTGAACGCAATCGAGAACCACCTCGGCGCCGGCGGCGTGCGCAAGCTTGGCAACGGCGGCGACATCGACAATGGAACCGAGGGCGTGTGATGCTACCGTACAGGCAACCAGACGGGTCTTCGAAGTGAGCAGCGGCGCAAAGTCCTCCACGTGAAGGTCGTTATCTTCACGCATCTTCCACCAGACAATGCTGGCCCCTTCCCGCTCCAGCTGCAGCCAGGTGGCGATATTGGCTTCGTGGTCAAGGTCCGTGACGACGATCTGGTTGCGTGTCTCGAGAGTGCGGCCGATCGCCAGGCTGAGCAGACGAAGGAACGACGTGGCGTTCATGCCGAAGGCGATCTCGTCGCAGTCGCGGGCGTTGATCAGGGCGGCAACGCTCTTGCGTGCGCGCGCGATGCTTGCGTCGACTTCCATGCTCCTCGGGTAGCGTCCGCCGCGCTGCACGTTGTGGTGCAAAAGATGATCATGGATCGCATCGAAGACGCCCTGAGGAACCTGCGCGCCGGCGCCATTATCGAAGAAAATGAAACCCGGTTCCTCGTTAAGCGCAGGAAAGAGCGAACGAATTCGATCGCAAGGGAAGCTGACAGCCTGGGATGTGAGTAGCTGCGGTCTGACCACGGGGCTCCTGGCGCTTGGCGATGCGACGAGGGTGGCCCGGGTATCCGCCGACAGCTTACCCAGGCCTCGCGACGAAAGCGTGTCGCTAGTATACAAATTGCGAATAAAACTCCGGCCCGAATCTCTGACAAGTTTCGCCCAATCGACGGTTCCGAAATCTGTACACGGCTAAGACAATTCATTCTGATTCTTGCTCAACAGCACGGTGCTGTGGTCGCTCGCGAATATGGCATCCCGGCCGTGGTCGGGGTGCACGACGCCACCCGTCGCAGCGCCACCGGACAAAAGGTCACCGTCGATCGCGCCAGCGGCGCCGTCATCGTCCTGGAATGAGGATTACACATCGACATGAAAAGACTAACCCGCATCTTCGCTGTCGTTCTGCTGATGTTGACCGTCGTCGTATTAACGGGAGCCCTCTATCAGGACGTTGCATCGGCGCGCGATGGCCGCATCAGTAAGAGATCCTCCGATCAGACTCTGCGCAGCCTGCTTTGCTACCGGGATTTCTGTCGGGATGAATTTCCTAGCCGAGTGCCTGCACAGGTTTCGAGACAACAGTTTGACGCGATAGTTGTCTCGCGTTTTCAAGAGCCCAGAGCGCTCATTGATGCGACCCGCTCAAAAGTCCACGCACCAGGGGAACAAACGGCGTCCGGACGATGCGCATGTCATGTTAGGGTGAGGCAAAGGAGCAGTTTCATTCCAAGCTATGCTCACCCGAATCACAGTGTGTCTCTTGTTGGCCCTGACCTCGGGCCCAAGCCTGTTCGGCGCCGATTTTGCCATGAGGGTGACGGACAAGAATTACCTCGATACTCAAGGTTTTAGCGTATTTCTCTACGACAGCACATACCATCCCGTTTTCGTAGACCAAAAGAACACGGCCATGGAAATGATTCTCCACGGCCAGCGCATTGCCACGAACGGCGATGTGCGCCTGATGCCAACTCCCGAACAGTGGGACCTGGTGGCGACACTTAAAGGGCGCCAGGCCGATAAGGTGAACAACCGGCTCACCGCCAACCTCGCTTTCCCTACCTTCGATCTCAGCTACACGCTGGAGGTCGCAGCGGAACCAGGCGGCGTGAAGGTCAGCATCAATCTCGATAAGCCGCTCCCGGAGAAGCTGGCCGGGCGGGCGGGCTTCAACCTGGAGTTTCTGCCCTCGATCTACATGGGCAAGACTTACCTGGTAGACGGAACCAAAGCCGGCATCTTCCCGCGAACGCCTGACGATCCAATGGTCAAGGTGTTGCCGCTGGCTGATGAACCGAAAAAGGCGTACTACCTGGAGGACTGGGACAAGGCCAAGGGATACACTGAGCCGCTGCCGTTCGCCGAGGGCAAGAGCATCACCATGGGGGTCGACGACGCGCCGGCCCGGATCAACGTCAAGTCGGATACGGCCGACCTCATGCTGTTCGATGGACGCAACCGCGCTCAGAATGGCTGGTTCGTGTTGCGTTCGCTGATCCCTTCGGGCAAGACCACCGACGCCATCGTGTGGCACATCAGGCCGGACGTGATTCCAAACTGGACCCGGTCGCCGATGATCGCGCACAGCCAGGTCGGTTATGCGCCGGGTTTCTCCAAGGTGGCGGTGCTCGAACTCGACCCGAAGTATAACGGCCCGAGGACGGCCAAAGTGCTGCGCTTGATGGAGGACGGCTCTTACAAGCAGGCGTTTGAGGGCCTGATTACGCCTTCAACGCCCTGGCTGCGCTACGTCTATTCGAAATTCGACTTCACCCCGGTCAACGACCCCGGCCTTTATGTAATTGAGTACGCAGACCAGCGTACGGCGCCTTTTCCGATCTCCAAGGACGCTTACGCCAACATCTGGCAGGACAGCCTGGATCATCACCTTGCGGTGCAGATGGATCACGTTTCAGTTCGCGAAGCCTACCGCGTGTGGCACGGTGCCTCGCACCTGGATGATGGCCGCCTGGCGCCCGTGGTTGGGGAGCAATTCGACGGCTGGAATCAGGCTACGGCAACGGACGGGAAGTATAAAGGCGGCGATCACATTCCCGGGATGAACGTGGGCGGCTGGTATGATGCCGGCGACTTCGACCTCGAGGAGCCCGCGCAACTGAGCGTGATTCAGAGTCTGGCCCTGGCGTATCGCGAATTTAATCTCAAGTACGACGAGCTTGCGGTGGATGAAGTCGCGCGTGAGGTTGAGATGCACCGTCCCGATGGCGTGCCGGATACGGTACAGCAAGTCAAGCACGGCGCACTGCTCATCCTGGCGCAGTTTCACAACATCGGCCACGCGATCCGCGGCACCCACGAACCGAATCTGCGGCAGTATACGCATTTGGGCGACGGAGCATCGAAAACGGACGGCCGGATCTATGACCCGAAGCTCGGTCCGAACGAAGTGAAGGGCGATTACTCCGGCAAGCCGGACGACCGCTGGATTTTCTCCACGAACAACCCGTTTTTCCAGTGGAATGCCATTGCGGCGCTGGCTGCATCAGCCGATGTGCTGAAAGGTTGGGACGACGGGTTAGCGAAAGACTGCCTCGAGACCGCAATCACAGCATGGAACGACGAGAAGACCCACCCAACGCAGAGTCCGGCGGGGAGCGGCCTGGGCGGAGCGGCTCCGGCAGGCGGTCAGGGAGGCGGCGTGCTGGCTGCGTCTCAGGGTGCGGTGTCTGGCGCGCAAGCAAGTGGTAACGGACAGGGCAGCTCGGGCGCTGCCACAAGTTCTGGGGCGACGAGCGCGCCAATAGTTCCACCGGCCGGCGCCGGCCGTGGCGGCTTTGGCATCGGACAGGACTGGGCTGCGGCTCTGGAATTGACCATTGCCACGAATGGCGCCGAGCCCTACAAGTCCCGTCTGAAGGAGTTGTTTCCTCAGATGATCACCCCGCAGCAGATGGGTTTCCGGGGTTGGACGGCAGTCCGAGCGTTGCCTTATCTGGACGCGAGTGCAAAGGATCAATTGCGGGAAGCGGTGAAGACATACATGGCTGGTCTGGACAAGCAGTTGGACGCCACCCCCTTCGGCGTGCCCCCGAGCCTTGGCACCTGGGGCGGATCGGGCGCCGTGGTTGACATGGCCATTCGGATGTACTTCCTGCACAAGGCGTTTCCGGATCTTGTGAGCCCCGAATATACACTTCGCGCCGTCAATTACATTCTCGGCACGCACCCGGTATCCAGTACTTCGTACGTTGCTGGCGTCGGTGCGGTCTCGAAGGCGATGACGTATAGCAACAACCGCGCCGACAACGCTTACATTCCGGGCGCCGTGATTCCGGGATACATCATCATCAAGCCGGATTTTCCGGAATGCATCGACGACTTCGGATTCCTCTGGTTCGAGGATGAAGCCGTCGTGGCGGGGTCGGCAAGCTGGGTCGTTGCCGGCAACGCTGCAGACGCGATCACTAAGGAATCGAAGTAGGCATCTGCCGAAGATGGTGGACCGCTAAGCCGGCGGGGGTATTTACGGGGATATCGCATTTCAAAACCTAACTTTCGAATCACCTGAATTATCGAGCATTCAGCTTACACTTCGAATCCCTCTCCCTCCGCCATAGCCTAAACGCAAACTTTTGATTTCAGAGATTGTCTCAATAGAATTCCAGCGACGGGTCGAGGCGCTCCTCACAAGCCCGGAGCGGTCCCTGAGACTACGCGCGCAAGCGACTCCTTGATGTGGCGTGGTTCCTCTTTGGAGATTTCCAGAAACAACTCACACACGTATGAGCGGGCGTCCTTCAGCGCCGCTCGGCCGGCGCGCGTTGCGGTATAGCATTTTCTGCGGCGACCCTCCACCAGGCTGGCCCGCGATTTAAGCCATCCGCGCCGCTCGAGGCTGTGCAGTAATGGATAGATGGTTCCGGGGCCGAGGCGGTAGCCATGCCGGCCCAGTTCTTCGATCATGCCTTGTCCGAAAACCGGCTGCTGCGCGGCGTGGTGCAACACATGCACTCGGACCAGCCCGATATAGAGGTCCTGATACTTTGCGTCGCGTCGCCTCGCCATGCACTAGCCTTTCGCTGTTTGGTATGTTTCAGGATTGCTTTGCCGGGTGCACGGTCAGAGCCTGGCCGTTACGAATGGAATCCGAGGCTGTCCGCACGACCTGATCTCCCGGGTGCACGTCGCCGAATACCTCAACCTCACCGTTCACCGTTTGGCCACTCTGTACATTCACCCATTCCGCCTTTCCATCGCGCACGCGGACAACGAAGCTATGCTGCTGGTCACCTGTGACGGCAGTGGACGGCACGAAGATCGTCGGGGCCGCGCGACGCACCGGCCATGCAACCGTAGCGAAACCGCCGGGTGCGAGCTTCCCGGCGGGATTTGTAATATCCAGCTCTACATGCATGGTGCGCGTGTTCACGTCGATGTCATGTGCGATGCGTGCAATGGGCGCATGAAACACTTCACCAGGATGAGCAGGCATGGTGAAATTCACCGATTGGCCTTCCTTCATTTCGCCCACCTCGGCCTCCGGGATGGGCACAACCAGGCGCAGGCGATTTGTATCCACGATGCGGACGATCGGCTGGGCGCCGGCCTGTCCCGACGCAGGGCCGGTTAATGCCCCTGGATGAAGATTCCGCATGGTTACTACGCCATTGAAGGGGGCGGAAATGGTGAGGTACGACTCCATCTGCGCCATAGTGCGGAGCGCATCGCGCGCGGCACTCACATTGTGTTCTGAAGCAGAGACGGCACCTTTATCAGCGGCAACTGTCTGATCCGCTATCATCACATCGTTCGCCGCAACGACGCCCGGTGTCTTGGCGGCAGCTGCAAGGTGCTCATAGGTGCCTCGATCGGAGGCCAGCCTGGCCTGCGCCGAAGCGAGTTGGGATTCTGCGGCATGCATGGCAGACTCAGCTTGCGAGTGCTGTGCAACAAGCTCGGGCGCGGAGAGGCGCATGAGTTCCTCGCCCTGATGGACACGGGATCCCACATCCACGCGAATCGATTCGATAAATCCGGTTACCCGCGGATAGATGTCCACCGATTGGTAAGGCAGCAGTTGCGCCGGGAGGTTCACCGTCATGTCCAGCTGTCGCGAGGCCACATTGACAACCTCGACGGTGGTGGCGGCCGGCAATTGAGCTGGGCGCGACGTCGTCTTGTTCGCACCGCCGCAACCATCCAAAGTCCCGGCCAATAGTGCCAGTGCAAAGATGTGTTCTTTCATCGTGAGCGCTCCGAGACAGGGGTGAAGTGACGGCTCTCCGGATCTTCAGGATCGAGAGAGCGGGATGCGGTGGATGCGTGCCGCTGGACGATGCCGAAAATCGTGGGCAGCAGGAACAATGTGGCAAGAGTCGCAGCAGCAAGGCCGCCGATGACCGCGCGGCCGAGGGCAGCAGTCTGCTCGGCGCCCTGGCCGATGGCAAGCGCCATTGGAATCATGCCTGCGATCATGGCCAGGCTGGTCATGAGCACCGGGCGCAGCCGTTCAGAGGCAGCTTCGCGCGCGGCGGCGTGGGACTCGGCCCCGGCGCGGCGATTCAGTTCGGCGAAAGTAACCAGCAGGATGGCGTTCGCGACGGCGACGCCAATGGCCATGATAGTTCCCATGAAGCTCTCGAGGTTCAACGATGTGCGAGTGAATACGAGCATCAAGGCAGAACCTGCCAGTACCGCTGGCGCCGTGGAGACGACTACCAATGCCAGGCGCATTGACTGAAAATTTGCCGCGAGAAGCAGAAGGATTACCAGGATGGCGATTCCCAACCCGATCGAGAGTTCATCGAATATCTGTCGCAAGGCACTTACTTGTCCGCGAACTGAGGTCGTGACACCGCGCGGCGGATCGCCGGCATTCCCAATTGCCCGGTCTACATCGTTTGCAACCGATCCAAGATCGTTGCCGGAAGTGTTGGCCGAGAGCATCAGCATCCACTGGCCGTTCTGCCGATCAAGCTCTCCAGGAACCGTGGTCATGCGAAGAGCGGCCACCTGGCTCATGAGCGGTTGGGCGCCGGTTGTACTCGACACCGGAATACTTCCGACATCCCCGATCGAGGTCATCTGGGGTTGCGGAATGGCAACCTCAACCTGGTAGCTGACACCCGACCTTGGATCGCGCCAGTAATTCGGTGCAACGAAACGGCTCGATGCCGTCGCTGAGACCAAAGCCGATCCCACATCTGCGGCCGTGGCGCCCAATTGACCGGCTAACACGCGATTGATCTGCACATCGATCGTGGGATACCGAAGCGGCTCTTCGAACTCCACGTCTCGCAGCGAATGGAGGGCAGCCAACTGCTGGCGGACTTTTTCGGCATGGATTTGCACGTCGGTAAATTGCGGCCCGGTTACGGCCACCTCGGCCAGGGACGGTGAACCGAAATTCAGGATCTGGCTGACGAGATCGCCGGGATCGAATGAAAAGTGCAGGCTCGGAAACTGCTGCGCGAATCGGGCCCTCAGGCGCTCTTCGAGATCGCGGAGGCTGACGCCGCTCCCGGGTTTAAGCCCGACGTTGATGATTGCCTGCTGGGGGCCGCTCGTCCAGAGGAAAACAGCGTTGATTGGATAGGACGATCCCTGCGTGCCCACGTAGCCCAGGCTCAGATCGAGATTGCCGGAGCCAGCCTCATCACTGATCGCCGCAAGGACATGGCGCACCATGTCTTCGGTAACGGCAACGCGTGTTCCGTCGGGTGCATCGATGCGCAATCGGAACAGCGTGGACGCCGACGAGGGAAATATCTCGCGTGGGATCTGCGGAACTACGATCGCCAGGACCAAGGCCGCGACCAATGCATAGCCGGCTAACAACACTACCGGAAACCGCATGACTCGTTCCAACGCGGAGTGATAGCGCCGGCGAAAGCGGGCGAAACTCCTTTCCCGCCCGGCGTCAGATCCTTTCTCTCTCTGATTGCGGAGCAGCCAGTTCGACAACACGGGCACGAGTGTGCTCGACAGCAGGTATGAGGCGCCCATAGCAAAGCCCACGGCAAGCGAGAGGGGCAGAAAAAGCGACTGCGCCGGGCCGGTCATGAAGAAGGACGGCAAGAACACGGCCAGAACGCTCAGCATGGCCAGTAAGCGAGGAGTCGCTACCTCGCGGCTGGCCAGAAATACGGCCCGTGCGATGGTTTCTCCCTTCTCGATTTGCACGCGAATGTTTTCCAGCAAAACGGTCGCTTCATCAACCAGAACACCTACCGCGAGCGCCAGCCCGCCCAATGTCATGATGTTGATGGTCTGTCCAACCAGGCTGAGAGCAACCACCGCGCCTAAAAGTGCAAAGGGAATAGTGATGATGGCAATCAGAGATGAGCGCCAGTCGCGCAAAAAGAGGAACACCATCAGACCAGTGAGTCCTGCTCCGATAAGGCCTTCGCGCAGCACCGACCCCAGCGCTGCCCGCACATATTGCGACTGGTCGAACTCATAGGTGATCTTGATATCGCCCGGAAGAAGAGATTGAAAGCGGTCCAGGTTTTGGCGGACTTCATTGACTACCGTGATCGTTGAAGCATCCGGCCGCTTGGTGACCGGGATATAGATAGTCCGTTTCCCATTGAACAACCCGTAGCCGGCCAGAATATCTGAAGTATCGGAGACGCTGGCGACGTCGCTCATATAGACCGCGGCACCGGCGCCAGCCTTGAGCGGGATACCGAGCAGCTCCTGGTAATTCACGACCGTCGAGTTACTCGTGACAAGCGTGTTGGTCGAGCCGATATTCGCGTTGCCGGCGGGCTGGATGCTGTTGCCGGCGTTGAGTGCCTGCACAAGATTCTCCGGCGAGAGTCCGTAGGCATGGAGCTTTTGCGGACTCACATTGAGAATGATCGTGCGCTGGTTTGCGCCGAACGGAGGCGGCGACGAGACACCCGGCAATGTCGCGAATACAGGACGCACGCGATTCAGCGCAAGATCCTGAATCTCCGAAAGCGTACGTGATGGGCTGGAGAAAACCAGGTAACCAACAGGGAGCGTGCCGGCGTCGTAGCGAATGACGAACGGTGAAACCGTGCCTGGCGGCATGAATGCGTGGGCGCGATTCACGTAGGAAATGGTCTGGGCCAGGGCCTGGCTCATGTCGGTGCCTGAGTGAAAGTTGAGTCGAAGTAGCGCCGTTCCCTGGATCGACTTCGCTTCCACGCTCTCGATCCCGTTGATGTACAGGAAGTGATACTCGTAGTAGTAAGAGATGAAGCCTTCCATCTGCTGCGGGCTCATTCCGCCATAGGGCTGTGCTACATAGATAGTGGGCAGGTTCAGGTCGGGCAGAATATCAATGCGCGTGCGCATCAACGCCACGATCGAGACCAGCGCCAGCGCGATAACCAGCACGAGCACCGTCACCGGCCTGCGAAGTGCTGCACGAATCAGACCCATGCGTCCTCGCTCCTCATCTCCCGATTCATGGCTTGTGCTGCAGCAGTTGAAGGAACGGCGTGAGGTCACCCTCTGCCTCCGCCACGCCCGCCAGGCCGCGCCAGACGTTCAGCCGCGCGACTGCATCGTCTCCCTCCGCCTGGGCGAGTGTTGCTTCGGCTGCGGATACCTCGACGACGGTCGCCAGGCCCGATTGATAACGCGCCTGTTGCTGCTTCTCGCTCTCGCGCGCGGCTTCGAGTTCGACCGGGGTGTTCCGGGCTACCGATCTCGCGCCATCGAGCATTGCGCGGGCTTCCTTCACCTGTGCCGAGATATCGCCAACCATGCGCTGCCGGATCGCTTCCGCCGCATCCGCCTGCGCTTCCTGTGCTTTCCGTTGTGGGCGCAGCGTGAAAATTTGAAGCACGGGGAAGGTGACCTGGACGGCCGCCAGCCAGTTATAGGTCTGCGGAGCGAGCCCGGCGGTTCCCCCTTGAAAGACCGGGGATGGAGTGCTTGTGAGACCGGCTCCCAACCCGGAAACCGATCCATACAGGGAAAACGCCGGTACCCACGATCGATTCAGGAGATGTAGTTGTTCCCTGGCCTGATCTCTGACTGCGGTTTGCTGTCCGATCGCGGGATGCGCGGCGAGTTGGTCATCCGCGACTACTTCTGCAGGCGCATCGCCCAGGACTGCGGCATCATCGATTGCAACCTGGTCCGACGGTATCTGGAGGAGATCGGCCAGCGCTTCCAGGCGGACCCTTTCCTGCGTTTGGGCCTGAATCAGTTGCGTACGCGCCTGCGCCAGTTGCGCATCGGCTTGCGATGCATCGGCGCCGGGACGCAGCGTGTTGTCCACCAGCACGTGGATAGAACGGGAAAACGCCTCCATACGCTGCACATTGGCCTGCTGCGCCCGGACGGTCTGGCGGGTCGCCACGAGATCTAAAAATGCGCCCGCCGCCGCGGACTCCACATCCAGTTTGGTCAAGTCGACTGCATGACTCGCCGACTCATAGCCCAGTTGCGCGCTCCTGACCTGTGCATGTCGTACACCGAAATCGAATGGCTGCCATGAGAACAAGACGCCCGCCAGAGTGTTCCAGTCACTGCGCCCGGTTGTTTCTCGCGCCGGGGGGGTTGGAATCGGTATCGTGCTCTGGCCCAGAGGGATGAGATTCGCTTTATTGGTCGTCGCACGGTTAAGCTGCCAAAGCAAATCGGCGCGCGGAAGATAGGCGGCCTGGGCCACGCCAATCGTATTCTTTGCTGATTCTTTTTGCTCCTCCGCGGCGCGTATTGCGGGATACCTGGCCCCGGCCTGTTGAACTGCGATGGCCAATGTTAAAGAATCGTAAACATTGGGGGACGGGATTGTGGCCTGGCCGAACGCCGTCGGGGGCATGGAGGCGATCGCCATCGCAATCATAATCTGCGCAGAGAAACATGGCTTTTTCACGGAGAGCAATCCTTGCCAGGAGCCCGATCATGCTGCCATCGAATTTCGATACTTGCACTGACTTCGCGCGCATGTCAATGAGCTTTTTAACGAATCAGCTATAGTATCGAGTTTCGTTTTCGACTTGCGATCCGTAAAGAAGAGGCATGTGGACTACTGGCGAAGGCTGCGGCCGTGGAGGACTAACATTCGAGCAAGCGCTCGACTTCCGCTTGCAAGCGCTCCGTGATGGAGGATTCGGTTGCGTCGAGCGCGAAGCGGATTGGCCGGCCCACACGCAACTCGATGGCTCCAGAGCGGAACCAGCCGCGCCGGTGCTCCTTCAACCCCCCGAGCCCCCGGATGGCGACAGGCAAAACAGCGGTGTCGGATTGCTTGACAAGCAGACCGATCCCCGGACGGAAACGCACCAATTGTCCCGCGGCCGAGCGCGCGCCCTCGGGGAACAGCATCACGTGATATCCGCGGTCGAGAGCTTCACCGGCATGGGCGAAGCTGCGCTGAAAATCGCGGAGACGCGGCAGAGGAAATACGTTGAAAAGTGCGGTTACCAGAAAATACGCGACCGGTCCGAAAGGAAAGAAGCGTCTGTCGCTCGTGCCCTGTTCAGGGTTTCGGAAGTGGCGAAAGTCATCCAGCATCTCGCCGGACATGGCGATTGCAATGCTGCGGCGCAACCGGCCCGGCAAGGCGTACTGCACCAGAGGCCCGTCGTATGCCGTGATGTGGTTGGCAACGATCAGGATCGATTCGGAGACGCTGGCACTGAGATCGGGCGGGGCGACGACGCGAGGATTGGCGAGAAGCCACACTAGCGGGCGCATCACGAGTTCGATAAACGCGGAGCGGATCCATTGCACAAGCCGCCACCATGGCCAATGAGGATAGATGTAGTGGCGCCTGTCGTGGGTCGCAGGGGCTAAAGCCCGCGTTGATTGGGCGGAGCCGTCGGCACGACTGAATTCGCGCCCTGATACATCGCTGTCTTCGTGCCCCGTGACGGTGCTCTGTTCTTGATCCGTTACGTTGCTTTGTTCGTGCCCGGATACCTGGCTGTCTTCGTGCCCGGTGACCAACCGGCGCAGTTGACCCAGCGTCTGCACTTGTTCGAGCAGTCCGCTTTCCGGAGGCATCCCCATTTTCTCTTCAATGGCCGCGGCCAACTGCACGCGTCCCAGGCTGTCGAGATGCAGGTCTTCGGCAAGCCGCAGTTTTTCGTCGTTGCCCGGCGGAGCTTCGCTCGTGATTTCGACAATCATCGCCAGCAGCCAGTTCCCCGAATCTATCGATGGGGCGCCGAGGCGCGAGCCATTTCCGCCCTTCTGCGTCTCGACAAGCCATGCCGCTACTTTTTTGCGCCGAACCTTGCCTGTCGACGTACGAGGCAGGTCCGGCTCCGGCCACAACATCCAGCGGCGCACACGCTGAAATTCTGCGAGCCGCGCGTTGGCATTCTCGATGGCAGCGCCAGCCTGATCAGCAGTGCCCCGCATGACCAGCACCGCGCACGGTTCAGGGCCTGAAGGCGTGTCCATCGGTACCACGGCGCACGCGATTACGCCGGGCTGCTCTTCGATCTCCGCTTCCAGGTCCTCGGGATGAATATTGACCCCGCTGGCAGTCACGATCACTTCGCTCTTGCGGCCGAGAAAACGTAATTCGCCGGTCGGCTCTTTCTCGGCCAGATCGCCGGTCGCGAGCCAATCGTCTTCGCGCTTACGCAACTCACCTCCCGACCAGGTCGCGGAGGAAATCATCGGACCTCGTACGAGCACTTCGCCGTCCGGCCCGATCTTGACCTCGCGCCCCGGAAGCGGCTTGCCGATGGTGCCACGCGCCACGTGGAACGGATGATTGAGGGTAATGAGCGCGGTGGTCTCGGTCATGCCGTAGCCCTGGACGACCACAAAGCCGAGTCCGTTCCAGAACTGTTCGACGGCCGGAGGCAGAGCTCCGCCTCCCGAAATGAGCGCCCAGAATTTGAAGCCGAAGGCGTGATGCACGCCGCGGAATCGCCACCACCGCTTCCACGCCGAGATACCTTTCGACGCCGCCAATTGTTCAGACAACTGCGGGCGACTGGTTTCGAGATGCGACTTGAGCAAGGTGAACACGCGCGGCACCGCGGCCAGCACCGAGATGCGTTCGCGGTGGATCGTTTCGATCAGGCGCGGAGCGACCAGGCGGCTCTCGAAGTGGACTTCAGCACGGAAGATGGGCGGAATCCAGAGCCCCATCGTTTGACCGAAGACATGGCTCAGCGGAAGCGTGTGCAGAAAGCGCAGCGGATGGACGAGTTTTTCGTAGCGCAAGTAACGTTGAGCTGCCTTCTCAATGGGACCGATGCTGGCAAGGACGTTCCCGTGCGTGTGCACAATGCCCTTGGGATCGCCGGTGGTGCCGGAGGTGAAGAGAATCTGGAGCGGCGTGTCTGCGCCGAGACCCGCCACCGGGCCAGCCTCTTCGGCAGGCAGAACCGTTTGCCACTCTTCAAATGCAACGCGTTCAAAGTCGCGATCCGAATCATCAAAGCGCAATCGGCGAAGCAGCATCGCATCGCCAACGGCGAGCTTGGGCTTGACATCGAAGGCCACACGGGAAGCGAAGTCGGCGCTGCCATAGGCATCGAGCGGCACGGCCAGGACACCGCGGAGAATGCAGCCATGGAACGCGGCGATCCACTCGGCGCTGTTCTCGGCCCACAGAACGACGCGGTCGCCAGGGCCAATGCCCTTGTGCGCGAGCAGACCGGCGAAGCGTCCGGCAAGGAGCGCAATTTCTCCGTAGGTTGAAACCCATCGGCGGTTTCCCCGGTGGCGAATTACCGCAATCTCGCGATTGTAACGGCGGAAATCGTCAACGAGTGTGGCCAGATGATCGCGCATGAGTGTCCGGCAGTTTTATGGTAGCAGCGCGGACATCAGGGATATGGGACTCACGCGTGGCCGATCACGGTCGAGTTGTCCGGCCCATGCACCGAGTCCGGACTTGCGGCGGAGCCGAAAGCCTCACCTGGTTCGTTACTGGCAGCCTGTGCTTCTTCGAGCATCTGCGCATCAGCAAAGCGATACCCAACGTAGATGTCCGTCAACAGGTAGACCGGCCGGGCCGGGTCGTCCTCGATCTTTTTGCGCAACTGGCGAACAAACGTGCGAAGGTACTCAACTTCTTCGCGACAGTCGGCTCCCCATACAGCCGTAAGCAGGCGGGCGTAAGTGACGACTCGCCCGGCGCGGCTCATGAGGCAATGGAGAATATCGAATTCCTTGCGCGTAAGATGGAGCGCCTGGCCGCGCCGGGTGACGGTGCGACGCGCAGGAACCAGGCGAATCTCCCCAATTTCGATGGGCGCTTCCTCGGTGCGAACCGGCGCGTGGGTACGCCGCACCGCGGCGCGCATGCGCGCCACCAATTCGCGAATGCTGAAGGGCTTGGTCACGTAATCGTCGGCGCCCATCTCAAGGGCACGCACTTTCTCGTCTTCCCCATCGCGCACCGTCAACATGATGACTGGCAGGCGCGGCGCAAATACGCGGATGCGGCGCAGTGTCTCGATTCCGCCAATCCCGGGCATATTCACGTCGAGCAGCACGCAATCGAAGCTTTCAGTGCGCAGAACCTGCAAAGCTTTCTCTCCGCGCGAGACCTCGGTGACATCGAATCCCAACGCGACCAGGGGCGGACGCAGCGCCCGGCGGATGGCGGGCTCGTCGTCGACGACCAGTACGCGGATAACCGGCAACGTCATGACATGCTCCTTTCGAGGGCCGGGGGACCCGCGGAGAGGTCCTCGTCCGTGGGCTGAAGAGCTGGGGTCCCCACGGACAGATGTTCGTCCCTATAACCGGCAGCGAGTTGGGGAGAACGTGCCGGAAGAGCTGCAAAGAAGGTGGTTCCTTCGGCTTCGTCGCTCGAAACCCAGACCGAGCCGCCATGCGCAAGCGCGGCGCGTTTAGCAATGGAAAGACCAATGCCCGTTCCGGGCGCATGACTAGACGATGTCGACGACCGGTAGTAGCGGTCGAAGATCCGCTCGCGATCCGCCATGGGAATTACGGGCCCGAAGCTGTGCACGGAAATCAGCACCTCGCTCCCCGCCGTTTCCGCTGCGACGGTGATCACGCTATCGAATTCGGCGTATTTGCACGCGTTGTCGAGATATTGCGCCAACAACATGCCGACCAGGCGCCGATCGCAATCGAGAACCAGCGAGTCGTCCGCGATTTTGATCTGGATTCGAGTCTCTGCAGATCGATCGGCCAGGCTTGCGACTGCTTCCTCGATCAGCAGACCAACGTCCTCCGGCGCGGTTCGCAACACCAGACCAGCCGAGCCATCTTCGGCATCGGTTGCCTCGGGCCGCGCGGTCGTCAGCAGCCGCGTGGTCAGCTCGGCAAGCAACGCAGCCTGTTCATCGATCAGGGCAACAAGCTCGGCCTGCACCTCGGTGAGGCCGCCCATCTCCCACAACCCGCTGCTAGCCGCGCGGATGGCCGTCAACGGTGTTTTGTAGTCGTGCGCGAGGTTATCGAGGACTGTGGCGCGCAGTTGTTCGGCCTGACGCTCGGTCTCGATCCGAGTCTCATTGGCTAGCGCGCGGTAGCGGTCGAATGTAATGGCGATGAGTGCGGCGATGCCGCTGTTGATGAGCGGGCTTGTTTCTCCTCGAATCACGAGGCTGCCAACCGGCACCACGCCCAGGCGCACAACCCTGCGGCTGACGCCAGTGGTGCGATCGTCGTCCGAGGTCCCGAAATGGTAGACGTTCTGCGCCAGTTCCGAGGGATCGATGTTCCAATAGCCGGCCTTGTAGACCTCCTGTAAATCTGCGTCGAATACCGCCACTGCGTCCAAGTCGAAGATTTCATGCACCAGCGCGGCCAGGCGTGCGCCCGGCTCGACATGGAGATCCATATCCAGGGTCCGGTAGGTAAGTTCGTAAAGGCGGCGCATGCGCACGGTGGCGGATTCGGCCTCACGTGCTGAGCGGGTCGCGAGCGTTGACAACCGATACAGGGCCGCGCCCAAGCTCGGAATGAGCACACCGGTAAAGGCTGCGGGCACCCACGGCCACCGCAGCCCGTAGGCAAAGGCCGCGGCCAGGGGAACCGCTGCAGCGGTCGCGGACCACTCCGGCAGGTAGCGATGAAAAACTGGCACCACCGACCGAGGGCGCTTGGCCCCGATCGCCGGTCGCGAAGAAATTGAGAATCCGGTCAAGAAATCCAAGCCCTTCCATTTGTGAAGATGTGCGGCCGCTGTGCACGCACTGGAACGAACTCAAGTTGCGCTTCATTCAACCCATCGGTTGCTTTGACTTGTACGGCGGCGACACTCGGCTGCGGCTGGTCAATCAAATGAACAACGCGGGAAGCCGGTGTGGGGACTTCAGGCTCCTGCGCTCGATTGCGTTTTCAATTGCACCGCGCCCGGTACAGTTCAGAGTGCGGTAGACCTTCTCTGGATTTTAACAGGTTCTTTATAGCATCCTTATGCAATTCGTCGCGTTGCCGGCGCGAAGGGTGCCCCGAAAGCCCCTCGAGGCTGGTCTCCTTCAGGTTAATTCTGTGGAATTCTAGGTGCAAAAATCGATTTTCTGGAGAATCTTCATTGCGTCTTTATATGACCGTTGATCAACTCGCAACAAGCGTCAAATCTGCGTTGGGCCCACTCGGGGTCGAGAAGAGAAAGCCGATCCCAATCCTGAAGTGCACTTCCGGGATACTCGCGACCCGGCGAGCCATGGAAGAGATGAGAAGGATTCCACATCAAGTTGAGGGTGGGTGTCTGGTCCAGCGTCTTGCCTTTTGTTTCTTAATTTCGCCTGTCACCACATGCCGTTCAGGCAATCGGGAGGCTTTTGCCTGAAATGTGTCCCTGTTAATCAACCGACCACCATGAGATCGGTGGAGAAAGCTGGTGAGACGGAATGTCTTCTCGTTCATCCTTCCTGCAAGTCACGATAGCGGGCGCAATGGCAGTTGCCCTTGTAGCGGCCGCGAGGGCACAGACAGCGCCGCCAACCCCACCTCCGGCCACAACCCCAGCCCCGATGCCCGACAAGATGCCGGCCGATCAATCGCCCGCGGCGGCGCCAGCCACGCCGACGTGGAGCGTGGGCCCCGTGGATATCAGTGGCATGATCGACGGCTACTATAGCTTTAACTTCAACCAGCCTGCCGCCTCATTCAATGGCCAGGTGAACGACCTGTATAACTTCAACGACAAAACGGACCAGTTCAATCTGAGTGCGGCCAAGCTTACCCTCAATCACGATCCCGATCCGGTCGGCGCTCATGTCGATTTTATTTACGGGCGCACCAATGATCTGATCAATAACGCCCCAAGCAACAGTAGCTCCGCCGATCAACTCAACTATGTCGAACAGGCATTCCTCAGCCTGAAGCCGCCCAAGGCCAAGGGCTTCGAATTTGACTTCGGGAAATTTGTCACTTCGGCAGGCGCGGAAGTCATCGAGGCGAAAGATAACTGGAACTACTCCCGGTCCCTGTTGTTTGTTAACGCCATTCCCTATTGGCATTTCGGCGTGCGTACCTCGATGCCGCTCTCCAAGACCTACACGATCGGATTTCAATTGGTGAATGGCTGGAACAACATCTCCAAAAGCAACGGCGGAGTCACCGGCGCAGTCACCAGCTCACTCGTCAAGCCCAAATACACGTGGAACGTCAACTATATTGTAGGCCCGGAGAACAGCAACACAGCATACGGACTCCGCAACCTGATCGACACCACGCTGTTGCTGACCCCGAATGCCAAGTTCAACGCTTACATCAACTACGACTACGGCTCCAACCGGAATGCGATTGCAGCGCAGGGCAATAATGACTTGAGTACCTGGCAGGGTGTGGCATTCGCACTGAAGGCGCAAGCAACCGCCAAACAGGCTCTGGCCGGCCGGTTCGAATACTTCGACGACCCCAACGGCACGCAAACAGGGACCGTTCAGCATCTTTACGAGTTCACCGGTACCTATGAGTACAAGTGGCTTGAAGGCCTGCTGACTCGGATCGAGTATCGAGGCGACTTCTCCAACGAAAACTCCTTCCACAAGAAGGACAGTGAGATGGTAGACAACCAGTCCACGCTGACGGTGGCATTTATCGCTTTCTTTGGTCCCAAGCGCTAACCGAATCGGCTAGAGGCCACGGTTGAGGGCAGATGAGGGACGCAGCCGGATTTGCAGGCAAATGAGATGGATGAGGAAACCCCGCAACTTGGGTTTCTTCATTTCATCTTTATCTCGCCGAACCTAGGATTGACGGCAAGCCCACGGAATTGCAAGCTAGTCGGCCTGCGCCGGAAACGGATCGGGCAAAAAAAATGAGCACTCCCGGGGATCAGCCACCGGACACGCCAAACAACCTTCAATTCAGGAGAATGCTTCAATGGCAGATCAAAAAGCACCGCAGATGCAGGCCACGCTCGGGCTCACTGGCCTCACCAGCAACGCAATGGCGCTGATTGCCCCCGGCGCGTTCCTATGGCTCACGTTCTTCCTCCAGGCGACGACCGGCGTTGCCGGGCAACCCTCCACGGCTCCGGCGATGTGGATAGGCATCTTCGCGGCTTTGCTGCTGTGCCTCGCAACGGCCGTGGCGTATGCGGAAATTTCGAAGCTGTACCCCGGCACGGGATCGAGCTACTACTACGCGGAGCAGGCGATGCTGTCGAAAGACACGTCGTTCAAGTATGCGCGTGTCGCCAAGTTCATTGTCGGGTGGGGTTCGCATCTTTACTACTGGGTATATCCGGGCGTGATGGTGGCCACTACCGGCATCTTCGTGGGTTATATCGTGGGATTCCTTTTCCCCTCGTTCCTCAGCGGCTCGAATCCCGGGCCGTTGTTCATGGCTATCGTGGCCGTGTTGTTTTCGTTCTTTGTGGGGTGGATCGCATCGAAGGGCGCGGGCGCTTCGACGGCGGTCAACATCGCCATCAACGTGGTGCAGATTTCGGCGCTCATCGTATTCAGCGTGCTGGCGCTGGGCTACCGCGTCAGTCACCCGGCGGGAACCTCAGGGGGGACGACATTCCAATACGATTCGCAGACGCTCTCGACCTACACCTACCAGTTTGCGACCAATCCCAAGGATGGCTCGGTCATCCGCGATGGCAGCGGCACGCCTCAGCCCCTGCTCGACAAGGCCGGCAAGCCACTTCCATTCGTAATCGACTACCCGGCCACGGATGCGACCGGCAACATGCTGGCGCACCCCAATGCCGCGTCGGTGGTAGGCGTTCACAAGTTCAGCTGGATGTTTATTCAGGCCACCGTAGCGATTCTGATCCTGGTCGGCTTTGAATCGGTGACAGCGATGGGCGGGGAGGCAAAGAATCCATCCAGACACATACCTATCGCGGTCATAGCGTCGCTGCTCATCCAGGGGCTTTTCTGCTACCTGTTTGAGTATTTTGCCGCCAACTATTTCCTGAACTCCGGGTATACGATGCAAACCGCGGCAGGCTCCGCGGCACCGATCGGCGACATGATGATCATCGTCGGCGATGCGCTGCTGGGCCAGGGACATGGCAAGTACTTCATGCTCGTCGAGGCCTTTACGGTCTTCCTGGCGCTGATCGGAACTACCCTGAGTTGCATGAACACCGGCGCTCGCGTGACCTATGCCATGGGTAAGGACGAAGAGGCTCCGGAGCATTTCGGTATTCTCCACGCCGGCTCGCTCTCTCCGCGGCGCGCCATCTGGACCCTGGCAACGATCTCCGCAGTGATCGGCGTCGTGGCTGTCTCCTTCGTGTTTGCCGATGCCTCGGCTCTACCCGATGCGGCGATCGCCGCGTTGCCGCATGACGTCTTCTCGAACTGGGGTTACCTGCCCCACGACACTCTGGCCAAGTTGCCCAACTCGCTGCTGACCATAACGCTTACCTCCAACTTCGGCACCTTCATCCTGTATGCACTGAGTTGCTTCCTGTGCATCGTGGCATATCACAAGCGGCCCGATCACAACTTCCTCATGCACACCCTTATTCCCGGGTTTGGACTGCTGGCCAACCTGACAATGATGGCATTCTATGTTGCCGGGCCGTTCTTCAACCTGGGCACCAAGATGGAGCCTCTGTCAGCGCTGGGCATATCTGCCTTGTGGGGCTTGTATGGAGCATGGTACTTCGTCAAGTCGTCTAAGAAGAAGGGCAAGGCGATCCTGCTCGATAGCAAGACGGCTTCATCCGTGACCTCGTAGCTCTTCTCCCAACGGTGGGTGGACCCTCCCCTCGACATCCGAGGGCCTTGAGGCAGAGGGATCCACCCTTCGTCTTCTGTGGAAGATGCATCTAGACCTCTTCGGATGCCGTCTCAGCGACGGCTCAGAATCTCCAGGCGGCGGCGCCTTATGTTGGATGTCCAGTACGGCCAGGCAAGCGATCCCGGCAAAATACGAAAGAACAATGAAGACGCCATGGGATCGTTCATCCCTATTTCGCGCCAGCAGACACGTTCCCATGGTTTTCTCTTTGCCGTCGCCGATGGCGTAGGGGGCATGGACCTGGGGGAAGTGGCATCGGCCACGGCCATCTCTGTCGTGACCGAGGGATTCGAGCGGGCGCAGGCAGATACCTTGTTGATGGGGCTGCTCCCGCGGCTCGTTCAGCACGCCAACGCGGCAGTCCACGACTGCCGGCTCGCGCCCGAATATCGCGGAAAAAACATGGCCACAACGCTGGTGACCTGCGCCTTGCGTGCCGACCAGGCGGTGGTGTCGCACGTAGGCGACTCGCGCTGCTATCACGTGCGCAACGGCCGCGCGCGGCAGGTCACCGAAGACCACACCTGGGTCGCTCAGCAGCGCAAGCTCGGCCTGATCTCAAACGCCGATATCGCCGAGTCGGAGTCGCGCCACGTCCTGATCCGTTCGCTGGGGCCGGAGATGTTTGTGTCGCCGGATACGACTGCCGTCACGCTGCAGCCGGGCGACGTCCTGGTGCTGTGCACCGACGGCCTGCACGACGAGATGAGCGAAAAGGAGATTGCCGCAATCGTATCCCAGACCAAACCCATTGAAGACATCGCCCGCGAACTGGTGGAGCGAGCCGTGGAACTTGACGGAAACGATAATACAAGCGCACAGGTGATACGGATACGGTCTGTCGAGCAGGTGGGCATGTACAGGGGGCGGCCTTACCGATTGCCGTCTTGATCGAGCAAGAGCCCTGAAGAAGCGAGGAAACGAAACCGAAAGTGCCGCCGGAATCACACATGCGCGAATGGGCAGCCAGAGAAGAGCCTTTCCGCTCTCCCGAGCTGCCCGCGCATGCCGTTTGCGTTGGGTAGGGTTGTGGGAACTGCTACTTAAAGGGTCACATTGACGTTGTAGGTGGCGGTACCCGTCGGGATGCCGGCAAATGAGAAGTCGACAAAGCTGCTGCCGGAGGATCGCAAGACCCTGGGAGCAGTCCCTTCCCCCAACTGGCGACTAATGGTCGCGGTATAGTTACCCGACCCACTATTGAACCCGGGTTGTGGGGGTAACAGCCAGGAAAATGGGATTGTCAGCACGCAGGTTGCGGTTGAACCGCTAACCGATGCGTCCGCTGAAGCTTCCTCGTCGTAAGTGGCGCTTTGACCTCCACCGCCACTAAAGGGATTTGGGTCACCGGTGAAGAGTATCGACGCCGAGCAGCCAACTTTATCTCCCCTCCCCAGCGGCGTCTTGAGCGTGATGTTCAGAGTGACCGTAAACGTGCCCGCGTTGGTGACATTTGATTGTGCCCTGGCTGTAACTGGAAGGCTGAGGGCCAGGCCGAGAGATAAGGTGGCAGATGCCACGATGGCCTTTGGGAACTTTCGCATGCGGTTTCCTTTCTCCTACGATTGCCGGACGAGACGTGGCTTGGTTACCCGATTGAAAGTCAACGATTTGGGGCAGTCAACTCGATGCTTGGAAGTTGAACCTTAATTTGTTTAGTAGCGTAAAACGAATACATATGGGGACAAGTCAATTTGAACGGTGCGAGAGGAATTCAACATAAATGCGCGTCTGGCGCGATAGCCCGTCTCGCGCGGTATCTGGATAGACAGCGGGGATTTTGCCGCCGGCCGCCGTGTTTTAGAGCAATTGGACAAGTTGCGATCAGGACCGGCGATTGCTGTAGTTTTCCCGGTAATGTATAAAGAGGTACCACGGAGCATGCCGCACGATGGCTTTTTTTGATACGTTGGAAGCCGGCTCGCAACTCGACTCATATCGCATTGAGGCCCCCGTCGCGCGCAGCGGCATGGCGTCGATCTACCGCGCCGTGGATACCCGCGACAACCGGACCGTAGCGCTCAAGATTCCCCATCCCGACCTGGAGGCCGACCCCATCCTTTTCGATCGCTTTCAGCGTGAGGGCGGGATTGGCGAAAAGCTTAGCCACCCACGCATCATGCGCGTGTTCGGTGGGGAAAAGCGATCCCGTATTTACATGGTCATGGAGTGGTGCGAGGGGCGGCTGCTGCGACAGATTCTCGACGAAGGGCGGATCCCGCGGGATCGCGCCATTCGCATCACAACGGAGATACTCGACGCCCTTCAATACGCACACGACAATGGCGTGGTCCACCGCGATATGAAACCGGAAAACGTGATGGTGGACGCCCACGACAATATCAAGTTGATCGACTTTGGAATCGCCGGCGATGCGGCCGCACGCAGACTAACTTATGCCAACATCACGGCCACCCTCGGCACGCCCAACTACATTTCTCCCGAACAGGTCAAAGGCAAACGCGGCGATGGCCGCTCAGATATTTTTGCCGTGGGAGTGATGCTGTATGAAATCCTGACCGGCAAGCTGCCGTTCACCGGCTCAAACCCCATGCAGGCGATGAATGATCGTTTGCTGAATTATCCCACCCCGCCCTCGGTTCTCGATCCATCCATTTCGCCTCAGCTTCAAGAGGTCATCTATCGGGCGCTGGAACGGGATCCCAAAAACCGGTATGCGAAGGCAAGCGAGTTTGCCCACGACCTGCACCATTTGGACGAAGTGGGGGTGGAAGACCGCCCGGAGCTTCACCAATGGCGTGAACGCAAGGCGCACTGGCCGCGCAAGTTTTTCTATTATGCTGCCCTGGCCCTGATTCCGGTCGTGATCCTTTTTTTCATGGTGCTGATTTCCCGTCACCATTAATCAAGTGTATGTGGTCAATCCTCATGGGTTCTTTATGAGTCGCGACCTACACTTGAATGGAATGCCCAATTCCATTTCTGGTCGACAGGAGAACCATGACAAAGTACAAATTGGAGTACATCTGGCTTGACGGCTACAAACCCGTTCCTAACCTGCGCGGCAAAACTCTCATCAAGTCATTTGAGAATCCACCCACTCTTGAAGACTTGCCCAATTGGGGTTTTGACGGCAGTTCCACGATGCAGGCCGAGGGCAAAAGCTCCGACTGCGTGCTCAAACCCGTGGCTCTGTATCCCGATGCAAGCCGCACCAACGGATACATCGTTTTGAGCGAAGTTCTGCACCCGGACGGCACGCCGCACTCCACCAATATGCGCGCGACGATCGAAGATGACCCCGACTTGTGGATTGGCCTGGAACAGGAATACTTTCTCTTTCAAGACGGACGTCCTCTCGGCTTCCCGAAGGAAGGCTATCCCGGTCCCCAAGGCCCGTACTACTGCGGCGTTGGCTACAAGCACATGGGCAGCCTGGCCCGGAAAATCGTCGAAGAGCACCTGGATCTGTGTCTGGCTGCCGGTATTAATCATGAAGGCATCAACGCGGAAGTCGCAAAGGGGCAGTGGGAATTTCAGATCTTCGCCAAAGGCTCCGCCAAGGCCGCCGATGACACCTGGACCGCGCGTTACTTGATGATGCGGCTCTGTGAAAAATACGAGGTGGACATGGTCTTGCATTGCAAGCCGATCAAGGGCGACTGGAATGGATCAGGCATGCATACGAACTTCTCCACCAGTTACATGCGCGATACGGGCGGCAAGGAGTATTTTGAAGCCCTGATGAAGACATTCCAAGACAACGTTGCCGAGCACATAGCCGTGTATGGCCCGGATAACCATCTGCGTTTGACAGGTTTGCATGAAACGCAGGCAATCGACAAATTCACCTATGGCCTGTCCGACCGCGGCGCTTCGGTCCGGCTACCTGTTCACTTCATCAGAAACGGCTACCGGGGCTACCTGGAAGACCGCCGCCCGAACTCCGAAGGCGATCCCTACCAGATCGTCTCCCGCGTTCTGAAGACGATCAACAGCGTCCCGAAGGAGTCTCTCGTAGAAGTCGGATGACCGGGGTGGCGCGACGAGATGGGTATCCCGGATGGGTATCATGGTGCAGTGGTAAGTGTGGGAGGAGTGGAATGAACGATGCATTCCGCTCCCCCGCCATTTATTATTGCGATGTTTGACGCTTCGCGCGTCAGCAGCCGTTTCCGCTGAATGCCCATTCGTTGCTTCCACAAAGAAGGAGATCCATGTCGACTGAGTACCGCAACTTTCTGGCACTGCCGTATGGCGAACTGGAGGAATTGAACCTGCAGGCGAAGGCTGACCGTGTCAATCGCGTGTCGCCGGATGAGATCCGCGAGAAGCGGCTGAAGTACCTGACCGACGAAAAGCGGATCAAGGCCGTCAGCGTGCTGTTCTCCGACCTCGAGGGTCGACTCCACCTGCTGGACTACGACAAGAAGTTTTTGCTCGGCGCCTACGAGAACCTGACATTCGACGGATCGTCCATCCGCGGCTTCACTGCGCAAAAGGAAAGCGACCTGCGCCTGGGCATCGATTGGAGCGCGTTTTACTGGGTGCCGGCCGACGTGTTCGGCCACGGCAAAGTCCTCGTCTTCGGGATTGTGATCGACAAGGACGGAACCCCGTACTCGGGAGATCTCCGCGGCGTCCTGAAGAACTACTCCGATACCCTATTCAAAGAGAAGGGTTACACGCTGAATGCGGCCAACGAGATTGAGGGCTTCCTGTTCGCCGGCAAAGATGCGGAGAGGCGCTTCCACGAGACCGGCCGATTCGACTTCATCAACACCGGCGGGTACTATCACGTGCTGCCGCTCGATCCGCTGCGCCAGTTCATCGATACCTCGGCCGAAGTGCAGCGCGCGATGGGCTTCCAGAACGAGAAGGATCATCCGGAAGTCGCACCCAGCCAGTTCGAAATCAACTACGGCTACTCCGAAGTGGTGGCCGCCGCCGACCAGATCCAACTCTACAAGCTGCTCACCCGGCAGATCGCCAACAACATGGGCTATACGGCCAGTTTTCTGCCTAAGCCTGTGGTGGGCGTCAATGGCAGCGGCATGCACACCAACGTCTCCGTTTCCCAGGGAAAGACCAATCTTTTCTGGGACGAAAAGGGCCAGGAGCAACTGTCAAAGTTCGGCTGGGACTTCCTGGACCGAATCCTGACGCACGCCCTCGACCTTTGCCTCATCTTCAACTCCAGCGTGAATGCCTATCGCCGGCTTGACCCGCACTTTGAAGCGCCCAACCAGATTCGCGCCTCGGCTACCGATCGCGGAGCGATGGTGCGTGTGCCCATCGGCAACCATCGTTCAATGCGGACCGAAGTTCGTGCGGTTGCGCCCGACGCCAACCCCTACCTTACAATGTACGGCATCTTCAAGACCGGCGTTGATGGCAACATCTCGAATGTCGATAACCTGCGCGGCGGCGGACGCTACCTGCCCGACAACATCCAGTCGGCGATCGATGACTTCAAGGATTCGAAGTGGATTGGCGAGATCCTGGGCGCCGATGTTCAGGGGCGGTATGCCGACCTGAAGCAGGCCGCGGCCAATCGTTCTCCGCGCGAGTTGGGAACCTTTGTGAAACCGTCGGAAGTGCAATACCATCACGAGGTCTACAACCAGTCGCTCTGGAATCACTTTTAGAGCAGACTGCGATTCCGGTTTTTTCCTGGGGAGGAAGGGCGCGACCGAGGTTTGGTCGCGCCTCTTACTTTGTGCGGCAATAAGCGGGGCGCAGCTTCTGTGCTTCACGGTATGCGGTGCGATGAGCCCACGCAAGTATTTTTGGCGGGTCAAGCAACCAATCGTCGACAGGGCTTCTCAAACGCAGGGACCCGCTGGGCGCTTCGCCTTCCCGAAAGGAGCCTTTCATGCTTAGGATCTTCACGCACCTCGTGCATTGCGTGGGCATTCCGTTGGCAATGGTGTTTGGCGTGCCGGGATACGTTTTGGGGCAAACCGTCGAAGTCGAGAATCCGGCCACCGCCCCGATACACCACATCAAGACAGTTTTCCTGATCGTGATGGAGAACCACAACTGGACAGGCAACGGCAGTCTGGATATCGCCGCCAATCCCGCTGCGCCTTATATTAACTACACACTCCTTCCCATGGCGTCCTATGCGCGGAACTACCAAACCCCTCCGGGCATCCATCCCAGCCTGCCCAACTACATCTGGCTTGAGGCGGGCGCAAGCATGGGAATCCGGGACGACGGGCCGCCCTCGGCGCATCAGCAGTCGACGAGCAACCATCTGACCGCGTTTCTCGAAAAAGCCGGGATCTCGTGGCGGGCGTATGAGGAAAACATCAGCGGCACCAATTGCCCGATCAGCAACGAGGGATCGGTTGACCCCAATGGCGACCAGCTCTACGCGGTAAAACACGACCCATTCGTCTACTTTGACGATCAGACGGGCACGCTGAATCCGAAATCGGCAAACTGCATCAGCCACATCCGTCCGTTTTCGCAGTTCGCGTCGGATCTTGCGAAGAACACGGTCGCGCGCTACAACTTCATTACCCCCAACCTCTGCGACGACATGCATGACTCGTGCGGCGGCGATGCCATCGCGCATGGAGACGCGTGGCTCAAAGCGCACGTGCCGGCGATTCTCGAATCCACGGCATATCGCAGCGGCGGCGCGCTGTTTATCACGTGGGACGAGGGGGGAAAAGGCAATGGCCCGATCCCGATGATCGTCCTCTCGCCGTTTGCCAAGGGAAATCATTATTCCAACGGAATCTACTATACCCACTCTTCCACGCTGCGCACCCTGCAGGAGATCTTCGGGGTCTCTCCGCTGATCCGCTATGCGTCCTCGCTTCCCGACCTCCACGATCTGTTCCAGGAATTCCCATAAGTTCGAGGCGGCACAGTTACACAGGTTCACAGTTTCTGTGGGCGCTGCTGCCGCATGATGTTCTTACAGAGGGGGATAAGCGGCCATTCACAGGGACACTGCCACACAGCGCCTGTGAAACTGTGCAGAGCGTCCCTCGAGGGTTTTCATTCCAGGGAACTTATCAACTCACTCACAGGATCACAGGAAGAATTCGCAGGGGGAGGGGGAGGGGTCTCGGGTGCTGCTGGTCCGGGCGAGTTGATGAAGGACTTGAAGACAGGCGCAAGCGGCGCGCCGGGCAGCGGAAACTGTCGGCAGGCCTTGATTTGGGGCAGGTCTTCCAGGAAGCGCTGCACGACGGCAGAAATTGAAGTGTTGCGCCGGGCGCACCAGACGCGCACATCGCGATAGACACGGTCATTGATGGATACGGTGACATTCTTGCGCACGACTCCTCCTCAAGAGGGTGAATGGAATGATGCTTCGATCCCTAAGAATATTGTGCGCCGGGAGACGGTAATAATCTGCAAACGGAGGGACGGTTGTGTCCCTGAGAGGTGGCGATGTTCGAGGCCGGGAGATATCCCACCCAAGCAGAGCTTGGGCGGGGCACCCATTTATAGGTCTCCCGCAGTTGGAGACCTGGGATGCTTCAATAGCCTCGTATGCTGTGCGAAGTTGATCGCAAAGTCAACTCAGGATTCAAGCCCGAAAGGGTAGATGAGTGCATTGGCGATGATGCGCCTGTTGAGCATACGCAAGACACCGCACCAGGAGGACCGTTAATTCATGGAGGAGTATCAAAGCAAAGTTCGACACGTCCTCTCGTAGAACTAACGTGAACTCAGCACGAATTTATTGCCCTCAGGACCGGCTGAAGATCGCCATGCACCGCAACAGCGTCACGATCCGCGCCGGCCTTCAACTGGGGTCCATCGATGCGGAATTCGAGGCTACGCCGGTGGAGTGAAACCCCCAACTTTTCTGGGAGGTTCAGCAGGCCCTTCCGGATCATCCCTGCCGAAAGAACGCGGTTGTAGAGGCAGGATGTCGTTAAAGATAGAGAGAGCACTCCTTGCCTCCTTTTTGCCCACGATGGATCTTTGTTATTGCGTGGCCCAGCCGGGCGTGTTGGGAGGGGTGGGTATCGTCGCCCCCACCCAGATCAGCGACTCGCTGGTGTAGGTGTTGCTGTTCGGAGACTTCCCAAGCGCATAGATAATGTAGTTCTGCGGCCAAAGGAACTCGTACTGCTGCAAGCCGAGCACACCCATCTCGCAGGTGGTGGCATTCCACCCACTCCCCCACGGCGCATAGTGGAGTGTGTTCCACCACATGAGCTGGCTTCGGTCGTCGCCGGAGAGATGGCCGGAAGGTCCGACCTGCGCCCAGGCATTGAGATAGCCGCAACAGCCCGGGCTGCTCCCCGCAGGCCCGGCGTCGAAGGTTTCGTATGCGATCTGCGATCCCACCTTCGTCGCGGTGATGGTGTAGGTGTGCGACTCCGTCCATCCGGTCCACCAAAGCGGCCGCTCGTACACCCAGGCCACGCACGTCGCCCCATACTGCGTCGGATAAGGTGCCGGGATAGCGGAACAGCCATAGCCTAAATTGCAGATGCAATACTCCGGATCGTCGGACTGGCAGGCCGGCGCGTCGAAAGCCACAGGCCCACCGGCTGGCGCCCCTGCGTCCTAGATGTCGAGGAAGGGATATTTGTCGGTCGTCGGCTCCGACAGCTCCCTCGCGAGGTCGGAGCGCGAGATCCCGCACTTATTCTCCACGCAGCAGAGCGTGCTGTTTCTGCAATCGAGAGTGCGAGTCGCCAACCACTCCTTAACCAGCGGCAGGCTGCGGTACTTAGAGTGCAGCAACGCACCGATCGAGAGGATCTGCGGGTGCTGCGAGTAGCGCGGCGCGCCGGCCATGAACGGGTCGGTGAAGGTGAGCGGGGTGTCGGAGTTGGCGGCGAAGAAATACGCGATGCGGTACTTCTGGCTGTGCCCCTGATAGCTGACCTCGACCATCGCCGTGACGTAACGGGCGGCGCCTGTGATTCCTACCGCCTCCATGGATTCCTTCACCGTCTTGCCGCTGTTGGCAGCCATAACCTGTGGCTGAACGTCTGTCTCATTCGGTGCCCAGGCTGCGGTTACCGCGGTCAGCGAATTCTCCTCGTCGTTGCCCACCGCCTGGCGGAAAGTGAAATTGAGCACCTGCTCGCCGATGGCCGGAACCAGCCTGAATTCGCTCATCACCGGCCGATCGGCGATCTTCTCGATCGGCCCCGCGTCAATGTCGCTGAGCTTGATGGACATCGCATTGGCTGCCAGTTGCTTCTGGATCTTCGCTGTGTCCAGTTCCCCACCGTTGGCGCTCTCCATCTCATTCGTGAACGCGGAGAGCTCCAACAGGTAGGGCAGGACGAGGTAGTCGCGTCGTACGAGATCAATGTCCCTCTGGGACGGGGTTGGTTGGCCGATGGCCAGGTGGAGGGTTAGTAGAAACGCTGCCGCGAGAACAACGTACTTAACTTTCATTGGGGGGAATTCCTCCTGTACTAGCAACATTAGGAGACCTGGGGCACCCATTTTTGTTGATTGCGAAGCAAGTCAGCCGCACCGCAGGTGCTATTCTTCCTCTTCTTCGACGGGGCGTTTGGCGTTGGCGAGGATTTTTTCGGCTACCAGCTGGGGGACGATGTCGTAGTGGTCCATCTCCATGCGGTAGCTGCCTTTGCCTTGCGTCATCGAGGTCAGCAGGGTTCCGTAGGTGAGCATTTCGGCCATGGGGACCTGGGCGTTGATGACGGTTGTGCGGCCCTTGGACTCCATGCCGCCTACGCGGCCGCGGCGGCTGTTGAGGTCGCCCATGAGGGTTCCGGCGAACTCGTCGGGAGCTTCGATTTCGACCTTCATGATGGGCTCGAGGAGGCAGGGCTTGGCAGTCTCCATGGCTTTGCGGAAGGCGAGGCGGCCGGCCATCTTGAAGGACATTTCGTTGGAGTCGACGTCGTGATAGCTGCCGTCGTAGACGATGGCCTTGAAGTCGACGACCGGGTAGCCGGCGAGATAGCCGCGGGCGGCGGTCTCGACGATGCCCTTCTCGATGGCCGGGATGAAGTTGCGGGGGATGGCGCCGCCGAAGACCTCGCTGGCGAACTCGAAGCCGCCGCCGCGGGGCATGGGCTCCATGCGGATCTTGCAGTCGCCGAACTGGCCGTGGCCGCCGCTCTGCTTCTTGTGGCGGCCGTGGCGCCTCGGCCTTGGCGCGGATGGTTTCGCGGTAGGGGACCTTGGGCGCCTTGAGGGTGACTTCGGCGTGGTAGCGCTTCTTGAGGCGGCTGACGATGGCCTCGATGTGGGGCTGGCCGGCGCCGGCGATGAGGAACTCGTTGGTCTGCGGATCGCGGAAGAAGCGGATGAGCAGGTCCTCTTCCATGAGCTTGTGGATGGCGGGGGCGAGCTTGTCTTCGTCGGCGCGGGACTTGGGCTCGATGGCGTAGGTCATGGCCGGCTCGGGGAGCGTGGCCAGTTCGACCTGGATGTCGGCGCCCTTGGCGCCGAGCGTGTCGCCGGTGAGGGTTTCGCGGAGCTTGGCGACGGCGCCGAGGTCGCCGGCGTGGAGCTCGGGGACTTCGACGGCCTTGCGGCCCTGCATGATGGAGAGGTGGGAGAAGCGCTCCTGGCCGCGGCGGGTGTAGTTCTCGAGCGGTGGCGTCGTTCTTGATGACGCCGCTGATGACCTTGAAGAAGCTGATGCGGCCGGCGAAGGGGTCGGTCATGGTCTTGAAGACGACGAGGCCGGCGGGCTCGCTGTCGGCGATCTTGCGGGCGGTCGTGGCGGCGGCGTCGCCTGGTCGGCGTCGCCGTTGCCGCGGCGGCCACGGCGAGGGTCGAGGGTCTTGACGGTGATGGGCGCGCGCTCGGTGGGCGAGGGCGCGTAGACCTTGAGGAAGTCGAGAAGATGATCGATGGCCATGTTGGCCAGGCCGCTGGAGAAGAGGACGGGGAAGATGCGGTCTTCGCGAATGGCTTCGTGGAGCGCGGTGATGAGGTGCTCCTCGGGGATGGTGCCCTTCTCGAAGTACTCTTCCATGAGCTCGTCTTTGCCTTCGGCGACGAGCTCGACGAGAGCTTCGTGGCGCGGCCTTGGCGTCGGCGGCCAGGCTGGCGGGAATTTCGCCGGTGACTCTTGCCGCGGCCATCGCCGCCGGGAGTGTAATAGAAGGCCTCCATGGTGACGAGGTCGACGACGCCGTGAAAGCCGCTGGCGTCGGAGATGGGCAACTGGACGGGCACACAGGTGCGGCCCCAGCGCTCGTGCAGATCGTCGATGAGGGCGCTCAGGCCGCCGCCGCCGCCGGCCTTGGGGTGGTCCATCTGGTTGATGACCACGATGCGGGGCACATTGGCTTCTTCGGCATAGCGCCAGACGCGCTCGGTGACGGCCTCGACGCCGTTCTGGGCGTTGACGACGACGACGGCGGCTTCAACGGGAAGCAGAGCGGCGCGGGCTTCGTGGGTGAACATGTGGAAGCCGGGGGTGTCGACGAGGTTGATTTTGACGCCCTGCCACTCGGCAAAGGCGACGGCGTTCTGCATGGTGGTGCCGCGGGCGATTTCTTCTTCGTCATAGGCGGTGACGGCCGAGCCATCTTCGACGCGGCCCTGGGTGGGGGTCATCTTCGCGGCATGCAGCAGAGCGGCAATCAAGGTGGTCTTGCCGCTGTGCGCATGCCCCACTACAGCTACGTTGCGGATCTCACTTCCCTGGTACGTTTTCATTTTTCTCCTTGTTTTGGACTAGGTTCGTGGGGGTGCGGGGCGTCCAACCCAGGTCTCAAAATCGAGACCTGGGGCACCCAGGATCGAACGTTTGCGGGTTCCCACCCTTGCGACAAAAAGAAATCGCATGGATGGGGCACGGGAGGGTTGGGCCGGACGAGACGGTGATTTTGCAGGGGCAGGGTGGGGACGCCACGGGAGGCGTCGAGATGGCCGGTTTGTACGGCCCTGGCTCCGGGTCTGCCGTCTTCCTCGTCCATCCGGGAAAGTCTCCGGCAGGCGCCCACAGGAGGGTTGGAAGAAGTCCCAGCGGGCGTCTATCAGTTAAGAACCGGATGCTATCACACGGGGAGTGTGAACGTCCTGTGACTGAAAATACAGCTACGAGCCGCTAGCTCTGGCTTCCAGCTCACCAGCGGAGGACGGGCAGAAGCGCCGAGTAATCGTCGGTCCACACGAGCAGGCCGGGCTTGGTGTCGGGAAAGAAAGCGTGAGCGACGAGTTCCGGCTGCAAGAAGAACGAGGCGTCGTTTGTCACCAGCATCCATGTGGAGGAATACGCCCCGGGATCGTCTTTCCCCATGCTGTTGACGTGTCGCGCCTCCATCCCCGCGGAGGCGGCCAACAGCGCGATGGGAGGCTCGAGGTTGACATGGCGGTTGGAGATGTGGAAGGCGAGGATGCCGTTGGGGGCCAGGTGGCGGCGGTAGAGTGCGAGGGCTTGTGTGGTGAGCAGGTGGATGGGAATGGCGTCGCCGGAGAAGGCGTCGACGACCAGGACGTCGAATTGCTGCGGCTCTTCGCCGGCAAGGGAGGTGCGGGCGTCGCCTTCGACCACGTCGACCGTGGCGGCGGAGTCGCGGATATAGGTGAAGACGTTGCGGGCGATGGGCTGGACGGCGGGATTGATGTCGTAGAAGCGGATGCGGTCCCCGGGGCGGCCGTAGGCGGCGATGGTTCCGGCGCCGAGGCCGATGACGCCAATGCGGCGGGGAGCACTTTCCGGACGGCCGGAGCAGCAAAAGCGTATGGCGAGGCCAACTCCGGAATCGCGGGAGTAGTAGGTGGTGGGGGCATGCCGCATCACGTCGTCACCGAAGATCTGGGTGCCGTGCTGGATGGAACCGTTCATCAGCGTGCGGGTGGTGGTTCCGGGGTAGCCAACGGTCTGAGTCACGCGGAGACTGGCGTAGAAGTTGCGGACGGCGACTGTCTCATCGCGCAGGTAGGCGGCGCGGACCATGAAGACGAGCACCACCATGGCGCCGCTGGCGACAATCCATAGCATGCGCTGACTCCAGTTACCGCGCCAGTTGACGGCGAGCGCAAGCAGGGCTGTCACCAGGAATGTGATGGGCAGATCGAGGTTGAGGCTGAACACCAACGGGGCGGCAATGCCGACCAGGAAAGAACCGAGGGCGCCTCCGGCGGCGAAGAGCAGATAGAAAAGCGTGGCTTCCGATGCCCGTTGCGGGCGCAGCCTAAAGGCCTCGGCGTGGCAGAAGAAGCAGGCAAAGAACAATTCCACCAGAAAGAACAGGATCGAGAGCCACAACGGCCAGGTGGCGTTTGTCTTCGACAAGGAATACGCGAGGCCCCCGAGCATGACCACCATCAACCGGGCAATGATGCCCCAAGGCAACAGGAAACGAAACTGGAAGGCAAGAATCAGGGTGAGGAGATAAACGCCGAGGGGGAGGATCCAGAGGAGCGGGATGGCGGCGACGTTGGCGGTGAGATAGCTGGTGATGGCGCTGAGCTGCATGGCGGCGCCCATGGGGAGCAGTACCCAGAGGATCTTGTGGCTGAAAGGGGCGGGCGCGGCGGAAGGGTCGTCGGCCGCAAGAGGCTGGGGGGAGGCGGAGGCGGAACGAGTTTTGACGGCCAGGAGGGCGGACAGAATCGCAAAGAGCGCGAATCCGCAACACCAGGCGAAGCGCTGCTCCCGCAGGGTGAGGTGGGGTTCGATCGCGGTCGGATACAGGCCAAGGGCCAGCAGCGAGGCGAGATTGGAGAGGGCATAGAGGCGGTAGGGGATCTGGCCGGTTTCGAGGCGCGCCCACCATACCTGGAGGAGCGGGCTGGTGGCGGAAAGCATGAGGAAAGGAAGGCCGATCCACACCCCCAGCGCGTCGAAGACGGTCCGGACGGGGTGGACGGCGCCGCCCCCCGGGGTGATCGTTCGGAGTACCCAGAGGATGGCCGCGGCTGTTGCCAATGCGAGAAGGCCGAAGTGCATGGTCCACTGCGGGTGCCGGGACAGCCAGTGGGCGTAGAGATAGCCGAGCAGCAGTTGGGTTTGGAAAAAGACGAGACAGGTGATCCAGACGGCGGCTGATCCGCCGAGGACGGGAAGCAGTTCACGAGCGGCGATGGGCTCCACGAGGAAGAGGAGGAAAGAGCCGAGAAAAACTGTGCCGGCGAAGAGCAAGCGCAAATGGGTCATAAAAAGCGGATGCTAACACAGCCAGTCGCTTATGACGGTTTGGGGTACCACTCCTCTTTCGCGGGATTGCCGTGACAAGGCTCGGCACGGGCTTCAGGACAAAGGACGGTCAGGATTCGTGCTATCCCACCCTTTCCGCAGGAAAAAGCGGAAAGGGGCACGGAGATTCCACGTTGCGCCCGCGATTCCACCTAGCCGTGCCAACGCATTTGTTATTTGGATCAGAACGACTATAATTATGGTTGAAATAGTCAGGAGGCTAATCTTGTCGATCTGGCAGGTTCAGGAAGCGAAAACGCGATTGAGTGAAGTGATCGAAGAGGCTCAGAACAAGGGACCTCAGATCATCACGCGGCACGGAACCGAGCGCGCGGTTGTCCTTTCAATTTCCGACTACCGGGCATTGACTGCTCACAGGCCGAACCTGAAGGAATATCTTCTCGGGGGCCCGAAATTTGAAGACTTCGAAATTGAACGGGATCGGGACACCGGTCGAGACATCAGTTTGTGAGCGACCGAGCCGGGTATCTGCTGGACACGAATGTCCTGAGCGAGACAAGAAGGAAGAAAGCGGATTCCGGCGTGATCTCGTTTCTTGAATCGGCCGAAACCACTTCGCTGTATATGAGCGTTCTGACGATCGGCGAGTTCCGGAAAGGCGTGATCGCGAAGAAACGTGAAGATGTGGATGCCGCCGCAAGGCTTTCCAGCTGGATCGACGGTCTGGAGTTGAGTTTTGCTGACCGGATCGTCGGCATTGACGTGGCGATTGCGAAGCTCTGGGGCGAGTGGTCAGGCGAAAGGCCTCGATCGGTGGTAGACACTCTCTTGGCTGCCACCGCTGCAGTTGGCAAATTGACTCTTGTCTCCCGGAACGTCCGCGACATGCAGGGGCTTCCTGTGAAGGTATTGAATCCCTGGAGCGAATAGAATGCCCGATGTTCAGCGGCTTCGTGGGCCCGAACTGGATGGGTGTGATGAAAGACGCAACGGGAAGCCATCAGGCCGGGCTTGGCGGGCTGGTGGTGCCGAGCCTGCTGGCGGGCAGGTGATGTGGGTGCTGACGCGGAGCCTGGAGCGCGAGCCGGTCCCGCTCGTTAGGCTGGGGGAAGAGTCGGCGTGATGCAGGCAGTGCAGTTAGGAGTGCACGATGAATCGAGTCTTTCTAAGTTATTGCACCAAGGACGTGGTACTTACGCGACTCATCGGTCATGTTTTGGAACAGGAGGGGTTGTCGTGCTTTTACTCAGAGCGCGACATCCCGACAGGGCAGAAGTTCGAGGCAAACATATTGGACGAGATTAATGTCAGCGACGTTTTCTTAGTGATCTGGACATCCCATGCAGCGGTATGCGCTTGGGTGAATCAGGAGATTGGTGTCGCCATCGGGAAAGAAATCCCGGTTTGGCCTCTTGTAATTGATAGCTCCGCGATTGAAGGTGCGATCTCACGGAATCAGGGCTCATTATTGAGCCAAGAGAGGGAGCCCTTCAAAGCGATTCGGCGCCTGGCCGTTGAGATTAAGAGTGGCACTAAGGACCGGCCCTTCGCAGCCCACGTCGACCATTTCCTGCTCGGCAAGGAGGAACGCACCCGACAGCTAATCAATATGATTCCCAATGAGAACCCTCACAAGACTGGTCCTTACACACTTCGATTGAGGGCTGCGTTCTCGTGCTTTGCAATTTCCGGGGAGCCAGAGTACAGGGTGGGCGGCTATCACACCATCGAGTACCACGACCTACTAATGCAGGAGCGGCTAGGGGTTGAGGCCATGCTCAAATGGGCGGAGGTACGAATGATACTCTGGCCTGCCCGCCCGTATGATGACGCATTTATGCAGATTCGGTTCCGGAACCTACTGAAGTTCCTCGAGACAAACAAGCAATACGGCCGTCTGCGCGTCGCTGTAGGACCGTTTCAGGGTGGTAATCTGTACGGTTTTGACGACCATCTATCAGTGCTGGGCCTGAAATTGCCCAGTCCGAGTCGTCCCGGATACGACATAACAACAGTCTCGCGCCACAAACCGACAGTCCGCGGCGCGATTAAGGAATTCGACAATCAATTTAGAGTTATCTGGCGCGCCCACAGAAACGCCTGCGGGTCGGAAAACCCGCAGAAAATTCGGGAGCACGTGATTAGCCTGCTCAAAGGTATGGCACCGATTGGCGCCCAGCGCTAGTGGTTGTAAGCTCTTGTGTTGGTAATTCTACAGTCTCGCGGCCGCGGGCAGGATGTCTTCGACGTCGACCCATTGGGTGGGGTAGTTGCCGGTGTAGCAGGCGGTGCAATAGCTGTTTTTTTCGCCGCCATCGCAGGCCTTGAGCAGGCCTTCGAGCGACAGATACGCGAGCGAATCGGCTTCGATGAACTGGCGGATCTCTTCGATGGATTTATTGGCGGCGATGAGGTCGCGCTTGCTGGGCGTGTCGACGCCATAGAAGCAGGGCGAGATGGTGGGCGGGCAGCTGATGCGGAGATGCACTTCCCTGGCCCCGGCGCCGCGCACCATGCGGACGATCTTGCGCGACGTGGTTCCGCGAATGATGGAGTCGTCGATGAGGATGACGCGCTTGCCTTCGAGCAGATTGCGTACCGGGTTGAGCTTGAGGCGGACGCCGAAGTCGCGCACGCGCTGTTCGGGCTCGATGAAGGTGCGGCCCACGTAGTGGTTGCGAATGAGGCCCAGACGAAATGGGAGGCCCGCCTGTTCTGCGTACCCCAGGGCAGCGGTCACTCCAGAGTCGGGCACCGGAACAACGACATCAGCGGGGACTCCGGACTCGCGGGCAAGCTGACGGCCCATCTGGTCGCGGCTCTCCTGCACCCATCGGCCGTAGATCTTGGAGTCGGGGCGCGCGAAGTAGACGTGCTCGAAGATGCAACTCGATTGCGGGAACCCGCTGGCGTATTGGCGGCTAGTGACACCGTCTTCGGTGACCATCACCAGTTCGCCGGGGAGCACGTCGCGCTCGAAGGTGGCTCGGAGCAGGTCGAAGGCGCAGGTTTCAGAGGCGAAGACAATTGTATCGGGTCCGTCGGGATTGGGAATCCTGCCCATGGAGAGCGGGCGGAAGCCGCGCGGATCGCGGGCCGCAAAGATGCGGTCGCGGGTCATCATGACGATGGAGAAGGCGCCCTCGACCTGGGAAAGCGAGTCGGCGATGGCGTCGACCAGGGTGCCGGCGCGGGAGTGGGCGATGAGCTGGACGATGATTTCGGAATCGGACGTGGTCTGGAAATAGGCCCCGGAGCGTTCAAGGCGGGCGCGGAGGGTGCCGAGGTTGACGAGGTTGCCGTTGTGGGCGATGGCGATGAGGCCCTTGACGGAGTCGACGCGGATGGGCTGGGCGTTGAGGAGAGCCGAGTCGCCGGTGGTGGAGTAGCGGGTGTGGCCGATCGCCATGCGGCCGGGGAGCTTGGAGAGGACTTCGTCGGTGAAGATTTCCGAGACCAGGCCCATGCCCTTAATGTTGGCGAGATGCTGGCCATCGGCTGTGGCAATGCCGGCCGATTCCTGGCCGCGATGCTGGAGGGCGTAGAGGCCGAGATAGGTCTGGCGCGCGGCTTCGGGGTGGCCATGAATGGCGACGACGCCGCATTCTTCGCGGAGCTTGTCAAAAACAGGGAACAGGGAACCGGGATCAGGGATCAGGGAGCCCTGCGACGACGCCCCGGGTAATTCACTGCTCTTATCGGTTACGCCTGGGACACCCTGGTAGAGCAACTGGGTCATGCGGGGACCTCGGTGCTGCGCGCACGGCGAGCGGCGGCTTCGCCGGGTGGGGACTGGCTCATGCCATCACCTCGTTATGGAGCGTGGCTTCAAGGGCGGTGGCCCAGGGGGTGCGGAGTTCTTCGATCGGAGCGGAGATGAAAGGTTGGCCGTCTACCGAAATTTCGAGGCGCGAGCCGCCTGTCGTGCCGATGCGAGCGGAGAGGAAATTGAGTTCCCCGGCGATTTTTTCGATGGCCGCGACATGCTGGGCCGGAGCGGTGATGAGCATGGTCGAGGCGGGCTCCGCAAACAGGCCAAAAAGGGGATGAATCATCAATGAGGGGTCCTGTTCGATCGTGGCGCCGATGCCTTTGCTGAAGGTGGACTGGGCTGTGGCCACGGCAATGCCGCCATCGGAAATGTCGCGCGCCGAAGTCGCGAGTTTGCGGGCCGCGAGGGTTTCAAGCAGAGAGTGCAGATCCGCTTCAGCGTCCAGATCGAGCGGAGGCGGCGTGCCCCACAGGCTTTTGAGGACGACTTTGGCGTATTCGGACGAGCCAAAGGCGGCCATTTCCGCAGTTGCGGTGGCCTCGGGCTCTTCGGGATCTTCATCTGGGACCGGCTCGTGCTCATCACGGGGAACGAGATAGTCGTTCATGGGGATCGGTATGAACGGCACCTTGAGCTCGGGATTGGGCTGCTCACCGCGAGGAACAGGCCAGACGAGCAGGATAGCTTCGCCAGGTTGCTGAAAGCCTGCGGGGACCGCCCTGGTGACATCGTCCAGAATGCCCACAATACCAAGCACCGGCGTGGGGTAAATGCCTTCGCCACGGGTTTCGTTATAGAGCGAAACGTTGCCGCCGGTGATGGGCGTGCCGAGAGCGGTGCAGGCTTCGGCGATGCCGTCGATGGCGGCCGAAAGCTGGGCCATGATCTCGGGCTTCTCCGGATTGCCGAAGTTGAGACAGTTGGTGGCTGCCACAGGCTTGGCGCCGGTCATTGCGACCTTGCGGGCGGCTTCGGCCACGGCGTGCATAGCTCCGAGCTTGGGGTCGAGATAGCACCAGCGGCCGTTGCCATCGAGAGCCATGGCCAGAGCGCGTTCGCCCGATCCCTGATCCCTGTGCCCGGTGCCCTTAATTCGCATCACGCCGGCTTCACCGCCAGGGCCGATGACCGTATTGGTTTGCACCATAGTGTCGTACTGCTCATGGACCCAGCGCTTGGAGCATACATTGGCGCTGACCAGGAGAGCTTTCAAATCGGCGAGATAGTCGCGATCGCCGTCCAGTCTGGCGAGCGCCTGCTCGGGAGGATCGAGCGGCACCGGGGCTTTCCACGTACCGACAGGACGGTGGTAGAGCGGCGCGTCGTCGGTGAGCGATTGGTTGGGAATGTCGGCAACAAGCACGCCATGATGGCGGATGCGGAGGCGCGGTTCGGGTTCGACCGTGCCCACGATTACGGCGTCGAGTCCCCACTTTTCGAAGACGCGCAGGACTTCCTGTTCCCTGCCCTTTTCGGCCACCAGCAACATGCGTTCCTGGCTTTCGGAAAGCATGATTTCGTAAGCCGTCATGCCGGTTTCGCGCTGCGGAACGAGGTCGAGTTCAACGTCGAGGCCGACGCCGCCGCGGGCACCCATCTCGCAGGTTGAGCAGGTGAGGCCGGCAGCCCCCATGTCCTGGATTCCGACAATGGCACCGGTCTTCATGGCTTCGAGGCAGGCTTCGAGGAGGAGCTTCTCCATGAACGGGTCACCGACCTGGACGTTGGGCCGTTTCTGCTCCGAGCCTTCCTTGAATTCCTCGCTGGCCATGGTCGCGCCGTGGATGCCGTCGCGGCCTGTCTTGGCGCCTACATATATGACTGGGTTTCCGGTGCCGCTGGCCTTGGCGTAGAAGATTTCATCCTTGCGGACCATGCCGAGCGCGAAGGCATTGACCAGCGGGTTGCCGCTGTAGCAGGGCTCGAACTTGGTTTCGCCGCCCAGGTTGGGCACGCCGAAGCAGTTTCCGTAGCCGGCGATGCCGCTGACCACACCTTCGACGATGGAGTGATTTTTGGCAGCCAGCTTCCGCTGTTCCGGGTCGTGACCCGGAACAGCGGTGATCGGACCGAAACGGAGAGAATCCATGACCGCCAGTGGCCGCGCGCCCATAGTGAAGATGTCGCGCAGAATGCCGCCCACGCCTGTGGCCGCGCCCTGGAACGGTTCAATATAGCTGGGATGATTGTGGCTCTCGATCTTGAAAGCGCAGGCCCAACCGTCGCCTACGTCGATGATTCCGGCGTTCTCACCCGGCCCCTGCACCACGCGTTCGCTTTTGGTAGGCAGGCGCTTCAGATGCACGCGGCTCGACTTGTAGGAGCAATGCTCGCTCCACATCACGCTGTAGATACCGAGTTCGGTGAGCGAAGGAATGCGGCCGAGCGCAGCCAGGATTCGGCTGTACTCCTCCTGAGTGATGCTGTGCTGGGCCAGCAGCTCCGGAGTTACCGCAACCGGCTCGGGAACAACTGCAGAGGAGGCGGTGGTCATCACGTTTATGTCTATTTTCGCATGGGATCGTAGTCGGCATGGCAGGAACGCCATTGTGGAAAGCGGTTGGGGAGTGCAAATTCGCCAGAGGGCTGAGTTGGATGCAATTCATATGTACGGAGAAATTGCGGGACAGCCGTACACGCAAGAAGTCAGACTCACCGCAAAACCGGCCCGGATTTGGATCGGAGGCGGCTGGGAATCGGGCAGAAATCGGTCGAGACGCCGGGGGCTTGCCGCTCGTTCAAAACAGGGTGCGTTATACTTTTAGGTGCCCACCCATCTATGCCGGGATGGCGGAACTGGCAGACGCAGCGGACTCAAAATCGGCTTATCAAACAGGCAAGTTTGCCATAAATTATTGATATATAAATAGCTTGTACTGATGTAGAACATGGCGTAAGGCTTACGCAACTCTTGCACACTTTTGTGATTCTTATAGAGAAGCAGGAGGTGCAGCCGCATGTCAGAGCATCACACCATCCTCGGTGGCAAAGTTCACGTCTACAAGCGTCCGAACAGTTCGAGCTGGCAGTGCGCAACCTATCTAGCCGGGAAGAATCGGCGCACAACGACCAAAGAAGACAGCCTCTCGAAAGCGAAGGAATTCGCGGAAGACTGGTATTTGCAATTGCGCGGCAAGCTCCGCGACGGTCAGTTGAAAAGCGGCAAACTGTTCCGCGAAGCTGCGAAGTTGTACCTGCGCGAATTCGACATCATGACGCAGGGACAGCGCAGCGCGACCTATGCGCGCGGACAGCACGCGAGGGCAAACGGCCACCTGATTCCGTTCTTCGGCAGCATGGTCCTTCCGGAGATCACGGCTGGCAAGGTCAATGAATATCGCATCCATCGCCTTGAGGAATGCAAGGCGATGCGCGGCAAGCCTCCGGCGCATAGCACCATGCACCAGGAGATCGTGACGTTGCGCCAGATTTTCAAAACGGCTCTGCGGCACGGATGGATCGATCATCTCCCGGATTTGTCAGCGCCATATCGCGCGTCCGCGAAGATTTCCCATAGAGCATGGTTCTCACCGGAAGAGTACAGGCAGCTTTATGAGGCAACGCGGAAACGCGCCCAGGACCCCAAGCAGCCCCGTTTTCGTTGGGAAGCGGAACAACTTCACGATTATGTTCTGTTCTCCGCCAACACCGGACTCCGCCCCGACGAGGCGAGGCGTCTTCAGTTCCGCGATGTCACGGTGACCGAAGACGAGGGGAGCGGCCAAACCATCCTTGAGATCGAAGTACGCGGAAAGCGAGGCGTTGGCTATTGCAAGAGCACAACAGGTGCCGTGCATCCGTTCGAGCGGCTGAAAGCCCGCCCACGTCCAGATGGAGGGCCGGGAAGATCAGGCAGCCGCACCGCATCAATGGCCAACGGTGAGTGGCACGCGCCCGGACCCACCGATCTTCTGTTCCCGAAATGGCCACGCGAGTTGTTCAACGCAATCCTTGAGGAAGAGAAGCTTCGCACCGACCGTGACGGAAGGCCGCGAACGGCGTATAGCCTGCGCCACACCTACATTTGCCTGCGCCTGCTTGAAGGTGCCGACATCTATCAGATTGCCAAGAACTGCCGGACAAGCGTGGAGATGATTGAGAAATACTATGCGGCACATTTGAAGACGCAGCTCGATGCTTCCGCTATCAACATCATGAGGCCACGGTCGAAGAAAAAGACGGTTCCCAGGAAAGGCCCCGGACGAGTCGAGGCCGTCCGTTTGGCTGAGGAAGCGTAGACCAGCACTGCTTGCTTTCTGATCGCACCGTCAACACTGCGATCCAGTGAGCCAGGATGGAACCATCCTGGCATGGTTTTTGGGCCGGAACCGGCCCCACTCCGGCCCGGAACCGGGCCAGACACCGCCAATCGCTTGCATACGAAAGTGCGCTGCGTTTCTCCTCTCAAATCACCCGCTCTCCCGCCGCCCCGTCCCTGAACACCATGCGGAAGTAGACCTAAATTTCTTCTTTCATCAAGTGCCCCCGCTTCATGCGGCTTTATGGCAGAGCCGGTCGGAACCCGTCAATGCTCTCCGCTGCGCTTCGATGAACGCGCAGAAGAACGCGCGGCATTGACCGAACCCGCCTCGCCTCTGCCCGCCGCGCAAGACATGAAGCGGGGGCACTCAACGAAAGAAATTTGGTTGAGAGCCAAAGGCGAAAAGCCCTCCTTCAGATTCCGCCCCACGCGGGCAGCACAGGAGAGCGAAACGTCATGGCACATCGCAACCACCGTAACGCAGCCAGCAGGCCAAGCATCTACCAGACCGTTACCGACCGCATTATTTCCAGCCTCAAAGCGGGCGTGATTCCGTGGGAAAAGCCGTGGAAGACGCCGCGCTACGCTGGCGGCCCATTCCCGCGCAACTTCTATACCGGCAAGCCCTACCGTGGCATCAATGTCCTTTTGCTTTGGTCGAGCGAGTACAGCTCTCCGTTCTGGCTTACCTTCAAGCAGGCGCAGGCATTGAAAGGCAGTGTCCGCAAAGGCGAGCACGGTACGCCGATTGTCTTTTACAAGCAGCTTCCCGAACACGCCACGAAAGACGAGGAAGCAACGAGCGAGGATGAGCGCGTTCCCTTCGTTCTTTGCCACTACACGGTTTTCAACGTGGAGCAGTGCGACGGCCTCACGCTTCCTGAAATCTCGCAGCCCGCCATCGCGCCTGAGATCGGCGAAGACGAACTCTGCGAGAGCATCGTCACCGGATGGGAGAATCGCCCCGCACTCTATCTCAATAGCCCCACCGAGTACCGCGCTTACTACCGCCCCTCTACCGATTCCGTCCACATGCCCGCGCGTTCCCGCTTTGTCGATACGCCGCACTATTACAGCACGCTCTTTCACGAGCTGGTACACAGCACCGGCCACGAGAGCCGTCTGCATCGCATCTTTGGCGACCGCTTCGGAGATGAGCTTTACAGCAAAGAGGAACTGGTAGCCGAGATGGGCGCGGCCTTTCTTTGCGCCATCGCCGGTATCGCCAACGAGCACACCGACCGCAACACCACTGCTTACATCCAAAACTGGATTGCCACGCTGGAAGAGGATAACCGGCTCATCGTTCATGCAGCCGCCAACGCACAGAGAGCCGTGGACCTGATTCTCGGCAGCACGTTTGAGGAAGAGAAGGAGACAACCGAAAACGCCGGGGATGCCGCTGTCAGCGGCATCCCCGCAGCCGTGGCGATGAATATCGCTCCGGCGATCTACGGTCATGCTCATCCCTGAGCAGTGGACGGGATGCTTATCTTGCTCTTAAGTACTCCGAGAGGGTGACAATGCGCGTCGCAGCTCTCAAGGTTGAAAGATCTATCTGTCCGTCAATTCTTGAAATCATTACGCTCTACGATCAGCTATCCAACTTGGAAATGATCAAAGACCATCTTACTTCTCGGTCATTCGAGTTACTACTCCTGACCGATCAGCCGAGCGATCTCGAAAGGGCAAGTCCCTTAGCTGCTGACTATTTATCATCTTTGAAGGAAGTTCAGCGGAAGCTCGAAAACCTTTATTCTGTTGGCGGACGGATTGGTAGAAAGAACTCCCGAAGTAGCCGTGCGTTCCTTTAAGAGTGCGGGGTACGTTCCCGATCACCACGCGGTCATAGAAACGCGCGACTGACCTGGCGAAGCCTCGGAACATACGGCGATTTGATCGCCTCGACCTGCCAGAGTCTAAGGCTTCGACGCTCCACGTTTGTGATATCCCAACTTTCTCCCAGTCCAAGGGATTCGCATGCTAGGAACTTTTATGCGGGTTTATCTGAGCTACATTGCAACACTTGGTGATTCTCGTCACCAACAAGACAATGTTACACATTACCAAAGCAACATCGTGTAACACTTTTTCCGGAACTTCACGTAGACGCACACGACGGGTCAGGTATACTTCGAGCCAAACAATCAAGAACACTCCAGGCCGTCATGGAACTTGATTCTGCCGTCCTGGTTATTGTGAAGCAAGGTTCTCTCGAAGTGTGTCCGCTCCTCGCCTCGTGAACACCTAACCGAGACGAGTAGAACAGGACTTTGAAACGACTGACTGGGAAGGATTCGGAAAATGGGCAAGTACGTGCGTGTGGTTTGGTTGAGTTTCGGATTGATGTCAGCAATTGCGGCTGCGCAGACCGTGACAGGCAGCGGCAGTACAAATCAAGTCCCTGTGTTTACCGGTACCTCGACAGTGGGTAACTCGCCGATCTCTGTTTCGGGCGGTAACGTCGGGATCGGGACGACAGGACCGCTATCTCCGCTGTCGGTTAGCGGGCAGGTCGTGATTGGTAGTCCCTACAGAGGCGATGCCAGCCTTCATATCTCTCACGCCTATGGCTGCTGTGGCCGGCTGACACAAATTAGTCCCGATGGGCCTTCAATGAACGCATTGAACATAATGGCGTCGGTGGACAGCAACAGCAACGCTCAATGGTTTACATGGGGCGTAAATAGCGGTACGTGGACCATCACTCCAGGACTCAACTTTGTATCTCCTGCGCCATTCATGATCACGAGCGCAGGCAACGTAATGGCAAACGGCCTGATGTTGAACTACATCCTGCCTCCCGATAACGCAGACTCCGCGGCGCACAATTATAAGATCGCAACCTTAATCCCGAATGGGGTCGGCGATGCTGATCATCTACACCTTCTGGTAACCGTGAATTACGGCTGGGGCGCGACACAGAATGCGTACATTGACGCGACATTTGCCGATCGCAATGGATTTGCGTATCAGTACACACTTCGGGGAAGCCCTGTCTCCAGCAACGCCAAGCTGACCGCATATAGCAACAGCAACGGAACGGTCGATATTTACGTTGGCTTTGGGCCGTCATCCTATTCAGTTGCTGGCTATACTGTCTTGGAGAACAGCCAGAACACGGTGTATACGACGGCAACGGATGTGGGTCCGACACCATCCGGAACTCTGGTCTTTGATTCGTCGAGTCCGAGCTATCCACCAGCCACCTTCATTGGATTTAACGGTAATGTGGGTATCGGCACGACAAACCCTATCTATAGGCTCGATGTCTCTGGCCAAATACACACCGCAAGCGGCATCGTCTTTCCCGACGGGAGTGCACAGACTACGGCATTTAACGCGACTCTCTGTGGCGGAGATTACGCAGAGTCCGTCGACGTTACAGGCGAACGAACCAGCTATGAACCTGGCGATGTGCTCGTTATTGATCCGGAGTCACATGGAAAGTTCATCAAAGCGAACCAACCCTATTCGACCTTGGTCGCAGGAGTGTACTCCACCAAACCCGGCTTGACCGGCAGACGACAAACGGTCCCGAAGAGAACAGAAGAAGTTCCAATGGCAATGGTTGGCATCGTTCCGACAAAGGTCAGCGCGGAGAACGGCCCCATAAACCCAGGTGATCTTCTGGTCACCTCATCCACTATGGGCCAAGCTATGAAAGGCACAGACCGCAATCAGTTGATTGGAGCTGTGATTGGCAAAGCTCTCGGATCGCTCGATTCGGGCACCGGAGTGATCGAGGTTCTGATAACGCTGCAATGATGAACATACCGTGCAGTCGTTGATAGAACGAGCATCCCCCCTTGCAGCTTTGAATCATGATGGGAGTAGGGAATGAGAGCAACGGTCCTGCTTTCGGTGGGTAGCATTTTGACTTTTGCCTTCGGTTGTTCTGAAGTCTCAGTTGCCCAGTCGGCCCCTGGCGTCTACGCAGACGCAAATCATCCAGCGGGGTCGCCGGATCCTGAGAAGCTCGACGATATCTGGCAGGTCGACCCGATCTCCGGCTATGTCAACATTAAGATTCCCATCACTACAACGCCCGAAGGGGGCCGAGGTCCAAAACTTCCACTTGCATTGACATACAACTCATCTTCTACGGTTACATTGCAAGGCTCGGGAGGATACACCTTGCCCGGCATGGGATGGTGGATCGGCATATCTTCTCCAGGCGCAAATATAGGGGTCATGTCTTGGTCGCCAAAGCCCGTGGCATTTACCGGTCCAACTGGACCCACCGGACCTTGGACGACAACTGGGCCATTTTTCTATTCGGATTATTCCAATATTCCGGATGAAAATAACGTTCAGGTCTGCCCGGGACAAGGAGGTTGTACATATCTAAATTTTGGATACGGGTGCATCATCAATGGCCCATATATCTTTACGGACGAGAATGGCGCGGCGCATGACATGAACCTTGAAGCGGCCTCATTCAACGCTTCTTACAATTCACTCCTTCCACCGTGCCAGGATGCGTACAACGCGAACCCAACATTTGGCACTTCGTCGTCTACAACGGATGGCTCCGCGATCGTGACGGGAAGGACCAACGCGACTTTGCCTGACGGGACAATAGCGACCGGAAACCAACTCAAGGATCCCAATGGCAACGTTGCGCAACTCAGCACGAGCGGAGGAGTGACGACGGCTACGGACGCGCTTGGACGGACCGTTTACACGACAAACATTCCCATCGGCGCACCTGGGCAGATTCCGGCGGGAACATACTATTTCAAGACGACCGGAGCGGCGGGCAATACCGAAACCTATACAGTGGTCTTTTCAACGCAGACAATCGGGTCCTTTTCGATGACCCATCCCAACGCCTCGAGCGAAATAGTCACCAATTTCTATTGCATTGCGAGCATAAATTGCCCAACCGGCTACTCGGTGAATCAGCCACACTCGGGCGATACGTTCTCGGCAATAAGCTCAATCAGCAGGCCGGACGGTACGTCATACACATTCACCTATGATCCTGTCTACGGCACCGTTTCCCAGATCACTTTTCCGACGGGCGGGAACGTCCAATTTCAGTACAACGTTCTCTCAGTTGCGGCAAACAGCTACGGCCAGTTCGGCGCCGTTTCCGATGTGGTCGTCACGGACGTTTATACATCGACGGGATCGGGCGACCTGGGGCATTGGGGCTATAGCATCGCTGGCGCGCCTTCAAACACTTCGACGGTAACAACTCCAGACGGAAGCTATACGAGCTACACCGGAACCTGCTTTATCTATACGATCGTGCCACTTTATCAAAGGGGAGCCAGACCGAACTGCAAAGAGGCGTCAAGGTCGATCTACAGCAGCAACGGAACTCTGATGAAATCCGTAGCGCAGTCGTTCCTGTCGGATGGAACTCCGAGTCAGATTACGACGACAGTCTATGACGGACCGACGCCGCTTCAGCAACAGGTGCTGCTCCACTTCGACACTTGGGACAATGTTATCGAGAAGGATGAATCCGATTTTTATCCTTGTTCGCCGCAGTCGTCTGGAACGCCATGCGCGGTCCAAACGCCGCCATCCTGGAAGCGGATTACCCGTACGCAATATGCCTATAACACGAATTCGTCAATGGCTAACGCGCACATCGTCAACAGACCGTCGCAAATCCTGGTGACCGACGGTGGCTCAAATCCGGTCTCCCTAACCAACTACACGTATTCTACTGATGGCCGAGGCAATCTGACGAACGAGTCTAAATGCATCACGATTTCTGGAACCTACCCGTACGTGAGTTGTGCCTCCTCTTGGCAGACGCAATTTGTGCCCGACGCTTACGGCCAGGTGCACCAAAAAGTCGAAGGATATGGGACGGGCGCCCAAGCCACGACGACCTACAACTGGCAGGGACAGGCAAACGGATATCTTTACAGCGTGAATCACCCGAACGGTGCGACCGATTCCTATTCCTACTACGAATCGACGACCGGCCAGGTGCACACGTACACCGACTGGAACAACCAGACCACGACCTATGCTTACAGCGACAATCTGAACAGAATCACGAGCATTACAGCTCCACAAACGACAGATGGGACGACAGGATCCCCCGGAAATGGCACCACGACCTTCGTCTACAACGATGGCGCAGGGGCCTTCTCTGTTCAAGAAAAACACACGGTAGACACATCTGGAACAACAACCTCGACCACCAAGTATTATGACGGCCTCGGGCGTGCATTCAAAACCATTACCTCCTCGCCGCAGTGCTTATCTGGCATCGAGGTCGATACAACCTTCGATTTGATGAGCCGGCTTAATTCAGTCAGTAATCCGTACTGCCCGGGGGCAGCGGATCCCACCTCCGGATCGACGACATATTCCTACGACGCGTTGGGCAGGAAGACGGACACGACGCTGCCCGACTATTCTATGAGCCATATCGACTACGCGGGAAATGCAACAGAGACCACTCATCCCTCAAATGGCACGACAGACGTCCAGCACGTCCAGCAAGTCAACGGTTTGGGCCAACTCACAAATGTCTGCGAGGTGACCTCGGGATCACTTGGCAGCGGGAGCCCGGTGTCCTGCGGTCTCAATTTCGGAGCAATGGGCTACCTCACAACATATAACTACGACCCTCTGAATAACCTCCTCGGCGTGAATCAGAGTGGGCAGTCGCGAACATTCACCTATGACGGCTTGTCGAGGCTCACGTCATCAATGAATCCTGAGGGTGGTTTGCTCACCTATATCTACCCGAGTTCCGCCTCCCCGTGCGCTCCGGACCCAAGCGTCCCTTGCAGCAGGACTGACGCGCGTGGTGTGGTGGCCACATACAAGTACGACAACATGGGCAGGCTAATCGGCAAGTCCTATGCAGCGGGCGCGAACAATACCACCGGGCCGCTTTTCGATCTCTCGTCTTGTTACCAGTACGACGTCAAACTCTCCGGAGCAAGTGACTCCAATTCCATGGGTAAACTTACTGCCGAATGGCAACAAACGGGCGCTTGCCCAAATTCGGCGGTCAGTTCCATTCCGGCGGGCGCTGTTGCTGTCAGAGTCCGCAGCCAGCATGATGCCACGGGGCGTGTTGGTCTGGATCAACAATGTCTTAACGCCTCCAGTTGTTCTTCGAGCACGGGAAATTTTGTCTATTCGTACAACTTGCTGGGCAACCCGGTACAGAGCAACAACGGCATCAAGGCAGGAACAGTGAATGCCGGACAATATGGGACCACGAACAGCACGAACCTGAATGCTCCGTCGCTGACATGGCAAACCAATTACGACTCAATGGACCATATCCTGCAAGCCGCGCTCCAGGATCAGCCGTCCTCCTCGGTATTTCCGGTATCGACCTATTCCTCCTGGCCGACGTTCGTCAAGCCAACGAATTACGATCCGTTCGGGCATATGTCGGGCGCAAACGTGGGGATACCGTACGGGGGCTCAAATGGAGCGATTATCATCGCTCGCCAGTACGATAGCCGCAGCCGGCTTTCCTCCGAGGTGGATCAGGGGCAAAACGGCACCAGCGCTGCAACAGCCAGTTTTGGAGTCATCACAATCGACGGCGCGGAGCGCGCTCGATATTCGTCCACCGCAACGAAAGCATCGGCGACCATGACGGTTACGGGACAAGACGGTTCCCACCTGGTCTGCCAGCAGCAATGCAATCAGTACACGTGCTGGCAAACATGCAATTCCGTTCCAGACACGGGCACCATTGGCGTTACGATTAACGGCTTTACTTCCAGTGCGAGCTTTGGCAGCGGCACGACCGATGCGAACATTGCATCCCAACTCTCGTCCGGGTTCAATAGCGCTGGTTCGCCGGTCGCGGCGACGGCCAGCGGCAACGCCTTAACAGTCACGTCGGTGATTACCGGAACGGCCGCCAATTACCCTATTACTCTCTCGAATAGTGCAGATTACCAGGTGATCAATTCCTCGGCATCTCTCTTTGGGGGCCATCAAGGCGGATGCATCGCCTACGACAAGGGTGTTCTGACCGCGACGATCAAAGGGCCGTCAAGCAATCCATTCAGCTACTCGGCTTCGGCCAGCTGGGCACAGGGGGACACCGCGGGTTCAATGGCCTCCAAACTGGCATCCTCGATCAACACGGCTGCAGGCAGCGTGGTCACCGCCAAGGCGTATACGTCCGGTGCAAGCTATATCACGCTCACCAGCACAGCAACCGGTCCCAGTGCTGACTATGCAGTATCGATTGGGATCAATGACACTCGGGCGGTGCAGTACCCCTATTTCTATAGCGATCCATCGTTTTCGGCCGGTGCGGGAGACATGACGGGCGGCACAAACCAGCAGGCGTCTTCGTACGGTACTATATATTCCTACGAGGCCGGCTACGCCCCAAACGGAAACATCGTTACGCACTCGGATTCGGTGATGGGGACCTGGAGTTTCAGCTACGACGCGGTGGACCGCTTGATGACCGCTCAGAACACGGCGACGGGCACAGCGGGGCAGTACGCTGGCATGTACGGCTGCTGGAACTACGATGCGTGGGGAAACCGCACCTCCGAGTCGGTCTCGACCACCTCATGTGGCAACAACCCGCCGCAACAAAGTTGGGCCAACTACAACACCTCCAACAACCGGATTGCGAATGCATCGACAGCCACATCGGGCTTTGTCTACGACGCGGCTGGGAACACCCTATTTGATGGCTACAACGAATACTGGTATGACGCCGAGGCGCGGCTGTGTGCGGTGCAGAGCAAGCGCTACGGAAATGGCTCGGTGATCCAGTATGCCTACGATGCCGAAGGGGCTCGAATCGCGAAGGGCACGCTCAACTCCGCACCGGGCACCTACAATACATGCGCACCCGTGACTGCGAGCGGCTCGACGCTGACCAGTTCGGCGGGTTTGGCTCTGACAAATCGCTATTTGGTGGACCTGGGCGGCGATCAGGTCACGGAATTCAGCGAATCTGGAAGCGAGACTTGGCAGCACTCGAATATTTGGGCTGGCGCCAAGATGGTGGCGACCTATGACATCAAAGGTCTGCACTTCGAGTTGACCGACCCACTGGGAAGTAAGAGACTACAGGCGAACATTCTGGGACAGGTCGATGAAACATGCACAGGACTGCCATTCGGCAACGATTTGAACAACCCCACAAGCGTGAATTGTGTGCCGACAGCCAATTCTTTAGGTACCCAGGATGATGCCAGTGAGCACCACTTCACCGGCAAAGAAAGAGATGCCGAATCAGGAAACGACTACTTCGGGGCCAGATACTATGCGTCCACGATGGGCCGGTTCATGTCGCCCGATTGGAGCAAGAGTCCCGAGGCTGTTCCTTACGCTGATCTTGAGAAGCCACAAACCCTTAATCTCTACACCTATGCTGACAACAATCCACTCAGCGTTACCGATGCGGACGGACACTCACCTGATTGGTGGCAGAAGTTTACGAATTGGCTAGGCGGAAATGGTTGGTATACCAACGACCAACTCACCGATCAGCATCGTTCCTGGCTATTGGAACAGGCTAAGACGGATACGGAAGCACAGAATATCAAAAACGCAAATGCAAAGGATGTTAACGACAACTACAACTGTCTTCACAATTCTGGATGCGCGCAGAACTACGCGAATACTGTGCAGCAGTTGATCCAAGCTGGGTCTATGCTGACTCCTTGGGGTTGGCGCGGGCAACCATCGTACAACGATGCCTTGAAGAAGCTGAATCAACCGAACACGCCACAAGGGACAACTGACCTTCCGGAGGGTGTAGACGGCAAGGTTCCCACAAGAACACAAGCCAAACAAATGATCGAAGACGCCGGTGGAAAGGTGATTCGCGGCGAAGAAACGGGCCACGCGCCAGGCGGCAATAGCCCCCACACGTACCCGCATATAAACTACGAAACTGCTCAGGGCATGAAGGGGACGATCAGGGTGCAATAGTGATGGACTCTATTCTGAAAAATCTCGCGGTCCTAGAATCGAGCCTTCCTGAGTTGCAACGACAACGCAACACGGAAGCGTTCGCGAACGACGTGTATGAGGCGGTGGATGATTGGTGCCATTTTGCCCGTCGTGCCGTCGAGAACGATACGCGAGTGAACTACCCGCTTCGTGCACGGAGCGAATTTGGTCTGCTGGAAAAACTAAGGGAGATTCTGCGGGGCAGGTCCGGTGAAGAGCAACAAAGATATGGTCCTCTGTTTCAAACGGCGCAGGAAATGATCGAGCAGCTTGAAACGGTTCCGTTGCCGCCGGACGGCCATATGGGTGTGCTAAAAGCTATCCGCGAGCATTTTGGGTTCCTGGGAACGGAGTACGGCTTCGAGGTCACTGACAAGCAGCCCACAGGCATCCGGTTTTCTTCGGGAGTCGTTTTCTTGAAGCTGGAGTACTCGAAAAATCCGTCCCTTTCCTGTTCGTTCGGTCCCGACTCGAAGGATGGGAAGGAGTTCGGGATAGATGACCTGTTGTTTATGTACGGGGACCGCCGATACCGTGAGCTGCCCCAATCCCTGGTTCTCGACACAAAGGCCGATGTGGACAGTTGGTTCCAGTTCATCGCCGATGTCTTCCAGCAACATGGGCGCGAGGTGCTGAGCAACCGCCCCGGCATTTTCGACCGCTTGGCGCAGGCACAGGCTCAACGCGATGCGGAGTTCGTTGCGGCCATGAATGAGAAGTACGGCAATCGTCCGTAGCCGTTTCCTCGCCCTTGCTCTCTGTGCCAGTCCTGAAATCCTCGTCTCAGCCAGCATCCCGAAGAGCGCGCTGCCTACGGCATCGGGTTGAGGATGACACGTCACCCCAGAATGGGAGCTGCACAGCAACCTGCGGTTACTGCTTAGGAACCATCTGAAAACAAGCGGCTAAGAGGAAAAATCTGCGAAGTTGGGTTACTCTAGAGGCGAGCGCACGTTGCTGAAGGGGAACCTGATGAGCTGCAACCCCTTAGCCCGCGACCGCTGGCGTTGCTCCCCCGGCTGCTTCGTAGCCTGCAACGCGCGGGCCTTGCACGGCCCAAATCCTCTACCCAGTTCTACCGGCATCGGCGGTGGCGAGTGAAGCCGCCGCTCCGCACCAAATCCGTAGGCACGAAGGTCAGCGAGGCGGAGTTCGCCGTGCTGGAGGAGCGTGCGCGTGCGAACGGGCATGACGCTCTCGGAGTGGGTGCGGGACGGTGTTGCTGGCCGCGCCGGTGGAGCCGACGCGCGCGGAGTGCCGGGCGAGGTGGTCGCTGGCCGAGGTGCTGGCGCTGCGGACGCTGTTCCTCAATCTCCAGTTCCGGCAGTGGCGCAGGGCAGCCGATGACCGAGGCCGAGATGCGCGGGCTGATCGAGCGGGCCGACGCGGTGAAGAGAGAGCGGGCGCGGGAGCGGCTCGAGGCGGCGCGGAGTCAGAGCCAGAAGCAGAACGGCAGCTGAGAAGCCGGAGGCCAATCCACGCGGAGGAGGGTTGAGCATGGCGGAATGGGGCCGGAAGCAGTACAGCGAAACCGTGGCCGAGCCGGGCGCACGTGTGGACGTGGGGAGCATTTTTCCTTAGCTGCCTGTTCTTCGTGTTCATGATGTGGCGGGACGGGCAGGAGAACTGGACGGCGGCGGAGCGGCTGTACCTGTCGGACTACCTGAAGAGCGGGGCGCGGGCGAAGCTGCCGGCGGCGAAGGCGCGATACACGCTGCTCGAGGCAGTCGACGGCCAAAGGGCGAGCAGGTGCTCGTGATCGGCGACGAGATCGAGGCGGTGAAGGGCCAGGACGGGCGCTACGGGTACGTGCTGACCGACGAGGGCATCAAGGACGGACTCGTCGCGGTTGCAGTGGACGACGGGGGTGTTCAACGACCGTGGTCTGCATCGAGCTGATGGGCGAGCTACGTCTACCAGAACCAAACGCTGTGGGACTTCGTGAAGCGGCCCACGTACTGGACAGCTGGCGTTCTTCGTTGTGCTGCTGTTCATGGCGGTGCCGAAGGACCGTGCGCGGCGGATGGTCTGGAAGTTCGGGCGACGGCTGCGCGGGCCGGAGCTGGTCGACGACGGCGGAGTTCAACGAGAAGCTGGGCCGCAGGAAATGGCTGACGACGTACTTCCCGGACGGGATCGCGTTCATCAATCTTGAACAGACGTGGGCCGACAGGCTGCTCAGGCGGGACCGGGGCCGCTGGGTGCGCGTCCCGCGCGAGCGCGAGGCGATGCACTTCCTCATCGTGGGCGACAGCGGGCACCGGCAAGAGCGCGGCCATCCGGCAGGTGCTCTCGCAGATATGGGAGCGCGGGGAGACGGCCATCGTGTACGACCCGGCGCTCGAATATCTGCCGCAGTTTTACCGCGAATCGCGGGGCGACGTGATCCTCAATCCCCTGGACGCGCGGTGTCCGTTCTGGACGCCGGGCGACGAAGTGCCGCACGAGGCGGAGGCGCTGACGGTAGCGGCTTCGCTGTTCCCGGACCGGGGCCGGGAGAACCAGTTCTTCGTCGATGCGCCGAGGAAAATCTTCGCGCACCTGATCAATCTGAAACCCACGCCGGAGCAGTTGACGTACTGGATGTGCCACGAGGAGGAGATCGAAAAGCGGGTGCGGGGTACGGAGCTTGCGGCGATGATCCACGCGACGGCTCCGCCGCAGAGATCGGGGGTGCTGGGGTCGCTCAACATGGTTGCGGATGCGTTCAAGCTGCTGCCACCGGAGCGGGAAACGAAGCGGCGCTGGAGCGCGTATGCGTGGAGCCGGGAGCGGCGCGGTTGGCTGTTCCTTACGTCGAAGCCGACGATGCGCGAGCGGCTGCGCCCGCTGATGAGCCTGTGGCTCGACCTGCTTGTGCTGCGGCTGATGAACGAGGGTGGAAGCGGGGCGCGGAAGACATGGTTCGTGCTGGACGAGCTGGCGACGCTGCAACGGTTGCCGCAGTTGACGACGGCGATCACGGAGGGCCGGAAATCGAATAACCCGATGGTCCTCGGCTTCCAGGGCAAGGCGCAGGTGGAGGCGCTGTACGGTCACATCGCCGAGGCCATGCTGTCGCAGCCCGCGACGAAGATCTTCTTCAAAACGAGCGAGCCTCATGCGTCGGAGTGGATCTCGAAATCCATCGGCGAAGTGGAGGTAGAACGGTTCCGGGAGAGCCGGACGCGGGGCGTGTTCCCGCATCAGCGGGAGAACGAGCAGCGGGAGATTACGCGCGAGCCGTTGGTCATGGCGTCGGAGATCGGCGGGCTTGAGCCGCTGCATGGGTACTTGAAGCACGGCAACCTGGTTGTGCGGATGCGGATACCGTATCTGAAGCTGGAGGAGCCAGCGGAGAAGTTCATCGAGCGGAAGATGACGACGCCGGCGATGCCGGCGACAGAGCCGGAGCCGGTTGCAGCGCCGGCACGAAAGCCGGTGCGTTCCGTCCAAAAGAAGCAGGAGCAAGCGCAGCAGCCAGCGGCGGTGAACGAGCAGACGCCGTTCTTCGAGTGAAGCGATGATTACGCTGTCGAAACCGATCAGCTCCGGCCAGGCGCAGGCGTACCACAAGGAAGAGTTCGCCAACGCGCGGGAGAACTACTACACAGAGGGCGAGCGTGTGCGCGGCGAGTGGCAGGGCCAGCTTGCCGCTCGCTGGGGCTTGCACGGTGAGGTACAGGAGCAGCAGTTCGCGCGACTGGCCGAGGGCCAGCACCCGGAGACGGGCGAGCAGTTGGTTCGGCATCAGACGGCGCGCGAGTATGTGAACGCCAGGGCGAGACGGTGCGCACGATGGAGCACCGGGCGGGATGGGATGCGACGTTCAGCGCGCCGAAGTCGGTATCTCTGACTGCGCTTGTTGGCGGCGACGACCGCGTGCGAGATGCCCACAGGGAGAGCGTGCGCACGGCGCTTGACGAGATGGAGAAGTACGCGCAGGCGCGCATGGGCGGCAATGTCCCGGCGCAGACGACGGGCGCAGTGGGCCGTCGCCAAGTTCGAGCATGACAGCAGCCGACCCGTGGACGGCTACGCCGCGCCGCAGTTGCACACGCACGCGGTCATCTTCAATATGACCGAGACGGCGGACGGCCAGACGCGGGCGTTGCAACCGCAGGAGCTTTACAAGACGCAGCAGTACGCGACGGCGGTGTATCGCTCGGAGCTGGCGGCGCGGTTGCAGCGAGCTGGGCTACGAGATCGAGCGCGGCGAGCATGGGCAGCCGGAGATCAAGGGTTACACGCGCGAGTATCTGGAGGCGTCGAGTCCGCGGCGGCAGCAGATCGAAGAGCACATGGAGACGGCGGGCGTGCGCGGGGCTGGCGCCGCGCAGATCGCGGCGCATCAGACGCGCGATGCGAAGCAGCCGCTCTCGCACGAAGAAGTGCGAGAGCAGCATCAGAGACTCGCAGCTCGAACACGGTCATCAGCCGCAGCACGTTGTCAAAGAGGCGGCGCAGCGGCCCGGTGTGGAGCTGAAGCCGGAGCAGTCGGGAGTCGCCGCGCACGAGGGCGTGAGCTATGCGCGCGAGCGCGGCATGGAGCGCGAGGCCGTAGCCGATGAAAGAACGCTGATGCGCGATGCCCTCAAGCACACGATGGGCGAGGCGCGGTTGCCGGAGGTGCGCGCCGAGTTCGAGCGGCGTGTGCAGTCGCATGAACTGATCGAAGTGGAGCGCAGGCCAGGTCTCGCAGGCCGCGCGTTCACGACCGGCGAAATGCAGGGTTACGAGCGCGAGCTAATCGAGCGGATGAAGCTGGGCCAGGGCACGCGCGAGGTATTGGCAGACGGCAAGTACGGCAGCAGACGATGGAGCAGCATCCGCACTTGAGCGTGAGCCAGCGGCACGCGGTCGAAGATGTGCTGACGAGCCGCGACCGGATGATGGCGCTTGAAGGCGTAGCCGGGGGCGGAAAAACGACTTCCTTAGCGGCTGTCCGTGAAGGGGCCGAGCGCGCGGGCTATCAGGTCGAAGGACTCGCGCCGACATCGCGGGCCGCGCAGAAGCTCGCCGAAGCGGGCATCGAGACGCAAACGTTGCAAAGGCATCTTGCACGCGGCGAGCAGCAAGACGACGGACAGAAACGGCTCTATGTGGTCGATGAATCGAGCATGGCGAGCACGAAGCAGATACACACGTTCGTTGAGCGGCTGAGAGAAAACGACCGCGTGCTGTTCGTGGGCGACGTGCGGCAGCATGAGGCGGTCGAAGCAGGACGGCCCTATGCGCAGTTGCAGGAAGCGGGAATGCGCACGGCCAGACTGGATGAGATCATCCGGCAGAAAGACCCGGCGCTCAAAGAGGCCGTGGAGCAGCTTGCGCGCGGCGAAGTGCGCGAGGCCATCGGCAATCTCAACAGCCAGGGCCGCGTGCATGAGATCGGCGACCGGCAGGAACGCATCAGCGAAATCGCCCGCGAGTACGTGCGCTCGCCGGAGCGGACGTTGGTTGTGTCGCCGGATAATGCATCGCGCCGCGAGATCAACGAGGCCATCCATCGCACGATGCAGAGCGAGGGCAAGGTCAGCAATAACGAGCAGCGCGTGCATGTGCTCTACGCGCGGCAGGACGTGACCGGCGCAGACCGGCAGCACGCGCAGAACTACGAGAAGGGCGACGTACTGCGCTACTCGAAAGGCAGCAAGCCTCTCGGCATCGAGCCGGGAGAGTACGCGCGTGTGTCGCACGTGGACCGCGAAAGCAACACGCTCACGGTGAAGCGGCACGGCGGCGAAGAGCTGAGCTACGATCCGCGCCGCTTGCAGGGTGTGACGGTCTACCGCGACAGCGAGCGCAAGTTCGCGCAGGGCGACCGCGTGCAACTCACGGCCCCGTACCATGAACAGAAACTCGCTAACCGCGAACTGGCGACCATCGAGCGGATCGAGGGCGACGGCAATCTGAAACTCCGCACGGACTCGGGGCGCGAGGTCGAGTTCAACGCGAGGCAGCATCCGCATCTCGATTACGGCTATGCGGTGACGAGCCACAGCAGCCAGGGCCAGACCGCAGACCGCGTGCTGATCCACGTGGACACGGAACAGGCTCCCGGCGAACTCGTCAACAGCCGCATGGCCTATGTGTCGGTGTCGCGCGCTCAGTTTGACGTGCAGATGTACACGAACGACGCGAAGGCGCTGGGATACGAGTTGAGCCGCGACGTGTCGCATCCGACCGCGATCCAGCAGGAGCCAGCAGCAACACAGAAAATTGAGCCGCAATCGGTAAGCATAGAGGCCGCGCAAGGCTTGAGCGTGGGCTGAGGAATGGTCGTCTGCCAATTAGCGGTTTGACTAAAATGCGCTGATTCCAGGAGCGGCAATGGAAATGGCGGGTCTTCGGTTCAGCCTTTTTTGTGGTCTAATAGAGATGTTGGCTTGATGGCGGAATCGGCATACGCGGTGGTCTCAAAAACCATTGGGAGCAATCCCGTGTGGGTTCAAGTCCCACTCAAGCCACCAGATCGATCCAGCCCTCTGCCTTCCCCAAAAACCAATGCAAAAGATTCCCAGGGTGATCAGTCAGGGGCCAAGACTGATTCTTGTAAAAAAAGTCGAAATTTACACATTTTCTTACACAGTTTCCAGCGTCCTCGTAGCTATCCTATTGATATATAGAATAGTTACTGGCAGACGCAGCGGACTCAAAATCCGCCGACCCTTGCGGTCATGGGGGTTCGACCCCCCCTCCCGGCACCACTCTTAAAGCTGATTCGAATCAGAAGCGTATAGAGTCGCGAAATCGTTTGTGCCAAGTTTGCGCCAATAATGTGTGCCAGGAGTTCCCCTCACCGGCAGCATGGCGAAGGTGATTTGCGTGTCGCGCAAGCGATGATGAGTTCGATGCGCAAGGAACTGGCACCGGGCGCGGCGCACCTCCGGTCCCCCAATTTGCACTTCCGCCATTCCTACTCAGGCTTTAGCGACATTGATTTGCTCGATCAATGCCATCTCTTCCGCGCAACATAGACGGGGCTCGGCGGAGGCTTCCAACGCAGCATCCAAATGCCCGGTCGCTGAAAGATCAACTCCCCGTGCTCGCCGCGGGCTAAGGATCAGTGGCTGCTGGCGGTGAACAATTGTGCAGCGTACTGCAGCACTGGTTGCATAGCGGCCGGTTCTACGTCCGCTGCGTAGATCTCCAGATAGTTCACGTGCCGGCCGCCGCTGTTGCGTGCCATCCCCTTATCGATGGATCTTCGCAAGGCCAGCGGAGGATCCCCTTCCGCACCCATTACCTTGCTCGCAATTGCGTCTTGCGAGCCGCTGCGCATTTCAAAGCCGGTGATGATCCGCCCGCTATAGCTGTTGATGAACTCGGTATTGTCGGGCGCTTCGACCGTAGCGTGGCCGGCATGAAGATCACTCGATTGAATCGCTAGTCGGTTGCCGACAGCACGCGCGGCGCGCTCAATGACCTCCTGTTTGGCGTGCAAGTGCTCCGCCGGACCCTTTGGGCCGTCTCCGAGAATTGGCAGACCCGGAGCGGACAGGGAAATACACTGATTGCGAAACGTCTCGGCGTAGAAGTGAAACGTGTCGTCCCAGGCGCTCAGGTACCGGGCGGGCGCATAGCCGTCAGCCATCCATTGCCTGTGCGCGGCCGGCGAGTTCGGCAAAGTCATCTCCACGGAGACAGAGGTGGGGCCTGCAGCCGCGATCATTCTGAACGCGGGCAACCCCCCGTAGCGGGCGCTCAACAGCTTCATGAAGGCGAACCATCTTCCCAGGTACACTCGATCCCACGGCATCGGAAGTTTGGCGCTGGTGCCCTTGCCCGGTCCGTACTGAATCTCGAAGAGATCCGTCTGCACCCCTTCGAGCGCCCACGTTGGTGAGAAGAAACCGGGGAACATGATCAGATGTACCCATTTCTTTGCCGCGGCCGCGGCCGCGAACAGCGCGTCGAGCTGCGACCAATCCGGCTTGTTCTCGCTGGCCTCGATGTCGCTCCAATTTACCTGCACCGCCACGCCGCTCATGGAGGGATTGCTCAACAGTTGCAGTTTCATCGACCGATAATTCTTTTCGCCCGAAGGCAGGAGCACAACCGGTCCGTTCGGCAACGCATTGCCGCCCAGTGCGCACGGAACCGTCTCGGCCCCGGCCTGAGCAGGCAGCGCACAACATAGGCAAATCCCTATCAGAACAAAGGCTGTGCAGCGCAGACGGGAAATCCACATGCCGGTGACCTCCGAGGGTCTATCCTACTCTGCGCGTATCGCGCTTGCACGCCGCTTGAAAGGAATGCTGATGGCCGCGTCCCGCCATTCGCGTCGACTCAACTCGGCTAGAGTAGCCCGCCGCCAAAGCACTCGCCCGAGACGGAAGCATACTTGGTCTCGGCTCTAAATTGAGCCAGCGAGGCATGGATTTTCTCAATTTGCCGGGATTTGATCGGTCTCATTCGTTTACCGCACAGACGGACTCAATAGCGAAAGCACGCGCGACAGCTGTGTGTTTTAGCAAGGTCGCGAAACCGGGTCGCCGTTGACGGTCGTGGCGGAGTACGACAGATCCATATAGTAATTCTTCATATCGTGGGGGTCGACGAAGACGGCGATCGTATTGGAGCGAATTCGTTTGGATGGATCGCCGGAGAAGTTCCTGCTGACGAAGACGTGCACCTGGTTGGTTTCGGGATCCCGCCACTCGCTTACGACCTGGACGTATTGACGATTGTTGTGGATCTCGGAGGAGTCGCGGCGAACGCCCCGATATTCGGTCAGCAGGAGCTTGCCCTTTTTCTTGAGCTGATCGGCGGAGAGGCGTGCTTCAACGAGCCATCCAAGGGTGAACGACCCGAGGCCGAGCAGGTCACCGAGCAGCACGCTCCCACTGGAGATGCCGCCCACCGAAAAGAGATACGCAGCAAGCTCAAATGCGAAGATGAATATCACGAATCCGGCAATCCAAATGACGGGCCCCCAGTTGCGAACACTCGCCCTGCGCTTGTACAAGGCAGCGCCGGAGAGACCCCCGCAAACGAGGGAGGAGAACCCGGGCGCTAACAACAGGTGAAATGTCGTCCAGCCGCGGCCTGAAAGGACGACGGGGAGACCGGCGCCGACCGCCCAAGCAAGCGCGCCAAGGAGGGCGCCGGTCAGGCGTTCGACGGTCCGCCGCAGGAAAGTCCTTGGCGGGGCAGCCGGGGAAGTTCCCCCCTGCTGACGAGCGGAGACGGTGAGCGCCGCGAGCAGAGGTTCCATGGCGATTTCCGGGTCCTGCGACAGGGAGATGCATTGCACTCCGCTCAGTGCGAGCTGCATGCTGGATGGAATGGCGGGATCTCCGAAGGTCACGGGCACAATCTTCCGGCCACTCCCTTGCGCAAATCGCAGCTCCTTGATTTTGTCGCCAACATCGTTGGCGGCGGTTGGGGGGACAATGATCAAGAATGTCCGCGCCCCGTCGATAGCATTCTTCAAGGCATCATCGCTGACCGGAACGCCAGACTCGTTGACGACTTCATGCCCTTTGCTTTTCAGGTATCGAATCAAGCGATCGGCATTCCCGGCATCCTGCTGCGAATAACTGACGTATATGCCATTTCCCTTGCGTTCCGGTGCGAGCTGGATTGAGGCAGGGCCTTTGGGCCGCCGGCCTCTCTCGACTTTACGCAACCACTTCTGGTCATCCCCCAGAAATGACAAGTCCATGGAATACTTCCGCATGTCTTGCGGGTCAACGTAGACGGTGATCGCCTTGGTCTTGATGAAGTCGCCGATGCGGGGGTTGAGCGGACGACTGGAAAATACGAAGAGATCGCGCGTGACCGGGTGGCGCCACTGGGTAATGATTAACCCTTCTACGACGATGCCGCCGCCATGTTCGACATCTCCCGTGTCCCTGGTGCGGACGTATGCATGCTTGTAGTCAGTCAAGAGGGCCTGGCCACCGGCCTGCAGCCGCCGGCCGGTGAGACGACCGATGGTTGCCCGGTAGAGGTCCCCGATCCAATCTTGAAACCAGGAGGAGATTGGAGAGGCGGAGCGGGCGTTCCCGCTGACGGGAGCAAGCGCCTGGTTCGGCTTCGGGGGCGCCAATGCCTCGAGTAGCCGTGCCACACCGGAATCAAAGTTCCGGGACAAGTCGACAGATTGAATTCCTACTAACGCGTAGTCCATCCCTGCCGGGACGACCGTCGGGCGCAGCAGGACGGTTACAATTTTCCGCGCCTTGGTGGTGGCGAGTTCCAGTTCTCTGCGGATTTGTTCAGACTCCGCCGAGGAAGGAGTGAGCACCAGCAGAAACAGCCGTGAGCCCTCGATGCTCTCGACCACCTCTTCCTGCCCGGTTTGACGATCCTGGGTACCGGCTTCTGCCGTTCGGAGGTCGAGACCGGAGGCCTTGAGTTTCTGCATGAGGGAACGTACTTCGCCGGCATCCTCTGCGGCGAAGCTGACGAAGATATGTCCTGAAGCGGGTCCTGAGTCCGCCGGGCCCAGGTTGGAGTCGGCGGTACCCGGGGCGGGAAGATTCAGCGGACCGCGCGGACTCTTGGGAAGAAACGATAAGTCTACGCGATAGTTCCCCAGATCCTGGGGGTCGGCGATGACCCGAATCCTTCTCTCTACGAATTCCGCGAATTCATCCGAAATTTTCCCGCTTCGAAACTCCTGCACTTTCCCGGTTGCGGGGTCTCGCCACTCGGACACAATCTGCGGATTTGGCTGACCGAAGAAGCCCTTGAAATCGGTGGCGAGCTCGATGCCGCGACTCTCCAGATTTTGTAAGCGTCTTTTTCTCGTCATCCTGGGCCAGACAACCACACCCACCACGGCCGCGGCGGTTGTAGCGAACAACACCCATCCCCAAAGCTTGTGGTCGTCGATCGCAGCTGCGAGTGCGACGCAGGCGACAACCCAGACGGCCCGCCCGAGCCATGGTTTCAACCGGTCTCGCCAGGAGCCTTCCAAGTACACTTTTCGTGTGCGCACGGTTGGCGATGCAATGGCGTCCAAAAGGCGTCGAGCGGCCACCAAGACTTCCTGTTGCGAAATGTCGACGTACTCGAGACCGGCGAAGGCATATTGCAATCGCGGCGGCACCGCAACGGGGTGCACCACCACGGGAAGGATGGCCCTGTTCCTGACGTAGGCGAGCCCCAGTTCTCTTTCGACGTTCTCCGATTGAATGGAAGCCGGCGTGAGCAAGATGAGGAAAACGTCTGCACGTTCGATGCCGCTGACGATCTCCCCCTGCCAGTGGGCGCCGGCCTGGATAGCGGATCGATCGATCCATACCTCGTGTCCAGCCGCTTCCAAGCTTTTGGCGAGCGGATCTACGACGGACGCATCTTGCCTGGCGTAGCTAACGAAGATTCGGCTCATCTCGATCTCCAACCCAGGGTGGCGAATCGATACTTCCGGATTGCGACCAGTTCATCGAAGTAGAAAATTCAGCGTGACACTTTGCTTCCTTACGATGCAAGGGCAATTCGGGTGCGCCATTCGAATTTATACGTAGTGCGACGGAACCAGCATCCGTATCATTCGACCCCTCAGTTATCGAAAAAACCGGTGGCCATCTCTCCAGGATTGCAGCTCAGCTCCGGCATTCACTACTTGCAGGAAGATCATCCGATATCAGCGTCCAAGTCAAAGAACAGCTGATCGAATCGGGGATTCGTTCCAGGCCAGACTCTTGACGAGCCCACCGGTCAAAAAACCGCGAAGGTAGGGTCAAGGCGTGATTGTTACATACGTTGTCTGCCCGTCTACCGTGACGAAACTCGTCTGTCCGAATGTCAGGCCGTGGTCAACTGCATACACTGTTACGTTGCCATTGGGCTCATTGAGCGCCCAGAAGTTGGGAGCGCCATAATTGAAACCAAGGCTTTGGGCCGTAAACGGACCACCGCCGGCAATCGGTGAAGGACCGATGGTGACAACGGAGTCACCAAGTGGTGTGCCGATGCAATCGGTCACGTTAAAGGCAATGGGACTGGTGCCGGATTGCGGTGAAACCCCGGCCAGTGTGTACAACATGTTCTCTTGCGAAGAATTGAGAACGAACGGAGCCGTGGTTGTGGCAGAGGTCAGCGGCCGCGACCAGTACGCAGCGGCGGTCACGAGACCCGACCCGCTCATCAGCAGATAGCCCGTAAACGGTGTGCCACCGGTTGGAACGGAAAGGCTGAAGTTCCCTAACGCATCTGTGGTCGCACTCGCGAGTGGAGCGGTGCCGGATCCAAGGTAAGCCGCTACCGTGACGCCGCTTGCGGAAGCAGGCACGCCTGTGAGTCCGGGAATCAGCACTGTACCACTAATAACGAGAGGATCTACGGCGGCCGTGCTGGCGGTTCCCTGACATGAGAAATTCTCGATGGGGTGAGGGACACCTTGAGCGATGAACGAAGAACCGGCTGTCGCGTTGAGGGTTTCAGTAATAGTGCCTGACGCGGGAGCTGCGGGAATTAGGTAATCCCCGGTAATCAGGAAGAGGGGAAAACTTGCTGAATTGGACCCGCTCGGAATCACGACCGATGATGGAAACCAGACGGTACCACCAACAAGGTTCGTCGATGTATTTGTGATCTTATTCGTGAGTAAAACCGTCAGATCCGAGGAGACTGATGCGGACGTCGTAACCACTCCGGAGTAGAGTCCAGGCGTGTTCGTTGTTTGTAAAACAAGGGTCGCCAGTTGTGGGCCGGGACTCGTGCCGCCTGTAAGGGTGCAATTCAACGTGACGTCGCCTATAGAAGAGTAAGAAATCGTAACGCTGCCCGCCTGGGCATTGCGAGTGCAAGGCACGCCGACCAGGCTGTCCAGGGAAGCGAGCCCCGAGCCCGTTGGCCCAGGCGGACCCGCGGGACCTTGAGGACCCTGCGCACCCGTTGCTCCTGTTTGCCCTTGCGGTCCAACTGGTCCCGGCGGCCCTTGCGCTCCTGATACGCCCGTTGCCCCCAGCGCACCTGCGGGTCCTTGTTGTCCGGTCGGTCCTGCCGGTCCCGCAGGCCCTGTTGCGCCGGTTGGTCCGGCTGGTCCTGTTGCGGCCGCCTGAGCATCCAGCACGACCTCCAACTCGGGCTGGTGGCTGGTGGCGATGCTCTCCTTGCTGTCGAATGAGAACAGGCCAGCAGTTCCGGTCAGCGCCAGGCCGACTCCATTGTTTTGTGTGGGAGCGGCCAGCCATTCCTGCACCGTTGCGGTAATGTCAATCAGGAGAAAGCCGTTGAGGCTCGCGGCCGAAATCGTGATGGGCTTTCCGCCCGTCGCCGACGCACCTAACGCGGGCGGGGGCGTGTTATAGGTCAGCGAGTTCTCTGTCCACGCGGGAGAGGCGGGCAGATTGTAAACATCGAATTGCCCTCCCTTGACCACCGCGTCCACATAAAGCCTGAGGGTGGCCTTGCTCACCGTGGCGCCGGGGGGAATGCCGGAAAGGTTGAAGCGAAGATACGTGACCGTTCCCAGGCCCACGGCCAAAGTGACACTCGAGCCATAGTTCGTCTTGGGCACACTGCTGCTCACGAACGTGTCCGCGCTGGGCGGGGCCTGCTGAGCCAGCCCGGAAACACCCGGGAGGAAGATAACAGACGAACCGAGGACTGCGAGGCAAAGGAATTTTGGCATGCGCTTTTACTCCTACATACGAGTGCTGAATTCGTTGAATCAATTCCCGTGCGTCAAACTCAGGCAGGCGACCGGATCGTACTTTGTTGCAACCGTCCGTGGAAGGCCCTGCTTGCGTCAGGGAGCGAAAAACGCAGACCCAACTCACTCCGAGTTGCCCGCTCCCTGAACGCAGGCGCTCACCTTGTTCGACCAGATCATCTGAAGTTGCCAAACCGTTTCGTTCGCAAGGGTGACGCAGCGCTTGTAGACAAAATTGCACGGGTCGCCGATTTCGTTCTCTGTGGGCAAGCTGACCCATGCGTCGATATTCGGGTCTGTAATCGACTCCATGAGTTCGTGCGCCACCGAGTTCGCAGCCGCCTGCAGGCCATTAGAGTGGTGATTGCAACTCAACTCCGGGGGCTGCACCCAGCAGACCGACATGTTTTGAGAGTTGGGCACGAAGATAATGTGAATGGTGGTTCCGTCCGGGCCGGTGCCGAGGTCATGAAAGGCGCAGTAGTCATTCTGGGGCGGGAAGTTGGACGTGAAAACCATATACAGCGCAGAAGGGTCCGGTTTCTGTCCATTGTCACTCAGGACGTTGAAGACTTCCGTCACGATTTCCGAGGTGGGCGGGTCCTGTGCCGGCGGGGCCGAAGTATCGAAAAGGTTGCCGCCAAAGTGGGTTTTGGCCTTCCTGCCGAACAGATACTGGTCAGCCAAGGCAAGATAGGGTGAGCCCTCAAAGCCATATCGAAGAATGTCGTCGATTCCTTCCCTCTCGTCGGAGGCAAAGTCGCCCGGATTCCCCCACCAGAGTGCGTATGTCGTTGCGTTGGCGAATACGGCGCCACCCAGGTAAGGAATGTTGAGTGGATTCGAAGCCGCGGATGAAGCCGCGCTGACCGCCGAACTTTGTTTCGCTCCACGCATGGGCATAATCCCGGCTGGGCGATGCAGGCTGCTCGACGCCGGTTGACTGTGAGGTTCCGCCGGAGCCCGCGAGGTTGTGGGCAGTCTGTCTTCTTCTGATTGGGTGTTTTGCGCACTCTGCGGGTCCTGTTGGCTCCACGCGCCGGTCAAAGCCAAACCAACCGCAAGAACTGGGATCATGAGTCGGATTTGCAACATAACTCCTCCTGGTCGTTCCGGATTGAACTTGCACAACATGGTTTCTCCAGCCATGAATCAAAACGTCGCCTTGGTGTCGTATCCCGCAGTCAGGCCCAAATCGTTGATGCTCCGCACCACGTTTCCGTAATTTGTGCCCGGGGCGGTGAGCGTCCGGAAATTCCCGTGTACATCGCGCGCAAAGCCTTGGGGAAATCCGTTCGCGTCAGAGTAGTAGCCGCCAACTGCGCCAAGTGCGTTGATGCTCAAGGCGAAAGTTCCACCCGCGGCCGCGCCGGGGGCATCGAATGTGGTGATCTTGCCCAGAGCGTCGCGCACAAAGCCATGACTTACAAAGCTCGAGTCTGTGTAATACCCCGTGATGGCGCCAACCACATTCATGCTCTGAGCAAACGTTCCCTGGGAGGCTCCCGGGGCATCGAAGGTGACAATCGTGCCGTCGGCGCCGCGCACGAAACCATGATTTATGTTGTTGGCGTCCAGATAGTTTCCCGTCACTGCGCCATTTGCATTGATACTCAGAGGCGTAGTTCCACCTAAAAGCCCGTTGGCGGCGCCAGGGGCATCGAACGTCACAAAGTTCCCTTGGCTGTCGCGCACAAACCCGTGAATTACCGAATTGGTGTCGTCGTAGAACCCTGTAATCACACCTTTGTTGTTGATGCTGGTGGGCCCAGTCAATGCAGCGCCAGGGGGATCGAAGGTGACATAATTTCCCTGCTTGTCCCGCACAAAACCATGAAGCGCAAAGTTGGCGTCACCCCAGTTTCCGGTTATTGCGCCCACGTCGTTGATGCTCAGAGCTTGGGCGCCCCCGTAGTATCCAGGGCCGGTACCGGGAGGATCGATTGTGGCGACGTTGCCGAGGATGTCCCGCACAAAGGCGTGGAACTCATGGGTGGCGTCAACGTAGTCGCCTGCTACAGCACCGAATATGTTCATACTCTGGCTGAAGATCCCATAGGTGGCCGCAGGGATATTGAAGATCTTGATAGTCCCGGAACTTGAAATGTCGCCCAGAACTTGAGCCGGGCGCCCGCCGCCCTGCACGCAGCCACCCGCAGCATTCGACCAGATCTCCTGGATCTTCCATCTGTTGCCCGTCAGCGGAACCCAGCTCTGAAATACAAAATTGCATGGATCGCCAATTTCGTCATAGTTCGGTGGCGGGCCTTCCCAAGCGTCGAATTGCGGGTCCGTGATCGACTCCATGAATTCGTGGGCCGTTGCATCGACCATCTGCCGCGTGGCCTCGGAGTGCTTGTTGGGGGTGAATAGTGGGTCAAGGTTGGTACTACAGGACGCCAGGGTGCTGCTGTAGTTCGGCACGTAAGTGATGTGAATCGCGGTCCCGTCGGGGGCGAGGCCATAGTCGTGGAAGGCACAATAGTAGTTTTCGTTGGGGAAGTTGGAAGTGAATACCATGTACAAGGCTGTAGGATCGGGTTTCTGCCCATTGGCACTGAGGACGTTATAGATCTCCGCCACGATTGGGGCCGTTGGCGGGTCTTCCGTCAGTGGCGCCGAATAGTCGAAAATATCGCCGCCAAAGTGGGTATGCGCATCCAGGCCGAACATATACTGGTCGGCAATGTCGAGATAGCTCGACCCATCCAGACCTTCGAGGAATTCGTGTATTCCCTCCGGCGCGTCTGAGGGAAAGCCGGACGGCGTGCCCCACCAGAACGCGTAAGTCGTCGTGTTCGCCAGGACAGCACCGCCGCTGTAAGGGATGTTCAGCGGGTTCGAAGACGCAGCCGAGCTGAGGCCTGGATTCGGCTTAGCTCCACGCATGCCGCGCACGGGGGCAATACCGCGAAGGCGGCCCTGCGCGTTTGGGGTAGTTTGACCTTCAGCCAGGGTTGTCAACACGACCAGCGCCATGATCAGGCACGCCGGCCGAAAAAGCGTATGGACTAATCTGCTACAGAAGTTCCTCATGGGGTCTCCTTCACTTGAAACTGCCAAACGGATCAAACCGATTGCGATCCAACGACGTGCATCGTCGGGGGGAACAGGGGGAATCCTGTCTGCCCATACAAAGCGCAACCCGGGATCAGTCCGGCTCAAGGAACCGGAAAAAATCTGCGAGGCTGTAGAATTCCTGAACGACGATTCCTGCGCCAGGGAGAGGATGTGCCCCTTCTGCCAGGCGTAACGCCCGGGGGAGTGAGCCATGTGGCTCGAACCCCGATTAGCGGAATGCCCAATCGATCTCTCAGTGGCGGTGCGGGTAACCGCTAGCGGCAGTTTCAGTTGCAATTGTGTTTAACCAAAGACTTCAGGCAGATTTGGCCGTATACTCGTACGCAAAAGCTCGGTCCTCATTCCTTTTTCCCTGTTATTCCCAATTCAAGCCAGATGGTGACGCAATGAAGGGTGAATCGCCACAGCCTGTCAGCGAATTGTTGTCGCGCTGGAAGAACGGCGAGAAAGAGGCTTTGAAGGCGCTGATACCCCTTGTTTATGGCGAACTCAGGCGCCTGGCCCATCACCACCTTCAAGCCGAACGTCCGGATCATTCGCTGCAAAGCACCGCGTTGGTGCATGAGGCGTATATGAGGCTAGCCGGCGGAAAGCCTTTGCATTTGGAGAATCGAGCCCACTTTTTTGCCGTGGCAGCGCAATTGATGCGACAGATTCTTGTCGATTTCGCGCGCAAGCGCTATGCGGAAAAGCGCGGTGCAGGCAGTCTGACGCTTACACTCGACGAGGCCATCGCGACTCCGGCGAAGCGTACGCTGCACCTGGTCGCACTCGATGACGCCTTGCATGGACTTGCCGCTTTTGATGCCAGGCAAAGTGACATCGTGGAATTGCGCTTCTTTGGTGGTCTGTCGATCGATGAGACATCGGAGGTCCTTGGTGTTTCGCCGGCCACGGTCAAGCGGGAATGGACTTCGGCCCGCGCGTGGTTGTACCGCGAGCTGGATCGGGCCGAGGGGGTGTGACCTCCGGAACATGCCGCCCGAGTTGCCATCGATTCTTCACAAAAAAGCAGCGTTTCTATAATGGCCGCAAACGTTCCCTCCCATATTGCAAGGGCTCCCACTGGACGACTTGTTGATTAGAAATCGCCGGAGTGACTTTGATGCTTCCCGAACGCTGGAATGAGGTCAAAGACAGGCTGGAGGAGGCCCTTCAGCTGGGGCTTGCCGAACGGGCGCTGTATCTCGCTCGGCTTGGCGCGGCTGACCCGGACCTCCAAACAGAGCTCGAGTCTCTCATCGCTGCCCATGACCGGCCCGGCACGTATTCCCTCAGCGCACCCTTGGCCCAGGTTTCCACGGTGCTCGCATTGGACGTTGAACCTGACTCTCTTCCTGGCCGTCGGATTGGCTCCTATCAGATCATGCGGCAGATAGGCGCCGGCGGCATGGGTGAGGTCTTCAGCGCTTTCCGTGCGGACGACGAATACAAGAAACAAGTTGCGATCAAACTTGTTCGGTCCGGCCAAGGTTCCGATTTCGTCTTGAGTCGTTTCAAAAACGAACGGCAGATCCTCGCCAGTCTCGATCATCCCAACATCGCCCGTCTGCTTGATGGAGGCACGACGGAAGATGGTTTGCCCTACTTCGTAATGGAACTTATCGAAGGTCAGCCCATCAACGAATATTGCGATACAAACAAGCTCTCCATGGCCGATCGCCTGCGGCTTTTCGCCCCAGTCTGTTCGGCTGTGCAGTTTGCGCACCAGCACCTGGTCATCCACCGCGACATCAAACCGGGCAATATCCTTGTGACCTCAGACGGTGTTCCCAAGCTATTGGATTTCGGCATTGCGAAGATTCTTGAGGGAGGCGATGGCAGCCTTGAACTCGAAACCACTCTGACCGTTTTCCGCGTTTTGACCCCCGGCTACGCCAGCCCGGAGCAGATCAAAGGTGAGCCGATCACCACCGCCAGTGATGTCTATTCGCTCGGAGTTGTCCTATTCAAGTTGCTCACCGGGCACAGCCCCTATCGCGCAAGCAATAGTAATCCGCACGAGATATCTCGCGCCGTGTGTGAATTTGAACCGGAGAAACCCAGCGTTGCGGTACGTCGGCCGACTGGTCCGGAGGAGGGCGGGGATTCCACCTTTGAACCGCGAGGCATTACTTCGGCGAAGCTTGGCAAACAGTTGAAAGGCGATCTCGACAATATCGTTCTGAAAGCTCTGCGGAAAGAGCCCTCCCGTCGATACGGATCCGTCGAGTTGAATTTGCCAGCAGACATCCGCCGCCATCTTGATCATCTTCCCGTTTTGGCGCGCAAAGGCACTGTCAGATATCGCGCATCAAAATTCATTCGCCGCCACGCGGCCGGCCTGGTCGTGGCCGGCGCCTTTGCGCTGGTGCTGATTGCCGGTGTTGCGATGATCGTCCGCGAGGCGCGCCTCGCCGAGCGACGTTTCAACGACGTGCGCAAGCTCGCCAACTCTGTGATCTTCGACCTGCCAAAGCCTATCCACACCCTTCCGGGCGCAGTTGCGGTGGAAAAGACGCTTTATGAAAATGGGTTGAAATACCTTGACGGTCTCGCGGCGGAATCGACCGGGGACGAGTCGCTGCAGCGGGAATTGGCTGCTGGATACAAGCAGTTAGCAGATTCCCTGGGAAGCCCGTACGCAGCAAATCTAGGCGACGTCACTAGAGCGCAGGTGGCTTACCGCAAAGCTTTGGAGGTAAGGGAGCGTATAGCGAAGAGCAATCCGAACAGTTTGCCCGATCAGTTAGAACTAGCAAAGCTCTATAGGACTGTTGGCTATCAAAGTTACTTGTCGGGAGATGTGGCTAGCGGACACGATTATGTCCACAAGGCGCTTGCCATCTCAAAGCCGATTGCCGATACCCATGATGAGAACATCCAGGCCCTGGGAGAACTCTCGACCGACCTGTTAACGGTTGGGAACGTGGACGGAGAGGCTTGGGACAACGGACTGTTCGGTGATCCGGATATCGCGCTTTCTTATTACATCGAGTCAGTCAATGTCGCCCAGAAGATCGCCGGCCGGCAACAGGCGACAGACCTTTGGGTGCGGCAGACGATCTATATGTTGACGACCATCGCATGGAACTACGTTGCTGCTGGCAGGCCTGCCCAGGCGATCGACTCAGCGCGCCAGGCATTGGAAATACTAAGTCGTTTGCACCCAGCCGACCCGGCTGCTTCGCTGAGCATCGCCAATGAGCGCGCTCAAATCCATTCTGTGATCGGCCAAGCCTATCTGCTGAGCGGACACCAGAAAGAGGCCGCAGCGGAGTGGAAGAGCGCTCTCCCCGTTTACCAGCAGCTCTACGATCCCCAGGATTCTCGCGCCCGCGAGACCTTGGCAGGAGGATACGCAGGTTGGGGCCACGCCGAATCGGATGCAGGAGACACGAGGTCGGGTCTGAGGCACATTCGGCAATGCCTTGGAATGGTTAGACCCGCAAGCGCGCAGGGTTCAGGTGAGAAGTACAGTGCGATCTTGACCGCGCAATTCTATTCGTACGAAGGAGAGGCGCTGGAGCGCTCGGGAAACCTTTCTGAGGCAATCGCAGCGTATGAGAAGGCGCTGGAGAGGTCGCGTGCGCCTGAGCTTTCCAGATACCCGCACGTTGGATTGCTCGTGGCCGGGGAACTCGCAGCTATCGCTCGCGTGCGTGCAAGATTGCGTGGGAGTGAACAGGCTCGCGCTGGTTATGAAGAAGCCATGCGGCTCGCCGAACCGGCCGCAGCTTCAACCCCCCCAAATCTGTATGCACAATATCTCCTATTTGACGTCTACGCAGGCCTGGGTGGTCTTGCGCTTCAATCTGTAAGCGCAGGTGACCGCGTCGGCAGTGTGCGACCTGAAGCATGCGGGTGGTATCAGAAGAGTATGGACACTTGGCAGAGTCTCCGAGCGCACCTCGCAACTGCGCCCAATGGGTTAAGGGTCACCGACTACAAGGCCGTAGCTGCTCAACTGGCCCTATGCCGGCAATAGATCCTCGTGAATGAAGTCAAATAGCTCTGGAAGCGCGCCGAGGACTGGCATCGAAAAAGTCTGAGCGCTTGGAAAGGGGTCCCCGCCGGCCGGCAGGAGCGATAAGTTCGTTCACTCGCCGAACACGATCCGAAGGCCGTCCCATCGCTGGGGAAGAGGGCTTGCGAGTCTCCGTTCGCGAATGCGACCTGAACCCCGAGTGCCTGATCTGGTACGAGTTTGACAGAAATCTTGACCTGCGCTCCGTCTATCCGGATGACAGGTTCCGCGACGCCCATCGCATGTTCTTTGAAACCGGCCGCCATGCACACACTCTGACTCTTGCCGAAGAGTCCGAATTTAGAAGGGTCCGATGTCTGGAAGGATGCCGGGGCGAATTTGTCGCCTTCGCGCACCCGCCAAAGGATGATTCTCCTTTGCGGTCCCGCCCGACGCACAAGGGCCAAGGGCGTACGTCCAAGAACATCACGGCTGTCGGAGTGCAATCTGAGAGTGGACTTCGGGGTCATTAGGCACGAGAACTTCGCATATTACACGAGCGTTCATTCCTAAATTTGATATCAATTGTTTTCCCGTAGAGAAAATCGCTTGCGTAATTGGAATGGCATGCATAGAGTGCGTGGGAACGCAATTCGGTCCGACTTGCAACACTCTGACTGATGGCTCAAGTCGCGCCGATTTTCATTCGCCTAATTCCCAAAAAAAGCAAAACATCGCAGTCGTGATACGGAGAACCTATGCGCGATCTCGCCAGTATGCATGCTCGAACTGCACCTCTGCTTCCCAAGCCCAGTGCGTTGTTGACTCTAGTGATTTTCTGCCTCTTGCAAAAGGACCGAATTTTGCGAAGAGTGTTTGATCGTTTCGGGTCACTTGTTGTTGGACAACTCACCAGGGCAGGACAATCATGGCCAGTCGTTCCTTTTCTTTTCTTATTGCTCGTTGCATTTGCGACCAGAACGACGGCACAAGCGCAGTCTGGCGAATGGGTCTGGATCGGCGGAGCCAACACGGTTCTTCAACCTGGGGTGTACGGCACGCTGGGAACGCCTGCTGCCGGAAATATTCCCGGGGCCCGCGATAGTTCGGCATATTGGATCGACAGCAGCGGCAATTTCTGGGTCTTCGGAGGGGAAGGGGTCGCCACTACCGCTGGTACTTATGCTCTTCTCAACGATTTGTGGGAGTTCAACCCTACTACAAAGCAATGGGCGTGGATGGGAGGAAGCCAGGGGTTTTTCCAAGCCGGAGTGTACGGCACGCTGGGAACGCCGGCCGCCGGAAACTTCCCCGGAGCCCGCTCACAAGCCGCAAGTTGGACGGATAGAAGTGGCAATCTCTGGCTCTTCGGAGGGTATGGAATAGACGCAGTTGCGAATGAAGAAGGCAATCTTAACGATCTTTGGGAATTCAATCCTTCGACCAGGGAATGGACATGGATGGGCGGGAGTAGCACCGTCGGCAGTACGGTCGGCTGTTCGGCGTTTGGATGTGGCCGCTCCGGGGTTTATGGAACCTTGGGCACGCCCGCCCCTGGAAATACGCCCGGGGGCCGGGGTATAGCCTTGACTTGGACCGAAGCCAATGGGAATCTTTGGCTCTTTGGTGGGGCAGGCCTTGATGCGAGCGGCAACTATGGCGACCTTAACGACGTGTGGGAGTTCACTCCCTCCACAAAGGAATGGACGTGGATGGGGGGCAGCAGCGTGGAGGGCCAACCCGCTGTGTTTGGCACTCTCGGATCGCCTGCGCCCGGAAACATTCCGGGGAGCGGTTTCAATGGGCCCACCTGGACTGACACAAACGGAGATTTCTGGCTTTTGGGAGGCGGAGGCGATGGTCTTTGGCACTTCTATCTTTCCACCAATGAATGGGCGTGGATTGAGGGAAATACCAATTATCGCGCAGCCGGCATCTACGGCACGTTGGGAACAAGTGCACCCGGAAACAATCCTGGAAGCCGCACTCAACCTGCGAGTTGGACCGATCTTAGCGGTAATTTCTGGCTCTTGGGGGGTGACGGGTTCGACGCCAGCGGGAATCCGGGCAATCTGGACGACACTTGGGTGTACTCTCCGTCAACAAACGAGTGGGCCTGGATGGGCGGGAGCAGCACTCGGGGCAACTGCGACACATCTGGGAATTGTGGTTGGCCCGGAGTCTATGGCACTGAAGGCGTTTTAGCCGCCAGCAACAATCCAGGAAGCCGCTACGGCGCAGCAAGCTGGACCGATACAAGCGGTAATTTTTGGCTCTTTGGGGGCTGGGGCTACGACGCGAGCGGAAATTTTCATCCAATCAACGATTTGTGGGAATATCAGCCTGCCACAGCCAAGAAAAACCAGACGATCACGTTCGGTGCCGCGCCGACGGTCCGCGTGGGAACGAGCGGAACATTGAGCGCGACGGCAAGTTCAGGTCTGACAGTGACGTTTAGCTCCACCACGCCCACCATCTGCACGGTGAGCGGCAGCACGGTCACTGGAGTCGCGGCAGGTACCTGTACGATCGCGGCTAATCAGGCGGGCAATGCGACCTACAACGCCGCCCCGCAGGTGACCCAGAACATCACGATCGGCAAGGGCAGCCAGACGATCACCTTCGGAACAGCGCCCGCACTCACGGTAGGTGGAACGGGCACGGTCAGTGCCACCGCTACTTCCGGACTTGCGGTGACGTTCACGTCCACGACGACGAGCATTTGCACGGTGAGCGGCAGTACGGTGACCGGCGTGGCGGCGGGTACCTGCACCATCGCCGCCAACCAGGCAGGCAATGCCAACTACAACGCCGCCCCGCAGGTGACACAGAACATCACGGTGACGGCTGCCAAGACCAACCAGACCATCACGTTCGGTGCCGCACCGACGATCCGCGTGGGAACGAGCGGAACATTGAGCGCGACGGCAAGTTCAGGTCTGGCAGTGACGTTTAGCTCCACCACGGCCACCATCTGCACGGTGAGCGGCAGCACGGTCACGGGGGTAGCGGCAGGTACCTGTACGATCGCGGCTAATCAGGCAGGCAATGCAACCTACAACGCGGCCCCGCAGGTGACCCAGAACATCACGATCGGCAAGGGCAGCCAGACGATCACCTTCGGAACAGCGCCCGCACTCACGGTAGGTGGAACGGGCACGGTCAGTGCCACCGCTACTTCCGGACTTGCGGTGACGTTCACGTCCACGACGACGAGCATTTGCACGGTGAGCGGCAGTACGGTGACCGGCGTGGCGGCGGGTACCTGCACCATCGCCGCCAACCAGGCAGGCAATGCCAACTACAACGCGGCTTCTCAGGTGACACAGAACATCACGGTGACGGCTGCCAAGACCAACCAGACGATCACCTTCGGGATCGCGCCGACAGTCCGCGTGGGAACGAGCGGAACATTGAGCGCGACGGCAAGTTCAGGTCTGGCAGTGACGTTTAGCTCCACCACGACCACCATCTGCACGGTGAGCGGGAGCACGGTCACGGGGGTAGCAGCTGGCACCTGCACGATCGCGGCTAATCAGGCGGGCAATGCGAGCTACAACGCCGCCCCGCAGGTGACCCAGAACATCACGGTCGGCAAGGGCAGCCAGACGATCACCTTCGGGACAGCGCCCGCACTCACAGTGGGTGGAACGGGCACAGTCAGTGCGACAGCTACCTCTGGCCTGGCGGTGACATTCACATCCACAACGACGAGCATCTGCACGGTGAGCGGCAGCACGGTGACCGGCGTGGCGGCGGGCACCTGTACCATCGCCGCCAACCAGGCAGGCAATGCCAACTACAACGCGGCTTCTCAGGTGACACAGAACATCACGGTGACGGCTGCCAAGACCAACCAGACGATCACGTTCGGTGCCGCGCCGACGGTCCGCGTGGGAACGAGCGGAACATTAAGCGCGACTGCCAGTTCGGGTCTGGCGGTGACCTTCACGTCCTTAACGACGAGCATCTGCACCGTGAGCGGCAGCACGGTTACTGGAGTTGCAGCTGGCACCTGCACGATCGCGGCTAATCAGGCAGGCAATGCGACCTACAACGCGGCCCCGCAGGTGACCCAGAACATCACGGTCGGCAAGGGCAGCCAGACGATCACCTTCGGAACAGCGCCCGCACTCACGGTAGGTGGAACGGGCACGGTCAGTGCCACCGCTACTTCCGGACTCGCGGTGACGTTCACGTCCACAACGACGAGCATTTGCACGGTGAGCGGCAGCACGGTGACAGGCGTCGCGGCGGGCACCTGTACGATCGCGGCCAACCAAGCAGGCAATGCAAACTACAATGCGGCTCGGCAGGTCACGCAGAACATCAAGGTGACGTCCTCCAAGACCAACCAGACGATCACCTTCGGTGCCGCGCCGACAGTCCGCGTGGGAACGAGCGGAACATTGAGCGCGACGGCCAGTTCCGGTCTGGCGGTGACGTTTAGCTCCACCACGACCACCATCTGCACGGTGAGCGGCAGCACGGTCACTGGAGTCGCGGCAGGTACCTGTACGATCGCGGCTAATCAGGCAGGCAATGCGACCTACAACGCCGCCCCGCAGGTGACCCAGAACATCACGATCGGCAAGGGCAGCCAGACGATCACCTTCGGAACAGCGCCCGCACTCACGGTAGGCGGAACGGGCACAGTCAGTGCGACCGCTACTTCCGGACTCGCGCTGACGTTCACATCCACGACGACGAGCATTTGCACGGTGAGCGGCAGTACGGTCACGGGCGTGGCGGCCGGCACCTGCACCATCGCCGCCAACCAGGCAGGCAATGCCAACTACAACGCGGCTACGCAGGTAACGCAGAACATCACGGTGACGGCTGCCAAGGCTGCTACCCCGGTGTTCTCGCCTGCCGGCGGGACCTACTCGTCCACACAGTCGGTCACCATTACGGACTCCACGCCGGGAGCGACGATTTACTACACCACGGACGGTAGTACACCGACAACCTCATCAACCAAATACGCGGGCGCCATCTCTGTCTCTGCTACGGAGACCATCACGGCCATCGCCACCGCAACCGGATTTTCGCAGTCCGCCGTGGCCAGCGCGACTTACACCATTCAATTGACTCCGACCGTATACAACGTAGCCACCAGTTTCGAAAATGGGTATGTTGCTCAGACAAACCCCAACGGCGTGTGGTCCTATGGCTATTCGGCCGGATTCGCCAGCCCGATCACGCTCTATGATGTCACCGCGCAGAATGGAGTGAACGGCCCGAATGCTCAGTATTGGTTGTCGTCCACGGTGAATAACGGTACTTCACCAGCCGCGGAATACAACAATGGACCTGCCTACAGCGACGGCAACATCGACTTCCTTGCCAATGACTTCGTTTTGGTGGCTGGAGTTGGAGGTCAATACTCTGACCTGGTTTTCACGGCTCCAACGACCGGCTCCTACACCGTAGCTGCCACTTTCAGAGGGGACCAGAATGGTATCGGCACCGTTGTTGCCGTTTTGCATAACGGCGCCACGCTCTTCAATGGGAGTGTCACTGCCGTGGGCCAGCTCGTGCCATACAACACAACCCTGACGTTGAATGCGGGCGATACGCTGGTGTTCTCAGTAGGTCCCAACGGAGGAGCGCAAAATACCGGCCTCGCTCTCACGATCACCGGGCCTTGATGTGACTGAACTTCAAAAAGTAAATCGGGCAATCAATCCTAAGTGCTCAAACGCGTCCACTCAGATCCAGGCACTTAGGTCGAATCGTCGATAACTGTCCATTAAATCATCCCCGCTGAAATCGCGGAATGGTTTTCGCAAATGGAAGAGGAGCGGAAATAGACGCCAGCAGCGGACTCTGGTTTACAGATACTCGACATTACCATCCACGCTGATCGCCTGCCCGGAAATATTCTGCCCAGCCGGTGAACACAGAAAGAGACACGTAAGCGCTACGTCGTCTGGCGTTACCATGCGGCGCAACGAGATCTTCTTGAGGTATTCTTCGCGCATTGCCGTCTCATCGACACCTTCCAGCCTGGCGCGGGCACTGATTACGCCATCGATTCGTGGGCCTTCGACAAGACCGGGCAACACTGCGTTAACCCTGATGTTGTCGGGACCAAGTTCGATGGCCAGCGATTTCACGATTCCCACGATCGCCCATTTTGTCGCTGCGTAGGGCGTGCGCCAGGGATAGCCCAATCGGCCGGCAACCGACGAAATGCATATCACGTTGGCGAACCTGGACTCGCGCAGCATAGGTACCGCGTGGTGCAGACAGCGGTACTGGCCATTGAGGTTGACGTCGATCGTGCGATTCCAATCGTTCTCCTGGATCCGATCGATTCCCGCTGTCGGGCCCGCGATACCCGCGCAATTGACCAAAACATCGAGGCCGCCAAATTGCTCGCGCTGCACGACAAACATGGCTGCGACCTGTTCTTCGTCGGCCACATCGGCCATGGTCGCCTTACAGGAGGGTAAGCTCTTCTGGAATGCGGCCAAGGCAGCGTCATCGATATCGCAGATATGGATGCTCGCGCCCGTTTCCGCGAATGCGGATGCAATCACCGCTCCAATGCCGGAGGCTCCGGCAGTCACCAGTACACGAAGCCCCGAAGGCGGGTAGAGTCGATCTTTGAAAGTCATCTTCGTCTCAGTTTCCACTGATCTTAGCTCCGTTGCGCGATTTCGCCAAAGGCGATCACGAGAATCCGACATTCTCCGCGCCTTTCAGATGCAATATCTCCCTAACTTCCGCAGGCGTGGCAATCTCAAAGGAGAGTTCCTCCAGCATGCGACGAATTTTTCTCACCTGTTCGGCGTTACTCGTCGCCTTGACCCCGGGACTGAGATAGAGGTTGTCCTCGAGCCCTACGCGGACGTTCGCTCCCAGAATAGCTCCCATCGTCAGAAGGGACATCTGGTGACGTCCGGCACCCAGCACCGAGAAGTGATAATTCTCTCGTCCAAACAATCGGTCAGCCGTGGATCGCATGACAAGAACATTCTCCGGGTCTGGACCGAGCCCGCCAAGGATTCCGAAGATAGCCTGGATAAAGATCGGGGGCTTGATGATGTTGCGATCGATGAAGTAGGCAAGATTATAGAGATGACCGACATCATAGCATTCGAGTTCAAAACGGGTACCCGCTTCTCCTAGATTGCGAAGAATGTATTCAATGTCCGCGAAGGTATTCTTGAAGACGAGATCCTTCATGCCCTCGACCTTCTGCTTCTCCCACTCGTATCGCCAGTTGGTGATGCGCTCGGCGACGGGGTGAATTGAAAAATTCATCGATCCCATGTTCAGCGAACACATTTCCGGCTTGACCTGTAGAGCGTATGCCAGTCGTTCCTCGATGGTCATCTGAGTACTTCCGCCGGTTGTGATGTTGATGATGGCATTCGTACGTCCTGCCAGCACCGGGCAAATCTGCTGGAAGTGCTTCGGATCTCCTGAAGGCTTCCCGTTCTCTGGATTTCTGGCGTGGAGATGGAGAACCGCGGCTCCTGCCTCGGCCGCCTCGAGTGCGCTGTTGACGATTTGAGACGGAGTAACAGGAAGATATTCCGACATTGTCGGAGTATGCACCGAACCGGTAACTGCGCACGTAATGATGATCTTGCGATGGTTTCTGTTTATCATTTGGTCAAAGCGCGGACCCCGCGAGCTTCGTTGGGGCCGCTATCCTGAAAAGTACATTCCGTTTTTTGTTCCAGAGTGTAATTCCATGGCGGAAAGCCTGTCCGAACAGAATACCCTTGTTTCGGATTGAACCTGTGCAACTCAATTGTGCATTAGCATTTCGGTGTGGAAGCAGTTAGTTTGCGGACGCCTGAAGGGATATTTGGTGCGCCGGCTGTTCCCGCTGATCGCCCACCTCTTAGCGGCTCCAGCGCCTCACCTTGCAGAATGAGTAAATCCAGCGTGCCCTGCGGAAATTCCAATCTTCCCCGGCCATTGGTACCATGCTATCCATGAACAAACTTGCGCCATTCCTCTGGTTCGATGACAACGCCGAAGAAGCCGCCGAGTTTTACCTGGGCGTTTTCCCGCACGCGCGCAGGCTCGATGAGCTGCGTTCCAAAGGCGTCGGTCCCTGGCCGGTGGGCAAGATTGCCACTATCACGATCGAGCTTGAGGGCCAGGAGATGGTGTTTCTCAACGGCGGCCCCGCCCATCAGCTCAACCCCGCCTTCTCGTTCTTCGTCCGCTGCGACTCCCAGGAGGAGATCGACAGCTACTGGGGCAAGTTGATAGAAGAAGGCAAGCCCATGGCCTGCGGCTGGCTCACAGACCGCTTCGGCCTATGCTGGCAGATTGTGCCACGCAACATCGGCGAGCTGATCAGTCACCCCAAAGCCATGGAAGCCATGATGGGGATGATCAAGATGGACCTGGCCGCGCTGGAAGCCGCAGCGCGCGAAGACTGAGAGCCTCCTCTATCCATTTCCAGTCGGAACGTCTGCTAGCTCGACGTTGGTCCAGTGTGTGGCTTACGATTGAACGCTTGGTGATCAATTCATGAATCGAGTTCGCCGTATCAATCTCAAATTGCGTTCGTACGCCAGTTTGGCTCTAGGTGCATTTTTGTTAACCGGTTGTTGTCCTGTTTTGTTATCGGAGTCGGGCGCCGGTCCGCTGAATCCGAGACTCATCGCCGCGCAGTGGCCAGCGTCTTGGATCGCGAGTGCTTCGGTACCGGGAGGAGAACCTGGGGTCTTCTACTTCCGCAGGGAGATCGCCCTTTCCTCCGTTCCGGCGCATTTCTGGGTCCATATAAGTGCGGACAATCGATTTCTCCTCCATGTCAACGGCAAGTACGCCGCTGAGGGCCCCGCGCGTGGGGATCTCTTCCACTGGCGCTTCGAGACGGTCGATCTCGCCCCCCGGCTTCAACAGGGGCAGAACGTGCTCGCGGCCATTGTCTGGAACTTTGGCGAACTCGCTCCCGTAGCCCAGATGAGCAATCGCACGGGATTCCTGATGCAAGGGGATACCGAGGTGGAGGCTGCGGTGAATACTGGCAAGGACTGGCGGGTCCGGCGCGAGACTGGGCGCGCCGCACTGGGGCACGAAGGTGCAGGCGGTTATTACGCCGCAGGTCCGGCCGAAAAGATCGATGGGCGCCTTCTCGATTGGTCCTGGGATCAGCCCGGAGCCCCTTCCGGTTGGGAGGCTCCGCGCCTGTTGGACCGTGCTGCGACGCGCGAGGCACTGGATTCACCCAGTCATTGGGAACTCGTTCAGGATTCACTCCCACCAATGGAGCATCGGCTCGTCGATGCAGGTGCTCTCGTTCGTGTGGAGGGGATGCCATCCACTCCTGCATTTCCTGCCGCCCCCGTGGAGGTTCCGGCTAACTCGCACGTCACCCTGCTGCTCGACCATCGCACGCTCCAGACCGCTTATCCGGAGCTGACCATAACCGGAGGCCGCGAGGCCGCGATCCGGCTCACGTACTCCGAAGCCCTCTATGACGCCCACGGGAAAAAGGGCAATCGCAATGAGACCACAGGTCGCCACATCGAAGGAATCCGGGATCAGTTCATCTCCGGCGGGGGAGAAAGACAGATATTTGAGACCCTTTGGTGGCGCACGTGGCGCTATCTGCAGATCGAAATCACCACTAAATCCGAACCGTTGAAACTCGAGTCGCTGCGCGCGTGGTTCTCCGCATACCCGTTTGAAGAGAAGGCCAAGATCACAGGCGATATTCGCGACCTGGACCGCATCTGGCAAACCGGTTGGCGGACCGCTCGGCTTGATGCGCATGAGACTTATATGGACGCCCCTTATTGGGAGCAGCTTCAGTATGTCGGCGATACACGCATCCAGGCCCTGATCTCGTATGTCGTCTCCGGCGACACTCGCCTCGCGCGCCAGGCAATTACGAACATCGATAACTCGCGCACTCCGGAGGGCATCACCGAAAGCCGTTATCCTTCCGGATTGCCGCAGTTCATTCCCACCTTCTCGCTTCTCTGGGTCAACATGCTCCACGACTACTGGATGTATGTGGACGATCTACCGCTAGTGAAGGGAACTCTGCCCCATACCCGCACAGTCCTTGACTGGTACGCGGCGCACCTTCGTCCCGATGGCCTTCTGGGCCAGATGAGATGGTGGGAGTTTGGCGACTGGACCACAAATTACAAATATGGCGTTCCGCCGCAGGATCCCGATGGGGGTTCGACATTTATCACCCTGCAATTTGTCGGAGCTTTGCAGGCCGCCGAGGAGATGGAAGCCGAGTATGGAAGCAAGGAGAGAGTCGAGGAATACCAGGCAATCATCAAACGCGCGGCGGAAGCCCTGAACCGCGAAAACTGGGACGCCGACCACGGTCTCTATGCCGATACACCCGCGAAAAAGTCCTGGAGCAAGCAGGCGAACGTACTTGCCGTCCTGCTCGATGTCGCGCCCTTTGATCAGCAACAGGCAATCCTTAAGAGACTGCTGGCGGCAAAAGATCATGACAGCACGGTCGTAGACGACAAAACCGTGCCGCCCATGTCTGAGATGAGCTACTATTTTCGCTTCTATCTCAACCGGGCAATCGCGCATGCCGGTCTTGGGAATCTCTACTTACCGCAGCTGGCGCCCTGGTACAACATGCTCGATCTGGGTCTAAGCACCTGGGCGGAAACGCCCGAACCGACCCGGTCCGATTGCCACGCGTGGAGTGCGAGCCCGAATTACGATCTGCTCACGATCGTGGCAGGGATTCAGCCGGGAGCGCCGGGCTTCAAGAAAGTCCTCATCGAACCCCACCTGGAGGGATTGCATCAACTCACAGCTTCAATGCCACATCCGGATGGCATGATCGAGACCTCGTACCGGTTGGACGGCGACCACTGGACTGCCACCGTGACACTGCCCCCTGGCGTGGACGGCCAGTTCGCGTGGAAGAACAAAGTGTGGCCGCTCCATTCGGGGCCACAGACACTTCCTCTTCCCTGAGAGTGGCGATGAGAGCGCGCAAACTGCAGTTATCGGCCTTGGAAGAAAGACGCTCATGATTTATTTGGCCTCGCGATTTATGAAGCTCGCCTGAGCTGTGCGCAGTGCGAACTAAGTGGTCTCGCGGACCGCCGTATAACGGAGCTCGTTGCCGACGCGGTAGCCCTCCACTTCCAGTTCACGTCCTGCAAGGTTTCGCGACTCATCGATCTCGAAGGGGTTCGATCCGAGACGAATGAGAATCAGGCGGTCGCCCTCGGGCGTGTCGAGGACGACCCCAGTATGCTCGCTTGCGGTTCCGCGGCGTACCGTCGCCAGGCTGACGCGGCCCTTTACCCTCTCGAGATTTCTATGCGGAGACATTCGCTACTCTCAGCTGGCGTGAACCACCGAGGATCGAATCACGTTTCCAGCGGTGTCTGTTTCTACTTTGACGAGACGAATCTGTTTGTGTCCTTCCAGGATGCGCCGACCGCTCCAGTAATACTCAATCGATTGCTTCGTGCTGACGTTGCGGGCACTCGCGACAGCACGGCTTCCCTTCAGCGCCACAAGGGGGCGCGGAAGCTTCGTTTCGAGCTTGTCGACACGCGCTTGCCGCGGCTTCAAGCCGAATGTCTTCGCGTCCTCACCCAAGAGCGCTCGCGCCTCCTCAAAGACCTTTGCTGACCGTGCAATGGCCGCACCTCCGGCTTGTGACCGATCGGGCAGGACCTCTCTCATCTGTTCTGCCATCTGTCCGCGAAGAAGGCGGCGTTGACGGCGCTCCTGATCGACAAGGGCGACAGCACGAACGCCGAGAGCGTGTGCGCGCGGCCCGGTGGCGGCAACCCTTGAGATGCTCGATCCAGAAGCAGGGGCAACCACCGGCTGAATCGATGGGTCGCCCAGTAAGACGAATTCAATGAGTGTCTTCTCGTCTGCGCGGTCGGGCGAACTACCTTGCTCGCTGATCCAGCGAACGTAGTCTTGCTTGGCTTCGAGAAATGCGCGCCCGATGGATGCACCTCCCAGCACAGATTTCAAATAACCCGTGGCGATCCAGTCCGCGCAAACCATTGTCTTGTCGCCAACCCAGGCGATCATGGTCGATCCGACGAAGCCAGGTGCTCCGCCGCGAAGGTAGGTGCTGGCCAGCGGCCATGCACCCGGCACGGCGGCGGCCTTGTCGGACGGCGAGAAGACCTGCGCGCCATAGCAGCACATCGCGGCTGCGACGGTACCCGGCTTGAGTCTCGGCTTCAAGGTCCCGCTGAAAAGGGCGGGGGGATACCAGCCTCCCCGTTGGCCAAAGAAGCGCGGGTCGAGCGGCGATCCGTGGCATTTGATCAAGTGCAGCCTGGATGCAAGCCGACGCCGCGGCACCGCAGACTTGTCCTCTTCGGGCGGCGAAACGAGCAGTATCGACGCGTCCTTGCCGAGGTATTCGACGCATGCTACGCCAGCGGCTTTCCACGGAGACGCGCAAATGGCATAGGCCTTGTCGAAGGTGCTCGGGGTTTCGGGAGTCCAATGAGTTGCTGTTGTGAGGTAGTCAACGAGCCAGGATGGATCGCCATCCTCGATCATGTCGGGAATGCGTCCAACCACGCGGTCAGGGATAAGATACGACGATCGCCTACTTGGGCTCCAGCGACGCGACGAGGCATAAGGGTTGTCGGTCGGCACTTCTTTGTCGTCGTCGCCGGAATCATCATGGGAAGGATTGGCGACCACGAAGTGCGGCACGATCTCATCGCCGCCAAAGAGGACGAGATAGTCGGGCGTGAGCCGCTCCCACAGTGCATCAATCGCGCTCTTGATCTTGGAAGCGGTTGCAGCGCCCTTGATCGCGGGCACGCCAAGTTCCTTCATCGCTGCGGCATCGTCGACGGCGACGTGAATCGTCTTGATCCCGCGCTTTCGATCTTGTGCGATCCAATCCTTTACTGCGCGGTCCACCAATTTCAGATCGGCAGCGGCGTACTTCCGCTCGAGCCTGCCTCTTACCGTTACGCTGAGTTTTATGCTTGGCACAAACCCTCCTTTCTGGTGTGTCAGGTCTAGAGTTCCCGGATGCTCAGTAGAGGGCTCTCAAGCCGCCTTTGATTGGCGAAGGCAAATTCGGCTGGTGCTCGATTGCATCGAGAAAATGATTATCGTCGGCCACGGTAAGTGGGTCGAGGTCAATCGGCTTCAGGATCGTGGACAACGGTGGCGTTGCCGCTGCGGCGATGGGCGGACGCCTGGGTCCGGTGAAATCGCGCGGGCCATTGAACGGCAGGCGCGGGCGCAGATCCTCGCCGCGATCCTGGATTTCGTCGAGCGCCAGCGACCAAACAAGCTTCGGCGCCGCATCGAGAACACGTTTTTTCGCGGGTGCGGGCTTGGGCTTTTCGGCAGCTTTTGCAATCTGGGCAATGTTGAGCAGAGCGTCGCTCAACTGACTTGTGGCGGTGCGTAGTGACACCGCCGCGACGTCGGGATCGGCCGAGCCCTGTTTCAAAAAGAGCTGTCGCGACTGGCCTCCGACCTTTATCGTCTGATCATCCGGCGTGAGCGCACTCATAATCGCGGGAGTTCCGTAGCGTGCCACGCTGTTGATCATAACAAGTTGAATATCCGTTTCCTTTGCGTGGATGAGAGCGTCATAAGCGTCGCCAGTCGCGCCACTGATCACCAGCAGATCTGCTCGCGCACCGGTGATGATCTTTCCGACTTTGCCATCCCATTTGAGAATTTTGGCCGCAACGCTGGTGGCCATGGCCACGATGTCCCGCGCGCTGAACAGGCCATTAAGCATGTTCTGACTGTAGAGCCACGCGACCTTCAACTCTCCAAGCAGATTCTTGCTGCCGGTAGGCGACCAGTCACTGCCGATTCCGATTCCGATACCCGACGCACGCGCTGCTTCCACGCGCGCGGTTGCTCCGTAGAGCAACATGTTGCTGAGGGGCGACCAGACCATCGACGAACCCTGCTTCGCCATCACGTCGAAGTCCTGGGGCAGGAGACCCGCGGAGTGGATTCCACAAAACACGCTGTTGAGGGCCCATTTGTCCGGTGCGACCTCGAGGGCAAGAAAGTGTTCGCGGGCGGATGAATCCGGCTGGTTTGGATTCGTAATGCCTTCGCTAAGGTGAAGGAGATAGCAGCTATCTTCCTTTTTGAGTTGAGTCAAGAATCTTACCGCGTCCTTTGCATCGACATCGGCGATGCGGGCCTGCGCTTGTGACAAGGCTGGATCGTCAGTTTGCTCCACGTTGCGAATCAGCCCGCGGTAGAAACGTGAAATACCCGCGTTGCTGTTGAGCTTGATTCCCTGGCTTGTGGTGACGCCACCGAGCAGACACTTGCACTCGACGTAGCGGACAAGCGCAGGCAGAAGAGCAGGCTTTCCATCCTCGTCACGATGTTCGCCAATGACGGTCATGGGCCCGCTGATCATGGGGCGGTAGTCTTTGTGGGTACTCCACTGATCGCGGTACTGGAAGAGCTTTGGCACCGGCGACCACAGGGGCAACGCGTTGTAGCTCAGGTGGTTATGCAACTCAATCAGGCCGGGAAAGATTGTCCCACCGGTCTCGACAACTGGAACACCATTGAAGTCCGGGTGAGGGTTCGTGCGGTCGCGAATGTCAACGACGCAAGCCTGGTTGATGTACAGGATGGAGTCAGCCCGAACTGTAAAGTTGTCGTCCATCGTGACCACACGCCCGGCCAGAGCGAGCCTAGGGCCTGTGAGCGGATCGATGGGACCGGCCTTCAGTGCTTTCGCGGCAACTTCCCCTTTTGCAGAAACAGCACCAGTCAGCGGGTACCACTTGCGAGACGACCTCATGAGCGGCCCTCCATTGACACCGGCGCGTGAGACCAACCAGATCGTAGATTTAGATTTCGCCAGAATGAGCTTCTGCCAGCTAACAGAGAATAAGGAGCGTGCCATCGGCCCACTCACTGCATAGGGCCTTGGCAGTGTGCACGAATTATACTCCGGACACTCATGCCAAAGGAGATAGTTCGCAGGATGTGTACGCGGTCAATGTTCAGCGCATCGCTTCGATTACGGCGCAGTCCACAGAACCTGGCTCTCAAAGTTGTTTCCGGCTCCGCGCTGACTGTGTGTTCCTCCCCCGGCGCCATGCCATGCCGGGACGCCGAAGGGCAAATCGCGCCTTGGCACATCGGTGCTTTGGATTGGGCTCGTCGTGCTCAATGGAGTGCTGTCCACGGTGCCATCCGGGTCAGGTGCAAGGGCGCTGCTTGCAGCGGCAAACTGGCTGTTCCAATTTGCAGCGACACCGCTCGGCGAGGTCGGATGAGTTAGCTGCACGACTTTGAGGCTGCCCCGGCCGGGCCAATTCATTGCACTCAGGTGAGCGTAGGCTCCGAAGGACAGGATGGCAGACAAGTCGTTGCTTGCGTGAGCCTGATCAAACAGTTTGTTGCGATAGGCCATGATGCTTGCGTCGGTTGCGATTTTCTGGTTGAGCGACGCGCTTTGTATTCCAAACAAGAACGTGTTCAACATGAGATACGAATGCGTGAGGCCGAGCTTTGCAAGGAAGGTCTGCACCAGCTGTCCAGCCTGACCGACGAGGATTCGGTGAGCGAGGATCTCGTCGGTGGATGGGTCTTGTCCGATGACGAGAACGCGGGCGGTGCCGTCAAGCCGGCCGCGGTAAAACACCGGGCCGAATCGGGTGTGGAACGGGGAATTCGGAAAGTTGATGTAGTGGTCGAGCGGGGCGCTTTGAAAGAGCAGTTCCCATGTGGAGTCGGGGCCCGGATCGTGTTCGAGTTCGTGCATTTCTCCTCCATGGAATAACTTCAAGAAGCGGAAGCGAGTATACTCCGAGACCTGCTCGCAGTCGCGGGAAAACTTTCGTGGCAATATGCGCAGGCAGCACTGGATTGCGGAATCAAAGCTGTTGATCTTACCGGATTATAGTTGCACAATCTCTTTAGCGATGGGAAAGAAACAGCCAAGCCAGAAGGTAGAACTCCCCACGCCGGGGGAGCTTCGCTTGTTGCAAGTTCTGTGGCGAATTCGCGAAGGCACCATTGAGGACATCGTGACGGCCTCTGGAGAAGATCCACCTCCAAATTACAAGACGGTTCAAACATGGCTGCGGATCATGGAGCGCAAGCGACAAGTTGATCATAAACAAGAAGGCCGTGCGTTTGTTTTCCGTCCTCTGATCAGCCGCGGTGATGTTTACCGGCTCTCAATTCGTCATTTCCTGGCACCGGTACTTTAATCGCGGGTGAGACAAAAGACCTGTCGTTGCAGGGCAGCGGAGTGTCACTGAACTTCTTTCTCGGCGACGCCCCCTCCCGTGACATCTATCCATCCACGAGCAGCACGACGCCCAACTACGACGCCGATATCCGCATGGGCCGTCGCATTTCTTCACAAATGTACCTTAACATTTTTGCAACCGCCAACAACGCGTGGGATTACTACGCGCAGAGCGTAGGCTTCAATCTGAAGTTCATGGTCAACCGAATTCCCACCAGCACTGGACATTCTTGTGAATTCCGTTCCGGACTGGACCGGAGGGCAGCCGTTTGCGATCCGGTGAGGGATCACGAGTCTGGACCGGGGGGTGCGTGTGGAAGGCCCGGATTTCACGGGTTGGCCTGTTTTGGAGGGTTGCATGCCTGCCAAATCAAACGAAATTGTGTGTCCCATCTTGATCGCGCATTAGAGACGCCGTCACTCGCGTTTACTTGCCGGAAGCGGTGGCTGCCTTCTTTTTCTCCATTTGCACGGTCCAAGGGGGAACGATGCCATTCTGCCGCGCATAGGCGATGAGCTGGCCGAGGTGTTCGTGCGCGTCGGCAATGAGAATGTAAACGACGTCGCCCTCGTTAGCCTGCGGGCCGAGCTTTGGCAGCGGCTTTGCGAAATCCGCGTTGCTCATGCCATTGATCGTTTTGTTCGCAAAGTCCCAGGACTGATTCAGATCGTCGACGATGCGATCCTTCTCGGTCGTGGATTTTTCGAATTCGCGCGCCTTAAATCCTGCCGGAGGATTCGCACCCATCATGCTGAGGATTCCGAAGCGCTCTCCAGCAACGTGCAAAAATACTTCAGCAAAGGACCGGGTGTCGGGAGAAGGACGCCAGGTGAGCTTGTCGCTCGGGAGTGCCTCGGCGAGATCGACACACTTCTTATTTACGGCCTGCAGGTCGAGAAGGGCCTGGGCTTTCATGTCATAGCTAGGTGCAGTGCTGTCAGTGGAGCTGCCGGGAGTTTGCGCGTGCATTGCGACAGCACTGGCATCCAGGACGCAGGCGAAACAGATCAACGAGAGAATCGACGTATTCATTGCGGTCTCCGCTCGAATCGAAGTTCTTGTAATCGCCTCGAGGCTAGAGTAGGGGTGGGAGAGAGGCAAGCAGTTCGTGACCGCCTGGTGTTTGGAGGGATGAGTCGCTGCGTTCACGAGATTGATGATTCATGAGAATGGCACGACATGCCTTCGGACGCTGAATCAGCGGGGGTCGCGCGCTAGGAAAGCGAGCACCACGCGATTTCTTTACATTTCGGGCGATTGGTAGCCTGCTCTTCAGTAATGTTTCGGAAACGTCTTGAGACGGCAAGGTCCATTGGTACCTGTCGGAGAAATCGGTTAGTTTGACGAAAAGTGCACAAGGGGACACTAACGCAAGGGGAAATCAATACACGGCTGCGCGTCCGAAGGGACTGGCTCCCCCATAGAAACTGATGGACGGCTCTAAATATCACCTAATTAACTGCCTACTTAAACCGCTGTGCGCCGCTATCTACGTAACTCTTCACGAATTTAAAAATTTGCGTGGAATAAGTATTGACTTGTCGAGATACGCGCGGGATAATTCGCCCAATCAGTATGGATGAGCCGAAGAAAAAGCCGCAAGGTACGAACAAGTTCGCCCCGGACGAGAAATGGGTGGAACGCCTCGGAACGGCACCGGGTTCCCCTCCCACGGGAGTGACCACGTACGTCGGGCTATTGCGGCAGAACCCCGAGGATGCGAATTTTTATCAGCTCTATCAGACGCTCGACATGGGGTCCTCCCTGCATATCCAGAAGGACGATGTCGTTCATATTGAGGAATTGCCGTCGGATAGATCGCCGTTTGGCAGTCTGGGCGGCGCCAGAATCTTCGTTCGCAAAGGCGCGAAAATCAAGTCGGTCCGGACCGTCACGGGAACCTTTGAAGCGGGAGCGGACGATTTCGATCTCGACATCCGACTGGGCGCCAAAAATCCCAGGGCCAGCAGCGGCACTCTGGAATGTGCCCCCACAATTCCGGACACAGGTTGCGGAAATGCCTGCGATACGTTGCCGCCGTTTTCCGATCCGGATGTTGGACCTTGCCACACCGTTCCGAAATTCATCTGCGGAGCTACAGCCGGTCCAAACTGTACGATCCAGACGTGCGCGGGCTGTCCGCCAACGGGCCAACCAACGTGTCAATGCACTCCGCTAACCCGCACGAACTGTAACTTTACCTGCATAATCACTCACTGCGGCACCTGCGAGACTTGCGCGACGAATTGCGGAACCTGCCAGACCTGCGCCACAAACTGCGGGACCTGTCAGACGTGCGCGACGAACTGCGGAACCTGCCACACGAACTGCGGAACCTGCCAGGCCCACACCTGTGCAACAAAGTGTGGTCAGCCAACGTGTGTCGCATGCACCCACGTCGTTACCCGCTGTCCGGGACAAAATTGTCAGACCCCCTAAACCATGTGACAGAATCCTGGAAAGTGTTGGACAGCGCCACAGAGGATGCGGCCGTCAGTGCGGCCAGATATGTCTCGGAAAGGCTGAAGTTGCCGGGCGACGCAGAAAAGGCAGCTGCACTCGCGGCCGGCCAGTCTGAGTTCCCGCAGTTTTCGTACTGGTCGCCGCCCAGCATCGCACAGGGCAATGCGGGTCTTTGTATCCTGTGGGCTTACCTCGATGCGTGCTTTCCGGATGAAGGTTGGGATGGCGTGGGACGAGCACATCTCGAGCTGGCAGTGCGGGGAGCGGAAAGTACTGCTCCTCCGGGCCCCGGGTTATTCTCCGGACTGGGTGGCCTCGCCTTTGCGGGCATCCAACTGTCACGTGGAGGCACACGCTACCGCCGCCTGCTCGATTCACTGGACGGCGCAATCACGACCGACGTAATACATACGGCGAAGCGCTTGCGGAGGGCGTCCGGCGTTTCCACCGGCGACTTCGACGTGATCTCGGGGCTTAGTGGCATCGGTGCCTGCCTTCTCTGCAGATATCGCGAAGCTTCTGTTCAGGTGGCGTTGTCAAACATAACCGATGCCCTCGTGTGGTTGATCACTTGCGATCAATCTCCGCCCGCATGGTATACGCCGGCCGACCTCATGTATGACGAGTCGGCCCGGCGCGCTTATCCGAGCGGCAACTTGAATTGTGGTCTTGCCCACGGCCTACCCGGCATCCTCGCGTATCTCGCGCTGGTTCGCAAACTGGAACTTCCTCTCGCGCCGCGCGAAAGACTGGACGCAGCGATCGTCTGCGCTGCGGATTGGCTCTTGCAGAATCGAGCTGAAGACCAATGGGGTATTAACTGGTCGACGGCTGTCGCTCTCACTGCAGAGGGCGCCGAAGGCAATGCAGCACAGAGCGGCCCGAGTCGTAGTGCCTGGTGTTATGGTGCCCCCGGTGTCGCCAGATCCCTGTGGCTCGCCGGAGAAGCTGTCGGGCGAGCCGACTATCGCGACCTGGCGGTTGCCGCTATGGAAGCTGTGTATCGGCGACCCTTGCCCGCGCGAATGATCGATTCGCCGTCGTTTTGTCACGGAACGGCAGGACTGCTTGCTGTCACCCTGCGGTTTGCTCGGGATACCGCCATGCCAGTGTTTGTCACGGAATCGCAAAACCTCACACGTCAGCTGCTGGATCAGTTCCAGCCTGACTCCCTGTTGGGCTTCCGAAATATTGAATATCGAAATAATCAGACCGACCAACCGGGGCTTCTGGACGGTGCCGCGGGAGTAGCGATCGTGTTGGTTTCCGCGGCCACAGGTTTGGACCCAACCTGGGACCGGCTTTTTCTGTTGTCATGAATATGTTATGGCGAAATCTTCAACGCATCCGCAGCTCTACCAGGCGATGGACTTCGCGATCGTCCGGACTCCCCTTCTGCCGGTGGAAACCTTTCTTTCGCTGCAATCCTCAGAGGCCCAGCATAGTCTTCTGCAGGACCATCGGGTCCGGAAGGCCGTAGCGGTGGGAAGCGTATCCCTGTTCCACGCCTTGCAGCGCCGCGAGCAGGCCGGGTTGACGAGGAAAGATGAGGAGCGACTGATGGCCAGGCTGCTCCGCTACCAGATTCGGATGTCCACTCGCCCCACGCCGTACGGTCTCTTTGCTGGATGCACGGCGGTGCACTTTGGAAATAAGACGGACCTCGTCGTTCGCACCACCATGGCACGCTCCCGTACTCGCCCCGACATGGCTTGGCTAATGGATTTTGTGGTCGACGCCGAGTCGAATCCTTCAATTCGAAAGAAGCTGCGGCTGCTCGCCAATCCCCTGATTCAGATGGAAGCCGGCCGTGTCTCACTCGCGGCGCGCATGCCGGGTAAACGAGAGGATAAGCACCAGCCAGTCTCGGTCCGCGCCACGCGAGTCGTCGCAAAAGCCCTCGCCCTGACGAAGACCTGGACGGACTATGGCGACGTGTCTGCCTTCCTTCTGGACGCCAGCCCATCGGCGACTCTGGAAAAAGTGGACCGGCTGCTGGATGAGTTGGTGGAACAAACCATTTTGCTCACGGATCTGCGCCCGCCACTCACGTCAGAAAGTCCGGCGCATTATGTGCTCAATCGCCTGGGGCAGATTCCTGACGCGTCAAACCTGAGCGACAGGCTGCACGCCTTCCTGGTTGCGGCTTGCCGGTGGGATTCCGCGCCAGCCACGGAAAGCATCAGCGAGTTCAAAGCACTTCTGAAAACAATAGATTCGCCGGAAGATGGATCGAAGGAGTTCCCGTGTCAGGTCGATATGGCGATTGCTGTCGACGGCACGGCGGGTTCGATCATCGCAAAGGAGGCCGCTCGTGCCGCGCAGATGTTATTGCGCCTTTCCCCATTCCCAGGCGGAATCTCGTCGATCGCCGCGTACCGGAATGCATTTGTATCGCGATACGGCTTGGAACGCGAGGTGCCTCTGCTCGAATTGCTGGACACTGCGCGAGGCTTGGGACCGGTATCTGCTCACGGCCACGCTTTCACCACACCCGGCCAGTCCACGGCGGCAAAACGCAGCCGCTCGCTTTTGGCCCTCGCCTGCAACTCGCTTCACCGAAGAGAGAGAGTGGTGATTCTCGATGAGGCCACGCTGAGTAACCTGCAGACTTCCGAAGTCCGTATGGAGAATGCACCCGTATCTCTCGACATCAATCTCATGATTGCCGCCAGATCGGCAGCCGCGATTGATGCGGGAGAATTTACCGCTGTGGTTGGACCGAATCTGGGCAGTTGGGCCGCCGGCCGCAACTTTGGCCGGTTTGCTCATCTGCAGTCCGCGGAAAATGGTGTCGACCTGTTGCGACGTATCGCGGATCGCGAGGAAGCGGACCATTTCGGCGATCACTTGTGGGCGGAGGTCGTTTACCTTCCGTTCACGGTGCGCTCGGCCAACGTAGCAGTGCGTCCCGCCGTCCGAGCGCATGAACTCCTGGTCGGCGTGACGGCGGGAGTCGCCGATTCCGCCGTTATCTCCCTGGAGGATCTTGTCGTCGGAGTTGCGGATGGCCGATTCTATGTTCGCTCTGTGAGGCTCGGAAAGCGGATCCGTTTTGTCTCGGGTCATATGCTCAATCACCACGGTGCGCCTCCGGTAGTTCAGTTTCTTCTGGATGTTTCTTATGACGGACAGACTACATTCAATTCCTTCGATTGGGGACCCGCAGAGGCATTTCCTTTTTTGCCGCGCGTTCAGGTGGGACGCATTGCGCTGCGCCCTGCGGAATGGAAACTCGCCCAACATCAACTGGCGGAACAAACTGCGGAGGGAGTCAGGCAATGGAAGGAAGAATGGAACGTGCCGCGTTACGTCTGCCTGACATTCGGCGACAACCGGCTCATCCTCGATCTCGAATGTCCATCCCATGTAAAGGAAATCCTCGCCGAATTGGCGAAGCTGGCTGAAGGGCACTCGCTCCAACTCCAGGAGGTGCTTCCGGCTCTCGACGATGCATGGCTTGAGGGGCCCGATGGGCACTACTACAGCGAGTTCATCGTGCCTCTCGTACGGACCTCCGGGAATAAGGGTGGCCGTAACAGTGCTGAGAGTCTGCACCTGAGCGACCTCGCAGCCCCTGTATCGGAACCGGCAGTCACGATGTCAGCGGCAGAGCGAAACCGCCCCCCGGGAAGCGAGTGGCTCTTCGCCAAGCTTTATTGTCCGGCTCAATGTGAAGATCAACTGATCGCCGAACGGCTTCTGCCCATGACCGAAAATGTGATGGCGGCTGGGTTGGCGGATGCCTGGTTTTTCATCCGTTATGGAGACCCGCATCCGCATCTCCGCGTGCGTTTTCACGGCGAAGCCGAGCGGATGGCCTCCAGCTTGTTCGGCCAGATCAGCTTGTGGGCACAGTCAATGGTTGAGGATGGAATCTGCACGCGACTCGTGTTCGACACGTACGAGCGCGAGATGGAGCGATTCGGCGGGCTGGAAGGCATGGCCCTGGCGGAGAGCATTTTCCATGCGGACAGTGTCTTCGCAGCCGCCCTCGTGGGTGTGCTGCGCTCGAAGGAGTGGGAAGACAGCGATCGTCGCATGGCCTTGTTCGCCCTTTCGGTCGACGAGTTGTTCCAGATCATGGGCTTCAGTGACGCGGAACGTCTGGACTGGTACAAAAGCCAGGTGGATCCCAGGGATCGGGGCGCAGCCGACGAGTTCAGAAGATTGAAACCTCTTTTGCGCCGAGCCATTGGGGATCGTACTCAATGGCTTGGGGAAATCCCTCGGGGAGACACCATTCAGAACGCTCTCTTTCGTCGGGCACAGGATCTCTCCGAAGCCGCAACTCGCCTCTCGCACTTGGTGCAGGAGCAGGGTCCTGGAATGAGCGCCGGAAGGCTCTTCACCTCGTACGCGCATCTTCACATCAATCGAATCGGCGCGGCCAGCGCCGAGCAGATGATCCTGAATCTCCTCTTTCGAACGAGGAACAGTCTCGTGAACGCACCTTTCAGGCCATAAGCACTTAGCCGATTCAGTTCGCGGAACGCATGCCCTCCAGCGGCCCTTGAGCGTTGTAGAGCGGTGCAAGGTGGACCCCGTGCAGTGCGGCAAGGGTCTCGATTTCCTCAACCCGATCCCGCGTGATGAACCCTCGTCCCTGGGAGAACGGCTCAAAACGTCGCGCCAGGGCGAGGACCATGCCTTCGAGTAAACATCCATGGGCCACATCCGGGAATGGATGCCGATTCAGGACGCCTTTGAAATCCGGCATGAAACTCAATCCTCCCGAAATCTGTCCGAGGCCACCAAAGAAGACTCGGGCGCCATCCATTTTGCCGCGAGCATTCAGGTTTTTGGGATAACCCGCATCGCAAACGATCGCTTCGGGCGCAATACGGCCCAACGAAAGTGAAGCAGACGCCAGGCTCGCCGCGCAGATCACGATGTCGGCCTCAAATGGGACGTGCTCGAGGTGGGTGGCGATTTCCACCTTGGTTCCATACCCCTCCAGTTCGGCGGCCAGGGTGCGCAGCCGCTCTGCGTTGCGCGCGCAAAGCGTCACGCGTTTGACGAATGGCGCCAAACAGCGGGCACAGCCGGAACCCACATCTCCTGTTGCTCCAACGATGAGGAGCGTCGATCGGCAGATTTCCCGCCCCTCCAGTGCGCACATTTTCCTGATACTTTGCACGATGAATGCAACCGTCAGGGTATTGCCGGTTGTGAAGATCGTATCGTTCCGATCTGGGAGGTGATCGAAGTTGCCTTCGATCAGAATGGAGCTGAATCCACCCAGGCTCACGATCCTCGCTCCCCGGTTGATTGCACAGGCGGCGGCGGCCCGAACCCGGCCGAGGTTGTCGTGAACGTATTCGCAATCGAGGCGATCCGGAGGAATGAAGCAATCGATGTACAGGCCGCGCGCTTTCGCACCGGTGGCTGACGCGACCTCGACATTACAGACGGCTCGCGGCGGAATCCATGGGAAGATCTCCCTGATTTCCTCGTCGGGCAATCGCGCGCGCTCGACCCCGCGCAGTACGGCGAGTACGTCGGCCGCTGAACGCCAGCTTTCCTGATGCCCGATGAGAGCGAAATCCAGGTCAGGCTGGCGCTCTGGCACGATTACACCGGCAGTTGCGCAACCCATTGAAGTGTTACCTCCCCGGGCAGTCCTAGCACGTCCAGCGTCCTCAGGTACTGCTGCAGCGATGCTCCACGCAATTCGGCCGTGGTTAGCCCGACTTGGGAAAGAGATGTCTTGACACAACTGCTGTGGCATAGGTCGCACTGTCCGTTGCGGCATTCCTTGGCAACCATCTCGGTGAGCGTCGTCATGACGTCGAGATGAAGCCGGTACACCTTGTCATCGAATCGCTGTGGGTCCCTGGCTCGCTCCGCTCGCAGAATCTCCATTGCGTGCTCGATGTGCCCCTCTTCCTCCGCGGCAATGGCGGCAAAGGTCTTGCCAAGACTGCCCGGAGCGGCCTTACCGACGCGGGCATAACTTGCGACGGCGAACGATTCGAGCATGATCTCCTGAACGATCAGGCAGGCCATGAAGTCGCGCTCCGCGATCGAGCGCATAAATGATTCGCGAATCCGCCTCCAGTACCTTGCGTTGACGTTGTTGGGAACATCCAATCCAATCTTGCGGCCTTCGGCGGCGAAGGCTGCGGCGTGTCCCTGCTCGCCCTGTGCGTGCTCCAAGGCGTCGGCAACCTCTTCGGGGTCGTCGCAAATGGTCGACAATGCGCGGTAGTTCATGGCCGCCATGAGCTCACCGGTTACTGCCTGGGCTAGAATGTCCTGCCAGATTGAAGCGGTGGGCAACGGGGAATTGCAGGATGCCGGTTCCGGGCAGTTCAAAGAAACGAAGGATTCCATAGGTCCTCCTTGGGACTGGATCAAGCCGTCGAGATGGAAGGAAGTTGAAGTACGAATCAGATGGGTCCGCGATAGCGGCGCACGCGGACGGCAGCGGCCAGACAGAGCGCGGTGAACGCCAGGCCAATCCACAAACCCGGACTGATCAGGAAATGGAGCGGTCCAACGTGCATCGTGGGATCCATGGCCCTGCCACGTCCCATGACCGCGGTGCCTTCAGAGCCGCCGGTAAAGCGGCTGCCAATCAAAGTGCCGAAATAGGTGGTGTTGAAGGCAACCTTCTCCACGATGCCGATGGTCAGCGGCGGCAACGCAGCCCAAAGAATGGGTACCCGCCTTGCCCACCCGGAAATCAGCAAGAGCCACGCATAAATCGGCGATTGCCAGAGCCCGTGAATGCACAGAAAGTGGAAGAGCAGCATGGGCCAGCGGTGGGAGATCCCCACCCGCGACCAGAGGATAGCCACGTTTTGGCCGCTGCCCAGCAGAACTGCGCTGCTGATCATCAGCATGGCCGATTGTGTAAGAACGGTGATTGCGAATGCGAGTAGAGGAAGAATCACGATAGGAATCGCGGCCTTCGACAGCACCGTAGTGAGATCCGAAACCGGCGCCGATTTCCAGAACAGAATGCTGCGATCGCGGCGTTCCCCATACAGGGCATCGACAGAGTAGAACAGTCCGACGATAAGAGTGGCAGCCATGATCAGATCTTCAGCGAACTCGTACGGCTGCCCGAACAACTCGCGCTGTTGCATCGCGTCTAGCCACGGCGCGGCGTGCATCTCGATCACGAGATGAAAGATGCTGATCGAGAAGCCAAACAGGAATACGCAGGCGACCGAGACGGGGGCAACATAGATCGCCCGGTTTTCCCACAATTCGCGCCGCACCGACCAGTACAGGAGCTTTACCGCGGGGATGGCCACGGCTGAGATCCCCTGCGAACGGAGAGACGCTTCGGGCATCACGTTCGATTGAGTACTCATCTGGCCGCTCCTTGTGCCTCGATCACGGCAACGAACAAGTCGGCGATGCTGGGGGTTCGCGCGTCGCCAAGCGCAGTCACCCGCTCACGATCAACCCCATCGAACATCAGGATGCTGCGACCGAGAACCTGGCGCTCGCGCATGGGCTTGAGCGCGCGCGCCGTTTCTCGATCGCCGGGGCGAACCATCACTTCAAGAAAGCGGGACTCAATTTCTTCCATGCTGCAACTGAGCACGACGCGGCCCCGGTTGATAAACATCAGGTCGGTGAGCACATGCTGGATCTCTTCCACTTGATGCGTCGTCACGATGATGGTGCGGCTGCGATCGAAGTAGTCATTCAGCAGCGAATCGTAAAACTGCTTGCGGTAAAGGATGTCGAGCCCCAGAGTCGGCTCGTCCAGCACCAACAACCGGGCGTCGATCGCCATGACCAAGGCAAGGTGCAGCTGAGCCACCATACCCTTGGATAAGTCGCGGACCCTGCGCGTATGTCCGATAGTGGTTTTGGCAAGGAAACTTTCCGCCTTGCCGCGATCGAACCGGGGATGCACGCCGGCGACATAGTCGAGCACTTGCCACACCTTGATCCAGCGCGGTAACACGGCAACATCAGCAACAAACGAGACATCGCGCATGAGCTGATCGCGCTCCGTCCAGGGGTCGCGGCCGAGAACCTGCAGCTCGCCCTGATATGGCAGCAGGCCCAGGATGGCGTTGAGCGCAGTCGTCTTGCCCGCCCCGTTGGGACCAATGAGCCCCAGGATGCGGCCTTCTTCGACATGCAATTCGATGCCATCCAACGCGATCGTCGTTCCGAACTGCTTGCGGAGACCGTGCGCTTCTATGCATGCCATGATTTCAGCGCTCCTTCTTTCGGGAATCCGGCTTGGCGGTTTTTGCGTATGCGCCATCGAGCAGATCTTCCGCCCTCAGGCCAAGTCGCTGAATGGTTGCATAAATCCTGGGCCACTCTTCGTCCAGAAACTTTTCCCGTTCGCCCCGTAATAACAAGGTGCGTGCGCCGGCATTGATAAACATGCCCCGGCCTCGCTTGGTTTCCACCAGTTCCTCGTCTACCAATTGTTGATAAGCCTTGAGGACGGTGAGGGGATTGACCCGATAATCGGCCGCCACGGTGCGTACGGAGGGCAATGGATCGCCTTCCTTGAGGACGCCGTCGAGTATCATCGCGATAACCCGGTCGCGAAGCTGGCGGTAGATCGGCTGACTGTCGTTCCACTCGAAATCCATCCTGTATTCCAGATAACCTCTGCTCTCCATCACGCTTCTGGTCAAGGCGAGCTAATGATCCTCGCTTGCGGCGGGTACGTCCTACTTCGTGCGCTTCAGGTCGAGCAAGCCGCCCATCAGCTTGCCGTCGGCCATCGCGAACTCCCACTTTTCGGTGTGATGATCGGAGTCGATGAAAGTGAAAGTGACGCGTTGCATGTGACCCATTTGCGAACCTAGCAGATTGGTGGCATCGACGAAATCGAAAACGATGGTCTTGCCGTCGGGCGAAATGGTTGCTACCATGCGGGGCTGGTTTCCAGCGTCACAGTAATGGGTCAGAAGCAGGCGCTCGCCGTCGAGATTGAACAACGTGATCGGATCGTCGGGACCTTCGCCCTTCATTTCGTGCATGAGAGCGTTGCCTTTCGATGTCACACGCAGCGAAACCTGCAGCGCATGGCCATCCAGCGTGCCTTCCCAGATTCCTGCCAGAGATTTCAGCTGCTCGAAGGACTTTTGCGCGGCAGACTGCGCAAGAGCCGTTGTGGACATCAACAACGCAGCAAGAAACAGACTAAAACGACGAGTCTTCATTTGACTCCTCCTCCAACTTGCCTCTTCGTTTGGGCCGACATCAGGTTCAGGGGGCCACAACATCTATGGTGTTATAGTTAACCATAACGCTAGATCACATGCAAGTGTTTTTTTAGATCGAGCGGGTCTTTATGTCCCACGTCCGTTCGGACGGAAGCGACTAAGCGGCATGGCTTCGCCGCAGAATATGTTTCTTATGGGCGATCTTCATTCGCAACGTCACGAAAAACGGACCCCACGAATCCTTGTTTTCGCGTTGCAGGTTCCGCCACAATCGTATAATCGTTTTCCCGGCCCAACTTATCAGGAAGACAAAATGAAAGCGCCCGCCAACACCGCGAATCCGCCGGCAGCAATGGCGCAGCTGGTTGTGCTCATCCCGGCGCGAAGGCAGGAGCCGGCACTGGTACCGCTCGTTCACGCTCTGCTCGACGCGGGATTCGGCGCCATCGTGCTTGTAGATGATGGAAGTCCCGTTGAGGATAAGGCGCTCTTCGACACGCTTGGAACCCTGCCTCGAGTCCACCTCTTGCGCCATGCCATCAATCTTGGCAAAGGGCGAGCTCTCAAGACCGGGTTCAACCATTTCCTCAATGAATTCCCCGGTCTTGCCGGCCTTGTGACGGTCGATGCCGACGGACAGCATTCAGTGCCCGACATCATCCGCGTCGCAACCACGCTGCTGAACGAACCAAAACGCGCTCTCTTGGGATGCAGGAGCTTTGCGGGAGACGTTCCGTTGCGAAGCCGCCTTGGCAATGCCGTCACGCGCCACATATTCCACTTCGTCAGCGGCCATCGAGTCAGCGACACACAAACCGGATTGCGCGCCTTTCCCAGAACTCTCTTGCCCAGCCTGGTTGGATTGCCCGGCGAGCGGTACGAGTACGAGATGACCGTGCTTGCGCATCTTTGCCGCCAGGAGAACGTTCCCATCGAGATCCCTATCTCGACGATATACATCGATAACAACCGTTCCTCAAGCTTCAATCCTTTGCGCGATTCGATGCGCATCTATTTTGTCCTGCTACGTTTCTATGCTTCTTCGCTGATCTCGGCCGGCCTCGATCTGACTGGATTCAGCCTGACCTTCTGGTTGACACAGAACGTATTGCTGGCCGTGTTTGTGGGGCGGTTCAGTTCGTTGATCAATTTCGCGTTGAACCGGAGCCTCGTGTTTCACAGCCATGCGTCGATCATCGGTTCGCTCTGGCGATACTATGGATTGGCGATTGTGCTTGGCGCGATTTCCTACATGTTCATTCGCGGGTTATCTCACTGGCTTGGCTGGAACATCATCGCCCTCAAAATCCTGGTCGAAACGACGCTTTCACTCGTCAGTTTTTCCGTGCAGCGGACCCTTGTCTTTGCCAATAACAAGAATGGTGCTGATGACTGAGATTTCGCGTGTCTTACGGATGGCGCAGCCGCTTTTGGCCTTCGGCCCACGCCAAGTTATTTTTGGCCAGTTGAAAGTCTGGCTTGAGGCGCACTGCCGTCTGTGCGGCTGCGATCGCCTCGTCCCATTTACCCATAGATTCGTAACTGGCCGCGATGTTGTTGTATGCCTCGGCGTAATCCGGACGCAGCCGCAAAGCCTCCTCCGCATCTTGGATACTGCGGAGAAATTGGCCGGCCTGGTGATCGCGCAATGAGGCATTCAGCCAGTCGTCCGCCGTCCTGTTTGAGGGCAGTTGCGCAGCCTCCCCGGCCTTCTCCTTCACATAGAGTGCCAGGTTGATCTTCGCCAGCGTGAAATCCGTCTCGAGGCGAAGCGCCATTTGTTCATTCTCAATGGCCGAATCCCATAGCCGCAAACCCGCATACGCTGAGCCGATGTTGTTATATGCGATTGCAGAATCCGGCTTCAACAGCAGCGCGTTTCTGGCCAAAGCCAAGCATTTCTCATAATTGCCGCCCTGATATTGATAGAGCGAGGCATTAATCCATTCATCAGCTGTCTGTGGCCCTGGATGCGCCAGGATAGCTTCAGCCGCCTCATCCGCCGGCTCAAGGCGCAGGGTCCCCGCTGCGATCGCACGCGCATTTTCCGGGTCGCCCAAGGCGGCGTAGGCCTTAGCCAGCATGTCGCGCGCGGGCAGGCGGGAAGGGTTCAGGCTCACGGCAATCTCGAACTGCCGCGTGGCCTCGACCACCCTGCCATTTTGATCGAGCCATTGGCCAAAGTAGAAATGCGCCTCGTCATCAGCCGGACCAAGTTCGATGGCACGCTTAAAATGCTGCTCCGCTTCATCGGAATGGCGCAGTGCGTCGTGAACGATGCCGAGATTGATCTCCAACGTCTTGTAGTTCGGGGTGTAGATTGTCGCGTGCTGAAAGGAGTCGAGCGCCACGACGTACGCGCCTTTGGCCATCTGGGTGAGACCGTAATTCATCCACCCGCGCCCGTTTCGGGGACTCTTTGCGATGTCATCAATCCATAGAGACTCCTCGGTATGCCACACCTTGTTACGAACGTGCGTCCCCCAGGCACAGAGCGCCAGCACGAGCATGACGGCGATGGACGAAGCGCGCAACACCAGGGCGCGGTATCTTCCCGCTGCGAGCCGTTCAACGGCGAGCCAACCCGCCCACGTGGTTGCCAGCACCAGACCCACGAACGGCAGGTACATGCGGTGGTCGTTTTCCACTTCCGATAGCCGATAGAGCGAAGTCGGGAGAGATGCGATGAAGAACCAGAGTAGTCCAAAAGAAATCGGCCGGGTCTTCCTGCGCAGGGCGGTAACCCACGCCACAGCCGCCAACAGCGCTACAAACAGAAAACCCGAGAGCGCGGTTATGGTGAGAGCTGGAAACGGCTGAAGGTCCGTATCCGCATTCAGGTGAACGGGCGCGAACAGCGAACCGAAGTAGCGCATCAGGACAAACGGCTGCGTGATGCAATAGGCATAGGTGGAGATGGCGGAAGGCGTGAAAGTTTTGGGCGTCATTGCGCTCTGCAGCCACATCAGCAGCGCGCAAAGTGCGATGGACGGAAGCGACGCGAGCGCAGCCTTTCCGTAGCGGCTCTTGCCGTTCTGTTCAAACATCGCAATGTAGAGAAAGAGCAGCAGTGGAAACACCGCGGCCGGTGGTTTGCTGAGAAGCGCGAACGCGAAAGGCAAGAGGTACAGCCCCGTCTTTCGCAACCGCGGCAACCGCGCGTAAATGGCCAACGCCGCTACCACACCGGCCGCACAAAAGATGTCTCCGCGTTGAATGATGTAGTTCACTGTCTCGGCCATCGCGGGATGCAGACCGTACCAGGCCACTGACAACAGCGCTATGAGCTGGTTCGAGCTTTGCGCCTCTGGATCGGGCCGCGCCGCATTCAGTATCTCGGCATAGAGCGCGTACATCGCGCCCAGTTGCAGCAGGAATACAAGAAACGTGGAGAGATGAAACCAGAACGGGTTATAGCCATGGGCAAGCGCATAGTCGATCGCCAGCGAAGTGGAGACGAATGGCCTGTAGGTGCGGTTGGGCGGAAGGACGCTGAAGGTGGTGGCATCCGTGAAGAAGCGCGGCACATTGCGCACGCTACGTATGTAAGGGTTATCGACTACGGTGTGGGCGTCGTCGAAGTGGAACGTGTTCTGAAAGTGATTGGCGTACGCGACAATCACTGCCAGCAGGACCGCAGCGGGCAGCACGATCCGCCATGATCGACGCGAGAGCATCTGTCCATTTCCAGCGCCGAGATGAGAACCCCGCGGCTGGATTGGACTAAAGGAAACCCCGGCACGAGGCCGGGGCTCCCTTTCGATGGCACTCTTCATTTTTATCGGGACCCTGCAGCGGTCCCATTGGCTACCGGAGTCGCGACGACTTTCACGCTGCCGGCCTGGTTGTTGTGTTGTGAAGCCAGTTGGGCCGTCAACTGGCGAAGCTCGGCCACCTCCGCGCGCAGTTGGTTCAGCTCCGAGACCTGCTGCTTCAGTGCGGCCACATCGGCAGCCTGGGCATTCAGCTCCACGATCTGCTTGCTCTGTGCTTCGAGCCGCTCGGACTGCTCCTGGACCTGCTGGTGCTCCTTCTGCAGTTCGTTGAGCAGCAGCCCGGCGAGCAAGTGATAGGCGACTGTCTCTGGCTGGCCGTCCTTGTTATAGACGACGAGTTCCGGGAAGACCTCGGCTACTTCTTCCGCAATGAGGCCGTACTGGAGGGGCTTGTTCCCGTTGGCGTCGGGCTGTTTGTAGTGGAAGGTCACCGGGCGAAGCTTGAACAGGCGGTCGCTGGCGTCTCCCATGGGCTGGATATCTTCCTTGTAGCGGCGCGAGGAGGAGACGATGCCGAGCTGGCCGTTGGAGTCGACGACGACCGCAGCGCCGGCGAGGCCGTCTGAACACCGCTGATTCCGGCGATGAATGTGGACGTCTGTGGGCCAGCAGTGCCGATGCGGATTACGCCTGCGCCGGAGACTCCATCGGTAGCGACTCCCAAATTCCCGATATCAAGGTTGCTCGACCCGCCAGCAATGTTGAGGCCCGCGTCGTTACCAAGGGCGATGTTGTTGGATCCGGTCGTACTGGCACCGAGGGCTCCGCTGCCCACCGCTACATTACTTGAACCGGTCGTGTTGGTTCTGAGCGAAAGCGATCCGATTGCGGTGTTGCCGTCGCCGGAAGTCAGACCCTGCATAGAGAATTCTCCGAAGGACGCGTTTTCAATTCCGACCGTGTTCTGCGACATCGAGGACGCGCCAAAGGCGGCGTTACCGGTACCGGTGGTGTTCGCTGACATGGCACTCGAGCCAAAGGCGCTGTTGCTGGTCCCGTTCGTATTGGACGCCAGCGCGCTGTAGCCGAACGCGTCGTTGCCTGAACCTGTGGTGTTGAACTCCAATGCAAAGGACCCGAAAGCGTCGTTATCGCTGGCAGTCGTCGAACTGGTCAAAGCAAAAACACCAAACCCGTTGTTCCAGATTCCGGTGGTACTGGTGGCTAGGACAGAGAAGCCAACGGCAGTGTTCTGCCCGCCGCCCGTCGTATTCGACTGCAGGGCCCCCGCACCAACCGCAGTATTGCGAATGCCGTCAGTGTTGGCGAAGAGCGCGTAATCACCGATCGCTGTGTTACCGCTACCTGTTGAGTCGTCCGTGAGTGCATAGAATCCGAAGGCCACATTGTCAGAGCCGCCGTCCAACGCGAGTGCGCCGGGACCGCAAGCTAAGTTGATTAGTGTCGAATCATTCACAATGCAGGGTCCCGCCGGACCGGTCGCCCCAGTCGGCCCCGTCGCTCCGGTGGCGCCCTTTGCCCCTGTAGCGCCAGTCGCTCCCTTCGCTCCGGTCGGTCCGGTGGCGCCTCTTGCCCCCGCCGGACCGGTCGCGCCTGTTGCCCCAGTCGGTCCCGCCGGACCGGTCAACCCGATCGGTCCCATGGGCCCCGTCGGTCCGGTGGGCCCGGCGGCCGGCTTGGACGCCAGCGTGAAGTCATACACGGCGGTGTTGCTCGCGCCGCCCGGCGAATTGATGACGCTCAGAACGTAGTCCCCCAGCGCCTGCGTCGAGGGAACTGTCCCAACGAAAGTCGTCGAAGTCCGCGTCGTAGGGGTGAGGGTTGTGGCGCCCAGCGTGGCCGTTGTCGTGGTGGTCAGGCCAGTGCCTGTAATCGTGATCGACGTCGGCGCTCCGGAAGTTGAATAGGCAGTGGTTATCGACGTGACGACTGGCGCCGCTGCGAAGGCGGCACCTATCCCGGTCATCGCCAATGCGGTGGCGACAACGACTTTCCTGATTGGTTGACCCATGACGTACCAAGCCCCCAAATGTCCTGTTGCGAGCGGCGCCTAGAGCGACTCTCGGATCAGACGCAGTCTGACCCGAAGCGAGCCCTGCCATAAACACAGTCATTCCCCGACGCTGAGCGTCCTCTGCTTGAGTAACAGGATTCCGATATGAAGATCTGGTATGGGGAAATACTCTGGATGCTATTCGCAGTGCCGATTCAGCACGTCGCCAATGTAATACAAGGTGACTGCGTGTCAAGGCGCGTCCCACTCAATCGATATGAATTACATATGATCTAGGTGGTCAAAACCTGGCGCCGCACGGCTGTCACGGAGTCACTAATTCAGAATGCTTGAAAGCAGACAATCGCCCTATTCTTCGGGTGCATTTGAATTCGTGGCCACTCGTAACGATTTAATGTTTTCCTGTCAGTTAATCAATATAGGATAATCATGCCGAAACAGGCAGCCCCCAAACTCTTACCTGTTGCCCGGAATCCATCCGCTTGGAGTTCGTCCGGAACATGGATCGCAATGCTATCGAGGATCAGATTGAAAGGTTGCTGAACTGCGCCGAACTTGACGGAAAGGAGCAGCTCAAACGGCTGTTAGGGTTTCTGTTCGAGCGGATGGAGTCACAAGCAGCGCTCCAGCCTGCGCGGGTCATCGAGGAATTGTGGCCCCACCACTCTGGGAGAAAGAAAACGTCATCGGATTTGGCGACAGTGATGAGCCGACTGCGGAGAGCAATTCAGGCTCATTACGCCTCTGCCGGGCAGAGAGATCCGATCCGAATTGAACTGCCCGACCGGACGGTCCCCTCCACCAACGGCACTCGTGGAAATCGGTGGATCACGGCAGAGGCTTGTCCCTCAGTTGAAAGACTCACGCCGGCTGAGGTCGCCGTGGCTGCGGCGATAGAAACGAGCCACCCGGTAGTAAGCGGGCAGGCGGGCACCAAACCATGGAATCTTAGCTTCATCCTGATCGGGGCCGCGGTTTTGGGACTGGGCCTCCTTGCTGCGCTAAGCGCCCCTGTTCTCGAGGGAAATCGAGCACCGCAGGGTGTTCGCATGGAAGGTTCGGTCCTTACGGTTCTGGACGGCAAAGGCAAGGAGTTGTGGCACAAAAGCTTTCCAGAAGGATTCTGGCAGGATTACTATCAGCAGGGCGTGGCCGCACGGACCTGGTTTGGCGACCTTGAGGGGAATGGCCGCACGGAAATTCTTTTTCTATATCATCCGTCAGTGAATCCGCGCTCCCACTCGACGACACTGATTTGTTACACCGATCGGGGTGAGGAGCGATGGCGATGGACGCCGGGGAGGGCCTTGCCAGAAATCTCATTCAGTCCAACGGTGTTCGAGACACTGGCCTTTGCGGTTACCCGGGCAACGCGCGCTTCTGGGGCGCGCATTATTCTATCGAGCTATCACCTTCCTTACTATCCCAACCAGATCGCGGTGGTCGACACAAATGGCAAGCTGATCTCGGAATATTGGCATTCAGGGCATCTTGACTACATGAATTTGGCGGACGTCGACGGAGACGGGAAACAGGAAATCGTAGCTTCGGGAATCAGCAACGGGTATCGACAGGCCACGCTGGTTGTGCTGGATGTCGACCATGCGTCCGGCGCCTCTGTCGAGACTGCCCGGCCCGAGCTTCAACTGCACGGAATGACTGCTGTGCGCGAGCGCTTCCGGATCTTATTTCCCAGAAGCGACTTGAACAAGGCCTTATCGACCTATAACCGTGCCCTTGAACCGGAAGTCAAAAATGGAAGGATCCAAATTCCTGTTGATGAATGTGACCAGAGACCAGATTGCGATGTCTATTACGAATTCGATAACCAACTCACACTTCTGTCCGTAAAGGCATCGGATGGGTTCCGAAGCGCACACGCCGAGTTCTTTTTGAAATCGAGGAATAATCACAAATTCAGCAAGTCCGAGGAAGATCGGTTCCGTGTCCTGACCTGCCTTTCAGGGTGCAATGTGAATGTTCCCGGTACCGACAAAGGGATAGATAGACAACCGAAGAAATAATCTGAGCGCACTGGACGTCGGAGTGAAGGGCCCGGAGCGTCAGGCTGGAATTCCTCTGCACCACTATCCGCGTTCGGTTTACACTCTAGTCGTTATTACCTGGGAACCGATTTCGCGAACTGTGACGCGGTCTTGCCTGAGACGGCAGATTCCCAACGGGAGGAAACCGTATGCTTCGCATGCTTTGTCTCACCACGGCTTCCGTGTTTTTGAGCCTCGCTGTTGCTTCCGGGCAAGTACACACTGTGGGTGATGTTTCTTTCGCCGCACCCGATGGCTGGCAATACCAGCAAGGGCCTGACCTCGGTGCAATGACACTGAAAACCGACAATCGTTTCTGGCTGGCGGCCGTGTACAGTGCAATGCCGTCCAGTGGAGACCCCAATGCGGATTTCAAAACTGCCTGGAAACGCGTGGTCTTCCCGTTGCCTGACTATGGCAAAATGCCGGGATACGATCCGTACAACACCAGTAAGATGGTTGGCTATTCAGGAAAATACTACGACGCCTCCAGCACCACGAATACGTCATATACCCGCCTGTATGTGCTCGAGACCGGCAAAGCCTTCGTTCCCGTTTCGTTCACCAGCAATAATCGAAATGTACTTGATAGCATGAGTCACAATGAGCTTGCCATTGTCGGCAGTGTGCGCGTCGCGCCTCGCAGAGCCTCACCAATCAGGTTTTCCATCACAGTCTCCGATCTTGCCGGATATTGGACCGGCGGCATTGTCACCAGCACCGACTACTACAACAGCTCTGGCCAATACCAGAGCAACTCCCTCACGGCCGTCAACTACGGATACACGATCGCCTCCAACGGAACATACACATACAAATTCGGAGGATTAATGAATAACCGCCCTACCAGCGACGATGACTCCGGCATTGTCGAATTGGAGGGCGCGTTCGTCACTTTCAAAGGAAATCGACATGTCAGGCGCTACCGCTTTGTGAATCTTCAAGAGACACTCGACGGTTCCACCGTTCTCGCTCTCTGGCCGCCCCTCGACCTCTCACAAATCGACTCGAATCGCGACACTGAATACCTCACCCGCCCTGCAAAAAAATAGCGACCAGCAGTTTTGCCGACATCAATCTCGCTGAGGCGGGCTGCGGTCTCTGCGTTTCATTCCTGTTCGATTCTGAACGCAGAATTTTGATTTCGGAGGAGAAACCTCTCCCCTCTTCACAAAGCCCGCGTTTTGAGGCTGGATGCTTGCAGGGAACGGCGAACGGCGTGCCCTCACGAATACTACGATCGGAATTCAGAAGACCCGGTCGAGGAGAGTGCGAATGCTGGCGGACAGGCGCGACGCCTTACGGCAATTACGGAAGGCGCCCGGATTTTCGGCGACGGTTGTCATTACTTTGGCTCCGGCCGGGCGTGCAAACATGTTAACCCATCCGAATCGGACGCAAGAGCATGCACCCCGTCATTTGAGGGGAATGAGAATGCAAGTCTGCAACGCGCCATACGCCGTGCCCATGAATGTGATTGACTGGATACGAACGTTGCGAGGAAAACCACGTGGAGCACAGCAGAAGGGATTTTCTGAAAGCGACCGGTTGGGCGGCGTTTGGAACAACCGTTGTGAATGCGAAATTGAAGGGCCAGAGCGTTGAATCGTCAACCGGGACCGCGGCTGCAGCCAACCCGGATTCGACGGATCTGGCGGCGCTCGTCAACATTTTGCAGGGGACGGATTCGAACTACTATTTCTCGCGCGGCAATACTCTACCCATCGCCGCCATGCCCTTTGGCATGGCTCATTGGACGCTTCAATCGCGCACCGGCACTCCATGGATGTTTCAACCGGACGATCGGCGCATTCAAGGCTTCCGCTGCACGCATCAGCTCAGTCCGTGGCTGTCTGACTACGGACACGCGATATTTCTGCCTTTTTCGGGGGAAACAAAACTCGAGCCAGACGCCCGCTCATCGTCATACCGGCCGGAGGAGGCCGAGCTTCACCCGTATGTGCTGCGGCTGAACCTGCTTCGCTACCGAACTGACGTCGAGCTTGTGGCAACGGAACGATGCTGCGTGCTGACTGCGAGATTCGCGGACAGCGGTCCGCGCGGACTGCTGTTTGAGGTCCCTGGCAAAAGCGGGACGATGGAGCCGGACGCTTCGCGCAGGGCCGTGCGGTTCGCGTCTACTGCCAATGCAGGTGGAGTGCCTGATAATTTCGCAACTTACTATGTGTTGCAGCTTTCAGAGCCATGGCACAACTTTGAAGTGCGCGAGGTCGATGGGAATCGTGTCGGCGTACTCCGGTTTGAAGCAGGTGCAAGCCGTCCGATCGAGGCGAGGATCGGGACTTCGTTCATTTCCTTCGAACAAGCCTCTCGGAATCTGCAACAGGAAGCCGGAAATCGGCCGGCAGCAGAACTGCTGGCGCGCGGCAAGGAAGTGTGGAACACCGCGCTGGCGCGGATCGAGATCGAAGGCGCGACGGACCAGCAGCGGCGCACGTTTTACTCCTGCCTGTACAGGGCGCTTCTGTTTCCACGCACCTGGCACGAGCCTGATGAAAACGGCAATCCACGGCACTTCAGCGCGTTCAATGGGAAGGTAATGCCCGGAGTCATGTACGCCGACCACGGCTACTGGGATGTTTATCGGGCCTGGTATCCATTCATGTCGGTGGTCTTTCCCGAGCGGTTGGGTGAGATTCTTCAAGCCTGGGTGAATGCCTATAGCGAGGGCGGATGGATGCCCCAGTTCCCCGCACCTGGTTATCGCGCGTGCATGTCCGGGAGCATGATCGACTCGTTGTTCGCAGACGCGATTGTGAAAGATATCTCCGGCTTCGATCGCCAACATGCTTATGAAGGACTGCGCAAGCACGCCATGGAACCAGGCGATCCAAGCCGCGGCTACGGTCGCCAGGGTATCGAGTATTACCTGAAACTCGGCTACCTTCCGGCGAATCGCGTAGATCAATCGGTGGCCGAAACGGCGGATGCGGCGTATGGCGACTTCTGCATCGGGCAAATCGCTGCCGCCCTTGGCAAGCACGACGATGCGGAGCTGTTTCGAAAGCGGTCAGAAAACTGGCGCAAGATCTTCGACCCCCAGACCAGGTTCTTTCGCGGCAAAAACGAGAATGGCTCGTGGCTTGAGCCGTTCGATCCATTCACCTGGGGCAGTCCGTACGAGGAAGGCGGGGCATGGCAACATCGATGGAACGTTCCTCACGATGTGCCAGGGTTGATCGCTGCCATGGGCGGCGAGCAGGCAACCGTAGCTGCGCTTGAGGAGATGTGCACTCTGCCTCCCCGATTTAACGTGGGCGTGTACGGGCAGGAGATCCATGAGATGTCAGAGATGGCCGCGCTTCCGTTCGGGCAATACATGCATAACAACCAGCCCGTCCACAATGTGCTGTATTTGTTTGCCCCTGCCGGGCGGCCCGATCGAACGCAATACTGGGTCCGTCGCGTCCTGAACGAAGCCTACTCTGCGAAAGATTTCTGCGGCGATGAAGATACCGGGTCGATGGCGGCATGGTACATCCTGAGTGCGCTGGGATTCTATCCTCTCTGCCCGGGCAAGCCGGAATACACTCTGGGCGCTCCTCTCTTTTCGCGCGCAGTGGTTCACCCCGGTGGTGGAAAGAAGATTGTCATCGAAGCACCCCGGAACGGCCCCGCGACCCCATACGCTTCCCGTGTGATGGTGAATGAAGCTGAGTGGCGGTCGAGCATCATCGAGCACAAAACGCTCACCAGCGGCGCCCAGATCCAGTTCGATATGCAGCAGTCTTCGCCGCGGGGCTGAGAGTGGCGCAAGCAACAATCTCGGGAAGTCTCCGATCTACTGGTGGTCAGAAATTCTCCCGCGGAGACGGGATGAACCGCCTCCGCGGCGAAGAACTACTTTTCGGCGCGTCCGGTCACCGGTTCCAGGCGGTAACTGTATCTATACGGCACGGCCGGCAGCATGAACTCCTTGTGCACCGGCGCGCCCCAGCTATCGTCGCCGCCCACGCCCATCTGCCCGTAGTCGAGATTGAGCGTGATGTCATCCGAGTACTCCACCTCAGCCGAATGCTTGTGCCCCAGGTTCACCGGCCACTTCTCATGTTCCAACTCAGAGGCGCGGAAGGGCCACGCACTGAAGTTGATCAGCGGCAGTCCCGTGGCCTTTAGTCCGAAGCCCTTGTCGTCGGTCAACGTTACCCAGCGCACATCGCTGCGGTTGCCGGTCTCCTGCGGCTCCACGTAGCCGAACCACAGGTTGTTCACAGTGTCAGAGTAAAGCCCGACGGCTGAGCCCAGCTTGCGGTCCCAGTAGTTCTCCTGAGGCCCGCGGCCAAACCATGCCACGTTGCGCAGCGCGCCGCTCACGCGTGCCTGCATGCCGTAGCGCGGCAGATCCGGCAGCGCTGCTGTGCCGGGATCGAAGTTCGCCTCCACCTCGATTGATCCATCGCCACGGATCGTGTACACATACTCCTGAGTAGCCTCGCCTGCGGCCAGCCGTGCCTTCGCGGTCACCTTCACCACACCGGTCGACACCTGCTCCGCCTTCATCGAACTGGCCCAGCGATGCAGGGAAGCCGTCTCCCACACTCCCTGTCGTTGCTGCATCCGGTTGCCACGGTCGTTGTCGGTGATTGCGCGCCAGTAGTTCGGCTCAATCGGCGCCGTCAGCAGCTCGCGTCCGCCCACGTTGTACGACGAGATCGAGCCCCACTCCGCGTCGACCGCCACCGAGAACGACGCATTCGAAATCACCCACGCGCCGGGAATCTCGGCCAACGTCACAGCGGGCAGCTTGCTCGGATCCGTCGCGGCCGCGGCCGGTGCCTTGTACGGCATCTCGAACTGATCCCACGCCACCACATGGCCTTTCTTCGCCCAGGGCTGGTCGTCGGCCAGCGAAAATTGCACGGTCAGGAAGTAGTCGGCGCCGGTCTTCAGCTCCGGCTGCTTCACTCCCAGTTCCATCTCCTTCGCGGTGCCCGGCGCCATCTCACCCACCGGAACCTCGCCCCGCTCGATCGCCTTGCCGTTCTCTTCCAGCACCCATTCGCCGCGTACAAATCCCAGGGTCGCAAAATTGTACTTGTTGCGCACGCGGACCTTGCCCGCGGCCAAGTCCACCGCCTCGGTCTTGATGCTCGCGTAGGACTTCTTTACCTCGGTCAGTCCGGGATGCGGCGTGCGGTCCGGCAACACCAGTCCGTTGGTGTTGAAGTTGTCGTCGTTCGGCTTGTCGCCGTAGTCGCCGCCGTAGGCCCACAGGTCTCTGCCAAACGGCCCCTTGCGCCGCACGCCCTGGTCCACCCAGTCCCAGATGAAGCCGCCATGCGCCCACGGCTCCGCCTCGAACAGATCCCAGTACTGCTGGAAGTTGCCCGTGCTGTTGCCCATCGCGTGCGCATACTCGATCTCGAAGAACGGTCTGCCGTTGCCGTACTTGTTGTAGTACTCCACAATGTTCTGCGGTTTCGCATACATCGGTGAGAGCGCGTCGCCGTGGATACTGTTACCCGGCTCGTAGATGATGTAGAACTCCGGATGATGATCCCTGGCCCACTGCTTCGCGGCCACAAAGTTGGCGCCGTAGCCGGCCTCATTGCCCATCGAGAAGCCAATGATCGAGGCGTGGTTCTTGTCGCGCTCGATTGTGCGGCGCAGTCGATCCACAATCGCATCGCGGTACTCCTCGCCGTTCGAGATGGGCTGAATTTCGTTCGACCCGTAGCCGTGAGACTCGACGTTGGCTTCATCCAGTATGTAGAGCCCGTACTCGTCGGCTAGGTCGTACCACTCCGTCACGTTCGGATAGTGGCAGGTCCTCACCGCGTTGATGTTGTTCTGCTTCATCAGCTTGATGTCCGCAATCATCGATGACGCGCGTCATCACCTGGCCCAGATCCGGATCAAATTCGTGCCGGTTGACGCCCTTGATCATGAGCTTTTTGCCGTTAAACAGCATCTGGTCGCCCTTAATCTCCGACTGCTTGAAGCCGACGCGCCAGGGAATTGTCTCCAGAACCTCGCCCTTGGCGTCCTTCACCGTCAGCAGCAGCTTGTAGAGATCAGGCGTCTCAGCCGACCACTTCTTCGGCGATTTCACCGCTTGATCAATCTCGATCTCCGCATCCTTGCCCGCCGCCACACTCACCTTACGCTTGGTCTCAAATACCGTGGCCCCAGCGGCATCCAGCAGCCTGGCCTCGATCGTCGCGGCCGCACTGCGCGCACCCACGTTCGCGATCGACGCATGCAGCTTGAAGGTGGCGTTCTCGTAGGCCGCGTCGAAGGGCGTCTGCACCTGGAAGTCGCGCAGATGCACCGGCGCGCGCGCCATCAGCGTCACATCGCGGAAGATGCCGCTCATGCGCCAGAAGTCCTGGTCTTCCATATAGCTGCCGTCGGACCAGCGGTAGACCTCCACAGCGATCACGTTTTTCCCTGGATTCAAATAGCGGGTGATGTCGAACTCCGACGTCATGCGCGCATCCTGGCTGTAGCCTACTTTCTGTCCGTTGATCCACACGTAGTAAGCGGAGTTCACGCCGTGGAACAGCAGATACACCTGGCGTCCGCTCCACTGCTCCGGCATCATGAATTCGCGCCGGTATGAGCCGACCGGGTCGCGCTGATCGTACGCCGTCCATGAGTGATCGTCCGGAGTCGAGGTCACGCGCGGAAAATCCCGCTTGAACGGATAAGTGATGTTCGTATAGATCGGCGTGCCGTAGCCCTGCATCTCCCAGTTCGAGGGCACCGGGATTTCCTTCCACCCGCTGACGTCGTACTCGGGCTTATAGAAGTCCACGGGGCGCAACTCGGGCCGCTTGACCCAGTTGAACTTCCATGCCCCGTTCAGAGATTCGGTCAGGCTTGAGGGCTCCTCGCTCAGCGCCGCCTTCTCATCTGCATAGGGCGTGTAGCTGGCGCGTGCAGGCTCCTTATTGATCCCGAAAACATGCGGGTTCTCCCAATCGGGAACGCTTGGAACCAAGGTCTGCGCCGCGAGGCTGAGCGCCAGGCCGAACAGGATTGCAGTGGAAAAAAGTCGGATGTGATTCATGGCCCCCAAATGTAATCGATTACATTTAGCCCGCACAAGCGATTTCTCCCCCCGGTCCATTACACAGGATTCCCTTCCGAAATCCTGCCAACCACCGGATCGCGTTACCTGAAGCCGCCGTAAACGCTTCATCCAATTTAGGGCGTTCGGGAAATGCATACACCTTCAACTTCGCTTGATTCCGGATTCACGAAGTATCGGCGCTGGAAGTACAAAGCTAGATTCACTAAGCCAATCATCACAGGAACCTCGACCAGAGGCCCGATTACCGCCGCGAACGCGGCGCCTGAGTTGATGCCGAACACTGATACGGTAACCGCAATGGCCAGTTCGAAGTTATTTGACGCGGCCGTGAACGACAGCGTGGTCGTCTTCGAATAATCGGCCCCCAGCTTCCGTCCCATGTAGAACGACACAAGGAACATCACGACGAAGTAGATCAGGAGCGGAACCGCGATCCTGAGCACATCCAGCGGCAGACGTACTATATAGCTGCCCTTCAGCGAGAACATCACTACGATGGTGAACAGGAGGGCTACCAGGGTCAGAGGACTGATGCGCGGAACAAAGTTTCGGTCGTACCACTCCCGGCCCCTAGTGCGAACCAGCACGGTACGCGTCAGAAACCCGGCGATGAAAGGAATGCCGAGATAGACGAACACGCTTCGGGCGATCTCACCAATGGAGATTCTTACCACCGCGCCATGCAATCCAAACCAGCCCGGCAGGACCGTGATGAACACCCAGGAGTAGACGGAGTAGAAAAGAACCTGGAATATCGAATTGAACGCCACCAGTCCCGCGGCATACTGGGTGTCACCCTTTGCCAGCTCGTTCCACACGATCACCATGGCAATACATCGTGCCAAACCGATCATGATCAGACCGGCCATGTACTCGGGATATCCATGAAGGAAGATCAAAGCGAGCGCGAACATCAGAACCGGTCCGATCAGCCAGTTCTGCAACAGAGAAAGTCCCAGCACGCGCCTGTTGCGGAAGACTTCATGCAATTCTTCATACCGAACCCGCGTGAACGGCGGATACATCATCAGAATCAGGCCCGCCGCGATTGGAATCGACGTCGTACCGACGCTGAAGCGATTCAGAAGCGGCACCACCCCGGGGGTCACCCAGCCCAACGCTACGCCGACCGCCATGGCCCCGAAGATCCACGCGGTCAGGTACCGGTCCAGAAACGAAAGACGGCTCTTCTTCAACTGGGGGCCTCCTCAAGCTCTGCTACGAGCGGCCAATGTTTTCGACTTCGCGCTTGATGGCGAGTTGGTCGAGTGTGCTCAGCGGAAGGGACAGAAACAGTCCTATCCTGCGGTCGAGCACGACGAAGGCATCGCGGAACGCTCGCACGATTTCATCCGGCGTACCCTGTACCGCTGCCGGATCGGGGATCCCCCAATGCGCTGTCATAGGCTGGCCCGGCCAATAGGGACACGCTTCCCTGGCGGCGTTGTCACACACTGTAAAGACAAAATCCAGCTTGGGAGCCCCCGGTGCGGCGAACTCATCCCATGACTTGCTGCGAAGCCCGATTGTCGACAGCCCGGCGGATTCAATCTGTCTGAGCGCCTCAGGACGCGGCTGGCCTGAAGGGTGGCTACCGGCACTGTACGCGGCAAAGCGGCCCTTCCCCTTTTGGTCGAGGATGGCCTCGGCCATGATCGACCGCGCTGAGTTGCCGGTGCAGAGAAACAGGACGTTGTAATGGTCAGGCATTGGCTTACTCCTTCGCTTGAATGACGACTGGGGAACAGCAACCCGGCTCGCAGCAAGCCGCCTTTGGTTTGGCGGCACGTATAAAGGCGCTCATGAACTTCTCGTTTACCTGCGGAGCGATGGCGTCGACATCCACTCCGGCTTCGGTGAGGAATTGGCGCGCATCTTCGACGTTGTAGACGCGGGTGGGCTCGATGGAAGGGTCGCCAAATCCCGCTTTCGTCAACTTCGCAAGATAGTCGCTTTCTTCCAGCGCTCCAGCAATGCATCCCACCCAGAGGAGCATGTTCTTGCGCACTTCGTCAGGCACGCTGCCCCGGACCACCACATCGGAAACCGCAAAGCGACCACCCGGCTTAAGCACGCGAAACGCCTCCCTCAATACCCGATCCTTGTCGGCGGAGAGATTAATCACGCAGTTCGAAATGATGACATCCACCGAGTTGTCGGACAGCGGAATGTTCTCGATCTCGCCTTTCAGAAACTCGACGTTTGTCACGCCTGCCTGACGCTGATTTTGCCGCGCCAGCGCGAGCATCTCATCCGTCATGTCCAGACCGTAGGCTTTGCCGGTCGGCCCAACACGTTGCGCCGAGAGCAGCACGTCGATGCCGCCGCCGGAACCGAGGTCGAGGACGGTCTCTCCGGCGCGGAGTTCGATCAACGCCGTCGGGTTCCCGCACCCAAGCGAAGCCAACACGGCCTTCTCGGGTATGAGGCCCTTCTCATCTGCACTGTAGAGATTGGTTGTGATCGGATCGCAGCAACGAAGGCCGGGATCGCAACATGCCTGCAAACTGTCCGATTCCGCTACGGCTCGGGCCGCGCTTCCGTACTTCTCCCTTACCTGTTCCTGAACGCTGGTCGTCGATTCCATTCTGATCTCTCCTTGTATACGTTAAAGCGAATATATTCGCTGCTGGACATATCTGTCAAGACGTATATTATTAAGCCGTGGACCGTTCCCCCAAAGCCTACGACCTTGTCTTGCTGTTTGCGGCGCTCTCCGACCGCACCCGGTTGCGATTGCTGAACCTCATGGACGGGCGGGAGGTCTGCGTCTGCTATTTCGTCGAGGTACTTGGGCAGAGCCAGCCCAAGATTTCGCGACACCTTGCGTATTTGCGAAGGGCGAGCGTGGTGGCGGCGCGCCGCGAGGGCAAATGGATGCACTACAAGATCGTTGTGCCTTCCCATGCCGGCGCGGCCAGGATCCTTCGCGAAACGCTAGCGGTTATCCGGGAAGAGAAAGCTATGCAGTCGGACCTGGCGCGTCTCGGCAAAGCCTGTTGTGCTCCGCAGAGAGTTTCAGCGCTCGATGGAGCGCCGCTGCCGATTCCAGTCGAGGCGGTTGGCTGCTCTGCATGCTGAACTGGAGGGAACAGCCTCACCCTTGATTCCAAGCTCATCTCGACCTGGAAGCACGCTCGGGCGATTTCCGAACCTCAAATCCGCCCTGCGGAACGGGCACATCGGCAAACAAGGCGGCGGTCTGTTACGGGGCGGATCCGGAAGACGCCGGAGGCGATATGGCTGTGCGCGTAGTCGATGAATGTTAACCGTTAAATCAGTTGGTTTGCGAACTGGCGGAGGGCGTGGGTGGGCTCTTGATCCGGGCAGTGAGCGCGATGAATTGCGGGTTCTCGTGGAGTGACTTGAAGTTGGGGTCTGTCTCTATAGCTCGGCCGTCGTCTGATGGCAGACCGTGAGCTACTGCTTTCTGCAAGAGCGCAAAAGCTTCGTCGTTGTGGCCCCGCGGGTTCGTCGCGGACAGTGAGCGCAGCGCTTTTTCTCCATTTGCGCAAATCGTCGAGCAGTGATCTGGCTCTTGCCTCGGGTGCGCGCAGCCTCAGATCAACGGGCTTGCCCCTCGTCCTCGATCGCGTAGAGGACGTCGATCCTCGCCAAACTCGGCTGTCGTGGTTGATGCCCGCAGCTGACGTTCTGTTGTGGCATTACAACCATCTACAAATGTGCTCGGTTCACCTGGCCGAAAGACCTCCAAGTATCCCAGTAGGCGAAAATGAGTCATTTCTTCCGGATAATGCGCCTACTCAGTGTGCGGCCGTATGGTCCACCGGAAAAGGGGGGATTCGGCGGTATTCGAGGCGGAGCAAGATGGAGTCGAACTCGGCTCAATTCTTCCCGGCCCGGCGCCTGATGAATCTCCCCGTTGGAACCGGCCCATCCATGAAGAAAGGTCATGCTATGAATCTGAAACGAATCGTCAATGCATCGTGCCTGCTGTTGCCTGTAACTTTCTCCTCCGTTTCCATCGCGGCCGCGCAGGCGGGTGGTCAGCCGTCACTGGATGCGATTCGCGCCGCCTGCGCGGGCGATGCGCAGAAGCTGTGCGCGGGGGTGCAACCGGGCGGGGGCCGCATCGTGGCCTGCCTCAAGGAGCACAAGGACTCGCTATCCGATGGTTGCAAACAGGCCGCCGGCCTGGCGGTGAACCCGGGTAGCAGTTCCGCACCCAGCGTTGCGAGTTCGCCAGCACCCTCGGCTGGTCCTGCTAACACGCCGAGTAAGGCGTCTGCGACGGCCTCCCCGAGTAACGCGCCTGCAACTGGGGCCGCTTCGACGATCGGAGGAGAAAAGTTTGTAGACCGCGTGATCACGGATACGGAACACCAAGGGATGCGCGCCGCGACCATTCACATTCCGGAGAAATGGAGCTTCGAAAGCACGATCGAATGGCACTACGACCGGCTCGAGGTCCCATTGATCTTTTCCTCTCACGCAGAGAATCCCGACAACGCGGAGGCCTATTTCCAATATCCGTTGCTGCGCGCAGAGATTGTGGATGTTTCGCCCCAATGGAAACAATACACCACAGTTAATAAAAACAAGCCCGGCGATCGCATGTCCACCGGCGCCATTTGGTCTGCACCCATACCTGCAATGCAGGCTCTGGCAAAGTTCATCCAGCAGACTCGCCCCAATGCCGCCAACTTCAAATGGATCGGGCAGCAGGATCTCCCCGACCTGGCGAAGGCCCTCAAGATGGATCCGTGGCCCAACGATCATGGTGTTGCCATCAAGATCGGCTACGACCTGAATGGCCAGCCGGTCGAGGAGGCTTTCTTCGGTGTTTACTACATCTCCAAACAGGGCACCGACGCCGTCAGTCTCGGTCAATTGAGCATGGCCGCAGGTGCGTTGCAACAGACCAACTGGGGATTTCGGGCTCTGCAAAGCATGCGCGCACCGGCCGGCACTCTCGAGAAGCGCATGCCGATGTTTTGCGTGATTGCCAAGTCCATCTATGTAAATCCGGAGTGGGCCCGCCTCACAAAGGCGATCAACGACAAGATGATGGCCGACTTCAACCAGAAAATGAAGCAAGGCTGGGATCAAATCCGTGCGGCTCAGGCGATCATGGAACAAACCATGAAGCAGCAGGCAGCGTTCCAGGCCAACTTCGACAAACAGGAAGAGGCCTTCCGCAACAGCGGCGGCGTGGACGACAGTTTTCTGCGGGATGGGGGCAAGCGGAGCGCTGCCGACCATTGGGACGATTTGATCCGCGGCGTCGATACGGTGAACGATCCCAGCACCGGGGGCACGACGCAGCTCTCCAACCTCGGCCAATATCACTTCACTGACGGCTTCGGCAACTACCGCACCAGCGATAATCCCAACTACACCCCGGAAAATGCAGGCGAGGTTGGATCCTGGCAGCTCATGACAGCGGCGCAGTAGGTCGTCTCCGAGCGGAGCCAAGGAGGCTTACCCACACCGAGTCGGAATCATCTGGCCCTCGACCCATCGCGGTCTTTAGTTCATCTTGAGGTGCGGTTCGCTTCTGCTTCCAACTGCAGGAGCTTCCGAGTGCGCATTGTCGGAGTTCCGGCGTTCTCAGCAGGTAGTATGGCCAGTCCCTCGCTTGCAACGGCGCTGGCCTTTTGGATCTGACCCGCGGAGTGATAGGCCTGGGCGACGGAAAGCAGGATGCGGGGTTGGTTTCGTTTGGTCAAGTGCGCTTCGTGCTCGGCGCATGCAATCGCCAACTGAGGGTCGCGCAGTGTGAGGGGCTTTACAGTGAGTAGATTCGCCAATTCATCATCGAGTATCAGGATGGAATCCGGGTGTTTTGCCGCCAGTTCCTTCAGCGTCGCAAGGCCAGCGGCAGCAAGGGCCGCGGAATTGCCGGAGCCGTTCAGGTTCTGTTCAGCAGTTCCCAGGCGTACCTGAACGTCAGCCAGTTGCACTTTCCAGTCATCGTTGGAGGGATTCCCTTTTAACAACTGGATCTCGATCGACTCAGCCTCCTTCAAAAGCGGAACGGCCATGGCTAGATCATGATGCCGGGCCTGAGGATCGGCAGCGAACGCAGGATCGGCGGCGTCCTCGTAGTTTTCAGCATCCTGCGTGAGGTCCACATAGACGTCGAAGAGCGAGCGAGTGTCCTTGGGGTCGGCAGCGGCAATCTGCTTCTGGATCGTCAAAGCCTGATCAAAGAGCGGAGCTGCCCGGCCGTATTCTCCCAGTTCCCGCATCGCCATGGCCTTCTTGCGCAGGAGATTGGCACGCATGCGTCGTGAGGAGAGCCCGCTCTGCTTCGACTCCGGAAGGGCATCGAATCGCTGCTCGGCGAGCTCGTAATCCTTCAGAGCCTGGGATGGATCGGTCTCAATCTCGATGTTGCCGATCTTGAGCGGGACAATGCCGAGTCCCCTCCGCGCGCGGGGAAAGCCGGCTTCAATGCTGAGAGCCCGTTCATAAAGCTGGATGTTTCTGCGATACGCAGCAAGGGCTCCAGCAACATCGCCCAGACTTGGAGTGCCGGGCTGCCCTAGTTCATCGCCGAGCGTGCCGTACGCCGCGGCTCCCTCGCAGATCAGGTCAGGGGTTGAATCGTGCTCTGCGACCAATCTCTCAAAGGCCTGAGTTGCCGTCCGCATGGATGCCACTGCTTCCGGTGTCCGTTCGACGCCCCACAGGACCTCGCTGCGTGCCTGCTGCACCGACGCCATGGCGTGCAATGCCTCGCGGTCCAGAGCTGCCGATGCCGTGAGTGACTTCGCAATTGCGAGAGCTTTGTCAAGGCTGACGAGCGCGCCGGGCGGGTCACCGAGGTTCTGATCGTAGGGATTTCCCTGGATGTTTCCAAGCCGGGTATACGCATTTACCAGATCGAGTTGAATAAGGCGATCTCCGGCGGCGTCCTTTGACATTCGATCCAGATGCTCGAGCACACGCGTAACGAGCAAGCGTTGCACACTGGTGGAACCGGGAAGCTCTTTAATGGCATCATCCAACTCAGAGAGCAGGCTGTTGCTCAGCTGCCGCAAATCGGTTGCGCGGGCCTCGGCTTTGCGCCGTTCAATATTGGCAACCTTGGCTTGCCAAAGCACTCCTCCGACGCCCGCCGTCAAGCTGGCGAGTACCAACCCGGCTCCGAGTAGCGCAATGGCGTGCCTTCGGACAAATTTGCCGGCACGGTAGCGGAGGGTGCCGCGACGCGCGGTCACAGGGCGCCCGTCGAGATACGCCTGAACATCCGCGGCCAACTGCACAGCCGTCAGATAGCGCTCCTCCGGCCCCTTGCGGAGAGCCATAAGCACAATCGCTTCCAGGTCAGCGTCGAGGCGTTTTTCGCCGCCACCTGGCAGGACGGGCCTGCGAGGCGGCTGTTCGCAAATCACGCGCACCATTTCAGCGGTTGTAAATTCTTTGAGTTCGTAAGGCAGAACGCCGGTTAACAAAAGATAAAGAAGCACCCCAAGCGAGTATGTATCTGACGCCGTGGTAATGGGGTTGCCCAACACCTGTTCGGGGCTGGCGTATTGCGGGGTGAATGATTGAAACCCCTGACGTGTAAATTCGCTTCCCGGTCCGCCCGCCGAGGGAGAGAGCAGCTTCGCGGTGCCAAAGTCGAGCAGCCGCGGTGTGCCATCTTCCATGACCAGAATGTTGTCCGGCTTCAGGTCGCGATGTACCACAAGGTTTTGATGGGCGAACTGGACGGCTTCGCACACGCTCCTGAAGAGCAGGAGACGCTGCGCAATGGAAAGACGATTGGTCTCGCAAAATCGATGGATGGGAACTCCATCGACGTATTCCATCACAAGAAAGGGTTCTCCCTCAGTCGTCACGCCACCGTCGAGCAGCCGGGCAATCAATGGATGGTTCAGGCCCGCAAGAATCTGGCGTTCGAGACGGAATCGCTCTCTGAAAAGCTCAGTGGCCAGAGGCAGATCGATCAACTTGATGGCTACCTGCTGCTCGAAATTGCCATCCGCGCGATGAGCGACGTACACGGCGCCCATTCCACCGCGCCCGATGATCCGGTCGATTTCATACGCGCCCACGCGCTTCTTCTCGTTGCCGGCAGACGCGTCAAGGTGGGCTTGTGAGAGACGCGCGCTAGCAAGCATCTCTTCCTCCGCGCATGCTTTGAGCAGCGAACGCACTTCCGCCATCATGGCAGCATCTCCGTGGCAACATGCCTCGATTAACGCAGGCCGATCACCTACGGGCAGCGCCAGCGCTTCGTTGAAGATTGCTTCGATACGCGACAAAGTCTCGGGCGAGTGGTTCATGGGATGACCAACCTTACTGGTGTATGAACCGGAATTCACTCTATCAGGAATGCGGAAAACACGAACTAAAGGGGTGAAGGAGATCGTGCAGTGCCAGTATGGCCGGCGCCTTGGGTTGTCGTGCTACTTTGTGGGGGCAGGACGAGAGGCTCCGGCGCAAAATCCGCCTCGAGAAGGAAATTTCCGGGGTCAAGTATTGCTCTATTTGTGTAATCCCCCTCGAGGTGCTTATTGTAGTTGATTCCAGCGGACGGTTCCGTCGCACACTGTCATGGATAGGTATGGGCCCGTTTCGGCTGGTCAGAAAGTGGAGAACCAGGATTCCCGCGCGAATCCACAAACCGAGACTGCATTACTCTGCGTTAACAGCGTTATCGGCTCCGAAGCAAACAATGGTGAGCCAATCAAGAGAGTGGCGGCAACATTGGCTGCCTCGGCGATGTGGTCAGATGTCGCACGATACGTCATGGTGCTTCCTGCAGAACTAGATCGACTGACAGGCGCATCGAAAGGTTCCAACGTATCGCGGAATTACCCCTCGGAGAAACTGTCACTGCAGACGGAAGACGTTAGCATTCCGACGAAACGGCCGCAAAGCGTCCGACTTTGAACACCTTTTCTCAGTTGTGAACGCAGATCCGCGAACTTGAGATCGCTAACCTGATGATTTCAAGCAGTTAGCGCAGAATTCCTTTGGTACGTGACATGCTTTCAGTGTATGCAAGGAGACGTGTGTGGAGGTCAGGCGATGAGAGTTCTGCTGCAGGATATGGGTTATGCATTCCGTCAATTGCGCAAGACGCCGGGGTTCACCGCTACCGTGCTGCTCACGCTCGCGCTCGGCATCGGTGCCAACTCGGCCATCTTCACGCTGGTCAATGCCATCCTGCTCCATAACCTGCCGGTAACCGATCCCAAAACCCTCGTCCGCATCGGCGACAAAGACGACTGCTGCGTCAACGGCGGCTGGAACGACGACGGGGACTACTCGCTCTTTGCCACCGACACCTATTACATGTTCAGGAAGAGCCTGCCGGAGTTCGAAGAACTGGCCGCGATGGAATCCGGCTACGCCTGGCGGCCTCATTACCGTCCGCCGCGCCGGACCCCAGACGGTAGCGAAATCCGTCATGGCGACCTTCGTCTCCGGCAACTACTTCCGCGTCTTTGGTCTTTCGCCGGCGGCGGGCCGCCTCTTTGTGGATACCGACGACCAGAAGGGCGCACCCATTACCGCCGTGATGAGCTACGACGCATGGCAGCAGGATTATGCAGGCGATCCGAGCGTCGTGGGAAGCGCGTTTTACATCAATACCAAGCCGGCCACGATCATTGGTGTTGCGCCCAAGGGATTTTACGGCGACCGCATCGATACCAATCCGCCCAAGTACTTTCTTCCCATGAATTCGATGGATGACGTCATCGGCGCACCCTACTTCACCGATCCCGACGTTCAGTGGGCCTACATCATCGGACGCGTGAAGCCGGGAACTTCTCTGCCCGCCCTCCAGGCAAAGGCCAGCACGCTGCTCAAGCAGCAGTATGCGCCCGCTCAAGACATTTACCGATCAGCGCGCCCAGAAGGTTCTCCCCCGCACCCATGTGGTGCTCACTCCCGGCGGCGGCGGTATCCAGAACATGCAGGACGGTTACAAGGATCACCTGAAGCTGCTGCAATGGATCGCCGCGCTGGTTCTTCTCGTCGCCTGCGCCAATATCGCCAACCTGCTGCTGGTGCGCGGCATGAGCCGCCGCGCGGAGCTTTCCATCCGCTCCGCACTCGGCGCGCAGCGCAGCCGTATCGTGCGCCAGCTTCTTACCGAAAGCGTTCTTCTCTCGGGTATGGGCGGCCTGCTCGGTCTCGCCATCTCCTATCTCGGAGCGCACGCGCTGCTGGCGCTCGCCTTTCCCAATCAGCACAACATGCCGGTCACTGCTTCGCCTTCGCCGCTGGTCATCGGCTTTGCCTTTGCGCTTTCGCTCGTTACGGGCGTCCTCTTTGGCCTTGCGCCGGCGCTGATGGCCGCGCGCACGCAGCCCGCTGAAGCCCTGCGCTCCAACGCGCGTACCACCGCCCACGGAGCATCCTTGCTGCAGCGCGCGCTCGTTGTCCTGCAGGCCGCGCTCTCGCTCGTGCTGCTGGTTGCCGCGGGCCTCTTTGCGCAGAGCCTGAACAAGGCCCAGAACGTGGACATGAAGCTGGATGCAACGAACCGCTACATCGCCCACATCAATCCGCAAGCGGCCGGCTACAAGAACACAGAGGTCGAGCCCCTCTACCAGAGCCATCGTCGACCGCTTCCACGCCATTCCCGGCGTTGTCAAAGTCGGCCTCGCCACCTACACGCCGATGGAAGCAGAACAACTGGGGATCGGGCGTAAAGGTTCAGGGCGAGCCGGACCTGAACAAAGGCGCATCCTGGGTGAAAGGCACCGCGGAGTACTTCGACTCCGTCGGCACCCACGTCGTCATGGGTCGCGGCTTCACGTCGCAGGACACGCTGAATGCGCCGCCCGTCGCCGTCGTCAATCAGGAATTCGTCAAGCTGTTCTTCGGCAACCGCAACCCCATCGGCCATCGCTTTGGTTTTTCCGGACCCGGCCAGGCCGGCAGGATGGAGCGCATGAGATTGTCGGCGTGGTGGAAGACACCACCTACACCAGCGTCTACTGGAAGAACCATGCCATGTACTTTCTGCCGCTCACGCAGCGCGCCGGCAGTCGCCAACGACCCCGACGACCCTCTCGACAAAGACCTATCCATGTACGCCGGCGCACTGGTCATCCAGACCAGCCGCCCTGTTCCCGGCTTTGAAAAGATCGTCGGCGACACCCTGGCGAGCATCAACCCGAACCTCACCATCGTAAAGTTCCAGACATTCCAGCAGCAGATTGACGATCGATTCATCGAGGAGCGCCTGATCGCGCGCCTCACTTCCCTCTTCGGCCTGCTGGCGCTGCTGCTCGCCGCCATCGGTCTTTATGGCGTCACGGCCTACACGGTCGTCCGCCGCACGCCGGAGATCGGCATCCGCATGGCACTGGGAGCTGCGCGCAGCCGCGTCATCGGAACGGTCATGCGCGGAGCCATGCTGCAGACCGTCGCCGGCCTCGCGATCGGCATCCCGGTGGCAATCTTCTGCGTCCGGTACGTCAAGTCGCAGCTTTTTGAGATCACCAGCGTGAATGTGCCGGTCATGACGATCGCCATTGGAGTGCTGGTGCTTGCGGCTGCCATCGCCGGCATCATTCCGGCGCGGCGCGCGGCCTCCATCGACCCCGTAAAGGCCTTGCGCATTGAATGAGCCGTGCCTTCGTAACAGTCTTTAGGCAATAGCACTCTGCCGCTCAACAAACTCCTCGTTCATTCGAGAATTCTGTTGGTCGACGATAGCGAATCGGTGCGTGTGAGTTAAAGGCCGTGCTGGAATTCCACAGGTGAGCAAAATTGCACAGTATTTCCGGGGAAGACTTGCTCTAATCGCCGATGCGATAGTTGCGGTCATCGTTGTCTATGAACTTTGACCTCCCTTCGCGGGGCTCTTTCCTGCTTGCCGCCAGCGGGCCGCTATATTCTCGATGATTCAAAGCGATGGCTGAGGAGTTCATTGGCACTACTGGCATGCGCTAATACCGGTCGTAAATTACTCTCGACTCGCACGAGAAGAGCGCTGTCGGAATCGTCGGCCCGAACCGTAGCAGCGTAGAAAGGGATTCGAAATGGCGCGAGTTGCGCTCGTAACTGGTGGCACACGCGGTATCGGAGCCGAAATCAGCCGGGCGCTGAAGGAAGCTGGCCGCACCATAGCTGCCACGTATGTAGGCAATGACAAAGCTGCGGAGGCGTTTTCAAACGAGACCGGAATCAAGGTCTACAAGTTCGACGTTTGCAGTTTCGACGATTGCAGAGAAGGCGTCCGAAGAATTGTGGCGGAAATGGGCTCTATCGAGATCCTGGTAAACAATGCCGGGATTACTCGCGATGGAACTCTGCAGAAGATGGACCGCGACATGTGGGATGCGGTCATCGATACAAACCTGGGCTCGTGCTACAACCTCTGCAAAGTCGTATTTCAAGATATGCGCGAGAAGAAGTTTGGTCGAATCGTGAATATAGGCAGCGTGAATGGACAGGCAGGTCAGTACGGCCAGGTGAACTATGCTGCTGCGAAGTCTGGGATTCACGGTTTTACCAAGGCCCTGGCGCAGGAAGGTGCGAAGTTTGGCATCACAGTCAATGCAATTGCGCCGGGTTATGTCGATACCGAAATGGTGCGCGCCGTGCCGCCCGACGTGCTTCAAAAGATCATCGCGCGTATACCTGTAGGTCGGCTCGGCACGCCCGGGGATATCGCCAGGGGGGTGGTGTTTCTCACCAGCGACGAGAGCGACTTTGTCACCGGGTCCACTCTTTCCATAAACGGTGGCCAGCACATGTACTGAAGCGGCCTTTGCGCGCATTTCTGAGTCAGGCTTAAGTCCCGATGACTACGCCACCATCCACGGACAAAATCGTCCCGTGCACAAAGCTCGCTTGATCTGAGGCCAGCCAGAAATACGCATTAGCAACGTCCTCCGGAGTACCTACGCGCCCAACCGGCGTATGAGACACCATGTTGTCGAGAATGTCCGGAGGCATGGATTTCAACATGTCCGTTGCGATAAACCCAGGAGCCACAGCGTTGACGCGAATGTTGTGTTTGCCCAATTCACGGGCCCACGTGCGCGTCATGCCGATGACACCCGCCTTTGAAGCCACGTAATTTGTCTGCCCAAAATTTCCATTAAGCGCCACCACGGAAGCGGCATTGAGAATCACCCCTCCGCCTCGACGGATCATGTGCGGAACAACGGCCCGCGTCACCAGGAAAACGCCCTTGAGGTTCACGTCAATTACGGCGTCCCACGACTCTTCAAGCATGCCCTTCATGGGCCCCGTGCCGTTCTTCTTCACCAGTTGAGCGTCGCGCACAATACCGGCATTGTTGACGAGCACATCGATGCCGCCCCACTGCTCGACTACTTTACTAACGGCGGCATCCACAGCAGCGGGATCGGTGACGTTTACCACCTGAAACAGCCCCTGCCCGCCCGCTCCCGACATGTCAGCCTCGAATGTCTCAGCGGCTTTATCCGAAACGTCCCATCCGGCAATGTTCGCTCCACCGCGGGCAAAGCGAAGGGCAGTGGCGCGACCGATACCGGCGGCCGCACCCGTGATGATGACAGTCTTGCCGGAAAAACTCCGATCTTCCATGATGTCTTGACTCCTTTGGCAACCAGCCAAACAGACTTCCAGTTTGTTTGCGAGGGGATCCACCGCCTTAGATCTGCCTCTTGTGATATTCCATGGGCGGTTGTCTCCAGACTAGTCCAATTGCTGCAGCGCGTCATTGTTTGCAGCACGAAAGTGCTCATTTATTTTCGCGCCGCCAAACCTGGCTCACTCGGTCCAATCCCGGACACACATTGGCGTTGGAGGGCGCAGCGATTTGGTCCTCGCTGCGAAGGTTTGCGCTACCTGATCAATTTTGCTCTGCTTTGACGCAAGGCACTGGTTTAGATTGGCTTAGCACTGAGCTTCACCATCGGGCTCTTCGTCATTGGAGACGCCGGTGCTCCGGGGGACTTCATGGCAGCTATCGTTATCACGGCGGCGAAGCGTACGGCAATCGGCGCATTCATGGGTAGCCTCAAGGATGTGTCTGCGGTCGATCTGGGCGTCGCGGCAATCAGTCCAATCCTCGCCGGTCTGGTTCTTGAGGATATCGCAGATGTGATCGTCGGCAATGTCCTTCAGGCCGGACAAGGCATGAATCCCGCCCGCCAAGTCGCTTTGAAGGCAGGTTTGCCTGTGAAAACACCCGGGCAAACGGTCAATCGCGTCTGCGGCAGTGGTCTGCAGGCAGTCGTCAACGCTGCCCAGGGGCTCAAGTCCGGCGACGGCAAGCTCTACATTGCGGGTGGAATTGAGAACATGTCCCGGGCGCCATTTCTCCTCCCGCAAGCGCGAGCGGGCACTCGGTTCGGCCACTCGGAAATGGCGGATAGCATTCTGAGTGAAGGACTTACAGATCCACAGCTCAACTATGCCATGGGTATCACGGCCGAAAATGTCGCCACGCGATGGAACATCACGCGCGAACAGCAGGATTGTTTTTCTTTCGAAAGTCAACGTCGTGCCGCGGCCGCCAAAACAGAAGGGGCCTTCACTGAGGAACTCACTCCGGTGAACGTCCCGGGTCGAAAGGGAGTTACTGTGTTCCTGCAGGATGAGCATGCGCGGGCAGACACAACCCTGGAAGGCCTCGCCAAACTCAGACCCGCGTTCAAGCCGGATGGCGGAACGGTAACGGCCGGAAATTCGAGCGGTCTCAATGATGGGGCTGCCATGCTCGGGGTGACAACTGAAGACTATGCCAGGGAGCATGGTCTCCCAATCCTCGCCAGGATTCTGAGCTACGCCACGATTGGAGTCGAGCCTGAGCTGATGGGTATTGGCCCCGCTTCGGCGGTGCCGGCCGCGCTCAGCCGCGCAGGGCTGAGCTTGTCTGACATCGATCTCTTCGAGTTGAATGAGGCTTTCGCTGCGCAGTCGATTGCGGTGATTCGCGAACTTCAGCTTGACGCGTCGAAGGTAAATGTAACCGGCGGGGCGATTGCCTTAGGCCATCCCATCGGCGCTTCCGGCGCGCGAGTCCTGGTCACTTTGATCCATGCCCTGCGGCGAAAAGGAAAAGCGCATGGCGTTGCCAGCCTGTGTATTGGCGGCGGAATGGGAATCGCAATGGTACTTTCGGCAGGCGAGTGATCCGGTTCCCCATTGAGAGGCTACTTTTTCCGCCGAGCCGCCTTCTTTGGAGCCAGACCGGAGACGAGGGCCTCAAGTTCCGCCAATCTTCGCCTCAATTCGTCGACTTCTGCGACGTCGGGATTTTTGGCCTGGTCCGGACTGTGCTCGCCGGCATTCGCAACAGGTGGCGGTGCCTGGCCATCCGCGGGCGGAGGATCTTTTCGGGGCATGAATTCAAATGGATTAAAGGGCGGAGCCATCGCCCGGTAGGCATTCTGGGAAATCTCCAGCATGGCCTTCATATATTGGAGGGCGCTCTCCTGGCTTGCCTTTCCCGAGGCGATCACCATTTGGCGCAAGACATCCAATGGAAAGTTGGAGTCTGGCGTTTTCGCTTCCTCGACGATGATCTGCGTCAAGATAAGCCGTGTGATGTCTTCGCCGGAGGTCGCGTCGACAACGCGGACATTGTCGCCATTCTGCATCATCTTCGCGACCTCGTCGAGGTTCACGTATCGGCTGTTGGTGGCGTCGTAGAGGCGGCGGTTTTCGTACTTCTTGATGAGGATCGACTTTGGCTTCATACCGGTCTTCATAATACTGCTTGACAAGCTTCAAGGAAGGCGTAACATCTAATTATGTTGCAGTGCAGCAAATAATGCAGCATAAAACGAGTCCATTGGAGGACAATATGAACACAACCAAAAAGACGACCAATCACACGGTGTCGGCTGCCGCAACTGAAAAGACTGAAGTTGTTGAAACCATTGCTACGCTGTACACCAACGGCGTTGAACGCCTGGCGGAAGTGCAGAAAATCGGAATCGACCTGGCTGCAAAGCAGAACGCGGAATTGCTCGATGCCTGGAAGAAGATTGCTCGAGTGTTTCCGGGCGCACCGGGTCTCGTCATGCTCGACCTGGTATCGAATGCTTTGGATCGCTACGCAGACACGCAGAAGGGTGCAATAGACCTGGTTCTCGAGCAGAGCCATGCCCTCGCTAGCCTGGCCAAGGAGCGCGCCTCTTCAACCGCGAACGCAACCGAGGGCGCTGCGACAATCGTCAAGCAGACCGTAGATCGGGCCGTTGCGGCGCAGAAGACCGCATTGGACTTTTCCGTTGCCCAGACTAAGGTGGCCTTCGAAACAGCCAAGCAACAGTTCGGTATGACCGGAACACCAGCAGGAGCAGCCGCCGAATCATTCCAGCGCGGCGTCGACGGCTTGGTTGAAGCCCAGAAAGAGCTGCTGGACATCGCCGCCAAGCCCTTCACGTCAGTCCACTAAGCTGCGCAGAGTGTCTCTCTGCCGGAAACTTGAAAAGAGCCGGGTGACCCCCGGCTCTCGTCGGGTATAAGCTTTCTGTGATTCGCCAGAATGGAGCCTATGATGAGCGAAGATCCAACGGGAACTTCGAAGCCCTTCGATCCCTTCGAGCAATTTCGCAGCATGCGGGATGCCTACCTCGATAGCATGGCCAAAGTGATGGTCGACGCCGTAAATACTGAGGGATATGCCCAGGCAACTGGAGCCATGCTGGAAAAATCCCTAACAATCTCAGCGCCTTTTCGGGAAGCGATGGAGAAGTCCATGCTGCAGGTCTTGCAGCAACTTTCGATGCCATCCCGGCAGGACTTCACCGCGCTGGCCGATCGATTTACCAACCTGGAAATGCGTCTGGATGACATGGACGCCAAGCTGGATCGTATCGAGAAGCAGACTCATGCTGCTGCGCGTGCGGATAGCAACGAAGAGTCAGCCACGGCACCGGACCCGGTTCTAAAGGCGCGGGCCCCGAGGCGCCTAGGAACCAAGGCGCCTGCGGCGAAGAAGCGGGCGGCCAAACAGGCACAGCCGAACAAGCGGACAGCCAGGAAAGCGAAGCGCTAGCCACAATGCCAACTCCAGTTATGACAGATCAGTTTTCACTTCTTGAGGAACGGCTGCGGACCATTAATAAGGTGATGACGACGAAGGCCGCCATCGCACAGACGCCCAAAGAACTCGTCTGGACGCTCAACAAAGCAAAGTTGTACCAATACATCCCCATTGTTCCGCCTGAAGAGCGGCACGCGGTTCCGTTGTTGCTGGTCTTTGCTCTGATGAATCGGCCCTACATTCTCGATCTGCGCCCCGGCCATAGCTTCGTTGAGTTTATGGTGAGCCAGGGCTATGACGTGTTCCTTCTGGACTGGGGCGCCCCCGGGCCTGAAGACAAGACTCTGAAGTTCGACGACTACGCCTTGGAGTATCTGCCGCGAGCCATCCGCAAGCTCAAGGCCATCACTGCCTCTGAAGAGTTCAGCATGTTGGGCTGGTGCATAGGCGCTATCCTCACGACGATTTATGCGGCCTTGCGGCCCGACGACGGCCTTCGCAACCTCATGCTGCTCACAGCGCCTTTGGATTTCTCCAACAAGCAGGGACTAACCTTTGCGCGATGGACCGACGAGAAGTATTTCGATGTCGAAAAAGTCCTGGCGGCCTTCGGCAATATGCCCGGCGAAATGATCGACTACGGCGCAAAGGCACTCAAGCCGGTAGAGAACTACGTCGTCAACTTCATGAAGCTTTGGGATAACGTCGACAATCCGCAGGTTGTCGAGTCCTGGCACGCGATGAACACCTGGGTTACCGATAACATTCCACTCGCCGGCGGGGCGTTTCGACAACTTATCGTGGACTTGTACCGCAACGATCGCCTGATGAAAGGTGAATTGATGATTCGCGGTCAGCGGGTGGACTTAAGCCGGCTGCGTGCCAATCTGCTTACGGTCATCGCCGAGGGCGATCACATCACTCCGCCCTGTCAGTCGGAAGCCGTGCTCACAAAAGTGGGGAGCCACGACAAGGAACTCTTCCGTGTTCCCGGAGGTCACATCGGCATCATGGCGGGGAGTGGCGCGCACAAGCGCACGTGGCCGCACATCGACGCGTGGCTTGGAAGCCGCTCGAATTAGCACTATTTTTGATCCGAAGATCCTCGCACAATAGGTTCCGCAACTCCGGCAAGGTAGTCGAATCAGAGCGGTGACGCGGCACTGGGAGCTCTACGTAACTTATCGCAATAATCTGGCGCGCAGGCAACTATACTGCAGAGCTGTACCCCTGCCGAGCGGTGCTTCCGCGGACCGCTTCGTGGCCTTCCAGGCGTTTCGCGGAGGGTGGAGAGATCGGCGTTCCCCGTCAGCATCGGATCTTCGTCGGTCTGCCCGGGCGAAGGTGTCTGCCGATACCATTGTCCAGTAGATTCTTGACTCCACTTCTGGCTTAATAGCAGTAGCGCTAAACGTGGGGATGGGCCTTCGAGCTCACAGCGGGTGATCGGGGCGTGCGCCCTCTTTCCCAAGGCTCTCGAAGAGGAGACGATCTTGCGCCGTGGTGGGCGCGAGCAGGCAGTCGAAACGCCACCGCACGGCCAATCCCGGTCTTGATGCTTGTTTGTCAACTTGGAGATGAGTCATGAAAGCAATTGTTGTTCACGAATATGGCGGTCCGGAAGTCCTGAAGTTCGAGGAGTACCCTGACCCGGTTCCGGGCCGGGGCGAGGTGTTGGTGCGGGTCGCCGCAGCGAGTGTGAATCCGATCGACTACAAGCGCCGTGCTGGATTAACGAAGGACTTTTATCCCCTCCAGTTCCCGGGCCTCATCGGAGTCGATATGGCGGGGACCGTGGTAAACGTTGGACCGGGAGTTGAAGCCTTTACTACCGGCAACCGGGTGTTCGCAATGGCGGACAACACGTACGCGGAACTCTGCGTGGTGAGGGCGGATGTTTTAGCGGATATTCCCGAGGGTCTTGATTTGATCCAGGCGGCGGCGCTGCCGCTCGTGACGACGACCGGCAACCAGCTCCTGTCGGCTACGGGAATCCAAGCGGGCCAGACGGTTATCGTCTTGGGCGCTGTAGGAAGTGTCGGGCGTTCGGCGGTATTCACTGCGAAGGAACGCGGGGCGACTGTGATCGCGGGGGTTTTGAAGAGGCAGATGGATGAGGCGAAGACTGTTGGCGCGGATCAGGTGGTCTCAACCGACGACGACACCGCGATTGCGAATCTTCCTCTGCTCGATGCGGTGGCGGATGCGGTCGGCGGAAGAACCGCGGAGAAGCTTATCGCCAAGGTCAAGCCGGGAGGCGTGTTTGCTTCGGTTCTCGGAGCACCGCAGAACGCCGCGAAGTACCCATCTGTAAAGGTGGTGCCTGTCTTCTCGAAATTCGACAGGAACACTCTCCAATTCATGGCCGAAGCCGTGCGAGATGGCGAGCTGGTAATTCCGATTAGCCGAAAATTGCCACTCAGCGAAGCGGCCGAAGCGCAAGCATTGGCAGAAAAGGGTGGCATCGGGAAGATCTTGCTGGTGCCTTGAACTCTTTGTTGGGCATGCGACATCTAAGGGAAGATTGAAATGAAGAAAGATCAGCGCGGAATCAATCCCGTTTCGAGACCAAGTGGCGGCGGATGTGTGGAATGCCTGGCGTCGCCGAAAGGTTGGTGGCTTCATCTCCGTCGGTGTGCGGAGTGTGGGCACATCGGATGCTGTGACAGTTCTCCGAGTCAACATGCTTCAAAGCATGCGGCGGCGACGGGGCATCCGATCATAACCAGTTTTGAGCCGGGTGAGGACTGGTTCTTCGATTATGAGAAGCGGGGGATGATCAATGGCGTGGAATTGCTTCCGCCGCATTCGCATCCCGAAAGTCAGCCTACACCAGGACCTGCAGGAAGGGTGCCAGCCAACTGGGAATCGCTGCTGCACTAGCTGGCGCCGATCGTTTTTTATGAATGAGGCGGGACTCGGGACACCGTATTTGTAATGAGCACCGCATCGAAAGGAGCCATCAATGAACGCGGTCCAAGTCGAACAGAAGAGCTATGAGATGCCCCCGCGCGAGGGGTTGAGCATCGCACATTTTCTCACCGTCGCCGACATCGACCGGTCGGCTCACTACTACGAAAAGGTCTTCGGCGCTCGCATTTTGAGCATGGGTGACGGCAACGCGCCGGCGTACCTTCAGCTTGCGAACATCTGGATGATTCTGAACGTTGGGGGCGGCCCGACCCCCGACAAGCCGACGGTAACGCTCAGCGTCCCCGACCCGAATCACATCAACAGCTTTATGAATTTCCGCGTTGCGGATATCCAAGCGTGCTTTGAATTGTGGAAAAGTCGAGGAGCCGAGTTCATCACGGAGCCAATACCCAAGTACGGCGAGATTCGCTGCTACATCCGCGATCCTGACGGCTACATTATCGAGGTCGGACAGAGCACCGATCTCACGTACGGTTAACGCTCGGCCCGGATGGGATGCGGATTTAAGCCGTTGCGGATGCTCTCTTCAGGCCGTCCGGGCTGCAGCGTCGAGCCAGTACTTTGGTCTTGATCGATACGTTCGTCCAATGGATTCGTCGTCCCGCTTCTGCCAATTTTGCTTTGAACAGTCACTCGCTCTGAAATCGAAAGGAGTACCAAATGGGCGGCACAAATGGACTGAAAGAGACCACGCGCGTGACCGCGCCTGTCGCGTCGAACACGCTTAGTGTGAACGTTTTTACGGCCCCGGGAAAGACTATGGTCGGCGAGCGGCCAAAGCCCTTCGGCGAAGCGTTCGGCTTTGACCCTATCACGTCGACTTTGATCTTCGGCGAGTACGACGCGGTGCTGGTGGACGCAATGGGGACGGTGGCTGAGGCCGAGGCTCTCGCGGATTGGGTCGCTCTGCACAACCGCAACTTGGAGACCATCTATATAACGCACGCCCATTTCGACCACTTCTACGGTCTGAGCATTCTGCTCGACCGTTTCCCGGGCGCTCGGGCGATAGCAACGCCCAAGACGGTGAACGCCATGCAGATGTCTTTCACTCCCACAGTGGAGCGGTTGGCCCGTCGACTCTTTCCTGGGCAAGTGGCCACCAGGTTGGTTCCACCTGAGCCCTATGAGCACGACACGTTCACTCTCGAGGGCCACGAATTGCGCATCATCGAGCAGGGCCGCACCGATAGTCCCGATTCGACGTCTCTCTACGTTCCATCGATCGGCCTGATCGTCGCTGGCGACGTTGTATACAACCAATGCCGCATGTACGTCGGCGACACCACCCCCGAGAGCCGAAAGAATTGGATCGCGGCGCTAGACCGGTTAGCGGCGCTGAACCCGACGATCGTTGTCGCCGGTCACAAGAAGCCTGGCGCGCCCGACTCTCCCTCGACGATCCAAGATACCAAGCGTTACCTGCAGGACTTCGATCGGTTGCAGAAAACCGCGACATCTGACCAGGAACTGTTCGATCAGATGACGGAGCTGTACCCGCATTGGGTGGCCAATCAGTCGTGGTTGATGTTCGGATTCCCCCAGCCATAACCCGCATCAACCACTGATGCGAATGTTTCCTCGCGCATGATGGAGGGTTGCCCGTAGTTGGAAAGGCGCCGGATATCGTCCCTGGTTTCATCGCACAAGGTAGGTGAATATGGGAGCCAAACAACAACTGGAGCAGTTGAAGAAAGCGACCACCCGCCCGGAATACTGCGTGTAAGCTTAGAGGGAAGCGATCGTAGGCCTGGCGGCCCAATCGTTCGCGTTCCCCGCAACCCAAAGAATGAGATTCTGCCAGCCCCGAGGGCATGACATCCGATGGAATACGATCCGAATTGCCAGCCCGAAGTGGCGAGTTTCGGCAATGCCGTCGCGCAGGCGGTAGTCGCTCCACTCACTCGCGCTGCGATCTTTCTGGTCATGACGATAAACTCGGGGCCCGACAGTCGCACGGTCATTCGGTCGTTCTGCCAAGACCTCGCCGGGCTGGTGCGCGCGGTGGGATTTCGGGATATTGAAGGTGGTCTTTCATGCGTGATCGGGATAGGGTCCGACGCGTGGAACAGACTCTTTGGCGATCCGCGCCCGGCAAACCTTCATCCCTTCCGTGAGATACGCTCCGGGGCACGCCACGCGGTCTCGACGCCAGGCGACTTGCTGTTCCACATCCGCGCGAAGCGCATGGATCTATGCTTTGAGCTAGCGACGCAAATCATGGCCCGAATCGGCGATGTCGTATCGCCGCAAGACGAGGTGCACGGATTCCGTTACTTCGACGATCGCGATATTATCGGCTTTGTCGACGGCACGGAGAACCCGCGGGAGGAAGCGGCGCTGGAGGCCGTACTCATCGGAGAGGAGGATCGAGCGTTTGGCCGTGGCACCTACGTGATTGTTCAGAAATATCTTCACGATCTTGATGGGTGGAATGCATTATCGACCGAGACTCAGGAACGAATCATCGGCCGCACCAAGCTCTCTGACATTGAATTGGATGATTCCATCAAGCCCACCTCCGCCCACAATGCGCTCACGACGATCACGGAGGACGGGAAAGAGGTCAAGATTCTGCGCGACAACATGCCCTTCGGCCACGCCGCCTCCGGTGAATTTGGCACTTACTTTATTGGCTACAGCCGTTCGCCGCGCAGGATTGAGCAAATGCTCGAGAACATGTTTATTGGCCGCCCGCCCGGCAACTATGACCGGTTGCTCGACTTCAGTCGCGCTGTCACCGGAAATCTGTTCTTCGTTCCGTCCGCCACATTTCTTGAAAACCTGACCGAAGATGTGCCCGCGGTTCGGGTGCCTTCCGCAGCGTCGACAGCCGGCAAACTCGCTGCATCCCTCCCTCCGGAAAAGAATGGTTCGCTCGGTATTGGTTCCCTCAAAGGAGACATCCCAAATGAATAATCTTCATCGAGAACTTGCCCCTATTTCCGATGCGGCGTGGGCACAGATCGAAGAGGAAACAACGCGCACGCTTAAACGTCACCTGGCCGGACGGCGCGTCGTCGACGTGCAGGGACCGGCAGGTATAGATCTCTCCGCTGTTGGCACAGGCCACCTGCGCAAGATCCAGGCTTTGACGGAGGGCATCGTCGCCAGACAACGGGAAGTCAAGGCGCTGGTCGAGCTGCGTGTGCCGTTCGAGCTGGACCGTCAGGCTGTCGACGACGTCGCACGTGGCGCCGACGACTCAGACTGGCAACCGGCCAAGGACGCCGCGCGCAAGATCGCGTATGCCGAGGACGGGGCCATCTTCGAAGGCTATGCCGATGCCGGAATCGTGGGCGTCAGGCAGGGGATCAGCAATCCACCCATGACTCTACCTGACGATGTGCGGGAGTATCCGAATGCCATTGCTCAAGGGCTGAGCCAATTGCGGCTGGTAGGCGTCAATGGCCCCTACGCGGTACTGCTCGGCGCAAACGCATACACGGCGCTGGCGGAGACCAGCGATAACGGATATCCCGTGCTCGAACACGTCAAGCGCCTCGTCGACGACAAGATCATCTGGGCGCCCGCCATCGAGGGCGCCTTTGTGGTGACAACCCGCGGCGGCGATTTCGACCTTCACATTGGCCAGGATGTTTCCATTGGGTATTTGAGTCACACCGATGCGTCGGTCACATTGTACTTGCAGGAGACGTTTACCTTTTTGCTCCTCACGGCCGAGGCGGCAATTGCACTGGCCTCACCAGTGAAGCCGCAACCGAACTAACGGGAGTCTGCCGCATTCGTTGCCCATTGCCCGTGCATGTGGCAAAAGGCTACTGGAGCACAGTCAGCCTGACTTGGTCGAACTTCGAGATCGAGGTATTCGAGGACCGACTTGAGGTTTATCACTTCAACGACGATTCTCCTTGAGTCTCCATTCGGAACTTACTCACCCTTCGGAATCCACGCATCCTCCGAAAGGTGGATAACACTTTTTTCGCAATTGATTACATTTGGCTTGCAGTAAGAGGGGGTTCAATCCTATTCCATGTCGAATACGGTGGCTGTTAACGCCAGCAAACGCTCGAACAACGTCCTCCCAGCGCTGGGGCTGTTCGTCTCCAGCGTTGCCACCCTCGCTCTTGCGGGCTACCCGATGTACGTGATTCGCCCGTTTCGCGAGCAGACACCCGCGGCCCTCGATCGTGCCCTTTGGGTGCTCTTGCACTTTAAGCCGGTGTTGTTGATCCTCGCTCTGGTAATTTCGGCCTTGGCGCTCCTTCTTTGGCGAGACTCCCGTTGGGTCGCGCGACTTTTTCTGGCGCCTGCAGTCGCGTTTGTCCTGCTCGCCGCCGCGTCAGCATGGATCAATCCCTACGAGCACATGTTTCACCCCTTCGGGGCACCGCATTATGTTGGAGCCCAGCAGGCCTCTCTCGAGGCTGGTGACATGGTCATCGCTGTAACACTCGGCGGAGAGAGTCGTGCCTATCCCATTCGCGAGATGGGATATCATCACGTGGTAAATGACCGGCTGCACCAGTTGCCGATTGTTGTCACCTATTGAACACTCTGCCACACGGGTCTGGTCTGGACCCGCAGCATCAAGGGACGCGAGCTTCACTTCCACCTGGCTGGAATCAACAACCAGAATTTCCTGATGCGCGATGAGGAGACAGGAAGTTACTGGCAGCAGGTAACAGGGATGGCCATTGCCGGACCTCTGAAGGGTGAGCAACTGACTCTTGTGCCGCAGGACGAGCTCAGCTTCGGTCTCTGGAAGAAGGGGGAGTCGAATGGTACGGTGTTGGCTCCGCTCTCGCGTTATGCTTCGAAGTACGAAAAAGCCACTTGGGAGAGTGAAACTTCCAAGCTTCCAACCGTAATCCATGGGACGAAAGGGTCTCTCGCAGACCGAGAGACCATTATCGGTGTGGTGCTCAATGGAGCCGCCCAAGCCTATCCATTGACCAAACTGACAGTCCAGTCGCCAGTGCTGGTCGATAACGTTGGTGGCGAACCTATCATGCTCGTGCTTGGTCCGGATGGGAAATCAATCCGCGCCTTCTCACGCGAGATTGCTGGAGGGCCGCTTGATTTTTACGGCCGCGGCGCGACGAACGGAAGCGACCCATGGGCATTGCTCGAATCTACGTCAATGACCGAATGGAATTTTGATGGATGCGCGCTGACGGGCGAGATGAAAGGTCAATGTCTTGGGCGGATCGATGCTCTGAAGGATTACTGGTTCGATTGGGAACACTACCATCCTCACACCGGCATCTACCGGCACTAAGTGTTTCCTCGATTGCCGATCAGGGACTCATACCTCCGGTGGATTCCATCCTCGTACTTAAGATGGATGCACGATATGGGTTCACACGAGATGATGCGACATTCGGCTTTTGCCTGATCCTTGATACGCGAAACCCCGGAGACCCAGCGGCGCATGTCGAGTCCCATACCCGAACCCGCCGCGACATACAACGTAGCCCTGGATCTGAAATCACCACAGAGAAGCGCGCTCCGCGTCGACATGATCATCGCATTATTTGTCTGGGCGGCATGGCTGGCCTTCGGTGGCGGACTTGCGGTCTACCACTTGTTCGCGGATTGGAAAGTCGCGCTCACCATGGTCTTCGGTTCATTGGTGGGTCGCGGCACCAGCGAAGGCGGAGGAGCGATCGCGTTCCCGATCTTCACAAAACTTCTGCACATCGCCCCGTACGATGCCCGAAACTTCTCCCTCGCAATCCAGAGTGTTGGTATGGGCTCCGCGTCGCTGAGCATCCTGTATCTGCGTATTCCGATCGAGCGACGGGCGCTCTTCTATGCCGGTATTCCGGGTGTGCTTGGGGTTGCTGTCGGTGCATACGTCGTTGCGCCACTCATTCCGCCGGTCATTGTGCGCACGTCGTTCACCGTGCTCGTCAGTAGCCTTTCGTGGGAACCGCACCACCATGGCCCTTCCCATTCGAGCCAGCATGCTAAAAACGCGTGGCGCTCGTGCGCGAATCGTGGTTACTGAACCGCCAAAGTTGGAAGTAGGCCAACCCGTTGCATGCGTCTCCTAGCCCAAAGCGACTTGCTCAATGAGTCTCGGCCGCACCGAGAGCCACGAGCCCAAGGAGCAAGTTCAGGGAGCGAGTCATTGATCCCTCCGCAGTAACTTAGTTGGCCGCGAGCGCGGTCCGAATGCGTGCGAGTTCAGCCTTGGCGTGAGACTCTTTGCCGCCGTGACTGTTTCCACTCCTCGGCGATCACCAAAAAGCGGCCATAGAGGGTCACCTCAAAACCGGCCATAGGGAGAGGCCGAGACATTAACCACGGCGGAGGCAAATAGCCTCTGTGGGCATGGGTAATGTCTTGGAAAAAGCGAAGCAGGAACAGGTGATCGCGCTGGGGCGTCTTGGCTGGTCTCTGCGTCGGATCGAGGCGGCGACGGGAGTCCGTCGCGAGACGGCCGGCGGGTATTTGAGGTCGGCGGGAATAGCGTACCGTACGCCGGGTGATTGGGGGCGCAAGCCTCCGGCAATAGCGGCCACTTCGGAGCCTACCGGCTCTGACAGTTCAAATCCGGCCAATGAGGTGATCACCGGCTTTTTCGGTTCCACGGCCGCCGAAAATTCAAAACCGGCCAATGAAGTGATCACCGGCTTTTTGCCGGAAGTGACGTTGCCGAAGCAGGGCGGCAAGCGCCCGTCCAGAGCCAGTGAATCGTTCCGCGAGATGATCGAGCTGGAACTGTCGCGAGGCCGCAACGCGATGGGAATCTATCAGGATCTGGTCGATGGGCACGGGTTTCGAAGCAGCTACCAGAGTGTGCAGCGATTCGTGCGCAAGCTGCGCGGAGCGATATCTGCTGAAGCGCGAGTGATCATCGAGACGCCGCCAGGGGAAGAGTGTCAGGTTGATTACGGCACGGGCCCGATGGCGCGTGATCCCGACAGCGGCAAGTACCGGCGTACCCGGCTTTTCGTTCTGACCCTGGGCTGTAGTCGCAAGTCGGTTCGGCTGCTTGTCTTCCGTTCCAGTGCGCGGGTGTGGGCCGAACTGCACGAGAAGGCGTTTCGCCGGTTGGGCGCCGCGCCGCGGATCGCAGTTCTGGACAACCTTCGCGAGGGCGTGTTGTCTCCGGACATCCACGATCCGGGCCTGAATCCGTTGTATCGCGATGTCCTGGCGCACTACGGTGTAACGGCACTGCCGTGCAAAGTGAGGGATCCAGATCGAAAAGGTAAGGTTGAGGCCGGTGTAGCCCATGCGCAAAAAACGCCGCTGAAGGGCAAGAAGTTCGAGAGCCTGGAAGAAGCCCAGGCGTATCTGGACCACTGGGAAGAGTGCTGGGCCGACAAGCGCATCCACGGCCGCACCAAGCGGCAGGTAGCGGCGATGTTCGCCGAAGAGAAGCCCCATCTGCAGACGCTGCCGCTGGAGCCGTTCCGCTACTACCAGTATGGCGAGCGCACCGTTCATCTGGACGGCTGTGTCGAGGTCGACGCTGCTTACTATGGTGCGCCGCCGGGCTGGATCGGGCGCAAGGTCAGCGTGCAGTGGGACTCGATGTACGTGCGGCTGATCGATCCGCGCACCGGCCAGTTGCTGCGCGAGCATCTGGGGCAAAAGCGTGGCGGACATCGCATCCGCGATGAGGACCGTCCCAAGCGCACACCGCTCCATACGCATCAACTGCTGGCGCGGGCTCACAAGGCCGGCGCCAGCATCGGCGCCGTCTGCGACGCGATCCACCATCGCCAGGCCGAGGCCGGCGTCCGCCGCATCATGGGCATGCTTTCGCTGGCCAAGAAGTACGGTAGTGCGGCTTGTGACCAGGCCTGCGCGGCCGCGCTGGAACTGGGCTAAGCGAGTACAGTTTCGTGCGCCGCTATCTGGAGCGCAGCCAACAAGCCCCTCTGAGCCTGCGGCAAATCGATCCTCTCATCCGCGAACTAACCCAGTATCGCGACCTGATCCAACAACGAATCCAATTCGAGGAACCCCAACCATGAACCTGATCGAACTGAATCGTTCCCTGGTGCAACTACGCCTGAGCGGTATGGCCGCAGTGCTGGAAACGCGTCTGCTGCAGGCGCAGGCTGAGGCCATGGCCCCCATCGACCTGATCTCCATCCTGGTCTCCGACGAACTTGCCCGTCGCAGTCAACGCCTGCTGGAAAGACGCCACAAGCAGGCGCAGTTCCGTGACGCAAACAAGCAACTGGATAACTTCGACTTCCAGTTCAATCCAAAGATGAACCGCAGTCTGGTCTCCGACCTGGCCACCGCCGCCTGGATCGGAAGGCGCGAAGACGCACTTTTTCTCGGCCCAGCGGGAGCGGGAAAAGCCACTGCGCCCAGGCCATCGGGCACGCCGTCATCCAACAGGGTTACCGTGTGCTCTATCGCGAAGCGCATGCCCTGCTGGAAGAGTTGGCAGACGCCACGTTGGACGGCAACCGCAAGCAGCACATGGAGCTGCTCACCACCGTGCCGCTACTCATCATCGACGATTTAGGGATGAAGCGGCTGCCGCTGACCGCCGCCGAGGAACTGCTGGAAATCATCATGCGACGCTACGAACGAGCCAGTACGCTTCTCACTTCGAACAGACCCGTCGAGGACTGGGGCAAGCTGTTGGGCGATAGTGCCGCCGTCTCCGCCATGCTGGATCGACTGTTGCACCACGGGCATGTGCTCAAGTGCGGTCCACGAAGTTGGCGAACTCACGTCAGCAATCCGGGAGATCTGCAATGAAAAGAACAAAAGCAATAAGGATGCCGGGCAAAGAACACCCGGCGGCGTCGCAATCTCGGATCCAGAGGCCTCCCACGACGGAGCTTCACCATAAGAATGCTGGCAGAAACACGAAACCCTCCGACAGTCGGCTCGCAAGCCAACCGCAGAGGGTCTCGATCGCCGATTCTTCCGGAGCCAGCCCCGTGTCCTCGGCCCTGGATCACTCCGCAAGGCGCGACCCCGGCGGAGCGAATACCACCTTAACACCAAGCCCGGCAGTTGATCATCACTGCCCACCAACTACGCCTTGCTAAGAAACACCGAGTCAAGGTAAAACAATCACGTCTTCGGCCAATCTCTATGGCCGGTTTTGAAGTGACCACATATGGCCGGTTTTAAGGTGACCGCCGAGGCCACTCGGCCGGGAGATCCGGCTTGGTGTCGAGCAGGATTTCGAGAATCGACTGACGTGTTTCGGAAGTTAGCCGGGAAAACTCGGGGCCTTGATCGTCGCCGGTAAGCACTTGATGAAGCCGATGATAGAGAAACCCCTTGGCTGGCTCGGGAATAGTGTCCCATTCGTCCGAATAGATCAGGTAACTGCAGGGATACCGGAAGATCCTTGTCTGCAGGTCGAAATCGCGCAAAGTGCGGCCTTTGTGATCGAACGGACCGAGTTGCTTGAATGCTTTTTGAAACCCGGACGTGTCCTGAATCGGATCGCCAAGTTCAGCTTCGTTTGCGAAGAGGAGATATCGCAAGAGATCTTCTGCGGGCTCCTCGAACTGTTTCTGCACCTCAACCGCCGCTTCGCCCCAAGTCAACCCTTTCTTCACCTCGTCAAACAAAGCGATGCGAGTCTCATAACTCATTAGGATGATCTGGCTCTGCATTTGCGTCTGATGCCCAAGAACGATATGAGTCACGACATCACTTTGATCGGTGAAATAGGTGGACCTGTCAAGACGTCCCGCGAGAATTACCGGTCATGTTTGGCCGGACACCGTCGGAGAAAGCGCCGGAGTTGTTAGTCAAATCGATGACGGTGAGCGAGGTGCCGGAATGGACCTCACCAAGAGCGTGAGGTTGGCCGGCGTGATCTTGTTAATGACCAAAAGTGCCCAAGTAGCCCACATCAAGCAGAAGATTTCCAAGCAATTCATGTTGCACATCGAGATTGGTTAGATAGAAGTACCCATTGGTGCGCCTCGGCTTATATAACTGGAGGGCAACCTTGACCTCTGAGCCAACCGGAACCACGCCAAAACCGGGGATAAGCTGGTCGGTCGTGGGGAAAAAGGCCTCGCCCGTTCCCTGTGCTTGGTTTTGCTGCAACTGGAAGGCCGAGATCCCCTGCACGCTGTTTGTCGAAGTGAGGGTGATCGAGCAGGTGGCCGAGCAGCCCGATCCCAACGGCCTGGTTCTCATCAAGCCTTATTCGCGCCAGCGAGCATGGGTCTCCGACTGGTCTGTCGAGCCGCACCAGGTTGGCAAATTCCTCACCACGATCTTCGACGAGTGGGTCAGGAACGATGTTGGCTGCGTCAAGCTTCAGCCACCGCCCCCTCAAAGTCACTCATTGAGCTTCGTACAAGCCCAAGACTTCCGCGCTGCTCCCGAGTCACCGCCCAACCAAAGCTCTGTTTTAGAGCTACCGTGAGTCGCCTATATTCAGAGACAACGGTCAGCGACGGATATCCATCGGGTATGCGCGAATGGAGACAATTATTCTCGCTTTTCCGACGGCGAGTGTTCAATACTCACTGAAATCAATGCCAACTAAGCTCATGATATTATGTGACTTAACAATCACTCAAGTACGTATTAAGTACAGACGGATTAAGAACTTATCCGTAAATAGATATCGTCTGCCTCCAACAGATGAGGGCTGCGGCGAGCGCCAGGAGTGCTTTGTAGCTGGCTTCTGTCTTCTCGAAGCTCACGAGCAGCTTGCGAAAGCGGTTGAGCCAGGAGTGGGTGCGCTCGTCGACCCATCGGCGCGCCTTGTGATCGGGGTCCCTTTATTTCTCGTCTCGTTCCTGGCGGCGGGTCTTCACGTTGAGTTGATAGTGGTGCAGACGGCTGGCCGCCTGGCCGAGAAGCCAACGTAAGCCGCATCGGCGCAGAGCGTTTCGATCTGCCCGCTGCCGGGATCCGGCCGGGCACAGACGATGGCGGCCAGAGTGGCGCGCAACAGATAGCTGTCATGCCTGTTGGCCCCGCTGGCGACGAGCGACAGCGGGATGCCACGGGCGTCCACCAGGAGGCTGCGTTTGCGCCCATTTTTTCCCCCTGTCGGTGGAGTTGGGGCCAACGCACTCTCGGGCCAGCGGCGCCTTGCCGGAAGCCCCATCCACGCTCTGCCAGCGCCAGGCGATACCCTCCATCTCGTCGTACTCAGCCAAGCCGGCCTTCCAGATCTTCAAGAAAAAGCCTTCCCGCTGCCAACGCTGAAAATACGCGTGCACGGCGCTGGCGCTGCCGTACTCCTTGGGCAGAGCCTTCCACGGGCAACCGGTGCGAAGCACATAAACAATCGCCGCGAAAACCTGACGTGCCGGCATCGGCTTGCGCCCCGCTCCTGGCTTGCGCTGGTATTTCCGCCCACGCTCCCGTTTGGGCTTTGGAACCAACGCCCCGATCTTGCTCCACAGCGCGTCCGACACCGTCCAAGACTTGATCTGTGCCATCCTGGACGCTATCTTCGCCCCATTCTTCTGCCACGCGACAGACAATCAACGCCAGGAATCAATCTAATTATTATTTACGGATAAGTTCTAAGTCTGCATGATAAATGCAATATAATAAATGACTTACAATGGCAACAACATACTTGGCTCATCAAAGCCAGCAGTGGGGGTGCTGAATGAATAGCTCCCTCTTTGCTTTAGAAACTCAGCCTCTTGCCACCCTCGACAAACTCCGCCAGCCGTGGGTAGACTCTCCGTACTCTCTGATTTCATGGTGGAATATGGAGCAATTTTCGTA
>CAWCTA010000025.1:0-237529 GCA_963798315.1 uncultured Acidobacteriota bacterium | reverse complement strand
CGCATCACCTGCCGCACGGGCACCATCCCGAATAGCAGGCCGCTGGCCAGGGCCAGCAGCAGTGCGACAAGATAGGTGCCCGCATCCGGATTCACGGGCACATTGATGGGCGTGTCCGGAGATCGGCTGCCAGGCGCTGAGCCAGTGGAGGATCACCACGCTTCCGGCGAGTCCCAGAGCTCCGCCGGCCAGCGAAACCCACACGCCTCGGTGAGCATCTGGCGGAGGTCCAGCAGGCGCCGCGATCCCAGTGCCAGGCGCAGGGCCTTCTCCCTGGCACGATCCGCCGCGCGCGCCGCGAACAGGCTTCCGAGGTTGGCGCACGCCGCCAGCAGAATCAGCCCAGCCAGCAGCATCAGGCCGGCCATGAACGCACGCGCCGGTCCGCCCAGCATGTCACCGATGAGCCCGGGGCGCGCGAGGGTGAACTTCACGCCATCGTCCTCTCCGGATAGGCCTTGGACAGCCAGGACCCAAGAACATTCGGTGCCGCCGTCGCCTGTGGTGCCGTCACGCCGGGTTTCAGCCGTCCTACGACGAATTCGGAGTGATTGCCGCGAGACGTGAGTGCGTCGTAGCCCTCGAGGGCGGGCTGCTCGACCATCGGAATCCACATGGCCGGCGCAAAGAACAGCTCCGTTCCCCGGAACCCCTGCGGCGCCACTCCGATGATGGTGAGTTGATGCTTGTTGACCAACACCGGCCGTCCCACGACGGTCGGGTCGTCATGAAAATGTCCATGCCAATAGGCATAGCTCAGCACGACATAGGGAGAGCTGTTCGCTCCGTGCTCGTCAGCGTCAGTGAAAGAACCGCCCCAGACGGGGTTGAATCCCCAGGGCGTCGAAGTAGTTTCCACTCGCCAGGTACGGCCATGCAGTGGACGGGCTCCCCGCCGGTATCGATCCCTACCGGACCCATGATCTTGAACGTCAGCATGCTGTCAAATGTCCGATTCCGATCGCGCAGGTCCAGATAATCGGGATGCGACTGGGAGGGGAACTGGAAACGCTGCACGGTGTAGAGATTCTCCGAGCGGGGCACATTCACCGGATGCAGCACGACCGCGTTCAGCACCCCGAACACCACCGCGTTAGCCCCAATTCCCAGGGCCAGGGTCAGGATCGCTGTCACCGCAAATCCCGGCGCCTTCCTCAACTGCCGCCACGCAATCTTAAGATCGTTCGTCATCTGAGTTGCCCCTGAGGGGGACGTACGTCCGTGTCGGCAGCGTCGTTCCCCTGCTTCCTCTTTTGGGCCTGGAAGTCCGTTCGGACGCAATGGATCCGCATCCGCCGCACACCACACCCGGCTGCGAATATTAGCATCCGGCGCGTGATGGCGCCGTGACCGGCGGCACGCCTGAAGAGGATTCGACGCTCGACTGCCGGTACGTGTCGGTCACTCGCAGGGGTACAATTCGTGCGATTCGCGCATCTCACGGAAATGGCGCTGAATGGGAAGGACTTGCATGACTTTATCGCGCCGCAAGTTCATGGGTAAGGCATTGACGGCCGGGGTCTCGGGATTCATCGTCAATGGCACGCCATCGGTGGCTGCCGCAGCTTCTGCTGATCTGCTCGTGCTCGGAAATGAGCACCTACTGGTCACGATCAGCCGGGAAACCGGCTGCGTTTTGAAGGTGGAGTCAAAGGACCAGGTTTGGAATCTTGAAGGCGCGGGGATGCGGCTGCACGTGCCCGCTCCGGAGCATCGCTTTCACTATCTCACCGAAAATCATGCCGGCAAGCCGCGGATTGAATCGGACGACAAGCAGGCGGTTCTTACCTGGACTGGTTTTGAAAGCCAGAGGATGGGGAAGCTCGATATCGAAGTGAAGGAGACGGTTCGTCTTCAAGACGCGGGCCTCCATTTCAGCTATGAGATCCGCAACGGCAGCCAGGCCGTGATTGAAAGTTATACCTACCCCCGCCTCAAAAATATGAAGCCGCCGGCTGGAGACAAACATTTGACCCAGGCGTCGTGGGGCTATAGCGGAATGAATTCCACGAAGCTGTGGCCAACATTTGGAAACCAGGTTGGCTACTATGGCTACGACACGCCGGCGCAGTTGCGCAACCTCGGCACCGATACCCAGTTTTGTCTGATTCTCAGCGAGACGCACGGACTCTACCTTGGTTATCACGACAAGGGCCAGAAGCACGCGTTGCAGGTCTGCCTGTACCTGTCGCCTGCCTATGCGGATTCTTTCAACTCCAGCGCCATCGACTCGTCGGCAAAGGTTGCCGACGCGACGATTGGCATCGATCCGAATCATCTGTGCTTCGTGCAGCCGGGAGCCAGCCAGAGCTCTGAGGCGTTGGTGCTGGAACCATTCAGCGGCGACTGGCATGTTGGAGCGGACATCTACATGGCATGGCGGCGCACCTGGTTCAAAGCTCCAAAGACGCCGCCGTGGGTGCTGGATGTTCACTCCTGGCAGCAGATTCAAATCAACTCATCGGAAGACAGGCTGTCGTTCCCATACAAGGACCTGATCAAGTATGCGGAGGCTTGCAAGCGATGGGGAGTCAAGGCCATTCAGTTGACTGGGTGGCAGATCGGTGGCCAGGATCGCGACTTTCCCCTGCATGACACAGATCCGAGGCTGGGGACGCCACGGGAATTCAAAGAGGCGATAGCCGCGAGCCGAAAGATGGGCGTTGAAATCGTTCTCTTCAATAAATACGCGTGGGCGGACGTAACCGCTCCCGCCTATCGCGGCGAGTTCCGGCAGTTTGTCATGGAGGATCCGTACGGCGATCCATACCAGTTTCACGCCTATGACTACGACACGCCCACACAAATCGCCGGGATCAATACGCGGCATGGAGCGGGCATGTGCCAGGCGAGTCCGGCGTGGAGGAAACGGGCGCTTGAGGAGTTCCGCAAGAGCGTTGTCCTAGGCGCTAGCGGCATCCTGTATGACGAGTGTTTCTGGCATATATGCCCCTATTGCTTCTCGACCACCCATGGCCATGACGTTCCCGGGGCCGTCTTCTCAGGCGATGTGCCGCTCATTGAAGGATTTCGAAACATCGTGGATCCAGATCAGTTTCTGTTCGCCGGCGAATCGCCCTACGATATCCAGTTGCAGACCTATAACATGTCTTACTTCCGCATTGAGCGCGGCTTTGTACCGTTCGGCCGCTATATCGATCCATTCGCACCGATGTCGGTTGCAATCACCGGATGGAACGATCGGCAGATGATCAACGCTTGCCTGCTTTACCGCTTTGTCATGAGTTACGAGCCGCGCGACTTCCATGGCGAACTCGATGAGATGCCGGTTTCGCTCCGCTATGGCCGCGCGGTTGACGATCTGCGGCGCAGGTACAGGGAATGGATCTGGGATGCCGAGTTCCAGGACACGCACGGGGCCAGGGCAAGCGCAAATGGAACGCCGTTGAGCGCGTACACGGTTTACCGGCGTCCGGACGGGCGCCGCGCCGTGGCCTTCGCGAATATGAGCGATACGGATCCCATCGTTTGCGAGGTTTCTCTCGACCACCCGAGGTCGTCGAATCTGCAATGGGTGACTCCCGAGCAACCCGATGAAAAGGCGTGGCCCGGCAAGCTGGAAATGGCTCCAGGTTCGGTCGCGGTCATTTTCGAAGGCTGACAACTCCCAATCAGCTCGAATGATCGAAAAAAATGGCCAGATGGGGCATTATCCGCGACGTCCATCACAGCGGGGGGAGTGTCCAAGTGCGAGAGTATACTTTTCGCTTTTTGTTGCAGCCAACTCAGCCTGCGACAGAGGGACCGTATGAATCTGACTCGCCACCGCGAAACCACGTGGGTTTACTTACTGTTGCTGTTCGTCGTTAGTGCCCAGCGCTGCCCCGCAGGGCAAGATCAAACGGGCGGAAAAGTGGCTCCACGCTCAGAAACGGGTTCAATCGTGATCCATCCGCAGTTTGAGAGTGCAGGCCCGTTTTCAGAAGGATTGGCCGCGGTGCAGATGGGGAAAAAGGCCGACGGAAAGTGGGGCTATATCGACAAGTCCGGCAAATTTGTCATTGATCCACAGTTTGACTATGCCGAAGGCTTTCGCGAGGGCCTGGCGGCAGTTCGCAGCGGTGATGAAAAGACCGGTAAATGGGGCTTTATTGACAGGAGCGGGAAGTACGCGATCACGCCCCAATGGGACCATGCGACACCTTTTTCAGGAGGTCTTGCCATTGTTCGAACCGGCGATGTCCTGACGGGCAAGGAACGGGTGATCGATAAGCAGGGGAGTTACGTTTCCGACCTCGAAGCCGGTGTCATGTTGCCTTGCGAAAATGGCCTGACGCTGGTCGGAGTCAACGTGAGTTGGGATGACCGGGGCGTGAACAGGCACTTCGGGTTTGTCGATAAATCCGGCAAAAATGTGATCGATCCTAGATTTGATGATGCGTTCTGCTTTGCAGAGGGAACGGCGGCGGTGCGAATTGGAGATGCAGAGCGGGGCCAATGGGGATTCATCGACAGCACCGGCAAGTTCGTAATTGATCGCCAGTGGGGTTTCGCCTTTGCGTTCAAGGATGGCATAGCGCCGGTAGCCACAAGCGGCGGCCTTATGAAGAAGTGGGGAGCGATCGATAGAACGGGACAAATCGTCATCCCGCTGGAATTCCCGGAACCGCTCAGCTTCCACGATGGGCTCGCCCTGGAGCCGACTGCAACCCACAAATGGGTAACTGACCAGCAGGGGATCACCAAGGTGCAATCCGAAACAAACTACAGCTTCGTTGACGAAAATGGAGGGCATTCCATCGGTTTGCAATGGAGGTCCGCCTACTCTTTCTCTCAAGGCCTGGCGGCGGTGATGGCCGGCGATTTTTCGACCGGTGCATGGGGCTACATCGACCAGAGGGGGCGGTATGTCATCGAGCCGCAATATCGCGATGCGCGGCCATTCTCGGAAGGGATGGCTGCGGTGCGGATCGGCGACGAGAAGACAGGCAAATGGGGATATATCGCACGGTGACGCCGGCCTTTTCAAGGGGCCGACTACCTTGCACCTCCGACGCGAAACTGGCAAAGACCCATCGCTGTTCTATTGCCGGGCCTCATACAAGCGGCGGTATATCACGAACGCGGAGAAATCACGCAGGCGCTGGAATTTCGGATTCGCATTCACCCACTCGATATCGGGTTCCCAGACTTCATCGTTCTTGCGGTAGACGATAAGGACTCCGCCGGGGGGAATCTGCTCGATCTGCTTGTAAAGGGCAGGACCGACGGCTGGAAGTTCATGGATGGGGTAATTGGTAAAGAAGGCGAAAGCGGGGTAGTTGAAGTTCATGTAAAGGATGGTCCCGGGGGGGAGACCTGACTGAAGGAACTGAGATGCGAGTATTTCCTCCGGGTTGTCGGGATCAATAAAGGGACTGCGGAAGCGCTCCTGGAGCGGAACGAACGTGAAAACCAGGAATGCGGCGACAAGCATTGCTCCAGCATGCCGGAACGGCTTGCGGGGCAAGATGCACAAGAGCGCCAGGCCGGAGCCAGCGAGCAGCAGAAATGGAGGGGCAAGCGCCAGGATGTAACGCGGTTCCTTGTGCGGCATGGCGCTGAAGAAGACGAACTCGGTTAGAAGCCACAGCCAAAGGAAAGCCTGCAAGACGAGCGGAGAGAGGTTGGAGGGGAATGCGGAGGCAAATCGGGGCCGCGAAGGGGAAGGACCAAAGAGGCGCCAGAGCCATGATGAGGCGGCCACCACTAGTCCAAACACGGCCACCGGCGTGAAAATTACGGCGGAATTGCGCAGATAAAAGAAGATGGATTCAACCGGCCCCTCGACGTGCTTCCAGCCGGCTTGCAGGGTAAAAAAGAAAGCCCCGAAGTGCAGCCGGGACCAGAGCAGATAGGGAGCTAACCCAACCAGCAGTCCAGCCCCGCAGGCGATGAGCGCCTTCCACCGTCGATTCGCGGCAAGGGGCAACAAAAAGAGCATGCCGACACTCGGTAGTGTGCCAAAACGCATGAGGATCGAAAGTGCCAAGACGAGACCGGCCCACGCAAAACGAGGGGTGCTCGGGCGGTCAAGCGCTCGGAGTAGAAGCCAGAATGCGAGCAGTAGCAAGGTGAGGGCGGGCGAATCCGTCAGCAGACTATTGCCCGTATCATCGCTTGTAAACCCATCAGGAAAGATACCCACAAAAAAGGGTGAGAATGCCAGCAACAGAGCGGCAATTGCAGCCGGCAAGCGGCCCACCGACAGACGCCCGCCGAGATAAAGGAAGAGAGGACCGACAGCGTTGAGAAACGCCGCGACAACGCAGGCTGCGTAGATGTGGCGCCAGAGCAAGAATGCCCCGGCGTAGATCAGCGAGATCAGAGGAGGACGAAAGTCCAGTTCGGAGTAGTTGGTTTTGCCGCAGCAGATAACCTGGGCATTCTGGAGGTACACCATCTCATCCCAGAAATGGGCCTTGGAAATCCCCCAGATGCGAACCAGGAATGCAGCGGCGACGAGCAGAAAGAGCAGGACGGATTCCAAGCGCCCCCGGTTCAGGAAGAACTGCGCAACACGTGTTCGGACTGAAATAAACAATGAATCCAGCGGAACCTTCATTTAGATTACGTTTGACATGCTGAAGGCCATGAGTCTTCGGCAGGCAAGGCTCGGCGGTTCCGCAGGTCCATATTACCGGTTACCAAAAGCACGGTCGAATGCCGGCAGCAACCCAGCCGCAGCAATCCAAACGGGCAAATCCTCAGGAGCTAGCGCCGCAAGGCTTGCGGGTTCAAGTCCCGGATTCTGGACCAGGGAGCGCCGAAAGATCGCGGCGAGATGACCGGCCTGAGACTTGGGCCACGCTCCCAGAGTTCTTGCCCAGACCAGCAGAGACGTTTCATCTGAAGAAGCCAAGTACACCGGAAACAAAGCTTGAGCTTGCGAAGCTGTGCTACCCTAACCCTCGTTGGAAGTGCGAGAGGCTCTCATGGCAGAGTTATCAGGCGAGGAACAGCGCCTAGTCGAGGCTGGCGCGCTGGCATTTGTTCAAGAGCTTCAGGAGACCGCGCCAGGATTACTGGTCGAAGGGGAGGCAGTGCTCAAGGGCTCGCACGCGGATGCCGCGTTCCTGGGACGCTACACGGAAAGCCTAGGGCAACTGGCAACCACGAGACTTCTCCGACGCCGTGCAGAGCCTTCTGGAGGAGGAGGACCAGGATGCGGAGCCCTTCTACAGTCGGGCGATGATGGAGCATCGATCGGGCATTTTGTCTTGCGAGCGTTTCAGAAACGTTTGTGCAATCCGGTTACCGAAGCCGACCTTAAGGCTGAACTTCAAAAGGTTCGTAAAGAGCATGGGCTTGACATCAATCCGACGGCCGCAGGCATTTCCGGCGGCGCTGCGACGGCCGTGGCTCTGTCTGTCGGAACACTGATTGGAGGAGGAGCACTCGCCGTGGTGCTGGCGCCCTTGGCTGGTTCGGTCGCCTTGCTTCTCCTCCTGGTGGGCGTCGATACCTTTTGCGATTGGGCTGCGAGCAAAAGCAAATAGTTTCTGAAAAAGTTCAGCCTGGGGCGGCTGGTGCCTCCATCGCCGCCAAACCGGCATCGTCGACAGAAGGATTCGCTTCGATGGCTTCGCCCAAAGACTCAGCCGCGTTACCGATTGATAGCGAAGATTGCGGTATTCTCCTGGGAGAAAATTGGGAAGGATCAGCTTCCGATCTGTACGATCCCGCGACCGGCAAAGCTTTGCTTATCCCGGGAATTCCGATCAATCGCCCGCCACCATCTCCCGATCGAATTCGAAGGGGCCTAATCGACTCCGGCGTACTTCCGGATCATCCGCAGTTGCGCCATCTGATTGTGGCAATGAAGGACTTCGCGGGAGATGACCCGATCGACCGCGTCGGTCACGGGACGGTCGTCGCAATCCTTCTCTCGTCCGACGCTGACGCGCCGGAACTCGCGTCAGGACATCCGGAACTGTCGGCGATCCTGGTCAGTTCTCCAGCGATCGTTTCGGCGAAAGTCACCGGTCCGACTGGCAAGATTGAGCTGGAGCATGTAATAGAAGCAATTCACTGGATGGCCACGCAGGATGTCAGGGTGGTGAATATGAGCCTTGCATTTCTGGGCAAGAAGGAGCGCTACACAAAGTTATGCGAGGCGATCGCGGAGTATGAGACACAGCCGAATGGTGGAATCATGTTTGTCGCGGCCGCGGGCAATTTTGGGCCCAACGTCTCGGCTTACCCCGCTGCATGCAAAGCGCCGAACCTGATCAGCACTGCCGCAGTGATCGATGGTCAACTCTGGAAACAGAGCGGCAGAGGCGATATCGCTGCGGAAGGGAGAGCTCGACTCGTTCCCGCTTACGCTTATCATTATCTGACTGGGAAGCAATTGGCGCAGGCCGGTGACTTGGACCGTGCGCGGGAGGAGTATCTTGCGTCTCTCGCGATTGAGTTGAACGCGAACGCTCTGTTCCGTCTCGCCCTGCTCGATCTCCACGCCGGCAACCTCGAGTCGGCATACAACGGCCTCATGCGGGCAAAACCACTGGCTCCAGACAATGCGGAAATCGAGGCACATCTTGGCGCCGTGAAGCTGATGCAGGACTGCCCGGCCGAGGCAAGGCCACACCTCGATCGCGCCATCGAACTGGATCCACAAAATGTGCGGGCACTAACGAATCGAGCGATGGCATTAATCCGGCTTGGTAAGCCCGAACAGGCGTTGAGGGATCTCCTCGACGCACGGTCGCTAGCTGAGGATACTTCGCGTATCGACGGCTTGATCGCCGATCTGGTAAGGGGATCGGGCGTTCTCTGACAGGACCGCAAAGTTAACCGGGATTTTCAGCAGAGTCAGCGGTGTGTTCGGTCTCGACCGGCTCTGAGTAAGTCTCCACCGGATCCCGATCCTCTGGTGTGCACGTCACTCGCGACTTACAGAGATTCACATAAATCCAAATACCAAAATGTGAGTGGGCCTTCGGTATACGAACGGTCGCTGGTCCCAACTTCCGGATTTCCACTCCACCTTTTCCTATCCAAGGCCCGATCCTTCAGTCGCATTTCCGATAGCGAACAGGCGCACTCGAGCCCGGGCAGGGTAATCTGATAGATCATGAGTCAGACTGCGCAACCTCAGATCAACATTACCCAAACGGCCGATTATCGCGAGTCCTACGCCAACAGCGTCCAGGTGCGGGTGAGCGTTTGGGATTTTCAGCTTGTTTTTGGCCTTGCCACCAGCGAAAGCCCTGACCAGGTGACCATCCGCAATCACCAGGCGGTCTACCTGAGCCCCCAGCAAGCCAAGGCGCTGTGGAATGTGCTGGGTCAGCACATTGCCCAGTACGAACAGGCCTTTGGCACCCTCTCGCTCGAACCACAGACGCATAATTTCCCCCAGGGACCCGTTAACTAAACCAGAGAAAGCATTCGCAGGTACGAGAATGAATCGCTGGTCACGGAATCCCTGGTTCTGGCTACGACGGATCGAGCCCGGGCCGGATGCGCCGTTTCCGCTTTGGATGATCTTTCCGGTGGTGTTCGTAGCGCTGTACGCGAGCCACTTCACGCTGATGCGGCTACCCTACTTCTGGGACGAGGCCGGATACTACATCCCCGCCGCATGGGATTTCTACCGCACCGGGTCTCTGATACCGACCTCGACGCTGACCAACGCGCATCCGCCGCTGCCCAGTATTTACCTTGCGCTGTGGTGGAGGGCCTCGGGTTATTTACCCGAGGTGACGCGCGAGGCGGTCTTGATCGTGGCCTCCACAGGGCTGCTGGCGGTGTGGGCACTGGCCCTGCGGCTCCATGGCTCCCGAGCAGTCGCTTTCTGGACGTTAGTGCTGACGGGCCTCTATCCCATCTGGTTTGCGCAGAGCACGCTGGCCCACGCCGACATCTTTGCCGCGGCTTTCGCTTTGTGGGGGCTGGTTTATGCGCTGCCTGATCACGATCGAAAGCCCTGGGCCGCGGCGGTGTGGTTCACGGCGGCGGTGCTTTCGAAAGAGACGGCGGTGGCGATCCCGCTCACGCTGGCAATGGTGCGTGCCGCAGAAGGACTGCGCGCGAGTCCGCCGGTTCGATACCGGTTGTGGAAAGAGGCGGGCTGGCTTTCAAGCTGCGTGGCGCCGCTGGCGGCATGGTATGGCTGGCACTATGCCAAGACGGGTTATCTGTTCGGCAATCCGCAATTCGTTGAGTACAACGCGCAGGCCACCCTCGAGCCGGAGCGGGTGTTGGCGGCGTTCGTCCACCGAGTGCTGCACCTGACGGCGCACATGAACATGTTTGTGCCCATGCTTCTGACCATTGCTGCGATGTTGCTGCAGCCGCGCACGGATGCCGAGGGGCACGAGCGCCCGGGAATCAGCGCCCCGGTGCGGCGATCCATCCTGATTCTGCTGCTGGTGAATGCGTTGCTGTTCAGCGTGCTGGGCGGGGCGCTGCTTTGCCGCTACCTGCTGCCGATGTATCCCCTGGTCCTGCTTCTTGCGGTGTCGACGTTTGATCACCGGGTTCCGTACTGGCAGGCACTGGCGGTGCTCTCGGCCGCGGCCTTTGCCACCGGGCTGTTCGTCAATCCTCCCTATGGATTCGCGCCGGAAGACAATCTCGCCTACTCCCATGTCATCCGGCTGCACCAGGCGGGAATCGCTCAGCTTGGCAAAAGCTTTCCGGGCGCGACGGTTCTGTCAGCGTGGCCGGTCACCGATGAGCTGCGTCGTCCCGAGCTGGGCTATGTCAAGGAGCCGTTCGATGTGTTTGCCATCGACGACTTCTCGGCTGCGCAGATCGGCCGGGCCGGCGAGGAGCCGGGCAAGTATTCGGCGGCGCTGGTTTTCTCGACGAAGTACGATCCGCCGCGGCCGCTCCTGAGCCTGGGCCGGCGCAGTGCGGCGATCGACGAGCGCTACTTCGGCCTGCATCACGATCTTCCGGCGCCGGCGATTGCCCGCCAGCTCGGCGGCACGCTGGTGTGGTATCGCGAAGATCCGGGCCAGGGGCAATGGATCGGATTGATCCGGTTCAACCGCCAGTTCGAAGCGGCGCTCGATTGGCACGGCGGGCCGTGACATTCTGGGATCAGGCCTACAACTTATAATCAGAGTGCTGTGTCCCTTCACTATTCATTGCGTTTCCGCTGGATTTGGCGGGTTGCCGCCGGTGCGGGTCTGGCGATGGTTTTGGTTGCCGCTGTCGCTGCAAAGGGGCAGAGTCCATCGGACGCGGCGGCTGCCACCACCGGTAAGGGCAGCATTCTGCTGGTGCTTCCTTTTGACAACCGCACCGGTCAACCGAGCCTGGACTGGATTCGCGAGGCGGCGCCGGCCCTGCTGAGCAGCCGTTTTGCCTCGGCTGGATTTGCCCCCATGAGCCGGGCAGACCGTCTGTATGCGCTTGATCACCTGGGATTGCCGCAGGGATTTCAGCCCTCCCGTGCGAGCTCGATCAAACTTGCTCAGACCCTCGACGCTGACTGGATCGTGGTGGGCAATTACATCAACGATGGAACCGCGATCATTGCCGAGGCTCGGATTGTGGATGTGCCGCACATGACGATGGGCAATCCGCTGACCACGCGGGGCGAAATGCGCGACCTGATCGCGGTATTCGACTCCCTGGCGTGGAAGCTCACCCGGCAGCTCGATCCAGCGTTCAACGTATCGCAGGAGACTTTTGTTGCCGCTGGGGCCAATTTGAGCCTGGAGGCGTTTGAGCAGTACATCCGCGGGATTACGGAGTCTGACCAGCCGGAACGGCTGCGTCACCTGCAACAGGCGGTGAAACTGAGTCCCGGCTTTAGCCCGGCATGGATGGCGTTGGGCCGGGAAGACTATCATGGGCAGCAGTATGAGCAGGCAGCGGCCGCCTTTGCCAAGGTGGGCAGCGACGATCCGGATGCGCTGGAGGCCGGGTTCTATCGCGGGCTCTCGCTGATGTTCTCCGGCAACTATGCGGGGGCCGAAGTGGCGTTCGCGGGAGTGGCCCGGGTATTGCCGCTGGCGGAGGTTCTGAACAACGAGGGCGTGGCGATCAGCCGCCAGGGACACGATGGCAGCGCCATGTTTCGCCAGGCATCAGGTGCGGATCCCGGTGCGGTGGATTATCACTTTAACCTGGCTGTGAGCCTCAAGCGTCACGGCAACGGGCCGGAAGCGTTGGCGGAGCTGAACCAAAGCCTCAAGCTGCGGCCCAACGACAGCGAAGCGCAGAGCCTGCTGGCGGCGTGGAAGCAGCCTGGGACAACCAATGTGGACCCACTGGAACGAATCGCGCGCACGTTTGACGATGCGGCTTTTCACCAGGCCGCCCTCATGCTCGACCAGATGGAGGCCACCCGGTTGGCCGCGCTCAGCCCCCAGGAGCGTGCTCGGACCCTGTCGAGCCAGGCGAGAGACTATCTTTCCCGGGGGTTGCTGCTCGAATCGGAGCGGTTGTACCAGGCGGCCGTGGCTGCGGATAACACATCGGAAGAGGCCCATGCGGGCCTGGCCGAAGTGAGGGAACGCACCGGAGACGCGGCGGGCGCCCGCAAGGAAGCGCAGACTGCATTGGAACTGAAGCCGTCGGCGACTGCGTATCTAGTGTTGGCGCGGCTTGATTTTGCCGCGAGCCACTTGAGTGACGCCAGTCATGAGGCCGCCGAGGCGCTCAAGCTGAACCCCAACAGCGTCGCAGCCCAGGAACTGTTGCGCCAGGTCGCCGCCAAACAGGGGCAGCCGCAGTAGGGCCGGAAGCGGCCCTGAAGGAGCAAGCCATGTTTCAAAACGTGCGCGGGTTCGCGAAAGGGTTCTCCCCGAGAGCTTTCTGGATTGCATGGGGCCTCGTTGCAGGGTGGGGATGGGCGGCTGCCGCTGCGGCTCCAGAGCCTGCGTCGCAACCCGTGGTCGAAGAGTTCGTCCTTGCGGATACAATCCAGCCTGTCAGTGCGGGCCAGCTCGATCGCGCCATTGCCCGCGCCAATTCTGAGGGCGCCGCGGCCCTGCTGGTGGAGTTGAATACGCCCGGGGGTTATGTCGACTCCATGCGCAACATGGCGGGGGCCATACTCAGTTCCCGGGTGCCTGTGATCATCTACGTGGCTCCGGCCGGTGCACGCGCCGGGTCGGCCGGATTCTTTCTGCTGGAGGCCGCCGACATTGCCGCCATGGCTCCCGGCACCAATGCCGGCGCGGCCCACGTGGTGTTCGAATTCGGCAAGCCCGATGAAACCATGACCCAAAAGGTGGAGAACGACGCCGAAGCGTTCCTGCGATCGTATGTAGGGCGGCGCAATCGCAATGTTGATGCGGCGCTGGCGGCGGTGCAATCTTCGCATTCCTACACCGCCGAAGAAGCCCTGGATAAACATCTCATCGATCTGACGGCGAGCAGCGATACGGAGCTGGTGGCGGCTTTGAACGGCCGCGAGATCACCCGGCTGGACGGCAGCAAGCAGGTGCTGCACCTTGCCGGAGCGCGCATCCAGCGGGTGCAGCCCACGCTGCGCGAAGACCTGCTCGGCTGGCTTGTCAATCCCAACATCGCTTTGCTGCTGCTGGTGGGCGGCGCGCTGCTCATCTACCTCGAATTCAACACGCCCGGGACGATCGTTCCCGGCGCGCTGGGCACGTTGATGGTGCTGCTGGCGGTGTTTGCGCTCAACCTGCTTCCCATCCGCTATACCGCGGTTTTGCTGCTGCTGGCCGCGATTGCACTGCTGGTGCTGGAGGCCAAATTCGGCGGGCACGGGGCGCTGGCGATTGCCGGCATCGTGTGCCTGACCCTGGGCATGCTCACGTTGATCGCAGCGCCGGTGCCGGAACTGGCGGTCAATCCGTGGGTAGCGGTCGCGGTCAGCACGGCCTTTGGCGGGATCACGGCATTCCTGGTGCGGCTTGCGGTGCGGGCGCGGCGCCTGAAAGTTCGGCTGGGGGTCGACGCATTGGTCGGACACCGCGCTTCGGCCATGGAGGCGCTGACTCCAGAAGGTCACGTCCTGGTGAATGGCGAAATCTGGCGGGCCATAGCGGACGAAGCTGTGGCCGCCGGCACGCCTCTCCGGGTGGTTGGTCACGAGCAATACCTTTTGAAGGTAACGCCTGTTGAACCGCCGGCTGCCGGTGCATAACCAAGGGTGGAGTACAATCCGTGCTGAACTCCTGAAGAGAGGAAAGGCCCATGTCCTTTGCCGATTTGCCGATTCCGATTTTGATTGTCATTGCTATCGTCCTGCTCTATCTGCTCAACTCCATCAAAATCCTGCGCGATTATGAGCGCGCCGTGATCTTCAGGCTGGGCCGCGCCTTGCCCGTCCCGAAAGGTCCGGGAATCATTCTTGTGTTCCGGCCGTTCGACCAGATGGTGCGCATCTCACTCCGTCAGGAGGTGCTCGAGGTCCCGCCGCAGGACGTGATCACCCGCGACAACGTGACCCTCAAAGTGAATGCGGTGGTGACGCTTTACGTGGTCAACCCCAACGACGCCGCTATCAAAGTCGCGAACTATGTTTACCAGACCTCGCAGTTCGCGCAGACCACACTCCGCTCGGTTCTGGGTGAGGTGGAACTGGACGAGCTTCTCAGCCATCGCGACAAGCTGAACCTGCGCATCCAGTCCATCATCGACCAGCGCACTGAACCGTTCGGGGTGAAGGTGATCTCGGTGGAGGTGAAGCAGGTGGATCTTCCCGAGCAGATGCTGCGTGCAATGGCCAAGCAGGCCGAGGCCGAGCGCGAAAAGCGGTCGAAGATCATTCACGCCGAGGGCGAATTCAGCGCGGCGCAAAGGCTGGTGGACGCGGCCGCACTCCTGGCCACAGAACCCATTACCCTGCAATTGCGCTACCTGCAAACGCTGACGGAGATCGGGGTCGAAAAGAACACCACGATCGTGTTCCCGCTTCCGATGGAACTGTTGTCGCTCTTGAACAAGATGGGTACTACTGCGGGCGTCCCCCGGGTGACGAAACCAGCAGAAGGCGACTAATTCGCCGGCTCGGGGTCTATCACGCCAGAGACCAGGGTGTCAGTGTCGAAAAGGGCGGGCACTGCGATGTCAAATCGGGAATTTTACGGGTCGCGTAGAATGTCTTTAACCAGAGGCATATATGCAGCGAGGGTTTGGCGGATCTGTATTTGAGCCGGTGCAGGAACCGGAAGAGAGTCTGCGGGCCGCCCGGGACCGGGAACTGACCCTTGGACCGGCCATGCTGCTTACCTTTGGTGTGATCCTGTTCGCTCTGTGCGCTGCCTGCTTCGTGTTCGGCTATGCCGTGGGGCGCCGGAGTTTTTCGGAATCCGCAAGCGTGGCCGCGCCGCCCACGTCCGGAACGCCGATGGTGGCGCAAGCTGCCGCTCCTGCGTCCAAGCCCTCAGCGGGGCAAAGCGGTGCGCAACCCGAGCAGCCGGCTGCAACGGCCAACCAGCCCGATTCGTCTGCATCGGATTCGACGCCAGTTCCGGTTCCGGTGGCGGTTCCGGCCGCGACCTCTCAACCGGTTATACATTCCGCGCAGCCCGGCCAAGCCGCGGGCGCGGAGGCCGCTACGGGTGCGGGCTCCATTGTGCAACCGGCGCTCTCACAGGCCTCGGGGATCATGGTTCAGATTGCGGCCGTTTCGCACCCTGAAGACGCCGATGTGCTGGTGGGCGCTCTGCGCAAGCGGGGATACGCGGTCAGCGCGCACCGCGATCCCGCAGATGGGCTACTCCATGTCCAGGTCGGCCCCTTTGCTAATCGCAACGATGCGGTTGCCATGCGCCAGAAGCTGCTGAACGATGGCTATAACGCGATCGTGGAGCCTTGAGCTTCGCTATTCCTTAATCCCCGTCTTCTGATTCCTGATCCTTGTTCCCCGTTTCCCCCATCCACTCCGGCAGTGCGGACGCGATTGCGGCGCGAACAGCTGCCATCAGTTCCTCGCGACTTGAAAATCGCGCCGGATCGAGCGGTTCGTGAAACGTGATGTACGCTGTGTCGGGACGCACGCGCAGGCTCCCTTTCGCCATCATGGTTTCGGTGCCGTGGATCGACACCGGAACGCAGGGAGCACCCGCTTCCATTGCCAGGTAGAACGGACCTTTTTTGAAGGGCAGCAGGCGACCATCGCGGGATCGGGTGCCCTCGACAAAGGTGGTGATGTGAATGCCTTTTTCGAGCACGCGCCGCGCCACGGCCACGCTCTCCTTCGCGCTCTCGATACGTCCATCGCGGTCCACCGGCACAAAATCGCCCAACTTCATGCCGTAGCCGAGCACGGGAATCTTCATCAGCGAGCTCTTGACAAACGCCGAGGTGCGACCGGGAATGCGCGGAATGAGCGCGGGTGGATCGAGATTGGACACGTGGTTCGACATGAAGATGCAGGCTGTGTGCGCCGGCACATGTTCCAGGCCGGTGGTCCTGACGCGTATTCCTGCCAGGTGCAACGCGAGCCGGACGATCCCGATCGACACGTTGTAGAGCGGAGTCGCATTGCCGGTAATGATGGCCCACGGAATAAACACGAGCGCCGCCGGGATGCCGAGGAGGACAATCGTGAACAGCAGTAGGAGCGCGGCGGCCATGGATTTTGTGCCTACGAGAATCTCGTTTTGAGGCGCGCGGGCAGTTTCTCATAGATGCCGTCGAATCCGCCATTGGACAAGATAGCGACCACGTCTCCGGGACGAAGCTGCGGCACGACTGCAGTGATGATCGAGTCGGCATTCGCATGCAACTCGGCTGGGGTGCCCGCCGCGTTCAGCGCATGCACGACATCTTCTGGATGCAGGCGCTCGCCCTCGGGAATGCGCTCCTGCTGATACACACCGGCCAGAATGACGCGGTCGGCGAGACGGAGGCTGGAGACGATTTCATCTTCGAGCACCTTGCGACGAAGAGTATTCGAGCGAGGCTCCAGTATGGCCCACAGACGCGCCTCAGGGTAGACGGAGCGCAGGGCGCGCAGGGTCTCGCGGATGGCCGTGGGATGGTGCGCGAAATCCTCGATGATCGTGATGCCGCCAATTTCCGCCCGCACCTCAAGGCGCCGTTTTACGCTCTTGAAACTTGCCAGCGCAGACTGAATCGCGCTCGTGGAGATGCCCTGTTCAGCGGCCAGGGCGGCGGCGGCCGTGGCATTCAGAGCATTGTGCTCGCCGGCGAGGCTCATTTCCAGCTCGGCCCACAACGTCGCCGTTGCGACCTACTTCCCAGCGCGTCAGGCCGCCCTCATGACGCAGGTTCTGGAGGCGCCAGTCTGCCGCGGCTGTGAAGCCGTAGCGTTCCACGCGGCAGAACGCGCGCGAAACACATTCGGTCACATTGGGGCTGCCGTCGTAGGCCACGATGAGGCCCCGGCGCGGCACGAGGTTCACCAGCCGCTTGAAGGCTATCTTTACCGCTTCGAGGTCGGCGTAAATGTCGGCGTGGTCGAACTCCACGTGGGTGAGAATGAGTGCATCGGGAAAGTAGTGCAGGAACTTCGGTCCCTTGTCGAAGAACGCCGTGTCGTATTCGTCGCCCTCGAGAATGAAGGTCGGCGTGGGACGAAGCTGAAAGCTGGTGCCGAAGTTCTCCGCCACGCCACCGATCAGGAACGACGGCTCGCGCTCCGGGTGTTCGCGCGCGGCGACCTGGTAGATCCACGCCACCATGCTGGTCGTGGTCGTTTTGCCGTGGGTTCCCGCCACAACAAGCGATTCGCGTCCCGTCAAGAACTCCTCGCGCAACAGCGCTGCCATCGAAGTGAAGGGAATGCGTTCGTCGAGCACGCGCTCGATCTCCGGGTTGCCGCGCGAAAGCGCGTTGCCGACGACCACCAGGTCAGGCCGGGGATCGAGATTGTTTTCCGCGTACGGCTCAAGCACTGGAATGCCGAGTTCGCGGAGGAGATCGCTCATGGGAGGATAGGCTGCTTTATCGGAGCCTGTAATGCGGTGGCCATGCAACTGCAGCAGTCCCGCCAGCGAAGCCATCGCTGTTCCGCAGATGCCGACCAGGTGAATGTGCCTCGTCTCTCGTGCCTGTCGTATCACCGCACCACCGCCGGTTCCAGCAAATGCAATTGCGCTTCTTCATCTACGCGTAATTCCGCGGCTACGCCGAGAGTCAGTGTGATGTTCTGCCGCGAAACGTGCCCGCTGCGCAGGCCGATCGCGATCGGACCTTCAAAATCGTGCAACACGGTTGCGATGACCTCTTCAAGGAATTCCGGCGCGGCGCCAGGAGAAATGCAATCGAGCATCTCGCCGAAAACGATGCCCACGATTCCGTCGAGTTTGCCCGCGTGCCGCAACTGCCACAACATGCGATCGATCTGGTACGGCTTGGCTCCCGTGTCTTCGAGGAAGAGGAGCTTGCCCTCCGTGGCAGGTTCCCAGGGTGTGCCCAGCAGCGAAACGAGAATGCTGAGGCAGCCGCCGTAGAGCGTGCCCCGCGCCGTACCCGGCTTCAATACGCGTAGGCCCTCGCCAAGTCCGAGAACATAGGGTTCGCCGGCCAGCGCGGCGCGAAAGCTGGGAAGATGTACGCCATCGTCGCGATAGAAATCAGCCGCGGCCATGGGGCCGTGGAATGCAGGCAGGCCGAGAGCGTCGAGCAGGCGAAGCTGCACGCCAGTCAAATCGCTGTAGGCGAAAAACGGTTTCGGATGTTTGCGAATCAGCTCCAGGTCGAGGCCGTCGAGGATGTAATTCGATCCGTATCCGCCCCGCAGGCTCATCAGGATTTGCGATCCAGGGTCGGCGAATGCGGCATGCAGGTCGGCGAGTCTTTGCTCCGGCGTACCGGCAAAGAAGAGCGGCCCGCGTACCAGCCCGTGTTGTCCCAAGCGGGTCGAGAAGCCCAGTCCGCGCAGCGCCTCGAGTCCGCTTTTCACTCGTTCCGGACGCGCAAACGAGGCTGGCGCAACAACGCTGATCCCGGCGCCATTCGGTACTGGAGCCAGCTTGACCAGCGGGGCACTTTGATGCGGCGTCTTCATCCGCCCCACGCCTCGCCGCGGGCGATCAATGATGCCGGGCCTGACAGGTTCAATTCGGTTCCGGGCCCGTCCCATGTCACGATCTGCGCGCCGCCGGGAGCAAAAACGCGTAAAGGCGATGTGCACCCGTTCAATGCGAGCGCTGCTGTGGCTGAGGCGGATGTCCCGGTGCCAGAAGAACTTGTTGGTCCTACGCCGCGCTCGAAGATCCGAATTTCAATCTGGTTCGAATCGAGGATCCGCACGAATTCCACGTTGGTCTGGCAGGGGAAGTCGGGATGAGCGCAGATTTGCTGGCCGATATTTTGCCACTGCTGCCCGTCGATGGTGAACTGCGGATTGTCCACAACGATGACGAAGTGGGGATTGCCGATGGAGACCTCAACGCCATCGACCTGCACGCCGCCGGGAATGGTCACCGTCCGCGGCGCAAACTGCGGTACGCCCATGCCTGTGGTGACCTCCACGGTGAAGGCTTGAGCGGCGCTCACTGCGTCGATGTGGCAGACGCGCACGCCGGCGTCGGTTTCGATCTCCAGCGAATCGCCTGGCTCTGCGCCCAGTGTCTCTGCCATCCATGCGGCCACGCAACGGGTTCCGTTGCCGCTGATTTCGGCAACGGAGCCATCCGCATTGTGCAGGCGTATGCGGCCCGAACTCGGTCCGGTCCAGGCGAAGAACTCAATCCCATCCGCGCCAACGCCGGTATTACGCGCGCACAACCGGCGCGTCAGTTCAGCCCGGTCGCTGCCTGCAGCCGCCTCTTCGGTCACGATCAGGAAGTCATTGCCGCAGGCGTGGGCCTTGGTGAAGGGAATCAATCTTCCTCCGGATCACGGAAGGTGAGCAGTGCGTCGATGGCCGGCTCGGCGTGTAATTTTCCTTGCAACTGCTCATGCTGCTTTTTTGTGGCGATTACCGCAAAGCTGACACGCTGCAGTTCGCCTATGGAATCGCGCTCGACGTTGTAGAGACGCTCCCTGGCCTTGTCCATTGCATCCAGAATCGAGTGCAGCATCAGCGTCTGGTCGCTTCCGCGCGCCTCATAGATCAATGGATACCCCTTGAGATTTGCACGGCGTTCGAGGAAGCCGACGATCTCGAGCGCGAGCACCACGATGACGGCGGCCACGATCGCGGCGGCATAGAGACCCGCGCCGCAGGCCATTCCAATCGACGCGACGACCCAGACGCTGGCGGCACTGGTAAGCCCGCTCACCCGGCTGCGATTATGGATGATCAGGCCGGCGCCAAGAAATCCAATGCCCTGGACGATGTTTGAGGCCACGCGGCCCTTGTCGGGATTAGTATCCCCGGCCAGGACGGCGGAGAGGAGCGTAAAAAATGCGGCGCCCATGGAGATGAGCAGATTGGTGCGAACGCCCGCCGCCTTGCCGCTGATTTCGCGCTCCAGGCCCACGCCGGCGCCGAGCAGACACGCCAACAACAGCCGGCCAATTGCGCCGTTCGCGATCACAATCTGTTGCAGGCGATCGAAACTGAACGACTGGACGAAATGCGCGTGAGCGAAATTCATGCGAGGGCTTCCTTGCCCGATGCTACCACCGCACAGACGGACGCGGTGAGGGCTACCGGGGTGCGCCGGAAGGAGAGGTATCGGACACGTAAATCGCCCCAGCGGGTTGGTATTTAGCATTGAAGCGACGGACCAACGTCAGCCCTTCAGGGTGCGCGTGCACCGCCAGGTCGATCTCATCGCCTTCGAATGCAAGCACGATGGCCGCGTGAGCGGCCGGTGCGGCAAGCGCAGCCTGGTAGTACTCCCGGTCGCTCTCGTTGATGGTCTGGCGCAGAGGAATGCCGCTGAAGGCCACGAACTCGGGATGCACCGAGGTATTCATCAGTACCGCACCCGCGGGACGTGCGGCAAGCAGCGCGCGCATGGCTTTGGGAACTTCAGCATCATAGACGCGGCGCGATTCGATGTTCTTGGTGCCTTCGACATAAACCAGGGGCCGTTCGCGGACCACCACCGCGGCATTCAGAACGATAACGGCCGCCAATCCAACCACCATGTAATTTGTCCATGCCGGCTTGAACTCGCGTACTCCGGTCAGCACAAAGTGGAAGAAGAACCCCAGGCCCAGGGCGAAGGCCGGAAGCAGCTCCAGTCCATAACGGGTGTTGTACCAGGAGTGCGGCCACCAGGGAGGAAGGAAAATTGGGACCGAACCGTAAGCCACCGAATACGCATAGAAGGGAACCGGCAGCCAGAGCAGAAGCGCCCAGAGAAATGCGCGGCGGCGAGCGATGAGCGATGCCCACGCTGTGCCTAGGACACTCAGAGACAGCAGCCACTTTCCCCAGTGCGCGCCGGACGCATCCATCACCGCTGCTTTGACAAAGAACTTCAGTGACACCCAGGGGTTGTGCCATCCCGGATGCGGAGGACCGGATCCGGGCGTTGCGGTGCGGATCTCGATCGCCTTGGCCGAATAAGGGCCGCGCATGAAATCGAGCCAGTCACCGAAGACGACCGCGTTATAGGCGAACCAGACAATGGGAGCGGCCGCAATCAACAGGGTGACGATCCAGAAGGCGCCCGAACCAAGCCGGCCACGCCGCGCCAGCGTTACGGCGATCGCGATCCAGGCGAGGCAGGCCATGATCCAGCCGTCATAGCGCGTGAAGACCGCGGCAACGAGGACCACGGCGATTGCATACAAGAGGCGGTCAGCGCGGCTCCGATTTCGCGCTGCTTTTTCGGCTGCGTCTTTGCTGTCGAGGCATGATCGCCACTCCACGAGCCACACCGTTGTCCACACCATTTCGCACACAAACAGCGGCTCAGTCATGGCGGTTGTCTGCAGGTAGAGCAGGTTGGGGTTCAGCGCAAAGAAGGCGAGAGCGAGTGCCGATGCCTGGGGCGGGAGCCACCGGCGAGCCAGCCTGTACATGCCAATGCAACTGGCCAGCCAAGCCAGGGCGGAGGGAATCAGGCCCGCGATCCCGTTGGCCCACCATGTGTAGACTGCGACGAACGGAATCATCAACAGGTGAGGCAACGGCAGCCACACCGAGCCTAATTCGGAGAGGCCCGGCCGGCGCGAATCGATAACCCGGCGCGCGATGTGGAGATGCGCGACTGCATCGCCATAGTTCAGCATGGCTCCGTGCCGCCAACTCCATGCGGCTGCCGCGAATGATGCCGCCGCGCAACCGGCTGCCACTGCGAGCCATTCTGCGCGGCGAACCGGTTGCTCAATCAAGGTGAGTCAACTCGCGGAATTGGGAGAAGCGCTCGTCGATTTCCGCGCGCGAGAGCTGTTGCAGTCGCTCGGTCCCGAACCGCTCCACCGCGAACGATCCCATAACACCGCCGTAGAACATGGCGCGCCGGAATGCGCCGGGAGTCAGGTCCTTCTGCGATGCCAGGTAGCCAAAGAAGCCTCCAGCGAAACTGTCGCCGGCGCCAGTCGGGTCGACGACTTCTTCGAGAGGCAGGGCAGGGGCCCGAAAAGTCTTTGCGCCGAGGCCATTCGTGCTCGCGCCGTAGAAAGCCGTGGCGCCATATTCGCCGTGCTTTACGACGAGCATGCGCGGTCCCATCGCAAGCACGCCGCGCGCAGCTTGAACAAGATTATTGTTCCCGGCCAGCATGCGCGTTTCGGCGTCGTTGATGAGCAGGATGTCGAGACCCTTCAGAACCTGCTTGAGCGCGTCGCGATGATCCTTGATCCAGTAATTCATGGTGTCGCCGGCGACGAGTTTTGCCTGGGGCATGGCCTCGCGCACGCGCCGCTGCAACACCGGATCAATGTTGGCCAGGAACAGGAATTCCGAATCGCGATAGGCATCGGGGATCTTGGGTTCGAAGGCGCCGAAAACGTTCAGTTCGGTGGCGTGGGTCTTGGCCTCATTCAGGTTTTCGAGGTACGAGCCTTCCCAGAAGAAACTCTTGCCCGCGGCGCGCTCCAGGCCCTGGGTGTCGATGCCGCGCGCTTGAAAAACGGATTGCTGCTCGGGGCCGAAATCTTCGCCCACCACCGCGATCACGCGCACGCTGGTGAAATAGCTTGCCGCCAACGAAAAGTATGTTGCCGCACCGCCCAGGCATCGGTCCCGCCGGCCCGCTGGAGTTTGAATGGAGTCGAAGGCAACGCTGCCCACTACGGTAATTGCCACGTATATTCCTCACATTTCGTTGTAGGTTTATTCAATCGCACACACCAGCACTTGCCCGCGAGGATGTTGCGAACTACCAGCCGAAATACTTTCCGAACAGGAGCTTGAGATTTTCTTTTGCCTGGGCTGGAATCGCATCCGGCTGGGTCAGCACTGCAAAGCGGGCTGCCGAAGCGCACGCGCAAGTGCGCTCTTTGGGCATGGCCGCGACCGCTTCCTTGACCACTTTGCATGCATTGGCGGCGTTCTGGTGCAGCACCGCGACGATTTCCTCGACTGTTACCGCATCATGGCCTTCGCGCCAGCAATCGTAGTCGGTCACCATCGCGACGGTGGCATAGCAGATTTCGGCTTCGCGGGCCAGCTTGGCTTCCTGCAAATTGGTCATGCCGATCACGTCGGCGCCCCAGCTGCGGTAGAGGTTCGATTCGGCCTTGGTGGAGAACTGGGGGCCTTCCATGCAGACATAGGTTCCGCCCAGTTTGCTGGTCACGCCGGCCGCGGCGCACCCATCCGCTGCCGCCCGGGCCACGGTGGCGCACACCGGATCGCCAAAGGCCACGTGGCCAACGATCCCGTTTCCAAAAAAGGTGGAGACGCGATGGAACGTGCGATCGATGAACTGGTCGGGAATGACGAAGTCGGTGGGCTTGTGTTCTTCTTTCAGCGAGCCCACAGCGGAGACGGAGATAATTCGTTCCGCGCCCAGTTTTTTGAAGGCGTAAATGTTGGCGCGAAAGTTCAATTCCGAGGGAAGGATGCGATGGCCGCGCCCGTGACGCGCGAGGAATGCGACTTTGCGTCCTTCGAGTTCGCCGAGGACAAAGGCCTCGGACGGTTCGCCGAACGGGGTTTCCACACGCTGTTCATGTACGTTTGTGAAGCCGGGCATGGAGTAGAGTCCACTGCCGCCGATAATGCCGATTTCCGCTTCAGCCAAATCTTGCTCCCGTGCACTGGACCGTTCGTCCGGCCCGTGCGCCTGCATGCTGCAAACATCTCAGTATAAAGGGCAGGGCTCGGCAGGGGCCGGCTGGCAGCTGGTCTGGCACCACCGGACATTCAGGCTGTGGCTTCCATCGCTTCCTGCGCCCGGGCTCGCGCGGAAGAGGCGTCCCGAACGGCCCAGCCGGCGAGGAGCAGGCTGGGAGCCGCTACGGGCGGGCACTCACCGAGCTCGCCGAGGGTGGTGTGAAAGACCGCCTGCCCAGGTTGTGCGGCGCGGGAGACGACAGCGCAGGGAAAATCGGGCGGCAGTCCATCCGCGAGCCATTCGGCTGCCAGCAGGCGCAGGTCGCGTCCTGGCATGTAGACCACGCGGGTGGCGTCTTCCTGTTGCGGCAACTGCGATTCATTGTGCGACTGCGCATGGTGGCCGGTTGAAAACGTCACGTTCGAGGCGCTGTTCCGGTCCGTGAGGGAGCAGGGGATGGCGGCGGCTGCGGCAAACGCCGCGGTAATTCCGGGCACGACTTCGAAATCGACGCCGGCCTCGGTGAGGGCCGCCATCTCTTCCGCGGCGCGCCCGAAGATGAGCGGATCGCCGCTTTTCAGACGGATCACGCGGCGGCCGTTGCGGGCATGCTCGATCATCAGCGCGTTGATCTCATCCTGGGTGATGCTCTTGACGCCGCAGCGCTTGCCCACGTTCACGATCTCCGCGACGTGAGCGAGTTCGAGAATGGCGTTTGGCACGAGGTCGTCGTGCAGCACGACATGCGCGGATTGAATCAGGCGCAGCGCCTTGACAGTCAGCAGGTCCGGATCGCCCGGTCCGGCGCCCACCAGCCACACCCTTCCGCCCGCGTCGGGCTCCGGCTTGCCCAGGGGCGCCAACGCCAGGCGTCGCGAGGGGCACGATTCGGAGTCGCAGATCTGCCGTTGCGCCAACTGGTGCAGCAGCGTCTTGCGCTCTTCGCCGCGCGGGTGAATGGCCAGAACCTTGCGCCGGAGCTGTGCCGAGATTGGCGAGCCAGGGACCAAGGTCCTGGGGCAATTGGGTATCGATCTCGTGGCGTAGACGCTGCGCCACGGCGGGGCTTTCTCCGGCAGTCGAAATGGCGATCTGCAAATCGCCGCGACTCACCACGGAACCGAAGAAGAAGTCACAGTTGGGAATGTCGTCGACGCTGTTGCACAGGATGCCGCGTTCGACCGCCGCCTGATAAACAGCCGCGTTCACTTCGGGCGAATTGGTCGCCGCAATGACGAGATAGTTGCCGTCGAGGTCGGACGGATCAAATGAGCGCTCGATCCACTCCAGCTTGCCTTCCATTGCCAGTTGTCGGATTTCGGAAGTCGCATGCGGTGCGATGACGCGCAGCCGCAGGCCGGTCTTGAGGAGACTGCCGATCTTGTCCAGGGCCACAGTTCCGGCGCCGACCAGCAGGCACTGGCGTCCTTCGAGTTTGAGAAAAATGGGAAGCAGGCTCATCAACAATCCTCAGTCAGCGACCGCGTGCGGCACGGGCCCGGTGGGGAGATCGCGCTCCGCTGCCGCGGTCACCTCTCCGGCGAGGTGCGCGCGCAGCTCATCGTTGGTGTGGCGCAAAAACCAGGCGCGCAGGTTCTCTTCCGGCTGCCGCGAGCCAAGGTATCGGCGCAGCAACCGCTCAATCGCATCCGGCACCAGGGGCGCAGCGCAGCGATAGCCGACCGGGCGCGCGACGGCGGCATGTTGGCCCACCGCGCCACCGAGGCAGAAATAATACGCATCGGTGAGCTTGCCTTCATGCTTGATCTTCTTGCCTTCGATGCCGATGTCGGCGATCCAGTGCTGGCCGCACCCGTTGGGGCAGCCGGTCACGTGCAGTCGCAGTTGCTGGTCGAACTGCGGCAGCCGCTCCTCCATCTCCTCCACCAGCCAGCGCGCGAAGCCCTTGGTCTCGGTAATCGCCAGCTTGCAGAACTCGGTTCCGGTACACGCCACGGCGCCGCGCCAGAATGCCGAACCTTCCACGTGGAGGCCGATCTGTTCCAGCTCGCGGGCCAATTCTCCCGTTTTTGCATTCGGCACATCGATGAACAGGAGGTTCTGCGAAACGGTCGCGCGCAGATTTCCGCTCCCGAATCGCTCCGCTAGCTCGGCGGACGCCTCCAGCTGTTCGCCGGTCATGCGCCCGCGAAGGACCGACGCGCCCACATAGCTCAATCCCTGCTGGCGCTGGCGATGAATGCCGGCGTGATCGCGATACACGTCCTCTGGCACAATTTCCGGCACGGCCGGCCGCAGGGTGAAGTCGAGCCGCGACTGCAGTTCTGTGAGAAAGCTCTCCGCGGTCCAGCCCTCCTTCATGAACAGGTATTTCAAGCGAGCGCGGTCCCGGCTTTCGCGCAGCTTCTGCTGATCGCGGAAAATCTCCGTTACGCCGCGCACGGCGCGCACTGCCTGGTCCGGCTGCAGGAACACATTCAAGCGAACGCCGAGATGTGGTTCGTTGGACAGGCCACCACCCACGCGCAGTGAGTAGCCTATCTCGCCCTCGTGCTTCACCGCGGTCAATCCGATATCGTTGATCTCCGGATAGGCGCACCAGGAAGGGCAGCCAGTGGCACAGATCTTGAATTTACGGGGCAAGTTGTAGAAGTCAGGGTTTGCGGTGAGCAGATGCGCAACCTCGACCGCGACCGGCGAAGCGTCGATGATTTCATCGGCAGCAATTCCAGCCAGCGGACAGCCCGTCACATTGCGCACGACATCACCGCAGGCGCCTTTAGGCGACAGCCCGATGGCATCCAGAGCATCGACGACTTCAGGGAGCGACTCGATAGTCAGCCAGTGAAGCTGGATGTTCTGGCGAGTGGTGATATCGGCCAGGTTGCGGGCGTACTTGCGCGTGAGTCCGCCGATAGTGCGCAAGTGGCTGGCCGAGATGATCCCGTTAGGAATGCCAATGCGCATCATGAAGTATTCCGTTGCGAGGCCTTCGCCGCCCTTGCCACCGGTGGCACCCACGCCATCCCCCTGGGTGTAGATGCCCCACCACTTGAAGTAGGTCGAAGCCCATTCCGGCACAACACTGGCGCGGCCTTCGCGGGCAAACGCGCGCACCTCGTCAAATGCTTCCCAGGGGTTCTTCTCGCGTTTCAGGCGTTCAGCGCGTTGCGCTTTGGTTTCTTTTTCCGGAACAGCTTGAGCCATGATTCCTCTTCATCGCATTCAGATTCTTACTTGCGCTCAGAAACAGAACACCCGCGGCAGCTAAGGCTGATCGCGGGCGCTCGGAAACCTTGATTTCGATCTAAAAGTGCAGGCTCAGGTCACCTCTGCGCGCGAAGCGTACAACAGAGGCGACAACAAATGAAACCGTGCATGTGTCGATCATATGCACCGAAGCGGCGAAAATCAACTGGAATTGCCATTTTTCCCGCCAGGGTCAATTCCGGGAGACGGGCATGTGCGATTGCTCGAATGACGATTCGTCGGTAAGAGCGCGTCCCGCGAGAGGCAGATCGATCACGATCTGCGCTCCTCCACGCGGGCCGTTCGAAGCCCGGATCTGTCCGCCATGGGCGCGCACCACCGCCTCAACAAAGGCCAGCCCGAGACCGCTTCCAGTCGATTCTTTCCCCTTCACATATCTCTCGAACGGATGTTCGATCACTTCGGGAGGAAAGCCCGGTCCATCGTCTTCGATCTCCAGATGCCCTGACGGGGCCAGGGCCTGCAGTTGGATGTAGATTGTCGTTCCGGAGGCGAGATGCTTGAGGGCGTTGTCCAACAGGTTGGCCAGCAAGCGGTGCAGGAGCGCGGAATCGGCTGACACAATAACGGGAGACGAGCTTCTGATCAGGACCTTGAGGCCTTTGTCGGTAAAGCTGGGCTCGTACAGGTCCACCATGGAGCGCAGCGATTCATCCAGATTTACCGGCACCCTGCGGATGCGCAGAGCATCGGCATTGGCCTCCGCCACGTCCAGCGATTTAGTAAGGAAGTCAGAGAGACGATCCAGTTCCTCGAGAGCCGAGGCAATGGGATCGCTTCCGGCGCTCTCATGTTCGGCCAGCAGGGCCAGTTCGAGCTTGCCGCGGATGGCCATCATCGGACTGCGCAGGTCGTGGGCAAGCGAGTTGGTGATGGTGTGCAACTGATTGACTGAATTCTCAATTCGATCCAGCATCTTGTTGAGCGTGCGGGCGAGCTGGGCAATCTCATCCGTGCCTCGAACCTCCGGCACTCGGCTGCGCAGATCGTATTGGCCAATGCGATTGGCAGTCCTGGTAATGCGATGGACGCGATCCAACATCCGCTTGGTGGCGAAGAAAACGATGACAAAGCCGAGCACCACGATGGCCAGGCAAATCGAAAACAACCGAACACGCATGCGGAGAAGAACATGGATGTCCTGCGCCTTCGAGAGTCCAAGGTGGATACGGTCTCCCGACGGGGTTAGTCTGCTTACCACGCGAAAGGGATGAAAATAGCCCGGGACCGAAATGTCCATGGGCTTGCCAGGGGTAATCGGACTTCGCGAAATTGCGGTCAGGAAGGGGGTGCTGTCCTGCTTGCCGCCACCCCAGAGCTTCAGGCGATTATCGCTTCCTGTTTCGATAAAGAAAACGGCCTGCTGGTCGGGTTGGCCTCCCGCCTGTAATTCGAGCGGAACCTCTTTCGTAGCCAGTTCCGCTACTTCGTCCACAATCCGGTCATACAGGGCATTTTTTGGTGTTCGTTCGGCCACGTCAGCCAGGGTCTCTACCTCGCCCATGAGCCAGGCGTCTGTCCGGCGCTGAATTTCGTGGGATGCGAAACGCTGCAGAAACAGGAAAAGAATCAGTGAACCCACGGCGAACGCCAGCGTGCTCCAGAACGAGATGCGCCAGGCCGCGGTGTGTCCTTTGGAGCTATTTATCTCGGAGTACATAGCCGACTCCACGGATGGTGCGGATCATGGGGGGTCCACCCGGTTTATCAACTTTACCCCTAAGACGATAAATATGCACATCCACGACGTTCGTGTCCGGTTCAATACGCATGCCCCACACCTGGTCGAGGATCATGGATCGGCTCACGATACGACCCGCGTTGCGGCAAAGATACTCCAGTAAAGAGAATTCCTGGGTGGTAAGTTGAAGAACCTCGTCTCCCCGGATGGCCTCCCGCCGCAACAGGTCAAGCTGGAGATCCAGGACTCGCAAGACGGTCGTGCTGTCGGCGGGGGGAGCATTCCGGCGCAATAGATTGCGCAAACGGGCGAGCAATTCGGGAAGGGCATAGGGCTTGGTCAGGTAATCGTCCCCGCCGATTTCCAGTCCTCGCACCCGGTCATCGAGCGAGCGGCGCGCAGACAAGATCAAGACTGGGGAGCGGATGCCCTGCTGTTTCAGCCGGGTAATCAAGGAAAGCCCGTCATCGTCGGGAAGGCCAAGGTCGAGGATGATGGCCGAATGACTGCCTGCCAGCGCCATCCTCTCCGCCGTCTTTCCGTTGGGCGCGATATCCACCTGGAAACCGTTTTGGGTTAACGAACGTTCAAGGAAGTTCTGGTTCGCGACGTCGTCTTCGATTACCAAAAGGCGCATACGTTCGATCCTCTTTCAAGCCGATTGGCATGAAGTCGCAGCTTGCCGGCTGGTTGTCATTTGGTCACCGTGCCGGTTAGTTTCAGGTCGATTTTCACTTCCTTGTCCACTTTCATGAACATGAAGCTCGGATCCTTCACGCCCCAACTCACGAACGGCACTGAAAAACTGCCGGAAGCGGCGAAGTGATCGCCCTCCATATGCACGTTCATGGGAACGGTGATCGGATGGGCCTGTCCCAGCAGTGTAAACGCGCCCTCTACCGGTCCGCTCGAATCGCCGGAGTCTTTCAACTGCCCCGAGAACCTGGCCGGCGCGAAAGTGATGGTCGGAAAAGTCTGCACCTTCAACTGATCCTTCGTCATTTTTTTGTCGCGGCCCTCGTTCCCGCTTTGTCCGCTGGAAGCGTCGACCGACACCGTTCCTGTCATCGCACCGCTCTGTGGATCGAGGGTGAAGTCACCTGAAGTGACATGGAATGTTCCCTCCACGGGGTGGTCCGATGCTCCGAGCGTGAAGTGCACAGCGCTGGTCCCCGGATCGACACGATAATGCTGTTGGCTCTGAGCTGTGACAGTCAACGCAAAACCGGCCACAGCGGCCAGCAAAGAGCGGCCAAGCTTCAAGGGTCCGGATTTCGAAATCACACTTACAAATAAGCCACTCATGAGTCTCCTGACACGTTCGAAATTCACGCCGCCTCCAAGGCTTGATCCAACGCCCGGGCGAGAATTTAATTTTGGGGCTCGCCTACTAATCTGACGGTTGGGGATGGCGCGCGTCAATGCACTCGGCCGAGAATGAAGAGATCGTCATTTCCGCTGATCCGACTCAAGGTTTACGAGTCTCTTTCTCTGCCCGCCGACCCTCGAATCTCCACTACCGGTCCTATAGGACGGACAGCGCGGCAGGTTTCATCACGGCGTCATTTTATCTCCTAACTCCATGATCTAATGGAAGTAGACAATCCTCGGACAATCTCCCAGATTGCGATTCGCGCAGTGGAACGGCGGAAATCGCTGGTTTGGTGATCTACATTTCATCAAAAAAGTCGTCTAACCGAACACTGTCGGTACCATGGGAGCGAAAGGAATGGATTCAACCGCAAACCACGCTTTGATGAGGTCCCGCCTCCGGCGCGCCTTTCAGGCAAGACTGCCGTTGCCCCAGGGAACCGAGCCTCATCTTGGTGGAGCCCTGCGGGACACGCTGCAGCACCCCGGCAGCATGGTTCGCGCTGAACTGGCGTATCGTATCGCCTGCTTGTTCGGGCTATCCGAAGATCGTTCTGAAAACCTGGCCATTGCCATCGAATACTTTCATACTGCATCCCTGCTTTTTGATGACCTGCCCTCGATGGACGACGCCCAGCTGCGCCGCGGCGTGCCTTGTGCCCACCAGGTGTACGGCGAGGGAGCGGCTATCCTGGCCGCACTGGCGCTGATCAACAGGGCCTATGCGCTGGTCTGGAAGTCGGTAGCAGGACTGCCACCGGAGGTTCAATCGGCGGGGCTCGGCTACCTCGAGCGCCACCTGGGGCTCGCCGGGCTTCTCAATGGGCAAAGCCAGGACCTCCATTACGGATGCCTTTCAGAGCATCTGCGTGAACCCCAGTCCATCGCCATGGGCAAAACGGTTTCACTGATCCGCCTGGCGCTGGTTCTTCCCGCAATCATTGGTCAAGCCCGGCCCTATGAGGCCAACCTGCTCGATCGCCTGGCTACCTTCTGGGGCCTGAGCTACCAGACACTCGACGACCTCAAGGACGTGCTGCATGGCGACCATGTCCACGGCAAAACCGCTGCCCGTGATGCCTGCCTGGACCGGCCCAACCTGGCGCTCACCATCGGCGTACCCGAGTCTTTCGACCGCATCGAACGGCTGATGAACCTGGGTAGCCAGGTGATTGCGCGTCTGGTGCACCGCCGTCCGCGACTTGCGTTCCTCCGCGATGTTCGGGTCCAATTCAATAAGGAGATCGCGAATCTTTCCGAGGCCAGTCTTACTCGGGCATCATGATTTTTTTCCGCTTGATTCTCACCAATCTCGGCCGCCATCGCGTTCGCACCCTCATCAGCATCGCTGGGATCGCCTTCAGTGTCGCCGCCATGCTGACCGTGGTGACGATCCTGCAGGGTGCGGTCGGCATGTTCGCCGGGCTTCTCTCCGCCGACAGCCAACTCATCGTCTTCGAGCGCAATATCTCCGACCTCTTCTTCAGCAGCGTGCCGGACGCTTCGGTGAAGCAAATCCAGGGCTGGAGCCTGGTCGAGAAGGCCAACCCGGTTCTCTTCGGCATCGTCTCCAGCCAGGACCATCCCATCATCACCTGCTTTGGAGTAACCGGCGACGACGCGCGCATCCGTGAAGCTACGTGGATTTCCGGAAGCAAAGACACCTTCGGCGCCAACCCGGATGCGATTGCTCTCGGCGAGCGCGCCGCCGAATTCCTGCATGCCTCCTTGGGCAGCCAGGTGGCCATCGGTCACGGAACCTTCCAGGTAATGGGCATTCTCCGCACCAGGAATGGCTTCGAAGACGGCGGCGTGTTCATGCCCCTTCCGAGCGCACAGTCGTTCTTTCACAAGAATGGCACGTCCTCGGTTCTGCTTGTGAAACTGAAGAACCGCAGCGACCAGGCCGCGTTCAAGGCGCAGGTTAAGCAGCAATTTCCCAGCCTGATCGCGCTCGAAGACGAGGAGTTCAACCGTTCTTACTCGCAGTTCAAGATTCTCAAAGCGACGGCCTGGGCGGTCGGCGCCTGTGGCGTGCTCCTGGGCGGACTGGGCGTGGCGAACACCATGATCATGTCGGTGTTTACGCGTATTCGCGAAATCGCGATTCTCCGCGTCAACGGATTCTCCAACACTCAAATTGCCACGCTCATTTTCGGCGAGTCGGGCGCTGTCTCCTTCGCGGGGGCGGTGCTTGGCCTGGGGATCGGGACGTGCGCCATTCTCGCTCTCAAGCTCATTCCAGCGCTCCACGGATACGTCGATGCCGAGGTCCAGCCAGTGGTGGTGATGGCAGTGGTGCTGCTGGCTTGCTTCACAGGCGCTGCGGGGGCGCTTTATCCCGCCTTCTATGCCATGCGGGTTCGCGCGGTGGAGGCGCTGCGCTTTGAATAGCCAAACCGCCGTCGATCGGCAATCCACACCCGCCTCGAAATCGGGGCCGGCGCTGCTGTGCGCCGAGGATGTGTGGAAGAGCTACGAAGACGGTTCCATCCCCGTCCTGAACGGGGTTGACCTGGAAGTGTTTTCCCGCCAGACGGTAGCGATCTGTGGCCCCTCCGGCTGCGGCAAAAGCACCTTGCTCCACCTCGTCGGCGGCCTGGATGAGCCGACGCGCGGGCGCGTGTTGATCCACGGCACGGACCTCAAGAAACGCCGCCGCACGCAGTACCTCCGCCATGAGGTGGGGTTCGTGTTCCAACTGCACAATCTCATCGCCGACCTGACGCTTGAAGAAAACTGCCTCATTCCGACCGTAGCCGCCGGCACTCCGCGCAAAGAGGCGCTGGCGCGCCTGCACATCCTCGCCGAACGCACCGGGCTTACCCATCGCCTCAAACAGCGCATCCAAAAGCTGTCGGGTGGCGAACGTCAGCGCACCGCGTTGTGCAGGGCGCTGATGAACAAGCCGGGAATCCTGCTGGCCGACGAGCCCACCGGTTCACTCGATGAGCGCACCAGCCGCCAGATTTTCGACCTGCTGCTGGAACTGGCCGCCACCGAAGGCATCACCCTGGTGATGGCAACCCACGACCGCGGGCTGGCGCAACGCTGCGACCGCCTGGTGGAGATGCGCGATGGCAAAATCTGCGAGTGAGTCCGGCGCCGGACTGACAGCGGTCGCATATCTACCCTTGCACGTCGCGTTCCAACCTGTTGCAGTCGAGACTTCCGCCGGGTCGCGTTCGGAAACGCACTCAGTTCTCGCCGTCGCCGCATGGCACAGCCTGGCGTGGCTCGTGGTCGCGAACCTGACCGGAGTCTGGCTCGCCATCCTGTTGCTCTATCCGGCCGCGGGTCGCTGGCTTGGCGAGTGGAGCTACGGCCGCTGGACTCCAGTGCATCTCAATTTCCAACTCTACGGATGGATGGCGCTGCCGCTCGTGGCGTGGGCGATCCGCATCTATCGTGCTGACCGCGGGGCCATCGCCGCCTGGTCGCCGGCGGCTCTCATTCTATGGTCGCTGGCTCTTACCATCGGCGCAGTCTCCTGGCTCAACGGCAACTCCAGCGGCAAGCTCTTCCTCGACTGGACCGGCTACGCCCGCGTTCTTTTTCCGCTGGCGATCCTTTTCCTGTGGGTGGTGCTCGCCGCCGCGTACAAGCATGCCTGGCACGAGCCTGAAAATCGATCGACCCTCATCCGCGCTGCCAAACTGCTTGGCCTCGCGCTGCTTTTGCTCGTTCCCATGGCCATTTACCTTGCATCGGATCCGGCCACATATCCTGCAATCAATCCCGATACCGGCGGCCCCACGGGAGCGAGCCAGCTCGAATCCACGCTCGTTATCGTCCTCATCCTCTTCCTGTTGCCCTATGGCCTTACTCATCGCAAAACCACCGGCCGTCACTGGATCGTCGCCGCCTGGGTCGTCTTAGCCGTCGAAGCCCTGCTTTGCCTCGCCCTGGGCCGCGCAGACGTGAGCCACCACCTTCCCGTGCAGTTCATCAGCCTGGGCAGCCTGCTGATCTGGGTGCCGCTTGTGCCTGCGTATTTCACCGCCTTTGCGTGGCCCGCAAGAACACGCTTGTGGCGGATGGCCGTGCTTGGGTATTGGGCCCTGCTCGTTCCTACGGGCTGGGCGTTTTTTCTCCCCGGTATCCTCGACCGCCTCAAATTCACCGACGGCCTCGTGGGCCATTCCATCCTGGCGATGGCAGGTTTCGTCAGCAGCCTGCTGATTCTCATCCTGTCTGTCCTGCTTGACGAAGACGGAGCTATCTTTAGCGCTCGCTGGCCATTTTTTGCCTGGCACGGCGCGACACTGGCGTATGTGATCCTGTTTTTCTTTACTGGCTGGAAGGAGGGAGGCGATCCCGCCTTTACGATTGTTCCCGGCCCCGCTCGCAATCTTATTTACGTGGTGCGCCTGGTGCTGGGAATTGCCATGACCGCGGCATCGGCGCATTGGTTCATTCGTCTCACCCGCCGCATGCTGTCAGCGCCACAGACCGCCGTGCCCCATCCTTTCCGCTTGTTTCTGCGGAAAGGGTGGGAAACCTCAGACCTTGATCGCGTCAGCCTTGGTCATCCGGAGGGCGAGCGACTATGAACGCCCCGCCTCGCCGCTGGCTCATCCTCTACCAATACATCGCCGGACTGTGCGACACCGGCACCGGCCTGCTGCTGATCGGCGCACCCGCATGGACGCTGCGGTTCATGGGCCTCACCATCATCCCCCAGCCGCTAGTGTTCGTTCGCTACATCGGCGTATTCGTCTTGTCCGTAGGCCTTACCTATTTCTGGGCCGTGGCGCGCTGGCCTCTGACGACGCACGCCCACATTGGATGGTCGACACAATGGAAGATCACCGCGCTGGTGCGCACCCTCGTGGCGGTTTTCGTTGTGGGTCAAATCGCATCGTCAGCCCTGGAGATCCGTTGGATCAGCGTTGCGTTTTCCGATGGCTCATTCGCGGCGATTCAGTGGATCGGCCTGCGCAAAGGATGGCTCGAACGTGCAGGCTGAATCGCGCCCGCGGGGTGCTGATGCTCCACCCATCTTCGAAGGCTGGCAAGGCGTTCTCCTCGTCGCCAGTACCTATGTTTACTTCCTCATCTTTGCGCAATTCGGATTTCTCAAGCGCCTGGCCGAGCTTGGCATCACGGAGAATTCGCTTCCCCTGATCATGGGCGCGATGGCCATCGGCGGAGTCGGCATGAGCCTGTTCGCTCCGCGCTGTCGCCTGTGGACCTGTCCGAGCTGCCGGCTCCAGACCGGCCTTATCGGTTGCGCACTCACCACAGTGTGGTCGCTGTTGCCGCTCAATGTCTTCACCGCCGCCACGGTCGCTTTGACGATCGGTGTTTCTCTGGGCCTGCTCACAGTAACCCTGGTTGCCAATCTTCCCCTGTGGATCGGGATCGATCGGCCGCTTCTCAAAGTCGGCATCGGCACCGGCATTGGATATTTCCTCTGCAATTTTCCGCCGCTGTTTACGGCGAGCCCACAACGGATTGCATTGACGTCCGCCGCGTGCTGCCTTGTCGCCCTGATCGTTGCCAATCGCAGCCGCGTTGACTCCCTGCAGCCGCTGCCAGCCGAGCCAATGCAGCGCAAGTCGGTAAGGTTCGCGCTGGTACTCGTGTGGTTCACTGTGCTGGTATGGCTGGATTCTGCCGCCTTCTACATCATCCAGAATTCTCCCTGGCTCAAAGCCGGAACATGGCAGGGCGATCTCCATTTATGGCGTGCCGGCACGCTGCATCTCGCCGCTGCGCTCGTAAGCGCATGGCTGCTCGCGCGCCGTGGTGTGTCCCTGACGCTTGCGCTGGCAATTGGGGCCCTCGGCGCAGCATGCCTGTTGCTTCTCGACCCTGTGCGGGTCCCCGTTGCAGCCGTTCTGTATCCCATCGGAGTGTCGCTCTATTCGGTTGCGCTTGTGGCTTATCCATCTTTCCTCATGCCTGCCGCATCGCACGGTGAACGCGCCCGGGCGGCAGGATACCTCTATGCGCTGGCCGGCTGGACCGGCTCCGCACTCGGCATCGGCATGGGCCGCAACCTGCATCATGTTCCCATCGCTTTTGTTATTGCAGCCGCGGCGCTCTTCGCTGTGCCCTGGCTTTGGAACGCGATCACTGCCGGGCGACTCGACAAATCGACCCGGATCCAGGCGCTGGTCATCGCGATGGTGATGGGAATCGCTTTTGCTCTCACTCTTATCGTTCGTCCGGACGGCCTTTCCTTTGCCAATTCCATGGTGCTGACCCCGGTCGAACGCGGCAGGCAGGTGTACATCGCCGAAGGCTGCATCAACTGCCATTCGCAATACGTACGGCCGAATACGGCCGACGTGCCGATGTGGGGCCCAGTCACCGGCCTCGAGGAGATTCGCCGCGAACAGCCGCCATTGATCGGCAACCGGCGCCAGGGCCCGGATCTGAGCCAGGTGGGCGCTCGCCGCTCGCCGTTATGGCTGCGCATCCATTTCATGAATCCGCGCGACGTAAGCTACGACTCCATCATGCCTCGCTACGATTACCTGTTTCGCGACGGGCGCGGGGACGACCTGATTGCCTACCTCACGAGCCTCAACTCCGCCGGGCACTGGCGTACAGTCGCCGACTGGCAGCCTTCGGATCGCGCGATTACGCAGGCCCGGTCAATCGACGGCCACATGCTTTTCGCCGAACACTGCGCCACCTGTCACGCGTCCGACGGTGCTGCCCGTGGAAAGTGGCGGGCGAGTTTTCACAGCGTTCCGCCGGATCTGGTGCGCGGTCCAATGCAGCACGTCGCGGGGGGTGAGATCCTGGCGGAACTCCGCAAGGACATTGCCCGCATCACCAAATTCGGTTTGAAAGGAACTGATATGGTGGGCCACGAGTACTTGCCGGACGAACAGGTCGTGGCGATTGCCGATTTCGTCGCAAATCAGCGCGAGTCAGTCCACAAGTAGGGGGTCATTCTTCTTGTGAAAATCGTAACGACGGCATTTATATTCGGCTATTGAATCAATGGCTTACAGAAAAATCCACCGATGTGGCTTTGACAACCGATCGAGCATGGAGCGAATCTAAGCGAATAAAAGGCGAAAACAGGTCGCCTCGCCATGCCTGCCGCTGCAGCCCTTCGCCTCCAGATCGAACACGCCCTCGCCAGCCGCTTTCCGTCTGCGCTGACGCCTGCGCCCTGCGCTCACCGCGAGGTCGCGCCGACGGGCATTGAGGAGGCCGACCAACAGTTGGATGGCGGCATTCCGGTGGGAGCGATCAGCGAGATAACGGGCCCCGCATCGTCGGGACGTACCAGCCTTGCCCTGTCCTTTCTCGCCCGGCGAACGGCCGAAGCCCGCGTCTGCGCCTGGGTAGATACGAATGATGCTTTCGATCCGGAATCGGCCGCGGCCAACGGCGTCGACCTCCGTCAACTGCTCTGGGTGCGATGCCAGGATCGGTCGCAACCCCAACCTCGTGCCGCTCGGGCTCCGCGATCGGAAAAGGGGAAACCATGGACGAAGCTGGATCAGGCGCTGCGCGCCACCGATCTACTGCTCCAGGCCGCCGGCTTCGCTGCCATTGTGCTCGACCTGGGCGATACCGCGCTGGAGCACGGCAATCGAATTCCGCTTGCCACATGGTTCCGTTTTCGACAGGCTTCTGATCGCACCCGCTGCAGTCTCGTGGTGCTCGGACAGGCTGCCTATGCCCAGTCGAGCGCAGCGATCGCTCTCGAGTGCGCTCCGCTTGAAGCCGAAACGGCAGGCGGCACTGTGCTGCGCGGCTTTACGTTCAGCCTGCAGCGTGGTCGACAGCGCTTTACGCCGATTTCGCCAGGTCCTCGCAAACAACCTGCATCTACATGGTCCGCCAACAGCCCGTGGGATATGGAGAAGCGCGCATGAGCGTGAATGCTCTTTACGCCTGTGTGCATGCGGCGGAGTTTCCGGCGCAGGCCTTGCTGCGGCTGCGCCCTGATTTGCGAAGCGCACCAGTGGCGGTCATCGAGGGCCGGCCGCCACAGGAGTTTGTATGTGCCATGAATCGTCCCGCGCTGCAGAATGGCGCGTCGCTCGGCATGGCACGGCTGGATGTGGAAGGCATGGGGGGAGTCCGGCTTCTGGCGCGCTCGCTCGAAACGGAAGCAGCGGCTCGCTCTGTGCTGCTCGAATGCGTGGCGCGGTTTTCTCCGCGGATTGAAGAAGCAAGCCGTGGAACCGCATCGCGCATTCGTGCTCGACATCAGCGGCACGGAGCGCCTGTTTGGTCCCCCCGCGCAGTTAGCCGGGCGAATGCGCTCTGCATTGGCTGACGCCGGCTTCCGGGTGTCGATTGCGGTGAGCGCCAACTACGATGCCGCGCGGATGAAAGCTGCCGTGACCCACGGAGTGGCCATGATCGCTGAGGGTGAAGAAGCTTCAGCACTCGCAAAACAGCCCATTGCCTCACTCGATCTTGAGGAGGAACCCGCTGACACTTTTGCGCTGTGGGGCATTCGTACCCTGGGCGAATTAGCCGCGTTGCCCGAGGTCGAACTCATCACGCGGCTTGGCTCGGATGCGCAAGCATGGCGCGCATTGGCCCGGGGCGCGCATTCACACACGTTTCAACCCATCGAGGCTGCATTCGCGCTGCGCGAATTTTGTGAATTCGAAACGCCTGTAGAGCAGATCGACTCTCTGCTGTTCATGGGCGCTCGCATGATCGATTGCCTCGTTGCCCGCGCAGGCGATCGGGCACTCTCGCTTTCGATACTCACCGCGAAGATGCAGCTGGAAAGAGGACTGACACACCAGTGCGTACTTCGGCCTGCTGTTCCTTCCACCGATCGCAAATTTCTCCTCAAGCTTCTGCAACTGGAGATAGCCGCGCACCCGCCGCAGGCCGCCATCGTCTCTCTCGAATTGACGGCTGAGGCGGGGCGATCGGGCACCGTGCAACTCGGCCTGTTTGCCCCGCAAATGCCAGAACCGTCGCGGCTCGATGTAACCCTGGCGAGGTTGCGGGCTCTCGTCGGCGATGACCGCGTGGGCTCGCCTGTTCTTGAAGACAGCCATCGCGGCGGGAGCTTTCGCATGGAGGCATTTGCGATCGGCGCCGGGGCATCGGAGAGGGAGCCGGATGGCCGCCGCATGGCTCTGCGGCGGGTGCGTCCATCGATGCCGATTCGCGTTGTGCAGCGTGCGGCCAGGCCGGCGGCATTTCGCGATGAGAAGAACCGCTTCGACATAACGGCTGCCTACGGTCCGTGGAGAAGCAGTGGCAGCTGGTGGTGCGAAGGCGAGTGGGATCTCGAGGAATGGGATGTTTTAGCCGAGCGCGGCGATGGTGTCTTCGTGGCGTGCCTGCTGGGGCACGATCGCGCTCGCCACGAATGGCGGCTGGAGGCGTACTATGACTAGTCTCGCGGTGCCCAACACGCACTCGCCGGGAACGCCGGTCTGCCATCCGGACGATGCGCGAACACCGGTTGTTCAAGCGGCTCCAAGCGCTTTCAAAGCGAGCGGCAGCGAGTATATTGAGCTCCACGCCGCCAGCGCGTTCAGCTTTCTTGACGGAGCTTCGCAGCCCGAAGGTTTGATCGAACGCGCCGCCGCACTCGGCATGCCGTCCATGGCGCTTGCCGACCGCAACGGCGTCTATGGTGTAGCGCGCTTTCACACCGCGGCCAAGCGCATCGGCATCAAGGCACACATTGCCGCGGAGATCGCCGTCTCCTCGTTCGGACACAGGCTCACACCGCACCCCTGGCAGCCGCATCAATATCCAGACGAGCCTCCGCGCATCCTGCTGCTCTGCGCTACGCAAGCCGGGTACCAGAACCTCTGCCAGCTGATCACGCGCTTCAAGATGCGCGAAACGACAAAGGCAGAAGGCGCAGCAACATTGGAGGACCTGGAGGAATTTTCTTCGGGTCTCATTTGCCTGACAGGCGGCGATGAAGGGCCTCTGGCTTCGGCGCTGCAATCTCACGGCAAGGATGAAGCACGGAAATGCCTCGACCGCCTGGCCTGCATCTACGGCCAGACCAATGTCTATGTCGAACTTCAACGCCATCAACAGCGCGAAGAAGAGTGCCGCAACCAGTCGCTGCTGAGCCTGGCGTCTTCGCGCAGACTGCCGGTCATCGCCACCAACGGCGTGCGCTACGCAAACGAATCGGATCGAGAGCTTCTCGATGTCTTCACCTCGATCCGCAACGGGACTACTCTCGATCATGCAGGCAGGCTGCTTGCTGCGAACTCGGCACGTTCTCTGCGCAGCGGGCAGGAAATGTCGGCACTGTTCGGCGATCTGCCCGAGGCCATCGCGAACACCCGCATTGTCAGTGACCGCATTGAATTCACGCTCAACGACCTGGGCTATGAATTTCCCCGCTACCCGCTTCCCGGCGGCGAGACCGAATTGGACAGCTTTCTCTCGAAGCGCGTGGAAGAAGGCGTCCGCAAGCGCTACGGCTCGCCTGCCAAACGCCACCTGCTCGACAAGGCCCGCGCCCAGGTGCGCCACGAACTCGCATTGATTGCAAAACTTGGTTTTGCCGGATACTTTCTCATCGTCTGGGACATTATTCGCTACTGCCAGTGGAACGGCTTTCTTGTGCAGGGCCGTGGTTCGGCGGCCAACTCCGCGGTCTGCTACTCGCTCGAAATCACGGCCGTCGATCCCGTCGGCATGGAGTTGCTCTTCGAACGATTTCTGAGTGAGAACCGCGGCGAGTGGCCCGACATCGATCTTGACCTGCCATCGGGCGATCACCGCGAGCAGGTGATCCAATACGTCTACGAGCGCTACGGCTCACTGGGCGCGGCCATGACCGCCAACGTGATCAGCTATCGCAGCCGTTCAACAGCGCGCGAAGTGGGCAAGGCGCTGGGCTTTGAAGAAGAGCAGATCGCGCGCCTCTCTAGCCTTGTCGGCCACTGGGAGTGGCGCGGCGCCAACGACACCATGGAAAAACACTTTGCGCAGGCGGGCTTCGATATCCGCCACCCGCGCATCGCGCACTATCTCGATCTATGCATGCGCATGCAGGATCTGCCACGTCATCTCGGCCAGCACTCTGGCGGCATGGTGATCTGCGCGGGCATGCTGAATCGCGTGGTGCCGATCGAGCGGGCTTCCATGCCGGGTCGTACTGTAGTCCAGTGGGACAAGGAAGACTGCGCCGATCTGGGCCTCATCAAGGTCGATCTGCTTGGCCTTGGCATGCTGGCCGCCGTCAAAGATGCGATCGAATTGATCCCGCGCCACTACAGAAGACACGTTGATCTGGCCACGCTGCCTGAAGACAAGCTTGTCTATGACACGCTCTGCAGGGCCGATACGGTGGGCATGTTCCAGGTGGAGAGCCGCGCGCAAATGGCTTCGATTCCGCACAACGCTCCCACGCGCTTCTACGATCTGGTGGTGCAGGTGGCCATCATCCGGCCCGGGCCCATCGTGGGCAAAATGATGCACCCATACATGCGCAGGCGGCAGGGCAGGGAAGAAGTCACCTATCCGCACCCTTCGCTCAAGTCGGTACTGGAACGCACCCTGGGCGTGCCGCTCTTCCAGGAACAGTTGCTGCGCATGGCCATGGTCGTCGCCAACTTCAGCGGCGCGGAGGCCGAAGAGCTTCGCCGCGCCGTGGGCATGCGCCGTTCCATGCAGCGGATGAAGGATCTCGAAGGACGGCTGCGCTCCGGCATGACGCTGAACGGCATTGGCAAGGAGGCGCAGGACAACATCGTGCAGGGCATCTCCTCATTCGCCATGTACGGCTTTCCTGAGTCGCATGCGGCCAGCTTCGCACTGATCGCGTATGCATCGGCGTATCTCAAGGTGCACTTCCTTGCCGCCTTCACTTGCGGACTGCTCAACAATCAGCCCATGGGTTTCTATGCGCCGGCGGTGCTTATCAAGGACGCGCAACGGCACGGCCTGCGCGTACGGCCTATCGACGTACAGCGATCGGAGTGGCTGTGTACCCTCGAACATGAAGCCGATGGTTCGCTCTCGCTCCGCGTCGGCCTGAATTATGCGAAGGGTCTGCGCCAATCGTCAGCGGACTCTGTTGTCGCCACGCGCCTAGAGAAAGGTTCCTTCGCATCGGTCGACGACGTTGCGCAGCGCGTCCCCGCGCTCAACCGCAAAGAACTGGTTACATTAGCCCGCATCGGGGCGCTGAACTCACTGGGCGATGTGGAACACAGGCGCGATGCGCTGTGGCAAGTGGAGCAGGCCGGCCGGCCTGTTGGCCCGCTGCTGCGCAGCGCGGCTCTCTCCGGTTCCCCAGCCGAGACATCCATGCCGCTCAAGAAGATGACCACCCATGAACGTCTGTGCGCCGATTACGCCGGCACGGGCCTCACCACCGGGCCGCATCCTCTTGCCTATCACCGCGCAGCATTCCGACAGGCAGGCCTGGTGTCAGCCGATGACCTCACACGGCTGCCCAACCATCACTTCGTGCATGTGGCCGGGTGCGTGATTGCGCGGCAGCGCCCCGGAACTGCCAAGGGTTTTGTCTTTCTTTCGCTCGAAGACGAAACCGGCATCGCCAACGTCATTTTCACGCCTGACGCTTTCGAGCAGAATCGCGTGGTCGTATCGCGCAGCCGATTCGTGTGCGTGGAGGGCCCACTCCAGCATCAGGATGGCGTAATTCACATCAAGGCGCAACGGATCGTTCCCCTGGATATCACGGATATAGAAATCCGGTCACACAATTTTCATTGATGCTCGTGGTTACAAAGGTAGGCCAAAAGGGCGTTTTTAAAGTTTCGATGCAAACCCACCCAGCCCATTTTGGCACATCGCATCGTTGGTCCTACGATGAGAACCTATCATTTGGCTGCGAACAAACCAGATTCCAGCATCTATGCATCCTATACACAGGTGTTCAGAACAAGTGATCGGTAAAGGCGGGCACATGAAGGTCTTCCCCCACATTCTCTTTCCCATCGCGGCATGGGCTATGCCCGCTTTTGCCACCGTCACGGTTACGAGCCCGACTCCCGGCGCGCTGGTACCTTCGCCGGTGCATTACGTGGCCACTGCAACCGCCACCACCTGTGCCAAGGGCGTTGCCACCATGGGGATCTACGTCAACAACGTTCTGATTACTGGATCCGTGGTAAAAGGCACAGTACTCAACACCTATATCACGATGAATAATGGCCCGGAGCACACGGTTGTCGAGGAATGGGACTATTGCGGCGGCGCCACGACCTCGACCATTAATATAACCGTGGGAAATCCGCCGGCGCCGACCGTCAGCATTACATCTAATCCGCCCACGGTCCAGGCCGGCAGTTCGTCCACGTTGACCGTCACTGCCGCCAATTCAACCCAGGTGACAATCGCCGGCTCCGATGGGACCACGTATCACCTTGCCGCGACCGGCGGAACGCAGACCGTGACTCCGACCGCAACCACCACCTACACCGCCGAAGTGAGCGGCACGGGCGGGAGCGCCTCGGAAACCAGCACCGTCGACGTCATACCTGCGGGAAGCGTGAATGCCATCAGTCACGTCATCTTCATGCTCCAGGAGAACCACTCATTCGATAACTACTTCGGAATGCTGAATCCCTATCGCAAGGTCAAGGGGTGGAATATCGGCCAGGACGGCAAGGACTACGAAGTCGACGGAATTGATGACAAGCTGAACACGATCAGCAACCAGGACGATCAGGGCACGACGTATCCGATCTTCAAATTGAGGTCGACCTGCATCGACGACGCGACCTCTGGATGGTACGAGAGCTATGGCGATGTCAGTCGCTGGGATCTCTCCACCACACGCCCCATCCGCATGGACGGCTTCGTCCACACGGCGGAAGGTTACTCGACCAATTGTCTCAATTCCGGCACTTGTGGCGGAAGCTACACCGATACAACCGGCGAGCGCGCCATGGGCTACTACGATCAGGATTTTCTCAATTATTACTATTACATGGCCTCGCAATTCGCCGTGTCCGATCGCTGGTTCTCCCCCGTCTCGAGCAAGAGCGTGCCCAATCGCATCGCCACTTTCACCGGGGGAACCACCCAGGGTCTCATCGCTGATCCGGGCAGCAACGACCACCTGCCCCAACTCAACATCCCCAACATCTTCCAGGAACTGGATACGGCGAACGTGACGTGGAAGGTGTACTACACCGTCACCGACGATCTTTGCCTCGCTTCCAGTCCCTGCGCCACGACCAACCCATACGGGAACTATCCCGATACCACTTTTTCGAGCCTGAGTTATTCATTTCGGTACATCTACCTGAATTCATCCAAAGCCGCCTGTACCGGAACCACCAAGCCGTCCAGCGTGGTGGGCGACACGACGAATTCCTTCTGCGTCGATCCGAACCACATTGCTCCGCTCTCCCAATACTTCACCGATCTCAAGAACGGCACTCTTCCCAGCTTCTCGTTCATCGAATCCGGATCGGGCGTGAACGATGAACATCCGGGCTCAGGAAATTCCGTCCTGAACGGGCAGACAGAAGTCGCGAGCGTTGTGGGCGCGTTTATGACCAGTTCTTCATGGAAAAACTCTGTCTTCTTCCTCGCATATGACGAGGGCGGCGGACCCTACGATCACGTCCCGCCGGTGCCCGGCCACTCCAACCAGAACACGGACTCCGCGCTGGGCGCGATCCCGGATATCTCCGCGATCGCTGTGAATCCGGATGCCTACAATCCGTGTCTCCCAGCCGGGGGGGTGAAGACGATACATTGCGATCTTGTTGTCCCCTATCCTGGCACCAAGAGCACCGATGCGGCGGCTGTTTATGGCTTTGCCGCGCAACTCGGCTTCCGTATACCGAACATCGTCATCTCGCCTTTCACACGGCGCCATTATGTGTCGCATACGCCCATCGATCACACGGCGGTGATCAAGTTTGTCGAAAACCGGTTTATCGGCAGTTCGACGCATCTCACGGCGCGCGACGCGGCGCAATCGAACCTGCTGGAGTTCTTTGACTTCGCGAAAACTCCGTGGGCTACGCCGCCCACGCCGCCCACGCCGGTCAACCCGACCTCGCTCGGATACAATCCATGCACTCCCGCCAGTATGGGTCCCTAGTCGGCGCATTTTTATGCAGCAGGTTACCTACCTTTCATTACCTACCCTGCAGGAGCAGAAGAAGTTTGAATCTAAAAACGAGTGAGTCCCAGCCGTCCCCCGACTCCATCCAACTCCAACCCATGAGCCGGCGCCGCTTCCTCACGACAGGACTGTGCGGGGGCGCCGGCCTGGCTCTCTATTCAGGAGAGATCGAGCGCCATTGGATCGAGGTCAAGCCGCTCGAAATTCATCTCCAGTCGCTGCCTGGGGTCTTCGACGGGATGCGAATCGCGCAACTCAGCGATATCCACCTCGACGAATTCACTGAGCCGTTCCTGTTGCGTCATTCGATCGAGGAGATCAACCGCATTCAGCCGGATGCAGTCTTCCTGACCGGGGACTATGTCACTTATCAGATTGCCCCCCGAAAGTTTGCGACCAAATCCGCCTGGCAGTGCGCCGAAATTCTGAACGAACTCAAATGCACGCAACGCTATGCCATCATGGGCAATCACGACGTCATGCTCGGCGAAAAGCTGGTGACGGAGGCGCTGACGGCGAATGGCATCACGGTGCTCAACAATTCCTATCTGCCCCTGGAGCGGGGAAGCAGCCGGATCTGGCTGGCCGGGCTCGATGATCCGGTTTGTGGACGGCCCGACCCCGACGCCGCCATTCCGCCGTCCATTCGCGATGTGGCGGATGAGCCGGTCATCGTCATGTGCCACGCGCCCGATTATGCGGATCAACTGGCTGCTCATCCGTCCGGCAAGTCGGTTGGTCTGATGCTGAGCGGGCATACCCATGGCGGCCAGGTTCGCCTGCCGTTTGTGGGTGCCCTGGATCTGCCTCCGGGCGGCCGGAAATTCGTCCAGGGCTGGTTCCGGGTAGGATCCATGCAGCTTTACGTGAACCGCGGAATCGGGACGGTGGGCGTTCCATTCCGATTCGACTGTCCGCCGGAGATCACAAAAATCACTCTTCGCGCTGGTCGGGCATGATTAGCGCCGTGACAGTGGCTCGGGTGCGGAGGATCTCCACCCCGACCGACCCTGAGCCTCATCCCGCCCAAGCGGAGCTTGGACAGGGCGCCCGGGCTGGATGACGGCAGTTAGAATCCGAGCGGTCGCGCGGTTTGGCTGTCAGTCCGTTTGGGCGCATCAAATAGTATGGGACTCAAATGGAACGGATTCGTGTGCCTATATTTTCAAGGATTTCTCTGCTGCGCGCTCACTTGTCGGCGCCTCTGGCGGTTGCCATCGCACTGGGCAGCATTGGGACCATGTCGTTTGCTCAAACGCCGGCCAATGGTGGTGGGCAAGCCCAGCCCGCGTCCCGCTCGCAAACGAATTCGGTTCCTGCCAGCGCCGGGGCCCAGGTCCAGCAATACGATCCGACGCGTCCCGAAGCGCAGCCAAATCTGAGCCTGGACCACGATCCGATCCTCTCGCCGGATCCCGACGACAATGTAGCGATCAACCCTGCCGCCCCGGTTCCGAATGAGCGCCCCGGAGCCCTGAAGAAGGGGCAGAACGGTATCTACACCCTGCACCAGGATGTAGATGAAGTTTTGCTGAACTGTACGGTCATCGACGAAAACGGCAAGCCGGTGATGGATCTGAAACAACAGGACTTTCGAGTGTGGGAAGACGGGGCTCCTCAGGCCACCAACTCCTTTCAGCACCAGGACCTTCCCGTATCACTGGGAATCGTCGTCGATAATTCGGGTTCCATGCGCGACAAGCGCAGCGTGGTCAATTCGGCCGCGTTGGATCTGCTGAGATCGTCCAACCCAAAGGATGCGGCATTCATCGTAAATTTCTCCGACCGGGCATTTCTCGACCAGGGGTTTACTTCGGACATCGCCCTGCTCGATCGCGGTCTGGCGCACTTCGATTCGCAGGGAACCACGGCCGTGTATGACGCGGTTGCAGCCTCGGCCGATGAGTTATCGAAGCACGCGAAGGAGCCGAAGCAGGCGTTGCTGATTATCAGCGATGGTGCGGACAACGCCTCCCGGTTGAGCCTTGAACAGGCCATTCGCCGGGTGCAGCACCTGGGAGGGCCGGTGGTGTACTCGATCGGCCTGCTGTTCGATGCAGAGCCGGTCGAAGCACAGCGGGCGAGAAGCGCGCTCGACATGCTCTCCGCCGAGACCGGCGGCGTTGCCTATTTCCCTCAATCGCTGGGTGACGTCGACACGATCGCCCGGGAGGTTGCGCGCGACATCCGCAACCAGTATGTCGTGGGTTACCACTCCGGCAAGCCATCCAGTATTGAGGGTTACCGGACCATCCATGTGGAAGTGAAAGCGCCGCGCCATGGCAGGCTGATCGTGCGCACCCGCAAGGGTTACTTCGCCAAACGCCCGCCGGCCCAGCCAACGCAAACCGCGCAGGAAGTCACGCCATAGCCTGACCCCAGGAGTGTCTGATCAGGAACTCCCGCATCGCACCCACGCATACTCGGTATCGGGGTCAGCTGGTCCCGGCAACAAACCAGAAGAGGGGCCGCGAACGGCTCCTCTTCTGGTTTCGTTGGCTCATTGGATCAATGCAGGTGGAAATCCACATCGATCAATAACTGGACGGCAACCGGATGGCCTTCGTACATCGCGGGCCTGAACCGGTATTGCCTCACGGCTTCGATTGCCTTTTCATCCAGCCCCATGCCCAGATGCCGAACCACGCGGACATTCTGCGGATTGCCCTGGCTATCGACGATGAGCTGAATGGAGACGCTGCCCTGAAAGTTCGCTGTACGAGCTTCGGCAGTAAACTCCGGATCAACGGAATGAACGACGACTGGAGCGCTGACGCCGCCGCCGACGCTCATTACGCCGCCTCCATACCCTCCGCCGCTGCCGGTTCCGGCACCAAGTCCATGCCCGGCGCCGATACCGCCACCTAGACCTGCGCCGAATCCTGAGCCAGCGCCCTTACCCTGCGAAGCCAGCGCGATCTGCGGCGACTCTGCCATGCCAAGGTTGGGAAGATTGGTGCTGTCGGGCATTTTGAGCTGCATCGAAGGCTCGGCAGCCATCTTGGGCCGATCGATCCTGAGGATCTGCGGCGCCAGCACCGGCGGCAGCTTTCTCACCTCCGGCGGACGTCCCTTGGTGGGCTCAACAATCTGGTGTGCTCCGCCTCCTCCTCCTCCTCCTTGCACGGGTGCGACCGCCAAGATCTTGGGTGGAGGTGGAGGTGCATACAGCTTGAAATCGACAGCGGTTACCTTTGCTGCGGCCGGTATAACCACTCGAACGCTCAACCCGAGATACAGCACGGCGCCAATTATGACTGCATGCAGGATGAACGAAATAACACTGGAGGCCTTTGACCGCTTGACCTCAAACGGATCGAGGCCTTTCCAGATCGCGCCCTCGGGGGCCGCGGCTGCGACAGGATGCGGCCATTCCACCACATGGGAACCGGTGTGCTTATGGGGAGCAGAAGATTCAGGATCGAGAGCCAGCGAGGATCGGTTGTAAACATCCGCCTCCTGCTCCGGGTCGCCTGAATTGCTGGCAAATAACCTGCCGCGGGAGATCGGTTTATTTCTCGGTAACAGATTGGCCATAGCATGATCCGGGTGGTCAGAGTCCCGGCATCTCCTCTTGGTTTGACCGGAGTTTGGATTCCAAATTGGTGTGAAGCGCTGCCCGGTTATTTGTACTTGCAGTGTCCGAGCTATGTGTTTGTTACCAGATTCCCTTGTCGCTTCCGGTGATTTTCTGTCCCACAACAGCCGCTGTGGCGAGCCACGGCAGCAAGCTGAGTCGAGCTCCGCTATGCAGTTCGCGCTTTCGCACCAGACCGGCAAGTTGCGTTCCATAGAGCCTTGCGGACTGGGGCAAAATCGGAATCCGCAAGAAGTCCTTGTTGAAGTAGATTTCGGCCCCGCCGAAGCGCGCAGTATCGCGGACAAACTGAGGTAAATCGACGCCCGATCCACGATAGGTCTTTACGTAGTCGGACACAATCACGAGGTAGGTGGCGACACCTTCCCAAATGCCGGCATCGATCGCCGACGAGCGAAGATCTTCGAAATTGAGGCTGCCTGAATCTGTCAGACCGGCACTGTCGATGACATCGCACAAGCGGAAATAGAAATGCCTGTACATGCGCTGCAAGGTCGAGATCATGATTCGATCGGAGGCGGACGGGACCCTGAACTCATAGCCGGCGACCGGAATCATGCGTGTGCGCCTGGCAAGACGCGACGCAATGGTTACCTGTTCTCCAGTCTGTCCGAGCCGGCCCATATGAATCTCGACCAATTCGGAAAGCCCGGGAATCATGAAGTTCCACTTGCCCGCCAGGCGGTCTCCCCAACTGCGCGGTGCGGTCTGGGAGTCGAAGCGACGCTTCATCAGCCCACGAATCTCTGCCGCATCTGCGTTTGTGTAGAGATCCAGATCGCTGCCCAGATCTGGCCAGTGATCAAGCGACTTGATCACCGCAACATCATGACCTTCTTCTTGAAAAACGGCACAAATCTCATCCAGAGACTTGATCGCTGTGTCGATGCGCGACTGCTCGGCGGCCAGGGCCGTTCGAGCCCAATCGGCGCGGGTGTCATCCTTTGCATTTTCCGCGATCTCAAGGAACGTCCCTAAGCCACGGATGATCACGTGATTCAGACTCGCGAGAGCGGCCAACTCGTCGAATTGATCTCTGGCGACGCTGAGCACTTCCGACGTGAGCCCGGCTGCCGTTCTCTGCGGCGGTGGAAGCAGGAGCAGGCGCGATAAGAGCGCCATCGAACTTTCCGTCGTAGATTGTGAGGCCGTCATTGTCATGTATCAGGGGAATCCTTGTAGTTTGGAATTATTGGGGGACGGACGGCCGTTCCGCCGGAGGAGCATTGGGCGTCGGCTGTTTTTCGGGGGACGGCTCCGTCCCGCCGCGCGGAGTCAGTTCGATGGGCCCCGTCTCGCGGCGGCGCTGGCGGCTGTACTCATCGAGCGCCGAATCGACCTTTTGATTGCTATCGGCTGCCACGGTGACCAGGTTCTGGCCCTCGGCAGAATGTTGCGTTGCCAGTCCGACGCGAGCGCGGGAGTCGTCCGCTTTACGCGCCTTCTCATAGAAGAACTGCGCCGTCTCGAGGTCGCCGTCCCGCTCCGCAACGTAACCGCGGTTGTTGAGGGCGAAGGCGCTTTGGGGGTTCAGCGAGTATGCCTTCAAAAAATCTTGCCGTGCCTGGGTCCAATCGTTCTGATTGGCGGCGGAGACTCCATGCATCGTGAATTTGACCGATTTGGCCTCGGCAGGATCCATGTCGCGCACCCGTTTTTGCAGCCGCCTGGCGCTCTCGGCCGCCATTTTGCTCACGGGCCGTCCGCGCCAGCTTTCGCTCATCGTGACGACGACCGGCTCGGAAGAATTCAAGCCCGCCGACTGGCCGTAGTATTTCAAGGCGCTATCGAAGTCTCCAATGGCTTCGTGAGCCACCCCCAGGTTATTGAGGGTAAATGGGTTATGCGGGTCTGTCGCTAGAGCCTTGCTCAACATGGCCGTGGCTTCAAAGCCCCGGTTTTCCGTCAGGAGCTGCATGGCACTCATGTTCATCCGATTGACTTCCATGGGAAGATCCTGAAGATCGTCCAATGCCGCCCGCATCGGCTTGCCTTCCAGTTCCTTGGCGTTGCTGCGATCGATATTTGCAGTGGAGCTTTGCTTCCCCGCCAGGTCGTAAAATGCGCGTGCCCGCTCCAACTGACCTTGCAGTTCTGAGACGTATCCCAGGTTGTTGAGCGTGAAGGGATCGGTGGGATCGTAGAGATACGCCTTGTAGAAAAGGGCTCCAGCCTTGTCGTATTCGTGTTTGCGGACTGCGTCCACGCCTTCGCGATTCAGCCGCTGCACGGGAGTCAGCTGAGTCCGCCTTGGGATGGTGATCTTGACAGGATCGCGACTCCATGAGCTTTGCAGGCTCAAGGCTACAAATACAATGATTACGAACGATTTAATCGGCATCCCAGGCATGTGCTCCGATCAACTTCCTCATCCAGCCCATGGAGGTAGATCGCTTGGGCACATTAAGTTGGATGCGTGATGTTGGATGGTGTTGCTTTTAGAACCAGATTGGACACTGTTTTGGCGCCGCCGGCATCTAACACTTAAGGGAATTCCTGAACTCACCAAGGAAGTTATTGAATGGAACGGCTCCGAACTGCGGTTGTGCTTGCCAGCTTCGCGATGGCTCCTTTTTCGATTGTTCATGCCCAGTCGCAGCCGGTGACCGGGCCGCAACCTGACCTCAGATCGGCGACCACGTCGGGCGATTTTAACGTGCTTCCCCTGCCTCCCGGCGGCAAGAGCACCATCCTCGGCGGCCAGATCCGCGACGTGGATCCGGTGCTGGATCAGTTCACCCTGGGAGTCGTGGGGCAGCGTCCGCTCAAGATCCTGTTCGATGAAAGAACCCAGCTTTTCCGCAATGGAAAGATCATTTCGCTGCGCGAGCTCCGATCCGAAGAACACGCATCCGTTCAGACTGTCCTGGATGGAGGGAACGTGTACGCCCTCAGCATTCACGTGCTTTCGCAAACGCCGGAAGGCGAGTGCCAGGGGCATGTGCTGAACTACGACCCTGCGACGGGTACGTTGACTGTCAATGCGAATCTCTCCCGAGAACCGATCCGGCTGATGCTGCGGGATGATACGCCGGTGGTCCGGGAGGGCCAGGCCGCATTTACGTCGGGCGCAGAGGGAAAGTCGGATCTTGTGAATGGCAGCCTGGTGGTGGTCAAGTTCGAAGCCAACGGCAAAGGGCAGGCGGTCGCCAATCACGTGACGGTTCTGGCCCGGCCGGGATCGAGCTTTGTCTTCAGCGGAAAGCTTTCGTCGCTCGATATGCATTCCGGTTTGCTGGTGTTGCTCGATCCGCGCGACGACAAGAGTTACCAGATTTCCTTTGCCCCGGCGAGGATTCCAGGCAGCGACCATCTTCACACGGGAGATCAAGTGAGGGTGGCCGCCAGCTTTGACGAAGGTCGCTATACCGCCACCGAGATTACCGCCAATCCATCACCCCAGCCTTGAAATGACCAGAGCCTCGGGTCATGGTCCGACACTCGCCGGGGTGCAGGGATCAGAACCCAGAGTCTGTGCCGTCGCCGGAGCCGGCGGGCTGGGCGGCGTTTCCCACGGGATGTTGTTGAAGTCGAAGAACTCGAGCAGATCGGGCTGTGCCGCATCGCGCGCAGTCAGTTGCGCGGAGCTTCCGATGAAGCGGTTTTCGACGAACTTGATGACCGCCGTATGGTCCATCGGCGTGTGCGAAACATAGTGCTTCCTCACGAATGGCGAAACGATCATGTTGGGTATCCGGAACCCGAGTTGCGCCGCAAACCCATCCACTGCCGCCGCATCATTCGGGTGGGCGCCGGGGTCGGTGGATGCGAGATCGCAGTGCAGTGTCGGCGTGCCGCCGGAGGGAACACATGGACCGTAGCTGTCGGGATTGACGGCGATTCCCGAAATATCGGAGATGGTGCCTAGCGTGGTATCGGAGAAGTCGTTCGAATGCCCCGGTACCGGGGGAACGTGGTCGTATGGGCCCCCGCCTTCGTCATAGGCCAGGAAGAAGACCGAGTCCTTCCACGACGAGCTCGACATCAGGGCATTGATGATGGCCGCGACTTGCGATTGACCCACCAGGATGGACTGACCAGAGCCGGGGTGCTCGTCATTGAAACCGTATCCGGCTTCGATGAAGGCGAAGCTGGGGAGAGTGCCATTGCTCAGGTCGCTGAAGTAGCTCGAGATCGGAGTGAGGTGGGTTGGATCGATGCAGAACGAGTTGGATGAATCGCCAACGACGCTCGATGCCTGCAGCGGAGCAGGACATGCAGCCCCCCCTGGGTTTCCCTGGAAGAACTGTTTGGAATACAAGAGGTTGGCGAAGTCAGTCGCCGGGTAGGACGCGTTGGGTGTGCCGCTGCAGGTTTGTCCGGCCGCGCACAACCCCTGGGTAGCGATGTAGTAGATCTTCCACGAGACGTTGGCCTGATCGAGTTCCTGGAAAATGGTGGGAATATCGAGCTGGGGAAGGTGGTCCTCGCCGGGATCTTTGACGATACCCTGGGTCGTGCCTCCAGTGAACATTGCAATCCGGTTGTCGACACTCTTGCTCGAAACCGGCGAGAACCAGCGGTCGGAAATCGCGAATTGCGAGGCCATGTAGTAGTAGTAGTTCAGAAAATCCTGATCGTAATATCCCATCGCGATCTTCCCGGTCAGGTCGGGAAAACTGCCGGAGCAAGTGCCAGGCGAGGACGAACAGCTTTTGGCATAGCCCTCGGCGTCGTGGACGAACCCGTCCATCAGAATTGGCCGTGTTGTGGTGAAATCATAACGGCTTACGTCTCCATAACTCGCCAGCCAGTCGGATGACTCATCTTCGATGCAGGTGCTCTTGAACTTGAAGAGCTGAAACGACGTGCCTTCGTCATTCTGATTGCTGATCGTGGCCAGCTTGTCATCGATGCCGTCGACCTCATAGTCCACCCCGTCATCGCCGATATTCAGGCTGTTCGCCTTTCGATAGGGATTCAGCATTCCGAAGTAGTTGTCGAAGGTGTGGTTTTCCTGGAGGAGGAAAACAACGTGATCAATCGATTGCAGGCTGGCCTGAATCACGGTGACGGTTGCCGTTGCTGAAGCGCTTCCGCCGGTGCCGGTCGCGGTAGCCGTGTACGTAGTCGTCGTTTTCGGTCCGACCGACTGTGTTCCGCCGTTTGTCGCCAGAGTGTAAGAGCTTCCATCGCTTCCAGTGACGGTGACCTGCGTGGCATTGGTCGCCGCAACCGTCAAGGTGGATGAAAACCCAGGGTGGATGGTCGCCGGATTGGCGCTGATGGTGATGGTCGGTGCAGGCAGCACGGTTATAGTGGCGGTCGCACTGGCGGTCACTCCTGTCTTGGCTGTTGCGACCACAGTGTAGGTAGTCGTGGCCTTGGGGCTGACCGCTTGTGTTCCGCCCGCGAGCGGCAGGCCGTATGTGGTTCCGTCGGTGCCAGTAACCGTAACCTGGGTTGCGTTAATCGCGGTCACGGTCAGGGTGGAAGCCGTCCCGGCCGGAACAGTGGTGGGGCTTGCGGCGATGCTCACCGCGGGCACGCCCGAGCGATTGCTACCCGTGAAAAGGGCGCACCCCGTCAGGATGGAAAGGAGCAGCACTGGCCCGCCGGTGAATAAGAAGGAGCGGAGAAACATGCGAGCGTACGACTTTATCATGGGTTCTCCCTATATTTATCACTGCAGGCAGCAAGCCACATGAGCTCGGAAGTCCGAGGAGAACCTTTTCCTTCGGATCATGATTCATGGTCTTTCTCGTTCATCTAGGTAAAAATCGGGCGGAATAGCAAGTCAATCGTCAGAATGATCCGGCTCGAAGTGGATATGATCTTTCGCCGAGGCGGATCCGCGCCTGACAATTGGATCGGCGAAGGCTTCGACAGGAGCAAATTCCGATGTTGCTTCAGGTCCTTTTCGATGCTCCAGGCGCGGTGCAAGCAGACCCGTCGGCAAACCCGAACCGGGGACGGTGTCCGGGTTGCGCAGACTGCGGAGCCACCGGCGCCGGCGATTGCGCAGAACCCCGGCGCCGCCCATCTCCCTTTTGCGCCGGTTGAGTTCAAACCAGCGCAGATAGTTCGTCACCACGCTGGTCATCGTCATCTCGACACCGGCGGCGAAGTTGTGCTGTGCCATCTGGCGTTGCAGCCCGGGGGACTGCAGTATGGCGATGAGCTGGCTGGCTAGACCGACGGCATCGCCCGTCTCGTAAAATCGCACCGCCATGTCTTCGTCCTCGACCATGCCGCGGAAGTCCGCAAGGTCGGCGCACACGATGGGCACTCCGTATTCACAGGCCTGATGTGCCGGGCCGCTCGATCCGGTTGCGGAGTCATAGGGCAAAACCAGAACCGACGTGCTCTGAAAGAGCTCGGGAATATTCTCTTCAGGAACATATCCGCGAAACTCGATTGGGAGATGCGGCGGCTGGGCGTCTCGTATCGACTCCCAGTAACCGGCCCTGGTGTGATGATTGGCGCCTGCGACAATCAACCGCGCATTCGGCACTTTCTCAAGAACCTTGGGAAAAGCCTCCATCAGGGTCTCCAGGCGCTTATAGGTTCCCCAATGGCCGATGGCCAGAATGCGTTGATCCGGATTGCCTCGCTTGGAAAAATCGGGCGGAGTGGGAATAGACGCAAAAGTCCCGTGCGTGCCGAGCAAAACGTTCTTCGCGGAATACTTCGAGATGAGCGTGCGGCGATAGCCGGGCAGCAGCACGGATATCGAGTGGGCCCTGAGAAGCGCGCGCGTGGCCAGGTCGGTGCCCAGGCGAAAGAGCCGTTCGCGACGCACACCCGCGGCAGCAAAGTCGACGTGTTCGATGATGTGGTGCAGAGTGATATGCGTGTAGTAGCCGGCAGCGCGCGTCAATGCAGGGGCCGAAAGACCGGCAAATGCCGCGAACGGGTTGTCGGGGGTCGCGAAACTTGAGAAGACCAGGTTGTACCAGACCACGTCGGGCTTCAACTTGCGGATCGTCTTCAACAGGCGCATGGGCGTCGAAAGCGTGCCGAATTTCCAGCAGCGAATCACGTTAAAGCCGGGCAGTTCGACCTGTTCACTGACCTTGAGTGGTTTGCCGTCCTGGTCAGTTGCGAACTCATACTCAGTCAATTCATCAGCCAGAATGATCAGTTCGACATCGGGGTTACGCTGCAGTTCCCGGGCAATGTGAAACGCGTATTCGTTCAACTGACGCCCACTCGGAGGAAAGGTGGCCACTAGGCATATTCTCATCTTCATTCCGCCTTCAAAATAGACTTATGCGTACATAGGGTCTGAGCTGGGTTTGACCACCCGGAAAGTTAAAGAATGTCTCCTCCTGCAGACCTGCCGAGAAACGTATGGGGTACTGCAATACCACGGTTCCGGAATCGTCATGGAATTTGCGATGAAACGGGCGGGCATAGGTTACCGAGAAACCATTTTGAGTGACGTCGTAAACATGATAACTTCTGGTGCTCGAGAAAGCTGTGTTGGCCCGGATGTCCCAGCTCCGATTGGGGCGGAAATCAACCATGGCGGCGGGGCGGACATTCTGGGCGATCCCCGAGTTCGCACCGACAACACGCCATGCCCGCACATCGTCCAGCTCCGCCCTCGCATTCCAACGTTCCGAAAATCGATGTTCGAAACCGATATAAGACGAAGTGTAGTAATCCTCGGTGTACGAAGGGGTGAATAGTTGATCCGTCGCGCCCCAGCCGGTCACCAGGGCATTCTTGCCCCAAGGCGCACCCACCCGAAAATCAAGCGCCGCCGTCCACGTCCGGGAATGAAGATTGCTTTCTGTAAACGGCCCTGACTCGTGAATGATGTAACCGCTCATGGAAAGCACATTGAAGAACGAACTCGTCGACATGTATGTATACACGCGGAAGAGGTTCTGATTCATCTGTACGGGCGACTCGGAATCGCGGCGAATCGTGGTTTGAATCCCGGTGTTGAATGTGAGCACGTTATTGCCAATGTTGACCGTGGGATTCAGGCCGAAGTTGATTGTGTTGTCAGTTGTGTTGCGATTCACGATGGAGTTCGTCGCCGGAACAGAGATCGCGCCACGCACATTACTCAGCTGGTAGAATCCGCTCGGCGTGGGCAGATGGTTGACGTGCAGGTGGAATGCGCCCGTCCATTGGGTTTGAAGCGAGGAGCGAGGCGGTGGGAGCTGCGAGGTGTCGGAAGGGGGTACCGGGAACGGCGCATCCAGCAGGGCATCCAGAACATACACCGTCGAGTCTTCAAATTCCGGTCCCACCGAAAAGTCCGAGAGAAAGCTGACATTGGGAGTGATTCTTAATCCCTCGTCTGCCCCTGCCTGCAACAAGCCTTCCTGGGCTGTCTGGTCATCTCCTTCCGCACTCGACGCCTGGGCAAACGAAGTGAGCGCTTGGGTGTTGTTGTGTTCCTGGCGATACACGTTGGCCTGGGCCAGCAGATACTGGTAATCTGGCGTGCTGTCTGCGGCGGCCTTCACCGCGTCCAACTCGGCGTGGGCTTTGGCCGTGTCTCCAAGCGCCAGATAATTGTTTGCCAGTCCAATGCGCACCTCCGCATCGGGGGCACCCGCGGTCTTGGCGCGATGCAGATAGTTCTGCGACAGCTCGTAATCGTGCATGGACCGGAACACGTCCGCCGCCATAACGAATTGGTTTCCGCTTGGCGGCACCGTTTCACCTCCAGCAGCTTCCATCAGGGCCAACGCGATCTCGCGCTCCGCTTCCTCGCCCTCGCCCTGCTGAGCCATCACCTGGGCAATCGCCAGGCGCACACTCACCCGGTTGCTGCCGGGAGCCGTGAGTGCCTTGCGAAATCGCTCCATTGCGGCGGCGTGATCTCCGAGAGTGCTGAGAGCCTGCCCGGTCGCGATGAATATCTCGCTTTGCTTGTCTGACACGTTCGGCGAGCCTGGCGCTGACTCGAGATGCTGCTCGGCAAGTTGCACATAGCGGATCGTTTGATCTCGATCATCCAGATTTGCATACGAACGCGCCAGCATCGCATAAATGGCCGGGTCATTCGGGGAGTATCTCTCCGCGGTCTCCAACTCGTCGATCGCGTCGCGATACTGCCTCTGTCCAAAGAACGTGCTTGCCAGGCCGAGATGGAGGGCGCCATCGTCGGGAGCAAACTTCAAAGCCGCCCGGTATTCGGTCGCAGCCTTGGCCAGCATGTCCTGTCGCCCATACGCGGTCGCCCGGATCACGTGGATGTTTTTGGAGTCGCCCAGCGCTTGTTCGGCCAGGTCGGCCTGCTTCAACGCACCCTCGGTTTTACGCAGATCGAGGTCCGAGTAGGCCAGACCCAAATGAGCTTCCCCGTCGTGCGGATCGAGCTTGAGTGCCGATTCGAAGTCGGCGGCGGCCTCTTGCGGCCGGCCAAGATCATTGAACATGTATCCGCGATTCACGTAGGCCGTTTCTGCCTCAGGATCGCGCTTGATCGTCTCCGTAAAATCCAGTTGAGCCTGTTCGGCGAGTCCTTGATGCTTGTGAACGTATCCCGCAAGGAGTGGAATATCGGGCTCCTTGGGAAGAATGTCCTCGTACTTCTGTGTCAAAGCGAGCAACTCGTCGTACTTGTTGAGATGCAGCAGGTCATATCCGAAGTAAACAACCACGTCCCGGTCCTGCGGGAGCGCTTTCATCGCTAACTGAGCGACCTCGGCGGATTGCTGATAGTCGCCTTTGAAGCTGAGATATCGCTCTTTCTCGCGAAGTACCTGTGGTTCCTCAAGCATGTCGCTGGTGGTGCGGCTGAGCCACGTTGCGCCCAGGTTGAGATCGTGCGATTCAATTGCGGCGTTCATGCCTCCGGCAACAATCAGGGCGTTCGTGGGCGCCAGAGAGTAGCCCTTTTCATAGGCCGCCTGCGCCTGCTTGAACTCGCGGCGAGCGGTGTAAAGATCCCCAAGCGCAAGGTAGGGAACGTAAAGCGACGGATCGGCTTGTGCCAGGCGCTCGAAGTACTTTTCCGCGGCCTGATCGCGACCCGCCGCGCGCGAAGCATATCCCAGCGAAATGAGCGCAAACCGATTGTTTGCATCGATGGCGAGAATCCGCTTATAGACATCGATCGCATCCTCGGTGCGCCCAAGTTTCATCAGGATGTCGCCGTTGAGTTGAAGGCCATTCGGGTCATCGGCATTCATGGCGAGCGCATCCTTCACGTCGCTTAATGCCCCGTCGAGGTTGCCCGCATGCAATCTGATTAGCGCCCGAAGACGGAGAAACGGCGCCCGTCCCGGGCCTTGTTCGTTGAGCCGATCGATTTGCTCCTGAGCTGTCTTCAACTGTTCGCCGGCGGCGCTTGGATTCCGGTCGGCCGTGTAAAGCTCCAGGAGATCCATGTGCAGCTGAATGCCGTAGAGCGGTCCCTCGGGCGGTTCCGCGGGAAGACCACTGAGGGCGGTGTTGTATTCCTTGATCGCCTCGTCAACCTGCTCTCTTTGCCGGGCGATCTCTCCGCGAATGGCATGCAGGCGGTAGTGGTTCGGATCGATTTCCGCAGCGCGCTGGAGAAATGAATTTGCGCGATCGATCGATCCGGCCGCGACCTCGGCCTGGGCGGCGGAGAGCTGCAAGGCAATGTCTTTGGGGACCGCGTTCGCTGCCTGGGCGTACAGTCTGGCGGAATCGCTGAGCTTGCCGTCGAGCTGATACGTGTACGCGAGCTCGGCTATCACGTCCGGTTTCGGATTGCGAATCGACTTGAGGGCGGTGATCGCCTCGGGATATTTTCCGACTTCCCGGAAGTAACCTGCCATCGATCGCTGCACTTCAGGATTGTCGGGCGCGTGCCGGCGGGCCAGTTCAAAATAGCGGCTCGCCATGTCGATTTGTTTTAAATGCTCGTAGCTGATACCTATCAGCAACTCAGATCGGGCGTCGGGGTGTACACGTTCAGCCTGGTTCAAAGCGTCCAGTGCTGAAGTGTAATCCGCCGCTCGCATGTACAGGTCTCCGAGGACCAGGGCATCGTTGGCGCGCCGCGGATCCGCAGCCAGCGCCTGCTTGAGCAGCCGCTCCGCGTCTTCGCTCCTGCCCATCACGCTGTAGGTTTGGGCGAGCCCCGAGATCCCATCGAGCGCAGAGGGGCTGAGGCGCAGGCCTTGATTGTATGCATCGACCGATTGCTGATTCTTTCCATCAAGCCGTGCGGCGTAGCCCAGCAGAAACCAGAGCTGCGGATCGTCGGGAGCGCCTGCGGAGGCGCGCTTGGCGTATTCGAAAGCCTGGGCATGATCTCCACGCTCGAGTGCAACCTGGGCGGCGCGTGCCAGGCGCGCATTCTGAATGTTCGAACCCCACCCAAGTTGTTGAGGCTGTGATGGCTTGCTTTGGTCCTGTGGTGGTGTTGATCCATCGGGGCTGACTTGAAATGTCTGCGCCATGGCCGTGCAGGCGAACACAGTCAAGGCAAGCAAGCATTCAATTTTGAGCGATCGAGCGTCCAAGCAGCGTGCCACCGATTCAGGAGATTTCTAGCTCAGGAAATTACCAACTATTGTGTTGGATTCAAAATAGGACTTGGGTGTTGGTTGGCGGTATGTTTTGCGGGGCGGATTCGCTTTAATTTCCTTCCTTTAGCGGCCGTTAATCCTGTACGATAAGCAACCGTAATACACAATGTGGAATCCAAAAATAAGTGCGTCGATTTCACTGGTTATTGTTCGTAGGTTCGTAACCATTTATAGCCGATGACCGACAGCAACACCTGGGCCGCGCGTTTGGGCTGATCCGCTGGTCGATGTAATTTTTCCCCGAGAGGCAACTGTGCAGAGATCTGAGTCGTTCGCACCGTCTTCGCGGCCAATCCCTCTTGCACTGATTCTAATGGCGGCGGTGGCAGTTCACCTGCCGCTTCTGCTGATGAAGTTGCCGCTGAAGTCGTATGATACCAATTTTCACATCTTCTTTGCTTCCCACTACGTACATCACTGGTTTGATCCGTGGAACCCCAAGTGGTATGCGGGTTTTTCGCAGACGACCTACCCGCCGCTTACGCAGCAATGGGTGGCGATGGCTTCGCATATTTTTGGACTGGACATGGCCTACATGGCGGTTCAGTTTGTCGCCATTCTTCTGCTCGCGGTTGGCGTCTACCGATTCTCTTTGTTGTGGGTGAGCCCTCGCGCAGCTTCGTTTGCCGCCCTTGCGAGCGTGTTCCTGGGATCGGAAAGCTTCCTGATTTATTCAGCGGGTCAGCTGGGAACCACGAGCGCCGCACCGATCTACCTGAATGCGTTGCCTTTCCTGTATGAGTGGATCCGGTACGGGAGCTGGCGATCGTTCCTCAAGGCCACGGCGCTATTCGCAGCCGCGGCCGCGGCCCACCATGCCACGCTCCTCTTTGGCTCCATCTTTTTCGCGGTTCCGATCCTCGCGCTGGCGTTTATTGATCGTCAGGAGAGGGAGCGCACCTCCACGCCGGCGGTGGCGTTTCGCGCGGTCGCGATTACGGTTGTGGTGGGCGCGGCCATAGCCTTGGTTCTCCTTCCATTTTGGACCGCGCTCCTTCGTTACCCTGTGACCCAAACTCCGATTCCCCACGCCAGCCGCGCGAATTACATCCTCAGCCCGCAGTGGGGATTGAACTACTTTGTGGTCCCGTATGGCGCGCTGGTCCTGGCCCTCCCGTTCATTTTTATTCGCGGTTCCATGGTTGCGCGGTTGCGCCCGTTGCTGCTTGGATTCTGGGTGGCATTCATGGTTGGCCTTGGGGGAACCACACCCGTGGGCCATCTGCTGCTGGGGCGCGCGTTTGAAGTGTTGACCATGGAGCGGTTCAGCTACTGGGCAACTCTGCTGGCTCTTCCGTTTGTGGGTTTGTTAGCCGCCGAACTGATCGATCGATACCGGACCAAGGCGGTAGTCGGGTTGACCGTCCTGGCAGCTTCTACGTGCGCGTTCGCGGTGGCCTGGGCGACCTATCGACCCGCCGATGCGGCAGATTTTCAGGTCAGTGCGGTGGCTTCCTGGCTCAATCGCGATGGGCACGACAAGTACAGGTACATCACGCTTGGATTTGGCAACAAGATCTCCCGCCTGGCGGCGGCAACGGACGCCACCAGCGTCGATGGGGAATGGAACTCGGGGCGCATGTTGCCCGAACTGACCAGCCACGGTGGCGCCACCCTGACGAGTTCCAAATACCAAGGGAAGGAGGGCATGGACGCGCTGCGAGCCATCCTGCAGCACGCGGATCACTATGGCCTCAAGTGGGTCATCGTTCGCGATTCGTATTACGATCCACTGCTCTCGTTTGCGGGCTGGCGCCCCGTCGACAATCTGGAAGACAAGACCATCATGATCTGGAGCAAAGATGGAGTGCCTCCGGCCACCCCCATGAACTCCCCGCAGATGCCGCCCCGCTGGCAGGGCCTGATGTGGGGAACGCTTCCCTTTGGAAGCAGCATCCTGGCAATCCTGGTGCTCCTGATTCCGCAGCGCAGGCGGTTCGAGACGCGAGGCGATGTTGAGTTCGCCGCGGAAGAGAATCTTGTGGGGGGGAGGATGGCATCGTGACCAAGGGACGTATGCTTGCCGTTCTTCTTGGCGCTTCGACGGTGCTGCTTGTCGTCATAGGGACACTGTGGCCCTACCATTCTGCTGCTGTGTACGCCGGTACGGGAGGCTTCCTGCAATCGGCGTCGACACCGGAAGCGGCGGTGAGAAATCTGGGCGAGGAGATCCGGGAACAAGCTTGGCAGCGAGCCTATGCCAGTCTCGGCAACAAGGCCCAATTTACCCAGCAGCAATTCATGTACGACCTGATGGGTTACTACCCCAACCTGCGTACGTACGCGACCGTGGACAAGTTTGAGGTGCTGCCGCTTCACTCTTCCTCCAACGAGGCGGAGGTTCAACTGAAGTTGTACTGGGCTACTGTCGTTGGTACGTTGCCCACCACCCGCGATGTGCATGTAGTGAAAACTGGCAGCACCTGGACGGCGGAATGGCCGCTCGAGAAAGCGACGGTCTTGCCCCCCCAGGTCATCCCCGTGAATTATCTGCGTTGGGACGTGATCTATCGCGGGGCCGGTGATGACTGGGGTGCGCAGGATGTCGAAGCGCCGCACGTGCGGATCATCGACATGCACCCGGTGGAACGGGCCGACGGCGTAGTGATCCTGGGAGAACTTTTGAACGAAGATGTCGTGCCCGCTGCCGTCTCGGTGACTGCTACATTGCTGTCCAAGAAGGACAAGTCGCCAATCGCGACGGAGGGCAGCTTCGACAAGATCTCTCACCTGCTTTTGCCCAAGCAGGTTACGCCCTTTCTGATCAGCTTTCCCAATCTCTCGCTGGCCGACGTCGGTTCCGTACGCATGACGCCCTTCTCAAGCCTCATATCGGCATCCGCGGACCCGGTGATTGAGATCCAGGACGAGCGCCTGAATCCTGCACCGGATGCATCGGTGACAGGGAGCCTGACCAATCAGAGCGGGCAGATCGTCAATGTGGCGCATGTGCTCGGAACCTTCTACGACAAGACCGGCCAGGTAGTGTGGGTGGCGGACCAGTACGTTGACCAGGCCCTTCTGGCGCAGACTCCCGTTCCATTCAATATTCACATTCCTCAGGACCTTGCCCGAAGTGTCAGCACCGAGCGCACGGTGGTTGCTACTTATAGTTCAGGCGGTGCGCGATGAGGACCCGATGTGCGGTTCTGATCGCGGCCCTGGCAGCAGGCGCGCAATGGCTGGTTGCGCAGCAAGAGGCCCTGACCCTGCCGAAGGCTCTTGAAGCAGGAAAGGCCTTCTCCATCCAAAGCACGGGGAGCGGCAAGGCGACCCTTTACATCGTTGGCCTCGGCCAGGTGCTCAAGCGGGATGTGCAATTGGGCGAAACCATCTCCTTCCCCGCTGGATCGATGTACAGTGCCGGGCATTACGTTACCGTTCTTGCGCGGGAATCTGCAACAGCTGAGAGCGGTGCGTTCGATGTTGTGCCGGCCCAGCCTGCCGATCTGACCTTTCTTGCCCGGCCTTCGCGTCTTCCCGTGGGCCTGCACAGCGGCATCACCGGGGCTGTATACGTCTTCGACGCGTATCACAATCTGATCATCACGCCCGCCTCCGTGTCCTTCGAGCTTTCAAGTCCCGCAGGCGCGACGCAAAAGCGCACGGTGGAAGCAAAAAATGGTGCTGCATGGACCGAGATGGACTCGACCGCGCAGCAAGGCGTGGACAGATTTGTGGCACGGGTGGGTGACGTTTCAAGTACGAGAATTGTCGGGCAGGTGCCCGGCGATCCGTGCACTTTGAAGATGACGGCCCATCCTGCCGGTCAGCAGGTTCAGCTTCAGACCGAGCCGGTGCGGGACTGCAGCGGAAACGCGGTGCCGGACGGAACGATCGTCACTTTCACCGAGAGCTACGAAGGCGCTCAGTCCACGGTCGATGTACCCCTCAAGCGCGGGATAGCCGAGGTTAAGATGCCTATCCGTCCGGGAGCAAGGATTTCCGTCGCAAGCGGTGTTGTGTTGGGGAACGAAATTCGTTGGGAGAAGTAAGATGGTCAGGCCGATACTCATTCTTTGCGCCGTTGTCGCTGCTTTGCCGGGAGTAGGCACAGCTCAAGCCGACGTGCGCGTGGAGCCGGTCCATCTGCAAGGCCCGCGAGTTCTGCAGGAACAAACACAGGCGGCGGTCATCCGGGATTATCTGCAGGGCTGGCAGACAATGGGCGTTGCATTCGATCAGAACCGGGTTGACCTGCTCGATCGCGACTTTGTTGGTACGGCCCGGGACAAAATGGCGGAGGCCATCCAGCAGCAGTCAGCGGCGGGAATTCACACGCGCTATCAGGATAAGTCGCACGACCTTCAAATTGTCTTCTACTCCCCGGAGGGCCTTTCCATCCAGTTGATCGACGATGTCGAATACGTCGTGCAGGTGCTTAATCGCGATAAGGTCGAGACGACACAGCAAGTCCGCGCGCGCTACATCGTGGTTCTTACGCCAACCGAGGTGCGATGGAGAGTGCGCGTATTGCAGGCGCAGACGGAATGATGCGGCGTTTCTTTTGCATGGTTGCCAGAAGGCAAAGACACGAGAACGGGAAAGTGAAATAAAGAAGGATTCAGGAGATAACAAAATGATCTCTGTTGTGGTCCCCATCTATAACGAAGAAGAGCTTGTGTCGCGCTTTCATGAAGCTGTTGCCAGCGCTTTGGAGAGCACGGGCGGTGAATGGGAAGTTGTGTACGTCAACGATGGGTCCACGGATTCTTCTCTGGATCTGCTCAAGGGATTACAGAGCGAAGATCCACACGTGGTAGTGGTGGAATTGTCCCGCAACTGGGGGCACATGGGAGCGGTTTCCGCTGGACTTCAGACGGCTCGCGGCGGCGCGGTCATTCTCATGGACGGCGACTTCCAGGATCCGCCCGAGGTGCTGCCGCAGCTGATCGAGGCGTGGCGCGAGGGCGCGGAAGTGGTCGTTGCGGTGAGACGGAGCCGGCAGGAGCGGCGAAAGGTCTTAGCCAAGCTGTTTCCGCTGTTTTATCGTGTTCTCGGCACGCTCTCCGATTATCCAATACCGCTCAATGCCGGGATATTCAGCCTGATGGACCGCAAAGCTGTCGATTCGGTCAATAGCATGGGCGAAAGGGGCCGCTATCTGCCGGGTCTCCGGGCGTGGGTGGGCTATCGGAACGCAATCGTTTACTACGATCGCCAGGATCGCGCCGCCGGCGAGGGCAAGCTTTCGTTCATCAGCCGAATCAAGTACGCAATGGATGCGATTACCAGCTTCAGCTATAAGCCCTTGCGGCTGAGTTTTGCCTTGTGTTCCTTCACGACCTGTGCCTCCGTAGTTCTTGCGCTTTCGATGTTTCTGAGCAGGGGCACCATCCAGACCGCGGCCCTGGGGATAGCCGCTGCGGTGTTCTTCGTCGGTGGCCTGATGCTGCTCTCCCTTGGTGTGCTGGGCGAGTATGTCGGGCGCATCTACGACGAAGTACGCAGCCGGCCGCTTTCAATCATCAGCCAGGTACACTCCTCGGCCCTGGCGGTGGGCATGGTGGCCGTGCATGGCGGCAACCGGCGGGCTGAGGATGAGGTCACCGAAGCGGCTTAACTTCCCGCCTGCTCCTGGATCAGGATTTCCCCGGTCCTGCCGGAGCAGGGGAGGATAGCGACTGTTTCTCGGTATGTTCCGGTTGCGGCGAGCCGCAAGTCGGAATCCCTCCCTCGATTGCCGTCCCTTCCTCGTGGTCATTCCAAGTTTCCAGCATGACGAAGGGGGGCGGATCGTCGGCCGGAAAGTCCTTGCGCCAGAAGTTGAACGTGTCAGTAAACGTCTGCCCGCAGCGCGCGGAAATATGTCGATTGAGCCCCCAGGAAGCTTTGCTGTCGTCAAAGCTCGCCCAGGCTCCGCCGACGATGATCTTGTCGGAATATTTCGACTGCATCGTCTGATAGAAGTTGCTTAGATACTGTTCGCCCCAATTGCTTCCGTCAGCGGCCCAGCCCTTGTCTCCGGGGCTGACCCACGCATAGTAGCCGTCGAACGCGTTGACATACTGACCGGGCAGATTTTCATAGATGAGGAAGGGAGGAGTGCTCCATTTATTTACCGAGGCACGCACTTTGTCCCAGTCGGTATGCCCGCTCTTTGGGAAGATAAAGATCACAGGCCGGCCCTGATACGTGAGATAAGCCTCATGTCCCGGAGACTTCGGCGAAAGATACGTGTCGCGGAACATGGTGAAGTCCGCGATGGCTTCGTCCGTTGCGCCATCTTCCTGGTCGGTTTCGTCATACATCATGGCCACCTGAAATTTCTTCTTGGCGGCTGTCGACTGCACCAGGGCGTAGCTTTTGTCGATGAAAGGCTCGCGGTCTCCGTACCAGTCCACCACGAATGCCGAAACGCCCAATTCCTTTGCTTTGCGTATCTGGGTGCTGATTTCGGAAGGGTCCTGGGAAGAGTAGCCGACCGCAATGTGCTTGGGGTGCCCGAACCAGGCCTCGTAGAGGGCGAGAACCTGGGGAGAACTCCCAGTGGCCTTGTATTTCAGCGGCATGGCATGGCTCGTTCCCGGGCCGGAGCATCCATGGGACAAGAAGAAGACGGAGAACAGAGCTGCGCTTACACGGTTGAGCATAGATATTTGGTTAGAAGCTGATGTGAATCGTTGGGGTTGTCACTGATCGGAGAGACGGACCAAGTGCGCCCCTGGAGCAGCCAGAGTTCCGGAAATTGCATCATATAAAGGTGTTAACGAAATAACAATCCCGCGGGTTCGTTTCTCTTTTCCTTCTCCTCGGAGAACTGGAGTTTCAACACTTTAGTGAAGAGTCTGACGCAAAACACTAGATCGCTGAAGGCCCGCATTGTCTCCGGGAGCATCGTATTGCTGTCGGGCTCGGGCCTCGCGACGGCGATCAACATGGTCTACAACGTCGTCATTGCGCAGTCTCTCGGCCCTGCCGGATTCGGGCATGCCACCGTCGTCTATACCCTTCTGACTCTTATTTCCGCTATTACACTCTCGTTCCAGATCGTCTCCGCAAAAGTAGTGGCTCAACAAGACTCCCCGGAAGGGAAAGCCGCGGTGTATCGCGGCTTCCACCGTGTGGCATGGGGATGCGGAATCCTGGTCGGGATCGCACTCCTGGCATGTCAAGGCGGGATTGCGAATTATTTGAACCTTCCTGGTTCCGATCTGGTGGCAATTCTGGCTATCGGCGCGGCCGTCTATGTCCCTCTCGGCTGCCGTCGCGGCTTTATTCAGGGCACTTACGGATTCCGCGGTCTCGCCACAAACCTGGTGCTTGAGGGAGCTGTCCGGCTGGGTGGGTCCCTGCTGATGATTCTGGCGGGGTTTGGGGTACGGGGTGTGATCGTGGCGAATTCGGCCGCCATTGCGATCGCCTATATCACGATTCCGCCGCGATTGGCTGCCCGGGTTCCCAATCCTCTCCACGTCTCCTACGTATTCCGGGAGATGATGCAGGCCCTCAACTTCTTCTCTGGCCAGTTGCTCATCAATAACTGCGGCATCATACTCGTCAACCATTTCTTCCCGTCGCGCGAGGCAGGCATCTATGCGGCCGTGGCGATGGTGGGCCGTGTGATCTTCACCTTTTCGCAGGCGGTGGTAAACTCCACGTTCCCGCTCGTTGCGGGGACCCGGGAAGAGGAAAGAAGAGACCTCTCGGTGATCGCCACTTCGCTGCTGATGGTGCTGGCCACCGGTGCGGGAATCGTGTTGTTTATCTTCATCGCTCCGGCGGGGATCTGGACGCGGTTGTTTGGAACCGGATTCGAGATTCTTGGCAAGTACAATATCGCGTATCTGATGGCCTTCTATGCAATCGCCACCGTGATTTACTCTCTGGGCGCCGTCATCATCACCTTCGAAATGTCGTACAAGATTGCAAATACGAGCTGGGTGCAGCTGGCCTTCAGCGCGATATTGATCGCGGGCATCTGCGAGTTTCACTCGTCGCTTCGGGATGTAGTGATGGTGCAACTTGTATTGATGGTCCTCCTCTTCATCCTCGTGGCGATGCCGTTCCTCATCAATTCGCTTACGGATCCCAAAGATCTGCTGCGCGCGGATGGATCCAGGCCGGTCAGGCTGGTCCGCCGAATCCCCGAGGACGAAGTGATTGCGGAGTTCCTGAAGAGCGAATTCCATCGCCATGAGTATCGAGACTACCAACAGTCCCTGGCTCAGATGGTCGCCCAGCCGAATATTCATGACCCTGACGAGAATGCAAAACGGCGCGCGCTGCTCTTCATTCGCCACCGTTCGCTCTGGAAAGAGATCCCCTCCGACACCGAATGGTACGAAGTGGAAGTGGAGGAGGCTGATCTCGGTCAGATACGGGTTTTTCCGCGCGCCCAATGGCGAAGGCTGGGGCGCGGCAATTTCTCCATGACCGAGATCCTGCAGGGGATGCGTACCCGTCAGCACGCCGTTGACGAAGCTTTCCTGTCCAAGATTGCTGCTATTCGCAAGCGGCTTCGCCAGAAGGATTCCGGACCTGGCGCGGTCGTTCTCATTGGCCTCAACGAAACCGAACCGATGACTGTTCTCGATGGAAATCATCGGCTGGTTTCGGCGATGCTCGAATCGCCCCATCGACTTCACAAACTCCGCTTCATGTGTGGAATCTCGCCTCGCATGTCGGAGTGCTGCTGGTACAACACCAATTTCATGACGCTTATGCGCTACGGAAGAAATGTCTTGACGCACGCGGCTCGTGATCCCGAAGCGGAGCTTGCACGTCTTTTTCAGAGTCCCGGGTAACCGCTGCTTTCGGGTTGGCCGGAAACGCTGCACGTTGATTGAATTCACCTTTGGTTCTTTGGAGAGAGACACAATGCACGGAACATGGTTTGAAGCGCGAACGGAGTTTGGAATAGGCAGGGCATACTTATGAGAATTCGACCGTGCACAGTAACTGTGGCCCAGTTGCCAGAAAAATTAAAGATGAAGGAAGGTCGACTCTTCTTTGCAGATCTGCAGAGCCGCATCAAGATCGAGCGACCCTGTATCGTGCTCGATTATGCGAAGGTTCGCGAGATGGATAAGCGTGCGATTCATATGCTCCTGTGTTGCCTCGAAGAAGCAATGAAGCGCAATGGCGATGTGAGGCTCGCCGCGGTGCCGCCGTCGATCGAAAAAATTCTGGAACTGACCCGGGTCGATCGGCTGTTCGAGATCTACGAGACGCAGTCGGAAGCGGTCAACAGCTTCTTCAGACCCCGTTTCGAGCCGGAATCGTACGCGCGCGAAGCGCACGATTCCGATCAGATGTCCGAGTCAGCGGCCTAAGGCAGCGATTCCAACGCGCAGGATCTGGAGGACAAGATGAGATCCTTAAATAGCTGGGTATTCAGACAAGTTGCTGCCTGCCTGGTGCTGTGTCTGATGTTCCCCTCCAGCGAGATTGGGACGGCTGCAGCGCAGCAAGCGGTTGCAAAAAAAAGTGCGTCAAACGCTCCATCGCCAGAGGGGCCACCCGGAGAGCCTGCCACCGGTTCGATCATCGCCACGAACGCGCTTCCGGATTCTCCAGAGCCGGCGAGTCCGCAGGCTGAACCCCAGGGTGTACGAGACGGCTCTTCGCAAAGCAGTTCGAGTCAACAGCAGCAAGGACCTGCGCAACCGGTTGGCACGGCCGCGGCTCCCTACGAAAAGACGATGGGCATAGCCGCGTCGCGGCCTGCGGGAGCGGCGATTGCACCGGCGAAGCAGCGGCGCGTGCGAACCATTCTTATCAGTGTAGGCGTGATCGTAGCAGCGGGAGTGGCTGTCGGATCGGTCGCTGCCCTCTCGCATGGCAGCTCAAGCCACCCACAATGAGTTGAGACAAACCGGAGTCTCGTGATGGCTGGACGCAGAGAAAACAATCGAACTCTCCTGGTGAGTTTCTCTGGTATCGACGGTGCCGGAAAGAGCACGCAGATTGAGGCTCTTTTGACGCGCCTCGCCACGGACGGTCTGCGCGTCCGGGTGATCCGGTTCTGGGATGATGTGGCGCGCCTGAAAGGAATCCGCGAAGCCTCGGGACACACGATTTTCAAAGGTGACAAGGGAATCGGAAGCCCATCGGCGCCTATCAACCGCCGCGACAAGAATGTGCGATCCGGAGCCATGACATGCATCCGGTTCTTTCTCTATTTCGTGGATGCAGTCTCGTTGCGGCAAGTGGTAAAGAAGGCGCTCCGGTCCGACGCCGATGTCGTCATCTTCGATCGGTATACCTGGGACGAGTTGGCGAATCTTAATCTGCGGAATCCGATTGTCCGAGCCTATATCCGGATGCTCGTGGCCTTTGTGCCCAAACCCCACATCAGCTACCTGCTGGATGCAGATCCCCTCCAGGCACGCTCGCGCAAGCCCGAGTATCCCCTCGATTTTATTCATGAGAACCGTCAGGCATATTTAACCCTGGCAAGGCGTATCGGTGGCATCACGGTGATTGCTCCCATGACAGTGCAGGAAGTTACGCAGCGAATTGTCGAGCGGACCCTAATGGCGCTTTCGGGTCGGGCGACGTCCCGTTCTGAAGATTTTATGGAAGCATCAATCAGCATCTAACTACGCATGCTGGCGGATTTTCGGGCTCCGCCGGTCAAATCACCGCACTATGAAGGCTCCGGCCATGATCTCAAGATGCATGAATCGGCGATCTGCCCTGGGGGTATTTCTCCTCGTCTGCGTCTGTTCGCAGTGGGTATTGAGCGCCAACGCGACCGCCTGCAAGACGGAGTCGCAGATGACTGTGGTGGAGCGGGATGCGCTGTCCAATGCCGCTCATCAGCTGATGAGCGCGGTGCAGAGTGGTGATGTGCAGAATCTGCAGACAAACACGATACCCGCCGTGGCGGCCGATTTCGCCGGGATAGCCTCTTCGGTGCAGGTCCTCAAGCCCCTGGTCCAGCAGGCGACGATCACCATCTACAACCTCTACTTTCTTGATGCGTCCAGCGACGCTCCCGGCGCGGCTCGAACCGATTTCTACTGCGGAACCCCGGTGGTGGTGCTGAACTTCAACGGCCTGCCTCCCGGCACCTACGCGTTGGCCATTGTGCACGCCACAGGAGTACCCAAGCCCCAACAGATTTCGCTGGTGCTTTCAAAGACAGCCGGAACTCGCTGGATGCTGGCCGGATTCTTTGCGAGGCCCATGGTGGATGCTGGTCATAATGGGCTCTGGTATTGGGAATCAGCGCGCACGTTCGCGCAGAAGAAGATGAACTGGAATGCGTGGTTCTACTATCGGATGGCCGCGAACCTGCTGGATCCCGTCGATTTCCTGACCAGCGCCAATCTTCAGAAACTGCAACATGAAACCGACCAGGTTCGGCCGGACAATATTCCCGGGGCCAAGCCCTTGATGGTGACCGCGAACGGTTCCACATACCAGGTCACCGGGATCGACACCACTTCAGCGCTTGGTCCGCTCGATCTCGAGGTCACCTACGCCCCGAATGCGACCCAGGCAAGTCAGTTGCGCGATCCGCCGTCGGCGCGCAAGCAGGTGATTGACGTGATGACCTCAATTCTCGCCCTGCACCCTGAATTGCACGACGCCTTTCACGGAATCTGGGTGCACGCGCAGCAGGGGGACGCCGCGGTCTTCTCCCTGGAACTGCCGATGGAACAGATTGCAGCTCTGCCCGCGCCCGGGACTACCTCATCCTCGATGGCCAAGTGAGCCCACTGCGGCGATTGCATCTTCGCACCGCTTAATGAGCGCTGTGATTCAACTGCAACTCAGCCTTGAGCGGAAGCGACGCGACTGAATCACCGACCGAGATGGTGAACTTATCGCTGCCGATCGACCACGCGTTCGAGTGGGTGTCGAAAAACGAGAAGGCCCGTTCATCAAGGTTGATGGAGACATGCTTCGTCTCACCGGGCTTGAGATCGACTCTCTCGAAGCCCTTCAACTCATGGTCCGGACGCTCGACCTTCGGTTGATTTTCGGTGACGTACACCTGGGCGACGTCGGCCCCCTCACGGGACCCGACGTTGGTCAAGTCAAAGGTCACGGTAGCCGTTGCGCGATCTTGTGAGGGAGTCACCTTCAGGGCAGAGAACTTGAATGTTGTATAGGAAAGTCCAAAGCCGAAGGGGAACAGGGGCGTGATCTTGTTTTTCTCATAGCCGCGATAGCCGACAAAGATGCCTTCCTTGTAGGAGACCTTCTTTTGTCCTTCTTCGGGGTAATAGTTAGCGAATGTGGGGTTGTCTTCGGGATTGCGTTCAAAGGTCACAGGCAAATGGCCGGAGGGGTCAACTTCGCCGAAGAGGATTTCGGCCAGCGCCCGGCCCCCCGCCTGGCCGCCATACCATGTTTCCAGCAATGCCGGGACAGTCGATAGCCAGGCGCGGGAATCGACGTTGCCGCCGGACGTAACTGCGACGATGGTTTTAGGGTTGGCTTTCGCCATGGCCGCGATCAGCTCATCCTGGCCGTAGGGCAATGAAAATGTGCGGTCACCGCCTTCGCTCTCACTCTCCTGCGCGAAACCGGCCTGGACGAGCACGACATCCGCCTTGGCGGCCATCGCGATCGCCTGCGTGTTCACGACTTTGTCTTCCGGCACAATTCCGAGCGCCAGATGGCCGCCGATCGGCGAGGTCTGCGTGTGCTCCACAACCACCTTGTGCGGTCCGGCTGACAGATCCACGGTCACGTGCGGCTGAAACGCCCGGACCAGGCTCCAACAGTCGAAGACCACTTTGTCGTCGATTGAGACGCGGAATCCGGCGCCCTCTCCGGACCCTTCCACGACCACGATATATTTCCCGGCCTTCGGCGGCGTAAAGTAGCCAGTCAGGCGATGCGACGCAGGCTTCGGCCCGGACATGAAGATCGCCATCGCGCTCTCGATGTCTTCCATCAACAGCTTGATGCTCAAGCCATCGAGCTTCATGTGGGGAGCGGTTGTGGTTGTGGGCGAGCCGGATAAATCGGCGTTTGCGAAGGTGTCGATTGTCACGCCCCGCTGGCCGTTGGAAGCGGCGGTCGTCCACGCTGTGGCGTTCGTCAGCTGGTTCATTGTCGGCAGGCCGGGATCATACAGGACGGCAGTGCCGCCCCCGGCCGCATCGGCAACCCCAAGGAAGCTGCTCACGCTGTAAAAGGGCACGACACCGGCGCTTCCGCCGCCGACCGGCACCGCGGGATAAGCATCCGGACCGACAACGAGAATGGTTTTGACTTTGGCGCGATCGAGGGGCAACAGGCCGCTATCGTTCTTGAGCAGGACCACTCCTTCGCGTGCGGTTTGCAGTGCTGTAGCCGTGTTGCGCGCATCGACGACCGACTGGCCGATGTCTTTCTGTTCACGATCGAGCCAGCCGAACGACATTGCGGTGGCAAGTATGTGCCGGACCTTTTCGTCGATGGTGGCTTCACTCACTTTGCCGGCATCGATGAGTGGCTTCAGGTTTTTACTGTTCATGAACTTGCCGGTGGGCATCTCGATGTCGAGGCCGGCGTTGGCCGGGCCCATCGCGTCATAGGTCGCATCCCAGTCCGACATCAACACGCCCTGGAATCCCCAATCCTTGCGCAGGACGTCGATGTTGAAGTGACTGTTCTGCGTCGCGTGCTCGCCGTTGATCAGGTTGTAGGAGTCCATCACTGCGCCGACATGAGCTTGCTTCACGGCCGCTTCGAAGGCCGGCAGATAGATCTCGCGGACGGTACGGTCGTCGACGATGGTATCGGAATCGTGCCTCAGGAATTCGCTGTTGTTTCCAAGGTAGTGCTTGACGGTGGCACTGACACCTTGTTGCTGCATGCCACTGATGTAGCCCACCGCGATCGCCCCGGCGAGGAACGGATCTTCGCCGAAATATTCAAAGTTGCGGCCATTGCGCGGCGAGCGGTAGATGTTCACGCCGGGACCGAGCATGAAGTGGACTCCGCGTGCGCGCGCGTCGCGGCCGATCGCGGCTCCGGCGTCAGCCGCGAGCGAGCGGTCCCATGAAGCCGCGAGCGAGATTCCGACGGCGAGTGTCGTCGAGGGGAATCCGAAATTCGATCGGACCCCGTAGGGGCCGTCCGACATCTCGATCGACGGGATCTTCAACTCCGGTACGGGACGAACTGCGAAGCCAGTACCGCCGATGTAGTCCAGCTTTTGCTGCAGGGTCATCGATTTGACAAGATCATCGACGCGCTGTTTCTCAGCACTCGTCAGCGTGTGCGGGCCTTGCGCGGCCGCGAACAGGGCTGAAAATAGCAATGACGCGACAACGGCGAACGCGCGCCGATTCATGGACCCTGGTGTGCAGCAAACGATGCTTCGCATACGGACTCCCTTACTCGTTGATGTTTCCGAGGTTCAGCGAAATCTTCCTCGCCCTCATCTTCCGGCTTTTACGGAACGAATGAGGATACACCGCCGGCCTCACGCATCTCAAACATGGCCTGGGCCCAGCGGCGTCCGGGACTCACTGTGCAAAGAGGCTGAGGGAAATCGCATCAGCCATCGCCTTGTACCCCGCAGGCGACGGATGGAGGTGGTCGCCGCAATCGTAGGCGGGCAGCAGATGATCGGGATGCTGGGGATCGGCGACGACACGGTCGAAATCGATGACCGCATCAAAGTGTCCGGCGGCGCGAATCCATTCGTTGACGGACCGGCGGTCGGCTTCGCTGAGCGGCCCGGGATGGTAGTAGTTTGAATCCGTGTACGGAGTGATGGTCGCTCCGAAGACCCGCAGCCCGTGCGCATGCGCGCGAACGATGATCTGCTGGTAAGCGGCAACAACGCGCTGAACCATCGCCTTGTGTTCGGACGGACTCACTTCACCGTTCCGTGCCAGTCCTCCCAGGTCATTCACTCCTTCAAAGACAATAAGCCAATGCACGCCCGCGGGACCAAGCACGTCGCGGTCAAAGCGCGACAGCACGTTGGGCCCGAGTCCATCGGTGAGCAGATGATTGCCGCCGATTCCCTGGTTCGAGACGCCGATGCTGCGCGTGGTTGCGGAGGCCTGCAGCCGTGTCGCGAGCACGTCGGTCCAGCGGTCGTTCCCGTTTGTGGTGGCACCGTGGCCGTCCGTGATGGAGTCCCCGAGCGCAACCACGGACGCAGCATCGGGTGGGGCGAGCACATCGATTTCAGACACCTGGTACCAATGATCCACGCGCTTCGGTTCTGGGAGCGAGGGCACAGCAACCTGGTCACCGTGGACATAATAAGAAGTAGTGCGAGAACCGGGATGACCTGTCTGTCGTGCCGGCGGTGTTTCCAGGTGAAATGTCACGGCGAGGTCGGAGAGCGCGGGTACTGGATAGTCCACTGGATCCGAGACGAATTCGGCGCCAGGCGGGATCGTGACGTCAACGCTGCCCGCGAAGGTGAGCGACTTGTCCGTTGCCGGGTCGATTGCTGCTGAAGCGGCGGCGAGGGTCCGCGCGATGTGCACGGAGGTGATGTGCAGGGCCTCGGTTCCGAATGCATTCGAGAGATGCACTCGCACGGACGGGCCTCCGAGGGAAAGGTGAAAGACCTGGCGCACAGTTGCGTCGCGCAGGTCCTCAACGGGCAAAGCATTCTGCGGTTCGGGAACCTGCTGCGAAGCTCCCCACGTGGCGATCCATTTGCGCTGCGCCTGGGTTCCGGGCTGGGCGTGCGAATGAATCGCAACACCGCCGAGGGCCACAAGGAGGACCAGAGCCGTTGCGAATTTCACTGCGCGCACCTTCATCGAAGATGTACCATTGCCCCGTAGTAAATCGCTTTTCAGCGAAGCCAGCATATCACCCACGTGAGGTTTCCGTGCCTGTTCTTTCGAAGTCGCCTGCCGCTCTTCTTCTTATGACGTGTTTCGTCTTCGGACTCATCCGCGTTTCGGCCCAGAGCGCCGCGGCCGACGCCACCGAGCAGGATCATCAGAACATGATGAACCAACTGGGCATCAAGGCGCTGCGACCGGGCCCGAGCGGAAACGAGAAGGCGCCGAATCACGCCAATTACGATGAGGCTAAAGCCAATCCTTATCCCGATCTTCCCGACCCTCTCACCATGAATGACGGCCAAAAGGTGACCACCCCGCAGATGTGGTGGGACAAGCGGCGGCCGGAAATCGTGGAAATGTTATGAGAAGTACGTGTACGGTCGAGTGCCGAATCATGTTCCCAAGGTGACGTGGACGGTGACGGCGGTCGATCACGAATTCCTGGGGTTCACGCCGGTGACCGCGAAAGACCTGGTGGGCGAGGTGGACAACGCGTCATACCCGGCCATCAAGGTGAAGATCCACATGACGCTGGTGACGCCGGCGCGCGCGACCGGCCCCGTTCCCGTGTTGATGATGTTTGGCCGCGCTGGTTTCCCGGCGCCCAATGAGCCGCGCGGCGATGACCTGGACCGCATCAACCAGGCGATGAAAGCGCTGCTCATTCAGCAGGACGCTTCGCTCAAGGATGTGTTCGCGCAGCATCCGGCCTGGGAGCCGGTGAAGGCCACGCCCTTTCAGCCGCCGCAGTTGAACGAAGACGGCGATCTGCCCAATACCTGGCAGCTGATTGCGGCGGGATGGGGTTTCGTCCTGTTTGATCCCGCCAGCGTGCAGGCGGATGACGGCGCCGGACTGACGCGAGGCATCATCGGCCTGGTGAACAAGGGCCAGCCTCGCACACCGGAGGACTGGGGCGCGCTGCGGGCGTGGGCCTGGGGTGCGGGACGAGGGCTCGACTATCTGGAGGCAGATCCGGCAGTCGACGCCCGGCACGTGGGAATTGAGGGCGTGTCGCGCTACGGCAAAGCGGCCCTGGTGACGATGGCGTTTGATCAGCGCTTTGCGATGGTACTGGTGGGTTCGTCCGGCAAGGGAGGGGCAACTCTGCTGCGCCGCAATTTTGGCGAGGCCGTGGAGAGCCTTACCGGAGGCGAGTACTACTGGATGGCGGGAAACTTCATGAAGTACGGCGCGTCGGAAGCCACGTTTGGAAGCAAGAATCCCGGCGACATTCCGGTTGATTCCAATGAACTGATCGCGCTGTGCGCGCCACGGCTTACGTTCATCAGCTACGGCATTCCCGAAAAGGGTGATGCCAGATGGCTCGACCACCAGGGAAGCTTTATGGCCACGGTGGGCGCCAGCCGCGTCTTCACGCTGCTGGGCGCGAAGGGCTTCGACGTACAAGGGAATTACCATACCGCCCAAATGCCGCCTGTGAACACCGGATTGCTAGACGGCCAGTTGGCCTGGCGTCAGCATGACGGGGGGCACACCGACGCGCCGAACATGAAGTACTTCATCCAATGGGCGGATAAGTTCATCGGCCACGTTCCGCCGCAGTAGTGTCCTTTCGCGCCCTGCTACTGTGCGGGGATGCGATACACGGTTACGGAATATGGACGCAACTGCACGGGAATCGCGCCCGATCGCAATTCGATGGTCGAAGATTCCGGCGCGACAGCCGTCGGATGATCCAGGCTGTTTTCAGCATTGAGGTCATTGCTTGCCAGGGTAGTCACCTTCGCTGTGCCCGCCGGGTTGACTCCATTCAATCTGATCTCCGCCTGTCTCGGAGTGGCCGAGAAGTTAACCGCCTTCACGATCAGTTCGTGGGTGCGGTCGTCGATCGAAGCGCTGGTATAGAGGCCGTCTTCGGCGTGGGGCGTGACAGGAACGATACGCGTCCCAACGTTATTGGCGAAGACCTTTTGAACGAAGTAATTCGTTGTGCCGTACGATCGCAGGTTGTCGAACCAGATGGCGTCCGGCTTCCACTGCCACGCATCGACATGGGCCAGCAGCGGCGCATACGAGGCCATCTGCACGACGTCGGCGTTGCGCTCCAGGCCGGTCATGAAGGCAGCTTCTGAGACTGCCGCTTTCCAGTTATTCCGATTTTCAGAACTCGTCGTGCCGACGGTCTGGGCGGCGTATTCGCCCGCAAAGACTTTGGGACCGTTCCGGTCGTAGCGATCGTAGCGAGCCGTGTTGGCGAGGAACCACTCCGGACTCATGTAGTAATGCTCGTCGACGATGTCGGCATGAAGCGTCCGCCAGTTACTCCACATGGTCTCGAACGGCTCGCCAGAGGGCGCCGGCCCGGCCGCGACAACCAGCTTGATCTCAGGGTGCTCCGCCTTCAACGCCGCCGCAAAGATCTTGTAGCGCTCCACGTAGTGCGGACCCCACTGCTCGTTGCCCACCCCCATCATTTTGAGGTGAAACGGCTCGGGATGCCCCATCTGCGCGCGCAGCTTGCCCCACGGTGAAGTCGCCGGCCCGTTAGCGAAGTCGATGAGATCCAGCGCGTCGTGCACATATTCGTCGAGCTGGTCCAGCGCGGCCGTCTCGTCGGTGTTGAACTGGCAGGCCATCCCACAATTCAGGATGGGCAACGGCTCCGCGCCAATATCCTCGGCCAACTGGAAGTACTCATAAAAGCCCAGGCCGAACGACTGAAAATAGTCCGGCGCCGGCCGGTAATCAAATTCATCGTTCCAGCGATTGATGATTGTTTTCCTCTGGGTAATATCCCCGACGGTCGTCTTCCAGCGATAGCGCGTCAACAACTGGCGGCCTTCGACGATGCAGCCGCCGGGAAAGCGAATAAATCCCGGATGCATATCGTAGAGCAATTGGACCAGGTCTTTGCGCAACCCGTTTGGACGGCCCTTCCATGTGTCCACGGGGAACAGCGAGACCATGTCGAGATCGAGTTGGCCCGCCTCGTCAACGAAGAGGTTCAATTGCGCGTGCGGCACGGTCGCGTTGGCTCGGATGACGGTTTCATATCGCTTCCAGGGTCCGTCGAATCCTTCCAGCTTTCCACTTCCGATTTCATGGCCGCTTCCATCTGTGAGAGTAGCGCGGATAGCTTTCGGTCCGCCGCTTCGAACATAAGCGGAGAACCGATACTCGGCGCCGCCTTGCACCCCGATTCCGCGAAAGCCGGTGTTATAGAACGCGTATCCGGGTTCGTAGGCGCGGACCCGGAGATAGTGCGGATTGGACTGGTTGAGCGGGTCATCGGTCCGGATGCTGAGTTCGCCCTTGGGATTGTCGATCCCTTTGCTGCTGATGCCCAGGACCTCGTGCCAGCCGGTCAGCGGCTCCTGGAATTCGAATGATCGGTTCTTGACCAGTTCAGGGTAGAGTCCGCCGTCGGCGCCAAAATTGATGTCTTCGAAGAAGATGCCGAACATGGTGCGGGAAATCGCCGCCCCGGGATGGGCGGCATCGACAGAGATGACCGCAGCACCTCGTTTGTCCTGGCTGAAGAGGGCGACCGGAACGAGCGATAAAAAAATGAACGCAGGCCAGATTGTTCTACGCATATTGCGCCCCATAGTAAACGCTTTCCCGGGACAGCGTCTATGAGTGCAGAATCTGACATCCGTCCTGCGTACACATCTGCAACCTCTGCGCGATACCATAGATTGTTTGCCGTAGATTGCCCTCCGTGGAGGGCGCTTCGGGATTTTGCGAGGGTGGATGAGCGAAAAGCGTTGGGTGTTGTTGATTGCCAGCGAGGTTGGGCGCACCGACTCCGTCTCCGACCGGGCCATGGAGCGCCTGGTCGATGCTATCGGCGATGAGGGCTACGAGGTCGTGCGCACCACCTCGCCCGAAGACGGACTGTCCCTGGTCACCTCCGATCCCAGCTATTCCGCGATCCTGCTGGACTGGGACCTCGAAAGCAACTCGCAGTTCGAAGAGCGCGCTGCCCTCGACATCATCCGCGGCGTACGGCATCGCAACAAGAAGGTTCCCATCTTCCTCATCGCCGACCGCACGCTGGTGTCCGAACTGCCCCTCGAAGTGGTCAAGCAGGTTCATGAATACATCCACCTCTTCGGCGACACGCCGGCTTTTATTTCCTCCCGGCTCGACACCGCCATCGAGCGCTACCACGAGCAGCTTTTGCCGCCCTACTTCCGCGAACTCCTCAAATACAACGACCAGTCAGCCTACTCCTGGGACGCGCCCGGCCACATGGGTGGCGTGGCTTTTCTCAAGCACCCGGTAGGCCAGGAGTTCCATCGCTTTTTTGGGGAGAACCTGCTCCGCTCCGATCTCGGCATCTCATCCGCGCCCCTCGGCTCCTGGCTCGACCACATAGGCCCTCCCGGCGACTCGGAGCGCAACGCCGCCCGCATCTTTGGCGCCGACTGGACGTTCTACGTCCTGGGCGGCTCCAGCACCTCCAACCAGATCGTCGGCCACGGCGTCATCGCCCAGGACGACATCGTTCTGGCCGACGCCAACTGCCACAAGTCCATCTGCCACTCGCTCACCGTCACCGGCGCCCGCCCCGTCTACTTCAAGCCCACGCGCAACGGGTACGGAATGATCGGTCTCGTCCCGCTCAAGCGTTTCTCTCCCAAATCCGTTCAGAAACTTATCGCGCGCAGCCCATTCTCCGCCGGTGCGCGCTCGCAGGAACCTACCTACGCGGTGGTCACCAACTCGACCTACGACGGCCTCTGCTACAACGTCGACCAGGTCGTCGAGCAACTGGCCGGCTCCGTTGCCCGGGTCCACTTCGACGAGGCCTGGTATGCCTACGCCAAGTTTCACCCCATTTACCGGGGGCGCTACGCGATGGGCGTCCCAGACGACATGGAAGATCGCCCAGCCATCTTTTCAGTGCAGTCCACGCACAAGATGCTCGCCGCGTTCTCCATGGGTTCCATGATCCACGTCAAGCTCTCTGATCGCGCCCCGCTCGACTTCGACCAGTTCAACGAGGCGTTCATGATGCACGGCACCACGTCGCCCTTCTACCCGCTGATCGCATCGCTCGACGTGGCCGCGGCCATGATGGACGAACCCGCCGGCCCGACGCTGATGGACGAGACCCTTGCCGATGCCATCAGTTTCCGCCAGGCCATGAGCTCCGTCGCGCACCGCCTGCGCGACGCATCCGATAACGGGGAAGCGTGGTTCTTCGGCATCTACCAGCCGGAGCGCGTCACCGATCCCGCCACCGGTGAAAGCATTCTTTTTGAAGACGCCGAAGATGAACTCCTCGCCAGTGAGTCCAGCTGCTGGACCCTCAAGCGCGGTGACGACTGGCACGGCTACCAGGACGAAGACTCGCCCGACGACTACTGCATGCTCGACCCGGCCAAGGTGACCATCCTGACCCCCGGCGTTAACGCCCAGGGAGTGATCGCCAAGTGGGGAATCCCCGCCGCCGTGCTTACAGAATTCCTCGACTCGCGCCGCGTCGAGATCGCCCGGACCGGCGACTACACAGTTCTGGTGCTGTTTTCGGTTGGAACCTCGAAAGGCAAGTGGGGCAGCCTGCTGGAAAACCTTTTCGAGTTCAAGCGCCTCTACGATTCCGATGCTGCGCTCGAAGAGGCACTTCCGGAGTTGGTCCAGCGCTTTCCCGGCCGCTACCGCAATTTCACGCTCAAAGAACTCTCCGACGAGATGCACAAAGCGATGATTGATCTCGACCTCGCCGGGCTCGTCAACGCCGCCTGCGACGAGGATTTCGATCCGGTTCTCACGCCCGCGCAAACCTATCAGAAGCTCGTCCGTCATGAGACCGAGCGCATCCGGTTCCGGGAGATGGCGGGCAGAATCGCCGCTGTGATGCTGGTCCCCTACCCGCCCGGCATCCCCATGTCCATGCCTGGCGAACGCCTGGGTGGCCCCGAGTCGCCGGTCATCAAGCTCATCCTGGCCATGGAGCAGTTCGGCAAGCGCTTCCCTGGCTTCGAGCGCGAAGTCCACGGCATCGAGGTCGACGGCGATGGCAACTACTGGATGCGCGCAGTGATTGAGGAGCCTGAGAAGAAGCGGAACAAATCCAAAAAGCGCCGGCCAGCAGTCGAGCCCCCGATCAACGCACCCCGGCTGCCCAGCCGGCCGGTGCGCCATTCGACTGAATAGTGCGGCGGAGGGCCGCGTAGAGTTTGAACTTCGGTCGGTTCGGAGTTCAGGCGGAAGGAATGGATCAACTGGCGCGCGAGCCTCTTGGTGCCGCCTTTGATCCACCTATATGATGGCCAGCATATGTCGACCAGGGTTTACAGCCCGAGAGGCCGGATCGTCGAGCTTGTAGCCAAGCCGGTTGCGATCTCGTTTTTCTTCGTCCTTCTGGCCTTGCTCTGGACGTTCCCATTGCAGAAAGTGATGGCCTACCCGTTCGTCTTCCTCTTCTTTGGCGCCATCATGTGCAGCGCCTGGTTTGGCGGCTTCATTGCGGGATCGATGGCTGTAGTAATGTCTTCGCTGGCGATCGATTATTTCTTCGTGCCGCCTTTCTACTCCATGACCGTGGGTCGGGAATTTCGAAGCTATGTGGCAGCGTTTGTGGTTTGCGCCATTGCGATCACCGCGGTGAGCTCGGCGCGCAAAAAAAGTGAGACAGCGGTCAAGTCAGCACGCGATCAATTGGAGCTTCGGGTTCAGGAACGCACTGCGGAACTGCAACGCTCGAACGCGGAGATCATGGAGAGAGAGCGCCAGCTCCGCGAACTGACTGAGGCAATTCCGCAACAGATCTGGCGGACCGATGCCGGCGGTGGCATTGAATACTGCAATCGCAATCTGATCGACTATCTTGGTAAAGATACGCACGATCTCGGACGCGAAACATTTTCGAGCATTCTTCATCCTGAAGACGCTCCATTGTTCAACCAGAACTGGGAAATCGCGCGTGCCTCCGGCGGCAAGTTTGAAGTGCAGGCGCGGGTACGCGGAGGTGAAGGAGGCTACCGCTGGTTCCTGATTCGTGGTAATCCGCAGCGGGGCACGGATGGCGAGATTGTTTGCTGGTATGGCGTGCACATTGATATTGAGGAGCGCCAGCAAACGCAAGAGGCGCTTCTGATCTCACAGGAAAACCTGTCCCGCCTCTCCAAAACCATGAGTCTGGCGGAGATGGCCGCATCCATTGCCCATGAACTCAACCAGCCTCTGACCGCACTGGTGGTTGATTCCCACGCATGCCGGCGCTGGTTGAACAGCCATCCCGTCAATGTAGAACGAGCCGTTGCGACCACCGAACGCATCGTTCGTGAATGCACCAGAGCAAGCGCGGTGGTGAGCAGGGTGCGCTCGCTTTTTACCAAGAGCGAGTACGTGCGGGAAGCGACCGATATCAACGGCCTGGTTAGAGATCTGGCCCGCGTGATGCGAGAGGATGCTATTCGGCGCAATGTGTCGATCAAACTGAGTCTCGCCGAAGGCATGCCGCGGTTGGAGCTTGACCCGGTGCAGATCCAGCAGGTACTTCTAAATCTGGCGATGAATGGAATGGATGCGATGGCAGAGTCAGAAGGCGCGCGGGAGTTGGAGATCTCCTCGCGCATGTCCGGCTCCGGGGAAGTCATGATCACGGTAAGGGACTCCGGCGCCGGCCTGGACGAACTGACGCGAGCGAGAATCTTCGAGCCTTTCTTCACCACGAAGCCGGCCGGCACCGGGATGGGGCTCTCCATTTGCCGCAGCATCATCGAGGCGCATGCGGGGCGAATCTGGGCAGAACCACTGGCCCGTGGAGCGGCCTTTCACTTCACCCTTGGATCGAGCGCATGACAGGGCGTACGGATTCGGGCTCACCGATGCAGCAGACCGTCTACATCGTGGACGACGACCCCGCGATCTGCGAATCGTTGTGCGACCTGATTGAATCGGCGGGACTCGCGACCCGGGAGTTTGCGTCGGCGGAACAGTTTCTGGAAAGATGTACACCCGAAATGGCCGGGTGCTTGGTACTCGATGTGCGCCTGCCCGGAATGAGCGGTATGGAGCTGCAGAACAAGCTGCTGAAATCCGGAATGCCAATCCCGATCATTATCATGACGGCTCACGGCGACATACCGATGGTGCGGAATGCGATGAAGGCCGGAGCGGTAGAATTTCTCACCAAGCCGTTTCAGGATGAAGAACTGCTCGCGGCGATTGAAGAGGCCTTCGCTTTCGATCGCGCTCAGAGGACCGCGAAAACATTAGAGCGATCGATTCTTGACCGATGGAAGACTCTCTCCGAACGGGAGCGGCAGGTACTGGAACTGGTAACGACGGGAATGCTTAATAAGCAAATCGCAGACCGGTTGAATCTTAGCTTAGTAACTGTCAAATTGTATCGCCGCCAGGTCATGGAGAAAATGCAAGCCGAGTCGTTCGCCGGCCTGGTGAAAATGTGGGAAAAAGTGAAGACGCGGGAGAATCAGAAGCGCTCTTTGTAGCAAGCAAGAGGATCGCGCTCGAATACTTATACCGTCCTTACGGAAAATGCAGACCTATACCAAAGGATAGGTTGTGCCGGCAAAAGCCGGCCACTAGTCTCACCCTAACGCTCTTGGGTAGCTGCCGCGCCGCACGCGACGATGGCAGAACCACACCGGTTCAGAATCGTTGGGCCGCTCCGGTTTCCGGCGATGCCGGGAGACCGCTGTATCGATTGGCGTCTACGTCGCAAAGCAATTGGTTTGGTCTGTCGGTGAGCACATTGCCGAGGCTTCAAACGTGTATCTGTCGGAGGACGATTGAGCACCCAGGCATTGTTGATTGAAATGTTGCTTTCAGGCTTTTTTGCGGTGGCGTGTTTTCGCGCCCGCGCGAAGACGTTGGACAGCATGAGGATCGCACCTCGCGCCCTGTTCGTATTGACCGATCGCCTTGAACGGTTGCGCCGATCCCGGTGGCAGTGGTGTTCTATGGTGCTTGTGCTTGTGCTGGTCCGCCTGCAGAAGGGCACTCCGATAGTCGCAGAACTGACCGTGCTGGCGCAGTTCATCGTGTTCTTGTCTCTGCCTACTCAGAAACCCTCCCTGGAGGCCCTACGCGGACGATGAAGTTACTCCGGGATGCCGCGCGGTTCGTACGGAGAGCTCGGAGGAGACTGCGCTTCGGGGAGCGTTCACGGGAACCGTTGAAATTGCTTCGCGTCGAATGGAGAGCCGAATGCGTGGAATGCGATTGGCTGATGCGGCCGGCCGATCCATGGGACGCGGACTTGCCACTCCGCGTGGCCAGCGAAGACGAGACGTTTCAGGCTCTCAGAGATGCCCTTGAGTTGCGCAGGATGATCTTCCATTCGTTTCCTTCGGCCATGAAGGCTGAACTGCGCATGTATCGTGCTGATGCGGACGGTCAGCTTGAATTGATGATGACGGGGAGCGTCGCTCGAACCAATGAAGTACTGGAGCGCGTCGCGTCCGTCGTGATGCGCGCCCGACTATGCGGTTTTCAGTTCACCCTGGCGTCAGGTGTGCTAAAGGGACCGTCCCAGTCCTGTTAGCACCAACCTCTGATTTAGGCTTTCACAACTCTGAACGAAATAGAGGAGAACAGAAATGGCTGCAACAACATCGCAGGGCAAAACCTTCACCATTTTCATCGTAGGTCTTACGGTCGCTGCTGCAGGGCTCGCGTTCATTACAACGGGTATCGCCAAGCTGGCGCTGGTGGTGGGCCTGATCATCGTCGGATTCTCTTTTGCCAGGTTCTTCAAAATCAAGCCTCTCGAAGGGAATCCCGCGGTCGGTAAACAGCCGGCCGCCTTGAAGCTCGGCGGCCTGGGCGTAGTGTTACTGGGCTGGCTGATCGTGTTGTTCGGAATCAATGTGACCGCCGGCGTTGCTGGCAGAATGATAGCCACTCTTCTTGGCCTGGCCGTTTCACTGGTCGGGGTTGTCGTGATATTGCCACTCGCGGCCAACAAGAACGCCATCTGGAAGTCGTAGGAAACCATTTTTTATCCACCAACACCGATCCAATCCCACCCTGGAGCTGAATTGATGAGAAATGTTCGCTTTGCATTTTGTATCTGCGCCATCGCGGTCGTGTTGTTGGCTGGCGCTAGAACTGTGGCTCGGGCCGATGCAGCTCCACCGCCATCTGCCGCCGAGCTGAAGGATACCGCCGCCAAGGCGCCCACTACCGCGACACAGGCAGCCGGCGATCCCGGCGGCGCAATTACAGGCACCGTCAACGACGTCCCCGTCGGCGATGCAAAGGTCGGCTTGACCCTGGGCGATGTGGCAAACCAGGTTGGCCAGAACAAGATCGGCATCAACTTTACCTGGACCCTGATCACCGGCTTTCTCGTCATGTTCATGCAGGCGGGCTTTGCCATGGTCGAGGCCGGACTCTGCAGAGTCAAGAACGCAAATCACACCTACATGATGAACTTCTTTGTATACGGGTGCGGCTTGTTGGCGTACTGGCTCATTGGGTTCGCAATCCAAATGGGCGGCGCCGCCGGCAACGGCAATCTCGGAGGTTTGCAACCCCTGGCGAGCGAGCACACCCTGTCGCTCTTCGGCAAGACCTGGGGGCTCTTTGGACAGAGTGGCATGCTCCTCTCCGGCCATACCTACGACGTGGGTGTCATGGTCATCTTCCTGTTCCAGATGGTCTTTATGGATACGGCTCTGACCATCGTCACAGGCGCCTGCGCGGAACGATGGAAGTTTCTAACTTTCGCCGTGTCCTCAGTGCTTATGGGTGCCTTTACCTATCCATTGTTCGCCAACTGGGCGTGGGGCGGCGGCTGGCTCTCCCAGCTCGGCACGAACCTCGGACTCGGTAAAGGCTATTGTGACTTCGCAGGATCTGGCGTTGTGCACGCGGTGGGCGGGTTGACCGCCCTGGCAGTGGCATTGATCATTGGGCCGCGTATCGGCAAATTCAATCGCGACGGCTCGGCAAATGCCATCATCGGCCACGACATTTCTGCGGTTTTGATCGGCTGCTTCATCCTCGCATTCGGTTGGTTCGGATTCAACCCGGGCAGTACGCTGGGCGCTTCCGGGGCCGGATGTCTGCGCATCGGTTCCGTTGCCGTCAATACGATGCTGGCCGGCTGCACCGGAACGTTCGGGGCGCTGCTCTACATGTGGTCGCTGAAGGGCAAGCCCGATGCGTCCATGAGCGGAAACGGACTGCTCGCCGGCCTGGTCGCCATCACCGCGCCCAGCGGATTCGTCAACACCGTAGGGGCGGCCATGATCGGGCTGATCGCCGGTGTCCTGGTGTGTATCAGCGTTTCGTTCATTGAGAACTCGCTGAAGGTGGACGATCCCGTCGGCGCCATCTCCGTACACGGCACGTGCGGCCTCTGGGGCGTGCTCTCCGTTGGCTTGTTCGCCGATGGAACCAGCAACTACGGAGGATCATGGAACGGCGTCACCGGATCAGTAACCGGTCTGTTCTACGGTGATGCGAGCCAACTGGTTGCGCAGCTTGTAGGCATAGCAACCCTGGTGGGATTCGTCTTCAGCTTCAGTTTCGCGCTCAACTGGGTACTCGATGTTCTCGTCGGCCAGCGCGTTTCAGCGGAAACAGAAGTGGCAGGACTCGATTTACCGGAAATGGGGCAGCTGGGATATCCGGAATTCGTCTTTTCACCTGAGCCCGAATACCTGTTGGCGGCGGAAAAGGTCGCCATCGCATAAGTGCTTTGCAGCATTCTCCTGCAGCAGGGCAACTGCCAAGCCCTGCTGCACCCTTTTTTCCCCAGTTCTTATCCAGCGGAGAGGTTCATGAATCTGATGCGCAGGAATCGCGAGATTGAAGTGGACGACAGGACCTTGGTCATGGCCGAGCGCAACTCCGTTACAGTCATCTTTCCGGGTCTGCTGGCGGCCGAGACCTCGAAGCAGTTGCAGCGCATGTTTCGTGACCCACGGGTACTCGAACCGCATGAACGCGAAAACCTGATCGTGCAACTTAAGAACGCGGTAGAGCTCGCTCCAAAGGTAGCCGAACTTCGCGTTCTTCTTGGCATGGCACTATCAGTGGACCTGCAAGCCCATGAGGCGATGGAGCAACTGCGCCAGGCGGTTGAACAAGTTCCCGATTGCTTCATCGCCCGTCTGAAGTACGGCGAGCTGCTGATGCGGCTGCGGATCTGCCAGAAAGCTGCGGAAGAGACGCACCAGGCTTCACTCCTTGCTGTGAACGCCGCGCAATCTGAACTGGCACGACGGCAAGCGGCGACCATCCGCACCATGTTGCGCGAAGGGATCGAGCGGGGAGGGTACGGCGGCGTCTTGTCGCGCGTCTTCCGTCTTGGCCGCAGATCCAAGGATCAGACCAGCGCCCCGGTCTTCGTAGGAACCAAGTAAAAGAGGATGCCCGCCAGCCTGCAACTAGCCCTGTTGATTGCCATCCTCCTTCCCGCGGGCAAGGTAGTGGCCGCTGCGTGCACGCGCTTTGGCATCCCGGCAATCCTGGGAGAATTACTGGTGGGCGTTATCGCCGGGCCTGGATGTTTCAATCTTCTCCATATGCGGCTCTTCACCGGCACTCCTGCCGCGGATGCATTCCTGCTCATTGCCCAGATCGGCGGATTGGTGCTGATGTTCATCGCCGGGCTGGAGACGGATATCGACCGCATGCGGGAAGCCAGCACCACGGCTTTTCTCGTAGCGCTCTCCGGAGTGATCTGGCCTTTCTGTCTTGGCGCCGGCGCCGCCCATATGCTGGGACTTCCCTGGAGCTCCGCATGCTTTCTTGGCGGAGCGCTCACGGCCACGAGCGTATCCATTTCTGCCAGGACGTTAATGGATGCCAGGAAAATGACCTCGACCGAAGCGACAGTAATTCTGGGCGCGGCGGTTATCGACGATGTAATGGGACTCTTTGTTCTAGCATTCCTGGCTGCCTCGTGCAGCACGATCGGGGCCGACGCATTTGGGGTCGCTCCATCGCTTTCCTACTGGCTAGATCATCACCTGGCCTGGGCGGCCCGGCATCCGCTCGTTGTACAGATGACGATGATCGCTGTTTGCGTGACCCTCTTTTTTATCATTGCCTATGCTGCAGCTCAACGATGGGCCGACCCGTTTATGCGGCTGATGCGCAAACTTGACGTAAATGAAGCAGTCACAAGCTGCGTTCTCGCCTTGGTTCTCATCTACGCTGTAAGTGCGGAGTGGCTTGGGAGCGTCGCAGGCATCACGGGCGCCTATCTCCTCGGGTATGTATTTGCCGGGGCCAAGCTCAAACCTCTTATTGAACGTACGTTTAGCTCGATAGGTCACGGCCTCCTCATTCCGCTTTTCTTTGTGTCGATCGGGTTGTCGAGTAATTTCCGTGCGCTCGGCGGCCATTGGTTGCTACTCGCAGTTATCTTCGTCATCGCGGTAGTGAGCAAACTGATCGGCTGCGGGACTGCCGCCCTGGCAATGGGCATGGGAACCGTTCGCAGCTTCCGCATTGGCTGCGGGATGATCTCCCGCGGCGAGGTTGGCCTGATTGTTACCGCGATGGGAGCAAGCACCGGCATCTTCCGCGAACCGGAAGTCGCGGTGATGGTGACCGTCGTCCTCCTCACTACGCTCATAACGCCGCTCATCATGCGCGGAGCTTTCATGATCCAGTCGCCGTACGACGATGACGCGGAGGAAACCCAGGCTGAGAGCGCAAGCGAGTACTCAGGCATCGTCAAGCTCCAGGCAGAGGTCTGAGCATCCGAAGACTATACCTTGGTATAGCTTGTTGCCCCTGGTATTGCTGAATATACTCGCGGCGGCCTTTAAACTGAGGCGACTTCCGATCGAGAAAGACGGCCGTCAGAGTCCAATCTGGCCGTTTTGATGGTTCCATCGATGACTTTCAAGCTGATGCTTTGGAGCAAGGAGATTCTGGAGGTCATGTTCTTCACGGGCCTGATCGGGTGTACCGTCGTAGTGTTTCTCAGTTGGATCTCGATTCTCAAAAGCGCCTTCTCCGAAAATAGTGAAGATTGACGTTTTGGGGTTATCGACTGCGAAAAGACGGGGACAGCATAAGCGAAGACTTGAACGACCGCTGCACCAGCTATCCACCTATCGCCTGATCGTCGACCTTTGAAAGCCCGCGAACTTTCTCACTCAGGGAGTGACGACGAGCTGAACCGCGGAGGTCTCAGCCGAATTCGCGCCGATAAGGACATCCACATTTCCAGGCTCAACGACCCGCTTCATCTCAGCGTTGAGGATCGACAGCTCATCCGCACCCACTTCAAATGTAACCGTAGTGGATCTTCCGGCCTCCAGATGAATGCGCCTGAAACCTCGCAACGCAATCACCGGTTGCACTACGCTGCTTACCGGATGGTGGACGTACATCTGTACGACTTCGTCTCCGGCACGCGAACCCGTGTTCGTCACGGTGACTGAGGCGGTGGCTTTTTCTTTGGCCGAGATGTTTTCGCGATCCACCGTAGGCTTTCCGAAGCTGAAGGTCGTATAGCTGAGCCCAAATCCAAAGGGGAACAGCGGCGTATTGTCGTCGAACACGTATCCACGGCGAGCGGCCGGCGTCTTGTAGTAGTACATGGGCAATTGCCCCACATTGCGGGCAATCGTCACCGGCAGGTGTCCTGAGGGGTTGACGTCGCCAAACAGGACTCCGGCGATGGCATTGCCCGTCTCCTGTCCGAGGTACCAGCCCTCGACAATCGCGGGAACCTGCTGCGCAAGCTTCTCGATGGAGTAGGCTTTCCCGTTGAGAAGAACTGCCACCATCGGCTTGCCGAGCTTCGCGATTTCACTGACCAGTTCGTTCTGTCGACCTGGAAGTTCCAGTGTGTCGGAGTCACCATACGACGGCGCCATCGTGGGCCCCATATCTCCAATCGACTCACGCGAAACGGTCTCGTTGCCCCCAAGCGCGAGAACAATCACATCGGCGGAACCTGCCGCGGCGACAGCCTCCTTGAGGAGCTTTCGATCAGCTTCTTCGTCGGGAGCTTTATAGGCGAATATGTCATTCAGGTTCGGCGCGGTGTCCGGTTCGGAGATCCGGCAGCCTTCGGCATACACCACGTTGGTGCCGCTCCCAACTCGATTGCGGATGCCATCCAGCACGGTGACGTAGTAGGGCGGAATGCTGCTATAGGTGCCGAGCCGCATTTTCATGGCGTTGGGACCGATGACCGCAAGGGTCTTGATCTTCGCCGCATCGAGCGGAAGAGCATTGTCCTTGTTTTTCAAAAGAACGATCGCCTCATCCGCCACCTTGCGCGCCAGTTCCATATGCTTCTTGCTGCCGACAACCTCCGCGGCACGATCCGGATCAGCATACGGATGTTCAAAAAGACCAGCCTTGAATTTTGCGGTCAACATTCGAGCCACCGCTTGATCCAGATCTTTTTCGTTCACCTTGCCGGCTCGAACTGCAGCCGCGAGAGTCGTGTAACCCGATGGGGAAGGCAATTCAACATCGACGCCGGAGTTGAAGGCCAGAACTCCGGCGGCCGGCTTGTCGATCGCGACATGCTGCAGCGTCGCCAGCTGCTCCACGGCGAAGTAGTCCGAAACGGTGAGCCCAGTGAACCCCCACTCATTGCGCAGAATCTGCTTGAGGAGCCATGGATTCTCATGCGATGGGACACCACCGTTGTTTTCGTTATAGGACGGCATGACCGCTTCGATGTGCGCCTTCACGACTACCTGCTGGAAGGGATAAAGGAAGACTGAGCGCATGGTGCGCTCAGAGAAATCATTTGGACCGACATTGGTGCCATTCTCGGGCTGACCGTGTACGAAGTGCTTCGCTGTGGCCAGTACGTGATTCTCGTCAATGACGTTTGCATCGCCTTGGAGTCCGCGAACCGCGGCAACACCCATCTGCCCGACAAGATACGGATCCTCGGAATACATTTCCTCGACACGCCCGTAGCGGGGATCCCGGCTTAAGTCGAGCACGGGCGCGAGAACCAGGACATTCCCCGTCGCGCGAGCCTCCAGGCCAACTGTAGCGAACATTTCCTTCAGCAGATCGGGATCCCAGGTGCTGCCGAGTCCAACAGCCTGAGGAAAGGAGGTCGCTCCTTTTACCGCCGAACCGTGCAGAGCCTCCCCATGAAACAGGATTGGGATTCCAAGCCGCGTGTTCTTCATGACCCACGTTTGCAGCAGGTTCCGTTTCATGGCCCCTTCACGCGGTCCCTTGCTCATGCCAAGGAATTCGTCGAGAAAAGCATAGGTACCAAGCCCGTTGCTGAGCGCCTGCTTCACCGTCGCCTCATTCAGCTGATCGTTCGCAAAGAGGCTTGAGGTCGCCGGGCCGAACGCAGGCATGTTCATTCCCGACTGCAACTGCGCTACCTTCTCTTCGAGGGTCATTCTGCCGAGCAAGTCCCGAACGCGCTCGGGGATGGGCGCATTCTTATCCTGATAGAGCGGCTTGTCTTCTTGCTGGGACCATGAGAATTGCAGAGCAAACGTGAGCAGACAAATGGTGATGTAGCGGGTGACCTTCATGCGAATCTCTCCCCAGCGGGCAGACTTGGGTCCGCGCGCCGCTGTATCTCTTACGTGGTGACAACTTATCGTGCCGTTGTAGCCGGAGTCGAACGGCCAATTGATGATGCTGACGAAGAATTCTCTCAGGCGTGGATAAGCGCCCGGTAGAGTTCGTCCAATACCGCTTGAAGATGCTGCTTGGGCATCAGCTTCGGCCGGAAGTCGCTCTCAAGATTGACGGCGCTCAGAATGGCGCCCAGCATAGCCAGCCTCCGCTCGATATCCGCCCGCCTGGCCTTGTCCAGATTGGCGCCGAACAGCAGTTCGATGAAGTCGTTTCCCGACGACTTTGCCATCAGCTCATACATGTGCAAAAGCTTCTCCCTGGATTCCGGCCGGCGCAGCGAATAAAGCTTGAACTCCAGCATTAACGTACCCCAGGAATGATCGCCTGCCTGGGAAGTGATCCAATCTCTGAAAATTCCCGGCCGCTTGCTCAGCACGGGTTCAGCCGCGATGACCTGTCGTATGGCGCTGAACCGTGTCAGGACGCGCTGCTCCATGAGAGCAAGAAAGAGATCCTCTTTGCTGGCGTAGTGCGCATAGATAGCGCCGCGGGTAAAGCCCGCGCGCGCGGCAATCTCTTCAAGCTGTGTCTTGTCAAATCCTTGCTCGGAGAAGACAGCTTCGGCAGCATCCAGAATCTTGGCCTGTGTTTCTTCGGTTCGTACCTGGTGCTTTGTTTTACCCATTCGAGTCACAGGGCTCATGCACGATTCCTCTTGACAAATCATATCGTCGATTCCAGAATAATACATACACGTATGTATGTAAATGGCAAACTGCAGCACGAAGGGAGCAATGAATGATCCTGGACATGGAAACGGAAGCGCCGGTCTCCGAGCAATTCGTGGAAGAGATCTCATTCGAGGCGGTTATACCCGAAGTCGTCGTGCCTCGCCGCCGGATGAAGCCGTACCTGATTGGGATCATCCTGTTTGTCCTGCTGGGGGCCGGAATCGGCTGGTATCTCTTTGCCCGCGGCTTTGAAGATACCGATGATGCGCAGGTCGATGGCCACCTGAACCCTATCGCCGCGCGTATTGACGGCACCATCAAGGCAGTCCGCGTTGATGACAATCAGCGCGTTCAGAGCGGCACGCTGCTGGTGGAGCTTGATCCGACCGATGACCAGATTGCGCTTGAAGAGGCGCAGGCGCAGCATGACCAGGCCATGGCGCAACTCGGCGCCTCTCATCCCAACCTGCCGATGACCGTGATCAGCAATCGGGGCGATTTGGCAGCACGCCAGTCCGAGGTCGACGGATCGGCGGCCGCACTCTCTGCCGCGCAGCACGATCTGGAAAGCGCCAGAGCGAAGCTGAAAGAGTCTCAGGAAGTCAACGATCGGGATCAGACCGACGCGGCGCGCTACCGATCTCTCTATGATCAAAAATTAGTGCCACGCGTCGACTATGAACATGCCATGGCAACTGCCGCGGCACAGGTCCAGACCGTGCTGCTCAACCAGGCTGGTGTCGGTTCCGCAGAGAAGACGGTTGAGCAGCGCATGGCGCAACTGGCCGAACAGCGCAGCCGGTTCGACCAGACCCACAACAGCGCGCCGTTGCAGGTGGCCATTCGGAAAGCCGACATCCAGAGCCAGCAGGCCAACGAAGAAGCCACTCGTGCCGCGGTCGAAAAGAGCCGTCTGAATCTCAGCTACTGCCGCATCGAGGCTCCGGTCGCAGGGGTGATCACACAACGCAGCGCCGAAGTGGGCGCCCATATCTCCCGAGGCCAGCAGTTATTCATGATCGTGCAGACGGACGACCTGTGGGTCACGGCCAATTTCAAAGAGACGCAGTTAGCGCACATGCGCCCCGGGCAGCGCGTTCGCGTCCATGTGGATGCGCTTCAGAGTTCTTTTGACGGGACCGTGGACAGCATGCCGGCGGTTACCGGATCACGCACCAGCGTTCTGCCTCCCGAGAATGCCACCGGAAATTACGTAAAAGTCATTCAGCGCCTCCCCGTCCGGATTCGCTTCAACGCCGGGCAGAAGGGCCTCGACCAATTACGGCCCGGGATGTCGGTTGAACCAAAAGTGCGCCTGGACTGATCGATGACCCTCGAGACCGAAACGATGAACCTCAAGCCTGGCGCACCTGCCCGTCCGCTCATCAATCCCTGGGTCATTGCCATGACGGTGACTCTGGCCACCTTCATGGAAGTGCTTGACTCATCGATTGCCAACGTAGCGCTGCCCCACATGGCCGGCACGCTCGGCGCCAGCCCCGAAGAGAGCACGTGGGTCATCACCAGTTACCTGGTGTCGAGCGCCGTGGTGTTGCCCATCAGCGGATGGCTCTCAAATCTGGTTGGCCGCAAACGCTTCTACATGACCTGCGTCGCCATCTTTACCATCAGTTCTTTTCTCTGCGCGCTGGCGCCGAGCCTGCCGATGCTCATTCTGTTCCGCATCCTGCAGGGAGCAGGCGGCGGGGGACTCCAGCCCACAGAACAAGCTATCCTTGCAGACACATTCTCGGCCAGGAAGCGAGCGATGGGCTTTGCCATGTATGGCGTGGCGATCCTTGTGGCGCCGGCAATCGGCCCAACACTGGGAGGATGGATTACCGACAATTACAGCTGGCACTGGATATTCCTGATCAACGTGCCCATTGGCATTCTGTCCCTCATCCTGACGCAGAGGATCGTGCACGACCCGGCCTATCTGCGCAATATGGTGAAATCCAACTTCCGCGTCGACTATGCCGGCATCGGCCTCATCGTAGTCGGCGTGGGCTTCCTGCAGTATGTGCTCGACAAGGGTCAGGAAAGCGACTGGTTCTCATCGAATGCGATCCTTATCAGCGCGGTGATCGCGATCGTTGCACTGGTCCTGTTGGTGATTCGGGAGCTAACCCACGAGAACCCGATCATGGACCTGCGGCTGCTCGGCAAGCGGAACTTCGCCACAGCCGTCACGTTTAGTTTCGTCCTCGGCATGGTACTGAACGGCAGCACCATTCTGTTGCCGCAGTTTCTCCAGAACGATCTCGGCTACACCGCGCAACAGGCGGGCATGGCGCTTTCGCCCGGCGCCATCGTACTGCTTCTGATGATGCCGATCGCGGGAATCCTCGCCAGCAAGTTCGACCCACGGATCATCATCGCTTCCGGTTTTGCTCTCACCGCCTTCGGGCTCTTCCATGCAAGCAGCGTTCATTACGGAGTGAGCTTTGGAACCATGGTGAGTTACCGGATCATCCAGGTGATCGGCATTCCGCTCATCTTCATTCCGATCAGTACGCTCAACTATGTGGGTGTGCCACGCAACAAATTCAACCAGGTCTCGGGAATCAGCAATTTCGTTCGTAACCTGGGAGGCGGAATCGGAATCTCGCTGCTGAATAACTTCATCGCACGGCAAGGACAAGTGCACCGGAATGCCCTTACCGCTCACACCAACCACGCCAACCCATTTTTCGAGCGCCAGCTTCAGGCCATGATGCAGAACTTCATGGCCATGGGGGCCAGCCACGCTGAAGCATCGCGTCGTGCGTTGGCGCAGCTCTCAGCCCAGGTCGACCTGCAATCGAATGTGCTCAGCTTTGCTAGTTCTTTCTGGGTTCTTGGCTTCTTGATTTTGTTCCTGATACCACTTCCTTTTCTAATGCGCCGGCCCAGCCAGGAAGAAGCAAAGGAAGCAGCGGTCATGCACTGACGCGCGACGATTAAGGTTGGTCAAAGCTCGTCAAGGCTCTTCCCAATCAAGAGCGTAAACATCCTGCGTCCCGATATCTCTGAGCAGCAGCGGTGAATCGTCAGGATCGAGACCCAGCCACGGGCCGATATTGCCTATCGTCGAAAGATTCGTCAGGTCAAAAACCTGCTCCACTTTGTGGTCACTGATCCGAACCCTCAACACAGCCGGATTGTCCAGCCATCGCAAGAAGTAAACATACTGTCCATCTCTTGACCAGTTCGGGAAAGCGGCTCTCGCCTTCGCGAATTCCGACCACTTCTGAGTCCGGAAGTCGAAGAGCAATAAGCGCAGCGAATCCGCCGGCATGGCCACGATGTACCTGCCATCCGGTGACCAGCGGGGTGAGAACAGGCCTTTGGAGCCGGGCACCGTGGAAACCCGGTGGGTCTTCAGATCAAGCACGCGGAGGGCTGAATCAGGGTCAGCCGGCACGCTACCGAAGATAATCTTGTCGCCGTCGGGCGACCAGTCCGGATCCTGCTTAGGCTCGATATCTTCAGGCAGCAATTGCCGGGGGCTGTCGCCGTCGGCTGAGACCAGGTAGATCCTTCCTGGTTTGCCGGCTGCGTAGTTATAGAAGGCAATGTGTTTGCCATCGGGCGACCAGCGCGGCAACGCAGCAAACAACGGAGGGGAGCTAAGCTGCATTTTTTCGCTACCGTCTACCTTGCTTCGCCAGAGGATGCCTTCGGGGTAGGAGACATACGCCACCAATTGGCCGTCATTGGAAAACACAACGTCTTCGACAGAGATGCCGGAAAGAAAGGGCGTGAACCTGCCGGATCTGGCTTCGCCGCGCTCCAGTTCGCCGCGGTAACTTCGACCAACCACGAAAAGTTTCTTGCCATCTTTGCTGGGAATGGGCGTGAACAAACTGAGCGGGCTCGAAGTCAGCTGGATGGGCTTGCTCCGCCACTGGCGAAGAAATCCTTCCGCTTCAGATAGTGCCCATATCTGTCCCTGCGACTGGAAAATAAAATATTTTCCGTCCGCGGTCCATTTCCCACAGCACTCGTCTGAAGGACTGTGCCATCCGGGAAACAACGGGTGCAGATTCGTCCCCTGGGTCGAAACCTCCCAAAGTGAATTTCCACGGGTCTTGTCATCGATTGCGGTAAACCTCAGTTTGGTTCCCGCAGGTGACCATGCCAGATAAAAGGCGCGGCCGGGCGCCGAAACCAGCTTTCGGGACTCCGTCCCATCGTTCCTGGCCAGAAACATGTCGCTTCCGTTGGCGTAAGCCAACGTTCTTCCATCAGGCGACCAAGCCGCGTCCTGTCCGACGACGCCGCCCAATTGGAGGGGCGAGCCTCCCAGGATAGGGAGCCTCCAAATCTCACCTGTATACTCCGTGCCCTGGTTGTCCTTGACGAGAAGCTCGGCTCCATCCCTCGAAACGCTGAGAGGGAGAATGGCCCTTGATCCTGTCGGAATCCGGACCGGCTCTCCACCGGCGGCCGACATCTGCAAAATGCCGATGGAGGCGTTGTAGTTGATGGTTCTCGCAAAACCGAGATAGAGCCGTGAACCATCGGTACCCACCAGAGCCTTTGGCAGACCGTCGTGGGTAAGCTGGATGTAATTTGAGACCTTTGGCGCAGGCAGAGGACTTATCAGCAAGAAGGCCAGGAGCGCCGCCGTAATGATCAGCAGCCCTGAGAGGGACAGGAACCATCGCCGCCGCAGGAGCGGCTTAACCACCTCGGGTGGTCCGGCGATCAGCAACGATCCCTGGGTATCGCTGGAACGGCCCTCCAATCTCCGCACCCCTGAAGATGAGCGCGCCAGTGATTCTTTTTGCCCATCCCCATAGGGAGCTTCGATCAACTCAGCCGAGTTGCGCTGTAGTCTTCTTAAGTCGGCGCGGATCTCCGAAGTGTGCTGGAAGCGAAGTTCCCGGTCTTTCTGAAGACACTTATCGATGATTCTTACCAATCCATCGGGGATCTCCGGATTCAGCTCTGCCGGAGTGACCGGCGCCTGCTGAACGATCGAAATCAGGAGTTCTCCGGTCGAGTCCCCGGGAAAGGGCGACCGCCCCGTACACATCTCATACAGCAGGATCCCAAAGGAAAAGATATCGGTTCGCGCATCGACTGGTCTGCCCATCGCCTGCTCGGGCGACATATAGGCCGCCGTCCCCAGTGTGGCTCCAAGACCGTCAGTTACCTCCCGCCACGCCTGTGGAGATTCAGCTCCTCCAGCGAACTCCTTTACGGGCAGCATTTTGGCCAGCCCGAAGTCCAGAATTTTGGCATTCCCGCGCTTGGTTACGAAAACGTTTGCCGGTTTGATGTCTCGGTGGATGATACCTTGCTCGTGCGCCGCAACAAGTGCGTCGGCCACATCAATGGCCAGTTCAATCAGCCGCTCAATGGGAAGCGGGCCTTTTTGAATCAGGTGCTTGAGGGTTTCGCCTTCCATGAATTCCATGGCGATGAACGTGCGACCCTTCTCTTCGGCGATCTCATAAATTGTGCAGATGTTGGGGTGGTTCAACGACGAGGCCGCACGTGCTTCGCGCCGGAAACGCTCCAGAGCTGCAACGTCGTGCGCGAAGGGATCAGGGAGAAACTTGAGCGCGACAAACCGGCCAAGGAGCGTGTCCTCCGCCTTGTACACCACGCCCATGCCACCGCCGCCGATCTTCTCCAATCCGCGATAGTGGGAGATGTCTGCTTCGCTCATCAGTAGCCATCTCCAAACAACCGAACCCCTGTTTGTTAATCATATCGTCTCGATTGTGCGACTCTCAGTGGTCCGGCTTTGACGCAGTGAGTGGGCTACGCTCTTTGGATGGCTCAGGGTGTTCTACTTGCGATTGGCGCACGGGCATTAATCTTTGTCCCCAGGCCGGGACTGGACCAGATTTCGAATTGGCCGCCAATCAGGTGCATTCTTTCACGCATGCTGATCAGGCCGAGTCCGGCCGCGAGTTTGGCGCTCTCAAGGTCGAACCCGATCCCGTCATCGCTTATTTCCAGGCTGAGCTCGCGGTCCGAACTGGTCAGCGCGACCGTAATACTCGTGGCGCGGCTGTGCTTGATGACATTCTGGATGGCCTCTTGCAGCACGCGTAGGAAAGCAAGCCCAATGATGCTGTTTAATTTGTCCCGAAGTTCATCGCAGGAACAATGAATCGGGATGCCTAACTTCGCAGAGCACTCGCGACAGTGACTTTTGACTGCGACCGCCAGGCCGAGCAACTCCAGCTCAGACGAGTGAAGGTCATGCGAAAGGCGGCTCACCTTGTAGATGACCTTTTCCAGCTTTGCGGCCAGTTCCTCAAGGTTGGCGTGCTTCAACTGTGGATGGTTTGAGACGGGCTTGCCGGAGCGGAGCATTTGAACCTTCAGCACCGCCAGAGACTGACCAATATCATCGTGAAGTTCTCTCGCAATGCGGGTACGGTCCGACTCTTGGGCGCTCATCATTCTGCGGCTGAGCTCATCGCGCGCCACTTCTGCGTCCTGCAGGCTCTGCGTGGCTTGCATAAAAGACGTTATATCTTTTGCTACCGCCGTCAGACTGCGAGGCGAGTTGGTGATATCGTCGCGCACAAGCGAGAAAACTACAGTGACCCAGACCTGTTTTCCATCAGGTCTTATGACACTCATATTGGTCGAGTACTGGCGTATCTCACCCGCAATAAGGCGGTCGAGACCAGCCTTGCACTCAGGCCATAGTCCTTCCGGCAGGAAGAATTCTCTGAGGTCTTTCTGGACAAGCTCCTGCTTCGAGCGTCCCAGGAGTTCACACAGGTGGCTATTTGCAGTCAGCAGTCTGCATTCAAGCGTCAATTGTGCGACGCCGACCCCGAGGTGTTCATAGACCGCGCTCCAGGTGTGCTCTTGAACGTAAGAATCCTGCTCTTTGTGAGAGTTTCGCTTGAGCATTCAGAAGCTCAACCTCCGAGAGGGCTCCGCTGCATTATAGCGTGATAGATTGCAGCTCCGGCTATGGACGGATGAGGGCTATGGATTTTCATATTCAGCGCCCACTACACGACGGACGCCCGGGTCAGATCCCGCAGTGGGGGGTTGATTGACGATTACTGGTCCGTAGTCCTCTCATTATCGGGTTTCGACAGCTTCCAGATCAACGGCGACTTTAAGCGTATGAACTCCGCCTCCGAGAATCAGGCCGTGCAGAGGACTCACATCGCCGAAGTCGCGGCCCCAGGCGAGGGTTACGTGTCCGTCGGAAGGAACAACGTTGTTGGTGGGATCCATGTCCAGCCAGCCGAGTCCCGGACAATACGCGGATATCCACGCGTGGGACGCATCCGCCCCGACAAGCCGCGGTTGTCCGGGCGGGGGATAGGTACGAAGATATCCGCTGACATATCGAGCCGAAAGACCGATGGAACGGAGACACGCGATCTGAACGTGCGCAAAGTCCTGGCATACGCCTCGCCGTTTCCGAAAAACCTCTTCAACCGGCGTTCGCACATTGGTCACTCTCGATTCGAAGCGAAAGTCCCTGTGAATCCGTGCGGTCAAATCCAGAACGGCCTCGTGCATTGGTCGCCTGCGGGTAAACGACTCCAGAGCATATGAGGCAAAGTCCGGCCGCAGCCTGATGCGCGGAGATTCGAATCTGAACTGGAACGCCTCCAGCACCGCGGGATCGTGAGCCTCGTGCAGCATCCGGGCTGCTTCCTCCCAGGGAGGCGACTGCGGCCACAGCCCGGCGTTCTGCTCCATGATCACCTCGCTCCGCGCCTCGACCACCAATTCGTCGTGCGGTTCCTCGATGGTGAAAAAGCAGAGGTGATTGCCAAAGTAATCCACCCTCTCGGTGATGGTGGCGGGGCTCGGCTCTATGTGCAGTTCGCTCTGGGCCAGCCGATGGCGCGCCAATGACCGTGGTTTCAGACAGGCAACGTGGTTCCCCACCGAGACGGGATATTTGTACTTGTACGCGGTCCGATGGACGATGCGGTAGATCATAGGCCTATGGTGATCGGCAGGGTGCGAGCGTGGCTGAAGTACCGGCTCGATAGATTATCGGACCAGGAAGGCAATAGCCGCTCCAACCCTCCCAGGAAGCTTTCAAGTCGAACCAGGCCATCGGAACCATTCGCGCCTACGGCGGCGCCAGGCAAGGGGTAGCTAATCTTTTGGAGATCGAAGCCGCGTAACAACGCCAGCGCATCCCGCATGGCTTCAAGGTCTTCGGGCAGGTGTCGAGGCAGCCTCTGATAGAGATCCACCAGGTGCTTGAGCTGAAAGTCGAGAGACCGAGGGTTATTCTCGTCCGCCATCAGGACATCGAGCACGGCGAGCGGCTGCAGCGTTGTGTAGTACCTTGAGCGGTAAGTCATCGAACTATCCGCAACTTCAAGCAGGCATTCGAGCAGCGGCCACTCCTGCTCACTCAAGGGCCAGCTGATCTCGCGAAGTTGCCGGGTCAAATAGATGGCGCGCTCAAGGCGCCTGCCGATGCTCAGGAACAACCAGCCCAATCCGCGCGTGGTATTCTCGCGCTCCATTCCGGAAAACGCCGAGAGCAGCTCCAGGCAAAGGTTCAGGATCGCGGGATACTCGAGGAATTGCGCAGAACGTTCCTCGGGAACCGATTCCCGCAGCTGGCCGATGAGTATCATCATGTCGGCCGATAGTCGCTCCCGCACCCCGCCGCCAACGCGAGATACCTCTGACAGCGTGAAGGCCAGGCTATCGGTTCGCTTGACATCGGTGACGAGGGAGATGAGTTCCTGCTCAAATTGGAGCAGAGTCGGCCGCTTGTTTTTGGCTTTGGGCAACTTGCTATGCCGCGACTTCAGACAACGGTGAAGCCGGATCAAGTACCCTAACTCGGCCTCATCGGCGCGACGCACGCGCGTGACCATGGAGCGAACGATCCGCGCCGTGTTTTCCGCGCGCTCGACATAGCGTCCCAACCAGAAAACCCGGTCCGCGACGCTGCTCGGAATACTTGCAGATTCGCGGCGCAACGCGACCGGTTGCGTGCGGGGATGCAGCATGCTGAACGTGTCCACGGGGCCGTCCCATAACACCCAGGCATCCTTGCTGTGTCCGCCGCGCTGCATCGAGACGACCGGACCTTCCGCCCCGGCAACGCGGACCAGTCCTCCGGGAATCGCAGTCCACCCGTTTCCCGTATTGAGCACGTAAGCCCGCAACACCACGCTGCGGGATTGAAACAATCCGTTGTCCCACACGGGGGCATTGGACAAGTTGATCTGCTCTTGTGCCACATACTCGTGCGGCTGTGCTCGCAACCGCTCCGCCAGTTTTCTCTTTTCGGCTGGCTCCAGCTTCGCTCCGAATACGGGCTCCATGCCGCGAGATGGAAACGCGGGCTTCACGACAACGTGATCAAGATGATTGACCACCCAGTCGAGAGCGTAGGACTGCCCGCACCACCAGGTCGCGACGGATGGAAGTTTCAGGTCCTCTCCCATCATGTGTCTCGAAAGTCCAGGGAGGAACGGCATGATAGCGGCGGTCTCGATCACTCCACTGCCCAGGGCGTTTGCAACTTTCACGTTCCCCGCAACGATAGCGCCGACCAGACCGGGTACGCCGAGAAGGGAGTCGCTGCGCAACTCCAGAGGATCGCAAAAGCTGTCATCCACGCGCCGCAGAATCACATCGACCTGGTCCAAACCATCGACGGTCTTGAGATAAACGCGCCGGTCACGCACCGTGAGATCCGCGCCCTCAACGAGAGTGAATCCCAGGTACCGCGCCAGATAGGAGTGCTCGAAGTAGGTCTCATTGTGCGGGCCAGGTGTCAACAGGACGATGCGCGGAGTGCTGCTTTGAGCGAGGGAGGCAAGGGCGTCGCGTTGTGCCCGGAAGAACGGCGCCAGGCGTACTACGTTCGAACTGCGGAAAACATTGGGCAGGACATCGGAGATGATGATGCGATTCTCCAATGCATAGCCGCTGCCCGACGGTGCCTGGGTACGGTCCGAGAGAACCCACCACTGCCCGTCAGGCGAGCGGGCGAGATCGATCGCCAGCATATGAAGATAGGTATGAGCCGGCACGCGCACGCCCACCATCGGCCGGAGAAATGCGGGATTGGCAAAGAGAAGTTCGGCGGGAAAGCGCCCGCTGGCGAGCAAATCCTGGGCTCCGTACAGATCCTCGAGAATGAGGCTCAGCAGCCGGGCGCGCTGAATAATCCCCTTCTCGATAAAACGCCATTCGTCCGCGGAGATCAGGAATGGAACGATGTCGATTTGCCACGGGCGATTTGCACCAAGCGGGTCGCTGTAGATGTTATAGGTGATGCCGTTCTCGCGTATGCGCCGTTCAGCCCTTATACAGCGATGGCTCAATTCCTCTGGCCCAATCGTGCGAAGCGAGTCGATCAGATGCGCCCAATGGGGCCGAGGAATAACACCGTCCGCCGATAACTCGTCATACGAATTCCCATACCGCAGGGGGATTTGATAAAGGTCGGTCATAACCGGCGCCCCGGTGTTTCCGTCCACATTTTTGGCCTGCGAACGGGCACTCGCATATCAAGCGTCCCTGGGAAAATCGGGTTGGTTTCATCCTCCGGGATCGCCGCCAGGTCGAGCGATGGAGACGTGACCAGAAAGCGCTCCAGGCGCCGCCCTTCGGCCTCCGCGGCATTCACGGGGCGAGTTGTGTACTGTCGGCCATCGGGTGGTTCAACGTAATAGGCACATTGGCCGATCGAACGTTCCATCCACCGATCCATGAGATTGAACACGAGAGGCGCGTGCACGGGAACAGTCGGGTGCAACGACGCCGACAAATTCCGCGCACGATATCGAACCCCGGCGACCATGACTCCCGGATCGGCCGTCGGTTGGAGGGGAACCTTGCGTCCGTTGCAGGCCACAACGTAGCGGGAGTCCGTTGGCAAGCCGGAAACTCTCACCTGCATCCGTTCAAGCGACGAGTCCACACTGCGGACCGTCCTGCCTGAGACCGTTTCTTCCGCGAGCACGTTCCAGGGCTCGAGTGCTCGACGCAGTTCGAGTTCGATTCCATCGGCGACGATTGACCCGACCTTCGGGAATCGGAATTCGAGGTGCGACGCAAACCATTCTTCTTCAAAATTGAAGCCGGACCGCCGCAATAGAGCCAGCACCTCGGCGAGGTCCCGGCTGACAAAATGCGGGAGCATGAACCGATCGTGAAGCGCGGGCCCCCAACGCACAAGGCCACCCTCGAATGGCGCTTTCCAAAACACGCAGACCAGGGCTCGAACGAGCAGCATCTGCAGAAGACTCATGCGCACATGAGGCGGCATTTCGAAGGCTCTCAGCTCGAGAAGGCCCAGTTGCAGTCCCAGGCCTTGTGGTGGAAAGAGCTTGTCCACGCAGAACTCGGCGCGATGCGTGTTCCCGGTAACGTCGGCCAGAAGGTTGCGGAACAATCCATCCACGATCCAAGGAGGGCAATCGTCTTGCGGGAGCTGATCGAATGCAACTTCGAGCTCATACAAGGCGTCCATGCGTGCCTCGTCCACGCGCGGATACTGGCTTGTCGGGCCGACATAGGTTCCCGAAAACAGGTACGACAGAGACGGATGATTCTGCCAGAATGCCACCATGCTGCGCAGCAGATCGGGGCGGCGAAGCAGGGGACTGTCCAAAACGCTGGCGCCGCCGATCACGATGTGGCTGCCACCTCCCGTGGCGTTGTGGCCGCCGCTGTAGTCGAACTTCTCGGCGGTCAGGCGATTGCGGCGCGCCTCTTCATCGAGGATGGTATTGATCTGTTCCAGTTCATCCCAATCACCAGCGGGGGGAAGATTGATTTCAAGCACCCCGGGATCGGGAGTAACGCTGAACGATCGCATCCGCGGGTCAGCAGGGGGGGCGTAGCCCTCCACCCACACCGGCATGTTCAGAAACCGGCAAGTATCTTCAACCGCGCTGACCATGTCGAGATAGTCCGCAAGCACCGAGGCATAGGGCAGAAACACATGCATGCGGCCCTCGCGCGCCTGCACGCAAAGCGACGGCCGGATCAGTTCCGGCGCCTCATCCGGGGCACGCAAGACGGCGGGAAGCGGATCCGCCTCGGGAGTGATCGCAAACAGTTCCATGGGTCGTGCCCCGAGAGATGGGAGCTTGGCCCGACCCGCAAATGGCGCCAGATCAAACTCGTAGGCAAGCTCATCGGGTGCGACCCAGGGCATGGACTCGGTCGGGATGCGATAGCCGATGGGCGACTCGCCCTGGGTGAGGATCAAGCGTGCCGGACGCTCGAACCACAGCTGGCTCGACCAGCGCAGGCGGCCTCCTGGTTGCCGGCGGCGCATGGGCAGAATATAGCCGGCCGGCTCCGCCACTCCCGCTTCCGGGTCATACGCGGGCAGTACATTTTCCGAACTTACCTGGAGGCGCCGCGTGAGGGCTTCCATAAACCTGAAAGAGTCGGCCGCCCCAAAACCATAATGGTGGTCTTCGTCGGCGACGAGGCCGGACTCCTCCCAGATGGGTACACCGTCGGTGCGCCAGAAGCAGCTCATCGCCCAGCGTGGCAGCGGCTCACCGGGATACCACTTTCCCTGACCGTAATGAAGCAACGCTCCCGGCGCCATCCGTGAGCGGAGACCCTGGATCAGAGCCAGCCCACGTCGTCGCTTCAGGGCGCCGAGGGCTTCAAGATTCCACTGCGGGCTCTCGGGTTCGTCGATGCCAACAAACGTTGGCTCGCCGCCCATGGTGAGGCGTACGTCCTGTTCCTTTAGCTCCCGGTCAACGACGTGTGCAACCTCGCGTACGCGCAGCCACTCCTGGTCTGACAAGGGTTTGGACGGCCGCCGGGCGTCATTCAACCGGCGTACGGTCATGGAGTAGTGGAACTCCGTGCTGGGCAACTCCGCCGTGCCTTCGATGGGCGCTGCCTGCGAGGCACTGGGAGTGCAGACCAGCGGGATGTGGCCCTCGCCGGCAACCAGTCCCGACGTCGGATCAAAACCAATCCAGCCGGCCCCCGGCAGGTACACCTCCGCCCAGGCATGCAGATCAGCCGAGTCGGCTTTCGGACCGTCGGCGGGATCTGCCCCGGCGCTTGCCTCGGCGGCCAGTTGAATCAGGTACCCGGAAACAAACCGCGCAGCAATCCCGAGGTTTCGCAAACACTCAACCAGCAGCCACGCTGAATCGCGGCACGAGCCCGAGCGCTTCTCAAGGGTCTCCTCGCTTGTCTGAACCCCGGGCGCCAGTCGCGTGACATAGGCAATCTCGTCTCGCACCTTTCGATTCAACTGCAATAGAAAACTAATCGTTCCGCACCGTTCGTCCCGGAATCCGGAGAGAAACGCCTGCAACAGCGGACCTGGCGCGCTCACCGAGCGGTAGGGCTCAAGATCCTTCGACAGGCGCGGCGCATAGGAGAACGGGTAATTCTCGACTCCGGGCTCCAGAAAAAACTCGAAGGGATTGATGGGGGATAAATCAGCGACGAGGTTCACCTCGACCAGGAATTCACTCGTCTTCTTCGAAAAGATAAGGCGGGCCACGCGATTGGAGTGAGGATCCATCTGCCAATTGAGCAAATGCTCAGATGGAGTGATGTCAAGCGAGTAGTTGAGGATGGGCACTCGACAATGGGGCGCGGGACGCAACTGAATCACCTGCGGTCCGAGGAATATCTCCCTCTCGTACCGATAGTGAGTGCGATGATTAAGTGCAATCTGAATACCCATCCGCCCTCAAGCGGCCCACCTTTGGATCCGGGGCGCCGTCATTTGACACCCTAGGCACCTTACCCGCCGGACGTCGCGTGGAAGCTGGGGTGTAAGAAGACGTTAGCATATTGCCGGCGGGATCCAAATCGACGACCAGACGCTGCACTCCTTACCACGACCCGACGTTACGACTCTTGCCGTTCCCGCTCGGATGGCGCGTTGGCGAGGCACAGATCCGGCGCCATTTTCCTGGTGAAGGTCATCCGGATTCCGTTCTTTGGTCGCAGGATGACCATTGGACGCGGTTCGATCGTCTGTCCGGGCGCAAGTTGAAGGTCGTACCTTCTGAGCAGTTCGCTCAAAATCATGAGGATCTGCAGCACAGCGTAGTTTCCGCCAATACAGCCGCGCGGCCCGGCCCCGAAGGGCAGATGCGTAAAGGGGGTGTGCAGCTTCTCGTTTGCTTTGGTGAACCGCTCCGGGTCGAAACTCTCCGGCTCAGGCCAGTAGCGTGGTGCATGGTGCGCGCCGTGGATGAACACGATTACCATGGATCCCCGGGATATGGTGAGATCCCCTACGCGGTCGTCCGCGACAGCCATGCGGTCGACCATCCAAAACGGCGGGTAGAGGCGGAGCGCCTCCAGAATCACTTGCGTGCCAAATTCGAACTTGGCAACGTCGCCAAAACTGAGCGGCGCCTCGCCCAGCACGGAATGGAACTCCTGGCGTATTCGTTCCAGGCAATCCGGGCGCGAACTCAGGAGATAGAGAAGCCACGAGAGAGCATTCGAAGAGGTTTCATGGCCGGCGACCAGCAGCTGCATGCTTTCGCTCAGGACCAGTTCATCGCTCATGCCTTCGCCGTCGCTGTAACGCGCATCCATGAGGATCTGGAGCAGATCGTGACCAGGCTCCTGGCCGCGCCGACTCTGGATGTATTGGAGCAGAATTCCGTCGGCGCGCACGCGCATCTCTTCGTGCCGGCGCAGGTCGCCCGACACGGCAAACCAGGGATTCAGGTAGGGCTGAATAGTTTGCCGAACGATAAATTCCTGGACGGTGGAGATGGTATGACTGACGAGGTCAATGTCTTCATCCTTCAGCCGGGCGCCAAACAGCGATTTGGCAACCATCGAAAAGGTCATTTTCATCAACTGGGGATAAATATCGACCGGGCCGAGACTCACTTGCCTGTCGAATTCCCGCAGCGATTCGGCGAGAGAGTCCTGCATGATCGAAGAAAGAATCTCAAGCTGTTTTCGCTCGAATCCCCTCTGGATTAGGCGTCGCTGCGTGCGCCAGGCCTCTCCGTGGGTGGTCAGAAGACCTTTGCCCAGGAAGTGGCCCATCCGCTTCACTTGAATTTCGGATTTTTGGTAATTTTCCGCATTGGTCTTCAACACATGCTGGATGACGGCGGGATCGGTGGTAACGATGGCCTGCTTAAGACCGCCCAGATAGAACCGGAACGTGGCGCCGAAGACTTCAGTGTATTTTGTCAAGATCCGCACGGGATTGCGCGCCATGGCGCGCGAATCGGCAAAGGAGCGAAATCGGGAGACAACGGGTATCGTGGACAACTTCACACCCCGTTTCCCGGATTGTTGCTTGGAACGGCAGGCAATCTCATGGGGTCTGCCTGAAGCGGTAGGGTAGCCATACGTAAAAGACTAATCCCTTTTGAATTAGGTTTCGTTTCCCAATTGCTTCAAAAGTATCAGATGATGGCGGATTGCCCTCGTCATGGTGGGATGTTGCCGATAGGGGACGCCAAACTCTGCGGCGGTCTGCTTCACAATCCGGGTCAGCGGAGCATAGTGAGTATGGCAGACGAAAGGGCACAGGTGATGGACGATGTGATGGTTGAGCCCGCCGACGAGCCAACCTACGACCGGGTTTTCCGTCGCATAATCCGCGGTCGTCGCGAAGATGTGATAAACGCCGTTGTCAAACTCGCTGCGGTGCGAAGGGAAGTAGGTGCTGTCGATCGTGTGCGTCGTTTGGAATACCAGCGATACCGTCAAACCGATGATCAAATGGACCAGCACGAACGCCCCGGCGACCAGGAGGGGTGATTTCCGCAGGACGACGATCGGCAAAATGAGCATGTAGGTAACGTAGAAAGCCTTTCCCGCAAACAGGATGGCGAGTTCTCGCACCGGATGCCTGGTATCTTTCAGATATTTGTGGGACGGGAAGAAAAAGCTCTCAAAGTCCCTCACGAAAACATAATCCAAAGAGAAGATGGCATAGAAGAACAGCGCATAGATGTGCTGAAACCGGTGATAGCTCGCGCGGGATTCATAAGGCGTAAACCGAAAGATCCCGCGTCCTGTGAGCGCGTCATCTTCGCCATGGAGATTGATGCAGGAGTGGTGCCCGCGATGGTGGAGGATCCGCCACATGTACGAGCTGATACCGCAAATGTCGAAAACATAGTTCAGGGTCTTATTCACGGACGGCACGGACGAGATGGCGTTGTGGTTGCTGTCGTGGGCGATGTTCAGCAGCAGGAAGGTCTGGGCGAGGCCGCTCAGAAGATAAAGGACAACAAACCTCCATGAATCAGGCTTCAGCGCGTAGAGTGCAATCCAACTGCCCGCCAGAACTGCCAGGCCCGCGCCGATCTTGACCCACATCGTGCAGTCGGCTTTGGGAGAAATGTTCTGGTCGGCAAAGAATCTGTCCAGGCGGCGGCGCAAGACTTTCGGGAAGGAAGACGTACTTGCCGGGTCGCCAGCGAACTGCGGCCGTGCGGCCTCGGATGGTACTAGATCATCGATATCCGGCTCGAAAGTGATGACCGACTCGGTCTCGGACGTCAACGGCGCCTCCACAATGATTGTAAGCCGACCCGGCCAATGCTGGTTAGCAGCATCCGTTCCCCGGGCAGCAGCGGATCTTTCGGCTCGCGGCCGACTGCGTCGAAAGCCGATAGTAGCGCGAGAAATTATGGAGAATCAAGGAGATTCCGGATCACGCGGAACCGGGTAAGCGTAGCTCGTTCCCGGACACGAGAATGCGCGTGCATTGCCTCCTGGCTCTGTTAATATGGAGTAATCGACCGTACACAACGAGGACGCTTCGAGTGGGGCGCTCGACGCCCGGCCGGGTTCCTGCAAGATTTCGCAGCCTCATGGGTTTGGCCGTCACGGGAACTTGCCACCGACCAGACCGAGGGACAGATAGGCAAAGAAACGGTTAAACCGTCTTCAAAGTCGGCCTGCACTCGCCTACACTGGAATTCCGCACTCCGAGATTAAGATGAATTTCACTTACCAGGGGACGGGAGCAGCAAGACGTTTCGTGTTTCTCACGCATTGAATTTTCCTATCCCATCTTGGAGGTTATTCCGGATCAATTATGGCGTCGATTTTGGACCAACTGGATAGGCTGGGCGATCAACACCCGCACAAACTCCTGTATTCGTACATTGACCTGAACGGCAATCCGATCGAATGCTACTCGTACGCGTCGTTTATCCGTCGAACGAAGGCGATCGCCGGGCACTTGCTGAAGGGTGGTCATTTCGCGCCCGAGGACCGGCTTCTTCTGGCCTACCCGCCCGGGCTTGAGATGATCTGCGCGTTTTTTGGCTGCGCCCGCGCCGGCTTAATCCCCGTGCCCGTTTATCCTCCCAGTTCTCGCGGCTTCCAGAGCGCCCTCTACAAAATGGTCCACATCGCCAAGGATTGCCAGGCTGCCGGGGTTTTGACCAGCAAGGACTACCACGCATCTCTGAAGACCAATCTCACCCGCAGTGGAGTCGCGGCGTCCGGAGTGGACGTTGACTACATTTCCGGCCTTCCGTGGATCGTCACCGAACAGTTCCTGGATCCTATTCCGGACGAGCCTTTTGTCGATCCGGCCAAGATCCTGTTTCTTCAGTACACCTCGGGTTCGACGATGGAGCCCAAGGGCGTGATGGTGACGCACGAAAACATCCTGGACACGTGTCCGCTCGTGATCGACCATCCTGAACCGGTCGTCGTATCCTGGCTCCCGCAGTATCACGATATGGGATTGATCGGGTGCTACCTCTATCCCGCTCTAAGTGGGGGCACTACCCACGGCTTCGCTCCGATGGACTTCATTCAGCGGCCAATCCTCTGGTTCGACGCGATCAACACCTATCAGGCAACCGCGACAGCGGCGCCCAACTTCGCTTACGACTATTGCCTGCGCGCCGGGAGACTCTCCAAGGAGAGCCTCGAAGGTTGCGATCTAAGTTCGCTCCGGATTTTGATGTGCGCCGCCGAACCGGTAAAACCGGACACATACACACGGTTTCTGGAGGCGTTTCAGCCCTACGGACTAAAGTCGGAGAGCTTCTACGCCGCCTTCGGGCTGGCTGAGAACACACTGGCGGTGTCACTCGGCGGCCGCAATATCGTTTCGGTCAACAAGCGCGCCCTTGCCCTGGGCAAGGCCCGCATGACGACCGAGGTTTCCGAAATCGGCGCGGCCACGCAGATTGTCAGTTGTGGAACTCCGCTCCCGAATATGGACGTTCGGATCGTGGATCCGGATCAGCACGTCGCTCTTGAGCCCGGCCATATCGGTGAAATCTGGATTGCCGGAACCGGAAAGTGTCTGGGGTACTGGAATAACCCGGAACTGACGCTGAAGCAGTTTCGCGCCCGGCTCGTGGACGACAGCCCCTATGACGATGGCTACCTTCGCACCGGCGATATGGGATTCTTCCACGACGGCGAACTCTTCATTTGCGGCCGCATCAAGGACATGATTATTCTCCGCGGGCAAAATTACTACCCGCAGGATGTCGAGAACGTTGTGGAGCGGGCGTCCAGCCTGATCCGGCACAATTGCGTTGCCGCTTTCCAGATTCACGAAGACAGCGAGCCTGCACTGGCAATCGTGGCCGAAGTGAAAAACCCCAAGGCGCTTCCGGATGCGCGGAAGATCGCCGCGGCGGTCCGGAATTATCTCAACGTGGAAGTAGCGCTGATCTCCTTCATAGCGCCTCGTGCGATCCCGAGAACCAGTTCGGGCAAGATCATGCGCCACAAGACCAAGCAGATGTGGCTGGAAGGCCAGTTTACCGTTCTTTCTGAATTTTCGCGGGAGAAGGACGCCGGGTCCGCCGAGTCCGGTCCAGAGATTCAATCGGTGTTCGACGAATTGAAAGCCAGGTACAACCTGACCGGCATGGAATCGTACAACCTCGTCGAAGCCGGTCTGGATTCCCTCGATCTTGTCGTGTTCATGCATGAGCTCAAGGAGCTTTTGAAGGATAAAGGCGCCGAGATGCTGGCCAGGCAGGTCGATATCGGCGTCATCCAGCGTGTCAGCGTCGCCGACCTGTTTCGGCTGGCCGAGCAATTGGAGCGTGTTCCCGAAGAAGCCCTGGTTCAGTTGCGTCAATCCCTGGCGGCTTTCCGTGAAGAGCAGCGCGAAGCGGAAAAAGAGATGATGAGCAACGACAGAAAGCTCGTCTTCGCGCCTCCAACGCCTGCGCCATTGCCCGCGGCACCGACCCTGAATCATGTCCTGCTTACGGGCGGCACCGGTTTCATCGGACCGTTCCTCATGAAGAGTTTGCTCGAACAGACGCGAGCAAAGATCTATGTTCTGGTCAGGTCTTCCGATGAGGTTCAGGGCCGGCAAAGACTGAGGGCGGCGATGGAATCGATGGGGCCTTGCCCGGCCGGTCTGATGCAGATGTTCGAGGCTCGCGTGATACCCATTTGCGGCGATCTCGGCTTGCCGCAGCTGGGCTTGACGCAGGACGTCTGGGACTTCCTCACCAACGAATTGGATGCAGTGTTCCACAACGGCGCAACGGTCAACTACCTGTTCAACTACGACCGTATGCGCGACGCGAACGTGATGGGAACCAACGAGGTTCTCAGACTGGCGTTCGAGGGACGGTCCAAGGAATTCAATTACGTGTCGACAACCTTCGTGTTTGGCTGGGCCGTCAAAAGCGTTCTCTATGAGACCGACTTCAACGAGAATATGGAGCTTCTCGATTTCGGCTACAGCCAGTCAAAATGGGTCGCGGAACAGGTGGTTGCAGACGCGCGCAGTCGGGGACTGTCCACGCGGATCTTCCGGCCAGCTCTCGTGAGTCCCTCGGTTTCGGGCGGCGGCAATAACTTCGATATCGCAGTTCGATTAGTGGCGTTCATGGTGAATCACGGCATCGGAGTCGATGCTCTGAACCAGGTTAGTTTCGTTCCCGCCGATATTGTGTCGAACAACATCGTCGCCATTTCGACGACTCCCGGCACCGAGAACAAGACGTACCACGTGGTGCGGGACGATTATGCGAACATGCTGGATATTACCGGGCTCATTACCAAATCGACTGGGCGGCAATTCGAAGTATTCAGCGTTAAGGATTTCGTTCCCGAGCTGATCCGGAGATGCCGGAAGGAAGATCTTCTTTTCCCACTGCTGGATTTTCTGGTCGGCTCCGTGGACAACATCACCGCAATGGAATTCAAACGCTATGAAAGTTCCTCCTACCAGGCGGCTCGGGATGCCTCCCTGTGGGGCAAGGCCGATCCGTCACTGGAAGATACCGTCAACGGCATTCTGAAATTCATGCATCGCAAGGGGATCATTTCGGTTGCGGCTCGTGAGGTCAACGCTGCGGTCGCCGCCGATTAGTTGTCTCGCTGGCGCGGATGCATGATCCGCTACTGCTTTTGAAATACCAGCTTCTCTGTAAGGTGCTGGCCCGATTCGAACGTGCCTGTGGTGGTGAGCGTCATCTGCTGCCCGTCGCCGGAAATCGCCCACCTGTCCTTTTGTGCCACTTGGTCGTCCCGCCGGTAAATCGAATCTACCGTGTGCGGATCGACCAGTTGCAGCGTTACGGTATCGTTGCGGGAGTTCTGCAGATTGTACTGCTTTCCGTCGAAATGGGCCGTGTAGCTGAAATCGCCCGAAAAGCGGACCCCGCCGTTTCCGTCCGGCTTGATCTTGAGCACCAGTCCCTGGCGCAAACGAGTCTTGCTCAGGTCCTGTGTCCATTCGCCCGCGATGGGATCTCCGGCGACCTTCGCGCCTCCGCTTCGCGTCCACACCGAGACCTGGTCGGCGCGGCTTTTACTCGCAGTCGTAATCGTCAGCTCCTTCCCATCATTCGAAAGTATGTCGCGAATTGTGCCTACGACGGCGCCATCCTTCATCTCCTTGACCTCGGCTTGCCTCTTATCGATCTTGTGCAGTTCGACTTGATTGAACGCCGGATTGCCTGATACGGGAGTGTCATGTCCGTCCGACTTGGCGGTGAAGTCAAGATGGGTGTCGCCGGACATGACTACATGCACGTCATGATGTACGGCTGTGACGGAGAGCTTGTTGGGCGGATTCAGGCTAGACTGCGCAGAGATGAGCTTCCAGGTGCCAACACGGGGATCTGCGGCTCCAGGTTGAAGGGCGGCAAGCAATGAGAGCAACGCGAGACTAAGAATTGAGCCTCCTCATCGGACGGAACCAATTTAGCAGATTCAGAGTACCGGCTGGTGAGCCCTGCAAAGGTCGATCCTCACCTGACACGAAGTTTGCCTCTAAAGTCCTTTGATGCCTCGCGAGATGTCGATGGCCCTTCGCTTGCGACGATTTGGTGTGACATTATGGGTCTCATGCATGTGCGCCATTTCTGGGCGGCCGGTGTAGTGCTTTTCGCCGTTGTAGCGCTTCTTCCATTCTCGTTTCACGCCGAGCGCCATCTGGAGACGGCCACCCGTGTCGAGGGCAGCGACGCGGAAACTGTCCGGCGGGAGCTGGTCAGCCGTTTTCGTTCGCCATTCGTGGACCGGGTTGTGCTTGTGATTCAGGGCCTCCCCCCGGCGGATTCAGAGGAAGGCGAGCGAGCCCTGGCAACCATCGTGGCGGGACTGAGAGAAGGAACCCGGCGTCTCCGGAGTCGTTTCCCATCTCGAGTTGCGCGATCCGATTTTCCTGGGCAAGGGGGGCGGGACGTTCGTTTTAGTGGGCCTCGCGTCGACCGAGGTTCCAGTCGAGTCGCTCGTTTCCAAGCTTCACGAACGAGCCACTGCACTCGCGAATGAATTGCGGGGCCGTTATCCCGACGTAACGCTGGAACTAACGGGCGAGCTTCCGCTGAATTTTGACATTCGGAAAGCGAGCGCCGATGATGTGCGGCGCGCCGAGAGCCTGGTGATTCCCGCGACCCTCGGACTTTTGCTGGTGGCCTTCGGAAGCTTGGTTGCCTCCCTGATTCCACTGGCCGTTGGCCAGCTTGCCATTGCCACCACCCTGGCGATTACCGGGTTGCTGGCCCAGCGCTTCCACCTCTCCATCCTGGTTCAGAACCTGGCAACCATGCTTGGGCTTGGTCTGGGAATTGACTACGCGCTGCTCATGGTCAGCCGCTTCCGGGAGGCGATTTCCGCAGGTCATGCCGGACCCAGGGCCTCGGTGATTGCGGCCCGCCAGGCGGGTCGTACACTCCTGATTTCAGCCTCGACGGTCGCCATCGGATTTCTGGCCCTCCTGACCGTTCCCATCAGCGAAATCCGTTCCATCGGTGTCGCTGGATTCCTGGTGGCGGGAATCAGTGTGCTGCTGACAAATACCCTCGTTCCGGCGGTTCTGGCTTTGCTCGGGCCGCGGATCAATGCCGGGCGCCTGCCCTTCACTCCGGCGTTGGATGGAGATCGGGCCACGCGCACGGGAACTCGCTGGAGACGATGGGGAAAGGTAGTGATCGCCCGCCCGTGGCTATCCATTTTTCTGGCCGGCACCCCCTTGCTACTGCTCGCCTGGCAGGGCAGACGGCTCGACACGAGTGTCCCCACAGGGGATTGGCTTCCGGAGTCGGCGGAATCGGTGCAAGCGCTTCACACCCTCGAACGAATCGACCGGGCCGGTGTCGTTTATTCGATGCGCGTCATTGTCGAACTGCCAGAGGATTCCATTGCGCAATCAGACGCGGGATGGAAAGTCCTCGATCGTTTCTCCAGGCAACTCGCGAGCGACCCTCGCAGCGCCCGCGTCATTTCCATCACTACGATTGCGGAGGGCAACCGGTCCTCCCTCACTGATCTCTCTCGGGAGACGCGTCGAACGTTTGTGAGTAGCGACGGCAGGGCGGCGCTCGTTGAAGTGCTTCCCGCAAGTGCGGTTTCGCTGCGGGGTCAGGTTGACTGGGTACGGGAGCTCCGCAAGACCGGCGCGGCGACTCTCACCGGCGTGCCGGGCGCCACGTTACTCATTGGAGGCATCCCGGCACTGAACGCCGATTACCAGACAATTGTCACGAACCATTTTGCACCGGTAACGGCGCTGGTGGTGGGGGGGACACTCGTGGCACTTCTGGCTGGGTTCCGATCGCTCTTCGCTCCCGTAAAGGCGATCGTATTGAATATGCTCTCGGTTGCGGCCTCCTTCGGAGCCCTGGTTTTGGTTTTCCAGGATGGACACGGATGCAGGTTCCTCGGACTTCAGGCGGGAACGGGCAGCGTGTTCCCCCTCGTTCCGATCGTCGCCTTTGCCATCGTTTTTGGACTAAGCATGGACTACGAAGTGTTTTTGGTAGCGCGGGTTCTCGAAGCCAGGAAGAGCGGGCTGAATGAAGCCGACGCAATCCCCGAGGCGTTGGCTCGAACCGCAGGCCTGATTACGAGTGCCGCCGCAATCATGATCGTGGTATTCGCGGCGTTCACGTTCGGAAATTTCCTCGTGGTCAAGATGATCGGCTTTACCCTGGCGGTCGCTGTGTTCATTGATGCGACATTGGTAAGAATCGTCATCGGTCCCGCGCTCCTTCGCATTGCTGGCGATTGGAACTGGTGGCCTGGCGGGCTCGCCACGAGACGCCAGCCGCCCCGGGTGTTGAGCGCGAATGATCCCATCTAGAATCGGGTCATGGCGAGCACCGCTGCTGCACACGATTCGAGTCTCGCTGCTGAGGTTCTTGCGAAGCACTGGCGCATTCGCGAACCCGTAGGTCGAACCGATCTGGGCGTGAGTCGAGTCACTTGGCGCGTCGGGCAACACTACTGGTTGTCGCAGTCCGAAGAGAGGCGCTATGCGGAAGTGACTCGCCAGGCGCAACTGATTCAGCGTCTGCGTCGCTTCCTGGAGGATCAGCATCTTTCGATATCCGTCCCGGAAATAATCGCCTGTCTAAGTGGACAGCTCGTTGTAGAAGACGGCGGTTACGGATGGTGCCTGACGCGTCATCTTCAGGGTTTTCATCCTGACAGCAGCGACCCAACGATCTATCCGGTGCTCGTTGAAGGGTTGGCGCGCTTCCACCATGAGATGCGTCTTTTTTCTGATCGCCAATCACCTGAATTTCCTGATGGGATATGCGTAAATGCCCGAAAGTGCATTGCGAGGATGGACTCCGCGAATTTTGTCCCGTTCACGAAATACACGGACGAACAGGGTCTGCTCGCGCGGGCAGGTGATTGGCTTCGTCCCCGTCTTCAAGAATTCGAGAATCTTCCCAGGCGGTTGATTCATGGAGACTGGACGCCGCGCAACATCCTCTTTGCTTCGTCCGGAGATGGTGTTCGTCTAAGCGCGGTTCTGGATTTCGAGGCCATGGCTTTCGATCCAGTGCACGTCGACGTAGCGAATACCTGCTCGACATTGCTCATGTGGTCTGGGCTAGACAGTCTCGACGAACGGATGGGCAGAGTGTTGAGCACGTATGAGGGGTTGAGTGGCTGTCATCTGGAACGCGAACCTGTGTTCACTGCGATGCTAGCCCACTGGTTATGTCACTACTGGAACTGGCGTCACCGCCTGGAGAGCGGCGGATTTGGCGAGCAAGTGAAGGAACGCCTGTGCTTGAGAATTGCGTCGGTGCTCGATTACGTCAGCAGTGCCTGAATGGTTCGCGATGCTTTTTGGTGAACGGCAGGCCCTACTCACACGCGGGGTCGAAGGGCAGGAAGAATGTAAAGGTGGTGCCATTTCTGCCCGGGCGCTGCGTGCTGCGGACGCGGAGTTTGCCGTGATGGCGGTCCACGATTTCCTGGCACACCCATAGGCCCAACCCGTTGCCCGCCGTGCCCTTGGTGGTGAAGAAGGCATCGAAGATGTGTTTCTGCACGGCCTGCTGGATGCCCGTGCCGTTGTCGGCGATGGTAAGCACGAGTCCGGGATGTTTGGTCTTCCAATCCCGGCCCTTGCGGCTGCGAATCAAAAGTCGTCCACCGAAGGGCATGGCTTCAAGCGCGTTGCCGACCAGGTTGTTCAACACCTGGCGGACATCACCCTGAAAACAGATCACCGGCTCATCCGTGCGAAATCGTTTCTCCACGCGGACGCGGGCGTTGCGGAGCCTGCCCTCGTAAATACTCATCACGGTCGAGAAGAGGTCGGCGCTCGTCGCCGCCTGCGGCTTCGAAGCCTGCTTGTGGAAGCGCAGCGTCTGGTTGGCGATGATGGAGACGCGGCGAATCTCCTGATCGGCGATCTCGAGATAACGCTCCGCATCGGCCGGTGGGGCGTGGCGCGCCAGGTAGATGAGGTTCATCACCGATTCGAGCGGGTTATTGATCTCGTGAGCGATGGACGAAGCGAGCCTGCCGACCGCGGCCAGCTTTTCGCTCTTGAGCAATGCGGCTTCAGTGCGCTTGACCTCGGTGATATCCCGGCTTTCCGGAACCAGAAACACAACTGCGCCATTCGCGTCTCGAATCGGAGTCAGCGAAAAATCGAAAAGGAGCGTGTCGCCGTTGGGGCGGATCAAAGAGAGCTCGGAGCGAAACGTCTCACCGGAGTTGGCGCAAGTGATGGCACGATGAACCAGTTCCGGCGCTCCCGGCGTCGAGGTGAACCACGGCGTGCTGGCGAAGTGCTTGCCCACCACATCGGCACGCGCATTGCCCGCGAAGTCGAGAGAGGCGCTGTTGCAATCGATCACTGTGCCGTCCGGCGTCAGCAGCCCGATGTGCTCGAGGATGGTGCTGTAGATCGCATTGAGACGCGCCTCCCGGTCGCGCAGGGCCTCGGCCTCTTTGCGCTGATGGGTAACGTCCTGGAAGACAAGCACGATGTCCGTCAGCTTTCCGTTCTCGTCGAATACCGGTGCTCCGCTGTCGTCGATTGAGATTTCGGTGCCGTCCCTGCGAACGAGGATCGTATGATTCGCGAGGCCTACTACGGTTCGCAGCCGCCGCACCTTGTCCGCGGGACTTTCGACGGGCTGACGCGTGGTCTCGTCGAGGATGTGAAACACGTCATCGACTCGGTGCCCCCGGGCCTCGGTGAGCGACCAGCCGGTCAGGCGTTCAGCTACCGGATTCATGCTCATCACGCGAGCATTGACATCGGTCACGAGTACCGCATCGCCAATGCTTTCAAGAACGCGCGTGGCGCGGGCCTCGCTTTCCCGCAGATTGTGGGTAGCCAGCACCTCCGCGGTGACATCCTGCAACAAGCCAAACAGGCCGGCGATCTTGCCGTTTTCGAAGACCGGACTGTAGGTGTAATCGAGATAGAAGTCGCAGGTTCCACTGCCGGTATTGATGGGCACCCGAAGCTTGTCGAAATGAAAGCTCTCGCCAGTTGCGTAGGCGTTTTCAAGCAAAGGGCCGACGGCGGGCCAGGCCTCTTTGAACACTTCCCGGGCGGGCTTGCCCAGGGCGTCCGGATGTCTCTCGCCGGGAATGAACCGGTATGCGTCGTTGTAGATCAGGATCTGATCGGGTCCCCAAAGGGTCCGAGCGGGGGTGGGCGAGCACAAGGTCAAATTGACAATGGCCACCAGTTCGCGTGACCAGTTTTCAATCGGCCCGAGCGAGGTGGATGCCCAGTCATAGGTTCGCACCAGCCCGGCCATCTCGCCTTTTCCCACAATCCGCGCCCCCGCCGATTGGTAACCTCCCGACTCTGGAGCCGCGACATTTGGGGGCCCGGGTAGTCTCATCCTGTATGCTCTCCCATAATCCGTTGCGCCGGGCAAACCCGAAGGACCGGAATCCGGGCCGCGGTCAACGGTTTGGATTGGAATCGATCCGATGGATCGAACCCGCGACATGCCAAATCTATGGATGCATGATTTGCCGCAGGTTATGCCGGGCGTGCAATGGAATGACTACGAGGCCGCGATTCTGTGAACCGGATGGGAGCGCGGGAATCGACGCGGATCGTCCCAACCCAGCATGGCATCCAAGCACAGCAGCACCCGGGATGGAATCGGACAAACGCTTGCAATCGACTGACAAATCCCCGGCTTCGAACTGCTATACCTGAAGCGAAGCATCGAGTTGCGAGAGGCAGCCCATGACGACAGCCCATATTCACCGCATCGCCACCGCAGTCCCGCGACACGATGTCCATCGGGCCTTCGTGGCATTCGCCGAAAGCATGCTTCCGGAGGGAACGGTGCGAAACCTCTTCCGGCGCATGGTACGCATGTCGGCCATCGAGCACCGTTACTCGTTCCTCGAACCGATCGGGGACGGCAACTCGTACTGGCGCGACGCCGAAGATCTTTACGTGGTCGGGGACTTTCCCTCGACGACCCGCCGCATGCGGGCGTTCGAGAAGTTTGCTCCATGCCTGGCCGGTTGCGCGCTGGACAAGCTCTTTCTGAGCAAAGCCGAGCGGCAAAGCGTTACCCACGTCATCGTGACCTGCTGCACCGGCCTGTATGCGCCGGGACTCGACTTTGACGTCGTGAAGCGGCTGGGGCTCAACCCGTCGGTCGAACGCACCATGATCGCCTTCATGGGGTGTTACGCCGCCATCAACGCGTTGAAGTCGGCTCACCACATTGTGCGATCGGAGGCGGACGCCAAGGTCCTGATTCTGAATCTGGAACTCTGTACGCTGCACCTCAAGGAAACGCAGGACCTGGAACAGATGCTGTCGTTCCTCCTCTTTGCGGATGGTTGCGCGGCTTGCCTGGTAGGTGGAGAACCGGAAGGACTGGCGATCGACAGCTTTCTGGCCGTGAATGTCCCCCAGACCAGCGACCTGATCACGTGGCGGATCGGGGAAATGGGCTTCGACATGCAGCTTTCAGGCAAGGTTCCCGGAGAGATCAAGCGGCATCTGGGCGAGACGCGCGAACTGGTCACGCGGGGAAGAAGCCCCGAAGCGATCGATTTGTGGGCCGTACATCCGGGCGGTCGCACGATTCTGGATGCGGTCGAGCAAGGGCTGGGCCTGCCCGAACATGCGCTTGCCGCTTCGCGCGACATCCTGGCGCGATTTGGAAATATGTCTTCGGCTACCGTGATGTTTGTTCTGGAGCAGGTGCTGGCGCGCGCGCAGAAGGGGCAAACGGGGTGCGCCATGTCATTCGGGCCGGGTGTCACGGCGGAGACCATGCTTTTCCATGCCGCATGACGGGTTGGATTTTAGTCGGCGGGCTCAACTGTCCGAATTGATGGATGAGCCGTGCAGCCGTGAGGTCATCGAAGCCTGCCTCCGCGACCTGGCACGGGTCAATCGCTGGTTTGGCGCCTGGCGCCCGCTGCTTCGCTGGCTCGACGAAATGCGGCAACCGAGGGAAGCAGAACCGCTCCGCATACTGGATGTGGGCTGCGGTTACGGCGACGGATTGCGCCGGATCGAACGCTGGGCGAGAGAGCGCCGGATACCCGTGGAACTGACAGGGATCGACCTGAATCCCGATTCAATTGCAATTGCCGGCGCACAGGGCCAATCGGACAGCCGCATCCGGTGGGTCGCGGGGAATGTGTTTGCGTACCTTGCGCCACGGCCCGCCCATCTCATCGTGAGCTCGCTGTTCACGCATCATCTTGGTGATTCAGACGTGGTCCGGTTTGTGCGCTGGATGGAGCAGAACGCGGAGATGGGATGGTTCATCAACGACCTGTCGCGGGCAGCGGTTCCCTATCATCTCTTCCGCTGGTTTGCGAAGGCGGCGGGTTTGCATCCGTTTGTGCAGCACGACGGCCCGGTTTCAATTGCGCGCGCCTTTGTGCCCGAGGAGTGGCGGCAGCTCTGTGCCCGGGCGGGGTTGACGCAAGGCGAATTCGAGGTGCTCAGCTATAAGCCCGCGCGCCTGTGCGTGAGCCGGAGGAAACCACGGTGAGCGCCGCGAGCGGGAACAACCTGGTCGACAATCTGGTCATTGGAGGCGGCCTCGCTGGCGGGATGGCGGCGCTACGCCTTGTGCGAGCCGGAAGAGACGTGTTGCTGGTAGAAAAGGAACGGACTGCGCACCATAAGGTGTGCGGCGAGTTCCTCAGCCCCGAAGCGGTTGAATACCTGCGCGACGCAGGTGTCGATCCAACGAGCCTCGGCGCAGTGCCCATTGAACACTTGCGGCTTTCCGCGGGGAGCAGAGTCCTGGAAACGACGTTGCCGTTCCGCGCTCTGTCTCTGTCCCGATGTGTTCTGGATGCGGCCCTGTTGGCGCGGACCGCGGAAGAAGGATGCATCGTGCGTCGCGGAGTCGTGGCGGCACGGCTCGCACGCAACAGCAACAGTTGGACGGCGGAATGCGCGGATGGAACTGTGCAACACGCACGCACCGTCTTTCTCGCCACGGGCAAGCATGACCTTCGCGGATGGAGCCGGCTGGCCGGCGTGCAATCCGATCTGGTCGGCTTCAAGCTGCATTGGGGGTTGAAAGCGGGCGAAACACAAGCCTTGCGCGGGTTCATGGATCTCTTTCTTTTTTCCGGCGGCTATGGCGGGCTCGCCCTGGTCGAGAATGATGCGGCGAATCTCTGCCTGGTCGTGCGCCGTTCGCGTCTTCGCAAGCTGGGCGGATGGCCGGAAGTGCTCGCAGGCCTGCTCGAAGAGAACGCACACATCGGCCGGCGTCTTGCGGGCGCGTCCGCGTTGTGGGAGCGGCCGCTGGCCATCTCGTCCATTCCGTATGGGTACATGTCGAATCAAAGCAGCGGTGCATGGTGTGTCGGCGACCAGGCCGCGGTGATTCCGTCATTCACCGGCGACGGCATGGCAATCGCACTGCATTCGGGAGCTCTGGCCGCAGATATGTACCTCGATGGAGGAAGCGCGGATCAGCATCAGCGAGTGTTGCACGCCCAGCTGAGGAAAGGTATGCTGACGGCCACATGGCTTTCGCGGGCGATGGTCACGAATGCCGGGCGTGCGCTGGCGCCGCTCGCTCTCGCCGTTTTGCCGCAAGCGACCGGATGGATCGCCCGGTCAACGCGCATTCCAGACTCGGCTCTCCGGTCTGCCTGCTATCGTCTTCGATAAGGTCATTATGGAATTAGGCCTGTAGCAGGCTTTCCAGTCCGGCGCTTGGAGCGCACGAACTCGGCCGCTATGTAGCACCAATTCCGAAAGAGGGAGCTCAATGTCAAGAATTCCGAACAAAATTTGGGCGGCAATCATGTCGCTCTTGTTGGCGACGAGCCTGAGTTTGGTGATCGCCGCCAAGGCATCGCCTTCCAATCCAGCGCCGTCGTCGGACGCATCGTCACAGGACAAGGCGAAAGCCTGCAACGACGCAGCCGACAAGCAGCACCTGACAGGCTCTGATCGCCAGAAATTCATGCAGAGCTGCCTCAACAAGGCTGCGGATTCCGGCTCCGGTGGAAACGTCAGTGAGCAGGACAAAACCAAAGCCTGCAACAACGCCGCAGACAAGAAGGGCCTGACGGGCGCGGATCGGCGGTCGTTTATCAAGGACTGTATGAAAAAAGCCAACCCCAATTAGCTTTGCGTTGTTGTTTCCCTTAGGCCGTCAGTCTCACTTTGCTTCTTCGATGACGGCCTTGACCTTTCCTTCGCGAATCGCGCGTGCGAGCGCGGCATGGTCCTTCTCATTCTGGTCGGCGTAAGCAACCGAGAAGGAAGCGAGAGCCTTGTCGAACGTATCGTTCTTTCCCAGGTATCCACTGATGACTGCCGGGTCCCCGGAACGCGCGTGGGAAAGCGCCAGCGTGTAGCCGCAACAATCGGCGAAGACGTTCATCCTCGCGGTGTCGAACGTCTCGACGGGAAACTTCATTTTTATATCCCGGAGCTGGCGGACATAGAAGTGACGTCCCAGCTTACCCTCAGTCCAGCCGAGGAAGATGTCGCTGGCTGGCTGCATGAGCCGGTGGCCGTTCACCACGCGCTGTCCGTGGTTCGGGAAGACGCTCTTCCCCACATAGGCCTCCAGGACCGAGGCGCGCGCCTCCTTGACCTGGAGAATGAGAGGATCCCCTTTGTCGGCCATCAACAACACCATCCAGCAGGCGGTGCCGACGCTGCCGACGCCAACGACTTTGGCTGCGGCATCCTTGACTTCGTAGCGGTCGAGCAGCATGCGCTGGGCGGGCGCGAGGGATTTGCGGTACCCGTCGAAGGCGTCCTTGAGGATGGGATGGATCTGCCCCGGAGCGTGACCTTTCCAGTGGAAGATCGATGGGAGCTGGTCCTTGAAAATCGGCGACCCGCCCGAATCGCCTACGAGCTTCGGGAAGAGGCCTTCCGAGGTGCTGCTCGCACGCGCCTTGGCCAGGTTCTTGATCGCGCCGCGGCGGATCGCGGCATCCTTGACGCTTGCAATCAGCATCTCGGCCTCAACGGCGAAGTACCACAGCTCCAGTACCTTCATTTCGCTGAACTCGGCCATGTGCTCGCGATAAGACCGGACACAGGTGAGGACCGAATCTCTGGCGACGGATTCGCTGAGGCCGTTGTCGCGGCACGCGATCACGAAGCTCGCTGCAAGACGCTTGATGTCCCACTCCCAGGGCGCCGGGAGGGTCTCGTCGAGATCGTTGATGGCGAAGATGACTTGCCTCTCCGGCGTGGCGAGACCCCGGAAGTTAACCAGGTGGGAGTCTCCGCCGCATTGCACGCGGACGCCGGTAGATGGGGTCCCCGACAGATCGTCTGCCATGGCCAGCGCCGAGCCCCGGTAAAAGGTGAAGGGAGACTGCACCATGCGCCCGTGCCGCAGCGGAAGCAGGTCGGGGAGTCGCCCTTCATCGGCCTTCAGCACCAGGCGGACCGGGTCGGGCCGGTTGTGTGGCGGCTTCCATTCGGCGTGTGAAGCGCGCGGACACTTGTCCCGCAGTGCCTTGCCCATAGCTAACTGATCAGTTCGCGAAGCGTGCGCCATCGGGGTTGGAATCGCGTTGTCGTTGGGTCGCCGAGACTTTGGCTTCTCGGCTATCTGTGCGTGCGCCATGGTCGTTCTCCTGCACCCACCGTGGGGATCCAAGAAATCTGGACCCGGTGCCCGAGCGGGGAGCATTTTTACATGGGTGATGTCATACGAATGATAGTTCAGTCTGCGCGACTTAGTCTTCTATAAGTTTTGCTAGTGTCGTGATGGGAGACGATCATCACAATGAAAGCGCGGATGCGCGGCGATTCGACATAGCCGGTCACGGGATATCTTGCGACACAGCCACTCGCAGAGGGCGGGACGGGATCCGCAAGTTTTGGATGGATGGTGGAGCTGAGCGGGATCGAACCGCTGGCCTCCTCGTTGCGAACGAGGCGCTCTCCCAGCTGAGCTACAGCCCCACACCGATTGACTCCTATATCTTACCAGTATTTCCGTTCCTGCGAAATTCCCTGGCGGAGGGGTAATTCCGCCCGAAACCGATCACTTCCAATTGACCAGGCGTGCCTATTCGCACCCGTTGCCCGGTCCGGATGCAGGCAGGTGCGGGAACAACCTTTGCCCCGGACTGGTGATCTCAAGCGAAGGTGCGCCGTCGTCCGCGCCCGCCGCTTCTCCTAATTGGGAGGCAGGTCAACCGCTCAGATTTCATGGCCTGGTGAGAAGGGCAGGCAGTCCCGCGAGAGTCCGGAGAAAGATGCCCGGATTGCCCGAGACTCGCGCCAGGACGAGCGAACCTTCGATGTTGATGATGGCCTGCTGCGCCTGGCGTGCCGCCTGTGTGCGGCTGAACCCGCTTTCCAGCGCGATCGAAGTAAAAGCGGCAAGCCACGCTTGTAGCGCACCGGCGAGGGCGGCCTGCAATTCCGGCGGGCCGCCGCGCAGGGAAAGGGTATCGAGAACGCACGGCCGGCTCCCATCTCCGTAGAACTTACTCAATCTTCGCGCCACCCGGTGCACACGCTGCTGCGGGGAACCGGGGCCCTTGAGCGGTTCGGCCACGTTCTCCGCAAACCACGCGCTGACCCGCGCCGCGACGGCAAGGGCGATATCTTTTTTGCCGCCGGGATATCGATAATAGAAACTCGCCTTCTCCAGGCCAGCCGATTCGGCCAGGCGGCTGAGGCTTGAGCCCTCATAGCCGTAATTGCGAAACACGTCGAGGGCTCTGTCGGCCAGCTCCTCATCGTTCAGCCTCGAAAACGCCATGGGAAGCCCGCCCTTCGTCTCAGCGACCTGCGGAGCTTCCGCGAGATCGTGAATCTTTACCGATCGTTCGGTATCTACGATAGCAGATGCCTGAAACGGTTGCCCGGGCCTGGAGTGGGCGCCTATGCCCGATCCATCGTCCGGGAGGAGAGCCGACATGCCCCACACCTTTGCCAACGCGATGTTTTCCGAGCCCGCCAAAGAACTGCAGCGGCGGAACGGCTCTCGAGCCCAATACGAGCGGATGGCCCGCTCCGGCGCAGCCGAGCAGAAACTTGGACCTGCCGAGGCGGACTTCATCACCGCCCGCGACAGCTTCTACATGGCAACCGTGACACCCGACGGCTGGCCCTATGTACAGCATCGCGGTGGCCCTACCGGCTTTCTCAAGGTTCTCGATGAACACACCCTGGCCTTCGCCGACTATTCAGGCAACAAGCAGTACATCAGCGTCGGCAATCTTAGTGTCAACGACCGTGTTGCCCTGTTTCTGATGGATTACCCCAATCAGACCCGGCTCAAGGTGATCGGTCATGCCCGCATTGTGGAACCGGGAGAAGAGCCGGCACTCGAAGCCCGCCTCCGATCTGGCGCGAACGGGCCTCGGGTCGAGCGCATTTTTGTCCTCACAGTCGTGGGATTTGATTGGAACTGCTCGCAGCACATCACGCCCCGTTACAGCCGCGAAGAACTGGCGGGACAATTCCCCGATCTGTTCCGGGAGAACTAAATCCGGGCTACTTCTTTCTGCAGGCGGTCAACACCACATCCGGATCGTTGACCGTCATACGCGTATCGGCGCCTTCCTCGATGAATCGGATGCGTACTGCAGAAGAGCCCCACGGATAAAACACGCGATCGCCGAGATGAAACAGCGGCCTTCCCTCGTGCCCTGCCTGGCCCGGGTCACGATTTCCTTATCGACCGTCACCATAATCCCTTAGTCACGCGTGATTGATTACTCTTGCGTAAGAAAACCTATTGAGGTTATATTCCGCCCGTACCACCCAAGACTTACCTGGGATAATCCCATGAGACGTGCCTTCGGACTCGTGCTTGCAATGGGTGTTTGTTCTCACCCGCTGTCAGCCGACAATGCAACCACCCCGTTAACCGATGCCGACCAGCGGGTAGAAACGGTCCGGCAGGCTTACTTTGCGCCTATGTGCGCTGCTCCCCTGACCGTGCTTCTGGATGCGGCCACGAAGGGGCACGGGAAGATCGTCCACGACGAGGCATTCGTCAAGACTCTGGCCGAGGCCAACGGCCTGAAGGTCGCTCTCCGGTACATCGCTCAGGGAACGACTTCGGAAATCGGATCGCAGCCTTTGAAGGATTTCCTCTCTTTCCCTTCACCGGGACAGGAGATTCTGAAGCTCGATGCGACCGGAACGACGGGCAGCAAGGACTATGGTAGGGTTGAGGTCCACTGGGCGCCTCCGGAGCAGCGGTCGCCGGGCGCGGACGACCTCCGCACCCCCATGAGCGAGCTCATCACCCGGTCCGACGATGCGATGGAAGCTACCTATGACCGCTACGTCAGTTACACGGTGGATCTGAGCTACGGAACGGGTAAGCAAGCCAAGAGCGTCAGCTACAAGGCGCTCTACCTGTTCGCGACAGATGCGGGGAAGGACATAGTCGTTGACATGTTCTTTCAAGGTCCGCGGTACTCGCAGGTTATGGGAGCTTACCGGCCCGACCGGGTGCTGCTTCTGGACCTGAGGGATGTGCCCGAGATTCATGATTACCTGCTGGCGCATACCACGACGGATCCGCGCTGCGGGATGAACCAGCTCTGCTGCCTGACGGGCCAGTGCCTGTACCGGCTGGAGGATTTCAACCGCAAGATGAAGTACAACATTCACCGCCAGCCTTCGGCGCTCACCATCCCTCTGGCGCCTCTGCCCGGGATATCCGTGACACCGGAAACAGCCTGTGGCCCGGATACTCCGGACACCTGTGTAAGGCAGGTTAGAATTGATCGACCCACTGGATCGCCGGGGTAGCCGTGGAATTCCCGCTACTTTCTTCTCCATGCCGTCAACACCACATCCGGATCGTTGACCGTCATGTGCGTATCGGCGCCTTCCTCGGTGAATCGGATGCGTACCGCCGAAGCGCCCCACGGATAGAACACGCGATCGCCGAGATGAAAGAGAGGCCGGCCCATCGTGCCGTGCCGGGACCAGGTCACGATTTCCTTATCCACCGTCACCTCGATGCGATCGTTTTCGCCCGGCCCGAAGGGATACACACCGAGAATTCGATCCAGGTCAGACTGGGTAACCTGAGTCTGCGATTCGGCACCCGCATCGCCAAGAGACTGAAGAAACTCAAAGACAGGACGGGCGGCATCTCCGCCCGCGTGCGCATGGGCAAGCAGGCTGATGCTGTGCGGGCCGCGAATGCGCTGCACGCCGGGTTGGCTCGACACGAAGGCCTTCACGACTTCGAGGTGCCCCAGCATTGCGGAAGAAAACAGCGAAGGCCGCGCACCTTTCCCTATGAGGTATTCCGCGATGGGCCGATTGCCCATGTGCGAAGCGGCGCCCAGGGCGGTTTCCCAATCGCCGAATCCCCAGTCCCACGCCGCACGCGCCAATGACGGCTGTGCTTCCACCAATTGCTGCACCCGCTTCAGATCGAAATGCGACACCCGGACCATCTCGCGTGCCAACACGGGAGACTGGGTGGGGAATCCCGCTTCGATAGCGGGCCTGTCCGTCGCCGCAGCGGCTGACTTCGCAGCCGGTCGCTCGGCCGGCGACGCAAACGCCCACGCGGGAGCAGAAAGGGCCAGGCCGGCAGCCTGGAGAAAGCTGCGGCGCGGCCACACAGGCAAAACCAGATGGCGACCAGTGGCTGGATTCATGTTTGCGTCTCCTCGATTCGAACTGACGTCGAGGATGAATGCGGCCAGTGCTCGCACCTCAAGCCAAATCGAGAAAATTCCCAGCCAATTCGAGGTAAAGAGCTAACCGGGTAGAGCTCAGTAACTTGCCGGAGGATGTAAGTTGGTGCTTAACGCGGGGTCCGCCAACTTGCTGGAAAATTCGGTGGCAATGTCCCGGGCGGCGGTGGACTCGAGGGTGAACAGATCGTCGAAGGGCTGTTCCAGGCGAACGACCCACACATGCGATTGCTCCGGCATCCGAATCAAGTGGGCAAGGATGCGAGTCTGGGCGCCACCGCCCTGCACCTCGCCAAGAATCACGAATTGCGCGTGCAGTGATGCAGCGATCTGGACCAGATCGCGCCGTTCCCTGGGAACCCGGAGAACGGCAGCATTGCCGATCACCAGGTAGTGGTTCTGGCTCGCCGCTGTGAGCTGCTCGATGACGTTGTCGGTCAGCGCACTGCAAAATCGGTTCACGCTGGCATCGCCAGTCTCATTGTCGAATGGGACAACCGCGACAACGGCAGGCCCCGAAGCACCCTGCGAGCTCCGACGCCATTGGATGAACCCGACAATCAACAATAGGACTAGGGCAAGGCCGGCCAGCGACGCGAGAGAAGTGCGCCACGGGAATTCCCGCCGGGCCACTTCGCTGTCGGGTTCCGCAGGGGCGGCAACGGAAATGGCTTCCACGGGATGAATGAATTGATATCCCCGCCGGGGAACGGTGCGGATGAAGCGGGGTGAAGTCGATTCATCGCTCAGAGCCGAGCGAATCTGGGCGATGCAAACGTTCAGCCCGCGCTCGAAATCAACGAACGTGTCGTCTCCCCAGATCGCTTGGTGCAATTCTTCGCGGGAAACAATCTCACCCGCATACGCCAGGAGATGGGAGAGGACCATGGCGGGTTGCGCCTGCAGGCGGATCAGCATCCCGTCGCGCCGCAATTCTCCGTTTGCGTGGTCGAACTCGAATGATCCGAAACGAACGCGTTCCGATTCTGTTGTCACATTCAAATTATTCAATAAGATTCATTTGCCAAATGGCAAGCGGTTTGATGCCCGGGAGCCGACCCATCGTAATGTTGCGCGAGGCGTGGTGCGGGCACTGGGCGGCACGCACGCCGGCATGAATCAAAGCTGGTTCATGTTCTGCAGGAACTCGGCGTTATTACGCACCTTTTCGAGACGGCTGATCAGCAGTTCCATGGCTTCGACCGGCGACAGGGGGTTGAGTACCTTGCGCAGAACCCAGATGCGCTGCAGATCGTCCTTTGGGATGAGCAGCTCTTCCTTGCGGGTGCCGGACCGCTGGATGTCGATAGCCGGGAACACACGCTTGTCGACCAGCTTGCGGTCCAGGATGATCTCCATGTTGCCGGTGCCCTTGAACTCTTCGAAAATGACTTCGTCCATGCGCGAACCGGTATCGACCAGCGCGGTGGCGATGATGGTGAGCGAGCCGCCCTCTTCGATATTGCGCGCCGCGCCGAAGAAGCGCTTAGGCCGCTGCAACGCGTTGGAGTCGACGCCGCCTGACAGCACCTTTCCTGAAGGAGGCACGATGGTGTTGTAAGCGCGCGCCAGTCGGGTAATGGAGTCGAGAAGAATCACGACGTCGCGCTTATGCTCGACCAGGCGCTTGGCTTTTTCGATCACCATTTCCGCTACCTGCACGTGGCGAGCCGCCGGCTCGTCAAATGTCGAACTGATAACCTCGCCCTTGACCGAACGCTGCATATCGGTGACTTCTTCAGGCCGTTCGTCGATCAGCAGAACGATCAGCACCACCTCGGGGTGGTTCGACGTGACCGAATTGGCGATCGATTGCAGCAGCATGGTCTTGCCGGTGCGGGGCGGAGCGACGATGAGACCGCGCTGCCCCTTGCCCACGGGGGTCAGCAGGTCCATGACCCGGCCGCTGGTGGCCTCGCGCACCGTCTCCATCTTGATCCGTTCCTGCGGATAAAGAGGGGTCAGGTTATCGAACAGGATCTTGTTGCGTGTTTCTTCGGGCGACTCGAAGTTGATGGCTTCGATCTTGACCAGTGCAAAGTATTTCTCGCCTTCGTGCGGCGGGCGGACATTGCCGCTGATGGAATCGCCGGTCTTGAGGTCGAATTTGCGGATCTGCGACGGCGAGACATAGATGTCGTCGGGGCCAGGCAGATAGTTGTAGTCGGGAGAACGAAGGAAGCCGTAACCGTCAGGCAGGATTTCCAGCACGCCCTCGGCAAAGATGTGGCCTTCTTTTTCGCTCTGGGCCTGAAGGATCTTGAAGATCAGATCCTGCTTGCGGAGACCGCTGGCGCCTGGAATTTCGAGGGTGCGGGCGATCCGGCTTAGTTCTGTGATGTTTTTCTCTTTAAGTTCAGCGATGGTCATGTTCACCTGCAAACGGGGCGGGATGGAAGTGGGAGAGAGCCGGAGGGGGAGCGTGCTCCGAAAAGGGGGAGGGAGTTCGCTGCTGCAAGGCACGCAACCGTGCGCAGCATCTCCCGTGTTCAGCAGTGTAGATTGGGAACCGGAAGAGCGGCTCCCCTGCAAGGAAGAGCCGCTTGAAACCGTGACTTGCTCAACAAACGCTCAGGGAACTCGGCTTAAGCGGCGCGGCGCTGTTCGATGGGCTGGACTGCGGGAGCCGCTACGGGCGCGAGTGTACCGGGATTGGTGCTATGAAAGCGGACCAGGACCTCGTTGGTCGTGTCCTGCAGCCGCGTGTTGGGTTTGTGCAGCATGCGAGTCGCCTTGCTCGCCAGCTGGCAGAGCTGGTAACGATTGGACACGTGGCTCAGTGCCCCGAAAACCAAATCAGAACGCATTACAGATCTCTCCTTAAAAAATGGCTGCCTGAGCGGAACTACCTCGCGCCGCCAGTGCAGCTGGCAACCAAAGACTCCCCGGTTGCCGATTCGTCCATTCCTGTGTTATAGACGCGCGGAAAGCTCGTCCAGTTCAAAAAGTTTGATGCAATTCCGCCACATTGTGGAACTGGCGCCACCCATTTTTTAGTGACGCACATCACTGATGTTGAGAGGTTCGCTCATCTGCTTTCCCACTTTTCCGGTGATGCAACAAAACACACCGGTGGACCAGCGACTTAAACCGTGGTTCCAATGATTGATGCGGGAGATAACAGAAGGGCGCAACCCAACCTGACTGTGCGATCAACCTTAGTGGATGGCACTCCTGAATGTATACCTACTCGGGTTTGGGGTCAATAGTTTTTTGGAAGATTTTATGCCCATCCGCGGACCGGCGTACCCGCTTCGGCAAGCGTTGCCTAACCTATTTAATATGTTAATTATAGCTCCTATTTCGCCAGCCGATTCGACGGCCCGGGCCGCCGCCGGGCGTGCCGAATCGTGTCACTCAGATTGGGCCGCTGCCTTCAGCCTGGCTTCGATCTGGGGGACACTGCCCCGGCGCCAGGGCTGCCCGTCCGGGTCCGACAAATAGGGCCGGTCTTTCGGATCCACCCCGCAAAAGAACCGCCGGTTGCGGGGGGACGATTTGGGGGCCGCGAACCTCTCGTCCAGGCGAAACATATACATCGCCAGGATTCCCAGAAAGGGGACCATCAGGATCGTTGTGTCCCAACCGGATAAAAATTCAGCGCTTCCCATTCCATCCTCCCCATCGATACGGCGTTGGCCATGAGAGTTTTCTCATGTCGCTCAACCCGTTCATCGGCGGAGATTGGAAATCTCTTAAGAATCGGAAGTAACCTCGGTCCCTATTTTCGAGGCGAATCCGGCTCGTCCCACGAGCGCCCGTCGGGATCGCTGTGCATCGATTTTCGTTTTCGCTCCATGGGCGAAGCCGGGCGATGGTCCTGCTTCCTGCCTTTGCGCGCAGTGAACACCTCGTCCAGGCGGAAGAAGCCGAAGACCAGGAGGGCGATGAGAGGGATGCCAAAGAGAAATACGTCCCACCCCGACCAGGGCGTGTTTGTGTCCACGGGACCTCCTCGAGACCGGCGGCGCGTCTGGCACCTGTGATGCGTATGCGGGGATTTAGGGACACTTACAAAAGATGCAGGCAACGGAACCAAACAGGACCTGCGGGAGCGATTCGACTGGTTTATTCGGCAGGGCCCCGTCTGCCTCTCCTCACCGTCATTCTTCGAGCCGAACTGAGGGTGTGGAAAGGTCCGATTGCGGTTTTTATTCTACGCCCAATAGCTGCGGTCCAAAGTGCGGTATTGGATTGCCTCGGCCAGGTGCGCAACCGAAAGACTCTCCGCGCCGTCGAGATCGGCGATGGTGCGGGCGACCTTCAGGATGCGGTCGTGAGCGCGCGCGGTCAATCCCTGTTGCTGCATGGCGCGCTCCAGCAGCCGCTCCGCGTCCGGCCCCAACTCGCAGTAGGCGCGAACCTGGCGCGTGGTCATCTGCGCGTTGGAATAAATCTTCTCGCCGAATTTCCTGAACCGCTCCCGCTGCCGCTCGCGCGCGGCCATCACCCGGGTTCGTATCTCTGCCGAGCCTTCCGCCGCCGCTCCGCCACGCAGTTCCTTGTATTGAACCGCGGGAACCTCGATATGAATGTCGATGCGGTCGAGAAGCGGTCCCGAGATTTTCGCGATGTAGCGCTGAATCATCGGCGGCGTGCACATGCATTCGCGAGACTTGTCGTTGAAGTAGCCGCAGGGGCAAGGATTCATGGCGGCCGCAAGCATGAAGCGCGCCGGGAAACTGAGCGACATGCTGGCGCGCGCGATGGTCACGGTGTGGTCTTCAAGCGGCTGCCGCATCACTTCCAGCACATTGCGCGGAAACTCCGGCAACTCGTCGAGAAACAGCAGTCCATTGTGGGCAAGGGATACCTCGCCCGGGCGGGGTATGACGCCGCCGCCGATAAGACCGGCGTCGGAGATGGTGTGGTGAGGCGAGCGGAATGGCCGCTGGGTCACCAGTCCCGCCGCGGCATCGAGAACGCCGGCCACGGAATGGATCTTTGTGGTCTCGAGAGCCTCGTCGAAGGTGAGCGGCGCCAGGATCGATGGCAGCCGCTTGGCCAGCATCGTTTTCCCCGACCCGGGCGGCCCGATCATCAGAATGTTGTGGCTTCCTGCCGCGGACACCTCCAGCGCGCGCTTGGCCGTGTGCTGCCCGCGCACGTCCTTGAAGTCAACGAGGAAATGCTGTAACTCGGTGAGCAGAGTTTCGGTGGAGACGTGGAAGGGCTCGCGCTGGATCACCCCCACCACTGAACTGTTGAGCAAATCCAACACGTCGAGAAGGGACGAGACAGGGAATACATTCACGCCCTCGACGACTGCAGCTTCGGCGGCGTTGGCCGCCGGCAGAATCAGGTTGGGGATGTTCTTCTCGCGCGCCAGGATGGCGACCGGCAGCATGCCGGGTATCGGACGGACGCTTCCGTCGAGACCCAATTCACCGACAAGGAGAAAGCGGTCGAGGTTGTCCACGCGCAGCGCACCATAGGCGCCCAGGATGCCGACCGCGATGGGCAGATCGAATCCGGAGCCTTCTTTTTTCAGATCGGCGGGCGCCAGGTTGATGGTGATGTGCGTGGGCGGAATCAGATAACCGGAGTTCTTGATGGCGGCGCGCACCCGATCGCGGCTCTCGCGCACCGCGGCATCGGGCAATCCGACGGTATGGAAATGGTCCTCGTTCGAAACCACGCCGCTGTAGTCGACCTCGACGTCAATCAGGTTGGCGTCGATGCCGTAGACGGCTGCACTGAGGGCCTTGAAAAGCATAACCGGGTAATTGCTCCGAGTGTAACAGAAGCTAGTGAACTGCGGTCTGTGATGAGTGAACACTATCCAGCAGTACCGCAAGCCTCCGGAGTGAAACCCCGGGAGAGAGTGTCCACTGTTCACTGTCCACTGGCCATTGGCCTACAATCACTTGCGTGACGACCAGTCTCTTCGATCTCTATAAAATCGGCGTGGGTCCATCGAGTTCTCATACGATGGGTCCGATGCGGGCGGCGTGCCAGTTCGCCCGCGGGCTTGCGGAACACGGAGTTTTGCCGAAGGTGGAGCATGTGCAGGTGGACCTTTTCGGCTCGCTGGCGTTGACGGGCCTCGGCCACGGTACCGATCGGGCAGTGCTGTTAGGCCTTGCCGGAAACGAGCCGGCAAGCATTGATCCCGCCGAGATCGCTTCCACGGTCGCTTCCATTCGCGAAATGCACCGCCTGTGTCTCGCCGCCGAACGCTCCATCCCTTTCGAAGAGATACGCGACCTCGTCTTCCACCGCTCAACCATGTTCCCTCCCGGAGCGCGCACCCAGCACCCCAACGGCATGCGTTTGACGGCTTATGATCCCGGTGGCGCGGTGATCGACGAGCGGACCTTCTTTTCCATCGGCGGAGGATTTATCACCGAGGACGGAGCCGATACCTCACCGGCAACGCAGTCTGAGATCGCACTTCCTTTCCCATTTCATAGCGCCGCTGACCTCCTGCACGTCGCTCATGCGAACACGTTGAGAATCGACGAGGTCATGTTCGCAAATGAGTGTGCTCGGTATCGCGCGGCGCATAAAGACATCAGCGATGACGCCATCGAAGTCATCATCCGCACCCGCATCGACACGATCTGGCAGACCATGCAGGACTGCATCGAGCGGGGTATCGCGACGGAGGGAATTCTCCCCGGCGGTTTGAATGTCCGGCGCCGGGCACATCGTCTGGCGGAGCGTCTCGGCGAAAAGGAACGAGCCGGCACGCCCACCGATCCCCTGGCCCCTCTCGATTGGGTTACTGTCTATGCGATGGCGGTGAATGAGGAGAACGCCGCCGGCGGCCGCGTGGTCACTGCGCCCACCAATGGAGCCGCGGGAGTCGTGCCGGCGGTCGCGCGCTACTATGAGCGTTTTATTCCGGATTCTGACCACGAAGGCGTGCAGCGCTACTTTCTAACTTCGGCGGCGATCGGCATCCTCTATAAGGAGAATGCCTCGATCAGCGGCGCGGAGGTGGGCTGCCAGGGCGAGGTGGGCGTCGCCTGTTCGATGGCCGCGGGCGGATTGACCGCCGCGCTGGGCGGAACCAATGGACAGATCGAGCACGCAGCGGAGATTGCCATGGAACACAACCTGGGCATGACCTGCGATCCGATCGGCGGCCTGGTGCAGATTCCGTGCATCGAGCGCAATGCCATGGGCGCGGTCAAGGCGGTGCACGCTTCGCGCATCGCGCTCATTGAGTTGGAGAGCCACAAGGTTTCGCTCGACCAGGTGATCCGAACCATGTACCTGACCGGGCTCGATATGCAATCGCGCTACAAGGAAACCAGCCTCGCCGGCCTGGCTCTCAACATCATCGAGTGCTGAAGCAAACTTGATTCCCGAATGAGGAACGCTCTTTGCAGACACCCGAAAATGGTTTGAGCGATACCGGCGCCGCACCACCACAACGCGAGATTGCGGATCCGCCGAAGCCGATCGCGCCCGTATGGCATACGGTAGTCCTCATCGCAGGCATCATATTGCTCTCGGTTTCGAGCGCGATGGAGTTCTCCGGCGCACAGGGTTCCGTCAATCGACTTCAAACCTACGGCTTAACCGTTGCAAGTGAACTGTTCATGCTCGCCTGGGTCTATTTCGGACTGAGGCTGAGAAAAATACCTTTCCGGTCGTTGCTGGGTTCGATTCCGGGAGACTTCCGATCCATCGCTGCCGATCTCGGCGTTGCCATGGTGTTCTGGATTGGTTCCCTGATGGTCCTCGGAACGATCGCCATCTTCTGGACGCTCACTGAATCGGCGATCACTCACCGCTCGCTTTTCCCTTCCGGAAAGCCGCTTGCGCCGGACGCGGCGCAGCAACAGACTCTCCATACGCTCTTGCAGCTTGCTCCCGCAAACGGGCGCGAGATCGCGGCCTGGATTGTTGTTTGCATCATCGCCGGTATTGTCGAAGAGATGGTCTTTCGCGGCTATCTGCAGCGCCAGTTCACTGCCTGGGCCAGGGGCGCGGCCGCCGCAGGCGTGGCAGGTTCTGCGTTGTTGTTCGGCGCCGCGCATGGATACCAGGGCGCACGCAGCATGGTGTTGCTCTGTGTATTCGGAGTGCTTTTCAGTTTGCTCGCTCTCTTCCGTCGCAGTCTGCGCGCGGGCATGATCGCACATGGCTGGCAGGATATTTGCGCCGGATTACTGCTCGCGTTGCTCAATGCGCATCACAAGCTTTGAGCTTCTCTTCGATGACCGACACATCGTTGAAAAAAATTGTTGCCACTTTTTCCACCTCTCAGTCGTTTTTTTCTTGACACTTGCGAAGCATGAAACTATATCTTTCCTCAACTGCAATATTGATATTGCAGGTTCGATGCAACCCATCGAAAAAGGGAGAATAGGCAAATGGCAACTAAAAAGGCAGCCAAGAAGGCACCTGCAAAGAAGGCCGCGAAGAAAGCCGCAAAGAAGAAGTAAGCGGATCAACAACCAAAAGGCAACACTCTAGGGGGCGCTTTAAGCGCCCCCTAGGTGTTTCTGGGCATGAGGTCGCCTGAGTTCAGAGTGCGTGCAGACGCTGGATTGAGGCCGATTTTCAACTGGAATGGAAAGGCAAGCAGCATGACGCGCCGTCGCTGGATCGCCGAACACTGGGACGAGGCCACCGCATCCATTACGGCCGCACAGGCCGAGCACATGGTCCGCGTATTGCGCGCACAGCCGGGCATGGAGGCGGACGTGGTAGCCGGCGGACGCGTTTTTCATGCACACGTAGCTGCGGTTGCGCCCCACGAGGTCCGCTTCAATTTGATTGCCGAAGTTGAAGCCGACCCCGCCCTGCCCATTACTCTAGTCATGTCCGTCTACAAGTTCGATCGCATGGAGTGGGCGATCGAGAAGGCCACGGAACTGGGAATAGCAGAGATTGCGCCTGTGATTGCGCGAAGGACGGAGAAGCATCTCGGCCTGGCCGCGGAAAAGCGCGCGGAGCGATGGCGCCGCATCGTGCAGGAGGCCGCGCAACAGTCGCGACGATCGGATGTGCCGGTGATCTGCGACCCCGTCCCTCTTCCCCAAAGGGTGCGAGCCGCCGCCAAAGGCACGCGCATCGTGCTCGCCGAGCAGGAGCGCATTACCACGCTACGCGCCCTCGTCGAAGAAGCGGTGGCTGCCGCGGAGAATGAAATGCCGCTGCTCGAAATTGCGATTGGCCCCGAAGGCGGCTGGGCACCGGAAGAAGAAGCGCTCTTCGACGCCAATGGCTGGCGGGCCGCTTCGCTCGGACCTCGGATCCTTCGCGCCGAGACTGCCGCGATTGCCGCGCTGGCGGCCGCGGCGTCGTTTCTGGAGTGAAGACGTTGGCTGGGTGCCCCACATCTCGCTTTTGAGATGTGGGTGGTAACCATCAAATTACAGCGACACGCCGCGCTTCCACGGAATGAAATCATTCTGCCCCAGCAACTCAGCCTTGGTCAGACGCTCTCCGCTCGCCACCTGGATGCAGAGCTCAAGGAGCTTTTCGGCGCATTTCGGGATGGTCGTCTCGCCGGTGACGATTCCGCCTGCATCGAAATCGATGATGTCGCCCATGCGCTCGGCCAACGTGGAGTTGGTGGAGATCTTGATCACCGGCGAAACGGGATTTCCTGTAGGCGTGCCGAGCCCCGTGGTGAAGAGAACGAGGTTCGCACCCGAACCCGCCTGGGCGGTAACGCACTCCACGTCATTCCCCGGCGTACAAAGAAGAGTGAGTCCTTTCGTGGTGGCGTACTGTGGAAAATCGAGCACATCGCGAACTGGTCCCACTCCGCCCTTGCGCGCCGCGCCGGCAGACTTGATGGCATCGGTGATCAATCCATCTTCAATGTTGCCCGGCGATGGGTTCATCTCAAATCCGGAGTGCACAGCCTTAGCGCGCGCGGAATAGGCCTGCATCAAATCGTAGAAGCGCTGGGCTAGTTCATCGGTCGTGCAGCGATTGATCAATTCCTGTTCGACTCCGTGCAACTCGGGAAATTCGGAAAGCAGGGTGCGGCCGCCGATTTCTCCGAGCAGATCGGAGACATAGCCCAGGGTTGGATTGGCGGAGATGCCACTGAATCCATCCGAACCTCCGCACTTGAGCCCAATGGTCAGCGCCGAGAGCGGTGCCAGCACGCGCTTTGACCGGTTGGCTTGTTCGAGCGCGGCAAAGGTCTCATCGAGCGCGCGGCTCATCAGCGTGGTTTCACGTCCCGACTTCTGCTGATCGAAAACCAGGACCGGTTTACGCATTTCCGGATCGCGCGCGCGAAGCTCATCCATCAGCATGCTGGCCTGCGCATTCTGGCAGCCCAGGCTCAGCACCGTCGCTCCGGCCACATTGGGATGATGAATGTACCCCGCCAGCAAGCCGCAGAGCGCCTGCGCATCCTGGCGCGTGCCGCCGCAACCTCCCTGGTGGGTGAGAAATCGAATGCCGTCGAGATTGGGGAAAACGCGATCCGATTGAGCGGCTGCGCCCGCTTCGTCTGCGCCGGGCCCATTGCCACTCGTCCGCTGGTGCACCAGACGCCGCACATACTGCCGGTAGGAATTATGCGAGCTGCCGTAACCGAGTTCTTCCTCAAGCGCTTCTCGCATGCGGTCCACGTTGCGGTTCTCGCAAAACACAAGGGGCAGCACCAGCCAGTAATTGCGCGTGCCTACCTGGCCATCGGCGCGGTGGTAGCCCATGAAGGTGCGGCCGAGCCAGGCGGATGCGTCCGGCAGTGCGAACGAAACCGGATGGCGCATGGCGGTGTAGGGATCGGCGCGATGGCGCACGTTGCGTGTGGAAAGCAGGCCTCCGTGCGGAATGGGCTCGGTGACTTCGCCCACCACCATTCCATACATGCGCACCAGGTCGCCCGGCTTGAGATCCGCCAGGGCCAGCTTGTGCTTGGCGGGAATCGCCTGCGTGACCGGACAGGCATACGACGCTGGCGCGTGGCCATAGTGGACGATCGTTCCCGCGGCGAGAGGAGTGAGCGCCACCAGCACGTTGTCGCGAGTATCAAGCTGCAAAACAGTTTCCGCCATGAGAGATTCCTTTAAAACAAAAAGACCAGCACGCCAAGGATAAACCCCTGGCCGTGGCCATAACAGAACCTGCGAATCGTCTATCATCGATTCGACGCGCGGCACGATTGCGCCGGGAGATGAAATGAAAGCTGTGGTTTTGGAAGGACCGGGACAAGCGCACCTTGCGGCGGTGGCGGAGCCGCGCATCGCGCACGAGGACGAGATCCTGCTCCAGGTGCGCAGGATCGGGCTGTGCGGGACTGATCTGAATTCCTATCGCGGGGGCAATCCGCTGGTCACCTTTCCGCGCATTCTCGGCCACGAGATCGCGGCCACGGTGGCCGCACTGAATCCCAAGTACCCTGAATGGCAGCCGGGGACACAGGTTGCGATATCTCCGTACAAGAACTGCGGTCAATGCTCATCATGCCGCCGGCAGCGCCCCAATGCATGCCAGTACAACCAGACCCTGGGCGTGCAGCGCGACGGCGCGCTGACTGAATTCATTGCCGTGCCGGCGCAGAAGCTCTACCGCGCCGATCTCAGCTTGAAGGAACTGTGCCTGGTCGAGCCGCTTACGGTCGGCTTTCATTCCACGGCCCGAGGTCGGGTGATAGCCGGCGACACCGTGGCGGTCTTCGGTTGCGGAGGCGTGGGACTCGGCGCCGTTGCCGGTGCGGCCTTTCGCGGCGCCACGGTGATCGGCGTGGATCTGGATGACGCCAAGCTCGCCACCGCACGCAAAGCCGGCGCCACGCACACCATCAACACCGCCAGTGAAGATTTGCACGAGATGCTACTGCAGATTACCGATGGCCGCGGACCCGACGTGGTGATCGAGGCCATCGGCGCGCGCCAGACCTTTCGCGCCGCGGTCGACGAGGTCGCTTTCACCGGCCGCGTAGTGTACATCGGATTCGCAAAAGAAGAAGTGGCCTACGAGTCGCGCCTGTTCGTCCTCAAGGAACTCGACATCCTCGGTTCACGCAATGCTCTGCCCGAAGATTTCCATGCCGTCATTCGTATGCTCGAGGCACATCGCTTCCCGGTAGATGACGCGGTGACGCACATGGTCCCGATGGAAGAGGCTCCGCGCATTCTCGAAGCGTGGAACCACGAGCCCACGCGCTTTGGCAAGATCATGATCGAGGTCAGCTGAAAGCCCGGCTCACCAGGGATGCGTGAAGCGCAGGAACAGCGCGGCCAGCACGCCGCCCAGCAGAGGCCCGAATCACCGGAATCGGAGCGTAGCGCCAATTGGAGCCACCCTTGCCGGGAATGGGCAGCAGTGCATGCGCGAGGCGCGGGCCGAGATCGCGGGCAGGGTTGATCGCATATCCCGTTGTGCCGCCCAGCGAAAGCCCGATGCCCCACACAAGACTTGCTACGAGCCACGGGCCCATGCCGGCGGCGGGTCCTTTTTCGGCGACCCCGGGAGAGAAGATGGATCCGGCGACGATGACCAGTACCGCAGTGCCGACGATCTCGCTGATGAGATTTGCCCACGGGCTGTAAACGGCAGGCGCGGTGCAGAAGATGCCGAGTTTGGCCGCGTGATCGGGCGTGTGTCTCCAATGCGGCGCGTAGTGAAGCGCCATCAGCGATGCGCCGCAGATGCCGCCCAGCAATTGCGCCGACCAGATCCAGAGAACGCTCGCATAGTTGCCGGAGAGCACCGCCGACGCAAGCGTAATGGCCGGATTGAGAGCAGCACCGTGGCTGCCGAAGGCTTGTGCCACGAACACGCCGCACATCACTGCCAAAGCCCACCCGGTTGCGATCACGATCCAACCTGAGTCAGCCGCGTAGGATTTGCGCAGGGTGACACCGGCATTGACGCCGTTGCCCAGCAGCACCAGTACCAGCGTGCCCAGAAATTCGCCAAACCAGGGAGAATGCATTAAGACTCCTAGGCAATGCGCGCGTGCCCCGGCAATAGTCTCTCCGTCGGCGGTCGAAGCGCATGCAATCGTTCCAATCGAGGGACCCAAGCATTCTGCACTGCCAAGCCCTCTTTCGCCAAGCGCCTGCATGGACGCGGCCTAGTTCGCACCGGCCGTCGCATCGCCGTACTTCGACCAATGAGTGAGCAACTCATGCACGACAACATGGCCGACCGTGTACGCACTCTCCAGCGATGGCAAATAAGCGCTGTACGCCCCAATGCGCTGATGCGCGAGGCTTTCGGCGGCCGACATCCCGCGGGGTTGCTGGTCGAAATTGCTGACCGTGCGCAGGACCAGGATGCGGTTCCAGTCAACGCGGCCCGCGTTTGCCAGAAAGCGAAGCGATTGTAGCGTGCCGGTATCTTCCATCGCCGTCGTTGCGAACTGTCCTTTGCCATCGGTGAAGTAGCGCATCCATTCCGCAGCCCAAGCGTCGGAGAGCTTGCCATGCCAGTAGGTGGAGCCTGAGACTTCGTCGCCCATCAGCACGGCGGGTGGATCCTGCGCGGCCGCGCCATCGAAGTGACCGCGAGCCTCTTTCAGCTTGTCAGAGTCGGGCAGCGGCGTATTGCGCGTCAGATCGAAAGCCCAGTTCGCGATGGTTGCGTTGAGTTCATACAACTGTCCGTCGAGAGCAGCGGCCGGCGGTTCAAAAGGCTTTGTCTTGCGCAGCGGGATATAGCCTGTCGGCCAGTCGGCGGGCATCTCGCGCGGATCGATCTCGTACCCAAGATTGCCGTCAACCACCCAGCGTGCCCAAGCAGCCGAACCCAGCGACACGCGGTCGGGGCTTCCGCCCGCAATTCCGGCAATGAGCCAGTAGGCATGGCTGAGGTCGAAGCGCGGATCGAGCCCGAGTGCCATGATCGTCGCCGCCGCGTGCGCCGTTCCCTGGCCGGTGAGAACCGCCATTTCGCCTTCGCCGTTCATGCGCAGGGCATGATACCCGGCTGGCAGAGGGTAGCTGCGGTCGAGATGGTCGCGCTCCACCCAGTACTGCAACTCACCCGGAGTGTCGCCGGTGTCGTTGCCCATTTCAAACATGGCGACCACGACTACCTTGACCGGGATGGGCTTGGGCTTCGCCGTGGCTGCAGCGGCAACGATGGCGAGGAACGCGTAACCGAGGATGCAGCGGAAAAAGGGCTTCATTGATTGCGATGGTAAATGGGAATCATCCAACAGGGATCAGGGAATAGCGATGGTGCCGCTGCGATATACGATGGTGAAGAAGCGCGAGGAGATGGTATGAAGGCATGGGGAGTGCTGATGGGAGCAGGAATCGCAATGGCCGCGAGTATCGCAGCCCCGGCGCAGGAACCACAAGCGCCTCACCACTGGGCCATTGTTGTGCACGGCGGCGCAGGCGTGATCGAGCGTTCCAAGCTTGGGCCGGAGGGCGATGCGGCCTATCGCGCCGGACTGAAGCAGGCGGTGGAAGCCGGTACCGCCGTTCTCGACAAGGGCGGCTCAGCCCTCGATGCGGTCGAGGCCGCCATCCATGTGCTCGAAGACGATCCCCACTTCAACGCCGGCCGCGGTGCCGTGTTCTCCGCCGAAGGCAAGAACGAGATGGACTCCTCCATCATGGACGGCTCCAACCTCAAGGCGGGTGCGGTGGCGGGAGTCACGCACACGCGCCATCCCATCAGCGCAGCGCGCGCGGTGATGGAGAAATCGCCGCACGTGATGATTGCCGGGCCGGGCGCCGATGCATTCTCAGAGCGCGTGGGACTGGAACAGCAGCCGCCCAGTTTCTTTTTTACCGAGAGCCGCTGGCAGGCGCTGGTGAAGCAGTTGACCAAGGAAGGCAAGCCGATCCCGCCGCGTCCGGCAGGCGTTCCACCCTCGGGCCCCGAGATCCCGGTTGCACAGATTGATGAAGCACCCGACACCCACAACTATGGCACGGTTGGCGTGGTGGCCCTCGATCGGCAGGGGAACATTGCCGCGGGCACGTCGACCGGCGGCATGCAGGCCAAGATGCCGGGACGCGTTGGCGACTCGCCGATCATCGGCGCGGGCACCTATGCCTCGAACCAGTCCTGCGCGGTCTCCGGCACCGGGACCGGCGAGTACTTCATCCGCCTGGGCGTGGCACGCGAGGTCTGCAATCTGGTGTTCTTCAAGGGGCTCAAGCTTCAGGAGGCCGTCGACCAGGTCATTCACAAGGAACTCGAGGCGCTGCACGGCGATGGCGGCGTGATCGCGATCTCGCCCGACGGCCAGCAGGCGTGGAGCTTCAATACGCCCGGCATGTTTCGCGCGAAGATGAGCGAGGGCGGCAAGCTTGAAATCGGCGTATACAAGGATGAGCCGTAGTACAAGTGGCCTACAATAATGGTTACGACGCGCGTACGCTGCGTCAGCTATCGGGAATGGTTAGCGCGCGTTCATAAACCGGTCTTGTAACAGGGCACGACTTTAGTCGTGCCGGATAGGCCCGGCAATGCAAGGGGTTTTAACCCCTGAGGGATTCCGCACCGCATATGCGGTCCATTTATGAAACAAGCCCTGGCGCGAACCGAGACCGAATCGAGAGGGCATGGAATGAATTCTTCAGTTAGTGCGATGCATGTCCGTTTCGACGAGGACAGCATGTGGGTCGATTTGAGCGACGGCCGCACGCTCGGTGTGCCGCTCGCCTGGTTTCCACGACTGCTCCACGGCACCCCAGAGCAGCGCCAGCAGGTGAGAATCAGCAGCCGCGGCCTGCATTGGGAATTGCTCGACGAAGATATCTCGGTGTCTGCTTTGCTCGCAGGACTCGGGGATCAGAGCGCAGCCGGCAAGACATTTGCCGCCTGATCCCGCATCCGTTCGTCCGGAGAACTCTGCCATGGCTCTCAAATTCACCACATCGTATCTCGAAGATTCACTGGCGGTGCTCCGCTACTACAAGAAACTCGGCGAGCGGGCGATGGACCAGGTGGCGGACGAGCAACTGTTTGCGACGCTCGACGAAGAGGCGAATTCAATCGCCATCGTCGTAAAGCATATGACCGGGAACATGCGTTCGCGCTGGACCGATTTTCTCACCACCGATGGCGAGAAGCCGGACCGCAATCGCGACAGCGAATTTGTCGACCCTCCAGCGACGCGCGAGGCGCTGCTGCAAGACTGGGAAGACGGCTGGCAGTGCGTCTTCGACGCGCTCGAGCCGCTCACCGACACCGACCTCACGCGCACGGTAACCATCCGCGGCGAACCGCACTCGGTGATGCAGGCCATCAACCGCCAGCTGGCGCATTATCCTCACCACGTAGGCCAGATCGTTCTTCTCGCCAAGCACTTTGCGTGCGACCGATGGCAGTCGCTGAGCGTGCCCCGCAACAAGTCGGCGGAATTCAACCGCAAGGTCGCGGCGGGAGACGCCAGCCAGAGGTAAGACCTCGCAATCCGCGCTCATTTTCATGACACCCGGGGGGGGGGGGCGCATTTTTCAGCGGATTTTCTGCTGTAATGAAAACATAAATAATGGCCTAAAGACGCAGGGTTCGATTTCGAAAGTGTCCAAGACCCGGGTTTTTGGGTTCCACAGGTGTTCATTCAGGAAGCTCTTCATTTCAAGTAGTGTTCTCCGTTGGCCTGCGTCGGCATGGATCTGAGTTCATTCTGGCATCTCCGCTGGTAATTCCCGGCAAACGAGCGAGGATATGAATCAACCGATAACTGAAGGTGGCGGTAGTTGGCTGGAGCCCGTTGAATGAGTGCCTCCGGGATTCATCATTCATCGAGATTGAGACGTATTGCTAACTTCCCGATGGCAAAAAACTCGGACTCAGCTTCCATGAGCCGCTACTCCTCGTTCCCTCCACCACGCTAAGACGAGAAAGACAGATAAAACTGCGTGAACGGCAACGGCTGGCCATAATAGAATCCCCATTCCGCCGTTGACGCCGACGTAAGCGAGATATAGGGTGGCGAGCGAGCTGTAGATCGACATCGCGAAGAACGCGCGGATCGGGTTGCTGTCGGGCCAACAAGCCACTCCCAACCCGATCAGTGCGACACCCGCGAACCGACTTGCCCATATGCCCGGACCGGCGATTTCGGAGCCAAACAATAGCCGGATCACGATGGAGGGATACACGAGCAAGATCAGGCCAGTCGATCCTTCACTTACCGCCGCGAGAGCGAGGAGTTTTTTCATAGCACATTCTTGATCGGGTTAGTCTCTCGCGCGCGCGACTGCGTCAGCTATGGCCGGAAGTTCCTTGCGCTCTTCGGCCGTCAACTGCTCCGGTGCGAGGTTGAACGTGAGCTTGTTGATCGTGCCGGTGAACTTGAACGGAACTTCGTAGCGATACTTCAGTAGCGCAACGCCGGTACGCGTGTCCTGGCCGACGTCGAAGGTTTCGTCCTCCGGGAAGGTGATTGGAGTGCAATGTTCCATTGAATTTCTCGCCACTTCCCTGCCGTCCACCAAAAGCACGCCCGTCCCTCCCTTGCCCAAGCCTGGACCATCGGACTTGAAGTCGAAGACGATGGTGTGCTTGCCCGCGCCCAACGTGGGCCCATCCCATGTCGTCCGCTTGAGATCGAGCAGGTTGTAAATGAAGACGGGTTTGCCTCTGCCTGGACCAATCCAGCCCGTAGCAAACACGACAACCACTCCGAGCAGGCCTAAGAGCGATACGCCATAACCGAACCGCATCTTCCAGCTTGACCATTTTCTGTATTGACCGAGGCAGATGAGAAGCAGTCCTAAGACGAAGACCACGAGCCCAATTCTTCTAAAGAATCTCTCGTGAGACCACCAATTGAAACGGGGGCTTAGGAACAGGCCGTAGCCACCGAAACGTCCTCCGTCGGTGACGATCATGCCTTGCGCACCACCCTTGGGGATCTCGACCTCGGCAGTAATGGTGTACGACTTGTTCAGGATGCTGGGGGCGCCGCTGTTGGGCACGCCAGTCAGTACTCCTGAGTAAGTGAAGACCTTTCTTCCACCGGTAAGATTCGGCCTCGCCGCATTCCAGCGCGAGAGCGAGGAGTTGTCGAGCGGCAAGACGTCATTCTTCTTTGCCTCGGCGTAGAAGACGTCCTGCATCTGCTTGAGTTTGTCCGGCATTTGAGCAGCCAGATCATTGGACTCGGTGGGATCCTGCGCGACGTTGTAGAGTTCCCACTTATACCCGGTCAGTATGTCAGGCGGCGCCGCGGTGCTGAGTTCCCACGGGGTGGTCGCCGGGGTCGTCGCCGCGACCCAACCGTCGTTGTAGATAGCGCGATTGCCGAGCATCTCAAAATATTGCGTGGTGCGCCGGGACGGGGCGTTGGCGTTCGCCTTGTCCCACGTGTACACCATGCTCACGCCGTCCATTGGGCGCTGCTTGATGCCGTTAATCGAATCCGGAGCCGGGATGCCGGCGGCTTCAAGGATCGTGGGAGTGATGTCAATGAGATGGTGAAACTGGCGGCGGATGCCTCCCACATCGTTGATGTGGCCCGGCCACGAGATTGCCATTCCTTGTGCGGTGCCGCCATAGTGCGACGCCACCTGCTTCGTCCACTTGAAGGGCGTGTCCATCGCCCACGACCAGCCAGCGGCAAAGTGCGGGAAGGTCCTGTCGGATCCCCAGAACGGGTACCAGAGCAACTGATCCTTGACCGGCACGGCGATGCCATTGAACGTGGTGAACTCGTTCGGTGTGCCGTTCAGCATGCCTTCCGGGCTGGCGCCGTTATCGCCGCTGATATAAATGATCAAGGTGTTGTCGAGTTGACCCAAATCCTCGACTTCCTGGATGACACGACCGATCTCATGATCGGTGTACGCGAGGTAGGCGCCGTAGACGTCGGCTTGCCTGATAAATAGCTTTTTCTCATCCTCGCTCAGGGAATCCCACTGCGGCAGATCCTTCGGCCACTCCGTCAGCTTCGCGTTCTCGGGCATGATGCCCAGGCGTTTCTGATTGGCGAAGATGGTGTCGCGCAGTTTATTCCAGCCGCCGTCGAAAAGGTGCATGTCGCTAATGCGTTTGATCCACTCCGGCGTCGGATGATGTGGCGAGTGCGTGCCCCCTGGCACGTAATAAACAAGGAACGGCTTGTCAGGCGCGATTTCCTTGAGATGTTTCATATACTGGATTGCTTCGTCCGCCATTGCTGTGGTCAGATTCCAGCCGGGATGGCCTTCGAAGGGATAGATTGCCGTCGTATTGCGGTGCAGGTCCGGCTGCCACTGGCTGGTGTCGCCGCCGACGAAGCCATAGAAGTACTCGAAGCCCATGCCGTTCGGCCATTGATCGAAGGGCCCGGCCTCGGTCGCCTGGTAGAAGGGAGTGTTGTGATCCTTGCCGAACCACGAAGTCGCGTACCCGTTCTCCTTCAGGATTTCGCCGATGGTGCCGTTCTCCTTGCGGATGACCGAGTCGTAACCCGGGAATCCGGTCGCGATTTCACCCACCACCCCGAAGCCGGCCACGTGATGGTTGCGCCCGGTGATCAATGCGGCGCGCGAAGGCGAGCACAGCGACGTGGAGTGGAAATTCGTGTATCGCAGTCCGCTTTTCGCAATGCGATCCATTGCGGGGGTTGGAACGACGCCACCGAACGTGCCCGGCGCGCCGAAACCCACGTCGTCCGTCATGATGAGCAGTATGTTGGGCGCGCCCTTCGGCGGCACGATGCGCGGCGCCCACCAGGGCTTCGACTCCGAGGCCTTCTCTTTGATCACCCCGCCGAACTGCGGATCGGGCGCCGGAAGCTGCTTCCCGCTGAGAGTGGTCGTGGCCGTGGGCGAACCAGGCTCGCCGGTGGTCTGTTGGGCAAAAACCGATAATGCACTCGTTAACAGGAAAGCAGCCGTCGGACCTACGCAAAATGCGGAAGTCGAGGCCGCGGCAAACCATTTCTTCCGCGCCATGTTTCCTCCCGACCCTTAGGCGCAAAGGCGCTTCTCTCAATGTCGAATGACTCGGGGTCATTCGCTCATGAGCCGGGGCTCGCTGCACACTACGGGACAGTGTGCAACACACTAGTCAATCGCAATGATCGTGGATACTCGCAGAAATACTAGGTATGGCATAACTTCACGCGCCTCAGGATGGCAGCGTGTAGTGGAGTCTGGATTATTTGATCGGCGAAGCGCAAGGGACGGCTAAAGGCTTGAGCATTCGTCCCAAAGCTAAAACGGACAGGCCCAGGGCCTGTCCGTTGATGTGCATCAGGGTGCGAAGTCGCTTACGGCTGGGCAGCCACTCCCTGCGGGGTGCCCGCGGTCCGCGCCTGCGCCTTCTGCGCCAGGACCTTGTGGGCATTGTCTTCGAGAGCCTGCGCCTCGGGCAGGAAGGTCAGCGCTTTCTGGATTTCAGGATCCCAGTCGGCCAGCGTGCGCAGACCCTGCAACTGTCCGAACTGGCTGGTGACGAGTTTCTCCTTGATGTTGACCTTAAGCCAATCCAGATTGTCGTTGATGTCCTTCTCGGTCCAGGTAATGTCCTGGTCGGTGAGGAACTTCTTGAAGTCCGCCAGCACCGCGTCGTCTACCACGAAGCTGTGGTCTACGGTGCGGTTGGCGAGGTAATGCGGAGCGAAGTGGAAGAACACCGACTTGAAGGCCAGCTCATCCTGGAAGCGATTGGACTTGAGGCCTTCGACCTTCTCGTCGGGGGTAATGCCGCCGCCGCCGTAAACCGTGCGGCCCGAGTCGGTCATCTTCACTTCCCGATTGGTGTTGTCGGCGGGCTGGGCGCCGGCATGATTGTAGTAGTAGTCGTAGAGCGACACGCCCGAGTAATTCCGCTGGATCAGCCGTCCCGACGGCGTGTAATAGTGATACGTCGTCAGCGCCAGGCCGGTGTTCTCGCTCAGGTTGTAAACCGTCTGCACCAGGCCCTTGCCAAAGGTGGTTTCGCCGACAATGAGCGCCCGGTCATGATCCTGCAGGGCGCCGGAAACAATCTCGGCCGCCGATGCGGTGTTGCGGTTGACCAGCACCACGATGGGAAACGTCTTGCCGTCGTTGCCGTGGGTGGCGGTGTAGTTCTGGTCCGGATACGCGCGCCCGCGCTGTGAAACGATGCCCTGGCCCTTGCTCAAAAGATGATCGCAAACCTCGACGGCCTGGCTTAGAAGGCCGCCCGGATTATTGCGCAGATCGAACACCAGCCCCTTCAGGTTGCCGAAGCTGTCGATGGCGTCCACGACCTCCTGGGCTGTTGTCTCCTGAAACTGGGTCAGGTGGATGTAACCAACACCCGGCCGGATCTCATATTTGAGGTCGACCGAGGGGTGGGGAATCTCATCGCGTACCAGGTCGAATGAGAGCGGCTTGGGCTGGCCTTCGCGCACCATCGTGACCTGGACGTGGGTGCCCTTGGGGCCCTTGAGGGCCTTGGCCACCAGGTCCGAGGTCATGCCTTCGGCCGACTTGCCGTCCACGGCGCTGATGATGTCCCCGGGCCGAATCCCGGCGCGGAACGAAGGCGTGCCCTCGTAGGGGGTGATCACATACACCTTATTATTCTGTTGCTGGATGACCATGCCCACGCCGTAGTAGTGGCCGCGCTGGTCCTCGCGCATCTTCGCGTACGCCTTCGGGTCGTAGAAATTGGAGTGCGGGTCGAGCGTCCGCAGCATGCCCGGGATCGCGCCATCGTAGATCGCAATATCCGCCTTGTCGCCCTGGATCGGTTCGGCGTAATTCTGTTCCACCAACGCATAAACGTTGGTGAAGGCCTTGAGGTTGTCGCGAATCTGGCTTTCATCCTCGGAGGACTGGGCTCCGACTTTACGCTGCAGAACCGTGCCGACGACGGCACAGACAGCGAAAAAGAGGACAAGAGTGAATAGGGCCCGACGGGCGCGGGGTGTCATGGGCGGAAGGTACCTCCGTACTGCAAACCGGGGTCCCCCAGAAGCCGGCTTTGCTTCCCGGGGTGGAGCGGGTGCGAAGGACGCCGTGAACGGGCCTCGCAGGGCAGTCTTGAGCTAAAGTATAGCATTGGTTTGTTTGACTCCGGCGAGGGTTCTCTGGTAACCGGAGGCGCCGAAATTGTCAGAAAATCGGCGAGCTTGATCTGCGACAAACTCCCCGCTGCCAAGCCTCCTTCGCCCACCGAACCTTTCCCCGGCCGAATCTGATCGCGGGTGCCTGTTCGACCCGCTGCTCTCCAGCCATTTACAATAACGTCTATCGAAGAGGCAGAGACCGATATTGTCTTCCGGGCGCCAAAACTATGACTTTTAGATTCCTCCGCATCCCCGCAGTTTCGGTGTTGAGCACCATTTTCTTTGTCACCTCGGGAGTGGCGCAAACCCATCCCGCCCAGCCCGAAAGCCCCTACGGCGGGGTCGTCGTCGAGGACATCATTGCCCGCGTCAACGACCAGATCATTACGCGTTCCGACTTCGATCGCGCCTTGAAGGAGCTCGACGACGAGGGCCGGCAGCACGGGGCCACGATGCAGCAACTCTCCGAGGCGCACAAAGACCTGCTCCGGAACCTGATCGACCAGCAACTCTGGCTTTCCAAGGGAAAAGAGCTGGGCATTACCGGCGAAACCGAACTGGTGAACCGGCTGAATGAGATCCGGAAGCAGTACAACCTGGCGACCATGGAAGATCTGGAAAAGGCGGCCCAGGAACAAGGCTATTCCTACGAAGACTTTAAGGCCAACATCCGGAATCAGATCATCACCCAGGAAGTCATGCGCCAAGAGGTCGGCCGGCGGGTATCCATTACTCCGGGTGAAGTGCAGCGATACTTCGAAGAGCACAAGCAGGATTACGTGCAACCGGAGAGCGTGCATCTGAGCGAGATCCTGATTTCAACCGGCACCGCGACGCCCACACCCGAGGGCGGTGTGCAAGACGATCCCGCCAAGGTGGCGGCGGCCAAGGCCAAGGCCGATCAGGTCGAAGCCAAGCTCAAGGCGGGCGGCGACTTCTCCCAGCTGGCGCGCAGCTCCAGCGACGGCCAAACGGCGGCCCAGGGCGGGGATCTAGGACAGTTTCGGCGCGGCGCGCTGGCCAAGGTGTTGGAAGACGCAACATTCGGTTTGAAACCAGGCGAGTTCACCGAGCCCATCCGCACCAAGCAGGGGTATGTCATCCTCAAGGTCGTGCAGCATACCCCGGGCGGCGTTCCCGAGTACAAAGACGTGGAACAGGAAGTCGAACAGACCTTCTACGAAGCCAGAATGATGCCGGCCATGCGCGACTACCTGACCAAGATGCGCGAAGACGCCTACGTCGAAATCAAGACCGGCTATACGGATACCGGAGCCAGCGGAAATCAGCGGGTTCTTCCTATTTCCTACGCTTCCTATACGCCCCCATCGCCCAAGAAAAAGAAGAAGGTAGAGCGCACGCGCTTCCGCGAAACCACGCACACCTTCCGCCAGAAGTCGTCCCCGGCGCCGCTTCCCGCCAATACCACCGTTACCGTGACCGCAACCACGCCGCCGCCAGCCACCACTCCCGCAGCGACTGCAAGCATGAAGCCGGGCAAGAAGGAAAAGATCCGTTATGGCCAGGCGCCCACCAAGACGCTCCCCAATGGACCCGAGACTCCGACCGAGGACGCCGGCGCGGTGGCTCAGAATAATGAGCCGGTCAACCCGCTCGAACCGGCTCCTGCGCCGGAAAAGAAGACTCGTTACTCCGATCGCGCAAAGCAACCCAAGGAGCCCAAGGCCAAGGGAGCGAAAGCGGATCCGCTGGCGCCTGCCGCTCCCGATGCCGCCGAAGTGGCCGACCGCCAGACCCAGTCCGCCCCGCTGGGCCTGGGTGGCGACACAGCCAGCAAAAAGAAGAAGAAGAACGCCACCACAACCGGCGACAAGACCCGGCTGAGCGACAAGAAGCCGACCGATGAGCAGAAGCAGGAGGCCACGCCGGCGCCGACGCCGATCCCGGCGGTTCCGGGCGCCCCAGCTCCTTCTCAGGCTCCGCCCCAAACGCCGCCGCCCGCTCCGCAGCAGTAGGACAGGCCTGACTGAAAACTGAAAGCTGATACCTGAGCGCTGAAAGCTGGCGGCTCAAAGCCGCTTTGCGTTAATCTTCCCCCAGGATGAAAGACATCTTTATAGCCGACCTGGCTTCTTTTGAAGAAGGCAAACTCTTCGATAGTTTTTTCCTGGTTCTCTCCCGGCAGCTTAGGACCACGCAATCGAACAAGCCCTACCTTAGCCTGATCTTCTGCGACAAGTCGGGACAGATGGAGGGGCGCGCATGGGAACCCGACGACCCCCGCATCGCCAAGGAGTTTGAACGCGGCGACGTGGTCAAGGTCCGCGGCTGCATTTCCCGCTTCAATGATCGCCTGCAGATGAAGGTGGAGCAACTGCGCAAAGCTCTGCCGGTCGAGATCGACAAGTCCGATCTGATGCCCGCCACCACGTTTGACGTGGAGACGCTCTGGCGTCAATTGCTCGGCTTTGTCGAGTCGTTCACCGACCCGCATTTGAAGCTGCTGCTGACGACTCTGCTCGCCGACCCCAAAATCGCGGAAGCCTACCGGGAGGCCCCGGCCGCAAAGCAACTGCACCATGCCTGGCTGGGCGGTCTGCTCGAACACGTCGTCAGCCTGCTTAAGCTGGCCGACCGCGTCGCGCCTCATTATCCGATCCTCCATCGCGACCTGCTCCTCACCGGCGTCATCCTCCACGACATCGGCAAGGTTCGCGAACTCTCCTGGGACGTTGGTTTTGAGTACACCGTCGAAGGCGTGCTGCTTGGACACATCCAGATCGGCTCGGCACTTGCGGAACGGACCATGGACAGCCTGCCCGGCTTCCCGTCGCGGCTCAAGACCCTGGTGCTGCACATGATCCTGTCGCATCATGGCAAGCTGGAGTTTGGCTCGCCCAAGCTGCCCATGATCCCTGAATCGCTGGTCCTGAACTTCCTCGACGATCTCGACGCCAAGATGCAGGCCATGCAGAGCGAATTTGACAAGTGCGCACGCGAAGGCAAACCCGCCGATGAGCTGACCGGCAGAGTCTGGGCGCTCGACCAGCGGCAGCTGCTGAATACGCGCCACTGGCTGGGCGAAGGCTGAACTCCGCGACCTTCGCGCTGGGTCCGGTATCGTTAATCTGCTGGTTACAGTCTTATGCTGCCACACAGTGCAACGTTATGCTGCCACATGGATCTGCCTCGGCAGGGTGCCCGGCGGCCGGGCAGTGGCGAAGGCGGCACCGCATTCGTAATTCTGTTTACCAGGTCGTTACTGACGAATAGGCCACAAGAACGAAGCCGCAGGCGCCGCGGACGCTGCTTTTGTGCCATACTCGAGCCATATGCGCCGGGAAGCTTCCAACTATCGGCCTTTGCAGCACAAAGTTCTAACTCATGATTTATCAATAGGCTCTGATTCAATCTCCATAGACTAACCGCATCCGCGGCAAACGCCAGCGGCTTCCTTCTTGTGTTCAAATCGAAAGCGCCTCGCGCGAGCGACTCGGCCTCGGTCAAGTGTCGTGCGCGAGGCGCTTCCGATGTTAGCGACCATCCGGGCACAATGGTCGGTCAGCTGCGGCAAATGTAAGACAATAGCCCCAAACTGCAAAATGTTTTCACTGGCAAAAGGTGGGCTGCTCGTTGCGAGTAACTTTTCGCGTGAAGGCAATGACGTCAGACATTGAAGAAAACCAGAAGAACATAGACGACGAAACCAAGTAGAAGCGCGACTATCGACCACGCCGTCCAGAAGATCGACGATCGGATAACGGATCTGGTAATCATGACGTCGTACCGCGAACGAAAGCGATCATATCCTTGATGATCAGCTGCCCGGGCTCGGGTTCGACGTCGTATTGATAATCGTGTTGAAGCTTCCGCCCACTCCACGTCCAATAGCGGCTTGTCACCGGCACTCCTTGGCGGCGAAGAATCGCCTCAAGCTCATACGCTTGGCTTTCGAGCGGGTCACCATCGGCATCATTGATATAGGTAGGCGGGAATGCGGATGTCGTGTGCTTGGCGGTAGACATCTCGTCGGCAGCCCGGGTTCGCAAGTAGTGGCGCTGACCTATGTACGCCCAGAGGAAGGTGTCCATTGCAGGGAAGCCGGTCCTCGGAACCGTGTACATGTCGTAGAGCCCGCAGTGCAACATCACGCCACGAAGCCACTGGGCAGGAAATTGAATTGGGACACCAACTTGGCGCGCCAGCTCGTCATTCGTGATCATGGCAGCGAGTTGACTCGCCATCTGCGCCCCTGCCGAATCGCCAGCAATGACTAGCCGGGTCGGATCCCCACCATAGTCTTGAGCATGCTGGCGAATAACCGTTAAGGCTGTGACGGCTTGGCGCATTGCCACGGGATAGAGGTTTTCCGGGGCGAGTGAGTATTCGAGGTTCGCGATCGTGAAACCATTGGACGCTAGGATGCTCAGATAGCCGCTCAATTGGTCGGCGCTTCCGGCAACAAAACCACCGCCGTGAATCCAAAGGATGACTGGACGCGGCCTCGAGGGTGTGGCCTTAGGCGTGATGAAGACGAGGGAGCCAGGCGGCGCCTGGTCCACTGCGAACCGCATGGGTGCGCTGATCGTCACCAATTGCATCGCCGTCGAAATCCGGGGGGTGACTGGTAGCTTCCCGTTAAATAGTGGCCGAATGATGAGCACAGCTGGCCACAGTGTAGAGAGGGCGATGGCCACCGGCACGACAAAGCCCACCACGAACAGCATTACCAGCACGTAGGGCCAACGTCTTGACGGCGGGGCGCGATGCTCGGTTAGCTCGATCAACGGCTTCGCTTTCCTGCCAATCCCTCGGAGAAGTAGCGATGTGCCTTTCAGCCTAGCATGCCAAGCTCACTGTTAGGGTTCTTGCCGTGGGTTCGGGCACTATTACCGCCTATGCGGAAGTTACTGGTTGATCAACATCCCGCCACGCCGAGGGTGCGGATGATGATGCTCAAACCTGTGGACTTCCCGTAGCAGGATTCCCGTGAACTCACTGGCTGCATAAGGCTGTATCGGGTGTGGGCCGTGCGGCAAGTGACAAAACTGAGAATCGACGATGACCATGCGCGCATCCATTATTGCGACAATTTCCATAACATCAGCTGGCCCGTCGCGGACGCCGAACCAGGAGGAGCGCGGATGAAATTGCTAAGTGACCCGGGCTACAAACAGGAAATCTTGGCGCGGCTCGAGAAGATCCGTCCGGATACCCCACGCAAATGGGGAAAGATGATCGCGTCCCAGATGATCTGTCACCTCAGCGACTGTTTCCTGGGCGCGATGGGCGACCGCCCGATGGAGATTCCCCGCGGTTTTACGCTGCTGAGCGTAATGAAACGGTTTGCCCTGTATGCGCCGTTCCAGTGGCCCAAAGGCGTGCCCACGCGTCCGGAATTCGATCAGCACGGAGGCGGCGGGACCCCACCCGGGCAGTTCGAGGCGGACATGCGCATTCTCCTCGCATCGATGGAGAAGTTCACTGCCCAGCCTCGCAGCTTTCATTTCAGGCCCCACCCCATGTTCAAGGAAATGTCGGAGAAAGACTGGATGCGCTGGGGCTATCTCCACACCGATCATCATCTGAGGCAATTCGGACGGTAGTCGCGCCTGTTGGGGTCTGCCGAGAATTAGGACGTTTTACGCCATACTTGGAGTTGGAGAATTCACAAGTGGCCTTCGTCGCGGTGTCAACTATATTCGCGGTCCAGAATGTCACCCGATCCGTCCGGTTTATGCCCGAAAAAGGGCACCCCCCACCCACCCCCTATGTAGATTCGTTTTTCTTTCGTTTGTGGGAATTTTTCGGCTGAATATAAATGCTTTACGAGCCAAATTTCTGGATGTAACAGCGTTTTCCGTTACATTAGCCCCGTTTTGACCGGGCGCCCACGAATCGCCAGCGCAGTGGCATTGCAGCGGATAGTTGATAGGGCCGGCCTAGGCCAGGAACCACTCCCATTGTTCTTCCGTCAGCGGCACCACGGAGAGCCGGCCGATCTTCACCAGCGGGGAATCCGCAAACAGCGGCTCGGCCTTGATGGCGTCCAGCGATTTGGGCGTCTTGAGCCGTTTGCCAGCTTTTACCCGGACCAGCGGCACTTTGGGATCCCTCGCGTCTACGCTGACCACGGTCCCGGTGCCGACGGCGGTGCGCTCGTCGCCGGTGTGATAGAAGATCCACTTTGCGCCCGGCTTCAGCTCGCGCAGGTTCTTGACGGCAGTGGGGTTGCTTACGCCGTCCCACGTCGTTTCCTTATCGCGTAGGAAATCGTCGAAGGAGTAGGCGTCAGGCTCGGTCTTGAAGAGGCAGTACGTCATGCCGTCCATCGTAAGCGAGGGAACAGGGATCAGGGAATAGGAATGAACCGCGATCATCGCCGAAGCAGTTTGCGGTTGGATTCAGCTAAAGTTCAGACCGCTTCACGGATGCTCGTCCATTGACGATGCGGGAGAGAGTTGTACGCGTGCCCCGGAGACGTCTTGCTGCCTCCGCAATGTCCATTTCGCCAATATATTCCGGTCAACCACGACTGGAAGAACTGGGAAGAGAAACTCCCCGTCGAGCCCGGCGATCCGGATTCCGTCAGGGCCTTACTCTGCTGGAGTTACGTTCTTGGCTGGAACAACATGTACTACCTGCTCGCCCGCGACCTGCACGCGCATCGGTGTTCCTGCGATTACAGCAAAGCCCTTACCGGGAGCGCCTGCGCCCAACAGCGAACCACCTCCGCCAGCGGCAACGAGTGCTGCCGTCAACGCAAGCCTAGCACCCTGATCAGCCACGTTCTCTTTTACCGTGCTCTTTCCGCTAAAATTTACTTCGCCCCGCAAGGGCACCTTGACGCCATCCGGCATGACGAGGTACTTGAAGCGCAGTTGTCCCTTGGCAGCGCGCCCAAAATCCTTTATGTCGGACAACTGATCCATGGATGCAACAACCAGAAGACCGCTGGGAGCGATGGTCGTACCGTTAATGATCAGAGCAGACGAGGTTTCGAATACGATCGTCTGCCCCTCCTTTATATCGGCATCAAAAAGGAAATGCCTTGCCCTGACTTCCAGTTCAGTTGCATCCGGGATTCGCGCTTCGATCGAGTCGGTACTCTTAACCGGGACGCGATGTGAGGGATCGTCCAAGCTGAGCAGCGATATCAGACAAGCGGTGTGATCTGCTACAGCCGTTGACCAGACATGCTTTGGCTGCCCTTTCTTGCTCTCCCCGCGCAGTGTTTCGATGCGCAGCATGGTACCCGCAGATCCGTCGGAAGTCGATGACTCCAATCTGGCCTTGATCGCCTCGTCGCCGGAAGGCAAGCCAAGTACTTTCACTCTCTCCTCGACCCGCTCTCCCTCGATCGCCTGGTCCGTATTTCTGAACAGCAATACCCCGTTTGCCTGCATGGCATCGACAACGGCCTCATGTACCCTCGGCACAGGTGCTGCAAGGAACCGATTCACAACCGCATCGCCGCCGGCAGAATATTCCACCCTATTGCAGTCCTTTTGCGCATTTAGAGAAATCGAGGAAACCAGAGCTAATTCGATCGCAGATATCATCAGCCAGTGCTTCACGCTAGCGACCTCCTATCGCACGCTCGCCAGAAATCGAGAGGTCATACGATGTGCCTGCAGGAATCAATGCGTCCGTTCCATGCATAAAGGCAACTCCCACGAGGCCCATGGACCATGCTGCTGCGGTCTCGTCCTTTCTGCCTCCTCTTACTCGCTCTTTTGCCGGAACCACGGGCACTTTCTGTCCATCAACGGATGTTACCGAGTCAAAAGCAAAGGCGATCTCTGCATGACGTCCCCGATTCTTGGTTTTTTCGACATCTGTGAAATGCCCTACGGCTAAAGCGCCGCGCCGGATTACAACCACGCCATTCACAGCCACATCATTCATGACTTCGAAGTTGACGCTTGCCCCGGCACTATCTTTGGAGAGTTTCTTTGAATAGAGCGGGTCGAAAAGAAGAACCGTGACCGGCGTCCCATCTGGAATCATCACAGCCGTGGAAATCGCTACACCCGCAGCATCTAGACCGCGGGGATTCGCCACAGGATCGTTACCACTAAGCAATTTGGAAAGGCAGGCCGTTTCATCCCCAAGAGGCTCCACTAATGTATCGGTACCTGCAGCACGACCCACTAACTTATTGCTATGGAATTCAATGTGTATTTGTGTGCCATGCACTCCATCCTGGGTTGCCTCTTTCAGATCCACGCTCCACTTACCCAGCGCGCCGACCCCGGAATTTCTTCCTTTAGCGCCTTCATCGTTGTTCTTCTGTGCAAGGACCTGGGTAAGCCCCATGTCCTTTTCACCTTGAAGATATAATCCTTCATCCTTTGTCACCTTCCATCCCACATCAGGGAAGGCTCTTAGCAGCGCGTACTTTACGTGCTCCGGTGGGGACGGAACGAAGCGGTCATCCACTTTTGGTCTGCCAGCTCTGATGACGTCGATTCCACAGGGCACGCCTCCGTCCTGCGCAAAGACCCATCGCGCTCCGGCCAACAGGGCGATGATTGCGATTGCGAGATGCATTTTGTTGGTCATTGCATTCTTTCCCCCACATTGCTTGCATATTTCTCCGGAGGAACCAGCAGTTGGAAAATTTCCACCAGGGATAGACGCAATAATACTTGCTCACTTAATTTTGGCAAGGATAATACCGCAGGATTCACTCTCGACAGTTCTGCTAAGTTTGCTTTCGATCTGTGCGGTGCTCAATCAACCACCGACGAAGTCGTGCCCTGTTGCCAGGCAAGTTCGGCTTCGGGGAGGCCTTGGGCTCCGTCGCTCACGCGCCCTATACAATCGAAAGGACATGGTCCGTTTTTCCACCGCTGGCGAGTCACACGGAGAGGCCCTTATCGCCCTGGTCTCCGGGATTCCTGCCGGCGTCTCCGTCGATCTCGAATTTGTGAACCGCGAACTGTGGCGCCGCCAGCAGGGGTACGGGCGCGGCGGCCGCATGAAGATCGAGACCGACAAGGCCCACGTGCTCTCCGGGGTGCGCCACGGCAAGACCATTGGTTCCCCTATTGCCATCGAGATCGTCAACCGCGACTGGAAGAACTGGGAAGAAAGGCTCCCTGTGGAAGCCGGCGATCCCGGCAAACACCAGGCCGTGGCATCCCCGCGTCCCGGGCACGCCGACCTCGCCGGAGCCCTCAAGCACAACTTTCCCGATGCCCGCTATGTGCTGGAGCGCGCATCGGCGCGCGAATCCACCTCGCGCGTAGCCGCGGGTGCCTTTGCCAAGCTGATGCTGCGCGAACTGGGCATCGAGATTGCCAGCCATGTGATCCGTGTGGGCCGGGTAGAACTCGAGCGCGCCGCCACCTGGGACGAGATCGCCGCGCTCGCCAGCCGCGACGAGGTGGTCCTGGCCTGCGTCGACGCCGACACCGAAGCCCGCATGAAAGAGGAAGTGGAAGAAGCTGCGCGCACCGGCGACACGGTCAACGGCGTGTTTGAAGTCGTCGCCCATGGGGTGCCGGCCGGGCTGGGCACCTATGCCAACTGGGATGAGCGCCTCGACGGCCTCCTGGCCTGGTCGGTGATGAGCCTGCAGGCAGTCAAAGCGGTGGAGATTGGCCGCGGAGTGACCGCCGCCGAGTCGTTCGGGTCCAAGGTCCACGACCCGATCCACTATGCAGCGACCGACACCGGCAGGCCCACCCGCTTCACCCGCCCCCAGAACAATGCCGGCGGCATCGAAGGCGGCGTTTCAAACGGCGAAGACGTTGTGGTCCGCGGCTATCTGAAGCCCATTTCCACCCTCCGCCGCCCGCTCGAATCGGTACGATTCGATACCCGCGAACCCACGGCGGCCAGCTATGAACGCTCCGACATCTGCGTGGTTCCCGCCGCGGGTGTGGCCGCCGAGGCCATGGTCGCCCTTACCATTGCCGGGCTGGCGCATGAGAAGTTCGGCGGCGACTCGCTGCTCGAGATGAAACGGAATTACCATGGATACATCGAACAGATCAGGAGCTTTTAGTCCAATCGAATGATTCTCAAGATCGTTAAGTACCCGGAACCGGTGCTGCAGCAGCCGGGTGAGCCGGTAACCGAATTCAATGACGAACTGCGCAAATTTGTTGCCGACATGTTCGAGACGATGTACGCCGCCCAGGGCATCGGACTGGCGGCGCCGCAGGTGGCCGTCTCCAAGCGCGTCACGGTGATTGACCTCAGCATGGGCAAGGACCCGGCGCAAAAGCTGGTCCTCATCAATCCCGAGGTCATCTTCCGCGAGGGCAAGCAATACGAAGAAGAAGGCTGCCTGAGTTTTCCCGATATTCGCGAAAAAGTGGTGCGGGCCCTCAGGGTGACGATTCGCGCCCAGGACGAAAACGGCAAATGGTTCGAGATGGACGGCGAGGAGTTGCTGTCGCGCGCCTTCCAGCATGAGATCGACCATCTCGACGGGATGTTGTTCATCTTCCGCATGAGTGCGCTCAAGCGGGACCTGGCCCTGCGCAAGATTCGCAAGATGCAGCGGGAAGGCACCTGGTAACCCGGTGAAGCTGGTCTTCTGCGGCACGCCCCGGTTCGCCGTGCCAACTCTCATGGCGTTGCAGGAGGCGGGCCATGAGATCGCCCTCGCAGTGACGCAGCCGGACCGGCCCGTGGGGCGCACCCAGGAGCTGGTCGCACCGCCCGTCAAGCAGAAAGCGCTGGCGGCGGGAATTCCGGTCACGCAGCCCGACAAGATCCGGAATAACGCCGATTTCCGCGCGCAGCTGGAGTCGATTGCGCCGGACGCCATTATCGTCGTGGCCTACGGGCGCATCATCCCGCACTGGATGCTGACCCTGCCTCAATACGGCTGTATCAACCTGCACGGCTCACTGCTGCCTAAGTACCGCGGTGCCGCGCCCATTCAATGGGCGATTGCCATGGGAGAGACCATCACCGGCAATACCACGATGATTCTTGAGGAAGGCCTGGATACCGGGCCGATTCTGCTGCAACAGGCCGTCGTGATTCGCCCCGAACAGACGGCGGTGGACCTCTATGAAGAACTGGCGACAGGTGGTGCGCCGCTGGTGGTGGAGACGCTCGAAGGGCTCGCCACCGGGACCATCGAGCCCCAGACGCAGGACCACGCCCGCGCCACGCTCGCGCCATTGCTCGACCGCGAAGATGGGCGGATGGATTTTTCCGCCTTCACAGCGACCCAGCTCAAGAATCGCTGGCGAGGCTTTCAGCCCTGGCCGGGCGCGTTTACCACGTTGAACGGCAAAAAGCTGATCGTGCATCGAACTGATGTGCCTGAGACCCCGCCGCCTGATGCAGATGCCCGTGCAGAATGCGGACAGCTGGTCGTCGTTGATCGCCGTATGTTAGTTGCATGTGCGGGAGGCACGTGGCTGGAATTGATCGAGCTCCAGCTCGAAGGCAAGAAGCGCCTGTCGGCTGTCGAATTTCTGCGTGGGACGCAGTTCGCCGCCGGCATGCGGCTGGGTTGAAGACGATGGCTGGGGTTTCCGCCGCGCGTCGAGTAGCGTTTCAAATCCTGTTGACCGTCGAGCGCGGCCAGGCGCACGCCGACGATCTGTTGCGCGGCGACGCGGTCTCTGCCCTTTCTGATCGTGATCGCCATCTGGTCACAACGCTGGTTCTGGGCGTGCTGCGATGGCAGATTCTCCTCGACCAGAAGTTGCGGAGTTCTTCTTGCCCGTCCGAACGCGAAACTCGATGCGGAAGTGTTGATCGCTCTCCGCCTGGGAGCCTTCCAACTGCTCTATCTCGATCGCATTCCCGCGCGCGCCGCCATCGATGAGAGCGTAGAACTTGCAAGGCAGGCCGGCCATCGCTTTGCCTCAGGCATGGTAAACGCGGTCCTGCGCAAGCTTGATGGAGCTCCGCCGATCCTACGCTTCGCCGGAGGCAGTCATTCAAGCTCATCCGGCTTGGATGGTCGAGCGCTGGTCGCGCTTCTTTGGAACCGACGTCGCCTCTGCCATCTGCCATCATAACCAGAATCCACCGGCGATGACGATCCGACTTGCAACCTCTGAAGCCGAAGCCGAACTCAGGCAAGCCGGCATCACCCTCCAGCCAGGCACACTCCTCAGCGCCGCCAGGAAGGTGACAGGCGGCGACGTGACCTCCACCGCAGCTTTGCGCGAGGGTCGCGTGCGCATCCAGGACGAGGGATCGCAATTGGTCGCCGAAATTGCGGGTCAGGGAAGCGCGATCCTTGATTGCTGCGCGGCGCCCGGAGGAAAAACGCTCATTCTCGCCGAGCGCAATCCCGAGGCGCACATCGTCGCCTGCGAGGCCAGCAAGTCGCGACTCGAGTTTCTGCGCGAACGCCTCGCGCCCTGCGGCGGCCGCATCGAGTGCAGGCTTGCCGACGCGACCGCTCTCGTCTTCGAGTCTGAATTCGATTTGGTTCTTGCGGATGTGCCCTGCAGCGGCACTGGAACGTTGAGCCGCAATCCGGAGATTCGCCACCGGCTGCGCCCGGAAGACCTGCCTCGGCAAGCCCAACGCCAGCGCGCTATTTTTGCCGGCGCATTACGTGCACTTCGTCCCGGCGGACACGTAGTGTACTCCACCTGCTCTTTGGAGCCCGAAGAGAACGAGCAAGTGATTGCGGCGGTGCTTGGCGCGGTTGAAGGCGTCCGCGGAGCTTCGATCTCTACGCGCCTCGACCAGATGAAGACGGACAGAGTTCTCACCGAGAGCGGCGCCGAACAACTTCGAAGCGGCATGACTCCCGAAGGCTATTTGCGCCTGCTCCCGGGCGCGTACGGCACGGACGGATTCTTCATCGCGATACTGGAGAAGGGTGAATGATGTGCCCCTGTTCTCCTTTCGTTGAAGCCTCTACTCCGATGAAAGCTTCAAGTCCGCATAATCCAGCCCCAGCATTGCGCAGAGCGCTTCGACGACCAGTTCATGGTCGGCACGCTGCGGCAGGCCTGAAACTGTCGCGCTTCCGACGACCCCAGCGCCAGTCACAGCCAGCGGAAACGATCCGCCGTGGGTGGCGTAATCGGCAAGGGCCAGGCCCTGGCTCTCGATGAGCGACTGATTCTTCATCGTCTCCTTGATTCCGGCCACATAGGAGCTGTGAAGAAAGCGCGCCACCACGTTGCTTTTGCGCCGCACCCACTCCACGTTGTCAGGCGTGGTGCCGTTCATGGCGGCATAGAAAAGCGGCTGGCCGAACCGGCGTACGTCGATCACGACCGCTAGATTCCGCTCCGCCGCCATCGCCCTCAGGCGCGAGCCCAGCTCCCACGCGGTCTGCGCATCCAGCCGCGACAACTGGAGCTCCCGCTCCTGCCCTGCGATTCGTTCCAGATCTTCGCTCAATCCCATCGTCGTCACCCCGCCAGTCTAACTCCGCTCAACCCCGCTTGCCCTCGCCAGCTCAGCTCTCCGCGGCTTCTTCAACTAGCAACTCCGTTCGCGGCACGATTCCCAGCCGCTGATAAATTGGCCGCATATCGTCGCGAATGGCCGTCATGCGCGACCAGAACCACACCGAGCCAAGAATGCAGGCGACGCCGCTGATGATCACCGTGCGCGGAGCGCCGATGGCATGGGCCAGCGCTCCGGCCAGCAGGCTCCCGAACGGCGCCATGCCCACAAACGCCATCGTGTAATAGCTCATCACGCGGCCGCGCATCTTTTCGTCGACCAGCGTTTGCAGGATGGTGTTGCTGGTGGTGACGCCCTGCATCATGCCAAATCCGGTAACGAACATCATGGGGATCGAGATCCATAGGCTGCTCGAGAGGCCAAACGCAACCAGGCCGATGCCGAAAATCGCCGCGCCAATTGGAATGGTCTTCAACAAGCCGCGCACCGTGCGCCGCACGACCAGGGCCAGGGCGGAGACCAGCGATCCCACTCCGACCGCGCCCATGAGGAACCCGAGCGTGTGCGGACCGCCGTGCAAAACCTGGCCCGCGAAGATAGGCATCAGCACCATGAACGGCCATCCCATGAGGCTGATCAGCCCAAAGAGGAGAAGAATGCTGCGGATGGGCAGAGACGAGACAACGTAATCCCAACCCTGGCGCAACTGCTCGACCATCGTCGCACCCGCGTGCTCCGATCGCTCATGCTGGATGCGCATCATCAGCAGCGAGGCAATCACCGCGACGTAACTGACGCCATCCACAAAAAAGCACCAGCCTTCGTTGGTGGCGGCGATCAGCAGCCCTGCAAGGGACGGCCCGACCAGGCGCGCAGTGTTGACCATCGATGAATTGATGGCGATGGCGTTGGAGAGATCCGCGCGATCTTCGACCATGCGAATCATGAACGATTGCCGGCCGGGCATGTCGAAGGCGTTGATGACGCCCTGCGTCGCGCTCAGTACCAGGATTTCGGCGATGGTGATGCGATGCGAAAGCGTGAGCCATGCCAAAGCGAGCGACTGCACCATGGCCAGGGTCTGAGTCCACACCAGCACCTTGCGGCGATCGATACGGTCGACGATGACACCTGCCAGAGGCGCGAGGAGAAAGGTGGGAATCTGCCCTGCGAACCCGACCGTCCCCAGCAGCAGCGACGACTTTGTCAGGCGGTACACCAGCCACGACGTTGCCACCCGCGTCATCCACGTGCCGATCAGGGAGATGGTCTGTCCGCCGAAAAAAAGGCGGAAGTTCCGATGCCGCAAGGCGCGCCAGGCGTGCGACAGGTCGGCGCCTCTCGATGGCGCCGCGTCCGCGTCGGACTCGTTCGATTCCTGCACCATGCCTTCGCCTTAGATGCCGCAGGCTCTCGGAAAGAACTGCGGCTTTACTTGGCCACAGTGAATACGACGGGCGTGTTCTGGTCCACACGCGCGCCTGCGGGAGGTTGCTGCCCGATCACGGAGCCTGGAACCACCGGCGCTTTGGGAGGCGTGTTGGCACCGCCGACGTCGGGTACACTCACATCCGCAAACGTGGGCGGCGGCCCCTTCAACCCCTCCTTCGCGATCACCGCCTGGGCAGCCACGATAGGTACGCCGGAAAAATCGGGCATCACGAACCCGTCAGGTGTCTCTTCGTTGGGCGCGGCTACAAGGAGATTGATGCTGGGCCCTTCAATGCCCTGGGCATGGGCGGGCGGGTCTTGGGCGAGCACCGTGCCTTCCTCGGCCCCTGCATATGGCAACTGCGCGGTGGCGCCCACGGCTAGTCCGACGCGCCGCAGTTTCAACGCCGCCACGCGCTGGTCGACGCCCACCGTGTCCGGCACTTCCACCTTCTGCGGCCCCAGGCTCTCGGCCACGCGTACGCGCCACTCCCTCCGCACCACGGTACCCGGAGCCGGCGACTGGGTGAGAATGTGGCCTGGAGCCACGTCTGACGAATAGTAGCGATTGTCTACTTCGAGGTTCAGGCCCAGGCCGGCCGTCTGGCTGCGCGCATCAGCCACGGTCATGCCCTTCAGCGCGGGCACCTGCACCTCAGCGCCATGGATCGCGAAGTGCATGGTGAGAATGGCTGCTCCCATAGCCACGGCGATCAGGATCATCACCAGCGATGCAATCTGAAAGAAGTGAACGAGGGGACGCCGAAATCGGCCGGAACTCATGGCTCAGGCTCTCCGTCGGGGTAGACGATCTCGCATTCGATTTTCGCAGCCTTCTCCAGCATTAGCGACACCGAACAGTATTTGTTCTTCGACAGCGCCACCGCGTCTTGGACGGCTTTGCGGCTCAGTTTACCGCGCACCGCATAGGTGAGCTTGATGTGCGTGAAGACGCGCGGCGGTGCCTCCGCCTGCGTGGCGGCCGCCGAAACGCGAAGGCCCGTGAGCCCCTGGCGTTTTTTCTTGAGGATGCTGATCACATCGACCGAAGTGCATCCACACAGGGCCATTAGCACCGCTTCCATGGGGCTCGGGCCGTGAGCGTGCGCCGCATCTGCATCGAGGACGATGGTGTTGCCGTTCTCAGTCTTCGCTTCGAAGACGTCGTCGTGCTTCCATTCGCTGTAGGCGATCATTTCCTTGTCCTCTTACCGCGTATTGTCTGTCGCCGGTTCGGGGTGGATGGTTACGCGCGACACCTCCGGGCATTCCAACTTGAGGCGGTCTTCGAGCGCGGTAATTACCTCGTGCACGCGCAGCATGGTCAGGTGATCGGGCAGCGTGCAATGGCAGGAGAGATCGATGTGATCGCCAGCCCGGCGCACCGTGATTTCGTGCACATCCTCGATTTCGTTGAAGGTGCTGGCCGCCGCGCGCAGCGCAACCTCGATGCGGCGATCCTCCACCACAGCGTCTTCAGGCAACTCGATGGTTGCGGGTTCACTTTCGATGTGGGTTAACACCGAGTCGATTTCAGGCGTGTCGCGCAGAATCTCGGCTTCCATCGCGCTCACAAAGTTGTGCGCCTCCAGCAGCGACATGTTCTCGTTCAGCTCGACATGTTGTTCAACGCGCAGGCGCCCATGGTGCGACTGCACACTGAGCTCGTGCACGGTGACGTTGTTGCGCGCGGCCACGGCGCGCACGCGGTCGAAGATGCTTTCCGCGCGGCCTTTGCTGGGAACAGTGTGGATGACGACATCCGCGTCGGGCAGGGTGCGGTGCACGGCGTCGGTCGCCGCGCGTACCAGTTCGCCCGCATGCTCGAAGGTGTAGCTCCGCGGCAGAGCCAGGGTCAGATCGGCAAAGTGCGCGGCGCCGGCCTTCCGCACGCGGGCCTGTTCGACAGCCAGCACGCCGGGCACCTGCTCCACTTCGTTGACGATCTGGCGCCGGGTCTCGGCGGGAATCTGGTCCATGAGCACGCCCACCGTTTCGCGCGTCAGGGTGAGAGTGATGCGGAGAATCATGATCGAAACCACGATGGCGGCCACCGGGTCGGCGTAGCGCAGCCAGGAAACGCCGTAGCGTGAACCCAGCCAGCTGGCCCCCAACCCGGCAAGCACGGCCAGCGTCGACCAGATGTCCGAGGCGAAGTGGAAGGCGTCGGTAGCCAAAGCGGGAGAACCAGTGCGCTCGGCCACGACCCGCAATTGATGCGAGCGCCAGTAGTCAACCGCGATCGAAGCGACCAACACCAGCACCGGCCAAATCGAGTGCCGCAGTTCCACGCTATGATGCGCGATGCGCGACACCGCCTCAAAAATGATCCACGCGCACGAAACCACCATCAGGGCGGCTTCAGCGAGTGAAGAGAAATTCTCGATCTTGCCATGCCCGTAGGTGTGGTCTTCGTCGGCCGGCTTATCGGAAACTTGCACCGAGAAGAAAGTCAACGCGGCGCCGGCAAGGTCGAGCGCCGAATGTGCCGCATCCGACAGCACGCCCAACGAGCCTGAAAACAATCCCGCCGCCAGCTTGAGCAGCGTCATGGCTGCGGCCGCCAGCATGGAGTGCAGGGCCACGCGGCGCTTCTCGGCGGAAAACCCTGGCAAGCTGGACACGGCGGAGGTCATCGCGTATCTAGACTACAAGCGGGCGCTGCGCGGTGTACAACCCGGCAATGCCAAAGGTGTAGGGCTGCCATGCACAGTCTTCATATCCGGCCTGCCTCATTAGGGCCAGCATCGCCGGGGGGGGCGGGAAGTTTCCCACCGAAGCCGGCAAATAATGGTAAGGGCCGGCGTTGTGGCCCGGGCCAGGTCCGGAGACCATACGTCCGACGGCGGGCAGCACGTGCCGAAAATAGAGCGCGTAGGCTTTGCCAACCAGGCCTCCCGGCTCACTGAAATCCAGGATGCCCAACTGGCCTCCGGGTTTGAGCACGCGATGAAACTCGCGCAGGCCGGCTTCGTAATTGGCCAGGTTGCGAAACCCAAATGCGGTCACAACCAGGTCCAGTGACCCAGAACGCAGAGGCAGGTGCAAAGCGTCAGCCTCCAATGCCACCACCGCGCCGCCACGAAACTTGTGCCTGCCGCGGTCGAGCATCGCACGGGCAAAGTCCGCAGCGAGAATAGGCCGGGCCTTGCTGGGTCGATGCTTCAAGAGCGCCGTGGTCATGTCGCCGGTGCCGCAGCAGATATCGAGAACCGCCGCGTCGGCATCTTCCAGAATGGCGCGAAATCGACGGGCTGTCCTGCGCCACCATAAACGGTCGATGTTGGCAGACAGAAGGTGATTGAGCAAATCGTAGCGCGGCGCGATGGAATTGAACATCCGGCGTACCGCTTCCGCGGCGCTGGTTTCGTCATCAGCGCCGACGGGTTTTGCGCCAATGGCGGGCGTCATGCAGCCCCTTCCGCAGCCCGGCTCAGCATGAACTTCGCGGCCGCTTCCAGTTCCGCCGGCGTCACATCCTCCACTATGCCCGCGTCGCCAATTCCGACCGGGAGCACAAAGCGCCGTACGCCTCCCACGTTCTTCTTGTCCGCGGCGGTGGCGCCGACCAGTTTGGCGGCCCGCAGTTTGAGCGGCGGCAAGGGACCATAGCGATAGATCAGGCTTTCCATCCGTTCCGCCTGGCGGGTGGTGATCATTCCACGCTGGCGGGCGAGGTAAAGCGCGGCCACCATGCCCCAGGCCACGGCCTCCCCGTGGAGCAGCACTTTGTAACGAGTCGCCTGCTCGATCGCGTGGCCGATCGTATGACCGAAATTGAGAATCATGCGCAAGCCGGATTCGCGTTCGTCCTTGTTCACCACGTCGGCCTTCATACGAATCGAGGCGGCGATCACCTTCTCCAGAGCCTTGGGGTCGCGGCGGAGCACATCGTCGACACGTTCCTCGAGGAAGCGGACCAGCGCGCGGTCACGGATGATGCCGGCCTTCACGCTTTCCATCAGCCCGGCCCGGAGTTCGCGATCGGGCAGCGTGCCGAGCACGCCGATGTCGGCAAACACGGCCAAAGGATGATGGAAGCTGCCGACGAGGTTCTTGCCCTCGGGCAGATTGACGCCGGTTTTGCCGCCCACAGACGAATCCACCTGCGCGAGGAAGGTTGTCGGCACCTGTACATAGGGAATGCCGCGCATGAACACCGCGGCCACGAATCCACCCACATCGCCCACGATGCCCCCGCCGAACGCGATCAGCAGCGACCCGCGATCACCGCCTGCCGCGACCATCTGGCGCAACAGCTTCTCTACGCTGGCCATGGTCTTGTGCTTTTCCCCCGCTGCGAGAAAAAGCGTAATCGGTGGTTCGGCAAACGAGGCGGTGAGGGTCTCGCCCCACAAAGCCCAGATCGCCGGCGAGGTCAAGACGAACACGCGCCTCGGCAGTGGACCCGCGATTCTCTCAATCCGCTGCGCAAGCGTGCCAATGAGGCCACTGCCCGCGATGACGTCATATTTGGCCGATGGTGTTTCTACCCGTATGGTTTGCACGTTGCTTTTATCGTAAAGCACGAGTCCAATCGGCTCGGCATTTACGGAGTCGGTCCGGTTTCAGAGATTGCGCCCTGCCCAACAGCCCATGCGATAAAAGCGGAGGACGCATTTTTCAATCCCAGGATGTTTGCGCCTTTGATGCTCTTGATCTGCCGCCACTTCACATCGCGCACATCGGCATTGCGCAAGTCGGCTCGATCGAGGGTGGCTCCGGAGAAGTCGGCGCCCGCAAGATTGGCGCCGGTCAGATCGGCGTCCTCCAAATCAGCCTCAAGAAACTGCGCATGATCCAGGTTCGCATCGCGTAGATTCGCCGAATTAAGATTCGCCAGCAAGAAGTTGCAGTAGGCCAGGTCGCCGTTACGGACATCGGCGGAACTGAAATCCGAGCGCAGCAGGTTGGCGCGCTCCAGCCGCACGCCCTGCAGAAAGGCAGAGGAAACGTCCACTCCGACAAGCGGTACCTTGTCCTCGTTCAGTTCCTGCAACGCCTCGATACGGCCGCCGCTGCCGCCCTTGCCTTGCGCAGTGTTGATCACCTGCCAAGCCTGGTAGTGGCGCAGCTTGATGCGGTCTCCGGCCTCAGAGAAGTAAAAGATCACGGCCACGAGAATCGAAAACGTGCCGAGGTATTCCAGCACTTCAAGAAATGCCCAGTTGCTGAGGGCGAAGGCCGCCCATTCCCACACCCATTCAAGCGCCACCAGCGGCAACAGCCAACCGGCCGAGGCGCGTTGCTTCCTGACTGTCCAGGGCAGGGGGCGGGTTCTGGGTGCGTGCAGAATCATTTGCGAACGTCAGTTCGCGAGAATCATACATCACACTCGGAACCTGGAATCAGCTCAACGGGCGGTTAGCTCACCGCCATGCTGTAGAAATTCTGATAAATCTCGCGCACCGTTGCGCAGCACTCGCAGGCCTCCTTTTCGAGGCCGACAGGGTCGACAATGTGGATGCGGCCGCGGCTGTACCGAATGAGTCCCTTACGTTGCAAAGCTCCCGCGGCAGCCGTGACCGTGGTACGGCGCGATCCCAGCATGACTGCAAGGAATTCCTGGGTGAGATAGAAATTGTCGCTTTCGATACGGTCGCGTACCATGAGAAACCAGCGCGCCAGCCGTTCCTCGGCTTCGTGAAGCCGGTTACAGGCGGCAAGCTGGTGCAGAATGGCTCCCTGGCTTTGCACGCTCTGCAGCACGCATGCCCTCATCTCGTCGCTTTCGCGGAACTCTTTCTGAAGATCCTTGAACGGCATGCGGAGTGCAGTGCCTTCCACCTGCATGAAGCAGCGCGTCGGTATCCGTGCGTTGCCCAAAAGGTGGAAACACTCCACCATTCCCTCTTTTCCCCAGATACCCACTTCGGCGCTCGCTCCGCTCGACATCGTACCCACAATCGACGCAATGCCGCCGGTGAGAAAATGCGCGAATTTCGGGGTCTCGTCTGGCTCGTACATCACTTCACGTGCAGGCAGGACGACCGCCCTCATGCGCAACAGCAAGGTTGCGCGATATTTTGGTGAAAGCGATGCGAGTAACAGATTGGAGGATTCGTCGGACATGGATAGCCTGGTTTCGCTCCTTTGAACGTTCACGGATTCGGGGGAGTGCGCTTGACCGGAATCGTGGTGATTCACGCTCTCGAAGTTAGTTGCGATCATCGCAATGGACGGAGTGCAGTTATGTCCACTAAACAACCATATGCGTGGAATTGTCGCATGAACACTAGGGATTTCCCTAGTTTGTTCGCTACGGGACAGAACCCTGGATCGAATTGAGCCTATGCTTCCACCACAGCGATGAGAATCACCCTTTTCCCTGGTCACACTAGGAGGTTCTCTCCATGAACACAGAAGTGCTAGTGTTTAGCCGCGACCAACTCCTGCTCGAGACGCGGAGATTGATTCTCGAGGCATTCTTCCATGCGCGAGGCGCGGGCAGTATCCAGGACGCGGAAGCCCTCCTTGCCATGCATCACTTCGATTTGATCATCCTCTGTTCAACCCTTTCTGAGCAAGAATGCGACAGGGTGTTTGAACTCGCCGAGTACCAGAAACCGCGCCCGCAGATTCTTATCATGGGCACGCTGGGATGCGACCCGCCGCGGTATGCGGCTGACCATGTGCTGATGATCGAGTCCGGACCCTATCAATTGTTGAAGAGGTCGGCAGAGATACTTGGGGTCGATCTCAAGGCGCCGCGGTTGATCGGGGTTTAAGACCCTTTCGCTCAGGCGGCCCGATACCTCCTCAGAACTGCTTGCTCGCCGTCGATCTTCGCATCCAAAAACCGAAGCACTGCATGGCAAGCGTCATGGCCACACACCCGCCGACCACCGCAACAAATTGCGGGCGCTGCTTTTCAATCCCCTGGTACCCAAAGGCGTGCATAGCCACGAGCGCTGCGGCGGCATAATTCCAGCGTTGGAGCTGTTTCCATTGCCGGGTTCCCAAGGCCCGCAAGGAGTAGTCGTTCGAGGTTGCGAACAGGGCAACAACGATCAGCGTAGCGAAAGCCCCGGTATAGTTTGCAAAGCCAAACAGGTCGTGGCGCACAGCAAGGCCGTGATGATGCTCCGCAGGGCCGTAGACGTAATACAGCCAGGGCCGTCCGCGCAGGTGCACGCACTGGCCAATCGCCGGATGCACGATGGCGAAAATTCCGGCCCATATCCCGAGGTCGCGCCGCAGATCGATCGAAACCGGGTTGGGCCGGTGTCGATGCAGATTGAGCGGGCCGATCAGCAGCGTTGCCCCAAGCAGGACCAGCGCCGGATAGGCCGTGGCGAAGCTGGCGCGGCTCAAGACATCCGCATAAGGACGGGTAACGTAGAGCGGCCAGACACTCGCGACGGAAAGAAGCAGCAGGGGAAGATGATGTTTGATGAGTCGAGATGAAAGCCGGCTGCGCCGCGTGGATGGCAGGGAAGGAAGCAGGATCAAATCATATCTCTAGACTAAGTGATGGGCCGGGGCTCTTGCGAAGCCCTCAGATTCTTCGGAAGACGAGGCGCCGCCCCGGTCGTCTTCGAAGAGTGGAGAGCGGCAGGAAACCTCTGGCCGCTCTCATCCGTACCCCCCGTTTTCCTGATCCACATCCCGTGTCTTTACGGAACCGCGACTACGGCAACCGGCTGCACCGGGTCTGAGCCGGTCGATGCCGTCGTATACGAGTCCAGCTTGCCCGCGGTCGTGGTATCGAATGTGAAAACGTTGAGATCGGGACCACCGCCCGAATTGACCGCCAGGAGATACGTCCCCGTATTCTCTTCATCCATGGCGATCGTGGTAAGGCCAGCCGCGATGGTACTGACAGAGGTCAGCGAATAGACGGTGCCGGTTGTGGTGACGGCAAATCCCTGGATATTGCCCGTGCTGCTGCCCGAGACGGATGAATTGGCGACATAGATATAGTTGGATGTGGGCAAAATGGCGCCGGGGCCAATGCCGCCCGACGGATACGGCGATCCGGAGATTTCACTCATCGTGGAGTTGGCTCCGATCGCAAACACTCGAAGTCCGCCCGGGTTGCTCCCGCTCACGGCAACGGTTTCACCCACATAGAGAAGCTGGCGCGAAAGGTCCACGGCGACCGCGATAGAGCCGCCGGTGGTCGTATTGATGGGATTGATCACCGACACGCTTCCGAACGGATTGGTGCTCGACGCGGCGGTGAACGGTATGACCGCGGTTCCGCCGGCTCCCATGGCCACGAAAACGTAGGGATTCGGAGCGCCCGCTTGAGTGATGGTCACCCTCCGCACGGCGGTGGACGGCACGGTTACCGATTGCTCCGTGGCCCCGCTCAGGACCAGGCCGGATGTCGGGTCCAGCGGAATGGCGTTCACCGCCCCGATTCCGGAGACGGCTTCAATCAGCCATGAACCGCTGGGGTCCAACTGCATGGTGAATGCGAAGTCGGAAGAGATGACCTGCCCGCCATTGAGGATGGTCAAGGAGCCGTCCGATCCCACGCTGTAGACAAAAATGCCGACCACCGTCCCCACGTAGAGGAAACCGCCATTGGGAGAAATGGCCATCGTATACGGGATCGTCGTGCCCAGGGAGTAAGGACTGTTTGTCACCGCTGTCAGCGTGGTCGACCCCGACGCGATCGTGTAGGCGGCGATCTGGGCAGTCTTCTGGTTCAGCACGTAGAACACGCCGCTCGTCGTACCGCCACCACCGCTGCCGCCGCTGCCGCTGGGCACATCCCAAAAGCCCTTGCACCCTGATAAAAGTGGCGCCGCCGCCAGGAATAACCGTGCCCATTTCCCCAATTTCATCGATGATCCTCGCATTTCTGTCCAGATTGCCCTATCAGCGTAACGCAGGCGAATGCTTGCTTACCTGATATAAGTCAATTTGCTTTTGTGATTCGCTTGCTAGACGGGGGCGGAATATCTATTCGATTTGACGCAGGATGAGGCTCTTCCGCTCGGATCGCGTCCCTCGGACTCCTTTGCGTCTTCATGCAGCGTCCGCCGAAGCCGGCTGTCTCGCCTGCCACACCAGTCGCGCCGCAGCCAGATCCTCGATCGCCATGCCCACCGTCTTGAAAAGAACCCGCTTATCCCTTGGAACGGCGACCGCGCCTGATCCGGACAGGATTTCGCCTATCTCGACCTCGACCCGGGCGCCGGAACCCCGGACATCGCCCGATTCGCGCTCCACGCAGGAACGGGATTCGGCGACGACGTAGCTGGTCAGCATCGCCTCGTCATCGATCTCTCGAGCGCCATCGCCGGTCGCGCCGACGGCCAGGATCATGGCATTTGGTAATAGCCAACGCCCGTGTAAAACCGGCTCAACCGAGACTGTAACCGTGAGTACGACCTCCGCGGCGGCGGCTTCTTCAATTGGGACGGCCCGTCCCCCCACCTCTTCCGCGAGCCGCTGGGCGTGGGCCGAATTCGGGCTCCAGATTCTTATTTCCTCGAGACCTGGCCACACCTGGCGCAGAGATTGGATGTGCGCATGGGCTTGAACCCCCGAACCCAGGATTCCAAGACTGCGAGGCGGCGAAGCAAAATGCAACGGAGCCAGAGCCGCGAATCCCACCGCCGTGACGGCTGCGGTTCGCATTTCGGTGATCAGCCGCCCGTCCATTACCGCCAGCGGCTCGCCCGTGGCCCGGCTCATCAACTCGATGAGCGCCATGTGCGTTGGCAAACCCAGCGTGGCGTTGCTGCGATAGAAAGTCACTGATTTCAGCCCCATCCAATCGCCGTGGACCACGGGCATCACACCAAACCACCCATCGCGGTGATCGGCGGCAATTCCTGCCCTCAGGATGGTGCGGGCAGGTTGAATTACCAGGCCGGCGGAGTAGTCGATCAGCGCCAGGCGAATGGCCGGAATCAGGGATTCATAGGTCAGGACGGCGCGTACTTCAGTCTCTTGAATGTACATGAGCAGCAACAGAGTACACTGCGGCCCTTCAAATTCCGGCATATGGCGGCTGAAAATCCCGGGTCCATATCCGGATTTTCAGTTCGGCCGGCCACCGGACGTCGAGCGGCGCCGGAACCGATCATCCACCGGCTGGCGGCCCTGGAAGCCCGACTCGACTGTGTGCCAGTGTTGGATTGCCGATTCGCCCATGCGCCAGCAGAGAAGAACGATTTCCTCATCGAGACGGAAGGGGAAATCGAGCAACCCGGCCTCAAGGTCCTTGACCTGAACCCCGATGGAGTCAATTTCGGAAATGCTCTCGCGCACTCGCTGGAGTTGCACTTCCATCTCTGCGCGCTCCTGCGCCACCTGGGCCAAATCCACCCGCATTCCCCCCGACAAGTAGATACGCCGGCTGAGTTCCGAAAGCTTGGATTCCACTTCCTCGGCAGCCTGCTTACCTTCAATGGCTCGCTTCAAAAGTGATTCGAGCACGGGAAGAAGGGACTGTGCCTCATCCAGAGTGAAGGTCTTCATGGCCATTTTCCTTCCTATAAGGATACGACGGAATCGGAGCACCGGTGGCCGGTTCGCCCTTAACCTTGTTTCCCGTACCCTGTTTGATGCGGAACTGGCATGGTCCGACACGCGGCGTGGTAAGCTGCCGTCCTGAGACAATCTGGTACCCAGAGAGGTCTTTTTTCCATGGCGCGCCTTCTGCGGATCGCACCGGAACTCCCCGCCGCAAACCTAAAATCGGCCCTCGCCTTTTATGAACACAAGCTTGGATTTCGAGTTGTCATGGAAATGCCCGGAGGCGACTATGCCATCGTGGAGCGCGACGGGATCGCAATCCACCTGTTCCAGGATGCGGCGCGGAAGCATACCCCCGTTGGGGTGCATTTGTTTACGTATGAATTGGAAGGGCTGCGCGACGATCTGCTCGAGCGGGGCGCTCGGTTATCGCAGGACATTGTGCGCAAGCCGTGGGGAAACCGGGATTTTCGCCTTCGCGACGACTTTGGCAACGAACTGAAGTTCACCGAGCCGAGCGCGGAGGATTGAGGCCGGGCGAAGGCCTGCCAACGGTGAGAGTCGGCGACAAACCCGCCATCTGCGAAGCCCCAAGCCGGAGCTATGCCGCCGCGTTTGTGAGCGGTGCGCGCGGGCAGGTATCATGTTCCTTCATGGGTGCCCCTCCGTCAATTGAACTCGCCAGCCTGGGAATGGCCGATACGCTCATTCTGATGGTGCTGGCCCTGGTGGTTTTCGGACCGCGCCGCCTGCCCCAGATCGGACGCCAGATCGGCAAGCTCATGTACGAGTTCCGCAAGGCCTCGAACGACTTCAAATTCCAGATGGAAGAGGAGTTGCGACTCTCCGAAGAGGCCGACCGGCGAAAGAAGGAAGAAGAGGAGCGGCAGCGCGCGGCCGTACTGCCCGCGCCGATTCTGCCTCCTGCCGAGGTGCCTTCCCAGACCTCAACCTCGAGTGTTGAGGCACAGGCCGACATCGGCGCAGTCGAGCCCTCTACGGCATCCCCATCCGAAGGCGAAACAATAGCAGTTGAGGGATTCTCTGCGGAGGTTGCTGAGCGGGTAGCGGAACCGGTGTCCACGATTCCCAGGCTGCAGCCGCCCCAAACGGGGGAGCAGGTGGCCGCGGAGCGACCTGGTTCGGTGCGCGATCCAGCAAGTCTGGAGGCCGATGGCGGCTCGAGCCTTGCTGCGAAAAACGGTGCGAGGCAGGAATCGGACGGTCGTGAACCGAATCAGACTGAGCCGGGTTTGGCCGCGTCCGGCTCCGAACCCGCACCGGCGTCTAGTCTCACTTTTGAACCACCCATCCCGCCCAAGGAGCCTGTGAGCCAGCATGGTTGATCCCGCGGAGGCAATTGGCAAGGCGCGGAAGGCGGTAACGGATCGCGCGGAGCTCCCCGGCATGAGCCTGATGGAGCACCTGGACGAGCTGCGCCGCCGCATCGTCCATTCGGCCATATACCTGGGCATCGGTTTTTTCGTAGCCTTTTACTTTCGGGAGCGGCTGTATGGTCTGGTGCAGGCGCCGCTCGATAACTTGCATATCAAACTCAACTACACCCACCCGATGGATCCTATGAACCTGTACCTGCAGGTTGCGCTGATCGGGGGCGCAATCCTGGCATCGCCTTTCATTCTTTATCAGGTGTGGCTGTTCATTGCGCCGGGCCTGTATCAGAAGGAGAAGCGGTTTGTGATCCCATTCATGGCGGCCACTGTTGGGCTGTTTATGGGTGGCGCCTCCTTTGGCTATTTCTATGTGTTCCCGGGCGCTCTCAGAATTCTCATCTTCGGATTCGGCAGCAAGTTCAATCCCATGGTCACCATCGAGGACTATACGGGTTTTTTCCTATCCATCATCCTCGGCCTGGGCATCAGCTTCGAGATGCCCATCCTCATCTTCTTTCTAGCCATGTTCGGCATAGTCAGCCCCAAGTTTCTGTGGAAGAACATCCGCTACGCGGTCCTGGCGGTATTTCTGGTAGCGGCCTTCATCTGTCCCAGCCCCGATCCATGGACCATGTGCATCTATGCCATTCCCATGTTGGCGCTTTACTGCATCGGCATCCTGGTCGCATGGTGGGTGCATCCATCGCGCCGCAAAGCCAAAGAGGCGGCGGCATCGTGATCGCTTTTTCGTTCTGGATGAAAGCACTTTTGACAAGCGTGCTCGCCGGAATCCTATTTTCCCTTCCGCCTGCCACCTCCGCGCAGCACTTCAACGGAGCCAAGGCCCTCGACTATACGCGCGACTTTGTATCGATCGGTCCGCGCTGGCCGACCAGTCCCGGGCACGCGAAGGCCGAGGCTTTTCTGCGCGCTCACCTCGAGCACGATCAACTGGAAGAAGACACCTTCATCGCCAACACGCCCATCGGGCCTGTGAATATGCGCAACTTCATCGTGCGCTTTCCGGGTAAGAAGGATGGGGTGATCGTGATCGGGACCCACTACGAGACCAACTACTACCTGAAGAACGTCAACTTTGTTGGCGCCAATGACGGCGGCTCGACCACCGGGCTGCTGCTGGCGCTGGCCGATCATCTCCGGGAACAGGTTGCGCGAACGAAACAGCTCGACGGCTACTCCGTCTGGCTGGTGTTTTTCGACGGCGAAGAGGCTATCCAGAGCTGGTCGCAATCGGACTCCACATATGGCAGCCGTCACCTTGCCGCCAAGTGGGGACGCGACGGAACCCTGCAGCGCATCAAGGCCTTCATCCTCGCCGACATGATCGGCGACAAAGACCTCGACATCCAGCGAGAGACCAGTTCGACGGCTTGGCTGGTCGCGTTGGTGCGCCAGGCGGCGCACAAGTTCGGATACGACAAGTACTTTTTCCAGCGCGACGAGGCCGTCGAGGATGACCACCTGGCCTTTCTGAACCGCGGGGTACCGGCGGTCGACGTGATCGATCTCGATTACGGACCGAATAACAGCTATCACCACACCGCCCAGGACACCATGGACAAGGTCAGTGCTCACAGCCTCACGATTGATGGCGACGTGTTCCTTGAGACCATCCGGCTCATCGACCAGCGATAGATCCCTTGCGGCTCAGTCTTCCTCTACTGCAGATCGGTGCGCATCAGCAGCGCCCTCGAAGGGGTAGTCCCGGATTTGCGAGTGCCATCGTCTTCGAGCCGATCCCATCCTGAATTGGCAATGTAATAGAACGTGCTGTTCACGATGACTCCGTGGGTCGGGTCGCCGAGCGTGGGCGTAGCCCGTTCGATGACCGACTCCGACTCGATGTGTCTCAGCGACGGTGCCAATGTGAAGCGCACCACACGTTCCGGCGAGGTTCCGTTCTGGGTGGCGATGAGGGTGCGGCCATGGAGATACAAGCCATCGATGCCGCTCAGGGCGTGAAGTTCATTGGACGGCAGCCAGGAAACCTGCCTGGTCTCAAGATCGAGGATGGCGATGCCGCGAACATAGTCGGGAACGAACACGCAGCGCTGATCAGGACACATCGCGGGGGTCTGGGGAGAGATGAATTCGCCGCTGTCGAGCCGCTCGAAGCCCAGAGTTTTGCGATTAAGGCGATACAAGCCGCCTTCGTTGTCTGCAATGATGGCGTCTCCATCCGGGGTGAGGGTCATGTCGCCGAGAGTGGTTCCGGCTGGTCCCGCAACGCGGTGGAGCAGTTTGCCGGAATCGAGGTCGTAAAGCATCACCAGCGATGTTCCCCAACTGGTCTTGGGGACCGACTTGAATCCGTGAAGCGCAACGGCGGTGGCCCATAGAGTGCGGTGACGTGAGTCCACTTTCAAAGCCATCATCGGCCACGGTTCGGGAGCACGGTCGAAAACACGGCAGCGCCCGTCGGGCTCGCAGGCCAGCACGGTGTGGTTCATGACGCTGGTGAGGTAAAACCTGCGCGTGGATGGATCGTAGTCGATATCCTCGGGAACCATGCCCGGCTCGGGCATGCGAAACACCGCCGAGGCGGCGGCAATCGGGTCATCGTTTTTGGCCATTTCAGTCTGAAGGGTGAGGAATCGCGGGGAACTGCGCAGCGCGTCGAATGCTTTGGCCTTGAACACCTCCCGGTTGGATTGGCCCATGCCAATGAACCGGGCGAAGCTCTCAAGGGCGCCGTCATTGTCTCCCGCGACAGCCTGCGCGCTCATCACCTGGAGCACGCCATTCGGAGAATCGTTGAGAAGCTGGCGCATTTTTTGACTTTCCACCAGGTAGGCCGGTGCGTCGCCGCGAGCGTGGGCCGCGCGCACTTCGTCACGGAGGGCGTCGAGTTGAGCGCGTGCGGTTGTTCTCGGCGCGTCGGCCGCGACCGAGTACAAGAACACCAAAAGCGCGAGGGCCAACCCCGTCCGCGCTGGTGGGCCGACGGCTCCGGTGCGCACAATTTTGAGACTTTTGCAAAGCAAGCGCATTGCTTTCGATCAAGGCGAAACTGAACGAACTATAGAGCGAAAGACGAAGAACAAGCGACAAAAATGACAGCGATGGCCGTTCCTCTGTGAGGAGACGCGAATTCTTCTGCGAGAAGATACGAACGAATAAGAAGCGCCGGGACGCGACCCGGCCGTTCGGCCTTGGCCGGGAGCCTCCTCCTGTAGCATTCAGTTCATGATCGGTGGCGCGTCGTGGACATGGTGGATCGGCTTTCACGTGGCCGTCCTGGTCCTCCTTGTCATCGACTCTGTGCTGCCCGGGACGCGTCGCGAATCGAAGCGCACCCAGACGGTGGCCTGGGTGTGGACCGCGGTGCTGGCTCTGTGCGCCGCCGGGTTCGCGGGATGGATCGCCGTTGTACAGGGCCGGGTGCCTGCGCTGCAATTTGTGGCCGGATACACCATCGAGACTTCGCTGAGCGTCGACAACCTTTTCGTGTTCCTGGTCCTCTTTGAAGGATTTCGGATCTCTCCGCAGCGCCAGCACACCGCGCTGCTTTGGGGCGTGGGCGGAGCTGTGGTGATGCGCGCCCTGTTTATCGCCGCGGGAGTGACCCTGCTTAAACGCTTTGACTGGATCACGTATGTGTTCGGTTTGTTCCTGCTGTACGCGGCCTGGCGGCTGATGCGGGGAGGGTCTACGCGCGCGGCCATCCCCGATTGGATTCGCCGGCTGCAGCCCGCCAAAGGATCGCTGCTGCCGGTCATCCTGGCGGTTGAAGTGACGGACCTTCTGTTTGCAGTCGATTCGATTCCCGCGGTGCTGGCTATTTCCCACGATCCGTTTGTGGTCTACACGTCGAACATCGCCGCCATCCTCGGACTGCGCTCGCTCTATTTTGCGCTGGCCGCGCTCCTCGATCGCCTCCGTTATCTTCATTATGGTCTTGGAGCGATGCTGGGGTTTGTGGCTTTCAAGATGCTGGCATCCCGTTGGCTGGAGGTGCCGATCGTCGGGTCATTGGCGATCATGGGGGTGATCCTGGCCGTGTGCGCGGTAGCGTCAGCGGTGGGAAATCGACCGGGAGTACGCACTGGAGAGCACGGAATCGGGAAAAGCGACCAGGCCTAGCCGGATCCAGTTCAGCGAGGCCGATCGTTCTCCGCACTATGTACATTCGGAGATACCGCCTGATCCCTGTTCCCGGATCCCTGTTTCCTGTCCTGGTGCTATCCTCAAAGCAGATTCCGACTGTGCTCACGCGGTCCCAATTGTCTCTTCCTACTGCACTTCATCGATCCTCGCGACCTTTCTTTGCCGGGTTTGCCTTCCTTGCCATCGTCGTGATGTGTGGCTGCAATCGGCTTCATCATGAGCAGCACGATACGGTCTACGTGTCGGCGCGGCAGATGTACCTGCACGATCGGGTGGCGCCGGTTTCAAACCGAGTGGGTGAGGTGAACAACGGGCAGCCGTTGGAGGTGCTCGAACGCGGCCGCCATTTTCTCAAGGTGAAAACCCAAAAAAACGAGATTGGCTGGATCCTGGAAAGCGCCGTGATCGACGGCAAGTTGTACGACGCGTTTTCGCAGCTTGCTGACCAGCACAAGCAGGATCCCGTGGTGGCTACGGCAGTGCTTCGCGATGACGTGTCTCTGCACCTGACGCCGGGGCGGGACACCGAACGTTTCCGGCTGCTGCCTGCCAATGCCAAATTGCAACTCCTGGCGCGGGCATCGGTGCCGAAGACGGCCCAGGGAGCAGCGCCTTCGCACCGTCGGTCGAGTGCTCCGGGAAATGCGCCAGCTCCGGCACCGGGAAATGCGTCGGGTCCACCGCCGGTCACCCCGCCCACGTCGCAACCCAAGGCCGCGGTCACTTCCACTCTGGTTCCGGGTCAGCCCCAACCTGAGCCCGTGGTTCTTGAAGACTGGTGGCTGGTTCGCGACGCCGACGGGCACGCTGGCTGGCTGCTCTCGGGCCGAATCGACATCGAAGCGCCGGACTCGATTGCGCAATACGCCGAGGGCCAGCGCATCGTGGGCGCTTATGTACTGACGAAGATTCGGGATCAGGAAGCGGACGTGCCGGACCACACTGTACCGGAGTATGTGATGGTGCTTTCGCCGCCGAAGGCCGGCCTGCCATACGACTTTGACCAGGTACGAGTATTCACTTGGAGCGTCAAGCGGCATCGCTACGAAACGGCTTTTCGCATCCATCCCATCCAGGGCTATCTGCCGGTCACCGTCTCGCACGTCACAGAACGCGTGGGCACCGTCCCGACATTCAGCTTCCGGATTTCGACCGGCAGCGACGTCAGCATCGATACCCAGACGGGCCTGACCCACCCGGTCAATCCCCGTACCATCAGCTACGAGATGGTCGACACGGTGGTGCGGCGCATCGGGCCTGACCTGGCGCCGATTCCCAGCGGCCACACGGCAGAAGAAAAGGCAGCCGCCAGGGCGCAAGCCAAGACGTCGAAGGCCGCGAAGAAGAAAAAGTGAGGTTCACCCCGCTCGGAGTCGAGTGACAGTCTCCGCGAATTCCTCCTCAGCTTTGAGATTTCTTTATCGCCTGTTCCCGTTGACAACGATCCACGGCGGAATTATCGTTCCCCTAAGAGATTTATGGAACGTTCAACTGATTCGGGCGATTTGATCCAGGGAACGTTGGAGATGCTGGTCCTCAAAGCTCTTCTGCGCGGGCCCCTGCATGGATATGGCGTGGCTGAATGGATCGAGCAGACCTCGCAACAGGTGTTGAAAGTGGAAGAAGGCGCGCTGTATCCCGCGCTGCATCGGATGGAACTGCGCGGGCTGCTCAAAGCGAAGTGGGGCGCATCGGAAAACAATCGCCGCGCGAAGTTCTACGAATTGACATCCGAAGGGCGCAGGCGGCTGAACGCGGAAACGCAGCGCTGGGCGAGGCTTTCGTCTGCGGTGGCGTTTGTGATGCAGGCATCGTGAGGACGCAACGTTTGAGGTGAGACCGATGGGGCAACATCTGCACGAGTTTGTGCTCCGCCTCAAGGCGCTCTTGGTGAAGCGGCGCATGGACCGGGACATGGCGGACGAGCTTGCGTTTCACCAGGCGATGCTCCGGGACAAACTGTTGCGCCAGGGTGTGGCGCCAACTGAGGTGGACATGGAGACGCGACGCAGGTTTGGCAAGGCCAGCCGGTGGCATGAACGATTGCGAGAGTTGTGGCAGTTCCGGCGTTTCGAGAATCTGGTGCGGGACATAAGTTTCTCGGCGCGTGTGCTGCGCAAGTCTCCGGGATTTACGGTTGTCGCGATTCTGACCTTGGCGCTTGGCGTGGGCGCGAACACGACCGTCTTTTCGATTATCAATGGGCTGTTGCTACGCCCTTTACCGGTACCGGCGAGCTACCAACTGCTCGTATTGGGCACACAAGAGTCCGGAGAGCGCATCAGCTACAGCCTCTCCGAACCGCTCTTTCGGGGACTCGAGCAGCGGCGCCAGGTTTTCTCCGAAGTCTTCGCCTTTAATCACTCCAAAATGCAGGTGAAGGGAAACGACGGAGTCCAGAGTGTTGAGGGACAGATTGTGAGCGGCGGCTTCTTTCCCGCGCTCGAAACGCCTCCCCTGCTGGGACGAACCTTGACGCCTGCCGATGACGTGAAAGGTGGCAATCCCGCAGGATTTGGCGTGGTTGTTTCGGAAAGCTTCTGGCGGCGCTGGTTCAATCGCGCGCCCAATGTGATCGGGCAGAAACTCGAGATCGACAACACGCTGTTTACGGTGGTCGGGGTGATGCCTAAGCCGTTTATAGGTGCGGACCCGCTCGATCGACCCGAGTTGTTTGTTCCCCTGGCCATCGAGCCGATGATGCACGGCACGCGCAGTATGACGGCGGCCGGTTTTCATGCCTGGTGGCTGAACGTGATGGGGCGGATGACGCCGCGGGCAACCCTCGAACAAGCGAATGCCGATGTTTCCGCGTGCAGCAGCGCGGTGCTGCACGCCATGATCCCGGATGCGAAGTGGGTCGCCGATCACGAGAAGCGGCATTTCCGGTTCACCGCCGAGCCAGGTTCGGCGGGATTCACGTACATCCGCATGTATTTCCGTAAGCCTCTCATGGCAGTGTTCGCGATGTGCGGCGGGATCCTTCTGCTGGCGTGCTTGAATCTCGCCAGCCTCCTGATGGCCCGGGGAACAGCGCGGCGGAAAGAATTGGCGACACGCCTGGCGATGGGCGCGGCGCGGACACGACTCATCCAGCAATTGCTGGTCGAAAGCCTCTTGATCGCGTTGACGGGCACGGCCGCGGGGCTGGCGATTTCACCGCTGGTCAGCGAATCGCTTGCAGTGCTGCTACTCGGTAAGCTGCAAGAGAGCCATATCGATACTTCGCTCGATCTGCGCGTGTTTGGGTTTGCGGCCCTGGCCGCGATTTTGGCCACGCTTCTTATCGGCTTGATTCCTGCACTGCAGGCGACTTCGGGGAACCTGAACGAGCAGATCCGGCATGGGCAACACACGACATCCGCTTATGAGCGCCAGGCGATTCTCCCGCGAGTGATCATGTCGTGCGAGGTAGCCTTGGCGCTGATGCTGGTGGTAGGCGCGGGCTTGCTCGCTTCGAGCCTGGTGCGGTTGTACAAGTCGGGCGCAGGGTTTGATCCGCGCGGTTTGCAGAACATCGCCTTCAGCATGGACCAGCAGCCGCTCAAGGGTGAAGCGCTGATGCAGTTCTATCGCCGGGTCGGCGATGGATTGAGCCACCAGCCGGGTGTGAAAAATGTCAGCTTCGCCTGGACGGTCCCGTTTACGCATTTTGTCTGGGATGAAAACCTCTCCACCGCAGGAGGAAAAACGGCGGACATTTATCAGAACAGCGTGGGTCCCGGCTATTTCCAGACCATGAGCATTCCCCAGTTTGCGGGCCGCGATTTCCAATGGAGCGACACGGACGCCGCCGGGCTCAAGATGATCCTGAATCAAGCTGCGGCAAAAGTCCTGTTTTCGGATCACGATGCGATGGGCCAAATCCTCACAAAAAAACAAGGGGATAAGATCTTTCGCTACGAAGTCATCGGGGTGGTGGGAGATGCAAAATATGAGGAACTTCGGTCAGCAGCCCCACCGACCGGCTATGTAGCCATGACACAAGACAACGGGGAGCAGACGCGCTCCTACAATGCCGTGGTGCGAACGGATGCGTCCGCGGCTCCGCTGGTGGAGGCGACTCACGCGCTGGCTGCGCAGATGGCGCCGGAAATTCCAATGCCCGTCATGACCTCGATGGCAAGCACCGTGGATGATTCGTTGAGCGCGGAGCGGACGATGGCGCTGCTGGCGGTGTTTTTCGCGGTTTGCGCGCTCGCCGTCACGGCGGTCGGGCTCTACGGAACCCTGGCTTATGCGACGGAGCGGCGCACCGGCGAAATCGGCATCCGCATGGCCCTGGGAGCGCGGCGCGCGCAGGTGGCGGCGATGGTCTTCCGGCAGAATGCGGCAGTAGCGCTGGCGGGCACGGCGGGAGGGTTGATTGCGGCCCTGCTGGTTTCGCGGGCGCTGACCAGCTTTCTCTACGGAACCTCGACGCGCGATCCGTGGGTGTTCGCCGGATCGATCGTTGCCCTGGCGTTAATTGCGAGCGCAGCTTCGCTACTGCCGGCGGTGCGCGCAGCCGGCATCGAGCCGATGCAAGCCATTCGTTGCGAGTAGACAAAAAGTTACACGACGCGAAAATCGGATGCGATGGATTCCGTTCCAGCTCAGGCGGGGAGGGAAGTCTGCGCCGTGAGGGTCCGGTATTCAGACAACATCCGCAGGCGCCAGCGCAGGATCATGCCAAAGGCCAGGACAAAGAACAGGCCGCCAGTCTGCTGCAGGGTCATGTACGCGTCGAGGTAATCGCGGGCCAGGAAACGGATCGCGGCCAGGGCAACGACGACCAGGAAAAAAGCGTTGGAGCGGCGCATCATGATGGCATCGCCGTCGCGCACCAGTTTCGACGTAGCCAGCAGCGGATAGGCGAGGGCCACCACGCCCACGACGAAGGCTACTGCGGCCCAGCTCCAGGGAACCCGGAACGCGGGTACCAGGAACATGGAAAATCCGGTCGCCATGCCAAGGGGAGGAATGATGATCTTTTTTACCGTAACCGCTGAACGTCCCTCGCGAATCCGCCAGACAAGGACCCCCATCAAGCCAATGACGGAAACAAGCACCGAAGTGCCAAAACTGATGTGCACGGGACCGACCTCTACCTTCAATTATGCCAAAAAGCGAAGCAAAACGATCGATTGGCCCGCAAGGCCCATCGGATGTACACAATTACGGCAGTTTTGATTCGCACTTCGGTCCGAGGAAACTAAATAGATCTAAACGAGTTTCGCGGCCATCAGGTCGTTTCGATTTCCATGCCCTCTTCTTCGCAAAAAGCGCCCGGGTCGGCCAGCCGGATGAGCCGGTGCAGATAGGCGCGGGAGATGCTCAAACTGCGTGCGGCCAGGGTTTTATTTCCGTTGTTCTCGCGGACCGCCGCGGCCGCGAGGCGAACCTTGTAATCGCGAAGCTGGCGCTCGAAGGTGCCGCCGGGTACGGCGTCTTCGAAATTCGTGCGCGCTCCTTCGCGAAGTGTGGCAGGCAGGTTTTCAAGCCGGAGTGTTCTGCCGCGGGCGAGAATAATCGACCTCTGGATGACGTTCTCGAGTTCGCGCACATTCCCTGGCCAGGAGTAACCCTGGAGCACGGCCATGGCTTCGGGCTCGATGGCCTCCATCGGCTTTTGAAAGACTCGTGCGTAGTGATGGAGAAAATGATTGGCGATGGGGGCGATATCTTCCAGCCTGCCCTCGAGTGAGGGAATTTCAATCTTCATGACGTTGATACGGTAGTAGAGGTCCTGGCGGAATTTTCCCTGGGCGACCATCTCCGCCAGGTTTCTGTGCGTGGCGAAGATGAGACGGGAACGCAAAGGGATGAGGCGGTTGCTGCCCAGGCGGCTGAACTCGCGCTGCTGCAGGACGCGGAGCAGTTTCACCTGGGTAAAGAGGCTGAGCTCGCCGATTTCGTCGAGGAACAGGGTGCCGTCGCGGGATTGCTCGAGATAGCCCTCGCGCGATCCAACCGTACCTGTGTAAGCGCCTTTCTCGTGCCCGAACAGTTCGGCCTCGATCAGCGTTTCAGGGATGGCGCCGCACGCGACCGCGATGAACGGCCGGGTGCCGCGATTACCCCGGTTGTGAATGGCGCGGGCGACTAGTTCCTTCCCGGTCCCGCTGTCTCCAGTGACCAGAACCGACGCATCAATACTCGACACGCAGTCGATGAGGTGGTGGACCTGTTGCATGGCCGGGCTGCCGCCCACCATCTGGTCCCGGTCTCCCATCGTTTCGATGCTTTCCTGCTGTTGCTCGCGCTGCCGCTTCAGCGTGGAACTTTCGTGGGCGCGCCGCAGCATGATGCGCAGATCGCGAATCGAAGGTGGCCGGCGGCAATAGCCGAAGGCTCCCTGGCGAACAAGTTCGTTGGCAGTGGCGCGAAGACCATCGTCCGCCATGATGACCCACGCGACATCGGAGGCGATCATGCGCCGGGCGCAGGCAATTCGTTCTTTAAGAGAATCATGATTGGAGTTCAGATCCAGGATCATGACGTGGCAGTTTTTGTCAGAGAGAAGGTGATTCACTCCATCCTCCTTCGATTCGAAGAAGAATTGGAATTCCATTCCCAAGGCTGAAGACAACAAGGGCTGCAAAGTGCAGTCCTGAGAAAACAGACCGACACGAATCACAATAATCACCCCGGTGGGGTTTGATTTAGTAAACGTAATCTACCACGGTGGTACGAGAATGCAAGACGTCTAACCGAAGTCAGTCATTCTAAAGTAACTTTTTGTATTCGGGTCATGTAATCAGCCCGCGTCATGACCCGAAAGCGCTGTAAACAGGCGTGCACACCCCGTCCATAATTGTCTGGATAAATCACATTAAATCAATAGTTTTGCCCGATCCGCCGTTTGGAACGGCGTTTGCACTCGATCAGACAAGCCGTTGATTCGAGATTGGACGGGAAGGCTGATGCACTCAATCGTATTGTGGCCCATTCTCACATTTGTTGCCGGCGTGGTGGCCCTCGCGGTCACCGTTGAGGACTCTGCCAATCGCACCTTCTTTTATTGGCTGGTTCTGCCGCCGCTGGTGCTGGGGGCTCTGGCGGTCTGTTCGAGATTGGCGTTTTCCTGATTTCAGGACGCGCGGGGAGAAAAGAATGCATTCGATTGCCTGGTGGCCGACCTGCGTCGTGCTCGCCGTCGCCACGTTTACCGATCTGCGCAGCCGCCGCATCCCGAACTGGCTGGTTCTGCCGTTCATGGAGGCGGGCTTGGGGGTCTCGGCGTGGCTCAACGGATGGCATGGGGTGGCCCAGAGTACGGCTGGCTTCGGCATGGGAATAGTGATTTTCGGATTCCTGTTCTGGATGGGCGGAATGGGCATGGGGGACGTGAAGCTGTGCGCGGCGATCGGCGCATGGGTCGGCCCATCCCAACTGATGATTGCGCTCGTTGTGACGGGCCTGGCCGGCGGAGTGATGGCGATCGGCTGGGCGGCCTGTCGGGGGTTTCTGGCTGAATTATTTGCCGGATCGGGGGATCTGGTGGTGGGCATCAAGCAGCGGGGACTGCGGCCGCACTCAGACCTGATTCTAAGCAATCCGCTGACCCGCAAGATGCCCTATGCGCCGGCGATTGCCATTGGAACCCTGGTGTCGTTCTTCGCGCGCTGATGGCGAAATTAGAAGCAACTGATTTTTGTAAGCCATTGGAAATCTCGATACGTAGCTGGAAAGAGCCGCGATTGCGGGGAGCAATCAATTGCTGATGGCCACATATCCCGAAACCGATGCAATCGGTGTAAACGTGCTATCGATTGCGGTGATCGGGCCCCACGAGCAAAGCCGCATGGCGGTCGCGGATGCTCTTGTGGGGTCGACGTCCGGGACTCCGCGCCAGCTCCCGTTCTACCCCGACATCGACCAGGTCTCGAAGCTCATCGATTTGTACTTCGACGTTGTGATTCTCGATATTGACAGCGATCCGGAGATCGCGTTGGACCTGGTGGAAAGCCTGTGCGCGAATAGCGCCGCGACCGTCATGGTGTATTCGTCAGTGGCCGATTCGGAACTGATGATTCGCTGCATGCGTGCCGGCGCCCGCGAGTTGCTGACTCTGCCTCTTGCTCCCGGAGCCGTGGCGGAGGCGATGGTGCGGGCATCCGTGCGCCGCTCCGCGAATCGGGTGCCGGCCGCGAAAAAGCCGGATGGAAAGTTGTTTGTCTTCTTCGGGGCCAAGGGGGGCTCCGGAGTTACGACACTGGCCAGCAACTTCGCCATCTCTGTGGCGCGCGAGTCAGACCAGAAGACGCTGCTGATCGATCTCGACGTGCCCTTCGGCGATGCCGCCCTTGGCCTGGGGTTGAACTCGTCCTACTCAACGGCCGACGCGCTCAGGAATTTCACCCGGCTGGACGCGAATTTTCTTTCCCGGCTCATCGTGAAGCACGAGTCCGGGCTCGCCGTGCTGCCCGCGCCGGGCAAGGTGACGGATGTACAAATCACTCCCGAAGCCGTGAACCGGCTGCTGGCAGTGGCGCGGCAGGAATTCGACTGCGTGGTAGTCGATTCCGGTTCCCGGCTCGATCTGACCGCGACGGCGCTGTTCGAGCCCGACGCCATCGTGTACCTGGTAGCGCAGGTGGGCCTCCCGGAACTGCGCAATTCCAACCGCATCATTTCTGAGTTCTTCGCTGCGGATTTCCCGAAACTCGAAATCGTGCTGAACCGGTTTATGCCCTCTTCTCTGGGAATCGATGAGGAGCACATCACCAGGGCGCTGACACGGCGGGCGCAATGGAAGGTCCCCGAAGATGCGGCCACCGTGCGCAAGATGCAAAACACGGCGACCCCACTGGCGCTGACTGATTCGCCCGTATCGAAGGCGATCCGCCAGATGGCCAGGGCAGCGTGCGGAATGACGGCGGAGCCGGAAAAGAAGAAACGGATTATTGGGCTGTTTTGATGGAGGTCAAGCGGCAATGGCGGGTGCGGTAACGGAACTGTTGAATCTCGAGAAGTTCAAGTCAGACGTGCATAAGATCCTGATCTCCAAGCTCGATCTGGAGAAACTGTCGCGCGTCGAGTCGAGCCAGGCGCGGCAGGTGGTTTCGAATCTCATTATCGAAATCATCAAGACCCAGGGAGTGCCACTGAGCTTCGACGAGCAGGCCAAGATCCAGACCGATCTTCTTGACGAAGTGTTCGGCCTGGGTCCGCTGGAGCCCTTGCTGAGGGATCCGCGAATCTCCGACATCCTGGTGAACAGCAAAGACAAGGTGTTCGTCGAGCGGGGCGGAAAGCTGCAGCAGACAGACACGGTGTTTCGCGATGACCGGCATCTGCTGCAGATTATCGATCGCATCGTGTCGCGCGTGGGCCGGAGGGTAGACGAATCGTCGCCCATGGTCGATGCGCGCCTGCCCGATGGTTCCCGCGTCAACGCCATCATTCCCCCGTTGGCCCTCGATGGGCCGTCGATGTCCATCCGCCGCTTTGGCACGGGCCCGGTTGCAGCCAATCAACTGGTAGAGCTGAAGAGCATCTCCGCGGAGATGATGCAGGTGATCGAGTCTGCGGCGCGGGCTCGGCTCACGATCCTCATCTCGGGGGGCACGGGGGCGGGAAAAACCACGCTGCTGAATATCCTTTCCCGCAATATCCCGCAAAGCGAGCGGGTGATCACCATTGAGGATGCGGCCGAACTGCAACTGGCGCAGACGAACCTGGTGCGGCTTGAGACCCGGCCGCCGAACATTGAGGGCCAGGGAGCGGTGCGCCAGCGCCAGCTGCTCATCAACTGCCTGCGTATGCGGCCCGACCGCATCATCCTCGGCGAGGTGCGCGGCGAAGAGGCTTTTGACATGCTCCAGGCAATGAACACAGGTCACGAGGGCTCGATGGCCACAATTCACGCCAACACGCCGCGCGACGCATTGACCCGCCTCGAATCGATGGTGGCGATGAGCGGTTTGACCCTGACCGAGCGTACCGTGCGCCAGCAGATCGCGTCGGCCCTCGACATCGTTGTCCAGGTTTCGCGCCTCAGCGATGGCACACGCAAGGTGATGAGCATCTCCGAAGTCACCGGCATGGAGGAGAGCATCATCAGCATGCAGGACATTTTTACGTTCCAGAAGAAAGGTATCGGACCGACGGGAAAGGTCATCGGCGCATTCAAGCCGACGCGTATTCGTCCCCGATTCCTCGATCGCCTGCAGGTGGCCGGCATTCAATTGCCGCCCTCGCTGTTTGAAAACATCACCGAAGTCAACTGAGCCAGGAGAGAACTGAAGGAATGCCACTGGTCATCGTTTTGATCTTCATCGGACTCTTCGCGGTGATCGCGCCGCTTGCCGTGGCATGGAGCGGAGCGGGGAACGGCCGCGATAAGAAGCAGGCGATCGCCGCACTTCATACCGCGCTGGGCCAGGAGCGCAAGCAAAGGGCCATGCCGATACTCGACTTCCGCAAGCGGGAGTTGTTCAGTTCGATTCCCTTGCTGAACAAGCTGCTGGCGCGGGTGGACCTGATGCCGCGGCTGCAAAAGACCTTGAACCAGTCCGAACTGAAATGGACACCCGGTGCGGTGCTGCTGATGTCGGCGGCCTGCTTCGCCGTACCCGCGTACCTGATCGATCTGCGGACCGGCTCCGTCATGCTCGCTCTCCTTGTGGGCGCGGCGCTGGGGTTCATTCCGATAGGTTTCGTGATGATCAAGCGGGGCAAGCGGTTCGGCAAGTTTGAGCAGGGGTTGCCGGATGCGCTGGACCTCATGACCAGTGCTCTGCGCGTTGGGCACAGCTTCAACGCCGCGCTGAGCCTGGTCACGCGCGAATGCGCCGATCCGATCGGCAGTGAATTCCGGATTTGTTTTGATGAGCAGAACTTCGGCCTCGAGTTGCGCACGGCGCTCGAAAACCTGACGGCGCGCATTCCCCTGCAGGATTTGAAGATCGTGGTGACGGCGATTCTGATTCAGCGCGAAAGCGGGGGCAACCTCGCCGAAGTGCTGGAGAAGACCGCTTACGTGATCCGCCAGCGGTTCCGGTTGAAGCGCCAGGTGATGGTTCACACCGCGCAGGGCCGGCTCACAGGATGGATCCTGACCATTCTTCCCGTCGTGCTGGGCATTGGTCTTTACATGGTCAACCCCAACACTATGAGCCTGCTGTGGAAGCGCGAGATCGGGATCAAGCTGTTGCTCGCCGCAGGCGGAATGCTCGTGGTGGGCACGCTCATCATTCAGAAGATTGTCCGCATGGACGTTTGAGGGCCGGTTATGGGATTTGCGATCTTCACATTCTGTTGCATCTTTCTGCTCATCGCGAGTGCCGGCTCGCTGCTGTTCTATCGCGCCGCGCTGCTGGAGCGGATCTCCTCGGTGATCACGCACCGCAAGAATGAGCGGACCCTCGCGAGCACGCTGCAGCAGACTGGCTCGTCGCTCGGAGTGATGGTGGAGAAGTTCGAGCGAGTTATTCCCAAGACGCAGGCGGAAGTATCGGTGATGCAACAGCGCCTGATCCGCGCCGGTTTTCGTAATGACGCCGCGATCAAATTCTTCTATGGGACCAAGGTGCTGGTGCCGTTAATTCTCTGCGCGGTGGGATCCGCCAGCGGGCTGGCCGGCAAGAGTCCCTTCATGGTGTATGCGGGGGCCCTGGGAATTGGGTATCTGGTGCCGGATTTCTGGCTGGGCAAGAAGATCAGTTCGCGCCAAAAGAAAATACGGCTGGGCTTGCCCGATGTGCTCGATCTTCTTGTCATCTGCGTCGAAGCCGGGTTGGGACTCGACCAGGCTACGGCGCGGACCGCGCAGGAGCTGATGCATGCGCAGCCCCAGGTCGCGGATGAGTTGAGCATCGTGGCTCTGGAGCAGCGCGCCGGGCGTCCACGCGCGGATGCTTGGAGACACATGGCGGAGCGCACGGATGTCGACACGGTGCGCAACCTGGTTTCAATGCTGGTGCAATCGGAACAGTTTGGCACCAGCATTGCTAAGACATTAAGGACACACTCGGACACACTCAGGGTTCAGCGGATTCAGGCAGTGGAAGAAATGGCGGCCAAGACAACCATCAAGCTGATCTTCCCGCTGGTGCTGTTTATCTTTCCTTGCCTGTTTCTTGTAACGCTGGGACCGGCAGTGATCCTGATGTCGGAATCGTTCAAGGATTTTCTCACTCACTGAGAGAAAGGAGACTCGATATGGACAATGTTCTGCTCACCCGGATTATTGCAGGCGTGCTGTTCGCGGTCGTGCTGGGTTTTGTGATTCAGCGCCGCCGTACCCGCGTTCGCTAGTTCGTGTTTTGTCTCCTCGGTTTTGCGGGCCACGGTGCGATTCCTGCTCAACATCTTCGTTCTCTTCTGTGAGCGGTGTGTCCGGCTGCTTTGTTGGCAGCCGGAACGCCGGCACAGCCGAAGGAGGAGAAATGGAACCACACGGCTTGCGAGGAGTTCGCCATCGTTCCCGAACGGGCTCGCCAACCACCAGCCCGGACTGAAAACTACAAGAAACATGTAACCAAAAGGCAACACCATTGAACCATCTTGAATTTCTGAAGACGTTTGGTTGACGAGACCGAGTTGAGGATTGGAAGAGTATGAACAGGCACCAGTACTGTGTTTACAACCAGACGAACGAATGCTTTCTCAGTTTAGGAGTTACGCATGAGGACCGGGGCTTTGCGCGCTTCAAAGGTCTGCTCATTGGAAGGGCGCCGCGGTACGATGAAGGCCACTGGCTGAGTCGTCCTAAGGGGGTTCACCTTCTCCGCATATTTTCATCGCGGGACCTGGTGTTTCTTGACGCCAAACACCGCGTGGTACGGGCGATCGAATCGTTCCCTCCGTTTCGATTTGTGCCGGTTGGCAAGAGCGTCGCGAGTGTGCTGGAACTGCCCGTACACACGATCGATTCGTCGCAGACCCAGCCCGGCAACCAACTGGTGATCTGTGTCGCGGAAGAGATGGAGTTTCGTCTGCGCAGCATGCCGGACCTGGGGAAAGACGATCTCGTCGAAGTGTCTGCCCAGGCGAAGAATATGCCGGTGCCCAATTCATTGCCGTTGCGACCGGATCGACGGACTACCCGCCGCAAGCGCTGGCCCCGCTTGCTTGCGTACGATTCGCGCGGAGGCATTCTGGAAGTCCATGGCGTGCGGGACCTCAGCGCAAATGGACTTTACCTGATGACAGAAGCACGATGGCCGCTGGGCACAATGATCACACTGACCCTGCAGAGGACCGACGGGGTAAGTGACGACGCACTGCTGAACCCCATCACCGTGCAACTGCGCGTGATGCGTTGGGGCAAGGACGGTGTCGGGCTGGCCTTTGCGCAAACGGAGATGGAGGAGTCTCCGCTGATGGCGCTAACCGCCCGGTGAGCGCCGCAGGGTGAACCGCAACAACTGCTCATGGGCGAGTGATGATATCCCTCGCCCGTGCATGACCCAGCCTGGTCGCATTCCCGAAAACAAAATCTCCGTGCCCCATCCTTTTTACAGGCTTCATCGTGAAAAGGGTGGGAGGCCACAGAATTCAAAGTCAGGCTTTTCGTTCTGCCGGCTCGCGGCGCGCCCGAGATAATTCCGGTGCGGAGCGACGTCAAACCGCACTTCTCCCTCTATTCCAGTTCGTCGGGAATGATCAGCAGCACTTCGACCGCGATGGCCAGCCCGCCGCGGCGCGCGGGCCGGAACTGCCATTGCCGCAAGGCGTGCAAGACAAAACTGGCATAACGGAAGCGGCTGGGAAAGGCAATGGCCAGTGATTCAAATCGTCCCGCCGAAGTAAGGATCCCGTGAATCATCAGTGCGTCCGTGTTCAAATCGCGCGCGGTGAGGTTGGGGCGGAGAATGTCATAAGGCCAGGGCGCTTCCAGACGTGCCACCGAACCGGCGTCGGCCGCTTCGGCCGAACGCAGAACCGAGTATTGCAGGATCCAGTTCTTGCTCAGCCCCACATGCAGATAAACCGTGTAGGCAACGCGGTCGCCCCAGATCTCGAGCGCTTCGGGATACGTTTCGCCCACCGCGTCGCCGACCACGACAACTCCGAAGCGGCCGCTTTTCGGCAACACGACGTGCTCAGTCGTGAGGCGGGAATCGTCCGCTGCTTCATCGCCGGCGTGGGCGGAATCCGCGCTCGAATCGCTTTTGCTGCCGGGCCTGGGTCGATTGTCGCCCGCAGCAGGGAATGACGAACCTTGATTTGGGTTGCCGGCCGGAGTACCGGCATTTTCGTTCTGCGTGGCGTCGGGTCGAAGTGCAGCGGCGGGTGCCACCTCATTCACGGGTGGCAGCCGAACGGTTCCATCCTGCATGCGCATGTCGGAGAGCGAGAGCACCGCGGTGGGCGTCGGCTGCTCCGCCGAATCGGAGGTAGTTGCGGGAGCCATCTCGACCGGCTGGTCTGAGCGAAGCTGCACCGGCGATGTGGTTCCCGCAGGAAGCGCGTTGCTGCGGGGAGACAGTTTGGTGGAAGCAACGCCCATGTCGGCCAGCCGGATTTCTTCATTGGGCAATTCGAGCGAAGGCTTCACGTTCGCGGCCGTTGCCGGAGCCGGCAGTGGAGCGACGATCTTTCGGCCCGGCGCCAGTTCCGGAGTCCAGATGACGACGTTCGGAAGCGGGAACTGTTCGGCGAAGGTCAGGTGAGAATGGAATTCCGGCTGGATGAGCGTCTGCTTTCCGGTCGCGGATTCGATGAAGGAGCGCATGGCCTTGCTCAGTTCCGGCGGAACGCCGAGAGAGGAGCGCGATTCCATATCTGGATAGAAGTCATTGGCTGCGATGGAAGAAAGCGGCGCTCCCGACTCCCGTGGATCGATCGCATGCAGATCGAGCTGCCGGACTGAGTAACGCTCCAGCAGGCTTCGATCGTCGATCCGGGTCAAGTGAGTCACTCCGAAATAAAGTATTCCGGCGGCCGCACCATGGGCCATGACCGACACAATCAAGGAGCCGGGTCCGCGGGACGCGATCGACGGTTCTGCAAACAGGCTGATAGTAGCGGACGACCTCCTCATGTTCAGCGGTGCACTCCTCACAGATGATTGGCGCCGCAGCAGGCACTGAACTACAGTCGGCCGCACACCGGCTCTTATCTTCATTGCAATTGCACGGCCATCGTCAACGCATCTGCGTGGCGGCAATCGCGCTTCCGTGTCAACTTGCCTACACACGGGCTCATGCGGGTAAACACGGGTGCACACCTCTAACGCCGTGGACCGGGGATTCGCCGAATTCCGCGTCATTTTGAGGCATTAGCTTTGGCACTGCAATTGCGAATGAAGCTGTGCGGCGTCTACAGCCGGGACAGGATCTCTGATGAACCGAAGACTATTGACTGTTCTGCTTTGCGCATTCGTAGTGGCGGGAGGATGTTCGCTTCTTGTGTACCGCATCATCGGCGTTCGGATAAATGGAACGCAGCAGGCGGCAACCACGCGGGTAGTGAGTGCAGCGTCAGACATCAAGCTTGGAACGATTCTCACGGCCGCCAACTTGAGCACAACCCAGATCGCCGGCCCGCTTCCCAAGGGCGCGATTCTAAAAGCCGAGAATGCCATCGGGCGCGGCGTGGTCTCAGATCTTGCTCAGGGCGAGGCGATCCTCGAAAGCCGGCTGGCGCCTGTCGGTTCCGGTGGCGGCTTGGCTGCGACGATCCGAAAGGGCATGCGCGCCTGCGCGATCAAGGTGGATGAAGTCGTAGGCGTGGCAGGATTCGTCACGCCCGGCATGCGCGTGGACGTGCTGATGTCCGGCGACCCACCCGGACACGTTAACGACAACACGGGAACCATGGTCAAAACGCTGCTGCAGAATATCGAGGTCCTTTCGGCAGGCACTGACATCCAGAAGGACGCGGAAGGCAAACCGCAGCAGGTACACGTGGTCAACCTGCTCGTCACGCCGGATCAGGCGGAGGTGCTGAGCCTGGCCAGCAGCCCCAATTCAGGCGGCGTTCAGAGCCACATCCAGCTGGTATTGCGGAATCCCCTCGATACCGAGGTTGCGCAAGTTGCCGGAACCGGCATGGCCAAGCTCTTCGAGACCGCCGCAACACCCTCGAGACCGCAGACCGTTGCCACGGACCATCATCCGCAAAAGCCGGCTCCGGCGGCTTACTCGGTGGAAGTGTTGAACGGGTTGCAGCGCAGTATTCAGAACTTTGCTTCTCCCGAGGGGAATAAGTGAGAACGAATGTGCCGTTGATGGTTCGATGTCCAGTGGGATTACTTCTTGCCGGCTCCCTCGTGTCTCTCGCGCAGGGGCAAGCGCCTGTCATTCATGCCGCCGCCGGTACCCGGCAGGACGCCGCGAATGACTTATCTGTCGTGGTGGGCAAATCGGTGCTGCTCGACTGTGCGCTGCCTGTGGAGCGGGTGGCGGTAGGGTTGGGCGGAATCGCGGAAGCCGCAGCCATCAGCCCCGTTGAAATCCTTGTCAACGGCAAAGCGCAAGGAGAAACCAGTCTCATTCTCTGGGAGAAAGGCGGCAACCGGGAGTTCTTTAACGTAAAGGTGCGGCCCGACGTTGCCGCAACGAACGATCGGCTCGAAACCATACGCCGAGAGTTGAATCGAGAACTTCCTGGCCAGTCGCTCGATGTCCATGGCGAAAACGGAGCGGTGTTTCTGAGCGGGACGGTGAAAGATCTCACGAGTTCCGAGCGCGCGGTGCAGATCGCCTCGGTTGCCGGCAAGGTGGTGAACCTGCTCAAGGTGGAAGTGCCCGCGGCCGAAGCACAGATCCTGCTGAAGGTCGTCTTTGCCAGCGTCGATCGCAACAAGAGCAAAGACCTGGCGATCAGCCTGTTTAGCAACGGGCTCGGAAACACAATCGGCGGGATCACGACCGGCCAGTTTTCGCCACCATCCCTCGACACGTCGGGGGCGACCAGCCTCTCCAGCGATCTGAACATTTTTGCTTACTTTCCGGGGCTGAATCTTGGCGCCACGATCAAGGCTCTGGCAACCAAGGGCTTGGTGGAGGTTCTCGCCGAACCGAATGTGCTGGCGCAAGACGGCAAGCAGGGCAGCTTTCTCGCTGGTGGAGAGTACCCCTATCCAGTAGTTCAGGGCACATCGGGAACTGGATCGGGCCCTGCGGTGACGATTCAATTCAAGGAATACGGCATTCGCCTGAATTTCATCCCGACCATCACGCCCCGGGGAACCATTCGCCTGCAGGTAGCGCCCGAAGTCAGTTCGCTCGACTTTACCAACGCGGTCACAATCTCCGGGTTTCAAGTCCCCGCAATCGATGTCAGACGCGTGAAGACCGAGATCGAGCTGGCCAAGGGGCAGAGCTTCGCCATTGGCGGCTTGCTCGACAACCGGGAGACGGAGACATTTCAAAAGATACCGTTCATCGGCGACATTCCGATCCTGGGCAAGCTTTTCCAGTCCATTTCGAAGAACAAGTCCAACACCGAACTTATCGTCATCGTAACTCCCGAGGTGGTTGAGCCCATACCTGCAGGCGCACCTATTCCACAGCTAAAGTTTCCAGAACCGTTCCTGCCCGGCAATTCCGATATACGGATGCATACACCGGAGTCGGGCGCAAGTGGCGGAGGTCCACCGCAGACGCCGGCTTCGATTCCGGTTGAAAAGTTGATTAAGAGCATGCAGCCGGAAAAGTCGCTGGTGATCGACAGCGGCTACGGGGCAAGTGGGGGCCAAGCCGCGAGCCCCGCATCTTCCGCGTCGCAATAAATGCGGTCCGGCCCTTGCAAGTGGGCCGCTGAGGGTTGATCAGATATTGAGAAACGTTCTACCCTTCTAACTAAGCCTCCACCGAAGCAAGGGACGCGACTGACTGATGCGAGTTATCAAGCTCTTGGGGTTTGACATGATGGCCATCCGCGGGCGCCTCAAGCAACCACCCGGCGACGCGGCCGAAGTAACGATGCGAGTTTCGAATCTAACTCGCCGGACGCACCTCGGGGACCGCATCCAAATCGCCGGAAATGGCCGCGATCGCCGCAAAGGCCTGCTTGGCCGGGAAGGCCTGGACAATGGGGAGGGGCTCTGGATAGTTCCTTGTGAAGCGGTGCACACGTTCGGGATGCGCTTCACCATTGATCTTGTCTATCTCGACAGAAAGCATCGCGTCATCAAGGCAAGAAGCCAGGTGCGACCCTGGCGGGTGTCCGCCTGCCTCACGGCACATTCCGTGATCGAACTTGCCCCGGGTACGATTCGCAAGACACGGACGATGCGCGGGGACACCCTCGCGTTTGACTATCAGCCCCAGGTAAATAAGTAGGTACTACGACCGCTTGGTCGCCTATTCCGCTTTTCCCGAGCGCCCACAAACAGATTCAGCGCACGCGCGATACGCCATTAATAAATCGATCCGCGGGTCGTGTAACTAGGCTGCACTTATGTTTCGCAGCCGTCGACGACGGGAAACTCTCATCACACAATAGATCTCTAACTGGATTGTGTACCCGATGCATCGCGAAGGGTATGGCCTAGTAAACGATCGTTCACAGGTTTAATACATCCGAATGCTACAGATCCTATCGTAAGTTATTGATTCATTTGGTCTGATTAAACCGCATCGAAATGGCCCACTACTTGCTCTATTCAAAGCATGCCTGGTCCGATTGGGCACAACAATTCACGGGGGATATAAAAAATGAAAAACACAATGCTGAAACTCTACATCAAGATCCAGAGCCTGCTCTCTCAGGAAGAGGGTCAGGACCTGGTTGAGTATGCCCTGGTGGTCGCTCTGATCGCCCTGGCGGCAACGGCCGGAATGAGCTCGCTCGCAGGCGCGATCAACACCGGCTTCACCAACATCGGTACAACCTTGAGCAGCTCCATCACCTAGGTTTCGTGTTCGTTGAGGAGATGTATTCGTAAATTGGCTGGTCATCTTTGAGCGGGTGAAAGGCACAGTTCACCATTTGTACCCCGTGCCTGTGTGCCCAACCGGGCTGGAAGAAAGGCGAGAATCGAATGCAATTCTCACCAGTCCGTTCGCTGCTAAGTGAATGAGCCTCGTCTCGACCGAAATAGGGAAAGCAAACTGGGACACTTCGTAAGTTGATGGTGTTCCGGGCAAACGGAAACCTGTCGGCAAACTCAATAGGGAAGTTCCTTGGGAGAGATATGGACGGTCCATACTCTCCCATGCCTTTGTTTTGGCGCAACTATCGGGACGGTCGGGTTGCACATTTTTTGCGTTGCGTCGTTCTAATTCTTGGCTCAAACCGACAATTGCTTACATAAATCCAAAAGAAACAATGATTCTGTCTTCCCATTTACAGCAAGGTCTTTCCCTGCCGCTTATCGAAGGCGGTCTGGCCGCCGTCGCCTTGGTTTCTGTTGCTTGCTGGCCCAATCTGTTTTCCAGATTTCTTTATCCCATCGAGAGAATCTTCAACTCAATTGCGCGCCACAGGCGCATGGCCATAGCAGTCCCGGGGTTAGCGGTCCTCCTGCTGCGCCTTGCAATGCTTCCGTTGCTCCCGATCCCGCAGCCGTTTCTGCCTGATGACTTCAGTTTCCTCCTTGCCGGAGACACGTTCGCGTCAGGCAGGCTTGCCATTCCAACTCCGGCGATGTGGATTCACTTCGAGACCATCCATATCACCATGGTCCCCACTTATGCATCGATGTACTTCCCCGCACAAGGGGTGTTTCTGGCCCTCGGGAAGTTATATCTGGGACATCCCTGGTTTGGAGTGCTGCTCGCCAATGCCCTGATGTGTTCTGCGATTTGCTGGATGTTACAGGCCTGGCTGCCGGCGCGTTGGGCGTTTCTTGGAGCCATGTTGGCAGTGCTGCGCCTGGGACTTTTCAGTTACTGGATCAATACTTACTCTGGAGGGGGTGCAATAGCAGCGCTTGGAGGCGCCCTGGTGCTGGGCGCGCTGCCCCGCTACGTGCGCCACACGCGGCAGCGGGATGGTGTTCTGCTCGCGCTTGGCATCGCGCTGCTTGCGACTACCCGTCCCTACGAGGGCCTGCTGCTGTGTGTCCCGTCGGCATGGTTTCTCGCCCGGTGGTTGTGGCGCAGCCAGGGACAGGTGCATCGCAGGCTGCTTGCGTCCGCCGCGCTGCCGATTATCGTGCTCGTCGGTGCCGGATCGGGGATGGCTTATTACGATCATTGCGCGTTCGGCCACGCTTCGACTCTGCCGTACACAGTCGATCGCGCGACTTACGCGATCGCGCCTTACTATGTGTGGCAGCATGCCCGCCCCGAGCCACTTTACCATCATGCATCGCTGCGAAGCTTCTACCGCGATAGTGAATTGAAGGCCTATGACGCGATTCACACGGCCTCGGGCTTTGTTCCTCAGACACTGATCAAGGTGGTGCGCACGTTTGTGTTCTTTGCCGGCTTTGCCCTCCTGCCTCCCCTCATTATGGTACGGCGTGCGCTGATGGATCGGCGGATCCGCTTCTTGGTGATCTGTACACTGGTGCTCGCGCCCGGCATGGTCATTGAGATATTTCTGATTCCCCACTACCTGGCTCCTTTTACGGCTGCGTTCTATGCCATCGGCCTGCAATGTATGCGTCATCTGCGCGTGTGGCGTCCCGGAGGGCGGCCGGTGGGATTGGGAATGGTCCGCGGCTGCGTCGTGCTTTGTGTCACTCTGGCAGCGATCCGGCTCTGTTCCCGCCCGCTTCATATCACCATCCGACAGTGGCCGGCATCGCAGTGGTCGGCTATGTGGTTTGGCCCGGAGCACTTTGGGATCGAGCGAGCCGCGATCGAAGATACCCTATCTCGTTCGCCGGGGCGGCAGTTAGCCATGGTGAGATACAGTTCCGGACATAACTCGATGGATGAATGGGTGTATAACTTCCCCGACATCGATAAAGCGAAAGTGATCTGGGCCCGGGAAATGGATGAGGCGAGCAATGCTGAACTAATTCGGTATTACCATGACCGGAATGTCTGGCTTGTACAACCGGATCAGCCACAGGGAAAGCTGAGCGCCTATCCAGGTGTGGACAAGATCACCGGGTCGATGCAGATGGCTCAGGCCGAAATGTCCACTTCGCGTCAGAAATAAGCCCTCATTCGTATTTGCCGAACGCGTCGATTTGCTTTGCAGAGAATTCTCGCCGCTCGACGGGAGAAGAGAGTACGGTCGAAGTAGCCGTCGCGCCGAATGCCGAAAGTCTGTCGATGAGGGCCTCGAGATGGTGCACGGAAACCAGGTGCGCCTCGATAACGAAGGACTCGTCGCCCGTGATGCGGTGACACCGCGCGATCTCGGGCAGTTCCCTGATCGCGGTCACTGTGCGGCTGATCTGCAGGTCGCCACCGGGAATCGTCAGGCGCATGAGGACGTGCATGGGAACACCGAGTTTGGCCATGTCCAGAACTGCGTGGTAGCCGGTGATGACACCGACTTCTTCGAGGCGCCGGACACGCTCGGCCGCGGCGGGCGTCGAGAGCCCGACCTTCCTCCCCAGTTCGGCGAAGGAGAGACGTGCATTGTGCTGCAGGTGTTCGAGGATCTTCCATGCGATGGCATCGAGTTCGAAGGCATGCGGAGAGGTCTTGTGGGACATTAGCCGACAATCCTTAGGTGCTTCTTCCATTATGCTTAACGCTCTTAAGCTATTGCACTGGATTTCCATCGAAATCCCATTTTCAGTCGTATTTTGCCGCGCCTATCCTTAGCGCTAGCCGGTGGATGCTTCCCTAGCACGTTCACCTCGTCTCCCGGCAGGCAAAGGAGATCGAATGAACGCTTTCCCCGGCTCCGCTTCAACTCAGTCCCAATCACAGGCCGTCGCCGAACCCCTGGTCCAGGAGTTTGATTTCCTTCCCCTCCGCGGCACCGACCACGTTGAGTTCTTCGTAGGCAATGCGCGGCAGGCGGCCTACTTTTACCGCGCGGCCTTCGGCATGTCACTGGTGGCCTACGCGGGGCCCGAGACAGGCCAGCGCGATCGAGCATCCTACGTGGTTCAGCAGGGCAAGATCCGTTTCGTGCTCACCACGCCGCTGCGCGCAAGCGACCCGATTGCCGAGCATATCCATCGTCACGGCGACGGCGTGCGAGTGATAGCCCTGTGGGTGGACGACGCCCGCCGCGCCTGGCGCGAAACCACCAACCGCGGCGCAATCAGCGTGGCCGAGCCGTACGTAAAGTCCGACGAGTACGGCCGGGTCGTTCTCTCCAGCATTCGCGCCTATGGCGACACGATCCACACATTCGTGGAGCGCGACGCACTACGCACGGCGCCGTTCCTTCCCGGCTTTCGCGCCATTGACGAGCGACCCCGTGGCCCGCCCCGTCGGCCTGCTCCACATCGATCACATGGTCGGCAATGTGGGCTGGCACGAGATGGACGAGTGGGTCGACTTCTATGCGCAGCGTGATGGGCTTCTCGCTCTATCAGCACTTCGACGACAAGGACATCTCCACCGAGTACTCGGCGCTGATGTCGAAGGTGATGGCCAACGGCAACGGCTACGTGAAGTTCCCCATCAACGAGCCGGCCGAGGGCAAACGCAAATCGCAGATCGAAGAGTATCTCGATTTCTATCCCGGCCCCGGCGTGCAGCACATCGCCCTGGCCACCAACGACATTCTGCACACGGTCAATCGAGCTGCACGAGCAGGGCATCGAGTTCCTGCGCGTGCCGCACACCTACTACACCGAGCTGCAGCAGCGCGTGGGCAAGATCGACGAGCCAGTCGAAGAACTGGAAGAGCTGGGCATCCTGGTCGATCGCGACGACGAAGGATACATGCTGCAGATCTTCACGCGCCCGGTGGAAGACCGGCCGACGCTGTTCTTCGAAATCATCCAGCGCAAGGGCAGCCGCAGCTTCGGCAAGGGAAACTTCAAGGCGCTGTTTGAAGCCATCGAACGCGAACAGAGCGAGCGGGGCAATCTGTAGCCGATTGCCGGAGCAAATATATGCAAACCGAAATGCTTTCCGCCGCGGCGCCTTACCTGATCGAGCAGGATTACGCTGCGTATACCGACGAACAGCACAGCAGTGTGGGCCGAACTGGTGGGGCGCGTGTTTCCCGAACTCGAGAAGCACGCGGCGCAGGAATATCTGGATGGCTTCGAGATCATCGGGCTGCAACGCGACCGGCTGCCCAACCTGGCCGCGGTGAGCGCCCGCCTGGAGCCGCGGACGGGCTGGAACTCTACGCCGGTGAGCGGCTTTCTTCCGGCGCCGGCATTTTTTGAGATGCTGGCGGCGCGGCGTTTTCCCACCACCACGTGGCTGCGCAGCCGCGAATCGCTCGAGTACACGCCTGAGCCGGACATCTTTCACGACGTCTTCGGCCACGTGCCGATGCATGCGCACCGCGTGTTTGCCGATTTTCTCGAGCACTACGGCCGTGTCTGCGCTGCCATCGACGATGCGGGTGTGCTGGAGAAACTGGGCCGACTGTTCTGGTATACCGTTGAGTTCGGGCTGATCCGGCAACGGAATGAAATCAAGGTCTACGGCAGTGGGCTCATCAGTTCGCACGGCGAATGCAGGAATGTCGTCGACGGTCATTGCGCGGTACGCGACTTTTCGCTGGACGAAGTGCTGCAGACTCCGGTGAAGGTGGACGAACTGCATAAGTTACTTTTCGCAGTCAGCAGTTTCGATCAAATCTACGAGGCAATGCATGAAGCAGAGCAGCGAGTCGAGCACGGCAGTCTTTGATACGGAATCGGCAGCTATCGAGCTCTCGTATCAGTCAGGATTTGGCAACGAATTCGCGACCGAAGCGGTTCCCGGTGCTTTGCCGGAGGGCCAGAATGCGCCGCAGAAGCATCCGCTGGGGCTCTACACCGAGCAGTTCAGCGGCACGCCGTTTACCGCGCCGCGCGCGACCAACCGGCGCACGTGGACCTATCGCATTCGGCCGTCGGTAACGCATCGACCATACGAAGAGATTCCGCGGCGGATGATTCGCAGCGGGCCGTTTATCGAGGTGCCGACGACCCCGAACCAGCTGCGCTGGGATCCGCTGCCCATTCCCGACCAGGAAACGGATTTCGTCGACGGCATCGTCACGCTGGGCGGCAATGGCGACCCGGCCATGCAGACGGGTCTGGCGATCCATCTCTACGCCGCGAACCATTCGATGCAGGATCGCTTCTTCTACACCGCCGACGGGGAGTTGCTGATCGTTCCGCAACTCGGCGCGCTTCGCTTTCACACGGAACTGGGCATTCTGGACGTGAAGCCGGGCGAAATCTGCGTGATCCCGCGCGGCGTCAAGTTCCGCGTGGTGCTCGAGGAGAAGCAAGCGCGTGGATATATCTGCGAGAACTACGGCCTGCCCTTCCGGCTGCCCGAACTCGGTCCGATCGGGGCGAACGGCCTGGCCAATCCGCGCGACTTCAAGACGCCGGTCGCAGCGTATGAAGATCGCGATGGCGAATTCCACATCACTGCGAAATTCCTTGGCCGGCTGTGGTCGGCATTCATCGATCACTCGCCGCTCGACGTCGTCGGCTGGCACGGCAACTATGCGCCGTACAAGTACGACCTGGCGTTGTTCAACTGCATCAACACGGTTTCGTTCGATCATCCCGATCCGTCCATCTACACGGTGCTGAGCGCGCCGTCGGGCGCTGCCGGCACGGCCAACTGCGACTTCGCCATCTTTCCTCCGCGCTGGATGGTGGCGGAACACACCTTCCGTCCGCCGTGGTTTCATCGCAACCTGATGAACGAGTTCATGGGCCTGGTCTTTGGGGCCTACGATGCCAAGGCGCGAGGGATTTGTGCCCGGCGGCGCGAGCCTGCACAACTGCATGGCGGGCCATGGTCCCGACGCGGAGACGTTCGAGCGCGCCACCAACGCAGAGTTGAAGCCGCAGTACCTGGCCAACACGCTGGCCTTCATGTTCGAGACGCAACTGGTGGTGCGCCCGACCGAATTCGCGATGAATACGCGCATCCTGCAGCATGAGTACTTCGAATGCTGGCAGGGCTTGAAGAAGCAGTTCACACCGGGAGGCGGTAAGAGATAATGTGCGCCGATGCGTGATCTGGAGGCACCGGGATGGCTCTAAAAAGCTGGGTCGCCTCGGCCAACGATGGCGCCACCGATTTTCCCCTCGAGAACCTCCCCTACGGCGTATTTCGGCACGGGCACAGCACCCAGATCGGAGTCGCCATCGGCGACCAGATCCTCGACGTTGGCGCCTGCGCGTCGGAGGGCATTCTAAAGGACCCTGGACAGCGACGTAATCAACGCCTGCATGGCGAAGGCGCTCAATCCTCTCATGTCGCTCGGAGCAGCCGCGTGGTCGGCTCTGCGCACCGAGGTTCAACGCCATCTCGCCGCGGATCAGATGGACGATCGGCTGCGAAGCCGGCTGGAATCCATGCTGGTTCCCATGCGCGACGCAGAGATGCAGCTGCCCGCGCAGATCGGCGACTACACCGATTTCTACGCGTCGATCCATCACGCCACGCGGGTGGGCAAGCTGTTCCGTCCCGACAACCCGCTTCTGCCCAATTACAAGTACGTGCCTATCGGGTACCACGGCCGAGCGTCTTCGATCGTGGTGAGCGGAGCGGAGATCAGGCGGCCCTGCGGACAGACCAAGCCGCCGTCCGGAGTGGAGCCTGTTTTCGGCCAGTCGCGGTCGATGGACTACGAACTCGAAGTTGGCTTGTTTGTCGGCCCCGGCAACGTGCTCGGTGAGCCGATTCCCATCACTGAAGCCGAGCAGCATATCTTCGGGTTGTGTTTGGTAAACGACTGGTCGGCGCGCGATATCCAGTCATGGGAATATCAGCCGCTGGGCCCGTTCCTCGCGAAGAGCTTTGCCACCACAATTTCGCCTTGGATCGTTCCCTGGAGGCCCTGGCTCCCTACCGCGTGCCGGCAGTCGAGCGCGCCCCTGGCGATCCCGCGCCGCTGCCTTATCTGAATTCGCCGACGCTCAGCGGCGGCGTGCGTCGATCTGACGCTGGAGGTATATCTCCGGTCGGCGCAGATGCGGAAAGCGGGCATGGAACCCGTACAGATGAGCCGGAGTAATCTTCGCGATCTCTACTGGACTCCAGCGCAGTTGCTTACCCATCATGCCAGCAATGGGTGCAATCTGCGGCCAGGCGATCTGCTTGCCACGGGCACCATCTCCGGACCGGAGGAAGGATCGGAAGGCTGCCTGCTCGAAATGAAACATCGCCGCGAGCCCGTGCATTTGCCCACCGGCGAAGTGCGCACCTTTCTCGAGAATGGCGACCAGGTCACGTTCCGTGCTTATGCCTCGAGGGAGGGCTTGCCCCGCATTGGATTTGGAGAATGTGTGGGTACGATCGTCGGCTCTTGAAAAATCCCCCTGCTCCTACGCCGGAAGTATTCTCGTGCCCTGTATCTAAAGTTCGCTTCATAATTGAACTGTCATCCTGAGCGAAGTCTGCCGCAGCGGACGTGATGGAAGGATCTGCAGTTCGATCGCTTCAATTTACGCAACGAACTTCTGCGACACCACACAACGTCGGGTCAAGGAGCAGGGAATCGTGCCCACGCGTCAAGTTCAGATCGGCGGCAAGGTCCAGGGTCCACTCGGCCAAGCCGCCGTCCGGATCTTTGTTGCCAACGATCGAATCAACCAGGTTCTGATCGAACATCTTGACCCCACCGCCTGGAACGCCAAACTGCCAGCCAAACCATCCAGCAGCACGCGCACGATCGCAGCGATCTTCACCCACATGCACAACGTTCGGACCAAGTGGATCAGGCTTACAGCTCCAAATCTGAAGGCTCCCACCCAGCTCAACCGCGCGCACTGCACGCCGCAGCGGGCCCGTGCGGCATTGGCCGAGAGCGCCGCTCGCTGCGCGGAGATGCTCGAGGAAGCCCTCGGCGATGGCGAAGGCCGTGTCGAAAAGTTTCTCAGAGACGGCTGGGCTCAGCCCTGGCCGGCGGGCGTCGAAATGCTGTGCTACATGATTTCTCATGAATCGCACCATCGCGGGCAGGTGTGCATGCTCGCGCATCAGCTCGGATTCCGGTTGCCGAACCAGGTGACGTCCAGTCTTTGGAATTGGGAAAAGCGGTGGAAGGAGTGTGGGTTCTGTGGTGGCCCAGGCTGCGACGGTTAACTATCCGCTCAACGCCGCATGCTGCCCGGACCTGGACTGCGACGTGAAGTTGGGTCCATCGCTCGAATTATTGAGCCGGTCGATCGGCATCGGCACTCGCGACAGCCGGCGGAGCAGCTTTCAACTGGTCCAGCGCGGCCAGCACCTTCTGCCACTCGCCTTCGTCCTTTTTCGTATTCACGTCCGCGGAGCGATCGGAATAGAAGCCGAGAATGTTTTCGCGGAGGCCGGGACCCGCTTGGGAGAACTTCTTTTCCGCCAACTGGGTCACAAGCTTCGCGTAGGTGTCATCGGCCAGGGTGTACTCGGCAGGCCGGGTCGTTTCGCCGCTATCTAGATCGCGATTGGACAACTCCGGAGCGTGTGTCCTGGCGGTCTGCAACTGGCTCTTGTAGTCATCGAAGGTCTTGTTGATGCTCTTGATGTACAGGTCCTCAGTTTTCTGTGTGGGATCGTCGAAATTGAGTCCCTTGAAGGGGCCGATCTTGGGCATGAGGCGCAGAATAGCGGCCAGAAAGCGGGTTCCGAACCCGGGCCGCTGATAGGTCTTTCCCCACGTTTTCTCGTAGTCGGCGCGGGAGAGGCGGTAGAGGAATTTGCGCTTGTCGAAGTTAGGCGACTCATTGGCCAATTGCTTCTTGTGCAACTGGAGCGCAACCGTGGTCATCTGCGGAATCAACCTTCCAATCGCCCAGCGATATGAGCCGATGGCCAAATCTGGATGGGGAAGCACCTCTTTCAGATCCATCCCGTAGACGATGGGGAATACCCGCTCCAGCAGCGACTCGGAAACCTCGAATCCGATGAAGTCGTGATACTGTTCCGGCGCGTAGCGATTCTTGGCCACCTGCAGCGTGTCGAACCCGAACTCGGTCTTGAGATGGGCCGACTTGTCCTGCGCATATTTCACTGAGGGGCCGTAGCGGGCGCGCAGCTTGGGATAGCGGAGCGCTACCGCCTCATTGACGGCGGGGTGCCCGTCCACATCCGAGACATAGTGCGCCAGGGCTCCCAGGGCAAAGGCGAATTCCTTGGGGTCCTGGCTCTGGCGGATCATTTCCTCGACGAAGTCGCCGCTGCGCACATAGTGAACCAAGTCGCTGAATTCCTTGCTGCCGAAGGGATAATAGCCGAGGTCCTGGATCACGGAACCGCCATAAGCGTAGGCGTGGGCTTCTTTGATTTGGTCGTCCGTGAGTCCGGGGAAGCGCTGCTCAATGAGTGGGAGAATGTTTGAGTTCCACAGGAGGTCGACGATTTCTTCGTGGGTCAAAACGGAGTAGCCGAAACCGGATCCACTCGACAGCAGGAGAAAGGCGAAGAGCGCGATTGCGCGTTTCAAGTGCACGGGCCGTCTCTCCTGTAAAGATCGCCGCGGTTTTCGATCTCTTCTGCAAATTTCAGATGCGGTTGAGGAACATGAGAACGAGGGTCAGCACAAGGATGGCTCCGAGGCCGCCGGTCGGATAGTAACCCCAGTTTTTGCTGTAGGGCCATGCGGGAGCGGTGGCCACAAGGGCAAGAACCAGAACAGGAATCAAGAAAAACACAACCATGTTTCACCCCGGATGATTTGCCGCAAAGGCCAGCTGAATGATCCGTTTATGTTTACCTATGACATAGATGCCGGGCGCACCGGAGGGAGTTGTTTCGGCGCCCCGGCGCCAGGCCGGGCCCGGATGTGACGTTTTCCCTTGCGCGCGAGACATATGAAAGGATTCAAATCGGATTTAGCGCATCGAAAGAAGTTGAGGGAGAATTGATAAATAACAGGTGCGACCTGCAAGAATTGCCAAAGATGACGCCCGCAATGCACCGGGTTGCGCTGGTCGACAATCCAGCGTCCGGATCACTCTCGTCCCGGCGCGAGGAAACTGTACTGGCCGCGCTCGAGGCTTTCGAATCGGCCGGAATTGAGGTGGAACGTTTCACCATCGACGGGCCGGGTAGCGGCGCGAACCTGGCCCGAGAGGCGGTCAGCCGCGGATGCGATTCCGTCATCGTGTGCGGCGGCGATGGCACGGTGCATGAGGTCTTGCAGAGTCTCGTCGGCACCAACGTGGCGCTGGGCGTGATTCCATTCGGCACCGCCAATGCGCTGGCCGCCGACCTGGGATTGACAAAGTCTCCCGCCAAGGCCGTTCGGGCCCTGTTGCAGGCCGAGCCGGTGCAGGTCCCCGTGGGCCGGATTTTCTACCAGGACAGCGACGGTAACCAGCGGAGCCGGTATTTTACCGTCGCCGCCGGCGTGGGCGCCGACGCCTTACTCATGATGCGGATGGATCCCTCGCTCAAACGCCGCTTTGGCTATTTCCTTTACATGGTGGAAGCCTTTCGCATCTGGGTCAGTCACCCGTTTCCCTTGTTTCAGGCCCGGTTCGGAGCCAACGGAAACGACAACGTACGCGTGGCCGAGACTTCGCAACTGCTGGCCGTGCGCGTTCGTTCTTTCGGCGGAGTGCTGGGCAAGTTCGCCCCCGGAGCTACGCTGCACAGCGAGAATCTGTGCCTGGTCGTCTTTAAGACACGAAGCCGTCTGCGATATATGCGCTTTCTGCTTGCTGTGGTCGGGAAGCGCCACACCTTTTCAGATGACGTGGAGCTCCTCGAAGCCGATACCGTAGAGTGCGTGCTCCGCAATGGTTCGCGGTCGAACGTCTTCGTCGAGGCCGATGGCGAGGTGCTGGGGCAACTCCCGGTCCGTATCGAGGTGGCCTCCGAAATGCTCACATTGCTGATCCCGCCGCACGCCCGGCCGTAGCGGTTGGAGCGCGTTCGCGCATTGCTTCTCGGCGGCGAGGGGTGCAATCATCGCTGCGAAGTAACGTCGGAGGCGCGTCGCATGCGAAAAGGCTCTTTTCCTTTGGTTGTCCTCTCTCTTGTGTTGGTTCCGGTTCTGGCGCAGAAACCTGCATGGCAGCCCGCGCCGGGTCATATCACCATCCCCATCTGGCCCCAGGGCGCGCCCGGCACAGCGGCTGCAGCAGGTACGGCGCCGGCCGAGGTGGACACCACGACGGCAAAAGACAATCTCATCGCAGGCAAGCCGCTCGTCCGGCTGGGCAATGTCTCCACGCCGACCGTCACCCTCTACAAGCCCGACAAGGCGAATGGTGCCACACCTGCGGTCGTCGTGTTTCCGGGAGGCGGCTACCGCATCCTGGCGATTGACCTCGAGGGGACAGAGGTGTGCGACTGGCTGAATTCCGCGGGCATTACCTGCGTCCTGCTGAAATATCGCGTCCCCGACTCCGGTCCCTTTCCCAAATCCTCCGCTGCCTTACAGGACGCGCAGCGCGCGGTCGGCCTGGTGCGCCAAAAAGCGGCTGAATGGGGCATCGATCCCAAGCGTGTGGGCGTGCTGGGATTCTCAGCCGGCGGTCATCTCGCGGCAGCCTTGAGCACCCACTTCGACAAGCGCCTCTACGATGCGGTCGATGCGGCCGACCAGCTGAGCTGCCGTCCCGATTTCACCGTGGTAATTTATCCCGGCTATTTGGCTCTCGCCGAACAGAACATGGCGCCCAATCCCGACATTCATCCCACCGACCAAACGCCGCCCACTATCATCGTGCAGGCTGAGGACGACCCGGTGCACGTGGAGAACGCGACGACATACTTCCTTGCATTGAAGAATGCGCAAGTGCCCGCCGAGCTGCACATCTATGCCGAGGGCGGCCACGGCTACGGACTGCGCCGCACCGATCTTCCTGTAACCGCATGGCCGCTGCTGGTGGAGAAATGGCTGCACACGATCAAGATGCTCCCCAGCGCCGCCCAATAGCACCCAGATAGAATCGTCTCCATGCTCCTGGCCGTCCTCACCATTTCGGACCGTTGCTCCCGCGGGGAGATGACCGATACCGCCGGTCCCGCCGTGGTGGCCATCTTGCGCGAGCATTGGCCCCAGGCGGACATTGCGACCGCCCTGCTTCCTGATGACGAGGATGCGATCGCGGCCGAGTTAGGGCGGCTTTGCAGCGCGGGAGCAGCCCTGGTCCTCACCGCTGGCGGCACGGGTTTGGGGCCGCGCGACCGCACCCCGGAAGCGACGCGGCGGGTCATCGATCGCGAGGCACCCGGGTTGGCCGAAGCAATGCGCGCCGAGGGTGCGAAGGGCAATCGTTTTGCATGGTTGTCGCGCGGTGTCGCCGGATTAAAGGGAAGCACGCTGATCGTGAACCTGCCCGGCAGCAAGCGCGGCGCCGAAGAGAGCCTGATGTCGATCCTGCCGCTGCTCAAGCATGGAATCGAAGTGGCCGCAGGCGGGCAGACGCATCCGTAAGCAATCTAATGAGACCTGTCACGCTGCGAGGCGTTCTCGGATCAACAAGAAAGGGGTGATTTCTGGCGATCAGCCTTCGCATTTGCGATCATTTGCTTAAGCCGGTTGATTGTGTACGGCGGACTGCACCGATGTAGCATTTCGTGGCAATTGGGACAGACCGGGAGGAGATCCTTAACCGGGTCTATCTTTCGAGCTTTGCCTTCGAGAACTGCAAGCGGCGTTAGGTGGTGAACATGAATGTATCCAACCCCGATCTCACCGTATTCCCTTGCGAAATCGAATCCGCACACGGAACATACAGCGCGGTGGGCCTGAATGCAGAGTTCGCGATTTCTCCTATTCCGCTCATACTTGTTAACGAGAACGGAAACCTTGTTGCCCTCTTCCGCAGATTCGGGGTTTATAGCAGGTGATTCTGAATTGGCAGCCCAGAATTTACTAGGCCGTAAGCTGCTCTTGGGTATTGAATCTCCAGAGCGTTCCGATAGAAAGATGACAAGTGCGCCCATCCCTTGGGCTTGCTCTTCGGTCTCTACATAAAGAAAGAGCGGAGTGCTTTTGGCCCAGTTGGCTGCACGAGGATACGGGCGTGCATGCAACGTCACTCCGAGGGGCAAAATCTCCGCGATCTTGGTTCTAGTTTCCGGAGTATCTTCGCATCGCAAGAACACTTGAATATGCTTCTTGCTATGCAGGACTCAATACAGGGCAGATTCTCGCTGTCTTATGTGGGCTCCGCACCAAGTTGCCGTGAAGTTTCGGCTCGGCGCGTTTTGCGGAAGACAATCGAGCATGAGATCACACAACAGCCTCGAGTGCTCACTTGTCCTAGCGTGCTTTGTCTCTCTGGACATCAATTCAGAAACATCGTCCGATAAAGCGTATCCCGCTGGACCGGCTTGAAGCCCGCATCGCGAATGATGCGCCGCAGCTCTTCTTCCGTGGTGCAATTCGAAGTGCCGGCGGCTCTCACCACGTTTTCTTCGAGCATCACCGAGCCCACATCGTTTCCGCCGAAATGCAAACCCACTTCCAGCACCTTCAGGCCCTGCGTGACCCAACTGGCCTGCACATTGTCGATGTTGTCCAGGTAAAGCCGGGCAATCGCCAGCACCTTCAGGTACTCGACCGACGTCGCTTCGTCCCATCCGCGGCCGCCCATCGCTGTGTTTTTCGGCTGGAAGCTCCAGGGAATGAAGGCCGTGAATCCACCCGTCTCTTCCTGCAGCCGTCGCACCACTTCAAAATGGTTGATGCGCTGCTCAAACGTCTCGCCCACACCGAACATCATGGTCGCCGTGGTGCGCATGCCCAACTCGTGGGCGGTGCGATGCACGCTCACCCAATCATCGGTGCGGCACTTGAGGCGCGCGATCCGCTTGCGCACGTCGTCGTCGAGAATCTCCGCGCCGCCGCCCGGAATCGAATCCAGCCCCGCGTCGCGCAGGCGAATGATCGTGTCGCGCAGGCTCAGATCGGAGTACTCCGCGATGGCCAGCACTTCCGACGCCGAAAGGCAATGCAGCCAGATTTTCGGAAAGCGCTGCTTGATGCCGGTGAACAGGCGTTCGAACCAGTCGATCTTCAGGTCGGGATGGATGCCGCCCTGCATCAGCACGCCGGTGCCGCCCATCTCCTCGGTCTCGGCGATCTTCTCGTAGATCTTCTCGAACTCGAGGATGTAGCCTTCGCTCGCCTTCGGCCCTTTCAGCGGCCGGTAAAACGCGCAGAAGTTGCAGTACTCGGTGCAGAAGTTGGTGTAGTTGATGTTGCGATCGATGATGTAGGTGACAACGCCTTCGGGATGCAGGCGGCGGCGCACCGCGTCGGCTTCAAACCCCAGGCCGATCAGGTCAGGGGAGTGGAAATAGTCGAGGGCCTGTGGGCGGGTCAGCGGCATACGTCGATTCTACCAATTCGCAGGATTAGAGCAGGAAGCGGAAAGATCACACCGAATTCAGCGGTTCCTGGAGGAAGCACCTTCCCTCGACTTCTCGGGCCTGCGGAACAGAAACAGCCCGCGTCCCCGCACCGGCGTCCCGCGCGTGCGAGAAAGATTCGATGCCGTCGAAACGCCGCTGAACAACACGAAGAAGTCCAGAAATGCGCGCCAGAAGGATTTCTTGTCGCCCATATCGGTTACGCCTCCTCCCCTCCCCTTCGATTCATTGCCGCCCAGGTTCGATGCGCATGAATCTCGCCCGCCGTCAGGGGTTGGAGTCTGAGCCCGCCTTCGGCCGAGGCTTCTTGGATTCCGGGCTCGACACGCCCATGCTCATGAGCAGGAAACTGAATCCTTTGCGCAGCAGTTCGAACAGCTTCATGCGGGGTTCCTTACGGCCATTCTACCTGCCGGGCGATGTGCGGGCTCACTTCTTTGCCGGAGGTTCGCTCAAGACAGGGGCCGGCGGGGAAGTTTCCCCGTTCAGAATCGCCACCGCTGCCGGGGGCAGGGGCTTATCGGCGTTAGCCAGCAGAAGGCTGACCTGCCACATCTCCTGTTCGGAAAGCAATTCCTTGTATGCCGGCATGCCCGTCAGCCGGATGCCGTTGGCGACTTTCCAGTATGTTTCGCCGGGGGGATCGTCGCTTACGCCCACCACATCGCCATGGCGATGTTTTTCCCAGAGGGGAGGAGCGGAGGGGAACATGTGAGCGCCAAAGGGAGACGGCTTGCCGTGAAATCCGTGGCAAACGGCACATTTATCGCTGTAAACGTGCGCACCCGCCACTAGGTTCGTCTCGTCGGCTTGAAGCGGAGGGTTCTTTACCATTTCCCGATCGATGCGCGCCTCAAGAGGAACGCCGGTGATCAGCCTTTCTTGAGGAAAAGGAGGATCGCTAACCGCGACCGGCACGTGGCCCATCTTGAAATACAAGAGCACAACCAAGGGCACCAGGATAATTCCAATCAAAATTCCAAGCAAAATGCGACCCATCGTCGATCAGCCTCCAATGGCCTTCATGGTATTGCATATCCGTCGATATCCGTGTGACGTCGGCATCACGGTTCAGGACTCAGAGCGGTCCAAAGTTGGCTCCGCCGTCCGAATCGGCAATCGATTGCCCCGGCAGTGCGTCCAAAGAACAGCCGGTTCACCCACAAGCCTCCCCTTCAGGTGATTTAATACCTTATGGGGGAAGCGCTGCTTACGGCAGTTTTCCAATCGACGCTGCCTTGCACCTGACCAACGGCGGCGCTCCTGGAAAGCCTGTCGCAGTGGTGTGCTTCCGCACTCCCGTGGAGGATACCCGAAGCCGATGTTTTTATTTCGCCGCCTTGCTCTTTTGCTGGCAGTTTCATTGGCTGCAGCGAACATCTTAATGGCCCAAAGCTCGAGTTCAGACCTATCCCAGAATCAGGGCCAGCCGCCGCAACCGACTGCCAGTCAAGACCAGGGGCAGGTGAGTGTCCAGGCCCGCATCCGCAAGCGAAAGGAGCAGCGCCGCGCCCAGGCGATTCACGACGTCTACTCGCACTTGTATGAAGCCTACATGGGCATGGGCTACCTTCGATTTTCGCCCGGAGACCAGCTCCAACACCTCACTTACTATGCGTGGGACACCGGGTTCACTCGCTACTACAGCGAGCGCCTGGGGGTGACGATCGACGCACGGGGCTACTACGGCACCGCGTATGTCGGTCTGAACTACAGTTCTGTGACGCGGCCGTCGGTCAGTACCTATGCGGTGATGGGGGGAGCGACTTACCGGTTTTATCTGCAGCCTAAATACTCCATTTCCGGACGGGTCCTGGGTGGATGGGCGCTGGGCAACTTCTCGGGAGACACCAACGGCTTTCCCCCCACAAGCCTGGGACTCTGGCCGGATGGCAACTCCTTCGCGCTCAACCCCAGCCTGAACGGCGAGTACAACCTCTCACCGGCCCTTGGCCTGCGCCTGACTGGCGACTACTTCGGCACCGGCTTCGGTTCGAACATCCAAAGCAGCATCGGCTTTACGGGCGGCATTGTTTACCGATTCGGCAAGCAGTGACTTATCGGCTTGGGATCCCGTCGGGGTTGCCGAAAATTACCGCCGCTGGTCGCACAATGGAATTGGAACTCACCTATGACACAAACCCAGAACTTCCGCTCCCGTTCAAATGTCAGCCATCCGCCCGGTCCGGCCCCCCCACCCCCCCTTGTGAACCTGTGAAGCTGTGAGGGCATATGTAGACTCGCTGTTCTTTCGCTGAATGGAATTTTGCAGCTGAATCCAAAGCCTTTACGATCCTGATTTCCGGATGTAACAGCATTTTTGTTACATGAGCGGGCATGGCTAGTTCTCTTTATCAATCGCCCTTGGCGGCTTTGTCGGCCTCATCGCTTGCCCTGCCGTGGGAAATCCCCGGCACGTCGTTCACTGCAGTATCGGAATGCCCGCGATCCTCTGCTGCCACTCGGCCGGGCCGGTCTGGTGAACACTGGTTCCCTTTGCGTCGACGGCAACCGTAACCGGCATGTCGCGCACGTCGAATTCATAGATGGCTTCCATGCCCAGATCCTCAAAGGCCAGCAGGCGCGAGCCGTGAATCGCCTTCGAAACCAGGTATGCGGCGCCCCCGATGGCCATCAGGTACACCGCGCCAAACTCGCGGATGGCCTCGATGGCTGCGGGTCCGCGCTCTGCCTTGCCCACCATGCCGAGCAGGCCGGTTTCGGCCAGCATCTGGCGCGTAAACTTGTCCATGCGCGTGGCCGTGGTCGGGCCGGCGGGGCCCACCACCTCTTCGCGCACCGGGTCGACCGGACCCACGTAGTAGATAAACCGTTCGCGAAAATCCACAGGAAGCTTCTCGCCGCGATTCAGCATGTCGGTCATGCGCTTGTGGGCGGCGTCGCGGCCCGTCAGGAGCTTCCCGCTTAGCAGCAGCACCTCGCCCGGACTCCAGGTTGCGGCCTCGGCTCGGGTCACGGTATCGAGGTTCACGCGCCGTGCATTCGAGACATCGTAGGTGAGCCGCGGCCAGTCTTCGAGATTGGGCGGATCGAGATATGCCGGCCCCGAGCCATCGAGCATTACATGCGCGTGGCGCGTGGCGGCGCAATTGGGAATCATCGCGACCGGCAGGTTGGCAGCGTGGGCCGCTGTGTCCAGCACCTTCACGTCCAGCACCGTGGTCAGGCCGCCCAGACCCTGTGCCCCGATTCCCAGCCGGTTCACTTTGTCGTAGAGTTCGACGCGCAGTTTTTCGGCGGTGGTTTTGGGGCCGCGCGCGATCAGTTCCTGAATATCGATGGGATCCATCAGCGATTGCTTGGCCAACAGCATGGCCTTCTCGGCCGTGCCGCCGATGCCGATGCCCAGCATGCCGGGCGGGCACCACCCGGCGCCCATGGTCGGCACTGTCTTCAGCACCCAGTCCACGACTGAGTCAGACGGATCCAGCATGGCGAATTTGCTTTTCGCCTCCGAACCGCCTCCCTTGGCCGCGACCGTGATCTCAACGGTGTTGCCGCGCACTAATTCAACATTCACTACCGAGGGCGTGTTGTCGCGCGTATTCTTCCGTGCGCCCGCCGGGTCGGCCTGCATGGAAGCGCGCAGCTTGTTGTCGGGGTCGAGATAGGCGCGGCGCACGCCCTCATCTGCCATTTCCTGCAGATCTAATGCCTTCTCGCCCGGCGCAGCTTCGAAGTGGACATCCATGCCCAGCTTCACAAAGACATTCACCACGCCCGTGTCCTGGCAGATGGGCCGGTGGCCCTCCGCGCACATGCGGCTGTTGATGAGGATCTGCGCCATCGCGTCTTTGGCCGCGTGCGACTCCTCTTTCTCATAGGCCTTGGCCAGGCTCTTGATGTAATCCGCCGGGTGGTAATAGCTGATATATTGCAACGCGCCAGCAACACTGGCGATAAAGTCTTCCTGCCGGACGACGGTCATGGTTGAAGCTCCCTCGGTTCGTTGACGCTTCTAGGGTAATGGATACGCGGGAAGACTGGCAGGATCGGACGTTTCAGGGTTTCAACAGCGCGGAGCGCAGATCCGTGTGCACGAAGTCGTCGCCCTTGTAGAGAATCGGCTCGCGCTTGTCACGCGCCAGTGCGTAGCTGAAGCAATCGCCGAAGTTGAGGTTGGCCCGATGCCCGCTGCCCTTGCCGTAGTCGCGATAGGCCTGGCGGGCGATTCGCGCCTGTTCCACTGTGACGGGTTCGATCACGATCTCAGAATCCAGAATCGTATCGTCAAGGAGGGCGCTCAATGCGGCGTCACGGTGCGCGTCAATCACAATCGACGTTTCGAGATAGGATGCCGCGGACATGCGAATCGCCTCGGGGCCGTCCAGTACCCGCGAAAGAACGTCCCCATCCTCCTCGTTGGTCAGCATCGCGACCAGAGCCGACGAATCCACAATCATTTCGGTAGCCCCATGTCATCGTAAAGAAGCTCGTCGATGTCCCAGGAATGGATGGGATCCTTCACGCGGCTGACGAACTCCCGTGCGAAAGCCTGCATAACTTCGGATCGCTGCTTTTTCGTTGGCGATCCGGAAATGCCTTGGCTGCGCCTTCTCGCGCTCGATCTCCCCCTTTACCGCAAGTTTCACCGCAGCGGTGAGCGTTGTACCTTTGAGCGCTGCGAGTTCTCGCACCATCGCATGCGTTTCCTCGTCTTTTATGTTCAGACTCACGCAATCCACCTTTCTACCATCATCGTCTACCATTCTACCATCGTCGAAGCATTCCAGAGTACCCCCTCCCGAGATGCCCTAATCTAAAAACCATGACAGACTTCCCCGTGGATGCCGTTCCAGTTTCAAAGCCCCAGACCATGCCCGAGCGCGGCAACGAAACTGCCGATGCCATGCTTTTCGATCTCCTGGTCATCGGAGCCGGCCCCACTGGCCTGGCCTGCGCCATTGAGGCCAAGCGCGCCGGTCTCCGGGTAGTCTCGGTCGACAAGGGTTGCGTCTGCAATTCGCTCTATCACTATCCGTCGCACATGACCTTCTTCACTACCTCGGAGCTGCTCGAAATCGGCGACATCCCGTTTCCCAGTCCCAACGCCAAGCCGACCCGGAACGAGGCGCTTGAGTACTATCGCCAGGTCACAGCGTTCTACAAACTCGATGTCCGGCAGTACCAGAATGTCGAGCGGGTTGAGGGCTCGGATGGAGCATTCGCGGTTCACATCGAGGATCGCTTTGGTCGCCCGAACATCCTTCGCACCCGGAATCTGGTCGTCGCCACCGGCTACTACGACCTGCCCAACTATCTCGGCATTCCTGGTGAAGACCTCAGCAAGGTACACCACTATTACGACGACCCTCATCCCTACTTCGGGACCGATGTCGTCGTCATCGGCGGCAAGAATTCCGCCGCCATTGCTTCGCTCGAACTGTGGCGTCATGGGGCCCGCGTAACGCTGATTCACAGGGACGGGGAGATCCATCGCCACGTGAAGTACTGGATCAAGCCGGATATCGAGAATCGGATCAAGAACGAGGAAATCCGGGCTCTTTTCCGTTCGTGGGTTATCGAGATTACGCCCGACACGGTGGTGGTCGAAACCCCCGGCGGCCGCGAAGTGCTGCGCAACGACTTTGTCTTCGCGATGACCGGGTACCGGCCCGACTTCACTTTTCTTGAGAACATGGGTGTTCGATTCGATGGCCCTGATCGTCTACCTGTATGTGATCCGGAGACCCTGGAGAGCAACGTGCCCGGCATTTATCTCGCCGGCGTCATCGTGGCCGGCTCGCGCACCAACGAGATATTCATCGAGAACGGCCGTTTCCATGGAAAGCAGATTGCGCGCGCTCTAACGTCAAGGTGAATTTACAGTTCCTTCCACCAAACGGACGATCAAAGCCTTGAAACTTCCGGTACACTAAAGTCACATCCCCTCTGGAATTGAGGTCCCACGATGCGTTGGTGGCCGCGCACCATCCGTTGGAAAATGCTCTTCGGGTTGGTACTCCTGGAAGCGCTCTCGATCGTACTGTTCGCGCTTCTGCTGGTTCGACTTCAGGGGAGAGACGTGCGCCGCCACACCCAGGAACGATTGGCCAGCCAGGCGAATTCCGTTGCCTCGCAAGCCGAAGAAGCCATCCTCCTCGACCGGACTGACTGGCTGGCGCTGGCGGTCAGAATGATGGGCAAGGCGCCCAGCGTCTCCCAGGTCAAAGTCACCGATCCGGACGGAAACGTGCTCTTCGTCAGCCCAGGGCTGGCAGGCCGGACCTTTCTCGATTCGGAGGAAAAGGCGCAACTGTCTCACATGCGGAGCACCGTCCCGCGCGTATTCGTGTTCGGTAAAGACCGTTGGGAGGGAGTTCAATCGATCTACATCGGGACCCGGCTGCGCGGGTTTGCCTGGGTCGAGTCAGACCGCGAGTGGGATCGTGAACAGCTTCTCATCGTTGTTCGTGGCACCCTGATTTTTGGCATCGTCTGGATTCTCACTTCGACCGCACTGGTGTGGTTCATTTCCCGATCCATCTCCAGGCCGTTGGGCATCCTTCATGCTGGAACGAGCGCCCTGATGACCTCGCAGGGAAGCACGGAGAGCTTCCCTCTCCCCATGACCGAAGATAACGAGTTCGGAGACCTGATCGAGGCCTTCAACCGCATGGTGGCATCGATCGAGGAGCAGCGATCGGGACTGAACGACACGCTGTCTCTTCTCGACTCGATGCTCGCCAACGCGCCCATTGGGCTTTCCTTCTTCGACCGGCGCTGCCGCTGTGTGCGCGTCAACCACGTGTTCGCGGAATTGACCGCCGTCCCGCCCAGCCGCCATCTCGGGAAGACCCTCCCGGAACTTCTGCCCGAGCCCACCGGAAAAGAGCTCGAGGATGCGGTGGGACGGGTTTTCGCCAACGAGGCCCCGGAGCGCGAATTGGAGATCGATGTCACCGGGGGCGAACCGCGGCGCTCTCGTACCTGGCTGGTGAGCACCTATCCCATTCGTACTACCCTTAACCAGGTGCGCTGGGCAGGGGTCATCGTGCAGGACATCAGCGCACGCAAGCAGAGCGAGGAACTGCTGCGCAAGACCGAGAAGCTCGCGGCGACCGGCCGGCTGGCGGCCTCCATTGCCCACGAGGTCAACAACCCTCTGGAGGCGATTACCAACCTGCTTTACCTGTTGCGGAATTTCTGCGACCTTGACGAAGCCGCCATGAAGTACGTAACCATGGCCGAACGGGAAGGGCGCCGGATCGCCGAAATTGCGCAACAGACGCTCCGCTTCTACCGCCAATCCACTCTCCCCCACCGCGCCAATATGGCGGAACTGCTCGATTCGGTCCTGGACCTGTATCAAGGACGGCTGAACACCTTCAACATCCACGTGCAACGTCAATACGATCCGCAGATGGATCTATTCTGTTATGCGGGCGAGATTCGTCAGGTGCTGGCCAATTTCGTCGGGAACGCGATCGATGCCACCAGTGGAGGCGGACGGCTCGTGGTGCGTGCCCGCCGTTCGCGAAGCTGGGCGTTCCCTGAACTCAACGGTGTCCGTTTCACCGTAGCCGATACTGGATTCGGCATGGAGCAGGATGTTCGCGAGCGGGTGTTCGAGGCATTCTTCACCACCAAAGAGGCTACCGGAACCGGGCTGGGGCTGTGGGTCAGTCACGAGATCATCCTCAAACATCGTGGCATCATTCACGTACGCAGCCGGGCGGGCAGTCCCGGTGATCCCTCCGGTACCGTTTTCCAGATCTTTCTCCCCGACAACGAGAAACTCATTACGATGGCGCGGCCATCGTTCGCCTGAGGCATCCAACAGACGGGAACGGTTCGCCATCCCAAGTTTGCCATCGGAACGGCGGTGAATTCCGCGGAACTTTTCCCAGGCAGCGGGGTTCAAACTGTTGACAGCGCTTGCGGTTTGTCCGTCTAAACGGATGAATCCCACAGTGCATGGACTGGCAATGGCGCCTTGCGCTCGATCGACGGCAACCGGACGAGGATCATTGCAAGCGGAGGAGTAAAAATAGAGATGAAGTGGCCATGGCTTACTCGGATGTTTTCTTTGGCTCTGGCATTGACTGCAGTACTTATCTTTGCCGGCGTGCCCGGTTGGGCTCAGCAGGATCCTGGACAAACCCAGGATGCAGCTCAGGCGAACGGACAGCGCAGCGACGGCCAGATTGAAATGGATGTGGTGAAGGCGCTGGACGACTCGCAGGCCCTGAAGAACGATATGATTACGGCCGCCACGATCCAGAGCCAGGTCACTCTTTCAGGCACGGTTGCGAGCGACGCTTCGAAGCAACTGGCCGAGTCGATCGTCAGCAAGGTTCCGGGCGTGACCAAGGTGAACAATCACCTCAAGGTCGGCAACCCGGCAGATGCGCAGAACGCCCCGATCCGCCCAGCCGGCTCCTGAATCGTATCCGGACCCGAACGACGATAACGGCGCACCGCAGTCGGCCCAGAACCAGAACCCACCCCAGTACGCACCGAACGGGCAGGAAAATACTCCGCCCCAATATTCGCAGCCGCCCAACAACCAGCCGCAACCGGGTTACTCTCAGAACCCACAGCAGCCGGGTTATCCACCGCCGGGCTATCCTCCGCCTGCCTACGGCCAGCGGCCGGGATATCCGCCGCCCCCTCCGGGATACTCGCAGCGTTATCCCTATCCTTCCCCGCCTCCGGCACCCCGGTACTCGATTCCCAACGGGCCCATCACCTTGCTCCAGGGGACAGTGCTCCAGGTCCGCACGACCAACGCTCTCGACAATAAGCACGCCCAGGAAGGGACTCCGCTTGACTTTACGGTCATTGGCGATGTGACCGTTAATGGCTGGCTGGCCATCCCCCGCGGAGCCACTGTGCATGGCGTGGTGACCGAAAGCAAGAATGCCGGTCAGCTCAAGGGCTCTCCCGAATTGGCCCTTCGGCTGACCTCGCTTGACCTGAGCGGGAAAACCTATCCGCTGGATTCGGATGAGTTCAGGGTGAAAGGCCCGGGCAAGGGTGCCCACACTGCCGGGAACATCATTGGCGGGGCGCTGGTGGGAGCTCTGATCGGTGGGGCGGTCGGTGGCGGTGGCGGAGCGGCCATTGGCGCGGCTGCGGGCGGAACTGTGGGCACTGCGGCTTCTGCTGCCATGCCTGGACCCAACGCCTGGATCCCGGCCGAAGCGCTTGTGACCTTCCACCTCAACGCGCCGGTCACAGTGGAGCCGGTTAGCCAGCAGGAGGCAGCGCGCCTGGCGCAGGGGCTATACCCGGGCGGCCCGAACCTCTACCGCCGTCCCTACCCCTATTACGGCCGTCCTTACGGGCCAGCCGTCTACGCTTATCCGCCGCCGGTCTACTACCGCCCGTACTACATGGCGGGTGGCTATTACTACTGGCGCTAGGCACAGAAGCTGTCCGCCCATCTCGGGCATCCTAATGATCAGGATGCCCGTCTTGCTTCAGGTGGAGACTTCTTCGCCGCTGGACGACGTATCGTCAGGCCGAGATGGCGTATTCCGATTCTTCCTGTCTCCCGTAATTCGCTATCGGTTACTGCCGCTTGCCTTGGGAGCAAAATAACCTCGGCGGGCTTGGACCTGCAGGCCGTGCTCGTCCACCTTCACCTGCAGTTGGTGAAAAGTGCCGTTTGCTTTCACGTCTTTCAGCGATATTCCAAGCACGTACAGGTACTCCGGTGCCGCAGCCAGGCTCTTGAGTCCGCCCTGCAGATCGTTGCTGTTATGGAAGAATGTTCCTCCGGTACCGTCCGCCAGTTCCGACATCGCATTCTCACTGGCCAGCATGCCGTTGAGATGATCCGATGAAGTTTGTCCGATGATCTGGCTGATGGTGGCATTCGGGCCCTGGCTCGCGTCGGGGTTTCCTGCATACAGCCCGCGCGCATCGAGCGCGTTGATCACGACATTTGCGCCCGCCGCCTGGTCAAGAATCCGCGACTTGAACGTCATCAAATCGGGAGAAACAGACAGGAACCCCGGCGACACCAGGATGAGGGTCCGCTCCCCTGGCAGTTTCGCCATGGCACGAACCACTGTTTCTATCTCGACGAGGGTCTGGCGTGCATCCTCCTCGCCCAGTGCAAGAGCGCGGGTTGCGGCGCCCATCGCCATTCGTTGATATGGGTCAGTCGGATTATCCATACCGTCAAAGAGGTTTCCCCCGGAGTCGGGTTGAAAGATCTTAAGGCTGCTACAGGCCTTCGCCTTCAGGACAGCCACCTGGAATTCCATGGGGTCGTGCTGATTGATGATCTTGTCGGCGGAGTAATAGTCAACGTCGGGGCAATCCTCTTTGCTATGTTGCGAAGCCTGGTGAACACTCAGCTTCATGATCGCTCCCTGCAGCACGGCGCGATCGCTGGTGATCTCGGAGTGGGCGCCCGTCAACGACAGCACGGCTGCCTGGTCGTTGGCGGCCAGCGGATCATCCAGCATGCGGGTCGCTGCTTTTTGGGTAATCGCGAGGTCGGAGGAGGTGAGGTGCCGGTCATCGAACAGAAAGACGATGAACCTGTTTGGCGCGGCACGCGGCGTAGCTGCATCGCCGGAAGCGGCAGGCTGCGCGGGGCCGGCAGTCTGCCCCGTGCTCCGGGCCGTCGCTGATTTCATCACGCTGAATCCGGTAATGGCTCTCGCTTTGCCCTGATCGAGGACCGTGAAATCCGCCTTGCCGAGGTTTCCTACCGCGTGTCCTTGCTTATCGCGAACCACCACCGGTACCAGCAGTTCCGGTACCTCAACGTGCAGCTTGAGTCCGCCATCGGGAATCGCATCCGATGGTGCAACCGCCAGGGCCGGCGGCTGGTCGGCCGTAACCACCACGGCGTGCGAATCCGTTACCGGCGCGACCGGCTGTGCGGGCGCCGGAGACACCGGCCGGGCGCCCGCGTCAGACTTCGCATCGGCTTCTCCGGGCTGGGGCACTTCAATTTTTGCAATCGGTGTCGCCGTCTGGACAGCTTGTGGCGTGCTGCTTCCAGCCGGGGTGCCTTCGGGCGCCTTCGTCTCCGTTGCTGCAGGTGCTGCGACCGGCGGCGCACTCTCTTTGACGGTGGTCGCGATGCCAGGCTCTGGCTCACTCTGGTGCCCGGCAGTGTTGTCGCTGAGGATCCGCGTCGTCGTGCCGAAGCGATGGTAGTGGGTGAAGTGAGTCTCGTTCAGCCACTCGCTCGGCGCATCTCCAGTAATGGTTTCGGGATCGTCGAGCGCCTTGGAGAGGGCGATACCGCGCACCGGGCAGATGAACCTGCTTCCCGCGATATCGACGGGGCCGTACTCCACCAGAATGGCAGCACGGCGGAACGGAGCGCCTTTCGTCAAATCGGCGTCCATCGTGACGCGCAGAATGGTTCCGTCAGCCGGATTGACCCAGATCTGCCCGTGATAGCCGGGCTTGGTATGAATGATGGTGATATTCGAAGCACTGACATTGGGCCGCGTCCCGATACCTCGAATGCCTCGATCGCCACCCGCCGGCGTATCAACGCCTGCCACGATCTCCTCTCGTTTGAAGGTGCTGAGAACCTCGTAATGCGAGGCAGATGCGGGCACTACATACTGGAAAACCGCCACCCTCTCCCCCGTGGGCTCTTCCCAGCGGCTCCAGCTCATGGTGCCCTTGGCGCTATCGGCCACAATCATGCCCAGCGTGTTGCCGAATTCGCCTCCGGAGACCAGGCCGATCTTTTTCTGCCACACCGCCGAACCCTGATTAGCCGGTTGATTCTCGCGTTCATTCCGCACCGAGATTTCCCCGCTCGAGGTGCCCACCAGGTGCAGTCCCGAACGTGTAGGCCACTCGCCTTTCTTGAGGGCTTGTGGGCTGTCGTCGTAAAGGTCGATGACCCGGGTGGCGAGGAAGTCCGGCAGGCGCGGTAGCGTTTGCGAAACATAGTTTTGCGCCGCCTCCAGCATGCGAAGCTGGGCAGCGCCGTCCGGGGCTGCAGCTGCCGGCAGCTCGCTTGCCGGGGGATCGAGAAAGGCCGACCGGTCGGCAAGAAATTCGAGAGCCAGCGCCGCTTGGGAGCCTGGAACCAGGTGTGCGGTCAGTTGGCCCATCGTCGCCTGGGTCAGTCGCTCTGTTAGCTCGAAGCCGCGAATCTGCCGCGCGATCTCACCGTCCTGTCTGTGAGCGCCGCTTGCGGTCGCGAGCGCTTGCTCCAGCTGCGCCACGGTCACGCGCTTCGTCGCACAAAGGGGGAGCGCTGTCGCAGCAAGTAAAGCAAAAAGCCATAACCGTCGCATCAGGGGTCGCCTTGTGAATGAACGCCGGCAACTTGGAGCCACACCGGCGACCAAAAGGAAGGATATACCTCCTGGAGGTGGCTACCGAAAGATCGTATGCGGCCGATCTGCCGACCTTCCTAGCTTGCGCTTTCGCATAAAGCCCGCCTAGGGTTCGTCTATAATGGTGGCTAATCGCGTCCAGCGAGTATAGCTGTCCGCCTGCCGGCTGGGGCCGGGCTTCGCGGATTAGAAACCTGCGCGTAGAGAGTAGAAGGCTTTACCCACCCATGATTCGTTTTCTGCAGAGAGACAACCGCCTCACCAAGGCGCTTTTCGTAGTCATCATTGCCGCCGCTTCGGTGTCGATGGTCGTGTACCTCATCCCCGGCCTCACCGGCCAGGGCGCCACATCGGCTGACACCTATGCAGTGATCTATCCCCACTGGTACAGCCGCTTCCTCTCTTCGGGCGACGTGGTGACCGAGCAGAGGGTGCAGCAGATCGCCCGCCAGCAGATTCAGCAGCGGAATCCGCAATACGCGGACAATCCGATGATCATGAATTTCTTCACCCAGCAGGTCGGCCAGCAGCTTGTGCAGCAGCAGATTCTGCTCGCCGAGGCGGGCCGCCTGGGCATCGGCGCCACCAGCGGGGATGTGGCTACCTACCTCCATTCCGGTCCCACCGGCGCGGTCATCTTTCCCAATGGCAAGTACATAGGCGACGATCAGTATGCCGCCCTGGTGAACAACCGCCTCAATATCTCGGTTGCCGAGTTTGAAGACAACATCAAGCGCGACATCGTGCTCCAGCGCCTGCGCGCCCTGATCACGGCCGGCGTTTCCGTGAACGACCAGGAAATCCGGTCCACCTATCGCAAGGACAACATCAAGATCAAGTTCGACTACGCGGTGCTGTCGAGCGACGAGCTGGGCAAGACCATCAATCCCTCCGACTCCGATCTCCAGGCCTTCTTCAGCAAGAATGCGGTTCGATATGCGAAGGCAGTGCCGGAGCAGCGCAAGATCACCTACATTGCCTTCACCCCAGAGCAATTGCCCGGCGGCGTTCCGCAGCCCAGCCAGCAGGAGATCCAGTCGTACTATAGCGCGCACCAGACCGAGTACTCGGCTCCGGAAACAGCGACGTCGCGTCACATCCTGATCAAGCTGCCTCCCAACGCCGACGCCAAGACCGATGCCGCTGCCAAAGCCAAGGCCGAAGACATCCTCAAGCAGATCCAGGGCGGCGCCAACTTCGCCGAGCTGGCCAAGAAGAATTCGGATGACCCGGGCAGCAAAGACACCGGCGGCGAACTGGGCCCCTCGCAGCGCGGCCGCATGGTGCCGGAATTCGATAACGCCATCTTCTCCCAGAAGATCGGGGATACCAAGATCGTGAAATCGCAGTTCGGCTATCACATCGTGCAGGTGGAATCGCGCCAGCCCGCCCATGTACAGCCCTTGAACGAAGTGCTTCCCACGATCCAGGCGACACTCACCCGGGAGCGGACCGCGCAGGCCGAAGAGAGCTACGCCCAGACGCTGACCGCCGAGGCCATCAAGAATGGCCTCGACAAGACCGCCGCTGCGCACAAACTCCAGGTCGTCACCACACCGCCGGTCGCAGCGGGCGGAACCATCGCCGCGCTTCCCGACGGATCTCAGCTCATCTCCAAGGCCTTCCAGTCCAAACAAGGTGATCCGCCGCAGTATGCGCCCACCGGCGAGGGATACGCCATTTTCCAGGTCACCGGATCCGATCCGGCTCACGCGCCCTCCCTTGCCGACTGGAAGTCGCACGTACTTGATGATTACCGCAGTGAGCAACTGCCCAAGTTGCTGACCCAGAAGACCCAGGAGCTTGCCGACAAGGCCAAGTCGATGAACGATCTGGCCAAGGCCGCCAAGGAAGTGGGCGCGAGCGTGAAGACCAGCGACCTGGTGGGGCAGAGCGGCCAGGTTCCGGACTTCGGCGAGGTAGGCCAGGTGGCCCCGCAACTCTTCGATATGGCTGCGGGCACCATCAGCGGGGCCATCAACACCGGCCGCACAGGTGTGGTGGTCAAGTTGATCGATAAGCAGGAACCCACAGACGCCGAGATCCAGAAGAATTTCGATCAGACTCGCGACCGCATACTTGACCAGCGCCGCAACGAAGCGTTTGAATTGTTTGCCAGCAACGTGATGAACGACTACAAGAAAAGCAATCGCATCCGCATCAATGCAAAGGCCCAGACGCCGGATACCGGCGAGTAGCCGCACTTGGGGCTGCGAACAAAAAACACGTACGAGTAAGACCTCAACCCTAAGAGTCGCATCCGGTGCTCCCAATCCGGGCAGGGGTCAAAGTGTCCGACAATACATACAAGTCGCGCGTTCTCATCGTGGATGATGAGGAGAACATAGCGAATACGCTGGCCATGGTGTTCAAGATCAAGGGCCACGAGGCCTTGGCTGTCTACAGCGCCGAGAGTGCAGTCGAGGCCATTGAGACATTCGAGCCCGATGTCGTGCTCAGCGATGTCATCATGGACAAAATGACCGGGGTGGATCTGGCCATCTATCTGTCCAGGGCGCGTCCCGATTGCAAGGTCATTCTCTTTTCGGGCCAGACCGCCACCGCCGACGTCCTGGCCGAAGCCAGCCGGAAGGGTCACGACTTCCGCCTGCTTGCCAAGCCTATTCACCCCGAGAAATTGCTCGAAGAGGTCAACGGCCGCCGCTGAGTGGGGCCAGAATTAAGGCATCCATACCTACCGCCTCGCCTTTCCAGACGCAAGGATGAGGAACGACCCAGGCAAATTGGTAGCCTATCTGAAGGCCGACTAGACGACTCTCCGAAAATGGAGTATAAACAGTCCAGTTGTTGATCGGCGGAAAGAATGGCAAGTCTTACGTACCCTGTTACTCGCTATGCGCCTCCTGAAATCATCGACCTGAGTTCGAAAGAAGAGCGCAAGCGCCTCAGCGCATCCGGCCTCAAAGCCCTCTTCAACATCGCGGAGTGCTGGAAGTTGCGCAGCGAAGAGGTCCGCGAACTCCTGGGGGGCGTCGCCAACGGCTCCTACTTCGAAATGAAGAAGAACCCTGAGGCCAAAGTTCTCGATGCAGACCAGATGTACCGCATCTCCTACCTGATCGGAATCTTCAAAGCCCTCAACATCCTCCACGGTCAGTCGCTGGCCGATGAATGGGTCCGGCTTCCCAATTCCAATCGCATCTTCGGCGGGCGCACCCCGCTCGAGTACATGATCCGGGGCGGAGTCTCCGCCATGCAGACCGTTCGCCGCCTGCTCGATGCCCGACGCGGCGGCGTCTGACAACCGCGAGTCGCCATGTCCATCTCCACCTCCCGTGTCCGCCGCCGCGATACGCACCGCTTCATCCAGTCGAAGTACAGTCCGAAGGAAGACAGTGTCCTGACCCGGATTGCGGACGACGCCGGCCATCTCGCACACCTGTTTGAATTCGACAATGCCACCAACGACCGGCTGCTCGCCGAACGCGAGTTGCTGCCCGGCATCAGCGCCCAGGAACTGGTCATCGGTATTCCCTATGCCAGCGTGGTGAATGCTTCGTTTACCCATGCCCATCCCCAGGGCAGCCGTTTCGCCGGCCCCGATCGCGGCGCCTGGTACGCCGCCTTTGACCCGCGTACTTCGCAGGCAGAAGTGGGATTCCACAAAACCGTGCAACTCGCCGAAATCAACCGCTTCTTAGACGACGTCACCTACGACGACTACCTGGCCGACTTCAACAGCGATTTTCACGACCTGCGCGACGCGCCCGACCAGGTTGGCTGTCTCGACCCGAACAGCTACGTCGCCTCGCAAACCCTGGCGGAAGAGCTGCTCCAGTCCGGCTCTCACGGAATCATCTATCCCAGCATCCGCCATCACAAGGGCACCTGCATCGCGTGTTTCCGCCCTGCGCTGGTTGCCAACGTCCGCAAAGGGCCGACGTACCGATTCGCGTGGAACGGCACGCCGACGCCAACTATTACCAAGGGCTAGGTTGACGAAGATCGCACGAGAATCGTGTACACTGGATTAGTATGAAGAATGTGACCCTGAGCGCCGATGAGGATCTGATCGACAAAGCGCGCACCATCGCGCGCGCACAGCGCAGGACCTTGAACGCTGCCTTTCGCGAGTGGCTTACCCATTTCACTGCGAGCGAAGGGGACGCACAGAGCTATCGGGCCTTGATGAAACACTTGCGGCATATCGATGCGGGTGGACCCTACACACGGGACGAGTTGAATGAGCGATAGATTCTTCCTGGACACCAATATCTTTGTCTACTCGTTTGATCGCAGCGCGCCGGCGAAGGCAAGGAAAGCCGAAAAACTGATAAGCAAAGCGCTCGAGACGCAGAAGGGTGTCGTGAGCTATCAGGTTGTCCAGGAATTCTTCAACGTCGCGCTTAAACGATTCTCCCACCCGATGCGCGTGGCCGACGCGGAGCAATATCTGGGAACTGTCTTTCGCCCACTGCTCAGCGTGCATTCCTCCGCCAGCCTTTACGGAGAAGCTTTGCGCCTCCAGGCAAAGACTGGCTTATCGTGGTTTGATTCACTCATCCTCTCCGCTGCACTTCAGGCCAATTGCGATCTGGTCTTCACCGAAGACCTTCAGCACGGTCAGAAATTTGGGAGTCTGCGCATTGAAAATCCGTTTTTTTAAGCGCCCTCGCGCTTAAGGTCCGGGCCGGCTTAACCTCACCGTCAGGGTGCCCCCAGGAACGCATTTAAGCACCGAATTCGCTGCCGGTCCATCTATCCCCGCCCCTTTGCATCCGATAATAGGGCCATGGAATTTCAGCGCTCTTCGGGTGTTTTACTCCATGTAAGCTCCCTGCCTTCCTATGGCGGAATCGGCGACCTCGGACCCGCCGCCTATGACTTCCTTGGCTTCCTCGCGGAAGGCAGACAGCATCTGTGGCAGGTGCTGCCACTTTGCCCAACGGGGTATGGCGATTCGCCCTACGCCGGGTCCTCGGCTTTCGCCGGCAATCCCTACCTCATCAGCCTGGAGTTTCTTTCCGACTGGGGCTGGATTCCGGGCACACGGATCGCTGGCCTTGCCGGACGCGGCGGCCCGGTGAGCTTCGAAGAAGTGGAACAGCGCAAGCTTCCCCTGCTGTATGAAGCCGCTGCCAGCTTTCTGGACCGCGGTGCTCACGATCCCAGATTCGCCGAACACTGGAAGCTGTTCGGCGCTTTCTGCAAAGCCGAGGTGAACTGGCTCAACGATTACGCCTTGTATGCAGTGTTGCGCAGGGAATACAAGACCGGGGCATGGACGGCCTGGCCCGAGGCGGTGCGCAAGCGCGAGTCCAAGGCCATGGCCGAGCTCAAAGCGATGCACACCCGCGCCCTCGCCCTCGAACAGGTTCTTCAATTCGCTTTCGACCTCCAGTGGCACGATCTGCGCAACGCCGCCGCGCGTGCCGGGATACGGATCCTGGGTGACATCGCCATCTTCGTCAACATGGACTCCTCCGACGTGTGGACACACCCCGAGCTCTTCGAGCTGGATGAAGAACTACAGCCGATCCATGTCGCCGGCGTGCCGCCCGATTATTTTTCCGCCACCGGCCAGCGCTGGGGCAATCCACTCTATCGCTGGGATGTGCTGGCCAGGCAAGGCTTCGACTGGTGGGTGCAACGCATCGCCCGGTCCTGCCAGCTGTACGACATCGTGCGCCTGGACCACTTTCGGGGCTTTGAATCGTACTGGTCGATCCCCGCCGACGAGGAGACCGCGATCCACGGCGAATGGATCAAGGCGCCGGGCCTGGAGCTGTTCCGCGCCCTGGAAGCGCAGCTCGGGGAACTGCCGCTGGTGGCTGAAGACCTGGGCCTCATCACCAAGGCGGTCGATAAACTCCGGCTTGACTTGGGGATGCCTGGCATGCGCGTCATCCAGTTCGGGTTCAGCGACAAGGGCGCCCACATTCACCTCCCGCACCGGTATGTGCCCGCGACGGTGGCCTACACCGGCACCCACGACAACGACACTACCTTGGGTTGGTGGCAGAAGGCTGGCGAAGCGGAGCGCTCCGCGGCCGAGTCCTACGTCGGCACGATGGGCCCCGATAGTAGCCCCGTATGGCCGCTCATCCGGGCCACCGAGGCCAGCGTTGCCGAGCTGGCTATCGTTCCCGCCCAGGATCTGTTCGAGCTTGGCTCCGAGGCCCGCATGAATACGCCCTCCGTGGCCGCGGGAAATTGGAGCTGGCGCGCTCCCGAGGGCAGCTGGACGGCGGGACTGGCCGCGCGGCTGGCAGAAGTTGCCGAAGTGACGGACCGCGACAACGATCCCATGGGTGAGCCCGAGCCGGAGGAAGGCGAAGTCAATGAATCGGCCGGAGAATAGTCGATCACTCCTGTCCTGACCCGAACTCAGCAAAGTGCAAAGAATCGCGGGTGAATGTGTGCTAACTTGAGGCTGAGATTGGATCTCCCGACTTGGGCCAATTCAACAATACCCACGTTCCTGAAGAGGCAGTACCATGCGCACCGCTCAATTCGTTGTTTTGCTTGTTGCAATGGCTTTGCCGGTGGCGGCCCAGCAACCGGCTCCCGTAAACAAGGATTCCGCCCCGGCCCCATCGAAGGCTACCGGCCCCGCTGCGGCAAATGCGGCGGTCGCGAACGCGGAAAAGCAGCGACTCGAAAACGCGTTGAAGTTTGTGCAGGCCTCCGATGCCCGCCCCCGGCTGGAACAAAGCCTCGACAAACTGCTCGAAGAAGGCAAGCAGGCGATGCTCCAACGGAATCCCGGCCTCAATCCGAAATTCGGCGATGAATGGGTAATACGGATGAAGGAACGGATCAAGCCCGACGATTTCGTGGAGATCACGGCAAAGGTTTACGCGGCCTACTACACCAGTGACGAATTGGAGCAGATGACGCAGGCTCAGCTCGCCCTCAAGAACTCCAAGATTTATTCTCTCGCTCCTGAATTGAGCCAGAAGATCAAGGCGAATGGGCCGCACATCCAGCTTGACATCAATACTGATATTTCGCGGCTGGGTTCCAGCATAAGCATCGAGGTGGGACAGGAGGTCGAGAAAGAACATCCTGAATGGGCCAAGCCAATCCCGCCTGGCCCTGGTTCTTCGGCTCCTGCCTCCCCGGCAAAAAAGTAATCATTTGCGTTTCAGCCTGGCGCCGGGTGCAATCGCGAAAGCCAGGCAAAGCGGCGCGGGGCCCTGGTTTGATTCGACCGGCTATCCTTGCTATGGTGGCGGCACACATGGGAAGCGCGGCGATCGAAACCCACGGGCTTACGCGACGCTTTGGCGCATTGACCGCCGTGGATGACGTCACCTTCAGTGTGGCTCCCGGCCAGTTCTTCGGCTTTCTGGGACCGAACGGGGCGGGGAAGTCGACCACCATCAAGATGCTGACCGGCCTGCTCGAACCGAGCGCGGGATCAATCGAAATCCTGGGGCAGCGCTTTACCGCCGGCGCGCTGGATCTAAAACGCCAGATCGGTGTCGTTCCCGAAGGCATGGCCCTGCTGGGCCGGCTCACTGCGCCGGAGTATCTCCGCTTTGTCGGCCGCATGTACGGCCTCGACCGCCAGACCACCAACCAGCGCACTGAAGAATTATTGGAGTTCATGCAGCTGGCCAATGAGAGCCGCAAGCTGGTCACGGACTTCTCCCATGGCATGCAGAAAAAGCTGGCGCTGGCCGCGGCCGTCATCCACGGTCCGAGGGTGCTGTTCCTCGATGAGCCGTTTGAAGGCGTCGACGCCATCGCCGCCGGCATGCTCAAAGCCATGCTGCAGGGCATGATCGGCCGCGGCGCGACCATTTTTCTCACTACCCACGTGCTCGAGATCGTCGAGCGCCTGTGCAGCCATGTGGCCATCATCAGCCAGGGCCGCCTGGTGGCCAACGGCTCCATCGAAGACCTGCGCGCGGGCGTGGCCAGCACCCTGCCCGGGGCCGAATCGGCCCAGCGGCTCACGCTCGAAGAGATCTTTCTGTCGATTGTGGGGGCGGGGGGGCAGGAGCCGGCGCAGGAGCTGTCATGGCTGACGTAGCGGAACCCCTCACTTCTCCGCTTACCGGGTACGGAGGGCCGTTCGGCGCAATGGCCCGGGCGCAATACCGGGCGCTGGCGGCGATACGCTGGAGCATCTTCCGCAACACCCTGCGCACGGGCCGCGGGGCTCTTGAAGCGACCGCGCATGGCATCTCCTATATGATCTATGCGCTGATGGGATTGGGGCTGGGCACGGGCTTCGGCTCCGGCGCCTATGCCATCGCCGCGACCGGAAAGTGGGCGATCGTTCCGGTACTGTTCTGGGCGCTGCTGCTGGCGTGGCAGGTGGTGCCGGTTTCGATTGCCTCCTTTCAGGAGCAGTTCGACGTTAACGGGCTGCTGCGGTTCCCGGTGGGCTTTGGAGCGTTCTACCTGCTCCACCTGATTTTCGGCGTGGTGGACATTTCGACCATCCTGGGCGGGTTCTGTTGTCTCGGCATCCTGGTGGGCACCACAATCGTGCGTCCCGACCTGTTTGGCTGGGTGGCACTCGGCCTCGCCGTCTTTGCGGGGTTCAACATTTTTCTTGTTCGCGCCATCTCGGCGTGGACCGATCGCTGGATGGCGCAGCGGCGTACGCGGGAGATCGTGGGGTCATTGTTTTTTGTGGGCCTGATAAGTCTGCAACTGCTGAACCCGGCCTTCCACTCCGATACCCACAACCGCGAGACGTGGGTCGTCATGATGCGGAGGCTGGAGACAGCGAATCGTGCGCAGCGCTGGCTGCCTCCGGGACTCGCCGCGGAAGCTGTCCAGCAGGGTGCCGCAGGCAAACCTGCAACGGCGCTCGTGGCCGCCGCCTTTCTGGGACTCTACGTGCTGGCCACCGGAGCCGCTCTCGGCGTGCGGCTGCGCGCGGAGTATCGCGGCGAAAACTTCGGCGACGCTCCATCGCGCAAGAAGGAGTTGCGGCGGAATCGCGCATGGCTCCTCGATGGCTCGGGTCCCATCGCCGCCGTGATGGAAAAAGAGCTGCGCGTGCTGTTGCGCGCCATGCCTCTCATCTACGGACTCGCCGCGCCCCTCTTGATGGTGTTCCTCCTCTCCGGGGTATTTGTCCGGCGTTGGACACCTGGCGGCACGGATGGAGGCCATCCCTATTCGATGAGCCTGCTGATCAGCCTGGGCTACGCGATGGTCGGCTTTACCCAGCTGTTCTATAACAGCCTGGGGCCGGAGGGACCGGGAATCCAGGTGTTGTTTCTCTCCCCCACGCCCATCCGCACCGTAATCCTGGCCAAGAACCTCTTTCACGGGATGCTCTTCCTGGTTGACGCCGCGCTGGTGTGCTTCGTGGCCAGCCTGCGCATAGGCTGGCCCCCTCCAGCGGCGGTCGCGGCGGCGTGGGCGTGGCTCTTGTTTGCCTTGCCCGTGCATCTCGCCGCGGGAAACGCGTTTTCCATCCATTTGCCCTACCGTATGAACCTCGGACGACTGACCCGCCAGCGCGGTTCGCAGGCCAATTCACTGTTGAGCATGCTGATCCAGGCCGGCGTGCTGGGCATCGGGGTGGGTGTATTTGCACTGTGTTCCTTGTTCAACAGGCTATGGCTGGCGGTGGCGGTTTTCCTGATCCTGGCAGCCGGAGCCGTGTTCGCATGGCGGCGCGTGCTCGCGCATGTCGATGCCATGGCCAACAAGCGCCGGGAGGCCTTGATCGCCACGCTGAGCAGGACAGAATGAATGAGCCGGAATCTCGGCGCGGTGCCGCCTTTGCGCTCCGGGCGATCTCCATACCATTTCGACGGAGGCGCGGCCAGGGGAAAGCCGCTAAAGGCAAATAAAAAGAGAACAACCGCGAGCGGCAAATGTAACAAAAAAGTGCTGTTTCAAACGGAATTTTGGCCCGTAAAGCATTTTGATTCAGGGCATTATTCTTACAAGCGAAAGGAAAGCGTATCTAGATAAGGGGGAGAATATGACACGCTTTTGCATTGCCCTCACAGCTTCACAGGTTCACAAGGGGGGTGGGGGGTATGGACGGTACAGGTACAAACCGGGGACATGCCTGACAGATTGAACCGGGACTTTGCTGACACCGCGACGAAGAGCATGGGCTATCTCCAACTCCAAGTTTGCGGCGTGAGGCCTTAATGTTCTGCAAACCCAAACGCAGGGAGAGCTTTTCCCAGCCAAAGGGATATTTCGAAATGTCCGCCTTGGCGGTGAGAACGAAGCCGCAGGCGCCGCGGTCGCTGCAGTTGTGGCTATCGAGTAGTTTTGAGGCCGGTTTAGGGTGAGGGGCACAGGAGGTAACTGA
>CAWCTA010000024.1:0-48653 GCA_963798315.1 uncultured Acidobacteriota bacterium | reverse complement strand
GCATAAGGCCGGTCTTCCTGAACCATGGTGCCGGGTGGTGATTCTCGATGACAACTCGCTGGCCCAGAGGCTCGCCACCGACGCGCGTGTGGCGTTTCTCAGTTTCATCGGTTCTGCCAAAGTGGGCTGGTACCTGCGCTCTCAACTCGCCGCGGGCACACGCTGCGCGCTTGAACACGGCGGGGCCGCGCCCGTGATCATCGACAGTTCCGCCAACCTCGATGCCGTCATCGAGCCCTTGGTCAAGGGAGGCTACTATCACGCTGGACAGGTCTGCGTATCGGTCCAACGCATTTTCGTTCATGATGACCTGAAGGCCGCATTCATCGAGCGCTTCTCTGAGCGCGTCCGCCAACTCGGCGTTGGCGATCCTCGTCTAATGAAGACAGAGGTCGGTCCTCTCATTGCGCCGCGCGAGGTCGAGCGCGTCGGCAAATGGGTTGCGGAAGCGCTCTCTCAAGGAGCGACCTTGGCCACCGGAGGGCAACCAATCGGAGACCGCCTTTACCAGCCCACGATTCTCGTCGAACCGGCCTCTGACTCCATCGTTTCAACAAACGAGATATTCGCACCCGTCACTTGCATCTACAGCTTCACCGACGTCTCCGAGGCTATCGCGCGGGCCAATAGCCTCCCCTTTGCATTCCAGGCCTCGATCTTTTCCCGTGACATCGACGCCGCCCTCTATGCCGCTAAACATCTTGCTGCTTCCGCCGTCATGGTGAACGATCATACCGCCTTCCGTACCGACTGGATGCCCTTCGCCGGCCAGAGGCAGTCCGGCCTCGGCACCGGCGGAATACGCTACACAATGGAAGAAATGCTGCAAAGTAAGATGGTTGTGCTGCGTCATAATGCCTGAGACCCTTCGCGCACCTACCAGGTTCCCCCAAATGGTCTGTAGAATTCGCCCTGGATCGATGGATCATAGCCGATATTCGCGGTGCCTTTGCCTGTCCCCTGGAGTGCCACTCGTTGCCACGGCAGATTCAGGACATAACGAGTGGCCAAAAGGCGAAAGTCAAGGGCGTGATCGTCTCGCGTTCCGGTGACCTGGTGAAGATCCAGGACAAAAAGTCGGACGCGGTCGAGGGTGGTGAAATTGGGAGAAAGCGCCAGGATCGAAGGTGAACTTGGTGCGGCGGCATAGAACGTGGCAATCAAAGTATTTTGGCGACGCCGATGGGCGTTTCTTAAGCGGAGGAGTCCAGATTTTGACTGCGTGTGGCATTTGATTGACGGGTGTTCACTTGGTGTCACTGCGGTCGCGATTTGGATTAAGATGCGACCATACGATCGTTCCAGAAAAATGCTATTCGTCCAAGACCAACCGTGCACGGTGGTCGAGGTTGACCAATCGGAAGAAGCCGGCGATCGGTGAAGGCGAGGCGCGAAACCCGAAGGCGGCAGGGCATCCTTAAGAGGGCCACTCTAAGGCAGGAATTCTTTGACTTCAAATGCTGGAGTGGTTGCGACTGGACCTTAGTTCGGGCCAGATGCAAGAAGATACCTTTCAGGTTCCGTTGTTTGTTCGGTGATTCTGGCATTTCAATTGCTCATACACTAATGAGGCTGTAATTCTTCGTCGCCTTCGGAGAACACTATGCGATCTAAGTTGGTCTTTGGAGCCATGGAAAATGTTCCAAATCGCTTTCTGCTAACCATCCTTGCAGCGAGAGCGACACGCAAATTCCACCGTCCAAACACACGAGTACAGGACACGGTGAATGAAGTGCTGGCGCGCTTCAATCGCGCAAGTCCGGTTCCAGAATCGCAAAGCTCCGGCAATGTGCAGCCATTGCGAAGCGCTGAACGGACTCCTCCGCGCTTCGCAGCGCAAATTCAAGCAGTGGCGTAAGCGAGTCCCGACTGCACGAGTCGTGTGCCCATCAGCCCACTCAACGTCTGCGCGGAGGTCGTCATGTCATCACAGCGGAATGAATACTCCTATACAAGTCAGTTTGTTGGCAAGCTGCGCGCCGAGTCCGACCGAGTTCCGGTCCATGTCTATACAAGGCTGCGAATGATGACCGGTGAAACCGCGGGCGAGGTCCGGAAGCACGAGGGCCCAGATCATGACGTACCGCAGTACGTTTTCTCCAACGGAGGGGATCTTCCGTTGCATCCGAGCCTGCAGGGTACGGGACGTCACTATTTCACGTGGTAACGATAACCCGGCCAGCATTCGCCGGGGCATCTTGACAGGATCAGAAAGCTCCTTTGGAGGGTGTCGCCTAGGCGCGCCAAGGATCGCGAATCCAATCCAAGCAGACTACGAAGTGATGGCCGCTCAGATCTACCGTTCCGATTATTCTCTTAAAATCCCCCGATTGGCACACGCCTTGCACTACAGACTGGCAGAGGTGGTTGATCCTGTTGTTCGCGCAGCTCACACGCATGTTCTCAGCCCAACAAGCAGCAGACTTCCACCTTTCGCCGAGTCGACTTAGGCGAGGATCAAGCGGAAATATTGCAAAGGAGAATGCATGGGGAAGTTCAACCGGAATTGCGGATTGCTCGTTACGATGTTTCTGACCGTATTGATTGCGAGAGCTGATTCCTTGGAATTGAAGAATGGGAGTTTGATCAATGGCAGGTTCATAGGTGGCACGGAGAGTGAGATCAGCTTCCAAGTCGGATCATCGGTGCAGAAGTTCAATCGCGCGGACATTGTTTCAATCAAGTTTGAGTCCGATACGGCAGTACCTGACACGTCACGAAGCCCGGATAGTACACCTCTCAGTGAATCCGAGAACCTGGAGCACACCGTCCGGCAAAACTCAGCAAGTGTCACCATCCCGGCCGGAACGCTCATCGCGGTACGCACCATCGACAGCATCGATTCAACTCAGAATCAAGTGGGGGATCGCTTCCAGGCTTCGCTTGAAGAGCCGCTCACAGTCAACGGCAACGTTGTAGTTGCGCAGGGTGCGTACTTATTTGGTCGACTGGCGGAATCAAAGGAGTCAGGAACATTCACAGGCAGATCGCAGTTGCAACTGGAACTGACGGGGATTGTTGTGAATGGGCAAACTCTGCCGTTGGTAACGGGAGAATATGAACTGACCGGAAAATCGCGCGGGGCGAGCACTGCAAAGAGAACGGCTGGCGGAGCGGCCCTTGGATCGCTTATCGGCGCCCTCGCCGGAGGCGGCCAAGGAGCGGCGATCGGTGCGGGAATTGGCGCGGGTGTGGGGGCAGGGTCGGAGACAATCACAAAGGGAGACCAGGTCAGGGTGCCGAGCGAGACCCTAATCGATTTCACGTTAATGCAGGCATTATCGATAACGAACCACCCGAACTGATGCGCGCAGAATTTGTTGAGTCGTCTCCGTGTTTCACGCCCCCTTTTGGGTGCGAGCAGGTCGAGAACGACACCAGTCCAAGCCGGTCAAGCGTTGATTGGGATGCCATTGGCGTCGGAATTCGATCTTCGCCAATCGGCTTCGCGTGAACTCGAACTTGCGGCGTTTATCACGACGGCATGGCTAATGCTGAGGCGAGTTCTTCTTCCTGCAAGCGCCCTGTCCCGACGCCCTCGCCATTCTGCTGTAGCGCGTTGTAGAAATGATGCGATGGAGAACTCCACGCCCTGGTTTCCAGTATTTGAGCGATGCCCTCGGCCTGAGTATCAAATGTTGGCGATCCGGCCGAACCGCATTCGCAGCAGTTCCCCATAGAGGCGGAGCGCACGATATTCGGCAGCCATAAGATCGGTGCCGAGGTTGAAATCTTTACGCTCTTCGGTGTAGCCCGGGATGCCCCGGGCTTCGACGAACTTGCCGGATGCCAGGGGGCGGTTCATGATCCGCGGTCGCGAAACCACGTTGCGGGGCTCCAACTGCCACCGGCGGATCGGACGAGACGTAGTGGAGTGCCCGATTCTTGGCCCAATCAAAGGCCCGTTCCAATTGCGGATCGGATGTCGAGAACCTGAGAGGTGAAATCACGGTTAGGGTCTGCGAGTATCCCACGGCACAGAACACCAAAGCCAGCAGAAGTAGCCGGAACACGCATTTTCGAGTGGCTGCCGAGAGCATCGACAAACGAAAGGAATCGCAAGAAGGTATAACCCGCCCGGCAGGCCTCTTCGAGCGATCGGCTTTGGCCCGGGATCCATTTTGACGAAGGACAGGGGCTTCCAATCCAACTTGACGAGTGTGCCAATTTCAAGCTGTCTCAATAGGCTGGATCACCCAAACTACTGTACCCATTTTTGTACCTACTCTCTCTCAAAATCCGTCATAATCTGGGGTATGCCTATAGCAAACGCCGCCGAGGAGGGAGGAGGTAAACTTAACAAACGATAAGATCTTATAGCAACCAGTAGCAGCAGGAGCGGGAACGAAGCGCACGGCTCTTAACCGACAGGTTGAAGGTTCGATTCCTTCCGCGTCCACCATCCAGTTCATTTTGAATAACTGAGAGTGGCACCTATTTCGATGGCCATCGAACTGTGTCCAACGTGGTCCAATTCGAAATTCAGGTGGAGTTCGGAACGACGCGAGCTGATCTACATCGCCTTGTTCTCCTCATCCGTACATGGTTATCGAAGGGACGCCCTTCCGACGGGCAGCCGAGGGCGCGCGATTTGAGTTTTCCCGGTATACTTTGGCTGCATACCCTGCTGACTTTTGCGCATCGGATGTGGGCCCACAATGATCGGCCGTCCCTATCTCCGCACCATCTTCAGGAAGGGTCTCCCTAGGAGTATCGCCGACCCCGACTTCCAACTGCCCATGCGGGAGAGAGCTTCGTGGCGCAGAGGATGGCGCATTCGCCAATGGCTCGCTTTGACTGCGATCCTATTGTGTTTTCTTCATGGGAACGGGGCGCAATATCGCTTCGACGTGTGGACGGCGGAAAGCGGCCTGCCCCAGAACATCGTCAGGGGCATTGCCCAGACTCCAGACGGTTATCTCTGGGTTGCCACGCTTGACGGCGTAGCCCGCTTTGATGGAGTGCGTTTCACAGTTTTCAACAAGAGCAATACGCCTGGAATCGCTTCCAATCGCTTCAACGCCATGGTGGACGGGCGCGACGGCGACCTTTGGCTGATGAATGAGGGCGGCGGGTTGACTCGCTATCACGATGGCTCGTTCCACACCTATAGTGCCGAGGACGGGTTTCCCGCCAACAGCGTCAGGGCAATCACCGTCGATCGATCGGGAAGCCTGTGGATGCTGTCAGAAGAATCGATACTGCAATGGAACAAGGCGACGGGAGAATTGCATGACATCACACCCGCGAATCTCAAGATTCACTATGAGCCTCTTTGGTGGGACAGTGCGGGATTCTGGGCCTGGAACAGCGCGGGCATTCATATATTCATGCAGGGCCGATTTGTGAGCTATCCGTTGCCGCCATGGCTCTCCGGCCGCTCCCTATGGGCTGTTGGAATTGCTAGAGATGGATCGGTGTGGCTGGAAACATTCGATGGCCGGCAAGCGGTAATTCCCGCAGGACAAAACGAGGCGAGACGCGTTGACGCGCAGCGAGGGTCTGCACCGTCGAGTTACCGAGACGATCACGGACATGTCTGGACGACGCACGTGGGTGCGCGGCTCACGAGATTCCTGTACTTTCAATCCTCAGGTGAACCTGCCAGCATTCCGATGGAACAGTTCCTCGAAGACCGCGAAGGTAACGCGTGGATCGGAACGGAAGGAAAAGGGCTTTACCGGCTGCAGGAACAGTCCATCCAGGTCTATTCAAAGGCGCAGGGGCTGATCGACAGCAATATCTACCCGGTTTACGAGGATCGCACGGCTGCTGTCTGGCTCGGCGCATGGCCGACAAGCCTCAGCCGCTTCAGTGAAGGCAGATTTACGAATTACACCGTGGCGCAAGGCTTGCCCGGGCCGCGCGTGAGCGCATTGGCCGAGGATCGCGATGGGAACTTATGGGTAGCCGCACGAAGCAGCCTGGCCATTCTTCGCGATGGCCATTTCCTGAGGCCTGCGGGAATCGTCCTTCCAAAACTGGCCGTGGTGCAAGCCATGATTCAGGACCGCGGGGGAACGATGTGGATCGGGACGTCCAACGGATTGGTGCTGTACCGGGACGGGCCCAGCAAGACATTGACCGTCCAGGACGGGCTTGCCACGAATGATGTGCGCGCCATTGTCGAGAGCCTCTCGGGCGACATCTGGATTGGCGGGTACGGCGGGCTCACGCGAGTTCGCGGAGCGCAATTTACACACTGGACCGAGCGGGATGGCATGCCGAGCGACAACGTCCGTGCGATCTACGAAGACGGCGACGGTGTGCTCTGGATTGGCACCTACGATGGCGGACTCGGAAGTTTCAAGGATGGTAAGTTCACGCGCTATGGTGAACGCGACGGCCTGTTCAACAATGGTGTATTTCAGATCCTGGAGGACGGCCGCGGCAACCTCTGGATGAGTTCCAACAAGGGCATCTATCGAGTAAGCACGCAGGAGTTGACTGCCTTTGCCGAAGGGAAGCTGGCCACGATTACGTCGGTCGCCTATGGGAAATCCGATGGCATGTTGAATGTGGAGTGCAACGGGGGGATGTGGCCGGCCGGCATCAGGTCGCGCGATGGGAAGCTGTGGTTTCCGACCCAGGACGGAGTTGCGGTTGTCGATCCGCAGGCCATGCGCATCAATCCGCAGCCTCCGCCCGTAGTTATCGAGTCGGCTTTCGTGGACCGGGCTTCCGTTGCGATCAACAAGTCATTAAGAGTACCCCCCGGAAGAGAGAACCTGGAAATCGACTACACGGCTCTGAGTTTTGTTCATGCGGAGCAGATTCGCTTTCGATACAAAATGGAAGGGCTGGATTCGAGCTGGATTGACGCCGGTGCGCGCCGCACAGCCTATTATTCGCATCTGCCTCCGGGAACATATCATTTCCATGTGATCGCCCGGAACAGCGACGGCGTCTGGAACACTGAGGGTCGTATGCTGGCCGTCGAAGTAATGGCGCCCTTCTACCGAACCTGGTGGTTCGCAGTCCTTGAGGTCCTCGTGATGGCCGCACTGATCCTCGCCATAGTGCGGTACCGCATCCGCCAGTTGGAGCATTCACAGGCATTGCAGAAGGCGTTCTCGCAGCAACTGATAGCGTCGCAAGAGAGCGAGCGCCAACGCATTGCCGCCGAACTTCATGACAGCCTGGGTCAACGGTTGGTGGTGATTAATAACCTGGCCCTCTTTTCGATGCGGGCGCAAACCAAAGCGGGGTCTGCGGGTCATGAACTGGACACGCTGAAAGAGATCAACACGGAGACCTCGCTCGCGATTCAGGAGACGCGCGAGATTTCTTACAACCTGCGTCCTTTTCAACTCGATCGCCTGGGGCTTACAAAGGCGATCGAGGGGATCGTGCGCACGGTGACGTCTGCATCAGGGCTGAGCATCACATCGGAACTGGACAATATCGATGACGGATTTCCTGAGGAGCTCCGAATCAACTTCTACAGGATCGTTCAGGAAGCGCTGAACAACATCATGAAGCATGCGCAGGCGACTCAGGTGCAGATCAAAGTTGCGCGCGGCGCCGCGCGACTGAGTATGACAGTTCGAGACAATGGAGTGGGATTTAATCCGGGGACTCGCTCTTCGAAAGGCGGAAAGGGCGGCTTCGGACTGACCGGAATGGCCGAACGTGCCCATTCCCTGGGAGGCGAACTCCGTGTCTCATCGGTTCCGGGGCAAGGTACGGTGCTCACCTTCGAAATCCCGGTTCAAGCAAATGGGCGCGGTTGAGCGAATGTGAGTGTAGATCATGATTCAAATCGCTGGTCCCCATGATTTTGGAAAGACGCGATCCGCATGTCTCGCATTTGCGTGCGTGCTGGTGACTGGTTGCCGGTCCCAGCATGTTGTACTGAGGCCTTCAATCGAAGTAACGAAGACTCCCATGGCCAGCATCGGGGGCCCGGATCAGATGGGTGACATTGGGGGCCGGGTACGGAATGCGACGCCTGGGCAGCAGATTGTGATTTACGCGCATAGCGGGGTGTGGTGGATCCAGCCTTTTGCCAATCAGCCCTTCAGCCGGATCCAGTCAGACGGGTCGTGGAAAAACTTCACGCATTTGGGCACGGAGTATGCCGCGCTTCTGGTCGATAACGGATATGCTCCGTCACCGAAGATCGTCGCCCTGCCCGCGGAGGGAAACGGGGTCGCCGCTTTGGCTGTCGTGAAGGGGACGACCAGTCCGCCGACTTCCGCGAAGGTGGTCCACTTCAGCGGCTATGACTGGACGGTGCGAAACACGGAAAGCGACCACGGCGGCGAGCCAAACGCCTATGATCCGGCAAATGCCTGGACGGATGAGAAGGGCTACCTTCATCTTCGGATGGCGCAACGCGATGGGCGCTGGACCTGCGCGGAGGTGAGCCTAAATCAAAGCCTCGGCTATGGGACTTACAGATTTGTCGTCGAAGACAGCGCCCATCTCAGCCCCTCCGCCGTTCTGGGATTCTTCACCTGGGACAACACACGCTCTGAAGGATTCCACAATGAACTGGACATCGAATTGAGTCGCTGGGGTGATGCGAAGAGCAAGAACGCGGAATATGTGATTCAGCCGTTTTACGTTCCGGATAACTTCTATCGTTTTACAGTTCCTTCGGGTGCTGTGACGTATCAAGTCCGCTGGGAGCCTGGCCGGGCGACGTTCAACGGGTACGAGGGCGGATTCATTGGCGCCGGTGCGAAGCCGATCAGCGAGCATCAATTTACGTCAGGTATTCCAACCCCGGCGACAGAGAAAGTACACATCGACCTCTATGACTTTCATCATGCAGAGAGTCTGTCGCAAGCGCCTGCCGAGGCGGTCATTCAGCGATTCGAATACTCCCGTTAGTCTCTTGTTCCGCCCGGTTTTGAATCGCCATGGTATACACCACCGGCTTCGCGATGCGGCTACACCTGCGGATCAATCAGTCACCTGCGCTTTCCTGCTGGCGCGATAGTATGACGCGAGGCGCGCGACGATGACCGCGACATAGAAGATCCCCAGCATGCTCTCAAGCGCGGCGACCATGCGCAGATGAGGATCGACAGGCGCGATGCCGCCGTACCCCACCGACGTAAGAGTAACCATGCTGAAATACATCAAGGTGCTGATTTGCGATTCGGGAATCGGCTGATTAAAGGGCGTGGCGATAACGCGATTCATCATCCAGTAGATCTGGGCGAAGGCACTGGCGAGGGCGAGATAGCCAATGAAGGTCTCGGCGATAACGCCTGTCGTCACTAGCGGTGGGGAAGCAAGACGGCGGAGGATGGCACACAGAACCGCTATCGAGAGGACGAATCCGGCAATAGGGGAAAGATGCGCGAGGGCGGGGTGGCGATAACCGAAGGCCGCCACCGTGTGCGCAAGCAGCCAGACGGTCGCAATCGGGAAGACAACGGTGCGGGCGATCTTTCGGCTAACCATGTAGCTCGCCCCGGCTAGCAGGATCACCAGGGTCAGCAGAGCAAGGCCTTCCGCGATCAACGGGTTCGAATCGCCCAGCGGGGAAGCCAGCACCGTGGCAATGTAAGCAACTGTGAGTATCTCAGAGCGATAGATATAGGCCCGCATCAGAAGCTCGGAGCGAAGTTTGCAAAGAAAATGGTTGCGGCGTATAGACGCCGGGACCGCCGGCTTGACGCCGGATCGACGATAGTTCAAATCGATCACCGATCCATAAGGGGTGATGTCAATCGTATGAGGAGCGCTGGACATGGCGGTTTCCTTTTTAGAATCGAGATGCAGCCCGCGCGGGGCTGGAGATCGATCGTGCCTGGCTAGCACTGTAGTTGGCCCACCGAACGGATCAATTCCGCGAGATGAGTGAGGTTCTGCTTGACGACGTAGGCGCAGGCACCGGCTTCGGATGCCGCTGTGCGCAGTTGGTCGTCGTCGTAGTCCGTCACGATGACCACCTTTGCTGAGGGATCGTGGTGCCGGATCTGGCGGGTTGCGGCTAAGCCGTCCTGCAAAGGCATGTGGATGTCCATCAATACAACGTCGGGATGGTGGTCGGTATAGGCCGCGAGCGCAAAGGCTCCGTCGCTGCATTCCACAACCGTGGCCTCAAGCTCAGCAACGATGCGTTTCAGCAGGCGGCGAACGCCGGGGTTGTCGTCAACAAGAAGAATCGTCATGTTTCGATTTGTGTTCGTGCTTTCCATGAAGACCCTGCCCTTCTGGAGATGCCTCGGGGCGCGGTGTCGCTTCACAGCCGTTCTCGCAGGAACCCGAAGGGATGAAGAGTGCGGCGATTTCTCGCCGCACCCGGTTGGGGCTATTGGAGATTGAGCGTGAGCGGAATGGTCCTGGTGACGGAGTCGGTAGCTGCGTTCACCAGGATGGTTTGCGGACCTGAGGGCAGGTTGGGCTGAGTGATCTTCGTTCCTCCTCCTCCGCAGCCGGACAGGAAGCCGGTGAAGGCCAGGGCCAGCAGCGCGAGGCAAAGGAGCGCCTGGATGCCGCGGGCGCCCTTGCGGATGCGACCCAGAAGGAAGAGTGAAACAGGCAGGATCAGTAGACCAGCGATGCCCTTGAACCACGGCATAGCTGCCGCTGACGTGGACGGAACAGTCGCGGTGATGGTGAGCGAGGTTGACGCGGTTCCTCCCGCCGTAATGGCCGGTGTGGCCGGGCTGAAGTTGCAGGTCATCCCGACAGGCAGGCCCGAGCAGGTGAAGGTCACGTTGCCGGAAAGGCCCGAGACAGAGAGGATTTTGACCGTGACCGCCGAAGAGGTTGAGCCATAGGAGATGTTCACAGTGTTGGCCGAGAGCGAGATCGTCATGTCAGGGCCGCTCGCGTAGACGGTTAAGGTTGCGACCGCGGAGTTGGAGGCGTCGCTCTTACCGTTGGTGACATAGTACGCAGCCAGCGCGTGAGTTCCGGCAGCGATCCCGGTCGCCATAAAGCTGCCGTTACCGGTCGCATCCAGGGTTCCGGTGCCGAGAACAGTTGAGCCATCGCGAAACTGCACGGTGCCGGTGGGAACCGGGCCGCCCGAAACCTGGGAGGCAACCATCGCCTGCAAGGTCACGTTCTGCCCTGTATACGCCGTGGTTGGCGCCTGCAGGGTGGTGGTCGTGTTCAGAGGCGACGGCGGAGGAGTGCTAACACCGGTCGGCGGGGTCGAACCATTCGGAATGTTCTCAGGGAAGATGTTGCTGCTATTGTGCCCTGTGGCCTCTCCAAGCTGGGTGGCCAAATTGACGAAAGCCGATTTTCCGTTCAGCGGCGCCTGCATGGGTCCGCCTTGAGCAACGAAGGCATCAAACGAGAAGTTGAGCGCGGCAGGGCCACTGGTGAAGAGCGTTGTGGAAAGCTGGCTGGTCATCCACGGAGCGTAGGTGTCAGAGGCGCCTACGTTCACGAAGGGCTCAGCAAGCATATACCAGTCGACAAACCACTCCACCGCGCAAAAGTTGATGTAGGGGCAGTAGCCGCTGTTTCCGTTCCAGTAGCCACCATAGGTGGGGTACCACACGGCGGAATTGGCCGGCACCGGATCCCAGGGAGTGTAGAAGGTATTGCCGTTCCCATCGCCATTCGTGGCGTAGGACATGTTGGGAAATACGCCTTCATTCGTGAGACCCACAGACATGGGCCACTCCTGGACCTGGAAGAACTGGGGGATCAGCGAGAGATAGAGGCTCCGCTGCTCCGCCTGATTCATGACGGTGATGGAGGCGTTCTGCAACACCTGGTTGGGGAAGAAGAAGGCGGTATTGCTGGGATCGACAACCTTCGGCCCGAGAACGCTGAGTTTACCCCAGTCGCCAGTGATTCCGTCGGCTACAGTATCGAACCCGGCGAGCATCTGCCCTTGCAGGCCACTGTTGGCCAGGTCGCCGACGGTGGTTAAGAGCTGAAGGTCCTGGCTGGGTAAACCGGAACTGGTGGTGTTGGGAGGCGTGACACCGCCGCCGACCGTTCCAGACAGGCCGAACAGGTCGGCGACGACGTTGAGACCCTTATCCAAATAAGGAGCCGTCTCGGGGCTCACCAGGCCGTCGGTGGGAACCGTGGTGGCAAGAGTCAGGAAGCTGCCCACCATGTTGACGATGTTCCAGGGGCTGACTGTGGCAGGGGTGGCCGCGACGGTCGGCTGGTTGATGCTGGCCATCACCTCCGATGCCGCGCCCAGCAGGGCGAGGGCGGTATTGGCGTTGCCGGCGACCGTGATGTCCTTCATGTTCGTTGAACCATCCACCAGGAAAAGAAGCACGTTGCTCAGGTCGACGATCTCGTTGTGCATCTGCGTCTGGACCGCGCTGAAGTCGCCGGTCGTGAAGGTGAGCGAGGTCTGGTCGGCGGGTGAAACCCAGGTGCAGAGCGGCTTGCCCGAAGCCGGATCGGTTGTGACGGACTGACATGGAACATTCCAACCGCCGCTGAAGCCCTGCGTGCCGGGCCATACGGCGTTCAACGGATCGAAGGTGTGAATGTCGATGGACGTGTTGAGCGAACCGGTGAAGAAGTAGTGGATGTCATAGGCGTAGGGAGCAGAGACGCCCGGCTGGCCGGCCTGACCCGGCACGTAATAGTCGTTCAGCAGATACCAGCTGAGGTAAGCGTAGGCGTTCTCCTGGCCCTGAAGGCTTGAGGCGCCGGGCAGGACGGGAGTGGTGAACTCCGGCCACTTTGCCGGCGGCTGTGCGTTGACCAGGTCCATGGTGAAGTCGGCGCTGTCCGCGGTCGCCTTCTCCTGCTTGGTGTTGCCCGGCTGGAAGAACCCCTGCAGATTGCGCGAGAGCACCCCGTGGACGTACCCGGTCTGCCCCTGGTTGGAGAAGAAGCTGCTGGATAGCACAGAGTGCCCGCTCAGGGAGTTGCCAATTCCCACGGCTGTGACGTAAGCGAACGTGGCATCAGCAGTGCTGAGATACAGGGTCGGCTTGTCGGGCGCGCCAAGGGCGTTCAACGCGGCGGAGAACTCCAGGTAGCCGTTATCAGCCCATGTGCCGCCGTTGAAGTTGGAGTTTTCGTTGTTGTTGGCCATGTCCCAGGGCTGGGCCGGCGCAGGAGATCCGCTGATGGCTCTTGAAGACAGCGAGGGAGCTCCCATGGACACCAGGAAGGCAAGCTCGTTCGGGTTCATGTTGTTCAACGCAGTGGACAGAGCCTGGAGGTTAGCTTCGCGAGCCGCAGACGTCACGCCGGCGCCGGTTGGATAGAAGGTTCCACAACTGGAAATGTCCGTCTCCTGCTGGGCATCGTTCTCGGTCACCCCGCAATTGGGGTCAATGGTGTAGTAATCCAGGTTGTCGCGCTCGAGGAGGAGGAGCCAGTAGCCTCCCGACGAGTTGGCCGGCGGAGTAAAGACGACCTTATTCGCCCAAACGAAATCTTTGTAACGCGGCAGGGCGCGAACGTTGAGGAGGGTCACCGAACTGAGGCCGCCACGGTTCGTGGAGTGAGAATCGACGATGTACTCGTAAGCGTCGGAGGGCTGGAAGTTGTAGTTGCCGTTGGCATCTTCGGAAAACGAGCCGTTCGCAAACGCGTTGTATGGACCCATGTTGGTGCCGAACCAGTTCTCGTAGGCCGAACCTGGCGCAGCGCCACCCACTCCGATCGCCAAATACTGCACCGGGTAATACGGGCTGGTCTGGGCTGTCGAACTCCAATTCACGCCGCCGATCGCCGAGGTATCGAGATTGGCGACAGCACCATTGTTGTAAGTGGTGCCGACGATGACAATCTGGTCTGACGTCAGGGTCTTGAGATACGCGGTGAGATCGCTCGAATCGCCCGAATGGCCAAAGCATCCGGCCGCGCCGCTCACCTCCTGCAGAGTCTGGCGATCAAGCACCACGACGGCGTAAGGAGTGTCGAAGGCGCAAGGCGTATCACTGGAGCTGGGAAGCTGCTCGTTGCCCACTGAAATCCAGGGCGTATTACCGTTCCAGCCTCCCGGCGTCAGCGTCTGGACCGCGACGGTGGGGGGCGTGAAGAAGGTGTCGGCGATGCCGTTGCTCGGCGCCACGGCATTGGCCCGCGCCGTGGAGGAGACGGCAGCGCGCAGCACACTGCCGGTCTGCGGCGACGATCCAGCGAAGCGCAGCCGCGAGCTGGCCATGGTGCCGTTTTCCTTCTTTACGGTGGCAAACAACACGTTCTTGCCGGCGCGGACGCCATCGGCGGCGGAAAGAGAGCCGGTGGCGCAGACGTAGCCGGAACTGGCGCAGTCGGTGGGAGTGAACCGCGAACTGACGTCTTTCCCGTTGAGGACCGCCCTCAGGGTGTCGGCCTGGGTTCCGGCGGGGAAGGTAAGGTAGATGGTTTTGCTGCCGGATGCAGCGGCTCCGAGCAAACCGGAGGGGGTGCTGATCAGCACATGGTTGGCCGCAAGTGAGGCGGAGCCAGTCTTGGTTGACGCGACCGGCGCTAATGCTACTGTGGGTTTCGCCGTGGTGCTGGCCGGCTTGGCGGCAGATTGTGCGAACCCGGAGGAGAGATGACCGGCGAGCATCACACCGGCCACCAGCTTCAAGATCCTCGTCAACTTCATGAGATTCACCTTTTCCGTTCCTGCTTCCGCCGCAAGCAGCGGAGCATTGAATGATGGCTGGCTGGAGTGTCGCGAATACGGGAAACCCAGCCGACTACATCTCGGAGTGTAGGAAAGGTGAATTGACAATAAAATAGCGGTCGCTACACACGGACCCGTGTGGTGCTACACGGCGAGTGCCGGCGCGCCCAAGAATCAGAGGCCGGACTTATGCTGCAGGGCGAAGCGCAGCAGGGCGTTGGCGCCCTCGATACCCAGCTTGCGGCAGATGTTGGTGCGGTGATTCTCAACGGTGCGATAGTGGATCGACAATTCCTCGCCGATCTCCTTGCTGGACTTGCCTTCGGCGATCAAGCGCAAAATGTTGCGCTCGGTGGGTGTCAGGTGGCTCGATGGAGCGCCTCTCAGAGCAACGGGCGGTGCGGCATTGCTTCTAACCAGCTTCGCGGTCATGGCTGAACTGATGTACATCTGTCCGGCGATAACGGCGCGCAGGCTGGCCACAATCTCCTGTGTCGCACTGTCTTTGAGCAGGTATCCGCGGCATCCGAGTTCGATAGCGGCACGGAACATATCTTCATCCGTGTGCAGGGTGAGAAAGATGATGCTGGTTTCGACGCCTTCGCGCGCGAGGTCCCGTGCGACCGCCAGACCATCAAGTTTGGGCATATCGATATCCAACACCACGACGTCGGGGCGCAGTTGACGAACCAATGCCAAGGCGGATTCGCCATCTCCGGCCTCGCCAACGATATTCATCGAGGGCTCCTCTTCGATGGCGGCGCGGAGTCCCTTGCGCACAATCGCGTGATCGTCTGCGACAACAACCCGCACTTCTTTCTCCACGGCTACTTCCTCCGGCACGCACCAGGCTACTGATCAATGTACCGCGACTCGGAGCGGACCGCATTCGAATTCAACGCGCAATCGCGAGCGCCTGTGCGGGCCACGTGCCGGGCCCGGCCCCGCGAGGTGTGGAACCACACGGCTCACGGTGTAACAGCACACACTTATTTTGTGTAACGGCCTCTATAGATTCTTCAAAACACCTTTCGTACTCTCAGACTTGTTGATGCTGTCTTCTCCCTCCGCCTGAGGTGCTTCCCACATGAGTCAGGTTCGGCAAAGTCAGCCCCAGCGCTACTCGAACACTATCAAAGGAGAGAACCATGAAGCACAAGATCCAAATCACCGGCGTTGCAATGCTCATACTTCTGAGCGGCGCCCTGGCATTGTTTGCCCAGCAACCCTACATCACCATCAACCCCAACCGCCACGGCAACTTGTGGAGTGCACAACAGTCGATCGCTCTTGCATATCAGAAAGTCGATGCCGCCCAAAGGGCCAACCGTTACCGCCTGGGTGGACACGCAGCGCGAGCCAAGGACCTGCTGAACCAGGCCAATCAGGAAATCACGATGGCAGCCCAATATGCTGACGGCCGGGGTTGGTAAAACCGCGCCCAACGCACACTGAACGGACGAACTTCACACTCGGTATCATTCCGTCAGGAGAATTGGAGGTAGCTATGCTTACCAAGGGGCTGTTCCTCGCAATCGCAACGCTTACATTGTGGGGAACACCCGCTCTTGCGCAGCAGTATCGCGATCCCATTGCCTACTGCCAGGCCGTGGGAACAATTAACCGGCCTGACACGCGCTATGTCGGGCCCAAACTTCCGCAGTGGATGGCGAGAACCCTCAATCTCGAGCCCGGCCAGGGCAGCATGATGGAGTGGCGATGCGCGGATGGGGCGGTGCTCGCCTGCGTCTATGGAGCAAATATTCCATGCGACGCCAAAGCCGACACGAGCCGGACACCCACGACGGCCATAACCGACTACTGCCGCCATAACAAGAATGCTTCGTATATTCCAATGGTCGTTACCGGGCATCAAACCGCAATCACCTGGGCCTGCCAGGGTAAGAAGCCAGTTGTCATCGGCGTCGCTCCCACTGACCCGCAGGGCTATAACTCGGCGTATTGGCAGAGGGTGCAGCCATAAGAAATTCGGAGCAAACCCTTGCGGCGATTGCGGGATCGACACGGCGATCCCAGATCCAAGTTCATCCTTAGACAAGGGAGATCGGCCCAGCTTTTTGGAGGCGCTAATCCTGGAATCGCCGTGACGACCATGTTCAGACCGTGGTTTTAAAATGCGCGGACGAAGGACGGCAATGTTGTCCGCGCCAACGAAGCCGCCCTCGAAGACGTTGTTTACGCCGCTGTCGACCTTGTTCTCCCACCACGCGAAGTTGATGAGCAGCTTATGGATTCACTTTTTGAGGAATTCTCGGTCTCCCTTGCCGGTACGCGCCCTGTCTATGCCGTAAACGCGCCAGACAGCCCACGCGTGCACCGGAGGGTTCAGGTCAGAAAACTCCGACTCGTAAGCGGGAATCTGACAGCTGGACCCCGCCTTGGCACGTCAAATGCGCGCGATTAGGACTCGCGAATACTTTCGCATCCTTGGTATACCGCTTCCCGATCGGGTTCCCTCGCCAGCGCATAACTGACAACTTCTCTCAACAAGATCATCGCAGATTGTGTATAGGCCAGAGAGGTTTTTGAGTAGCGGGCAAATCTCCATCCGAACTGCAACTGACCTTGATTCAAGGCAGACTCAAAGGATCCACAAGTTCCTTCCTTATGTGCTCGGAGTCCGGCCGAAACATGGTTGGTTTATTGGAGGCGTCGTGCCGTCTCGATTTGCGAGCAGAGCAAGAACTTCTTGTGGATGCAGGGGCCGTTCAATGAATTCAAATCCGAGAAGGTCAATCCTCGCGTGAATTGAGTGACGGACCGGGGATGCAGTGAAGAGAATAATTCTGCACTCGGGGTGTAACTTCCGAATCCGTATCGCCGCTTCAACTCCATCAATCCCGCCCATTCGCACATCGCTGAGAATAATTTGCGGACGAAAGACTTCTACCTCATCCACCGCCGACTCACCGCTATACAGGGCCTTGGCTTGAAATCCATGGTTATTGAGGATTTCCGCCAGTGTGTCGGCGACGATGTGTTCATCATCAACCACAGCAACCCTAGCCTTGGAGATGGATTCCAACATATGTTCTCCTAACCGCACTCAAACGGACTGGAAGCACCATCGGAGTCCGCGAAATTAAAATGCAGAACGTTGGGCATTTCAAAATTGCTTTGCGACTTACGGATCACGTGGCAAAGAGGAAGCTGTTTGGATCACACCACGAGCCAACCTGAAGGAAATCTGAAGTTCTTCTGAACTTACTATGTCCGCCGGACCACTACCTATCGCAGGGCCTTTGCCATCGACGTTATCGGGGATGCTTAACCCGATTGGGTCGACCCACGCAATGTTACGGGGAGATATATCAGAAGAGATTTGCGGGGGCCGATAGAAGGACGACAAGGCTACGCTGAGCTATTGCAGTCCGTTGCGCACCCAAACCTCGACCCGGCGATCCTTTCGGCGGCCTTCGGGAGTTTCATTGGACGCTACTGGCAAATCTGCGCCAAAATCGCGGATATTCTCTGAAGGCACGATGACACCAATTGCGCGGAGAGCTGTGGCGACGCTCTCGGCCCTCTTGTGCGCCAGATTCTGATTCGGAATGCCGGCCTCCACTTGATCTGCAAAGCCAATCAGCTGGATGTCATCTCCGGTTCCTCCGTGCTGAGCTAGGAACGTTCGCAAGCGAAGCACGTTGACTCTTGCGAGGTTGTCGAGCTGATCGTTTGGATTCATCGTTGTCTCCGCCTGCTGGCTTGAGAAGTGAAAACTCAGTCCAATTCGCGAATACCTGGATGCCACCTCTTTGTAAGAAACGGGTGCGCTTTCAGGCACAAGGACGGGAAAGACTCTGGGCAGCAGCTCTACGAAAGGAGTTTGAGCAACCAGCGTTTGTCCAGGCTTGTACACAACGTATCTGACGAATGCATTCATCAACGATCCGGGAGCATCCCAGTCATACAGAAGAAGCCGTCTGCAAATTGGATAATCCTCTGTCACAATCGATAGTTCCGTCGGAGCGAAAGCGGGCCCGGTTCCGTCAGAGATCCGGAGAGCTTTGGCATTCTTGATCATGGGCGAAGAAACGTAGCCAATAGCATTGGGCGACCGCATAACGGAATCGACGATGACCCCGCTATCTCCGATCTGGTGATCCGGGGAGACGGCAAACGCTTCGGCATTTAAGGCATCCTTGCCAATTACTTTCTCAGTGAACATTTCAAACGTGCCCGAACTGCGGTCACGCCCGTAAAGCTCGATTGGAGCATCGTTCCCTCCGACCTGTTTCCAGTTCTTGATCTCGCCGGTGTAAAGCGCCCGCAACTGGGGAATGGACAGCTGGGCAACCGGATTGCTCGGATTCACAATGATTGCAATTCCATCGAGCGCCACGACATGTTCGGCTACGCGATCTCCAAGATTCCTCAAGGCCGGATAGTCTTCCTTATCCAAGTCGCTTATCGGGCGCGATGCCATGCCGATGTCGCAAGAAGTTCGTTTGCTCTCATTCGCGAGGCACTCGAATGCGGCGCTCGACCCTGACGCATAAATCTCTATCACCTGCAGCCCGGGTCTTCCAGGAACCTTCCCCCATACGTGTAAGTATGGATGGCCCTTGGCATCCTTGCGAGCTACCCTGATGCCCGTCTGTTCAGCACCCATTTCATCTCGAAGAAAGGCGACCGCAAGTCGGGGCATAAGGTCGTCACCCAGGGAAGTCGAACCGCGCAAGGACAAGACTACGTGTTCAAATGGCTCAAAGATATGATCGCGAAAAAAGAATAGGGAGCTACTCACAAGTAGGACGAGCGACGCGAGTAGAAGGGGCCACGAATTCTGCCTGGGTCGTTGAGGAGGAACCATGTTTCCTTTCGGCTCTGAAACTGCCGCAGAATTGTGCGACCGACGGAGAGCGATCATTGCCCCGCGCTTCATTTGTACACTCCAGGCTCTAAGTGTTTCGCGCATTTGCATCTCACTCTGGTTCTTGTCGGCTTGGCTTTCGAGGACGGAATCCTCGATGTATTCTGCGGGAGTCTACCATGTCTATTAACCATGCTTCAATGAAATAAGCGATGAAGCTTCGTGCATTACCGTGCCATGCAGGTCCTATGGCAATCGGCGGGTGCCTAGGGTGTTCGCAGTTCGCTCCGGGCTACAATGACCTTCAGACCGGCTCGTTGCAAATTGTGCGATAACCTCGCTAGCATCAACGTCGGCGATCGATAGCGGATCAATCTGATCTGGAGAATGCGACACGATTGTGAGCCTGCGCCTGCCGGTAACGGCGATTCGACGCGGTGCTGAGAATTACATCTTCATTACCTTTATGCAATGTTTGCGAAATCGCAAAGATGCACTGCCTTAGAGCACGGGATCATGCGAGTGCGGATAGGGATATCTTGCTAGAGAGCGAATTTGTTCCCGCCATGGTGCGAACGGCTCGAAATGAAAATTACAAGGAGTATCGAGTGGCCACCGAAGCGCAGCGCAAGCCTTCATCGAAGCGAGCTGACACTATCGACGTGAAAGGTTCTGTGCATCAACAACTGGACGACAGAGGAATCATCGCGTTCGTTCGCGGTTCTGCCCTTCCTAGCCAAAGACTTTCCGAAGAGCCGCCGGGCAAGAGAGAATCGCCAATTCCTGTGTACAACATGGCGATCCAGGATTCGAGGATGACGTTTGAATTCTTCGTTGAAAGCAAGTTCGTCCCGGAGCATGTTGAACACAAAACGTTCGCGGGAAAGACACATTATCAAGCCATTCTGAAGCACTTGCTGAGACCGGAGACGGTAAACCGCGTGTTCAATTCAAAAAAGATTGCGAATGCGCGACTAAAGTCGGTGCCGGATTGGCCCTATCTCGACGATGTCCAGCTGTGTGATATCGAAGCAATTCATGTACGGCGACTTGTTGCGTGCGCTTCCGCTCATAAGTATTCATCCCAAACGGTGAAACATATCAAGAATGTTCTCGGCGCAGTTATCTCCCACGCTCAAAGAGAGGGGTGTTTCAGCGGGCCGAATCCTGCCGATCAAGTGAAGTTACCCCCGATGACCCACAAGGTTGCGCACAATCTTACAATCGACCAAACAAGAGCAATGCTTGCGTTGATGCAATATCCAGAGAGGGAAGTCGCGCTCATCACAATAACAACCGGGATGAACCTGGTGGAAATTTGCAAACTAAAGTGGAGGCACGTGAATCTGACGGAATGTGCCCAGTCTGTTGATGGAGAAGTTATCCCTCCCCGGAGCATCGCCGTGAGGGAACAATGGAATCGCGCTGGGTTGGGTGATTCGAAGCGCGGGCGAAAGAGAAACATCGAGATTCCGGAGCCCTTGTTTTCAATGCTTGCTAATCGACGCGTTCAGAAAGCTAGCATCAGTCCAGATGAATTCGTTCTGGTATCGGAAACGGGCCAGCCGATTTCGCCCGCCAACGTTCGGATGGGGCGGTTGACTCCTGTCGCCCGTCAAATGGGGCTGCCATGGCTCTCCTGGCTTGTCCTCAGGCGGGCGCATACGGCGCTGTTGCTGGAATTCAGATCACAGCTCAACGATTACATGGCACACGTAACTCGGGGAATACTGACGATGCCTTCCGAACCGGAGCAGGGACGCAATGCCGGCATTGTTTGCGACAAATCAGATACAATTGTCCCTAAGTTCTCCTGCCGTTCGTACCGCGCCGGCCGCAATTGGCGGGAGAGTCATTCAATTTGAAGATTAACGGGTCTATTGTTCGCCCTTGAAGAGCCTAGCCGGGTGCTGCACGGCTGACTGACCGCAAAGTCTTCTCCAAACTTGCTTTTTGCGACTCGTGATGCGACTCCTACTGGTTGAAGATGAACTCGATATACAACGGTTTCTGAAGCATTCGCTGGCGGAAGCGGGCTATCAGGTCGACGCGGCCGGTGACGCCAGGACGGCGATGAAGTTGGCGACCGACACACTGTTCGACATCTTGATCGTAGATCTTGGATTGCCCGATCGGGACGGCATTGACCTGATCCAATCGCTCCGCGAGGTTGGAGTGAAAGCGCCGGTGCTGATCCTTTCGGCGCGGCGATCGGTAGATGAAAGGGTCAAAGGGCTCGAGGAGGGAGGCGACGACTACCTGACGAAGCCGTTCGCCTTGGCGGAGTTGCTCGCGCGCCTGAGAAATCTCCTGAGAAGAGATTTGCAATCAGTGCAATCGAGTACTGTCCTGCGCGTTCTAGATCTCGAAATAGATCTGATTCAGCGCGAGGTAACTCGCTCGGGGAAGCCGCTTCGGCTAACATCGCAAGAGTTCACAATGCTAGAGTTTCTTTGCCGCAATGCCGGACGTGTTGTTACCCGCGCCATGATTCTTGAACGGGTCTGGGGCATGCGCTTCGAGCCTAAAACCAATGTCCTCGATGTTCACATGAGTCGCTTGCGCGTAAAAGTAGATGGCGAGGGACGAAAGCCTTTGATCGAGACGCTGCGAGGCAAAGGTTATGTTCTCAGGAACGTCTAGGCCGGTCGTGTGGAGTGCCGCCTGGCGTATCTCTCTTTGGGGCACCTTAGCCTTTGCGGTGGGTACCCTGATCTTGTTTATGTTCCTCGATCGTTTTGTTTCCGGCGATATTCAACGTCGAAACGACGCGTGGCTATGGGGCGAGGTTTCCCTCCTGGGCGATATAGCGGAGCGAACGCCGAAGGATTCGCTGTATGGCCAAATCGTAGGAGAAATCGCCGAGGTAGTACGAGAAGAAGTTCCCAACAAGAGACGTTCACTAAGCAGCACGAGCGACCATGTGTTTTTCCTGCAACGAGGTGAGGACGGCTCAGTTAAATTATGGGTTGGAAGTGGCGACGGGGCATCGACTCTCAAGGCCATTCAAAGCAGCACAAGGATATTTCCCGATCAGCCAACCGATTTGCTGGTGGACGGATCTCCTGTGCCATTTCGTGTGGTCTCGATGCGCGTGGAGGACGGGAGCCGTATTTACCTTGGGCTCTCCGAGTGGGATCAACTGCGAGTCTTGAACAACCTTCGACTCTCCTTCACTCTTCTTTGGCTTCTAATTGTGTTGTTCGGATTTGTTCTAATATTCTCCATCTCGCGCCGGCTCTTGAAATATGTGCAGCGAATTGCAGATGCCGCGTCGAGAATCGGCCGCTCTGATTTGACGACCAGGGTGCCAATTACGGGTCGAACCGACGAAGTAACCCATCTGGCACTGACCTTCAATAAGATGCTCGATCGCATCGAGAGTTCGATGCATCAGCTGCACACAATGACCGATTCGCTCGCGCACGACCTACGCAGCCCCGTTACCGCGATTCGGGGGAAACTTGAGGTTTCGTTGTCTGCTCGGACGATCGAAGAACAAGGGGAGGCGATCATCTCCTCAATTGAAGGACTCGATCGCCTCAGTCAGTTTCTTACCGAGTCTCTGGATGTTGCCGAAGCGCACGCTGACGCGCTGCGCCTGACTCGGACCGAGTTTGACATCGAAGAAGCGCTTGTGGCGATGATTGATCTTTACCAGCCGAGCATGGCTGAGAGGAGCATGACGCTCGACTTCCACAGGCGTGGTCCCTTGAAAATCTGGGCGGACGCTTCATTGATCCACCGCATGTTTTCGAACCTTTTTGATAATGAGATTGCCCATTTGCCCCCAGGGTGCACCATAAGGTTACTTCTTCATTGGAGTCAGGATTCAATCGTTTTCGCGATGGAAGATAACGGTCCGGGGTTCCCGGTGGAGCTGATTGAGCACCTTTTCGAACGTCACGCCAAAGGTCACGGGTCGACTGGATATGGTCTCGGACTGGCGTTTGTCGATGCCGTTGTCCGCGCCCATGGGGGAACTGTGACTGCATCAAACTGCACGCCCAGCAGCGGAGCCCGGATTACCATCAACCTTCCGTTGACCGCCAGTTTGGGTGATCCTAATTTGGGAATTGGCACATCAGTGGTTGCGAGGGATCCGAAAAAAGGTCGATCAGTTTCATCAATACACGGCGAAGACAGGGGCGGGACCACCTGTCATCAAAACAAATCAGCTGAAAATTGAGAGAATAGCAAGGTAGCGATGTGCTGTTACACGCCATGGATGCTGTGTGAAATTGTCATGGCAGGTAGAAGACTTCCATCATCATGGGGAAGCGCTCACCATCCCGTGCTTGCTGTTTGGGAAGGAAATATGCGCTCATGGCCTGCTGCCATCGGATGTTGACCGGGTCCGGATCGATCTTGTCCCAGACGGCGTCGAAGTCCCCCTCGATATGCAAATAGAGGAAGAGCAGTTCGTCGCGGCGGAAGATGGAGTATTCCGAAATGCCGGCTCGCTTCAGCAGAGCGAGCATCTCGGGCCATACGGCGGCGTGAGCCTTGTCGTATTCCGGGCCTGTGCCCGGCTTCAAACGTAGAAGAAATGCGACTCTCTGCATAGTGCTCTGCTCCTCGATCGGAAACGCCACCGCGCAACCTCAAACTGTGCATTCAATGCGCGGGACCAGTTTCAATGAGTTTGACTTGTCCCAGAATGCCCGAAGGCAGCGGCTGAAGGTCCTGCATGCCCTGGGGTTGAAACAGCATGCCGTAGCGGGCATAGAGCAGCCGGTAGTTTGGCAACGCGACGCCGGCAAGCTCATTGATGGCGGTGTTGGCGACCACGATGCGAAGCTCATTTTGGCCGGGCTTAACGAAGGGCGAGAGGTCAACTCGAAACGGCGGATGCCAGACGTACCCCGCCAGTTTGTCATTGACGTATACCTGCGCGGCCTCGCGCACCGGGCTGTCGAGGTATGCTCGCATGTTAAATTCCGCGGGCAAGGTTGGGAACGACACGGGTGTTCCGTCGCCGAAATCGATGGCCACCGAGTGACCGGGACGGATGTCGGCTGTTGAAATATCGATGGTCTTGCGATAGGTGGCCCGGCCGGAATAATAACGAAGATGCGGATCGTCGGGCCAGGAGGCTAGGGTGTGCATCTCCACGGGCTGGACCTGCCCTTCAAAGCGGACGTTCCAATCGCTTGAAATGTCGGTTCGCTTGTCTTCGGCGCGGCTCACAGTAGGAGCGGGACTGAGCGGCGCGTTCGAGAAATAGACGAGACGCGACTCGTACGGCTGCAACTCTAACTTGATCTGTGCGGGATCAGGCAGGCCCGATGATTTGCCGGTAAATGGGTCCCAGAATTCCGCGTGTGTTCCCCCGGATCGAAACGTGGCCTGAAATGAGTGCGGACGATTGCTGGTGTTGGCCAGGAAATACAGATCGCCTGAATCAAGATGGCGATGAATGAAGCCGATCTCCGGTGTTGGCGGGGAGGTGGTGTAGTCGGGATGCAGCCATTGCGCCAGCTGACCGCCGAGACCATGTTCATCGGAAATGAAGTGTGCAGTCGCCACCTGTCCATGAAAGAGGGTTTGCGAGAGGGCGTGGATGCGCGCCGAGGTCTCTGCCGCATTTTCGAATCCCGGTGCGGTCGCAGGCATCCGTCGAGTGGCGATCACGATACCGCCGCGCTGCGCGAAGTCGAGAATTTTCTGGTAGGTCTGCGCCGGAATCCGATCGACACCGGGAAGGACGAGGACTTTGTAGGGAATGCCGATGGTGTCGATGACGTCTGCGTCGATGAAATCGAGATTGAAGCCCGCATCAAGAATCTGAGCGATCACGTCATGTCCAAGGAAGCGGGGCAGGGACTCGTCGATCGTGACGTTGGAGCCGGACTCATCGAAGCCGCCGGCCGATGTGGGCGGCCTGTTCTTTTGCATCCCGGCGGCGAATGAAGCCCATACGTCGTCATTCGGAAGCAGCAGGGCGACATCGTTCGCAGGCTTGCCCTGGCGAAGCGCGTAGCTCACGCGCTGGAGATAGCCAGTGAGGTCGGGCATGACATCGAACCAAGGGTTGTGCGCGTTAAAAGCGCCGGCCGCATACAAGCGCCAGCCCGGCTCGCCGGCGGAGTCAGGAGAATAGGGCCAACCGTGGCCCACCAGTTGATTGATTCCCTGCAGAAAGTGCAGATCCGCCTCGGCTTTCATGTCGAGCGGGGTGGCACGGAAGGAGGGTGAATGCAGCCAGGTCCAGGTTTCCGACGAGACGACATTGTGACCGAAGAGATGGCCCGCTGAGGCTGCCCATCGCGTGTCGGAGAATTGGCGCCACATATTGACGGTCGCTTTGCCCTCGCCTTCAGGCAGATCCTCATACCGATTGCTGGAGAGAGTGACGGGAGGGAACCCGTACGTTTGCGAACGCAACAGCGTGTGATGTTCGCGCGCCCAGGTGTGCATGGGCTCAAGAAAACGTTCGTTGGCGAGTTCGGTGAGTGTCTGGCCCCAGTCGTGCCGGATGGCTGCGGTGTCGGGACCGATATCGCCAACCAGGGCAGGGAGATGAGGGGTCAGGTCGTATCCCCGTCGGCGCTGGAATTCCGAGAGCAGATCGGGAGTCCAGTTGGAGGCGTAATCTTCGAGGCTGTCGCTGAAAACAGCATATGGTGGATGGTCCCCGAATGCAGAGAGCAGGCGATCGCCGACGGCATGAAGATGGTTCGTGATGGCTTCACTATCGTAGTGATCGAGCACAAATCCGGTGGCTCCGGTAGAAGGCCGCTTCACCATCATTCCGGTGCGGCTGGAGATGAAGAAGAGGACTCGCAGGCCGGAAACTGAGCCGGCGGGTAAATCCAGACGGGGGCCCGACGGAATTGGCAGCGGACTCGCTTGCTTCATATCCAGATTTGCCGTGGAGGCCGGCACGACGAATGTGGCCATCAGCTTTTCGCCCGCTTCGAGCGGAGGCACTGCCACGGATGTGCTTCCGGCCGGGACCGGGACGGATTCGACGCGTAACGCGCCCGCGGCCTGCGTGACTGGAATGTGCGGTCCGCCAAAGGGCCACCCACTTCCGAGCGTGATGTCGACGCGCAGGCCAAGACGGCGTGCCTCTTCCGCGGCGAAGCGCACATGATCGAGGTGTTCATCGGAGACGAAGTTGTAGTTGTGAAATCCGGTGGCGGGGTTGTCGAGGGCTAGGGGGTAGAGTGTCGCGATCTCCACGCCGCCGATGCCCGCTGCTTTCATCTGCTCTAATTCGCTCTGGAGCTCGGGGTTGGTTGCCGCGGGCCCGAACCACCACCAGCGCATCATGATCCTGCAATCGTCGGGCGGATGGGCAAAAGATTCATGCAAGGCTGAAAGCCCCAGCGTCGGATTCGACTCCTGCGCGAAGGTGATTGCTGCCGGCGACAAACAAAGAAGCGCGACCACTGCAGAGGCAGGAATCAAAGGGCTCGCAGGTCTCACGGCTGGGCTCCTGGGTCAATGTGCTGCGGTGTGACTTCTTCATCGGCCACGGGTTTGTGCAGAGGCTTGGCTTTGCTCAACTCCTGGAAGGTGGCCAACGCCTTCTGCTGTCCTTCCTTATTTCCCATGGCTCGATCTGCCCGCGCAATTCGGTACCAGGCGACGTCGTCCTTCGGATTCAGCCTGGTTGCACGTTCGAGCACGGCGAGGGCCTGCTCCGGCTTCTGGCTATCCAGGTAAACACCGCCAAGGCCCACGAGCGCCTCTTCAAAATCGGGATAGCGCTCCACGATCTCTTCATACAGCTTGGTGGCTTCGTCTAAATTTCCGAGGTCTGACTGGATGTTCGCCAACTCATAGCTTGCATTCCCGTTGCCGGGATCGATAGCCAACTCCGCCGCAAATTCACGCTGCGCTGCTTCCCGGTCTTCAGGTTTTGCCGAATCTCTGAAGCGCGAAAGGTAGATGCGCCCCAGCCGATAATGAATTCCAGGCCGACCCGGGTCAAGCTCCAGGATGTGATTGAAGGTGAAAATGGCTTGATCATATTCCTTCTGGCTCTCGTGGAGTTCGCCTTGCGCCTGCTGAGTCCAGATCGAACCCGGGGCCTTGTCTTTCAGCCTTGTCATCACCGTGAAGGCGAAGATCCCGTAGATTCGGCCCGTGTGATAGAGGACTTCAGGGTCATCAGGATACAGCTTGTTAAGCGCCAGTGAAGTTTCGACGGCATCGGAATCGCGCTTGAGTCCGGGATAGGCGCGTAGTAGCTGGAGGCCGCACATGCGTCTTATTTCGGGGTCGGCTGTCTGGCGGAATCCCTTCTCGAGAAGGGGTAACGCTTCATCAAATTGATTCAATTCCGCGAGGGAAAGGCCCAACAGGCTGTCGAGGCGGGGCAGGCCGGGCTTGAGCTTCTGCGCGGTGCGGACTTCATGGACTGACAGTTCATATTCGCGCTGCTTGAAATAGATGGCGGCGAGCGTTGCATGCACCTCGGCGATGTTGGGCTCGAGTTTCGCCAATTGCTCGAAGTTCTCGCGAGCCTCAGCATAGTGTCCCGATGCCATAGCTTTCTGGCCTACTTCGGCATACGTTGCCGCTTCCTCCTGACGGTCTGTCTGGGGCAACGCGGACGGAGAGGAATAACAGAAGACCGCGAGTGCCAGCGCCAGCTTCAATTGAATCGACATCATCGTATGAGTGTATCTCCGCGCAGAAGAAAACTCCGCCAAACCAAAGCGGCGTGGCGGAGTCAGGAGTACAGCCAGTGAAAGGTCAGAAGGTAAGTTTACCGCTGATCTGAATGACGCGAGCCGCGGAGGAATTCGTGATCTGGCCTGCCGTGGTATCGCTCACGCCGCTATCAATGGAGGATCCGCCGCCCGATCCACTGCCGATCAGTGCGCCGGTACCGATGTTGTACTGGTGGTGGTTCCAGGCGTTGAAGAAGTCGCCCGCAAGCCTGAAGTTCACGTGCTCGGCAATCGCGAAGCTCTTCACGACACCCATATCCCAGTTGTTGATTCCGGGCTGGCGCAACGTGTTGCGGCCGAGGGTGCCGTAAACGCCAAGCGGCGTCTGCGTGAAGCAGGCAGGGTTGATCCGTTGCATCACCTTGGTCAGGTTGGCGTGAATGTTGCACCCCTTAACCACGTCCGGACGCATGAATGGGGAGTTGAGCACTCCGCCGATGTCGCTGGTGTTCATGCTGTACGGGAACCCGGCCTGGAAGGTAGCGATCCCGGTAGTCTCCCAGCCGCCGATCAGCAGATTGGTAGCGCGGTTGACACCGGCCCCAAACTTCTTTCCGCGGCCGAAGGGCAGGTCGTAGATGTAGCTGGCGACAAACCTCTGGTTGACGTCGAAATCGGACAGACCGTAGTCCAACTCGGGGTGGTGATTGTCCATGAAGCCCTGGAAGCCGGCTCCAGTCGCGCCCACACCCGCAGCCGCGGACTTGTCGTCCTTGCTCTGCGCCCAGGTGTAGACCGAAGTCAGAGCCAAGTCATGGGCACGGTGTTCGAACTTGACGTTCATGCCGTTGTAGTGGGAGTAGCCGTGCCAGTCGCTGTTGATGTAGAAATTGGTGAAATTCGGGTAAGGCAGCCGGCTCGCATTACTGCACGGGGCCACGCCGAGGTTGATGTATTTCCCGTTCACCTGCGTTTGGCAGAATGCCAGGCTTTCGGGCGGAATGGCGTTTGGTTGAGCGATGTTGCGCCGGTCGAGGAGACGCACGGCGTGGGTGCCGATGTAGTTCACATCAATGGTTGTGTTCCTCGCCAGTTCGCGCTGGACCCCCGCCGTCCACGATTGAACATAGGGATTGAGCGGGTTTTCCGATTCGATTACGGCAATGAAGGTCAATGTCGACGCCGGGAACGGCCCCAGGGTGTCGTACACCGGGAACATGTTATTGCTGAGCTTGGGAGCTCCCGGATTGGTTGTGACGTTCAGGCTGTTCCGGACGCTGTAGGGGTAAATGTCGGCCGAATCGTCGATCTCGCGCCCTTCGGCGGAGTCAAAGAAGATTCCATACCCACCGCGGAAAACCGTCTTGGGCGTAAGCCGATAGGTGAGTCCGATTCGCGGCGCCCAGGGGGTTTTTTGGCCCGGGTGCGGCACGCTGCCGCAGTAGCGCAGGATGGGGCCGCTGGTGCTGTCTCCTCCCGGTGCTACACCATTGGTGGAGAGTTGCGGGTCGGCGTAGCACAGGCCGCCGTTTGCGTTCTTGGTATCGAGCCAGAAGAAGTGGTTCGATGCCTCGTAGGCAGCGGCGCGATAATCCCAGCGAAGGCCGAGGTCGAGGGTCAGCTTCTGGTTGACCTTCCAATTGTCCATGAAGTACGGTGCGAAATAGTTGAAGACGTGGTCCTGCGGGTTGCCAGCCGTGTTGGTGGGGCTCAGGGGACCGGGAACAAAACCACCCACATTGTTGTAGTAGCCGAGAAGCATGTCGGCGACGGCGTTGCCCGTTCCGCAGAGGCCACTCTTATTCGGACAGTTTGTGCTGTTGTTCGTGATCGTTGACCCGCTAAAGCCCCAGTCCCCATAGAAGTCGTCGTCGAGGTTGCGGATCAGTTGCCAGTGACGGTAGTCGGCGCCAAACCCAAAGGTGTGCCTGCCCTTGATCCATGTGAACGAGTCGGCATACTCCCAGGTGGGACCGTCCGATCCCGAATAGGAGTTGACCGATCCGCCGCCGCTGTCAAATTGCGACAAGCCGACATTGGGATAGGTCTCCTGCAGAGCCGTGAATGTCTTGAAGGTGCCCGTTAGTGCCAAATCCGAAGCCACTTCGGGAGGAGGCGTAGGCCCGCCCTGGGGAGCATTGGCCGTAAGGTGGCCAAAGCGGAAATTGTTCACCATGGAGGTGCCGATGTTGATTGTGTGCGATAACGCCCAGGCCGTTTGATGTTGGAGATAAATCTCATAGCCGTGAATCAGGTCGCCGGAGTTGTAAGACCCCTGGTTGGTGTAATTGGCATAAGTGTAGCGGAAGAAGACAGACCCGAATTTGCCCAATTGCTGATCTCCGCGATAGGTCTGCTGATCCTGGACGAGAGGGAATCCCCAGTTCTTGATGAAGTTGACCGCGCCTTCCGGCTGGTTGGCGATGGTGGGCGCCTGCCAGAACCCGTTCTTGAGTGCAACAAGGCCAACGTTGCCGGTCTGGAAGGACGCCGGGACCACATTGCCGGCAAAAGGCAATCCCGTAAGGGGATTGACCGGCATGCAGTTGCCCCCCAGGTTCAGGAGCGTGGCGCAGTCCGTCGTGCCATAGTCGGGAAGCGGCCCGCCTGGCAAGCCGGAGCCCGACGGCGCCCTGTAGGTTTCGGCGGAGAAATCCCCGGTAAGGATTGCCGGGTTGGGCATAGTGGTGCTTTGTCTCGCGCCGTTGGTGATGCGCCAGCCTTCGTAGTTGGCCATCCAGAAGCTCTTGTTGCGGCCGTCATAGAGCTTGGGAATGTAGACAGGTCCCCCTGCCACGAATCCGAACTGGTTCTGGTGCAGCGGCGGGTTGGCCGTCGCTGTCTGGGACATGATGTCATTGGCGGTCGGAAACGGCTTGGCATCGAAACCATTTTCACGGTTGAACCAGAACACTGCACCATGCAGCGAGTTCGTGCCGCCCTTGCTCACGATGTTGATCTGGGTAGCGCTGAAGCCCATGTCAGCTGAGTAGGTTCCGCTCGAAACCTTGAACTCCTGGATGGCGTCCTGGGACAGGATGACCGCTGGAGTGACAAGGGCGGCATCGGTGTTGACCAGGCCGTCGAGTGTGTAGTTGTTGCCCTCGGGCCGGCCGCCGTTCACGCTGATGGCGTTTCCTTCTCCCTGGCGCATGGTGCCCTGCTCACCACCTACCGTGACGGCGCCTGCACCGACCAGAAGTAGCTGCATGAAATTGCGCCCATTCAAAGGCAGATCTTCCACTTGTTGCTGGCTGATCAGGTTGGCAAGCTCCGCGCTGTCTGTATTGAGCGCGACTGCCTGTGCCGATGCTTCGACCGTCTCGGTAACGGCGCCGGGCTTGAGCTGGGCGTCAATGCGAACCCTCTGGTTCACAGTGAGGACGATGCCGCTGGTGACGTATTTCTCGAAGCCCGTCGCTTCTACCGTTACTTTGTACGGGCCTGGGTTCAGGGATGGAGCATTGAAATCTCCGGCGGAACTGGTCACCGTCCGGAAGTCGGCGTTGGTTTCTGTATCGGTGACAGTTACCTTGGCGTTTGGGACGATAGCGCCGGATGTGTCGGTCACTGTTCCGAGGATGGCCCCGGTGGCGCCCGCCTGCGCGAACAACCTTCCAGCCATCATGAGCAGAACGGTGAAACACAGCGTAATACGAATGGATCGCATCTCCTGAACCTCCTGAATTCGTGCGTTTGGCATGCCAATGCACCTGGCTGGCGCTAAGGTGTGTGGGTCCGCCCGTCGACCGGAGAGGGGCGGAAAAAGAGCCTGATCCAGATGCACGGCGAGGCTAGCCATGCTCATGAACAGTTGTCAAGTAGAATTTTGTTTCTCTTTTGAAAATCCCGGGCTTGCGGGTACGGGGCTCGCCCACGTGGTATTTCGCAAGTGGCTTAGAAAACCGTTTTTGCAGCAGGATCGTGCTTGTAAAGAGCGGCTAGGAGGGGGGATCGCCTTCTGCTTCTACGTCTTGCAAATTGCTCAAGAAACCGGTCGGCTTTTCCAATGGCAAGTAAACTTCTCTACCGCTCATTGCGACGTCAACTGAAATTCGTATAGAAATAAGTTGCATTAGACAAATGCATCGAATTTGCGCTAGGATGCGAGACCCATAGTGCAATCTCCGGATAAATCCGTAGGCAAACACCTGGTTCCGGGCTCTGATTCTCATGGTGCGGTGTGGCTGCGACTCTTTCCCTGGATTGGTGGAGTATGGGTCTGCGCCTGCCTTTCGAAGGAACGTGAAGGTGAATTCAACGCGAAACGGGCAGGGTTCAGCGGCCGGCGGAGGCATGGCAATCATGCCGCCACTGGGCGGAATTTAGAACATTAGCGGATACTGGAAACATTGCATGGCGTTATTTGGCATGACGACACGGACCTTGGCGAGCCCGTTGTTGAATAGGCATATCGTGCCCGCAGCTTGCGCGTGCGGAAGTTTGCTTGTGGATTTTGAAAAACCAGAGACGAGGCAGGTACAGAAATGAAATCAGAATCGGCTCTCCAGGAATTGGCCTATCAGGCTCTCGATTCCTTCCAAATTGAAATCCCCTCCTGGGGGTTTGCAAACACGGGTACCAGGTTCGGAAAGTTTGTTCAGGCGGCGGCAGCTTCGACCCTTGAGGAGAAGTTCAGCGACGCAGGCCAAGTGCACAAGCTCACCGGCGTCACGCCCACTCTGGCGTTGCACGTTTTGTGGGACCTGCCCAATGGAATCTCCGATGCCGATGCCGTGCGCAGCCTTGAGAGCCAATATGGTGTTACGGCAGGATCGATCAATCCCAATCTTTTCCAGGACCAGGAATTCAAGTTTGGTTCCTTGTGCAATCCATCGGCCGAGATCCGCGAACGCGCCGTCGCCCACATGCTCGATTCCGTTGCAATTGCGCGCAAACTGGGCTCGCGCGATGTCTCGCTTTGGCTGCCGGACGGGTCGAACTATCCTGGCACGCAGAGTATTCGTAAACGCATCCAATGGTTGGAAGACGCCCTGCGGCGCACCCACGAGCAACTCGGGCCCAATCAGCGTCTCCTGGTTGAATACAAGCCGTTCGAACCTGCCTTCTACCACACCGACATTGCCGACTGGGGCATGTCGGCGCACCTTGCCCGAATTGCGGGTCCGCAGGCGCGCGTGCTCGTGGATACCGGGCACCACTATGCCGCACAAAACATCGAGCAGATCGTGGCTTGGCTTTTGCATATCGACCTGCTGGGCGGTTTTCACTTCAACGATCGCCGCTACGCCGACGATGACCTGACGCTGGGATCCATCGATCCCTACCAGATCTTTCGTATATTCCACGAGATTCATCTGGCGGGGCGCGCAAGCCTGGCCCAGATCGCGTTCATGATCGACCAGAGCCACAACCTGAAAGGCAAAATGGAAGCTGTGGTGCAAACCGTTGCGGCCGGACAGGAGCTATGGCTCAAGGCAGCCCTTGTGGATCGAGATCAGTTGGATTTCCTGCAGAACAAATGCGAACTGGTGGCAGCGGAAGAGCTATTCCGCGGTACGTTCTGGTGTGATGTCCGGCCGTTGGTCAAGGAATGGCGCCGGGCCCGCGGTCTTCCCGAAGATCCTCTTTTGGCTCTCGCGGAGAGCGGTTATGTGCAGCGCATTACCGCGGAGCGCGGAAGTAAGTTGGCACCTGCAACCTCCTACGCTTAGGATAGTGTCCTGAATCATTTCAGACGCAGCGGCCATCGTACGGAGGACCCGGAGGTTGACAAAACCCAGGATCAAACGGCTCTATCTCATTCCGATCCTCTCGAAGGCCCTGGATGTGCTGGAACTGCTGGAGCAGGTCAACGGTCCCATCGCGCTGGAAGATGTGTACCAGCAGACCAATATTTCCAAGACCAGCGTGTATCGGATTCTGAAAACTCTGGTGCACCGCGGCTACGTCGCCCAGGGACAAAGCGGGCAATATCGCCTGGTGTCGCGGCCCCGCCGATTGCGCTTCGGCTTCGCAGCGCAGAGCGCGGAAATGCCCTTCTCGGTAGCCGTGGGAGCCAGCATTACCGCGGCTGCAGCCGCGGCGGGCGTCGAGTTGCTGCAGCTGGATAACCGCTATGACCCCGACGTCGCAATCAAGAATGCCGAGGAGTTTGTGCGCCAGCGGGTTGACCTGGTGCTGGAGTTCCAGGTAGAGGAGCATGTAGCGCCGCACGTCGCCCACATTTTCAAAAAAGCCGATATACCCCTGGTCGCCATCGATGTTCCGCATCCCAACGCCACCTACTTCGGCGTCGACAATTTCGAAGTGGGATACGAAGCGGGTGTTCTCCTGGGCCAGTTTGCCACCGGTAAATGGAAAGGCAAGGCGGACTGGGTACTGGGCATCGGGTTTTCAGAGGCGGGCAGTTTTGTGCAGAGTAGGATCGCCGGCGCATTTGAAGGGATTCGTGCGCGGGTGGATCAGATTCCCGCCGATCACTTCCTCCGCTTGGAGGGCCGCGGAATGCGGCAACCCAGTTTCCTGGCGGTTTCCGACTTTCTCCGCAACCACCGCAAAGGCCAGCGGATTCTGGTTGCCGCTTCCACAGACACCAGCGCATTGGGAGTGCTCGACGCGGCGCGTCAGTCGGGCCGGGAGTCGGATTTTGCCATCGCCGGGCAGGATTGCATCCCCGAGGTTCTGGACGAACTGCGAAAGGAATCGAGCGCGATTATCGGTTCGATTTCGCACGGCGCGGAAACCTACGGTCCCCGGCTGATTCAGCTGGGAATCGCGCTGCTCCGGGGCCACATTGTTCCCCCGTATAACTATGTGCGTCATCACGTCGTCACAGCGGAATCGCTGGCTGCGAACGATGGACACGTAAAGTAGTGCCGAGTCGAAGCGCAACAATCATGGATGGATGGCAAGGTAGTTGCCGTAGCCCACGATCACGGTTGATCCGACCAAGGTGAGCAAGGTGAGGAAGACGAGCGTCTTCGTCCGGCGGCTCACGCCCCGCCATTCCTTCAAGGCGATTCCCCACAGGGTGCTGAAGATAATGATGCTCGCCATGTGCAGTGTCCAGCTTGAAAACTTGTAGCGGCCCATCTGTGTTTCGCCCATGGTGTAGAAGAAGAACTGCATATACCAGGTGGCGCCGGCCAGCGCGGAGAAGAGGTAGTTCCAACTGAGCGAAGGCGGATGGTGCGGGTGGGCCGTATATTCGAGAGCCATTTCAGTCGAGGCGGCGTCGGTGGGGTTCTCGAGCGGCGGATGTTCGCCTTCGGCGCGGCTTGCCGCCCCCGGCGGGATGCGCAGATACTCGCCGTAGCTGCGGTTGCGCGTGTTGAGAATGGCACACCAAATGAAATTGGTGGTGAAGCCCCCCGCAAGCACGACCACGAGAACCGGAAGCCCTTGCCACATCGTGCTGGTTCCATGGGCGAGGGTGAGCACCTTGATCGGATTGCCGGCGTCGAGCCCAAAGGCGAAGCACGAACTCATCACCCCGCAAAATGTAGCCACACCCAGGCCGAGTTTCAGGTTGAATTCCTTGATGCTGGCCAACTTCTGATCGTGGGAGAGTTCACTTTCCTTGGAGATGCCGGCTGCGCCCGCAAATAGAATGCCAAGCACGCATATTCCGACTCCGACGAGGATGATGACCCCGGAGCGCTGTGTGAGCAATTGCATGAACTGCCCATGAAAGATCGGCGGGACGAGCGTCCCGAAGACCGCCGTATACCCAAGCGCTACGGCCATGCCCAGTGACAGGCCGAGGTAGCGCATGGTGAGCCCAAATGTAAGTCCGCCCAGGCCCCACAACACGCCAAAGACATAAGCCCAGAAAATGGCTGACGAGGGCGCGCCGTTCAGCACCGGCAGAAGATCGTGAGTCAGCAGACTGGCCAGCAGCCACGGCATGACGATCCAGCTCACCACGCCGCCTGCAAGCCAATAGGTCTCCCACGACCAGCCGCGCACTTGCCGATAGGGAACGTAGAAACTTGCAGAGGCGAGTCCGCCCAGCCAGTGCAGAAGAACTCCTAACAACGGATTTGCGCCCAAGCAGATGGCTCCCTTCCAGGTCCCTTACTGCATGATTTCGTATTTCGGATTCACGCTACAGCTCTCAAAATCTAGCTCCCGGGCGCCCGCTCCACAGAACACATTGAAGTAGGCGGCCTATTTCAGGTCAACCTGAAAGTTGTAGCTGCCTGTCGGAAGCTCGAAGCCGGATTGTCCGTCGCGAGTCAACGCTTTGATCTGTTGGTTGTCGTTCAGCGGGACTCCGTCAAGCCTGTATTGCGCTGTGCCTGATGCGAGCCATCCGGTCGTGTTTGCCGGAATGCTCACATGCCATGCCGCTGTCTTGCCAGTGATCGCCCAGTCGGAATGAATTGGGCCATACGCCGAGTCATAATCGAAGACGATGGAACCGAGGCGCGCGTCAAAAACGGGATGCAGCACGATGGTGTGGAATCCCGCATCGAGCGGCGTAGCATCCACTCCCGCGGCGTAGCGATAGATCCAGTCGGCCACCGCGCCGTATGCGTAGTGGTTATAGGAATTCATGCTCGGATCGTCTTTCATTTGATCGCCGTTCCACCGCTCCCACATGGTTGTAGCGCCGTGCTCGATGAGGTAGCCCCATGAGGGATACTGCGTATTGAGCAGGAGTTTGTAAGCCAGGTTGGCGTGGCCCGCCTTGGTGAGTTCTTCGAGCAGGTAGGGAGTTCCGAGAAATCCGGTCGCCAGAAGGCCATTGTTGCTTTCAATTTTGGCTACAAGTTTCTCGGCCGCCGCCCCACGCAGTGTGTCGGGAACCAGGTTCATGTGCAGAGCCAGCACGTAGCCGGTCTGCGTGTCGCCACCTTTGCTCTTCGCGTTGGGATTGTTGATCTGTCCAAAGGAAGAGGGGCTGTTATCGGCTCCAGCTACGAATCCATCGTCATGCACGAACTGCTTTTGGAACGCGGCGCGGATCTTTTCGAATAGGTCTTTATAGTGTTGTTCGTCGGGGGCGTCCGAGAGGGCATGGGCCATCTCCCGCATCAGCGTCACGTCGTAAGCCCAGTAAGCGGTCGAAACCAGCACCTGGTCCGTCTTGCCTTCGGGCGAGAGCCAGTCGCCGAAGGCCGTGCCGGAGTTTACTTTCCACAGCCCGTCTGGATTGGCAGCCTCGATGGCGTTGAGGTACTTCTGCATTGCATCCCAGTTCTGGTCGATCATGCTCGTATCGCCGGTCTGCAGCCACGTCGTCCAGGGAATGATGACGCCTGCATCACTCCATCCGGAGCCGGAGCCCGACGCGCTCGCCACCGTGCCCGGCGCATAGATTCCATAAATCGGAGTCCCGGCCTGCGTTCCGCGCATGTCGCCCGCATACTTGCGCGAAAACGCGGCAAGGTCCATGTTGTATGTGGCGGTTCTCCAGAAGACCTGCGCGTCCGCCATCCAACCCAGCCGCTCGTCGCGTTGCGGGCAGTCCGTCGGCACGCCGACGAAATTCGACCGCTGACCCCACACAATGTTGCTCCACAGCTTGTCGATCATGGGGTTGCCGGTCTTCAGCCGGGCGTCAAAGGTCGCGTCGGTGTGGATCACTACGGCGACCACCGCATCTCGTCTCGGAGGCGACGGAAGCCCGGTGATTTCGGCATATCGGAAGCCGTGGAAGGTGAACTGCGGGGTGAATTGTTCGATGCCTCCGCCCGCGAGAATGAAATGATCGGTGACCTTTGCTGTGCGCAGATTGTCGACATACAGGGTGCCGTCGTCGTTCAGGATTTCAGCGAAGCGCAGCCGGATATTCGTCCCCACCGGGCCTTGCAGCCGAACGTGTTCAACGCCTGCAAGGTTCTGGTCGAAGTCGAACACCCAGACGCCCGGCTTGGGCTCCGTAACGGCTTTTGCTTCCACTACCCGTTCGGCGCGAATGGGAGGAAAGTCCTGTGCCAGAATCGGGACTGTCTTCGGTTGAATGACCATGGCGCTCTTCCATTTGTTTGCGCTGAACTGGGCCAGATTCCAGCCCGGCTGCGCAAGGCGCGCATCCTGAGTTTCGCCGTCGTAGATTTCGGACTTGAGAATTTGCGATGTGTTGGCTTGCCACTCAGGGCTCGTGTTCACCCATGTAACGCTGCCATCGGTGTGCTCGATGCGAAGCTGCTCCCGGAGAGCTGGAGGCGTGTCGCCGTAGTTGTTGGGCTGTTGAAACCACTCCAGCGGCGTGGAGTACCATCCCGGCGCAAGTAGAGCGGCAATCGCGTTCTTGCCATTCCCCAGCATGGCCGTCACATCGTAAGTCTGGTAGAACACGCGCTCGCGGTAGTCGGTCCAGCCCGGTGCGAGCACATCTTCGCTGACGCGCCTGCCATTCAGGAACAGCTCATACGCGCCCAGGGCTGTTGCATAGAGGCGTGCCGACTTGATGGGCTTGGCGATGTCGAACGTATGCCTCAGCGCTTTCACTGAATCAGGAATCCAGGGATGCCCCAGCGGCACGGCGTCCGGCCCTGGCGTCGGCGCCCACGCAACCGCGTTCTTCCAGCCCGAATCGTCAAAGTCCGTCAGCCGCCAGTCGCCGGAAGGGTGGATCTGCGTCTTCCACGCCGGGCTGCTGGCGAATGTGGTGTTGGTGCCGTCTTCGTATTCTATGTAGATCGTGGCGCTCAGCGGCGGAGCGTCATTGGTTGCCATCCCGTTGGGATTCTCGACGTAGTGAACGCATTCGAGAGAGATCGAATTAACGCCTTTGCTCAACTGCTTGGCCACACTGAAGTTCACATACTTCTTCCACGGCATCTGCTTGTAGGGTGGCAAAGGATCGGCAAGCAAAACCTGAGTTCCATTGACCCAGGCGGAGACCGTGTCCTGGCAGGTTGCATAAAGGGTGGCATCGCGCACGGGCTTGTCGAGCGTGGCCGTGGCACGGTAGGCGAAATGCTGCTCCGGAGCTTTCTCAGCAGCCAACTCCTTGAACTCAGGACTTGCGATCCACTGTGCCGGTGCGTGGCGCACGGCGGCTTCTTCTTGTGTCTCGAATCCAATCCAATCTGCCTGCCAGGGATCGTGGTCCAGAAGTCCGGTCTCCCACCACGCGGTTTGGCTCTCGGGATACACCTTGCCGGTCGCGTCCCACACTTTCACGCGCCAGAAATAGCGCTTGCTTGGCCCCAGCGCTGGACCCTTATATGCGATGTTCATCGATTGCGGCGAGTCGACGCGTCCGCTCTTCCACACATCGCCTTTGCCCTGCACAAGCGCTGCGGTGGTCGAGGCCACCATCAATTCATATGCAGTCTGCCGCGCGCCCTGCGCGGAGTCGCGCAGTTGCCAGGAGAAACGCGGAGTGGGGTCGTCGATACCGAGAGGCGATTTGAGATTGTCAACGCGCAACTCGACTGGCCCGCGCGCAGACTGACCTTGTGGCGACTGCGCCCAGCCCACAGCACCCAACGTCATGCTCAACACCGTACCGAGCACGAAATTCGTTCTCATGTTATTCCTCGATCCGAAATCGTCCTAAGTGTTCGCGATCAACCGCGAATTATTGCCCTGGGCCCTCGCTTCTCCACAGAGTAACTGGCCCGAGAAGCCCCGATTCAAGTAGCGGTGAATCCGCCTTGAACGGCCGGAAGTCGGTCCACGTGTACGTCTTCGTAACACCCAGCTGCAAGTCGCCAATCATGCGGTTCGGCCAGAGGTTCGTTACCTTCACGCTGAGTTCGTTGCTGCCCGGCTTCAGGAGCCCGGAAACGTCGACGACAAACGGAGGCTTCCAGAGGACTCCACCGATGGGCTTGCCGTTGATTTCGACTTCCGCGAAGTCCTTAACCGTGCCAAGATCGAGCATTACTCTGGCTCCGGGCTTGAACCATTCCTTGGGAGCCTCCACCTGCTTGTGATACGTAGCCGTGCCGGAGAAATACTTCACGCCTGCATCACTGCTTGCGGTCCATGACGCGAGAGCAGGGAATTCGGCTTCGGATGGTGCCCCGAGACTGGGTGGAAACGTCAATTTCCACGGACCGTCGATTGAAGCGACCTTGATTGGCTCTGGTGCCGCAATGGTGCGCGAAGGAGCGGCTCCGGAGCCCGCGAACACCACGAAGACCGATCCCTGCGCATCGAAATGGAGCGGCACAACCGTCCGGCCCTGCTCGGTTGTATAGCTGGCGGGTTCGACTTCGCCGCTCTCCGGATGCCAAAGCTGCGGCGTCTTCCCGGCCACGCGGAATGTAGCCTTCACATCGAAGCCATGATGCTTTTGCGTCGAGACGAAGTAAATGTCGCGTTCGCCGTCGCGACGATGAATGAAGAGCAGGTCTTCGTCTGAGTCCGCTCCCGGCAGAGAGTACGGGACCTCTTGCCCGACATTCTCGGGCGCGGTCCAGGAAAAATCCTGCACTGCATTTTCGGCCGAGAAGACCTCTTCAATCTTTTTTCCGGAATATCCTTTCCCTTTTCCAAAAGCGTGGCCCTGCGCGGCCTCGTCTCCTTGTCCCCACAGGTCCGCCGCAAGCTTTGCAATCTCAGCCGATGCGCCCGGACCGTCGCCGAGGCTCGGAGATCCGCCAGGCCTCGGCCCGAGCAATACCGCGCCTTGCTCCACCAGAGAGTGAATACCGCGCAGCAGCGGCACCGAGATCAGGCGCTGATCGCTGGGCAGGACCAGTAAACGATAAGAAATGCCGCTTGCCAGATGCAGCTCTCCCGCAGTCGCCGTTGCACCATGCAGCAGCACATCCGCATTCACAAAGTCGAATCCGTAATGCGCGGGCAGGGCGGGATCATCCTTCTTCCAGTATGGAACTGTCGCCGGCGCGTCTTCACCATAGAAATAAGCCACATCGCTGACCGGCCTGCCCTGCTGTAGCAGGAAGGAACAGCGCGCAAGATAGGTGTTCCAAGCTTTGGCCTGTTCCGCCCAGGTGATGTTGCGGGTGTAATCCTGGCCGAAGGGGCCGAGCGTCATTCCGGGTCGATGCGCGTCGTCAACGAACGGCTGAAGATCGCTGGTATGAAATACGATCCGGTTGATGCCCCGCACGAAATCCTGGTCGGCAAGCGACTTGAGGTAGAACGGACTCTGCCCCCACGGTGTCACGTTGGGCCTTGTCGTGAATGACTCCGTTGCCGCGATTGGCTTGCCATAGATGTGTGCGGCCGATGCGGCTTCCATCACGTCGGCAATGTGCGAGGGCGTGTCTTTCTGATTGGGCAGGGGTGTCCAGAACTCGCCCATGGGGATCGTCACTTGCCCCTTGTTGAGAAGACCGTCGCCGGTGGTCGGCATGTTGGTTCCCATGGCTTCCGCGTACAGGCCCACGCCGAATTTTGCGAAATACTTCGTTGCGATCGCGTAGTGATTTTCAGCCAACATGTCGGCCTGCGTGCGGCGAAAGTCCCAGAGGAAGGCTTCCGATTGCGCGCGACTGCCTACGATTCTTCCCGTGAGAACGGGCAGGAACTTCGTCATCGCGTACCCACGCCTGCGTGCGAACTCCGGCATCATGTCGTTGGTCCAGTTTTCCTGCCCAGCCTCCCAGCTATCCATAAGGAAGTAGCGGAAGCTCTTGCCGAAGTATGGTCCTGCCGCCGAGGAGATCATCTTCACGTACTCCTCAACGTAGGCCTGCACATCCTTGCTGCTGAGTTTGTCGACCTCGAGGCCGGTAGCCGCAGGCGTCGCGGGGTGATTCTCTTCGCCGGTAAGCGAGTAGCCGAGCCGTAGCACAATCCACTTGCCGACGGGCGCATCCCAATCCAGCGTTCCATCGGGCCGCATCTTGCCTGTCAGATCGACCACTTTGTCCGGATCGACGACGTCGCCGGTTTGCACTTCGGCGCCTTGTGGTTCCTGTGTCGGCGTGTAGATGCCAAAGCTCGCCTTGTCTTCCCAATGCTGTACGCGCGGCCCGGAGAGAAACTCGACCTCGGTGAGCCGCACCGGCGGCGGCCAGGCCACGCCGGCAGGCGGAGGACGCAACGGGTCTTGTTGCGCCGCGTTGAAGTAAAGACGATAATAGCGCGCTTTTACTGGCTCAACGGAATACGTCCGTACTGCGAAGTTGACTGAGCCTGAGCCGCGCGGGCCTGGCAGTTCCGCCAGCGTCCGCCAGCTTTGTCCATCGTCGCTGGCTTCGATTTTTCCCGATGGGATTGCCGGCCCGCTGAATTGAACCGCAGCGGCGGCTCCGAAGACAATCGCCTGCACTACTTTTGGCTCGGCATAGGCAAATTGCACCCAGGCGGCAGGATCGCCCTGTGAATACGGCACCTGCACGGTCCCGGCAAATGATCCATCGGTGAGTGCGGCGCCATCGATGGTTCCGCAACTGCACGTGATCGCGGGCTTCTCTGCGCTCGTTTCCTCCGCCGGTGCGGAGAAGGCGACGACCGCTGCGTCTTCATACAACTCCGGCGTCGGCCCCTGCCTGGGGAGCGGCGGTTGCGGATTGGCGCCCCGCAAAGTCAAATCCGGATGCATCTCGCGTGGAGGTGCGGCGCCAAGATCCTGAAACTTGCCAACAGTCGATGGCGGTTTGCGCAGTGTTCCGCTGAAGCGGCCCGGTCCTTCCACGATCGTCTCGCTCCACGAATACTTCTTCATGCCCTGTTCGGGCTTGACCCATGGGCCGGCGGTTTCGCTCCATCCTCCGGAAGCAGCCATCGACATTTCCATGTGCAGGCGATCGGCTTCGGCCGCGGCGTGGCGCCAGGCCGACTTCCACTCCGGCGACATCCAGATCACCGGCTTGTCCACGAATAGTGGTGCGCCCATGTCCCCGTCGAACATCTGCATGCCCGCGATACCCACGCGGTGCATCCATTCAAGGTCTGCCGTTATCCCCGGCTCGGTCACATTGCCACTCATCCAATGCCACCAGGCGCGCGGCTTGGCGCTGTCCGGGGGATTTTTGAACTGATCCTCCAATGTCGACGCCGATTGCGCATCGCTAAAAACACCGCCCGAAGCCAGGATCGTTGCCGTTGCAAGCCAGACTGAAACCCTTCGCATTTTCTTCATCAGCCACCCCGCTGCGTAGAAATGGATGGGACTTCGAGCAGAGACTGCTCCCCAAATGAAACAATTTACGGCTTGAAAACCTTATGCAATGCACGCTGAGGTTGTCAAAGGGAAGGCGCCCAAGTTGCCCTGCGTGCGCCAAGCGAAATCGTTGGTCTCATCATGAGCCGACGCTTATCGTTGGCCTTTGGGATTGGGAGCGGAAACATGGTAATGACCCGAGCCAAGGACTAACTCGATGCGATCCGATTTGATCCTGGCGCTGATCACTCCAGAAGCTTTGTCCGGGGCTGTTCCGTCGATCTTGAGCGCTTCCGGAGACGCACTCGTCAGCTGAACTGTCGCGACGGCGTTGGCCGGAATTGTGAACGCATATTCGGTTTGCGAGGGACCGCGTTTCCAATGGCTTTCGACGTGGCCAAGGGCAGACACATATCGTGTCTGCACAGCAGTGAGCTTGCCCACCAGTTGCGGCCGCAGTACGAGCTGCCGCGGCTCCTTCGCCGAGAGATCCACATTGATTCCGCCCAATCCGCGATAGAACCACTCTTCCGCATGACCCAGCATGAAATGATCCTGCGAACTGTTGGGATTAGCGTCCCATGCTTCGGTCAATGCGGTTGCACCCTGCGCAAGTTGATACCCGTAGCTGGGAGTGTCGGTGCGCTCCAGCATGTCGTAGAGAACATCGGAGCGGCCGCCGTCGAGCAGTGCATCGACCACGTAATGAAACCCGACGTCTCCCGCGGTGACATGATTGTCATGCGCGCGAATATCGTCGACGAGAGCGTCGAGAACATTTTCGCGTTCGTCTTCAGGCGCCAATCCCACTGCGAGCGGCATGGCCTGTGCAGTCTGGCTGCCCTTGTCGTAGCGATGCTTCGCGGCATCGAAAAAGCGTGCGTTGAAGTCTTTGCGGACGGCGTCGGCCTTATGAGCATAGGTTTGGCTATCGTCGTTTCGTCCAGCGAGAGCCAATGTATTTTCAAGCACGCGCAGATTCTGATAGTAGATGGCCGTTGCCGTCACTCCCGATGTGGTCAGCTTCGAGACGCCCGGTTCGCCGGGTCCGATGTCGTACCAGTCGCCCAGGCCATACGCCACGATGTTGTTTTCGGCGCGCGTCGAGAGGTAATCCACATAACGCTGCATCACCTCGATGTGCGACAGAAGTGCGGGAAGATTGCCGTCGCGCTGGTACACATACCACGGCGCCAACACCGCGGTGCTGCCCCATTCAGGGGAGTCGTCGAAGATGCCTCCATCTACGCCGAATACGACATACTGCGGAGCGATCTCCGGCACTCTCCCTGCGTTCGGCTCGTCCTGCTTCTGCGTGTCGGCTATGTTGCGCGCAGTGGCCGCGTAGAGTCCGCTGAAATCAAAGTCATACAGCATTGACGGCGCCAGCAGATGTGCTTCTTCCAGCCAGCCCAGCTTTTCGCGGTGCGGACAGTCAGTAAACAGGCTCACGGCGTTGTTTTCGATGGCGTGCACAATCAGCAGATGGATGCGATTGAGGAGGTCATCTGAAGAAGTGAAGCTCCCAATTGCTTCGGAGGAAGTATGCACCGCTTCACCGCGCATCGCGGTGAGCCGCGGCTTGCCTGGCTGGGGATGTGTGCCATCGGCTGCACCTTCCACCTGCACGTAGCGGAAGCCGTAATAGCTGAAGCGTGGGTGCCATTGCTCCTCTGCGCCGCCCTTCAGCGTGTATGCGAACCACTGCGGCTCTCCCGAACTTCTCTGTGAGACGGTTCCGTCTTCATTCAGAAGTTCTCCCGGAATGAGTTTTACAGTCGCGCCTGCCGGCCCGCTTACCGTGATTGCCGGCCAGCCGGCGAAATTCTGCCCCAGGTCGTAGACAAAGACACCCGGCCTGGGTTCAGTGCGCCGAATGGGCGTGTATGTGTGCATGATGCGGACGGGAGGCGCGAGATCCGGCTTCAGCGTGCCGCCCGGGCCATCCGTAACCGCCACCCGGTCCCAGTTCGAATCGTCGAAGCCCGCGTGGTCCCAGCCATTGTTCTCGCGGCGGGCGTCGTAGTCTTCGCCGCCGTAGGTTGAGGAGAACGTGATGGGGCCCGTATGTGTCTTCCAGGTTTCGTCTGAAACGACGTCGATGCTTTTGCCGTTGGCCAACTCGAGGTGAAGCTGCGCGATGCACTGCGGCGGTCCGAAACTGCCCACGAACTTCTTGTAGCGTCCTGGGGTGTCGAGAACGCGATACATTCCATTGCCCAGCATCACGCCAATCGCATTGGTTCCTGGACGAACCATCGCGGTCACATCATAGCTGTCATAAAAGATGGTCTTGCGATAGTCGCTCCAGCCTGGTGTGAGTTCGCTGTTTCCTGCCTTGGAGCCATTGATGCGCAACTCGTACTGGCCCAGCCCCGATACGTAGAGCAAGGCGCGCTGGACGGGACCCGCGACGCTGAATTCCTTGCGCAAGAGCGGCATGGGCTTTGAGCCGGCGGCGGCATCGGTACTGTCGGCGGCAATCCACCGTGCCCGCCATATTGGCGCTTGCGTCCAGCGCGCCGGCTTGCTCCACGGGCTAGCCTGACCTCTCTCGTCCCATACTCGGACCTGCCAGACATACTCGTGGTGAGATTCGAACCCGGGTCCAGAGTAGGAATCGGCGTGAACCGATGTTGCTTCGCCCCCGACTTTGCCGCTGTCCCAAAGCCGAGTCTCCCCTGCGGCCAAATCCCGGATGCTGGCCGCGATGCGTATTTGATAGCCCGCTTGCTTCACTCCATGCAACGATGGCGCAGCCTCCGCATCCCGCCACGAGAATTCCGGCTTTGCCTCGGAGACCGCGAGCGGTTCATGCATCCCAGCTGTTCGCAGATCGATTGGGGCTGACAAATGAGAGTATGAGCCTTGCGCATGTGCGGAAGAAACGCAAATCAGTCCAGCGAAGATGATGACCAACTGCCGGATCGATGAGAAGAACCACGTAGAGAAAGTCACCCCACGGTCATATATCAGCCGGTCTGCGTATGGCAATCCAGGCTGTATCTATATTCATTTGGCGTAAATTGAATATAGTGATATGATCGTTTTCATTTGATTTGATCAAAATTTAAGACATAGGGCGCGGATCAGGCTACCAATCTCGAATGTTTGCGCGGATGATGCCTGAATTAACACACCCCGTGTAGAATCGTTCCGACATGGCCGACACACTAAGTCTTCGCTCCGAGCGGATCGTCAAATTTCTTTTGCGGACCGGCACAGCTACCATCGAGGAGATTCTTGCCGAGGCTGGTTCTTCCGCGCCCAGTATTCGTCGTGACCTGGCGCGGCTTGAAAACCGGGGTCTTATCCGGCGGACGCACGGCGGCGCCACCCTCGTCGAGCCGCTTCTCTATGAGCCATTCCGTTACGACAGTTCCTTCCTTGCACGCGAACAACGCCATGCGGAAGAAAAGCGGCGGATTGGACTGGCCGCCGCGGAATTAGTGCACGAAAACGAAACCATCGGCCTCACTGCCGGAACCACCACAACCCACGTCGGCCGTAGCCTTCGTCATCGCGAGAAGATCAAGGTCATCACCAATGCCATCAATATCGGCATGGAACTGTGCAATCAGCCCGGAATCCGAACCTACATGACGGGCGGCGTGATTCCGTGGGCATGGTCGTTTTCCCTCACCGGCAATGCAGCGCTCACTTTCCTCGACGATGTCTATATGGACAAGGTTTTCCTGAGCGTAACGGGGCTTGAGGCGGAACGGGGAGTGACTTCGCTCGAGACCGACGAAGCACTGGTCTATCGCAAGATGGTCAAACAGGCTAAACAAGTGATCGTCGTTGCCGATTCGAGCAAACTGGGCAAAGTCGGTCCGGCTTTCATTTGTCCGCTGAGCGAAATCCACACCCTGATTACCAATCACGGTGCCAGCGGTGACGCCCTTGCATCCTTCGAACGGCAGGGCATTCGGATTATTCGCGCCTGATGGGGTAAAGACCGCGCTCGAACGCACCAGCCCTGGTGCAAAAGTGAGTCGTGTTCAATCGATGCGTCTAGTCCATAATCCCTAAAAGCCGACTCAAAGGATGGCTAGGCTTGATCGCGCCAACTGACTGATCTAAAATTGTTTATATTCGAAGGACTTGTCATTTATGGTCCAAGTTAGAATGGAATCGCCGCCATATTTTTAGATTTATTGATCATTTAGACCTTAAATGTTCACTTTTCACTTGTATTATTTTCCAAACCGTCCTATTGTTCTTTTCAACGAACTGATCTGCTTTAGCCGCAATTTCGTCCGCGGAGTCCCTAAAGGGATTCCTGAATGCGCAGCTAAAAAACTGAAATTTCTCTCCCCCAGAGATGCCTTGCTGCAGGAGTCAGGAGCCTCTGAGGGCTCCTGAACTGGAATCGTCCTCTCGAGTTCTGAAAGCGCGTCCATCCCGATCGACTCCTTTGCTCCGCCGCTCTTACCGAACCGTCAGGGGTGATTCCCGACAAGGCTCATCGGTGGCAGAAACGCCCTCACACCAAAAAATCGCAAGACTTCACCTAGAAAGGTGCGATAGCAATGACTGACGCAAAGCGGGTTTCCAATCGCCGGCGTTCATTTGATGGATTCAAAGGCTCTGCTCCCAGCGGGCCTCGAGTCCTCTTTTGGCTAGTGACAATCCTGTTCCTGGTGTGCCCCGTGGTATCGCGCGCACAGCAGCTCACAGCAACCCTTACCGGCACAGTGACCGACAGCAGCGGGGCGGTAATTCCCAGCGCCAATATCACTGTCACTCAAACCTCCACCAACGCGGCCCGCACCGTACAGTCCGACGAGTCGGGCAACTATGCCGTCGCCAGCCTGCCCGCCGGAACCTATACGGTGAGTGTTTCGTCGAGCGGCTTTGCGACCTATCTCGCCAAGAATGTGGTCCTCAATGTCGCCGAAAAGCGCGGCCTGAATATTCAGCTAAAAGCCGGTTCCACCAGCACAACGGTCACCGTGGAAGCCGCGAGCGTCAGCGTCGACACCGAGTCGAGCGCCCAGTCCGGCACCATCTCCGGGGTCCAGATTCGCGAGCTTGAACTGGCGGGCCGCAACTTCCAACAGCTCGTCACTCTCCAGCCCGGTGTCGTCAGCCAGATGGGCGATGAAACCAGCGCCGGCAATACCGCAATGTCCGTGAACGGCGCCCGCGCCTCCGCAAATAATTGGACCATTGACGGCTCGGACATTAACGACTCCGGCTCCAACGGCACCGTCATCAACGCACCCAACGTCGACGCCATTCAAGAGTTCACACTGGCGCGCGGCAACTACGATGCCGGCTATGGACGCTCCGGCGGGGGCCAGGTGGTGGTGGCCACGAAATCCGGCACCAGCACGTTCCATGGCGACGCGTACGAGTTTGTCCGTAACACTGTCTTTGACGCCAACGAGTGGTTCAACAAGCGCACCCAGGCAATCAACGACGAGCCCAACCAGAACCCTGTCAACCATCACAACGTCTATGGCTTCACAATCGGTGGCCCAGTCTTCATTCCGAAGGTCTACAACGTAGACAAGAGAAAGACCTTCTTCTTCTGGGGCGAGGAATGGCGCAAGATCAGCACGCCCGGCGGCGACACGATGCCGGCAGCCTCGCAGGCCATGCTCAACGGCGTCGTTTCCGGCAACTTCACCGGCGCTCCCGCGGGCTGCGCCACATACG
>CAWCTA010000023.1:0-642611 GCA_963798315.1 uncultured Acidobacteriota bacterium | reverse complement strand
AAAGGCGTCGGTCTCACCCGCTCCTTCGCCATCTATGACGAGAACGACCAGGCCGCCATCGTCAAGCAGATCATGCGCCGCATGGGCCTCGACATCAAGCAACTCACCCCCCGCACCGTGCTCGGCCGCATCTCCTGGGCCAAGAACCACATGGTCGATCCCGCAGGACTACTATCTCGGATCGAAGGATCCCAACGGCGAACGCATCGCGCACATTTACAAGGAGTACACCGCCGAACTGCGCAAGAACAACGCCCTGGACTTCGACGACCTCCTTCTCGAAGCCGTGCGCCTGCTCAAGGTGTCGGCGGAGACCCGCGAGCGCTACCAGCGCCGCTACCGCTATGTCCTCGTCGACGAGTACCAGGACACGAATCGCCCCCAATACGAGCTGATGAAGCTGCTCGCCGGCGAGCACAAGAACGTCTGCGCGGTGGGCGACGAGGACCAGAGCATCTACTCCTGGCGCGGCGCCGATATCCGCAACATCCTCGAGTTCGAAAAGGATTTCCCCAACGCCCGCATCGTTCGCCTCGAGCAGAACTACCGCTCGACGCAGAACATCCTCGAGGCCGCCGGCGCGGTGGTCTCCAACAATATCCGCCGCAAGGGCAAAAAGCTCTGGACCGATCGCCAGGGCGGCTCGCTCATCGGTTACTACGAGGCGCCCGACGGCGAAAACGAGGCCCTCTTCATCGCCGACAAAATCCAGACCTTCCTCAGGCAGGAAGACTCGTCCGAAACACAAGAGCCCGCAAGGGCTGCGGTGCTCTACCGCACCAATTCTCAATCGCGCCTCGTCGAAGAAGCGCTGCGCCGCTACAACATCAAGTACTCCATGGTGGGGGGATTCAGCTTCTACGAACGCGCCGAGATCAAGGACGTGCTGGCCTATCTTCGCCTGGTGCGCAATCCCCACGATTCGATGGCGCTCAATCGCGTCATCAATACGCCCGTCCGCGGCATCGGCGCCACCACCCTGGCCACGCTTGAACGGCTCGCTCTCGAAACCGGCAGTTCCACCTGGGACGCGCTCGGCGCCGCCATCAACAACAGGCTGATCGCCACGCGGGCGCTGATGGCGCTCGACTCGTTCCGCCAGTTGATCCTCGATGCGCAAGCCATGATGGACCCCGACTTCGCCGGCAAGCTCTCCGCCGACGTGGCCGAATCGGATGCGGATGCAGGCGACGCCGGATTCTCATTTGGCGCCTCCTCGCCCACCCAGGAAGAAAATCACGCCGTCGCTGATGGGCCTGAGTCCGCCGCCGCTTTGGATTTCAACTTCGGCGGCAACGCTGATCAACTCACGCTTCTCGATCCTGCAACCTTCAATCCCTTCGCGGAAGCCCCAAAACGCCCCTTCCTCAAAATGCCCAAGCAAAATGAAACCGGGGTGCCCCAGGTCCCGATTTTGGGACCTGGGATGGAACCTTCCCCCGAGTCGGAATCTGGTCCAAAACAAGAACGACCCGAAGGGTTTCGCAAGCCCGGCGACCCGGCCACCCTTCCCGAGTTGATCAAGTTCATCATCGATCGGACCGGCTACATCAAGGCCCTCGAGACCGAAGCCACGCCCGAAGCCTTCAGCCGCATTGAAAACCTCAAGGAACTCGCCAATGCCGCCCATGATGCCGAGGTCCGCGGCGAAACCCTCGCCGACTTCCTCGACCATGCCGCGCTGGCTTCCGATGCCGACCAGTACGATCCCAGCGCCCGCGTCACGCTCATGACCCTGCACTCCGCCAAGGGTCTCGAATTCCCGCTGGTGTTCCTGGCCGGGCTTGAAGAGGGCCTCTTCCCTCACTCGCGCACCCTCAACAATCCTGAGGAACTGGAAGAGGAACGCCGTCTCTGCTACGTCGGCATGACCCGCGCCATGAACACGCTCATCCTCACCCGCGCCAACTTCCGCCGCCGCTACGGCAACGATGCCCCGGAGATGAGCATCCCCTCGCGGTTCCTCGAAGAGGTGCCGAATCAACTGATCGAAAACCTGGGCAGCACGCGCGCCCCGGCGTGGGCGTATGCCGGCTCAGCGGCAAGCTACGGCGGGTACGGTTCGCGCTATGGGTCGGGAGCCGGACGCCGCTCCGCGTCGGACAACGAGTCCGATGGCCGTCATTTTAACTACGAAGACGAGAACCAGGATGCCCCGCGGTCCCCGCACCAGACCGGCTCTCCACCAAAAAGTAAAAGCCCGGACGGCGGATCGATTGACAATATTGCGCGCTTTTTCGGCGGCAAACCCGGCGCGATCAAGCCGGCCTCCTTCGCCCGTCCCGCCATGGACATTCCCGCCCCCACCGGCTCAACCGGCTTGAAGAAAGGCGAGCGCGTCCGCCACAGCAAATACGGCGAGGGCACCATCCTTCTGCGGGAAGGCGACGGCGAAGACGCCAAGCTGACCGTGATGTTTACCCGTCACGGCATGAAGAAGCTCATGGAGAAGTTCGCCAACCTCGAGAAGCTGTAGATGCGGTAGTTTCCGGTTAGCGCATTCCCTGCCCCGTCCCGTCATCCTTGCCTACGATGTCATACTTGACTTCCTTGCCCTTGGCATAGCTGACGAACATGTTGTTCCCTTCTACCCGGCAGTCTACTTGCTGACCGATATTCAATTCAGCCTTTGGGCTTCTCCTCGTGATCCGGTAGTGAACGTCTCCGAGGTGAATCGTGAAGACAACCTGATTCCGGGTGATATTGACGCTTTGGGTGTATGGTAGGGCTTCCCAATTCAGGACGGTCCCGGTCTGGCCGGACTGGGCGAGCGCGCCTGATACGAACAGCAAGGCCAGGGCTAAAGATGCGATTAATCTCATATAGACCTATGTCCCAGTATAGTAGGGCGGAAAAAGAGGAACCCGCCCTGGCAGGGCCGGGTCTCTCGCGTCTGACCGAATCTCTTATCCCATACCTGGAGAAGCTCTAGAGTCGGACGCCGTACATTCGTGCTATAATCAGTTTGATCGTAGAATTCGATTTAGAAGTTCTGTTGCCTGATTGAGTTACCCCTCCACTCGCAAACACTTCCAACATTGCGTTCAGCGGTGACATCAGTAGCAGAGGAGTAACACATCATGGAACAAGGTACAGTCAAGTGGTTTAACGACGCCAAGGGTTTTGGATTTTTGAGCCGCGACAACGGTGAGGACGTTTTCGTCCATCACACCGCGATCAAGTCGCAGGGTTTCCGCACCCTTCAGGAAGGTCAGCGCGTTGAGTTCACAGTCACCAAGGGACCCAAGGGCTGGCAGGCCGAGAACGTCTCGGTCGTCTAGCTTGTCCCGAGGGTAACCGGCTAACGCCCATTACCCTCTTTAGACTCCGGCCAACAAGAACACCCCGTTGCGAAACGGATGCGGACATTTCCCGGGCAGCGATCAACAAAGCGCGCCTGTCGGAATGGAGCTGATACGAATGCTCCTTCCTCAGCCCGTTCCGCGCAGCCGGATTGGTATCAACAATAAAGGGGCGGCCCCGGGGCCGCCCCTTTTGCATTTGACTTGCACCGCAACATTTCAAGAAATAACCCCGCCTTGGTGTTGGCTTTTGCAAGACTGGCGGTTTCCCTTGGTCGCCCCGACCTGGCGGTTGCAGCTTCGAGAAGCCGAATCTCTGGTTCTGCTCAGGCGGCGGGCTGCAGCGTTTTCTTGGTTGATTCCGCGGCGGGGACGTGCAGGCTTTCCTGCGTCCGCTCGTTGGCGCCCAGGTAGCTGAGCACATCGTTAATGGAATCTTCAAACCGCGAACCGGTCTTATGAGTGCGCCGCACGCCTTTCGCAACCAGCTGGCAAACTTCAAAACGGTTGATACCCTGCGAGAGGGCGCGATGAATCTGTTCGGATCGCATGCACGTTACTCCGACGACTAGTGGCTGCTGCGTGGGCTGCGGAGCTCGTCGGGCGCGGATAGAAGGTTGCGCGGGGAGCAGGCTGGATGAATGTCAGGGACAGAAGCAAAAGTTCTGTGTCTATTTCTATTCTACGTTGAAACCCGTCCATGTGCCGGTCTTTCCATTTCATCCCTTGTTACGTCTGACTGCGTTGATGCATGATGGCTGGATGGTTTCCCACCGGCTAAGGTCCTTGGGTCTAAGCTCTTTGTTTGCCTGCCCACTGGCCATCGCGGCCCTTGCGCAGATTGCCTCCGCGCAGCGCGTCTTCGATGTCCGGGATTACGGCGCGACCGGCCGCAAGAGCGACGATGCCCGGCCCGCCCTCCAGAAAGCCATTGATGCCTGCGGCAAAACCGGCGGCGGCCGCGTCTACGTTCCACCCGGCGAGTACACCTCCGGCCAGCTTCACCTCCGCTCCGGCGTGCGGCTCTTTGTCGAGGCCGGTGCAACCATCTACGCCACCCTCGATTCCAGCCAGTACGACGACGCCCGCAAAGCCGCGCTCATCTATGGCGAGGACCTGCACGACGTCGTGCTTGAAGGCGCCGGCACGCTCGACGGCCAGTCAAGTTACGAGTGGCATCTGAACACCATCACCGACCACTACATCCTGCCCAACCAGCGCCAGATGGAGGCCGCCGGCAAACCACTGCTGCGGTCGTTCCCCGTGGGCCAGGGTAAGGAAACCGTCTTTCCGCGCATGGTGCTGTTGTTGCGTTGTGTCGATGTGCGCATCGCCGGGCTGAAGTTCCTGCGCTCCCGTAGTTGGACCATCAATCCCTACGCGTGCCGCCGCCTGGTCATCGACGGCGTGTACATCTACTCATCGCAGAAAGAAGCAGTGTGGGCCGACGGAATCGATCCCGATGGCTGCCAGGATGTCCGCATTTCCAACTGCACCATCGAGACTGGCGACGATGCCATCTGCTTTTACTCCACGTCCGCCTGGGGCCCCGTGCTGCCCACCGAAAACGTGACTGTGACCAACAGCCGCCTCTCCTCCTCGTCGAGCGCCATCAAGTTCTGCGACGGCAACAGCAAGGCCGTCCGCCACGTCACCATCAGCAACATCATCATCACCAACTCCAACCGCGGCCTCGCCTTCATGGTCTTCGACGGCGGCATCGTCGAAGATGTAGTGATCGACAACGTCACCATCGACACCCGGCGCTTCGACTGGTTCTGGTGGGGCGATGGCGACCCCATTCACTTCAATATCAAGCGCCGCAGCGAGATCGACGGCCGCCATTACGAGAACGAGCCCGCCGCGGGCATCATCCGCAACGTGACCATCAGCAATGTCATCGCGCACGGCCAGGGAACATCGGCCATGCAGGGCCATCCCGACAGCTGGCTCGAGGGCATTCGTCTCAATCATGTCCGGCTCTTTGTGGCCCACGGGACCGATGCGCCCTACGAAAGCACAACCGCGGCCATGACCCTCCGCTATGCGCGCGACGTCGCGATGAAAGATGTAGAGATTCGCTGGGAAGAGCCGCACGCAGACACCTGGCAGTCCGGTCTCACGGTGGACCAGGTCCAGGGCCTGCTGCTCGAGGACATGAGAATTGACGCCCCACCCGGATCAGATCATCCGGTACTGCGCCTCAACGATGCGGACGGCGTTTTAATCCGGCAGTCGCAAATCGTGTCCGTTGACGTGACCGGCGCCAGGAGCCGCGACGTGCGCCTGGTGGACACGGAGGCAAAGGTCTCAGCGGGGCCGGGAGTGCCGCCGGTGATCGTGAAGTAGCTTCCCTATCGCCCAACAACCACACGCGACTGGCAAAACTGCCAGTGTTCCCCCACGGAAACCGCTCGTATCCTTCGACCAATCTACTGGAGGATGAATGTTGCAGCTTCAAAAGCTGATCGCTCTCGTCGTGCTTCTTGGTTGTCTGCCGGTGACATCATGCAATGTCGGCCAGGCCGTATCCCATAAAGACGATTTCAAGCAGGCCTACATTTACGGCTTTCCCATGATCGCCGCGTACAAGGCGATGCATGAGTTCAACATCGATAAATCGAGCCCCGAATACAAAGGGCCGTTCAACACAATTGTGAACGAAGCCCGCGTCTTCACACCCAAAGATACGGCCATCGTCACGCCCAATAGCGATACGCCGTATTCGATGCTGCAGGCGGACCTGCGAGCGGAGCCGATCGTGTTCTGCGTGCCCAATATCGACAAAGGGCGTTATTACTCCGTACAGCTCACCGACCTCTACTCCTTCAACTACGGGTACGTCGGCAGCCGCGCAACAGGAAACGATGCGGGTTGTTACCTGCTGGCCGGCCCCGGCTGGAACGGTGAAACTCCGAAAGACATGAAGAAAGTGTTTCACTCGGAAACACAATTCAGCCTGTTGATCTTCCGCACCCAGCTCTTCAATGCGGCGGACATGCCCAATGTCAAGAAAATCCAGGCCGGCTACACAGTGCAACCGCTCTCCGCTTACCTGAAGCTGTCCGCTCCTCCTGCTCCCGCCGCAATCGAGTGGCCTGAGTTCACCGACGACGCATTCAAGATGGACTTCCCGAAATACCTGGGCTTCCTCCTCCAGTTCTGTCCTGAAGTACCAGCCGAAAAGGACCTCCGGGCAAAGTTCGCCGGCATTGGAATTGTGCCAGGCCAGGCGTTTGACTCCAGCAAGATCTCAGAAGCGGAGAAGGCTGAGCTCGCACTGGGTCTGGAAGAAGGCTACAAAGCGATAAAGGGCAAGGTCGATGAACTTGGAATGGAAGTCAATGGCTGGCGTGTTGGCTCCGCCTTTGGTGATCGCGATTTCTACAAAGGCGACTTCCTGCTCAGAGCTGGCGCCGCGATGGCGGGCATTTACGGCAACAATGCGGCCGAAGCCATGTATCCCATGGCAAAGACCGACTCCAACGGCCAGAAACTCGACGGCAGCAAGCACAAGTACGCGCTGACCTTCGCGGCCGGACAGATGCCGCCCGTGAACGCGTTCTGGTCGGTGACGATGTACGACGGGAATACACAGCTGCTCATCGAAAACCCGATCAATCGCTACCTCATCAATTCGCCCATGCTCCCCCAATTGAAGAAGAACGCGGATGGCTCCTTGACTCTGTACATCCAGAACGACGCTCCTGCGGGCGACAAGAAGGCCAACTGGCTTCCCGCACCCGATGGGCCGATCTACATGGTCATGCGCCTGTACTGGCCGAAGACGGAACCGCCGTCGATTCTGCCTCCCGGCGAGGGTGCCTGGAAGCCACCGGCGATCCAGGTTGCACAGTAGCCAGGGGCAGACCATAACAACCCAGTCTGGAACAGCATGCAACCTATTTACGTCAGCTCGCTGGTTTTCCTGATTGTTTTCGGGGGAGCCGCGCTCGGCATGTTTCTCCGCCGCGTGCTGCCCGAAGAACACTTCAGCCAGGACGCAAGAACCGTGGTAAGCCTGTCCACTGCCTTCATGGTGACCATGACCGGGCTGGTTCTCGGGATGCTCGTATCCTCAGCCAAATCCTCCTACGACGCGCAGAGACTTCGCGTCGTGCAGGTGTCCTCCAGGATCATCCTTCTGAATCGCACCCTGGCCGACTATGGTCCGGAGGCCGACCCGATTCGCTCCCAGATAAGCGGGTTGGTTGAAGCCACTCTTCATCGTGTATGGCCCCGCGAAGCGTTCAAGCCGGTCCAGCTCCAACCGACGGACTATCTCGATAAAATCGAGCAGCAATTGAGGTTCCTCACGCCGACGAATGACCATCAAGCCGCGGTCAAAATCAAGGCGGTCGCGCTTCTCGATGATTTGAGACAGTTCAGCTGGTTAGTCTTCATTGAAACGGAGAGCAATTCCCTGCCGACACCGCTGCTGATCGTCCTTGTCTCATGGGTGGTGGCGATCTTTGTCAGCTTCGGTCTCGTCGCACCCCCCAATCCCACTGTGATTGTCACTCTCCTGATCAGCGCGCTTGCTGTCTCCGGTGCGATCCTGATCATTCTGGAGATGTACACGCCCTTCAGCGGAATCCTGAGGATATCGTCCGCCCCCATTCGTGACGCGTTAAGCCAGATTCAACATTGAAATGCTGACTGAGTGCTGACTGGGTGCCCCATCCTAGCTTTGCTAGGGTGGGGTTCATCCATAAGGGTCCGAGAACCCGGTGTTTGACTGAAAAGGCGATCGATCAGCGCCAGTGGGCCTGGCCGGATCACCGCGCCACCAGCAGGATCCACCCTGTTCCGACCGTTAAAAACACCGCCAGGAAGAAGAGGGTCGTCAGGAAGCCGAGGCGGTAGAGTTCGCGCTGCGTGAGGTACCCGCTGCCCACGAAGATCACATTCTGGCTGCCGCCCTGCGGCGTGATCACGGAAAAGTAGCTGCTGGCGAAGAACAACGAAAACGCCATCAGCGTGGGCGGAACGCCGCCGCGAATCCCGACATCGAGAAACACCCCCAGCAGGGCAAGGACCTGCGAAGACTGGCTCACGAAGACGTAATGGATAGCCACGTACAGCAGAACCAACGCTGCATACGTGATGGGCCACGAAAGTCCGCCCATGTAGGACGCCAGCCGCTGACCCACATAACCCATGAAGCCCAGTTCATTGAGTTGGCCGCTTAATGCGAAGAGCACGGCGAGCCAGAGAAATGTTGCCAGCGTATCGCCCTGGGTGGCGATGTCGTGGGCAGTCAGGACACCGGTCAGCAGCAACAGGCCGAGGCCCGCAAACGCAATGCTGGTGACATTCAGATGCAACTTGTCGGCGAAAATCCAGCCGCTGACCATCAGTACGAAGGCGACGGCCGTGATCCACTCTTCGCGCGACAGCGGTCCTAACTCGGCAAGAGCTTTCCGCGCGTTGGCCGGAGCTTCGGGCGTAGCGCCCACGCCGGGAGGGAACAAGCGGGCAAGCAGCCAGGGCAAAACGAGGATAATGACCAGGGCCGGCACCGAAGAGGCAATCAGCCACTGGCCGAAGCCGACGTTGACTCCGTACTTCTGCGCCACCTGGATGGCGATGGGGTTGGCCGAGGTGGCCGTCATCCACAGCGCGGAAGAGATGGCCAGGCTGGCCATGGCGCTGAACATCAGGTAGCCGCCTAGCCTGCGGCCCTGGGGATCGTCGGGGTGCGAACCAGATCCCTGGGCGACGGACAGCACGATCGGGTACAGCACTCCTCCGCGCGCGGTATTGCTGGGGAAGGCCGGAGCGATAGCGGCGTCGGTGAGGATGATGCTGTAGGCCAGTCCCACCGACGAGCGCCCGAACAGGCTCACCATGAAAAGGCTGATGCGCCGTCCCAGCCCCGACTTGACCACCGCCTGTGCGACAAGGAAGGCGATCACCACCAGTAGCACGCTCGTATTGGCAAAGCCGGCGAAGGCCTTGGCCGCGGAAGTGGTGTCGGTCAGGACAACCGCGCCCACCGCCAATGTCGTGGAGGTCAACAGGGGGTAAATCCCCAGCAGCACCGACACGATCGCGGTGATGAAAACGGCGAACAAGTGCCAGGCCTGCGGCGTCAGCCCTTCGGGCACAGGTATGAACCAGATGGCAGCGGCCATGACAAAGGGAAAGACGCGCAGCAATATCCGCCGCAGGGTGCTCTTGGACGTGGATTCCGGGGGCGACGTGGTTAACAGTCCAGGATTACTCATGCTTGCGGCCCTCCCGGGCCTGGGGCCGTCTGCGGCGAGCCCATCCGGACTCGCCCGCTCAGTCCCACTGACAGGCCTTGCACGACCCCGTCCTCGTTTTCGATCTCAAAGCGCCAGGAAAACGCGTAGGTGCCGGTAGCGCCGCTGTAGCGCCCCGTCCCACCCACAAATGTTCCGGTAATCTTGTTGCCTTCAGCGGTGCCTTCGCCGCGCAGTTCGCTGAAAACCTGGTCGCCCCGCTCGTCCGTCCAGACCGCGCGCCCCACCAGCCCGGTCGCGGTGTCGTTGAATACCAGCGCCTGGGAACGAAACCCGACGCCTACACCCGATGCACCCGCCAGCACCAGCGATCCCTCGAGGGTGGAAACCGCCGCGTGCCGGTTTCGGCCCATGGGCATGATGTCGCGGCTTCCGGCGGCCGTCCAGGTTCCCTGAAACTGATGCCACCCCTCTGCAGAGGGCGGCGCCGACGGAGAGGCGTGGGGCGGGCGACTGCAACCCAAAACGAGCACCAGAATGCTAAATCCAAACCACCAGAAAAATGAGGGGGCCGGGTGAGTGCCGCGGGATGCAAACGATGGCTTGACGTTGTCCCGTCTCTTCCCGGAGCCTCGGGGGACGGTCGCGGAGTCGCCAACACCGGAAGAATTGCGGCATTTGAAATCCCTTTTTCGCGGCATCAAGGCACGGCCTCCCTTCGGAGCACAACCACTTAGTGTGCGCGCCAAGCCTTCGTGAATAAGCTGTTAAAACTCATAGCGCCGACATCAAAATGTGCAGTTACCCAGGCAGGCCCGCCGAAACCCGCGTTTCACTCCAGCCCGATCACCAGCGCCTCCCGGCCCGCTGTATGTGCGGGCTCGCGCCCCTCATCCCAGAGCCGCTTCGCCTGTTCCTCTCCATCGAGCACCCGAAATACGCCCTCCGCCAGCGACCGCAGCTCATCTTCGCCCGGATACACCACCACCGGCGCGATCCAGTCGAGGTAGGCCTTCAGCCCGCTCACCAGCCTTCCCGACCAGGCCATGCCGCCCGTCAGCAGCACCGCATCCACCCTGCCCTGGAGCACGGCCGCCATGGCCCCGGCCTCTTTGGCGATCTGGTAGATCATCGCCTCGCACACCACCATCGCCTGGCCATCGCCTGCATCCATCCGCCGCTCCACTTCCTTCAGATCGCGCGTGCCCAGGTAAGCGAACAGGCCGCCCTCTCCGAAGACCTTGCGATCGAGCTGCTTCTGGGTGAACGCGCCGCTCGAGCTCACTTTGATCAGCTCCCGCACCGGCAGCGACCCGCTTCGGTCTGGCCCGAACGGCCCCTCCTCCGGCGTGTTGTTGTCGATCATCCTGCCCCCGCGATGAGCCGACACCGTGATCCCGCTCCCCAGGTGAATCACGATCAGCCGCAAGTCTTCGTAAGCGCGCCCTTGCTCCCGGGCGAATCTCCGCGCGACAGCCTTGGTGTTGAGCGCATGCCCTACGGCCCACCGCGCGACCAGCGGAGAGCCGGAAATGCGCGCGCACGGCTGCCATTCGTCCACCGTGACGGGGTCGACTATATAGGCGTTCACCCCCGCCGCGTGCGCAAACCGGAGCGCCAGCACGCCTCCGAGATTGCACGCATGCTCGCCGCGCCTTGCCAGCCGAAGCTCTTCCACCATGGCCTCGTCGACCAGGTACGTCCCGCAGGGTAGCGGCGGAAGGAACCCTCCCCTCCCGCCCACAGCTGCCAGGTGGCGCGCATCGTACCCAGCCGCGGCCAGCGCGTGGGCAATCAGGCCGGCGCGGTAATCCGCCTGCGCCAGCGTCGAACGCCCGCGAAACTGCTCCAGTTCCGCGTCGTCATGCCGCGCCGACTCCACCCACTCCGCGCCCCCTCTTGAAAAAACGCCGAACTTGGTCGACGTCGATCCCGGGTTGATCACCAGCACGCGCCCGCTCTTGTCTGCCACCGAAAAATCGCTCCTTGTGGAATTGAAACCAGTCCGAGTCTACCCCGCGCCGTACATGGGTTTGCTGTGCGTTAGAGCACGCCATATAGCAATCAGAAACTACCGGGGTGCCCCATCCTAGCTCTGCTAGGGTGGGTTTCGTCCATCAGGGCCGGATACGCCGTCGGGGCCCCCTACGACAGGTCTTGGTCGCTGAGGTGGTCGGGCGAAAGGGTGGGAGACCACAAACCCCAAACCATCCTTTTCATCCACGGCGATTGCCCTGTGCCTCAAAGGCATTTGCCGCCACACCCGCAACTTCCGTACTATTCTCGCGTTCCTTGTGCTAAGTGAAGGAGAAGACAAAACGATGATTCCCAAGCGGTTTGTGATGCTCGCGCTCGCCCTCGCCCTCATGCCGATTGTTCTTATGTTTGCAGTCGCCGGTCCAGGAACCGAACCAGCCTCCGCCGCACCGCTTTTCGAGCCTCTGCCGTACGGCCAGGAACCCTGGGAGGCTCCTCCGAGAGAATTCAACGACATCCAGCGCCGCGGCTTTCATGACGGCATTGAAGGCGCGCGCAAGGATTACGGGAACCATCGCCGCCCGAACGTCGACAACCGCGAGGAATATCGCAACTCCGACCTGCCGCCCGATCTGCGCGAGCCCTACCGCGCCGCCTTTCGCCGCGGCTACCAGATGGCGGCATCTCATTTGTGGGGCCCGCCCCCGCCGCCGCCGCCCGTCGCCATGCCACCTCACCGTGACGGGGACGATTGGGGCGCGCGCGGCCTCGAGAGCGATGCCGAGCACCAGGGTTATCGCGAAGGCGCTGAGGCGGCCCACAAAGATTTCCAGGCCCAGCGCCGTCCCGATCCGGACGATCGCCAGGAATACCGCAACCCCCATGTCCCCCCGGACCTCGCAGACGAGTTCCGCGAAGGTTTCATGCGCGGCTACGAAGTGACGATATCCCAGCTTGCAGGCGAGCCTGTCTGGCAGATTCATGGAGAGCCGGGCCAGTGGGCGCCCCCGCCGCAGTTCACTGCGATGCAACGCCAGGGCTTCCACGACGGCGTCGATGGCGCACAAAAGGACTTCGGAAACCATCGCCACCCCAACGTCCTCAATCGCGATGAATACAGGCAGCCGCGCGTCCCGCAGGAATTCTGGCGTGAGTACCGCGAAGGCTTCCGGCGCGGCTATGAGCTGACCGCGGCGCGCCTCTGGGGCGGCGAGTAACGCTACCGGTAACAAACGCTCCGTGCCCCTGTACCTTTCCGCTTTCCGGGGTCCCTGCGGACAGGTCTTCGTTCGCGGGGTGGTGTTCTGCGGAAAGGGTGGGAAACCACAGAAGCAGGAACCAAGTTTCATCCACCGGCGGTCGCGAACTCCGATGGAGATTTATCTCCGCCAGGGCTGCAGATCCTCCGATTCCCCCCAACTGGCGACCGGAGCCTGCAAGCCATCCTTGATCCATAGGAAGCGGCCGTTCACCGCGGCCGCTTCGTCGCGCATCAGGTCCGCAACCAGGTCGGCGGCCTTTTCGGGGTTGTCGCCGCCCGTCGCCTCAACCCAGTCCGCCCACCGGATGTAGGCGTCCGCAACCTGTCCCAGCCGTTGCGCCTCGGCCTTGATGTAGGCCCACATCTCGGTCTTCACGTCGCCGGGATGAATCACGTTGGCAGTCACGCCCGTCCCGTGCAACTCGGATGCGAGATGCCTGGTGAACTGGTTGAGCGCGGCCTTGCTGGTGCCATAGGCGCTGTTGGCCGGCCCCGGCGCATGCAGGGCCGCCGCTGAGGTCACGTTGACAATGCGGCCCCAGCCCCGCCTCACCATTCCTCCCACGAATGTCCGGCAGGTCAGGTACGGTGCGATGGCGTTGATTCGGATGGTCTCGATCCAGGCGGCCTGATCGGTGTCCTTGACCAGGTCGATCGGTCCAAACACACCCGCCGCATTGACCAGAATCGACGGGATTCCGAGATCGCGCTCGATCGCGCTCTTCAGCGGCTCGATGGCTTGCGTGTCTCCAAGATCAGCGGGAAATGCCAGCGCCCGCCCGCCATCACCCTCAATCTCGGTTCGAGTCTCCTCCAGGCCGGCCTGGCCGCGCGCCACCAGGGCCATGCTCGCCCCCATGTTCGCCAGACGCACGGCGATCCGCCGGCCCACACCCCGGCTGGCGCCGGTCACGACCGCGACTTTTTCCTCCAGGCCATTCGCGCGCACTTCATCTCCCCAGCGATTTTTGGTGGCTCAAAAATCGCGAGTGGCGATATACTGAACCCACCCAAAGCCCTGTTCCGACTGGTAGAAGCCCCTTTGCGTCGCCTTGCGAAAACGTCAAAGCTAGCCCAAGCCTCCGGCATTTGCGTCCTCGCGGGCCTTCTTGCCGCCGAGACCGGCTTTGCCCTTCAATGCCATTTCGAACAGTACCAGATGGCCGGCCTGGTCGCGTTTTCGGCGCACCGCCGCCAGGCCTGTCTCGAACTGGGATGGCGTTGGGAGGCCGATGACCAGGAGAATCAATACAAGCCCGGCACCAGCGCCGGCACCCACGTCACCGTCGGCCCCATTTCCGGCTTCGTCATGGATGTGACGGAGGATGAATTCGGCCACGCCGAGGGCCAGTGCCACGCCTTGAATGCGCCCTACACCGAGCTGATGACGGGGAACTGAGCGCGGGCACTCCGATTGCGGATTTGAGAAGGCCCTACGGAGGCCCAAGGAGTTCGACCTTGGGGAAGTAGGTTCGATAGCGAGCCAAGTCGCGGGTTAGCAGCGCAAGGTTCTCAATTGCGGCGTGCGCACCGATGTAGAAATCGGGCAGCGGTGCAGTGCGCGCGCCGCCGCCCCTGCGATAAGCCAGAAAGCATTTCCCAGCCAGGAAACCCGCTTCCCATGGCAATGCCTCTCTCGCATACGATGAGGCAGGCAGGGCGGCATCCAGGGCTTCGATGCTCGTAAAGCCAATCGACACCTCAGCGTAGATGATCGGGTTGATAATCAGGATCGCGTGGCCCGCACACTCCGCGAGAGCGCGCCCTGACCAGTCGCTCCAGTTGATGTCGTTTGTGGCCACGTCCAGCAGAATGTTGCTGTCAACGAGCACACCGCGACAGTTGCGCAATCGCTTAGCCAGCCCAGGCAGGGAGGGTTTCACTTCTGTTTCCTGTGACCGCCTCCGCGTGTCAACGCCATGATTTCTTCGGTGGACATGCGAACGTCCGCGGTGCCACGAAGGACCCTGAGGGCATTTTCTCCCCTGCCGCTTTCAGCAGCGGTACGCCGGACCTTCCGAAGGCGGGCATGATCTTCCCTCAGCTCAAACTCAACCTCGGTGTGAGGTAGCAGGCCCAGTCTCTCCCGGATGTGCTGCGGAATCGTTACCTGTCCTTTGCTCGTGATGTTCACTGGTATTACTCCTACTAGTAAGGGTAATACCCTGCGGCCGGCGATGCAACCGACCCGTCTTGGGCATGGCAGCTTGCGGAAAATTCTTCCAAAGCCACGTCCTGTATCAGGGCACGACTTTAGTCGTGCCGCAAACAGCCAATAAACACGCGGGCTTTAGCCCCTGAGGGAAGGGAAATTCGCCTGCCACTCCCAATTTTCCGCAACCTGTAAGACAGATTTCAGAGCAACCCTACAGCGGCTGCCCCAGGCGCTTCTCCAGCTGCGCCCGGTAGGTCCGGCTCACCCGGGCCCGCGATCCATTCCGGAGCACCACGTCGAACTCGCCGTGCGATATCGGTTCCAGCTGCACGATGCTCTCGATATTCACGATCGCCGAGCGGTGCACGCGCACAAAGCGGCGCGGATCGAGCCGGTCGGCCAGGTCGTTCAGCGCGGTGCGATACAGAAATTCCTTCCCCGCCACGTGCAGGTTCACATACACGCCCGCCGCTTCGATCCAATCCACATCGACGACCCGGATGAAGCGCGTCGACCCGCCCGACTTCACCACCAAGCGGTCCCAGCGGCGATCGGAGTTGGCCGGCGTCGCGGAAACCATCTTCATCACCCGCTGCCCGAATTCGAGCAGGCTGCGCTCTTCAAGGCGCGCCTTGGCACGCGCCAGTGCGCCTTCAAAACGCTCATCGCTGAAGGGCTTCAGCAGGTAGTCCAGGGCATTGGCTTCGAAGGCGCGGATGGCATGCTGGTCGTAGGCGGTCACGAATACTGTGAGCGGCATATCCGCCGCTCCGACGGCTTCGATCACCCCCAGCCCGTCGAGCTCAGGCATCTGCACATCGAGAAAGACAAGGTCCGGGTGATGGTCCCGGATCAGTTCGAAGGCATCCTCTCCGTTGCAGGCTTCCAGGATCGTGCCCACCTGAGGATCGCGGTGGAGAAGATCGAGCAGCCGCTGCCGCGCCGGCGCTTCGTCGTCCACCACGAGCACTTTGAAATTTTCAAGCGCTGGCTTCATTGGGTTCTTCTCCAATCACGCGCAAAGGCAGCACGATCTCGACCACCGTCCCGCCGTCTTCCCGGGGACCGATGGTAAAGCTGGCCTCCCCGTTGGGATAGAGGCCGGCGATGCGCTCCCGCGTGACCGACAGACCCAGTCCGGTGGATTTTTCCACCGTCCATCCCTGCGGGAGCCCTGTGCCATCGTCCGATACGCGAATGACGAGATTCTCGCCCACCGCCTTGGCCACGACCGTCACCGTGCCGCCCGAAGCCCGGTGCGAGATGCCGTGCCGGATCGCATTTTCCACCAGCGGCTGCAGGAACAGCGACGGTACCGACGCATACCGCACTTCCGGCGCAATCTGGATCTCCACCCTGAGCCGCCGCCCAAAGCGTATCCGTTGAATGGCGAGGTAGTGGTCAAGGAACGCCAGTTCCTCGGCCAGCGGAACCTCCTGCCGGTCCTTCGATTCCAGCGACATGCGCAGCAGGTCACCGAGATGCTCGATCATCAGCCGCGTCAGCTTGGGGTCCCGCTCCACGTGCGAAGAGATGGTGTTGAGCGCGTTGAACAGAAAGTGCGGATCGAGCTGCATCCGCAGCGCGTTCAACCGGGCATGTGAGTAGCTCTTTTCCATGCGCTCCAACTGCAATTCGCTGCTCATAAATCGCTCGTAATAACGGTAGGCGAGCAGTGCCCCCGTGATCATCCAGTAAATGAGACAGCCCCAGATAAACCAGCCGGCGTTCTTCAGCATCGGCGCGGGCTTGAGGACGCCCCAGTGGGGCCCCCCGGACAGCGTCGAGTCTCCAATCACGACGCGGAGAGCGAAAAAGACGTAAATGGAAATCGTGGTGAAAATCAGCGACGCCACTCCATGAGCCGCCACCCGCCGCCCAAGCTGCCGTCCGGTGTAGGGAAAGCGACGGTCCGCCACCAGGATCAGCGGCGTCACAAGACCCCACGCCCACCACAGCGCCACGGGCTGCTTCCAGCCCATGCCCATGTTCCACTCGGGCAACGCAAAAAGAAACCCGATGGCCGAAGAAACAATGACCACCATGACGGCGCGGAGCAGCCATGATTTTGTGAGAATGCGGGCAAACCATCCCCGCTGCGTCTCCTCGTCTCCAGCGATCCGCCCCAGGTCAGCGATACTCGACATGCCCACACCTCGCGCAAACTCGCGGGACGCTGCCGGCCCGCCAAGCCGTGGGCTCAACGTGCCATTCAACCGGACCAAAAATATCCTCCACCGGTAATTTCAGCTTTCGCGATTGCGAGACCATTATCTACCCGTTCCCGCGGCGCGCGGAATGATTCGGGCCGCCGCCGCGATTGCCCATCCGAAGCCCGCTCCGGCGCGAACAGCAGGAAGAGGCCGAACAGAAAAAGGAGCAGGGCGCTCAAAACCACCAGCGCACTTCGAATCCGTCGTCTACGCCTGCGATCCATGCTCATTGCCTCCCCCTCTGATCCTGTTCTGAATTTCGCATTAAAATAAAGCTGTCATCCTGAGCGTAGTTTGGCGCGTCTTTTGCGCCAAATGGAGTCGAAGGACCTGCAGTTCGGACGCTTCGATATAGGCAACGAACTTCGCAGTCACCACACGGCCCTGTTCCCTGTCCCCTAGTCCCTAGTCCCTAGTCCCTAGTCCCTGTTTTTCAATCCAGCGCGTAAACATTCCCATCCACGCTGCCCACATAAATCACGTTGTCCACCACCACCGGCGACGACAGGATCGGCCCCATCGAGAGCAGCTTCACGTAACCCGCCATGATGTCGTCATAGAAGTCCGAGGCAAACACATGGGCGTAGTCGGGCTTTCCCTCCGCCGTGGTGAGCGAAGGACCGTTCTTCTTCGAAGTCTCCGTCGCGAACGTCCAGCCCACCGCCTGCGATTTGAGGTCCACCGCGTTCAGCGTTCCGGCCGTCGAACCCACATAGACCGTGTCCCCCGCCACGGCCGGGGAAGAGAACAGCGGCCACCCCTTGAAGTTCACCGAGAACAGGATCGCGCCCGTCTTGGCATCGGCTTCGTACAGCAAACCCGTATCCGATGTCGTGAAGTACACCTTGCCGTCCCGTACCGCGGGCGAAGCAATGACCCACGATCCCTTGGTGGAATACGACCACTTCATCTGGCCCGTCTGCTCATCGAGCGCATACAGGTGCGAGTCGCGGCAGCCGAAGTAAACCATCCCGTCCATCACCGCGGCCGACGACTGAATCCCCTGCTGATTGTGGATGTCGGGATCCTCGCCGGTTTTGAATTTCCATTTCAGCCCGCCGCTCGCCGCATCGAGCGCATAGAAATAGCTGTCCCAGCTGCCAATGAAAACCACGCCATCGGCGATCGCCGGCGAAGCATGCACCACGTCGCCGGTCTTGAATTTCCACTTCAGAGTGCCCGTTGCCGCGTCGAGGGCGTACACGTTGCCATCCCCGCTGCCGAAATACACCGTGTCGTTCGACACAACGGGCGACGACAGGTAGCAGTCCCACGGATCCGGCATGGTCTCGGTGGCGGGTTGCGACCCGTGCAGGTGCGTCGCCGAGAACCGATGCTCGCCGCCGGTCTTGAACTTCCATTTCAGCTGGCCCGCAGCTTCATCCACGGCGTAGAAGTTGCCGTCAAAGGCACCAAAGTAAACCAGGCCGCCCGCAATCGCCGGCGAAGACGCGATGCGGGACTTGGCGTCGTACTTCCACCTTGCCGTTCCCGCGGAGCGGTCGATAGCATACAACGAACCACCCGTGCTGCCGACATAAACCGTATCGCCATGGATGGCGGGTGAAGCAATCACCCGGCCCTCAGTGTGAAAGGCCCACTTCACGCCGTTCAGTTTTGGGACGCCAGCGGCGTCATACACACCGGTGTGCCGCGCGTCGCCGCGAAACGTCGGGGCGTCGACCGCGAATCCCGGAACGGCAGTTAGCGCTAACAGGAGCCAGGTCGCCATCCCCACAGCCCGGAAAGCTCTCGCGGATGTAAGTCCTCCCATCCGCGCACTCGTTCGAAGCGAAATCCAGCTGGGATTTTCCATGGAGCCACCCTAACCGCCTTCCCTTGCAACGTCGACCTATCTGTGACGGCTAGGCTTCGAGATGACACCAACCGGACAGCGAACCGTCGCCGGAGGACAGCCGGATGGAGTGGGTCTTCAGTTCCTAGTCCCTGTTCCCTAGTCCCTGTTCCCTGTTCCCTGATCCCTGTTCCCTGCTGTTCACTGACCTCAATCGCTGTTACCATTAAAATCGCGTCAACCGGCGCCGCCGGACACGTTGAACAAATTGCAGCGAAAGAGGTTACACGTGGCAAACACGACCAAGATTGAAGACAAGCTGGAACGAAAGAAACTGAAGCGCGCCGCCCGCAAGAAGGCCGCTCCCAAGGCCAAGCGCACCACCCCCCGCGGATCCGCCAAGAAGAAGGTCAAGAAACTGGCTCGCGGACAGTCGAAGCGCTAAGCTTCTTCCAGCACGGCTCATCTCCGGATCGGGATATCATCCTCCTGATCCGGAGACCTGGTTGCATCTCCCCCTATCTTCGGCACGGCCCCAATGGATTCGAAGGCACCCCCTGAGGTTGCAAGAGGAGAACCGCACTGCCCAGCCAACTGTTCGCCCGCAAATCCATTGACAAGCTGATCCGGGATTCGGAGGAGCCCGAGAACGCGCTCAAGAAGTCGCTCGGCCCCTGGTCGCTTACCGCTCTGGGCATTGGAGCAGTCATCGGCTCGGGCATCTTCACGGTCATCGGCACCGCCATGGCCGGGCAGAAATTCGACAAGCCCGAGATCAGCAGCACCCCCCTGATTCATTACCTGCTCACCCACACCGCCATGGCCGGCCGGCCCGGTGCGGGCCCCGCGCTCGCCCTGTCGCTCATTCTGGTCGCCGTGGTCTGCGTCTTCACCGGCCTGTGCTACGCCGAACTCGCCTCCATGATCCCCATTGCCGGCTCGGCCTACACCTACACGTACGCCACCCTCGGCGAACTGGTGGCCTGGATCATCGGCTGGGACCTGATCCTCGAATACGCCTTCTCCAACATGAGCGTCAGCGTCGGTTTTGCGGCGCACATCGAGGCGCTGCTGGAGTGGTTCGGGCTCCATCCCCCGATCATGTGGATCTCGCCCGCCTACCTGCCCACCGGCCTCCAGGATCTTGCCGGCCACGACCTCTACGCTCCCGGCTGGCATTTCGGCTTCAACATCCCTGCCTTTCTGGTCGTCATGGTCCTCACGGTTGTCCTGGTCCGCGGCATCCGCGAGTCGGCGCGCACCAACAACATCCTGGTCCTCATCAAGATCGTCGCCATCCTGGCCTTCATCTTCGCGGCGGCCAGCTTTATCAAGCCCGTCTACTGGCACCCCTTCATGCCCAACGGCTTCACGGGCATGCTTTCCGGCGGATCGATCATCTTTTTCACCTACATCGGTTTTGACTCCGTCTCCACCGCCGCCGAAGAATGCAACCGGCCGCAGCGCGACCTGCCCTTCGGCATCCTCGCCACGCTGGTAGCCTGCACCGTCTTATACGGCGGCGTGGCCATCGTCCTCAGCGGAATCGTCCCGTGGCAGTCGATCATGGGCGATGGCGCGCCCGTAGTCAACGCGCTGAAGCGACTTTCGCTCATGCCCGGGGGAAGCAGCCTCCGCTGGGTCGAACTCATCGTCCTGGTCGGCGCCATGCTGGGCATGATTTCATCCATCCTGGTCTTCCAGCTCGGCCAGGCGCGCGTCTGGTTTGCCATGTCGCGCGACCGCCTGCTGCCCGACGTCTTCTCCCGCATTCACGCCCAGTTCCGCACCCCCGCGGTGGCCACGTGGGTGGCGGGATTCGTGGTCGGCATCCCGGCCGGGCTGCTCGACATCGGCACCGTCTCGAACCTCTCCAACATCGGCACCCTGTTCGCCTTCGTGCTGGTCTCGATCGCCGTGCTCATCCTGCGCTATCGCGAACCGGAGCGCCATCGCGCCTTCCGTGCCCCCTTCGGCGCCCTCTTCCCGGTGCTCAGCATCATCTTCTGCGTCGTGCTTATGATGGGCCTCGAAGTCCTCACCTGGGCTGCCTTCTTCATCTGGCTCTTCGTCGGCCTGCTGATCTACTTCTTCTACAGCCGCCACCGGTCGGAGTTCGCGCCGGCACGCTGAAGATAATGAATAGAATCGCCAAACCCGTAATTGAACCCGGCGAAATCATTTCCTATACCGAAATGTGTTTAGCTGTGGGTGCGAGTCTTCAACGGGGAATGAACTTCCGACTTTCCTCCGGCACGACAGTAATCCTCATGAGTCGGCGACCCGGCGCACCATACGAAGATCAAGTTAGCGATGACGGCCACACGCTCATTTACGAGGGACACGACTGTCCCAAATCCGTTCACCCGTTCCCGAAACAAGTGGATCAACCGGAAAGAAACCCTGGCGGCTCTCTTACGCAAAATGGTCTTTTCGCAGATGCAATCCGGCAGTTCAAGGATCTCGGAGAACCACCCGAAAAGGTCAAGGTCTATGAGAAGATACGAGACGGGATATGGGTTTACAACGGGGTATTCGATCTCATCGATTACATTTTTGATTCTTCGTCGGGAAGACGGGTTTTCAAATTCACACTCACCGTCTCAAGCTCGGATACGGAGTTGACGGCAAAGGATGTCGTTCACCGTAAAGCGGGAGAGTTTGTCGATGACGATCGGATAATTCCAAGTTGGGTCAAACTAGAGGTATGGAAGCGCGACAAGGGTCGATGCGTAACATGCGGCGCTCAGGATCATCTTCATTTCGATCACATCATCCCCTATTCAAAGGGAGGATCATCCAAGGATCCAGCAAATATACAGATCCTTTGCCTCCGGCATAATCTCCTGAAGCACGACAGAATCGAGTAGAGCAGTAATCATCCCTGGTGGGGTACCCGCGCGTACCACATCCTTCCCGCGTGAAGCTGTGTTCCTTCGCTCTCGTCCTCCTGTCGCTTCTCGGATGCCGCGACGACCTCACGTCCGGCCAGTCCTCGTCCGCCGAGTGCGCCGCGATTCCACCTTCGTCCTCCATGGCCTCTGGCCGGAGAACAACGACGGCTCCTATCCCCAGAACTGCTCGTCGGCCCCCGGTCCCGCCGGCGCGCTAAACGCTGTTATGAAGTTTGCATCTGTGCAGCCACTCTTCATCGAGTATTTGTTTGTGGAGCCTTGAGGCGTGAGCGGAGGTGCGAGGATATACTTCTTCGCATCCCCATCATGAAGCGCCACGTCCTCATCTTCGGTCTCGTCGGCGGCCTCCTCATCGCCACCCTCCAATACACCGAATACCGCTTCGTCGTCATCGAGCACTCCGTCGAGCTCTACGGCGCGCTCGTCGCCATTCTCTTCGCGGCCTTCGGCATCTGGCTCGGCCTCAGGATCACGCGCCGTCGCGAAACCATGCGGGAAACGATCGTGGTGAAGGAAGTGCTTGTCCCCGCGGAAGCACGGGTCGAAGGATCTGCTTTTGGTCACTCCCTTCGCTCCCAACACGGCCCGCCAGCAGACCCTCGGCATCACGGCACGCGAGCTCGAAATCCTCACCCTTGTCGCCCGCGGCTTCAGCAATCGCGAGATCGCCACGGAGCTTTTCGTTTCCGAAAACACTGTCAAGACACACTGTTCCCGCGCCTTCGACAAGCTCGGAGCTGCCCGCCGCACCCAGGCCGTCCAGCGCGGCAAAGAACTAGGCCTCCTGCCGTGACCACGCGTCACCCGAAAGCATGATTTCCGCTCCATTGCTGCAAAATCACCCGAAAGGATGACGACATCCACCCCCGTTGCACCGCATCGTGACTCCATCCTCAGTCGGGCCAAGAGCCCTCATCACCAGGAGCCTCCCATGAAGAAAACCGTCCTCACCTTCGGCCTCATCGCCGGCGTCATGATCTCCGTCCTTATGGGCGGCTCGCTTCTCCTCGCCGACAAGATCGGCTCCGGCCACAGCATGGTTCTCGGCTACACCATCATGGTGGCGTCGTTCCTGCTCATCTACTTCGGCATCCGCAGCTACCGCGACAACACCCTCGCCGGCCAAATCTCCTTCGGCCGCGCCTTCGCCTGCGGCATCCTGATTGCCCTCATCACTACCGTCTGCTACGTCGCCATGTGGGAGGTCCTCTACTTCAATTTCATGCCCCACTTCATGGACAGCTACTTCGCCGCGCAGATTCACAAGGTCCAGTCCTCCGGCCTTGACCCCGCCACCACCGCCGCGCAGGTCGCTGCCATCGAGCACTCGCAGCAGCTCTACCAGAACCCCTTCGTCAACATGGCCTACACCTTCATGGAGCCCCTGCCCGTCGGCCTCATCATTACTCTCATCTCCGCTGCCATCCTCCGCCGCAAAGCCTCCGTCGAACCCACCGCCGCTCCCGAAGTCATGCACCCATAATTCAAAAAAATGAGTTGTCATCCTGAGCGGAGTTTGGCGCGTAAAGCGCCAAACGCAGTCGAAGGATCTGCGGCTGCTTTTCGTTACTTCCGTTGGCGGTGATACGGCCAAAGGGATGTCGCGCCAACCGCACATCACCGACCGGCATTCGCGCGACCGAGGCTTCCATCCCGTCGGGAGCCAACTGGCACAACTGCCAGTAGGCGTTCAATGGGTCGCCGTCTTACGATCAGACCGCTATTCCTGGAGGAGTTTTCATGCGGAAGATCGCTATAGCAATCGCCGTTGTCCGTGTTCGGGCTGACAAGTTTCAATCTACGCGCCGCCACTTTGGCTGGCGTCACCCTGCCGGACACGGTACAGGTGGGGGGCACAACGCTCGTACTCAATGGCCTGGGATTGCGAACGAAGTTCACAGTGAAGGTCTACGTCGCGGGACTCTACCTTCAGCAGAAGTCGTCGGACTCCAGCGCCATCATCAAGGCCGACGCCCCCAAGCGAGTTGTCATGCAGTTCGTACACAGTGCGAGCAAGGAGCAGATGACGGATGCATTCGACGAGGGATTCAAGGACAATTCGCCGGATGCCGAGAAGACGATGAAGGCGGACATCGACCATTTACTCGCCGCACTTGACGCCGTGAAGAACGGCGACCAAATGGTCATCACGTATGTCCCGGGCACGGGCACGACCCTCGATATCAACGGCACTACGAAGCTGACGATCGCCGGTTCGGCCTTCGGCCCAGTGCTCTTCTCGGTGTGGCTCGGGCCGAAGCCTCCCACGACCGATCTGAAAAAGGGAATACTCGGGCAGTAGCATGCAAGAGGGCAAATTGCGTATCCTTCCCTCGTGAAGCAGAGCCCTCTCGCTCTCGTCCTCCTGTTGCTTGCCGGCTGCCACTCCAGCACAACTTCCGCTCCGCCGCCCGAGCCGACCGCCAGGCCTGCTGCTCAGCAAACCCGCGCCATCGCCGCGTTCGACTTCTACCTCCTCAATCTCTCCTGGTCGCCCGAGTTCTGCCAATCGCACCCCACCGCCGCCGAGTGCGCCGCGCATTCCACCTTCGTCCTCCACGGCCTCTGGCCGGAGAACAACGACGGCTCGTATCCCCAGAACTGCTCCTCGGCCCCCGGCCCCGCCGATCCGTCTCAATACAGCGACATCTACCCCGACCCCAGCCTTCTCGAGCACGAGTGGGCAACGCACGGCACCTGCTCCGGCCTGTCCCCGGACGACTTCTTCTCCTCCGCGCGCAAAGCTTTCCACTCGGTCACCATTCCTCCCAAACTGGCCGGCCTCCAGTCGCAGATATCCCTGCCGCCCGATCAGATCCTGGGCCTGTTCACGGCCAGCAATCCTCAGATCCCGCAAGCCTCTCTGGCCTTGAGCTGCGGCAGCAACTACCTCACCGCCGTCGAGGTCTGCCTCGACAAGAGCCTGCAGCCCATCCCTTGCAGTGGGGTCCGCTCCTGCCGCGCCAACTCAGTCCGCATCCCCCCGCCATAGCCGAAAGGAACGCACAGCGCGCCAACCGGTCGACGACGCTTCAACCAGCGGCTCCTTCGGCGTCAGAGTTGTGCCCTATTGCGGAGTTTCGTCGCCGTAGTGGATCGTCGATTCCACCGTAAACTTCCGATAGTTTTTGAAGTCGATTTTGTTCACGAAGAGGTGCGCTGTGTCTCGCACCCGTACCTCGGAATGGACAGGAAGCATGTACGGCTTCCCCGCGATCTCCACAGGCTGATACGAAACCGTAAGCTCACTTGCCTGAACCGGAAAATTCTTCGGCAGATCGAGCACGGAATGAATCCGCAGCACCTCCAGCTTCTCTTCATCGACTGCGATCTCTCCCCTGAAACCGGCCACAATCTGCTGGTTGGTCTCCCGATGAGTCACGGTTGCGCCATTTGCCGCCGGCACCTGAAATCCAAGAACGTACGCGTCCCGGCCGTTGAGCTTCGTTGTCTTGATCCATGAAAAAGAGGTCTCCGACTGCGGATCGAAGATCTCCCGCAACGTGCTCCCAAATTCGCCGGCGCTCATGGCTCCATAAAACTCCGTCCGGTCCAGTCCATTCGCCTTCCTGCCATCCACCGAGACAACTTGGTAGTTCTCCTTTTGGCCGATGAACGTGAGCCGCTCCTCGATCACATTGGTCGAGCCTGCGGCTCGGACCGTCCCCGCCCAGTCCGCTGCCGTCGAAGTCTCACGATGCGTAACCTGGGTACAGATGAAGTCCGGCAGCCGCTCCGAATATGCGAGGGCCGACGTCCGCACCATTGCGAGAATCCGCGCCTGGTCCGGCGTGAGTTCTGAGCTGGCGCCAACCCCCGCGCTCATGGTTACGAGAAGCGGCAAAGCCGCTGCGATGCGGCTCACGTTCCCCATGCCGGCCCTTTCCAGATCCAATTCCGCTTCTCCTTCGCGCATCTTCTGCGAACAAAAGAGGGGCAAAAAGCATGGTAGCTCCAATCTCCCGCTCTGGATGTGACAGAAAACGGCGAGGCGATCACGAAATCCACGAGTTCCGCCCGGAGCCCCGGAAACGCCCCCCGCGATGGACCCGAACCCGAGCCCGACCGGGCAAGAGCGCCAACACGCGCTTCACCCGCTACACTCGATGGATGGACGACATCGCGGCGTTTATCCGCCGCCTCCCCAAGGCCGAACTCCACCTGCACCTCGAAGGCACCATCACGCCTTCGACCCTCGTCGAGCTGAGCCGTCGCCACGACGCCAAACCGCTCTCGCTCGCCAGGGCCAGGGCCCTCTATCACTTCACCGACTTCACCGGCTTCATCGAAGCCTTCAAGGCGGTGACCCGCCTCCTGTCCGGTCCCGACGACTACGAACTGGCCGCCTGGCGAATGATGGAACGGCTCGCCGCCCAGGGCGTCGTTCACGCCGAAGTCTATATTTCCGTTGGCGTTATCTACATGTGGCGCAACTACGATCCGCTCTGCTTCGAGCCCATCTTCGCAGGCCTGGAGCGAGCCCGCGAGCGCGGCGAACGCGAACTTGGTCTGTCCCTCTACTGGATCTTCGACGCCGTCCGCCACTTCTCCGTCGAAGAGGCGGGCGTCGTCTTCCGCAAGGCCGCCGAGATGCGCCCCCGCTATCCCTCGATCATCGGCATCGGCCTTGGCGGCGACGAACGCAAGGCCCGCTCCGAACCCTTCCGCAAGTTTTATGCCGCGGCCGCCAAGGCCGGTCTGCGCCTCACCAACCACGCCGGGGAAACCACCGGTCCGGAGGCCATCCGCGAAGCCCTCGCCATCGGCTCCGAGCGCATCGGCCACGCGCTCTCCGCCATCCAGGACCCGGCTCTCGTCGAAGAGTTAAAAGTGCGAAGCACGCCGGTGGAATTGAATCCTACGTCGAACGTCCGCACCGGGGTCTGCCCCTCATTTGCCGACCACCCGCTGCGCCGCTACTTCGACGCCGGCCTCCTGGTCACCCTCAATTCCGACGACCCCGCCTTCTTCGGCTCCGACGTGGCCAACGAATACCTTCTGGCCCACACCCAGCAGGGCTTCAGCCGCGACGAACTGCGCCAGTTGGCCCGCAACTCCATTCATGCCAGCTTTCTTCCCGAAAAGGCAAAGGCTCATTTGCTTTCCCGCAACGACAATCCCCAGTAACTAATTGATGATGAAAACGTCCCACCATTGGAACAGGCGCAGTCAGAATTGCGGTATCATCGTCAGCAAGGAGGCTTGATTCGATGTCCACGGAACCCGAGGCCCTTCCAGAAGACGACCAGGCAGGCGAGCGCAAAACCTTACGCGTCATCGGCTGGTTCTCCATGGGAATGGCCGTGGCCACGATCGGGATCTACCTGGGCTACGAACTCCGCTGCCGCTACAAGTTCAACCGCCGCACTCCGTATGACTTCTATTCCAACGCCGGCTCCCAGACCGCCAACGACTTCGGCGTAGGCATCTAGCTTCCTGTCCCGCGAAAAAACTGGTCACAGAGTTTTGAAGGGGCACGACTTCAGTCGTGCCGTAAAGACCCAAAAGGCGACCGCGGCTTCAGCCGCTGAGGGATGTCTTCCCGAACTCCGCTCCGCCCTCCGAGAACAAAAAAAGGCCCCGAAGGAATCACTCCTCCGAGGCCCGTTGTCACTAGCAAAGAACTCATCCAAAAAACCAGCCCCACCGCAGGTGGTGGTTAAGCCATCGCTTCCCGCCCCATCGGCTCAAACCGCAACTGGTTTGAGTTGCGGTCCGCGTCGATGCGCACGTGAGCGCCGTGCAGGATTTCGCCGTCCAGAATCTTGATGGCCAGCGGGTCCTGCACCATGCGCTGCAACGCTCTCTTCAGCGGACGAGCCCCATACGCCGCATCCGAACCCGCCGCCAGAATCAACTGCCGCGCCGGCTCGGTCAATTCCAGCGAAATCTGCCGGTCGGCGAGCAGCTTGCGCAGGTCGTTCAGCCGCAGTTCGAGAATCGAGTTCATCTGCGCATGGCCCAGCGGGCGGAAGATCACGATGTCGTCCACGCGGTTCAGGAACTCGGGACGGAACTGCTCCCGCAACACCCGCATCACGCTCTCGCGCGCCATCTCGAAGTCGTGTTCCGTCTTCAGCGCCTCGGCGCCCAGGAACGCAGCCCCCAGGTTCGAGGTCATGATCAGCACCGTGTTCTTGAAGTCGACCGTCCGGCCCTTGGAGTCAGTCAGGCGCCCGTCATCCATCACCTGCAGCAATATGTTGAACACATCGGGGTGCGCCTTCTCGATTTCATCGAAGAGGATCACCGAATAGGGCCTGCGCCGCACCGCCTCGGTCAGCTGTCCGCCCTCGTCGTGTCCAATGTATCCCGGGGGCGCGCCGATCAGCCGGGCCACCGCGTGCTTCTCCATGTACTCGCTCATGTCGATGCGGATCATGGACTGCTCGTCGTCGAACAGGAACTCGGCCAGCGCCCGAGCGGTCTCGGTCTTGCCCACGCCCGTCGGTCCCAGAAAAATAAAGGAACCGATCGGCCGCTTGGGATCGCTCAACCCGGCGCGGGAACGGCGAATGGCATTGGCCACCACGGTCAGCGCCGCGTCCTGCCCGATGACGCGTTCCTTGAGCCGCTGCTCCATCTGGACCAGCTTCTTCACTTCGCCTTCCAGCATGCGCGACACGGGAATGCCGGTCCACTTGCTCACGATTTTGGCGATGTCCTCTTCATCCACCTCTTCCTTGAGCATGCGCGCCACGCCGTTGCCCTGTTTCATGGCGCCGTCCTGCGCGGCGTTCAGCTTGCGCAGCTCGGCTTCAAGCTTCGGGAGCTCGCCATATTGAATCTGCGCGGCACGTTCCAGCTGGCCCTTGCGGGTCTGCTCATCCGCTTCGAAGCGCAGCGCTTCGATCTGCTTCTTCAACTCGCTGATGCGCGTAATGGCTTCGCGCTCCTGGGTCCAGCGAGCGCGCAAGGCGGTGACTCTTTCCTTGATTTCCGACAGCGCCCGCTCCACTTCCACCATGCGCTCGCGGCTGTTCTTGTCGGTCTCGCGCTTGAGCGCGGCGCGCTCGATTTCGAGCGACGTGGCCTCGCGTTCCAGCTGATCGATCTCCGTCGGAACACTGCCGATCTGAATCGCCAGCGAAGCCGCGGCCTCGTCCACCAGGTCGATGGCCTTGTCGGGCAGGAAGCGGTCGCTGATGTAGCGATGCGACAACGTGGCCGCGGCCACAATCGCCGCGTCCTTGATGCGCACGTTGTGGTGCGCCTCGTAGCGCTCCTTCAGCCCGCGCAGAATGGCGATCGTGTCTTCCACCGTGGGCTCGCCCACATAGACGGGCTGGAAGCGCCGCTCCAGAGCCGCGTCCTTCTCGATGTATTTGCGGAACTCGTTCAGCGTGGTTGCGCCGATAGCCCGCAGCTCGCCCGCGCGCCAGCGCCGGCTTGAGCATGTTGCTGGCATCGATGGCTCCCTCGGCCGCGCCCGCCCCGACCAGCGTGTGCAGCTCGTCGATGAACAGCACGACCTGCCCGTTCGACTCTTCGATCTCCTTCAGCATGGCCTTGAGCCGGTCTTCGAATTCGCCACGATACTTCGCGCCCGCCAGCATCGAGCCGAGGTCGAGCGAGATCACCCGCTTGTCTTTGAGGCTCTCCGGCACGTCGCCCGAGGCGATGCGGCGCGCCAGTCCTTCGACGATGGCGGTTTTGCCCACGCCGGGCTCGCCGATCAGCACGGGATTGTTCTTGGTGCGCCGGCTCAGCACCTGGATCACGCGGCGAATCTCTTCATCGCGTCCGATCACCGGGTCAAGCTTGCCGCGCCGGGCCAGCTCCGTCAGGTCCTTGGCGTATTTTTCCAGCGCCTGGAATTTGCCCTCCGGGTTCTGGTCCGTCACGCGCTGCGATCCGCGCACCGCGGTCAGGGCCTGCAGAATAATTTCGTGCGTGGCGCCGATGGCTGCCAGCGCATCCTGCGCGGCATCGCCTTTCTGGCGCGCCACCCCGAGCAAAAGGTGTTCGGTCGAGACGTATTCGTCCTTGAAGTTCGCAGCTTCCTTGAAAGCCTGCTCGACGACCTTGTTCAGCGCCTGGCTGATGCCGGGCTGCGTGGACGAGCCCGCGACCCGCGGCAGCTTCTGCTCGATCTGGTGCAGGCTGCTCTCCAGCCGTTCGGTGGGAACACCGATCTTCCCCAGCACGGCGGGAATCACTCCCTCGCGGTCCTCGATCAGCGCCAGCAACAGGTGCGTGGGCACAATCTCGGGATTGCCCTGCTCCGCCGCGCGCTCCTGCGCCTGCTGCATCGCCTGCTGCGATTTCACAGTAAGTTTTTCCCAACGAATTGCCATAAGAACTCCAGTTCTCAGTGATCAGTTCTCAGTTGTCAGTTCTTGTTGATTTGAGTTCACAGCTGATTAGATTGCCGATTTCGCCTCAAAAGCAATTGTCAGTTGCCACATTCTCCAACTCGGCGGGAAGCGGCTCGGCTCCCCGCCAGCGGAAAACTGACAACTGACAACTGATCGCTGACAACTTGTTTCGTTTTACCGCGCCCCCACCAACTCGGGCTCCTCAACCTTCTTTTCGCCGCCCACGTTGACCTTGATCTGCTTGGGCTGGGCTTCGGGCTTCTTGCTCAGTTCGAGCTTCAGAATCGCCGTTCTCATAGTTCGCCTGCACATGCTCCGTGTCAACCGTCGAGGGCAGGGTGAAGGCGCGATAGAACGTTCCATAGCGCCGCTCGATGCGATGGAAGTTCTCTTCCTTCTCTTCCTTTTCGAACTTGCGCTCGCCCTTCACGGTCAGAGTGTTGTTCTCCACCCGGATGTCCAGATCCTTCTCATTGATCCCGGGCACTTCGAGCTTCAGGACAACTTTCTTGGAGTCCTCATAGACGTCGACCGCGGGCACAAAGCTGGCAGTCGTCAGAGGGCTGTCTCCTTCATCATTCATTTCGCGGAAAAGGTTGTTCACGCGGTTCTGCAATGCAACTACCTCACGGAAGGGATCCCAACGATTGATTGCCATGATTTAGTTTCCTCCAGATGCTTGTTCAGAATTTTTTGGATGGGGCTGGGAAGCCACGCTCCCCGAACGCTCACTCCATCTGATAGAAACTATAGCACAAAGGATGCATAAAATATGAGCGTTTTTAACTCACATATTTGAAAATCCTATAACCTGCTCAAATTAAATAGCTTGCCAGCCTCAAGGCCATCAGGCAATCCGACGTCGGCACGGTCGAGGCATCGATCAACCTCCGTCAGCCCGCCACTGTGGTTGCTGACCCCCTGGATGCCGTCACATCCGGCTGGGTGCCAGGTCCGGCAAACTTCTTGCCCGCTCCGCCCTCGCTGCCCTTTTACAATGAAAGACCAATGCTCGCCCTCTCCGGTCTTCCCCTTCCCATCGACTGGCATTGGATCTGGCTCATCGTGGCCGCGTTCCTGGCCGGAGTCCTGAACGCCGTGGCCGGCGGCGGCTCCTTCCTGCTCTTTCCCGCCATGCTGGGCACAGGCATGCTGCCCGTGCGGGCCAACGCCACCAATACCGTCGCCCTCTGGCCCGGCCAGGTCACCTCGATCTACGCCTATCGCCAGGACATCCGCAAAAATCGTCGCCTCGCGCTGCCCATGGGCCTGGCGGGCCTGCTGGGCGGCACCGCCGGAGCGCTGGTCCTGCTCAGTACCCCGCAAACGACATTTATGCGGCTGGTCCCCTGGCTCCTGCTGATTGCCGCTGTCATTTTTGCGCTCAGCCGCCCCATAACCCGCTGGCTCGATCAGGTTAAAGCGGCCCGCCACAGCCGCGTCGCGGTCCAGGCCCCGCGCCCGCCACGTCGCGCCCTGGTCTTCGTCTCCACCGTCGTGGTCTGCTCTTACATCGGCTACTTCGGCGCCGGCGCCGGGTTCCTGATCATTACTCTGTTGTCCCTCTTCGGCTTCGAGGATCTGAACGAGATCAACGCCCTCAAAGTCGTTTCGACCACCGCCGCCAACGGCATTGCTTTCCTGATCTTCGTCATCGGCCGCCAGGTGGAATGGCGTTACTGCCTGCTCGCCATGATCGCCTGCGCCATCGGTGGCTACACCTCGGCCCGGTTCGCGCGCATGATCCCCCAGCCCGTTCTGCGCGCCACCGTCATCGTCATCGGGTTCGGCATGGCCGCCTGGTATTTCTATAAAACCAGCTTTTAGCCATTAGCTTTTAGCTCTTAGCTGTATTTGGAGGTGCCAGCCACTAGTCGTTCCCGTAGCACGCATTAGTCTGGCAACCGCTGCAATTCCGCTTTCCCGCCTGGCACCGATAGCACGCAAGCTAATGGCTAATAGCTAACAGCTTCTTCTCGCACACCTGAAATCTGGCCGCTGTAGACTAGAAGCATGACCCACGAAGGCATCCGCATCATGACCCCGGAAGAAAACGCCCGCCAGGCCGAGGCCGACCGCGCCCTGCCGCGGATCGCCGTCACTCCGGAAAAAGTGCGGGTATTACTGACCGAGGGCAAGGGCCTCGAGATCGATTGGGCCGACGGCCACAAGAGCGCCTGGACCTTCGCCTGGCTGCGCAACGGCTGCCCCTGCGCCACCTGTAATGAAGAGCGCAAGCTCGATGGCCGCCACCCCGGCCAGCCGAAAAAGAAGCCCGCCGATCTGCTGCCCATGTACAGCGCCCCGGCCAAGCCAGGCAGCGTCCACCCCGTCGGCCGCTACGCGCTCCAGTTCAACTGGCTCGATGGCCACACCAGCGGCATCTATTCCTGGGAATATCTGCGCCGTCACTGCCAGTGCCAGGAATGCAAATTCTCCGCCGCCGAAACCACCGGCGCGCCGAACTGAGGCGCCCCTCCCGCAGGCGCCCCCGGATCCCCCAAAAATTCTTTCGCAACTTTCGCACGGCCCGCGGGTTCGATCCGTTCAACACGGCTATGTAGCCTTTCAGGAATGAAGACCCCAACCAAAGAGGGTTCGGCTGCACCGAATCGGCTCCTTTCTCCCTCGTCCCGCTGCAGGATTGGACAATCAAAGCTTGACCGTTGAAAGGCAACTGCCGGCTCACTCCCTGGAGCTCGTCTTGACCTGGAGGTCTCCCATGAAGTGCACCACCCTCGCTGTGTCCATCCTCTTCGCCGCCCCTCTCACTGTGTTCCGCTGCTGACTACCACTCGGATCACCTCGTCCCCGCCGGCTCCCTGATGTCGTGCACATTGTCGGAGCCAAAGCTCTCCTCGAAGACCACGGCCGTCGGCGACCCGGTGATGTGCCGGCTCAGCCACGTCGAGCGTTACGGGCGGATGATGCTGCCCTACGACAGCTACCTCGTGGGCCGCTTCGAGGCCTACAAGGATCCCGGCCACTTCGTCGGGAAAGGCTGGATGGAGCTGACCTTCGACCACATGGTCGTCGAGCCGGACACGGTGATTCCCGTCGACGCGCGGGTGGTCGATGTGCCCGGCTATTCGCATCGACCGCGAGGGACGCATCCTCGGCAAAGGACATGCCACGCGCGACACGGTCTTGTGGATGATTCCCGTACTCTGGCCCATCGACCTGATCATGCTGCCGATGCGCGGACCGCGCCCGGTGCTGAAGCAAGAAACGCGCCTGACCCTCAAGGTGATGGACGACCTGTACGTTCCCAAAGGAGGAGACGAGCCGGAGCGCGATCCATACGGCCTCAGCCACCGGCCCTCGGCGCAGTATGATCCTCCGCCCGCGCCGGCCGAACAGCAGCCCGCTCCGCAGCCGATGGCCGCCGCGCCGCCCCAGCAGAATTACGCACCCCCGCAACAGAATTACGCCCCGCCCCAACCAAACTACGCCTACTATCCTCAGCCCCAGCCGGTGTATATTCAGCCCCCCGTCTACATCGCGCCGCAACCCATAGTTCTGGCCGCCGCGCCGATATACATGATGCCCCAGCCCATGTACGTAACCCCGCCGGCGATGTACGTGTCGCCGCCCGCGATGTACATGGCGCCGCAACAGACATATGCCGCTCCGTCCGCCTATGGCTATGGGGGCCCGCAAATAGCCTCGCTCCCGACATGGGGGCCGACGCGGGCAACGATCCCCGCGCGCAGCCTCTACGGCTATTAGCCAGGGTCCGGTCTCTGGACTTCGCCTGACAAATAGGCTGTCATCCTGAGCTCCGTCCGCCGCGCCGGGGTCCCCAGCGACAGGTCTTCGTCGCTGGGGTGGCGTGGCGGACGGAGCCGACCCTCGACTCAGCGGCCCGATGTTATGAAACGAACTTCGGAGATACAACTTAGCTCGGCTCTTACTTCTTAAGTCCTTCCGAGAGTAAGTCGACAAGTTGGTTGACATACTCCCGATCGAGGTCGCGCAGAGAGGCCTATTCGGTGATCTCAATGATCCGGATTCAAGCAGGTTGCGACGGGCAGATATGGCGTCGGTTTCATTGAGGCTTCCTTCTCTCACCCATATTTCCGGAAGTTGTCATGTTGAGCGAAAGTCGCCGCAGCCACGGGAGTCGAAACATCTGCGGTTGTTCTTCGGTCATCTAGCAGTTTGCTGAAAAATGCATGAGTGAAGGGTACGGGCTTCAGCCCGTACGTTAACCCAAGCAATTTCAGTGTGGCTTTAGCCGCCGAGGGGGATCTTTCGTCGGGTTTGCTTCATCCTCGGCTTTTTTCAGCATCCTGCTTCGTGTCCGCGTGCGGATTACAACGAATCCCCCCACTCGATGTAACGATATGCCTCCACTGAATACAAAGTTATGCCCCCACCCTGTACAACGAAATCCCGCCACACGGGCCGGGCTGCTGAAACAGCAGCATCCCGCAAGGCGGCAGCCAGCCAGGCAAAATTCATTTGGCAGAGACACGGTTTCAGACAGGTTCAGGGGGAACAGATGACAAAGGAAGAGTCGGTGGGTCACTCGCGGATTTCGCCCTCTATCGTGACCTCGTCCTGATCACTTTGTGCACTATTTTTGGTTCCGAATAGTGACAAAGGAAGGAGGCTTCTCAGAGAACGCCGTGGCCACTGCAGCCCACCGAGTTTTCTCATCCAACGACTCGCGTAAATCAACTTCTCTTTTCATGTAGATGTGATATACACTCCCCCTCGCCAGTTCCATCAAGGGGACTTGGAGAAAGAAGGGCAACGAAAATGACTAGGAGGATTATCAGTGGGCTGGTCGCGTTAGGTTTTGTAGGTATTGGATGCCCATTATTCGGCGCTGGAAATGCCTTCAGCGGAACTTGGAAGTTGAACTTGGCGAAGTCCAGCTCCATACAGTGGTCGGCCGGTAAGTTGCTCCACAAAAGCGAAATTACGGACGACACAATAACTGTGATTGTCGAAGGCGACAAGACAACCGTGCGAATGAATGGCACGGTAAGTGGCCAGTCAGGTTCCGCCGAGTTCACCGTGCCAACCGCGGGCGGTACCCTCACCTATACTGGAAAAGGCGGTGCCCCTCCTGAGGGAATTACCGAAACGCTGAAGATCATTGACGACCACACCGACGAATTCACCGACACGATGAACGGGAAAGTCGTTTTGACCACCCATTGCGTTGTCAGCCCGAATCACAAGACGATGAATATTACGCAATCCGGTGTGGATGAGAAGGGCAAAGCATTCAAGACCCACAAGGTGTACGACCTTCAATAGAAGTCAGCTAGCTCTTCTTCTGGGAAGAATTCCAATTTTTCCTCAAATCGACGGATAAAAAAGGGGCGGCTCCGAAAGAAGCCGCCCACGCTGTAATGTCTTGGCTTGATCCCATCGGGCCGCAAGCGGATACGGTGAGCGAGCCGCATCGGGCACCGGAAGACTCGTCGCCGTCATTGAGAGGGTGTCTGGACATGGACTGGCGAAAAGACTTCAATGCGTGGCTGACGCGCAAGCTCGGCTGGTACGGAGCCTTCATGGCGACCGCAGTCTGCCTCGTTAGCTTTACCTGCGGGATCGCCACGGTCGCACTGCAAACGGGACCGCGAGAACTTTTCGTCCCTGGGTTGCTGGCAATTGCCGTGTTTGCAGCCGCCGGGCCATTCTTCTGGGTAGCAGCTAAAGAACCAGGCCGCATCCATATCCGCCCCGCTCTAGCGGGAATGGCAATAGTTATGTTGTGTGGCCCTCTGACTCTCTTCTATTCAGCCCTGCGTCTGGGGCTTATTGGAGCGGAGACATTCCACGGATTCGTGGTGACCATCGCCGTCGCCGCACCTTTCGTGATGGTCATCGCCTACTTCACGATTCGCTTCCAACTCAAGGGCAAGAAGAAACTGGTTTAGAAGTTTGCCCGTTCCCCACTCGCGCTTCTGTTACTCCTGCGATATCACTCGCGCCGAGTCTTGGGCGGCAAGCGATTCGGGTTGAGTGACCGGCTACTCTTCACTTATCAGTTGAGCAATATTCCCGCACGCCTTCGGCGTGGATGATGCTGCTCAGTCTCTCGACCTGCCCATGGCAGGATTCCTCGCTTGCAAGGACGCGAATACCTCTGTTGCCTTTGCGTTCCGCTGATCCGTTATGTGTCGCTCGGAACGCGGACCGCTCGCTGTCAAGCGCCATTCGTGACGTTCGGCCACAAAACGGTCTGCGGAACAAAAGCGCCACATCATCGATTCAACCTTCAAGAAAGCACCGCGCACCCGCCCCGCCGCCGAGGAGAACCTGCAACTACCCCTGCTCGCCGTAAGCGAATAGAGAAATCTTCCGTTTCCTCCTGTCTCGTTTGCCGATAATTGCCGCCACTTCTCGCACAATGGAATTGGGAGCTCAACCATGAGAGAAACCACAACTTCCATCATCTGCGCTGTCTGGAAACATTCAGGTTCAAATGTCAGGGATGTCCCCGGTCTGTAACCCCCACCCCACCCCTCCTTGTGAACCTGTGAAGCTGTGAGGGCAAAATGTTCGAACTGAATGCAAAGGCTTTACGAGCCTGATTCCGGATGTAACAGCATTTTTCTGTTACATCGCCCTCCGCGTTTATTCTCTTGTCGTTCGCTTTTTGCTGTTTTCTGGGCCTTGCGGGCTTCGTCCTGCCGCCAGGAAATCCGGACTGGGTCGCGGGTAACACGACCTCGGCCAGTCCCCGGACGCCCAAAACCTGCCCCGGTCTTGCCTTCTTCTATACTCAAAGGTATCCATGTCCTACGCGGCGGCCCTCGATCACCTGAACGCCATGGCGCCCGAGCTCTTCACCAGGCCGGGCCAGCCGCGGCGGAAGTTCTCTCTCGATCAGATTCGCGTTTTGCTCGATGCTTTGGACAACCCTCAATCCCGTTTTCCGTCGGTCCTGATCGCGGGAACCAATGGCAAAGGCTCGACCGCGGCGACCCTCGCCTCGATCCTCACCGAAGCAGGTGTCCGGACCGGCCTCTACACCTCGCCCCATCTCGAGCGCGTCAATGAGCGTATCCGCATCGGCCGCACGCTGATCGGCGACGACGATTTCGCGCGCCACTTCTTCCGGGTCCACGATACCGCCGGGGAACTGGTCCAGGCGGGCCGCCTGCCTCAGGTTCCCAGCTTTTTCGAGTGCCTCACCGCCCTGGCTTTCCTGTATTTCGCCGAGGCGGGCGTGGACGATCGCCGTGCTCGAAGTCGGCATGGGCGGCCGTCTCGACGCCACCAACGTCGTCAGCCCTTTGCTTTCGGTCATCACCGATATCTCCCTGGACCACATGGAGTGGCTTGGTCCCACCATCGCCGAGATCGCCCGCGAAAAGGCCGGGATTCTCCGCCCCGGCGGCACCCTTGTCACCCTTCCTCAGCACCCCGAGGCCAGCCGGGTGATCGGCGACGTGGCCGCGGAGCTCGACGTGCGCGGCGTCAGCGCCGTCCCCTGGATGCCTCACATGGGCGCTTCAGCCGGCCGGGCGTACCCGGTCGAAATCCTGGGATCGGTTGTCGAACTCGCCTCGCCCCTGCTCGGCGCCCACCAGCACCGCAACGTGGCCCTGGCCGTGGCAGCCGCGGTTGAATTGCGGCTGCATCACGGGCTTCCCCGTCACCCCCGAGGCCATCGCCGCCGGCGTTCGCTGCACCAGCTGGCCGGGCCGGCTCGAACGTGTCCAGAACCGTGGTCGCGAGTGGATCCTCGACGTAGCCCACAACCCGGCCGGCGCCTGGGCCTTGCGGGCTGGCCTGCGCGACGCCCTGGGTCCCGATGAGGCGCGCCCGATGACCCTGGTCTTCGCCTGCCTGCGCGACAAACCGCTCGCCGAATTGGCCCAGATCCTGTTTCCCTTGTTCGAACAGGTAGTCTTTCCGCCGATCCAGAGTCCGCGCGCCACCCCGGTCGAAGAGCTCCTCGCCGCCGCTCGATCCACCGGCACCCCGGCTCTGGTCGCCGGCTCCGTCGCCGATGCCCTCGACCTCGCCGCGAAGCGCCCCGGATCAGGGGCAGTCCGGGACTTTAGTCCCGGCACAACATCTGTCACCGAAGGGGTGGGCCGAGACTTTACTCCCGGCGCAATATCTGTCACCGAAGGGGTAGGCCGGGACTTTACTCCAGGCACAATATCTGTCACCGAAGGGGTAGGCCGGGACTTTAGTCCCGGCACAACAGTCGTCGAATCACGGGGGCCTTTAGGCCCTGAGGTATGCTTAGCAGCTCCAGAAGGAACCAGCTTCGTCGTCATCTCCGGTTCGGTCTACCTGGTGGGGGAAGCGCGCGGCCTCCTTATGTCCAGTATCGAACATAAGCAGGAAGCTCCCGCATGAGCCCTCGCCCCCAACCGCTGCCCCGTCTTTACCGCTGGCGCACCAACATCCTCCAGGCGCCCTTGTTTTTTCTCGCCACCGGATTTTTTGGAACCCTGGCTCTTCTGGCGTCACTTGGTGGCGAATAAAGGACGAACACAGCATCGTATCGCGCGCCTGTGGGCCCGCGCCTGTCTCCGCGCTTCGGGGGCCCGGCTTGTCATCCGCGGCGGAGAGCACCTTGGCCAATATCCGGTCGCCGTTTACGCCGCCAATCACACCTCTTATATGGATACCCCGGTCATTTTTGCGGCCCTGCCCTTCCAGTTTCGAATCCTCGCAAAGAAGGAGCTCTGGTCCATGCCCTTCATCGGCTGGTACCTGAACCGGTCCGGTCAGATCCCCGTCGATAGCGGGAGCGCTACCCTTTCCAGCCTCGGGGCCGGCGTGAAGGCTCTACGCGCGGGTATGCCCCTGTTCGTATTTCCCGAGGGTTCCCGCACCCCCGACGGCGATCTTCAGACATTTTTGGCGGGCGCCGCTTTTCTAGCCATCCGGGCCCAGGTACCTCTGGTGCCCGTGGCGCTGACAGGTGGGTACGATCTTCTTCCCATCCACGCCCGGCACTTCTATCCAGGCGAACTGGTGATGACGGTCGGCAAACCAATCGAGACACACGGGATGACACCCCGCCAGGCCGACGAATTGACCCAACGGCTGCGTTGCATGATAGGCGAAATGCTCGGTCATTCTGTGCCGCAGGAATCCGATTCAGACAGTGAGGGTACCCCCGGGGTCAGTCACGCCCGATCGACCGAAAGCGCCTGATGCGGACCCTATCGCGCTTTACCCTTATCGGCTTACACTGGAAGTCCCATGACAACCCGCATCGCTATTCCCGAACCCACCAGCAAAGACACGGCTTATAACCAGAGGTCTCTTCCTCAGTACATTGCCGCTATCCAGTCTGCGGGGGCTGTCGCAACGGTGATTCCTTTGCATGAGCGGCAGGATCGCGTGGCGCGCGTGCTCGCAAAAGCCCAAGGAATCCTTTTGCCGGGGAGCGGATACGACGTGGACCCCCAGGCCTACGGCGAATTGAGAATTCCGGCTTGCAATGAGCCCGACCCCACCCGGGCCGCCGTGGACGAATTGCTGCTTCAGGACGCCTTCAACCTGCACAAGCCAATCCTCGCCATCTGCTACGGCGTTCAGGCTCTGAATGTCTGGCGCAACGGCTCGCTCATCCAGGATTTGAAGCAGGATGGAAAGGCTGAGGTTAACCATGCCCCCGGCCGTGAAGTGCGAGATGCGCATCCGATCACGATCGCGTCTGGCTCCCGGCTTGCCGGCGTCGCACCCGAAGGCGGAAACCTCGCCCACGTGAATTCGAGCCACCACCAGGCTCTTCGCATTCCCGGAGACAATCTGCGTGTCACGGCGGTCTGCCCCATTGACGGGGTGATTGAGGCAGTCGAATTGGACTCCAACGAACACTTCGTTGTCGGAGTCCAGTGGCACCCCGAGCGCACCTATACCACCAGTGCATTCTCGCGCGCCATTTTCTCCGCCTTTACGGGAGAGGCTTCGAACTGGCAGCCGCGCTATGTCGAGGAGTCTGTAACTTCGGCATGACCGCCAACGGCACCCCCGGGCCTTCCGAGTGCCTGACCGTCGCCGGCCAGCTCAATGCACTTTTGACGCGGGCAGGCCTTCCGACACTCGCCACTTCGATTGAGCACCGATTTGACACGTACTTCTCGCTAATCGTGCGCTGGAATGCTAAAACGAGCCTGACGGCGATCCGGGATGATAAAGAGATCGTCTCCCGCCACTTTGTGGAATCGATTGCGTGCGCCGCAGCGGTTCCCGAAGGCGCCCGGACGCTGCTCGATTTTGGCTCTGGCGCGGGGTTTCCGGGAATCCCGATTGCCCTTTGCCGGCCGGAGATTTCTGTCACGTTGGCAGAATCCCAGAACAAGAAAGCCGCATTCCTCAGAGAAGCTGTTCGAACCCTTGAGCTTAAGACCACAGTGCATGGAGGCCGGGCCCAGGAACTGACGACCGCTTTTGACTGCGTAGTTCTCCGAGCAGTGGACCAGATGGAAACCGCCGTATCGGCCGCAGCGCGTCTCGTGTCGTTTTCCGGCTGGATCATGATCATGACTACGGGACCCGAACTGCTCTCGGTGCAGAAGGCTGCGGGCAGCGGTTTCGTATGGCAAGGGAATGTCGAAGTGCCGATGAGTGCCAACCGGATCATTGCGGTGGGCCGTCTGAGTCCGAACCCTTAAACATTGCCCCCGGAGGGAGCGTTCCACGTGGAACACTCGCTTCACGGTTCCAACTTTGTTCCACGTGGAACAATTCTGATCGACGAAATAGACTCCCCCGAAAGATTTGCATGTTGTCTTAACGGCGTCATCTGAGTGAGGAAGGCGTACCCCGTTTTCCACCAGAGCAAGTCCCCCGTGCATCTGCAGCCTCTGTTGGTGGCGCGGAGCCAAACTTAGCTGGATCAACTAGATAGGCGGCCTAATTTCGACCGGCTCCGAACACTTTCCACAGCTCATTCGCGTTCTCCACAGGTACAAACTCTATCAAGAGGTTCGCCTTTCCCTTTAGTCTGAATTGCCATGGGGAAAATTGTCGGGATCGTGAATCAGAAGGGTGGGGTGGGCAAAACAACGACCGCAATCAACCTCAGTGCGTGCCTTGCGCTCGAGGGATTGAAGGTTCTCCTGGTCGACTGCGACCCCCAGGCGAATGCCACATCGGGCATGGGTTTTCAGCGCGACGACGCGCGCCACTCTGTGTACGACGTGCTCATGGGACTTGCTTCCGCCGACCAGGTCATTCTGCCCACACAAATCGAGACCCTTTCTCTGCTTCCCGGATCCAAGAACCTAACGGGGGCCAACGTGGAGCTCGCCGCCGCTGAGGACAGAGCAGTGCGCCTGCGCGCCTCGCTGGTTCCCATCCAGAAGACCTACGATCTTGTCATCCTGGATTGCCCCCCTGCACTGGACCTTCTCACATTGAATGTCCTGGTTGCCTCGAACACGCTCATTGTGACAATGCAGGCGGAATATTTCGCGCTCGAGGGCATCTCGGAGCTCATTTCGACCCTCGAGCGAGTGCGTGCTGCCTTCAATCCGGAAGTCACAATTGAGGGGGTGCTGTTGACGATGTACGACGACCGGACCAACCTGGCGCAGCAAGTGACCGAGACCCTCCGCGAATATTTCAAAGATCGCCTTTTTCGTACGGTGATTCCGCGCAACGTGCGGCTCGCCGAAGCACCCAGCCACGGCAAACCGGTGGCGCTGTACGATCCCCGATCGAGGGGGGCAGAGGCGTATTTTGAATTGGCCGGAGAATACCTGGCGAGGAACCAGATAGAGAGCCCGAAGGCTGCCGCCCGCAAAGAAGCCGCGTTGGTTCCGAAGCCACAGGGCCGGGAGATACGTTTTTGGCCGTACGTTTAGAAACGGCACGCTCATTGGCTTGAATTGGCGGGCCCCGCCGAAGGAAAAGCACGACAACGTTCCGGAGCCCGAACCTGGCCCGGAGAGGGATCAGAGATATGACAATCGCCGCCCCCGATACGAAGCGCCGCGCCTTGGGCAAGGGCCTGGACTCCTTGCTGCCGCGTGTTCAACCGACCCTGCCAGCACAATCGAGCTCCGAGGGGGAGGGTGGTAAGCCGCGGGAAATCCCAGTGGATCTGATTGACCGCAATCCTTTCCAGACACGTTCTCAGGTCGACGAAGCGGAGCTTGCGGAACTGGCTGCGTCGATCGTTTCCAACGGGGTGGTACAGCCGATCCTGGTACGGCCGCAGGGCAACGGGCGCTTCCAGTTGATAGCCGGGGAGCGCCGCTGGCTGGCATCGCAATTGGCGAAAAAGCTGACCATCCCGGCCATTCTGCGCCAGGTTTCCGACGAGCAGGCGATGGAGATTACGATCGTCGAAAACCTGCAGCGGGCCGATCTGAATGCCATGGACCAGGCGCGGGCCTTCGAGCGGCTCTCGACCGAGTTCCATATGACGCAGGAGCAGATTGCGACGCGCACGGGCAAGGACCGGGTGACCGTGGCCAACTTCATGAGGCTGCTCAAGTTACCGGTCAGCATTCAGGCGCGGGTGGAGTCGGGCGAGTTGAGTTTTGGGCACGCGCGGGCACTGCTGGCGCTAAATCATCATCCCGGATTTGAAAAGGCTGCGCAAAAAGTCGCCGCGCTTTCGCTTTCTGTTCGCCAAACAGAGTCGATGGTCCAGGGCATGCTGTATCCCGAGCGGGAGAAGAATGAGCCCAAGCCTGAGCCACTGGTCGATCCCAATGTGCGCGAGGTGAAGGACCGGCTGCAGCGGGCCCTGGGCCTCAAGGTCAGCATCGAGGACCGGAATGGCCGGGGAAGGGTAATTATCGAGTACGCCCGGCTGGAAGATTTCGATACCTTGCTGGAGCAACTGGCCGGGAAGTAGAAAGACAGGGAACAGGGAAAAGGGAACAGGGCTGTTCCGCTGCGATTGCTTGGTTCATGCGACTTTTTATTGGCATTCCGCTGGCTCCGGTGGTGGTTGAGGAACTTGCCGCGCTGACCGAGCGGCTGAAGTTGCCTTCAGATGGGTTGCGGTGGTCGGCTCCTGCCGGGTGGCACATTACGCTGCAGTTTCTGGGCAAGACCAGCACGGTGCAGTATGCGTGCCTGGTCCCGGCCCTGCGCCAGGTCCGGTTTTCGCCCTTTGCGGTCCAACTTGAGCCGCCGGGGTTCTTTGATCGCGCCGGCGTTTTCTTTGCCGGGGTGGGTCTCTCGCCCCAGTTGATCGGGCTGCAGGAGCTGGTCGTTGCGGCAACCAGGCCGTGCGGGTTTATTGCCGAGGACCGGCCCTATCATCCGCACATCACCCTGGCGCGGACGAAAGCGGGACGGCCGGCGTTGGCGGCGCTGAAGCCGCGCATCGGGGATGTGAAGCAGTTCTCCGGATTCACGGCGCATGAGTTTCTGCTCTATGAGAGTTTTCCCGGGCCTGGCGGGTCGCGGTATGAGACGCGGGATAGGTTTATCCCGGGCAAAATGGAGCTCATGTAACAGAAAATGCTGTTACATCCGAAAATCAGGCTGGTAAAGCCTTTAGATTCAGATCCTCAATCTTAAGAAACGAAAGAAAAGCGAATCTACATAGGGGGTGGGTGGGGGTCGGCCCTTTGGATTGTTTGCTTTTGTGTCTCGATTCTGCGGTACTGCTCCTGTAAATGCGGACGGTCTCCGTGAAAGACGAAGGCCGGCTGCAGAAAAACGCCAATATTTCCGCGAAATCGGCGACAAACGCCTCGTCCGGGGCTTAAAGCCCTCGTTGATTCTGTTGGCATTATGCGGGGGTTAAAACCCCCGCCTCCCTCCGGATCGCGTTTTTCCACCTGGAAAGTCGGCACTCGAAATCCTCAAAGTGATTGTGCGCTTGTTGGCGCCTATTTTCGGCAAAGGTGTTAGAACGGGGATCAGGGTGAACGGTATGCCTGATGCGGCCCTACGGGACGCGACAAACCCGATGCGGATGCCCATCCCCGGGTTGCGCTACGCTCCACCCGGGGCTATTCTCACGTCTTCCCTCCGGGAAGACCGCGAGCGCGGGGCGACTCCGGCAAAGTCGGGAAATGGGGCGGGCGGGGCGGCAGCGCGCTGGTGGTTGAGGGTGCGGTGGGTCTTCCGGTCTGATGAGATCGTTATTCGCTTACGGCGAGCAGGGGTAGTTGCAGGTTCTCCTCGGCGGCGGGGCGGCTGCGCGGTGCTTTCTTGAAGGTTGAATCGATGATGTGGCGCGGGTATTTCGGCTGCTGGCCGTCGAGAATCTGCTGGATGGTGAGGACCTGGATACGCGGGTATGACTCCTTGGCGAGCGGACCGGAGTGATAGAGGCCGGCTTCGGCGGCTTCGCGGAGCATGGGCCGAGTGGGTTCTTCGAAACAGATGAAGACGCCGATCTGGGCCTTCTCTCGCTCGAGCACGCCGCGCAAATCGCGGACCTGGGACACGGTGACTCCGCCAGCCTTTACTGAGAAGATGATCTGCTTCGATTTGCCGGAGTGGTCATCGAAAAAGTAGAGACGGCCATCGATGCCACGATCGGCGCCTTTCTTCTGCTCGGCGGGTCTGCGCTCCCACCTGGCCGAGAGCCCACCATTGGAATTGATATTTGTCCTCTTCCGCCAGTTCGGCAGCTCCGGCGTAGTCTGTGGGTTCTCCGATGACGTCGCAGGTGCGCCGGATGTCGTCTCCGAATGCGTCGGAGAGGCGTTTCTTGATGAGGCCGATGGCGAGATGCGTGATGTCGATGCCGATCCATTGACGGTTGAGGCGCTGCGCGACCTGAACGGTGGTGCCGCAACCGCAGAAGGGATCGAGGACGACGTCGCCTTCGTTGGAACTGGCTTTGATGATGCGTTCGAGGAGGGCTTCGGGTTTTTGGGTGGGATAGCCGAGACGTTCTTGGGCCTGCGAGTTGATCGGAGGAATGTCATCCCAGACGTTTCCGATCGGCGTGCCGGGCATTTCGTCAAGATAGCGCTTCGAACCGAATGCGACCGTCTTTACTTGCGGAAAGTACAACCTTCCTTCGCATCGAGTTTCTTCATCACTCCACGCACACCGACCAGCCGTTGGGATGAGGTTTATAGCCTTTGTACACATAGTGAGGTTCGGACGGGGTCCTGGACTCCTGCAGATCGCGCGTCGTGTAACGTCGTCCATTCGCCTCTTCCATGCTGTAGTGAGATTTCATGTAACTCTCGGAATACGCCGCATGCGCCTTGTTAAACGTTGAATTGTCCGACTTCGAGAAAAACAACAAGATGTCGCTCTGATCGCCGAACCTTCGTTTAGCATCATTGTGCCCGCTGGTCCGCTTCCAGACAATCTCATTACGAAAGAACTGCGGCCCGAAGACGCCGTCCATCAGAATCTTCAAATAATGACTCGCGGTCGGGTCACAATGCAGATAGATCGAGCCCGTCTCCTTCAGTACGCGCCGCAGTTCGATCAAGCGCGGAGCCATCATCGACAGGTAAGCCATCATGTCGCTGCCGCCGAGGAAGGTGCGGAAGGCCCGCATCGCATCCGCGACGCGGCCGCCCATTTCGACGATCTGTTCATAGGACCGCTCGGCGTCGATGTTCCATTCCCACGTGTCTTCAAAGGCGTGAATCTGGGAACTGGACTGCACACCATCCTTCTCGGCGAAGAGGACGTTGTAATCCTGCCGCGAATTGAAGGGTGGATCGAGATAGATGAGGTCCACCGAAGCGGACCGGACATAGCGCTGCAGGACTTCGAGGTTGTCCCCGTAATAGAGCTGATTCTTCAGTATGGACACGATTGCGCTGTGGCCCTCTTATCTGGGGAATGGCAGCACTATCGCAGTTGCGAACTTCGACGTCTGTAAGCTGGATCACATCTTGGCGGTTGTGGCAACAAGTCAGCGCAGCTTTGCGACGTGCAGGGTCAAGCAAGTGAGGGGAGCTTGTGCGCGATCCCACCCTAGCCGCAAAAACAAAGACGCGGCTAGAATGGGGCACCCAGAGATGGTGGTGATGTCGGTCTCCCGAATTTGAGCTTGCCCTTGAACTCCCATGCGAAGTGGTCGCAAGTGAGGGGAGCTTGTGCGCGATCCCACCCTAGCCGCAAAAACAAAGACGCGGCTAGAATGGGGCACCCAGTGTCATCGATCATCAGAAAACGTCGCTTTCTGAACGTCTGCCGGTATAGGACAGCTTGATATCATCCGCGCCGTAGGCGCGATCATCTGTCGCTCATCATCTGGAAGGCCGAAGTTGTAAGTTGTTTTCGGGAGAAGGCGGTTTCAAAAAGAACCCCGCTGTTCAAGCAGCGGGGTTCTTTGTCGGCAGCCTTCATGCCAAAACGAAGGCAACCTCGGAGTTGTTTTTACCTTGGCATGAACCGCGGCCGTTGTCAAAAGCCGCCTGCAAGCGCGGATGGCGGTTCACGGGGAAGTTATTCTCCGGCAGAGGTTTTGCCGCAATTCGGATTGCCGGTCGATGTTCCTGGTTTGCACGTGCTGCGATCGCGGGCAGCGATACTGCAGCGCGGAGTGCCGCGTGGTAGCGCGACGCCGGCAGCATCGAGCGGCCAATCGGCGTCATCAGCAGAGCGCTGAAGGCCGTCTGGATCATCGCGACCGGCAGCGTGCGTATCGCTGCCGGCGGTTTCGACGCCGCGTGACGGATCAAGGTTCTCAATCTGTCGAATCCCGTTCACTATCGAGTGGTGGAATAGCGATCACGACGCCGGCGGTTGGGCCGCTCGACCAGACAAGTGCGTGGCTGCGCTGCACGGTCTGCGGACGCTGGGGCCGTCTGGTCGATCCTTTTCCGCTTACATCTTCACGCAGGTGAGAGACATGATCGATCCGGAGGTGCGGGTACAGATCCGCCGCTACTTCTATGCCGAGCACTGGAAGGTGGGTACGATCGCGCAGGCGCTCGGAGTCCATCCTGATACTGTGCGGCGCGCCATCGAGGTGGAGCGTTTTCATCGCGCCGAGCAGTTGCGGGCCTCGAAGGCAGATCCTTATCTGCCATTTTTACGCCAGACCCTGGAGGAGCATCCGCGACTGTGTGCCACGCGCTTGTACCGGATGCTGATCGAGCGCGGCTACACCGGCAGCGCTGTTCAGCTGCGGCGTGTCGTTGCCCGTCTGCGCCCGCGGCCGCAGGAAGCGTTTCTGCGCCTTCATGTCTTCGTGGGCGAGCAAGCGCAGGTTGACTGGGCCTCTTTTGGCACGGTCATGGTGGGTCGCGCCAAGCGGGCACTGTCCTGCTTCGTGATGACGTTGTCCTGGTCACGGGCTCTCTATCTGGAGTTCTTCTTCGATCAGACGATGGAGAACTTCCTGAGCGGGCATGTGCGTGCCTTCGAGTCGTTCCAGGGTTCAGCCCGAGTCTTGTTATATGACAACTTGAAGTCGGCGGTGCTGGAGCGCCATGGCAATCTGGTCCATTTCAATCCGCGGTTGCTGGAGTTGGCTGGTCATTACCACTTCAATCCCCGTCCTTGTCAGGTACGGGCGGGAAATCAAAAAGGGCGCGTGGAAAGGGCGATACGGTTCGTACGCGATTCGTTCTGGGCGGCGCGCGGATTTACCACGTTGGAGGAGTGCAACCGTCAGGCGCTCAAATGGCGCGACGAAGTGGCACATCAACGGCCATGGCCAGATGATCGCAGTCGCACGGTTGCCGAGGTGTTCGCCGAAGAGCGGCCGCGCTTGTTGCCGCTACCGCTTCACGAGTTCAACACCGACCGCGTGGTTGCGGTGCGCGCGGTCAAGACCATCTACGTGCGCTTCGACGGCAACGACTACTCGATTCCGCCAGAGGCCGTCGGCCGTGAGTTGATGCTGGCAGCCTCCGACACTGAAGTGCGCCTGCTCGACGGTGCTTGTCAGATCGCCCATCATCGCCGCAGCTACAACCGGCAAGAAGAGGTCCTCGATCCGGCGCACCAGCAGGCCTTGCTGCGAACCAAGCGTAAGGCGCGTGAATCAACTCGCGCCGGCCGGCTCGAGATGGCTGTGCCCGAAAGCACGGCTCTGCTGGAGCGTGCCTTCGCCGATGGCGAATCGGCCGGCCATCAGATCGCACACTTGCTTCAGTTGCTCGATCGCTACGGCGCCCGCGCCATGCGCGGCGCTGTTCGCGAGGCTCTTGAACGCAACACGCCGCGCGCCGCAGCGGTCGAGTTCCTGCTGCGCCAGTCCAATCGAGCCACGCCGTTGCCGCTCGACCTCAGACGCTATCCGCAAGCTGAGAGTGTCGAAGTTCGCCCACACGATCTGGAGACCTACGATGAACTCGCCCAACGACGCGACGACGAACCCGAGTCCTAACCTGCGCGAGCAGTTGGAGCGGATCGGCCTCACCGCCGTGGCTGCGCAACTGGACGATATGCTGGCCCACGCGGCCAGGCAGCGCTGGTCGCCGCGTCAGTTGCTCGAACAACTGGCGCGGATCGAAGTGGCCGAACGTGCGCACCGCAGCCTCGAGCGCCGCCTGCGCGCGGCCGAGATCAAGAAGTTCAAACCAATGGCCGACTTCGAATGGGCCTGGCCTGCGCGCATCGAGCGCGATGTCATCGAGCGGGCACTCACGCTGGACTTCCTTCCCGAGGCCCGCAATCTCGTTCTGGTCGGCGCCAACGGCCTGGGCAAGACCATGATCGCGCAGAACATCTGTCACGCCGCTGTACTGGCCGGCCACTCCGTCTTGTTCCGCACTGCCTCCAAGCTGCTCACGGAACTGCATCGCCAGACTCCGGAAGGCCGCCTGCGCAAGCTGCGCTCCTACGCCAACGTGGGTCTACTGTGCATCGACGAGGTCGGGTATCTGTCCTTCGACGACAAGTCAGCCGACTTGCTCTACGAGGTCATCAACCAGCGCTACGAGCAGAAGTCGCTAATCCTCACCACGAACAAACCGTTTAAAGAATGGAACGAGGTCTTCCCTAATGCCGCCTGCATCGCCACCATGCTCGACCGCCTGCTGCATCACGCCGAGGTCACTGTTATCGAGGGCTCCAGCTACCGTGTGCGCGAGAGCGAACAGGAGGCAACAGCCCGCCGTAGGAGGAAGAAATGAGTCATCCCGATCCCGCGGCCGCCTATGTGACCGCGGTTGTCACCCTCTACATCGAGATGCCCGACACACCCATGCGCGTCAGCGCCTCCGACCAATGGCTGGCGCGTCACTTCCATCAGGATGGTGTGCCTCTGGAAACCGTCGAAACTGCGCTGTTGCTCGGCTCACTCCGTCGGCTGATACGCCCTGCTGACTCTCCGCACCTGGCACCCATCCGCTCCCTGGCCTACTTCCGCCCCGTCATCGAGGAACTCCAGGAGAATCCCGCCCCAGAAAACTACCGCGAATACCTCCGCCTCAAGCTGCGAATGGCAACTCAGAAACGGCCGGCAGAAGTTCAAAAAGATACGTTTTCAGATGATCGCTAACACCCAGAGATGGTGGTGATGTCGGTCTCCCGAATTTGAGCTTGCCCTTGAACTCCCATGCGAAGTGGTCGCAAGTGAGGGGAGCTTGTGCGCGATCCCACCCTAGCCGCAAAAACAAAGACGCGGCTAGAATGGGGCACCCAGAGATGGTGGTGATGTCGGTCTCCCGAATTTGAGCTTGCCCTTGAACTCCCATGCGAAGTGGTCGCAAGTGAGGGGAGCTTGTGCGCGATCCCACCCTAGCCGCAAAAACAAAGACGCGGCTAGAATGGGGCACCCAGAGATGGTGGTGATGTCGGTCTCCCGAATTTGAGCTTGCCCTTGAACTCCCATGCGAAGTGGTCGCAAGTGAGGGGAGCTTGTGCGCGATCCCACCCTAGCCGCAAAAACAAAGACGCGGCTAGAATGGGGCACCCAGAGATGGTGGTGATGTCGGTCTCCCGAATTTGAGCTTGCCCTTGAACTCCCATGCGAAGTGGTCGCAAGTGAGGGGAGCTTGTGCGCGATCCCACCCTAGCCGCAAAAACAAAGACGCGGCTAGAATGGGGCACCCAGAGATGGTGGTGATGTCGGCCTCCCGAACTGCAGGTCCTTCGACTTCGGCCGCTACGCGGCCTTCGCTCAGGATGACAGTTCAATTATGAGGGAAACCTTTATGAGGGAAACCTTATGAGGGAAACCTTTGGAGAACAGGACGCTGGATTAAATGCATAAACGCGCTTTTTGGTGGCGGTGAAATTGGTGTGGACTTCGAACCACTCCAGATCGCAGACCAGGCTTGTTCGCGGTCACTCCGGGCCGTACTCACCTTCGCCGAAATAGGCCCCGTTCTGCAGGTAGGCTTGTTCCGCATCCGGACGCGTAAAGAACTCTCCGGCTGCGCCGACCACAATCACAATTCCACCCACCACATTCAAGACAATGCCCGAGCCCTTGGTGACCACGGGTTCCGGGCACGCGTCCAGTACCAATCCCGAAAAAGCGATGTCTGACCCTGCATACTGGACTGCAACCCAGCCGAATTCGCGCTTGTCTCCCTTTTCCGCTGCTTCCTGGAGACTGAGGAAAGAACTGGCCACCTGGAGACCTCCGCCCACCACGCCAAGATAGCGGGTCGCCTGAGTCCAGCGGACATACTTGGGAAGCGCCCGAGCCATCCTGGCTCCCTCTTCTTCTCCCAATTGCTGGATCAGGGCCTTTTCGAGTGAACGCCGGTAGATATTGCCTCCTGCCCTCGTCGCATCTACGATCGCCCGGCTAAGATCCACTGCGCCCTTTGGATCCAACTTTCCGTGCTTGGAAAGTACCGAATATGTCAATATGGCTGCTCCGGCCACGCCGAATAAATCTCCGACGATATCCAAATTGAGTGTGGCCGTCCGGGAAATTTTTGTCTTCAGGAAATCTGTGATCCGCTTGGTCGCCACATCTAGTTCGCCCTCGCCCTTTTTGGCGTCTCCGGTCATGTCCGCGATCATCTGCAGCCATTGGTTGCCGACTGACTCGGACGAGACATTGGGGCCAACAATGCCGGAACGAACGAAAAACCACCAGGAGACAATGGCGCCATTGGCCAGAAGCTTGCTTTTGGCCACGCCCGTGTATACCGTGGCCCAGGCAAAATTCTGACCGAACCTCGTGAAGAGATCCAGAGCTCGCTGCGCGGTCCGTGTGCCGATCCTGAGATCTTTGGCTTCCCAACCCTTGTAATGCGTGAGTTTTTCGAAGGATTCCTCGTCAAAGGCAGTCTTCCCCTCCACCATGAGGGAGCAAGTGGGGCACGTGCACTTTACCCGCTGCAAGGTGAACGGATTGGCCAGGCTTTCCGCCACCGGCTGCACGACTTTGTCGAATACCTCTTTGCTGCGGCGGGAACCGGCGAACAGGCTCGCGGCTTCGAGGATGAACTGGTGTCTCCAGAGGAGGAAATCGCCATTGGGATCGTCCCAGTTGTCCACGATGAGCCCGATCTGGCCCAGCATGGCGACCTTCTGATTGTCCTGGAAGACATCGAACAAACGGTCAAGACAGTCTTCGAATGCGACGATGCGCTTCTCAAGCTGGATGTCGAAGGTATGGCATGCAAGATCCCATCGGGTGTCGCCGTCGTGTGTCCCGCCGTGAACCCGGTACAGATGCTTGCGCCGGCCCTCTCCGGGCTTGTACAGCCAGTCGTTGATCTGCTGCCTGTGAAAGTACATGACCTGGTTGTCTGTGGTTAAAGTGATCCAATGCTGAATCTTGTCCTGGGCCGCCTGCGCCTTCTTCAGGTTCTCGTCCTGCTCGCCCATGAACGCTTCCAGTTTCGATAGCGGAAGGACGTCGTCATCTTGAGGCACCGTGATGTATGCCCCGGTCGGGTAGGCGTTTTCTTGCGGCGCAAAGCGCGTGAGTTGCTGGCGCGTTACCTTGTACTTTGCCGCGAGCGCGCTTTTTTGCCCGGCCGCCTCCACCTGCTGTTTACGTTGTTTTAGTCGATTGAGGTCGTAATCGTAAATCAGCGTGGACGTTTCGATGTCGCTGTCCTGGTAGATCGTGGACCAGGCGAACGCAAAATGGGTCACCAACCTGGTTGGCCGGCCATCGGAGTCTGTGTGATGCAGAGCGCCGAGTTCATCGGTGTAGAGTAAACCGAGTTCGCCGAAGTTCAGCGAATCATAGACTCCGGTATCGAGGTAGGCATAGTAGCCGGCCAATGGCCAATAGGGCTTGGCTTGCAAGCGAACTGCTTGCAGATACAACATATGCCATTTGAGGGAGTCGCGGATCTGCGCAGGCCGCGCAGGAGGCGGAGCCTGTAAATGCTGCGGCCGCGAATTGAATTTTGCGCTCCTCGTCAAGGTCGAACCTTATTCTCCTGCGTCCGCCGCCGCGCCGCCTTCGCTCGGCGCGGCCTGGCCAGATGAGCCGGCGGATGCGTTGCTTGTGTCCGCGGCTCCCAGATTGACCAGGGGGCGGGGGATCTTCGTCCAGCGAAACCGCCCCTTTTCCTGGTCTTTGAAGTAGCAGGCGTATTCCTTGTCCCGGTCCTTTAGGTAGGTATCGAAAATCAGGAAGTCGCCTTCGTCGACACCGTCTTTCAGCTCCCACTCAAAACAGTAAGACCCATCTTTCGATTCGAGAACCAACGGTCCACGTAATGGAGAGTTCGGATCGGCAGGTTCGCATTTCATGAGTACGGCCCGAAAGAGATGGCGTTTGCTCAGCAGATTGTAGCCTTTGGGTCCCGGAGCGACAGGGTTTACCATGGCTCAAATCCCATGAACCGCGAGCAGCCTGGCGCGAGTCGCCGCGTCCAGTTCTCCGGTCTCAGGTAAGTGCTCATCTGCCTGGAAATAGCGAATGGCGGCGGCGGTTTTGGAGCCGTAAATTCCGTCCAGCGGGCCCACCGGATAGCCGAGGTTGAGCAACCTCCCCTGGGCACCAGACACGCCTTGATCGGGCGTGGAATCATCCATGGGATTGAGGTCACCGATGCCCAGGTCCCAGCGATAGTCTCCCACTACTAACTTTCCAACGGAAGCTTGAATTGGAATTTCTTTCTCGAGCATTCCCTTGCCATCGGTAGTGCCGGGGTAGAATAGCCCATCCACCCAGAGCTTATAGGGCTTGTTGGCCAGCCTCTTGCCGTCCATATCCTCAACCGCAAGGTGAAGCACCTGCACGGGCTTGTCGTAGACGAACTTATGCGTCTGGTCTGTTGGAGTTGATTCGGTGCGGTCCTGGCGCTCGGGTACGAATACGCTGTCCCCGGGAAAGATCAGGTTGGGGTTGGGGCGCCGGCTGCGCAGATCGGCATTTTCGGGATGATCGTAGATGCGCTTCCAACTGGCCAGCCCAAACGCATCGGCAATCTTCGCGAGGGTGTCTCCCTGTTGAACGCGGTAACAGGACATGGGGGATTGTCGGCTCCGTAAATGGCAAATACATCATAGACCGATATTCCGTTTGGGGCTCGGGATGACAGCGAAAAAAAAAGTAGCTTTTCAATTTTCCTGCCTGAGCTACTCAGGGCTAAAGCCCTCAGGTGTTTTTGAGGCATTTGCGGCACGACTGAAGTCGTGCCCTGTTACAAAACGCCGCTCCGACCGAGTTTCCCCAACCTGTAGAGTCGCGCCCCGTTGCAAAACGCGATGAGGAACAAGTTTTGCTATCGCTCACGCATACCGAGCCATGGCGAGGTCCACGATCTCCCCGATCATCTGGGTATAGGAGAGGCCGGATTTCTTCGCGGCCATGGCGAACTCCTGTGCGCTGGAGAGCCAAGGGTTGGGATTGGCTTCGATGACATAGACCTCGCCGGTGCTCGCCAGGCGCATGTCGATGCGGCCGTAGTCGCGGAGCTTGACGGCGCGATAGGCCTTGACCGCGATCTCGGCGAGCTTCGATGCGGTTTCTTCATCGAGGTCTTCGGCAATCGCCGATTTGGTCAGCTTGTAGGCTTCGGTGTCTATGAAGAATTTCACATCCTGGCTGGCAATCCTGGGCATGCCTTTGGGGAGCCTGGAAAGATCAAGTTCCACCAGAGGTAGTGCGCGCGGGTTCTCGTAGCTGCCCAGGATGGAGGCGTAGATTTCGCGCCCTTCGATGTACTCCTCGATCAGCGCGGGCGAATTGAATTCGCTTTGTATATAGGAGATGCGCTCCATCAACTCCTTCACGCTGGTAACGACGGCGGCGGCATCGATGCCGATGGATCCATCTTCGGAGGTGGGTTTGACGATGAGCGGGAACGAGATGTCATGGGCGTGATCGATGTTGCCGCGATAGGCTATGGCGAAATAGGGCGACTGAATTTCATAAAAGGCGAACATCTTCTTGGCGATGGTTTTGTCCTGGGCAAGAACGTGGGCGCGCGGTCCGGCGCCGGTGTAGGGGATCTCGAGTAAATCGAGGAATGCGGTGACTTGCATCTCCTTGGTGTCATCGCCGGCATAGGATTCGGTGAGGTTGAAGATGAGATCAGCGCCGCATTTGGCGAGTCCGAAGAGGGATTGCGGGCGGCCGTCGAGGACGTAATACGACGGCTCATGACCGAGCTTTTCCAACGCTTCGAAGATTTCTTCGCGGTCGTGCTTGGGCGGCTTTTTGTGTTTCTTCGGGCTCTTGCGATTGCGCGGTGCGGGAATCTCTTCCGGCGCCTCAGCCGGCTCTTCTTCCCACAAGTCGTACAGCACGGTGACTTTCAATTTTGCCATGCGGCCTCCAATCGGCACGACGGCCCGCGGCGGCGGGCGCGCACGCCTCAGGGATGGATGAACTTCCCACGGATCAGATAATTCATGGAGAGTGCAGTGGTGTATACGGTGAACTCGGTGAGGTAGTCGGACTCGCGTCGAACGTCGACGCGCAGACCCAGGTGCTCAACACGGGTGCAGATGGCTTCCACGAGTCGTTTGACGATGGGACGCTGCACGCCGCTCCAATAGGCGACCTTGTCGACAATGGGCTTGCGATGCTGACGCAACATCTCCTGCGCGGGCCGGACGCCGTTTCGCCGCCGGGGGGAAACATTGAAGATGTCGGCAAGGTCGGTGTCGAGCGCCAGTTCCTCGACCGGGATCTCTTCCGGCAGGGTGAGACGATAGAACTCGCCGACGGTCGATTCCATCTCATCGACGGTGATGTCGGTGCGGCCGCGGCGCCGGATGGGTTCGGCATCTCCGACCCTTCGCGCCTGGCGATCGACATACTGGAGTTTGGCCAGAGCGTCCCAACCGTCGTAGCGCTTTCGCCATTGGGAGCGCGGGGTAAGCCAGACGGCGAAGGTTTCGGCAAAATCTTCCTCCGGATGCTTCTGCGCGTACCATCCGGCCATGTGGCGAACAAACTTCCGCGAGAAGGGTATGGGACGGTAATTATCGCGATAGGCGCGGCGAAAGGAGCCGAAGAGATCGTGCCACTCCGCCGACTTGTATAGCTGGTAGGCGTAATTGAATGCGTGTCCAGCCTCATGACGCATGTACATCATGATCTCTCGCGTGTCCTCGAGGTCGTTCATATCGCGTTCAAGCTGGGCCAGGTCGGGGTTGGCCAGATAGAACGGAATGCCGATGACGGGCTCGCCGGAGGGACATCCCCATTCATCGGTGAGGTAACAAAGGGGCCGGAACTTATGGATGCCCTTGGCCTGGAGCTCGCGATACAGCTGGTGGACGAATCGTTCGAGCGGAGAACCTTCGAGTTTGAGCCCGAGTTCGCGAATGGGCTTGGCAAGTATCTCCTGGAATTCGGTTCGGGTTTTCTCGAAATCGCGCACTGGGCTATTCAGAGTTCTACACCACGGACCCTGAAAGTCGGCACGGGAAGATTCCGGTGCGATGGGGGGTTGGGGCACGAACGCCACGCAGAATCACGACGAAAAAAGCAAAATGCAGGTCCTTCGACTGCGGCCGCTATCGCGGCCTGCGCTCAGGATGACAGACCAAGAGCAAAGCGCGGGACCGGGGGTACGCCGGGAACCTTGCAATTCAGGGAGACGGGGTGTACTTTTAGGGGGCGTTTTCGCGACGCGGACGAACAGCCATCCCCAAGGACCCCCCCATGGCTACAGTCACCGACTTCGTTGGAATCCTCACCGGACAAGACAAAAACCATCACCCGATCATCTCGCTCGTCGCCGATACACCGACGGGGCCTCAACCTGTGCCTCCGATCGGGCTTCCCACGATCACCATCGTGCTCAACGGAGAAAAAGGCCAATTGCTGGTCGGCGGTGCAACGCAACCGGGCTCGATCCAGGTATTGAATCCGGCGGGCAAACCAGTGATCACGCTGGAAAGCGATCCAGACGGGAACTTTTCGATCAACAATCCGCTGGGAGCGGCAACGATCCGGCTGAGTGGCAAGGGCGCATCGGGATGGTTTGGAGGTGCGGGGATCGCCGGCGATGTGCTTGTGTTTGGAGCCAATGCCAACGGCACGACTGCGGCCGATGCCGCGGTGTGGATCAAAGGCGCGACGGGCGACGTGGTGTTGCAAAACGCCGACTGCGCCGAGGACTTCGAAGTGGAGGAACACCCCGATATCGAGCCGGGCGTGGTTCTCTCCCTGAGCGAACAGGGACCGCTCACGCTGTCGTCTGTTGCCTACGATCGCAAAGTCGCCGGAGTGGTTTCCGGAGCCGGCGGCTTGCGGCCCGGCATCGTGCTGGGGCGCACGAAGAACGCGACTAATCGCTGGCCGATTGCGCTGTCAGGCAAAGTCTTCTGCAAGGTGGATGCGCGGGAATCGCCAATCGCGGTGGGCGATCTGCTGACGACCTCGCCCACGCCCGGCCATGCGATGGCGGCGCGCGATCATGGGCGCGCGTTCGGCGCGGTCTTCGGCAAGGCCCTGGCTCCGCTCCAGTCCGGAGTCGGCCTCGTTCCCGTGCTCGTCGCACTGCAGTAATGCAGGCCGGTGCTAACAGGATCATTTACCGATGCCCCAGATGCGTTGAAATTTGTAGAAGAGGCATCCCTCAGGGGCTAAAGCCCGCGTTGATTTTGAGGCCAGTTTCGGCACGACTGAAGTCGTGCCCTGATACAAAACGCTGCTCCGAACGAGTTTTTCCGCAAGCTGTGAAGTCGTGCCCTTTCAAAACATAAATGACTAGCTGTATGGCGGACACCAGTAGTTACCGACGGAAGACCGGAGGCGTGTATGCCCACTCTGAAAGATGTATCGAATTTCCTGGGCCTGACGAGCGAGTTGCAGATGGCCGCGAAGCTGAATGTGAAGGCTCCGGTTTCGACGCTGGCGTTGATCAAGGCGTATGAGCACGTGCCTCCGCGCGCGGCTTTCAAGCAGGACAAGACGCAAGGGGCACAGCCGATCGCGGTGCAGTTCACGGACGAGTCCGCCGGATACATATTGAAACGGGAATGGAAGTTTGGCGATGGAGGGACAGATCACGTTGCCAATCCATTGCATACATACGAGCATGCGGACTGCAACAACCAGTATCCGATTACGCTGACGGTTTCGAACGACGGGGGAAGCGACACGGCGAAGAGCAGCATGTGGGTTTATCCCGGGCTGCCGAAAGCGCACTTCGCGGCGGGCCCCTGGTCGGGACCCTCCCCGCTGCAGGTCACGTTTGCGGATGACTCGCATGCGGAGTGCATTACGTCGCGGTTTTGGGATTTCGGCGACGGCGGAAGCAGCACAGATGTGACTCCGACGCACGTGTTTCACAACAACACGGGGAACACGGTTGAGTTCCGCGTATCCCTGGAGATTCAAGTGGAGTCGAACAACCCGGCCTATTACGCAGCGATGATCACGGTGACGCCGGGGGCAGGATCGCCACCGCCACCGCCGCCGGTCCAGCCCTATATTACGGCTGCGCGGGTCTCAGGAATGGAAGCGATCGTGGTCAACGGTTCTCACTTTACGAACGGCGTGGAGGTGCGGCTGGACGTGACGTATCCTCCGGGCAAGACCGCGAGCTACTGGTCAGATCCGGTGGCGGGTGGGGAATTCTCAAAGACAATTCCCCTCGTGACCTGCACCGGCAGTACCGGCCAACCGTGCACGGTGAAGGCAACGATGGACGGAACGACGTTCTATTCTGCAAAAGACCCGGTACAGTGCTGAAGAAAAGCCTTCCATCCTAGGTCGATAGCACCTTGGGCTGTTACCGTCAACCGAAGATCAGTTCCGGTTTGCCGTTACTCCGCAGCCACGCGGAAATCCCGGTTACCGAGGTTTAACCCCGGCGGCTTTGATGATACCTGCGGCGTTTTCACTCTCGCTCACGACAAAGTGCGCGAACTCAGGCTGCGTCATACTCATTGGATCGGCCCCGTGCTTCGCCAGCCAGTCGCGCATATCAGGTGCGGCCAGAACCCGGGCGATGTCCTTCGCTAGTTTGTCCACCACTCCGGCCGGAGTGCCTGCGCGCACCCATACCCCATACCAAATTGGATAGTCGAAGCCGGTGACGCCGGCCTCAGCGATCGTGGGCACTTCTGATAGCAAGGGTGAGCGCGTGTTCGTCGTTACGCCCAAAGCGCGCAGCCTGCCCGCACGGATGTCGGCCAAGGCGTAAGAGATCGGTGTAATCAGGTAAGTGGTACGGCCTGCGACCGTATCGGCGATCGCTTCGGGGGTCGTGTTGCCAGGCACATGTACGGCCTTGATGCCCGTCGCCAGATTGAATTTCTCGGCCCCCAGATGAGTGCCGGTGCCTATGCCGGCCGAGCCGAACTTCAGCTCGCCCGGCTTTGCCTTCGCTGCGGCAATGAGATCGCGGACTGAGCTGATGCCCGATGACGTGCCCGCCACCAGCACGTAGGGTTGGCTGGTGAGTGGAGCGACCGGAATGAAATCGTTCAACGGATCATACGACAGATTCTTCAACAGCGCGGCGCTGTAAGCCTGCGCGCTGGTGTTAACGAGCAACGTGTAACCATCAGCGGGCAACTGCGCAACCAGAGCGGGCGCCGCTGTACTCCCCGCGCCGGGATGGTTCTCTACTGTCACAAGCTGGTCCCATAGCGCGGTTAGCTTCGGACTGATGGCGCGAGCTATGATGTCAGGTCCACCACCAGCACCGAATGGTTCGATTATCCGCACGGACTTCGCTGGATAATCTGCTGAACCTTGCGGCATCACAACCAGCGAACACACAAGCCCTACAAGGGCCAAAACCATCCGCGTCGACATCATCCACCGCCCGAAGGATTGCTGCGTCACGACCTAACGGACCCGAGATTTAGAGAATTGTAGCCTTAGCGAACGGTAGTTGGCGGAACATCTCCAAATCACTCGCCGACGTTCGGTTAGTACCGAAATGTCGGCCAGTGTCATGGGATCTCATGACCGGGTTCGGGGTTTACGATCGGCGTTTTTTCAGGAGCAGAGTCTGCTGTGCGCTATGCTGGGAAGATTATGGAGAGCGAAAACTCGTTTTGGAACCGGCGAGATTTTTTGAAGGCAGGCGGCACATCCGCGGCGGCTCTGGGCGTGGCGGGGACAGCGGCTGTCCCGATACAGGCAGAGCCAGCGCCTGCGGCGCCTGCGGGTACACCGGCGGATACGCCCTATCCCAAGCTCTCCATCATCACGCCGTATTCGCCGCAGAAGCTCGCCTTTGCCGCACAGGCCGGTTACGAAGGCGTCGTGGTGACGCCGGGTACGGACTTCAATCCGAACCTGAGCGACAGGGCGATCGATCAGATTCTGGCAACGGCGCGCACCGCGGGCATTCGCATTGTCAGCATTGAGTACTTCGGCCCCAACCACACGGATCCCGATGCGGGCAAGCGCGCGGCCGCGCAGGCCGATTTTATTCGCGCCCTGGAATTTTGCCATCGCCTGGGCTGCAAGTTTGTCGGTACCTTCAGCGGCGGGCAACCGGGCGTGAAGATGGAGGATCAGGCCGCGGCCTTCGCCGATGTCTTCAACGAAAAATACCTGCCCGTGTGCGAGAAGCTCGACATTGGGATGGGATGGGAGAACTATCCGACCGGTATCAATTTCGCGACCACTCCGGCAGCGATGCAGGCCGTTTTCGACCGCGTCCCCAGCAAGCGGCTGGGGCTGGAATTCGATCCCTCGCATTTCGTGCGGCAGTATATTGACCCGGTCAGTGCGGCGTGGCAGTTCAAAGACCGTATCCTCGCGGTGCATGCCAAGGATACGGAGATCACTCAGCCTGTACTGCAGCAGGTGGGCATTGCCGGGCAGGGATGGTGGCGTTATCGGATCCCCGGACAGGGGATTGTCAACTGGACGGCATTCCTCACGGTCCTGCTGCAGGTGCGCTTCAACGGCGGCATCGCGGTGGAGCACGAAGACCAATTCTGGGATGCACCGAACACCGGAGACCTCGCCGATTTCCCGCAGCAGCGCAAAGACGGATTTGTCCTGGCGCGACGTTTTCTGGAACAGTATCTGCCTGGACGCCCGGCATAACCGCAGTGCGGCTGCATTCCGGCACGTTAACGCTTATTCGGCTTTGGCGGGGATATACACATCAGGAAAGAGCCCAGCCGGAACGGTCTTGCCTTCGTATAAACTGCGCTGCCTGAGGACAGTTTTTCGCAAGCATCTTGTGTCCGTCCCACTCGATCTTCTGGCCCGCGCGCAAGGACACGCAGCCCAAGAGCATGGTTTCCGTGAGGCGCGCGGCGACGTCAAAACGCGAGTAGCAGATCTCCGGCTTGTTTTCCTTGACGGCAACGAGCCATTCCTGCGCATGGGCAAAGACATTCCCTCCGGACTTCTTGCCTTCAGCGGTCTTGCCGTAAGGATTGCGCGGAATGCGCTCCGGGTATTGCGCCATCGCCGGATGCTTGGTGTAGTGGAGGAATTTTGGATCGCCCTTCAGCTTCACGAAGAAACTGGTTCCATAATCGTCCGGTGAAAAGACGGTGCCTCCGTCGCCAACCAGCAGGCAGCCGCTTTCGGGAACCTCGCCTTGCAGCGCAACGATGTCGGCGGTGAGTTCGACCGGCGGCTTGTTGCTGAGGTCATGGCCGCCACGGGCTTTGGGGTCAGGCTGGCCGCCGTCGTACCACCACAGTGTCACCGCATCGTGCTCGATCTTTCTGGAGTGGTGGAAAAGATGCGGATGTTCGAGGGGAATGTGCGCTTGGCGCCTGGGAAAGTCGAAGCGAATTTTGGAACCTACGGGATAGGATTCCTTGTTCATCTGGCCGAAGGGCGTCGCGTCAATTTCCGTCGGGGACTCGAGACTTAGAGCGCGAAACGGCATGTTGACGGTGTGGCACGCCATGTCGCCCAGCGCGCCGCAGCCGAAATCCTGCCAGCCGCGCCAGTTAAACGGCTCGTAAATTCCATCGTGGACCTCCGGATCATGGCTGCCAAGGTACGGCCGCATGGGAGCCGGTCCAATCCAAACATCCCACTCCAATGTGGCAGGAACCGGATCTTCTCCGGTTGGACGATCCATTGCCTGCGGCCAGACCGGGCGGTTGGTCCAGACGTGAACTTCATGCACTTGTCCGATGAGACCGTCTTGAATGGTCTCCACCGCGCGGCGCAAACCGTCGGCGGCGCTGCCCTGATTGCCCATCTGCGTGACGAGCTTTCTGTCCCTGGCCATTTTCCGCAAATAGCGCGCTTCATAGATGGTCTGCGTCAGCGGTTTCTGGACAAAGACAGCCTTGTTCCTCTTCATGGCCGCCGACGCCACAATCGCGTGCATATGATCCGGAGTCGAGACCGTCACCGCATCGATCTGATTGCCCATCTGGTCCAGCATCTGGCGGAAATCTTTGTAAAACTTCGCGCTCGGATATTTTTTCGTCTGGGTCTCGAAAGCCTCTGAACCAGAATCCACGTCGCACAACGCGACAATGTTCTCGCCGACGCAGGCGTCGGTGTCGCTGCGGCCTTTACCGCCGATTCCGACGCAGGCGATGTTCAACTTGCTGTTGAGATTCTGTCCGCGCAGGAGCGCCGGCACGCCAAACGCGAGCGCACCGGCGGCGAGAGAACTCGTTTTGATAAATTTGCGGCGGTCAATACGCGAGAGCAAGGTGGTTTCAGGAGCTCGTCGTGAGAGCAATGTTTGGGATGGTTTCGACACTCAACAGCATACACTCGCGGGGGCCCCAGTGAGCAAGATCTGAAGCTTATACGCGGTGCATCCCTGTGTCAGTGGCTCGCCTCGCAGGGCTCGGGCGCCGGGATGCGCTGGTCCTTGTTTTCGGAGACACACCAGCCGACGAGCGAATCGGGAGTCTTGCCGGCATTGGCGAGGCGCAGGTCGTCGAGGCTCAGTTCCTTGAATTCGAACCGGATGGAACCGTCGGACATGACGGTTCCGATGAGGTAGCCGTAGACGTCGGTCTTGGCGAGTCTTGCGCCGAGTCCGGGAGGCAGGCGATAGCGGACCGCGCCCGCGGTTCCGACGATCCAGCCGGGCAGCACGTGATCTTTCCAATACGGGGTGCGGAATACGTCTTCGACGACGAAGTGCGAATGGCTGGCGAGAGCGTAGACATGCTTGCCGGCGGCCTGCAGGTTCCAGAGCAGTTCATAGACTTCGCGGCCGGTGGTGATGCCGTCGCTGCTGTCACACATGCTGTGGCTCAAACCGACGCTTCCGGGGAGCGCCTCGTGCATGGCGACGACGACGGTCTTGATATCCGCGTTCTTCTGGTCGTCGGCCAAGCGGGCACGGATCCAGTCCATTTGTTTTGGGTCGAAAGTGCTGTTGCCGGCATTATCGAGGGCGAGGAAGTCGACCCCGTTCATGACCCAGTGATAGTAGGAGCGGACGCCGTCCGCAGTGTCGTGATCCTGTTCTCTTTGGGCGTGCAGGCGGGGCGTATCCAGATAGGTCCCGAACTGGGCCATGTAGGCATCATGGGTCTTGGGAGGAATGAGCTCGTGGTTGCCGATGGCGATGAATTTTTCGAGGTCACCGAACGGGGTGAGCTGATTCTTGATGAAGTCCGGCCAGGCGGAACTGAGGTAAGCGCTGATGGTGAGGTGGGGCTGGTTGAGATGCAGGGATGGAGGGGCAACCATGTCCTCGTCGAAGTCGTAAATGGCGCGATAATCCCCCAGGTGCCAGTAGAATTTTGCGCCGTCCTTCAGGACGCCCGCGGCGATGGCGGGCATGACGATATCGCCGCAGTTGCGGGAGTCGCCGGAGACCGCGAATTTGAAGACGGGAGTGGGGGCGGGGGCGGCGGAAAGAGCGGCCGCGGCCAGCATTGCCAGTACGATTGCGAAAGTCTTCATCGTCTGATCATCCTAAATGGGCTCGCCCGGGGGTCGATTCCGCAGGACAAAGACAAGCCTACCTCTGGAGGCGCAGGCGGGAGGTCAATTCGCATGGACTGTTGATGAAACAGTAACTGCCGAGAGGCGGTGACACTCCCGGAACTCGAATCTAGTTCAACGAGTGCACTGGCGATAACGCACTTTTTGACTGCGATCTCGCATGATGCAGCCCAAGAATGCAGTATTCAACCTCGCAACCATTGATTGCTTTTCTCAGAATTCAATCCTTCCCTGAAAAGCAATCATGCGCGGGGAGCTGTCGCCTCCCAGCCCAACGCCCAACAACCCGGTAGGTGGCGAAATCGTGCTTTCGAGCGTTCCGAATCGAGCCGGAACTGACACGCTTGGTACACCGGCCTCAACCTCGCTGGGCAGAGCGAAGTTGGGATGATTGAATGCGTTGAACATCTGAGCGTCGAGGCGGAATGTGATCCCTTCTTTAATTGGAAAAGTCTTGCTGATGTAGACGTCGGAATTCGTGTAATGCGGTCCGCGTACGGAGTTCCGTCCGGAATTGCCGAACTGGCAGTTTGCTGGCGAATCGCCGCCCACACATGCTCCTGTCGTCGGATCGACCACCGAGACGAAGGCTTCCGGGTTGAGCCATTGTTTGGTGCCAGCCACGGTAACGCCTTCAACAGAACTCCCCTGATACATAGGCGCGCCAGGAATCCGGCTTGCGTAAGCGGGCGCATTGAACTGGACGGTGCTCGCTCCGTTCGCCTGAAACACGCCGCTGCCGTTGGCGATGTAAGGCTGACTGAGCACGCTAAAGGGCAGACCGGAGTGCAGGATTGCAGTCTCAGAGATCGACCATCCTTCAAACATTTGACGGAGGAACGCATGGTCGGAGCGGAATGGCACCTGGTACAAACCATAGGCGGAAACGTTATGGCGAACGTCGTAGTCACAACTGGCATACTGCCGGTTCAGTTCTCCAGGCAAAGGCGACATGAGTCCCTGCGTGGAGAAGGCCAGCAAGCCGCCGTTTGATACCTCGTCGAGACAGTGACTAAACGTGTAGTTGCCACGCAGCGTGAGTCCGCGCCATTGTTGCGTATAGGCGATCTGAAGTCCGGCATAACTGCTGTTGGCGTCCGTGCGAAACTCATTGACATTCCCAAATCGTTGATCGATCGGCTTCCGATACGGAAACGGCGCGAAGCATCCATCGCAGACCGTTTGATATCCATTGAGCTGCACCTGGAACGGCTCATGTAGCCCTCGTGTACCAACGAAATCGATGCGCAGGTTCCCACCCGAACCGATCTGCTGCTCAACCCCAAAATTGTATTGGTAGTAATACGGTGTTTTGAGTTTTCCACTCGGGAACGTGTTCAGGCTGACTGCCAGCGGGCAGGTCGGCGCGCCGGGCTGAATTCCCGCGCAGGGAGCGCCGCCTGAACGAAAGATCGTCTGGAACGAATGGTTCGCGTTCGCCGCTGCATCGACCGCACTTCCAGCGACGCCGGGAGAGATACCGATGCCGCCGACCTGGCCCCCGATTCCACCAACGAACGTTGGATCGTTGGGCGCGTTCATCGCGGCAAGATCCGCAATTTGCATGGGAATGATGTCGCTGAAAACTCCAAATCCGCTATGAGCCACCAGCCGCGGACGCAGTTGATAGGCAAAGGAGACTCGCGGCTGATAGACAAACTGCGGCGTGGCAGGAAACAGGTCGTGAACATTTCCCAATACAACCTTGTTCAGTGCTTCATCGCTGTTATGCGGAGCATCGAGAAAGGAGCCGGCCATGCGGGCGAAGAGATTTCTTGCGCTTGTGACGTTGGTATTCCAAGTGACGCGCATGCCATAGGTAATGGTGGCCTTGGCTGTGGGCTTGTAGGAATCCATCGCGTAATATTCCAGATTGCCCGCCGAAACCCGCTCTTTCAGCGAAACTGGAAAGCTCTGACTGGCCGTGTACGCAGCGCCATAGGTGAACTGCGCGAGATCATTGAAGGTCACCGTTGGCACGGTGCCTTCGCCGAGGTCGTAGTTGCTCACATCGAGACGCCGCGTATTGATTCCGAACTTCCAGGTATGCTTCTCGTGCGTCCATGTCAGGTTGTCGTTGATTTGCCACTGTGTGACTTTACGCCCCTGCGGATAGGTATCGTTATTACCGCCGATCGTCGTAAACGGAACTGAGTCGCTGCCCGACGCAAGCACAATGGGAAAAGTGTCCAGCACCTGCGAATAGTGGTTTGGTTCAAAGATGCTGGAGTACCAACTCGCGCCAGGATTGAATTGATTCACCAGGCGCGAACTGAACACATGAGTGTAGCCCGCAACGAGAGTTCGCTGTGGCTGCGGCGAATAGGAGTTGAAAACAGGATTGACGGGATCGGTGTACGCCGCCTGGAGCCCCGTGTCCTGTTGAAAGCGATACCAGATGCTGTTGTTGGCGTTAATGGTGTGATCGATCTTCACCACAATGAGGTTCTCGCTGTCGCTATTGTTCAATGAAGCCTGGCGCTGGCTAGCGCAACCATCGCCGTTTGTACCAAGCGGGCACCCGACAATCGGCACCGGGGAGCCACCTGATGCGGGTAGCAGAGAGAACATCTTCTGGTAAAAGGGGATCTCTTCCGGCTGAGCCGGAAGAGCCGCGCCCGTGACTGGGTCCGTTCCGCCGGTCGCGAGTTGGCCCAAGACATATTGTTGGTATGCCGGCGTCGGCAGGGTGATCTGGGACACGAGCGGCAAGGCAATGCGAATGCCCTCGAAGTGCCCGAAGAAAAACAGCCTGTCTCTCTGAATGGGGCCACCGATACTGACGCCAAATTCATTGACTGTAGAGCGCGCCTTCTTCGCACCGCTTTCCGCTGTATCGTTCGCATGCAGAAAGTAGTCCTCCGCGTTGAACAGCGAACCATTCCAGATTTCGTACGCGTCGCCGTGAAACACGTTGGTGCCCGACTTGGTGAAGTAGTTCACCTGCGCCACAGCGTACCGCCCTTGATCGACGGAGAAAGAGTTGGTATTAACCGTCGCTTCCTGGACAGCATCGAGACCGATGACGAGATTCGTAGAAAGACCGATGTTCAGCCCCAGCCACGGATCGTTCGTATCGTAACCGTCGAGAATGTAGCCATTCGAGGTGGCAGGCAGTCCGTTGAACTCCACGTTGCCATAACCGCCCGACGCCTTGGCATCATTTGAAGAGCCTGCGGTATTCATCAACGCTCCTTGCGCAAACTGCGCAAGGTAGGTGAGGTCCTGCCCGGGATTCGGCAGCTTTTCGATAGTCTTCGCTTCCAGTGTCGTTGAAGTATTAGGGTTCTCCAAGCTCAGCAGTCCGGTCTGTGCCCTTACCTCGACGGTTTGCGAAGCGGCAGCGGGGGACAAAGTAAAGTTCAGTGCGATCGTCTGACCCACGGCAACCGTCGCAGGTTGCGACTGGGCCGGCCCAAAACCATCGGCCTCTACGGAAATCCGATAGGTCCCCGGATTGACTTGCGCGAAGAGAAAACGCCCTTCAGCGTTGCTTCGCGCAGTTCGTGCCGCTCCCGTGCTTACGTCCGTAGCTTTCACAGTGGCATTGGGAACAACTGCCCCTGTCGCATCGTTGATGTTTCCCGTGAGTGCACTGCTCGTGCCACTTTGCGCTCGTAAAATTTCTGCGTTAACCACGGTTAACATCGAGAGAGTCGCGAGGAGCACTGTGGTTCGGATTCGCATCAACAATGAACTCCTGAGGTCGGGAATGAAATCCCATATGCGTGCGCTAGCCTGTGCGACCGCGCGATGGGGGAACGGAGAAAAGAATTGCCCGGCTGCCAATATTTAGGCTTGCCTAATTATTAGGTTGACCTAAAATAACGGGAGTGTCAACCCGTTGAGGAGATGCAAGTCATGCCGCCGAGACGCCAGGGGAACACAAACACGGAATCAGTGGACAATTATCTGAAGGCGATCCTTGCTCTCAGCGGACCTGAGGAACGGCGCGTATCGAGTTCGTCTCTGGCTGGCCGTTTGGGAGTTACACCGGCTTCGGTCACCAACATGCTGCAAAAGCTGGCATCGTCTCCGTCGCCATTGGTGGAATACGAGAGACACCGCGGAGTTCTCCTCTCGACAGCAGGCAAACGGCGGGCCCTCGAGGTGCTGCGCCATCATCGCCTGATCGAGACATTCCTCTATGAAGTGCTGGACTATCCCCTCGAAGAGGTTCACGAGGAAGCGGAGCGCCTGGAACATTTCATCTCGGAGCGGTTCGAAGAGCGCATCGCGGCAAAACTCGGCAACCCGAAGTTCGATCCACACGGGCATTGCATTCCGGCGATGGACGGGAGGATGCCCAAGCAGACCTCCGTTCCCTTAACAGATCTTCATGAACAAGGAACTTTCATCGTTGACAACATCTCGGATGAGGATGCACCACTTTTGAAGCGGCTCAAGACTCACGGCATTACTCCAGGTGCTCGGTTACATGTCGCAAACGGTTCCGCCGACGATTTTGTTCTGCGTACCAGTGCGGCTTCGAAGAATTTGCACCTCTCCCGCGATCTGGCGGCCGCAGTTCGCGTCCGTTCCGCGCACTAGGTGCTGGTGGACTATGAGTTCGAACGGGATGGCGGCATGGCGCCGGCGAGCATAAGAAGAGTGCCGCAGTACATGAGTGTATCGAAGAGATAATTGAGGCCTTCGAGGGTGGTGCGTTCCGCCACTGCCTTCGGCACGTAAACGACGAGCACACCGAGGAATACGGTCAGGCCGAGCCACGCGGCTGCGGCGCGGGCCTTTTTGCCGATGAGCAGGAACGGACCCGCCACTGCGTAGACCGCGGCGGTGAGGTAGGTCCAGATTGCGTGTCCGAAGATCCACGTGGGCATCACCGCCTCCAGCGGAATGCCGGGAACGTGACCGGCGTGCAGGAACTGCTCGAAGCTGTAAAAAAGCACGGGAACTGCGACGAAGTATCGCGCAATGGCGGCGAGGATGTGCGCGCGGTGCTGGTCCTGCGGCGCGGTGAGGCTGGCTGCGAGCGCGAGAGCGCCGCCGCTGAAGGATAGTTCTCTCAGCATAAGCGCCTGCGCGAAGCGATTCCCCGGAGTTTGTATCCAGCCCGGGATATCCATGAGCACGACGAAAAGGAAAAACGTCAGGGCGAGCAAACTGGCCGCGAGACGGGTCTGGATGCCCGTGACCAAGCTCAGCGCGGCTGCGATAAAGCAGGCGCCAACGAGGTACACCCAAAACACATTCCACGGGATCCACCGGGGTACGATCGCGGCGATTCCCTTGGTCACGGTGAAATGTTCGATGCCGAAGGCCGCGATTGGCAACGCGTAGAAGAGAGGGCCGAAGAGAATCAGCTTGTCGAATCCCCGCGCCTTTTGCCAATCGCCGCGAAGAAAAATCGCGACTAGCCCGATGGCAGCGATGACTCCAGCGACGGCATACGACCAGATGACCTTGCTCACCTCGCTGGGATTTACGGCGAGAGCCAGGAGTGCGGGCAAATGCATGATGCTGAATCGCACTGTGCTTTCTCTTAACGTCGCGGCGGCGCTTATTTCAGGGTCGCGTACAGGACCGCGGCAAGACGTTCGCCGGCCCTGGAGAGCTGACCTTCGACGTCGCCCTGGACGGCGGTGATGTAGGCCTGATTTACGGTTTCATGTTTTTTCAGGAATTTGGAAGCTGTGCCTGCGTCAGAACAGGCGGTAACCGGGGCCGTTTTCGCGGCGGGGGCGATGCGTGGATGCAGTTTTGCATACGGATCGGCGATGGCGATGGCATGGGCCTCGTTGGCCCAGGCCACAAGGTCGGCCGAGTCGTGGAAGACGGGTTGGGTATCCCCGGCATGCTCAGTTTCGAGGCGGGAAGCAAAAGCTTCGATCTGACTCTTGGCGTCGCTGCCGCTCCTGGTGATCTGCCCGATCGTTTCGACCAGTTGCGTATCCCAGACGGCATGGAGATTGGGAGAGTAACTACCGGTGCTGTTCGCCTTGGGGGCGGTATTGAGGAATGTCACTGGAACACAGTTTCCGCCGCGATCGTTGTTGTCCTCTTCATGCAGGGGCTGATGCATGTCGCCGACGAAATGAAGGATATACAGCAGCGCGGTGGAACGGGCGGTGGCGTCTTTGCTCTTGTCCTGGAGGATCGCGATCTGGTCCTGCAGCGCCTGAACGACGCAGCCGCCGGCGCAGAATTCGCCCAGCGCGGCCGACGGCACATGCAGGGGAATGTCCCAAAAATGCCACGGACCCGTGGAGGAATCAACCTGCCGGTGATCGTCAGCCCAGGTGGCGAAGTAGGCCATGGGGTCGAGCCCGAGATCCATGCAGAAGCGGCCTGCATAGGCGTGGGTCTGGGCGGACAAGAGGGTTTCGACCTGCTGGGCGATTTGGGTCTGATTGGCGGCGTCGAGGTTCTGCAGGTTTTTAAGAGCGATGAGGGCCACGGTCTCATGACCGGAACAGCCCCAGGCCCACAGGCGTCCTGCAGCCAGGACATAAACCAGTGCGACCAGGACAGCCGACCGATAGGGGCGCATACGCATATTCAAACCTGGCGTGAAGCGGCTTTCGAGGCAAGAGTAGCACGAGGGGGCGAAAATCCGCTCTCGTCCGAGTCTGATGAATCGAGCGGGGTTCGAGAGCCGGCAAGACCGCACGCAGGGCCTAAAGGCTGATCCTTCGTGGGCTTTTTGCGGCACGGCTGAAGCCGTGCCCTGATACAAAGCAATTCAATCGTAATTCGTCGGGCACTGCCTAGTCCTTCGACTACGATTGGCGCAAAATCTGCGCCCATCTTCGCTCAGGGGACAGCCTATTATCGTTACGAACTTTAGAAACAGCACACGAGCAACATTGTCAGGCGCGTAAGAGGAGCTGCAGCGCTTCGCGGGCGTTTTGAAGACAGAGGCGGGCCTCCTCTTCAGAAAGAAGCCCGTGGTGAACAGCTTTCTTGCCCGTATCGTTCACCTGGTTGGCGACGCGCGGAAAATCCGGATCGATGCCGGTGAGCTGGAGGTTGTTGTTGATCTCGTGGAGAAGATTGCCCAGGGTGGCCGCGTTGCGGTAGCGGGAGCGGACCAGGCGGGCCAGGCCGGCGGGCAGTTTCTGCTTGATGGCTTCTTCGAGCACCGAGCGGCACATGACGGCGCAGGCAGTGAAGAGTCCGAAGAAGTAACACCGGGTGGCTTCGTCGAGGTAGCGGTCGGCCTCTTCAGAAGAGGGAGCGGCCACGACGCATTCGCGCAGGTGGGTGGCGCGGGCAACCGCGGGCTCGATCAGATCGAGAAGTTCAAGGGCCAGGGCGGTTCGCAGCAGATCGTGCTCTTGCGAGTCGAGCGCGTGCTGGATCTGCTGCCAGGCCGGGGCCTGGGGGCGATGATCTGCCGGTTGAAGACGGGTAAGCGAGGTAAGGCGCCGGCGGGCGTGCTGGATGAATCCCTGGCGCATGTCTTGCGCCACCTGGCGCCAGCCGGAGACGAAGGCCACCGGATCGGCTTTGTACCGGGCGCTGAGTTCCTTGTAAACGACGCCGGGGAGAATATCGCGGAGTTGCGCCAGGCGCCCGGTCCCGGCCAGTTCGGCAATCGCGTCGCAGAATTCTCGCCCGGGTGCGTCCCTTGATGACATGGCGAAGAGCTGTTCTTCAAGCTGTGCGGTATTGATCGCCATCCGCGTGCTCCTTCCCGACTGTAAGTGTAGAGGGCCATGTGGAGGTCCGCGCGGCGGTTGATTTTTTGTGCGGCGGCGATGTCCTGCATCGGGAAGGTTTCGGATCCCCGTTCGCGATGCGAACTGCGCGGCACACATTTTTAGTATTCGGGCGCTCATGCGTCGAGCGTTATCGCCGGGGAGACCAACCCAAGGGTCGCACAGGCCGGGGGCTTCTGTGGAAGGCGGGGATACAGGATCGCCTTGATTCATGCGGGCAGGGACGCGCTTTTCACATATTGCGGCGGCGATTCACAGGGGTTTTCGGATGGGTTGTGCAAGGGGTGGGAAAACAGGTGGGTTGGCGGTCGATGGATCCGACTTTTGCAAATTTCCTGATTTGCAGAGACCGGTTTTAGAAAAACAGACAGGAGATCAAATCGCTTTGGGGGCTGGACTTGAGAGGCTTTTCCACTTTTCCTGCCTGAACTACGGAGACTACTGTCTTTGTTTTATATAAAACATCTATTCCTACTAACCCGTCGCGCAAGGCTCGAGGGTGCAATATGGCCCCATGCTACGGTGGTATCAGAATGAGCAGAAAAGGCCTGAGTCCGGCGCGCCTGGAGGCGTTCTCCGACGGCGTCATCGCGGTCATCATCACCGTCCTGGTTCTGGAGTTGAAGGTGCCGGGGCCGGACGGTGTAGCCGGCCTGCGTGCGGTCCTGCCGACCGTCATTCTCTATCTGCTGACCTTCGTGCAGATCGGGATTTACTGGGTGAACCACCATTATCTCGTGGACGAGGTAGAGACGGTCGGCCACGGTGTTCTGTGGGCCAACCTGATGTTTCTCTTCTGCCTGTCGCTGTTTCCGTTTGTCACGGAATGGATCGGCGTCAAGGGGTTGACCTCGTTCAACACCGCGCTCTACGCCGCGGTCAGCATTTTACCGGGACTCGGATTTATGGCTTTGTGGATCCAGATACGAAAGCAAAATGCGGCGCCTGCGCACGCCAGCTGGGGCAAGCAGATCGCGTCGGTTTTGCTTTATCTCACTGCGATTCCCGTTGCCTATTACCGGCCTGGTGCCTCACTGGCGCTGATCGGAATCGTTGCGGTGCTCTGGCTGCTGCCTCCGAAGGTCGAGGTCTCCGATGAGTGAGATCACGACCGAACTTTTGGTGTTTATGTTGGGTCGCAAATGCCAAAGGGACCGGGAATTCAGAGAAGAGCCCCGGTTTTCCACCTTTGCCTAGTCCTTAAGGTGAATACAATCAGGAGGAATGGAATGGGGCCGTTTCCGCAGGGCTGGGAGGTGTTGTATTGTGTGGCCAGCACGAGAATGGCAAGATTCCCGGATTTGAGCGCCGGACGGCGGGGGTGGGTCTATGTCGATCGTGGAAACTGAAGTGGAGCAATCGATCGCGCAGGGGGCAGCGATGGAGATAACCGTAAGCCGCCAGGAGCTGGTGAAGGAACTCACGGCGACGCAGAGCGTTGTGGAGCGCAAGACCACCATTCCCATTCTGTCCAATTTCCTGATCGAGGCCGAAGGCGACCGGCTGAACATTACGGCGACCGATCTGGACCAGGCGATCCGGACCAGCGCGGCCGTGAAGGTGAAGAAGCCCGGGTCCTGCACGATACCGGCGAGGAAACTCTACGACTACATCAAGCTGCTGCCGGACGGAGATATTTCGATCAAGCTGCTGGATAACCACTGGGTGCAGATCCGGTCGGGGCGGTCGAATACGAAGATGGTGGGCATGGCGCGGGCGAATTATCCCCAGGTTCCGGAGTTTCCGGCCATGGCGGCCACGAGCATCTCCGCGGCGGCGCTGAAGACGGTGATCGCGCGCACCATTTTTGCGATTTCAAACGAGGAATCGCGCTACACGCTGAACGGGGCGCTGATGGTGCTGAAAGCGGAATCGATTGCCATGGTGGCTACCGATGGGCACCGGCTGTCATGGGTCGAGAAGCCGGGCGAAACGCTGGAGGGAATCAGCGGCGAGAAGCGGGTACTGATTCCGCGCAAAGCCCTTGAAGAGCTGCGGCAGTTGCTGGCGGTTTCAGACGCGGAGAAGGTGGAGTTTGCGGACGACGAACACACGCTGTTTTTCAGGGTGGGTCATCGCACGTTGAGCACGCGGCGGCTTTCGGGCCAGTTCCCAAACTTCGAGGCGGTGATGCCGCGGGATAACACGAAGTTCGCGGTGGTGCGGTCGAGTGAGCTGTCGTCGGCGATCCAGCGCGTGGCGCAGTTTGCCGATGAGCGGTCAGGGGCCATACGGTTGCGCCTCGAAGGCAACGAGCTGAAGATCAGCTCGAGTTCGACCGAGTCGGGCGAGAGCGAAGACGTGATCGACACGCCTTATGCGGGCGATCCCATCGTGGTGGGATTCAATTCCGGCTACATCCTCGATTTTTTGAAGGCCCTGGGGAATGAGGGCGAAGTGCGGCTGGAGTTCAAGGATTCGCAGTCAGCGGGGCAAATGCGGCCCGAAGATCCGGACGCGGAATACCGGTCGAAGTATGTGCTGATGCCGATGCGGATCTGAAAAGACGTTTGACACGATCTATCTGTGTCAAAGGCTCGGCGCGAGTCTTCGGGCACGTAGAATCTTGGTGAATCGAGCTATTACGCTGCGCACGGTTTTTCTCGCATGGCTCCTTGTTCTTTGTGCCAGCCGAGCGGGCGGCCAAACTGTGCCCTTGCGGGATCCGGAGATTGCGCAGAAGCCATTGGCGCCGCTGGGCGCCACCGATCCCGTCGTGCGGGAAGGCCTCTTCGGCATCGACCTGGTTGTGGCGGACTCGGCAGGGAACCTGGTTTCGGACATCGCGCCGTGGGATTTTACTCTTCTCGACAACGGCCAACCGGCAAAGATTCGCACCTTCAATAATTCTTTGGCGGCGTCCGAACCAGCGCCGGAACTGATCTTCGTGCTCGATACCGTCAATCTCACGTCCCAGCAGCTCACGGAAACCGAAGGCAGCATTGTTCATTTCCTGCAGCGCAATAACGGCCGCCTAAAATCCCCATGTTTCCTGTACCGGCTTACGCGGGACGGACTGTTTTCCTCATTGAGGCCTGTGATGGACGGGGCTCTTCTGGTTGAAGAACTAGAACAGAAGAGATCTCAGTGGACCGTGTGGCAAGCCGAACGTCGGGAAATCGACTCTTTCGGCGCATGGGAATCGGGACTGCCCCGGAACCGACTCTCGCTGCGCGCCCTCGGCTCCATTGCCATCGGTCAGAGAGACGTCCCCGGCCGCAAAGTCGTGGTGTGGATCGGTCCGGGCTGGCCTGTGAATGGCGGCGATATGAGTTTCGATGAGGCGACGGAGTTGTCTACGCGGCTGCGGGAAGCGCGCATCACGCTGGACAACCTTAACGTATGGCTGAATCCAGTCCCGTCATTCAATTATCACGACTTCCTCGACCCGCCCCGGTCACAAAAGGACATGCAACCGGCCAAAATGGCTCTGCAGGTGATCGCGACACACACAGGAGGACTGGTGCTGGACTCGTCGGAGGATCTCGATCGAGACATCGAGCGGTGTGTTGAAGAGGTGCGGAGCTTCTACAGTCTCACCTTCAATCCCCCGCACACGTACCAGATGGACGAATACCACGACCTTCGTGTCGAGGTTCGTGCCGGGATGGCACGTCCTGGGCTGACGGTGCGCGCTCCTACGGGTTACTACAACCAGCCGGTGTACTTCGACAATCCCCGGCCTGGGGTAGAAAAGGTCACAGTCGCGCAGCTTGAAGGACTCGTGCATTCGGAGACCGACCTGCCGCGAAGGCTGGCGAATCTCGAACTCACCGAGCGGCTGAGCACCCCGCGGCTCAATGCGCTGTTGAGCGTGATCCACAGCGAACGGGAACGGCAGGCTCTGACGGCGGATGCCGATTTGTCGCTCGCGCTCGTGCCCCCGCCCGATGATATTGTGAATCGCCCGCCGCCTCCGCTGGACGAGCAGCGGGCCATTCTGCGGCGAACATTCGACTACCTGCAGAATGCCATTCCCAAACTGCCCGACTTCTATGCCTTAAGAAACACGGCGCGCTTCGAAGAACCTGGGGGACGCGACAACGAGAGCTGGAAGATGCCGCACCAGGACCAGACTCTGCACTTTGCGACCTCGGAGCACGCTACAGTTCTCTATCGCAACGGGAGCGAGGTGGTTGAGAAAAAGAAGAAACTCGGCAAACGCCCCGTGGCCGGGGCGCGAGCACGCAATCTTGAAATATGGGGCACCTTCGGTCCCATTCTTGACTTTGTGCTGACGGCCGCCGCTACCAGTCCAAGCACCTTCAGCTGGAAGCGCTGGGGGCGCGGCGAGTATGGAGATGTGGCGGTGTTCTCCTACCGAGTTGCCAGCACGAGTATCGCGCCCGAAATCAAATATTGCTGCCTTCCTGAAGGTGACGGGACCACTCCCTACCAAAACAAGGCCGATACTTACGGCGAATTCGCGGTCAACCCCGACACGGGGGCCATCATGCGGATCGTCATCAATGCCGATCTCGACGAAGAACGGGACCCTGACGTGCCCCTCATCCGGTCGCAAATCATGGTCGAGTACGGTCCGGAGGAACTGGGCGGCAAGACCTATATCTGTCCCCGGCGGAGCGTGGAGATCTCCCGCGGCCGCTCCTTGCGCGTACTTCACGATTGGGGCATGGTCTTCAGCGTGTACGGCTACTTCGAAACCATGATCAACGACGTGACTTTCGGCGGGTACCACAAGTTCGGGTCGGAATCGCGGATTCTGCCTGGATTCGAAGAGACCCGATAGACAGGATCAGCCAGGCGCAGGATCAGTCGCCATCCGAAGAAATTGTTTGTGCGTGCCAACGAAAGACTCGCAGCGCCCGGAGCGTGTTCCATCGGCTTGGCTTGCCCACCGATTCGCCGACCGGGACGGCGAGCGCCTCGTCGTGCGCGGCATCGAGGAGCCATCGACCATCGGGCTGACGCTTGCTCTCGACGAGGCGCAAGGCATCGACGGCGCGTGCGTCGGGTTGGACACCGGCGGTTCTGAAGTAGTCGAGCGCTCGGAGGACGTCGTAGTGGTAGCGGGGCGGGAAGGCGAACTGCAGGAACGCGGGATTTACGACCTCGCCGGTGGAGAGCCTTCGGAAGAGAGCGCGCTGGAGCAGATACTCTTCGCCGCGGCGGCGGGCGCCCGCGATGCCGGGGACGATATCGGGCGCGGCACGTTCATACTCGAGCAGCCCCTCGAGCACGCAGATCGTGGTGTGGAACGACGAGCGCGTGCTCCCGGGCGCTTCGCAGTTCCAGCCGCCGTCGTCGAGCTGCTCGCTCACGAGACGACGCGCGAGAGTCTCGTTGGGGCGGCCGAAGTATGCGCCAAGCGCGAGCACGCCGCCGTTGATGCATGGCTCCTCCTCGCCTTCGAAGAATGGGTTCCCGCCCGGTTTGCACCCAAAAGACCTGTCGGTGGGGACCGGGCCGAATTCCGGCGGACGCAAGTCCCAGCAACCGGGATAATCGTTCCACCGCAAGCCCGCCTCAAGGCGCGCGATCGCGGACTCGACGACAGGTTCGGCGCGGTCGATGCCAGTCGCGCGCAGGAAGAGCAAGGTGAAGAGGGTCGGGAGCCAGACGGGGGCATTGTCGCGGCGCCAGGAGCCGTCCGATTCCTGTCTCTTGAGAATTTCGGCGCCGATGCCTTCGCGCGCGACGCGGGCTCGCTTGGCGGTGATCGCGGCCGGGGAAGCGTCGGTCAGATCGCGCATCGCCTGCCAGCTGATTGCCGGGTCAGAATCGAGAAGCCACGAGATGGTGTCCATGGCGCGATGTTACCTAAGGAACCTCTGAACACGTGTGTCCGATAGGCGCCCGGCATTCCCTCGGGGGCTAAAGCCCGATTCTCTCTAATTGGCCAGATGTACGGGCTGAAGCCCGTACCCTTCGATACGATCACTTGTTCAGAGGCTCCGCAATTCAGACTGCCTGTGCTCGTCGTCCGGCTAGTCGGCGACCTCGAAGATCACTTCGAGCTCGATGGGCATACCGAGGGGAAGACTGGCGACGCCGATGACCAGGCGGACCGGCAACTTGTCGCTTCCGAAGAGGTCGCGGAACAGGTCGGACGCAGCGTCCGCCACCCGGGGCTGATCGAAGAAATCCCCAGCGGTCGCGATGAAGACTCCGAGGCGCACGACGCGCGTGACTCGATCGAGCGACCCCAACAGCTGCCGGGCCGCGGCGAGGGCTCCCAAAGCCGCGGTATAGGCGGCGTCGCGTCCGGCTGCGGCGTCAAGTTCTTTCCCGAGACGGCCGAGATACTTCGGCTTGTGATCCACAACCGGGAGCATGCCGCTGAGGAAGACGAGATTGCCCGTTTGCAGGGCCTCGACGTAGGAGCCGAAGGGCGTGGGGGCGGCGGGGAGGTGAATGCCAAGGGCCTTGAGGCGACTCTCGGGACCGCCGAGCGCGACCGCATCGATTTGAGCCATGGTTTGTTCTCCTTGATACCAAAATAGCCGTTGCGGACGAGAACGAGGGTCTTTCACGATCCCGGAACCGATGTTTTCGGATTCGCTTCGATGGCGGAGAGAAATGTGACGAGGCGGAGCGAGAGCCACAAGCGCGAGCGTTATTCTGCACTTGAGGAGTGCGCTCATGGCCGATACAGCCGCTTATCCGTACGAAACCCGCCTCAACATTCTGCACGGGCCGCTGGAGGTCGTCGATGTGAAGGCGATGGCGGATGCCTGCCAGTACAAGTGGTTCAACCAGACGCTGTGCCAGGTGAACGGCTCGGTGGTGCGCATGGGCGTCTTCGAGGGCGAATATCACTGGCACAAGCATGAGGACGATGACGAGTTCTTCTTCACCGTGGAAGGCACATTTCTGATCGATCTGGAAGACCGTACTGTGGAGTTGAAAACGGGCCAGGGGTTCGTGGTGCCGCGCAAGGTGGTGCATCGCACGCGGGCGCTGGAACGGGCGGTGGTTCTGATGGTGGAGAATGTGGGGATCATTCCGACGGGGAACTGAACTAGAGTTTTATCTTGTTCAAATGCTGGAAAGACGGCAAAGCCCGGGCCTGAAGGCCGTTCACAATTTACGCTGTTTCAGGGGGCTGAAGCCCACTGCTCCCTCCGGTCCGCCGGGACGATCGTTTTTCTGGTTTTGAACCTGCTGTGGTTAGATCCCGAAAGCAGCGGGGTCGGCCGCCGGAGATCCTCTACCCGGCTGTCCAGTGCGATATAGTCAAGTAGGAATGGCCACCACGCCCAACAGGAACACGGCTGCCGGTTCCCGGCCAGCATCGGAACCCGCCACGCAGCAGGGGTTTGTCTATTTGCCGTTGATTGCCGGCTGGCTGGTGCCGGGCGCGGGTCATTTTCTGCTGCGCAAGTGGTATCGCGGCGGGCTGCTGGCAGCGTCGATCCTGGGTCTGTTTGCGCTGGGGATCGCCATGCAGGGCAAGCTCTATTCGAGCGCCAAGGACATCCTCGATCTTCTCGGGCTGGCGGGCGATCTGGGCAACGGGCTGGTCTATATTGTCAGCCGGATGCTGGGGCTGGGCGCCGACTCGGTGCAGGTGACGGTGGCCGACTGGGGCTCCCGTTTCATCGTGGTCGCCGGCATGCTCAACGTGATCGCCGCTGTCGATGCCCACAACCTGCGCACGGGAAGGAAGATTCCTTAATGAATCCTTCCCACTTCACACATTTCACGGCGGTGATCCTGTTTGCGCTGTGCGCTTCGACTGTTTTCGGCATCACGATGCGCGATACGCCGCGGCGCATGTTTCGCTACGGGCTTTATTGCTTTACGCTTTTCTGCGGGTCCGCCATCGTGCTGAGCTGGGTGATGTTCCTGATCGCGCGGTGACTGCCGGATCGAGATAGTTTCCATGAACAAGCTGTGGCATGAGCAGAACCGGATGCCAGCAAAGGCTACGCTTGGGCAGAGGATTGAGTGGCATCGCGAGCATCAAAAGCATTGCGCGTGCCGCAAGGCGCCGAAAAGCCTCCAGCCCTACTTGCCGGCCGAGTCTATCGAAAACGGCCGCATCGAGCGCCGCCGGCTGATCCCATCATCCTAAGCTCGGTTCTGGTATTTCTGATAGTTGTGTCTGCAGAACCGCCCCGCTACTGTGTACGCGTGCAAGCTCCCGTGATGCCTCGCGGGAGTTAAGAGAGCACCTTACTTCCCGGCATAAGTACGTTGCTAACACCAGCGGGAGCATTCCCGTTTAAGAATGATCCACGAGCCTCGTGGAGGCAGACCTGCAACAACCGGCGCGAATCACTCAACGCGGAGTTGACTTATGAGCGAAAAAGACGCAAAGAAGATCCTGGCGGCGGTACTTAGTTTCATTCTTGTTGCGGTGCCACCAAGGTGCGTATACGGATACCAGGATTCGGGCTCGGCTCCCGCGAGCGGGGCCGGGAGTCCCACGGAGGGGTCCCCCAGGAGTGCAAGCGATTTGCAGGCATTGGTTGCGCCGATCGCGTTGTACCCGGATGCGCTGGTTGCCCAGATACTTTCGGCGTCGACGTTCCCGGACCAGGTGGCAATTGCCAATTACTGGCTGCAGCAAAACAAGAGTCTGACGGGAAGTTCGCTGATGCAGGCGGTTGACAAGCAAACCTGGGATCCGAGCGTGAAGGCTCTTACCCAGTTTCCGACGGTGCTCAGTAACATGTCTTCAAATCTGACCTGGACGTCATCGCTGGGAGAGGCATATCACGACCAGTCGGCAGATGTAATGACAGCGGTTCAAACCTTGCGCGCACAAGCCAAGGCGAAGGGCAATCTCAAATCAACGCCACAAATCACAGTCGTGGAGCAGTCGCCGCAGACGATCGTGATTCAGTCGGCGAACCCACAGATTGTCTACGTTCCACAGTACGATCCGGCGGTGATTTACGGCTATCCCTACATGGTACCCAGCTATGTTGCGCCTGCGTACTCTACTGGAGACATGGTGGCGGCGAGCGTGCTTTCGTTCGGGGCCGGAATCGCGGTTGGCGCGATGATGAGCGGCGGGTGTTGCGGGTGGGGATACAGCAGCTGGAATTGTGGCTGGCATGGCACGGCGGTTGTCTATCACGGCGGAGGATACTACGGAAACTCGGCCTGGCACGGCGGCTACTACAACGGCGGCTATCACAGCAGCTATGGCTACAACAACTCTTATAACCACAATGGCAATAACTACAACAACTACCACGGTGGAAACACCTACAACAAGAACACAGTCAACGTGAACCGGAACAGCGCCCAGAACTTTAACGCTGATCACTCCTCGGGATCGAATTCATGGGCACAGCACGACAGTTCGGATGCGGGACGCTCCACCGCGTTTAGCGGCATGGACGGCCACTCCGGCGGATTCGGCGGATCCGGTGGGTGGTCTTCGAGAGCCGACAGCGGCCGGGGCTGGGGGAGCATGCGTTCGAGTGGCTTCGGTGGCGGGCGATTCGGCGGCGGGGGCTTTGGCGGCGGCGGTTTTCGACGTTGATGTCAATCGGGATCTGCGGGGAAAGAAACAAGAGGCAACGGGGAGGTCGGGAGGACGAATATGTCTCATCGTAGTCGGACGCACAAGACTCGAGGTGCCGGCTTTGTAATGTCCGCAGCGGTGTTCGCGTTGGTCGTGTTGCTGGCATCCTGCAAAAAGCCAGAGGATTCCAAGCCCGCCCAGCGAACCTTCGCGTCGCCTGCAGAAGCGAGCGCCGCGCTTTTGGAAGCTGCCAAGTCGGGAGACCAGGGTGCGTTAGCAGGGATCTTTGGTCCCGACGGCAAGGACGTCCTGTTCTCAGGAGATGCGGTGAAGGACAAGAATGCGCTGGAAGACTTCGTTGCCGCTTATGGCCAGGTGAATCGCTGGCGGGAGATCAAGGCGGGCGGGGAGATTCTGTACGTCGGAGCAGACAACTATCCATTCCCAATTCCGCTGGGCCGAAACGCCTCCGGCCAGTGGTCCTTCGACACGGCAGCAGGCAAGGACGAGATCCTTGCACGCCGCATCGGCAAGGGGGAGTTGACTGCCATCGCTGCCTGCGCTGCGACAGCCGACGCGGAGCGCCAATATTTCAGCCAGACTCACGATGGGGACAAGGTCAAGCAATACGCGCAAAAGTTTGTCAGCGACGAAGGCAAGCAGAACGGGCTGTACTGGAAGGTTTCGGAGGGTAAAGCTCCGAGTCCTCTCGGCCCGGTTGTTGACTTCGCGAGAGCCGTTGGTTACACAAATGCCGGCGAAAAGCCGCAGCCATTCAATGGCTATTTTTTCCGGATCCTGACCAGACAGGGAGATCAAGCGCAGGGTGGCGCGACGGACTACGCCGCGAATGGGAAGTTGACCGGTGGCTTTGCTGTTCTTGCCTATCCCGCGGAATACAGGAATTCGGGAATCATGACATTTATCGTCGGCAAGGACGGCACCATCTATCAAAAGGATTTAGGCGAAAAGACGACGGATTTAGGCGCGGCGATGGTGCAATACAACCCCGGGGACGGCTGGAGCAGCGCACTGGGCACGGAAGCATCCAAGTGAGGATGGTCAAAATGGGCGAAGCAATTATTACAGGCCGGATTGACCGTCCAGGTGCGGATGGCGGCAAGCCGGAATCCATTTAGCCACAGCCCAACTTACGACAGCGCCAGATTCATGTTGCTGATGGCCTCGTCGATCTCCTGGGTGCTTTTGAAGCCGACCGTGGCGCAGTCCACGCCCGCATTCTGGAAAGCGAACCTCATCGCCTTCACACGGTCGTCGTGACTATGGTCGAACTGACCGCCGCCGCACAGCTTCATGCCGATCACGCCCAACCCCTCCTGCTTCAACTTGTGGATGTGATCGACCACCTCGCTCACGTTGTCGGGGTGGTTGGTGTCCTCAGTAGGTTGGCCCGTCCATGCGCGCGCCGTTGTGGTTGATGCGGATCAGTCCCACATCGAGCCAAGTAGCGCCCGGCATCTGCCGCAGGGCCGGCAGCCCGTGCACCGAGGCACCATGGGTGCGGATGATCTTCCTCTGTTGCGCCTCAAGGATCCCGTCTTGCCAGCGCTTCGTGGTCTCCGGCCAGTCGGGCGTATGCTGCCAGTGCAGCAGCATGATGTCGAAGTATTCGGTCTGCGAGATGCGCCGCAGTTCGTCGAACTTGGACTGCGGGTCTATGCCCTCGTGGAACGTAGTCACCTTGCTCATCAGGTGATAGCTGTCGCGTGGCAAGCCCTTCAGCGCCTCGCCCAGCATTGCCGGCGTCTGGTAGGCCTCAGCCGTTTCGAAGAAGCGGATGCCGTGGTCGTACGCGTAGCGCACCAGCCGCGTGAACTCCTGCTGCCCCAGCGCGGCCTGCACCGCACCGCTGTCCGTCCCGGTTCCGAAGGCCAGCCGCGTCACTCCCATCTTGGAGCGGCCCAGCACCACGGTATCGGTCGCGGTGCTCCTGGTGGCGGCCAGGGGAAGGGTTCCTACGGTCGCCATGGCTCCGGCGGCCAGACCTGTTTTGAGGAAACTACGCCGTGTGGTTGGACTCATTTCGACCTCCGCGGCTCGAGCGGGGTGGGCGAGCCGGATGAGTGGATGTTAGCACGCACCCAGGCGCAATGACCGCAAACAAGGCGGGCCGCGCCAACGGCTGCAGATTGGCCCGTGGATGAAGTGGTAATCTTCCCACGGGCGGCCGATCTCAAAGAACAAAAGTTGTGCTCCGAAAGGAACACACTGGAGGGACAGATCACGATGCTATTTGCAGTGATTGGCACTGGAACCGCGGGGAAGAGTCGTGAAGAAGTCATGGAGATCTTCCCTCGCCACAAAGCATTCCTGGGTCAATTTGTCGCCCGGGGCGAGGTGGTCGGTGTGGGTCCCTTCACCGATGCGGGTGGAGGTAATATGGCTCTCTTTCGGAGCCGTGAAGCGGCAGAGACGTTTGCCAAAGGAGATCCGTTCCTGCTGGAGGGTGTGGTGAAGGAGTACCAAATCAAAGACTGGGGCGACCAGATGCTTTCGTAGTTGCTTGGCAACCAACCATACCAGCACGGGGCAGAACAGCAGGTCCTTCGACTCCGGTCGCCGCGGCGACCTCCGCTCAGGATGACGGCGCTTTGGAGGGGCGGAATCCGGGTTAGCTGGGGGTTAGCTGCCCCGTTCCCAGACCGCAGCGTCGAAGGTGTGGGTGCAGTCGTAGCCTTCGGCGCGGTAGAGTTCGATGGCGTTGACATTGGCTTCGGTCACGGTGAGGGAAATCTCGGTCAGCCCCTGACGGAAGAAACACGTCGCCGCAATTGAAAGCAACAGCCTCGCCAGCCCGTGACGCCGATAGCGGGGGTGGACGCAAAGCTGGGTGATGTGGCCGCTCTGGGTCGAGACGCGCGACCCCAGCACCAGGGCTACCAGTTCCCGGGTGGGGCGATCGACGATCACGTGAGATACCTGGGGGGAAAACGCGCCGCAGCCGGAGTAGCGGACAATGTTATGAAGGAAGCGCAGGGAGCCGTGGGTGGAGCGGTACTGGTCGTTGATGAGGCTGTCGGGGTGGTTCGCATAGGCGGCGGCAATCAGGTGTCCAGCGCCATTCAGATCGTCGTCGCGCCACGGCCGCAGTTCCAGTTCGGGAGGAAGATTGGGGCGGGGCATGTTCCAAACTCCAGCCAGAGGCTGGACCATGAACAGGCGGCGATAGACCTCGAAGCCGGCGTGGCGGAAGCCGTCCGCGTGGGCGCCGGAGGGGTGCAAAAGCAGCTGAGACTCGATGCGGTCAACCTGGGGCGAGTTCTGCAGCGTTTCAAACAGGTGGCGCAGAAGGGTCTCCTCAATCTCGCGGACCTGCCGGGCTTCTTCTTCGCGGAGGGGTTCTTCATCATTGGCGAATTGACCGGAGGCCAGGCCGACTTGCCGGCCCGCCAGGGCAAAGACGTCGCCGATCACGGCCTTGGACTCCTCGTAGACGCAGAACGCGTAGCCCGTGACCTGGCCCCCTTCCATGGCCACGTATCCGGGCAGCATGTGGCTGTCGAGGTACTGCATCAGGAGCTTGGCCGAGGTGCGGTAGTCCCAGTGCAGGCGCCGTCGCCAGAGGTCGCCCTCCGCCTCGAGAAGAGGACGCAGGAGCGGCGCCGCGAAGTGGCGAAGGTCGAGAACCTCGATGGAAACACCCGATGCCATACTTCCTCAAAACCTGCACTAGGCAGTGTCTAACGAATAGACCGAACCTCCAACAAAATCGCGACGGCATTCCTCAGGGCCTAAAGGCGAACCGGGACGAAATACGTCCCTCAGGGGCTAAAGAACCGCTCATTCTGCTGCCCTTACGGTACGGCTAAACAGCTTGCTGAAAAGGCATGGTTTCTAGCGAAATTCCCCAAAAGCATCCCTCAGGGGCTAAAGCCCCCGTTGATATTGCGTCGCTTATGCCGGGGATAAATCCCCGGCCTACCGCCCGAACGACTTTTTCACCAAGCTCTAAAGCCGTGCTTTTCAGAACCGCGAGTTTTCCGCCGCCTCTAAAGTCGTGCCCCTGACACAAAACACTTCGAATTCTGACTCATCGAGACTGCATACGCCAGATGCATGAACCAGCCGGCGTGACTCCAGGCCGCGTGAGGGCGTGATTGGAGCGAACCGGACCTTCCGCTCACTTTGCCACGATTTGCGCCTCACTGTAAATCGGAGTTTATTGACGGCTACCGACCAGGTAAACCTCCAGCCCCTGCTCCGGCCAACCGAAGAGCATCTCATAATGCCGGCCTTCGAGGTATTCCTCGAGAGCTCCGGGGGTATGGAGGTCGACGCCATTGCGGCCGGTAACCCTTGTCACCAGCAGGTGTTGCTCGTCCGGCACGCCGCTCTCTTCGTAATTGACTACTTGATGATTGCGATAGAAAGCAAGCCCATATTCCATGTCCCGGCGTACTCGAAAAACGGCCACGGTTTCGGTTGCGGGGGCAAAGTTCAGGAGCCGATTGGCGAGGGGCCGGGCAGAGTAGGCGCGGTCAAGCAGCTGAATCACGCGCTTGGTCGAGTCGATGGCGGGGATGCCGAAAAAGGGGCCCCCGCCATAGAGGAACACTATCAGCACCACCAGGATTCCGATGGTGGCCAACCGCAGCCGGGCCACGCCGAAACCATGGACCACAATGATGATGAGCAGCGCGGCTCCGATCCCGGACAGCGAAGCGATGAGCAACGGCCGGGGCGGCGGCAGATGCGGGCCGTGAAGCACAAACCAGGGAAGCAGCAAGGCGAACGTCGTCATGAGCCCGCCGAGCGCGGCGTGGCCGCCGAGCACCCACCTGCTGAGGCCCGGGGCGCGCCGGCGGAAGAGGTAATCCCCGGTAAGAATCGTAATGGGAGGAATGGAGGGGAGGATGTATCCGGGGAGCTTGGACTGGGAGAAGGAGAAGAAAAAGATGGGAATCAGCGCCCACAGGACCAGGAATTCCGGGAAGGCATCGCCGGGGCGGCCCGGCTTGCGTTTTCGATTGGAGGCGTGGCGCAGGCGCCATTCGGCGACCGAGGTCTGGATGCCGTCGATCAGGGCCCGGAGGGCAATCACCGTCCAGGGCATGATGGCCAGCAAAACAACCACGATGTAATACCAGAAGGGCTGGGTGTGCTGGAAGCGGTTGGTGGCGAAACGCGCGACATTCTGTTCCACGAAGAATTCGTAGAAGAAGGTGGGGTTGGCGCGCTGTACGGCGATAAACCACGGCAGCACGATGGCGAAATAGAGGAGCACGCCGGGCCACCAGAAGGAGCGCCTGACAATGGACCACTCGCGGCGCAGGGCCGCGAATGCGCACACGATCACAATGGCCAGAAACGGAGCGACCGGACCTTTGGCCAGGGTCGCGACGCCGGTAAAGAAATAGATATCGAAGAGCCAGAACTTGGAGTCGGTTTCGTACCAGGCATACCAGCCGAGCAGGCCGATGGAGAACGGGGCGGCCATCTGCATGTCGGTGGAGGCGCCACGGGAAAATCCGATGATGCCGGCGCAGGCCACCGTGATGAGGGCGGCGTCAAGGTGGCCGCCGGGGCGAAATCGTCGCATGTGGAGGTAGATCAGCGCCGCCATGATGAAGGCGAAGCTGGTGGAGGGCAGACGGGCGCTCCAGTCATGCACCCCGAATTCCTGGAACACAAACACGGCGCGCCAGTAGTAGAGGGCGGGTTTCTCGAGCCAGGGGTGGCCGTAGAGGTAGGGAGTGACACATGCGCCGAGTCGCCCTTTGATGGTGTGCGCCGAGTCGAACCGGTCCAGCATCTCATGGGCGATCTGGGCATAGCGGGGCTCGTCGGCGCCAACCAGGCCCAGCCCGTCTCCACCCAGAATGGGAGTCAATCCGTAGAGAAGAAAAAAGATGGCGAAGATTAGAAAGACCGAGGCCTCGGCTACGGTGGCCCAGTTGGGCAGCCGTGCGCGCGGCGCTTGGGGCGAAACCGGAGCGGATGGTTCCAGGAAAGTCTCCACTTCCAGAGGTTCTCCAACCGGCGGGAAGCGATCCCTACGCAATCAGACGTACGGGCCGATGGCTGTGGCTGCGCCTGTACAGTTCGAATCTCGCCGATAGATCCGCGATGAGATCCGCGGAGGGTGCCCTGCGTTTCGACAGGGACAAGGCTAACAGATCGGCCATCGACACTGCCCTGGTTTTACGATTTACTAACGGCTTTTCCGACGGGGATTGCCAATTTCGCTGGTTATTCCAGCCTGGCCGAATCCCTCTCGTCCCAATCGTAAGCCGGGGTGGTTTGTTCGCCGAAGCCCAGGACAGCGACAGCGGGCCTCAGTTCCATCAGGATTTCTTCGAGCGCGCGGGTGATCGGCCCATCGAGCGTCACTCCCGCGGCGTTCTGATGTCCGCCTCCGCCCAGCCTGGCGGCGATAGCGGAGACGTTCACTTTTCCCTTGCTGCGGAGGCTGAGTCGGATGCGGCCCTCGGGAAGTTCGCGGAGAAATACCGCCGCCTCGACACCGGAGATGCAGATGGCGTAATTTACAATGCCTTCGCAATCCTCCTCGGCGGCGCAGGTGCGGACCATGTCGTGGTGGCTCACCGAAAGCCAGGCAAGGCGGCCTTCGCGATTGAGGTTGCTCAGGGCCGCGCCGAGCAGGAGCAATTTCGAAGTCGCGGTCGAAAAATAAACATCCTGGGCGATGCGCACGGGGTCGGCGCCGGCCAGGGTGAGTTCCTGGGCCAGGGCGAACGTTGACGGCTTTGTGGCGCCGTAGCAAAAGCCGCCCGTATCGGTGAGCACCGTGGTGTAAATACAAGCGGCCATCTCCGGCGTCACCGTGGCTCCGGCGGCCTTGACCAGCCGATGGACCAATTCACCCACGCTGGCGGCGTTACGGTCGATCCAGTTCACGTGCGCGAATTGCTTTCCCGTCGCGTGATGGTCGATATTGACCAGGAAAAACGGTTCGAGCCCGCGCAGCCGGGCACGCTCCAGCCCATCGCACTCGAGCAGAATGACCGCGTCATACGGACCATGCACGCGCATGGCGTTGCGGATGCGGTCGGCTCCGGGGAGCTGGCGATAGATGGAGGGGATGCGGTCCGCCGCCACCAGGTCGGCCCTCTTGCCCATCTGTTCAAGGAGCATGCCGACGGCCAGCATGGAACCCACCGCGTCGCCGTCGGGCCGGGAGTGAGAGCAGACCAGGAACCGCTCGCCCTGGCGGAGAACCTCGAGAATCGCCTCAACCGGATCTTGCTGTGTTAATTCGGCCTCGCTCCGGTCGACCTCAGGATAGCGAGGCTGTTCGCCCATATGATCCATTTGCGGCTACTCCACCGACATCTTCTGCCGTTTGCGGGCGCGATTCATCAAATCTTCGATGCGTGCCTGAAAGCGCCCCGAACGATCGGCGAAAAAGGCAAGTTCGGGAACGTGGCGCACGCCCATCCGTTCTTTGAGTTCAAAGCGAATGTATCCCTTGGCCGCTTCCAGGCCGGCGACCGTGTCTTGCTCCGCCTTGTCGATGTCGGGCACGGCGCTATCGACCGCGACATACACGCGGGCCGATTTGCCCCCCGGATTGAGCACAACCTCGCTCACGTAACAGAACGCGATGCGGGGATCGGACAGCTCGCCCTCGATCATGGCGCCGATCTCCTCCCGCAGCGTCTCGGCAACGCGATCCTGGTGATGCTTTCGTCCTCTGTGCTCCGGCATGGCCGCTTCTTTCCCCCTCGGGTAAACCATTCAGGATACCAGAGCGGCGGGAAGAATCCGGCTCCTGGATCCGAACGAAACATGCACCTCTTGTGCACCGATCGTGTTATGTTCGCTGCCGGCAGATCGAATGTCGTTGGCAGTTCGCAAAGAACGAAACGGGGCGTAGACTTTGGTTTCGGAGCAAGCAGATGAGGCGGCCTCTGGCTGATTGGCGTTGGTTTGCGCCGGCGATGGTGTGGCTCGCCGCAACGGCCGGCACGGGTGCCGGAAAGCCAAACTTTTTGAGCAGTTACAAAGGCACGCCTTACGAGGACAGCCGCTACCACGACGGCGCGCAGAAGATTCCCGGCAAGCTTGACTGCGCCTACTACGACCGGGGCGGCGAGGGCGTGGCCTATCACGACTCCGACGCGAAGAACAATGGCAGCGGCGCGCTCAATCCGGCCAATGGAACCTACCTGAACGAGTTTCGCATGGGCGAAGGGGTGGACACGTCGTATACCAAATTCGAAATGGATCCGCAGATTGACGACAATTCCTACGAGAAGGTGCAACCGCCAGCGAACTTGTTTTACGTGGGCTGGACGGAGCCAAGCGAGTGGTTCAATCTGACGGTCGATGTGGCCGAGAGCGGCGACTACGCGGCCGATCTTCTGTACACATCGAATCGCGGCGGAACCATCTCCCTGGACGTGAATGGCGAGCCGGCCACCGCGCCGCTCACCATCGAATCGACGTTCAACGCCGCCGATCCGGTGGCCTGGCGGCAGTGGCATCACTGGAACATCGCGCTGCGCATCGCCAGGCTTCACCTAGCTGCCGGGAAAAGCGTGATCACCGTGCACATACTGACCCAGGGCAACATGAACCTGGCGGTCTTCGAATTCAAGAAATCGGATTGAATTAATGGGGGCGCTCCAGCAGATTGTTGAAGAAAGGATCTCTGTGCCGGAGCGGAGAAAGAGCTCCCCTCAGGGGCTAAAGCCCCGCGCTCATCTTTGCCGGAGTATGGCCCGACTAAAGCCGGGCCCTTCCAAAACATCGCCAGATGGTGAGTTTTTCAACTAGCTGCCAGGTCCCGGATGGATTTCCAAAATATACCGGGCCAATGTTGGCCGTTGGTATGTATGATGGACGACACATCTGCAGGACGATTTGCGATCGGCGATCGCGCCAACCGTAGAAACGCTCTTTAATCAACCCCCCACTCGCAAGAGTCACCGCACGGGAAAGGTTGATCAGTGAGCGTTCATCTTGTAAATCCCAGTGACAATTCTTTTGGAACGGCCGTGATCACGCCCCGATGGCTTTTTGTGCTTGCGGCGGCGACGCCCCAGGCAGCGGGCGACCCGATCCTGGTGGATGAATCGCTGGAACAGATTGTGCCGGAGAGCATCCAGCCCGGCGACATTGTGGGCATAAGCGTGCACACGGGAAACGCCCTGCGCGGCTACGCGGTCGGCAAGATGGCTCGCGAACGGGGCGCCTGGGTTGTCTACGGCGGGATTCACGCCACCCTCTTCCCGGAGGAGGCGCTGGAGCGAGGACACGCGCACGCGGTGGTGAAGGGGGATGGCGATATTGCCTGGGGCAAGGTGGTGACGGATTGCCTGTCGGGCGTGCCGAACAGGATCTATGAAGGCGGCCGCATCGAAGGCAGCCAGTTTCTGGCGGCGCGATGGGACCTGATGCGTCCGGAGAAATACATGTGGGCCTCGGTGCAGACGATCCGCGGATGCCCCAAGCATTGCTCGTTTTGCAGCGTGTGGCGGACCGACGGCCAGAAGCCCCGGCAACGGAATTTCCAGAGCGTGATCGACGAAATTGTAAGTTTGCGCCGCATTGGTTTCCGCTATATCGCCCTGGCCGACGACAACTTCTATCCGGTTACCTTAACCGACTTGCGGCTGGCGCGCGAGCAGAACAATGCCGCGAAGCTGGAAGAACTGACGACGATTCGCCGGGAACGCTTTCAACTGATGGAAGAGCTGGCAAAGCTGCCCAAGGATATGGTGTTCTTCACGCAAATCACGATGGAAGCGGGCGAAGATGGAACTTACCTGGATGCGATGCACAAGGCCAACATCAAAGGCGCACTGGTCGGAGTGGAAGCGGTAACCCCGGAGGGGTTGAAAGCGGTTTTCAAGGATTGGAACTATTCAGGCGAGGCGTTGGCGAAGCAGTTGCAGACGTTCCGGCAGCATGGGGTGCATGTGCTTGGCTCGTTCATCTTTGGACTGCCGACGGACAAGCCGGCGACTTTCGATGCGACGGTGGAAATGGCGCTGAAGTCGGGGGTCACGTTTGCGCAATTCGTCATGATGACTCCGTTTCCGGGCACCGTGGACTTCATGCGCTGGGAAAAGGAGCAGTCGGTTGCGCCCACCATGGTTGGCGAGGTGCCGATTACGCGCTACTGGCTGATTCCGACGGACGTTCGCCCCAAAATGTTTACGCCGCATCCCTCCATGAGTTCCGACGAGATCAGAGAGCGGACCCAGAAGGTGTGGGACCGGTTCTATAACTGGCCGGCAATCTGGCAGCGTTCGGCCTGCACACCGAATTTTCGCTCCCGGGTCGCGTTCATGTTTCTCTCCAAGCTCTATCGGCAGATGTATGCGGGGACGGGGATCTCGACCGACAGCGCGCGGCGGAAGAAGTCGAAGAGCTGGGCGCGATGGACCGCCCGGCAATGCAAGCGGCTCTTTGAGGCAACGCCGATGCCGGAACTGAAGGCCCCGGTATGGGAACTCGCATTCCCATCGGCGCCTTTGCGCGCGGCGCTCGCGGGAAACGCGGGACGACCGGTGGATGTCAGTCCTTTCGTGGTGATCCCCGAGGAGTGAGGGCGCATCCGGGATAAGCAAAGTTGTCCTTATAATTGCATGTTGACAAGTCTCTAAGGCATAACTAAATTATGCCTATGTCTGATATGCCTAAATCAGGGATGCCTCCGGGCGCGCTGCCCATGCTCATCCTGCGCGTGCTCCATTCGGGTTCTCTGCACGGCTACGCCATCGCCCAGCGTATCCACGTGCTTTCGAGCGAAGTGCTGGCGGTCGAGGAAGGTCTCCTTTATCCCACGTTGCAGAAGATGCTGGTGAAGGGGTGGGTGACGTCGGAGTGGGGCACATCCGAGACCGGCCGCATAGTCCGCTTCTATCGCCTGACTCACGACGGCCGCAAGCAGCTGAAAGCTGAACTCTCCGGCTATGACCGCGTCACGCAGGCCATCCAGGAAGTTCTGCGCACCGCGTAGAAGGGCCGAAGTCGATGGGCGATTCAAGCAGGCGGCGGAAGAAGTCAGTTCGATTGATGGAACTCGCACAGGGGCTAAAGCCCAGCGTTGGTAACAGGGATTTGCGGCACGACTAAAGTCGTGCCCTGATACAAGACATGGCTGTGGGAGAGTTCTTCCGCAGCCTGCTAGAACCAGGAGAAGCGCCATGGCCGAGCTGTTCCGCCGCATCCGGTATCTGATCTTTCGACGCCGCCTGGAGGCGGAGCTCGCGAACGACATGGAGTTTCATCGCGAGATGGCACAACGCGCAGGCCGGCGCAATTTCGGCAACGAGCTGCGGATGCGCGAACAGGCGCGGGAAGCGTGGGGCTGGACGTGGCTCGACCGCCTCGGCCAGGACGTGCGCTACGCCTCTCGGATGCTGCGGCGCACTCCGGGCTTTCACATTGATGGCCGTGCTGGTGCTGGCGATCGGGATTGGCGTGAACGTGTCGGCGTTCAGCCTGTTTAACATGGTGGCGCTCAAGCCGCTGCCGGTGCGCGATCCGGAGGCGATCGTCCGGCTGGAACGGCGCTCGCCCGACGCCTACACGAGCGAAATGGCATATCCTTCGTTTCTGTTTTATCGCGAGCATGCGAAGACGCTGGCTGCGGCTATCGCCGTGCTCGGCGTGCCGCCCATGCAGATCGACGAAGACCTCGAAGGCGCGAAGACCTCGTTCGTCACCCCCAACTACTTCACCGAGCTGGGAACCCCGGCGGCTTACGGCCGCTTGTTCGATCCATCACGAGACGCTGCTCCGGGCGTCGCACCGACCGTGGTCCTGAGTTACGGATTCTGGCAGCGGCGCTTCGACGGGGACCCGTCAGTGATCGGGCGAACCATTCACTTGAGCAAGAAACCGGTCACGATCATCGGCGTCACGCCCTATGCATTTGCGAGCCTTGGAGGCCAGCATCCCGATCTCTGGCTGCCCATGGCGCAGCAGCCTTACTTCATCGACGGGAGCCATCTGCTCACCGACTTCAATAGCTCGAGTGTCCGCATGTGGGGCAGGCTGGCGCCGGGCGTGACCGCCAAAGCGGCCGAATCGGAGCTGAAGGCACTGACCGGCGAATTGCGACGAGAGCATCCTGACGCAGTGTGGGATGGCGAATATATCCAGAGTTCGCCGGGCGGGCATCTGCAGGTGATGCAGCCGGAGATGTACCGCGTGGTGGCGATGGTGGGCTTCCTCACCGTGTTGATCCTTGCGGTGGCTTGCGCCAACCTGGGCGCGCTGTTGCTGGCGCGTGCGGTGATGCGCGAACACGAGATCGGGATTCGGGTGGCCATCGGCGCTGGCCGGGCACGCATCTTCAGACAACTGTGCACGGAGAGTTTGTTGCTGGCGACGCTGGGCGCGGCAGCAGGCCTGGGGTTGGGATACCTGGCGCTGCGGGTGACGCTTAACGTAACCGATGCGCCGAAATGGCTGACCGCCGCGCCCGATTGGCGCGTTCTGCTCTTTACGCTAACCACGACGCTGATCGCAGCGATTTTCTTCGGGCTGGCTCCGGCGCTGCAGATCGCTCGCCAGCGGCAGCACAAGACCCTGGCCCGACAGATACTGATTGGCGCCCAAGTGGCGGCGAGCGGGGTACTGCTGATTGTCGCCGGATTGTTGGTGCGCGCCACCCAACACGCGCTGTTTACCGATCCCGGATTCGGATACGAGCAATTGCTCTCCATCGATCCCCAGCTTGGACAACACGGCTACGCGCCCGCGGCAGCCGGCGCGTATCTCGACCAGTTGCAGAGCCGGTTGATCGCGGTGCCGGGGGTTCGCTCCGTGTCCCTGGTCAAGATGCCGCCGATGGGGCACGTGGTTTCTTACGAAGACAAAGAGATCGATGGACGCGCAGTGCGGCTCTATCCCAATTGGGTTGAGCCTGGCTTCTTCGCGACCATGCAGATTCCGATCGTAGCGGGAAGAACGTTTTATCGCGGGGAGCGGAATGCGGTGATCGTGAGCGCATCGTTTGCGCGGCAGCAGTGGCCGGGACAAAACCCGCTGAACCAGAGAGTCGGGGATGGCAAGCAAAAAGACATCGTGGTGGGCGTGGCGGGCGACGCTCATGTCAACGCGCTGAGCGAGGACGATGCGGTGGAGCAGTACTGGCCCGCCCAGCAGGACGACATGCCCGGGATGGTGGTGATGGTTCGGTTTGGAGGCTCTCCCGCGGAGGTAGTGTCGGCAGCCAGGTCCATCGGCGAGAGTCTCGATCCCCGGGCATTTCCGGAAATCCGGCCGTTGAAGCTGCTCTACAAGGACAACGTGTCGACCATCGAGCGGGTCGCAGCGGCGGTGAGCCTGATCGGCATCGTGGCGGTGTCGCTTGCAGGCGTAGGCATCGTCGGCCTGGTGGGGCTCACTGTTTCGCAACGGACCAAGGAAATCGCAATCCGCCTGGCGCTGGGAGCCCGGCGGGGGCGGGTGCTGACGGCGGTCTTGCGGCAGTTCGCGTGGCCCGTCGGCATTGGGCTGCTGGCCGGAACCGCATTGGCTGCAGGTTTATCGAAGATTCTGCGTTTTGCGCTGTACGGGGTGAGCAATTTTGACCTAGCCGGCTACGCGGGCGCCATTGCCGTGCTGATGGCGATTGTGGCAGCGGCGGCATTGTTGCCCGCGCGGAGAGCCCTGCGGCTCGACATTGCCAAGGCGCTGCACCACGAATAAACGGGTCATGAAAAGACTTTAGCTTTCGATGTACTCCCAGAACGAGTCTGCGAGCTCGGCGCCATGTTCGTTGAGGATGCGGCGCGCAGCGCGCTCTACTTCTTCGACCAGCCCATGCAGGTAATCGCGGGACCGGGAGAGCGCCACCACTCCAATGGTGGCGGACTGCCATGTAACGGCCTCGTCTAACTCGGCGACGGAGATGTTGAAGCCCTGGCGCAATTGATCTTTGAGGGAACGCACCACCTGGCGCCGGTCCTTGAGCGAGTGGGCGTGCTCGATGCGGATTTCGAGAGTAAGTTGGGCGACGGGCATGACTTACTGGCGGAATGCATGCCCAGTGTAAGCCTGACTGTGGCGATAGCTCGATGTTTTTCTTCGAGTGAAAGTCCGGGGATTTTTGAACAAGTGTCCGAAGGGACGTCGGCATTGCCTCAGAGGCTAAAGCCCGGTATTCTCCTGGCGGCTTTCGGCACGACTGAAGTCGTGCCCTGATACAAAACGCCGCTCCGAACGAGTTTTTCCGCAGACTGTGAAGTCGTGCCCTGATACAAAACCCGCAAAGGCGAGTCTTTCCCAGCCCGCTAGTCGGAGAACTGCGCCAGTTGTTCTGGCGCGGGTGGCGGGGTGAAAAAGCTCACTGCGATCATGGCGAGCAGCGCCGCGGCGAGAGCGGGAAAGATGGCGTCGCGATCGGCGAGGATTTTGGGGAAGAACTCTTTTACCCCGGGAGCGTCCCAGGCCAGGGTGACCACGGTGCCGCTGGCGATAGCCGCCACTGCGCCCCACGCGGTGACGCGCTTGGAGTAGAACGCGGCCAGCACCACAGGGGTTAGCGCGGCGGAGTAGATGGTATAAGCCCAGAGCATTTTTTGCAGGATGCTTTCGGCGTAGACGGCCTGGTAAAGCGCCCAGCAGCCTAGCAGGACGACGGCGAGACGGGAGACGATCAGGACGCGCTTGTTCGATGCGGCGGGCATTATATAGCGGACGAATACGTCATTGACGAGATTGGTGGCGGGCGAGAAGAGATAATTCGATGCGGTGGAGATGACCTTGGCAAACACCGCGCCGAGGAGCACCGCGCCCAGAACCGCGGGCAGACCGTGGCGCGCCGTGTAGGGGATGATCTCGCGGGGATGATGCGCCACTTCGCCGGTGGGATAAAGCGCGCGCCCGAAGACGGCGATGGCCACGATGAGCGTTTCAAGAACCACGGTGCCGATGATCCAGCCGACGACCGAGTTGCGTGCGTCCTTCTCGCTTCTGGCTGAAAAGAATTTTTGATACATCACCTGGTTGCCAAGCATGAGCAGCATGGTGGGCACGAGGAACTCGAGGCCGCGCACGATGCCCATTCCCACTGACAGTTCAACTCCGCCGGGGCCCAGCCGGTAATTGCCGAGCGGCTCAAAATACTGCGCGGGCAAGGAGGCATGCAGTCCGCTCCAGCCGCCGGCCTGGTGGAGCAGGTAGGGCGCGGCGATGATGCAGATGACGGTTACCAGGCTGCCGATGGCCACGTCCATGTAGGCCACCGACGACATGCCGGCAAGCGCGGTGGTGAGGATGACGAACGCGGCGATGATGAAGGTGCCGAGTTCGGAGGTGACGGTGTCAGGGAAGATGAGGTGCAGCACGTCGCCGCCGCCCTTGAACTGGTAACTGGTGATTCCGATGTATGCGAAGAGAATGGCGAAGGTACCCAGAACGCGCGCGGTCTGGTTGTAGCGGGCTTCGAGCAGATCGGGAAGCGTGATCTGGGCAAACTTCCGCGCGCGGGGGGCGATGAAATAGATGAGCAGGAGTCCCAGCCATCCGCCGGCCGGCTGCCAGAGAGCGGCGAATCCGTTCTTGTAGGCGTTCTCTGCGCCGGCAAACAGGGAGCCGGCGCCGATCCACGAGGTGAGGAGGGTGAGCACCAGCACGATGGCCGGCAGCGATCGCCCGGCTACGAGGTAATCGGCCTTGGTCTTCACCTGCGAGGTGCGGTAAATGGCGACCGCCAATAACGCGACGACGATGATCGCCAGGACAACTACATAGAGTTGGGACATCCGGTGCACCTCGGGCGATTCGAGTGGTTCTGGAGCAGTGTACCGGATCGGGGATGGAGGGATTTTGTGCTCGTTGCGGCCAGGTTCATGGCGGCGATCAGGAAGACGAAGGGGCGCTGGACAGAGGATGCGAGAAACTTTGTTCGGCCATTCTCGTGGTGGGTCTGGAAATAGCAACGAAATGCAGGTCCTTCGACTCCGCTGCGCTTCGCTCAGGATGACAAATCTTGAGGTTAAGGGTGAGAAAAAGCAGGCTGCGGCGGGCGCTCAGAAAAAACGGGCTTTGAATTCTTCGTGGCGTCGTTGGGCTTCCTGCATCAGTTGATCGAAGCCCGGCTCGTGGCGGATTCCGTCGAGCAGCGGGTCGCGCACAAAGTAGGGATAGCAAAAAAAGCCGCCTTCGATGGAGTGCTGCAACATATGAAGGCCGGCGGCCTTGTCTCCCAATACTGAGTATGCCTGGGCCAGCTTGTAGACAAGCTCGGAGTCAGTTACGCCGCTGTCCTGGATCCGTTGCTGAGTTTTGCGCAGAAGGGCAAGTCCCTGGGCATTCTGGTGGGCCATCGCATCGGTCAAGGCTTTGCCGATCTGGGCGGGCAGCAGCGTGGGATCCATGTCGTAGGCGCGATCGAAGTTCTCCTTTGCCTGGTGCCACTGCTTCTGGTGGTATTCTCCGAAACCGCGGTAAAAGAGAACATAGACGGAGTTGTTGGAGGGAAGGCTTTGCAGGAACTTGTCGTATTGGCCGAGGTAGAGATAGCCGTTCATCGCGGAACTGTTGATCTTCACCTGCTTGTCGAATCCGCGCGCGCGTTCTCCCTCGGCGACGGACTCGTTGAGCATGCCGCCAAAGCGATACGCATAGCCGAGTTCCCAGTGGGCTTCCGCGTTGTTGGGATTGGCCTGCAGTGCGGCGCGCAAAAGCGGGACGGCCTGTTCCACCCGACCGGTATCGGTCATGAGGTTTCCCATGTAAATGCGCGGCTCCGCCATTGATGGGCTGAGCGCGATGGCGCGTTCAAATGCGGTCTGGGCTTTTTGATAGAGATCGCGGGCGCCGCCGTGAAGGGAGGCCTGGGTCTCCTCTGAGCGGCCCAGAGCGGCCCACGCCGGCGCGTAGTTGGGCTGGAGTGCGATCGACTTCTCGAGGATCGAAATCGCGGCGGCGAAGTCGTTCACCGAATAGAAATCGACTCCGCGCAAATAGTATTCGTATGCCCGGGCATCGATGGGAGCGTCTGACTTGAGATGGTTGGCCTCGGCGGGGGAAAGATTCAATGCGAGCCCGTTCACAATCTCCTGGGTCACGCGATCCTGTACGGTGAGAAGCTTGTCGTAATTCAAATCCAACGTATCCTGCCAGACGATTCGATTGGCCTTGATATCGACCAGTTGGGTGGTGATGCGGAGATCGTCTCCATCCTTGACGTAGCTGCCCGTGAGCAGCGTGTCGACCTGCAATTCGGCTCCCGCTTTGCGCGGATCGACGGCCTGGTTGCGGTACTTGTCGACGGCCGAGGAAGGACGCACGCTGAGCGAGTTGACATAGGCGAGCTTGGTTGTCAGTGCATCGGCGAGTGAAAACCCCAGGAAGTCCGTGGCCGGGTCGGGCTTCAGATTCTGAAAGGGAAGAATGGCCAGGGTGCGGAGTTGCGCGGGCAGCGGGCTGCCGGCGGGCTTTCGCAGCAAGTAGACACCGACCGCGACCACGGCCGCCAGAACTGCCAAGGCCAGCAGCACGGGGAACGGAGAGAGGAACGCGGCCGCGCGACTCCAGACCGTGCGCGGTCTTTCGTCTTCCTGCGGAAGGGAAGGGATTCGCCGTCTTCCCGAACTCCTCGATACACCGGAACCAGCGTCTTCGTGCGCTTGAAATTCAATGTCTTTTTTGAGCTTGAGGAGATCCTGCGAGAGCTCGCCAATGGTCTGATAGCGCGCCGACCGATCCTTGCACATTGCTCTGCTGAGGATGGATTGGAGCTCGGGATAGAAATTGGGCGCCGGTCCCTCGAGGGGAGGGGGGTCACTCTTGAGAATCTCGGCAATGAGATCGCTGGTGGTTTCGCCCTGGAACGGTTCCCTGCCGGCGAGCATTTCGTAGAGTACGGCTCCGAGCGAGTAGATGTCGGTACGCCGGTCGATGGTGATGCCGCGCGCCTGTTCGGGCGACATGTATTTCAGGGTGCCCATTACCAGCCCCGCGAAGGTCAGGTCGGAGCCCCGGGTCCGATGCAGTACGTGGTTTTCGGCCAGCTTGGCAATGCCGAAATCGAGCAGCTTCACCAGCCCGTCGGGCCGGATGATGATGTTTTCCGGCTTGATGTCGCGGTGAATGATCCCGGCCCCGTGGGCTACACAGAGGGCGCCGGCGAGCTGGGAAGCGATATCCAGGGCTTCGGGAACGCCGATGTTGCGGGCGGCGAGGCGCTGGCGCAGGGTTTGACCCTCGACCAGTTCCGAGACCATGAAGTGGATTCCGTTGGATTCGCCGAATTCGAAGATGGTGAGGATGTTGGGATGATTCAACGCGGAGGCTGACTGGGCTTCATGCTCAAAGCGGCGCAGGGCCTGCGAGTTTTGGGTGAGTTGCGGCGACAGAATCTTGACCGCGACCTGGCGCTTCAATCGAGAGTCTCGCGCCAGGTAGACCTGCCCCATGCCTCCGGCGCCGAGCAGGCTCACGATCTCGTATTCAGCGACGCGGGTGTGCGGGGCCAGAGTCGACGGGGGTTCTTCGGCGATTTTCCTGACGCTATCGAGAATGGGCCGATCAAGAAATTCGGGCGCCATGTCTGCTGATTGCAGCAGAGATTCAATCTCGGCTCGCAGCTCGGGATCCCCGTCGCAGTGTTCGTCGAGAAATGCGGCCCTTTCGCTGGGCGCCAATTCGACGGCCGCGAGGAAGAGACCCTCCACCTGTTGCCACCGGGCATTTGGGACCATTGCTCGACCCCTGCTAGGAGACGGATCGTGAGAGTTCGCGATGAAGCCAGGCCTTGGCCACTTTCATTTCCCTGTAGACGCTGGCGCGGGAAATTCCCAGAACGTCGGCTGCTTCTTCATAGGTGAGGCCGCCAAAAAAGACCAGCTCCACAACCTTGGCCTTGTCCGGATCCTGGGCGGCCAGTGCGTTGAGCGCGTCGTCGAGTTCGACGATCCCCCGATCGGATTCGGGCCCCACCAGGATGGCCTCGTCAATGGGGATGTTCTCCACTCCGCCGCCACGCTTGTCACGCTTCCTGGCCTTGGCGTAGTCCACCAGTATGTGGCGCAGCGTCCGCGCCGCCACGGCAAAGAAATGCATTCGATCCTGGTAATTGACGGACGAACTGACGAGGCGCAGGTAGGCTTCGTTCACCAATGCCGTGGCCCGCAGCGTGTGGTCGCGGCGTTCGGAGTAAAGATAACGTCCAGCCAGTTTGCGCAGTTCGTCATAAATGACGGGCATCAACTGGTCGAGCGCTTCCTTCTTCCCGCCACTCCACTCCTGTAAAAGTTGGGTGAACTGCTGGGTTTCCTCCGGCATTCTGAGTTCCTCGGGGTGCGGCTCTCTCAGTCTGGGGCTTCAAATTGTGCCGATTCCAGGCAAAGCGACTGGCTCGGAAGGAGCGGGGTCTTGCGAATCCCTAAGGGCCCGTATTTGTAGGGGAAATGCTCGAGCGGGCGACGCACTCGCCAATCGCTTTGCCGGAATTATAACCTGAGTGCTTGCGTTCGGCGCCCGGAATCGGATCAGGCGAGCCCCCACGACGGAGACTCCTCGAGGCGACTTGCCGCTTTCAAAAGTGACGGCTCCCGGGGTCAGGGAGCCGGCCGAGTGATTCGACCGCGAGGCGGGATCAGTGTTTGCCTTGCGTCATAAACGAGTGAGAAACGTTAAGCAATAACGTGAGTCCTGGAGTGTCGCCGCCCACTCGCATCGCAACCGACGGTTCAACAAACCATCCCGGCGCGACCAGCCATGTCGTTCCGAGCTGCAGGTCGTAGTTCTGGCGCGGAGGAGGAATTGCGATGCCATCCGGGGAGCGCGTATCCCGGTAGGTTCCGAAAAACGCGGTGCTCAGGGCCAGGGTATCGTTGACGGCGTAGGTATAGCCGGTCTGGAATCCGTAATTGTGTTTGGCGAGCGACGAGTTGGGGTCTGACGGATCGATTCGCAGGCCATAGAGATAAGTGAAACCGGCGAACAGCACGGCGGGATCGTAGCTTTTGGATACGACCAGTCCGCCTCCCATCCCGCGATCTCCCGGTCCAAAGGGCAGCGTGCTGTCAAGGCTCCAAATCAAGGTGGGGCGCTTGACCGATTCACGCCATCCGACGCCCAAAACCGAAACCGACGCATCCTCGGCCATGCTGTCAGGCATGGTAAGGGTGCTGGGCAGATTCGCACCGGTGACGCTGGCGTCGACGAATGTCCTGGTACTCCGCCACGCGGCGGGCCCGCGCATGGTCACTTGCAAATTGTTGATCAGGCCATAGCGCAGGGTACCGCTGACGCCGAAGTCGCTCTGCTCAACCCGAATGACCGGGAGCAAGGTTTGCTCCGTTCTGCCGTAGGCCATGCCAAACTCGATTGTTCCCGACCCGCGGGGGAGCAGGACACCCTGATCGCGCAGCGCGATGTCGGCAGAGGTCGGCGCCGTGGGGCGCTCGCCAACGGTGGTCGTCGTGGCGGCGTTCGTATTCTCCCCGGCCGGCGGCGGAGCGACTTCTTTGGGCGGGTCTGGTTTTGGAGGATCCGGGCTAACACCGCGCGCAGCTATCTCCGGCAACTCATGGGAGAGCGTCCCGGCTTGATGCGGATCGCTTACGGGCCCTGGCGGCTCCGGGCTGACACCGCGCGGGGTTATGCTCCAGAACTCGCGCGCGAGAGTCTCTGTCTGACGCTGATCGCCCACGGGCAGGGGCTTTGGCGGCGGGCTTGGATCGTTCGCGGCCTGTTCTCCCTTGAGCCAGTCGAGCAAGGCGGAGCGGGAGAATCGCCAATCGTCGCCAACCCTTCGCGCGGGAATGCGGTGGGACTCGGCCAGTTCGCGCACCACGCCGGGGGCAACCCGCAACATCTCCGCTGTCTCGCGAAGATCGAGCACTTCGCGGTCGGAGACAGCCTGGGCTGCACCGGTGAGCGGCACGAGCCCCAGCGCAACCGCGGTGAGATAAACGCCCAGCAACTTCCGCATTCGAGCCCGGCCGATCAATTGGATCCTCCTTCGGGACTCAGTGGAAGAAGCATTCCGATGTCGCGCATGTTCGCCGCGCTCAGAACCTCCACAGGGGGACCGGTTGTGGCCGGGAGCCGCAGCGCGAAATGATCCGGCCAGCTTCCGTCGGCTTTTTCGACGGCGAAGATGACGCCCTGACCCGCCTCGTTTGCCCACATATCGAGGAAGCGATAAAGCGGCATGCGCACATTTCCCAGGGAAGGGTCGGCGAGGTACACGCGATCCCCGCGCACGCCTTTGAAAACGGCGAAATGCCGATAGCCGTGGGGCCGGATAAACACAATGACAGGGTAGGAGAGCCTGGCGAGCTGGTCCCGGCCGATTCGGAAACCCTGCGCCTTGTGCCCGCGACTCTGTGCGAGCCGCTGAAGATCGAGCAGCGAGAGGCCTTTTTTCTGCAGCGCTACTAACTGATCGGGTGAGAGCGGTTCGAGCAGGGCGCGGAGCAGCACATCCTCCCCGACCGGGTCGTTGAGCCCATAGGTCAGCAGGGTCGCGAGCGCCGCCGCACCACATGAGTAGTCGAATCCCTGCTTGACGACGCCCCTGTCGCGCTGGGCTCGCAAGGAAACAACGTGAACCTCTTCACGGGCTCCGGCGGCCTGGACAACAACCTGCGCCGCCGCGCGCCCACCGGAGCCCATGGTCATCACGACCAGGGCGATGAATCCCGTCATGATCCGAATGCGGACACAGCCCGGTTGAAACTTCGTTTCCTGGGGAAGCTCGTGCATAGACGATACGCCAACTTTTCCTGCAGACGCACATTACCAGCCTGGCGTCGATGGGGTCATTCGCCAGCGCTCTTGTTTAGGGCGTTTTGACTGCCTGCAAGAGCGTCGGCGAATGGCATACTAACTGCGTCGGGCTGAGTCGCTGCGAGTTACTTGCAGCTCTTGCATGGTGTAAGTACGCCCAGTTTCTGGAACTCGGCGTTAATCGCCACGGCATTCACCTGATACCAATTCGCCAGTTTCAAATCCGCTTGCTGGAGCTTGGGGTACTTAGCAAGCTTCGTCGCGGCGGCGGTGAGAGCGGCCGCGATATCATAGGCGTTCAATTGGCCGCTGGTAGCCTGCATTTCGTCCAATGACAATGCCTGTGCATTGACGCCCTGGACGGCGGAGAATGCATCCTTGCTCGGGCCGGCCGCGACGGCGGTGGAACAAAGCAAGGAACTGGAGAGTAATGCAACGGCAGCAGAGTTAACGTACCATTTCACGCGGAAATCCTCCTTGTTTGGGTTAAACGATTGGTTTCAGGCTGAGAAACAGCCTGATGCGGATCGCTAACTACAGCACGGTCCTGGAGCGCCGATTCGAAGGAATCGTGGTTTCCGCTTGCCGCTCTTTGGAATCGGAAAGGGAATTCCAAAAGTTCGAGAAGACGGAACCCTGCGGACACCAGTGGTCGCCTGCAGCAGTAAATCCAATCTGGGGTGAACAAGGCCAGATACTACCGGAGCAGCACCAAACGCCGACGGTTAGACGAACTATGTACGGCCGAGGGAAAGATAGATACGTCCTGGGAGGGCGTTCATTAACCTTGCAGAAACTTGAGCATTAGTTACACCAAGGCCCATCGAGTTAGACCAGGAAAAGCAATCACTAAAAAAACTGGAGTGATTTTCGTTGCTGCCGGAAGGGCTGTCAAGAGGAAAATTATTTCTCAGAAGTAAATTCGGATAGAGGTAAATGGCTGATTCCACGTATTTCCCTTTGCAAACAGTCAAAATTCTCGACGGCGCAGTTTGCGGTGGGGTGAACTCGCTCTTTGTTCAAACCTAGTAACCCGGCTATTAGTTACCGATTGGTTGGATTGAAGGTGACTGTAGCCTTCGCTTCACGGATCCACTTACACCCGCCCCAAAGTGGCCGCCTCAGATAGGGTCATTTACAGATGAGCGCACATCAACTGAACAGGGAGAAGGAACTTCCCTCAGGGGCTAAAGCCGGGCTTGATTTTGAAGCGCTTCGGCACGACTGAAGTCGTGCCCTGATACAAGACACAGGGCGGAGCGGGCAAGTAGAACTGCGGAAGGTTGCTGGCGCGGCGGTCTCCAACGCAGCCCTGGGGGGCAATGCCAACGATGGTGACAGGTTGCGTTTTGATCCGGAAACGTGATTCCGACGATCGACGGATCGGCCGCGTAATCGTGCGTCCAGGTGTTGGAAACTGGATGCGGGGAAGGACGTGCCAGGCATCGTTTGCCACGGGGCTCATCGGAATTTAACTTCAAAGCGGAGATCCCGGATTTGATGACTGATGAGTTGTCAATTCAACTGCGAGAACGGGGCATCGTCTTGTTGAAAGACGTGTTCGCGACGGACTCACTGACCCGGTTGAAAGAGTCGGCTGACCGGTTCTTTCAGGCAATCGGAGCGGAGAGATCGCTTCCCGAGCAGTACCGATACAACCGCCTTTCAAACTCCGTGCTGGTGACTGCGCTAATGGACTTTGGTTGCGGCGGGCCGGAGGAATTGTTGGCTCCCTTGTCGGCGCCGGGTCTTGGGCGGTTGTTTTCGGAAGCAATGGGCGATGGGTGGATTTGCAGCATGGAACAATCGTGGGTGCGGAAGAAGTTTGCACCGCAACACGCTCCCGCTTTTGGGCGCAACCTGCAAGGCTGGCACCAGGACGGGGCGTTAGGGGTCAGCTTTCCCGTGGAGCCGGGGCCGGTGGTCCCCATGACCGAATTACTGACTTGCTGGATTCCGTTGAACCGCTGTGGAGTGGATAGCCCGGGCCTGGAATTCGTCCGGCGCCGTCAGGCAGCGCTACTTCATTTCACGGAACTCGAAGACCCGGTTCTTCGCCAGAGGTTCTCACCGCAGGAATTCTGGGCGCCGGCGCTCGAATTCGGCGACGGCCTGATTTTCATGAATGACATTCTGCATCGGACCTGCGTGCGCCCGGAAATGGAGCACAATCGGCTCAGCGTGGAGTACCGTATTTTTCCTGGCCAGGGATGAGGGAAAGCGTTCAATGCTCGGTGAATGAAACCTCGGTTTTTAGAATTCGGCAAGTCAGCTTTGCTTCGCGAGGTAGCGAGTCAGCAAGTCAGCGGTTGGTTCTTTCCCAAGGTGTCGGCAAACAGGATTGTTAAAGGATCGTATATACTTCAGCCACTATACCTGTCCCCGGCTGCGTCTAGCGAGGTTGCGTCGGGCCCCTATTCTCAGCAGTGTGAATCGTGACATGGATGAAATCCCGCCGGGGAACGACAACACGGGCGTTTCTGGAGAACCAGCCGCTCCGAAAGTGCAAGGTCCCCCATCTGCGCATGTACCGGACGGGCGGATAGCTACCGATCGTCTGACGGCCGCGGCACGGCTCGATCCTGAAAAAACGATTATGGCCTCGGCATCGCTTCTGGGTCATTCGGAGCGCGCCGCTGCCGGCAAGACTCCGGTGCGCAGCGCGGAAGGGGCAGTTGCGGGCATGCGGCCACCGACTGACATTGGGGACACGATCTTTGCGGGCGCCACGATCGCTCCGGAAGCGTTCATTCGCCGCAGTCCCGCGCCTGGAACTTCGGCGCCGGCTGCGTCGAGTGTGATTCTGCTCGAAATCGGGAGCGTTCTGGGCAACCGGTATGAAATCCTCGAACTCCTCGGCGAGGGCGGGATGGGAACGGTGTACAAGGCCACCGACCGCGAGCTGGATCGAGTGGTGGCGTTGAAGGTCATCCGGCCGGAGATGGCCTCCCATCCCGAGATCCTGGCGCGCTTCAAACAGGAGTTGATTCTTTCGCACCAGGTCACGCATCACAACGTGATCCGGATTTACGACCTCAGTGAAGCCCAGGGCGTGAAGTTCATCACCATGGAACTGATCGAGGGCCAGAATCTGCAGTCGATTCTCAAAGAGAAGACGAGACTGACCGCAGAAGAAGCGGTCGATATCACGCGGCAGGTGTGCCATGCGCTTGAAGCGGCGCACGGGGTCGGAATCATTCACCGGGATCTCAAACCGCAGAACATCATGGTCGATGGGGCGGGGCGAGTGGTGGTGATGGATTTCGGGCTCGCTCGCACGCTTCGGGGCAATGGATTAACCCAGCAGGGAGCCTTCCTCGGCACCATCGAATACATGTCGCCGGAGCAGGCCCTGGGCACGGAGCTTGATCAGCGATCGGACATCTTTGCCCTGGGATTGATTCTTTACGAACTGCTGAGTGGAGAGCTTCCTTTCGTTGCCGACAATGCTTTGGTCAGCCTGATCAAACGGACCCAGGAAGCGGCGGTCCCGGTCTCCCAGGTGATGGCCACGATCCCGAGCGCGCTTGACGCGATCGTCAGCAAGTGCCTGGAGCGCGACCTGAACCACCGATACCAGGCAGTGCCGGAGGTCCTTGCGGATCTCACCAACTGGCGAGCCCGGAAATCTCGCCGCCAGAGTGGAAAGCTAGCGCGGCTTAGTCTTCGCCGCTGGCGTTCGCGATGGCCGGAGATTGCGTCGATCACAGCAACCCTGATCCTCGTGATCTGCGGGTTTGTGTTTCGGGCGAAGCTCTTCAACCGCGCGGGTGACAGCGGGTCGACCCCGGCTGCCCCCGCGGTATCGCTCGCCATCCTGCCTTTCCGGAATGCGTCCTCAGACCCATCGCTCGATTGGCTCGGCTCGAGCGTTGCGGACATGCTTACTACGGATGTCGGTCAGTCGGCGAGCCTGCGCACAGTGAGCCCCAACATCGTGCACCAGATCTTCGGCGATCTGCGCATTTCGTCTTCGACAGTACTCGACCCGGGAACAATCAAGCGCGTGGCTGATTTCAGTAATGCGGACCGGGTGGTCTGGGGACAGTACGCCCGGTTTGGAAATGCGATTCGGATCGATGCCACGCTCCAGGACATCAAGAACAACCGGACGGTTCCGCTAAAGGTCGATGTGCCGAGCGAAAAGGATATTCCGGGAGCCATCGACCATCTGGCCGACTCGATCCGGCAGGCACTGGCGCTGCCTCAGGATGTGTTGAAGGAGCTGAAAGCGAGCTCGTTCCAACCCACGTCGAGTTCGGTCGATGCCTTGCGCGATTACAACCAGGGACTGGGACTGCAGCGGGACGGCAAGCATCTTGAAGCGCAAAAGCAATTTGAGGCTGCAACCAGGGCCGACCCTAACTTTGCGCTGGCGTTTGCGCGGCTGGCGCAAGCGTATAGCAGCCTGGGCTATGACAGCGAAGCGGAACAGTCCGCAAAGAAGGCAGTTTTGCTGAGCCAGAATCTGCCCGAGGCGGAGAAGTATCAGATTTCCGCGATCGGGCTGCAGGTCAACAAGCATTTTCCTGAAGCGATTAAAGCGTATGAGAACCTGGCCCGAGTGTTGCCGGATAACTCGGATGTGAGAGCGGCGCTGGCCCGCTTATATGAAGACTCCGGAGATCTTGCCAAGGCGCGGGACTATTACCAGAAAATCCTGACCTCCAATCCTAAAGACATTGGAGCAACTATTGACCTGGGGCGCATCCAGATCAAGAGCGGCGATGCGCAGGGCAGCCTTGAAACCCTCAACCGCGCTTATAGCCTGGCCGTGCAGATGGACAACCAGGAGCAGAAAGCGACGAGCCTGCATCTGACCGCGGTCGCCTATCGCAAGCTGGGCAAGTCCGAGGAGGTTCTACGCAGCGAGCGCGAGGCGCTGACGATCTGGCGGCAGATCGGGCAGCAGCGCGGCCTGGCGTTCAGCCTGAATGAAATGGCAGTGGCGCAGGCGTCGCTGGGTGATGCCAAAGGGCGCGATGTCGAATTTCAATGAAGCCCTGCAGATTCGCCGCGACATCGGAGACAAGCGCGGTCTGGCCGACACCCTCATCGATATGGGCAACATGGCCGACGACCGCGGCGACCACGACGGAGCGCTCAAGATGTACAAGGAAGCCCTGGAACTGGAGCGCGAGATCGGCAACGAAAGCATGCAGGCGGTGTGCCTGAACAATATCGGAAGCGTGTATTCAGAGAAAGGACAATACGAGGACGCGCTTACTTACCTGCAACAGGTTCTCCAACTGAGCGAGAAGTCGAAAGTCCCTCAGGACATCGGCAATGCACTGCACAATCTAGGCCAGGCGTTGACGAGCATGGGCGAATATGACCAGGCTATTTCCTACTACATGAAGGCGCTGGAATTGCGCCGCAGCATCAATGACACGCGCGGCGCCGCACTGGAATCGTACGGCCTGGGCGGCCTGTTCGATTACCAGGGACGGTTTGGCGCCGCTGTTCACAGCAAAGAGGAGGCTCTGAAGACCTTCCGCGATCTGAAAGACAGGACTTTCTGGATGGGCGAGATTCTTGGCGGCTACGGGCAGGCGCTCATTCTCGCCGGGCGCATGGACGAAGCGAAGAGTTCGCTGGACGAGGCGCTCAACCTGGCGCGCGGGTTGAAGAACGACGGCCTTGTCGCACAGACGATCGGCTTCCAGGGCGATGCTTTCTTTTACAAAGGAAACTTCGGCTCGGCTCATTCTCTCTACGACCAGGCTTTGCAGGCCGCGATCCGTAGCAAGGACACAGAACGGATTCTCCTTGCAAAGATTGCGCTGGCCAAGGTCATGGTGCGCGAAAAGAAGGGATCGGCGGTGATTCCAAATCTTCGCGCGCTGATGCAGCAGGCAGACGAGGGCGGCCTGAAATACTCCGCGGTCGAGTGCTCCGTTTTCATGGCCGAGGCGATGCTGCAGGCGCGCGATGCTACCCATGCCAGAGAGGAGCTGGACCGGGCCCTGCTGCGCTCGGACAAGCTGGGCCAGCAGGCGTTGAGTGCCCAGGCGCATTATCTGTTGGGAATCATCGGCCGCGATGCAAAGGACAATGCAGAGGCCCGGGACCAGTTCCGCTGGGTGGTGAATACCCTGGACACGATGAAGAAGGATCAGGGCGCGGAAAACCTGCTGCAACGTGCGGATTTGAAGCAGATGTACGAAGACGCGGCTAGTTGGCTCAAGGCATCGGGGAACTAGTGTAGGCCGCCGCAGATAGGGTCATTTACAGATGAGCGCACATCAACTGAACAGGGAGAAGGAACTCCCCTCAGGGGCTAAAGCCCGGCTTGTTTTAAGCCGTTTACGGCACGACTGAAGTCGTGCCCCTTCAAAACTTAAACGACCATCTGTGTGGCGGACACCACTAGCTGGCGTAATGTTCGAGATGTTCCTTGGATAAATCAGGCACTGAAAATGCAGGTCCCCTTCGGCTTCGCTCAGGGCAGGCTTTCGACTGCGTCTGGCGCGAATTACGCGCCAAACTCCGCTCAGGATGACAGATCTATTTTTATGCGAGCGCGCTGATTATTTTGGAGGCGGCTCGGTTGCTTTTGCTCCTAGCTGCTTCTGCTGTGCTGTCAGCGTGTAGGCGATGTAGTACTTGTAGATGTTGGAGACGTAGGTGACGGTCTCCTGCCCAATCTCCCTGGCAGCTACCAACTCCACATTTCCAAACCAAACGTTCGGGTCAAGGCCTAAGCCCGGAGCCTTTTTGCGCAGCCCGGCAATGCGATTTGGACCCGCGTTGTAGCTTGCGAAGAGAAATAGCGTTTTGTTGAGGCGATCGATCTTGGGGTCGTTGAAGTAGTTGTCCTCCATATTGCGCAACATCTTGATGCCAGCCTGGATGTTGGTTTCGGCGGTGTCCACGTTGGGTATGTTGATGGGAGAAGCGGCCGCGTACTTGGGAATCACCTGCATAATGCCCACCGCGCCGCTGGGGTTCCGCTTGCTCTGATCGAGCAAAGATTCCTGGTACGCCTGGGCCGCGATCATCAACACATCGAAATCGTACTGGCCCGCGTATTTCTTGAAGAATACGACGTTCTGCTGAAACTTCTTCATCTCCGCTGACGACGTGGAGTTCTTTATCCACTTGGTGTTCTCCAGGTAGCGCCGGAGAAGTGTGTTTCCAAAGGATGTACCCAGCTTGTGCGTCTCCATAAATTCGTCTACCAGTTGCTTCAACTGGGGGCTGTCCTTGCGCATGGCCCAGGCCAGGTTTTGGCCACTCGCGATCACCAGGTCGGGGTGCGGATGAAGATTCGGCAGCACCTGGGACCAAAGGCCGGCACGTTGCTCGATTGAGACGGTTGCCGGGATCAGTCCGGCGTTCACCATTTGCATCAGGTCGTCGTCGGTCAGGTTCTTGTCGGCGGCCTTGATCACGATGGGCGTCTTTCCGGCCTGCTTGAGGGTCTCGTTGGCGGCCTGAAGGTTCTGGTAATAGGTGGTCAGGGGATTGACGTACACCTCTTTTCCGCCCAGGTCGGCGAGGGTTGAGACAGAACCCAGATCTGATCCGGTGACGATGATTTGCTTTACATCGGTGGCGAGAGGTGTCGAGAAGGCGACCAGCTTTTCACGCTCGGGCGTCACCACGACTCCAAAGGCGACAATGTCGCCGATCCCCTCTGTCAGAAACTTCTCCACCTGATCGGCGCGAGTCGGAATGAATGCGACTGTTACCGGCAGCTTGCCGGTCTTGAACTTCTGGTTAACAAACTTCTGAAACTCTTCCACAGCCTCGTACATCGCGCCCTTTGGCTGTCCCTTGTCGTAGAAGAAGCCAATCGGGTTGATAATGACCAGGGCACGGATCATGCGTCGCTTCACCATCCCATCTAGGTCGCCTGTTTCCCGCTTGAACCCGATGGGCAACGAGATCACATTGGAGGGTGCAGCGGGCAGTCCGTCTGCGGAGACCGAGGGAGGCGCGGCCGCTTGTGGCTGCGGCTGCTCTGCGATGGGCGGAGTCGCGGCTTGCTTATTGCAGGCCGCTAAAAGAAGAAGGGTCAAAGCCGGAAGTGCGAAAAACCAGGCTGGGCGGGACCTTACTGAATCTGCGTACATTGAATTCCTCCTCAACCCCGGTTAACTACGATCAGGCGGGAGTGCTAAAGCAGGCAGCAGCCGTCGTTCAAGAGCGTTGCGTCTGGGGGAATGATCCTGCAAGAAGGAAAACATACCGGCAGCCATGCCGTCCAACAACGTGACTTGCATCACGTATCGAATGGCATCAATCGAGCTGCCGGATTTTCGCGGAGTCCTGTTCTTAAAAGCCTGCGCATTGGCCTTGTTTTTTCGCCGCGGTGTTTCCTCCCCCGGTAATTGCGGAATTGGCCGTACAACTCAGAATGCCCTTGATGTGGTTGAAGAAAACCTGCGTGGGCTTTGAATTGTCGAGGTCCAACAGGCTGCCGCCGACGGTGTTGTTGTCGATGGAGACGGGCGCCGCATTGTTGCTCACCAGCAGATCGCCGGAGATGATGTTGCCGGGACACCCCGATGTGGCGCCGATGAGGAGCGGCGTGCCATTGGCTACAGCCTGCAAACCGCCCCCAACGATGGCACCGCAAACCACGCTCTGGACCGCAGATTTTGGTGTGGTCAGCAACGCGAGGTTGCCTTTGATTGTGACCGGCGGGCCGATCGAGAATGTTCCTCCGGCAACTTGAACATTTCCACCGACGGTTGCATTGGTGAGCACAAGGTTGCCACCCGCTTCAGTCACGCTGCCGGTGATGCCGCCGCCCACGAAGATGCAGGTCTGGCCGCTGGTCACGAGGATGCTGCCTTTGAAGGTGCCGTTGTAAACGCCATTGCACTTTGTGCCCGAGGCAGGAACGGAGGCGACGACCGTCAGCGTGAAGGGTAGCGTGGCCGGCGAGGCGACTCCATTTTGCGCGGTAAAGCTGATGGGGAAGATACCGCTCACGGCGGGGGACCCGCTCAGCCTGCCTGTACCGTTCCGGTTGTCGACGAAACTGACCCCGGCGGGTAGAACTCCCGATTCGGTGAGAACCGGCGCGGGGTAGCCGGTTGCGGTAATGGTCACGGCGCCGGGGCTGCCAACCGCAAAGGTCACGCTGGAAGGACCCGAAATCGCGGGCGGAGATGAAACGCTATATGTGACGGTTTGCGAATTGGTGTTGGTGGCCGAATCCTGCACCTGCACCGTGAAACTATGCGATCCGGGCGTGGTGGTATCAAATTGCGCGCCGTTGGCGACGGATGTGCCCGCAGTATCGGTCGCGGCGCAGCTTGCCACGGTCAGATACGGCCCAACCGGAGAGCCGGCACCGGCGTTGACAGCCGAGCAGGAGTACTTCGCCACGGTTGTCGCGTCGCTCTGTCCTAGCGCATATGTTGCTCCACTGACCGGCTGCGTGATGCTGACCGTGGGCAATTCGTTTTGGGTCAGGTAGGTCATCACCCAGCAGGAGGTGGTTCCTCCGCTGCCGCCTTTGGCGCCGCCGCTGGTGTCTCCCAGGGCGAACGTGTCGATCTGGTTGCTCTGGAACAGCGGAGAGGTTCCGTTGGGATCGGGCGTACAGGGGTGAACGGGGTCGGGTCCCTCACCTTTGAGGAAGCCGACCGCAGGCAGGCCGTTGTCGGAGGTCAGATTGGGGAATCCGAAGCTGAAGGGCAAGGGAGGAACGCCACACCGCAACGGCGCGTTCTCAGACGGGACGTTCTCAGTACAGAAGAAATTGAAGTTGGTGCCCAGTTCGGCGTCGAAGGGATTGCCGCTCGTGCCGCACGATCCTGCTGCCGGACAGGTGACCTCGAACAGCACCGCCGTGTCTTTACCCTGCCCTCCACCATTCTGGTAAACGAAGCACTCGGCGGTGTTGAACTTCTGGTTGGCCTGCACCAGCGCGGTGCAAGCCTGCTGACTCACGGGAATCGCGGTGACCACCATTTGCAGTTGCTGGCTGGTGCCGGTCTCCTGCGCGGTGAAGGTATAGCCGGTGGTCGGGCTTCCCTCGACGAAACCTCCATTGATATTGAACACGGTCGGAGTCGTCTGGCCGGGCGCGACCGTTCCGGTCTGGCTCTGGCCCTGCGGGGTGAAAGTCCAGCTCAGGATGTCCTGGTCGTCATTGCCGCCGCCCGTGCCCGCAGTGAATCCGACATAGGCGCTGGAGCCGCTCAGCCCGATGGTCGTGATATCGAAGAGGACACCCCCCGGGAAAAGGTCGACGCCGTCGAGAACTACATCGAGCGTAGAACAGGTCTGGGTGCCCGTGACTCCGCATGTCGATAGCGCAGAGGACGTGTAGGTGATGGCCGCGACGTGGACGTTGCCGTCAGCCACGTTAATCTTGCCGGTGAGATTGTTGTACTTGAGCGAGCAACTCAAGTCGACGCTGTTGGGACTGATTCCGCCGCAGTTCTGAATGGTGACGTCATCGCTGCCCGGGTCAACGCCGGCGCCATTGGGATAGGTGTTGAACTCGATGGCCACGCTGTTGGAAATGCCGCCAGAGGAAGCACAGCCGCTGCTGCTGCCGCCGAAGCCGATGCCGCACCCGCCCGATCCGAGGGCCGACAGGCTGCTGTTCTGAATCACGAACGCAAATCCATCGGCGTTATAGGTCGACGTGCTGCCCAATTGGAACGCGAAGGTGGTCGTAAATCCGTTGGCAACGACCTGCGGGGTCTGGTACCAGGCCGAGGTGGCCCAGCCTCCCTGATTGGCGGTCAGGCGCAGGACGGTTGATACGGACGATTCGGGCGTCGCGGGAGGCGCAAAGGAAGGAGAACCTGAATACCCGCTGTTGGCTCCATTCGACGTGAGGCAGTTTTGGTTCAGGCCGAAGTCAGGTGAATAGCCGGGAGAGGCGGGACAACCCTGCGCCGAAGCGAGGGTAGCGCCACCCATCATGCCCAGGACTGCCAGTGTGGCTACTCTGCTTGACCGCGCGAACGCTTCTCTCATGGTTCTCCTTGGGAATACAAAATGGGCTTGGCGTGCAGTGAAACAGATATCGGCTCAGTGCCCGAAGGCATTCGGCGTTCGACAGACTGAAGAGTCTTGCCGAAGCAAGCTGTCAGATTGCCATTGGGGAGGCGGCACCGCTCGCGGGGTCTGCGAGGCCGCACAGGCGAACCTAAGGCGTGCGGTTGGCACCTGTCGGAGGCAGCCTTTTACGGGCGGCGAGTCTTCAAACTATTGAATACAGTGTGACTTGTCAAGAAGGTTGGTCAAACCCGGAGCTGATTTGGTGGCGGATTTCCTGGATGCCGTAGAATTCACAAGCAGGTTGCGGAAAAACTCAGATGATCCAATGAAATTGGAGATCACAAGCCGGCAGGGGCTCAAGCCGCTCATTGATTTTGAAGGCAGATTCGGGACGACTGAACGAGGCGGCGGGAAACCGAGAATGAAGGGCGAACCGGGAGGAATACATCCCTCAGGGGCTAAAGCCCATTCATGGTGCTGCCCCAACGGCACGGCTAAAGCCGTGCCCTTTCAAAACCGCGAGTTTTCTGCAAGCAGTGAAGCCGTGCCCTGATACAAACGCGAGACTGCTAGTGTGGTGACTCCGGAGGTTCAAGGCATAAATCGAAGCGCCCGAACTGCGGGTCCTTCGACTTCGTCCGCCGCGGCGGACTCCGCTCACGATGACAGCTCAATTATGGAGCGAACTTTGGAGACGGGACACCGGATACGAAGCTTATGTCTGAATCGCCAGCTCCAGTCCATGGCTATATCGACGTCGTGTTTTCTGATCGTCCGCAGCAGGTGGTCTCGATAAGCGAACTGCCGTTCTTTATCGGGCGAGGCAAAGAGAGCGGCAATCACTTGTCCATCGATGACCTGCGGATCTCGCGCAGGTGCGCGGCGATTTCCGCAGGACCAAGCGGGATCTGCATCGAGGATCGCGGTCAGCTCAATGGCATTTTCGTAAATGGCAAACCGACCAGCACAGGAACGCTGGCCGACGGCGACCGGATCCGCCTGGGAATCGACGACGGATGCCAACTTGTATTCCGCATGCAGTCGGAAGCGCACACCCAGGAAGAGGCGGTAACAAAGCTGCGGAGTATTCTCAGCTCGCTGGGCGGCGACTCCGCCGATGATCTCAAGGGGCTGAGGCTGCTTCTCGCGGCGACTTCATTGCTGCATTCGCAGCTTCCACTCGAATCAGTGCTGGCCGCGATGCTCGATCATGCAATCGTGATCACCCATGCCGACCGCGGAATGCTGCTGGAGCCGGATGCGACGGGTGTATTGCAGGTCAGGGTGGCGCGCGGGCGGGACGGCGAGAGTCTCGCGCCGGAAACGATGAACCCCAGCCGTTCGGTCCTGGGACAGGCCATGGAGCTTGAATCCGAGGTGATCAACGAGGATCTGAGGCTGGCGGATAGAAACCTGCAAAGCGCGTATAGCGTGGTGGCCCAATTGTTGCGATCGGCGGCGGTGATTCCCCTGTATGGGGCTCCCCGAGGTCAGGCGGGTTCGTCGATGGAGGCGGCACAGCGCCAGTTGCTGGGCGCGCTGTATCTCGATTCCCGGCGCACAACCACCTTTTCGGCCCTGGACCGGCAGATCCTGGATGCCCTGGGCGCACAAGCCGCAAGCATTCTCGACAACGCCCGGCTGCTCGAACGCGAGCGGGAGCGCCAGCGCCTAGAGCAGGAGCTGAGCATCGCGCGCCAGATCCAGCAGGCGCTCGTGCCACAGGGGCTTCAGGACTACCCGCATCTTGCGGTCACGGGAATCCACCGGCCGTGCCACGAGGTGGGCGGGGACTATTTCGATGTCTTTCCTCTGCCCGACGGGCGCATCGCGATCCTGGTTTCGGATGTCGCCGGGAAGGGTTTGGGGGCTGCCCTGCTGACAACCATGCTGCAGGGGGCGCTCTCGGGGATGACGCTGGGCGTCGAGCCGGTGAAGGTGTTCAATCACCTCAACAGTTTTCTCTGCGACCGCGCGGCGGTGGGCCGTTATGCAACCATGTTTTTCGGATTGCTGGATCAAGATGGAGGTCTCGAGTTCGTCCGCGCCAGCCATCCTTCGCCTCTGCTTCTGCGGCGGGGCGAAGTGAGCGAATTGTATTCCGGCGGATCTTTCCCCATTGGACTGGTCGAGCAGGCGTCGTTCAATGCCGCGCGCATCCAGCTCGAACCCGGGGACACGCTGTTGCTTTACACCGACGGCGTAACGGAAGCTCAAGATCGAGATCTGAACATGTTTGGGGCGGGGCGACTGAAGGAAGCGGTGAGCCGGCATCAGGACGGCTCCCTGGCCGAACTTCAGGCCGGGATTCTGAGCGCAGTGGAACAGTTTGCCGAAGGCGCCGACCAGTCAGACGACATTACCCTTCTGGTGGTGCGCTACCGGCGTCCGGAGGACGGCGCGGCCAGGGCTGGTGGGAGCCCGGCCGGACCGCAGCCGCTGGTGTTATGAGACATTAACAATTGCCGGGTACGATGAACGAGGCCTATCGCGTTAAATCCAGCTCCCACGGCAGAGAAAGGAAGAGCATGCATGACGATCTCGACTGAGTCCATGGAAGGTGGCATCACCCGGGTTCTTCTGGATGGGCGATTGGATATTCAAGGCGCGGCTGCGATCGATTTGCGCATGAACGTGCTGGCCGGCAGCAGCAAGTTTCTCTTGATCGACCTGCGCAATGTCTCGTTTCTGGGTTCGATGGGTCTTCGTTCCATCATTATCCCCGCCCAGGCGGTTCGGCGCCGCGGGGGAAAAGTGGCGTTGTTCGGCCCGGTTCCCATAGTGGAGGAAGTACTGAAGGCCAGCAACATTCACGAAATCATTCCCATCTTTCATGATCTCGATGCGGCCGCCGCCGCGCTGCGCTAATACTGCTGACCGCGCGGCGGCCCTGGTTTCGGCCGGCTCAAGCGCTTTGGGTGAACCGAAGATGCTCTTGAACAAACTGCAAGACCGGATCGAACTGGACAGCCGGCTCACGGAGTTGACCCGTGTTCAGCCATGGATCGAGGCGCTGGCGGAGCATCACGGGCTCAGCGAGAATACTCGTTTCGCCATGCACCTGTGCGTGGAAGAGGCCCTGGCCAATGTAGTGATGCATGGCTATCGAAACGAGCCGGGGCATCCAATCGTCATACGCTCTTCTGTTTCCTCGCACCATCTCTTGTTGGTTATCGAAGACCAGGCGCCGGCCTTTGCCCCGGTTGAGCCTGATCCGCCAGGCGATGCGGCGACACCTGTCAGCCTGGAATCGATTGAACCAGGCGGAAATGGCATACGGCTGCTCTATCGCTTCGCGGGATCGCTTGCCTACGAACGGCTCGCGGATGGCAATCGGCTCACCATAGGATTCCCCCTCCCGAAAGAGGGTGTTTCGGTCTAATTTGAGTGGACCGCAATGTAGCCAGTGACCGCATGCACGGATCTACAATGGCGGTTCTGGCGCATCCGGTAAGATGAGAAGTCTCAGGCGTTTCCTGATATTTTTGCCAGTGTGCAGGGCTCAGGGACCCCCGTAGACTTTTCTCTCGTCATGTTGTCGCCCAAAATGGCCTTTCATTTGAAACTGACTTCGCCGAGTGACCCTCGCTTCCTGTCTGTGGTCCGCGCTGCGGTTGGCGAGTTGGGCATGATTTATGGTTTGTCGAAAGAGGAGTGCATTGAGGTCACACTTGCGGTCGACGAGGCCCTGGCCAACATCATTCGCCACGCTTACAAGAATTGTTACGACCGAGAGATGCAGTTCGAGTGCACCGTCGACGGGGAGCAAATGGAGTTCACACTGCTCGATCAGGGAGAGGCCCCGGATCCGGCAAAGATCTGCGGCAAACCCATGGATGAGTTTGCATTAAGCGGCCGCGGGACACACCTGATCAAGGCCATCATGGATGAAATGTCGTATCAGAAGGTCTCGGGAGGAAATCAGCTTAAGCTGATCAAACGCCTGCCGGGCGCCAAGGCGCAAGCCGGTGGGAAGAAAGGCTCTGAGGACGAATCAGCCTCTGAGGTCTAGCGTTTCTAATCGATCAACCCGAGGGGGACGGCTCTGATCCAGAGCCAGCGAAGGTGCACATGGAGAGACAGCTAGAGTTTTCGACTCGAAGTGAGCGAGACGCCGTGATTGTGGACGTGGTCGGTCAAATTGATCTTGGCACTTCACCGGCGTTGCGAAAATCACTTTTGGACTCATTGATCGGGGCGCAGCGTCTTGCGATCAACCTGCAGGAAGTGCGGTACATCGACAGCTCGGGCATTGCATCCCTGCTGGAAGTTCTTCAGGAGGCCAAGAAGTCCAAGAAGCGGATTATTCTTTTTGGGGTGACCGGGGCAGTTCTCAAAGTACTGCAATTGACACGGTTGACCGGAGTCTTTGAAATCCGCGAGACCGAATTACAAGCGCTCGAAGCCTGAGACCGGGTCAAGGAGTCTGCCAAATCATCGAAAGTCGTCCCCGCAATAGCGCGGATAATCGCATGGAACGGACGTAACTCGCAATGAAGATCCTGGAAAGAGTCGGAGCGATACCGCGAGCGGTCGGTGCACTGACGATCAACAGCTTCGCGTACATCGGAGGCCTGGCGAGTCTCGCCGGCCAGTCCGCATACGTCACGTTCGTGGGCCCTTTCCGGGGCCAGCGGCTCCGGCCGCAACGGGCTCTCCATCAGGGCATGGCAGTGGGGGTCGAGGCCATCCCTATCGTTTCGCTGATCACATTTTTTGTGGGCCTCATCATGGCTCTCCAGAGCGCATATGAGCTGCGGCAATTGGGCGCGATGCAACTTGTGGCCGGTGCGGTGGCAGTGTCGATTCTGCGCGAACTTGGTCCCCTGCTCACGGCCATCGTCGTGATCGGCCGATCGGGGTCGGCTTTCGCCGCAGAGATTGGCACCAAGAAGGTGACTGAGGAAGTGGATGCCCTGCGAACCATGGCTTTCGATCCGGTTGCCTTCCTTGTCGCGCCCAAGTTTCTGGCCATGCTCGTCATGGTGCCATGCCTGACAGTCTGGGCTGACTTCATGGGGGTTGTCGGTGGATGCGTTTTCGGCGTCGCAGGCGCGGGATTCACCGTTGGCTCCTATTTTCATGCGACGCTGGATTCGATTGTCAATCGCGATATCTACACGGGCCTTATCAAGAGTGCGTTGTTCGGACTGGTCATTACGGCTGTCGGATGCAAGGAAGGATTCTCCACCGGCGCGGGCGCCGAGGAGGTGGGACGTTCGACGACCTCTGCCGTGGTCACCTCGATCGCGCTCGTGATTGTGGTCGATCTGGTGTTCACAGCCTTGTTCTATTTCATCAATCCGACCTAACGGCGGGGGTTGCTCAAGATGACTGACGCGGGCAAAAACGAGGCTGCAATTTCGGTGGTGAACCTTCGCGTGAGTTACGGCGAGCGCGAAATCCTCCACGGGATCACCTTCGACATCCGGCGCGGAGAGACCATGGTGATCCTGGGGGGGTCAGGCTCGGGAAAGAGCACCCTGCTGCGAACCCTGGTGGGTCTCGAACGGCCCACCTCCGGAGAGGTCTGGATTGGTGGAGTGAATACCGCCAAGATCTCCGACCGCGAACTGAACGCGATTCGAAAAAGGATGGGAATGTCGTTTCAGGGCTCTGCCTTGTTCGGCTCGATGACCGTGGGCGAGAACGTTGCACTGCCGCTGCGCGAACATACCGATCTCGAAGATTCGACCATCGAGATCATGGTGCGCATCAAGCTCGGCCAGGTGGGCCTGAGCGCTTTTGAAGATTTCATGCCAAGCGAGCTCAGTGGAGGGATGAAAAAGCGCGCCGCGGTAGCGCGGGCGCTGGCGATGGATCCCGAGATACTCTTCTTCGACGAGCCGTCAGCCGGCCTGGATCCGATCATTGCCGCAGGACTCGACGAACTGATTTTGAACCTCAAGACGGCTTACGCGATAACGATGGTGGTCGTGACCCACGAACTTGCCAGTGCGTTTCTGATCGCCGATCGACTGGTGTATGTCGACCGCGGCCATATTGTGGCGCTGGGAACCAGGGAAGAGTTTCAAGCGAGCACGCATCCGCGCGTGCGTCAGTTCCTTGACCGCCGCCCAGAACCCGAAGTTAACGAAGAACTCGATTATCTGCAGATGCTCACCGGTGACCGCAAGGCAAAGAAGAATTGACATGGTGGAGCCACTGAGAATGAGGATGCTATGAAGAGCAAGCGTGAAGAAGCCCTGGTCGGCGTCTTCGTCTGTATTGCGGCGGCATTGCTGATTGGGACGGTATTGGCCGTGGCTGGGACTTTTTCTTCGGGTGGCACGCCGTACCACACGTATTTCAAGGCGGCGGGGGGTCTATTGCCCGGGGCTACGGTGCGATACGCGGGAATGAATGCAGGCAAGGTCAAGACCGTCCGCATCGATCCGGGGGACTCGACTCGAATCGAGATCGACTTCACGGTGCAGCGCGATATTCCCGTCAAGATCGACAGCATAGCCAAAATCGCCGCTCTCGGCGCGCTCTCGGATAATTTCCTGGAAGTGGGAACCGGGACCAAGGGAGCCGCACTGGCTCCCGCGGGGAGCGAATTGAAGTCTGCCGAGACGCTCGGAATAGGGGACCTCGGCGATATGATCGGCGGCCTGGAGCCGGTTGCGAAAGACGTTCTGCAGAACCTGAACCAGCGCCTGGTAGAACTGCAAGTCACGATCGCCCGCGTCAACGACCTTCTGAACGACAAGAACCGTGGCGAGGTGAGCGCCACCCTGGGGAACCTGAACGGCCTGCTGGCAGACAGCCGGCCGAAAGTTGCGGCCAGCCTGACCAATATACAGAACGCCACCGCCCAGATTCAGCCCATGCTGGACAACCTCAAAACCACGATGAATCAAGCGAATGTTGTGCTGTCGCACGTCGATTCAATGCTGGTTGAGAATCAACCGGACATCCGCGCCACCGTTATCGAATTGAAGCAGACACTGGTTTCGGCTTCATCGCTGATCGAGCAACTGAAGAACATAACCAGCGGCGACAATATCGACCAGATTCTGGTGAATATCCGCATTGCCACCGAGAATGTGAGACAGCTGACGGATTCGTTGAAGACCAACCCGTCGGTCCTCATTCGTGGAAACAATGTGAAGGATCGCAAACCTGGCGAAGTGATGAAGTAATCTACCCGCCCGGGATGACGAATCGAGAATTCGATTCGGTCTAGGGTTGTTCCCATGAGCGGAAACAAGATAAAGACCCTTGAAGAAGGCTTGAGGGCACACGAAAGAGGTTCAGTATGAATCGAGCGACCGGTCCAGTTCTGTTCTCGCTGTTGGCCTTGATCCTGAGCGGATGCGGCAAAACCAAGCCCATCCGGTATTACGCGATTCAGTCCTCCACAGCCCCCGCCCTTTCAAGCGGAACGCCCACCGTGTCTCTGCTGGTTGCGGACATCAGCACTCCCGAGATCTTTCGGGATTCGCCGATCGCGTATCGCATCGGCACCAATGAGGTGGGTACATACCAGTACAGCCGGTGGATTGAGCCACCCGTCGAGTTGGTGCACGACCATTTGATTCACATGCTGAGAAACTCAGGAACCTACCAGTCTGTGGATAGCCTTGGGAGCGCCTCGGGGGGGCAGTTTGTGGTCCGGGGACACCTCTACGACTTCGAGGAGGTAGACGGTGCGAGTGGTATCACAGGGCTGGTATCGATGGACTTTCAACTCTATGACCGAAAGTCAGGCAAGGTTGTCTGGTCCCATGTCTATTCCCAGTCCGAACCAGTACAAGGCAAGGAGATCTCGGAGATTGTCACGGCGTTGGACGTCAATCTCGAACGCGGACTGAAAGAGGTCGCCGCCGGGCTCGATCAGTATTTCGCGGCGAACCCCGGGGGAAAGTCGTGAGCCATGTCTCCGCGTGGTTGAGTCTGCATCATTGCGAATTCATACCGCTTTCATAGGGCTGATTCCGCGTGAATTATGCGGAGATTGGCGTTGACATGCTTCGGGTTTTGCGGGTACCGTTTGTTATCCGAGTTTGCCGGAAAACAGGAGGCTTGGGCGCGTGATGGTAACTGGTGAGCCGGGTGCATCCGTAGCACAAGAGGCGATTCAGTTCGCGGGCAGCGACGATGCGCGCCTGTTCTTTTCGGGACCGCCCCAAGGCCTGAGCGGCAACATTCCCCTGGTCAACAACGGCGTCGAAAAACAGAAGATCAGAATGATCAGCGTGTCAGCGGAAAGCCTTCAAGGTCCCGCCAGCCTGCCTCTGACCGAGATTCCGTTTTACGCGAAGCTCTATCCCGGCCAACAGGCCAGCGTTACGGGAATGATCGCGCTAGATGCGAAGACCCGGCCGGGCAAATATGAATTCCAGTTGACTGTGGGTGGCAAGGCGGTGCCGGCAACCGCGCAGGTGGCGGAGGTAGTGGACTTCCGCATCACCCCGGGCGGCATCACCATTCTGGCCGGCAGTTCAAAGAAATATACCCGGCAATTCGTCATTGAGAACGCAGGCAATGTCGATCTGCCGACGGGCTCGAAATGCGAGTGTCCGATCTTTGATTCGTTCGATCTTCTGACCGGGCTTTTGACGGGGCTGCACAAGGCCGACAAGACGTCTGTCGAGACGATGGTGAAGGGCTTTCTTGACGAATGGGCGGACCTGCAGGTGGGAACACTGGTGATCACTCGTTCGCCGGTGACTCTGCATCCAGGCGATAAGACGACGGTGGATGTCGACTTCGAATTGCCGACTGGTCTGAAGCCGTTACGGCATTACTACGCGAACCTTCAACTCTATAACGCGATTCTCGGCGTGGATATTTACACCACGGCGAAGGCGTAAACAAGCCTGACTGGAATCGTACCGAAGCGAGGAGGGTAACACATGAGCAAGGGTGGCGGCGGCGTCAATATTCCGGACCATTACAATATCGCGCTGGGCAGCACCAGCACCCCTCTTCAAGTGGATGTGGACATCGACAAGATTGCGCCGCTCACAGTGAACTCCAACCTGGCGATCACCCAGCCGATCGTTTCACAGTCGACGAGTACCTCGAACGCCACGACGAATTCCACCGCGAATGTGGACCTGAAGCTTGAGCCGCTCAACATGGACCTGAAAGTTGAGCCACTTTCGGTCAGCAGCGATTCCAAGTCGCTGATCGATCTGAAGCCGGTGGTGGTTGATTCGTGCCAGACGATCAAGCTGGCTCCGCTGCCGCCGATTCACATGGAGCAGCCGTATTCGCAGCATTTCGGCTTCACGTACATGGGGATGGAACTGTTCGGATTTACGATGTCAGGCAAGTCTGAGGTTCGGCTGCACAGCCCGAGGAATGCGTACTCGTGCGGATGCCACGACGAAGAAGGCGAAGCGGGGCACACGCGCACCGAGACCGCGCCCAGCCCGGGGACCACGCGTTCGGCCGGCGGATTGCGCGTCCGCGTAAGCGACGATCTCTAGATTGCGGCCTGGTACCATCCCGCGAAATTGGAGAAAGCTAACAGGGGCTAAAGCCCGGGTTGATTTTGAAGCAGTTTCGGCACGACTGAAGTCGTGCCCTGTTACGAAACCAGGAATTCTCTCAAACGGAAGGTGAAGATGCATACTCATCGCCATCGCCATTCAAGTCAGTCCAATCCGAGTCAGGGGCCGGCGTTGTACTACGGGTACTGTCACGACACGGGCCAGATGAGGATGATGACGTATCCCGACTACGTCAACAACATGCAGACTGGTTATACCAATTTGTACAACGCCATCCCCTCGATGGCGCAGCCGTCGAGCACCGCCGCGACGCAGACGACGCCAACCTACGGCAGCCGGAAGCGCCATGGCGGTTGCCACGAGCATCGCGAGTCCGACTGCGATTGTGACTGCGATGATGATTGCGGGTGCGAGTGTTCCTGTCACGTTCGCTGCGCCGACACGGTTGAATATGCCCGCTGCGGCGAAGTGAGGCGAATTCCGATCACGTTTGAAAACGACACGCGGCGCGATCGCGATGTCGCTCTGACGCTGGGGACGTTTGCGACCTCGTCGGGAAAGGAAGTGGGATGGCAAACCTCGTTGTCCGATACCACGTTCACGCTGCCGGCGTGCGGTCACAAGACCGTCATATTGACAGTTCCCGTGGGATGCGGGAGTAAGGATCCAGCCGGCAATAATGCTCCGACTGACGTCGGTACTGCCGGCCAGGTGGATTCGTGCAAGGTGGCTTATGCCACGCTGCGCGCGGAGGGATGCCGGGTGCGCCCGCTGGTGATTGCGGTTGCGGTGCTGCCGGACCACTGCGGAGCGCATCACGCGGATTGTGGCTGCGGCTGCTGCTGAATTCTGAGAGTGTCTATCGGCGCGTGGCGCGAACAATGCGGTATTGCCACGCGCCGCTTCGCATCTGTTCGTAGACTCCCGACCCCGGCACCGCGAGAAAGTTATCGATCATCTCGCTGTGTCCGCCGAATGCTTGCGCCCTTGTTGCCGCAATCGCGTCGCAGGACGCGAGCACATTGGCGGTGATGTCACGTTCATTTTCGATATTCAACCCAAGTGCGGGCAGGAGCACTCGTACTTCCATCCATCGTTCCACCGGCAGCAAATCGGTATAGAGGAATCTGCCGCCCGGCTGCAAAACCCGGCGCACTTCTGCATAGAATGCGCGCAGGTTGGGATACGTGTGGGATGACTCGATGTTGGTGACGACCTGGAAGGCCGCATCACCAAAGGGCAAGTGTTCCGCATCTCCTACTTCAAACAAAGCACCGTTCTGGTGAGTCTTGCGGCAGAAGGCCACGGCCTCAGGAGCGAGGTCCACGCCGACGGCTTGGGCGCCAAAGGTCTCAGCCATCAGCGCAACGGTTCCACCGCGGCCGCAACCAACGTCGAGCACTGGCGTGTTCTGCAATTCCGAATCGCCGACGAGTTCAAATGCGAGACGCACGGAGTTGCGGTTGAAGACGCGATCGGGTACCTCGAATCGAGCCTCGTCTCCTTCTCCCAGGCTGACGTACCCATAGTTGAGGAAGAAGGAAGCTCCGCCGACTCCCGACTGCTCGAGACGGCGTGAAACGTCGTTATAGAACTCGCGATGGGTTTGTTTGGCGGCAACGTCAATCGCGCTCCCCAGCAACTCGGGCTGAGGCGTCGCAGAAGACTGCGCGGGGGAGTGATCCGGAGGAGAAAGCTCTGCTCCACCGCCTCCCGCTTTAGCCGTATCGACGACCGCGGCGAGTTCCGCGACCGTGGGCGCCTGAAAGAGCTTGAGCACGGGTAATTCAATCTGGAATCGATCGCAGATTTCGGATGCGAGTTGCGCGGCGAGGAGCGAATGTCCGCCGAGGTCGAAGAAGCGATCGTGAATTCCTACCGATTCAAGTCCCAACTGCGATGCCCAGATCTCCGCCAGCTCTCGCTCCGTGTCGGTTCTGGGCTCCTGGTAGGCCGTGGAAAGATTGGGGCGGGGATGGCGCTCGCTACCGGAGGTTTTGCCGGCTGAGGAATCGGAGTGCTGCACCCAATCCTTCAGGCGTTCCTCGAGGTTGACTGCGACTAATACCCGCGACCGGAGAGGCAGTTTGAGAATGCGGAGAAATACATCGCCACCTTCGGCGGGATTGATGGCAAGGGGAAGGCTGGCGCTCTGCGCTTCGGCGGCGTTGTCCCAGGCGTCCCATTCGATGCTGAGCCAGTGACTTCCTTCGCTTGATCGCGAGAGTGTCGAGAACCGCATTGGCGGCGGCATATGTGCCCAGGGCAAGTCCGCCAAGAACGGCCGAGATGGAGGAGTGCAGCACCCAGCGGCACGGCTCGCGCCCGCGCATGGCGTCGATGGTGTGGAAGAGCCCGCGCAGCTTGGGAGAGAACTGCGCTTCGATCTGTTCGGGTCCGGTGTCGGCTACCGCTGCGAAGGCGGCCGCATCGATCCTGGCCGCGCCGTGAATGAGCAAATCGATTTGGCCGAAGTGAGCAATTGCGGCATCGATGGCGGCGCGCACCTCTGTTGCAGAATTCAGGTCGGCTTTGAGGACAATGACGTCATCGCGCTTGGCGCGCATGGCCGCGAGTCGCCTGAACAAGATTCGCTGCTCCGGAGAGGTGGAAGGCGTCTTCGCTGCGAGCGGCCCATTGCGATGGTTCTCCAAGATTGGTGCGTCCCACGAGGACGAGCTTCGCCTGCATTCGATTGAAGACAGTCTCGGCGAGGTGGAGCCCCATGTGTCCGAGGCCGCCCGTAATCAGTACTACGGGCTGAGGTGGAAGACCCTCAAATGTTTTGGTGGATTGCGCTGTGATGGGAAGATAACTTTCGATGTGGCGGCGGCCGTTGCGAAGTCCCACGGTTGGATCGGGAACGCCTGCGGCAAGTTCGGCAACGACCATTTCCGCTGACGGCGGGATTGATCATCGACATCCATGTGCGCGGTGCGAAGGCCTGGGTATTCCTGGGGAATGACGCGAGCTGCGCCGATGACAAGAGCGCGATTGGGATCGAGTGGATCCCCATCCTCGATTCTCACGGTTCCGCGCGCAACGAAGAGCAGCGGCAAGCGGGCGAACGGTTTGCTGGCTGCTGAAAGCACATGCCATGCGCATGGGCGCATACAAAGCGAATGTGGCGGCCGCGTCGAGATCGGTGGTTTACGGGAGTGGTGGCGCCCCAGCAGTAAATGATGCCAGCCAGCCTGCGGTTCAGTTGAGCAAACGCGCTGAGCCAGGCGCCTGAGATCTTCATTTACGTTGGGACCGATCACATATTCGCGATCGCTCAAGGGATTCGAATTGCTCGCCGCGTGATGCGCGAATGACATGGCAGCCACAAGCTTCGAGCCGGGCCGCGATTGCAGAGCCCGGAGTGCCGGCTTGATCGAACAGAAGAATGCGTTGCCCGATCAGCTTGCCCGGGTCGGCATTGCTCAACGGCGCTTCAGTCCACTTCGATTCGTAGAGCCATTTGGATGTGTCGCGCACATCGGGCATTTCCGATGCATTTTCAGGGCGCTTGCCCACCCAGTAGCTTTGACGTTCAAACGGGTAAGTGGGGAGACTGATGCGCGAACGCGGCTCGTTTCGATGGAATCCCAGCCAGTCGATGGCAACGCCGTTGGACCAGAGCGCGCCGACGGATGTGAGGATCTCCTCAGTATCGACGCGGCGGCCGTCGGGTCCGGGGAGCGAGGTAAGGCAAAGCCCGGGTTTATCCATGGCGCGCAGCGTTTCGCCGGCGAAGGTGGTGAGCGCGTTGCTCGGGCCGGCTTCAAGGAAGATTGCGTCTTTTGCGGCGGGGCTCCTGGGTCCAATGAGAGTTTTGAAGGCGTCGGCAAATCGCACTGAGCTGCGTACTTGCGTGACCCAATACCGCGGCGTTGCCACTTCGGCATCGGCCCAATTGCCAGTGAGAGTGGATGCGAAGCGTTTGGTGGGCGCGGATAACGCAACTCGCGATACGATGCTCTCAAATTCATCCAGAATGGGATCCATCATGGAGGAGTGAAATGCATGCGAGGTATGCAGCCTGCGACTGGCAAGCGAGGCGGCAGTGAGTTCGGCCTCAACCTGAACCATGTCGGCATCAGGACCGGAGAGAACGCAAAAGCCGGGCGCATTGATGGCCGCGATGGAGACTGTATCGCTTACAAATCGCTCGACGGCGGCAGCGTCGGCCATCACGGCAAGCATGGAACCGCGTGGAAGAGCAGAGATCAGCTGACCACGGCGCGCAATGATGCCGAGCGCATCTTCAAGGCTCATGACGTCCGCGAGAACGGCCGCAACGTATTCGCCCACACTATGACCGATCATCGCCGCGGGCTGTACGCCCCACGAGATCCATAGTTGCGAGAGCGCGTAGCCGATCGTGAAGAGGGCCGGCTGGGCCCACCTGGTATCGCGAAGAGCCTCGGCTGCGTCTTTACGCCGGCTGGCTGCGGGGAAGAGGAGGCGACGAAGGTCGTGGCCGACCGCAGGCTTGAGAATGCGCGCGCAGCGATCAACACTGCGGCGGAAGAGCGGTTCCGACTTGTAGAGTCCGGCGGCCATGCGGGGATATTGCGAACCTTGCCCGGAAAACATGAAGGCAACGGGGCGATCAGCAATTGCCTGAACCGGGGGGAATCTTTCAGGATTCCGCAACAGCGCAATGGCACGTGCTGTATCCTGGCCCGCGAGCGGAATGGCACGCCGATATTTGAATGGCCGCCGGCCGACGTGGAGCGTATACGCAGCGTCGGCGAGGTCGATGTCGGGATGTTTTTCGAGATGCGCCGCGAGCTTCTTTGAAGCTTCAGCGAGCGCCGACTCACTTCGCGCCGATATTGTGAGTAACTGGTGGGCTCTTTTCTGTACGGGCTCGGCTCGTTGGGGTGCTTCTTCGAGGACAATGTGGGCGTTGGTGCCACCTACGCCGAAGGAACTGACGCCGGCTCGGCGCGGTGTTCCATTTCTTTCCCACGGGATCAACTGAGTCGCGACATAGAAGGGGCTCGACGCGAGATCGATGGCCGGATTGGGCGCGGTGTAGTGCACTGTCGGCACGATTGATTTGTGCTCGATCGAGAGGACCGTCTTGATCAGCCCGGCGATTCCGGCCGCGCAGGAGAGGTGGCCGAAGTTCGATTTCACCGAGCCGATGCCGCAATAGCCGCTGCGTTCACTGGCGGCGCGGAACACTTCAGTGAGAGCGGAGAGTTCGATGGGATCGCCGAGAATTGTGCCCGTGCCGTGTGCTTCGACGTATCCAAACGATTCCGCGGACACGCCGGCCATGGCGTGCGCTGCCCGGATCGCGGCCGCCTGCCCGCGCGTGCTGGGTGCGGTGTAGCCCACCTTGTCGCTGCCATCGTTGTTCAGTCCCGCGCCCAGAATCACGGCGCGGATGTTGTCACGATCGTGGAGCGCATCGGAGAGCCTCTTAAGCACGATGAGACCAACGCCACTGCCCACGATGGTTCCCTGCGCGTTGGCGTCAAAGGGGCGGCAGTGACCATCGGGCGACAAGATGGAGCCGGGCACATAAAAGTATCCGGCGCGCTGCGGAACGCGCACTGTCACTCCGCCAGCCAAGGCCATGTCGCATCGGCGAGCCTCGAGGCTTTCGCAGGCGAGCGACACAGCGACGAGCGACGTGGAACATGTAGTTTGCACAACGACGCTGGGGCCGCGGAGATTCAACCGGTACGATACCTGCGTGCAGAGGTGATCCTTATCGTTGGTCACCATCAGTTGCATGCCATCGACGTACTTGAGCGCTTCGAGATTCTGGTAAAGGTGATAAAGATAGGTGCTGAGCTCGGATCCGCCGAACACGCCGATGGGGCCGGAAACCTGCGCCGGATCATAGCCGGCGTCTTCGAGCGCCTCCCATGCAGTCTCGAGGAAGAGGCGGTGCTGCGGGTCGGTCAGGGTAGCGTCGCGCGCGGAGAAGCCAAAGAACTGCGCATCGAATTGATCCACGCCATCGAGCACGGGCGATGCATTCACATAGCCGGGAAGACGGGAAATCTGCTCCGGAACTCCTGCTGCCTTGATCTCATCCTGCGAAAGGATGGAGATGGATTCCACGCCTTCGGCAAGATTGTTCCAGAACTGATCGAGATCGTTTGCGCCGGGGAAACGGCCGCGCATACCGATGATGGCAATCGGCTCAGAGGCACGGGCCGGCTCACTTGCATGGCCGTTTCTGTTTCGAATCGATCTGGCGGAGGCCATGATCAAGCCTCGGAAGGTGGGGCGTTGACCACATGTGTCGCTGACGTGGCCACGATGCGAAGATTGACTTCGATGCGGAAAGCATCTCCACCGCTGATGAAGAGTGTGCTGTTGTAAACGGCACCCTCCTGGAAGCGGGCGGGGTCCAGGCGCAGCGAAAGGCGGAACTTCTGTTCCTGTTCGGGAGCCAGTTCGACGAGAGGCGGATTGATCTCCAAGTCAGGAGCAAAGGCAGGACCAGCGCCATCGACACGGCGAGCATCGGTGAACCTGAATTCGACGTTGCATTTTTCCGCCGCGGTGTTGGCGACCGAAAGGGAGGCAAATGCTATCTCTCCGCGGGGCGCCGTCAGTTCGACCACCACGGGTGCAATCCGCTCGGGCTTATTGGCCAGGGCAAGCACGCTTTGAAAGTAGTCTCTCTCGTAACCTGCCCGGACGTCATTGAGACCGTTGAGCAGATCGAAGTAAAGCTCGGTCATCTGCTGCAGCAATTGAGGAAACCGATTGGAAAGATAATCGACGGTGTTCTGCTGTACCTGGGCGGGAGTCTTTTCACCGGCAGCGACCTGATCGAGTTGTTCTCGATATGCCTTCAGAGCGCGATTGTTGAGCTTGCCCGCATATTCCGCAAGTTGCTCAAACCAGCGCAACGGACTATCCGTCTCAAAGCGTGGCGGAGCCAACTCCGGCTCGCCGAAACTGGGCGCAACCGATTCCACTCCCTGACGGGAATAAGAGGAGTTCAAATCCACGAGCCTGCTGAGGAAGCGAGAGCCGAGTTCGGACAGGAGATTCGTGTACTGGGTTCCATTGGCCTGTATGAACTTGGGGAAATGGGTCTGAAATACGGTCGGCTCGAGCTTGCCTTCCGCGACGCGAATCAATGCCCGCTGATAGAGTTCAAGCGTAGCCGCAGCCTGCCCCGAAGCGCGCGATAAGAAACTCGAATAAGTGGATGACCAGTCCGCCGAAGATGTTCCCTGGGAACGGTCTTCAGAGACCGTAGCATGAATAGCCAATTGCAATTCCCCTATTGCGGTGCGTTATGGATAGAGCCTATGGTGGAGAAGTCTGGTCCCGGGTCAACTTAGACTGCCATTTAGCCATAACGCGAGACGGCAAGTCAATTTAAATCTCCGTGATTCGCACGGTGCGAGTGAACCCCAAAAGACACGGGAAAGCAGCGAGCGATGGGGGAGCGCTGCCTGTTCTCTTGCGTGATTCGAATTCCTGTGATGAAGCCCAATTCAAAGATGCGGATTGCGGATGACGAGATTCAAGTTTGGGTTGTAGACATGCGTGCTTCAGAGTTGCAGTGCGCGTCGCTGAGACGGTGGCTGGATCGGCAAGAAATGGAGCGAGCGTCGCGCATCCCGAACCTGGAAACGCGGCGATCGTTCCTGGTTGCGCATGGCGTTCTTCGCTGTCTTCTGGCGCGTTACCTGGGGTGCGATCCAGGCGCAATTGAATTCGCCAGTGGTCCCCAAGGCAAGCCGAAACTGGTATTCCCTGAAGGCGTGCAGTTCAACATGACTCACTCCGCAGAGTGGGCGGCTTTTGCATTCTCTTCAAACTGCACAGTGGGTGTGGATTTGGAAAAGGTGCGTGCTCTGGCCGGATTGCCGGACATCATTCGCCGCGTCCTGTGCGCGGAAGAAGCGGCGGAGTTGATGCTCCTTTCTGAACGCGACCGCGAGCGCGGCTTCTTTTGCTGCTGGACGCGCAAGGAAGCCTACTCGAAGGCAGTCGGGATCGGGCTGACGTCGTTCGATAAGTTCTGCGTTGCGGCCCACCCCGATCTGCCCCCACGGATGATTCATATCGGCTTTGATTGCGAAACGGCGGCGGCATGGACGATAGACGATTTGCCGATGCCGCCCGGATACGCAGGAGCTCTCGCGTATCCGGGCTCGAGGCGGCGGCTTTCGATCGAGCGGGTCACGGACCTGGATGAAATCATGAGCGCTGCTCCGTGATGAGAGTTCGGACGTGAGCAGCGCTCTTCTCGTTAGAATAGGTGGAGCTTTTTTGTTGCGACAGCCCGTGCTTCATGAGCTCGAGGAGGATATGAGTCGAAAACCCGCCGGCATCGATTCGCTCTTGAGGCACGTTCTGTTGTTGCTCGCATTGTTCAGCTGGCTGCGTCTTCCGTCTGTCGCATCGCAGGGCGCTTCCGGATCCTGGCCGATGGTTAACCTCGATTCCGGAGGCAGGCGCTATTCCCCGCTGGACCAGATTACGGCTGCCAATGTCGACCACCTGAAGGTTGCATGGATCTATCACATGAAGCCCGCGCCGGCCGCGGGCCGCGCGCCCGATAACGCATGGCGTCCGTCTGAAGATCAGCCGCTGGTGGTCGGAAACACCATGTTCGTGGTAACGCCTTACAGCCGCATCGTGGCTTTGGATCCGGCCACCGGTAGAGAAAAATGGGTCTTCGTGATTCCCGGATCAGATCAGGCATCGCTGCGCGGAGCCACATATTGGCCCGGAGACACATCCACCGGCCCCGCCCTCTTCTTCGGAACCAATCATGGTTTCCTTTATTCGATCGGCGCGACGACCGGGAAGGTCAACCCGGCCTTCGGCAATAGCGGTGCGGTCAATCTCCGCACTCCGGAAGTCATGAGCACGGGCACCGACAAGCTCTATATTTTGCCCTCGCCGCCGGTGATCTATAGGAATCTCGTCATCACCGGCGCAGGAACCGGAGAAGGGCGCGGAGGCGCGGGCGGCGGACTCGGCCCCGCCGGAGATACGCGCGCATGGGACATACATACCGGAAAACTTGTATGGACATTTCACTCGGTGCCGCGCCCGGGAGAAGCAGGTCACGACACCTGGGGTGGCGACAGTTGGCAACAGCGCTCGGGCGTCAATGTCTGGGGTTACATGACCGTCGATCAGGAGCGGGGCATCGTCTACATGCCGTTTGGAGCTCCGAACTTCGATCGTGTGGGAACAGACCGGCCTGGCGACAACCTCTTCGGCACGTCGATCGTGGCCGCAGAGGCTGCCACCGGAAAATTGCTCTGGTATTTCCAAGTGGTGCACCACGATATCTGGGACTACGATACCGAGGCTCCCCCAACCCTCGTCGATATTCATCGCGATGGACAGGATATTCCCGCCGTCGTGATCGTCAATAAAACCGGGCTGATGTTCGTGCTCGATCGAGTCACTGGAAAGCCGCTATTTCCGGTTGTTGAAAAGCCCGTGCCGCCCAGTGACGTTCCCGGGGAGCATGCTTCCCCCACCCAACCGTTTCCCATAACTCCCGAGCCGCTAGCCCAGACGAGCGTGCAGTTGTACAACGACCTGCCGGAGCACGCTGCATGGTGCAAGGCCTATGTGGACGATAACCACATGCAGCTGGCGCAGGAACCTTATACCCCTCCTGCATTCAATCGCTATTCGGTTAACCTGCCCGGAACGCACGGCGGCGTGAACTACTCCGGCGGGGCGTTTGACCCGACGCTCGGCCTCTTTGTAGTGAATGTGAACAATCTGGGCCAACCGATGCGCATCGTGCGCGACGAGGCCGGAGGCTACACCAATTCGGGTCCGTTGGCTGGAACGATGCGCTTCTGGAACGCCGAGAAACACCTTCCATGCAACGAACCGCCTTGGGGAGAACTCGTGGCAGTCGACGTGAATAGCGGCAAGATTGCGTGGCGGTCGGTCCTGGGTGTAACCGACATCCTTCCCGAAAGCAAGCAACACACCGGCCGTCCCGGCTTAGGGGGCCCCATCGTCACGGGCGGCGGGCTGACATTTATCGGCGCCACGGATGACGCTCGCTTCCGGGCATTCGACACCAAGACCGGACGGGAAGTATGGACCTTCCATCTGCCCGCGTCCGCCGAATCCATTCCGATCACCTACACCGACGAACATGGGAAGCAGTACGTCGCAATCGTCTCAACGGGTGGAGGATTGCTGCGTGCGCCGCTGCTCAGCGATGAGCTGATTGCATTCAAGCTCGATGACGGTGCGCTTGGAGGACCCAACGTCGTTCAGGCAAGTCCGAATCCCGCGGGGTCACAGCCGTTTGCCTCGCCACCGGGGGCCGCTGGGACAATCCAGAACCGAAGTCCCCACGACCTGGACCCGAAGCAGAAAGCGAAACTCAGCCGCGACGCCGCTTTGCTGCCCTCGGGACCAGGCCGCGCCGTCACCATTCGCGCCTGCTCCACCTGCCACGGCCTCGACATTGTGACCAATCAACGCCTCACTCCGCAGGAATGGACCAACGTGGTGCAGACCATGTCGGCAAAAGGCGCTGCAGCGACCCCCGCAGAGCTGAATACGATTCAGTCTTATCTCGCCAACGCGTTTTCGCGCGCGGGCGGTCCACAAGGTCATTGAGTTTTTTGCGCGGCGTCCAGAAGGCGCAGGGCCTTTTCCACGTCCTGGTCGCCGGGCGCGAGCTTCTGCGCTTCGAGCAACTCGGCGCGACCATCGCTGAAGGATCCCGAGTGACAATAGATCAGCCCGAGGTCTTTGTGGAGTTGCGACCGCGCGCTGCAGTCGCCGCATAGGGTGATGGCTTCTTTTAGTTGTGCGATTGCCTGCGGCCAGTCATGAGCGTCAGCGGAGGCCAGGGCGAAGTTGCCTAACGACTGAGCGCGGTCCATGATGTGCTGGTCTGCTTGAAGCTTTTCAAAACGAGCCTGCAGCCGCTTTGCCTGTTCGGGATCACTTTTGGCAAGCAAGCGCGACAGGTTATAAATTGCCTGGCCGTACTGGGGGCGAATCTCGATCGCCTTTTCCCACATTTGTTTTGCGCTCTGTGTGTCTCCCTTGCGCTGCAGTTCCTGGCCGAGCATGAAGAGCGTTTCAGGGCTGTCCGGCTTGGCTGCAAGCGATTGTTTGAATGCAGTGATAGCCTGGTCCGTATCTCCAGCCTGGCGGGCAATGAGGCCCAGCAAATACCATGCCTCGGCCAAAGTGGGATCGAGCCGCGTGGCTGCTTCCAGCTCCGGCTTGGCCTCGGCGCCACGTTGCAGGTCGAGAAGAACGCGGCCCCGGTTGTAACGGGCCTGCGCGTTATTGGTGTCCAACTGTACGGCCCGGGTGAACTCGGCGAGGGCACCGTTCAGATCGAACTGATCAGCCATTGCGATTCCGAGGTTCAAGTGCGCGCCGGGAGATTTCGGATCGAGTTCGACTACCTTGTGGAACAGCGGCATGGCTTCGGTGCTTCGATTGAGGCGCACCAGCACCATCGCATAGGCGCTCAACGTCGCCGGATTTGCGGGCTCGAGCCGTGCGGCAGTGGCTAACACCGGCGCCGCGTCGGCGAGTCGAGACTGGCTGGCGAGAATGATTCCCAGATTTGCAAATGCCTGGCCGTATTTCGGATTGTTCTCCGTGGCCTGGCGAAACAGCTGTTCCGCTTCCTCGGTCCGATCCAGCTGTCCGCAGAGAACGCCAAGGTTGTTCTGAGCCTCGGCATACTGCGGGTCGAGCTGGATGGCTGTCTTGAATTCCTTCTCCGCGTCGGCGGTGCGATTGGCCTTGAGATCGAGCAGGCCCAACTGGTTATGTACGAGGGCAAGGCTGGCATCTAATTGCTCCGCCTTTTCGAGAGCCTGCCGCTCCGCTTCGATGTCGCCCACGCGATCTTCGGCGAGCGCCAGGTTGTAATAGGTACGAGCATTGTTGGGATCCTTGGCGATGGCTTCGCGATACATCCCCAGGGCCTTTTGCGCGTCACCCGTCTCCAGATCCTCGTTGCCCTGGTTGGCCTTCACAACGGCGGCTAGTTCATCTCCTTCCTGCGCCTTTTGCTTTTGGAATGCGTTCAATTCATCGCGAGCCTGGTCCTGCATACCCATGGCGCGATGGACTGAAGCCAACTGGAACTGGACCTTGCTGGAGTTGGGATTGATCTTGAGCGCCTTCTCGAGCAAGGGCCGGGCCTGCTCAGGCTTGCCAAGGTGCGCCAGAACATAGCCGAGGTTGTAAAGGACCTCGAAGTCATCGGGCTTGAGCGCCATGGCCTGCCGCAGGTCCTTTTCCGCATCGTTGAGATTGCCGAGACCCCGTTCTACCACGCCACTGAGATAAAGAGCATCGAAATCGTGCGGCTTGCGGTGGAGATATTCTCGAATGATCGGCGCGGCAGCATCGAATTGTGCAAGGATCACGAGCGTCTTAACCAGAGACACGCGCGCCTCGTCATTCGATGGATCGAGGCGTACGGCCTCCTGAAATTCCTGCGCCGCCTCGTTGAAGCGATTTTGCTGGGTATACACGATTCCGAGGTTGAAGCGCCCCTGCGCGTAATCAGGATGATCTTTTGCCATGGCGGCAAGAATCTTGATGGCATCATCGAGGTTGCCATTCTTGGAATAGGCAATGGCGAGATTCAGACGCAGCACCTGGTCGTCCGGCGCGTCCTTCAATGCAGCAATCGCGGCCGTGTACCGCTTCTGTTCAATCAGCGCTTTGGTCAGTCCATCGAGGGCGCGAACGGAATGCGGATCGTGATTGAGGACGGCGCGAAAAGCATCGATCGCCTCGTCCTGCCGGTTCAGCTTGCTGAGTGCGACACCCAGGGGAAGAAGAATCTGATCGGAGCCCGGACTTAACTTGAGCGCGGTCTTGAGTTCTTGAGCAGCCTGTTGAGCATCGCCGCTGGTCAGCAGCGCGATGCCAAGATTGTAGTGGCCCTGCCAGGAATCAGGCTGAAGGCGAATGGCGGACTTGAATGCCGAGATGGCACAGGAAAACCGGCTCTGCGATGCGAAGTGCGCGCCCAGCGCATCGTAGGCTGCAGCGGACGGATGTTCGGCGATCGTTTTTTCGAGCGTTGCCGGACCTTGGCAATTCGATGTATTTTGCGCCGGCAAACCGAGTGAAGCGAACACCAGCAAAGCGAGCGTTCCCAAATGGATCAACCAATGGGAACGCGAAGCGGATCCACGCGCCACACTCCCGGCATTTGATGATGCGCGCGGGCTGTCGTGGCTGTGGCTTAGCTCCAGCGGGGTTCTCGACGCGAAGGCATGAAGTTGGCGGGGGAAGTCCATGCGTTTCAAAGCGAGCAACTCGCCTGGCTGGATTCCAGTTATATCACGATGGTTCCTGTCGAAGCCAAGCGCGACGCAAGCAGCGTCGTCGTCGTCGGTTGAAGGAATGATCGGATTTGGAATGCTACAATCCGCGCAGGTCAAGCGAATGCAGCGCGCTATTTCCCCGCACTTCGTCGCAATTTTCGCAGTCATTATGGCTGGCGTTCCGCTTGCGGCGCAGATCGGCGTGGCGACCGGCAACGGTGTGGCCACGCCGGCTCGGCCATTGCCGCCGGGGATGAAGCCACCCATCGTTGACTACAAGGATATTGCGGCGACGGCTGGTCTCACGGCAATCAACGTATCGGGGGCCGACAAAAACAAACAATACATCGTCGAGACGACCGGGAACGGTGTGGCCATATTCGACTACGACGATGACGGATTGCCTGACATCCTATTTGTGAACGGTGGTCGTTTCCAGCAGGATGGGCCGCCGCACGGACCGGTGTTGTACCACAATCTTGGCGGGCTGCGATTTGAGGACGTGACGCAGAAAGCAGGTCTCGTTCACAGCGGCTGGGGCCAGGGAGCGTGCGCGGGAGATATCGACAACGATGGCCACGTGGACGTCTTCATCACTGCGTGGGGAGACAACGTGCTGTATCGCAATCTCGGCGATGGCACCTTTCGTAATGAAACGGCGGAGCGCGGTCTGGCGTCAGCAAAGACACGCTGGAGCACCGGCTGCGCATTTCTCGATTTTAACCGCGACGGGTTTCTCGATCTGCTGGTTGTGCACTATCTCGATTTCGACGCCGCGCACACACCTCATCCGGGCGAGCGGTCGCAGTGCGAATGGAAGGGGCTGCCCGTCATCTGCGGCCCGCGCGGCCTGCCGGGCGAAACCGTATCGCTTTATCGGAATGACGGTCACGGCCATTTCACCGATGTCTCCGACATCATGCATATCACGACTCCGAAGAACTACTATTGCTTCAGTCCGGTAGTCGATGACTTCGATAACGACGGCTGGCCCGACATCTATATTGCGTGCGATTCCACGGCAAGTCTCTACTTTCATAACGTAGGCGGCAAGAGATTCGAGGAGATGGGGGTTCAGGCCGGCGTCGCGTACAACGACGAGGGCCGCGAACAGGCGGGCATGGGAGTCGCGGTCGCCGACTTCTTTGACGACGGCAGGTTTGACATCTTCAAAACCAACTTTGCCGACGACACACACACCTTCTATCGCAACCGCGCCGCGAATGACTTTGAAGATGCAACCATCGAAACCGGCCTGGCGGTCAACACGCGCTACCTGGGCTGGGGCACCGCCGCAATCGATGTGGATAACGATGGATGGAAAGACCTGATTGTGGCCAACGGCCATGTTTACCCGGAGGTTGATTCCGGGCATACGGGCGAGTCGTTCAAGCAGAAGCGATTGCTTTACTGGAACCGCGGCGACAAGCAGTTCTACGATTTGTCGCCGAAAGCGGGGGCCGGGATCGCCGAGGCACATGCCTCGCGCGGCCTTGCCGTCGGGGACCTCAATAACGACGGCAATGAAGAGATCGTTATCGTGAACATGGGCGAAGCTCCGACGTTGTTGAAGAACACCGCTCCTCCGTTGGGGCATTCGCTCCTGATTCGGGCATTGACCGCGACCAACCGCGATGCGATCGGAGCGCGGATCAGGGTGAGCGCAGGCGGTCAGGCGCAGATAGATGAAGTACGCAGCGGCGGCTCTTATATGTCGCAAAACGATTTCAGGCTGCACTTCGGAATCGGCAAGGCGAATTCTGCCGATGTTTCGGTGCGCTGGCCCGACGGCAAGGTGGATAACTATTCCGCCGTTGCCGCGGGGCAGGTCGTCACTATCCAGCAGGGCAAAGGGATCGTGCGCAAGCAACCCTATTCCCCGGGCAGGCCAAAGTGAGGTGTCTCAGAAGTTCTTATCAGAATTGGCCAAAGGCAACGGCAGTCACGGATGGAATTTGCTCCACCCGGAAAACATGAAAAAGCAACCGCGGATCCTTCGACTCCGCTGCGCTCCGCTCAGTATGACAGCCCTCTGGTAGTAGCGAGGTTGTCGGGGCACGAGACGAGCGAATTACTGAACCGGTTGCGCCCGGGCCTTAGCCAGCATCTGGCGCATGAACGTGTCCTGGGGGAAGACCTCGACATAGTGCTCCAGGGCTGCTCGCGCTCGCGTGTAATTCTTCAACTCGATGAGGCGCACAATCAAGGTGCGCTGCGTGAAGGGATTAAACGGATCAAGCTGGATTGATTTATCGAGCCACGTAACTGCTTCGTTCTTGCGGTCCAGATGAGTCAAAGCATCGGCGAGGTCGGCGCATGACGTGGCCTGCGGAGAGGCCAGCGAAAGCGCGCGCTGCAGGTGCTCGACCGCAGACGCGAAATTGCCGTTCTTGACCTCGCGGCGCCCGACGGCCGCCTGCACCAGTGCATTGTCCGGGTCAGATTTCTCGAGCCCGGCCAGCACCTGGAGATATGGAGCGAGGTACTGCGACTTTTCCGCAGCGAGTTCGCCATAGGCCTGCAATAGCGTCAAGGGGGGAAGAGCGGCATTTTGCGGGCCGGTCGGAGGATCGAGATCGATGAGGTCTGGCAGTGCGGAGGTTGTTTGATGAAACGTGATATCCGGGAAAGCCTCGTCCGGCCGTGCCAGGATGCGGTGATTGGTGGCGCTGGAGTGCGAAATTACCTGGATATCGCGCTTGGGCATGTGGCATCCGGCGCAGTCGTTGGAAGGCTGACGGTGGAGGCGGGTCTGGAGCGGAATCTTGCAGCTCAGATTGGTGTGGCACTTGAGACATTTGGCTGCAAAGTACGAGGGGGCTTCTTCGGCGGTCGGCTGCACGTGGGGATCGTGGCAACTGATGCAACTCATGCGCCCCGCGCTGGAGCGGTAGCATTTGCTCAGCGTCATCGAATAGTAATGCTCCACATGATCGACGTCGGGGGGCGACTCGGGCGTAGGCGGCACGATGAGAATCTTCAGGGTATCGTCGAGAGGTTGGCCGGGGCGGATATCCTGGTATGTTTTTCCGGGCTTGAGTACGCGTACATCGCCAGTCTGATGACAGGCCATGCAGATGTTGTTTGCCAGGTAAGGCGTCAAGCGCGAAGGATTGACGATCTCGGTGCCCTTTGCGGCGCCTGACGCGCCGCCAATCGCCTGGACATGGGCTGCGCCGGGGCCGTGGCAGTTTTCGCAACCGATCGACAACTCAGTGAAAGGCGGATCGGCATATTGTCCATTGGCGCCCGCAATCGGATTCGCGCGGCCGGAATGACAGAAGATGCAGCCGGCCAGGATGGGCCGATTGAATCCCAGGTCTAACGCTTCGTATCCCGGCGAAGGTCCCCAGGTTCCCGGCTTGCTGTAAAAGGACAACGGAGCCTGAAACAGGTAGTGATCCTGTTCGACGACGGGGCCAAATCCGTTGACGCCCGCACCGATGAGCCACTCCATGGGGCGCGTGTCACGAAAGATCTCCGACGAGTCCGGAGCGATTGCGTATTCGCTTTCGTACAGTTTCCCGTCCCGGGTGAAGACATCGAAGCGACGGTCAAGTTTGGGGTTGGTGAAATGGGCGGGGAGGGATAGATCGGGCAATGGCTCAGCGGCGGCAGAGGCCATCGAGCGTCCCATGGCGGTCTTCATATAGGACTGATAGATCGCGCTGTGACAACGAGAACAGGCGGCGGAGCCCACGTAAAGCGCGGAACTTTCATGAGTGGGCCGGGCGTCCGGCGTCTCGCCGGCGAGGACGCCGAACAGGAGTGCGGGAAGCAGACCACACATGGCCAAGACGCCCGCGGACGGCCATTGCTTTCCAGGGGTTGGCTCGAGATTTCCGCTCATCCCGCGAGTCCATCGGGGGCGGGCGGATCTATCGGCACAGAGTTTACGGTGTCGCGGTACGATGGCCTCACCTCGCCGGAACGCGTTGCATCTTGCGCGTCAAAGCACGTCGCGCGTCAAACATGGCAAATCCTAACGCAAAGATCTTGAGCCGGCGGAGAAATAATGGGGAGTTCCGTTCAACCCCGCCGCCCTTATGGTGCGCTCGATCCCGGTTGGTTCAAGGAATGAAAGTGTTTTGAATAATGAACTCAAAATTTCAAAATTCTGACTCCTCAATCGAATAATCGACTTGACAGCCGAACTTTCGATTGACTATAAATGGCGTTCAACAGCGATTCCGGCCCTTCCCCGATAGCAGGAATCTGTGGTCCCGAAAGCTAGTACGACCAACCAGGCCGGTATCGCCAGAGTAACGATTCCCTATAAAGACCGATCAGGAACGCACGTGGACCGAATCGGCGCGCAAAGTTTCTTCCGCACGTTCATATTCTGAACCCCGGCTCTCTGTTTTTCGAAAGACAGGAGTACTGCGCCTTGGTTTACTCGCGACCTTGCGGCGGTGATGGTGTGTCGTTCCGAGTTGTCCCAGGACGAAGCCTGTGCGTGTATTCGCAGCGCCATACCGCAGCGTAAAAGGCGATTGAGCAACCCGATAGGCCGGACCGGTTTTGGAGGTTAGCACATGCGTGTTCTTGAAAGGTGTGCCGAGGGATTCTTCAAAAACTACATTGCCGCGGGTGTCATCGCCGCGATTCTCGTATGGCTGTCGATCCCCTGCAGCGCGCAGCTCTCGTCTGCCTCGGTAAACGGCACCATCCGTGATCAAAAGGGCGCGGTCATTCCCGACGCCACCGTAATCGTGCACAATGTGGACACCAACGTGGACCACCAGGCGGAGTCAAATGGCTCCGGAGCATACGCCCTACTGAATCTTCTGCCCGGCAAATATACGCTCTCGGCCAGAGCTTCGGGATTCAATCTCCAACAGATCCAGCCCTTCGTTCTTGCGGTCGATCAGATCGCAACTTTTGACATCACGCTCACGGTCGGTGGAACAACCGAGGTGGTGAATGTCGAGGCAGGCACGGTGCAGCTGGACGTAACCAGCGCGAACCTGGGCACGGTGATCGAAACAAAGCAGGTGAACGACCTTCCGCTGGATGGCCGGAACTTCACTTCGTTGCTGCAACTCACCCCGGGTGTCGTGCCGATCATGACCGGGCAAAACGGCGGAATGAATGGCAGCGGCGGTGGGTTTGGCGCGCCCGTGGCCATTGGAGCCGACTATGCCTTTCCAGCTATCAACGGCCAGACCAATCGCAGCGATTACTTCCTGATGGACGGCCTGAACAACTACGGCACCCTGGAAAGCACCTACGCCGTGCCCCCCATCATCGATGCCATCCAGGAGTTCAAGATCGTTTCGCACACTGACAATGCCGAGTACGGTTCGGTGCTGGGCGGCGTGGTGAACGTTGTGACCAAGAGCGGCGCCAATCAATATCACGGCTCAGCCTGGGAGTATCTCCGCAATAATGTTTTCGACGCCGTGAACTACTTTCATAACCCGGCCGTCGCTGCGCCCTCATTTCACCAGAATCAGTATGGCGGAGCATTAGGCGGACCGGTCGTGATCCCCAAGCTTTACAACGGACACAACAAGTCGTTCTTCTTTGGAGCCTACCAGGGATGGCACTACTCGCGGCCCAACGACAACAACCTGCTCGTCCCGACAGACGCGGAATTGGCCGGCAACGAAGCCGATAACGGCCAGCTGCAGATCTACAACCCGTACCAAACGGTGGTCAGCGGAGACGGGTTCGCGCGGCCCTCATTCCCCGGCAACCAGATTCCGTCAAACCTGATCCAGCCGAGCATGGTGGCCTATGCGCAGTTTGTGTTCCCCAAGGCCGGACCGTTCTTCGGCACGCCCAGCGCCCAGGGTGTGTATCCGTTTAACGCCGTCGATTCAACACCCCTGGTGCAGAAACAGAATGAATTCAATGTTCGCGGCGATCAGACCTTCGGAAAGAAGGATTCGGCCTGGTTCCGCTACAGCTGGATCAACGAAGAGGTGACGACTTCGAACGGGCTGCCAACCGTTCCTCAAGACCACATCATTCAAGCGCGCGACTGGGGCGGAAGCTACGTGCACATCTTCAGTTCTACGAAGATTCTCCAGGCGCAGTACGCAAGGACGACCGTGCTCGACAACACCTTCAACCGCTTCAGCGCCGACACCGCCAGTATTTATGCGACCGTCGGCTTTGCCGATTCGTTCGCGAACGGTTTCGCGGGCGCGAATGGAGGCTTCCTGATCCCGTCACCGGGAATTAGTGGCCTTTCCAATTCCGGCGAGAGCATTAACCTTACGCCCAGGGCCACCGACAGCAACGAATACAAGGGGACCTATACAGAGATCATTGGAAACCATGAAGTCAAGCTTGGAGCGGGATACATCGCCACCGGGTTTGCCAGCCCGCTGTCGCAAATCTCACTCAGCTTCGGCAGTACGCAAACCGGCGATCCTGAGAATGCAGGGGCGACGGGCGATCCTTTATCTTCGTTCCTTCTGAACGTGCCGAACGGCGCCAACCGGCGTAACGTGAACGAGACGGAGCGGCCCGGAGGACTTTTCTCGGCCTTCCTGCAGGACTCGTGGAAAGCAAACTCACGGCTGACCATAAATTATGGGATGCGCTACGACTACCCATTCATTCCGCCCTACGGGACGACCGCGACCATCGGGCAACAGGGTGGCATTGAGACGGGAGATATGGACTTTGCCAACGGGACCTACATTCTGCAATATCTTCCTCCTCCCTGCAACGTGCGCGGGCACGCACCCTGCATCCCCGGCGATGGAACGTTGCCCGACCACGTGGTTGTGCTTCCCTTCACTCACATCGCGCACAATGTCCACACCAACTGGGGTCCCCGCTTCGGCTTTGCTTTCAAGGCGAACGACAAGACCGTGGTGCACGGTGCTTTTGGCATTGTGTTTGACGACTGGGCGGCGGTCACGCAGATGGCGCAGAACATCGAGGGCTCGTGGCCGGACATCGGGCAGCAGATCGCGCCTTCCACGACGAATTATCCGACGGTTGCGAACCCAACTCCCACGGTCAACGCGCAGAATCCGTTTGGCTCGGGTTCGAGCAGCCTCTTCCCTCCCCCCACACCATTCGGCAGCAACCAGTGGTTCTACGACCCGAATATCAAGAACCCCTACTCAGAGCAGTGGAACTTCGGCATACAGCGGCAGGTGACCGGATCGATGGCGTTACGCGCCGACTATGTCGGTTCTGGTTCCCACCGGACCAACGTGGGCGGCCTCTACAACACGGCGCTAACACCCGGTCCGGGCGACACGCAGGCGCGCGCACTCTATCCCTACAGCATTCCGACTTTCTACGACCGCAGTATCGGGACCGCAAGCTATAACGCCTTGCAGGTCCAGCTCGACAAGCGCTACTCCAGCGGATTCTCGTACCAGGTGGCGTACACATGGTCGAAGGCGTTGTCGGAGGATGACGGCTGGTTCGGCGTCGAGGGGCAGGTAGTGCAGGACCCCTATCATCCCTCGGCTTCGTACGGATTGTCGGGAACGAACATGCCCAATGTCTTTTCGGCCAACGGGCTATACCAGATACCGGTCGGACCCGGAAAACAATTCAGCACGGGGAGCAAATTCCTCGACTACATTGTGGGGAACTGGCAACTAAACAGCATCTTCACCTGGCGCGACGGCCAGGACTTCACCGCAGCCGACAGCAACGATCGGGCCAACATCGGTGGCGGCGGGCAGCGCGCCAACCAGATCGGCGACCCCCACCTTTCGAACCGAAGTACGGCCGAGTGGTTCAACACCGCGGCCTTCGCGCTGCCGCCTCTTTATACCTTTGGCAACGCGGGGCGAAACACCCTCCGCGCGCAACGCTACATCACACTCGATTCTGGAGTCATCCGGACGTTCCCGTTCTGGCGAGAGGGAGTATTCGAATTCCGCGCCGAAGCCTTCAACATCTTCAATCACCCTGTTTTTGGCGTACCGAACAACGATGTGTTCAGTCCCAGCTTTGGCTCGGTGAGCGGCACTGCCGACAATCCGCGACAAATGCAATTCAGTGGGAAGATCGTGTTCTGAATCTGGCCCGGAGGCTGCGGTTCGTCCAACCCATACACCGCAGACCAAACCGTGCTATAAGAAGTGAAGCTTCCAGATCACGCGCGCGGCCAACGTGGGTGCAAAACGGGACATCGATCCTGTGGCTACGACGCGTGCTTTCGCACTGGACGGGGACGAAGCAGGTGACGGTTCTCTTGGAACGGCCACGAAGGTCGAAGTCAGCGCCGGTCGGCGTGGTTGGCAAACTCATTCAAATTCTGGAACGCCTGGACCAGGCCCCCGGAGGACTGTTGCTGCGAGAAATAGTGAATTCAACCAGCATCAACAAGAGCACGGCGTACCGTTTTCTGTCGCATCTTGAAGCCGAGGGATACGTCTTCCGCGATTCCGACGGCTATTACATGGTGGGCCCGAAGCTGGCGAGACTGGGGAGCGGCGTTACTTACCAGGCCACACTGTGCCGCACCAGTGCGCAGATCCTGGAAAAGCTTCGCACCGACACGGGAGAAACAGTGAACCTGGCGGTTCTCGACGGCAGCGAGATTCTCTATTTGAGCGTATTTGAAAGCCAGCATACGTTCCGCATGGTGTCGGAGGTCGGAAAGCGGCGGCCGCTCTATTGCACCGCTCTGGGTAAGGCGATCCTGGCCCACCTGCCGCCGGAGCAGCAACGAAAGATCATTGGCGCGACCCAGTTCGAGCGCTTTACATTGCATACAGTAAGCTCCGCCGAAGAGCTCAACAAGGATCTCCACAAGATCCACCGTCGCGGATACGCGCTCGACGATGAAGAGACGGTGGCCGGCGCGCGTTGCATCGCCGTGGCGATTCTGAATCATGATCGAAAGGTGATCGGAGGGATCAGCGTGTCGGGGCCGGTAGTGCGGGTGACCAAGCCGCAGATTGCGGAGTTCGCTGCCCTATTACGCGCGGCAGCCGACGAGATTGCGAGCCGTCTCAAGGTACTTTCCGATTAGGCGCGAGGATTCGCGGTCTTCAGTGTTGGGCGAGTGTTTTTGTTGAGTTTTCTGAAAGCATTTAAAGCGAGGAGAGGGATCATGAGGGTTTCGAGACGCGCATTCTCGAAAGATTGTGCGATGGTGGTAACCGGCCTGGCGATCGGAGAGGCGCTTCCGGCTTTCGCCCAGGTGGAGGGCGAGCAGATCAAGACATCGCCGAAGCACCCCGTGCCTTCCATCCAGGATACGGAGTCGCCCGCGGAGAAGAACGAACGGATGCAGTGGTTCCGGGAAGCTCGATTTGGCATGTTTATTCATTGGGGCCTGTATGCCATTCCGGCGGGAAGATGGAACGGCAAAGAAGTGCCGGGGATCGGTGAATGGATCATGAACCGAGCGTCCATCCCGGTGGCCGACTACAAGGCCCTTGCCCCGAAGTTCAATCCAACGCAATTCAGCGCCTCCGCAATCGTGGGCCTGGCAAAATCCGCGGGGATGAAGTACATCGTCATCACGTCGAAGCATCACGATGGCTTCGCCATGTTCGATTCGAAGGCGAACCCATTCAATATCGCCGAGGCCACGCCGTTCAAGCGCGATCCCCTGAAAGAACTGGCCGCCGAGTGCCGCAAGCAGGGCATCAAGCTGGGCTTCTATTATTCGCAGGACCAGGACTGGACTGCGCCCGGCGGCGCGGCCTACAAGACAGGCGATCACAAGCCGCCCACGTTTCATTGGGATCCCGCGCAGGACGGGAACTTTGCAGAATATCTGGATACGAAGGCGATCCCGCAAATTGAAGAGCTGCTGGCGGACTTCGGTGAGTTTCCTGCGATTATCTGGTTCGACACTCCCTCAAAAGATATGACACCGGAGCTGGCTGGCAAGATCGTCACTGTCCTAAACAAGCATCCCAAGCTGATCTGGAACAATCGTCTCGGCGGTGGATACAGCGGCGATACCGAGACCCCGGAACAGTACATTCCAGCGCGCGGATATCCGGGGCGCGACTGGGAGTCGTGCATGACCATGAACGACACCTGGGGATACAAGCAGGATGACAAGAACTTCAAGAGCACCGAGACTTTGCTCCGAAACTTGATCGATATCGCCAGCAAGGGTGGCAACTATCTTCTTAACATTGGACCGATGGCTACCGGCGAAGTGCCGCCGGCCGAGGTGGAACGGCTGCGCGAGATGGGCAAATGGCTCGCGGTGAATGGGGAGTCGATCTACGCAACGCAGCCGACGTTGTTCGGCGCCGAAGCGGGGGCCTTTTCCCCGACTGAAAAGGACAATGAAGGAAAGCCGAAGTTCATCCCGAGTTGGAAGTGGAGATCGACGACGAAAACAGACAAGATCTACATTCACCTGTTCGAGTGGCCTGGCGCCACATTCCACCTCGACAAGATGACGCGCACGGTGACCGGCGCGTATTTGCTGGGCGACGCAGGACGGGCGCAATTAAAGGTCACAAAGCATGGAGAAGGAATCGACGTGGCTCTTCCCGCGAAACCACTGGATCCGATCGCAACCGTGCTGGTGCTGACGACCTCGTAAGCCAGGGGGGCAGTTCACGACGATACATGCAACCTTCGCATGCGCGCGGAACTTCGTAGTTTCTGACTTGTCGCCGCTGCAACCGCCTGGCCTCCCGGGCGGGAAAAGGCATTTCGGTTCCCTTCTCCGATTGACAATCTATGTGAATCGATGTTCCGCCCCTGGTTGGTCTTGATCAGTGAGCCAGAACGGCGCAGTTGAAGCACTCTTCCCATAGAAGTCCGAGTGGTGTATGATTCCTTCCAGTAGAAGTTCGAGGGGAGAGAACTGTGAATAAGGGAAACCAATCACAGAATGAGATGCTCAAGGGCACTCTGGACATGATGATCCTGCGAACACTTGTCGGCGGTGACGCGCACGGGCACACGGTCGCAAAAGTCATTGAGCACACCTCTGAAGATCTTCTGGAGGTGGAGCAGGGCTCACTGTATCCGGCGCTGCACAGGCTCGAGGACCGAAGGTGGGTGGCGTCTTACTGGGGCGTGAGCGAAAACAATCGCAAGGCAAAGTTCTACCGACTGACGGCAGAAGGCCGTAAACAGCTGGTGCGCGAGACGAGCCGCTGGCGCCAAATGACGCGCGCCATTGGCCTTGTGATGGGCGAAGAAGGAGGCGCGCGATGAGTTGGTTGAGGTTTCTTCGCCGCAAGCGCTCTGACGCCGAGTTGCAGGAAGAGATCGAGATCTTTCTGACCGAAGAAACAGCTGACAACGAGGCGCGCGGAATGTCGCCCGGGGAGGCCCGGCGGCAGGCGCGGGTCAAGCTGGGGAATCCGCAGAGGGTTCGGGAATCGCTATGGGCGCAAAACTCTCCCCAGCTGTTGACCCATGTCGGCCATGACGTGAAATATGCTTTTCGCACGTTGAGGCGCACGCCCGGATTTTCGATCATTGCGGTGGCGGTCATAGCTCTGTGCATTGGCGCGGCCACGTCTCTTTTCACAATTGCGCGCTCGGTTTTGCTGCGGCCACTTCCTTTCCGAGATCCCGATCGGCTGGTGATTGTGCACGAGCACTTTCGAGGGGCCTGGGCGAACACGCCGGGGGAATTCAGCTACAACCCGGTGGCGCCGGCGGACTTTTACGACTGGCGCTCCAAGACCCACGGTTTTGAAGACATGGCAATCATGCGTTACGCCGGGTACAACCTGACCGGTGAACGGGACGAACTGCCGGAGGGGGTCCGTGCAGCCGCGGGCTCATGGAATTTGTTTCCGCTTCTGGGAGTGCAGCCGGCATTAGGCCGGGTATTTACCGAATCGGAGGACCGGCCCGGCAACACCGTTGTCATGCTGACCTGGAGCGTGTTCCAGAGGCGGTTTGCCGGTGATGCGAAGATTGTGGGTCGCCAGATTCACCTCGACGGCAAGCCCTACACTGTAGTCGGCGTGCTGCCTTCGTGGTTCACTTATCCCGATGTCGGCATCCAGTTGTGGGTTCCGTATCAGGCGGATGCCACGCCGGAGTTCTTGCAGCATCACGACTGGCATCAGAGCCAGGTGGTAGCGCGGTTGCGTCCTGACGTGAGCCTGGCCAGCGCCCTGGCGCAGGTGGGAGCAGTACAGTACCAGCTTCACCTGCAATACCCGCACGATCCCGTGGCCGAAGATGTTGCTCCGCGCTCGCTGAACGAGGATCTCGCCGGAAAGGTGAAGAAGCCGCTGAATGTCATGATGTGCGCCGTCGGCTGCATGCTGCTGATCGGATGCCTCAATGTCTCGAATCTGCTGGTTGCGCGGGGCGCGGCACGGCAGAAGGAAGTAGCGATTCGCAGCGCTCTCGGAGCCCAGCGCGCCACCTTGATTCGCGAGCAGTTGACCGAGAGCGTGCTGATCTGCGCGGCCGGCGGTCTGGGCGGCATTCTGCTGTCGGTACTTGCCACGAAGTTCCTCGCGCATGCGTGGAAAGACCTGCCCTCCGCGCAAGCAATCCACATCGATGGTGCTGTGATTGCGTTTGCGTGCGTGCTGATGTTCGCAGCGGCGCTGGTTGCCGGATTGCTGCCCGCGCTCTCGACAACAGGCAAGACCATGCTGAAAACCCTGCAGACTTCCGCGCGCACGGGGGCGAGCAGCGTTTCGCGCACGGCGCTGCGCAAGTCACTGCTGACGGTGGAGATTGGAATTACGGTGGTCTTACTGGTGGCTGCGGGGCTGCTGCTCAAGAGCTTTCTGCTGCTGCGCTCAGCCGATGTGGGCTGCGTTACCGAAAACATGCTCACCCTGACGTACAGCCTGCCGGAAAAGAAATATGACACGCCGGAGAAGATGAACGCGTTCAATGAAGCACTGCTGGAGCGAGTGAGAGCCATTCCCGGGGTTCGCGCCGCTGCACTGGGAAACACGGTTCCGGCCGCGGGATATTGGGGAGACTTCGTATTCACGGTGAAGGAGCATCCTCCGCTCAAGCCGGGCGAAGACCTGCCCGACGGCGCTGATGCGCTGGGCCGATCCAGGCTATTTCAGCGCCCTCGGGATTCCGCTTGTGAGCGGCCGGTTCTTTACCAGCGACGAACGCGGCGCCCGATCGTACAAAGTGATTGTGAGCCGTCAACTTGTTCATCAATACTTTCCTGGTGACAATCCCATTGGCAAGCACCTGCACGTACCGGCGCATTTCCATGCTGGAGCGCCTGACGTGGTCGATTACGAAATCGTGGGTGTAGTCGGCGACACCGTGTACCAGGTCGGCAAAGAGCCGAAGCCGACCATGTACTTCCCCATTCTTGAAGGCTGGAATAATTCCACGCTCGCTGTTCACACGGCGTCGGACCCGTTGCAGTTCTCGGTGCCGGTGCAAAAGCAGATCGCATCTCTCGATCCTGGGCTTCCGGTTTCAGATGTGCGCACCATGGATCAGTTAATCGGCGAGTCATTGGTCAATGCAAGGCTGAGCGCGGCGCTCGTTCTTGCCTTTGCGGTTCTGTCGCTGCTTCTTGCTTCGGTCGGACTGTACGGCGTGCTGTCGTACCTGACCACGCAACGGACTGCGGAACTGGGAATCCGCATGGCGCTCGGCGCCCAACGAGATCAGCTTTTGCAGTTGATGCTGATCGATGGCCTGCGGCCGGCGCTGTTCGGGCTCGGGCTTGGTTTGGTGATGAGCTTTGCGGCGACACGGATCTTCCAGTCGATGCTTTTCGGAACGAAGCCTCTCGATCCCGCTGGTTCTCTGCGGCGTGATTGCGACGCTGCTGGCGGTCGCGGTTCTGGCCTGCCTCGCCCCGGCATGGCATGCTTCTCGATTAGATCCTATGCAAGCGCTCCGAACCGAGTAGCACCGGGATATACGTTCGAACGAGCGATGTCTGCCCCTTGACGTTTGGCCACGTTGCACGGCAGTCACGACGGATTTGGGGGAATCTTCGGAGTGAGTTACATACTCATGATCCCAGTTTCGGGTCCGAAGTGATTTGCTTTCGTTTACTCTTTTTATCGTGGGGCGCAAGTGCCTCGTTCGCGCCATCGCTTTGCGGTCTCAAGGGACAAACCTGGTGAGGATGGATCTGCTTTCCTCAGGCGATTAGAATTGAATGCGGGAGGATAGTAAAAATGGACTATCAAGCAATCCTCTCCGCATTGGATGCGGAGATCGCCAGGCTCGAAAGAATTCGCGAATTACTCGCTCAGAACGGCAAGGTTAATGCTGTAATCGGTCGTACCCTAGGTAAAAGAACGGCAATCAAGAAAACGGCAAAACGGGTCATGAGCGTAGAAGCTCGCGCCAGGATCGCCGCAGCACAAAAAAAGCGGTGGGCCAAAACAAGACGGGCAGCTAAGAAGGCAGCCGCAGTTGCGGTCCCTGTTTAATAACCACAAGGTTTAATAACCACAAGGGGCGGTCGAGACCGCCCTTCGTCGATACTCCTGGCCATATGGAGATCGAATCGGGCACCGTCTGAGGTTCAGCGAGCGATTTAGTAGACATCAGGCGAGGAACAACTCCGAGGCGGCCTTTCCTCCGAAGGTGGCTCACCCCCTCCAGCCAACATACTTCTGCATCGGCAAGCGAGTTGATTCCCCGCAAATTATTGTCCCCATTGATACTTTGGGCGCTGCAGTGGTGCGCCGGCGTGCTGCCAGGAGGCCCCAAACCTGCATTGGTTGTACCGATAACCCAAATGTGGTAAAGACAAAAGCCCAAAGTAACTGATAAAACCATTACTAATAATCCCCGAGGTAACCCATGAATCCAACTGTAGACCTGGCGGGCTCGTACAACTACGGCCTGGTCGCGGTTTCTGTTCTCATAGCGATTCTCGCTGCGTACGCGGCTCTTGAACTGGCTGGCCGGGTCACTGCGACACGGGGGTTCGCGCGGTCTGTGTGGCTTTGCGGCGGGGCATTGGCACTTGGCCTTGGCATCTGGTGCATGCATTACGTGGGGATGGAAGCCTTTCGTCTGCCTGTGCAGGTTCTCTACGATTGGCCGACCGTTTTCCTTTCGATGATCGCGGCCGTTGTGGCTTCTGCAATTGCCCTTTTCGTCGTCAGCCGCAAGACGATGAGTCTCGGCAGGGCTGGTCTAGCCAGTCTGTTCATGGGTTCGGGAATCGCTGCGATGCACTACACCGGTATGGAGGCGATGCGGCTTCCTGCCATGTGTCATTACAACCTTCGCATCGTCGCACTCTCGGTTGTGCTGGCCGTAGTCATCTCTTTCGTGGCGTTAATACTCACATTCTCCATCCGCGAGCAGTCCACATTTTTCGGCTGGCGGAAGACCTCATCGGCGGTGGTCATGGGGCTGGCCATACCGGTGATGCACTACGTGGGCATGGCAGCGGTTACCTTCAGAGCGATGCAGCTCGATCAGACAAGTCTTGCGCACGCGATCGGCATTTCCTACCTCGGGCTTGCCGGCATTGGCGCCGTCACTACGTTTGTTCTTGGCTTCGTTTGTCTCTCCGCTGTTCTGGATCGTAAGCTTTCGCTGCACACCATGGAACTGGCACTCGCGGAGCAACGCTATCATTTCGAACTCGAGCGCCAGCGCGCGAAGACTGCCGAGCTCAGCAACAGGGCGAAGAGCGAATTCCTGGCCAATATGAGCCACGAGATCCGTACACCCCTCAACGGCATTATCGGCATGACAGATCTCGCCCTCGAAACCGAACTCACGCGCGAGCAGCGTGACTACCTGCACACAGTGAAGCTTTCCGCAGACGCTCTCCTCGATGTAATCAACGATATTCTCGATTTCTCCAAGATCGAGGCGGGGAAGGTCGACCTCGAGCAAGTGGATTTCGACCTGTGCTCGTGTATTGAAGATGCGCTCAAGACGGTGGCGCTCCGGGCAGACGAGAAGGGGCTGGAACTGCTATGCGAGATCTCGCCTGAGGTTCCAGCATTTGTAACCGGCGACCCCGGACGGCTGCGCCAGGTCATTTTGAACCTGATTGGCAACGCCGTGAAATTCACAGAGCAAGGTGAAGTGGCGCTCAAGGTTCAGGTCGATCTTCTGGAGGAAAAACATTCTGTCCTCCACTTTATTGTGAGTGACACGGGTATTGGCATTCCCTCGGACAAGCTGGAGACCATCTTCGAGTCCTTCAGCCAGGCGGACACTTCAACGACACGCGAGTTCGGTGGAACCGGCCTGGGCCTCACGATTTCGCGATGCCTCGTCCAGATGATGGAGGGCCGAATCTGGGTGGAGAGCCTTCTCGGCAGGGGATCCTGCTTCCATTTCACTGCCCGCTTCGCAGAATCGCTCGCCCCGGCGGCTGCCAGGCCGGTCACGATCGCGCCATCGATTCTGGTTGGCGCCAAGGTGCTCATTGTCGATGACAACCGCACAAATCGCCGCATCCTGGAGGGCATTATCGCCCATTGGGGCATGATTCCAGTAGTCGCCGGCGATGGTGAACAGGCACTTGCGCTCTATCAGGCCGCGACCGAACAGAGCCAGCCCTTCAATCTCATACTCACTGACATGCACATGCCGAAGATGGACGGGTTTGGCCTCGTAGAGCGGCTCAAAGAGGAATCCGCTCCAGGCAATTCAACAATTATGATGCTCACCTCGGGCGGCCAGCGCGGCGACGCGCAACGATGCCAGACGCTGGGTATCGCGGCGTATCTCCTCAAACCAGTGCGCCAGTCTGAACTCCGCGAGGCTATTATTCGCGTTCTTTCCTTACGCCAATCGAAGGAGTCGACTCCGATGATCACACGCTCATCGCTCCGCGAAGGCGCCGTTGGCAGCAAGACTCTCAAGATCCTGCTGGCCGAAGATAACCTCGTGAACCAGAAGCTGGCCAGCCGCTTGCTGGAAAAGCGCAACCACAGTGTCACGGTCGTTCTTAATGGCAGGGAAGCCCTTGCGGCGCTCGAGAGGAACCACTTTGACCTTGTGCTCATGGACATGCAGATGCCCGAGATGGACGGGTTTGAAGCGACAACGATTCTTCGAGGGCAGGAGAAGTCCACTGGCAGGCATCAGCGTGTCATTGCCATGACAGCGCTGGCCATGAATGGCGACCGGGAGCGTTGCATGGCCGTGGGCATGGACGGGTACTTATCCAAACCGATCCGCCCGCAGGAACTCGACGAAGTGCTGGACTCATTCCTCGTATCCAAAGAGGATCTCCCCACAGAGAGAGATACCATTCCGGCCGCCAATGGCTTCGTCGACGTGATTCAACTTCTTGATCGGCTGGACGACGACCGCACCCTCCTGGCTGAACTTCTCGAGATCTTTCGCCGGGAATATCCAGATATTCTGCAAGCCGCACAACAAGCAATCGATGCACAGAGACCCAGCGACCTGGAGCGCGCGGGCCACACGCTGAAGGGAGCGCTTGGTAATCTTTCGGCCACAGATGCTTCAGACTTTGCCGCGGAATTGGAAAGGATTGGGCGTTCCACCGATTTAACCGGGGCGCAAACCGTACTCGATCGGCTTGTTCTCGAACTCGGCAATGTGGTTCGTTCTCTTGAGTCACTCTGCCCGGTAGCTACGCAATGAAGATTCTAGTTGCAGATGACGATTCCGTTTCCCGATATCTCGTGCAGCGTACGCTGCAGAAATTCGGTTATGAAGTCATTCTTGCGGAAAACGGGCGCGTGGCCGCCGACATTCTTTCGCGAAGCGATGGTCCCCGGCTTGCCCTGATCGACTGGATGATGCCGGAACTTGACGGCCCTGAGCTCTGCCGGGAGGTGCGCCGTTTCGATCAAGAGGGCAAATATATCTATATAGTCCTGCTCACCTCAAAGCAGACGAGCGAGGATATTGTTGCCGGCCTGGAGGCCGGAGCGGACGACTATATTACAAAGCCATGTCAACCATCGGAGTTGAGGGCCCGTCTCCACACCGGTTGTCGCATTCTTTTGCTGGAAGAGAAGTTGGTTCAGGCGCGGGAAGAAATGCGCTACAAGGCCACGCACGATGCCCTCACGGCAATTTGGAATCGCGCATCCATTCTCTCGTTGATGCAGAGCGAACTTGAGCGTTCTGTTCGCGAAAACAAATCGACTTCGGTCATTCTGTGCGATATAGACCATTTCAAACAGGTCAATGACAATCACGGCCATCTCGTCGGAGATCTCGTCCTGCAAGAGGTGGCCAATCGACTCAAATCTATTGTCCGTTCGTACGACGCCGTGGGTCGCTATGGCGGTGAGGAGTTCCTGATCCTGCTGAGCAATTGCGACGATTCCACTCTCGCAGCGCGCGCTGAAGATGTTCGCGCAGCAATTGCGACGACTCCCATTATGGCGGGTCTCGAGGCGCTGTCAATTTCGGTCAGCGTGGGCGGCGTGACTTGTGCAAAATGGAGCGCAGGGCTCCCAATCGAGCGCATATTGGCCCAAGCAGACGTTGCTCTCTACCGCGCCAAGTCTGAGGGCCGCAACCGGACAGCAGTTCTTGGTATGTTGACGATTGCATGATGCGGTCAGTTCGGCCAAATTGAAGAACCAGAAGACTCTGAATGCCGGTGGCGTAGTTCCTCGCAGGCAATCAATTTGGATTTGCACTGGTCGATTCCTCTCCTCGCGGGACGACGATTTCGCATGAACGATGCGAATCCACAGGCTGCCATTGTCAACCAGACATTTGCGCGGCAGCTTTTCGGCGGCGAGGATGGTGGTGGGCCAGCGCTTCAAGACGGCCGGTTCAAAGACCGATTACGAGATTGTGGGAATGGCCGGCGATGCAGGATATCGCGGCATCCGGGAGCCGATGTTGCCCGTTGTCTACGTGCCATTTCGCTCGATCGACAAGGACGGAGGCTTGGCGGCCATCGACTCAGGAACGATCGTGGTGCGCACCAGGAATGAGAACCCCGTGGTGCTTGAGTCGGTTCTGCGTCAGGAAGTACACAATGCGCAGGCGCAGTTTCGCGTAAGCAATATTCGCACGCAGCAGGAGATTCTCGATGCGCGGACCATTCGCGAGCGCCTGCTGGCTATGCTGGGAATGTTCTTTGCGGGGGTAGCGCTTCTGCTGGCTGCGATTGGGCTGTACGGTGTACTGAATTATTCAGTGTTGCAACGGCGGCGCGAAATCGGCATTCGATTGGCCGTGGGCGCGCAGCGTGGCGCGATCGCGAGAATTGTGACGGCGGAAGTGTTTGTGGCGGTGTTAGCCGGCGTTGCCGCAGGTGCGGCAATGGGGTTGGGGGCCGTCCGATCCAGTTCCGCTTGGCCATTCTCTTCGATCACCGGTTCTCCAACTCGCGGGCGAAATTTGTAACGACAACAACGGTTGGCTCGGGGACGCGTTCGATGAGAATGCGCTTGTCGTCACGAGAAACCGCGTAGATGAGTTGCGCAAGAAGGTTGGGACTGCTCTTATCCAGCACCTTGAAATGTGGAATTCCGTCCGAGACTCTTATGCCAACTCTTACCAGGGTCAACGTGCTCTGTTCGAGGTAATAGATTTCCTTTCCATTCTTGCTCCACTGTGCAGCGATCCCCGAATTCTCTGAGACCTGGTAGTAGGCTTGTCCGCCTTCAAGTTTCTTAACATAGACCTTCAGCGGGCCGGGTGAGCTTGTTGCGTTCTGGGTTTCGCGGGCAGGGAACGCCATCCATTTTCCGTCGGGAGAGAGTTTGCAGTCATCGACATTCTCGAGAACCTTGCGCCTGGTCCGGTATTTGGAGGAGAAGTTCCAGCACTCAAATTCGTCGCCCAATCCCCCGCGCAAATAAAGAAGATTTTCTCCCACCCAATCTATCGGCACGATCCGCCTCTCGTCTCGAAACATCTCATCTTCCTTCCCAATGCCGTCTGCCGATACTCGGAAAATATGGTATTGACCTCCGCGCAAAGACCCGTAGGCGATTGACTTGCCGTCAGGCGACCATACCGGCCAGAGATCGCTATAGAGCTTTGGAAGCGATGCCAGCGTCATCTTGTTGCGGAGGTCATAAACCGATAGGTCGTTGCCCGCGGGGTCTTTCTGAAGAGCGATGCGGTCACCCTGGGGTGACAACCGTGCCAAGAAGAGTTGAGCAAGTCCATCGACCGCAATCTCGGTTTGCGCGTATGTTTTGCGATCCAACCAAACCAATTGTCTGGAACCGGATCCGGCTCCCCCGTAGATCAGCGTTCCACCGTCGGAAGCCGAAACGTCGGCGTGCCACGTCACGGTGTCGTCGATCCCGTTGGCAAGCCAACAGGATCGGCTCGCCAGTGAGCGTTCCTTTCTCCGCGTCGAAACCACGCGCCATCAGGCTGTTTCCAATCGCGAACAGCAAATATCCATCCGCATACACCGCGTTCGTGTCCGCGTGAAACAGGGGACGGCTCTCCCGGCCGTCAAGCGATGCGTAATACACCATGTCGTCGCGGGACATCGATGGTTCATGGTTGGCCGCAAAATAGAGAAAGTGTTCCTGGTCTGGAAGAAAGAAAGGCCAGCGGTGGGTGGTGTACCTGGCTTTGTCCAGCGCGGTGACCGGTTGAGGAGCACCTCCAATCGCCTTCACCCGTAGCAACTCCGAGGTAGGGCTCGGAGTAAAAAGGATGTCTCCCTTCGCGCTCCAGGAACCGCCTCTTCCATCAGCCGCATCGCACAACACTACGGGAGAGCCGATCAATACGCCGACGGACTTCAGCTTTCCATCGGCGAAGAACCCAAGCGAATTACTGTCAGCCGACCAGAACGGGAAATACGCGCCATCCGTTTCCGGAAGAGCTCTTGCTTCTACCGAGTTCAGTGCGCGAACCCACAATTTGAACTTCCCGTCTTTACCCGATGCGGTAAACGCGACGTATGCGCCGTTGGGCGAGATCACAGGCGGCCCGGCAGTATCGCCGGTCATGCGGAACGAGAACAGGGGCGGAGCATCGATCTGGGCATGAATACCGTCAATTGACCGAGACAGGTGGGCAGACATCCACGAGTGGGTCGGGGCATACACTCGCCAGGCTACGATGAGTACCGCAAGGAACAGCCCGATCAAGCTTGCCAGTTTCCAATGGCGAACCGTTCTTGCCTTGCCGGGCAGCTCGGGACGGATGGCAGCGCCTTGAATTCCACTTCGGCCGGAGTCGGCATTCCGTTTGAGACGCTTGAGGTCGGCCCGGATTTCAGCTGCTCCCTGGTAGCGGATTTCAGGATCCTTTTCGAGAGCTTTCAGGATGATGCGTTCGAATTCAGGAGAAACGGCAGGGTTCAGGCTTCCGGGTACCACGGGCTGCCGGTTCAATGTCGCCTCAAACATCAGTCCGGACGACTCCGCGGCAAACGGTCTTTGCCCCGTCGCCATCTCGTACATAACCACCCCGAGCGAGAACAGGTCTGTCCGGGCGTCCAGTTTCTCACCGCGCAGCTGCTCCGGTGACGCATACCCCACCGTTCCAGCAACCATCCCGGACTTGGTTTGGAACTCTCCCGCCGCTTCCAGCCCATCTGGCCCCTTCTCCAGTAGCTTCGCCAATCCGAAATCAAGGATCTTCACCCGCTGGTCTTCGGACACAAACAGGTTTTCCGGTTTCAGGTCTCGGTGAACAACACCGCGAAGATGAGCTGCGCTGAGTCCATCCGCGATCTGCTCCGCGAATTCCGCCGCTCGGGTTTGTGACAGCGGACCCCGCCTCAGTTCCTCTCGCAGTGTTTCGCCCTCAAGCAATTCCGAGACAAGGTACGGAGCACCCTGGTAAGCCCCAAACTGGTGCACCGCCAGAATGCTGGGGTGATTGAGTGCCGCCGCGGCCTGGGCTTCCTGCTCAAATCGCTTCAGCCTGCTCCCATCTGCCAGAACGTGTTCCCGAATCACCTTGATCGCGACGGGGCGCTCCAGGCGCAGATCCCGGGCCCGGTACACCACCCCCATCCCGCCTTCGCCAAGCTGCGAAACGATCTCGTAATCGCCGAGCTTTGTGCCCGGGATCAATAACGAGGTGCGCACAGGCGGACGATCAAGGAAACCTGGCGACGAGGTCTCATGGGCGGAGAGAAACGATTGCACTTCGCTGCGCAGGGAGGGATCGGAGGAGCAAGCCACGTCGAGAAATCGCGCACGCTTGTCGGGAGCTAACTCAAGAGCCTGCTCCAGAATCTCGCTGATCCTGTGCCAGCGTTCTGGCGTCATCATCAGAGCTTCCTGGCCATTTCCCGATGGAGAAACGCGCGGGCAGTGGACCATTGCCTCTTGACGGTGGCTGGCGAAACCTCAAGTACATCGGCGGTCTCTTCGATGGAGAGTCCCCCGAAGAAACGCAATTCCACAATGCGGCTTTGCTGAAGGTTGAGCCGGGCGAGATCGATCAGCGCATCGTCAAGGGCCATCATCTCTACACTCTTGCCGTCCAGGATGGAAAGCGAGTCCGCGAGAGGCAAGCGGACCCCGCCGTCGCGCTTGGCAGTGCTGCGCTTGCGCGCGCAGTCAACCAGGATCTGGCGCATGATCAATGCCGCCAATCCAAAGAACTGCTTGTCATTTTCGAAGATCAGGGATTCCTGATTTGCCAGCCGCAGATAGGCCTCGTGTACCAGCGCGGTGCTTTGCAATGTGTGACCCGGGCGCTGGTGGCGCAGGTAGCGGTGAGCAAGCTGTCGCAACTCGTCGTAGACCTGCGGAAGCAGCGATTCCAGGGACTGGGTGTCCTCCGGCGGCCACTCTGCCAGAAGTTTGCTCAGGGACCTTGGGTAAGGCAAGGCCGGCTCCTCAAGTCAAAGTCGTGATGGTGGGGATCATAGGGGAGCGTTTCCTGTCGGTCAAGAAAGTAGAGCAAGGAGTGAACATTCGGTCCCAAAGAAATGTCATGGGATGGACGTCGTCCCGTTGCGGCGACCGGCCGCCAAACGTCCTGAATTCAACTCAAACTTGTTCTGCGCCGGTTTTCCTTCAAAGCACGAACACATTGGCGTTGGGATCAAAGAATTCCGGACCGCATTCCAAGTTGTACGGATTTAGGGGTCAAATCTGACTTGTTCTGAGCCGGTTTCCCTACAAAGCACGTTCTATCAGGGTAAGAGCTGATGTCCATGTCGGGGTCCTGGGGGGTCGAGGGAGTCCGACGCCGCGCAGGGCGCGGCAAGATCGGTCACTGATCGGATGCGAAAACGCCTACGATAACTGCTTCGCACATAAAAGGATGAGCTCAAAGGAGGAGTCCATGACTGTCACCCTGAGTGGGAAGTTGTGTTCATTGCTCGCGATCCTGGTTGTCACCACAACCGCGGGATTCGCTCAATCGGTTTCCACCCGCCATGTGCGCGACATTGTCTCCAACGGTGACGTTTCCCCCGTCGGCCGCCTTCCTCAAAACCAGGTACTGCAGTTGGACATCGTTCTGCCTTTGCGCGATCCCGTAGGCCTGCAAAGATTTCTCGCCGATATCTACAACCCCACCAGCCCTCACTACCTGCAATTTGTCACTCCGGGGGAATTTACCGCCCGATTTGGTCCGACTGTGGAGCAGTACGAGCGTGTCCTGAGCTTTGCCCGCTCCAACGGCCTGATCGCGGTTGGGGGTTCCCGTGATGGGATGGATGTGCAGGTAACCGGCACCGTGACCGCCATCGAGACAGCTTTCCGGGTCATCATGTACACCTACCCGCATCCGACCGAGAACCGGCTTTTCTACAGCGCCGATCGCGAACCGGCCCACGACTTGCCCTTCAATCTCTGGCATGTTTCGGGTCTGGACAACTACTCCACCCCCAAGTCCAACCTGGTCAATAAAAGCGAGTATGCTGCCGCTCACGGCCTCCGTCCGGAGCAACTCGTGACAGAGGCAACCACGGGGTCGGGCCCTTCCGCCGCCTTTCTCGGGAGCGACATGCGGGCCGCCTACTACGGCGGAACCGCCCTCACTGGAGCGGGACAGCATCTCGGCTTGTTTCAGTTTCTCGGCGTCGACCTGGCAGACTTGAACACCTATTACGCCAACGTTCACCAGACAAACAGCGTGCCAATTAACCTTATCTCTACCGACGGGACGAGCACCAGTTGTGTCTACCCGGCCTGCGATGATGGCGAACAAACGTTCGACATGACTCAAGCGCTCGGCATGGCGCCCGGCCTTGCCAGCCTCGATGTCTACATCGGAACGCTTGACACCGCCATTCTCAGCGCGATGACCACCCACAATCCCCTTCCCTTTACCATCAGCTCCTCGTGGTCTTGGGGACCGGCCGATCCCGCCACTGATGATCCGTATTTCCAAAAGATGGCAGCGCAGGGACAAACCTTCTTTGTCGCCTCAGGAGACTCATCCACCTGGGTCTCAACAGGCTTTTACTTTCCGCAATCTGACGCCTACGTCGTTTCGGTAGGAGGCACCGATCTCTCCACCGCAAGCGCGGGCGGGGCATGGGCTTCGGAGACCGCATGGAGCGCTAGCGGCGGCGGTATTAGCCCCGTCGCCACACCTATCCCGGCATGGCAGCAATTGTCCGGCGTCATCAATTCCAGCAACTATGGCTCCACCACGCTGCGGAATGGCCCCGACGTTTCTGCCAATGCTAACTGGTCCTTCTATAGTTGCATCGATCAGCAGGCCTGCCAGTCGAATGTGTGGGGTGGAACCAGTTTTGCTGCGCCCATGTGGGCCGGATTTATGGCCCTCGTGAATCAACAACGGGCTACCAACGGCCAATCCGCGGTCGGGTTCATAAACCCCGTCATTTACAGCCAGAACATTACTTCGAGCTACGCAACCAACTTTCACGACATCAGCAGCGGTACTTCGGGCAGCTACTCCGCAGTAGCGGGATTCGACCTGGTCACCGGATGGGGCAGCCCGCAGCCAGCGTTGATTGCGGCGCTGGCGGGGATCAGTGCAGCGAAGACCCCTCAGACCATCACATTCGGTGCAGCGCCGGTGCTAACGGTGGGTGGCACGGGGGCGCTGAGCGCAACGGCAAGCTCCGGGCTGGCGGTGACCTTCACCTCGACCACGACATCGATCTGCACGGTAAGCGGCAGCACGGTGAGCGGGGTTGCGGCTGGGTCCTGCGTTGTGGCAGCCAACCAGGCCGGCAACGCAACCTATGCGGCTGCTCCGCAGGTGACGCAAACTATCACTGTTGGCAAGGGTAGCCAGACCATCACCTTCGGGGCAGCTCCTGCAGTCACCGCAGGCGGCACGGGAACTCTGAGTGCGACGGCGAGCTCAGGCCTGGCGGTGACGTTCGTCTCGACCACGACTTCAATCTGCACGGTAAGCGGCAGCACGGTGAGCGGGGTTGCGGCTGGGTCCTGCGTTGTGGCAGCCAACCAGGCCGGCAACGCAACCTATGCGGCTGCTCCGCAGGTGACGCAAACTATCACTGTTGGCAAGGGTAGCCAGACCATCACCTTCGGGGCAGCTCCTGCGGTCACCGTAGGCGGCACGGGAACTCTGAGTGCGACGGCGAGTTCAGGCTTGGCGGTGACGTTCGCCTCGACCACGACTTCAATCTGCACTGTCAGCGGTAGTACAGTAACGGGGGTTGCGGCGGGAACCTGCACAATCACAGCGAACCAGCCCGGCAACACGAATTACAACGCCGCAGCCCAAGTTACGCAGAACATTACGGTGACCGCCAAGAAGAGTCAAACGATTACGTTTGGTCCCACACCGGTGGAGAACTCGTGCGGCACAGGGACGCTGAGCGCAAGCGCAAGCTCCGGGCTGCCTGTGGCCTTCACTTCGGCCACGCCATCAGCCTGCACGGTGAGCGGCAACTCGGTGACCGCGATTGCGAACGGGGTCTGTACCGTGGCAGCAAACCAGGCGGGCAATGCAACCTATGCGGCGGCCGCGCAGGTGACACAGTCTTTTGTAGCACAGCGCCGAATCTGCAAACGCTGACAGCGGTTTTGATCGGAATCGAACAGATTCACCCGCGGGCGAATGCACAGAGTCCTTCGCCCGCCAAGGTCGCGGCAATTGCCAAGGCGTGTTTCCGGGCCCTACCCTTCCGGAAGGGCGCGTTGCCCTGATGTTTCAACTGTCCCCTGCAAATCGTCGCATTGGGCTTTCGCACCACTACCGCACAACGTGGAATTCTTGGGGACGAGCCAGTCGCCGCGCCCAGGCGTGGGCAAGCCTTACGCGATTGCAAAGTGAGCGGCATAGCGGGGAAGTGGATCCAGGGAAGAACGTTACGATCAGCTGATGACGGGGAAGGATGCGCGAAAACCGTAAGGTACGCCCTCGGAAAATAGGTAACTTCTGGGGGAGTCGCCTGGCCTGAGAGTAACGCGGCACTGGAGATTTTGTCCTTGCGTGCGCAACGCAGGCTTTCTTACGATTAGTTTAGATTTAATAGTCGATCCATCGCGACCCTCGGGCGCCTCGCCTCCGAACAGCTATGCGGGATTCTTGGTCTTTCCGACGTCATTCCGGCTGTTTCCAGGCTCAACTTTTCCAGCGCTCTTGTCAGCATGGCGAGTGTAAATAAGACATTATGCTTTTCCCCACGGTTGAATATGCGTTGTTTTTCCTCGCTGTTCTTAGCATCGCGTGGAGCCTCTATCGGCTGCCGCGGGCGCACAAGGGCTTTCTGCTCCTGGCGAGCTACGCCTTCTACGGCTTCTGGAACTGGACGTATCTTCCGCTGCTGATCGGGATTTCCGTTTTCGCCGGGGTCGTCGCCAAGCTTATTCAGCGCAGCACTTCGCCTGGCGCTCGCAAAGCCTGGCTGGTCGTCGGCGTTGTCGTGTGCCTGGCAACGCTGGCGTATTTCAAGTACGCCAGCTTTCTGTTGTCCAACTTGTTCGCGCTCTGGGGCCGGCTCGCGCCCCCGCCGCGGATTCCGATTAGTTCTCCGCTGCTGCCACTGGGCATTTCGTTTTTCGTGTTCCACGCGATCTCGCTGTTGGCCGATTGCTATCGCGGCAAGGTAACGGAGCCAGTGCAGCTTGGCGACGCCCTTCTTTACGTCGCGTTCTTTCCGCAGCTGATCGCCGGCCCCATTCTGCGAGCATCACGCTTTCTGCCGCAACTCGCCGCGCGCCGCAACCCGCTCGCAATCCGCGTCAATCAGGCGTTCCTGCTGATCATCGGCGGCTTGTTCAAAAAGGTCGTCATCTCCAATATGCTGGCCACGCGCCTGATCGAGCCGGTCTTTTCCGTGCCCCAATCGTTCGGTGCCGGGGACACGCTGCTGGCCATCTACGGCTATGCCGCGCAGATCTACTGCGACTTCTCCGGCTATACCGACATTGCCATTGGCTGCGCAATGCTGCTCGGCTATCGCTTCCCGCGCAACTTCAACGCGCCGTACAAGGCAGCCACCCCGCAGGAATTCTGGCGCCGCTGGCACATTTCGCTCTCAAGTTGGATGCGCGACTATCTCTACTTTCCGCTGGGCGGTTCCCGGAAGGGCCACTTGCGCACGGCATTCAACCTCATGCTGACCATGCTGCTCGGGGGACTATGGCACGGGGCGGCCTGGACCTTCGTAGCCTGGGGCGGCCTGCATGGCGTGCTGCTGATCGGTCACCGGATCTGGACGCGCACCAGCTGGCATGAGTTGATCGCAGTCCACAATTCGACCGCCTGGCGCTGGATCGCGCGCATTCTGCTGTTCCATGCCGTGTGCGCCGGGTGGGTCTTTTTCCGTGCATCCACCTTTGAGATCGCCTTCGAGGTTTTTGGGCGTCTGCAAGTTCCCGGTCCGGTCACTCTGGCCTCGGCCCCGGTGTGCATCGTCTTGTTCCTGGGCCTTGCCGGACAGTACATGCCGTCACGCTGGCGCAACGCGTTTGAAATTGAACTGGGCCGCTGGCCGGCCCTGGCGCGAGGCGCCGCGCTGGCCGTTGCCATCGCCCTGATCGAAATCCTGGGGCCCACCGGAGTGGCGCCCTTCATTTATTTTCAATTTTGAGCGGCCATGCGGAATTTTCATTTGAGTCATTCAATCCGGCACATGTTCCTGACCCTTGGCGGGTTCGTCGTCGCCATCCTGCTCCTCGAGTCGGATGGCCTTCAGAACTGGGCCAGCCGCCTGGAGCCGGGTCCGCTGCGCACACTCGCCCAGCCGGCCGCTTTCGCGCTCAACAGGACCCTTCAGCCGCTGGGGATTGCCGGCGCCCGGGACCGCACCCTGGACGAAGCTGCCCGCATTGGCTGGTCTGATGACGCGGTTCGCGTGGCCCGCATCACGCCTCCGCCCACACAGCAGGGTGGCGCGCCGCATTCTGAGACCAGCCAGGCATCCTCGGCGCCGGAATTCGCAGTGCTCCAGCCGGAATCCAAGTCCATTCTGGCCGCGGCTGCTGCGGCTCCGATTGTTGGAAGCGTGCCACAGAGTGTGAGTCTTACGCCGCTGGCACCGATCGAACCCGGCAGGCCGCGCGTGGTGGTGCTTACGGGCGATTCCATGATGGCCGTGGGCTTCGGCGCCGGCCTGATGCGGAAGGCTAGCGGGGATAAGAACCTGCGGATGTTGCGAGCCTACAAATCCGGTACAGGGTTGGCGCGCCCCGACGTGTTCAACTGGATGGACGAGTATCCGGCAATCCTTGGTTCCGAAAAGCCCGATGTTGTGATCGTCGCGATCGGCGCCAATGACGGCCAGAGTTTCGTCGTTGACGGCAAAGTGGTTTTATTCGGCAGCGAGGAATGGCGCAAAACGTACCAGTCGCGGATCGCCGACTTTCTGGCGATGGTGGAGAGCACGGGTGCCCGGGTGCTTTGGGTAGGCCTGCCTCCGATGCGGTCGATGCCTTTCAACCAGAGAATCTCCATCGTCAACCGCATCGCCTACACCGTGGTCTCCCGGGACCCCAATGCCTCGTGGTGGAGTACCGTCTCCTTCGTCGGAGACGCTTCCGGCTCGTTTCGAGAATTCGCGGAATTGCCGAACGGCGCGGTGGTGCACCTGCGTGCACCGGACGGCATCCATTTCGCGGAGGAAGGCACATCCACAATGACGGCCGCCGTGATGAAGTGGCTCGACCCGTCTTTGGAGCGCGCCAACGGCGGGCGCAATCTGCCACCCGCCACGCCCGCCGCCCCGCGGATTGAGGCAGAGCACTCGCCAGGGCGGGCAACCATCGCCATTGCCCATCCCGAGCCGCCGCCCCGCCATTACTAGTGGCTCTCTGCGCCATCGTGGGAGCGTACTGACGTTTTTGGCCGGACAATAAGCAAATCGGCCATCCCGAAGGGTGGCCGATTACTGATCACTGCCTACTTCCGGTTCTGCGCCCGGATCGTTGGCTGCGAGCCGTCGAGAGCGAACACGACCTCGACGGTCGTTTCAACCTCGACGGGCTGGCCGTTCATCAAGAACGGCCGGTATTGCCACTGCTTCACCGCCTCGACCGCGGCCGTCTCCAGCAGTGGCGGGCCGCTGAGAGCAAACACCGAGGAGACTTCGCCGGTTTTGTCGATGACAGTTCGCAAAACCACGGTGCCCTCGAGGCGCACGATCTTGGCATCGAGCGGGTATTCAGGCGCGACCTTCTTGACCAGCAGGCCATCGGCCGATGAAATCTTGACCGGCCTTCCTTTCGATGCTCTGATCACCAGCGGGGCAGACGCTTTCGTGGCTGGAGGGTTCGCGGCAGCCTCAGGCGTCGGGGGAGCGGAACTCACTATCGGCGAAACTTCCGCGGGCAATGCGCCCGACGTCTTTCGTTCCGGCGATGGGCGCGGTGCCGGTGAGGCAGCGACGCTCGCCCGCTGATTGGGTGACAGTGAATCGACCGGGGCGCCTTTACTGAGGCGATAAGTTGTCCTCCAGCCGGACTCGAACTGCGTGACCGTCTCGCCGAACAAAGCGAACTCACGATCGAGGAGCGCAGCGTTTGAACCGGTGGGAACCGGCGTGCCGGGCGCGCAAGTCAGGCATATTTTGGTTAGCCTGAATTTGAGGGCAACGTCCTTGCTGCGCAATGACGCATCGGGCTCTCCGGGAGAGTGCTTAAACTCGACCTCGCCGCGTGGAAAATCCACGTATTCATCAACGATCTGGGGGTCGCGGGGCATGAAACGGACGTGGTGCGGGGAAACGATGATCCTCCCGTCGACCTCGGGCGAAGTGCCGGTCGTGCGCGTCACCGTCGCCGTCACGTACCAGCCGATGCCGAATTCGATCTTGTCGAGCGGCAGTCCGGATTTAGGAATTTGTGCGGAGAATTCCTTGGGAGTCCGGCAGAAAGCTGCATAGTTGAAGTATCGGGGGCTTTGTTCGAATCGAACAGCTTGCTGGCTTTCGATCGTGGCCGGCTCTTGAGCCCGAAGCATTGGCCGATCATGAACCAACCCGCAGAGGAGCAACGCAAAAGGCAGAGAAATCCGAAGCATTCGAGACATGGCTTCGCTCCAATCACTAGAGCTTATGGTCACCAAGGCATTTGGGGGCCGCGAGGGGGAGCGTCCTGAGCGGGGGGCGTGGCCCGAGTGTGAAAAGATGTTCCAACGCTTACGCGAAAAAGGAATGACGTGTGGTATCAAGCCGGGAAAGGACGCCACACGCCGTTTCTAACCGCGGGACCTCCGGGGAGGTACGGGCGCGTCCGACTCTGCGCGGATGGCTCAATTCAAGCGAGATATCAGAGTAAGGATACAGCACAAAAGTGCTGTGGACCAAAGTGATTGGCGTGTAGAATTCTCAGCCGTTGCACTTGGCGGGTTGCATTATGGATGTACCTGGTCTGCTTGAGAGAGTACGTCTGATGGGGCTGGACGAGGTGGACCTCGTTACCCGTGTGGATCATGAGGCGCAAGTGGCTGACCTGTTGCCCATCGTCTATGGACAGCGACAGATTCAGTCTGTACCGTATTTGGCGGTGGAATCGATACCGGGTTGCGGGCCGCCCGAGTGGCAGCAGAACGCCAATCCCCATGGGTGAGATTCTGGGGCGTTTCTTCAGTCTGCAAGGGGACATGAGCCAGTCGGAACGCCGGATAATCTGGCGGGACTCGAATAACCCTCCGATAGGCCTGCGATCACGTATCCCGCAAATCCCCAACGAAGAATCGTGCACGCAGCCGAGACTTCTTGCAAGGACGTGAAAGGACCCGGCTTGATCCCAACGGGCTGGGCGACCTAAGAACCAACTGTTTTGCCAAGTTCATGCCAGTTGGTCTCGGAAAGGTTCACGCCGTAATACTTCGCGGCTTTTTCAATGTTGACAAACGCTAATGCCCGATCTTCGTCTGATACGTCCAGCACTTGATCGAATCGGGCAACAGCATTTCGCACGTGCTGAGGGTCCGTCATCGGCTCTTTGTGTTGCTTGGGAAAGGCAAACGCGGTCTCAGGCAGGTTGCCTCGTGTAGTGTGACGTGTGCTTTCCTCGAATGGCTCCCAGGTTGGTTCGAAGGCTGACATCCTCTACCTCCACACTTCAGCAGCCGCTTGTTCTCCACTCCATCTAACTCATGTGCTTCTTTGCAATCGCCTCTATCTCCGGCTCGGTGAGTGCAGAGAGATCGACGATCTCGGTTGCAATCACCCGCTTATAAAACGTCGGATGATGTTTATTCAAGTATTCCGCCAGAAATTCCAGGGCGCTGCTCTTCATGGATCAGACCACGAGGGCCGGAGACCGGCAATTAGACGATGGTATCGCCAATACTTTTGGATCATGAATCACGAACTCGATACCAAGGTCGGTCTGCGCCTCGCCCAACTTCGTGTTTCGGGATAAGTTGCGTCGCTAGCAGAGTTTGCGTTTTCTGGTCGCTGGCAGAATGAACTCTCTCAAGATTGAAGACACTCGTCACCGAGGATCCAAAGTGTATACTTGGACCCTCTCCGGAAAGATGGCGAGTTCCCCTCGCCGCGGAGCATGCACCGGCTCAATGTAGGCGTCGCGATCGTCCGTTCCGTTGATGGCGTCCCTTCGGCGCCTTACCCATCATCCTCTGGCGTCTGACTGACTGAATATGAAGGCTTCGTTTAAATCCAAACCTGGGATCTGCACTTTGTCCTCTTTGTATTGCATGACTTCCATATAGGGGAGAGAGGCCATGAAGAGCGCCACGGCACCTATTTCCATTGCTGGCTCCTACCTCGCCGAAACGCGTCATGTCTGCGCGTTCTTTAACAATGACGAGGAAGAGTATCGGATTCTGCTTCCCTTCATAAGGGACGGCATGAAATGCGGCGACAAAGCCGTTCATGTCCTGAACCCGGAGCAACACCAAGACCATCTGCAACGGTTGACTGCCGCGGGCTTGGACCCAGCAGCAGCACAGCAGAGTGGTCAGCTCGAGCTTCGCACCAATACTGAAGTCTACCTTCCCGATGGCCGCTTCGATCAAGATCGCATGCTGGGGGTTTTTGAACAGCTGGCCAGTGGAAACACGACAGGGGGATTTCCTATGAGCCGGATTTGTTGTCGAATGGACTGGGCGATGAAAGATCAATCTCATGTGGATGAAGTGATTGAATTCGAGTCGCGCGTAAACGACGTGTGGCTGCATCACGACGACGCGGTCATCTGCACTTACCATCTCGGACAATTTAGTGGTGACGCAGTAATGGACATCATGCGAACACATCCGATGGTCATCATCGGCGGCCTTCTTCAGCAGAATCCTTTCTTCGTGCCCCCGGATGAGTTCCTGCAAGAGTTTCGCCAACGCCGGGCTGGTCGGAGCAGCTCACCTGGGACGGCTTGAGGGATGAGTGCGCAATCCGGAGAAGTTGCAGAGGAAATCAAGAACCTTCGACGCTGCATGAGTGATCTGGTCAGCGTTCTCGCACTCCCGGCCATGTGGAGCGGCGGCGAACCAACCCGGATTGCTCATACCGTAGTCGACGCGCTCCTGAGCATGCTTCAGCTAGATTTTGTCTTCATGCGCTTAAACGACGTGGACGGCCGGACACCAATCGAGTTGCTTCGGTTCGCTCAGCCGCGGATACATTGGGCCTCGTCGGATGAGATCAGCGAAGCACTCAAACGATGGTTAGGGGCCGACCCTCAGCAAATGCCTCCGGGGTCGCCGAGCCTATTCGGAGGCCGAGAATTTTCGATTGTGCCTTTGGGGCTGGGGTTGCAGAGTGAGATTGGCGTCATCGTGGCGGGGTCAGACAGGGTAGATTTTCCGCGGCAAACCGAGCGTCTGATTCTGAACGTAGCAGCGAATCAGGCGTCCATCGGGTTACAAGAGGCCCGGCTCCGCGGGGAACAGACGCAGATCGCAAGTGAACTCGATCGACGTGTCGCGCAGCGAACTATGGAACTTGCCGCGGCCAACGAAGAGCTCCTGAAAGAGATTGCCGACCGCAAGCACGTCGAGGAGGATTTGAGAAGTAGCGAAGAGAAACATCGGGTGATTGTGGAAGCAGCCAACGACGCCGTAGTCGGCATGGACGAGAGAGGGGTTATCCTTTTTGCGAATCCCGCCACGAAGCGTATTTTCGGCCATGATCCAGTTGAGATTGTCGGCAAGCCTTTGACAATGCTTATGCCGGAGATGATGCGGAGCCTGCATGAGAACGGGTTTAAACGCTACCTGGCGACCGGTAAGCGGCATCTGAATTGGCAAGGCGTCGAAGTTATCGGTCAACGTATGGATGGCCAAGCGTTTCCTGTGGAAGTGTCGTTCGGAGAGATGACGAGCGACGGCCACAAGGTCTTTACAGGTTTTATTCGGGATATCAGCGAAAAGAAAAAGGCTGAAGAGGCATTGCAGGCGAGCGAACGCGATCTTAGCTTGATCATTGAGACGATTCCTGGCCTGGTATGGTGTGCCTCTCCGGATGGCGAACTCAATTACCTGAATCGCCGAATACTGGAGTACACCGGGAGCACCTCAGACGCCTGGGCGCAATCGGGCTGGACCAGTTTTCTGCACCCGGACGATGCTGAATCGTCGGCGCACTCGTGGTCCCGTGCGGTCACAACCGGGGAGCCGTACGATAGCCAATGCCGATTCCGCCGTGCCAATGGCGACTATCGATGGTTTCGCGCGCTTGGCCAGGCCGCGCGGGACAATCAAGGCAGAGTGACTCGGTGGTACGGCTTGCTGATCGATATCAACGACCAGAAAAATGTTGAGGAAGCCCTGCGCAGCAACGAGATGCGATTGTCGCGAGCAACACGGACGGCTACGGTGGGAGAGTTTGCCGGCTCAATTGCTCATGAAATCAACCAGCCCCTGGCCGCTGTGGTAACGAATGGTCATGCCTGCCTGCGCTGGCTCACAAATCAGCCCCCTGACCTGGATAAAGCTTGCGAAGCAGCCCAGAGAATTGTTCGCGATGGCAAGGAGGCCGGGGAAGTGGTACGACGAATCCGGGCTCTCTTCAAACATGTTGCCTTAGAGACAATCGATCTGAACCTGAACGAGGTGATTGCCGAGGTGCTGCACTTATTGGGTGGTGAGACCACGCGAAGAAGCGTTGCCGTACAGATGGAGCTCGCCGATGATCTTCCGACGGTTTTAGGTGATCGCGTGCAATTGCAGCAACTCGTTTTCAACCTATTCCTGAACGGGATCGAGGCGATGGATCCGGTCCTCGATCGTCCGAAGAGGCTTCTCATCCGATCGAAGCGACAGAGTCAGGAAACCGTTTTAGTGGAGATACAGGATAGCGGGATAGGTATGGACGATGCCGACAAAGTCTTCGAGGCTTTCTTCACAACCAAAGAAAACGGAATGGGTATGGGGTTGGCGGTTTGTCGCTCCATTATCGAGGCACATCACGGCCGGTTGTGGGCGGAATCCGGCAAAGGGGCAGGTACGACCTTCTCATTTACTCTTCCCGCTCAAGCGAGTGTGCGGTGATGAAGTCCGAGAGCCCTTTCGTCTTCGTAGTGGATGACGACTATCGCGTGCGGGAGGCACTGACAAGCCTGATCTCATCGGCGGGATTTCGAGTGGCCGTTTTCAGTTCAGCTGCGGAATTTCTGCAATTCGAAAAGCCAGATGCCCCGGGTTGCCTGATACTGGACCTGAAACTTCCTGGCACCAGCGGGCTGGAACTTCAGCAGCAATTGGCTGATGGAGATGCACCGCCGATTATCTTCATCTCGGGTCATGGAGATGTCTCCTCTTCAGTGCGTGCAATGAAGCATGGGGCGACAGAGTTCCTTTCAAAGCCGTTTGGGGACGAAGAGTTACTCAAAGCAATTGACTCAGCTATTTCTCTAGATCGAACAGCGCGGGAGAAGAGATCGGAACTCGCTGCGTTGCAAAGGCATTACAGTCTTCTTACGCCCCGCGAACGGGAAGTTCTGCCCTTTGTGGTCGCGGGATTTGCCAATAAAGTAACCGCTGCGGATCTGGGGACCAGTGAGATCACGATTGGGGTCCACAGAGGCCAGATCATGCGAAAGATGGGCGCCAAATCGCTCGCAGAGCTTGTCAGAATGGCCGATAAGCTCGGGATCACCCGTATCACCGACCCCGTCTAAATAAACCTATAATTGCCTGCCTTGTGCTTCGACGCTACTCTCAAAACGTATTTGGAGATACTTTCGTGTCGACAGACAGCACGAGATGCATGGTGGTAGTGGTAGCCGTGGACGACGATTTCCGAGTCCGGGAGTCGATCGAGAGCCTGGTTGAGTCGGCGGGATACTCACCCCAGCTCTTTTCATCTGCAGAGGAGTTTTTGAACTCGGGGAAACTCGCCGTCGCAGCTTGTGTGATCACAGACGTTCGGATGCCGGGAATGGATGGTCTTGAGTTACAGCGCCGCGTCAGACGCGAACGACCGACGTTACCGGTGATCTTTATCTCTGCGCACAATACTCCCGAAACTCGACAGATAGCTCTCAGAGAAGGAGCGGCGGATTTTTTCTATAAACCGTTCGATGGCGGAGCCCTGCTCGAAAAGATCCGCGCCGTACTAACGATCGACCAGAAGTAGTCAATACGCGGAACTTCCCCAAGTTTCACGCGTGGAGGTGAGCTGTGTCTGATTTAGATTTGATTGGTCGCGCCGATGAATTCATGTCATTGGACGACTCGCTTGATGCGACGGCAACGGTAGATTCCGCCATTCACATCGCGCGGAAAAATCGACACCGGCAAGTCGGCGGTGCATCGATAATGGAACGAACTTACCCCGAAGGTGAATCCAGGCAGATCGTAGGCAACAGCCCTGCTCTAAGATCGGCCCTTGCAGACGCGGAACGTGTGGCATCCACCAATGCCACCGTGCTCCTGTTCGGAGAGACGGGTACCGGTAAGGAGTGGTTCGCTCGCGCCATTCACAATCTCAGTCCACGCAGCGAGCACCGTTTTGTGAAATTGGATTGCGCGGCAATCCCCTTCGACTCATTAGACAGCGAACTCTTCGGGCATGAAAAGGGCGCCTTTCCGTGGGCTTTGGCGCACAGGATCGGCCGTTTCGAAATGGCTGATGCCGGAACATTGTTCCTCGATGAAATAGGTGATCTTCCCCTGGCGTTGCAGCCTAAATTACTGAGGGTCTTGCAAGAACACGAATTCGAGCGCCCGGGGAGCAGCCGGACGCATCGTGTCAACGTCCGCCTGATTGCTGCGACACATCGAGATCTAATAGGCATGATCAGGAGGGGAGAATTCCGCAGCGATCTCTACTATCGACTGAACGGATTTCCAATCAAACTGCCACCGTTGCGCGAGCGCCGCGAAGACATACCATTGCTGGTCTCGCACTTCGTGGAAATGTTCTCACGGCGCATCGGAAAGCAAATTCACCATATACCGGCAGAGACGTTGAGTGCGTTCACCGCGCATTCCTGGCCCGGTAACGTGCGAGAGCTTCAGAATTTGATCGAACGCGCGCTAATCCTCTCGAACGACGGAGTTCTTCCGAACCCTTTATCTGCAATGGCTACGAAGTCTACGAAGGCGACTGCGCTACGGTGCACATCCAATAGTTCTGGAAGTGCCGTGATCGACTCGAATGCCGAAGCAATTCCGAATCTCCTGGCTATAGCGGGCAACCGTTCGGATACAACAGGGTATTTGTCTCATCCTAAGTTCAAATCTTCAGGAACATCCTCCGATCTCCCCATCGTGTTCGTTGTCGACGGCGACGTCTCCGCGCGTAAATCCATGGACCAGATCATTAGCCGCGAAGGGTGGCAACCAGAGACATTCACCCTCGCTCGAGAGTTCTTCGACAGGCCCCGGCCACATGTTCCAAACTGCCTTGTGGTTAATATTTCTCCTCGAGACCTCAGTGGCCTTCAGTTGCAGAAGCGGATCGTCGTCGAACGTACCGAAACGCCGATTATATTCATCACCGATCACGGAGATGTACCCACGTCGGTTCAAGCCATGAAGGCTGGAGCCGTGGAATTCTTGATGAGGCCATTCACGGATGAAGCTCTTTTCGACGCAATCCGGGAAGCCCTCAAACGCAGCTCTATTGCGCTTGGCCGCGAAGCTGAGATGCGGTCGGTCCGCAACTCTTATGCGTCTCTCAGCCACCGTGAACGGCAAGTCATGGCATTAGTGCTGTCAGGGCTCTTAAACAAACAGATTGGTGCGGAACTCGGCATCAGCGAAATCACGGTGAAGGCTCACCGAGGTCGGGTTATGCAAAAGATGGGGGCCAAGTCTATCGTGGACCTGGTGAGAATGGCCACGAGGCTGCGTTCAGAGCGCGCCCACACCGGGTCAAGTCAATTCAGGTCACCGTCCCCTTCTGCAATCTCCGGCTCAAGCGATCGCAGGATGATCAGGTCAACCTCCTCTAGTGGACCTACGCTGACGGCGGCGAGCGGAACGTCATAACCGTTCTGGCCTGGAGACTCCTCGTCATCTGTTGATCCACCGCGTGGCCGGCAGACTGGTTCGACTGTTCGGCCGTTTTCCGATCGTATAGGCCACCGTTCGCATTCGGCCGATCTTCGGCCAGGTTTTCTACAGCATTCGAACATCGGTCTGACCGCTCATACCAAGGTATTGGCGACACCATCGTCTAATGGATTCGCATTCTCGCTTCTGGCTTAATGGCAAAGACGAACAATTTCCGGCACTTCCGAGACGAAATCACGCGCATTCAATAAACACGGCGCCAGGCGGCGACCTCAATTGGCGCCTTCAATCAAGCGGTTTCCGAGAGCAACTTCAAAGGAGCATCCATGGCAACCACGACCGCACCCACGAAACCCACGCCGACGAATGAACCGACAAAGGCCGCACAGCTTCGCATCACCCGGCGGTCGCCTGGCTATTGGCGTGTCACAATCGACAACCCGCCTATCAACGTCATGGGCCCGGAGATGGTCCGCGAGTTCCAGGGAGTCATCGACGCTATCGAGACCGATGGCGATGTCAGGGTCGTGGTCTTTGACAGCGCAGTCGACGGTTACTTTTTGAATCACTCCGATTTCGAAGCCAAGCTGGAGGATCTGACCTCAATGCCGGCTGGCCCCACAGGCTTGCCGCCCTGGCCCGACTTTCTCGTGCGCCTGACTCACGCGGCAGTCGCATCGATCGCCCTCATCCGCGGTCGTGCGACGGGAAACGGCAGCGAGATCACGCTCGCCTGCGACATGAGTTTCGCCAGCCGCGAGAAGACCATCATCTCGCAATGGGAGGTGGGCGTGGGGATGGTCGCCGGCGGTGGTCCCATGGCCCGACTGCCTCAACTCATCGGACGAAACCGTGCGCTCGAGGTACTCCTGAGTTCAGAAGATATTACGGGAGACCAGGCGGAGGCCTACGGCTACGTGAACCGCGCCTTGCCCGACGGCGATCTGGACGCATTCGTAGAAGCGCTCGCGACCCGGATCGCCAAGTTCGACAAATGGGCGATCGCCAACACCAAGCGCCTGGTCAACACGAGCCTGCCGCCGGACGTTGAGCTCGGCGCAGGGTGGGATGCATGCATCGCTTCGCTAGGACGACCCGCCGCGCAGAATGGAATCAAAGCGCTGATGGCGCGCGGCTTCCACAAACCTGGGGATGTCGAGAATCGGCTCGGATACTACCTCGGAGAAATCCCGCGCTAGTTCGAAGGCCCGACTTCGACTGAGCGACGTGGGGCATCGTTGCAGCTTTCCGTTCGATGGAGGGACAACTGATGGATTGGAAACGGTTAGCTCAGTTTGCACTGCTGGGTAGCAGTGATTCGGAACCATATGCCATCCTGCTCGTACGCGTTTCGATTGGGCTGTTCTTCGCCGTCTCCGGGGCAAGAAAATTGTTTGTGGCTGGCAGCAGGCAAACCATGTACGAAACCCTTGCCAGGGCCAAAGTCCCATTTCCCTACGTCATGACTTATTTCGTGTCGAGTGTCGAGTTCGTTGGGGGATCCTTTGTAGCTGCGGGGCTTCTGTCGAGTCTGGCCGGGCTGGCTTTGTCGGTCGATATGGCTGTCGCCATTCTGACCACGAAGCTTTCGGCCATGCCTAAAGGACTTTCGCCGCTCGAATGGGTCGACGATCTGCTCTACCTTCCGGAGGTGCTGTACGTACTCATCTTTTTCTGGATGATTTGTTCTGGTCCGGGAAAGCTCAGTGTCGATTACTGGCTCGCTGGCCAGTTACAAAAGTGATCGATCGGGTCAGATAGACAGCTTCTTAACGTTTCGGAGGAAATGTATGTCAAGCAGCAAATCGGGAATCATAGAAACAGGGGCAGTGCCGTCGAATCCTCTTGACGTCATCCCAAACGACATTCCATTCGATGTGCCCTATGGACCCTCGATAACACTTGATCGAGCAGAGGCGGTTATTCACGCCGCCGTTGCGGAGGCGACGAAGCGAAACTGGAAGATGAATGTGGCAGTGGCGGATTCCGGTGGCAACCTGGTGGCCTTTGCACGAATGGACGGTGCGATGCTTGCCTCCATCCAGATTGCCCAACACAAGGCGCGAGCGGCTGCCACCTTCCGGCGTCCAACCAAGGTCTTCGAGGATGGCATTCAGCTCATGCATCTGAACTATCTGCTCGCGTTCGACGGAATTATTGCGTCCCGAGGCGGTATCCCACTCATCGATCAGGGGGTGCTTATCGGCGCAATTGGCAGTTCGGGGGGTACGGATTCTCAGGACGAGATCGTCAGCGAGGCGGGCGCGGCAGTGATTCACCAAAGCTCGGCGGACGGAAATTGATCGAGAAATGATCGGGAGAGCGGCTCGATCGCCGCATTCGGAATCGCATGGGGGGTGAATTCAGGCTTAATCAATCTGCGGCTGATCGGGAAGATCTTGAGCACTAGCAGCTTTCTCAGAAGGAGAGCACGTCATGACAGAACCTATGAACGAATCTGGCGCCAAAGGGCAACGCAAAGCAAAGACTGAAATTCGCGTCAATCGTATTGCCATGGTTACGGGCACGGCGCTGCTGGCTGCCCTCGGCGGCGCGATTCTCTGCGCTCAAGGCCAAGACAAGGAAAAGTACTCGCTGAAATCGCCGGATGGAGTCGCGTTTTCAGATTTCAGAGGATACGAGGACTGGTCTCTAGTTTCTTCCGCGCGCACCGAAGAAGTGCTTAAGGTAATCGTCGCCAATCCAGCGATGATTCAGGCGTACAAGACCGGATCTGCAGGAAACGGCCGCTTCTTCCCGGAGGGGTCGATGATCGTGAAGCTGCAGTGGAAGCCTAAGAAGAGCACGGAAGCGCCTTTCGTGGTGGACGTGCCCGATGTTTTTAAGCAGGCTTTCGTGATGGAGAAGGACAGCAAGAGATTTCCGAAGACCGGCGGCTGGGGATACGCCGTGTTCAACTATGACGCCGCATCGGGCAAGTTCACCCCCGATCCCACGGCCCACGCAGACTGCGGAAACACATGCCATATGGCCGTGAAAGCGAAAGACTACATCTTCCACCCGTACCAGGTACGTTGAGGCGGCAGGAGATTCGGCTAGCGGCGCTAAACCCGGCGATGGTTGTCGCCGGTCATAAGAAGCCTGGCGGCCCGATTCTCCCTCGGCGATCGAAGACACCAAGCGTTACCTGCAGGATTTTGATCGGATGCAGAAGACCGCGACGTCCGACCATGAGTTGTTTGATCAGATGACGGAACTATACCCGCATTGGGTGGCCAATCAGTCGTGGTTGATGTTCGGATTTCCGCAGCCATAGAGCACATCAAGCGCTGACACTGAATCTTTCCTTGCGCACGAGCAGGTATGGATATGAAAGAACCAGAATCAACGGATCAGCACCGTTTATCGAGAGGAGTCGTCAATGAACGCCGTACAAGTCGAACAGAAGAGCTATGAGATGCCCCCGCGCGAGGGGTTCTCCGTCGCACAGTTTCTCACCGTTGCCGACATCGGCCGGTCGGCTCACTTCTATGAAAAGGTCTTCGGCGCCCGCATTCTGAGCCTTGGCGACGGCAATGCGCCCGGGTATCTTCAGCTCGCGAATACCTGGATGATCCTGAACGTAGGAGGCGGCCCAACCCCGGACAAGCCGACAGTAACGCTCAGCACCCCCGACCCCAATCACATCAACAGCTTCATGAATTTTCGCGTTGCGGATATTCAGGCGTGCTACGAATTATGGAAGGATCGAGGAGCGGAGTTCATCACGGAACCGATCCCGAAGTACGGCGAGATCCGGTGTTACATCCGCGATCCCGACGGCTACATTATTGAAGTCGGCCAAAGCACCGACCTCACGTACGGCTGAAGGCACAGCCGTATTCGATCCGGACTTAAACGCTTTTGGCTGTCCGCTCGGCGCTAGCTCACGGAGACCAATCGAAGGAGTCAAATCATGCGTTCCGACATTGCGCCCGGAAGCCAGTTCCCCGACTACAAACTGCCGGATCACCTGGGCAATGAGCGCAAGCTGAGCGAGCTGCAAGGCGATGACCCGCTGGTCCTTACGCTCGCTCGCGGCCATTACTGTCCGAAGGAGCACCAGCAGCATTTGGAACTCGCCGCGTATTACCCCAAGTTTGCCGTGGCCTACACACAGATCGTCACGATTTCAACTGACGACCACCACACGCTGCAGGAGTTTCGAGCATCGGTCGGAGCCCAGTGGACGTTCCTTTCCGACCCTGGCCGGATCATTCAGAAGGACCTCGACATCCAGGAGTACACGGATCCCGAGCACAATCCGATGGTCCCGCACACACTCGTCCTCAAGCCGGGCCTGGTGATTCACAAGATTTATAACGGCTATTGGTTTTGGGGCCGTCCGTCGATCGCAGAGCTGTGGCAAGATCTGCGTGCCGTCACCCGTGAAATTCGACCGGACTGGGATCTGGGCAAACCTGGCCTCCGTGAGGCCTGGAACTCCGGCGATTTCTCAAAGTTTCATGGGTGGAATAAGCATGCCGGATTGGTCTGAGCCGAAGCATCAATCATTGCTTCAGCAACTCATTTGCCTTCGCCTCATAAACCGATTCTGAACACCGGCGACTTTCACGATGACGTCAATACGAAGGTATTGTCGATACCATTGTCCAATTGTTTCCCTTCCACGAATCGAGCCTAATCGGAACTGCGCGAGGGACATTCTGATCGGGTTGAAGTCGTGTTTTTCAAAGGGGAGTAATCATGAGCGAAGCGACCTGCGAGCACGGAACGGTCCCGCAAGCCCGGCCACCCCAGCTTGGCGAATCGGCTTTCAGATCGACTCTGCCCGAAGAAATTGACTGGAGGCCGTTCGCGGCTTTTCCACCTTCGGTCCGACTGGCTGTTGTTGTCGGCACGCCTTCGGAGCGCGGCCCCTACACGATCAGGGTCAAAGTTCCACGTGGTGTGAAGCTGATGCCGCACAGGCACCCGGAAGATCGGGTCTACACAGTGCTTTCGGGCGTTTTCTATATCGGGTTAGGGGATCAATTCGATGGCGATAAGTTGGAGGCTTATCCCGCCCGGCGCCGTTATTGTGCTGCCCGGCAACACGTCGCACTTCCACTGGGCGAAAACCAGCGAATACATTACACAGATAACGGCGATTGGGCCGCTTGGAATTGGCTACGTCGAGCCGAACGACGATCCGCGGAACAAAACCGCTTGAACTTCGAGCTCGTCGCCACTGCGAAGAGTTGCCAAAGATGTGTGCTTCATTCATCGCCGTCAGTGACGCCAGGAGAGGATTTGCGGCGCGGCTTCGAATCGGGGCTAACCACCGATGGTCCGGTGAACGGCACTGGACCTTAACAAACGAAGCCTCGAGTGCCGGAGATCTTTCTCCCACGCATTCAGGGCGATCCACGTCTCGGGAGAAGCGATAGAATATAAGGCCCGTGGATCAGATTCAGGGAGGTTGCCATAGTGGAAAATGCGCGCGAAGAGCTTGACCCAAATCATCCTGCTCGATTTAGAGAGACACAGGTTGTCGACTGGACGGGGACGGATTTTCGTCCAGACCTCGCGTTCCCAAGACTTACCGAAGAGATGGTTGAGCGGCTCAAGCCTTACGGCCATGAAGAGACGTTTCCTGCAGATGAGAGGCTCTATTCGTATGGCGATCGGCAAATCGATATGTTTGTCATCCTCGATGGCGGGGTGAATATTTTTCTTCCTACTTCCAATGGAGGAAAGAAGATCTATCGACAGTATGGCAAGTTTGACTTTACGGGGGAGCTCAATCTTCTTAACTCGCAGCGAGTTGTGGTAGAGGCGCGCACCATCGGCGAAAGCCGGCTGCTGCGGATTGAACACAGTCAGCTACGGCCCTTGATGCGCGCAGAGGGTGATATCGCAAACCTCATTGTGCAAGCGGCAGTCTGGCGCCGCATTGGCATCATCAGGGACGCCTCCACCGGTGTAGTACTGATTGGCCGACCAAACGATGCGCAGACGACGCTTCTGCAACGCTTTTTTGTACGCAACAGTTATCCATACAGAATCGAGGAGGTCGCTCCGGATCTTCAGGATGGAATTGTTGGCGGCGTTACCAAGCAGCCCGCGGTGCGGCTTTCAGACGGTCGCGTGCTGCAGCAGCCAACTATCCCTCAGCTTGCGGATGAGCTTGGCATCACCGAGTTACCGGACCCGGGACTGGTCTATGACGTAGCCGTCGTGGGTGCCGGCCCGTCGGGCCTCGCGGCCGCGGTTTATGCCGCATCGGAAGGTCTCAGCACCATTGTCATCGAAGGCCTCGCTCCCGGAGGCCAGGCGGGGACCAGCTCTAAAATCGAAAACTATCTCGGATTTCCAACAGGCATCGGGGGCCAGCAACTCGCCAGCCGCGCGCAATTGCAAGCGTTGAAATTTGGTGTGCAATTTGCAATCTCACGAGAAACGGTGACCATCCAGCAAGTGGATGGAATCCATAAGCTCCTTCTCGCCGGCGGTATCCCAGTGTGCGCTCGTGCCGTGGTCGTGGCCACGGGGGCGCAATATCGCAAGCTCACGGTCCAAAACTACGAGAACTATGAGAATCGCGGCCTCTTCTATGCCGCCACCCCGATGGAGTCGATTCTTTGCCGGGAGAAGGCTGTGATCGTAGTAGGGGGCGGCAACTCTGCTGGTCAGGCGTCGATGTTTCTCTCGGGTATAGCCCGGCATGTCTATCATGTTGTCCGCGGAGCATCTCTGGCGGCGACGATGTCGCAGTATCTTGTGTCGCGCATCGAGAGCTCCTCGCGCATCTCGCTTTGCACTCACTGCGAAATTGTTGCGCTGGAGGGCGAGCCAACGTTACAGTCGGTGACCTGGATGAACCGCAGTACGGGTGAGCGCATACAAAAAGAGATTGAAGACGTCTTTGTGATGATTGGAGCGGAGCCGAACACCGGCTGGCTCTATGGGACAGTACAGCTTGACAAGAAGGGGTTCATCTTAACCGGCGAGTCCGGCGGCTTCGAAAACACTCCGTATGCGACCAGCGTCCCCGGCATTTACGCCGTTGGAGACGTTCGCGCGAACTCGGTCAAGCGCGTGGCTTCGGCCGTTGGTGAAGGCTCGGTGGTGATCACCGATGTTCACCGCTATCTCGCCAATGTCCGTAACCCGGTGCCGGCGAAACCATACTCCGCCCTGGCAGCCCTCCGTGCAGCGGGCGATGTGGTCGGAGAGAGAGCTTAGAGTTTCGCATCGGCGAGATCACTTCCATTGCAGATCGACCGATGGACGGATGGGATTGATCTTTGCGCCGTTGGGCCGCTACGGCTGGGCACCGCGATTCGGAGAACCGGGCACATTGAAGCAAGGACTCGGATCGGCATTACGCGAGAGGTCTACCGGTTGAGATTGCGGTCCGAAGATCCCGATAGGCGGATACAAGTTCTTCGAGATTGAATGCCCGATTCAGTCCACTTGGATTGGGCAAGACCCAGACTTCAGCGCCACCAAACCTCACAAACTGTTCTCCCCATTCGACGCTTGGCTTTCGAAAAATGGCAGCAAAGGCAGGCTTGCCCAGAAACGCCAGATACCGTGGGCGATAACGTCGAAGCTTTCGTTCGAGTTCCGCGGCGGCTTCGAGAAATTCATGACCCGCAAGCTCGTCGGCTCGTGCAGTCGGTCGCTCCACTGCGGCAGTCAGACCGCATCCGTATTGAAGAATCGCGCTGTCGTTTTCAGACTGAATTAAGTGTGGGGTAAATCCTGCCAGATGAAGGACACGCCAAAATCGGTTATTCGGGCTAGGCTAAAGCCCGGCTTGTTTTAAGCCGTTTACGGCACGACTGAAGTCGAGCCCCTTCAAAATTTAAACGACCATCTGCGTGGCGGACACCACTAGTTCCTCACCAGTGTGGACAATGAAACGTGGGAATATTTGCCTCAGTGGTCTCCCACCCTTTCGCCCGACCTCCCCAGCGGTGAGGACCTGTCGCCGGGGACCCCGGTAAGGCGAACGGATGGGGCACGGGGGGTTGGTTCTTTCAGGAGTCAGTGGCTAGAAGCTGGTGGCTGCTTCTCCAAACCGCTCGCGCACCAACGCAAGCGCTTCGTCGGGGGTCGAGATCGCGCCTTCGAGCTGCGCGTCCTCGACAGCCTGCAGCATGTCTTTGAACCGCGGGCCGGGCGTGTAGCCCGCGGCGATCAGTTCACGGCCGGTGACGAGGGGCGCGGGGCGCACGGTTTCTTCCGGCATGGCTTCGTAGGTCGCGCGGACGAAGTTATAGATGTCGAGGTTGGCGTGCGCGGCGAGGCAGTCCATGCGATGGAGGGCCAGGTGCTCGGGAAAATTTTCCAGCCGGAAGAATCGCTTCAGTGTCGACGCCTTCATGCGCGGCGCGTCGGCGAAACGCATGTGGTTTTCGATGAGGGCGAGAATCTGGCGCGTGTCGTCGTTCGAAAAGCGAAAGCGCCGGCAGATTTCCGCGCCCATGGCCACTCCGACTTCGACGTGGCCATCAAAGCGGATGCGGTCGGGAGCGTTGCGAAACGTGGGGGGCTTGCCTACATCGTGGAGGAGGGCGCCCCAGGCCAGCGTCGGTTCGCAGCCTGGTTGAAGCTGGTCCAGAAGCAGCAACGAATGGATCCAGACATCGCCCTCGGGATGAAACTGGGGCGGCTGCTCCACTCCTTTCATCTTTGCGATTTCAGGCAGGACCTCGACGAGCAGCCCGGTTTCGTCGAGCAGTTCAAAGGCCCGCCGCGCATGGCCCTCGGTGAGCATCTTGGTGAGTTCGTCGCGCACGCGCTCGCGGCTCACCGCGTGAATGCGATGGGCGAGAGCCCGGATGGCGGCGGCTGTCTGCCGCTCCAGGGCGAATCTGAAACGGGCGGCAAAGCGCACCGCGCGCAACAGGCGCAACTGGTCTTCTTCAAAGCGCCGGCGCGGATCGCCGATGGCGCGAATCACGCCTGCATCGAGGTCGGCCAGGCCGCCGACGTAATCCAGAATGGCAGAGCGAAGTTGTTGGCTGATGGCAGAGTTCTCGGGTCCGATTGAGCTTCCCTCAGGGGCTAAAGCCCCCACATATGTCGCCTCTTCGGCACGACTGAAGTCGTGCCCTGATACAAAGCGCGCCTCTGGCTGATTTTCTGCGGAGGCCCTAACGCCCGTACCATCGATGTTTCCTCGATTCACTTGATCGGAAGTCTTTACCAGTGCCAGAGGATCGAGGAGGAGACCATTGATGGTGAAATCGCGGCGCTGCACATCTTCGCGGGCGGATTTGGTATAGCGCACCTGGTCGGGATGACGGCCGTCGGAATAGGCTCCGTCGGAGCGGAAGGTCGCCACCTCGGTCATGACAAACTGCGGCTTTGAATCCGGTCTGACGTGAGGTGAATCCGTGGCAGGATCCGGATCGGATTCCGAAGCAACCAGCACGACGCCAAAGTGCGCCCCGACAGCGAAGGTGCGCGGAAACATCTCCAGGACCACATCGGGCGTTGCCGAAGTGGCGACGTCGTAGTCCATCGGCTTGCGGCCAAGCAGCAGGTCGCGTACGCACCCGCCGGCGAGATAGGCTTCATAGCCGGCGCCGCGCAGGGTCTCGACGATGTGGAGGGCAGCTTCGAATTGGGGCGTTGCCTGAGCCATCTCTCTCTATTTTCTCTCGTTGGAGGGCGGGGGGCAGATGGACCTGCTGCGCCGGACATGGCCGGTAGACTGGAGATATGTCCAGCGGCCTCATTCTCGGCATTGAAACGTCCTGCGATGAGACAGCGGCGGCGGTGGTGGAGCGGGGTGCGCGGACGCTTTCGTCCGTGGTTGCCTCGCAGATTGCGACGCACGCAACCTATGGCGGGGTGGTTCCGGAGCTGGCCAGCCGCGAACATCTGCGCGCTATCGTTCCGGTGGTCCGCGGCGCAGTGGCCGAGGCACACATCAGTTTCGGCGATCTCGATGCTATTGCCGTGACGTCCGGGCCCGGTCTGGCCGGCGCTTTGCTGGTCGGAATCACCTATGCCAAGGCTCTGGCGTTCGCGCGGGGCCTGCCGCTGATCGCGATCAATCACCTCGAAGGACATATTCATGCGGTGCTGCTGGAGGAGAGGCAGAAGGGTTCCGAACCGCAGATCCTTCCCCTTCGCGACGCTCAGGGTCAGGATGACAGTCGAGTCGGGGAAGTGATTGAGGATGAGACGGCTTTGGCACTGGTTGTTTCGGGGGGGCACACGCACCTTTACCTGGCCCGGCCGAGCGATGGCACATGGAATTACACGCTGATGGGGCGCACGCTGGATGATGCCGCCGGCGAAGCGTACGACAAGATCGCCAAGCTGCTGGGGTTGGGCTATCCCGGCGGGCCGTGGATCGACTCGCTGGCCCGTTTCGGCGATCCGCAGGCGGTGCCCTTCACGTTCGCGCAGATCAAGGCCAAGGCCCACCTGCAGGGCAAAGCACCGAGAACCAAGGCTGCGAAAACGGCGCCAATCGGCGATCTCGACCCGCACTTTCTCTTTTCATTTTCGGGTATCAAGACAGCCGTCCTGCGCTATGTGGAGTTGCATGGCATGCGCGGCGAGGCCAGGGAACGGGTCGCCGTCATGCTGGCCATGGTGCGGCCGCCCCAAACCCGCGAGGCGGCGCTGGCCCTCTGTCCCCAGCCGGTACTGGACCTCATCGCCAGCTTCCAGCATGCGGTGGTCGGCGACCTGATGAAGAAGACCTTTGCCGCCGCTGAATCGCTGGGGGTCCGGCGCATCCTCGTTACCGGCGGCGTGGCGGCCAACCGCGAACTGCGTACACGCTTCACAGCCGAGGGCGGCGCACGCGGCGTGCGTATCTCGTTCCCCAGCCCGGCACTGTCCACCGACAACGCCGCCATGATCGCCGCCGCCGCGTGGCCGCGTTTCCTCGCTGGCGAGTTCGCACCCCCAGGGCTGTCCGCCGATCCGTCGCTGGCGCTGGGGCGCTGAGGGGGTTGGTTGGGGCCGCATCTCCCGCTGCTACAATCGGAAGGGCATAACCAGCCCGAAACTTACCTGTGAGCACGCTGTACGATCGATGACTCTTCGCCTCTTTAATACCCTCTCGGGACAAGTGGACGAACTCGCACCCGCCGACGGCGTAGGCGCTGCGGATGTATGCCTGCGGACCCACGGTCTACGACTACGGGCACATCGGCAACTTCCGCACCTTCCTGCAGATCGACGTACTGCGCCGGTTTCTCAAGCTCACCGGCATCTCGGTCCGCCACGTCATGAACATCACCGACGTGGACGACAAGATCATCCGCAACGCGGCGGCTGCGGGCATTCCCATCGGCGAATACACGGCGAAGTACGTCGAGGCGTTCTTCGAGGACCTGGAAGCGCTGCGCGTGGAGCGGCCGGAACAGATCGCGCGCGCCACCGAGCATATCGACCGCATGGTCGAACTGATCCAGAAGCTGGCCGAGGCCGGCGCGGCCTACCGGACCGAGGACGGTTCGTGGTATTTCCGGCTGGCGGCGTTTCCGGAGTACGGCAAGCTCAGCAAGAAAGATCTGTCGGGTATGGAAGACGGCGCCCGCGTGGATGTGGACGAGTACGAGAAGGACTCGGCGCGCGACTTCGCGCTGTGGAAGGCCGCCAAGCCCGGCGAAACTTCGTGGGATACCGCCATCGGGCGGGGCCGGCCCGGCTGGCACATCGAGTGCTCCGCCATGGCGATGGAGTACCTGGGCGACAGCTTCGACCTCCACGCGGGCGGCGAAGACCTGATGTTTCCGCATCACGAAAACGAGATCGCGCAGAGCGAGAGCGTGACCCACAAGCCGTTCGCGCGCCACTGGATGCACGTGCGCTTCCTGCTGGTCGACGGGAAGAAGATGTCGAAGAGCGAGGGCAACTTCTATACGCTGCGCGACCTGCTGCTGAAGGGCTACAAGGCCTCGGCCATCCGGCTGGCGCTCATCTCGGTGCCCTACCGGCATCAGCTCAACTTCACCTTCGAGAGTCTCACCGAAGCCACCAACGCGATCGACCGGCTGCGCACCTTTCATCAGCGCCTGAAGACGGGAGCTTCGCGGCGGGCGAGAACGAGGACCTGCAGATCACTGCGAAAACGGCGCATTTCGAATATATGACGGCCCTGGCCAACGATCTGAATACCGCCGAAGCGCGTGCCCCGATCTTCGACCTGCTGCGGTTCTCCAATACGGCCATCGACCAGGGGAAATTTTTCGCCGGCGACCGCGATGCCGTCCTGGGGGTGCTTGTCGGGTTTCGATTCAGTTTTCGACGTGATCGAGGACCGCGACGCCGAGCCCACCCGCCGCGCCGTCGAGTGGGCCGAGCAGCTCCGGCCGCCTGGACGACGTGGCTCCCGAACTGCTTGCCCGCCAGTCGCTCACCGACGAGGCCATCGATGCTCTGGTTGCCGAGCGCACCCAGGCCAAGAAGCATCGCAACTTTGCGCCGCGCCGACCAGATCCGCAAGGAACTGGCCGAAAAGGGCATCCTGCTGGAAGATTCGAAGGACGGCGTGCGCTGGAAGCGAAAGTAAGCCTTCGCCGAACCTGAAATGCAGGTCCTTCGACTGCGGTCGCAGTCGCGACATCCGCTCAGGATGACAAATCAAGGCGAAGCGAAAGAACGAATCTGGAGGAGGTCGTCCCATGGAAGCCAACGAAGCACACGAACTGCAGGAGCATGCCGAACACGGCGCGCACGAAGCGTCGATGCGGCCGGTCGCCTTCACGATGGCGGTGCTGGCGGTGCTGGTGGCGATTACCACGGTGCTCGGACATCGTACCCACACCGAAGCGGTACTCGACCAGAACCGGGCTACTGACCAATGGAACGAATACCAGGCCAAGAAGATTCGTTCGTACAACACCGGCCTTAGCGCCGATCTGCTTTCGGTGCTGACTCTCGCCGACAAGGACAAAGAGGAAAAGATCGCCAAGCTGTATGCCGATCACCAGTCGAAGTGGAACGACGACCTGAAGGAAGAGCAGGAGAAGGCGGAAGCCTTTGAAAAGAAGGTGGAGCAGGCCGAGGCGCGCGCCACGCGCTTCGATCTTGCCGAGGCGCTGCTGGAAATAGGACTGGTAATCACATCCGTCACGTTGCTTACCCGCGCCCGAATTTACTGGTTCCTGGGATTGGCTTTTGCGGCGGCGGGCATTCTGTCCGCACTCTCGGTGACGTTGCTCAAATAGAGCCATGCCTGGGCATCCCTGGGCGCTCCTGCTCAGCGCTGGCAAAGCGTCGATCGTGGTAGACTTGGCGCGCATGAAAGCTCATCGCATTGCTGGTTTGCTGGCCTGTCTGGTGTTGTGTCCGGTCGCCTTAAGGGTCGCTTCCGGGCAGGCGCCTGCCGCGGCCTCAACGGTCCCGCAGCAGCATGCGAGCAGCCTCGGTTTCAGCTACAGCGTGCCGGGCGATTGGGAGGTGGTTGACTCCCAAGGCAAGCTGCCCGGGGTCAAGGAAAAGGCCGACAAGAACGCCAGCAGCGACGAGGAAAAGAAGGGTCTGGCCTGCGTGCAGGTCGCGCTCACGGCTCGTCACGGCGACCCTGCCTCAGTGATCGTGGAGGTGGCGCTGCCGTTTGACTGCTTCGGACAGACGATGACGGAAGCAGAACTCCCCGGCTTCGCCTCCGGCGCCTCCGAGGGCCTCAAGCAATCGTTCGACCTGGGGGAGCCGGTCACGGCCAATTATGCGCTTGGCAGCCACACCATGTGGATCGAGCGCGTCAAGGGTACGCCGAAGGGCCATCCGGAAATCTCGTACACCGTCGAGATCACGTGCGGGCTGCTCAAAAAAGCCGCGGTCTGCTGGATGGCGATGGCTGCAGACGATACGGCTCTGCGTACCTTCGAGCGAGGCGTGGTCACTCTCGATGGAGAATCGTCCGGCGCCCTGGTGCCTTTGACCGCGTTCGACAAAAAGCCGTCGTAGATCGTTGCGGAAGGGACTCACATCACCCGGCGAAATCGGAGATACGAAGCTAGCAGGGGCTAAAACCCACGTTGATTTCGAAGCAGCTTCGGAACGACTGAACACCTTGCTGAAAGAACCCCTTATCTCGTCGGTGAAACGAAAAGTGAACCTCAGGGGCTAAAGCCCGCGATCATTCTGCAGCTTTTGCGGCCCGACTAAAGTCGGGCCCTGTTACATGGCACCCTCTGCGCGAGTTTTTCAGCAAGCTGTGAAGTCGTGCCCGATACAAAACGAGAAACGAAACGAAGCTTTTTCCGCAGGCTGCTGAAGCGTCACTCCGCGGCTACCCGCTCCAATTCCTCAACTTTGCGCCCCGTATCTCGCACCTTTACGCGGGCCGTGGTGATCAGGAAGACGGCGACCAGGATCGCTGCCATGCCGATGAATTCCTCGGCAGCCGGCCGCTCGTCGAGCAGGACGATTCCCAGCAGAACGGCTACGACCGGATTTACGTACGCGTACGAAGAGACCTTGGCGACGGGGACGTGTTCGATGAGGTAGATAAAGCCGGTGTAGCCGAGCAGCGAGCCGCAGGTGATGAGGTAGGCGAGCGATCCGGCAGCGGCGCGGTTCAGGTGAAACTGCGGCCACTGCCCCAGGGCTGTGCCGAGCGCGGTGTTGACCCCGCCGGCAGCCAGCATCTGCCACGACGCCGCGACAAAACTGTTGGCGGGGAGGCGGGCGCGGCGCGAGAGAAGGCTGCCGATAGTCCACGAAAGGGCCCCCGCGAGGAGAGCTCCGATGGCCAGCAGACGGCCGCGGTCACCGGCGATGCCGGTGCGCAGCGAGGGCCAGAGCAATACGACCAATCCGGCAAAACCAAGGGCCAATCCCAGCCAACCGCGCGGGGACAGCGGCTCACCGCCAGGAAGCAGCATCTCGATCAAAGCCACGTAGAGAGGAATGACGGCCACGATCAGCGACGCCAGGCCGCTGGGCACGGTTTGCTCCGCATAGACCAGGCCGACGTTACCGCCGCCGAGCAGCAGGATCCCGATGAGGCCGAGGAGCAGCATCGTTTTGCGCGGCCACAGGAGTTGCAATCCGCGCCAGCGGCACCAGGCCAGAAGTAGCGCGCCCGCGATCAGAAATCGTGTGCCGGCGAGGAGAAAGGGCGGCATCTCCGCCGCGCCTATGCGGATCGCGGTGTAGGTCGAACCCCAGAAAAAGTAGACGCTGGCAAAAGCCAGCACGATCGTCAGGGTGGGAACCTCTGTTGCGTGGGCCGGAGGTGCGGGGGGAGCGGTCATCGGCTGGACTTGCTTCTCATCGTAGCCCGGCGGCCCCCACAGCGCCTCCCGTTTCTTGCCGGAATCGTGAGCGCCTTCGCCGCTACGGCGGACTTCGCTGAGGATGACGATTCAATGATTGAGCGAGCCCTGGAGTCAGGACACTAGGGTGCGGCGCAGGAAAAGCTGGCGGCATCGTTCGTGTCTCCGGCGCCCTTGTATTTCACCGCCAGCGGATAAGCGCAGAGGGGGCGCGTCATGACCGGCTTCATCGCCCCGCCTTCGCCCGGCGCGTATTTGGTCGCGAATACGTCCGCGTCCGGCGAGCCCTTTTCAACCCAGTCCTCGAGCAAATCGAAAAGGCCATATTTTGGGCCCTTGGCCGTCTCCATTCCGAACTGGCCGAAGGCGCTGGGGCCAGGCCCGCCGGTGCAATGTTCCACCCCGGGAGCCATGTAGAGGCGTGCGAACGAATCCACCTTCTCCTGGCCCATGGTCTTCTGAACTTCGTTGAAATAGGCGACGGTGTTTCGCGGAGAAATGGCCGCGTCATCCCACCCGTGGTACAGAATCAGCTTGCCTCCGCGGATGGCGAAGCGGCTGAGATCCGGGTTGGTGGAATCGAGATCTGCCGCGCTCTTTTCCTTCGATTGGCGCAGCGTTGTGTTCACGTCGGCGGTCAGCGTGTTCCACTTTGGATCGCCGGTCACGATGTAGCGGAAGTTGTTGCGCACAAAACGCGCCCCCAGCGACGCCTCGGGGTCCTCGCCGATGACCCACTCCCGCCAGCCCGTTTCATCGCCCATGGAAAAGCCGGGAAAGAAGACACCGCCCTGCCTGTCTTTGGCCCCGCCATACAACACCTTCAGCGCTGCCACCTGCGGCGGGGTGAGGCAATCCTTCGTATCTTCCCCTTTGCACTGCAGCACGGCTGGATCGAAGCGGCATTTTGGGGGGTCGTTGATGATGCCGTCCTTGACGCCATCGATTGCATCGCAGGCGGCCAGCGCCGCCTTTTGAATCGCGGCGAGCTTGGCGACGGGAATATAGGCGTGCGGATCGGCGACCAGAGTCTGGAGGTCGGCGACTCCCGCGGCCAGCATTGTGGACCACGCGTTGGCGGGAGCGCCGGCCAGGATGCCGTCGTAGTCCTCCGGAAACCGCTCCGCCTCCATCAGCGCTTCGCGGCCGCCATCGGAGCAAGCATCGAAGTAAGACTTCTGTGCCGCCTTGCCATAGTAGGACGCGATGATGCGCCCGGCGCGTTCGGTCATGAGGTGAACGGCGCGCCACCCGAAATCCTTGACTTTCTCGGGATGACCAAAGGCCCAGCTCGCGTCCGTGCCCTCGGCCTGGTGGCCGGCATCGGTACCGGCGGCGGCAAAGCCGCGGCGCAGATAGCCCGCCAGTTGGGGAAAGTAAATCGAGCCCGCGAATCCTCCGTTCCCCGTGCCGAGGAAGCGCCCGTTCCAATCCTTCTCCGGCATCCAGACTTCGAACCGGATCTCCGAGTCGCTGGTGGGCCTTATGATTCCCGCCACCCGGCAGAACGCCGGCAATCCCTGTACCGGCGGCGCCTGCTCCGAGACCGCGAGGGTTCCAGAAGTCACCGCCTCGGCCACCTGGATGGTGGTCTTCTCCAGTGAGAGTTTCTTCAGCGCGCCGCAATCCGCACCGCGCAGGGCTGTGCATGTGACGCCCAGCGAACAGACGATTACCCACCACGTTCGAGCCATCAGAGTGCACACCTTTCCGTTGCTTCCGGTTTCGTTGCAGCGGTTTTACATCGGAGCCTTTATATCAGAGGAGTCCGGAATCTCGGTTGGACCGGGCCTTTGTTTGATGCGTGTCACAAAAAACTCTGTGCGCGCTGGTATTATTTCAACCATTAACCCAGGCGTTTCCCCCCATCGATCGCTCATAATGAATGACTGATATCGAAAGTCAAGAATAGAGCGATCGTTAAAACCGAAGGGTTTTGTAAAATTCGGTGACCGGCTGAAGCTTCCCAGGATGCCTTGCCTACTGTTCAGCCGATTATCCAGCACACATCATCCCAATTTGGAAACAGGAGCGCGCCCATGTATCGGATGCTCTTGGGTACGGGACTCTTGCTGTGCGGACTGCTTCAGGAAGAAGCAATTCTGCGCGCGCAGGAACCAGCCTTCATCAGTGGCGACGAAGCGGTTCGATTCGAACAATCCCCGGGCTTCTTCCATTACGCAGCGTTATGCAGGACGGCGACGGGATTCAGCGCGACCAAGCCTCCGGCGCGATTGCCGCGGGAATCGACGGAAGCGGCCGTCTGCTGGTACGTCATGGGGACAAAGATGCGCAACGACGGCGGGAAGGTGGATGGCTCGCCGCTGGTGGATGGCAAGCTCGTTCTTTCCGCGCACCATGTCCGGTTCATTCCCCACGATCCCCAGCTCGCTGACCTGTATGTGGACTTTCATCCCGAAGAAACGGAGCTGCTGCATCATCCGGGACAAGAGTTCGGAGCTCTCGGGACCACGAAGATCCTGGTTGCCTTCAGATTCAGCAAACTATGCCTGTCTTGCGCTCAGGGCACGCCGATTCCTGCAGGTTCAAACCCCGCGCTTGTTGACCAGGAGTTCCAACTCGTCCAGGACGGCATCAAGCACTTCGACTCCTCATACCGCCGGATGTTTCTGGTGAGTGAGAAGATCCGGGTGGAGGTGCGGGCGCAGAATCAGCCGGGCGGGAATGACGTCCCGGAGGCCATGAGGCTCTATTCCGACCTCAACCGGCAGTTGGGGGAGGTTTGTCCGGAGCCGGCCAAGGCGTGTATCCGCAGCTACGCGGTGTATCAGGCGTGCATTGCCGATCATGGGGGCGCGAAATGCGGACCGGAGCCAAAGTGTTCGGCAGCCTGCTCCGTGTCGGTGAGCCAGTTGCAGAATCTCAAGGCGAGGGCCTGCGTGCAATTCGATCAGCAAGGCGCAAGCCTGATTCCCGATTGGACAGACGTTGTGCGCCGCAAGAATGCGGGGAGTGTTCCGATACAGCCTTTGCCGCTGGGTGTCCTTGAGGTCCAATTGACTTCCGGTCCGAATCCGCCGGCGGGCCTCGGATGCAGCGTGCAGGCGTCCTACCTTCGGGCTTCGAATCCAGGAGTCGAGGTGGCGGGTACCGTCGCGGCGAAACCAAGCACTGCTTCTGTTGCGAAACCCGCCCCGGTTCCTGCGGAGAGACATGCCACCGTTGCGTCCGTCAAGGCGAGCGCGACGACGCCCGGCACGGTTGCTGCGCCTAAACCTAGCACTGCTTCCGCTGCGAAACCTGCCCCGGTTCCTGCGGAGAGACCTGCCACCGTTGCGTCCGCGAAGCCGAGCGCGACGCCGCCCGGCACAGTTGCTACGCCTAAGCCGAGCGCTGCTTCTGTTGCGAAACCTGCCCCGGTTCCCGCGGAGAAACCCGCCACCGTGGCGACTGCGAAGCCGAGTGCGGCGACACCCGGCACCGTTGCTGCACCCAAACCGAGCGCTGCTTCCACTGTGCCTGCCGCGGTCCCTGCGGAGAGGTCCAGCACGGTCGCCTCCGCGAAGGCGAGCCCCAACACCACTGCCAAACCCGGCGCCCTTCCCGCCGAGAGGCTCGGCATCACGGCTCCCGCGAGGACCGGCGAGGTTCCGGTGAAGTCCGCCATCGCCAGCGCCAAACCGAGCGCCATCACCCTTGCTGCCGTCAAGCCTGCCGTTCCCAGCGAAAAATCCAACGCATTCGGCGCGACGCCGTCCGCAGACCCCCCTGCGACGCCAACTCCAAAGCCGGCGGGCAACACACTGAAAATTGCTCCTGGAACAGCAGAGGGAATGCTGCTGAAGAAAGTTCCGCCAAACTACCCGCTCGACGCCAAGGTCGCACGGGTGCAAGGGACTGTCACCCTGAATGTCACCATCTCCAAGACCGGTGCAGTCACCGCCGTGGATGTGGTCAGCGGGCCGGACCTGCTCCAGTCCGCCGCGGTCGACGCGGTCAAGCAATGGGAATTCAGGCCGTTTTCCCTGGTCGGCGAGCCGGTCGAGTTTGAGACGACTGTCCATGTGGTATTTGGCGCAGGAGCACCGGCGCCGCGAGCTCAAGAACAGGGTCATCCGTAGATCGCTTCGTAGGTTCGCCTCATCGGCCGGGCCGTTCGTTACGCCTGATTGGCAGTCGGCGTTGGCAGGGTGGCCCGATTCATGCGAGTCTGGTTTTGACTCTTGAACGCAGCTAAGCGGGGGCCCACCATGAGTCATTCCATCGCCGGATTCCGGTTTGCCACCATCCTGCAGGATGTACGCTATTCAGCCCGTCAGCTGCTGCGCTATCCGGGCTTTGCCATCACGGCGATCGTCACGCTGGCCCTGGGCATCGGGATCGCGACCGCGGTGTTCAGCGTGGCCTACGGCGTGCTCATCGATCCTTTTCCGTACAAGGACGTTCACACCCTGGCGACGCCGAAGCTGTGCTGGCCGGAGGTCGGCGAGTGCGGCTGGAGGGGCTACACGCCGCAGCAGTTCAACGAGATTGCGCAGAAGACGGACATTTTCTCCGGCGTGACGGCGTCGACTGTCGGCTACGTCGAACTGACGGGGAATTTCGAGCCGCAACGGCTGCGCGGCAATTACATTACGCCCAACACGTTCGATGTGCTTGGTGTGAAACCCCTGCTTGGCCGCGCCACGCAGGACGCTGACGTCCAGCCGGGGCACGAAGAAGTGGCGCTGCTCAGCTATCGCTACTGGCAGGCGCATTACGGGGGCAGCCCCTCGATCATCGGGCGCGCGCTGAACTTCGATCGCCACCCGCGCGTCATCATCGGCGTGATGCCTCCGCGCTTTCTATGGCGCGGCGCGGACGTGTACCTGCCGGTGCAGATGACCAACGAGCTCACGGTGCAGGGTCAGCGTTATTTTGCGCTCGTTGGGCGGCTCAAGCCGGGGGTCACCGAGGCCCAGGCCGCTGCGGAATTGCATCCGATCTTCCAGGAATTCTCGCTGGCCGCGCCTTACATCTTTCCGAAGAACCTCGGCCTCGGCATTTTACCCTTCGACGAGATGTTCAAGTCGAACCTGGCCAGCACCATTCACCTGCTGCTGGGCTCGGTGTTCGTGCTCCTCTTTATCGCCTGCGTGAATGTGTCGGGGCTGCTGCTGGCGCGGGCCGTCAAGCGCGAACATGAATTCATTGTCCGCGCCTCGATCGGCGCTTCGCGCATTCGCCTCGTCCGCCACGCGCTGACCGAATCGCTCCTGCTGGCGCTGGCCGCATTGCCGGTGGCGATCGGCTTTGCATTCGTCGCGCTGAAAGCCATCCTGCGGATCGTGCCCACCGACACCATTCCCGATGAAGCCGTGGTCACCATGAATTTCCCCGTGCTGCTCGGCTCGCTCGGCCTCGCGCTCGCCACGGTGGTGATCTTCGGCATGGCGCCTGCATGGCACAGCGCCAATCCGCGGCTGGCGGCGGCGCTCAACAGCAACCGCTCGTCGGGCAGCCGCGCGCAGCGCCGCCTGCTGAGCGGATTTGTGGTGACCGAGATCGCGCTTTCGTTGGCGCTGCTGATGCTTGCGGGCTTGATGGTGCGGTCTCTGCTCGCGGTCGAGAATGTGCCTGTTCCCTTCGCGCCCGATCGCACCCTGATGCTGCGTATCCCGCTGTCCGACGTGCGCTACCCCACGCCCGAGAGCCACACCCTCTTCTTCCGCGATCTGCTCGATCGCGCCCGCGTCGTCCCGGGAGTAACCAGCGCGACCATCGACGCCGCCTTTCCCTTCATGGATCTGTACGGCGATCGCGTACAGATCGGCGGCCAGCCGACTGACCGGCGAATCGTGGCCATTCACCTTACCGATCCGGACTTCCTCGCCATGTCCGGCCGCAAGATGCTGCAAGGTCATTTTCTCGATGCGCGGGAAGTCTCCTCGGCAGCGCATGAAGCCGTCATTACGGAGAACTTCGCCCGGCGTTACTTCGCGGGCGAGAACGTCATCGGCCGCGCAGTGCATCTGCCTGATTTCAAGCCGGACGGAAAGAACAAATTCCAGAACGATGCGTTCACCATCGTGGGCGTCATGAGCGACCTGCCTTTCTTCGTTGGCTTCCGGGAGAACTATCCGCATCTTTTTCTGCCCTACACCACGGCTTCTGTTGAAGCAGACTCGCTGATTGTCTCGACCGCACTGCCGGCCGACGAGCTCGTGAACCCGATGCGAGCCATCATTCACTCGATCGACAAGGACCAGCCAATCGTGGACGTGATGAGCCTGCGCCAGATGCTGGATATGTACGGCTACGCCGGGCCGCGCTTCTCATTGGCGCTGTTTGGGACCTTTGCCGCCGCGGCTCTGCTGCTCTCGCTGATCGGGATTTATGGGGTGCTGTCGTTTATCACGTCGCAGCGCACGCAGGAAATCGGGATCCGGATGGCCCTCGGCGCCGATCGGCGCCAGGTGATGACCATGGTGCTGCGCCAGGCGTTTCTGCTTTCGCTGCTGGGGGTGGCGATCGGGCTGCCGCTGGCTTTTGTGGCCGGAAGGCTGGCCAGCAAGGAACTGGTGCAGACATCGCAGCACGATCCGCTGGCGCTGGCCGCGGCGGTTTGCATCCTGCTGGTGCTAGGGGTGGCGGCGACCTTCGTGCCGGCGCGGCAAGCGGCGGCGGTCAATCCGGTTTCGGCGCTGCGGAGCGAATAGACGCACGTGGACCTGATCCAGTTTACGCACGCGGATGAACAGTAATGTCTGGACCGCCGAATCCCGTGGAAAATCGGGCAATGCACGTGGTATGCTCTGCCCAAGCGGGTTCTCCATGCACAAGCATGCCTCCAACGGAACGATGACGCTGCCAGTGTCGAAACGCTGGTCAGGGTCGCGCGCCCGTTGCATCTGCCCGCGCCGCCATCTGCGCGTGTTGCCCACCCGCACGCGACCTAGCCTCTTCGGCGGCGATTAGCGCCAGGTCCGCCGAAGATCCTCGCCTGCTCAGTCCCCGTAAGTTGATCGATCCTTTTTCACCGGGATCCGCGCAGGGCTCCATTCGAGAGAGGGGCCGCACTTACCACACACGTCCTGATTGCGACGTTCCTGATTGCGACGTCCTGATTTGCGACGTTCAGGAGACACGAAGATGACCAAGCAAGAGATGCATGCCCAATTCGGACCGAAGCTGGTTTGTCCGCTGCCGGGGCCCAAGGCGCGCGCCGCGGTAGCCGCGGACGACCGCCTGATTTCGCCCAGTTATACGCGCTCGTATCCGCTGGTGGCCAAGCGGGGCCGCGGGATCCGCGTGGAAGATGTGGACGGCAACGAGTTTCTCGACTTTGCCGCCGGCATCGCCGTGACCTCCACCGGCCATTGCCATCCCGAGGTGGTCGCGGCGATTCAAAAGCAGGCCGCGGAGCTGATCCACATCTCGGGCACCGACTTCTACAACGAGCCGCTCACGGACCTCGCGGAGCGCCTGTCGGCCGTGGCGCCCATGCCCGGACCGCATCGCTTCTTCTATGGCAACTCCGGCGCGGAGGCCATCGAGTGCGCGCTCAAGCTGGCCCGCTACCACACCGGCCGCCAGCAGATCATTTCGTTCTTCGGCGCGTTCCATGGCCGCACGATGGGGGCGCTATCGCTGACGGGATCGAAGCCGCAGCAGAAACGGCGCTTCTCGCCGCTGGTTCCCGGCGTGACGCATATCCGCTATCCCTATGCCTACCGCGGGTGCTCCGGAGGGCCGCAGGAAGAGGAAGCGTTCAGCCTGGGCTGCGCGCGCTACATCGAGGAGAAGCTGTTCAAGACGATCCTGCCACCGGAAGAAGTGGCGGCGGTGTTCATCGAGCCCATCCAGGGCGAAGGCGGTTACGTGGTGGCGCCCGACAACTTCCTTCAGGAACTGCGCGCCATTTGCACCCGCCACGGCATTTTATTGGTGGCGGACGAGGTCCAGTGCGGCGCCGGCAGAACCGGCAAGTGGTGGGCGATCGAGCACTCCGGAGTGGAGCCCGACATCGTCTGCATGGCCAAGGGCATCGCCAGCGGCATGCCGCTGGGCGTGTGCATGACCCGGGCGGAGGTCATGGACTGGGTGCCGGGGTCGCACGCGTCCACATTTGGCGGCAACCCTGTTTCGATCGCGGCGGCGCTGGCGACCATGGATGTTCTGGAGCGCGAGGGAATCGCCAATGCCGCGCACGTCGGCGGCAAGATGCTCGAACGCCTTCACGGGTGGACGGAATCGCATCCGCTGGTCGGCGAGGTGCGCGGCCGCGGCCTGATGATCGGCATCGAACTGGTGAAAGACAAAGCTACCCGCGAGCCTGCTCACGGCCCTGCGCAATCGGGTCGAGACCCTGGCGTTCGAGCGCGGCCTCATGATTCTGGGCTGCGGCGAAACGTCTTTGCGCCTGTGCCCGCCGCTGGTGGTCAACGAGCAGGAAGCAACCGTGGCGCTCGATATTCTCGAAGAGGCTCTGGCGCAGGTGGAAAAGGAACACGCCCACGCCACGGAACTGGCTGCGGCAACGGCTTAAGGGGTGGTTTTCGTGGTCTCCCAGGTCTCAAAATCGAGACCTGGGGCACCCGGTAATCTGCGGCCTCCCCCCTTGCGCCAGGACTAAGAAATGCAGGTCCTTCGACTTCGCTGCGCTTCGCTTAGGATGACAGCTAGGATGGGGCACGGAGTTTTTGGGAGTGCGTTAACAACGTGCTTTATCGTTGTGGGCATGAGAAATTCCGCCTTTTCGGCGTTCCTCATCACGGCCGCTCTCACACTCCCAGCCCAGACTCCGCCCGCGGCTCTCTCCTGTCTCGATCCATGTCCACGGCGGGCAGCCGATCGGTCCCTATACGCCGATCTGGAATTATTTCGGCGCCGACGAGCCCAACTATATCTACGCCCCCAACGGCCAAAAACTGCTGGGCGAACTGGCATTTCTGAGCCCGGTGCCGGTCTATTTCCGACCGCACAACCTGTTCACCACCGGCAGCGGCGAAGGTTCGCTGAAGTGGGGCTCGACCAACGTGTACACGGAAAAGCCGGACGGCACGCCGGTCTACGACTTCACCATCACCGACCGCATCTTCGATGCCCTTGTGGCCGCGCATGTGCGGCCGCTGGTGGAGATCGGCTTCATGCCTGAAGCGCTCTCGACCCATCCCGAGCCGTATCGGCACAGCTTTCCGAAGGGCGACATCTTCACTGGGTGGGCTTTCCCGCCCAAAGATGAAGCCAAATGGTCAAAGCTGGTTCTGGCCTATGCGACCCACCTGCGCGACCGCTATGGCAGCCAGACCGCGACCTGGTTATGGGAGGTGTGGAATGAGCCCGATATTCCCTACTGGCACGGCACGCCGGAAGAGTACGACCGCCTCTACGACCTGACCATTGCAGCCATTCGCACCGTGCTGCCCGAAGCAAAGGTCGGCGGCCCGGAAGCGACGGGCATCAGCGACCACTCGGAGCCGTTTCTGCGCCAGTTCCTGGAACATTGTGCTCACGGCAAGAACGCCGCCACCGGCGGCGCCGGAGCCCCGCTCGACTTCATCAGCTACCATCCCAAAGGCCATCCGAAATTTGAGGATGGCCATGTGGTGATGAGCGTCGGCACCCAGCTTCGCGCGGTGGAGCGCGGCATGCGGGTGATCGCCAGTTATCCCGAGTGGAAGTCGACGCCGATCATTCTCGGGGAGAGTGATCCCGAGGGGTGCGCCGCGTGCCAGGGCAGCCAGAATGGCTACCGCAACGGGCCACTTTACGGCGTCAGCGTGGCCGAAGCTACGATGCGCACCTACGAACTCGCGCGCAAATACGGCGTTACCGTGCAGGGAGCTGTGACCTGGGCCTTCGAGTTCGAGGATCAGCCGGCGTTTGCCGGTTTCCGCGAACTGGCCACCGACGGCATCGACAAGGCTGTGCTTAATGTATTCCGCATGTTCGGCATGCTGGGCGGTGGAGGGCCGATCGAGAAAGCGGCATGGCTGAATACCGAGAGCAGCGGCGCCTTGCCGTTGGCGGAAGTGGTGGCCAATAGCGTCACCGGCGTCTCCGACGTGAACGCGGTCGCCACGCGCAACGGCGCGGAACTGGATGTCTTGATCTGGAACTACCACGACGCCGATGTTTCCGCCGAACCCGCCCAGATCAGTCTCGAAGTGGACGGGCTGCGCGGCCGAACCGCAATCGCCTCCGAGTACCGCATGGACGCCACCCACAGCAACGCGTATCGCGCGTGGCAACAGATGGGGAGCCCTGCGCAGCCCACGCCGGAGCAGAAGAGCGAACTGGAAAAGGCGGGAGCGCTGGATCAGACTGTATCCGGCATCTCGCTTCCGGTGCGCAACGGAAAGGCAAGCCTGGATCCAGGCTCGCTTCCCCGGCAGGGCGTGCTGCTGGTGCGTCTCCGCGAACGCTGACGTCGCGGAATCGGCTCTAGCAAGCGGCGTTGGGGTGGCGGCCAGCTGTTACCTGCAAGGAATCTGCGGGAGTCGTGTTTACATCTATTTCAAAAATGCAGAATATATGTAATCTGCTTAACAATCTTAACGTCATTACGAGCGCAAGTTCGAGAACGGCGGCGATTGCTGGTGGATGTGCGGTCTGTTGTCTCGATCCCTGCACCTGGGGCTCCGCCTCGTTGCACTGGTGGCTGGATGTACGCTTTTGCGGCCTGGGGTATTCGTGCGCGCCGCGGCAGATCCCGACGCGGGGTGCGCCCCCTGCCACCGAGCTATTTATGACAGATACAAGAAGACGCCGATGGCCAATGCCAGCGGCCCCGCGATTGATGGAGTGATTCCGGCCGACTTCCGGCACGCGGCTTCAGGGATCCACTATCGCGTTTACGAGGAAAACGGCAAAGCCTGGATGAGCTACGAACGGGAAGAGCCTTCCCGGGCTTCGGATGCGAAACCCCAGCCAGCGGATCTCGGGCCGTTCAATCGCCTGCGCGGCCACCAGGAGTTGGTGTACTTCATCGGATCTGGAAAGCGGGGGCGCACCTACCTGTTTGAGCAGGAGGGTTACTGGTTCGAATCTCCTATCAACTGGTATTCCAAAAAGAGATTGTGGGACATGACGCCCAATCATCTCGCCGACCGCGAGATGCCGCTGACCTTGCCGGTCGATCCCGGATGCCTGCATTGCCATGCGTCCGGGGTAGCATCGTCGCTGCCGGACGCACGCAACCATTACGCCGACACACCTTTCGCTTTCGGCGGTATCACCTGCCAGGCGTGCCATGGGGACGGATCTGCCCACGTGGCTTCTGAAGGCAAGGCGCCCATGCTGCGGTTGGACGCCCTCGAGCCGGTGCGACGCGACTCGGTGTGCCTGAACTGCCATTTGGAGGGGCAGACCGCGGTGGACAGGCAAGGGCGCCGGCCGGAAGACTTCAGGCCCGGAGACAACCTGTTCGATTTTGCGCAGTTCTTCGTTTACCGGGGAGGGTTGGGATCGGGAGGCCGCACCACCAGCCAGTGGGAGGCGCTGCTGGCCAGCGAGTGCAAGAAGAAATCAGGGGATCGCATGAGCTGCACAACATGCCACGATCCGCACGGAGGCCCGTCGGAGGAGGATCGGGTCGCCTATTACCGGCAGCGTTGCTTGAGTTGCCATGGGCGGACCGGGGCGGACGGAACGGCCTTCGCTGCCACACATCACCCTGAGAATTTCGACTGCACTGCCTGCCACATGGCCCGGGCCGCCTCGAGCGATATTGCACATGAACAGGTGACCGATCACTTCATCAGGAAACGCTTGACTCCTCGCCCGGGCCCGCCTCCGGCAGCGGGCGAACTCGAAGCGGTCGGCCTAGCCCCGCGGGACCGCGAATTCGGTCTGGCTTACGCGCAGATGGCGGAGCGCGGCGACCAGGAGGCCGGCCAGCGAGCCATCAAACTGCTGACGCGCGATGAGGAAAAGGCAAAAGGCGCAGCCAAGGATCCGGAGCTTCATTCCCAGTTGGGGTTTCTCGAGCAGGTGAGCGGGCACACGGACAGAGCTGCGGCCGAATATGAACAAGCTCTGCAAGCCAACCCCTTCGATTCGGTGGCTCTGGGGGACCTGGCCCTGATCAAGGCGAAGCAGCACCAGTACGCGGAGGCGGAGCGGCTTTGGAAGACGGCGTTCGACCATGATCCGGTTCAGACGGGCGCCGGTCTGAACCTGGCCATTGTTGCCTGCGAAACCGGCAATCGCGCCGAGGCCCTGCGGACGCTGGAGCGCCTGCTGGTGTTCGCACCGGACAATGGGCAGGCCCGCAACCTCGCTACAGAGATTCGCTCCGGGAAAATGTTGTGTTCTTCCCGCCAGGAGTTTTTCTGAGACCGAGGCAGTACTTTCCCAGACCGTTTCGTGACAAAAGATGAGTTACCAGAGAGGCTCGGCAACACATGCTTGAGAGTTCCCAGATCAGGCCGCCGATCAGGGCCGCCGGGGTGTAATTCCGGGGCGCACAGATGACTAAATCGCTTTATAGAAGTGTATTTGTATCCAAGCGTTTAGCTGGACTGGTGTGGACTGGCAAGGGGGACGATTTCCGGTAAGCGTTTCCCCGATTTTGGTGCTGATTTTCTTCGCCTTATCATCGCTCAAACGGGGGATTTGATCGTTGACATACATAGGCCGGTTTCAGTATCGTTTCGAGTTGCCCTGGGGACAACCTTTTTTTCTTCTGTAAGCGCGTTTCGGTTGGGTTGTTTCCTGGATTTTCGCGAGCCCTGCCATTGCGGCGGGGGTAGCTTTCATGCCGTCCAGCCCAGTTTGGCTGCCGGCGTTCACATCACAAGTTGACAAAAAAAACGAAAGCCTTTTCAGGAGACCGCATGAACAAAGTTCTTCGTACAGCCCTCGCGCTGGCGTTATTCGCCTGCGCGAATTTGTTGCTTATTTCGCCGGCCCGAGCCCAATCGGTTTACGGATCGATCTTCGGCACGGTGACCGACAAGAGCGGGGCGGCCATCCCCGGCGCTACCGTCACGGTAACCGACGAATCCAAAGGCACTGTTGTTACCACCACTTCCAACGAATCCGGGGATTACAGCGTCCCCCACCTCATCCCCGATGTTTACGACATCAAGGTCACGCTGAAGGGCTTCAAGTCCTTCGAGACCAAGGGAATCCAAGTTTCAGCCGACGCTGCGCCCCGCATCGATCCGATGATGGATGTAGGCGGTCAAACCGAAACGGTTGAAGTCAACGCCGACCAGCAGCCGGAACTGAAGACCGATCGCGCCGATGTGTCGACGGTGTTTGACCAACAGCAGATCTCAGCTCTTCCGGTTGGCGACCAGAACTTCACCAATCTGCAACTACTTTTGCCCGGCGCCCAGAAGCTGGGATGGTCCCATGCCGCCGACGAGAACCCCCAGGGCTCACAGCAGATCCAGGTGGACGGTCAAGCTTTCGGCGGAACCGCGTTTGAGCTCGACGGCACTGACAACCAGGATCCGATTCTTGGCATTATCGTCATCAATCCGGCCATGGACGCGGTGACCGAAACAAAGATTACTACGCAGAACTTCGATGCCGAGTTGGGCAAAGCTGTATCCGCGGTCGTGACGGCGCAGACCCGGTCGGGCAGCAACAGCTTCCACGGCAGCGCTTATGACTTCCGGACGGGCAACGCGAACCAAGCCCGCGACCCTTACACGCAACAGGGTCCTAATTCGATTCCTCCAGGCCTCAAGAACCGCTTCGGCGGATCGATCGGCGGCCGCGTAATCAGGGACAGGTTCTTCATGTTCGGCAACTATGAAGGACAACGGCAGAAGGTGGGTACATCGTCCAGCGACACGGTGCCAACGCCTAACCTGATCAGTACCTGCCTGAGCGGAAACGGCTGCGACTTCAGTGAATATGCCTCGCAACTGGCCGGCCAACTGGGAGGCAAGCCGCTCCTGACAAATAATACGGCCGATCAGTCGGCTGCTACCAACGCAGCATTTGCGGCCAACAAGATCCCGAACTCACTATTGTCGGCCCCAGCTTTGACGTTATTGGGTCTCCTGCAGCCTTTCACGCCCAACACTGGCGGTGGTTCGATTACGAACAACTTCTCGGAGGGTGGAACCGGCCTGTTCAACAGCGACCAGTGGACCATACGAGGCGACTACACGATCAACGAAAAAATGCATGCGTTCGGGCGGTTCTCCCGCTTCACCGATGTTCTTTCGGGCAAGGTGATGTTCGGCGACGCGGGTGGTCCCGGATTCGGCATCGGCGGCTACGGCGGCAACTCCAGCGGTACCAACGAGAGCCTGGCATCGGGCATGGATATCGCCGTCAGTTCCAAGCTGCTGACCGACTGGCGATTCGGCTACTACAAGTACAACGTCGTCGATTCGAAGTACAGTACGGCGGAACTCGCCAACGCGTGGGGGATAAACGGAATCAATACGGGAAATCCGTTTACGGCCGGCGCGCCCGGCTTCGTACTCAGCTTTCCGTTTACCGGAACCCAGTCGACTTTTGGGGCCGGCCTGAATATCAACCGCTGCAACTGCCCGCTGACCCAGGACGAGAACCAGTACCAGGTTGTCAACAACTGGACTCTCATCAAGGGCAACCATTCCATCAAAATTGGCGCCGACCTGCGCTGGGCACACAATCTGCGCGTGCCTTCCGACACGGACCGTGCCGGACAGTTCAACTTCTCGAATGGTCCTACTTCGGCCAACGGCACTAACGGCCTGGGTCTGGCAACCTTCGTCCTGGGCGAACCGACGACCTTCGGTCGTTATGTTTCGACGTCAACGAATGCCAAGGAATACCAGCCCCGGTATTTCTTCTATGGACAGGACACCTGGCGCGTGACCCACGCTTTGACTCTGAATCTTGGTCTGCGCTATGAGCTTTATCTTCCGGAATCGGTCAATGCCGCGGGCAACGGTTCGCTTATGAACCTGAGTGACGGCTACATGCACGTGGCCGGGATCGGCGGCATCGGCAACAACATGGGATGGAGCATCAGCTATGGCAAGATGTTCGATCCGCGCATTGGGTTGGCTTACCAGTTGAACGACAAGACGGTCCTCCGTGCCGGCTACGGACGCAGCTTTGACACCGGCGTCTTTGGCTCCATCTTCGGCCACGTCGTAACCCAGAACCTGCCGGTTCTGGCGAACCAGAGCCTCAACTCCAGCGGAACGACGGGCTCGTTGCCGTTCAGTCTCGCGCAAGGACCGCCGGCGTTCGTGTTCCCCACCGTTCCCAACAATGGACTCCTGCCGGCCCAGGCCTACCAGGTCAGTCCCAAGGCTCGTCCCGACCCGCTGCACTTCCCGACGATCGACGCCTGGAACCTTTCGTTGCAGCGCGCCATCAGTCCCACCCTCAACCTGACCATGGCCTACGTGGGCAACAAGGGCACCCATACCCTGGGTGACACCGACCAGAACAACACCGATCCCAACGAGTCGGCGCTGTTCCTGCCCGGCCAGTACAGCCGTAATGGACAGACGCTGCACTGGGATCCGTCGGCCCCGGGAATCTCGGCCACTTCGGACGGAATCGCGGCGGATGGCGGAGTGTCCAATGCCCGCCTGCTCAAGCGCTACTATGCGCACGGGCTGGCTGCCTGCAGCGATCCGAATTACATTTCGCTGGCAGCTCTGCAGGCGCAGGACGGCGATCCCAACCTGGCGGCCGGCCAATGCGGCTGGACCAGCAACATCAGCTACTATGGCGACGATCAGAACACCGAGTTCGACGCCTTGCAGGTGACGCTGGCCAAGACCATGTCGAAGGGCCTTGCGGTCACCACAAACTACCAGTGGGCGAGCGCCTTCGCCGACGCCAACGGCTACTGGACCTGGAGTCACGTCGTTACCCATTACCGTGACAGCAACGTGCGCACGCAGCAACTGGTGCTGTATGGCAGCTACGAGCTGCCTTTCGGCAAAGGAAAGCAGTTTGGGGCAGGCGTCAGCCGTGCAGTGGACTATCTGATTGGCGGCTACCAACTGAGCGGCGTGGTGAACTGGTCGGGCGGCTTGCCGTTCGGCGTCAGCTTCAGTAACTTCGGCGGCAACCAGGACTGCAACCACAATACCGGCGGATCGGCGGCGCCGTGCCGTCCCAACGCCAACGGCCGTCTGAAAACCCACCTGACCGGGTTCGATCCGATTTCCCATACCCGGACCTACTGGCAACAGCAACCCACGACCAATGGCGTGTTCTCCTTCCCGGGTCTCGACGTGATCGGCAACGCGGGCAACAACAACTACTTCGGACCCTCGTTCTTCAACACCGATCTGTCGATGACCAAGTCGTTCACGATCTGGGAGCAAGTTGCCACGATCTTCCGGTTCGACGCGTTCAACGCCTTTAACCACATCAACGCCGGCAACCCGAATACCACCAACATCTTCACGAATGGCCCGATCAGCAGCAGCACCGCCGGCCAGGGCTCACTACCGCGGTATCTCACCTTCTCTCTCCGCGTTCAGTTCTAGACCGCGAAGGAGCGCACCAACGCGAGGGGAGCTTCGGCTCCCCTCTTTCTTTGAACCCACGATCGCCGCCACTCGGGCCAGCTGCCGATTGGGACTGGTCGATGTGATCCAACTACACTTGTAGACAGGCCTTCCTGTATGCCGCGTTTTTTCATTGCCGCCCTGGTTCTGCTTTGTTTTGAATCCTTCGTTTGCGCACAGACTCCTCCGGCGGCACCTTCCCCGGGCGACGCGACTCTGGCTCCTACATTCGAGGCCGCGCAGGAAATGGCCGGCAAGGGACGTCTCGAGAAGGCCATGGCGATGCTCGACGAGCTTGCCGCCGGGACTCCGGAGCCAGCGGGCGTAGAGCGGCTGCGCGGGATCATCTTCTATCAGCGGGAACAGCTCTCCCAGGCCATTGAGGCTTTCACTAAGGCTGAAGCCCAGGACCCGTCGGATCACGAATCGATCGAGATGCACGGGGTGAGCCTGTTCCGGACCGGCCATCCGGCTGAAGCGATTCCGTTTCTCGAGAAAGCGCACGCCGCGGTTGAGCGCGCCAACATCGATCCGGAATATGTGCTCGGCCTTTGTTATGCGGACGTAGCCCGCTACGACGACGCGCGGCACGCGTTTGCCACCCAGTATGGTTTTGCGCCCGACTCGGCCGAGGCTTATCTGCTCGCGGGTCGCCTTTTCCTGCGCCGCGAGATGCGGGACCAGGCCGCCGTGCAGGCGAGCAAAGCCCTGGAGCTGAATGCATCCATTCCGTTAGCCCACGAGCTGCTGGGTGAGGCCGCGTTGGCGCGGGGTGATCTTCCCGCTGCGATTCGGGAATTGGAGGCAGAACGCAAAATCAATCCCCTGCAGGGAGAGACCTACGATCGCCTGGGAGACGCGTACCTGCGAAGCGGCCAGTATCCTGAGGCCCAGCAAGCGCTCAACCGGGCCGTGCTGCTGGAGCCTAACTCCACGGGACCGTATATTCTCCTCGGCCAGACATTTTTGAAGATGAAGCAGCCGATCCAGGCCCTGCATTATCTCGACCGGGCCGCGAAGATGGATCCGTCGAACTATATCACGCACAATTTGCTGGGGCAGGCATATAAGGCCATCGGGCAACTCGCCGAAGCCAATCGCCAATTCCAGATGGTCGTCGACCTGCAGCATCAAAGCGAACCGAAGCCCGCGGGGAAGTAGACGATGGGCTCACGAGTGGTGCGGGTATTGGCGTGGCTGGGCCTGGGTTTATTGCTGGGTGCGGCGTGGTTGCCAGCGCAATCGGGGCCGGCCGCGAATCAGGAATCCCTGAAGCAGGCCGACGCCGCATTCCGGGCGGGGTACGCGGCGCAACAAGCAGGCCAACTCGATGTAGCGCGGGAGCGATTTGCCGAGGCGGTCAAGCTTGCGCCGGGCATCGCCGAGGCGCATGAGGCTCTGGGCGCGGTGCTCCTCGAGATGAGCAAACCGGCCGACGCGGTTCCCCAATTGGAGGCTGCAGCGCGCCTTAAACCGAACGACCAGGGCATCGAAACTAATCTTGCCTTCGCGTACTCGCAATCGGGAGAAGCGGAGAAATCGATGCCTCATTTCGAGGCCGCGATCCGGCTTGCGCAAGCAAATCAGGCCCCGCTTGACGCCGCGTTTTACGACAGCTACGCCCGCGCCCTGGCCGCCCTGGGCAAGCTGAACGAGGCGCTTGCGCAGTTTGAAGAGGAAAAGAAGATCGCCGGCTCGCGCGCCGACCTCGAAGACTCGATCGGAACCATCAACGCCCAGATGGGCAAATGGGACGATGCGAAACAGGCCTTCGAGCAGGCGGTCGCGGCGGATGGATCGTTCGCGCCGGCCCGCGTTCATCTGGGCATTCTCGATCGGCGGCAGAGCGACCTCAGCGGGTCGCTCGATGCGCTCGAGCCCGCCACACGGCTGGATCCTCCCCGCGCCGAGGCGTTTCTGGAGTACGGCCGCACTCTCGCGGCGGCAGGGCGCGACGAGGCAGCCGAACCTGCACTCGAACAAGCTCTGAAGCTGAACCCCGCGTTGCCCGGCGCAGCCGAGGACCTGGCCATGGCGCTGCAACGCCTGGGCCGGCAGCAGGAGGCCATTCCGTGGTTTGAGAAAGCGCTGGCCGCCGAGCCGCGGAATCCCACCGTGCTCACTAACCTCGCCCTCGCGCTCACGCTGACGGGCAAGGCCAAAGAGGCGCTCGACTACCTGGCGCGCGCGCAGGCGCAGAGCCCGCGCGATCCCGCGATCTTCAAGAACCGCGGCGTGGCACACCTGCAGCTTTCCGCTTTCGATGAGGCCATCGAGGACTTCAAGGCCGCGCTGGCGCTCGATCCCAATGATCCGCAGCTTCACTACGACCTGGGGCTGGCCTACAAGTTCAAGGATCGGCTGGACGAATCAATTGCTGAACTTGAGCGGGCCGGAGAGATGGATCCCAACCTGGAAGATCCTCCCTACACACTAGGCATCACGTATATGCAGATGGGCAGGCTGGAGGATGCAGTGGCGCAGTTGCGCAAGGCAGTCGCGCTGCGCGCCGATAACGGGAACGCCTGGGCCATCCTGGGCAGCACGCTCAAACAGGATGGCAAGCTGGACGAAGCGGCGGAAGCGCTAGAGAAGGCGATCCCGCTGCAGCCGGGGCAGCCCGGTCCGCTGGTCACGCTGGCAGGAGTGCTGGCCGAGCAGGCCGCCAATCTTTCCACCCAGGCCGAGGCCGCCGACGCAGCCGGCGACCAGCAGAAAGCCGAGCAGTTGCGCGCGGAGATGAAGGAACTACGCGGGCGGGCCGCCGATTATCGCCGCCAGGGGGCCGAACTGAGCAAGGCCGCCGTCAATCGCCAGCGCGCCAGTTTCGCTCTCAATGCTGGAAATCAATTGCTTTTGCGCGGGCAGATTGCCGATGCGGTGTCGCGCTACCAGGAATCGATTGCGGCTGATCCTACGTTTGCCGAGCCGCACACCCAGCTTGCGATTGCCTTCGACCGCCAGGGACGCGCGCAGGATGCCGCGGCGGAACGCGCCAAGGCGGCCGAACTTGTTTCCTCAAAATGATTGCATCGATAGGAAAGGAACTATGTCCGAATTGAAACTGCTTTGTGCTCACCTGCGTTTTAGCGGCTGGACAACTTTTCGCACATTCAGCGGGTTGCTCGCGCTCGCCTTTCTGGCGTCGATAGCGCCTGCGCTCCGCGCCCAGGATCGCTGGACCGAGGACCAGGCCAATGCCTGGTATGCCCGCCAACCCTGGCCCGTCGGCGCCAACTTTCTTCCGTCGACCGCCATCAATGAACTTGAAATGTGGCAGGCGGAGACCTTTGACACCGCAACCATCGACCGCGAGCTGGGCTGGGCTGAAGGCATCGGCATGAATACCATGCGCGTCTTCCTGCACAACCTGGTGTGGGAACAGGATCCAAAGGCTTTCGAAAAACGGGTGGAAACATTCCTCGCGATTGCTGAGCGGCACCACATCCGGCCGGTGTTTGTGCTCTTCGATTCCTGCTGGGAGCCGTTTCCCAAACTCGGTCCGCAGCACCCGCCCATTCCCGGCGTGCACAACTCGGGCTGGGTGCAGGCGCCAGGAGCAACGATCCTCGCTGATCCGACGCAATATCCGCGACTGGAAAAATACGTCAAGGGGATAGTGGCTGCGTTTGCGCACGATCCGCGCATCCTGGCCTGGGACGTGTGGAACGAGCCGGACAACGGCAACGACAGTTCCTATGCCAAGGGCGAGCCGAAGGACAAGAACGAGATCATCCTCGCCCTGCTGCCCCAGGCGTTTGCATGGGCGCGCTCGGCGCAGCCGACGCAGCCCCTGACGAGCGGATTGTGGCACGGCGACTGGAGTTCGCTGGAGACGATGCCCCCGCTCGCAAGGGTGCAGATCGAAGAGTCGGACGTGATCAGCTTTCACAACTACGGCTGGCCGGAAGAGTTCGAGAAGGTGGTTGGACAACTGGAGACATTTCATCGTCCCTTGATCTGCACCGAGTACATGGCGCGGGGCGCGGGTAGCACCTTCGATACCATTCTTCCCATCGCGAAGCAGCATCGCGTGGGCGCCATCAACTGGGGCCTGGTCGCGGGCAAGAGCCAGACCTATCTTCCGTGGGATTCGTGGCAGCGGCCGTATGTAAACGAGAAGCCCACCATCTGGTTTCACGATGTTTTCTATGCCGACGGCAAGCCGTACCGGCAGAGGGAAGCTGACATTATCCGAAAGCTCACGAGCGGCAATTAGCGAATGCGACCGAAGGCAAAGCCCATGCGTCCGCGCTGCTCATGTCTCTTCGCGCCGTTGCTGGTGTGGTGTGTGTGCGCTCTCGCGACGCGCGCCGCATCTCAACACGCACCTGAGCCGCAAGCCGCTACTCCTACTTTTCAGATCAACGTGAACCGCGTCCTCGTGCCAGTGGTGGTGAGAGACAAACAGGGACACCCAATTGCCGATTTGAAAAAAGAAGACTTTGAGGTGGTCGACAATGGGAAGCCGCGGCCTGTCTCTGCGTTCAACGTGGAACAGCGAGGTCCCGCCGAGCAACACGTCGACACCGGCGCCGGGCCAGATTCGAATGCAGCGCCTCAAACTCCTCCCACGCCGCAGCGATTCATTGTCTTTCTGTTCGACGACATCCACCTCAGCGTCGAAGACCTCGCGCAGGTTGAAAAGGCGGGTGAAGCGGTGGTGGAGGGATTATCCGCCTCGGATATCGGAGGTGTGGTCTCGATTTCCGGAAAAACCAACAGCGGGTTGACACGTGATCGCGCCCGGCTGCGAGACGCGATCATGAGCCTGCAAACGCGCAACACGTTCCGCCCCGATCCGCGCGCGTGCCCGAATATTTCGTACTATCAGGCGGTTCAGATCGAGCGCGAGCATAGCCCGGAAGGCCCGGCATTTCAGGAGGCGTTCCGGCAGGTGATCAATTGCAATCCCGGCCTGGATCCCAAGTACCAGCAAACCGCGGCGGAGAACGAGGTATCATCGGCCACCAATCGAGTTCTGAATCTGGGCCGGCAGGATGTGCAGACGACTTACGCGAACATTGCCGCGTTTGTGCGCACGATGGCCACTCTGCCTGGACAACGCATGTTGATCCTGGTCTCGTCCGGCTTCCTGCCCATCGAGCAGGAATCCATGACTCTGGAATCGCGGGTGATGGACCTCGCGGCGCAGAACAACGTCACCATCAGCGCGCTCGATGCGCGCGGGTTGTACACTGCGGAACTGGACGCCAGCAGCCGCGGAAGTGCATCGCAATCGGACTACAATCGCACATCAATGAACCTCGCTGAAGGATCCATGGAGTCTCTGGCGGACGGAACTGGCGGCACGTTCTTTCACAACCGCAACGACCTGGGCGCGGGATTCAAGAGTCTGACGGAGACGCCGGAAGTGGTGTACGTGCTGGAGCTTTCGCTGGACGGCGTGAAGCAGGACGGCACCTATCATCACCTGAAGGTGAAAGTGAACCGCGAAGGCACGGATGTGCGCGCGCGCCGCGGCTACTTCATGCCCAAGCCGGAGAAAAGCAAGAAGTAGGTTTATAACTTGCCGGTTCGGCGCAATTTATCTTTTTCACAACGGAAGGATGGCTACAGTCATTCTCAAGATCTTAGGATTGCTCTAATTTTTCTGTCGTGCGCTGGGCGTCAACTTGCGCAGAACGAATTCCTGGATGATGGAATTAACCGTGCGGACGCCTGTGGTGATGAAGAAGCCTTCGAACACCAGCCCCACGCCTCGGTTGGTTTCGGGATAATAGATGTTCGAGATCGCGCCTGAGATCAGGTCACCTCCCAGGCTGGAGTAGTTCGGTTGCGTTTTTCCGTTATCTCCCTTGCAAATGTACGGATAGGACATGGCGTGGAGGACGCGAGACTTCTTTGTGCCGGTGCCCTGGTAGAAATAGCGCGGGTCTTGATGCAGTAGTGATGGCAGGATGGCGCCGCCAAAGAAAATGTCGGTCGCTGTATCCGCGACGCCCGCTCCGAATCGCTGACCGTAACCCTTCCAACCCTGCTGGTAATCCGGAACGTCGCCCGCCTGGTAGACGGCGGCCATGAAGGCAATCCCGAAAAAGGTCACGGGGTCAGTGGAGGCTTTGAGTGCCAGCCTGTACTTCAGCTTGGTCGTGAGCGGCACCGGGTGAGGATCGTAGGTCACATAGAAATTGGGGAAGATGCCGAGGACTCGCTGCTTCTCCGCAACGATGACCTGCTCGGTGGCGATCTGCACCTGGGACGCGTACACGGTCACCGAAACCTCCGAGCCTGGGAGTTTCAGTTTGATGTCGGTGAGAAGAAAGTACTGGCCCGGGCTGAGGACAATGGGCGGCGACTCCCAACTTTGCATCTCCCTGGCTGATACTGTGACGTGGTATTGGGTTCCCGGCTTGAGGTTATCGAATTCAAATGCGCCGCTGTCGCCCGTAACGGCGGTCCGTTTATCTCCGGGGTCAGTGCTCTCAAGCGCGACGGTCGCGCCAGTGATCGTATCACCATTCGCATCGGTGACTGTGCCGCTGATCCATGCAGGAGGCGGACCGGGCACGGAAGCAGGCGGCTGCGCGCTTTCCTGCTGACCAGTCTTGACGCCCGGATCGGCGGCCCCGCTCTGTCCGCCAACGGGCTCATCGTCGAGAGCTTGAACAGGCCGGGCCTGAGAAGAAACCAGCTGCGCCACAGGAGCGTCTGGTAGATCTTGAGGCGCGATTACAGTTGGCCCGCGCCGTGCATCCTGCGCAGACAAGTGCGGAATTGGAAGAAACAAAACAACGCACACGAGAAGCCCGAAATAATTAAAGCGAGAAAAAAATACATCCATTCACAACTCACCTGGAAAGCGTCTTCCTGAATAGCTCCATTCTAAAAAAGGATCAACCGAGGATGAAACGTTGAGTGGTTTGTGAAGTACTCACTTGCCGCATACGGATCATCCCTCTTTTATTGATACTCTCCGGGCACTCAGGCAACAAGATTCTATGGTCCCCCTCAACCTGAGGCCCACACCAGCCGCCGACCTGCCCTAATTATTCAAGGTGTTCCAAGACTATGACACTGCCAAAATTGATAGTGACTCTGTCGACGGAACCTATTTGGAGTTCGCGTTACCCGTTCGGCTCCACTTTTATGCACCCAAGGAGCGCGAAAAACGTCTAAACAGTCAATGGTCGGTTTTCCCTGGAGTCCATCGGCCGCGACCTGGCCGGCCGAAAGATGGCTCAAGAGCTGTCCGCATGTGACTTAACCTCTTTAGTTCACTGCAGATATGCTCGAAATCCCTGATGGTGATACATGCGCCGTACATTTGTTGTTTTTTCTACCGTGATCATAGGTACGATTTTTGTGCTCGCGGCGCCCCAGCAGTCGCGGGCGCAGGAGCCGGCGGGGGAGTCGCCCGCTATCGCAAGTTCTGGGGAGACGCCCGCGCTGCCGGATGCTCCTGATCAGCAGGGACATACGGCTCCGCAACCTTCCGGGAATCCTGGCGATGTCAGCGGCACGGTGACGGACACCTACGGGGACGTTGTGCCCGGCGCGACGGTGCTGCTTGAAGGAACGAATCCTCCCGATCGTCAGAGCCAGGCCGCGAACGATAACGGCTTCTTCGAATTCAAGAACGTGGCGCCGAATATCCCTTACCGGATAACGGTGAGTGCGAACGGGTTTGACCCGTGGACCTCTTCGCCAGTGGTGATTGCCGCGGGACAATACTTTGATGTTACCGGGATTCAACTGAAGCTAGAAAATGCCGTGACTTCAGTGACCGTGGTCGCTTCGCCCGAACAGATTGCGACAGAGCAGGTAGCCATTGCGGAGCAGCAGCGCATTTTTGGCATCATTCCGAATTTTTACGTTGTCTATGACTCAAAGAACGCCGTGCCGCTTACGACCAAACTGAAATTCCAAATGGCCTACAAGGTTTCGGTTGACCCGGTCAGTATCCTTGGGGCCGGGGTGCTTGCGGCGGTCAATCAGGCAGGCGACACTCCGGATTATCAGCAGGGCTGGAAGGGCTATGCGCAACGATTTGGCGCGGCGTATACCGATGGTGTGACCGACATTATGTTCGGCGGCGCCATTCTTCCGTCGCTGCTGCACCAGGATCCGCGCTATTTCTATCAGGGAACGGGGACGGTGAAATCGCGCATGCTGCATGCGCTCGCCAATCCATTCATCTGCAAAGGGGATAATGGCCGGAACCAAGTGAACATTTCGAGCATGGGAGGCGATCTCATCTCCAGTGCCATTTCCAATGCGTACTATCCGGAGTCGAATCGCGGCGCATCGCTGGTGTTCAACGGGTTTCTAATCAGCACCGGAGAGCGGGAAGTGAGCAGCCTTGTGCAGGAGTTTCTGCTACGGAAACTGACGCCAAGCGCCCGGCATTGAGATTCGACTTATCCTGGTATTCGCATTCATTCGGGTGTTTTCGGCGGGCGCACTTCTGCATGTCACTCGTTGGGCAGGGATGCCCCATCAGGTGGGCTCAGAGGTAGAGAGAGTCCCCTGGAGTATCGTGCCTGACCGCTTTTGCGGCGCATAGTACGCCATTGCCGTCCTCCATCCCGGGGATCGCGGATGCTGAGAACCAGGACGTCACTGAGTTGCACCCTGAGCTCGGACAAGAGTGCATCGTGGGCCCGCTTAAGAACCTGCCACGAAAGCCATGGCATCGCCAGCTCTCGACCGATGGGCTTCAATCGCAGCGTTCCGACGCTGGAGGGACGAATGGGGTTGCCTTCGCGCGTGGCTACGACAAACGAATTCGGGTCGGCGATCCCGTGACGGCGTCTTAACCTCATGAGGGCCTGGATCAACGGGTCAGGGACCGTGACTTGCCGGATGCGATTGCTGCTCGCTTCCACCACTCCCGCGGCGTTCCATTGCCTGCTGACAAGAATGGACCTCGGCGGAATCAGTTTTCCATCGGAGTAGATGGTCGAGCCGGTGAGGTTCACATGTTTCCATTGCAAAGCGCAGATTTCCGATATGCTCAAGCCGATTGTGATGGTAATCAGAGCGATCTCTCGTTCCGGGTATTTCATCAGCCCGAGGATCGTCTTGGCTTCAACGATGGTCAGGTTGTGCGATTCCCTGTGAGGCATGGGCGGCAACTCTACCTCGGAAATCGGGTTGTCGCCGCTGAACAGGTGTTCTCTCCTGGCATGAGAGACGATAGCGCTCACCACGTTCCTGATGTGTTTGACAGTCTGATGCGAATAGCCGTGGGCGGACGCCGATGAGGTGAGCTGCCGCACGTGGTCGGCATTGAGATCGCAGAGCCTCGTATCGTCCAAATAGGGCCAATCCGGCGCGGCCTTCAATCTTGCTTTTGCGGTTCCTACGTACGGGGAGAAGAGGCGTTCAACGGTCTCAGGCCTAAGAATATGCTTCAAGATCGCCTGATAGTGCGTGCGCCCGGAGAGGCTCTTCAACTCAACGTGATGGGGGATGAACTTTCTTTCGATAAATTCCGCCAAGGATATTATGGTTTCGTCGCTGGTGTCGTGCGGCGAGAAGGTCGCAGCTTTCTTTCCTTCGGCGAGTTGGGACTCAGGTTGCCATGGATTCTGCATTTGTCCCCTCAAGTCAAGAAGCGTTTGCAATGACGCCGATTCGGTGGTTACCGTTAATCTCCATCCCGTATGCAAAGAGAGACAGGCGAACCGGTCTACTTCTGGAGACGAAGAATCTTCTCGAATTCCTCATGTAACTTCCGCCCAAATTCCGATTTCAACATGATGCGAGTCCGGTGGAAATCACGCCAGGAAAGCCAAGGCATCTTCAGCGATCGTCCGATAATCTTCAGGCGGCGCGCGGCGACATTCTCCGGATGGATCGGGGTACCATTTCGCGAGATCAAAACAAAATCGTGGGGCGCCGTGAATTGCTTGCGGTTTTTCAAGTCATGCAAAATCGAACAAAGCACATCCGGGACGCGAACGAACTTTCTCCGGCTGGCCGTGACCACACCAAATTGGCCACGATACGTCTGCTTTCTGACCGCAATTGTTTTCGGGGGTATAAATTCGTCCTCGACCAGCCGGCTGATGTTCGATGTGTTCAGGTATTTCCATTGCAGCCCGCAGATCTCGGCCACGCTCATATCTGTCAGGATCGCGAAGAGAGCAATCTCCCGTTCCGGATAATGCATCGCGTGCACCACCTCTTTGAACTGGGCGAGATCAAGTCTATGCACCTCCTTGCGGGTCATGGCAGGCAGGGTCACGAAATTGGCGGGATTCGCACCGGTGTAACAACCGGTACGGATCGCGTGGGAGAATATGACGCGGATTACGTTACGGATGTGGGTTGCGGTCTGAATGGAATAACCCTGTTCCAGGGCTCTTGCGGTGAGGTGCTGGATCATCTCAGGACTAACTTCGCTCAACCGTAGAGATTCCAGATATGGCCAATCCGGAATCGCTTTTAACTTGTTACTGGGATTTTCCGGTCCAACGGCGAAAGCGCGAGCGACCTGTTCCGGGGGTAACACGTGATTGAGAATAGTCCGGAAGTAGGAACGGCCTGAGGGTCTCTTGATGGCAACGTGCTCAGGAATAAATCTGCGCTCGATGAATTCGCCGATACTAGACGCGGGCTCCGACTGAGGATGGGCGTGATCCTTTTGAGTCTTGACACTGAAGTCGTCGGGGGGCGGCGGTTCGGTGTGCGCCAGACGAGTCATTGTTGTGGGCGGGATCCATGGCGATCGGAGCCACTCTGCATCCCGAGCGACGCCTGCCTCAATGACCGGGCCGGCGGGGCATCGGTCCCAGGCATCACGTTCAAGCAGATCATTGCTTTTTGTAGATATTCTTTCCCGTTCCATAGGCCTCCCGGCGCAAGTTCCTGGCGGTCGCTCCGCATTCCGGCCCGGGTTGAATCAGTGGCTTTCGATGACTCGCTCACAGCCGGGACGAACCTCGTCGGGGACTGTCAGGGCGGGCGCGAGTTGCGACTTAATTCACACGAGGGTCTTGGTTTGGGCCGCTTCCGATGACCGACTCCACGGACCGTCACCACGCCTGGCCAAAGCAAATCGTTCTACAGACCTCACCAGGTTGGTCGCGGGGGACAACCAAGGCAGGCGATCAAGACGAAAAGTCCAGACAAGGGTGAAACATGACCTGGGGGGCGGCTGTTCCGACTGTGATCTCGGGGAATGCTGCTCTCCTTTTGTGAGGTTGCCGGATGCTAAAGGCTCTTCATGCGTATCCGGTAAACTAAACATCTGTGATTCGAATTTTGCTCTCGTACAAGTAACTCTCTTTGCTCCAAAGCAAACACAATTGATGGTTAGAATACAAACATGACATTTTTACATAATTCGACTGTATGCAAGCGTTTTTGTAAATTTATTATGGTTGATTGTAAATAATGCTTTACATGCCCTGCGTGCACCTTGGCCTGATTTGGAGCGCTCCCTGACTAGCGTTTCTGATCTGTGGATGGTTGCGTCCCGATGAATTGAAAGCCGCATCCCGGAGAAGAAGGTCAGCGGAACCCCGACGGAACCGGGAAAAGGAGGCCGTTACTCCGGGCGAGAGAGTGAATTTGCATGCGGTAATCAATTCGCACCCATCATGCCGTCAAAATCATGAGCAGGCTTGAGATTTATCAGGGCTGATTTTGCCTGAGAGCAAATTACGCAGACGCAAAGGGAATTTGCTTTTGAACGCCGATTGCGCGCAATTCGAAGCGACGAAGACGAGGTGACTCACCTTTCCTGGTTTTCCCATAAGATGTGCAGGATATATGCTCCGGCGCCGTATCCGACCATGGGCAACGCCCCGGTCGGATCGCCGATGGCTCCGGGAAAGAGGGGGCAGGGCACCGCAACATACATTTCGGGAATGATGTTGTGGTCGGCGGCAGCTTTATCAACGATGCGTTTGAGGATGGCATCTGCCTCTTCGTCCCTTCCCAGACGACGATAGACCTCGGCAAGACTGAGATCGACAAAGAGGAATTCCTGTCTCTCGTACCAATACTCAAAGATGGCGGGATCGGTGTATGTGCTGCGGACGCGGCGATACCCGCCCGAGTCCACTTTCAACAGTTCCATTCGTTCCGCCGTGTCGCGAACGATTGCGGGATCGGTGACAACGCCGAAGTTGATCACCGCCAGCAAGGCGCCGTCGATGTCGTTCTTTTCCCCTTCTTCAAGCGTTCCGCGCAGCTTTCCGCCTCGGATGAACGCCGCGTTGAATCCTTTTTCAAGCAGGGAAGCGTGGTTGAGGACATCGTGCCGGGAGGCTTCGTCGCCGAAACGTTGCGCGACTTGCGCGAAGCCGCGCAGGCCCACAATTGCGGCGGCGGTCGAAAAGGCGAAGTGCTTCTTGTCCTTCTGCCGTTCCTCCCAGATCGACGTGTCGGCGGCGACAATCTGGCCGGGGCCATAGGTCTCCAGGTTTTCGAGCAGCGGTTTCACGACATAATCGCGGGCGCTCTCGTAGAGGGGGCCGCGATAGGTGGGCGTAGCCAGCAGCGCGGGATCGTCGTATTGGCGCAGGTATTCACTCAACGCCCACAGGGCAAGGCCCCAGTCGTCGAACTCGATGTTGGTGCTGCCTTCCATGGTGAAGAACGGCTCTTCGGAACCGTCGCCAAAATAGCGGACAACCGAAATCTGATAATCGGCGCCGTGCGTTTCTGCGCGCATTTTTCCAGTGGGCCGGGCGTTGAACCAGGCAAGCAGTGCGGCACGCGCCTCGTTGCGGTGTCCCATGCGGGCCAAGGCAACCGCCGCATACGCCATGTCTCGAACCCACGGAGTGAACCACACCCCGTCCGGCAAACTGGCGACGATGAGCCCGTTGCTGTTTCTTCCCGGCCGGTTCGGCTCGCGGCTCTGCGCTATCCGCAGCATGACCTCGCTCTGACGCCACAGATGGCGTTCCTTCTCTCCCTTGAACTTTACGGCCGGTTTGATCCGCCAGCGTTCCAACTCGGCGATCTCGCGCCTGGCCAATGCTTGCGGCCCAAGCCCAGCCCGCCAGTGGATGAAATCCTTCGCTGTCCGCTCCACTTCGCCGTCACTCTCGACCGAAACCAGGGCCCACGCCGAGCCGGCGGCAAGCACCTGCTGCGGAAGCGCCGGTTGCCCCGTCTCCGCGGTCAGAGGAATGAGCAGCAACGACTCCTGGGTGTCGTCGAACTTCAGCAGGCGCATCTCTGCACCGAACAGCCTGACGACTCTTTGTGATGTGACCGGATGGTTCCACTCGACACGCCAACCGCCTGTTTTTCCGGGAGTGGGTTTCCAACTAATCACCAGAGCGGCGTGCGGCAACCCGAAGGGCATGAAAAAGCGCCCTTCGCCATGAGGCGTGCGGACGGCAATGATCTGCGAGTCTTCCTCGTAGCCTGCCGAGGAGGTCTCTGCGATTTCGTCGCCCCATCCCAATTTTTTGATGAAATTGGCCGTTTCCACACCTTCACTGAGAGGGTGGGCGGGGTCGGGTCGAAGGAAACTGTAGGGATGGGCGTAGAACCTGGTCGCGGTTCCGGTCTCCGGCGACACTACGGCGAATCCGAAACCGTTGCCGGTGACAAGATGAGAGGCAAGTGCAGGCAAGCATGCGAGCAGACCTGCGCAGACTCCGGTAAGACGATAGCGGGCGAAGGACATGGTCAAGCCAGTTTCGACCGATCGTATGAAATCTGCAACTGGGGCTTCGCCCGGTCCACAACAGGACGCGGTCAGTTACCTGCACTAAGGAAGAAAGGCGGCGAGGACGAGGGGCACACCCGGGCCAGCACCCATGAACAGCGAGCCCGGGTTGGCATCGCATTCCGGCAAGGAGAAGAACGCGAATTGAACTCAGCCAGGAACGGCCGATTCACTCACCAGGCGGAAACGGTCAGATTGTCCAGGTAGTTGGTAACTGTGCCGCTTGAGCCGAGACCATCCACCTGGAATTGGGTTTGGATCACCGGACCCCATCCCAGAGCTGCCGCCCCGAATGCCTGGACGTTGATCTTGTTCTCGACTCCATCGACCCATACGGAGTAATAGGTGATGGTGCCGGTGCTGCTGCGGTACATGCTGGCCTGAATGTGATGCCATGTGTTCTGAGACCAGTTCCGGGGATTGCAACTGGTTCCGCTCTTGCCCACCCAGGCTGGTTTGGGGCTCGCGGCAGAACCCTGGTTCACGGTGTAGGCCCACAAGCCTGAATATCCGTCGCACTGCACACCCATCAGCACGGTCTGGCCGTTGGGCATGACCTGATTCACGTCAAATTCGAGATTGGCGATTTGGCTGGACGAACTGGTGAGATATATCCATGTGTCATAGAAAAAGTTCTTGGCATTGACGTCATCGGAGAACGCGATGGAATACCGTTCGTCTGCACTGTTGGCGAACGAGGTTACAAACGCTCGCGTGTTTCCATAGAGCGAAGGCGAACTGACAATCGACGTCGATCCGGTCGAAGAGCCTGGTCCACCGGTATCGTGCGCAGCTGCCCAGCCGCTCAACGCCTGTATACTGCTGACGACATTGGCATTCGAGGGGATGATCGATTCAGGGCTTGCCGAGCCCGCGGTGACGGTGATCACGACGGACGTGACGCATGCGGCCCCGTTCGGGCCCCATGATTTCACATGCAACGTGTGCGCCCCCGTGGAAGACGAAACGGCGGTATTGATCGATTGACCCTTGAAGACGGTGGTGCTCGTGCTGCTGTCGAACGAATATCCCATGGTGACGACACTCTGCGATGAGCAAGTCGCGGAGGTTGCCGACAGGGTAAACGGTGATGGGACATTGGTGTTGTTCACGGGGCTGTTCACCGTTACCCCGGCCAGTGCGGGGACGGTAAAAGCAAGGACGAAAGAGGTGGCGAGAGTCAAAGAACGGAGTATCTTCATCAGGGTTCCCTTCAAGGCGCGGCTGAAGGCAGGCTTCGGCGCCGGATCTGATTCCCCCTTCGTCTCGCGGAAGGAGGCCGAATTCGTTTTCCTGAATGGGCTGCTCTGAGGGCGCAACTAACGCGCCGGATCAAATTGCTCAGCAACCTCTAATCACGTGCCGGGGTTCACAGTGGACTCGCTAGTGAACCACCGGTCTAATTCCGGTCAATCCGTGTGTTCGAGTGAGATGATGCAGTGTCGCATTTTCTGCTTCGCAGCAAGGCTCACTTGACAGCAGGTTTGACCGAGGCAACTTTTTTAGAAATGTTCTAAAGCATCCTTACACATAAGTACCCAGCACGACAACGACATTTTAGAAAATATTCTTAAAAATTTTCCTACTCGGACATCCTCGCAGGAATTACCTGCATCTGGCAAGTCTTCGCACATTGGGTAAAAATCGACCCTTCATTCCCCGCGAGCGGCCGGGATGGCGGGACATCAGCCTCCCGAACGCTGCTGACGGCGATCCGCGCTGAAGCCGTGACAAGCTCAAAGCTGACGCCCGACCACGGGACCGCTCCGGCCCCTTTAAACTTCCGCGCCCGCGGGGACAGAGCGCTCACCAGCGATAGATGGTGAGATTGTCGAGATACAATGTCGCCGCTCCACTTGCGCCGACGCCATCGACCTGGAAGTTCGTGATCAGGGTCCCTGCGGCCCAACCAAGGGTGAAGTCCGAATTCACGGTCTGGTTGATTGGCGATTCGACGCCGTCAAGCCACGCCGAATGGTACGTCACATTGCCGACATTATCGCGCGAATAGCTGATCTGGACATGATGCCAGACGTTGGTAGTCCAATTGGAAGGATTGCAGGGAGCGGTGGAACGAAGCCATTTGACAACGGGCGCGGCCGGGGTTCCGGCGTTCGAACTGTATTCCCAGACATTCGCATTACCGGAACACTGAAAGGCATAAATTACCGTGTCGCCGTTGGGGATGACCTGGTTGTTGTCCATTTCCAGATTGGCGATCTGGGTTCCTTCATCGATCCACACCTGGGCATCGTAGACGAAGTTCTGAGGGGCCGAGTCGGCCCCGTAGGTCAACGAGTAGAGTTCTCCGCCCGAACCGGTGAAGGTGGTGTAGAACTGTTGCGCTTGACCGCTCAAAGAGGGATCGCTGACCACGGCCATCGCACCAGTCGACGTACCGGGCGTTCCGGGATCGTGTTTGATGCGCCAGTTGGGGAGCAGCTGAACCTGGGTTTGGCTGATCGCGTTAGGCGGAATCGTTGGACCTTTAGGCGTGGTAATGACGTAGTCCGCCCTGGCCAACCCGCTGTTGGTGTAACCTGACGCGACCGCAATTGCCTCGATGGTCAGTGAACTGCTGACGGAAACAGGGCCACCGTAGCAAAGCGAGGAGGTCGACGGTCCAGAACCATCGGTAGTGTAATAGATCTTCGCTCCCGGGGTTGCATCGGAGAGCGTGACCACCTGTTTGGCGGCGTAGGTACCGGCGACCAGCGAAAACCTGGGCGTGGCGGCGGTCGGTGGCGGAACCACCTGGATGTTGACCAGCACCTGGTCAGTCACGCCCTGGCCGGTGCATTTGACGGCGATAACATGCGTTCCTGGATTGGCGGTTATGGATGTGCTGAAAGATGCAGGTTCAACGGTTGTGTGGCCGCCATCGATGGAGTAGCCCATGGAGACCGCCGTTGTCGAAGCGCAGGTCCTGGTGCTTGCAACCAGGTTGAAGGGCGAGATCAAGTTCGATCCGGTTGCAGGGCTCGTGACGGTGATGTCCGACGTGGCAGCGGCCTGAACCACTGTGATATTCAGAAGCACCTGGTCGCTTGTTTTCTGGCCCCAGCATTTCACATGCAGAACGTGCGCTCCGGGAGTGGCAGTCACCGTTGCGCTGAAAGAAGTAGGTTCGATGATTGCCGAGCCGCTGTCGATCGAGTAGCCCATGGAGGCCGCGGGGACCGACCCGCAGGTTGCGGTGCTCGCGATCACGCTGAAGGGTGAGGTTACCTGAGCTCCGCTCGCAGGTGTGGTAACGGTAATGGCTGACGCCGTAACACTAATTCCCAAGAGTGCCAAAGCGGCAAAGAGAAAATTCTTCATGGATATGCCTCGAGTCATGGGCGAGTGCGCATTGGTATTAAGTAATTGCGGCTTGCTCCACGGATAACGATGGAAACAGCAGGGAGACCGGCACTGTCATTGATTCAAGTAAGGTCGCTACAAAACGCCGCATCGTCTTACGCTCCCGTCGGCGTTGATTTGCAGGACCGAATGGACTCTGCACGTAAGGACCTCGACGAAATTTGCGGACGCTGACTTGCTGTGTTGCAATGGACAGCAGACTCGAGGAACAAGGCGTATGCGAAGTCATATCCACCCGAAATAATTGACAACGACACATAGAACACAGCTTTCCCCCGCGCATGGGGGATCAATCCCCATCCGTCCACGGTTCTTTGAGTCCCCATGCAGTTCTCGCTTCGAAGCTGCGTACTCGGCGTGGCAGGAGTCCCGCACAGATCTTCGGATTGAATGAGACCGACAGTCCTGAACAGGCGATTTAGTAATTAATTTGGTTCCCAGTATAACCACATTGCCGAAACTTAATGTGACATGAGGCACAGTCCATTAGTTACTTCGGTACTTGGGCGGTAAGGGGGTGGCATTGAGCTGTGAGGAAGCCGATGGGTGGGCATCAGAACAAACGAAGTGCGACTTTGCTGCTGACTCGGCGTTCCGCGCCTGGAGTTAATGAAACATGTGTTCGAAGCGCGACAAAACGTCATACCGCATTCCTATTTTTCGCTGTCAACAAACAGACAAGAGAAAGCCCTGCCGAAGCCGATCGTCGAGAATCTCGATCGAACGGCGCTGGCAGGGCAATTAGTTTTGGAATTCCGGTGTGGGTGTGTTTTTACTGGACCGTGACAGCGACGGGCGTGTTCGCCTGCATAGAACCGCTGGAGCCGGTGACGGTGACGGTATAAGGGCCGGGGGTCGTCCCCGTTTGAGCTGGCGTCAGTGTGGAGTTACCTCCGCAGCCGCTGGCCACTACCGCTACAAATGCAAACAACAGCAGTCCGAGCAGTGTGTGCCATCTGCGCCGGCGAAGGGGCAGACAGAAGAAAAGGAGCGCGACTACCGTTCCGCCACCGCCAAGTTTCAGCATGCGCTCGAACGGGTTGTGGAGCGCCGCCGTGCCCGCCGCGGTTGTTTTGATGGTGAGCATGGAGGTGACCGGCTGCGACCCGGAGATGGCAGCAGGTTGATCAACTGAACAGGTCGGCGGATCGATTGCTCCCGCGGGGCTGCTGGTGATGGCGCAAGCCAGGGTGACACTGCCGGTGAACCCGCCGCTCGGAGTAACCGTGATAGTCGAGGTTCCGCCTGCACCGGGAGATGCGATGCTGACGGGTGTGTTAGTCAACGCGAAACTTGGCGTTGGTGGTGGACTGCTGATGGTGATTGCAACGCTGGTGGTCTGGGTCAGTGTGCCCGAGCTGCCTGTCACGTTGGCCGAGTAAGTCCCGGGAGTGGTTGTTGCCATGGTGGTGATGGTGAGCGTGGAGGAGACCGGCTGCGTTCCGGCGATTGGCGCGGGTTGGGTCACTGAGCAGGTGGGCGAATTCGTTGCGCCGACCGGGCCGTTTGCGATGGCGCACGCCATTGCCACGCTGCCCGTAAACCCTCCGCTGGGGGTGATGGTAAGGGTTGATGTCGCCGAACCGCCCGGAACGATCGGATTGATGGGGCTGCCGCTCAGCGCGAATGAGGGCGGCGGACTGGTGATCGTGAAGATCGCGCTGCTCACGCCACTCTGGATATACCCCGGCGCCGTCGCAATCGCCTTGATAGTGGTGTTCTTGCTGACCACGATCGGGCCTACATAGAGTGTCGACGCCGGCGTCGGAGTAGAACCATCCACCGTATAGAAAATGTCAGCGGGTGCAGTCGTGGTGGTAAGCGTGACGCTTTGGCTCGACGTGAATGTGCCGCCGTTCGGAGTAAGCACCGGCGCTACGGTATTGGGTTCCCCATTGAAAAGCCCGTACACATCCACTTGCCCGTTGGCCGGCACGTACACCTTGCCATTCGTCACCATGGGAATAGAGAACCGGTTGGCGGGTCCGGCAGCATCGCGCGTGGCGTTGGTGTCGCTCTCATACAGCGGAGTCGTAAGGTCGGTCGCGGGCCAGGCATAGAGCACCGCCGGTCCATTGGTGTTGAACTGGTCCGACCGTATAGCCCAGGCAATGCCATTCGCCGTGCCATTCGAGGACACTGAAAACGAAGCACCCGGATGTAGCGACACGATGGTCGACTGGCTCGAAGGTGTGGTGTTCATCACACCGCTGTTTAACTTGAAGAGCTTCGGCACATCGCCGGCGCTGCCTGTATCACCGCTGCCCCATATGTAAACATTCCCGTTCCAGTAGGCCGGCGTACTCCACAACCCCATGCTTACGCTCTCGATGTCCTGAAGTGCATTGGTGTTGGATGTACCGGTCGCCGGGGCGTAGCCGCCGAGGTTGTCGCGGTTTAGCACCACGATTCGCCCCTCTTTGCCCTCCTGCACCAGGATGTGCGGGTAAGCTCCCTGCTGGTCCGGTATCATCACGACGCCGCCCGAACCTAGGTCCAGGTCGTAAGTGTTGAGAAATTGAAAATTGAACGCAGTAAACGCATCGGTCGGTGTGAGCCCGCCGTTGGCGAGACTAAAATTGATAATACTTTCGCCGAACTCGGTGCTTCCATTGTACGGCGGATTGGTTGAATGCCCGTTGCCGGTGACCACAAACATCCGTCCGCCCGGTGCGTCTTCGTCGATAGGCATGCCTGCGCCCGAGGCCCACACGCCAGCGCCGTAGTCGTTGGGAGAAAGACACAAAGCCGCACTCTGCGCCAGCGTCGTGGCGTTATAGGCGAACAACCAGCCGTGCCATGGTCCATTGTCTCCATGCGCGCCATAGCCGAAATAGACATACCCGTTGTAGTAATTCAGGGCGGTGCGCTGATTTTCCCACAGGGCGCTGAACGACAGATGTACCCCATCACTCCCGTTGCCCGTACCCGCAACGGTGGCGGTGATATTCACGGGGCTATTCGGCTGTTCCGCGCCGGTAATGATGTTGATGGCGTGCAGCCGCGAGAAGTACGCGCCGTTCTCCTTGGTGTTGGCTACGAGATAGATCGTGTTGGTTGCGGGATTGATGGTCGGAGTGCCGGTAATGCCGACCGTCGGTGCAACATCAGGCGAACCCGTATCGGCCCACGGCACCGCAGTTGCTCCCGCTCCCGCCCCGTACGCGGTGGTCAGGAGGCTGATCTGCCAGAGGGGTTTTGCATTCGCACCGCTGTTCGAATCCGCATCGAAAGCGTAGACCGAATCGTTCTCTGTCGCCACAAACAGCACATTGTGGAACAGGCCGTCGCTCATCACCAGTCCGGGCACATACAGGGGCTGGGCATAGACCGTGCTGTCTACCGGCTGGGAAAATAGTTTGCCAAACGAGGTTGGGGTCACGTTCGCCGGTGTCAGCGATGTCTCGCTGGTGTTCTGCCCGGCATGGGTCAAGTCGTAGCGCCAGGTCAGGACCGGCACGGGAGTCGGCGTCTGGGCCAACAGGGTCGCCGCGGGAACGCAGAACAAAGCCAGCAGAAAGGCGAAGAACGCAACGCGCCTTGTCAGCGACTCTTCGCGGGAAGACATCAGAGGATGGGCCGCATACCGGGCAGACCTAGCGTGTTCGGACATTCGCAGAAACCTTTACCAACGGCAATGAAATGAACAGCGTGATGTCAAACGTGCGAGCAAGAAGCGGATGAAACCAAGTTGCGCGGCGAGCGCATCGTGGGGATCGAATCCAGTGAGAATCTAACAATGATACAGGGAGGCAGGTCGGTCCTGGGATCGCCACATTTTCCGGACCTTGTCGTGACGCCTCGTCGCTCAAAAAGTATTAGGTGGGTTCTTTCGGAACTGCCTGCTTCGCGCAAAGCGAAGCCTTTTATTTCGATGGCAATTCCAAGTCAGAAGTTGCTTTGACGGGGTCTCGTCGACTTTCGCACCGCGGTTCGGCACAATATGCGATATGCACAAAATCATACGGAGCAATCTCTCGTTCCGGAACCTGGGTTCGGCAAGGTATCTCTCTGGCTGCATCATTCGTTATTTCTGCCTGCTGATATGGGCCTTCGCCGCCACGGTCCTTGGCGCGCAAGGGCCGAGCGAAACGCCCCTGGGCGTTGCATGGCAAGTGCGAGGTGTGTGGCAATTCCAAGACAAGGGCACGCCGATTCTCACCGGAGATGCCATACCGCCGGGATCGCTTCTGCAACCCACGGGAGAACCCGCCAATCATTCGATCATGATTTTTCTACCCGACGGTCAACGCATCCTGTATGAATGCTTCCTTGCCCAGGACTGCGCACGCGGATTTCGGGTGCCGTCCCTCTATCGCAAGCCCGATCCGTTTGGCGTCGACATGCTGGGGCGCATTCTCGCAGTACTGTCCCGCCGCAGCCAGGACCTAGAATCCGACCGAGGTCAAGCGCCTCGGGTGCCGCGCGCGGAGTCCCTGGCGGTGCTGGGTCCCGGAAACCGCGTGGACATAGCAGGCCTCGCCGCGAAATTGCCCAATGGCCGCTACACGTATGACTTGCGACCCGTCGACCATGCATATCCGTCGCAGTTCCACGTCCTATTCGAGAAGAACGCCCCCAGTATCACGCTTCCCCTGCCTTCGCCGGGACTCTACGGCCTCACAATCTCAGACGAACTAAACACGCCGCGGATTGATGTTTTTATCGCCGCCGTGAGGCCCGAGCAGTCAGCCGACGTGACGAAATCGTTTCACGATGCGACGGCATTGATAAGCGACTGGAACAGCCACTACCAGGGGTGGCCGATTCATGATTTTCAACGCGCTTATCTCGAGTCCCTCGTGCTGGGAATCAAGCCGTCGCAGACCATTTTGCAAGTGCAGCCCACAACCAAGACGGCCCGCTCCGCCGGCATAACGGCTGAGCCCGCATTCCTTCCCAAGCCGGGCTTGTTCGAAAGCGACACGGCTGTCACTTTGCGATGCGATACCCCTGGGGCAACGATGCACTTTACCGTTGATGGTTCTCAGCCATTCGATACGTCACCGGTCTATCACGCCCCCATCATGGTCAAGGGGACGGAGTTGACCATCAAAGCATTCGCTGTGGCGCCGGGTGAAAAAGCGAGTGCTGTGGTTACCGGAATCTTTCGGATTCAAGAATAGCTGTCAGGGCGGGACGCCAAATTTCAGACATGATGCTTGCTTTTCGTCGTGACTCCCTTGCCGGAATGTTTGGGCCGCGATGACTTTGGGATGTTACCTCGGATTTTGCCCGACCGGACATCTATCCAACGTCATTCTCCCGTCTAACCATAATGAGCGGGTGCGATGGATTGGCTACCAGAGCCCGCCAAATCTGGAATCATCCAATCTTTCGTTTTTGAGCCACCGTCACTGATCGGGAAGTCCTGCGGCGCCTCGCCGGACGAATTGCGTTCCGAGGGCCCGGAACGCCTAGCAGAACCCTGTGCGCTTTTTTTGAGCGACAGAATGGAGTACGGACTTGCTTTTAGCGCACTTATCCAGAATTCCCCGCCAGTTCCTTCCGTATCGTGTCGGCAGTCTCCTATTTGCGTTGATCGTGGCAGGCTGTAGTGGAACCCATCTCAACATGGTCAATCCAGCCACGGTCAACATCGTCGCAACGCCGGCATCGATCGCCGCTGGAGCTTCGTCCACTCTTACCGTCAGCGCTGCCAATGCCGCCACCGTAACCGTCAGCGGATCGGATGGGAGTTCATATCAGCTCAGTTCGACGGGTGGAACGCAGGCGGTGAGCCCGGCCAAGACAACCACCTACACCGCGACCGCGACCGGAGCCCCCGGGAATGTTTCGGCTACCGCCACCGTGACAGTAACCAGCTCCACCAATCCTTCGCCTACGGTCACAATGACAGCTAGCCCCGTCGCGATCGCCTCGGGGAGTTCATCGACTCTTTCTGTAAGCACGACCAATGCTACCCAGGTTTCGGTCACAGGATCGGACGGCAGTTCATATACTCTGCCCGGAACCGGGGGCACTCAAGCCGTCAGCCCGGCGGCGACCACCACGTACACGGCGACCGCGACCGGTGCGGGGGGAACAGCGACAGCCAACGCGACAGTCACGGTCACGGCGAATCCCCCACCGGCGGTGACTAACTTCTCCGCCATGCCAACCGCGATCGCTGCGGGCGGCTCATCTACTCTGTCTGTAACGGCGGTCAACGCGACCCAGGTCACTATCGCGGGAACTGACGGGACGAGCTACACCCTGCAGTCCGGTGCAGGAACGCAGCTGGTGAGCCCTGCTACAACTACGACATATACGGCAAGAGCCACAGGTCCAGGGGGCACCGCCTCAGCCACGGTGACGGTCACCGTTACAACTGTCACCATCTCGGCGAGTCCCACCGCAGTCGTGGCGGGCAATTCTTCAACGCTCACAGTCGCGGCAACAAATGCAACTCAGGTTACCGTGAAAGGTTCTGACGGAAACACCTATACTTTGGCGGCCGCGGGCGGAACGCAAGCCGTAACACCGGCGGCGACGACCACGTACACGGCGACGGCTACGGGAGCCGCGGGCAACGCCACGGCCGCGGTCACGGTCACGGTCACGCCCGCTGGAAGTCTGCAGTCAATCGATCACGTGATCTTTCTGCTCCAGGAGAACCATTCGTTCGACAATTACTTCGGGATGCTGAACCCCTACAGGGTGGCCAATCACTGGAACGTCGGTGATGACGGTGTGACATATACGGTCGACGGCATCGACGACAAGCTGACAACGATCAGCAACGTGGATGACGAGGGTGATGTGTACCCGCCGTTCAAGTTAACCAGCACCTGCATCGACGATGAGTCCTCCGACTGGCTATCGAGCTATGGCGACGTGAACCGCTACAACTTCACCAGTACGCGGCCGATAGAGATGAGCGGGTTCGTGCACGCGGATGAAGGTTTCTCAAAGTACTGCGCATCGAGCGGCACTTGCTCGGGAGTCTTCACGGATCTCACGGGGCATCGAGCCATGGGGTATTACGACCAGGATTTCCTGAACTACTACTACTGGATGGCATCGCAGTTTGCGATCTCGGATCGGTGGTTCTCGCCCGTTGCCAGCAAGAGCGTTCCCAACCGCCTCGCCACCTTCACAGGGGGCACAACGCAGGGCCTGGTAAGAGACCCGGGAAACAATGACCATCTTCCCCAACTCGACATAGCGAACATTTTCCAGGAACTTGACCAGGCAAAGGTCACCTGGAAGATCTACTATACGGTGACCGAGGGTCTCTGCCTCGACCCGGACGACTGCGTTGCCTCAGGCAACAGCGTGTATCCTGCCACCCACTTCTCTAACTTGACCTACTCATTCCAGTACATCTCTGAGAACCCGACCGGAGCGGCATGCGTTGCACCCAAAGTGTCGTCGAGTGTGGCGGTGGGGGACGCGACCAACTCGTACTGTGTCGATCCAACTCATATCGCGCCAATTGCGACCTACGCCACGGATCTCACCAATGGCACGCTTCCAAGTTTTGCTTTCATCGAAGCGGGTTACGGCAATAACGACGAGCATCCGGGGTCAGGACAACCGATTCTGAACGGCCAGGCGCAGGTCGCCAGTCTCGTCAGTGAGCTGATGGGCAGCCCGGAGTGGAAAGATTCAGTCTTCTTCGTGAGCTATGACGAGGGCGGCGGGCCTTATGACCACGTGCCTCCTGTGCCCGGTCATTCCAACGATTTCACCAGCGCTGCGCTGAAGGGAGCCATACCGGACATTTCGCAGATTGCGGTAAATCCCGACAGTTACTTCCCCTGCGTGCCCCCCGGGGGAACGGCGACCCTGCATTGCGACCTGCTTTCAACCGACCCTGGAGCCGAACCCGTAGATGCGGCAGCCGTGAACGGATTCAGCGCACAACTCGGCTTCCGCGTGCCGAATCTTGTGATTTCGCCATTCACGCGGCGGCACTATGTGTCGCACATTCCGATGGATCATACGGCCATCATCAAGTTCGTCGAGAACCGCTTTATTGGAAGCTCGGCGCACCTGACTCCGCACGATGCCGCGCAGCCCAACTTGCTGGACTTTTTCGATTTCACTAATGTTCCCTGGGCCACGCCGCCGAGTATGCCAACGCCGTCAAGCGCGTCATCCTGCACGCCGGCCACTTTTGGGCCCTGAGTCCGGGCGGCGAAGTCTCACAGCGCCGTGGTTGAAGCAGGAGGATTCTCCCGAATAGTTTTTCTTGTGGGAGGGACCTAGGAAACGCGCACATCTTCGGAGTGGATGACCTGCACAACCGGCATCCCTCCGCTGACAGGAGCGCTTTTCAGTCCGGTTACACGCGCTCCGATCACATCGTCGAAGATGATGGTGGGACGGGCTTCACCAGCGGGCGCTGTGAACTCAACATTGCTCAGGCGCAGGTCGCGCGCGTGCCGGACATAGAGTCCGGAAGCCGGCAGCATTCCAAACATCAGGGATTCGGGATACGCGGCTTCCTTTTCGGGCACCGCGCGGCCCACCCACTCCGGGCGGCTGGGAAGCACGCTGTCGACGTGTATGTTGGAAAGCGTCACATCCTGCACGTCCATGCCGGACAGGCCGGTGATGGAACTGGCGAGAACTGCTTCCGAGGCCTGAACGTTGTCGATGCTTACGCCTCGGATCCCTTGTTTCGGGTAATCGTGGGCCCGCTTGCGATTGCCCAGGCGGATAAAGATGGGTGTACGCGTCCTTTGCATCTGGATTCCGTTGACCACCACGCCATCGATCCAGCCTCCATCGACGACTTCGAGAGCAATACCGGAGATGACGCGCGCCTTGAGCTCAACTTCGTCGTTGTGGATCACTGAATTCGAAAACGTGATGTTCTCAAATCCGCCTTCGGAGGACGTGCCCAACTTGAAGCCGTTGCAGCAGGTGGTGAGGTGGCAATTGGTCACGACCACGTTCTTGATCAAGCGCGGCTCCGGCCCATAGGGATTTTCGCTTTTCAGGCAGATGGCATCATCCCCCGTTTCGACGGAACAATTGGACACCAGGACGTTCTGGCATCCGGTCATATCGATTCCATCCGTATTGGGGCCAACCACGGGGTTCTTGATGGCGATCCCCTTGATGTTGACGTCATCACAGTTGAGGGTGTGGAGCGTCCACCCCGGCGAATTCTCAATCCGGACATCTTCTATGCGCAATTGCCGGCAGTTGACAAAGTAGAGCATGGGGCTGGGGCGGCCGGACTTTTTCGGACTGAGGATTCGGGATGAAAAGTCGGCCCACTGCTCGTCGGCGGGAATCGGGGTTTTGCCGGAGGGCTCCCAGAAGTTCTTACCCTGCCCATCGATGCGCCCCGGGCCGGCCAGGGTCACGCCTTCCGCGTCGTGAGCAAAAATCAGATGGCGTTGGCGGCCTTCGCCGCCTCCCTCTCCCGCGTCGTAGTCGTTCAACGACGCGCTGCCGCGAAGCGTGCATCCCTCATCCAGATAAAGGGTTACGTGGCTCTTCAGATCGATCCTGCCGGTCAGGAATGTCCCCGAGGGCATGTGGACGGTTCCTCCGCCGGCCCGGAAGGCATCGTCGATGGCACGCTGGATCGCGTTGGTGTTCAGGGTCTTGCCGTCGGGCCTCGCGCCATACTCAAGAATGTTTTTCGGTGCCTGGCTGGGCCACGCCAACCCTTGCCGGGTAGCCGCCATCGCCAGTGCGAATGAGCCGGAGAGGAAGTTCCTTCTCAACATGGAAAGTCTCCTGGTCTATGAATTATTCCAGAGTCGATCCTGATGCCGGTCGCGCGGCACCCGCAACTGTTTGACTGGGGGAATCCCTCGCGGGTTGCGCCCAGCGGGGGGCCGACAGGGCCGGATTCGACGGTAATCGTTGTGACGCAGCACACAGCCAATGCGCGACACGGGCGATGCACAATTGAAGTTCTCTGGGATTTCGCGTGCTCATCCCGCTGAAGGATTGCCATCAGGGAGGTCTCGATGTACGGCTCTCATATCAAGGTTCTCGCAATTAACGGAAGCGCCCGCAAGGGCGGTAACACAGCCATCCTGCTTCGCTACGTTATGAAAGAGCTTGAGCTGGAAGGGATCGAAACCGAGTACATCGAATTGAGCGGGCTGAAAATCCACCGATGCATCTCTTGCCGCAAATGCCGGACCAATCGAGACGGCCGCTGCGCCGAATCCGACGACATGGGCAACGTGTTGATTGAAAAAATGGCGCAGGCGGACGGCATTCTGTTTGGGTCTCCCACTTATCTCGCCGACGTCTCGCCGGAGATTAAATCCCTGATGGACCGTGCCTGCCAGGTGGCCAAAGCGAACGATGGCATGTTCCGCCACAAGGTGGGTGCGGCGGTCGTTTCGGTGCGCCGCGCCGGGGCCATTCATACCTTCGACGCTTTGAACCACTTCTTCCTGGTCAACGAGATGATCGTGCCTGGCTCGTCGTATTGGAACATCGGCATCGGACGCGAGATCGGCGATGTGGAACTGGATGCGGAAGGCGTTGCGACCATGCAGACGCTGGGCAGGAACATGGCCTGGCTGCTGGAGAACCTGAAGAATCCGATGGCGATTCCGGAATTGGCGGAGATCGTTTCCCAATAGCCGCAGCTGTCAGGCGAGGCGCACGTCAATTTCGTGCCGGCGCAGGAGTTCCTTGTACTCCGAGGCGAGCACCGCATCTGAAACGACGACGTCCGCAGCCTCGAGCGGAGCGACCGGGAACATCGCGCCGCGCCCGAACTTGGTGTGATCGGCGACGATGATCACACGATCGGCGACCTCGATCATCTTCTTTTCCGATCCCACAACAAGGGTGTTGTTGTTGCTGAACCCGGACTCGGTGATTCCGCCGATGCCCATGATGACCGCGTCGGCGCGGATGGCGCTCAGCATCTGTTCGCAAAAGGGGCCCAGCATCACGCGGATGCGCGGATCAAGATAGCCGCCGGTCAGTGTCAGTTCGATATTGCGATAGGACTCCAGCGCTTCCGCGATCGGCAGGGAGTTGGTAATCACATGAATGGATTTGGCGGCGAGTTCCTTGGCCACGGCCATGACAGTCGTGCCGCCATCGAGGATCACTGTCTGGCCTTCTTCAATCAGGCTTGCGGTCAGATGCGCAATGTGGTTTTTTTCTTCACGCAGGCGGGCAGTTTCAACCGCATAGTCCCCCGCGATCTGTATGGGGATCGCGCCGCCATACACGCGCTTGAGCACCTTTTCGCTTTCGAGCGCACCCAGATCGCGGCGGACGCTCGCCTCAGAGGCATTCAGCTCCCGGCAGAGTGTCTCCACATCGACGAAGTCCCGGTTCTCGAACATCTGACGGATTCTGAGTTGGCGCTCCGCGGCTCTCATTCTGTGTCTGCATGGTAACCGAACAGCATCCGCTCCCGCTCCGACGACTGGGGGTTCGGTTGAGAGCTGAACCGCGCTATCCAACGGCGATCTGCTTCATCACCGCATCGGTGACCGATTGCACCAGCCGTTCGATATCCGGATCGGTGGGACAGGCCTTGCCTCCGTCGCAGGGCATCGGATTGAGAGCGATGGAACCTGGCACCTGGAGTTCCGACAATTGGCATTCTTTCAGGTTGGAAGTGTCGAACCGGACATCGGGTAGCCCGAGCCGCTTCTTGATGGCCAACAAATCCGATCCCTGCTGTTCCGAGATATGGGAGATGGGAGCACCCAGTTGGGTGGCCACCAGCAGAGTCCAGCAATAGGTTTCGAGCACTTCGGCGTACCACTCGGCGTGGGTTACCGTATCGGCCCAGCAGACGATCCCATGATTGGAGAGCAACACCGTATTGTGCTCTTTAACGTACGGAAGGACGGTCCGTGCAAAAGCCTCGGTCCCGGGGGTCTCGTAGGGTGAAATCGCCACTTTGCCGACAAATACCTCGAATTCGGGGATCACGAGGTTGGGCGGCACTCGCCCCGTGATGGCGTAGGCCGTTGCGTGGGGCGGATGGCAATGTACGGCCGCCTTGGCCTCCGGCACGGCCTTGTAGATTTCGAGGTGGAGGAAGATTTCGCTGGTGCGCGGCTTGGTCCCGGCGACCTGGTTGCCTTCAAGGTCGACGAGGCAGAGGTCATCGGGGGTGAGATCGAATTTGCTCACCAGCGTGGGAGTGCAGATGACTTCATTGGGGCCGATGCGGTAGGAGATGTTGCCGCCGTTGCCATCGACGAATTGCCGCATCCACAGTTTCTTGCCGACGTTGCAAATCTCTTTTTTGATTGCTTCCGCTTCGGGGGTGAAAAACAAGGCCGGATTGGGGGCACCCGGGCGGGACAAAGAACCGTTCTGGGAACCCTTGCGGGCCACGGTGGCCAGCGCCGATCCATTTGATTCAGTCCCCGCGGACTTCGTGCACACGTTGGACACAATTTCAATATTCCGCTGCTGCAGGAAGTCGCGGGCCGACGGGGTCATGACACAACTCGCGCACGTGACGATGCTGCCGGCGCCGGCTGCGACTGCATCCTGCACGTCGCGCATGGTCACAACTTTGCGGCTTGAGATATCAACGCTCTTCTTTCCTTGAGTCACTTTCACACCTCGAATCTCGTGCAATCTCATTGCGGCTGAATTTCAATGACGTCCGCGATCATGGCGCAGTACGCGTCTACCGGCGCAGAATCCGGCCAGAAGGGATTGGACGCCTCGCGCCCTTCAGTGAATGCCACCATTTGGCCTTCTGCAGCGCCAAGCTCGTCGATCGCGACCAGGCTTTTGCCACCGCCTTTTCCATTGTGCGCGCGCAGGTTTTCCATCGACACCGGTTCGATTACGACCAGTTTGCGGCCCGTAAACGACGCGAGGGCAGGATTGAGAACCACGTGGCCGCGAACGATGCCCAATCTCATGCGCTCACCGCTGCGATCGTTGCGGGTGTGTGCATTTCATCGACAATGCCCATCACGACCATTCGTGCCGGGGTGGTATTGCCGACCTGGGCCCGCGCGATATCACCGTCTGTCGAAATGATCACCGTGGAGCCGCTGGTGGCACCCTGCCAATCCACAACCACGTTCGGCTCGTCGGCCAGGCTGCCGTCCGGCTCCATTCTCTGCACCAGCAGGAACCGGGCGCCCTGCAGCGTGGCGTGCTTGACAGTAGCTACGACTGTGCCTTTGACCCGGGCCAGAAACATGGCTAGATGATCCTCAATGCATTTCCGACAACCATCTGGCGCTCGCGCGTGAAGGTTAGCGGCGTCGTCACGCCTTCGCCCGTGGGCGTCGCGATGGTGTGGCTGAAATAGCCTGGTCCGCCCACGCCCAACGAAGCCGGCGATGCCGCGTTATGAATAAACAGTGTGGTGTTCATGGCCCGCGCCATGCGCGTGGCGGTTTCGACATTCTGGGTATGAATGATGGCTGTGTGCCGGTAGCCGTGCTCGGCCTTGACCGAGGCGGCGATGGCCGCATCCACGTCCCGGACGCGCACCACCGGTACGAAGGGCATCATCTGCTCTTCGAGCACGAAGGGATGTGCCTCGTCGGTTTCGCCAAAGAGGAGATTCGTTCCGGCGGGAACGCGCACGCCGGCCGCCGCGGCAAGGACTGCGACGTCTTTGCCGACCAGATCCTTTTTGACGTGCGCGCGCGCGCAGCCGCCACCATGACCGTCAAAACTGAACGCCGCCTTGGTGAGCCGGTCGATGGCCGCGCTATCCAGTTGATATGCCCCGGCGCGGCGCATCGCGGAGATGAACGCATCGGCCACCGATGCCACTACGAACACTTCCTTTTCGCCGATGCAGAGCAGGTTGTTGTCGAACGCGGCGCCCTCGATGATGCATCTGGCTGCGCGATCAAGGTCGGCGGTCTCGTCCACCACGACGGGAGGATTCCCCGGGCCGCCGGCGATGACGCGCTTGCCGGACTTGGTGGCTGCCTGCGCCACCGCCGTACCTCCGGTCACGCAGATCAGCGCGATTTTGGGATGATTGAAGATCTGTTCCGCAGCCTCAATACTGGCCTCGCGGACCGTGGTCAGCACATTTTCCACGCCGAGAGCCCGCTTGATTTCGCGATTAAAGATTTGCAGTGCGTATTGCGCGACCCGGGCGCCTGAGGGATGCGGGCCGAATACAGCCGTGTTTCCCGCGGCGAGGATGTTGATGGCATTCGACACCATCGTCGGCACGGAATGGGTGACGGGCAGCATCATCCCGATGACGCCCCAGGGGGCGCGCTCGATGATGCACAATCCGGTCGTGGAACTGCGCGCGTCGCTGCGCATGGCCTCCACACCCAGAACGTAGCGCATGTTCTGGAGCTTCAGAATCTTGTGATCGAGACGGCCGACCTTTGTTTCTTCCATTTCCATTCGGCCGAGTTCGTCGCGGCGGTCGTTGCAGATGCCCCGAATGATGTCGATCATGCGCCCGCGCTGCTCGAGGTCCATCTCCGCGACTTTCTTCTGCGCTTCGTACGCGGCGTTCACGGCCTCATCCACGGTCGCAAAGACGCCGTCCTGCCCGGCATCCGAGTACCGATGCCCATTGGCGGCTGGGGCGGGCTGCTGCAACTGCACGCGAAGCCTGGCCACTACTTCTTTCGCAATGTCCGCGATCAACTGCTCCTGAATTTGCATTTACGGCTTCTCCAATACAGAGCCTTCAACCTCGACGGAATCGACGATGCCTACGATCACTGCGTCTACAGGCGCGTCCTTGGTGGTCGGCGTGAGGCGGGCCGAACTGCCCTGCGTGAACATCACGCACTCGCCCACTCCGGCTCCCACGCTGTCGACGGCCACCACCGAACTGCCGGAGGCCTGGAGCTTTCCTTCCCTGCTGATGTATGGCTGGATCAGGAGCAGCTTCATTCCGCGGAACTTCGCGATCTTCTGAGTGGACACCACGTTGCCAATGACTTTCGCTATGAACATGCGCGCGTACCTCGCGGCTCTCGTGAACCTCAATCGTTGAATGATCTATTTAGGCAGCACGTTTGAAAGATTGCTGTGCGGCCGGGCGATCACGTGCACGCTCTGCACTTCTCCGGCTGCGCGCGCGGCTGTCGCGCCTGCATCGACCGCGGCGCGCACACTGCCCACATCGCCAGAGACATATACCGAGCAGAGTCCGCTGCCCACTTTGTTCCAGCCCATGAACGTCACGCTGGCCGCCTTGAGCATCGCGTCGGTTGCCTGCACCAGTGCCACGAGGCCCTTGGTCTCGATCATTCCTATTGCTTCATTCGCCATCTCGCACCTTTTCCTTTGGTGTTAATTCAACATGCTTTCGACCAGGGCATCGTGAGGGCGCGGGATGACGTGCGACGAAACCAGTTCGCCCACATTCTTCGCCGCGGTTGAGCCAGCGTCGACCGCCGCGCGCACACTGCCCACATCGCCGCGCACAATCGCGGTAACAAATCCGCCGCCGATCTGGACGGTCTTCACCAGTTCCACGCTGGCGGCTTTCACCATCGCATCGCAGGCCTCAACGAGGCCCACCAGGCCTCGGGTCTCGATCAATCCAATTGCATCACTCATCGTTTTCTCCTGTACTGCCTAGAGCTTGTTTGATAAATGGATAGCGTGTCCGGTTCGGAATCCCTCAGGGGTTAAAACCCCTTGCATTTGCAGGTCTTTTTCGGCACGACTAAAGTCGTGCCCTGTTACAACACCTGAACGGACTGCGTTCTTTCGACAAGCTGTAAAGTCGTGCCCTGTTACAACCCGGCTTATGAAAACGCGGTCTAGACTGCGACCGGTTCGTGGTATGCGGTCCTGGTGGTTTGTTGAACGAAGGAAGGCAGTTCATCGTGGGGGCGGGAGATCACCTGGACGCTGATCACCTCGCCGATCCTCGCTGCCGCTTCCGCGCCTGCATCCGTCGCTGCCTTTACTGCAGCCACGTCTCCTTCCACAAAAGCGGTCACCAGGCCGGAGCCGACTGTCTGCCATCCGGTGAAGACCACGTTTGCGGACTTGAGCATGGCGTCGATGGCTTCAAACAGCGCCACCAGGCCCTTTGTCTCAATCATTCCCAGCGCTTGTTTCATCGCTACCTCTTTTCTTCGTGTATTACTTGAACAGCTCGATTTCCCTGGTCAGGTGCAGACCGCATGCGTTGGCCTCGTCGGTGTCCATGTGGACATTCAGGCGCGAGGTCGGGTCGATGCGGACGTGAACGTTGTTGAATGTGAGCCCCGACGGACCGCCGATGCGCAAGTGCATGCGATCGCCTTTGCTCACGCCGAAATGTGCCGCCTCTGCATGATTCATGTGAACGTGGATGGCGGCGCGAATGATGCCTTCCTTGAGCTCCACCACTCCCTTGGGCCCGATGATGATCGCGCCCGGAGTGCCCGCGATGTCTCCCGAAAGCCGGATGGGAATGTCGTCGATACCCAGCATGATCGCGTCGGTAAATGCGAGTTCTACCTGCGACTGCTTGCGCATCGGCCCCAGGATGCGCAGATTCGAAATGAGGCGATTGCGCGGCCCGACGATGGTCACCATCTCTTTGGCCGCGAAGTTTCCTTCCTGGAAGAGCGAGCGATCGAAGGTGAGCTCTGTCCCCGGCCCGAACAATACGTCCATGTCGGCGCGGCATATGTGCATGTGGCGGGACGAGGTTTGCACGGTCAGCACGGGAGCTGAACCGTTCTTCCCCTTTTTCAGGTATTCGAGCGCAACCTGCCGGACGATCTGCTCTACCATCGATCTCTCGATCGAGGCCGTTGCTCTCGGAGCGGTTAAAACGCTGCTCATACTAACCCTGCATCGACTCGGCGAAAATCGCCGGTTGGAGTGCTTCTTGCCGCTGCGAGACAATGGCTGCCGTCTCGCGGGCGACAATCATTTCTTCATTGGCGGGGATGACCATTACCCGGACTGAGGAACTATCGGCGGAGATGGTTCCTTCGCCGGTGATGGACTGGTTTACCTGCTCGTCCAGTTCAATCCCGAACGCCGACAGCCCTTGCAGAGCGGCACTGCGAATCTCGCTGCTGTTCTCCCCGATGCCACCTGAAAAGGTGATGACATCGACTCCGCCAAGCGAGACCAGGAAAGCGCCCAGATAGTGGCGGATGGCGTACACAAACACATCGAGAGCCAGCCGCGAACGGGCGTCTCCCCGCGGCAGCCGCCTCGGAAAGGTCGCGCAGATCGCCGCTGCCTCCGCTGATTCCGGCAAGGCCGGAGCGGCTGCCGAGCAGCGCGGCCATCTGGTCCGGCTCGAGCCCGAGCTTCTTCATCATGTGCAGCACGGCGAATACGTCGATGTCGCCGACGCGATTGTTTTGCGGCAACCCCGATTGCGGCGAAGTCGCCGAAGCTCGTGTCGTCGGCAATTCCGTTGCGAAAGGCGGCCAGGCTGGAGCTGCCGCCCAGATGACACGAGATGTGGCGCAGATCGGTGCGCTCGATCAACTCCTGAGTCCGTTCATTCGCCGAGCGATGGCTGGCACCGTGAAATCCATAGCGCCGGATGCCGACTCTTTTCGCGCCACTCGTACGGAACCGCGTAGGTTGTCGACGCCTCGCTCATCCGGGCGTAGGGAGCTGTCTCCATGACCGCCACCAGCGGCACGCCTGGAAGTTCTTCGCGAAACGCCTTGATCGCGGCAATGTAGGGAGGATTGTGAGCCGGAGCAAGAAACGAGAATTCTTCCATGGCCGCGAGAAATTCGTCGTCGATGATCTGGGATGCTATGCGAGGTCCGGCGTGAACCGCCTTGAAGCCGACAGCTTCCATCTCGGCAAGGCTTTTCAAGGGGCTGGCCGGGGCCGGAGATGTCCGCAATGCACTTGCGGATCGCGGCGGGGTAGTCGGCGCACTCGCCGCCCGGCTGGCCGATGCGCTCCACCCGTCCCTGGGCCAGGATTTTGACATCCTGCGCGATGTCCAGGACGCGGTACTTGAACGAAGTACTCCCGATATTGGGAACCAGACAGATCATAAACGTGATTGATCTTGACTTTGGAGGGAATAATAAGCTAGAGTATCAATCAAAGTCAATCACAATATGCAAGAATATTGGCAAAGTACGCCAAATTCGAGAACGGCGGGGAGCTCCGAAGCGGCCAGCTCTCCATCGACCGTATCGGAGAGCTGGGCATCGTGGGCGCCGGCGGGGGAGGATTCCCGACCGCGGTCAAGCTGAAAGCCCGGGTTTCCACGGTCATCGCCAACGCCGCGGAATGCGAACCCCTGCTGCACAAGGACAAGGAACTGCTCCAGCACCACTGCGAGCCGTTCCTGCGCGGGCTTCAAGCAGGCCATGGAGATCGTTGGAGCGCGCGAAGGCGTCATCGGAATCAAGGAAAAGTATCACGACATCATTGCGACGCTGGAAAGCAAGGCTCCGGAAGGCGTGCGGATCGTGCCGCTGCCGGATGTGTACCCCGCGGGCGACGAGTTCATCCTCGTGCACATGGTCACGGGGCGGGTGATTCCGCCGGGCGGGCTGCCCAAGGATGTCGACGCGGTGGTTGCGAACGTTGAGACGCTGATGAACATCGGGCTCGATCAGCCGGTGACGCACAAGTACCTCACGGTCGCGGGCGCGGTTGCGAGGCCGGTGACGGTGAGGGCGCCGATCGGGATCTCGATCGGCGAAGTGCATCGAAGCGGCGGGCGGCGCCAACGGTCCCGGATTTCGGCATTCTGCTGGGCGGCGTCATGATGGCCAAGCCGGCTGCGAGTCTTGACGTGCCAGTCACCAAGACCACGGGCGGCATTGTCGTTCTTCCCGCATGCACAATCTCCTTCGCCGCCACAACGCGCCATGGACGCATGTGCAGAGAATCGGGCGATCGGCGTGCGACCAGTGCCGCTTCTGCACCGAATTCTGCCCGCGCTTTCTGCTCGGGCATCCGATCGAGCCGCACCGCGCCATGCAGTCGCTCGGATTTTCGAGCGGTGCGGATGCGATGGTGGCGGGAACGCTTTACTGCTGCGAATGCAACCTGTGCACGATGTTCGCGTGCCCGGAGGATCTCGATCCCAAGCACCGTCTGCGTGCAGGCGAAGCCGCTGGCGCGCGAGCGCGGCCTGGTCTTCAAGGGCTCAGCCGAGTCCGTGATCCCGCACCCGATGGCTGAATTCCGGCGCGTGCCGATGCGGCGCCTGATCGCCAGGCTGGGCTTGAGCGAGTTCAACAACACTGGGCCGCTCGTCGACCATGTGTTTTCGCCGAACCACGTCAACATCCTGCTGAAGCAACACGCGGGAGCCCCTGCAGTTCCTCTGGTGAAGAGCGGCGATCGGGTGCGGGGAGGCGATCTGCTGGCAATGCCCGAGCCGGGAAAATTGGGCGCACCGGATCCATGCCAGCATGGACGGCCGTGGTGACTGTACGGCAGGATTCGATCGTGATCGACGCTTGAGAGATGTGGCGGGCTGGCGTTCGTATCGGGGAAGGAGTCAACGTGACTATGGAGATCAACTCGGTCGGGCTGATCGAACTTTCGAGCGTGGCGACGGGCTACCTTGTCGAAGACCTGATGCTCAAGGCCGGCTCCGTTCAACTGCTGCTGGCGCGCACCATCTGCTCGGGCAAGTTCCTGATCGTGGTCTCTGGAGACGTCACGTCGGTGCAGGCCGCGCTCCACGCCGGCGCTGCCGCCGCGGGCGCATCGTTGATCGAGCGCCGCCAGATCGCCCGCGTTCATCCTTCCGTGCTGGCGGCGATTTCCCAGTCGGTCGACATCGATCCGAGACAACTGCGCTCAATCGGCGTGATCGAAACGTTTTCCGCAGCCAGCGTCATCGAGGCAGCCGACACGGCGGTCAAATCGGCCAACGTGACCCTGCTTCGCGTGCACCTTGCCATGGCCCTGGGAGGCAAGGGCTTTGTGGTGATGGCCGGGGATGTTTCCTCGGTCCAGGCCGCGGTTGCGGCGGCATCGAAAACGGCCGCGGACGATGGGATGCTGGTGGGGCGTGGCGTCATTCCTGCCCCCTCGCCGGAGTTATTTCGCGACTACATTTGATTCTCGCCTGAATGCTGCTTCCGTATGGCGGATTCCCGGTCCGCCGCGTCGTCCCTTGCTCTTCGACACAAGGTTCGGATACCTTTTTCGCTGTAGTCTCACACGGGCTGCGGACCCGCGGTGGATCAGAAAGAATGGTTTGGATTCGTGGGCTCCCACCCTTGCGACCGACCACCCCAGCGACGAAGGCCAGTCCTGGGGATCCCGGTAAGTCGCAAGGATGGGGCACGGAGCGTTTGTTTCTTTTCAGTCGCCCACTGTCGTTGCCGACCCACGGTGAATTGAAACTGCGGTTTTTCAAAATTTAGCAAGTCAGCGTCGCTGCGCGACGTTGCGAGCCAGCAAGTCAGCGGTTTGTTTCCTAGAAGCCGAAGGTAACCGAACTATGAGTGAACGGCTGAACGTGCCGCAAGGCGCATTTGAACTGCATCGCGATTCGCGCGTCGCCAGGTTCGTTGAAGATCTGACTCACGATCTTCGCTATGCGATGCGCTCGTTTGCGAAAACTCCGGGACTCACGGCCATGATTGTGCTGTCCCTGGCCATCGGTATCGGGGCCAATACCGCAATCTTCAGCGTTACCAGCACGCTCCTGCTCAAGCCACTGCCCTATCCGCATGCGGACCGGCTGGCCATTCTTTGGTTGCGCTCTCCGGGAATCGGGATTCCCCAGGACTGGCCTTCGCCGGGACAATATCACGATATCCAGACGCAGAATCACGTCTTCGAAGAGACCGCGATTGCCGTCGGAGGCAGTTCAACCATCACGGGCCTCAACAAAGCCGTGAAGGTTGACGCGATAGCCGCTTCTTCAAGTCTGTTGCCGATGCTGGGCGCGAAGCCTGTGCTGGGGCGGCTCTTTCTGCCCCAGGAAGACAAGCCGGGGAGTGCCAAAACCGCGGTGTTGACGTATGGGCTCTGGCAGCGGATTTTCTCAGGTGACCCCAACATTGTCGGTCGCACCATCACGTTTGAAGGCGAAGCCACCACGGTCGTGGGCGTTTTGTCCCCGGATTTCCGCCTGAACCGCGAAGTCATCCCTACGGTGGGCGGGATCGACAAGCCCGACATTTTTCTGACCATGACGAACGAGGCCAAGGACCCCACCAACTACGGGCCGGAGGATTTCAACATCGTGGCGCGGCTCAAGCCTGGCGTGACGATGCAGGCGGCGCAGTCCGACATTGCCATCATTGCGGCGCGCCTGCGCCAGGAAAAGCATCGCGATCCTTCGTTCACCATTAGCGTGGTGCCACTGATCGAGCAGGTCGTGGGCAATGTGCGCAGCTCTGTGCTGATCTTGTTTGGGGCGGTGGCGCTGGTCCTTTTTATTGCATGCACCAACGTGGCCAACCTGCTGCTCTCCCGGGCCACGGTGCGGCAAAGGGAAATCGCGATTCGTGCGGCGCTGGGTGCGGGACGGGCGCGGATGGTCCGGCAGCTGCTCACGGAAAGTGTCCTGCTGGCTCTGTTGGGCGGAGCGGCCGGCCTGGCCATTGCCGACCTCGGCCTCGTCATCGCGCGCCGCATGCATCCCGGAAACATTCCCCGTCTCGACGAACTGGGCATCGACTTCAACGTGCTCGGATTCAGCCTCGCGGTTTCGCTGGTGACCGGAATCGTTTTCGGCCTCGCGCCAGCTTTTCGCGCCTCGCGGGTCGATTTGACAACCAGCCTGAAGTCGGGCGGCAGGGGGTCGGTCAAGGGCGGACTGCATGTGAGGAACGACAAGCTGCGCGGCGCCCTGGTCATCGCCGAACTCGCGATTTCCTTGCCTCTTCTCGCCGGGGCGGGCTTGCTGGTGCGCAGTTTTGTGAAGCTTACGGATGTGCCGCCCGGGTTCAATCCGCACAACGCGATTTCGATGCAGATCTCGGCCGAGGGACCGAAATACAAGGAGCGGGCCGCACGAGTGCAGTTTTACCAGGCTCTCGAAGAGCAGGTCGGACATCTGTCGGGAGTCAGTGCCGTGGGGGCGATCACTTCACTGCCGCTTACTCCATCGGTCGGTTGGGGGGGCATGGAGATCGAGGGATATGTTCCTCCTCCAAACCAGCCCGAGCTGCAGGTCGACATTCGACAGACTACACCGGGGTATTTCCCCGCCATGCAGATTCCGCTGCTCAGCGGAAGGCTGTTCACAACGGCAGACACGGAGAAAACGCAGCCCGTCGTCCTTATTGACGAAAAGATGGCAAACCATTTCTGGCCGAAAGGCGATGCGGTGGGCAAACGCATTCGCCAGGGCAACAAGCAGCCATGGGCGACGATCGCCGGCGTGGTGGGACTGGTCAAGGAATACGGCCTCGATCTCGACACGCGCATGGTTGTTTACTATCCGCACGCGCAGAAGACCAGCGGGAACGATGTTCATCGTCGCGCGAACGAGCTCCGACGCGGCGGCTACGGCAGATGCCATCGTTCACCAGGTGAATGGCCTCGATTCCGAAGTGCCAGTATTTGATATCGCCACCATGGACAGAAGGGTCCAGGACTCCGTGGCCCGGCAGCGATTTGCCATGACCATGCTGGGGGCATTTGCGGGCTTCGCCATGATTCTGGCTGCCATCGGGGTGTACGGAGTTATGTCATTTCTTGTCAGCCAGGGAGCGGCCGATATCGCCATCCGCATGGCTCTGGGCGCGCGACGTGGCCGGATTCTATCCCTGGTATTTCAACAAGGGATGGGACTGGCGTTGACCGGCATCTTCGCGGGGCTGCTTGGCGCGCTTGGGCTCACCCGTGTCATGAGCGGCCTGCTATTCGGAGTGAGTGCAGCGGACCCGGTGACGTTCGGGTCCGTGCTGGTTTTGCTGACTGCTGTCGCGCTCGCCGCCTGTTATTTCCCGGCGCGCCGAGCTATGCGCGTCGACCCGATGGTCGCCTTGCGGACCGAGTGACGCGGAAGCGCCGGCGGGAAACTTCGGCGGCGGTTTGTGCGGTTTTATGCGTCCAGGTCGCTGACCGATTTCAGCCCCGACGGATCGCCCACGATTACCGATTCTCTGCCCGGCGTGATGAACCCCTTCTCTGCCCACTTCGATAAAACGCGGCTGATGGTGAACAGGGTGGTGCCGGTCATCTGCGCCAGCTCTTCGCGGCTCAGCGAGATCTGGATACCGTCCTCGGTCGGCTTCCCGATCTGCTTCAGGAGCCTGAGGATGGTAAGCGCGAGGCGGGTGGCCACTTTTTCGGTGGCGACTTCACGGAATCGTTCTTCGAGTTCTCGCAGCCGTCCGGAGAGGATCCTGCTGATGTTCTCCCGGATTCTCGGATGCTGGGCCAACAGGGTCTGCAGCCGGCTATATTCCCACACCAGGGCTTTGCATTGCTCCATGGCCCTGGCGGAGCAGGTGTGGCTGCAACTGGCTGAATCAGCCTGGAGGTTGATAGCGTCGCCCGATCCGCTCATCCACATGAGCACTTCATTGCCATCGGAGCTGAGCTGGGTGTGTTTGACGCTCCCGGATTGAATCAACATCAGGTTGCGAACCGGCTGCCCCTGGATAAACAGGAGTTCATCGCGAGCGAAGGTGCGCGCGCGGGCGCAGGCGGCGATCTCCATGCAATCCCGTTGGGTTAGACCGGTGAAGAGCGCAGACGCACACATCAATACAAGGTGCTCTGCGAGGTTGGAATTAACTGGTAACAAAATCCCCGGAGCGGACGCACTGCTGGGTCCGCCTAAGCGTGCCGTTGCCATACTTTGCCTTCACCTCGACAACTCAATCGAACTGCCAAAAACTGCCAATTTGTAAAACTTAGACTGTGAGACCATTGTGCTTCGTGCCGCGCGTGACACAAATCACACGTTGGCAGGTTGATCTACATCTTTTGGGGTGAAATCGCAGGCGTCCGGATGATCGAGACGACTCACGGACAACCACACATGGATGGGAACGGAATTCCCGCGCGCTGGGATCCTGGACGGCTATCCCTCACTATTTCTTACTCTTGCAGAATGCTGGCTTGCGGTTCCGAAGTGGGTTGGAGTTGGCTCTTGCCCTTTTCGGTAATCAGCAACCAATACCATTCTATGGTGTCCGGGGTTGCATCCACCGCAGTAAAGTAGGGGGGGTCGGCGTGTATCAGATAGGCCTCCACGAGATCGTCGGCCAAAAGTGCCAGCAAAAGCCGCTTGACTTCTTCGGAACCAGCCTCGGCATGGGCCTCAGAGAGCTTGGCGAGAATCGATTCAAACGGTTCGAAATCGCGGAGGACGATTTCCAGAATCATTCGATTGAGGTCAGCGTGCGTTTCGCTGGAGTGAATGTGGCCCATGCAGAGTTTCCGTGGCCCTCAGGTTCTATCGAATTCTAATGTGCGCCCCGAAAACGAGCCGGGACAAGATTCCGGCCTGTTGCGAACCGCAAATCATCTTATGCCTGACCTGCCCGCAATGAAACTCAAGATCCGCCGGTGAACGGCCGACCGTGACGAACAAAGCTGTAGACACCTAAACCCCTACGCGGGAACAGGAAAACCCACGAAACGGCTGGCAACGGGCTGACGCAGGGGTGAGGAGAGACCAGCAAGATCGAAATTCAGAACTTCTTTAGAGTCCAACCAAATCCTAAGAGAATCAATGCGTCCAACAGATATATCGCACAACTTTTTCGCAGATGATGCCTCGATTCTCGCAAGCGGGAATGGGCATGTCAACGAAGATACAAATGAAGATTTGTTCATCTATTTTGGATGGACCCATGGGTTGCGTCATTGCAACACCCTTTGAATGCGGCATGCATGGGAAGCCGCGGCACTCGCTGCTGGTCCCCTTTTGAACAACCAATGTTCCCCTCTCCAAATAACCAGTCATCCGCGTCATGGCATCTCCAACGAGCGTCAGGACGCTCTCGAGGAGGGGTTCTCGCATGGCGCCGCAGAACGGCCGCGGCTTCTGAACGAAATTGCGGCGGGCGTGGCAGGCGGGCTGTTTGCGTCATGGGACGGTTGCCGCTAACTCTAGATAAACCGATTTCCGCGCGGCAAATCTTGCACTATTTTCGGTTCAAAAGGTGCTTTACAACGGTTTACAACTTTTGAGGGAGAGTAACGACGTTTGCTTTTGGTTACTCTACGTCTACCACCCCACTACCTTGGAAGGGCCCTGGAGGGCACTGAGTGAGCCGGCGCACAGCCACCGGTTCAACGGCGATGGGCTGCCATTGCGGCGGACCACTCCAAGCCGCCAATCCCTACACGCCAATCCCTAAAGAGGAAACAGACTGCCGGAGTCCGGTGAAACGGAGAGCAACCGCGCGCGTTGCCGTGGCGGACGCGGTTGGTGGTTCGAGAGCAACGAGAGAATTTCTCGCAGCTCGGAGCGGACATTGCCCACCGTTGCAGAAAAGGAATCTGACCGCCTGGCGAGCTGATTCTGATCCGGGTTCGACGCCGGCGGGGCAGCGGGCCTGGTCTCCACTCGACGGTGACTGATCTCCAGCGCCTGGCGGGCGCCCGAGAGCGTGTATCCCTCTCCGTGAACAAGGCGCTTGATTTCGAGCGCTAATTCGACCTCGCGGCGCCGATAGAGGCGCTGGCCGGTTCCGCTCTTGTTGGGCTTGAGGTGGGGAAACTGGGTTTCCCAGAAACGAAGGACGTATGGTTCGACAGCGCAGATGCGGGCTACATCCCCGATCTTGAAGTACAGGCGATCTGGGATGTCGGGCGAGTCGACAACGCGCTTGCGGGAAAGCTGTGAGGCCATTGGTCACCAATCGAAGAGTCCTTCCTCTCGCCGGGACACTTCTCTCAGCGCAGTATAGGTACCGGTCCCGCTAAGGTGAAGGAAAAAAACACGGTTTCCGCGTTTTTGACCCATTCCGTGCACGGGCTGCCGGGTACAGCGGAATCATTGCTCAGAGCTTTGCCGCAATGATGGAGCCGGTTGGCTGTTCGCCGGGCGCTCTAGCCGGTGAAAGCGGTGGGGCTGCGCGCAAATATTGCTGCGGCCAACCGGCCGGCTCCGACAGAGCTAATGCGGCGTGCAACGGCCAGTAGGGATCCCGGAGCATTTCGCGCGCCAGCATCACGAAATCGGCCTGGCCGGACTCGATGATCGCGTTTGCCTGTTCCGGCTCGGTGATCATGCCCACCGCGATGGTGGGGATTCCGGCTTCGGTGCGAATCCGGGCCGCGAACGGAACCTGGTAACCCGGGGCAACCGGGACCTTTGCGTCGGGAACCATTCCCCCGGAGGACACGTCGATGACGTCGACTCCTTGTCCCCCCAAAGCGCACGCCAGTTCGATTGAATCGTCGATCGTCCAACCCCCTTCCGCCCAGTCGGTGGCCGAAATACGAACGGAGAGCGGCAGGTGCTCCGGCCACTCGCTGCGCACAGCATCGACGACCTGCTGCACCAGGCGAATCCGGTTTTCGAAGCTGCCGCCATAGGCGTCGTTGCGATGATTGGCGAGCGGGGAGAGAAATTCGTGGAGCAGGTAGCCATGCGCCGCGTGAATCTCGATCAGATCGAATCCTGCTGTAAGAGCGCGATGTGCTGCTTGCGCGAAGGCTTCGAGGATGGCGTCGATTCCGGCCTGATCGAGTGCCTGGGGCATGGCGTGCCTAGGGGAAAATGCGATCGGACTCGGAGCAACCGGTGTCCATGCGCCTTCTTCGGCGGTGAGCAGGCGCTCGCCCTTGAAAGGGGCGGTGACGCTTGCCTTGCGTCCCGCATGAGCAAGCTGAATTCCCGCGCGCGCTCCCTGCGAGTGTATGAAGGAGGCGATGCGCTCAAGCGCCGGAATGTGATGGTCCTTCCAGACGCCGAGGTCAGAGGACGAAATGCGCCCCTCGGGTAGTACTGCGGAGGCTTCCAGCATCACCAGGCCCGCGCCGCCCTGGGCGCGGCAGCCGAGATGCACCAGGTGCCAGTCGTTGGCGAAACCGTCTTCGGCGGAGTACTGGCACATGGGCGACACACCGACGCGGTTGGGAAAAGTCACGGAACGAAGTTGGAAAGCGGAAAAAAGAGGATGGCTCATGAAGTCTCGATCTCGTCCTGGGGCGTTAGAGAAAATAGATCCCCCCAGCCATAGATGAACAAGGACGCGCGACCGATGCACGATGGCGTCCCGGCGGAATCTCAGGCGATCAGGAACCACGCGTTGCTACGACTATCAATTTTGCGAGTGTCCGGACCCGCGCCTGGTTCTTTAGCATGGCGCAGAATAATAAAAGGAGGAAGTCAAGCCATGTCCTCGTCGCCCGCGGTGCCCGACCGTTCGCCCGATCCGCTCGGAAGATTGGCCCGACGCGTGTCCGGTTTCACCATCGTGCTCAGTATTCTTTTGATCGTCTGCGGGTTCCTCGCCATCCTGCTTCCGATCGAGATGTCCTTTGGGGTCGTGATCGTAATCTCATGGCTGCTGATGATCAGCGGGGTGGTTCAGTTGATCCACGCGATCCGGGGCCGTACCGTCGGGAGCAGGTTCTGGACGGGGGTAGTCGCCCTTATCCACTTCGGCATGGGGCTCTTCTTCCGGCTCGATCCGGGAATCGGCATCCAGGCGCTGACGCTGGCGCTGATCGCGTTCTTCATAGCCCAGGGAGTGATCGGCATCGTGGCGTGGTTTCGCACCCGGGAGAGCGGCGCGTCCGGCTGGCTGCTGTTTGAAAGCTCGATTACGCTCCTCCTTGGCCTGATGATCTGGCGCCACTGGCCGAGCGGTTCGCTCTGGGTGATCGGCACCCTGGTTGGCATCAACATGATCATGACCGGCACGACGCGGCTTATGCTCGCCCTCGCCGTCCGCCATGCCGCAAAAATCGTGGAGCAGTCAGCCTAGTCTAATGAATCTTCCCCGACACGCTCGTGTAGCCATAGCCGGCTGGCGAAGCATGCTCGTCGTTCTCGCCATGACCACGATCGCCGTTGCGCAGGCCCCATCGCGCATTCAGGCCGACGTCGCGTCGGGAAATCTTGCCACGCTGCGCTGGCCGAATTTCCTCGATTACCGGCCCTGGCTTCAGAAGTTCTATGAACCTGCCGGCTTTGCACTCGCGTGGGTTCAGGGAACATCGCCATCTCCGCAAGCGCGGGCCATGATCGACCTCTTCCGCGATGCGTGGAAGAAAGGACTTGAACCCGAAGACTACGACGCGTCGCGCTGGGAGGGACGCGCTAATGCTATGCAAAGCGCGGGGACCGATCCTGCGGATTTCGATGTCGCGCTCACGGTTTGCACTATGCGCTATATCTCCGATCTGCGCATCGGCCGAATCAATCCGAAGCACCTGAAGTTTGATCTCGATGTCAAAGACAAGAAGTACGATCTGGCCCAATTTGTGCGCGACAAATTGTTGCCCGCCTCCGATCCAGCTGCTGTTGTCGATAGCGTTGAGCCGCCGTTCGACGGGTACCGGCGTGCTCAGCAGGCGCTGGTGCGTTATATCGAACTGGCTCGCACCGACGATGGGGAAAAACTTCCGGTGCCGGCAAAGCCCATTGATCCGGGCCAGTCCTACGCGGGCGTGCCGCGCCTGGCGCGATTCCTGAAACTCGTCGGCGATCTTCCGCAAGACGCGCCGCCTCCTGGTTCCGACACCTACGACGCGAGCCTGGCGGAGGGAGTCAAACGGTTCCAGCGACGCCACGGCCTCGATGACGACGGCCGTCTTGGTCCTTCGACCGTCAAGCAACTGAACGTGCCTCTGTCGGATCGGGTTCGCCAGTTGCAACTTACCCTGGAGCGGTGGCGCTGGTTGCCGGAGGGATTCACGGCGCCGCCGATCATCGTCAACATTCCCGATTTCCGCTTGCGCGCCCTCGATGAGAACAACAAGATTGCCCTCGAGATGGACGTTGTGGTTGGGAAGGCGATGCGAACAGAGACGCCGGTCTTCACGCGCGATATGACGTTCATCGTGCTTCGTCCGTACTGGAACATCCCCCCCGGCATCTTCGCCCGCACCGTACTCCCCGCGATCAAGAAGGATCGCGGCTATGTCGCCGCGAAGAGATTCGAAATCACCACGCAAGATGGAAAAGTGGTCACGTCAGGGGCAGTTTCCGATGAGGTGCTGGCGCAATTAGAAGCCCGCAAACTTGCCGTGCGGCAGAAGCCGGGGCCTGACAATTCGCTGGGCCTCGTCAAGCTGATGTTTCCCAACGAGTACAGCGTGTATTTGCACGATACGCCCCAGAAAGATCTCTTTGACAAGAGCCGGCGGGATTTCAGCGCGGGCTGCGTTCGTGTGGGGAAGCCCGCCGAACTTACCGCGTGGGTGTTGCGCAACAATCCCGGCTGGACACTCGAACGCGTGCAGCAAGGCATGCAGAGCGGCCCAGACAATGCCGCGGTGACCCTGGCTCGCCGCGTGCCGGTGTTTATCCTCTACGGAACAGCGGTTGCGTACCCGAACGACGAAGTGCACTTTTATGACGATATCTATGGCCACGACGGCAAGCTGGCGCAGGCGTTGGCCAAGGGCTATCCGTATCCGTGATGAGGGAGACTACCAGCGACGCACGCGTCCCACGTCGACATGGACAAAATCGGAAGCCGCGTAATACCCGACGCCGCCGCGATGCAGGCTGAGGGCGGTATCGCGCAGCTCGGAGGTGGACACACCAGGTATGCGAATATCGATCGCCATGGCCTGCATGTGGAGGCTGTGCTCGGCGACGCCGTGACCGTGGTTGCGGAGGTATTCGTTGCTCCAGGGCGTGCGGTAGCCGCATATGACATTGATCTCGGCATCGGGACGTCCCAGAGCCACGGTCAGGTCATGGAGAAGATCGAATACGCGTGGATCGTAGTCGTGTATATCACCGGTGCGATGGTCGCGCAAATAATGATTCATTCGCGCCAAGGCATCGGGATCATAGGCGTTCCCATGGCGGTACACGATGTCGAGCCGCTCCCCGGTATGGGTATGGAAAAAGTGCAATCGATACGGAGCGTCGGGCGAAGGGTCTGCACCCGCCAAGGGGGGACCGGGAAAACAAAGGCAAAGCGCGGCCAGGAAACATGCGAACAAACCGCTGCGAAGCGAAAGGTCCAACCTGAATCTCCAAACAAAACATCGGCCACCCGGGAGGGTGGCCCACAGTTTTAATTCTATCAGTCAAACACCGGGTTTTCCGACCCCGAAGGATGAAACCCCACCCTAGCAGAGCTAGGATGGGGTACCCATTTAGCACCCATTTTCGGAGGGACAGTCTACTGGGCCGGCAGCGATTGCGCCAGACTGATCAGGTTTTGCGGCTTTACCCGAATGGCGCCTCCGCGCGGGCTATCGATATCGGCGATCAGGAAAAACGCAATGGATACGGCCAAGGGGATCACCAGAAATACGCGCCGATCCTTCCGTCGCACGCCGAATCCGATCAGAAAATTGCAGCCGATGGCAATTGCCGCCAGCAAACCCCAGGCTGAAACCGGTATGCGGTTCCACCAGGCAGCCTGGGTATAGCCCTGCGTGTTCAGCACATCGTTCATGCCTGATACCACCACGGCATACACCGGCGTGTCCTGCACACGCCCCTGCAAAAGGGCCGACCATAGCTGGTTTTGGAGATCCGCAGTATCCGCATTGACCTTTGCCAGCCGGCTCGGATAACGGGTGGTGTAAAACAACACGCGCTGGTCGACGTACTTCTTCAGAAGGGCATGGACTTTGGCGGAGCTTTCCGCGGGCAAGAGATCCGCGCGCAAGTATTCGGTGCCGATCGCGTTGGCCTCCTCCTCCTCGTAGTTCTTGCGCTGATCATAGCGGCCGATGGCCATGGAAAAGCTGAAACCGATGATGAGACCAAGCAAAGTGAGCGTCGCCCCAACTACCGTGTTGTAGTCTTCCCGCTCGTCCTCCTGGAGGGCACCCTCCCGGCGGCGAAAAAAGTCGCCGGTCCAAGCCGAGAGCACCATAACGAGAAGTGAAATTACCAGCACAAGAAGGGGAAAATTCATGAGATTCATCCTCTGGCACCACCCTACTCCACGTTTCTGCTTTCGACAGTAGGGTTGCGAAAGCCCTGATTCAACTGGCAATAATGCCAGTCGATTGCTGAGTTAGCAGACGGACGGAGAACGCAGCAGCGACCTCGACTTAGTGCTCTTCAATACTCTATTGCTTCTTCAATACCGCCGCCCCCTTTTCGTTGGCCACGATAGCGGATTCGAACTGTCGAAATGCCGCCGCCTTCGCGGGGGGAATCTCGATGTCTCGCACCACATACTCGCTCTGGTAGTGAAGGACGTTGCCCTGGGCGGAGACAGACGCGTGATAGCTGGCGAAATCGACGTCCACATCAACCGGGTTGGGAATGTCGTCGATGACATAGCCGTCGGGGATGGAAATGTCGAAGCTGTCGCGCCAACGGCCGGGGTGGCCCATTTCAATCGGGTAGGCCCGTTCCCTGCCCTCCATCACGTCTGGAACGACACGCGCGTGGCTGCCCAGGACGCGCGGGCGCAGCAGCAACAAAGGACCCGAGGGATGCGCATAGCCGGCCGCAGCCAGGTGCAGGTCGAGATCGAGCGGACGGTCGAGTTCCGCGGCTCCGCTGAACTCGAAACCTTTGAATAACAGACCGGGCAGATCCGATGCCAGGCCCCGCTCCAGTTGCTCGTGCATCTCGCGGGAGTCGTTGTCCTTGATGAACCAGCGTTCGCCGGTGGCATCGTCGCCGATGAACTGCTCGCGGATGTCTCCGCTGAGGGTTCCATCGGCGGCCAGAGTGAATGTGCCTTTGCGATTCAGGCCCTCGGCTTCCGGAGGAAGAACCGGCATGCGCAGCACCTGGCTGTATTCGCCGTTGGCAATATTGCCGTAGCCACCCTGGAGTTCCGATCGGATGAGGCCGACCGGCGTTACTTCGTCGGTGGGATCGAAGATCAGCAGAGTCTTTCCGTTGTTCGCTTTCACGCGGGCGAGAAGGCGCGGATCGGTTTCGCCATCCGGCAGTTCGATGGCGGTGATCATGTGGTTGCCGATCAGGGATGGCGCTTCGGGATCGATAATGCCGCGCCGGCTGTCCACATGGAAGTAAAAGGCGGGAATGCCGGTCACCCGCAGCATGGAGATCAAGAGCGTGGTTTTGTCCTTGCAGTCGCCGTAGCGGTTGCGAAAGATGTCCCCGGCATAATGGGGCTGCCAGCCGCCCATGCCCTTCTCGACAACAAAATAGCGAATGTTTTTCTGGATGTAATCGGTGATCCTGGCCAGCTTCGTATAGAAGTCGGCTGCGCCGGTGATAAGTTCCTGAGCCTTCGCGGTGACCTCCGGAGTGGGATCGGGGCGATGCTCCTCCAATTGCTGCTGCCAAAGGCCGAGCGCGCGCCATTGATTGTCGGCGCCTTTCACCGCAGCGTCTCCCCATCTCACCGACATGCGTGCCGCGAGCGCTCCCCAATGGGGCGTCGCGCGAAGATTTTCGAGATCGAGAGCGGGCATGTTTTTGACTTCCCAGCGAAGGTGGTTAGAACCCACTTCGAGAGGCTTGATGGGGGTGTACCTGCGCCACGAATCGGTGTAATGGCCTCCCGGCGGAAGGGCCAGTTCGAGCGCTTCAGACACCACCGGAATCGTGGTCTGGATCTCCCATTCTTCTTCGTTCATGTAGGGGCGAAGCTGTTCTTCGGTTTCACATGCCACGACGGCTCCCGGATCGCCTGCGGGCGGATTGACGGTGCGGATGCGTTCGGAGAACTGAAGAACAGGTGCGGCGTACGCGCCATGGTCCACAAAATCCGAGTCCATGGCCTGCAGTTGCCGGCCATCGGACGTGATTGTCCAGGAGTGGAAGTAATTGAGCTTTTCGTCGATGTCGTAACTGACTGAACAGTGAGAATAGTTGCGGCCCTGCGGTTTGAGGATGCGGGTGGCGGAGCGTTCGCGCTCCACGGCGTGGTTCTGGCCATCGACCGTAATGAGGTATTCGTCGAAGAGGACCACCGCAGAGGAATCCTTCGCCGAAGCCGGAGTGGGGGTTTTGGCCGCATCCACGACCCACTGGGGCGCAGGCTGCGGTTTCTCCTTCGCCACCGCCGGTGAAAATCCCAGCACCAGAAGTGCCCCGGCAAGAAGAGGCTGAAGTTGAAATCTCGCGGAACGGGCGTCCATCAATTCCCTTTCTGTTCCGGCGAGAAGGCAAATACGAGTTGCTGCTGATCGCTGGCGGCGATCTTCTGGTAAAAGCCGCGCACATCCTGGTACTGCTCTGGCTTCAGATATGTGAAACCTCTCGCCAGAGACCGCGCAACCGTGATCTTCCCTGGCTCAGCGACCACTTTCGTGGTCAGCGCCGCCTGATCGGCCCAGGGAATTTTGGCATCCTGAGGAGCGCCTTCCACGGTCAGACCGGGTGCCAGATGATATACAACCTGGTCCACAACACGGTCCGCGTAATGCATATCGATCGGTTCAATGCGTTGCGCCTGGTCCAAGAACGGCCGGTGCCCCCGCGCTTCAAAGAAGAAACCGGGAAGCAGCAGGCGCTTCGAAGTGGCCGACCCGAGGACGCCTTGCACTTTAACAATCGCCATCAGATTGCTGTCCGGATCATTCAAGGCAAGGAAATGATCGATGTGAGCCTCGACCCCATCCGGCACCATTCCTTGGAGCATGCGATCGAACTCCTTCTTCACCTCGTCTTCGTCGTTGACGAGGGCCACCTGGCGCCAGTCCAAGGCTTCCTGCCCGGTCATGATGAAGCGAAACATCCCGGTAATTGAACCGCGCGCGTCGACCGTCAGGTCTCCCAAGCGCGTAATTGTGTTGGCGGTGTACGGCAGGTACGGCGTCGCCATCGCCGCCCGTCCGTCGGCGCTCTCGCGGATGCCACCCGCTCCCGCGTGCTTCCAGTGAAGGGCCTGGAACGGACACATCTTCTCGCCCGGATCGAGAATGATTTCCTTCCCGCCGGTGCTGAGGATCACGATGTCATCATCGAGTTGGCTGAATTCGAGATATCCGGGCTCAAAGACGCCTTCGTTCCGATTGACCACACGCATATCGTATGCGGTCAGCCCCGCGGCCCGCAGCATGGAGAGGTAGAGGAGCGCGATGTCCTGGCTGGTCCCGCTTTTCTGGGCCCAGGTATCTTCGGCCCGCTTGGCCGCCCGAATACCCAGCTGCTTCAACTCAGACTTGCTCTTTTCGCGTGAAAAGTCGGTATTGTCCAGGGTTTGAACTGCTTTGTAAAGCTTCCTGGCCTTGTCGACATCGGAATCGGACGGCGCAATGAGTCCGGCAACCGCCTCCTTCACAGGCTTGGTGGGCTCGGCGAAGTGGTCGACTTCCTTTGACCACCGCTTCGCTTCCGTGACCCAGAAATCACCGCTGTCGACGGCGCTCTTGTAATAAAACTGCACGTGATAGAGGAAGCTGCCGATGGGCGGCATGTAGTCTTCGTCGGGAATGGGCGGAATGTCTGCGAGATCGATGCTGTAGCGCCCGATTGCGTCGGTCACGAGTTTGGCTCCCGGCGGGAGTTGCATCCACCATATCAGCGAATTGACGGTATTGCCGTGCTCATCGACGAGGTACTGGTTGGTGGCATTCTGCGATCCCTTCAGAAATGCCTTGAAAGGCGTAAAGGCGTAGTGTTCCTTACGGACGACGTACTCCTTCTGCATCCGCCAGTAAGGCGAAGAGTAGTGGTTGTCGTCGTATCGCAGCTGGTAGTGATACTCGAGGATGCTGCCCACCTCCACGCTGGGCAGCGTGAACACCTTGCGGCCGAAAGTCTTGTCAGAGCCCTTGGAGATCAGCAGGTCTTCCGGCTTGCCGGTCAATGGGATGACGGTTCCATCCGCATGAATGGTGCGGCCATGGATGTCAGAGACTTTGAAGTCGCCGCGCTGGTAGGGCAACTCAACCGTGGCCAGTTCCTTGCCCTTTTCCTGCAGCACCTTGATGCGGGCATAGAAGCTGTGGTAGTGAAGGGGGTCGTCGGTAATCTCTTCGAGATTCAGATAAACGGCGGCGGCTCCCGGAGCCTTGGGGTCTTCGGTCATCCCCAGTTCTTCTTTTGTGGGCTCCTGAAACTGGGCATGGAGCAGTGGAAACGCGACGGAGAGAAACAAGGCAGAGAAGCAAACACGGACGTGCATGGACCGATATCCTTTTGCCGCAAATTTGCTGATTTATGAATCCTGAATGTGTATGCCGCGATTCTAATTCGAGATCATGGAGAATTGGCAAGGATGAAAGCTGCCGCTTCGTGGGAATCCCTCGGCAGACCGGACTGACACAGGGAGTTCCAATTCGGGAGTCATTTCGGCCAGCCCGACTGCCTGGTGAGCACCGCCCTGCCTTCTCGTTCCTGAGGAATTAAGGGAGTGTGCCTGAATAGTATGCGGAGATTCTTCGTCCGAAGGGACATCAAGGACAGAAAGTATCGGAATTTTTGAGGGATTCGAGCATGGAGGCGACGAGCGCCAGTGGGAGTCCGACGACATTGAAATAGCAACCTTCGATGCGGGGAATCCAGCGCGCTGCGCGTCCTTGGATCGCGTAGGCCCCGGCTTTGTCCATCGGCTCGCCGGTCGCGATGTATTCGTCGATTTCGCGGTCGGAGAGGGTAAGAAATCGGACCGCGGTGACTTCCGCCGCAACTTCCGCGCCTCGAGGCGTCACCAATGCAACGCCGGTCATCACCAGGTGAGTGCGGCCGGAGAGAAGGCGTAACATGCGGTCCGCGTCGGAGTCGTCAGCCGGTTTACCCAGAATGTGATTGTCAAGAGTGACGGTGGTATCAGCCCCCAGGACCACCTCAGGGGGAAACGACTCTTCGGATGAGATTTCGCGAAAGACTGCTTCGGCCTTTTCGCGCGCCAAGCGGGTCACGTAGGCGATGGGGTCTTCGTTTGCGTGGGGGTCTTCAGGGATATGGGCCGGGCGCACGCTGAATGCGAATCCAGCCTGGGCAAGCAGTTCGCGGCGGCGCGGGGAGGCGGAAGCGAGAACCAGCATAGAGGAGATTATGGCAGCTTTTGTTTTCCCCTTCGAGTTTCCCGGGTGCGATCTTTCTTCAGAGATTCGGCGGCTTGTTGAGGCCGATTGCACGGCTCTGGTATGGATGTTTGGGGCTCGCGCGTCGATTTCAGATCGTCAACCCGGTGTGGAGTCCGGCCGGTGTCGCCAGTCCCCAGGCCATGGCCGGCGTGTTGTGGGCCATTCCAAAACGCCCGTCGGGCCCCAGCAGAATTATTCCACCGTGGCCGCCGAGCCGGTTGAAGAGATAAGAGATCGCTTCGCGGGCGGCAAATTCGGGTGCGTTGCCTGCGGCGACGCGATCCGTGGCCCACTTGCCCAGCACCAGCTTCATGATCGGCTCGCCCCAGCCGGTCAACGAAACCGCGGCCGAAAGATTATCCGCGTAACATCCGCAGCCGATCAGCGAAGAGTCTCCAACCCGGCCCGGTGTCTTGTTAAGCGTGCCTCCTGTTGAGGTACCGGCGGCAAGATTTCCGCGTGAATCAAGGGCCACCGCTCCGACGGTATCGTGGCTTGTGAACCCCGGCGATGCGACGCCGGAGGAAGATTCGGAAGCGGGCGTAAACGCGGTTTCGGGGCTTTTGTCGTCGCCAAAAATCTGTCCGGAAAAGGTTTCGTCAGCCAGGCCTGCTGCCTGCCTCAACTGCGCCTGTACAAGCCGCTCGCGCTCTCGATCGAGAACAAGTTGATGGTTGTCGATCAAAGCCATGCCATGAGCTGCCGCGAAAGCTTCAGCGCCGGCTCCGACAAAATAAACATGAGGACTCCTCTCGAGAACAAGGCGCGCGGCCCGGATGGGGTTGAGCAGGCGTTCCACACATGCGACCCCCCCGGCCTTCATCCTTCCTCCATCCATGAGGAGAGCATCAAGCTGCACTTTCCCGTCGGACGTAAGAAAGCTTCCCCGCCCGGCATCGAAGGTAGGGTCATCTTCCAAAGCCACAACCGCTGCCTCGACCGCGTCAACCGCGGCGCCTCCGTGGGACAGGATCGCGTACCCGGTTTCAAGCGCGTTGCGAACGCCTGCCTGGTGCACATGCGCCTCTGAGGCAGGAATTGCCCACGCGCCTCCATGCACAAGAAGGGTTGGAGCGTGTGTGGAGTGCGGCGTCATCTGGATATGTTAGTGCATTTGAGTTACATCTGTTTCGAGCACCTCGGCGCATGCGATGTAGCCGGTTGCAGAAGGCCAGCTCCGTCCTCATCAATCACCGCAGCCTGCGGAGCGGATTCACACCCGAGAGCTGGCTTTCGGGCGTGGAATCAGAGGCAAGATTGTCACTTTAAAAACATGAGTTGACTTTGCAGGAAATTATCACCGTATTGGGTATGCTTGAGACATTCATACGCAATACGAAATGAACGGGAAGACGACTTCCCGATTTACGCTGGACTACTTTCCGCGGAATCGCGCGTGGAAAGATGAATCCTGGAAAGGGTCCTGGCGGATGTGGCTTCTTGAACGAGCACAAGGGAGAGATGTGTGCCAGGGAGCCTGCGAAATCCGCCACGATGGAACGGCGAGGCGCCGCGGAGCAGAAGTCCGGGATTGGCGGAGAAATGGTCCGGACGAAAGAAACGAACGCAGCCGACCCAGATGAGCAGAAAGCAACGCAAGGGACATTCGTTGAAGGGATGTCCCCGATTGACACAACGGCCGAGGAAGAGGTTATACAAGGCCTGCATCAGATCGTATCGGCGATGCTTGAGAACGCGCTCATGGGCAACATTAATTGCGCACGGGTGTTGATGGGCCGGTCGGAGAAGGTGCGTGCGAGTGAGAAGGAGTTGCCCTGCATAAGCCTCGCAGACTCGTGGTCGGCTGAGCCTGAATGGGTGGGCGAGTCAAGCGAGGCAGGGGCGGAGACAGCGGCTGGGAGTCGCGAACCAGAAGAGTAAGTTCGAACGAAAGCCCCCATAACGTAAACCAGGAAGAACGGCTGACGAGTGGCCAACGCAAGCGAGCCAGGCGGTGGAAAACACCGCGTGGCTCGCTTTGCGCAGGGATGCGCCTTGTCGTGAGGTCGCCGACGGTGGAGTCCAGAAGAGCGTTCTTGGGACGACGTACATCCGAAACCAAGCCTAGAGGAATGAAGAGATAAGTATGAAGCTCACGAAACAGAAATCCTTGTGTGCCGTTCTCTGCCTTGGCACGAGCTTGGCGTGGATGGCGCTAAGTGGAGCGGCAAGAGCCGAAGGGTTCACGACAACAACGGTTCAAGGGACGGTGTATCTTGCGAACGGCCATCCAGGTTCGGGAAGTTTGCAGGTGAGTTGGCCGGCATTTACGACGGCCAACAATCAAGCTGTCGCCGCGGGCCGTATAAACGTGACTATCGGAACGGACGGCTATGTGAGTCTGAACCTGGCAGCAAACCTTGGGGCAACGCCGGCGGGACTGTATTACACCGCTGTTTTCCATTTGAGTGACGGTACGACGAGCACCGAGTATTGGGTCGTACCCTCGGCCGCGCAGGCGAGTCTATCGCAGGTAAGAGCACAAGTCATGCCCGCAGCTCAAGCGGTTCAGGCGGTAAGCAAGGCATACGTGGATCAGTCTGTTCAAGAGCTGACCCAGAGTTTATTGACAGCGTCGGGTGGATCGCTGAGCGGTCCGTTGTTTCTGAATGGAGACCCGCTACAACCGACTCAAGCCGCGAGCAAACATTACGTAGACACGGAATTCGGCATGGCCGTGCCCATGAGCGGAGGAGCCCTAACGGGACCCTTGACGAGCGTGCAACTGGGAGCAGCGTACCAGGTGGATCAATTTCCCGGGGGAGATTTCGGGGCCAAGCTGCAGGCCTGCCTAAACACTCTGAACGCAACTTACGGAGGAACGTGCGACGCGCGGAACTTCAGCGGGAATCTCGTGCTAAGTTCGAGCCTGATCATAGGGAAGGCCAATGCGACAGTGCAGTTGCCATGCGCGACAATTTCAACCTCCAACAAGATCCAGGTCTTGGCGGGGACACGGAATGTGACCCTTCATGGATGTGCTTTGCGCGGCGCAAGCGCGTCAAGCGGTAGTGCGGGCGGGACGGTATTTTTATATTCCGGGACGGGAGCCATGATGGAGGTTGGAGATCCGACCTATGGGGTCGATACGTCGGGATTCCACATCGACAACGCGGTGATCAACACAACCGGCTCAAACAGTTCGACGGCTGAAGGCCTGGCGGCGTATCGCACCCAGGAAATGAATCTCGCCAGCCTGTATCTTCTTGGGAACCCCAGCCAAACGGGAATGACGCTGGATGGTACGGGGAACTACACCGGGGGAACTTTCCAGGACATTGAATTGGGCGGGTTTGGTACGGCCGTCAACGCGATTGGACACCAGAATGCGAACGCGATGACCACCGATTGGTTGAATGCCAGCACATTTCTGCGGTTGCACATCGATTGCCCCACGAACGGTAGTGCTCCGATTGCCGGGACTTATGGCATCAACTTACAGCAGGGAGATGGAAACACCTTCACGGGGGGAGATGTAGAGGGATGCTCGACAGCACTGCACCTTGGGCCGAATGCCCAGAACAACACGATCGTTGGTTTGCGCAACGAGAACTCTACCAATCAAGTGGTGGCGGACGCGGGCAGCTCGTACAACAACTGGATCACGGGCGGAACGATGTTTACGGGCCAGTTGACCGACAACGGCACGCGCAACAGCTTCCTCGATACATTTCACCGGAGTTTCAACGGTTTGAATGGTGACTGGTACGGGAGCCAGCAAGACGCCACAGTTACTAACCATTTCCGGCTTGGGACGGGGTCCGGGAATGAGCGCGGGTTGTTGAACCGTTACCAGACGGACTCCGGGTACCGGTGGACAACGGGCTTCAGCGATGCGAGCGCAGGCGAACAGTTCTATCAGGTTCTTGACGAACTGAATAATGTGTACCGCTTGTCGATCGGGCAGTATAACAACGGTCAATCGAGCTCCAACAATCAGACAGTGATCAATGCAGCCGGTTCGGGAGCGGTGGTCTTGAACGGATCGAGCAATTCCGGAACGGGGGGCATTGTTTTCGGTTCGGGGGGCGCGAACGCCGCACTGGTTGGATCGATCAACAACGCCGGGAACGCTCAATTCAATGGCACGCTGCAGGTTGGGGGTCCATCGACCTTTACTAACTCGACTACCGTCAAGAACCAGGCTGATGCTGAAATCGACAGTTTCCTGTGGGCAGGCGCAACGGCGAATCAAAAGGAATCTTACACGTACAAGGACTACACGGGCGCCAGCCAATGGTACATGGTGAAGGACGCGAGCAATAACTGGGCGCTGAACTCTGCGACGGGCGGTCTGGATAGCTTCAAGGCTTATCAGAGCTCGAATAGCGGCGACACCTATATCAACGCGAGCAATCCGACCGGACATATTCGGCTGAATTACGAGACGGGGTCGGGAGCCGAGACCGATATTTACTCGGGGGCAAGTTCGGGGTTGGTAGCAGCATTCCTGGGCTCCACTGCCATCAAGTTTCCGGGGCTAGCCGCCGCGAGCGGGCATAACTGTCTGCAGATCGATAACTCGGGATATATCTCGAATTCGGGATCGGTGTGCGGCTCAAGCCAGAATGGAATTGTCAACACGGGAAACGCGGGACAGGTCGCGTATTATACCGGCAACGGGAACGTGATTGCAGGAATGAATGCGGTGGCAGTGAACGCCGGAGGTACGGGAGCATCGAGCTCTGCCCAGGCACTGCAAAACCTTGGCGCCCAGCCCGTGCTGACGGGAGTCGCTTCGGACGGGACATTGGGGATAGCCGTCGCAGGCAACGTCGCGGCGAATGCTTCGATACCTGCCATGCAGCCGGTAGCGGATGTGACACACCCAAGCTACGGAGCAAGAGGGGACGGCGTACACGACGATGCGCCCGCTTTCCGCGCAGCAAAGAATGCGCTTGTCTCGGCAGGTGGCGGAACGCTGTATATCCCCAAGGGAACCTACTTTCTAAGCACTCCAGATGCAGACAACGGCAGTTTTGTCAACATCGTTGGAAGCCATGTCCACGTCGTCTGCGCCCCCGGCGCGATCTTAAACTCGACCAACAACACTTACACCATGTTCCGTCTGGGACAGATCGCCGGTTATGGCCTCCAGTCTTACACTCTGACTGGTATTGGTTCGCCGCTTAATTATTCATATCAGGCCAACGTCATACCCACCATTGGCTCGGGCACCATCACACTGACCACGCCCTCTGACACGTCCCACTTCGCAGTGGGCGACCCTATCTACATTCTTGGCGGCCCCGGAGCCGAGAGTAACGGAGATGGAGAAATAAACTGGGTAACGGCTATTGACTCGGGAACGGGGATTTTGACCCTCAGAAAACCGACATCGAAACCCTACACCGGAAACATTAGCAATGTTGGGACTCCTGGCATTGTCACGGTGATGGACGGCGCGGGCAAATTCTACGAAGACTTGAGCATCGAAGGCTGCACGGCCAACCCTGGATCCGACTTCGCCTATGTCGGCCAAGCGATTGGGGTCAAGATTCTGAACAACCACGTCGTGGTGAAACCCACCGCGACGCGGGGCATGATGGTAAACAGCTATTACCCGATGGCCGACATTGAGATCGCCGGTAACTCGTATACGCAGAGTGCCGGGACAGTAGGGATTCAGCTGGCGGATGGCTGGCGCGATATTTATATCCACGACAACGATTGGACATCCGAATACGGGAACGTGATCCTCAACATTTCTCAGGGCACAGTCAACACGACCGTCAATCACAACTCGTTTTATTACACGATCCCCTCTACGTGGGGCGGAAATGCCGCCGCTATCGAGTTCGCCACAGCGTATCAAGTGCAGGTTACGAACAATTTCTTCTCAGTTGCCAACCTGACGGCGGGCAACTCCGCCTCTGCCATCGCCACGGGTTTGTCGAATGGCGTGTGCGTCAACTGCATAGTCTCCGATAACAATATCGTCTACTCATCGACGAATGATGTTGGGCAGGCTATCAGCGTCTATGGCTCACCTATATCCCTTTTGGGGAACCGGATCAATGTGGTCGGCGCTCGTGGTGGCATAAGTGTCTCTTCTGCTACCGGGAAAAACGTCAAGCCTGACATCATCGGGAATGACATTACATTGACGGGCACCGCAATAAATGCATTTGGGATTTCAGTAGGTTCAGCCACTTCTGTAGATCAGGCACAGGTGATCGTTCAGGGTAATGTTGTACGTGGTGAAACTGGAGCATTCGGGACTGCCATTTACTTCACAGCGGCTGGGGGTGGGAATCTGAGTAACAACTATGTATCCAATCTTCCCGCGGCTATCAATCTTACAATCGGAGCTAACACAGGTGCTCCCACTATGATGAATAACACTTGCGTCTCGGTGACTACTACAACGAATTGTGGGTCCCCCGGCGTGCCACTTACAAACCAGTCAAATGCTTTCACTTCCGGAACCCAAGATTTTCACGCCGCCGATCACACACTACCAGCTAAGAGTGGAACTACCGCAGCCATGCCGGGAACGTGTTCTGTAGGCGAGGAATACTTCGCCACTAACGTCACGGCGGGGCAAAACAAGTTTCTATGCACAGCCGCGAACACATGGACTCAAGGCGCTGGCGGTGGAGGTTCCTCATCTCCAGCACCCTTCGGCGGACTCGTGGAAGATAGCCACCCTGTCGGAACAACTCCGGCAATGGGATGGATGGGTGGATGCTCTGGCCAAGGAGGAAGTAGCTTTATTGGTGCTGGAGTCTCTAACCCATTAATGGTGCAGGCTACTTCAGGCACCACATCTGGACAGTGTGCTGGATATTATGGCACGACATCCAATTACTATTCTGGTCGTCAGCCGCTTGTCAAGGTTGGTGTGGGGTACAGTGTCGCGGGGGATTACGGTGCTAATCGCATCTGGCTCGGCCTGTTCTTTATTGGCTGCACGCAAGCAACCATGATTGCCTCAGATACTCCAGCGTGCACTTACGCGGCAATTCGCTACAGCACCTCGGCGGGAGATTCCGTATATCAGTGCGTAAGCGATACCGGATCGGGCACCCCGCAAGTGCAGGCTATAGGCTCCGTGGCTCCCACAACCGCGTTCACGGTGATGAGCATCAGCATCACGGATGCCGGGGCTACGTGCAACGTCGCTGGTACTAGCGTGACCAACGCAACCAAGTTTCCAGGGAACGCCGTATACATGGCTGGGTTATGGGCGAATACCACACTGGCCAACGCGGCCACGCATCTACGGCTAAGCGAGGTTTACGGCGTGCATCTGAACGGGACGTGGTAACGGAGTTGTCTCCCGGTTGGCGCCGCTGGATACTGTCACGAACATGAGATGTCGCCGCCGGGTCACAAGTCGGGGTGTGAGCGCATGTCGGAGGGAAAGCGAGCAGCAGGCCGGATAAGCGGGATGACTATTGCGCAGGAGCAGATCGATCGAGAGGAGTTGGAGAGACTAGGCGAGATCCTTGATCATCGGCCGGCGAGCCTTCGTGGACGCACGGTCGGAATGGAACTGGCCGCGCGACTACTGAAGGTGAGAACGCGCGAAGGACGAACGGCTGCGCTCAGGGCCAACGCAGCGCAGCGCAGCTTTGAGGAGCGGCGGGGCCAGCGGAACATTGTGCTGAAGGCGCGGCAGATGGGATTGACGACGTGGGCCGCGGCGCGCTTCTTTCTGCGCACGATTACGCGGCCGGGGACACTGACGCTGGAAGTGGCTCACACGCAGGAAGCAGCCGAGGAGATCTTTCGGATCGTGCACCGGTTCCTCGACTATTTACCGGAGGGGCTGCGTGAGGGACCATTGCGAACTTCGCGGGATAACACCCGGCAGATCGTGTTTCCGGAGATCGATTCGCAATACAGGGTAGTATCGGCCGGCGACCGAAACGCAGGACGTGGAATGACGATCCAGAACCTTCACTGTTCGGAACTGGCGCGGTGGCCGGGGGATCCAGCCGAGATTCTTGCCGGGCTTTGCGCGGCGATGGCTCCGGATGCGGAGCTGATTCTGGAGTCGACTCCGGATGGCATCGGGGGATGCTTTCACGAGGAATGGCAGAGGGCCTCAGAGACAGGAATCGTGCGGCACTTCTTTCCATGGTGGATGGAGCGCCGCTACCGGGCCGCGGCGGTCGAAGAGGCGAGCCTGACCGGGGAAGAGCGCGATCTGATGGCGCGTCAAAATCTGGACCTGGAGCGGATTGGATTCCGGCGCCAGGTGAGAGCGAACTTTCGCGGACTCGCGCGTCAGGAATATGCGGAAGACGAGGAGAGCTGTTTCCGGGCCAGCGGAGATTCGGTGTTTGAACTGGCTGCCATCGAAGCGCGATTCTCTGAACTCGTTCCCGGGTGGGAACAACGGCGGAACGGAGAATTGGAGATCTGGCTGCCACCGGTGAGGGGCAAGGAATACCTGGTGGCCGTCGACCCCGCCGGAGGGGGAAGTGAAGGCGATTATTCAGCGGCTGAAGTTCTGGAGTTGGAGACGGGTTTCCAATGCGCCGAGTTTGCGGGGCACGTGGGTGGACTGGAGTTGGCCAGGCTGGTGACGGAATTGGCGGCCGAATACAACAATGCGTGGCTGGTAGTGGAAAGGAATAATCACGGCAGCGGTGTGCTGGCGTTGATCGATACGGTATGTCAGTACCGCCGCATCTACAGGCGAGGCGAGGAACCGGGGTGGCTGACGACCTCCCTGAGCCGGCCCGCAATCCTGGGGCGCCTGGATGCCGGGCTGGTGGAACAGCCACAGTGTTTCATGAGCCGAAAGCTGCTGGGCGAATGCCGCAGTTTCGTGCGCCTGCCGAATGGACGGACAGGAGCGCGTGCGGGGACGCACGACGACAGAGTCATGGCCATGGCGATTGCACTGGGAGCGAGGGCGGAGTTGCTGGAGGGGAAGGGCAAGCCAGCAGCTTTCAGCGATTCGCGTTTGTATTCAGGCCGCGAAATGGACTCCGGGCATTGTTTGCAGAATTAACAGCTAACAGCTAACAGCTACCTGAAATATCGATTCACCCGTTTTGCAGATAATTTCAGGCAATGCGGATAGAATTCGATTAAGGTTCCGAAAAAGGGGCAGGCGGGCTTGGCGGTTCTGGCGGTGCAGCACATCCGGCGAATGCGTGGCGGTGCGCAAGGGCAGTTGATGTTGGGCGCCGACGGTCAGCCGTACGTAGTGAAGTTTCAGAACAACCCGCAGCACCGGCGGGTTCTTGCCAACGAGTACCTGGCCTCGCGCCTGGCAAAGGCCGCGGGTTTGACAGCGCCCGAACCGGAGCTTGTGGATGTATCGAAGTGGCTGGTCGAAAACACGCGCGAACTCGAGATCGATTTGGGGCGGACGCGGGTCCGGTGCGATGCCGGATTGCAGTTCGGGTCTCGCTTTGTGGGCGGACTGATGCCCGGGCAGGTGGTCGATTACCTTCCTGAAGAACAGTTGACGCAGGTCAGGAATCTCGGCGAATTTGCCGGCATTCTGGCCTTCGATAAATGGACGGGCAACGCCAATGGGCGGCAGGCTGTTTTCACGCGACGGCAGCGGGAGCGGCGCTACCAGGCGGTGTTCATCGACTTTGGATACTGCTTCCACGCCGGGGAGTGGCGTTTTGAAGACTCGCCGCTGCGGGGCGTCTACTACCGGAACGATGTGTACCGCGAGATCACCGGCTGGGACTCATTTGAGCCGTGGTTGACACGACTGGAGACGATGCCCGAGGCGGCGGTATGGGAGCCGGCTAACGAAGTTCCGCCGGAGTGGTATGGCGGCGACCTGTCGGAAATGGAGGCGCTGGTGGAGAAATTGCTGGTGCGCCGAAGCCGGATTCGGGAATTGATTGAAGGGTTCGGGAGGTCGGACAGGAATCCATTTCCAAAATGGGTGGGGGACGAGAAAAAATCGGAAAGTGCGTGGAAAGATGTGCGATGGGGTTCTACCATCGGGGAAAGATTGATGTGAGCGACGAGCGCGCGGCATGAAGAGCGGGGAGAGTCCGAAGCGGAAAGGCAGACCACCGGCAGAACGCCCGCGGGGCGGGACTGGCATCGCCGGAGAGAACCGGCGGAACTGCGAATTCCAGCTGCTCCGTTATGTTCCAGATGTGGTGCGCAACGAATATGTGCACATCGGGGTGATCCTGCGGGAACAGGGAAGCGATAAGCCCGCCGAGGTGCGCTTCACGCGCGACTGGCGCAGGTTGCGATGCCTTGATCCGGAAGCCGACACGGCTCTGCTGGAAAGCATGGAGAGCGAACTGCGGCGGCGTTTTCGGGAGGAGCCGCAAGGCAGGCTGATGCGGTTCTTGGAAGAATCTCTTTCCCTGAATGTGCAGCTGACGGAGCCAAAGGCGTATCTTGCGGAGAGCCTGCCGGCGGGAATGGAAGAGCTCATGCGGCTCTATTTGGAGCCGCTCCGCCGCGAGAAGATACCGCGGCTGAGAGGCAGAGCTGCAATTCAGGCAACGATGCGAGGAGAATTCGAACGAGCGGGGGTCTGGGATCTGCTGCGCAAACAGATTGCGGCTCGCGACTATACACGGGCGGGCGATCCGTTGCGGATTGACCTGGGCTACCGTCCGAATGGACTGATCCGTATGTTCCACGCGGTGAGCCTTGAGCCCGGAGTGGAGATGGCAAAAGTTCTGGCTTTCTCGGCAGGTAGCTTGCGGACGGGGGTGGAACGCGTCGAGAAGGCCGCATTGGAGTTGACTGCAGTCATCGAGCCGGCGGCAAAAATCGGGGCCACGGACGAGGATCCGGAGCGCCTGGAGATGTATCGGTTCGGCGTGGAGACCATGGAGGAACATCAAATCCGCGTGCTCACAACGTCTGACATGGGCAGGGTGGCGGATACAGCACGGCGGGAACTGCGGTTGTAAGAGAGATTTCAGCGAATAGCTAAGGGATTTATGAGGCACAGCCCTTCGGGGCGGTGCCTTTTGTTTTTGGGGAAGAGGAAAAGGAAGGTGCATGTGAAGGTGGCAGAACAGTTACGGGAGATCTGGCGGCAGGCCATGACCGGCTCGATACGCCGCAACGGGCGGGGCCGGGGAGACTCGGTATCAAGCGTCAATGCTGAAGCGGAACGCAAGACCGTGGCGATGCCGGCGATCCTGAGCCCGATCCATTTTCCAGGAAAGCTGCTGCCCAAACCAACTCCGGCGAACCTGCGGCGGTTTGCGGAGACGCCGGTGGTGCGCCGGGCGATCAATGTGATCAAGGACCGGATCGCATCGATGGACTGGCAGGTGCGGGTACGGCGCGGCGTCTCGCCGCACGAAATCGACCGACGGGATGAAAAGCTGCAGGCACTTCGGCGAACGCTGGAGGAGCCGAACGCGGCGGACACCTTTCGCACCCTGATCGAACAGGTGATCGAGGACGCGCTTACGGGGGGATACGGAGCGGTGGAGATGGAGCCTACCGCAGATCCAAAGAGGCCGGCCATGTTCTGGGCGGTCGATGGGGCATCGATCCGCATGAATGCCAGGTGGGACGGCCAACCGGAAACCGCGCGCTACGCCCAGGCGGCGCCGGGGCAACTGGAAACCAACGCCGTGGATCTGCGCGATGACCAGCTGATGTACGTGCGCATGAACCCGCGCAGTTTTACGCCCTTTGGGCTGGGGCCGCTGGAGGTAGCGTTCGAAACCGTCAATCAGTTCCTGACCGCGCATCGCTTTGCGGGGAAGCTGGCAGCGAACTCCGTGGCGCAATACGCCTTGTGGCTCAGTGAGGCCACGCCAACGCAGCACGATCGGCTGATTCGTTGGTGGCAGGACGAGATCGAGGGGACAGGGCGGGTGCCACTCATCTCCACCGAGCAGAAGCCGGAAGTACTTCGCTTCGCGCAGGGGACGGACGCCGATTTACGCCTGGCCTGGCAGGAGTTCCTGATCCGGATGGTTGCCAACGCCTTTGGACTGCCGCCCATGCTGCTGGGCCTGGAAGGAGACGTGAACCGGGCCACGGCGGCGGAGTTGGCCGATGAAGCGTTTCGCGGCGCGATTCAACCGCTGGCCCAATTACTGGCCGATCACCTGACGCGCGACCTCTTCGGGAAGTGCATCGGCTGGCGGGAATTCGAGTTTGTCTTTAACGACCTGAACGCGCGCGACGAGGAGACCGAACTGGCGGTGCAGGTGCAGCTTCTCCAGGCCGGGGTGTTGACGGTCAATGAAGTGCGGGCGATGCGCGGCCTGGGCCCCCTCGAGGAACAAGCGGCCGCCGAAGCGCAAGGCGGAGCGACAGTCGACCAGGCCGTTTGACCCGGCATGAATTTGAGCCGGGTCGCAACACTTATTGAAGTTTGAATCCGTGCAAGAGCGAGGAATTCATGCGATTGGAAGCTATGGCAGTAAAGATTCCCTGCGTGGAGGGACACCCCAACCGGGTGGCCTTCGAAGGGACACTGACAGTTGTGGACACGGCAAGCGACAAGGCGCCGTCCGGCGCACGCGGTCATCGCGTGATGCTCACCCGGGATGCCGCAGAGAAGGCTCTGCCTTCCCTGTTGGGAATGGCCGTAGACTACCGGCCGGGATGGGACGGGCACGACGCGCGACGCAAGATCGGGCTGCTGACAGAGGCGAACCTCAACGGGCACCAGCTGACAGTCCGTGGGTATCTTTATGCGCGAGACTTTCCAGACGTCGCCGAGGCGATACTTGCACACTCGTCTGAAGATCTGGGCATGAGCTACGAGATAGCCGATGCGCGGGTGGAAGACATGCGGGCCGACGTCTGGAAGTTGACGCGAGTTACTTTTACCGGAGCGGCGATCCTGCGACGCGAGAAGGCGGCATATCGGGCTACGAGTTTCCGGATGGCAAGTTAGGAAGGCTCGATTATCTATCTGCAGTCAGCCATAAGTCATCTGACAAAGATTTGTTTCAACAAAAAACAGGGCCCTCGAACCGGGGCGCAAACAGACGCCGGGGATCAAACCGTGTCATCTCCGGGCGGCAACAATTCGGAATGTCTGGGGACAGAAAGGAACAGCATGGAAAACCAGGAGCGTGAGGTTGCGGAGAGGCTGGAAGCTGCAACAACTCTGCTGAACAAGACCCTGAGTTGGCTTGAGGAGCGCCTCGCATCGGCCAGCGCACTCTCCGGCGAGGTGGAGAGAATTTCGGCAACGGTGGACCAGAGCCGCCGCGAAGAAGAGCTGGCAGCGAAGCTGGCTGCGGCGGAACGGGAGCTGGCGGATCTGAAGGCCGCCGCCGCGCCGGCAGGCATGAACCTGCTGCGCAAGACGGTGCCGGCGGCGACGTCGGAGCTGCTTGCTAAGCATGGCATGGGGGACGGGCCTGTCGATGTACGCGCTCTGGATGCGGCATTGAGCGGTCTGAGCCTGGAACAGCGCATCGCTGTCAAGACTCAGCTTCTGCGCTCCGGAGCTATCGCGTAGAAACAGCTATTAGCTATTAGCTCTTGGCTTCTAGCTAACAACTCAACACGGGTGGCGAGAAATCGAGGCTAAGTCGGGCGATTTAACGGAAGTAACCCGATGCGGTTTGGATGATCCCAGAACAAGGCTGAGAGCTAAGGGCTAAGGGCTGAAAGCCGGCGCTTAGCCAGAGCCCCATGGAGGGGGCACAGAACTATGAACGCATCGTTTGCAGACATTCATGCGGCTGCCGACTTTATCGGACCAGGCGCCGTCGAAGTTCCGCTGTACCAGACCGAGATTTTCGATATCTGCCGGCGCTCCAGCCCCTTCGGGCAGCGCATCAAGCAGGTGCCGGCCACCGGCCATCCGTCACGGTTTTTCGAGGAGACCGCGCTTCCCAGCCCGGGCAGCGCCGGATTCGTGAATCCGCGCAGCATCGTGGCGCCCGTGGTAAGCCCGACGCGCGTGGAACGGAGCGTGCCCCTCAAGGCGATCGTTTCGCAGATCAACTACAACCTGTTCGATATTGAACTGGGCAACCAGCAACAGCAGTTTGCCTATCTTCAGGCCAAGGACTTGGTGGACACTGTCAGCGGCGTGATGGTGGCCCATGACGTATCCCTGTGGAACGGCAACGATACCAGCCTCAGTGCTCCGACGACTACGCAGTATATGGGCGTGATCAGCCAGATCGCGGCCGGCGGGAACACGACCACGATTGGGACCGCCGCGTCGATCGTCGATGGGCTGAAGTCAACGGTAGCGCAAATGGTCGCCAGCAATGGCTACCACGTGCGTCCGACGGCCATCTACGCCAACCCGGTGCTGCTGGACCTGATCGATCGCGAGATGAAGACGGAATTCAACGTGGTCCTGAACACCGACCAGATCACGGGCGGAGTCAGAGTGAAGATGCTTTCGACCCAGGCGGGAGATCTTCCATTGATCCCGGACTGGAGCCTGAGCTACACCGGAACACCGGGGTCGGGCTCGGCGGTGTTGCCGGCATACATCGTCACCGAGGATCTGATTGAGTACCACTGGCTGGGCGATCCCACGCCGCGCATCTTCCAGCTCGGGTTGCCGGGCTCGCTGACACAGCAGTATGTGGCAGTCAAATTCGGCGCCCCCGTCGTCAAGGGCGCCAATTATGCCCATTACCAGGTGCTGGTCGACCGGTAAACCAGTTCACAGTTCTCAGTTCACAGCTCACGATAGCCGGATGTCTCGCGGCCGTCTGATCTGAGGACTGAGAACTGACAACTGACATCTTTGAACTATGAACCACGAACTCGCGGAGCGAACTTATGGCTTATCTGCAGCCGGCGGATTACCCGAACTATGGATTGCCGGATGGAACATCGGCGGATTGGATTACGGCTGCCACGGCTTTGATCAACAGCCATTGCAGGCGACCCGATCTGAACATCATTCAATACACGGAGCGGCTGCGTTTGACCAGCGAATCGCAGAGCATCCGTTTGACCTATCTGCCTTTGGCGCCGCTGGGCGCCGCGCCTATGCCGATTGTAAGTATCGAAGGGCGTTACGCGAAGCCGCGGCGCGGCGAGATACCTGCGGGCCCCCTTTACGAAATGGTCTGGGCTTTCTCGCTTCCGGGTCAGTGGACCGCGATTGATCCAAACTCTGTCGATTGGGATGCCAATACCGGAGAGCTGACTTTGCCGTGCAACATCCTGGGGTTACCGTACAACGAAGTCATGGTTACCTATACAGCTGGAATGGCATCGATCGGCGATGACGTAAAGGCAGCGTGCGCGCAAATCGTGCGCAATGCCCAATCCACGCCCGCCTTGAACGCAAGCAGAACAAAGATCGACACGATGCAGATGCAGTACTTCTCCAGCTCTCTTCTGGATGAAACGGTAAAAGCATGGCTGCGTCCGTACGTTGCCAGCAGGTTGGGGTGAACGATGAGCGATACGGCACCACGGAACCCTGTGGGCGCTCCGCAGATGCTGGCCGATGCTCTGCTGCGAAGTGTATCGGGGACATCGGCCAAGTTACGCATTACAGGAGCCAACCAGGATACCAACATGTCCGAGCTAGGACTGGTATCGACGACATTTGTCGAAGTAACCATCAGCCCCGTGGTCATGCGCAAACTTAGGCCGACCTGGCAGGAAGGCAGTGAATCGAAATGCGAACTGCTGGTGTCGGCGACCGGAGTCCAGCAGCAGGTATCCGCGCTCGATCTCTTGTCGGCTCAATCTCTCTTTGCGATGACCCTGGCGGTAACCGTCGCGGGGCAATGCTACACGATTGAAGCGGTCGCTTCGAATGAGGCCTTCGGACAGGTGTATCTCTACCGACTCCTATTGCGCGAGGCGCGTCAGCAGTCCGTTTAACCGAGAAGAGTGGCAGGTGAACCGATCGCGGCTCGCTTGACTGACCACCGTTCACGTTTCAGGAGCTTTGGTCCATGCAAAATGCTAAAGACTCGTTCTATATGGTTTTGCGATCACGGTTAGCCGCGCTCAATCCGCAGCGGACGATCTTGCTTCGCGGCGCGGTGCGGCCGGGCGTCCTGGCCGAGGAAGCAGAGGCGCCGTTCAGCCAGCTTCCCACGGATGTGTTCATTCTGCGGTGGCTGGGACTAGGCGTGGACCTGAACCTCGATGCCAGGATGGCCGCTGAGGAATGTGAAGTCGTGTACCAGACGTGCGGGTGCCAGAGCTTCGGGGGGTTGGATCGCGGTCGATCACTCAGTGCAATGGATGAAGAACTGTTGTCGATGCTTCAGCCGTTCTCCACGCCCAAGCTCTGTTTCACCGCGACTCCACCGGCGGCGATGCTGACGCAGGTGTTTTGGGACGAACCGCTCTTCGGTCCCGTGGCGACACAGAGAGACAGACTGAGCCGTTCGGTAAGAGTCATGGTTTACAGCTATCAGGAACAGGGTGAGTAAATGGCCGCAGGTTGGTATTCGGGCGCCGCACCGGTTATGCGGCGGGTCAGAGCGTATTTTGCGGCGGTGAACCGCGCCGCTCAGACGCCTGTGCTTTTCGATCCGGCCGAGCAGGGTAACTTCAATCTGGATGTGCCGCCCGCTCCGTGGATCAGCTTGGGCTGGATTCAGGGATTCACACGCAACACAGCCAGTAAGTCGGCGGCCGCTGATGACGGGAATTCCAGCAGCCCCGCTGGCGCAGGTGCGCGAGAGTCTTGATGCCCAGGTAAGCTTCCAGTTTCTGACCTGGACCAAGCTGACGATGGCGCTGGCAACCGGATCGCAGCACATGAACGTGCTGGCTACGGCCACGGGAGCAGCGCCGGCGGCCGACGGTGGTCCGGCGGCGACGCCGATCGCAATCCAGAGCGGGTCGACGGCGGCGTCCATTGTGCTCGCAGCTTCCGACGCCGCAAAGTTTGTCGCCGGGTCCATCATCGCGGTGGACGGTGATTACCTGGGGCAGACCGGCTTTGTGGGTTCCCCGATATCCGCCGCCTTCGTGCGCCAGCCCTTGAGCGACATTGACTATATTCGTCGCGTCACGTTTAACGTCGCGCTGGTGTCGCAGGTGAATGGCACAACCCTGACTCTGGCCGCACCGCTCCCTGGCGGAGTTCCGTCCCCGGCCGCAAAGCTGCAGCCCGTGGTCGGCTTTGTCGATCGTCTCGGGGGCAGTTTCTATCACGAGTGGTCCGGATTGTTTGTCATGGAAGGAAGCCAGGGAGACCGCATTTTCTTCCACTATCCGCGCCTGCAGGCGATGACCGATGCCGAAGAGGCTCCCATATCGCTCGCAGGGAAAGGCAAAGGAACATTGGAACGGATCCTGCTGCGCGGTCAGTTCCGCGCTTTGCCTGTTACCGATCCGCTCGATGGGGAACGAATCCTCTGCTATCGAAGCTTTCTGCCCCCAACCAAGGCATTGGTTTAAACCATGAAGATTACGATCCAGGGAAGAGAATATTCCGCATCGCTCGATGCGATTCATCCTTTGACTATCGAGCGTAAGCTCAATGAACCTTCGCTATGCCGATTTTGCCTTAGCTTTGGGTCCGACGGAAGCCTGCCCATTCCAGCGCAAAACCAATCAGTTGCGGTCACCGGCGATGATGGGACACAGTATTTCACGGGTTACATTGCGGCCAGCCCTGCGCCGGTGTATGCGGGCATCTCGATCGAGGGACCTTTCTATCGATTCGCCGTCCAGGCATTGAGCGATGAATTCCTGTTAGATCAGTTTCAGCTTTCGCCGAATCAAGGCGCCGCGGGCATGACGGCAGGCGAACTTATCACCTCCCTGGTCATGCACACCCGATCTTCCTCCCTGAGTACTCAAGGTGTCTCGCTTGCGGCTCCGGTTGGCGGCTTCACGCCGGAACCGGGCGCATCGTGGAGCAAGTGCGCAGCGTCCGTAGCGGGCCAGGCTCGCGCAGCGTACCGTGTCCTCGGGGGCGCCCTCCAACTATCGCAGATTCCCTTGTCCGTGCATCCCCTCAATGAGACAGACGGCAGTCTCAATCTGAGCGCCCTCGCAATCACATCGGGCGCCAGGCGCGGACTTGCAAACGACATCACGGTGTGCGGTGAGCACGAACCGGCCGCCTTCGTAACCGAGTACTTTCTCGGCGACGGCACAACAGCGCAATTCAATCTCGCAGCTGAACCATTCTTTCCCCCGGCCTCGCGAGTGAAGATCATCGCTGAGCATTTCGATGAGCCCGCCATCGACTTATCGATGTGGCAGACTTCCGGGGGCGCCGGCTCTCTTTCGATGGGCGCGGGCGGCCTGGTCGTGAACGGCGGCACCGGAATTGACGGCCAGACATTGCTGACCTGGATCGACGAAATCGAAATGGGCGGCACACTCCTGCTGGAGGCCACAGGTGTGACCCTCTCCCCAGGCAGCGCTGGCATCCTTGGCGGTTTTTTGACGGGTCTCGATACGCTTCCCGGATGCGTGGCGGGTTTTCAGGCAACAGCCCAACCCGGAACAGGGGTGGTTTCATTACAGCCTGTGGTGCAAGGCGCAACGTCCGGCATGACTTACTCCACAAGCCCGGCGAATCAATATGTGCTCCGTATCTGGATCCATTGCCCCGAGTCCCAGCGATCTTTAAGTACGTATCGATCCTTCGGCGATTCAGGAGCAATCACGTTCGGGGGGCAGGGGAATCAAGCCCCAGCGAAGCTGTTGTTCGAAATTCAGGAATACGTCAACGGTGTCGCGGCTATGCCCGTCAAGCTATATGACGGCTTGATTGCAGCCCTGCCGCAAACCTGTTCTTTGGCAGCGGTAAGCAGTATCAACATGGTTGGCTCGATGCGCGGCCTTAGCCTGACAAATCTCGGTTCCGGCTGGGTAGTAAGTACTCCCCCCAATGGGGGTCAGTACACCCGAAGGCTGGGAACATTGGCTGAAGTCGGCGAATGCCATCTCGAGCGCACCGGCACGCTCGCGTTCTACAGCGGGTTTGTGCCTTTGGCGGGAGAGCAGATAGCCGTCAGCTATCGCACCCTGGGCCGGGCGGTTGGCCGCGCGGTCAACGCAACCAGCCAACAGGAACTTGCCGCAGCGGGCTTGCCTTCGATCGCAACATGGATGGGCTCGGTGACGAATCCTCCGGCGCGCAGTTCTGCCGACTGCCGTAATGCGGCCGCCACGATGGTCGCGGCATCGGCGAGTGCAAGTGCCTTGTGGAGCGGTGCCTACACAGGACCGCGGTCGAGCTTCTCCTCCGACGTATGGCCCGGAGATGCACTGCTCCTGAATGTTCCATCGCTGGTGATTAATTCGCAAGTAGTTATCCGCGCCGTCAAATTGACTTATGCCACTGGTTATCCGGAGTTAGTCACTTACGAGATTTCGTTTGCCAACGACTGGGCCGATGATCTCGCAATTACAACGTCACGTACGGTCCCCGCAGACGCCTGGCTGCCGGCGCCCATCGCTCCAACAGTCTTGCCCGATCTTACAAGCCTGACTATGACTGCTCTCAGTGGGACGGCAGTTACAATCAACACCGGAACCGCGCCGCCGGCGGGTGGCGGATTTGAGATACGCCGTCGCGATTTTGGATTTATGGCTGGAGTGGACCCGGGCCTGGTGATGCGAGGAACGCAACAGACGATGACGTTTGCCCGTGCATCGGGTAACGATCGTTTCTATATTCGGAGTTATGACGGCTCAACGCCCCCGAATTATTCGGAGCACTCAACGGCTTTGTTTATCAACTTGCCGCTGGGATCTTGATCGAACACGAGCGACCAGAGGCGGAGAGAATGAGGTCCGGCGGATGCGGATGATGAATGAATTCGAAGCGCAGGTGCTCAGCGATTTGAGCGTGCTCAAAACCCAGATGAGCGGTCTGATGGGCGATGGCAATGGCGGGCGGGTTGCCGACCTCGAGCGGCGTATGGAACAGCATGAGCAGAACTGGCAGCGCGCCAAGGGATTTCTGGCCGCCGTCAGCCTTCTGTTTGCGGTGATCGAAGTAGCGGTGGAGGCCTGGCACCGGCACTGACAACAGCTTGCAGATTCTGGATTGTTACGGCGATGGCCGGTTCGTTTGTGTAGACAGATGAGGGACGGAAAAGCCTCGGGCGCCCCCCTATAATCGGATCATGAGTGATCGGCCATTAGTCGGCGTGGTGATGGGGAGCAAGAGCGACTACGAGGTTCTGGCGGCAGCCGTTGAGGTTCTGCGGGTCCTCGAGATTCCGCACGAGGCCAGAGTCGTGAGTGCTCATCGCACGCCGGACTTGCTCTTCCGATATGCCGAGACAGCCCGCGAGCGCGGATTGCGCGTCATCATTGCCGGTGCCGGCGGTGCAGCTCATCTGCCTGGGATGCTGGCTGCCAAGACTCTCGTCCCAGTGTTGGGTGTCCCGGTGCCGGCGACGCAACTGAATGGCCTCGATGCGCTGCTCTCGATCGTGCAGATGCCGAAAGGTGTTCCGGTGGGTACGTTGGCAATCGGCAAAGCCGGAGCGGCCAACGCCGCGCTGCTGGCCGCCGAAATGCTGGCCACCAACGACGAACCGCTCTACCAGCGACTGCAGTCTTGGCGCGCGGCGCGGACGCAGGAAGTGCTGGACCAGGAGCTGCCCGGGTGAGCGTCGCGGTCAGTGAAACAGTTGAGCCGAAAGTGATCCAGCCCGGAGGGTTGCTCGCAATCCTGGGCGGCGGGCAATTGGGCCGGATGATGGCCATGGCCGCGCGCACCATGGGCTACCACGTTCGCGTGATGGATCCCGAACCTGCCTGCCCCGCGAGTTTCGTGGCCGACGAAACCATTGTGGGCCGATGGGACGATGCCGACGCCGCGCGCCGTCTCGCTTCAGGCGCCGATGCGGTGACGCTCGAGATCGAGCAGATCGGCGTCGATGCTCTCGCGCAAGTGGCGCAAATCGCGCCGCTGCGGCCAGGTGTTGAACCCATCCGCATCATCCAGGACAAGACCCTGCAAAAAATCTGGCTGGCCGAATCCGGCTTTCCGGTCGGCCCATTTCGCGTCGTGTGCGAGGAGATGGATCTGCACCATGCGGTCCCGGGGCTTGGTGGCCGCGTGTATCTGAAGATCGGGCGCGGCGGATACGATGGCCGCGGCCAGGCGCGCATTGGCTTCGACAACGTCGCGGCCGAAGAGCACATCGTGGCTGCCTGGCAAAGCATTGGTGCGCGCCCCGCAGTCGCCGAACAGGCGCTCGACCTCGACTTTGAGATCAGTGTCATGGCCGCGCGCAATCCCGCCGGAGAAGTGCGCAGCTTTCCTGCCGCCCGCAATCATCACGAAAATCAGATACTCGCATGGAGTGTGCTGCCGGCCGGCATTCCCGCGGAGCTTGAATCGCGGGCCGAATCGCTGGCCTCCGATATCATCGCCAGGCTCGGCATCGAAGGCATGCTGTGCGTGGAGATGTTTGTCACGCGCAAGGGCGACCTGCTTGTCAACGAACTCGCGCCGCGTCCCCACAACAGCTATCACCAGAGCGAGCGCGGCTGCGTCACCAGCCAATTCGAGCAGGCCGTGCGCGCTGCCTGCAATCTGCCTTTGGGCGATACCGCGCTGATCACGCCGGCCGCCATCGTCAATTTGCTTGGGGATGTGTGGCTCGACGGCGCGCCCGATTTCGCTGCCGCACTTAAAGTGCCCGGCGTGCGCCTGCACCTCTACGAGAAGCACACCCCTCGCGCGGGAAGAAAGATGGGGCACCTATCCGCAACAGGATCAACCGCGGATGAAGCGCTGGAGCGCGTGCTGGAAGCGAAGAGCCGGCTCTAGACAACGCGGCCTATTCCACTCCCACTTTTTCCCACCGCTTGGGCCGCCGATTGGCCTGCAGAACCTTCTTGCGCAGCCGCAGCGATCTTCGGCGTAACCTCGACCAACTCATCGTCGGCGATGAACTCGATGGCCTGTTCCAGATTCAACGTTCGATAGGGCACGAGGCGGATGGCTTCGTCCGCAGTGGACGCGCGCATGTTGGTCATCTTCTTCTCGCGGACCACGTTCACGTCGAGATCGTTGTCGCGCGAGTGCTCGCCGACCACCATGCCCTCATAAACTTCAACACCGGCCCCGACAAACAATATGCCGCGCTCCTGCAGGCCGTTCAGCGAATAAGTTGTCGTCTGCCCCTGGCGATCGGCGATCAACGCGCCGGTGGGCCTCTGCGGTATCTCGCCCTGGTACGGGATATAGCCGTCGAACAGGGAATTCATGACAATTGTCCCGCGCGTCTCGGTCAGCATTTCCGGCGCAGGCCGATGATGCCGCGGCTGGGCACGCGAAACTCCATCCGCACGCGGCCCGAGCCGTGGTTGTGCATCTTGGTCATTTCGCCTTTGCGCGGTCCGAGCTTCTCGATCACCACACCCGTGTGCTCTTCCGGCACGTCGATGGTCAAATGCTCCACCGGTTCCATGCGCACGCCGTCCACCACCTTGGTCACGATCTCCGGCCGCCCCGCCGACAGCTCGAATCCTTCGCGCCGCATCATCTCGATCAGGATCGCGAGTTGCAATTCGCCGCGCCCCAGTACCTTAAAGGTGTCCGGCGAGCCGGTCTCTTCCACACGGATGCTCACATTGGTGAGCAGTTCCTTTTCCAGGCGCTCACGCAGATTGCGGCTCGTAACATACTGGCCTTCGCGCCCCGCAAACGGGGAGTTATTCACGCTGAATTGAATCGCAATCGTCGGCTCGTCGATCACAATCAGGGGCAGCGGCACGGGATTTTCAACGCTCGTAATCGTCTCGCCGATCGTGATGCCCTCGACCCCAGCCACCGCCACGATGTCGCCCATCGTTGTCTCGGACGTCTCGGTCCGCTTCAATCCCGAAAACGTGAACAGCTTGGTGATGCGCGTCTTCATCAGCGACCCATCGCGCTTCGAGATCACCACGTCGTTGCCGGCGTGTAGTGTGCCCTGGAAGACGCGGCAAATCGCGATGCGGCCAAAGTAATCCGAGTAATCAAGGTTGGTGACCAGGATCTGAAGCGCGCCTTCCGCATCGCCGGTCGCCGCCGGAATCGTGTTCACGATGCTCTCGAACAACGGCTGCAGGTCTACGCCGGGCTTGGCCAGATCTGTCGTCGCGCTTCCGATCTTCGCCACGGTGTACAGAACCGGAAACTCGAGTTGCGATTCCTCCGCATCGAGATCGATGAAAAGGTCGTAAATTTCGTTCAGCACTTCCTGTGGGCGCGCATCGGGACGGTCGATCTTGTTGATCACCACGATGGGCGGCAGCTTGGCTTCCAGTGCCTTGGCCAGCACGTAGCGCGTCTGCGGCAGCGGGCCCTCGGCCGCATCCACCAGCAGCATCACGCCATCCACCATCTTCAGCGCGCGCTCCACCTCGCCGCCAAAATCGGCGTGGCCCGGAGTATCAACAATATTGATCTTGCCGCCGGCAAAGTTGATGGCCGTGTTCTTGGCGAGAATCGTAATACCGCGCTCGCGTTCCAACTCGTTTGAATCCATCACCCGGTCCGCCACTTGCTCGTTGGCGCGGAACGTTCCAGACTGACGCAGCATGGCGTCTACCAGCGTTGTCTTGCCGTGGTCAACATGGGCGATGATGGCGATATTGCGTATCGTCTGCGTCACAGGTGCAATTTTCCTTTACTCGGGTTCGGCCGTTCAGCCACGGCTCACTGGAGGAGTTCAAAATTCGATTTTGCCGCACACTACGGCAGTTTCTATTCTATCAGTAGGCCATATAGCGGACATTGGGCGAAAGATCCCCTTGGGCAGTCGCACATTGGAAATGACGGAATCGCGGCAGCACCGGCGGGTTAAGGCATAAGAAAAGAGCGAAGCAGGCCGATGACCTGCTCCGCTCCGGTTGGATGTTGGCTCGCTACTGACAGGGCGTGCCGTTGATCGCGAACGAGCCTGGAACCGCATTGGCCGTATTGTTCCACGTGCCCAGGAATCCCAACCCGGTGTAACTGCCTCCTGCCCCGATATTGCCGTCGTAGCTCAGGCTGTTTACGGTCACGCTTGCGCCGTTTTGCGATTCCGCGCCGGTCCAGAGTTGTGTAATCTGTTGGCCATTGGCAAACGACCACGTCAGCGTCCAGTTGTTGATCGCGGTAGCGCTCGTATTGGTAAGCGTCAGAATGGCTTCGAATCCGCCCGGCCATTGGCTGGCGATCGAGTAGCCGACGTGGCACGAGAAGCTGCTCGACCCCGCCTGTGTGGTCGCGTTTGCTTGTGCCGAAGGCGCAGACGCCCCAAACGGATCCAGCGCTTCGACCTTGTAGTAGTAAGTCGTGGAGGCGGTGAGCCCCGAATCGGAGAAGCTTGTACCAGTAAGCCCGCTTGCGATCTGATTGCTCGACGACGGCGTGAATCCGCTCGTAGTGCTGCGGAACACGCGATAGGAACCGATGGAGCAATTCGCCGGCGGCGTTACCGCTCCCCAACTCACATTGATGCTGCTCGACGAAGCAGAAGTGGCCATCAACCCCGCGGGTGCTGAAGGCAGTGCCGAGCAGGTTGCGCTGGCCTTGGTTGTTGCGCTCACCTGCGCAGAGGGTGCCGACGAACCGCTGCCGTCAACTGCCTCAACTACATAGTAGTAAGTCGTAGAAGCTGCAAGCCCGGCGTCGGAAAAAGAAGTGCCGCCGCTCACACTGCCAACCTGGTTGGTCGATGCCGGCGCGAATCCGCTGGTCGTGCTGCGAAACACGCTATAGGAGTTGATCGCGCAATTCGCCGGCGGCGTCACAGCGCCCCAGGTGACGGTGATGCCGCTTGAACTGCCTGCCGTTGCGTTCAGGCCCGCCGGCGCTGCCGGAGACACAGTGCATGACGAGCCTCCACCCAGCGCGAATTGGATGCTCTCCAGCATCGATTCCTTCTGCGCATTGGCCGGCGTTGCGTCGTAGTTGCTGTCGAGCAGTCCGTAGTTGTCTTCCCCATTCAGTGCCCAGTAGGTCCAATCGATCGAAGGATTCGATTGCAGATATGACACGATGCTTTCGAACCACTGCCCCTGGCTTCCTGCCGCTGAGCTCTCAATGTCCGCGCTGTTATTGTCGGTCCCAAACTCGCCCAGCCAAACCAGGCGCAGTGCCGTTGCTGCTGATAAATCCCCAGAAGTTGTTCCACACCGTGAAGAGACTCGCTTGCGTCGTATTCGAGTTGAACCACGATTGACCATAAAGATTCGGCCCGTAGTCGTGCGGCGAGTAGACCAGTTGATTCGGTACATTCAAAACCACCGGGTTCGACGCCACACCCATCAGGTTGCCGCCCTGCCAACCGCATGTACCGTTGTAGCAGTCGTTACCCTCCACAAAGATGATCAGCTTTGGATTGATGGCCAGCACCGCGTTGCCCGCCGCTTCCGCAGCCACCGGCCAGTTCTGGCTGGTGAGGCTCGTCGGGCAACCGGTGTAGGAGCCGTTGGTTTCCGTATCGCCGGTCCAGCACCCGCCGCTGAATCCGTTCGCGATCAGATGCGGCTCGTTGCGAAGATCCATCCCGATCACAGTCGGGTTGCCGTTGAACGTGAATTTGCTCGCGCTGTACCGTGTCGCCAGCGTCTGCCAGTCTGCGATCCAGTTCGCTTGGGGATAGGTGTTCGTATACCACAGGCCATTGGCTTCGTTGCTGTTGCCGGCTTCCGATCGGTGATTGTCCAGAATCACGCGCAGACCAATCGAGCCGGCGTACGCCACGATCGTATCGAGATCGGCAAGAGCGGTCTGTCCAACCAATGCCGCATTGGCCGGTTGCCCATTCGCGTAGGTCGTATAGTTGCTTGGCACCGGGTTGCTTTCCACCATCTGGTTCGAAAACGGAATGCGCACTACATTGAAACCCAGGCTTTTGATGGTATTCAGGACCGTCGTGTAATCCTGGGCCCACAGCCCGTGCGCCAGGTAGTCGGTAGTCTCAAACCCATACCAGTTGATTCCCGCGATGCGCACAGCTTCGCCGTTGGAATCGAGTATCTGGTTGCCGCTCGTATGCCAGTATCCTGTTCCCTGGGCTCGCACGCAGCGGGAGCCGGAAGCTGCCAGGACAAGCGTGAGAACCAGCCCAGCGAGGCGTTTGCGCCACGCCTTCCTGCACAATGATGTCGAATGATTTGGCCAATACATGATCCCTCCTTGGCGGGTGCGTCTCTTTTTCCCGCGGATGATTCAGCACGCGGGTGAGCAGATCTCTGCTCACGCTTCACCAGGGATAAGGAATGGCCTTCTTCAGACTTCCCGCTTGCGAAGGTCGTCGTTTACAGAAAAAAACCGAGAGGGCAACTGAATTGAAACAAAAAATCTCCGGACGCCTCTCCCAGCGAAATTAGATGCGTTTCGCACGGAAGAGTCGTTGCCCGCCTGAAGTTTACTTCCTCCGGCGGTTGATGCAAAGGAGAGAAATGGATGTGATCAACGCCATTCTCTCCGCTTATCCGATGGTGCGCAAGATTACTTCAGATTCCCACGCATCGAGATGAATTTGGCATCGATGGAACGCTGTCGTGCTCAACACTTTCGCGGATCGAGTCCGGCAGAGTACACTGCTTCGCAAATGCGAATGCCCGCGTACAACCGCTTGTCGTTATCGCACCGCTCGCTCCTGGCTCACATCATGTGCCCGCCGGTCGCATCTCTCGTACTCACATGCTCATTGATTGCGGTCGTCGGCTTTCCGCAGTGGTGCGCGCAGGCTCAGGGCGCGTCGCAAGCACCCAAGTCTCTCCGCATCTACTCCATCGACGTCGAAGGCGGCCAGTCCACCCTCCTCGTGGCTCCGTCGGGGGCTTCTCTTCTGGTCGATACCGGCTGGCCGGGAAGCAATGGCCGCGATGCCGACCGCGTGCAGGCTGCCATGCGCGATGCGGGCATCATTAAAATCGATCACCTGCTCGTGACTCACTACCATACAGACCACGTCGGCGGAGTGCCGGAACTCGTCAAGCGCATCCCCATCGGCGAGTTTCTCGATCACGGTGAGAATCGCGAAGACTCCGACATCACGCGCCACGATTATGCCGCGTACCTCAAGGCCATCGAAGGCAAGCCGCATCGAGTCGTGCATCCCGGCGACACGATCGACCTCCCCGGTCTGAACGCCATCGTGCTCACCGCCGACGGTGAGCACGTCCATGCCATCCCCGGCATCACGCCGCAGCCCAACTCATACTGCGCCTCCGAACCCAAGGCCGATGCGGATCCCAGCGAGAACGCTCGTTCCGTCGGTATCCTCGTCACCTACGGCCAATTTCGTTTCCTCGATCTCGGCGACTTGACCAAGGCCAAAGAAATCGCCCTGGTCTGTCCCACCAATCCCATCCCGCCTGTGGACCTGTATCTCGCCACGCATCACGGGATGAATCTCTCCAATGCGCGCGCGATCGTCGATGCGATTCATCCCCGCGTCACCATCATGAACAACGGCGCGCACAAGGCCGGCAGTCCGGAGGCCTGGCAGACCATCCACGACAGCCCCGGCATGCAGGACCTTTACATGGTCCACACCGCCGAGGGTTCCGACGCAGCGCACAACAGCCCCGAACCTCTGATCGCCAATCCTAAAGGCAGCACCACTGACGGCGCATATTTCAAAGTGATCGCCTCCGACAACGGCAGCTTCTCCGTCACCAACAGCCGCACTGGCCAGACAAAGAATTACGCGGCCAAGTAAGACAGCATTTAGCAGGGTGCCCCAGGTCTCGATTTTGAGACCTGGGATCCATCCACCATTGCCCGATCCGATCCTGTCGTGAGACAACGAGCTAGACTAGAAGCTAAAAGCTGCCCTTTTCACACCGCCGCAAAATCAATAAACCCCCGCTGCGGGTCGGTGTTGATCAGCTTCACCGTCACGCGATCACCCACGTCGAGCCCATGCCCGCCGTGCACCAGCATTCCTTCCACGTGCGGTTCGAGCGCGCGAACGAAGGTGCCGTACTGGTTCACGCCGGTCACAATGCCGTGGAAGTTCTGGCCGATGCGCGGCCGCAGCACCACCGCCGCGATCCGCTTCGACATCTCGCGTTCCACCTTCCGCGCCGCGTCTTCCATCTGCGTGCAGCGCAGCGCGATGGCATTGAGATCCCCTTCGGAATAGGGCTGAGGACCTTTTCCGAGCAGTGCCTTCAGGATCCGCTGCGCCACCATGTCGGGAAACCGCCGGTTGGGGGCTGTCGAGTGAGTGTAGTCCTGCACCGCCAGCCCGAAGTGTCCCGGCGACGGCTCGCCGGCCTTGACCAGCACGTATTCGCCCGGGCCCATCAGCTTGATCACCGTCAGCGATAGATCGGGAAAGTGGTCCGGGTCCTTTTGTTTCTGGGCCAGCAGAAAATCGTTCAGCGCCTTCGAATCGGGCTCGGCCGGCAGCGTGGTTCCCAGCCCCGCAGCCACTTCCATGATGCGGTCCCACCGCTTCGGCGTGCGCACAATGCGCCGGATGGAAGGCACCTTGGCATCCTCGAGTGTTCTCGCCATTACGCCGTTGGCCGCCACCATGAACTCTTCAATCAAAGAGGTCGCGCGGTTCTTGTCGAGGCGCGCCAGGGCGATCACATCACCGCCCAGCGTGACTGGCCTCGTTTCGATGGTTTCAAGATCCAGCGCTCCATGCTGATAGCGGCTTCCTTCCATGGCCTGCGCCGCCTTGTCCTGCAGTTTGAGCTGGGCCGCTAACGGCGCGCTCGCCGCCACCTTCGCAGGTGCGGGACCCTTGCCTTCGAGCCACGCGCCCACTCCGTTGTAAGCCAGCTGCGCGCGATTGCGCACCAGGGCGCGGTAGGCCTTTCCGTCGGAAGCCGCACCGCTTGCATCCACCTTGAACTCGATCACAATCGCGGCCCGGTCCTCATTCTCGTTTAGCGAAGTAATCCCCTCCGACAATTCCGGCGGCAGCATCGGAAAGACCTTCACCCCGGTATAGACCGAAGTGGTCTCGCTCTTTGCATGGCTGTCGATGATCGTTCCTTCGGCCACCCGCGCATCCACGTCGGCGACCCCGATCAGCACCCGGATGCGCCCGTCCGGCAACTGCTCCGCCCATTCAATCTGGTCAAGGTCCTTCGATGTGTCGTTATCGATCGAGGACCACGGCAGGCTTCGCAAGTCCTGCAACTCCGGGCTTGCCGACGCCGGCGACGGCAGATTCGAATTTGCCCGGATCGCCGCGAGTTCCGGATCAACGCCCTTGGGAAAATCAGGTTGAAAACCGTGCTCGATCATGGCCGCATGGGCGGCCGCAACAAGATCAAATTGCGGAGGATGGCTGGAAGGCATCGCGGCTCAGACTCCACTTGCGTGAAATGGAAGCCTATCATCCCGTGTTCATCATTGGATGAAAGCACTCGTCCAAGTCATGCTTTGTGTCAGGGTACGACTTCACAGGCGCGGAAATTCGCGCGGTTTTGAAAGGGCACGGCTTTAGCCGTGCCGATAGGACAGCAGAATGAATTGGGCTTTAGCCCCCGAGGGATGTATTTCCTTCCCATTCACCAGTCAGTCTCTGTTTTCCGAAACCTCTTCGCTCGTGGGTACTGTACCCCGATCGTCTTCTCCCGCCCCGAAGCGCTGAATCAAAGAACCGCGCAAGCTGATTCTGTCCTACCCGGGCGGAATGACATTGACCGTAAGGAACACGGTTCGGTTGATCACCGTGTTGTTGATGTACGCCGTCGCCACGATGGTCAGCGTGGCCACTCCCAGCGGCGTCCCCGTGTTCTGAGGCACGGTCACGCTGTTGCTGCAGCCGATGCCCCCGCCGCCCAGACCGGCAAGCAGCAAAAGGACTGCGACGAACCGGCGAGTGCGTTCGCTGAATATGCGCCGCCGGCGGCCTGCCGGCAAAACGAAGAAGACGAGAACCGCGAGCGCCGTTCCTCCCGCGGCCCGCGGCCACAAGGGGGCGCGGTTATTGCCGGCCGTGGTGGCCACCGGCGGCGTACGTCTGCACCGTGAAGGTGACGACGGCCGTCGGTCTCACTTGTTGCGGGGTCGCCGCGCAGGTCATATCGTCCTGCGTGGGCACGGAGCACACCACCTGAATCTGGTCGTTATACCCGCCCAGCCCAGTGACGATAAACGAAGCTGACCCTGAACTCCCCTTGACGATGGTCAGATTGGTCGGCGGGTTAGTGGGCGATGGTGTGATGGAAAAATCCTGCACGTCAATGGTGACGGGATTGGAAGTCCCGGGCGCGAAGTAAAGGTCGCCGACGTAGTACGCGGTCAGGACGTTGTTTCCCCCCGGCAATGAGCCCGTGAGCAGTGTCGCGGTGGAACCGTTGTTGAGGGTCGGTGAAAGCGCTACAGTACCGATCACCGTGCTGCCGTTGTAGAAGATCACATTGCCGGTCGGGTTCTGCTCGATGTTCGCCGCCGGCGGGATGAGCGGGATCACCGCGGCGGTAAGCGTAATCACTTGCCCCGGCCCGATCGTATTGATATTGACCGAGAGCGTGACCGTGTCCGGCAGCAGCACCGATTGCAGCGTGATGGCGTTCGAAGTGCTCGCCGCCCAGCTTGTGTCTCCCGAATAAATGGCCGTGATCGTGTGCAGCACCGCGGGAGATAGAGTGACGTTCGCCAGCGATGCGGTATTGGCGTTGATCACCGCCGTCCCGAGCAGCGTCGTGCCGTCGTAGAAGCTCACCGTTCCGGTGATCGTGAAAGTCGTGCCGCTGGCCACGTTGGCGGGTGCGATCGTGGCCGTGAAGGTTTCCGGCACGCCCGCGGTTAAAGCCGGCGGAACCGCGGTCAGCGCCGTGACCGTCGCCCCTTTGCCGATGGTTACCGTGACCGGCGGAGCAGTGGACGCAGCGTAGTTGGCATCGCCCGCATACACAGCCTGCAATGGATGGTCGCCGGCCGCATTGATGGTTACCGAGGGAAACGTCGCGGTTGTGACTCCGCCCGTGGTGACGAGCGAAGCCGTGGCGGTCGGCAGCCCGTCGACATTCAGTGTGACTTTGCCCGTCGGAGCCACGGTCCCGGCAGGCGGCGTCCCCACCGTGATGTTCACCGTCACGGTAAAGGGAAGCCCTGCCGTCGGCTTGGTGGTTGACGGCACAACCGTGAGCGATGTGGTGCTCGGCTCCGCGGTTACCACCAGTGGCTGCGATGTCACCGAAGCGTAGGTCGCGTCGCCGCTATAGATCGCGGTGATATTGTTGCCGCCGATTTTGAGCCCGCTCGTGAAGGTGTAATTCGCGACTCCGTTGGCATCCAGTGTTGACCCCGAGGGGTTCAGGTCGCCACCGGTTTCGGCGTCGGCAAATAAAACGGTTCCCGTCGGCGCAGCTCCACCGGTCAGCGAAATGACGTTGGCGGTCAGCGTGATCTGCGCGGTTGGATTGTAAGTCGTATTGGGGACCGTCGGTGTCACGGACAGGTTCACACTGGCCGCGCCGGTACCTGTAGCTTCGGGAGTCGCCCAGGCGCTCACCAGCTTTTGCGCGTCAACCGAACCCAGTCCCGTCGCCATGTCATAGCCGGCGGCAGCCCTAAAGCCGATCTGCCCGTTCGCATCGCAGCCCGGGCTGCCGGCTGCGCAGAAAAGACCGTTGCCCCCCTGTTGGACATCGTTGAAGATTCCGCTGCGCCGGCTCAATTCGTACAGCACCGGAGCAAGATTGCCTTGTGGCCCGTCTTTCGCCGCCACCATGGCCGCAATTCCCGCGAACATCGCTGCCGCCGCCGCGCTGCCGCCGCTCCTGACAGCAACGCATCCGGCGGAGGCCACTGACCCGGCCGCCGATCCGCTCAGACAGTAAGCCAGCCCACGATTCACACCTGAATCGACCGCGGTGGGAAGCGCGATATCGGGCATCAGTCGTGCATAGCCGCCGGGACCCGTCGAATCCTGCGCGGGCAGTGGCTGCCAGGCGGGCGCGGAGTAGAACAGGCTCTTTCCCCCACCCCCCGCGTTCGCCGGATCCGCCGCACTCACAGGCGACCAGCCCGCAAGCGAACGGCCGTCCGCGGTTGGCCCGCCCTCGGCCAGGGCTGCAACTCCCACGGAAGTGTTCCATGGCGTCGAGGCCAGCGCGTTGACGCCATAACCTGTGTTCACCGCGCCCGCGCTGGTTGCCTGGCACGCAGAGGCCCCGTTGTCGCCGGCAGCCGCAACGATTGCGATGCCCTCCGCTGCCGCTTGCCGGTAAACCGCCGCGTAAAACGCCCGGCGCGCTTCGCTCAGGGAGGCTTCGCACGCCGAAAACCCGACCGCAACCGTATGGGCAACCGCGTCATCGACGATCGCTGCCAGCGAGAGATCCAGGCCGTCGGTGGCGCTGGTGGTACCTGCCGGCACCAGCAGAATCTGTGCACCAGGCGCCGCCGCACCCGCCCACGCGGCCGACAGCACGGCCTCGGCCTCATCGCTTGTCCGGCCCGGATCAGCTCCATTCGGCGCGATCTGCAGCGTACTCGCCGTCAATCCAAAAGTCGCGCGAAACTCAGCCACATCGCGAGTCTCAACGTTGCTCCGCGCGGCGATGGCAATGGTCTCGCCCTTGCCGGTAATGCCGCTCGACTGCAGGCTGTCCAGGTGGAGTAACTGCGATGCCAGTTGCGGGCTGAGCGCTTTCGCTTGCCGCGCCGAAGTCGTCCGTGCGAGCTCGGCAGCCGTACCCGCAATGGGTTGCGGCGCCGTCATCGCCGGCGCTGTGATGACTCCGTCGAGTGAAACCAGTCCATGGATCAGCGGAAGCAGCGCACGTGGCGCCGCGATCGCATCAGCCAGTACAGGCCGCGTACCACTCAAGGTGGCAATCGCGTGAACGCGGGTCTGAAAGGCTTCCTCTACCTGGGCGACGGTACCGGAAAACTCGATCCATCCGCGCCCCGACGGCAGCGGCGCGGTCGCGAACCCATGGCTTTCGAGCCACGCTACGATCGCGTCCACATCCGGCCGCGAATTCGCGTAGGCGTCGGCGATGGCGGCGGTCGTGAGCCAATGATGGTATTCCGAGGACTTGGGATCCAGTTGGTTCGCCAATTCCGCGTCGAGCGCCTGGCGCTGCGCCGTCGATGGTTCGAGCAGGAGCAGCATGCGGTCCAGGCGGGTTCCTGCGGGAGCCGGGCCAAGATCGGCGAACTCATGGGGCGCAGGAGGTTGGCTGCCGGGAATCACCGCGGCTGGGCTGGACCGCCAGTCTCCGGCCAGCCTTGATGGCGGATTCGCCTGAACCGCGCCCTGCGAAGCGTATACGCCTGACGTCATGACTGCGGTGCGGGACGCGGGTGACTGGCCCATCGCGGCTCCCATGAGCAATGTCATCACCAGCGCCAGTAACCCGCCAACCCGCTGCACGTATGCCATGTTCCTCTTCTAAAAAACCAGAGAACACCCACTGCTTTCTTACTGTGCTAAAAGGACATCGCCTTTATCTTGCTCTATCCAGCCGCCTGCGTACCCTACCACTTTTGGGGAAAGCCCGGCGCAGCTTGGGTGTTTGGCCCCGATTGTAACCCGGCGCGCGGCAGATTCGGCGATGGATTGGGATTGTGTTCCGGGGAAGAAAACAGTTGGGGCAGTCAGAACAACAGGCAGGCGCCGGAAATGAAGAGCGCTACACCTCCATTCCCGGGCCCGTGAGAGTCTCTTACGGGGCGACGATGCCAAGGTCCTGCAGCACCTTGGGCTTTTTCTCGTCCACCGCCAGCAAGTTGTGGCACGCCGCGCAGTCCTGGGTGATGGACTCTCCATTCTTGGCCGTATGGTCGCCGTCGTGGCACCGGAAGCACCCTGGATAGCTCATGTGCCCGATATGGTTGGGATGCGTCCCCCAGGTCACCTTCATCTCCGGAGACACATTATGAGTAAAGATGTAGACCAGCCCTTCCCCTGAAGTCTTGATCAGGTCGGTCTTGGCGGCAAACACGTCCGGATGTTCGGTACGGTAGAACGCCTCCAGCTGAGCCGGAATCTTCTCCCGCGCTTCCGCCTCGCTGGAGTAATCCGCCTTCAGGAGTTCAAGGCTCTTCTTGTGGATCCACGGCAGTTCCGCGCTGACCGCCCCCTCCACCATCGCCCGGTTCAGTGCGTCCTCGGCAGTCTGCATAGTGTGTGCCGCGCGATTATGGCAGTCAATGCAGTCCATCAGGCGGCGCTCCCCCTGCGGCTCAGCCCCCTTGAGCGACGCAACCGCGTAGGCCGTCTCGGAGCCGTCGGCGTTGCGCCGTTGAACCCATGGGATCGTGGTGCGCGTCTCGTCCGTCGTGATGTACTCAATATGGCCCAGGTGCACGCCATGAATGCCGTGCAGGTTCGAAAGTGAATCGCGGCCGCCCAGGTGGAGCACTACGACCGATTGGGTCTCCGTATTCGTCTCATCATCGGCGAAACTGGACTTCACCAGCAGCTTCTCGCCAATGAATCTCGCCGGCGTGTGGCAGCCTTCGCAGATATCGCGCGCCGGACGCAGGGTCACCACCGGTGACGGAATCGGGGTTGGATACGTGGGGATCAGTCGCGGAGCCATTCCCGCCACTGGCCGCAGCGCAACTTCGATTAATTGCTTGGTTCCGTTGACTTTGGCTTCAAAATAAGAGCGCGCGCCCGACCCGATATGGCACTGCACGCAATCGACATGAGAATGGGAAGAAACCTGGTAAGCCGCGTATTCCGGATGCATCACGTGACACGACTGTCCGCAGAACTGGGGCGAGTCCATATAAGATGCGCCGCGATAGCTGGCAACGGATACGACTAATAAATTCACGATCGTCGCCACCAGCACAATGTCGATACCATGACGAAAGATCCGGTCGTTGAGATCGATCTTGGGGTACTCCGCGGGAATCTGCCCCTCTTTCCGCAGCGTCCGGCGGCGGAAATACATCCCAATCGGAATCAGCACCAGCCCCAGCACAAACAAAGCCGGAAGAATGAGGAAGAAGATGATGCCAAGGTACGGGTTATCGCTCCTATGACCCAGGATTTCGACAACCCAGTGCCCGATCATGGTGACACCGGAAGCAGTTGTAATCGCGCCTCCGGCAAGGCTCAGGGGGTTGTTGCCGAAGAACAGCGCCGGCCGCACCCAGTGTTCACGAAATTTCTGAAAGATCGGCACGCGGCTCTGACCTCCTCAATGATTGGCCCGCCGCAGGGCGGGCCAGGGGCTCACATCGATTGTTTATTTGAATGACCGGAAGTAGGTGACCGCGTCTTTGATCTGCGCATCCGTCAACTTGCCGGCGAATGGTTTCATCTTGTTTTTGCCGTTCTTGACTGAGGCAAATTCCTCATCCGGAGTCAGCTTCTTATAATCCGGATCGTTCGCAGGCTTCACACCCATCGCCTTGGCGATTCCAGGGCTTGGAACGCCGGCCGATCCGTGACAGCTTTGGCAATTGGCCTTGAACACCGCTTCGCCGCCTGATTGCGCGAAGCCCACAGTGCCGGCCGCCGCTACCATCAGCGCCAACACCAACTGAGTACGAATTGTCTTCGTCATTGAAAAATCTCCTTGCAGAACTGTATCCAGGGCAAACCGCGCCTGTCGCGCCCAATCTGGTACGGCCCGAGTCTCCAAAAGAGACACGGGTGCCGATAGTCAGACAACCCCACATTCGCCGTGAGAGGGTGAGTTGCGGCTGGGCGCGGATGCTCCTGCTCGTCTGACTCTACTTGCCGAGGCTGCGGTAGAAAGCTACCGATTCCTTGATCTGCGCATCGGTAAGCTTGTCCTTGAATGCCGGCATCTTGCCCTTGCCGGCCGTGGTCACCGTGACCATGTCCGCTTCGCTCATCTTCTTCACGTCGGGATCAGTGACCGGCTTGACCTTCATCGACTTGCCCGCGCCTGTGTCGGCCATGCCGGTTGCGCCGTGGCACATCTGGCACTTTGATTTGTATACTTCGCCGGACTGCGCAAAGCTCACTCCGCTGAGCAGAGCAACAACTGCTGCCAGCGAACCATAAAAGCGAACCATCTTGAACATTCTTTCTTCTCCTGGACGCCCTTCGTGTAGCGTCCTCTTCCCAAAGGAACTCTTACCAGTGGTTTAAGTTGTTCTCCGATCGCCGGTGGCTCCATCAAAAGTTACCACCGTCCAACCCGAAAACGTCGAAAAGGGCGGACGGCGCGGTTCGGCACCCGCCCACCCTTATATCAAAAGGCGTACTTCACGCCCAAAGTGAAGATATCTCCCTTGAAGTCGCGCGGGGCTGGGCCATCCGGGCCAGATTCGGTATAGGCCTGATGGTTCCAGTTGCCATGCCACGACCACTGCGGCGCAATGTTAATCACGAGATCTGCATATGGAGTCACGTACTTCGATTGCAGGGCCCCCGGGACCTGGTAGGGACTCAGCATCTCGGCGCTTCCGTTGACATTGTTGAACCTTCCCCCCAGGTCCATGCGGAAATACTTCGACGGCGCGTAGTTGAATGCCCCGGTAAAGTACGTAACCGGAGCATCGTAATAGCCGTTGCCAAGATACACGTTGGAACCCGTCGTATTTGCACACGTTCCGGCTTTGACGGGCGTGGTTGGGTCCGGAGCCGTTGTCGCATAACACAGGTCCGTCACCGAGAACACCTCGTCGTGAGCGAAGTTGAAGTCCAGGCTCATCGACTCGGCCGGGATCAGCTGGACGGCAAAGCTGACATCCTGGTTGTGCTCCTTGTGATTCACCAGCGAATCGTTGTTCTGGGCGGAGTAGTCGTTGCCGGCGATCGCGAAGTTGATCCACTTGGCCGGCTTCACCAGCGCCCGCGCACGCAGATGCTGGATCTTGTTGGGGGCCTCGCGAGTGTAAGTGTTGCTCGGCGTCGTGGTCGGATTGGACGACGTCGACCACATCATGTCGTAGTTCACATTCAGCCGGAACACGGCAGAAGGCTGCACCACGCCGCCCAGCAGCATCCAGTTCTGGTGCCAGGTCAGCGTATCGTCGTCATTGAACTTGATCTGGCGGTCGTTGAAACGCCAGCCGGCCGTGAGCTTGACTTCCGGCGTGACCGTCACCGTGCCCAGGATCGTGTTTCCGGTGTTCTTGTGACCCAGGTACTGGGAATCCGTATTGCCCGTGGTCGCGGCCGTCAGGCTCGGATCCGTGGGCGGCGTCAGCAGTGAGGTTCCGTAAACCACCGTCGGCTTGGTCTGGGTTGCGACTCCGGTTCAGGGTGTAATGATTCCACGCCGTATTTCCGGGAACCCTAATGTCCCAGTAATTGAAGGTATCGGCGATCTCCAGGTAGCGTGTGAGTTCGGCGCGCACGCTGAAGTCCCCGTTCACGTCGATGCGCTTGTTGCTGGCAAACCGGCCGTCCGGATAAGCCCCCGTGTCGATCTGTTCCTTGAGGAAGGAGCGGGAGCTGAACCCGACAAACGTTTCGTTGAAGTTCTTCACGTTTTCGCTGCCGCCACTGTACAGGAACCGGCCGTTCATCGCGATCTTGTCAAAGTAGTGCGAAGCGAAACGCAACTGCTCGGTCGGGAAACTTGTCCGCGTCGGCGCCGCTTCACTCTGAGTGAAGGTTCCGCTGCACCATGGATTCACCACCCCATCGACGACCGCCAGTGTGTTATTCGGCGTCCCTGATGTTCCGCACTTGCTGGTGGTGAGAAGATTGACGCCCACGTTCACCGGCGTTCCTTCCGGCAGCACAAATGGCTGCGATGTCACTATGTAGCTGGTATCACCCCTGTAGTACACGAGGAACTGGTCATAGCTGACCGTGGTCCGCTTGGCCACCTTCACGTCCACTCCGCCCACGTACGTGTCCTGCCCGTTGCGGAACCACGCAAACTCCTGCACGTCGCCGCCCTGATGGATCGTGGAATAGGATGGCCCCTCGTGCGTGTTGTGGTTATATCCGGCGCGGAAGCTGAACAGCGACACCGGCATCAGGGTCAGCAGAGTATCCGTGTTGTAACGCACCGTGTTGAACAGGTGCAGCGAACTCGGCTGCGCAACCAGCTGGTTGGGGCCTAGCAGCGAATTCACCATCAGGTTGTAGTCGAAGTACTGCCGGTCCCGCCGGAAGCTGCCGGCGAAGTCGTACCACTTGCCCTTGGACATGGTCAGATAGGTGGCGTCATAGGGATCGCCGCCATAGCCGAAGCTGGAGGTGTTCATGGTGTCGAAAAACGGCGTCTTGTGCGGATCGAGGGTGTGCATTTGCAATTCCTGCCCCAGAACCCGCGCCCCCGTCGTCTGATTCACCATCGTTGCCCACATGGCGTTGCTGCCGCTCTTTTCCACGATCTGTCCGCCGAGATCGATCATGGAGTGAACCTGGTACCCGCCCATGACTTTTCCGTCGGCCGGAGCCGCAGGCTTCTTCTCCGTTGGCTGCGCCGCCTTGGCCGCCGGGGGCGGTTCCGCGGTTTTGGCCGCACTCGGCTGTTCCTGCGCATAACCACTAACGACAATACCGCCGGCCAGGATGGCCACAAGGGTAAGGGTGCTCAACCGGAGAATGGCCCCGGCTTGCGACCTACCCAGACTCTCGAAAAAAGTCGTCTGTTTCGTCATCGCTAGCCCCTTACCTACTTGGTGTTGAAGAACACGGCGCTCACGTTGGAACCGTGGACGTCGCTATGACAGATGGTGCACGCCTGGTACTGCGTGTTCTGGTTGTGCGCCGGCCCCATCGGCTCGCCAGTGGAATAGTTCGGCGAAGGCGAGTGACACTCGAGGCAAATGGTGTTGATGTTGGCGCGATTCAGAAGTCGGGGATTGGGGCCCCCGTGCGGCGTATGACAGGCAACGCAGCCTTCCGTCTTGACCACCGCGTGCTCGTATACATACGGTCCGGCCGTCTCCGTGTGGCACTTGGTGCACACAGCATCCTGTTGCGCCGAGGCCCGCAGACCCTTCCGACCAAACGTTCCATGCGGATCGTGGCAGTCCGAGCACTTCATGATGCCTTCCTCGACCTTGTGGTGAAACGGCATCGCGAACTGTGGCTTCACATCGGTATGGCACTGGAAACACAGCGCCGGCTGGGCAACCTTGAGCAGCCGTTCCGGATCCTCGCCGCCGTGAACGCTATGGCAGCCCAGGCAGCTCACATTGGCTTCGCCGTGGCCCGAACGTTCGAAATTCGAATGCTGCCCCTGGTGGCACCCCAGGCACTTGGCGTCCACCTCTTTCGCCGTGGCTTTGCCAGGATTGAAGATCTTGGTGGTATCTCCGCCGCCGTCCACGTGCGCCTTACCCGCTCCGTGGCAGTTTTCGCAGGTGACTCCATTCTGGCCGTGCATCTGCGCCATCTTGGTGTGGGGATTGGAAGCAAATCCCTTCGCCACTTCCTCGTGGCAGGCCGCACAGGCCTCGGAACCAACGAATTCCGACGCCGCAGCGTCTTTCGCCTGTCCGGGCGCCGGCGTTCCTCCCGCTGCCTGAGCCGCCAACCCAACGGCGCAGAAAACAAACACCGCCAGGACAAACGTATGACAGGGCCGCAGTCCCCGCGCCTTCGGCGCGACAGCGCCGTCCCATTTATTTACAAGCCCATTTCTATGCATGAATTTACCCACCTGCTGATCCCAGGCCCCTTCTGGCGATTTCAGAACGAACTCACCTTATGGAGAAAAATCGTCTGCGGCGCCAGAATCTCAGCCAAGGCCTTGCAGGCGATGCTCTGTATTGCTCATGTGCGAAGCATCACTTCCTGCGCAGAATCCTACGGAGTTTGGTGGCCACAGACGGTGATACTCGTCACAAGAAAACAAGGAGACGTTTCGCCTCGTTCCCGCTGGATGATACGGACTCCGATAGTGCGCCCGACATGCATGCGCAACATCCACCGAACCAATTCTCGCGTATAACCCGCCAAATCATGCGTTATCAATCAAATGTCGAATTCAGAAATGGGGACGATGTGGTTCCTTTCTGGGCGGTACGGGATCACACGCTTGGACCTGATTCATGGCTTGAACGGCCTTCTGACCGCAGCCGTTTTTTCGCCCATTACGTGCGTACCCGTCACACGAGAAAAACGCTGCCTCGATGATCTGGACGAGCCTGCGATTTGGAACACTGGGAGAACTACTAGCGGGGATAATTTAAGTTCTGGATCGAAAAGCCCGCAATAGACGTGAGCCTCGTCACATCAATGAGGGGACGCGCTCCAGCAAACTGAGTTACAAGTTCTAGCGGGCCTGAAGTGTTTTCCTCTTGATCAACAACCCTCGCCGAGGTCGGAGAGTTGAGAGCAGTCGATTGCGCTTCGGCGCGGCGTGCGGGGCAAAACCATGGCGGAAGTGGAACACGTTGAAGTTATCCAGGCTCGGCATAAGCCAATGAACAGGCCGACGCCGGTTGGTTGTGCAGCTTGTTCAAACCGGCGTCCAGGCTGGTTCTGCTCGCTGGGCAGTGCAGTCTTGGCCGATCTTGAACTCGCCACCAGCACCATCTCTCTGCCGGCAGAAGCGCCGCTGTTCACCCAGGGCGAAGAGGCGCGCTGCCTGTACCTGATCTGCAGCGGCTATATCAAGCTCACCGCCGGGCGCGCCCAGGATCGCCAGATGATCGTGCGTGTGGCCGGCCCTGGCTCGATGCTTGGCCTCTACGCGGTGCTTTCCCACGGACTCTATGAGGTTTCAGCGGAGTCCCTGACGCCCGCCCAGTTGCGCCCCGTGGAGCGCGATCGCTTCCTCGGCTTCCTGCGCGCCCACAAAGAAGCCCAGATGCGGGCCGTCCAGTGCATCTGCCAGGAATACCGCTTCGCCCTCCAGGATGCCTGCCGCATTGCCCTGGCGGAGACGGTAGCTGGCCGCCTTGGCCGCCTCTTGCTGGAGCTCTCCCATCAGATCGGCGAACACCTGGAGGGTGGCGCCTTCCGATTCCCCCTCCTCCTGACCCATGAGGAGATCGCCTCCATGGCCTGCACCACCCGCGAAACGGTGACCCGGACCCTCGGCCAGTTTCGAAAAGAGGGCTGGATCACCATCGAGGACTCCCTGGTCACGGTTCACCAGCCGGAGCGGCTGCAAGCCCTCACCTAAGCCCAAATCGTAACCCCAAATCGCGAATCTGCTTCGTTTTGAACTTTCATCTGACCAAAGCGTGCGATCTCCCTTCCGACCCGCCCCATCCGAAACCTCGGATTTGCCCCCCTTTCGGGGCTTTGCACCGCATTTCAGGCGCTAAAATCTAGAGATGGGAGTCCAAGTTGTATATGACTCGTAAAGCGGCTTGCTTTTCTGCTCTTCTGATCTCTTCCTGCGTTGTTTTTGCCCAGACTTCGGCACCGCCGGCGCAACCGGCTCCGGTCCCACCGAATGCGACCGCCGACGTCGGCCCCCAGGTTCGCGAATTCCAGAAAATCGAGGACACCTGGTCCAACGCCATCAACGAACGCGATCAGTACAGCCTGGAACTGGTGCTGTCGCCGTTGTTCGTGGATGTCTCGGCGAACGGAGATATCACCACCCGCAATCAGCAGCTGGCCCAGTTGATCACCGGGGAAGACAAGACTGTGCACCTCGAGCAAAGAGTCGTCACGGTGCGCCTGCTGGGGGATACGGCCGTTGCCAACGGAACCTACGTGCTCCACCACAAAACGGGCTCGGCGCCGGTCGATGAAAAGGGTGTATTCACCCACGTCTACGAGAAGATGCGTAGCGGGTGGGTCTGCGTGAATTCGCAGCGCACCATGCTGCGCGAGGATAGCCCCAACAAGAAGAAAAAGCAGGCGACCGACGCTGAGTTGCCGTTCCACATTCCGCTCTTCTCGAAAAGCGAAAAGAAGGATTAGTAGAGACCGGAAGCCGCTCACCGGTTGTACTTCTTGAGCGCCTGCTGCAGCTGATCGTGGGGCAGGGCAATCACTGTGTGCCCGTCGATGCCGGTCATCGTCTTCGCCCCGACCATGGCATTCACAATCGCTTCTTCGGTCGCCTCCACTGTGGCCGTAAACAGAGAGCTGATGCGGTCGTTCGAGACCGTCTCGACCGTATTGGGCCCGGGCGACGCGTCCACGTGCGCATTCCCCGTTGAAAACGCCAGAAAAATGTCCCCCGACCCATTCCCCGAAGTAGAACCGGTACGCGCCAGCCCCAGCGAGGCCCGGCGGGCCAGTCGTTTCAGCTGGTGCGGCAGCAGCGGCGCATCGGTAGCGATGACAATAATGATGGAGCCCACGTCGCCCTCGGTTTCGCTTCCCGGCGGGATCGCCGATTCGTTCCGTGCCCCATCCTTGCGATTTTTTGTTGTCGCAACCGTAGGAGGCCCCGAACCCGGCCTACTCGCATCCGGATGATCATTCCCCGCATATGGCGTGTTGCCCGGAATTTCCTTGCCGACCGGGACGCCCGCGATGGTCAATTGCGGGCGCCTTCCGCAATTGCACTGCACCAGCACGCCAACCGTGTAGCCGCCCTGTTCCTTCGCCAACACTCGCGATGCGGTTCCCGTCCCGCCCTTGAAGCCGTAACAAACCATGCCCGTGCCTCCGCCCGAGTTGCCTTCCGGAACCGGACCGGCTTTGGCTGAGTCGAGCGCCGCAAACACATCCTCCGGCTTCACATGAAAGCCGTTGATATCGTTCAGCCATCCGTCCCATGTTTCCGCCACCACCGGCAGCGACCAGTCCTGATGGCGAATGCCATGCCTCAATCCCCAGGCAATGACCGCATCGCGCACCGTTCCCACGCTATGGGTATTGGTCACGGCCACGGGGCCGTCGAGCAGGCCCGATTCTTCCACCCACGTCGTTCCCGTCATTTCACCATTGCCGTTAAGGCTGAACCAGCCCGCATACACCGGATCATTGTTGGCGCCGCGCGGCAGAATCGCCGTCACCCCGGTCCGCACCGGTCCCTCGCCCACTTTCAATTCCCCCTCGCCCCGAATCAGGGTCGTGACTCCAACCGTGACCCCGGCAACATCCGTGATGGCATTCAAAGGGCCAGGCGTTCCGTCGAAAGGAACCCCCAGGTCGCGGGCACGTACCGTCGCAGCCGCACCACCCTGCGCAACCGCCAGGCTCGGGCCGACAAAGAAAATGGCGATCAACACCACAAGGAATCCGCGCGGCATAACTCACTCTAGCTCATGAATGGGAATCCCATCCTGGATCCGCTCGGGTGGGGTTCCATCCATCGGGCCCGGATACGCGATGGGAGCCCTGAAGCGTTTTGAGCCTCAGCAACGAGGCGCCACAATTCCCTGCGCTACCATGAAGGAAGACCGGAGTGCGCATGTTCGTCGTCGTCTGGCAGTTTGAAATTGCCGAGGAGAAGATCGCCGCGTTTGAAGCCGCCTATGGCCCGGAGGGCCCGTGGGCGCAGCTCTTTCGCTCTTCGCCCGAGTATCAAGGCACAGAGTTGCTGCGCGACGCGTACGTCCCTGGCAATTACCTCACCATCGACCGCTGGGCCAGCGAGCAGGCCTTTCGCGCCTTCCGCAAAGATCATGACGCGGAGTACGAAGCCGTCGACCGCTCCTGCGACGCACTCGTCAGCCGCGAGACGCGCATCGGGGCCTTCACGGCCTGATCTTCCCGTAACCTTCCTTCGCGTACACTGAAATCCTTCACTGACCTCGTTCATCCATTGGGGAGGATTGCATGAACCCAGCCCACGACTCTGCCGGTCTCGCCGCCCTTGACCGCGCCTCCATTCTGCATCCCGCCACCAACGCCCGCGACTTCGCCTCCGGAAAAACGCCCCAGACCGTGATCGAATCCGCCGCCGGCATTCGCATTCGCGACATCGATGGCCGCGAACTGATCGACGCGTTTGCAGGGCTCTATTGCGTCAACATCGGCTACGGCCGCACCGAGGTCGCGGATGCCATCGCGCGCCAGGCGCACAAACTGGCTTATTACCACTCCTATGCCGGCCACTCGAACGAGGAGTTGATCCGCCTCTCCGACCGGCTGGTGCGCATGGCGCCCGGCAAGCCCAGCAAGGTGTTTTACGGCACGTCGGGTTCCGATGCCAACGAAACCCAGGCCAAGCTGGTGTGGTACTACCACAACCTGATCGGCAAGCCCAAGAAGAAGCGCATCATCGCTCGCGAACGCGCCTACCACGGCAACACCGTGATGTCCGGCTCGATGACCGGGCTGAGCCTCTATCACGAACTGATGGACCTGCCCGTCCCCGCTATCCTGCGCACTGGGGCGCCGCACTACTACTGGGGTGCCGAGCGGGGCGAGACCGAAGCCCAGTTTTCCGCCCGCCGCGCCACGGAACTCGAAGCGCTCATCCTCCGCGAAGATCCTGAAACCATCGGCGGCTTTATCGGCGAACCAGTGCTCGGGACAGGCGGCCTCGTGCCTCCGCCGGTCGGCTACTGGGCCGCCATCCAGGCCGTCCTGCGCAAATACGAAATCCTGCTCATCGCCGACGAAGTCATCACCGGGTTTGGCCGCACCGGGCGCATGTTCGGCAGCGAACTCTACGAGATTGAGCCCGACCTGGTCACCGTGGCCAAGGGAATCACCTCGGCCTACGCGCCGCTGTCGGCGTCGATCATCAGCGAGCGTATTTTCCGGGTCATTGAAGACGGCGCGGAGACAGCGGGCATCTTTCCCCATGGCTACACCTACACCGGCCACCCCATCTGCGCGGCCGCGGCCAACGCCAACCTCGACATCGTTGAAGGCGAGAACCTGGCCGGGAACGCGGGCGAGGTCGGGGCCTACATGCTGGGACTGCTTCACGAGGCGTTCGACGGCCTGCCCATCACCGGCGAAGTGCGCGGCGTCGGCCTGATGCTGGCGGTCGATTTCGTCGCCGATCCGGCCACCCGGCGCAGGTTCGACCCGGCGCTGAAGGTGGCCTACCGCGTTTCCAATGCGGCTCGCGCACGCGGAGTCATCACCCGCCCCATGCCGCAGAGCGAGGCGGTGGGTTTTGCGCCTCCGCTGATCCTCACCCGCGGCGACGCCGAGCAGATCGTGGACATTGTGGCCTCGGCAGCGCGCCAGGTGGTCGAGGAACTGGCGAAGGAATCCGTGCTTGCCTGAAAGAGCCCGCGGCCAAACGCCCTCTAATGTGAGCTTTGTAACAGGGCACGACGTTGCAGGCTGCGGAAAAACGCGCAGTTTTGAAGGGGCACGGCTTTAGCCGTGCCGTAAGGGCAGTAAATCACTGGGGCTTTAGCCCCTGAGGGACGCTTCGCCCAAAAGACTCGTCTTTTCGCGACTTGTTATATCGGAAAGCGAATACCGCAATTGTCCTTCAATCCATATGTGACAGCCGACACAGGCACCAGCATGGTATCGCCTTTTCTTCGCTTTTCTCCTGTCTTTGTGTGTCTCGGACTGCTACAATCCGAACGAAATGCATTCCAGGCTTTCGTTCTCGCGTCGCTCATGCGGATGAGAGGAAAGGCCTGTGAATGCTGATGAGGAGACCCGCACCATGCCTGTTGCCGATGACCGCGCCAAAGCCGTAGAACTTGCCCTGAGCCAGATCGAGAAACAATTTGGGAAGGGGTCAATCGTGCGGCTCGGATCGCGCGAGGCGCTTTTGCCGATCGCGGTGATCTCCACCGGATCCATCAGTTTCGACGCCGCCCTGGGCGTGGGCGGCATTCCCCGCGGCCGGGTCACCGAAGTGTTCGGGCCGGAGTCATCGGGCAAGACGACCATCACGCTCCAAATCATCGCCGAAGCGCAGAGGATGGGCGGGCTGGCGGCCTTTGTGGATGCGGAACACGCGCTCGATCCCGGCTATGCAAAGAAACTCGGCGTTGATGTCGACAACCTGCTGGTCTCTCAGCCCGACAGCGGCGAGCAGGCCCTCGAGATCACCGAAGCCCTGGTGCGTTCGGGCGCCATCGACGTGCTGGTAGTGGACTCGGTGGCGGCGCTGGTGCCCAAAGCCGAACTGGACGGCGAGATGGGCGACTCGCACGTGGGCCTGCAGGCCCGGCTCATGTCGCAGGCGCTGCGCAAGCTCACCGGCACGGTCTCTAAATCGCGCACGGCGCTCATCTTCATCAACCAGATCCGCGAAAAAATCGGCGTGATGTTCGGCAACCCCGAAACCACCACCGGCGGCCGCGCGCTCAAGTTCTACTCCTCGGTGCGGGTCGATATCCGCCGCATCGCCGCCATCAAGGAAGGCGACGTCGTTACCGGAAACCGCACCAAGGTCAAGATCGTCAAAAACAAGGTAGCGGCGCCGTTCCGGGAAGCCGAGTTCGACATCCTCTATGGGGAAGGCATCAGCCGCGAGGGCGATGTGCTTGATCTGGCCGTTGCCAACAACATCGTCGAGAAATCGGGCGCCTGGTACAGCTACGCCGGGGAACGCATCGGCCAGGGTCGTGAAAACACCCGCTCCTTCCTCAAGGAGAACCGGGACATCTTCGCGAAGATGGACGCCGAGCTGCGCAAGAAGCTGAACATCGGGGTTTCCAAGGCGGAAGTCCCCGAAGTCCCCGCCACCGGCCCCACAGAAGCCAAAGAAGCGGTCCGCCCCCGCCGGGGCTAACCAGAAACTGACTGGGTAGTGCTGACTGAGTGCCCCGTCCTAGGGTTGCAGAAGATTAAGGCCCCATCCCGCAAACTTGGAGTTGGAGATGACCCAATGCCCGGCCTCGCGGTATCGGCAAACGCATCCTGGTCAACATCTCAGGCTCTCGGGGGGGGGGCAATTCTCCCTCTGTTCGCCCTTCGAAAAGGCACCCCCACCCCACCCCTATGTAGATACGCTTTCCTTTCGCCTTATTAAATTTCGCTACTGAATCTAAACATTTTACGATCCAAAATTCCGAATGTAACAGCAATTTTTGTTACATGAGCTCCTTTTTGGCGATCCTGAGACCGGCGGCCGGGATTCATTTCCATCCCACTTGCTCGCGCCAGACTTTGCCATCGGCGCTGATCCAAGTCTGATGGCGATCGTTGATCAGTTTGAAGAGCATTCCGGGCATCGCCGGAGCTGCATCGGCGGCAGGAGGAGGGAGAGCGGGTGAGGCGCTCTCCGCCGTGGGCGTTGCCTTAGACGGTTCGGCTGGGGGCTGCGCGGCCGGCGCCGGCGCAGGAGGCGACGGCATGATTGAGACGGACGCGACCGGACTTGGGTGCAAAGCCTCATCGTTTTGAGCCGCCGCGTTCATCGGATAGAGTTCCCGCGGCGGAGCCTGCACGGCGACCGCCTTTCCGGTCCACTGGTTGGGCACGCGTTCCCAGTGCTTTGCGGCGTCGCGGCTCAGGAACACAGCGCCATCCGGATCGACGGCCAGAATGCGATCGAGCATCACCGCCGACGATACGGCGTTCAGCCCACTCGGCAGGCGCGGATGACTGGTCAGGCGCAGCGCAGCCAGACCATTGACCGGCTGCGGCATCACTTCGATCTGCCGGGATGCCGCCGCTTCGGCCGAGGGCGGCCGAGGGCCGGTGGTGACGGGAGCCATCAGGCTGCCGTGGACGGCCGCAAAGTTCGGTGGAACAGGCGCGGGCGGCGGGTTGGCCGCGACCGCCTGGATCGATGGCCTCTGCGCTCGTTCCGCCATCTTCGCCTTGCCGGCGAAGTCCCCGTTCCATTGCGCATTGGACGATGAGGGTGGGGCCGGCGGAGCGATCGCCGCCTCCTGCGCAGCCGCCGGCCGGGCCATGGAAGCTAAGTTCCTGTCGCGATCAAATCCGCCTGGCGCTTTTAGCTCCGCGACGGGAGGTGGAGCTGGCCCGTTCATGGCGAGAGTCCCGGATGGCGAATTTCTCCGGTCGACTCGCGCGGGTTTGGGCTGGATGTGCTGCACCGCAACGGGGGGACCTGCGGAGGCTGCAGCAGCCTGCTCCGGACGCGGGACCGGAGACGCGGCCAATGAAGGTGACGCAGAAGCAGACGGAAGAGTTACTTGTGCCACCGTTGCCGCGGGCGGTGCCGACTTCATCTGCACCCAGATGAACAGGCCCGCTCCGGCTGCGATTGCGGCCGCCGGTATCAAGGCTATCCGCCAGTCTGGAAAGCCCGTCCGCCACCATGGCCACCCCGATTGGGCCGGGCGCGATTCTGGCTCGACGGCAGCCCCGGGCGAGACGTCGGCGTCTGCCGCGGCCTGAGCCAGGAAAACCACATCCCGGCAGCGTGCACAGCCCCCCAGATGCGCCACGATCTGCGCGCGCTCCGGTTGCCGCAGAGCCCGTTCCACAAAAGCGTTCAGGCTCTCGGCGTCGGGATGAACATCGGGTTGGAGAAGTGGATTCATCGCTCCGCCTGCTCCCTGAACGTTTTCATCGGCGATTTTTGCAGCAGTTCTTTGAGCCGGAGAAGATTGGGATGGACGTCGCCTGCTCCGATGGAATCTTGCGGGTCGCTCAGATCCCGAGGATCGGTGGCGAGGGCTTCCTCGGCTGCGCGACGGCTCAGGCCGCGTCGCTCGAGGCCGCGCAGGATCTGCTTGCGGACCGCGCCGGTCACGCGCTTCAGGCGGCGGCTCACGGTGGCTTCGTGCACTCCGAGCAGCGCCGCAATTTCATGCAATCGGCGCCCATCGAGATAGTAGGACGCGAGCAGAAAGCGTTCCTCCAGACCCTGCCGTCCGAGCGCTTCTTCAACAACAGCGGCGAGCAGCGGCAGCGCCGGATCGGGCGCCGGAGACGCCTCCGCGGGCGATGCATACTCAGTGGCTTCATCGAGCGCCTGTTCGCGATGGGTGCGCCGGTGCTGGTCGACAAAGCGCTGCGCGAGCGTGGTCCGCAGCCAGCCGAGTAGCGAACCCCGCCCGGCATAAGAATCGAGCGGGCAGCGCCGTTCGCCCTCGCGGATGGTCAGTCCGTAAAGCTCTGCGTACAGGCCGTCAGCGAGCTCGCGTCCCAGGCTATCGTTGCCGGTGATGGCCATGCCGGCGCGGAGGAGCGGCTGCCGGTAAATGGCAATGAATCGCTCCCAGGCGCTCTCGTGCCGACGGGCGCAGGCCCGCGCCAGCACCAGGTCCGATAGCCGGAGGTTCTGAAAGAAGGAGGCTTGCTGCTCTTCAGTTGCTTGAGCGGCCGGGCCCGTCGCGAGGCCGAAATTCCGGGCCATGCCGATTTGGAGCAGGATCTGATCGAATTCGGGGCGCAAGATGCCACAGGCTTCGGCTTCGGTGGTGCGCCAGAGTTCGTCGAGCAATCGCGAAGAAATAACGCACGGCTCGGGCGGGGCAAGGTCCGCCTGAAGGGCAGTTCCCACGGGTTGAGCTGGCACCACGCTCACGATTGCGAAGATACTCCAAAAGCGACCCGCTAAAAAACTCCGCAAGATGCTGGCGCGCCCTCGTTCTCTGGACGCAGGCAGTTGGAAAAGGAGAGATATGAGCGATCTGGTCGGGTTGTGGAGCAGGTTCCGGGGAAAAATTGCGCTTGGTTTTCTGGTCGTTGCGGCGGTGGTGTGGGGATGGTTTGCAGCCGAAAGCGGAAACGGCGTGAAGGCCGCGAGCGGGCCCGTTGAATCGAATGTTGAATATCGCGTGCTGGCTCCGATCGAGAGCGGGAATCTTCTTTTGTTCCCGGTCGTTCGCGCCAATGGAAAGGCGGGCGGGGGGAGTCCGTTCCTCACCCTGGACGAGGGGTTCAAGAGCGGCTCCGTCGAGGTAACGGAAGCGGGGAAGGTGCGCGGGCTGGTACGGGGCCGCGACAACGGGCCGGCGATCGTGGTCGGCGACCAGGTGAACACGCTGGTGCTGGTCAACAATTCAAGCCAGCCGCTGCTGCTGCTGGCCGGCGAGATCGTGACCGGAGGCAAGCAGGACCGTGTGATTGCCAAGGACCGGATCGTGCCTCCCGGCGGCGATCCCATCGATTTGTCCGTGTTCTGCATCGAACCCGGCCGGTGGGTGGAGAGTTCACCCGTGTTTGGCGCGTCGTCAAAGGCGCCCGTGGCGAGCATCATGGTGCAGCCCACGGTACGCGAGCAGGCAATGGTCGCCAGAGACCAGCAGCAGGTGTGGAACTCGGTGCATGGAACCATTGCGGCCATGGCCGCGGCGCCTGCGCCCAATGGCGGCCCGATGATGGCCGGACCGGCGCCGCCCACCACGAGCTACGCCAAGGCCATGCAGAGCGAGGGACTCAAAGCCAAGGTGGACGAAGCGGCCGCGCCCCTGATGCAATCGCGGGAAGCGATCCTGGCGCAACTGAAGAAGGAGGGGGCGGTTGGCGTGGTGGTCGCGGTGCGCGGAGAAATCGTGTGGGCCGATCTGTTCTCGAGCGGCGACCTGCTTTCGCGCTACTGGACCAAGCTGGTCCGTTCATATGCGGCAGAGAGCCTGAGTCCGGGCGAAACACACGCTGCGCCCACCGTAGCCGACGCGCAACGCTTTCTGGAAACGCCTGCGGGCGGCACGGAAACCAGCGAAGGGTCCGTCGGCATCTACCGTTACCGCGAAGTCAGGTCGGGCGGCACGGAAACGTTCGTGCTCGAGTCGCTGTTGCCGGATGCCAGGTACGACGTCCACGTCAGCAAGCTAAAGCTGCGCAATACCGAGCGGCGGGCGCGCCCGGTGTCGTTTCACGGCCCGCTCCCGACGCCTCCGGTTCAACCACTCATTCCGCCGGTTCCGGTTGAGTCGCGGCCCATGCCGGATTAGCCAGAAGCGGGCGGAGGAAGGTGGCGATTCCCTGCGCGGCAGCGGCAACCATTACGATGAAGCTTTGGAGCACGATATGCCAAGGGTTCTGGATGGCGTGGCGATCGCCGGCGCGATCAAGCGGGAGGTTGCGGAGGAGGTCATGCGGCTGGAGGAGCAGGGAGTGCGTCCGGGGCTGGCCGCGGTCCTGGTGGGCCACGTGCCGGCTTCGGAAATCTACGTGAAGAGCAAGGTACAGACCTGCGCCGAGCTCGGCCTCTTCAGCGACCTCATTACGCCGGCGGACACGATCACCACGGAAGACATGCTCGACGTGGTGGCGAGCCTCAATGATCGCGACGACATCGACGGCATTCTCATTCAGCTGCCGCTGCCGAAGCAGGTCGACACCAAGGCGCTTCTCGACGCGGTGTCTCCGGCAAAAGACGTGGACGGCTTTCATCCCGTGAACGCGGGGCGGTTGCAGGCTGGGCGGCCGGCCCTCGCGCCTTGCACCCCGGCGGGCGTAATCGAGATTCTCAAGCGGAGCGGGCTTGCCATTGCAGGCCAACATGCCGTGATCGTCGGGCGCAGCGACATCGTGGGCAAACCCGTGGCTATGCTGCTGCTGCACGAAAATGCAACGGTCACGATCTGCCATTCCAAGACGCGCGATCTCGGGGCGGTGACACGCGAAGGCGACATTCTTGTGGCGGCGATCGGTCGCCCGGGGTTCATCACGCCGGACATGGTGAAACCCGGAGCCACGGTGATCGATGTGGGCATCAATCGCATCACGACGCGGGAAGAATTTGACCGCTATTTCGCGGGGAATGCCAAACGCCAGGCAGCGTTTGAGAAGCGCGGCTCGACGATCGTTGGCGATGTGCACCCGGCCGCGTACGAGGTGGCCGGGGCTTATACTCCGGTACCCGGCGGGGTGGGCCCGCTCACCATCGCCATGCTCATGTCGAACACGGTGCGCGCCGCGACAATGCGGCGGGGACTCTGACCGATGCTGCGAGTCGGGCTGACCGGCGGCCTGGGCAGTGGCAAGAGCACCGTAGCCGCGATGCTGCGCGAACTGGGAGCCCAGGTGATTGAGGCCGACGAGCTGGGCCGGGCCCTGATGGAGCCGGGGCAGGCGGTGTACGCGGAGGTCGTGCGTGTGTTCGGTCCGGAGGTCGTCGATGCCGACGGACGGCTGAACCGGCCGAAGCTTGCGCAACTGGCGTTCGAGGGCGGCCGGCTGCAGGAGCTCAATGCCATTGTGCACCCTGCTGTGATTGCCGAGCAGCGGCGCTGGATGGAACAAGTGTTTGCGCGCGATCCCGGGGCCGTGGCGGTGGTCGAGTCGGCGCTGATCTTCGAAGTTGAGCGCGATGCGCGCGCACGCGGCGAGTCGGACGGGGTGCTGGCGGACTGGCGAAATCGCTTCGACCATATCATCGTTTTGACCGCGCCGGACGAGGTGAAAGTGGCTCGCTACGCGACGCGGATTGCCGCATCCGGGCCCGCTCACGAAGCCGCGATTCACGATGCGCGCGTGCGCCTGGCGCGACAGGTGGCCGACGCGGAGAAGGCAGCGCGGGCGGATTTCGTGATTGAGAATTCGGGGGACGTCGACGGGCTTCGCGCCAAGATCAATTCTGTCTGGCAGCGGCTCAAGACGGAGAGCAACAAACCGCCATCTCGCGGTTCATTAGAATAAGTGCAGGTATTTGGCGCGGTGCGATCCCCCCTGGTCTCACGCCGGGCGTCGCCGACCCCGGTGGATGAAAGAATGGTTTGGGTTCGCGGTCTCCCACCCTTTCCGCAGAAAGAAGCAGAAAGGATGGGGCACGGAGATTTTGTTTCTTGTCGCGTTCCGGAAAGGTTTCAGGTTCGAGAGTTATGAAATTCCGTCGTCTTCTTCTGGTTGTGGTACTGGTAGGTGGATTCTGGTATCTCACCACGCATCTCCCCTCGGGTGTGGGCCGTTTGCCGTTGTTGAGTACGCATGGCTCCAACTCTCCGCTCGACCTGACCGAAGCCCAAGCCGCGCCCGAATATGACGCGGAAGAGCAGAACAACATCTCGGTGTACAAGCGGGTGCTGCCCTCGGTGGTCAACATCACTTCCACGACACTGGTGTTCAATTTCTTTTATGGGCAGGTTCCGCAGCAGGGGCAGGGTTCGGGATTCATCCTCGACAAGTCCGGCCACGTGCTCACCAACTATCACGTGGTGGAAGGCGCGAACCGCGGCATTGAGGTGCAGCTCAGCAACAAGCATCGCTATTCGGCCAAAGTGATTGGAACTGATAAAGTCCACGATCTGGCGCTCTTGCAGATCGAGGCGACCAACCTGCAGCCGGTGACGCTGGCCGACTCCTCGGGACTTTCGGTGGGCCAGAAGGTGTACGCCATCGGCAATCCCTTCGGGCTCGCCGGAACCATGACGCGAGGCATCATCAGCTCGATCCGCTCCATTCGCGGCGCGGAGGGGGCTCCCATCGAGGATGCCATCCAGACCGACGCGGCCATCAATCCCGGCAACTCGGGCGGCCCGCTGCTCAACTCGCGCGGCGAAGTGATCGGCATCAACACCATGATCGCGTCGAACGGCGCGGAGCAGAGTTCCGGCATCGGCTTTGCGATTCCCATCAATACGGCCAAGGCGGTGCTGGCGGATCTGACCCGGTATGGGCAGGTGCGGCGGCCGTCGCTGGGGATTGTTTCGTATGCCATCGGACCGGACCTGGCGGAGCAGATGGGCTTAGCGGCCGATTCGGGGGTGCTGATCCAGAAGGTGATTCCGGGGGGGGCGGCTGACCGCGCCGGGCTGCGCGGCGGTACGGAGCAGGCGTATGTAGGCAACACGCCCATCATGCTGGGCGGCGACCTGATCGTGGCCATCGACGGCCAGCAGGTGACCGATCCCCAGGACATTGCCTCGATGATGGACAAGCACCAGGCGGGCGATACCATCAGCATCACGGTTTTGCGCGGGCGACGACAGATGACCGTCAAGCTGACGCTGGGCGAGGCGCGGGGCGTGAGCACCTAGTCTGGATTTCTCACAAGATTTAGTGGCTTGAGTCGTGGCTCGATCGAAACCACTGACTCACAGGTTCACAGTTTCACAGGCCCCGGGGGGGTGGGTACCCATCCGGCTCTTTGGGTGCCCTGGGTTCTGCATGAGACAGCGAGGGTTCGCGGTCTCCCACCCTTTCCGCAGAAAAAAGGCGGAAAGGATGGGGGCACGGAAGCTCCTGCCTGGATGGGCTGTCCCCTGTCACTCTGGCGAGCGGCAGGATTCAGAACTTGACGCCCATCGAGGTGAGAAACTGCCTGACTGCGGGCCATGCGGCCTTCAGATCGTTGACGGTCTGGATATCCAGAGCAACGTTGAGGGGGTTGGCGGCGACGCCGGTTATGTCCGCCAGGGGCTTCTCGAGCGCCGCGATCAAGGTGGCAAGCGCGGCCACGACTTCGGGAGCCGTACGCAGCGCCGTGTTGGCCCCGGTGAGCCACTTCAGGGCGTCTTCGGCCCCGATCTCTATGCCTTTTTCGATACTCAAAACGATATTCGCCATCGCGATGGTTCCTCTTCCTGCCGCCGCCGCCCGCGTGGGCGGCTTGCGGCCCTGGGTTGACGGCAGCTCCGTTGCCGTATGCGCCGTGGTTGCGGCGGTTTGGCGGCAAGGGAGCCGCTCACGTTGGCAGACCCCGACGGTCCCGCGCCCCGGCGCCCATCCGCTTGGGGAGGGCGTACTCATTCGCCTGGCGCGGCAATTCCGTGGTTTGTCTGGCTTCTCTAAGCGTAGAGAATTGGGGGGATATGTTCGGCAAAGCGGAGAAGCGTGTAAGCCTCAGTGCAATATGGGGATAACACGGGGGTAACGGGCGGGATTATTGACAGGGCGGGGCGGGGTTCGCGTTTCCCACCCTTTCCGCAGAACACCACCCCGCGAACGAAGACCTGTCCGCGGGGACCCCGGGGAGCGGAAAGGATGGGGCACGAAGCGACTTACTGCTTCTTCACATAGCGGCGGCCGACGATTTCGTATTCCCCGCTGGCGACGCGGGCGATGGCCTCGGTGTAGGCGATGTGCTCCTCCGCAAGGATGCGGCCGGCGAGGGAGTGGGCATCGTCGGTTTCGAGCACCGGAATGGGGCGCTGCAGCACGATCACGCCATGGTCCAGGTGCTCATCGACAAAATGCACTGTGCATCCGGCTACTTTGACGCCGTAATCAAAGGCTTGCTGCTGGGCTTCGAGGCCGGGAAACGCGGGCAGCAGCGAAGGATGAATGTTAAGGACACGATTAGGGTACACCGCGATGAACCCGGGCGACAGAAGACGCATGTAGCCCGCCAGGCAGACCAGGTTCACATTGTGGCGGCGCAGGCAGGTGAGTACATCCGCATCGTGGTCGGCGCGGGGACGGCCCCTGGAAACAAAAAGGTCGTGATTGAGGCCGAGGTCATGAGCAGCGGCCAGGCCGGGGGCGTCAGCCACATTGGAGATGACCACCCCGATCTCGACTCCGGGCAGGCGGCCTTCGCGAATGGACCCGGCGATGGCCAGGAAGTTCGATCCGCGGCCGGAGAGGAGTATCCCGAGACGAAAGGGTAAAGACGCCTTTTGCGGGTCGAAATCGCGAGATTCATCTTGCGCAAGTCCCAAAAGCTTCCCTCAGGGGCTGAAGCCCCGTTCATTGTGATGGGCTTTATGTACGGGCTAAAGCCCGTACCCTTCAATGCCCGGAATCTTCCGCAACCGCCCCATCCAACGATCAGAGGACTAGTTCATAATTTTGGATTTGAAGATCACAAGTAGTGCACCTTGTGGTCGCCCTTGGCCACGCGGCCGATGACGTAGAACTTCTCCTCGGCACGGTCGAGCAGGTTTTTCGTACGGGCGAACTTGGCCGCCGGAATGACGGCAATGAGCCCAATGCCCATATTGAAGGTGCGCATCATCTCTTCCTGCGAGATCTGGCCCAGGTCGCGAAGGTGTTCGAAGATGGGCAGCACCGGCCAGGACCCCAGTTCGATGTGCCCCTCGGTAGCTTTGGGCAGGATGCGGGGCAGGTTTTCGGTCATGCCGCCGCCGGTGATGTGAGCCATTCCGTTCGTAAGACCCGCGCCAACCAGCTTCTGGATTACGTGCAGGTAGCTGCGATGGGTCTTCATCAGGGCTGCGCCGGCCTTCTCTTTGATGGCCGTGACGTATTGGGTGACCTTGTAGCCGGCCACCTCGAAGAGCAACTTGCGCGCCAGCGAGTAGCCGTTGGTATGCAGGCCCGTGGAGGGAAAGCCGATGAGCACGTCGCCGGGCTTGATGCCCGCGCCGGTGACCATTTTGTCGCGGTCAACCGCTCCGACGATGAAGCCGGCGAGATCGTACTCGCCTTCGGCGTAAAAGCCGGGCATCTGCGCCGTTTCGCCGCCTATGAGGGCACAGCCATTGGCCTTGCAGGCCTCGGCGAGACCGGAGACGACGCTTTCCGTGACTTGCGGATCGAGCCGGCCGCTGGCCAGGTAGTCGAGAAAAAAGAGCGGAGTCGCGCCCTGGACGCCGATGTCGTTGACGCAGTGGTTCACCAGGTCCTGGCCCACGGTGTGATGAAGGCCCATTTCGAACGCGACTTTCAGCTTAGTGCCAACGCCGTCGGCGGAACTGACCAGGATAGGCGACTTAAAGCGCTGCAGGTCAAGCCGGAACAGGGCGCCGAAACCACCGACCCCGGCCAGGACATTGCGGTTCAGAGTTTTCTGGGCCAGAAACTTGATGCGTTCCTTGGCCCGGTCGCCGGTGGGAATGTCGACGCCGGCGTCGGCGTAAGTCACGGAATGGGAGTTGGATTTGTCGAGCACAATGAGAGCTTTCCGCGTGTAAATTCCCTGCAAGGAGGGCTGACCGAAAGTTCGATTTTATCAGCGATTGGAGAGAGCGGGGCTGTGCATTGCGGTGGAGAACGAGTGTGGGTTCCTGGTCTCCCACCCTTGTGCCAGGAAGAAGGCGCAAGGATGGGGCACGGAGCGTTTGTTTCTCTGCCGGCTGTTTCCGGTTCTTATCTCTCTTTCTCGAATGTCAGCGAGGCGGAGTTGATGCAGTAGCGGAGGCCGGTGGGTCGCGGGCCGTCGGGGAAAACGTGGCCCAGGTGGCCGCCGCAACGGGCGCAGGTGACTTCAACGCGGCGCATGCCGAAGGTGTTGTCTTCGTGCTCATGAACGGCCTTGGAGTCGGCGGGGATCATGAAGCTGGGCCAGCCGCAGCCGGAATCGAATTTGGCTCCGGACAGGAACAGAAGCTCGCCACAGCCGGCGCAGTGGTAGTTGCCGGTTTTTTGATTCTCGGTAAGGGCGCCGGTGTAGGGGCGCTCGGTGCCTTTTTCGCGCAAAACGTGATACTGCTGCGGGGTCAGGGCCGCGCGCCACTCAGCGTCGGACTTGACCACTTTTTCAGGTGTCTCAGACATGCGTTGACCAGTGGAATTACTCATCTCTCTTAGATGCTCGTGGGCCGGTGAAGATACGAATGGATGGCTGGATCGTGCTCGGCGATCAGTTCGATCTCGACCAGTGCGTCCTTGGGCAGGCGCGAGACTTCGACGGTACTGCGGGCCGGCGCCAGAATGCCCTCCGGGGCCAGGTATTTGCCGTAGATTTCGTTCATGGCCGCGAAGTCGTTGAAGTCCTTGAGAAAGACAGTGGCCTTGACCACCTGCGCGAGGCTGGAGCCGGCGGATTCGAGAATGGCCTTCAGGTTTTCGAGCGCGCGGGTGGTCTGTTCCTGGATGCCGCCCGGGACCATCTGCTGCGTGGCCGGATCGAGCGCAATCTGGCCGGCGGTGAAGAGGAGGTTTCCGAGGCGGATTGCCTGGGAGTACGGCCCGATGGCGGCAGGGGCATGCGCGGTGGCGATTTTTTCCTTTGCCATGGCCAGATTGTACAGTTGTCAGTTTTCAGTCGTCAGTTTTCAGTCGGGCGTAATTGTGGCCTTCAGGCTGCCGAGGAACAGTGAACTACGAACTGAGAACTACGAACTGAGAACTGAGAACTTCCTTACGGCCAGACGGCAAGCAGGCCGCCCACAATGATCAGGCCGATGAGCCAGTAGCCGTTGTTAATGAAAAACAGCTTGAATGGCCGGTTCTCGTAGATGCCCTGGGGAAAGCTCGGCGCGACGAAGAATCCGACCCAGGTGATAAAGCCGATGAGGGCTCCCCAGCCAAAGGTGGTCGCGTGAGCCCACAGGGTGAAGTGGTTCAGCACGAAAGCCAGAATGAAATCGCCGACGAAGGACGCAATCATGCCCGGGATCAGGCCTTTTTTCTGGCTGGGATCGGGGGTGATGCCGAGAGCCGCCATCCAGGGCTTGGCAAACAGGGCGGGCGAATACCAGACGGCCCCCAGCACCCACAGAATCACGGCCGAGACGAGAATGGCGACAAGGTTCAGGTGAATATGGTGCATCCGGCAACCTCCAATATGCGCAGACGTCCGCTCAAGAGCAGTGGAGCGGGGAACACGGGGAGGCTTCCACTTTGGAGGACGCGAAAACGTGTGTCAAGGAGAATTGCGCTTTGGGTAGCTGCCAGGTCAGCGGCGCTTGAGGGCTTCGAGTTCGTCGAGAGTGCGCGGCCAGTCGGAGCCGAGCAGCCGGGAGAGGCTGCGGTCAGCCAGCACCTTGCCCCCGGTCTGGCAGCGGGCGCAGTAGTTGGTTTCGTTGTCGGCATAACGGATGCGCTGGATCTTCTCGCCGCAGCGCGGGCAGGGCTGGTTGAAGCGGCCATGCACGGTCATCTCGGGTCGAAAGGCGGTCACTTTTTCGGGGAAACTCTTCTTCGCTTCCGCGACCAGGCGTTCCATCCAAAGGGTCATCGTCGACCGCGTGCATTCGAAGAGCCGCTGCCATTCCTCCGGCTTGAGCTTGTGGGTGAGGGTGATGGGCGAAAGCTGAGCGGCATGGAGGATTTCGTCGGAGTAGGCGTTGCCCACGCCGCTGATGAGGCGCGGGTCGGTGAGGGCGCGCTTGAGGGTGCGGTTCTCGTGGGAGAGCGCGGCGCGGAAACCATCGAGGCCGGTCGAGAAAATCTCCACGCCGCCGGGATCGATGGCTTCGAGCGCTGCTTCGCCGCGCAGGACGTAGAGCGACGCACGGCGTTTGCTGCCGGCCTCGGTGACGGTGAGGGTGCCGCTGGAGAAATCAAAGGCGGCGAGGGCGTTGCGGCCGGCAAGCTTGGCCTGGGCGGGCTTCCAGTGCAACCGGCCGGCGATCATCAGGTGCAGCACCAGCCAGAGGTCGCCCTCGACGCCGATGGCGATGCGTTTGCCGATGCGGCGGAGGGCGTGGACGGTTCGGCCTTCGGCGCTGCTGAGCGGGGGATCGACCGTGCGCAGCAGAAAGACCGAGCCTAGCCGCACCCGTTCAAGCGTCTGACCGAGGACGCGGTCCTCGATGGCAGTGATGTAGGCGGTGATGTCGGGGAGTTCCGGCATTGACTACGAAGGATAACAAGAGAGAGGGCAGCTATTAGCTATTAGCTATTAGCTTTTTCGTGGAGATGCGAACGGACGGCGGCTGCACGTTAAGGCTAACAAGCTAAGAGCTAGTGCGTGCTGCGAAAGAAATGTCCTGATGAAATGCGGAAAGGGCAACCGCAGATCCTTCGACTGCGCGCCTCCGGCTCTCCGCTCAGGATGACAAACGGGATATTGGTTACTGCCATCGTAAAAGCAGAGTAGTAACTAAAAGCTAATAGCTAATAGCTGTTTTTACCGCACCGGCCACTCGTCGACCACGACTTCCAGATCGTTGAGTTTCTGGATGGCGGCTTCGACGTTGCGGCGAACGACGGCGCGCTTTTTGCGATCGGCGAGGGGCGACTCGGCAATGGCGACGACCCGTCCGTAGCGCCAGGCGGCAGGGGGTAAGGCGATCAAGGCTTCAGCCAGATCGGCAGGGTGGATTTGCAACTCCTGCCGGCGCGCCGCTTCGGGCCGCAGCATGCCACCCTCGCCAAAGGAACTGGGATTGGAATCGGCCATGGTGACCCGGAGGGTCAGATATTCGGTATCGGCGCTGATGAAGGGGTTGGCCCACTCGCGGGGTTCGTGGACATTGATGTAGAGGCTCTTGGTCGGGAGAGGAATTTTGGCCAGGGCCGCGCGCTCGCGTTCGCGCTCGGTGGCCGCCGCCTGCGCCTGTTGCTGGGCCTTCTCGGCAGTGTGGGCCACGCCCACCACAGCTTGTTCTTCTTTACGACAGGCAACAACAGCCACGGCCAGAAGCAGCGCCATCGCTGCAAACCCTTGCATCCGCGAACGACGACTCACGAGTCCAGCATAGCAGGATGCGTCATTCGCCCTTCCACGCGGGAGGGCGCTTGTCGAGAAAGGCGCGTGCGCCTTCGGCCTTGTCGGCGGTGGCTCCGAGCATGCCAAAACGGGCGGCCTCTCGCAGCAGCGCCAGCTCCAGCGACAGGCCGAGACCTTCGTCCACCGCGTGCAGGGTTTCCCTGACCGCAATGGGTGCGTTGGCGGCGATTTCCATGGCAAGAGCCTCGGCGCGGCTCATGAGTTCGGCGGCGGGGACGACTTCCTCGACCAGGCCGATGCGGAGCGCTTCCTGGGCATCGATCAGGGCCCCGGTGAGAAGCAGCTTAAGGGCGCGGCCGCGCCCCACCAGGCGAGGCAGGCGCTGGGTACCGCCGTATCCGGCGATGATGCCGAGCTTCACTTCCGGCTGCCCGAAGCGGGCATCGTCCGCAGCGATACGCAGAGTGCAGGCCATGGCCAGTTCGCACCCGCCGCCCAGCGCAAAACCCTGGACGCAGGCGATCACCGGCTTGCCCAATGTCTCAATGCGCCGGAAGATGGCTTGACCGCGGAGCGCGAAGGCCCGCCCTTCTTCAGGAGGAATCGCGGCAAGCTCGCGAATGTCGGCTCCCGCGGCGAAGGCGCGGCCCCCGGCGCCCGTCAGAAGCACGACACGGGTACTCGCGTCATGGGAGGCTGCCTCGAAGGCAGATTCCAGTTCAGCCAGGGTGGCGGCGTTGAGCGCATTGAGGGCTTTGGGGCGATCGAGCGTAATCACCGCCAGGGGCGGGCGATATTCCACGTGGATATTGGTGTATTCCATTGCTGGTTTGGGTTCCGGAAGCACGCCCTTCAACTGAAACGTAGAATCGGCTCGAGATCCAGTGCGAAGGAATTGCCTGTATCAAGGTCGGATTGGAAATTGGTATTGGTGTCGCCCGGATCGGCCTGCCACTGTCCGTTCAGATACTGGCGGCCCACGTACACTCCGCGGCGAATCGCGACATGATATCTCGCCACATTTCCGGCATAGGCCACGGTGGCGGTTCCGCCGAGGACGTTGGCGCCATTCGCGTGGAAGGTGAAATGCGGAAACTCCTCCGGACCCACGTTGACGACCAGGTCGGAGCCTCCGCCCGAGGTATTGACCCTTGAGCCGTGCGGCAACCCTCCGGTCAGGAACAAAACATTGACAGCCATCGAGACCTCTTCTTTCGACTCTGTTTTGGCGCAGGAAGACAGCTCAATTATGGATGGAGCGAACCTGGGAGACAAGGATACTAAGAAAACCCGGCGCCGCAAAAGGAAAGGGGTGGCTGCTCGAAAGCGCCACCCCGAAAGTCACAAGCCAGTGATGTACAGGCTTCAGGAGACAAGAACAGGCTAACTCTCACGTAGATCGATGTCTTGCGTCCTTCGAGGGACTCCGGACTCCACCCAGGGGTGGAGAATTCCGCGGGTTTGGCCTCACACAACAAGGGACTTCTGGGCATTCGAGGCCCTGGCGAATTAACTTGGAAGAGCGCACCCTTTTCAACGAGTCCGACTCTGAACCCCAGAAAGGCCGCGCTTTGATCCTGTGTTCCCAATCCGCACCAACCCGGTAGCTGAGTCGAATCTTGCCCAGGCTCTTCCGCGCCTGCGAGCGGGCCGGATCGTATCCGGACTGGCGGCGGCGCTTTTGGTGGCCGTAGGCCTCGTGGGAGCGGCGCTGGAGCCGTCAACACCGCTGGCGAGTTATGGCCGGCAGACGTGGATGATGGAGAACGGCCTGCCGCAGAACACCGTGCAGGCGGTGCTGCAGACGCGCGACGGGTTTGTCTGGCTGGGCACCGAAGTAGGACTGGTGCGGTTCGACGGCAACGCCTTCGAAGTCTTCGACAAGACCTCGACTCCCGCGCTGCCGGGAAACGACGTGCAATGCCTGGCCGAGACCCGGGATGACGCGCTTTGGATCGGCACCAGCGACGGGCTGGCGCAGTGGAAGAACGGCGCGGTGAAGTCATTTACGACCCAGGATGGGCTGCCCGGAAACGATATACGCGCTCTGGCCGAGGATTCATCAGGCACGCTGTGGGTTTATACCGATGAAGGGCTGGCGCGGCTCGGTGCGCAGCGGCGGTTTGAGAGGAGCGGGGAGTGGCGTTCCGGAATGCCGATTGCAACGCTGACGGGCGGGGGGCTGACCGGGGCCTGGGTCGATACTCCTCCTCATGCCGGGGATTGGAAGCAGGCGGCGGTGTGGGCAGGCTTGTCGAACGATGACTTGTGGTTCCTGGTGAACTTCAGCAACGGCGCCACCGGAGTGGGCAACAAGAGCACGCTGGTGCTGGGAGGCGGAGAGGCCCCGAAGACGCGCCTGACGGTGGGCCGGGAGTTGCCGGGGAGCCGCATCCAGGCATTGCTCGCCGACCACCAGGGAACACTGTGGATCGGCACCAATGGCGGCCTGGCGCGCTGGACGGGGGGAAAACTGGAGCGGCTGCCGGTCACCGATTCGCTGGCGGCGGAGTCGGTGCTGGCGCTGATGGAAGATCGCGAGGGCAACGTCTGGGCAGGAACCGAAACCGGCGGGCTGCACATCCTGCGCGACCAGCGTTTCAAGGCCTACAACTCGCGGGATGGGCTCGCTTCCGACAACATCACCACCGTGGTCGAAGACCGCATCGGAGCGCTGTGGGTGGGAACCAATGGCGGGGGCCTGAATGTGTTCCTGACCTTTGAGGGCGGCCGCTACGGAATGGGGACGTACAACGTGCGCAAGGGTCTCCCCAGCGATGTGATTCTTTCCCTCGCAGCCGCTGCCAACGGCGACATGTGGGTGGGCACGCCCGACGGGCTGAGCCGGATTCGGCTGGGGCAGGTCAGCACCATTACATCGGCGGACGGGCTTCCCGATGACTTCATCCGTTCGCTGCTCGTGGATACCGACGGATCGTTGTGGATCGGCACCCGGCGGGGGCTGACTCACTGGATCCGGCCGCTCGAAGGGGCTGAATTGGGCATGCGTATGGAGACCTTTACCCAGGCCGACGGGCTGGGCAGCGATCTGGTCGGCGCCATGGTGCGCGATACGGGCGGCGATCTCTGGATTGCGACCCTTGCCGGCCTGTCCCGCCTGCATGAAGGCACGATCACCAACTTCACAACCGCCGACGGTCTTTCGAGCAACGTGATCACGGCCCTGCTGCCTCGGGCCAAGGGGACGCTGCTGATCGGGACCCAGGATCACGGCTGGAACCTGTGGGACGGCCAGCATTTTTCGCGCGTGACCCAGGACCGGCTCAAGAACACATCGATTCACGCCATTCTCGACGATGGCCACAACCATCTCTGGTTCGCCACGGGGAACGGCATCGCGCGATGCGACTGCGCGGGAATCGCCGGGGCGATGGAAGGCGTGGATTGCCTGAACTGGATCGAGTTCACAACCGCCGATGGCCTCATCAGCCGCGAGACCGCAACCAACAGCCATCCTTCGGCCTGGCAGGGCCGGGACGGCCGCCTGTGGTTCGCGACGCCCAAGGGATTGGAGATGGCAGACCCGGCACGTTTTCCGGTCAATCCTGTGCCGCCGCCGGTGGCCCTGGTACGGTTTGCGGTGGATGATGTTGCGCAGCCGCTGGGTGGTACGAACAATTCGATCCGGGTCCCCGCGGGCCACAATCATTTTCAGTTCGAGTATGCGGGACTGAGCTTTGTCGCGCCGCAGAAGGTGCGCTATCGCTTCATGCTCGATGGTTTCGATCACGCCTGGACCGAGGCGGGGTCGCGGCGCACTGCTTACTACACCAACATTCCTCCCGGCCGGTACACGTTCCGCGTGCAGGCAGCCAACAACGATGGGGTGTGGAATACGCAGGGCGCGACCCTCGTATTCGAACTGCGGCCCCATTTTTACCAGACGCTCTGGTTCTTTGCCGTGCTGGGCGCAGCCATGGCGGGGCTCGTGGTGTTGCTGCTGCGGATGAGGCTGGTGCGGGCGGAACGCGAATTTCGCGCCGTGCTGGGCGAGCGCAATCGCATTGCACGCGAGATTCACGACACACTCGCGCAGGGCTACGTTGGCATTTCGGTGCAGCTGGAACTGCTGAGCGAACTGCTCAAGCAAAACAAGCCAGGCGCGGCCGTGAAGCACCTGGACAAGACCCGCGAATTCGTGCGCGGCGGACTGGCCGATGCGCGGCAATCGATCTGGTCACTGCGCTCGCACGATGCGGGCGAGGTCACACTGCCGGTGCAGCTACGGCGCATGGTCGAGCAGGCTGACGGTCACGGCGTGGAAGCCAGCTTTAGCATTTATGGCGCGTACCGCGCGATGCCGCTGGTGACAGAGCGCGAGATTCTGCGCGTGGCGCAGGAGGCGATCCATAATGTGAAGAAACACGCCGGGGCGCAGAATTTGACGGTTTTACTGGAGTACAGTCCAGGCGAGCTTGCGCTGGAAGTGCGGGACAACGGATGCGGGTTCGCCCTGAACCCTGGCTCGAGCAACGGGAAATCGCCGGAGTCCGGGGGACACTATGGGCTTACCGGCATGCGCGAGCGGGCGGCGGTGATTGGCGGCGATCTCGAAATCGTGAGCGCACCCGGTGTGGGAACAACGATTCGGCTGCGAACGCCGACTCCCAAGGGAGTGAAGGAGTGACTGTGACAGAGGAATCGATCCGCGTCCTGGTCGTGGAAGACCATCACGTGGTACGCCAGGGTCTGGTGGCGCTGCTGAACGTTGTCGACGGACTGGAAGTGGTGGGCGAGGCTGCCGACGGAGTTGAAGCGATTGCCCAGATTCGCAAGCACCAGCCCGCCATCACCCTGATCGATCTGCGCCTGCCGCGATTGAGCGGGGTAGAGGTGATTCAGCGCATCCGCATGGAGAATCCGCAGGCGCGCTTCATCGTGCTCACCACCTACGACGGCGACGAGGACATCTATCGCGCCTTGCAGGCCGGGGCGCGCGCTTACCTGCTGAAGGGCATGACCAGCGACGAGCTGATTTCGACCATCCGCACCGTGCACGCCGGCAAATCGCATATCCCGCCGGCGATTGCGCAGCGGCTGGCCGAGCGCATGGGCACTGAAGAGCTGACCCCGCGCGAGTTCGACGTTCTGGAACAGATCGTCCACGGCAAGAGCAACAAGGAGATCGCGACCGAGTTAGATATATCGGAGGCCACGGTGAAGACCCACATCAACAGCCTGCTGGGCAAACTCGGCGTTACCGACCGCACCCAGGCGGCGACCGCGGCCATCCAGCGCGGGCTTGTTACCCTCGAATCCCTCAGAAAGCCGAAGCCATGATGAGAACCGCCATGAGACGGAAGGGATTTGCCGCCGTCGCGAACTTGCTTTTGCCTGCCTTGTTTTTGCTGATCGTCTCCACCGCAATGCAGGCCCAGAAGGGCACCTGGCGCCAGGCCACGGATGCCGAGCTTGCTTCCCTGCTGCCTTCGCGCGCGCCGGTGGAGAAGGAGCACATTGAAACCGAGATGCGCACGGCGTCGGGCATTGTGGATGCGCGGGGACGATACATTGCCGGGGTGGTGCTGCTGACGGCGGGCTATTCGGCTGATGGCAAGTATTCGCACTATCTGCTGGTGCAGGCGCCAATACGGATCGGGGGCATTGCGCTCAAGCCCGGAGAATATGTCTTCGGATGGGACCGCGCCAAGTCCGGCGACGCGCTCAGCGTGCGCTTTCATGTGGCGGCGACGGGCTTACTCGTGGGTACTGCGGAAGCTCATCGCATGACGGGTTCCACCCGTGTCGAGAGCCTCCACATCTGGCCCCCGGGCGACAAGCCCCTCGTGCAGATCGGCCGGTTCGGGCTGCCGTATGAATTAGCGGACAGTGAACAGTGAAACAGTGGACGGCGGACAGTGAACCGGGCACCGAGATCGGCTAGCGGCCGATCGCGATCACAGTGAAGCTGCCGGGCTTGATGGAAGGCCAGGGGTGGGGGCGATCGGCGGTTGGAGCCGGGGGCGGACCGAATTCCGCGGTGACGACATAGAGGCGATCCGTCGAGGGATCGTAGGTCATGGTGCGTGCGCCGCGCTGGGTTGGCAGGCTCTCAATGGTCTTGTAGGCGGGCGTGGACGCATCGACAACCGAGAGGACGCCATCGCCCGAAGAGGCAAAAGCCAGTTGGTGGTCCGGGGAATAATTGGCGGCGTCGGGGCCGTCGCCGATGGCGGGCGTAGCCAGGACTTTGCCGCTGTTGGAGTCGACCACGGCCATTTTCTTGCCGTCGCAGACCGGGAAGAGGCGGTGGCCGGCGATGTCGAAGGCCAGCCCGGAGGGAGAGTCGCAGCCGGCAGGCCACTCAGCGGTCAGCTTGCGGGCGTGCGCGTCGAGGCGAACGATTTCATTTTTGTCCTCGATGTTGTCGAAGACGGTGCCGTTGCCGTCGACGGCGGGAAATTCGGGTTTTCCGGGCAAGGGAATGGTAGCGACCACTTTGCGCGTCGTGGCGTCGACCACCGACACGTCGTTGCTGCGGCCATTGAACGCCCACACGGTCTGCGTGGCTGGTTCGAAGGCAATGCCGTCAGGGTTAGTGCCGACCGGGATGGTAGCCACGGTGGCGAGCGATGAGCGATCGAAGACGACCACCGCGTTGCCGCCGCCATCGGAGATGTAGCCGAACTTGCCGGCGTTGTCGAGAGCGACACCGTGGGTTCCATGCAGGCCGGTGATGGCGCCGATGGGCTTGCCGGTCTGGGAGTCGATGACTTCGACGCGCGGGCCGTGGGTGATGTAGAGGCGGTGGGCAGAGGAGTCGGCGAGCAGGTAATCCCACCCGCCCTCGCCGCCGAGTTTCCAGTGATCCAGAACGTGATAGGGCTGCTGGGCGGCGACAACGGCCGGCGCCGCGAGCAAGAACGCGAGTGCTGTTGCAGCGAAAGTGCGTGGTGCGTGAGAAGAAGAATCGCGAACAAAGCGCATGTCGGGCTCCTGGTGGGACGCGAAGGATACCACTTTAACGAAACTCTGACGGTAAAGACGGGAATGGTGGGGCTCAGGACGCAGGGATTATCGTGACGTCATTTTTGGTTCATCGATGGTGGCGATTTCGCCGGACATCAGGGGCAAGGGTGATGCATTAACCTCAAGGAGCAGATCAAACCAACGCGGGACCTGTTTGTGCGCATTGTTCTTTCGAATATTGGCACGTTTGGCGACACCAATCCGCTGATTGCGATCGCGCTGGAGCTGAAGCGGCGCGGGCATGTGCCGGTGATGGCGTTGCCGGCTCTCTATGAACCGAAGATCCGGCCGCTGGGACTGGAGTTCCATGCCGTCCGGCCGGACATCGATCCCAAGAACAGCGTCCTGGTTGAGATGATCTACGACGTGAACCACGGGACCGAGCACGGGCTGAGGAACTTTCTGTTTCCGTCGCTGCGCGCAGACGTATGACGATCTGCTGGATGCGGCCACGCAGCCCGGAGCGCGCCGACCTGCTGCTGCTGGGCGAACTGAACTATGCGGGGCCGCTGGTGGCGGAGATCACGGGGATTCCGTGGGCCAGCTACGTGCTGGCGCCGCTGTCGTTTTTCTCAGCATTCGATCCGCCGGTGCTGCCGCCTTATCCGCGCCTGGCGCGCGCCGACAAGGCAGTGCCGGGGATGGGGCGGGCCATCCGGCGACTGGCGCGGTTCGCGACCCGCAAGTGGCCTGAACCGATCTACGAGTTGCGGCGCGAACTGGGACTTGCGAGCGCGGCGCGAATCCGCTCTTCGACGCCAAGCACTCGCCATACCTGGTGCTGGCGTTGTTTTCGCGGGTGCTGGGCGTGGAACAGAAAGACTGGCCGCCGAACACGCGCATCACCGGGTTCTGCTACTACGACGCGGACGCGGGGAACGCGAAACTGCCGGCGCACCTTGAGGCGTTTCTGTCGGCGGGCCGAGCGCCGGTGGTGTTTACGCTGGGATCGGCCGCGGTGCTGGCGGCGGGAAGAGTTCTATGAGTACTCGGCGCGGGCGGCGATGAAGGCTGGATGTGCGCGCGGTGCTGCTGATTGGTTCGGACCAGCGCAACCGGCCGCAGCAACCGTTGCCGGAATCGATCTGCGTGGCAGAGTACGCGCCGTATTCAGCCCTTTTTCCGCGCGCAGCGATGGTTGTCCACCAGGGCGGCGTGGGCACGACGGCGCAATGCCTGCAGGCCGGCAAGCCGATGCTGATCATGCCCTACTCGCACGACCAGCCCGACAATGCGCGGCGCATGCGGCGGTTGAAGGTGGCACGGGTGATCCAGCGCGACGACTATACGCCGCTGCGTGTGGCGCGCAAAGTGCGCGAGATGCTGGAGGAACCGAAATTCGCCGATTGTGCGCAGAGCGTTGCCAGGATGCTGGCGCAGGAGGATGGGGTTCGCGATGCATGCGATGCGCTGGAAGCGCTGTGGAAGAACACGCGGCGGTAGGTTGGGACCCTTCGGCAAGCTCAGGGCAGGCTCTGGGGCACCCAGGTTTTGGGCAACCTCACGCAGGAGCTCATTTAGTGGGGCTTTGGCTGCTGGTCGGGCGGCTTCGCGTCCGGCGTGGTGGGAATCTCTTTGCCTTCATAGATGATCTTGGCTGTGGAGCCGAAGCGCTTGTAATCGGTGTATTTGATGGTGTCGCGCATGTGCACGTCTTCGGCTGCGTAGCCGTGACCGCCGGAGAAGTGCAGGATTCCCTCGCCCTTGGTATAGACGGGGAACCAGTAGTGGCCGTCGACCTGCTGCCGCCAGGTCATGAAGGGAGGATGCAGGTCCTCGCTTCCCTTGCGGGTATCATCGGGAACCATCCTGCCGTTGGTGACTACGATCTGGAGATCGGTGGTGTCGACCCAGATGCGGCCGAGCAGGTAGCGCTTGCCCTTGACGATCTGCTTAGGACTGACGTCGAAGGCGAAGCAATCCACCTCATCCACTTTTTGCCGGCCCACATATTTCACGTTGTATTGGCCGATGTCCTCGGCGGTGAGGACAAACGGGTAGCCGCGCTGAATGTCCTGAAGATCGGACGGACTCATCATGACGCGCTGAAGGGTGCTGCCAGGCGCGAAGACCACCTTTTCGGTGCGCTTGCCCGAGGGGTCGAAGATCACGTCGTCGACTTCGTACCACTCGCCGTCCACCTTGTTGTCGTCGTCGACGGTCTGAACGCGGGCCAGGCGGCGGTAGGTGTAGTGGTTCAGCGCCTCCTGGAATTCACTTTCCTTGGCAGCGAACTTCTGAATGATCTGGTCAGGGGGCGTGGTGGGAGGGGTGATATCCATGGGGCCGAAACCGGCATCCATGGGCATGGGTGTAAAGGAGTCTTTGTCCTGCCCGAGGGCCGGACGCAAGATCAAAGCGAGCGTAAATGCAACCATGCTCCATCGATTGATTGAACGAATCATTCACCGCATCCCGTCTCAATAGTACGCCGGAGTCAATTCCCGCCTCCCGGCATTTCGAAAGCCCTGGCTGTCTACCACATTAGACGCATGTACACGCGCGGCGGGTGGCATGAGAATTGATAGGGGATCTACCGGACTCTAGTTCCGGATCGCTCTCGCTTCAGGATGCCCTGGTTTGGCGCTCCAAGCAAAAAGCATGAAATCCCCGGCACTCCATGCACGATTGGTATCAGATTCCAGCGCTGATGTTGACCACGCTTCTGCTGCCGGCGTTTGGTCATCTTTATCTGCGTTCGCGCGATGTGCGCACCCTGCTTTGGTTCCTCGCCTTTTGTTTCACCGTAGTGCGGACGTTCCTGCTGTATCCGCTCGGAACCTGGGACTTCTCGAACGGGAGTCATCCCTGGGTAGCGGCGGCCGGCCAGGCGTGTGCCCTGGTCAGTTCGGCACTGTTCCTGGGTTCCCTTTCGCCGCTCCGGTTTCGCATCGGCCGGTTCCAGATTCTCTATGTCATCCCGTACTTTGTGCCGATGATCGCGTATGCGGTTCTGGCTTACGGCGTATTTCGGGGCGTAGCGCCGCACGGGCCCATTTCGATGGTTTTTCCGGTTCTGGCTCTGATCTCCTTCGCGATTGCATTCCGCTGGAATTCGGAAAAGGGCAATCTGCCCATATGGATCGGAACCCTGGCCTGCTTTCTGTTTGGCGGCATTGCCGTGTGGCTCTCCTTCCGGCATGGTCTTTACTGGCCCCTGGTGCTGGCTGAATCGGGCAACCAGATCATCACGGCGCTCCTGTTCCTGTTTGTGTTCCGGCGTTTTTCGGTCGGGGTGGCGCTGAGTGCGATCGGATTTGCGGCCTGGGCTTCACCGGTCTTGTTTCTTCTGCCGTGGATCGCGGGCAACCCGGTGCTGAGCCTGAACCTGATCCGCCTCATCATCCTGGCCAAGGTCATCGCAGCCATGGGTCTGATCCTTCTCTCGCTGGAGAACGAACTGGCTCTCAACAAGGCAACCGGAGAGCGAGAGCGCCGGGCGCGCAAGGAATTGGAAGCGTATTCGAAGCTCGTCCTCTCGCGCCGCCGGGTGGAGGACTTCGATAACCAGGGGAAGGAAATCTGCCAGACGGTGGTGGAGAACAGCCGGTTCGCCCAGTCCGCCTTACTGCTGCTGCAACCCTCGGGGGTGTACCGGCTGGCGGGAGCAGCGGGGCTGGATCATGCCACCGAGAAGGCGCTCGACGCGCTGGCCTGCCGCATCCCTGTCACCGGGTTCCCGTCGGAGAACTGTGCCAAGCCGGCGGTGGGCAACAGCCTGACCTTGGAATTGAACCTGGAACCCTGGCTCACGCCTGGGGATGACCTGATGCATCTTGGCTTTACTTCGACCTTCGGCGTCCCCATGCTGGGCCGGGAAGCCACAGAAGGGGTGCTGTTGCTGGCGGGAATGCGCGATAACGATCGTCTTCATCCTCTCCGCAGCGAAGACCTGCTGCCGCTGGAGATGCTGGTGGCCCGCCTGCAGGCAGCGCGCAGCCAGACCACGATGCTGGAGAAACTGATCGATTCGGAGAAATTTGCGGGGCTGGGGCAACTGGCCGGAAACGTCACCCAGCAGCTCAACAACCCGCTTACGGTGATTCTCGGTTACGCATCGCTGCTCGAAGAAACGTCGCACCTCGACGACCATGAGCGCAAAGGCGTCGAAGCCATTCTCAGCGAAGCTCGCCACATGCGCTCGACCCTGCAAAGGCTGTCGAAGATTGCGCGTTCGCCGGTGGGGCCGCGTGCCGCGATCTCGGTGCCTGAACTGCTGGCGGACATGGAGCATCTGCATCGCTCCGAATTTCTGCAGCGGTCGATCGAGTTCCGGCTCAATGTTTCTCCCTCGATTCCCCGCGTGTTGTGTCATGCGCAACAGTTGCGCCAGGCGGTGTTGCACTGCCTCCAGTTCGCCATGGAATCGGTCCAGAACCTGGATGCAGCTTCCGATCGAACCGTTCGCCTGGAAGCCTCCGCGGACGGGAATCGGGTGCAGATCGTGGTCGCGCATTCTGGGCCAGGCTTTAATCATCCCGAGCGCGCGTTCGATCCCTACCTTCCGCCCCAGAGCGGCGGGATCGACACGGCCCGGCTGGGCCTCAGCCTGTGCGCGACAATCCTGCGCGATAACGATGGCCAAGCCTCGGCGGTGAACCTCAATCCGCAGGGCGCCGCCATCCTGCTGGAGTTGCGCGCGGCGTAGGCAGGTACCGTGGCGTTGGAAGCAAGAACAGCGAGAAAGCTTCTACGGGATCGTGGCTAGGATTCCGAGCGGGCCGGCTACGTTTCCAAGCCGTATGTCCGAAGTCCACAACATTGTCGGAGGGGAGAGGAGGCATGACGCGATGAGGTGCGCGTCGGTCAGGCCGATACCCTTTGCATACAGTGAACGCGCTTCGATCATCTGCCGCACCTCGATTAGCTCCGCCACCCTGACCCGGGGAAGGTTTTCCAGGTCCGCCAGCGTCTGTAGCCGGTTGTGGAGCGAACCAAGGGCGAGTTCAGCGATGAGAAAGGGATGCATCACGACCTTGCGCCCGTTCAACAAGTTTCGCAGTTCGGGCCTGAGCCCGGACCGGCGGAAATAGTCAATCCAGATCGTGGTGTCGGCGAGGATCATTGATCCTCAACCCTCAGCCTGCGAACGGGTTCCAGGTCCGGCATGGTTCCCTCGAGCGCCGCAAGCCTGCGGGATGCCTCGCGCTCGATCAAAGCGTTCAACGCTTCACGTATCAGAGCCGTTCTCTCCGTCACGCCACAATATTGCTGTGCGGTGCGTATCAAATCGTCGTCGAGAGTTATCGTTGCTCTCATCTTCTAAGGACCTCCGTCACCAATTATATCGCCTATTCGGTGATTAATTGGGTGATGTATACTCATCGAACTTGGGGCGAGTCCCAAAAAGAGCGTTCGTAAGACATGCACAGTTTTGCTGCCTGTTGATACGATTCTCCTTCAGATAAAAGAGGGATCGGATGACACGCTCGGGTGTTTGTTTTGCCTGCCTCGGTGGATTCGCTCTGCTTTTCTCGGCAACCATGAACGCGCAATCGGTGGCCGTGTACCAGACGACTCCCGACCTTATCGAGGGCTTATCGGCGCGCGGGAAGGTGCATTTTGCGAAAGCGGCGCCGGGCGCGCATATCCCGGTGATCACGGTGGACGATGGGCAGCGCTTCCAGGAGATCGACGGCTTTGGCGCGTCGCTGACGGATTCCGCGGCCTGGCTGTTCGCCAAAAAGCTGCCGCCGGCGCAAACCGACTCTGCGTTCAAGATGCTGTTCAGCCGGAAGGACGGAATCGGACTGAGTATCCTCCGCCAGCCGGTCGGCTCGTCTGACCTCGCCGTGACGTTTTACTCCTTCGACGATCTGTGCCAGCAGACCACCACCGCCTGCACCACGCCGCCCGGAGTGGACGATCCGAAGCTGCAGCACTTTTCCCTGGCCCATGACCAGGAATACATTCTGCCCCAGCTCAAAAGGGCGGTGGCGCTGAACCCGTCGCTGCTGGTGATGGTGACGCCGTGGAGTCCGCCGGGGTGGATGAAAACGACGGGATCGATGCTGGGGGCGAAGGCTGAAACCAAGGAGGCCGCGGCCCTGCGGCCGGAATACTACGCGGCGTTCGCAGAGTACCTTGTGAAGACGATCCAGGGCTATGAGGCGGCCGGGGTGCCGATCTGGGCGCTCAGCGTTCAGAATGAGCCACTGTTTGCGACGCCGACCTACAGCGGGATGCAAATGCTTCCCGCCGAACAGGCAAAGTTCTTCGGCGACGCGCTAGGCCCGGCGCTGGCGGAGGCGCACCTGAGTCCCAAAGTGATGGCCTACGACCATAACTGGGATCGTCCCGATTACCCCGAGACGGTGCTGAAGGATCCCAAAAGCGAGGTGCTGGCCGCAGGAACCGCGTGGCACCACTACGGCGGCGGCCCCGATGTGATGAGCAAGTTCCACGAGAAGTTCCCGCAGAAGGACCAGTGGGTTACGGAATCAAGCGGGGGAACCTGGCAGAAAGGCTACGAGGGGAAGGGCAACATCCTGGCGGAAGAGGCAGCGGAGCTGATTGACGTGACGCGGAACTGGTCGAGGTCCTATGTGCTGTGGGCGCTCGCGACCGATCAGCACCATGGGCCCTTTGTTGGTGGTTGCGATACCTGCCGCGGCCTGGTCACGATCGATACGGAACGATCGACGTTCAAACCGGAGCTCGACTATTACGTGCTGGGACACGCCAGCAAGTTCCTGGTTCCGGGCGCGGTGCGGATCGGGTCGGACGAGCCCGGCAGCGGGGTCAAGGATGTGGCTTTCCGCAATCCGAACGGAAGCATCGTGCTGTACACGCTGAATGCGGGAACGACCAGCCAGGAGATCGGGATCGCGTTCCGGGGCAGGACTTTGACCGCAACCCTGCCCGCCGGATCGATCACCACGTTTATCTGGAAGCCGTAGGCCGGCGCGCCGCCAGCGCCGACCTGGGGCGCTAGTGCGGGACGCTCGGCGGGTCGCCAGCCGGCGGAGCGCCTTCGTGGTGCTCATGCTCATGGTCGGGCGGCGGGACAAAGGCCGGTGGATCCACCTGTCCTCGGTGGCATGTGCCGCAGCCGACCATCTTGGCCTCGGGCGCGTTGGCTCGGGTACTCTCGATCATCGAGGTGTAGTTCTTGTTGATGTCCATGGTCATTTTGACCATCAGGCGCGCCGTTTCCTTCTCCTTCTTGGAGTCGTCGGCGAAGTTCAGCGCAGGATGGCCGTTGGGCATCTTCTTGACCGGATCCTCCGCGTGGCAGGTATCGCATTGAGTACCCAGAGCCTTGGCCCAGCCATGCATGATCTCGTGCACCTGATCGCCGGTCAGGGTCTTGGGCAGGACCTTGAGGTTGGTCGGCGCGGGGGCGGGAGGATGCGCATGCTGTTCTCCGCCCGGCGGTGGTGGGGCTTGCGCCACGGTGGTCACAGCGAACAACGCCAGGCCCAGAACAGAAGCCGCAGCAACGGGAAGGGACAGGGAGGTGATCTTCAAGGGGGAGAGTGTCCTCGCAGGTGACATCGTTTAATTCACAGACGGACTTTTACGGGATAAAGACGCGGCGTCCACTCAAACTTCTGGGGCCGGAGACGCAGGGGTTGCCGGGAATGACGAAACGAAGGGGCCAATCGACCGCTTCGTTGGCCTCGTTGATGCCGATGCGGGGGGTCACCACGGCCTCGGACACAGAGAATCCGTCATCGCGCATTTGTAATCGCGATTGGGGATCGATCAGGTCGAGTCCATTGTGGGTGGTGCGCAGGATACCCATAGCCTGGCAGAGACGGCCGGGGCCTGAGGTCAACTGGCAGGCCAGGCCGGGGGGAGTGGCTCCATTCCAGGCCAGTCCGCGGTTGCTGGCCATCTGTTTTTGCCCGGCGACGGGTTCGAGCGCGCGAATCAGCACGCCACCGCCCTGCCCTTCGGCCTCGCATGAGACGTTCATGCAGAAGTAGCGGCCATAGATGATGTAGACGTAGGCATAGCCGGCGTGACCGAACAAGACGAGGTTGCGCGGAGTGGGACCGCGGTGGGAGTGAGCGGCAGGGTCGGGAGGGTCATTGTGGGGACCGAGATAGGCCTCGGCCTCCACAATGCGGCCGGCAAGAAGGCCGGTGTCGGCCCGGTGGACCAGGAGCCTGCCCAGCAGGCGGGGCGCAACAAGGTCGGGACGGTCTTCGAAGAAGGACCGGGGCAGAAGGCGGCCGGGAAGGGGCGTGGGTTTAGTCAATATCCGTTCCACCGGGATTGGGAGGTTGCTGAACACGAAAGATCCCTGAAATGCAGGTCCTTCGACTGCGTCCGCCGCGGCGGACTTCGCTCAGGATGACTGCATTTGTGCTTAGATGACCGCATTTGTGCTTATTTGTGCGTTTTCTGCCATTCTTTGACGATGGCCAGCACTTCTTCGGCGTGGCCTTCGGGTGTGACCTTGGGAAAGATGTGAAGGAGGGTGCGGTCGGGGCCGATCAGGAACGTAGTCCGCTCGATCCCCATCACTTTCTTGCCGTACATGTTCTTTTCCTTGAGCACGCCAAACTGATTGCATACTTTCTCGTCTACATCAGCAAGGAGTGTGTACGGGAGGTCGTATTTGGCGCGGAATTTTGCCTGGGCCTGGGGTGTGTCGCGGCTGATGCCGAGCACCACGGCGCCGGCCTTCTGGAGCTTGGTGAAGGCGTCCCGGAAGCCGCAGGCCTCAATCGTACAGCCAGGAGTGTCGGCTCTGGGGTAAAAGAAGAGTACGACGGGCTTGCCGGCGTAGCCGGAGAGGCTTACAGTTTTGTCCTCGTCGGTTTGCAGGGTGAAATCGGCGACTTTGCTGTTCAGTTCCATTCGACCAATCCTTTACAGGTTCAATGGGCACGTTCACTGGATGGAGGGCCGGAGTGGCCATCAGGATGCATTATTTCCGAGGGGGGCGCCCGGTGTCATCGCACCGCAGATTTATGGGGTGCAGTTTCAAGGGGCAGCGGCCGGCGGCCGCTGCGGTCGCGGCGGTGGCACTGATTCTCCTTCCCGCGCTCACCTGGGGTCAGTACCCCGGGCAGATCAAGAAACCCGGCAAGGACGCTCCCGACCTGCGCGCGGTCGCGGTCCTCGAGTGGACCGGGGAACTGGGCAAGCCCAAGGCCTGCCGGATGATCCCGGTGACGGTCTTCGATGGCGAAAAGCTCCAGGACGCAGGCGTTTACCTGGCCCGGCCTCAGCCCCTGGCCCTGACGGGAGAAGTGGAATACGAGCTGAAACTGAACGGCAAGACCTTCGGCCTGTTCGACATCCAGAATGCGGCCCAGGAGCAGGGCACGTGGGTGGGCTACGGCAAGTGGAAAGTCATGCCCGCCCCCAAACCGGTCAAGGCAATCGCCCCGGAGAAGGTGGATGAAGATATCCAGGACGACAAGCCGGTTCTGCATCGGAAGACGCATGCGGACGGAAGCGGGTCCGGTTCTAGTTCCGGGTCCGGGTCGGGGAGCGAAAGCTCGACTGGATCTTCGAACGCGCCGGCCGCGGACGACGATCCGGACCGGCCCAAGCTGCACAAGAAGACTTCTGACAGCGGCAGCAGCGGTTCCGGGACGGACACCGGGGCCGCGCCTCCGTCCAGCACGACGACGTCTCCAGAGACAAACCACCCGACGCCGCAAGCATCGAACTCGGTCCCAGCCAGCGACCTTGGCAACGTCGAATCGGTGGCGAGCTCTTCCGATCCGGACAGGCCCCTGCTCAAGCGCGGCAAATCCAGCGGTTTTGGGGCTGAGCTGGTGCCGACGCTGATGGGGTTGCCGTCGGACATGCAGCAGGCGGTGGCGGTTTCCGACGCCAAGAACCGCCCTGAACATCCCTGGACGTATTCATGGGCCAATCCCGACGACGAAGGCAAAATGAAAGCCCAGGTGGAGGACATTGCCCGCCACGAGCTCGGATTGTCGGCTCCCGCTTCCCCTGCGCCCGCTCCCCGGCACACGGGCACGGCTCCTGTGAAGCACACCGCCAAAGCCGCAGTACCACCGCCTGCGCCCGTGGCACTGGCGGATGAGCAGTTCCGGGTTTTTGAGCTGGCCTACGGGTCGGGAGCAACGCTGGTGCTGACGGCGCACACCGACGGCCCCCTCCCCAGCCAGAAATTTGTGACCGTCATTGCCCAGCCGGATCTGTATGGCAATGTCCGCGTGCTGTTCAAGAGCGTCACCGACTTTGCGCACCTGGATGAGACTCCGCGCATGCGGCTAGTGGATGCCGTGGATGCGCTGGCTGACAACCGCGCCGAACTTTTGTTTGAACTGCGCGGCGATAACTCGCGGCAATTTGCGCTGTACCGCGTCTATCGCGGGACGGCGGAAAAGCTGTTCGTCAGCGGGGGCGGGGCCTATGGCACGGCGAGCAACGAGTAGCGACGCCGATCGAAGTCGCGGCCGGGGAATGTCGCGAGCCAGGAGAAAACTCGACCGCATGGAAAAAACTGGGCAATTAGCTCGCCCAGGTTGAATTCGAGCGGGTTACTGGTAATAAATCCAGTTCACCGGTGGTTGCAAATGTCGGCTACGATACAATCAGAATAGAGTGGGCGTGTCTGCCACTCGCGTGAGGAAACACCACCGAATGGCATCTGTTGTAAGCTCCCCTTCTCCTGACACCACGATCGTCGTCCCCGCCAAGCCACTGCACGCAGCCCCCGAGTCTTCGGCGTCGGTGGTCGTGCACGCTGTTGCCGCCCGCGACGAGGTCCGCATGGGCCGGGCCGCCACGGTCCCGGCGGGAGTCACCTGGCTCACCCTGTCTGTGATCATCTTCTTCCATATAGGGGCTTTGGCCGCATTCTTCTTCTTCAGCTGGTCGCGCCTTGCGGTCATGGCGGTGCTCTATGTGCTGGCCATCAACGTGGGCATCGGCATGTGCTATCACCGCCTGCTTACCCATCGCGGCTATCAAACCCCCAAGTGGATTGAGTACCTGATGGCCATCTGCGCCACGCTTTCGCTGGAAGGCGGACCGATCTTCTGGGTTTCGACCCATCGTGTCCATCATCAACTGAGCGATCAGGAAGGCGACCCCCACTCGCCCCGCGATGGCGGGTGGTGGGCACACGCCGGATGGATACTCTTTGGCAAGGGACTGCACTCGCAGACTGAGGTTCTCTCCCGCTATTCACCGGACCTGAGCAAGGACCGGTTCCATGTCTGGCTCAGCAAATACCACTGGCTCCCCATCACCGCGAGCGGCTTGCTGCTGTTGGGCGGCGGATGGCTCTGGGGGGGCCTCGAAAATGGCATCGCCATGGTTCTCTGGGGCGTGCTGCTGCGTGTCACGCTCGGACTTCACGCCACCTGGCTGGTCAACTCCGCCACCCACATGTGGGGAAGCCGCCGCTTCGAGACCCGCGACGGTTCGCGCAACCTCTGGTGGGTAGCGCTGATCACTGGCGGCGAGGGCTGGCACAACAACCACCACGCACACCCGGTTTCAGCGCGGCACGGCCTCAAGTGGTACGAAGTCGACCCCAACTTCTATGGCATCTGGATTCTTTCCAAGCTCGGCCTCGCGAAGAAGGTTCGAATCGCGAGGTTCGACCCCAAGGACCCCAAGCCCGCAGGCATGTGAAGAGGCAGGGACCTAGGGACCAGGGATCAGGGACTAGGGACCAGGGACTGAAAGAACAACCGGGCCGCGCCATTGAGCGCGGCCCGGTTGTTCTTTTTTGGCCGCCGGTTAATTGAACCAGGGACGGCGAAACTTCAGTGCGAGTTCGGACTCAGCCGCGGGACCGAAGTGCAAACGCCATCGCCTCCCGCTTTCGCAATGAAATCCGGATCGAGCCGGTCATCGGATCGCGCTGCATAGGGGGCGACCGAAATGCATCGGCAGCCCGCTTGGGACAAGGAGACGTTCTTGAGGATGTACTCCGACGACACCGATTTTGCGAGGATCTGCTGCGATGACATCGGTTGACTGCTCAAGGAATACGAATCCTTGACGGAGTACCCCGAGCCGGCAAACGCGGGGAAAATTCCGTAGTTATCCTGCAGCCATTTCGCCATGGGCGCGTGTTCAGCGTCATAAAGCGCGCCTGCATAGCTGAATACATGCGCGAGTGCGGAGGGCACGACGGTTGCCGGAGAATCGATGAAAGCCCGCGCATAGCAGGCGACCTGGGTGGGCGTATCCGGCGATGGCGCACCACAAGCGGCCGCATCCACCGGGACGTCTCGTTGAATTGCCAGGAAGACATTGGGCCAGGTTGCAAGCACCGCGTCTACTTTCTCAGGCTGCGGCGGACGGCAGCGCATGGCCACCAATACCTGAGCGTCGTTGTTGACCAGGCCGGAATAGTAGGGGAGATCTTTCACCCGCAGCGGAGGAACATACAGCGGAGTCGCGGTTGCGAAGGCCCGCATGGCTCCGGGGCGGGACAGGCTTGTCACCTGTACGCCGGCGGGAAGGAAACTGACACGCAGATAATCGTTGGGCAACGACTCGCGCACAGCATCTGAAACCACAATAGGCGGCTGAGCCAGACCCGCCGGGCGCATCGAATGGCCCGCACAGCCGCACGCCAGGGATGCCATCGCGGTACAAATCACGGGGAGCACGACGCGCATCGACCGCCACCACCTATCTGCTTGAATTTCTCCAGACACGCCTTGTGAGAATTTATACCAGCCGTGCGCCTGCGAGTTGTTCCAGGACGGCGAGGGGAACGGATTCAGGGGTGACCATGGCGGCGGGATCGACGAGGAGGGTCTGCTCCAGCGCATATTGGCCGGCCATCGCGGCGTGGGGAACGGTCTCGGTGAAGACCATCCAACTGGAGCCGGGAGCGAATTGCACCAGTTCGCGAACGCAGGTTTCCTGGAAGGCCGCGTCTTCCTTCATGGCGTTGTGCAGTTGCATCATGAACTCGTCGTAGGGAGTGCGTTTCCATTGCGGAACCAGGCGACCCATGCCCGCGGCTACGGCGATCTGGCGTGCAGTGCGGGCCAGCGCGCCGACGGGATGAGGCACGTCCAGCTTGCCTGGCGCGAAGCTTCCTACAATTCGCGAAAAGGGCTCGCCGACAGCCCAGTCGCGCGTTCTCTCCGGATGAATGTTGTGGAAGAAGCGGAGAATTCGCCAGCCCCGGGTGGGGCGGGTGGGGAACGCGTCGACGTGGAGCAGATCGTTGCGGCGGCGAAGGGGAAGATCGCGTCCCTTCTCTTCGATGGGGCGATAGCTGGCGTAATCGAGGTGCCACCGATTCTGATAGGGAGCGAGAAAGCCCGAAAGAAACTTCTCCACACTGGCTGAATAGCGGCGCATCACGGAATGCAGTTGATCGACGACGGCGCCGGGCGTGGATTTTTTGTCCACACCGCTCAGGCGATCAATTTCAGGTTTGTAGGAGATGTTCTTGTGGAGGCGGCTTCCGGACTGGTGCTGGCCGAGAAGAAAATGAATGTCGTCGTCGGGGAGCGGTATGGGAGTTTCAGGAAAGTAGAGAATGCCTCCAGCTTCGAGCGACGCGCACCAGGTTTGTAACTGCTGGGATCGGAGTTGCTGGTCCTGTTGAGGATCGCCCGCACCCCGGCGCAGCGCGTCTTTCAATGCAACTAACCCGATGGAATCCAGCGTGATGGAGTGCACCGGCATAATCCGCCCTCACTTTTCGAATTTGGCCCGTACCCACAGGGTCCCGAAGACGGGCAGGGCCACCAGCAGAACAAGGATGCCCGCGGGGAGGCCGACGTACAAGTAGCTATCAGCGTAGTTGACGGCGTGGTGGTCGCCCAGATTCCAGATCAGCAGCCCGAAAATGGAAATGCATGTGGACGCGAAGAATGCGAAGAACGCGGAGGCGAAGGACAAGAGCAAGCTGGTGAAGAGGCCGAACCCGGCCAGGGGAAATCCCAGGAATGTTCCGCCGCGTTGTGGAGATTGAGCTGTGTGCGTCAACTTCGCGCCTCTCTCGCCGGGGCCCCCAGCGATAGGTCTTCATCGCTGGGGTGGTCTCGTCTAGAATACAGTTTCATGGCCAGCAGCGCGCAGATCGAACTTTGGCACGCGGAGAAGGTAGCCACCCAGGTTGAGGTAGGCACTGCTCCCAACGGCATTCACTTCGGAGCGTGGGGAGAGACACGCATCCCCGGAATCTGACCTGGAACGACTGGTGGGGGCGGTGCCCTCCACGCTCTCCGCCGCGCTCGCGCATCGCGCCTATTACTTTGTTCCGCTGGCGATCGCGGACACCGGCGAGACGATGATTGCGCCGGCCTATACGGTCGATCTGGGCGATCGCGCGGTCTGCCACCGCAATGCGTCTTTTGGAACCACTGAGGCTGTGTTTCTCTCCACCCGGCTGGTGGAAGACCGCTTCGGCCTGGCCTTCGAGTTCTTTATCAACGTGGCGCACAATTTTGTCGAAGCGGCCGGCGTGCCCGACAGCTTCGCATCTCTGGCCTGGTCCCAGGCCGAAGCGCAGGTGCGCGGCGAAACCAGCCAGGACGCGTGGGAAACCCGCCGCCGCGCCCAGGACAGCCGCAGTTCCAAAGGCATCGATGAGCGCGCCCGCAACAGCTATATCGAGTCGTCGTTCTCTGACGCGCTGGCCATCTACCAGCTTTCGCTGGCGGTCGATTTCGACTACCACGATCTGAGAGAGCGGGAATATCCGCTGCTGGCCGCGCCGGCGCTGGCCGAACGGCTGCGCCATGTGGCGGGGCTGTTCCCGGCGAACGCGGGGTACGAGTTTCAGATCCTGTACCGGCGCAAGGGATAGGGGCACCCATCGCCCCCGACCCTACGGGGCGGGTGGTTCTTGCCGCAACATCTTCCCCGGATTGCGTTGCACTCCATCCTGGGCTATTCTCGACCTGTCCCTACGGGAGGGAAGGCGTTGCGGTCACGCGGAATACAGATTCTTCAAGCGGAATACAGATTCTTCTCGACAAATTCGTTGCGGAACTTGCCCGCGGGATCGTAATGCTTCACCAATTCCCGGAAATCGGCCAGGCGCGGGTAGTGTGGTTGCAGCTTTGCGGGCGCCAGCGTGAACAGCTTTCCCCAGTGGGGGCGCGGCTCGAAGGGTTCCAGTGCGGCTTCGATCTGGGGCAGCACCTCCTTGACTGCAGGCCACTCCGGTTTCCAGGTGAAGTGAATCGCCAGCGAGGGACGCTCGTACGCCATGCTCATCCAGAGCTTGTCGGCGGCAATGGTGCGCAGTTCGGTGATGAAGAGGTGGGGTGTGATCTGGTCGCGCAGTTTTTCCACGGCCAGGATCGCCTCGTAGCCGCGGTTGAAGGGCACAAAGAATTCCGACTGCAGTTCCTGGCCGCTTGAAGGCGTGAAGTTCATGCGGAAATGCGGCAGGCGCTCGTACCACGGGCCGGGAATGCCCTGCTGCTCGGTGCAGGCTTCCGCGGAGTGCCCGGCAAGCGGATGCAGCTTTTGCGTGGCAAGCTTAGCACCGAAGAATGCGGGGTCCCACTTGTTGGCGTCGCCGGGCGCGAGGCGGCGCTTGATCCACACTTGCGTGGCCTGGTGATTCTGCCAGTCGGTAAACAGGCTCACGCTGTAGCCGCTGGAAAATATCTCTTCAAAATGATGCTGCAGGTGGTCGAAGGAAAGATCCTGATAGACGGACTGCGCCACTTGAAATGTGGGCTGCACGTCGAGGGTCACGCTCGTGACCACGCCCACGGAGCCGAGGCCGACAACCGCGCCAAGGAAACGGTCGCCGTCCTTCTCGCGCGACAGGCGGACGATCTCGCCGTCGGCGGTGACGATTTCAAGTCCCGCGACCGGAGTCGCCAGGTTGCCGTTGTGGACGCCGGAGCCGTGGGTGGCGGTGGCGCACGCGCCGGCCACCGAGATGTGGGGCAGCGAAGCCAGGTTGTGCACGGCGTAGCCGCGCTTGTCGATCACCGTGGCCAGGTCGCCATAGCGAATCCCCGCGCCCAGCGTGACGGTGCGCGCCTTCTCATCGAGCGAGACCTGGTCAAGGCGCTTGAGGGAGACCTGGGCCGCGATGCTGTCGGCGATGGCATTGAAGGAGTGACGGGTGCCGAGGGCGCGCAGCTTTGCGTTGCTTTTGACCACCTTCCGCACTTCGTCGACCGAGCCGGGGGTGAGGAGACTGTCGGTGCTGAACGTGTAATTGCCGGCCCAGTTCGTACGCGGCTCGCCGTGCTGGTCCGGGTTCGGTTCTGCAAAGGCGCCGCTCATCATGTTGGCCGCCACGAAACCTCCCGATGCTTTCAGAAACTCGCGTTTGTCCATCGATTCTGCTCCTGTGAAGCCGACGGGCGGAGGGGCCGTCGCTCGGAGCTTTCATAGTATCGTCAGCGGCCGCGGTGGGGCGTCCGGGAGGGGAACCGATTTTGGGAAGTGGGGAGATCAGGCGGATTCGAGAGCCGCGATCTTTTTCGAGACCTCGAAGGCCAGGGTTTCGATGTCGGTGTGAAACAGTTTGCGCTCCCGCGCCGGCAACTCTTCGAGAAGTTCATCGAAGGTCGCGGCGTGACAGGCGGAGAAGGCAGCGAAACCGACCGTGTCGGCCATTCGGCAGCTCAAGCCGACCAACTCCGGCATGTCCCACTCGACGGCGCCGGGACGTTCCGAATGCGGCACCGGCATGGGCCGGCACATGATCAGGGAAAAGTCCTCAGGGAGGTTCCAGTCGTGAACCAGCTTCTTGCCCAGTTGGCAATGATCGATGCCGAAGATTCTCTGCTCCTGCTCCAGCAGGCTTGCCGGAGTACCGATGTGAGTACCGAGGAGGTGCACGTATTCGCTGGGGCGCACGACCGCCAGACCGAGCAGCCCGATTCCGTGCAGGATGCCGGCGGTGTAGGCAATCTCTCGATCCATGAAACCGGCGGAGGCAATCTGCTGGGCGATGAGGGCGCAGGCCATGTTGTGCCTCCACAAGGTGCGCATGGTGGGGTGGCCCAGCGACTTGCCGAGGTAGGCCCTGATTCCGACCGTGAGGCACAGGCCCTGAAGATGGCTCGCGCCCAGTACTTCAATGGCCTGGAGAATGCTCTTGATGGGGTAGCGGGGGGCGTAGAGCAGCGAATTGGCGATGGTGAGAACTTCGCTGGCAAACGCGGGATCGGAGGAGATCAGCTCGCCAACCTTGCCCAGTTGCACGTTTTCGTTGGACGCCAGTTGCAGAACCTTGAGTGCAACCTGGGGAAAGGGGGGCATCCGGAAATGTGCCCAGGAGATTTCGACTTTCTGATCTTCGAGCACTTCGGTTTCCATGGCGAGCTCCTGATTGGCGTGCGCGGCGGCATTTGCAACGCATTCCTTTCTTCGGCTGAAAGCGGGGATGTCTTTAGCCTTTCCTCGGCCTTCATTTCTCACGACGCCGCCACAAAGGCCGTCGGCCAATTTGTTGCACCGCGAACCTCATATTCTACGGACTAAGATGAAGCGATCCATGCGATGGGCTATTTGGTGTCGGAAAAGCTCTTTGGCTCGATGAGCGGGTTTCTCAGGCGAGGGTTATGAAGACTGCGGTTCGCAAATGGTTCTCTGATCGGTGGGCGTCCCACAGGTTCCGCACCTTGAGTGCCTATTGGCGGGCGTTGCCGATGCTGAGCATGGGGAAGTTCCTGGTCGCGGCGTTTATCACCTGGGGCGCGGTCGGTTTCGTCATCGATCTGCTACTGGTCAAATATCACCCCTTGGGTCGAGGCTTTTTCTGGCCAATCTACTCTGGCATGCTTGGGACAGCCGTTCTTGCAGCCCGCATGAGCCGGATTGGTCTCGTCCCTGTTCTTCTGCTGATTACGGGGGCCGGCCTGTGGCTGGGGGTTCGAATCTCCTTTCATTCGTCCGCCTCGCCGGACTTGGAGGCGATGCACAGTCGAGTCGTCTTCGACGCCATCGGCATCCTGGTGGGCACGATCGTCGGGTATCGGCTGCTCGTCGATTTCATCATGACCGAAGGCATCGCGACCGTCCGCATCCAGACCGAACTTGCCCTCGCGCACGGCATACAGGAGACTCTGGTTCCGACGCTTTCTCTTCAGGTTGATCGCTTCGAGGTCTACGGGAAATCCATTCCCAGCACCGAAATGGGCGGCGACTTGATCGATGCCGTAGAGCGCGCCGGAACGCTGCTCGCCTACGTGGCTGACATTTCCGGACACGGCCTGGCCGCCGGCCAGCTGATGGGAATGTTGAAGACGGCGGTACGTGTCTCGCTCCAGTTCCGACAGGAACCGGTAGCCGTACTGGAAAGTGCGGACCGCGTGCTTCCCGCGGTCAAGGAGGCGAACATGTATGCGACGCTCGCGCTTCTGTACTTCGACGGCTCGTCCGAAGTGGAATACTCGCTCGCGGGCCATCCGCCCATCCTGCACTATCGCGCCCCGACCGAGGATATCGCGCGGCTCGCCATGGAGCAGATTCCCCTGGGCTTGATGCCCGGGGGGCGCTATTTGAGCCAGCGCGTCAGCTACTCCCCGCAGGATCTGTTTCTGATGATTTCCGATGGGATCTCGGAATTACCCAACGAGAACGATGAAGAATTTGGCCTCGATCGCCTCGAGCAGTTGCTCGGGAAAAACGCCGCGCAGCCACTCCCGCAGCTATGGGAGTTGATCATGGGCGAAGTCAAACGGCACGGCGTACAACAAGACGACCAGACATTGCTGTTGCTCCGCGTCCGCCCGTAGAAACTTTTGCCCGGTGTGCAACCGCTGATTCGCGGTAATTGGCGAATCGCCGAATCACTCATCGAGATCGTCCGCGAGGAGAAGTTCATGGATTCCAGGCGTTCTGGTTGGAGTACCGCCAACCCGGCAGTTACCCTGCTGTCACCAGCTGCGCGCGCTGCCATCCATTCGCGCATTGAGTGCTGCTCACAAACTCGGGCAAGCAGCACCCTGATTCCGCTTGCTCCGCTACACTAGCACCTGGGATGCCGCACGCATTGGCACAGGCCGTGGAGCTGCTCACCACGGTGCTGACCGTGGCGGGGATGGGCTACTTTGTGGCCGCCCTGCTCGCAGCCGGTGTGTTCCTTCTCAAGCGGCGCGCTCCTTTGCCCCGGTTCGATCGCGGGGTCAGCATCCTCAAGTCGCTCAAAGGCCTCGACCCGGGCATGGTGGACGCATTCCGCAGCCATTGCCGCCAGGACTATTCCGGCCCGTACGAGCTGCTGTTTGGCGTCTCGGCGCTCGACGACCCCGCCATCGCCGCGGTCGTCGAGCTTCAATCGGAATTCCCGGACAGGACGATCCGATTGATCGAGTGCCCGCAGCGGCTGGGAACCAATGGCAAGGTCAGCACCCTGATCCAGCTCCTGCCTCACGCGCAACATAATTTTGTTCTCATCAACGACTCCGACATCACGGTCTCGCCGCGTTACCTGCAGCGGGTTATAGCCTGCTTCGGCGCGGATAAACGAGGGCTGGTCGAGCCGGGAGCCATGCCATCCTTGCGACAGGAAGAAGTCGCAAGGATGGGGCACGGAGCGTTGGGAGTGGGCCTGGTGACGGCGCTGTATCGCGGCCGCGCCCATGAGACTCTGCCGTCGCGCCTGGAAGCGCTCGGCATCGCCACCGATTTCCAGCCCAGCGTGCTGCTGGCCCGCTGGATCGAAGGCGGACTGCGCTACGGGCTGGGGTCCACGCTGGCCGTCAGCCGCGAATCCCTGGAGAGCATCGGCGGCCTCGGTCCCCTGGTGGATCACCTGGCCGACGACTACGAACTCGGCGCGCGCATTTTCAAAGCCGGCTACGTCGTGGCCCTCAGCGCGGAAGTCGTGGAGACCAGCGTCCCCGCCTATACATGGAAGGGCTTCCTCGATCACCAGTTGCGCTGGTACCGGACGGTGCGCGACGCGCGCCCCTGGGGCTACGCCGGCCTGGTCTTCACCTGTGGCATGGGCTGGGCGTTCTTGAACCTGGTCGCCAGCGGACTCAGCCCCCTGAGTTTGTGGCTTCTGGCCCTGAGCTTCTTTCTGCGCCTGGCCCTGGCCATGGCCGTAGGCGCCGAAGTGCTGGGCGATCGCCAGGTCCTGCCCAGCCTATGGCTGATTCCCCTCCGGGACGTGGTGGCCATGGGGCTGTGGATAGCAGGATTCGCCGGAAACACCATCGTGTGGCGGGGAGAGCGCTTTGCGGTGAAACACGGAAAGCTCGAAAACGCTCCGCGTTAGCCGCGCCCGCTCATGAGAATGTGCGCCACGTCAAAACGTTCACGCGGAAGGAACCTGTCTTTAAGGAACATTGCGCGCTGCGGCGCGTAATATTTGTCATGAGTTCCGCGCTGGTCGACGCGGAATCGCGGAAAGAGCGATGCGATGCGCACCTTCGACACTCCTCACGCAGATCAAAGGCCCTTCGCACACGACCTTGTGTACGATCTCCGGCTCGATCAAGCTTCATCAAACCGCCTTTACGTCGATGTAACCGCATTCTCGGTCCGGACCGTGGCGGAGATCGAGCGTCGGGCTTCGCCTGCGCTCGATGCCTACAGCCGCTATGTCATCGAGAATTTGCTCGAATCTCCGCGCACACGCGGTGAATATGGGTTGGAGTTGCTCACCGTCGGCATGGCCCTGCGGCTCTATGGCTTGCTGGCGACGAAGACGCCGGGATGGGTGGTCGGTGTCAGCCGGGAACTCTTCTGCCTGCGCCGTCGCTCGACCCGCATGAAGCCAACCATCGACTGGGTTCGGGCAGGAATCTTTCAACTCTTTCTGCGGCGACAGCTACACTCATCCGACCGTTCTGGACATGGAGTTTTCGAACACTTCGACTCGGGAAACGCAACCAGCCTCGACGCCCTCCCTCGGGTCATCGCGTGGATGCATGCGACCGGCGAATTCGAGCAGGAATCCAGACGGCTCGACAACTGGATGAGATATCTGCCGGGACTTCCCCGAATCGAGGCTGAAGCATGGATCGGGATTGCATTGAGCCTGTTCGATTGGTTCACGGATGAAGCGGACGCAGCATTGGGGAAGTACACCCGCGGTGTAACTTCCTTCCTCAAGAACACCTACCAATCGCGTTTTTGGAGAGAAGATCAGATCTTCTGCGGCCGGGAGCCCGTCGAGTATCACCTGGGTATGGTTGCGGCCGAAGTGATGAACGACGGTTTGCGCGAAGACTTCCTCAGCAAGCCAAGAAAAGTTCTTCTCGTCCCCACGTGCATGCGCGGCACGAAGAAAGATCAGTGCAAGGCGGTCGTTCGCGGCCTGGATATCCGATGCGCGGCATGTGATCCCGCCTGCGCCGTCAACCGGATCACCCGGCGGATGCGTTCCGAGGGCGTCCAGGTGTACATGGTGCCCCACGCCACCGGGTTTCAGCCGCTGGCTGGAGCGCTGGCAGGACGATCCCACCGTGGGTGTCGCCGCGGTGGCCTGCATGCTGAACATTCTTCCCGGCGGTTACGAGATGCGCGCCCGCGGGATTGCTTCGCAATGCGTGCCGCTCGACTACCCGGGCTGCGAAAAGCATTGGACGAGCGCAGGCGTCCCGACTGATGCGAACGAAGAGCGACTGGTGCAGATTGTGGTGTGTCACGACACGAGCGAGAGCTTGTGATGCTGTATCAGAGATGGGAGATGGCCTCCCGGAGTCGGCTTTCTGGAGCAGGCTTCAAACCGCCCACTGCTGCTACGTTCAAAAGGCGTGGTAGTGAACGAGTGAGGAAAAGGCATCGGAAAAGATGTCAGGTAAGTATCGAGGAGATGAGCGAAAGCAAACCGTCCGATGACGCATCGAAACACAGTCAGATGCTGTCAAAACTGGAGCTGCACAGTTGCTCCAGGATGAGCCGGGAAGAAACCAGATTACTGTCCCGGCGACAGCCGGTGTATAGGCGGCATGAACTCGATACAGGCTTTGGTAGGGAACGTGAGAACCTCGTTCTGGATGCAAAGGGAAATGACAAGTGGCAAACACCACGAGAAAGAATACCGATGCCGGGGCGAGGGGCGGATCATCCTGCAGTAGCGTCGAAGCGTCTGTAATGGACGGGGAGCGAAGAGGATGACATAGCTTGATGGAGGGCTTGGCCAACTGGGCAACCAGGAGGAGCCCCTCCCTTCAGAGAAGGTTTGTGCTCGCGAGAGACAAATGCAGGGCTATGAAGAGCCGTGTGAATCGAGAGGTTCAAGCACGGTTCCGTGAGGGCCTCGGGGTGAAATTCCCCGGGGCTACTCGACACCGGGTCCAGGCCCTAGGCGGATTGGCACGAGCGCTAGCGACAGTGCTATGGTGGTTGCCAAATGCCCTTGGTGACCACTTCAGACGCGGGCGTGCCGATTCAGGGGCCGACTGCAACCCTGATCTATGACGACTGGTACCCGGCGCTGCGCTGCGACACTCTGCGCAAGGGCAAGCTGGCCACCGCCATGCTGCTGGGCATTCCGCTGGTCCTGGGGCGGCGCGGCGACGGACGCGTGTTTGCCCTGCGCGACAGCTGCCCCCATCGCGGGATTCCATTGAGCGTGGGCTGGTTTGACGGCGAGCGGGTCACTTGCCGCTACCACGGGTGGGAATTCGAGCCGTGCAGCGGCCAGTGCGCGCTGATTCCGTCACTCACAAGCCAGGACAAGCTGGATGCGACGCGCATTTACGCGACCGCGTTTCCCTGTGAGGAGCGGGATGGACATGCGTGGGTGTATGTGCCCGGACCCGGTTCGGGACGCCGGAGCGGGGAGCAGCTGCGAGAACCGCCGGAGCTGAAGAAGTTTGGCCCGCGCTATCGCACCGCGTTTCTCACCGCGGACCTTCCGTGCAACGTGGACCACGGCATCATCGGGCTAATGGACCCCGCGCACGGACCTTTCGTGCACCAGGCATGGTGGTGGCGTTCGCATGCGAGCATCCGCGAAAAGACCAAGAGATTCGAACCGATTCCCGAGGGGTTCCGCATGAGCGCGCATGCGCCCAGCGGCAACTCCGCTCCCTACAAACTGCTGGGTGTCTATGGACAGCCGGTGGAGACGACGATCGATTTTGTGTTGCCCAACCGCCGGACAGAGACGATCCGCTGCGGCGACAAGTGGTTTTCCAGCCTGACCACGGTGACGCCGGTGACCGCTTCGACCTGCCGCATCGATGTAGTGGGGGCATGGAACGTCTTCTACCATGTGCCGTTTGTTACCCCGATCGCGAAGTTCTTCGGAGCCCGGTTTGTACGCCAGGACCAGGTGACAATGATCCAGCAGGCCGAGGGGCTGAAGCACAATCCCAGTCTGATGCTGATTGACGATGCGGACAAGCCGGCCAAATGGTACTTCGCGCTTAAACAGGCGCGGCTGGAGGCCGGATCCCAGGTCTCAGAAGCGAGACCTGGGGCACCCAAGTCGAAGCATCCGATGGATGGGCCGGTGGAGCTGCACTGGCGTAGCTAAGTGCGAGAGAAGCTAAAAGCTAAAAGCTAAAAGCTCTCTCAATCCCCGGTTGTCACGGCGGTCAGATCCTGGACGGTGATTGCTTCGGGGTCGATCGAAAGGCACACGGCCAATTCGCTGAACGCCTTGTCCCACTGCGGCCGGTCATCCGTCGTGAGTGACGTAAGCGCATAACTCGAGGTGCGCAGGATTTCGTACCAGATGTTCTGCGCCTGCCACAGGTTTAATTCGAATGGCAATTCCGAGAACACCCGCGCCAGGGTAAGCGCGCGATCCAGCATTTCGAGCGATCCGGACGACATGAGAAGTTCGATCATGGCGCGTTTCATGCGCTGATCGGCGATGTAGGAGAGCGTCGCTGTCTCAAGCGGCACCTGGTCGGCTTTGGCCAGGGCCTGAAACGACCGCAGTGATGCCTGGTCGATGGGATCGCCTTCCAGCGCGCGGCGCAGTCCGGCGTTGATGGCGAATCCCGCCGCCAGCGTGAGAGCCGGCGGCTTGGGCAATCCGGCCTGGGAAAGGAAATGCAAAAGGCTGGCGTGATCTTCGTAGATGCTGGTCATCGAGCTCTCGATGTTCCAGAGCGTGGTATTGAGGATGAGCTGAACGATGCGGCGTTGTTCGTCGCGGAACAGCGAGGTCAGGGAGTAATCCACGTGGCCGTAGTAGGCATCGAGAAGGCGGATGACCTGCGGGAAATCGGCGCGGAGCACCTGGGCTGCGGCCTGCTCGGCGAATGTCTTGAAGCTCTCGACGTCTGCTACCTCATAGCATTTGACCGCGGCAGTGATGTTCTGATCGCCGAAGTGGAGCACGGCGAACGAGAAATATTTCTGCTGCCCGGTAATGGCGCTGGCGATATGAACGCGGCCGATGGCCAGACGGCCGCGGCCCGACGTGTGAATGTCGTAGGAGATGCGCCGGACGTTGTAGCAGAACAGCTCTGTCTCGTCACTGAAGGAAGAGAACATGGAGCTGATGGCGTAGTGAGCCACCACCTGCTCCAGGCCAATCTCCATGGTATGCACTTTATCCAGGTAGATGACGGCGCCGTCTCCCTCGCTGGCGACATTGGAGCGAGCCTGTTTCATGGTTTCGAGAAACGCGGGCTCGAGGGCGGTTGCCTCCATGCCGAAGACGTGCCGCGCCAGTTGCAACACCCGCGCCGCGTAGGCGATGATCTGCACCGTCTCGATACCGGAGATGTCGTCGAAGAACCACCCACAGCTCGTGTACATCAACTGTGCGTGGCGCTGCATCTCCATCAGGTCCAGCGCGCGCACGCACTCGTCCACGGTGAACGGATGGCTCTGATGGTCGAAGAAGAATTTGTCGGTTGCCTCCGTGGTGCGATCGAGCACAACGTTGATATAGGCGTCGCGCGCAGCCCACACGTCCTTGAACAACTCCTTGCCGGCTTCCTCGGTGAGCGGAATGAGCGCGTCGCGGAGGTCGTCCAGCGCCTGGCGCAGCGGTTTCCGCCAGGCCTGGTTCCATCCTGGTTTGCCGCCGTTGCATCCGCAGTCGGAGCGCCACCGCTCCACGCCGTGCGCACAGCTCCAAGAGGTGTTGTCGTTGATCTCGCATTCGAACTCGGGCGGGAATTGCGCAAGGAAGCCGCCATAGTTGGCCAGCTTGACGGACTTGTCCTGCTCCATCAGCCGCAGCGTGTAGGCAAGGGCCATCTCGCCGTGCTTGTGATGATGACCATACGACTCGCCGTCGGTCGCCACATGAACAAGCTCTGCGGGTGCAGCGTCGCGGAAGCAGCTTTTCAGGCGATTGGCGAAGTTTTCTCCGGAGTTCAGCAGGCCTTCGAAAGCGATGGCGCGCGAGGTTGGCCCATCGTAGAAGAAGACGGCCATGGAGGCGCCGGACTCGAAGCGAATCAAATAGGGGTGAGTGGTGTCCACGCTCGCGTGGGGTGTGTCGATCCAAGTTGCAGTTGCACCATCACTGGTCAGAGCGCGGATCCGCTTGCACTGATGCGGGGCCAGCACGGTAAACCTGATGCCATGCTGGGCGAGGAGGTCGAGGGTCTCGGTGTCCGCGGCGGTTTCGGCCAGCCACATGCCCTCGGGGGCGATCCCGTAATGATGCTGATAGTCGGCCATGCCCCAGCGAATCTGCGTGATTTTGTCGCGGTGGTTGGCCAGGGGCATGATGGCATGGTTGTAGACCTGCGCCATCGCCGAGCTGTGTCCCTTGAAGTTTTTGCGGCTGCGGCGCTCACCGTCGAGGATCATGCGGTAGGTGCGCGGCGCATTCTCCTTCAGCCAGCTCAGAAGCGTGGGGCCGAAGTTGAAGCTGATGCGGGCGTAGTTGTTCACGATCCGTGTGATCTTGTTTTTTACGTTGACTACCCGGGCTGCGCCGTTGGTGGCGTAGCACTCGGCGCAGATGCGCTCGTTCCAGTCGTGATACGGAGCCGCGGAGTCCTGGGTCTCGACGGTTTCCAGCCAGGGATTCTCACGCGGCGGCTGGTAAAAGTGACCGTGAATGCAGACGAAACGCTTGCTGGTGGCCATGAACACGTCCCCATCGCGGGCCAGCGCCGGGAGAGAGGGGCGCGCCCACCTGACTATTTTAGTGCGGCGCACCGGGGTCGCGTTGACCGGCGGCCACGCCAGTGGAATCGATCCCATCCAAGACCGAAGAAGGGCTCAGGCCCGCCCCGCCGGAGGCGTCTCGGGTTTGGCAAGATCGCAGGCCCGCCACAGATACCAGCTGGCCACGGAGCGGAACGGCGCCCAGCGCTTGCCGCGCTTGAAGAGCACATCGGGCTTGGGCAGGTCGCTCGCTTCGAGCGGCCGGGACTTCGGGACACGCATGAACGTGAGTGCGAATCCCTTGCGCACTCCGTAGTCGGTTACGGGCAGAACGTCGGGCCGTCCCATGCGAAAGATCAGCAGCATTTCTACGGTCCATGGCCCGATGCCGCGAACTTCGGTGAGGCGTTCAACGATATCCGCGTCCGACATTTTGACGATCGCGGCGTGCGATGGCACCGTGCCATCGAGCGTTTTGGCGGCGAGGTCCTTCATCGCTCTCGTTTTGTTGCCTGACACGCCCGCGGCGCGCAGCACTTCGTCGGGAGTATCGAGCAAGGCCCTCGGCGACGGGTCGCCGCCGTAGTACTCGCGCACACGGCGGTGAATGGTGGCCGCGGCTTTGCCATGCAGTTGCTGGTAAAGAATCGATTCGAGCAGTGATTCAAATGGCGAGGGGAGAGCACTGAGGCGCAGATTGAATGGCCCGGCGCGGTTGATGAGCGCGCCGAGCTTGGGATCGCGGGCGCGAAGGTGAGCCAGGGCTTCGTCGGGGTTGAACGGAAGTTTGCGGCTGCGGCCGTCGCGGGGCATGGATGGAGTTTATCGCACCGTATTCCTGGGAGGGTGGCGAAGATCGCGCCCGCTATCGCCGGGTGATACACTCCGGAGTCGGATTGGAGTCGCCGGGCATGGAGCGCCGCACCTTCGTAAAAACATTCACCGCCGCCGGTACAGGCGTCATGCTGTCACGGGCGTCGGATCTTTCGCTGTGGGCAGACCAGGTTGAAACGCATGCGGTTCAACCGGATCCGCAGGTCAAGCGCGTGCTGGTGATGTTCAAGTGCCACTTCGACGCGGGATTCATCGATACCCAGGCCAACGTTATTCACCGCTACTTCACGGAATATTTTCCCCGTGCCATTGATGTAGCGCGCGCCGCCAACGCCGGGGGCAAGCGCCGCTACGTGTGGACCACTGGCTCGTGGCTGCTCTATGAGTACCTGGAACAGGCGTCACCGGCCGACCGCAAAACGCATGGAACAGGCCATCGGGCGCGGCGACATCGCCTGGCACGCCCTGCCGTTCACCTGGCAGACGGAGATGCTGAGCCAGTCGTTGATTGAAGGGAGCCTCGGGCTCTCGAGAGTTTTGGATGAGCGCTTTGGTAAGGTGACCACCGGCGCCAAGATGACGGACGTGCCCGGACACACGCGCGGCCTGATAGCGCCGCTGGCGAAGCATGGTGTCGGCTTCCTCGAAATCGGCGTGAACGGCGGCTCGACGGTTGCAAAGCTGCCGCCGCTGTTTCTGTGGAAGTCTCCCGCCGCCGGAGCGAGCCTTCCGGTGATGTACCACTGGGACTATAGCGGGATCGCGCGCGTGCCGGGGTCAGATCTCGCGCTGGTAACGAGGGTGCGGGACGACAACAGCGGTCCGCACACTGCCGAAGAGATCGCCTCCATTCACTCCGGACTGGCCGCGCAATTTCCCAACGCCGAAATCATCGCGTGCAACCTGTCGGACATGGCGAAGGCTCTGGCTCCGCATCGCGACGCGCTGCCAGTGGTCACGGAAGAGATTGGCGATACCTGGATCTACGGTGTGGCCAGCGACCCGCTGAAGGTTGCTCGCTACCGCGAGGTGGCGCGGCTGCGCGAACGCTGGATCGAGGCCGGCCAATTCAAAGTCGGCGACTCGACCGATGTGGCGCTGCTCCGCCGCATGCTGCTGGAACCCGAGCACACCTGGGGCACAGACACCAAGACCTGGCTGGACTTCGATAACTATGAGCCGGCAGATCTCGAGCGAATGCTCGATACGAAGAATTACAAGGTGGTGCAATTCAGTTGGCAGGAGAAGCGCAAGGACCTGCTGGACGCCGTGGCCGCATTGCCGGAGCCGATGCGCACCGAGGCGCAGAAGGCAATTGAGAATCTCAAGCCGGCCGAGCCGCCGAAGGGCGGTCGCCCGCTGCCGGCCGGAGAAGCGATCGAGACAGCGCATTTCGTTTTGGGATTCGACCCAAAGACCGGTGCAATCTCGCGGCTGCGCAACAAGACGACAGGGCACGAATGGGCGGGTGAAAAGAATCCGATTGCGCTGGTGGCCTATCAGACACTTTCCAGCGCCGACTACAGCACGTTCATCAAGAGCTATCTGACCACTACGGCGGACTGGGCGTTCAAGGATTTCGGCAAGCCCAACATCGAGCGATTCGGAGCCGCAAGCCGGACGTGGCTGCCAGGATCAGCGGCCATCAGCATTGACCAGACCGCCGATGCGCACCGCATCCTGATCGAGCCGAAATTCGACGACCAGGATGCATTTCAGTCGGGGCGTGCTTCGTTCCCGCGGAAAGTGTTTGTCGAATTGGTGTTGCCCATGGCGGAGCCATCCATTCGCGTTGCGGTGTCGTGGTTTGGAAAGCCGCCAACCCGGCTGCCCGAGGCGCTGTGGCTCACATTCAATCCCCGGACCATGGATCAGAAGGGCTGGAGCCTGGACAAGTCGAACGAAGCTGTTTCGCCCTTCGAAGTTGTGGCCTCCGGCAATCGACATATGCATGCGCTCACAAAGGGATTTGAGTACAGAGAAGGTCCACATCACTTTGCTGTCGAGACGCTGGACGCGCCGGTGGTGGCGCTGGGCGAGAGGACGCCGCTGCTTTTCTCGAACGAGCAGCCCGACCTCAGCCGCGGAATTCACTCCTGCCTGTTTAACAACGCATGGGGCACAAATTACATCATGTGGTACGGCGAGGATGCGCGCTTCCGGTATGTGCTGAAGGCCTGACGGCCGGCGGCGTTTCCGCCGGTCGTTACTCCTTGATGATTTTGAACGGACCCTGGACGATCGGAACTTCGCGCCGCACCCCGGCTGGCTTGTTGAGCCGCTTCCATTGCTTGCCGATTCGGTCTGAAACAAAGAAGAGACCGCCGGCGGTGATGGGCCCCACGACGCGATGGTGACCGACTGCCGCCAGGCCCATGGAGGCGATACAGCCGCATTGTTTGCAGTCCGGGTCTCCGCCGAACTGGCAGGGAGAAATCACCGTCTTCAGATCCGCGGAAATGATTTTGGTGGTCCGCGCAAAGATGCACTCGGCGGGGCTGGTTGGGGGAGTCTCGATTTCCCTTATGAGCGACTCGTGCATGTCGAGGCGGGGGTATTTCCGGCGCAACTGAAGCAGTTCTGCAATGACGGAAGCCCTTTGCGCGGAGCTCAGGATCTCCGGATCTGTGGCTCCCCGCTGCGGAGTGAAAATGCTGAACCAGACCTTGTTGACCTCCGGACGGCTTGTCCAGAATTGCAAAAACTCATCGAGGTAGCCGGGACGATCCGCGATCTGCGCCGTGATGGTGCAGTGAATGGTAACCCGAATCTCTTTGATATTGGCGAGAATGCGGTCGTAGGTAGCGGGTTTGCGGCGGGCATCGTGTTCGGGCTGAAGGCCATCGACCGAGATGACAAAGTTCAGTTTCTTCAACTTCATCCAGGCGCCGGGAATGGGACGGAAAGCGCTCGTGACCACCTGCGTGTGGACTCCGCGGCTCTCGAGCTGCGGCAGCAATGCGTCGAGTTCGCGATAGCGAACCAGCGGATCGCCACCCACGATCGACACATGCAGCGGTTTGTGCTCATCCACCACTTCGAGAACCCGCCTCACCAGCTCGTCACCTTTGAAATCGGCCAGGTCGCGCAGTTGGGTTGAACCGCCCAGATGTGCCGCATCGAAGGCATAGCACCCGGGACACCGCAGGGGACATTCTTTCGTGATTTCGATGGATAGCGACGGCGCGCGGCCGCTCAGAATGCGAGCCCACGCATGTAAAACCTCAGTAGTCTTCATGACCTCTCCGACCAAACGGCAAACCTTGCAGCTGTCAAAGCGGGGCCGTGGATGGGCCCTGCGGGGGACGTTCAGCTTTCAAGAAGGGAAAGGGCGACGATCAAATCTGAAGCGGAAGGTTGTAATTGACGATAGGGGGACCAGCGCTGCGATTTTCGCAGGTGGCCGAAATCCGCGACGGCTGAAGAATCGCCGAACCGCGCCGCACCAGCATTTGTGACCACAGTGTGAGAAGCAGCTTGATGCCCTGCCGGCAACCTCGAACCATGACCAGCACCAGGCATAGCGAGGTAAGGATCAACAACAAAGTGGTTTCAAAGTCCTGACCGCCGTGAAGGAAGCGATCCCAGGTCCAGACTTGCTGTGTGAACGGAAGAGCGATCAACACCGCGGATGCCAAAACCAGCAGGAGGCGGCCCATGCTTTTAAACCACTGACCAGGGCGGGCGAACCCGATCCAGCCCGGCCGTCCCGTGTTGAACAGGTGATGCATCATTCGCCTCGGCCTGCTCTGAGTCTACTCGCTCAAGAGTCGCACGTCGAACGGATGGAAATATCCACGAAACGGCGAGCGGGCGCGGCGAGGGTTTTCGAGTGGCCTTTATCGCGCAGCGACCCCGCCCCGCCCTTGTACCATCAAGAGCGTAGGGAACCAGAGGAGCACCAGACTCATGAAGATGCGGCCGGGGACGCAAACGGGATTTCTGCTGTGCGGCAAGGAGTGGAGCGAAGGAGAAGCGCTGGAGGTACGGTCGCCCTGGGACCAGGGGTTGGTCGGGCGCGTCACCGTGGCCACTCGCGCCGACGCGCGCCAGGCCGTCAACCACGCCACGGCAAGTATGCGCCGCGCCCGCGCCCTGCCGCGCTGGAAACGGCGCGAGATTCTTGAGGATGTGACCGCGGCGCTGATCGAACAGAAGGAGCGTTTCGCGCAACTGATCGTGGCCGAAGCCGGCAAGCCGGTGCGGCTGGCGCGCGCCGAGGTCGACCGCGCGGTGCTCACGTTCAAGACCGCGGCGGAGGAAGTGTCGCGGCTGGGCGGCGAGACCATCCCGTTGGATCTGACCGAAGGCAACGAAGGGCGCTGGGGCCTGGTGCAGCGGTTTCCGGTTGGGCCGGTTCTGGCCATCACGCCATTCAACTTCCCGCTCAACCTGGTGGCGCACAAAGTTGCGCCGGCCATGGCCGCCGGCTGTCCTTTCATCCTCAAGCCGGCGCCGCAGACGCCGTTTACGGCCCTGGCGCTCGGTGAGGTGATTTTAAAGACCGGCTGGCCCCAGGAGGCGCTGGCGGTGCTGCCGCTTTCCAACTCCGACACCGCGTGGCTGGCGGAAAAAGAAGACCGCATCAAGCTGGTGAGTTTTACCGGATCGGCCAAGGTGGGATGGGACCTGAAAGCCCACTCCGGCCGCAAGCGCGTGCTGCTGGAACTGGGCGGCAATTCCGGAATGATCGTGCATGGCGACTGGCCGGATCTCGACGATGCCGCGGTTCGCACCGCGCACGCCGCCTTTGGATACGCCGGTCAATCGTGCGTGAGCGTGCAGCGGGTGTTCGTGGAGCGCACCATTTTCCAGACTTATCTGTGGAAGGTCGTGGAAGTCGCAGCCAAGATGGTGAGCGGCAATCCATCGGACGAGGCGACCGACGTGGGGCCGATGATTCGCGCCGCCGAAGCCGAGCGCGTGGAGGCCTGGGTGAAGGAAGCGGTGGATGGCGGCGCCAAGCTGGTGGCCGGCGGGGAACGCCGCGACTCGGTCATCACGCCGATGATTCTCACCGGAACCAAGCCCGGCATGAAGGTACGCGACGAAGAAGTGTTCGGGCCGGTGATGGTCATCGAACCCTACGATGATTTCGAAGAAGCGCTGGCCGAGGTGAATCACTCGAAATACGGGCTGCAGGCAGGACTGCTGACCCGCGATGCGGGGCGCATTCTTACTGCCTTTCGCGAATTGGAGGTGGGCGGCCTGATTGTGGGCGATACGCCCAGCTGGCGGCTCGACCCGATGCCCTATGGCGGCGTGAAGGATTCGGGCCTGGGGCGTGAAGGGATCCGTTCCGCGATCCAGGAGATGACTGAACCGCGCATGCTGGTCATGGCAGGGCTGAGCTAGCCGCTGTCGCAAAATCAAAGCACGATCGACGACGACGAGGAAAGCTGCATGGATCTGGGACTGAAAGACAAGGTGATCATCGTTACCGGCGGCGGTGCTGGAATCGGAGCCGGCATCACGCGTGCGTGCCTCGCGGAGGACGCACGTGTCGTGGTGCTCGGACGGCGATCGGAGAATGTGCGCGAGTTCATGGCGGAGATGGAGTCAACGGGAGAACGCTGCGAACTGATCGAGGCCCACCTCGAAGACACCGCGCGCTGTAAAGAGGCCATCGCGGAGGTAGAAGAGCGCTTCGGGTCTATCTACGGCCTGGTGAATAACGCCGGAGTCAACGATGGCGCAGGCCTGGAATCGGGAAGCGTGGAGAAATTCGTCCAGAGCCTGGAGAAGAATCTCATTCACTGCTACGCGCTCGCCCACTACGCATTGCCGGCGCTCAAACATTCCCAGGGATCGATCGTCAACATCAGTTCCAAGGTCGCGCTCACCGGGCAGGGCGGCACTTCGGGTTACGCCGCGTCGAAGGGCGCGCAGCTGGCGCTCACCCGCGAATGGGCTGCGGAACTGCTGCCCTACAACATCCGCGTGAACGCGGTATTGCCGGCCGAGGTGATGACGCCTCTCTACCGCCGCTGGCTCGACTCGCTGGGCGATCCCGAAGAGCGGCTCAAACAGATCACAGACAAGATTCCGCTCGGCCGGAGAATGACCCTGGCTGCGGAGATTGCGGCGGCGACGGTCTTCCTTCTGTCGCCCACGCAGTCCGGTCACACCACGGGGCAGCACCTGATCGTGGATGGAGGATATGTCCATCTGGATCGGGCGCTGACGTAAAGACAGATTTCTGGCACTAGGTTTCTGACCCGCGCAGTTGTTGGCCGAACGGCGCGGCAATGGCTTCGTCAAGGCCGCGCGAAGCGGGAAACTGGCGCGGCCAGACGATCGTAAAGCGCGTTCCCTCGCCCAGCCGGGAGTCGAGGCTGATCGAGCCGCCGTGCTTCTCTACAAGCTGCTTCACCACCCACAGACCCATGCCGTTGCCCCGGTCGCCCTTGGTGCTGGCGCCAAACTGAAAGAGGCTGGGCAGCATCATGGGATCGATGCCCCCGCCTTCGTCAGCGACCACAACCTCGACCCCATCCGGCGTGCCGGCGAGGATCACGCTCACCCTGGCCTCCTTCCGGATCGTGGCCTCGCAGGCATTGCGCACCAGGTTCAGCAGAACCTGGCGGGTTTCGACTGGGAACGCGGTCACCACGCAGTCGCCGCTGCTGCGTATTTCGAGTTCGATGCCACGCTTGCGGATGAGCGGATCGAGCAACAAGCGCACCGATTCGGCTGAAGAACGCAAGTCCACCTTCTCCGGAGTTTTGGTCTGGCGGAAGAAGCCCAGCGTGGATCGCGTCAGGGACTCGATGCGGCGCACCTCCTCAGACGATTGCTGCGCCATGGCAACAATCTCCGGGGTGGCGACCGGGGAAATCTCGATGAGGAACATGAGGTTCTGAATGGCTGCCAGCGGATTGACGATCTCGTGCGTGACCACGGCCGACATGCGGTTCCACTCCTCCAGCTTGCGGGCGGCAAGAAGGCTCTCTTCGATCTGCGCCTTCTCGCTTTCGCTGTTGGTGAGACGCACCGCGTAATCGTTGATGCCGAAACCGAGGTCCGGAGCCCTGCGAATCAATTGCACTGCGACATAGCCGGACAGGATCGACGTGATGATGTTCGTCCAAGCGTCGATCCAGAACACCGGGATCCAGGTCGTGACCACGTCCATCAGGTGGGTCGATCCGCAGGCCACAATAAAGAGCGCGAATCCTACCGCAAGGAAACCCCAGTCGCGGTGAATGGATCGTCGCGTCCTCCGCGCCAGGTAAAAAAGGGTGAAACAGATGCTGGAGTAGCTGATGAAGGTGATCGTGTTGGTGACCACCATGGTCCAGATCAGGTTTTGATCCTGGCTCCAGCAGACCGCGTGGGGCATGAGTGAAGAGGACATGGGACTGAGCCTCAAGTACCTTGTTGTCTTCCTTGCGAAGCAGGCTTTGAATTGCAGCGGACACGCCGCGAGCGAGCCGTCCGAAATTCGCGCCTATGAGCGCAGACCAACACGAGGAGCCTGCCGAACAGGCTACAGAGATTGCGCCCGAGCGAAGATGGGACGCCGACCCATCGCTACTGCGGCACGTTCACCTTTTACCAGCGGTGATCGGATAACGCAAGATCAGGGGAGAGTGCAATTTCCACCCGTTCGCCACGGCTGCGCTAACACCGATCACAAATACATCGGCATTGGCAGTTTCCTGTGGCGATAACACAGGTCCGTTTGTTATCTTATGTGGTGACGCCACAGGGACGGAATGGAACCTGCGAAACTCGACCTTTTACAAGGCACGCTTGATTTGATGGTGCTGCAAACGCTCGCAGCCATGGGGGCCATGCACGGGTACGGCATCGCCCGCCGTATCGAGCAGGTCAGTGGCAACGAAGTGCTCCTCAACCAGGGCACGATATATGCGTCGCTGGTCCGCACCGAGCAGCACGGATGGATCGCCTCGAGCTGGGGCACCTCGGACAACAACCGGAAGGCGAAGTTCTATTCGATCACCGCCGCCGGCCGCCGCCAGTTGGCGAAGGACGCACGCTACTGGCAACGCCTTACCACGGTGATGGATCGCGTGCTGGCCATGGGCGACGGAACCGGCGAGGAACCCGCGTGAGCCGGATTTTGCGCTCCGTGAGGCGCTTGTGGGCGTTCATCCGAAAGCCCAGGCGCGATGCGGATCTTGACGCGGAACTGGCCGCACACCTCGAGATGGCCATCGAGGACAACCTGGCCCGTGGCCTGTCGCCCGCCGAGGCACGCCGTGTGGCACTGGTCAGCATCGGCGGAATACAACAGGCGCGGGAAATGCATCGGGAGGTAAGGGGACTGATGACACTCGACATTCTGGGACAGGACATTCGCTACACGTTACGCACACTGGGTCGAGATCGAGGGTTCACGGCGGTGGCAGTGCTGATCCTGGCGCTGGCCATTGGCGCCAACATTGCCGTCTTCAGCGTGGTGAATACGCTGCTGCTGCGCCCGCTGCCCTTTCCCAGTCCTCAGCAACTGGTATGGATCGCCCCGCCGCCGGCCAAATGCGGTCTGTCCTGCGCAACGTATTCGACCGATGCCTACGACGAGTTTCGCATGAATACGCGCTCCTTCCAGGACGTCACCGGATACTTCGCCTTCTCCGGCCCCGATAACCTGAAGCTGGCGCGCAGTGGCGGCGCGCCGATTCCGGCGACCGGGATCGACGTGATCGCGAACTTCTTCCAGGTGCTCAGCGTGCAGCCCGCCATGGGCCGCGCATTCAGGGCCGAGGACGGCCGCCACGGCGCGGCGCCCGTCGTGCTGTTGAGCGATGCGTGGTGGCGGCGGCAGTTCAATGCGGATCCGGCCATCGTGGGAAAGGCCATCGATCTGAACGGCAAGCAGACCACCATCATTGGGGTACTGCCGCGCACGTTTGATTTTGGCGCGGTGTTTTCCCCCGGCGCCAGGATCGATGCGATTACCCCGCTCGATCTCTATGGTCCGCCGCGCGACTGGGGCAACATCATCACCATGATCGGACGGATGAAGCCGGGTGTCACGCTGGGCCAGGCGGTCGGGGACGCCAAGTCGGCCGAGACGTACATGTGCTGGAACAACAAATACCCGAACTCATGTGGTCAGTACAAAGATGCCGTTGTTCCCGTCCCGCTGAAGGATTACATCAGCGGCAGATTGCGGCGTTCGCTGGTGGTGTTGTGGTCGGCGGTTGGCGCGATCCTGCTGATTGCCTGCGTGAACCTGTCCAACCTGCTCCTGGCACGCGCCTCGGCGCGCAGCAAGGAGTTCGCCATGCGCGGAGCGCTGGGCGCGACCCGCGGCCGGATCGTCCGGCAACTGCTGACCGAGAGCCTGATCCTGTCGGCCGGGGGCGCGGTGCTGGGGCTGGGTCTCGCCTTTGCACTCGTCAAGTGGCTGGCGCACCAGGGGTCCATCGCGCTGCCGCTGCTGGGATTGTTGCGCTTCGACAGTTCCGCCGTGGGATGGACGGTGATTCTGGCGGTAGCGGCGGCGATGCTCTTCGGCCTGCTTCCGGGTCTGCGCATGGCAGGCGGGAACCTCCAGGAGGGGCTGAAGGAATCGGGCATGGGCGTGGGCTCAGGGCGGCGCCACGAGCGCCTGCGCGCGGTGCTGGTTGTGACCGAGGTCGCGCTGGCCTGCACGCTGCTGATCGGAGCCGGCCTGTTGCTGCGCAGCTTCCTCAAGGTGCTCGACGTCGATCTGGGATTCCAGCCGGCGCGCAGTGCGGCGGTGACCGTTGACTACGAGGACAATCCGGCCGACGGAGATGGAAATTCGGAGGCTTCGTCGAAGCTGATCCTGGCGCATAGGGCTGCCTACCTTCAGCCCCTGATCCAGCGCATAAGTGCGCTGCCTGGCGTGCAGGCCGCGGGAACGACCGACTATCTTCCCCTGGCTGGAAACCGGTCGTGGGGACTGCCGTTTCCGAAAGGAGTGAAGCGGCCGGAGAAATTGCACGTGGCGGGTCCGCTGGTCTACGTGGTGTCGCCCGGCTATCTGCGCGCCATGGGAACCAGGCTGCGCGGGCGCGACTTCAACTGGAGCGACAGGTCCGGCAACCAGAACGTAGTGGTGATCGACGAAGGCTATGCAAAGTTCCTCGCGTCGTACGCGCACTGGCCGAACAACGACGCGGTGGGACAGGTCCTCGTCAATGGCGACAAGGATCCGGGTATGCTGGTTGTCGGCGTTGCCGAGGATGTGCACGCGGAGAGCGTAGAGGGCGAGAACGGATGGCAGATCTACTATCCGGGAACGCAGTCGTTTGCCTCTGGGACGCAGCTAGTGGTGCGCACAGCCCTTCCGCCGGCGCAGATGGCAACCAGTGTTATGGGTATCCTGCGCGATGCAAATCCGAAGCAGACGGCCGCGGAGTTCAGGCCCATCCAGATGCTGGTGGATCATGCCAACTCGCCAAGAAGGTTCTTCATGCTGCTGGTAGCCGCGTTCGCCACCCTCGGCCTGTTGCTGGCGGGGCTGGGCATTTACGGCGTGATTTCGTACTCGGTGACGCGGCAGACACAGGAGATCGGCATCCGCATGGCGCTCGGTTCGAGCGCCGGCCGCGTGCAGGCTGACGTGTTGAAGGGAACGCTGCGGCTGGCGGTGATCGGCGTGGGGCTTGGCTGCGCGGCATCAGTTGTCGTAGCGCGCCTCATTGCGTCGCTGCTGTTCGCGACCTCCGCTTGGGACGTGGCCACCTACATTGTGATGGCGTTGCTGTTGGTGGCAGTGGCAGCCATTTCCGGCTATCTGCCCGCGCGGCGGGCTTCGCGCATCAGCCCGCTGGTCGCCCTGCGCGCGAACTGAGCGTTCGATGAAACCAGTCCTCAGAATCGACTCAGTCTTCGTCGCCGCCTTCGGGCATGGTCTCCGGCTGCCGCTCAAGATCGATGGGCGGCAGGCGAGCGCCGTTCAGCTTGCGATTTAATGCGGGCAACGCGGAGTTCTTCATGCGCTCCCATCGTTCTACGGCCTCGCTGACTTCTTTACCTAGATGCGCGCTCGTATTTTGTTGCGCAACGGTGGGCGACGCATCGGCCTGCCCAACCTGTTCATACAGTCCGAGGACTTGCCCGGCGACCTCGTCCAGGCCCGGCTCCTCTTCGCTGCTCGTGGACTTCTCCTGCCCGTTGAGCAGGGCCGAAATTTCCTTGGCTTGTTTTTCGAGCGGATCTTTCAGTTCCGGCGCTGCGTTCTTCACGAGCTTTTCGATCTGTTCCTGTGCCGAGTGCGCTTCGAGGTCGGCCTTACCGCTGCTGGTCACGGCTGCAGACAGGCTCGATTGCAGTTTGAAGAGACTCGCGAGGTCGGCGCTCGAAGCTATCACCCGCGGATCCATCTTGATGGTCAATGGAGCGGTCAGCGCTTTTCCACCGACAGTAAGCCGCACGGTGTAGGTTCCGGGCAGCGCCAGCACGCCCTGCGGCGTGCGCGGCGTGTCATGCGGCACAGCGGAGATAGGGTATTCGAAGCGCGGCGCAGTCGGTGTGGCGTAATGCAGGTCCCACACCCAGCGATGCATGCCCGCGGTGCCGGGCAGAGTTTTCGGCATGCGCAACCAATAGAGCGGGATCAACTGCTTCTCCATTTCCTCGCGCGTCGGCTCGGGCTTGTCAGTGCTAGCATAGCGGCGCACCACCTTGTTGGTCGCGTCGAGAATCTCCAGCGTCACCGCGCCTTCAACCGAAGTCGGCAGCGCATAATCAATCGCCGCGCCATCCAGCGGGTTTTCCCCGGCGGGTTCGTCTGCCGGTAAAGGCGTATCAGTATTCGTGTTTCGGCGCACGCGCCAGGCCTCGCCTGGCTTGAAGAGCAGCGCTTCTGTCTTCACCGCCCTTAGCCGGTCCGGATCACGGAGCGACGAGATGTCGTCGAGAACCCAGAAGGAGCGGCCATGCGTGGCAACGATCAAGTCGTTGCCCTGGATGGCCAGGTCCCGCATCGACGTATGCGGCAGGTTATATTGCAGGGACTCCCAGTGATCGCCGTTATCGCTCGACACCCACACCGCCGTCTCCGTTCCGGCGAACAGCAGTCCCTTCCGGACCGGATCCTCTCGGACCGTGTTCACAGGTGAATCATCCGGCAGCCCGGCCGTGATTGCTGCCCACGTTGCTCCGCCATCGTGAGTGCGGTAGATATAGGGGTGCAGATCGTCGATCCGGAACCGGCTCACCGACACATACGCTGTCGTGTCATCGAAGTGCGACGCGCTGATCTGCGTAATCTTGCTCCACGGCGTCAGCTGGGGCGGTGTGATGTTTTTCCAGTTTTTGCCATGATCGTGCGTCAGCCATACCAGTCCATCGTCGGTTCCGGCCCAGATCGTATCGAGGTTCTTGAATGATGGGGCGACGGAGTAGATCGCGCCCCGCCGCCGCTCCTGGTCCTTCTGCGGCAGCGGCGCCAAGGACGCAGGCTGCCCGGTGTGTTCGCGCGACAGGTCGGGGCTGATCTTCTCCCAGTTCTTCCCGTAGTCGCGGGTCTGCCACAGAACGTTGGTTGCATACAGCATGATGTGCTGGTCCAAAGGCAAGAAAAGAATCGGCTCGGTGCGGTCGGCGCGATATTCGGGGCTGCGAACTGGGATTGGCGTGACATTCTGCACCTGTCCGGTGATGCTATCGAACTTCGATACTTCGCTGCGGCCCGCGCCATAAATCGTGCCGGGGTGGAGCGGGTCCGGAGCGACGTAGCCGTACTCGATGACACCTGCCGGATGCCATTCGCGATCTGTGACTTCGCCGTCGTTACCGCGGCTCGAGATGCAGACCGACCCGCTCTCCTGCTGTCCTCCGCAGAGCTTATAGGGAAATGTGTTGGTCGTCGCTACATGGTAGAGCTGCGCTGTGGGCTGGTTGAACCACGAACTCCAGGTTTCGCCGCGATTCACGCTCACCAGCGCGCCCTGGTCGCTTACCAGGAGAATGATGTTCGGGTCATGTGGATTGATCCAGAGGTTCTGATAATCATCCCCTCCGGGGGCCCCGCGCAGACCGGACCACGTCCGGCCGCCATCGGTCGAGCGCATGGTCACGATGCTGGCGCTGTACACAACGTCAGGGTTTTTGGAATCCACCGCGGGAACCGGCAAATCGCCGCCGCCAATCTTCAGCGCCGGTCGTGGATCATCTGTGATCTTCGTCCAACTTTCGCCTGCATCGTCAGAACGATAAAATCCTAACCCTGTGCCCGATGCGTAGCCGCTCTCGTGCGTCGTTGTCAGCGTGGCATAGAGCCGGTTGGGATCGCTGGGCGCAACGGCGACGTTGATCTGCACCAGGTCGTCCGGCAGGCCCTTCGTGAGTTGCTTCCATGTATCACCGCCATCGGTGGATTTGAACAAGCCGCCGTGGGTTCCGTCGTACTGGTTGCCATCTTCCCACGGACCCAGGCGTGACTCCCACAGTGCCGCATAGACCACATCGGGATGAACGGGATCGATGGCCACGCCGGAGCCGCCCGTGTTGGCATCCTTATATAGAACCTTCTTCCAGGTCGCGCCGCCGTCTGTCGAGCGGTAGATGCCGCGCTCCTCATTCGGTCCGTAGGGGTGGCCAAGCACAGCCGCGAACAACCGATTCGGATCGCGGGGATCGACGGACAGGGCCGGAATCTGCTGCCCGTTGCGTAGTCCCGTGTCTTTTGATTCCCCCCTGTCATTCGATCCAAGGTATTGCCAGGTCTTCCCCGCGTCGCCCGACCGATACATGCCGTTGCCGACCGACAGGTCGGGCCGGTGCAGTCCTTCGCCGCTGGCAACGTAGACAATGTTGCTGTCCGACGGAGCGACGGCGATGGCCCCGATCGATTGCGAGGACTGATCGTCGAAGATCGGGTTCCAGGTCCGGCCGGAATCGGTGGTTTTCCACACGCCGCCATTCACCTGGCCCATGTAGAAAACGTTGGGCTGATCAGGGACACCGGTGGCCGCACGGGTTCGCCCCCCGCGAAACGGCCCCACCACTCTCCAATGCAGATCGGGGCGCCATTGCGGTTGCGAACCTGCGCTCGTGTCTTGGGCAAGAACAGCTCCACCCAAAACCAAAGACAAGAGAAAGACAGGCGCGACGTAACTCGCGATTCGGCATGTGCGTTCTGATTTCATATCAAGCGGCTCCAGGAGCATCAGCGTAACGCCATCTTATAGCCTCAGTCAGAGCGCGCCCGGCGCCCTCGGCTCCGTGCCCAATCCTTCCGCTTTTTTGCGGAGACGGCCGGAAAGCGACGAGCCAGAAGGCCGGATCTTTCATCCTCCGGTTCGCCAACGCCAGTGGAAGCAGACTTGATTCGGGTAGCACCCCACCCGGCCTCTCGATGACTGACGCAACGAGGGTCGTGAGCGCTGCCGAAACCCGTTATCCTGTGCAACCTGCCCAAACGCTAATCGATTCCAACTAGGAATCTTGCTAGTGTTCCTTCGTCCCCCAAACGCGCTAAAACCAGTGTGACTCGTCCCTGACCCAGGTCGCCGCCACCCTAGCACCGGAGTGCAGATATGGAAAATTGCTCAGCGCCTCAGAACAACTCAGCCGTCAAGTGGACCAAGCTTTTCCACCAAGCCGTGTTCGTTAGCGTGCCCCTTCTGTTCCTGGGTGGGTGTGAAAAGAAGGAAGCCCCGCCCCCTCCCGCGCCCCCAACCGTCAAGGTCGTTGACGTGATTCAACAGGATGTCCCCATTTACGTGGAGTGGGTTGCCCAGTTGAACGGCGATACCAACGCGCAAATAACGCCCAAAGTGCAGGGATATGTGCTGAACCGGAATTACCAGGAGGGCTTTCCCGTCAAGACCGGGCAGCTTCTTTTTGAAATCGATCCCCGTCCGTTTGAAGCCTCCCTCCAACAGTCCCAGGCACAACTTGCGGTCGCGCAGGCCAACCTGTCGGGGTCCGAAACCGATCAGGCTCGCGACCAACCCCTGGTGGCGCAGAATGCAATTCCCCAGAAGCAGCTCGATACCGATAACGCCAATGTCGCCTCCGGCAAAGCGCAGGTGGACGCCGCCAAGGCGATGATCGAGCAAGCCAAGCTCAATCTTGACTGGACGAAAGTGTACTCCCCCATCGACGGCATTGCCGGCGTGGCGAACGCCCAAGTGGGCGATCTGGTTGGTCCCAGCACCAAGATGACCACCATCTCCAAGGTAAATCCGATTCGGGCCTACTTCTCGATCAGCGAAGATGCTTACTTGCGGGTTGCCGACAAAATTGCCTCGGTGCTTGCCGGAAAGCCCGGTGCGGGGCCCCAAGCGGTGGAATACATTCAGGCGAATGAAGCGGCCTATCCCAGCAAGGGCCGCATCATCCTTGTAAATCGCGAAGTGAGTTCGCAAACCGGAACGATTCAGCTGGCGGCGGAATTCTCAAATCCCCAAGCTGTTCTGCGGCCCGGCGGATTCGGTCGAGTGCGCATCAGGACCGGAGACAACAAGGGCGCTCTCCTCGTTCCCCAAATCGCGGTCATTGAAGTCCAGTCTGACTACCAGGTTGTGGTGGTGGACTCCGATAACAAAGCAAGCTTCCGGGCGGTCAAGGTGGGCGAGCGGGTTGGCAACAATTGGGTGATCACCGATGGATTGAAAGCCGGTGAAAAGGTGGTCGCCGAAGGATTCCAGAAGGTGCGTAATGGTATGACGGTCAATGTCGAGCCCTACGCACAAACGGCAGCCGCTGAAGGCAGGTAACCGTGTCCAAATTCTTCATTAATCGGCCCATTGTGGCGATGGTCATTTCTATTCTGATGGTCCTCGCGGGCGTCGTAGCGATGCTAAGCCTTCCTACGGCGCAATTTCCAAAAATCGCGCCACCGGAAATTCAGGTCAATACGACTTATCTCGGCGCCGATGCTGAAACGGTAGCGCAATCCGTGGCCACGCCGATCGAGCAGCAGATGGCCGGTGTCGACAACATGCAATATATGTATTCGTTGAACGGCAGTGACGGGTCGATGAAGCTTACCGTCAACTTTGACATCGCCACGGAGACAAATACCGACCAGATTCTCTCCCAGATGCGCTCCAACCAGGCGAACTCGCAACTTCCCAGCTCGGTGATTCAATACGGCGTCACAGTTCAAAAGTCTACGTCCGCGCCGTTGATGTTGGTTGCGCTCTATTCGCCCACGAATGCCTACGACAATATCTTCCTGGCCAACTACGGCATCATCAATATCAATGATGCCCTGACGCGCGTTCCCGGTGTGGCGTCGGTTACGGTGTTCGGCGCCGGTCAGTACGCGATGCGGTGCTGGGTAAATCCCGACAAACTGGCGAGCCTGGCGATAACGATCCCAGAAATCACCAACGCGATCCAGACCCAGAACACCGTGAATCCCGCCGGGCAAATCGGCAGCGAACCGGTCCCGCCGGGACAACAGTTCACCTACACGGTTCGCGCCCCCGGCCGTTTGCCCTCTGCTGAAGAATTCGGTCAGATCATCGTCCGGGCTCAACCTGACGGCGGCATTCTTCGCCTGAAGGATGTCGCGCGGATCGAGTTGGGTGCGCAGACCTACGCTCTTCAAGGCCGTCTCAACGGGAAGGCGGCTGTGCTTCTCGCGATTTATCAGCTTCCGGGAACCAACGCAGTGAAGACCGCCGAGGGTGTACGAGCGTTGATGGAGGAGGCTAAGACCCGGTTCCCGCAGGGCCTTGATTATGTCATTCCGCTGGATACGACACTTGCAGTCACCGAGGGTTTGAAGGAAATCGAGCACACGCTTTTCGAAGCAATTGCGCTGGTGATCCTGGTCGTATTCATCTTTTTGCAAGGCTGGCGTGCCACTCTCATTCCATTGCTGGCGGTTCCGGTTTCACTTGTGGGCACCTTCATCCTCTTCCCCATGCTTGGATTCTCTATCAATACCCTGTCGCTATTCGGGTTGGTGCTTGCGATTGGATTGGTGGTCGACGATGCGATTGTGGTGGTGGAAGCTGTCGAACACCACATCGAACATGGATTATCCCCGAAAGAGGCGACGGTCAAAGCAATGGAAGAGGTATCCGGACCTGTCGTTGCCATCGCATTAATCCTCTCCGCCGTGTTTATCCCCACCGCGTTCATTCCCGGAATTACCGGCAGGATGTATCAACAATTCGCAGTCACCATTGCGGTTTCGGTGATCTTCTCGGCATTCAACGCACTTACCTTGAGCCCGGCGCTTTCGGCAATGTTGCTGAGGCCGCGCAAGCAGGGCCGCGGCCCCCTGGCGATTTTCTTCCGGTGGTTCAATAAGGTCTTTGGCCGAGCCACGGGTGCCTACGTAACTACTTGCGATCACCTGATTCGAAAGTCATTTGTTGCGTTCATCCTGTTGGTGGCTCTCTCCCTGGCGGCTGGATGGTTCGGCGGGAAGATACCGACGAGCTTCCTTCCTGATGAAGACCAGGGCTTTGTCTACGCCGGTATTCAACTCCCGGATGCGTCCTCGTTACAGAGAACGTCGGAAGCCGCCAGGCAGGCTGAGGATCTGATGCTGAAAGTCCCCGGCGTTGAGCATGTCAGCACGGTGGTGGGCTACAACATGCTGAGCGGCGTAAACAGCACGTTCAACGCATTTTTCTTCGTAAGCTTCAAGCCGTGGGAAGAGCGTAAAACGCCGGAATTAAGTTATGACACAATCAAGCGCAACATCAACAGGGCGCTCTCGACGATAACTGCCGGCATTGCCTTCTCGTTTCCACCGCCTGCGATCCCGGGTGTGGGCACGTCAGGAGGCGTGACGTTCATTCTGCAGGACCGATCCGGCAAGGACCTCTCATTCCTCAGCGGGAACCTTCAGACATTCCTGGCGGCGGCGCGCAAGCGTCCCGAACTAGCCAGCGTTACCACCACGGCGCTGTTCGGCGTTCCCCAGGTGGGTGTGACGGTCGACAAGGCCAAAGTGCTTACCCAGCAAGTGAATCTCGGAAACGTGTATCAGACCCTGCAGGCGTTCATGGGCGGGGCGCTGGTGAATTACTTCAACCGCTTCGGGCGGCAGTGGCAGGTGTATGTCCAGGCGGACGGCGAGTATCGCACCGACGCCAAGAACCTGGGTAAGTTCTACGTCAAAAATGCAACAGGAGAGATGGTCCCATTAAGCACCGTCACTGGCATTGAACCCCGCAGCGGGCCCGGATTCACCATGCGCTTCAATCAGTTCCAATCTGTGCAGTTGAATGCCGCTACCGCTCCAGGCTTCAGTTCCGGCCAGGCCATTGCCGCTTTGGAGGATACGTTCAAGCAGACGATGCCCTCGGAAATGGGCTTCGACTACATGGGAATGTCCTACCAGGAAAAGAAGGCAGCCCAGGGCGTCAGTCCTTCTGTGGTTTTCGCCCTGGCATTCTTTATCGTCTTCCTCATCATGGCCGCGCAGTATGAGAGCTGGACGTTGCCGCTGGCGGTTTTGCTCGGAACCCCGATCGCGGTCTTCGGCGCGTTTCTGGCGCTGTATCTCCGCCACCTGGAAAACGATGTCTATGCGCAGATCGGACTGGTGATGCTGATCGGCCTGGCGGCGAAAAACGCGATTCTCATTGTCGAATTCGCCAAGATGGAATACGACAAGGGCAAACCTCTGATCGAGGCGGCATTGACCGGCGCGCAATTGAGGCTCAGGCCTATTCTGATGACCGCGTTCGCCTTCATCCTGGGGTGCGTTCCTCTATGGACGGCAAAAGGGGCGGGAGGCATTTCACGCCAGGTGCTGGGAACGGTTGTGATTGGCGGTATGCTGGCCGCTTCGCTTCTGGCCATCTTCTTCATCCCCGTTTCGTTCGTTGTGATTGAAAAGTTCGGGCACTGGTTAGGTCTCGGAGAAAAGCCGGAGATCAAACCTGCCGAGGGAGCGAAAGGAGCGCACGCATGATCCCCATTCGATCTTTGGCCGCATCCGTGTTGTTGCTGTCGCTTTGTAGCTGCCGGGTGGGGCCAAACTACAAACGGCCCCCGGTGACCACGCCTGACCAATATCGGGGACTGGCGCCGGATGCGGCTCCGCAAGCTTCAGGCGAGGCATTCGGTGAGATGAAGTTCTGGACGGTGTTCCAGGACAAGGTGCTGGCAGACCTCATCCGTGAAGCACTCGTCAACAACTACGATATCCGTATTGCCGCGACTCGCGTGGCGCAGGCGGAAGCGATTGTCGGCATAACCCGCGCGGATCAACTGCCCTCGGTCAGCGGGGGCGGCAGCATTCAAAATGTGCAATCGGTTCTGAATCCTGGCTCGCCGACCTTCGATACCTTTTTCATCCAGGCTGCGTACATCGTCGATTTCTGGGGAAAATACCGAAGGGCCAGCGAAGCGGCCCGGGCCGACCTGGTGGCCAGCCAGAATGGGCAGGAAGTCGTGCGGACCACCCTGGTTTCCGATGTCGCAAGTTCTTACTTCACCTTGCGCCAGTTCGATGCCCAGCTCGAATACTCCCAGAAGACTCTGGCAGCGGATCAGGACATGCTGAAACTGAATACGATCAAGTTCAAGGGGGGAGAGAGCGCCGAGACCGACGTGCTTCAGGCCCAACTGCTGGTGGAACAGGCTGAGGCCCAGATTATCAGCCTGAAACAGTCGATTGAGCAGACGGAGAATGCGATCAGCACGCTTCTGGGCAAGAATCCGGAGCCAATCGCCCGCGGGATCGGCCTCACCGAGCAGCCACATATGCCGGAAGTTCCCACGGGAATTCCATCGACATTGCTGGAACGGCGGCCGGATGTGCGCCAGGCCGAGATGCTCCTGGTTGCCGCCAATGCGAACGTGGGCGTGGCAAAGGCGGATTTCTTCCCGCAATTCCCGCTCACCGCTTCATTCGGGGCGCAGAGCACGGCTATCACCAGCTTCCTGCAAGGGCCGGCGACGTTCTGGACGTTGGCGGCTGCGGTTGCGCAGCCTCTGTATGAGGGGGGCCGGATTCGCTCCAACTACAACCTCGCGTGGGCAAAGCGGGATGAGGCCGAACTCTCTTACAAGCAATCGGTGCAACTGGCCGTCGCAGATGTTTCCAACAGCCTTGTAGGATATGCGCAGTCGCGCAAGTACCGGGCAAAGATTCAGGAACAAACGGACACCTACTATGAGACGGCGCGCCTGGCCAACGTACGCTTCACTGGGGGTGCGACCAGCTTCCTCGAGGTGCTGGTGACGCAGCAACAGTACTTCACTTCGGAATTGGCGCTCGCTCAAGCCTGGAACACCGAGCTTCAGAATTATGTCCAGCTATATCGAGCGCTTGGTGGGGGTTGGGAGCAATGACGCGCTTTTGAGGACAAGAAGCGCCTGCGGAGCACGGTAACGCCGCCCACTTCTTGAGCGTCGGCCATTGAGTCTGCTGGTCCGCGAACGGCGGTGCTGGCCCCAATCGGCCGCGATTCTCTTGCACCACGGCAGGATCTCGCCCACGAACCGTACCTCACTCAGGCTCATCATAGACAGACCGAGGAGTTACTGCGAAAATGCTAGTGCTTCCCGTGCAACAAGTTTGCCACAATGCTCCTGGGTGAGCTTGTCGTGAACCTGGTGATGACGAGAGAGAGGCAAAGCAAGCTTATGCCAATTGAATTACGGATTCGATCGATGATGGATTGGACTCCACAGCAGCCTTTGCGCCTTGTCTTGCTTCTCTCTACCCTTGGCTTGTGTTGGCCCGTGCTTGCGCAGCAACAGTCCAGCACAAGATCCCAGCCGGTGGTTGCCTCAACCGAAGAAGAGCCCGAGGTCGCGGCGAATGAGAAGGCCGGTGCCGATGTGATCATCGACGGCCGAACCATTTTGACGGTTTATCAACCCATCGGAGCAACCACAACACAGGAAAGAGCACAAAGAATCGCGCGACGCATCATCGCGGTGGCGGAGGATGGGACCATTCCACCCGAATCGGTTGCCGTACACCCGGGCAATGAGTGGACGGAGATTTCGGCCGGTTCCACAGTCGTCATGGCGGTCACAGATCTCGACGCGAAGATGGCCGGAAAACCAAGGCCGCAGCTTGCCAGCGAGGCCGCCGGAAACATCCGCCAGGCGATGTTGAACTACCGCCGCGACCACAATTGGAACGCGACTCTTCGGGCCATCATCTACACACTTGTGGCTACGGCCATCCTTCTGGGCATGGCGTGGGCCTTCAGGAAGGTTCGGCTTGCAGGCCGGTCCCGTTTTATAACGTGGATTGAAACCCGCAAGAAAGACACAGAAAGCAAGAAAACGGCATGGCAGGTAGCCGTTAATTACGCACTCTCCCTCGCTTTGGCGGTGGCTACAGTCATCCGATGGCTGCTGCTGATTGCACTTTTTCAAGTGTACGCAACCGTTGTTCTGAGCTTTTATCCAGGATCGCGTTACATCTCGCATGCAATTAATGGTTGGATCCTCGCGGCGTTGGAGGGGCTGGGTCAATCCGCCCTGGAGTATATCCCCAACCTCGTCGTCATAGCCGTTGTCGCCGCGGTCGCAAGCCAGGTGATTCGCTTGATCTCCATGATTTTTGGAGAGATCGGCAAAGGAAACCTGGCATTCCCCGGCTTTTACCCCGAATGGGCCGAGCCCACCTCCAGGTTGATCCGGATGCTGGTGCTGGTGCTGGTTGTCATCATCATCTTTCCCTATCTGCCCGGCTCCAAGAGCCCTGCGTTTCAGGGGATAACGATTTTTGTGGGCGTATTGCTCTCCTTGGGTTCATCTTCGGCTGTTGCCAACGCCATCGCGGGAATCATCCTCACTTACATGCGGTCCTTTGCTGTGGGCGATTGGGTGCGAATCGGAGATACCGTGGGAGAGGTGATCGAAAAGAACATGCTCGTGACCCGTATCGTTACTCAGAAGCGTGAGATCATCACCATTCCCAATGGCACCGTCATGAACGGCTCGGTGATGAATTACACGCGGGAAGCCAAGAACGGGGGAGTGATTTTTCACACGACCGTGACCATTGGTTATGACGCTTCATGGAAAACAGTGCATCAATTGCTCATGGATGCGGCCCGTGCAACGGAACACATCCTGCACACTCCGGCGCCATTTGTGTTGCAGACGGCTCTCAATGATTTCTATGTGTCCTATGAACTGAACGCACACACCGATGTTCCGACGAAAATGCAGACTATTTATTCAGACCTGCACCAGAACATCCAGGACAAGTTCAACGAAGCAGGCTTGGAAATCTGCTCGCCCCACTTCGCTTCGCTGAGGGATGGCAATACCATCGCGATTCCGGAGCAATACCGGCCTCAGGGTTACACCGCACCCGAATTTCGAGTGAACGGTTCGCGAACCGAGCAGCAACAATCTGCAGGCAAGCCTCGATAATCAACCCGGCCTGTACTCCGATCACATCCGCGGCAGTCCAAGGAGACGCCAGATCGGGACGCTCAGCATCAGCAATGCGATTGTTACCAGGGCCACGCGGATTCGATGTGAGCGGAATCGCTGGCCAATGGCGATCAGCAGCAACACGGTCGCCAGAAAAACCGTTACCCGTACATATTCATCCCCGTGCTCGCGAGCCCGGGTGCCCTGTTCGAACAACTCACTTGCGTCCTGGTTCTTCCGTTTAGCCTCTTCTCCTCCGAGGTCGCGGTACTCGGGCATGAAGAATGGACCCGCAGGTGCATCGCGGTTGTGTATCGGATCCGTCTTCTTCCATGCGTCGAACGCTGGACGAAAATCCGGCAGCACGCGCCGCTCGAACAGCTCGATCAGCTTGGTCTCGCCATGGACCTCCGCTTTGAGCCATTCGTCGACAATTGCCGCGTTGAACGCTTTTGCCTGGTTCGCTTTTAAGTCAAGAGCCTGGGCCTCGATGCGAAGCCGCGAAGAGCGCCCGTATAACTCCGATTGAACACTGTCAAACCGCGCTGCCTGATAACCGCTCCACGCCGTGGTAATGGCAACCAACGCGAGAATGATTGCCTCGCATACCTCTACAAGAAAGTGAAGGCGCGATCGGGCATGCGCGTGGCCATGCTCCTCTGCCTCGTTCAGATGATGAGCAATCTCAATATTGGCTCCGCCGGTTTCAGGCATACGCGTATCTTGCGCCCTTCATTCGACCATCCCGCAGGAATCAACTCCACAACAGCCTGTACTATTTCAAGTTGAATGTCGCTCCGATGACCAGGCCGCTGGTGGCTGTGTCATACACAAAGGTTGACTTTGGCTCGTAATCCACATCGAGGTAACGCCAGCCGGCCAGCAGAATGATGTTGGGCTTTAGCTTGTACCCCAAGGCACCGGCCACTTGGTAATCCAGGTTCGCCCCGCCCGCGCCCGCATCGCCAGCCACCGTCACAAGCACCTTGGGCGAGAGTGCCGCCGTAATTCTTGCGCCGCCGATGCAATCCACCCAATTTGCCGATTGGTAAAAGCTGGGTTGGGGGCCTGTACCCGTAAAGTCCAGCGTCGTGCCGAGATGAAAATAGCGGATTCCGAAGTTGCCGTCGACTTTGACCATCTCACCATCGACAAGCCGATAGGAGACCTTCGGAGTGAGCATCGTCTGGTTGATGGTGGCCTTGATGGAACTCGGGCCCCGCTCGAATGGCAGGGATTTATTGTCGGAGAGTTTCATCCACAGGAAATCGACGGGCGCGCCAAATTTCTTGTAGCGGGCTTCCGCGCCTACCATCAATCCAATGTTCAGGTAGCTGAATATGTCTCCGAAGCTGGCATGCACGCTCGCTTCGTGACCGAGGGCGCCGACGGTACCGTGCATTCCCGCAAACCACAGATAAGGCGTGAGGGAGAAGTGCCAGCTGTCGTCGGGGCCAGGTGCGGCTTTCTGCGGTGTCGGAGCCGAAGGGGTTTGCTCCGCGCCGTCCTCGGTAACTCCGATTACTGCAGTTGGCGGGTTCGCCGTGTTGTCGGAATCGCTCTTCTCATCGACGGCTTGACCTGCAAAAGCGATGGTCGCACACGAACCAATTAAGGTTACAATTGCCAGCTTGCCTATGATCTTTATCATTTCGATCTCCATTGTGCGCAATCAACCGTGCTGCGGGACGCGTGCCCCGGGCTTACAGCCACGAATTAGTAATGCCTATGATTAAACGTCCCCATCGCGCGGCTGGCCACTGGCAGAAATGTCAGTTTCCCGGCGTTTCTTGTTATGCGTGAACTCAGATCTGCCCTGCGATAGTCAAGGCTCTTAGTACAACCGTCGGCGAATGGCGCCACCACGGCGCAGGCTCCTTATTGCCTTGAGGGGTTTCTGAACCCGCATACAAGGAAGTAAACAATGGTGTAAAGAACAACCGTTGCATCCATTGCGGCTCCAGCCCAAAGGCCTCGCGCATATGGGCGGCTAAAGTTGGTCGCGACCAGGTAAACGATAAAACCCTTTTCAGAAGCGCTGAAGATGAGAATCGGGTTGCGCCATGCCCTGTAGAATGCCGCGATGATCATGAAGATGCCCATCAGTCCGAGCATGAACCCCCAGTGCTGCAGAATGATGGTGTAGTCCTGCACGAATGGGATCAGGTCAACCTTCTCGGCGGTCCACTCGGGCCAAAAGGCATTAAGAGCGCCCAATGCTGTCACAATCCCGGTGACAACAAAGAAGGGCCGAAAGGTCACATCGAAAAAGCGTTTCATCAGTAAAACCCTTATGAAGCCTCCAGCGCCATCGAGCCGCACCCACGCTTGCAGCGGATGCGGCTCGACAAAGCGCCGTCTCAAAGTCGGTAAAGTGCGGCTCTCGCGAGCCGCCCTCCGTGAAGGTCGTTCCCGTTAGTCACTGGGGCCTTTGGACGCCGCCTCCGCTTCTGCCATTCTCTTCGCCATCTCCGCCTTGACTGCATCAAGATTGAAACTCGCGCCATGCTGCATTGGCGGGTAATCGAGGAAGGTCTGCAATTCCTTGCCTACTATCTGCTGGACAAACACGAAGCGCCAGAACTGGTACTTGAACCAATCGAAGTATTGCTGTCCTCCGTCTTTCGTGCCGTTGCCGGGCCAGCCCGTGCGCTCGAAAGGATCGAGACGCAGATTGGTGATGTAAGGCACGTCCGGATGGGTCTTTTCACCCAGCCAGCCTTGAGGCTGGTCGATGAAGCGGAATTTGTAATCGTCAATGCGCACCGCGCCGACCGTGCTTTCGCCGAGGTAGAAGATTTCATGACGCGCCGACGGGCCTTTGCCGGTGATGGCGTCCATCTGGTTGTAACCATCCAAATGGTTCTTGTAGGTCCGGTCACCAATTGTTTTGCCCTTCAGCAACTCTTCGGTGATGTTAGGATTACCGGCTGCGGCTACGAAGGTAGGAAGCCAGTCAAGTCCGGAGAAGATGCCGTTCTGCACCGAGTCCGCCGGCACGTGACCGGGCCAGCGAAGAATCGCGGGCACGCGGAAACCGCCCTCGAGAACGGTGCCCTTGGATTGGGCGAATGGCGTCTGGCCGCCATCGGGCCAGGTAAAGACTTCGGTGCCGTTGTCCGTTGTGAACAGCACAATCGTATTCTCGTCCTCGCCTATGGCCTTCAGTTTGTCCATCACCAAGCCGATGTCGTCATCCAACTGCGCCATGCCGGCTTCTTCTTCCGACCAGCCATTCTCGGAGTTGCGCATCGCTTCATACTTCGGGGAAAGGTGCGTAACGATATGCATGCGCGTCGGATTCAGCCATACGAAGAACGGCTTGTTATCGCTCTTGGCCTTTTCGATGAACTTGAGGGAGAGGTCTCGAATCTCGTCATCCACCGTTTCCATTCGCTTGGGGTAGAGCGTGCCGGCGTCCTCGATTTTCTGCTTTCCGACTTTTCCCCATCGCTTATCCTCGGTGGAATCGTCTTTGTCGGTGGCCCAACAATGAACCATATTGCGCGGGCCGACCTCATTCAAAAGATTCTGGGGATAGTTGGGGTGCGCGGGGTCTTCCATCGCATCCAGGTGATACAAATACCCGAAGAACTCATCAAAGCCGTGAACGCAAGGGAGGAACTCATTCCGGTCCCCAAGGTGATTCTTGCCAAACTGGCCGGTGGCGTAGCCCATCGACTTCAGGATCGTAGCCGTGGTCACCGCTTCGGCGGGAATCCCGATCTTGGCGCCGGCCTGGCCGACGGTCGTCATGCCGGTACGAATCGGAAGCTCTCCGGTAATGAAGTTGGCCCGGCCCGCCGTGCAACTGGCTTCGGCGTAATAGTCGGTGAACAACATCCCTTCCTTGGCAAGCTTGTCGAGGTTCGGCGTTTTTCCAGCCATCATTCCACGGTGGTAAGCGCCAATGTTCCACATTCCAATGTCGTCGCCCATGATAACGACGATGTTCGGTTGTTTCGCTTGTGCATGCGTGGTTGCGATCATTCCCCCGAAGAGACTCGTGAGACTTAGCGCGCCCATGGCCATTCTTGTGAGGCTTGTTCCAAATTCCATTCCGATTCTCCTTGCGGTGTTACGGAAGCTACTTGTCTCGCAATTGGAGGGAAGTCAGGTGCCCTCGATTTGCTTATCAAGGGCAAAAATCCTGTTCCAATCGCTCTTCTTGCTTGCCACGAGCAGTTGTAGTTCACGGCCTGAACTGACCTGTCATCAGCCAAAGGGATTGGGCTTGCGCCGGGAACTGCGATGTCGCAGTTGCAATAAGCTGGGTTTTGAAGCGCTGTAGTCAGGCCCGGTACAGTGGCTTGCGTTGAGCCAGGCGGAGGCAGATGTCTTTTGCATCGTTGTCGATGTTGCGCCAGAACTTCATCAGACCGGTGCACAGGTAGTTGAGTCCCGGCTCGCCATCACGAGTGCGGATGAGGCGGTTTTTGGGACATTCGCCGTTGCAGGCAAACAGAAACTTGCATTCACGACATTGCTTCGGTAAGGTGCGGGACTTGTCGAACCCGAACTTGCGCTGCTGCTCTGAGAACACCATCCGCGAACTCGACGCCTCCAGGATGTTCCCGAGCTTGTATTCCGGATAGACGTAGTGATCGCACGAGTAAAGACTCCCATCATGCTCAAGCGCTACGCCCTTGCCGCAGAACTCGTGATGAACACACATCTGGGCGCCCTTCCCCATCCACATCGAAACCGCATTTTCAAAGTGGTTGACGAAAACCTTGCCAATGTCTTTCCGATACCAGCAGTCCCAGACCTTGCAGAGGAAGTTTCCCCAGTCGTCCGGATCCACCGACCAGTCCGTGACCACCGAGTCCGGAGTGCCGGGCCGGGCGGCGGACGAGTCCTGCAGCGGCAAACTGTCGGAATCCCACTTCTGCGGTGCGGTGTCCCGGAATACTTTCGGTTCTACGCAGGGAATGAACTGCATCTGCCGCGGGCGAACTTCGTTGCGAAGGAACTTGTATACCTGGAGCGGCTGTTTGGCGTTTTCGCGATTGATGACCGTCAAGGTGTTGAACGGGACACCGTGGCGATGGAGCATTTCGGCAGCCGCGAAGACCTTGTGAAAGGTCGGCGCGCCATCTTTTGCCACTCGATAGCGGTTATGCAATTCTTCAGGACCGTCGATGCTCAGACCAACCAGAAAGTTGTGCTTCTTGAGAAAGGCTCCCCATTCTTCGTCGAGTAAGGTTCCATTTGTCTGGAGATCGTTTTCGATTCGCTGACCGGGCTTTCTATATTTCTGCTCGAGCGCGATCACCTTCTGAAAAAAATCGATCCCGAGCAGCGTCGGTTCACCACCCTGCCATGAAAAGACCACCTCGCTGCGGTCCTGCCCTTCAATGTATTGGCGAATGTGGGTTTCAAGGATTTCATCGGAAATGCGGAACTTACTGGTGGTGCCGAGAAGCTCTTTCTTATGAAGGTAGTAACAGTAAGAACATTGCAGGTTACAAATAGATCCGGTGGGCTTGACCATGGCGTGGTAACTGCGCGTAGATCCGCGGGGGGCGGGCCACGGCGACAAAGGCGAGGAGTCGGCACCGCCAGCACGCAGTCCTAAAAGTCCACCCGGAATCGGAGGGATGGTCATCGTCCCCCAATTAAAGTGATGGATTCGGTGGTGTGCCTACTGGCAGAAATGTCAGTTTACCGACATTTCTTTTTGTGCGAGCCTGTCAAAGTGGCTGTGGTAGTTTGGCTTCGTATTTGAGCGGGGTTGAGGGACGCATAAGGTGCGCATCATGCGAATTGAACAGAGAACGATGAAACCGAAGTGCGCGCACAGCTACCAGAGGCGTTCCTTTTGGACGGTTATCGCTCTGGGGACTGTGACTGCTGCATCCGCGCTTGTGGTGGGCTTATCGCTCGTTTCACGTGCAAGGAATGTGGAAGCAAGTTCGGGCACAGTCGATGCCTCAGGGATGGGGACGTTTACCCCCACCATTCCCAACAAGATTGCCGCACCCGCGCCGGCGCCGGGCGGCATGGCGTGGATTCCCGGCGGTGAATTCTCTATGGGAGCCATGGATCCACCAGCGGTCAGCGAAGTGGGCATGCACGCCGCCGTTGATGCCCGCCCGATCCACCGCGTGTATGTCGATGCCTTCTGGATGGATAAGACCGATGTAACCAACGAAGAGTTTGCCCGCTTTGTGAAAGCAACAAGTTACATCACGATCGCTGAGCGGAAGCCGACGGCGGAAGAATTTCCCGGTGCACCTCCGGAGAATCTTGTCGCTGGCTCGGTCGTCTTCTCACCCCCTGATCATCCCGTGCCGCTGAACAACCAATTCCAGTGGTGGTCGTATGTCAAAGGCGCAGACTGGCGCCATCCTGAGGGCCCCGCGAGCAACCTTAAGGGTCGGGAGAAGTTTCCGGTTGTTCAGGTGGCCTACCCGGACGCTCTGGCATATGCCAAGTGGGCAGGCAAGCGTTTGCCCACAGAAGCAGAATGGGAATTTGCGGCGCGCGGGGGTCTCACGGGCCAACGCTACCCGTGGGGCGACGAGTTCCGGCCCAACGGCAAGTGGATGGCCAACACCTTTCAGGGACATTTCCCGGTGCAGGACAGTGGTGGCGATGGTTACGTGGGGATTGCCCCGGTTGCGCAGTTTCCTCCCAATAAATACGGCCTCTACGACATGGCGGGCAACGTGTGGCAATGGACCACTGACTGGTATCGTCCCGATTACTACAATCAGTTGGCAACAGCCGGAGGCGTGGCGCGAAATCCGCGTGGTCCCGACACGCCCTTCGATCCCTCCGAGCCGACCGAGAAAAAGAAAGTCCACCGCGGCGGGTCGTTTCTGTGCACCGACCAGTATTGCTCGCGTTATGTAGTGGGAACGCGCGGCAAAGGCGAGGTCACAACCGGGACCAACCATCTCGGTTTTCGCTGCGTGAAGCCGGCAAGTGAAACCAGTAAAGCCGTCGCCCAGAAGACCCCGGCCCATTCGTGATAAGTGGTTAGGTTCCTTTCGAACTTGACATGGGCCCACCCGAGCGTCCAGTTGATACCCACGGTCAAGGATTCCGTCATTACAACTACGAGGGGGGCTTTCTCTGCCCCTGAGTCCCATTCGACGTCGCCGGTCTTGGCTGGACGGCAGGCCGCGCTCCCCCGGGTTGATTCGATGGCGCGGGTTTAGTCTGCGGCTTTGGCCTCGGTTGCGCAGGTGGTGGTTGTGCCGGCTTCGGGTGAGCGGGCTTCGGTTGAGTCGATGGCCCGGTCCCTGGGGGTCGATTCGCACCATTCGAGGGCGGTCGGCCCGCGCCAGGTCTTGTCGTCGGCTGGGTAGGTTTGCTTTGCGCCGGTGGGTATGTGCCCGGCCTCGTTGCGGTCGGAGGTCTTGGTGAAACCGGCTTGGCTATCGGCTGCGTCGGCCTGCCCGGCTTGGGTTGCTGCACTGGCGGTCGACCGCCGCCGGGCGGATTTCCAGGTGGGTTATATCCCGGCCGATTGTTTGGTCCCCAGGGCGGACGGTTGGGAGGACGATATCCGGGAACGGGTGGCCGATAATTTGGGGGCCGGTAATACCAGTTCCCGCCATATCCCGGGCGAGTGGTGTACAGAACCGGTCGCGGCTGGTACCAGACGACCGGCGGGCGATACGGGTTTCCCCAACCCACCCACACGGTGTGGTTGTAATAGCAGCGGCGCGACGCCCAATGCCATCCCCATCCATACCAACCCCACGGCCGTGTGCTCACCACTAGAACCCCAATCGGAATGGGGGGGCCATACGTGACCATGACAACGGGCGTCGCTGGCCGCATATAAACGACGGTGGGGTTGTAGACCGGAACATAGACCACCTGCGGGTTCGCCGGTTGTATCACATAGACCCTTTGGCCTGCCGCCTGCTGCACTTCCACCTGTTGTTGTGTATTGGTGTACAACGAGCCCGCCGCGTAGGCCTGGGCGCGCAGCCGCTGGATCGACGCAGAGACAGCGCCCTGGTCTGCGGAAAAGGCCTGTCCGATGGCGGCGTAATCGTCTATATTCTCCGCCATCATGCCCAAAACGTCTGGGAAATTCACGAGCGCGATAAAAGCGGCATCAAATCCCTGTCTCTCCGCCGCATCTGTCAGTGCAGAGCCTGTAAGTCCGGCATTTTGTTGCAGCCAGTTATCTACGTCCAGGATTTCCTGCGGATTGGTCGAGGCGGTCGTGATCTGCGCAAGCAGCGCATCCGGATAAAGCGCAATCGGAGCCAGGAGTTGGTCCAGTTCCTGCGCCGAAGGCGCTTGTGCCGAAAGCGAAGACCCAAACCAAAGGAAGATTGCCCCGGCGAGAAAGCAGGCTATCGCCGTCGGCTTAGGTTTCCATCGCATTGAACACCTCACAGGATCTCCAGCTCTACTATCTTTGTTTTGGCGGTGGCCCCGCAACTTAAGGCACGATTCCGGAGCAAGTTGAATCTGGAGCAACCATGACTGCGCAAATACTGGCATTTTTTGCAGGTACATGTTGCAACAAGAGCTGAGCACACCGAAAGAATACCCTCAGGGGCCGATTGGTAAGGAATAGCTGCCAATACATCGGATGCACACAGTTCTGCCTAAACGGCGGCGCCGGTACAGCAAACTTGAATCCGGTGATGGGGGCCAGGTGCGGGGCATCGGCGTCTTATTCCGAGCCCCTATTAGATTTGCCAGTATCCCGTATGTCGGCGCGAGTGCTACCTTCCGCCTACTGGAACTTCCATTTGGGAGCAGACTCGCAATGGGCACTACACGATGCGTCCTTGGTAAGGCACTGATTGCTGCGCTTTCCCTCTTCGTCGTCTCGCCTATGCTTGGGGCCCAGGAAAAAAGCGGCGACCTCGATTCGTACAAGTGGCGCGTTACCGCTCTGTGGTGGTATTCGCACCCTACCGGCGGCTTTACCGCGTCCGGTGATCAGCTCTCGTTTGATCTGAGCAGAGATTTCAGATTTGGCAGTTATTCGACCTTTACGGGAGGGGTCGACTGGCATTTCAAGAGGAAACACCATTTCCTGTTTAATGCGAGTCCCGTGTACAGTTCGCGCTCCGACACGCTCACCCGCGACATCACCTTCCGGGGCGTGACATATCCACTCGGTGCCACGGTAGACGTTCAATTCAACTCGCTGGCGTTTGCCCCAGGCTATCAATGGGACTTTACCCGCAGACGGCAAGGCTATGTGGCGCTCGCAGTCGCGATGAACCTGTTGGATACATCGGGATCGATCAACGGAACCGGGACCCTTAATGGTGTTTCCGCAACGTACAAATCGTCGGGCCAACTGCTCGCTCCCATACCCGTTCTGGGCCTCACCAGCCGCTGGTATCTGATCCACGATTCGACTCGACTTTCCCTCCAGGGCACCTTTCAAGGCATGTACCTTTTCGGATACGGCAGCTTCTATGCGGCGAATGGGAAGGCGCAAGTCAAAATTCTTCAACATCTGAATCTCACCGCTGGCTATCAAGTGGGCACCCGGCTCAAAGTGAAAACGGACTCTGGCCGCACGGTGGGCTTGAGCTTGACGCAAAAGGGACCGGTGGCGGGGATCGAAGCTTCCTGGTGATCGGAGGAAGCCCTTACAGGGCCATGACTCGGTCATCGTGTCTGGAACCTCATTCACAAAGAAAAAGGAGATCGTATGAATCGGAGTATTCGGATCGTTCCGGCTATGTTCGTGATCGCGTTTCTGACTTGTGCTGTTGCCATGGCGCAAGACGTCAGATATAACTCGATGCCGGGCACAGATTTTTCGAAGTTCCACACCTACAAGTGGGTCCCCATTGAGGGCGCTCAACAACCTAGCCAGATCCTGGACGCACAAATCAAGCAGGCCATCGATGCGCAGTTGGCAACCAAGGGACTGACCAAGACCGATGATGACAAAGCCGACCTCTACATCGGCTACCAGGTCGCCCTGACGCAGGACAAGCAATGGAATGCCTACGGATCGGGCGGTATGCGTTGGGGCGGCGGCATGGCCACCGCGACGCAATCGACGATCACCACTGGAAGCCTTACCCTCGATATGTACGAACCGGGCTCAAAGGCGCTTGTCTGGACCGGATCTGCAACCAAGCAGATCGATACCAACGCCAAGCAGGACAAGATTGAGAAAAACCTGAACAAGGGTATGGCGAAGATGCTGAAGAACTACCCGCCGCCGGCAAAGTAAGGGCAGCGTTCGGTTCGGGACGGGCGCTGTTGATGAGAACTTCCAGACCCGACTCCAACGAAGCTTAGTAACCGCGAGGAGGCAGTATGAAGTGGAGTTGTGACTGGACGTGTCTGAAGGGCAAACGCCTGTTGGCAATTGCCCTCGTTATGGTCGCCGGGGCATTCGTGGTTTTTGCGCAGAATCCGGAATTGCAGCAGAAAGTCGCCGAGGTGAAGGAAGCGATGGCTGCAAACAAGCAGGCCCTCGCGCAATACACCTGGCAGGAGCAAGTGACGGTCAGCCTGAAAGGCGACGTGAAGAAGCAGGAACACTTCCAGGTTCGCCTTGGACCCGACGGCAAGCCGCAAAAGCAATCTCTTGACGCACCACAAGAGGCTGCCGCCCCCAGCGGCGGCCGGCTTAAACAACATGTAGTCGAGAAGAAGAAGGACGAGTACAAGGAATACGTCGATCAGATCAAGGATCTCATCCAGCAATATGTTCCGCCCGAGAAGGCGATGCTCGAGCAGGCAGCCCAGCAGGGAAACGTCGCACTGGGACCGGCGGGCGACGGGCCGGGAGTGTATCGTCTTGTGCTTACGAACTATGTCAAGCCGGGCGACAAAATGACGCTGCTGTTTGACAAGGGACAGAAGGCATTGGTCGGCGTGACCATCGCGAGTTATCTGAGTGATCCCAAGGATGCGGTCAACGTTTCGGTGACCTTTGCCGGAATTCCCGGAGGACCGAATCACGTTGCATCAGAATCGATAGACGGCGTCAGCAAACAGCTGACGATTGTGATCGCAAACAGCCTCTACCAGCACCTGTGAAGGCGCTGGTGAAAGTCGACCTTCCCCGCTATAACCTTGCGGAACCTAAGAATGCGGCTTTTCACGAGAAATGGAGAATCTATGAAGCCAGTGCTGGGGTTGTTAGCAGTTGCTTCGTTGTGCTTGCTCTCGCCGCTCCCGAAGTCTCATGCTCAAGCGATCTCGCCCGATAAGGGCATGGACAGCGTGGAAGTAGTCACAGTGACAGCGGTCGTGGACAAAATTGACCTTGAAAAACGCAAGGTCACTCTGACACTTGACGATGGGAAGACCAAGACCTACAAGGTGGATAAATCCGCCGTGAACCTCGACCAGGTTCAGGTCGGCGACCACGTGAAGATGTCCTACACTGAAGAGTTGATGATTACGGTGAACAAGTCGGGAGAAACTCCCGGCGCCGCAAGCCTTGGCGCCGTCGCCGTCGCTCCGAAGGGTTCGAAGCCCGGAGGTGTGATGGTTGAAACGACTGCGATCAGCGGCAAGATCCTGGCCATCGACAGCGCAAAGCGGAAGGTCACGTATGAAGATCCGGATGGTAAGAAAAAGACCGTAAAAGTCCGGAAGAGCGTTGATATCTCCGGTTTGGCTGTCGGCGAGTCGGTCGATGCCGTCTTGACGGAGTCTGTAATTGTTAAGGTCACCAAGTAGTAAGTTAGGCCGCAGGCTTGTAAGTGGGTGTTGCCGCATGCCCGCATTTGGACACGGCATCTTACCCGCCTTCGGAGGAGACAGATGAGTTCGCGCACGATCAAGTCAGGCTTTCTCGTTTTGGCGTTGGCATTTCTGCTGATTGGATTTGCGGGGTGCAAGAAGGCCCCGCCCGTGACGCTGGCGTGCCAGACTGCGCCGGCCGCCGTGTTCGCCGGTGAACCGGTCACTGCGACCGCAACCGCTGGAGATCTGAGCACGAAGAAGAAGAACAGCGTGGTATACAGCTGGTCGGGTACCGGTGCAGCGGGTAACTCAAACAGCACAACCGTTGCTACCGGGTCGCTCGATCCCGGCAACTATACCGTCAACGCCACTGTCAAACAAGGCAAGCCCGGCAAAGAGGGGCAGAAGCCCGGACAGTCTGCGCAATGCTCGGCAAATTTTGCCGTTAAACCATTCGAGCCTCCGACGCTGAGTTGCACGGCGAGTCCCACGGCCCTGAAACCTGGCGATAGCAGCACGGTGACGGCCACCGGCGTGAGCCCCCAGAATCGGCCTCTGACCTATCGTTACTCCGCAGCGGCGGGCACAATCAGCGGCACTGGAATGAGCGCGACATTTTCCTCAGTGGGCGCTCCCACCGGAGATGTTGCGATCAGTTGTTTTGTGGCGGACGATAAGGGCCACGGCGCGAAGGCGGACATCAGCGTCAGCATAGTGGCGCCGCCTCCACCGCCTACCCCCCATGCGCAGGCTCTCTGCTCCGTGTCCTTCGCCGGTGATCCCAAGCGCCCGACCCGCGTCGACAATGAAGCCAAGGCGTGTCTTGATCAGGTCGCTCTCAGTCTGCAACAGCAGGCCGATGCCAAGGTTTTGCTTGTGGCAAGTTCCACGTCCGCAGAGAAGGAGCCCCCGAAGCATGCCCGCAAGAACGCCCCGGTCCCAGACATCGCCGGCGAGCGCAGTGTGAATGTAAAGGACTATCTGGTTAAAGAAAAAGGTCTCGACCCCAACCGCATCATCGTGGCAACGATCACAACCGACGGTCAGCAAGTACAGGACTACCTCGTACCTGCCGGAGCAAATTACTCCGCGGACGTCACCGGCACCACGCCGGTGGACGAGTATACCGTGAAACCGCAAGAGCGCAAGCCGCTCCCCGAACGGCATCACGCTCACTAGAAAGTACGAGAAGCCGTGGGGACATCATGCGATCGGTGTTCCCTCGGCTTGTGATAGAGAACCTGACTTGCCTGGGCACGAATTATCGAATCCTTCGCGTAGGCCGGAGCACTAATTCGAATCCGTTCGGATGGAAAGCTTGTTGAGTTGCCGGGAAATCCGCTTCCGGAGAAGTTGAAATATGATCAACAAAGCTTTCATTCTCACTGTCTGCAGTGTTGGCCTGTGCACCGCAGGATGCCTTCACCCTAAGATCGGCCCACACTCTCTTCCCCGCGACCGGGCCGACTACAGTCTTTCTCTTTCCGACTCCTGGAAGGAGCAAACGCTGCTGAACATCGTCAAGTTTCGCTACGTCGATCCACCCGTATTCGTAGACGTGGGGAGCATCGTTTCGAGCTACAGCCTCTCACAGGGTGCATCGCTGGGAGGGAATTTCGTTCCCAGCGGCTCCAACAGCGCCAGCATTGGTGGTTCTGTAGCTTTTTCGACCAGCCCGACGATTACCTACACTCCGCTTACCGGAAATGCATATATCAAGGGCCTGGTTACGCCTCTCCCCCCCTTGCTGGTTTTCGCTGCCATTCAAAATGGCGTTCCCGCCGATTTCATCCTGCTCGCTTCTGTGACGTCGATCAATGGTTTGAGAAACCAGAACGTAAGCCTGGAGGGGATCAAGCCGGCCGATGCAGAATTCCACCGCGTGAGGGAGTTGATGCAACAAATCCAGGAATCAGGCGCTGTTCAGCTTTACATTAAAGTGGATCCCAACAAGGAGCAGGCCGACATTCTCTCGCTTCGTTCGAAGGACATTGCGCCTGACATTCTTGCCGACATTGTGGAATTGCGTCGCCTGTTGCACCTGAACCCGGACGCCACGGAACTGAAGCTTGTGGCCGCCCCGCTGCCCTCCAACGACAGAGAGATCGCAGTCCAGACTCGGTCCATGATCCAATTGCTGGCAACAATGGCCGCCCAGGTCGAGGTTCCGTCGGAAGACCTTACTCGCCATCGGGCGTTCCCCGGTTTCGAGACCGGACACACCATTCCGGGCATTGTCCCGCTGATCCGGATCCAAAGCTCAAAGAAGAAGCCGGACGGCTCATTCGTGAGTATCTACTATCGCAACAACTGGTTCTGGATCGACGATGGCGACCTCTATTCCAAGCGAGCCTTCGCGCAGCTGATGCAGCTATTCACCATGACCGATACCGGCGCTCGAGAGAACCCGCCGGTTCTCACGATTCCAACCCGCTGAAGAAGGGTCTTGTGTCTGCGTGCGATCTTCCTGCATGCATTGCCGTCGCTGCAAGCACTCTCAATTGATAAGATGTTCGTCGGGTTCCGGTCATCATTGGACGAAATACTGTGCAGCGTCGAGCTTTCAGGCACTCGTATGCCGGAACAAGGAGTTCAACTTGAAAAGGTGGCCCAGGCATCCTCTCATGTACGAGATCAACACGTGGGTGTGGTTGAACGAGCTGAGCCGGAGATACAAGAAGCCTGTGACCCTCGCTTCGGTTCCAAAAGAGGAGTGGGACGCCATTGCCTCTTTCGGATTTGATGTCGTTTGGCTCATGGGGGTGTGGGAGCGGAGCCCTGCCGGAATCGAAATCTCGATGCGGAACAACGGGCTCCTGGAGGATTTCAGGCGGGCTCTGCCCGACTTTACGGCGGAGGACAATGTCGGCTCGCCGTATTGTGTGCGCCGTTATGTCGTCGATGCGCATCTCGGTGGCCCGGAGGGGCTCGCCGTAGCCCGGGAGGCTCTTGCGAAACGCGGCATGCGCCTCCTGCTTGATTTTGTGCCCAACCACGTCGCTCCGGACCACCCCTGGGTTTTCGAGCACCCTGAATATTTTGTCAGGGGGGATGCCGACGACCTCGAGAGAGATCCGGCATCGTTCCTCTTTATGGGCGGGGTCGTTTTCGCGTGTGGACGCGATCCGTACTTCCCCGCCTGGCCTGATGTGCTTCAACTCAACGCATTCGACCCGGGGCTGCGGCAGGCGGTAATCGATACCCTCTCCGCCATCGCCTCACAGTGTGACGGTGTTCGATGCGACATGTCGATGCTGATGCTGAACTACATTTTTGAGCGTACCTGGGGAACTCGTGCGGGACCAAAACCGGGCAACGATTACTGGACGACGGTAATACCGGCAATCAAGGAAAAGCAGGCGGAGTTCACGTTCATTGCCGAAGCTTACTGGGACCTCGAGTGGGAACTGCAACAACAGGGGTTTGACTACTGCTACGACAAGAAGCTCTACGACCGGATGGAGCACGCTCGTCCCGAGAATGTGCGACGGCATCTCCTCGCCGACCTCCCCTACCAGGAAAAGATGGTCCGTTTCCTCGAGAACCACGACGAGCCCAGGGCCGCTGCCACGTTTGGGCGGGAAAAAGGATGCGCTGCGGCCGTGGCTATTCTCACACTGATGGGCGCAACGCTGCTCCACGAAGGGCAATTCGAGGGGAGGCAGATCAGGTTGCCGGTATTTCTGGGCCGTCGCCCGGAAGAGCAAGTTGATCAAGAGCTCGTTGCGTTCTACAAACGGCTGCTGAATGCAACCAATCGTGATGTTTTTCGCAACGGTACCTGGCGCCTCTGCGAGCGGGTTGGCTGGCCCGACAACCAGAGCTGCCTGAATTTGCTCACATGGTGTTGGGTCAAAGACTCTGAGCGCTACCTCGTGGTCATCAACTTCCGGCAGGAACCTGCGCAGGCCCGCGTCCTTGTGCCGTGGGATGAACTGAGAGGCAAGCAATGGCGCTGCATAGATGCCTTATCGGGGGAATCTTACGACCGGAGCGGGACCGAGATGAGGGACGCCGGTTTGTATGTGGATTTGGAAGGGTGGAAGTGTCACGTGTTCCATGTAAGTGAACTGTAAGGAACGCCGTGGACGACGTCCGACAAAAGAGGTTTGGGATTACGGAAGCTCATCCGGGCCCAGTTGGACCTACGGCCTGAAATGATCGGGTGGGATTTGCCCACCTCTTTGTAGATGGATCTCTCTGGAATGCGACTGCCTCGCCCAGCCGAGACGTTGGTTGGATTGATGTCGAAATGACCGCCATATCGAAACCGGAGCCAAAAGCGTTTCGCGATACAATCAGAGCATTGTCGGGGCGTAGCGCAGTCTGGTAGCGCATCTGCTTTGGGAGCAGAGGGTCGGGGGTTCGAATCCCTCCGCCCCGACCATTAGAATCAATAGCTTAGATCGATTGTTGCGAGACCTCGGCGCCGGCATCCCAGCCTTCTATCTGCCAGTATGACCCAAGGGCATCTGCTGGCTCAGCTATCTGCGCCGCTCATTCTTGCAACCCGCTTGCTTGGTTCCGACAAATCGCTCGATGTTACAATCGAATGCGTAGATGGCGGCTATAGTTCAGCGGCAGAACGCCTGACTGTGGCTCAGGATGTCGTGGGTTCGATCCCCACTAGCCGCCCATCCATAAACTAATTTAAATCAATAACTTAGAAAGAAAGTCGAAGCCCGGCACCATCTAGTTTCTCCCTAATCCATTTCCTCCGACGGATTTTGAGTTTCCGAGAACGCCGTAAAAGTTCCCGGGGTTGGCGCCGCCAGTGAACTGTTGGCTCCGTTGAGCGACGAGATCAGAAAACACGCCCTGACACGCTGCCCGAGCATCTGCCACGAGAGGTCGTCCGCCACCGTTTTCATGACGACTCGTGTCCCGATTGCGGCGGTCAGTTGCGCCAGTTCGGCGAAGATGTCTCCGAACAGCTGGAGTACATTCCGGACAGCTACAAGGTCATTCGCCACGTGCGGCAGAAGTTTGCCTGCAACGGATGTGAGCGCGTGGTTGAAGCGGGAGCGGCGGAGGGAGCAGCGGCGCAATCGGAAATCACGGTACTGCCGTTGGATCCTACACAATAACTGTTACGGGTACTTCGGGAGCAATCGTGGAAACAGGGACAATGAATCTGACAGTTCAGTGATTTTGAAAGTTCAATCGCTTCGAATCGTAGCCATGGAAATCCCTTCGCGATAAGGAGACATGAAAACGTTACGGGGATGGTGGACGAGAGAGATGAAGGGATCTGATAGACGTGTGCAGAAACATCCACGTCGCTGGTAGGAATGCCACACCGTTTATTGTTCACGAGTTCGCCGAACAGGCACACAAGACCTGGCGGCCTGCCTCGGATGGTTGCCGGGGCGAATGCTTGGCGTAGGGAAGTATCGTCCACCATCCGCCCGCGACGGCGATTTCGACTATTATGTTCCCGGCTCTCGCGAACGATTCGAGGTGCTGCAGTTTTAGTTTGGATCGAAGCGTACCTTGAACCCGATAGGGGCCGCTGATGGAATGGGAGAATCAGCGCGGAACTCCCCACGGAGTAGGATCTTTGTCACTCAGTTTGGCTCGCCTCGCATCCGGCTCATCGAAGAGGGCGCGTACGCATCTATTTCTCTTCCAGCGTGAGCGCGAAAATGTCGTCCGATCCAACGTCGCGTAGCGCTATAGGCGCGCCTGTCGGATCAACCCCCGTCCAGAAGCCGAAGAATCCCGTCATTGGCAAGTCTTTCAGGTCAACAACGCGCTCTGGCTCACCACCGGTGACGTGGACTCGAAGAATACTCGAGTCATTCTCGCCCATGAAGTAAATGGAATGGCTGTCCATCGACCAGGTCGGAAAGATCACCAAGCCTTTGTACAGGATCGACCATTGCTGGGTCTTGAAATCGAAGAGTTTCATTGTGCGCAGGTCGGACGACGTAGCGACGACGAACCTGCCGTCGGGTGACCAGCGTGGCGAGGTCATGCCAACCGATCCGGGAAGGATGGCGACCTTTTTGTTGGCGATGTCGAGCACGCTGACGACACTGCTCGCGTCATTGCCTCCCTCGCGGCCCGTGGCGAAAACAATCTTCTCTCCGTCCGGCGACCACGTCGGATCACTCTCTGACCCGTTGTCTTCGGGAAGCAGCCTTTGCGGACTGGTACCAAGTTGGGAAGAAACGACGTAGGCCTTGGTTGAGCTGTCTTTCGGCGATTCCGCCGCGAAGAGTATCCGGCTGCCGTCGGGGGACCAACTGATCAATCTCGGATACAAAGGAGGGTCGGTTAACTGAACCGGCGCGCTTCCATCCCGGTTAGCCTTCCACAGGACGCCGTCGGGGTAGGAAACATACGCTACGGACTTGCCGTCTTTGGAAAAGGACACAAAGTCCGCGGAAACTCCACCAAGGAAGGGCTGAAATCGATTGGATTTCGAATCGAAGCGAACAAGTTCGCCCCGCTTGGTGCGGCCGTCGGCGAAGATCTTCTTGCCGTCTTTGCTCGGAATTGGTGCATTCCATACGACTGGGCCTGACGTCAATTGAATCGGCAAAGTGAACGTTTGCCGAAACAACGCGCGCCGCTCATCAAGGGCCCAGATCTGGTGCCCGGAAATGAAGAAAAATTTCCCATCCGGAGCCCATCGCCCGCAGCATTTCCAGGACGACGCCTGCCAATTGGAGAGCAACTGGTGGAGGTTGGTTCCGCTCGACGACATCTCCCACAGCGACTTGCCCGCTAGGGAGAAGCGGATGGTGCCGCCATCCGGCGACCAGGCGAGGTCGCCGGCGACACCTCCCACTTGGGTCAGTTTATGAGCATCGGTCCCATCGCTCTTGATCAGGTAGACACCGCCGTCAGGCATCGAATAGGCCACCGAACTCCCATCAGGAGACCAGACGGCATCGCTGCAATCAGTTAAGTGATGGACGGACCCTCCGAGGACCCGAACGCTCCACAGCGGATCCGTGGGCTGGTTATCCGTGGCTGAGAAGACGAGAAGCGTGGTCCCATCAGGCGAAACGTCCACCAAATATGGGTTGGACAACGAAGAAACTGGAACCGGGGCGATCGGGCCGCCCGATATCGACACCTGAAAAATGCCCCCCTCACCCATCTCGAAATAGAGTCTGTTCCCATCCGATCCGACGAGTCCCTTGCCACGACCGTCGTGCGTGATCTGGGTGTAATCCGAGATTCGCAACGATGAAGCCCGCTCCCGTCGCATGATCACGAAGAACGCGACTGCCGCCACCGCGAGAAGTGCGGCCACGCCGGCGACCCACAGGAATCGTCCGCGAGAGTTCCGACGCAGCTTTTTCCCATCGACGACTGGTCCGGAAATCCCCGAGTCCGACAGGGCCTCCAATGCAAATGCCAGATCCGAAGCCGACTGAAACCGCTGCTCGGGATTCTTTTCCAGGCAGCGATGGACAACGCGCTGGAGTCCCGGCGGCGTGTTCTGGGCGATTTGTGAAACGCCGGACGGGTCTTCGTTCAAGATGGCGGTCATGGTTTCGGCGGATGTGGACTTTTCGAAGGCGCGTTTCCCGGCAAGCATCTCGTACAGGATTGCGCCGAATGCGAAGATGTCGGCGCGATGATCGACCGTTTTTCCCCGCACCTGCTCCGGAGACATGTATCCAACAGTGCCGAGGACCATGCCCGGTTCGGTGCCCTGATGGGTGAGCGTTGGGCCGCTTGAGCCCGCTTCAGACGGGTGCTGGGCCAGAGACGAGTGCGGCGTCAGCTTGGCGAGGCCGAAGTCAAGGATCTTGACACGCCCGTCTTTGGTGACAAAGAGGTTTTCGGGTTTGAGATCGCGGTGCACGATACCCTTGTCGTGTGCCGCCGCGAGTCCCTTGGTGATCTGGACCCCAAAGTCGATCACCCTGCGCACCGCCAATGGGCCGCGCTGCATGAGTTGGCGAAGAGTATCGCCTTCGAGAAGCTCGGAGATGAGATAGGGCGCGCCTCCGAAAGTCCCGAATTGGTAGACCGCGAGTATGTTGGGATGATTGAGAGCCGCCGCCGCTTGCGCCTCCTGCTGGAAGCGGTGCAACCGGTCAGGGTCCTGCGATACGAAGGGCGGCAGAACCTTGATCGCGACTTCGCGTTTTAGCGCTGAGTCCCGGCCGCGATAGACTTCGCCCATCCCTCCAGCACCGAGAGGGCCGAGCACCTCATATCCATCAAGCTTCGTGCCCGGGGGCATCGACATCGTGTCGCGGATTATACGCCACCCAGCGGACCACCAATCCACGTTGTTTCGGCGCCGCGCTGGTCGCGAATCAGAGCTGAGAGGAGTCACATGTCGACAACGGTGCTTCGTCTGGCGCGTGTGCCTCTGTCGATGCACTCCTTCGGTCTTCCTGCGGAGAGATTTCCAACTTTCCCGAGTTCTGCTACAATCACCGAGTTTTGCGGGCATCGAGGATGCTGTCCCGATGGCCGCGACCCCGGTTCAGGCACACCGCTCCCTGAGCGTTCCCGACGATTGAGCGATGAGTCTGGGAAGCCGGATCAGGTTGTGCGCGGCGCAACAGAACACGAACAGCCAGCCTACCTTCTCCAGTCCGCGCAACTTGACTTGCCGGAGCGGACCGGTTTGCTTCAACCACCCAAAGCCTTTTTCGATCAGCCAGTGGCGGCTCAGACTGATCGCATAGCCAGGCTGCCGCGTGGTTCTGCGGTCCAGGTTGCTGCTGCAGCTCTTGTCGTTCTTCGTGATGTGTGGGGTCACATTCAGCTCTCGTACGGTGCGCACGAAGTCCTTACTGTCATATGCCTTGTCGGCGCCCACAGTGATGCGGCGGGCACGGCCTTGTTGCTTCTCGGCGAGCATCAACAGCGCGGCATCGCGCTCTGCATAACCATCGGCATGGGTAACCATCGCCGCGGCGATCAGCCCGTTGCGGTTCTCTACCAGGGCATGGCCAAGATAGCTCAACTTCGACTCCTTGCCGTAGCTCTTCTTGTACAACCGGGCATCGGGATCGGTGCTGGACTGATGCGTGTCGTTGCTGCGCTTCTGTCCGCGAAAGTCCGTACCATCGTCATCGTCGCTGCCGTCCTTGGAACGAAAGCTCTTCTGCGAGGCCCAGGCCTTGGATCAGCGTCCCGTCTACAGTGAAGTGCTCGTCGGACATGAACTTCTTCGCCTGCTTGTTCACCTCTGCGAAGAACCGCTGGGCTACATCCGAGGTCAGCAACCGATCGCGGTTCTTGGAGAACACCGCATGGTTCCACACCGCATCGTCCATGCCCAAGCCCACGAACCAGCGAAACAGAAGGTTGTAGTCGATCTGCTCGACCAGCAATCGCTCCGAGCGAACCGAGTAGAACACTTGCAAAAGCAGCGCCCGCAGAATGTACTCCGGCGCGATCGAGGGACGCCCCCCGTCCGCGTAAAGCGCATCCAACTCCGGGCTCAGCCTCCCCAGCACCGCGTCCGTCAACTTGCGAACCGCTCGCAGCGGATGGTCCGCAGGTACCCGCTGCTCCAACGAAACATAGCTGAACATCCCCTCTTTAGTACGCTCGTCTCCACGCATGTCTCTTTAGACGATCAGGTCAAGCACCCCGCACCATGTAGGTACCTATTTCAACAAGTTCCTAGACGAATGATTCGGCGATTGGGCGCTCGTCGAGAGCGGGAAGCACATTCCCCGCGAGCTTAATCGTCCCGCGTGGAGGGCTGCGCCGGCACCGTGCGCTGGCGCGAGAGACAGAACCGCGCCTTTGCGTTGTTACCGCGGAACTCGGCTGATCGTAACTCGACGATCTCCAGCGCAGGCTCGATGACGAGCGTGACCTCGCGTGCCGAGCGGCAACCGCAGTCGAACACGAACTGGAACGAGGCGGCGGGCGGAGTCGCAGCGAGAAAGTCACACGCAGCGAAGCGCGTGTCCCTCCATCTTGGCGTTCGCTCTTTCGACGGCTAGCGGCGAGACATCGACTCCGAGGACGTCGAAACCGCGTTCCGCCATCCAAATCGCATTCGTGCCAGTACCCGCCCCGATCTCCAGGGTCGGACATGGCGTCACTGCGCCCGAAGTGACGAACTCGACGAGCAGAGGCTCTGGTTGCCCGGTGTCCCAGGGCAGATGTCCCGCGGCGTAGCTCTCATTCCATGATGGATGTGGCATCTCGATACGAGTTTAGTCCATCCTCAACGGCGTTAATCGAGCCGGTCCGCATTTCCGCACCCACTCAGAACACCAGATTCGGCTCGCTGGGAGCATCAGCGATTTTGCACTCGTCAACTGTCAAGATAATCGGTTGTTCCTCCGATTCATTCCTCGCGCAGCAGGGTCATCGGATCGACAGCGAGAGCGCGTCGGGCCGGGATCGATGCAGCAAGAATGCCCACACTTAGCATGGTGAGGACGACGCCGCCAAGAATGAGCGGGTCTTTTGGCGTTGCCTGGTAGACGATCGACGAAAGAACGCGGGTAGCGAGCACACCGAGGATCATGCCTGCCGCCGAGCCAGCGGCGAGCAGGCGGAAGGCTCGGCCAAGCGCTGCACTGAGAACCTTGCGCTGGTTTGCGCCCAGTGCGATACGGAGGCCTAACTCGCGCAGCCGTTTGCTGACCGTGTATGAAGCCATGCCAAAGATTCCGGTAATGGCGAGCATCGCGCCGAGCAGGCCCAGAACGCCCAGAGACACCGTGGCGACGCGGGCTGCGAAGAGAGCCGAGTCCATTTCGCTGTTCCACGTTTTGATCTCCAGCGGCAGCGTGGGATCGAGACTGCGCATCGAGCGTTGCAGGGCAGCGCCGATCTCCTGCGGATCGCGCTCTGACCGCACCAGGATCCAGACATCGCTGCCCTGATGCTGCAGGAACGAAAAGAACATGGCGGGCTTCTGATCTTCCGTCAAGGTCTGGTATTTGCCGTCCTCCACGACGCCGATCACTTCTGCTCGCTGGCCGCCCCAGAACTTGAAATGCTGACCAACGGCCTTGTCGACAGACCCGAATAACTTGCGTGCAAACTCGCGATTCACGACCGCGACGTTCGGAGCCTTCTCCTCGTCGTGCATCGTGAAAGTGCGGCCCGCAAGCATCGCGGTGCCGGCCGCGCGGAAATAGTCGGGAGAGACCTGGAAGTTCTGGGCATCGGCCGCGGCATTCGTGGGCCGGTAGTCCGTGGCGGTGTCGGAATACACATCGGAATCGCCGCCACCGATGCTGAGCGCCAGCCGATCGGCGTAACCCACGGCAGTGACTCCGGGGATTGCGGCAGCGGCATCAAGCATGCGCTTCTGCATCAGCAGTTGCTGCTCGCTGCTATATCCCGCCATGCGCAGATCGGTCTTCACCAGCATTACGCCCTTGGGTTGTACGCCATAATTGCTCTTCAGTGAACGCGCGAGGCCGCGCACCGCTACAAGCGACGCGGTTACGAGAACAGCGCAAATGGCGATCTGCAGGCCCAACAGGATGTCGCGGACAGAGAAGCGGCGAGAGCTGGTCACATTGGCGGCGCCTGAGCGGATGACCTGCCAGGGATCGGTGCGCAGCATCTGCCGGACGGGAATGAGACCGAAGAACAAGCCGCTGAGGATGGCGAGCAGCAGGGCAAGGATGTAAGTCCTGGCATCCGGATTGACCGGGACGTTGATGGGGATATCGGGAATAGGCCGCCACGTGCTGAGCACTCGCAGAAGGGCGATCGCCGCTGCCATCCCGCAAATGCCCCCGGCCACAGACACCAGAAGAGCTTCCGTAAGCATTTGGCGCAGGATCAGCTGGCGGCGCGATCCCAGAGCGATGCGGACTGCAATCTCCCGTGCCCGGTCGGCCGCGCGCGCCGAAAAGAGGCTGCCAAGATTGGCGCAGGCAGCCAGCAGGATGAGGCCGGCGAGCAGCATGAGCCCGGCCATGAAGGCGCGTGTGGGTCGGCCGAGAGTGTTTCCGGCCAGCCCGGGATGCGACAGCGAAAACTTTAGACCGTCGTCTTCCTTGGGATACGCTTTGGCCAGCGAATTGGCGATTGTGTTCAGGTCCGCCGTGGCTGATTCCGGAGTGACATTTGGCTTCAGATGGCCGATGGTCCACGCCGAGTGATTGCCGCGTTCTTCCAGAAAATCCGCATCGCTGACCTGAGGCAGATTCACGATCGGAGCCCAGAGGTCCGGCGCAAAGAAAAGCTCCGTCCCGCGGAAGTCGGCTGGCGCGACGCCAATGATCGTGAAGGGATGCTTATTCATATGTACGACACGGCCGATTACATCGCGGTCGCCGTTGAAATAGCTGTGCCACAACGCATAGCTCAGAACGATCTCGGGCATGCTGTTCTTGCCATGCTCTTCCGAGGCATGAATAAACCGGCCCAGGTAAGGTTGAATGCCGAGCGCGTCAAAATAATTACCGCTGACCAAATAGGGCCACACAACCGAGGGATTTCCCTTGCCGGTGTCGAGCCCCACACCGCCCCTGATGTCGTACATCACCAGTGAATCGAAGCTACGGTTCTGGTCGCGCAGATCGCGGTAGTCTGGATAGGACTGCGACGGGGTTGTTTCCGAGCCGTAGTTGCGCTCTACCATGTACAAATTGCCAGGATTCGGCACATTGAGCGGGCGCAGCACCAACGCATTCAGCACGCTGAAGACAATGGAATTGGCGCCGATTGCCAGCGCGAGGGTAATCACGGCGGTCAGGGCGAATCCGGGCGCTTTGCGCAACTGCCGGAAGGCAAGTCGAAGATTGGCTCTCATGCGTCCCTCGTCTGGATTGTTGGGTCGTGTTTTCCGGGGAACTCGGGCTTGCTTCTCCTTTACGCACGGGCGGGAGCTGCGGTTCCATTTGATATCCGCATCCCGACGGGAATCCGAAACATCGTGCGGCAGCTGAAGGATGCAAGCGAGTACGCCATTCAAGTCGATCAGGCACTCAGGGGCAGCCTATGTGAACGATCATTCATCGAGCCTTGAAATGGGCCGGACAAGAGGGCATTTCAGGCACGCGACTTTATCAGGGATGATTCGTGGCCATCCGCGGTGTCTTCTTGCCCAGCTGCGCGCTCCTGGCCGGATAACCGTGCAGTTGTGGCCCTACCAGGTTCGAGAACGCATAGCTTTCGTTCCGATCTCCGTCAATCGTCCAGAACATTGCGCCGATCATCGTGGGATATCCGTCCCGTTGCCGCAACCTGTACGTCACGCCTTGGGGAGCCTTCCCGGTGATCAAGTACTGCATCGCCCCGCTCACGAGCTTCGGTGTTGCGGTTCCCACTAGAAATCCCACCGCCACCTTATCCGCAGGCACGGGCGGAAAGAAATCGCCCGCACGCCCACTCACCGGAAACCCATGTAACACCAGTTCCGTCATCGCCGCGTCATAATTCACCGATCCGAGCTGATAGATCTCGCCATCCAACCCTTCGAGCGGCGGCGTGTTGTAGTCCTGCACGTCAACAAAGGACAGGATGTCTCGCACCCCCCAGAGCAACGGCAAGTACGATCCGAACTGGCCACCATAGCCCGGATAGCCTCCCGGGATCTGCGTACCCTCAGGTACCAACGTCAACATGAAATCTGGCCCGAAGTGCTCTCGCAGCTGGTGCAGAGCGGAGATCAGATTCACCTCCGAGGCAGTCTTCGGATGCCGGAAGTCCGTGTCTCCAGGATCAAGCGCCAGCGAGGGGCTCTCAAAGTCAATGTCGATTCCGTCAAACCCGAACTCCGTCTCGATTTGCACGACTGAGTTCACGAAGTTGGGGATACTTGCCTGCTGATCCAGCGTGAAATACTCGCCCCCGCCGCCAAGGGAGATCAGCACCTTCTTTCCCTGGCTCTTCAGCCACGCAATATCGTCTTTCATTTGCGCCAGGTCGAGCCCCGGCCGCACATTCATCTGCATCGTGCCCTCGGGCGCCTGATGATTCACGTTCGCGAACGCAACGATGATCACATCCCACTGCGGCGGAACATCTTGCAGGCGGAGGATCGTTCCTCCGGGTCCGTCCCCGGTCCAGTACCCGATCAGTTCGTGCCCGTTCTTTGCTGCAGCCGACGGAACGGCCGCGACAGCTGGTGGAGGCGCGGGCTCCTTCGACATTCCCAATGCCGGCGTGGGAGTGGCAAGGCAAGGAGTCGCCGGCTTCTGCAGCAGCCGAGCATTCGGAAAGCCGTACGGCTCCCCTCCACTTGCGTACCAACTCATCAGTGCGACATTGGCTACATGCCAGGCCTCGCCGCGCGCATGCACCACCGACGCGGGCCCAGCCGGCAGGTTGCTGCGCTCGTTCGTATCCAGCGGATCCTGGAGCGTGTACCGCGTGGCCGGACTGTCTCCTCCGCAACCGCGGAGTTCGGCGTTCTCCACGGTGGGCCATTTCCATCGCGGGATCACGTTCTCTCCTTCAGGCAGCGGCTGACGAGGGCCCAAATGAAACAGCGGGTCATGCAGCGGATCGTTCACCCACTCCGCCAGTTGCCCCGTCAGCGGCTGCACGTCGCGCTCTTCCACGAGCGGTGGCGTGTCCTCCAAATACGACGCCAGGACAAATGAGTTTCCTGTTGCCTTGTCTACCCCATGCGTTCCCCACGAGCAGCACACGGTCGCGTCGCCGTAGGTGTAGTAAGCGGTATTCCACGTTACCGCGATCACCAGCTTTCCTTCCTGGCGCGGAATCTGCTGAAAGATTGCCCGTTGCACATACTCCGCGTCCGCCATCCCCAGCACGGTTCCGGTCCGTTTCGACGTGAGCACATATCCGTATCCTGGCGGAATCTTTACCGTCACAGGCTGCACCTTCGGCTGTCCGAGCAGCGTGTGCCAGTCTGCCGCCGTCCCCGTCGTAGCGCGCAACATGGCATCCGCGTATTGCGTCGTTTCCTCGGCTCCGAATGCCCCCTTGGAGAACACCGGCGACTTGAGCACCTGCGGAACATGGCTTGCGGCATCCAGACTCCATGGCTTGCTTGAGGCCGACCGCGCCGGGAACTCAAGCCTCACGGGCACCAGGACCGTCGGAATCACTGTCGTTCCGCCCTGCGCCGGATCCCGTCCTGGCAGCCTTACAAGGCGGTGGTTCGCGTCATAGCGGAAAGTTGGCGCCGTCCCCTGTCCATACCCCACCCCACCCGCAAGCAGGAAGAAAACAATCAGCAGAAATAGCACATTTCTCATAAGAAGAAGATCATAGCGTCCGGACCATCCCTGACCTGCGTCGACGAGATCGTTTCGTCAACTGAAGCCAGCGTTGGATCGCCGATTTGATGGGCTACACTCGCCGAAGGCTAGTGCTGGAGCTCCTCAATGGTGAGAATCTGGTCAGCAGCAATATTGTGCAACACCTGACGGATCCCGCTTGGCCACCGGATTTCAATATCTTTGATCCGCTGGTTACGACCGAGGCCAAAGTGCACCCGATTGTCACTCGAGGACGTGTAACCTACCGCTGTCGTCACTTCATTCCACTGCTGGCGCCCATCTTCTGTTGTAATGTGAATCTGTGCTCCGATTCCCATGCGATTGCTTTTGGTTCCTGCAAGTTTCAAAAGGATCCAATGGTTCCCTGTATTGGAAATGTTGCGAAGAAGCTTGACCGGTCCGTTGAGAACTGTGACGACAGCGTCGATGTGCCCATCGTTGAATAGGTCGCCGAATGCAACCCCGCGGTGAGGGGCTGCAATTTGGAAATCGGGTCCAGCCGTGCCGCTTACATCAGCGAACTTCCCGTTGCCCAGGTTTCGGAACAGTGAATTAGGCTCCGGATATTTTCGGATCGGGGTCAACTCGCTGACGTTATCAAGCACATTCGCCCTTGCGACAAAAAGGTCCTTCCATCCGTCATTATCAAAATCGAAAATTCCATTGCCCCATCCAGACATCTCGTTGGTCGATTGCAGTCCGCTAATGTGCGTTGCATTATCGAAAACTCCCCCCCCTGCGTTCACCAGCAGGGGAAACATCTGGTGTTCGACGGCCGTGTACCAAATATCAGGCAACCCATCATTGTTTACATCCCGAAAATCCGACCCCATTCCTGAAAGCGTGAACCCCTCCGGAGAGTACGCCGCGCCCGCCGTGGCCCCAACTTCTTCGAATTTTTTGCCGTGAAGATTATGGAAGAGGAATGCCGGAGTTGTATCGTTCGCCACGAAGGCGTCGAGAAATCCATCGCCGTCATAGTCTGCAAAGGAGACGCTCATGCCCTTGCCCATATGCGCCGCGATCCCCGTCTCCTGCGAAACGTCGGTGAAAGTCCCGTCGCCATTATTGCGGTACAGGGTGTTGTGAAGAGAGGCGTAATTCTTGGGATGACAGTAGGCGCGCACTCCGTCCTTCAGCAGGCATACTGGATCCTTGTTTACCTCCCAGCCGCAGTAATTCACCACGAACAGATCAAGCAAGCCATCGTTGTTGTAGTCGAACCAACCCGCACCGACCGACCACATTTTCTTGCCATTCATCTCGCCACCGCTCAGTCCTGCTTTCGCGGTTACGTCTGTGAATGTTCCATCCCCGTTGTTGTGAAACAGCTGGTTGCCGTTGACGTTCGCAAGAAATATGTCCGGCCTGCCGTCGTTGTCAAAGTCGCCCACAGCAACGCCCATGCCATAGCCCGCGCCGGCGACCCCGGCGCGCTCGGTGACGTCGGTAAATGTGCCGTCGTGATTATTTCGATATAGACGGTTCCAGTATGCCGGAGATTCTTTTTGCAGCGAAGGTATGGCCGCGCCGTTCACCAGGTAGATATCCAGCCACCCGTCGCCGTCATAGTCGAGCAGCGCGACTCCGGCAACCATGGTTTCTATCTGATTCTTATTTGCAGTCGGGGAGTTTTGAGTCGTGAAGCGCAAGCCTGCCTTGGCAGCAATGTCCTCGAACCGGATGGTCCCCGAATTGCCCGATGTTTGTGCCGAGGCATTCGATTTAACAAAGGCAGGAGTCAGCGCGACCGTGGCGGCCAGACTGACGGCAAGTATCACTGTTAAGAAACGCATGATGAATGAATGGGCCGGATGGTTCGTCTGCCGGGATGTTTCCGCAATCCGGTGCTTCAAAATGATATCCCACCTCTGACGGTGTAGCGGGCTTCTCTTGCTCAGTGACGCGTTTCCGCGCCTGTGACCTCGCGGCGTCCAGCCAGCAAATCATCAGGTATCACTACCGCGACCCATGGTGTATTTGCGGAGAGAACGTGAGCGTGCCAGACGGCCTGTTGAACTTTGCCGGGCGTTAGATCAACCTTAAGGGCTGCTTGCTCTCGCACGGCGAGATTATCGCTTCGAATCGAAAACACGTGCGGACCTGCCCCTTCAGCAGACACTCGCACCAGAATTTCGTTCTGACCTGAATCCTGAAAGGAGACTTTGAAATCGAGGAAGTGGTCCGGGCGTAGATCGATCGAGTCGTAACCACCGGGTAAGACCGTATGGTTGGTATGAACTGAACCTTGCCGAACATCATAACGGCCTTCCGGCAAATGGAGGCTGAAGGCACCGTCAATCGGACTTGGTATCGCAGTCATTATCTGGCCGCTTCCTTGTTCACGGAACTCTACCGGCTGATGGTTTGACGGGGCAACTATTCCTCTGACGGTGGCGGCCACCGCGATATCCTGCATCAACCATATCCACTGCCCGATCGGCTGCGTCCAGACTTCTTTATAGGTCCAACAGATTTGCGTTGGCCAATAGGGGGCGTCCTCGATGCCCCTGGTTTCGATTCCGACGGGAAGCGCGCCCACCATTTGACCGGAACGCACGCTGTAGAGCGGCGTCCAGTCATATCCTTCGCCGTACATCAGGCTGGCTGAGAAAGGATTGCGACCGACCAACCATTGCGCCTGTTTCTGAGCCAGATCTTCAGCGTCCAGATCACCTCGCAGCCGTCCGGCGGCTGACAGCGCCTTGGCTTGCGATAACAGAACGCTGGAATTGCCTCGAAAATCAAACCAAACCGGGAATCTGCGCAGATAGTATTCGCCTCCGAGCGGAATCCCCTTGTGGACTTCCTGGACGTAAGCATCGCGATCGGCGGCGCGCAGCGGGGTCCAATTTTTGGATTCGGGAATGAGGCGGACTTCACTGTCGCGATAGACTGCGGCGGGCAACACGCCATACGGCTCGTCGACGGCCGCCGCGGCTTTTAGATAATACTGCGAGTGCAGGACAACTGCCGAGTACCACTTCATCCATTTGTCGTGGTTCGGCAATGCTTCACACAGCCGGATCAGAGCCATGATCGGCTCCTGTTCCTGACCGACATGAAAACGGTGAAACAGATTTTCCCGTTTGGGGCTGGTATAGAAATATCCAGTCAGGGGAATGCTCCAAGGCTGCAGGTCGCGTTCCTGCGACGCCAGCACTTGATCGCCCAGAGCCACGGCCTCATCGGCGTATCGCTGCTGCCCGGTTGCATTGTAGAGTTCGACGGATGCCACGACTCCGAACGATATTCTCTCCAATTCGTCGGATGCGCCATACATTTCGGGAAGTGGCGCCGCCGTTTTCAGGCCTTCCACCGCAAACTTCCAATCTTCTTGCGCAGTCGCCAGGCTGCGGGTAGCCAGCTCCGGGTCACTGTCTTTGAACACCCGCGCGGCCAAAGCTTCGACGGTGGTCACCCGGAAATTCCATTCTGGATTGTTGACGGCTTCTCCGAAGCGATCGTCCGCTGTTCCCATGATGCCGTCAGTCCAATAGCTCACGAGCTGTCCGGTGCTGCGATAGCCATCGCCAAAGCGCGTTTTCAGGACCCAATTCAAACCCCACCGCGCTTCTTCCAGCAGACGCGCGGTTAAAACGGGATCTTCGCCCTGACGTCTGAGGGAGTCGGCCAGAGATAACAACGCATAGGCCATCGCGGGCGTATGTCCGGTGGCGCTCAGGTCGCCGGCATCGTGATATCCGCCATTGACCACGATTCGCTGGTCTCCATGTGTTGTGTAGATGTCCTGGTGACAACGGTTGTGGATGCCCGGAATTTCCGTTCCACAGCGCTCGCTGTACATGAAGTTGACTGCCTTCCAGATACTGCTGCGCCATGCGTCATCGCCGATTCGGAAAGGACGAGTCAGCGTGTTTCCAGCTTTGATCGCATAGGTGCCCGGCTGCCGAAACTCAGAAAAATCAAGTATCTGATATTTGCCGAGCGGAGTACTTGGCTCTTCGACCGGCTTTGTGAAAACCACCTGCCCCGTTCGTTGATCGACGAGTGAAAACCGACGGGCGGATAGATCGCTGGCTATAGCGGACTTCTGCGTACCCACTGTGTATCCGCTGTGGCTGAAAGCGATTTTGCCAGCGGCGACGTCCCAGCCTTCGACGTGATCAGGCACTACGGTCTGCAACTCCAGCCGATCGAGGTCGAGAGACGTGCGGTCGCCCGGCTCGGGCAACTTCTTGGGGAGGCTGTACGCGAAATCGACGGCCGTGACACGGTCGCGTGCGAGAGGGGCGATCTCCCACACGATCTGGTTCCACTCATGATTCTTGAGAATGATAGATTCGTGGCGGCCCTCGTTATAGCTGTCGGGCAGTTTGTGCTTGCCGTCATTGTGCAGCACCAATGTGCAGGAGATCGCGGGAGCGCCGACCACGTCGGGATATACCCACAAAGAAATACGGTTAAACCTGGACCAGTCCTCATTCGCGAACTTCCGCGTGGCCACCAGGTCCTCCCATTCTTCATCGCCGCCGGCTCGTGCCACATTCGTGGTTGAACGGATCCGCAGAGCATACTTTCCGTCTCTGGCTCGATCTGTGGTTAGCGTCATCTCGCCAACGCCTGCGAACGACCATGAGGAAAGGTCCTCCATACTATCGAGGACGCGGGAATCCAATACCTTTTTGTGAAGCCAGCGAAATTCGGCGCCGTCTTCAGAGAGCGCTCGCATGGGCATGTTGGGCTCCGTCTCCTGTGCCCCGAGAGTTGAGGCGAGACAAAGCAAAAGCAGCACCGCGGCCACGCTGAATTGAATTGCCCTGGTTCGGCTGGAGAACCGTTCGGATCTGTTTCGCATGAGTTTTCCTGTTTCTGAATGGGTTGCAAACTAACCGCAGCCGTTCAAGAAAGATAGCTAAACCTTACAAGGTCGCGCACGCTCCGCGCATATTCTTCGAAAGCGAAATGGCTTCTGTTAACCGTCTTTCGAGCGCCAGCCCGCAACTCGACGCCAATGAGGATGGGGAGAAAATGGATCGGCCAAATATCCTTCTTCCCCTGGATTAAATCTGACACTCTTGTTGTTGGGCGTAGATAATGGCGGGGTGCGCTTCAAGCACACTTGCCAAGATGATGCGCCTAAAATCACTCCTTGCTCTCCTGCTTCTTCCTTTATGCCAGGCAACTGCTCAAGTCTGGGTCTGGCAAGGCACTCTTACACTACCCACCTACGAAGAAGCAGCGCCCGACCCCAATCCGCCGTTTGATCAATATGCAAACGACCGATTCAATTATCCCTATACGCTTCGCGCGAATTTGACCAACCAACGAACCGATCATGCCTGGCGCGCCCTCTTTCTTGAGAATGAGTACCTGAAATGCTCGGTGCTGCCCGACCTCGGTGGCCATCTTTACACCTGCACCGATAAGATCAGCGGCCAGCCCATGTTTTACGCCAATCCATCCATTAAAAAGGCGGCTATATCTTATCGGGGCGCTTGGGCGGCGTTTGGCATCGAGTTCAATTTTCCGGTTTCCCACAATTGGGTGAGTCTTTCTCCTGTCGATTTTGCTTTCGGTCAAAAGGACGACGGTAGCGCATTCGTTCAGGTAGGCAATATTGACCGCGTATACGGAATGCAGTGGTCGGTGGAACTCGTGCTCCAGCCTCATTCCGCCGTTCTCGAGGAGAGAGTCACCCTCAACAATCGCAGCGACGTTCGGCATCGCTTCTATTGGTGGAACAACGCGGGTGTGCAAGTTTGGGATGACTCGCGAATTCAGTATCCGATGCGATTCACGGCGAGTCACGGATTTCGCGACGTCGAGCCCTGGCCGAACGAGAAAGACGGCGTTGACCTGAGCATTGTGAAGAATCAAACGAGCGGTCCTGTCTCTCTGTTCGTGCATGGGAGCCGCGAGCCCTTTATGGGCGTTTGGAATCCGCACACCAACACGGGGGTTGTCCATTACGCCGATTATGCCCAACTTCCTGCGAAGAAGATCTGGTCCTGGGGCACCGATCCGGATGGATTGGACTGGCGGACGGCCCTGTCGGACAACAACAGCGCCTACGTCGAAGTGCAGGCGGGACTCTTTCGTAATCAGGAAACCTATGCCTTTCTCGAGCCGCGACAGACTATCAGATTCTCTGAGTTTTGGATGCCAGTGCGGGATATTGGCGGAATTTCCAGGGCTAACCTAACCGGGATCGTCCATCTCGACCGGCAGCAACAAGCGATTGTTACCGGACTGAACGTGAACCAGGCAGTTCCCCACGCCACGCTTCGCATTCTGGCCGGGGATCATGAGGTCTTCCAACAGAAGGCTGACCTCAGTCCCCAGCAGACTTGGTCACATCGACTCGAAAGGGCCGACGACCAACAGAAATACACGTTCGAACTCCGCGACAGCGAAGGGTCTCTGCTACTGCGGCAAACCGAGGGCCTATACGATTGGACGCCGGCGGAACAAATACAAATCGGTCCACAGCCTTCCTTCAACATCCCAGACCGAGAGCATCGCACGGAAGATGACTGGCTCCAACTGGGAAGAGAAGAGGAGCTCGACGGTGGGCTCTTGGTAGCCCTGCAAACTTATCGCGATGCCCTGACCCGATTTCCAGAGAGCATGCAATTACGCAAAGCTGCAGGTCGCCTATGCGCGAGTTTGTTGCGCTACGAAGAAGCCAAAGCCCTTCTGGAGCCGGTAACGGATCGAGATACCACCGATGCTGAAGTTTCCTATTACCTCGGGATTGCATACGAAGGCCTGGGGCAGAATCGCGAGGCGCGCGAATCCTTTGAGGCTGCCGAGCGACTGCCGTCGTTTCGTGCGGCAGCGGGAGTGCGTCTGGCCGAACTTTCAGCCCGCGCGAAAAATCTGCAGCAGGCGGAATCTTATTTGCGGTCGGCAACACACTCTGCGCCGGATGATCCGCGGACTGCAGAAGAGCTGTCTGCGGTCCTGGAGGCTGAAGGACAGAAGGACGAAGCTCAGAGCCTAGCTAACGAATGGCTGGCGCGATTTCCGCAGCGTTATTTTCTGCTGGAGCAGATCGGCAAGCCTGATCTGCAACACCTTGGTGATGACGCTGAGCGTGTATTGAATGTCGCATCTGAATACATGCGCCTCGGCATGTATTCCCGGGCGCTTGAAGTGTTATCGCGCAACTATCCCCCGACGGTAGCCGATGAAACTGAGCCGGGAATGCTTGCTCCAGGCCAACATCCTATGGTCGCTTACTACCGCGCCTATTGTCGCGAGAAACTCGGCCAATCCTCCTCGGCAGATTTCAATGCTGCCGCGCACCTTTCAACGAACTATGTATTCCCAAATCACCCTGAAGATCTGGAAGTCTTGCGGACCGCTGTTCGTCTCAATGCGCAGGATGCGAATGCACATTATCTGCTCGGAACCCTGTACTTTTCACGAGGCCTAACAAATGAAGCTCTTACTGAGTGGGAGCAAGCCCGCATGCTGAATCCGCAGATTCCGGTCCTGCATGCCAGCCTGGGGCGCGCATTGCTCCATGAAGAGGACGACCCCGAAAAGGCTTTGAATGTGTTTCAGGAAGGTCTGCGTGCCGATCCTGCCAATATCGAACTGTACACGGGGATCGATCAGGCGCTGAGCATCCTGCGACGCTCGCCGCAAGAACGTGTGGCGGCCCTGGAACGATATCCCGATCATGCCCACATTCCTGCCAAGCTCGTTTACGAATTGATTCTGAATCTGGTCGAGGCCGGAGAGTTTGAGAAAGCAGAAGCGCTGTTCCATGATCGTTTCTTTCCCCGCGAAGAAGGCGGTATTAATGTGCGGGAAGTCTGGCTCGAAGTTGAAGTGCAACGCGCCACCTCATCCGCACGAAGCGGACGATGCGGGGAGGCAGTTGGACTTGTTGATCATCTCGCGGAACCGGTACCAGATCTGCCGTTTACGCAGGATGGTCTCGAGCCGTTCGTGCGCTCCGCCAGATTTAGTTATCTTATTGGGAATGTGTACAAGGTCTGCGGCGTACACGACAAAGCCCGAGCCAGCTTCGAACGCAGCGCTCAACAATCTGGTCTTGAAAACGCAGTGTGGTCGTGGAAAGCATCGAAGGAGCTTCCCAATTTCGATGAAAGCGCAGCCAAACAAAAGCTGAACGACATTCTCAAGCGCTCGAACAATGATGGCGAGAGGAGCGCCTGGTGGCTCTACAATAAGGCGATGCTCGATAGCTCTGTGGGCAATGATCAGCAGGCACAGAAAGAATTTCAAGAAGCACTTTTGTGGCCTGATCACCTGATGGCATATCACTTGACGCGGCTTGCAGTGTCGAGCAATCGCTAGGCAGTTAAGAATGTTGGGATTAAAAATCTCTGTGATTGGGTTCATCTTCGTCTCGACGATGCTCTTCACCTCCTGCGGCGAAGGGCTCGCGGATGATCGGATCATTCAGAGCAACTGGGCCGATTCGGATTCAGGTCTTGACACGAATCCAGCGTCTCTATTCTGGCGGGATGCATTGCCGACCTATATGGAAGCGGATGCCCATCGGAAGCCTGACCCGAGGTATCGTACGGAAGTTCGAACACGGTGGACGGTAAAGAATCTGTACTTCCTTTTCGTATGCCCCTACGAAGAACTCAACCTGAAGCCAAATCCAGATCGGTCGGCCGAGACAAACGAACTTTGGAACTGGGATGTGGCGGAAGTTTTCATCGGAGCCGATTTCACGGACATCCGGCGTTACAAGGAATTTGAGATTTCTCCGCAGGGCGAGTGGATTGATTTGGAAATTGATCTCAGCAAACCGCATCACGAGGATGGTTGGAAGTGGAACTCCGGGTTTCAGGTTTCAGCGCGAATCGATGAAGCTGCCCATGTGTGGTATGGGGCGATGAAAATTCCTTATTCCGCCATCGATCCTCGCCAGGCGGAAGAGGGCAATATGCTTCGGATCAACCTGTTTCGGAGCCAGGGGCCGGCATCGGCCCGGCATCAGATTGCGTGGCGCTCCCCGATGAGCGACAGCTTTCATGTGCCGGAACGATTTGGGTTGTTGAGACTCGTCAAGAAGTAGCGACGCCTTAAGACAAGTTCCAACACTGCATGTGTGTTCAGTCTGCGCAGGTATCGTGCCTTACCTCTATTGTGGGCTTTCAGAGCCTTGCCCAGAGGTGAGACTGCGGTGAATGGAGAATTCCTTTTCTGCTTCCTCTTTGTGCCCGGACCTCTGGAGTGCCATCGCAAGCGTGTGGTGAACCTCCGGATTTCCCGGTGTGAGGCGCTCCGCGGTACGCAGTGGGGGAACTGCCTCTTCATATTTTTTCAAACTCACGAGACAAAGCCCCTCCCCGAGATAGGCCTCCGCAAAATTGGGATTGAACTTGATCGCCTCGGAGAATTGCAGAATTGCCTCCTCGCATTTCTCATCCCTGCGCGCAAGTTCTCCCAAGATGTAGTGCGCGCCGGCATTACTCGGATCGATCGCAATTTCCTTGAGGAACTCTTGCCTGGCACGTTCCGCGGCTTCGGGGCCTGCATCCGGTCGCGAGAGGAGCAGCCTGCCCAACAAGAAGTGGATGCCGCGAGCGTTGGGGTCTTTTTGGATGATCGCTTCGTACTCAAGCTGAGCAGGTTGCCACTTACCCTCCATTTCGAGGGCTTCAGCGTTCAACTTATGTGCGGCGATGGATTGGGGAGCATCGCGACCAAGATCCTGTGCTGTTCGCGTGGATAGGTCTGAATAGGCGTGGACGATTACAAAGAGGACATCCGGGTCTTTGCGAAATTGCCTGGTCAACAACCGGATGAATTCACCAGTGGAGTCACGGTCATCCATCTCCAGGGAGCAGCGAATGCCGAGCACGCCAGCCTGTTTCCGCACATCGGCGGGGACGCTGGCTCCCATTGCATGTTTCAGCCCGGAGATGCTTTCGGCGCAGCGCCCTTGCTCCGCCAGACTGATAGCTTTCTCGGGGGTTAGAACAGGTGGCGAACCCGGAGTTGAGGATTGCTGAGCGAGCAAGGTCGACCCGTGCCAGAAACAACCCAGTAAGGCGGGAATTGCCGCGGCCGTCACCAAGTATCTACACATCTGGAAGTAGATTTCCGAAGATCCTTCTTTGAAGTAACGAAAATGATGCAGGCGAGGACGATCGCCTGCATCATTATACGTGTCCTGTTTTCAGTAGTAGAGTTTCAGCGCCAACTGTATGTTCCTTGGGGGTTGGGCACCGGTAATCTGTCCCATCGTGGATCCCAAACTCATGTTGGGTGCATTCCATTGGACATGGTTGAAAGCGTTGATGAAGTCGGTTCGGAACTGCAACCGGAAGCGCTCTGTGATTGGGAAGTCCTTATGCAGACTCAGGTCGACGTCGGTGTAATGGGGCGAACGCAGGCTATCGAGTTGCGGTGAGCAGTTGCCGAAGGTCCCAACCGCCGGGTTAGTGAATTGACCCGTATTGTTGAACCACTGAACGCCTATTCCTGGTATCGGGTCCTTCGTAATCGACGGGGTGCCGTTGCAGTCCGCTCGCGCTCCGCGCCCGAATGTACCAGATTCGTCCTGGGCTCCATAAACCGGCAAGGGCCAGCCAGTGCGGAAAGAGACGATAGGGCTAACCGCCCATCCTCCAATCACTTGATTAACTGCGCCATTGACGTCTTTCCCCACCATCTTTCCGCGCCCAAAGGGAAGGTCGTAAACCGCATACGCTGAAAGGACGTGCGTGGCATCGTAGTAGCATGGCGCCCACTCCGATCGCTGATCGTAGACGTTCTGCCAATATGCTGAGGCACTCAGGGCGTTGTTCCACGCGCCATAATACCCCGTGTTGTCAGACATGCACTTGGAGAAGGTATAAGAGACCTGGTACTGCAAACCGTGACTGATCTCTTTCTGCAGCACGGCTTGCAACGAGTTGTATCTCATGTTGCCGTTGGATTTGGTGCCTGAAACAGTCGCACCTTCGCCGCCTTGAGCAGGGTCGCCCAAAACGTTGTAGAGCGTCTGGTTGGCTGCGAAGTAGGGGCTGGGTGCCGTGCAGGGAGGAGCGTCGCAAGATGAATTCGCCAGCAGCTGTCTCTGCGCATAGTCGAATGGCACCATCAGGTGAGTTCCCCTCTGCCCTACATACCCGACTTGGACCGTAGTATTGCCTCCAAATTGGTGTTGGACCGTCGCGTTGTATTCATCCGCGATGGCAGGCTGCACATTGGGATCCCAAACCCTGAGGAAGGCCTGAGCATAGCAAGCATAAGCCGGCGGAGCGCAAGAGTCGGTCGAAGCCGAACCCGCAATGCCATCGGTTGTATTGGTCAGAGGTAGCGGAGTGCCGTTGTAGATGGCGTTGATTTCCGCCGGGGTGAAGGGTGGATTGAGTGTCAAACGAAGGTTCGTGCCGGTACCTTCGAGATACGACGAAATTGTGAAGGCGCCGCGGATCACTGTGCGCCCGCCCAATGCCCCAGGAGTCCACGCGAACCCGATGCGGGGCTGGAAATCCCTGCCCCCATAGAAGCCGTTGTAGAGAGCGCGACTAGCCCCGTTCTTGCCGGCGAGGTCGATATTGCCGGTAGCGATGTTGTAGTTCGCCTGCTGGTCGTTGGTTTCCGTCCAGGGGGTGTGCGCATCGTAGCGCAGGCCGAGATTCAAGGTTAAGCTGTCCGTGATACGCCACGTGTCTTCCGCATAGGCCCCGATGACGTTGCTGAATTGCTGCCACGTCTTCCCGGTACTTACTCCGCGCCCGTATTGAAAGTTGAGGCCGAGAACAAAATCGGCGCCACCGTCACCACCCGAACCTCCAACAGCGGGACTGGTATATCTTCCGTCGAAGTCCATGAGACCAAGTTGACCGTTGTTACCGGCGTAAAAGGTCTTGATAGTCTGGTTGTACAACTGACCGCCAAACTTGAAATTGTGCCGTCCGTGGCTCCAACTCAAGCCATCCGAGAACTGCCAGACGTGGTCATCGAAGCTCTGAGTCTGCTCAGCGGCTCCTAAGTTGCTAACAGCGGTATTGCTGAAGTTGATCGCAAGCAGGCCATCGAGATTTGAAGGATTCCCGTTCCCAATTCCCAGCGTGTTGCCAAACTGCCCAACGCCTGATGCCCAGGCGTTGCCACTATTCAGCGTGATGTGGCTCCAACCAACGCGGGCATCATTCACCAGATTGTTTCCGATGGTGCGAGTCCAGTCGCCAACCGTGTTGTAAATCGGCGTCGATGAGTAGCCATCCGACAACAGTACCTGCGAATTGAAAGATGGATTGTTTTGATAAGCCCTGGTGAACCGATAGGAGATATTGTCTTTTTGTGAAGCCTTATAGTCTATCTTCAGATCGCCCTGGTCCACATTTTGGGCTGAATTACTCGTATTCACTGCATTGCTTTGCAGCGCAGTGTTGATGGGAGCCGGATACAGAGTCGACTGAAATAAGGCAGCCGCTACCGGGCTGATCATGACAGTCGGAATTACGTTGTTCGGAAACGGTTGGCGCGTCGCAGCGGGCGTTGATGAGGGAGTGCACGGCGCGGCAAATGACGCGCACGGATTATATAACTGGCCCGGCCCGTTGCAGACCCCATTGGAAAATCCGCCCTTACAGAGAACGCCAAAATCGCCGCCGCGCTCAGCAGCGGTGAAAACCGTGTTGAAACTCGCCGAACTTGGGATGTCAAATCGCTGCCCCTGATAGTCGGCGAAGAAGAAAAGTCTATTCTTGATAATGGGCCCCCCGACGGTGCCGCCAAACATATTCCAGCGCACCTTAGCCTTATCAAGCGCAGGACTGACCAGATTATTCGACCAGCTGTTCGCGTTTAGAACGTCGTTGCGGAAAAACTCCCAAATATCGCCGTGAAAGGCATTGGTGCCGGACTTGATCGTCGCGTTGACGATTCCGCCTTCAAAATTGCCGAACTCCGCCGGTGCGTTATTTGTAATCAGGTTGAACTCCTGGATCGCGTCCGGGGCCGGCGTGTAACCCAGCAAATTGTCCGAAACCTGATTGTTATCCATGCCGTCGAGCATGAAGTTATTTGCCTGCTCGCGATTGCCGTTGATCAGCGGACGGCCACCATAACCGCCGGTGTTGTTACCGTTATTGAAACTGCTCGGATCGGTCGAAACCGAGCCCGGTGCGAGCAGCGTCAGTTGCACGTAATTGCGCGAAGCCAGCGGAAGATTGTCGTTGGTAGCAGAATTGATGACGGTGTCGACCTGTGTCGTCTCTGTTGCAAGGACGGGCGATGAGCCACTTACTTCCACCGTCTCGCTCGTCTGACCCACTTTCATCGCCACGTCGACACGGGCTACTTGATTCAACGTGAGCACAAATGTCGGGTAGGAGGCCAAAGAGAATCCGCTTTTCTCGACTTTAACGGTATAGCCGCCAACCGGAAGTTGGGCGATCCGATAAAGACCGCTGTCGTTCGTCAGAGCGGTGTAAATCTGACCACGCTCTTGTGACGTCGCCGTCACCGTGGCTCCGGGCAGAACGGCGCCCCTTGGATCCGTTACCGTGCCGGTAATGGAAGCCGTTACTTCCTGACCCCAGCCGAAATGACAAATTCCGGCTACGGCCGCAAACAGAAGGAGTGAACGGAACAACCCAGAAAAACTCCTCATTACTTGCCTCCCAAAATTCAACAAAATTTCATAGCCAATGCTATATAGCGGATTGCATCGCCCAGTCAAGCAAAAACTGCATTTGTGAATGCAAATTCCAATGGAACGATTTACTGATCGTCGGGTCCAACTCTGTGAGTAGCGAGGTTCGCGCCTGGGCATTCGACCGCCCGACTAATTTATATAAGAAGTTTATTTTTAATGATGTACGTCTTACTTCATAACACTAAATACACGCCTCGCAAGACACATGCCGTCACCCGCCAGTCAGCGCCGTGGTGTATATCTCTTCTGGATTCTGCTGACTGAGCACATATACGATTCTTGTTGGAGTACTAGAGCACTTTGTAGTAAGGTGCACCTTCGTAGGGAGCGTTTGGTAATGTCACATGTCCGGCAGAACGGGCTGCCCGCGTACAAGCAGATCCAGAGCTCGATTGTGAAACGACTGGAGCGCGGTCTCCTGAGGCCCGGGGATCTTGTAGACTCGGAGCGCGAACTGGCGCGGATTCACGGCGTCAGCCTGATGACCGCCCGGCATGCTCTCACCGCCCTGGAGCGCGAGGGTATGGTTGTGCGCCGCCGCGGCGCTGGGACGTTTGTCGCTCCACCAAAGATCCATTTCAACAAGTTGATGAGTTACACGGAACAGATGTCGGGCCGAGGCTTGACAGTCTCTTCAAAGATGCTCTCGGTCAGTATCACTCATACGGAGCAGGAAATTGCTGCGCGACTCGGGTTGCCAGCCTCAGAGCCGCTGGTGAAGCTCGAACGCCTCAGGCTCAGCGGAGCTGAACCATGTGCCATCGAGACCTGCTACTTTTCTGCTGAGGAGTTTGCAGGCCTCAAGCAAGCCCGGCTGGACCGAGGCTCGCTGTTCTCCATACTGGAGCACGAGTATGGGATTCAGATCGGCCATGCCGACGAAGAAGTGGATGCCACCACGGCCGATGCTCAAACGGCCCGGCTTCTGGAGATTCCTGTGAATGCCGCGATTCTTCGGATTCGCCAGAAGATTTACTTCACGACGGGCAGACCGGGATTGTACGTGCTCGGCCTTTATCGATCAGATCGCCACTCTCTCTTCATTCGCAGATTTCGCTAGATTCGCAAGAACGAGCGATTGCACCTGTCACTTGATAGGCGATGGCGGGATAGACTGTGGTGCGTCCGGAAGCGGCGTCACCCAGGGGGCGCCATAGTTCGCGGCGTAGGCATGGCCAGAGCTTTGATCGACTGCAACAGCGTAGGGGTGGCTGCCCGCGTTGCGAACGCCGACGACGGCATTCCTGGCACCGTCAATAACCGTGACGCTGTTCCCTTGTACGTTGGCGACGTAGACGCGGTTGGATTTGGAATCGACGGCCAGCCCTTGCGGGCGCTGCCCTACGGGCAAAGTCGCAATCGTCGCCATCGTTTGCAGATCAAGGATGCTAAGGGTTTCGTCGCCGTAGTTCACCACGTAGAGCCGGCGCGTGACCGGATTGATGCCCAGGGCGCAGGGGATTCTGCCCACTGGAAGAGTGCGGACGGCGTGGGTCTTCTCGTCGAGCGCGACGATCTCGGCCCTTGCAGTCTGAGTGAGGAAAAGTGTGCCCGAGGGCTGATCGAACACCATGCCCCAGACATGGGGACCGACGCTGGCCTTGGTGACTGCGCCGCTTGCTTCGTCCACAAAGCGGATCAAGGGTTCTTCGTAATGGGAAAGAAAGACCGTGCCGGTGCGAGGATCGAGAGCGATGCCGTCGGCGTCGCCGACTTTGAGTTCCCGAGCCGTATTGGAGATGCCATCGATGACCGTCACTGAACCGGTGTAGGTGTGGGTTACATAAATTGTGTTGGTCGTCTCGTCCACAGCTAAGGTGTACGGAAGTGGCGCGCTTGTGACAGTGGCGACCACGGTATCATTCGTGCCGTCGATTACGCTTACTGATGCGCTGCCGTCGTTGGCGACATAGATCCTGTTGGTGATGGAATTGACTGCGATCGCGATCGGTTCCCGACCGACTTGCACGGTGTGCATAGCACCGGTTGCTGCATCGATGATGGTGACAGATCCCGTTCCCTCGTTGACCGCATAAATCTTGTGGGTGGAAGGATTGCATACGATGGCGGCGCTGGTGATGAGGCGCCCCCACGAAACATCTTCCGCAGCGGCCCGTGCGATAGGCGCTAACGCCGCCAGCAGGACAGCGGCGCGAATGCAGCGGCGCAAAAAGCCTGCAGGAAAGATCAAAACACGCGGAATCATATTGTGATTGAACCTCGGTGGAACTATATTATTAACCATTACAAAGTTCGGGGTCGAGTGAAATCGCGGCATGTCCGGAGGGAAGCTTCTCTATGATTCGGCACGTGCGTCTTGTCTGCTGCCTCATTGTTTTCGGTCTGGCGGGAGTTGCCCAGGCAAAGCCGTTTCGCGTTCTCGCCTTTTACTCGATGCATGTGGAGCAGGATCACGTCGATTTCGCCATGCAGGCAATTCCGTTCTTTCAGGAGGTCGCGAAGCGCGACCACTTCGACTTCAAGGCAACGTCGAACTGGGACGATATGAACCCGACGGTACTGAAGGAATACCAGGTGGTAATGTGGCTCGACGAGTTTCCTTCGACGCCCGCACAGCGCAAGGCGTTTGAGGAGTACATGGAACACGGCGGCGGCTGGATGGGTTTCCATATTGCGGGTTGGACGGAGAATCGCGCAGTGTGGCCGTGGTTCTCGGACTTTTTGGGCACAGTATTCGTTGGCAATAGCTGGCCTCCGCTGCCGGCGACGCTCACGGTAAACGATATGACGCATCCGGCGGTGAAGGGGCTTCCGGCCAGCTTCGTATCCCCCGACAACGAGTGGTATAGCTGGCAGCCAACTCTGCGCAGCAATCCGAATATCAAGGTTCTGATGACACTTGCTTCGTCGAATTTTCCGCTGGGATTCAAGGACACTCTGGGTGGCGGCGATGTACCCGTGACCTGGACGAATACGAAGTACAAGATGCTGTACACGAACATGGGACACGGAAGCAAGATTCTGAGCAGCCCAACGCAGAACCTGTTTTTCGAAAAGGCGCTGTTGTGGCTCGGCGGCCAGAGTTGACGGTATCAGTTAATTTCCCGGCGGAAGTGTCTAAGACGCAACCACCATCGACCACGCCCCGCTTGCATGGGTTGGATACGCATTTACAACAAGCCCGGACGCAGGACTTGAACGCCGGGGCGCTGAAATGCCGGGGTGCATCCTGAACAGATCGTTGGTGCAAGTCTGCAAATGCAAATCGATGATGGTGCTGCTCTGTGCGGCAGCGGTTGGCGCTGCGTATGGACAGGCTGGGATTCCGGAAGCCGCCTGGAGACGGCCTCTGGGTCTGCCGCTCGAGGAGCCGGGCAAGACGCGGACGCCGGGCGACATCGATGACGGCTACTGGCAGGGTGTTCCGGTGGGAGGGTTGGGGTCGGGCACGTTCTCTCGCAGCTATCGCGGAGACTTTGCACGCTGGCACATCAAGGCGGCGGTCCATAAATATGAGCCGGTGTACGCCAATCAGTTCGCGATGTTCCAGCAGTCTGAGGGGGACGCAAGAGGGGTGGCGCAAGTGCTTATGAACGGGCAGCCACAGGGCGGCGAATTGTCCGCATGGCAGTGGAATTACCCGGTAGGCGCGGGCAACTACTATGCGCTTTTCCCCAAGGCCTGGTTTGACTACCAGTGGAAGCGCTTTCCTGCTCACGTGACGCTGGAGCAGTTTTCGCCCGTGATGCCCGAGAATTACCGTGAGTCCAGCTACCCCGTGGCGGTTTATCGGTGGCATGCAGACAATCCGACCGACAAGACGGTGACAGTCTCCGTACTGCTGTCATGGACCAATATGGCCGGATGGTTCAGAACGTTTACGCGAGATTTCTCGGGAACGCCGAACCAGGGGAACCATAATGACTACAACAGCGAGCCAATAGTAGGCGCAGGGACGATGAAGGGCATCGTGTTCAGCAGGAACCGGGCGGGTGCGGCCAACGAGTGGGATGGCCAGTTCGCGATTGCGGCGCTCGATAATCCCGGCGTGGAAGTGACCTATCAAACCACATGGCAGGCGTCGGGCGATGGGAAAGAAGTATGGGCGCCATTCTCCAAAGACGGGCGGCTCGCCGACGACACAAAATCGTGGGTCAGCGACAAGGAAAAACTGGCGGGCACGATCGCCTTACGATTCACGCTGCGTCCCGGCGAAAAGAAAATCATCCCGATGGTGCTGGCATGGGATTTCCCCGTAGTGCAGTTCGGCGAAGGAAGAAAGTGGGATCGCCGGTACACGGATTTCTATGGAACCTCGGGCAATAATGCGTGGAAGATCGCGCGCGATGGGTTGCTGCACGCCGCGGAGTGGAGCGAGGCGATCGATCGCTGGCAGGCTCCATATATCAATGACCAGAGCAAACCGCTGTGGTATCGCGGCATGCTCTTCAACGAGTTGTATGCGATCACAGACGGCGGAACGTTCTGGGGCCGGGAGACCGGTTCCGATCCGAAGGCCGCGGCCACGTTTGCGCTGCTTGAGTGCTTCGATTATGCGTATTACGGGACACTCGATGTGCGGTTCTATGCATCGCTGCCGCTGTTGAAGTTCTGGCCGCAGATCGATAAGCAGGTGCTGCGCGAGTTCGCCGCCACCGTGCAGAAGGAATGGCCCGAGCAGGGGCTGTGGGTCTGGAAGTCGCAGCAGACGGGGTCGCCTGTTACCCACGAGCGAAAAAAGATCGGCGCGGTGCCACACGACCTGGGCGTGCCGGAGGGCGATCCCTTCATCGCCGTCAACGAGCCCGGCTGGCAGGATACGAACGACTGGAAGGATCTGAACTCTAAGTTTGTGCTCATGGTATATCGCGACTACGTGCTGACTGGAAGGAAGGACAAAGAATTCCTTCGCGAGTGCTGGCCGGCGATGCGGGCTGCAGTTGAATACCTGCGGCAATTCGACCACGGCGGAGGTGTGCCGGAGAATAGCGGCTATCCCGACCAGACCTACGATGACTGGGTTGTCAGCGGCGTAAGCGCCTACTCCGGTGGGCTGTGGCTCGCCGCGTTGCGAGCCGGGGAAGAGACGGCACGGATTGTGGATGATGTGAAGGCCGCAAACGAATATCACGCGCTGTTTCTGAAGGGACAGAAGACTTACGTGACCCAGCTGTGGAACGGCGAGTATTTCCGCTACGACACAAGCAGCGAGTCCAAAGATGATATTCAGACGGACCAGCTTGCTGGACAGTGGTACGGGAATCTGACCGGCCTGGGGGACATTGTGCCGTACACGATGGAGCAATCGGCATTGAAGAAGATTTTCGACTTCAATGTGATGAAGTTCGGAGACGGGCAGATGGGCGCGGCCAACGGCATGACGGCCGACGGCAAAATTCTGGCCAACGCAGAAGCCAAAGAGGTTTGGGTGGGCACAACCGAGAGCTATGCCGGGTTGCTGATGAGCGAAGGCATGCAGGACGCGGCGTGGAAGTCGGCATGGGGGCTCTACCACGTGATCTATGAGAGCAAGGGCTACTGGTTCCGGACGCCCGAGGCGTGGGACGTCACGGGGAACTTCCGCGCAGGAATGTACATGCGCCCGATGGCCATTTGGGCGCTGGAAATGACGCCGCCACGAGCAAAATGACCCCATACGCAGTGGTTTGATGGAGGGCGGGAGCGAGGATATCGGCTGGAAAGGATATGCGGATCGCAGGCATGGCTTTATGGCGCAGAGCAATTCTCGTGTGGATGGGAGTGTTGTTGGTTTCAGCGGCAGGCGCGAGAGCAGCCACGCCGGAGAGCGCCGCCCCGCGATTCAAGATAGTGGCTATTGCGGAGGCGGGAGGGATTCATGCGCCGTTCGTTGAAGCCGCGAAGGTCTGGCTGAATCAGCTTGCGGCGAAGGACCAATTTGCAGTCGATTACATTCAGAACACAGATAAAATCGACGACGAATTCCTCTCCCATTATCAGCTCTTCATTCAGTTGAACTATCCCCCCTACAACTGGACGCCGACAGCACAGGCCGCGTTTATCAAGTACATCGAAGAAGGCCGTGGCGGATGGATTGGCTTCCACCACGCTGCGCTTCTGGGGGAGTTTGACGGCTTCCAGATGTGGCCGTGGTTTTCGCAGTTCATGGGCGGGATCCGGTTCAAGGAGTACATCTCCACATTTGCCGACGGCGTGGTGACGGTTGAAGACAAGTCGCATCCCGCGATGCAGAGCGTGACGAGTCCCTTTCCGGTTGTGCACGAGGAGTGGTACACATGGGACAAGTCGCCGCGACCCAATGTTCACGTGATTGCCAGCGTAAGCGAGAACAGTTATAACCCGGATTCGAAGATCAAGATGGGCGATCATCCGGTGATCTGGACCAATGAGCACTACAAGGCCAGAAACATCTATATCTTTATGGGCCATCATGCGGATCTGTTCGAAAACCCGGCATTTGCCACAATCTTCCGCAATTCTATCTTCTGGGCTGCGCACCGGTCGCCGGCTCAATGAGATTGCGCTGGTCCGCTTTATTCGGACCCGAGAAGGGGCGTTGCATCTGGAAGATCCTCTTAGTTTTCAACCCAGTATTTTTGGAATCCGATATATGCAGCGGGCACCGAAGCCAGGATCTTCCGACGTAGTTCGAGCATATCCACTGAGCCCGTAGTGCTAAAGAGCACCTGGCCACCGGGAGCGATCAGCACGGTGTAAGGCACAGCCGACTCCCAGTGCGGATCGAAGGCCTTCTGCAACTCGGCAGTGTCGTCGGAGGCAAAGAGCAGGTTACGGCTAGTGGCGTGTTTGCGCTCTAAAAACTTTTGCACGCCATCCTTCTCATCCGGCGCATTGGCCGAGACGGTCACGAGATTGAACCCGCGGTCGCCGTACATGCGGAGAGTGTCCTGCATGTCAGCAAACTCCGCGACACAGGAGCCGCACCATGTGGCCCAGAAGCTGACCAGCGTATAAGTATCGCCGGCGTTGGCGCGCAGCTTCTTGAGTCCCTCGGCATCTACCATGTCAAGCGTAACCGGCTGCGCATTCAGCTTTCGTTCCGCTTCCTCGCGAAGAGCTTCTTTCTCCTGCCACTTGGTGGAGCAGCCGAAGACGGCCGTGTGGTCAACGGGCACGGGTTTACCGGCGAGCAGGGCGTCGACCGCGTTGCGCGCGTCTTGAATGGTCACCTTTTCGATGCGAAAGTTGTCGTCGAAGCGACCTTCGTAGCGAAGGCGTCGGCTTCTGTCGAAGATGAATACGTGCGGCGTAGCCTGCGGGCCGTAGGCGCGTGCGACCGATTGAGTGGCGCCGTCGTAGAGGTAGGGATAATGCAGATGCTTCCACGCGACACGGATCTTCATCTCAGCGAGGGTGTCGCTCAAATCGGAGGAATCGAGTTCATCTATGGTCAGGGCCTTGGGATCGTTGCCCTGAATGGCCACAACAGCAACGCCGCGCGGGCCGTAGTCTTTGTAGAGCTTCTCGATACGCTGCTCGTACACTTGAGCGACCGGGCAATGATCGCAGGTGAAGACGACCACCAGTACCGGACTGGCGGCATAATCGCCAAGCTTGTGGATCTTGCCGTCAACGCCCGGAAGACTGAATGGGGGTGCAGCCGATCCGAGAGCGAGAATAGGGTGCGATTGGGCAAAGAGAGGCACAGCCATCATCGACAGCAAAACAAAGGCCAACAGTTTTCGCATGATATTCCTCCCGCGCGAACGTCCACAGGATGGGCAATTCAATTGTCGAGCAACGAGTGGGCCCGCCAGATCGTTTATAAAGTTTTATTACAAAGTCGGTCGCGTCTGCAAGGACCAAGATTCTGCGGTGAGAAAGCTCACAGCGCCGGCTGCGGGAGCAGGACGGACGGAATGGCTTCCAGGGCAAGGGAGATGCAGCCCCAGAGCACAGCACGCTGTCTGGGTAGGCTGGATGCAATTCTGGTTACCGCAAACTCTCCTCCCTTCAGATCTTTCTGGACAAAATCAATCAACACCGGATGGCTGCCGATCTCTCCGCCCAAAAGGATCAGGCCAGGATTCAAGATGAGCGATAGGTTCACGATGATGTCCGCAACGATTGCAGAACGCTGCCGAACAATCTTGACGGCGCATGGATCGCCCGCCTGCGCCAGATTCAGGACCCCCACCACGTCGATGTCCTTTTTGCCCGTACCGCGCGAAGACCGGGCACAAGCCTCGTTCCAGCTCTTCAGAATTCCGGGACCGGAAAGCACAGTTTCCAGCTCTCCGAACTCATGGATCGTTGGCTGGCGGCGAGAGATCGAGGGAAGACGCAGATAGGCAATTTCTCCGGCACACCAATCGGCACCGTGATGTATTCTCCCGCCGAGGAAAATGCCGGCGCCGACGTTGGTACCTATATTGATGAGGGCGAAGTCCCTGACGTGTTGCGCGGAGCCGCAATAGGATTCGCCCTGCGCGGCAAGATTCATATCGTTTTCAACGATCACGAGGCAGCCAGCGATCTTGCTGAGCATGGCTCGCAGGGGAACCGAGCGCCAGCCCTCGAGGGTGCTGATCGAAAGCACGCTGCCCTTATCCACATTTGTGATGGCAGGCACGCCGACCACCAGCGCCAGAAGCTTGTCCCGGGTTCTCGCGTGTTTGCGCAGAAGTTTTTTCAACTCGTCGCCAATCAAGCCGCAGACCACTTCCGGAGTGGTCTTCCGCTTTACGAGCGAGATTTGTTCCCGATTGAGCTCGCTGCCGTTCAGGTCGGTTAGAAGAAAGGAAATGTTTTTCGCGGTGATTTCCACGGCGAGCAGACAGCCTCGTTCGGCTTTGAACCGAATCATGTCTGGTGGCCGTCCGCCGTTGGACGAACCCTCGCCGAGCGGCTCAACCAGATCCGCCGAAAGCAGGTCTTTCACAACGTTGGTGACCGTCGGTGCGCTAAGCCCGGAGGCACGGACCAGATCTGCCTTCGAGCAGGAGCCGCATTCGCGCAGCAACTTGAGAATACCGTGGGCATTGGTATGACGGAGGACCGAAGGCCTACCTATTGGAATGGGTCTTTTCTTCACTGTTCTCCGCAAGTATATGCGCCTCACGATGAACCCAGCCAGCATGTTTGGTCATGCTGAGTCCGCACGGCGTAGACGGTAACGGTTTTAAAACCGCAAAGAAATTCTTGCTTCCAGCGCCTACGGGAATGATACTAAATAAACATTACGAAGTTGGAAGAACTGAGATCTAGTTCTTCCGTTCTGATAGCGAGAGGCGCGAATCTCGCTGTGTTTCGGACAACACCAGAAAGAGAAATCGACGTTTCAAAGTCGAAAAACGCGATCATGGAAGAAACGAAGAAGAATGGACCGCGGTGGATCGGAGGAGTTGAGCCTCCAACCGCGCTGCTCACGGCAACCGGCATCCAGATTCTGGAGATCGAATGCCGGGAGCAGCCAGGCCGGCTTCGCGAGCTGATTCATGCCTATCGCAACGATTCGGAAATTCGTGCCGAACTCATGAAACTGTGTCAACTCGCGCGCCGGGAAGGACCAGTGCTTTTCATCGGAATGGGCGCGTCTTACTGCAGCTCCTTCAGCGCATCGGTTCTTCTGGAGAGCCATGGAAGGCTGTCGTTTTCCGCGGATGCGGGGGAGTGGTTGCACTACGCACAACCGGCCTGGAAGGATGCTGCGGTGTCAGTGCTTTTGACTGCGTCGGGAGAGAGCGCCGAACTGGTCGAGCTGTTCCGCGCAGGTACAAACAAACCGCTGGGTCTGATCTGCAACAACACAAACAGCACCTGCTGGCGTTTGGCCGAACACCGGCTGCCGGTTCTGGCTGGACCGGAATACGGCAACGCAACCAAGACCTATACCAACACCGCTGCTGCTTCGATTGTGCTGGCATCGGAGATGCTGGAACTGCCCTGGCAGGAAGACGCCGAGCGAGCGGTCGAAGTCTATGCGGGCTCATTGGATCGCATCTTCGCCTTGCGCGACGCATTGGAGGGGTTCTGCCGAGGCGCGGCTAACATTGAAATCATTGGCCGGGGCGCGGCCTATGGAGGCGCTATGATGAGCGCGCTGTGCATCCGGGAGATGAGCGGTTTTCGCGCAGCGGCCCACACGGGAGCCGGCTTCAAACACGGGCCGAACCTGGATGTGGATGGTACGCATGTGGCCATTATCTTCGCTATCGGACGCGCGGCCTCGCTGGGATTGAAGCTCAGCGATGAGTGCATTCGGCGTGGGGGAAAGGTAGTGCTGGTATCTGCGGAAGACCGCCCGCCCGCCGAGAGGTTCTTGCCGATTCGCCTGGATGCCGTACCGGAACCGTGGGAAGGCATCAGCGCTTTGCTGGTGCCGCAGGCACTCACGCTGGCAATGGTGGAGAGAAGCGGCTGCCGGTTGCCGCCACGTTTCCAGTATGGCCCGATGGAACAGTAGGAGAAGGAGCCTTGTGAACCGCGAGTTCAATCCAGCCCATCGAAGCGTCACAGGGACGCAGGTGAACCGTGTCTTTCTGTTGCGCGTTTCGTTCATCGCCGGACTAGGCGGCATTCTCTACGGTTTTGACATGGGAGTGATTGCCGGGGTGATGGTGTTTGTGCAGGAATCTTTCCCCCTTTCCACGCGCATGGAGGAGATCGTGGTGAGCGTGGTGCTGGTGGGCGCCATGCTCGGAGCCATCACCGGCGGCAGCATCGCAGATCGCATTGGAAGGCGGGCCACGCTGCTGTGGGGCGCCGCCATTTTTCTGGCCGGTTCGTTGCTCGCGTTCTGGTCACCCAACGTGGCAATGTTGATCGTGGCTCGCGGATTGCTGGGGATTGCCATCGGTTTCACTTCAGTCACTGCACCCGTGTATATCTCGGAGTTGGCGCCACCGCAATCCCGGGGCCTGTTGATCGGGCTTTACCAGTTCGCCCTCACGATCGGAATCGTGCTAGCCGACCTCGTCGGGTATTGGCTGGCCGCGCAGCATGCCTGGCGATTGATGTTCGGACTGGGAGCCGTACCCGCAGCGTTGTTGCTTCTACTTGTCATCACTCTTCCTGAAAGTCCGCGCTGGCTCTACGCCCAAAGCCGAACGGCTGAGGCGCAGCAAGTGCTCAGCTGCTATACCGATGAGGCGGGCGCGCAATCGCTCATCGAGGAAATTCGCGCGGCCCTTGCCATTCCGGTGGAGCAGCGCTGGCGCGAACTGTGGAGTCCAGCCGTTCGCACCTCCCTGCTGATTGCGGTGGGGTTCACCGTGCTGCAACAGGTCACCGGCATTAACACGATCATTTACTACGGGCCGCGGATTTTTGCCCTGGCGGGCATCACATCGAACAGAAGCGCGATCTTCGCTACCCTGTTGGTGGCCGTCACGAACATGCTGGCCACTGTCATTGCGCTGGTTCTAGTGGATCGAGTGGGACGCAAGCCGCTGCTGTATGCAGGCCTGGGCGGAATGACGCTATGCCTGGTTCTGCTGGCGTATTCATTTCACTCCCCGGCCGCGTTTGGAGCAGGGCCAGGGGTGACTGCAACGATTTGCCTGATGGTTTACATCACCTGTTTCGCGTTCAGCATGGGGCCCATCGCGTGGATCCTGGTGTCGGAGGTTTTTCCCCTGCGGGTGCGCGGGCGCGGCGTGGCCGCAGCATCGCTCGGCTCCGGCGCGGCGAATTTTTTGGTCTCAATGACTTTTCTTTCGCTGATCAAAGCTGCCGGCTCTGCGTTGACGTTCCTGATTTATGCGATTTTCTGCGTGCTCACCGTGCTGTTTGTGCGCTTCATCGTCCCGGAGACCCGGGGACGTGAACTGGAGACCATTAGTTCGGAAGCCAATGCCGCGAAGCCCCGGGTCAATCAACAGGGTACGTTCGATCATGCCTGAATATAACTACCCAGCAGCTTCAGGAACTTTACAGGAACAGACAGGCGTTACCGCTGTCGAGCAGCGGCGGCCGGTGGAAAAAGCTCCCGGTTATGTGGCCGGCATCGACATCGGCGGAACGAATTTGCGGCTGGCATTGGCCGATATGTCGGGCAACATTGCGGCAAAGTGGTTTGCCTCGACGGTCGGCATGAGCGAACCCGAGAAGGTGCTCCACCTCACTCTCGCCGGCGTAAAGAACACCTTGTCGCAGTTCCAGGCGTCCTCGGGTGCGCTTCGGTCGATTGCCATTGGTGTACCGGGCGTTACAGATGTCGAAAACGGAATCGTGGTGGCCACCTCGTATTTGATGGGCTGGCAACATGTCCCCCTGCGCGCGCTTGCGGAAAAAGAACTCAACATACCGGTGGTTGTAGATAATGACGTAAACTTCGCCGCGGTGGGAGAGAACTGGACCGGCATCGCAATTGGTGTACGAGACTTCGTCTTCCTTGCGATCGGAACCGGAATCGGAGCCGGTTTATTTCTCGACGGCCGGCTCTATCGCGGAAGCTGCTGGGCTGCCGGCGAAGTAGGCTACATGCTGGTGCCGGGAATAACGGAGGGCACCGGAAAACCCAACCATCCGGGGGCGCTGGAGAGCATGATTGGCGGCGAGGGCATCAGGACGCGATGGCAAAAACGATGGAGCGCGGAACGAACATCACTGCCAAAAGAGCTGAACGCCACCGAGATATTCGACTATGCGCTGAAGGGCGATCCTGAGGCACAGACGATCCTTCGACAGTCGGCCACCATGCTCGCGCAGGCCATCTACAACATCTGCCTGGTCCTGAACTGTCCGCTCGTTGTGCTGGGCGGCGGCGTCGGCGCGCATCCTGCACTCTGTGATGCGACCCGAGAGATTCTTAATCAGTGGGACCTGCAAGGAACTCCGCGGCTGACGGTCAGTTCACTGGGAGCAGACGCTCAATTGCAGGGCGCCATTCGCGTCGCTTTAGATTTGGTAAATGGACGAAGGTGCGCGCAACAACGGTAGGCGGGTACTGTTGCATCGCCAACGGCAGAGTTCCAAGAATCGAGGCTGACGGCTGAGTCGTCCCGGAAATCGGGATGACAATGATCGTTAACACCAAAAACGTTCGTCGAGTTGGACAAATCAGGCCTATTCCGTGGGAAATTGACAGAAATTCTGCAAACGGGATGCGTGACAGTCACATCGCCGTGTAGAATCGCTCGCGTCATGCCCGATACCCTGAACGGACGCTGCGAACATATCATCAAGTTTCTATTGCGCGTAGGTGAAGCCAGCGTTGAAGAGATCCTTGCAGTCGCCGGCTCTTCGGCTCCCAGCATTCGCCGCGACCTTACCCGCCTTGAAAACCGGGGATTGATCCGTCGCACGCATGGCGGTGCGACCCTGGTCGAGCCTCTACTCTATGAGCCGTTCCGGTATGACAGCTCATTCCTGGCACGTGAACAGAGGTTTGCGATTGAGAAACGTCGTATCGGCCTGGCCGCTGCCGAGATGGTTCGATCAAACGAAACAATAGGGCTTTCTGCCGGAACCACAACAACCCACGTCGGCCGCAGCCTTCGTCATCGCGAGAAGATTCAAGTCATCACCAACGCGATCAACATTTGCATGGAACTCTGCAATCAGCCCGGTGTTCGGACATATCTGACGGGTGGCGTGATTCCCTGGGCGTGGTCCTTTTCGCTTACAGGCAACGCTGCGCTCGAGTTTCTTGCTGATATCTATATGGACAAGGTCTTCCTCAGCGTTACGGGGCTTGATAGCGAGCGCGGAGCCACCACACTCGAAGCTGATGAAGCGCTTGTCTACAGAAAGATGGTCAAGCAATCAAAGCAGGTGATTGTTGTTGCCGATGCAAGCAAACTTGGGAACGTAAGCGCTGCATTTATTTGCCCTGCCAACGAGATCCACACCATCATCACAAGCACGAGCGCCTCCGCCGAGGCTGTTGCTCCATTTGAGCGGCAGGGAATTAACGTCATCCGAGCCTGATCGCCGGCAATTGGCTTTGAACTGGAGTCATGGCCCCATTTGTCTCCAGGAGGTCGGAATTGAAGGCGACTTCTTGCTTTCGTGCGATGAGCGTAATGATACGGAAACCCACTGCGAGGGGAATCGCCGTGTTGGAAAGCGATCGATTTCCAAGATACGACTAACAACAGCACGGACCCCTTCTATACTGAACCGTCAAACGCAGACAGGCTCTTTCATTCCGACTACTACTTCCCATAAGGAGGGGATGGTTGATCATCGATAGGTTGAAACATTTGCTGACGATTTCTCTCGTTACAACCTGCTGCCAGGCATGTTGGGGCCAAATGCGCGTACTCGTGAATCAAGTGGGCTACGAGGTTCAGGAGCCAAAGCAGGCGATCATCTCCGGATCTCCCCATCAGAATCCCGGAGAGTTCTTGCTTCTCGATGCCGACACGGCAAAAATAGTTCTGAAAGGCAGTCTTCAACCGTCCGGGCAGGTTGATGCGTGGGGTGAATCGACTTTTTGGATCGCCGATTTCTCCTCGTGGAAAACGCCGGGGCGATACATTCTTCGGGTTTCATCGCGTGAAGGCGAGACAAGCTCCTGTCCATTCGCAATTGACGAAAACATTCTTGAGCGCAGCACTCTCTCAAACATCGTCTATTACTTCAAGGGTCAGCGGGCGAGCGGACTCATGGACAGCGCCGATCGACACCTTGAGGTCCCCGGCAGCAAGGGCACGTATGTCGATATGCATGGCGGCTGGTACGACGCCACCGGCGATTACGGCATTCATCTATCCCATCAAAATCCCACCTCTTACTTCAATCCGCAGCAGACGCCCCTGGTAGTGTGGAGCCTGCTGCGAAGCTACGAAACGCTAAGAGACCGGCACGACGACAACTTCAGTGAATATGAACGCCGTATGCTTGACGAAGGCCTCTATGGTGCGGATTTTCTAGTTCGAATCAAGCGTCCAAACGGTTCCTTCTTCCAGATGATTTCTGCCCCCGGTAAAGAAAAGCTGGCTCAGGATCGAGCGATCGGCAACCCGAACTGGCGCACCCGGATCAAGACCAAGACCGCAGAATCAACCGAGAGCATAGGGACGGCCGCGGGGCCGCACGCCTACGAGGCGAGTTTTCGAGCTGGCGGAGGAATGTCGATTGCCGCACTGGCACTGGCGAGCACGATGTCCATTGATGGTGATCATCATCGAAGTGAGTATTTGAAAGCAGCCGAAGATGCTTTTGAGTTTTTGGATAAACGTAACGTCGAACTTCTGAATGATGGAATTGAAAACATTCTCGACGACTATTGCGCCCTGATGGCAGCGACGGAACTCTATCGCGCAACGCACGAGAGCACGTATCGTTCCGCTGCCGACCGGCGCGCCAATCAGTTGATGGCGCGCCTCACAGAAACGGAATCGTGGAAGAATTATTGGAGAGCTGACAGGGAAAAGCGCCCGTTCTTCCACCCATCGGACGCTGGCCTGCCTGTCATTAGTTTGCTGGAGTATGGCAAAATTGCGACTCCCGACCAGCAGAGCAAGGTGCGCCAGGCTGTGGAACGTTCGCTGCGCTTTGAATTGGGCGTGACCGCCGAAGTTAACAATCCTTTCGGATATGCGCGCCAGCTCGTCAGGATGAGTGACGGGAAGATACGAACGGCCTTTTTCTTTCCGCACGATACTGAAGCTGCGCCATGGTGGCAAGGAGAGAACGCGCGGCTTGCTTCGCTCGCTGCTGCAGCCCGGATGGCCGTACCGCTCTTCGCGGACATGCCGGAGTTCCAATCGCAGTTGAGAGCCTACGCATGGAACCAGCTGCATTGGATACTGGGCCGCAATCCGTTTGACATCAGCATGCTGATGGGGAGCGGTCATGGAGATGCAGCCTACATGTTTTTCCGCTCCTATAAGTACACAAATGCTCCGGGCGCAATTGTCAATGGCATCACGGCGGGATTACAGAGCGAAGATGGCATCGCCTTCAATCAAGGATTTGCGGTCACAGGCAAGGATGAAGACTGGCGATGGACAGAGGAGTGGCTGCCGCATGCAGCCTGGTATCTCTACGCAGTCTCTCTTCCCCATTAATTGTGGGCAGGTGTCCTCGGGAATTAGCGGTTGATCTGTTGATCTGGATTACTCCCGTTTGGATCATTCGCTGCGCAGTGCCTGCATAGGGTTGGTGCTTGCCGCTCTTTGCGCGGGGATCACCGCAGCTACCAGCGCCGCCAATCCTAGAAGCAGAGTCGCACCTGCCAACAGCAAGGGATTCCACGGCTTGACTCCGAAGAGTTGGCTCGACATGAGATATCCCGCACCAATTGCCGCCGGTATCCCGATTGCCAATCCGATGCCCACCTGCCAGAACGCTCCGCGCAACACCAAAGCCGTGACCGAACCGCGATCGGCTCCAAGCGCCATGCGCACACCAATCTCGCTCGTGCGTTGCTCAACTCCATAGGCGGTTACGCCATAGAGGCCAACCGCCGCCAGCATAAGGCCAACTGCGCCAAAGAGCCAGGTAAGGCTGGCGATCATATTCTGCTGGTCGAACTTTCCCTGAATAACTCTCGAATACGGCTGAACGTCATAGATCACCAGATTCTGATCGACTTCGGCCAGCGTCTTCTTCACCTGCATGAGCAGGTTCACCGGATGCGCCGTCGCCCAGATGACGATGTTGTAGAGGTTCTGCGACCAAAGCTCGTAGCTCTGGATATCCGGCTGATCGAAGTGAACGGTCTGTGCCTCGGGGATGTAGTACATAGCCCGGGCCGGATCTCCGAATCCCCAGCTCACGTAATGGATATTCTGGACGACGCCGATAATCTCATAGGTTCCGGCATTCTTCATGGGACCAGGACCGAAGTGCTGGCCGATGGGATTCTGATTCCCCAAAAGCTTCTTGGCAAAGGCTTCGTTGATGACGGCCACGTGCCGCGTATTCCCATTGTCATCTTCGTTGATGGTGCGGCCGGCCAGCATTCGGGCTCCGATCGTATCAAAGAACCCGGGCGTTATGCGGGTCCAGTCGGCGGATACATCGTCCTTGGGGCCGGGCTCTGGTTTGCCCTGAATCCGAATGTCGTGGCCCCACTGATCGCCGGACATCGGCGCATAGGTCACGGCGCTGACGCCGCGCACGCCGGGAATGACTCTCAGCCGATCCTGAATCTCGCGGAAGAAGGGGATCAGTTGCTCCTGCTTATGGTTCGAAAGCAGAGGGCTATTGATGTAAACCAGGTAGCGGCCACCCGGATCGAACCCGAAGTCCTGATGCTCCAGATTGCGCAGGCTGCCTCCAAGCATCGCAGCCGCGCTTAGCAGCACCAGCGATACTGCCGCCTGCGCAATGACCAGCGCCTTCTGCGCCCAATGACGGCCGCATCCCACTTCACGGTGGGCCCCACGCAGCGCCTCCACCGGCTGGGCGTGCGAGGACATCCAAGCAGGCGCAATCCCGAAGATTGTTCCGGTAAGGACAGAAACTCCAAGCGCGAAGAGCAGAACCGGGGTGGATGGCGAAGTCTGCACCGGAATCCAGGTGTTTTTCCCCATATCGAAAGCGAGATAGAGCATGAGCCGTGCTCCCGCCCAGGCCACAGCCACGCCGGCCGCGCCGCCGGTCAGAGACAGCGTAACGCTTTCGAGCAGCGCGTTCCTCACCAGGCGTCCGCGCGACGCACCCAGCGCTACGCGCACCGCCGTCTTGTGGCGGTTCCTCAGCCCGCGGGCCAGCAGCAAGTTGGCAATGTTGGCGCAGGCCACCAGCAGTACGCAGCATGCCGTGATCATAAGCAGCCGCAGGCCCTCGCCGTAATCCCTACGCAAACCGGAGAAACCGCCAGCACCCGGCGAGACGCGCAACGTCTGCTTTTGCCACCCGGCCTTTTCCTGCGGATTCATGTCCGCCAGGTGGCTGGCCAGCCAGCCGTGCAATTCGCTCTGAAGCTGCGCTTGCAATATCTTCGGATTGGTTCCGGGGCGCACACGTCCGATCAAATCCAGCCAATCGACGCGCGTGTTTTTAATTCGCGCTGTTGTCCCGAACATCAAGCGCTCGGCCGTCAGCGGAATCCAGATATCCGGCATGCCCCAGCTCACCATCTTCGCCCCAATGAAACCAGCCGGGGCCACACCGATGATCGTGAACGCACGCCCGTTGATCTGGTATGTGGATCCCACAACCGAAGGATCGGAGCCGTACATCTCTTGCCAGGCATGGAAGCTCATCACCGCGACCGGGGGCGCGCCCTCCTGGTCGTCGGCGTCGACGAACAATCTGCCCCGCCACGAGGATACATCCAGGGCCTCAAAAAAATTGCCGGAGACATACTGGCCATTCGCAGTGTCCGGCGGTCCCGATGAGCCAGTGCGCCGCACTGCCAGTGCCGTGTTACCCGCCTCGAGCGCCGCCAGATCCTGAAATCCCACCGTGTTTGCGCGGAATAGCTTGTATGCCTCCCACGGAAAGAGACTCCAATCGCTCGGTTCGCCGTCGCCATTCTGGCTGTATCCAAACCAGTCGCAGCAACGGTGCTGGTCTCCGATGCGCCAAAGCCGATCCGGTCTGGCGACGGGGAGCGATTGCAACATCACCTGCTGCACGAGCGTGAAGATCGCCGTGGTTGCGCCGATGCCCAGCGCCAGAGTCAGCACCGCCGTCAGCGTAAAGGCCGGTGCTTTGCGCAACTGGCGAAGGGTGTAGCGAACATCCTGCAGTAGCGACTCAAGACCCATGGTTCCGCGTCGATTGCGACAGTCTTCCTTAATCTGCTCGATCCCGCCGAACTCGATTCGTGTGAGCCGACGGGCTTCGCTCTCCGGTGTGCCGGAACGAACCTTGTCGGCGACCTGAGATTCGAAGTGGAAGCGCAGCTCTTTATCCAGATCGACCTCCAATCGTTCGCGAAAGAAAAATCTCCGTAACCAGCCCATCAGATTCCCTCCAGGGTTCCTTCGAGAATGAGGCTCACCACGTCGGTCAGGCGCGTCCAGTTTTCGGTTTCAACCTTGAGATGAGTTCGTCCCTTCAAAGTGAGCTCGTAGAACTTGGCTTCCCGGCCCGTCTCGGAGGGTTTCCAGCGAGAGCTGAGCAACTTTTTGTATTCGAGGCGATGGAGAGCAGGATAGAGGGATCCCTGCTGGACCTGGAGTGCGTCGCGCGAGATCTGCTGGATTCTTTGCGCGATGGCATAGCCGTGAATGGGTCCAAGCGCAACGACTCTCATGATGAGGAGGTCGAGCGTGCCCTGCGGAAGGTCGAACTTCTCGTCTGTTTTCTTCATGCCTATGGCTTCTACATATACAATGCGAGATGTAGAAGGTCAAGGTATACCCGCCGTGTCAACGCGCGGCGGCCAGCTCTCTGTAGGACGGATTCGGAAATTGAGCTCAGATGTGACTATCAAGGGCAAATCGCTTACCAAAGCAGACTTGGACTCCTACAAGAGGATAGGCCAGGCCGGGGCTGGCTATACGAACTCAAACTCGACGGCTGGAGGCTTGAGTCCGTGCAGGAATTCGTCGTTGGAGGGTATGTGCCAAGTCACCTGGGCGTTGATTCGCACGTTGTGGGGTTCTACCGAGGCAAGGATCTCTACTACGCAGCGCGCGTGCGTGCCGGTTTTATCCCCGCAACGCGCCTGAAGGTCTTCGAGGCGATCAAGCATCTGAAGACGCGGAAATGCCCATTCGTGAATCTTCCCGAGAAGGAAGCAGGAAGATGGGGTCAGGGATTGACAGCGGCGAAGATGCGGGAATGCGTGTGGTTGATGCCGGAAGCCGTAGCGCAGATTGAGTTTTTGGAATGGAGTGTGCTGCAGAAGTGCACGGATGAGGGGGTCAACATGACCTAGTCAAATCGTGAACGTGCTGTGCAATCGATAAGGGCGGGCCCCTTGAGATCGGTTTTCAGGAGCAGGTCTCAAACCACCTCAAGCTGCTTCGGTCAAAAGCCGTGGTGGTGAGCGTTGAAGGAAAAGCGCGAGGAAAACTTGCGCAGGTGTGCATCCGAGAGACGAACGAAAGTAAACCCTTCGAAGACGCGTCGTTAAGAATTCAGGTGTCGTCGAAACCAGAGGCGTCCATTTCTTCTGGGATAAATCTGCTGGGTGCCTGGTGACTGAGCAGGTGGCGACCGGCGTAGAGAGGGCGTGAAGCGGATGCAGGCGATTGCATGGAACTGCAGGAACCAGTGCTCCGATGCCGAGGGAGAAGCCCAAGCGGCTAAAACCGCGAGGTGAGAGTACCGAAACGGAGCACTGGGGCGGACCGACTCGTAGGAGCGATGAAGGCTCTGTAATGGGGCTGGAGCAAAGGGGTCGGGTCAGGCTGTGGCATCACCGAAACAACTGGAAACAGGATGACCTCGATGCATGCGACAAACAAACAAACCATTCAGTATCGATAAGCGCTTGGTGTACGAAGCGTATAAAGCAGTGAAATCCAATCGTGGAGCGGCCGGAGTGGACGAGCAGTCGATCGAGCAATTTGATGCCGATCTTTCAGGTAATCTGTACAAGATCTGGAATCGGATGAGCTCGGGAAGCTACTTCGCACCGCCGGTGCGTGCCGTCTCCATTCCCAAGAAGAGTGGAGGAGAAAGGATTTTGGGTGTGCCCACTGTGGCGGACCGCGTGGCGCAGACAGTTGTTAAGCAGGTGATTGAGCCGATTCTAGACCCAATCTTTCTGGCAGACTCCTATGGCTACAGGCCGAACAAATCGGCGCTGGACGCTGTTGGGATCACGCGAGAGCGATGCTGGAAATATGACTGGGTCTTGGAATTTGACATCAAGGGCCTGTTTGACAACATCGATCACGAGCTCCTGCTACGAGCCGTTCGGAAACACATCACGTGCACGTGGGCCTTGTTGTACATCGACAGATGGCTCAAGGCTCCGATGGTGCTGGAAGATGGGACCACGAAAGAGCGAAGCCGCGGTACGCCGCAAGGCGGAGTGGTTAGCCCGATTTTGGCCAATCTTTTCATGCACTATGCATTTGATGTATGGATGACGAGGACACATCCGAAACTCCCATGGTGTCGGTATGCGGATGATGGGCTGGTGCACTGTCGCACCGAGCAAGAAGCCGAGGCTCTCAAGGCTGGGCTTCAAGCCCGGTTGGCAGAATGCCACCTGGAGATGCATCCGACGAAAACCAAGGTCGTCTACTGCAAAGACGGAAAGCGAAAAGGCAAATACCCAAACGTCAAGTTTGACTTTCTTGGGTATTGCTTTCGGCCTCGTCGGGTCCGACGTCTCCGGGATAACTCATTGTTTGGAGGATTCAATCCAGCAGTCAGTCCCTCGGCGATGAAGGCTATGCGCAAGGCGATTCGGGACTTGAATTTGAGACGTCAAACACAGCTGACCTTGCAGGACATTGCCCAGCAACTCAATCCTCTCCTTCGGGGATGGATTGCGTACTACGGGCGCTATGCCCCCTCGGCGCTGTATCCCTTGCTGCGTTACGTCAATCAGACGCTCGTGGCGTGGGCGATGCGCAAGTTCAAGCGCTTCAAACGACACAAAGTCCCAGCGAGCCAGTTTCTACAACGGCTTGCGACGGAATGCGTGGATCTCTTCGTACACTGGCGAATCGGGATGACTGGCGTGTTTGCCTGATGGGAGCCGAGTGAGGCGAGAGTCTCACGCTCGGTTCTGCGAGAGCCTCGGGGTGAGATTCCCCGGGGCTACTCTCCATGGGAGCGAATCATCTGCGACACACGAAGTTCGTCGGCCTCCGTGATGATAAGGAACCGAGTAAGGTGGTTAGGGAGACGTAGGCTTAATCCACCGGTTTAGGCTCGTGATTGGCGAGCCCGTGATGAAACACTTCTCACAAGTCAGGTTTGGTGCGAACAAAAACGGATGGTGAGGGTGGCCAAAGCCCGCCTCCGTGGGGCAATATGGGCCAACGCCCCCCGGCGGAGGCGGTATTGATGGCATTTACGGCAACGTGTATTCTTTAACTTACGAGGCGTCAATGTGTGGCTCAGCTTCGATCCCCACTAGCCGCCCCAACCTAGATCTTTCTTTACCTAAACGAAGCAACAGAACTCGCCGATCCAGAGCATCACAATGAAGGCGACTTTGGAGAAGCGCACTTCTTTTCCCCCAGATGCCTTCATCTCCCGCAACGCGGTGAGGCTGGTCTCTTGCGACAACAGACTCGATAAGACGAATCTCTTCGATCCGCCGTTGATGATCGCCGGTGATATCGCTATCATGAGACGTCCTTAGTCCAACAGTGTGGGCCGAGTTGGTTCGCATTCGGTGTTTCTGCCGGGAAGTCGCTGAACATCAACCCGTACTCCATGGAGTCCCGGGGTGAACCGGAGAACGCCGTTCATATCCACAGGAAATTATCGGGGGAGACATCGCATGTCAGCATCGAGGCGGGAGTTCCTGAAGACGACGGCGATTGCAGGCGCGGGCGTGGCGATGGCGAGGCTGTCGGCGCTGGCGGAGCCTATGAGTGCGCAGGCGGAAGGAAACTCCCCTGAAGCGGGCCGCTCTTTAAATACCGCTGGTAAACAAGAGTACACCCGTGGCGTCGGCATCTATCCCGGCGCGTCCAGCGCAGACTACAGCCCTGAGCTGATTCCTGACACGGGCTACCGCAACCTGGCCCTGTTGCGTCCTGCCTATCACTCGAGCAGTTACGACTACAACCTCACGGCCCAACTGGTGACCGACGGTATCAAAGACACAAGCCTGCCCGACTGGATTGCGATTTCGCACGGTTTGCGCGGTCCCCTTCCAAAGGAAGACCGCGAGTACATTGTCGATCACAGTCCCATGAGCGCGCTCGAGGTGCGAGGACCACGCCTTAGCGTCGATATCCAGCTCGGAGGCGGCGACAGCGTGCCCGAGGTTGACAGCATTCAGCTTTTCGTCGTCCCGCCGGCGCAGGTTCCAGAGGCCTCCCTGAGATTGTCGGTGTCCATCTCCGCCGATGGGCGGACATGGCAGGAATATGGCAGCGTCCTGGCTCCGAAGCCCGCATCGACGGCGGGATATCCGCCGGACTTCGCCACGCCGGGGCGGTTCTTCACTCCTGTGATTCCGCTCAAGTCCCTCGGCAGCTACCGTTACTACCGCGTGGAGGGCCGGGGCGAAGACACCCCGCGGGACCCAGAGAACGCCGACCCGATGGTGTGGCGGCTGGGCGAGGTTGCATTCCTCCACGGCAATCAACGGGTGCAGATTGGTGGCCCATACAGCTTCACCAGCGCCTGGATGAGCGCGGGCCTGGGCGAGGAGTGGGTCTATGTCGATCTCGGCGCGCGCTTCGAATTCGACCGGGTCAAGCTCTATTGGATCGCGCGGGCAGCAGAGGGCTCGGTCCAGGCTTCAGACGACGCCGAAAACTGGCACGACTTGATGGGGCTACCCGGCGGGGCGGGACCATTGGACGACCTGAAACTCGCTCAACCCGCGCGGGGTCGCTACGTGCGAGTGCTGATGACGCAGCCCAGCTCGCCCCACGGCTACATCTTGAGCGAGATGGAGGTCTACGGGCGGGGCGGATTTGTGGCCCGGCCCAAGCCCGCACCGTCCACCGCCGCGGATGGTCGCTTGCTGCTGGCAGGTGGTGGCTGGAAACTCCAGCGGTCGAGCCTGTTGAAGGATAGCGGTGAATCGTTGTCGAAGACCGGCTTTCAGGATTCCGAGTGGATCGTGGCCACAGTGCCCGGCACCGTTCTGACGTCGTACCTGAATGTAGGTGCGATTCCGGATCCAAACTTCGGCGAAAACCAACTCCATATCTCCGACTCGTATTTCTATTCGGACTTCTGGTATCGCACCGAATTTACCGCGCCCGTGGTTTCCTCCAGGCAGACCGCATGGCTCAATTTCGACGGAATCAACTGGAAGGCTGAAGTCTATCTCAACGGCGAAAAACTCGGCCGCATCGAGGGCGGATTTATGCGCGGACGCTTCGATCTAACGGGAAGTCTGATTCCTGGCAAGGTCAATGCGCTTGCGGTTCGCATTGAGAAGAACGCGACTCCGGGCAGCGCCAAGCAGAAGACATTTGCAAACGCAGGCAAGAACGGCGGCGCGCCCGGTGCCGATAACCCGACGTACCATGCCTCCATCGGCTGGGACTGGATTCCCACCATTCGTGGACGCAACACCGGTATCTGGGGCGACGTATACCTCACGTTGACGGGCGCCGTCACCATCGAAGAGCCGTTTCTTTCAACCTCGCTGCCACTCCCCGATAACTCCATTGCAGAAATCACATTTGAAGCGGATCTCGTCAATCATGGTGCGCGGCCTGTCAAAGGCACGTTGCGCGGGCGGATCGGCGACCTGCGCTTCGAGCAACGCATCACCCTCGCTGGAATGGAGCGGAAGAAGATCAAGCTAGACCCGACGACCGTCCCTGCGCTGCGTCTGAAGAATCCCAAGCTCTGGTGGCCTGTCGGCTATGGCGAGCCGAATCTCTATGATGTGGAACTCTCCGTGCAAGCGGGCGCCGAGACACTCGATTCCAAATCATTCAAGGCTGGGATTCGCCGCATGACTTACAGCGAAGATGGCGAGGTGCTGAAGATATGGATCAATGGCCGCCGCTTCGTGGCCCGCGGCGGTAACTGGGGCTTCGGCGAATCCATGCTGCGTTTTCGCGCCCGCGAGTACGATGCGGCCGTGCGCTATCACCGCGAGATGAACTTCACCATGGTCCGCAACTGGGTCGGACAAATCGGCGATGAGGTCTTCTACGAAGCCTGCGACCGGCACGGCGTCATGGTGTGGCAGGATTTTTGGCTAGCCAATCCCTGGGATGGTCCCGAGCCGGACGATGACGCGCTCTTTCTGAGCAATGTGAAGGACCTGGTGTCGCGCATTCGCAATCACCCCTCGGTGGGTCTCTACTGCGGCCGCAACGAGGGCTTTCCTCCCCCGACACTGGAAACGGGTATCCGGAAGATCCTCGGCGATCTGCATCCCGACCTGCACTATATTCCCAGCTCGGCCGACAACGTAGTAAGTGGGCACGGTCCTTATGCGGCTATGCCATCCAGCTTCTACTTCCGCGCCGCCGATCGCATGTTGCACAGTGAGATCGGTGCGCCCAACATTCCCACGATCGAGAGTGTGCGCCTCATGATGCCCGGGAGTGCGCTCTGGCCCCAGGGGCTCTCCTGGGGGCTGCATGACTTCTGCATGCAGGGAGCGATGGATGGCGCGAGCTTCCGCGACATCGTTGAATACAAATATGGCGGAGCCCAGAGCGCGGAGGAATGGGTCAGGCTGGCCCAGTACGTAAATTACGAAACCTACCGCGCCATATTTGAAGCACAGAGCCGCTACCGCATGGGCGTGTTGTTGTGGATGAGTCATCCATGCTGGCCGTCTTTTGTGTGGCAAACGTACGACTACTATTTCGAGCCCACGGCAGCCTACTTCGGCTGCAAGAAAGGTTCCGAGCCGCTGCACATTCAGTGGAACTGTGAAGACGAAACCATTGAAGTGGTGAATTACAGCGCCGGCAACGTGAACGGGCTGACTGCCCAGGTCGAGATCCTGAATATGGATGGAACCCGAGTAAGTCAGAAGTCGGCAACGCTCGACAGCAAGGAAGACAGCACGGTATCACCATTCCGGATGGAGTACCCGGCGGGACTTACAGCAGTCCATTTCATTCGCCTCGCGCTCATGCGCGGTTCTGAAAGTGTTTCCTCGAATTTCTACCTCCGCGGTCTGGAACCGGGGAATTATCGCGCGATTCGATCACTGCCGAGGCCGCAGGTGAAGGCTGCGACCACGGTGGAACAGCAAGACAATCGCTGGCGACTCAAGACCGTGCTCAGTAACAACACCGCCTGGCCGGCACTCATGCTCCGCCTCAAAGCCGTGCGCGAGAAGACAGGTGACCGCATCCTCCCGGCCATCTATTCCGACAACTACGTGACGCTGATGCCGGGCGAAAGCCGCACTCTCGTGACCGAAGTCGACGAAGCCGACACCCGCGGCGAAAAGCCGGCGATTGTGGTTTGCGCATAGTTCGCACACCACCACCCTGAAGGCAGTGTGCGGTTCCGATCACGGGAACGCACTAAGTAAGTCCCTGGAGTCTCCCGATTTGACGAACTTTCCCAAAACTCCGCCGGCGAGCATCGAAAAGCGAGGCCGTAGAGTCTCAGACGATCAAAAGCCGACCATGAGTGACGTGGCTCGGTTGGCCGGAGTCGGAACGATGACCGTTTCACGTGTTCTTAGCGGAACGGTTCCTGTCTCGCCGGAGACGGCGAAGCGCGTGCGCACGGCGATTGACCAGTTGAGATATCGCCCCAACGAACTCGCGCGCGCGTTTCGAGGCCAAAGGAGCCGGACCATCGGCCTCATTATTCCTTACCTCTATGACCCGTTCTTTGCCAACTGCGCTCATGCGGTAACCACTGTTGCCAGGGAACACGGCCATTCGGTCATCATCACGACTTCAAACGAAGATCCAGATACCGAATACGAGGAAGCGGAACAGATGCTGCGGAGGAATGTGGATGGCCTGGTGGTGATTCCCGCCGGATTCCAGGGGTCGCGCCTTTCGCGGGCCCTTTTTGGCAAGACTCCGGTCGTCGTCTTCGACCGGCCGATCTCCGACTCCGCAGTGGACGTGGTCCTGGTGCAGAATACTTTGGGCTCGCGCCGGGTGGTTGAGCACCTGATTGAACATGGGCATAAACGCATAGCTTTTATGGGACTGGACCGCGCCCTGTTTACCATCAACGCGCGATTCCTCGGGTACCGCCGCGCCATGAAAGATGCGGGCTTACCGGAAATCACGTTCTTTGGGTGCGAGTCGCAGGACGATACCCTGCTCGCCCTGAAGGAAAAGATGGCGGGAAAGAACCCACCCACGGCCGTCTTTGCATCGAACACCCTGGCGTCGCGTTATGTTCTGAGTGCGGTTCTGCATTTGGGATTGAAGATGCCAGCCGATCTAGCCTTTGTCGGCTTTGACGACTTTGACATGGCCGAAGCAACTTCGCCTCCCCTCACGGTGGTGCGTCAGCCTGCGCAGGAGATGGGCCGCGTTGCAACAAGCCAACTCTTCGATCGCATCGAGCGCGGTGAGCTGCCGCAAATCGGAAGCCGGATCGTTCTTCCAGTGGAGATAGTGTTACGTCGCTCGTGCGGGTGCAAACATCGCACTGCTTTGGTCATTGGCTAGTCAGAATGGGTTGGAGGGATTTTCCGCCTGGGAAAGGAAACCAGTGCCAGTATCGAAGTTCACTGGCCGTCCGGTCTCGTCGAATCGCTCAAGTCCGTCCCTGTCAATCAGCTATTCACTCTGCGTGAAGAGGTTGGACAGGTGAAAGGCAGGCCGTTCAGATAAGCCATCGATATTTGTCGCATACCCGACGGCGCTGCACATCGTGCGCGAGCTTTGTGTCCGCCGGCGGACCATGGCCTGCTAACGCTGATTGGATTGAAACGTATCTCAATTGGCAGGGCCTGGCGTCCCCTACGCCGGCCGCGTTGTTGACAATGGTGGCAACGTGTATGCTCAAACTTACGGACAGCGACGTGTTGGTTGAGTTCGATTGCCCACGAAGCCGCCCCAATTCCCCGGGTCTACGAGCCGATCCGTCTTCAACAAGGCCTTCGTGAGCTCCAATCCCTCACAACCAACGGAACCCGGCCAGCTGGAGCCGCCGGCTTCTTCGGCTGCTCCGAGTTGGCTCACCGCTTTCGCTCCGCGACGCGGCCTCTTCAACGGCCATCTCCAGACCATCTTCGGGAACTACCTTCCCCGTCCCCCGTTCCGAGTGCCCTTCACAAGCGAAGCCGTCGAAGTCGACTCCGCTGACGGCAGCCGCGTGCTCTGTCATGGTCATTGGCAGCCCGGCGCAGACCGGAATCGGCGCCTCACCGTGGTTATGGTGCATGGGCTGGAAGGCTCCTCCGAGTCCCGCTACATCCAGGGCCTTACCATGCGCGCCTGGGCAGCCGGGTACAACATCGTTCGCATGAATATGCGTAATTGCGGTGATTCGGATGCCCTCACCCCGACGCTCTACCACTCCGGTCTTTCCGCCGACGTGGGTGCCGTGGTCGAACACTTCACCCGCCAGTTCGACCTTGAACGCGTGGCTCTGGTTGGTTACTCCATGGGGGGAAACCTGGTGATCAAACTTGCCGGGGAGTGGGGCGCCCGTCCGCCGCTCTGCGCCGTTGCCGCGGTTTGCCCGGCCATCGACCTCGCGGCTGGATCTGACGCGCTCCACGAGCCCATGAACCGCTTCTACGAGTGGCATTTCCTGCGTCGCCTCATGCGCCGCTACCGCCGCAAGGCGGCGCTGTTTCCCGATCGGTATCAGCAGGGTATCGGTCCTGTCCGTTCTCTGCGTCAGTTTGACGACAAGATCGTGGCCCGCTACTGCGGTTTCCGTGACGCGGACGACTACTACTACCGCGCTGCCAGCGCCCGGGTGATCGACCGCGTCGCCATCCCCACCCTGATTCTGCAAGCCCTCGACGATCCTTTTGTTCGCCTCACCCCGCAAACCCGCTCCGCCATCCTCGCCAATCCCGATATCGCGCTCATCGAGACTCCGCACGGCGGCCATTGCGCCTATCTCTGCGAGGACGAGGGCGATGGAATCCACTGGGCCGAGTCCACGGTCACCCGGTACCTTCAACGATTCGCGACCCGCGGCGATGGAAGTTGATTGGGAAGTCGAGATCGGCGGCCAGGCGCCTGTCATTCAGACGGATTGGGCCGGCTTCATCGATCTGCGCCGGGCTCCCGAACGCGCACGACAACTTCCCGAAGCGGCACGGCTCCCGGCGCTGGCCGATACTCTGCTTCGGCTCAACTCTCCTTCGTCGCCGGTCTGGACGTCAAAGTGCGACGTCTGGCATCCCGAGACCTTCGATCCCGATGAACTCGACGCCCCTCCGGGGGAACGAAATTCCGCGATCGCCTGCTATATCGATCTCCTGCCCCGTAACCATCGGCCCTGGCCCGGCCACCTGGATGCGGTTGCCGTATGTAAGACGCTCTGCGCGCGCCTTCGCGCCGTTGCCCTGCGCTGCTGCCGCGTGGATCTGATCGTCCGCCGGGCCTTCCTTGACCCTGGCGTGCCCGGCCTCGGGGTCACCGCCTATTTCACCGCTTGCGGCTCGACGCCCGCCGATGCTGCCGCAGCTCTCGCCTCCACACTGGCCGCTTTTGTCGACTCCCTCTGAACATTGGCCGCCCTTGCGCACCAAAGTTACAATGAGAGAACGTGGGCGAGTAGCTCAATTGGATAGAGCACCGGCCTTCTAAGCCGGGGGTTGTGGGTTCAAGCCCCGCCTCGCCTACCACCCCAGAATTATCGCCATACCCGCCGGTTCATCTAAACCAACGCGAAAGCGCGTGGATCCTTCCTCGCGCAAAAGTGTCCTCCACACCCCACCGTTCCTCTGCGTGTGTGGACTTGCACGCGGTCCCGATTCCTTTAGATTCCGAATTTCGCTTCATGACCGCCCCATGCGACCTCTTCGGCATTGACATTGGGATGCACGGATGCTATTTTGACTGCAATATTCAGAGTTAATTGTCGCAGTAGGCACCTACTTGGATTTTCGTCTGGGGAATGTCTCCAAGAAGAGGTCTACCGCCGATTTCTGCACTGTGAAATCGATCAGCGGGAAAAAACCGCCTGTCGACCTGGGGCGAAGCGCGTTCCGCGTCCGAGGACAGCCGATCGTTTCGCTTTGAGGGGCAGATGGGGTTTGCGAAAGCGCCTTGGCAAATCGAACCCGCTGTCGAGGCTCCCCGCCTCGCCGATCCCCCATTCCCCGATCGACCTTTTATGTACTTCATTCCTTACCAGCGTATGTGCGTTCTCCCGTCTCGAGGAGTGCACAATGACCGTTACCTCCTTTAATTCCGCAAAGGCAAGACCCATGCTCGGAAAGAAATCGCCAGAAAGAAGCGTCACTGAAGTGCGGCTCGTCGAAGCGGCGGCTCAGCTCTTCGCGCGTCACGGGTTCAAAGCCACAACGACCCGAGAAATCGCCCAACTCGCTGCCCTCAATGAGGCGACCCTGTTTCGCTACTTTCCCCGCAAGCCGGACCTGTTCCTGGCGGCGTTGGAATCGCACCTCAATCGGGTCAAATTCAGCCACGACCTCCAGACCAGCCTCGTCAACGACGATGATCCCGGAGTGGTCTTGCCCAAACTTGTGGCCTTCTTCCTCAACGTCCTGAATACCCAGCCTGAGCTCCGCAGCCTGCTCCATGTCGCGGCCTTCGAGTTGCCCGAGGCTCAGAAGTTGATCCGGGAACACTTTGGGCCCATCTTCGATACCCTGTGTGCTTATTTCAAGAGAAGTTCCGCCCGCGAGGCCATTTGCAAAATCGATCCTCAACTCGCCGCCTTCGGCTTGCTGGGTGTCGTCTCCGCGCATCATCTGTTACGCGAAGTTTTCATTCCCAAGGAGGGTTCGCAAGCGCCTGTCGCAGACCGGTCGTATGTCAGCCTGTGGCTGCACGGTCTCATGCCACAGCCGCAATTCACCATGGATCCCTGCGATGACGCCGTTTCTGTTTCGCTTTAGGTGCTGGAGATCAAACCGATGAACACGCATGCCACCCTGTCCCCCGCGCCCACGGCCCTTATAGCGGCATCTCCATCTGCACTTTTATCCGGTTCCCGTTTTCCTGAATTTAAAGGTTGTTTTTTCTTATGAACCAGAGGCTCTCATTGTTGTTGTGGTTCTCCTCCACTCTCTGCCTTGGACAGTCGGTCCTGACCACTCCGGGTTCTCAGACCCCGTCGGCCCCTGTTTCGGGTACAACCCCACGAGACACCTCCGGTACACCCAATGTCACACCCACCGAAATCTACGACCTTAAAGAAAGTCAAAGCACCGACACGCGCCTGCCTCAGCCTGTCAGGAGGCCGCGCCCCATTCTCACTCCGACCGACTTCGAGCTTTTTGCAGAAGACGTAGCCGGACATTCGCTCAAAGTGTACGGCCGGCAACTCTTCGATGAACCTCCCTCGACCTTCGCCCCGTTGGACCGGGTTCCTGTTCCGGCCAACTATGTCGTCGGTCCCGGGGACGAGCTTCTCATCCGGGTCTGGGGAAAAATCGATCTCGACGGCCACGTCACGGTTGACCGCAATGGCCAGATTTCCTTGCCGCGCGTGGGCACCCTCACCGTCGCCGGCCTGCGTTACGAACAGCTGGACAGCTTCTTGCGCAACGCCGTAAGCAATCTCTACAAGGATTTTCAGCTCAACGTCACGATGGGCCGCCTGCGCTCGATCCAGGTGTTTGTCCTGGGCAGCGCGCGCCAGCCCGGGGCCTACACGGTGAGCTCGCTCAGCACCCTCGTCAACGCCCTCTTTGCCTCCGGCGGCCCCTCAGCAACCGGCACCATGCGGCGCATCCAGTTACGTCGAAGTGACCAGGTGTTGACTGAGTTCGATGTCTACGATCTGCTCCGCCGGGGAGACAAGTCCCGCGCCGCCCAGACTGAGGAAAACTCAACGATGTGCAAACAACATCATCGCGAAATGAAGTTCCTGCTTTATCCGGAATCCGTTTTCGGTGAGCCAATGATTCAAACCGTAAAAAAAGGTTGAGTCGATGTTCCCAAATAAGAACCGTCTCTTTGTTGCTCTTGGTGAAGTCCTGCTGGTCGCATTGTCGCTCACGATTGCTTGGCTGTTGCGATTCGATTTCACTTTGCCCAACCCGCAAGTACTCCTCGCGGCGATGCCCATTCTGGTTCTATTGCGTGTTTTGAGCATGGCGCGATTCAACCTCTTCCACGGTTACTGGCGTTACACGGGCATCGGCGACGCTCTGGATATTCTCAAGGCAGTGGCGCTGGGCTCGGTCGGATTCCTGGCCGCCGAACGCTGGATCCTCGGCGAAAAGCGCTTTCCGTTATCCGTCTACTGCATCGAACCGATCCTTACCGTGGGTATGCTCGTGGGCGTTCGGGTATTGTCGCGCGCCGTGCTCCAGAACGCCCAGAGTTCAACCGATCGCGACAATCGAAAAACCGTAGTCGTCATCGGAGCCGGCTGCGCCGCCGCCATGCTGCTGCGAGAACTGCCTCACAGCCCATACGTCCCTGTGGCGCTCGTCGACGACGATCCAACCAAGGCGGGCGTTCGTCTGAACCGAGTTCCGGTCGCTGGAACCATCAAGGACTTGCCCCAGGTTGTCCGTGCCTACCGGCCCGATGAACTGATGATCGCCATCCCCTCCGCCACCGGAGAGCAGATGCAGCGCATCATCGATATCTGCGATCAGACCCGGCTTCGCTTCCGGACCATCCCCAGCCTGGGAGACCTCATCAACGGGACCGTCCCCATCGATCAATTACGGGATGTCAACTTCGAAGATCTCCTCGGGCGCGATCCGGTTCGCCTCGACGTGGATTCGGTTCGGCGAAGAATCACCGGACGCGTTGTGATGGTGACCGGAGCCGCCGGCTCCATCGGCTCCGAACTTTGCCACCAGTTGCTGAACTACAAGCCCCACAAACTCATCTGCCTCGACCAGGCCGAAACACCCCTCTTCAATCTGCAAAACGCCCAGGCAGGCTCGGCGTGCCACATCGTTTATTGTGTCGCCGATATCACCGACGGCTCTCGCTTGCGCGACGTCATTCAGGAACACAATGTCCAGGTCGTCCTTCATGCCGCGGCCTACAAGCACGTCCCGCTGATGGAAGAAAACCTCTCCGAGGCGCTCAAGAACAACGTCTTCGGTTTGCTCGCCCTGATGGAAATCGCCGATCAGTCCGGCTGCGAAGACTTTCTCCTCATCTCGTCCGATAAGGCGGTCAACCCCACCAGCATCATGGGCTGCACCAAGCGCATCGGCGAGTTACTGGTTGCCGCCAGACCGTCCCGCATGCGCTGCCTGTCGGTGCGCTTCGGAAATGTCCTCGGTTCGCAGGGAAGCGTGATTCCCCTCTTTCAGGAACAGATCAAGCTCAAACGCACGATTGCCGTGACCCACCCTGATATCACGCGCTATTTCATGACTATTCCCGAGGCCGTTTCCCTCGTCTTGCAGGCCTTCTCTATCGGCGAAAAGCGCGACATCCTTGTCCTCGATATGGGAAAACCGGTCCGCATTCTCGATATGGCGAAAACGCTTATTCGCCTCTCCGGCCTCCCCCAGGACGAAGTCAAAATCTCCTTTACCGGGCTGCGGCCCGGAGAAAAGCTCTTCGAGGATCTTTTCTACGCATTCGAAAGACGGTCCAACACCGGTGCGCAAAAGGTCTTCCGGACCCAGGGACCAACCGCATCCTGGTCGGAGCTGCTTCAGTTACTCGCCGAATTGCGAGCCGAAAGCGCCACCGGCCTGCCCGATCGCATCCGCGCCAAGGTCAAGGAGATCATTCCGGAATATCTCTGGGTGCCCCGCGAAGGCGAGATGCTCGTGTCCGCTCCCTTGCTGGATGACGTGCAACTGTTCGGCGACCAGGTGCCGTTCGCCAGTGCCAATGACTAACTCTGGTTCGGGATACGTTGTCAGCCGGCAGGGTCCGGCTGACCGAGGTTAACGATGTCGGTGAATGCATATTGGGCCTACGGACTGAGCATCCATGCAGATCTGCTCTGCCCTGAACTTCCCCCGCATCCCCATCCTGCAAGCGATCCCGACGTAACCATTCGCATGCTCGACCCGGAAGCAGCCGCACTCCGCCCCCTGCCCGACCGGCATTACGAAGTGCAGCCTGGGCATTTTCGACTGGATGTCCCCGGCGTGGCGCGCTACAGCGTCGAAGACGGCAAGCGCATCCTGATCGAACCCATGGCCGATGCAACGCCGGAGAAGATTCGCCTCTTCCTCCTCGGCTCGACCATGGGCGCCTTGCTTTACCAGCGCGGCCTCTATCCGCTGCATGGCAGCGCCGTGGAAACGCCCTGGGGAGCGATGATTTTTGTCGGCGTCCAGGGGGCAGGGAAGTCCACCCTCGCCGCCGAGTTTTACCGCCAGGGATACCGGCTCCTTAGCGACGATGTGTGCGCGGTGGAGCGAGCAACCGATGGTTTGCGCATCTTGCCGGCTCTCGCCCAGATCCGCCTCTGCGCCGATGCCTACCAGCGCCTGGGCACCCCGGAAGGCTCCCGCTTCGATGTCGACAAATACGTTGTGCCCATGGGTGAACGATACTGCCCTGATCCTGTTCCGTTGCGCGCCATCCATGTTCTCTCTGATCAGCAGGCCCTCGCCGATCATGACGCCCCGCGCTTCGAGCCCCTCCGCGGTCTCGGCAAGGTGCAGTGCCTGCTGGAGAACCTCTATCGTCCCTTTTATCTGAAAGGGCAACGCACCCAAATTGAAGTGTCGCGCATGGCCGGGATCATCGCCCAGCATGCGTCCGTGGTCCGCGTGAGCCGCCGGCGCGACGCGACCCTACCCCGGGATTTAGTCGAATTCCTTGAGCAGGCCTGGGCCGAGTGCTTTGAACCGGCCCCAGGCGTGGAGACAAACCACCATGCGTAGTTTTGGTCCTGATGACAGGCTCGCGCGTTCTCGCGAACTCGTGTCAACTGAACTCGACCAGGAAACCGTCCTGATGAGCATCGACGCCGGCGCCTACTATGGATTGGAAGGCCCGGCCCGCAGGATATGGGAGAAGCTCGAAGCCCCCTTGACCTTCGCGCAGCTGGTGGATTCCCTGGTCGAGGAATATCGCGTTTCCCCTGAGACCTGCGCCTCCGATGTGCAGAAATTCCTCGCCGAAATGGAAAGGGAAGGTCTGTTACGTGTGGAGTGAATTGCAGCGATACCGGCGCCTCCCCCGCTTGCGCAAGCGGCTTCTTCGCGAGGCCCTGATCGCGCTGGCCCTGGCGCGGATCGCGCTGGCCTGCCTCCCATTCCGGCGCATTGCCGCTTGGTTAGGCACGCCCGGGACCGAAACTCCGCCCACGGCTACGCGTGGCCAGATCCGTCTCGCCGACCGCATCGGCTGGGCCGTCGGCGCTCTCGCTCGCCGCGTTCCCTGGGACGCGCGCTGCCTGGCCCAGGCCCTGGCCGCAACCTGGATGCTGCGCCGCCGCGGTCTTGAAGGTACTGTCAGCTTTGGCGCCGATCGCGGAGAATCTCTGCAACTCCTCGCTCACGCATGGCTGCGCTTCGGTCCCCGCCTGGTCACCGGTGGAGCCGGACACGAGCGATTCAAGATCTTCACCACCTTCGCTCGGAAGCAGGCATGAGCGGAATTTACGGAATCTACCGTTACGACGGCGCTCCCGTTCCTCCCCACTGGCTGGAACAGATGCGCTCGGCCATGGCTTACTACGGTCCCCACGGCGCCGGCGAACGGACCGAAGGCTCCGTCGGGTTTGGCCACCTGCTTCTCGCCATGTCCCCCGAAGACGTCTTCGAGAGGCAGCCCTGCGAGGGAACCCGCGGCCTGGTTGTGTCCGCAGCCCGGCTCGACAACCGCCAGGAACTCCTCGACGCCTTCGACATAGCTTCCCGCGATGCGCCCCAGACACCGGACGGCCAACTTGTCAGCCTCGCGTTCGACCGATGGGGCGAGGAGGTCGGCATCCATCTTCAGGGAGACTGGGCCATGGCGGGCTGGAATCGCCGCGAGCGCCGCCTTTTTTTGGCCCGCGACGCCCACGGGAATGCCGCCCTCTATCTCCACGAGGGCAAGGGATTTGTAGCCTTCGCCTCCAGCCTCAAGGCGCTGCTGGCCCTCCCCGGAGTAGTCCGGGAGCCCGAGCCTCTTCGCCTCGCGCAGGTCCTGGTCAGTTGGCAGCACGATGCGGAACTGACCGCCTACAAGGGTTTCCGCCGCATGGTCTGGGCGCGGGCCCTCACCATTGGGCAGGATGGTCAGAGCCGCTCCTGGGCCTATTGGTCACACCTGGGCCGCGACCTCCTTGATTATCGCCGCGACGAAGACTACGAAGAAGCTTTCCTCGAGCGCTACACCCGCGCCGTTCGAAGTTGCCTGCGCTCCAATAAGCCGGTCGCCGTTATGCTTTCGGGCGGCCGCGATTCCGGCTCCGTCACGGCCCTGGCCGCTCCCCTCCTCGCCAGTCAGGGCAGGGAGCTCACCGCCTACACATCGGTCCCCAGTTTTCCCCCTGACGGTGCTAAGAAAAACAGGCTGGGCCACGAATGGGATCAGGCTCACGCAACCGCAACCATGGCGGGCGCCAATGTGCGGCACATCGCCGTCGATGCCGCTGAGTATGGAGTCATCGAGGGCATCGAATACTTCCTGAACGTGCACGATGGCCCGAGCCATGCTGCCGGAAATCATTTCTGGATCCGGGCCATCGTTGAAAACGCTGTCCGCAATGGCACCGGTACCGTGCTTACGGGCCAGATGGGCAATGCGACCGTCTCGTGGGCTGGAAACGGGTCAGCGTTGCTCCAACTCCTTGAGCGCCGTCCGCGGCTCGCGTGGGACCTGTTCTTCCATTGCGAACCGAACCCCTGGCTCATCCTGAAACGGCAAATCCTGAAGCCGGCCTTAACCCCGCTTCGCCGCTTCGTCCGCCGCCTCCAATCCACGGATCGCCAGCACTGGCAAGCCTATTCCGCCCTCAATCCCCGAATGGCTGCCGAGCTGGACCTCGATGCCCGCATGCGGGCCGCAGGCTACGATCCCACATTCACGTTCTCACCCCTCGCCGATCACCGCCAATTGTTCTTTCGGCCCTCCTGGAGCGTCGGCGCCGGCCTCTGGTCTGAAATCGGGGCCGTGCACGGATTCTCCATCCTCGATCCAACCTCCAACCTAGAACTGTTGGAGTTCCTGCTGCGCGTGCCCGACACCCAGTTCCGCCGCCGTGGCCAGACAAGCTCTTTGCTCAGGCGCGCCTTTCAGGGCCGCCTCCCCGATGCGGTGTTGGCCGGGCGCCGCAAGGGGATGCAATCCGCCGATCTAGGCCATCGCATTCTCCGGCAACTGCCGGTTGTGCAGCATTGCCTCGATGACATCCAGGCGAACCCCGCCGCCAGCGAATTTCTCGATGTGTCCCGCCTTCGAAAATCTCTCCAGGAGCTCATGGTCAAGGTCGATCCTGAAACCAGCGCAAATGCGGGCATCATCCTCGCCCGGGGCGTGGGCGTGGGACTTTTCCTTTGTCACCTCACGTGATCTCCTGTTCCGTCCGGTCTGATGTGTCCGGCCTGCCGGAACTTCGAAAACATGCCCGCCTGAACAACGAATTCGTGTGGCGCCCACCGGTCCTTCGCCATTCCTGTTTCTGTGCGTTCTCAACGAGGGAACTAAAGTGCCTGCAATCTCTCGTTTTGGCTCGCACACGGCACCGTATAGGGCTATACTGACTCATCTCAAAAATTCAAATTTCTGGGAGTTTTGAATGGATAGTTTTGCAGAGAATTCAGTCGAAACCAAAAAACCATGGGCGACACCCGAACTGAAGAAAATCGACGTTGAAGAACTCACCGCGGCGGAACTCGCAACCGGTACAGACGGAACAGAACCCAGCTAAAATGAGGCTTCGGGAGCGGCCTTCTCCCCGAGCGACTATTTCCGGCAACCCATGAGTTCCAGTCAGTTCACGCAGCCAGGACGCTCCGTCCAGTGGCTGAATTGTTGTGTCTGCTGCCCCGCAATTAAGCCCTGCTTCTTCTTGCATGTCTCTTCAGTGTGTGACCGGCATCACGCGTGTTCGTGACCGATTTACGCTACTGTGCGGCCAAGAGGCCACATACATGGAAGATCGCATCGAGAAGGCCAACGATCACAAAAAAGAGTGGGTCGTACCCGAACTAAAGAAGATTGACGTCGCTGAAATCACTGCCGCCGACGGCTTTTTTAACGATGACGGAGATGGGGAAGGACCCAGTTCGAGCTAGCTCTTTTAGGCTTCCCAATTGTGATTTGCAGTCATTGCCTTTCCTTACCGGGGTTTCGTTAGAGCTGAGCAGATGTGCTCGGGTGTCCACACGACGCCTGCGGCTATTCTGGGATGTTTGTCTCACGGAACCGCGTCCGTCAGATTTTCGAACCACGTTGCGGATCTCCGCGCCCATTCGCTGTAAAAGACAATATTGTGGGAGAAATGTCCCGCTTCGGAGTTTGTCACAGAACGGACCGGGGCGCGTATGTGCCCCGCAGTTTGACGCCCTCTCTCTGCTAAAGTGGATAGTTGCGGTGAGGAATGATTTCCAGGCAGTGGACGCTCTGCGCGTCATTCGCTTCGGTCTCCTCGCGCGTGTCTGAGGGGCAGCTCACATGGCCGGCGATCCGGGTTCTTCCATTCCAGAATTTGCGCCCTTCCTGATTGAACCCAGGTTCCTGCCCAAAGTGTGGGGCTACCCGGACCTGCGTCCGTGGCTCGATTTCACTCCGAGCCCTGATGAACCCATCGGCGAAGTTTGGCTCACAGGCGATCAGTGTCGCGTCGCCAGCGGTCCGCACAAGGGCACAACCCTCGCCGAGCTGTTTGCGCAGGCTTCCTGCGCCCTTCTCGGCCCTGCATCGCCCGTTCCCCAGTCCCCGCTGCTCATGAAGGTCATCTTTGCCCGCGAAAAACTGAGCGTTCAAGTGCATCCCGACGATCGCATGGCGCAAAAGTACGGCGAGCCCAGGGGAAAGACTGAGTGCTGGTACGCGCTGGCCGCCGAGCCCGGAGCCCAGGTGGCAGTGGGACTCAGGCCCGGCGTCACCCTCGACGACGTCCGCGCCGGAATGCAGGAAGGCACTCTGGAGCAGAGCCTTAACATACTCAAAGTTGCCCCAGGAGACATGGTTTTTGTCGATGCGGGCACCGTGCACGCCATCTGGCCAGGCTCCATCCTGTTTGAAACCCAGCAGAACTGCGATATTACTTATCGCATGTACGACTACGGACGCCCGCGCGAACTCCACATCGAAAGATCCCTCGAGGCCATAAAGCTTAAAACCCGCGCCGGCACCGTCCCGCCCCGGCCGCTGAACGACCGCACCATTCTCATTGACGTCGAGTATTTCTGCGTCGAGCGCATTCCGGTCAAGGGTGCCCGGGCCAGCGCCACACTGCCCGGCCCCGGCGAACCACCCCGCGGACTTTCGTACCTCTTCGCTGCCGCCGGTTCAGCCCGTCTTTCCGGCACCGGCTTTGACTCCATCCGTCTGCCTTCCCGCGGCATCGCCGCAATTCCCGCCGCTGCACCTCCATTCACCGTGGAGGACCTTGGTGAACTCGATCTGATTCGCCTGTCGCCGCGCTGGCCGGAGAAGACACAATGATCAATCCCTCCTGGCGACAGTCCGTAATGGCCTACATCCGCGCCGAAGCGCAGCCCAAGGACAAGTTCGGCCATCAGCCCCGCCTTTATGCGCTCGCCACCGCTATCGGGAAGGGTATGGACTACGATGACGACGTCCTCTTTGCCGCGGCCTGGATGCACGACCTGGGCGTCTACATCGGCCATCGCCCCAGCAATCAGGCGGAGTTGGAGCGCTGGAACCACGTCCCCTATACGGTCGCCCGTACCCGTGAACTCCTGGCCGCCTGCGGGTTCCCCATCGAAAAGCTCGACAGCGTCACCGAAGCCATCCGCACCCATCAGCCCCAGGACAGCCCAAGGACCACTGAAGCGATCATCCTCCGCGACGCCGACATCCTTGAGCAACTGGGCGCCATCGGAGCACTGCGCGCCCTGGCCAAGGTCGGGCGCGATACCCGTTACCCGACCTTCTCGTCGGTCGTGCCCGTCCTGCGCAAGGCCGTTGAAGAATTGCCCGGAAAAATCAGCCTCCCCAGCGCCAGGATCCTCGCCGAGCCGCGCGTCGAGATCCTCAAGCTGCTGGTCGCCGCCATCACCAGCGAAGCCGGCGAACTGCTCTACTAGGTCGTGCAGGATTCCGTCTCAATTCTCCCGTGACGCCAAAGCCTCAAATCGGGGTGCTCCATTCCAGCGATCTGAGCATCGTCCAAAAGAGGGCACAGTTTCACAGTTTCGCAGCCCCCGGGGGGGTGGGGTGTTTTTTGGGTCCGGACCGGGCGGACGCCTGACATCTGTACCGTGAACATTGCCGGCAGTGCGACGAAGGGCATCTGGGTATCTCCGAATTCAAGTCTGCAGCATGAGGCTCTAATTTTCTGCAAACCCGACGCGAAAGAGAACTGTTCTGATGCGACAGGATATTGTGCTGCATACACTCAATTCCGCCACCAGATACACGGGTATGCCGCCAGCCGCTGGTTTTAGAGGGGAGTCCTTTTGTCTTCGCTACGAGATCCAGGCTCGAAGCAAAGCGCGCCTCCAAAGGCGACACTTTGCTTCTGTTGAGTTGGAGAATTCTATCGTAGAGCGTAACTGACGCCGATGCTCAATCCGTTCGGGGTCAACCCTCCGGTTCCGTCCGTCGTGGCCGTGCGGATTCCCTTGAAGTTCGGCCAGAACTGTTGCTCATAGTCGGCTCGCACAATCAAACGTGGCGAAACCTTGTAATCCACGAGAACACCAGGAGCGTAGGCAAAGTAAGTCCCCGAACCTACATAATTTTTGGGCACCGTCAGGCGAGCGTAGCCAGCAAGTAACTTACCATTGAGGGTTATCTGTCTGAATTGGTATAACGCCACGCGAGGGCCTGCCATGTAGCTGGACTCCGTCAGGCTTCCCGGACCGCGCCAGTGAAGAAAGCGCGCCTGACCTTCGGCGGAGATTCTTGAATAGAACATTCGCCTGGTGTCGGCATAGGGAGAAAATCCCAACAGCTGATGGTTCCAGCAGGTGAACGGAGAGGCATGCAGGCAACCATAGTCAGGGTTGAAAGTGGAGATCTCCGCTCCCACCCACATTGAGTCACCACCAACGCCTTCTGCGCTGGGATGAACCTGTGCGACTAATGTAGCGGAGGTAAGCAAACTCAAGGCGAGCAAGCAAGTTATCTTATACATTTTGGGAGTCCTTTGGCTGCATTATGCTACGGAAGTTCTTTACACATCGTTACCATTTACTGCTGCCAAGCACTAAAGTTTAGGGCTTTGCCAACTGCGCCTAACTAACGGCGTGGCCAGTGTTAGTCAACCTCAAAACGCAACAACGATTCGCGGTTCGGAACTATGACGACCCGGGATACTCGAGTGGCAGCGAAGGCTCTTACGGTGGCAGTCCCGCTTGACTCGTGGGAGGATATTCGTTCTGGTGGTAGAGGCAAAAATGTCCATGAATTAGCCCGCGATTTCCATATTTATCATGGCAATTTTCGACCGATTGGTTCCGCGTCGGCCGACTGTGCAGCCGGAGTTGGGGGGACCGCGTGGGCCGGTGTCAGATTGGTGGGATCAAAGCGCTGCAACCTGTAGTACACCGGCGTCAACTCAAGCGGCATCTTATCGCGAGCATTCATGGGAGCATACCGCTTGGCGTTCAACATCTGTACCCGATCGTCCCATGGATCGGTCTTAAGCCAACTCCCCAAGGGCAGGGCGGCCGTCTGGTTGAGATCATCCCAATTGAGTTTGGTTGCACTTTGCGCAAGTTGGGTCATCCAGGGAGCGCCGTCGGCGCGGAGAAGGGAATCGCCCAGCCTTGGCGTATTAAGCTGTTTCAATTCCTTGCCGCGATCGGCCAACTGCACCCAGAACAATCCCGCATTGGGCATCTGTTCCTTGTACATCGATGCCTGCAGATATTCCATGCCCTTCTTGACGGCCGCTTCGTTGTCGTGATCGGAGTGGAACATTTCGATCCGTTGAAAGGTCGACTCATCAGGGAAGAGCAATCTGTCGTTGAATGCGTAGCGCGTGTCGATGTGGTGACCGAGCGTGATGTGCGCCAACTCAAGCGCGATAACTGAAGCAATCGATTCTTCGTTGGGCAGGGCATCAATCAATCCCTTGCTCACGAGCAGTGTGTTCCCGACGGTGGTCGTTTCAATGGTGTTAGTCAGGAGCACCCGGCAGTGAATAGGGCTGGTGAAGGTCAGGTTGCTCGGCACAGCCAAATTGGTCACGATCTGATCCAGCACCGTGGTTTCGTATCCCTTCGGAGTCAACGGCGCAACCAGCCCCGCTTCGACGAGACGGTCGATCACGTTGTTTTCCGCCTGGGTCACCCATTCGCGAGAAGCCTGCAACGGGCCCACGTCCTGGGAATCGTCGCTCTTGTCCTCGGCGTCGTCCACCTTCACCGTTACATTTTCATTATCCCGTGTGGGCATCTTGAGGGAGTAACCCCAGAAATGCGTCTGTGCTTTGAGGCCGATCGCCTTCTGGCTGTCGCCGCGGTTCGCCTCTTCAACATAAACGGCCACCGGCAGCCAAACCCCCGGCTGCACGTTCATTCGCCAACTGTCGAAGTGGAAGAAATACTTGGAGGAATTCTCTTTAGTGGATGGAGTGAAAGTACCATTGAAGCGAACGATATTCGCATCTTGATCTTCGATCCACACGCGGCCGTTGAAGCGGCCCATCCCGGAAACTTTGGGGTGCACGTCAAATACCCAGGTACGCACCGATCCAAGGAATTCCGGCCGGACGTAGCTGAAAGCGTAGTGTTGCGGGTCGAACCCCGATGGGTCCAAGAACATCATTTCGGTAAAACCAATCGGGTTGTAGGTGAACTTGGTGTCCATGCCCAGCGCCTTGGTGAGGCTGGTGATGGATGCAAACGACCCCTTGAACCAGCCGCCGCCCTTCTTGCTTGATGCCCGGGGCTCGAAGCCCTTGTCGAAGAACCCCTTTCCGAAATCGACCCGGCTGAGCATGTAGGTGTCGTTGACCGGAACCTGGTACAGCTTGGCGTCCGGTCGGGTCTCTTGAATGTAGGTCTCCACCAGAGGCGTGCGCTGCTGAATATCCTTGATCAAGACTTTCTCTCGCCCTATCGCCTTCGCCACAAGTGTTTGCTGCTCTGGCGTGAGCTGGCGACCCGATTCGTAATTGGGTGATTTCTTTGCATCCGCGATGGTGGCGCTCAAAACCGTAACCAGGAAAGTAATGGAGATTCCCCGAATCGTCATATCAAGCTCCTTAATTTAATGTCGTGGCTCTGTTTCTGAACGGCTCGCCTCGTGTCAACGACGCGCCGCCAGGATCCTACTGTGAGTGTTGGTCGTTCCATAGTGCTTAATGAAAAGTTTTCGTCGCGCGTGAATGAAGGATCAGTCTCAGTCACGGTCTGTGCGGACGTGCAGACACCCCGCGGGGCCACCGTTCTGATCGCGGTGGCGTCAGCCGCGGTCTGAACATTGCGCGTGATTCGCAAGAGTATGCCCACGTCCGTCGACAGCGCCACGAACCCCATCGGCGCCGTCATGGAGAGCGCCGCTAGCACCAATACGTTGCCGCTCTCTTCCATCGGCATCGTTTTCCACCTGGCGATGGTGCACATGGGCACAGCCTCCGGACGAGACTAGGGCAAAATCCATGCCAAACTGTGCCCGGGCAAGTTATTTGACTTTTCAGGACTTACAGCCGCGCTTGCCCCAGAAGTGTCCACGCCCGTTTACACCCAGAGATCACTCAAGACGACAATCCTCGGAGGTAACAAACTAATCGGACACGGGTCACCTGCATGGGCTCGGGATGGTCACAGGTAGACGCGCACGTGCCGACCCGCCGTATTTGGGTCGGGTTGTGGACCACTCTTCCTTTTCCATCGGTTCGCCTGCCCGCCGATCCCGGCCCCGACTGTGCGGGTGGGGTTGGGGACGAGTCGGCAGTAACTCGGGAACGAACCCGACACAAGGACTGTCCATCTAAAAGCTGTATTCAAGGATTCGCGATAAACGTCGGATTTTGGCGTCGGACAGCCTCCGCAAATTCGTGGGCTATCAAGGCGACATGTTCGCTCTGTTCGATGTCGGCAAAGAACGTTTGTGGTACACCGGCAAAGCCAACCACCGTTCCTGCAATCTGACCTGTGATCGATGCAATTGTGTCTGTATCTCCGCCAACGCTGATCGTTCGAGCTATCAAGACGTCGAGAGATTCGTGAACGACGTTCTGTGCGCAATAGAGCGCAAACGGGACGGTATCGACGACGTACCCAGTTGTTCGGAAGCAACGCCCGAGCTGTTCAATCGGAACATCAAGTGGAAGCATCTCCAGAACGCGGTCGCGAACAGCCGAATCTGGCAAGCCGGCGACGACTGAAGCAAGGAAGCTTCGCTGTGGCGACCACTCATCGAGTAATACGGCGCGAATTGCCAACATGACAGCAAGCGCACCGACATACGCCTCGTCACTATGGTGAGTGATTCGACATACATCGCGGATGATGATTCTGTCTTCGGAATTACTCGGATCGACGAGAAATGCAAGGGGTGCAATGCGCATTGCGGCCCCATTTCCTGCGGCAAATTCACCACGTGCACCTGCGAGCGCCCAATGCGTTCCGGCCGAAAGGTCTCGCATGGCTTTCAAAGTGCTCGACCCAATACCGTGGATGCGGCCCGCCTTGAACCAACGGACGAAATGAGTGGCAACATTGTCAGGCTCCACGGTGCCATTTTCGATAATTGATTCGCATGTTGCCAATGTGAGTTCGGTGTCATCTGAAAACCTCGGTCGGGCGGGAATCTCGAACCGCAGAGGTCCGACTCTGCCCTCCCATGGAACTCCCCATGCGTCCCCCAAAGCACCGCCAAGAAGACAGCCCAAAATGCGTTCTCTCAGGTCCATTTCTCTTACTTTAGCCCTGCGCGGTATCTGTTCGGAGCGGTTTGTGGAGTGTCGACGCCGGACGGGCTTTGTGCCGGCCTCGGGAGAATGGGGGCTAGAATTTCAACCCCAGCGGCTTCTCCGGATTGAACCCCGCGCTCTCGTCCGCCTCCGCGTCTGGCAGACAATGCCGCGTCGACCGCACCGTTGTCGCATAGGACCGCGTCACGTGCAGCCGATCCATCACTACGTAGCGCGTGCGCAGGCCGTTGATTGTCTGCGGCAGCTTGTCGGGAATCCGCGCCCGGTCAACGTAGATCACCAGGGCCGCTTCGCGCGGATTGTCCAGGCTCTGTCCCACGCCCACCCCAAAGAATGCGGCATTCGGCGCCATCAGGCCGCGGGCCACCTGTCGCTTGGTCGCCAGAGCCTGGTTCAGTGCCGACGCGGAGAGTGTCGCCGCACCGGCAACCAGATTCGCCAGCGGCGCCGTTCCCATGCTCACCGCCCGCGCATTGGTGGGAATCACCATCGTGCGCACTCCCTCGATAGTCTCCGGCACGCTCGCGCTTCCGCCATCGTCCACGTAAACAATCACCGCCGCCTCACCGGGATGATCGCTGCTCTTGCCCATGCTTACGCCCAGGATGCCGGATGAAGGATTCACCAGCAGCCGCGCCGCCGCCAGCGCCCGTTGTCCGGCCGCGATATGTTCATCGGTGAGGGTGGCTGCTTGTGCTGAGGTGATGGTGCTGTCCCCGTAGCTCAGGCAACTTACGCCGTGATCTGCGCCGCCGACAAACGTGTAGCTGGTTCCGGCGCCGGCCTGCGCGCCCAGTTCGTTCAGCACGTCGTTGGCAGGATTCGCAACTCCCTGTCCCACCCCCGCGGCGTCCGTGCCGCCGGCAAAGAACAACCCCACAGGCTCGGCGTTGCTCGTGTCCACCACCAGCGCGCCAGAGTCTCCGGCATCGCTGAAGCGATCGCCGCTGACCGCGACCTGGTTCGTGAAAAGCTTCGTGACATACGGCTTGGTCTCCGCGCAGTCGCGATAGTAGTCCACTGAAACATCCAGGCTCACCGCGGAAACACTGGCGCACGTTAGTCCGGTCGTACGTCCGCTCTTCGCCACCCGCATCTGCAGGCCAGGCGCTTCGCCCTTTCCGTTACTCGACGAGATTCCCGGCGGGGCCGCGGCAAGCGTCCCATCGCTCTGCCGCGCGCCCAGTTCCAGGATGCTGCCCGTCGCATCCAACGTGTGCGAAGCCACCTGCGCCAGCGCCGCGTCGGCGTTGGTCTGCGGCGATTTCAGAGGCAGCCACGCCGTCAACGCGCCCACCGGGACCGTACCAGCACCTTCGCCGCTCGGCGTGCAGTTGTTGTCGATCAGTCCCGGCTGCACAATGGCATCGCCCACCGCGGCGTGGTCGCTGCGCGCCAGCACATGATTGTTGCTCAGCAGGTATTGCTTTCCACTGTTGTCCTGGACCAGCGCTCCGAGCGTGCCGCTGCAGCAGTCGGCAATCACACTGCCGCGCGCGTCAAAATCGTTATTGTTGCCGCCCGAGCTGCCGAGTGGCATCAGCGTCGGCAGTTGCGCCTGATGCGCGGCCGGATTGCTGGTTACTCCCGCTGTGTTCAGCAGAATCTGCATGTCTGTCTTCGCCGGTGACAGCCGAGGGATTGATCTCGTGGGCATCGCCACCAGGTAAGTCACATCGGTCGATGCGATGGTCGAGGGCGCGGTGTACGTCACGGTGCACGCGGTAAACGCCCGGCTCGCTCGCTGGCATGTCGTCACGCCCAGTGACCCCTGACCTCCATTTGCATCCAAAGCGCTATTCGCAAGCGCGAAATGAATGCCCACGCTTCCGCCCGCCAGCGCCAGTCTTCCGGTCACGGTTACCGTGCCATTGGGGCCGAGGGCGACATTCTCCGGTGTCAACGGTTGAAGGAACCCCGGCGTGACGGTCACTTGGGCGCTGGCCGCCACATGGGGGCCTGAGGCAAGCCGCGCTGTTACGACCACTCGCGCCTGATCTGCCGTCAGGTAGCTCGGCGGCGTATATTCCCCAGAAGTGCTGATCGAGCCGGCTCCCGCGGCCGGGTCTCCTCCCGACACCGACCATGTCACCGGCGCAGCCTCTCCGTTGGGAAGCCGGGCAACAAACCGATACACCGGCACACCGCGTTTGGCGGTCCCGTTACACCCGGTGCAGTTCGTGTCGATCGCAGCCGTCGAGGGAGAGACGGCAAACGACGCGTTCACCGGGTTCGCAGTCACGGTGGCAGTGCCGCATCCGGCAAGAAGCAGCAGAACCGGACCGGCCAATAGCGTGCCGGCTGCGAGCACAACTCTGCGCGCGCCTGCGCCCAGGGACAATGGTTGGGCCGGAATTCGAGAGCTTCGCCGCAAGGTTTCAGGCTTCTGGCTGCGCCATGCTCCGTTAGACGGTGCAATCCGGCGCATAGCACGGACACAATCGCCCAAGCCCGCGGCATAGCGATGCGGAACCTCAGCGAATGGGAGTCCTAAGCCATTTTACAGGACTTTGTGTTACGGCCGTGCGACCCTCGCCGCACGGCGCCGAATCCAGTCCATGGTCAGGCTTCAGGCCCCGGCCGTCGTTGGAGTGTCGATTCGGACCCCTGCCGCAACCTCGGCCACCCTACGGTACGACTCGAGCCGGTCCTCGTGCGTAAACGTATCCGTGACCACGATCGCCTCCGCCGCGCCCGTGTCGCGTATCAACTGCTTCAGTCCCGCCTTGACAGTCGCGTTCGAGCCCACGATCGCCGCACTCAGCCGGCTCTCGACCGCCGCCCGTTCCCATTCCGTCCACAGCCCATCCATCGAGTCCACCGGCGGCAGCAGTTCGACAGGCTGGTTCCGGATCAGGCGCAGGAACCGTTGCTGCGGCGTCGTAAAGAGGCGCCGCGCCGCGCCATCGGTCTCCGCAGCGATCACCGGGACGCCCACCATCAAGTAAGGCTTGCCCAGCACATCACTCGGCCGGAACTGCCGGTGGTAAAGCTCCGCCGCTGCATACAGATATTGGGGAGCAAAGTGCGCCGCAAACGCGAACGGCAACCCCAACTGCGCCGCCAACTGCGCGCTGAAGTCGCTCGACCCCAGCAGCGTGATCGGCACATGGCTGCCGGCCCCCGGAATCGCCTTCACCACCTGCCCCGGCGCGTCGCCCACGTAGGTGCGCAACTCGTCGAGCAACGCCGGGAAATCATCGCCGGATTGCCGCGAGTCGCGCCGCAAGGCCCGCATGGTCGCGAAGTCGCCGCCTGGCGCCCGTCCAAGTCCCAGGTCGATGCGGCCCGGATACAGCGCCTCCAGCGTCCCGAACTGTTCCGCCACCACCAGCGGCGCATGGTTGGGCAGCATGATGCCACCGCTGCCCACGCGAATCGTGTTCGTCCTGCCCGCCACGTGCCCGATCAGGACCGCCGTCGCCGAGCAGGCCAGTCCCTCGATCGAGTGATGTTCCGCCAGCCAGAACCGCTTGTAACCCCACTGCTCTGCATGCTGCGCCAGGTCCACCGAACGCGCAATTGCCGGCCCTGCTCCCTCGCCGCTCCGCATCCCCACCAGGTCCAGTACCGAAACCGCCAATCCATCTGCCATGACTGATTAGATTCGCAGCGCTAATTTGGGATTCTGACCGGCCCGGCAGCGCCTCAGCCCCGCACGTTCGGCCCTTCTTCCGGCCAGGGTCTGGCGCAGCATTTCTTCGGTCAGAAATAGAGACGGAGCTTTAATCCGAGCGCGTCTATCTGCCGATTTGGCGGTTTCGACGTGTCGTTCTGATGTTCGTAATACGGTTCTATCTCTGTATGCTTATGAATCGGAAATGAGGCGCCGGCGTCCACGGTGGTTCTGCTGAATTTGCCATATCTGCTGTCGTAATAGGTTTCAGCCTGGATATAGGGTGCGAAGTGATAGGACTCGATCTTAACGTCCCGTTCCAGCGTTAACTCATTCCGGTATCGCCACGACCATTCATCACTGATGTACCTTAATTCGACCTGATTTCGATCTGAAACCAGAACGCCCTTCGCGAGAGGGTATCGCGCCGTAGCTGCAAAAAGAATGCGCTGCTCTGTGGGGGAAGTTGTCGACGGCAAGTAGCGGTATCCGGCCCTGAGAACCAGGAGCCTGCTCTTCGACTCGTCCAATTGGAAGAAAACGAGCTTCTTCGCCTTGATCAAATCCTTCACATAGACATCGATATTCGGTCCGATCTCGCCGTCCTCGCCCTGCTCATTCTCCCGGGTCTGCTGGGCATAGAATGACAGCCTTACCTTGGGATTCACCTTGTAGAAGGTGTCGATCTCAGGCCAGAATTGCGCCGTGGTTTCGGCCGCGACGGGCGCAACGAGAGTCACCGCGAGAAGTCCTGCCCCGACGCCCTGAATGATCCGCGACTTCCATAGCTCCAGCACCTGTGTCCGCACTCCTTCGCGCATCAAAAATCCCGAAACCTGTCCTAGGCGAAAAGGAGATGCAGACAATGCTTGCTTTGTAAACTCGCCTGATTGCTCCGGCGCGGACACACGCCCAACGCGCGCATTCGATCAATGACGCGCGCAACTCACTTCGGAACTATTGTGTGGGAGTCTCCGCAGGTTTCCAACTAGCAAAACTGCCAATCGCGAACGGCGAAAGACAGGTCGCCCTGCTTGTTTCGACGTCGGTTCGGAGGACCTTTTGTTGGACCTTCCATCCGATGATCGTCCCCGCCTGATACACCTTCGTTGTCACCGAGCGATCTCTTCGCAGTGCACGCGGCTTTGACAACCATCAATCACCGCCGAAGGCAAACAGGAGACCTGCCTGATACCTGAAATTGCTTTGATTATTGATCCCCAGGGACTTCCACTGGTAGCGCGTCAGGAAGTAATCAAACTGGACCGGACGAAATGCCATGTGTTTCGAAAACGGGATATCGACGCCGCCGCCAAACGCCATCGCAAAACCGTTGTTACCGGCAGAGAGGCCGGTCACGTGTGCGGCGTGGAAAAGGTTGGCGTAGGCATTCGTGGATGCACCGCCAAAGAGGGTTTCCCCAAACATGCGCACTCTGCCGGCGTTCACGTTGAATTGCGGTCCGAACAGATATGTGAACATGTTGCCTTGCGTGTTGAAAGTACCCGCGGTTGCGCCCGATCCTACCGTCGGGGGCAAATGATATGTGAGCGTCGTGGTGGTGTAGCCTTCGAATTCCGCCTTCACGCCGAAATAGGGGGCGAAGTCGTAAGCGAAGGACCCGCCGCCACCGTTAAGATCGCGATCGCCCGCCAGACTCTTCGCCGGGTTATACACCACCAATGAGTAGTTCACCACCACCTCACCCCATTGCGCGTGCAAGAGCGGTGACAGGCTCGCCAGCGACAAGGCGATCACTCCAAACCGAATGTAGTTCACGATCTGCTCCCTGATGGATTGAGGACGACCCATCGTGAAAACGCCAAGGCTCACAGGCGACTGGCGCCATCTGAGTGACGATTGAGGCTAGTAAAGAAACGTAGGCGGGACAACTAGCAGATTATTTAGCGCGCTCGTCAAAAGTCCAAAGTGCATGCGAGACGTCCATACAGATTCCCAATCCGCAGTGCAGCCAAACCCCAAAAAAGAAGATTCGGCCTCGATTCAGATGCCTATTCTGCATCCAACCACGCAGGCACCAAACGCCGGGGCGCCAGGTGTCCTCAAGGAGATGTACATGCTTTGGACGGTCTTTGTGGTCCTTCTGCTGTTGTGGATTCTTGGCTTCAGTTTTCACATCGCGGGCAGCCTGATTCACCTTGTACTCGTGATCGCTGTCGTGGTGCTGATCATCCAGTTGATTACGGGCCGCCGCGTCCTGTAGGGGTTCCGCAGTACATACAGCCGTTTCAGGCGGCGGCTTTTGCTTCCGCGGCGGTGCGGACCTGTCGCCAAAATAAACCTCGCTCTCTCGATTGACTCTCCAGTCTCGTCGCGACCATCCGGAGCAAACCGTTCCCGGAGGAATCCCCATCCCCGGGAGAGTTGCAATAATGGTCTGACGGGCAATCGGGGCAGCCATCGATACGGCGGTTTTGCGCAATAATCTTCCTGGTGCAGCCGCCATGTGCGATCGCGCCATGGAGAGCGGGATGGCCTACTACCTGGCGGTAGACGCAGGGGGATCGAAAACCGAGTTTCTGCTCGCAGAGGAGAATCGCGAGCTGGGACGCGCATTGACAGGAACAATCAAACGGGTCAATGCCGAAGAAGTCACGGCCTCGAACAATCTTCGCGAAGCGCTCGCAGAGCTCGAGCGGATTACGGGCGTGGAGATGAATCACGTGTCGCGCACCTGCGTGGGCACGTCAGGCAACACCGTTCCGCTGGTGACCGACTGGCTGCAACAGGGTTTCGCCAAACATGTGTCCGGTCCGCTCATCCTGGTGGGCGACGTGGAGATTGCGCTGGACGCGGCATTTTTCGGTGGCCGCGGGGTGCTCGCACTGGCGGGAACGGGGTCGAACGTCGCGGCACGGATTGCTGGTGGGGAGATCTTCACGGCCGGCGGGTGGGGTCCGATCCTGGCTGACCAGGGATCCGGTCACTGGATCGGCATCGAGGGCTTGCGGCGCGGGTTTCTGGCCCGCGACGAAGGGCGGCCCACCGGGCTTCTCGAAGCGGCACGCCGGCTATGGAACCTGCCCACCGTTGACGCTCTGATCGAGTTTGCCAACACACAGCCTCCACCGCGGTACGGATCTCAATTGGCGCGCGAAGTCGTGGCCTGCGCAGAGCAAGGCGATACGGTGGCGCAGGAGATTCTTGACCAGGGAGGCGTAGATCTCGCTCACCTCGTCGGACTTCTCGTCGAACGCATGCGAGCCAGGGAAGGCGATGGGTTTCAGCTTCCGGCGGTGGCGTTCGCGGGAAGCATTCTGGCCAGGGTGGCACGGATGCGAGCTTCGATCGAGCGCTGCCTGCGTTCCCGCTATCCCGGCATTGACATCGTCGAGGAGCCCGTCGATCCGCTGCGAGGCGCGCTCTGGCGCGCCTTGCGCGGAGCATAGCGCCGACGGCCGGAAGGCAATCTGGGCATCGAGACAAAACCAAAGGAGAAGTGGGATGAGGCGGAACGCGCTCCGCGAGCTATGTTGGCTGATGGTCCTTGTGACGATGGGAATGGCGCCGGTCATGGCGATGGCCCAGGATGCCGGCGGAGAGATCACGCCGGCCCCGTACCAGGTGGCGTGGCAGGATCTCGAGTTCGGCGTCATCGTTCACTTCTCCACCAACACCTTTCTGGATCGGGAGTGGGGCGACGGAACCGCAAGTCCCTCGACGTTCAACCCCACCGACTTTGATCCCGAACAATGGATGAAAGCGATCCGCGATGCAGGCGCGAAATATGTGGTGTTGGTTGCCAAGCATCACGACGGCTTTTGCCTCTGGCCCACGGAACAGACCGACTACAGCGTCAAGAGCAGCCCGTGGAGAGGCGGCAAAGGCGACGTGGTGGGCGACGTTGCCCGGGCGGCCCGCAAGTACGGCCTTAAATTCGGCGTCTATCTCTCCCCCTGGGACCGGCATGAACCTCGTTACAAGGACGCCGCCGCCTACAACGACTACTACAACGCAGAACTGGAAGAACTCGCTTCGCACTATGGAGACCTGGTCGAGTTCTGGCTGGATGGAGCGGGCAGCGCGGGCCATGTGTATGACTTCAAGAAGATCATCGAGACTCTGCGCACCTACCAGCCCAATACGGTGGTCTTCGCCGATACCGGGCTGTTTGAATATGGCGATGCGCGCTGGGTGGGCACCGAGGCCGGTTCTGTGGATTACGAAAACTGGAACGTCATCGACCGCCATGGATATCGCCGCTGGCGGCCCGTCGAAGCCGACACGCCGCTGAGAAAAGTGCACTGGTTCTGGCATCCCAACGACGAAGCCTCTCTGAAAAGCCTCAATGAACTGCTCGATGTCTACGACAAGACCGTCGGCCGGGGCGCGCAATTGATGCTGGGACTGGCTCCCGACCGGCGCGGGCTTTTACCGGATTCAGATGTGGCCCGGCTGGAGGAGTTCGGCGCTGCGCTGCGCAAGCGCGCTGCCGCAAACCTCTCTCTCCGGCACGCAGCGGCGACCCCCGGGGTTGCTGCCGCGCTGGACGGTGATCCCGACACATTCTGGTCGGCGCCGCCGGGCTCACATCATGCTTTACTCGAGGTGAGCTTCGATCAACCGGTAAGGTTCGATCACGTTCTCACCATGGAATGGCTGAACGACGGGCAGCATGTGGAGAAATACGCGATCGAAGTCTGGAACGATTCGCAGCACACGTGGGAAAAGGTAGCTGGCGGAGAAGCCATCGGCCATACCAAGATCGACCAGTTCCCTGCGGTGACAGCGAAGCTGGTGCGGCTGAATATCCTGTCCAGCACCGGCGAGGCGCATATACGGGAATTCCAGCTGTTCGATTGGAGCGGTCTGACCTTCTAGTTTTTACTCCTCTTCAGGAGCCCAGGCCGAAACACTCGCCAGGCATGGCCGGGGGCTACTTCGCTTTGGCAGATTCGGCTGCGGGTGCGTGACAGCCGCAGGAGCGGCGGATGACCAGCTCGAGAGGCAGGACTACGCGGGTGCCCTTGGTTGGAAACTGACCGCGCGCAATCCTTTCAAACAGGAGATTGGCTCCCGTTTCCCCTATTTGATACACGGGCTGACGAACCACGGTGAGAGCCGGCTGCAGAACGTCGGCAATATCGAAGTCGTCGAAGCCGGCCAGGGCGATTTTTCCCGGCACATCGATGCGAAGGACGTTGAGCGCATGCAGCATGTGGCGCATGGTCAGGTTATTTCCCGCGAATAGAGCCGTGGGAGGATTGGCGTCGGTGAGGAGGGAATGGACCGCCGTGACAGCGCTTTCCTGCGAGACGCAGTCGACGTAGCTTTCCGGAGTCAGCCCTGCGCGGGTCATGGCTTCTCTGTAACCGGCATAGCGGGCCTGGAAAGTAAACAGACTCTTGCTCAATCCTAGAAACCCGATTCTCTTGTGGCCGTGCTCGATCAGGTGGGTGACGCCCGCACGCGCCCCGGCGCGATTGTTCACGACCACGGAATCGAAGCGCGAGTCCGGAGCGGGTCGGTCAAGGGTCACGATGTGAACGTGGGAAAACACGTCGTCGCTCAAATATCCCGCGTCATGCGGCGCGGGAATGATGATCATGCCGTCGATCCGCCGGCGCAGCATGAGGCTGGCCTGTTTCTGCTCGATCTCGGTATTTTCATCCGAGGTAGTGATCAGCACCGAATAGCCATGTTGCATGGCGACAGTCGAGATGGCGTGGGCACAGGTGGCGAAGAAGGGATCGTACAGGTAGGGAAGGATGAGGGCGATGGTCTTGGAATGGACCGAACGAAGGCTGCGGGCGAGCTCGTTGGGCTGATAGTTCAGCATCCGGACCGCGCGATACACCCTGTCTGCGGTAGCCTTGGAAACCTTGGCACTGCCGCTCAAGAGGCGCGAAACGGTCATTTTCCCGACGCCGGCGAGTTGCGCGACGTCGGCCATGGTGGTCGTGCGGCGGATTGATTCCTTGTCGCTGCGGCTGGTTGGCGGCATCTTGAAGTTGCTGCGAGATCCGCTGCCTTTGGGGAAACCTGCGGTTTATGCCGCACCTGTACCGTCGGGCTGCAATCCCATAGTAGTCCACGGCGTTCTCATGGTAAACGGAAGAGTTTTCTGATGTCTCGCTCCGTCTATCGGGTGGATCGGATATGCCGAGTGGGCGGGGAACGGCATGGGAGAGGCGTTGGCCCCAACTTGCCTGGCGGCGATAACGGGGCGGACAGATAGTCCGGAGCCAACGGTCCGGTCGGCGCCCTTTTCGCCGCTATCCAAACGAGGCGAAGGTTCGGGTTCGATAATTTACACTCCAATTAGATGAACTGTCTTCAGATCGGACGCGCGGTTTTTTGGGAACGTAGACTATCCCCCAGGGTCCTTTTTTTTCGCGGATTTAAAGCCTCATCACGCATGCGAACGCTATTTTTGATGGCGGCAGCGGCAACGCTTGTTGCGGTCATTGGCTATGCCCAGCAGATTCCTTCCTCGAACCAGGGATTGAATCAAGGATCCTTTCCTGACACTTCCACCCTGCTGAACCAGATGGGCCAAAGCAACCAGGTCAACTGTTACGACCCCCTGATGGCCGCGTCGTCTCTGTGCAGAGGGGGAATAAGCGGAGGGATGTCCGTCGGCGGTTTGGGCGGAATGCCGATGAGTTCTCAGCTCCCCGGCTATTCAACGGGGCAAATGATCACTTATAGCGACGATCAGGGCCGGCTCACCTCGCGGGATAGGAGCATGACCATTCCTCTTCCCCCCGAGCCTTTGACGGAGTTTCAGAAGTTCACGTCGGCCACCACCGGCATGGTGCTCCCCATTTTCGGGGCCAACCTGTTTCAGAGCGTTCCCTCCACCTTCGCACCCCTGGACAATTCCCCGGTGCCTCCCGACTACGTCATCGGCCCGGACGACCTGGTGCAATTGCGCGTGTGGGGACAGGTGAATTTCAATGCCAATCTGCGCGTCGATCGTACCGGCACCATCTTTGTCCCCGAGGTGGGGGCGGTCCAGGTCGCGGGAACGCGGTTTGGAGATCTTGACCAGATGCTTCGCGCGGCGGTGAGCAAGTTATATCGCAACTTCGATCTTTCCATTCAGCTGGGGCAGATTCGCGCCGTCCAGATTTACGTGACCGGAGAAGCGCGGCGCCCGGGAGTGTATACCGTCAGTTCGCTGAGCACCCTCGTGGATGCGCTGTTTGCGAGTGGAGGGCCCTCGGTCCAGGGATCGATGCGGCATATCGAGTTAAGGCGGGGTGGGACGGTGACCGCGTCATTCGATCTGTATCGCCTGCTGATCGCCGGGGATAAGTCAAAGGACACGAAGCTCCAGACCGGCGACGTGATCTACATTCCGCCAGTAGGTCCCGTGGTCGCGGTGCTCGGCAGCGTACGCCGGCCTGCGATCTACGAAATGCAGCCCGGAGAGACAGTTGGCGATGGATTGAAATTTGCGGGCAACCTGTCCGCGCTTGCTTCCGATGCGCGCGCGTCACTCGAGCGCAACGTTGAGCACAACGGGCGCGAGGCGATGGAAGTGCGTCTCGATGTCCCGGGCATGGCCACGCCCATGGCCGATGGCGACATTCTCCACGTCATTTCCATCGTATCGAAGTATCAGAAGACGGTGACCCTGCGCGGCAATACCGCCAATCCCGGGCGTTTCGCCTGGCATGAGGGAATGCGCCTCAGCGACCTCATTCCGGACAAGGATTCTCTGCTCACGCGAGATTACTGGTGGAAACGGGTAAACCTCGGCTTGCCGGCCCCGGAATTTCAACCCCTGCCGGCTTTTTCAGCCCTGCGCCAGCCCACGAACCCGATTGATTTGCCGCTACAGCAAGCCATGATGGCGCGACGGCAAGCCAACAACTCGCAGACCACAAATGCCACGCCAGGCCAGAATCAATCGCAGACGCGCCCGCCGGATGATACGACGGCCTACTATTGGGACAACTCCCAGGGAGCGTACCTGACCGACAGCAATCTTTCGTTGAACAACCAGCTTGCAAATAACGCCGCAGCGAATACCGGCGCCACGAATCAGCAGGGCGGCGGAACGGAAAACCAGCAGCGGCAAACCGGGCCCCGCGGGAGCGAGTCGGCCCTGGCCGAGCCGGAAAACCAAACCCCGGAGCAGATCAATCCGCAGGCGGGGCGCCGCACGGTGGTTCAGATAACGTCGCCCGATATCGACTGGAGCTATGCCGTGATCGAACGCATGGATCCGGCCAACCTGAAAACCACCTTGGTTTCCTTCGATCTTGGCAAGCTGGTGCTGCAGCACGATGCATCGCAGGACCTCGAACTGCAGCCGGGCGACGTGGTAAGTGTGTTTTCCCAGTCCGACATTCATGTGCCGATTGCCGAACAAACCGGTTTCATTCGCCTGGAGGGAGAATTCGTTCACTCCGGAACCTACAGCGTGCATTCCGGGGAGACACTTCGTTCGCTGGTCGAGCGCGCTGGCGGCCTCACCCCCAATGCCTATCTGTATGGGTCGGTCTTCACGCGAGAGTCGACGCGCGTGATCCAGCAGCGCCGTATGGACGAAACTGTGCAACGCATGATTCTGCAGATGCAGCGTGGCACTCTGGCGGTGGCGACCTCGGGGACAGCCCAGGACGTGTCGGGGGCAGCGGCGGCTCAGGCTAGCATCCAGGGGTTGATTACGCAGTTGCAGCTTGTGCGGGCCACGGGCCGCGTGGTCTTCGCCTTCAAACCTGACTCGAAAGGCACGGAGATCATTCCCGATATCTCCCTCGAAAATGGCGATACGTTTCTGATTCCTTCGGTGCCTTCAACGGTCAACGCCGTGGGAGCCATCTTCAATCAGAATTCGTTCCTGTATCGACCGGAGGTTAAGCTGGGCTCCTATCTTCAGCTGGCCGGAGGACCCAATAGCGACGCCGACAAAAAACACATGTTCGTGGTCCGTGCCAACGGCGCAGTGGTCGCCAGGGAATCGGTCAAGAGCGCCTGGGGAAATGAGTTCCTCAACTTGAGGCTGAATCCCGGAGACACCATCGTCGTGCCGGATAGGGCGATTAAGCCATCCAACCTGCGCACATTCATGAACGTATCGCAGTTCCTCGCACAACTGACGTTTTCAGCCGCGGCGGCCACCGCTGTCTTCTGAGGTGCGTTTGAGCAGATGTGAAACCGGGGCCGGGCTGTGATACCGTTATCTTAAGATTCTTACCGATTCTGTTTTGTGCCCTCCTCCCGGCCTCCGGGAACTGTGCCGATTTTGCGCTAGGAAGGAATTCTGCCTTCCTCGAGAGGCGGTCGTACGTGAACTCCTCGGAATCTTCCCGTCTTCTTCTTGCTTTGGATATCGGCGGCAGCCATGTCAGCGCCGCTTTGTGCGCTCTTGACGATCTGCGTGTGATTCATCTCACGAGCGCCCCCCTGGGCGGCGTTTCCAGCTTCGAGGGATTTGTCGATCTGCTCTACCTCCTGGGCCGCGAGGTTGCGGGCGGGTCCCGCCAACTGGCGGGAGCAGCGCTCGCCGTGCCCGGACCGTTCGACTGCATGGCGGGCGTCAGCCTGATGAAACACAAGCTCGACTGGCTCTACGGCAGGGATTTGCGGGGTGCGCTCGCGGCGCGCTTCGGATGGGCCTCCGACCGATTGCGATTCCTCAATGATGCGGCGGCTTTTCTCACCGGCGAACTCGCCGCGGGAAGCGCCCAGGGCGCAAATCGCGCGGTTGGATTGACCCTCGGTACGGGAATTGGTTCAGCGTTTGCCATTCAGGGTCACTGTGTCACCGAGGGCAAGGGCGTTCCTCCCGGCGGCGAGATCTGGGACTTCCCGTATGGCGATGGAACCGTTGAGGACCTTATTTCAACTCGTGCCTTAAAGGCCGACTACGCAGCCCGGACCGGCACGCTCATCGAGGTGAAAGCGATCGCTGAAGCCGCCGGCTCCGATTCCAATGCGCGCCAGGTCTTCGAAAGACTGGGCGACAATCTCGGCCGAATGATCCGCGGACGTGATCGCTCCCTTCCAGCCGGAAGTCGTCGTCGCCGGTGGAGGAATGGCGCGGTCTGCGCGGCTTTTTCTGCCCATCGCTCAAAAGCATATTGAGTGCGACGGCATTCGCCTGGTTCCGTCCCGGCTGTTGGAACAGGCTCAGTTGATTGGCGCCTGCGCATACTGGCGGGACCAGCAGAACTGCGGGGGTACCGCCCCGGCAGCGCGGCCGAAGCCAGGCGCGACGCACGGAGCCGAAGGTGCTTCCATGATGTAGTCTTGCAACGAGATTCTTACGCTCGGAGCTTGAATGACGTCCAACTCTTCGGTTGAGAAGAACCTGCAGCGCTATAACCGCATTCTCCTGTTCGTAGCCGGGCTCGGGGGCCTGCTCTACGGCATCGATGTCGGCATCATCGGCGGCGCGCTGCCTTATCTCGAAGCCACTTCCAAGCTCAACGGCAGCGAACTATCGATCATCGTGGCGGCGGTGCTGCTGGGCAGCGTGTTCTCCACGCTGTTCGCGGGCCTGCTGGCGGACTGGATGGGACGCAAGCCGCTCATGATCCTGAGCGGCGCGGCTTTTGTGGTGAGCATTCCGGTCATCGCCCTTTCGCAGGGCTATGGGCCGCTGTTCTTCGGGCGCCTGCTGCAGGGAGTGAGCGGCGGACTGGTGGGCATGGTGGTGCCGCTCTACCTGGCGGAGTGCCTTTCGGCAAAGGAGCGCGGCCGCGGCACCGGCGTCTTTCAATGGCTGTTGACCCTGGGCATCTTTGTCGCCGCCTGCATCGGCATCTACTACAGCTACCACGTGGCCGAGGTCGCGCGAACCGCCTCCGCGTCTGCCCTGTTCGCAGTGAAAGACCACGCCTGGCGGCGCATCTTCTGGATGTCGATGCCGCCGGGAATTCTCTTTGTCCTGGGCGGATTCTTTGTCTCCGAGTCGCCCCGCTGGCTCTTCAGGAAGGGCAAGGCAGTCAGCCGCGCTGGAAGCGTTGCGCCGGTCGCGGACCGAGGAACAGGCCGCGCTCGAAATGAGCGAGATGGAGCAGATCGCGCGTGAGTCCGCGCGGTCAAGGGGCGCCGGGGCAGTCCCTCCCCAGAAGCGATTCCCTGCTGCGGCGCCGTTACGTGCTGCCTTTTCTGCTGGCCTGCGTCATCCTGTTCTGCAACACGGCCACCGGGATCAACTCGGTGATCGGGTTCAACACCGATATCCTCCTGCAGAGCGGTCTCTCCGACGTGAGCGCGCACTGGGGCTACGTCGTATTCACCTTGTCCAACTTTCTGCTCACCATTGTGGGTATGACGCTGGTCGACCGCAAGGGACGCAAGTTCCTGTTTATCGTGGGGACTTCGGGAATCATTGTTGCGCATCTGTGTACCGCGTCACTCTTCGTGCATTCTGAAAAGCATCGCTACGATGCCGGCTCGGCGGTGCAGGCCATGGTGAATGGAGACGCTCTGACATTCCATTTCGATGCGGCGACGGCACAACAACTGGTCCCGTCGGGCGCGTTCAACGGACAGCGTTCCTCGCTGTCGGTGATCTATTCCTACGGCGGATTCACCGCGACCACCACCCCGGTGCGCACCGGCGAGTCGGAAGCGGCGACCATCGAGATCAACCGCGCGGCCTGCGTTCCGGCGGGCAAAGTGCAAGCATTCTTCACCAACCCTTTCGCCGACCTCAACGCCGCGCGAACGGCCCCGCTGAAGATCGAACACGCCTATGTTTCACCGGTGCCCAACGCACTCAACGGTTGGCTCATGGCGATTTTTCTCTATATGTTTGTAGGGTTCTACGCCTCCGGGCCGGGCGTCTGCGTCTGGCTTGCGCTGTCGGAACTCATGCCGACGCGCATTCGTTCCAACGGAATGAGCATCGCGCTCGTCATCAACCAATTGGTTTCTACCACGCTTACGGCGATTTTCCTGCCCGTGGTAGGGAAATACGGCTACGCGAGTATGTTCTTGCTGTTCTCAGGGTTCACGGTGGTGTATCTGCTTACAGTGGCCTTCTTCCTGCCCGAGACCAAGGGCAAGACGCTGGAAGAGATCGAACAGCACTTCGAAGGAGTATAAAGAGAATTCCGCCGGTATCGGTGCTGATACTGCTCGCCCCCTCAAGGGTTCCAAGTCGCTAATCTTCTTGCAGTTACGCGCCCACGCGGACTGGCGTCCGCTATTCCAGTCAGAGCGCAAAAGCAACTCCCACAATCCCGAGTCGCATCGCACGCCCAAGCTGGTTTTTGAATATCCAGGCCAGGAAATTGCGGCTTGATTCACCAGTGGAGGAAATCCGATGAGTGCAAAACAAATCACATGGACGATGGGAAGTCGAAGGAGGTATCGAGCAACCAATAACGAACCCGAAAACGGGCCGCGAAGCGTAAGCTGAGCTGAGTATGATGCCGCCCGATGAAGCCGAACCCGTGCTTCTCGACCTGCCCGTGGGCACCGGCGTCACCGGGCTGCGCGCCGAAAGCGATTCGATGGGCGAGATCGAGGTTCCCGCCGATCGCTACTGGGGCGCGCAGACCGAGCGGTCGCTCCATCACTTCTCGATCGGAGACGACCGCATGCCGGTCGAGGTCTATCACGCCTATGGCTATGTCAAAAAGGCTGCGGCGCTCGTCAACGGGCGCCTCGGACGCCTGCCGGGTTGGAAGGCGGATCTGATCGCACGGGTCTGCGATGAAGTGATTCTCGGGCAACTGGACAGCGAGTTCCCGCTGTTTGAGTGGCAGACCGGTTCGGGCACGCAGACCAACATGAACGTCAACGAAGTCATTTCCAATCGCGCCATTCAGCTTGCGGGCGGCAAACTGGGCAGCAAACACCCTGTTCATCCCAACGAGCACGTCAACATGAGCCAGTCGTCGAACGATACGTTTCCGGCGGCCATGCACATTGCAACCGTGCTTGAAATCAGCCGGCGCCTGATTCCCGCGGTATCGGCTCTCGGAGATGAGATTCATACCAAGGCCTGCGCATGGGTGGATGTAATCAAATTGGGGCGCACCCACTTGCAGGACGCCACGCCTCTGACCGTAGGACAGGAGTGGTCGGGATACCGGGTGCAATTGGAGGATGCGCTGGCGCTGGTCAAACAAGGCATGGAACGCCTCTTTCCCCTTGCACTTGGTGGAACTGCCGTGGGCACCGGCGTGAATGCTCCCGAGGGATTCGGGGAGCAAGCGGCTCTGGAAGTCGGCGCGATGACCGGCTATCCATTCACATCCGCGCGCAACAAGTTCGCAGCAATCGCATCGCTCGACGCCATGGTCGCCGCCAGTTCCGCGCTACGCTCGCTTGCCGTCGCGCTCATGAAGTTTGCGAACGATTTGCGCTGGCTCGGCTCGGGTCCGCGCGCGGGATTGCATGAACTGAACCTGCCCGAGAATGAGCCGGGCAGTTCGATCATGCCCGGCAAGGTGAATCCCACGCAGGAAGAGGCCATGGTGATGGTTTGCACCCAGGTCATCGGGGAAGACAACGCGGTTGCCTATGCTGGATCGCAGGGTCATTTCGAATTGAATGCGATGCGGCCGATGATTATCCGCAACGTTCTCCACTGTGCCCGGATTCTCGGCGATGCCTGCCTCAGGTTTCGCGAATTCGGAGTGGAAGGAATCACGCTCGATCGCGATCGTATCCAGAAGTACGTCGACGATTCGCTGATGATCGTGACCGCGCTGAGCCCCTTGGTCGGCTACGAGGATGCGGCCGCGATTGCGCATCGCGCGATGAAAGACGGTACCAGCATCCGCCAGGCCGCAGTGGAGCAGGGCGCCGTCAGCGCGGAAGCCTTCGACCGCATCGCCGATCCCCGCAAACTGGTCGGCAATCCTCACCGCGACGTCGGTTGTTGAATTCCCGGAACCAGAAATTCATTGGCCTTTGTCCCGGATACCCCGGTTCCTGATAAGATGCGGCGACGGCCTTCAATCCACTTTAACCGCGGCCCGATGGGCAGGGGGAAATCATGTTCGAACTGATCTATCGCTTCGACCCGAATGACGTGGAGGCACGACCCACGCCCCGCAGCGCAGACGAAGCTCGCCGGCTTCTGGTCCAGGGCAATCGGGATTTCGCGGAAATGACCGATGCCTCGAGGAGCGATACCAGGAAGCGCGTCATCCCGTTTGATCCGCGGGCATTTGGGTGGGGCGTTGCGAACGCCGATGCCCCGGCGCAAGCTCCCTTTGCGGCGGTTCTCGGATGCGCGGATGCTCGCGTGCCCACCGAGATGGTGTTTACCAAGGGTTGTAATGAACTGTTCGTCGTGCGCGTCGCCGGCAACGTGCTGGGACAGGAATGCCTGGGCAGCCTGCGCTATGCAGTGATGCACTTTCCAAAGACCCTCAAGCTTATCGTGGTTTTAGCACACACCAAATGCGGCGCCGTTACAGAAGCGGTTGACCTTTATCTTGAACCCGCCCGCTATATCCAGATTGCCAGCGATTTCTCCATCCGATCCATTGAAGATCAGATTCTGGTCGCGGTGCGTGTGGCTGCCATGAGTATGGAGTTGCTTTACGGCCTGGAGATTACGCGTAAACCAGAATGTCGCGTTGCGCTGATCGAAGTTGCGTGTATTTTGAACGCGGCCTGGACCGCCTACTGTCTTCAGCAGGTGTTCCAGCAGGAGTTTCCTGACCTTGGCGTGGTCTTTGGCGCCTACGATCTGGTCACGCGCTACGTAAGGCTGCCGCTCTCACCGGCGGCCGAGCTTACCGAAGAGGAAAAGGGGCTTTTCACGCCCCCTGAAGATATAGAAGGATTTCGTCAGCTCTCGCGAAAAATCTGCGGCGGCGCGCTGGTGCGCAATCTTCTCAAGCTCGCCGATCAGCCTGCCTGACTCACCTGTCTCAGAGGCGGGTTCTGCCTGCGGTTCAAAGAAAACTCACCATGCCGTTGGCCAGATCGTACATTCCGCCCACAATCGAAATGGTTCCCTTCTTTTCCAGGTCCTCAAGAATGGGGCTGCGGCGGCGGATTTCGGCTACGGTCAATGTGACGTTGGTTGCGGCAACGGCATCGACGTAAGCCGCATTCTTGCTCGATTTCTCGCCCTCGAACTTGGTAGCCGCCACCGCGGGCTTGATGCGTGCAAGGAGTCCGGTCAAATTCCCGAGCACAACATCGTCAATGGCGCCCTTGATCGCGCCGCACGACGTATGCCCCAGGACCAGGATCACTTTCGATCCGGAAGCCGCGCAGCCAAACTCCATGCTGCCCAGCATGTCGTCATTCACGACATTGCCGGCGATCCGTCCGATAAACGTGTCGCCGATCCCGGTATCAAAAATGATTTCGGCCGGCACTCGCGAATCCAGGCATCCCAGAATGACCGCCGCGGGGTATTGTCCTTTGGCGCTGGATCTCTTTTCCGCCAGATAATCGCGCGGAACCATCTTCCCCTTCCGGAACCGCTCGTTCCCTTTTTTCAACTCCTCAATCACCTGGGATGGCGTCATGCTGTCCCGTTCTTCTTTGGTCAAAGAACGACTCAGGCTGCCGGCGAGTTGAAAGAAACCGGGGGCAAAGAGGGGAGTCAGGGCGCAGGCGCCCAGCGACGAGCCGAGAAATCGGCGGCGGTCCACACCTGTATTCCCTGACTGATCGAACGCTTTCATGACTTCCCCTCCTCTTCGCACTGCATAGTACGCTTTTACACCATCGGTCTTCCAGTTGTTGCGGCAAACTGGTCCTCGCGGTGCAAGACCTCCCCCAACGCGAGATTGCCGGATAAGCGAAGTCCTGGCTGCTGGTATTTCCGGCAGTGATCCATGCGAAGCTTTTCGAGCGGCGTCATGAAAGGCCAGCCGACCGGAGTCGGTTGGCCGGGGCCAGGCGGCATCGCTTTCACCCAACGCCAACGTTACGTTCGTTTCTGATTTGCGATAGAACAACAAGCGCCAATCGGACCCGGACTAAGTTGAAGATGAAGTCCGGTTCATCTGATTCCGATCTCCCCCTGGAAAGCCGGTACCGCTCAGCCGCGGGCTAGAGGCCATAGACCTCTCTTCCCACGTGACTTACACGTGTGTTCTTTGCGCTTTGGCGAATGATCGAAGGGGGAGCAGAAGCACGTCGTGATCAATTTAAGTTTCGATGCCGCGAGCGTTTGCTTGCTCGCGTCATCAGGATCGGATTTCGTCATGAACCTGTTGCTGTTGCTGGCGGTTCCGTCGTTATCAGCACTGTCTTGCATGATCGCCGGAATTACGCTTGAGACAATTTATCCGCGGTTGCAGCGCCGCCATCACCTGGTGCAGGGCCGCCTGATCATTTTTCCTGGTCGATAATCGTCGCGAACCCCCGGGGAACCGGTTCGGCTTGAACCCGCTCGGCCCGCAATGCGGCGCGGTCTCTTCTGTCAGAAGCTGGTGGTCAGGCGCACCATGCAGCTGCGCGAGGGCCCGATAGCGTTTCCGGAAAACAGCCCTCCGAAATCGATCACATCGAGCAGATCGGTGAGGTTCTGTCCGTCTGCCTGTAACTGCATGTCGATGCGCTCCGACTTATACACCTTCACCCCCGCCGAGGCGTTCAGCAGAAAACTGGGGTAGATGCGCCCTCGGGCAAAGTTGACTCGACTCAAGACTTCAGGGCCGTACTCGGCAAGGGCTGTGGCCGGATCGCCATCGAATTCGAAAGGCAGGCCGGAGTCATACTGAACTCCCAGCGCCATCCAGGCTCGCGGATGAATTTGAAAGCGAGCCCGCGCGCGAACCGTATTGCGCTGGTCCTGTGTGACCGGGAAGTGGCCGTTCACATCCGTCTCTGCGGCGGCGGCAGTGCTGCCGAGAAACAGGCCGCCGGTTACCGGGAACCAGGCATTCCCCACCATGTAGGAATAGCTGAGAAAACCCGACCAGCGACCCCATTCGGGCACGGTGAGCTTTGCTTCTGCGCCATAAATGATCGCCTTGCGAAAAGCGATGGGAAAGCTGATGGTGGTGTTTTCAATCTGGTCGTCGTCTGCGAAATTATTTTCGGCGCGGCGGTAATAATTGGTGCCCAGCCGGATTCTGTCGAAGAAGGTTTTGGTCAGTCCGCCTTCGTAGTAGTCACCTTGGGACGGCTGCACCGGCAAGCGAAAGAAATTCTCAGGGTTTATCGATTCGACCTGGCTCGAACTTGAGAGCAGGAGATTTTGCGACGTAGGTGTTTGAAATACCCGGTCGTAGGAAAAATGCATCACCAGGTCAGCTGACGGAATGTAGCGCGACACGGAAACGCGGGGTCCAACCGCGTTCTTGTTCAGCACAAGCTGGTAGTGATCCCAGCGAACACCCAGGCTCGCGATCCAATTGCCCACTCGAACCAGATCCTGCACAAATGCCGATTGCTCGAGATCGGGTCGTTCCGCCGCGAAGGAGAAGGCAGGTAGCGTGCCCGGGTCGAATTGACTCGGATCGGTGATCAGGTAACTGAAATTCTCGTGCAGGAATGTATTGTCAGACTCCACGCCGAGTTTCCATTCCTGTTGTCGATGGGCAGCTGTGATGGTGCCCCTGATGTAGCCCTCGCGAAACCAATTGTGTTGAGACAAGGCAATCGGCGTTGATTTCGCGTTGGAATAGAAATCGTTGGCATTGTCGCGAACCATGCCGCGAAGATCGCCGATCGTGTTTTCAGAAAACTGGTGTTGATAGAAGACCACGCCCGCCGTTTCAACATTGTCGGCCGTCTGCCGCTGGCCCGCGCTCTGTTGAACCTGTTCGTTGGGAATATCGAAATCGGCGCGCTCGTGGCGCACATTGATGCCGAACTGGTCGTTGGGAGAGAAATCGCGCTGATACGAAATCGACAAGCCTCCCGAGGTTCCAGTGTTGGAGTAATTCTGAGGAACGACGGGGTTGAGGTAACGATCCGTGATGGCGCCGTTCGCGCTGCCGCCCATGGCATTGGGTCCCCACGCGTATTGTCCTTTGGCGAAGGCGCTCGCGGTGTCGAAGCTTCCGCCCGACAAGACCAGTTCACCATGCATGCCTGGCTTCGCATCCGTAATCGTATTGACTTCGACGACTCCGCCCATCTTTCGTCCGTATTCAGCGGGAATCCCGGCGGTATAGATACTCAACGACCCTACGTCATCGGCTTCAATCTCGGGACCAAAGCTGGGCGAGCGGTTATCGGTCAGGGGGATGCCGTCGACAACAAACTGGGTTTGATATTCCGAGCCGCGAGGATGCAGAACCGCATTGCCTTCGTAGAGCCAGCCGGGCTGCGAATTGACCAGGTCCTGCAGGGAACGGCCGGGAATTGAAGTAATCCGATGTTCGATGAATTCCGACCCGATCCGGTTTACCGATCCGGGTTGTTCGGGATCAAGCAACGTACTGGCCGAAGTGACTGTGAGCGTCTGATTGACGGTCGGCAGTTTGAGTTCAACACGATATCTGGTGGGCGTGGTCGTGCGTATCTCCAGCGACTCGGAAAAGGGAGCAAAGCCCTGCTGCTCAATCTGCAGGTGATAGGTCCCATAGGGCAGATTCCGAACGTCGAGATGGCCTTGATTGTCCGTTTCGACAATGGACCGATATTGACTTGCCTCGCTCGAGATGTGAACCGAAGCCCTGACGCCATGGCTCGCAGAATCCGTGACCCAAAGATGCAAGGACCCGCTGTTAGCCTGGCCCGCAGCGTGGACAAGGCAGAAGAAGAAAAGAAGCGCCAGCCGGGTCGCCGCCAGAGAGCCCCTCGAAACGCGATCGATCCTGTTCGCGAGTCGCTCAGCCGGCTTCGACAAGAGATCGGCTACGCATTTTGACCGCAGATTGAATTCCAGCCTGGAGTAACAGCGGAGGAGTGCGTCATCGGTCGAAGTAAACAAGCTGGTCTCGATCATCGGGCGGGATTTTCTTCCCGGCTCTGAAATCTGGAAGCTACCCTGCCATGTCGAACTCGCTGGGGAAAGGCTGGCGCTTATCCCGCATCGTTCCGAATCTTTAGACGCAGAACTACTTCGGAGCAGCCGGAAGAACACGAAGTGGCGGATGTTGCCGGCCGCCGGTCATTTATTGGCTTTCCTGGCTGCCGCCCAACGTTTGCGTTGCGCGGCCGCAATCCTTTCGCGCGCTTCCGGACTGAGTTTCCTCTTTGACGTCTTCTTGGCAGCGACGCCGGCTTTGGATCCTCGTTTTGGCTCAGCTAGCTTGCCATTCCTCGCCAGCACCTTCCGTACCTCGCGCAGCCTCGCAATTTCTTTATCAATAGCAGCAATGATGGACTGACTTCCCATGGAACTACCTCCCACTTAGATTGTAATGCGATTAGTCAGAGAATCGGAATGTTCTCGGAGGGATCGGAGAGGATTGTTGTTCAAAGAGAATGTGGTAAACGTTGCGTGCTGTATGAGCGCCGAAACGGGGTTGGTTGAAATCGAGTGGTAACTCCACGGATCGATGGATAAAGATTTTACTCAACTTTACAATTGCGCGACACCGCTTGGAGCCATGACAATACCCGCTTGACGCAACTTATGTTGTTGCAGCGAGGGCATGATCTCCGTTGGTCTGCGCTGCCGGCTAAATGAAGAGCCGAGCCTTCGAAGATTGTGCGGGAGGGAGAATGCATCCATTCAAGTTCAGAAAAATCACCAGGAGAAACCTGCTCAGGTCGGGTTTGATGAGCCTGGTGGGCCTGAATCTTTCGGATCGGGTTGTCGGGATCACTTCGGGCGCGCTCGATGCTGATCGAGATGAGTTCATGAATCCCGCCGATAGCACCCGTCCCTGGGTCTATTGGTATTTCATGGACGGGAATCTCACTGCCGATGGTATGGCCGCGGACCTTGAAGCGATGAAGCGCGCTGGAATCGGAGGCGGCGTTTACCTTGAGGTGGGGATCGGGATAGCGCCCGGGCCCGTGCAATTCATGAGCGAACCGTGGCAGGAGTTGGTTGCGCAAGCGTTTTCGCGCGCGGACGAATTAGGCATTGAGATCGCCCTGGCTGCGGGAGCCGGTTGGTGCGGTGCCGGCGGGCCGTGGATCAAGCCGGAAGAATCGATGCAGTTTCTATCCACCAGCGAAACCAGGATCACCGGTCCGGCAAGATTCGACGCCCAACTCCCTCGACCTAAGGCGCGCACGCCGTTCTTCGGCGAGGACACGCTGACTCCCGAATTGCGTGCGGAGTGGAGTGACTTTTACGTCGATGAATTCGTTCTGGCGTTTCCGGCGCCCGCCGGGGATGCGCGCATCGCCGATATTGATGAAAAGGCGCTGTACACGCGCGGTTCGTATTCATCGCAGATCCTGGGCCCGTTCACGACGCGTCCCTGGGTCAGGCCGTTTTTGCCATCCTCTGCTGCTGACCCTTCCATCACAGCGCGCAGTTGCATCGCGCAGGCAGCGGTGCAGAATCTCACCAGCCGCATGAAGCCGGACGGGAAGCTCGATTGGGATGTTCCTGCCGGCGACTGGATCATCGTGAGAGCGGGGCGCACCATCACCGCGCAGACGACGCGGCCCGCTCCCAGGCCCGGCATCGGACTTGAGTCCGACAAGTTCAGCCGCGAGGCGATCGATCATCACTTCGATGCTTATTTTCGAAAGCTGCTGGAGAGAATTGGACCCCACCGCCACACGAACAGCGGATTGACCACGCTGCATTATGACAGTTGGGAAATGAGTTCGCAGAACTGGACGGCCCGGTTCCAGTCAGAGTTTGAGCAAAGACGCGGGTATGACCCGGCGCCATTTCTTCCCGCGTTCCGCGGATACGTGATCGATAACCAGCAAACCACGGAACGCTTCCTTTGGGATATCCGGCAGACGGCGCAGGAACTGGTGATTGAGAACCAGGCGACCCGTCTTCGCGACCTGGGTCATCGCAACGGATTGCAACTGGCGCTCGAACCGTACGACCTGAATCCGTGCTCGGACCTTGAACTGGGCGCCGTCGCCGACGTTCCCATGGCGGAGTTCTGGTCGCGATTCGGAGACATCAATACCGACTGGAGCGTCGTCGAATCCACATCCGTCGCGCACACCAACGGCCGTCGCATCGTGGCAGCGGAAGCGTTCACCGCCGAGCAGGCGGACCATTGGCTGCAGCATCCAGCCTCAATGAAGAACCAGGGAGACTGGGCCTTCTGCGCGGGCATCAATCGCATCGTCTTCCATCGCTTTCAATCGCAGCCGTGGAATGATCGCTATCCCGGCATGACCATGGGCCCGGACGGCGGCTACGGCGTGCATTGGGACAGAACCCAAACCTGGTGGGACATGGTGCCCGCGTATCACCGGTACATCAGCCGCTGCCAGACAATGCTGCGTCGCGGGATCTTTGTGGCCGATGTGCTGTACCTCGCCGCCGAAGGAGCGCCGAACGTGTTTCTTCCCCCGCCGTCTGTCTTTCTCTCCGGAGACATGCCCGACCGGCGCGGCTACAACTTCGATGGATGCGGTCCGGAAACGTCTGATCGCACGGGCGTCGGTTCGCGACGGCAACATCGTCTTTCCTGACGGCATGATGTATCGTCTCCTGGTTCTGCCGCAGGTCGAGACGATGACGCCGCGCTTGTTGAAGAAGATTTCGGAACTGGTGGAAAATGGCGCGTCGATCATCGGCATGGCGCCGAAGACCTCTCCCAGTCTGAGCGGTTATCCGCAGTGCGATGAGTCAGTGAAGAGGCTTGCGGCGAGTTTGTGGGGCGAGGGTCCGCAGCAGCCGGTGCGAAATGTTGGCAACGGGAAGGTGTGGTACGACGACAGTGCAGCGCGTCTTCGCGCGCAGAATCCACTGGCTGCGGCGCGGTGGATTTGGAGTTCAAATTCGAATCAGGAAAAAATCGGCGACGGCCCCGTCTATTTCAGTCACGCATTCGACGTGGAAAGCCCGCAGAGAGTCGATTCGGCCGGGCTTGCCCTCACCGCGAGTTCCAGGTATGAGGCGTTCCTCAACGGAAAACGCGTAGGCGCTGGACACGACCACACCAAGGTTCGCCGATTCGATGTGACGTCGCTCCTGGAACCGGGCCGGAATGAAATCACCGTCACCGTATCTTGTGAACATAAAGAGCAAGCCGTGCCCTGCGCTTTGATTGGCGCGCTGACCATCACGACGTCGGGCGAAGACAAGCTGATCGCCACCGGCGCATCGTGGCGCACCTCGGCCGCGCCCGGCGGGCCGTCAACCCAGGCAGTCGAACTCGGGGCATTTGACGCGGCGCCGTGGAAACTCACTCCGGCAAGTCTCGAGGAAGCGTCGCTCTATCCCAGTTACCGGATTACCGCGAGGGTGCTTGCGCAGCGTGGCATTTCTCCCGACTTCGACGGCGGCGACGGTATCCGTTACATCCACCGGCAAGACGGAGACGAGGACATCTACCTGGTCGGGAATCGGGAGAATCGCCAACAATCAACCACGGCCAGCTTCCGTCTGAGGGGGAAGCGCCCGGAGTGGTGCAACCCGATGACAGGCGAACGGCGCGAGCTTTCCGAATTTGAGGAGAAAGATGGGCACACGTTGGTTCCGATCCGCCTCGAACCTTTCGAGAGCGGTTTTGTCGTGTTCCGGCGCAACGGCTCGGGTGCGCAATCGAAGGGCAAGAACTTTCCCGAGCTACAAACGATCAAACTGATTGAAGGACCATGGGAGGTTTCATTCGATCCGAAGTGGGGAGGGCCCGCCGCCACGACGGTCTTTCCGCAATTGGAAGACTGGAGTCAGAGGACGGAACCGGAGATCAGGTACTATTCCGGCAAAGCAATCTATCGAGCCAGCTTCGACTGTCCGACTGCCGGCAAAGGCGGCATGTTTCATATCGCGCTCGGAAGGGTCTGCAACATGGCGACCGTCCAGCTCAACGGCCGCGAATTGGGCACGGCGTGGTGTGATCCCTGGCGGTTGGCGATTCCGCCCGCCCTGCTGCAGGAAAAGGCAAACAAGCTGGAGATCGTGGTTGCAAACCTCTGGGTCAATCGCCTGATACGCGACAGTGGGCTTCCTCCCGGCGAGCGCCTGACCTGGGTTCCCGGAAACCCGCTTCATGCGGACTCGCCTCTTTTGCCTTCGGGCCTTCTTGGGCCGGTGAAGATCGAGAGCACAATTCTGTAGAACGCCACAAAGGAAAGCGCTGTGTTGACGGATTCGTGCGTCTGCCGCTATAAAGTAGGCCGGGCCTCAAGTGCATTCCCCATCGCAAAACGAGAGAATCTGAATCCCGAAGGCAGCATCGCAAAGTCGACGCGACCGTAGGAAAGCGTCGTTGGGAAGAACTCGAAGAGAACACACGTTTTCTGGTTTTGCGGTCATCGCAACTTCATGCATGTGGTTTCTCGTCAGGGCATCCAGAAGTCTGGATGGGAGGTGAACGACGATGATCCCGGCTGCCTTCGAGTATCTCCGCCCGAAGTCCATCCCTGAAGCCATCGGCTTTCTGCAGCAATACGGCGACGACGCCAAGATTCTGAGCGGCGGCCAGAGCCTCATTCCGATGATGAAGTTCCGGCTGGCCAGGCCGGCGTATCTCATCGACATCAACCGGATCTCCGGTCTCTCCTACATCCGCGAGGAAGGCGGATATCTGAAAATCGGCGGATTGACTCGCGAGGCCGAGTTGGAAAACTCTCCCTTGATCCACGCGAAATATCCCATTCTGGCCGATACCTCGCGAGTCATTGCCGACCCGCAGATTCGTAACCTGGCGACCCTGGCCGGCAACCTGGCGCATGGCGATCCCGCCAACGACCATCCGGCAACGATGCTGGCTCTTCGAGCAGAGATCGTGGCGATGGGGCCGGGCGGCGAAAAAGTGTTCCCCGTCGACAGCTTCTTTGTCACCCTGTTCACCACCCAGCTCGAACATGACGAAATCGTCACCGAAATCCGCATTCCCATTCCCCCCCAGCGAAGCGGCGGAGCCTACTTCAAGCTGGAGCGCAAGGTTGGCGATTTTGCCACTGCCGCCGCCGCCGCGCAACTGACGATCGATGGCGGAGGCATATGCCAAAGTGTGGGCATCGGCCTCACCAATGTCGGTGCGACTCCTATCCGGGCAGCCCGGGCCGAGGAATTCCTGCGCGGGAAAGCGCTCGACAATGCCAACATTACGCAAGCTGCGCAACTGGCTTCCGAGGAAGCTCAGCCCAGTTCGGACTTGCGTGGTCCCGAGGAATACAAGCGGGCTTTGGTCAAGGAACTCACGCGCCGCGCGCTGACGCGTGCTTATGAGCGGGCCGGCAAGTAACATACGTCAAGCCAAAGAAGGAAAGTTAGATGGCGACGAAGCAATTGGTTCAGATCAAAATCAACGGCCGCAACCGCGAGGCTATGGTCGAGCCGCGTATGTTGCTGGTCCACTTCATCCGCAGCCTCTCCGGACTTACCGGCACCCACATCGGCTGCGACACTTCCCACTGCGGCGCCTGCACCGTTGTTCTCGACGGCAAGACCGTGAAATCCTGCACCATGTTTGCCGTGCAGGCCGACGGTGGCGAGTTACTCACCGTCGAAGGCCTGATAAAAGACGGGGCAAATCATCCATTGCAGGACGGATTCAAGCAGGAGCACGGGCTGCAATGCGGCTATTGCACCCCGGGCATGCTCATGTCGTCGTATGTGCTTCTCGAAAAAAATCCGACCCCGAGCGAAGAAGAGATCCGCTGGGGGATTTCGGGCAATCTCTGCCGCTGCACCGGCTACCAGAACATCGTAAAAGCGGTCCAATTTGCAGCCGCAAAGCTTGCGGAAGGAGAAAAGCATGAGCTGTCGCACATCGGCTGAAGTCGGCGGCATGGGCCACTCCATCAAGCGCAAAGAGGACCAGCGCTTCCTCCAGGGCAAGGGCAACTATGTCGACGATGTCCAGTTACCCGACATGCTTTTCGGCCATATGGTGCGCAGTCCCTATGCGCATGCGCGCCTCAAGGGCGTGAACACTGAAAAGGCCATGCAACTGCCCGGCGTCGTTGCGGTCATCACCGGAGAAGACCTGGCCAAGGCGAACTTGGCTTGGATGCCGACGCTCTTCTTTGACAAGCAGATGGTGCTGGCCACGGGCAAAGTGCTGTTTCAATCGCAGGAAGTTGCCTTCGTCGTCGCAGAAGATCCGTATATCGCTGCGGATGCCGCCGAACTCGTGGAAGTCGATTACGAAGAGCTCCCGGTGCTCGTCGATCCGCACAAGTCCTGCGACCCCGACGCGCCGATTCTGCGCGAGGACCGCGAGCAGAAGAGCAATCACATCTTCCATTGGGAAGTGGGCGACCGCGCCGCCACCGACAAGGTATTCTCTGACGCACCGGTGCAAGCCAGTGTTCACGCGATCTTTCAGCGCTGCCACCCCTCGCCGCTCGAAACCTGCGGCTGCGTAGCCGATTTCAATCGCGCCACGGGACGGCTCACCATTTATCTCACCTCGCAGGCGCCGCACGCGCATCGCACGTTGTTTGCGATCGTCGGCGGCATTCCGGAAAACAACATCCGCGTGATCTCTCCGGATATCGGCGGAGGCTTCGGCAACAAGGTGCCGATCTATCCCGGCTATGTTTGCGCTGTGGTCGCGTCGCTGACCACCGGCCGCCCGGTGAAATGGATCGAAAGCCGTTCGGAGAATCTGCAGTCGACGGGCTTCGCGCGTGACTACCATATGACCGCTGACCTCGCTGCCACATCCGACGGAAAGATCAAGGCAATGCGGGTGAAGACACTAGCCGATCACGGCGCCTTCAATGCCGCAGCCCAGCCCACCAAGTTTCCCGCCGGACTCTTCAGCATCTGCACGGGAGCGTACGACTATCCCACTGCCTTTTGCGAAGTCGACGGCGTCTACACCAACAAGGCGCCGGGCGGCATCGCCTACCGCTGTTCATTCCGCGTAACTGAAGCGGCATATCTCATCGAGAGAGCGGTTGACGTGCTGGCGCTGGAACTGAAGATGGATCCAGCCGAATTACGGCTCAAGAATTTCATCTCGCCGCATAAGTTCCCCTATAGCTCACCGCTCGGCTGGTCCTATGACAGCGGCGATTATGCGGCCGCGATGAAGGTCGCACTCGATACCATCGGCTACGCCGAACTTAGAAAGGAGCAGGCAGAAAAGCGCAAGCGAGGCGAGTTGATGGGCATTGGCATCTCCAGCTTCGTCGAGGTCGTCGGCGCCGGACCCTCACACACCTTCGACATCGCAGGGATCAAAATGTTCGACAGTTGCGAGATCCGGGTCCATCCCACGGGCAAAGCGATGTGCCGCATGGGCACCAAGAGCCAGGGGCAAGGACACGAGACGACTTACGCGCAGATTGTCGCCGAGGAGTTAGGTATTCCGGCGGCCGATGTAACAGTCGAAGAAGGCGACACCGACACGGCTCCCTATGGTCTCGGCACCTACGCCAGCCGCAGCACGCCGGTTTCAGGCGCCGCGACGGCCATGGCTGCTCGCAAGATTCGCGACAAAGGCAGGAAGATTGCCGCGCACCTGTTGGAATGCAGCGAAGAGGATCTCGAATGGGAGCCGGGTAAGTTCTTCGTGAAAGGCGCTCCCAGTAAATCGAAGTCCATCCAGGACATCGCGTTTGCGGCCTATACCAACATGCCGCAGGGCATGGAAGCAGGCCTCGAAGCGGTTGATTACTACGATCCACCCAACCTCACATTCCCATTCGGCACCTATATCTGCGTCGTCGATATTGATAAGGGAACAGGGGAAGTCAAGGTGCGCCGATTTGTCGCTGTTGACGATTGCGGCAACATCATCAATCCGATGATCGTCGAAGGACAAATCCACGGCGGTCTGACCGAAGGCTTCGCCATTGCCTTCATGCAGGAGATCACCTACGACGAGAGCGGTAACGTGCAGGGCGGTAACTTCATGGATTACCTTTTGCCCACGGCCGTAGAGACGCCCGTCTGGGAGACAGGAAAGACCTGTACACCTTCGCCGCATCATCCTTTCGGCGCCAAGGGAGTCGGCGAGTCGCCCAACGTCGGATCCCCCGCGGCCTTTGTGAATGCGGTCGTCGATGCGCTCGCCCATCTGGGCGTGAAGCATATCGACATGCCGATCGCACCCTGGAAGGTGTGGACGATCCTGAAAGAGAAAGGCGTGGTCACCTAACTCATGGCGATCCAGATTGAAAAGACCTTTCAGGTTGAAGAAGCCATCGGTCAGGTATGGAGCCTGCTCAGTGACCCGAAGCGCGTTGCGGTGTGCGTGCCGGGAGCAAAGATTACCGAGCAGGTGAATGAGACGACTTACAAGGGCGCCATCAGCGTGAGAGTTGGTCCAAGCGCAACCGACTACAAAGGCGAAGTGCAGATTACTCGTCTCGACGCGGGAAACCATGAGATCGAAATCGTCGGCAAGGGCCAGGATGTGAAGGGGCGGGGAAGCGCTTCGTTGAAGATGACCGCAAAAGCCCGTGCTCTCGACAATGGCGGAACAGAAGTGACGAGCGTCTCTGAATTGAACGTCATCGGAATCCTTGCGCAGATGGGGGCGCGCGTCATCAACGAAGTTTCGAACATCATCTTCGCCCAGTTCATCAAGAATTTTCAGGCGCAGCTCAAACAGCCTGGAGATGCACCCGTGGCGGAAGCAAAGCCGCTCAGCGCTGCGTCTGTTGCCTGGGCCGCGGCGAAAGGCGCGTTAAACCGCAACTCCTGAAGGCGCACTGCTTCACCCGGAGTTAAGACCAGATCAATCATGCCGCCGCCCCAAGCGCAGCCCGCCGTTCGATCCTTCCATGACCCAGACGACCTGATGCGCGAGTTTGAGCGCCTGGGTTATGTTACGGATCGTTCCCTGGCGACGTCAGTCTATCTCACCATCAACCTGCACAAGCCGCTCCTCATCGAGGGGCACGCCGGCCTGGGAAAAACAGAGGTCGCCAAGACGTTGGCCTCGATGTTAGAGACCGAGTTGATCCGTCTGCAATGTTATGAAGGACTGGATGTCAACTCCTCCGTCTATGAGTGGAATTACCAGAAGCAGTTACTGGCAATCAAGCTTCAGGAAGGCACGGGCCAGACCGTTGAAGAAAAAGAAAAGCATATCTTTAGCCGCGAGTTCCTCCTCGAGCGTCCGCTGCTGCGATCGATTCTTGCCCAGGACGCCGCGCCGGTGCTGCTGATCGACGAAGTCGACCGGGCCGACGAAGCGTTTGAAGCCTTTTTGCTCGAACTACTCTCCGATTTCCAGATCACTGTGCCGGAGATGGGTACACTCCACGCCAGGCATCGCCCGCACGTCATCCTTACCTCCAACCGGACGCGCGAGTTAAGCGATGCGTTGAAGCGGCGCTGCCTCTATCACTGGATTGATTACCCGAGCCTGGAAAAAGAGATGAGCATCGTGCGTGCGCGTCTTCCCCAGATCGAGGCGGAATTGGGGAAGCAGGTCGTGCGCTACGTCCAGGCGGTGCGCGGTCTTGACCTCGCAAAGCCGCCGGGAGTGGCGGAGACACTCGATTGCGCGCAGGCGATCCATTCGCTGGGCAAGCGCAGCCTGGACGCGGACGTGATCGAAGGAACGTTAGGCTGCGTGGCAAAATCGATGGAAGACAGCTCCAAACTCAAGGCCTCCATTGACGAGTTGGTGGCGCAGATTCATTGACGCAGATTCATTGACCAGGAGCCGCGCGATGCGCCATCAGCATGCAGATCGGTTGGCCGCCTCCATCGTCGAGTTCGGCCGGTTCCTGCGCATGCATGGCTTCACGGCAGACATCCGCCAAACCCTCGCCGCTCTCGAAGCAGCCAACGTCATCGACGTCTCGAGCAGCCAGTCTCTTTCCTTCGCCTTGCAGGCGGCGCTCTGCTCGACCAGTGAAGAGTGGGAGCGGTTTCCGCACATGTTCCTCGAATTCTGGGGAGAGTTTCAGCCGAGACCGCGCTCCTCCGCGGGAGAATACAAGGGTTCGTCGAAGAAGGTTTCAATCGATCGTGAGGATGGATCCTCCGTGTTCCTTGGGCAAACCGAAAGCAACTCCGCACCGGAGGGAAAGGGCAAGGCGGTCTTTGGTGCAAGCGCGCAGCAACGATTAAGAAAAGTGGATTTCTCCGAAGTTGCGTGCGACGACCTTGCCGCGCTGGAACAAATCTCGATGCGTCTTTTGCGGCGCATGAGCCAGCGCCTCTCGCGCCGCCTGGCGATAAGCAATCGCGTGGGCCCTGTCGATGTGCGCCGCACCATCCGGCGCAGTATCGCGCGCGGCGGCGACCCAATCACACTCGCCTACAAGGCAAGAAGGCGTTCGCGGAATAGGTTCGTCATCCTTGTCGATATCAGCGGCTCAATGAATTTCTACAGCTTGTTCCTGGTGCGATTTGCCTATGTGCTCCAGGCCTGCTTTCCACGGGTCGAGACGTTTCTTTTCAGCACCAATATCGTTGCGATCAGCGATCTGCTTCGCACTCGCAGCCTGCCCGAAGCTTTGCGGCGGCTCTCGCAGCGGTCCGCCGGTTGGGCAGGCGGCACCAAGATCGGCGAATCTCTTCGCCAGTTCAATCGAACCTACGGCACACGAGTCCTGACCCGCGACACGGTTTTCATGATCCTCAGCGATGGCTGGGAAACAGGCGATCCAAAACTGCTTGCGGAAGAGATGCGGGCCGCACGCCGGCGGGTTTTCAAGATACTCTGGTTGAATCCGCTGCTGGGGCTCAAGGATTATCAGCCCCTGACCCGCGGGATGGCCGCCGCACTGCCGTATGTGGATGTTTTCGCTCCTGCACATAATCTTGAGAGCCTGTTGGCCCTCGAGAGGCACCTGTAGAACCAAGGAGAAGCTTTCATGTTCGATCAATTCCTGAGCAAGGCAGCCGAGATGCTGGCCAGCGGCCAATCCTTTGCTATCGCCGAAGTGGTGCACTTTCTCAAGCCCGTGTCGGGGAAATCGGGGGACAAGGCCATCATCACCGCCGATGGCGCAATCTGGGGCTGGATCGGCGGCGGCTGCGCGCAGCCTGCGGTCGTGAAGGAAGCCCTGAAGGCTCTCAAGGATGGGCGTCCGCGATTGGTGCGCGTCAGCACATCGTCTGCCGATGAGGAAGGCGTGGTGGCCTACAACATGTCCTGTCATAGCGGGGGCAAGCTCGAGGTCTACATCGAGCCCGTCCTGCCGAAGCCGCACATACTCATTGTGGGTCGCTCTCCGGTGGGGCGCACGCTCGCCAAGTTGGCGAAAACCATCAATTACACGGTTACAGTCGTGGCGCCCGGCGCGGATCAGGCAAGTTATCCGGACGCCGACCATGTGTTTCCCGATATGAACCTGGGCGGGCTCAAGATTACGCCGCGGATGTTCATTGTCGTTTCCACACAGGGAGACCAGGACGAGGAAGCCCTCGAACAAGCGCTGCATACCGATGCGTCGTATGTGGCTTTCGTCGCCAGCAAAACAAAGGCAGCCAAGGTCATCCAGTATCTTGAGGAACGAGGGATCGACAAGACTCGACTTGGCCAGGTCCGAGCTCCAGCGGGATTGAACATCCAGGCTCGTTCGCAGGAAGAAATCGCGGTCAGCATCCTGGCGGAAATTGTGCAATTGAGCAGGAATCAACCGGCGGAAGAGAAAGCGCCAGCGATGGCACAAAAGCTCATCGAAGCCAGAGATCCGATTTGCGGAATGACCGTTGATATTGCCGGAGCAAAGCACGTGTCGGAATTCGATGGTCGACGGTTCTACTTTTGCTGTGCCGGATGCAAGCAGGCCTTTGACAAGCAACCGGAGAAATACACCGTGGTTGATCTTACGACCTGAAACATGACAAGACAGGACGCGCGCGACTTTCTCGTTCTGGCTCGCGATCTGAAGATCCGACAGACCGTGACGACTTTTCCGCTGGACGCAGCCAACCAGGCCCTCCAAGCCGTGAAGCACGAGTCAGCCACTGGGTCAGCCGTAATTGTGGTTTGACCATCGACTGGCAAGTGGTTCGGGCGGACCGGTGAAGGTCTCGCAGGACGGTCGTTGCGACTTGTTGCGGGGTTAGACGACAAATTCAACCCAAATCGAATCACAATTTGCGATCGAGCCTCATCTTGAAATGTCCGTCGTGTTACATTAAGCTTCCGGGCCTCACCCCTGCTGGATGTTCAAGAGGAAAGCATGCGCACTACCCTGAAATCCTGCCTTGGAATTGCCGCTTGTGCAGGCGTAGCGGCGCTGTTGTCCATGTCCCTGGGGGAAAGTACAGACGCCCGACTCGCGGCCCCGGCAATTTGTCTCCAGGTGGTCATTGCGGCCACGTTGTATTGGGGGCGAATGGCAGGTCTGATCGGTGCTGTGGCTGCAACCGTCATCTTCGATGTGTTGTTGTTTCCGCCGCTTGGCAGCTTCACTGTCAGTGATCCCACCGAGCGGACGGTGCTGATTTTCTTTCAATTGGCTGCGGTCGGCGTGGTCTTGATGTCTCCCCGTTCGTCCGCCGGATCACCGCTTAGAACCTGGCCGCGACATAAGCCTTCAATCTCATCCATCCGTCAATTGATCAGGCAGCGGGACGCACGGTAGTCTCGCCTCCGCAATCAGCCGATTTCTACCCTGAAGAAAAGTAACGCCTCCCGAGCGGCGCAAATCACCCACAGTTTGCTTCCAAACCTGCCGCAAGTAGTGACCTTTGTCACAAATACCTTCGTGATATGTGCCGGGCCAAAAAACGTGATAGCTTGTCGTTGTCTGGCCGGACGCGCTCATACCCCCCCGGAGCGAGCGCTAAAAACGGCGTGTGGTATCCAACACTCCCCCCGGATACCACACGCCATGTAACTATCGGGTGGAAACTGCGTAATAAATTCCTTTCGCGTGCGTTCGCGGGCATGCCCTGTGGACTTGGCCTTTTTGCCAAGCTTATTTATTTGCGGAACATTCGATTGCACAGCGCTGGAAGAACGTCATTTTCCGATGCAGAAAGTAAATAACTCCACAATCGTCAATATCCATGCGCGTGTCTGGAGTCGTGCCTTTTCTGGCGACTCACTGGCGACTCAAACCGCCTCTGTATCCCACCAAAGCGCCGCCGCACTATGGGGTAGTCTACTCGGCTCTGGTGCCACGGGAAGCCAGGGAGCGGCGCTGGTGGTGCGGCTAATAAAGGCTTCCGGCACGAGTTCTCAGATCGGCGCGGCTTGTGAGGGTGCCATGCTTCCCCCAGACGGCTCAAACAGGGATTGAGTTCCGTAAGTTCCGACTCCATTTTTCGCACAACTGCTCAGGGATCAGGCACATGATTGAAAAATGTAACAAACAAATGCGGAAACGGAACTCGGGGCTTCAAATTCTGGCGCTAGCGCGGGGGTGGGGTTGCGCGTCACCCTTACCTTGACGAGGTGGGGAAGGACCCGTGAGCCATATATCGGGGGTATTCAGGCGGAAACCGGCCTCGAAAATGCCAGAAAGCGGCCTCGGGCCGCTCCACGGACGATGCGTACCCAAACGTGTAACCAAACGCAAATGAGACGCGCTAAGTCCTTAGTTTTCTGGGGCCGTCAACTTCTCGTAACAGAAAGTTTCCGATACTCATGATAAAGGACTTAGACCAAAGCCATGCTCGGGAACAGAAATCACGCACTGTTCGCCGTCACAGTCAGCCCGCTATTTGGGAAGCTACGATGGCCGGGTTATGGGATGGGGATTCCGCCGCAGTCTCAAACTCGGACCGCTGAAGCTGAACTTCTCAAGGTCCGGCATGGGGTATTCCGTCGGAGTGCGCGGCTTTCGGGTCGGCAAGGATGCGAAGGGCAGATCGTACTCGGCAGCCTCCATCCCCGGAACCGGCCTCTATAACCGGACATACTCAGGCAAAGGCGAGGCGGCTGGTGGGGATGCGGCTCCCGGCTCCGGCACGCCTCCGCAGCAGCGCGCGGAAAACGGCTCGGCTCTGGTGGTGGCGTTCATCGCTGGCGGGCTTTTGACGATGTTTCTAGCGGCTATCTTCTCTTCCCGGACTGTTACGCCATCCCCAACGCCACCAGCCGCTGTGAGCGTGCCTGTAGCACCACCGCAGCCTATTCCGAAGCGGAGGCGGGTCCATCGCTCAAAGCAGGCTACAGTTCCAGAGGTTCGGCATCCGTCCGCAACACTGCCAGGGCCTCAATCAACTCCTTGAATTTCCAACTTGCTTCAAATGGGTGTCGTTCGATGAAGGATTTCCTTTGTGTCATTGTGCTGCTTTGCTTCGCTCTGCCTGTAAGTTCCCAAACAAAACATACGAGGGCGGAGATTGTTGAACACTTCTGCCATGCTCCCGAAGTCACCAGCGGACCGGAGTTTGAACGCATGGTAAGCATCCGCCAGCGGCTCGCACCCATCTTGGTACGAGTTCCGGGATACGAAATCCATGTCGCCGTGGTGGGGAGCAATGTAATCAATGCATGGGAAAACAATCTTAATCCCCGCGTTGCTCTTATCTGTGTCCCGACCACGTTTGTAAGGTTCATGGGAGACGGTGAGGGCGAAATGGCATTCATCTATGCACATGAGCTAGGCCACGCTCTTGACGATACCTGCAAGTCAGATTCAGGCCGCGCACAGGTAGCGCCTCCAACGATTAGTGGAGCATTGGACAGGCTTTTGGGCGGGTCGGGTAGAAACGGACTGGTAGAGCAGAAGGCGTGCGAGAATCGCGCCGATGAAATCGGCTTCGCCATCTTCACCGCTGCCGGATATAACCCTTTCGATGCTGCCGGGGGATTTGGAAGGCTGGAAATGCTGACGGGTCAAACGTCAACGGGAATCGTTGGGAGACTAGCCGCTCTAGGCAGTGACCACCCTATGACGCCTCTTCGGATTCAGCACATGCACGCTCTGTTGCTTCGTTCGATACAGAGGCAGACCACCCAACCTTGACAGCCCGTCAACGTTCGCGTTTCACACTGTCGTATTCGCGGCGGCGCGCTCGTGGTTCAAGGCAAGCAATCGCTCCAAGAGTTCCGCATCCGTAAGCGTGTCCGGCCAGCCATAGGCCGCGAACACCGCCGCGTCTAGCTTGCGATGCGCCTCCGCCAGCCAGCTGGGCGGGCATTGTAGAGATTGGTGAGGGTGCGCTTCTTCAATTCTTCTGCGCTGGCGTTCGGTGGGTTGAGCCAGGCGTCCCGCTTCGCTACCAGTTCGCGTGCGGCCTCTGCGATTGTCTCCACCAGCGGTGAACCCTTCGGCTCATGGCCCGGTGGCCAGGGGAACGGGAAGGTTTCAAAACATGACGATGATACGTAAGTGGGCCGTCCGCCTTCGTCGCCATCTCCGTGTATCGAACAGTTGTGCGATGGCTCCATGCCTCGTGCGATTCTCGAATGAAGTACCCCGAAAAAGTAGTCATCATCTCTGGCAAAAACATAAAGGCGACTGTCTGGTACAAGTTCAGGACTCACCCAGGCGAATACTCGATGCTTTGCAACACGGGGCGTAGCAATGAGGCGGGCTTTCCCAGCTTTTGCCTCTCTGAAATCGCTGCCGCTATCGACCAAGCCGCCACCAGTGTTCGCGCCGTTGTTCGGTCCTTGATTTTCCATGCCGGGTCGGGTTAACCTTCTACCTTGATCAGTTCAAACGGTCGCTTCAAAGAGCGCCGCCTCCGATCTCCGACATCTCGCCAAAATCAATAATGTTCACGATTGTCTGCGACGGTCCGACCAGATCGGTCGCCATTCATCCATGGCTTGACACATCGGGCATTTGATAGCCCATTCGGATTTCCCAGCGGTAAAAGGTGCTGAGCTTCTTCGCTGGTAATCTCGAATTTGCCTACCTTGACCGGCCCCTGAAGAGCTATGCGGGAGTTTTCAGCCAGGAGGATCTGGAAAGAGTCATGTCGATTCGCTCGCTGTCAGGTTGGCGATGGATTTTTGCGACGAGCTGCCCATCAAGCGTTCGCTCCGCCTGCGAACCATCGTCGAAGCCGACTAGAGAGACACGCACCGCCGCGCCGTCAAGAATCCAGGCTTCGGTCACCCCAGGCCATGAAGATTCCGCCGCTTTCTGCAATCCGTTCCAACACCTGTCCAATTTGCCCCGCCCCGAATCGACCTTGCGTTGCAAGCAACCCGGCCCGCTTGGTCTTTGCGCGACTCTATCATGTGCCCGCGCTTTCTCAAACCAATACGTCACTAGATCGGCTTCTTGCGGCACACGGCCTTCATAGACGCGAAAGAGTTCATCCACGTAAGAATCGCCCAAGTTCGCGTGCGCAGTCGTCTTTCCCCCCAGAAACGGCGGATTTCCGATGATAAAGTCCGCCTCGGGCCACACGGGTTCTATCGGGCTTGCCTTTCGCGTCATGAGTGAGAATCGCGTCCCGGTGTTGGATGTTATCGAGCTTGCGGAGAATCGGCTCTGTCGGCCATCCGATGCCGTTGTCATTGAGCCATTGCAGATAGCCAATCCAAACCACCACAGAGGCCAGCTCGTGCGCATAGACGTTCGTTTCCAGGCCGTAGAGCTGCGATGGGTGGACTTGATGCGGTAGCAGCGTGGGCAGGCCGTGCTCTGCGCTGAAGAGATAGACCTCTCGCCACAGGTCAAGCATCCGGCGAAGGGCGAGGTAAAGGAAATTGCCGCTCCCACATGCAGGGTCAAGGATGCGAACGGCGGAGAGTTCCGCCAGCCACGCATAGAGCTTGTCTTGCATCTGCGCACGGAGCTTGTTATAGGCCGCGCCCTTGCGCTGCTTCTCTGCGGCCTCAGCCAGTGCCAGGGCCTCCGCCTTCACCGCTTGCCAGCGCGCTTGCAATGGCTCTATGACTACCGGCTCCACAATGAGCAGAATGTCTTGCTTGCTGGTGTAGTGTGCTCCGAGTTGGGACCGTTTGCCGGGGTCCAAGCTGCGCTCAAAGAGCGTTCCGAAGATGGCAGGCTCTACGTTCGACCAATCCAGAGCGGAGGCCGCGCGCAAGGCGCTCATATCGGCGGATGTCAGATCGAAAACGGAATCATCTGCAAAGAGACCGCCGTTGAACCATGCAATGTCATGTACGCCAAAGCTGTTTCCGCTGGTGGACATAGCCGCGAAAAGCTGGCGTAGCTTGCGGGTGAAGCTGGCGGACTTGGCTCTGTCAAGTTCGATCATCTGCCGGAAAAGATGGTCCGGCAGAAGGCCGATGCTGTCAGCGAAGAGGCAGAACAGCAAGCGCATGAGGAAGTGAGCCACGGCTTGCGGGTCATGGCCGCGCTGCTCAAGACTGGTGGCGAGTTTGGCGAACTCTCCCGCCGCTGCCTCTGTGACGCGGGCGGCGGCGCGCTCGGGGCGGAGTTGTTCGGGATCGGTGAAAGCGTCTTTCAGAACTTCCAACGGCGGGATTGCACAAGAGGCCGTCGGGACATTGGAGAGCAGATCGTCCAAAGTGAAGCGGTAGACGTGCGGGCGGGTCCCGGTGAAGTTGGTATGGACCTCGAAAAGGTCTTGATCGCAGACCACCAGCAAGGGCGGATTCTCAAGGTCTTCGCGGTAATCGTTCAGTTGGAGATAGGCCGCCTTCAGGTCCTTATGCTTGCCCTTGTATTCCCAGCCGAAGAAACCGCGCTTCCAAACGTCGGCATACCCCTTGCCGCCTTTGAGGGTAGAGACGTGCTTCTCAAAGGTGAAGGCGTCTCCGGTTTGATCGGCGGCGGCGGGGTGTGGCTGGTGGAGCACTTCGCAGAGGTCGATGAAATGGGATTGCGCGGCGGCGCGCTCTGTAAGCGTGCTGGCCTTCCATCGGGTGACGAATTCAGCAAGCGAAAGCGGCATCGGGCGGGGTCACTCTGGGGTGAAGTTCAATTCTTACAGAGCGCGCCGGGGTTGGGGAGTGCGTAGCAGGGTGCCCAGGAACGAAAGCAGTATATCGTGCCCGTGCCCCCGAACGGCTGGTACGCATAGAGGGCCAACGGCGGGTCATTACGCTGCGCTCTGCGAAGCGTTGGAAAGCTGCCTGTTCTCAGGGGTGATTTTTTGAGAAAACTTCTATTTTGTGGAAACAAAAGTGCGATTGGCTAACGGTCTACACGGAACCGGGATGGGATGCTTTTCCCCCCGTACCCCCAGGTGCTGTTTTGATCGTACACGAATTGACCGTCCCGATTTCACAATCCATGTTGTCAATGTGGGTACGTCCTGAGCGTTTTGGACTCTCGGCTGCTAGCCTCGCCAAACTGTCTACATTTTTGGCTTCCTTTTGGCGGGCATTCCATTCTCCGGCGATGTTGCTTTGGTACATGTGGTGCGTCCGCTGCGCGCATGGCGGGGACACGTTGCGCGCGGCGGCGAATGCTCGCCAAGGAACTGCAATGCCTGAGGCGGAGGCGATTAGGCCGCCGCCCCTTGTGGTTGAGTTCATGTGTGTGGTCCAACCTTCGCCCGGCACAGGCGAAGCCCAAAAGCACGGCGGCGAAGATGGTCTTCGCCTCTCCCATGCCTACTTGATTGGTTGATTAGTTCATTTGTGGATTGAGAGATTCCTGATTAAACGATTGGAGAGCGCGGGAGCGGAGTAGTGCGCTAGTGGTCTTATTTCCGCTCGACTATCAAAATATCCGTCACGCGGCTGTACACCAGCGCGCCCGGCTTGCGCTCTCCCTTTTCGTTCTTCATGGAATCGGCAACGCGCAACGTATAGATGAGGCCCGGTTCGATGAACGTGCCCAGCGTCATCCTCTGGCCTTTGCGCGGCGGCTCCCCATTGGCTAGGCACCAAACCGCGTAGAAGAGGGACCGGCGGCCATAACTCTTTCGCAATTTGTTGTTGCCCAGGTTATAGAAGCGGGATACGAGCGAGCCATCCGCTAAGAGAGAAAACTCCAGTCGGAGGCACCAGCGCTGGAAGGCCCGGACCCATTGCGGGCCTTGCCATGCTACGCATACGGCCTGATAGATGCCGGGTGCAACGCGCGGAAGGTCGATGCCTTCCCATACCAAACCGGCGTCGGCTTGTGTTTCGGTCAACGGGTATGTTTCCATGTACCATTTCTCCTAGGCAGCCTGTGGCTTGTTGTTCCGGTTATCCTTCCGTCCTGCATTGATTCGAGCGACAATCCATGCGTTGATTTCAGACTCTACCCAGCCCACAGAGCGTGGTCCGAGAGCTATCGAACAAGGGAACTCCCCCGCTGCCATCCGGTTGTAAAGCGTGCTCCGACTGAGGCCACACCGCGCCTTGACTGCTTGCAGGCGAATAATCTTCTCTGGATTGTCCAATTCGTTCTCTCCTGTGGTGAGACAAGCTAACCGCGTCCATCTATTTCCCACCTTGTTGCAAGGCTGAGAAACCGCGCAAATTTTGGTCGCTGCGGAGATTCTGCGGAAAGCATGGAGTGACGGGTCGCGCCGTTAGGCTGTGAGCAAGGGCGCTCCGAATGCCGGGCACAGAGCGCCGCTGGGCTCGGGTGATACCTTCCCCGCCGCTCGTTCCACGGAAGGCAGGGCCGGGCGCTTGTGCTGTTGCTTGCGGTTGGTGAGCTAGGCCGCACCGCCTCCGAAGTTGCCGACAATCACCTTGGATTCGTTCACAATGCCATCCACGTAATCACCCCACCACTGGAGCATTTTCTTCCGCTGCTCTGCGAACTCGGCAACGATGTACACGGCGCGTATGCCCACGGCCTCATGGCTCAAAGCCTTTTCGATCACGTCACGATTGAAACCGCGCTCGGTTAGCAGCGTTGCGCCAGTTCTACGCAGATCGTGGATGGTGAGCGGGTCCATATCGAACGTCAGTCCCTCTAATGCCTGAGTTGAGCGCATTCTTGGCGAAGGGCCTTGTGAGGCTACCCCGGCCAGGCATCACTAGTTCGGAGTCTCCGGCCAAGGCTTTCAACTCCAGGAACATCGCGGCAACCTGCGTTGACATGTAAACGATGTGCGGCTTGCCTGTCTTTGCGTTCTCTTCCGGGATGAGCCATTCCCCCGTCTCAAAGTTCACATGCTCCCACCGTGCCAGCAAGAGTTCCGACTTTCGCGAGAGAGTGAGCAGGATGATATGAAGGGCCAGTTTGAATTGCCGCCGCATGTTCGATTGATAGATGGTGCGGAGATAAAGCCGAATCTCATTCGGTGGGAGCACGCGGGAGCGTTTGCGGGCTTTGCCGATGTACCGGGTTGCCACCATGACGGCGGGATTGATCGTCACCAGTCGCGTCTTCCACCGCGTAATCGAACATCTGCTTTATTACGTTGCGAAGTTGCATGGCCGCCGCGATGCGCCCGTTGTCCCGCTTCCGGTACACCAGCGCTTGCACGTCCAAGGCGTTCACATCTTTGAGGGTCTTCTCTCCGAATGTCGGGAAGATCTCGTTATCCAAATAGCGCCGAATGCTCTTCGGGTCTTTCCAATTCCTCACCACCTGCTCTTTGTAGTACCGCTCCCCGAACTCTCTCACGGTGGGATTCATCGTCAGCCCCGCGCGTGCCAGTCTCATTTCAGTGGCAGGAGACTTGCCCTCTGCCACTTGTGTAGCCTTTACGTCACGGGTGGCTCGTGCAGCCTTCAAAGTCATTGCCGGATACTGCCCCAGCGTCACCCGCTCTTGCTTGCCGCCCTGCCTGTAGCGAAATAGCCAGGACATTTTCCCGCTCGGGAGCACGTCCAGCGAAAGCCCGCCGTCATCGCTTACCAGATACCGTTTCGGTTGTGGTTTGAGAGCCTTGATTTTGTTATCCGTGAGCTGCATTCGTGCCCTTCCGTGAGTCGCCAGCAGAGGAAACTGCTATTTTCGTTTCTAGCGACTCACTGGCGACTCACTTCCCTTCGGCTTTCATAAGTCGCTGACAGACATTCTAGGACGCTAACATGCTTATTTGCAATGATTTAATTCGTATTTCTACATTTCATTGGACTCTCTTGGAGGTCGGGTTACTTTCCGATGCAGAAGGTAGTGAATATCAAGTTGAGTATGTCGTCCGGGGTGGTTTGACCGGTGAGGGAATCAAGGGCCCAGAGAGCGCGGTAGAGATCGATCAAGATCATCTCATGAGGAATCCTGGTAGCATTTGCCTCGGCCGCCGCCTCGAGGGCCTCGAGCCCGGTATGGACCGCCTGTTGGTGCCGGAGGCTTGTTAACATGCCAGGTTCTGAAGCCGCTCCCCCCGTTGCGAGGGTCAAAATCCGCTCACGCAAGGCCGCGATGCCTTCACCGGTTAATGCGGAGGTGCGCAGCACGCCCAGATCGGTGCACTCTGCGGGAACAAATCTGAAGTGGGCCTGATCCCCGGCACTCAAATCGGTTTTATTCATGACGATCAGGGCGGGGCGCTCGCGGACGGCATCAAGCAACCTTTTCTCTTCATCATTGAGCGGCTGGGTGGCATCGAGGACTACGAGCACCAGGGCTGCGTCGGCCAAAGCTTCCCGGCTGCGAGCGATGCCCAGTTGCTCCACCTCCTCGACGGCTTCGCGAAGACCAGCGGTGTCGACTAATTCCAGGGGAATTCCATCGAGCGAGATACGCTCGGTGACCAGGTCGCGGGTTGTACCAGGCAGTCGCGGTTACGATGGCCCGATCGCGTTCGACAAGCCGATTGAAAAGCGAACTCTTGCCTACGTTGGGCCGGCCCACGATCGCCAGGGTTAAACCGTCGTGCACAATGCGGCCGCGCCCGAACGAAGCTTCCAACCCAGCGAGCGGGCCCGTGAGTTCGCGAATTCTCCGCGCTATTTCCATCGCCGGGGTCACATCGACGTCGTCCTCGGCGAAATCGATGCCGGCTTCGAGAAGCGCTATGAGCTCGACCAGCGATTGTTTTACCGGAGCTACTCGTCGGCTCAGGGCTCCGCCCATCTGGCTGGCGGCCTGACGAGCCTGGGTCAGCGTTTGCGCCTCAATCAGGTCGCGGACGGCTTCGGCCTGGGTCAGGTCGAGCCGGCCGGAGAGGAATGCGCGCTGCGTGAATTCACCGGGCTCCGCCAGCCGGGCGCCCAACTCGACGGCCCGGCGCAGCAAAAACTCCAGAACAACAGGCGCCCCATGGGATGCGATTTCAACCACATCCTGGGTTGTGTAGGAGTGGGGTGCGGCGAAGTATGTGACCACCGCCTCATCGATCCGCGTGCCCGTGCTTTCCCCGGTGGAAGCGTCCAACACATCGGCCAACCGAGCCCGCCCATGTTCGAGAGGCTGGCGCAACCGCACCAGTTGTTCGGCGATGGAGGTTGCCGCCGGACCGCTCAGCCGCACGATGCCGATGCCACCGCGTCCCGGCGGTGTGGAGATTGCCGCGATCGTGTCGCTATCTCGAGGGATTTCGCTCATGTACTGGAAACAGTGTAGAAGCCCGGGCCAGATCAGTCTGGAATCCTGAAAACAGCCCGCCAAAACCTTTTAGCAAACGTCAGAGCGATATAATTAATTGGAAATCCGTTGTCATTTTGATGGAACCGCTCGGGCCCTGCAAACGTTTTCAATAATAAAGGTTGGAAAAACAAGTGAAGTGTACATCGAGCAAGGGTCCGGTCCTTGTGTGTTTCAGAGTCTCCCAGGGAGTGAAAGCGCTTTGGATGGTGGGTCTTGCAGCCTGTTTAGCCCTGTGTCTGGCTTTGCCCGCGCAACCGCAGTCTGCCAGCATGCCGGTTTGGCAGGGGATTCTGCACAATGCTGCCGGCGCGCCCATCGCTGGCGCGACCATTACTCTGGCGGCTGGCGGCGCAAGCGCTGACGCCAAAACCGGGCCGGATGGGCGATTTCAGCTCAAGCCGCTCCCCGCGGGACCCTACAAGCTCAAGATCATTGCCGAAGGCCGAACCATCGAGTACACGCAGATGATCGCAGTACAGGCGGGCGAACTCCCCGCCAGTATTGAGATTTCCAACCGCGGCGAAGTCAGCGTTGCGGTGCAGGCTCAGGCCTCCGGCACCGGCGGGGAAGCCCTTTCGAGCCAGGCAGTAAGCGAACTGCCGCTGAACAAGCGCGACTTCAGCCAATTGCTCTTGCTGGCCGCCGGAACCATGACCGACTCCAATGGCGCCACCAATTTCACGGCCCAGTTTGCCATCAACGGGCAGCGCGGCGTCGAAGCCACCTTCGCGATGGACGGCGCCGACATCAGCGACCCGGAAATGGGTGGATCGACATTTTCCAACTTCAATGTGGACGCTGTCGAAGGTATCCAGTCAAGTTCCGGTTGGATGGCGGCCGAAATCGGACGCGGTGCCGCCGGTTTTACCGACATCATTACGCGTTCCGGGTCCGCCGGCTTTCACGGTTCATTCTTTGAATTCGTACGCAACTCCGCGTTCGACGCGCGTAACTACTTCGATCATCCCACTCCTGCCTATCCCGGCAGAATTCCTCCCTTCCGCCGCAACGAGTTTGGTCTGACCAACGGCGGGCCCATCTACATTCCTCACCTGTACGATGGCCGCAATCGGACCTTTTACTTCGCGCAATACCAGGGATTCCGCCAGGTGCTCGGAACGACGCAGGTCATGCCCGTACCCACCCAATTGGAGCGCGACGGCTACGATGTAATCGCTTACCCTGACGGCACAATTGATACGTTGCGGGTCCCGGTCAACCCTTCCATTGCCTCCATCCTGGCTCGCTACCCGCTCCCCAACTATCCCACCGGTGCATTTGGCGCCCGCACCTATGCGACAGCTTCAAAGGTCGACACCAATGCCAATCAGTTTTCACTCCGGCTTGACCACAAGTTCTCCAGCAAGGATCAGTTTTTTGCGCGCGTCAACTTCAACGATTTGACCGGGCCGACCACTAATCCCGACCAGACAGCCATCGATCCGGCCTTCGGGGTTCAATACATCGACAGGCAGCGGAATGTCGTTGGCACTTACACCCACACCGTCTCTCCCCGCATGGTGCTCGTATCTTCAATCAGCATTACGCGCTCGACTCCCGGTTTTCCCACCTTTGATTACACTGACCCTGGAGTCAAGTTCAATGACGGGTTGTTTGAGGCTTTTAATGCCGCCGCTGGAACCGTAATGCAGGCCTACGGCAACCTTTTTCAGGGCCAGCAGAACGTGGCGTTTACTAGCGGCCATCACGCCATGAAGGCCGGGGTTGATGTCCGTCTCAATCGCGATACAACCTACTTCGGCGTCAGTCCCAACGGGGAATACGATTTCGGCGGAGGTACTTCGTACGCCCTCGAGGGAATTCCGTCAGAGAGCGGAATGCATGACGTTCATCCCGGCGATCCGTTGCCCGACACGCTCTCCGCGTTCCTCTCCGGCAGTTCCTTCGCGTACACCATTGCCATCGCCTCGCCCGGCTTCTCGAGCGGCGAGCATATCGGGCCCGCCGCCATCAGCCGCAACAGCGTGGCCGTTTTTGCCCAGGATACCTGGAAGCTGACTCCGCGCATCACCCTCGACTACGGCTTGCGCTGGGATCTCTACACGCCCATCACCGAACGGGCGCACCGTACTTCAAGCTTTCTCACCACCGATGGCGTTCAGAACTTTCTGATTAACCCGCAGCCGGCTTACCAGACCAATTGGCATGCATTGGAGCCGCGCGTACAGGTCTCGTGGCAAGTTACAGACAAACTCCAGGCGCACGCCGGCGGAGGCATCATGGCCATTCCGCCGAATATCTGGCAGGACAATTTTCTTACCGGGTCCACCCCGTTTGTCGTGTATCCGCGCCTGGTCGCCGCACAAGGAGCGCCGATCGCCTACGGGTTTAAGATCACCCCCGATCAATTGCCCGCCACCTATACCACCACCGGCATTGACGTTTTCGCCACCTGGACGACCAAGGAAGTTCCCGGAAATACGGCCATGGATGTCGATCGCTACGAGAAAGACATGGCTACCCTCGGCCAGCAACTCACGGGCAGCTATCAAATCAGCCCTCTCAATCTCAGCGGCATCGACCGCAGTTTCAACAACGCCACGATGTTCACCTGGACGTTTGGCTTGGAGCGGAAGTTCGGCAACCTGACTGCCGACGCGAGTTATGTCGGCACCGCGAGCGAGAAGCTGCCACGCTATAGTTATCCCAATGCCTTCGCCGGCGCCTCGCCGGGCTTTGCGCCCCATACTACCTTCGATAGCCAGGGGAATGTCACGGGCGGCTTCGGCGTGGAAAATGTCATCATTGGCAATTCGCACTCCACATACAATGCGCTCCAGACTTCTCTCTCTGGCACAGTTGGCCACGGTGGACCCGGGGTGCAGGCAAGTTACACCTGGAGTAAGTCAATCGACGACACCAGCCTTGTCCTTCCCGGTACGGGTGCGACTGGCGCGGTGGCCGCGGGAGTCTCACAGGATCCGTTCAATAATCACCCCGAAAAAGGCCCATCCCAGTTCGATGTCACCCACGGCTTCAGCTTGAGCCTGGCCCAGGATCTGCATCTGGAGAGCGTCAACTTCCTCCATGCGGTTTCTCGAAAGATAACCGACGGCTGGGAGTTGCTCAGCATCACCAGCATTAATTCGGGCTCGCCTTTCACAGTCTATTCGGGCATTCAACAAACCGGCTATGGCGCCGGTGGAGTCGACCGCCCAGACCAGATCGCAACACCCCAGTTATCCACCGCGCGCAAAGTGCGCGAAGACTATTTCGGACACGGCGGAGACAACGGCTTCGATTTTTTCTCCATTCCCGTTCATCTATCGGATGGATCGGGACCCAACCAGGGCCGCTTCGGCACCCTGGGGCGCAATACGTTTCGCGGACCCGCGTTCTATAACTTCGATTTCGCGCTGATCAAGGACACTCCCATTGGCCGTCGCAAGAGCGGCGCAGAGCGCATGGATCTCCAGTTCCGATCCGAGTTCTTCAACATCTTCAACATCGTTGACATGGGGCTGCCCTCCAACACGCTTCAGGTGAACAGCTCTACTGGAGCCATCCTTCGCAACACCGGCTTCGGCATGATTAGCAAGACCGCAGGTAACTCGCGCCAGATTCAATTCTCACTGAAGCTGATCTATTGAGATAAGGTTGTAGTTTCGCACCTCCCCGGGGACGATACTGTCGCTCCAGGTCGCTTTCAACCTTTGATCCTTCTCGACGGATTATCGCGGTGTCGCTGGTGCGAGCGGACGGGTGCACCAATGCGAAGATCCTCTCTCAAGCCTTCCGCGATGTTATTGGGGTCATTGGCTATATTGGGTGGTCTGAAGAACGCCCTGACGCTGTGTACCTGGCTCATTGGAACATCGCGTTACGACGAGCGAGTGATTGTGAGTTGATTTGGAGCGCCCCGCCAGGGCCCGCTTGCAACGAACGAGAACGACCGCTGTACAGAGGATCGCAACAAACTTATCTCGCAGGGACCAGGCGTAGCTCGCTCTGTATGTGTTACGAAAGGCATATACGGAGAGAGCGGCAGGCGAACCCGAGGGACCTTGAGTGCAGTACTTTTGGTCAATCACAACCATTGGATATGATGTAGTCAAAATCTGCTTGAGTGAGTTATCCTCAAGGCTATGGCGATAGACTCGATACTTGCACAAATTGATGAAGAGATTGCCCGGCTAACTCAGGTTCGCTCCCTATTAGCCGGCTCCGGTAGTTCAGCCCCAAGCCTGTCTGGGCGTAAAGCCAAGAAAGCTCCTGCCAAAGCGAAGAAATCACGCGTACTCAGTCCCGAAGCACGGAAGCGGATCGCTGATGCGCAACGAAAGCGTTGGGCGGCGCAGCGGGCCAAGAACAAGTAATGACCACCAAGACGACTTTGTGGCTGATGTGAGTCCTGCTGCAGTCAACCGGCTTTGTGCCTTAGATAAAGACTGATGGGCCGCCTCCCGCAGCCATATCAGAATGAAGCGGCTGCTGCGGCACCTTCCTCCAAGGACTAAACCATCTCCGATAATGTGGTTATTGCGGCTCGTCTCGCTGACCGGCGCCAGTGTCCATTGGCGCCAATGCGATTTCCTGCGCCGGTTTACGATCAGCCCTGACAAATGCGCGTGCGCCGCTACCAGGTCTCCAGCGCGAGAACGCTGGGTGGCCCCGGGTGGCCCTCGATGACCTGCGTCCCGATTACTGCCTCCATATTCAGTTGTTCCCAATTCCTGGGGGCCTTGGCGAGCAGTAAATCTAGATAAACGGGATTGTAGAGAATCTCGCCGGCCGCCTCGGTCCCTTCCTCAGAGATGCCGGCCGCAATAATGACCGGCTGTCCGGTTGTGCCGTCGTGGATGCGGGCTACGATCGCATAATCGCGCGAAAGTTTCTGATAGGGCAAGTCCCAGGCAGTGGCCCAGGTCGTCTCCTTCTGGCTCTTGCGATCCACCAGAAGCGCAACTCCATCCTTGGATTCAAACCCGAATCGCAGTTTCTGGGTGACCCGCAGCGTCCAGATGTTATCGAAGGCTCCGATGAGCACGACCGGGCCTTCCCGGAGTTGCGAGAAGCTGGCCTCGGAAGCGGGTACCACGCGGAATGCCTTGTGGCGCGAGGCCAGGGCGGCCACGGTGCGGGTCAAGGTGATCACGTCGGCCAGGGCGAGGTGTCCTGAGTAATGCAGCCGGAAATAGAGCGGTTCAGGCTTGGCGTTGTTGCTTACAGGGGCGTCGTACGAGTTGATCGCACTGACATCGAGATTCTTGGCCGGCTCGCCCAGGCAAAACGTCGTCGGACTCACGCTGCCGGTTACCGGTTCCCAAAAGCGATCAAGGTTGGAGGGTGGCGGAGGCTCCGCTTTATACCGTCGTCCCGAAATCCAACCCGCGGAGGCCGCCAAGACCAGGAGGGTCACGATGCTCCCAGCAAGCCGCCATCGCGATCCCCTGCCCGGACTTTGGACGGTTGAGACCGGTAGACGCTCCGGGCCGACGACAGGGTCCGGCATCGCGGGCGCCAATTCAGGTTCGATTGCTGACCGCTCCGGACCGCGGAACGATGGAACATACGACCCGATCGGCAGCTCAATCACCAGTTCTCCGCGGTGAGTTGGGTCGTAATAATACTGCGTCAGGCGCTTGCGCACCTCCCCGGCAGTGATCCGCACCACAGGGTCGGCGTTCGCATCGTAGGTTGGAGACCTTCCGAAGACCTCCACTCCGACGCTTCGTTCTTTCAATTCGGCGGCATTACCGAGGAGCGTTTGCTCAACTGTGTAGGCCAGGAGCGCAGGATAGCGCTTGCTGTTCGCAAAGAGCGGATGGGCCAGCAGGCGTTCCAATTGCTCACGGATCCTCGGTGCGTCTATGAGAGGGCTCGCATCCGAAGTCTCCGGAACTGGCTTTGGTGCCACTGGCATTGGTTCTGCAACCTCCGGCCGGCGTCCGCATTTGCGTAGTGTTCAGAAGCGCTCGGCTTGAGGACCTCGGATTCGCATCGAGAAAGCCGAGACGTCTACGGCCGCGCCCTCGGCTCCGTTAGGCCGGAACCGCTACCATCACACATCCGGCGCTAAACAACGTATCATACGTGGACGTAATTTACTTGTCTAGATTCCTTTAAACTAAACTCCGGTAAGATCTTAAGCAAGACAACCTCGATGTTGTACCCGATCACACCTTCTCTTGCCGAGCCAACCAAAATATATTCACTCTCGTCCAGGAAGTAAGGTCAGTGCGGGTCCGAAATCGACTGGTCATGTCGGCGGCGGTCGTGCATCTGGTTATTACTTCCATGTGATTGCGGCTCCTCGCCCCTTAGGTAGGTCCCTCCCGGAAATCCGGGCTTGGCCACCAAGGGGCGCCTTTTTCTCAGGCGAGAAACGGGAACGGAGAATGTGACCGTGCAGCCTTATCCCCGCCGGCCGCAGGTCGATTACGAAGCGGACCTAATAAAAAAGGTATTTGCGCCAGCGATCGTCGCCTCGGCCGAGCATGCGCATGATCTGCCGGCTGGTGTGGAGCGAGAATGGCCGGGGCTCGCGCAGCAAAACCATATCGTCGATCTCGCTGAGCATCCGGTTTCCCTTGCGGCGGTTGCAAGCGTGGCAGCACGCCACCAGGTTCTCCCACGTCGAGTTTCCGCCCCGGGATCGCGGTACGACATGGTCCAATGTCAGTTCTCCCGCCGGAAGCACCTCGCCGCAATACTGGCACGCGTTGCGATCGCGCAGCAGGATATTCTTGCGCGAGAGCGCTCGAGTCTGATGGGGGATGCGCCGATACTCTAACAAACGGATCACCGACGGCATGGCAATCCGGCTGCGTTGCGCGTGGAGGGTCAAGCCATGCTCCTCCTCGGTCCGCGCAATCCCTTTGAGCACCAGTACCAGGGCCCGCCGTGCTCCGCAAATATTAATCGGCTCATACGATGCATTGAGCACCAGCACCGGCATCTGCAGAATCTGGCTGGGATGCGCGATGGGGCCGTCGCCGGTGTGGGCGGCGGTTCGTGCGATTGATTTCTGCTTGCGTGCATGAATCATGGCTTTTCCCAGCGACATCTCTTCTTCCCCCGTCAAAAAGATGGTTGGTTCGGTGATGCGTGCATGCGTGCCGGTTTCCCCTCATCGACTGGTGGGCCTTCTAACGGATCCTGATCTAACGGATCCTGGACCGGCCCGCCCCCTGCTTTTTCTCCCTGGAAATCCTGCTTTCGATAGACCGGGTGCAATGCGCCCGGTCTATCGAAGATTCGCCGCGCCCGTGCCAGAGTCGCCACCCAAACGCTTGCGGCGCCTGACCGCATCAACACTTGCGCCACTGAACGCGCCGTAGCCCCGGTCGTGAAAATGTCGTCGATGAGCAGGATGTGCTTCTTCGCCACGGCCTTCGGATCGGCGACGACGAACGCCCCGCGCAGGTTGATGCGCCGTTGACGCGGCGTGAGACTGGCCTGGTTGTCGGTGGCACGAATGCGCACAACCGCGTCGGACGCGAGCGCAAGCCGCCACGCCGGATGCATTCGCTTTAACCCAGCCAGCGCGTTCGCCGCCAGGACGCGTGCCTGGTTGAAGCCCCTTTGCGCATATTTCGACCGATGCAGCGGCACCGGAATGACCAGCATTTCCGCCGGGGCTTCGGGGGCCAGTCGGCCGATCGCCGCCGCCAGCATCGCGCCTAAATGGCGAGATGCCCCATGCAGGCCATCGTATTTGAACGCGTGAATCGCGTCCCGCATTCGTCCCTCGTATGGCCCGTACGAAACCGCGCGCACAAAAGCGGGCGGAGCCAGTCTGCACACCCGGCAGGTCAGGGGAGACACTGGATCATCGGGGAACCCCAAAGGTTCGCCGCAGCGGGAGCAAACAGGGCCCGTCTGTATGGAAAATTCCATCCAGCAGGCATCACAAATTGGAACGGAAGAAAGGCGCGGCAGGGAGGAGCCGCAGAGGGCACAGTCGGAGGGAAGCAATGCACAACTCACTGTGTCCACTGGACTTCGAAGTACGCGGGCCACGGCGCGCCACGCGGAAGTCTCCGATGGTGGGACGTCGAGCGTCAGTGAACCCTGGTCACTGCTGAAGACGCACCTCACTTCAAGGAACAGGCCGTATCTGCTGCCTTGCCACAATATTCCTTTGAATATATCTATACGCGCTTAAACGTTTGATAGCAAACATAGCGCAACTCTCCACCTCTTGAATTCACCGGATCGCAACAGGGTTCTGCTTGCGGGTCGCAATGCCGAGGCGCGTTTGCTCCGGTGCAGATCATGGAGGATCAAAGGCCCGTGATCAGCGGTTCCTGGATCCCCCAACGAACAGCAGAGCTCCGCCGATCAGGATCCCCGCAACGCCCAGCAGCGGAGGGATAAGCACAGTGTGATTGGACTTCGTCTCGATTTGCACCGGGCCAAGATCGACGGCTTTTTTGTGCGTGGTATATGTGAAGCCACCGTACGCGAGAGCGGTAACCCCGGCAAGAATCAGAACTACAGCAGCGATTTTCATCGAGCCTCTGGCTACACGACGATATGTACCACGGAAAGGTTGGGGTTTGGCACGGAAACGATTGACCTGGAACCCCGAAAGATACGGAATGGATTTGATGATTCGGAATGGGAAAACACGAAGCGGTTGGGCGTGATTATCACCTGTCCAGGCTGGCCAACCCGGCGGATCATAGGGTTTGGGAGCCTCATGCTAGCCGCCGGGTTTCGCGTTCCTAAGGCCTGCCTGTCCGTGTTTTTGACTTGCAGCACAGGCTCCTATGGCCGGTCGAGTTTGTCGCGGTCAGCGACAACATCGCGTTCGACCACCACATCACGATCCCGATCAGACTTTTGGCCCGCATCGCGCGCGGCATCCTTTACGTTGCCCCAGGCCTTCTCAACCTTGCCCTTCACCTGCTGCGCCGCGCCTCCCACCTGCGCACCGGTGTCCCCGGTCCACTCTCCGACCTGACGCTTGATCCGGCCTGCTGCGTCGTCCACTGTGCCCTTCACTCTATCCTTGTCCATCGCTCCACCTCCGTGGATTCAACTTACCCTGCTAACTTCGGGTGACTAAATCCCCAAAGAATCTTTCGGGTTGTAGAAATGCATCCTAAGTTGCGCGCTGCTCCTTCTACAAGCAGCGCAGTACCTGGCTGGGGGATGTTTGTCGCTACATCGCAGCAACTCGAACTAGACAACCGGCCGTCTACCCGATATCAACTGGAGGATCAGCACTACCACCGCCGCTACCAGTAGCAGGTGAATAAATCCTCCCAACGTGTAACTACTGACTAATCCCACCAGCCACAGAACCAGGAGGATTACAAAGATCGTCCAAAGCATTTCCGATACCTCCCGAGGGCAAACGTCCTCGCCTGAATCAACAACACACGCTTGGACGCAGACCTATTGCAAGATGGTTGTTTTGATTTCGCAAGATATCGAATTCATTGGCTTAAGAAGCGGTGAACGTTCATTGTCCGGGCTGTGGCGTGTCACAGGCAAACGGTGTTCGTTTTCTGGGACGGCCTCGCTTCTGTCGATTGCATCTAACAATACGGTTGGAATGTGACCTGCGCGAAGCGGCGGATCAGCGCAAAACGGATGGATAACTCAAGTTGTAAGTCTGGTGAAGATTCACCGGCGAGGGAGATAACGATGCTTTTGATCATCATTCTGCTTGTGTTGATCTTCGGATTTGGTATTGGCGGCTACCGCGTCGGTCCGGGTATGGGATATTACGGCGGCGGTGGCATCAGTCTTATCCTCGTCATTGTGCTGATCCTGCTGCTTCTGAAAGTAATTTGATCTGTGAGTGAAAACCGGACTTCATCTTCTGACGCGGGCCGATTCCGCTTTCAGGATTTGAAGACCGCCGGCCGCAGAGCTCAGTCAACCACCTGAGCACTGCGGCTTTTCTCTGCCGCATCAGGCCCCGCCGCGCGCATCTTCTCAAACTGCGCGTCCAATACATCCAGTTCCCCATCGCTGAGCTTCTCGATATTCATCATTTGATCGCGTGCCTTATCGATGGCGCGGATAAGCTCGTCGAGTTTCAGATTGATGGCGCGCGCGTCGCGATTCTGCGTGTTCTGGATAAGAAAGACCATCAGGAAAGTCACAATCGTGGTGCCGGTATTAATGACCAGTTGCCACGTATCGGAATAATGGAACACGGGCCCGGAAATGATCCATGCGGAAATGACCAGGCCGGCGCATAGAAACGCCCACTTTGATCCCAACCAAAAAGAGGCGCCTGCGGCAAATCGGCCGAACCGATCCATCGTCGGGCTCACGCGTTCGGTCTCTGCATCTTTTCCGCTCGCATCTTTTCCGCTCATGGATGCCTTTTCCGCTAGTTAGATGCCGGCTCACGGGCACAACCAATCATGGTGGGCGGTTAAATGGTTACGATGTCAGAAGTTCCGGTTTAAAGTACCCACGCCGTGCAATCGCGTCCTACGCGGGAACGCCGGCCCCGCGGCCAGTACGATACACTTCAGACCGTGGGGGTTAAGCCGTCTTTGGGTGTGCGTTCGCTGGTTTGCGGAGCCTTGTTTTGCGGAATTATGTCCGGGGCTCTCTTGTCCTCTGGGGATCTCCAGGCTCAGCAGGCGCCACCGACGCCCGCGAAGCCTCAACAGGGGGGAATGAGCGGAATCGCCGGAGGGATCGGCGCCGCCCCCGTCTATGACGAACAGAAGCGTCCCATCACGGCGGGCGGATTCGTCGACTCCGGACCAATCGTTTTTCAGGACATCACCAAGGCCGCCGGACTCTCCGGCTGGACCCACAAGATGGGCTCGCCGCAGAAGGATTTCATCATTGAGACCAACGGCTCCGGCGTGTGCCTGGTCGACTACGACAACGACGGCTGGCTCGACATCTATCTCGTCAACGGCGCCACGTTCAATTCGCTGGATGGCAAGGAAGAGTCCCCGCACGCCGCCCTGTTTCGCAACAACCACGATGGCACCTTCACCGACGTAACGCAGAAGGCCGGCGTGGCCAACGATCGCTGGGGATACGGCTGCTCCGTTGCGGACTACGACAACGACGGCTGGCCCGACATCTACGTTGGCAATTACGGCAAGAACCGGCTCTATCACAACAATCACGACGGCACCTTCACAGACAAGGCGGAACAGGCCCGCGTAGACCTGGGCAACTGGTCACCGGGCTCATCCTGGGGCGACTATGACGGCGATGGACTGGTCGATTTATACGTTTCGGGTTATGTCCATTTCGACCGCGATAATCTACCCATCGCCGGCACCAAGGCGGTCGGCTATGCCAACTGCCAGTATCGCGGTGCTGCCGTCAATTGCGGGCCGCGCGGACTGCCCGGCGAGGCGGATCACCTCTTCCACAACAACGGCGACGGCACGTTTACTGACGTGACCAAAAAAGCCGGCGTCGAAGACAAGGACCGCTACTACGGATTCACGGTGATCTTTGTCGACATCAATGGCGACGGGAAGCCCGACCTCGTCGTGGGCAACGACTCGGAGCCGAACTATCTGTACATCAACAAGGGTGACGGCACCTTCGACGACCAGAGCTACGTCTCCGGCTTTGCGCTCAACAAAGACGGCCGCGAAATAGCGTCCATGGGCATTGCCGCCGGCGATTACGAAAACAACGGCCTCATCGATTTCTTCGTCACCGATTTTGGCGATGACTACAAAGTGCTCTTCCGCAATGATGGCGATGTGAGCTTTACCGATGTGAGTTACAAGGCCGGCATTGCGCAGACTACGATTCCTTTTGTCGGCTGGGGCGATGGGTTCCTCGATTACGACAATGACGGCTGGCTCGATCTGTTCGCGGTGAACGGGCATGTATATCCCCAGGTCGACCAGCATGATTGGGGAACGACGTTTGCCGAAAGAACGCTGTTGTTTCACAACGTGCCTGAAGCGGCGATCTCCAACGCCGCTGCCACGTCGAAGGCTGCCGCTGCATCGAAAGAGCGCGGTTTCGAATACATCAAGCCGGTGAAAGGTTCGGGACTCGCAGTGGTCATTCCGGGGCGCGGCGCGGCGTTCGGCGATCTCTTCAACGACGGAAAGATCGATGTGATCATCAACCCTGTCGACGGGCCGCCGGTGCTGTTGCGGAACGTGAATCCAGATCACCATCACTGGGTGGAGATGAAGCTTGTCGGCGGGCCCAAGAGCCCGCGTGATGCGACCTGCGCCACCGTTTATCTCAAGGCAAACGGCATGCGCATGCGCCAGGATGTTCTGTCCAGCGGGAGCTACATCTCCTCGAATGACAAGCGCCCGCACTTCGGTCTCGGGGACGCGACCGACGCCGGTACTGCCGAGATTCACTGGCCTTCGGGCAAGGTCGAAAACGTGAAGTTGCCCGCCGTCGACCGGATCTACACCATCACCGAAGGTGCCGGGATCACCGCGGCCTTGTGCGGCGGCAAGGACTGCCCCGACATGCCTCCGGCCAAGCCGGCCGGGAAGTAAACCGGACGTGCCCCTTTCTCCCGTTGTCATCCTGAACGCATCGAAGGACCCGCTTTTTGGTGTCATCCTGAGCGCAGTTTGGAGCGCTCCTGGCTCCAAACGAAGTCGAAGGATCTGCGGTTTGAAACGCTGGCACATCGCTATATTGCTGGCAGCATTCACATCCAGTTCACTTCTTCAAGCCCAGCAACCAAAGCCTTCTCAGCCCGCCTCCAAGCCTCAACCCCAGGCGCCGTCCGGCATGAGCGGCATCTCCTCCGCCGGAACCTTCGCCCCTGTCTATGACGAGCACAAGCGGCCCATCACCGCCGGCGGCTTTGTAGACCACGGACCCATGGTTTTTGCCGATGTGAGCAAGTTGTCGGGACTGGCATCGTGGCAGCATGTCATGGGCACGCGCCAGAAGAAATACATCCTCGAAACCGACGGATCGGGTGTTGGCCTCATCGACTACGACAACGACGGCTGGCTCGACATCTATCTCGTCAACGGATCCACCTACGACGCCTTGACCGGAAAGACGAAGCCGCCCCACGCCGCCCTGTTCCATAACAACCACGACGGCACTTTTACCGATGTTGCGGCAAAAGCCGGCGTCACCAACGACCGCTGGGGCTTTGGGGTAGCCATCGCCGATTATGACAACGACGGGTGGCCCGACATTTTCGTCTGCAACTTCGGCAAGAACCGCCTTTATCACAACAATCACGACGGCACCTTTACCGACGTCGCTGAAAAGGCCGGCGTGACCCTGGGCAACTGGTCTGACGGCGCCACCTGGGGCGACTACGACGGCGACGGCCGGCTCGATCTGTTTGTCTCCGGCTACGTGCACTACGACCTTGACCACCAACCCACCCCCGACGATGGCACAGTGGCGTTGGCCTTCTGCCAGCTTCATGGCGTGCCGGTGATGTGCGGCCCGCACGGCTTGAAGGGCGAGCCCGATCATCTCTTCCATAACAACGGCGACGGAACATTCACCGACGTCAGCGTTAAGGCGGGTGTGTCCGACCCCAGCGCCTACTACGGCTTTACCTCCACTTTCGTGGATGTGAACAACGACGGCAAAGTCGACCTCCTCGTGGCCAACGACTCCGAGCCCAACTATCTCTACGTCAACAAGGGTGATGGAACCTTTGACGACCAAAGCTACGTCTCCGGCTTCGCGCTCAACAAGGACGGGCGCGAGATCGCGTCCATGGGACTGGCTGTCGGCGACTACGATAACGACGGCCTCGTCGACCTGCTGGTCACGGATTTCTCCGACGACTTCAAAGCCCTCTATCACAACGATGGCGACGCCAGTTTCACCGATGTTGCCGACCAGGCCGGCATCACGCAAACCGCGATCCCGTTTGTGGGCTGGGGCGACGGCTTTCTCGATTTCGACAACGATGGCTGGAAAGACATCATGATGATCAACGGCCATGTCTACCCCGAAGTGGACGAGCACGACTGGGGCACGACCTTCGCCGAGCGCCCGCTCCTCTTCCGCAATACGCGTGACGGCAAATTCGCCTACGTGCCCCCGGTCAAGGGTTCCGGCCTCGCCGTGTTGACCTCAGGCCGCGGCGCCGCCTTCGGTGACTTGTTCAACAACGGCAAGATCGACGTGGTCATCAGTCCCATCGACGGCCCGCCGGTGCTGCTCAAAAACGTAAACCCCGACCGCCACCACTGGGTGGAACTGAAACTGATCGGCGGAGCCAGAACCGAAACCAATCACGGAAGCCCCCGCGACGCCGTCGGCGCCACCGTCTACCTCAACGCCAACGGCATTCGCCAGCGGGAAGACGTCATGAGCGGCGGCAGCTACATCTCTTCGAATGACCAGCGCCCGCATTTTGGACTGGGGGAGTCGACCGACGCGGGAACGGCGGAGATTCACTGGCCCTCCGGCGCAAAGGAGACCGTGAAACTTCCCGCCGTGGATCGGATCTACACCGTCACCGAGGGAGTCGGAATCACCGCCGCGTTGTGTGGCGGGAAGCCGTGCGGAAAGGGCACAGGTGCCAGACCCGCCGCCCGGGCTCCAAAGCGAAAGCCATAGGCCAAAAAAAACGCGGGGCCCGAAGCCCCGCGGACTGAATCAAATTTGTTTGGCCTAGAAGACCCCGGCCAGAAAAGTCTCGACGGACGAGAGGCGCTCGCCGGTGGCGCCGCACTTCTCCAGAACGGCCGGAGACAGGGTCATGACCGGGCAATGCGCATGCGCCAGCACTTTATAGACCACGCCGTGGCGGGTGACGGCTGCAAAAGCCGATGCTCCCTGGGCGCCGAGCACGATTAAGTCCGCTTGCTGGGCTCGAGCCTGGAAGAGCAATTCCTCGGTCGGATCGCCGGGCACGACGATCGCCTGGACAGAGAGCCTTCCCCGCTGTTCCGCCGGAATCAGCGCCAGCAGGTCGGCTTCAAGCTCCTCAATGGTGCGGCCCGCAAGAACCTCGTGAGCTTCCTGGGGCTTGATGACATGCTGCAGCACCAGCCTGGCGTTGTGTTGCACGGCAAGTTCCGCACCAAACCCGGCCACAACATGACTGGTGTCCATCAGGCTGAGGGCGCAAAGGACGGTTTCGGTGGCGAAATTGCGGTAGGTTCCATCGACTACATCGGGGCCCACAATGCACACCGGAACAGCCGCGGTCCGCAGCACTGCTTCCGCAACAGACCCGACCAGCAGTTTGCCGATCGGCCCCGGAGAGTGGGTGCCCATGACGATGCGATCGATTTCCCGTTCCTGGCTGTAAGCCAGAATCTGGTCGGCGGCCAATCCCGGCCGTACCACAACTTCGCAGCGCAGGCCGGCGGCCCGGGCCCGTTCGGCCAGCGGTTCAAGGTGTTTGATTTCCGCGCGGGCTGCTGCGGCGTAATCGTAGTAGCGTATCCCCGAGGTTTCGGACGCCGCCACCACCAGCGTGTCGTAGGCGTGAAACAGGATGAGATCCGCCCCAAACTCCGATGCTTGCGCGAGCGCGAAGGAGAACGCCTTCTCGTTCGAAGGGATTTCTGAGGCGAACAGAATGGTTGACGGCTTACTCCAACCCGGCTTCAAGGTGGTTGCCATGGGAAACCTCCTGGCGGTGCGGAGACTTAAGAGTTTGACAGGTCTGGGATGGGCTTACGGTGATTGAAGACACGTCTGGCGGTGATCTGAATCACCCAGGATGGGGCGGTGGTGTAACCACTCTACGAGGCAATCAGGTCGGAAAATGTTGCCTCGTGTTCAGAACATAGCAGAGTATTTGATTTCCGTAACGTCAATTTCCGGTGAAGTGACGCCAATCACAGCGGGAGCGGCTTTGGGCCTGCTTTTCTTAGGACAGCATCGCGGTTTCCCCCTCTTTGATGATTTTTCCGGGCAAGATTCGCCGCGATTGCACGGAGGCCTCATGCAGCCAATGCACAGCATTCCCGCCCGCGGCGGGTTGAATTTCGACGAAACTCCGTTTTTAGCCATCTGGGAAGTCACGCAGTCCTGCGATCTGGCCTGCAAGCATTGCCGCGCTGCTGCCCAGCCCATCCCGCACCCCGACCAGCTCAGCACGGACGAAGGCAAAGCCCTGATCGATCAGATCGCCAACATGCAGGTGCCCATCTTCGTCTTCACCGGCGGCGACCCCCTCAAACGTCCCGATGTCTTCGATCTGATCCACTACGCCGCCGAAAAGGGCGTCAAGGTCGCGGTCACTCCCAGTGCCACGCCACTGCTCAGCCGCGAGGCCATTTTCAAAATGAAGGAGGCGGGCGTCGTCCGGCTCGGCATCTCGCTCGACGGCTCCAGCCCCGAAATTCACGACGCCTTCCGCGGATTGCCGGGAGCCTGGGCGCGTACCATCCAGGCCATCGAGTGGGCCAACGAGGCCGGCATTCCCATCCAGGTGCACTCCACCATCAGCCGCCACAACGCCGCCGATCTCGACAACCTCTGTGCCTTGTTCGAAAAGCTCGCCATCGTCATGTGGAACGTCTTTTTCCTCGTTCCCGTGGGACGCGGGCAGCTGGGCGACCTGCTCTCCGGCGAAGAATTCGAGCAGGTCTTCGGAAAGATCTACGAGCTGTCCCACCGGGTCAGCTTCCAGATCAAGACCACCGAGGCCATGCACTACCGCCGCTACCTGCTGCAGCACAACCTGGAAGAGCGCCGCATGGGCCACGGAGCCGGACACGGTTCAGGCCACCCGCATGCTGCTGCCGAGTACGAGCCCGGCGCCCCCACCGCCGACGCCCAGAGCCCGCACCCGCGGCTGGGCCACCCGGCGCGTCAACGACGGCAAGGGCTTCATGTTCATCTCCCACGTGGGCAACGTCTATCCCAGCGGATTCCTGCCCATCCACGCCGGCAACATCCGCGAGACGCCGCTGGCTGACATCTACCGCAACGCCCCCATCTTCAAGGCCCTTCGCGACACCAGCCGCCTCGAAGGCAAATGCGGCGCCTGCGAATACAAGGAGAGTCTGCGGCGGTTCGCGCGCCCGGGCCTACGCCGTCACCGGCGACCCGCTGGCGCAGGAACCTTGCTGCATCTACCAACCCAGAAACTGGCAGGCAAGCCAGCCCGGCGACCAGCCAGCAATCTGTCAGCCGGAACACTCCGCTACCCTGGTCACTCTATAGACGTCGCAGATCTTCGCCCCAGTTCAAGGAGGGAGCCCCACTGCCCCCTCCTTGCAGTGCGAAAACCAGGGTTTTCCCTAGGTGCCAACGAGAACTCCTGGGACTAGGCTTCGATGGGGCTCCTTCTGCTGCGACTTCCGGCCCTGACCCGTGAGAAACCTATGTACTCCCCAGCTCTGCTTGAAAGAGTTCATCTGAGGGGTCGGGACGGCATTTTCCTCGTGACCCGGGTGGATCACGCGGAGAGGGTCGCCGACCTGTTGCCATTTACTCATGGCCAACTCGCGAAGCAGGACGTTCCTTTCGGAATGCTCGAGCCTTCAGTATGTGCGAGTCCGGAAATGTTGCGGCCGCTGCCTCGCTGAGCTCGATGAAATTCGTTCCTGACGCCGAGCGCGGCTAGGTCGCGTCGCGGGGCAACCCTTCAGACCAGGGGATGTTGGGATTGGCCACGCCTCACGTCCTTTTCATCGCGCCTTCTGCCACGCTTATACTGAGGTTGCGTGAATCCGCGTCGGGCGGCCGGATTGTCTTCCCTGGCGGGCGCGGATTTTGATCGTCAAGTCCTGTTTCTGTAGCTTCCTCCAACCGCCATTTCCACGTACGGATGCACACTTAGAGGTTGAATCGGATGCGGACGGCAATCATCGGCGGCGGCATTGCGGGCCTGGCGGCTGCCTATGAACTCGAGCGGGCGCGTGCGGCGGACCCTTTGGTCCAATACACCCTGTTTGAGGCCCGTGAGAGGCTCGGTGGCGCGCTGGCCAGCGAGACTGTCCAGGGCACCGTTCTGGAGCGCGGCCCGGACTCGTTCCTGACCGAAAAGCCGGCGGCTTCCACGCTGTGTCGCGAGCTGGGGCTGGGCCCCGAGCTTATTCCGTCGAACGATGCGGATCGAAAAACCTACATCCTTGTCGGCAACCAGCTCGTTCCCCTACCGGACGGGCTCATGTTCCTGGTGCCCACGAAGCTTGTTCCCACCGCTCTTTCGCCGTTGTTCAGCTTCCCCACCAAGGCGCGCATGGCGCTCGAACTGCTGCTCCCGCCGCGCCGCAAGCGCAACGCCGATGAGTCCGTGGCCAGCCTGGTAGCGCGACACTTCGGCACCGAAGCTGTGGACCGGCTCGCCGATCCGCTCCTCTCCGGCATTTATGGCGGAGACGCAGCGCAGCTCAGCGCCAAGACCGTTCTGCCCCGGCTGGTGGAAATGGAAACCCAGTACGGCTCCCTCACCCGTGGAATGCTGGCCGCTCACCGCAAAATGCGCGCCCGGGCCGCCGCCAACGGCCACTCCAACCCCGCGGAACGTCCCGTCTTCACCACCCTCCGCGGCGGCATGCAGCAGCTTGTGGACGCGATTCGCGCCCGGTTGGATTGGGCGGCCGTCCGGCTTTCCACCCCGGTGAACGCACTCGAACGCGTCCCCAGCGGCTGGATGGTCCACTCTCTCGGTACCGCGGAGTTCTACGATTCCGTGATCGTGGCTTCGCCGGCCTGGGCCGCAGGCGTGCTGCTCGCCCCGGTGGACGCAGTGCTCAGTGAACAACTGGGCGGCATTCCTTACTCTTCGTCGATTACCGTCAACCTCGTCTACGACGAGGATGCGCTGGGCAAGCTTCCCGAGGGCTTCGGCTTCCTGGTCCCGGCCAGCGAGCGCCGCTCGCTGCTTGCCTGCACCTTCGCGCACCGCAAGTTTCTCGGGCGCACGGCCCCGGGCAAGGCCGTGATCCGCGCCTTCCTCGGCGGCATGCGCAACGAGGCCCTGCTGGCCGAGAACGACAACGCACTGGTGGCCATCGTCCGTCATGAGCTGATCGACATCCTCGGCGAGACCGTAGTCGGGATCGGGCTCGACCCCGAATACACCCAGGTGACGCGCTGGCGGAGGGCCATGGCCCAGTATGCAGTCGGCCACCAGGAACGGATCGAACGGATCAGCGACCGCCTGGCCGCCCTCCCCGGACTCCGCCTCGCCGGCAATGCCTACGACGGGATCGGCATTTCCGATTGCATCCGGCTCGGCCGCAAGGCCGCAATGGAGTTGGTGAGCGGCGGAGTCGAAGCGGCCAGTGCTTAGCCGTCATACCCACCATGGGGCTGTCATCCTGAGCGGAGTCCGACTCGGCGGACGGAGTCGAAGGACCTGCAGTTCGGGCTCTCCGATTTGTCCGGTGACCTTCGGATTCACGCACCCTCGCTAGTAAGAGCTGGAAGCCCGAATCCTTCGCGGGTCCTCGAACAGCCGCGCTGTCACTACGCCAAACAGAAAACCCCCGATATGAGCGAGGTACGCAACCCCGCCGGTCTTGACCTGGGCGACCATCCCGAAGTTGAACAGCTGGATCAGAAACCAGAAGCCAATAAGGACGGCTGCGGGAATGAAGGTAATGCGGAAAAAGATAAAGAGGAAGAGCACGGCGCGGATGCGATCGCGTGGATAGGTGACGATGAACGCTCCCATCACCGCCGCGATGGCGCCGCTCGCCCCCAGGGCGGGAATCCTGGAACCAGGATCGCCCAGGATCTGGGCCAGCATCGCCACAAAGCCCCCAGCCAGGTAGAAAAAGGCAAACCGCACGCTGCCCATCGCATCTTCGATCTCGCGGCCAAACGCCCAGAGATAAATCATGTTGCCGACGATGTGCATCCAGCTCGCATGCATGAACATCGAGGTGAGCAACGTGATCCAGCCATGCCCATGCAGGACCCGCACGGGAATCGCGGACCAGGCCCACACGAATGCGTCGCCGTACATCAGTTCCTTCAGGAACACGTAGACATTCAGCACGATAATGAGCATCGTGACGACGGCGAAGCGGCGCGGGCGCCGCGAGGCATCGCCAAGAGGGATCAGGCCTCCCATTTACATTCCGCTCTTGCCCAGCAGGATGCCGATGCCATACGTGACGGCGCCTTCCACCGCGCCCACAACCGTCATCTCAAAGCCCGAAGCCCACCACGAACGCACGGTGATGAGGCTCTTGGCAGCGCCCACTGCAAAATGCGCTGCAAGCGATACGATTGCGGCCGCGACGACCGCCGGCACGCCTTGCAGGAAGAAGAACGGGATGATGGGGATGATCGCTCCCACGGCTGTCGAGAGCGCGCCGGAACTCGCCGAGACCAGCGGGTTCGACAGCGCCTCTTCCGAAGCGCCCAGTCGTTCGCCCGCCAGCGCGCGCAGCATCTGCTCCGGGTCCCGCGCAATGTGGTCCACCACGTGGAATGCGTCTTCCTCGGGCAAGCCCTTCACCTGGTAGTACAGTGCCAGCAGTTCGCGGGCTTCGGCACCGTTCATGCGGATGGCTTCACGCTCCCGGGCCAGCTCCGCATGGTAGATTTCCTGTTCGCTCTTGGCCGCCAGGTATGCACCTGACCCCATCGACAGCGCGCTCGCGATCATGCCTGAAAGACCCGCCAGCAGCACGTATTTGGAATCGCCCGCGGTCGCGCCGGAAACGCCCGAGACAATGCCGAAGATCGCTCCCAGGCCGTCATTGACGCCGTAAATCGCATCGCCGATCCAGCTCCCCGCCTGCTTGCGGCCCTGGTTGCGCTTGGCCAGCAGCTCCTCGAGCACCGCCTTGGGATCGACCTTGGGCGTGCCCGCCGGGGCCAAATAATGTCCGCGCAGCAGCGACCCCAGCTCGCGGTGATGGTCCTTCTCGTCTTCAATGACATGATTGAGGATGTCGATGGAATCATCGTCGCCCAGGTCCTTCAATTGCCGCCCGTAATTGGCGATGTGGCGGCTCTCTTCAATCTCCAGCCGGCGCAGAGCCATGCGCACCCCGCCGGCCCGGTTGGCCAGTGAATTTGCCTCCCCGCCCGGGCTGCCCTTGTAGACCGGCTCGGGACCTCCCAATTCCACGATGCGCCCATGCCAGAGTGCGGCGTGCTCCCACTCCGCGCTGGCCAGGTGGCGCAGAACCTGCGCGCGCACCGGATCGGTGTCGCGGTCGGCCAGCGTTTGATACGTGTGGTACCCCTCCATCTCCGCCTGCCAGTTGCTCTCCAGCGCGTCCAGAATCTTCTGCTTCCGGGCGCCGTTCAACACTTCCTTGGCCAATGGTTTCTCCTGGCTTTCTGTTGAGAATAGCCGAGATTTCTAGCCCTAGTTTAGCTCGACCGTGTTCCTCGCGGTCTATCACCTTCCCACAGTCGCCGTTTCCCGTATAGTGTTGTGTGCAGCAAACGCCGGGAGAAACCCGGCTGGCGGAAAATTCTGCCCGGTATCCGTCCCCCGCCGACACATCCAAAAGGTGAGGACGCGCAAAACGCCCCCGGCGGGCGAACTTCTTTCAGGAATCGAGGGAACCATCTCTCATGGCCACGCGATCTACTCCACCGGCGGCAACATCGAATGCCCCCAGCTACGTGGGACCGTTCATCACGGTCGCCATCCTCTTCTTCATCTTCGGGTTCATCACCAACCTGAACATGGCCCTGGTCCCCCACCTGCGGTCCATCTTCGATCTGCCCTATGCGTGGGCCATGCTGGCTAATTCGGCCTTCTTTCTGGCTTATTTCGTCTTCTCCTCGCCAACTTCGAAGCTCATCGAAACCATCGGCTACAAGCGCACCATGGTGGTGTCGCTCTTCATCCAGGTGGTGGGCTGCCTTTTGTTTGTCCCCGCCGCAAAGATGGTGAGTTTCCCGCTCTTTCTTACCGCGGTCTTCGTTGTGGGTGCGGGCGTTACCGCTTTGCAGACGGCGGTCAATCCGTACGTCGCCATCCTTGGACCCGAACACAGCGCCCCGGTTCGACTTACCCTCGCTCAAGCCCTGAACTCGCTGGGCGGCACCATCGCGCCTCTGATTGCGGGTGCTTACATCCTCACCGATCCGGCCAGCCTGGCCAGCAAAGCAGCCATCGCCAACACGGTACGCGGACCCTATATCGCCATCGCCGGCGGTCTGCTGATTCTCGGACTTGCCGTGATGTTCATGCATCTGCCCCACATCGTCCAGACGCAGGAGTTCCGGCCCGCCAAGGAAGGCGATCCGATCCTGAGCCGCAGCATTTGGAGCTACCGGCACACCGTGCTGGGCGCCGTCGGCATCTTCCTTTATGTGGGCGTCGAAGTAGGCCTGGCGTCGATCGCCGTGAACTACTTCAAGACCCAGGGCGTCGACAGCCTCAAAGACCGCACTCCTTCCTGGTCTCGCTCTATTGGTTTGGCGCACTCGTCGGCCGTCTGCTCGGCTCCTGGATTCTCACCAAGGTCAAGTCGGGCCTGCTTCTGGGCATCTTCGGATTCGCCGCCGCGTTCTTCCTGCTGGTTTCCATGTTCTCCTCCGGCCCCGTCGCCATCTGGAGCATCGTCATCTGCGGCTTCTTCAACTCCATCATGTTCCCCAACATCTTCGCGCTGGGCATTGCCGGCCTGGGACCGATGACCAGCAAGGGCTCGGGACTCATCATGACCGCGGTCGTGGGTGGTGCGGTCATTCCCCCGCTGATCGGCGAAGCGGCCGACATCATGGGCATTCAGCACGCCTTCGTGATTCCCGTTCTCTGTTACCTCTTCATCGCCTACTACGGGCTATGGGGATCCAAACCTACGCGGATTGTGCAAGCGTAGGCTGGATTAGCTGTACAAACTGAAGGCCCTTCGGCTTTGCCGAAGGGCCTTCGCACGTCTGCGGGAATTTCCAATCATCGGGGTGCATCGTCGTAGCTCCGTTAGGAAGAAAACAAACCGCGGCGCTCGACGGAGGGAGCAGGGGCCTTCAGGCCCCTGAATGCAAACGCCTCCAGTCGACGGCCTTTAGGCCCGGACCTGGCAGTCATCCCGTTTCATCTCCTGTGGGTCGGCAGCACCGGTGAAAGACTAGGGCGGGAGACCACGAACGCTGGCCCGATCAGTCTCTCCCCCGCTTCGACATCGCGTGCAGCCTGACCACTGTATTCCAGTTTCGCCCGGTGCCCGCTACACCCATTGCCCTGTCCAAAGTCTTTCCGGAAAATTTCGTTTCTGCGGCACCATCGGGCAAGTGGAGGTACACCACGTCCCCGGCAAGGTGAAAGCGATCGCGCCGCGCCGGATGCTGCGTCACAATGCGCTGCAGCGCCGCCTCGGCCCCGGCGGGCGCGACACCCGCAAGAAAGACCACGTGCGCCCGGGCCCCGTCCGCAGCCGCTTCGGCCGCAAACGGATTGCCGGCGATGATCCGCGTCAATTCCTCATGGGTTCGCACCATCACCTCCACCGGCGCCCCCATCAGCTTCTCCAGGCCCGCCGTCACCGCCCCCTTCACCTTCACCGCGGATCCCGCGGCATCGAACACCACATTGCCGCTCTGAATATACGTCTCGATATTCTTGAACCCAAGCCCTTCCAGAAGCTTGCGCAAGTCGGCCATGGGAAGTTTTCCGGTGCCGCCGACATTCACGGCGCGCAGCAGGGCGACATAGGTGGGCATCGGGCCTCCGATCGGCTGCATGCATCAGCGATCGCAACGATTGTAGCCCCCACCCTCCGTGTCCCCATCCTTCCCGTTTGTTTCTGCGGAAAGGGTGGGAAGCCACTAACCCCGACTCTGCTACAGTCCCAGACAGAGATGTCGACCAATACAAATTTCCTGCGGCTCTGGCGCTGGTTCACACCCCACCGGCTGTTGAACCCCGCGTCCGGCCCATGGATCGGGCTCCTCCGCCGTCTTTTTCCGCCCAGGGAAGCCAGGCACCCCTTCGACCGCACGCACCGTGTCGACACCGGCGGCCTGATTTACGCCGACGGGCTATCCACCGGGCACAAGCACGACATCCACAGCGCCGGCTACTATGCCACCGCTCCATCGCTCTTTCGCGGCGCGATCGAACACTGGATCGCAACCCTCGAACAGTCGCCCGGTCTCTCCGATTACTCATTCGTCGACATCGGTTGCGGCAAGGGACGCGTGGTGCTGCTGGCCTCCGAATACGCCTTTCGCGAAGTCATCGGCGTCGAGCTGAATCCTCAACTGGCATCCACGGCCCGCCGCAACCTGAATCGATGGATGAGACGCAGCCGCCGCCCCTGTCGTAATGTCCGCATTGCGCAAGGAGACGCCCTCTCCTTCCCCCTGCCCGATGGCCCGGTGGTCCTGTTCTTCTTCAACTCATTTGAGCGCGAGATGGCGGAGATGTGGCTGGCGCGCCTCGGAGAGATCGCGCGCCATCGCAACCACCCACTAGACCTGATCTACATCCACCCCGAATTCGATGCGCTGGTGCGACAGGTGCCCGGAATGCGGGTGCTGAACCACACGGACATCGCGCTCAGCCCTGAGGATGCGGCGGCGGATGCGTTCGGGGTGAGCTTCGATGGATGCGCGGTATACAGATGGAGTCGCTGATGGCACCCGACTGGCAAGCCGGGAGTCTCGCCTGCAAGTTCAGACAGCGCGACGAATCCGCGTCAGACCCGTTCGACTGCTAGCTGGGCTATGCGCGATGCAAGGGTCACGCGGTCAATCACCACGGTCTTCTCGCCAAGCTCCACCGGCACAAACGGGTAGTCCTTCCCGAGGATCACTGACAGGTGTTCTCAAGTGATCCTCCGCGCTGCGGATCTGGACGTGGTCCGAGTTGAACCCTGGAAACTTCAGCACAATGTGCGGCTCAATCTGGATCTTGATGGCTTCTTCTACTTTCGTTGGGTCGCCTTCCGGCGGGGGGTTCAGCAGACCTCCAAGGCGCATCGAATAGTTTCCAACGATCCCCGGTATTTCGGCGGCGACATCGAGTCCCGGACGTGGCGGCAGCGAACTCGCAAAGGCTTCCTCGATTTCCGGCTTCTTCTCGGCCAGGTAACTCCATACCTCCCATGGCGCGCACGTACCAAGACATTTACCATGAGAAAAGAAAACAAGTTTTTCGACCAGCGTGTACGTGTTTAGTAGCCCCGCCAACAGGTGGAGCCGCGTCGACCACCAACCGCCGTTCTGGCTCAGGTCGACGCTCACCAGCCGGGCTTCATTCGCGGCGTGAATCGCTATCTTGATTACCTCGACAATCTGTGGCGTAGCGGAAGAGCCAAGAACGAGCTTGTATGCATTGCTCGCCAAATCAGCGGGGGCTCCCACCGGTTTCACTCGGCAATGGTCCAACGTCCTTTCAAACTCTTGCTTCAACGACGTTCTCCATGTCTTCAGGTCTTCCATGTAAACCGCGGCCATGACCTCCTGAACCAGCTCCTCAAGGGTGCTGAAGCGGCTGACGCTCATGCCCTCCAGGCTCTCGCGAAACCTTTTCAGCTTTGCAGCGGATTCGGGGTTCTTCACCGCGTCGATCCAGCGTACCGGCCAGCCGGCGGCTTCCTCATCCAGGAGGAACATCAGGCATCGCGTCTTCTCCCGCTGTTTGCGCGCTTCCATGTACTCCAGTTCTGTGATGGAGTTCTCGCTTCCGGGTGGAATCCACCCATAACGGAGTGCGATGATTCCGACGTAGAAGTCACAACCGGCGACATCCTGCTTGCACCGTTCGTCCGTGCGCTCATCTGTGGCGACGTAATCCTCCATGCAACGCACGTCGTAGTTCATCTTGCGCAGAGCATGCGCCACTGCCGCACGATGATCTTTCAGGTCGTTGAACGTCGAGGAAACGTAGACTTTCTTCATGGCTACAGGAAGATGCTCTCCATCGCCGGGCAACCGTCCGGGCGCGACCAGTATAGGCGCATCCGCGGGATGCTAACCAATCTCGCCGCTGCTTTGCATAGTATTTCCTCGCCTCGGCGCACAATGAGATCAGGACAATGTTGCACTTTGGGATTCTGTCTTTCGCGGTCGGCGTTTGCTCCCGCATTCAGGACCAAACAGCCACCCCCCCCGGGGGGGTACTGTGACACTGTGGTGTGTCACGACACGAGCGAGAGCTTGTGATGCTGTATCAGAGATGGGAGATGGCCTCCCGGAGTCGGCTTTCTGGAGCAGGCTTCAAACCGCCCACTGCTGCTACGTTCAAAAGGCGTGGTAGTGAACGAGTGAGGAAAAGGCATCGGAAAAGATGTCAGGTAAGTATCGAGGAGATGAGCGAAAGCAAACCGTCCGATGACGCATCGAAACACAGTCAGATGCTGTCAAAACTGGAGCTGCACAGTTGCTCCAGGATGAGCCGGGAAGAAACCAGATTACTGTCCCGGCGACAGCCGGTGTATAGGCGGCATGAACTCGATACAGGCTTTGGTAGGGAACGTGAGAACCTCGTTCTGGATGCAAAGGGAAATGACAAGTGGCAAACACCACGAGAAAGAATACCGATGCCGGGGCGAGGGGCGGATCATCCTGCAGTAGCGTCGAAGCGTCTGTAATGGACGGGGAGCGAAGAGGATGACATAGCTTGATGGAGGGCTTGGCCAACTGGGCAACCAGGAGGAGCCCCTCCCTTCAGAGAAGGTTTGTGCTCGCGAGAGACAAATGCAGGGCTATGAAGAGCCGTGTGAATCGAGAGGTTCAAGCACGGTTCCGTGAGGGCCTCGGGGTGAAATTCCCCGGGGCTACTCGACAAACTGCGAACGCGAGCCGGGCGTGGAATGCTTTGGCTCGGAATGCCCTACGGATAAATCCGGTGCAGCGTTCGCGCAAACGGAATCGTCTCCCGCACGTGATCGAGCCCGCACACCCAGGCCACCACCCGCTCGATGCCCATGCCGAAGCCCGCGTGCGGCACGCTGCCGTAGCGGCGCAGGTCGAGATACCACTGGAAGGCCTCCTTGGGCAGGCCATGGTGCTCGATCCGCGCGTTGAGCAGTTCGAAGCTCGACACGCGCTGCGACCCGCCAATCACTTCTCCGTAGCCTTCCGGCGCCAGCACATCCACGCATAGCGCGAAGTTCGGATCCACTGGATCGGGCTCCATGTAGAACGCCTTCACCGCCGCCGGATAGCGATGCACCATCACCGGCCGGTCGAACTGCGAACTGAGCCAGGTTTCGTCCGGCGAGCCGAAGTCGTTGCCATATTCGAATGCCTGCTCGAGTTCGCCCTTGGCGTGGGCCTCGTTGAGCATCTTCACCGCTTCGTCGTAGCGCAGGCGCGGAAAGGGCGGCAGCACCGATTCCAGCTTCGTAGTGTCGCGCCCGATCACTGCGAGTTCGGCGCCCCGATTTTTCAGCACGCTCTGCACGATGTGCGAGATGTAGTTTTCGGCCAGTTCCATCAGGCCGTCGAGATCGCAATACGCAACCTCCGGCTCGACCATCCAGAACTCCGTGAGATGGCGCCGCGTCTTCGACTTCTCCGCGCGGAACGTCGGCCCGAAGCTGTAGACCTTGCCCAGCGCCAGCGCCGTCGACTCGATATAGAGCTGGCCCGACTGGGTCAGATAGGCGGGGTCGCCGAAATAGTCCACCGGAAAGAGCGTCGACGTTCCTTCGCAGGCTGCCGGCGTAAGAATGGGCGGATCGGTGCGAATGAATCCGTTTGTGTCGAAGTACTCCGCCGCGGCCCGCATGATCTCCGCGCGGATGCGCAGGATGGCCGACTGGCGCGGCGACCGCACCCACAGATGGCGATGCTCCATCAGGAAATCGACGCCGTGTTCCTTGAGCGTGATGGGGTACGGATCGGACTCCGGTACGCGCTGCACCACCTGCACATCTTCGACGTCCAGTTCGTAGCCCCCGGGCGCCCGCTTGTCGGCGCGCACCTTCCCCGTGACGATGACCGAAGACTCCTGCGTCAGGCCCTTGAGCGTTTCGAACACAACGGCCGGCACGCTCTTCACGTGGGCCACGCCCTGCACCGTTCCGGTCCCGTCGCGGAAGATGGGAAATAACAGCTTGCCGCTTTCGCGGGAGTTATAAAGCCATCCGCGAATGGTGACGGACTGGCCTTCGTGCTTACCCAGAGTATCGATGGTGGCGACGGGCGCGGCAGTCTTGGGAATTTCGGTCGTGATTGCGGTCTCTTCGGGCATGATCATTCCTGAGGTAGCCAAAATTCGAGGACTCCCAGGCCTCAGATCGAGACCTGCGGCACCCCGCTGGACCTTTCAGGATAACGCTTGCTCGTTGGCTGCATCCCGTCCGCTTGGTTTATCGTCCTATCCATATGGCAAATCAGGCAACGGTCCCCAAGCCCGGACAGGCAAGCGTCCCCCACCCCGCGCCCGAGGCGGAGGAGGTATACCGCCGCTGGATCCAGTTTCTGGACGACGAATTCACCCGCCACCACCATCCCGAGCGTCGCTCCGAGATCGTCCGCGATCAGCTCTACCAGCTTTATCTCGGCCGGCCCCACGGCGGCAAACTGAACCTGACCCTGACCAGCGAATTGCCGGGCAACGTCCTCAGCCTCTCGCTCGATCCCGAGAACGTCACACTCGAGGCCGGGCACTTCAGCGATGTCGACCGCCAGAGGTTCAACGAGCGCAAGCCCCTGCTTTGGTTCTGGCAGATGTTCGACCGTTCCCCCATCGGCCTGAACCACTGGCTCGGTATGCGATTCCGGTGCATGCTCGGCCGCCACTTGTTCGAACACATGGGATCGGGGGTGCGTATCTTCCATGGAGTCGACCTGACCTATGGATACAACTTGAGGATCGGCGATGGAGTTACCATCCGGCAGCGTGCGCTCCTTAACGACCGCGGCGGCATCACCATCGGCAATAACGCCGTAATCGGTTCCTACGCGCGCGTCTACTCCCACACCCACGCTCCGGAGAACTATGACAAGGTCACGCTGGTGCCCACCGAGATCGGGCCCGGCGCGCGCATCGGCAGCCACGCCATTATTCTCGCCGGCACCAGGGTGGGCCCCGGCGAAATCGTGGGCATCTTCCCGGCCGACCGGGCCTGACTTCGATCGCACTGAAGCCCGGCCCGCAACCATGCTAACCTGAGGTTTCCGTCCTCAGGAGCACCTGTTGCAATCTGCTGAATTCACAATACGAATCTTCCAGTTTGTCCTGCTCATCTTTTCCCTTAGCGTTCACGAGTGCGCGCATGCGTGGACGGCTTCGCGGCTGGGTGACCAGACGGCCCGGCTGCAAGGACGGGTGACGCTGAACCCCATCTACCACATCGATCCGTTTGGCACTCTGCTCCTCCCGGCAATTATCATCTTCGGGCCTCTCATCGGAATGAGTATGTTCAGCGGAGTCCTGATCGGCTGGGCCAAGCCGACACCGGTGATCACCCGTAACTTCACAAAGATCCGGCGCGACGAAAATCTCGTGACGCTTGCGGGGCCAGTGTCGAACCTGCTGCTGACCCTGATTGCGACGGTCGTGCTGCTGGTTGTTATTCACACGGTCGTGGGCGGCAGGGAGGTAGTGATGTTTACGCTTCGAGGCCAGCTCCTGCCCGCAGTACCCCCGTTCGTTCAGGCCGTAGTACTGCTTGGCATCGCAGCAATCGAAATCAATCTCGCACTCTTCTTCTTCAACCTGCTTCCGATTCCGCCGCTCGATGGCAGCCATCTGCTCAGAAATGCGCTGCCCTATAACGCCATACAGTCCTACGACCGCATCCCGTTCTGGGTCAGCTGGTTGCTCATGATCTTCGTTGGCGGGTACATCATGCGCCTGCTGCTGGCCCCCGCATTCGGAGTTGTTCTTTTGGTTCTCACGCACTTATAGAGACGGCCCTGGGGAAGCATTGCCAGCCGCTACAATGGAACCAGCCCATTTGACCGTTTGTTCAATGTTGGCTGTGCCTCTTTTGACGTCACTCCAGAATCGACGCGCATAAATGACCCAGTCCCTGACACCGAACTCCGGCCCGCGCGTTTTGAGCGGCATGCGTCCCACTGGCAAGCTGCACCTCGGCAACTACATGGGCGCCCTGGCCAACTGGGTCAAGCTGCAGGACGACTACGAGTGCTACTTCTTCATCGCCGACTGGCACGCCCTGACGTCGGATTATACGGACACCTCGCAGATCGTGCCCAACATCATCGACGTGATGCTCGACTACCTGGCCGCCGGGCTTGATCCCGCGCGCAGCGTGCTGTTTCAGCAGAGCAAGGTCCTCCAGCATGCCGAACTGCATTTGTTGCTTTCGATGATCACCCCGCTGGGCTGGCTCGAGCGCGTCCCCACCTACAAGGAACAGCAGGAAAATCTCAGTGGAAAAGATCTGAGCACTTACGGGTTCCTGGGTTATCCGCTGCTGCAATCCGCCGACATCCTGATCTATCAGCCTCAGTTTGTGCCCGTAGGGCAGGACCAGGCGGCGCATGTTGAACTCACGCGGGAAGTAGCACGCCGCTTCAACCAGTTCTACAAGCGGGATGGCCGGGAGGTGCTGCCCGAACCAAAGGTCCTGCTGACCCCGTCCCCCAAGCTCCCCGGCACTGACGGTCGAAAGATGTCCAAGAGTTACGGAAACACGATCTTGATGACCGACCCGGAGCCGGTGGTCCGCAAAAAGCTGAAGACCATGGTCACCGACCCGGCCCGCGTGCGCCGCACCGACCCCGGCGACCCCGACAAATGCCCGGTGGGCGACCTGCACAAAGTCTTCTCAACGCCGGAAACTCTGGCCAAGGTATACGAGGGCTGCCGCTCCGCCGGGATCGGCTGCATCGAGTGCAAGAGCTGGGCCGCCGACGCCCTGGTGCAAGTCCTCATTCCGATCCAGGGACGGCGCGCCCGTTATACCGAGGCCGATGCTGCCGAAATCCTGGAAGACGGATCGAATCGTGCCCGTACCCGCGCGGAGCAGACCATGGCAGAAGTGCGCGCCGCCATACAGCTGACTTGCTAACCGAGGAACCAACGCTCCGTGCCCTATCCTTTCGCCTTTCTTCTGGCGAAAGGGTGGGAGACCACAAACTCCAAACAGCCCCTTCCAAAAATCACCCATTTCGCCTGTTGGTAGACAATAGATTCTGGAAGCAGAGAACACCATTGACCTCACCTTTTACAAGTCCTGAAACCTCCGACGGCGAGCCAGTCCAAGAGCCCGGACCCGGTCCCGCGCCGGTCGTTGACCCCCTGCCCGGCATCGATCCCGATCCTCACCCCGACGATCCGGACCCTGAGCCTGACCGCAATCCGCACCCCGATACGCCGCCCCTCAAGGTTGCGGCCGCACGATCCGGACACGAGCCTCCTCCCTTGGTGTTGACCTCCAAGCCGGTTCCCGGCGAAAAACCGAACGCCAAGCCATTACCCAAACCCAGGAAGCCCGAAGAAGAGGCCGAGCACTCTCCCTTCTCCGTCAGCGTTGGGCAGGTATACGATGGGCCGCTCGACCTGCTGCTCGATCTGATTCGCAAGCAGGACATCGACATCTACGACATCCCGATTGCCCGCATCACGGCCCAGTTCCTGGCATACGTCAACCAGCTCAAGGCCGGCGACATGGACGTGGCCGGCGAATTCATCTACACCGCCTCATTGCTCATTCACATCAAGAGCAAGATGCTCTTGCCACGCGCGCCCTCGGGACAGGAAGATGCCGCTGAAGATCCCCGCCGCGAACTGGTCGAGCGCCTCCTCGAGCACGAACGCTTCAAGAATGCAGCCCAGATGCTGCAACAGAAGCAGATGCTCGAAGCCGCGACCTGGACCAACCCCGGACTGCGAGAATTCAAGGATGATGTGGCCGCCGAGCCGGAGGTCGCCGCGGACACAGACGACCTGGTGCGCATTTTCCGCGACATCCTCGAGCGGGCGCGTTCACGGCCGACGTTCAACGTGCAGGATGACGCGATAACGGTAGGCCAGATGATTCAGTTCCTGGGCCGGCGCCTGGCCCTCGAAGACAAGCCCATCGCGCTTCGCAAGCTGCTCAGCCACAGCAAGTCGGAGCGGGCGCTGGTGGCCATGTTCCTGGCCTTGCTCGAACTGGTCCGCCTTCAGGCCGTGCTCCTGCGCCAGGACCGCGCCTTCAGCGAGATTTTCATCAAAAAGCATTCCGGCTTTGACGCGGTGATGAACGAAGGCCTGGCCAATGCCCGGGATGACTGGCGATAGATTATAACTTTTGTTATACTTTGAATACCGGGAGAATTCCCATGACCACGAAAACCAAGATTATTGCGATCGGAAACTCAGCAGGCATCATCCTGCCCAAGGAAGTGCTTTCCCGCCTGAGAGTGGAAAAAGGGGACACGATCTGCGTGAGCGAAACACCATATGGCGCTCACCTGACTCCATACGATGACCAGTTCATGCGCAAGTTGGAATCAACGGAACGGGTCATGCACAAATATCGGGATGCGCTGCGCAAACTGGCTGAGTGATGCAGGAGCCGCTCTGGATGGACACGGCTGACGTCGTGATTGCGCACGACCTTGAACTGGCGGCACACGGGGGATCCACCGGCATACGGGATCAGGGACTTCTCGAATCCGCCCTGGCGCGCCCAAAGAACATCTGGGCTTACGCAGAGTCACGTCCATCTCTGCCCAGGCTCGCCGCCGCTTATGCCTTCGGAATTTCGGCGAATCATCCGTTCGTTGACGGCAACAAGCGGACAGCGCTTGTGGTGTCTTTTGCGTTTCTCGATGTGAACGGGCTCGAGGTAACGGCAAGCCAGGAAGATGCGTTTCTGACGATTCTTGGCCTGGCTGCAGGAGAAATCAACGAGGATCAGCTTGCCGCCTGGTTTGAGCGCAATACTGCGCCCCGCTAGCCGTGGCCTATCGAGACGCAGGGAATGTTTCGACCGGCGCAGCCATTATGCCGTCAAGATAATTGCCCGCATCTCTGCCGCCGACGCGGGCGCCTTGGACCTCATTTCGAGCGGGGGAGGGTTCCTCCGAAGCGGCGATATGTTGATGGCCTGGGCCGGCTGCGGGAACACAAGCCCATGAATCCGCTCGTCGGAGAAGAGCCAGCTGGAAGGCAGGGCTTCAATCACGGCGCAGCCCGTCTCCGGCGAGATCCATTCATACTGTTCGTAGAGGACCGGATCGCCCAGCCTTTCCGCCGATTCACGCATCCTCTGCGCGATTTCCGCCGGTGTCGCGAGATAAATGCGCGGCAACTGGTTGAGGGCCACGTTTTCAAACTGAACCAGGCAGTACACCGTGCGCGAGCCATGAATGTCGAGCCAAAGGTCGATGGCCCTGTGACCGTCGCTGAATTTGCTGCTGATAGTTCCAGCCCTTTGGTATGGCTGAGCCAGGCACCAGCGGCCATCCTCCGTCCCTTTCACCGCAATCTTCAACAGGTTGCCACCTTTGGTCACCACCAGGTCATACCACGGCTTGTCGTGACCGGCCTGCATGAGCACGTCGAATCCGCAGCGAGCGAATTGGGCGGCGGCAATTCCTTGGGCTCCTACAGTAATCGGCCACGAATTTGACTTATTGGGTGCGGGGGCAAGAAGTGGCATGCTGCTCTCCTTGGGTGGGTGGGGGTGCCGGTGCGGATTGTAGCCCCTTGTGCTCCTTCAGACCTTGTCTACGCCGATCATCGGCCGACGCGACGAAAACAAGAGAAGAAGAGCCCTGAAATCCCATTAATAAAGTTATGTTCCTGAATCAATCCAAAACCCGACCAGGTTGGCGTTTCCCAGCCGAAGTCTCGAATCCCTCCAGGAAAGAGAATTGTATCTTGTCAGATTACATTTCTTATAGAAAATTACCCAAACGTTGTATGTGCGAAAAGTCACAGGTTCTTGATTCATCGTGGATTCATACTCTTCGTGTATCGATTTCTAGTCTGGAATTCTCTCCCCGCTGGCCAGACTATTCTTTACCGCACCTCTGGAGCTCTCCATGGCCGACATCGCGACTTCGGTAGCAACTGCCCCGCCGGGAGCATCGCTGCTCGACAAGAAAATGAAGAAATCCCCCGCGTGGATCAGCGGCGTGATCGTCCTTGTAGCCCTCGTCGGCGGACTGTCCTACGTCGGGTTCCATATTGGCCAGGACCTCGGCAATGTGACGTTGGGTAGCATCTGGCCCTATGTGCTGCTGGGCACGGCGTTGCTGATCGCCCTGGCCTTTGAGTTTGTGAACGGCTTCCACGACACCGCCAACGCCGTGGCCACCGTAATTTACACTCACGCGCTTGAGCCGAATATCGCCGTGGTCTGGTCCGGGCTTTGCAACCTTGCCGGTGTGCTCACATCCTCGGGTGCGGTAGCCTTCACCATCATCACCCTGCTCCCCGTGGAACTCATCCTCAAGGTGAGCTCCGGCGCCGGATTCGCCATGGTGTTTGCGCTCCTGATCGCGGCTATCCTCTGGAACCTCGGCACGTGGTGGCTGGGTCTGCCGGCTTCGAGCACCCACACCATGACCGGCTCCATCATCGGCGTAGGTGTGGCCAACCAGTTGATGAACAACTCCGCGGAAGGCACCTCGGGGGTGGATTGGGAGCAGGCGACCAAGGTTTTAAAGGTCCTCCTGATTTCTCCCCTTGTCGGGTTCGGATGCGCCTTCCTTCTATTTCTGCTGGCCAAGGCCTTGATCAAGTACCCGGAACTCTACGAGGCCCCCAAGGACAACACGCCGCCGCCGTTCCCGATCCGCGCCCTGCTGGTTCTCACCTGCACCGGCGTCAGCTTCTTCCACGGATCGAATGACGGCCAGAAGGGCATGGGCCTCATCATGCTCATCCTGATCGGCACCGTTCCCACCGCCTACGCGCTGAATCACGCCGTCAGCACCCACGATATCCAGGACTTCATCGCCGCATCCGAAAGGGCCGTCTCGATCGTCGACGCACATGTCGACAAGGAAGCGATCCTTGGTGCCGACCCGCGGGCTGAGCTCACGGATTACCTGCGCACCAAGAAGGTCCAGCCGGTCACCATGACGGCCCTGCGCGAACTCATTCGCGATCTCGAAGGCGACGTCAAGGCCTACGGCGACTACAAGAGCGTTCCCTCGAACCTGCAAACAAATGTGCGCAACGACATGTACGTCACCAGCGAAACGCTGCGCATCATGGCCAAGGCTGACGCCAAGAGCAAGGCCGATCACAAACCCACCATCTTCTCCTCCGACGACGACGCGGCCCTCGCCAATTACAAGAAATACGTCGACAAGGCCACCAAGTTCATCCCCTCCTGGGTCAAGGTAGCCGTGGCGCTGGCCCTGGGACTGGGCACCATGGTGGGCTGGAAGCGCATCGTGGTCACGGTAGGCGAGAAGATCGGCAAGGAACATCTGACCTACGCGCAAGGCGCCACCGCCGAACTGGTCGCCATGGGCACGATCTTTGCCGCGGATAACTTCGGATTGCCCGTAAGTACCACCCATGTCCTCAGCTCGGGCGTGGCGGGCACCATGGCCGCCAACAAGAGCGGGCTGCAGTTCTCCACCATCCGGAACATCGCGGCCGCCTGGGTATTTACGCTGCCCGCGGCGGCGCTGCTTTCCGGTCTTCTGTTCGCCCTGTTCCGCACCTTCACCGATTGATCGGCACCAAGGGAAAAAAAGAGGGCGTCCGCAGGCTGCGGACGCCCTCTTTTCTCCTGCGCTGTTTGCGCCATTCCTTTATCGCGCCCGGGCCGGGCACGTCCAGGCCTGTTCCGTTACCATACTGGAGGTGCCTGTTGCTGAATGAGCCTGAAATCCAAGCTGGAAGCCGTAATTTACGCCGCCGAAGAGCCGGTCACACTGAACCAGCTCGCTGCCTTGTTTGCCGCCGATGCCCTGGAATGGAAAGCGGCCCAGGAAGCCGCTGCCGCCGAGCAGACCGCGGAGGTTACGGGAGTCGCTCCCGCCTCTGAGCCGCTGCCGTTCCTGGCCGAAGGCCTCGAATACCTGGGATTGGCTGACACGCCCGACGCGTATGCCGCCAATCAGTCCGAAACTGTCCCTGCCTCCGCCGCCACCGGATCCGGGGTCATGGGCGGCTTCGTCACTCCCGACGCCCCCCAACCTGACCTCGCGCCCCTCCCTGCCGCCGAGATTGTCTCGATAGACCGGGACGCGGCCTACCCTTCCATCGTGGTGAAAGAAGCCGCCCCGCCGGAAGGTTTGGAGGCGACTGCAACTCCCGCCGACGCCGAGGCTGAATCGAGGCGGGTTGCACGGCAACGGGATCGCGAAGTGAAGGCGGTTCTGCAGCAACTGCTGGAGGAGCTCATCGCCAGTTACTCGGCCGATGGGCACGGGGTAGAGATTCGCGAAATCGCGGGCGGCTATCGCATGGCGACCAAGCCGCAATGCCACGATGCCGTTCGCCTTTTTGTGAAGAGTCTCAAGCCGCCCATGAAGCTGTCGCTGCCCGCGCTTGAAACCCTGGCCGTGATTGCTTATAAGCAGCCGGTAACTGCTCCCGAGGTGAACGAAATCCGCGGTGTGGAATCAGCCGGAGTCCTCGGTTCGCTCCTGGCACGCAAGCTCATCGCCACCGCCGGCCGCAAGCAGGTCATTGGCCGCCCCATCCTCTACAAGACCACTCGGGAATTCCTGCTCCGGTTCGGCCTCAACGACGTGTCCGAGCTTCCCTCCATGGAGGAGTTCGAGAAAATGGCGGCCACGGAGTTGGAAATGGAACCGGAAATTGCCGAAGCCGACAAGGCCGTACCAGACGAAGCCCTTCCCTATGAAAGCGCCGCTTCGGACGACGGAGAGCCGGATCTCGGATCCAATTCGCCCAACGGAGAAGAACGGGCAACGGCGGCGGAAACGGCGGAAGCCTCCGATACCATCGCCCGGGAAACCGGCGCTGGACCAGAGAACGAGGCGCTTGAGAAAACGCGTGCGGATTCGATGACAACCATCACAACCGGCCCGGAGTCCACGCGGAATCTCTCCGAGCCTGCATCCTCCGATTCCCACCAGACGGCAGAAACCGAGGCGTCCCATGCCGAAGAAATCCAGAAAGAATCCTGAGCTCAAACCGACCGAGACTCTGGAGCTGATTCCAATCGAGAATCCAGAGCCCAAGCCGGCAGAGCATCCTAAGCCCAAAGCGCGGAAAAAGATCGCGCGGAAGAAGCCGGCAGTAGGTGACTCGGTCGATGCCAGCGTCAGCCTGGACCAGGTTGCCGAGGCCCGCACCCAGGCCGAAATGGAAGTCAAAGCTGCGGCTGCCGACACGTTCGAACAGGCCTTCGATAACGCGGAGCCGCCACTCCCTGAAGTGGTCTCCGCGCCGTTGCCGGAACTGGCAACGATGGTGGGGAAGGATGACGCTGGCGCCCCCGAAATCAGCCTGATCGTTGATGAAGCGGATGAAGAGGCCGGCTTCACGCCCGAGCCGCGTCCAGCCGCGAAGCTCGAACGGCTGCAGAAAATCCTCTCCCAGGCAGGCATCGCCAGCCGGCGTCACGCCGAGGAGATGATCACCGAAGGCCGTGTCCAGGTCAACGGCAAGGTCGTCACCGAGCTTGGGTCCAAGGCCGACGCAGGCCGCGACCACATCCGCGTCGACGGAAAGCTGCTTCAGGGGGCGGAGCGACTCCGTTATTTCATGCTCAATAAACCCAGGGGCTATGTGACCACGGTCAGCGATCCCGAAGGCCGGCCGACCGTGATGCAAATCTTCTCAAAAATGAGCGAGCGCCTTTACCCCGTGGGGCGCCTGGATTACCTGAGCGAAGGGCTGCTGCTGGTCACCAACGATGGAGACCTTGCCAACAAGCTCACCAAGGCGGCGACAGGCGTCGAGAAGACCTACCTGGTAAAAGTCAGCGGCCAGCCAACGGAGGAAGAGCTCGATCGGCTTCGTGAAGGCGTGGGCATCGATCGCACCCGGCCGGGCGAGGGTCGCGTGCAGACTGCGCCCGCCAGCATCCGCCAGGTCCGCCAGGGCGATAACCCGTGGTACGAAGTGGTGCTGATCGAAGGCCGCAACCGCGAACTCCGCAAGATGTTTGAGGAGGTCGGGCATTTTGTCGAGAAGATCCGCCGCGTAGGTTACGGGCCGCTGGTGCTGGATCAGGAACCGGGACAGTTCCGGGAACTCGGGCCGGAAGAGCTGGCCCGCCTTCGCCAGGCTGCAGAAGGAAAGTGGCGCAAGCCGAAGACAAGAGTGGCTGGCCGCCGCGATGCTGCCGAACGGGGAGAGCTGCCAACGGTGATGCCGCAGCCCAGCCGTCCGCGAACCGCACCACCGTTTGAGGGGCGTACGCCGAGTGCCGCCGCTACGCGACCGTACCCACCGAAAAAGCCGTTTGGCCCCTCGGGCGATCGGGAACAACCCAGACCTTTCCGCCCCACGCGCACGCCGGGTAAAGAATTCGGTCCAGCCAGAGGACCCGCGGCTGCGGGAGGGACGACTTTCGGCCCACCCAAACCCGGAATGGGCAAATTCGTGCCTCGGACGGCGGACGCCGGTGTAAAAGGTCCCGCGCGGTTCGGCGCCGGCCGGCCAGCGTGGAAGAAAGAAGACCGCGGTGCCCGGCCGCCGGCGCGATTCAGTTCGGATGCGCGTGGCGAAGACCGCGGCGCAGGGTATCGTGGTGGGCAGACCGCCTCCAGGCCAGCCCCGGGCAGGCAGGGATCGTCTGCCGGGCCCCGCTCTGGCGCTGGCCGCCCCGCTGAAGGCCGCACATTCGGCGCCAAGCCGGCCTGGAACAAGAGCGAAGGCGGCGCCCGTCCGAGATTCGATAAAGGCGGATCGGGCTCCCGGACAAGCAATCGGCCCGGATTCGAAACGCCTGGATTTAAAGCACCAAGACCCGCGCCGTCAACGCCCGGTCGATTCAGGCCGGCGGATTCGCAGGGCGATCGACCCCGATTTGACCGGACCGGTCCCCCCCGGCCGGCTCAAGGTTTCGGCCGTACCGGACTGCGTCCTTCCTCTCCGGCCCGTCCTCCCCGCGGCGAAGGGATGGCCCGCCCGTTCACGACCAGCACCGGCAAACCACGAGCAGGCGGTGCGCGGCCAAGCAGCAAGCCGGGCAAACCCACCGGGCGTCCGTACAGCGGATCGAGACCGGGCTCGGAGGGCACGTCAGGCGCTCGGCCCGCCGGGAAATCAGGCTGGAAGCCCAAGCCCAATTACGGTGGCACGAGCAGGCCGGCATCAGGTAGCGGCAAGCGACCGCCGTCGAAGAACGCCCCCCGCGGCGCCGGCTCACGGTCGGGTCCGCATCCAGGCGCAAAGAGACCGGGTGGAGCCGGCGGAAAGCGATACTAACGATCCTCCAGTCTCCGTTGGGCTGTTGGCCTGCATCTCTCCATTTCTATCCTGAAAACGCTGAGCAATTCCTGAACTTGAGGCATCCCTGCGGAACTTTCTTGCCTCTACGCGAACGTAGAGGAAAGCTGTCTCTTTGATTCATTCATACCCTAGGAGTAGTGGGCTGTGAGAGTTCTCATGATTGGAGCGACCGGCAAGTATGCAGGCCACGTGTTGTCGGAGTTCAAGAAGAAAGGAGTGAAGGTCAGGGCGCTGGTTCGCAACCGTGAAAGCGAGCGGATCGCGCGCGAGCGTGGAGCGGACGAAACCGCCCTTGGCGATCTCCAGGACGCTCGCGGGTTGATTTCCGCCGCGGTCGGCGCCGACGGGGTGTTCTACATCGGGCCCGCTTTTGCGCTCCGTGAATCCGACATGGGCGTGACCATGGTGGAAGCCGCCAAGGCGGCCGGCGTCTCCAAATTTGTTTTTTCCAGCGTCATTCATCCATCCATATCGAAATTGACCAATCACGCCTCCAAGCGCCCCGTCGAGGAAGCGGTTTACGAGTCCGGCATGATCTTTACGGTGCTCCAGCCCGCCATTTTTATGCAGACGATGGAGAGCGGCTGGCGGGAAGTCATCCGTACCGGAAAATTTGCCCTGCCCTACTCCCGTCGCGTCAAGACGTGCTACGTGGATTACCGCGATGTCGCCGAAATTGCCGCCGAGTCCTTCGTGACCGACAAGTTCGACAACGGAACCTTCGAGCTGTCCGCGCCCGGCATGTTCAATCGCGTGGAGATCGCCGCCCTGATGAGTGAGGCCCTGGAATTGAGAATCGAAGCCGGCGAACTGTCGTTCGAGGTCTGGGCAGACGAGGCCGCGATTCCTGACGGCCCAGTCCGCGCCGGAATGAATCGCATGTACGCCGATTACAACCAGCATGGTTTCCACGGGGGAAATGCGACGGTGCTGAAATGTTTGCTGGGCCGCGAACCGCGCAGTTTGAAGGAATTTTTCCGCGAACTTGCGGCGCGCCAGTCCAAGGCCGCCTGACCGATCCCCGAAATCCGGATCAAAGTGCACCCAGACTCATGTACACTGCGACGAAACGCTTTTCGTTACCGGCGCGGGGGATGGCGCATCTCTAAGGCATGAACATGGAAAAAGCGACTTTTGGAGCAGGATGTTTCTGGGGCGTGGAGGCTGCGTTTGCGGCTCTTCCCGGCGTGACTTCAACGGCGGTCGGCTACGAGGGCGGTTCACTGCAGCGGCCGTCCTACCAAGACGTTTGCACGGATCAGACCGGTCACGCCGAAGTGGTGGAACTCGAATTCGATCCGGAGAAGATCACCTACGAAAAGCTGCTTGATGCGTTCTTCACCTTGCACGATCCCACGACACTGAACCGGCAGGGTCCGGACTGGGGCACGCAGTACCGTTCTGCCGTCTTCTTCCATTCCTCCGAACAAGAAGCGCAGGCCAAGGCCAAGATCGAGCAGTTGACTGCGGAAGGGCGATTCCAGCCCCGGCGCATTGTCACCCGGGTTGAGCCGGCGCAGACCTTCTGGCGGGCTGAAGAATACCACCAGCGCTACCTCGAGAAGCGCGGGCTGGCCAGCTGCCACATCTGAGGCCCACGGCATCGATCCATAGCAGAGAGGAGCCGGCTTCCGGTCAATTCTGGCCGGCCCGGCTACGTCTGCATGACACGCGTGTCCTCATCTGCTCTAAACTTGAATAACCAATGAAGATCGTCGGACGAGCCGCCCCGTTTTACTTGCGATCCGTCGTCTGCTGGTTCGCGGTTCTTTGCGCCGGCGGTCTTTTGACCGCGCGGGCGGCACCCGACCCGGCTGCCACTCCAAATACCTCCGGCGCAGCTGGTGGCTCGACTGCCGTTCCGGTGAGCATCCATGGGATCGTTCAACTCGACGGTCCGTGGCGCTTCCAGATGGGCGACGATCCGCGATGGGCCGATCCCTCCTTCGATGATTCAAGCTGGCCGACCGTCACGCTGGGAAAAACTCTCGCCGAACAGGGATTTGAAACCTACGCCGGATATGCATGGTATCGCCTGCGGGTCCAGCCCGGCGAGTTCCGTTTTGGCAGTCTTGCCGGGAGTGCGCCGCTTCACCTCCTCGTGACCAGCCATTCGGTCGGGCAACTGGCTCTGTACATCGACGGAGTGGAAGTAGGACACACCCGGGGCATGACGGACAAGCCGACCATGTACGAGTCGCCTCCATTTGAAGCCAGGGTTCCCGACGATGCCAAAGGGAAGACTGTCGTCCTGGCGATTCGAAGCTGGGCCGCTCCCGGCATCCCCATCACCCATGGTCTGCTGGAGCGGATTGAGGCGGGCGCGGACGAGGATGTTGCGGACCGGCTCGAGCTGGCCATCGCACACAAATGGGATCAGCAGGTCATCGCCGAGATGATCCTCGCTTTTCTGTTCCTTGGCGTAGCCGTGCTGGGGGCGATCCTCTACATGGCGCAGCGCCATCATTCGGAATATCTCTGGCTGGCGCTGATGTGCCTTACCGTGGCAATCACGGGGGCCATTGAGGTTTCCCATTGGCTGGCCCATATCTCCAGTTCCGTCTTCGACGTTCTCACTCTCTGGACCGGCCGGGTCTTCATGGCCGTGACGCTCGAATTCGTGGTTCGCTTCACCGCCACTGAGAAGCGCCAGTTGGTCCGATACTTCCAGGGATTTGTCCTGGTGCTGCCTTTCCTGTCGCTGCTGGGCCTCCAGCAAGTGTACGAAGTGCTTTCGATCAGCGCGGAAGTCGCTTTCTGCGTGCTGGTCAGCATGCTGCTCTTCCGGGCCTGGCGGCACGGCTTGCGCGAGGCGGGGATCATGCTGCTGCCATTTCTTATGGCGGCTACTGCGGATTCGATCGATTCGATCCTCGGATATCTTGCCCTCAAGCACTGGATCTCGGAACAAGCCATGCTTTACCGCTTTCACCTGGGTCCCATTGAGATCGCAACCGGACTGATTACCTATGGCGTGTTTCTGTCCAGCCTGCTGGCGGTGATTATTTACCGGTTTGTCAGCGTCAGCCAGGACGAGCAGCGGTCCAACGCCGAGATCGCCGCCGCCCGCAGCGTGCAGTCGATGCTGATTCCCACCGAACTTCCCTCGAACAGCTACTTCATGCTCGAGAGCGCCTATGTGCCGGCGAACGGGGTCGGTGGCGACTTCTTCCAGGTACTGCCGGTGGACGACGGGTCCATTCTTATCGTGGTAGGAGACGTGAGCGGCAAGGGGCTGCAGGCTGCCATGAACGCCAGCACGCTGGTGGGCGCCTTCCGCAATGAACTGTCGCATGATCCCGCTACCATTCTCAAGCACCTCAATCACGTGATGCTCGGTACCGCTTCCGGAATCGGTACAGGCAAAGATGCGGTGGCCAGCTTTGCCACCTGCCTGTGCGCGCGAATCTATCGCAATGGCATGATGGAAATCGCGAACGCCGGCCACCTGAGCCCCTACCGCGATGGCCGCGAAATGGACCTGCCGCCCGGCCTGCCCCTCGGCGTGATCCATGGCATGACGTACGAACAATGCACGTTCCATCTCGATCAGGGAGTCCGGCTGATCTTTCTGTCCGATGGCGTTGTCGAAGCTACCAATCCCCAGGGAGAACTGTTCGGGTTTGAGCGCACCCAGCAGGTGAGCAACGAACCCGCCCGCTACATCGCGCAAACGGCCAAGCGCTTCGGCCAAAACGACGACATCACGGTGATTTCGGTTTACGTGGCCTCGCGCGACGCAAAGCACGCCGAGGCGATGGAGCCCGCGTACAACAGTTAGCCTGCTCATCTTGGCGCCCAGTTGCCCTTGACGGAACTCAAGTAAGGCATGTATGGTAAGTAAGGTATGCTAATCGAGGGTGACCGGATGGCTCCTACAGAAGTTACCAAGAAACACGTCATTGCGAAATACGTTCGACCGGCTCGGGAACGAGGGGAGAAGACCGTAGAGGTGCGGGTTGGAAATGTCCTGAAAGAATTGGGATGGTCAAATAGAACGCCCTCAGTTTTTTCGACCTTGGGATCACAGCTCTTTCAAGATGAAGCCGGCCTCCAACTGATCGAGAAGTGCGATGGCCCCGCATCTGGAGGGCCAAGCACGACATGGCGGTTCATTTATAGGGTTTTGGATCGACCGGCGCCGGGGTCCAGCGAGAAACAAGAGGTGATCCCGAATGGTGCAGGCCTGATGAAGCTGGCGGGGATTTGCGCAGACGTCTTTCGCCAGCTTGGCGGCGGAGAGGCCTTTCTCAAAGAAGAGCGGAATTGGGGACCCGACGTGTGGGAAAGGTATGAGGCTGAGCGAGCCCGGGAAGCTTCGCCCGGTGAACGCAAGTGAGCAAGATCTACTGGGATTCGATGGTATTTGTGTATCTCCTGGAAGCGCACCCTCAATTCCTCCCCAAGGTCGAACGAATATTGCAGAGGATCGAGAGCCGGGGAGACACGCTGGCGACCAGCATGTTCACATTGGGAGAAGTCCTTACGGGGCCGCGTCGGGCGCACTCCGCAGACGTGGTCACATCGATCAGATCGTATTTCTTATCCGGCCGTATCTCGCTACTGCCCTTCGATGTCGAGACTGCGGACCGCTATAGCGTGGTTCGCTCGACTCTCAAGGTAACCCAGGCCGACGCAATTCACCTCGCAGCAGCGGCTGTAGCGGGAGTCGATCTGTTTGTCACAAACGACAAATCACTCTGGAACGTAGCGGTTCCCGGAATCAGATTCATGATGGATCTGGATGGGGTTGTTCATTAGCTTTATTGCAGGTTAAGTACTCCACTTCCAAGGCGATGGGAATTGCACAATCAGACCTACACGTTGATCGATTCGCCCAGCAACTGTTTCAGCGCCTGAACGTACTCGGTCAGTGCCTTGCGTCCCGCCTCGGTCATGCGGTACAGCGTCTGCGGCTTGCGCTGCACAAACTTCTTTTCGACCGCCACATACCCTGCTTCTTCGAGCCGGGTCAGCTGCGCGCCCAGGTTGCCGTCGGTTGACCCCGTCCGGGCCCGCAGCCAGGTAAATTCCGCTTCCTCCACGGTGGTCAGCAGCGAGAGCAGCGCGAGGCGCAGCTTGCCGTGAATCACGGGGTTCAGGTCGGGCAGCTCAGGCATGGGCTTCACGGCTCTGGCGGCGTCTGCGGGATTCCAGAATCATTGCGTATGCGCCGAAGGCGATCTGGCAAAGAAACAGGGCTGTAAGGAACACCGCCGTGAGCTGAGCCTGCGAGCCAAAGCACGCAGCGACCGAGGTCACCCACCAGACAACCGCGCAGGCTACCTGCATTCTCCATTTCAGGATCATTCCCGACGCGCCATTGGCAATGGCGAGCACGGCGGCAATGATGGCCACAAAAACATGCTCGTCGATTCTCCGGGAGATGCTCAGAGCCGGGAAAAGCAGAAGCATGGAAATGCCCACCGAGATCCAGATGGACACGATGGCCCGGCCGACCGTCGTTCCCGGCTGCCCTCTTTCCTTTCTGGAGGCGACGATCATCGTGACCACAACGGCGGCAATCATCGTCACCGGCCACGCCAGCATGGTGCTGCCCCAGATGGCAAGCCGCTGGCCCCCGGTGGCCCAGCCAATCGCCACATAGTAGGCCACACCCCACAACAGAAATGTCCAGCCCCAGCTTTCAGTGCTCCGGCGGCCCTCGGCGATCATGCATTCGATCAGCGCCACCCGGTCTTTCAGGTCCTGCGTGCTCGTCTCTTCGTGCATTTCAATTCTCCTTTGCCTGCGTAACTATGTCGCGTCTCGGACCCTTTTCCGGCACACCTTCCGCTCATGGTTGGCGATCCAGCAGCATGTCGACGCTTTTCCTGGGGGGATTGTCGCCAACGGCAACTTCGGTGGCTTCCTGCCACTGGCCTTTGCCGGTGAGGTGCATCGTGTTCTCGATGTGTGCCGGTCCCGCTGCAAAGCCCCATGAAAACCCGTCGGGAATTACCGTAAGCTCCGCATCAAGGTAATGCCCCTCGTTGTAGGCACGAAAACGGTACGTATGCGTCGCTTCATCGAACGCGATGGTAGCCAGGGCCTGGAAGGGCACATTGCCGTCCGCCCCGGCGCTCTTGCCCTCAATCAGCAGCACCAGCCCATCGAGCCTGTACTCGACGTCTTCGGTCTGGGTCAGGTGGAGAGGTTCTCCGGGACCGCGCACGACGGTCACGGGGCCTCTCCAGCGGCCCACCAGAAAATTCAGTTTCCGCATGGCCTCGCGCTGGATATCGGTAGCGTTCGATGGGGGTTGCTGCGCGGACACTGCCAAGCCGGTCAGGACCAGCAAAGCCGGCCCAAGCACCCTCACGGAAGCGTTCCACCTGAAGCCGATTTGGGGGAGGTTCATCATCACTAGTCATCCTTCATACATAGAGTACTCTATAAAATAGAGTATCCAAAGTCAAGAACAAAATTCGAGACAAGAAAGTGGGGAAGGGCGTGGGTGGGAGCAGAAGCTACCGATTGGGACCCGCAGACGCGGGCAAAGTCCAGGCACAGGGTTTCCGCAACAAGCGCGAAACCGGCTCGCCCGAGACGCCGGCGCCAATCCGGTCAAGCGCGACTAGGCTGCGTATCTCGAACGAGACGTATCGTCGTTGCAGAGTCTCGAATCAACGGCGTCGCTGGTAAACAACCGCAATACATCGAGAAGAGCGCTCAGGTAGCCGTGAGCCCAATACCCACGTTCCTCGCTGTCTTCTTCCAGATGCTTCTGTTCCGTAGCGCATTGCGGGGCCTTATGTAAGATCCACTGTCTAAGTTCTCTGCAACGATCTTCTATCCTTCGGAATTCAAGGCTCTCATATGCCATTCGAACTTAGATCAATCTCCCGGCAAATGCGTCGAGCCATCCGCGCTCTCCCATCTCGAGTCGTCTGACGGCTGTCCCTCCATGCGCTGCTAGAATCCTCTAGAGCCAAGCGCATGATGGTGAAAGCCCTCTATCCCGGCACGTTCGATCCTCCCACCAACGGACACATTGACCTGATTCAGCGCGGGGCGAAGATCTTTGGACATCTGGCCGTCGCCGTACTGAACAATCCGGTCAAGAATCCTCTGTTTACGGTGGCGGAGCGCGTCGAGATGCTCGAGGAGGTTGTGCGGCCGCTGGAGAACGTATCGGTGGCCACCTTCGACGGGCTGATGGTGGAATTCGCGCGTCAACAGGGCGCTACCGCGGTACTGCGCGGCATTCGCGCCATCTCCGATTACGAATATGAGTTCCAGATGGCCCTGATGAACCGGCGTCTTGCCCCGGAGATCGAGACCGTATTTCTGCAACCCGCCGGGCGCTACTCGTTCATCAGCTCGCGCATGGTCAAGGAAGTAGTCAGCTTCGGCGGCGATGTGACGGGGCTGGTGCCGCCCAACGTGCTGAAGCGCCTTCGGGGACGCATGAACAAGGCCTGATTCACCATCATCCCGAACCGGGCGACCTGTCCACTTTTGTACAGTCATCTCGGGCCTCGATGGGGAAAATGGAGGCAGGACCTGTCCGCCGTTACGAGCCTGGCCGCACCCGGTTCCCGTTCCGGGAAACCTGTCCTGCAACTTCGATCGCTCGGCGAACCGCTATCTGTGCCGAGGTGATCGCAATGAACGCTCTGCTTATTTACCCCCAATTTCCTGAAACCTACTGGAGCTTCAAGCACGCGCTCAAGTTTGTCGGCAAGCGCGCGGCGCAGCCTCCGCTCGGACTGATGACGGTGGCGGCGCTATTGCCGCGGGGCTGGCAGAAGCGGATCGTGGACACCAACGTGGAACAGCTTCGCGAGCGCGACCTGGCCTGGGCCGACGTGGTGCTGCTGAGTGGGATGCATATCCAGCACGAAGCACTTGTGGCCATCGTCGAACGGTGCCGCGCGCGTGGACTTTCCACCGTGGTGGGAGGCCCGATCGCGAGCAGCGTTTCGGCGGCCGATTTGAAAGTCGACCACGTTGTGATTGGGGAGGCCGAAGGACTGATCGCCGAACTGGCCCACGATCTCGAGAGCGGGACCGCCAGGCCCGTGTACCAGGCGACCGAGAGGCCGGAGATGGAGACGAGCCCCCTTCCCGATCTGAGCCTGGTCAAGATGCGGCGTTACTCCACGATGACGGTGCAGTATTCGCGCGGCTGCCCGTTCAACTGCGAGTTCTGCGACATTATCGAGATTTACGGCCGGCGCCCGCGCACCAAGGCGGTGGCCCAGGTGCTGGCCGAACTGGACCAGCTGCGCACCGCGGGTTGGCGCGAAGCCGTGTTCATCGTCGACGACAACTTCATCGGCAACAAGGTTCGCGCGAAAGAACTGCTGCATGCACTGGTCGAATGGCGCAGCCGCTACAAGACAACCTTCGATTTCACCACCGAAGCTTCGTTGAATCTCGCTGACGATCCGGAACTCATGCAGCTGATGAAGGAAGCCGGATTTATCTCGGTGTTTCTGGGAATCGAAACCCCGGACGAATCGGGCCTGATCGCCAGCAACAAGCTGCAGAACACGCGCCGCAGCCTGCTCGAAAGCGTCGCAACCATCCAAAGCTATGGCATCCAGGTGATGGGTGGATTCATCCTCGGCTTCGACACGGACCGCGAAGACATCTTCGCTCGGATGGTGGACTTCATCCAGAAGAGCGGGATTCCCATCGCCATGGTTGGATTGTTGCAGGCCATGCCCGGCACCCAACTCTTCCGCCGGCTCAAAAACGAAGGCCGCATCGTCGACGCAGGAGGCGGCAACAACACTGACAGCAGGCTCAACTTCCTGCCCCACATGGACGCGACAAAACTCGTGGAGGGATACCGCTCCGTCCTCAAGCAGATTTATAGCAACAAGGCCTACTACGAGCGTGCAAAGCTGTTCCTGAGCCGCACCCAGCCGCGTCCCGGCGAGCGAAGGAGCAAGCAGAGATGGATGACCGGAGCCAACGCGCGAGCTCTTGTCACCTCGATCGTGCGGCAAGGCGTGTTTGGCAGGCAACGGTCGAGTTACTGGAAGTTCCTGCTGGCTGTGTCGACACGCTATCGCTATTGCGCCGGCACAGCCATGACACTGGCGGTTATGGGTTATCACTTCCAGGTGATGACAAGAAGACTCACGCAGGCCGTTGAATCGCGAGCGCTCCTGCCCGGCCTGCCTGCCGAGAATGGCAAACAGGCCAGTGAGCAAGGGAGCTGACTATGCGCCCGTAGTGACTACCACGCGGAAACGCGCCTTGCCGCTCATCATGCGGTCGTAGGCCTCAGCAGCCTTTTCGAGCGGGTAGACCTCGGTCATCGGCTTGACGCCGGTCAGGGCGCTGAAGTTGAGCGTGTCTTCGGAATCCATGCCGGTGCCGGAAGGCCACCCGGCAACCGTGCGCCGGCCCAGCAGCAGCGGAAAGGGATTGATGGTGATGGGCCCGTCAGGGGCGCCCACGACAATCAGCTTGCCTGCGAGAGCCAGGCCATCGAGCGCCCATTCAAGGGCCTTGGCGCTGGTCAGGGTGGAGAGTATGATCTGAGCGCCGCCCAGCTTTAGCAGTTCCTTGGCCGGGTCCTGGGTGGTGCTGTCGATGTAGATATGCGCGCCCAGTTGTTTGGCAAGCGGGCCCTTGTCCTGTCCTCGCGCGACCGCCACGGTTCGATAGCCGCTTTTGGCTGCGTATTGCACGGCAAGATGGCCCAGGCCGCCGATGCCGAGGATGACGACCGTGTCGCCGGGGCGGGCTCCGCTGTTGCGCAGGGCGTTGAAGGTGGTGATCCCCGCGCACAGCAGCGGTGCCGCCTCGACGTTGTTGAGGTCGTGAGGGATCAGCGCGATCGCGTTGGCGGGTGCGACCACGTAGTCAGCGTAGCCGCCGTCGTAGTCGATGCCGGAGATTTGCTGGTTTTCGCAAAGAATAAAATCGCCGCGGCGGCAGGGGTTGCAGTAGTTGCAATGGCCGCCGTGCCAGCCCAGACCGACGCGCTGACCGGTCTTGAAGACGGGGACCTCAGGGCCCACGGCGTCGAGCACCCCGGCGATCTCGTGGCCCGGAACGCGAGGGTATTGAATGCCGGGCCAGATGCCCTGCTGAGTGAGAGAATCGCTGTGGCAAACGCCGCAGGCCTGGACACGGATACGAACGTGCCCCGGACCTGGCTCGGGAAACTCGCGTTGGACAACCTGGAAGTCTCCGCCGGCGGCGGACACCTGCACTGCACGGCCAGTCACTGAAGGCATGGGGGAAGTTCTCCTCCGCGTTGGATGAAGGTTCCTGCATGATGGTGCCAAAATTTAAGAGCCGGCAAACAAGCGGGCCGCTGCGTCACGGGGCGGGTGGCGCGCGTTTGGCGTCAACCATGAGGCCGCCCGAATACACCTGCGCCCATCGCGAATGTCCAGGATCACAAAGAAAGCGCACCCGTCGGTTCTCGTCGATTGCGTAGCTGAATCTTCCCTGGCGCACGATGACGCCCGTGACACCCTGAGTGGGAATCCGAAAATGCAGCTTGCCGCCCTCGTTCAAGACTTCGACCTCGCCTTCGTCTGAGTCGTAGACGGCGGGAATGCAGGCAAGTTCGGCAGCCGGTGGAGGGATATCGCGAAGAACAACATCGGCGAGGCCCAGCACAGAGCGGGCAATCGCACCAGCCAACTCCGTCGGCGCGCCATCAGACGCGGTGTTGATGAGAACCGCAATCGACAGCTTATCGTCGGGAAAACTCTCGAGAGCGGTCGTGAATCCACCCCCGCTTCCAGTGGCGCCGAAGACCGGGTGACCCTCCAGCAGGCCGATGCGCGTTCCAAGGCCGTAATCGATGCTGGCGCCGTCGGCCAGCACCGTGGGGGTTCTCATCGCCGCCAGGGAGTGCTTTGAAACCACGTGATCTTTATTCAGTGCAATCTGCCACTTGAGCAGGTCGGACGCGGTCGAACACGCACCGCCGCCCGCAAACGGAAGCTTCCAGCTCATCTTTGCGGCAGGCATCAGCTTTCCGTTGACCGCTTCGGATCCGGAGGCCAGGTTGGGGACTGGGGCGCCCCCATCGCACAGGCTGGAGGACTGCATCTGCAGGGGCGCGAAAATGCGGTCATGCAGCAACGTTGCATAGGGCTGGTGCATGACATTCTCGGCGATCATGCCGGCGAGGTAGAACCCGGAGTTGTTATATCGCCAGGAGGTGCCGGGATCGAAGTCCGGCGGCGAGTTTCGAATGAGGTCAAGAACCTGTTCGCGGGAAAGGTCGAGTTGCTCCTTGTTTTCAGCGTCGGGAAGGGAAGTGTAACTGCGAATGCCCGAGGTGTGATTCAGCAATTGGCGCACGGACACGTGCTTCCCGTGCACCGGCGCATCCGGGACATAGCGGGTCACATCATCGTCGAGGCTGAGCTTGCCCTGTTCAGCGAGTTGCAGCAGCACGCCGGCCTCGATGTTCTTGGAGATGGACGCGAGATGGAAGACGGTTTCGCTCGTGACCGGGACAGAACGGGCAACATCGGCGAACCCGTAGCCGCGGGCGAACACGATCCGATCGTTGTTCGCAAGCGCGATGGAGATACCCAGGACCGGCCGCTCCAGCGTCTTCTTCGCCATGGCGTCGACCAGCGCCATCCAGAGTGGGGTCCGCACAGGGGCATTGCTCTCCGCACCCGGCGCAAGCCACATGCACCCGAGCATCAGGACTAATCCTCGGAAGAAGCCGGAACTCATCGCACCATCCTACAGTTTCGCGCGGAGGATCGTGGGTTTCGTACGCGCGCGGCGGTTGGCCTGTCCTCCGCGAATTTATACTGGAACACGGCATGAGTGACTTTTTGTCAGTCGATGAGCAGATGGATTTGCTGCACAAGGGCGCGGCGGAGATTATCCGCGAAAGCGACCTGCGCGAGCGCCTGGAAGACAGCCGCAAAACCGAGCGCCCGCTGCGCGTCAAGGCCGGATTCGATCCCACGGCTCCCGACCTCCATCTCGGCCATACTGTGCTGATGCGCAAGCTGCGCCACTTCCAGCAGCTCGGACACCAGGTCATTTTTCTAGTAGGCGATTTTACTTCGCTGATCGGAGACCCGACAGGCCGCAACGTCACCCGAAAGCCGCTGACCAGGGAACAAATTGATGCCAACGCCGAGACCTACAAGCAGCAGGTGTTCAAGATTCTCGACGAGCACGCGACCGAGGTGCGCTACAACTCCGAGTGGCTGGGAAAGCTGGGGTACGAAGCCACCATCCGGCTGACCTCGCACTTCACCGTCTCGCAGATGCTGGAACGCGACGAGTTTCACAAGCGCTTCCAGGCCGAGCAGCCCATCAGCCTGCATGAATTGCTCTACCCGGTGATGCAGGGATATGACTCGGTGGCCCTCGAATGCGATGTGGAACTGGGCGGCACCGATCAGAAGTTCAACCTGATGTGCGGCCGCGAGCTGCAGCGCCACTACGGGCAAAAGCCGCAGATCATCCTCATGACGCCCATCCTCGAGGGCCTTAACGGGGTGCAGAAGATGTCCAAATCGCTGGGAAACGCGATCGGCATCAACGAGCCCCCGACGGAGATGTACGGCAAGCTGATGTCCATCTCCGATGAACTGATGTGGAAGTACTGGATCTTTCTTACCGACCTGCGCCAGTCGGAGGTCGATGGCCTGCGGGCCGAGGTTGCCGCCGGCGCCCAGCATCCCATGGAGATCAAAAAGAAGCTCGCGCGGACCATCACCGCCGGTTTTCATGGCGAGGCCGCGGCCGCGCAGGCCGACGAGAACTGGGCACGCATGTTCCAGCAGAAGGCCGCGAGCGAGGACCTCGAAGAGGTCCACATAGCGTACGCCGACGTGGCCGGCCCGCCGGGAGAGGACGGCAGTCTTCAGATCCGGCTGCCGAAGCTGCTGGTCCAATTGAATCTTGCCGCCAGCGGCGCTGAGGCCAACCGGAAAATCGCAGAGAAAGCGGTGAAGCTCGATGGCGACGTGGCCCAGAACGCGATGACATCCGTGAACACGTTGCCGATCAGGATGGTGGTTCGCTTGGGAAAGCGTGCCAAGGTTGCAGTCATCGGAAATGTAGGCGAAGGAGTGTAGGTTTGTGCCTTCCCGCCCCTTCGCAGTGCTGGTCTCGGCGCAAATCTCTATGCACGCTTTGCACGTTTATTCGATCGAAGCGCGCACACTGAAACCATGGTGGCAAAACGCTCTGTAACGGTTCCGGTTGGCGAGATGGACAAGCGGGATCAAGCAAAAACAAATTTCCCCGGCTGTGACACTGTGGTGTGTCACGACACGAGCGAGAGCTTGTGATGCTGTATCAGAGATGGGAGATGGCCTCCCGGAGTCGGCTTTCTGGAGCAGGCTTCAAAACCGCCCACTGCTGCTACGTTCAAAAGGCGTGGTAGTGAACGAGTGAGGAAAAGGCATCGGAAAAGATGTCAGGTAAGTATCGAGGAGATGAGCGAAAGCAAACCGTCCGATGACGCATCGAAACACAGTCAGATGCTGTCAAAACTGGAGCTGCACAGTTGCTCCAGGATGAGCCGGGAAGAAACCAGATTACTGTCCCGGCGACAGCCGGTGTATAGGCGGCATGAACTCGATACAGGCTTTGGTAGGGAACGTGAGAACCTCGTTCTGGATGCAAAGGGAAATGACAAGTGGCAAACACCACGAGAAAGAATACCGATGCCGGGGCGAGGGGCGGATCATCCTGCAGTAGCGTCGAAGCGTCTGTAATGGACGGGGAGCGAAGAGGATGACATAGCTTGATGGAGGGCTTGGCCAACTGGGCAACCAGGAGGAGCCCCTCCCTTCAGAGAAGGTTTGTGCTCGCGAGAGACAAATGCAGGGCTATGAAGAGCCGTGTGAATCGAGAGGTTCAAGCACGGTTCCGTGAGGGCCTCGGGGTGAAATTCCCCGGGGCTACTCGACAAGATGACCTTAAATCATTTGGATCCCCATATTTACTCGTGAATAACTTCGGAAAAAGCGGGTCAAATTGGCCGAAAAAAGCGGTGATTTAACTCACAAATACGACCAAAATGTGAGATCAATCACCGGCTAATGTGAGATCGACCACTGGCTCACGCATCGCCCCAAAGCTCCTCTGGCCGGGCCCTCCGTGAGAACCGCGTCTAGGCTTCGAAGTCCAATTCCACCGGATCGATGAGCGGAACCAGCCACTTGAGAAGCGCCTGGTGCATGGGGTGGGAAGTGTAGGCGTCGGCCGCGGCCTTGTCGGTGAAGGTCATCAGCCCGCAGAATGTGTAGCCCTGCCCGCGCGGCGACAGGTTGGGCCCCACATGGACATCGATCAACCCGAGGACGTGGCCGCGAAAGGCCAGGATGTCCTGGGTGGCGCGGGCCTTGTCGGCCTCGGTAGCGTTGGGCTTCCAGCGAAACCCGAAGATGTGGATGAACATTTTTCTCTTTCCTTTAGACTAGCTTTCGACTGCAAACGCACGCCCCGCTTCAAGCAGATTCGCCACTGCTTCCGGCGAGACGGATTCGGTGTAGATGCGCATCAGCGGCTCGGTGCCGCTGGCGCGGAACAGGATCCAGGTCTCGGCGGCGTTCGGTTTACCCCGCGCTTCGGCCATCTCCAGGTAAAACTTGACGCCGTCAAGGGTCTCCCGGCGAACGATGGCAATGCTTCCAAAAGCGGGATCGCCCGCATTGAGCGTCATCGCCCGCGCAATGGCGGCTTTCTTCACGTCGTCGGGAATGTGCAGGTCGATGCGGCCATAGTGGTGTTCGCCGTACTCTGCCTGGAGATCGGCCACAAGTTGGCCAAGCGTCTTGCCTTCCTCGGCCATCACGTTGGCCAGCAGCAGGGCGTTCAGCAGCCCGTCGCGCTCGGGGAGGTGACGCTGGAAGCCGATGCCGCCCGACTCCTCGCCGCCCATCAGGATTTCCCGCTCCAGCATCAGGTCGCAAACATACTTGAATCCGATGCCGTGCTCGATCAGTTCCCGGCCGTACTTCTTGCAGATGCGGTCGAGCATTTTCGTTGTGTTGAACGCGCGGGTTACGGCGCCCGGCCAGCCCTTGCGCCGCAGCACCCAGCTCAGCAGCACGCAGAAAATCTTGTGGGCGTCGACGAAATTGCCGTGTTCATCGGTGGCGCCGATCCGGTCGGCGTCCCCGTCCGTGCATAGGCCCGCATGGCAACCGTGCGCGACGACAGCCTCACCGAGGGCGCGGATGTGCGGTTCAATGGGCTCCGGATTGATGCCGGGAAAGAGCGGATCGATGTTGGCTCGGATTTGAACATGCTCCACTCCGAGACGAGAAAAAATGTCGGAAAGGATGGTGCGGCCGGCGCCGTACATGGAATCGACTGCGAACTTCAGCCCCGACCGGGCGATCAGGTCGAGATCGGCGAAGCTCTCGATGGCTTTGAGATAAGCGGGCAGGAAGTCGTACTCCTCGATCGCGGCGGGCTGCACGGCTTTCGCGACGGGCTGGCCGAGATACGACTCGATCTCCGCGATGATGGAGGGCTTGCCCGACCCGCCATACCAGGCCTTGTACTTGACGCCGTTCCACTGCGCGGGATTGTGGGACGAGGTGATCATGATGCCCCCCGCCGCGCCTAGCCCGCGAACGCCGTAACTCAGTGCCGGCGTCGGCGTAATGTCGTTGGCCAGAAGCACCGGGATTCCGGTGGCCGCGACCACTTCAGCGCAGGCACGGGCAAACGCCCTCGAACCGAAGCGTGTGTCATAGGCGATGCATAGGCCCTTGGCGGGATCTTCTTTGGCGTGGACGTAAGCGGCGATCGCCTCAGCCGCCGTGCGAACGTTGGCAAATGTAAAGTCGTCGGCAATGACACCGCGCCACCCGTCGGTGCCGAACTTGATCTGCGGATGGGACATTGACTTTCGGGCTCTCCGTAAAGGAACAGCATACTGGAGCAGACACGGCGTCCTTCGAAAGCGACCTTCGTTGTTCCAATATTTTGGCAATGGTAGATTTGAAGCAGGAAGGCCTATCTCACAATGAAAGAAATCATCTTCGAAGTGCGTGAAGACGAGGTAGACGGCGGCTACACGGCAAGCGCGCTTGGGTATGGCATTCACACCCAGGGCGACTCACTTGACGAACTCCGCGCGATGGTCAAGGATGCCGTGGGCTGTTACTTCGACGAAGGGATGGATCCTCCAAGCTTCACGAACCTCGCCTAGATCAGCTCCGTACGGATGATCTGCAGTTCCTTGACGATCTTGCCCACATCCTGCGAATGGTCACGATGCGCGATCAGCAGCGCGTCCTCGGTATCGACCACCACCAGGTTTTCGACGCCCACCAGCGCAACGAACTTCTTGGGGCTGTAGATGTAATTGTTTCCGGCCTCGATCGTAAGATGGCCGTCGGTCTCTGCAACATTTCCGTCGCCATCGCCCCGCAGCCTGGTCTCCACCTGGTACTCGTAGAGCGACGCCCACGAGCCAAGATCGTTCCAGCTGAATTCCGCGGGAAGGCAGAAGAGCCGGGACTTGTGCTCGCCCTTCGCTGAACGCGGTTCGAGGACCGCATAATCCACGGAAATGTTTTCGCACTTGGGATAAAACTCGCGAAAACACTCCTCGAATTCCGGGGTGCCGAAGCAGGAGGCGATCTTCTCCAGCATGGGCGCGGTTTCGGGAAGATGTTCGCGGACCGCATCGGCGAGGGTTCGCGCCGACCACAGAAATATGCCGGAGTTCCAGTAATAATTGCCCGCGGCGACAAACTCCTCGGCCCTGAGCTGGTTGGGTTTCTCGGTGAAACGGCGCACGCGCAGGGCTGAATCGTCAGGAGTGAAGTCGCCGGTCTCAATATACCCGTAGCCGGTTTCGGCGCGCGTCGGCTCGATCCCCAGAACCACCATGTTGTCCGCCGCCGCAGCCAGGGCGATGCCCTTCTGCAGGGCTTTGAGAAATCGAGGCTCGTCCGCAATCACATGATCGGAAGGAAAAATACCGAGAACCGCGTCGGGGTTCTGGCGTTCGATAATGAACGCGGCCAGTCCGCAGGCTGGTGCAGTGTTGCGGGCAACGGGCTCGGAGACAATCTGCTCCGCGGGCACGCCGTGTAGCTGGTCTGCAATTTCGTGGGCCAGATATTCGTTGGTGATCACCCAGGTCCGATCGAGACCAGCCAGTGGCTTGAGGCGCTCGACCGTCTGTTGGATCATGGAGCGCTCACCATCGAGCGCCAAAACCTGCTTGGCCCGGGCACGGCGGGAGCGTGGCCAGAAGCGGGTTCCGCTGCCTCCCGCAAGGATGACAGGACGAAAATCAATACGCTTCGACATGGAAGACACATCCTAAGTGACACACACAAGGTTTGAACAGTGACCGCAGATACATTCTTTTAGCGAATCCGGGGTTTTGTGCACAACCCCAGGGAAACGTGCATCTTGCGAGTTGTCTCCCGGGTAGGCGGCCCCTGCGGGCCAGGTCGATCTCGGAAAGGATCGGTCCGGGATACTCTGCCTCTGGTTATGCGATCGTGTCCGGCGGAAGGCTGGCTCCGGCCTCGGGAGCCAGCTTTAAACCTGCTGTTTGAGGAATTCTGCCATGCGGCGGGTCCCCTCGTCGATGTTCTGTTTGGTGACCGGGTAGGAAAGACGGACGTGCTCTCCGGTGCCAAAGGCCTCACCGGGTACCGCGACCACGTGGGCTTCGTGAAGCAGGCGCGTAGCCAGTTCGGTGGCCGTCTTGATGCCCCCCTTGCCCAGAAATGCCGAGATGTTCGGGTAAACGTAAAACGCACCCTCGGGCCGGGTGCAGGTCACACCCGGAATTTCGGCCAGCCGGGCCAGCATGTAATCCCGCAGATCGACGAATTCGGCGCGAAACTCCTGCACGCACTCCTGCGAGCCGTTCAGCGCGGCGATGGCGGCTTTCTGCACAACGCTCGAGGCGTTCGACGTGGATTGGGACTGCAGCTTGCTGAGATTGGCGACGATGGCCTTGGATGCCAGCGCAAACCCCGCGCGCCAGCCGGTCATGGAATAGGTCTTGGAGAGCGATCCCAAGATGACCAGGTGCTCCTTGGCCCAGGTGAAGGAACCGCCGGAGACGGGTTTGCCCGCATAGTTCAGGTAGACATAACACTCGTCCAGAAGCAGGAAAATACCCCGGTCATGGGCCAGGTGGACGATGCGTTCCAGGTCCTCTGCCGAGACGACGGAGCCGGCCGGGTTCGACGGCGAATTGAGAATGATCGCCTTGGTTCGCGGAGTAATCGCCTTCTCGATGGCGTCGGACGTGATGCGGAAGTTCTCCTGCTCGCTGGTTTCGAGAAACACCACCTTGCCCCCCGCGTATTGGATGATGTCTTTGAAGCTGACCCAGTAGGGAACAGGAAGGACGACCTCGTCTCCGTGATCCACCAGCACCTGGATGGCATTGAACAAGGCCAGCTTGCCGCCGGTAGTGAAGATTGCCTCGTCGAGGCCGTAATCCGAGCCGAAATCGCACGCGTGGCGCTGGACGATGGCCTTGCGCACGTCGGGAATGCCCGGCACCACGGTATAGCGGGTAAAGTTGGCCTCGATGGCCGCGATGGCCGCGTCCTTGATGTGGCGCGGGGTTGGAAAGTGCGGCTCGCCGGCGCCAAAATCCACCAGGTTCGCGCCCTGGGCGCGCAGTTTGGCGGCCTCGGCGGCCACGGCCATGGTTGCGGAGACCTCAATCCGCCCGATGCGGGCGGCAAACACTTGCGAAGCGGCGGCTACACTCGTCGTCATAGCTTCTATCTTTACAGATTTTGGAAGACGGGGAAACCAGTTTGCGCTGCGAATCCCGAATCAGAAGAGCCGGGCCGGGTTTGCCGGGGACTCTTCCCCGCTCAATCCTGCGACCTCGGGCTGGGGCCGTTAAAATGACTCCAGCTTTGGAACCGCGAGGTTCCGGAAGCTGCCGCCGTCCCGCAAACCGTCTCAATTTGCCTGGAGGTCTTTTGCTCCGATCCCTTTTGCTCCGATCAAGTATCGCCTCAGCCGTTGTTTGTCTCGTCCTGATTCCATCCGCGCTCACCGCCCGCCGGATGCCCGCCCAGACCCCGGCCGCCGCCGTTCTAGAAAATTTCACCGGGGAATACACTGATCCGGTGGAGCCGGACACTCCACTCAGTTTTTATGTACAGAATGGGCGCCTGGTGTCGGAGTCCGATCATAACGTGCCGGCCGAACTCACCCAGACGGGCACGACGGAGTTCGCGATGCCGGGCTCGAGGATCACGTTCCGCTTCAATGTCGATGGGGCTGGGCGCGGTATCAGCGTGGTGGGATCCTTTGAACCGGAGATCAACTATCGCCGCACCGGCGACCCGGTGCATCATGTGTTCCACGACTATCAGCGGTCTGAAGCGATGATCCCCATGCGCGACGGCGTCAAGCTGCACGCCGTAATCCTGAAGCCTGTCGACATCGCTGCGCCCCTGCCATTCCTCATCCAGCGAACACCGTACGGCGTGGATGGAACTAACCAGGCTTCCTTGTTCCGCATGCGGCCAGAGTTGGCGCGCGCCGGCTACATCTACGTGGGTGAGGACATTCGCGGGCGGTTCAAGAGCGAAGGCCAGTTTGTGATGAGCCGGCCCATGGCGGACCATCACGATGCGAAAGCCATCGACGAGAGCACCGACGCCTACGACACCGTGGAGTGGCTGCTCAAAAACGTCGCGGGCAACAACGGGCGCGCGGGTTTTATCGGGACCAGTTATCCCGGCTTCCTTGCCATGGCCGCGGGAATCGATCCTCACCCCGCTGTCAAAGCTATCTCCCCCCAGGCCCCCATGATCGACGTCTGGATGGGGGACGACTTCTTCCATAACGGTGCCTTCCGCCAGACCTACGGATACGACTATGTCTACAGCCTGGAGACGAACAAAGAGTCCACCGAGGTGAGTTACGGCAAGGACAAAGCCGGCAATCCGCGCGACGGGTTCGACTACTTCCTCGAGCGGGGCAGTTTTGCCGAGGATGTGAAGCGGTCGGGATGGAAGCTGCTGCCGACCTGGAAGCTTTTCCTCGAGCATCCCGAGTACGACCTGGTGTGGTCCGCGCGCGGAGTCCAGCACGATCTGAACACGGTCGCCGTCCCCACGCTTACCGTGGGCGGCTACTACGACCAGGAAGACATGTACGGGCCCCAGATTGAGTACGCGACGCTGGAGCCTCACGATGAAAAGCACGACAACTTTCTCGTGCTTGGCCCATGGAGGCACGGGTCTTGGTCCTCGTCGTCCCGCCACCTCGGCAACCTCGATTACGGCGAACCCATAGGCAAGGAGTTCCGCGGACAGATCGAGGCAAAGTTTTTCGCGCATTACCTGAAGGATGAGCCCAGCGAAAACCAGGCCGGATTCGATCTTGAAGATGCCGCCAGTTTCCAGACCGGCTCGAACACTTGGAAACGCTATGCGCACTTTCCGCCCAAAGAATCCGCGCCGACCAGCCTGCATCTCGAAGGCGATGGGAAGCTGGGTTGGAGCGATTCGCCCGCCCCGGTCAAAACCACCTACGTGAGCGATCCGGCCAACCCCGTGCCCTACCGGCACCGGCCCATCCAGCCCACGTATTCAGAAGGATCGCAGTGGTATGACTGGCTTACCGAGGACCAGCGTTTCGTGACGGGCCGCCCGGATGTCGCGGTTTGGAAGCTTCCCGTGCTCAAGAAGGACCTGGTGGTCACGGGTGAAGTCACCGCCGATATCTTCGCTTCCACCACCGGGACCGACAACGACATGGTGGTGAAGCTGATCGACGAGTACCCGGCCGATGATCCCGATGAGAAAATGCGCGGCTATCAGCTGATGATCAACGAGGAGATCTTTCGCGGCCGCTATCTCGACAGCTTCGCGCAGGGCCGGCCGCTGCGGGCGGGATCGGTCCGCGAATACCGTTTCAGCCTGCACGATGTCGACCACGTCTTCAAGGCAGGCCACACGGTGATGGTTGAGATTCAGAGCACCTGGTTCCCGCTCTACGATCGCAACCCGCAGATGTTTGTGCCCAACATCATGACGGCCAAACCCGAGGACTACAAGCCGGAGGCGATCACCATCTACTCCGACCCCGACCACGACTCAAATTTGCAGATGCCGCTGATGAATGCCTGCGATCACATCGAGTGTTTTTGAGCGCACTCCCTCTTGACACATAATATGTGTGACACATATTATGTGCGTATGAATATTACCCTTTCCATCGACGAGAAGCTGGTCGAGCGCGTCCGCGAGAAACTGCGCGCCACCGGAAAAACCGTCAATCAAGAAATTCGTGAACACTTCCGACACCTGGTGGGAGACGACGAACAACTGGCCAGCGATCTGGAATTTCTCGACAAGTTCTCAGGACTAGGCGATTCGAAGGGCTGGAAGTGGAATCGGGAAGATGCATATGAGCGACGTTAGACCGCCTCTCGTATTCCTCGATTCGAACATCCTGTTTTACTCCGAAGATGCGCGCTATCCGGGAAAGCAGAAACAAGCCCGGTCGTTGATTCGTTCACACCGCGTAAATCGGAGTGGAGTGGTTTCCTTGCAGGTTCTCCAGGAATATTTCGTCAACGTGACGAGAAAACTGGGGTTAGAGCCCGCACTCGCGCGACGCAAAGTTGAGATATTCTCCCGATTCCATCTGGTGGAACCGGCTCTTACAGATGTCCTTGCAGCGATTGATCTTCACCGGCTACACCATGTCTCCTACTGGGACGCTCTGATCGTTCATTGCGCGAAGAAGTCAGGATGCCAGATGGTGTTGACCGAAGACATGCAACATGGTCAGTTGATCAATGGTGTGAGGGTCGTTAACCCGTTTCTCTAGCTGGGGGGTGCACCAGGTTCTCGCCTCGAGACCTGGATTACTTCACCTCGAGCCTCCTCTTACCACACCACGCAGCGCTCCGAGTCCGGCCGCACCATGGGCGAGCCTGCTTTGCACTGGAACGCCTCCGCAAACGGCGGGAAGTTGGACATGGGTCCGAGCACGCGGTACTTCGCCACCGGATGCGGATCGCCCTGCACCATCAGCTTTTGCGTTTCCACCCGCGTGGCGTCGCCCCGGAACTGGCCCCACCCGATAAAGAACTGCTGATCCGGAGTGAAGCCGTCGATCTTCTCGTTCGATTGGCCCTGCGCCGTCTTCTTGAATGCGCGATAAGCGATCTTCAGCCCCGCCAGGTCGCCGATCGACTCGCCCAGCACCAGCTTGCCGTTGATGTGGATGTCGTCAGGGCCGTCGATCCGGTAGCCGTCGAACTGCTTCACCACGCACCCTGTCTTGGCCTGGAACTTGGTCTGGTCCTCGGGCGACCACCAGTTTTCAAGCCGGCCGGTGGAATCGAACTGCGCGCCCTGATCATCGAACCCGTGCGAGATTTCGTGCCCGATGACCACGCCGATGGCCCCATAGTTCACCGCGTCGGTGTAATTCATGCTGAACGCCGGCGTCTGCAGGATGCCCGCCGGGAACACGATCTCGTTCATCAGCGGGTTGTAGTAGGCATTCGAAGTCGGCGGCGTCATCCCCCACCGGCTCCGGTCGACCGGCTTGCCGATCTGCGCCCAGTCGTCGGCCACCACGAATCGCGAGCCGGCTACGAAATCCTCGAAGTAGTGAACGCGATCGATTTTTACCGACGAGTAGTCCTTCCACTTGTCGGGATAGCCGATTTTCACCTGAAAGGTCGCCATCTTTTCGAGCGCCTTCTTCTTGGTATCGGGAGTCATCCAGTCGAGTCCCTCGATGGTGTCGTGCATCGCCGAGAGGATATTGGCCACCATCTTCTCCGCCCGCTCCTTCGCCTCGGGAGGGAAGTAGCGCTTCACATACCCCTGCCCCAGTGCCTCGCCCAGCAGAAAGTCGGCCTGTTCGGCGCAGCGCGTGCCGCGCGGCTTCAGCTCCCCCACCCCGGCGAGTTCTTTCTGATAGAACGCGAAGTTCGCATCCACGAATGACTGCGACAGGATCCGCGCCGCGGTGTTGAGCAGTTGCCAGCGCAGATAGGTCTTCCAGTCTGCGATGGGGGTGGACACCAGTTGCCGCTCGACCTCGGCCATGAATGCAGGCTGGTCCACATTCAGATCGCCCGGTGTCACGCCCGTGGTCTTCACGAAGGCTTTCCAATCGAAGTGCGGCGTCATCTTCTCCAGTGCATCCAGGTTGCCCACGTGGTCGGTCGCGTGGGGATCGCGGAGGGCAACATTATCGAGCGAAGCCTTGGCCAGCGCGGTTTCAAACGTCATCACGGTCTGCGCTGCCGCCTTGGCGTCCGCCTCAGAGGCGCCGGCCAGAGTGAAAATCTTCGCCACGTATACCAGGTAGCCAGCCCGCGCGTCGGCGAATCTCTGCTCCGTCTTCACGTAGTAATCGCGGTCCCGCAGGCCCAGGCCGGCCGCGCCCACATCGGCGATTACCCGGGTCGGGTCGTGCGGGTGCTGCGTGGATGCAAACGAGAACGGCGCCTGCACCCCGATCGCCTGCAGTGTCGCCAGCTCCTTCTGCAGGTCCTCCGGATTCTGGATAGCGTCGATGGCCGCGAGATAGGACTTCAAGGGCGTGATGCCGGCCGCGTCGATGGCTTTCACATTCGTGCAGGCCGCGTAAAAGTCGCCGGTCAACTGGCCTGGAGTACCCTTGGGCTGTTCGGGAGCCGCCGATACCTCTTCCAGGATCTTTCTCAGCTGATCCTTGTTGTCTTCGCCGGCTTTCCACCGCCGGCTCCAGCGGTCCATCGACGCCGGAATCGGATTCTGCGCCCGCCAGGCGCCGTTGGCATAGTCGTAAAAGTCGTCGCACGGCTTCACCGACCGGTCCATATCGCTGACTTCAATGCCCTTCAACGCCGCTTGCTGGGCGGTCGCGTGGATTCCCGCCGCCGTGGATACAAGAATTGCAATGGCCTTCCAGTTCACTCGATGATCCTCCGGATTACCCAAAAACAATACGTTAATGTCCTCCATGAGGTTAACAACCGGAATCGAAATTTGGTGGATGACGGCCCGGGACCGGCCAAACGCTGCATTGAGAGGCTGAGTGGCGCCCGCCGTGATTGTTTTCGAGGTAAAATAGAAATGCGAGTATGACTCTCCGTCAGCCAGTTCCGGCCCTCCTCTAGCGGCGCCCGCCGCCATGACCGTTCTGCGCTTTTCCGCACCAATCAATCAATCCAAAGAATCGGCCACCCCGCAGGGGTCCTGGAGGGCATATGTTAGATCGTCTGGAACAGATGGAGCAGCGCTACAACGAACTGAACGCGCAGTTCGCTCTGCCTGAGGTCATCAACGACCACGAAAAATATCAGAAGACCGCCAAGTCGCTGCGCGAGATCGAAACCCCGGTGGAGAAATACCGTGAGTTGAAGCAGGTGCGCCAAGGTCTGGCCGACGCGCGCGGCATGCTGGCCGAGAGCGACCCCGATTTGCGCGCCATGGTCGAAGAAGAGATCGCAGCCCTGGAACCGCGTGCCGCTGCTCTCGAAGACGAAATCAAGGTTCTGCTGATTCCCAAAGATCCCAATGATGAGAAGAACGTGATCCTGGAAATCCGCGCGGGCACCGGCGGCGATGAAGCCTCGCTCTTTGCGGCCGAAGTCTTCCGCATGTATACGCGTTTCGCCGAGCAGCACCGCTGGAAAGTCGACGTGATGTCGCTGTCGGAATCGGGTGTAGGCGGATACAAGGAAATCATTGCCATCATCGAAGGCGAACGTGTGTACTCGCAGCTCAAGTGGGAAAGCGGCGTCCATCGCGTGCAGCGTGTGCCCGCGACGGAAACGCAGGGGCGCGTCCACACCTCGGCGGTGACGGTTGCGGTGTTGCCCGAAGCCGAGGATGTAGACATCAAGATCGAAGCCAAGGACATCCGCATCGATACCTTCTGTTCGTCCGGGCCGGGCGGACAGTCAGTGAATACCACGTACTCGGCGGTGCGCATTACGCACATTCCGACCAACACCGTGGTCAGTTGCCAGGACGAGAAGTCGCAGATCAAGAATCGCGAAAAGGGCCTGCGCGTGCTGCGTTCGCGGCTTTATGAGCAGGAGATGGAGCGGCAAAACGCGGAACTGGCCAAGGAGCGCAAGCAGCAGGTCGGCTCCGGCGACCGCAGCGAGAAGATCCGCACCTACAACTTCCCCCAGAACCGCCTCACCGATCACCGCATCGGCCTCACACTGCACCAACTCGATCTTGTGATGGAAGGCCGCCTGCAGCCCATCGTCGATGCCCTGATTGCGCACTACCAGGCGGAGCAGCTGAAAGCCGATGCAGCGCACGCCGCCTGATCAGCCAACCATCGCCGACCTTATATTGGAGGCCGAGCACAGGCTCAAGATTGGCCTCCATCCCGATCGCGCGCGGCGGGACGCCGAACTGCTGCTGTTGCACATACTCCACCAACTCGACCCGGAACGTAATCGGGCGTGGCTTATTGCGAACTGGGGCGCGGTTCTGATTGAGAAGGTCCAGACAAGATTCAGCAAGCTGGTTGGACGGAGGGTCATCGGCGAGCCCATCCAATACATCACTGGCGGAACCGAGTTTTACGGCCTGCCGTTCATAGTAACGCCGGACGTGCTGATTCCGCGGCCGGAGACGGAACACCTGGTCGAGAAAGCAATCGAACTCGCCGGCCGTCGCGCCGCGCTGCGGATTGTCGATGTTTGCACGGGCTCCGGAGCGATTGCGGTGGCGCTTGCGCACGCCCTGCCCGCCGCAACAATCACAGCGACGGACGTGTCCAAGGCGGCGCTGAAGATCGCGCGCGAAAATGCGCAGTGCAACGGCGTCGAGCCCCGCATTCGCTTTTTGCAAGGCGATCTGCTTGCGCCCCTCGCCGGCGAGCGCTTCGACCTTGTTGTTGCTAATCCGCCCTACGTGCCTACCATTGAGCGTGAATCCATGTCTGTGGAGGTGCGCGACCATGAGCCGGCGCTGGCTCTCTTCGCCGGGGTGGATGGACTCGACATCTACCGGCGGCTGATTTCGGCCGCGCCCAGCGTGCTGGTTCCCGGCGGCCTCATCGTGCTCGAAATCGGCCACGGGCAGGCGCGCGCGGCCGAAGGGCTACTCGCCGCCGCCGGATTCAGGCAGATCGAATTCGTACCCGACCTGCAGGACATTCCCCGCGTCGCCTGTGCCGAGCGGGCTTAAAGTCACAAGCCGGTCTTCAACACCTGCTTGGCGATTGTCGCCAGTTGCATGTTCGATGTGCCTTCGTAGATCTTCCCGATCTTGGAGTCGCGAAAATACTTCTCCGCGGGATAGTCCCGGACGAAGCCGTTGCCTCCGAAGATGTCGACGCACTGACTCGCCGTCCGCTCGGCCACTTGCGATGCCATCAGCTTGCACATCGCCGCTTCGCGAACGAAGGGCCGGCCTGCGTCCTTGAGGCGGGCGGCGTTGTAAACCATCAGGCGGGCAGCTTCGATTTCGGTGTCCATCTGCGCCAGCGCAAACTGCACGGCCTGGAATTCGGCGATGGGCTTGCCGAACTGGCGCCGCTCCTGCGCATAGCGCGCCGCGTGGCGCCACGCGCCCTCGGCAAGGCCCAGCATCTGCGCGCCGATGCCGATGCGGCCTTCGTTGAGAGTTTCAATGGCGATCTTGTATCCCTTCCCCGGCTCGCCCAGCAGGTTCGCAGCGGAAACTTCGCAGTTGTCGAAGAGTAGTTCGCACGTGCTGCTGGCGCGAATGCCCAGCTTGTCCTCCTTTTTGCCAACGCCGAATCCCGGCGTCCCCTTCTCCACCACGAAGGCGGTGATGCCGCGATAGCCGGCCGCGGGATTCATGTTGGCGAAGACGATGAACAGTCCCGCTTCGCGCGCGCTGCTGATCCAAAGCTTGCGGCCGTTGAGGCGATACCCGCCTTCGATTGCCTCTGCACGGGTCAGTAGTGCGAATGCGTCGGAGCCCGAGGAAGCCTCGCTCAGCGCGTAGGCTCCGACGGTTGAGGATGCAAGCCGGGGAAGCCACGTACGCTGTTGCGCCTCGGTCGCCCAGCGGCGCAGCGCGTTGATCACCAGGGTATTGTGCACATCCACGAGCACGGCCACCGCCGGATCGACAGTCGAGATGGCTTCAATAGCCAGGGTAGCGTCGAAGAAGCTTCCTCCGGAGCCTCCAAACTCTTCGGAGATCTCGATCCCCATCAGCCCGAGCGCAAAGATTTTCTCCACCAGCCCCGGGGCAATCTGTTGCTCCTCGTCCATCGCACGCACCAGTGGCGCGATCGTGGTTTCAGCGAACTTCCGCACCGTGGAATAAAACAGATCTTCTTCTTCGGAGAGATGGGTCAAGGGCGACGGCGTGTGATGGGTCTCGGTCAACAAGGAGAGTGCCTCCGGCTTCGGGGTGTATCAAAGCGACGGCATGCGAAGATCGGGTCCTATACCGCCGCGGGTTTGCTGCCGCGAAGCTACTTCGGTGTGAGTTTCAGCGCATAACCGTATTTGCATGCCGCGCCGGCAGGCAGGGTCACTTCGAGCGCGTCGCCGGTCTGGCTCCACTTCACTTTCTGAGTAGAACCCAGCAGCTCGACGGAAGTCACGGCAAGCGATGCGCCCTCATGTGATGTGCCCAGCGAGTGAATCACGCCCTTGCCGTCGGCAGGGCAGGCCATCCCGATCGCATACACCGTTGAGCCCTTGGCCGTGAACCGGAAATCTTCGGGGGTATAAGGCTTGGTGTCGGTGTCGTGGAATGCGCCGCCCACCACCTTGGTCGGGCCTTCCCCGAAAGTCTTCCACGGCGTGGTGCCGTAGATTGCCTCGCCATTCACCTTGAGCCACGCGCCCATTTCGAGCAGTGTCGTGCGGATTTCATCGGGAATAGTGCCGTCCGACTTGGGACCGAAGTTCAGCAGCAGGTTGCCGTTCTTGCTCACGATGTCGACCAGTTGATGAACCAGGAACTCCGGCGACTTGAATGTGTCGTTGTCGATGTAGCCCCAGCTCTTGTCGCTGATTGACGTATCGGTCTGCCAGTGATCGGCGATGATGCGATCCTGCTGGCCGCGCTCGAAGTCGCGCACCGCCGCTCTCCAGTTCAGCGAGTAGTCCTTGAAGTTGATCACCCCGGTGTAGCCGTGCGCCGCCGCGTAGTTGTAGTAGAACGAGGCGAACTCCGCCACCGCGCCGCGGAAATTCGGCTGCCCGATCCACCAGTCGAAGTACACGATCTCCGGCTTGTATTTTTCCACGAGTTCGGTATCGCGCGCCAGCCAGTCGCGGGTCCAGGCGTCGCTCACCCACGTCCAGTCGTTGATCAGGGTGTGGTCGTCGCCTCCCGCCTCGAACCAGTGGTGCGCCGGTCCATACAGCCCCGCGTACTTCGGATCATTCACGTCGGAGCGAATTGCGCGCCCGCCGTCATAAAAGAAATTATGTTCGGCCCGATGCGAACTCAGTCCGAAGTGCAGCCCCTCGGCCCGCACCGCCGTGGCCAGTGCGCCCAGCGTGTCGCGCTTGGGGCCCATCTTGACCACCGTCCAGTCCGACAGGCCCGAATCGTACATCGAGAATCCATCGTGGTGCTCGGCCACCGGAACCACGTATTGCGCGCCCGACTCCTTGAACACTTTTGCCCACGCCGTCGCGTCGAAGTGCTCCGCGCGGAACAGCGGGATCAGGTCCTTGTACCCCTTCGACGCGTCTCCGTTCGCAAAGTGCTCGCGGAAATTCTTGTAGGCCCCCTCGTCAGGCCGGTACATGTTGCGCGGATACCACTCATTCTCCGCGGCCGGCACCGAATACACTCCCCAGTGGATAAAAATCCCGAACTTGGCGTCCTTGTACCACTGCGGCTGCTGGTACTTCATCAGGCTGCCCCAGTCCGGCCGGTAGGGGCCATCGTTGGCCTGCTTCTCCGCCTCGGCCAGCAGTCGCTTGCGCTCCCCGTCGTACTTCGCCACAGACTGCTGCCACTCCCGATCGATCTCGACAGCGGACTTGGTGTCGCGGGTAGGGGCCAGCGGATCGGTCGATCCCTGGGCAAAAAGGATGGGCGCGCCGGAAAGAAAGAATAGAGACAGACAGAGTGCAGACTTTTTCATACGGCTGCATCGTAAATGGCAATGCTGCAGGGCTGCAAACGCTTTCAAACCGCAAAAAGTTAAAGCCCGATCTCAAGGCTGCGCCGGCGTAATGAACCGAAACTTCCAGATTTGCCACGATAGGATCGAGTCAAGCGAATTGAGCCGGTGTGGATAAGCGACTCGGCCTGTATGGGACAGTTGAGACTCTGCGTGTCGCAGCGCTCACGGGAACCAGCCAACTTCCCATTACAAATCCGGATTCGACTCTCGCCAGGCAAGGAGGACGGAACATATAATCGTCCCGTTATAGAGGTTCAAAAGGAGATTCCACTGAAGAAAGTAATATGGCCAACATTTTGAGCGCACAGTGGGAGAAAAAGCAGCATTCAGATCCTCTCTCGCAAGCTCCCCTGCACAGGCGCTCCTTCCTCCAGGCTACGGGCAAGTTGGCGGCTACGGCGGTACTTCCGTCAACGTTACTGTCTCAAAAGACCGCAGAGCAGGAACAGCACAAACATTTCTATGACGTATCGACCAATGAGCGCCTGATGCGGGAGCACGGGATACTGAAGCGCGTGCTCCTGATGTACGGCGAGGTAATTCGACGCATCGACGCCAGGCACGACTTTCCGCTCCAAACCGCGATTGGCTCAGTCGAGATCATCCGCAGATTTATTCAGGACTACCACGAGAAGTTAGAAGAAGAGCATATCTTCCCGCTTTTCAGAAGGTATTATCGCCGCGATGATGTGCTCCGCCTGTATGCACAAAAGCTGATGGATCTGGTGGATATCCTGGAGGAACAGCACAAGGCGGGACGACCGCTCACGGATCGGATCCTCACGACCCTCAAGTCACTAAAGACTCCAGACGATCGACTGAAGCTCGCTCAGGATCTAAGGGCCTTCATTCGCATGTACGCGCCGCATGTGGCACGCGAGGACACGGTTCTGTTTCCGGCTCTTCACATTATCGTCACCCGGCAGGAATTTGAGGCCCTGGGCGAGAAATTTGACGAGATCGAGCGTAAGACATTCGGGACGGATGGATTCGATATCTACCTCGACCAGGTAACTGCCTTCGAAAAATATTTCGGTATCTACGACCTGGCGCAGTTTACGACGAAATGAGCACGAGTATTCGCACCCGGGCCGCCTGCGGAATTGGTGGATGGCTGAAATGCAGTGATTGTTTCCTGGCGTATCAATCAAAGATGAGGCTCTGTCCAATGCGGATTCCACTGCGAGGGCGGGTTTTGTGCACCTTCGTCATCGGCATCGCGGGCTGGAGTGCCGTGAAGGCACCGGCACGGAGTGGCGCGAGGGCACTAAATACGAGCGACTCCGTTGCATCACAAACCAGCAACGCCCCGAAGCTCGGCGAGGCTGCCTCAACCATTGCCGTGTCGTTGACACCAGAGCGCGCAGGCGTGACTGTCACCCAGCCGTTGTACCTCAATGCCAGCGTCCAGAACGATTCCACAAGTTCCGGCGTCACGTGGAGTTCTTCCGGCGGGACCCTGAGTCAACAGACGCCTCACTCCGCGACATTTACTGCGAAAGCGGCGGGGGTTTACACGATTACCGCAAAAAGCAAGGCCGATGCAACCAGCAGCTCAGTGACGAGCGTCGGCGTAACTGATCTGGCGGGCGTTACGACCTGGCGGAATGACATCGCACACTCCGGCGTGAATTTACAGGAATACGCACTCATCAGCCAGAATGTGGTGAGCAGCAAGTTTGGAAAGCTCTTTTCGTGTCCAGTGGACGGTTGGGTCTTTGCCCAGCCTCTCTGGATGGCTAATATGCAAATTAGCGGCGAGCGCCACAACGTCGTGTTCATTGCCACTGAGAACGACAGCCTTTTTGCGTTTGATGCCGACGGTCCGGGATGCAAGCCTGTTTGGTCCAGCCAGAGCGTGAATCTCATACCGGGCGATGAGAAGATTGCGCCTTTGGATGATCTCGAATTCGACAGCATCTCTCTGGGGCCTGCAACCGGTATTACCGGGACCCCGGTGATCGATCCATCTTCACGAACCATCTATCTCGTTGCCGTGACGGAGAACAAATCCACCGGAGCGATTCTCCAAAGACTGCATGCGATCGACATCACCACCGGGCGTGAGCGTCCAAATTCGCCTGTGGTGATCGCAGCCTCAGTGAAAGGGAAAGCGTATGGCAACACCGACGGCACCGTTACCTTTGCGGCGAAGATGCAGAAACAACGTACCGCACTGTTTCTCCTGCATGGGGTTGTCTATATTTGCTGGGGCAGTTACTTCGATAAGGATCCCTATCACGGCTGGGTGATCGGCTACCGTGCTTCCACTCTGGCCCAGGTCTCCGTCTTTAATGACACCATCGACGGCGGGCGCGGCGGCATTTGGATGTCCGGTGCCGGCCCCGCGGCCGATTCCCAAGGCAACATATACCTGCTGTCAGGCAATGGCGATTTCAATGCCAACAACCCAGGTGGACGGAATTACGGCGATACCTTCTTGAAGCTAAGTACCTCCCGCGGACTTTCCGTTTCTGACTGGTTCACTCCATTCGATGAAAAGAACCTGGCTGAGCAAGACCTGGATCTGGGCGGTGGCGGAGCAGTGCTTCTTCCCGATCAGGTGCAAGGACCTGTTGGTCACCTCGTTCTCGGAAGCGCGAAGTCCGGAATGCTCTACCTACTCAACCGTGACGCTTTCGGCCATTACAACCCGTCAAACAACTCACAGATCGTGCAGAGCTTCATGGTCGATAACAACGGAATATATTCCACGCCGCTGTTCTGGCAAAACACCCTGTTCGTGGTGACCAACCAAGGCCCTGTAAGGGCATTCCGATTCTCCCCCGTGACAGGTCGATTTGAGACCACACCATTCTCAGCGTCCAGCCAACCCTATTACTATCCTGGAGCCACACCCGTTCTTTCTGCCGCCGGAGCCAAAAACGGAATTCTCTGGGTTCTCGATCCCGCCAAACCAGGTGTACTGCACGCCTATGATGCGTCTAACCTGAACACCGAATTCTGGAACAGTTCGCAAGCCGAAAACAATCGCGACCAGGCGGGAAGGGGACTAAAATTCACCGTTCCTACAGTCGCAAATGGAAAAGTGTTCGTTGGCACGAAAAACGAACTGGACGTGTACGGCCTGTTGCCAGACTAGTCCATCAAGTCCGCAACAGGCAGGGCCGATCCATCGCGGCTTGACAGAGAAGGAATCCAAATGTGGTACGAGAGGAGAATTCGACTCGTTGGTCTCCCTGTGTTGGCTTCTGCCGCGCTCGCGGCATGTTCATATTCCCCGGCGAATAATCCTGCTGCCGAATCTCAACCCACCCCCGGCATCTACCTTCCACCCAACGAGCAGCATCCTGCGGTGGCATTGCCAATCTATCGCAAGAGCAATCACGGTGCGTATGTCTCGGTTGGTACCGAGCGTTCCTTCATAGGGGCGGCTTTGTCCAGAGCGGATGCGTTGTTTGTCATCGACTACGATCCGCTGGCCATTCGGTTCGCGAACATCAACCGAGCCCTCCTCGCTGCCAGTATCGATCGCGCCGATTACGTGAACCTCCGCCTGAGTGCATCGCCCGAACTTTGGCTGCAACGATCCCGGCGCGTGGCCGCCGAGGATAAGGAAACGCTCTCCAACCCGGACTCCTGGACCTTTTGGGACAAGAAAGTTCGTAAAAACCAAACCGCATGGGATAACGCTTTCGGACACTTCCACATCGAGCCAAAGGGCCCCAGTGATCCGTTCTTCGCCGCGAATTACCTGTTTGATGATCGCCTCTACAAGTATCTGAGTCAGTTAGCGAGGAGCGAGAGGATCTGGGCCCTCCAACTCGATCTTCGCCACGAAAATGAGGTGCGTTCGTTCTGCGGAAAGTTGAAGTCCATGGGACTAACCTTGGGTGTCATCGACACCTCCGATGTCCCGAATGCCCCGGAAAATGGAACGAGCCTCGCGGCGCAATACGTCAAGTTGATCTCGCAGTTCGCCCCCGACAACGCTTTTTTTCTGAACACCGCACCTGCAGGGGGACACGGTGTTCACTGGAGCTACTTCGCCTTCAGCAACAGAAATCTCCGTGGCCGTGACTTAACCACCATCAAGCGATGGTACGAAATCGAAATAAAGAAGATTGGCTCCATTGACCAGCCGCTACCATTGCTGGACGATCCCGACGCCATTAACCATTGAGATTATGAATTGAAAATCTGTACCCCTTGGGATAGAGCGTATAGACGGAGGGACCCTGCGGAGCCGAACCATCCTGGCCGAGATCATGGCTAGATGAACGATTCTGTTGAACTTCATTGTCAAGTGTGCGCAGGGACGCCGATGCCTTGCCGATCTTCTTGCTCAATTGACGCATAATCGCCGATTACTCATCGACTCGGTTCGAGCGCCGGTCGTATCAGCCCCTGAGCGGAAATAACACTCAAAAGTCTTAGTGCCATCCCTACTTGAAATGCGCAACATCGTCGTTCATCGAAAAGACGTCTTTCAAATCATCCTCGTAAGGAAAGACGTGAATCATCCACGTAAACACCACCGGCATGAAGGTTCCTCCTTCGGCGTCGCACGCCTCCTTGGTGTGGATCGAACCGAACATGCCGAACTTCGGATTCTTGCCGAAGTACTCCTTGACCTTGTTCTCCGGGGCCCCGCAAAAATTCGCGTGCTTGTGCCAGCGCGCCACGCTCAGCGGGATACGCTGATTTAATTCATCCTCGGTGGCGTTGGGGCGGGTCGTAAACATCACCCCTTCCAGCTTGAATTTCTGCATCGGGGTTCGAAAGTAAAGCAGGGAAGTGGGGCGGGTGGGATCGAATTCCGAATCCGCCAGTGTCGCGTTAGCCTTGTTGTTGAAATGAAACTGGGGCTGATCGACGGTTGGATTGGCCTGGACATATCCGTCCGCCACCGCCTTCTTGTAATCCTTGTATTTCTCGATCGCGGTTCTCACCTGCGCGATCACCGCTTTTGCCTTTTGCTCGTCGCCTGGTTGCGCCGCCCGCGCCGGAGTGATGCACATGTGATTGGCCATCGCCGCCATGCTCTCGCCCATCACATTCATTCCCGCCATCCCCTTCATCGGATCGCACGGATTCCCGGACGGGTCCGTCGTTGTCACCGACATCCCCGGCATCCCCGCCATCTGCCCCGCGGATTTCTGCGACTGGCCAGGCACTTCATGGATTGCCACATCCGCGATCACCAGCGTGAGCAGCAGCGCGCTGTAGAACACCCCCCGGGATTTTTGGCTGGTTTTCAGGGCGCGTCCCTCCGCGTTCACGCTGGAGACGACGATATCCTCGACGGCTGCCCCGGGGCCGGCCGATGATTCGAGCGGGAATTCTCCTGTAGCGAACTGGATCGCGAGCCATTCGAACTCGCGAAGCTGATAGCTAAGAGCTCTCTTTCAGAATTGCCACACCAGCCCGGTTGAGAAGCGCCCGAAGTACGTGGGAAGACCCTGCACTCGGTAAGGGTCGAAGTCCGGCCCCGGTCCGATCAAAGATGTATAGGCGTACTGAAATCCGCCGTCCACGCGATAGGCAAAGCGCCGCGTGATCGCGATGTCCAGGCCGCCGCCAACCAGACTCGCAAAGGCGGCGGTCCCGGCACGGGTTCCCCTAGGTCCCCAGTTGCGGTTCAACGCGGCATCTCCGATCAGTCCCTCGACAAACACAGTCTCTCTCTTGATCCTGTGGCTATATTGGCCGCCGGCAAGAATGAATAACCCATGTTGCGGCGCGTTGAGATTGGTTCCATGGTACCCGTACGCGTCGATTTTGAACCGCAGGGAGTGCCACGCCGGAAAGGCCATGGAAGCATCCCAGCCATTCAGCGACTGTCGCGCCCCGGGGAATCCATTGAATGTGTTCGACAAGTAGGTATAGCCGCCGTAGATCTGGTACCGCGCCTTCGCTTCGGATTGCCCGCGCAGACTTGTCGGCAGGCAAATCAGGAACATCAGGGAAAACAAACTGAACCGCATTCACGACCTCAGAGTTGTCTCTCGCTTGAATCATCCTACCCCGTCGATCCGCGGGATCGACCGCCCGCAAAACCTCTCCCGTGTGTCCTCCTCCGTTGCACTTTGCCTGAAAACAAGGAAGCAGGCCGGCGGCACATGCCCTCTGCCGACACTTAAAAAAAATCCAATCCGGCAAAGCAAATCATGCTTGACATATTCCCATATGGGAATGTAACGTCCCTCTCATGGCGCGCGCTGCAACCACTTCCGATGTCTTCAACGCGGTGGCTGAGCCGCGGCGCCGCGAGATCCTCACCCTTCTTGTCGTGAAGGAGCTTCCGGTGGGCGAGATCGTGGCCATCCTGCGGCTCGATCAGCCGTCGGTGTCCAAACACCTCCGCGTCCTGCGCGACGTCGGCCTCGTCCAGGCGCGCCGCAATGGCCGCCACAAGCTCTACCGGACCAACGCCGAGGCGATCCGGCCCCTGCACGAATGGACGGAAACCTTCGAGCGCTACTGGACCAACCAGTTGAATCGCATCAAGGAACGCGCCGAGGCCAAGATGCGCGCCCGCGAAGAAGATCAAGGTCTCCCCCGAAATTCCTCCCCCCAAAATCCCCCCCCCAAAAAAAATCCTCCCAAGGAGAAACAATGACCGCCACGCTCTCAGAAATTGAAAGCCTGTCTTTGACCGTCAACCAGGAGATCCGCGTCAACGCATCGCTCGAGGTCACGTTCGCGGCGCTGCTCGAGCAGCTCGAGGCCAACGAAATGCCCAACGGAACAGCCATGCCTATGAAGCTCGAGCCTTGGCCTGGCGGGCGCTGGTACCGCGATCTGGGCAACAACAATGGCCATTTGTGGGGTCATGTTCAGTCCATCAAGCGGCCTACCCTTCTCGAGATCGTAGGACCTCTCTTCATGTCAGCCCCGGTCGCCAACAACGTCCAGTACAGGCTCTCGGAGGCTGAAGGCGTCACGATCATCAAATTCCGCCACTCCGGCTTTGGACTGATCCAGGAGGAGCACAAGCGGGGCGTGGGGACCGGCTGGGGACACATCAACGAACAGGTCCGCCGCCGCGCAGAAGCATCGCGGTCCGCCCGATAAGATTCCACTCTTCAAACCAAAGGAGATCACCGTGTCCATCGCAGAAATCACAGCCACGACCGCCCAATCGTTCCTCGCAGAGTTTGAAATCCAGGCGCCCATCACCCGGAAGTTCCTGGAACGCCTTCCCGAGGACAAGCTCACCTGGAAGCCACATGAAAAATCCATGACGGCCGGGCAGCTGGCCTTTCATCTGGCGACCGTTCCAGCAGGAGTGCTCCGCCTGGTGCAGAACAATCCGGCGCAGGCTCCGTCCAGCTTCAACTTCCCTCAGCCGGCAAGCCGCCAGGAAATACTGACAACCCTTGACGAGAGCATCGCCGCGGTGCGCGTACTGCTGCCCGCATTCGATGAGGAATCCATGAACGAAACCTGGCGCCTCGTTGCCGGCGGCCGCGAAGTTCTCGCCCAGCCCCGAGGCCAGTTCCTGCGCGACGTGATGCTCAGCCACTGGTACCAGCACCGCGGTCAATTCTGCGTCTACCTGCGGTTGCTCAACGTCCCCGTGCCCGCAAGCTGGGGACCAAGTGCCGACGAGCCGCCGCCGTTCATGCAAAATGCCTAGAGCCAGTCGGGTGCCCCGGGTCTCGTTTCTGAGACCTGGGTAGGCAACCTGATCCTGCGAGGTTCCCATGTGCCCCGTATGTCTCGCCACCGCCGCCATCCTCGCGGGCAGCGCCACCGGCACCGGCGGACTGACCGCCCTCGTGGCGCGCCAGTTTCGGAAGCGCGAATCGAAAACCCAAATCCCCATGACTGAGCAAAAGGAGAATCACGATGGCCACCATCCAGACAGAGGTGCAACACCCCAGGACCGTCTCCCACGCTGAATGGATCGAAGCGCGCCGGCAGTTCCTCGCCAAAGAGAAGGAGTTCACCCGCCTCCGCGACGAACTGAGCCGCCAGCGGCGCGAACTGCCCTGGGAGCGCGTCGACAAGCAGTACGTGTTCGAGGGATCGCGCGGCAAGGAAGCGTTTGCCGGCCTTTTCGATAACCGCAGCCAGCTCATCGTCTACCACTTCATGTTCGGCCCCGGCTGGAGCGAAGGCTGTCCCAGCTGCTCCTACCTCGCCGATCATTTCGACGCGATGACCATCCACCTGGCCCACCGCGATGTGACCTTTGCCGTGGTCTCGCGCGCTCCCTACGCGCAGATCGCCGCTTACAAAAAGCGCATGGGCTGGCGGTTCCACTGGGTCTCGTCGTTCGGCTCCGATTTCAACTACGACTACCACGTATCGCAAACCGAGGCCGAAAAGGTCAGCGGCAAAGCAGACTACAACTACTCTGTCACCACATTCCCAGTCGAAGAGCGCCCCGGCGCCAGCGTCTTCTTCAAAGACCCGAACGGCGGCATCTTCCACACCTACTCCACCTATGGCCGTGGCCTGGATATTCTCATCGGCACCTACAACTTCCTCGACCTCGCGCCCAGGGGCCGCGACGAAGCCGGCCTGAAGCACTCCATGGCCTGGGTGCGCCATCACGACAAATACGAGGGCGCCTACTTTGTCGACGCGGAGCGGGAATACGAGGCGCCAAAGATGGCCGAGCCGGCCACTGGGCACTCCTGCTGCTCCGGCGAGCACCACAGCTAGGTCCGCATCAGAAATGGGGAACCCCAGGGTCGTCACGTCTCTATCGCTGCGCGCAGCCTGGGGTTCCTTGCCGCATGAATGAGCAATGAACTTCCAGGTAAGGTGGGGTAAGTCCAAAGTCCGACATAGGGACCGCACGTTAGAATTGGGTCAATGCACCCTTACGGGGCCCAGATTACTCATAGACGAAGGTTTCGTGTGCTTGCCGCTCTGGCGGTCCTGCTCACCGCGATCGCTACGGCTCATCCGCAGACTGTCGCACCCTCGCCATCCACGTCCGCGAGCCTCACCTCGGCGCAGGCCCTCACCTCCGCGCAGATCGTCGATGAAATGCTGCGTCACAATCAGGCGCGGGCGGAGAGGCTCAAGCACTACCAGTCAGTGCGCCATTATGAAGTGATTTACACGGGATATTCGACCAGGATCGGCGCAAAACTGGTGGTCGAAGCCGACTATGACGCGGTTTCTGGCAAGACCTTCCGGGTCGTATCGCAAAGTGGGTCACGCCTGCTGGTCGAAAAGGTCCTCAAGCGCCTTCTGGAGAGCGAGAAAGACGCCGCAAAAGACAAAACCTCGACCGCTCTTACCCCTGCCAATTACAAATTCCGGCTGTCTGGAATTGAGACCCTCGCCGGCCGCCCGGCCTTTGTCCTCGAAGTGGAACCGCTCGTCAACAACAAGTACCTGTATCGAGGCAAGATCTGGGTGGATGCCGCGGACTTCGCCGTGGCCCGGATCGAAGCCAGGCCGGCTCGGAATCCCTCCTTCTGGATCTCCAGTACGTCCATCAACCACCAATACACCCGCACCGACGGCTTCTGGCTCCCGGCGCAGAATCGCACCGAATCGAAGGTGCGCTTAGGTGGAACCGCGGTGCTTACCATCGACTACGGGACCTATCAGGTGGCCCGCGTAGCCCCAATAGCTGCCGGGGGTTCGTAACCAGTCGGACGTCCGGAGAGCCGGTAGAGTGCGTTGCCGAAGACCAGGGTGAGACGTTCGGACGTGGTTTCGGCGGGGATTGCCCGGCGAACTCGAGACGGCGTATCGTGTGGCTGTAAGCGATTTGAGGCGCCTGATGCGAATCGCCTTCGTCACCCTGCTCGTGCTCGCCACCGTGACCGTGACCTCCGCCGCTCAAAGTGCTGCTCCCTTTCCGTGGCAACCCGGAATGGCTTCTTACACTCCGATCCCAACGTGTCCCATCGACATGCACGTCCGCCAGGGCATCGGCAGCAGAATGATGGTGGTCGACAGGCACGGAGTCCAGGTGGAGATGTTTTCTGCGCGGCTGAAGCTCCTCCTGAGAGATCTGCACCCCGACCAGAACCCCAGGCACATGGTGAATGCGACCGTAACCGTGCATGGCTTGAACGGCGCGGAACAGATTGTCCCGGCGGATGCGCATCGGGACCGCTCGGCAGAGGCCGTCAAGACACTCACCGTGCGGTTGACCAATGACGGTGAACCGGATGTTTCGGGCGATCTCCGGCTGCCCGGTTTTACCGCGACTCTGATGGTCGATCTGGAGTCGGTCACCTACGACGACGGAGCCGTCATGAAGTTCTCCGGCACTTCGGCCTGTCACGCCCCTCCCGATATGGTGATGCTGGTCGGCGGCTAGGTTGAAACAACTCGCCGTGCCCCATCCTTGTGACTTTTTTCTGTCGCAAGGGTCGGAAACCACGACCCAACCCGTTCTTTTTCATCCACCCCAGGTCGCAACGCTGGGGCCACACGTGTAGTCGCAATGATCCCCCACCGGCGCCAAAATCCCAACGCCCTCGCTGTGTTACCGTTGCAATAAGTCGTCCTCGCGGCCGGCAACCTTTTTGCACTTGAACCAGTGCAAATAGCCGCCGGAATCGAGGATGGCAAGTTAAACAAGGAATGTCCCAGCAGCCGGAAATGACTTCGCCTTCCCTGACTGCGAGCCCGGCTCCTGCGCCTGCGGCCGTCGCTGACCCTGTGCCAGACTCTCCCCAATCCCCTTCCTCCGCCCGGCACAATCCACAGCGCATTCCGCGCTGGCTGGAACGCGGTGAACTGTTCCTGCGCGTGCTTCTTCGCATGTATATCGGATTGGCGGTGTGCTATGCTCCGTGGTCTCAAAGGTTCTGGGACCAGAATCCCCTGTTTCTGCACTTCCCCAACTTGGCCGTCTACGCGGCCAACGGCGCGGTCCGGGGACTCATCTCGGGTCTGGGATTATTGAATCTCTGGATTGCGTTCCGCGACGCGGTCCGTCATCGGGACGGGTAGAACATGAAAGACGAGGGACCGGGGAACTCGGGACAGGTATCCGGGGATCAGGGACCCGATCCGGCCGACCGACCTGCGACCGCCGCCCTTCCCGGCAATAGCACTCCGCCTCCCCTCGACCGAGCCCCCCTGGCCTACGAAAATTCCGCATTCCTCAACAGTGCCGACGGCCGTCTGATTCGCGTCGTGGCAGAGTATTGCGAGCCGCTCGCCCGCTTTCGCAAGGAACAGATTCAGGACACGGTGGTGTTTTTCGGCTCGGCCCGATTCCGCGGCCGCGAGGAGGCCGCCCATGAGTTGGAACTGCTCGACAACACCGGCTCCAGCCGTCTTGCCCCCAGCGAGGAACAGCCCGCCAGCATTCCCCAGATCGTCGAAGGCACCGCCACAAACCTTCAGCGCAAGCGCGCTGTGGCAGCCGTCGAAATGGCCCGCTACTACGAAGATGCGCGCCGCCTGGCGCACATGCTGACTGGTTGGGCCACCAGGATTCCGTCCCGCCGGCATCGGTTCGTCGTGACCTCCGGCGGCGGCCCCGGCATCATGGAAGCTGCCAATCGCGGGGCCCACGAAGCCGGCGGCAAGACCATCGGGCTCAACATCCGCCTGCCCTTCGAGCAGTCGCCCAATCCCTACATCACCCCGTCGCTCAATTTCGAGTTCCACTACTTCTTCATGCGCAAGCTGTGGTTCGCTTACCTCTCCAAAGCGCTGGTGGTGTTCCCCGGCGGGTTCGGAACCCTCGACGAGATGTTCGAAATCCTGACCCTCACCCAGACCCAGAAGCTCGCCAAAAAGATCACCGTCGTCATCTACGGCTCCGATTACTGGAAAAAGGTCGTCAACTTTCAGGCCCTTGTCGACACGGGGGCAATCTCGCCAAAGGACATCGAACTCTTTCAGTACGCGGACACGCCGGAAGAGGCCTTTGAATTGCTAAAGAAGGGACTGACCGAGAATTACCTTACCCCCGAAGGAGCCGCCCCCAAGCCCCCTGAATCCGCTGCAACGGGCCCCGAACGCGAGCTAATGGCGGGCGTCACCGTCGAGGATTTCCTCGGTCCCGAGCTGGCCAAAACCCGCAAATAGGCCAATCCAACCCCTTGCACTGTGAACAAATTGTGAATGCGTTACGGCAGCCGATGATAGTCTGAATACAGAGGCCTCCGCTCGTTGCGCGCGTTTTTTCGTCCGTAACTCCAGTGGAAACAGCGTATCTCCGCCATTCTCTGGGCCCTGGCAATTCCCCTGGTTGACAGGCTTGATACCTGTGGAAAATTGAAGGACCATTCGTGCCCTGTTCACTTGGCATTTACGACGGTCATACGACAATCAGGCGAAAGAACCAATGTCAATCGGGCTCTAAAGGGGGAGACATGGCCAAATCGACCATCTCGTACCTGTGGTGTGATCAGCGCGCCGCGCAAGGCTTTCGTTCCGGCGTTTCCTTGCACAGCCACACGAATCAATCCAAGGAAACCCTCAGCTTCATCGCCAATATGGGCAGCCAGCTTTCCTTCCTGCGCCCGTTCCTGGCACGGTTCGAACGCTTGTCCGAGGCAAAATATGGAGTTCGGGTTGACTATGCGGCCGCCTATTGGACCCCGCCGCTGACTCCCAAACTGGCCTTCGATCTGGAAACCGCCCAGATCGAGAATCTCGACGTGGCCCCGATGGTCTCCATCACCGACCACGACAACATCAAGGCTCCCATGCTCCTGCGCACGGTTCCCAGCGCGCGCCAGATCCCGGTTTCGGTTGAGTGGAGCGCTCCCTATGGAGGCGTGCAGGATTTTCACCTCGGGATTCATAACCTGCCCAGCGCCAAGGCCCAGGAGTGGATGGCCACTTTCGGGGAATTTACCGCCCATCCGAATGATGACCGTATCACCGACATTCTCGCCGCGTTGCATGCCGAACCCAACGTCCTCGTGGTCTTCAACCATCCCATGTGGGACCTCTTCGCGGTTGGGGAAGAGAAGCACCGGTTTCTGGTGAATCAGTTCCTGCAAAAGAATGGCCAGTTCCTGCACGCGCTCGAACTCAACGGCCTTCGCCACTGGGAGGAGAACCGGACCGTGCGCACGCTGGCGGAGAAGTGGAACATGCTGCTGATCTCCGGCGGCGATCGCCACGGCATCGAGCCGAACGCCAATATCAACCTCACCAACGCCACCTGTTTTACCGACTTTGTGCACGAGATCCGTCGCGAAAAGCGCAGCCGGGTGCTGTTCATGCCCCAATATGCAGAACCGTGGAAGCACCGGATCCTGCAGTCAACCCTGGATGCAATCCGCGACTACCCCGAATTCCCGCAGGGGTCGCGCACCTGGGATGAGCGGGTCTATCACCCCGACACCAAAGGCGTGGACACGCCCCTGTGCCAGTTGTGGCCCACCGGGTCCGCGCCCTGGCAGGCGACGGCTGTTCTGGGCATGGTAAAGATGCTGGGCCGGCGGCCGGTTTCGAGCGGACTACGCCTCGCCTGGAGCGAGTCGCGCGACATGCAGCTAACGATGGGTGAGACGGAAGGATTGGCATAGCGGAGTTGGCTGGCTGCCGGGTTCCGAACAGGGTGCGGCGCCCCGTCTCGACGACGCTCAGCCCTGGGCGAATCAGCCTTGGCGTCCGTTTCGTGCCACCTCCTTTGATCTCGATGGCACCGCTGACCAGCAATGACTGACCCCTTGCCCCGCGTGGCTTATTTCCCTGACTCGTTCCATGAAGTGAACGGGGTCGCCCATACCAGCCGCCATTTCGAAGCCTTTGCGCGCCGGCGCAACCTGCCCTTCCTGTGTGTGCGCGCCGGCGATCGCGCCCAGGCCCTAACGGAAGACGGAAATGTCTGGACTCTGGAGTTGCCCCGCGGAATCCTCTCCTTTGGTCTCGAAAAGGATCTACGCTTCGACCCCGCCTTTCTGCGCCACGTTCCCCTGATCCAGGAGACTCTGGACCGGTTCCGGCCCGACCTCGTCCACATTACCGGCCCCAGCGAAGTCGGAATCCTGGGTGCCGGGCTGGCGCACAATCTGGGCCTGCCTCTCGCCGCCAGCTGGCACACCAATGTCCACGAATACGCCGCGCGCCGCTCGGGATGGTTTCTTCGCTATCTCCGTCCGTCTCACGCTGAAGGCGCTGCCCATACCATCGAAGACCTGGCCATGATGGCCGCTGCCGCGTTTTACGGCAATGCCCGGGTGCTCTTCGCGCCCAACCTCGAACTCTGCCGGAAACTGGAAAAGATGACCGGCCGGCCCTGCCACCTGATGCCCCGCGGCGTCGACGCGGAGCTCTTTCATCCTTCGAAACGCAACCGCCATGCCGATGATCGCGACCAGGTGCTGGGCTTTGTGGGGCGCCTGTCGGTGGAGAAGAACGTGGCCCTGCTCGCGCATGTGCAGGAACAACTGGAGCAGCTCGGGCACCGGAGTTTCCATTTCCTCATCGTGGGTCATGGCGCCGAGGAGCCCTGGCTTCGCGAACGGTTGCATCGCGCCGAGTTCACCGGGGTCTTGCGCGGGGAGGAGCTCTCCGCCGCCTACGCCAATATGGATCTTTTCGTTTTCCCCTCCCACACCGACACCTTCGGCAACGTGGTCCTTGAGGCGATGGCCAGCGGCGTCCCCGCGATTGTCACTCCCAGCGGCGGCCCCTGCACCATCGTGCGCGACGGTGAGACTGGCCGCATCGTTCCCGATGAAGAATTTGCTGCCGCGGTGGCTGCCGTGCTGGGCGATCCGGCGAAGCATGCCGAGATGCGACTGGCGGCACGTGCCCACGCAGAAACAGCGAGCTGGGATTCGGTGTTCGAGGGCGTGTATGCGGCGTATACGCCTTTCTTGCTCGGATCCAATGTGTAGCACGGAACATAGTGAATCTGCTCCCCGGTACGACCGACCGCGGCCTCCGATGGCAGCGGAGCATCTCTGTTAGTTAACCAATAGCTTTCTTGTTGGCAATAATGCTCCCGGAACCGCCCAAGGTTGGCTTCCGCTGGCAGTCTCTCCCGGGTTCTCGCCGGTCCCGGCGCGTCAATCCAAGCAAACATCAACTTTTCGGGTCGACAGAATTTCCCTTGTGAATGCGCGCGCCGCTCTGCCATCATGGCGGATGCAAATGGAGGTCCCATGAAAGTTGTCACATTTCCCCGTACCATGATCGCCTGTTTCAGCATTCTCTTCGCGGCACCTTCTCAGAACGCCGCGGCCGCTACCCACTGCGTGAGTCCGGGGGGGGCAGGAGGCTGTTACCCCACCATTTCAATTGCCATAAGTCACGCCGCCGCACACGACTCGATAAACGTTGCTGCTGGGACATACAAAGAGGACGTCGTCATCGGCAAGCCGCTTTCCCTCATCGGCGCCGGCGCCGGCGCCTCCGTGATTGATGCCACCGGCCTTGCCAACGGCATCTTTATCGACGGGTATACGCACCCCGGCCTGGCTCATGTCACCATCGCCGGCTTCACTGTCGAAAACGCGCAATGGGAAGGCATGCTTGTCGTCAATGCATCCGACGTGAACATCCGCGAGAACGACATCAGCAGCGACGACAAAGCGGGCCCGGTGTTTACAGGCGCTCCCACGGGCTGCCCCGGCCAACCCGCCTTTGAAACCGATGAGACCGGGGACTGCGGCGGCGCGCTTCACCTTATGGGCGTCTCGGACTCGGTCATCTCTGGCAATACCATGATGAACAGCGCCGACGGCATCCTGATAAGCGACGAAACCGCCGAAAGCCACGACAATCTCGTTGTACACAACAGCGTCAGCAACAACCCCCTCGACTGTGGCCTCACCCTTGCCTCGCATTCCCCCTTTGGCTCCAGTCCCCCTTATTTCGCGCCGCACTACGGAGTGGATCGCAACACCCTCTCCGAGAACATCGTCCGCAATAATGGCGTCCAGGTCGAGGGTGCCGGAGTCGGCCTGTTCTCTGACGGCGCGGGCCCCGGAAAGGTCTCGGGAAACATCATCTCCCACAACGTGCTCACCGGAAACGGCATTGGAGGGGTGGCCCTTCATAGCCACGTTGGCCCCAACTTTGGTGCTCCGTCCGATGACATGAACGGCAACATCATCATCGGCAACTTTGTTTCCGGAAACGGCGCCGACATCGGTGACACCGCGACTCCCGGAACGGTTGGAATCCAGATCAGCAGCGGCGGGGGCGGAACCGCGGTCCAGGGCACCATCATCTCCCAGAATGTGATCACCAATGAGGATTACGACGTGGCCGTGAACACACCCGGAACCGTCACCATCCACCGTAACGACCTGTTTCCGAGCGGCATGGGTGTCGGTGTGGGAAACATCTGCGCCTACGACGGGGCGGCCTGCAACGGCTCCGTGGATGCGGCCGAAAACTACTGGGGCTGTAAGTCCGGTCCCGGCGGCAAGGGATGCTCCACCGGCAGCGGCCCGCAGGTTCAGGTGACCCCCTGGCTCAGATATCCGGTGGTCCCGTAGATTTGGGCAACCACTAACATCGACTACGTGCCTCGGGGCGGGAGCCCAGCCTCGAGGCAGTCTGCGCCGTTTTTCGGTCCGTGTGCACGTCGTCTCACGCCTTGGCGCTGATCTCCCCCATCGCCCGCACCAGCTTGTCGAGATCCGCAATCGACGTGTACACGTGCGGCGTGACGCGCACGCACTGGATGTTCTCCCACACGATGCCGACGGTGTGGATCTTGTAGCGGTCAAACAGCGCGTTCTCGAGCTGCGACGGCGTCATGCCATCGATGCTCACCCCGCAGATGGCGCAGGAGTACTTGAGGTTGAGCGAGGTGTGCAGCTTGACCTTCGGCATCGCCTGCGCCCGCGAGGCCCAGTAGTTCTTGAGGTAGCCGATGCGCGCCTGCTTGCGCGCCGGGCCGATGCCGTTATGAAAGTTGAGCGCTTCGCCGATCCCCTGTTCGAGCGGAAAGCTGCGCGTGCCGAGATCCTCAAATTTTCGAATGTCGCCCGAACGTGGCCGATCATTGCAGACCAGCGGCCAGATCTTTTCAATCTTGTCGGTCTTGATCCACAGCATGCCGGTGCCGATCGGCGCCGACAGGAACTTGTGCAGGCTGGTCCCGAAGTAATCGCAGCCGAGGTCGGGAATCTTGAAGTCCATCAGCCCGAACGAGTGCGCGCCGTCGGCCAGCACTTCAATGCCGTGTGCATGCGCCATGTCGGCGATCTTGCGCACCGGCATGATCTGGCCCACCCAGTTCACCATGTGCGTCACGTGGATCAGCTTCGTTCGCGGCGTGATGGCTTCCTCGTAGGCCTTCACGATCACCGCGTCGTCCTCGATAGGAAAGTCGAAGCTGAGCTGCTTGTAGACGATGCCTTCGCGCAGGGCGCGCTGGCGGTAGGCCTCGATCATGTGGGGGTAGTCCTGTTTCGTGCCGATGACCTCGTCGCCGGCTTTCAGGTCGAGCCCGTAGATGATCGTGTTCAGCGCCTCGGTGGAATTGCGGTTGACCGCGATCTCACCGGCCGGAGTACCGGCGAGCGCGGCGAGCTTCTCGCGCAGCGGCTCGCGGCCCTGGTCGAGAATCCGCCACATGTAGTACGACGGCCCCTCGTTCGATAGCTGGTTGTAGCGCTCCACCGCCTGCTGCACCACGATGGGCGCGGGCGAGACCCCGCCGTTGTTCAGATTCATGAGGTTGGGATTCACCGAGTAGGCGCGCTGAATCACCGCCCAGTAGTCTTCATCCTGCGCGGCTTCCAGTGCATTGAGCCCGGCCAGGCGCGCGCCCGCCGCCTGGAATTCGGCTGCATGGGCCTGCTCGAAAAGGCTGCTGGCAGAGAAGGCGCCCGCAAGTGTAGCCGCCTGGCGAAGAAAGCTGCGTCGATCGCTGGACATCATACGGAGCAGCCTAGGCGATCTTGTGCACCACACTCAACAAGGAAATTCACAAACGTGCGAAGCCGGTGTTCAGATCGAGCGCAAAGGGCCTTTCCGAGTCCGACATCATCTCCCAGCCGCGTCCGCGCAAGACGCCTCCGTCGACGCCGTCGATGGTCACGCCTTCGTCGGAGAGCTTTGCAGACTCCCAGGCCCGTCCTTCCCGCCCCCACGCCAGGATCGACCGGTGCCCCACGAACAGCAGCAGCCCCGCGTCGATCGCCGGCCGCACCTCGAGCACCGGCCGCTGCTCAATCATCGTGAAGTGTCCCGGAGCCGCCGTGTCGATCAGATACGCATACCCGCCGGAGACCGCGCAGATTTCGTCCGGGTTCGGTGCCGACCATAGCCCCGTCGGTACAGCCGAATCGCGGAAGCCCAAAGCGCAGGTGGCGAGAAACGGCTCCGCTCCGGCCGCGTCTGGCCGGATCAGCACCTCCAATGCGCCGCGTTCGATCTCTTCAACCTCCCGCGGGTACACGAAATGCCGTGGCGGCAAAATCAGGGGCCGTGCGGCCAGGATCTCGGCCTTCCATCGATGCGGAAAGCTGAAATCAACGACCGAAGCGCTCACGGCTCGGCCTTGTAAATCAGGATCCAGTCTTCCTGCTCCAGCGTGTCGGGCACCGCAAAGCCGCGGGCCTCGGCAATCGCTTCGAGTGCGTCGCGCGCCTTCCACCCCCGGTGAATCAGGGCGCACGCTGCAGTAATCGTGGCGCGGCCGATGGATCCGCGGCAATGGACCCCGATTTGTTCTCCCGCCTCTAGCCGGTCGGCGATTCTGCGAACAAAGGATCGAAACCGCGCCACGTCGCGAGGAACGCTGCCGTCTCGAATGGGATAGGAAAGAAACTTCAGCCCTACGCGCTCTGCTGTCGCTTGCTCCTCCGCCAGCCCCAGAAAATCGGCCTCGAACGGTTCGAGAAGCGAAACGATCGTGTCGATGCCGCCTTGCCTGATTTGGCGAAGCTTCATCTTCGAGCTGGTCGTCGCCCTGCGGCCGGATGACGACGGCCAGACCGGGAGGCGGGCTTCCTTCGATCCAGTGGATGTCCGGCACGGGGTTCACACTCCTACGAAACACTCGATCCGCTCGCGAACACACTGAATACCGAGGCCCAGGCCTGCCCCGTCCTCGATCAGCGGCAGCAACTTGTCGAAATCCGGACCCGAGTGCGATCCGGTCAAAGCAATGCGCACTGGATGGAAGAGTTCTTTGCCCTTGACACCCGTAGCGGCCTTGATTTCGTTCATCCACGCTTTGAAGAGGTCTGGAGTCATGTGCTGCGAGTAGGTACGGGCGCGGGCGGCAAATTCGCTGAGCACTGTGCGTGCCGAGTCGGCCGCCAGCAGTGCGATGTTCTCCGGGTCGGTTCGCGCGGCCTCGCAATCGAACTGGAGCACGGGCGCAGTTTTCGCAGGAAGCTGATCGAGGCGATCCACGTAGGGCACAAATAGCGCCAGCAGTTTCTCAAACCATTTCTTCAGTGGTTCTGGAGCCGAGTCGGGGTGGGGCAGGCGATCCCCAAAATAGGGCCACGCCAGCGGGACAAGCCGCGCAAGGTCGGCCTGCTTCAGGTAATGCCGGTTGAGCCAGTTCAGCTTCTCGAAGTCGAAGATGGCCGGCGAGGGCGTCACCCGTTCCAGCGAAAATGCGTGGGTCAGTTCTTCCAGCGTGAAGGTCTCGGTCTTTCCGTCTTCGGCGCCCCAGCCCAGCAGCGCCAGGTAATTCACCAGCGCCTCGGGCAGGTACCCCATCTCCCGAAAGGCTGAAATCGAAGTGGCGCCGTGGCGCTTAGAGAGCCGATCGCGGTCCGGTCCGAGGATCGTCGAAAGGTGAGCGAACTCCGGCACCGGCCAGCCGAACGCCTCGTAAATGGCCACCTGTTTCGGAGTGTTCGAGATGTGGTCGTCGCCGCGGATCACGTGGGTAATCTCCATGAGGGCGTCGTCGATGGTGACCACGTAGTTGTATACCGGGATGCCCTCCGACTCGCCTCCCTCCACGCCTGTGGCCGAACGGACAATGATCGGATCGCTCACGGTTTCCGCGGCAAACTCCACCTCGCCGCGCACCAGGTCGTGAAAGCGCAGGGGATGATCTTCGATCTTCAGCCGGACCGCAAATGGCTTTCCCTCGGCGATGTTCTGGTTGACCTCTTCGGATGAGAGAGCCCGGCAGCGGCCGGAGTAAATCTGCGGGCCATGTTCGGCAATGGCAAGCTTGCGCTCGGCCTCGAGTTCCTCGGCAGTGCAGAAGCAGGGATAGGCTTTGCCCTCGCGCAGCAGGCGCTCGGTATGTTCGGCGTAGATCTCGAGGCGTTCAGACTGGCGATAAGGACCGTAGTTTCCAATTTCATCCGACGGATCGCCCGCTCAGGCCCGGACCTTCGTCCCAGTCGAGGCCGAGCCAGTGCAGGTCCTCGATCAATTGCGCTTCGTACTGCGCTTCGGAACGCTCGACGTCGGTGTCCTCGATGCGGAGCAGGAAGGCGCCGCCCCCGCGCCGGGCAAAAAGCCAGTTGTAGAGGGCTGTCCGAGCATTCCCCACGTGCAGCAGCCCCGTTGGTGAAGGAGCGAAGCGTACACGGATCTTCTGTTCGGTCATGGCAGTAATGATGATAGACGACGATTTTGCGCAAACCCAGTTGACCTTGCTGATGCGGGGCGAGGGTAGTTACCGGCTCAATCGCCGCCGAGCGTTAAGATGGTGCGACGTGGTAAACACCCGAAGCATCTTGATGCATGGGGGCTAAGTCATGAAAGTTGTTTTGTTTGGGGCTTCCGGTATGATCGGCAGCCGGATCCTGGACGAACTTGTCCGCCGCGGCCACACGGTAGTTGCCGTGGTTCGGCATCCCGAGAAGGTTCAAGCAATCAGTGGCGTAAAGGCGGTCCAGGGAGACGTAAGTGACCCTGCAAGCGTTCGAGCTATGGCCGCGGGAGCCGATGCGGCGATCAGCGCCTACGCGCCGCCGCACACGGAGCCCGGCAAGATTCTCGATGCAACGCGCGCTCTGTCGGCGGGTCTGAAACTAGCCGGCCTGCGTCGCCTGATCGTCGTCGGCGGTGCTGGAAGCCTCGAGGTCGCCCCGGGCCTGCAATTGGTCGATACGCCGGAATTTCCTTCCGCATGGATGGCGATCGCCCTCGCGCACCGGGACGTGTTGCCCATCCTCAAACAATCCGACCTCGACTGGACCTATTTCAGCCCCGCCGCCCTGATCGAGCCGGGCGTACGCACCGGCAAGTTTCGGCTCGGCGGCACCAGGCTGGTCGCCAATGATCGGGGAGAAAGCAGGATTTCGGCCGAAGACTATGCCGTGGCCCTGGTGGATGAACTGGAGAATTCGCAGAACATCCGGAAACAATTCACGGCAGCGTATTAGGTCTAAGCGTTCACTCCGCTGAGAAGTGCTCCCAGCCGCGGGGCTCGAGCGGTTCGACGATGCAACCGGTGGCGAGCATCAGGGCCCGCTTGCCATGGTCTGCTGCGGTGATCTCTCCAATTTGCGTGACGGCCACACCAGCGATGCTTCGCGGTATCCGCGTGCCGGGGCGGGCCGTGAACAGGAGCTCATAGTCCTCCCCGCCGTGCAGGGCTTGCTCCAGCGCTGCTTCCCCAGCGATCGGCAACCTGTCGGCCTGGATAATCGCGCTTACGCCGGACTCTTCGCAGAGGTGAGCAAGATCAGTGGAAAGCCCGTCGCTGATGTCGATAGCCGCGGTCGCCAGTCCGCGGCGCTGCAATGCAAGCCCTTGGGAAATGCGCGGTTGCGGGTACAGATGGGGATCGAGCCGCGCCCGCGACTGGTCCGGAATCTCCTCAGGCGTTTGTGAGCCGGGATCACCGGGTCTCGCGAATTCCGCAAGTTTTGCCAGCGCTGCCGCCGCTCCGCCAAGCCTTCCCGTGACATAGAGCCTGTCGCCAGGCCGCGCTCCCGACCGCAGCAGCGCCTTTCCGCGTGGAACCCCGCCGATCAGGACGATGTCCGCCAACGCCACCGGCGCCTCGGCTAGGTCGCCGCCGCCGAGCGGGATCTTGTGCGCCTCAGCCAGAGAAAAGAATCCGTCCAGGAACCGATTTACCCATGATTTGCGCCCCTCCCCCGCCACTGTCAATTCGCGCGGCACTCCCAGGGAAAGAAAAGCCGCGACCGGCCGGGCTCCCATGGCGGCCAGGTCACTCAGACCGCGCGCCAAGGTCCGCCACCCAACCACGTCGGGCGGGTGCCAATCCAGCCGGAAATGTCGTCCCGCAATGGAAAGATCGGTCGTCACCGCCAGTTCCTCGCCCTGCCGTGGACGAAGCAAGGCGCAATCATCCCCGATGCCCAGGCTCAGGTCTTGCCCCAGCGCACCCCGGGCGGCCCGGCGGCGAATGACCCGCAACAGGTCGAGTTCACCGCTGCCCCCTGCGATCCTGGTTGGCCTTCTCCCCACGTTTTGAGAATAGGCCACGCGGGGAGTGACGGGGGAGTCGACCCTCTTTAGAATTCCCGACCGGGCGGCCACCATTCCGTGCCCAAAAGAATCAAAAGACCTTGGCGGACGGAAACGATTTCATATTTTAGGGAAATTGGACGTTTTTCCGGCCCAATTTCGTTGACCCTGTGCAGATCGCCTTGTTAGCCTAAGCAAACGTCCTCAATTATCAGGCGCCGGGGCTTGGTGTGCTTAGAGGGCTTTAGGTATTCGTTGTGTGTAGTGGCAGGCGAGTTGCGACCTCGCCAGCTGCGGGATGAGAGAAAACCATGCTACGCAAGCGTTATTACATTCTTTTTGTCGCGAGGGATGAAGATGGACGAGTGCGGAAGATCCCCCTTCCCCTGCACTATGCCTACGGTTTCGTCGCCGCGGCGCTGATTGGCGCCTTTACGATTGTCGGTCTTGCCGGCTCCTATACCCGCATGCTGCTCAAAACAGAGAGCTTCAACCAGGTTCGCCAGGAACGGGAGACGCTGCGGAAAAACTACCGGCAGATGGCGCAGATTGCCCATGACCGCGATGTCCAGGTGGCGTCGCTTGGCGCTCTGGCCAGCGAAGTGACTGCCCTTTACGGGCTTCGCCAGAATCGGCTTGCGCATCCCACGTCGGCCGCCAAGGCCGCCGCCGCGCCGACGCCCCAGACGCTTGCCCTGAGCGACGACGTGAACCCCCAGAACCTCAAGCTGTCTCTCGATCAGTTCTATGCCCTGCGCACCCAGGCGATGTCGGGCCGGGTTACCCGCGCCATCGATGCGGGCTTGACTTCCTCCTTCACCGGCGACTGGACGCAGTTGGCCGACGCCCCCTCGCTCTGGCCCCTGGAAGGCACAGTCACCTCGAGCTTCGGCGAGCGCGAAGATCCGATCAACGGCGAAGGTGCCTTCCACTCCGGCATCGACATCGCTGCTGCATACGGCTCACCCGTCCGCGCCGCGGCTGATGGCGACGTGACCAACGCTGCCATGGGCTCAGGCTATGGCCGCGAGATCACCATCGATCACGGTCACGACGTGATCACCGTGTACGGGCATCTCTCCGCGATGATCGTGGTCCCCGGGCAGCACGTCTCGCGCGGCCAGGTTGTCGGCTATGTGGGCCGCTCGGGCAGATCAACCGGGCCGCACTTGCATTACGAGGTCCGGGTCCACATGGTCCCCGTCAACCCGCACAAGTATTTGCGTACCACCTTCGACCAGGTCGCGGTGGCGGACACTCATTCGTTGCCCTCGGGCGGCAGATAAGCCGCACCAATTCCGGTCGTGAAGACGGCTCCCGTTTCGGGAGCCGTCTTCGTCTCCGTGCCCAATTTGCCTGACCCGAAACGCCCCGGCCCCAGCTGGCCCGGGATTCTCACAGCGGGCTGGCCAGCGGGTATTGGGGCGACGCGTGAGCCGGTGATCGATCTCATCGTTTGGTCAATTTTGTGAGTTAAATCACCGTCTTTTTGGGGTAAATCACGGCATTTTTGAGTCAAATCGCTGCGATTTTCAGCCATTTTAGCCCTTTTTCCACGATCGCTACGCGCGTAAGTCGATGAATCGGGACGCTTTTAAATTATCTGCACGGTTTCAAAGCCCGGAATCTATTTTTTCGCATTCGTTCGCTTGCCCATCGGGTCGGTCACACGGTGCGCAGACGAGATGCAGTTGGTTCGTCATGATGTTTCCAGTGTGCGCGATTCGGTCGAATTAACCTGCAAAGCGCGCAAGGAATTTGCGGAGAGACCGGCGGTACCGATCCGGCAGTCGAGTTCTGAAATGCGGGCGTAGCGATCGGACGCAAGGTCAGTTCCGCCCGGCCCCAACCGGCCCGTAGTATCGTTAACCCGACGACTCACAAAACATAGGGAGTTCCGAATATGCGTCTGATGCGCTGCCTTGCTTTCGTTGTGTTGTTTTCCATTCCGGTTCTGGCCCAGGATCGCCCCGCGGATCAGCAAACCGCATTCACGCGGGCGCGCCATCTGCGCCACGGCATCAACGCTTCGGAATGGTTCGCCCAATCGGCCGGCGATTACTCGGCGGCGCGCACCGATCGCTACACCGATGCGGCGGACATTGCTCTCATGGCCAGGCTTGGCTTCGACAATGTCCGGCTCAGCATCGACCCGGCGCCGCTGGAGCGGCCTCCGCTCAACCAGGAGGGTTTCAATGCCGACTTTGTGGGCCGGCTCGATCGCGCGGTCGACGCCATGCTGTCGAACGGGCTGGCGGTCGAGATCGACATTCATCCGGAGGAGGATTACAAGCAGAACGTCAAGACCGGCAATGAAGCCGTGGAGCGGTTCACAATGCTGTGGCGTCGTCTTGCCGCCCATTACGCAAACCGAGACCAGGAGAAAATCTTCTTCGAGATCATGAACGAGCCCGAGGTCAGCGATCCCTATCGCTGGTCCGGCATCCAGGCTGCCGCCGCGGCCGCTATCCGCGAAGTGGCGCCGAAGAACACCATCATTGCCACCGGGCCGAACTGGTCAGGGATCGCCGACCTCCTCACCCAGCATCCGCTTCCCGACGGTAACGTGATCTACAACTTCCATTTCTACGAGCCGCACGAATTCACCCACCAGGGCGCGAGTTGGGGACAACCCTGGTGGATCTACACTCATGGCATCCCGTACCCCGCCACCGAAAGCTCGATGGATGACCTGATCAAGCAGGTCCCCGACGCCCCCGACCGGTATGCGTTCGAGCACTACTGGCTCGACCACTGGGACGCGCATCGCATCCGTCTGCAAATCGATGCCGCGGCGATGTGGGGCAAGGCCTACAACGTGCCCCTGATCTGTAATGAATTCGGAGCCTATCGCCGCGTGACCGATCCGGCCTCGCGCATGAACTGGATTCACGACGTGCGCACCGCGCTCGAAGCCGACAACATCGGCTGGACCATGTGGGACTATCGCGGCGGCTTCGGCGTGGTCTTCAAGCAGGACGGACAGCCGGCCAAGGTGGATCCATTGGTGGTCGAGGCTCTGGGCCTGAAGGCGAAGTAAGGGTGATCGAGATTGGGGCACCCGACGCACTCAGTCTCTGGGCCGGATGACCAAGCCGGTCCCCTTCTCCATGACGCCGTACCACGTGTCGTCGTCGGCGCTTTGCAGGGCAATGTAGTCTTCGTCCGTGGTGGCTCTGCGGGATTCGATCAGAAGCTCGGCGCCCGGGCCAACCGGGTGGCGCAACTGCCAGGCGCCGCTTTCGATGATGCTCTGAATCTTTTCCGCCACCAGGAGCGGCGGCCTGGAAGTTCTGAGCGCAGCGGCAAAGTAGTGCCCCATGCGGCGCTGCTGGGGATAGGGTGAGTCGGGTAGGACCCCGGTGATTCCGTGGGCCATCGGTGTATCGATGATGCCGGGCTCGACGATGGCCACCCGGACGTTGAACATTTTCATCTCCTGGGCGAGCGCCTCGCTGGCGGCTTCAAGGGCAAATTTGGATGCCGCGTAGGGACCAAGCGGCGAGGTGCAGACGCGTCCCGCGACGGAAGTGACGTTGATGATCGTTCCACTCTTGCGCTGGCGCATCTGGGGAAGTACTGCCTTGATGCAACGCAGGGCTCCGAAGTAATTGGTCTCCATCACGGCGCGGAACTCGGCCAGGGGAACCTCTTCGATTGACCCGTTGCGCTCCACGCCCGCATTGTTCACCAGCACGTCGATATGGCCGGCATCCCGGTAAATAGCGGCGATGCCGCTCGTCACAGAATCATCGGAGTCCACATCCATGGCCGAGATCCTGACCGGGAGAGCCTCACGCTCTGCGGCCTCGGCAAGTTCGGGCCAGCGGGCGGGGTTGCGCATGGTGGCATAGACGATGTGGCCGGACCGCGCGAGCGTGAGCGCGGTGGCGAACCCGATGCCTTTGCTGGTTCCAGTGATCAGTACATTCGCCATGCGGCGTTCTCCGTTTCCCGCTTCCCCCTCATGAACAAGTCCAAATACCATGCACCCGCGCTTGGACGGTCGTGGTCATACTACTTCCCGACGTAGCTCACGTGCCAGATCGACTTCGACCCGTCATCCGAAACAAACAACGACCCATCCTTCGCCTCCGTAACGCCGACCGGCCGCCCCCATACGTCGCCGTTGCCGACGGTGAATCCGGTGAGGAAGTCTTCATATTCGCCGGTAGCGTGGCCGTCCTTCATGGGCAGGCGGATCACCTCGTAGCCCGATCGTTGGGCCCGGTTCCATGAGCCGTGTTCGCAGGCGAAGCCGTCACCTTTGAACTCCGCGGGAAACTGCGAGCCGCCGTAGAACAGCAGCTCGAGCGACGCGAAGTGCGGATTGACGAGAATGTCGGGAGTGATCACTTTGGACTGCAGTTCCGGGTGTTTGCCGTTGTGGCGCGGATCCTGCACTCCGCCGTTTGTGCCCATGTAATACCACGGCCAGCCGTAGAAGCCGCCCTCCTGCACGTGGGTCACGTAGTCGGGAACGAGGTTGTTTCCCAGCGCATCGCGCTCGTTGGTGGAGCACCACAGTTCGTTGGTGATGGGGTTGATGGCTTCGCCGACGCAGTTGCGCAACCCGTACGCATACACCTTGACGAACTTGCCGGTGGGCTGGAACTCGAGCACGTCGGCGCGGTGAAACTCCTCGGGGTGGGTGTCGGCGTCGTCCACGTTGGAGTGCGATCCCACCGACGCGAACAGCCGTGTCCCGTCCTTTGAAAAGATCAGGTCGCGCGTCCAGTGGCCGCCGCCGCGAAGCCGCCCGCCGCCCGGCAACTCGGTGAGGTTCTCCATTTTGCCGCTGGCTGTCAGATCGCCGTTCTTGTAGGGAAAGCGGACGATCTGATCGGTGTCGCCGATGTAGATGTACTTTGGATCCGGCCCCACAGGATAGAAAGCAATCCCAAAGGGCTGGTGCAGGCCATCGGCGAACACGGAGGTTTGTTGGGGCTTGCCATCGGCGCCGACGCCGCGAAACACCCGGATCTTGCCCGTCTCGCTCTCGGCCAGGAAGATGTCGCCATTGGGCGCGGTGCGGAGCAGGCGAGGATTGTCGAGGCCGGTGGCATACAAGTCCACTTTGAAGCCCTTGGGCGCCTGCGGCCAGGCATTCGCCGGCCGCGGAACGACCATGGGTCCGTTATCGACCGACTGATCCGGTGCGGGTGCCGGAAGGTCGGCTACGGTCAGGTGGCGGCGCACCCCCGGCGACTCGTGGGCGGCGTCGGTAAAGGCGGCCTGGCCGGTGAGCACGTTGGGCTTGCCGTCGGCTGCCAGTGCAACCATCGATGGAAAAAGCAAAACCAATGGGACAAAAGCTTTCAGAAAACGATGCATGGGACCTCGTGGGGGCTGGGAGGGAATCTTCAGTTGCGTTCAAGTGTGCGCAAACTATGGAAACTACAAGAGTACCGGTCTGCCGCTACGCCTATTTCGATGCGTTGGAAGCCGGCGGAGGTTCAGTCGGCACCGCGGAATTCTCGCTCGAAGCCAGGCTGGCGAACATGGAAACCGGCACCGTGGCGGTGACCAAAACCCGGTTACGCTTGCGATCGACTGCGGCTGTTTTCAGCATCTGCTTCAGTCCGTTGTTGGCTGCGTTGTCGGTGAGCGGCTGGGTGAATCCGCGGGCCAGGGTGAGCAGTGTGGCCAGCGACGCGGCCTGGTTGGCAGCCGCACCGTCGGTGGGAGCGATCTCCTCCACTCGCAATCGCAACACGCCGGCCAGACTCAGTTCGGGGCTCAGGCTGGCCACGATGGTCGAGTCGGCCTGCAGCGGCAACCGAAAACCGAAGACCTGGATAGCGCCGCTCTCGTTGAAAGGGAGGCCGATTTCACCCACACCCCACGCCAGCGATAGCAGCGGCACGTCGTGAAAATGCTGCGAGAGCAGGGTTGATCCAGCAAAGGGCAGAGCCGCGGTTCGATGGCGATCGAGGATGGAGTGGATCTTTTCCGGGGTGGGATAATTCGACACCGCGATCATGTCGTAGCCCACCTGGGCGACGCGGACGGTGCGATCTTCGGATGGCACGTTGTAAATGGTGTGCCCGGCATAGGTCTCGCGCGAAACGGCGTGTCCCTCAAGCCATTGATTCAACCGGGCGCCGGTCAGCTTGCCCACCAGGACCATGGTGTAGGCCACCGGGCCGTTGGGGCCGTTCGGTTCCGGCATGCGGTGCAGAGCGATGGCGGCCTGATCGAGGTCGCGTTCCCAGTCGACGCCCGTCGCTTCGACAAACTGCTCGTACTCGGGCACGCGGTGCGGGGGCTTCAGGTTGGCCTTGAAGAAGGTGCGCACCGGCCTCAGATTCAGGTAGACGATGCCGTCCGACTCGGGCAAAAGGCGAGCGGCTTCCGGCGGGGCCTTGGAGCGCAGAAAAATAGCCACGGCCAGCAGGACCAGCACTGCTGCCACCACCACGAGCGTTCTGCGGGTACGTTTTTTCATCCCCACGGCCGATGAGAGCCGTCAGGAATAACCGTAACATTCCCGGCTGGGCCCTTTAGTCAACTGCCGGGCTGCTCTAAATCTGCGCTCATCTGCTCGTTGACTCCTGGGACACTTGTCTGGCCCGCTGGCGCGCCGGATGCCATGATAGGCACTCTTGATTACTTGTCGGACACGCGATCCAGTTCCGCGTTGAGATAGACATTGCCGCCGGTCACATTCATCTTGCGGGTCCAGGCGGTGAATCCCTTCTTTCGTACTGTGATCTCGTGACTGCCTACGGGTACTGAAACCGTGGATGGAGTGCTCCCCACAAAATTCTCATCAACGTCAATCTCCGCGCCGGGCGGCGTTGAGTCAATGGAGAGCGAAACCTGCGACCCGTTCGACGCGAGCAACGTATTGGATGAAGCTGCGGCGGGGGGCGCGGGAGTTACGCCAAATTTCGACATGTCCAGGCGCATGTCGCCTTCCACGAAGGCCGTGATCTCCGTTCCCTGGGGGATGGTAATGTCTTTGCCCTTGATGAACAGGAAGAACGGCGCTGCCGGCCAGATGATGAGCGAGGTTGCGACCATTGCCCCGGCCATCGCGCCGGTATGCGAGCCGCCCTTGGCTTCCTTTGTGGCCCGAAGCTCGACTTTTTCGTTGTCCTTCAGGCGCGCGTAGCTGATGGCAATATCAAGCTTGCCGGCGCGGCCCATCGACCGCTTGGGCTCCGCCTCGGTGATCGTACCCACGGCCGCGGATCCCTTGGGAAGCACGACAACTCCATCAACCTGAAGCTCGTCCACGCACTCGAAAGGAATCTCCTGACCGGCATGGGCGTCGGCGGAGCTCAAACTTTCTGCCAGGCGCAGCTTGACCGGCGTACCGTCGTGGATCGAATGCTCGGGGGGCACACCCGGCGACTGCGCCTGTGCTGGGGCGGCGGATTGCGCCATCAGGCCTTGCGGCGACACCGAAATCGAGAGAAGCGGCACGAGCAGCGATGAAACGATCTTCTGTGACACGTGCACGGCCTTTTGGTGACGAAGCCATTGTCCGGATTGCCAGGGACGACCTGCGTCTTGCAGGTGTGAAATCGCGGTATTCATAATCGTTAGCCCACCTTTGACATGGAAAATCGTTGATCGGCATCCAGTTTCTGCACCCGCCCCAAAAACGCTGGACACTCATCTCGCAAACGAGATCTCTATGGGCGATTCACTCTGATGGGCGTAAACTCTGGGCATTCCGGGACACGGTTCGGTGTTTCTTGGTAAAAATGGCCACGGCGCGGAGGTCCCTCATGTCCGAGACAGGTGAGCGCGTCGGCGACTATGAGATCCTGGCGGCTCTCGGCGCCGGCGGCATGGGCCGCGTCTACAAAGTCCGCAACGTGATCTCCAATCGCGAAGAGGCGATGAAGATCCTGCTTCCCGATTTCGCATCCGATCCCGAACTGGCAGCCCGCTTCATGGCGGAGATTCGCACCCTGGCAACGCTCGAGCATCCCGGCATTACCCAACTGCGCACCGCATTTCAATTCCAAAACCAGTTCGTGATGGTGATGGAATTCGTAGAAGGCGCCACGCTCGAGAAACTCGCCTCTCAGACCAGAATCCCGCTTCACCGTGTCCTCGACTACTCCAACCAGATACTTGCCGCCCTGGGATACGCGCACCGCCGCGGCGTGACTCATCGCGACATCAAGCCGGCCAATATCATGATCACCGCGCATGGATTGGTGAAGCTGATGGATTTCGGCATTGCCAAGTCGGCCCACGATGTTCAGCTCACGCGCCCCGGGACAACCCTGGGCTCGGTTTACTACATGTCTCCCGAGCAGGTACGCGGCGGCGACATCGACGGCCGTTCCGACATATATTCCTTCGGCGTGATGCTGTACGAACTGCTGACCGGCCGCAAGCCCTTTGAGGCCGACTCTTCGTACAGTCTGTTAAATGCTCATTTGAACGAAATCCCCACCCCGCCCATTGAAGTCAATCCTGATCTTTCGCGGGAATTGAATGACGTCGTCTTGCGGGCGATGGCCAAGCTTCCCGAGGAGCGCTTTCGGACCGCCGACGAGTTTCGCTATGCCATCATGCCGCGTCGTGAGCCTCCTCCAGCGCCCGTCCCCCGGCCCGAGGAGAAGCCCGACTCGACTCCGAAGGAACAGGTCCAACCTGCCCCGTATCCATCCTCAATGTCCGCCACCGCGCGGCGCCGTCTCTGGACTCGTATAGGCGCAGCTACCGCGATCCTGGCCGTGATTGCGGTGGCGGCCCTGTTGCCCCGCATTCTGGCCGGGCGCAATGATCAGAAACCGGCGGTCCCCGCCGTTGACAGGCCGGCTTCGTCGCCTGCCACTCCCGGCCCGTCTCAGCCGGCCACATCGCCGGCGCAGAGTACCCCGACGGATGTTGTGCCGCCCCCGCCCGGCGCGCCCCCGGCCGCAGATCACGAATCCGCTTCGCGCTCTTCAACCAGCAAAGAGAGGAAAAGCAAAAGTACAGCGGAAGAAACCGCGGCCGTCACAGGGAGTCCCTCGCGAACGCCCGCGCCCCCGGTGATTTCTGCGGCGGCGCCTTCGGCCGAGGTGCGCGCGGCCCAGGAACGCTGGGCGAGACTCGATGCCCGAGCCAGCGTTGCCTTTTCGGGAGTGCAGCAGTTTCGCCGCCAGCAGCAGGCTCAGGGCCTCGTGATTCGCGGCGACATTCTTGAAGCCATGAATCGCGCCCGCCAGTTCCTCTCCCAGGCCCAGACCGCCCTCAATTCCAGAGACCTTCCTGCCTCAACCGCGTATATGAATGGCGCCGACGTTGAAATCACAAGACTCGAGAAATTCCTGGGCAGATAATGCATCCGATGAAGAAACTTCGTGGGCGCTGCGATTGTAGTGGCCTTTCTATGTGCAACGCGCCTCTTCCCAACCGCACTATGCTTGCGGGAATCAGCAAGGGCCAGAACGGTTGTAAAGATCGCGCAGCCAGCGGCGTGGGACCGGTTTTCTGTGGGCGATCGCCCTCGGAATAGCGTAGACTCGGGTCGTTCCGGCGGCGCGGCTCGTTCTTCCCCGGCAGGCCACTCATTTTCAGGAGGACCCTATGGCAGACACCGGTCAGCGCGTCGGCGACTATGAAGTCCTGGCGCCCCTTGGCGTGGGCGGCATGGGCCGCGTCTACAAAGTGCGCAACGTGATCTCCAATCGCGAAGAGGCGATGAAGATCCTGCTGCCCGACTTCGCTTCCGATCCCGACCTGGCGGCGCGGTTCATGGCCGAGATCCGCACCCTGGCTGGACTCGACCATCCCGGGATAGCGCAATTGCGCACTGCATTTCAGCACAACAACCAATTTGTGATGGTGATGGAGTACGTCGAGGGCACCACGCTCGAGAAGCTTGCCGCCCAGACCCGGCTCCCCGTCGATCACATCCTGGACTACGCCACCCAGGCGCTGGCGGCCCTGAGCTATGCCCACGGTCGCGGCGTGACCCATCGCGACATCAAGCCGGCCAACATCATGATCACCACCCACGGGTTGGTCAAGCTCATGGATTTCGGCATCGCGAAGTCCACCGACGACATGCAGCTCACGCGTCCGGGAACTACCATGGGCTCGGTCTATTACATGTCTCCAGAGCAGGTGCGCGGCGGCACCGTGGACGCGCGCTCCGACCTCTATTCCTTCGGCGTCACACTGTATGAAATGCTGACCGGACGCAAGCCCTTCCAGGCAGACACATCGTACAGCGTTCTGAACGCGCACATGAACGAGGCGCCGACCCCGCCGGTGGAACTCGACCCGTCGATTTCGCAGCAGTTGAATGCCATCGTGCTCCGGGCGATGGCCAAGCTCCCCGAGCAGCGCTTCCAGACGGCAGAAGAATTTCGCAGCGCACTGAAAGCGCAGCGCGATGCGCCGGCTCCTCGACCGGCAATTCCGACCGCTGCCGCCGGGACTCCGTTTGCTGATTGGACGCCTGCGCCCGCGGCCGAAGCCCAATACAATGCTCCGCAACCTTCCGCGTTTGTGCCGGTGCCTCCTCCTCCGGGCCCTCCGCCGAGCACGGCTAAGAGTCACCGCGGGCTTTGGATCGGCCTGGGCGCGGCGACGGCGATCCTCGCACTCGTTGCCGTAGCATGGCTGTTGCCGCGGATGTTTTCCACCAGCGCCAGCCAGAAGCCGGCGGCGGTAGTGGCTGACACAACATCGCCGGCCCCAGCTCCGGCGCCCACGAGCCCGGCGGCGGCACAGAATCCGGCACCCGACCAACAAGCTGCGGCTCCCCCGGCAAGTTCGGCGGCCCAGCCCAAGCCTTCCCCTTCTGGCGCGCTAACGCACCCGGCGACGGGGCCATCGGCGCCGGCGGTAGGCAAAAAAACCCGTGAGCCGTATGTTTCGCCCGCAGCGGCGGCGGCCGTCAGCACCAGTTCTTCGGAAACTGGTTCTGCATCGGCTCCGTCACCCCCAGCGGGACCTTCTCCGCGGGAGGTTCGCGAGGCCCATGACCGCTATGCCAATATCGAAGCTCGGGCCGATGCCGCCCTGGCCGGCGTGGAGCAGATACGGAGCCAGCAGCGCGCGCAAGGACTGGACATTCGGGGCGATATCCTGGCCGCGATGAACCGGTTGCATCATCAGCTGGATGAGGCGCACCAGGCCTTGGCTCAAAAGGATCTGGATACGGCCAACGAGTACATGAACCGAGCCGACAACGAGACCGCGGTGCTGGAAAAATTTCTGGGGAGATAGCGGGGTCAGTCACGGAAGACAAACTGCCCTCCGCGATTGATGCGGAGGGCAGTTTGTTGTCTCGCCCGTTTCTCTCTTGCCGGAACTACTGGGCAACGGTCCTCACCCTGTCGCCGATCTTGAAGCCCGATCCCGAAACCGGTTCGCAGATGGCCGAAACATCGTCCACGTCAGTGGCCTTGACTACGCCCACGGCGGTCGCCAGCTTGCGCAGAACGGCTCCCGTGGTCGGATCCTTGATCTCCTTGGTCACCCGTTCGACGTTGAACTGGTCGCCCACTTTCACCCCGACCTTGCCGCCCACGTTCAGGATGATCTGGTTTCCTTCCACGGCCGCTACCGTTCCTTCGACGGTCGTGGTCTGGATGGTGATCTTGGCTGCCGAGGTGACGAGCTCGGTCGAGAGCTTGTCGACGGCGTTCTTGGTGGCTTCGCCGATGATGGTGTTCTGGAAGTTACTGGAGCCGAAGTCGACGGCGCCGCCACCGTGGCCGTTCCAGTTGCCACCGCCGCCACCGATCCCCGTGCTGGACCGGGACGAGGTGCCCGCCCCCTCGGCCACACCCAGGATTTCGGCGGTATCAATGTTGACGACCCGGGCGTTGATGACGACGTTGGCGTTGGACTTGGAGTGATGTAAGCCGCCCAGCGCCCCGGTCCAGCCGCTTCCGCCGCCACCGCCAAGGCCCTGGCTTTTGGTCTCATTGCCAAACTCAGTGATGGTGCCGACAATGATCGCGTCCACTCCGAGAAGCTTGCCGATTTTCGCGGCGCTGTTGGGGTCGGCGCGGTTGGAGTTGGAGAAGTTCTGTTCAGCGAGAATCTTGTCCATCACCGCCCGCTCAATGACGGAGTAGCTGCCGTCTTTGACCAGGTCGGTGACCAGCATTTGCTGGATACCTTTGCCAAGGTCGACATCAGCGCCAAACCAGGTCTGCGCCCAGGTTCTGACCGCACCATAATCAAAATCCATGACCGCGATACGAGGCTTGCGCTTGGGTGCGGATTGCGCAGGCGAAGGAATGGCCATCGCTCCGACGAGGAGGGCCATGCCGGCTATACATGCCGGGACAATCCGATGGGTTTTCATTGGGAACTCCCTTAAGAAGAATTGCTCGCAAGAAGGTTCTTGCGATGGAATAGTAAAGTCAAGACAATTCGCGTTTCACACAGGCGGCAAAAACACCTTTGGAACACCCTTCAAGGTTTGCTCCGGCGGCAGGCCTGTGCTAACCTTTGATTCTGTGCCGTGGTGCGTGCGCAGCAAGAGTGCGCCCGTACTTCTCGTTCAGACCTCCGGAAAGTTTGGGGTGGGAAAGCGGTTCGAACTAGTCTGGAATCGCTTATGCAGGGCTGGCGTAGCTCAGCTGGTAGAGCATCTGATTTGTAATCAGAGGGTCGGGGGTTCAAATCCCTTCGCCAGCTCCACTCAAAGGAAAAAGGAAACTGGAACGGAGTTTGAAAGCGGCAGAGAGTTTACCGGGGCCTGGGTTTTCGGGCGCCGGGCCTGTTTTCCGCGGTGATCCCACTTCAGGCGCAGGCTCCGAAGATGACCGGAGGCTTCCGGACGGGGCCTGATGCGCAAAAGGGGGTCATTGCACGGGCAGTTGAAGTTTTGCACAGGTGGCCGAGCGGTTAATGGCAGCAGACTGTAAATCTGCCGCTCTTTGGAGCTACGGAGGTTCGAATCCTCCCCTGTGCACCAGGTTTTGAGTGAGGTTTGGAAATGCGCGAGGAGCAGCCGGGAACGCGCGCGGGCTTGGATCTGCGACGGCGGTATTCGGTGGCTCTTCTGCTGTACGGTGTTCTGGCAGTGCTGGCGTGGTTTACCGTAGGTGAGGGAACGGTGGTCGTCTTCGGTAAGCCTGTAGAGTTGAGATTGATCCCAGTTCTGATTCTGGCCACGTTCGCACTGCGTACGGTATTGGTTCGGCAGGCAGACAAGATTCGCCACGGGGGCGAGTAAAAAGACAGCTATTTAGCTTCTCGCTATTAGCTTCTAGCTTGGTGATTGCTCGATAAGCCTTTGCGGCTTTACCGGCAGGATGGAGCTAAAAGCTAGCGGCTAAGGGCTGAAAGCTGGTTTAAAGAGGGCTGATGTAGCTCAGTTGGTAGAGCACTCCCTTGGTAAGGGAGAGGTCACCAGTTCAATCCTGGTCATCAGCTCCAGAATTTCAAGGCAGTTCACAGTTTTCAGTTCACAGTTCTCAGCATTCGCCAAAGGTGGCGGCAAAGAACTGAGAACTGTTTGCTGTGAGCTGTCAACTGTTGTTCGGGCGGGAGTAACTCAGTGGTAGAGTCACAGCCTTCCAAGCTGTTGGTCGCGGGTTCGATCCCCGTCTCCCGCTCCAATTTTTGAGCTGAGACACTCGTTCCAAACCAGGAGAAACATGTTCGAGCAGGCAGCTATCGCCGTACAGGATCAGCAGGGCTATGCGCAGTTGCATGCACTGATCGACGCGGCATTTGATTCGCGCGAGGTGGAAGTGCTTCTCGATCGCATCAGGCGTTCCAGGCTTCGCGTCCGCGACTTCGAATCGGTGCTGCGGCGCGGCTTTCTGGGCAAAGACGCGGTCCGGCTCTACGAAGCACTGCCGGTTTCCGATCAGGGGTTGACCCGCGAGCGCTACTTGCTGCTGGTTGAGAAGGTGCCGCAAGAATTGCGGCAGCGGTATTACAAGGCGTATGCGTATTACTGAAACGAAGTTTTCAGTTGTCAGTAATCAGTTGTCAGTCTGGATCGTGGAAATCGACGCGGCTGAGACGGCCAGGAAAAGCTGAGAACTGACAACTGTGGTGTGTCACGACACGAGCGAGAGCTTGTGATGCTGTATCAGAGATGGGAGATGGCCTCCCGGAGTCGGCTTTCTGGAGCAGGCTTCAAACCGCCCACTGCTGCTACGTTCAAAAGGCGTGGTAGTGAACGAGTGAGGAAAAGGCATCGGAAAAGATGTCAGGTAAGTATCGAGGAGATGAGCGAAAGCAAACCGTCCGATGACGCATCGAAACACAGTCAGATGCTGTCAAAACTGGAGCTGCACAGTTGCTCCAGGATGAGCCGGGAAGAAACCAGATTACTGTCCCGGCGACAGCCGGTGTATAGGCGGCATGAACTCGATACAGGCTTTGGTAGGGAACGTGAGAACCTCGTTCTGGATGCAAAGGGAAATGACAAGTGGCAAACACCACGAGAAAGAATACCGATGCCGGGGCGAGGGGCGGATCATCCTGCAGTAGCGTCGAAGCGTCTGTAATGGACGGGGAGCGAAGAGGATGACATAGCTTGATGGAGGGCTTGGCCAACTGGGCAACCAGGAGGAGCCCCTCCCTTCAGAGAAGGTTTGTGCTCGCGAGAGACAAATGCAGGGCTATGAAGAGCCGTGTGAATCGAGAGGTTCAAGCACGGTTCCGTGAGGGCCTCGGGGTGAAATTCCCCGGGGCTACTCGACAACTGAGAACGGGTTTTTGGGGCTGGAGCCGGAATGCCGGCGCCCCTGGATGCAACGGGCAGTACGAGCTACGAAAGGGATTCAGGACTTTTATGGCGAAGGAAAAGTTTGATCGTTCGAAGCCTCATTGCAATGTGGGGACGATCGGGCATATCGATCACGGCAAGACGACACTGACGGCTGCGATTACGAAGGTTCTGCAGAAGCACAATCCGAAGAATACGTTCCGTTCGTTCGACTCGATTGACAACGCTCCCGAGGAGCGCGAGCGCGGCATTACGATCGCGACGGCGCACGTGGAGTACGAGACCAAGAACCGGCACTATGCGCACGTGGACTGCCCCGGCCACGCCGACTACATCAAAAACATGATCACCGGCGCGGCGCAGATGGACGGGGCGATTCTGGTGGTGGCGGCGACCGACGGCCCCATGCCGCAGACCAAGGAACACGTTCTGCTGGCCCGCCAGGTGGGGGTGCCCTACATCGTGGTGTTCCTGAACAAGTGCGACGCGGTGGAAGACGAAGAGCTGACCGATCTCGTGGAGATGGAAGTCCGCGAGCTTCTGTCGAAGTACCAGTTCCCGGGCGACGATGTTCCGGTGATCCGGGGCTCGGCCCTGGGCGCACTGAACGGCGAGCCCAAGTGGGAAGCCCAGATCGACGCGCTGATGGATGCGGTGGACAAGAACGTTCCCCAGCCGCAGCGTTCGATCGACCTGCCCTTCCTGATGCCGATCGAGGATATTTTCTCGATCTCCGGCCGCGGCACCGTGGTGACCGGCCGCATCGAGCGCGGCAAGGTGAAGGTGGGCGAGGATGTCGAGATTGTCGGCTTCCGCGAAACCCGCAAGTCGGTCTGCACGGGCGTGGAAATGTTCAAGAAGCAGCTGGACGAAGGCCTGGCGGGCGACAACGCCGGCATCCTTCTGCGCGGCATTCCCAAGGAAGACGTGGAGCGGGGGATGGTCCTGGCCAAGCCGGGATCGATCACGCCGCACACCAATTTCAAGGGCGAAGTCTACGTGCTGTCGAAGGAAGAGGGCGGCCGTCATACGCCGTTCTTCAAGGGCTATCGTCCGCAGTTCTACTTCCGCACCACGGACGTAACGGGTGTGGCGGAATTGCCGGCGGGCACGGAGATGGTGATGCCGGGCGATAACGTGCAGCTGGTGGTTGAGCTGATCACGCCGGTGGCCATGGAGAAGGGCTTGCGCTTTGCCATCCGCGAAGGCGGACGCACGGTGGGCGCGGGCACCATCTCGGAAATTATCAAGTAGAGTTGTCAGTGGTCAGTTTTCAGTTGTCAGTTTCGAACGATAATGGCTGACGACTGAGAACTGGCAACTCGCCGCAGCGAAGAGCCGGCGAAGCTCAGAATCGGTTAGGATAGTGAGATGCGGGAAATTGTGACATTGCAGTGCACTGAGTGCAAGGAGCGGAACTACTCGACGACCAAGAACAAGAAGACGACCACTGGCCGTCTCGAGTTCAAGAAGTTCTGTAACCGCTGCCGCAAGCACCAGGCGCACAAGGAAACGAAGTAACACGACAGTTGTCAGTTTTAAGTTCTCAGTTCTCAGTAGGCGCTTCAGGTTTCACGAGATGCTGAGAACTGACAACTGTGAACTGAGAACTGCTTCTAGGGGCGTAAGCTCAACGGTTAAACTGTCGGTCTCCAAAACCGAACTTGGGGGTTCGAATCCCTCCGCCCCTGCCAGTTGAAGCATTTTCGCGGTACGGTCCGGAAAACGGCAGGGGGCCGACAAGGAAACGCCACCTGCGTGGGATTCAAAACGCGGGTGGGACCTGCGAGAATGGCTTTGTAGATACGCTTTCGGCGGACGCCGGGGGTGAAGGAATGGGTGTATGGCACCAAAGGCAGCAACAGTGAATGGCGAAGATCGCCCGGCGCAGATCAAGCGGCAGGAGCCCAGCGCCGTGTCTAATCTCTCCGGAAACATAGCCGGCACCTGGCAGAAGATCACCGGTTTTCTCAGCGACGTGCGCGCCGAGACTCGCAAGGTGGTTACGCCCTCGCGCAAAGAAGTGCAGGCGACTACCTCCGTCGTCCTGGTGGCAGTGTTCCTTTTCGGGCTCTTTTTTATGGTGACGGATTTCGTGTTCAACCGAGCCATGCACCAGATCATTAGCAAGCTGGGCGGTGGGCAGTAGTGCAGGAACCGCAAATCGAGAACATGATGGCAGAAGAACTGGAACAGGCGGGCGAAGCCAAGCCGGAGCGCAACGAGCGCTTCAAGTGGTACATCCTGCATGCCTACTCGGGTTTTGAGCGCAAGGTCCGGGAGTCGATCGAGAGCCGTATTACCGCTTTCGGTTTGAAAGACAAAGTCGGCCGGGTCATGATTCCCACCGAGCCGGTGACGGAGATCGTTAACGGCAAGAAGCGGACCGTGGAACGCGTCTTTCTGCCTGGCTACGTACTGGTCGAAATGGACCTCGATAACAACCTGTGGCATGTCCTCAAGGACACGCCCAAGGTAACGGGCTTTCTGGGCACCGGCGACAAGCCGGTCGCGCTGTCAGAGGAAGAAGTGAGTTCGATCCTCTTCCGTTCCGAGACCGCCAAAGACAAGCCGCGCATGAAGATCAAATTCGAAAAGAGCGAGCAGGTCCGCATTACTGACGGACCGTTTGCTAACTTCAACGGCGTGGTGGATGAGATTAACGAAGATCGCGAGACGCTCAAGGTCATGGTGACCATCTTCGGGCGCTCCACCCCGGTCGAACTGGAGTTCGGCAAAGTGGAAAAGATTGAGTAGTTGCAGCTTCTAGCTACTAGCTCCAGCTTCTAGCCCGCGTGTCACCTAGCGACCGCCGGTTTGACAGCGAACCCTAGAGCCGCAGCACCAAAATTCGCATGAGAACGAACCAGCTAATAGCTAGCAGCTAGGAGCTAGGAGCTGGTTTCCGAAGGAAATATTCAATGGCACCTCCGAAGAAAGTATCAACCTACGTCAAGCTGCAGATCGAAGCCGCGAAGGCTACGCCGGCGCCGCCGGTTGGCCCCGCGCTGGGCCAGGCACAGGTCAACATCATGGAGTTCTGCAAGCAGTTCAACGCCCGCACGCAGAACAAGGAAATGGCCGGTCTGACGATCCCGGTCGTGATCACTGTTTACGCTGACCGCAGCTTCTCCTTTATCACCAAAACGCCGCCCGCCGCTGTCCTGCTGAAGAAAGCGGCCGGAGTGGCCAAGGGCGCCGGCACCCCTAACAAGGACAAGGTAGGCAAGGTGACCGAGGCGCAGGTGCGCGAAATCGCCACCCAGAAGATGCCCGATCTGAACGCATCTTCCGTGGAGACGGCGATCAAGAGCATCAAGGGGACCGCCCGCTCCATGGGCATCGAAGTCGTGGCCTGACCCCGGCTCCCGCTGCGAGATCCGCAAGAGACGCATGGAATCAGCAGCGGACAACGACGGCGGCGGATCGCATCACAATCAGGAAACACAGGCATGGCGGACGCGAGACTTTATCGCGGCCGCCCTGCTGTTTCTGGGCACGGCGGCTTTTGTGTGCCGGCAAAACTCGCGGGTTGCCGTGCTCTGGGATCTTGGGTACCTGCTCGATACGAGTTGGCGCATAGCGCTCGGACAGATGCCCTATCGGGATTTTCCTCTGGTGCACCCGCCGCTGACGTTTGTCCTGCAGGCGGTGCTGATGCGCCTGGCCGGCCGGCACTATCTTGTCCCCATTGCTTACGCGGCCATCGCGGGCGGTTTCGGAACTGTGCTAACGTGGCGCATCGTGCTGCGTGTTGTGCGTGGTGCCACGGTTTTCACTTCGGCGGGATGGCCCATTGCGCTGGTGCTGACCGCACCGCTTACGGTTCTGGGCGTCTACTCCGTCTATCCACATCCGATTTATGACTGCGACTGTGCTCTGGCAATCCTTGTCGCTTTGTGGCTGTTGATATCTCTCGCGACGACTGGGAAGAACGCCGTCTCAAGCCGGATGTTGCCCGTTGCCGCCGGAGCAGCCACGGTGCCGCCCGTTTTCTTCAAGCAGAACATGGGCCTGCCGTTCCTTGCGGCGGCAGGTGCCGGCGTCTTTCTGCTGCTGATTCTTGAATTCGTGAAAGCGCGCTCAATCCGCCGCGCACTTCGATCGCAATCCGCCTTGGTGCTGGCCGGAATGGCGTTTGCCTTGTCCCTGGCCCTGGCGGCGATCGCAGGCACTGCCGGCATCGGCAATTACCTGCACTGGACCGTCCAATTCGCAGCCCAGCGGCGCCTGCCGGGCCTGTCGCTGATGCTCTCGGTGTATCGAGAGCCATCGCTGATGTGGACGCTGCCCGCATTGGGCGCCGGCCTGGCGCTCTGTTGCACGCGCCTGATGCAGCGACGGTGGGCGCGCGTCGCGGCGCTATGCCTGATGGCCGCTCCGCCGGCAGGCACCCTCCTTTTTCTTCTCATTCACAATGATGCTGAAGAACGCGCTGACAACTTGCTCGCGCTGTGGCCGCTTTTGCTGCTGGCTGGGTTTGTAGTCGCTGCATTTGAATTGCGGCGCGGGGTCACGCTCGGAAGGCTGATGCCATTCTTTGTACTGGCTGCAATTCATGGCACGTTTCTTTCCCAGCAACTGTGGGGATCGACGTATGCGGTGTGGCCGTTGCTTATAGTTCTCGTGGCCCAGACACTGGCGGCGCTGCCCGCCAGAGCCCGGCCGGTGGTCATCACAACGGCCGCCATGCTCGGTGGCGTGTTCATCATCTGCGGCGGCCTGTATGCAGTCTCGCTGGAGCGGCTGAGTTATTTCCAGATCCCCGATGCGCCGCTCGAGCATTCATCTGTTCCCGCGCTGCGCGGCATGGCGGATCGAGGCCCGTACTTGCCCAACTTCGACGAACTCGTTGACTTCACTCAGCGTGAGATTCCGCGAGCAGACGCCCTGCTCGTGCTTCCCGGAGAAGACCCGTTCTACTACGCAACAGGCCGTATCCCGCAATTTCCGGTGACGCTCTTCGATCCCACAACCGATCCGTATTCGGCGCCCGAACTGCTCGCCGAAGCCCGCCGGCGCGATGTGCAGTGGGTAATCGCGAAGCGGGTCGAGCAAATTAACGGAGACCCGATGCCGGAGAAAGTACAAAGCATGGAACTGATCGCCGCGGAGTACGCGCTTTACCGCCGCCTCGGGGGATACGACATCTATCGCAAGCGGTAAGAAAACGCAGCGAGGCTTTCGGCACAAACTCCAAGGCGTCCGAACGCAGAAGAGCCGCCCGATTGCGAGCGGCTCTTCTACGAAATTATTTCGGCGGGGCGGGGGTGAACACGTCCGGTCTGCGCCCGGGTTCTGGTTTGGGCTTTGGCTTCGGAGCCTTCTTGACTTCCTTTTTGCCTTTATCTTTGTTTCCCATGCGTCCCAGCATGACACAAAACGCGGGCCAAGGGCAAAGAAGAAACGAGGGTTCAGGAGCGGCGCATAAAGCGCCGCAGGCTGCTACTTCGTTTCCTGAGGGCCTGCCTTGTGCGCCAGGTGGTCGAAGTTCAGGATCGCGTTGAAGACCAGACTGTAAGTGCCGATCGTTTCGCCGCGATAAATGGGGTTGTTGCCGAACAGGAGCACGTTTCCCTGCCCGAGGTGTGCGTCGACCACGACGGCATGCTCGGCGATCGACGATGCCGTGTCGAGCAGGCCGGAGAGAAGCATGGTCTTCGCGTCAGCAAAGCGCAGAATCACCTCCGGCCGATACGGCGGCGGGATGACCGATGGATTATTGCGCATTTGCTCCTCGTTGAGCTTGCGCGCCTCCCACGCCTGCTGCTTCTGCAGCGGCTCTGCCTCCACAATCCTGCGGCCTTGGGGCTCATCGTTTTCTTCCGCGCTGCCGCGGCCGGTGGGGCGCTCCGCGTAGGGATCCATCAGCACCCGGCCCCCGGACCGCCCCACCGTATTGCTCACGTTGAACGCCATGCCGTTCGCGCTCATCACGGGCAGGTTCAGGTCGTAGCCGTTGGCCACCGGATGCTCGCGAGCCACAAACACCGTGTTGAGCACGCTGCCGACCACGCGCGCGTCTCCGGCCGGAGCAAGGCTAACCCCCGGCGCAAGACCCGTGTCGATGGCGAATTGCGCGGTATCTTCGCAGGTAATGAGCAGGCCGCCTTGCTCGACGAAGTTCTTGAGATGTGCAAGCCCGTCGTAGCCGAGTCCCGGGCGAATATCGTCGGTTGAGTCGATGCGGCCCAGGTTCGGCGTCAGGTCGGTCTTCTGCCAGGGCATGGCGTTGTTCCAGGTGGGCATGCCGTTAATGATGTCCGAAGCCGAGACGCGGCTCACCGGGGCGAAAACGATGACATCGTATTTCGAGCGCAGATGATCCTGCCGGGCTGCAGTCTGGGTGCTGATGTAGTCGTACGGTACGCCGCCGCTGTCGAAGGCGTACCGCCACCAGCCCTCGGTCTGCGTGGCCAGCCATGTGTGCATGAACGCGATGCGGGGCGCGGTGATCGGGTGCGCCGGCACGGTTGGCGTGACGCTCAGGCTGACACCGTCGAGCGACAGATCGCGCAGCGCGGTCTTGAGAGTCTCTTCGGGAACGCCGCCAATCAGCAGTGACCCCGCGGCAAAATGTTTGTCCCCGGCATCGAAGGGCTTGTCGACCGCCTTGATATCGGTACCCTTGAGCTTGTACACCAGCGCCAACAAGGTCGTCTGCCCCGTGTTTGCGACCGCCACCAGCGAACCGGAACCATCCAGTCTGCCCGCCAGCGATGCCGGATCGTCCACGGGTTTCATGTCGGCCTTCAGGATGGCCGTATCGGGCACGCGCGTCACCTTCAGATTGAACAACTCGCTGAACGACCAGCCGGTGTCGTCGTAGGGATGCTTTTGCGGGTCGTCGGGCGCCCAGAACTGGCGGTCGAGCAGCGCATCGGCCACCCGGGCGTAGGGTTGATCCATGCGCACCACAACGCTGCCGGCCGGAAACGTCTCCGGTTTTGGCTTGTCGTCCCGCTTCTCGCCGGGAACTGCGCATACGGCTGCCGCCGAAAGCTGCTGCACCTCGACATGCTGCCGCCTCAGCACCTTCACCAGTTCTACCATGCGGTTGGCGTGGGCTTCGTCATTGGCAATCACGTACGCTGCCGGTCCCTCGAGCGCGGGCTTCTGAATGGTCCGCTTGCTCTTGACGTAGAAGTTTTCGAGGAAGTGATGAGTGTTGTGCGAGAAGTAGGAGAGAGTCGTGAGCAGCGCGCTTTCTTCATAGTTGTTGTTATTGCGTTGCGACCATGTCACCACCGGCAGCGGCGGATTCTGACGATACCAGGTGCGCGAATATTGCTCCGGCGTGAGGATGCGTTTCTCCGTATCGGCGCCCCCGTTGCCGAAGGTTTCATAGAGGCGGCTGATGCCGTTGTGCATGCCGGCAAGAAACATCAGATAGCCGGGACTCCACGTATCGAAGTCGCCGTGCGTAAATACGCCGGGCATGCCGAAGCTTTCCATCTGGGCCACGTTGTTCCAGCCCAGTTCGGCCCACTCGTCGGCCAGCGCCGGATCGACCCACGCGTTGTAGGGACCGTCGCCCACCGTGTTGTCGTAGAGGAACGGGACGGATTCATGCAGGTCGTGCAGCACCTGCGCGTGCCAGTCGAGGTAGGTATCGAGCACGTTGCGCGTCAGGTCGAGAGTCATCGCCATGGCATCACGGTTGTTGTCGTGCGCGACATAGTGGCCCCAGTAGAGGAGCCGGGGCCAGTCCTTGCCGGGGTTCGCCTTGTGCCACTTGTAGATGTCGACCATGCGGTCGCGGCCGTCAACTTCAACCACCGGCGTGATCAGCACAATCATGTGCGAGCGAATGTACTTGATGTAGGGGGCGTCATCCACGGCTAGGCGGTAAGCAAGTTCCATCAGCGCTGTCGGCGCGCCCGTCTCGGGTGAATGGATGGTGCCCGTGATGTAGTAAACCGGGTAGGAATGATCGATCAGATCGCGCGCCTTGGCATCGTCGAAGTTGATGGCGCGCGGGTCAGCCAGTTGCGCCAGGCGGGCCTTGTTCTCCTTCGCGCCGGCGAGCAGTTCCGGATCGGCAACGGCCGCGGCGATCATCTCGCGCCCTTCCTCCGTGTGGCCGATGCTGAACACCTTCACGCGCGGGCTGGCGGCCTCGAGCATGCGGAAGTACTTGTACACATCCTCGGCGTAGGGCAGCATGTCGGGCGCGCCGGACACATCACCCAGAACTTTGGCCGGCGTGGGCACGGTCTTCGATGCCGGCAGATAGTCAACCAGGGGCGAGATGAAGGACGGATCCGTCGTGTATTTTTTGATGTGGTCGGTGTACTGCTGATCGATGGGCTGGTTGGGATCGCGGGCGTAGTTGCTGTTCAGCGTCTGGCCGTGCGCGGACAGTGCCGCGCCTATTAAAGCAATAACCAGCTTCGAGGGTCGCATAGGCCTCATGTCAAAAGGATTTTCTTCAGCAACAGAAGTTGTCACGAGGAACTCGTGTGAATAGCAACACGTTAACACGGGCTAGGCGGCGAGATTCAAAGGCAGCAATCGGATCAAGACATATCCACTCAGTGTAGAATGTGGCTGATTGCGGGGCTCAGTGAATGAAGCGGCGGATTCTACGGCATCTTTCGAAATACCGTGTCCGCATCCGCTCTGTCGAACACGGTTGGGCTCTGGGGTCGCATAGGCTCAAGAGCGGTGAAATTGGACGCATCCGTTCGAAATTCGCCGCAGGGCTGACAGTTGCGCTCGCGCTGTGTTGTCCGGCGGTCTTTGCGACCTCCGCCCCGCCGACCATCACCGCCGTTGAGGCGGAATTGATCGCCGACGTGAACGCTCGCCTGTTGAAGGTGGGCGCGACCATTTACGCCCGTGTCACCGCCGATTGGCAGGGCACGGACTGCGTCCTCAGGAGCGGCGCGATTCTTGAAGCGCACGTGCTGTCGGTAAGTTCTTATCGGCAAAATGCCAAAGTCTCGGAAGTCGATCTTGCCTTTACGGGGGCACAGTGCAGGGAACTCAAGATGGGGGCCTTTCCTCTGCTCCTTGCTGCCATGGCAGCGCCGCCGCAGAACAGAGATCTGGGCATTCTCACGTCGGCCTTGCCGTTTTCCACTTCGGCAGGCCACACGGCTGCCCAGGGCTGGGGAAGCATTGCCGCTCTCGGAACCATGCAACAGGGCGCGATCCTGAACCTGGAAATGGATATGCACCCGCTGACTCCGCGCATGCGGATGGGCGAGGTTGACGGGATCAAAGGGTTAAAACTCGACGTCGCCACGGGGCCGGAAAACAGTTCCGTTCTGACCTGTCGGGGCCACGACGTGTCGCTGGAGAAGCATACCTTGCTCCTCCTGGTTCCCGCACAAGCGACTTTTTCCCGCGCGGAGACCAGCCCAGATTCTGCTCAACCAGCCCGGGCCGACACTTCCGGAATGATTTCTGCCGCTCCGACGTCAGACACGGTCGCGGAAATGCCCGCCTTGCCGCCCATCGACGATCTTGATCTCTGCGCGCCGCCGCAGTGCAATGTCGCATTGCCCCCTGGAACCGGGAACGATGGGGCCAAGCCTGGGGCCACCATTTCGATCAGCCAGCTGGGCTATTCTCCGCGCCCTCAAAAAGCGATCGAAAGCTTCGATCACGATGAAGTCCTGGCCTATCTCAGCCCCACGGAATTGCTGGTAACCTTCAATCCGCATATCCTTGCGCCCAGGCATTCGCTGGGACTGTCGGGCTCGACGGTTCGTGTGATCCGCGCTGCTCTGGTTGACACCGAAACGCACCGGGTGACCCATACAGTCGACTGGGAACTGCCCGACAATCGGGAATATCTTTGGCCGCTCGGGGAGGGGCGAGTGCTAGTGCACGTCGGCTCGGAGCTTCGAGTCTATGGCGAGGGACTGAACGTCTTTGATCGGGTTCCCCTGGATGGGCCGCTCGCCTTTTTGCGGGCAACGCCCGATGGAAGTTTCATCGTGGTCGGCGTGATCCGTGAGCGGCATACACCGGAGTTGCACGCCCGGCTTTCCCAAAGCCTCAACCGCGATCCGGACGAAGACGTGGATGTCTTGGTTCTGAATCGCAACTTCGAGACCATCGCCAAATCAAAAGCGCAGTCAGGAATTATGCCTCCCACGCTCCTGAACGAGGGGCAGGCCACACTGGAGGCACTGCCGGACGCGAGCTACCGGGTGTCCCTGCTGACCTGGGACAACCATGGTTCGATCCTGGCCCGATTCAGCTCAAGCTGTACTCCAGAGCTCTCCAGCTTCGCGCCGGACCTCATCCTGGTGGTGAGCTGCAGTAAGCAAACCAGGGAGCGCACGTACCGGGTTCTGAACTCGAATGGGAAACTGGCCCTGAAAAGTGACTCACACTCAAATAATTGCGGCAATGCCGCCAAAGGCAGTGCCAACCGGCAGACCTTCGTGGTGAAAACTGTGCAGTCGAGTACACCCGTGTTGGCGGGAGACGCGTTCAGCGCAGCGGATTTGGCCTCCGAGGATCTGGAAGTCTATCGCGCAGCGGACGGTAAGCGGCTACTCGGCGTGCGTGTCAGTTCTCCATCCGCTAGCCGTGATGGTTACGCACTGGCGCCCGATAGCTCACAACTCGCGGTTCTGACCCGTGACCAGATCTCGATTTATTCAGTAGCGAAGAATTGATCCTCGGGCACTTTCGCGTTCGCAAATTTGATGAGCTCTTGGAAGATCAGACTTGCCTGCAGTCTTATGAGCCGGTCACTTCTTCAGCCATCCTTGCAACTCCAGCCAATCGGCAAATCGATCGATCCACTGATCCGTAGGAATGTTCTGCTTGCGCATTCCGAATCCGTGGCCACCCTTCGCGTACATGTGGAGTTCCGCCGATTTATGAGCATCGGTCCACTTCTGGTACAAAGCAATACTCTGCGGCGCGAGCCCAAGGTTATCATCGGTGGCGGCGGTAATAAACATCGGTGGCGCATCCGCCGGAACGGGAGTATCTTTGGGCGGCCCGCCGGCATAAATCGGTGCGACGAAAGCCGGGCGGCCTTCCGGCCTGTATTTGAAGGCGACGCCCACGGTGACTGATCCGCCCGCCGAGAATCCTATGATTCCGACCTTGTCGGGAGAAACTCCCCATTCTGCCGCGTGCTGACGGACGTAAGTCACCGCCGCCAATCCGTCGGCGACGGACAGGGGCAGAATCTTCTCCAGCATGTCGTGAAATTTCTGCGGGTCTGCGAAGAGCGGGCCGAATTCCTCGGTCGCGTCCTCGCCGGTGTGCGCGAGGCGATACTTCAACACGAAGGCCGTCACTCCCCTGGCCGCCATGTACTTGGCGACATCGCTGCCCTCGCTGGTGATGGAAAGGGCCATAAAACCGCCGCCCGGGCAAATCACGATTGCCGTGCCGTTCTTTAACTCCGGCGACGGCTTATAAACGGTCAGGGTCGGTTTAGTCACGTTAGTGACAACTTCGGTGTTCCAGGTCTTGGAGAAGTACTCCTTCTCCGGATAGTTCTCCTGCGACGAGCCCGGGGCGATGCCGGGGTACAGCGGAATCACGTCCTGGGCAGCCCCAAGGTTTACAAGGAACGCCACCAGGCAAAAGGTTCGGAGGAGGAATGTTTTCATCGCCGCCCAGTCTAGCAGAGAGGTGCATCACCCGGTCTCTCTGGAGTGGGCCAAAACAAAAGCGCGCCAACCTCACAAGAGGTGGCGCGCAATCTTGAGACAGAATCGCTGCTGCTTACAGGCCGGCAGGGGCTACGTACACCTGCTGCGGGGCATCGACCTTGCCGGAGAGGCTGTTCGCCTTCAGCTTCATGGTCTCCACTTGTGCCTTGCCTTTCACGGGCGCCGTGAAGCTGACTTCGTACTGGTTCTGGAGGCGCCGGTCGAGATCCTTGAAGTAGGGCTGGAACGAAACCGGGTTGCCGTAGCCTTCCCAGTAGCTGTTGCCGCCGGTGGCCTGGGTGACGTTAAGAAGCAGGTTTTGGCCCGCGTCGGTGGCATAACCGCTCCGGTCAATGCGGCCCTGGTTCTGCCAGTAAATTGAGTACACCACCAGGCCAGAACGCACCGAATCGGTGATCGAAGCCTGCACGTACGGGTCATCCGGATCGTAGCGAGGATTGTAGTAGTCGACACCGTCTGTGATCATGACGACAACGCGGCGGGCGGCCCGGTCGTTCGACGGCCAGTGCTGCGCCAGGCTGGAGAGGCAGAAGTACGGGCTGGCGCTCGAGCCGGCGATTCCGCCCGGGATGTGCAGCCCCTTCGCGGCCACGGCGTGATCGGTGGTCAGCGGGGTGGTGAGCGCGGCTGTTCCATTCTGCATATACGCGACCGCCACCTTCGCGTTCGCAGGCAAAGTGTTCACAAATTTGGCGATATCGGGTATCTGGGTGGCGAGACTCGTCCGGGCGGACCCGTCGATGAGCACCACCAGCTCCAACCGGTCATTCTCACCGCGCAGGGGAATCCAGTTGGTGATGGTCGAATCCTTGCCGTCGACCTTGATGGAGAGATCCTGTTGCGAAAGGTTGGCGGGGGTCGCCTCCTTGTCGTGGGCCGGCAGGACCGTGATCACCGCCTGACCGTGTCCCTCGCTGCTTTCGTTGGCGGCAAAAGCCGGCGCCGCCATCATCAGGGCCCCGGCAACCAGACTCATTGCAAATGCTGCTTTCTTCATGTTTAAGTGCTCCTCTGAGGCATCTGTCCGGGCTCGGCTGTCTGGCCGCTGCAGCGCCTCGTTCCACAACTTCTTGGACACAAACGGTCCGGATTTGTTGCGGATTTTTGTCGTTCTCCGTGCCGGCAAATTGAATGTAACTTTTTGAGGATGTTGAACATCTAAGGCACGTACCCAATCAGATTTGCGCGTTGGAGTGTGCCCGGATCGGCCAGACTCTTTGCATTTCCAGTGCCACTCCGGTATGATCCAAAGATGTGTCCGGGCGAGTATCCGGACCGTCAATAGCACCACGGCTGTTGGGCCACCCGGCTCGGAAGCGGCAACCACGAAAGTTGCCCCCAAACCGGAGGTGGTTCCCCGAAAGGGCTGGCAACGAGCGGTGGGAGACGAGGGATGGATGAGAAAGCTCAGTAAGAATATTGCGAAGGCGCGCGCTGCTGTCACACAGCCGGCCTATCCGCTGCCGGATGCAGTCAGCCTCCTGCAGAAAGTCAAATACGCCAAGTTTGATGAAACGGTCGATCTGACCCTGCGTCTGGGCGTCGACACCCGTCACGCCGACCAGATGGTGCGCGGAACTGTGGTTCTGCCGCACGGTCTGGGCAAGTCGAAGACCGTGGCCGTGATCGCAACCGGCGACCGCCAGAAGGAAGCCCAGGAAGCGGGCGCCGATTTTGTTGGCGGCGAGGAGATGGTGGAGAAGATCCAGAAGGAAAACTGGACCGCCTTCGACGCCCTGATCGCTACGCCCGACATGATGAAAGTGGTAGGCCGGCTGGGCAAGATCCTGGGCCCCAAGGGCTTGATGCCGAACCCCAAGACCGGAACCGTGACCGTGGATGTGGCTTCGGCGGTAAAGGAAATCAAGGCGGGCAAGGTGGAGTTCCGGGCCGACAAGACCAGCCTGGTGCACGTGCCGGTGGGGAAGCTGAGCTTTCCTCCGCAGAAGCTGGTGGATAACGCGACCACGGTGATTACCTCCATCGTGCGCGCCAAGCCTTCGGCCGCCAAGGGCAAGTACATCAAGAGCCTCACTCTGAGCTCGACGATGGGCCCCGGGGTACCGCTGGATTCGGCAGTCGCCGACGCGGCCGGCAAGCACTAAGCGACAAGTTGTCAGTCTTCAGTTGACAGTTGTCAGCCAGGGACAGACGTCCAGGATTTTTTGGCGGCGTCCTGAATGGCAGAGATTGAGCGATGCCCGAAGTGGGCAGAACGAGTTGGGAGCGGGCGCAGAATTCGGAGTCAGGCGGTTTTGGGTGCTGTGAACTGACAACTGAAGACTGGCGACTGTGCGGAGCACACAATGGCGATTTCAAGAGGAAAGAAACACGAGAAGGTCCAGCTGCTGGCCAAGGAGCTGGAAACCTCGACGACCGCAATCATCGGCACCTTTGCCAAGCTGACCGTGGCCCAGGACTTTGCCTTGCGCAAGGTGATCCGGGACTCCGGCGGCAAGTATCGCGTGGTCAAGAACAAACTGGCCGCGATTGCCGGCGAGGGCACCAAGGTAGAAGGCGCACTGAAGGGCCTGAAAGGCGTCAGCGCGATAGCCTTCACCTCCGGCGACCCGGTCACGCTGGCCAAGGGTTTTTCCAAGTGGGTCAGCGAGAACGCCGAGTTCAAGTTCAAGCTGGGCATTGTCGACGGCAAGGTGCTGAATGTCGAAGAGGTCAAGTCGCTGGCTACCATGCCGGGCAAGGAAGAGATCTTTGCCAAGCTGCTGTTCCTCATCAATGCGCCTGCGCAGCGCCTGGCGACGGTCCTCAATGCCACCGGCCGCGATCTGGCCGTAGTTCTGGGCCAGGGCGTGGAGAAGGAAAAATTTGGTGCAGCGCCCGGAGCGGGCCAGGTTGCGGCCCCGGCAGCAAGCACGGCTCCTGCACCCGCAGCGCCGAGCGAAGTTGCTCCGCCTGCACCGGTGAGCGAAGTTCTTGTTTCGGCGCCTGCTGCGGTAAGCGAAGTTTCCGCGCCTGCAGCCGGGAGTGAAGAGCCAGCGCCGGCAAACGACGCGCCCGCGGCTGGCAGCGAAGTTTAGGTCAAGAATTTGGCGGCAGGGCAAGAGGGAAGTGCGCTGGTCTGGGCGCATCGGAAACTTCCAGCTTGAGTTTGCGGCCGGGTAAATCAAATTCAACGGTTTCGATTGGAGAAAAACAAATGGCGGATCTCGCACAGTTGGAAGAACAGATTGTCAGCCTGAGCCTGCTCGAAGCGGCGGCTCTGGTGAAGAAGCTCGAAGAGCGGCTTGGCGTTTCGGCCGCCGCGGCGGCGCCGGTGGCAGTGGCGGGCGGCGGCGGAGCGGCGGCAGCTCCCGTCGTTGAGGAGAAGACTGAATTCCAGGTCATCCTCAAGGATGCGGGCGCGAACAAGATCAACACCATCAAGGCGGTGCGCGAAGTCACTTCGCTCGGCCTGAAGGAAGCCAAGGACCTGGTCGACGGCGCTCCGAAGGCGCTGAAAGAGAACGCGACTAAGGATGAGGCCGAAGCCATCAAGAAGAAGTTTGACGGCGTGGCGACGGTCGAAATCAAGTAGGTCCACAGCACTCGATGGGGCCGAAATGGCCCTGCACTTGCAAGCCCGGGCGAGACGCGTTACGATGTGAGTTGCGCGTCTTTCCGAGCCGTTCCGCATTCCCAGAGGGAATTGAGCGGGTCCGGGCTGCGCATTTGCATTGAAATGGCGGTTGGCACACAAGCCTTAGTTGGCCGGAGTCAGGCCAAGCACTCCGGCGGCGGGCGTCGGTCGAATATGAAGTGCCTTAGAGTCAACGGGTTAGGCGGAATCCGTTGACGGTGGCGTTCACCTGGCGGGCGAGAGCGGCAGAAGCGACCTTTGGGATCGGCGAGAGCAGGTATTGAGAATTCGGATGGGAGCACTGGCAACAGGCCACGCTCGTGAGGAATTGCGTCCTTGCGGGCTTTTCGTGTCTCCTTGTGACGACGAAACTAGCCTTTCGGGCTTAAATTGCGTCTTTTCGCGCAGGATTATCCATGGCAGTCTTCTGCACCTGCGCGTTTCCTGCTCTCAATTGTGCGCAGTTTAGCGCACTCTCCAAGGTCTCGGCAATGCTCCAGGTCAAACTTCGACGCGAATTCATGAACTGTTGCTTGGCATGAATGGCCCGCGATGCAAGCAGCTTGCGCAAGGCAGCAGGCGCATTGGGTTGAGATTGGCTCCTCGCGGTGGGCCAATCGGAGATATCGATTTCTTACCGTAAATTTGCCGGCGCCTCGAGACTCGGGTGTCGGCCCGGACTGCGGGCCCCGTCCATGGCCAGGCAACCGGAATTTGAGCCTCAGGAGTGAAGCATGCCCAACGAGAAGCGCGCGGTTCGGAGCCGGCTTGATTTTTCCAAGATTCCAACGGCAACCCAAATCCCTAACCTGATCGAAGTCCAGCGCCGTTCCTACGAGCGTTTCCTGCAGATGGATAAGCTGCCCAACGAGCGAGATGACTCGGGGCTGCAGTCCGTTTTTGTTTCCGTTTTTCCGATCACCGATTTCCGCGGTATCTCGCAGCTGGACTTCGTTGACTTCTCCATCGGCAACTGGGAGTGCAAGTGCGGCCACTTGAAAGGCCTCCATCACCTGCGCACCGCCTGCGTCAGCTGCGGGTCGATGGTCATTACTGACCCCTTTCTCCCGGGCGATGTGCTCTGCCCCAAGTGCGGCCACTACAACAAGAACACCCCCGACTTCTGCAACAAGTGCGGCGACCCGGTCAGCCTGCAGCTGAAGTATGACCAGCAGGAATGCGAAGAGCGCGGCATGACGTTCTCTGCGCCGCTCAAGGTCACCGTGCGCCTCACCATTTACGACAAGGATCCCGAGACCGGCAACAAGACCATTCGCGACATCAAGGAGCAGGAAGTCTTCTTCGGCGACATTCCGCTGATGACGCCCAACGGCACGTTCATCGTCAACGGCACCGAGCGCGTCATTGTGTCGCAGCTCCACCGGTCCCCAGGTGTGTTCTTTGAGACGGCCAACAACCGCACCTACTTCCTGGGCAAGATCATTCCCTATCGCGGATCGTGGGTGGAGTTCGAGTACGACCAGAAGAACACCCTGTACGTCCGCATCGATCGCAAGCGCAAGTTCCTGGGGACGATCTTCCTGCGCGCGCTCGGCCTGCGCAGCGATGAGGAGATTCTCAAGACCTTTTACACCGTCGACCGCCTGCACATTGCGGACGGCAAGCTGTTCTGGAGCATTCCTTCGGATCCGAAGACACCCACTCACCTGGTTGGTTCCAAGCCGGCTCACGCCGTGCTGCACAACGGAGAAGAGATCGCGCACTCCGGCCGCAAGGTCACGGCGCACACGATGAAAGCTCTGCGCGCGGCTGCAATCGACCGCGTTGAGGTGGAGTCTGCTGAACTCGATGGCGCGATTACCGCTGCCGACATCGTCGACATCGCCACCGGTGAAGTGATCGTGGAAGCCAACGTTGAGCTCACCGCCGATCGCCTGCACAAGGTGCTGTCTTCGGGCGCCACGACCTTCGAGGTCTTCTTCCCGGAGCGCGACGACGTAGGCAACATCATCACCAACACCCTGCGCCGCGACTCGATCCGCAAGCCTGAGGAGGCGCTGATCGAAATCTACCGCAAGCTGCGGCCGGGCGATCCGCCCACGCTGGACACCGCGACCGCGCTGTTCGAAGGCATGTTCTTCGACGCGCGCAAGTACGACTTCTCGCGCGTTGGCCGACTGAAGTTCAACATCAAGCTGTATGAGAACCAGGACGCCACGCACCTCGATCACCGTACGCTGACGCCAGAAGATTTCTACGCGACCATTCGTTACCTGCTCAAATTGCGCAAGAACATCGGCATCGTCGACGACATCGATCATCTCGGCAACCGCCGTGTCCGCGCCGTCGGCGAGCTGATGGAAAACCAGTTCCGCATCGGCCTGGTGCGCATGGAGCGCGCCATCAAAGAAAAGATGAGCGTCTATCAGGAGCTTTCGACGGCGATGCCGCACGACCTGATCAACGCCAAGCCGGTGATGGCTGCGATCCGCGAATTCTTCGGCTCTTCGCAGCTTTCGCAGTTCATGGATCAGACCAACCCGCTTTCGGAAATCACCCACAAGCGCCGCCTGTCGGCTCTTGGGCCGGGCGGTTTGTCCCGTGAGCGCGCCGGCTTCGAAGTGCGCGACGTGCACCCCACGCACTACGGCCGCATCTGCCCCATCGAGACGCCGGAAGGTCCGAACATCGGTCTCATCAGCTCTCTGAGCTGCTTTGCCCGCATCAATGAATACGGATTCATCGAGTCGCCGTACCGCAAGGTAAAGGACGCCCGCATCCTGGATTACGTTGAGATCACCAACGCCGGCGACAGCGGCCTGCGCGTGGGCGATCACATCGAGAAGGAAGAATCGGGCCGCCTCAATGCCCAGTTGGCCAAAGCGGGCAAGCGGGCGATCGATCACATTCCGTTCAGCTTCTACCTGTCGGCATGGGAAGAGGACAAGCACACCATCGCCCAGGCCAACATCGAGTTCAATGCTGAAGGCGTGATTACCGAAGACCTGGTAAATGCGCGCCGGCAGGGCAACTTTGTGCTTGTCAACAAGGCTGAAGTGGACTACATCGACGTCTCGCCGAAGCAGCTTGTCTCGGTGGCCGCGTCGCTGGTGCCATTCCTCGAGCACGACGACGCCAACCGCGCTCTGATGGGCGCCAACATGCAGCGCCAGTCGGTGCCGCTGCTGGTGGCCGAGGCTCCGCTGGTGGGCACGGGCATGGAAGGCGTAACGGCCCGCGACTCCGGCGCCGTGGTGCTGGCCAAGCGCAATGGCATCGTGGATTCTGTCGACTCGGAGCGCATCATCGTGCGCGTCGAAGGCGAACACCATCCCACGCAGCTGTCGCGTGAAGTCGGTTCGGACATCTACACGCTGATCAAGTTCAAGCGGTCCAACCAGAACACCTGCATCAACCAGAAGCCGGTGGTGCGCGAAGGCGATCGCGTCGTCAAGGGACAGGTCATCGCCGACGGTCCCTGCACGGAGCAAGGCGAGCTGGCCCTGGGACGCAACGTTCTCGTCGCCTTCATGCCGTGGCGCGGTTACAACTTCGAAGACGCTATCCTCATCAGCGAAAAGCTGGTGCGTGAGGATTACTACACCTCCGTGCACATCGAGGAATTCGAGATCGAAGCCCGCGACACCAAGCTGGGGCCCGAAGAAATCACGCGCGATATTCCTAACGTCTCCGAGCACGCGCTGCGCGATCTGGACGAGAGCGGAGTCATCCGCATCGGCGCCCAGATCAAGCACGGCGACATCCTGGTCGGCAAAGTGACGCCCAAGGGCGAAACCCAGCTGACTCCGGAAGAGAAGCTGCTGCGCGCCATCTTCGGCGAAAAAGCCGGCGACGTGCGCGACGCTTCGCTCACCTGCCCTCCGGGCATCGAGGGCACGGTGGTCGATGTGCGCATCTTCAGCCGCAAGGGCCAGGAGAAGGACGAGCGCGCCAAGCTGATCGAAGCGGAGTATGTAGCCAAGCTCGAAAAGAACCTCGGCGACGAAATCCGCATTCTGACCGACGAGCGTTTGAAGCGTCTCGACGGCATCCTCGGAAACAAGGAAGTGCTTGCCGACCTGCACGACGAGCGCACCAACAAGCGCCTGTTGACCAAGGGCGCGCTGCTCGATCGCGAGACCATCGAGCGCATCTCCACCAAGAACCTCAAGCGTATCCGCTATGCCGACAAGGACCCCCGCGTCAACGAGCAGATCGATGAGATCGAGGAGATGACCTCGCGCCAGATCGAAGTGCTGCGCAAGATCACCAATGAGAAGATCGGCAAGCTGCAGAAGGGCGACGAACTGCCTCCCGGCGTCATCAAGCTGGTCAAGGTCTACGTGGCCATGAAGCGCAAGCTGTCGGTCGGCGACAAGATGGCCGGCCGCCACGGCAACAAGGGCGTGATCGCGCGCATTCTTCCCGAGGAAGACATGCCGTATCTGCCCGATGGCACACCGGTGGAGATTGTTCTCAATCCGCTCGGCGTTCCTTCTCGTATGAACGTGGGCCAGATTCTTGAGACGCACCTCGGCTGGGCCGCGCACGGACTGGGCAAGAGGATCGCCACCATGGTCCGCGCCAACAGCGATGTCGAGACCACCCGCGCACTGATGAGGAAAGAGTTTGCCGGGACCGCGACGCTGCGCCAGCTTGAGGAACTCGACGATGAAATGCTGCTCCGCGTAGCGGCGGGCATGGAACGCGGCATCTGGTTCGGCACTGCGGTGTTCGACGGCGCACAGGAAAGCGAAATCAAGGCGCTGCTTGCCGCTGCCGGCCTTCCCAGCTCCGGCAAGACCACGCTCTATGACGGCATGACCGGTGAGCAGTTCGAGCAGCCGGTCACCGTGGGCTACATCTACATGCTCAAGCTGTCCCACCTGGTCGACGACAAGATTCACGCTCGTTCCATCGGACCGTACTCGCTCATCACCCAGCAGCCGCTGGGCGGCAAGGCACAGTTCGGCGGACAGCGCTTCGGCGAAATGGAAGTGTGGGCGCTCGAGGCGTATGGCGCCGCCTACATCCTGCAGGAACTGCTCACCGCCAAGTCCGACGACGTCTACGGCCGCACCAAGATCTACGAGGCCATCGTCAAGGGCGAGGCGGCGATCGAGCCCGGCGTGCCGGAATCGTTCAACGTGCTCATTCGTGAGTTGCAGTCGCTTTGCCTTGATGTGGAACTGATCAAGCGCGCCGACCTGATTAAGAAGGTCCCCGTGCCGGAAGTGGCAGCAGTCGCGGACTAAGTTTTCAGTCGTCAGTTGTCAGTTTTCAGTCTTCGAACTGAACGCTGACCACTGATCACTGACCACTGTATTAAGGATTCTTCTTTGAAAGCGGTAACCGCCGCTTCCCGGGAAGGAAGGATCCTCTAGGAATCCCGGGAAAAGCCGCGGCAGTCCAAAAGGCCTGCCAAGGAGGGACGCCTTGTTCCGTTCGAACCCATTTGAGCTCACCAGCCCGATCACCGACTTTGACGCCATCCGCATCATGCTTGCCTCCCCGGAAAAGATCCGCAGCTGGTCGCATGGCGAGGTCACCAAGCCGGAAACCATCAACTACCGCACCTTCAAGCCGGAGCGCGACGGCCTGTTCTGCGCCCGCATCTTTGGACCCGTCACCGACTGGGAGTGCCTCTGCGGCAAGTACAAGCGCATGAAGCACCGCGGCGTCATCTGCGACAAGTGCGGCGTCGAAGTCACGGTCAGCAAGGTGCGCCGCGAGCGCATGGGCCACATCGAGCTGGCTTCGCCCTGCTCCCACGTGTGGTTCTTCAAGGGCCTGCCGTCGCGTATCGGCCACCTGCTCGACATCTCCCTGCGCGACCTCGAAAGCATTCTCTACTTCGAGTCCTACGTCGTCGTCGATCCAGGCGACGCGCCGGTGAGTGAGCGCGAGATCATCAAGGACGAAAACAAGTTCCGCGAACTCGACCAGCAGTTCCGCCCCTCCGGCTTCAAGGCCATGATGGGCGCCGAAGCCATCAAGGAACTCCTCAAGCGCGTCCAGGTCGACGAGCTCGCCATCGAACTGCGCGAGCGCATGAAGACCGAAACCTCGGTGCAGAAGAAGATCAAGTACGCCAAGCGCCTCAAGGTCGTCGAGGCCTTCCGCAAGAGCTCGCAACAAGCCGCAGTGGATGATTCTCGACGTGCTGCCGGTCATTCCCCCGGAGCTGCGCCCCCTGGTGCCGCTGGATGGCGGCCGCTTTGCCACGTCCGATCTCAACGATCTCTATCGCCGCGTCATCAACCGCAACAACCGGTTGAAGAAGCTGATGGACCTCCACGCGCCTGAAGTGATCGTGCGCAACGAAAAGCGCATGCTGCAGGAAGCCGTCGACGCGCTGTTCGACAACGGCCGCCGTGGCCGCGTGCTGCGTGGCGCCAACAACCGTCCGCTCAAGTCGCTCTCCGACACCCTCAAGGGCAAGCAGGGCCGCTTCCGCCAGAACCTGCTCGGCAAGCGCGTCGACTACTCCGGCCGTTCGGTCATCGTGGTCGGTCCTGAACTGAAGCTGCACCAGTGCGGCCTGCCCAAGAAGATGGCGCTCGAGCTGTTCAAGCCGTTCATCTATCACCGCCTCGAGCAGACCGGCCACTGCACCACCATCAAGCAGGCCAAGGAAATGGTGGAGATGCAGGAGCCCGTCGTCTGGGACATCCTTGAAGAAGTCATCAAGGATCACCCGGTGCTGCTTGAACCGCGCCCCAACGCTGCACCGCCTGGGCATTCAGGCCTTTGAGCCGGTGCTCGTCGAAGGCAAGGCCATCAAGATCCACCCGCTGGTCTGCACCGCCTTCAACGCCGACTTCGACGGCGACCAGATGGCCGTGCACATTCCGCTGTCGCCTGAAGCGCAGATTGAAGCCAGCGTGCTCATGCTCGCTTCGCACAACATTCTGTCGCCGGCGTCGGGTCAGCCCATCACCGTGCCCACGCAGGACATGGTGCTTGGCCTCTACTACCTGACCAAGGCCAAGAAGGGCGCCAAGGGCGAAGGCCGCGTCTTCGCCAACATCGAAGAAGTCCTGATGGCGCTCGAAGCCAAGGAAGTCGAGACCCTGTCGCCGATCCGCCTGCGCTACACCGGCAAGGTGCTCGACATGACCACGGCCTACGACGACCAGGATCTGACCCACACCGAGCCGGTCGACTTCAACAAGCAGTACATCTCCACCACCGTCGGCCGCGTCATCCTGAACGACGCGCTGCCTGCGGGCATGCCGTACGTCAACGGCCTGCTCAAGAAGAAGGGCATCGGCCAGCTGGTCAACTACTGCAACCAGAACCTCGGCCTCGAAGTCACGGTCACGCATGCTCGACCGCATCAAGGAGCTCGGCTTCCAGTACGCCACCCGTTCCGGCCTCTCTGTCGGCCTCGATGACATGGTCATCCCGGACAGCAAGTACACCGTGGTTGACGAAGCCGACAAGAAGGTGATCGAAGTCCAGAAGCAGTACCTGGACGGCGCCATCACCAACGGCGAGCGCTCCAACAAGGTCATCCAGATGTGGTCGGCGGTCACCGAGAAGGTCGCCGACGAGATGTTCGACAACATGAAGCGCGCCGACGAAGAAGGCGCCATGAACCCGATCTACATCATGGCCGACTCCGGCGCCCGCGGTTCGAAGCAGCAGATTCGTCAGCTCTCCGGTATGCGCGGACTGATGGCCAAGCCCTCGGGCGAAATCATCGAGACGCCCATCACGGCGAACTTCCGCGAAGGCCTCACCGTGCTCGAGTACTTCATCTCGACCCACGGCGCGCGCAAGGGCCTGGCCGATACGGCGCTCAAGACCGCCGACTCGGGCTACCTCACCCGCCGCCTCGTCGACGTGGCGCAGGACGTCATCGTCACCGAGCACGACTGCGGCACGGTCGAAGGCATCTACGTCGGCTCGATCGTCGAGTCCGGCGAGATCATCGAGCCGCTGCGCGACCGCATCATCGGCCGCGTCTCGCTCGAGCGCATCAAGGACTACGACGGCAACGTGGTCGTCGAAGTCAACCAGCAGATCGACGAAGACATCGCTTCGGCCATTCAGGGTGCCGGCGTGGAGAAGGTCAAGATCCGCTCCGTGCTCACCTGCGAATCGCGTCGCGGCGTCTGCGTCCTCTGCTACGGCCGCAACCTCGGCTCCGGCCGCATGGTCGAGCTGGGCGAAACCGTCGGCGTCATCGCGGCGCAGTCCATCGGCGAGCCGGGCACGCAGCTCACCATGCGTACCTTCCACGTCGGCGGTACCGCCAGCCGCGTGTCCGACCAGTCGCGCCTCGACGCCAAGAACAACGGCTCGGTGCGCTTCATCAACCTCAACACCGTCGAGAGCAAGGACGGCGCGCTGGTGGCGATGAACCGCTCCGGCTCGATCGCCGATCGTCGACGACCGTGGCCGCGAAAAGGAGCGCTACCAGGTCGTCTACGGCGCGCGCCTGCGCGTCGAAGGACGGCGAGGCCGTCAAGCTCGGCCAGTTGCTCGCCGAGTGGGATCCGTACACCTACTCGATCCTCACCGAAATCGGCGGCACCGTGCAGTTCAAGGACCTGCAGGAAGGCATCACCCTCAACGAAGAAGTCGACGAAGTCACCGGCCTCTCGCGCTGGGTCGTCGCCGACTCGCCCGATGAGAAGCGCCAGCCCGCCATCGTGATCAAGAACGCCAAGGCGCACAAGCGTTACCTGCTGCCCCGCGGCGCTCACCTCATGATCCAGGACGGCGACGAAGTCGGTCCGGGCGATGTGCTCGCCAAGATCCCGAGGAGACCACCCGTACCAAGGACATCACCGGCGGTCTGCCCCGCGTTGTCGAACTCTTCGAAGCCCGCAAGCCGCGCGAGACGGCCATCATCAGCGAGATCGATGGTGTCGTCCGCTTCGGCGAAGTGCAGCAAGGGTCAGCGCAAGATCTACGTCACGGCGGACAACGGCGAGGAGAAGGAATACTCGGTGCCGCGCGGCATCCACGTCAACGTGCAGGAAGGCGAGCGTCTCCGCGCCGGCGATCCTCTCATGGATGGACCGCTGCAACCCGCACGACATTCTCGACGTCCTCGGCGAGAAGGAACTGCAGGGCTACCTGGTCAACGAAATCCAGGAAGTCTACCGGCTGCAGGGCGTGGCCATCTCCGACAAGCACATCGAAATCATCGTTCGCCAGATGCTGCGCTGGGTCAAGATCGACGAAGTGGGCGATTCCAACTTCCTGCTCGAACAGCAGGTCGACCGCTTCCGCTTCCGCGAAGAGAACGAGCGCGTGCATGGCGCACGGAGGCCGTCCGGCCATCGGACGTCCGCTGCTGCTCGGCATCACCAAGGCCTCGCTCTCGACCGACAGCTTCATCTCCGCGGCCAGCTTCCAGGAGACCACCCGCGTGCTGACCGAAGCCAGCATCAACGGCGCGATCGACAACCTGCGCGGCCTCAAGGAGAACGTCATCGTCGGCCGCCTCATCCCCGCCGGCACGGGCCTGGAGTACTACCGCAACGTCCAGCTCTCCCCGGAGCTGGAAGAAGCGGCAGCCCGCGTCCAGCAGGAAGTCACGGCCGAAATCGAAGCCGCCGAGCGCGAACTGGAACTCATGCGCCAGGAAGGCGAAGCGGAAGAGATGGCGGCCGAATAACAATCTTCGGGTGCCCCATCCTGGCGACGTCTTTGTTTTTGCTGCTGGGTGGGAAACCGCGAACCTAACCCGTCGCGTCATCCTGAGCTAAGTCCGCCGGGGCGGACGAAGTCGAAGGACCTGCATTTTAGGCTGTTCGCACGAGCACTCCACTTGAACCAACCAAAAGGCCCGGCGCAAGCCGGGCCTTTTCACGTCTGTTCCCCAATCAGCGTGTAAGCTGCATGCCGACTTGTGCTGGAGGTCTCCCGCTTGGTTGGTCGGCAGTTTTAACATCAGCGGTCGACGAAACAATGTCATTGAGGCTTCTGTGGTTTCCCATCCTTTCGCCAGAAGAAGGCCGAAAGGATCTCTTTCGCACATTTTCGATGACACCTCGAAGGCTCCCCGTGACTCTAATGCGGTTAGGGAAAGAGGCGGCAGGATCCGTCTTATTGAATTCATAAGGGGCACCGATGAGGAACGGAACTATGTATCGAGGGCACTTCTGGAAGGCGGGAGCGGTGGTTCTGGCTCTCGTGGTGGTTCTGGCTGCGGGCTGCAAGCAGCAGCCGATCGCGCGTACCGATCAACAGATCACAACCGACGTTCAGGCCAAGATCAACGGCGAGAGCGCGCTCGCGGGACAGAACGTCCGGGTGAGCGTCGCCGACGGCGTCGCGACCCTGAACGGAGCTGTAACGGACGAGGCGTCTCGCGCGCTGGCCGCAAACGATAGTGGCACCGTGAACGGCGTGAGGACCGTGGTGAACAACCTTACTGTGCAGCCGGCGCAGCAGGCCGCGGTTCCGGCCCCCACGCCTGCGGCGCAGGGTTTGCAGGCGGCTCCTTCACCTCCGCAGCGGTCCTCAGAGGAAAAGCGGCGCGACAAGTCGCAGGAAAAGCGCCACCGCCGCGACCAGGAGCAGGCAGGGCTGCCAAGCCCGGCTCCAGATCCGCAGCAGCCACAAGTTGCGGAGACAGCACCCCCGGCACCCGCTCCGGATCCGCAGCAACAAGTTGCGCAGGCTGAGCCTGCGGCGCCGGTTGCTCCCCCGCCTCCCCCTCCTCCGCCGCCTGCGCCACCCAAGCCGGTCGTGAAGGAGGTCACGCTTCCCGAGGGAACGGTCGTGCCGGTCCGAATCACGGAGACGCTCGACAGCAAAACGGCCCAGCCCAACGAAGTGTTTCACGGATCGCTGGCCGGCGATCTCGGCACTGACGGTGTGATCGCAATTCGCCACGGCGCCCCGGTCATGGGGCGGATCGTCGACGCGCGCGAGGCCGCTCATTTCAAGGGCAGTTCGCTTCTCAGCATCGAGCTCACCGAATTGAGCACCCATGGAAAGAGGATCCCGCTCGTGACCGACGCCTATAGCAAGGAAGGCGCCGGGCGGGGCAAAAATACCGTTGAGAAAGCCGGAGGCGGGGCGGCGTTTGGGGCCATCGTGGGCGCCCTGGCGGGAGGCGGCGAGGGCGCAGCTATCGGTGCATTGGCGGGCGGCGCCGCCGGAACCGGCGTGAATGCCGTCACGCACGGGCAGCAGACCGTGATTCCAACCGAGACGCTGATCAACTTCCGTCTGCAGTCGCCGGTCACCGTCACTGTCACCGTCCCGCCGAGCGGGAGCGATGAGCGCGAGCAGAAGGATCCGGAACTACAGCATCATTGATGCAGGGGGCGGCACGGCGAAAGTGGCGGCCGCCATTTTGAAACCAGAAAAAGCCCGGGCATAACCCGGGCCTCCATCATTTCTGCCTGATCTTGAGGCCGTATCGGCCTTTCGCCTAATGCTTCGGCTGCGGCGGCGCTCCGTACACCATCTGGCCAGTGAGGGAGTTGCGGTAGTATCCCGTCGGGCCAATCTTTTGTTTTTTGGGCGCCATGTAGTTTCCGCCGAACTGTCCCATGTTCTTTTTTACCTTGAGGCGCGGCGGCTTGGGGGCGTGCTTGGCATAGGCGCTGGGAGCAACGCCACTCAACAGCAACAACGCTGCGACTGCACCCGCAAAAACCAACGCTTTCACTCGCATATTGTCACATCCGAAGAATACGTCACCGACTATCGTTTCACGGGCCCCGCCTGCTGACATTGACAATCCGCAAGGACGCCCGGCACGGACTCTCTCCCGGATCGATCCTTTTGCTAAGATAGGACCAAGCCAGCCCAAATCTTGACCTGACTTCGCATGCCTAAAAAATCAGTGGTACCGTCCCCTCCCCGCGATCGCGAGGTTGCCAAGCCGCCCATTCTCATGGAGCGCACGCAGCCAGTCATCGAGCGGCTCTCCGCCGCTTTGGGCGAGCCCGTCTTCACTTATTGGAATTCCACCAAGGGCGCCATTTGCCAGAACGATGTCGCCGGCCTCTACGCGCTCCTCCGTTCAACCGGGATGCTGGAACGCCTATCGCTGTTTATCAAGTCCGATGGCGGTTCGGGCCAGGCTGCCCTGCGCATGGTCAATCTCCTGCGCCGCTACGTCAAGCATTTGACTGTCCTCGCGCCCCTCGAATGCCAGTCAGCCGCCACCATGCTGGCGCTGGGCGCCGACCGCATCATCATGGGGCCTCTCGCCCATCTCTCGGCGGTCGACACGTCGCTGACCCACGACCTCTCGCCGATCGATCGCGACAACGACCGCGTCAGCGTCAGCAACGATGAACTCCTGCGCGTGATCCGCCTGTGGACCGAACAGGCCAGGGATTCAACAAAAAACCCCTACGAAGCCCTCTTCCCTTACGTGCACCCGCTTGTCATCGGCGCTGTCGACCGCTCCAGCGCTCTGTCTACCCGCATCTGCGAAGAGATCCTCTCCTACCACATGCAAGATCAGGACAGGGCGCGCGAGATTTCAAACATCCTCAACTCCGGCTACCCCTCGCACAACTATCCCATCACGCTGCGCGAGGCGCATCGTATCGGCCTCAAAGTTGAGCCCATGGAAGACTGCGTCAACGGCCTGCTCTTCGAGCTAAACGAAATCTACTCCGAGATGGGCCAGAGCGCGACCACCGACTTCGACGAGAAGAATTCGCACGACAACAGCATTCTCAATGTGTTGGAGTCGACCGGCCTGCTGATCTATTTCCAACTCGACAAGGATTGGCACTATCGCGCCGAGGAGCGCCGCTGGGTGGCCTTGAACGACAAAAGCAGCTGGCGCCGCGCCGAGATCGTCAAGGGGAAGGTCGCGATTTCCCAACTGCACGTGCGGTGAGAAGCAGTTTTCAGTTTTCAGTTCTCAGTCGTCAGCTTGACTTCGCAGTTTTCGAGCCGGAACTTCGCGCATGCGCGGACCGCCGGCAGGAGTGCTGCAGCAAGTGTGAGCTGATAACCGACAACTGAAAACTGACAACTTTGACTACGATCCGGCGATCTCCCCCTGCTTTACGTGCTTGGTCACATACATCGCCGCGTCAGCGGCGCTCAGCAGGCTGTCCTTGGTGGATCCGTCATCGGGGTAGAGCGCGATGCCGATGCTCGCGGATCCGTGGATCACACAGCCCTCAACCATGTACGGAGCTGCGAAACAATTGTCCAGGCGAAGAGCAATCTCTTCGACCTCGGAGCGGTTGTGCACCAGCGGGAGAAGCACCGCGAATTCGTCGCCCCCGATCCGCGCCAGAAGATCCGCGGATCGAAGCTGACGTTTCATGCGCCGCGATGCTTCCTGCAGATACAAATCGCCCACCCGGTGCCCGTACTGATCGTTGACCTGCTTGAATTCATCCAGGTCCACATAGATGAGGCCAAAAATGCTCGCGTTCTCGCGCGCCCGGGCGATCTGTGCCTCCATCTGTTTGTCCAGGGAGAAGCGGTTGTGGATGTCGGTCAACTGGTCGAACTCCGAACGATGCACAAGGTCGGAATACAGGCGTCGGTTCTCGATTGCCAGCGTCGCCAGTCGCGATCCCGTAAAGAAAGCCTCTTTCTCAATCTCCACCGGCGTGTGCGGATAGACGGCTGCAAAAATGGTTCCGAGCGGCGACCCCGATCGCGCCGGGATCGCCTCGTCGACAATGCGCGCGCCTCTGGTATCTGCTCCGTGGCTCCCCAGCCGCGCTCCATCCGCAATCTCGCACCAGCATGGTGCGCCGTGCAATTGGAACGACACAAAGTCGATAATCTCCTCCAACACCTCGACCAGCGGCCGGGACCCGTTGATGTCTTCGAGAATCCGGCTGCGCTGCTGCTGCAGACGCGCATTTAGCCGCTCCGCCTCCGCCTCAGCCTCGGCCCGCGCCGCCAGAACGGCAGTCTGCCGCCGAACCTTGCGCCTCAGCGTCCAGCCCCATGCGCTGACCGCAAGCACGATTACCAGCAGCACGCTGATAAGGTGTGTCAGGTTGCGTACCGACAGCCAGGAAGGCCGCGCGATCACCGCGATGTCGTCATAGGAACGCATCATCAGGTCGAATGGCACGTTGGCGTCAAAGGGGTTTGCGTCCTCCAGGATGCACACCCCTGTCACGTGAATGGTCGATCCGATGGGAATCTGTTTCATCGGCGGCAGAGAAGGCGGCGCCAGGGAACTGTACGTCGTCGCCGGGTGCCTGATGATTGCCGAAAATAGGTGGCCATCGGCGAGCAAAACGTATTGATCCTGGGCGGCCTCACGAACCGCCACCACAACCTTGCCCTGGATGGAAACCAGGTCGAACAGGTGGTGGCTCTGGGTGAGTTCGCTCCAATTTGATTCGTGGGGGGGTGCGGGCTCCTGAACCCCGGTGTCCTGTACCGTAGCCTGGGTGAGCGTCAGAAATCCGTCGTGGACGTCAGGTATTCCTGTGGCATCCGCCACATCTCCAAGGCGCAGATCGTTGCGGCCCTCAGTCATGATCCAAAGGCTTTTGGATCCGTTTTGCAGCACCACCGCAGAACCAGGTTGGTAGTAGGTGATCGTCCCCTGCACTCGCACCCGCGGCGTGCGGTTGATCACGTGATAGTCGTTCAGAATCTGATCCATCGGCGTGACCGGAAGCGACCACGGGCTTGACTGGGCGTGTTTCAGCACCTTGATGTTTGCCAGCGAGGTGATGTGGAGCAGAACCCCGGTCTGCTGCATTTTGCCGTCGAACCTGCCCGACGCCACTCCCGTCACCTCGACTTCGGCGTCGAGCAGACCCTTCAGCGCCTCGGCATTGTTGCTGTCCAGCGTTGCCTCGATTGCGCCCCCGTCAGCCAGCATCTGCAACCGCGAATTGCGCCGCGCGAAGTTGCCCACCTCTGCGGTGCGGATCAGGGCCTGCACCGTCACCAGCCTGCAGTCGTAGCGCGCCTGCATCAGGTCTTTGAAATCCGCGCTGACGGCCTTGGGCATTTCATCGTGGCCAAGCCGTTCGATGCTGCTGTTCCCGATAATCGGGCGAAAGCTCTCGGCGGTCGTTCCGAGCACGCGAATACGATCGCCGGGCATGAGTTTGAGGCCGGTGGTGGCGCGTATGTAGATGGCGGCGTCGCCATCCTGGACGAAGAGCGTCCGCTCATAATCACGGTAATAGGTGACGGTGGCCTCAAACTCCACTGGCAGGTGCCGGCTGGCCTCAGCGTTCGTGAGCGCGTGAATCGCGGCCAGCGTGGTGAGTGTTCCCGTTTCTGCCCCTGCAGCCGCAGCGACACAAGCAAGAACGAGGACCACGCCTAAGCCGAGCTTCTTCATCGAACGATTAACCGGTCCGGGTGTTCCGAATCTGTTCGGGACCCGTGTTCCTTTATCGGCGCAATGCAAAACAAGATCACCTCGGGTCCGGAACCCGTACAGGTCCGCGAATCCCCGAAATGACTGCACACAGTGCCGTAAGGTGTTCAGTGGGTATCATGATATGCGCGTTTGCAGAGCGCTGACACTCACCAATTGGTGTGATCGCGGCGTCAATTTGGATCAGGGCGACTGCTTCCGCGGCTGCGCGACTTCCTCCCGGTTCTTTACAATGCTTGGGGCGCATGAGGACCTTCCAAAACCTCGCCCCAAGCTGGTTATGAAGAAAATCGATCAATTGCCCAACCCCGGCGCTGGCTCGCTTCACAGCGGCACCCAGGCACTCCCACCCCGCCGCATCCGCGTGATCGGCGTACCACTGGATATGGGCGCGAGCCGCCGCGGTGTGGATATGGGCCCTTCCGCGATGCGGGTCGCGGGATTGGAGGCCCGTCTCGAGGCCCTCGGCCACCGGGTAACCGACGGAGGCAATATCCGGGTCGAGATCGCGGAAACTCTGACCTCCGGAAGCGACCGGGCCCGGTACCTGAAGCCGATCGCGGAAACCTGCAGGCGTACCGCCGAGGCGGTCGTCAAGACCCTCGAAGAGGGCATGACGCCGCTGCTGCTGGGCGGTGACCACTCCCTTGCCGCTGGATCCATCTCCGGAGTGGCCGAGTTCCATCGCCGCCAGGGACAGAAGATCGGTGTCCTTTGGATCGACGCCCACTCCGACATCAACACCCCGGATAGCTCGCCCTCCGGCAACGTGCACGGCATGCCCCTGGCGGCGCTTCTCGGCCTGGGCCCGGAAGAGCTCGGCAACCTCTACGGCTATGCGCCAAAGATCAGCCCTGAAAATACGGTCCTGATCGGGGTCCGCGACATCGACGCCGCCGAACGCGAGAACATCCGCCGCGCCGGCATGGCCGAGGTCTATACCATGCGCGACATCGACGAGCGAGGCATGCGCGCGGTGATGGAAGAAGCCCTGCGCGCGGCCGGGCGCGGAACGGCGGGCTATCACGTGTCACTGGATATGGATTGGATCGACCCCGAAGACGCACCCGGCGTGGGCACCCCGGTGCGCGGAGGCGCCACCTACCGTGAAGCCCACCTGGCCATGGAGATCCTTGCCGACCACGGCCATCTGCTCAGCTTCGAGATCGTCGAAGTCAACCCGGTGATCGACGAACACAACCGCACCGCCGACCTGGCCGTCGAACTCGCCTGCTCGGCCTTCGGAAAGAAGATTTTGTGACGTTAACCCTTACGCCACAATTGGTAACAGTTCCGAATGGGAAGGAGCGTACTTTGCCAGAATTTCCCGTGCCCATGCCTGCGTCGTCGTGGCGGGCGAAACAGGGTTGTTTACTCGAATCGGGAATCCATCGTACGTGCGGCCATCCAATTCTCGACCGGCTTTCTTTTTCCGCACGCCACCCCATTGTTTGAAGAAGAACGGAATTCCTCTTGTGTCGCATTGATCGCGTATGGAAGTGACCCATTCTTTCTTGAGAGGCCGCGCACCATTCCCACTCTCGCCGCCAACGATTACCCAATGTATTCCGTCGAGGCTAAACCTGCCCAAACCCTCAAGCAATGGTTCAATCGACAGAAATCTCACCGACGCTGGGGACGCTTGCAGGTCCCGAAGCCGAGGAAGTCCATAAGCACGTGTATCGATACTCACTCCCCACCAGATGTGCCGCGATTCGGCGGCGAAGCGGAGGCGAGATCGTAAAAGACCTGTCATTCGCTCGGAGCGCTTTGTGAGCACTTGGTAGGTATGCCAGTTTGCCTTGACCATCACTTTGGCGACGGCCTCGATGTAATCGTCTGGCACGTCTTCATGGAACAGGTCACTCATCGAGTTCACGAAAATCATCTTCGGCGACAGCCAACGCAACGGCTCTGCTATCTTTGCGGGCACGAGCTTGAGATCGAAGCCCTGTTCATAGGGATGTCCCGGCACGCCGCGGAATCTTTCAGCAAAGACCTCGGCATAGCAGTGTTTGCATCCGGGACTGATCTTCGTGCAACCGCGAACAGGATTCCAGGTTGCGTCCGTCCATTCGATGCTGGAATGCTCAGCCATTTGGCACCCTCCCATATTTGCTAGTTTGCTCAAAGATGTAGTTCACAATCTTGTGTGCCGTTGCGTTGTGGGCAGCGAAATACAGGTAATAAACGATCGCATTCTTAGTGTTCCTCATAGGGATCGGATCGGAAACATAGCTGAACCCCGCAGCTTCCTTCAATCGGCTTTGAAATGCTTTCGCAATTCGCTCAATCGAGCTCTTTTCCTCCATGTCTCCAAACAATCCTGGAGTGGTCTCGTATGCAGCTTGTCTCCATGACTCATCTCCCCAAAAGCGCGTCATACGCGCGCGGCTATCATCCGAGACTCCTTCCGGATTGGCCCCAAAAACGTTCATTTGCATATCCATCACCGGGAAATTGAGGAAAATCTCAGTCACTTTCGAATCTGCGGCGGCCTTGATGACTTGCCAATCGAGATGGAGTCCGTAGGGGTCCGGATATTGCATAAGGCCCTTTGGAAGTTTTCCCACCTGATTGTCGGAAAAACCTGGTTGGTCAGGATTTCGTTACAGTCTCCTTCATAGACGTGTACGTTCGGCTTTCCGATACCCAACTGAGTGAGTGCGCCCACCCGCGCGGGGTTCATATCTACAAAATGGAACTCATCAAATGGAGGCCTCACTTCCAATGCTCTCGCCGGGCTTCCAAGGATCATCCGGTCGCTCCCTTTTGCCTTATGGAGTCCGGCGCCGGCAAAACCATCGACATACACGCTGTGAAGGCGATTGCTATGAAGGATCTGGTTATATAGGCGGGCGTACTCGGCTAAAATTGCAAGCTTGATTTCGGACCAATAACCGATCTCATCGATCTCAGTGCTCATTTGCCGTCATTTCCGATTATTGTTCGCCCCCTGTCAACGCTGCTCATCACAGGCATGGGGCTGGGCATCTTCGTAAGTAACAGGGGGGCCGTGAAGGCCATTCGTGCTCACGCCGGCTTCCACAAACCCACCACATTCCCCTCCGGGTCCGCGAACCACGCAAACGTGCCGGTGGGTATCGCCACCGGCGGCACGATCGTCTTTCCGCCCAGTCCCTCGATCTGGGCCAGCGTCTGGGCCACATCATCAGTCTGCACATAGAAATGCGTGAACTGATGCGGCTCATGGCCCAGGGCCGCGATATGGCCCTGAATTCCCTCGCCCGATCCGGTCTGGATCGCTCCCATCGGACCACGATCAATGGCCACCAAGGCACTGCACTGAACGAGCTGGTGGCCGCCTTGCTCCTTGCAGCCGATTTGGAAATGAACCACGGGATGATTCATCCTTCCCCCTATGCGTGTGAAAGTAAAACCCCAGCGTAGCTTTGAATGGTTCATTTGTCGATGCCGCCGGCTGTCTATCGCCATGGGATGGTGAAATAGAAACATGGCCAGGAAGCTTGGCTTCCAGGTGTTCTGTTCGGCGGGCGCAGCGGTGAGCACGAAGTCTCACTATTGTCCGCCGCTTCGATCCTGAAGGCAATCGACCGCAAAAAGTTCGATGTGATCCCCATCGGCATCACCAAGGATGGACACTGGCTGGCGGCCGGCGAGGCCACAAACCTGCTGGAGGGCAACAACAGCGCGGTAGCCCGGCGGTTGCGCGCCGGTGACCCCAGGCCACACCCGGCGCCAAGATGCTGCACGACGGCATGCCGACGCTGATGGCGCCCATGCCCGGTCCTCAAGGCCCGGAAGGCAAAGCCATCGATGTTGTCTTTCCGGTCCTCCATGGCACCTTCGGTGAAGACGGCACCATTCAGGGT
>CAWCTA010000022.1:0-151377 GCA_963798315.1 uncultured Acidobacteriota bacterium | reverse complement strand
GCACTGGGCGACACCGGAGACAAGCCGCGCTTCATCGAGACCCTGGTTCGACGGGGATACCGACTTATCGTTCCGGTTGATTGGAAAAAGGGAGATCTGCCCGAAGCGCCTGCCGGCGAAGCTGAACAGGGATCCTTGGTTGGCCGCAAGGTGTCTCACTATCGCGTTCTGGGAATCCTGGGTGGCGGCGGTATGGGGCTGGTTTACAAGGGCGAAGACCTGAAACTTGATCGCCCGGTGGCTTTGAAGTTTCTGCCAGAGGAAATGGCCGCTGACCCTCTGATTCTCAAGCGCTTTGAACGCGAAGCCCGCACCGCCTCTTCGCTGAATCATCCGAATATCTGCACAATCTATGAGGTAGACGAGCACGACGGACAGCCCTTCATCGTGATGGAGTTGCTTGAGGGTGAAACTCTGCGGGAATTAATTGCGGGGTTCGCCGATTCGAGTGGCAAAGGACAAGCAGGGTTTCCAGTTGCGCAATTGCTTGACATCGCCATTCAGATCGCCGAAGGATTGAACGCCGCCCACGAAAAGGGGATCATTCATCGCGACATCAAACCAGCCAATATCTTTGTGTCGCCTTCGGGTAAGGTCAAGATTCTCGATTTTGGGCTGGCCAAGGGAGTGGGAGTAACTCCGCTCGATGCGTTCGGTGGAATCGGCGCACCGGATTCGCCGTCGCTCCCTCACCGGTTACGTCCATTGAATTGACCCTGAGCCGTACTGGAACGCCCGTGGGCACGGCCGGCTACATGTCTCCGGAGCAGGTGCGAGGGGAAAAACTGGATGCCCGAAGCGATCTCTTTTCCTTCGGCCTCATTCTCTTTGAGATGGCCACTGGAAAGCGGGCCTTTCAGTGTTCAAATCCCAGCGAGACAATGCAGGCCATCCTGGACGAAGATCCGCCGGACATTTCACAAAGTTCTACGAAGACAGCTGCGGGACTGCAACGGGTAGTGCGCCGTTGTCTGGCAAAGAATCCGGCGCAGCGCTTTCAGTCCGCCTCAGACCTTGCATTAGCACTCGAGGGCGTTCGGGACACTCTCGGCGATGCTGCCCAACGATCAACCAGAACCGCCAGGAGCTGGCGCATCGGCGCGCTGATCGGAATTGCGGCCTTGGCGTTTGGGATTGTCATCGTGTGGTGGTCTCGTCCACCCGCAGTTCCGGTGATAGAGTCCGTCACCCAGCTCACCGACGATGGTGAACCAAAGCCGGGTCATATTGGCATCTACACTGACGGATCGCGTATTTACTTTAACGAGGGTTCGATCGGAAGTCGAAGAATTGCCGAGGTCTCGGTCAATGGTGGGCCCACTGCGCTGGTTGACACCAAACTTGATAGCCCCCAGATCCTTGGACTGGCAGCCGACGGCTCTGCAATGCTCGCTGTGACTGGCTCCTATGAAAGTTTCGCCAGGCCCTTATGGTCGATTCCGCTTCCGGCGGGAGAACCACGCCGCATCAGAGCCATCGAGGCCCAAGGCGCAGCATATTTTCCGAATGGCCGCATCGTCTTCACGAGCGGAAAGGACGTCTACGTTGCCGACAGGGACGGCGCGAACCAGCGAAAGCTCACCTCCGTGACGGGTGAAGCTTATATGCCTAATGTGTCACCGGACGGACAGACAATATCTATCGTAATGTTCCAACCTACCGATTTCCCTTCGCTGGTCGAGATCGCAGCGAATGATACAGGATTCCGGACGGCGCACCCCGCTGTGAGTGGTGGGGGCGTTTGGAGTTCAGACGGAAGGTATCTCCTGTACACCGATATCGCCTCTGATATTTGGGCGCTTCCAACACGAACGGGGCTCTTGTACCGCTCGAAACAACCGACCCGGCTCGCCACGGGACCACTCCGATATATGGCCGTGTGCCCGAGCCGCGATGGGAAGCGACTCTTTGCCCTCGCAGCCAAGCAGCGCGGCGAACTGGAGCGTTACGATTCGAAATCACGACAGTTCGTGCCCTTTCTCTCTGGGATCTCGGCGGTAGAACCGACATTTTCCCGGGACGGAAAATGGGTCGCTTATGCCTCTTACCCTGACGACAATCTGTGGCGCAGCCGCAGCGACGGAAGTGATAAATTGCAGCTCACCTACCCTCCGATGAAGGTGAATGAACCGCGCATTTCGCCCGACGGAATGAAAGTGGCGTTCAATTCCAACGCCCAAACCTTTGTGGTCGATATGAGCGGAGCGAAGCCGCCCGAGATCGTCGCAAAAGGTGATTTGATATGGGTTCCGAACTGGTCCCCTGACGGAAATCGGCTGGTCGTGGAATCGGGGAAAGAAGGTTCAAATATCGGCGATGAGAACTCGCTCGGGCTGAGAATAGTCGACTTGCACACTGGAAAAACATCTGCTGTTCCCTCTCCCGAAGGCATGGTCGGCGGCTGGTGGGTTACCCAAAACACCCTCGTGGCCGCAACTCAGGATTTTAAGAAGTTGATGACCTTCGATTTGCAAACACAGAACTGGACCGGGCTCACCGCTGGGGCTCTCACCGCCTGGGCGGTCTCGCCGGATGGCCAATATGTCTACTACACGACCGGGGGCACGGACCCCAAGGCCCGGCGCCTACGATTCGCCGACCACAAGATCGAAATGATCACGAGCTTGATAGATCCTCCCGGAATGGGAAAAATGGGTTGGGTCGAAGCCATCGACATCGCCCCGGATGGCTCCGCGGTCTTCACTCGTGAGATCGGCAGCCAGGAAATCTATGCGTTGGATGTGCGTTGGCCATGAGTTTTGCGAAAAAAGTACTACAACTCCAGCCGTTTCGGCGGAAGTGCGTGTCTGAAGCTGGGCTAGCAAGACTGCGTACCTTGGACAACCATTGGTCAGTGATGGTCTCTCGATCAACGTGGATGGGCTCCGTTCACCCTAGCGAAACCCCGATTCAGCGAAAAAGGTGACCAATCGACTGCATCCAAATTGCGAGGTGACGCCAAGGTGCGCTCTCATAGATCAGCGCATTAAAGCTTAGATCGAATGAGATGATGCCCCACAGCGTGGCGCGATGAACATTGCGAGTAGACCACAGGTCATAGGCAGCCAGCAGAAATAACAGCGAGTAGCAACAGATTAAGGGTGCTCGGTTATCCGCTCCGATTCCCGGTACAGGCCAGCGTACAAAAGCAGCCGGTAAGAGCAGGACTGTCGCGACCAGTATCAAACGCTTATGCGCGGCAGGATTGGTACGTTCGCGATAGGCGAAATAAACCAGTATCGAGAAAATCAGGACTCCCAGAAAGTTAGTTGCTGCGAATCCGATCATCCGGTCGCCGGGAGGGAAGTTCCGAGCCAGGCTCTCAGAGGAAACCACGAATCCGACCACCAACATGAGACCGGCCAGGCCGATCGTGGCCTGACCGAGCCGGCGATGCCAATTCACCCTGTGTCCGGCGACAAGGGAGGTCTGCACGATTAGCAGCACGAACCAGGAGGAGAAAAGCACGCCGTGAATGTGCACGATCAAGGGATGTGGCGGAAGCAAGTTGGTCTTCCAGGCAGGCACAGTGAACACACCCGGAAGGTAATATGTCTGCATGAAGCCCAGAAACACAGCCACTCCGGCGAACACAGCGAAAGCCTGAAAGAAAATGTGGTCGTAGCGGGATCTGAGCCGCGACTCCGATCTTTCAATCGTCATTGTTCCCTCCTTGATTCGACGAAAGTTCCGCTGGTCCCAATCGCGGAAGAAGATGCGGAACGAATTCACTTGAAACCTGGCGGGACCGAACTGAGTGCTCCAGCCAGAACTGTAGCGTTTGGTTTCCGTCCGCCGTTCGAGAAACAGAAGCCCGGTACGCTTCCTGTCCTGGGTGAGAAAGTATGCTGCTTCGCGTTTTTGCATTTGGAGAATGGTCTGAATTGCTTTGAATCCACGTTTCCTGGCGGAGGCATTTTCCCGCCTCAACCGGAAAACGACACTCCGAGTAGAAATCGCATGGGAAGCCCTTCTGACACCTCGTTTATTTCGAGGGGCCTTGCGCCTCATTGCTGCAAACTGGAAGGAGGCTCACACTTTCAGCCGAAACAAGCAATTGTCTGGATGCGATTTCGAAATGATTTCTAGATTGACTTTCGTAAGTACTTGAAAACGGAAGGTATTGTAGGATGGTTGCTACCGGCCTTTCCCCGCGACCCCACTTCAAGGCCGAAGACGCAAATGCCCACCTTGGTTTGCTTCGGACCTTTCGAACTCGACATTGAGATCGAGAGCGCTACCGCGACGAGGGTATCGGCGCAAACACGAACTGCTCGTCCGGTTTCAGAGGCAATCGTTTAAGGCATCGGCTGTACTTCTAGAGACGCCCGGTCGGTATAACAAGGATCAGCCGGTCTGTGACGTGCCCAGCTGTGCCGCGTTCGGCCAGGGAGTCCTGAATCGTCCAAGATCTGGACTGGAAAAAGAAAGACCAAGAGCCTGACTCGACTATTGGTGTGGGAGCACGTTTCCGTCATACACAATCTTTCCGCCCACCATCGTCATCACCGATTCTGTCTTTGGGAGTTCCGAAGGATCAACCGTGAAAATGTCCTGCGATAGAACTGCCAGGTCAGCCAGCTTCCCGGGTTCCAGACTGCCTTTGTCTTTCTCCGCAAACTCGGCGTATGCCGAGGTCAGGGTGTAAGCGATTACGGCTTGCTCCCGCGTGATGGCTTCCGATGGCCGATCCGGGTCGAGAGAGGCGAACATGATATTCAGATAGGGATTTGTTGGCCCGTCCGAACCGAATGCAAGGGGAATGCCTGCGGCGAGCAGCGATCGCAGGGGCTGGGCTTTCAGCTTTTCAAGAACGACACCTATCTCAGGATTCACATTGACGCCGGCGAGATGTGTTCCCTCCTGTACCACAACGATTCCCATCTCCTTCAGCCGTGGAAGCAAATCCGGTGTCAGGCCGTCGCCATGCTCGAACCGGACTCGCTGTTTGGCCCATACCTGTGCTCCGCCCGCGGCCTGCATCGCGTTCAGCATCGACGCGGCCGGCGGATATGCGGACACATGAAGCATCAACTGATCATGGTCGTGCAGCGTCTCCCGTAACATGGCGGCGAGCTCCGTTTGTGGAAACGTCAACTGCTCGTGCATAACGACGTATTCGAGAGGAGACGTATCGTTGCGGGGAGCGAATGTTCCTTCGAGGGGAGTGCCGTCGAGCAGCCACTTAGTGCCGCTGACGGTTATGAACGGATTCGAGGTGCGTGGAACTGGCCGAGCTTCCTGAATGTCGCGGCCGGCAGGAGTTGTTCCGGGCATTCGTATTATGCGAACACGAATTGGGACGGGTATTTCCCCGAGGAGCGCGATACAACGATCGGGCGGCATGTCATTGTCCATGTCCTGGATGGTCGTGATGCCCCATCTTGCGGCTGCGGAAAAGGTCTCGCCCAATTCCTTGAGCGCATCCGCTTCGCTCGTCTGATTCGACTGGTTGCGCCACACCTGCTCCAGCGCATACTCGCGAATCACTCCGGTGAGCCTGCCGTCAGCTGAGTGTTCGAAGCGGCCGCCAAGTGGATCGGGCTGGTCCTCGCGAATTCCAAATTGCGTCAGCGCTGCACTGTTGGCGATCCAGGCATGCCCAGTAAATGTTTCAAGAATGACCGCGTTGTTGGGAGCCACCTGGTCGAGGGTGTCCCGATTCACTGAAAGATCGTGGAAAATCTTCCCGGCTATCTCGCCCTGAATCAACGTCCCCTTCGGCGCTTTCAGCACTGCGGCGGCAATCGCAGCCTTCATTTCAGGCCACTCCGGATCCGGGCTCTTGAGCTCCAGGTCCATGCGATTGGGAGGAGAGATGCTGATGTGGTTATGTGCGTCGTTAATACCGGGGATCACGGTTCGTCCGCCGAGGTCGACTTGTTTCGTGTCCGGTCCAGCCAGGGCCCTGATCTTCGCCGAGTCGCCGGTCGCCGTGATGCGCTCCCCTCTAATCGCGAGAGCTTGCACATACGGATGCGCAACGTCGCTGGTAAAGATCTTTCCGTTGAGCAGGACCAGGTCGGGTGCAGCCTGTTGGCTTTCAGCTGCAGCTTGAAAGAGAGAAAGCAAAAAGAACACACTGCAGATTTTGATTGGTCCGCTCATGAATTAGAACTCCAATTCGCGCCGTCGCTGCATAGTTTTCGAGTCAGGCAAGACTCGTACTTTAACGTAGGGTTGGCAACTACGTGGGGAAGAACGATTACTCTTTCGCGTTGCTATCCTTGGGACGAGGTGTATGCCATTCAGCGGTGTCCCAACGCTCCGCAATGCGGTCACCGACGAAGCGGTCCTTCGCATGGACCGTCAACAAAGCGGGTTGACCTGTCTTCGGATCATGGCCGCTGGCCTCAATGTCGATTTCAATGACGCCGTTGCCTGGGAAGCGCATGGCGGTGATCCGGCCATGTTCGTCCGGTACCTGCGCATTCAGCCACCGGCGAAAGGCCTTCAATCCTTCCGGGCCTTTCGGATAGCCCGCCGCCTCCAGGTCGTGAAAGCGCGCATCCGGAGTCGCTACATCATCAATTTTCTCGGGATGCAGGAGCGCATCCATGTAGCGCAGATAGCACCGCGCCAGATCACCCTCGATCGTCTTGCTCTCGACGATCGTCCGGACCTCTGGCGTCATTTCCACACCCGGCGGCACGACAAGAGGACACGCGGCGCGCGCCTGCGGTCCTGCGAATATGCAGATGGTTAGAAAGCTGACACAAAGAACCTTGCTCAGACCCAACCAGCCGCTGAGCCGCCTTAAATATCGATCCATCATGTGATCCTCCAGCATCAACACGGGATTATTGACGAAGAGTCGCAGCCATGGGAATGTAATGCGGCCATAAAAATCCGGGCGTCTTTCCGGCCGCATCCGTGTAGCGTCCAACCAGATCACAACTGCACCCCGGGCTGTACTCGACGGTGTCGTCAGAGCGAAACTCCCAAACTTTTTCTATTTCGCCCTTCGACGTTTCCAGCGAGCGCCATCACCCCACCATGCCAGACTTCTGAGACCCCTGGGCGCCACAAGTCGCGCAGGCTAGTTCACAAACACCCGGTCGAACGCGGCTTCAATATCGACGAACGTCGGGACACCGGTACAGTTCTGCGGAAAGGCTCTTACGCCGATTGCTTTCTCGGGAAAGGCGGCCGGAGCCGAGTCGGAGCTCGGGTAAGGCAACGCGATCTGAGCGGTCGTGTTGTAGGTTGGCCGGTAAAGCGACGCCAGAAACTGGTGGTTGCTTTTGTCCCATTTCAGCTCGATCCGGACGCGTTCGCCGATGTTAAGGCTGCCGATCGTGATCCAGTCCAAATACACACCCTGGTATTGAACGGTCGCCGACGCGTGTACGACATTGGGCGGGTCGCCGGAGACGCGGTCGAGGACCAGAAGGGCGGTGGTGTCTCCGGATGTGGTTCCGCTTCCATCGTTGAAGAAGTTGCCGTACAGAATGGTTTGGCCGAACGTCCCCGCCCCGGGACTCGTTGCGCATGGAGACATATCGAGGTGAAGAATGGTCAACTCCACTGCAACGTCGGTGGCAGCAGAATCTACCAGGGCGAACTCTGCGGGTCCATACTCTGTGCCTGCATTGCTGGTTCTGTCTCCGTAGGCGCGCGCTCGCAAGTGCAGGCTGCCGTTCTGAATCTGGCGTATGCACTCAAGAGTGGTCTGGGCGCCGCAGGAGTAATTGGTGTACCAGCGCAGGGGATTGATGTTGGTGGCGCTGAAGTTGTCGTAGAGCCGCAGGCTGGAGTTTTCGGGCTCGGATTGAGCCCTGGCTTCAAGCGGCATCGCATGCATGGCGACCACGGACGTGATCGCGAGCATCAGGTAGCGCGTCATTTGCCGAATGGAATAGATCATTTTCTGTCCTTTCATGGGGTGGTTTGTTGCGTTGAATTCGGGTTGGAGGCTCCCTTCCGGAATTGAATCGCGCCGCCTGACTCACATCGCATGGGAAGCCCTTCTGACACCTCGTTTATTTCGAGGGGCCTTGCGCCTCATGGCTGCAAAACTGCGAGGAGGCTCACACTTTCAGCCGAAACAAGCAATTGTCTGGATGCGATTTCGAAATGATTTCTAAATTGATTTTTGTAAGTACTTGAAAACGGAAGCTATTGTAGGATTGTTGCTACCGGCCTTTCCCCGCGACCCACTTGAAGGCCGAAGACGCAAATGCCCGCCTTGGTTTGCTTCGGACCTTTCGAACTCGACGTTGAGGCCGCGGAAGTCCGCGCCGACGGGCGAAGCCTGCGCCTGCCGGAACAGCAGTTTCAGATTCTGCACATGCTGGTGCTCGCGCAGGGCGGTGTGGTCTCGCGCGATGAAATCCGTACACGTCTATGGCCCAACGACACAGTGGTGGAGTTCGACCGAAGCATCAATGCGGCCGTCATGAAGCTGCGGATTGCGCTGGGCGACACCGGAGACAAGCCGCGTTTCATCGAGACCCTGGTTCGACGGGGATATCGACTGATCGTTCCGGTCGATTGGAAAAGAAAGGTTTTGCCAGAACTCACAGCTCCCGAAGCCAGGCAGAACTCCCTGGTTGGCCGCAAGGTGTCTCACTATCGGGTTCTCGGAATCCTGGGTGGCGGCGGTATGGGGCTGGTTTACAAGGGCGAAGACCTTAAACTTGATCGCCCGGTGGCTTTGAAATTCCTGCCCGAGGAAATGGCCGCTGACCCTCTGGTTCTCAAGCGCTTTGAACGCGAAGCTCGCACTGCCTCTTCGCTGAATCACCCTAATATCTGCACAATCTATGAGGTAGAGGAGCACGACGGACAGCCCTTCATCGTGATGGAGCTGCTTGAAGGTGAAACTCTGCGTGAATTAATCGCGAAGGCTGCCGAGGCGAGCGGCAAAGAACAACCGGGGTTTCCAATCGCGCAATTGCTTGACATCGCTATTCAGATCGCCCAAGGATTGAACGCCGCCCACGAGAAAGGGATTATTCATCGCGATATCAAACCAGCCAATATCTTTGTGTTGCCTTCGGGTAAGGTCAAGATTCTCGATTTTGGGCTGGCCAAGGGAATCACTTCGCTTAATGCGTTCGGTGAAACCGGAGGAGGGGATTCGCCACCTCTGCTCGCACCGGTTACGTCAATTGAATTGACCCTGAGCCGTACTGGAACGCCCGTGGGCACAGCCGGCTACATGTCTCCGGAGCAGGTGCGAGGGGAGAAACTGGATGCCCGAAGCGATCTCTTTTCCTTCGGCCTCATTCTCTTTGAGATGGCCACTGGAAAGCGGGCCTTTCAGTGTTCAAATCCCAGCGAGACAATGCAGGCCATCCTGGACGAAGATCCGCCGGACATTTCACAAAGTTCTAAGAAAACAGCTGCGGGGCTGCAACGGGTAGTGCGCCGATGTCTGGCAAAGAATCCGGCGCAGCGCTTCCAGTCCGCCTCAGACCTTGCCTTCGCACTGGAAGGCCTTCGAGACACAGGCAGCTTTGGTGCACAACGATCGACCGCAGCCGGCAGGAACTGGCGCATTGTCGTGCTGGTCGGAACCGCGATGGCAATGCTCGCGCTTATCGGTGCTTGGATCCTGAAACCAGTGCCTGCCACAAGTCCGGCGAAGCCGGTGCGCTTCCAAATTCCGCTCCCGGAGAAAGTCGACCTGATTGGGGGAACAGGTGCGTTTGTCGTCTCGCCAGATGGCCGTCAGTTAGTTTTTGCGGCAAGTGGTTTCGACGGAGTTCAGCGAATATGGGTCCGCTCGATCGACTCGCTTGTGGCCCGTCCACTTGACGGAACCGAACGCGACGCTGCGATCCCGTTTTGGTCACCCGACAGCCGCTTTATCGCATTTGCCGCCGACGGAAAGCTCAAGAAAATCGCGATCTCAGGAGGCCCGCCGGCGACTCTATGCGACTGCGCGGACCTGGTGAGCGGCGGGTCTTGGAACCGGAATGGAGTCATCATTTTCGGTGGCATCAACGGGGGCCTTATGAAGGTCCCGGCAGTTGGCGGTACCGCAGAAGCGGTGACGCTCACCGTCTCCGATCAGCCCGGTGTCCCGCACCATCATTCGGGTCCGTCGTTTCTCCCCGATGGCCGCCATTTCATTTATTTCCGCTGGGGACCCGCTGACACCGCCGGCGTTTACGTTGGCTCGCTTGACGTCAAGCCAAGTGAGCAAAGTGCGGCCCGGCTGATAGCGACCGCGTACCAGCCCGTCTACGTGCCGTCTTCGGATTCTCTCACCGGCAGGGGAAATATACTTTTCGTGCGCGACGGAGGGCTGATGGCACAGCCCTTCGATGAAAAGCACCTGGATCTGATGGGTGAGCCGATTGCCCTGGCGAACAACATTCAAACATCCTATGAGCATGCCGCGGTTTCGGCCTCAAACAGTGTTCTCGTCTACCAGACCGGCAACGCGCAGCCTCTGTCATTGGAGTGGTTTGACCGTCAGGGCGCTCCGCTCGGAGCCACTGGTGATCCAGCCAATTCCTTTTATGAGGCAGAGATATCACCCGACGGAATGCGAGCAGCTGTCAACCGCGGTACCGCCCTGAACGAGCCTATAGCTCTCTGGTTGATCGATTTCGCACGAGGCACGAGCGAGCGCTTCACGCTCGGTTCGTCCTCGGCTGGGCATCCCGTCTGGTCCCCGGACGGCAGCCGCATCGCCTTCGGTTCGGGCGACAACGGCAATTCCTGGATCTATCAGCAATCCGCAAGCGGCACGACGGCTGAGAAGCTTCTGCTGAAGCCGGGCAATCCCGCGTACCCCACCAGCTGGTCCCGCGATGGACGATTCCTGCTGTACACGGTGATGGACCAGAAAACCAAGCACGATTTGTGGGTGCTCCCCCTTGGGGGCGACAACAAGCCGTTTCCGTTTCTGCGCACTGAGTTCAACGAAGAAGATGGCCGTTTTTCTCCTGACGGGCATTGGATTGTCTATGCGTCGGATGAGTCCGGGCGCTCCGAGATTTACGTTCGGCCATTTTCACTTAATCCCGGCACAACAGCCGCGGGCAAATGGCTGATCTCCCAAAGCGGAGGCGTTCGTCCGCGGTGGCGAGCGGATGGGAAGGAGCTGTACTACCTGGGTCCCGACGGAACTCTCATGGCCGTCGCAGTTGGCGCGAGCCCCTCTCTCCGGGTAGGTGTGCCCAAGGCTCTTTTTCGCGCACCCCTACAGACCATTCAATCGTTTGAGCGCCCCGCTTGGGATGTAACGAAGGACGGCCGGCGCTTCCTTTTCGCGGTTGAAACAACGCCATCGGAGCGCGTGTTTAACGTGGTGCTGAATTGGACTTCGCTGCTGAAGAAATGACGTTGGGACAAAGCTAGGTCAGGGACGATCGCAAACGATTAGTCTTTCCAAAAGGCCGTAGAAAATGTCGAGTCCGTCTCTACCGGTGCTGACACCTACAGCGATTCACAAACCTCACCCAAGCATCCACAATTGGACGGAGTACGTCCGTTCCCGCACCACCCCAGTGTGCCTATCAAAGACGGATACAGTCATTCCATTGCCGAATCGATCGCCAGCAAGTTCCATGTGCCGACATGAGCTGGAGTTGACAACACTGGCCAGCTCCTGAGGAGATGTCCAAATCTGCGGCGAGGTTTGGTGATCAATTCGAGTGCTGCCCAGGAATTCCGTCGGGCAGCCCGATGCGGCGAAGAAGACGTAAGTACCGGGTCTCGCCGTGAAGGTTATTCCACATCGGATCCACCGCAAGCAGAGTAAGCTCCTGGCCTTCCCGCGCGTTCATCGACTTCTCAAGCCACTGGAACGCCAAGTCCTTTTCCCCGGCCAATGCGTAATCCTGCGCGATGACAACAAAGCTGCCAGCGGACGCCTGCTCGGCGCGGTGCACGTATGCAGGCTGGAGCCCGGATGGCGCGTCGATCGCCTTGAAGGACAACATCGATACTGCCGGCATTGCACCACAGCCGCGAGCGAACTGTTCAAGGACAGGGTTCCCTCCGAAGATGCGGAGGTGGTCCGAAGGCTGAAGAATGCGGGCGCGGTGCTGCTGGGCAAGACGAACCTTCACGAATTCGCCTTGGGCGGAACGTCCCATATAGCGAACGATAAGGAACCATATCGCTTGTAGTCGGGCGTCCACCGCAACCACATCCCACAGCTTTCTATCGATTGGTGGTATTTGGAATCGATCATTGACCGCTTCACTCAGCTTCTGCTTGCACTCGCAACACTTGCAATATGCGCAAAACATATTGGCTGTTATCGGACCGGCAACAAGAGCCTCGACTTGAAGGAGCCGAATCGCTACTCTCCCAGGTCGCCGTGTTCGGACTGCTCCTTCAGGAAGATTTCGACCCGATCTGAGGTCCAGGCCGCAACGCCTGTCCCGAAGAAGTCTGTGTCCTCCGTCCAGATCGCACAGGACAGGGATAGCGCCGCTGCCAGCACCGGCCAATCATCCTCGTCTCGGCCTCGCAGACGCTGCCGGGCGTCGGCCTCGAACAGACCGTACGCCTCCTGGCTGATGGGCTCAATTAGGGACTGCAGGTACGCGAGCGCTGCGGGAACATCCGTCTCGGACTTCCCACGTTTGATCAGGAGAGCCGGCAGGTACTTTGCTGCATCCGCATACGCGACTTCCGGCGCGTAAAACCGAATGCGGTGTGTTGTATAGGTTTCGAGAAGCTGCCGCACGCGCTTCCCGAGAACCGCGCGAATCAGGATATTGGCATCCAGAACGATCATCTAGCGGTCGGCACCTTTTCTCGCACGGCGCGTCTGCTTGAACTCTGCCACAATTTCCTCTTCGTCCACATCGGAGAGGGCGGCAGCCAGTCGGTCTGCCGCTGCTCGGAGTTCGGTCATGTCAGCCGACTTGACGGACTTTCGTGGGGTCGGCACATAGACTCCGAGAGTCTCCCCTCGCCTGGTCACGGCGACGGGCATATCGGACTCTAAGAACCGGGCAATCTGCTCTCGAAACTCCCGCACCCCAACTTTGATTGCAGGCACAAACACCTCCATGTGTACACACAAGCGTACACCTTGCCAGGGACGAATGCAACGGCGTGTGAGTCAGCATCGTATCGCTCGGTGTGCGTGGACTCGGTGTGCGTGGATCTAAGGCTGCACGAAGGTCAATATACACATTTCGTAGTATCCGGTTTGCGGACAGTTGCGGAGCACTTAAGCTGTTCGTTAATGTTGCTACGATTCGTTCCGATGCGTTCTGGTTCTCAGCAGTGCCTTAATGTTGTCAGTTGACTCGCGCCCTTTCACGGCGATAACACGGGTTCAAATCCCGTCGGGGACGCCAATTCGAATCTGCATCTTACAGAGAATGCTCTGATTTGGCATGGGCACAGATGGGCACAAAAATGCTCCGCAACTTGCGCCGCGGAGCGAGTTGAGCACTGTGTTTATATGTCTTTTCAAGCGAATCTCGTGGGCACAAATGGGCACAAACCGTTGGCCGACGAAGGCTATTTCTTTCGTGTCTCCTTGCCGACCAAGAGCCGCACAACCTTCGTCTGAGCCCTTCGCTTCTTGTCGGTAATCGCCTGAGTGTACGTGTCCAGAGTCACCCTCGCGGAGGCGTGACGGAGCAGTTCCTGCATCACCTTGATATCGGCGCCGGTAGAGCGCAGCAAGGTCGAATACGTATGGCGGAATGTGTGCCATCCTAATCGGCCACTGATTCCGAGGTTGATCGCGACCGGGCGGATGATCTTCCGCATGATCGGTTGTCCCCAATAGGGCAGGCGTCCACCCGAATTCACACTAGCGAACACCCAGTCGCCGTCAGCGCGGTAGTGGGATTGGGCACGCCATACTTCTAGAGCCTCGGCTAGACGGTCGTCCATAGGAATGGGTTTCTGCGAGGCCTCCGTTTTGCATGGACCAAGGACTTGAAAGACGATTGAGCGGGTCACGCTGATCTCATGCCGATCGAAGTAAATGTCACTCCATTTGAGCGCAAAGAGCTCGCTCATCCGCATACCGGTGCCCGCAGCCATCAGCACAAGCGTTCTCTCTCTCAGTGGCAGCGCCTCAATCAACCTTCGTACTTCATCGGAAGTCAAAACAGCGGGAATCTTTTTACGTTTTGCGCCTTGCCGCACGAGTTGAATGGGGTTCGTGTCGCAGATTCCGTGGCGGACCCCATGATTGAACAGCATGCTCATGAGGTTCCGAAGCTTGGCACAGCTCGCCCTCGCAAGGGGGAGAGACCGCAGCCAAAGCTCGACTTCTCCGGCTTTAAGCGTTTTGGTCGGGTGTTCATTCCAGCGTGGCACGATCCATTTCCGAAGGTTGCCTTCATAGCTGTTTCGAGTAGAAAAGGTGCGCCAGGCGAACTCAGCTCTAAGCTCGCGCTGCCGGAAATGCTGCACGAGATCTCCGATCGTAATGGCTGGCTGGGTTGATTTAAGGTTCGGATTGATTTCGATTTGGAGAGCAGCGACAGCCCTTCGTGCCGCGGACTCATCTGCGATTTGGTCCGTTGGACCAAGCACGATTCGACGGTGACGCCGCGTACCGGTTGGTCCGGGCTCGCGCCATCTGAACTCCCAAACTTCGGATTGACTGCGACGCGCTCTTCTTATCAGGCTTCCGATTTGCATGATTTTCTCCTCTCGGACTGTCAATTCATGCATGACTGTCCTGAAGGAGCATTTTCGGCCGCATGGCAGGCATAAACAGCGCGGGTTATCGCTTTCCTGCGGAAATGCCCAAGCAGCGCGTCCAGCGCGCTGACCACCGATGCGAAAAGCCTGCCATCCAGTCAAATCCGGGCTCAATGAGCAGATCCGCACTCGCCGAGAGACGGCCACCATATGTTCGAGCCGCACAAAGTCCTAATTCGGGGCAGAATTACGGTGAGACTCACGCCAATCGCTTGGCGGCATGCCCTCCCAGACGCGAAAGGCTCGACCGAACGAGTTCGGATCTTCGAAACCTAGCAAGTATGCGGCCTCATTCAACTCCAGGACGGAATTGGAGAGGTAGTACCGCGCCATCGAGTGCCGGGCATCATCCAAAACCCGTTGAAAGCTGGAACTGGATTCCTGCAAACGACGTTGCAGCGTGCGTGGGCTCATGTGGAGCGCCTCGGAGATCACGTCCATTGACGGGCGCTGTCCAGTGAGTCGGTCCTGAATGGCGCGACGCACCAGCGCGACGAAACTGTCCTCTTCCTTGTGCTCCCGCAATTGCTCTTCAAACTGTGGAGCGAGCAAATCAAGCAGTTCCACATTACAAGTCACAAAGGGTGCGGTTGCATCCGATGCGCGAAATATGATCGTGTTGCGCGAGGCACCGCTGTCCACCTTGCAGCCAAAGCTGCGCTCAAGGGCACGCAGATTCGACCGTTGCTGAACATACTCCACTCGAAGCGGATTGAGCTGCGTCCCAGTTCCGTGTCGAGCCAGAGAGATCATCCAGGAGAAGCAGTAATCGGTGAGAACCCGCGGCTCGGCTTCGACCGCGAGCAGCCAACGAAACGCAACGCTGAACTCTTGCTTGCCGAGCTTGACGAGAATCTCTTCTGGTGCAGTCAGCTTCTTGTAGCGAGCTAAATGCTCGGTGGCAGTCACAAGATTTTGGGTCGAAAGCGCCGCGATTGCCATGGGATGGAAGCGTTCAGTCTTCGTCTCGACACCCAGCTTGATACCTATGAGGGGGTCGGAACTGACAACCTCGATAGAGTTCCAAAGTGCGAAGAGCTCTTCGGTCGAGACCAGAACGCGCACCTGATCAAACAAATCCCCGGGAAGGCCCGCCCTGCGCAGCACCGCGGCAACCGAAAGGCCGTGCTCCTTCAACTTGAGTGCCAAACGGCCCGGTACTCTAAAACGCTTCAGCATGGCTATGCCTCCACCTAGAAGCGTATCGGAATTCTTTCTCTTCTACCATTCCAAACACGACAGAATGCCAGCGAAGCGCGCCAAACAAGATTGGCGTGATTGGAAGTCATATTGTCGTGTCCGGCAGGGCGGGCGGTTCGGATCAGGGCTAACGTTGGATATACCGGACCCGCCGTAGTCAACGGGTTTGTCTGAAATCGCTTCGTGATCGATGAAAGGTACCCATATGCAGAGCTTCGAAGACAACGGCACGAAACACACTCTGGACCGCCGCTCCTTTCTGGGCGTCACAGGCACGGCGGCAGCAGCAATCATGGCAGGTACCCTTGCAGGTCCGGTCGCCGCGGAGCCGCGTATGCCATTGCGCGCAAGCGGACGACGCAAACTCGGTTCGCTCGAGGTCTCAAGCATTGGGCTCGGCGTGCAGAACATGAGCCGCAGTTATGAAACGCTCGTGCCGTACCGCCCGGAGATGATCAATATCATCCGCGCAGCCTATGACCATGGCGTGACGTTTTTTGATACGGCGGAGGCTTATGGGCCTCTCGAATGCGAACGAATCCTCGGTGAGAGCATCGCACCATTCCGCGACAAAGTCGCGATTACGTCGAAGTTCGGCTGGAACATCGACCCCGAGACAGGCCGGTTCCAAATGGGGCTCAACAGCCAGCCTGACCACATCAAGAAGGCTGTCGAAGGGATGCTCAAGCGGCTTCGCACCGACCGCATCGATCTTTTGTATCAGCACCGCGTTGACCCGCAGGTCCCGATCGAGGATGTTGCCGGTGCGGTGAAGGACCTTATGTCCGAGGGGAAGGTTCTGCACTGGGGTCTCTGCGAGATGGGCCCAAATACCCTTCGCCGGGCGCATGCGGCGCTTCCTGTCAGCGCCGTGCAGAATGAGTATTCAATGCTCTGGCGGGGCCCCGAAGAAGTGATTATCCCGCTGTGTCAGGAACTAGGCATTGGGTTCGTGCCGTGGAGCCCGTTGGGGGTGCAATTCCTGACGGGGTGTATTGATGAGAATACCCGCTTCGCGCCTGGCGACATCCGTGGCATGGAGCCGCGCTTCTCGCAGGAAAACGTGAAGCACAATATCGAGCTCGTAAAGCTTGTCCAGCAATGGGCTGAACGGAAGAATGCAGCTCGGGGTCAAATCGCTCTTGCATGGTTGATGGCGCAAAAGCCGTGGATCGTGCCAATCCCCGGCACGACGCAGATGGCGCACATGATCCAAAACGTCGGTGCCACTTCGGTTGTATTCACGCCTGATGAGATGAAAGAGCTGAATGCCGCGGTATCGAGTATTCAGATCCAGGGAAAACGCCTGCCGGACGGCATTCTCGCACTCTCGGGCGTAGAAGCGCCGGCGAAGAAATAGGAAGTGAACGTGCGCCAAGGATACCGGAAGATCAACGACACATATCGAGGGAGAGCCATGAAAGCCTTAATGCTGGGTCTGTTTCTATCAACACTGATTGCGCCATCGTCCAAGGCGCAGCAATCGCCAGCGCCACCAACGGAAACCATCAAAACTGCCGCCACTCAAACACCCGAGCAACAAGAAGTCATCAATCTTTCAAACACGAAATGGGATTTGATGGCAGCGAAGAATGTCGAGTCCCTGGAAACACTATTTGATGACAAAGCCATGTTCACCCACATGGGCGGAACCTGGGGGAAGACGCAGGAACTAACGACTATTAAGAGCGGTGGCATCTGGTACAAAAAGGCCGTAGTCTACGCGGTTGACGCTCGCATATTTGGCAACACAGCCATCCTCCTTGCGGACATTGATCTGCAGGCAGCAGTAGGTGAGCACGAAGTCACCAATCCCTTCATGGTGACTGAGGTTTATATCAAGGAAAACGGCAAGTGGAAGCTCGCCCAACTCACGTTCTCGCATCTGCTTCGGCCGGTCAAAATCAGTAGCAATAAGAACTAGCCGCCGAAGGCACAACGATCCCAAGTCACGCGCAAGGATGAATTTTCAAGGGTGAGGTCAACAGGATGATGAAACGCACAACTGTTCTTTGCTGACCATTTCGACAATCCTCTGTCTCGCATCTGGTCCTTCGCGCGCGCAGCAACCAGCGGCGAAATCTCACCGAGTGCCCACGGAAAAGAACACACTGATTGTCTATTTGTCCCGAACCAACAACACCAAAGCCATCGCGGAAATCATTCATCAACGGGTCGGCGGTACACTTGTCGCTCTCGAATTGGAAACGCCTTATCCCGCGGACTACAGGACAACGGTGCAACAGGTTGTCCGTGAGAATGAGACCGGCTATTTACCGCTTCTAAAGACGAAGATCGATCGGATTGAACAATACGAGTTTGTGTTTCTCGGCTTCCTACCTGGGGGATGCAGCTGCCCCCGCCCGTTAAGAGCTTTCTGCACCAGTACAACATGAAGGGAAAGACTGTTATCCCGTTCAACACCAATGGCGGGTACGGCGTTGGCAGTAGTTTTGAGACCGTCAAGGAACTATGTCCGCAAAGCACGCTCCTGCAGGGTTTCACCACGAGGGGCGGGTCAGAGATCGATGGACACAACCTCGCTATCAAAGATGCCAGGGCAGAAGAAGCGCGCAGAGAAGTTCAAAGCTGGCTAGAGACAATTGGAACGCTGAAATGAAGCGCTGACGAGATCAAAGGAAAAAGGCAGGAACAATCGTGAAAAAGAGACAATTAGGAAAGAGCGGACTTGAGGTATCGGCCCTGGGCCTCGGCTGCATGGGTTTGAGCTTTGGCTACGGCACGGTCACCGATAAGCAGGAGGGAATCTCGCTCATTCGCGGCGCCGTCGAACGCGGCGTAACCTTCTTCGATACGGCTGAGATCTATGGTGCCTACACGAACGAAGAACTTGTCGGCGAAGCTCTCGAGCCGTTCCGCGACCAGGTCATAATCGCTACAAAGTTCGGCTTCAAAATCGATGAAAACGGAAAAGGCGCGGGCTTGGAAAGCCGGCCCGAACACATCAAGCAGGTGGCCGATGCCTCGCTGAAGCGCCTCAGAACCGACGTGATCGACCTTTTCTATCAACACCGTGTTGATCCGAGCGTGCCGATTGAGGACGTCGCCGGTGCGGTGAAAGATATGATCCAGCAAGGGAAGGTGAAGCACTTCGGCCTGTCTGAGGCAGGCGTGCGGACGATTCGTCGCGCACATGCCGTGCAGCCTGTCACCGCGCTGCAGAGCGAATACTCCCTGTGGTGGAGAGAGCCGGAACAAGAGATCCTGCCCACCCTGGAAGAACTTGGAATCGGCTTCGTACCGTTCAGTCCGCTCGGCAAGGGATTCCTCACGGGCAAAATCACAGAAGAGACAAAGTTCGACGCGAACGACTTCCGGAATACTGTGCCACGTTTCAACGAGGAGAATCGCAAGGCGAACCAGGCACTCGTAGATCTGGTCGGAAGTTTTGCTCAGCAGAAGAATGCGACTCCCGCTCAGATCGCGCTCGCGTGGATTCTGGCGCAGAAGCCTTGGATCGTTCCTATCCCCGGCACGACGAAGTTGTACCGCCTGGAAGAGAACCTCGGCGCAACCGCAGTGGAACTAACACCCGACGATCTGTATCGCCTCAACGAGGCTACTGCGACGATCTCGGTGCAAGGTGCTCGCTATTCCGAGGGTGCGCAGAAGATGATTGATCGCTAACAAATCAGACGACGGCTAATTGCAGAAGCAGGCCACCAGGTTGGAAGTTCGATGGTGATGAAATCAACCGCTAATGCGCGGGCAACTCGCGACCGATCACGCGCGTGATCGGGGAGGTAACAGCATGGAGAAGAGAAGGCTAGGAAACAGCGATCTTGAAGTATCTGCAATCGGGCTTGGCTGCATGGGCATGAGCTCGGCCTATGGCCCCGCAGCCGACAAGGGCGAAATGATCAAGTTGATACGAGCCGCACATGACCTTGGCGTGACGCACTTCGATACGGCTGAAGCTTACGGGCCGTTCGTAAATGAAGAGCTGGTGGGCGAAGCGCTCCAGCCGATCCGCGACAAAGTGACGATCGCCACCAAGTTCGGCTTCGACATCGATCTCGAGACGGGTGCCCGCCGCGGAGGGACCAACAGCCGGCCCGAGCACATCAAGCAAGTGTCCAATGCTGCATTGAAGCGTTTGCGGACCGACACCATCGACCTGTTCTATCAACATCGCGTCGACCCGAACGTGCCGATCGAGGACGTCGCAGGAGCGGTGAAGGAGTTGATCGCCGAGGGTAAGGTGAAGCACTTCGGCATGTCGGAAGCAGCCGTGCAGACCATTCGTCGGGCACACGCCGTTCAGCCGGTTACCGCAGTGCAAAGCGAATACTCCCTCTTCTACCGTGGCCCGGAAGCGGAACTTTTGCCGGCTCTCGACGAACTCGGTATCGGTTTCGTCCCATTCAGCCCGCTGGGTGCTGGGTTTCTCACGGGAAAGATCGACGAGAACACAAAGTTTGATCCTACTGACGTCCGCAACATGGTGCCGCGCTTCACCGCCGAGGCACGTAAGGCCAACATGGTGCTGGTGGATCTGATCAAGAGCGTGGCGGAGCGCAAGGGAGCGACGCCTGCACAAATTGCATTGGCATGGCTGCTCGCACAGAAGCCGTGGATCGTGCCGATCCCTGGAACGACTAAGGTGCACCGGCTCGAGGAGAATCTCGGAGCAGTTTGCGTGGAGCTTAGTGAGAGTGATCTCAAGCAGATCGATGAAGCATCTTCCAGCATGAAACTCGAAGGGGCTCGCCTTCCTGAAGCTGTGTTGAAGATGACGGGGCTCTGATCATTTTCAATTGCACAGATTGGCAGCAACAGAAGTCGAAAGGCAAAGGACTACGAAATGAAATCGAAGTTGATCGTCCTGGGACTAGCTCTCTTCACCTTGAGTGTTCAAGTGGCCGTTGCTCAGGCCAATCCTGCAGGCGTGGCCGCACCAACCTCGGCCGCAGCGCCAACGGTTCGAACGCACTACGGCACCGTGCGCGGCGTGACGGAAGGAGATGTCTCGAGCTTCAAGGGCATTCCCTTTGCCGCGGCTCCCGTCGGTGAATATCGCTGGCGCCCACCGCAACCATTGTCCGCATGGCAAGGCGAGCGTGATGCCAGCAAATACGGGGCCGACTGCCCGCAGGCCGCCTTTGGGCCCGGCGCTGGAGCTATGTCGCCGACCTCGTCGGAAGATTGCCTCTTTATCAACGTGTGGAAACCCGCGAATGCTGCGCCGGCCACAAAACTGCCGGTCATGGTGTGGATCTTCGGCGGGGGCTTCGTCTTCGGGAGCGGGTCCTCGCCGAGCAATTCGGGAGTGCAGTTCGCCAAACAAGGCGTCCTGTTGATCACCTTCAATTACCGCGTGGGGCGCTTTGGATTTTTCGCCTTCCCGGCGCTTAGCAAGGAACATCCTGATGAGCCCAAGGGCAACTACGCCTACACGGACCAGATCGCCGCACTGAAGTGGATACAGCAGAACATCGGCGCCTTCGGAGGCGATCCGAGCAATGTCACAATCTTTGGATTTTCCGCGGGTGGTGTCTCGGTGCATAGCCTTCTGACGATGCCAATGGCGCGCGGGCTGTTCCAAAAAGCAATCGTCGAGTCTGGCGGTTCGCGTGACAGCGTGCTCACCGCGCGTCCAATGAGCAAAGACGGCGTCGATCCAAACTATCCGGTGTCGGCCGAAACTATTGGGATTCAATTCGCGCACTCGATGGGGATCGATGGAACGGATCAGGCCGCGCTTGCCAAACTTCGCGCCCTCAGTGCCGAACAGGTCGTTGGCGGCGCGCCCGCGCAATCTGGCGGCAGCGTTCAGTCTTATGAGACCACGCCGATTCTCGATGGCAAGCTGATCACCGAAACCGCCGAGACCGCGTACAAGGCCCACCACGAGCCGCGTGTTCCGCTCATGCTCGGAAGCAATGGCGCCGACACCGCAGGCAACCGGATCAGAGCTTCCACTAAGGACCAGTTGTGGGCTCACTTCGGCCAGTGGAGCGCAGAGGCGAAGGCTGCCTACGATCCCGACGGAACGAAGAGTCTGGCAGAGCTGGTATCGGAGGCAAACGATGATTTCGGGCAAGCCGAACCGGCTCGCTTCGCAGCGAGTGCGTTCGCGAAAAACGGTTCGCCCGTTTATCTCTATCGGTTCTCCTATGTGCAGACAGGAATGCGGCAAATGCTTCCGGCCGGGACACCGCACGGCGGCGAAATTGCATTCGTGTTCGGCACGCTGGGCGCCGGAGGCTTTGGTCCGCCACCGCCACCAGCGACAGACGAAGATCGGGCGGTCTCAAAGATGGCGCAGGGCTATTGGGTCAACTTCGCCCGGACAGGCGATCCGAATGGCGCGGGATTGCCGACCTGGTCGCGATACGATCCCAGCAAGGATGTGATCTTCGAGTTCCATCCCGACGGTACGGCAGGCGCGATTCCTGATCCCTGGAAGCCGCGGCTGGACGTGATGCACTTAGCCACAGAATCGGGGAAGCGCGCCGACTTCTGAGATCCACACCGAAGGAAGCATTGAGGAGAAGATAAGCCATGCGAATCAAATCGAGAGGAAGCACTTGCAAGGATGGCTTCTCTTCGGCGAACATCGCCGCTACCTGCCGTTTGGTCCGGCCATGGATGCGCGTATCGGCCCAGTGTTCTTCCCAGTGGTCCAGATAAGCCTGCGCCTCTTCCAGGCTCTCGAACCGCTTGCCTTTCAGGGGCGTCTTTTGTGTGTGGCCCACAGCGGACTCGATTTTCCCTTTTCGATCCGGATCGCGCACTTTGCACGGTAGCGCTGTCACGCCGTAGTGCGCCAGAACATCGCGATACAGGGGATTGACGCCCGGATCGTAGAAGTCTGGAGACAGCACGCCCTCACGAAGGTTATCGAGGACCACGATCCGCGGCGAACCGCCAAGCCGGCGAAATGCCTTCTCGTGAAGCTCGGCCCACACCCGCGCACTCGAACGGAAGACCAGCAGCCGAACCGACTTGCGACTCCGGCCCAGCGTCAGAACAAACAGCCGCGTGCGCCGGTACTTGCCAGTGTCGGGATCGCGCACCATCGGCCCCGTGCCGTAGTCAACCTGCGCCTCTTCACCGAGTTTGGTCTCGATGATCGCCCGCGCTTCCGGCGCTGCGGCGCCGCGCAAATTGCGCACGAATCGCCTTACGCTCTGGTAGCCGCCCGCGAACCCGTGGCTGTCGACCAGATCCTCGCCAGATTCCCATCGAGTTCCGGTCGCGCTCCAACTCCAGCGCGATCAGTTCACGGTAAGGTTCGCAGCTGCTCGCCGGTCCGCAACCCGGTTTCTTGGCCAAAAAGCCGGTGATCACCTCTATGGCCGCTTTTGAAGGACTGTGGCGTCCCCAGCCGCCCGGACGCCGCAGGGCAATCCCCGCACCGCGAAGATAGTCGCCCGCCGTTTCCCGGCGCACTCCAGTCTCCTGCTCGATGCGCCGCAACGACCAGCCCAGCCGGCCCAATGCGATGACTTGTTCTCGTTTTTCTCTGCTCAAGACGTGGCTCATGACCACAGAGGCTAACTTCCCCCGGTGGCGGCTCTGCCTTAAGCCTTCTCTCTATGGCCGCTTTTCACTTGACCCTCTATGGCCGCTTTCCAGAAACTTCATTATTCAAGGTGGGCGATTTCGACGTTAGGAGTGTTGTCAGGGCGCGAGAGATGGCTTGCTTCTTCTTTTGGGGGCGGTGTATACACGCAAACGGTTTGCTCCCCGCCGAGGCAGGAAGTTCCGTATTGGCCCGGACTTGTAGTTCTCTCAGGCGGTTGGCACGAGTTGCATTCCGTGCTTTTGAGCTTTACGCTGCAGCACAGCTATTTCGCGTTGCTCGCTTCGCCTGTTGAATTCGTCGATCCCCCGATCTACCCACCTCTGTCCCTTTGTGACCAGCCGATAGTAAAGGCAGGCCAAAACGCGTGCCATAGCTTTAACTGCTTTGAGGCCTCCTAACTTTGCCCGAAGGTATCGACACCTCGCGCCCAGATAACTGTTAGTGTGTAGCAGTGTTTGCGCGGCCATCCGAAATGCATTTCCTACGCGATTGGTGCGGTGCTCCCGTACATGCCGGATGACTCTGCCTCCACTCACATCTCGTTTGGGAGGGAGATTTAACCAAGAGGCCCAGTGGGCTTCAGTCTTCCACGCTTTCAGATCTGGCCCCACTTCGGCTAATACGGTCTGAACAGTAATCACGTTAATGCCGTCTATCGTGGTGGCGTTCACGCCGAGAATGCGCTCCAATTCCGCTTCTAGATCAAATGCGGGTTGGTTCCCCTTGGGCTTTCGCGGCTTGCGAGAACTGGATGTTTTACTAATGTCGGGGACAGCTGATAGCCCAGGCGATGAGATGACAGTTTCAACTTTTCTGGCGGGCAGCAACGCCATGTACTCTTTCAGCTGTTCATCGCATTTGGCCATTTGTTGGCGATAGAAATCGTAAGCTTCGACCGCTTGCTGCAATTCAAACAAGACGTCAGGCTTCCAGTCACCCTGAAGACTGTGAACGATCTCTTCTTCGGAGGCCATGCACCGCGGATGGCGTAGAGCAGCCAGTGCGACTGGATCGCGTTGTCCTGCCAGCAGAGCCCGGATAATCGCCTGTCCACTCGTACCGCTGATATCGCTTATGGCGATGTGCAGCTGCACGTTCATCTCGATGAGTGTTTTTTGCATATGTTGTATGCACCGTCCGGCGTCCTTGACGTGCTGATCCCGCAGCCGCCACATTGTTCGGACGCCGTGGATCTCCGGAGCAGGCAAGAAACAAGCCCGCAACAGACCATAGGTATGCAGCCGCATGAGCCACTGACATTCCTGCACGTCACTCTTTCGTCCAGGTACATTCTTCGTTCCCCGCGCATCCACAAGGCTCACTTCCAGACCGTGCTTCCGAAGAACATCATGCACTGCGATCCAGTACACTCCCGTGGACTGCATCACCACAGTGCGTATTCCACAACCAATCAACCACTGCGCCATTTCTATAAGTGCAGCCGTCCAAGATCCGAACTCGCGCACAGGCTGAGCGTCCCGCCCGCGCGGCACGGCCACGTAGTGGCTTTCGTTGCCGACATCAATGCCGGCCGCATCTCGATTTACGATTTCCAATCCAGGATCTGCGGCACTCAAGCGCTGTTGGACTTCTTTGCGCTCCTTGTGACTCAATCGCGCCCCGGTCCGTAAACGATCAAAGGCGGATAGACTATTCTTCTTCATGGCATCTTCTCCCTCTGATTGAATTGGCCGGGTTCGACTCGGTTGGCGATCACGACGCAGGCTTTCCACCGGGATCGAGATTGCTCTTTTTTCAAAGCGCAATCCCGCCACCAAACAATGGACCGCAGCAACCGAAATCAGACTTTTGGACGGGCACAATGGCACCAAGCGGTCAGCGATCATGGCTGTCGAGCCCGGCTTCCTGAGTCTGCAATGGATCTATGGCGCCGCGCAAGTTTCCGGTACTATGGACCCGCCAAGGGGGCACGATACTTTTGGGTGACCCCCGAGGCGGCTAAGTCCTGGCGGTCAAACAAGGACAACTGCAGGAATCCGGAATCCACCAGAGCGCGAATCTGCACGCTGCGCAAAGCCGTGATCCAATCCAGACCTGCGCTGCGCAAATCCTGTTCGATGCGGGCGCTAGCCTGCATATCTCACGGGTCGATTGTCTATTTGGGTGAGTCGGGAAGGATGAAATAACTGGAAAGGCCGTCTTTTCTGTGTCATAACTACGTTGTCGAGACGGGTTATGGCCGAGGAAAGGGCGGCCTTTCTCATGACAGAGTGTAATCAAGAAGTCTTCTCGTTTGCATCTCATTTTTCACGCCGCGTGGAGTCCAGTTTCACGGCCGGGCAGGTATCGACCGATGGCGGGTCGCTGTTGTTGCGTCAGGCCGATCGCAAGATTGGTTTGCTGAATCGGGTGGCGTGTTGTTTCACCGACCGGCGGTCGCCGGTATTTGTTCAACACCAGCTTGGGGAGATGCTCTCGCAGCGCATCTACGGGCTGGCCCTGGGCTACGAGGACCTTTGCGATCATGAGCAGTTGCGCCACGATCCACTGATGGCCGTGCTGGCGGGTCGCCGCAAGCTGGAAGAGCCGTTGGCCGGTAAGAGTACGCTGAACCGGCTGGAGCTTCCGGGCGGCTCGGGGCGCTATCACAAGATCGATTACGCGCCGGAAAAGATCGACCGGCTGCTCTGCGATCTGTTCATCGAGTCGCACGCTGAGGCTCCGGACCAGATTGTGCTTGATCTGGATGCAACCGACATCCCGCTCCACGGCCATCAGCCGGAACGCTTTTTTCATGGTTACTACGACAGCTACTGCTACTTGCCGCTGTATATCTTCGCCGGCGATCAACTGTTGTGTGCCCGGCTTCGCGCCAGCAACGTGGATGGCGCGGCCGGTGCGCTGGATGAAGTCAAGCGCATCGTGGCCCAGTTGCGCTCCAAGTGGCCGAAGGTGCGCATCGTGGTGCGCGGCGACTCCGGCTTCTGCCGCGAGGAACTGATGGCCTGGTGCGAGGCCGCGGAGAACCAAGTGGACTTCCTGTTCGGCCTGGCACGCAACCGCCGGCTGCAGAAGATCATCGGCAAACCGATGCACGAGGCCAGGCTGCTGCACGCCGAGACCGGCAAGGCAGCGCGTGTCTTTACCGAGTTCGACTACATGACCGGCAAGAGCTGGGCGCGTGCGCGGCGGGTGGTGGCCAAGGCCGAGTATCTCGATAAGGGCGAGAACCCGCGCTTCGTGGTCACTTCGCTGACTGCCGATCAGTGGGCAGAGCGCGACTTATACGAGAAGTTCTACTGCCAGCACGGCGAGATGGAGAACCGCATCAAGGAGCAAATGTGCTTGTTCGCCTATCGCCTCTCGACAGAAGAGATGAAGGGCAATCAGCTGCGCCTATACATGTCGGCGCTGGCTTACACGCTGGTCGAAGCGCTCAGGCGGCTAGCGCTGAAGGGAACCGAGTGGGCCCAGGCGCAGGTGGACACGATCCGGCTCAAGCTGTTCAAGATCGGCGCTCTGGTGCGCATCAGCTCTCGGCGCGTGTGGCTGGAACTCAGTTCCACCTATCCGTGGAAGCAGATTTACGCTCGGGCCTTCGACGCGCTGCGCTGCTGAACCGCTCCCACCGAGACCAAACAGCTTTTCCACATCAGCCGGCAATCGCTTCGGCGGAGCTATGCGGCGAATCCAACTTCGAGCTACGATCGGCGGTTCTGTGCCTTCGCAGAAGTCATCTCAAAGCCACTCCCATGCAAAATAACGGCCCTACAACGCGGCCCCACTCGGTAGTTCACGGCAAAATCGATCCGTGTGAGAAATGGCGGCTAGTCAGCATGCCGCGATCGCCGACCAGAATGACCCGGTCCAGACCAAATCGAGCGCGCAACTTCTCCACCTGTGCCGCAACGGTCTTGGGGTCTCCCGTGTGGCCTTCGAATACTTCTACGGCCACCGGCCGTCCGGCCTGATCGGTCAACAGGCCAAAGACGATCTGCAGGTTGCCAGGACGCTCATCGCGGGAATGACCATAATGAGCTATAGGACAATGTCGGCCTTCAAAATAAGTCGAAGTTAAATCGTAGAGCACCAGACAGCCGTGTTCGAGATGACGCTTGGCCAAGTGTTTTTCGATCTGCTCCTGGCGCTCCAGCAGCCAGTCCATGGCTCGATAGAGTTCGTCTTCACTGACTGTGTCCAGCCCCAGGCAGGCCCCCAAACTGCTGGAGGCGGTCTCGGCTTCCAGTCCCCGCACCGTAGCCAGCTTGGAGGCCGGCTCCAGGATCCGTGCCACGATCATGGCCACCACCAGATCGCGCTCCCGGCATGGCTCTCGATGGAGGATGTGCTCCAGCCCCAGACGGCGCAGCGTACCCAGCGCCGCCGCAACGTGGCCATGAGGCAGGGAGCGGGTGATGGTGAAGGCCTGGTTGAGGGGAACCAGAGACTCGCCCTTGAGCAACAATCTCAGGCTGGATACCTGCTCCTCGGGCCAGTCGGAAAGGTTGGCTAGGGTGACCTTGCGGATCTTGCTGCCTTCGCGAATAGCCTGACGCAGCAGAACCGCGGGCGGGGAGCTTCGGTTCGGGACGACGTCGATATACATGGCTTAATATATGCAACATAATAGTTGCAATGTCAAGTTATATATTCATATTACATGGGTACATTGTCACCTAATCAACAACCACGCACTTAGCCCATGTCCTTCATTCATGGCTACCTGTTTCAATTCTTAGGCCGTTTCATGGCTGGAACTTCGGGTTAGACCATGGTCTTTGAGAAGACGGATAGATCGCCTCCACGCTTCGGTAACAGCATCCGATTCTGTGCGCGCCAGTTGGTCTCTGCCGTAGGGAGAGGTTCAGCCAACCGCGATCCCCTCCGGAGTGCTTGGCAACATCTCCTGTTTTCGAAGGCGTCGCGCCAGCCTGGCTCCGAGATTCATCATCGGTCTCTCAATTAAGTGGTGTACCAATACGACCGAGGCCGCAAGCGAAGCCACAACCACGGCCAGTCGCAGTAGAAGGCTGTGACCGGATAGATTATTAATGCCAAGGGAAATACAGAACAGGTGTGCTAGATACATCCCGTAGGAGTATTTCGCCACCGAGTGGCTTGCACGGATCAACCATTTTGCGCGGATCTGGCGAAAAAGAGGAAGGGCAAACCCGAGCGCAAGCGTCAGTGCCCATCCACCGCGCCAGGCAGGATGAATCATGAATACGGACAGAAGCGCTGCGATCAATAAAGGTAGAAACAGGCCCGGAATCCGAGGCGAAGCCTTGGTGAACAGCACATAGGCAATAACTCCCGGCAAGAAATACGGAATACAGACCACAAAACTTGAATTGTCAGGCGGAAAATTCGCACGGCTGTAGGCCGCGGCACCGATGCAAAGAGCCAAAACCGGCCAGACCGAGAAGTTCTTCCGCAGAAAAAAGAAGACAAACGGTAGCAGAAAGTACATGTCCATTTCGAGCGGCAATGTCCACGTGACACTCAGGATGTTTCCGCCCCAACCAAGATTTTGAACAAGAAGCAAATTGGAAAACACATTGCCCGGTCCGCTGGTTTGGAAAAACGTGTCGCCCAAGGGATTCTGCATCGTCGGTATATGGAAAACGACGATCAGTAGAGTCGCTGTAATGGAAAGCGGATAGATACGGAAGATTCGCCGAATATAAAAGCTGAGGGTGTTGGGCTCCCGATCCAAGGACCACATTAACACCAGGCTGGTGTGAACGAAGAACATAAACACGCCCACTACACCAAGCCACGCAATCTTCCAATATCCGATCGTGTACATGCGCATCGCGATCAGGGTGTGCTCGACGACCACCATCAGCACCGCGATGCTGCGCAGCAGATCAAGGTTTGGCATTTCCTCCTTGGCCCAGTTTCGGTTCATTTTCATTTCCCCCTACCTGGGTCTGTGCGGTGGGGCGAGTACCGTCCGCCATCTGCGCACTTATCCGTTTGGCCGCTTCACCCGCCTGAAGGACCATCGTATCAGGCGCTCTCGAGTCGCGCGGACGGGACATTTCGCGTGCGAATACACTCGCTATGGAACTGGGTCTGCCATGCAGTTCGCGAAGATGGGCGAATATAATGGAACCAAGGGTATAGTATTCTGTTGGCTCCTATGTCATTTAGTTCGCGGCTCCGCGGGTATGTTTCATTTCTCGCGCACTCAGGTTTTTCCCCAGGGTTCGGCTGGCATAGCATCACGCCGGACGGTTCCCGCCTTGTGCGTCGCGAATTTTTTCGTGAGTCCTCCTTCAACTGCCTCATCACTCCGAACGATATTCGCATTCCACTCGAAGGCCTTGACGACCTCGATACAACAGTAGACATTTTCTATAGTCGACACTACGAACAGATCGAGAAGAACATTCAGCCTGGGTCGATCGTTTGGGATATTGGTGCAAATATAGGAGCGACCAGCCTCATTTTCGCGAAGAATTCCAAGGTCGCTCACGTCTATGCGTTTGAACCCATGCCCCATACGTTTGACTGTGCACAGCGTTCTCTGGCTGCAAATCCGGATCTGACCCCAAAGATCACCCTCGAACCGTTCGGTATCGGTGACGCCGATGGTGAACTCGAAATCAGCTACACCGAAAAGGCCAAGGCGGCCATCGGGCTTTCAGAAATCCCGACCCGCCTGGCCACCCGCTACGCTCTCACTCCCCAGGATATGAAACGCATCACTATTCAGATCTTGGATGCTGATCGCATTCTCCGGTCCATCAGAGAGCACCATCCCGGCGCGCCCATTCTGCTCAAGCTTGATGCCGAAGGCGCTGAGTATGGCATTATCGATCGCCTATCCAGAACCGGAGGCCTCGATGACATTGATTATGCGGTCATTGAATGGCACCTGACTCCGGGCGAGAAATATCTCACCTCGCGTCTTGAATCAGCAGGTTTCCAAACTGCGGGAAAGATTCTCGAGCCCGATAACTCGATCGGCTTGATCGACGCCTGGCGTACGTCCGACATTACATCTTAGCCGGTGAGATGCTGTGAAGAGGCAATAAGCCCTCTTCCGGAAAAACGACTTTCCATGGGCGGATCACCCCTCGATCGCAATCCCTCAAGAGAAAATCCAGCTCGCGAAGGACTAGCTCCGGAGTGACCTGATGCATACATCCGTTGAATTGGCACGGGGCAAAGTCCCGTCCGTCGTAACAAGGACGACAGGCGAATCCTTGACCGCCCCAGATCGCTAATGAGAAGGGCCGCCGGGGAAGAAAGGTGGCTGGATCGGTTGGACCAAAAATTCCGATCACGGATGCCCTGCTAAGCCCGGCAAGATGCAACGGACCCGTATCGTGGCTAACGACGGCGTCGCAACCGTCGCAGGCACCGACCACTTCCGGCAAGGAGAGCTTTCCCACCAGGTCGGTCACGGCCAGATGCTGAAAATGAGGACGGGCCCAGGCGTCGTCCGGGCCCCCGAGCAGGACCACCTCCCAGCCCCGTTCCAGCATCCGGCGTCCAAGCAGCACATAATTATCGATCGGCCAGCGGCGGAGCACCTGCTCTCCCAGAACGTTCTTCGTCCCTCCGGGAACGATGGCAATCCGCCTCGACGATGCCTCGGCAGGCCACCTGAACGCCGGTAAGCGGTCAGGCCGGACGAGAGGGCAGCTCTCTTCTCGAAAACTGTCTTCGGTCTGCAACAGAACGCGCGCGTATTCATCTGTGTGGCGACGACCGGTGAGCAGGGTCGTTGCTCTGGATTTACGCGAAAGTACCACACGTCGGCGGCTTCTTATCGGAAGGGTCAGGAGGTGGAAGCGGCGATCGTAATACAGCGTCGCACAGAGGTCGTATTTCGTTGCCAGGACGCTTGCCCAAAGTCTTGCGATGGCCAATAGCCGATCCACTGGACCGCCGCACAGTAGTGCCGCATCATCGACAGGTATCACGCGAATCCACGAATAACACTCCAGCAGGGGGCGCACCGCTCGGCCGCAAAGCCAATCGATCTCAAATCCCTGCGCATGGAGGGCAGACACCGCCGGGATGGCCATGATCACATCGCCGATCTGCCCAAGCTTCACGATGAGGGCCCTCTTGCGCAGATCCGCACCCAACCGTGGGCCGTTATCTTTCGATGATGACGCAAGGTTCATAGCTCTCTTAGGGTGATGTAAATGGACACCGCTCCATGGCTTGCGTGACCAAATACATGCTCCTCAAATCCCAAGATATACCAAAGCCGTTGCCTGAGTGCCTTCCAGTCTCCACAGCAACGGACACGCATTTCTAACCTTTGCATTCACGATCCTCTTCATGATTCGCAAAGTAGGACATGCAGAAGCCTGAATCCGTAGTCGAAATCAGCCATCTTCCCAGTACGTGAGGCCAGTCCACGCTCCCGGGCGGGTGGCACCTGGGTGGCCGCTAAGTTACCCTGGAGCCGCTCGAAGCGGAGCGGCACGTCCCTGCCATCTGGGAAGCCATTCGCGGCGCCCCCATGAGGTGTGGACCTGGAACGGACGCCTGAAATGCGACCCTGAATCTACCTTTGGAAACGCGAGGTATTCAATTGGTGCGTATCGTTCAGTGTCCATGCTGCGTTGCAAAGCCCGGCGTTCTGTCAATCCAAAAGCGTATATGGCGATCGGTAAGGATAATAAAATATAATCGATCAAGTTCTATGCTAGATCAGGAAATAAGCGAGCAGGAAAACGAGGCACCAAGCACCCGCGGAAGTGGCATGGATTTTTTTGACCTTCTCTTCGTCATCGTGGAGGCTCGGAAAAGAATCGCGATCTTCGTGTTGATCGGCCTCCTCATCGGAGCGGCCATTGCCCTCCTTACTGCGCCCTCCTTTACGGGGGAAGCGCTCATTTTGCCCCCCCAGCAGAACCAATCGACCCTGAGCAGCCTGTTGGGACAGCTTGGCTCACTGGGATCGCTCACTGGCATGAGCTCCTCTATCAAGAGCCCAGCCGACATGTACGTCGGCATGTTGGAAAGCAGGACAATCGCGGATCATGTTATAGAGAAGTTTGACCTTGCCGCTCTCTACAAAACCAAGACAAAGGAGGATACCCGGATCGTCCTGAAGAAGCACAGGAAGTTCATTGCTACCAAGGACGGGTTGATTCACATCGCGGTCGAAGACCACAGCGCCAGCCGAGCCAGCGACATGGCAAATGCCTACGTCGATGAACTTTACATGATGAATTCGCAGCTCGCGATCACCGAAGCGGCACAGCGGAGGGTCTTCTTCGACCATGAGTTGGCGAGCGAAAAGAATGCCCTGGTCACTTCGGAAGAATCACTCAAGCAAATGGAGGAGAAGAGCGGGGTCGTTCAATTGCCGGGCCAAGCCGAGGTCGTCATTCGCAGTCTTGCCCAGGTACGGGCGGAGATTGCCAGCCGCGAAGTGCAGCTTCATGCGATGCACACCTTCGCAACAGATGAAAATCCACAAGCGGTACGCATTCAGGAAGAGATGAATTCGCTCCGAGACCAACTCGCCAGGTTGGAGAATGATCCGCGCGCAACCTTATTTGGCGAAAACGGAATGCCCGCGGGACGTGTTCCCGCCCTGCAATTGGAGTACGCTCGAAGGCTCAGAGACGTGCGATTTAACGAAGTGTTGTTCGAGCTACTCACAAAACAGTTTGAGGCGGCGCGCATCGACGAAGGGAAAGCGGCTCCGTTGATCCAAGTGGTTGATCGCGCCGTGCCCCCTGACAAAAAATCTTCCCCACACAGAACCTTGCTTACCCTTGGCTTTGGTTTCGTTGCCTTTCTGATTGCGTGCGTCGTATCAGTGACCTCACGAATACTCGACGGAATGGAACAGGTTCCCGAGTATTCAGCGAAGGTCAAGCGCGTGCGCAACTGGCTTCGTTTCAGGCGGGCGCGCTAATGTCGTGCGGCGAGTGACTTCGAGAGCAATCGGATGAAACCGGATCCCAGACCCATCGGACGTCTGAAGAAGCATCTGATCGCGGACCCGTTTCCATGGGCGATATGGCTTCTCTTCCACCGCGCGCTCTCCAAGCTTAGAAGTGCATACCTTGGCTGGTTGTTTCACGCGCCACGGTTGTACTTGGGGCCGGGATGCCGCATCAACGGGACGCGGTTCATACGCTTTGGATCCAATCTCTACATTCACGGCAATCTCTGGTTGCACGCGATAACCACATACAATGATCAACGTTTTCGGCCGCTGATAGAGATCGGCGACCAAGTGTCCATTTCCGAGCGTGTGCACATCACGTGTATCGAAAGAATTCGCATTGGTAACCGCGTTGTCATCGGCAGTGGAACCTACATTGGGGACCACCACCACGGTGTTTATCGAGGCTCACAGCAGAGCCGTCCTGATACCCCTCCCGCTTTCAGGCCATTGGGAGGAGGAGGCCCGGTGATCATCGGGGATGACGTTTGGATTGGCGACAATGCAGTGATAATCGGCCCCGTATCCATCGGGCGGGGCTCGATCATTGGTGCCAATTCTGTCGTTCGCCGCGACGTTCCTGACCAAACCATCGCCGCCGGCGTGCCGGCCCGCCCCATCAAGCAATTCAAAAATGCAACGTCCCAATGGGAGCGCACCTGCGCCGACAGTCCGAAGGACGATCTTCTTACACCCGATGAACAACTCAGGGATTCACGCGCATGAAGCTGGTGTTGCCGATCAAGACCATCTTTACGCCGTCTTCTATGTCGATGGTGGCGGTGACGGCCAGTTTCATCGCCTGGGAGTTTCCGACATTCGGAGTCATTCTCAAGGGCTTCACTCGAAAAGAAGCTCTCGATATGACTTCGGTTGTGATGCTCCTCTGCTGGTATTCGATGATCTTCATATGTTTTTTCGTCGGACAGAAACTGGGCGGATTTTTCGTCAGTCCGATGGCCCGAAGCGACGATCCTGTTCTCAGTCTGAATTCCAATGCGGTCTACTACGGCTTTACCCTGATTAGTACAATCGGGATAGTCTCGACGCTATGGGCAATATTTAGCAAGTTGTCGTTCCAGCAGGCCTTGATTTTCATTTCACTCGGGCAAACAAATGCGCTCAAGGAGCCCTTGTACGAGGAATATCATATTGGGCTGGTTTCACTGCGGTATGTGGTACTTTATCCCGCCTCCATCGCGCTCTACCGCATCATTCGGCAGAAACGATACTCTGCGGTCAATCTCTTCAACGTACTTATGTTGGGTGTAAGTACGTTCTTGTCCATGCGCCTCATTCTCGTGGCGACCCTCATGGTCACCGGTTTTCTACTTACATATGGAAAAACACGTGCCCGGATCAGTATCGCAAAGGCCGCGCTCTTCTGTAGTCTCATTTTCTTGATTCTTTCTGCGCTTAATATTTCCCGTAATGCCGGGTACTATGACCGCAACCGGCTTTCTTTCGGACTGGCGGGCGCGTCCGAGATCATTACTTACGTCGGCTCTCCGTTCCAGACCGCAGTCGGGGCAGCCAAGGTCGCGGATACGTTAGCTGGCTTTGGAGGCGACGAGTACCGCGACTGGGTCGACATTGCCCCCGCTCTCAACACTAATTCCGCATTTACCCTCCTCTTGCAACAGATGGGCACCTGGAGTTGGCCTTACCTTGCTCTGGTCTGTCTGGTGATGGGCTTCCTTTTTGGAGCCATGTCTTCCTTGGGCAAATCCATATTTCTCCTTCCCTGTGGCGCGATCATCTATGGGGCGGCTGAGTTATGGCGTCTTGACCTGTTCCAGACGGGGACTTTTATCGTTTGGTTGGTGACCGGTATAGGCCTACCAGGAGCCTTGCTTTTGATAAGACGTGCGACGCACTTTCTCAGCAAAGCCACGGACAATAACGGGCAGAGAGATGGATCATGACCTCGTGCCATCGGTGGGCGGCATAGAAATGAAAGGGCCCGAACTCATGATGCAGCCTCGCAAGCTGTTCTCTGTCTGCATTCCCGCCTATAATCGCGCGCGACACCTCCGCCCCCTTCTTGATTCGATCTTTGGTCAGAATTTTTCCGATTATGGAGTAGTGATCTGTGAGGATCGGTCTCCGGAGCGTGAGCTGATCGCAACCATCGTGCGAGACTACCAGGGCAAATATCCAGGGATGATTCGTTACTTTGAAAACCCTGAAAACCTCGGCTATGACGGAAATGTCCGAAGCCTGGTAGAAAGGGCCGAGGGACGCTTCTGTTTTTTCATGGGAAATGACGACGTCATGTGCCCAAGCGCAATGAAGGAGGCTGCCAGCGTTATCGAACGCCACCCTAACGTTGGCTTGGTGCTGAGGAGCTATGGGCTGTTCGACGAAAGACCCGAAAAGGTCAGCCAGGTGATCAGGTATTTCAAGGAAGAAAGGGAGTTGCCCGCCGGGGAGTCGTCCATCCGCTTCGCGTTTCGTCGCTCGGGCGTGATCTCCGGGTATATCGTTGATCGTGATAGCGCGCAGGCTGTCGCCACCGACAAGTTTGATGGAACCTTGTACTACCAGATGCATCTGACGGCTAACGTTCTCATCAACAAGACCGCCGTCTGCACGCCAAGGGTGCTCATCCTGTGCCGCGGTGACGAACCGCCGCAGTTCGGAAACAGCGCGAAGGAAAAGGGCAAATACCTTCCCGGCCGATACACACCGGAGGCGCGGCTCAACATGGTTGGGGGAGCTCTCTCCATCATTCGCGACCTACGGGACACGCGCGGTATCGACCTGGTCGACGATGTGATTCACGATTATTCCAATTATTTTTATCCTTACATCAAAGACCAGTTGAACCTGCCTATCGTCGCCTTTTATAGGCTGTATCGAGAATATGGCCGGATGGGATTCAGAAAGTACCCGCTGTTTCATCTCTACTTTGTTCTCGCATATATCCTCGGCGAGAAACGCTTCGATGCGATGACGGCGATCATACGGAAGAGGCTGGGACGCACTCCACGCCTCGGAAAGCAATAGCCTGTGAAGGCAGGACCGTCCCTATACGTTGCAGTCTATTAGCCGGGATCAACAGCTTCGTGTAACTTCGGCGCGGGCGACTATCGAAGTCACGCCGCCGATTTATCTTCGACCACGCCCGGGCTGCGCCACGCATGAATCCCGCCTCGCGTTGCGCCCAGGAATTGCGCACAGGCCCGCGCCGCCAGAATAAAGGGAGAAAACAGTCCGACAACAGGGTCTTTGCGCAAGGCCCGAAAACTAAAGGGAACTGTGCTCAGCAGGAATGCGCCCAACACCATCGATGTCGCCGAAATCTCCGGATGCATTTCCAGATCGAATATCACGGCCGCAACCAGTGCAGGCGCAAGCAGCAGTTGGACCTTCATAATCTGCGGCGTGTGGCTGTCCTTCACGCCTTTGGCTGGATTCTTGCGCACCGCCAGCATTCGCCAGTATGCAAACTTGTACTTCTTTCTTAGGTAGCCTGCAAAGCTGTTCGGATGCGTATGATAAACGACTGCGCCCGGAGCGAATTTCATCTTCCAGCCTCGCGCCGACATGCGATACGACAATTCCGCATCCTCGGCGCACGCCACCGGAAATGAAGTATCGTAACCGCCCATTTCGAGAAAGCGATCGCGGCGGAACGCAGCCGAGTAAGTGTCGATGAAGTCGATATCGGGCAGATTCGCCATAAGACGATAGCGATCTTCGTATTCGATCTGCACAAAGCGCGCCATCAGCTCCGTCTGATGAGTGCGATAGACTCCCTTGGCCCCGATCACCTGGGGATCTTCGAACGGCGCAAGCATGGCATCAATCCAGCCCGGCATCGGAACGCAATCATCATCGGTAAAAAGGATGATCGAGCCTCGCGCCTCGCGCGCGCCGTGATTGCGTGCGGCTGCGGGACCCGCGTTAGCCTGGCTGATGAGGCGGACGCCTGGGGTGCGCCGGACCCGGGATGCCGTCTCGTCCGTCGAACCATCGTCGACTACCATGATTTCGATGTGGCGACCGTCTGACTGCCCCTGCAGGGAATCCAGACAGCGCCCGATGCGGTTCGCCCCTTTGAAGGTTGGAATGATGATTGAGACTGACTCGCCCGCGATGATTCACCCCTCTTGCCGTCCCGAGCGCGCGCAATCTTGGCACCCTTCGTTCTGGCAGCCGATTTCGATCGATGTCTTCCTGTCTTTGACTAGCGACCGAAACCCGGTTATACCGTTGCGTCTTGAGCCCTGGGTGGCACGACCGTTTTGTCTCCAGGCTTTCCTTCTTTATCGTGCTGACTTCCCCGCAACAGGTACTTCGACAAGGTAATGAACCCTTTCAGATTGCGCTGCAACTCGCGGCGATCTTTCATGGACTGTTTCAACTTATAAGCGAGATAGGCGGGATCGAGATAGAACTTTCGCCGCGCACGATCACAGAAACTCACTAGTTGTTCGTGGGTGATATTGGGAAGGGTGACGACGCTGTTGTGAAGGCCGTCCTTGGTCAACCACGCATCCCAAGTTTCTATCTGAATGTAGTCGCGCTTCTTCGCTTCCTGATAGGCGACCGTTCCCGGATAGACCATGATGGGAAAGAACTGCGCAGTATCGGGCCTGAGCTTCTTGGCAAACTGCAGGGTCTTTTCCATGCTCGCGGGCGTCTCATTCAGATTTCCAACCATGAAGCAGCCATGCACCATGATTCCTGACTCGTGGCAACGGCGAACGAACCTATGCGCTTCTTCGTGGTATTTCGCGTCACGGCGATCATCGTTGTTCTTGTGCATGCCGTGAATCACTTCCACGTCGCCGCTTTCGAATCCGACGCAAAACAGACGAGCGCCGGCTTTGTGAAGCGTCGACAGCAACTCCGTCTCTGCGCCAATGTCGGCCCGGCAGTTCGCGTCAAAGGGTAACTTGTTTCCCCGGCGAATCAGCTCGTTCGCCAACTCAAGGGTGCGCGGCTTGCTCACGATAAAGGTGTCGTCCTCGAGCATGACGGTTTTGATCTCCGGCATCTCGCGCGCCACAAAATCGAATTCATCCGCAACGTGCGATACCGAGCGGAATCGCATCACGTGACCGCTAAACGTCTGCGGGTATACGCAGAACGAGCAGTGATACGGGCACCCCCGGCTGGTATCGAACACCACAAGCGGCCAAAGCGAGTGCCCGTAGAAATAATCCGGAGTATGCAAAAACCGCTTATAGACTTCGCTGACGAACGGCAGTTCGTCCAGATTCTCGATTGCTGCCCGTTGCTTGTTCACCACAATCTCGCCAGTCGCTGCCCGGCGCCAAACCAGGCCGTCGACGCCTGAGAGATCGGCCCCACAATCCAATGCCGCCAGCCAATCGCGAACCGTGTACTCGTACTCCCGTACCGCAACAGCCTGCAGCGCCTTCGACGACGCAAGCGTCTCTTTTGGAAGGGCTGATACGTGGCGGCCTACAAGGAGCACGTGCAGCGAAGGCCTCGCCGCAACCAGTGACTCCACGACGCTGGTATCGTTCAGAATGCTCGGAGTCGAAGTGTCGCATACCACCGCATCGATATTCTTCGCCTCAATGCGGTCAATCACCCCCTGCACCGACGCTCCACATGCCGGCGCATCAACCAGGTCGACGTCGTGGCCGTTTTTGATTGCCACCCCGGCGGCCGTGGCGAGCCATTTGGGATAGTAGAGCGTCCCGCTCTTTGTCACAGCCGGGCTGCGTTGTTCTCTCGAATAACGAGGATGAAACGGCGGATTAAGGAACAGGACTCGCATCGAGGAAACGACCTCCGACCCTTCATCGATTATATCAATCGACGATGTTACTTCGACACATTACAACTCGCGCTCCCCGTTGGACGGAGCTTGCACTTCAAAGATCTACACCCAGAAGTAACCCGCGAATACTAGCAAATCTCTTAGTATGGCCAACCTTACGGACACCAATCCTCAGGCTCCACGCTCTTAGGTCTTTCAACTGGTTACAATGCAGACTCTGGCATCTCATTCCGGCATTTTGTGCTCATTCAGCCCGTCGGCGGTAATAGCCATACAGGCCGCTTTGTCGCCGTCCGGCCTTGATAACGCGGGTAGAAAAGCTGACCATTGAAGACGATTTGCGCAGGGCCGCATGAGATCTCGGCCAGTCAAGGAATCGAAATACAATGTCGCTTCTTCACACACTCTCCCCGAAGCGTGAAACCGAGTCCGAATTGTGCACTCTGGATCAACGAGCGCCCTTGCGCCCAAGAACGGCCGGGATGGTTTTCACGAGGATCCCGAAATCTTCTCTCAGGCTCCAGTTCTGGACATAGGTTGCGTCCAGTTTGGCCCGCTCTGAATAATCCAGATCGCTCCGCCCTGACACTTGCCACAATCCAGACAAGCCAGGCGTAGCTGCAAGGTAGAACGAGAGCAGATGTTCATAAAAGTACGTCTCCGCCTTAACGATCGGGCGCGGTCCGATCAGGGACATATCCCCAAGCAGAACATTGAACACCTGCGGCACCTCGTCAAGGCTCCACCGCCGCAGGAATCGGCCGATCAGCGTCACCCGGGGATCGGGGTGGCGCTTATTCATTCTCCATTGCAGAACTACACCCTCCGCGTGCGATCCCCCGCCCCGATGTAGCGCCGTGTGAGGACGCATCGACCGGAATTTCCAAATTCGAAATGGAATGCCGTTTCGTCCAACCCTCTCTTCGCTATAGAAGACCGGGTACGGCGAAGTCAGAAGAATGGCGAGCGCAATCAGAGTCCCTGGAACCAAAAACAACACTGCCATCAGCAGCGCACAGGTCACATCGAACGCCCGCTTGATATAGCGATATCGCCACGAATCCAGCGGAAGCTCTGCCGGCAGCAATGGGTCGGCAGAATGGGCGTCCTCAGCGGCTTGACTTTCGTCGATAGCTACAAAGGGTTCGTCGTAGACAACCTGACCTTGCAACCGTCTCATTAGCCCTCTCTGAGGAACAATTACTTGAATTCGAATCCGGGCGCTCAACTTCATCGACCGCAAAACTCGTTACCCCTGTCAGAGAGTGACTTTTCAGGATACTCAGATAAGCCAATCCGCCAACATGGTTGCATGCCATTAAGAATCTCTGAACGGTAAGTTTCCGCCGGACGCTCTCAGCACAGAAGTTCGGTAATTGCCGAGGCTTCATCAGGGGTAGGTACCGCTCGAAACTGTGAACGGTTAACTCTTCGCGGATGCTTGCAAGCCCAAAACACTGTAACTGCTGACGCTTAATCCGGAGGAGGTGCCGCTCTGGCGTCCTTTTGTTAGACCCTGGGATCGTTCTGTCGTGACCATTTCCATTCAAATCGCAGGCTTTGTTCTGGTGCAGCCGAGGCGGATCTACGCTACTCGGTTAGCGAATCAAATTGATCAACCATGCGAACATAGGCAAGGTTACGGTCTAGCGTCTGCATTTCGTGAGTCCCTGCTCCTAAGCATACAGAGCGAGGGACGAAACAAGAACAGGATTATCTTTGCACAGCGACCTTCCCTCCCGCAAATGAGTGATAAATCTCACAATCGACTAACATTGCCCCGTTAAACGCCCGGTCATGAACGGCAGGGATTTCGGAAGACGGGGAAAATCTCTTCACTTTATAAAAGCGCAATCTCTGAGCAAAAAGGGACAATGCGGGGAACCGGAGTGGTCCGAGTCTAGCACCCTCAAGGAACACAAGCATGACAATCAGATGACAAGCCCCAAAGACAGGTGGCCGACTTTGCGGATCCATCGCGGCCAAGTTCCTGCTCAGCGGACAGTCGTCCCGCGGCTTGCCGGGGCTGTCCGCGTACCGTCCGGCCTCGGCTTCGGTAGGGAACAAATATGCCGCCAGGGTAATACCCATCGCCGTTTCCAGAATTGCATGACGTATTCCCGGGGAGACCTCGTTCTTCTGGGAAATGGGAACGATTCGATCGCTCCCCCACTTTGCGTTCCTCTCACAATGCCCAAAACAAACCGCGCCCCCCGGCTTGCATGGGGCCGCGCCACGAGCTTGTCTTCTAGTCATGGTTCGCACCAGCGGCGGCCGAGACGGTCCGTCCATGGCTTCTTCGCGCGCCCAACACGAAGAGGGACGCCATGACAAGGTAACGGTGCAGAGCACAAGCGGATACCGAGACACGCTGCGAAGAAAACGCCGCCCTTCTGGGCGGCATTTTCTTCGATTTACAAGAATCAGTTGCTTTCCTTCGAGTCAATCCTCATGCCATAGAAGGACTTCCGCACGAAGAACACCGACACCACGAAGAAACCGACGGCCAGCACGTGCGTGAGCATCGGATTATTCGAACTGAGCGTCACGGCAAGCTCGACAGCCAGTAATCCGAACAGGGTCGTGAACTTGATAATCGGGTTCATCGCCACCGACGAGGTGTCTTTGAATGGATCGCCGACGGTGTCTCCGATCACGGTTGCGTCGTGCAAAGGTGTCCCTTTCTGTTTCAGGTCGACCTCGACCACCTTCTTCGCGTTGTCCCAGGCTCCGCCCGCATTGGCCATGAAGATCGCCTGGTACAGGCCGAAGATCGCAATCGAGAACAGGTAGCCGACAAATAAGAACGGCTCCATGAATGCGAACGCAAGGGTGGAGAAGAAGACGGCGAGAAAGATGTTGAACATTCCCTTCTGCGCGTACTTCGTGCAGATCTCAACCACCTTCTTGCTGTCGGTGACTGATGCCTTCTCTGCGCCTTCGAGGTGGATGTTCGCCTTGATGAACTCGACCGCGCGGTAAGCTCCGGTGGTGACCGCCTGCATCGAGGCGCCCGCGAACCAGAAGATCACTGCGCCACCGCAGATCAACCCAAGCATGAAGGGCGCGTGGAGCAGAGAGAGCTTATCGACGTTATTGGTCAGTCCGTGGGTCAGGGCCATGATGATCGAGAACGTCATCGTGGTCGCACCCACCACGGCAGTGCCGATCAGCACCGGCTTTGCCGTTGCCTTGAAGGTATTTCCGGCTCCATCGTTGGCTTCCAGCAGGTGTTTCGCGCGTTCAAACTTCGCGTCAATGCCGAAGTCCTTTTTCAACTCAGCTTCGATGTTGGGAACAGTTTCGATCAGCGACAACTCGTACACGGATTGAGCATTGTCGGTTACCGGCCCGTAGGAATCGACAGCAATCGTCACCGGACCCATGCCAAGGAAGCCGAACGCAACCAGGCCGAAAGCGAACACCGCTGGAGCCAGCATCAGAACCGCCATAGACGCGCCTGTGCTGAAGTAATAGCCCAGCCCCATGAGCGCGACCATGCTCAATCCCAGCCAGTAGGCTGACATATTGCCGGCCACGATTCCCGACAGGATCCCAAGGGAAGCTCCGCCTTCCCTTGCCGATGTAACGATTTCCTGCACGTGGCCCGACTTGGTTGAAGTGAAAACCTTGACCAATTCGGGTATCAGCGCGCCCGCCAGGGTTCCGCACGAAATAATGGAAGCCAGCTTCCACCACAGCGTTCCGTCCCCGAGATTGGGAATCATCAGGTAAGTGACGATGTAAGTCAGAATGATGGAAACGATGGACGTGAGCCATACCAGCGACGTCAACGGAGCCTCAAAGTCCATCTCGTCGGAGTTCTCGTATCTCGCCTTGGCGATCAGGCCATTCAGGAAGTATGCACCCGAGCTCGAGATCAGCATGGCCACGCGCATCACGAAGATCCATACCAGCAGTTGCACCTGTGTCTCGGGGCTCTTCACTGCCAGCAAAATGAATGTGATCAGGGCCACGCCGGTCACGCCATAGGTTTCGAAGCCGTCGGCGCTCGGGCCAACGGAGTCGCCCGCATTGTCGCCCGTGCAGTCCGCGATCACTCCCGGGTTGCGCGCATCGTCTTCCTTGATCTTGAATACGATCTTCATCAGGTCGGAGCCGATGTCGGCGATCTTTGTGAAAATGCCGCCCGCGATACGAAGGGCCGCCGCGCCCAGGCTCTCGCCAATCGCAAAGCCAATGAAGCATGGGCCCGCATAATCGGCCGGGATGAACAACAGGATGAAGAGCATGATGAGCAGTTCGACCGAGATCAGCAACATGCCAATGCTCATGCCGGCCTTCAGCGGAATCGCAAACAGCGGATAGGGCTTGCCGCGCAATCCCGCGAATGCCGTCCGTGAGTTCGCAAATGTGTTGACGCGAATGCCAAACCACGCCACCCCGTAGCTGCCAGCGATGCCCACCAGGCTGAATCCCAAAATGATCGGCAGCGTAACCGCAATCGATTTTCCCGGAACCGGCGCCAGCCATCCGAAGTACAGCGCGATGATGACGGCGATGAATGCCCAGAGCAGAAGGATGAACTTGCCCTGCGTCACCAGGTACGTTTTGCACGTTTCATAGATCAGCTCGGAGATGTCGCGCATCGAGCGATGAACCGGCAGGTTTTTCAACTGCACATAGATCGCCAGGCCGAACAACAGGCCGCCGACGCAAAAGAGCAATCCGATCATCAGAAGGGCATGTCCGTTCATGCCCAGAAAATTCACGGTCGACAGATCCGGCAACACCAGGTTGGCTTCGCCTCCTCCGCCCGCGGGTTCCGGCTGCGCGTAGACGAATGTGGGAACCAGCAGGCCCAGAAGCGCCGCCACGGTCTTGTACTGCCGCTTCAGGAACGCCAACGCGCCATCCTTGATGGCTGCTGCGATCCTCTGCATATCCGGCGTTCCGATCTTCGAACCGATGACCTGTCGTGCAAAAAAAACGGCAACAATGAGCGACAAAACGCTCACGCCGAGAAAGTAGTACACCCACTCCTGTGCTGTCACATGTCCTCCCATGTTAAGGTTTCAAGCCGTATCAGCGACGACTCCGGCAGAGGCGGCCCCCGAAAAGCAGGGGGAAAGTCACCGGAAGCGTACCATCCGTACCCACCTCTGTCGAGTGACTGCAATCACAGGGAGATTTAAGCCATCCCGCATCAACGAAATTGCGCGCAAACCCTTCTCGAACGTGTACAGTACGGGCTTGGGAGAATAGGCTCCCTCATGATGACTTCGCCTACCATGCTCACACCGAGGCAAGCGGCTGAAAAGCTCGGCATCAGCTATCCAGCGATCAAACACTGGATCCTGGCCGGACGTATCCGCACCGTCAAGACTCCGGGCGGACACCATCGCGTCCCCATCGACGCCCTCGATGAGTTCCTGCCCCATGCCGTCGCCCGCCCCGGTGCGGCCCGCATCAGCGGACGCAACCAGTTGCTCGGAATCATCGTCGAGGTCACCATCGAAGGTCTGCTCGCCAAGGTCGTGCTCTCCGTCGGAACTCAGCGCGTCACCGCCATCATCACCGCCGACAGCGCGCGCGAACTCGGCCTCAAGCCCGGAGAAGAAGCCATCGCCCTCATCAAGGCCACCGAAGTCATGATCGGACGGCCGTGAGCAGTGAACAGTGGATCAGTGGTCAATTGTCAGTGGATCATAAGTACTGCTTGTCATCCTGAGCCGAGGTCGCCGCGGCGACCAGAGTCGAAGAATTTGCGGGAACGTCGAATTCCCCTTTGCAGGACATAAAACTTTGCGCATCTAATCCTGTTCCCTGTTCCCTGTTCCCTGTTCCCTGTTCCCTGTTCCCTGTTCCCTGTTCCCTGTTCCCTGTTCCCTGTTCCCTGTTCCCTGTCCATTTCTCATTCGATCGGAATGTCGATCTTGTCCCCCGGCAGCGCCATTTGCAGGTTCTGGGCTTCCGGATCCCGCACCTGCCCACTCGGCAATGGATGAAGCTTGAACAGTACCAGCATGTTTCGGTCGGGATGATCAAGGGCGTGAAACGTAGCCACCTGCTCCAGTGAATAGCGGCTGTGGAGGTCTTCCAGCGTGCCCGGATCGACGTCGTTCCATGTGGCGAACCACCCCGGCTCATAGTCCCTGAGCTTCGACACCAGGTCCTGAGTCCCGAAATCGTCGCAGATCGCCGGCAGGTGCGTAATCATGCTGATCTCGTCGCCGCTGATCGAGAGCAGAAGCCGCTTGCCGTTGGGATGCTGATCGATATAACTCGTCAGCTTTCGCGCCGCAGGCACAAACGTATATTCGGGACGCATCGCAAGACCCGCTGTCCATTCGCCGTTCAGGCAGGCGGCAACCATTGCCGCTCCCATGAACGCTAGCCCCAGAACCGCGGCTCCTTTCCATCTCCACTCCGGCCGTGGCTTCGGCTCGTTGTCCCTGACCGCCTCTGTTTGCCCGCCCCGGCCGGCAGGCTCCTTCAACCAGGCCCCTGACAACAGCGCCTCGATCCCCATGGCCAGCACAAAAAATGCAAACAACGCCACCACCGCGTAGTAGCGCGGCTGCGGATGGTTCTGATACGTCATGAAGCCGATGTATCCCACCACCGCCAGCAGCGATGCACAAAATGCCGGATCCCGCTGCAGGCGCCGGCTCCAGCAACTACGCCACGCCAGCGCCGCGCATAGTGGAACCAGCCCCGCCAGCGGGATGAGGATCCGGTCCACCCACAACCCGCCGTGAAATGACCACCACAAGCTGAGCAGCGGCCAATAGAATTCCGCCGGCTTGGGGTATTTGTTCACCACGAACAGATACTCATAGTCGTGCAGCAACCCTGCATGAATCACGAGCGCCATCCACAGGCCAAACGTCGCGGCAAATGCTCCCGCGGCCGTCACCGCGCAGCGCATGGACAGTCTCCGCTGGGGCCACAGGGGCACCAGCAACGCCCATCCGATGGCCGGCAGCAGAAACACAGCCGTGGTCTTGGTCAACATCATCAGCGTAAAAATCACGCCGATCCCCGCGCTCACCCGCACCGGCCGTCGAAACCGTGGAAGCCGCACCGCAAGATTCAAGGCCGCCAGCGTGAAAGCCGTCAGCATCGGTTCCAGGATCGCCAGCCGGCTGAAGCAGTAGAGAAACGGGCTGGTCACCAGAAACGTGACCGCGAGCAGCGCCATCCACTGCGGTCCGCGCGCGCGAAGGAACCAGTAGGTCAAGAGCAGGTTGGCAAAAAAGAACGCCACCGCCAACCCGCGGGCGGCTTCAATCGACACCCCGGTAACGCTGAACAATACCCACTCAAGCAGCGGCCACACCGGCACCGCCGGCGCGGGGTTGAAGTCGCCGCGCAGGTACCAGTTCCCGAACAGGTGGGCGCGCACCGCCGCATTCCCATACCAGCCTTCATCGGTGTACTTGGCCCAATCGGAAATCCACGGAGTGTTGTTGGGAAAGTCCGCGCTCAGATGAAGCACGTGCAGAACGGCAAAGCCGCCAATCACGATCAGCCAGACCGCGTATGCCCAACGCCTGGGTCGAATTGCCAAGTCGCGTCGTTCTCCCGTGAAGTAACTCGAGTCCGAAAACCCTCGAAATCGGTTGGTCCGCCAGATCTGCTCCGTGCCCCATCCTTGCGCCTTTCCGGGGTCCCCGGCGACACGTCTTCGTCGCTGGGGTGGTCGGGCGAAAGGGTGGGAAACCGCTGAAGTCAAAAACTAGGGCTTTTCATCTTCTGTGGACGGCCATCGCGCCCGCACGCAGCCTAATTCCCCGGTGGTCCATTGTAGTATCCGCTGTTGGTCCGCACCATCATCCCCGGTTGATTCACCTCCACCTGAAGATCATGATATTCGTCCGCATGATCGGCATGCGGGGGATCGAACGACAGTCGATAAAACACATTCGCATCCGAAATGCACTGATTGATCTGCCCCGCCAGGTCATTATCCGGGCCAAGGATGCGGCCGCCCGTCTGACTCACCAGGACCTTCAGGGCCAGATCCCCGATATCGGCCTGTTGCTCGGTCGGCACTCCGTTCAAAAACGACTTGTACAGAAGCGAGTGCGATGGGCCTCCTCCCGTGCTGGAGTCTTCCGGTGAAACGCTGTAGACCACGATCCGCCCTTCCCGCAGTCGATTGGTGAGTTCGACAATGACATCGAAGTACTGCCGCCGGTTCTTCTCGTTGAACCGGAAAGCCTGGCTTTGCAGCATCGGCCAACCCGGCCCCACCCAGATCAGCAGTTTGCGTCCCGGCTTTTTTGCTTCATTCTCCGCAATCGTCGCCATCTGGTGCACCGATATTTGCGCCCGTTCCAACGCCCCCTCGCTGCCCATGGCCGTATTGATCGAGCTGACGTGGCCCTTGATCTGATTCAGCAGGTCCAGTTGCGCAAGCCCGTCCACCGAGGGCCGTTGTTGAATCCGCAAACCCTTCGCCGTGAGCAGCATGATTGACACGGGCTGCGCCAGGTGCCCGCCGTTCTGGCGCAGAAACTCCGCCAGCTCCGACTTCACAAAGGCCACCTGCGTAAACGGCAGGTTCAATTCATCGACCACCAGGATGACTTCGACCGGCGGATCCGGTCTCACCGCCATCCCGTCAAAGGAGCGGAACGACAGGATCTTGGACGACCGATCATTATCCACCAATTTGAAGTCCCAGGGCTCAAGGCCAGTGACCGGTTTCCCCGCCGCATCGTTGACGACGACGTCAAGAAACATATGCCCCTCGCGAACCTCGTTCGCCGGCGCCGGTTTGGGCGCGGGGGGACGAAAAACCAGCACCGGATCCGGCGTCCGCACCGGGTGTCCCGGCTGCGGCGGCGGTGCCGTCTCAGGCGCCGCAGGCGTAGTCTCAGCGGCGGCAGCCGGCGATGACGCTTCTTCCGCCCCTCCCGGCCGCGGCGCGGATTCTTCCGACGTGGAACTGGGAGCCTGCAAAGCCGGTGGGATGTCCGGGCTTACGGGTATTTCGAGCGTTCCCGCCCGTTGCCCGCCCAGGTCGTAGACTCCGGTGACAATGGTCGCCGCCGTCGAGGGCACGTCAATCTCCAGGTGCAGCATAAGTCCGGATCGTTGCGCCGCCTCGTACGACGCCGGGTTCAACGCGGCATTTGTCAGTCCGCCTGCCCAATTCAGCTTCTTCCCCTCGCCATCGTAAGCGACGATCGCTGTTTCAATGATGCCGACCTGCGCTCCGCGGGCCGTGGTCTCAAAAGAGAGGCCGGAGGGCGGGATGGTGAAATTGACGCTGTATCGCGTGATCGGGCCGGTGAGCTTCGTGTTGCCTCCCGCGGGCGCGGCATCCGCGGGCCGCGGCGCCGACTGCAGATACGCCTCGTAGGCAACTTGGGTGGCAGGAGGCAATCCCGGCAACAGCAGCGGTGGAAGCGGATCCGATCCTGCCTGCGCGTCGCTGGTCGCCGCAAGCCCCCCATAATATCCGCGCCGGTAGGCGAGCTTCACATTGGGCTGAGCGACTCTCACTTCGATACGCCGGAATTTGCCATCCGGCCGCTTCACCGCAGGCGTGTAGACCAGCGTGTAGTAATGCGCAACGTCTCCCAATACGCGTCCCGCCGCACCTTTCAAGTCGTTGGTGCCATAAACCGCCTGGCCGCCCGTTTCCGACGCCAGCCGCTCCATCGAAGCCGCGTTCGCGTTCCGGACCAGGTTCTGCTGCTCATCCGCACGCGCGATGTCAGCCCCATGGACATCCTCGCTGCGGGTAGCAGCCTCGCTCGAAACGCTGTTGACGATCCCCACCACCGAAACCGGGTAAACCGCGACCTTCGATTCTGCCAGCAGTCCCGCGGCTTTCCGAACCCCTTGCTCCGATCCATTCCGGTGCCGGCCGGCGCGCATCTCGTCGCTCTGGGGATACAGAGAAACCGGAAATGAACCCGCAAACCAAACCAGGTTCTTCCGCCCGGGCACGCCCGCAAGGTTGCGTGCCAATTGTTCCAGCGCCGCGAGCGTCCGCTCCGTCCGGTCGGCCTCCTGGATCGCCGCAACGCCTTCGGCGCCCGCATACTGCGCCCCGCTTTCAGCGAACAGCGCGGCAGTCATCCGGTCTTCGGCCTCCTCCGGCTGGCTGCCGGTTCCGGCAGGCGAAACCGTTGCCTTTCGCATGCGCATTGCCGCCTGCAGCCCCGATACATCCGTCGCGAATCCGTGCACCAGTTCCAGCCTCGATCGAAGAACAAAAATCGCGACCCTGGAGCGCGGCGGCAAGTTCTCGAGAAATCCCTCCACCGCGCCGAACATGGCGTGTTGGTCCTGAGGCGCGGTGTTCAGCTCGTCGACAAGCAGCGCGATCCCTGTATCGCTCGCCGCTGCCGGCTGGTTCGTAAACACATCGGGCGGCAGAGACGGCGAGGCGGAAGCGGCATCCGCCGGCGAAGAGTGCTCTTCGAAGAAGTCGATGGCTTCTGGCTTGCCATCTTCCAGAACTGTGAAATCCCGTTGCGGCAACCCGGACGCCGGTTCTCCGCCAGCCTTCGTCACCAACACGTCGACTGCCACAGCCTCCCCTTTGATATGAAACCCGGGTGTGTCGTCGGGACGTTTCTCGCCTGCACTTTGTGCCAGGACCACCGTGCCCACGCCCGCACAACCCAGGAAAAACAGCAGGCAACCTGGAAACCGAAGACCCAAACCACACCGCCATTCACCTGTCGGGGAAAAACCATTCTAACCCCCTCGGCACCCCTGTGATGCGAGCCCCGAACCCACCAGAATCGTTTCGGAAACCCGCTGACTCGCCAAACAATAAAACCGTCATCCGTGCCCCATCCTTGCGACTTTTTCTGTCGCAAGGGTGGGAAACCTCAGAGGTAAACCCAGGTCACGATGCTGGGACCTGAGAGAACTAACCATGCCGCGCTCAGCGCCTAGCCAATCGGCCAGGTCGCAATACCCGCCCGGCGGATGCGCCACCCGCGTTCCCCGTTGCACAGTATCTCCAGCGGCCCTTGGCCGCAGGAGCAAATCATGTCCAATTCCCTGCTTGCATTCTCAAACGAGCTCGCCGATGCGGTGGAGCGCGCCGGCTCGTCGGTCATTGCCGTCCTCGAAGGCGGCCGCGAAGGCGTGAGCGGCACCCTCTGGCGCGACGGACTCGCCATCACCGCCGAACACACCATCCGCGGCCTGGATGAAGTCACAGTCCTTCTCCCCTCCGGAAGCAAGGCGAAAGCCCGCGTCGCCGGCCGCGATCACGGAACCGATATCGCCATCCTCCAAATTCCCGATTCTGACTCGGGCGGCCTCCCCAGCACTGCGATCGCCGACGAATCCCAAACCCGGGTCGGCGAAGTCATCCTCGCCATCGGACGCCGCGAGGCGGAAGGCATCGCCGCCACCTACGGCATCGTCAGCGCCATCGGCGGGCCCTGGCGCACCTGGCAGGGCGCCCGCGTGGACCGCTGGCTGCGGCTCGACCTCAATCCCTTCACCGGCTTCTCCGGCGGTCCCATCGTCAATCCACGCGGGGAAGCCCTCGGCATGGCCACCTCCGGCGCGCGCCGTTCTGCCGTCCTGATCCCCGCGTCCACGGTGAACCGCGTCGTCGACCAACTTCTCCAGCGTGGCCGCATCGCCCGCGGCTATCTGGGCATCGGCATGCAGCCGGTCGCCTTTCCTGAAGCCGCTCGCCGTCCGCAGGGTCTCACGGCCGATACCGGACTCCTTGTCGTCGCCGTCGCCCCAGCCAGCCCCGCGGAAACCTCTGGCATTCTCCTCGGCGACATCCTGGTCGCCGTCGAAGGCTCGCCCATTCAGGGCATGCACGCCCTGCAGCCATTCCTCGACAGCGAAAACGTCGGCAAGCCCATCAGCCTCGACATCGTCCGCGGAGGCCAGTTGGTGAAGATCTCCATCACCGTCGGCGAAAAACCAAAGAAGTGAAGAACAGCTTCTAGCTTCTAGCACCGTTCTCATGCAGCCTGCTGTTGCACCAATGTGGGTGCCCCATTCTAGCCGCGTTTTTTGCGGCTAGGGTGGGATCGCACGAACCTCACCCAACCCGCATTTCAGGATCCGCAAGCCAGGAGCTAGAAGCTAGGAGCTGTCTCTCGATGAATCCCCCCACCTCGTCCGGCATCACTATCGGGTATGCAGTCGGTTCTATCGCCGCCTGGCTGCGGCAGATCACGGTCCGCGTCTACGGACCGAACGGCTCCCGTGGCTCCGGCGTGATCTTCTCTGCCCGGGGTTTGATCGTGACCAATGCCCATGTCGCAGGCTCGCGCGTGCACACCATCGAGTTCGCCGACGGAAGAAAATCGCAAGGCTGGATGGTTGCCCGTGATTCGGCCACGGACCTGGCGGCGCTCGCCGTGGGCGCCGATGACCTTCCGGCCGCGTCGGTGCGCAGCGCCCGCACCTGCCGCGCCGGCGAGTTGGTCATCGCGGTGGGCAATCCGATGGACGGAGAAGGAGCGGTCCGCACCGGCATCATTCACACACCTCCCGGAGAGAGTCCCTTCCTTTTTGCGGACATCCGTCTTGCACCCGGCAACTCCGGCGGGCCGCTCGCCGATGCCCAAGGCAACGTGATCGGTATCAACAGCGCGATCGTCAACGCTCTCGGCTGCGCCGTCACCAGCGATGCCGTGCGGCAATTCCTTCAACACGCGGGGTTGGCGGAGGCCGCTTGATCCGGGTCCTGGTATGGGCAAAGTCGGCCATCACGCGCGCGGGCCTCGAAGCCATCCTGCGGGCCGACCCGCGCTTTGAGATCGCGGAAAACCTCAACCGGACCGGCGACCTGCTTTCCGCCATGTGCGAATCCGCGCCCGACGCCATTCTGCTAGACACGTCCGATACGTCGATCATCCGCGGCCTGCCGGGTGTTTTCGCTTTGCCCGCTTCTCCCGCGCTCGTCGCTTTAGTCGACAGCATGCGCCGCGCCGACATGCTCCGCGCCCTGCAATCGGGCGCGCGTGCCGTCCTCTGGCGCGAATCGCATCCGCGCGAAATCACCGCCGCACTCCAGGCCGCGCACGATGGCCTTACCGTCTTCTCTCCAGAAATCCTCGAAGTGCTGCTGCCCGCCTCTGCCGAATTGGCCGGCCCAGACGACCTGCCTCCCGGAGAGCCCCTGACCGCCCGCGAAATCGATGTCCTCTCGCTGCTCGCCGAAGGCGCAGGCAACAAGGAAATAGCTGCCCGTCTCCACATCTCCGAACACACCGTGAAGTTTCATGTCAGCTCCATCCTCGGAAAGCTGGGTGCGGCCACGCGCACTGAAGCCGTCGCCCGCGGATACAAAGAAGGCCTGATCCTGATGTAAAGAGAGCCGTTCCGGCTGTCTCCCTTCCTCCCATCCGAATTCCGAAAAGTTTTTGTTGTCTTTCTACATTGATTTCGCGCTAGTATGTCCGTGTAATCCCCCATCAGTTGACGCCTCCACTCGCTCCAGCGAGGGAAGGCGCCCGTCACGACGCCGCACCGGGAGCTGCGCCGCGTTACGGGAACTCGTCTCTTCGGATTCTTTTCCCAGAGGTTGTGTTATGCCCGTGCGTCGTTCCCGAACCGTCCGGCTCTCTTTTTTTATCCCCTTGCTGCTGTCCGCCACGGTCGCGGTCTCCGCCCAGACCTTCGCGGAACTTCAGAAGCTGGCCGCTGCCGGTGACCCCCAATCGCAGTTCCGGCTCGGCATTGATTACGCCCTTGGGCAGGACGTGCCCCTCAATATGCCCCAGGCCCTGTTCTGGTACCGCAAGGCCGCCGATCAGGGCAACGGAGAAGCTCAATACAACCTCGCCGTGGCCTACCACAATGGCTTGGGTGTCTCCCGGGACGAGGCCGAATCAGCGCGATGGTACCTCAAGGCCGCCCAGCGCGGGGTTCCCGACGCCCAGTTTGCCCTGGGCCTGGCCTATGAAACCGGCCGAGGCGTCCCCGCCGACAAGACGCAGGCCATTCTGTGGTATCGCAAGGCCGAGGAAAAGAATTCGTACCCCGCCGCGGAACTCGAACTTGGCGCACTGTATGCCACCGGCCAGGGCGCTCCCAAGGACCTGGTGGAAGCCATGCGCTGGTACCGAAAGGCCGCCGCGCAGGGCAACCTCGTTGCCCAGTGCCGTCTTGCCGCTTCCTATCTGCTCGGCGTCGGCGTCCCCGTCGACAATGCTGAAGCCGCCCTCTGGCTCCGCAAAGCCGCCGACCAGGGCGTGATCATGGCTCAATACGAGCTCGCCAATCTGTATGAATCGGGCGAAGGGGTTGCGCAGGACTACGCCGAAGCCTATTTCTGGCTGAGCCTCGCCGCCGGTGCAGAAACCAACTCCGCCAAGCGAGACGAACTCGCCCGCCAACGCGACGATGCCAGTTCACACTTGACTGAAGCCGCACGCGCCGAAGCCCACCAACGGCTCCTTGACTGGACCGCCTCGCACACTCCGAAGACCAGTCCTTAAGCCTCCCGTGTCGAAGGACCTGCACTTGTTTTTGCTTGTCATCCTGAGCGAAGGTCGCCGCAGCCGAAGATTCTGCATTTCGGGACACAGCGACTTTACCTGCAGCGCTCTACTCGTACGCCAGCGCCTCGATGGGATCCTTGCGGGATGCGACCCACGCCGGATACAGCGCTCCGCACAGCGCGCCGGCAAACGCGATCAGCGTCCCCCAGCCCATCCACGTGGGCGTCATTTCAAAGGCAAACGTCGGGAATTTGAGATGCAGCAGCGTCCTCACTCCGAACGTGGACACAATCCCGACCAGAACACCCGCCACCGCCAGCACCGCCGTCTCCCGCAGGATCACCCCGACGATCATGGCCTTCGACGCCCCCATCGATTTCAGAATGCCGATCTCCCGCGTGCGCTCCAGAACCGCCGTATACATCGACTGGAAAATGACCAGAAAGCCCACGATGACGGCGATCGTGATCACCACGTTCAGCGCCAGGTCAAACCCCGGGAACTTCGACGGGGTATAGAGCGCGATCAGGTCCGCCATGGTCTGCACCTTGTAATTCTCCAGGCCATGCGTGGAATGGATCTCGTTAATGATCACGCCGTCATTGCCGGGGTTGTCGGCTTTGAGATAAATGACCGATGCCTTGCCTTCGGCGCCGATCAAACTCCCCATGGTCTCAATGGGTATGAGCTTGCGGCCGCCTTTGCCGCTCTCCACGATCCCGCAGATACGAAAGTCATGATTGTTGAGCATCTTGATCGTGTCGCCCACCTGATGGCCCGGCCCGGCGCGCGCGAAGACGTCGTCGACGATCACATCGTAGGGACTTTGAAAGGGCGTCCCCGAAATGAAAACAAATGGCTTGAGCGCGTTGTAGCTGGCGTAGTCAATTCCGTATAGAATCTCGACCGAGCCGCTCATCGAAAAATCGGAAATGACCGGGGCCGCGACCGTCACGTGCGGCAGGCGCCGGAATACCTCCGTGAGCTTGGCCGACATGGGCGCCCCACTCACGCCATTCATAAAGCTGGCGTTTGGCGGGCTCACCACCAGGTCAGCGCCGATGCCGTTGGTACGCTGCTTCTGATCGTTCAGCATACCCATGAAAATCGCCACGATCGACAGAATCATGACCACTTCAATGGCCACCGCCAGCACGCTGATCAGCGACCGTACGGGGCGATGCAGCAAATTGGCAAAGATGAGCTTGTTCATTCCCAGTCGCACTCCGTCCAGCGTAAGAGATGCCGCGAACGGCCCTCACTCTCAGCCTAGCAGCCAACACGGGCCGCCGGGCTCCATCGGTTAGCATGGGACGACGCCCGGACCGCGAACGCCGTCGCCGTAAGCAATACTGCGGGTTTGCCAGTCACGGAACCACGCACGCCAACATGTTCCGGTTTGGAACCCGATCCCAGGACGGAAAATTATGGTAAAAACCAGGAAAGATTGGTGCTTTGCCTTTGACTAACTCTGGACTCCGGGTTATTGTTAGACAAATTTCTCTAGATTTGCTCACTCGGGTACCTGCCGATGGGAAGCTTTGGTGAAGATCTGCGCATGGAGCGGACGTCCCGCGGCATAGCGCTGGAACACATTACGGCAATTACAAAGATCAGCCAACATCACCTGGTTGCGCTGGAGCAGGATCGCTTTCGCCAACTCCCCGGAGGCATCCTCAACAAGGGCATCGTTCGCGGATACGTGAGCGCTCTCGGCCTCGACCAGCACGACCAGCACAATTGGACTGACCGGTTCATGCAAGCCTGCGTCGCCGCCGGCATCGTCAGCGAAGAGCCGAACTGGACCGCCTTCGCCTCCAACGTCGGCAGGGCCCGCATCGAGCGCCGCGAAGCAGTCGAGTTCCGGATCCGCTGGCTCGGCGCAGTCATGATGCTCGCCGTTGTCGCCGCCGCCGGCTTCCTCATGGTCCGCTATTACGGACTCCGTGCCGGCTGGTGGCCCACCTTTCTCCCTCCCAATCCCGCCATCGAAAAGCTGGACGGCGTGTATCTATCTCTTAAATCGTGGGTTACCCACCTCTTCGCTTAAACGCCGCTCTTGCAGAAAGTTTCATCTCTGACGAAAACCAATGCTCCGTGCCCCATCCTTGCGCTTTTTTCTGGCGCAAGCGTGGGAAACCACGAAAATCAACCCAACCGCTTCTTCGGGTACCCCCCGGCTCAGCCCCTCCAGTCGCCCATCACCCCCGAATCCTCCCCATTTGCTGCGACTTTTTGGCCGGAACTCGCGGCAGCAGTTACCATAGTTAAGTACACCGTGCGAACGGGCTGGATTATCCGCACCACCATCTGAATTCCCTTCAACCGGGAGGAATGCTAATTTGAGCGAGCGTTTTCTGTTTACCTCTGAGTCTGTTACCGAGGGTCACCCCGACAAGATCGCCGACCAGGTTTCCGATGCCATCCTCGACGCCTGCCTCGAGCAGGACCCCTACAGCCGCGTGGCCGCGGAGACCCTGACCGCCACCGGCCTGGTCGTCATCGCCGGCGAAATCACCACCAAGGCCTATGTCGATTTCCAAACCCTCGTCCGGGGCGTCGTCGCCGCCATCGGCTATGACAACGCGCTCTACGGCTTCGACTCCAACACCTGCGCGGTCATCTCCAGCATCAACAAGCAGTCCGGCGACATCGCCCAGGGCGTGGACACCGGCGGCGCCGGCGATCAGGGCATGATGTTCGGCTATGCCTCCAACGAGACCAAAGAACTGATGCCGGCTCCCATCTCCCTGGCCCACAAGCTCACCCGGAGACTGGCGGAAGTCCGCAAGACCGGCAAGCTCTCCTACCTGCGTCCCGACGGCAAAAGCCAGGTCACGGTCGAATACGACGAAAACGGCAAGCCGGCCCGCATCGACGCCGTGGTCCTCAGCACCCAGCATGCCGAGACCATCTCCAACGATGAACTGCACGCCGACATTCTCAAGCACGTCATCCAGGCAGTGCTGCCGGCGAAGTGGCTCGATGAGCACACCAAGTACCACATCAATCCCACCGGCCGCTTTGTCATCGGCGGGCCCATGGGCGACACCGGCCTCACCGGCCGCAAGATCATCGTCGACACCTACGGCGGCGCGGGCCGTCACGGCGGCGGCGCTTTCAGCGGCAAGGACCCGACCAAGGTCGATCGCTCCGCCGCATACCTGGCTCGCTACATCGCCAAGAACATCGTGGCCGCTGGGCTGGCCGACAAGGCCGAGGTGCAGCTCGCCTACGCCATCGGCGTCGCCGAGCCGGTCAGTGTCCTCGTCGAGACCTTCGGCACCGGCAAGCTCAATTCATCCCAGTTAACCGCGCTGGTCAGGAAGAACTTCTCCCTCACCCCCAAGGGCATCATCGAGAGCCTGAACCTGCGCCGCCCCATCTACCAGAAGACGGCCGCCTACGGCCACTTCGGCCGCACCGAGCCCGAGTTCACCTGGGAAGCCACCGACAAGGCCGCCACCCTCGCCGAACAGTCCGGCGTGCTCGCCGCCGCCAAGTAGCTCCAAACCCCGAGCCCGTACTGAAAAGGGACCCTTCCCACCGGAAGGGTCCTTTTTTTTCTAGCTGCCGCCATCCTGAGCAGCTTCACTCGGCGCGGCGGCAAGTTACGGTTAAATGACCGACACTTGGGTGCCCCACCCTTGCGACATCTTTTGTTTTTTGTCGCTGAAAAGAGACAAAATGCTCCGTGCCCTATCCTTGCGACTTACCGGGGTCCCCAGCGACAGGCCTTTGTCGCTCGGGCTCTGGCCACCGCACGTGGGAACCGGTTATCCATCGCCGTCAGCAGGTGCAGCCGAAAGAGACTCGGCACACAGGACAGCACGAATGCGAATGACCGTTGGTACTCTCGCCGCAGTTTCAGCAACTCCAGCGGCGTCCGGCTTCCACCCAGCCGGGAGTTGAAGAATGCAACTTCTTCGTCCAGGGGAGCCGTCCTCAGGTGATAGCAGAAATAGCAACTGTGCAGCGAGTGCTTGAGCGCGCCCATCGCATACCTGGTTGCGCCGGGGAGCACCGGGTACGCGGCTGCGCTCAACAGCGCCAGGCCTGCCAATCGGAAAAGTGCCTTGAACACATCGAGGCGCCGGAGAGACGGCAAAGGCACATGGCTCAGCAGGTCCTCGCCCCAGACAGTCTTTGCCGAAACAATCACGCTCGCAAGAAACGTGCGTTCAAGGAAGACCTCTTCCGCCGGCCGCAAGCCAAAGACCCTCGCCGCGTCTCCCGAAATAAGATCGCCCCGTGTGCAAAAAAAGCAGGAGTGCGCGTGCCCCCCGGCGTGATCGGCAAACCTCTCCAGCGGGTTCTTGGTCCGGCTTTCGGGCAATCGAAGACCGTGCATGATTTCGAGATCTGTCACTGCACAGCGAATGAGGCGCCTATCCTCCTGGGATGTGTCGTCGGGGATCACGATAATGAGATCCACGTCGGATGACTCCGAAAAAGCGCCGCTCGCTGCACTACCGAAGAGAATCACGCTCACAAGAGAAGTCACACCGTCGACGCGCAATTGCGCGACTTCGTCCAAGTACTGTTGAACGCGATTTGCCATCTTCCGCCCGCACCCCGTGCCCACTCCGTGAACCTTTTAGGCTGCGGAAACGGCGAGGTTTTCGCCGCCTCACGCACTCGCATCACGATCATACATTCGATGGTTTTCAATGGCGGTAGTCCACGGCATTTGGACAAATTGCGATTACGTGCTCCTCGGCCGGGCAAAGGCACCGAGTCGGTTCCGGATTCGGCCGGCGACCGAGTCTCGGGAGAGAAAATCACTCCGTCCGCAGGGCCAGCAGCGGATCGATCGAAGCAGCGCGGAGCGCGAGAATCGTCGTTGGCGGAACTCGGCCTTGATTCACCCAAGATGGGCAGGAAAACCAGCGTGAATCCAGATTGACACTCAATTCCTGCGGCAGTACGATGTTCGCGGCAGCGCATCTTCTCCCCACACCCAAGCTCTGCCCAGTCCATCACATTCTGGTTTCCGGGCCGATTTGGACAGGTCCGCATCGACACCTGAAAATGCTGTGCCGTTCGGAGTCCTGTGTGGAACTCCGTGCAAGAAAAGGAGGCATCATGAAACGGACTATCTGGGGAATCTCGATGATTTTGGCCTTGCCGGTTCTGCTTCCGGCTCAGACCTCAACAGTCTCCGTCGCTGTGACAGTGAACTGCGGCGATGGTCAGTCCTTGAATCGCGCGCTCTCAAGACTGGGCAAGCATGTCCCGGCCACGGTTACTGTCATTGGAACTTGTTCCGAGTATGTGCAGGTGCTCGGCTTCCAAAACCTTACCCTGCGAGGACTGCAAGGAGCGTCGATCATCGAACCGTCTACCGGCGCCGGCAATTCGAGCCTTGGCGTGCTCTTCATTGGGGCATCGAGCAGCGTGACGGTGAGCGGTTTCAACATTCAATCAGCGAGCACCACCGGCGTCGCCGCTGTCGCGGTCGGGCACGGAAGTACCGATGTCCGCCTGCTCAATTCGCAGGTGTCAGGAGGCAGCGCGGGCATCGTGGTTTTTGAAAACAGCCAGGCGCTTCTTTCCCATGTGACCGGACAGAATGCAGGGTACGCGGCATTGGCGATCTACGATTCCTCCGATGCGCATGTCGAGCATTGTCTCTTTCAAGATACGACCGGCACGTCGTGGCATGCCGGGATCAACCTTGGAGCTGCTCACATCACCATGTTCGACGACACCATTCGCAACTTCCAGGTGGGAATCAACGCCGGGGCTGGCGCGATTGTGGATTTGGTCGCTTACAGCACCTATACATCGCCGGGCGGACCGACAGACGTGTTAATCGACAGTCCCGCCGGCAACAACTACAACGGGATTGAACTGAGCTCTGGTTCGTCTCTGAACCTGCAGAGCGCCAAGCTTCTCATCAATCAGCCGGGCCAGCCGTGGGGAGGAACCACAGGCGGCATCCTCGCCTCCGACGGCTCGACACTCGAAGCTTTGAATGGAGAGCTTGCCATCACTGGCAGCTATGGTCAAGGACTCGTTGTGGAGAACAACTCGCATGCGACCCTGGCGGGAGGCAGCATTACAGGGAGCGGTCATGGTGGCGTGGTGGTAGTCAATGCGTCGACGCTCGACGTGAATCCGGCGAGCGGCCTCACCCTGATCGGCGGGAATGGTGTGGATCTCTTCTGCGACCAAAGCTCGATGATCACGGGTGGCGCGAACCTTGCCGGTGTCCCCACCTCGCAGTGCAAAAACGTAAGCGCCGGGGAGGCAGTTCTGCCGTAATCAAGCGCTCGAGTGAGCGAAATCAGACGCGGATGGACTCGATCCACCAAACTTCGCCCGGGGTACGGTCATCCCCGCAGCGCGGGGAGCGTCTGGTTCGCTCAGCTCTATCTCCTGAAGACACAAAGCAAGCCCGCTCTTAGCGGAGCAGAAGGGGGTATCTTCCAATGGCGAAAAATGAGACGATTCGGTCCTTCGCACATAACCGCATTGCGCTGCCGTTGTTGGTTCTGAGCGCATGCCTCACCGTTAGCGCACCCGCGCTTGGGCAGGCGTACTACTTTGTAGACTGCTCCGGCACAAACCCCAATGACTACTCTACGATTGGTTCCGCGCTGGCGGTCGCGGGTCCTGGATCGTATGTGCTGATCACCGGCACATGCAATGAGAATGTAAACATCACCAACGGTTGGAATCTGAATGTCGGCGCCGCGTATGGGCAGACTGCGAACATCAACGGCAATGTTTCGGTTACCGCTTCGAACAGCGTGTTCGTCTACGGCCTCAACGTCACCAATCCATCCGGAGACGCGTTCGACGTCAACAGCAGCCATAACGTGACCCTCTGGACTTGTACCGGCAATGGAAACGCGGGGGTAGGTTTGTCGGTCCAGGGAACAGATGTCACCGTAGATGGACCAGGCTCCTTCGACGACAATCGCAACGGCGGAATGAGCGCCGGCGGTAACTCGGTCCTGAATGTTTTGGCTTCGGGCGGACCGGTGGATATAAGCAGCAATCATGGACCCGGGGTGGCCGTTGGCGACGGCGCTCTGTTCCAGACCCTTGGGAATACAACCATCACCAACAATATCGACATTCCGGGAGGCGTCCGGCCCAACGGCTTCGGCATACAGGCTGTGAGCGCCTCCAAGGTGCAGGTTGCGAATTGCTTTGGAACGACCCTGATCTCGGGGAACCAGAGTGGCGGAATCGACGCCCGCGAGAGTTCGCAGGTTTCTCTCTGGGATTGCGGGACGGTAGGCGCGAACCTCGTCAAAAACAATGGCCCGGTGGGCATCAGCGTTGGAATGGGGAGCCAACTCGCACTTTACGATAATGTGGCGATCTCAGGACATACCGGCCCGGGCGTCGACCTCTACGCTGAGGGCCAACTCTATATGTATGGCCCCAATGTGATCGCACAGAACGGGAACGCCGGCGATCCTCGCAGCGCCGGAGTTGTAGCCGATGGAAATTCCGAAGTGTTCCTTCGTGGCGGCACGATCTCCGCAAACGCCGGCCCGGGCATTCTGGCGCTTGTCAACTCCAGCGTGGACTCCGTCGGCGCGACCTTCTCCGGCAATACCGGAGGAATCGCCGTCTGCGATTCGAGCGCGTACATGGTCAGCGACCTGCTTCCGGCGGCCGGCAATCCGCCTTCCGGCGTTACCTGCCGTACGCCGCACCATCTCGGCAATCGGCGCGACGTCAGTTCCCACCCGGTAGCGCCCGACATCACCGCGCAAAAGAACAGAGCTGCCCTGTACAAGAAGTTCGCATCACGCAAGTAGATGGACGTTCCCGGCGCCAATTCACTCCGTCCGCAGGGCGAGCATCGGATCAATCGATGCCGCCCGAAGCGCGGGAACAAACGCCGCCAGCCCTGCGCTGAGTCCCAGTACCGCCGCAGCGCCCGCGAGCGCTTGCATATCGAATCCGTTCACCTGGTAGAGAAGACTTGTCATCAAGTGCCCCGCATAGAGACTGGCGGGAATCCCAAACGCAAGGCCGGCCAGGACCTCCGCCACCGCGCCGCGCAGCACCATTTGAATGATGGAAGAGCGGGTCGCGCCGATCGCCATGCGGATGCCGATTTCGCTGGTCCGCCGCGCCACGGAATAGGACATCACTCCGCAGAGTCCGACCGACGCCAGCAGCAGTGCCACGAATCCGAACGCGGATGTGAGCCGCGCAATCAATCGATCCTGGGTGAAATTCTCCGCCACGATCGAGCCGTACGGGGCGAATCGGAATACAGGAAGCTTCGGGTCGACTTCCGCGAGTTTCTTGCGAATCAGCTTCTCCGCATCCGGCTCGGGATTCGCGAACTGCACGATGAGTGAGTCGAGGAACATCGAATGCTTCTCGCCTGCATCCATATCCGCTTCCTTATACCCGGTGAACCGTTGCGTCATGGGGCGAAGGAACAACGGACGAATCTCCCCGCGCGCGTCGACCATCTCAAAGTCCGCCGACACGCCGATAATTTTGAATGCACCCGAATATTGCGCAGAATCGGTGCCGAAATGCTGGCCGATCGGGTCCTTGTCGTGAAAGAACATCTTCGCAAAGGCCTGATTGATGACCACCACCGGCTCTGAAGTCGCAGTGTCCTGGTCGGTAAAGCCGCGCCCGCGAACCACAGGCACTCCAATCGAATCAAGAAAACCCGCGCTCACCCGGTCCCAGTCGGAGAAGCACTTTTCATTCGGCCCCGGCGCCGGGTGTCCCTGCTGGATGACGCAACTTCCCCATTGATTTCCGCCCAGCGGGATGTAGCGCGCAAAGCTCACGCGAGCCAGCCCCGGTATCGCGGTAAGGTGATCTTCGATCTCCCGGTACAGCGCGGGAAGCTGTTCCAATTTGTACCCCGCACCTTCCAGATCGATTTGCAGCGTGTATCGTTGCGCGGTTTCGATGCCGAAATTCTGATGTTGCAGGTTCCGCAGCGACTTCGCCATCAGAAAGGTTCCCGCCAGCAGAACGATCGACAACGCCAGCTGAAAAACCACAAGCATGCGTCGCGGGAGCGAGGAATGATCCCGCGTGACCTGCTTGGTTCCGCGAAACGCCTGGGCCGGCTGCACATGCGACGACGCCCACGCGGGAGCGGTGCCGAAGACGACGCCCGTCAAGACCGACACCAGCAGCGCAAAACCCAGCACCGCCAGTGACGGACTCGCATCCACCGGCATGTTTCTCGCCCAGGGAAACGCCAGAGCGAGAATCGTGTGGCTGCCAAAATACGCGACCACCAATCCCGCCGCTCCTCCCATCAGGCTCAACAACACGCTCTCGGTGAGAACCTGGCGGATGAGCCTGCTGCGGGCCGCGCCCAGCGCCATGCGCATCGCCACCTCGGCCGTTCGCGTCGCGCCTCGAGCAAGCAGCAGGTTGGCGATGTTCGCGCACGCGATCAGCAACACCACGCTGGAGAGAATCATCAGCATGCGAAGGCTCGCTCCGGTTTGGTGTTGCAGCATCTGAATCCCGCCGCCGGCGCGCGACAACACCACGTGCTGCCGCGCAATCAACGGAGTCTTGCCGTTTTCGGTATACGCGTGCAGCGTGTGCATCCACTGGCGCATGACCGACGAGAGTTTCGCCTGGAGTGTTCCCAGATCCACGCCGGGCCTCACCCGCCCGACCGCATAGAGCCATGCCGTAGCACTCTCCTTCACCGCTGAGTTCGCCCCTTCAATCACAGGTTCGGTCCCCAGCGGCATCCAGAAATCCGGCGGAATGGCAATAATGCGATCGCCGAAAAAGCCCGGAGGCGCAATGCCGGCCACGACAAACGGGTGCGTCTGAACGTAGACGGTCGAACCCACAATCGCCGGATCGCGCGCGAAATCGCTCTCCCACGCCCGATAGCTGATCACCACCACAGGAGTGGCCCCCGCTTGATCGTCGCTCTCCGTAAACACCCGCCCCGCGTACGCGCCGATCCCCAGCGCAGCGAAATAATTTCCCGACACGAATTCTGTCCGCAAGGGTCGTGGCGGCTCGGCGCCCGCGCGCACACTGTATCCCGAGCCGCCTGCCTGCACCGCGGCCAACTGCTCAAACTCCGGCGCGGCTTGTTTGAATTGTCGATACAGGTCGTACGAAAAAAGATCGAAGTCCCCGGATTCGTTCTCGAAGCCGTCATAGAAGCAGCACGTGGTCCGGTCTCCGATCCGATAGAGCCGCGACGGATCGGCCACCGGCAGCGAACGCAGCAGAATGCCCTGCACCAGGGTGAAGATCGCGGTGTTGGCGCCAATCCCAAGCGCCAGCGTAATCACCGCAACCGCGGTAAAGCCCGGCGACGAGCGCAGCCTCCGCGCGGCATAGCGAAGGTCCTGGGCCAGTATTTCCAGGAACGGTATTCCCCGCTGCGTCCGGTACATCTCTTTGATCTGCGTTTGACCGCCAAAGGCGCGCAGCGCCATTGTCCGCGCTTCGCTCTCGCTCATGCCGCGGCGCATATTCTCCGCCATCGCAAGCTCGAGATGGGCGCCAACCTCATCGTCAAGATCGCGGTCCAGCCGCCTCCGCCCCAGGAGAGCGGCGCAGCGGCTCAGAGTTTCACGCAGCCAGTCCATCATCGCCTCCTATTTCGACGGGGAAAGAAAACGCGCCATGGTGGTCACGGTCCGCGCCCAGTTCTCTTCTTCCTGCGCCACGCGCTTCCGCCCGATCTTGGTGAGCGAGTAAAACCTGGCGCGGCGGTTGGTCTCCGATAATCCCCACTCCGACTTGATCCAACCGCGCTGTTCAAGGCGCAGAAGAGCGGGATAGATCGTGCCCTGGTTCAAGCTCAGCGTGTCGCTGCTCACCTGCTCGATTCGCCGCGCAATGCCATAGCCGTGCAACGATCCCATCGATTCAAGCGTCTTCAGGATCATCAGGTCCAGGGTGCCCTGAAGAACATCCGACTTGTTTTGTGCCATGGTCCGCCATTCCTGTTGACATTCAACAGATACGTTCGCACGTCATAGGTCGAATGTCAACAGGTCATTTCCCGCCGAGTGGAGACGAACATTGAATAAGCGCCTTAGGGAACCTCTGCGCAGGTTCTCGACTTTCGAATGAGAGAACTTCGCAGCGTGTGTACGCGCTTTTGGCGGCGAATTATCTCAAGAATCGCCCCGCATGGGGCTTCATTTCTGTCTCTGGAGAGCGTTTTCGCGCTCTCCAGAGACACTACGCCGCCAGAGGAACCAGCCGTCTGCGGTGCAAGTAGAGATTTACCAGTGCGAAGGCCGCAAGCAGCCATTCGTGGTTCTTCTTCAGACCCCGATAACGCACGCGGGTAAATCCAAACACCCGCTTCAAGATACGGAAGGGCCATTCCACCTTGGCTCGTACTTTGGACTTGGTCCGGTTCTTGCGTCGCGCTTCTTCGTCCACTCCGTCTTTGTATTGGGTGCGGCGGCAGGTCATATCCTGCGCCTCAGGAGCGGCCTCCCGGATCACATCCGTTTGCCCCTGATAACCTCCGTCGCCCCACACCTTCTTTTCTTCCCGTGCAGTAAGTCAGGCAACATATGTACGTCGGACACACTGGCCGCCGAAGTACACACCGAATGCACGTGACCTTCTCTGGCATCCACGCCGATGTGCGCCTTGGCACCGAAGTACCACTGCTGCCCTTTGCGCGTCTGGTGCATCTCCGGATCGCGCTCCCCGCTGGAGTTCTTGGTCGACGACGGCGCGTGAATGATGGTCGCATCCACAATCGTCCCCGTGCCGATGCGGATGCCTTTGCTCTCCAGATACAGGTTCACTGTGTCCAGGATTTTGCCGCACAACTCGTGCTCTTCCAGAAGATGGCGGAAACGTAGGACGGTTGTCTCGTCCGGCGCCGGCGCGCGTCCCAAATCCACCCCAGCAAACCGCCGCAGCGCCGGCGATTCATAGAACGCGTCTTCCACTCCCGGGTCCGACAGGTTGAACCACTGCTGAAGAAAGTAAACCCGCAGCATGATCGACAGACCTACGGGCTGGCGGCCATTACCTGCCTTGGGATAATGCGGCTCGATCAGCGCTTCCACTTCGCTCCACGGAACGACTGCTTCCATCGTCTCCAAAAACTGCTCCCGCTTACTCTTCCGGCCGTACTTCTCGAAACTGCCCTGGGACGCCAATGTGACCTGTCGCATCGTGCTCCTTACCCACTTACAACTTTATTCAACTCGGCTGTGGATTTGGGACTTGTGCAGAGATTCCTTAGGCCTGTTTGCATGAGACAAGCCCGGCTTGACTTCATACTAAGATATCTATATAAAGACATCTTAATATGACCAGGACCGATGCTCTGCAAGGTTCGCTCGATTTGCTCGTGCTCAAGATATTGTCGCGGCGCCCGCGGCTTCACGGATACGCCATCATGGCTGCCATCGCCGATACCTCCGGCGAAGTGCTGCGCGCAGAGGAGGGCTCGCTCTACCCCGCGCTCTATCGCATGGAAGAGGCCGGCTGGATTCGCGCCGAGTGGATCAAGAAAGACACCGGTCGCCGCGCCCGCGTCTACGAACTGACCGCCGCTGGCAAGAAGCAACTGGGCGCGGAAGAGTCGCGCTGGCAGTCAGTCAGCCTGGCCATCAATCGGGTTCTCCGGGAGGCATGACATGTCGTTGTGGTCGCGTCTCTCGAATTCCTTGCAGGGCGAGCATCTGAACCGCGAGATCGAGGAAGAGCTGCAGTTGCATATCGAAGAAGCCATTGCCTCGGGACGCGACCCCGACGAAGCACGCCGCACCTTCGGTTCGATCCTGCGGCAACGCGAGGCGAGCCACAGCATTCGCGCTGCCGGATGGCTTGAGTCTCTCCTCGCCGATACGAAATTCGGCTGGCGGCAGCTGTGCCGCAACAAGGTCACATCCGCGGCCGCTGTGCTTTCTCTCGCTCTCGGCATCGGCTCCTGTGTCGCCGCCTTCCGTCTTATCGACGCCCTGCTCTGGCGCCCGCTGCCTATTTCCGGCGCCAGCAGGCTCTTTGTCCTCTCCCGCAAGTTGATCGGCCCCGAAGGCAGGCCCATCGAGGACGGCTACTGGGCCACGCCGGACTTCGAGCTCATGCGCAATGCGGTCAAGGACCAGGCCGACCTCATCGCCATCAGCGACGCCGACCGCACGGACATCACCTGGACCACGGACGACGACGTGGAGAAGGCTCACGTCGTGTATGTTTCCGGCAACATGTTTCCGCTCTTCGGCCTTGAGCCCGCCCTCGGCCGACTGCTGGCCCCGGCCGATGACCGCGGCCCCGGCGCCAGTCCCTATGCCGTCCTCTCCTGGGATTATTGGAATCACCGCTTCGGCCGCGATCCCCAGGTTCTCGGCCGCTCGCTCCACATTGACGATCAGACCTTCGAAATCATCGGCGTGGCCCCAAGCGAATTCACTGGAACCGAAACAGGGACCGTCACTGACATCTTTCTGCCCCTCAGCATGAACAAGCTCGCCACGCTGGACCCCGTCAACTGGCACCACACCTTCCTGATGTTCAAGCCCGGCGTCGACGCGGCCGCGGCGCTCGAGCCGCTCCGCCAGCACCTTTCCGCCGTCAGCCGCGCCTTCGAAGCCGACTGCTCCGCGTGCTTCCGCGGTGCGACGCATGCGTCCATCGACCGCTTGCTCAATAAGAAGCTGGTCTTCAAACCTGCCGGGGCCGGTATCTCCGATCTGCAGAAAGACTATCGCCGTTCACTCGGCATCCTCGGTCTGCTGGCTGCTCTCGTCCTACTCATCGCCTGCGTAAACGTTGCGAACATGATGACCGCCCAGGCCGCCGCACGCGCCCAGGAGATGGCTCTGAGAATCTCGATCGGCGCGGGCCGTCGTCGCCTGGTCCAGCTCATCCTGTGCCAGAGCGCGCTGCTCGCACTCTTTGCTTCCGTCCTTGGCGCAATCTTTGCGGTGTGGTCGGCGCCCTTTGTGCTCAGCCTCATCAATCCGCCCGACAACCCCGCGCGCCTCGCCCTTCCTCCCGACTGGCGCGTACTTGCCTTCGGCTTCGGGCTCATTCTTCTCGTCGTTCTATTTCTGGGTTTGCTTCCTGCTCTCCGTGCCTCTGCCGTCAGGCCCGCCGTCGCGCTCAAAGGCGGTGAAGATCCACACGCGCCACGCCGCCTCATGCGTGGGGCCATCGCCCTTCAGATCGCTTTCTGTTTCCTCGTCCTCTTTTTGTCTTCCCTCTTCGTCACATCCTTTCAGCGCCTCGAGAACCGCCCCCTCGGTTTCTCCACCGACCGTCTGCTCCTGCTTGAAACCGTTGCCGGCAAAGGCCAGCTCGCCGTCGTTTGGAATCAAACTACCGAGGCGCTCCGCGCCGTCCCCGGTGTCAACTCGGTCTGTCTCTCGGGCTGGCCCCTTCTCGGGCGCATCGTGATCAACAGCGACATCTCTATCAATGGCGCGCCTCCCAGCCCGACTCCCGCTTTTTTCCTGAACGTTTCCCCCGGCTGGATCTCGACGATGAAGATTCCCTTAGTTGCCGGCCGCGACTTTCGACCGCAAGACACCTCGCCGGGAGCCGCTATCGTCAACGAAACCTTCGTAAAGACCTACTTCGCTGGCCAGGACCCGATCGGCCGCACATTCGAACGCGGCGCCAATCAGCCCCTCAACACGATCGTCGGCGTCACTCGCGACGTCCCCTATCACGATCTACGCGAGCCCAGCCCGGCGGTTTTCTACATCCCTTTCGGCGAAATCGACGACAAGTCCGCCCCGCTCCGCTTCGCCACCTTCGTCCTTCACACCGATGCCCAGAACCCGCTGGCCCTCGCCAACACCCTCCGCCAGATCGTTGCCGAGCGCCACAACGGCCTGCGCGTCTCAAACATCACAACGCAGCTCGCTCTGGTCCGCGACCAGACCATCCGCGAGCGCCTGATCGCCATGCTCGCCGCCTTCTTTGCCGCCGTCGCGCTGCTCCTCGCCGGCATCGGACTCTATGCAGTCCTCAACTACTCAGTCCTCCAGCGCCGCCGCGAGATCGGTATCCGCATGGCGATTGGCTCGACTCGGGCCGGCATCGTGCGCATTGTGACTCTCGATGTCTTCCTGATGATCGCCCTCGGAGGCTGCGCGGGCATCGCGCTCGGATTCGGCGCGGCGCGCTATGTCGCGTCGCTTTTCTACCAGGTGAAAGCAACCGATGCGGATATGATCGCGCAGCCGGCGTGCGCCATTCTGCTCACTGCGCTCGTTGCCACCCTCCCTGCCGTACTTCGCGCCCTGCGCACAGATCCTACCGAGATCCTGCGCGCGGAGTGAGGGACAGAGTCCCGACTGGAGCGAACTTGCAGATGGCGATCGGATTCGCCATGCATCTGGATCATGAGCTGCAAAATCGCCCACGCGCTCATCCCGTTCGGCGAATCGAAAAATCTACCCTCTCTCCGGGCTCCCCCTGGTTGATCGCCAAACCATGCACCTCGGCGCTTCGCCCCAATCGTCTAAAATGCACCGGAAGCACTAATCAGCTCATGAGGAATCGTTGATGCGAATCGTCTGCCTTCTTTCGTTCTTTGCTTTGGCAGCTTCCCTGGCCCCCGCCCAAACCACCGCCCACTGGGATTACTACGGCAAAACCGGCCCCCTGGGCTGGGGTAGGCTGGACCCCGCCTACAGGGCCTGCTCACAGGGCAAGGAGCAGTCCCCCATCGATATTCGCGGCGCCCATCTCAATAAATCGCTGCAGCCCATCGAATTCCACTACATCGCCGGGCCGGTCACGCTCGAGAACACGGGAAACACCGTGGCCATCCACGTCAACCCCGGCAGCTACATCGTTGCCAACGGCGCCCGCTACGACCTGCAGCAGCTGGACTTCCACCATCCCGCGGAAGAGGAGGTCAATGGCAAACTCACCGACATGGATGTCCACCTGGTGCACAAAAGCGCCGACGGCAAGCTGGCGGTCCTCGCGGTTCGGTTCAGTGAAAACCGCGGCGAGCCCAACGCAACCCTCGCCACCTTGTGGCAGCACCTGCCAACTACCCCAGGCGCAACCGGCAAGGTGACCGACATGGTCAATCCCGGCGGCCTGTTGCCCGGCGACCGCGGCTACTGGACCTACATGGGTTCACTCACCACCCCGCCCTGTACCGAAGGCGTGCGCTGGTTTGTCTTCGAGCAGCCGATTACGATCAGCCGCGAGCAGTTGCGCGCCTTCGCCGATCTCTACAAAATCAACTCCCGTCCCGTGCAGGATGCCCACGGACGCCGCATCGAAGCCAACGAGTAGCCCTTCGCGGACATTTGCATCGATTTAGGCCTTCAGGCGGCACAATGAATCACCGCCGTTCAGTAGGAAAGCTGGTTAGCGGGGGCTCGCTCTGGGTAGTTCACTGACCGTTCAATTTCGTTTCTACGGAGTTCCTGCTATCCCACCCTTTCGCCAGAAGAAAGGCGAAAGGATGGAGATGGCACAGAACACGCGGTCAGAATCCTGGCTAGCCAGGCAGGAGATCGGATTCGCGGGCAAATTTCAGGGCTTCGAGAGCTGCACCACGAGCGCCGGCGGTGTCGCCGTTCGGCATCACGTGAATGGGGATGTCGGCCTGCTCTTCGCGTTGAACTCCCATTCCAATGCGAATCTCATCGATGAACCAGCGTTGAAATTCCGGGCTTGTCTCAACCACACCGCCGCCCACGATCAGGGCGTCAGGGTCGAAGGTGTTGATCATCTGATCAAAAAACAGTCCCAGCGCCCGGGCCTCGACCCGGAAGATATCCCGGCACATCGGATCGCCCTTCTCCGCCATTCCGCGCACGCGATAGGCGGCCTTGTGGGGGTCTTCGATTTTGCCCAGTTCGTGACCGGGATATTGCTTCAGGAAATGGGGCAGCAGATATCTCCGGATCGAGGTGAGAGAACACAGAGATTCAAGGTCTCCCGTGCGACCGCAATTGCAGATTGGAATCAGTCCTTCGGTGCCGGGTATCACCTGCCAGGGAATGAGGACGTGGCCCAGTTCTCCGCCGAACCCCTTCCGGCCTTTGATCACAGAGCCATCCATGATGATTCCGCCGCCATGACCGGTGCCAACGATGCAGGAAATCGAGGTGGTCGTCCTGCTGGTGCCGAAGAGAGCAAAATGCCCCCAGACGGCCGCGGCGTTGGCGTCGTTCAGGTAGACCACGGGTTTACCCAAAACCTGGGCGAGATTGCCGCACATATCGAAACTTGCCCAATCGCCATGAACAAAATTCGTAGAGCCTTTTGCGCTGAGGACCCCGGTCGCGCTCGCGGGGCCGGGAGTGTCGAGGCCCACCACGGCCACATCTGCAAGGGAAACTCCGGCCTTCTCCACCGCCGCTTTGAGACCCTCTGCAATCTGCTTCAGACAGATGGCCGGCCCCTCGGTGGAGCGGGCAGGATACTCACACAGGCCCTCGATGAGAAACTCTTCCCGATCGTTCAGCAACGTATAGTTAACGGCAGTTCCACCGAGGTCCACACCAGCGACGAGCATCCTTTTTCCCTCACTTTGATTTTGTTCCGTTCGATCGAACAGACTTGCAAGTCGTCCAACTCGTTCTCATTTTCGTCACAATTGCTTTGACAACTGCACCTCAGAGAACACCATGCCACTCCGCGCTGCCCATGCATTCGCGCAATCCTAAACAACTCATGTCGCAGACAGAACATTGTCCCATACCAAATCGAGTCTGAGTAAGGAGGACCACTCGGCCATTCTTTTTGGGGTGTCCCGAGGCTTCCTTTAAGAAGTAAATTAGGAGGCGAAAAAGCTGGTCTACGGCAGCTGTGACACGGGAGGACTTCAGAGGCTGCGGAAAACTTGAAGCAGGTCTTGTAACACGTCACCGCATTTGAATTATGCCGCCGTCCTCTTACTCGATATGCCCGAAACAGGGCGCACTCTGCTCGAAAGAGAGGTTCTGGAGTCAGCGGCTATGGATGCTTCTTCTTTTTGAGTTTGGGGATCGTGAGCATCATGTTGTAAAGCGCGTGGTTCTCCGCATCACCCTTTGAGAGACCCAATGAAACCCAGATTGCATCGGTGAGCACCTCACTTGCAGCCATTTGCATCGAGTTTGTTGGACTCAAGGAGTTCGGGTTCGCCCTCGGCTGCAAGTAGGATTCTTTGGCGTCGTCAGCCCAGAATACAGACCCGCGACCGGGGCACTCGGGATCGGAAGTTCGGCCAGAGCGATCGCAGATCACCCCGGCAATCGCAGCGCTCGTGCGATTCAGGAAGGTCAGCTTCAGCAGCAACACAAAGCGGGCGTCTGTCGGAGGGTCGGTTTCAATTGAAACCGCGTAGTGCTTCGACTCCAAAAGCTTTCGCGCGCTCTCGCGGACTTTCTCGAGGTTTACGCTCTCCCGTTTTTCCTCTCGTGCATCGACCAGGGGCAAAACTGCAATCCGATCGATCAAATCGAAGCTGCCGGGGATGACCCGTCGAGAAGTGGGAGGTGACGACGAGCCATGTGCTGTGGTCGCCTGTGTGGACTGGGGCGCCACCCTGATCGGTATGTCCGGCTCTGCCCCTCCTTGGGATCGCAACACAGCGGCGGCATCCTCATGGTGATTCGCCGAGGCCAGGAACAGGGGAGTCATTCCGTCGGCGGTTTTCAAGTTCACGTCCGCATGTGCGGCCACGAGTATATCCACAATATCTTTGTACCCGCCAATCGCCGCAAGATGCAGAGGCGTCATCCCAAACCGGTCCGCCGCGTTCACGTCCGCGCCGTGAGCAATCAACAATTCAGCGATTTCCTTGTGATTGAATTGGGCCGCATAATGAAGCGGCTGTTTGCCCAACTCATCCACAGCGTGCACCTGCTGAGAATCCTCATTCAGCAGTTGGAGCATAGCGCTGGAATCACCGACCGTCGCCGCTTGGAAAACAGGCGGTCGTTTGCCGGTTCTGTGGCCATCGTTCGACGGTCCAGCGCTTGTGTTGACTGTCGACTCCTGCATCGGCATGCGCGCGTCCGGTACACCAGCCTCGACGGTCGGTAAGTTCGTCCTCGAATCGTAAGAAAACAGGAAATTTATGGTTGTCTGCACTTCGATCGCAGCGCCGCCAATAACGTGGGGTTTGTACTGCCATCTCTGGACGGCATCCATCACGGCCTGGCCAAGCAGAGGAGGACCGCTAACCAATTTCGGCGCTTTCACCGAGCCGGTGGTCGAGATGTTGATCTCGATGACGACCGCTCCTTGAACACGCGCAATCTCGGCAAGCCGTGGGTAAACCGGCTTGGGCATTTTAATGGCGTCGATGATCGACTCATCTGCCGATAGCCTTATTACACTCGCGCTGGGGGCCGGGGCTTGTTCAAGGGCGTGTGAGCCGAGAAGAAGGGCTGAGGCGATGGCCCCACCAAAGATGCCTCCGCGATGGCAAAAAGCAGACACAGAATGGCGGAATCGCATCTCGACCCCCCTTGTTACAGGATTGATCCGACGCCACCCGAAGCACTCTGCCAGATTTGGGAAACGAATGGCTCGATTCGAGCCTGTCTGAATTGCATCACGGGGAGCGTAGATAAGGTAACCCAACGAATACCTGGTTGCAAGAAGTCAATATGCTGGGCGGCGAAGGTGCGAACAAGGCGACTTGTGGTAATCGTCCGTAATCGCCTCGTTATTGGAGCGGTATAGTCCACCGGGGTCGTGAGAACTCTGCGCAGATCATGGCCCGGCGCGGTCACCTTGTTGGAAGATGCCAACTGGGAGCACGTTTGGACCAGTACGGGGGTTTTCTGGGGGGGAGCGAGCGGCGACCTCGCACAAAACTGAAAAGGCTACACCCTCGGAAGTCCCCGTAGAAATGTCTCAAAATCCCTGTCGGGCACGGATCGGATCCGTCAAGCACCCTTGATCGGTGAGTGACTGCCGGCGATCAGAAATTGCAAAATGTCGATTTCCCGCGATGCCTCGATGGCCATCGATCCGGTGCCAGGACTGGTATTCGTCCTATACCTGAGAGGGCGCTTCTTCTGCTACCTGAGAAGGTGCTTCAGTGAAAGCCGTAACCGGCTTCTCCTCCGTTGGAGGCTTATCTTCTACCCATTCCTTGAGCAAGGCATAGCTCACGGCCAGTACCACCGGGCCGACGAAAATACCCATGATGCCGAAGCTGACGATGCCGCCGATCACGCCGGCGAAGATCAGCAGCAGCGGCAGGTCGGCCCCCTTCCGGATCAGAATCGGACGGAGAACGTTGTCAATTGTCCCGGCCACCACCATGAAGGCCAGCAGGACACACCCCCAGAGAATGTCGCCGGTATAGAACTTCCAGATAACAGCCGGAAGCATCACCAACACCGGTCCAAGCTGGGCGATGCACAAGATGAGACAGGCGCCGGTGAGGAGCGCGGCGGCGGGGACTGAAGCAACGGCAAATCCAATACCGGCAATGAGGGCCTGGACTACAGCGGTCACCACTACTCCGATGGCCACACCGCGAATCGTGCCGCCTGCCAGGATCGCTGCCCTGTCGCCATGCGCCCCAGCTAGGCGGGACGCGAACTTGCGGATTCCTGAAGCGGCCACCTCCCCGTTCGAGTAAAGGATGGCGGAGATAACCACGGTCAACAAAAACTGGACGATCATCGCGCCCATGCTGCCCATCTGTCTGGCGAACCATTCGACGAAGCGGCCCGCATAGGGCACTACCCTTGTCGAGAGAGCGCCGGGACCTCCATCGGAGAGCTGTTGCCACTCGGCGGATAACTTCGGACCTTCGATTGGTATGTGAACCACCCAGTAGGGAGGTGGCGGGATTTTGAACTGGGCCAGAGCTTTCGCCCATGCGACGACACTATCGATGTTGCCGATAAGCGCGCCGATCGACAGGCTTAACGGAACCAGAAGAATGAGAAGGAGCGCGACGGTCATGATCGCGGTGGCGAGACCGCGCCGTCCTCCGAGTCGTGCCTGCAGGTGGAGCAACAGCGGCCACGTCGAAATCACGATCATGGTGGCCCACAGCAAGGCGGAGAGAAAGGGACGCATGATCCAAGCGGTGAAGACGATCAGTGCGCCGATGAACAGCACCGCCAGCAAATTGCGGGTCAGGTCATCAGAAGACCGTAAATTCTGGGGCATCATGCACCTCGCTTCGAATGGATCGATCGGTATTCGGCTATGGTGGAGCGAAGCCGGTTGAAGGTGAACGCCAGCCAGCCTGGCCGGCAAAGCTTGCATGAGAAGGATAGTGGCCACGGAATCAGGCATCTACTGGCAAAACTCTTAGAGGTCGCCATGCGCAAATCGACAATTTCCGGAACGACAAAGAGGCTGGGGAAAATAGACAATGGGTGGCTACAAAGCGATTCAATCGTGATTCGCAAGGCACTGCCTAAAGCCCGATTCATTTTGCTGCGTTTTCGGCTCGGTTGAACAGGGTGCGGACAAGGCATGGTTTCGAGCGAAGTTCCCCAAAAGCATGCCTCAGGGGCTAAGCCCGCGTTGACATTGCCTCGCGCATACCGGGGATGAATCCCCGGCCTACCGCCCGAACGACTTTTTCAGCAAGCTGTGAAGCTGTGCCCTTTCAAAACCGCACGTTTTTTCCGCGGCCTCTAAAAGTCGCGCCGTGTGGGCAACAGCGCGCCAGACCACGGGAGCCTAGAATAATTCCCTGACTTTAACTAGACTTCAGGCAGGGTCTTTCTTCATGCCGTTATGCAAGCTTCGATTTACTTTTGTGGTGCTGGGTGCGGTGTGCTTAAGCATCAATCTCCGGGCCGCAGCGCAGTCCCAGTCGCCCTCAAACCCCCAGCAAAGTTCCTCTTCGTCGTCGGGCCCCGCTCCCACTCCACAAGAGAAGGCGCCATCCCTGGTCGATCCGGGGGGACCGACCATCTCGCTGGTCAGCTCGGAGCCTGTGTTTCTGATGGCTTCCGCTCTCAATGCCTGCGGCTACGATGAGGGGCTTGATGAGAGCTCGCCGGTGCGCCAGCGCGTCCGGGCGGAGATGAACCAGGCTCTGGCCCGGAGCGAGGATGCGCGCAAGGCACGCGACAAGATGTGTCTCTACATCGCGCAGCATCGCATGACGGGCACGGAGAAAGATGTCGGGCAGTATATTTCGCTGGCGCTCTACCTGACGCCGCCGCCGGAGCTTGAAACCTCGGTGGAACTGGTTGAAATGCCGCCGGATTCAACCCAGGTGGTGGAGCTTCTGCCGTTGCTGAAGGACTTTATTTCCGCAGTCGACCTGCACGGGACGTGGCTGGGCGTGCACCACACCTACGACGAGGAGATGAGCAAGCTGCACGATCCGCTGTACAAGACGATCTACGACACCAATCTCTACCTGAAGATGCCTTTCGAAAGCTACGTCGCGCGGCGCTTCGTGGTGGTTCTGGAACCGATGCTTTCGCCGCGGGCGACCAATGCGCGCATCTATGGGGCGGACTACGTGGTGGTGGTCTCGCCGGAGAATGGACAGATCCGGATGAACGATGTGCGGCATACGTATTTGCATTACATGATTGAACCGCTGCTGTTCGCGCGCGCCAACGCCATCGACCGGACGCAGCCCATTCTCAAGGAGGTTCGCGACGCTCCGCTCCCATTTCGGTTAAGGTCAGATTCGGTCGCGCTGACGATTGAATGCCTGATCAAGGCGATCGAAGCGCGCACGATGGACACGGGGATCGCCCCGTACAAGATTCCGGCGGGGGTGGAGCGATCGGACCTGCCCAAATACGAACGCGAACGCCAGGCCACGCAGCAGAAGATGGAGGCGGTGCGACTGGCGATGGTGCACCACGACATGACGCAGGGATTCGTGCTCACCCAGTATTTCTACGAACAAATGCTGCAATTTGAGAAGGACCCGGCCAGCCTGAAAGATTCGATTGGGGAAATGGTGTATAGCATCGACGTGGATCAGCAGGTGCACCGCGCCCGGCAGATCGATTTTGACAAGCAGGCGGATGAGGACGTGCTGGAACGCAGCAAGCCGCGCAAGCTGGAAGGACTGGACCTGGCAGAAGCCAAACTGGCGGCCGGGGATGTGCAAGGGGCCAGCGCGCTGGCGCGCCAGGCGCTCGCTTCGCAGTCCGACACTCTGTCGTCGGCAGCCGATGGCGCCCGCGCGAATTTTATCCTGGCCCGGGCGGCGATCATGACCGGTCACCCCGCGGAAGCCATCAACCGGTTCCAGACCACCCTCGCGACTACCAAGGAACCGCGGCTGCTGGCGTGGTCCCACATTTATCTTGGGCGCATGCTCGACCTGGAATGCAAGCGCGATCAGGCGGTGGCGGAATATAAGCTGGCCCTGGAGGACCGGGATGGGCAGCAGGATACACGGCTGGCCGCTGAACGCGGGGTCAAGGCGGCCTATGCGGTGAAGGGGCACAGTTGCGAGGAGGACGATGCACAGGATGAGCCCGTGCCGCCCGCGAGCAAGCCCGGCCAGGCTCAGCAAAACCCTCAACCGAAGCCGCAATAATCCGGTTCCCGGGTTCGCCCCCGAGGTGGCGGCCGGAGGCGTCTAATGAAGGGGGAGCGGAATTTCGCACATGCAGGCATTTCTAAGCGAATTGGAAACGGCCCTGGGATACGGCTTTGCCCATCCCGAACTGCTGCTGTGCGCGTTAACGCACCGATCGCTGACCAACGAACGAATCGTCGAAGGGGCCGACAACGACCACTCTGGGGGGGATAATGAGCGTCTCGAGTTTCTGGGGGACGCGGTGCTGGGCCTGGTAGTTGCAGAGGCCATGTTTCTGCTTTACCCGGACTGGCAGGAAGGCGAATTGACTCGGGTGCGAGCCCAACTGGTGAGCCGGCAGCACATGGCGGCAGTGGCTGCGTCGCTGGACCTGGGGCGTCACCTGCGCCTCAGCCGCGGCGAGGACCGCGCCGGCCTGCGCCGCAAAAACACGGTGCTTTCGAACACCATGGAAGCCGTGATCGGCGCGTTGTTTCTGGATGGCGGGTTGGAGCCGGTGCGCTTGTTTGTGCGCCGTTACGTCATGGGAGAGACGGCCGAACAATTGGCTCGAGACCTGCGCGCCGGCGCGGCGCTGGGCAACTACAAATCGGCTCTGCAGGAAAGTCTTCAGGCGATCGGCGCGGGGGCGCCGGTGTACAAAGTCAAGAGTGAAAGCGGCCCGGATCATCGCAAGCGGTTTCTTGTGGAGGTGCGATTGAAGGCGGGCGAGGGCGCGCCGGGCAAGTCCCTGGCGCGGGGCGTGGGAAGCACGAAAAAGGACGCCGAGCAGGATGCGGCGCGCCTGGCATTGGCACGCCTTGCGGGGGGAGCGACGGCTGAAGATGAAACCGGGCAAAACGATACAATGAAAAATCTCCACGCCACGAACGAAGCCCCGTCCGCGGGGACCCCCGTGGAGGAGGAGCAGGCGGCGCAATGAGCATCCCCGTCCAGATCGCCGGCCAAATTCCGCATCAGGCTCCGGACCATCAACCGGAGCGGCTTCAGAGCGAGTCCCCGAACCATTCGATTCGCGCGGTGGGGCCGGTGGTCCCGCCTGCCGCGGGGCGAATTCGGCTGCACCTGCCCACCCTGCCCGAGGCGGCCGCTTCCCTGCTGCGAACGGTAGTGGTGGCGTTGTTTCTTCTCACTTTTGTGCTCCAGCCGTTCCTCATTCCGTCGGAAAGCATGGAGCATACCTTGCTGGTGGGCGATTTCCTGCTCGTGAACAAGCAGATCTTCGCACCCGCCGGGAGGCTGGGAAGCCTGAGCCGGTGGCTGATGCCCTACCGGGATGTGGAGCGCGGGGATATCGTGGTCTTCCACCATGCGCAACCGCCGTACCTGGTCAAGCGGGTGGTAGGCATACCGGGGGACCGCATCCGGATCGAGGACGGCCGGGTGACGGTGAATGGGGAATACCTGTCGGAGCCTTACGCCGCCTATGAGCCGGCCGCTCCCAACGAGTTCCGCGACAATTTTCCGGGCAGTGTGTACACCGACCCGAATGTCGATCCCGATTGGTGGCGGCAGTTGCAGAGCCTCACGAATAACGGCGAGCTGATCGTGCCCAAGGGCGAGTATTTTATGCTTGGGGACAATCGCAACCACAGCAAGGATTCCCGCTTCTGGGGGTTTGTGCCTCGGGAGGCGATCGTCGCCCGGCCGCTGGTGATTTACTTCTCTCTCAGGCGGCCTTCGTCGACCGATGTGCAACAAGCTGCGGATGATAGACTCGGACACGACAGGGAACTTTCGGCGCGATTGGCGGGGTTTGCGCGGTGGAAGCGCATCTTTCACGTAATTCATTGATTTGAAAAGCTTGGGGATGACGACGTTCGCCTTCCAGCCAAGGAAACATTCACCCGGCGCGCGCCGTATGGCAGATCATAACGAGGCCCAGGACAAGCCCCCCAGGACGAGCCCCAGGATGACGAAGACAAATACGACTACACAAGAACAGCCGGCCCAGACCTCCGTCGAAAAGAAAGTGGAAGAGACCCCGTTTGAGGCGGTCGCCAGCATCTGTTCGGTTCTGGTGGTCGGGCTTTTCATCCTCACGTTTCTCGGCCAGAATTTTGTAATCCCCTCGGGCTCGATGGAAAAGACGCTGCTGGTGGGCGATCACCTGGTGGTGGATCGGATCACGCTGGCACCTCCGACCCTATGGATGCCTCTGGTGCGCTACCGCGAGCCGCGGCACAACGACGTGGTGGTTTTTCTCAAGCCGGGGGAGCCGGACCTGTTCCTGGTCAAGCGCCTGATCGGCCTTCCGGGAGACCACATTCACCTCCACAACGGCATCGTGATCCTGAACGGGGTGGCACAGGCCCAGCCGTTTGCCGAACCCACGACGCCTGATAACCAGCAGGTGTTTCTCGACGAGTTTCCGTCGATGCCGCCGTATCCGCAGCCGGGCTCAACGCCGGAAGCGTGGGCCGTGGATTTCCCGAACCACGTGGTGGATGGGGATCTGGTCGTGCCTCCGGGGAAGTATTTCATGATGGGAGACCATCGCCACGACAGCCTGGACTCGCGCTACTGGGGGTTTGTGCCGCGAGAGAATATCGTGGGCCGGCCGCTGTTTAACTATTGGTCGTTCACGACGCCGGAGCGCCAGTACGAAGAGACGGGTGTGGGCAGCAAGGTCGCGTGGCTGGGACATGTGGTACTGCACTTCTTCACCGATACGCGGTGGAGCCGCACCCTGAAACTCATTCATTGACTGGCCCGCGTGACTGAATACCATTGAGAAAGATGAAGGTTGACGCGCAAGGCCGGCGAGGAACGCGGACGAGAGTGTGGGTGGCTTTGTCGGCGGTCGCGGTCATCCTTGCCCTGCTTATTGTTCCTCCCTACGTCAGCGTCAGCCGATACAAGAATCGGATTTCTCAAGTTCTGGCGGCCTCGATCGGGAGGCCCGTCCGGCTTTCATCGGTCGAACTTCGGATCCTACCGCGGCCAAGCTTTGTGCTGACCGACCTGGTGGTCGAAGAGGACCCGGCCTATGGCGCCGAGCCGGTCCTGCACGCCAATACGGTAACGGCCTCGATCCGGATTCTTCCGCTGTGGCGCGGCGGACTCCAGATCAGCCGGATCAGTGTGGATGAGGCAAGCCTGAATCTGGTGCGGACGGACGCCGGCCGGTGGAACCTGGATCCGTTCTTCCGGACGGCGGCGGGGGCCGGAACCGGCTCTTCGAGCGAGAGAGCCATTCCGTTACCGTATCTCGAAGCCACCAATTCGCGTGTAAATGTGAAGAACGGCGTCGAGAAACTTCCATACTCGCTGGTGAATGCCGATCTTTCCTTTTGGCAGGAGTCGCCGGGGGTGTGGCGGGTCAGGCTGAACGGACAGCCGGCCCGGACCGATGTCAGCCTGGAACTGCCGGACACCGGCGTCGTGCGGCTGGAGGCCAGCCTGCGGCATGCCCCCGAACTGCGCCAGATGCCGGTGCATCTCGACCTGGAGTGGACGGAGGCACAGCTGGGACAGTTGTCGCGCCTGGTGCTGGGCTCGGATGAGGGCTGGCGCGGTGACCTAAGGGGCGAGGTTCACGTGGACGGAACTGCGGACACGGCGCAAGTGAAGGCCCGACTGCGCGCATCGGGCGTGCATCGCGCCGAATTTGCCCCTGCGTCGGCGATGGATTTCGACGCTTCGTGCGGTTTCGCATACCACTACTCCACCCGCGGATTGGAGAAGCTGCTGTGCGATTCGCCGGTTGGCGACGGGCGCGCCCGCCTGACGGGAGCGGCACCGGGACAGGGCGGAGAGCCGCAACTCTCCCTGGAACTGGATCGGGTTCCGGCCCAGATTGCGCTGGACGCATTGCGCACCATGCGCCGCGGCCTGGATCCGAGCCTTGAGGCGGCGGGGACTATGAGCGGCCAAATCAGCTACACGCCGGTGGCCGCACTGGCCGGAGTCACACCGCCTCGGGCGACAGGACATACTCCGCGGCGAGGGACGAACGCGAAGCTGCATGCGCTGGCGGCTGGTCCACTGTCGGGCACCATCAGCTTGACTGCCCTTCGCATCACTGCGGATGGGCTGAGCAGGCCGATCCAGGTGGTGAAGGTGACGATCGAGCCGGCGGCCGGACCGGCACCAGCCTTGACGGCCGCAGCGGCGATTCCCGCGGGTGCGCCCATGCCGCTGAATATCACAGCGCGATTCTCTCTGTCGGACTATCAACTTGGGGTACACGGACCGGCTGCCTTGCCGCGGCTGCGAGAGATGGCGCGCCTGGCGGGGATTCCCAACGTCTCGCTGCTGGACAACGTCAACGGCCAGCCCGCTTTGGTCGATCTCAACGCCGATGGTCCGTGGCTTCAGGCACCGTTGCCTCTCGCGGAGGCGCCCCTGTCGCCGGCGAGCGCGGGTTTAACGGCTGGGGCAGCAAAGATTTCCGCACCGCCTCCCGCGCCAATGACGAGCGGGTCGGACCGGATGAGCGGAACCGTGACTCTTCGCACCGCGACGTGGAAGGCGGATTTTCTTGCCAACCCGGTCCAGATTACGGCGGCGACCCTGCGCGTGGACAACACCGGTGAACGATGGGATCCGGTCGAGTTTCGTTACGGCCCGGTTTGGGGAACGGCCATGTTTCAACTCCCCGCCAGGTGCGAGCCGGAATCATCCTGCCCGCCAACCTTCGGGGTCCGATTCGAGTCGCTCGATTCGGCTGTGCTCGAGGCGGCTATCCTGGGCGCGCGTCGGTCCGACACGCTGCTTTCCAACCTGCTGGCGCGCCTGCGGCCTGAGAATGCGCCGGGGTGGCCGGAATTGGAGGGAACGGTGCAGGCGCATGAGTTTACGCTGGGTCCGGTCACGTTAAACGACGCCGCCACGAGTCTGCGTATTGGGGCCGGGAGAACCGAGATCACGGCTCTCGACGCGGACCTGCTGGGAGGGCGGATTCATGCGACCGGCAGCGTTACCCCGGGAGAAAAGCCCGTCTACAGGCTGGAAGGCAGCTTTACCGGGCTGAATGCCGTCGGGACGGGGCAGTTGCTGGGTATGACCTGGGCGGGCAATGGGCTGGACGGCACGGGGCAGGTTGAGCTCGCCGGGTTTACGGCCGAGGACCTGGGCGCGAGCGCCAAGGGTATGCTTCACTTCGACTGGCGGCACGGATCGGTGTCCGAGGCCAATGATGTCGAATTCCCGCCGGTGTTGACCCGATTCGACCGCTGGACAGCGGATGCAGAGATCGCGAACGGCGCGATTACCCTGAAGCAGAACCAGGTGCAGCGCGGCGTGCACAAACTGGCATTGGCGGGATCGGCGGTCTTTGGCGATCCGCCCAAGGTCAGTTTCGGTTCTGCGGAGGAAGTGCGCGCCGCAAAGCGGTAGGGTTGATTTGCGCCACGGCTACAATGGAGCCATGGCTTCGTCGCTTGCCACGTCCCCGGTTCTGGTTCGCTGCAAAGGCATTCTCTTCGACATGGACGGCATTCTGATTTCGTCTCTGGGCTCGGTGGAGCGCAGCTGGACGAAATGGGCGACCATGCGCGGGGTCGATCCGGCCTACGCCCTGAGCTTCATCCACGGGCGGCGCGCGATCGAGAGTGTGGCGCTGTTGCGGCCCGATCTTGATCCGGTTGGGGAATTGAAGCTGGTCGAGGACATCGAACTGGGCGATGGCGAGGGGATTACAGTCCTTCCCGGTGTGAAGGAACTGATCGCAGCCCTGCCCAGGGATCGATGGACGGTGGTCACGAGCGCCACGGAACGGCTGGCCCGCATGCGGCTGGGAGCGTCAGGATTTATCTTGCCGGAACGGCTGGTGACGGCCGAGACGGTGAGCGCGGGCAAGCCCGATCCCGCGCCGTACCTTGCCGGAGCGGCGCTGCTGGGATACGCGCCCGAGGAGTGCGTGGTGTTTGAGGATTCGGCTTCGGGCGTCGCAGCCGGCTGCGCCGCGGACTGCATCGTGGTGGCGACCACGTTCTCGCACGAAGCCGAGCACCTGGAATGCGCCGACTACCTGGTGCGGGACCTGACAGGGGTTACGGTTTCAATTCTGCCGGGCGATGAAGGCCTTGCGCTTGGATTCACGCCGCTGGAGCGCTGACGCACACCAAAATGGCGGTAATGTAACAGAAAATGTTGTTTCATCCGGAAATTTTGCTCGTAAAGCATTTGGATTCTGTACATTAATTCCAATAAGCGAAATAAAAGCGAACCTGCATAGGGTGGGGGTGGGGATCCCTATCTCCGGCGAAAACTGGGCGAAGACCCCGCCGGGAGTAGGACACTTAACCTTCACTTAGCCTACGGCTAGTTCAACTCCGAAGACTCCGCTTCATGCGCTGGACTTGACCCGATCCGAGCGGACGCTGCTGAATCTGTGTGGAACTTTGATTCCGAACGAATCGTGGACAAGAACGAAGCCGCAGGCGCCGCGGACGCTGCTTTTGTGCCATACTCGAGCCATATGCGCCGGGAAGCTTCCAACTATCGGCCTTTGCAGCACAAAGTTCTAACTCATGATTTATCAATAGGCTCTGATTCAATCTCCATAGACTAACCGCATCCGCGCAAACGCCAGCGGCTTCCTTCTTGTGTTCAAATCGAAGGCGCCTCGCGCGAGCGACTCGGCCTCGGTCAAGTGTCGTGCGCGAGGCGCTTCCGATGTTAGCGACGACTCGGAAGTATCGCCGCTGTGCAGGTTCGTAGAAGCAACCGCAGATCCTTCCCCTTCGCTATGCTCAGGGTCAGGATGACAGAGTTTGGGATAGCGAAGGTCGTGGCTGCGCCGAAGCTCCCGGATTGTGGGCAATGGGGACATTGCCCCGAGGGAATGTCCGCAATGGATGCGACCGGAACCCATTGCGGGCTTTCTACTGAACTGTCGGTTCGCCCGTTGACTGCTGTTGGCGGAAGCGCGCATCGCATTCCGGGCCCAGGATGTCGTCCTCTTCGGTCAGGACTGGCCGAGTGTAGCGGGACGAGGTGACGATGCCATCTTCCAACGAATCTTGCCGCATGAGTTTGCCGAACCCATACACGAGGATCACGATAGTGGGGCCTTGTGGATTCGATATGTGCGGCAGCGGCATTCGGTTCAAGCGTAGGTAATCCTCGACTTCAACACGAGACGGAAGACCAGAGGTTCGCTGGATCGCATTGAAGTCCGGTGCGCGCGGCAGGATTATGGATGAACCGGCCTGGAGGTCGCCATTTACGACACTTCCATGATGAATGCTGCCAATCGCGCCGTTAGCCTCGTAGTTGCCCGACCCAAAGAGTAGCTGCGGATCGACACCGAAGAACCGCACGATCGAAATAGAGGTGAGCGGGGGAACTTTCTTCGGCACTTCGGGAACGGCATCCGGAATTTCGCGTCCGATCTCGGGATTTGCGCTCTGAATCAGAACTCTGATCGAAGATGGAGAATTTTCGACCGGGCGGTTATAGAAGCAAGTTTTCTCCGCAACGACCGCACCGAATGGACCGGTTACGATCTGGTCAGTTTTCACAGTCCTTTCGAGGCGATCGCGTTCTGCCTCCAGAAACAGAAGCTGACGGACGTCAGCGCTTCCGAACTGCTTCGCGAAATGGTTGACGATCGTAAGCTTCGTCGCGGTATGAAAGAACATGAAATACGAATCGGCGTCAGGACGATTGAGCGATTTGGGGCCAACAGGGATGAGGTGCTGCTCGGCGTCGATCTTCAGTTCCCGCACAAAGTAATTTGATGGTCCGCACGCGGAACATGACGCGCCCAGTAAGCCAAGTGCTGCGATTAGAACAGGGCGTTGGGCGATACGCTGCATGGGAAGAAGTCCTGCCGCATAGGTGCCTTTTATCTTCCCTCGAATTGTAGCGGACGGGAGGTTCGTGGACACGCGAACAATTGTGGAGTGTCGTGGCCAATTCGGACCTTTGCCAAGTGTTTCCCGGGTCGAAGCCCGAGTAACAATCCACTTGAGCCAGTTCGTTCCTGCCATCCCCACCTCCGAGCGCATGAACCGCTATGGAGGTTTCATCGAACAGCGTGGGCGCCAGATGACCTGGTAACTCCGAAGCAGACTTCACGCCGCGCCCGGTTTTCCCGCAGACCTTGCCTGCTTCTATTCCTTTCTTCCAACGCGCCACAAATTTCCTTGACACCCTTGAACCGCCTCGCCACAATCTTCTCCTCGCTGCTTTACGTTGTTGCGGCGTCTTCCCCTTTTCAGCATTTCGGACCTGGCTACCCGGTCGCCAACTCCAACCGTGAGGAATTCCATGCATAAACTCAGCTGTGCAGTTCTGAAGAGTCTCGTTGCCGTGGGCGGCTTTGCGCTCGCCTCGCTGCCGGTTTCCGCGCAACGCATCTCCGCCGATGCGGTCAGGAACGGCCACTTCCCTCAAGCGCTTCGCGGCCACCTTGACCGCTCCCCCGACAAGTCGACCCATTACCTGTCGTCAATTGGCAATCAGGCCGGCCCCAGGGCGGCGGTTGCGGCTGCAAAGCCCGCCACCCCCCCTCGTCCGATCGTCTCTCCGTTCCTTAGCCCGAGCTCCCGCAGCGGCTCGGTCAACTATGGCTTCCTGGTCGGTTCCAATCCTTTCTCCGGCGGGGAGGGAACCAGCGCCTCGGTCAAAACCTTCATCGTTCCCCTCGTCATCAAGGTTCACCAGGTCGCAACCGAGTTTTCCACCGATGCGAACGGCTACCTCACGCTGGCCGGAATCAAGGATCAGGACGCCACGTATGACCCCACCCGGCCCGCGCCCGCCTGCCTCGGCCACAAGAATAATGTCCCCTTCAAGCTCGCCGTCGAGTCGCCGGTGTTTCAAAATAACCACTGGGTCTGGGGCGGCACCGATCTCGGCGAAGCCCAATATAACGAAGCCTTCCAGCGCGCCAATTTCTGGAACGCCTCCGGGGAAGACCCCGGAAATTACCGTCTACACCTCGACACCCAGGTGCTTCCTCCGGTCGTGATCGACTTCCCTGTGGGCAGTGGCATCGGACTTCCCCAGTCGAGCTCGTTCCTCAACTACTCCTCCTGCGCGCCCACCGTCCTGGTTGACATCAACCTCTTCGACGAGTACCTCGACTACATTGCCATCCCGAAGTTGGCAGCCTACGGTGTCAACTCCGGCAACTTCACCATGTTCATCGGCGGAAACGTCCTCTGGGGCGCGGTCATCGGCCAGTTACCTTACTTCGAGGCCGAGGCCGCCGGCTATCACAGCTTCAGCGATCTTGACCCGGCGCAGACCTACGGCGTTACCCAGTTCGGCGACGAGCCCATCTTCAACTGGCCTGACGCCGTCCCGCTCTCGCACGAAGTCGGCGAGTGGGCGAACGACCCCACAGGCTCCAATAACACCCAACTCTACAACGTCAACGCCGTCTATGACCCCACCGGTCCCCCCGCTTGCCAGGGCAATTACGAAGTGGGCGACATCCTGGCCGGGGTCTTCATGCCCCCAGTCACCGGGAAGAACGGCTACACCTACACGCTCCAGGAGCTGGCCTTCTTCTCCTACTTCTACGGCGGCCCCTCGATCGCCGCCAACGGCTGGTATTCGAACAACAACACCCTGACCACCGACGCCGGCCCCGTCTGCAGCCTGTTCTAATCCGCCACCCTCACCTCGACAAATCCGGGACGCCTCGCCTGCGAAGGCGTCCCGGCCCTCTGCACAAGGCCCGAAATGCCGCAGATCCTTCGACTCCGGTCGCTACGGCGACCTTCGCTACGTGGGCCGGGTAAATCACTTTGCTGTTATTTGGAAGACGCGACGACTCCGGGGAACCATTTCACGGCATTGTCGTGATAGATCTTGCGCAGAACAGCGGGCGGTAGATCAAGCCCCTTCACCGGCCTGTCTTTGTACATGATCGTGTCGCCGGTCGCGAAATAGCGCCAATCGTTGGCGTACACGCTTTCCAGCTCGCTCATGGTTTCCTTCGATCCCGGTGAGAAGCCCGTATCGGTGCCGTAGATGAGCCGGTCCTGATACCTCGTAATGAAAGCGATCATGGTTTCACGCGGCTGCATCTCGAAGTACGGCATGCGGGCCGCGAGATCGACGGCGAAGTTCGGGTACCGATCGAGGTGCCCGCCCAAGTCGGACAGATTCGACTCCATGCTGCCCAGGTGTGCTCCGACCACGCGCAGGTCTGGATTCTTCTCGAGAATGCGATCGCGCGCGGCGAGTATTTCCGCCTTGGCGGGAACGTCTTTCTTGCCGTACATATAGGCCCCGGGATGGTCACGATAGTACTCGTAATCGGGAGAATCGGGGTTGGGCGGTTGCCACCCTGAGTCAGGGTCCGCGACATGCGCGATGAGGGTCTTGTTGCGGACGGCGATGTCGTGAAAGATGGGCTGGAAGACGGGATTGTCCGGCATCAGGTAGTGCCCGTTCGCATCTTTGATTTCCATGCCGACGTTTTTCCAAAGCTTCACGGCTATGGCTCCGTTTGCGAAGTCCTCGTTAAGGGCCCGAATTGTTTTCCGGGCATATTCCGGGTCCTGAAACGTGAACGGGTCGAAGCTTGTGCACAAGACGGCGTAGCCGCCACTGGCGCGGATGACGGCCGAGGCCTCGCGCTCTTGCGTGCTCAGATCACCGCGGCCGGGCTCCATGTCGTTGACAACGAGGATGTCGAGGATGTGCAGATTGAGCTTCTGCAGCATGGAAAGAAAAGCCGGATCGGCAGCGAAGACGTGGGTATGAACATCCACCGGGCCAACGGCCCGGAATCCCCGCAACTCTCCATCGGAGAAAGGTCCCTTGGCGGCCGCAGCAGGCTGCTGTGCCAGGATCATGACCGCTTGCGCGCTGCAAAAGGTCAGCAATAGAAATATTCTTTTCATGTCCTCGCACCATCCTAGTCCGCTCTGCCGGGAGCGCAAGAATAGAGATTGCGATTCTCAGTCCATCCGTCAAGAAGTTACAGCTGTCATCACTTACTTAAGAATCGAATGAATCGATCCCGGTCTACAAGCAAATCTAAAGCGGAAACCTCTTATATTTCATTGTTTTAAGGCCATCAGCAGTGTGCCAGCCGTCACAGCCGGAGCACCCTCGATCAGGAGTAGAGTCTCGTTCGGACCAAAGTCCAGAACCGAGGGATTTTATGTTGAAACGCCTTGTATTTCTCGCCATAGCCGCCTGTTTTGCGCTGGCCGTCGGCTTTGCGGATCAATCGAACGGGAAAGTGATTATTGAAGTCAATAAAACCAATCCGACCGATGGGAAGCAGATGTTTACCAGCTATTGCGCTCCGTGCCACGGCGTGAACGGCCGCGGCCATGGACCGGCCGCCAACGCGCTGAAACAGCCGCCGACGGACCTCACCGGGTTGGCAAAGGCCAATCATGGCAAGTACCCTGATACACACGTCGTTTCGGTGATGCGGTTTGGCACCGAGGTGAGTTCGCATGGCTCCGCCGATATGCCGGTTTGGGGACAGATCTTTGGGAAAATGAGCAAGACCAATCCCCAGGAGTCCGATCTCAGGGCTACCAACCTCAGCCGTTACCTGGAAACCTTGCAGGTGAAGTAGGGACTTCGCGGCCGCAGCTCCCGGCGCGTTGACCTACGTGAAGGAGCTATGACCAAGCCGCGCGATCCGCGATCCACCGTGAACCAGAAGGCGCCCAAGGCCAACAAGCCCAAGGCGCCTTTGGAATCGAATCCCCACCCACCGCCGCCGGCTGAACGATCGAAACGCCGCGGCTCCCAAGGGAATCCCGACCCGACTGAAGCCCGTGCCACAACTGCGGCTGCTGGCGCCCGCATTACCCGCCGGGCCGCGGACCGCCTGCGAAGCGGCCATCTCTGGGTCTACGCATCCGACATCGAATCGATCGATCTGGACAACGGAACGGCGCCGGCGCTGCTGCCGGTGGCGGACAACCGCGGGCTTCTGCTGGGCACCGCCCTGTACAGCCCTGTGTCGCAGATTTCCCTGCGGATGATTTCGCGGGAAGCGGTCAGCGAAGTGGAGTGGCTGCGGCTGCTGGCTTCGCGGCTACGGGCCGCGATCGGCAGGCGCAGGCAGCTTCTGAGCGAAGACACCAATGCCTGCCGGCTGGTCTTCAGCGAAGCCGACGAGCTGCCGGGCCTGGTCGTGGACAAGTACGGCGACCTGGTGATTCTGCAATTGCTTGCCAAAGGCCTGGACTCGCCGGAGGTGCGGAGTACCTGCGTCGGTGTGTTGCGCGAGGAACTGGAGCCGGCAGCCATCCTGTCAGCCATTCTGGAACGGCCGGATCCGCGGATGCGGGAACTGGAGGGATTGTCGGCGCCGAGTCTCGCGCCGCTGTGGGCGCGCGAGGGCGTAGAGCCGGTCGCCCGTACCCGGTTCCGACTCAACGGACTGGAGTTTCTGTACGACGCAAACTCCGGCCAGAAAACGGGCGCCTTTCTTGATCAGCGGGCCAACTACGCTGCGGCAACGGAATGGACGCGGCGGCTGAGCGCATCAAGTCCGCGGGAAGGGGGCCGCGCCCTGGACGTGTGCTGCTACCAGGGCGGTTTCGCGCTGCACCTGGCCCGGGCGTGCGGCCGGGTGACGGGGATTGATACTTCGCGCGCCTCGCTGGAGGTGGCAGAGGAGAATCTCCTGGCCAACCGGGACCGGCTGAGCGGCGCGGTGGACTGGGTGGAAGGCGATGCGTTTCAGATTCTGCGCGACTGGTCGGCCGGGGGAGAACAGTTCGACGCGATCGTGCTCGATCCGCCGGCCTTTGCCAAAACGAGGCGGGCCGTCGAGGGAGCTCTGCGGGGATACAAAGAGCTGAATTTGCGGGGACTGAAGATGACCCGGCCCGGGGGCCTGCTGGTGACCTGCTCCTGCTCGCACCACGTGGGATGGGCCGACCTGGAGGCGGCAGTGGCCTCAGCCGCTGCCGATGCGCATCGGCGAGTGCGGCTCCTGGAACGGCGCGGAGCGGCGCCGGACCATCCCGTGGTGCTGAATCTGCCCGAGACCGAATACCTGAAATGCCTGGTGCTCGAGGTGGAGTAGCAGGAGTGTCACCTGGCCTTGACCTGTTGATCTTCGTATCCTCGTGTCCCGTTTCCCATGAATCTCCCGCTTCTTCGATCAAAGGACGCAGGCGTCACCGACCCTGACAGTCCCCTTCTGCGGCCCTGGCATCGATCAAGCCGTACAGGATCCCGGGTGGATGGCTCATCCACGACGACCAAGGTCTGCGGTTCTCTCTTCATGAACAACCCGAACTTGACCTGAAAAGGAGATCAAATGGCAACCTCATGCAGCAGCTCTGTACCTCCTCCCTGCCTGCCGGCGGCGGTGACTGATCCCCGCCTGCTCGATAACTTCACCCGGCGCTTCAACACCGCCACATCACAAGCGCTTACTGCGCCTGAACCGCATCCCGTGAACGGCGATCTTACTTTGGGGGACAAGTGCGGTTCCTACTCGAAAGGCATCAAGCAAGCCGGCCACGGCAAGGTCGATCTGGCCGCGTTTGCGAAATTCCAGAACGCGATCAGCACCGGGAAGTTCTCTGACTTTGAGCTGGTGCCCAAGGGCGGCGCGGCCAAACAGAACGGACCGATGGGAGCCTACGCCCGCGTGTTCTGCGGGGCCGACAGCAGCGCATTCGGCACGCCGTCGGTTGCAGCGCCGCCTGCCGTAAGCAGCCCGCTATACGCCACCGAACTGGTGGAGTTGTATTGGTGCTCGCTTCTTCGCGATGTGGCGTTTACGGATTATTTGAACAGTACCGTGGCCCGCGATGCCGCCGACGAACTCACCGGCGCTCCCCAGTACCAGGGCCCGAAAGACGGGAGTGGCCGGGTCACCGCCGAGCTCCTCTTCCGAGGCAATTTCCAGGGAGAGACGGTCGGACCCTATGTCTCGCAGCTGCTGGTCACACCGACAAACTTCGGGGCCGCCCCCTTCGACCAGCGCTACATCACGTATCGTGCCGGGATCGACTACATGACCGACCCGCAGTCCTGGTTCCTGGTTCAGAAAGGCGGAGCCAGCGGCTTTACCAACCAGACGGAATCGGTTCCCCGCTATCTGCACAATGGCCGCGGACTGGCTGCCTGGACCCATGTGGATGAGTTGTATCAGGCGTACTTTACCGCTTACCTGGTGCTGCAGTCGCTCGGAGTTGCCGCGAACCCGACCGGACCCTATGCTACGGCCCAGGTCCAGAAGCCGTTTGGAACCTTTGGCGGCCCCGACATTGCAGCGGTTCTTGCCGAGGCGGCGAAGTGTGCGCTGAATGCGGTCTGGTATCAGAAATGGGCGGTGCACCTTCGCCATCGTCCGGAAGCGGGCGCGGGCCTGGTGCACTTCATCAATGAAGGCGACAGTTTCGATGCCGCGCCCGATCCTTTCGTATTCAACTCCAACGCGCTCCAGGCCAGCTTTGCAAAATACAAAAGCTATCTGCTCTCCCAACCGTTCCCTGAGGGGTCGCCGACGCACCCGGCCTATCCCACGGGCCACGGCACGGTGGCAGGAGCGTGCATCACCATTCTCAAGTTCTTTTACGACGCCGATCACTACGTGTTCGGTCATCCGGTGATGCCGAGCTACGACGGAACGGCTCTTCTGTCCTGGTCGGGCCAGCCCGGTACCGGGGCAGCGGGCCCTCTGACGTTGAACGGCGAACTGCACAAGCTGGCGCACAACATCAGCTTTGGCCATGGGATCCACGGAGGTATTCACTGGCGCAGCGACACCGACTCTTCGATCATGCTCGGAGAAGCAGTGGCGTTGCGGTTCCTGAAAGACCTGGCCTGCACGTACAAGGAACAGATCTCCGTAACATTGACCAAGATCGACGGAAGTTCTGTGACGATCAACAACTAGGGTCGATCGGTATCGGCCCGCCGCGACCAGAAATGGAACCACGGCTTCTGCCTCGACGGCAATGGCGCCATCGGGGCAGGAGCCGGCTTTCGCAGCTGAGCTAACGTCTCCTTGACCTGGGTGCGGAGGCTTTCGACCTCGAACGCGCAGGAGCGCAGATAGGCGGAGACCGTAAGGCCTGCTTCCGCGGCGCGGCGACGCACTTGCGCGCATTCCGGCTCGCTCAGGCGGATGGTGATGCTGGCGCGCTTCAGACTGACATCGGGGGGAGCGGACACGGTGCGGTCGGGTCGAGATTGGACTGACTCAGCGCCTGGAGCCGGCGGCGCCTGATCCGATGCCGCAGCCGGATACCGCCCATGCGTCCGCAAAGCCTGTTCGTAGCTGAGGGTGGCGACATCGTCGGCGAGTTGGTCATCGTTCCACTCCGGACTGGCAGGCTGGGGCGGAGCCGCAAGCGAGACGAGAAAGCCGGCAAAGCTGGAAGCGGAGACGGAAGATTCGGCGGCCTGCTGCATGGCTAAAAGCCTAGTCCGGACAACGGGCAGACTTGAGGCAATTCGGGCCGTGTACGGTGTCCCGGGTTTCGTTCTGGAACCGGCGAACGGTCCGGATCAAAATGGGACGAATTCGCGAGTGATGCTATCCCAGGTCTCAGAATCGAGCTTTCCCAGGTCTCAAAGGCGAGACCTGGGGCACCCGGCTGCTGACCGGCGAACTGCCAGGAAAGAAACCTCGCTAATGGTCTGAAGTCCATTCATTCGGCTGCGCTTACGGCACGGCTCGAGCTGCGCCCTCTCAAAACTGCGAGTCTTTCCGGCCCCCGGATTTCTGGTGGTGCAAATCTTTTTCGCAATTCCTCTTGACACTTATCGCAATCTGCGATACGGTTATTGCATATTGCGATAGAGCGACGACCGGAAGGGCGTACTATCGCAGGAAAGCCCATGAAGCTCGGCGAAAAGATCCGCTACCTGCGCGAAGTGGAGGGCAGCCTTCGGGGCCTGGACCGGGCCATGAGCCAGCTCGAACTGGTGCGGGCCATCGCGCAGGAGACTGGCTCGAAACTGAGCCAGAGCTATCTCTCGCAGATCGAGAGCGGCGCGCGGCCTCACCTGACCAACACGACCCGGCAGATCCTGGCGGGATTCTTCAAAGTCCACCCCGGCTACCTGGTGGATGATCCCGAGGGCTATTCTCCCGAACTGCAGAGCGAGCTGCGCCATGTCGAGGACAAACTCGATCTCTGGCTGGTGTCGGGAGCGGAGCGTTTTCGGCGTGACCCGGAATTGAAACAGGCTCTGTTGACCGTGGCGCAGCACGAGCACACGCGCGAATGCCTGCTGCTGCTGGAGGCGATTCTGGAGACACCGGGACTGGCACCGCGGCTGGTGGAAGTGTTGCGGCCCAAGAAGCAGGGACCAGGGAACCAAAAAGCAAGGGAACAGGGAACAGGGAACAGGGAACAGGGGCGCGGCCGGAAAGAGGAGGCGCACAAATGACCTGGGAATCTTTTTATCTGGTTTGCTTTCTCGTGGGGCTGTTTCTGAGTGCGTTCACGCTGGTGGGCGGCATGGGCCATTTCGGCGGGCACGTTCATATGCCGCATGCTCCACACCTGGCGCATGGCGCGCATCTGCCTCAGGTCGGGGCGGGGGCGAACCATGCACAGGGCACGGCGAACGTCCCCTGGTGGAACGCGTTTTCGATGATGATTTTTCTGTGCTGGTTTGGCGCGGCGGGGTACCTGCTGACGCGCTACGGCAGCTTTGTGGCCGGACTGGTGCTGGCGCTGGCGGGCGTCTGCGGCGTGGCCGGGGGAGCGATCATCTTCTTCTTTCTGACCCGCGTTCTGATGCCGCACGAACATGAACTTACGGCCGATGAAACGGAAGTTGTGGGCGCGGTGGGGCATGTTTCGTCCCCCATACGGCCCGCCGGAACCGGAGAGATTGTTTACGAACAACTGGGCGCGTTCCGGTCAGTACCGGCCCGTTCTGAGGACGGGGCACCGATTTCCAGACAGGAAGAGGTATTCGTGGTTCGCTACGAAAAAGGAATCGCCTACGTAAGGCGATGGGAAGAGATCGAAGCCAGGGAACAGGGATCAGGGAACAGGGAGCAGGGTCCCGCGCTTACTCACTCCTCTCCATCGAGCGAAACAACCATTGAGCCTGCTCCCTGAACCCCTTGCCCGGTTGAAAGGACCGGGATCGCAATGAGTACTCCGACCGTGCTGATTACGGATATGGCCATCCTGGTGGGAATCTTCCTGCTTGGGTTTCTGGCCAAGATGTTTCCCAAGAAAGCAGGGAACAGGGATCAGGCCGCAGGCGGCCCAGCGAATACACAAGGCTCGCTGGGGGCCTCGTTGGGGATCAGAGCTGATCGTTCATCGACTCAGCGCTGATCGCAACACCCTGACTCCTTAACCTGAAACCAGTTCGATTGAGACCCTCCCGGGCGAAAGGACCGGGAACGCAATGACTAACCCAACGACGATTTTGATTGCTGGAATTGCTGCGCTGATGCTGATCCTGCTGATGGGAATTCTGGCCAGGATGTATCGCAAAGCGGGCCCCAATGAGGCTCTCATCGTGTACGGATTTCGCGGCCCTCGCGTCATCAAGGGCCACGGCACCGTGATTTTTCCCATGGTGGAGAACTGCCGCGAGTTGAGCCTGGAGCTGATGAGCTTCGATGTGGCTCCGCAGCAGGATCTCTACACCAAGCAGGGCGTGGCGGTCACGGTGGAAGCCGTGGCGCAGATTAAGGTGCGCAGCGACCAGGCCTCGATCCTGACGGCCGCCGAGCAGTTCCTTACCAAGCCGCCGCAGCAACGAGAAGGGCTGATCCGGCTGGTCATGGAAGGACACTTGCGGGGGATTATCGGCCAGTTGACTGTGGAGCAGATCGTGAAGGAGCCGGAGATGGTGGGCGACCGCATGCGGGCCACCTGCGCCGACGACATGAGCAAGATGGGCCTGGAAGTGATTTCGTTCACCATCAAGGAAGTGCGCGACAAGAACGAGTACATCTCCAACATGGGCCGCCCGGATATTGCGCGCATCAAGCGCGACGCGGAAATGGCCACGGCCGACGCGGAGCGCGACACCGCCATCAAGCGCGCCACGGCTTTGCGAGAGTCTGCTGTCGCCAAGGCGATGGCCGACCAGGAACGGGTGATCGCCGAGACCGCTTCGCAAACCAGGCAGGCCGAAGCGCAACGCGATCTGGAGATCAAGAAAGCCGAGTATGCGGAGCAGAGCCGCCGCCAGCAGGCCACGGCCGACAAGGCGTACGAATTGCAGACCAACGTGATGTTGCAACAGGTAACCGCCGAACAAGTGAAGGTGCAGCAGGTCGAGAAGGAAGGCCAGATCAAGGTGCAGGAAGCGGAAATTCTTCGCCACGAGAAGGAACTCATTGCCACTATCCTCAAGGGCGCCGAAATTGAACGCCAGCGCATTGAGAACATGGCTGCAGCGGAGAAGAATCGCCTCACTACCGAAGCCGAAGGCCGCGCTGCCGCCATCCGCACCCAGGGCGAAGCAGAAGCGTCCATCATCTTCCAGAAGGGTGACGCTGAAGCGAAGGCAATGACCGTGAAAGCCGAGGCATACCAGGGGTGGAACCAGGCCGCGGTGGTCGACAAGCTGCTGACCAACATGGCCGATGTAGTGCGCGCCATGGCCGAGCCGCTCTCGAAGGTCGACAAGATCACCATCGTGTCGACGGGGAATGACAGCAGCGCGGGCGTGAACAAGATTACCGGCGACATGACGAAGATCGCGGCGCAGGTGCCGGCATTGTTTGAGGCACTCAGTGGCATGGATATCAAACAGTTGATGTCGAATGTGCAGGCGATTCGTCAGAAGCCAAACGGCGAAGCGCCGAAACAGTAGCTATTAGTTGTTAGCTATTAGCCTTTAGCTTCCGGTTCCTGGTTAGTGTGGAATCGGAGGCTAAAGAGGTTACAAAGAGACGTGGCGATTTGAAGCGGGCAAGGCAGTCAGTTGCGAGAAGGATCGAGCTAATAGCTGAAGGCTAATAGCTATCAGCTCAGGGAGGGTGGTATGTCGTTACTCGATAGAGTAAGCACATTGCTTCGCGCCAATCTCAACGATCTGGTTGAGAAGGCTGAGGATCCGGAGCGGATGTTGAAGCAGGTGGTTCTGGACATGGAGAACCAGTTGCTCCAGGTGAAGACCCAGGTCGCCATCGCGATTGCCGATGAGCACCTGCTGGCGAAGAAGCGATCCGAGCACGAGCGGGAGGCGGCTGAATGGCGGCGCAAGGCGGAAATGGCTGTCGGAAAAGGGATGGACGACCTGGCGCGCGGGGCAATCGAGCGGGCACTGAGCCACGATCAACTGGCGGCGGGGTTTGGTAGCCAGGCGGAAGATCAGAAGCACGAGGCCGATAATCTCCGCCAGGCGTTGCGCAAACTGGACCAGAAACTGAGCGAGACACGAGCTCACTGCGAAATGCTGGTGGCCGAGCATCGCCGCGCCAAGGTTGTAGGCCGTGCCGCCAAGGCCCGCCAGGCCGCGGGCCCGGATCAGGACCATGCGATGGACCGCATGAAGAGCCGTGTTCGCACCAAGGCCGCCGAGAATGCCGCCACCGCGGAGATCATGGTCTCGGAATCGCTCGAAGACAAATTCAAGGCGTTGGAAAACGAGGATAAGGTCGAATTGCTTTTGAGCGAGATGAAGAGTCGCCATGCGCTGCCGCGAGGCTGATGATTCGACAGCATCACGGGCCGAACCGGAATGCAGGATGGTCGGAGGAAATACTGCAAACCGAATCACAATTTCAGAGGGTCGGAACGATGACGCTTGACTGGAGTTGCGGCGCGCTTGCCGAAGGCCTGCGATGTTACCGCGACGAGGAGTTCTTCCTGGCGCACGAGCACTGGGAAGCGATCTGGCTGCGCTGCGAGGAGCCGGAGAAAACCTTTCTGCAGGCGTTGATTCAAGTCACGGCAGCGTTTCACCACCTACAGCGGAACAACGTCATCGGATCCGCCTCGCTGCTCCGTGCGGCGCTGCGGCGGCTGGATCCATTTCCCGCCGCCTATGGGGGCATCGCGGTCGAATCACTGCGCGAGAACATCCGCGCGTGGCTGCAGGCGCTCGACGGCAAGCGCCTGCAGCCGCCTACCTTTCCCCACATCGGATGTGTACATGAACAGCGCTTGTAATTTCCCATGTCTCCTACGCGAGACATGGGGCACCCGGCGACCAAGCTTAGACCAGGTTTACGGTCCTGACGATCCCTGGGTGTCAATCCGCTGCTTCACAAGCTTCAGGCCGGCCTGAGCTCTTTCGTGCGCTGCCGGACATCCGACGACGCGCTGATACTGAGCTTGTGCTTCCTCTAACTGGCCGGCATGCAGGTAGTGTTCAGCACGATCGAGAGTCTTGGGAATCTCTGACTCGGTGAGGTCGCATTTGCCGGAAACTCTCGGCTCGGGCTTGGTATCGCCCGCCTGGTCGGTTTTAGGCTGCTTCCCAACCGCACTGCGGCCCGGCTTGGTTGAAGGCGCTTTGACGGGGGGCGCCGGCTGGACTGTCACCGGGGCGGGAACCGTCGTCGGGGGTGGTTCGGCAATGCTGGTTGACGGCGCGGGAGGCGGAACCGCGGTTTTGGCGTGATTACCTGAGACCAGGAAGGGGATCAGCACCGCGCCGAACACCACCACGGCCGCCGCCGCTCCGCCCACGATCAGCCATTTCTTCGTTCCCGGCGTAGGATCTGACTCACGACGGGTGGGACCGAGAAGGTCATCCTCGGGCGCCGCAACAGAAACATCGGGTTTCGCAGCGGAGGTTACGGCTCTGGGGGCGGGCGCTTGCGTCTCTGCCGGGCAGGGATCTTCGCGGCCCCGCTCGCGGATCTGGCGCAACACCGACTGCTCATCCGCGGCGGGATTGGCCGCGGCGGCGCTTCTCCATAGCATTTCGCGCCAGCCGCCGGGCCCCGACGCATCGCGCAGCATGATGTTCGGCAGCTGGTAGACCGATTCCGCAACGCTGCTGCCCAGCAGAATCCGACCGGGCGAGGCTTTCTCCAGTGCGGCCTGCGCGGATGCAGCGCTCGGATCCTCGGCGGAATGGACCAGGATCGTCGCCGCGGCGTTTCCGCCCTCGCCTTCGAGCCCTTCGAGCGCCCACTGCAGACGCCGCGCGGTCAGCAGAGCCGATTGAAGGTTTGGAAATCCAGCCGTCACGACCGAATCGCCGCCCGCGTCCCTGGTTCCGCCGGATGCCTTGATCAGATCAAGGGCAAGAGTAGCCGCGGGGCCGGCGCTGTTCCAGGCAACGCCGCCGGGTACGCCGCTGCCGTCCGAGGCAAACAAGCGGACCGCGAGTACGAACGTGCGCGGATTGCCCGGCTTCGCGCCGGGCGTACCCGCCTGGACTTCGGGCGCAGAAGCTTGGGAGAGCGTCCGGTCAGACACTCGATCTGTTCGCAGGTTGGTCATGCTTTCCGAGCCGCCAGCTCTCGCCTCCCGCTCACCGAGAGCGAAAACGATTGCGCCTCCCCGGGGGAGGTGGTAGTTTATCAGCCAGAGCGAACAGCCGTAAATCTGTTCGTTGGTTACCGGTACCGTATCCCTAACGGGAGGGTAGCCCTGACGCCGGGGTCCTGAACATATTTCGTAAGCAGCTATCGCGGGGGCGGGCTCTGTGTCCGGCCTGTCGAGCCGTCTTCAAGGGGAAATCATGGGTTTGTTCGGAGTCATACGCCGGGGGAAAGGCCCTGGGACTTGTCTGCGCGCCATCATTGTTTTTGCCGGGGTCATTCTGGGGTGGTCGGGTACGGGAAGTTGGGCAAAGGAGCCGTCGCTTACCGCGATCGAGTTGTATGACGGCGCCTCGGGGGCGGCGTACATTCAAATTGCCGACGTGCTGATCAATGGCAAGGCCGAGTTGCGCAGTTGCGCTTCGTCGGAGTCCGGTTCAATCGACAAATCCACCTACAACAAACTTCCCAAACTGGGGATGGCCCCCGGCGGCGTTCTGGAGCGGGGAGCCGACGGCGTGTTGCGCTACGGAACTGGCGATGGGCAGGCGGGATGTGTGGTACCCGACGGTATCAAATTTGAGCACAACGCCACGTTCACGGCCGCGGTCATGGCCGATTCGGCCGATCTGCGCGGACGACCGATCGCCAACGGCAGCGATGGGTCGGTAACCGCACCGCAGATCAAGAAGGGCACAAAGCTGGTCTTGGTCGCCGCACCCAACGTCGAGCAGGCCGAGTACATGCTTGCCCAGAGGGTGTCGACGGAAAAGGGCTGGCTGAATTACCTAACCCTGTACCCTGCGTCGCCTCACACTGACGACGCCAAGCGGGTGCTGGCGGGAATGTATATCGATGCGGGCGAGAAGGCATTCAGCGCCTATTTGCAGAGCGCCTCGAGTACGTCGCCATCCTACTCCGACCTGAAAGTCGCGCGGGCCGAGGTAAACCAGGCCCACCAGGTAGTACCCAATTCCGAGCGAGAGGTAAAGCTGGCGGGTGCAATTCGTTCGGGCCTGGGCGCACTGGCCGACAAGGCGAAGAAGGAACTCGACGCATACAAGGCTGCCCTCTCGTCGGGGTCTCCAGGATACGTTCACCTCCAGACCGCCAAAGGCCTGGTGGACGCGATCAGCGATGTCGACGGTACGTTTGCGCCCGGCGTGAAATTGAAGGCGGACGTAGCCCAGGCCAGCGACACATTCGAGATGGCCCTTCGCACTGCCCAGACAGCCCTGGACGGCAAGCAGTATGACGATGCTGTGAAGGCGGTTCACCCCTATCGGCAGTTCGCCCCCGAAGAGCCGCGGGTGGCCCGGATCATCGACGGCGCCTACTCGGCCTACGTCCAGCAGGGCCAGCAGTTCGAAGACGCAAAGGATTGGCAGAATGCCATCAAGTCGTTCCAGAGCGCCCTCCAGGCCAAAGACACCGCAGAGGCGAAGGAATCGCTGAAGAGCGCCCAGAAGGAATACGGCGCCGCGCAGGACGCCATCGCAGCCAATGCGGCGCTTGAAAAAAGCAAGACGTACGAGTTGCAGAAGGACCTGATTCCCGCTTACGAGGTGCTGACCAGCCTCCCCGAAGGACAGCGCGCCATCGTGAAGGATGAGATCGACCGGCTCGCGCCCGGATATGTCCAGGCGGCATCGCAACGGGCCAAGGACATCGCCAACGCGTATCCCACGGTTCAGGGCATCGGCGACGAGAAGGCGGTGGAGAGCGCCTACGTCTACCTGCAACGCGCCTCCGAGCTGACCGAGGATGAAGCCCAGAAGCAGGCGTTCCAGACCCGGATGCAGAACCTGGGCGACGAGCTGAGCATTTGGTTTCTCGACCGCGCCAAGCACAGCCTACAAAAGCCTCTGGGGTCGGGGACCGAACTCGGATGGTCTTACCTCAAGGAAGCCGAGGCCTACAAGGCCGCCAATCTCGAGGCCGTCCGCGACCAGATGAAGATGGCCGACCCGGCCCATGAAATGCACTCGAAATTGTCGATCCGCGTACAGTTTCGCGACCAGACGTCGCAGCGACAAAGCGAAGGTTTTGCCAACCAGATGGAAAGCGCGATCGCCGCCGGGCTCGACACGTCGGGGATGCCGGTGAAGGTGGTTCGCTCCGGAGATACGCTACGCCAGGACGTGGATCCCGACTTCCTCATCGCCGGCGACGTTCTGGAACACCACATCGCGGCGCCGCCCACCATCGAATCGGTGGAGTCAACGTATGTCGCAGGAGTGCACGAGATTCCCAGCGAGGAGTGGAACAAGGCCAATCGGATTTACGACTCGGCCACGAACGAACTGCACACGGCGCAGGCTTCGCTGCAGGGCGCACAGGCCAAGGGCAAGAAGAAGGAAGTCGAGGAGGCGAACGACCAGGTGATCGCGGCGCAGAAGAAGGTCGACGAAGCGCGCGTGAATCTCGATTCCATCGCCAAGAGCAAGACCGAAGACATCATCCGGCCCTACACCTACAAGAAGACCACGTACGACGTCACCAATCGCGTGGTGCTTCAGTTCCGGATCGACGATGTGTTCAGCGGCCAGAAGGGCGAGCCGGTTCAGGTGGAAGAGCAGGACAAGAAGAAGTTTGTCACTCTCACCGATGTGAAGGCGGAAGACGCCAAAGGGGTGAAATCGGAAGGGACGCTACCGGACCTCACCGAGTTGCAGACCCAGTTGGAGAACATGGCGCGGGAACACCTGATCAAGATGGTGCACGAGAAGATTGTGGGGCTGCCGCAAATCATTTACGACTCGGCTCAGAAAAAGGAAACAGACGGATACGCCGACGATGCCGGCGAGGCATATATGCGCTACCTCAATGTAGCCCCGGCCGATCAAGTGAACGAGCGCGAGCACGCGGAGAAGTTTCTCCGCGACCAATTCAATTTTCAGACGTTTCCAGGGGAAATCAGGAATAACCCCCATCCCACGCCGGCCCTGGAGCAGGGGATGACACAACCGGCCCAGCCGGCTCACTGATCGCCAGCTTCTTCGCTTTCCCCCATGAGCGGCGCGGCGACGGACCAAATGTTGGACGAATGACTGGCGCTGGCCCGGCTGGGATGACCCGGCAGCGGGGCACCCCGATAATCCCGGGGTCGCGACCAGGGCGGAACGGCTCTTTAAGCGGAAAGCAGGAGAGAACGTGGATTCTGCGAAGGATGACAAGGCTACGGACACCAAACGCATCGGCAAATACGATGTGATCGAGGTGCTGGGCCGGGGCGGCATGGGGGTTGTGTATCGCGCCATTGATCGCCAGATCGGCCGCGAGGTGGCGGTCAAGACCCTCACCCAGGGGGTGGCAGGCGATCCCGAGATGCTGGCGCGCTTTTATGAAGAAGGCAGAAAAACCGGGCGCCTCAATCATCCCCACATCGTGACCGTCTACGACCTCGGCGAAGATAACGGGACCCCGTTCATCGTAATGGAGCGCGTCGAGGGCGATCCACTGGACCGGATCATCGCCCGGGACATGCCGCTCACCATGATGGATCGCCTGCGGATCATTGAAGAAACCTGTTCCGCGCTCGGCTACGCGCACAGCAACAACATGATTCACCGCGACGTGAAGCCGGCCAATATCTTTGTCCAGCCGGACGGCAAGGCCAAGCTTCTCGACTTCGGCATCGCGCGCCTGGAGCGCCGCAGCCAGGACATCAGCCTCACCCGGACGGGCCACATCATCGGCACCGTGCCCTACATGGCGCCGGAGCGGCTGCGCGACAAGATGATCGACGGGCGATCGGATATCTTCTCCGCCGGCGTGGTGCTGCATCAGTTGATCACCGGCCAACTGCCCTTCTCGGGCGAAGATTACGTGCTCATGCAGAAGATTCTGAATGAGCCCCATCCGCCGCTGCGCGACTACTGCGCCAATTGCCCCCACGGTCTGCAGGAGATTGTCGACAACGCCTTGGCCAAGTCAGTGGACGACCGCTACCAGACCGCGGAGGAGATGGCCGCCGACCTGCGCTCGGTGATCGAGGAACTGGGTGAAGAACAGCTTGTGGAGCTGCTCCCCGAGGCTCGCCGCCTGGTCGAGGCCCAGGATTTCACGCGCGCCCGGGTTGTGCTCCAGCAGGTGCTCAAGGTGCAGAGCAAGCACACCGGGGCGCGCGAACTACTGAGCGAGATTCAACGGCGCATGGTGCAGCGCCAGCGCGATGAGCGGCTGCGCAATGCGCGCGTGCAGGCCGAGGACGCCCTCAGCCGCCGGGACTTCGAACAGGCTCTGCACGGTTCTCAAAGAAGGCCTGGAAGTTGATCCCACCAATGCCGAACTGCTCGCGATGCGGGAGAAGGTTCAGCAGCAAAAGCGAAAACAGGAACAGGTCGACGGGCTGCTTCGACAGGCCGACAACGCCCGGCGCAGGGGCGATATTCGCTCCGCCATGGCCTCCGCGCAGGAAGCGCTCAACGTCGACAAGACGAATTCCAAAATCGTCGCCCTCTGCACCATGCTGGCCGCAGAAGCGGAAGAGGCAAAGAAGAAGGCCGAGGCGAAGGCTCTGCTCGAGTCGGTGCGGCGGCATCTCGACTCCCGGCAATTCGAAAAAGCCCTGGAATGCCTGCACAAGGTGGAAGAGCTGACGCCGGCCGACCCGGAACTGCAGCTTCTGATCGGGGACGCGAATGCCGGCCTCGAACAAAATCGCCGCCGCGAACTGATCTCCAGCCTGGAACAGCAGGTGACGCTGGCGTCGACCCTCGAACAGCTTCAGAACGTGGTCCACGCCATTCAGGAAGCGCAGGCCGCCATGCCCGCTGAGTCGGCCCTGTTTCGCCTGAGCGCCCAGGCCGACCGGCGCCTGAAGGAATTCACCAACCGCCGTCTCGTCGAAGAGACGTTTCAGCGATGCCGCGACCTCCGCCCGCGCGAGGCGCTCGAAGTGGTTCGGAGCGCGCGCGAACGCCTTCCCGACGATGAGAAGCTCATGTCGCTTGAGGCCCTGATCAACGAGAGGCTGCAGCAGCACTCCGTCGAGGAGCGGCGTGGAGAGTATCTGTCCCGGGCCCGCGAGGCGCTCAAGGAGGGCAAGTCCAAAGATGCGGTGCATATTCTCGAAGCCTGCGAGGCAGAGGGGATCGCCAACAGCGAGGCGCTTTCGCTGCTTGAGTTCGCGCGCGCCGAGGAAAACGAGAACAATACTCAGGCGCTCAAGCGCAACCGCCTGATCCGGGCCCAGCAGCTGGTCAGTGACGGCGATTACGACGATGCGATCCAATTTCTGCAGGATGCTCTCAGCGCTGGGGATGACACCGCCCTGCGCTTGTTGCTCGAGCAGGCCGTCACGGCCCGCCATGCGCTGCAACGGCAGGTAGATGCGGCCCTGGCATCCGCGGGAAGACTGGTGCAAGCCGGCAAGATTAACGACGCGCTCGAGCTCTTGCGCGTTCTGCCCCGCGATGTCCTGCGTTCCAGCCGCGTGCAGATGGCCATCGCCGCAGTTGAGGATGAACGAGACCTCGCCCTCTTTCGCATGACAGGGAGAGCGTATCAGCTCCTCAATTCCGATCTCGGCTCCGGACACCGGATCATGCAGAGGGTAGCGGCAGCTTCCGGCGAGTCTTCTCCGACCGCCGCCGTCGCTCTAGTCTTCCGTACCCGGGAACAGGCCAGTGCCGACCGTGTCCTCGTCGAAGCGGTGCAGAAATCGGAAACCCTGGTGCGCAACAAGGACCTGGCCGCGGCGGAATCGATCGTGCGCGAGGCGGATCGGATCGTGGACCTGGCCAGTCCCCAGCGCAAATCCGAATGGCGGACTCATACCGGCAAGTTGAGCCGGAAAGGCCTTCGGGGCCGAGTGTGATCTTGACGTAGACCGCGGAAGGCGGGCATGATAGGGCGCGTCCTCTTGGCGATGGATCCCCAGCAGTTTTGAAAGATTCGGGCGCTTTTCTTTCCTCGGCCGGTTTGGTTCGCTATCCCCAGTCACCGACGCCCGAAGTTTACGCACCGGTACATGGTAGTTTTCCGCACCCGCTTAGCAAGGTTGAGGAGTCAGGGCTTGAGGAACGCGACAGGCCGTTCGGCAAGTCAGCTTGACCGGGAACCGTTGGAGGCTCTGGGTTTCCCCACTCTTTCGCCCCAGGGCGCGAAAACGACACGATATCCTGGCGCTGCAGCCGCTTTTTTGTCGCTTCTAATATTGGGTGACGAACGAAAATAGAAAGGGAGGTTGACGCGATGCCGAATCAGGTGTGTATGGGAGCCATGATGATGTGCACGATGGGCATGGCGCCAAGTTCCCTGGTTGTCCTTCCGACGAATAAGGTCTTGACCGACCAAATGCCCGACGCCAACATCATGGATCACATTCCCATGACCAACATCATGCCCTTCGGCATGTGCATGTCACCGGCCAACCCCACGGTAGCCGCCGCCACTGCCGCCGCCCTGGGCGTACTGACCCCCATGCCCTGTATTCCGAATACGCCTGCTCCCTGGGTCCCGGGAGCGCCGACTGTGCTGCTCGGGAACATGCCGACGCTCGATAACACCTGCCAGTTGATGTGCATCTGGGCCGGGGTCATCACCTTCACAACGCCCGGCGAATTTACCGTCGAAGTTCCCTAAACCTCTGCAAGAAACATGCTGTAAGCTTCGGTGAAACCGATAAGGCAGCTTCAACATGACCCAGGCCTTGACACTCACTCTCGATTTTGCTGCAGCTACCGATATCGGCTGCAGACGCAGCAATAACGAGGACAGCTACGGGTACGATGCCGAACGGCACCTGTACGTGGTGTGCGACGGAATGGGCGGCAATGCGGCTGGCGAAGTTGCCAGCGGGATGGCGGTGCGCACGCTGATCGAAGCGTTTGGCCATCTCGGTCAGAATGCCGTCGACGGCAGCGCGATGTCCCTGGTCGAGAACCGCCTCCTCGCCTCCATCTTCGAAGCCAACCGCGTGGTGCGCGAAGCGGGAGCCGAAAATCTCGAGTTGCACAGCATGGGCACAACCCTGGTCTGTGCGTGCCTGGACGGGAACCGCGTCGTGATCGGCAACGTGGGGGACAGCCGCGCCTACCTGCTTCGCAATGGAAACTGCCTGCAGATCACGCAGGATCACTCCCTGCTCGACGAGGAAGTCCGCAACGGCAACATGACCCCGGAGATGGCAGCCGCTTCGAACCTGCAGTCGGTGATCACCCGCGCCATTGGTGTGGCGGACCTGGTGGAGCCCGATCTGTTTGCAGCCACACTCCAGGTGAACGATCTTCTCCTGCTGGCCTCCGACGGGCTGACGCGCTACGTAAATCCAGAAGAGATTGCGCAAGCCGCTGCCAACGGCTCGGAACTGACCGCGATCTGTCAGGCGCTTATCGACCACGCCAAGGAGCGCGGCGGCGCGGACAACATCACCTGCGTGCTGCTGCGCGCGCTGGAAATGCCCCCAGGAGCTTTGCCGAACGAGATGGAAGCATTCTCGCCCCTTATTTGAGCTCCTGTACCGACGCGGGGCGCCCCATGCCGTCGACGTTCCCAGACGCTGCCAGGATGGGAAAGCGCGATCTCACCTTGACGCCGACATCCAAAGCTCAAATTGGGTCATTGGGCTGCCGGCAGGATCACCGGGCTCGCGCAATTCAGGCCGATGAAGCCATCGCCGACGAGCAAGTCCGCGCCTGGACCCGATAGCTCGAAGGTGGCCGTCTTGGTGGCGCCCCCGGGGCCCGCGTTGTGCCCCTGGATCGTCGTCGCCGTATTGATGATGTAGTCCAGCCGGTACCCTCCTGCGGTTCGCGTGACTTGCGCGGTGCGGACCAGCTCAAACACCGACCAGGTTCCCTGGAAGGGCAACGCCGGAGTCCCGTCATAGATGAGCGACGAGCTTTGCGCGCTGGCCGCGTTCCACGTGAACTGCTGGCTGTTGGTGCCTGCGGGCATGCGCTGGCCGTCCACTACGAAAGTCGCGCTGGAAACTCCGCCACCCGGGACGAAGCGCGCATTGAACGTGAACGAAGCCGCCTTCTGGCCGGGCTGGTAGAGGGTAGTGCTGATATGCGCCGCACGGTTGAAGTACGCCACGAACCGCGGATTCACCGGCCCGGGCGCGGTCGGGGCCGCGATATACTGCGCTCCCTGGGGAGCCAGGATTGTTTTGAGCGGGCCGTTGTAAGTCGACCAGAGAACTCCCGTCTCCGGCGCGAACGCCGCATCTACTTCCGCCAGGCTGGCCCGGGCATTGGCAGTGTTGCTGAACGGGTACTTGCGGAGCAGAGGGCTGATGGCGTCGCAGATCTTGCCGCCTCCCTTGTTGGCCGCGTCGCCGGGGGTCGGAGCCAGCTTGCTGACACAGTCAATGGGAGCCTTCATGAGGGCGACGACCATGGCTTCGGTGTGCATTTGCGGATCGACATTGAAGCCCTGCGCCGCCTGGGTTACAGCTCCGTTGGCCATGATGACTTGTTGCGTAATAGGCGTGAAGGCTGCCTGATCCGGCGGCGCGGGGTTTTGCGCCAGCAGTTGAATGGCGCCGGCCAGGTTGCCCAGCGCGGTGACGTAGGGCGTGCTCCCCGGCCCGATCAGCCGGTCGGTCGCGTTGGGATCGACCAGCACCTGCGTGGGCTGGAAGACCGACTTGATTTGCGCATCGGAAACCGCGGTGTTGTGCGACACGGTGTAGAACAGCGCCAGCAGCGGCGACGCCGGGCCCGCCACGGCGTTCAAACGATCCGGGGTTTCCTGCAGTGTGCCGCAGCCCACTTTGGCGCTGGCCAGGAAGGCGCGCCATTCCTTGAGGAAGTCAGTTGTGTACTGGGCGGAAAGGTCCCTGCCGATTGCGGAAGCATTCAGCGCTGATCCCGCCTGGTTGCCCAGCACCCAGGTTTCCCCCTGCGCATATTTTTCCGGGTGCTGGAGCGCGTCCTGCATGAACCCGAACCCCGTTTTAGTGAAAGCGCCTCGCACGATGTGGGTATCCACGACATAGTTCGCGCTTCCCGGGTACTGGCGGTTGAAATCGATCGTCTGGCTGTTCTTGTCGGCATCGGTCAGCATGGCCTGGTAAATACGGGTCTCGGCCAGGAACTTGGAAAGAAATGCGCGCGTGTGCTCCACCACCAGCGCGTCGTTGTGGACGTCGTAGGGCGGATGGCGCAATAGTTCATTTCCGTAGAAGTCGATCTGCTTGTTTGCCAGGGCCTGCTGCTCGGGTTCCACCGCGCGCGTTCCCACCCAGTACTGGTAGAAAACAGGGGTGAGAAATTTAGGCTGGCTCTTGTCCGGATTGGTGGTCGTGATCAGGTAGGCCTTGAGGGGGTTGTAGGCGGCGATGTACGACGTGAAATCGCTGCTGGTGGCGGGCGCGTCGGGCAGGGTGCGCATGTAGGCTACCCAGTTGGCCTGCGTGGGATTCAGCAGCATGGGGCGGAAGCGGTCGAAGTAGATACTGCGGGCCTGATCGTCCAGCTTGTCACCCCGGTACAGGCCCCACCGATAACTCCAGGGAGCGCCGTTTTTACGGTAGTCGTCGAGCTGGACAATGGTCTGCCGCAACTCATCGAGGGCCTTCAGGTCGGTCAGGCTGGGCAGGGACGTGGCCGTCGCGTCCACCGAAGGAATCGCATGCGCGGCCTTCTGGATGCGATGTTCAATGCCTAGATTATTGAAGAATGAAATGACGAGGAAGACGAGATAGAGCGCCAGCAAAAAGGCCAGCGTGCCGAACAGGATCCGGCGGAAAAGGCGCGCCGGCGCGGTTTGGGTGGTGGCGGAAAGCGCGCTCCTGTCGCCCAGGATCACTTCGGGGAACAGTCGCGGCAGGAAGGTCCATTGCGGCACCCGCGACGAACTCATCACTGGCGCGGATGCGGCGGCACGGGCCCCGGGCCGCCCCATGGAGAGATTGATAAATTGCGTCGCGCCTGCATCCTGTGGCTGCATGGGGCGCTCCACCGCCGCAGGGGCGTTGGCCATGCGCTCCACCATACGGGCGCGGATGCCTGTAAAGAAAAAGCCGCGCAGGTAGGGATTGGCGCTGAGCTGGCTGGGCTTGCAGAGTTCCACCAGGTACTGGTTCAGGTTTTTGCGCACCTTGCCGAGTTCGCGGGGAAATTCGTACACCCCGGGGATGCTGGCGGGATCGTTTTCGCGGTCCAGCATCTCCACCCGGAATTCCCCCAGTTTGAAAACCAGCCCGTCAATCGAGCCGGCGAGCATGCGGGCCGCCTGGTCGGCATAGGTTCCCACCGAGGCTTCGCTGCGCGGCAGCGCCGAGCCGAGGATCTGGTGCACTTCGGCGTCGGAAAGATTGCGAACATATTGTTCGAAATGGGGAATCCGATCCAGCTTGGTGACGATGACGTAAACCGGAACCGGCATGCCCAGCAGGCGGCTGATTTCGCGCAACTGGCCGCCCGTTGCGCGCGCCGACGCCATCAGGGATTGACCGCCATCCCCGGCCAGCAGCTGTTCGGTGCTGAGACACACCACGACCGCGCGCGGTGCGGCCCCGGTGCCGAAGGCCGAGCGGTATGCCCGGGCGCGGGTGCGATGCACAAGCCGTCCCAAGAGGGTGTTGTTCTGGCGAACCGCGGAGCCCACTTCGAGCAGCGCGGCAATCTTGGTGAACCACAGATTCAGCACGTCTGTCTGGACCTGTTCGCCCTCGTGCGGCGCCGTTCCCGCCAGCAGCTCCGGATCGAGCCCGGACCTTAGCACGGTGGTGGTCTTGGCCGTTCCGGAGTCGCCGAGTATGTACACCAGGGGAAGCGCCTCGAGTGTCTTCGCGCCCTGCTGCGACGTGCGCAGCTTGCGATTGGCGTCGTTCAGCAGCAGGTCCAGCTCGGCCGTGGCGGCAGTGCCGGGAAGTTCACCTTGCTGTTCCTTCTCCTTCTTGGCGCGATAGTGCAACACCAGGATGACCACCGCGGCCGCGATGCCGAGAACCAGCACGAGGATGACGAACACTAGATACGCGACACCCTGGAGATGAAGCAGGGCGGCGAGACCGAACGCCAGAAGCGCGGCAACCACGAGCACGACGAAGGCAAGGATGTAGGCGAGCAAGCAATCCCCCCGGGAAACGAAAAAACACTAGCTGATCTGGACTAGCTTATCTGGGCGGCCCCGGTACTCAACAGAAACCAGAATCCGCCAAAGGCCAACAGCACGAGCACCAATAGCACCAGTGCGGCAATTCCCAGGCCGCGGCTCCAGCGATCGACAGCCGTCGTCTTTTTCACCTCCGGCGTGGCCGCATCGGGCAGGAAGCTCACGGCCCCGCGGATTCGATCGATTTTCTCCCGCGCCTGGCGGATCAGGGTCTGAATTTCTCCGCCATAGCGCGCCCCGGCTCCTCCCTGGCCCGCCGCGTAGCCTGAGCTCGCGACGAGAGCGTACTTGCCCTTGAATCCAAGCAGCATGCACAGGCAGTAGACCTCGAGGCAGTCCGCGGTGTCCTGCGAATCCTGGCGCGTGAGCAGCGTGCGAAGATTATCGAAAAAGACCTCGCCGGCGCGATTGTGGCCGAACATCTCTTCCTGCATGGGCCGCTGCGCCCAGTCGGCGAAGGCCGGGCTTTGCAGCTTGAGCACCGATTCGTCGAGCAGCGACACCACGGCGAAGAAGGCAAGCTGATTGATCTCGCTCGAATAGCCGAGCCCCTTGGCCTGTTCCATGGCCGCCTTGAGCGCCGCCCGGATACTGGTGCGGAAATCCTGGGAATTGGCCGCAGACTGTTGATTGAGGGACGCCAGGCGCAGAATGATAGTGAGAGCGTTTTCGTAACAGTAGGCAAGATTTTGCGTACGCTGCATCGTGGCGTTCATCGGTTCTCTCCGCAGATGGTGCCTGGCCGGTGGCCCCGCTTTACCCCAGCGAATTTCAGGCCATGATCCGGCCAGCCATCGCGAGCAGCCGACCGGGAACGGACTGGTTTCGAAACACTAAGAGCATAACTCAAGCGCCGGAAAGCACGGGTAACTTCTCCGCGCGCATCGCGCGTTCGACGTTTAGCGAAACGCCGGAGGGAGGATTTCCCGATCACAATATGGTGAGCGGATCCCGGATGCGTTTCCATGATGGGTTTCCGCAGTTTCAGTCAGGGGTGGAAAGCGCAGACCCGAACCAGGGTCGCGGGGATTGCTCTTTACGCCGCGAGGATGGGCGTGTAATCTTCGCAATGAACCCTCTCTGCGAGCAGAGCAGATCTCCTTTCATGAGCAAAGACAATCCCAATCAAGAGCAACCGGATCCATTGAGCGCCACCGGCATGTTCCTCCGGGCATTCGATGTGGAAGGAGAGAAAAAGCCGTCCGACCCGTTTGCGCCGGCGCCGCCCGCGGCGCGTCCTCCGAGCTCCGCAAGCGAACGGCCGCCCTATCCATCGGCAGCGCCGCCGCAGGGTGTGGGTCAAGGTGCAGGTCATAGCGAGTTTACCCAGATGTTCAACTCGCAAGCACCGCGGCCGGCTCCGCCGCCCGCCCAACCGGCGACAGAGGCCCCGACCGCCGTGTTCAGGGCACCTTCGTATCCAGGTCCGCCGCCTGCTGCCCCCGACCAGCCGCCCGGCGAGTTTACGCGCATCTTTGTTTCAGGGGTTACGCCTCCGCAAACGCCGCCGTCCCGGAGCGTCGAGGAACCGCCGCGGCCCGCTCCCATGTCGTCGGCAACTTTCCTGGGGTCCGTACCTTCCTCGGGGTCGCGCGCCAAGGGATTTTCTTCGCCGGGAATCTCCGATTCAGCCGAAGGCGGCTTTACCCAGTTCTTCAGCGCCCCGGCGAGGCCGGCTCCGCCGCCGCAATCCGCCGCGCCAGCCCCACCGCCCCCGCCTTCGCGGCCCCAGCCGGCTCCCGACAACTCCTGGAGGGATGATCCGTTTTTCCGCGCGCCCGAGAAAACGCCGGAACAGCCGTCCCAGAGCGTCACCAGCATCCTGTCTTCGCTTTCTACTCCGGCTGGTTCAGGTTCGCGACCGCCGGAGGCCGCGCCCTATCGTCCCGAGCCGTTGCCATCGTATGCGCCGCCCAAGCCTTCCGAGTCGTCGCCGGCGGATCCGGGTGGCGTAACCCGCATGATTCAGCGTCTTGCCCAGGAGCATTCCGCGCCCGCCGCGCCGCCTCCATTCACGCCTGCGCCGCCGCCAGATTCAGGACCGGGCGAGTTCACGCGCATCATGTCGGCCCCGGCGACGAGGCCGGCGATGGGTGCGCCGCCTGCGCCTGCGCCCGCTCCCGCTCCACCGCCCCCCGCTCCCATGTTCGCGGCACCGCCTCCGCCGGCCATGCCCAAGGTTGCACCCCCGTCGTTCGCGCCTCCACCCTTCGCCGCCCCGCCGCCGGCGGCGGCGCCGCATCCGCCCGCTTTTGCCGTGCCTCCGCCGCCCGCGTTCGCGGCCCCGGCCATGCCCAAGCCGGCGCCTCCGCCCCCGGTTCCCGCTCTCGCGGCCCCCAAAGGCAAGCTGGAAGCGATGGTCCCCATCCTGCTGGTGATCAATACTTTCCTGCTGCTCTTGTTGCTGATGGTGGTGATCTTCCTGATCAAGTCGAAATAGGGCGGAGATTTACGGATGTTTCCCGAGAGGGCCGGCGCGATCGCGCTCAGGCCAGCAGACCCTTTTCCTTGAGCAGGGTGTCCGCCCGCTCGAAGCTGTCGATGATAATCACGCCCTGGGCACGGGCCTTGCCCGCATAGCGCGTGGAGTCGTCTTCACTGAACTTCAAGTCCTGCAGGAGAGAGACCAACTCATCGTAGGAACTGGCCTTGGCCGGAAGCGTGTTATGCCGCCCCGCATAGGGAAGAAAGACGACCTCGAAATGGGCCTTGACGCCTTCCGCAGCAGGCTTTGCGGTAATGCGAAGATTCCCAATCACCTTCGCCATGCACCCCTCCATGCGCCAGGAGCCTCGCGACTGGACTCGCTCATCGATATCAAGTCTGACACATCGGGGCCCATCGAAACAGTGATCAAGCCGGTTCCCGAGTCCTCATACAGCGATCATGAATCCGCGCTCGATGAGTTTTCGGATCATGGCCAGGCACTCCCCCTGCACCTTCTCGACGGGGGCATTGGCATTGGCGGCCAAACCCTGGATCGCTTCGCCGGCGGTGCGCGTTCCATCGCAGGTGACGAGGAACTCGGCAACCAGCGGTTGCACATCCACGTGGAATGGGAAACCGTTGATGAGGCGGAGAGTCAACGCCTCCGCGTGCCATTGGCCTTCCCGCTGATCGCAGACCTGTTCGAGGCGAACGTGCGGGGATAATTTGGGACGGAGGGCGAGCAGCTGGTCGTCGCCGCTGTTCTGCTGCGTCAGATCATGCGCCGCGAATGTGGAGACGATCATCTCCCCGAGATTGCCCTTGGGGGTGCTGGGCACTTCTTCGATGCGTACCCAGTTGTGACCCTCGCGGCGCCGCATCACGATCAGGCCGTCATGGATGGCTTCGACGCCGCGATGCCGGTAGTACTGCATATATCCGGCGTAACTGGCTGCATCCTGCGACGGATCCTGCGACGTTTCGCGAATGCGATGCTGCGCGTACTCCTCCGGATCCTGGGTCAATCCTTTCATCACCCAGGCATCGCAGCCCGTGCTCTCCAGCCACTCGGCGATGCGCTCTTCCCACGGCTGGCCCTTGATCTGCGCCCATTCGCACAGCATCTGCATGTATCCGCCCTCATGCAGGTAGGCGGGTCCTTCTTTGACCAGGCGGCGGCACAGGCCATCGAGTTCCATTGGGTTTTCGCAGAACAGGTAGTCGCCCTGCGGGGTGATGAAGAAAGGCGGATTGGAAAGAATGAGGTCGAAGCGCCGGCCGGCCACGGGAGCGAAGCAGTCGCCCCCCATGACCTCGATATTTGCGACATCGTTGAGGCGGGCGTTGAAACGCGCGCAGGCCACGGCGCGCTCGTTCAGATCGGTGGCCACCACCGCGTCGCTGAAGCGCGCTGCATTGAGGCTCAGGATGCCGCTGCCGGTGCCAAGATCCAGCGTGGCACGGGAGTGACGCTGCACCGCAAACCGGGCCAGGAACTTGCTGGTGGGGTTAGGCCAGAGCACCATCTCCACATTCTTGTTGTCGATGGCCGAAGCGTGGTCGGACGCGACCAGAAAGCCGTCGACGTGGAGCAGCATGGCCTGGGGGATGAGGCGGTCACCCTCGCTGGAAAGCAAACCCGATTCGAGCATGAGGGAAAGCATGTCGGCGGGAATGAGTTCGGCGACCGCGGCGTGACCTTGCGGCAGGGCCAGCCAAAACCAACGCAGCAGCACATTGAGCGGGATGGGAGCCGAAGTGCGATCGAGAAGCCGGGGCTGGTTGCGCAATTGCCGCGAGGGGAGTTCTGCAGCACCCAGATGTTTGCGCAGGCTGGTCTCGGTATAGCCGGCGCCTTCAAAGTACGCGCGCAGACGACGAGAATCTTCGCTGGAAAGAAGAGTGAGCACAGGACACAACATAGCAGGTTTCCGGTGCCGGGTTTCAGCCGCCGGACGGTTGGCCCCTTTGCTCAGGATCTTCCGCTTGAACCGGCATGAGCCTTTGCTTTTGCGCGATGAAACTTCTCCACGGTGTTCGACATGTTATCAGCCTTGACGCTCCCATTCCCTGCTCTTCGATCGCTCAAACGGGAAACTTGATTTAGGGCAAAGAGGTGAAAAGTATTTGTCTTGACCGAGGCCGGGGCGTGTGTTATCAACAGAAACGCGCAGAATGTGGGTCACGAACGTGTGGCTAGCTTTTTGGGGTGTTGACCCCAAAGTGCGACAGCGTTTTGTGCGTCGGCCCAGATTCTGGTTCTTCTGGTAATCCCCACAACCCGAAGTTTGTCTCGGTAACGAGGTTTTGTCTCTCACCGGGGCCGTTGGTGCGTGAGTCGAAGAAACATTCGGCGAAACGCTCCGTCGCCCTTGATCACAATTCGTCTTGAGGAATTCATCCATGGCAAAACAAAGTGCGCAGCATAAGCTCGACCGGGTGCGTCCTCCCCGGGTTCAAATCACATATGACGTCGAGGTCGGTGGCGCCATCGAGCTCAAGGAATTGCCCTTCGTTGTTGGTGTGCTAGGAGATTTCACCGGCAATCCGGAACAACCACTACCCAAGCTGAAGGAGCGCAAATTTGTCGAGGTGAATCCTGATAACTTCGACACGGTCCTGGAGGGGATGAAGCCCCATCTCTCCTTCGCGGTCGAAAACAAGCTGAGCGACGATCCGGGGGCGGCAAATTTGAAGATTGATTTAAAATTTCGCAAATTTGACGACTTTGAGCCCGCAAATGTCGCTAAACAGGTTAAGCCGCTGAAGGAGCTTCTGGATCTTCGCACTCGTCTTTCCGACCTGCGCGGTTCGCTGCAGGGCAACGACAAGCTCGAAGAACTTCTGCTCGAAGCGGTGGGCAACACCGAGAAGCTGGACAAGCTGAAGGGTGAGATCGGTCCGGGAGGTTCCAATGCCTGAGACAGCTGCGAATGTAGCGGCGGCGGCCGCAACAGTTGAAACGCAGGAAACGAGCCTTCTCGATCAAATCGTAGAGCAGGGCCGGTTTGGCGAAGCCAAGGAGCGGGGCAAGGACCTGGTCAAGGAATTCGTGGCCCAGGTGCTTGAAGGCTCCATGACCATCGCCAAGGACGCGGAGATGATGATCAATGCGCGCATTGCGCAGATCGATCATCTGCTCTCCATCCAATTGAACGAGATCATGCACCACGCCGCGTTCCAGAAGCTGGAAGGCTCCTGGCGTGGATTGAAGTACCTGATGGACAACAGCGAGACCGGCGTGGGGCTGAAGATTCGCGTGATGAACGCCTCGAAGAAGGAGTTGCTGCGCGACATCGAAAAGGCTCCCGAGTTCGATCAGAGTGCTCTCTTCAAGAAGATCTACGAGGAAGAGTACGGCGTCTTCGGCGGGGCTCCGTTCGGCGCCCTGGTCGGCGACTTCGAGTTCGGCAAGCATCCGGAAGATATGGCGCTGCTTGAAGGTCTGTCCCATATCGCCGCCCAGGCCCATGCGCCGTTCGTGAGCGCCGCGGCTCCCGATCTCTTCAACCTGGAAAGCTACACATCCCTCGATGCGCCGCGCGACCTGGCCAAGATCTTTGACTCGACGGAATACGCCAAGTGGAAGTCGTTCCGCCAGAGCGAGGATTCGCGCTATGTCGCCCTCACCCTGCCCCGCACGCTGGGCCGGCTGCCCTACGGCGCGGAAACCAAGCCCATCGATGAGTTTCGCTACGAGGAACACGTGGACGGCACCGATCACTCCAAGTACCTGTGGATGAACGCGTCCTATGCGCTGGCCTCGAAGATGACGCAGTCCTACTCGCTCTATGGCATGTGCGTGGCCATGCGCGGGGTAGAAGGCGGCGGACTGGTGGAAGGCCTGCCGGCCCACACCTTCGCCACCGACGAAGGCGACCAGGCACTGAAGTGTCCCACCGAAGTGCCGATTACCGATCGCCGCGAAAAAGAATTAGCTGACCTCGGGTTTGTGCCGCTGGTGCACTGCAAGGGCACGGACTACGCCGCGTTTTTCAGCGTGCAGAGCTGCCAGAAGGCGAAGACTTACGACACGGATTCGGCCAACGCAAACGCGCGCCTCTCGACCCAGCTTCCCTACATCATGGCTGTCTCGCGTTTTGCGCACTATCTGAAAGCGATGATGCGCGACAAGATCGGCAGCTTTATGTCGCGGGAAGAAGCGGAACGATTCCTGAATCGCTGGATTACGCGGTACGTCACACCCGACGATTCCGCGTCGCCGGCAACCAAGGCGGAGCGTCCGCTGCGCGAAGCGCGCATCGATGTCAGCGAGGTTCCGGGCAAGCCAGGCGTTTACCGCGCCGTCGCTTTCCTGCGGCCTCACTTCCAGCTCGACGAACTCACTGTTTCACTTCGGTTGGTGGCCGAGTTACCTGCGCCCGCGAAGTAGTACGAACCGATCGGCACAACGGAGCAGCTGCGGAAGACTCGGAGTTTCGAAAGAGGCGCGGTAGGGAGTTCCCGAATATGCAATCCAGTGTTCGGGTTCCTTCGGATACCGCGCCGGCACGGACCAAGCGTTAGACCTGGGGTAACAGTTCGGGCCGTACGTTCAACCCGAAATCTTTCGCAGTTGCTGAAGTTGTGCCCTGATGCCGGGCGAGTTTTTTCTCGAGACGCGCAGTATCAGGGGAGATTTCTCTTGCCTTGACCTCTGGGCGGCAGCCCGCTGCCGCTCTCACCCGCACGTAGTTTCGAACGGACCTCTCAAGGAGATAGCAATGGCAGTCAATGCATACCTGATCATCGATGGACGTCCCGGGCCCAGCACCAGCAAGGCCGATGCCATCGATATTCTTTCGTTTAGTTTCGGAGCCAGCCAGACCGCCGTTATCGGCGTGGGCTCTTCCGGCGGCGAGGCCCGTGCGGGCCGTGCCAACCTGAACGACATCACCATCATGAAGGTGGTCGACAAGGTGTCTCCCCTGCTCTTCGACGATTGCGTTACCGGCAATTATCTGAAGAAGGTCGACATCATTTACGACAAGCCGATGGGCGACGACCAGCAGGATTACTACAAGATCCACCTGGAAGATGCCCTGATCACCTCCATCCAACACTCTGGTTCGAATGAGAACCCAGTCGAGTCGGTCAGCTTCGCCTACAGCAAGATCAAGGTGAGCTACAACCCTGAAGAGGGCGGCGCACTCAAGGGCTTCATCGACAAGGGATTTGATGTTCTCAAGCTGAAGCCCTGGTAAACGGGCGGGCAAGAAGGCAAACGGTGGCATCAAACCCCAGAGAGCTGTTCAAAGCGGGAAAGGTGCGGGAAGCCATTCAGGCGCTCACAGTACATCTGCGTGATCGTCCTTCTGATGTGGCTTCACGCACCTTCCTGTTCGAGTTGCTGTGTTTCGCGGGCGAATTTACGCGCGCGGAAAAACAGCTGGCGGTGCTGTCAAGCGGCAGCCCGGAAAAAGAGACCGGCGCGATCGTCTACTACGCGGCCCTGCATGCCGAGCGGACGCGTCATGAGCTATTTGAAAAGGAGGATTTTCCCGCTGACTCGCCCGTATCTCCACCCGGCGAACTGAACGGGAAACCCTTCACCGAATTACGCGACGCCGATCCTGATATCGGAGCGCGGCTTGAAGTCTTTGCGGCAGGAGCCTACGTGTGGCTACCCTTTGAGCACGTGGAATCGCTCGAAATGGGCCCCCCTCAACGGCTTCGCGACACGCTGTGGGCGCCCGCGCTTGTCCAGGCGGCTCCCTCCTTCAAAGGCATGGACCTCGGAGAAGTCCTCGTTCCAGCCATTTACCCGTTCTCCTGGAAACAGGAGGATGAAGAGGTGTGGCTGGGAAGAACCACCGAATGGTTGGCGGATGAACAAGGCCGGGAAGCCCCTACCGGCCAGAAAACATTGCTGGTGGATGGTGAGGAGTTTTCGTTCCTTGAAGTCCGCTCGCTCAAGTTCTTTCATCCCGCGGAGACGCCCGTAGAATCGGCGGAAACGTCCACAGAGCAATGAGAACGAGTTCGAAATCAGGGGCCGGTCATTATGCCAATTCGCGAAGACATCCTTGTCCCCATCCCCGGTGAGAACCCGAGCGGGGTCGATCTGCGTTACGACCCCGTCTACGACAAAATCAAAGAGGCCCGGCGACAGGACCTCAATCTCAACCAGGGGGCCTGGCAAAGCGAACTCAAAACCGCCAACTGGCCCCTGGTCCTCAAGCTCACCCAGGATACCCTGGCCACCAAGTCGAAAGATCTGCAGATTGGCGCTTACCTGACCGAGGGCCTGCTGCAGATGGAACGATTCCCGGGCCTTCGCCAGGGACTCGATCTCATCAACAGCCTCGCCACCGGGTTTTGGGATACCGTCCATCCGGCCATCGATCCGTCCGATCCGGAGACCCGCGAGGAGCGTGCCGCGCCCCTGGCCTGGATCAACCTGCAGCTCGACCTCCCCATCCGCTCCACCCCCATCAACAACGCGGGCCACTCCTCCATCAATTACAAGGACTCCCGCATCGTCGGCTACGAAGACCAGGTCAAGACCGACAAGGACAAAAAGGCTCGCGGCGTCATGATCACCGACGGCAAGATGGCGCCGGAAATCTTCGACAAGGCATTCAACGAGACTCCCAAGGCCTTCTACCTGCAGGCAGAGAAAGATCTGGATGCTTGTCTTGCGACGGTCGCAACACTGGAAAACTTCTGCGACGAAAAACTCGGGAACGACTGGGACGGCCTCGGCAAGTTGAAAACCACGCTTACCGATGTGCGTCTGGGCATACACCAGCTGCTCGAGAAGAAGCGCGAAAAAGAGCCGGACCCGGTGGAAGTCGTTCCGGAAGAACCCGCCGCCACGACCGAGTCCGCCGGTGAGACAGAAGATGGAATTGCGGCGCCCGCTGCCGGCTTCGGCATGGCACTGATCGCGGAGCCCGCGGATCGACGCCAGGCAATCGCTGGTGTCGTGGCCGCCGCCGCTTTCCTGCGCAAGCGCGAGCCCCTCAGTCCCGCTCCGTACCTTTTGCTGCGTGGTTTGCGCTGGGGTGAGCTGCGAAGCGCGCCGCGCCTGGCTGACAGCCCGATGCTTGAAGCGCCCCCGACCGAGGTCCGCCAGCAAGTCAAGCGATTGGCCATTGCCAAGAAGTGGGCGGATCTGCTCGAAGCAGGGGAGCAGGCCATGGCCCTCCCCGGCAGCCGTGCCTGGCTCGATCTGCAGAGATTGTCCGTAGCCGCGTGCGCCGCGCTTGGCAAAGAATACCTTCCCATCGCTACCGCCATTCAATCCGAGTTACGCGCGCTGCTGAATGATCTTCCCGATCTCCTCGAAGCCACGCTGCTCGACGACACGCCAGCGGCCAATCCCGAAACCAAGGCCTGGTTGCAGGGTTTGAACGCCGATGCACCAGTGCCTTCAGCCGCCGAGGACGAAGCGGCGGAGACGCGCGCCCATCGCAATGGTGCACCCACGTGGCTCGCTCCCGCAGTCGATGCTTTTGCGCTGGCGCAGGATGCGCTGGCCGCGGGCCAGGAAGAGAAAGCCTTCGCCATCATGCGCGCCGACCTCAGCCGGCAGCGCTCCGGACGCCGCCGGTTCCGGCGCACGATGCAAATGGTAGAGCTCGCCATCGCGGCCGGAAAAGACGGCATTGCTCAGCCATTGCTCGAGGACGTTGCCGCGTTGATCGAGAACCACAAGCTGGACGCGTGGGAAGAGCCCGAGCAGATCGCCAGCGACCTCATCAAGCTGATGCGCTACAGCAAGAAGATCCAGGGCAGCGCCGCCGACAAGCAAAAGCTCTTTGACCGTATTTGCCGCCTCGACCCCGTCCAGGCGTTGAGCGTGGGGTAAGTCATGGCGCGAGGGCTGGGCGAAACGACCATCACGATTTCGGCACTGGATCGGCTCATCGATCAGGAGCCGGACAACCACATGGAGAATCCTCTGAGCCGCTCGCAGTCGGTGCGCCTGCTGAAGAACGCCGTCCGCCGCGACCTGGAATGGCTACTCAATTCCCGCCGTATCGCCGATCCGCCAGACGAAGGGCTCAAGGAGCTCAATCGGTCGACCTATGTCTATGGGCTTCCCGATCTTTCCGCGCTTACGATGGCGTCCACTGCGGACAAGAACCGTCTCGTTCGCCAGATTCTCTCCACCATCAATCTCTTTGAACCGCGCCTCATGAATGTGCGCCTGGTGATGGTCGAAACTCCGGATGCGGGCAAGAAAGACGTCCGCCTGCGCATCGAGGCGATGCTGCGCATGGACCCGGTTCCCGAGCCGGTTTCGTTTGATACCGTCATCGAGCTGAAGAGCGGCAATTGCCACCTGAGCGGAGGCGAAGATGCGCGATGAGCTGCTCCTCTTCTACGAGCGGGAGCTGGACTACCTGCGCAAGTCGGCCGCCCAGTTCGCCGAAAAGCATCCCAAGGTAGCGTCGCGGCTGGTTCTCGAGCCCACCAAGTGCGAAGACCCGCATGTGGAGCGGCTCCTCGAAGGGTTCGCCTTTCTGGCCGCGCGGGTTCACCTCAAGCTCGAAGACGAATTTCCCGAAATCACCGAGGCCCTTCTCAGCGTCGTCTATCCGCAGCTGGTGCGCCCCATTCCCTCCATGTCGGTGGTCGAGTTCCAACTCGATCCGGAGAAGGGCAAGCTGGCCAGCGGCATGAAGATCGAGCGCAACTCCCAGCTCTACTCCAAGCCCATCAGCGGTGTTCCCTGCACCTTTCGCACCTGCTACGACACCACGCTGTGGCCCATCACCGTAAACGCCGCGGAACTGAGCCCGCCCAGCCGCCTCAAGCCGCCCGTCAAGACCAGTGACTCGGCCTGGGCGATCCGCCTCGAACTGCGCTGCGCCAAGGACGTCAACTTTGTCGCCCTGAAGCCCGACAAGTTCCGATTCTATCTCGACGGGGAGAGCGGGCTGGTGAACATCCTCTACGAACTGCTCTTCAGCCGGCTCAACCGCATCCAGGTGCGCGATCTCACGCCCGGCTCGAAACTGGCACCCGTCACGTTGCCGGCGACGGCGCTCAATGCGGTGGGCTTCGGTCCCAATGAAGGGATGGTTCCGTATCCTTCCTCCTCCTTCGCGGGACACCGCCTGCTGATGGAGTACTTCGCCTTTCCGGAAAAGTTCTTCTTCATTGACCTTGGCGGCCTCGAAGCCGTGACTCACGCCGGATTCAAAGACGCCATCGAAGTCATCTTTCTGCTCTCCGACATTGAAGGCAGCGGCCGCCAGCAGCGTCTCGAACTCGAGCTTTCAAAGAAGACCTTTCGCCTCGGATGCTCGCCGGTCGTGAATCTGTTTCCCCAAGTGGCGGAGCCGATCCAGTTGAACCAGCGCCGCGTCGAATACCCACTCATTCCCGACGTCCGCCGGCCCTACTCGGTCGAAGTCTATTCCGTGGACGAGGTTAACGGCATCAACTCCGCCAACCAGAAGATCACGACCTATGAGCCGTTCTACTCGCTGCGCCACTCAGCGCGGAGAGACGACCGAAGCTGTTTCTGGCTGGCCCGCCGCCGCCCCTCCAACCGCCCCAACGATGACGGCACGGACATCTCCCTTTCGCTACTCGATCTCTCGTTGACGACCGCCGATCCAGACGCCACGGTGCTGTCGGTCAAAACCACCTGCACCAATCGCGATCTGCCTGGGCGCCTTCCCTTTGGCAACCAGGACAGCGACTTCGAGCTGGAAGGAGCGGCGCCCATGAAACGCATCGTCGCGCTCCGAAAGCCGACCGGGCCGGTGCGGCCGCCCATGGGCAAGAGCGTGCTGTGGCGCCTGGTTTCGCACCTGTCGCTCAACTATCTGTCGCTCGTGAGCGAGGGCAAGGACGCTCTCCAGGAGATTCTGCGGCTTTACGACCTGGGCCGGACAGCATACTCGCAAAACGTGATTCAAAGCATTGTCCAGGTGCGCAGCCGTCCCCACTTCGCCCGGCTGGTTTCCGAGCAGGGCGTCAGCTTTGCACGCGGGCTGCGCATCGAGATGGAACTCGACGAAGACCAGTTCACCGGCGGCGGCGCCTTTCTCTTTGCCGCCGTGCTGGAACGCTTTTTCGGCCTCGCCGCATCGTTGAACAGCTTTACCCAGCTTAGTGTCACCACTCCGCAAAGAAAGGAGGGACTCTACGAATGGGAACCGAGATCGGGCCGAAGGCTGCTGGTATAACCCAGACCACTGAACTGCCGCGAAGCGACAACGATGACCGACTGTTGGACGGCACAGACATTCCGGCCGCGTTGCAAACGCACAGCGCCGGCTTGCGCGAATCGCCGCTCGGTCTCGATCTGCAGGATGACGCCTGCTCATTCGAGTTCTTCCAGGCGGTGTCGCTGTTGCAGCGCATGATGGGCGACCGGCGTCCCGTCGGGCACTTTTTCAGCCCCGAAGACGAGGCGGTGCACTTTAACGTCAATCAACGCTTCGGCTTTCCCGCCAGCGAGATCCAGGAGCTGGAATTGCAGGAGGACGCGCCCGCCGAAATGATGGTCAACTTCATGGGGATGACGGGCCCGCAGGGCGTGCTGCCTTACGTCTACAACGAACTGATTCTTGAACGGGCGCGCGCCAAGGACCGCAGTCTCGCTGCGTTCCTCGACATCTTCAACCATCGCGCCATCTCGCTTTTCTATCGTGCCTGGCAGAGGACTCGCTTCCCGGTCAATTACGCCGCGGGGGTGCGCGACTATTTCAGCCAGTACCTGCGCGATCTTCTGGGACTGGGCACGGCCGGCCTGCGTGAACGTCAGTCCGTCGAAGACGAAGCCCTGATGCACTATGTCGCCCTCGTCGCCATGCAATCGCGCTCCGCGGTGGCGCTGGAACAGATGCTGGCCGATTATTTCGAAGTGCCCGTCGAAATCATGCAGTTCACGGGCGCATGGTACTCGCTCGATCGCTCCACCCAATGCGCGATGAACGAGAAGGAAACCTCCTCCAGCCAGGTCGGCTGGGGCGCGGTGGTGGGTGACGCAGTCTGGGATCGCGGCGGCCGGGTGCGCATTCGCATCGGCCCCATTGGCCTGGAACAATATCTCGACTTCCTGCCCGGGGGTGGTGCTTACGACGCCTTGCGCGCGATTTCCCGATTTTTCTCCAACGGCTGCATCGATTTCGAAGCCCAGCTGGTGCTGGAGCGCAACGAAGTGCCCGCCGTCGAACTTGACTTGAACACCAAACACCCCGCGCGTCTGGGCTGGGTGTCATGGGCCAAAACGGCGCCAATGGGCGTTGATCCGGACGACACGATTCTGGCTTTGTGAGGTAGAGAGATGGGATTGAATCTGAAAGCACTGATCGCTAAATTGAATGACCAAACCCGGGCAGCGCTGGAAGGCGCCGCCGGCCTTTGCCTTTCACGCACCCACTACGACATCGAGGTGGAGCACTTCCTCACCAAGCTGCTCGATTCGTCGTCCAACGACTTCGCGGCCATCATCAAGCACTTTGAAATCGACAAGTCGCGTCTGACCGCGGAACTGGCGCGCAGCATGGACAAGCTCAAGTCGGGCAACGCCCGCACCCCCGCCATCAGCCCCACGGTGCTCAAGATGCTGACCACCGCCTGGACCGTCGGCTCAATTGACTTCAACGCCGGACAGGTCCGCACCGGATTCATCATTCTTGCCCTGGCTTCGGATGAAGAACTCTCCCGGCTCGTGCGCGATGTCAGCAAGGAATTTCAGAAGATCAATGCCGACGCGCTGAAGAAAGATCTGCTGGGCATCGTCGCGCTCTCTCAGGAAACCACGACGAGCGGCGCGGCCATCGGAGCCGGTGCGGGGCCGGGCGATGCAGCCAAGCCCATGGGCGGCAAGACTCCCAATCTCGATTCGTACACTGTAGATCTCACCGGAAACGCCAAGAAAGGCAAGATCGACCCGGTGCTGGGGCGCGATCCGGAGATTCGCCAAGTCATCGACATCCTTACGCGGCGGCGCCAGAACAATCCCATCCTCACCGGCGAAGCCGGCGTCGGCAAGACCGCGGTCGTGGAAGGATTCGCGCTGCGCGTCGCCAATGGCGATGTGCCGCCGCCGCTCAAGAATGTCACCATCCGCACGCTGGACCTTGCGCTGCTTCAGGCCGGCGCGGGCGTGAAGGGTGAATTCGAAAACCGCCTCAAGGGCCTCATCGAAGAAGTCAAGAACTCCGCCACGCCCATTATCCTTTTCATCGACGAAGCGCACACGATGATCGGCGCGGGCGGCCAGGCCGGCCAGGGCGACGCGGCCAACCTTTTGAAACCCGCTCTCGCGCGCGGCGAGCTGCGCACCATTGCCGCAACCACCTGGTCCGAGTACAAGAAATACTTCGAGAAGGATGCCGCGCTGGCTCGCCGCTTCCAGGTTGTGAAAGTCGAAGAGCCCAGCGAGCCGCAGTGCGGAATCATGATGCGCGGGCTGGTGGCGTCGCTCGAGAAGCATCACAACGTCCGTATTCTCGACGAAGCGGTTTTCGCATCCGTGAAGCTCACCCATCGCTTCCTGGCCGGTCGTCAATTGCCGGATAAGGCGGTCAGCATTCTCGACACGGCTTGCGCGCGCCTGGCGCTGGGCCAAAACACGACGCCGCCGGCGATTGAAGACCTCAACCGCACCATCGACGCGCTCGAAGTGCAGACGCGCATCCTCAATCGTGAAGAGAGCGTGGGCGCGGACCACCAGGAGAAGCTGACGGAACTCGCGGCACAAAAACAAAAGGCCGAGGAGAAGCTGAAGTCGTTGCAGGACCGTTGGGAAACGGAACGCGACCTGGTGGGCAAGATTCGGGAACTGCGCGGCAAACTCGAGGGCACACTCGATGGCAAGGCCGCGGCGGCCGCGCCTGCTTCTCCGGCAGCCCCCTCCGCTCCCGTGCAGCAAAACGGAAACGCCACCGCGGCGCAGGAAGTGGCCGCCACGCCCGAAGAGACCAAGGCGCAGTTGCAAGCCCTCGAGGCCGAACTCGACGCGCTCCAGGGAGAGACGGGCCTGATCCGCGTCTGCGTCGATGCGCAGATCGTCGGCGAAGTGCTTTCCGCGTGGACCGGCATTCCCGCGGGCAAGATGCTCAAGGACGAAATCACGACCGTGCTGGCGCTGCAGGAGCACCTGGGCAAGCGCGTCATCGGCCAGCCGCACGCCATGGAGATCATCAGCCAGCGCGTGCAGACCTCGCGCGCCTCGCTTGACGACCCCAACAAGCCGGTGGGCGTTTTCATGCTCGTCGGCCCCAGCGGCGTGGGCAAAACCGAAACCGCGCTCGCGCTCTCCGATCTCCTCTATGGCGGCGAACACAATCTCATCACGATCAACATGTCGGAGTTCCAGGAGCCGCATACGGTGTCGACGCTGAAGGGCTCGCCGCCCGGATATGTGGGCTACGGCGAAGGCGGCGTTCTGACCGAGGCGGTGCGGCGGCGTCCCTACTCCGTCGTCCTGCTCGACGAGGTCGAGAAAGCCCATCCCGACGTGCTCGAACTCTTCTTCCAGGTCTTCGACAAGGGCCAGATGGAGGATGGAGAAGGACGCGAAATTAACTTCAAAAACAACATCATCATCCTCACCACCAATGCCTGCACCGACCAGATGATGAAGCTGGTAGCCGATCCCGAAACCGCACCCAGCCCGAAGGGCCTCATTGATGCGATCAAGCCGGAGATGAACAAGATCTTCAAGCCCGCGTTCCTGGGCCGCATGGTGCTGATCCCTTATTACCCGGTGCGCGACGAGGCGCTCAAGCAGATCATTCGCCTCAAGCTTGGCAAGATCCAGCGGCGGCTGCTCGAAAACCACAAGATCAAGCTCACCTACGACGACGCGTTCCTCGAGGCCGTGGCCGCCCGTTGCACCGAAGTGGAAAGCGGCGCGCGCAACGTGGACAACATCCTCACCAATTCGCTGCTGCCCGACATTTCGCGCAAGATCCTGGGCAGTATGGCCGAAGGCGAAAAGATGACCGCTATGCACGTCAGTGTCGGAGAAGACGGGGAGTTCAGCTACAACGATGCTGCTGCAGCCGGCGCCGGCACGCTGGCCGGAGCGGTTTCCTGAGATTCGGATGCGGGAACGAGGATGGCAGCCGGGACAAATCCGTGGGTGTTTGACACGGTTTGTCCCCTTTCCGTCGCTTTTACAAGTGTCGAGATCTTCGGGACGCTGAAACTTCTCTTTCTCGATGGACGAGGTGATTCGAATGTCAACGCTTTACACCCAGGACGGCCGGCTGATCGCACTGACTTCGCCGCTGGGCAAGGACAAACTTCTGCTGACTGGCTTTGCAGGCCAGGAGGCCATTTCACGATTGTTCCATTTTCACCTGACTACGTTGTCTGAAGACACGGCCATCGATTTCACTACCATCGTCGGACAGTCCGTCACTATCGATGTCATGCAATTCGACGATTCGAAGCGTTATTTCAATGGCATCGTGAGCCACTTTGCCTGCACCGGCAAAGAGGGCGACATGACCCGCTACGAGTTGCAGGTGGTGCCCAAGCTCTGGCTTCTGACGCGCTACGCCGATTGCCGGATCTTCCATAACAAGGACGTGACCGAAATCGTCAAGTCGGTCCTCGACGATCGCGGAATCAAGTACCAGGCCTCCTTCACACAGGGGTACTCGCCGCTTGAATACTGCGTGCAATACCGGGAGACCGACTTCAACTTTGTTTCCCGCCTCATGGAGCAGTTCGGAATCTTCTATTTCTTCCAGCACGAAGACGGGGAGCACACCATGATGCTGGGCGACTCCAGCAGCGTGCACCAGCCGTGCCCGGGCCAGAACAGCGCCGGTTTCAACCTCGCGTCCGGAGGTCTGGATGCGGGAGATGTGGTAAACGCCTGGAGCATCGGGCAGGAGTTGCGTAGCGGGAAGCACTCCTTGACCGACTATAACTTCACCACTTCGAGCACCGATCTTACGGCTTCGGAGACGACGATTTATACCGTGGCCAGCAACACCGCGATGGAGATCTTTGACTATCCCGGTCTGCACGGCACCCAGTCGGATGGCACCGAAATGGCCAAGGTACGCATGGAGGAAGAGGAGGCCACGCACAAGATCGGCCACGGAACGAGCGTGTGCCGGGCCTTCACCACCGGATACAAATTCGATCTCACGGACCATCCCCTGGAAGCGATGAACGCGACCTACCTGCTGACCGAGATTCAGCATGTCGCCACGGTTGCAGGGACCTACCGCGACGACGCGGCGGGCGGCGGCGACAGTTACACAAACCACTTCACATGCATTCCCGCCGATGTTGCGTTTCGGCCGGCGCGGATCACGCCCAAGCCGTTTGTGCAGGGTCCGCAGACCGCGAAGGTCGTGGGCAAGAACGCCGATCAGGATTCGACGGATGATCAAGGCGCCGGCGGAGACGGCGAAGAAATCTGGGTGGACAAGTGGGGCCGCGTCCTGGTCCTGTTTCCATGGGACCGGAAGAAGGCGACCTCCTGCTGGATGCGCGTTTCGCAGGACTGGGCGGGAGCGGGCTGGGGCATGATCAATACCCCCCGCGTGGGGCAGGAAGTCATTGTCAGCTTCCTCGAGGGTGATCCCGACCGGCCCATCATCACCGGGCGCGTCTACAACGATCAGCAGACCCTGCCCTACCCGCTTCCCGACAACGGGACGCGGACGACGTTCCGGACCTCGAGTTCCACGGGCGGCGGTACGGCCCATTACAACGAACTTCGCTTCGAAGACAAAAGCGGCAAGGAGCAGATCTTCCTGCGCGGCGAGAAGGATTACGACACCCGCATCCTCAACGACTCGCGCGAATGGATCGGCAACAACCAGAGCAATATCATTTCCAAGAGCCGGATGGAAAAGGTGGGTGAAGACGAGTCCCTGCAGATCACCGGAAACCGCATGGAAAAGGTGGGAGGGGACGACAGCCTCAATATCACCGGCAAGCTGAACCTGAAGGCGGGAGCGGACGTTTCCATCAACACGGGAGCGAATCTGTATACAAAATCGGGTACGAACTACGCCCACGAGGCGGGTACCGCGATTCATCTGAAAGCAGGCACGACGATGGTTCTCGAAGCCGGAGTGCAATTGTCCCTCAAGGCCGGCGGCAGTTTCATCGATATCGGGCCCGCGGGAATCGCGATCTCCGGTGCGCCGTTGGTGATGATCAACAGCGGCGGATCGGCGGGCTCCGGCTCCGGCTCCAGCCCCAATAGCCCCGACGCCCCCAAGGACCCCGATCAGGCAGACGACGGCAGTAAGGGCACCAAGATGTAACGCCAGTCAGGGCGGAAGAGAGGCGCCCCGGTTGCTCACTCCAAAGTGACTTGTTTATCTTTAAGGAGATTTCGATCAGTCTTCCATCTGGGTGCCCCAGCTCTGGTCCGCCGCGGCGGATGAGACTTGGGATTCCACCAATCTTAACTAACGCAATCGCGCTCGGAACATCGGGAACCGCTCCGGTCATTGCCCATGAAACAACTACAGCCCGTTCTCTGGAGCAAAGGTACTTTTCTGACGCCCCAGCATTTGCAGCTTCAGGACAAGTTCCTGGAAGACAGCATGAACTTCCGGGTCCAGTCGCTGAAGTTCTGCGCCTGGGGTTTCAACGAAGTTGTGCTCAACCAGGAACTGCTGGCCGATGGGCAACTGGCGGTCTCGCGGGCTTCCGGCATTTTCCCTGACGGGCTGCCCTTCGACATCCCCGGCCCTGACCAGCCGCCTCCCTCCAAGTCACTGGCCGAGTACTTCGACCCCGACGTAAACAATCTCGACATTTATCTCACGGTCCCCGACTACAAGGACAAAGGCCTGAATGTGGCGGGGCTGGGCCGCGTCGCCAGTTCGCGCTATCTCGCCGAGATCGCCACGGTGCGCGACGACAACACCGGCGCCGGCGAAAAGCCCATTCAGATCGCGCGCAAGAACCTGCGCCTGCTGGCCGAGAACGAAACCCGCGAAGGCAGCTCCGCCCTCCGCATCGCCAATGTCGAGAAGACCGACACCGGCGGCTTCCGGCTCAATCCCCGCTTCGTTCCCCCGCTGCTGGAGGTGCGCGCCAACGACTACGTGCGCGGCCTGGTCAACGGCCTTCTCGAGATTCTGTCCGCCAAAAGCACCCAGCTCTCCGGAAGCCGCCGCCAGAAGAATCAGAGCCTGGCCGACTTCACCACTTCCGACATTGCGAATTTCTGGCTCCTCTACACGGTCAACTCCAACATCCCGGTGCTCAGCCACCTCCTCCAGGGGCAGCGCTGCCATCCCGAGGAGTTGTTCTCCGCGCTCACCATGCTGGGCGCATCGCTGACCACCTTTTCGCCCACCATCCGGCCGCGCGACCTGCCCCTCTACGATCATTTGGAACTGAGCAAGGTCTTTACCGACCTGGATGAGAAGCTTCGCATCCTGCTTGAAACCGTAGTCCCGACCAACGTCGTCTCGCTGCCATTGAAGCAGGTGAACAACACGATTTACGCGACTGCGGTCGACCAGGACAAATACCTCACCAACACGCGCATGTATCTCGCCATCAGCGCCGATTCCAGCGAGGAAACCATCATCCGCCGCGTGCCTCAACTGGTGAAGGTCTGTTCGGCTACCCACATCGACCAGTTGATCAGCAATGCGCTGCCGGGCATCACGCTCACGCATATTCCGAGCCCGCCGAGCGCGATTCCCATCAAGATGAAGTATCAGTACTTCAGCCTCAACCAGTCGGGAGCGGCCTGGGAAACCGTGACCCGCGCGCGCAACTTCGCCGCCCATGTGCCGGGCGACATCATCAATCCGCAGATGGAACTTGTGATCCTGCTTCCGCAGGCGGGTGGGGGGCTATGAGGACGCTTACCAAACCCGTGTGGACGGAAGGGATGTATCTTGGCCCGCATCACTTTCAGGCCCAGAATCGCTATTTCGAAGACGCCCTCAACTTCGTCACCGACAGCCTGTGGCGGGATGCCTGCGGCTTTGCCGGCCTGCAATTCGACAAGGATGCGCTGCGCAACGGCACTCTGACTTTGACCCACGCCCGCGGCCTCTTTGATGACGGGCTGGCCTTCGATCTCCCCGGCTCCGACACTCCGCCGCCTCCCCGCGCTTTCTCCGGGCTGTTCTCGCCGGTCGCCGATCACCTTACCATGTACCTCGCGGTCCCATCCATGGTGCGTGACGGCAAGAACACCAGCCCCGAAGCGAACGGCACGATGACACGCTACATCGCCGCCGAACAAAAGCTGCCCGACCAGAACAGCGGGCTCGACGAAAAGCCCATCCAGGTGGGCCGAAAGAACCTCCAACTGCTGGGCGAGGCGGAGATTTCCGACCGCTATGTGCACCTCCCCGTGGTGCGCCTGCTTCGCGACGGAACCGGGCGGTTCGAAGCCGATTCCACTTTCATTCCGCCCTGCATCGGTATCAGCGCCAGTCCGGCTTTGACCGGCATGCTTCGCCGCCTGCTGGAAATTCTCGACGAGAAAAGCACCGTGTTCACCCAGGAACAGCAACAACGCAACGGCGTCTTCCAGGCCGGCATGTCGGCGCGGCACGTGGCCCAGTACTGGTTTCTCCATGCTCTCAACTCCAACGCTCCGGCGCTGCGCCACTACCTGCTTTGCCAGCATGCTCATCCCCAGGAGTTGTTCCGCGAAATGTCGCGCCTCGGCGGCGCCCTGTGCACCTTCGGCCTCGAGGTGCACCCGCGGTCGCTGCCAACCTACGACCATTGGCATCTCGATACCTGCTTCGGCGCGCTCGACGAACACATCCGGCGCCATCTCGAAGTCGTCATGCCCTCGAAGGCCATCAAGATCCCGCTCCAGCCCGTCGAGAGCTTCCTTCACCAGGGCGACGTCAGGGACGAGCGCTGCCTCGGGCCCTCCCGCTGGGTCCTCGAGATTCAATCCCCCGTCGGCGAAGCCGACCTGATCGCCAATGTTCCCAAGCTCACCAAGGTCTGTTCGGCACGCTTCGTGGTGGAGTTGATCAAGCGCGCCCTTCCCGGCCTGACGCTCAAGCACCTTCCCGTGCCGCCACCGCAGATTGCCGCCCGGGTGGAGAGCCAGTACTTTTCTATTCAGCGGACCGGCCCCTGTTGGGAGCACATCGTGCAGACTCGCCAGGTGGGGGTGTACGTTCCCGCTGAGATTCCCTCCCCCCAGCTCAGCCTGGTGGTGCTACTCGACGAATAGAAGAACCGGGGTGCCCCCGACGGCGTCAGGTGGAGGACGACGCAGTTATTGCGATCACGTTCGATTGAGACACAGGAGTGATATTCTGGCGCGTCGTTTCATAGGTACGAGGAGGATGACTTGAGAAAGTGCATCATGCTGGCGATCGGGGGATTCGCGCTTTTGACGGGGTGCGACTCGGGAAACAAGGCTTCAAACATTCCTGTCGAGCCGAAATGGAAGGGCGCTGCCTACCATATCGTGTTTGACACGCCGCCATCCAAGCCGAACCCGGCTGGCATCACCATTCCGGGCGTCAAATTCACGGCGAATCCTGAGGCGCTCGAGACCCGGGCCAAGCTTGTGGTGCGATTCGACTCGTCCCAACTCACCAAGAATACGGACAATGGGCCCGTCATGAACCAGATGGTTGGGGCGCCCGTCGATATCCACGGTGCGGAGGGCGCGCTTCCCGCGGACTACATGGATTCGACCACGAAAGACCTGTCGAAGTTTTTCGGGGCCTACTGCGCCAAGGGAAAGATCAAGATCTCGTTGGCGCTGGTCAGATCGTCGCTCAGCAACCAGCCTTCCGATGCTGAAATTGATGCCAAGCGGCTGTCGGACTGGTTGCCGATCGAGGTTGAGTTCAAGAACCCCCATCCGAAATGCTAGCCCCGCACCGCGGTGAGCCTAGAAAAACAGGGACCAGTTCGCCAGGATATTAAGCGCATTTGGAACCCGCGGCGTAATGGCCGGCCCGTAGACGTAGCTCAATCCCAGGCTCACGTAGTTGCCGGGTGAAGCGCGCAGGGAGTAGCTGCCGGTGACCGTTGTGCCGGCCCGCCAGACGGTCTTGCCTTCAGAGACGAGGTTGTCGGTGAAGGTGCTGCTGTAGCCGGTGCGGGATGCAACAACGGAAAGAACATCGTTCGGTCGCGACCGGAACGGGGCCTCCTTGTAGAGCCGCGCCTCGTAATAGCGAGCGTATGGATTCATTTTTTCCGGAACGGCCATGAAGGATCCGCCGAGGTAGAGCCCCCGGTTTGGGTGCTCCCGGCTTGACTGAAGCAATTGATAATCCATCAATGCGTATGCGCAGTAATTGCCCGACTCCGACTGACCCGAGGCCTCATTCCTGTAGAGCGTGGTGTTGTAGATGTAGCCGGCGCGAAACCACGCCTCGTGCGCATCGGCGCTTGCCGCACGCAGGTAGCCGCCTTCATTGATCAGGACGAGCTTGTCCCCGTGCGGAATAAACCGGAAGCCGGTGTGATTGCGCGCCACTTCGGTCGGCCCTCCGTTCGGATCAAAACTCCGCTGCGCGGCCGTCTTGATGTAGGTATTCTCAGGCCCGCGAACCCGGACATTGAACGAAGGCGCCGTCATCGGGAAGTACGACATGCCAACTTCGTAGGGCAACACGGCATACACGCCTTGCGCACCAGTCGCAGTTGATCCACCTACAAAGAGACCAACGAAGTTCATGTTGTTGGCAATGTAGCCCGCCTTAATCTCAACGCGATCCTCCCCGAAGGCCTTGTAGAAATAGAGGGCCCATAGCTGAAGAGTCTTTGGGCCCGCGGGGTTCCAGCTTACCCAGTTCCACACCGCGCCCATATACAACTGCGCGCGCCGCAGGTGCAGTTGACGAAGATCGGCGGAGAGGATCGGCTGCGCGAACATGCTTTCGAAAGCACGCTGGCCCACATAGACCTGCTCATCCGCTGGCACAGGCGCAGCAAGCAGGTTCTGCGTGTACTGCGGCCCGGTAATCACTCGAAAGGCAAGGCCCTTGCGAAACATGGCCTGGCGAAACGCCGAGTCGATGTCGATGATGCTGTCGGAGAACGAAGGCATGGCGGCCTCTCCTCCGAGGTAATTCAAGTCCTCGATGGAGCGCTGGGCAACGGGATGTTGGCCAGGTTTTGGGGAATCCGCCAGTACCGGATTTGCGTCGTTGTTCTGCGCGGTGCTCACCAGGCCGCCACATATCAGGAGCGCAGTTGTGAGCATTCTTCTGACTCGTCGGTCGTTCCGCTTTTGCATTTCTCCTGTACCTTCGGTCTTTCTCGAAGCAATACGGCTTTACGCCCGTAACATTTGGCTCAAGTGGCTTAGATTGAAAATACACTGCCTGCCGGCAGCGCACGTTCCTGTGTGGACCGAATAGCCTTCCGAATGGGTGGCGGGAGGCGTCTAATGTGGTGAAGACGTCAGGAGCACTATGTCATCGGATGAGACCAACGCACCGCGCCAGCACGCTTACTCTGGCCCGCCCCAGCCGCAACTGCCCGAACCGAGTCATGCCGAGCGTGTACGCACCCTGCTTTCGCTGGCAACGGTTGGCACTCTATCGTCGCTCTCCAGAAAGCACCCCGGCTTTCCTTTCGGTTCCCTGATGCCGTTCGCACTCGATCCCGCGGGTCGGGCCATATTCCTGATCAGCTGCATGGCCATGCATACCCAGAACTTGAAGGCCGATCCGCGCTGCAGCCTATTTGTGGCCCAGGCGAGTCCAGACGGCGACCCGCTTGGGGCCGCGCGCGCGACCCTGATTGGTCCTGCGGAACAAGTGAAAGCGGATGATCTTGTTTCGGCGCGCGAAACGTACCTTGCTCGCCACGAGAACAGCCGCTACTGGGTGGACTTCGCCGATTTCAACTTCTTCCGGCTTCAGCCGATCGACCTTTACTATGTCGGCGGCTTTGGGGTAATGGGGTGGGTAGAAGCACGGGAATATGAGAATGCCGCCGCCGACCCGCTCGCCGCGGCCGCTCCGGGGATCCTCGCGCACATGAATGCCGACCATGTTGATTCGATGATCCAGCTCGCACGGGTGCATGCGCAGATTGACGCAAGCGAAGCAACCATGACTTCTGTCGACCGTTTGGGCTTCTACCTTCGATTGAAGACGGTCGACGGAATGAAGGGGGTTCGCATCAATTTTCCCGGCGAGGTTGCCACCTCAAAAGAGACTCGCGAAATGCTCGTAACGATGGTTCGGCAGGCTAGATAGGGCGCAGACGCCGTTTCAAGTGAGACAGGCCGACATTACCTGGGCTGGCCGACCCCTTACGAAAGTTTGCGTCGAACCACCTTTTGCCGGTCCCCGCATCTTAAGTGAATAGTGGGCCCGCCCTCCCTTCAGACTGATCGCGGGTCTTCCATCCATCCTTTAGCCAGTCGCACGATCCAGGGAAAGTACAACAAAAGGGGATATATCTTATGTTCACAGGCAAAGTCGTGTGCCTGAGCGCACTGTTGTGTGCGATCGGGGCATTCGCTCAGTCTTCAATTTCCAGGCCAGATGACGAACCAAACGCGTCCGCTTCCGCGCTCCGCGATCCAGTCGCTTATGTCTACGTGTCCACCACCCCAACCGGCAGCAGCGTCAACGAGATCGTCGCCTATGCCGCGGCGGCCAATGGCAAGCTTACGCCCGTGCCCGGTTCTCCGTTTACTGCCGACGTCACCAGCCTGGCCGTGAATGGTCATTATCTTTTCGGGTCCAATGTCAACGGCGTGAATGTCGATACCTACGCCGTCGAATCCAGCGGCTCACTCACCCTGGTCAATCAGACCGACGTGGCCGGCTTCAACTCCGGCGATTGCGGCATCACCGGGCCCTTGTTCCTCGACCGCACCGGCCACACTTTGTATGACATGGAGTACATCGGCAACGACTGTTCGAACAATCAATACGCGTCTTTCCGTGTCGCCACAAGCAGCGGGGCCCTTACCAATATGGGAGCCGGCGTGTACAGCTCCTGGCTCTATCAGCCGGCCAGCTTCATCGGCAACAACAAATTCGCCTATTCGGCGTCCTGCCTGGGGGACTTGTTCTGGACCATCTTCGGCCTGAAGCGAAGCGGCAATGGGTTGCTGAGTTCGATCGACAACTTCAGCGTATCCTTGCCGGCGCCCGAGGCTGGTTACTTCTATTGCCCCTCGCAGGTCGCGGCCGATCCCGCCAACCACGTTGCGATCGCCCTCCAGCCCGTTAGCCAGGACGGATATGCGCCCGACGGCGGTCCGCAAATCGGATCCTTTACCGCCGCCGCCAATGGGGATCTCTCCACCACCAACACCAACGCCGACATGCCCGAAAGCAAGGTGGGCACTGCCCTCACCATGAGCATGGCTCCGTCGGGCAAGCTGCTGGCCGTCGGCGGAAGCGGCGGGCTGCAGATCTTTCATTTCCATGGCTCCGCTCCGCCTACGGCCGCCACCGGGCTGCTGACCGGCGACGAAATCGATCAGATGTTCTGGGACCACGACAACCACCTGTACGCCATCAGCACGGCCGGGAATCGGCTGTTTGTGTTCACCATTACCCCCACCCATCACCACGAGGCTCCCGGATCTCCGTATACCGTGGAAGCCCCACAGGCCCTGGCCGTTCAGCCCTGACCTTTTGCCCTGGGCGAATTGACGACCGGCAACCGGCAGGCATTGCGTCGGCTGAAGTTACTCCCGGGCCAGCAGAGGATATGGCAATGAGATCTCCCCGTTTTGCCGTAGAATTGCGAAAATGATTTGAAACTCACGGCGGCGTAGGATCTAGCCTGGGAACGTGATGGCTTTTGAGGCGGGGCAGAGGATCGGGGATTACGAAGTTGTGGCGCGCCTGGGCGCGGGCGGCCTGGGTGTCGTTTACGAAGTCCAGCACCTCATCTCCGGCCGCCGCGAAGCCATGAAGATCCTGCTTCCCGACCAGTCTGGGACGCCGGAGATGGTGGAACGGTTTCGGCGCGAGGTGCAGACGCTGGCCACGCTCAACCATGTCAACATCGCCCAGCTTCATACCGCTTTCTATTACGAGAACCAGCTCGCCATGGTGATGGAGCTCGTTCATGGCGAGACTTTGCGCGACCTGCGCGCCCGCGCGGGCATCACGTTGCCCCACGCCCTGGCGTATGCCGCACAGGTCCTCGACGCTCTCGCCTATGCACACCGGCTGGGCGTCGTGCATCGCGACATCAAGCCTTCCAACATCATGATCAGCCACGGCGGGGTGGTGAAGCTCCTCGACTTCGGCATCGCGGTCACCGGGCTTGGCAGCGATCTGACCCGCGCCGGATACCTGCTCGGCTCCCTCAACTACATGTCGCCCGAACAGATAGGCGGCAGCAAGGCCGGCCCACGCTCCGACATTTATTCAGTCGGCGTGACCCTCTACGAACTGCTCACCGGTGAGCTCCCCATCAAGGGGGCCAATAATTACGAAATCATGATGGCCCACATCAACCAGGTGCCGGTGCCACCGCACGCGATTGCACCTATGGTGCCGCTCATTATCTCCGACGCGGTGATGCGGGCGCTGGCCAAGGACCCGGCCCAGCGCTTCGCCACAGCCGAAGACTTCCACTTCGCGCTTCGGGCGACACCCGGCGCGGCCGGAGCCGGCGCGGCCTTTGCCGCGCCTCTTCCCTCGACCCATTCGTCCGCAAATGTGAAGGTGGCGCCCCCGCTGTCCGCCGCTTCACACTTGCCGGGGAAAGCGGTCTCCCCGGCCCATACGATCTTCACCAGCCATTCTCAGCAGCCCAGATCCACCGCATCCTCGACCGGGCTCGAGAACCTGTCTCTTGAAGACATCAGCCGCAGGCTGGCCGTCTACATCGGCCCGGTGGCCAAGTTCGTCATCAAAAAGCTGGCTGCCCAGTCTGAAGACCTCGACTTCATCTATCGCGAAGCGGCCAAGCAGATTCCCTCGGACGCGGATCGCGCCGCTTTTCTAAAAGCGAGACGACAGTAGATCCGGAATACCGGCGAGCGACGATGAAAACCGAATTGCTGCGATTCAACGGCGCCGTCGAGCGGGATCCCGCCATCGATGCGTGGATGCAGGAGCACCCAGGTGAATTGGGAACCATCGCGCATCAGTGGTTCGAGTTGATGCGACAGTGCGGGGACGAAGTCAGGGAACTATTGCATGACGGCTGTCCGGTTGCATGTTTAGGTGATGCGCCCTTCGGTTATGTCAATGTATTCACTTCGCACGTAAACGTGGGGTTCTTTCACGGCGCAGCGCTGGCGGATCCGGCTCGCTTGCTGCAAGGCACAGGCAAATTCATGCGTCATGTGAAGCTGAGACCGGGAACGGCCACAAACGCCGCAGCGCTCAGCAGGCTGATCGATACGGCGTACTCGGATATAAAGGCGCGCGTCGAAAACAGCTAGCAACCCAAAAAAGGCACTTCGGTCAGAGCTATTGGATGTCAGGGGATTTTTCTGAATCTCTAGACCGACCGGTCTACTCTATTCAGGTGCGAGGCGAAATGCTTCAGACGTTCAGGAGGTATCACACCATGTCAGCACCCGCATCCAAAGGCACCGCTCTTATTACTGGCGCTTCCACGGGCATCGGCGCAGTTTATGCCGATAGGCTTGCCAAGCGCGGTTACGATCTCATTCTTGTTGCGCGCAGCGAAGAGAAGCTCTCTGAAGTTGCCGTGAGACTGAAGGCCACCGGCCGCAGCATCGAGACGGTGGCTGCCGATTTGACAAAGAAAGAAGACGTTCAGCGGGTCGCCGATCGGCTGAGCACCGATGCCACCATCACTGCGCTCGTGAACAATGCGGGCACGGCCAGCGTGGGCATGCTTCTCGATGCGAAGATCGACGAGCTCGAATCCATGATCAATTTGAATGTCACCGCGTTGACCCGGCTGGCACTTGCCGCTCTACCTGGTTTTGTGGCGCGTAAAAACGGGTTGCTCATCAACATTGCCTCCGTCGTTGCGCTCGCGCCCGAGCTTCTGAACGGAACCTATAGTGGCACCAAAGCCTACGTGGTGAATTTCACGCAGGCGTTGAAGAAGGAAGTGGAAGGCAAAGGCGTGACGGTGCAGGCGGTGTTGCCGGGCGCGACGGCAACGCCTTTGTGGGCGAAGGCCGGCCGGCCGGTGGAACATTTGCCCGCCGAGATTGTGATGACCGCCGAGGATATGGTGGACGCTTCCCTCGCCGGTCTGGATCAGCACGAGGTAATTACCATTCCATCCTTGCCCGACATCGCAGACTGGGAGAAGTTTGAAGCAGCGCGTGAAGCTCTGGGTCCGAACCTCTCGCGCCAGAAGCCGGCCGCTCGGTATGGGATTCAAGGCTGATCGCATTCAGGGTCCTTCAATCAATCGGGAGCAGCGAGGAAGTCGTTATGAGCGCAAAGTCGACACGTGACCACCTGATCGACGTGGGCCTGGACCTGATGCACCGGCATGGGTTCAATGCCACGGGCCTGACCGAGATCCTGCAGGCGGCGGATGTGCCCAAGGGCTCGTTCTATCACTTTTTTGGCAGCAAGGAGGAGTTTGCCGTCGCTGCGCTGGAAAGATATGCCGCGCAACGGGCCGAACATTCCGCCGCAGCCTTAGGCGATGCGACGATCAGCCCACGGAAGCGTTTGAAGCGCTATTTCGTTGACCTGGTGAAGATCGCCGGCCAGGATGGACCGATTCCGGGCTGCCTGCTGGGCCGTTTCAGCCTGGAAATCGCCGCAGAGAGTCCGCAGATGAGAAAGCGGATCAGCGCATCATTCGCGCGCTGGCAACACGCGATCGCGGCGGTTCTCGAGCAGGCCGTTATCCAGAAGGAGCTTCCTGAAGACACGAATGCTGAGGCGCTGGCAGGATTCCTGCTCAACAGCTGGGAGGGAGCGCTACTGCGTTCGCAGGCTGACAAAAGCGACGCTCCGCTCGAAGCCTTCGTGCAATGCGTGTTCGATGGGTTGTTGGCGAAGAAATCGAAGCGCAAGGCCGGTGGCAAGAAGGCTGCCACCCATTGATTCGGGCATCGCGCGGGCTCGGTCAGTCTTCCGCGCGCACACTAACTATCCACGCGCTGCCGGCAATCGCGGCGGCGCACTTCATTTACACGCATGACGCTCGTCATGTTCACCGCCGTCCTGAAGACAGTGTGCAATGCAAAGGAGAAACTCATGTCCACGATCCACCTTCACCAGACAACATTCTTGACGCCCGAACAATACATCGCGGGGCTCACCGACTTCGGGCCGGGCCGCTCGAAGCTCTTTGGCAACAGCGCCGACGAGTACCTCAAAGTGCATCAGCTTGGCCGAACGCAGGCCGACGTCACGGAAGGCTCGGGCGGCATCTGGGAACGCCTGCACTACGACTGGTCCGATCCCAACCGCGTCGTTCTGACGACGACCGACTCCAACCTGTGGGGAGGCGCCTCCGGCCACACCTACACCTTCACCCGTCGGCCCAACGGCGCGACCGACATTGACGTGGATGTCGTACGCGAGGGGAAGAATATCAAGGGACGCATGCTCGGCTTCGTGCTCGGGACTATCGGCAAGAGTGTTTTGGAAAAGGCATTTCAAAACAGCGTCAAGGCCCTCGAAGCCCGGAACGGCGCGGCACAAGAGGGACGCGCAGCGTGAGCGAGAGGAGCACCAGCCTCAGCCGTTCAGCATCTCGAACGCTTTGATGAGGCTGGTGTGCATGCGGTTGAACGAGGCCGTCACGTCGGCGATTTCGTCTTTGCCCTTGACCTCGAGCGGCGGCAGGTCGATTTCGCCCTTGCTGATGACGTCGGCGTTCCTCGACACTTTGCGCAGCGGGCGGATGACGATGAAGTACATGGCCAGGTCGATCAGGACGATGGTGAGAAGGAAAATCGCGCCCAGACTGATCTCCAGGTTGCGCAGGCCTTTGTTGGCCATGTCGATGGCCACCGACATGGGGACCGACACGATCTGGGCCCCGACGATTTCATTCTCTTTCCAGTTGAATCCGTGATCCGCTCCATAGTGCTTGACCATAGCCCTCGGCGCGATGTCGGCTTGGCTATGGCAACTGAGGCAGCCAGAAGCGGCCACGATGGGAGACGCGACATAGAGCATGCGCCCCGTCGGTGAATCGCGCTCGCCAACGGTCTGCTTCAGTTCCGGGTGGTCGCGGAAACCGCGGATCAGATCGGCCTCCCAGTCCACCGCTTTGTCTTCCGGATTGGTCGGATTCAGCGCCGCTTCGCGCATCTCGTAGTCGCTGTAAGAGGAGCGCAGCCGCCTGAACGTGGTGTTGGCCGCGTAGAACGGGATGGTCTGGGCCAGGAAGCTGGCCGTGTGCTGGGGGGTACTTTCAAGCACCGGGCTGACCTCTTCGTCGGTATACGAAATGGTGGCTTTGGCGCTGGCCGCCATCAACTGCGCCTGGTCGAGCACCTGTTGGCGCGCGTCCTCGTTCAGGAACTTGTAGGCAAATTGGGAAATCAGATACATGCCCAGCCCGAACACCAGGACCAGTACCAGGTTGAATTTGGTCAGCAGTTTCACGAAACACCCCTCCTGAAATAGAAAGCGACTTTTGTTGCGTTTAGGTCGCAGCGACCAGCCAGGATACTGGCAGAATTGCCGATACATGGCGGTTTCAAGCCAATATAAATGCACGTGCCTGATCCGACGCCGGACAACCACATCGAAACCACGTTCGAACCCGACGGCAGCGGCGGCACTGTGATGACCATGCGCATGACCCTTCCCGACGCGGAGACCCGGAGGCAGATGCTGGCGATGGGAATGGAACATGGCATGGAAGCCAGATACGTCCGGCTCGAGAACGAGATTCTGGCGGTTCGGGTTTGAGGGACGTTTGGGTTCTGGATTCCCGGGTCTCATCCGCCGCGGCGGACGAGGCCTGGCGCACCCCGGCCTGGATGACACTTAACGACTAGCCTCAATACCGTTCACTTAACGGACTTCCGTTTGGAGCGCTCCATACGGAATGGGTGCCCCGGCTTTGTCACAAAACAGCCAATTCCGGAGGGATTTTCTAGGCAAGTTGGTAGTTTTCCGGGCAGATTAACTCAAGTGGACAGATTCCGCGTTGGCTTAAACGGGCGAACCTTCGGCAAAGGGAAGCATCGGCAGTGATACTACCGCAATCGCCAACTGCATCCGTGGCGGGCCTCGTCTGGCATTTTTCCCAAGGATTTGCTGACTGCTTGCATCTTTGGCAATGCGTCGATTCATTTAATAGCAAGAAGGAGTATGGTGGAATCCCGGTGGCAGTGTGGCCCGTTTCCCCGAGCCACTCCGCCCAAGACCATGTAGACCCTGCTAAATGGTTAACACTTGAAAATCTTCGAAGTGATGGGCCAGCTAAACCGGGACGTCCGCTACGGCCTGCGTCAGTTGCGCATGTCGCCGGGCTTTACGGCAACGGCGGTGATCGCACTGGCCCTCGGTGTGGGCGCTAACACCGCGGCCTTTACTCTCTTGTACGGCATAATGCTCAAGCCGCTTCCGGTCTTCGATACTGTGCAGCTTTATAGTATCGGCGATACCGCCTCCGAATGCTGCCAGACTAGCGGTCTCATCAGCTCTGGCGACTTTGATAAGTTTTCGACGGATCTTTATGTGTACCTCAAGAAATCCGCGCCCGAGTTCGAGCAACTTGCTGCCGTGGGAGCGGACGAGCCCATCCTCAGCATCAGGAAGGGCACGTCTGCGGCCCAAGCCGTTTTTGGCGAATATGTTTCCAGCAATTTCTTCGCCACCTTTGCAGTAGCTCCTCATCTCGGCAGGGCCTTCACTGACAGCGACGATGTGGACACGTCTGAGCCGGTGGTTGTGCTCAGCTATAACGCGTGGAAAGCGCTGTTTGCCGGTGATCCGTCGGTTGTCGGGTCAAAAGTTCTTATTCAGACACATCCGTTTACGGTGATCGGGGTTGCCGCACGCGGATTTTTTGGCGATCGAGTTACAGATGATGCGCCCGCTTTTTGGATACCCCTCGCATCGGAGCCGCTTATTGCAGGGTCGGCCTCTGTCCTGCACCAATCCGATTTGCATTGGCTCTACACCATCGGCCGACTGCGCAGGGGGACCAGCGTCGATTCATTACAGTTCCGGCTCTCCGCAACGCTGCGGGAGTGGCTGGCTGCCCGCCCCGAACATGCAAACGCCGAAGATAAAGCCAGGATTCCGAAACAGCATGTGGTAATTATCCCCGCGAGAAGTGGGATTCCGCAGATGGCGAAGTCTTACAGCACCGGCCTTAGAACGTTGATGCTTCTCTCCACAGTTGTCCTTCTCATCGCCTGTGCCAATATCGCGAATCTGCTCCTGGCGAGAGGAATCGCAAGGCGTGCCGAGGTTTCTATCCGTGTGGCTCTCGGGGCTCCGCGCGGCCGCATTATCCGCCAGCTGCTCACCGAAAGCTTGCTGCTCAGTTGCATCGGGGGACTTGTTGGGCTCGGCCTTGCTTACGTGAGCTCCTGGATGATCCTCGCACTCTCATTTCCCGACTCGAAGGATCTGCCCATCCACGCCAGTCCGTCTCTGACCGTGTTGGGGTTCGCCTTTCTGGTCTCGCTCTTCTCCGCCATCCTCTTCGGAACCGCGCCGGCGCGGCTGTCGCTCCGTATTCAGCCCGCAGAGGTGCTGTGGGGTCTCAATCGCTCGACCCGCGGCCATTCTTCACTGCCCCAGTGGATCCTCGTCGTCTTTCAAGCGGGCCTGTCGCTGGTCCTGCTCGTCGGAGCAACGTTGACGGCCAGGTCCCTCTTCAATCTTGGGCACCAGGATATGGTGATGGCCACCGCCAATCGCTATGTGCTCCATCTCAACGTGGACGGCGCTGGATACACACCCGGCCGGCGGGCAGCGCTTTACAGCCAGATTCAATCCCGCTTCAGGGCGCTGGGTGGAGTCACTGGCGTCGGACTTGCGGGTTACAGCTTTCTTGAAGGCTGGAACTGGTGGTCTTACATCGTCCAGGAAGGGCAGACTCCCCTTCATGACCGGGACAAGTGCTACTCCAACTACGACGCGGTGAGCTCCCAGTATCTCGAAATCATGGGTGTTCCGATGGTGCGGGGCCGGGAATTCACGGAGAAGGATACAGCCACCTCCACGCCCGTCGTCATCATCAACGAAGACTTCGCCAGGAGTTACTATCCCAGCCAGGATCCGATTGGCAAGCGCTTCAGATACGCTATCGGGAGCGATACTTCCACGAACTATGAGATAGTAGGTGTCTTCAAGGACTTCAAAACCGGCGTACCATTTGCTCCGGTGTGGCCTACGCACCTGCGACCTCTCACCCAGACGAAAAGGGGGGGTGGAGAGTACGCGATCAACTCGATCGTGATTCACTTCAAAAGCGAACCCGAGGATGCCGATTCGCTTCTTCGCCATACCTTGGCCCAGGTCGATCCAAACCTCTCGGTCATCGATTTGCGCACCATGGATTCACAAATCGCAGGAACCCTGGACCGGCAGCGGCTCACCGCCAGGCTTGCCGTCATTTTCGGCATCCTGGCCTTGATTTTGGCGTCGGTTGGTCTCTATGGCGTTACCTCCTACGTCGTGGTGCAACGCACCGGCGAGATTGGCATCCGCATGGCGGTTGGCTCTACACGCTTCGGTGTGATTCTGCTGGTCCTCCGGGGCGTGATTCGGCAAATCGGGCTGGGCCTCGCACTGGGAATTCCCTGCGCTCTGCTGATCGGCTACTTCATGAGGAGCCAGCTCTATGAGGTGCGCTGGTATGACCCGGTTGGCCTCATCGGAGCAACCGCGTTGCTCACAATTTGCGCACTCGCCGCAGGGTTTATTCCTGCTCGTCGGGCAGCGTCGATTGAGCCGATGAAAGCGCTTCGAGCCGAATAGAGTGTCAGAGAGACAGCGGATCAAAGGCGGTCGCTGGCGGACTCAGAGGTGTTCCGGCGGATTGTCCGGGGCGAGTAGTGGGCAATTAGGAAGTTTGGCCAACGGAAACCGGGCACTCACCGCCATTTCTTGGGCAGGCGGCCTCTCTTTTTGTGCAGGATGGCTTCATAGGCAAAGCCCGGGTGCCCCACCCTCGCCGCGTAGTTGTTTTTGCAGCTAGAGTGGAAGCCGAGGTTAACGCCGCCGGCGCAAACCCCTTGCATGCTTTGCAGATTTATTCGACCGAATCGCGCACACTGGAACCATGATGACGAACGGCTCCCTTCGCCTCTGCGCACCTTGCCATCGGCGCAATCCGCACAGCTGTGCGCGCAAAAATAAATTCCGGGACTGTGAAACTGTGAAGGTGATGCAAGACCCCGGATGTTCATAGACTTAGAGGAACAGGAGCCCGGAAAAACGGGTCCAAAATGGCTGAAAATCGCGGTGATTTAACTCACAAACTTGACTAAAATGTGAAATCGATCACCGCTTGCCGGGGCGCCAGAGAGAACCGCCGGTTAGCCTCGGCCTGATTTTGCATGGCGTAACCATCGTGACATGCCGTCGGCCATTGGAAAGGAGTTCGCCTCCGCAAGGCGATCAAGCTTATGACACGACCGAAGATCGGGGCGATTTCGCCATCTTTCATCGTCAGCGACGTCGATCAAACCATCGCTTTCTACCGCGATAAGCTCGGATTTGAGACCCGGTTCAGGGCCCCGGATGTGGGCGCCTTTTTTGCCGTGATCGGCCGCGATGTGGCGCAGATCCTGGTCAAATCCGACAAAGATGTGTCGCCTCTTCCGAACTCCAGACGTCATCGCTTCATGAGATGGGACGCCTTTGTCTATGTACAAGACCCCGATGCGCTTGCCGCCGAATTTGCGGGTCATGGCGCAGCCTTCAGCGAGCCGCTCCAGGATACACACGACGGTTTGCGCGGATTCGAGATTTGCGACCCTGACGGCTACATCTTGTTCTTCGGCCGTCCAAAAGCAGACGCCCCCTCCACTTCACCGGCATGATCCCAAGGGGCTGCCGTACACTCAGTCCATGATTCGCCAGATTGCGCCCCAGTTCTTCACCACCGACATTCCCCGCACTCTCGCGTATTACAAAGAGAAGCTCGGCTTCGAGTGCCGCGGAACGTGGCAAGATCCGCCCGTCTACGCCATTGTGGCGCGTGACCAGCACGCGATTCACTTCCGCTGCGCCGAGCCACCCACAGCCAATCCGGAGAAATATGCGGACGAACTCCTGGATGCATACCTCCGTGTCGAAGATGCAGACGCGCTTTATGCCGAGTACACAGCCAACGGAGTGGAGTTCACCCGGGAACTGGCCAACATGCCATGGCATTCGCGCGAGTTTGTCGTGAAGGATTGCGACGGCCGTCTGCTGGCCTTCGGCGCGAACTTGTAGGGTGTTGGTTTTTCTGGTCCACAGACCGACTGTGGACCCGCGCACATCTGCGCCGTGACCGCTTGAACGATCGATTGTCCGAATCTATCCCCGGACCGAGACGCCGGAGAAAGACAGTACCGCCAGCCCGCGCACCGGACGCCCAAAGAATCGCGCCGGCTCAAACACCCCGGATACCAGCAGATTCTCAACCTGCGCCCACGTCGCGGCGTCGGTCGGCCCTGACACGATGCGAAAGTCGTACACCGCGCCTTCTCCGTTCACATACGCTTCCACCACCACCGGGCCCGGAAGAGCGGCAATCTGGCTATCGCTCGCCCCGCTCAGGAAATAGCGCAGGTGCGGAGCCGATGCCATACCCAGCGGCTCGTCGCCCGAGGCCTGCGCCGTTTCCGGCTTGGTGACAATGCCCACCAGCAATATGACCGTGCCCAGAAGCAGTACCGCGCTCGCAAAGCCCGCCCCCGCCTGGAGCAGAAATGGCCCCACCGTGTTGCGCCATACAAGCGTCCATGTCTGGAACGGGCGCTGCTTGCTCTTCGCGCGCTCCTGGCTGACCGCTACCCGGATGCGCAATAACAGGTCGTTGGGCTCAGGCACGGACCCCAGCGCAGTCAGTGAAGACTGCAACTCGCGCAGGGAGGTCCACTCGGACGCGCACCCCGGGCAACGCTCCAGGTGGGCTGCGATACGCTGCATCTCCCGTCCCGTGAGTCTGCCGTCCAGATAGTCCGAAAGCTTCGCTTGCATTGCAATGCAGCCGTTCATCGCGCCTCCTCTCCCAGGGGCAATTCGAACCCAGCATGCGCGGCGTGAGGGGCCGGTGACGGCGCCGTCAGCAACGCCTTCAAACAGGCGCGGCCGCGGACCAGGCGCGACTTGACCGTGCCTAGATTCACCCCTTGCATCTCCGCGACTTCCTCGTAAACAAATCCTTCGATATCGCGCAGGATCAGAGTGGTGCGGAACGGTTCGGGTACCTTGACCAGCGCTGCTTCCACCCTGGCCCGGTTCTCTTCATGCACCGCGACATCAAAAGGAGACTCCGATGGATCGACCAGCATCTCTTTCAGCCGCACCGGACAGTTCGATTCGCCCTCCGTCATTTCCTGCTCGATGGGGACTTCCCGCTGCTTGTGGCGCGACCACCATCGACGCTGATTCGAGGCCTCGCGCAGAGCGATCCGATAGATCCAGGTCCGCAGAGTCGACTCGCCGTGAAAGTTGCCCACCCCCCGGAAGACTTTCACGAAGACCTCTTGCGTGAGGTCTGCCGCCTCGCCTCGGTCTTGCACCGTTCGCGCGAGGAGCGAATAGATAGGCTGATGATAGCGCGCGATCAGCCAGGCGAATGCCTCCTCCGACCCGGCTCGCAATTCCGCAACCAGTGCGGCTTCGTCGGATTGGAGCGTCAGCGCGCTGGCCAGATTGCCCATGGTGAGGTCCGCCTGCAAACCAGTGTCCTCCCACATTACCGCAAACGGCGCGATCTTGGCATCCCTGCCGTGAATCTTGTCGAGCCGGCCCGGTCGTGAAATGCCGGCTCTCCGGCTGCGGCCATTCGCCCATGCGATCGTTTCGGGCCGCACAGCGTACGGGAACGGAACACTCGCTGGTAAGCATCAACTGTTCCGCGCGCTCTATTCTCTTAGACACCGGAACCCCCGCAAGTGTTCCCGGTCACGAGTGATCGTGCGTGGGCCAGCCGTAGTCCAGGATGCAGCGCCAGCAGAGTAAAGCGGCCGTCACTGGGTCTCAAAGGAACGACTAACGAAGCGACGCGTCCCAATCCGAATTGGCGGTCACCTTCCTGGAGCCCAGCCCTCGGATGGTTCGACGACTTGGCGACTATGCGTGATCCGAGAATCCCACCGGCCACATGGGCGTTTTTGGGGACCTATCTTGCGAGTAGCGCGTAACTGGCTGTCTTTGAATAGCTTGAGTTGCTCGATTCACTCTAACATGTTAGTTAGCTTTCTTCCTGGGGAAAAGGAATCGAATGACGTTTGTCACGAGCAACCTTGGAGTCAAACGTTGCGAGGAGGATTGCGGCTATCGTGCAGGTTGCGGCTCCGATCGCGGCATCCGTGAAAAGCATGCGGGTGATGCCTCCGATGGAATACGCGTGTCCGTCGATGAGTGTGACGTAGGTGATGGGGACGTTGGTGGCGGCAGTGAGGAACGAGAATGTCGTGGCAGCGAGGGGATTATCGGGCCCAATGGCTTCGAACACGAGTCCGATTTGGATTGAAAATGCGATTGCTTGAAAGAGGAATTCGCCGAACACTGACAGTGCGAAGGTTAGGGTCGTGTGAGACAAAACAACAAGACTCAAAGTAAACAGGCAGCCTAGGATTCCATTCGCGAAGTAGAACCAACGCAGGCGCACGCGTCGGGCGATAACTGGAAACAGAAAGCATCCGAGCAGGCCGGGAATAAAGGCACCTACGCCGCCGGCCAAACTGGCGGCCCGTGCAGAAGCGTGGAAGTCCGCACCGAGTCCACCGAGCAGGTTAGTCAGGGTGAAAGTACTGCAGGGCGAGAGAAACAATAGCAGTACAATCACTATTTCGCGGCGCCGCACGAGACTGAGGATCTCACGATTGAACTGCAAGAAGCTTTCGCTTGCGAGGCGTCGGTCTGGTCCGGGTGCGGGCATAAAAAGGAAGATGACGGCAGGTAAGAAGACCGTCGCTCCTAACAATACTGCAGCGATGATCCCAGGAAGTTGGCGTACAAGCTCGCCTCCCACCGCAACAATGAACCCTGTTCCACTGATAAGAGCTATGTTCATCCATTTGCTCAGCGAGTTTTTGTATTGATTCGGTGTGATATTGGAGAGCCAGCCGCCCAGGGCGGAAGCGGAGAGAACGGCCGCTGCGTTGCAGATGACGAGCGCGACCTGAAGAAGGAGAAGGTGAGGCAGGATGAGGACGGCTGCAGTAGCTGCGCAACCGGACAGCCCGGCTAGAAGGGTGGCGTACGATCGGCGGCTGAAGCGCACGTCGAGTATGGGACTGAACAGGACAAACCAGAAATTGGGAGATGTAGCAATCGCGGTGATGGACGCGATCTTTGACTCGGGCACATGTGCCGCTGCAATGAGCTGGGGTACGACAAAAAGGGTTATTCCAGTGCCAAAACCAAGAGTGGCGTTGGAGAGGCCCATCAACCACACGGGCGGAAGGCGACGCATGGAGTTCAAGAGCACCTCCCGGGAAGTGCTTCTTATCCTATTCGGACCGCGGTCGGATTGGCGAAGATTTCAGAAAGAATGTTGCTCGTCCCGAGTCTTGTGGATCCTGGAGACCGCCGGACCTTCAAAGAGGAGACACCGGCTTAGACCAGCCTTCAGTAGAAACGCCCGTTGTCACTCGCTAATCCGACGGTGCAACGTTCGGCCATGGGTCGATACAGGCTGGTTGGTCGAAGGATTACCGGCTTCTGAATAACGTTTCACCGCTCAATCATATTCAGATATCGGATTTCACCCCGAGGCAAGATTCATCATCGCCGCCAATCTTGCCCAGCGCGGGCTGGCGCGTAACTGCTCGCCGATCGCGCTTTGCAGAACCAGCACGGCCAGGGAGTTTCGTTCCTCGATCGCCTTTTCAAACCAGTCCGCGGCCATGTCCAGATGGCCTTGGCAGGTGTGGAACAGTGCCAACCCCGCTGATGCTCCATATGCCTCCCCTGGGCGAAGATCCCGGACCAACTTTTCCCCCTCTTCGATCCGGCCGGCGCGCATCTGCAAACCCGCGTAAAGTCCCACGATCGGCGCGTACCATGGGGCAAGAGAGATGGCGATCTCCTCGCATCGAAGAGCTTCAGCAAACTTGTAACGCGCCACGTAAGTTTCGGCCAGGAAGTGATGGGCCCAGAAAAAGCCTGGATCCAGATGAATGACCTGACGAAAATGCTCCTCCGCTTCCGCATCGCGGCCCGCCGCCGCCAGGGCGATTGCCGCAAAATTCCGTATCACCAGGTGGAGCGGGTCCCCGTGAACAGCTGTTAGCGCCGATTCCACCGCGCTTTCGCGGCGGCCAACGGCCAGAAGATAAAACAGTGCATATTGAAAGTGACAATGCGGAGAAGCGGCATCGCTCGAGGTTGCCAGCATGAGCTGGCGCTCGGCCTCTTTCCAGTCGTAGTCATAGGTTGCGGCTAGAGTCCCCAAAATCGCGTGAGCTTCCGGGAGTGAAGGGTCCAATTCCAGGGCCCGTTGCGCCATAGCGCGGCTGGCTGGCGCCGCTTCGGGCAGGGGCGTCATCCCCACGGTGGTCCGGCCAAAAAGGTAATCGGAATAGAGCGCCAGGGCTAATGCATATTGGGGATCGAGAGAGATGGCCAGTTCATAAAACTCTTTAGCGCGTTCCATCGATTCGGCCGTGACCTTCCAGTGGAAATATCGCGCCTTAAGGAGAGCTTCAAAGGCAGGAAGCGTGGGCGTATAGCGCGGCCGGGCGGAAGCCTGAGGAGAGAGCTTGACCTGTAGCGCAGCAACGATGGCGGCCGCGATTTCGTCCTGGACCGCGAACACGTCGGTCATCTCGCGGTCATAGCGTTCCGACCAGATGTGATATCCGTCGGCGGCGTTGATGAGCTGCGCAGTCACGCGAATGCGATTACCCGAGCGGCGCACGCTGCCTTCGAGGATGGTTCTCACGCTGAGCGCTTCTGCGATGCGCCGGATGTCCTGTTCTTTTCCGCGAAAGGCAAACGAAGAAGTGCGTGCTGCGACTTTGAGGCCGGGAAAATGCGCCAGGATGTTGAGGATTTCTTCGGCAAGGCCGTCGGAGAAGTATTCATCGTCGGGATCGCGGCTCATATTCGCAAAGGGAAGAACGGCGATCGATGGCCCTGTTGAGGCAGAGCCTGGCTTGACGATTCCGGTTGCGATCTGTGCCAGCGCAGCCTCGATGGCTTGCCGCAACTCGCCCACGGTCTGGAAGCGCTGTGTTAGATCCTTCGCCAGGCACTGTTTGACCACCGGCCACGCCGGCGAGTCCAGCGGTGAAGGTTCATCCTTGACCACAGCGGTCAGGACGTCCAACGTGGTCTCACCGCGAAAAGCGCGCTTGCCGCTGAGCAGCTCATACAATACCGCGCCAAAACTGAAAACATCGGAGCGCGCATCGATGCATTTGCCCAGCGCCTGCTCCGGAGACATAAAGGCCGGAGTTCCCATCACGGTCCCGGCGACTGTGGCGGTCACATCGGGCGCCACATCGGCGCACAGCTTGGCCAGGCCGAAATCCAGCAGCTTGACCCCGCCTTTGGTTAGCAGAATGTTGCCGGGCTTCAGATCGCGATGGAGTACGCCGCGTTCATGCGCAGCTTCGAGCGCGCTGGCCACCTGAGCGGCAAGCCGCAGGGCATCGTTGGCTGCCAGCGGGCCCTGGATCGGCTCACCTGCCACGAATTCCAGCACCAGGTAGTCGGCGCCAATGTCGAAAATCTGGCAGATATGCGGGTGGTTCAGAGCGGCGATGGCGCGCGCTTCTCGCTCGAATCCTCCCGCGTGCTCGCGGGAGAGTCGCTTGATAGCAACGATTCGGTTCAGGCGGGTGTCCCGCGCCTTCCACACTTCCCCCATGCCGCCCGCACCCAGAGGAGCGAGGATCTCATACGGGCCAAGTTGTGTCCCGGGAGCGAGTTCCATGGCGTGTGTGAGCATTCTACTCCTGGAACCGGACATCCGATTGGCCAGGAATTGCGCGGAGCCGGAGATGTGCCGCGTTCTCTGGAAAAGGATCACTCTCAACCTGGCTTGTTTCTGTCAAGCGACGCTCTGGACGATTCCAGCTATTTTCTGCCCGGGAAATGTCGCTGCGTCAACAACATGTCAGCCGCCATATTGCTGTGGTAATGTGGGTTTGCCGTTTCCCAGCCACTTTCGCAGCACATCGGAGTGCCCCATGCTGCCGCCCGGGTGTTCGGGCAGGAGGACGAAACGTTGGTGCTGACGCTGCGCATCACGAGGATGGGGGTGGCGCTTGCGTAGGCTTGCGAATGCTCTGCTGTATCTGCCGCTCTTACTGCTGTCCGCTGTGCGCCCGGCAGGCGCGCAGCCTGCGCCCGCTCCTCCCGCCCCGGCTGTGCGCTACCACTTCGGCGACGATCCGGATGGCAGTAAGGGTTGGGCCAACGCAAACTTCGACGACAATGCATGGCCCGTCGCGCGGCAAGGCGCATGGCCAAGACCCGCTTTCTATTCCGACGGCTTTGTCTGGGTTCGCTTCCTCGCTCTCGTTCCCAGCGATACAGCGGAACCACTGGGGCTGCGCGTTGGCAGCCTCAGTCACGTCCTGATCGCCGATGAAGTTTTTGTCAACGGCGTGCGCGTCGGCAGCTTCGGTCGTGTTCCTCCCAATCAATACGTCGAAGGCCTTCCCAGGGATGCCATTTTCGATCTCCCACCCAGTCTCGCCCGTCCTGGAACGG
>CAWCTA010000021.1:0-438539 GCA_963798315.1 uncultured Acidobacteriota bacterium | reverse complement strand
TTAGCGCTACCAAACAGCATTCGTGAAGCCTGCTCAGTCGGCAGGCTTTTTCCTTTTCGCCAAAAGAGCTGACGCGTTCTGGCTTCATTCGCGCCTGCGGCGGTAAGCCGACCCATTGTCCGACGATGAACTTTCCAGAGATTTGGCCTTCTACTAGCAAAACTGCCACTGGCAGGTCCTCATTACCGGTGCTAACTTTCCCGTGAGTTTGCCGCGATCTATCTTGCCGAGCCAAGGCTCGCCCCCACCTTGCGAAACGGATAGCCAGCGGGGAACTCATCCGAAATGCAAGTGGTTTCGGAGAGAAGCCGCCACCGTCGTTGGGGCAAGCTGCCACGCACTTCTTGAATGCGAAACTGCGGATCCAGCGGCTCTTCACCTTGGCAATCTTCACAAGTGGAAATGGCAAATAGGAGAAAAGAAATATGGCACGTCGCAAGGAAATCAGATCGATCGCCTTCGGGATGATCATGCTGGTCGGACTGTCAAGCGCGATGGTCTCGGCCCAGACCAAACTTCAGGGATTGATCAAGGGGCGAAGCGGAGCAGAGATCTTTTTGCAGACGGCCGATTCGCCGAAGGTCGTCGTGCTGCTCACCGACAGCACGGATGTAGCCCAGGTCGTAGGCGCGCTCAAGGCCCGCAAGAAGGCAATGTCGATGGCGGCCCTGATTCCGGGGCTCCCTATTCAGGTAGAGGGGACGTACAACTCGGATAACCAACTGGTTGCGTCAAAGATACGATTCAAGGGCGACGATCTGGAGCAGGCGCAGGCGATCCAGGCTGGTCTGGCCGAAACCAGTCAGCAGACCCAGCAGAATCAGGCGGAGTTGGCGAAGCAGAACGCCGAGCTCGCCGCGCAGAGTACCGCGCTGAAAGACCAGCAGGAAAAGGTCGCCGCCAACCAGGCGGCGATCGCCGCGAATACCGCACGCTTTGGCGAGCTGAACGACTACTACATTTACGCCGAAGTAACGGTATACTTCGGCAACGGCAAGGTGAATGTCGATCCCAAGTACAATACCCAGCTGATAGAACTGGCTGAAAAGGCCAAGTCCGTCAAAGGTTACATGATCCAGGTGAAGGGGTACGCCTCGGCGACCGGCAGCGTGACATTAAACCAGAAGCTGAGCGAAGACCGCGCCAACAACGTGAGCAACATTCTCCTGCAGCAAGGTCATGTTCCGCTCACGAACATGCTGGCCCCGGGGGCGATGGGCGAGAGCCGCCAGATAGGCAGCGACAAGACAGCCGAGGGTGAAGCGCAGAACCGTCGCGTCGTGGTCCGGGTGCTCCAGAACAAAGCAATCGCCGGCCAGTAGAACTTGAACCTTTTGCTTCCAGCCTCCGCTGCGTTGGCCCATGAGGTCCGGAGGGTCCGCAGCGGAGTATTGCGTTTTGGGCCTTATCGCGCAGGAGATAGCGGCTTCAATCTCCCATCGTCTCGAGTTCCAGGGGCGCCAGCACGATGGAGGCCTCGACGCGGTTCCGACCCTTGTGTTTGGCCTTGTACAGGGCGCTGTCGGCCATCAGCAGCAGTCCTTCTGGCATCTTGATCGTGCCGCCCAGGCTGGACACCGCGGTCGTCGCACCCAGGCTAACGGTCACGAATCCGTTGCCCTCGGGATTGCCCACGTGCGGTATGCCGAGGTCCTTTATCGCTTCGCGAACGGTCTCCGCGACTATGAAAGCTCCTGCCGCATCGGTTTCCGGCAGAATCACGGCCAGTTCTTCACCTCCATAACGGGCCACAAAATCGCGAGGGCGCCGCACGCTTGCCGTGACTGCCGCCGCTACTGTCCTGAGGACATCGTCACCGACCTGGTGACCGTAATGGTCGTTGAAGGCCTTGAACCGGTCCACATCGAGCAGGATCAGGGACGTCGGAAGGCCCGTCCGCAACGTGGCTTTCCACTCCCGCGACAGGGTTTCATCGAACGCCCGGCGATTGGCAAGAGAGGTAAGACCGTCGGTCATCGCCATCGTAGCGAGCCGGTTTTCGAGTTCAATCCGATCGGTCACGTCGCGTAGCACCACGACCACGTCCCCGGCTTGGTCCGCTGGTGCGTTCAGAAGCCGTGCGCGCGCCTCGCACCATATGATGCTGCCGTCCTTGCATCGAATCCGTGCCGCCGGCGAGACCGTTGAAGCGCCTCCGGAATAGAGCGTCGCTGCAGCAGCCTCGACGATGGGAAGGTCCTCCGGGATATAGAGATCCCTGGGATGCCTGCCTAGCAGTTCCGTCGGCTCCCACCCAAGGACCACTCGAGCGGACGGAGAGACGTAGGTCGCTCTCATGTCGGCACCCACGCGGAGAATGACATCGGCGCTGTTTTCCGCCAGGGTCTGGAAATCGGTCTGACTCGCCGAAACGAGCGAATCGAAGCTGGCAGCCATTCGCGGTGCGGGCTGCGGCAGGCTGAACAGATCATGAAGACGCCGGCGCAGATTACGTAACATGGAGAGCCTCCTGAAGATTGCGACCAATTTGGGAAGAGCCCCGGGAAGCGTGGAGCGTTTTCTCAGATAAATCAAGGTAAATAGGCCAACCCGTCGGAGGGATTCCTGAGCGTTGAGGACAAAAATACTAAGTCCTGGTGCGAACGGTTAGTTTCTGAAGGATCCAACGGGGGCCGTTGCGGGTTATGGTAACACTAAGAAGATTACTTTAGAAATACAAAAGTAACAAAGTTTGGCAGACCCGATGCCCCACGAGGTGTTTCCTGTTGCGTATACCCGGTGCCGAGTGAAGCCCTTCAACAACTTTCCGCGGCCGTTCGTCTAAACTGCAGGATGGTATACGGATTTTGATCTCTATGCGTATTCGAACGGTTTTTCTCCTGGTTTTGGTTGGCCTTTCCTGCAGCCTGGTGGCGCTTCGCGTCCGCGGCCAGCAGGCGGATGCCAGCGGCCAGTCCCCGGATTCGGACAAGCCCGTCACCACGATCAAAATGCAGGTGAACGAAGTGGTGCTGCCGGTGACCGTGCGCGACAAACATGGCGCTCTGGTCAACGACCTCCAGAAAAGCGACTTTACACTCACCGAGGAAGGCAGACCCCAGACGATCAAGGGCTTTACGCGCAACCCCAATCTGCCCTTTCGCATCGGTCTGCTGGTCGACACCAGCCGCAGCGTCAGCGGGGCAATGGATGCAGAGCGCAAGGCTGCGGGCGGATTTGTCGATCTGATGCTTCCCGCGCAGCCGGCCGAAGGCAAGGAAGCCGCAGAAAAGAACCAGGCGTTCCTGATTCACTTCGACCATGAGGTGGAACTGCTGGAAGATTTCACCAGTTCCCGGGACAAACTTCACCAGGACCTGGAGGCAATGGGACCATCGCGGGCGCCGCAGAACGATACCCAGGGACCGGAGACCACCGGGGAGGAAAGGGAACATCCGAACAGGCACGGGGGGACGCAGCTGTACGATGCGATTTTCCTGGCGTCCGACGAGGTTATGAGTTCGAAGGACGGCCGCAAGGCGTTGATCATCTTCTCCGATGGGCTGGATCGCGGAAGCAAGGTCAGGCTTAACGAAGCAGTCGATGCTGCGGAGAAAGCCAATGTCGCGGTGTACACGGTGTACTTCAAAGGGGAGCAGGAGCACGGCGACAACCTTGGCTTTCCAGGGGGGCATCACGGCGGCGGCTATCCCGGTGGGGGCTATCCCGGTGGCGGCGGTTATCCCGGCGGCTACCCTGGCGGAGGGGGGCGCGGGGGCGGTCCCAGCGAGACCGGCGTGGATGGCAAGAAGATCATGCTGACGATCGCGGAGCGGACTGGCGGGCATGCCTTTGATGCGCACAAGAAAGAAGATCTGCAGGAGATTTACAAGCTCATCTCCGAAGAACTGCGCGGCCAATACCTTCTGACCTACACGCCTGACAAGCCGGATACAGACGGCAGTTTTCACAAGATTTCCCTCAAGGCCAACAAGCCGGACCTGATCGTTGCGACCCGGGAAGGGTATTTTGCTCCGGGAGGGGAAGCTTCGAAGTAGCGATACCGTGCACCCAAGTTACCAAGGGTTGGAGGTGCTTTATTCCCGGTATCGTTGGTTTAAGCTACGAATAATCAATAGATTAGGTCCGGGCAGAGCGGAAGTGGCGGGCTGTGTCGGGACCTGTGAATTTAAACTTCGGTTCGAACCACCGAATCTGATGTACAGTAACGGTACACAGCATTCGCCAAAGTCCCTATTTTGTTGAATGCGAGCCGCTACCCGCGTGCGCCGCTCGGGACGCTAAAGCACTGCAGCATTTAAATTTAGGAGTCCGCTCCATGCACGATGTTTTGATTGCAATTGTTTTTGTGGTTATGATCGCTGCCCCCGCCATTGTGGCCGCGATTCCCAGGAATGACGCAGAAGACGACGCGTAGAAGGCCGAAAAATCCGATTTGCCGGGTGATTGTCGCAGAAGGGGACGCCCTGGTTTCAATTTGACCGGCCTCAAACTCGCCAATGGCCAGATTGGATATTCTGGATCGTAAGCAGCATAGTCCGCGTCTCACAACTGGTGGTCTTTGGCAGGCAGACATTTCGTGTGACGCAAATCACCATATAGATGGTTGACCCGGCCCCTCGCGGCTCGTATCGTTAGGTTAAAGACATGGCGACTTCATCAAACAACGTAAAGATCGGAATTGCGGCGGCCATTATCGTGGGCACGATTGGCTGGCTGGCGTTTAGCGGGTATGGATCGAGCAAGAGCTACTACGTGACCATTGCCGAACTCGGCGGCATGGGCGACAAGGCCTACCACAGCCATCTGCGGGTGGAGGGATTTGTGCAGCCCGGGTCGATTGAGCAGAACGGCACCCACGTGACGTTTGTTCTGAACGAGTTTGAGAGCCATTCGCCGAAGGCCCCGTCGGGGCGGCTTTTGAAGGTTGTGTACAAGGGCTCGGAACCGCCTCCGGACACGTTCAAGGACAACTCGCAGGCCCTGGCCGACGGGACGTTTGGCAAGGATGGCGTATTCCACGCCGGCGTGCTGCAAGCCAAGTGCGCCAGCAAGTACGCTCCCGCGCCCGGCGGACAGCCTGGCATGGGCCCAGCCAAGCCGGCGGCTTCACCCTCTTCCAATCCCCGCGCCGCCGCTGTAGCGCCGCCCGCAGCCCCAGTGACTTCAGCCTCCGCTGCCTACTGAACGGGGAATGAACGACACTGCCACCGCGGCGACTTGTGCCCGGCTTGATGCCGTTTCCAAACTCTTCGGTTCCTTTGCCGCGCTTCGCCAGGTTTCGGCCCGGCTTGAGATCGGGCGCTGCTATGTGCTGATCGGCGAGAACGGGGCGGGCAAGTCGACGTTGCTGCGCATCCTGGCCGGGCTGCTGCGGCCGAGCATGGGCACGGTGAAAATTTTCGACAATCTGGAGCCACACGAGGCGCGCGCCCGCATCGGCTACATGAGCCATGCCCCGATGCTTTATGACGAGCTGACAGGGCAGGAAAACCTTCGCTACTTCGCCAGCCTGTATGCGGGCCGGCAATGCCTTACGCCTGCGGAAGCGCTGACGCAGGTGGGCTTGGACCCCGACCTGCCGCGCACGCTTGGCCAGTATTCGCAGGGCATGCGCCAGCGGACGTCGCTCGCCCGAGTGCTGCTCCCAGTCCCCGAACTGCTGCTGCTGGACGAGCCTTTTTCCAACATGGACATTGAATCGGCACGGCAAATGGTCGAGCTGCTGGCGCAGTTTCGCCACGGCAGCCGGACCATCGTCCTGACCACCCATCAACGCGACCTCGCCGCCCCGATCGCCGACTATGTGCTGGCTCTCCACGCCGGCCGGGTCGCCTCGTTCGAGCCCGGGAGTCCCACCCTATGAAGACCAACGGCGCGCGTTTTCTCGAGAGCCTGGGGATCCCGTTCGAGCTTCGCGAATACGAGGTGGACCCCGAGGATCTGTCGGCGATTACGGTCGCCAAAAAGATCGACATGCCGCCCGACCAGGTGTTCAAGACTCTTCTGACAACGGGGGGGCCAAACATCTACCGATTCGCCGTCATCCCCGGCGACGCCGAGCTCGACTTCAAGAAACTGGCCCGCGCGGCCGGCCTCCGCAAGGCCGAAATGGCGCCGCTGAAGGACGTCCAACCCCTCACCGGCTACATCCGCGGCGGAGTCACCCTCTTCGGCGCGAGAAAGCCGTTTCCCGTCTACATCGACGAGACCGCCGTCCTTTTTGACCGGATCAGTGTCTCGGCAGGAACCCGGGGAACGCAGCTCATTCTCAGCCCTGCCGACTACCTTCGCGCGGCGCAAGCTCTCGACGTGGAAGTCCAGACCGCCGACCTGATCAAGGCCAAAACCGGCGAGGGCCAGCCATGACACGCGCCCTCTGGACACACCTGATGAAGGACCTGCGCATCGAATGGCGCTCGAAAGAAGCGATCAACTCGATGCTGTTTTTTGCGCTGCTGGTGGTGGTGCTGTTCTCGCTGGCGTTCGACCCGCGCGGTTCGTTTGCGCGTGACATTGCCGGCGGGGTGCTTTCGGTGGCCACCATGTTTGCGTCGGTCAGCGCTCTCAACCAGGCATGGTCGCGGGAGATCCGGCACCAGGTGCTCGATGCGCAGCGCATGGCGCCCGCTCCCGGCTCGGACTTGTTTCTGGCCAAGGTGATCGCCAATTTTCTCTTTGTCAGCATCGTGCAGTTGCTGCTGGCCCCTGTGTTCCTGGTGATGTACAACCTGCGCGTGGAAGGGAATCCGTGGCAGCTGGCGCTGGTGCTGCCCCTGGGCACGTGGGCACTGGTGGCGAATGGAACCTTTTTTGCCGCGCTGTCCATTCGCAGCCGCAACCGGGAATTGCTGCTGCCCCTGATCTTGTTTCCGATTTTCATTCCCGCCCTGCTGGCCATGGTGCTGGCGACCACGGCGATCCTTACCGGCGAAAGCGACCCCTCGCTGTGGATCAAGTTGCTGGTGGGCTATGACATCATCTTCACCACCGTGAGCCTGGTGCTGTTCGATGTGGTGCTGCATGCGGAATGACCGGCGGCCTGAACAATTCCCCTAAACGTAACCGGGCGATTTGAATCAGTCGTCCAACCTTGGGTGGAGACTCGGCAACCCGGCCCGTCGTACACTACGTAGAACAGGATTCCCCGCATGAAGAAAATAGCTATCGGACTCTACGCGGCGATCGTTGCAGCCCTCATGGTCTGGGGGTTCTATCAGGCTATCTATGTCGCGCCTGACGATGCCATGCAGGGTTATGTCTTCCGCATCATTTACTACCACGTGCCTTCGGCTGAGGTGGCGTTTTTGTTCTTCGCCGTCAGCCTGGTGGGCTCAATCGGTTACCTGGCCTGCCGACGTGGCTATCCTGGACGCGCGCAGGCCTTCGATGCCTGGGCCGTGGCCGGGGCTGAGGTGGGCGTGGTGTTTTGCACGGTGGTGCTACTGACTGGGCCGCTCTGGGCACGCCGTGCCTGGGGAATCTGGTGGACCTGGGATGCACGCCTGACGACGACGTTGGTCCTGTGGCTGATTTACGTGAGCTACCTGCTGCTTCGCCGGTTTGCGGCCGGCCCGCAGGTCCAGACGCTTGCCGCGGTCCTGGGCATCTTCGGCGCACTCGACGTTCCGATCGTCTACATGTCGAACCGATGGTGGCGGACCCAGCATCCGGCACCGGTTTTCGGCGGGAGCGAGGGTTCTGGCATGGCTCCGTCGATGGCGAATGTCCTCCTTTGGAATATGCTTTCGTGGACACTCTGGGGCCTCCTGGTGCTTGGATTGCGCTACCGCGTGGAACGCAAACACCAGCAAAACGCGCACCAGGAAGCAATGGAAGCTTTACAGGCACAAATCTAATCCAAAACAAGGGAAAAAATGGACCAGCGAGACCTTTTAGACCACCAATTCGTCGTTGCCGCCTACACGGTGACCTGGGTCATCCAGTTGAGCTACCTGGCTTTTCTGGGCCTGAAATGGCGGGCGGAAAAGCGCAAGGAACGCTCCAATTCCGGCAACACTCGCTAAGTCCCCGGACTGGACCGCACCCTTCATGTTCCGATAACGTGACTTAGGTCATAAATATATGATTCTGTGCCGTTTTGGTACAGGTGTTCCGTCAGTAATCCCACCAACGTGTCAATGCCTCTCCCACCCCACTCTCCTCTGCAGCCGTCTTCGTGGGATGTAAATAATTTCAATTCCGGGCGATGATTCATTTGTGGACAGGCTCTGAGAAGCCCACAAGGAGAAACCCGGATGCATGACCTCTTAATCGCTCTCGCTTTTATCGGAATGATTTTTGCTCCCGCGCTGGTCGCCGCCAGGTCGGGCGCCGCAGCCGCCGACGAAACCGAGTAGTCGAACGAAGTTTGCTGTGCTCCGCCTCGGATCTGCGTTGTTATTTGCTTTCATTTTAAGTGCTCGGTTTTTTGACTCGCGGTTTCCAGCAACGAAAAGGACACGCACGAAGGTCCAATCGGCTGAAACGATTTGCAGTTTCCAGGTAATTGCTCTCTGCTGCCTCAACCGGTAAACTCTTGGTTTGAGGGCCATCCATGTTAGTCGTAATGAAGGCGCAGGCCACGCCTGAAGAAATTCAGGCGGTCTGCGACCATATCGAGCAGTTGGGCTTCCGTGCCCATCCGCTCCCCGGAGCCCAGCGCACGGCCATCGGCATCACCGGCAACCAGGGTGAAGTCGACCGGGGCAACCTTGAGGAGCTGTCCGGGGTTGCGGAAGTTATCCGCGTATCCAAGCCTTACAAATTAGCCAGCCGCGACGTCAAGGAAGAAGACACCGTCATCCGTTTTCCGGGTACGGACGCCACGATTGGCGGCCGATCCCTGGCCATCGTTGCCGGACCGTGCTCTATCGAAAGCCGCGAGCAGGCCTTCGCCATTGCGGAACAAGTGGCCGCTTCGGGTGCGCAGTTTTTCCGCGGCGGAGCCTACAAGCCGCGCACATCGCCTTATGCGTTCCAGGGCCTCGGCGTGGAAGCGCTCAAGATCATGGCGGAGATCCGGGAAAAGTACGGACTGCGCATCATCACCGAGGCCATCGACAACGAAACGCTGAAGCTGGTTGCGGAGTGGGCCGACGTGGTCCAGATCGGCGCTCGCAACATGCAGAACTTCTCGCTGCTGAAGCACGCCGGCCGCCTGCGCAAACCAGTGCTGCTCAAACGGGGCCTGAGCGCCACGCTCGACGAATTCCTCATGGCTGCGGAATACATCATGAGCGAGGGCAATTATGAGGTGATCCTGTGCGAGCGGGGCGTGCGCACTTTTGCCGACCACACGCGGAATACGCTCGATCTCAGCATCGTTCCGGCCGTGCAGCGGCTCAGCCACTTGCCCATCCTGGTCGACCCCAGCCACGGCACCGGCAAACGTGACAAGGTGCTGCCCATGGCCCGTGCAGCCGTCGCTGTTGGCGCAGACGGCATCCTGGTCGAAGTCCACAACCAGCCGGACAAGGCGCTCTCCGACGGGCCGCAGTCCATTTATCCGGATCAGTTCGCCCGCATGATGGATGAGATCGAGCAGATTGCGCCGGTGGTGGAGCGGACGCTGCCGCGCGGCATCCATGTTGAACCTGGCGTTGCGAACGTTCATCACGGAACCGCCAGCTAGCCGTGGGAAAGAAATCGATCTCGCCGGGAATCGCGGTTGACCGAAGCGCAATGATGATCGTCCTGAGCGGAGATCGCCGCACCTGCGTGGACGGTAGTCGAGGGACCCACGTCTGCACGGTGGTGCAAGTCGCATGAAGTTGCGAAAGTCGACCCGGCTCGTCAGCTGTTCTCTGGTTGCACTCCTTCTCGGCGGCTGCCGCCGCCATGATTTCCCTCAGTACCCGCCCAATTACCGCGAATACGCCTACGTCACCAACGGGGCCAGCAACACCGTCACTGTGCTCGACGTGGTGAATCTGCGCCTGGATCGCGAGGTGGCTGTGGGCGTGAACCCCGTCGCCCTGGCCGCCAGTCCTACCCGCAAAGAGGTCTACGTGGTCAACTCCGGCGCGGCGGGCGCTGCCGGCTCTGTGTCGGTGATCAACGCCGAAAATAATTCTGTGGCGGCGACAATCCAGGTACACAAACATCCAGTCTCGATCGCCCTCGATTCCTCGGGGGACCGGGCTTACGTGGCCAATGCGGGCTCCAATACCATCTCGGTGCTTGACTTGAAGGCGCGGCGTGAAATCGCAACCATTGGCGCGGGGGAAGAGCCGGTGCAGGCTCTTCCGACGCCGGATGGAAAGACCGTCGTGGTGCCAAACCGCCGCGGCCATTCGGTGAGCCTCGTCGATCCAGCCGCACGGGTCGTGCGGGCCTTCTTCGAAGGATGCCTGGGCGCGTCGGACGCGGTGGTGCTGCCCGACTCGTCAAAGGCGTTTGTGGCTTGTTCCGGAGGCCACCAGGTGATGGCGATCGCTCTGGCGCGGCCCGACGCCCATCCCCCGCAACCAGACCGCCTGGAGGCGCTGATGGACGTGGGCCGAGCCCCGGTGCACCTCGCGCTCAAGCCCGATGGCGGCGAAGTGTTCGTCTCCAACTCGCAGTCGAATTCCATTTCCGAAGTCATTACCGGAAACGATGACGTAAGCGGTGCCTATCTTATGGGCGACCAGCCCGTCTACGGCCTCGTCTCCAGTGATAATTCGTTGCTCTACGTCGCCAACCTGAGCTCCCAGTACGTCACGGTTTACTCCATCCTCGATGGCAAACGCATCGATTCCATCCACGTAGGCGACGGCCCTTCAGCCATGGCGTTTTCAAAGGCCGGCCACCTGCTTTTTGTTGTCGACGCCCGCTCCGGCGACGTGGCCGTCGTGCGCATCGCCTCGCTCAGCACGGCAGGACTGCATTCGCTGTTCACGATGCTGCCCGCCGGCCGGGGGCCCAATGCGATCGCCATCAAGGCATTCAGGGTGCCATAAGTCGCGGCCGCTGAGCACAACAAACCACCCGCGAATTTATCCAACCTGAGACCAAAAAATCGCGGCCGGCGCGGATTGCACAGTAACCCCCGCACCAGCCGTTGTGGGACAAAGCATCAGTCATCAACGTGGATGGGACGCAAGTTGTTTTTATAGACCGCCGTGCCGACAGCCCGGCCCAACAGCGTGCCTGCCACCTGGTCGGTTCGAAAATGTATGCCCCCGTAAACGCGCGCGTCGGAGATGTCGTCGGTAATTTTCCCGAACGAGGTGTATTGCAAAACGATCCCGGGCACTGCCGGGTTTGACACCGTGATCGAATGTCCGGCTTCGCCGTAAAGGCGTCTCAGCACCTCGGATGCGCCACCACTTCCAGTGCCGTGAGCTGACGGATAGCTGGGGAAACATGGGGTCGGGATGAAGGGGAGAAAGTTCGGATCGGCCTCGGTCTTCAGGTTGCCGTCTGTGTCTCCCGCTCGGATCGCCGTTTCAGGGCGCCAGAAGTTGTAGTGATACTTGTTGAAGAACGTAATGACGAGACTGTCGCTGATCGCCATGTTGACCAAGGCCAGGGCCCGGGCGTTCTCCGACAGCGAGCGCTGCTGCTGTTGCGCGACCTGCCTTGCCGCCTGGTTGAAGACCTGGGTTGGCGAGGTTGCCGCATATAAGTGCACCACATCGGCTCGATCCTGCGGCCGGTCGGTGCTGTCGGCGCTCCCTATTGTCAACACCTCGTTGTAGGTCTTGGCATAGGCGTTGCTGGTAAGAGCGGGCGGAGGACCGAGTAGAAAATCACTCGCCTGCTTGATGCCGAATGGGGTTACGTTCTGCCAGTGAAAGAAGGCTCCGACAGCGATTCCATTCATGATGGGACAAGTCGGCGTGGCCTGCCATTCGCCGGGAACCATTGGCCCGGGTACCTTGAATTGCGCCGGCGACGAGCCGTCGTTGGCGCGAAGAGCGATCATGGCGGCAGCGGCGGCGTCCCCGGTCGCGATGCCTTTGCTCTTGGCATCGCCGTCTGGGATCGCAGCCAGCGAGCTTGCGAGGGCGGCGTTAAGCGTGGTTATGCTGCCGGGAAAATAACCAGCGAGCACGTGATAGGAGGCCTCGACGGCTGCTGCATCGGCTGAGGCGCCATGGGGCGCGACGATGGTTCCGAGATAGGGTCGATAGTCGCCGGTGATGGAGTTGACGGCTTCAAAAACAGCGAGCTGCACAATCGCCCCAGTTCGCGCCAGGGCGAACGGGCTCTGGCCGTTCGCGATGGCGGTGTTGACTGCAATTGCATTCCAGTCCAGGACGGCATCGGACTTTGCGAAAGCGGACCCGCACAGTACAGCCGCGATCATGCATAGACCAAGCGTCCTCGTCCTTACGCCACTTTGCATTCTCTCCATTGTTTTCCTCCAGTTCCCGCTGCCTTCAGCCGGGGTGCCCCGGATTCTTGCGGTTGAGGGCGGGGAAGTCCATATCGAAGCGCGTGTCGCGGCGTTATGCGTTGTGTCGGACTAAGCAGAGTCGTTGCTTGCGTTTACAACACTGATTTCGACCGTGATGTAAAATTCATCCACTTCCCCCTGGAGTGCGCCATGGCCTCCAAGTCCGCTGAGGTGGAACGACCGATCCGGTTCGGCGAAGGTTATGAGCTCGACCTGCGCCCACGGAGGTTGCGCCGCGGCAAGCATGTCGTGAAGCTGGAGCGCATTCCGCTGGAGATGCTTGCCCTGCTGGTGGAGCGCAGGGACGAGATTGTCACCCGGGACGAAATCGTCTCGAGGGTCTGGGGCAAAGGCGTCTTCCTCGATACGGACAACAGCATCCGGGGCGCGATCTGCAAGCTTCGTCAGGCACTGAAAGATGACGCCGAGAGCCCGCGGTTCATACAAACCGTGACCGGGCAGGGATATCGGTTCATCGCGCCCGTGATTCCTCCCGAGGAAGAAGAACGGGCGGAGGCACCCGGAGCTGAAGCGTCAGCTTTCCGCACGGGCGGACAGAATCTCGTGTCGGAGCCCGATGGCCGGCGGCACGAAGTGCAGCCGGCGGGGGAACAATATGATTCAGCGGTTGTCGTCAGTTCTGAACCGAGGAACTGGCTAACCCGCAAGTGGCTCTTTGCCGTGGCAGTGTCTCTGCTTGTAGTGGCTGCCGTCACGGGCTACTTCGTTACCCGAAGCAGCCCGGCCCATTCGAAAGCTCCCAAAATCACTTCCATCGCGGTCCTGCCTCTGAAAAACCTTTCCGGTGATTCGTCGCAGGAATATTTCGCCGATGGCATGACCGAGGAACTGATCGGTCGTCTGTCGACAATCCGTGGCCTTCGCGTTATCTCCCGCACATCGGTCATGCAATTCAAAGACACCAAGCTCCTGGCTCCAGAAATTGCCAGGACGCTCGGAGTGGATGCCCTTGTGGAAGGGTCGGTGATAAGGGAAGGCAACCGAATTCGGGTTCACGCACAGTTGATTCGTGCACCGACCGACGAGCACTTCTGGTCCGAGACCTACGACCGCGAACTGGGCGACGCCCTCACGCTGGAGAGCGAGGTCGCCGAATCCATCGCAAAAAGAGTGGAGGTTACCGTCAGCGGCGAAGAGCGTGCCAGGCTTGTCGCCGCACGTCCTGTGTCGCCGGAAGTTTATGAGATTTATCTCAAGGGCCGGTTCGCCTTAGACAAAAGCAACAGGAGAGCCAACGTAGAGGAGAGCATCCGTTATTTCGAGCAAGGCATAAGGATAGACCCGACGTTTGCACCGGCTTACGTTGGGCTGGCGGATGCGTACGATCGACTCGCCACGGTTTTTATCGGAGTTCCCCCTTGGGAAATGCGTCCAAAGGTGGTTGAAGCAGCCCACAAGGCACTGGAACTGGATTCAGAACTTGCGGAAGCACATGTCCTGCTGGCAGGCGTACAGCAGCAGCAGTGGCAGTGGGCCGACGCTGAGGCTGGATACAGGCAGGCGCTCGAGTTGAACCCGAATGACGCTGCCGCCCACCGTGGACTCGCCGAATGGTTGTTATTCCAGGGGCGTATCGACGAAGCACTCGCTTGGTCTCGCCGCGCACGTGAGCTTGACCCACTTGGAGATTCCACTACCGGCATGGGGTGGATTCTGTTCTGCGGCCGGCGCTACGACGAAGCCATCCACGAGTTGCGGAGCAAGCTGGCGCTACAACCGGACGATGGATTAGCTCTCTGGGTACTTGGATTCGTGCTTGTCGCCGACGATCGGCCCGAGGAAGGAATCCCGGTCCTGGAGAGAGCGGTTTCTGTTTCTGATCGTAGTCCGGGCATTATGGGTGTGCTGGTCGCAGCATATGCTCACGCTGGGCGGAGGACGGATGCCCTTCGACTCCTGGCAGAATTGAAGACACGCAATCAGAAAGGCTACGTTCCTGCAGCTGCGTTCATAACCGCTTACCTGGGACTCGGCGACTACGATGAGGCATTCGTCTGGTTTGAGCGGGCATACCAGGAGCAGTCCAACATCCTGCAATTCCTCAAAGTTCACCCCTTCTTTGATCCCGTGCGCGATGACCCCCGCTTTAAGGACCTGGTCCGCCGCGTGGGCCTGAACTGACCATGGCCGCTGGTTGAGAGGTGGAAGTCACTTCCGAGAGTCGTTTAATGTTGAATCGCCGGGGCACTCATTCTGTTCCGGCGCAAGTCCGAGCCGGTAAACTATTGGTTTGGCACGCTCCCCAATCTCATTCGCAAAGGTTCCTCGATGACCGTGCGCAGGCCGCTCGCATTTTTGTTGCTGTTGATTCTCGCTTCCGGACCAGTTCCCGCCCAACCCGCTCCCCAGCCTAAGGTCTTTGGCTACACGGATTTCAGCAAGCAGGCCAAGATCGAAGAGGAATTTCTGGCCGTACCCGATGCCAAACTGGCCGGCGAGGAACTGAAAACGCTCACCGCTGAACCCCACATGGCGTCAACGCCGGAAGATCACAAGACGGCGGAGTATGTTGCGCAGAAATTTCGCGCCGCCGGCCTCGAAACCGAGATTGTCCCCTACCGCGTGCTACTGAACATGCCCAAAGCGGTCAAGGTGGAGGCGTACAGTCCCGCGGGGCAACTGCTGATGAGCGGTCCCGCGCGCGAGCACGTCGAGGGCGATCCGTTTCAGGATGATCCCCGCGTGGTGATGCCGTTCAACGGCTCATCGGGTTCCGGCGACGTGAAAGGGGAAGTGGTTTACGCCAATTACGGGCGTCTCGAGGACTTCGACCATCTCGCCGCCCAGCATATCGATCTGCACGGCAAGATCGTGCTCGTCCGCTACGGCTCGAATTTCCGGGGGGTCAAGGTCTACATCGCGGAGCAGCGCGGGGCAGCGGGCGTGCTGATCTACTCTGATCCGCAGGACGATGGCTACTACAAGGGGGACGCGTATCCTGAAGGGCCGTGGCGCCCCGCATCGGGCGTGCAGCGCGGCTCCGTGCAGTATCTCTTCAAGTACCCCGGCGATCCGGAAACGCCTGGTGTCGCCTCGACGCCCGATCTCCCGGACTCGGCCCGGGTTTCTCCTGAGGGCAATCAACCCCACATCATCTCGATCCCCATCAGCTATCACGATGCCATGCCCATTCTGCAAAATCTCAAAGGGCCGAGCGTGCCGCAGGGATGGCAGGGGGCGCTGCCCTTTCGCTACCACATCGGCCCGGGCGGGGTTACGGTCCACCTGGTGTCGGAGCAGGACTACCAGCGCCGGACGATCTGGGACGTCGTGGGAAAAGTGAAAGGTACGGAATATCCCGACGATTGGGTGGTGGCGGGCAACCATCGCGACGCGTGGGCGTACGGCGCGGTCGATCCGAACAGCGGCACGGCCGCTATGCTGGAGGCGGTCCACGGCGTCGGCGCGCTTCTGAAGCAGGGCTGGCGTCCAAAGCGCACCATGATCTTCTGCAGCTGGGATGGAGAAGAGGAAGGTCTGATCGGTTCGACGGAATGGGTAGAACAGCACGCCAAAGAGCTCGAAAACGCGGTGATCTATATCAACGTCGACGTGGCCGTAGCGGGACCGGATTTTTCCGCCTCCGCGGTTCCCTCGCTGAAGCAATTCATTCGTGACGTTACCCATTCTGTACCCAGCCCCCTGGCGCCCAGCGTCTATGAGGCGTGGCGAAACAACCGCGCAGATAGTAGCGAGCATCGCCCTTCAAACGCTCCTTCAGACGGCGATGTGCGCGTGGGAGACCTTGGCTCGGGATCGGACTTTACGCCGTTTCTGCAGCATGTGGGCGTACCTTCAACCGACATCGGCTCCGGCGGACCTTACGGGGTGTATCACTCCGTGTTCGACAACTATGCCTGGTTCACGATGAATGCCGATCCAAGCTTCGTCTACCTGCAGGAGATGGCGCGGGTCTTCGGCCTGGAGGCATTGCGCATGGCCGATACGGATGTCTTGCCCTACGACTACGTAAATTATGCACGCGAAATCGCGTCGTATCTTGAAACCGCCAAGCGCAAGTCAAGCGAGTACAAGCTCGGCGCCATCGACTTCACTCCGGCGGAGCTGGCTGCGAGCCACCTCTCCAACGCAGGGCAACGGATTCGGGGTATGCAGTTTGTGCCTGGCGGCAATGCGGCCAAAATCAACGCCGCTCTTCGCCAGGCGGAAACCGCCTTGATTTCGCCCGCCGGTCTTCCCAGCCGGCCCTGGTACCGCCACACCATCTACGCGCCCGGGGAGTATACGGGCTATGCCGCGGTCGTAATCCCCGGCGTCACCGAGGCGATCGAAGCCAAGGATGCCACCCGCACCCGGCAGCAGTTGGAGGTGCTGGCGGGGGCTTTGAATCATGCCGCGCAGACGCTCAGCGCAGTTCCCTGAGGCGTTTGGCACTGAGACTGCACACTGGATTTGCTGTTCCTAGATATGCGGTTCCTAGATATGCGGTTCCAGGATCGTTTCGGCAGCCGCCGGGCTCTGGACTTCTTCATCCGTGACTACGAAGAAGTAGCACAGGGCGGCTTCGCCAAACGAGGTAGTGATCGCGACGTCCGACGCATCCCGTCCGGTCGCCATCAGGACGCGGCCAATCCGGGGTACATTATTGCGGGCGTCGAAGGTCCACCAGCGGTCTTCGAGGTACACCTCAAACCAGGCGCTGAAGTCCATCGGCAATCGGAGAGGAACGCCGATGTCTCCGAGGTACCCGGTGGCGTATCGAGCGGGGATATTCAACGCCCGGCAAAAGGTGATAGCCAGGTGCTGGAAGTCGCGGCAAACACCCACCCGCTCGGTATATACGTCGAGGGCGGTTTTGGTGGGCCTGGCCTGGCCGTAGTCGAACCTCACCTTTGCGTTGACCCAGTCGCAGATGGCCTGGACGCGCGCCCAGCCGGGCCGGATGTGGCCGAACAATTCGAAGGCGATGTTGGAGAACCGGTCGACCTCGCAGTAGCGGCTACTGAGCAAATGAGTCAGGGCTTCGTTGGGCAGGTCGGCCACGGCGCATTCACGCGCGGACAGGCTCACCGCATCGGGTTCGCCCGAATCGTGAATGAGGCTGGAACTGGTCAGTTTGAGCAGCCCAGGCGGAGCAACGAACCGGGAGCAGCGGTTGCCGAAGCTGTCGAGGTATGTGGTGATGGGTAACGGCGGGTCGGTACGCATCTCGTCGGGTTCGAGCAGGTCGCGCTCCCGGGAGGGATGTACGCTGAGCAAGGCAACCATCGGCACCGCGCAGGCAAGGTTGAACTGGATGTCGTACCCCAGTCGGATGAGCATAGAATTCTGAGCCTTTCGTGCGGGAAATGCGGATGGGACAATCGTCTCCCGGGGGCGAAGATGACCCGGACCGTTCCTCTACTATGATGCAGCCGGGAACGGAATCAAGCGTCGGCGCATGCGGTTTTCGCCTGATCTAAAATCGGCCCTACTCAACAGGCGCAATTGCCGACATTCCGCGTCCCGTTTTGTCCTGCCTCTTGCTTCCGGAGGCGGAGCGCACTTCGATCTTCCGTTATGGTACGCTTCTCGGCCGTCTCGTTCCATCAAGCCGCTTCAGACCTGGCAATGGGCGTGGGTGCCTGCAGAAGTTGCTCGGCGATGTCCCGGAACAGGATCATGACGCTGCGCAATTCTTCCGTCGTGGCCTCGTTTTTTCCGGCACGTACAACGATGGCGTTCGCACGGCGATACGGTTCGACAAGGGTCGCATAGTGCACCGAGAGGTCGGCGGCGCGCCGGTCAAAAGCTCCGCCCTCATAGCCACGCGCGCGCAGCAGGGAGTTGATCATTTCGTCGGCCTCGGTGACCGCACCGCGGGGATGATCGATGAAGCGCGCCTGGATAGCTTCCCAATCCGCAAAGTAGTGCTCCCGCTCGGGGTCCGTGAGCGGACGAACAGTCATGCGGTTCACGCGGTTGACGCGGTCGAGCAGGGACGCTTCGGCCTTGGCCCGCGATCCGTATTCACGCAGAGCGAGGTCGTATTCGGGGCCAAAACGGGCACGGAGCTGCTCAGTACGGCGCCGGTTGCGTTGCTTCATCACCACCCAGACGATTGCCACTACTATGAGCAGCGCAACCACGCCGACGACCGCCATCACGGTCGGATCAGACAAGTTGAAATTCATTGCGGGTCTCCATTCCTTGGAACAACTCGGCTCGGAACAGCAAGAGAGAAGCGACGAACTGCCACCTCAGCCCGACCACCGCCGGTCTAGACATCCGTTGAGTGGGATGTGAAAGGCTTCGTGGCTGTTGCTCGGACGGCATAAGTGCAAAGAATGCTCGAGCCGCAGAAATTTGCCGAATTGGCTTCTGAGCTCAAGTTACTGAACCCGGATGCGTGGAAAACGGCCCTGCTCGAGCCACCGGAGCACGAGCGACTTGGCATTCTTTTTGCTCGCCGACTGATCAGTGATTAGGTGCAGCCTAAGTCATCTCGTATTTCTCCTATGAAACTCTTTGCCACCGATCGAAACTTGCCGTTCCGAAGTTTCCACTTGACATCCAAGTGAAAAAATGTTCACTTGATTGCCAAGTGAATAAAATGGCCGCCCAGATCCTGCAAGGCACTCTTGATCTCATGATCCTCCGAACCCTTTCCACCATGGGTCCGCAGCACGCCTATGGCATCGCGAACAGACTTCTGCAGATTTCGGAGGACGTCCTGAATCTCAACCAGGGCACCATCTATCCCGCGCTTGTCCGACTCGAGCAGCACGGCTGGACGTGCGGAACCTGGGGGAGAACGGAAAACAACCGCGAAGCGAAGTACTACACCATCACGAGAGCTGGATTGAAGGCGCTGGAAGAGGAGACAGCTCGCTGGCGGCAGATGGCCGGCGTAGTCGAAAAGCTGCTGGCTGAGGAGCAATAACCATGTTGCGTTTGAGAAGAAATCTTTCCAGGCTCTGGAATCTCTTCCGCAACCAGCGCGCCGAACCGGAGCTTGCGCGCGAGGTTGCGTCCCATCTCGTTCTGCTCGCAGACGATTTCGAACGGCAGGGCATGTCCCCTGAAGAGGCCCGGCTGGCCGCAAAGCGTGCCTATGGCGGCGTAGAACAGGCAAAGCAGGCGCACCGCGACGAGCGTTCTCTGTTGTGGCTCGAGCACAGCATGCAGGATCTTCGCCACGCGGTGCGGGCGCTGGCTCACAGCCCCGGATTCACGCTGGTCGCCATCGCCACCATCGCCCTCGGCGTGGGCGTGAATACCACCTTGTTTACCGCCTACAACGCGGTCGCGCTCAAGCCGCTACCCGTGGCCGACGCGAATAGAGTCGTGCGCCTGGAGCGGACGCTCCAAAGCCACTCCATCGGTGAGAATCAATACGCATTTTCCTACCCGGAATACGTCAATCTTCGCGATCATCAGAGTGCGTTTCAAAGTGTGATTGCCGCCAGTTGGCCGACGCACGTTCTTGCCTCGGCGCCCGATGAAAACCCGGGCAGCACAATTCAGTTCCGCCCCGCGCAAGCGCAGCTCGTGTCCGGCAATTACTTCGGAGCACTCGGGATCAGTGCAATGCTCGGCCGCGTCTTCGGCCCGGACGAAGATCGCGCCCCCGGCGGCAATCCCGTTGTCGTGCTCAGCCACGCGTATTGGCAGCGCCGATACCGCGGGGACCCGCACGTTCTCGGCAGCGTGATAAGACTCAACGACACCGCGTTCACAATCACGGGCATTGCTCCACCTCAGTTCACCGGCACGAGTCTCAACCCACAGGTTCCTGACCTGTGGGCCCCTGTCTCGATGCAGCAACAACTGGTTCCAGGCCAGGACTGGCTGCACAAGCCCACCGATTTTGAATTTCAGGTTCTGGCGCGGCTCAATCCGGGCATCGCCGTGAAGCAGGCGGAGGCCGAAACGGATGCGTTGGTGCGTCAGTTCGCCGCCACCTATCTCTGGCGTGACCGCACGCATTCCGTCGCATTGCAACCAACAGCATTCTTCGGCAACACTGACGATCCTCGTTTTCGGGCAGGCGTCGGAGCCGTAATGGTGATCTTTGCCCTTGTCCTTCTCGTGGCCTGCGCGAATGTAACCAACATGCTGGTGGCACGCGGGGCAGCGAGGCAAAGGGAGATCAGCGTCCGCCTTGCGCTCGGCGCCAGCCGTGGCCGTGTTGTGCGCCATCTGCTCACCGAAAGCATGCTGCTCGCGTTAGGCGGCGGAGTTGCCGGCTTAGCGCTCGCCTGGGCGGCAGGAAAGCTGCTCTGGGTCGCGCTCGACCAGATACTGGTGCGCCAGCTTGGCAGCGACTTTGTTCTGAGCCTGAACATCAGTCCCGATGCGCGGGTGCTGACGTATGCGCTTGGCTTGTCTCTTGCCACAGGATTCATCTTCGGGCTGTCGCCCGCGCTGCAGTTCACCAAGCCCGACCTCAATACTTCTCTCAAGGATGAGAGCACGTCGTTCGGCCGCGGAGTGGCACGCGGACGATTGCGCGGAGTGCTGATCGGCGGCCAGGTTGCCGTTTCCATGCTGCTGCTGAGCAGCGCCGGGCTGCTCATCCGCGGCCTGGTGCGATCGCAGACCGCGGAACCGGGCTTCGAAACCCATCGCGTTTACTTGCTGCGCACAAACTATGGAGACGATCGGGGCAGGGCAGTAGCCACATTTCATCGCATGGCCGATTGGTTCAAGACTCTTCCGGAAGTGGCGAATGTGTCCTACGGTACGGCTCCGATGATGGGCACCTGGACGCCGCCGATCACGATCAGGAGATCCGGCGCGTTGGAAGGATCGATCCTGGATCGCACCCTTGCGGGCTATGCATCGGATAATTTCCTCAACACGATGGGCATCGGCCTCCTGCGCGGCAGGAATTTCACGTCGCAGGAATCAATGACTGGAGCGCATGTGGCAGTCATCAGTGCTTCTACAGCGCGGCGGTTCTGGCCGAATGAGGATCCGCTGGGCAAACACTTTCAGCTCGACATGCACTTCGATGGCAAGCTGACCGATTTTGAAGTCATCGGTATCGTCAAGGACGTGCGCTTCGCAAATCTAACGCGCGTCGATCCAGCGCGTGTTTATCTTGCTGCAGATCCCACGTTGATCCATGAAATGTTCCTCAGCCCTCGTGGCGATCAACAAACAGCGCTCGCCGCAGTATGGGCGCACTTGCGCACCTTCGACAGCAACCTGCTGGCGAGCGTTTCCATTTGGAATGTCGATGACATGCTCCTTGCTCCGCAGCGAACCCTTGCCCGTGCACTCGCAACGCTAGCCGGAATCCTTGCCCTTCTCGCGCTTTCCCTTGCCGCCATCGGAATTTATGGAGTAATGGCTTATGTGGTAACTCAGAGGACCCAGGAAATCGGGGTGCGAATCGCCCTCGGCGCGACCGCCGGCCGCCTGCTCAGACGCATCGCTCTTGAAGGACTTCGCCCGGTGTTGTTCGGAATGGTCATAGGCCTTGCCGGCGGTGCGGGCCTTTCCCTGTTGCTGCACCATTCGCTCGCCTTCCCCGGTTCGATCGACTTTCTCTACGGAGTGAGTTTTTACGACCCATTCACTTTCTTCGCCATCACCGTGTTTCTGATTGTGGTTTCTCTTGTGGCGAGCCTTGGACCAGCACTCAAGGCAATCAGAGTCGATCCGTTAGTAGCTCTGCGCTACGAATAAGTCCGCGCGCTCGGAATTAAAAAAAAACAGCGAGGGCGCAGCCATTTGGCCGCGCCCTCGCTGTTACGCCGGTTGATGGATCAGCAGGTTCCGCTGTGCAGGTCTGGCCCCGTCTGGGCTTCCTGGAGTGCCGCCTGCGCGGCTGCCAGCCTTGCCGTCAACAACCGGAAGGGCGAGCAGGATACATAGTTCAGGCCGATTTTGTGGCAGAACTTGACGGACTCTGGATCGCCGCCATGCTCGCCGCAGATGCCCACCTTGAGAGTGGGGCGCGTGTTGCGTCCCTTGGCCGTGGCCATCTTCACGAGAGCGCCGACGCCCGCCTGGTCCAGGGTGGCGAAGGGGTCCTGCTTGAAGATGCCGGCCTTCAGGTACGCCGGTAGGAAGTGGTTGATGTCGTCACGCGAGATGCCGTAGGTGGTCTGGGTCAGGTCGTTGGTGCCGAAGCTGAAGAACTCGGCTTCTTCGGCGATCTGATCGGCGGTGAGAGCCGCGCGCGGCAACTCGATCATGGTGCCCACCATGTAATCGACTGTCGAGCCCTTTTCCTTGAAGACCTGGGTGGCGATCTTGCGCACGATGGCCGCCTGGTGGCGCATCTCCTCGATGGAGCCGATGAGCGGGATCATGATTTCGAGGTGCGGATCGCCGCCGTGATTCTTGACGTTGACCGCGGCCTCGAGGATGGCGCGCGCCTGCATTTCAGTGATCTCGGGGAAGGCGATGCCGAGACGGCAGCCGCGCAGGCCGAGCATGGGGTTGACTTCGTGCAGTTCCTGGACGCGGGCAAGGAGAATGCGCAGTTCCTTCAGCTTGGGCGACCGGGGCTTGGTGTCTTCGAGATGCTGGATTTCGACCAGCAGCTCTTCGCGCTGGGGCAGGAACTCGTGCAGCGGCGGATCAAGCAGGCGGATGGTGACCGGAAGCGACTCCATGGCCTTGAACAGGCCCACAAAGTCGGCGCGCTGCATGGGCAGCAGCTTCTTGAGCGCATCGCGGCGTTCCTGCTCGGTGTGAGCCAGGATCATGGCGCGCACATGCTCGATGCGGCCTTCGGCAAAGAACATGTGTTCGGTGCGGCACAACCCGATGCCTTCGGCGCCGAACAGGCGGGCCTGCTTGGCGTCGCGCGGGACGTCGGCATTGGCGCGTACGCGCAGCTTGCGAACCGGGTCGGCCCAGCTCATGAACTTGACCAGGTCCGCATCGTCGGGACGCGCGGGGATGGTCTTGAGCTTGCCGTCAATCACCCGGCCGGTGGTGCCGTCGAGGGAGATCCAGTCGCCCTGGGTGAAGGTCTTGCCCTTGACGCGCAGTTCCTTCTTGGCTTCATCGACGGTGCAGTCGCCCGCGCCGGCCACGCAGCACTTGCCCATGCCTCTCGTGACAACAGCCGCGTGCGAAGTCATGCCGCCGCGCGAGGTGAGAATGCCGGACGCGACTTCCATGCCGCCGATGTCCTCGGGAGTGGTCTCGCCGCGGACCAGGATGATGGAGCTGTAGTCGCCCTTCTGGTGATGCTTGACGGCGTCTTCGGCAGTGAAAACGATCTGGCCTACGGCGGCGCCGGGCGAAGCCGGCAGGCCGGTGGCGAGCACTTCCACCTTGGCGCCCTTTTCATCGAGGCGCGGGACGAGGAAGTCGTAAAGCTGATTGGGCTCGACGCGGAAGATGGCTTCTTCCTGGGTGATGAGGCCTTCGCGCACCATGTCAATGGCGATGCGCACCGCAGCCAGTCCGGTGCGTTTGCCGTTGCGGGTCTGCAGCATGTAGAGCTTGCCATCCTGGATGGTGAACTCGAAGTCCTGCAAATCGCGATAGTGCTTTTCCATCTTCCAGGTGATGGCCTTGAGATGGTCGTAGACCTGCGGCATGGCACGCTCGAGCTCGCTGATGGGCATGGGGGTGCGTACGCCGGAGACGACGTCTTCGCCCTGCGCGTTCATCAGGTATTCGCCGAAGAAGACGTGCTCGCCGGTGGCGGGATTGCGGGTGAAGCCGACGCCGGTGCCGGAGTTCTCGCCGAGGTTGCCGAACACCATGGCCTGCACGTTGACGGCGGTTCCCAGCCAGTCGTCGATGTGGTTGATCCTGCGATAAGTCTTGGCGCGCTCGTTCTGCCAGCTGCGGAACACCGCGTCGCGGGCCTGCACGAGCTGATCGAGCGGCTCCTGCGGGAATTCCTTGTGAGTCTCCTTCTTCACCAGCTTCTTGTACTCGGCGATGATGTCTTTCAGCGCGGCCGGCTGGAGCTCGTAATCGAACTTGACGCCTTCGCGCTGCTTGATGCCGTCGAAGATGTGTTCGAACTTCTTCTTGGGAATGTCGAGCACCACGTCGCCGAACATCTGGATCAGGCGGCGATAGGAATCGTATGCGAAGCGGGGATTATTGCTGCGCTTGGCCAGTGCCTCGACGGCCTGATCGTTAAGGCCCAGGTTCAGAATCGTGTCCATCATGCCCGGCATGGAGAACTTGGCGCCCGAGCGCACCGAAACCAGCAGTGGATTATCGCCGCCGCCGAGTTTCTGGCCTTGCAGGCGTTCCAGCCGCTCGAGGGACGCGTGCATCTCGGTGTCGATCTGGGGATTAAGTGCGCCGCGCATGTATTCGCGGCAGGCTTCGGTCTGAATGGTGAATCCGGGAGGCACGGGGAGCCCGGCATTGGTCATCTCCGCCAGTCCTGCGCCTTTGCCGCCGAGGGTATCTTTCATGCGGCCGTTTCCGTCGGCCGAGCCGCCGCCGAAGAAATAGACATATTGAGTTGGGGTTGCGGTTGTGCTTGCTTTGTCGGCAAGCGGCTGCTCCATTAAGCCCTGGGCCATGGGATGAAACCCTCCGTATGTAAATTTGCCACTCCGGCGACGAATCCGCTAGGCGGATATCACTGGAGACCTAAAATTCCGCGAAGGCTGTACGCATGAGAGAGTCGCGGACGTTGGCTCAGCTTGTCAACCGGGGGTGGAACAGATTTTTCGCTGAGCACGTGCGAGGCATCTGGACGTACCGCGAAGATCGCGGTATTGCCTGAGTTCGCAATAACGAATATCGCTCGGAAGACAGAGTTGCCTGTGCCCAACGTCACAGACCAAGGACCTGTAAGGGAAATGTCTAGTTATTTTTAGGCGGGATTTCCTGCAATACGATACGAAACCGGCTTGGGAAGCGGGTTTGTGGGATGGCCTGCGCGAATTTACGCGGCAGACCGTCCGTAGCAAGGCTCGCATTGCGAGCCGTAAACCGCATTGTGAGACAGGAAGATCGGCGCCAGGCCGACCAGTTCCAGAATCTCCGCGACCCGCTCCGACACATTGCACACGCTAAACTTGTGGCCGGAATTGCGGGCGGTTGAATAGAGAGAGATCAGCGCGGCGACTCCAGCTGCGTCGATGCGGTCGATATGCTGCAGATCGAGAGCGATATTTTTCTCGCGGAGCAGGGGCGCTAGGCGCCGGATGAGGCTTTGTTCGTCGCCGCGGACCAATTCGGTCATTTCGCCGGGCTGGACGACCAGTGTCTCGTTGGTTTCAAAGAATGTCGTGTTCATGGTTAAACCTCCCCTTGCGCTGAGCCCGTCACCGGAAGAAGTGATAAAGAATGAATCAGTCCGATAACGGTCTCGCCTGCTTGTAATTGCACCCGTGTGGCCAATTGTGCCATCCCCAAAACTACTGAAAACATGGACGATGCGGGAGCCCTTGTTATTGGATTCGCGGGCCCGGGTGTTCGATTCTGAATCCCGCGTCCGCAAGTGAACATGTTGCGATGTAATACGAATGAGATAGTGCGAAAGGTTCCGTTTCCGTTTCATTCAACGGAAATACCGGGGTGATGGTTAACGGATGGATTTCGAGACTGAGGTTGGAGAATCCGGTTTGCTTGACGCCGAACTGGTTCGGAAGTTGGCCCGCGAGGCGGGCTTCGCCGAATCCGGGATGGTTGCGCTGCCCCATACACATGAGACGCGCGACGCGGAGCGTTATAAATCGTGGGTGAAAGCGGGGCGTGCAGGAACCATGGCCTACCTGGGGCGCGCCAATGAACAGGGCGAACTGGTGCGGGCCAGCCCGGCGACGCCGTTTCCGTGGGCCCGGACGGCGATCGTGTGCCTGGCCAGTTATCATGCGGCGCAGCCGCGATCGACCGATGCGGCATCCCGGGATGCGGGATGGATCGCGCGTTATGCATGGTCGAGCCGCGCGGACGCGAATGGCGAACGGCGGCCCAGCGACTATCACAAGGTGCTGCTCAAGCGGCTCAGAAAACTGGAGGCGCGGCTGCGCGAGGAATACGGCGAGTTTGAATCGCGGGCCTACGTAGATACCGGGCCGGTGGTGGAGAGAGTGCTGGCCACAGCGGCGGGGCTGGGGTGGACGGCCAAGAATACGTGCCTGATTCACCCCAAGCTGGGATCCTATGTGTTTTTAGCTGTGCTGCTGACCTCGCTCGAAGCGCAGCCGGATCATGCAAAGTTGGTTGTGCCGGATCGCTGCGGAACCTGCCGGCGCTGCCTGGAAGCGTGTCCGACGGATGCACTTTTCGCACCCTACCAGATGGATGCGACGAAGTGCATTTCCTACCTGACCATCGAACATCGGGGAGCAATCGAGCCGGAGTTGATGGAGGGTATGGGGCGGCAGGTGTTTGGCTGCGACATCTGCCAGGACGTATGCCCCTGGAATCGGAAAGCGCCGGTGAGCGCGGACCCCGAACTGGAAGCCCGCGCGGAACTCGTCAACCCCGCGCTGGAGGCGCTCGCGTCCATGGACGAGAAGTCCTTTGAACAAAAGTTCAATGGCTCCCCGGTGCGGCGCGCCGGGTTCATTGGGCTGCGGCGCAATATTGCGGTTGCCATGGGCAACAGCGGGGAGCGGCGCTTCGCAGACCTGCTTCGCAACTGGGCCACGGCGGCAGACGAAGGTCTAAGTTCCGCTGCCTCGTGGGCACTCGCAAAGCTCAAATGCGACTAAGAATGAGCAGAATTAGCTGATTTGAAGCACATGCGAAGAGGCGGCTTCGCGGGGAAACCGCTCGCTGCAAGCTAGGAGACGCGCAGTACGTTGGCGGCATTGAGCCCCTTGGGGCCCTGCTGGCACTCGAATTCCACCGCCTCGCCCTCGTTGAGAGTTTTGTACCCGTTCTCCTGGATCGCGGAAAAGTGTACGAAGACATCTTCTCCGGTTGAGCGCTGGATGAAGCCGTATCCCTTGGCGCCGTTGAACCACTTCACTACACCCTGTTCCTTCATGCACTTCTCCTTTTCGTCTCAGGCACAGTTTCGCTGGCCCAAACTCATGGCTTTGGAATGTCACGCGGAGCGAAGGTCTGCGATGGGAAACGCTTCTCCAGGATGGAACGAACGGCGACGTCATGCGGTGAGGCGATTTTGTTGAAGGCGTCGTGGCGCTGGAGTGTGCCCAAAAAAGACAAGTTATCGGAATCAAAAGCGTGCTTCGTTTTCCCGGTCGATCCATCGGCACCTGCAATCGGTCCAGCCTTTGCCCGGCTGGATGGAGGGACAGGACGACAGCTACCGGTTTTTGAGAACACGTAGAAATGACCTTCCAGTAATGTCTGGGAAGCGCGCCAAATGGCGGGCTATCTACCAGTTATGGCAGGAATTGGCCCGCGATGCAAGCAGAAAATGAACGCGCAGAGCACCATGCGGAACTGCCAAACTTCGAGGCGAGCGCATGCCCCGGCTCATGCAGCCGCCATCCGCCCGCTCTTTGAAACGCGTGCAGGACGCGATATTCTGAGAACACACTCCCCGTGGAAGCGATGCGTTGCGCGCGCAGTCGAACAGAACGAGTCGCATCCAGCTGTGAAGGAAACCCGCCGTGGCAAGTGTCTCAGATTCCGGAGCGTCTGCAGGGGCGGCCGTTGCAACGGCTGCTCCCCATGCAGTGATCGAAGCCGGCGGCGCGATTGACGCGACGGATCGACTGACGGCGATTGCTGCAACGGGAGTCGGGCCCGCTGTTACGCGCACCAAGTGGTATCGCCTTCGCCGCGATGGGGCGGCGCTGCTGAATTATCTGCTCGACAGCGAAGTGCACACCTATGCATTCAGCGTCGCAGCCAACGCGATTCTTTCCTTCATCCCGTTTATCGTGCTGCTTTACACCATCGCGCTGTCGGTGTTGCATTCCCCGGCGATGGCCGATGTGGTCAGCGACATGATCCACTACTTCTTCCCCTCGAACCAGGATTGGATTGCGAAGAACCTGGTTCTCGAGGCTCCGCGCCATGGCGTGCAACTGTTCTCGCTGGTCATGATCCTGATTTCGTGCACGGGCATCTTCCTTCCCCTGGAAGTAGCGCTCAACCAGGCGTGGGGCGTGAGCAAGAGCCGGAATTATCTGCTCAACCAGGCGGTGGCCTTTGGGCTGGCGATACTGATGGTGGGCCTGGGCATGATGAGCATCGTGCTCAGCGCCGGCCAGCGCCAGATCCTGGCCTTCCTCTTTTTCCACCACACCGATAATTTCGTCTTTCAGGGAATCAGCAATCTCTGGCTTGCCCTTTGCACGGGAGTGGCGTGCATCCTTTTCTTCTTTTCCATCTACTGGCTTTTGCCCAACCGCAAGGTGCCGGTGAAGCCGGTGCTGCGCGCATCGATCGTTACCGGCATCATCTGGCTCTGCGCCAAGTACCTCTTTGTCGCTATCCTGCCCCACCTCGACCTCAAGTCGATATACGGACCCTTTTATGTTTCCGTGGGACTGTTGTTCTGGGCCTACATCTCCGGCCTGATCCTCTTTGCGGGAGCGCAGTTCAGCGTGGCGCGGCTGGGGGGCAAAGGAGAATAGCCGGTCGGGGCCGCTCAGAGAACAGGCCCGACCAGGACTCTTGGATCGTCGATATCACGGCGGCCGGGCGCGCTGGATTAACGTGCAGGCGCCAAGGTCACCGGTTGCCCGCAGAACGCGCACCGCTTCGCTTCGAGCGGAATCTCGCTCAGGCATTCGGGGCACGTTTTTTTGACGGCGGGCGGTGGCGCTTCGGGCTTTTTGATCCTGGCCTGCAGTGCGTTCAACGGAAGAACAATAAAGAAATAGACAACACAGGCGACTACAAGAAATGAGATCGTCGCATTCAGAAAGTTGCCAACATTAATGGGAGTGCCGTTCACCTTGAATACCACGCCGCTGAAATCGGGCTTGCCGACGACCGCGGCGATAAACTGGCCGAGGATGTCTTTCACGAAGGAATTGACGATGGCGTTGAAAGCCGCACCGATGATGACGGCTACGGCCAGATCAACCACGTTGCCACGCAGAATGAAATCGCGAAATCCCTTGAGCACCGGTTCACCTCCTCAAGCTTAGGAAGCAGCGTATCAGGCCATCGCCGGATTCACCAACGGGTGGTGTGGATCGGTTCAGGGATAGAGGAAAAGAAGAACCGCCATGGCCAGGATCATCAGATCGGTGCAGAGCAGGAGCAGGACTCCGGCGTGATACAGAGTCCACCTGCTGTCGAGACAACGCGCGGTCTCAAACATGGCCCAGAAGGCGGCGAGAGCGGCGAAGATCTGCCAATGCGAAGAGTGCAATGCATTGATATCGGGAAAGCCGCCCAGGCGCAGACTGATGACGAATGCGCCGATGGCCAGAACGATGCCGCGAATCAGCGATCGCTGGCGCAAACGGAAAAAGGACGTACGGGAACGCACCACTTCTCTCACTCTAATCCACGCCGCGGGTGGAGCAGCCTGCAGGGCCATCGTTGAATCTCACTCAAGAGGGGGAAATCCATGCAGGCGATCGATAAGGTCTCCACGGTCACCATTGCGGTTGCCGACCAGGATGAGGCGCTCGCGTGGTACACGGAGAAACTCGGGTTCGAAAAGAAGATGGACGTGCCCTCGTCCCAGTTCCGGTGGCTTACGGTTGCGCCCGCACAGCAGATGGACGTGGAGTTTCTTCTGGCATCATGGTTTCCCGACCGGGTGGGCAAGAACGCGACCTGGGTGCTCTCGACGCGCGACTGCCAGGGCGGTTATGAGGAACTGAAAGCCAAAGGCGTGGAATTCAGCCAGAAACCGGAGATGCGGCCGTGGGGCATCGAGGCCGTGTTTTCGGACTTGTACGGGAACAAGTATGCGCTGGTGCAGGAGTCGGCGCAGGTGCTGACCGATGAGGCAGAGTCGTCTGTGCTGGGCGTGCCGAGGCTGGCGAAGGAAGGGATCGGAGCCGGGGTGGAACCAGCGTGAGGGGCTGAGCCGGGATCGACGGGTGGACTTCGTGCTTCCCCTTTCTAACGACAAAGCGTCGTTAGAAACGGCACCCAGGGTCGGTGGCTAGCCTGCGACCACTTCCATTTCCTTGCAGCGACTCGGCATACGGCGCGCGCAACACGCCGCGCTCCGTGATGATCGCGGTGACGTATTTCGCGGGGGTCACGTCGAAGGCGGGATTGCAGATGCCGACGCCATGCGGGGTGAGTTGCTTGCCGCCATGATGGGTGACCTCGACGGCGGGGCGCTCCTCGATGGGGATGGAGTCGCCGGTGGCGGTGGCAGTATCGATGGTGGACCAGGGAGCGGCCACATAAAACGGGACGCCGTGTTCCTTGGCCAGAATGGCCACGTTGTAGGTGCCGATCTTGTTGGCCACATCCCCATTGGCCGCGATGCGGTCGGCGCCCACCACGACGGCCTGGATGCGGCCGGCGCGCATGAGGCTGGCGGCCATGTTGTCGCAGATTACGGTGGTCGGGATGCCGTCGGCCATTAGTTCCCAGGCGGTGAGGCGCGCCCCTTGCAGGAAGGGGCGGGTTTCGTCGGCGTAGACGTGGATCTGCTTGCCCTGCTCGACTGCGGAGCGAATGACGCCGAGTGCGGTTCCGTAGCCGCAGGTAGCCAGTGCGCCGGCATTGCAATGGGTTAGAACGCCACCCTCGTCAGGCAGCAGTCTGCCGCCGATGGCCCCCATGGTCTTGCAGGCCGCGATATCTTCCGTCATACATGGCGTGGGCTTCGGACAGAAATGCTTTCTTGACGTCGGCGATGCTCGCATGGGAAGAGCGAAGGGTTCGAAACAGCGCGCTTCATGCGGTCGATGGCCCAGAACAGATTGACGGCGGTGGGGCGGGTGCCGGCGAGGCGAGCGCAGATTTTTTCGAATTCCGGAGCAAACGCTTCTACGGTGGCCGCAGTGCTGTTCAGTGCGCCGAGGGCCACGCCGTAGGCCGCGGAAACGCCGATGGCGGGAGCGCCTCGCACCACCATGGTGACGATAACGTCGGCCACCTCTTCATAGGTGGTGGCGAGCACATAGCTCTCCTCGAGAGGGAGCCGGGTCTGGTCGATGAAGCGGACGCCCTCGGGGGTCCAGGTCAGGGTAGGAATCATGCTCTTCTATTTTACCTGTTCACTGGTCCAAAAAGCTGCCGCGCGCAGCGCCTGAAAACATTTTCAGTTTGCCACTGGACGGCTTTGCGCTCAAATGCTTAGAGTGGTTGCGTATCTTTCGAGACACAGCACTACGGCCTTGCAACAGGGGACGGGCGTCGGGGCGGCTCGTCCAAAGCAACCTTGGCCCCCTGGCTTGATTTCGGGCGGATTCTCACCTTACCTCGGGGGCTGGAGTCCAAGACTGGTAGCCAGCAATTGCGAAGGCTGATTTGGCCCTCTGATTTTGCCCTGCAATCGAGGCCAGGGAATCGTGTTGCGCCTGCGCCCGGTAAGGAGTTCGCTTGAAACTTACACCCGTTGACTGGTTGATCATGGTGCTCTACTTCGTGTTTGTGCTGGGCATCGGTTTTGCCCTCAAGCGCTACATGAAGACGAGCAAGGATTTCTTTCAGGCTGGCCGCGCGCTGCCGGCGTGGATCTGCGGCCTGGCCTTCATCAGCGCCAACCTGGGTGCCCAGGAAGTGATCGGCATGGGCGCATCGGGCGCCAAGTACGGCCTCGAAACCGCTCACTTTTACGGCATCGGCGCCATTCCCGCGATGATCTTCGTGGGCATCTTCATGATGCCGTTTTATTACGGCTCGAAAGCCCGCTCGGTGCCCGAGTTTCTGCGCCTTCGCTTTGACGAGAAGACCCGTGCGCTCAATGCCTGTTCATTCGCCGTGATGACCGTATTCAGCTCCGGAATTTCGATGTACGCCATGGCCCGGCTGATCCAGACGCTGCATGTGTTTGATGGTCTCTTCGCCGCCATGGGGCGGCCTGCCGGGGACATCTTCACGTTTTCGATCGTGCTCTCGGCCATCATCGTTCTGGGTTACATCTTTCTGGGCGGGCTGACGAGTGCGATCTACAACGAGGTACTGCAATTCTTCCTCATCATTGCCGGATTTCTTCCCCTGGTTCTGCTGGGACTGAGGAACGTCGGCGGTTGGGCAGGGCTGAAGGCCACACTGCCAGTGGCGTACATGCACCAGTGGAAAGGTGTAATGCACTCCAGCACCAATCCCATGGGCATTGAGATTTTCGGTTTGGCCATGGGGCTGGGGTTCGTGCTCGGGTCGGGCTACTGGTGCACGGACTTCCTCGTGATCCAGACCGCGATGGCTTCGAAGGATATGGATTCGGCGCGCAGGGTTCCGCTGATTGCGGCCATTCCCAAGATGTTGTTTCCGTTCCTGGTGATTCTGCCCGGCCTGCTGGCAATCGCCCTGCCTACGCCGCACACGGTCGAGACGGTGACGAAGAACGCGGACGGGTCGATTATCCATAACATCCAGGTGGTTTCACCGCAGGTGGAGGAGGGCAGGGGGCTAGTTCCGGCGAAAATGAATCCCGTGACCGGCCAGCCCATGTTGACCGCAAGCGGGCAGCCGCTGCTGGACTATGACATGGCCACGCCCAACATGCTGCTGCACTACTTTCCGACCGGAATTCTCGGCCTGGGGTTGACGGCACTGCTGGCCAGCTTCATGAGCGGCATGGCGGGCAACGTAACCGCCTTCAACACCGTTTTCACGTATGACCTCTACCAGTCCTACATTCACAAGGGGGCCAGCGACCGCCATTATCTAGCGGTGGGGCGCTGGGCGACCGTCGGCGGCATCCTGCTCTCGATCGCCACTGCCTATGCGGCCATCAACTTCAACAACATCATGGACACGCTGCAACTGGTGTTCTCGTTTGTGAACGCACCGTTGTTTGCGACGTTCCTGCTGGGCATGTTCTGGAAGCGGGCGACGGGGCACGGCGCTTTTGCAGGGTTGATCTCGGGCACGCTTACAGCCTTGTTGCACCACGGGCTCACGCTGCCGATTGAAGCCCATTCCGGAATCCATGGCGGCTGGATCACCGTTGTGCATCGCTATCCGAGCGACATGGCGCAGAATTTCTGGGGAGCCATCTTCGCTTTCAGCGTCAACTTCCTGGTGACCGTGGTGGTGAGCCTGGCGACCAAGCCCAAGCCGGAGTCGGAACTGGTGGGCCTCGTCCACTCGCTGACACCGAAGCCCCCCCAGCATCATCTCGCATGGTGGCAGAAGCCGGAGACATTGGGCATCGCCATCCTGATCTGCGCCATCGCACTCAATATTTTCTTTGCCTGAGGAGGAGAACCGATGAGTCTCGATCTACGCATTCCGATGGGATTGATGTTCACGCTGGTCGGAATCATCCTCGTGGCGTTCGGACTGGCGACGAACGGCAATACGGAACTGTACGCGCGCAGCCTGGGCATCAACGCGAACTTATGGTGGGGTTTGGTGCTGCTCATGTTCGGAATAACCATGTTTCTGATGGGACGGCGCGGCCAGAAGAAATTAGCCGACCTGCCGCCACCTGAGCCGGGTGCGACGGAGGTCCGTCGCGGACACTGAAAAGCAGGGAACAGAGAACAGGGATCAGGGATCAGCCTCTGACGTGCAGCAAGCGGTTGATGCAAATCAAAGCTGACAAGATAGTGCGGTTGAAATGAGCGTCGCGCGAGCCTTTATCTGACCCCTGACCCCTGTTCACTGAACACTCACCCGAAACCGCATATTCTGATAATCGAATGTATAGCCGCGCAACTGGTCGAGCGCATCAACCCCCAGCACGCCATACACATCATCCAGCGCCGCTGAGCCGACCGGCTGCGTGAGCACCTGGATGAAGTGCACATCCACCTTCGACGATCCGAAGCGGAGAGGAAGAGTTTCCGCCATGTATGCGGGCTGAGGGGGGAACGGGCGCGCACTCGGTATCGTGAACAATTCTTGTTTCTGTCCTGCGAATTCCACCGCATGCTCGTCGAAGTAGCGGGAGGTGAAGTAGGTCTGCTGGCCTGCCGCGTCGACCGCGAACATCTGTTCATTCGGCGCCAGGCCCAGGGCAACGATAATCTGGTCGCCGTCGAGGAAGAACCGTGCCCCATCGTAGTTCGGCGCCGCCTTGTCCTGGGTTTGAATCTGCCGCGCGGGTGTTAGCTCCACAGTTGCATTATCGGTAACGGTCAGGCTGCTCAGCGCCGAAAGCGCAGGGTAGCCAAGCACTCCCTGCACCTGGTAGCGCGATCGCGCGAAGCTGTAATCGGCGTCGTCGAATACGAATGCGGTCATGTTGTGAAACGTGAGCCGCCCGCCGACGGTGAATCGTGGAATCACGGTGGAATGGACCTGCATGTCCTTTCCTGTAAGGGAATGAATGGTCGCGCTTTCTTCAGAAATTTTGAGGCCAACCTCGCGGGCCAACGAGCGCGCGATCATGTTGAATGGCGAGGTGGGATCGAGCATCCAGGTGTGAGGACGCGCATCGACAAAAACCGGAATGTCGATGAGGCCGAGCGGATTTTTGCTGACCTGGAGCATGAACGGGTCGCAGGGATCGACCGTCATGGGCGGATTGGCCGCGGCCAGAGGCAAGAGCTTGAGCGGCATTTCGATCTCGTCCTGCTCATCGCGGCTCAGCGAGCCTTGAAGCCGGCTTTCGAGGGTCTGGTACTGCCGGGCTGCTTTGGCGAAGTCTCCATCGCGGAGATAGTCTTCGGCCAGCGCCTTGCGCAGAAGCTTTTCGTGCACCGGATCGCCGCCGGCAGCCACCTTCTCGACCAGCGGCTCCAGTAACTGAATTGATTCCTTTGGATCGTTGTTGCGATTGGCCAGGATGCCGCGGTAGAGCTGCGCCTGCTCCGGGGGGAGTTGATCGAGTTCAGACTGGACGCGAAAAAACTGGTGATCGGCGAGAAGGTTCTGTACGTGCACGTCGGCGGTGATGCCGCTGCTCGATCCGGTGTGGACTTGCGCGCCCGCGCCGGGCTGCTGTTGCGGGGGCGGAGCCTGCTGCGCAAACAGGGGAAACACGGCCAAGAAAGACGCTGCCAAGGAAGACGTCAGGACCGCTGCCCACCGCGCACCTCGTGATGTTCCCCTGTGAACTGCGCCCATTCTTAAACGAAGAGTAGCAGATTGGAGGAGGAAGTTGGCCGCGCTTTCTCTGCTTTGAAACGCTGTTGATGATTGCCCGGTAAACTGGAAACAGCCAGAGATGAAGCGAAAGACGATTTCACACTACGAATTTGTCCGCCGGCTGGGCGCCGGAGGCAGCGGGGTGGTCTACCTCGCCAACGACACGCTGCTGCAGCGCCCGGTGGTGTTGAAGATCCTGCGTGCGGGCGTGATGTCGGCTGAGCAATTGCGTTCGACAGTATTGCGCGAGGCGCGGCTGGCATCGGCCATCGAGCATCCCAACGTCTGCGCGATTTACGAGGTGGGCGAAAGCAGCGACGGCGGCTACATCGTCATGCAATACGTGCCCGGCCAGTCGCTCGATCACCTGATTGCGCAAGGTCCTGCAAATCGTCAGTTGGTGCTCTCGGTGGGCATCCAGGTGGCGGATGGATTGCAAGCCGCGCACGTGCTGGGCATCTTCCACCGCGATCTGAAGCCGCAGAACGTGATGCTCACCGATGGGGGCCTGGCAAAGATCCTGGACTTTGGCCTGGCGCGGCGGCTGCCTCCGGAAGATGCGAATTTCGACCCGTCGAAGCCTGCGCTGGCCAAGGGTGCGTCCATGGCGGCGACCTACACCGCGCGGGGTGGAACGATCCGCTACATGGCGCCGGAGCAGTTCGTGACCGGGCAGTCGAGCGTGCAGTCGGACGTTTGGGCGCTGGGCGTGATTCTCTATGAACTGGTGAGCGGGCGGCACCCGTTCTCCCGGCCCGATGCGGAAGATTTTCAGGCCATCCGTGCCATCCAGTTCTCCGAACCTGCCGATTTGAGCGCGATCGTGCCCGGCGTTTCCGCCGAGTTGAAGAGCGTGATTGCGATGTGCCTGGAGAAGAACCCGGCGGCGCGCTACACGTCGGCGGCCGAGGTGCGCGAGGCGCTCAAAACGATCATGAAGGCCCAGCAGATCGAGACGGGCAGCATTCCGGGGGACGCAGCCGCGAATCTGCCCACCACAGGACCGGAGGCCGAGAAGCGCGCAACGGGATTTCTGTCCATGCTCGCGGAGCGGTTTCGCGAGTCGTCTCCGGATCGAACGCAGCAAAATTCGCTGGTGGTTCTGCCCTTCACTAACCTGGGCGCGAAGGAAGTTGCGCCAATGTACGGATTTGCGTTGGCCGATGCGTTGGCGGCGCGGCTGGCGCGGATCCCCACTCTCGTGGTGCGGCCATCGAGCACGCTGATGTCGCTGCCGATCGCCCAGATGGACCCGCTGTCGGTCGGTCAAAAGCTGGTGGTTTCCTATGTGCTTGCGGGGAACTTCCTGCGCTCCGAACATGGATTCGATTTGAACTGGCAGTTGCTCGACGTGGTGTCACAGCGGGTGCGCTCGGGCGGTGCGATCCGCGTTGCGTCACTGGATCTGATTGCGGTGCAGACGGAAATATCGAATGAAGTTTTCGCGGCGTTGCACGGGTTGAGCGCGGCGGATTCGATCGAAGCAGCGCAGGCAGACGCCCCGCGCGGTGGGCTGCGCAGTGGATCGCTCACCGGGCCAGTGAGCGAAGAGTATCTGCAGGCGCGGGCCCTCTTGAGTTCCTTCATGTTTCGGACCGGAGCGCGCCCCGATCTCGATCGTGCGCACGCGCTGTTTGCGAGCGTGACCGAGAAGAATCCGGGATTCGCGCAGGCGTGGAGCGGCCTGGGCATCGCCGAACTGCAATATGCGCGCAATGGATTTGGCGGGCAGATTCACGTGATTCGCGCCCGCCGGGCTTTCGACGAGGCGCTGAAGCTCGATCCGGCATCGACGGAGGCCAACCTCTATCGCATCTATATGCTCCTGGGGCGCGGCGAGAAGGAGTCGGCGCGGCATGGGATTTCGAACATGCTGACGGTTTCGTCGAATGACTGGAATGTGCACATGGTGGCCGGGCTGGCGCTGCGCGGCGACGGCATGTACGACGAGGCGCTGATCCAGTTCAATCGTGCGCTCAAGTTGAACCCGGCCAATGCGGCGATTCTCTACAACCACCGGGCGCGCGTTTATCAGTATCAGAACCAGCTCGAACTGGCCGGAGACGAATTGGCAAAGGGCCTGGCGCTGGAGCCGCGGCACCCGCTGCTGCGCACGTCGTCGGGGTATCAACAGATGCGCTTGGGCAACCTGGCCGCGGCGATCGAAATACTCGAAGGCGTCATTCGCGACGATGAGTTGATGCGCATCGCGGTGCCTACGCTGGCGCTGTGTTATGTGCAGGCGGGCGATCGGGCACGGGGAACGGCGCTGCTGAAAGACGATACGTTGACGGCAGCCGAGGCCGACAGCGAAATGGCATATCGGCTGGCGACCTACTTCGCGGTCGAAGGCGACTCCACCGAAGCCCTGCACTGGCTGCGGCGGGCGATCTACCTGGGCAACGAGAATTATCCCTGGTTTCAAAAGAATCCGGCCTGGAACAACCTGCGCACCAATGCGGATTTCGAGCGGATTCTCGAGGACTTGAAGAAGGCCTGGCGCAAGAACCAGCGGACCTGGAAGCGGCTCCTCGAGCAGGTGCCGGCGGATGGGGAGTAGGCGGATTTCTCGTTGGAAGTTCATTTTGCCGAACGATCGGCATTGCTCTTCGCCTAACCCAGGTGTTCAGATATCCCAAGTTATGAGTACCGGACTCCCAATCCACATTGACGCGAGTACGTTTCAGAAACCTCTTGCCGAACTGGCTCTAACGATGGCGTTTAAGGTCGAACGCGAGGGGACACCCTTGCTGGGAGCTCCGGCGTACGTCGCCGTAGACGTCGGGGTTCTTCTTCGAATGTCGAACGAAACCCTCAATTTGCTCTTTTATATCAATGCAGATGAGCGGGTCGAACAGGATTGTTTTTTCAGGCCCATTTACTCCATTGTTGCTCTACCCCTCGTACGGAACATGATTGATAACCTATACAACATTACCTACATTCTGGAAGACCCGATCCATCGCGGACGTGCTTTTAGACTGAGCGGAATTAAGAAGACGCAAAAAGACTTGGCTGAGGATGAGGCGAGGTACTCTGGTCTTTCCGAATGGGACAGTTGGATAGATGAATCCAAATCGAAGTTGTCCTTATACATGTGTGGATTGGGAACCACGAAGACGGAAGTAGCGTCACAGGCTGACTGGATGACGCTCGGCAAATATTTGAGTCAAAAAGGACCGGGTGGAACCCTGACCGACCATCAAAAGTATCTTGCTTTTTTTATGCATGGGCCGTGGCGGGAGTATTCTGCTCTGGCTCACGGCGGCCCCGAAGCACTTTTTGATGTTGGCATGTTCTATCGTTACAAGGAACAGCCGTTCGATGACAGGCCAATGATTGACGATGCTCTGGCCCGCGTCCGGACTCTGCACCTCATGCGAGCCGCGGTCGTACTGACCTCAAAAATTACTGAACTCCAAGCACATTTCCATTTTAGGGACGCGAACATCGATGCTCGCGTCCATAAGGTATGGAACGCTCTTACGGTGCACCCGGAGGCAAAGGAGCTATATGATGGCAGGTACGCGCAGTTGATGAAGGATAAGGGCATACTTCCATAGAAGCTCAAATGCATTCGCAACCGGACCGGTTTTCTTGTCGGGAAGTGGCTGCGCCCGATATTTACGCTTAAAGCTTGGGTTGAATCGGCTTTCCCTTGCCGATGTCGGCTGGGAATAGCGGCGCCGGGGGCGCTTTGCCGAGCCCGATTTTGCTGTGCAGGATCTCGTTGAAAAATGAAATGTCGTTCGACTCAATCACGATCGAAACCAGGTTCCCATTCCAAACAACCGCAGCCGAGCCGACCCAGCGGGATTTCGGGGAAGGTGCAGCAGGGGTCGCGGACTGGTTCGCCGGTTGAACGCTCTCGCCGGCCGCGAAATGGACGCGCGTGTTGTTGATTTCGTACCAGATGGGTTGATCAATCGGATGCAGGTCGCGGTCCTGTGCCAAGGCCGCCGACATGGCCGTCGCCATATTGTCCAACTGGTCGCGATAGGCAGCGGGCATACAATCCACGCCGATGCGCGAGATCAGAATCTTCCCCGTGACGATGGATTGAGGATTTTTGGGATCAGTCTCGCGCAAGGCGAAGAGGGACTTATCTGTGCATTCATTGGTTTTGTGATCTTCAGGTTTTGCGTCCGCGGGCATTCGGGCGTCAAGAGCGTCGTGTTGTTCCTTGAGGCCGGGAAGCTTTTGAGCCACAAGGCTGGCAGGATACGTGAAACTCAAATCGAGAAGATCGCTGTGAAAGACCGTGACCGGAGCAGGCTTGGCTGCGACGCCTGGCTTGGCTGGGGAAGCCGGAGCCTGAGATGGAACCGGGGCCTGGCCGTATCCGATAGAAACCGACCCAAACAGCAAAGCGATCAGCAAGTGACTGCGTGTCATAAGCGGCGCAAACCCCTATCCAGCATAATTGGGTTTCGAGGTTGGCGCCTTGCCCATCCTTCCGCAGAACGCGCAGAAGGATGGGGGCGCGAGAAGATTCTGGCTGATTAGAAAAACTATTTCAGGCTCACCGTCGCTTTCAGCGGCAGCTTGTCGCTTGAGCCGCCGACCATGATCGTGTAGTCGCCGGGAACGAGGGTCCATCCGTCTTTCTGCTCATCGAAGATCGACAGGTACTTGGGATCGACGTCGATGCTCACGGTCTGTTTGGCTTTGGGCTCGAGCTTGACCTTGGTGAAGCCGATGAGGCGCTTGGGCGGTTCCTGCGCGCTGGCCGGGAGAGCGGCGTAGACTTCGGCGATCTCCGCACCCGCGCGGGTGCCGGTGTTAGCCACGGTGAAAGTCACCTTGACCGTATCGCCGGGCGTGACCGTCAGGCCGGAATAACTGTAGGTGGTGTAAGAAAGGCCGAAGCCGAACGGAAACAGCACAGGCTTGTTCTCGGCGTCGTACCACTTGTAGCCGACCTTGAGGCCTTCATCGTAGGCGACCGGGAAGGGCGGGAGGCCCTTGGCCCATTGCTCGGGTGAGGCCGGCCCGTTGAAGTGGGACGACTCCGGCGGTGGCATGGTCACCGTGGGATGGGGCAGATCGGATTCGCTCTTCGGGAAGGTATTGGGGAGTTTGCCGCTGGGGTTTACGGTGCCGAAGAGGATGTTGCCGAGAGCATCGGCGCCGTCACTGCCGCTGTACCAGGCTTCGAGAATAGCGGCGGGTGCATCGGCCCAGGGCATGGTGACTGGAGAGCCGGATTCGACCACGACGACGGTGTGCGGGTTGGCCGCGGCCACGGCGGCGATCACGGCGTTCTGGTCGACGTCGGGATCGTCTTTCTGGCCATGTTGCTTATAGGCCGGAAGCGAGAGTGAGGGCAGGTCCATGCCTTCGCTTTCCCACTGGTAGCCGAACACGATGGCCACGTCGGCGCCTTTGGCGGCCGCCGCTGCAGCCGCGGGATCAAAGCCGGGATCGTACTTCACCGTGGCTTTGGGCGCGCGAGCTTGAATAGCTTTGAGCGGTGAGGTTGGAAACCATATCTGTTCCAGCCAGTGCGTGGCGCCTTTCCCCGGAGGCATGATGGCGTTTCCGACCATGGGATCGACCTGGGCCGAGCCTCCGCCTGAGATCATGCCCACATCGGAGTGTGCGCCAATGACCGCGATGGTGCGGACTTTGGCGGAATCGAGAGGCAGGGTGGCGTGGTTGTTCTTGAGCAGAACGATGCCCCCCTCCTCGATCTTCCGCGCGGTCTCAAAGCCGGCAAAGGGATCGACCACGAAGCGCTGGCGCGGATGGTCGATCACGCCGGCGGCAAACATGGAGCGCAGAATGCGGTGAACGTGCTCGTCAAGCTCAGCGGTCGGGATTGTGCCCGCGTCGACGGCCGCCTTGTACTTGTCGCCGAACCAGAACCGGCCCGGTTGCTCATGATCGAGGCCGGCGGCGGAAGCTTTTTCGGTAGAGTGGGTGCCGCCCCAGTCCGACAGGACGAAGCCGGGGAACTTCCAGTCCTTTTTGAGCACGTCGGTGAGCAGCCATTTGTTTTCACAGGCAAAGTCGCCGTTGACGCGGTTGTAGGAGCACATGACCGCGGCAGGATGGCCTTTGGAGACGCCGATTTCGAAGGCCAGCAGATCACTTTCGCGCGCGGCCCGCTTGGAAATGGAGATGTCGACGGCGTTGCGGCCGCTTTCCTGGTCGTTCAGGGCGTAGTGCTTGATATCGCCGATCACATACGCGGACTGGGTGCCTTCGATCAGCCTGGCAACCAGCGTTCCGGCCAGGATCGGGATCTTCACCCAGGTATTCAAAAGTGCGGCCGTTGCGCGGCTCGCGGGTGAGATTCGTGCCCCCGCCGAGAGACATGTTGTAGCCCTGGGCGCGAAGTTCGTTGCCGATGAGCGAGCCGTATTCGTAGGCCGCATCGATGTCCCAACTGGCGGCGGCGGCCACGTTGGCCGGGAGAGCCGTCGCGTAGCGGCCGTTGACTCCGCTGGAGCGCACGCCGTAGGCCGCGTCGCTCATGTCAATGCCGGGAATGCCGAGGCGAGGCACGCCGACGGCATAGCCGACGCCGCGGTTAGAGGCGGCGTTTTCAAGGGTAACGGGCTCGTCGGTGGGCATGCCCACGCCATGCAACAGGGCGACCTTTTCATCCAGGGTCATTTCCTTGAGCACGAGATCGGCGCGCTCGTCGGGCGACAGAGCGGCATTCATCCAGGGACCAGTGGGTGTCGCCTGGTGGGGCTGGGCAAAGCCGTTCTGACCAGAAAGCGTGGCAAGCACCAGACCGAGAATCGGAATCCACGTCGGAATTCCGGCCCGGCGGCAAAAATGTGTCATGGTGTTTCCCCCTTAAGTAAAACGTTTGTGTGAGCCGCTCCCATACTAACAACGCCGTGCTGTGGGTGGGCAAGGGGGATCGGGGCAATTTGGAAAACTAAAATAGGGACGAAGGATATAAGAGGACACCGATGGCTGCACTGATCGACGCAATCGATATCAAGCGGAAGATGTATTTCGAACTGGAGAACGTGCCCTACTACTGCCTTGACGTGGAAGTGTCGACGCCGACGGCGCGCGGCGGACAGACGCTGGTGCGGTTGAAGATGCGCAACTTGCTGACCCGGGCGGTTTTCGACAAAACGTTCAAGGCCAGTGACAAATTCAAGGAGCCTGACCTCGAGACGGTCGAGGCTTCGTATCTTTACAGCGACGCGGATGGATCGTATTTCCTCGATCAGTCCAGCTTTGAGACGCTAACCCTTGCAGCGGACAAACTGGGCGACGCGCTGGATTTCCTGGTGGAAGGAGCGATCATTCAGCTCGATAAATACAACGGCAATCCGATCGGGCTCCAGTTGCCTTCGCAGGTGGAATTGAAGGTGGAATACACCGAGCCGGGGGTACGCGGCGATACGGCCAGCGGCGGCGTGACCAAGCCCGCGAAGCTGGAGACGGGGCTCGAGATCAAGGTGCCGTTCTTCGTGAAGACGGGCGAAAAGGTAAAGGTCTACACCGAGACGCGGGAGTTTGCGGGCCGGGCGTGATGCGGAACTGGAACTGAGCGGTTGCGCGCGCGTTGGGGCGAACCGATTTTCGACGTCTATCTCGGGCAGGTGATATTGCCCGGCCCGCGGACCAGCGAAGTGGCATCGCAGGCGACCGAGTCGATGGTGTCGTTGCCGATGTAGGTGAGGTGAGAACCGAAAGTGAGCTTCACGTTTCCTGACTTGTTGGCTATTATGCTCGACTGTACTTCTGTTGGGACCGGGATGGTCTGTCCGAACGAAAGGGAACTGCCGTCATCGAGGAAAGCTCCGGCCTGGAGGTTGGTCGCAGAATTAATGCGAGCGTAGTTGTCGTCCAGGATTTTGGAGCCGGTGAGCAGGTTCAGGCCGTTGCCGATGTTTCCGGCGACCGTGAGAGTTGTGACCGCGGGGTTTCCGGAAAAATTGGGGTTGTTGAAGACGGTGAGCTCCGACTCCTGCTCGAGGTGCACTCCGTCGCCGCCATTGCTGGTAGAGGTCACCTGGGAGCCCGCGTCGAGATCGAGCCCTCCCTTGGAGTTGAGTGAAATCCCGTGGATGGCGTTGGCGGCGGTCTCGATGGTTCCCCCAAAGTCGACCATGTGCGAGCCCGACACGATGGTGATGCCGTCGCTGAAGTTCTGGTTTGCACTCAGGGTGGATTGACCATCGAGGAATCCCGAAGCATTGGTGCCAAGCTGAATGCCGAGCGTGTTCTGCGAGACAGTGAGGTTGGCCGCGGTCAGAGTGAGGCTGGAGCCATTGTTGACATCGATGCCGAAGACGGCGTTGCCGGTGATCGAGTACGAGCCCGTGACGACCAGGGCAGACGTGGCTTCAACGTCGATTCCAAAAAGCCCGTTATTCAGGCAGGCGCCGCCGGTGACGGTGGCGCTTGAGTTGGCCAGGACCGAGATGCCGGTTTGCGCATTGCCGGATACGGTGTCGTTCTGGAGCAACACCTGCGCGCCGTTCTGCGCAACGATGCCATTGGCTCCGCCCGTGACGGAGAGGCCGGTGAGCGTCACGCGCTGTGCTCCCGTAATGGTGACGGCATCCTTGCCTCCTCCATTGATGGAGGCGGCGCCGACCGCGTTGAGCTGAATGCCATTGGTCGTGATGCTGATGGGACCAGCGCAGGCGCCCTTGATGTTGATGACAGTGTTGGGAAGGGCGTTTGCAGCAACCACGGCGAGGGAATCGCCTCGGGTGCAGTTGACGTTAAGGGTGAACTTCAACTGGGCGAAGGCCGGGGCGGCCAGTCCGAGAGCGAGCAGGGATAGGGCAAAGGCCGCGAAGGACCTGGTGCGGTTGTGCATTGTCGGTCTCCTTTTAGGGAAATGGGTACGAGCCCATGCAGCGGGGAAAGCCTTGGATAGCCAACTGCCTGGTTCGGTCGCCGGTGTTTTTTGGAGAATCACGGGGACCGGCGTATTCCTTCTACTCACATACGCGACATTCGTCGAGAAATGATGGCAAACAATGAAGAATATTTATGAATGAGTTGCGGATGGCCATCGCGCTAGTCAGCAGGGTGGTTTGATGCGTTCATAGGGATGGTAGACGGGTTCCCAGACATAGGCCCGGAGTTGGTCGGGCAGTGCCGCCGGATCCAGATCGGATATGCCGTCGGAAATGGCCTGCCGACCGACCGCTTCGGCCACTACGAGGGCCACCCTGCGTGAATCGGCGATAGCCGGCAGAAGCGGGGCAGCAGGGTCCTCGAGCGTCGGCGATACCGAAGCTAGCGCCTTGGCTGCGGCCATCATCATCGCGTCGGTGACGCGACTAGCGCGTGAGACCAGGATGCCGAGGGCGAGACCGGGAAAGATGAAGGAGTTATTGATCTGGGAAATGCGGATTTTGCGATCTTTGACTTCGACAGGGGCGAATGGGCTGCCTGTGCCGACCAGGGCGCGGCCATCTGTCCAGCGCATCAGGTCTTCGGGAATCGCTTCGGCGACCGAGGTCGGATTGGAAAGCGGAAAGATGACGGGGCGGGGCGAATGGCGAGTCATCTCGCGGACGATCTCCTCGGTGAATGCGCCGGCCTGGGCCGAGACTCCGACTAAAACTGTGATCCCGGCGTTGCGAACGGTGTCGAGCAGGGAAATCGGCCCCGGCTTGGACAAGGCCCAGCCTGCAACGTCCGATTTGCCGCGAGCGAGGGGGACCTGGCTGGCGCGCAGGCCGGGCTCGCCTTCCACTAGCAGGCCGTGGCGATTGAACGCGTAGATTCGCTGCCGTGCCTCGGCTTCCGACAGGCCCTGCTCTTTCATGGCGGCGATCACCAGGGCGATAATGCCCACGCCCGCCGAGCCGGAGCCGAACATGGCGATGCGCTGGTCCCGGAGAGAAATGCCCGTAGCATGCACGGCGGCGAACAAGGCGCCGGTAGTAACCGCCGCCGTGCCCTGGATATCGTCGTTGAAAGTGCACAGGCGGTCGCGGTACCGATCCAGCAAGCGCAGCGCGTTCTCTCCGGCAAAGTCTTCCCATTGCAGCAGGATGTGTGGCCAGCGGCGTTGGACTGCGGTAACGAAGGCCTCGATGAAGTCGTCATAGTCCTGCCCCCGGACTCGCGCGTGCTGCCAGCCGATGTAGATGGGGCTGTGGAGCAGTGCCTGGTTGTCGGTGCCAACATCGAGCAGGATGGGAAGGCAGTGATGGGGCGGGATGCCGCCGAGAGCGGTGTAAAGGGCCATTTTGCCGATCGGGATGCCCATGCCGCCGGCGCCCTGATCGCCGAGGCCGAGGATGCGTTCACCATCGCTCACGACGATGCAGCGAATCTCGTCATAGCGGGAATCGGCCAGCATCTGGTCGATCAGGTCGCGATTGGGATAGCTGATAAACAAGCCGCGGGGCTTGCGCCAGATCTCGGAAAAACGCTGGCACCCTTCCCCGACCGCGGGGGTGTAGACAATGGGCAACAGCTCTTCGGTGTTGTGCTTGATGAGGGAGTAGAAAAGGGTTTCGTCGCTGTCCTGCAGGTCGCGCATCAAGGTGTACCTGGCAAACGGCGTGGGCTGATTGTCGAGGGCCTTCTTGCGGCGTTCGCGCTGGTCTTCGAGCGTGCCAATGTGGGGCGGTAGCAGGCCATGAAGCGCAAAGGCATTTCGTTCTTCCTCCGTAAAGGCGGTGCCCTTGTTCAGCGCGGGATGCAGCAGCAGGTCATAGCCGGAGAGATGCGTGGGAATGACGGTCGGTACGGGGGAGGAACTCGGGGTTTCGTCAGGCACGGGGTCGTTCTCCTTGAAGCAGCGCGGCAAAGCCTTCCCATGGTACTCCGGGCAGGCGGGATGAGCGACCGGAAGTGTGGTCCGAACCTGGGGCTCAGGTAAAGGTAATCAGGACCACTTCAGCATGAGTCCCGACCCGCATGGGGGGCCCCCATGTACCGGCGCCGCTCGAAGTCAGCACCTGGAGTTCACCGAATCGTTGCAGTCCGTACGTGAATTCTCCATACGCCCATCGGGCAAACAGGGTGAAGGGAAAGATCTGTCCTCCGTGGGTATGACCGGAGAGCTGCAGGCTCACGCCGGTCTGTTCGACGATGGGCAGGCGATGGGGCACATGGTTGAGAAGCACGCTGGCCGGGCCGGAGTCCAACTGAAGGCTCTCAAGAAATTCGCGCAGACGGGCCGGGTAGCTAGAGTCTGCGTAGGAGACGCCGATCACCTGGAGGTCGTCCACGAGGACGCGTTCGTTGTGCAGGACACGGATGCCGCCTTTGGTAAGAGCCGCGGTGTATCCGGCCGAATCGCCGAAGTCTTCGTGGTTGCCGCCGCAGAAGTAGCGCCCGAAGGGTGGGGCCAGATCGAACAAGGGCGCTGCGAGGCGTTCCGGGTCGGCCTTGGAGCCGTCGAAGAGGTCACCTGCAAGGAAAATGATGGATGGGTTGAGGCGCCGGGCGATATCCGCGATGCGCCGCGAAAACCCGCTCTGGTTGATGTTCCCCAGGTGAAGGTCTGTGACCAGAAGCGCGGTGCGGCCCCGCCAGGCGGGAGGAAGATTGGGGAGGGACACAGGGGTGCGGCGTACGCGAATGTGCTGCGCATTGATGAAACCGTAGAGGCTAACCAGCAATGCCGTGCCAAACAGGACGGTTCCGATCCAGGGCCTTGCCGTGGCGGAGGCGTGCGGCGCGGCCAGGCCAAGCAGGAAGGCCGCGATCCAGCACAGGCAGGCGGCCCAGAACAGAAAATTCAGGATTCCAAGCCACACCGCGGCGATCTTGTAGATCAGAGAGACGACGGCGTTGGAATAGCGATAACCAAGCAGCGCAGCGATGATGAAACTGATGGAAAGAAGGAACAACGCTCCGCGCAGGGACTCGAGGCCGGCTGCAGTCATAGGCAAAAAGGCAGGAGGGAACGAGACCAGGGTGCGATACAGGAACCAATGCCCAGAGACGAATATGACCTGGAGGAGCGCAATGGCAAAGACTGCCCAGGCTTTCAAAATCGAATCTCCTTGAAACATACTTTAGCGGACGAATGTATCAACTAGATGACTACTGGGCTGCGCCGGGCCAGCCGGAAACGCGGACCCATGAAAGAATCATTTTAATGTCGTCGGTGCACCACAACTCGCTGGGCATTTATGTCGCTGTGCCGTTTTGCCGGTCCAAGTGCACGTATTGCAATTTTGCCTCGGGCGTTTATTCCGCCGGCGAGCATGGGCGTTACGTTGACCGTCTCATAGAAGATTTGGCGGGCGCGGGCGCGTGGGCGTCGCACCTGGGCATTGCATTGCCGCGGGCGGTGGATACGGTGTATCTGGGCGGCGGAACGCCCACGCTGCTTGCGCCGGAGTTGATCTCACAACTTTCCGGGGTACTTCATACCGTCTTTGACGTTGACAGCGATGCCGAAATCACCGTGGAGTGCGCCCCGGGACAGCTTCCGGATGCGACCCTCGACGCCTTGGCCGAAGCCGGCGTGAATCGGATGAGCCTGGGAGTGCAGTCGTTCGTTGATCAGGAAGCGCGCGAGACCGGGCGGCTGCACAACCGTGCCGTTGTGCTGGAGGATTTGCGACGGCTGCGCGCGGCGGGCATTGACAACCTGAATGTCGACCTCATCGCTGGCATGCCGGGTCAGACCTTCGCGTCGTGGGAGGAATCACTGCGTGTGCTGATCGACAGCGGGGTTCCACACGCCAGCATTTACATGCTGGAGGTGGACGAGGATTCGCGGCTGGGACGGGAGATGCTGAGCGGGGGAGCCCGCTATCATGCGGGGCTGGTTCCGACCGACGATGCCATCGCCCGGATGTATGAGACGGCAGTGGAGCGGCTGGAGTCCGCCGGGCTGGCGCAATACGAGATTTCGAATTTCGGGCGCGAGGGCTTCGCATCGCGGCACAATCTCCGCTACTGGAAACGGCGGCCGTACCTGGGAATGGGATTGGATGCGTCTTCGGCACTGGCATCGCATATGGCTGGGCTTCGCACTGACAGTGTGTTTAGGGCCACGACAACCGATGATTTGAAGGCCTACCTCGCTGGCAGTGAAGAGGCGGAGACAACTCAGCTCTCGCGCGATCAGCAGCACGAGGAGGCATGGTTCCTGGGCTTGCGGCTGAACGCGGGCGTGGAGATCGCGGATCTGGAGGAAGAATTCGGGCGCGATGCGGTGCGTCCGGCTCTGAATGTGGCCGCTCGCCTGGAGGCCGATGGGCTGCTGGTGTCGGACGGCAAGAAGATACGGCTGACGGGACGGGGAAGACTGCTATCGAATGACGTATTTCAGGAGTTTTTGGGGTTGGAAGAGGTCGAGAGCGCGAGTCGGGTAGCGAACTAGTTCGGCTACCGGGAGAACTGGTTGTTTTCAACGGCTACGGAGAAGAAAGGCGCCGGTTCAGCCATGGGATAATCGCCCGTGCATTCGATCGAATCGGGGCCGGCTGCTTTTGCGATGTGTAGAGCTTTTGCGGCTTCGCGCAGGACGACCACCGGAGAGCGACCCAGACTGGCGGCGATTCCAAAGCAGGCCGACACTCGGATCGGTTGACTGGCCAAACAGAAAGGCGCAGAGAAGACTTCGAAGCGAATGCGTTCTGCGAGCATGACGGCGTTCGCGGGACTGCATCCGGGGAGACCAAGCAGGAATTCCTCATTGCCGGTACGGCCAAACAGGTCGTAACTGCGTAATAACCGCTGAACGCGCCCCACTACTTCGAGCATCAAATCATCGCGGGCGATCACCCCCAGGCGTGCGTGCCACTGCGTGGAATCCTGGATCTCGAACAGAAGCAGGCACAGCGAAGTCTTCATGCGCTGAACGCGATCGGTTTCGCGAAACAGCATCGACACGAGCGCAGGCTGATTGTAGATTCCGGTGATCGGGTCGGTCTGCGACGGAAGGGTCGCGGCTTCCCGCAGCTGTTCCATCTCGCGGATGCGGCGAAACGTACGCATCACCGAATCGAGCCGCAGGCGCCAGTACGACGACGGGCCCATCCTGGGAATGACATCGTCGATCACGCCTTCGGCGAGGCGATCCATGCACTCCGCGGGAACGTTGTCTGAAATCAGGACAATCGGAAATCTGCGTCCGGGTTTCTCGGTTCGCACACACGCCAGCAGTTGGCCGATTCCCATGCCGGGCAGATCCAGATCAAGCAGAACCAGCGACGGTGGCTCAGGTCCGTTCATGACCAGAAGAGCTCTCTCTGAGGTCATTTCCACGTTCAGCTTGGCGCCATAAGCGAGGAGAACCGGCTCGAGCTCGGCAATGAGAACCGGCGAGTTGGACCCAAGTAGAAACGTGGACCGGAAAGCGGCGAGCATCTAAACATCCTCGTACCAGATGCATCGGCGACGATTAGAAGAATCTTAGAAATTCAGGCGGAATTGTGAAGCGGTTGTAATGACTCTTTGGTGGGAAGTCTCGATCACGGTCGTAACGGGATGCATGGTTTCCAATACGATCACTTAGTCGACGAAATCCACCAGCGGCGCGATGGGGATGATCCCGCGCTCGTGGCCCAGGTCGAGCAGCTTGCGAATGGCCTTGCGGCCGTCGGCGCCATAGTCGAGGGTGCGATCGTTTACATACATGCTCACGAAGCGGTTGGCCAGCGAGGAGTCAAGATCGCGGGCAAACTGCATGGCGTACTCGAGAGCCTGTTCGCGGTGATCGAGTGCGTGCTGGATGCTGTCGCGCAGGGCCTTGGAGATGATGCGGTGCGACTCGGCGCCGAGCGAGCGGCGGATCGCATTGCCGCCGAGGGGGAGTACCAGGCCCGTGGTTTCTCGCCACCAGACTCCGAGATCGAGCACGCGATAAAGCCCGCTGGAGGTATAGGTGAGCTGTCCCTCGTGAATGATGAGGCCGGCGTCGTATTTGCCGGCGAGAATTTCAGGGATGATCTTGTCGAAGGGAACGACTTCGGTTTCGATCGCCGGGTTGTACACCTTGAGCGCCAGATAGGCGGTAGTGAGCGTGCCGGGAACGGCGATGCGAATTTTATTAAGGTCGCTGGGGGCGAGCCGCCGGCTGGCGACAATCATGGGTCCGTAGCCCTCGCCCACGCTGCCGCCGCAGCCCATAAGCGTGTAATTGCTCTGAACATACGGATAGGCATGGAAGCTGATGGCCGATACATCGAAGAAGGCTTCTTCGCGTGCCCGGCGATTCAGAGTCTCAATATCGCAAAGAGTGTGCGAGAACCGGTACCCGGGCACGCGAATTTTATTAGTCGCCAACCCGTAGAACATGAAGGCGTCGTCGGAGTCGGGGCTGTGAGCGATCGAGATTTCGCGAATGGGGATGGAGACGGCCGGTTCGGATTGCTGGGTACTCACGGAGTGCGGTAGTCCTTTCGACACAAGACTAGTTTGCGGGCGAAGACGGAGAGTTGCGATGGCGCAAACGCTGCCACCCTATAGCCAATGCGGCCGCGGCGACAACCTTCAGGGCGTCCCCGGGAAGAAATGGCAGGGTTGCCTGCGTCAGGACCACCGGCAGCGAAGCGCGTGTAAGGGCTGCCAACCACAGTGCGCCACTGGAAAGAATGATAAGGTCTCCGGCTGCCGCGGCGGCTGCTGCCGAGAAGAAGCTGCGACGGCTGCCCCGGAAGAGGAACGAGATGAGCATAGCCGTCAACGGGTAGGCGAGGAGATATCCCCCGGTGGGGCCGAACAGGTGCGCCAGTCCGGGCGGGCTTGCCGGACCCGGAGCGAACACGGGAAGGCCGATCGCGCCCTCGGCCAGGTAAGCGAGCAGAGTGGCAGCCGCCAGACGAGGAGACAGCAGCAACCCCAGGAGCAGTACCGCAAACGGCTGGAGCGTCAATGGCACCGGGGTGAAGTAGAGGGGCAGCGCCACATGGGCACAAGCCGCGACGAAGAGACTTCCCGCGAGAACGATCCCCGCGTTGCGCAACCACGCGGACGAGGCAACAAGAGGCACGCCCGCAGCCGGGACGCTACTCTCGCTGAGACGGGATTCAGTGGTCATGGCGCTTCCTCCGTTTCAATGTCGCTCTCCTCGTGGGAGTGCGAGCCCGAATGACGGCTGGCACCGGTGCCGCGCAATTTTGCGTGCTGACGCCAGATGTGCCACGCCATTCCTCCGGACGCGAGGACAAGAGCACCAACGGAGGTAATCATGACAATCAGTAACCAGCGCATGGGGCATCGTCACGCTTCTCCAATTGGTATGGTCCTTTGGCCGGGGCGACGGAGCGGTCTTCATGATTGCCGGACCGAAGAGCGATGGAACTCCAGTCGTTCAAAGCCGTCTGAGAGGATTGGTTTCAGGCCGTAACCATTGGCAAACCGCTGAAGCCAAGAATACCAGACGGCAGCCCCGGGCCAGTGTGCGTGTGTGGACCTTGAAAATCAAAGTGACGATCGGTCGCGATGGAGCAACGAGTCAGTGTTCAGGCGCTGAGACTTTGGCAGATGGCCCTCTCTCAACACTCGCGAGGCCTTCGAGCATCCAGTCGAGATAGGCGCGGCTGCCGGTTTCGATGGGGAGCACCAGAAACTCCGGGACCTCGTAGCTGTGCAATTGGCGCAGACGGGTTTCGAGCGCCGCCAGCTGATCGACCCCTGTCTTCAGAAGGAGCATGGTTTCGCTTGAGGATTCGATGTTGCCTTTCCAGCGGTAGATCGACTCGACTGCGGGAATCAGTGTCGCGCACGCGGCGAGTTGTTCTTCGACTAACGCGCGGCCCAGCACGCGTGCCTCTTCGTGATCGGCGGCGGTGGTGAGAATTATTCGAGCAGAGCAACTCTTTTCCGGCATGACACACTCCATTGATCAGTGTAGAAGCAGGCTCGGAATGCCCGACAGGTCGCGCCGTATTTCAGTTTGAAGGTTTAATACGGCGGTGCTTGCCACGTTGGACCGGCTGATGCAGTATGTACTTTGCGGTTGGCGAGTCTCTAGGGGTATAAACAGGCTTGCGCTACGACGCGCATGGAGAGCGACATGAGCACTTCAATCAAGTTTGGCACCTCGGGATGGAGGGCCATTGTGGCCGACGAGTTCACGGTGGCCAACATACGGTTGGCCGTAGCGGGAATCGCCGACTATGTGAAGACACAGCCCCAGCCGCATCGCGTGCTGGTGGGCCGCGATCCAAGATTTCTGGGCGAGAGCTTTGTCGATCTCGCGGCGCGGGTTCTGGCCGGCTCCGGCGTCACGCCGATTGTGATTCCTGATCCCGCGCCGACGCCCGCGATTGCTTATGCCGTGCGCGTGCTCAAGACTTCGGGAGCCATCAACTTCACGGCCTCGCACAATCCGCCGGAATACAACGGCATCAAGTTTTCCACGCACGATGGGGCCCCGGCGCTGCCCGAGGTGACGAAACAGATCGAGGCGGCGATCGATCGGATCATCGCCGCGGGCGGCACGACCCCGAGTGCGAATCCACCGTCGGGCGGATTTGAGACCACGGACGTGAAGCCAACCTTCCTGAAGCGGCTGGCGGAACTGGTGGATCTGCCGGTGATCGCGAAATCGGGGATCAAGGTGGTCTACGATCCGTTCTGGGGCGCCGGGCGCGGCTACAGCTGCCACGTGCTGCGAGAAGCGGGCGTGCCTGTGGAAACGGTTCACGACTATCGCGATGTGCTGTTTGGGGGCCACGCTCCCGAACCCGACGACCATCTCTTGTCCGATGCCAAGGCCAAAATGAAAGAGATCGGCGCCCACATCGGCATCGCTACAGACGGTGATGCGGACCGTTTCGGCATCGTGGACGAGGATGGCACGTTCATCCAGCCCAACTACATCATCGCGCTGCTGTTCGATTACCTCGTGGAAACACGCGGCTGGAAGAACGGCGTGGCCAAGAGTGTTGCGACGACCAACCTGATTAACGCTCTGGCCGAATATCACAAGGTGCCTCTCTATGAAACGCCGGTGGGATTCAAGTACATTGGCGAACTGATCATCGAGGACAAGATCGGGATCGGCGGCGAAGAATCGGCGGGACTGACGATCCGCGGCCACGTTCCTGAAAAGGACGGCATCATTGCCGGACTGCTGGTGGCGGAGATGGTCGCCAGGCGCGGCAAGAGCCTGGGCGTGCAATTACGGGAATTGTTTGCCAAGGTTGGTTCCTATTACCCGGTTCGTGAGAACTTCCGCTTGACCCCGGAACTGAAAGCCGCGTTCACTGAGAAGTTGAAGACCGATCCAACCGAGTTGAGCGGCCGCAAGGTCGTGGGCGTGGTGCGCACCGACGGGCTGAAGCTGATTCTGGACGACGGTTCGTGGGTCTGTTACCGGCTTTCGGGGACGGAGCCGGTGGTTCGGGCCTATACCGAAGCGCGGAGCGAGAAGGATATGGAATCGCTCAAGGCGGCGGCTGAAAAATTTGTCATGTCGTAGGAAGATGATCGGGGTCAAATGCAGGACGGCAATCGTGACGGGCAATCAAAATCGAGCAGTGGCCGGACCGTTGGGGCTCGGCGCCCTTTTTCGGAGCTTGCCCTGGAATGGGCGTCCCGCGTGTGGCGCCCTGCCGGCACGGTGGTGGCGGTAGGACTGGCGCTGTTGCTGACCTGGCACGTAGTCAGCGGCAAGCACGGGCTGTCGGTGTGGCAACAAAAGCGGGTCGAAGACAAGCAGTTGCGCAAAGAGATCGAGGGACTGGAGCAGGAGAATTCACGGCTGCGGATGCGTGTTGAGCATCTCAAGTCCGATCCCGATGCCATTGAGCGCGAGGCCCGCGACAAGCTGCACTACGCCAAACCGGGCGAAGTGATCTATGCGCTTCCCCCGGAACCGAAGTCCCAGGCGCAGCCCGCTGCGAAATAAGTCATCTCTAAATGGGCTTTGCAACAGCATGCAGGCCTGCGTCATCGGCCGTTGGCGAGACGCAGCGCTCGGCTTCGAACCAGGCCGCGCCGGCGCCCACCAGGGGCGCGATTTCGCCCAGCGACGAGACCCGCAGTTCCATGCGTGGACTCTCGACTTCGGCTTGAGCCGCCGCCAGAAACAGATGTGCCGAGCGGGAGATTCCGCCGCCCAACACAACGACTTGGGGGCCGAAAGCGGCGAGCACGGTGCGAAGCGCCATTCCCAGGGTGCGGCCAAAGTCGCTGAATACCTCTGCTGCAACGGCATCCTGGGCCGCGGACGCCGCGATGGCTGCGACTTCGCGGTCCTCTCCGGTACGCAGGTGGTAGCTCTGTCGAATGGCGCGCGTCGAGATCTGATCTTCGAGAATGCCGCCCTGGTATGGGAGGTTCCAGACCTCGCCGCCGGGAGGAACCCCCGTACCTTTCCGAATGACATGCCCATCCACGGCAAAGGCTGAGCCGATGCCGGTACCCAGCGTGATGGCCACCGCGCGGCAGACACCTTGAGCTGAACCGGCGGAGATTTCTCCCAGCAGATATGCTGCGGCATCGTTGAGAAAACGGACCTGGGAATCCGCTTTTCCCAGATGCGCGGCCAGGGCGCGGCGCAAGTCCAATCCATACAGGTAGGGCAGCTTGTGCTGCATCCAGCTCACGCCGTTTTCGTAATCGAAGGGGCCGGGCATGGCGATGGATACGCCGGGGATGTCAGCCTGGCCCTGGGCAGCCTGAGTTCCAAGGGAGTAGAGAACGCCGAGGAACGTGTCGATGTTTTGTTCGGAAGGGTATCCCTGGGTTACGACGCCTTGAACTGTGCAGTCCTGGCGATCGAACACCGCGGCCGAAATATGGCTTCCGCCGACATCGTAGACAAGGACTCGGCTTTCCGGACGTGCCACCAGGCGTTCCCCTCGAGGTTCAGCTTAATTGCTGCCTCTAGCATATCGGACCTCAGCCGCAGGGTCTTGTTGCGGAGCAAACCGGTAGTCCTAGAAATCGACGTGGGCCCGCACGGACCCCACCCAGGCCGGTCCGCGATCGCGGTTGTACCCGGGATCGGAAATGTGCTGCACGTCGATGGCGTAGAACATCCCTCGCCAGGCGTGCCAGTCGTAGTAGCTCTCCACAATGTTTTCGCGGCCGTAGTTGAGCTTGCCGTCGCCGAGCAGGAATCCCAATCCACCGTAGCCCAGGTAATTCTGGTGGTCGCGTTTGATGGCATTGGAGACTACGGCAAGGCCAATCTTGTCCTGGCTCCTGCCCCACGCCCGGCCCGCGAAGTCGCCCCCGATCTCGACGGTCTGGTCGTCTTCGGTGTAGGCGAACGATTCATGCTGTCCCTCGTTCCATCCGAAGCGGCCGAAGACGCGCAGGTTATCGGTCAGTTCCTGTTGCGTGTTGTAACCGAAACCATACTTGAGGGAACCGAAGTGTTCGTGATTCGTAATGGTAGGCGTGGGATCCGTTCCGTTCAAATATGCGTCAACGGCTTCGCGGTAGACGCCCATGTGGGCACGGTTGGCGTAAAACAGCAGGCGCGCGGTGCCCTTGCGCTTTGGCACCAGGCTGCGGCGCAGCTCGAACTCGCCGTTCTGGCCGTGGGCGCGGCTGAATGCCCAGTCCAGGTCGATGCCGTTGGCCACGATGGGCATGGCGAAGATGCCGTAGCGCAGCGACCAGGAGCGGTCGTCGTACTCGGCTATTCCGCCGACGGTGTAGCCGCGCGTGTCGGCTGCGTAATCCCAGGCGCCGTTGTTGTCCACGGTCCAGTTCATGAACTGCAAATGACTGTCGGAGCCGATATCGTTGAAGTCGAAAAAGTCGGGCAGGGTCATTTTGCCGATGCGGAAGTCGAAGCGGCGAACAGGAACGCTGGTGGCCAGGGCGAAGGGGTTCGCGTCCTGGCTGGTGGTTTCGATCGGTCAGCCCAAAGACCTGGTGAATCTGGTAGCGCGCAAGATAGGGGACGCTGCCGAGGTTTGGATTACGCACTACGTCGAGATTTGTGAATCCTGCGAGGCCCAGCGCCTGGCTCAGCCCGCGGCCTCCCGCAGACTCCACGTCGAGGATGAGGTCGGTGTTGTACCGGATTGAATGAGTCGCGCGCATGGCCGTGTAGAGCGTTCCGACCAAGGACGTCTTGTACTCCGCGGAACCGCGGAAGCTGTTCGGCCCCTCGTAGGGAGAGTGAAAGGGAAGACGGCCCTGAAAGATGATGTTGGCCTGGCCGGAAAGCCAGTACCGGCCGCCTTCCCGGTGCGGGAACATGGTGAGCTGCGGATCGTCGGCAGGCGGGCTTTCGTGGCCGCAGTCGGCAACCTGATCGGTGCTTCCGAGCCCGGATGAGTTCCAGGCAGAGTTCCCGATCAGGGGAGCGGACATGAGGTTTGATTGGAGAACAGGCGCGGCCGGGAATTCAACGGCGGTGGCGTTTGAATCTGCCGGCGTCTGGGCTGACGCGTTTGCTGCCGCTGCCAGGAGCATACAGGCGGCCAGGAAACGGATCGGGTTCAGGGATGCGCCGGAATTGCGGTACATGAAAGAGCCTCTCCGCGGGGCCGCCGGAACGGAGCGGGCATAAAATGAAGGGAGCGCAATGGCACCCCCACTTCATTGATACCATACCGGGGAAGGGTATCGTAAAGGCCAGTCACAGAAGGAGCCTCATGTCCCACCAGGAGCGGGAAACCATCAAAATGGTCCAGCGGGTTCGCAAAATGCGTGGACAGTTGGATGCAATCGAACGTTCGTTCACGGCCAACGGGGATTGCGGCGACCAGTTGATGCTGCTGGCTGCCGTCCGCGGCGGCGTCAATGCATTGATGGGCGAGGTGCTGGAGACTCATATCCGATTTCATCTGACCGACGGCGCCAAGGAACAAATCGCCCCGGAACTGGGCGAAGACCTGATCGACCTGGTGCGTGCGTATCTCAAGTAAGGACATCGTTTGCCGGGAGATCGCTGCCAGGGATCATGGTAGCGGCCAATAGCCGTGGAATTGTGAACGTACGGTTGATTCGCCCCCGTTCCAACGCCCGTGCCATGCGACGGCGGGTGGTCACGGTCTAACGCGCAGGAGAATGGGTGCCCCAGAGCCTGCCCTGAGCAAAGCCGAAGGGTCTCGCGTTTGAGACCTGGGAACCACGACAGCCCGATGATTGATGCGCTTTCGGGAGTGTCGTCGCCCAACCGGAAGTACGAATGAGTCAGATCACATACGACCCTCATGTACCTTCCGAGGCGAAAAGCCGTCAAAGGTCCGAGTTGGCCACCACTCAACAGGAACGGTGGAACCAGAACGAGCCGAGCGGGGTCACCTCGGTTCCCTTTCGACTCAGAACATCTCTACCGCGGGAAACTTGGCGGCTGAATCCAACGTACCCGACCCTGGAACTTGATCCCAATTCGTCCGGAATGCGACCCCGTCGTCCTGTTGTGCGTAGTCTTCGTAAAACAGGTTCTCTGGGGTCTGCGACCGTCCGTAGTAATACCAAGTCCATCGCACAGCAGTCGCATTTCCGATCCGAAACTTCCTCGCGTCGATCTCAACTTCAACCGGATTCCATACCGCCAGAACCTCGCCCTGATCGAAGCGTATGCGCAAGCAGTCGTCGGTGGCGTCGCACGAAATGACCCGGTGGCAGTTGTCGTACGGCTTGCCGAACCACTTGCCCCAGAACCTTTTAAGGTCCCGACCTTAACACTAGGGAGCATCTTCATGATGTCCTCCGCCAGTTGTTTGGAAGTAGACAAGATGCCAAAAGAATAATCCATCCATCTGGCGTATATGTAACGTACCGGTAGTATCCAAAATCTCAGGCACCTTGGAACCCAGTGCACTGCAGGCAATTCGGTTTCGTTCTGAACGCATTAGAACCCCAAAACCGGCCCTACCGGACCGTTTACATTTGCGGCATTGCGCTAGTATCCACACTATCTTCAGTGACTTGTAGACGATAAATCGAGCCGGAATGGGTACCCTCCCCCCCTGTAGCACTGTAGTCCATTCACTTACATTCAACACTTAGGGCAAGCCAGGCGGCGACGACTCCGCCACGCCTACAACCTTCGCGCCAGTGGCAGTCTTGCGTTACTTGCTAGTGAGCAAGCATTCGCTGGTGCGATGCGGCTATGTTAAGGACGAACCAAGAACAAAGCACGCACCACAATATCGAAAACGGCGCGCAAAGCAGCGCGGCGGCTACTTCGCTTGCGGCATCCGGCTGACGAAAACCATCGCCATTCCGTCCGGTGCAGGCGATCTGTGTGCGAGCCATCTCTCTGAAGTGAAGAAATACGCTAGACGATCACGGCGACGCATGTAGTTCAACTCGGAGAGATTTTCATTCCGGCAAGCGAGCGTTTGGGCCCATCTGGTAAACGCTCGCTTCCTTTCTGTCGTCTCTGACTCCTGCTTCCGAACAAGTTGCGAAATTGCTGTCTCCACTCATCCGACCACTTCAGGCCTTCGTGCGCGTCTAAGACTTGCAGGCGGTATGCTCTTTAAGTGATGCGGGTACACATTCTTACCTTTGGTATTTTGAAGGACTGGCTTGGTTCTGCGGGCTCGAGCATCGAGTTAGACGACGGAGCCACCGTCGCCGATCTGCTGGAGCGTCTGGCCCATCAGCATGCCGGCAGGCCCGCGGCCGCTTTGCGCGGCATTGCGGTGAGCGTGAATGCCGAATATGCAGTCGCTGCCAGGGTACTGTGCGACGGCGATGAAGTCGGTCTTCTGCCTCCCGTCTCCGGCGGCATTTCTGGTGCGGCGGGCGACTCCGAACCGCCGGTAATCACGTTCCTGACCCGCGATGTCATCGATGCCGACAGGCTTGTCGCGGCTGCCAAGCAGGGCGAAGACGGCGCCGTAGTCGTGTTCGACGGCATCGTGCGTAATCACACCCGCAACCGTCAGACCCTCCACCTCGACTATGAAGCCTACGAGGAGATGGCGCTGAAGCAAATTGACGAGCTGTCGCGGGACGCGATCGCCCGATTCGGCGTGCGCCACGTGACCATGGTCCATCGGCTGGGCCGGCTCCAGGTCGGAGAGACCAGCGTCCTGATCGTGGTCGCGTCGGCACACCGCGCCCAGGCCTTTGACGCCTGTCGCTGGCTGATCGACACCCTCAAGAAGACAGTGCCCATCTGGAAGAAGGAGACCTTTGTCGACGGCGCGGTGTGGGCCGCGGGGGAACCGTTTCCTGAAGGGATCTCTGTAGACGCGACGGAGGCTCCGCATGCCTCCTAGCCTCATCAAGGGCCTTGCCTGCTTTACGTTGCTTGCCCCGCTCGCGCTTGCCGCGCAAGACACCACCTTCCGCATGGACGTGAAGCTGGTGAACCTGTTCGTCAACGTGACCGACAATACCGGCGCGATTGTGGGCGGCCTCACGAAAGATGACTTCCAGGTTTCTGAAGACGGCCGGCCGCAGACGATCGCGATTTTTGAGCGCCAGTCGGAGCTCCCCCTCAACCTCACGTTGGCCATCGACACCAGCGGCAGCACGTTTAAAGACCGCTATGTCGAATACACCGCCGCGAAGGGCTTCATCCACGCGCTGCTCCGCCAGCAGGACCAGATGAGTCTCATCGAGTTCGCCACCGACGTGCGCCAACTCGTGGACTTTACCAATAAGATCTCACAACTCGATCACGGCCTGAGCGCGCTGCGGGGTGGCGATGCCACAGCGCTCTACGACGCCATCTACCTTGGCTCCCGCGACCTTGCCAAAAAGCAGGGCCGCAAAGTGCTGGTGCTGGTCTCCGATGGTGGAGACACCGCCAAAAGCACCACCTATGCCGAAGCGCTGGAACAAGCGCTGCGCTCCGAAGTCATGATCTACTCCATCATCGATGTGCCGATCGAGGCCAGCGCCGGGCGCGACCTGGGCGGCGAACATGCACTGATCACGCTCGCGCAGGAGACCGGCGGCAAAAGCTTCTACGCCTCTGAGGGCGGGCTCGACAAGGCCTTCGCCAGGGTGAGCGACGACCTGCGCACGCAGTACCTGCTCGGCTATTATCCCCACGACCAGGTGCTGGGGCTTAACTTCCATCGCCTGCAGGTGAAGGTTCCCCGGGCCTCGGCCGATGCTTTCAACATCCGCTACCGTACCGGTTACTACGCGGATGCACCGGCCGCGCCGCTGCCCAAGCCAGTCGACTGACATGGCCGCGGCCGTTATGCCAGCGCCGCTTTTTCTGATCTATTACCCCTGATCCCTGATCCCTGCATCTAAAATGCCAATATGACTCCCCCCTTGCCTTCCCGCCGTCGCTCCAAGACGCCTCCGCCCGGAGAAACCGGGCAGGAAGCGCTCTACCTGCGTTCGCTGAGCGATCGCCAGGTCCAGGTCACCGTCAAGCTGCGCGACGGCGAAACCGTGCGCGGCTGGATCGAGTATTTCGATGACGGCATGCTGCGCCTGACGCGTGAAGGCAAGCCCAACCTGTTTATTTACAAGCACCAGATCCGCACCATCACCGAGTCGGGCAAGCGCCGGGAAAGCGCGCTCTCGTCACCAACGGGCGGGGCGGGTCTGTGAGCGGGGCCGGGGCCGTTTCTCCATCGGAGTTTGTCTGGATTCCCAGTGCCGCAGAGATTGCCCGCGAAGCGGGTGCGCGCCTTCGCGAATTCCTGGCCGCCGGAGTGGCCACCGAATACAAGGGCGACGTGGACCTGGTGACGGTGGCCGATCGGACGGTTGAGAAACTGATCCGCACCCGTATAGGCGAAGTCTGGCCCGACCACGGCGTCTACGGCGAAGAGGGAACGCGCGAAGGCATGGAGCAGCAATTCCGCTGGTATGTCGATCCGCTGGACGGGACCACCAACTTCGCGCACGGAGTTCCGCAGTTCTGCGTGTCGATGGGACTGGAACAGCGGGCCGGCAAGCTGGGTGCGGGCGACGACGATGGGACACTGGTGGCGGGGGTGATCTACGACCCGATGCGCGATGAGCTTTATTGCGCCGAGAAAGGCCGCGGCGCGTTTCTAAATGGCACGCCGATGCGCGTGTCGCTAATTCCGGATTTGGCCGAGTCTCTTGTGGCGACGGGTTTCCCGAGCCGCAAGCGCCACGACAATCCGAACATTCACTTCTATCACGAGTTCACCCTGCGCTCGCATGGAGTGCGGCGCGCAGGGTCGGCCGCGCTCGACCTGGCCTACGTGGCTTGCGGCCGCTACGAAGCCTTTTGGGAGTTCAACCTGAATCCCTGGGATACGGCCGCCGGCATCCTGCTGCTCGAGGAGGCGGGCGGCAAGGTGACGGACTTTTCGGGCGGGCCTTTCCGGCTCGACAGCCGCGAGGTGCTGGCGTCGAACGGCCTGATCCACGACGAAATGGTGGGCCTGTTCAAGGATATGTTTGCCGGCCGCGGGCTCAGCCCTATCCCGACGCCCCAGGAGTTCGCGGCGCGGCGGGGTGAGCGCTCCAACACCACCGTGTCCTAACCAACCGTTGCCATCAAGCAAGGGTTTGTCATCCTGACCCTGAGCAGCGCGAAGGGGAAGGACCCGCTTTTTCCAAACTGGTTGTGGCTCCGATCACGGGGCGTTTCGGACGGAACGCGCTACTCTCACCGCATGCATGAGGCGTTTTATTACCCGTACATCGTTGCGAGCAAGAGCAGGACCCTGTACATTGGCGTGACCAGGGACTTACACAAGCGCGCTTTTGAGCACAAGCAGAAAATCCATGAAGGCCTCTCAGCAAAATACAACTGCAATCGTCTCGTGTGGTTCGATCGTTTCCTCGACGTCGGCAATGCAATTCACCGCGAAAAGGAACTGAAGGGCTGGCTCCGTGCGAGAAAGGTCACTCTGATCGAAGCGGTGAATCCCACTTGGGAGGATCTTAGCGCCGACTGGTATCCGCACCACAAGGCCCACTAAAAGCGGGTCCTTCACTGCGTTCAGGATGACAAGGGTAGTGGTGGCGTTAAATAGCGGGCATCAGTGCTGGAGTGCTGCCGGGTTGAGCTTGCCGATGCGGCCGTGTGGACCGACAACGAAGGGCAGCGAAATGGCATTCCAGTTGCGGTCGGCATCTGAAGCTTGGTGAAACGCCGGATCGGGTTGGACGGGCCGCCAGTTCTTTCCGTCGTCGGTGGAGATGTCGGTGCCGTTGGGGCCTACCGTGATCCAGGTTTTGGTCGGGGCGTCGTAGGCGACGGAGGAGCGGTAGCCGTGAGGCGGGGTCTGGGGGGATTGCCAGGATTTGATCCGTTTGAGATGTCGGGCTTCCGAAAGTCACCTCCGGCCGCGACCAAGGTGACGGGTTTCCCATAAACCCCGCCGACCCATTTACCCTTCTCCTCAATTAGGTTCGCATCGTCTGCGAGCGACGTGGCGACCGAGAAAGCACCAGCAGTCTCTGAAAGGGCGAGCGGAATATCGCCTCCGACATATCTGTGGGGAACGTAGGGGTCATGCTGGAAGTTGTATTGTTCTGTTCTGCTGCGGCTTCCTGAAATCCCGCCGGTAACTATGAGTTTGTTGCCGTTGCTTTGCAGAAGAACGGAAGAATTGCTAGCGGCGAACATTGCCTCCCCGTGGCGTGCAGAAGGCAATTCTCGGGAGCGAGTCCACGTTTCGCCAAAGTCATAGGTGATGAATTCAACAAATTCATCATTGACAGGATCGCCGTAGACAGACCCTGTGCGGTATGGCCGGTTCTTCTCGCCTTGCGCGAACAGCATCGCATCCCAAAACCCATCCGCATCGGGATTGGTGAATACGAGCTTCCACGAGTGGCATCCGTCCGTCGTTTTGTAGAGACGCGACAAATCACCTTTGCCCGACGACATCACAAAGGCAGTGTTGGCATCGAACGCCTGGATGCCGCGGAAGTCGAGGTGTTCGGCGCCGGGTGGGATCGAGCACGACTGCCAGACGTAGCCGCCGTCTTCGGAGCGCAGGACGGTGCCGTTGGTTCCCGAAGCCCACGCGACGCCGTTGCCGACGGAGTGAATGCCGCGCAGATCCGCGGTGGTGTTCGAGGTCTCGATCTCCCACTGCGCGTGCGCGTACACCGACACCGCAAAAGCCATGCTGACAAACCAAGCCACTCGCCGCATGGCCAGCAGTGTAGCGAACCGGAGCGATTCGCCCCGTGCGGCGGGGCACATGCTAATGTCCGGAAGCTAACAGGAAAGCGCTAAGAGCTAGCACCTAGAAGCTCGAGTCCGCCCCTTTTCCCGCATGGCAAAACCGCCTTTCCACATTTGACTTGAGGGGTTGGGGTCGTGTGCTACTATCAGCGTCGAGAGTTCGTCTCCCGGAGAATTTAAGACATGGCTTATGTCATTGCAGAACCTTGTATCGGCACGAAGGACACCGCTTGCGTAGATGCCTGTCCGGTCGATTGCATCCACCCCAAGAAGGACGAGGCCGACCACGCCGAGGCCGAGCAACTCTTCATCGATCCGGTCGAGTGCATCGACTGCGGAGCCTGCGTTCCCGCGTGCCCGGTTTCGGCGATCTTTGCCGCCGACGACCTGCCCGAGAAGTGGGCCCACTACACGGAGAAGAACGCTACGCACTTCGGCCGCTAACCGGCGTTCGAGTTTCACCCACGCGTCCGTCGCGGTGCCGCCGCGGCGGACGTTTGTGTCTGCGCACTTCGCCCGAGCCGAGTCCAACCCGCTCGCGGCCGATTCGCGGTGCGATGATGGAACCCGATGGCCGTGATCACCTCAGAAGCGGTCGTGCTGCGTACCTGGCCGGTGCACGAAGCGGACCTTATCGTCAGCTTTTTCACGCGCGACCACGGAAAGATCCGCGGGGTGGCCAAGGCGGCGCTCAAGAGCCGCAAGCGATTCGGTGGGGCGCTGGAGCCGATGACCCTGGCCCGCGCATGGTTTGTGGAACGCCCGCGGCAGGAACTTACGCGTCTCGATCAGCTCGAAATCATTCGCTCGCCGCTGTCGACGCCGGTAGACCTCGCCCGCCTCACGGTTCTCAGCTTTTTTGCTGAAGTGCTGGAGGAGGCCCTGCCCGAGCACGATCCGCAGGAGACCGTTTTCCGCCTCCTGGTTTCGGTCCTGGAACAGACCACCGCCGTCACGTCCGAAACCGCCCAGCCGTGGATGCCGCTCACGTATTTTTCGCTCTGGATGACGCGGCTGTTGGGCCTGTTACCCGATATTGCCCACTGCACGGTGTGTGGGGAGGCGCTGCGCCCGGGGGAAGTGTCTTTTAACGCTCTTGCCGACGGTCTTTTCTGCCCCGTCCATCGCAACGGCAGCAGCAACGCCCTCTCAGCCGACTCCTGGCAGCTGGCGCTTCGCATGTTGCGCGCGCCGGTGTCGACATTCGCCGGCGACCCGTGGCCGCGCCGCCGCGGTCAGGATTTGCGGCGGTTGACGCTGGCGGTTCTCGAGCGGCATCTCGAGCGCAAGCTCCGTTCCGCCGAGGCGCTTGCCCGCCTGGGCGCATGAACTTAGTAAGAATTCCCCCGTTCTGCGGCTAGAATCAAGGCTGGAGAACGACCCCTGCCCGTCCTGAATTCATTTCTGATCGCCTTCACCGCGCTCTTGCCGCTCATCAATCCGCTTGGTTCGGCGCTGGTTTTCTTCGGCCTTGTCGGCGACGCACCGGCGGCTGTGTATCGCCAGCTGGCCCGGGGCATCGCCATCAACAACATCGTCTTTCTAGCCGTCATCGAGTTGCTCGGCGTGACGATCCTCAAGTTCTTCGGCATCTCCCTGCCCATCGTTCAGTTCGCCGGGGGTATGGTTATTGCGGCCATGGGCTGGAGCGTGCTTAACGAACGGGACGCCCGCGCCAGCTCCAGAAAAAAGACGGAGGAGACTGACCAGAACGCAAAGCCGGAACACGATTTCGAGCAGGAAATCTTCTACCCATTCACTTTCCCCATCACTTCCGGGCCGGGAACTCTGGTGGCGCTGATTACGGTCACGGCGCACAACTCCAGCCACACTATCTCCAATAACGTTCTCTCCCACGTCGGCGTCTTTTTGGCCATCGTGCTTCTCAGCGTGCTCGTCTATTTCTGCTATCGCTACGCTCCCAAGATCACCAAGGTCATCCCGCCCTCGACGGCGCACGGCATTCTGCGCGTGATTGCGTTCATCCTGTTTTGCATCGGAGTGCAGATCTCCTGGAACGGCCTCTCCGCTCTGATCCGCGAAATCATGCACGCCTGATTTGCGCCACCGTACGCGGCCCGGCTGCTAAAATCGAACCCAGTTCCGTACTCGATCTCCCGCTGAGCCCAGAGAGAACCGCCAGTGTCTTCCAGCCTTTCCAGCTTCGCCCCGGCCTCTGCCGCGACCAACCCCACCGCACTTACCTTTCAGGAACTGCTCTTCCGCCTCCAGTCTTTCTGGGCGGAGCGCGGCTGCATTCTCCAGCAGCCATACGACGTGGAAGTGGGCGCGGGAACCATGGCGCCGGAGACGTTTCTGCGTGTTCTCGGCCCCCGACCGTACAAGGTGGGCTACGCGCAGCCCTCACGCCGCCCCGCCGATGGACGCTACGGCGAGAACCCCAATCGGCTCTTCAAGCACACCCAGTTTCAGCTCATTCTGAAGCCGCCGCCGGTCAATGTGCAGGAGCTCTATCTCCAGTCCCTTGAAGCGATTGGTATCGATCTTCGCAAGCATGACATCAAGTTTGAGGAAGACAACTGGGAGTGGCCCGCGGGCGGCGCCTGGGGCGTGGGCTGGCAAGTCATGCTCGACGGCCTTGAGATTACCCAGTTCACCTATTTCCAGCAGTGCGGAGGCCTCGATCTGGATCCCATCTGCGCCGAGCTGACCTACGGTCTGGAGCGAATCACGCAGTTTCTTCAGGACGTGGACTCCATCTACGACATCGTTTGGGCCCGCGATCCCGAAACTGGCGCGGTGGTTACTTACGGCGATGTCCGATTCGCTGAGGAGCTCCAGTTCTCGGTTTACAACTTCGAATATGCCGATGTGCCGAGGCTATGGGAACACTTCAATTCGTATGAAGCGGAGGCCAGGTCGCTCCTCGATCAGTCAGCCGTGTTGATGGCCAGCGAGAGCGCCAGCGCCAAGGAGAAGCGCCGCTTCCCATTGCTTGCTACCTACGAGCTGGCGCTCAAATGCAGTCACCTGTTCAACCTTCTCGATGCCCGCGGCGCAATCAGCGTCACCGAGAGGGTGGGCGTGATCGGGCGGATCCGTGCCCTCGCCGTGGGCGTAGCGAAGGCCTACGCGCTGCAGCAAGCTGCATGAGCATGCACCAAAATTAACTTGTCATCCTGAGCGGAGGTCGCCGCGGCGACCGAAGTCGAAGGGTCTGCGGATCGGGAAGACAGCACTACTGAGAAAGCAAATCGAGAATGGCAGACTTCCTTTTAGAGATTGGCCTCGAAGAGATTCCCGCCCGCATGATCGCCTCCGCTGAGGCGGAACTCAGCCGCCGGGTCACTGATCTGCTCACCCGCGAGCGGCTGTTTGAGCCGGACGCGAGGGTCACCACCTATTCGACGCCGCGTCGGCTGGCGGTTCTGGCTGAAGGCGTGTTGTCGAGCCAGGCCGATACCGAAGAGGAATTGATCGGCCCCTCGTGGAAGGTGGCCTTCAAGGACGGGACACCCACCCCGGCCGCCCATGCTTTCGCAAAGAAGGCCGGAATAGTGGTCGAGGCTCTCGAAAAGGTCAGCACCGCCCGCGGTGAATTCGCCGGCGCGACGGTCAAGCGCCTTGGCCGCTCCGCGACGGAGATCCTGGCAGCCGATCTGCCCAAGGAAGCCCTCTCCCTCTACTGGGCCAAGAATATGTATTGGCGGGAAGGCAAGCCGGAGCGCTCCGTGCGCCCGGTGCGCTGGGTCGTCGCCCTTCTTGACTCCGCTGTTCTTCCGCTCGAGATCGCCGGGATTCAGGCCGGCAATAGCAGCCGCGGCCATCGGGTGCTCCATGGGGAAGCGCCGGTGATGATTGGCGCAGCCAGGGAGTATGCCGGGGCCTTGCTGAGAGCCAAAGTTGTGGTTGAGGTCGCGGGTCGCAGGCATATCATTCGCAAAGCGTTGGACGCGGCCACCCGGACCGTTGCCGGAGCCCGGTGGCGCGAAGACGAGGCGCTGGTCGAGACCGTGGTTCATCTCACCGAATGGCCCTCCGTCATCCTGGGCAACTTCGAGCCGGAGTATCTCGGCCTGCCGGAAGAAGTCCTGGTCACGGTAATGCGAGATCACCAGAAGTACTTTGCTGTCGAGGACGCCAGCGGCAAGCTCGCCCCGCATTTCCTTGCGGTGCTCAACACCGAAGTCGACGAGGAAGGCCGCGGGATCATCCGCCACGGCAACGAACGCGTTCTCCGCTCCCGCTTCAAAGACGCCGTCTTCTTCTGGGACTTCGACCAGAAGACACCGCTCATTGACCGCGTCGAGAGCCTGAAAGCGGTGACATTCCAGAAAGAACTGGGCAGCTATCACTTGAAAATGGCTAAGACTTCGCAGGTTGCATTTCAGTTGCATACGACCTTGAAGTCGCGGGATTTTCTGGAATCCAATTATTCCGCCTTGAGCAAAGCCGTTGAACTCGCCAAGACCGATCTCACCACCGAACTCGTCAAGGAGTTCACCGAACTTCAGGGCATCATCGGGGGCCTGTACGCGCGCACCCAGGGCCTCGGCGAGACTGTGGCCCAGGCCGTCTACGACCAGTACACACCTGCATCGGCGGAAGATGCGATCCCGAGGACGGTGGAAGGCCAGCTGCTCGGCCTGGCCGACCGCATTCAGACCATCACCGCGATGTTCGGTATCGGCAACGCGCCGACGGGTTCGAAGGATCCCTTCGCGCTGCGTCGGGCCGCTAATTCGATCGTCAAGATCCTTGCCGAGTCCGATTTGCCGCTGAGTCTCAGTGATGTTTTGAAAGCCAGCCCGGCCGATGCGGCCATCGAACAACAAGTCTCCGTCTTCTTCCGCGAGCGCCTGAACTTCTACCTCAAGGACGTGCGCGGGTTTGCCTACGATGTCGTCAATGCAGTCCTTGCCGCCGATGCGGACGACGTTCGGGATGCCATCGCCCGCGCCGAGGCACTGACGGCGGTGCGCGGTTCGGAGGACTTTGCCGCTATTTCGGCCGCCTTCAAGCGAATCAAGAACATTTTGCGCCAGGCTGAAGAAAAGAAATTCGTTATCGGATCAGCGACCAGCATCAAGCTTGCCCCGGAAGCGCAGGGACTCTTCGATGCCGCCGCCTTCCTGGCGCCCAAGGTGGCCCGGCTGCGGCAGGAGCGCGCTTACATCCCGGCGCTGGTGGAGATTGCAACCCTGCGGCCGGTTGTGGATGCATTTTTCGACAAGGTCATGGTGCTCGATCCCGATCCCGCCATCCGCGGCGCGCATCTTGGACTGATTGACGGGGTATTGCGTGGCTTCTCCACAATCGCGGACTTTAGCGAGATTGTGACCGGATAGTCCGGACCTGAGACAGTGATTCCAACTCGCGGTCGAGTTCGAGGCGGTCGATAACGCGGCCAGATTGACGTTTGCGTTTAGACTCTCCCTATGCACGACGTGGTGGTGTATTCGCGCGATGGATGTCATCTCTGCGATGTAGTCAAGGAGACACTTACCCGTCTCCAGGGAGAGGCCGATTTTCAGTGGCGTGAGGTGGACATCGATTCCGACCCCGAATTGCGGCGGAAGTACAACGATGAGGTGCCCGTAGTCTTTATCGATGGTCGCAAGGCGTTCAAGTATCGCGTAGACGGACGTCAGTTTCTTCGTTCGCTGGCCGGGAAACGGTAGAACCACTGACACTCTTCCAGACGATTCTGGTCTTGGATGAGGCAGCCCTACTGCCCCTCAAGAAATGCCTTGACCGCCGGAGCCATCTTTCCCACCTCGCATCCTGGCGCGAGGTGGCCGCAGTCCGATTCCAGCACCAGCGTCTTCGCCGTGATGAGCGGGGCAAAATCGAGCGCCGGCTGCGGGTTCACCATGTGATCCTGCGCCGCGGCGACCACCAGCACCCTGGCCTTTACCTTCTTCGCAGCATTTTCCATCTTGCCGCCGTGCGCCACGTCGTGGGCGATCATGGCGGCAAGTTGCGCCAGCCAGTCGTTGGCGTCGAAGGGCAATATGCCCTTGGTGTAGTAACCCTCCTGCACTTCGGCGTAGTCGCTTCTTTCCACCGTGCGCGTGTAGTGGGTCGGGGTAGACAGGTTCATGGTGTGGATGAATTCAACCAGAGGCAGCTTGGGAGCCTGGGTGTAGTTGCCCCCCTGGAACAGAGGATCGTCCTCTGCGGCTTCGATCTCCGATTGCCACAGCAGCAAGTCGTAGCTGGTGAGGCGCGGAGACCCGACAATGGGAATCGCGATATCCATGAATTCCGGGTACCGAACCATCCACTCAAAGGTCTGCATGCCGCCCATCGAAATTCCCATGACCGCGTGGACATGCTTGAGATGAAGGACCTGGGATGCCAGACGATATTCCGCATCGACCATGTCGCTGACGGTGATCGAGGGAAACCGGGTGCCGTGTTGCGTCTCCGAGTTCGATGGTGAGGACGACACGCCATCGCCCAAGGCATCGATGGCGATGAGGAAGAACTTCGCCGGATCGATCACCTTGTCCGCGCCGACGAAGGCTGCAATGTTGTTGCTGTTGCCCGAAAACCAGGAAGGAAACAGCACCGCATTGGAGCGCTGCTCGTTCAGGGCTCCCCAGCTCCGGTAGCCGACCCGGCAATTCTCGATCTCTCTTCCCTTGGCCAGCTTGCAGACTCCCAGATCCGCGAACTGTTGTTCGCCGTCTGAGGCGGCCTGGGCAGCGGGGTTGCACACGAGGGCGGCCAGCCCCGCAAACAGCAGGGCCAGGAGAAAACGGAATCTGGACATTCGCATGGCGGAAAGTGTACATCGCGGTGCACGGGCTGCCTTCCGCGTGAACGGCAAGGCCATCCTTTCGCGTCTACAATCCATAGAGATGTCGGACGCACTTTATCTGAGCCTGTGGTACCCCAATCTTCGCCTGGCGGCGCTGCCGGACAAGGTGGTTACAGTCCTGAGCGAGTTTGCCAGACATGGCGGGGAACCTTTGGTCTATTCCGCCACTGTGTGGCCGGTGAGCTGGAGTGAATCGCCCGTTTTCCAGCAGGTGTATGGACGCCGGGCAGGCGGTCCCACACCGGCCGGGAAAATTGGAGCCGAACCGCGTGCGGCTGTTGAAGAAGCGATGGAACTGCTCCACGATGACTATGCATATGAGTTCCAGATTGGGTGGGACCTTTGGGAGCTTGAGGTTGGGCCTGGAAATGAGGGTCCTTCGACTCCGGCCGCCGCGGTGACCTTCGCTCAGGATGACAAGCGGAGTGGGGCAGGGTTCGCTCAGGATGACAAGTGGAGTGGGGTAGGGCTCGCTCAGAATGACAAGCATCCCGGTCTCGTCTCGCGTTGGGTGCGAAGCCCGCGGCTGGCGCGGGTGATCGGGTTTGGGCCGCTGTTTGACGAGGGCTCCTACGAGCAAGAGGGCCATATTCGCATCGATTTCGGCAACGATGCTCCGTTCCTGGAGGAAGAGGCCGAACTGGATTCGGTCGCGTCGCGGCATATCGAAGAAAACGTGCGCCAGCTTGTGGATCTAACCGCGGGCGTGGAGAAGGCCTCCGGCGCGACGGCGCGTCTGTTGTGGAGCGAACTGGGCGAAAGTCTTGCCCAGCGGCTGGCGGCGCGCCTCGGCCAGGGGAATTAGCTTGTGCGCCTGACCATCGAACGGTTGCGGACCTTGGTGCTCGCGGCCGGCGCTCTCCTGGTTGTAGCGCTGGTAGGTTTCCTGGCCATGGCGCACTGGAAGACCCGCTTCCTCCTGCGAGAAATTCCCAAGCGCCTGGGCGTGGACATTCAGCAGGAGTCCAACGAAGTCCTCATCGAGCGCAACATCGGCGAACACTCTCAGTTCAAAATCCGGGCCTCCAAAGTGGTGCAAATGAAGCAGGGAACAGCGATGCTGCACGACGTGCAGATCGAGCTGTTTGGGGAGGACGGCAAGCGGGTGGACCGGATTACCGGCCGCGAATTTGAATATGACCAGAAGAATGGCAAGGTCATCGCCGCGGGGCCGGTGGAGATCACGCTTGAACATCCGGGCGTGGCCGTGGTGGGTGCTCCCAGGAGTGCGCCGGGGCGGTCGATCGGAGGCGCTTCGCCCGGCAATTCTCCGCTCCAGAGCGCCGCGGCGACGGCGGCACACGGCGAGATCCATGTGAAAACCAGCGCGTTGACATTCGACCAGAAGAGCGGGATGGCCACGACGGCCGCCCGGGTCGAATTTGCCGTCTCGCAGGGAAATGGCTCGTCCATGGGCGCGACGTTCGATTCGGATAACGGCCGGCTGGTGCTGGATAGCGCCGTCGAATTGAGCGTGAAGCGGGGAGACGAGAACGTTTTACTACACGCGCAGCATGCGGAGTTCGAGCGCGACAACCTATTGTGCAGGATGCATGCTGCTTCAGCCAGCTTCCGCGGCGGGGAGGCCTCGGCGGGCGACGCGAATGTCCAGTTCCGCGACGATGGATCAGCGGTGCGGCTCGACGCCACCGGCGGATTTTTAATGAAAACGGCGACGGCCGCCCGCATTGCCGCGCCGCGGGGGTGGCTGGAGTTCGACGAGCACAATCAGCCCCGGCGCGGGCGCCTTGAAGGTGGAGCGACGCTGGACTCGAGTGGCAACGGGCGCCAGGTGTCGGGCTCGGCTCCCTCCGCGGACCTTGTGTTCGCATCGCAGGGCGTGCTCCAGCACGCCCATCTCGAGCGTGGCGTAACCATGCATAGCGAAGAGACCAGCGCATTGCATGAGGACAAAGCCAGAACAAGAACGGTGAGCCGGGATTGGCGGTCGCCGATGGCCGATCTCAACTTCCGTCGGCCGCAGCGGGCCGGCGAGAGGCAGGTGGAACTTTCCGCGTTGCACGGTGCCGGAGGGGTCGTGATCACGGGCGGCACGCGGACGGGCGATGGTCCGGTGATCCCGTCTCGCATGGCCGCCGATGAGGTCACGGCGTCGTTTGGAGCGGGACAGGTCATGACCAGCGCGGTCGGAACCGGCCATGCACTTCTCGATCAGGTAACGTCTTCAGGCACCCGGCAGACCACAAGCGGCGACCGGATCGAGGTCAACTTCACCCCACAGTCAGGAAAACAAGCTTCGGCAGGGCCAGGGGTGAGGGCGGCGAAGTCTCATCCCGGAATGGCGGGTGAAACTGCGGGAGCGGGGAACGCTTCCGGCGCCCTGGCGCAGATTGAATCGGCCACCGTGGACGGAAACGTGGTGCTGGTCGAGGAGCCATCGCGCGGGTCGGATTCTGAAGTGCGTCCGCCGTTGCGGGCGACCGCGGGACACGCTGTCTACGAAGGCGGGGAAGAACGGCTGCACTTGACGGCAAATCCGCGCGTGGAGAACGGGGCGCTTCAACTCACAGCCGACAAGGTGGATGTCCTGCAGGCTTCGGGGGACGCTTTTGCGCACGGAACTGTGAAGGCAACATGGGCTCCCGCGCCTGCCGGCAGTGGGGGAACCGGGAAAAAACAGTCCGGCGGCGCCGCAGTTCCGGGGAGTGGGGCCTTGGGCGGGGAAGGTCCGGCGCATATTGTGGCCGATGAAGCGCAACTGCACCAGTCGACGGGAGAGGCGACTTTTCGGGGACAGGTTCGGTTGTGGGAGCAAGCCAATTCGATCGCCGCTCCCGAGATCGTCCTGAATCGGAGCCGGCAGACCCTGGTGGCCCACAGCACGAACGCGGCGAGTCCGGTGCGAGTGGTGATGCTGAGCGCGGGAGGGATGGATACGCTCAGGACCGGGCCGTCGGGATCTACCACCCTGTCAGCAGAAAGCGCGGAAGGGACGGCGCAACGAGCGACGGTGACGCGCGAAGCGAAGGCGGCGCCCGGAGCGGCGCCATCCGTGATTCGGGTGCGGGGCGGGGAGCTCAAGTACTCCGAAGCGGAGCGAAAAGCCGTCATGAGCGGGGGAACGGCGGGCAGCGTGGTTGCAGAGACGGGAACGGCCACCTCGATTTCGAAGGAACTGGAACTGGTTTTGCTGCCACCGGGCAATCACGCCGGGAAGGACGGAGCCCCGGCGCAGGTGGACCGCATGACCGCCAGCGGCGACGTGGTGGTGAGCTCGCAGGGGCGGCGCGGAACGGGCCAGCGGCTGGTGTATTCGAGTGAGACCGGCGAATATGTGCTCACCGGAAGTGCGGTCGCGCCTCCCCGGATGACCGATCCGGCGCGCGGAAGCGTCACCGGAGCATCTTTGATTTTCAATAGCCGCGATGATAGCGTCAGTATCGAAGGCGCCGGCGGAAAAACCATAACCGAAACCACGGTGCCGAAATGATGGCGGCGGCGGGTTTCGAGAGGCACGCGCGAAGGCTGGATGGAAACACTGATCGCCGAGGGCATCGGCAAGTCGTATAAGGGACGGCAGGTCGTCCGCGGAGTCAACCTGCGGATTTCCCGGGGCGAAGTGGTGGGCCTGCTGGGCCCGAACGGCGCTGGGAAGACGACCAGCTTTTACATGATCGTAGGGTTGGTGGTGCCGGAATCGGGCCGCGTGATGGTGGACGAGACCGACATCACGCGGGTTCCCATGTATCTCCGGGCCCGAAATTTCGGCATCAGCTATCTTCCCCAGGAACCTTCGGTTTTCCGGAAGCTGACCGTGGAAGAGAACATTCTCGCCGTCCTGGAAGCCCAGCCGCTGGCGGATCGCGAACGACGCGCGCAGACGGAACGGCTGATTAAACAATTGAACCTGAACCATATCCGCGGAACCCGCGGGTTACGCGCTCTCGGGGGGCGAGCGGCGGCGGGTTGAGATTGCACGTTCCCTGTGCATCCGGCCAAACTTCATCCTGCTCGATGAGCCGTTTAGCGGAATCGATCCCATTGCGGTGCTGGAATTGCAGAAAATTATCTTTGACCTGAAGGCCAGCGGCATCGGGATCCTGGTTACCGACCACAACGTGCGGGAGACGCTGAGCGTGACGGACCGGGCCTACATTATTGCGGAGGGGAAGATATTCCGAGCCGGAACACCTCATGAATTAGGGAACGATATGGAGGTCCGGCGCGTCTATCTCGGCGAGGGGTTTTCGATGAGCTGAGGCGCTCAGGCACCGCGGGTAAGACTCGACGGTTTTCTGAGGGCTGGTCATAATATTTTTCAGAACGATTGCCCGTTGAGGAGAGCCCCGCATCCAAATTGCAGCAAACGGAGTTCCCGAGTGGACGGATTTCATTCCGGGACCAAGGGATCGGAAGAGGGCGTTTTCCGCTGCGGGTCTTTTATCATTTGATTACACTGGTAGTAATCCCAGCGGGAACTGAGACCCTCTTATGGCGCTATTGCAGCCCAAATTGAGCTTGAAGGTGGCGCAACGCCAGATCCTTACGCCTGGCCTGATGCAGATGGTGAGCGTTCTGGCGCTCAACAAGCTCGAGCTGAAGGAGATGATCGATGCCGAGATGGTGGAAAATCCCGTCCTGGAAGAGATCGACGAGTCGGTTCCGATGCTGGACGAGGTGGCCGGGCGCGAGGAGAAGCTGGAACGTCCCGTGGAAGAAGCAGCGGCTCCCCGCCCAAGGATCCGTTTAACGAGATCGATTTCGGATCGTATTTCCAGGAATATCTTGACCCCGGCTACCGGACTCAGCCGGAATATGAAGAGAGCGAAAAGCCTTCGTTTGAGAATTTCCTGTCTCAGCCGACGACCCTGGCCGATCACCTGGCGTGGCAACTGGGAGCTCTGACCCTGGAGCCGGCGCTGTCGGACGCCGCGGAGTTCGTAGTCGGGAACCTGGACGAGGATGGGTACCTTGCCGCCAGCGAGGAAGAGATGGCGCCCGCGTTCAGCCAGGTTGCAGAGCAGCACAAATCCACAAACGCTGCCGAGGACCTCAACGGGAACGGTGCAGACCCGCTTATCACGAAAGCCATTGAATTGATCAGGCGGGGCATCGACCTGGTTCAGCACCTGGATCCAGCCGGGGTGGGGGCCAGGGATCTGCGCGAGTGCCTGATGATCCAGATCTCGGCCCAGCAACAGGAATTTGCCCAGGTTTATTCACGCCAGCACCAGGCCGAGTCCGATGGGGACCCGCACCGGAGTTTCCGCAACGAGGCGGAGGCGCGGCTGGAAGAGCGGCGCCGGGCGATGGAAGTGGCGGCCCTGATCGTGGACAAGCATCTCCACTTGTTGCAGAAGCGCGATCTGAAGGACCTGTCGAAGGCGGCCCAGGTGACCTCGGACGAGGCGCACGCGGCGCTGGAGTTCATTCGCACGCTGGACCCGCGGCCGGGACGGCAATACAACCGCGAGCAAACCCGGCTGATCGAGCCGGACGTGGTGTTCGTCAAGCGGGGTGGTGAGTGGGTGGTCTCCATGAACGAAGAGGACATGCCCAGCTTGCGGCTCAGCCGGCGTTACCGCCAGATGCTGGCTGCCGAAGGTACCGAGCGCGAAGTCAAGGATTATGTGAAGGAGCGTTTCCGCTCCGCCCTGCAGTTGATGCGCAATATTGCGCAGAGAAAGAGCACCATCCTGAGGACTTGCGAGGTAATTGTCCGCCGCCAGCAGGATTTTCTGGACCAGGGCATCGAGGCGCTGCGGCCCATGATGATCAAGGAGGTCGCGGAGGAAATCGGGGTTCACGCCTCGACGGTGAGCCGTGCGGTGGCGAATAAATATGCCCACACGCCGCAGGGCGTGATCGAACTGCGGTTCTTCTTCTCTGAAGGTTCGAACGGGCCGGAGGGCGCCGATACGCCGCTGTTGGTGCTCAAGAGAAAGGTGCGCAAACTCATTGACGATGAAGACCCGAAACATCCGCTGACTGACGATCATTTGGCCGCGATGCTGCAAGCGCAGGGGATCCAGCTTACGCGCCGGACGGTCGCCAAATATCGGGAAGACATGAATATTCCCTCGACCCATCAGAGACGAAAGCGGGATGGGTAGAACAGCGGACTAGGCACTTAGAGGGCAGGGACTAGCAAGACGCCTAGTCCCCCTGAGTACGAAATGCTATAGAATCCCTAGAATTCTCCTGTCGCGCAGAGCGGCGGGAGCAAAGAAAACGAGAGCGGAGGCTGACCATGGAAGTGGAGTTGACCGCCAGACAGGTCCGAATTCCCAAAGCGCTGCGTGCGCAAGTGGAAGACGGAATGAATCGCATAGCCCGTATTTTGGGCAAGACAACGAGTGCCTCTATCACTTTTAGGACACAGAGGCACCTGCAGATCGCCGAACTCACAGTGAAGGCGCGTTTGCAGACGATCGCGGCCTACGGGGAAGCCGATACCCAGGAATCGGCGCTGCGAGCCGCGCTGGCCCACGCGGAACACCAGGCGCTTCGCTATAGGGACCGGAACCTGGCGCGCAAGCGGCTACCCAAAGAGGAGAAGGTGGTGGAAGCCCCGCCTGTGACCCGGCCCAAGGCGCGCAATGCCCGGACGGAGGCTGGTTCGGAAAACGGGATGGGGTCGGGCGCCGAATCCAAGGCCCGCGCGGCGATTGCGGTTCATTCCTTTCCCGCCCCGGCGGCCGTCGTGGAGCCCCATATCCTCAAGAGCGGCGACGCCATCGCGCTGAAACCAATGACCGTCGAAGAAGCCGTGAAAGAGGCAGAATTTCGGGACCGAGATCTGTTCATCTTCCGCGATCTTTCGGGAGAGTTGTTCGTCCTTCATCGTCGCCGGGACGGGCAGATGGAACTGGTCGAAATTCCCTAGCGTCGAGAGCCTCATGACTGGGTTCGTGGTTTCCCACCCTAGCGACAAAAACAAAGACGTCGCGAGGGTGGGGCACCCAATGCAGGAGACTGGCAAGGCGCTGGTCGCGGATCTCGAACCACCGCTCGCAGTTTCCTCGTGCTTGCGCCGGGTACCCTCTTTTCGGAGAAGGCTGGGAGCTGTGTGCGCATGAGGCTTCAGCCGGGCTCGATTGTCGGTCATAGTACGATGGGCGCATGACCCCATTCGAGCAGTCAGGACCGCGGCCGTCCGGGCGAGCCCCAGAACCCATGGGTGAATCGAAGGATCGGGCCAAAGAACTGGTCATCGTGACGGGCATTTCCGGCGCGGGAAAAGCCTCGGCCCTGAAGGCATTCGAGGACCTTGGTTATCACGCGGTCGACAACCTGCCGTTGGAACTGCTGCCTGATTTCGCCGAGCTGGTGGGCAAGTCGACTGAAATCGAAAGCGCGGCCATCGTCGTCGATGTACGGGAGGGGCAGACGCTCGATCGCCTTCCCGAAATTCTCAAGGATGTCAAAACGATTCTGCCCACCAGCGTGGTCTTTCTGGACGCGAAGGATGACGTGCTGGTGCGGCGCTATTCCGAGACGCGGCGCCCGCATCCGCTCAGCCGCTCGGAAACGGTGTCGCGCTCGATCGTCGAAGAGCGGCAGCTTCTCGATCCGATCCGTAATGTCGCCGATACTCTGATCGATACTTCAAATTTCAATGTGCATGAGCTGCGCGCCAATATCCAGACCCGGTATAGTCACGGCGACAAGACCAAGCATCTGCTGGTTTCGTGCCTGAGCTTCGGGTTCAAGAATGGAGTGCCTCTGGATGCGGACATGGTGTTCGATGTGCGCTTCCTTCCCAATCCGCACTTTGTGCCGGAGTTCCGCAACAAGACGGGGAAGGATCCAAAGGTAGCGGAGTTTGTCCGCAGTTTTCCGCAGACCGTTGAGTTTCTGGCGCGCGTGACCGAACTTATGCTCTTCCTTCTTCCGCACTACGTTGAGGAAGGGAAAAGCTACCTGACCGTGGCATTTGGCTGTACCGGGGGCCAGCATCGCAGCGTAATGATGGCCGAGGAAATGGCGCAGCGATTGAAAGATGCGGGGTACCACGTGAAGGCTCTGCATCGCGATATGCCGCGGCAGAGTTGAGCCCCACGGGTCTTCACCAGCTCTTCTTGATGATTGCATCCACGGCGAAACCGCCGTTGGGATCGCGCGTGGCGCTGACCCCGACGCGCGGGGTGAACTGGTATTGCCCCTGGATCGTCTGTCCCTGGGTTGAGGCCACGTTGCTGGTGAACGTCACAAACAGGTTTCCGGTCACGCGCTGCTGAATGCTGATGATGGCCCCCGGCGGCCCCTGCGAAGTGGAGTTGGCCAGAACCGGATTGATGGAGAGCTGCGAGATACCGGCAATCTTCGACACGCGGCTGGTGACCTGGCTCGAGACCTGCGAGGCGATCAGGGATTGGGCTTGCTGGTTGGTTGTGGTGTTGGCCGAGGCGCTGGCTCCGGTGGTTGTGCCAAAAGCCAGCAGGTTGATGATGTCGGCCTGCGGAAGCGCCGGATCGGAGGTGTATTGCGTCTGGAGCTGATCGACCGGGCCCCGGAACTGCAATCCAATGTTGTACTGCTGAATCGTGGTGTTCAGGGCGAGATTGACCACCGGCTGCGTCTGGGAAGGATTGACGAACTGCACCGTGCCTGAGTTCAGAATGAATCGGTCGCCATTGAGAAGCACATCGCCGTTGTTGAGGATCACGCGGCCCAGGATCACCGGGTCCGCGGCTGTGCCGCGCAACTGCAGATTGGCGGAGCCACTTACGCTGAGCGCACGGCTTACCAGGTTCACGTTGCTGGTGGAGCGAACGCCGAGATTGAGTTGAATGTTTTGTGCGAATCCGCGCGAAGGCGGAGTGGCAACGCCACTGAACTGGGCGATGAAACTGGTGAGGTCGAAGGCGGGAGTGAAGGAAAGATCGGCAATGTTCACCGTTCCGCCCAGGTTGGCGTTGTCGGTTGTGCCGCCGAAGCGGACGTTGGCGTCGAGGGTTTCGCGCATGCCCTGCGGATAAAGCATCCGGATTCCCCTCGCCGCAAGGCCCAGGTCGAATTGAATGGCCGGGCGATACGCGACTCCGCCCTGCGCGGTTACTTTTCCGCCTCCAATGGTGCCCTCGAATTTGCTGACATTGATGCGATTGCTGGTAAGCGTCAGCACGCCGTTGCCGTGCTGAAGAGCGGCCGGAAGGCCGTTCGAGGCATAGTTGGCGTCGACGATATCGATTTCGCCGCCCAGGTTGGGGCCGTTGCCGCGCGAGTTGATGTGGAACCTGAGTTCGCCTGAAGTGCGCGCATCGGGATCGAACAGCTGCGCCATTTGCAGGTTCACTGTACCTTCAAGCACCAGGGACATAGGCGCGTCGCCCCCAACCGGAATGGAACCCTGGAATTCGAGGTTCGTATCGGTTCCCTTGATCGCGCTGCGCTGCACATCGAGGACGCTGTTTTTGTAGTCGATGTGAATGGGAGCCGCAGCGGCGAGTTGGATGGTGTTGCTGTAGGCCAGGCGCAGATAGGGCACGGTGATATGCGCTTCGAGCAGGTTCTTGTTCTTCAGCGGGCCGTGCAGGGTGGCGTGGATTTCGGTTTCGCCGGTAACCGAGTCGGCCTGGTCCGGAGCATACACCGCGAGCAAAGGCTGCAGCGGGATGCCCTGCGTGTCGACGGTTGCATCCGCAAGGTAGTCGCCGGTCAGGTCGATGCGTGCGTTTGCCTGGATGGAGGAGTGAACCGCCGAGGACTTCAGAATCACGTCGGCAACGCGGTTTGCGACATTCAACTGCAGATTGATGCGATCGATGGTCTGCTTCTGGATGACAAGAGAAGGAATCTCAATGGTCGCGTTCAGCTGGGGATTGTCGAAGGTTCCTTGTCCGCTGGCGTGGAGAGAAACCACTCCGGTAGCGTCGATGTTTTTGGCCTTGAGGTTTTGCACCTCATCCAGCGGGATCCCGTCGGAAGTCAGTTGCGCGGTGTAGGTTTTCTCCTTCGGATGGACACTTACATTTCCCTGAAGGGAACCGGCGGGAAGGCGGATCGACAGGTTCGCATGGGCGTCATCGCCGCTGTCGTTGAATTCGACATTGAGTGAGTTTACCGGCTCGTCGTAGGCGATGACCTTGGTGAGCGCTACATTGCCGCTACCGATCGGATTGAGCGCGGTTCCGTGCAGCGATACGTGGGTATTGAGCGTGCCGGTTACGGGGATCTGCTGGCCCGCGAGCCGGGTGAGGTCGGCGATGTTCATGTGCGAAGCATCGAGGTCAACCTGGATGGGGCTGGTGTTGGTGAATGACCACTGATTGAGACCGGTGCTGGCGCTGAAGGTGATGCGGCCTCCTGTTTGCGGTTCAAGATCGGCATGTTGCAGGCTGGCCGCAGACGGACTGGCATCGACACTGGTCCGAACGACCTTCCAGTCAGTTCCATTTACGTGAAGATTCGAGGCCGAAAGCTGGCCTGCGATGTGCGGTGCGGCCATCGAGCCCTGCACGGTTCCCTGAAAAGATGCGGCGCCTGAGAGGTCGAGCGGCTGAGCGCTGGCGCCGGGCGTGGTGAAGAGACTGGCGATTGTAACCACTTCCCGCAGGTCATTGGCTTTCAGATGCACAGCCAGGCTTGATCGCTTGCCGATCACTCCATTCATTGTGAGGTTGGTTGCGGGCGTATGCAGATAACTCTGGGCCAATGCGAGTTGCTGGTTGGCGGCGGTGTAGGTGGCGTGGATGGCGCTGTTGACGGGAATGGCGGCCGGTGTTGCTCCGGCGGGACTCGCATGCGCGGCAGATGGCGCGCCTTTTGCCTGGGCTGTAATTGTGGCATCGGCCTTGGCTACGAGATCGTTGAACGTCTTTCCCCAACTAGCTTTCGCATCTGCGTTCAACGCGCCGGTGATGGCGACGTTGCCGGTCGATGCCGAGGGGCCAAGCATCTGTCTGGCCTGGGTGAGAGAAATTCCGCGCACCGATGCTGTGGCTTCGGAACGGGAGTTGCCGCTGATGTTTTTCATCGTTCCCTGAGCCGTGATCTGCCCTCCGAGCAGGCTTGCGCGGAAATCGCGCAGCGTGGCGTCGCCGTTTTTCAAGGTATAGTGAGCCGCAATGTTGGTGATCGCAGCGCGGGCCGAACCGGTTTTCACGAGCAACTGGCGGCTGTTCAGGTCGCCGTTGATGACCAGAGTCTGAAGCGCCGGTTGATCAGGGATGTACTGGTATTGAGCGGATCCTGTAGCCCGGACCACGCCTGCAGGCACCGACGAATTGTTGAGGAGCCTTGCCAACTGCGCGCCGTCGGCGGTGACGTCATATTGCGCCTGAACGGCGGGATTGGCGCTGTAATCGGTGGCCGTGGCCGAAAGGACGATCTGGGCCGCGTCGCCGGAAATCTTTGCCGTGCTGAGATGAAACGTGGTGGGCGTGGCATCGAACTGGGCTTCGAGATTGTGCGTAATGGGCTGGAACGCGCCGTAGGCGAGCCGGCCGTCCGCATAGGCGAGTTTTCCTGTGTATTGCTTGAGGGCTTCGTTGAAGACCGAATGAAAGTCGACATTGTGAAGATCGACGGCCATGGGTGTGGGCCGATCGTTGTAGAAGATTTCACCGCGATCGAGCACTGCGTGGCGGATGCCGAGATCGAAGACGCTGGTGTCGCCGTTGCCGTTGCTGCTCTTGACGGTGGGAATGTTCGAATGGCCATTCTTGTCGACGTAGACCTGTACCACCGGCTGATCCACTCGAATGTCGTCGAGGTACCACTTCTTGTGCAGGATGGATATGATTCGCACGCTTGCTTCGGCGTGTCGCACCTGGAGCAACGGCGGGCTGGAGTACGGACTGGCGCCGTCTACCGTGACACCGTAGAGATCCAGGCGAAGATTCGACAGGTTCACGGCAAAGTTCTGCAGCTGCACGCGGACACCGAGGCTCTCCTGCGCCTGTTGCTCGGCGGTCCGGATCACGTAGTTATGAAACCTTGTGCTATTGAGAAGGATGGCGGTCGTGAGGGCGAACAGCAGAAGGAGAATCGTCGATCCCGCGTAGAACCACGCAGCGATTCTCATGAAGCGCCGGTAGCGGCGCGGAGGAACGCGTTCGCGAGGATCGGATGAAGCCGGTGCATGCATAGCCTGCTCCTTAGAATGCCTGGCCTACGCTGACGAAGTACTGCGTCGCGTTTACTCCTGGGATGGGATTGAGGTTTTGCCCTATGTCCACGCGGATGGGACCGATCGGGGTGGAGTAGCGAAAGCCGCCGCCCACGTTATTCGAATAAAGGGAAGTGAATCGCTGGAAGCCGACCAGCGGGAACACGTTTCCGCCATCGTAGAACCCGACCACGCTCAACCCCTTCTTGAACGGCAGGGGGATGCGCGCTTCGCCATTGAAGATCAGCATCTCGTTGCCGCCGGCGGGAACCTGGATAAAGTCGCTACAGTCGGTTGATCCGTCAGAGCAAACCTGCACCGGGCGTTGCGGCCCGGCGCCATCCAGCGGGAAGCCGCGCAGGGAGTTGCTGCCGCCGGTGAAAAACTTCTCGCTGGTGGGCACATGGCTGCGGTTGTAGGGCTGTGCCAGGCCGATGCGAACGCTGCCGGCCCACACAATGTTATGAAACGCCTGCTTGTACCAGGCGGCCTGGGCCGTCAGTTTCGCAAAGTTCACACTCGATCCAAGTTTGGTCGAATTCAGGTCCAACTCGATCGATTGCAGAACCCCGCTGTGCTCGTCCATGACGTTGTCGCGCGTGTCGCGTGTCAGGTTGGCGGCGAGGGTGGAAAGCTGCACGTTCTGATCTGACGCGGCCACTAAATCCGGGATGAGAAGATGGGTCAGATTGGTTTGGCTGAACTGGTAACGAAGGAAGAGCGCGTTCTTCTTTGCCCTGTCGATGAAGCGTTGCACCTGGAAGCCGCCAAGCTCCTGCACGGACGAGTAGATGGGATTCTGCTCGTTATTTTCGGCGGTAAACGAGATGGTAGCGCGCCAACTGGATGAGCGGAAGTAAGGATCGATGTAGTAGAACGAGAACCGCTGGTCCAGTATTCCCGCGAAGCCGGTAACGGAAATTGATTCTCCCCGTCCGCGGAAATTGTTGCGTGTATATTGAGCTGTTCCGCGGGGGCCCCAGAACGTGGTTTGGCTGGTGGTGAAATTCGGAGGCAGGCCAACCGGAGGCAGACCGGGCACGGCAACCGTTCCACCAGGAACATTGCCGCCGCGGTTGATCACTTCGAAGCCGATGCCGTAGGTGAAATCGTTCTTCTTGGCTTCATGCACTCTGACCAGAACATCTTCGTTGGTCTGGGTGGTCACCTCGCGCCTGGGGTCCACTTCCGCCCAATCGAAGACGTTGGGCAGATCATAAAGCCGGCTGCCGGCTGTAAGCAGGTCGGTTTCAGTGAGAGGCTGTTCCGGCTTAAGCATTGCCACATCGCGATTGATCAACTGCTGTGTGGTGTGTTCGCGGCCCAGCGTGATCACATCGCCGGTAATCACCCTGGGGCCTTCATAGATGTGGTACACCACGTTGATGTGGTGAGAGTCTTTCTTCGACACTTCTGTCGCCGTCTCTCGAAAGCTCGAGGTCAAATATCCGGCGCGCAGATAGTTGGCGACAATATTGGCCCGGTCCTGTTGAACATGAGCCTGCGAATACGGCTGCCCGACCGCAAGTTTCAGGCCGTTGGGCGCATAGCGGATGGGGGGAAACGTGTCCGCTCCTTCGACCACGAGCGAACTGACCATGTCGCGCGGTCCCTCGGTTACGCGGAAGGCCACGTTGATGTCTCCGCCCCGATTGGCCACCGTAGGAACCACGGCGACGTCGCTGAATCCTTCCGATTCATAGACCGCCTTGAGATTCCTCACGCTATCGCGAACCAGCTGGTCGCTGAATTTTCCAGAGGAGAAGAAGCGTTTCTTCTCGATGGTGATGTGCGGCATCAATTGTGAGGACTGCAACTGGACATTGCCCGCCACCTTGATGTCGGCCACCTTGTGCTTCTTTTCCTTCGTGATGTTATAAACGATCGCGTCGTGGGTCGGGACTGTCTCGAGGTGAGACTCCACCTTCACGTCAAAGAATCCCTTGGACTGGAAATAGGACGCCAGGGCCTGTCGTCCTTCCTCAACAGATTCGTCGTCAACACCAATGCCCTGGTAAACGGGAAGCAGCGACTTGCGCGTCCAGGGCCATACATGTGCGCCTTGAATATCCACTTTGATCGTGGGCCCGGGAACGATGTCAAAGTGAATGTCGGCGCGATTGGTGTCGGCGTGGTACTCGGCTCCGGCGGGTTTGACCTGTGCATTGAGCAGTCCCGTCTTTTCCAATTCCGTCTGCAGGTAGTTGGCCGCCTTGCCGATTGTGGACCGGCGATACCTCTTTCCAGGGCGGATCGCGACCGTCCGCGCGCGCGCCATGGTGGTCTGCAGGCTGGCCCGCAGCCGTTCCTGTTCAGCGGTTGGAACTCCATCGATGACGATGTCGCCGAATTTCGCGCGCTGGCCGAGAATGGCGGGAAAAGAAACGTTGGCGATTTGGCGTTTTTGATCCACCTGTACGTCGGACAGGACCTCCGCCTGGAAATATCCTGCCTGACGATAGAAATTGAGCAGCCTCTTCCGGTCGCGCTCGATCTCGGCTGCATCGAAGGGCGCTTGCACCGGGTAGTTCGCCACCTGGATCAGGCGCGAATAGGGAAATTGCTCTGCCCCGGGAAACTGAAAGATTCCGTAGTACACCGCCGGTTCGAGGACAAACCGGATGCGAACGCCGTCCGATTCCGGATCGACCCGGATGCGCACTTCTTCGTATTTTCCCGCGGACTTGATTGCCGCCGCTGTCTGTTCGACCTTCTGCTGGGAAAAAGGCTCACCGGTCTTTTGATCCACCACCGAAGAAAACCTGGCGGGATCGAGGTCGGGCTGCCCGGCAAACTCGATGGAGGAGACGTTCTGGCCTTCGTAGGACGAAAGCATTTCCCCGGGGGGAGTTTTGGGAACCGAGGTCTTTGCATCCGATGCACCGGGAGCGGACGCCGATCCAGCGTCTGTGCCCTGGGCGAACAGCCCGGAGGACGACGCCCAAACCAGGAGGAGATACCAAAAGAGGGAGGAACCGGTAATATTACGAAATCGCGAGCCCGGCCGCGATGGTATCCGGTCCTGGCAGGCATTCGAGTTTGTCCGGTCCACACAAACGGTTTGAAGTCTCACTTGCGATGGGATGCCAGGCAAAAGGGGTTGGTTGATTTCCACTCTGCGCGCGGCGTCAGGCCTTTGTCGGGTTCTCTTCGCAAGGCTATCGCCCTCGTCGCACCGCGCATCCATACCCGATTGTAAGTGTGCCAGTCCATTGAGGAGCCCAGGAGGGGCTTATTTCCGTAACGAGATCCAACGTCGATCTGCGATTGAGCCGCGATGAACGGCGCATTTGGGACTTCGTGTCTCGCACTCCTCTGAAGTCGCTCTGGGATCTTCGCGGCGTGCCCATCCGCGTGGTGGCCGGACGGACTGCGAAATCAGCAATGGAGGACCGGATATTCGGGCATGCCGCTGAACTCGGTTTTTACTTCCTCTTTGCTCTTTTCCCCACCCTCTTTAGCGTTACCTCAATTCTTGGCCTCATCGCCCGATCCGCTTCCAGAATCTTCGGCCGCTTGCTCGATTACCTCGCGCTCGTCATCCCCGCCCAGGCTCTGGGAACCATTCGCCATACATTCAATGAGACCTCCGCCCACTCCTCGTCCGGCAAGATCACCTTTGGCCTCATTGCGGCGGTCTGGTCAGCATCGGCGGGTATCTCGGCTCTCCAGGACACGCTCAACGTGGTGTACAAAATCAACGATTCTCGTTCCTATATCCGGGCCCGAATCCAAGCCATCGGCTTGACCATCATCCTCACCGCGATCGTGACCCTGTGCCTGGCGTCGATGCTGGGTGGGGATGTTGCGGCGTCGGTTGCCGCGCACCGCGTCCAGGATGAAGTTCTGAGAAAGGCCGCAATCGTTTCCGCGAGGGTTATTGGCTGGACTGTGGCGACGGCTCTTCTCGCATTGGCGTTCGCGGTCGTCTACTATTGGGCGCCGGATCTCAAGGCGCGGGCCTGGCACTGGCTCACGCCCGGCGGAGCGATCGGCATAGTTGGCTGGCTGCTGGCATCGCTTGGGCTCCGTGTCTATCTCCACCTCTTTAACAGCTTCTCGGTCACGTATGGCTCCCTGGGAGCGGTCATCATTCTGCTCACATGGTTCTATATCACCGGCCTGATGATCCTTCTCGGGGCCGAGGTCAACAGTGAAATCGAGGCTGCGGAGGCGGAGCGGCTCATTGGATTAGCGCCGATAGCGGGCGCAGACCTACCTCAGGAGACAGAAGAAGCGCCGGCCTCCGGCGCGGCGGACTAAGTACTTTCCGCGCCGGCCTGGCCTTTGCGGCCCCCGCCTTCGGGTGTTTCAGCCCACCTCATGTGCACTCTTTGGAGTGCACTTCATGGGGGCTCTGCTGCAACTATTCGAATCAGTCGGACGTCAGAAAGGAAGTGGTTGAAAATGGGGATGTTGCTGCCGAATCATCGTCTATCCAGCACGCCCAGGGATGACCGGTGAACGGGGTTTAGGAACGACAATGTCGCCGTAGTAGACTAGAGCGGTTTGCTTCCCGCAGAGACCTCGAGCGGGGGCGTCCTTTCGATCAAAAAGGCGGCCTGGCGGAGCGGAATCCTGGGGGCAACAAAGCGAAAAGCTGCTGTAACCGCTTCGAGTCTTCTCGAGCGAAACCATCGGGAGCGCCGGCTCCCACCCAATCCACGCAAGTTTGCAAGTCGCCACAAGAGAAAAAATGGACCAACAATCATCTGTTTCGCACGTTCCGCCGGCGAGCCAGTCTGCCGGAGATTCGCCCAAGCCGGTGAAGAAGCGCCGCCATCGCTGGGTCTGGGTTGTTGTTTTGCTCTTCTTCGCGGCGACGTTTTACTGGGTCATTCAGCACCAGCAAAAAGGCCAGGCGGCCACCGCGGGCGGGGGCCGGCGTCCGATGGGCGGCACTGTGCCCGTAACCATTGCGACCGCGCGCAAAGGCAGCGTCGGCGTGTATGAGAATGCCATCGGCACCGTGACGCCCATCTATACCGCGTCCATGACCGCCCAGGTTACAGGCGTGATCACCGAGGTGCACTACCGCGAGGGCCAGACGGTGAGCAAGGGAGATCCCCTCATCGACATCGATTCCCGCCAATACGAGGCGCTGCTGGCGCAGGCACAGGGCACGCTGGACCGGGATCAGAACGTTCTGGCTCAGGCGGAAATGGACCTGGAGCGCTACAAGGTGGCCTGGGCCAAAAATGCCATTTCGCGCCAGCTGCTGGAGGACCAGGAGAAGCTGGTTCTTCAGCAGAAGGGAACGGTGAAAAACGACGAGGGGGCGGTAGAGTACGACGCAGGTGCAGGTGGGCTATTGCCACATCAAGTCGCCGATCAACGGCCGGGTGGGCCTGCGGCTGGTCGATCCCGGCAACCTGGTCACCGCCAATTCCACAACCACTCTTGTGGTGGTCACCGAGGTACAGCCCATCACGGTGATCTTCACCCTGGCTGAAGATTCTCTGCCCGAGGTGCTGCAGCAGACCCGGCGGCAAGCAGCCACTGAAGGTCGAAGCCCTCGATCGCATGCAACAGGGACACCTGGCTTCAGGCAAACTGACTTCCATCGACAACCAGATCGACACCACCACGGGAACGGTGAAGCTGCGCGCGGAGTTCGACAACCGCGACGGCAAGCTGTTTCCGAACCAGTTTGTGAATACGCGTCTGCTGGTGAAGACGCTCGAGAACCAGGTCATCATCCCGTCTTCGGCTATCCAGCACAACGGAAACCAGGAATTTGTCTACGTCATCCAGGACAACAAAGCCGCCATGCGGACAGTCAAGTCGGGTAGGTCGGACCGGGGCGAGACCGCGGTCGAAGGGATCAACCCCGGGGACGTAGTGGCCAACAGCAGCTTCGAGAAGCTTCAGAACGGTTCGCAGATCACGGTATCGAAGGTCAAGCTTCCCTCCACCTCGTCCGATACACCCGGGAGTCCGGCGCAATGAATCCGTCTCGCCCATTCATTCTGCGGCCGGTAGCGACCGCGCTGCTGATGGCCGCCATTCTGCTGGTGGGCATTGTCGCATTCCTTCAGCTGCCGGTTTCCGCGCTGCCCGAGGTGGACTATCCGACCATCCAGGTCGTCACGTTCTATCCCGGCGCCAGTCCCGATGTCATGGCGACCACGATCACGGCGCCGCTGGAGCGCCAGTTCGGCCAGATGCAGGGTCTGAGCCAGATGACTTCCACCAGCGCCGGCGGCGTTTCAGTCATCGTGCTGCAGTTCGACTTGAGCCTGGCGCTCGACGTGGCCGAGCAGGAGGTGCAGGCGTCGATCAATGGCGGCCAGACCTTTCTGCCGTCTGACCTGCCCACGCCGCCGGTCTATAACAAGACCAATCCCGCCGACGCGCCGGTCCTCACGCTGGCGTATCTCTTCCGATTCCATGCCGCTGTCGCAAGTGGAGGACCTGGTCGACACGCGGCTGGCTCCGCGCATTTCGCAGTTGAGCGGCGTGGGCCTGGTGAGCATCAGCGGCGGCCAGAAGCCCGCGGTCCGCATCCAGGTCAATCCGACCGAGCTGTCCGCCTACGGCATCAACATGGAGGACGTGCGCACGGCGTTGACCCAGGCCAGCGTGAACTCGGCCAAGGGCAACTTCGACGGCCCGCGCCAGGATTATCAGATCGACGCCAACGACCAGATCACGGAAGCGGCCGGATACCGGAACGTTGTCATCTCGTACCAGAACGGCGCGCCGGTCTTCGTCAAAGACGTGGCCAACGTCGTCAACGGCGTGGAAAACACGCGCCAGGCCGCGTGGATGAACCAGACGCCGGCGGTCATTCTCAATATCCAGCGCCAGCCCGGCGCCAACACCATCACGGTGGTCGAAGCGGATCCAGGCGATCCTGCCGCAACTGGAGGCGAATCTTCCCGCGTCGATCAAGGTCACCACGCTGACCGACATGACCACCAGCATCCAGGCGTCGGTGAACGACGTGGAGTTCGAACTGATGCTGACCATCGGGCTGGTGGTCATGGTGATCTTCCTCTTCCTGCGCAACCTGTCGGCCACCATCATTCCCAGCGTGGCCGTGCCGCTGTCGCTGATCGGCACCTTTGCCGTGATGTACATGCTGGGCTACAGCCTCGACAATCTTTCGCTGATGGCGCTCACCATCTCCACCGGATTCGTGGTGGACGACGCCATCGTGATGATCGAGAACATCTCGCGCTTCCTCGAAGAGGGCATGCCGCCGCATGAAGGCGGCGCTGACCGGCGCGGGACAGATCGGCTTCACCATCGTCTCTCTGACCGTGTCGCTGATCGCGGTGCTCATCCCGCTGCTGTTCATGGGCGACGTGGTGGGCCGCCTGTTCCGCGAATTCGCGGTGACGCTGGCGGTCACCATCATCATCTCGGCGGTGGTGTCGCTCACCCTCACGCCGATGATGTGCGCGCGCATTCTGCGCCACAATCCCGGAGCATCAGCAGTCGCCGTTTCTACCGCGTGTCAGAGAACGCATTTCAATGGCATGATCGCGTTCTACGGACGCACGCTGAAAGTGGTTCTGCGCTTCCAGACCATCACCCTGCTGGTGGCGCTCGCGACCCTGATTCTGACGGTGGTTCTCTACATCATGATCCCCAAGGGATTCTTCCCGGTGCAGGATACGGGCGTGATCCAGGGCATTTCGCAGGCGCCGCAGTCGATCTCCTATCACCGACATGGCGACGAAGCAGCAGGAACTGGCCCGGATCATTCTGCAGGATCCGGCGGTCGAAAGCCTCTCCTCGTTCATCGGCGCCGACGGCATCAACACCACGCTGAACAGCGGCCGCATCTCGATCAATCTGAAGCCGCTCGAAGAGCGGCACATCAGCGCGTCCGACGTGATCCGGCGCCTGCAGACGAATCTCGGCGAGGTGCAGGGAATGCACCTTTACATGCAGCCGGTGCAGGACATCACGGTCGACGACCGCGTAAGCCGCACCCAGTACCAGTACACGCTCGAAGATCCCGACATCGATGAACTGAACGAGTGGACCGACAAGTTTGTCGCCGAGTTGAAGAAGCTGCCCGAACTCGAAGATGTGGCCACCGACCAGCAGACGGGCGGGCGCGCGCTTTCACTGAACATCGACCGCGTGACCGCGTCGCGACTCGGCATTGCGCCCACCACCATCGACAACACGCTCTACGACGCCTACGGCCAGCGCCAGATCAGCACCCTCTACACGCAGACTGAACCAATATCACGTGATACTGGAAGCGATGCCGGAGTGGCAGCGGGATCCCGCGCATCTTGGGTCCCTCTACATCCAGGCCAACGGGTCAGCGGGCGCGACGCGGCGCCGGCGCTTCGACTTCGTTTTCGTCCTCGGCCTCGGCGGCGGCAGGTTCGAATGCGCTGACGACTGCCATCCGCTACACGCCCTCGTCCGGTGTGCTGACCGTGCCGGCCACGGTGCTGGCAGGCACCACGTCGACCGCGGGATCGTCGGTGTCCGGGGGGACATTCTCCGGAACCACGCCGAACGCTTCCATCACCGCAACGTCGGCCAATTCGGTTCCGCTTGGCGCGTTTACCAGTGCTTCACTCACTACCGAGCCGCTCTCCATCAATCACCAGGGACAATTTCCGTCGGTCACGGTTTCCTTCAACCTGGCGCCGAAAGCATCGCTGGGCACAGCGATCACCGACATTGACAAGCTGAGCGCAGCAGATGGACTTTCCGCCCACGATTCAGGCGGACTTCCAGGGCACCGCGGCGTCGTTCCGGAACTCGCTCTCGAATGAATCTCTGCTGATCCTGGCCGCGCTGGTCACGGTCTACATCGTGCTGGGCGTTCTGTATGAGAGCTTCATCCATCCCATCACCATTCTGTCCACGCTGCCGTCGGCCGGCGTGGGCGCGCTGCTCGCGCTTGATGCTGTTCGGCCAGGATCTCAGCGTCGTCGCCATCATCGGCATCATCCTGCTGATCGGCATCGTGAAGAAGAACGGCATCATGATCGTCGACTTCGCGCTGGAGGCGGAGCGCGAGCAAGGAATGTCCTCGACGGATGCCATCTACGAGGCCAGCCTGCTGCGCTTCCGTCCGATCATGATGACCACCATGGCGGCGCTGCTGGGCGGCATTCCGCTGGCTGTCGGAACCGGGCTTGGATCGGAGCTGCGCCGCCCGCTCGGCATTTCGCATGGTCGGCGGCCTGCTGCTGAGCCAGATTCTCACGCTCTACACCACGCCGGTCATCTACATCTTCTTTGACTCGCTGGGTCAGCGCCTCACCGGCCGCAGGCCATCGCACTCGGCTCCCCGGAATGAGGCGGCGGGAGAGAGCCGGCATGAGTCTCTCCTCTCCATTCATCCGGCGGCCGGTGGCCACCACGCTGCTGACCATCGCCGTCGCCATTGCCGGCGCGATTGCGTTCACGGTGCTGCCGGTGTCCCCGCTGCCGCAGGTGGATTTCCCGACCATCAACGTGAACGCCGGCCTGCCCGGCGCCAGCGCGCAGATCATGGCAGCGTCGGTGGCCACGCCGCTGGAGCGCCAGTTCAGCCATATCGCCGGCATCACCGAGATGACCTCGTCGAGTTCGCTGGGCGTCGACCGGCATCACCCTGCAGTTCGATCTCAACCGCGACATCGACGGCGCCGCGCGCGACGTGCAGGCGGCCATCAACGCGGCGCGCACCTATCTGCCCGCCAATCTTCCCTCCAATCCGTCCTATCGCAAAGTCAATCCGGCCGACTCGCCCATCATGATTCTCGGCCTGACCTCGAACAAGTACGACGTCACCAAGCTCTACGACCTGGCCTCCACCATCCTGGAGCAGAAGCTCTCGCAGATTGAAGGAGTGGGTCAGGTGAATGTGGGCGGCGGCGCTACACCATCGGTGCGCGTGGAGGTCGATCCCAAGAAGCTGGCGAGCTTCGGGCTTACCCTGAGCAGTGTTCAGTCGATCCTCAGCCTGCAGAATTCGCATGAGCCCCGGGGCCAGCTCTCCGATGGCTACACCACCGCCGACATTATCACCAACGACCAGATCTCCGAAGCGGCACGAATACAAGCCGTTGATCGTCGGCTATCACAACGGCGCGGCGATTCGGCTCTCCGACGTCGCCGACGTTGTCGACTCCACGCAGAATATTCGCACCGCCGGCTACATGGATGGCGAGAGAGGTGTCTTTCTCATCATCTTCCGCCAGCCCGGCGCCAACATCATCGAAACCGTCGATCGCATCAAGGCGCAGCTGCCGTTTCTTGAAGCGGTGCTGCCGCAAGGCATTAAGACCACGATCGTGCATGGATCGCACCACCACCATTCGCGCCTCGGTCCACAACGTCGAGACGACGCTCATCGGGTCGGTCATCCTGGTGGTGCTGGTGGTTTTCTTTTTCCTGCGCAGCCCGCGCGCCACGCTCATTCCCAGCGTTGCCGTTCCGGTTTCGCTGATCGGCACCTTCGCGGTCATGTACCTGCTCGGCTACACGCCTCGACAACCTTTCGCTGATGGCGCTCACCGTCGCCACCGGATTTGTAGTCGACGACGCGATTGTCGTGATGGAGAACATCACCCGCCATCTCGAAGCCGGCATGGAGCCGTTTGCCGCATCGCTGCAGGGCGCGAAAGAGATCGGCTTCACCGTCTTCTCCATCAGCATGTCGCTGATCGCGGTCTTTATTCCCATTCTCATGATGGGCGGCATCGTCGGCCGGCTTGTTCCGCGAATTTGCGGTCACGCTTTCGACCGCCATCGTGGTCTCGATGGTGATCTCGCTGACCACCACGCCCACCATGTGCGCGCATCTGCTCAAGGCGCACAAACAGGGCGAGCGGCATAACCTGCTTTACCGCATCAGTGAGAGATTCTTCACCGGCATGCTGGCCATATACCGGCATTCGCTGTCGTGGGTGCTGGACAATCCCGGGCTCACCCTCATCGTGCTGGTGCTGACGATTGCGCTGAACGTTGTGGTGATTATCCGGATTCCCAAGGGGTTCTTTCCCGCAGCAGGACACCGGCGCTCTCGTGGGCGGCGTTCAGGGACCGCAGGATGCTTCGTTCCCGTTCATGAATTTCTCCATCGCAGCAAATTGTGGGCGTGATCAAGGCCGATCCCGCGGTTGCGCACGTGAATGCCTTTACGGGCGGTCAAGGCTCGAGTAACGGCGGGTTCATCTACATTGCGCTGAAGCCGCTGGGCAAGGGCCGCAAAATTTCAGCAACCGGATGTGATCAACCGCCTGCGGCCCAAGATGAACCGCCTGCCGGTCGCCTCGGCTTTCCTGCAGGCCGCGCAGGACCTGCGCATCGGAGGCCGCGGCGGCAATGCGCTGTACCAGTACACCATTCAGACCGAGAGCATTGCCGACCTGGCACACTGGGGCCCCATCCTGCATGCAGAACATGCGCAGGCTGCCCGGCCTGCAGGACGTGAACAGCGACCAGCAGAACGGCGGCCTGCAGGAGATGCTCACCTTCGACCGCGCCACCGCGGCCCGGCTGGGCCAGACCGCGCAGTCGCTCGACCGCGCGCTCTACAGCGCCTTCGGCCAGTCGCAGGTCTCGGTCATCTACACCCAGCTCAACCAGTACTACGTGGTGATGGAAGTTGCGCCGCAGTACTGGCAGGATCCGTCGGGGCTGAACAACATCTATGTCGCGCCCACGTCCAACTCGAACCGCGCCGGCCTTAATGCGGTGTCGCCGCTGCTGAACCTGATGCACCCGAAGACCGGCACCACGCCGCTGCAGGTGAACCACACCGGGCTGTTTCCCTCGGTCACGGTTTCATTCAATCTCGGCAACGGCGTGTCGCTGAGCGACGCCACGCGGGAAATCACGGAGATGGAACAGAGCCTGGGCATGCCTGCCACGGTTCATGGCTTCTTTTCCGGAACCGCGCAGGCTTACCAGCATTCGCTGGCCACGGAGAAGTACCTGGTCATCACTGCGCTGCTTGCGGTCTACATCGTGCTTGGCATTCTCTACGAGAGCCTGGTCCATCCGCTGACGATTATCTCCACGCTGCCCTCGGCCAGCGTCGGCGCGATGCTTGCGCTGATGCTTTTCAACATCGATCTGAACGTGATCTCCATCATCGGGATCATCCTGCTGATCGGCATCGTGAAGAAGAACGCCATCATGATGATCGACTTCGCGCTGATGGCGGAGCGACAGGAAGGCAAGAACACGCGCGACGCAATCTTCGAGGCATGCCTGCTGCGCTTTCGTCCCATCATGATGACCACAATTGCCGCGATGTTCGGCGCGCTGCCGCTGGCATTCGGCACCGGCACCGGTTCAGAACTGCGCCGCCCGCTGGGCATCACGATCGTGGGCGGCCTGCTCCTGAGCCAGTTGCTCACCCTTTACACCACGCCGGTGGTCTATCTCACTATGGATCGCCTGCGCCTGCGCCTGCTGGGCAGGTCGCATGATGTTATGCCCCAGGAGGCAGCAGAAACTGCATCCTAGTATGGAAGAGAAAATGATGTTCAAGGCGAAAAGGAATCAGTCGATCGTGATGATCGCGGCCGCAGCTGCAAGCCTGTTGGTCCTGCTTGATGGCTGCCAGGTGGGGCCCAAGTACCAACCTCCCACGCCCACCGCGGTAACCGCTCCGAGCTACAAGGAGTCGACAGTCAACTTCCACGATCAAGACGGCTGGAAAGTGGCCAGCCCCCAGGACGCCATGATCCGCGGCAAATGGTGGGAGGTGTTCAACGAGCCGGAGTTGAACGCTCTCGAAGAGCAGCTTATCGTCGACAACGAAAACATCAAAGTATCGTTTAACAATTTCATGTCAGCGCGCGCGGTTATTGCCGAGGCGCGCTCGCAATACTGGCCTACGATTACAGCGGGTGCGTCGTGGAACCGATCGCGCAGTTCGTCCAACCTTCGCAATTCTTCTCAGGCCAACACGGGGACTACCTCCACGCTTTGGTCGCTTCCCCTTAACGTTTCCTGGACTCCGGATCTGTGGGGCAAAGTTCGCAACCAGGTGCATTCGGCGGAATATGCCACGCAAGTCAGCGCTGCCGATCTAGAACTCGAGAAGCTTACCGAACAGGTAAGCCTGGCGCAGTTTTTCTTCGAGATCCGCGGCCAGGACATGCTGCAGCAGATCCTGAACCAGACGGTCGAAGTTGACCAGAAGGCTCTCGACGCCACGCAGGGCGCGTACGACGCGGGAGTGGGCGACTACATCTCCGTCGTCGAAGCGCAGACAACCCTGAAGGGTGCACAGGCGTCGGCCATCAATGTTGATCTGTTGCGCGCGCAGTATGAACACGCGATCGCCATGCTGGTGGGCAAGGTTGCGTCGGAATTTTCAATTCCCGTCAAGCCCTTGCTCTACACGCCGCCCGCTATTCCGACGGGCATACCCTCGCAGCTTGCCGAGCGCCGGCCGGACGTTGCCGCGGCCGAGCGCACGCTTGCCGAGGCCAATGCGACGATCGGCATTGGTTACGGTGCGTTCTATCCCCAGGTCACTATCTCCGTCGGCGGCGGATTCGAGAGTTCCACGTTCAAGCATCTGTTTGATATCGCCAGCCGCTTCTGGTCGCTTGGGCCCGGGGCGTCGCAAGTGGTTTTCGACGGCGGCCTCTATCGCGCCCAACTGCACCAGTACGAAGCCACCTACAATGCCGACCTGGCCAACTACCGGCAGACTGTGCTCGTTGCATTCCAGCAGGTGGAAGACGCGATGTCGGCCACCCGGATTTATTCCCAGCAGATCCTTCAGCAGGAGCAAGCGGTCAAGGCGGCCCAGCAGTTCCTCGATCTGGAGATGGAGCGGTACAGAATGGGGCTGGATCCCTTCGTGACGGTCGTGATCGCTCAGACGGCGCTGTTGAACAACCAGACTGCGCTGAATACGCTGCATGTGCAGGAGATGTTGTCGAGCGTCCAGTTGGTCGAAGCCCTGGGGGGAGGGTGGGATCGCTCGCAGTTGCCCACACCCTCGCAGCTGGCTGAAAAGGTTCCGGCCACGACCTATACGATGCAGAAGTAGCGCCGGCGTTACTTTACGTCATTCGCAACATAGCCAAGGTCGGTGGCCAGCGGACAACCTGCGCACCGCGCTGCCTTTCCGCAATGGGCTTTGCCCACGGCCACAGTCAGCGCGTGAAACTCGTTGAAGAATTGCGCATGCCTCGCGGCCGGTTCCCCAGAGAAGGCCTGGCGCGTCAGATGGGCCAGGGCCTCGTATCCCTTGCGGTCGCGGCCTGGGGGCGGCTCGACAAGCTGATGGCGCTCGGCGATTCTGCGCAGATATTCGTCTGCGACGGGCACTGCGTGTCCCAGCGCATAGAGCAGGATCGCATCCGCCGTCTCAAGGCCGACGCCGGGCAGCGCCAGTAGTCGGCGCCGCAGTGTGGCGGTTGACTCTGCGGCCATCCGATCGAGCGAGCCGCCGAACTCCGCATCCAGCATGGCGACGAAAGCCTTGAGCGCGGGCGCCTTCCGCGTCGGGAACCCGGAGGGGCGGATCAGTTCCCGCAATTGTTGAAGCGGAATTGCGCGCAGGCCCTCGACGGTTAAGGCTCCGGCCGGGTGCAAGTTTGCGAGAGACCGCTCGACGGCTTTCCATGCGGTGTTCTGGGTGAGGTACGCGCCAACGATCACTTCGAACGGAGTCTGCGCCGGCCACCAGGACTGCGGGCCATAGGCTGCTGCGAGCTGCTCATGCATGGCGCGCAACCGCTGTGCCGGAGTTGGTCGCCTTGTCGATCTTGATTGGCGCGGGACCTTCACAGCTGGCCTTCGGGAGGCGGCGATTGGAGCTGAATTTTCCATTCCAGGATGCGTGCCCGGGCAGCGGCCGCTTCCGCCTCGGAGATATGGCCGGCGTGCTGCAGTGAAATGGATAAGGCCGTATGTGCCAGCGGGTCGGCCGGCGTGAGCGCAGTGAGCGCCAGGGCTGCGGCGATCGACTGCTCGGGGCATCCCGCATCGCGCAGGGCGCGGACCAGCCCGTGATGCGCCTCATAGTGCTCGGGGTCGGCCGCGATGGCAGCGCGAAACGCCTCGACCGCCTGGGCAGGCTGACCCGCCGCGAGCAGGTCGAGACCCTGCTGCGAGAGCGATTCGGCGGCGTGAGTGTCGGGCACGGACATGGTTGTTATTAGGATAAGGGTTGGGGAACCGGTTCCGAGGAACGGGTTACGGTCACAGGAGGCGTTGTTGAAGAGCCACACGGAGTACCTGGTTTTTGAAACGAAGAAGAGGCGGGAGATGGTTCACATTACCGACCAGGTGGAGCAGATTGTCCGGCGCAGCGGTGTGCAGGACGGGCTGTGTTTTGTCTCGCCCATGCACATTACGGCGGCGGTCTACGTGAATGACCTGGAGAGCGGGCTGATCGAGGATATCGGCAAGTGGCTCGAGGAACTGGCGCCGGCGCGGCCCGACTACGAGCATCACAGAACCGGCGAAGACAACGGCGACGCTCATTTGAAATCGCTGTTGTTGCACCACGAGACAACCTTGCCGGTGACCGGGGGGAGGCTGGACCTGGGCACATGGCAGCGCGTGTTTTATGCCGAGTTCGACGGGCAGCGGCGCAAGAGGGTGATTGTGAAAGTGCTCGGGGTGGAATCAAAGCAGAGTTAGCGGAGTTAGTAAGCCGCGTGGTTAGCTATATCATCTGTACAGTTAGCTAACCCCGCCAGCCCTGTTAACTCCGCTCACTCGTCGGTAATTTTCCGCCATTGGCCGTCCGCGCGCGGAAATCCGGGAACGGAGAAATTGACTTTGGTACGCGGAAGAACCACCAGGTCAACGCGGCGATTGGTGGCGCGCCCCTCGACTGTGGCGTTGCTGGCTACGGGATGAAACTCGGCATAGCCCGCAGCCGAGAGCCGTTCGGGCGGGATGGCATGAAAGTCAAGAAAGAGCCGCGCAATGCGGGTGGCGCGGGCTGAAGAAAGCTCCCAGTTGGAATCGAAGTTCGCGGTGTGAATGGGAATGTTGTCGGTGTGGCCCTCGACGCGCAGGTCGTAGGGGGTGCGGCCCAGGGAAGCAGCAATCTCGTGCAACGTTCCCAGGGTCTCAGGCCGCGGCATGGCGGAGCCCGAGTCGAAGAATCCCGCCTCACGCAGGCTGATCACAAGCCCGTCACGGCCCATCTGAATCGAAACCGTGTGCTGGGCCACCTGGTTCGAGAGCCGTTGCTGGAGTTCCCGGCGGAGGCTTTCGAGGTCGTCCCGGACGCGGGCGGGCGAGAGCACATCTTCGCCCATCACGATGTTCATGGGAATGGCGGCCGGCTCGGTTCCGGCGGCGGCGTTCGGTGGTTTGGCGGGCCGGCGGGACGCATCCGGAAAAATGCCCAGCGATTTAAACGCGGAATCAATAGCCTGGGCTACCTCCATCTGCTTCTTTTGATCGGCCTTGGCGGAGGCGAACAAAACCACAAAAAAAGCGAACAGGAGGGTAATGAAGTCGGCGTAAGAGACCAGCCAGCGGTCATGAGTAACACGGCTTCTGGGCACACGAACCCTCATGCGGCGCGCTCCGCCGGCTTGCGTTGAGAATGCTCAAGGAAGCCGGACAGTTTGACTTCCAGCATGCGCGGATTCATTCCTTCAAGGATGGAGATGACTCCTTCGAGCATCATTTCCCGGCTCAGGTAATCTTCGCGGACACGCAGGCGCATCTTGCCCGCCAGGGGTAGAAAGAAGAGATTGGCGATGCCCACCCCGTAGATGGTGGCCACAAAAGCGACAGCAATTCCGCGACCCACCTCCTGAATGTTATCGAGGTGCTGCATCACCTGGATGAGTCCGAGCACGGCGCCGAGAATGCCGATGGTCGGCGAAAAGCCGCCCGCCGACTCGAATACGGCGGGGAGCCGCTCTTCGCTTTCGGTTGTGGAATCGAGGCTGACCTGCATGATCTTGCGCAGGTCGGAGGGCTCGGTGCCGTCCACGGCTAGCATCACCGTCTGTTTCAGGAACGGGTCATGGATGGTCTGCAGATCGCTGTCGAGCGAGACCACGCCATTGCGGCGGGCCTTGTTGGCAAATGCGACAAGGAGGCGGATGAGCTGATCGTTATGCTTGCGGGGCGCGGCGAAGACATGGCTCATGCGCCGGAATGCGGCGACAACGGTGGTGAGCGGGAACTGGAGCAAGACCGCTCCCATGGTTCCGCCAAAGACAATCAGGGCCGCGGTGGGCTGCAGGATCTGGCCCAGGTTGCCTCCTTCCATTAGCAGTCCGGCCACGATCCCGGCAATGGCCAGCAACACCCCGCCAATACTTGCTTTATCCATGAACACTCCTCCAGGCTTTGTCCCCGCATTTCCGGTGGAAGCCTCAGCGGACAATCTCCGGCTTGTTGCTTTCCAACGTCAGGTGAGATCGCTCTCGCCGCCCGTATTGAGACTGTTGAGAGAGGTCATCTTGTACAGATCGTGCAGGGACGGCAGCTGCCGGGACACGGCAACAAGCAGGCGGGCCCGGTAGGCGAGAACGCGCTCCATGACTTCGGCGCAACTTTCGCGCACAATCAGTTTCTCCCCGTTGATCAGCGTCAGCATGGTGTCAGGCGAAGCCTCGGCCGTCTTGATCAGATCGCTGTTCAACACCATGGGATTTCCGTTGAGCCTGGTCAGTTCGATCATTTACTTGCTTCCTCAGGGGAGTTATCGGCGTGAGGAAAGGAAAGGTTGAAAGATTAAGGTAATGGTTCGGGAGTGTCCTGAGCAGGACATTTGGCGGGATGCGATAAAGTCCGACAGGTGGGGGCCGAAGAAGGGGCCAGATGCGACGTACCACCCCGGCAGCAGCAGCCCAGGGCAGCACAAAGACAATGGGAGCGAGCCACGGAGGAGGGACGTAAATCAACGCATCCCACAAGGAGTAACCCATGTCCCTGGGTGTCTTGAATAATCTCTCCGCGATGTACGCGGCCAACAATCTGAACAACACGCAGAACAGCCTCAACAAGACCCTGCAACAGTTGTCCTCCGGCTCCAGGATCAATTCTGGCGCAGACGATGCTGCCGGCCTCTCGCTGGTCAACGGCCTCTCGGCCAACTCAGCCGCCCTGGCTCAGTCGCAGACCAACGCCACCGAGGGTGTCGGACTGCTGCAAGTGGCCGATGGCGCTCTTTCGCAAGTGACGAACCTGCTCAACCGTGGCGTGACGTTGGCGACTGAAGCCTCGAACGGCACCCTCAACAATTCCCAGCTCACCGCGGCAGACCAGGAATTCCAATCGATCCTGGCCGAAATCAATAACATCGGAACCTCAACCACCTACAACCAGAACCAGGTGTTCGGACAGGGCGCAGCCTCGACGGTCAACATTTATGTTGGAGATTCTTCGACAAACGGTTCGTCGATCGACGCTTTGAACTTTGCCGAACTCACGTCCGCGAGCGTCGGCGATGCCAACGGCACGGTGGCTCTGGCAGGAAACACCATCGGATATACAATCGGCGCCACTCCGAGCGCTGACCTGACTGCGAATGACCTGACCACCCAGGCAGGCGCGCAAGCCACTTTGACGACCCTGAATACCGCCATCGCGGATGTCGCTGCCCAGGATGGGTACATCGGCGCGCAGATCAACACCCTGAGCTCGATGGGCCAGGTGTTGGCCACCCAGCAGCAGAACATCGTGGCGGCGCAGAACGCGGTGCAGGCGACCGACTACGCCCAGGCATCCTCCAACATGTCGAAGTACGAAATCCTGAGCCAGACCGGCATCTCCGCTCTGGCGCAGGCCAACAGCATCCAGCAGGAAGTGACCAAGCTGCTGCAGTAACCTGGGCCCATTCCGGCGGCCGCCGGGTCGTCGGAATGGGGTCAGCGAGAGTCCAGCAAAGCCGCGAAGGGCGTCCGATCCGGACGCCCTTCGCGTGTAACGCGCACTTCTTCTCGTGACAGATGAGTATTTCCCAATCTTCTACAACTGGACTTGGCAGCCGTGCTGCAGGAGTCAACCACGGAGGGCTCCATGGGAACTGTAGGACTGAGTTTCGGGTCGCCGACCAGCGGCGCGGGATTCGACGTAAGCGCGACGGTGTCGTCGATCGTCGCCAATCTCCAGAAGGTGGAGACTCCTTGGAAGACACAGCTGTCGCTGTTGCAGAGCCAGGATACGGCAATCTCCAGCTTGGGCACTCTGCTGTCGAGCCTCTCCAACGACGTGAGTGCCCTTACCGATTTCACCGGCATCCTGTCACAGAAGACAGGATCCAGCTCCGATACCAACGTAGTCGAGCTCAGCGCGGCGACGTCCGCAGCCATGCCGGGGGCTCACAGCGTGATCGTCAACAGCCTGGCCAAGACCTCCAGTGGCTATTTGACTGAAGTCGCGAGCGCCTCAGACAAACTGACCGGCGCCCTTACCTTGCAGGTGGGCAATGGAACTTCGCACACCATCACGCTGCCCCCAGGCGGGGGCACCCTTGCCAGCCTGGCTTCGGCCATCAATAGCTCTGGCACGGGCGTTTCGGCCGGCATTCTCACCGACTCCACCGGCTCAAGGCTGAGCCTGGTTTCGGCGACCTCCGGCGGCGCGGGCAACATCACCATCACTTCCAACTCGCTCGCGGATTCGAGCAACGGAAATGCGCCGTTGAGTTACAAGTCCACCGTCACCGGCGTAGACGCGTCGCTGAACATCGATGGCGTCGACTTGTTGAGCCCTTCGAATACGGCGACCAACCTGATTCCCGGGGTGACGTTTCAAATCCTTTCTCCGACCGCGACCGACTCGAGCGGAGATCCGGTGCCCATCCAGGTCGTGATCGGCAACGACAATGCGGATGTGGAGAGCGCCATCAACACCATGGTCACGGACTACAACTCCCTTATCAAAGCGATCAATGCCCAAACCGGGAATGACGCGTCGGGCAATGCCGAGCCGCTATTTGGTTCGCCGACATTGTCGCTGCTGCAGCAGCAATTGCTGAGCAGCGTCAACACGCAGAATCCCAACGGGTACCTGGACGCGATCAAGAACGCGACCGATATGCTCTCCGGAACCATCTCGATCCAGGTCGGAAGCGGAACAGCTCACCAGATTGATATGTCCACGCTGTCAGATCAGACGCTGTCCGGACTGGCGAGCGCCATCAACGCGGCCAGCATTGGCGTGACTGCCAAGGTTGTCACCCAAAACGGCCTGTCGACACTCACGCTACTTTCGGGAACGGCGGGGGCCAAGGGCGCCTTGAGCGTCACCTCCAACATTGTCGATACCACGAACAGCAACACCACTCTGAATTACACCCATAGTTCGGATATTCCGGGACTGACCGGTCTCGGCATCAGCATGAACAACGACGGCACGATCAAGCTTGACGCGAACATTCTCGATTCAACCCTGAACTCGGATTTCAGCAGCATAGTGGGCTTATTTCAAGGAGCTAACAGCTGGGGCATGACCACGGCCAACGTGCTGAACCAGGCCGGCACCAGTTCATCGACGGGAATTCTGAAGCTGGCGCAAAAGGCGAACAGCACCCTGGAATCCAATCTGAACGCCGACATTGCCAGGGAAGAGACTCTGATTTCGACGCAGCAGAAGAACCTGACCGCGGAGTTGAACAAGGCCAACGAGATCCTCCAGGCGCTGCCGTCGCAGTTGTCCAGCGTGGATATGCTCTACTCGGCGATCACCGGCTACAACCAGAAGTCATAACCGACCATCGGCAAGGAGCCAAACTCGATGAACAGTTACCAGGAACATGTGCTGGATGGAGCCTCCGCTGTCGACCTCGTCGTAGCGCTCTATGACGGGATCATTCGCTTTCTCTACGCGGCCATGGTATCGGTGGAGCGCGGCGACCAGGCGGGCCGGAGAATCGCGGTCAAGCGAGCGCTGGATATCATCATTCACCTGCAGGCACGGTTGCGCATGGACGTAGGCGGCCGGCCGGCGCAGGCTTTGAGCGAATTCTATGCATCCATTTTTGCGCAGATCCTGCAGGCCTCCCAATCCGCGTCAAAGCCCAGGTTCCAGCACGCCGTCGATTGTGTACGCAATGTCCGCGATGCATGGCGGCAGGTGGCCCGGGACCCCTCGGTCAATCCAGCCCCGGTTCAGGCGGCCCATTTTTCCTCGGGCAGGGCTGGTTTTGACGGTGACGGCAGCAACTTGGAATCGGGCGCCCAATCCCGGTGGCACGCGTGACGGGCGAGCCGCCGTGATCGGTCCTCGGCGCAACTGAGCGGCACGCGCATGCTTGCCCCGGGCCGCCCAGCGACCTATCCCGCAACCGTGAGTTCTTCTTCGAGTTGCTGCTTCTGGTACAGGCTTGCATAGTAGCCGTCGAGCGCGAGAAGTTCATCGTGCTTGCCCAGTTCCACAATCCGGCCGTGATCGAGGACCGCGATCTGATCAGCGTGGCGCACGGTGGATACACGATGTGAAATCAGGATCGTCGTCGAACCCGAGGTGTAACTCTGCAAGCCGCCGAGAATGCGCTCTTCGGTGTAGGTATCCACACTTGCTAACGCGTCATCGAGGATGAGAATGGCGGGCCTGCGCAGCAGGGCGCGGGCGATGGCGGTGCGCTGTTTTTGTCCGCCGGACAACGTCACGCCGCGCTCGCCGACCACGGTCTCAAAGCCATGGGGGAACTCCTCGAACTCCTGGCGGACGTGGGCCGCTTCGGCCGCTTCGAGCAGGTCGGCGGCGGTGGCCTGGGGGGCGCCGAAGGCGAGGTTCTCGCGGAGAGTCTCGCTGAACAGGAATGTTTCCTGCGGCACCATGCCGATGTTGCGGCGCAGAACTGCGAGGGGATATTCGCGAATGGGTCTGCCGTCGATGAGCAGAGAGCCTTCGGGCGCTTCGTAGAGCCGCGAGATCAGGTTGACCAGCGTGGTCTTGCCGGAGCCGGTCGGGCCCACGATCGCCAGGCTCGAACCAGCGGGAACCTGCAGAGAGATGTCGTGCAGCACCTGGGTCTGGCCATAGCTGAAGTCGAGGTGGCGGAACTCAATTTCGCCAGCCGGCACCGCGTCCTGCGCCATTGCGAGATCGGCGTCGCGGTCATCGATGGCGGGCTCTTGGCGCAACAGCTCGTCGATGCGCGCGACCGAAGCGGTGCCGCGCTGAAAGATGTTGACCACCCAGCCCACGGCGATGATCGGCCAGATGAGGAGGATCATGTAGGTGTTAAAAGCCACGAACTGGCCTACGCTGATGCGGTGCTGAATGACAAGGTGGCCGCCTGCCAGCAAGGTGATGATCATCGAAACGCCCAGAATGAATTCAAGCGAGGGCCACAACATGCCCATCAGTTGAACCAGGCGCAGGGCGCGCGCGATGTATTGGCGATTCAGCTGTTCGAAGAGCCGGATCTGCGACTCCTCCCGGGCGAACGCCCGCACCAGTCGCGCTCCGGAGTAGTTTTCCTGGGCCTGCGCTGAAATCTCGGAGAAGCTGGCCTGGATGCGCTCGAAACGGTCATGAATCTTGCGGCCAAGGTACTGAATAACGATACTGGCGATCGGAGCCGGGGCCAGGGCCACGAGGGTCAGATAGGGGCTGATCTGGAGCAGGAAAAAGAGCGCCCCGATGGTGAACATCAAGGTGTTGGCGCTGTACATGATGGCCGGGCCGAGCAGCATGCGCACTGCGTTCAGGTCGTTGGTGAGGCGCGCCATGATATCGCCGGTGCGATAGCGCTGATAGAACCCCGTGTCCTGTCTTTCGAGGTGGCGGAACAGGTCGTTGCGCAGGTCGAATTCAATTTCGCGCGAGATGCCGATCAGGATCCATCGCTGCGCATAGAGAAAGACGCCCTTGATGAGCGCGATCACGATCAGAATTCCGGCAAAGAACAGGATCCTGTTTCGCGTCACGCCGTGATTCAATGCGTCGATCGCCTGCTGAAGGACCTTGGGGAACAACACCCAGACGGCGTTGGTGGCAATGACACAGAGGCTGCCCCACAAGTATCCCCAGCGGTAGCGGCGCATGTAGGCGAAGAGGGGGCGCAGTTCGCGAAGCATGACTCTATTGTACGGGGAGGCTGGCTCGAGCGCAGCGGCGGGCTGTCCGACTTTTGTACGGACTCTGGCGGGATGCTCCGCCCGAGCCGATAAAGCGGAAGAGAACTTTTACGGGCGCGGCGGTTCTGGACGGCGGCGTCGGGAAGGTTGGTGTCGACGGCACTATGGCGAATGAGGAGACGGCAACAGCCAGCGAACGCCGGCAGCACACGCGATTTGCCTGCGATGGGCGCGCCGAGGTGGTGGTCTTTCGACCGGACTTGCTTTTCCGCGGCGAAGTCAAGGACATCAGCCTGACCGGCTGTTACATTGCCACGCGTGCCCGGCTCAACCTCAAGCGGTTTGCGGAGATCGAGCTGCGGTTTTCAGCCAACGGGCAGCATCTGAGCTCGCTGGCGCGGGTGATGGAAGTCCGGCCCGGCAAGGGGGTGGGGATCGAATTCCTGCCCGGCGATCCGCGCATGGACCAGCAGTTTCATGAGTTGCTCGAGCGGCTCAGTGCTGCGGCTGCATCTGAAAGCGTGGAAGCAATCTGACGAAGCCTCGTTTCCGCTTTCCCACCCTTTCTGCACAGGAAACCGGAAAGGATGGGGCACGGAGTGAGGTGCTGTAAGTTCATGTCGGAGTTCGGAGCAGCAGATAACCGCCGGCGAGGCCGAACAGAACATCCGACGACCAGGCGGCCAATGGTGCGGGAAGATAGTTGACATAGCCCATGGCGCCAAACAGTCCATCGACTACCCAGTAGGCGAGCGCCACGCCAATGGCCACCGCGATGCCCGTGAGCGAGCCGCGCCGCCCCATCGTCAGCGCGAAGGGAATGGCCAGCACCGCCATGACGACGGCCACCAGGGGATACGCGAGTTTGTGCCACAGGGCGACGCGCAAGCGCATGGTGTCGAACCCACTCTGGCGCAGGTCGCGGATATAGTGGTCGAGCTGCCCGAAGTTCATCTCCTGCGATTGCAGGCTTTCTTTCTTGAAGTAGCTTGGTTCTTCATGGATCTCGGGAAATGAGGCGTTGACGAAATCGCTGTACTCTTTCACGTTGGCGCCGCTCAGTTTGCGTTCCCAACCGTGCTGGAATCGCCAGGCGTTGATATCCGGATCCCAAAAGACTCGGGCGGCAAAGATGCGGCGCGACAAGGAAAAGGTGTGGGGATCGAACTCGAAGACGGAAAGATTGGCGAATTCATTCTGGTCGGGGTCAAAAAACTGGTAATAGAAAATGCGGCCGGGGCCACCGGGTTCCTGTTGCCCGAAGATCCATTTCTGTTCCGGGTGCAGGAAGGTCTGCGGCGGCCGTCCCTTGATTGTGCTCCGCAACGCTTCCTGGCGGCGATTGGCCTGGGGCAGGTAGAACTCGTCGAACAGGAACAGGCTTACGGCCAGGATAGCGGAGATCGAGACGACAGGAATCACCAGGCGGTAGAGACTGATGCCCGTGGCTTTCATGGCGATGATTTCGCTGTTGCGATTAAGAACTCCGAACGTCACAAGCACCGCGATCAACACCGCCAGCGGAGCAATGGAGTAGAGCATGTTGGGGGTGAGATTCACCAGATACTCGCCCACGATAGCCAGCGAAATGTGGTTGCGCAGGATGTCCCCTACCAGCTCAAAAAATGTGAAGACCAGCATCAGCAGGACAAAGCCGGTGAGAACCAGGACGAAGACATTGATGAATTCGCGGATGACATACTCATCAAGGATGCGCGGAAAGACGCTGCGGGACGACGTTCGCGGCGCCCGCTGCTGCAAGTGTCCGAAGATCCTTGTAAGGTGAACCCCGTTTTCGGGAAGGGTTGGCAAAAGCGTGACGTTCGATGCGCGCGAGGCAAGGCTGACGATGGCGCTCAGCACGCGCCCTCCGCTCGCCATTTGCCACAGCAGGAAGATGCCGACCGCTGCGAAGAGCAGGTTGGCCAGCCAGACTCCCAAAAAGGCGGGCAGCTTGTCCTGGCGCGCGAGTGCCACCCCGGTGTAGGAAAGGACGTAGTAGAAAATCACCAGGAGCAGGGTGAAGACAAATCCGGAACTCTTGCCGCCGCGGCGGGAAATCACGCCCAGGGGCACGCCGACAAGCATCAGCACCAGGCACGCGCCGGGATAGGAGAAGCGGCTGTTCAACTCGATGAGGAAACGGCGGCCGTCCGGCCCGTGGATGCGCTTCATCAGCAAATTGGTGGGCACCGCATACACCGCCGTATCCATGCGGCCCAGGTGAATATCGCTCTGGGCACTGAGCCGGAGCGGCAGGTCCGTGCTGGTGAAGGTGGAGATGTTGTACTGCTGTGGTTGAGCGGCCGCCGTCTCATGCTCCGCTCCGTCGCGCAGGCGCATCAGCAATTCCTGGGTGGAATCGTTGACGACTGTGGCCGAGGCCGCGGTGGTGATCGTCGGTGACGACGGATCGCTGACATCGGCCATGAACACCTGGCGCCAGTTGGCGGCGCCGGCCCCGCCGCGTACGTCCTGCACATACAGCACCCGATCGTGGAAGTCCTCGTAAAACACCCGAGGTTGAATCTGATAAGAGGCCTGGGACGCTGCCAGCGCCTGCTCCATCTCGAGGATTGCCTGGTTGGCGCGGGGAGCTACGTAGAGCGAGTTGCCCAAACCCAGCAATGCGCCGCCTATGGCCACCACCGAAGCCACGCGTACGAAATAGCCGACGCCCAGGCCCGAAGCGCGCATGGCAATGACTTCGTTATCGGCGGCGAGGCGGCTGTACCCGAGCAGGATCCCGACCAGCACCGACATGGGAATGGTGACCCAGAACAGGTTGGGCAGGGTGAACAGAAAAATCTGCAACACGTTGGCGAGAGTGGAGCTGTTGCGCACCACCATCTCCAGAATCTGGGGCAGGCGGGGTATGAAAAGAATGAAGGTAAAGAGCGCGCATCCGATTAGGGCGTGGGAGAGAATCTCGCCGAGAATGTAGCGGGTGAGAATGCGCACGGGGAATCCTGCCTCTAGTCTAGACTGCGCGGGTTTATCGTGCCTGGTGGTTGCCGTGGTGGATCGAACCTGCGCTGGAAGGAATGAGAGAAGCCGGCTGCCAGCCGCGCAGGCGCAGGCTGTTGCCCAGCACGCTCACGGAGCTGAACGCCATGGCTGCTGCCGCGATCCAGGGGCTGAGCAGAATGTGAAAGACGGGATAGAGCAGCCCCGCGGCGAGGGGAATGCCGAGCACGTTGTAAACCGCGGCCCAGACCAGGTTCTGGCGCATCACGCGCAGGGTCGAGCGAGCCAGTTCGAGCGCGGCGGGAATGGAAGAGGGCTGTGCTCGCAGCAGCAGAACATCTCCCGCTTCCTGGGCCAGGTCGGCGCCTGTGCCCATCGCCATCCCGGCGTCGGCCTGGGCCAGGGCGCCCGCGTCGTTGATACCGTCACCCACCATGGCCACGCGCAATCCGCTCCCCTGCAGAGCGCGGATGCGCGCCAGCTTGCCGGCCGGATCGAGACCCGCTTCGACCTCCGCGATTCCGGCCTGCCGCGCGATGGGTTCGGCTGCGGAGGCGGAGTCGCCGGTGAGCATCACCACCCGCAGGCCGTCGCGGCGAAGAGAGGCCACAGCCCCGGCAGCGTCCGGGCGCAGCGCATCGCGGGCGTCGAAATAGGCCGCGACCGCGCCATCCAATGCCATCCAGAGCCGGGTAACTCCGGGTTCCGGCGGAACGTTTTGAGCCAAGTCGATGAAGAACTCATGAAACAGCGCCTCATTCCCAAGCAGGCATGCGCGGCCGTCCACTTTCGCCGTGAGACCCCGGCCAGGCAGGATTTGCACGTCTTCAGCGGCGGGCCACGCCAGCCCGCGGGCATGCGCGTAATCCACAATCGCGTGCGCCAGGGGGTGATTCGATCGCGCTTCCGCAGCGGCCGCGATGCGGACTAAATCATCTTCCCGCGACCTGTCATCCTGAGCGAAGTTCGCGATAGCGGACGAAGTCAAAGGACCTGCATTTCCGTCGCCAACATCAGCAATCGGTCTGAGACCTATCAGATGCACTGCCTCCAGCACCGGGCGCCCCACCGTCAGCGTGCCGGTTTTGTCGAGGACGATCACGTCGAGGTGCCCCAGCCGCTCCAGCGCTTCTCCACCTTTGAACAAGACGCCTAACTGCGCACCGCGCCCGACCGCGACGGTGAGTGCCGCGGGCACCGCGAGTCCCATCGCGCAGGGACAGGCAATCACCAGCACGGCGACCGTGTTGGCCAGCGCCAGAGGAAGGGAATGCGTAGCGAGAGTCCAGGCGGCGGCCGTTGTGAGCGCCAGGGCCAGCACAATGGGCACGAAAATTGCACTGGCGCGATCCGCGAGCCGTTCCATGGGTGCACGCGACGATTGCGCCTGTTCCACCATGCGCGTGATCTGCGCGAGCACCGTGGCTTCGCCGAGTGATTCCGCGCGGCACACGACAGCGCCGTCGTAGTTAAGCGAGCCGGCGAGAACCCGGCCCCCAGGCTCGCGCGCCAAGGGCGTCGATTCTCCGGTGAGCATCGATTCGTCCACACTGGTGCGGCCTTCGATAATGGTGGCATCCACCGGAAAGCGCTCGCCGGGAAGAATCAGCACGTGATCTCCGGGGCGAATTTCGTCGAGCGGCACCAGTGTTTCGACGCCATCGACGATGCGGCGCGCAGTGATGGGACGCAGGCGGCTTAGCGAATCGAGAGCAGCCAGGGCTCGGCGCTTGGCGCGGGCTTCGAGCCCCTTGCCCAGCAGCAGAAACCCGAGGATCAGCAACACCGCGTCGAAGTAGACCTGGTGGCTGCTCGCGGGCCAGATCGTGGCGTAGGCCGAGTAGAGAAAGGCGACGCTGGTTCCAAGCGCAACCAGGGTATTCATGTTGGTGGCGCCGTGGCGCAGCCCGCGTGCGGCGCTCGCGAAAATGCCGGCGCCGGCCCAGGCCATGAGCACGGCTGTCATCACGAGAAGCGTCCAGCGCAAGAAACTGAGCGGCAGAGCATACAGCCAGGGCAACGCGTGCATCAGCGCGTGATCGATGGCCCCCATTTCGGGGCCGAGGGGCATGGACAAAAGCATGGCGATCGCGCCCGCAGCCAGCATGGTGACGGCTTTGGCCTCGGGCTTGTGGTCGGAGCCGGCCGGCTCATCGCCGCGGGATCCGGCGGCTTCGGGGCGGGGAAGCACGGCATCGTAGCCCGCGCCACGGATTGCTTCGACCAGCGCTTCAGGCCGGGCGCGAGTTGGATCAAAGACAACGCTGGCGCGATGCGCCATCAGGTCAACGCGCGCCGATTCCACTCCCGCCGTCGAGCGCAGCGCATCTTCTACATGGTGCTGGCACGCCGCGCAGGTCATGCCCAGTACTGGAAGGGTCACCGATTCCGTTGCAGGTGCCGCCAAGTCTAATCTCCCGCCTGGCTTGCGATTGATTCGTTGTGTGGGTCGAGGTGTGCCGGATAGCCGGCCTTTGCAAGGGCAGCCAGGGCGCGATCAACCGCCAGCGGATCCTGATCGGAGGCAACGCGCGCCGCTCCTACGCGAACCTCCTTCACCTCTAATCCGTCTGTCCCTGCCAGGGCCTGACTCACCCGGCGAACACATGCACCGCAATGCATTCCTTCAATACGCAATGTAAATTCCGCCATCATTTCACCTGTATTGATTGATGATAGCTGTCGAGGAAGGATGCAGGAGCGTCCCGGGTCACGGGATCGCGATGAAGGGATCGCCAGGAAATTCATTGGCGCGCAGACGGATCCGATCAGTGCTCGATGTACGCGCATATGGAAAGCGCGACCAGAGCCATGCCGGCCGCAGCCAACCATCGCCGATGCGGGAACGGCGCCGGCGTGGCACGATCCGCAAAACGCATCCGTAACGGATGAGTAAACAGGAACCGGGTGGCTGCGCCAGCGTCGATTAGTCCTTGAATCATTCGGTCGAGCAGGCCGGGAATCAGTCCGAGGACCAGTAGAATGGTTCCCATCCATAGGCCGTTCACGAATTGGCTGGAATCGATCACCGAATGATCATAATCCCTCGCCGAATCACGAGCAAAACGAATCCAGTGAATCGAGACATATGCTGCAACGGGAATTTCCATCAACACCGCTGGTCGGCGTGGGCGCGGTCGTCGTCGAGCAGGGACGCGTCCTGCTGGTGCAGCGCGGCACCGAGCCCGCCAAAGGCAAGTGGTCCATTCCCGGCGGGCTCATCGATGTCGGGGAGTCCCTCCGCGAGGCGGTGGTCCGCGAAGTGCGCGAGGAGACCGGCTTGCTCATCGAACCGCTGGAATTGATCGAGCTGCTCGACCGCATCCACCGCGATGGAGACCGTGTCCGCTATCACTACGTGATTGCGGACTACCTGTGCCGCGTCGTGGGCGGTACGTTACGCGCAGCCTCCGATGCGGATGCCGTACGCTGGGTCGAGCGGGCGGAGTGGAATAGCCATAGTGCGTTGGGCATCGAACCCATCACCGCGCGAGTGATCGAAGCTGGATGGCAGCGGGCCAGGGAACTGACGAAAACAGGAGAGAAATCGTGAAGCCGGTTCGCAAACTCGTATGGTCAGCGGTGGTCGTGATCGGCTTGATTCTGGCGGCGCTCATCGGTTTCTGGGCGCGGCCACTCAGCTACTTCAATGGTCTGACCTACGTTCAACTTCGCCTCGCCGGCGCGCACAGCGCCCGGGTGACAGTTGCAGGGCATCGCCTGCACTACTACGTGATGGGCCCGGCTCAAGGCCTTCCAGTGGTGCTGGTGCACGGGCTGGGCGGCCGCTGTGAAGACTGGCGCAACCTCGCCCCCTACCTTGTACGCGCGGCTTTCCGCGTCTATATGCCCGATCTACCCGGCTACGGAAGCAGCGACAAGCCCGCCGAATTCTCCTATTCCATTCCCGACCAGGCTGCAACAGTTGTCGGCTTTATGGACGCGATGGGCCTGACGCGGGTGGATCTGGGAGGTTGGTCGATGGGTGGTTGGATCGTGCAGAGGATTGCCGCCGATCACCCTGATCGCATCGCGCGACTGATTCTCTTCGACGCTGCCGGCCTCAACGAAGCTCCGGTTTGGGATACGCGGCTCTTTACGCCCACCTCAGCGGTAGAACTCGATCAGCTCGACGACTTGCTGATGCCGCACCCGCCCCAGGTGCCGGGCTTTATCATTGCCGACATTCTGCGCGTTTCGCGACAGGATGCGTGGGTGATCCATCGAGCGCTGGAATCAATGTTGAGCGGCCGCGACGCAACCGATGGCCTGCTGCCTCAACTCAAGATGCCGGTGCTCATTGTGTGGGGCGACCATGACCAGATCTTCCCGCTGCGCCAGGCCGAGAAGATGCACCAGCTCATTCCGCAATCCCAACTGGATGTTGTCCCGGGGTGTGGTCACCTGGCCCCCGTGCAGTGCGCCGACCGGATCGGCCCAACGGTTGCGCAGTTTTTGAAGTAGCCTGCAGGCGCGAATTTGTCCCCCGACCGTTTCGTCACAGTTTGCATGCAGTTGTAATAAAGCGGTGGTACACTCGCCCCGCGATCTTGACAGAGCGTTTGTCCGAGATCTGCCCCGCATCTCCCCAAAATCCCGGAGGACACTCATGGAAAGCAGACCCACTTTTACCCCGTACCTGGTGGTGAGCAACGCCGCCGCCGCCATCGACTTTTACAAGAATGCATTTGAGGCCGCGGAATTGGTGCGGCATCCCGCTCCCGGCACCGACAAGATTATGCATGCGCACCTGGTGGTGCACGGCGGCCACCTGATGCTGTGCGATGATTTTGCAGGCCAGATGGGCGGCAAGAGCGAAACGCCCGAAGCGCTGGGCGGCAGCCCGGTCACCTTCCATATTCATACCGAGAACGCCGACGACGTCTGGGCGCAGGCCCTGTCCGCGGGCGCCGAAGTGACCATGCCCCTGGCCGATCAGTTCTGGGGCGACCGCTACGGGCAGTTGCGCGATCCGTTTGGCCACAAATGGTCGATCGGCCAGACCCTGAAAAGTCCCAGCCAGGAAGAGCTTGAAGAAGGCGCGAAAGCCGCATTTTCCGCATAGCGATTGCCAGCCGGCCTCCTCTGCAAACCAGGGTTCTACTGCGGGCTCGACGAAGCAACGGTGGGCTGGGTTGCGCCATGAGGCAGCTTGTTCAGGGCATCCGTAACAATTCCGGGGGTCAGAACCTCGGGCAGGAGCCGGGGGCTGGCTTCTCCTGGGACATAAAGGGCATAGACCGGAACTCCATTACGCCCCAGGCTGGCGAGGGTCTGGGCGATGGCTTCGTCGTGCTGGGTCCAGTCAGCGCGCAGCAAGGCGACATTGGCGTCCGCAAAGGCTTTGCGGACTTCCGGTGTGGTCAGAGCGACTCGCTCGTTGACCTGGCAACTAAGGCACCAACTGGCGGTGAAATCAACGAATACAGGGCGGCCCTGGGACTGGTAGCGCGACACAGTCTCCGCTGACCACCGTTCCCATTCACCCGACCGAGCGGAAGAACTCGGAGCTGCGGTGGCCAGATTCTTCGGCGCCCATGTGCTCAGTGCAATGAACCCGCCCAGAATGAGTGCGGCTATGATGGTCGACCAACGTTGGGCAGGCCAGCGGCCGAGAAACCATCCGGCGATGGCGATCAGCAGGAATCCGGTCAGCAACGCCGCCAGCACCGCGGCGCCATAGGCGTTGGCCAGCACCCACGCCAGCCAGATCACCGTGCCGAAGATAGGCACCGAGACCGCGTGGCGAAGCACTTCCATCCAGGCACCCGGCCTGGGAAGCACGCGCGTCCAGGCCGGCTGCAGGGTGAGGGCGGCGTAGGGCGCGGCCAGTCCGAGAGCCAGCGCGGTGAAGACGGCAAAGGTGACTGCGGCGGGCTGCGCCAATGCGTATCCGATGGCGGCGCCCATAAACGGGGCAGTGCACGGCGTCGCGACGATGACCGCCAGAACGCCAGTGAAAAAGCTGCCGGTGTAGCCCTGCTTCGCAGCGAGACTTCCCCCGGCGCTGGTGAGCGAGAGGCCGATTTCGAACTGGCCAGCGAGAGAGAGCGCCAGGAAGAACAGCAGTCCCGCCATCAGGGAAAGGAAGACGGGCGACTGAAACTGGAATCCCCAGCCGAGCCGGGCCCCCGCCGAGCGCAGCCCGAGCAGCACCGCGACCAGGACCCAGAACGAGACCAGGATGCCAGCCGTATAGACCAGGCCATGCGTGCGGAGCTTGTGCCGCTCCTCCGCGCCCGATTGCATGAGAGCCAGACCTTTGAGGAACAGCACCGGGAAGACGCAGGGCATGAGATTGAGGATGAGGCCGCCCAGAAATGCCAGGCCGACAATGCGGGCGAGACCGGGAGCGGATTCACGCTGATTGGTTGACGGCGCGGGGGAGGAAACAGCGGACCTCGTAGTGTTAGCGGTACTCGTGGCGGCCTCGGTGTCACCGGGGTTTTTGTCGACGGCCGCTGCCGGTGCTCCGGCCGGGGCGGCAATCTCGTAGGCCCGGCCATTCGACAATTCCAGCACCCCGCGCAACTGGGCCGGATTCGTCGTAAGGTTGGCGTCCTTTTTGAGGTCGAGGGTCAAGCCTTTGGCGGTGGGCGTCAGCTTTTGCGGGGCGGGGTTGTCGAGTACGTTCTGGTCGGCAGGGAAGAACGACGCCTGGGTTTCCTTCTGGCCCGTTAGCACGGTGAGGCGAAAACCGGCGGCGGTGGGCTGAAAGCCGGCTTCGAAGGCGGACGGCGGCGGTTGCGGTAAACGATTGGCCAGGCGGGCGTAGAGAGTGGCGTCAGGCTGCACGGTAGCGGCTTTGGTGGCCGTGTCCGTTACGGGCCGGGTGGTTTCAAGTTCGGCTTTGCCGGGGATGCAGACCTCCCGGCACACCAGCCAGTCGACCTTGGCGTGCAAGATGGCGGGGCCAGATTTGGCGTTAGCCGCGACCTTTAACTGGAAAGGAAACAGGACTTCGTCCTCGATAGCCGAAATCCATCAGCGGTCCCAGCGGAAGCCGCTTGGGTACGGGAAACTCGAGGGCACCGGCGGTGATTCCGTCGGGCAGCGTCCATTTCATGCGCGGCGGCTCACCCGAATCCCCGGCATTCTTCCAATAGACATGCCAGCCCGGTTCGAGCTTGAAATAGAGTCCCGCGTCGGCGGAATCCCCTGCGGACAATGCGGAGGCTGGAACGACCAACTGCACATGCAGATGGGCGGCATCCGCGGAACTTGAGGCGGCCAGCGCCAGCTTTCCCGCAACGAGCAGGAAACCCACAGCGAACATCAGTCTTGAAAAACGCGTCTTGGACACAAATCAGCTCAGTTGTTGGACGCGCCGCCGAGCGCGTTGGTCGCGGAGAAAGCCCTCCGAATCATCACGAACCCACCACCAGGCGGGCGTGCTCGCGAAAAATGCAGTCGTTCTGGACGCACTTGACGCCGGCTGCGCGGGCGCGCGCGATCGCTTCGTCGTGGATGACTCCGTCCTGAAGCCACAGATACGGAATGCCTGAGCCGGATCACATCGTCGACGATGGCCGGCACGTTCTCCGAGGAGCGAAACACGTCGACGAGGTCGATGCCGCCGTTGCCCTGCGCACGCACAGCGGCTTCGGCCGCATCGAGATCGGGGTAGCAGGCCATGTCGAGGATCGAGGTTAGCGCGGGATTCACGGGTAGAACGTCGATAGCCCTTGCCGGCCAGGTAACGGCCGATGTTGTGGCTGGCGCGCCAGGTCTTGTCGCTCATGCCCACCACGGCGATGGTGCTGGGCGGTGCGGAGCATCTCGTCGATGAGAGCGGGATCATTCATGTCAGCTCCTGGATCACAGCTTTTCAGCTGCCATTACACATCCATTTCGTCATCCGCGTGGCGCCGCCACCGCCGTGCCGCGGCGCTTGGCCAGCAGATAGCCGCGCAGAAACGGTTCGAGATAGCCGTCGAGCACCTTGTCCACGTCGCCCACTTCCACCTTGGTGCGGTGGTCCTTGGCGATGCGATAGGGCTGCAACACATACGAGCGGATCTGCGAGCCGAAGTTGATTTCGAGCTTGGAGTCTTCGAGCTTCTTGCTCACGGCGCGCTTCTTTTCCAGCTCGTATTCGTAGAGCCGCGAGCGCAGCATCTTCATCGCCTTCTCGCGGTTCTTGTGCTGCGAGCGCTCGTTCTGGCACTGCACCACGATGCCGGTGGGCAGGTGCGTCATGCGCACGGCGGAGTCGGTGGTGTTGACGTGCTGGCCGCCCTTGCCGCCGGAGCGGTAGGTGTCGATGCGCAGGTCTTCGAGCTTGAGATCGACGTGGATGGTCTCGTCGATTTCCGGCGAGACATAGACCGACGCGAACGAGGTGTGGCGGCGCTTGGCCGAGTCGAACGGCGAGATGCGCACCAGCCGATGCACGCCGCTCTCGCCGGCGAGCTGGCCGAAGGCGTATTCGCCCGTGATGGTGAAGGTGGCGGACTTGATGCCGGCCTCTTCGCCGTCCTGGTAGTCGTTCATTTCGGTCTTGAAGCCCTGCTGCTCGGCCCAGCGCAGATACATGCGCAGCAGCATCTCGGCCCAGTCCTGGCTCTCGGTGCCGCCGGCGCCGGGGTGCACGGTGACGATGGCGTTGAGCGCGATCGGCCTCGCCGGAGAGCATGGTGCGGGCTTCCAGTTCCTCGGCAAATGCGGCCAGGGACTTGATCTCGCGTTCGAGATCGGCGAGAACGTCTTCGCCTTCGCGGGCCAGTTCGAAGTAGGCGTCGATGTCGCCGGTGCGGCGGACGAGTTCGTTCATCGTCGGCGATCAGCGCTTCAAGACGCTTGCGATCGCGCATGATCGGCTTGACTGGCCGCGGGATCGGACCACAGGGCCGGATCGGCAAGCTTCGTTTCTATGTCGGCGAGTTCCCTGCGGATGCGGGCAGGGTCAAAGATACTCCCGCAGGTCGCGGACTTGGTCGCGCACGGGAGCGTAGGCGAATTCGAGATCGTGTAATGACATGTTTGCTCTTAGGACCTGACTTTGATTTGGGCTCTGGTGTTGCGGGCGGCGGGCGGGTGAGTCGATTGACCGACCATCCGGCAACGCCTATTGAAAGTATGGCACAGCACCACGCGAAGACGTCGCCGTGCGCGGTGTAGAAGGTGATGTCGTCGCGAAAGCCGTACTGGGCGGGAAGGGCATCGGCCTGGTGGCGGGGAATGCTCTGCCGGACGCGGCCGTAGGGATCGATGGCGGCAGTGACGCCGTTGTTGGTGTCGCGCAGAATCCAGCGGCGGTTCTCGATGGCTCGCATGCGCGCCATGTTCAGGTGCTGCCACGGGGCGCTGGTGTCGCCGTACCAGCCGTCGTCGCTGATGTTGACCAGCACCTCGGCGCCGATTTCGGGCAAAGTGGCGGACCTCGTCGGCAAAGACGGCTTCGTAGCAGATGAAGACGCCGTAGCGATGACGCGACCCGTTTTGTGTGGGAAGGAGAAAGACGCGGCGGTCGGATCCGCGCGCGAAGTCGCTGACCCTGCCGGTGAGCTTGTGGGCAAAGACGAGCAGATTTTTGAAGGGAATGTATTCGCCGAAAGGAACGAGGTGGATCTTGTCGTAGCGGCCGATGCGGCTTCCGTCGGGAGCGACGATCATGGCGGAGTTGTAATCGTGCCAGGCCTGAAGGTCGGACGAGTATTCGTTGCCGATGCCGCCGACAACCACTGGCGTCTGCATCGATCGAGCCAAAGTGGCGATCGAATGCTGGAAGCGCGGATCGGACTCGAAGAAAGGCGCCGGCGACTCGGGCCAGACAACGAGATCAGGATGGGTGGGATACGGCGGGCAGACGATTTCGCCGGTGGGCGCGCCGGTCTGGGGGATTCCGGCGATGTACGTCTTGCACTGCTCGCCGGCGAGGTGGGTGAAGTCGGCGAGGTGACTGTCCCACTCCCCCGGGCCGGTCCAGCTATTTTCGGCGGCTACATCGAGATTGGGCTGGACCAGGACTGCAGTGGCCGGAGCAGGAGGTTTGGGCGGCTGCCGCACGAGCCCGGCCGCACTCGCCGCCAGCAGAACGGCTCCGGCCAGGCCCGACCAGAGCCTTTCGACATCCACGCGCTGTTTTCCATTTTCCGACCAATGGCCGAGCACCAGCACGCCTGCAAGCAATGCATTCACGGCGACCAGGAGAAAAGTGATTCCATAGACGCCGGTCCAGGGAGCGAGCTGATTGACCAGGGCGTTGTCGACCTGCGAGTAGCCGAGCTGATCCCACGGAACGCTGGTGAATGCGGGCCGCGGCGAGATCGAGCGCAACCCACAGAAATGGAGCGCGCAGCCAGCGCCAGCCTTACACTGCCGCTCGCCCGGCGCACCAGCATCACTCCCAGGCCAAACAAACCGAAGTAGAGGCCGAGCACCATGCTGAATGCGATGAGCAGCAGCGTCGGGGCCAGAGGCGGCATGTCGCCGTAGCGAGACATGGTATCCCGGACCCAGTAGCAGTTGCCCATGTACCAGAGAAATCCGCACAGGTACGACAGAAGGAAAGCCCGGCGAAGGGGCCGCGCGCAGGCAGCGTGCTTAGGGGAGAGCACCGCCCACAAGAGAGGAACCATGCCGAACCACGTGATGAGACTGCGCCAGGCGGGAAGGGGACCCGCGAGCGGAAACGGCAATTCCAGCAGGCCCGCGGAGAGAACCGCGGCTCCCCAGTATTTCCATGCGTCTCGGGGCATACTGGGCGAGTTTAAAGCATGTCACCGGGGTTGCGCCGGTCTGGTCGGTGGCGCATCAACGTCCTTATACTTTCTTAACGCCGGGCGAGAGATAATTTGTCTATGAAAACGGCGATCTTCTTTATCCGCCTTCTCGAGATCCTTTTCTTCGCCGGCCTGGCCGGGTCGGCGGTGGTAATTCTGATCAGTTTTTTCGAAGATGCGAAAGAACTCTTCGGCAAAGAATGAAGCGATTCTTTGCCGAAGGGCCTTCGCGAAATCTATGTTATTGACTCACTGGCAGTTCAGAAATAAACTCATCGCAGGGCGTACGGTTGAACACGGCCCCCCCGAGGAATGGTAAGCGGCCGGCCTCTGCCGGCATATACGCGATGGCATCTTCTCGAACGACCGTTGCCCCGCCTTCCGACCGCGTGCGGCTGATCGTGGCATCCTCCGTGATGCTCACGTTCATCTCCTTCTGGCGTGCCGCCGCCATCGTTCTCAACGATCTTGGATCGTCGGCCTTTTACGCCGGCGGCATTGCCGAACAGGCGGTAGGCGCGTCTGCGCCCTGGTTCATCCTCGGCATCATGCTCTTCAGCTTCGCGGTGCGCGCCGTGTACGTCGAGAGTTGCTCGATGTTCACCCGCGGCGGCGTGTATCGCGTCGTGAAGGAAGCCCTGGGCGGTACCTTCGCCAAGCTCAGCGTCTCTGCGCTGATGTTCGATTACATCCTCACCGGCCCGATCTCGGGCGTGTCGGCGGGCCAATACATCGTCGGGCTGATGAACGAGATGATGAACGTGGCGAATCATAGCCACTGGCTTCCTCCCGCCCTGCTCGACATCCGCGGCCATGCCTTCCAGTTCGACAGGGACCATACCTCCGCGCTGTTCGCGGCCGCCGTCACGATCTATTACTGGTGGCAGAACGTCAAGGGAATCGAAGAGTCCAGCGATAAGGCGCTTCGCGTCATGCAGATCACCAGCATCATGGTGGTGATCCTTTTTCTGTGGGGCGGCTACTCGCTGCTGGTGAGGGGGGCTCACCTGCCGCCCTTCCCGTCAACCTCCGACCTCAAGTTCAGCGATGATGCGCTGGGGTTCTTAAAGGGCACACCCTTATTGCCGGTATTGGGGCTCTTCGGAATTCTCATGGCGTTTGGCCACTCCATCCTGGCCATGAGCGGCGAGGAGAGCCTGGCGCAGGTCAACCGCGAAATTGAGCATCCCAAGCTCAAAAACCTGAAGCGCGCGGCCATCGTCATCGCCATCTACAGCCTGATCTTCACTGGCGGCGCCACGCTGATGGCGTCGATGCTGATTCCGGACGCCCCGCGTACCCAGATATACCAGGACAACCTGATTGCCGGACTGGCCATGTACATGGTCGGCCCCCAGATGCTGGCGCATCGCGTTTCGCATCTTCGTGGTGTTCGTCGGCTTCCTGATCCTGTCCGGGGCCATCAACACTTCGATGATCGGTTCGACCGGCGTGTTGATGCGGGTCGCTGAAGACGGCGTGCTTACCGACTGGTTCCGCAAACCGCACGCGAAGTTCGGCACCAGCTATCGCATCGTGAACCTGGTGTTCGCGCTGCAGATGTTCACGATTATCGCCACCCGGGGCAACGTCATCACCCTGGGCGAAGCGTACGCCTTCGGCGTCATCTGGTCGTTTACTTTTAACAGCCTGGCCATGCTGGTGTTGCGCTGGAAGTACCACGGGGAGCGGGGCTGGAAGGTGCCTCCGAATATCCGCATTGGCAAGACGGAAATCCCGGTGGGGTTGCTCGCGGTATTTCTCGTGCTGCTGTCCACCGCCATCACAAACCTGTTTACAAAGTCAGTCGCGACCGTCAGCGGTGTGATATTTGCGGCTGCGTTTTTTGTCATTTTCACAGTCTCGGAACGGGTAAACCTGCGCAAGCACGCGCTGACTGCACGCCAGATGAAGGATCATTTTCAACTGGAGCACCAGGACAACATCAACCGGGAATCGGTGGGCATTCGCGCCGGCGGCACCATGGTGACGATGCGCGACGCCGCCAATCCGTTCGCGCTCAAGTGGACCCTGGCCCGCACGTCGACAGACGAGCAGGATGTGGTGGTGCTGAGTGTGCGCATTATGGGCGTGGGCGGCCCCGAGTTTCTCAGCGCCGATCAGCAGAGCTTCAGCGAGCACGAGCAGATGGTGTTTACCAAGGCCATCTCCGTCGCCGAGAGTTTTGGCAAGAGGGTTTCCCTGCTCGTGGTTCCCGCGGGAGACATCTTCGCCGCGCTGACCCAGGGAGCCAATTCCCTCGAAGTGGATTCGGTAGTCTCCGGTATTTCCAACAAGCTGACCGCCGAGGAGCAGGCCTTCCACCTCGGCCAGGCATGGGAGGCTCTGCCGGAGCCGAAGAAGCAGTTTAACTTCTATGTCGTGGATCCGAGCGGGCAGGCCAAGGTTTTCTACATCGGGCCCCATGCGCCGGCGTTGAGCCCCGACGACGTCCAACTGGTGCATCGCCTTTGGCTGAATATGCGCCGCGATCCTTCGGTGCCGGACCTGCACCATAGCGACATCATTACCTATGCGCTGACCCGGCTCGCAGGCCAGTATGCCCGCGAAAAAGTAGACATTCTTCGCGATCTGCGCAATTACAAAGCCGCGGATTCGTCGATGAGGCCCGCCCATAGCACGGGGGGCGACCTGACCACCGTGCAGCCTGTCCCGCCTTCGACCGAGACTTCTCCGGGCAGCGGGAAAACCAGACTCTCCCACTGACGACCGTTCCTTTTCTGGAACTGGTCTTTCCGCTAGTCGGCATCAAGTTTGCTTGGCAGGGTAAGTTTCGGACCCTGGTCCGGACTCCCGGTAACTCCTGTGCGGGCCCCCGAGCCTTCCAACTTTGTCTGGAATTCAATCAAGCAAACTTAAATCGGGGTTTATAACTTCGACGGCTTATTCCCTAACTCGCAGAAACTTGGTTTGTGATTTGCGCTGAGTCAAATTTAGTAAACAGATAGTGATTTCCGATGTGCAATTTGTGTGTCGCTAAAGATGACACAAAGTTCATTTGTAAATATCGAAGCACAAACGTACTTTAGTCGTCAGATAAGTAAGCGAACCTGCCCCGCATGGCAGTGAACACCGAGGAAGTTAGGACATCCTTGCACAATACGACAGGAGAAACTGTGGGCCTTTCAGAAATTCTCGCGCTGCTTGATCGCGAAATCGAGCGGTTGGAACAAGCGCGTTCATTACTCATGAGCGGCGGGATAGTACTTTCGCTAAGAAGGAAAGCGATGAAGCGGAGACTTACACCCGAAGGGCGGAGACGCATCTCTGAAGCTGTGAAACGGCGCTGGGCAGCGGAGAGAAAGGCGAAGACTGCGATGCGATAACCGGCCGATCCTTAGTTAGTCGGCCTGATTTCGAATTCTGATTACCCGTGCACCAGAAACTTATTTTTGTGCTGATGCAGGTTAAAACAAGTTGAATCTGCGGGGTTCATGATAAGTTAATCAGCGATTGGCGTAATACTCGCCAATCTGAACTCCGGGGCTGATTCGTACTCCCCAGGTCAGCCCCCTTTTTTGGGGTTCTTCTATTTACAATGTGTCCCCCGGGTTCCATTGAACAACCTCAACGCCCGCGTCCACCAGGGTCGCCAGCTCGGCAGGTGTGCCCTTCAATGGCGGAAACGTGCCCCAGTGCAGCGGCAATACCGTGCTTGCACCCAGAAAGCGCGCTGCCAGCGCGGCCTCTTTGGGTCCCATGGTGAAGTGTCCTCCGATCGGTAACATGGCCACATCGGGATGATAGAGCTCGCCGATGAGGCGCATATCTCCGAAAACGTGGGTGTCTCCGGCATGGTAGAGCACCGGTCCATTCTGAATGGCCAGAACATAACCCGCGGCGACGCCCACATAGTGCGTTCCATCTTTGTCCTGCGCGCCCGAAGAGTGCTTGGCTTCTACCATCGAGGCAGCGACGCCTCCGAGTTGGACTGTTCCGCCGAGGTTCATCCCAATGGTCTTGTCCTTGTCGACGCCTTGACCAGCGACATAATCGGCCAGCTCGTAGATGGCTACGACTGTGGATCCGTGTTTCCTTGCCACCGGTGTGACGTCCGAAATGTGGTCGCCGTGGCCGTGCGTCAGGAGGACGTAATCGATCCTGGATGGAAGTTCGAAGCCTTTGGGATATTTCGGATTCTGCGCAATGAAAGGGTCGATGAGAAGAGTGGTTCCCGCGGCGGTCTGGATCAGGACAGTGGCATGCCCAAGCCACGTGATGTGCGTACCTTTAAGTGAAACCATTTTCACTTCCTTTCTGGCCGACTGCCTTTCTGTTCGCAAAGTATAGACCGGCCGGTGGCTATCGGGATTGCACAACAGCGCGGCTTGGTCCGCCGACTCCGCAACCGCGAAACCTGGGTCCGGTTGGCTTGATTGCCTCACCTCTCCACCACCGGATGCCCGTCGAGATGGGAGGTCCCGCACTCCAGCTTGACGAGCGACCCCGGCGCGATTATTGTTGTGCTAAAGGCGAATATATGGCGAAAATAGAGGCACTCTTCCCCATGCTCGGCGGCCAGAATCTTTCCCTTCTCGCTCGTTCCGCCGCGGAGGCGCCGCTCGACTCGACCGGCTGCCTGACTGAATACCGGCCCATCGAGACCCGGTCCATTCTCGGCAAGACCACCTCGCGGCGCGGCCTGCCTTTTACCCACACAATCAATCCTTACCGTGGGTGCGAGTTCGCGTGCCGGTACTGTTTTGCCCGGTACGCTCATGAATTCCTGGAACTCCGCGATCCGGAGGAGTTTGAGCGGAAAATCTATTTCAAACAGAACGCGGCCTGGCTTCTTGCCCAGGAACTGGCGCGCCTCAAGCCAGGCACGCAGATTGCTTTGGGCACGGCCACCGACCCTTATCAGCCCCTGGAGCGAAAACAGCGTATCACCCGATCGCTGCTGGAGGTGTTTGCGCGGAAATCCGGATTCCGCCTGGGCATCGTGACCAAATCCACGCTGATCACGCGCGACGCCGACCTGCTACAGGAGATTGCCCGGCGTCACGAATTGACAGTTCACCTGACGGTCACAACCATGAACGCGAAGCTGGCCCGCATTCTCGAGCCGCGCGCTCCCCGCCCTGATCTGCGGATTCGCACCGTTGCCCAACTGCGGGGAGCCGGGATCAGGGCAGGAGTGCTGTGTTCACCCCTGATGCCGGGCATCACCGATGCGCGCAATTCAATCAACGCTGTGGCCAGGGCCGCCGCGTTTGCCGGAGCAAGCTTCTTCGCCGCCAATCCGCTCTTCTTGAAGCCTTGCTCACAGCCGACTTTCTTCCGGTTTGTGCGGGAGCACTTTCCGGATAAAATGGCCGATTATGAGCGGCGCTACGGGGCAAGCGCATTTGTCTCTTCCGAATATCGCAGGCGAATCGCCGACGTGGTCGAGACAGTGTGCCGCGAGCACAAGCTTGGGAATCGTTACCTTGAACAATTGGCAACCGGGGACGACTTCCCAGAGAAGATTCCGCCGATCGAGGCGCAGCCGTGGCTGCCGTTTGCGGGCGCTGAGGCCAGGGCCTGAGTCAGAACGGAGGTCTCGATTCAACATCGAAACGCGGCCCGGGCTTCATCTGAAAGTGCAAATAGCGAGTTTCATAATGGGCCGACACTGCATCGAAGCGCAAGAGCAGGGCTCGCGCCTTGGGAGGTACAACTGCCACTTCGTAGTCTTCGCCGGCGAACGCGCGGACCGCATCGAGCCTTTCAAACCACATGATGGTCACGAATTCGACTTCTTCGCCTGAATCGCGCTTGCACAGTGAGATCCCGCAATAGCCCTCGATCTTGCGCTTCTCAATGCCGGAAAAAATCTCGCCGCGCAACAGGTTTTCATAAGCGGGAGCGTTGCCGGGAGTCGTCCAGCCATGCCATATCCGCGTAATCATTGGGGAGCCTCGCGTGGGATGAGGGTTTTGCGCCTCAACGAGTCATGATGACTTCGGAGAGGCTGTCCTTAGCAAGGAATTGCCGGTGTCCTGACCAGCCTGTGAAAAGGCGCTCGATGCTGCGGTTGGTGAAGGCTCTCTGTATCGGGAAGGATTCCGTCATTTGCATCTGCACCTCGTCGCCCTCAGTCAAGTGGAAACGACAAAACGCGGTGCCTTCTCCCTGGGTCTTCATGTGGAAAAAGGAGAGAACCGCGCCGCCAGGGTTCATGGCGGAGTGAAGATGCTCAACGACCGGAGTCACGAAGGGGTCGGGCAGATAGTCGAGAGTCGTCCAGAGCAGGACAACGTCGAACATGCGGCCGCCGAAGTTGAATGTAGTCTCGATAAAGTTGGGGACGTTCCAGATGGGATTGCCTTCGTCGTCCGTGCCCTCCTGCCAGTCGCCTTTGCAGGCATCGTGGACAAGGTCGGCCATGAACACGCTGTGCCCCAGGCTGGTGAGGTAGTTGATGTTTGTGGGAGAGGTGTAACCAATATCGATGACGCGAAGACCGGGCTCAGTCTGGAGGCGCTTGCGCAGTGTGGCCCAGCCACTTGAGTAACGGGGAATCCTGGGTCCGGTGAGTCCCGGACCCGGAGTTGCGGCTCCACTACCTTGCTTTTTGTCGAACCAGCTCTTGATCAATCCCGAATTCCTTTTCGGACTGGCGAAACCATGGTTCGCCAAGCCGGATTGCAACCCAATGTCGTGCAGGTTACGAACCGCCACCGTTGGCGGAAGGATTGGGGCCGTCCGGTTTCTTGGCCCCTTGCGTCAGGTCGACTTTGCCGCGGAACACGGCGTTGTCTTCGATGGCCAGGCGCAGGGCGCGCACGTCGCCTTCCACCGCGCTGCCGGCGCGCAGTTCTACCCGGCCCGTGGCCACGATATTGCCCTTGAGCCTGCCCTGGATGAGTACGTCCCGGGCGGAAAGGTCGGCGAGAACATCGGCATTCGGTCCGATCGTCAAACGGTTTTCCGCCAGAGTGATTGCTCCCTCTACATGCCCGTCGATAATAAGGTCTTCACTTCCTTTGACTTCGCCGCGAATGATGACGGTCTTGCCAAGACGCGCAGGCGTCAATTCCACTGCCATATTTTCATCCCTTCCATCCATCGATTCTAGGATCTTCGATACAAGTGTAGTCGGTTGCCGTGGTTTGGAGCGGCACTTTTTGGATCTTCTGCTTCACCAGCGGCTTGTCTGTGTGCAAAATTGCCGAACTCGCTTGAAATCCTCATGCGAACTATACTCAATAGAGCTAACCAGCTTCAATGTCCGCAACCGGCAAGACTCTGCGGCGTCTAATAGCCGGAGAACCCAGCAGCGCCAAGCTCTTTTGCAGAACGCGTGGAACGCACGAAATGGCTTTTCGCCCGCGAAATCCACGATTTGCGAGAGAGCCGGTCCGGAAGGCGAATGATCTCGAAACTGGCAGCAAAACGGCCTGACCATTCAAAGGGCTTCCCCCGCGCGGCGATCCTTTTGGTGCTGTTGTCCGGGTCCGTTTCCGGCACCCATGCCTCTGACCCTCTGCCAGGGGACAACGCATTGGTTATGCAGGCGTTGGAGGCCGAACTAAGAGCCGCGCAAGACGCCAATCATCCCATGGAGTATCGGCTGCGTAAATCCACCCCACGCCTGACTTCGACAAAGGAAATCGTAGAAACCAGGGACGGGGCAGTGGCCCGCCTGTTGATGATCAATGATGCTGTTCCCAGTCCGTCGGACCGCGAAAAAGACGACGCGCGCCTGGAGGCATTGCTGGCCGATCCCAGCCGGCAGCGGAAACGCAAACAGACTGAACAAGACGATACCGGGAGAGTACTAAAGGCGCTGCGCGCGCTGCCGAAGGCGTTCCTTTATCAATATGCGGGCTCGGAAACCAATGCCACGGTTCGAATCGAGCGCTACACTTTCCGGCCGAATCCGAAATTCATGTCATCAGACCTGGAGCTCGAGGTACTCACCGCGATGACCGGCGAATTGTCGATTGACACCGCACAGCAGCGGGTGGTGCGGTTGGAGGGTCATCTGCAGCAGGACGTCGATATCGGATGGGGCCTGCTGGGGCGCCTGAACAAGGGTGGGTCGATTGTGATCGAACAGGCAGACATAGGCCAGGGGCAGTGGCGGATCGTGCACTTCCGAATGGACATGAATGGGCGCGTGCTCTTCAAGGCGCGCAGCTTCGATACCACGGAAGAAGAGACACAGTTTGTGCCCGTGCCGGTGGGGACAACGTATCAGCAGGCGATTCAAATGCTGCGATCGGCGCAGAATGCTCAGACAATTCTTGTGAGATAGCCGGCGTGGATTCGAATCGCCGCGGACCGATCGGGTTCTCAAATTCAGCTTTGAGTCTGGCATCATCCAACACAACGAAGCGGCCACGCACAGACACACGCGGGGCCGCTTTGTTGGTTTGGTTGTGGAACCGCGCTACTTGACCTTGGCGAAGATGATGACCATGGTGAACAGCGAGAGCGACTCGATGAACGCCAGGCCAAGGACCAGGAGCAGTTGGATTCCGGCGCGAGCGCCGGGATTGCGAGCGAGCGCTTCGACGGCTGAACCGGCTGCGCGGCCCTGACCGAGGCCGCAGAGACCGGCGGCGAGCGCCATGCCGATGCCGGCGCCGATCGGCACCAGGTCGACTGTGCCTGACCCGCCCTGCGCGAATGCCGGAACGGCAAAGCAAAGCACCGCCAGAGTCATAAATACGAACTGAAGTTTCTTCATTGCTCTCCTGCTTCCTATGAATTGGCTGCCAGTGGGTGGTTGAGGCTCACCGTGCTGGCCCCCTCACGCTTGCAGCCGTCTGTTGGTCTGGAGCGGAAGCGCTCTCCAGCAGAATCTGTTTGAGCTTTTAGCTGTTAGCTCTTAGCCATTAGCTTTCGAACCTCCGAGCTTCGAGTTATCGCTCTCGAGCATCGTGCCCGGGAAGAGCTAAAAGCTAATAGCCAAAAGCTGTCTCAATGCTCGTGCGCGACTGCAATGGACAGATAAATCATCGCCAGGAGCATAAAGACATAGGCCTGGATGAGCGAAACGAACGCATGCAGGCCCAGAAAGATCACCGGAATCCCGACCGGAACCAGTGAGAAGAACACCAGGGTCACCAGGTCGCTGGCGAACATGTTGGCGTAGAGACGGATCGTGAGCGACATGACGCGTGCCAGGTGGGAGATGACCTCAATCGGGAACAGGAGCCAGGCGATCCACCAGATCGGTCCGGCGAAATGCTTCATGTAGCCCACGAAGCCCTGCTCTTTGAGCCCGTAAAAGTTGTAGTAGGCGAAGGTGCAGAGCGCAATGCCCAGCGGCACTACCGGCTGGCTGGTCGGGGTAACGATGCCCGGAATCAGGCCCAGCAGGTTGTTGATGACGATAAACAGAAAGACGCAGGTGACGAAGGCCTGAAAGCGCTCGTAGCCGTGGCCGATAATCTGATCCGCGGTGCCGCCGGTGAACTCGTGGATCATTTCGGCGATCTGCTGCGCGGGGTTGGGCTTCTCGACCGACAGCGTAAAACGGACGATCAGGAAAAACAGGACGAGCCCGGCGGCCACCGCGAGTTCAAGCGCAAAGGTATCGTCGATCGGCGCGTCGGGATGGGCGGGATGAACACCCACCATGTTCAATAACCGACAGCAACGAGCGGCCCGAAGAGGTGATTCAGCAGCTTCGTAATCGCCAGATTCTCATGCATGAAGACGAATGACTTTCTGTTTCCGGTAGGGTGCGCGCGCGAATGACCCTGGTCTCAATCTTTGAGCAGCCGGAGGGCCTCCCAGGCCATGGCGATCATAGCCAGACCCAGGCCGCACAAGAGCGCTATCGCCGAACCCTGGAAACATTTCAGGCTACCATAAATAGCCGCCGCAAAGATGGCCAGCCGGATCATAAAGAAGACGACCACCGTAGCCGCGCCTTTGGGGGTTTTCTTCTGGTCGAGCCGGTCGTTGAAGAGGCGAATGAGACGCTGCCATTCCAGGATGCTGGCGGCCGAGATCATGGCGCCTACGGCCAGCATGGCGGCGTTGCGCCAGCCCGAGGCGAAAAGCAGAGGCAGCGTCGCAATGAGCCCCAGAATCAGGGTGTCGCGGATCGCGCGTTTGAGCAGAGCCTGAAGGGCCTCGTCGGTTAGCCCGGCGATGGGAGAAGTCTCGTCGGTCATGGCTTGGTGTCGTTGTTTCCGATTTGGGTATCTGCGCCGGTGGAGAGGACAAGACGAACCACGTAGACGATTCCGGAAATGCCGCCGAAGACCATGCCTGCCAGGCCGATCCACGATTGGTGCCAGGCCTTGTCGGCCCATGCGCCGAGGAGCCAGCCGATGAACGCTGCGGAGGGCAGAAGTATCGCAATCTGCATCAGCTTCTCAGCCTGCACAAGCGTCTCGAGTCCGCTGGAGCTTTTGCGCCGCGGTGAGGGGTCCGGGATGGGGCGGTTGTAGGCCACTTAAGGTGGTTATACACGGGGGGAGGCTAGGCGCGCGACCGCCCCGCGCATCCCGCCCAACGAACGAACCTATTCGATCGCGAATTCGGCAAAGACCGATACGATGAACTCCACCCGGCGGGAACTGATCGCTAATTGCTGGTTGCCGAACTGGATCGCGTCCATTGCGCCCGCCCCAAATCCGTAACCGCCTGCGTTAGTCGCAAGCGGCCCTGCGTACGCCGCGGGCGTTCCCTGGTTCTCTGATGCGCTCACCAAATGGCCCAGACGGACCCCCGATTTCTGCGCAACTGCTTCCGCTGTGGTGCGTGCATCGGCCACCGCTGATGCTGCCGCACGCGCTTGCACGGAGCCTGGATCATGGATCACCCATTCGATCCATCCACTCTCGTTGGCTCCGGCGTCGACAGCAGTGTTCAGGGCCCGGCTGGCATTGTCGGGTTTGACGCGAATCACCCAGCTCTGCGTAACAGTGAACTCGCGTTGCACCCGGTCGGCACTGCTCAGAAGCTGTCTCAATTCATAGACGGGGGTGTGCTGCAGGACCTGGCTTGTGCTTTCGATTGTGTCCTTTGCAATGCCGGATGCGATTAACGCCTGCATGATTGCATTGGATGATCCTACGGCGCTGGCATAGGCGGCCTTGGCATCGGGTCCGTAGAGCTTGTAACCCACGCGTACGATGGCAAGATCGGCATCGGCAGTTACAACGCCGGTGCCGGTAACCGAGATTGCCCGCTTTTCTGGACAATTCTGATTGCACTGCGCCCAAAGCAGGACGGGACCAGTTGCGGCGGGACCGATGAAGACTGCTAGGGACAAGAGGACAAACCAACGCACCACACAAAGCATCGTTCGCTCCGATCTTCAGGTTGATTGAATCCACCCGGGTGACGTGGCAAAGTGCCGGAAAGACCCCTCACCGCCCCCCGCTCTGTTGAGCCGCTATACTGACCGTTAGACCTTCAGTACGTGGAAAAGGAATAGCTGTGTTCGAATCGGAATTTGAGCGCAATCTTTTTGAATTGCGCAAAGAGAAGTTGGTCGAGATCGAGAAGCTGGGCCAGGCAGCCTATCCGAACCAGTTTCCTTTCTCGCACACTATTGCGGATATTCGCGCGCAATGGAACGAGGCCCAGGGGGAAGACCTGGAAGCCAAGCGCGTAACGGTCGCCATCGCGGGCCGCATCATGGCCATCCGCCAGCAGGGCAAGGCGGGATTCGCCACCCTGCAACAGGGGGGTGAGCGCCTCCAGATCTACGTTCGCCTCGATGCCGTCGGCGAAAAGGGATTTGCGCTCTACAAGTTTCTCGATCTCGGCGACCATATCGGCGTGACGGGCTACCTGTTTCGCACCCGGACGGGCGAGCTCACGGTACATGCAGAACGCTTGACATTTCTGGCCAAGGCCATGCTTGCGCTCCCGGAAAAATTTCACGGGCTGGCCGATGTCGAACTTCGCTATCGCCAGCGTTACGTTGACCTGTTCACGAACCTTGATGCCCGCGAGGTGTTCGTCAAGCGGGCCGGAGTTCTGAAGGCTCTGCGGCGGTTCTTCGACGAACGCGGCTTTCTGGAAGTGGAAACGCCCATGATGCAGCAGGTTGCCGGCGGCGCGGCGGCGCGACCGTTCCGGACGCATCACAACGCGCTGGACATGGATTTGTTTCTCCGCATCGCGCCGGAGCTGTATTTGAAGCGGCTGGTGGTGGGCGGCCTCGATCGCGTGTATGAGATCAATCGGAATTTTCGCAATGAGGGCATCAGTACGCAGCACAATCCTGAGTTCACGATGCTCGAGTTCTACCAGGCCTACGCGAATTACCACGACCTCATGCGGCTTACCGAGGAGATGATCGCGTTTGTGGCGCACGAGGTGAACGGCACGACGGTTGTCAATTTCAACGGGAACACGATCGATCTGGCCAAGTGGCAAAGGTTGACGATGCGCGAGGCGATCCGCCATTACTGGCCGCACGAAGCGGGACCCAGTCCGGCGTTGACAGCCTTCGATTCGGCCCAGGTGTTGCAATCCCAGCTGCATGCCGCCATCAGTTCGCTGGAACAGGCGGCGGGCGAGACCGCGCAGATCGAACCGGAGCGGCTGGCGGAGCTGAAGACGATTCGCGAGGCGGTGTCGGCGGTCTACTACGATTCAACCAAGGGCGCTCCGCTGGGGAAGACGGTCTACAACCTGTTTGAAGCAGTCGTCGAGCCGTTCCTCATTCAGCCGACGATTATCTATGACTATCCGACCGAGGTTTCGCCGCTGTCGAAGGCCAAGCCCGACGATCCGGACCACGTGGAGCGATTCGAGTTTTTCGCCGGCGGATTCGAACTGGGCAATGCCTTCAGCGAGTTGAACGATCCAGAAGAGCAACACAAGCGGTTTGAACAGCAATTGAAGGAGCGCGGCCGCGGAGATGACGAAGCGCACCAGATGGATGAGGACTACGTGCGCGCATTGGCCTATGGATTGCCTCCGACGGGCGGGGAAGGCCTGGGCGTCGACCGGCTGGTCATGCTGCTGACCGGGTCCAAATCGATCCGGGATGTGATTCTCTTTCCGCTGATGAGAAGTACAGGGAACAGGGATCAGGGACCAGGGATCAGTTAATGTCCTGGCGATTTCAGCTCCATAGGTTACCTGTTCGTCCCCGGGAGCGCATGGCGGGATTGTCTTTCTGTTCCCTGTTCCCTGGTCCCTTTTCCCTTGCTCGTCTCACCCAGGAGCTCAACTTACCTTGAAGATTCTTTTCGTCGGCGATATTTTCGGGAGCGCGGGGCGTCGGATCGTGCGAGAGCATATCGGTCACGTGTGCGAGTCCAACCAGGTTGAACTCGTGGTCGTCAACGTGGAAAACGCCGCCGGCGGCTTTGGCGTGACGCCTCAGATAGCTGACGAAGTCTTCGAACTGGGCGCCGACGTGCTCACGACGGGAAACCACGTTTGGGACAAGCGGGAGTTGCTGGAGTACTTCGCTTCGGTTCCGGAAGAAAGCCGGGAGCGACCACGACGGGTGCTACGGCCGGTGAATCTGCAGCCTGGGCTGCCCGGACATGGGGTGTATGAGGGCACTACTTCGAGCGGCGTCCCTTATGCCGTAATTAACCTGATGGGCCGGGTGTTCATGAACGGCACAAACGATCCGTTTCACGCCATCAACGATGTGCTCAAGAGGGTCGCTGCCAAGGTCATCGTGGTTGATTTCCATGCCGAAGCAACCAGCGAAAAGGTGGCCATGGGCTGGCACCTCAACGGGCGGGTCACGGCGGTGCTGGGAACGCATACGCATATCCCGACCGCGGACGAGCGCGTACTCCCGAAAGGAACCGCCTATCAGACCGACGTGGGCATGAGCGGTCCCTATGACAGCGTGATCGGCGTGGAAACGGAGCTCGTGCTTCATCGGTTCCTTACCGGCATGCCGGGCAAGTTTGAAGCCGCGAAGGGCAACCCTAAGATGTGCGCCGCGCTGATTACATGCGATGCCTCGACCGGGCGTGCTTCAGCGGTTCAGCGCATCATGCTGGGTGAGTGAGGAACGTCACGTTTGTTGGCGGGGTCAACATCCTCGACGTTCACGACACGGACGGGATTTGGCACAGCGCGGACCACGGAAGCTCCCCTTAGACTACCACTGTGGTTGGATTCGCCGGGGGCGCAGCCGAGTCCGCCGGCGGGGACATGGCAGGCATTTGCACACAGAAAAAGGGCAGCCTGCGAGGCTGCCCTTTGCTGATCCCAGGAGAAGGAGATTCGTTGCTTCCGGTTTCCTCTAGTGGGCCGCCGGGTGGTGGACTGGCGCATGGTGCACCGGGGCGGCGGTCTTCTTCTTTGCAATGAATTCGCCATCGCGCAACACGATCTCCGCAGCCTGCGCGGTTGTGTCGGTGGCGGGAACCTGCCTGTAGGAGTCGTAGGTTCCGACCAATTCATTGTCCGGCTGGGTCTTGAACTCGAAGCCAGGAACGATCGTCTTGAGCTCGGCGTCGGTGAGCGGCTTCTTCAAGTTGACAATGAAGTCGGCAACCTTCGAGTCCTTGGCATCCTGAGTCACCGCGACTTTAATCGAATTCGCATCGGCGGAAATGACGATTCCGGGCACCTGGGTTTCCTTGTCCTTCAGTAAGGCCCACAGTTTGTCCGCATCATCTTTCGAGCCGACGGCCAGAACTGTTTCCTTGTCGGCGAGGGCCAGGGTATTCAAATCGGGCGTAGCGGCAATCAGATCGTGAATCTGCTCCGCGGGACTCTTGGCGGGGTCGATATGGAAAGTTCCGGGCGGGAAGGTCGAAGCCACGGCCTGTTGCTTGAGGGCGTCGAGCCCATCGAGACTGCCGTGGAACTTCTTGTAGTAGTACTCGAGCTTGGGCTCGATCTGCGCCTTGTAGGCCGGGGGAGCATAGCCCCACACGCGGGCGTAAAACCAGACTGCCTTGGGCAAATCCTGGGTAGAGCCTGGCTGGCTGTATGCCTGCGCCAGCTGCAACGTGTCGACCAGGCCAATCGACTTGGACTGCTCGTCGGTATACATATTCAACTCAGCCGTGTATTCCGCCTGCGCGCTCTTGAAATCCTTCTTGCCAAGTGCGGCGTCAAGGGCAAGGGCGGAGTGGAAGATGGGATACGCTGCACCGGTCAGCTTTTTCCAATCATCGTCGGAGGTCGCAGCGGGCTTCGGAACCTGCAGGCCCTTCTGAGCGAGCGCGGCGGCATCTTGCAGGTGCCGACATCGCTGGTCTTGCCGCATTGCTGCTTCTTGATCAGAACCGAGTAGAGGATGGCCTTCAGGTTGTTGGGATCGATCTGCAGCAGCTTGTTGGCTGAATCGAGCACCTTGGCCGCATCGCCAGTCGCCTGGTAGGCGTCCAACAGCGAGTCCAGCACTGCCCCTTTGACTTTGCTTTGTGGATACTTCTCCAAAAAGCTTTCTCCGGCCGCGGCTTTGGCCTTGGGATCGGTTTGAGTGCTGAACATCTGATACGCGTTGTATTCAGCCGGATCCGCAATGGTGATCTGGCCCGGATCCTGGGCACGCAGCGAGGGCGAGGCAACGAAGCCCACGCTTACCAGCGCCACCACAGACGCAAAGACTAACTTCTTCATTCAGTGCTCCTGGGAAATTCGGAATGGAGATCAAAATTCAAGCACTCGCTCTCGGAAGTACAACCGTTCGAGTCATGCGGTTGAGTCCCGGGATCAGAAAGCATAAACAACGGCTTCCTTGGCAGTGTTGGAAGGATTATAGAAAGCCCTGCTCCCCCTGACAAGCAAAGTTGCACAAGAAACGCGGATTTGGGCCGATCCGGATCAGGGTGTGTCCAACCGGCGACCGATTTCGGAGGAATCCAGAAGTAGCCGTCCATTCCTCGATCCCCGCGATCCGGCGCGGCTCGATCAACCACCGTTGCCGTTTTCACTACGAGCCCCCAAGCTCTGCGCATACCGGCTTAGACACCAAACCGGCAAAAACTGTTCCTGCACTGTTTGGATGCGCGCCGGTAAAATGTCGTTTACATCCGGATCACTGAAGCAATCGAACCAACTCGGCCTGTTCGGCGAGGAAAGCGTCATGCCCGTGGGCGCTGGTCATCTCGCGGTAGTCCGCGGCCACGCCCGCGCGAACGGATGGAATAAGCAAACGCCCGCACCGATTCAGGAGGGAAGAGCCAGTCGGAACTGATGCCCACAAAGCTGAGCCGGGCCTGGATGCGGCCGAATACTTCCCGGGCTGACGCCTGGCCGTGCAGCGGATCCCAGGTGTCCATGGTGCGCAGAATGGCGAGGTAGGCGTTGGCGTCGAAGCGCTCGATAAAGCGGCTGCCCTGGAGATCGAGGTAGCCGGCGATGTCGAAGCGTCCGCCGATCAGGCCGCCGCCATGATCGGCAAGCCCCCATGGGTCTTCGCCGTTGCGGTTGGGATTGCGGGCGAATCGCTCGTCAAAGAGCGACGGCGATTTGTAGCTGATCATGGCGATCTGTCGGGCCAGCGAGAGTCCCTGGCGCGGCGGCTTCTGGGGAAGGTAGTTGCCGCCTTCCCATTCCGGATCGCTCTGGATGGCCTGGCGCTGAAGATGGTTGAGAGCCAGTCCCATGGCGGAAAGAGGCGCCACCGCGATGATGAGCCCTCGCTCGACGCGGTCAGGGAAAAGCATGGCCCACTCCAGGGCCTGCATGCCGCCGATGGATCCGCCCAGGACCAGGCGCAGCCGGTGAATGCCGAGCGAGTCGAGTAGCTGTGCCTGCGCGCGAACATTGTCGCGGATGGAGACGAGGGGAAAATCCGAGCCGTACACCCTGCCTGTTTCCGGATCGACGGAGCCCGGTCCGGTCGATCCATAACAGGAGCCGAGCATGTTGATGCAGATGACGAAATCGTGTTCGAGCGAAAGCACGGCGCCGGGAGCGAAAACCTCTGGCCACCACGAACCCACCAGCGCCGACCCCGACAGAGCATGGCACACCAGCACGGCGTTGTCCCGGGCGGCGTTGAGCCGCCCGTAGACCGCGTAGTGGAGCGTGACACCGGCCAGCCTGCGTCCGCAATCCAGCAACAGGGGCTCATCGAGCACGAAGTCGCCTTCGTAGGTCGGCTCGGGAATCCGCGCCTTGGCCGGGGGCGCTTCCGTCCCCGGAGCCGGAGTTCGGGCTTCGCTCATTCCTTTCATTGTCCCGCATGGCCGGCTGTTGCCGGCGCGCCCGCGAAGGTGTGACCGTTGGCCGCTTCGATGGCCTGATCCAGGTCGGAGAGGATATCGCGAATATCCTCGATGCCCACCGAGAGCCGCACCATCTCCGGAGTCACGCCGGTGTCGGCCTGTTCCTCGACGGAAAGCTGCTGGTGGGTCGTGGAGGCGGGGTGAATCACGAGCGACTTGGCGTCGCCGATGTTGGCCACCAGGGAAAAGAGTTCCAGCGAGTCGATCAGCTTCTTCCCGGCATCGTATCCGCCCTTGATGCCGAAGGTGATGAGCGCTCCCTGGCCGTTGGGCAGATACTTCTTCGCCCGTGCGAAGTAAGAGCTTGATTCGAGGCCGGGATAATTGACCCACTCCACGCCGGGATGCTGTTCGAGATGGCGTGCCACGGCGAGAGCATTCTGCGAATGGCGCTCCAGGCGCAGGTGCAGCGTCTCGATCCCCTGCAGGAACAGGAATGCATTGAACGGCGAGAGAGCCGCGCCGGTATCGCGCAATCCCTGAATCCGCGCCTTGAGAATGAACGCGAGGGGCCCGAAGGCCTCGATGTAGGAGAGGCCGTGATACGACGGATCGGGCTCGGTGAACTCCTTGAATCGTCCCGAAGCCGCCCAGTCAAACTTGCCCGCATCGACAATGACGCCGCCGATGACTGGTGCCATGGCCGCCCAGAAACTTGGTGGCGGAGTTGACCACGATGTCCGCGCCCCACTCGATGGGCCGCACCAGGGCCGGGGATGGCGTGGTGTTGTCGATAACCAGCGGCAGGCCATGTTCGTGTGCGATGGCGGCGAGGCGTTCGATGTCGACGACGTCGAGCTTGGGATTGCCGAGGGTCTCGGTGTAGATGGCGCGGGTCTTGTCATTGATCGCGGCGCGCAGGCCGTCGAAATCGTCGGCATCAACGAAACGGACGGTGATGCCGAGTCGCGGCAGCGTGTAGTGAAAGAGGTTGTAGGTGCCGCCATAGAGAGAAGTGGTGGAGACGATTTCGTCGCCGGCCGCGGCGAGCGTGGTGATGGTGAGCGTCTCCGCCGCCTGGCCCGAGGCCGTAGCCAGACCAGCAGCCCCGCCTTCGAGCGCCGCAACGCGCTTCTCGAAGACGTCGGTCGTGGGATTCATGATGCGGGTGTAGATGTTGCCGAACTCCTTGAGCGCGAAGAGACGGCCGGCATGGTCAGCATCCTGGAAAAGATAAGACGTGGTCTGGTAGATGGGGACGGCGCGCGAACCGGTGGTGGGATCGGGCGACTGGCCGGCATGGACGGCAAGAGTGGCAAGCTGGTGTTGCTTGGGTTCGGACATGATGACTCTCCTTCGGGTTCGCAACGGATTGGGGGCGGCCGGGCTGAGCCGCGATCGATTCGGGAAATCGGCACTACAAGCCGTAAAAGCAAACCGGCCCGAATCCTTCTGAGGACCCGGGCCGTTGGTTTCGAGATCGGTTGCGCTTAGCGCATTGGCCGTTCGAGAGCCGCACGGACGGGTCCGGATGGCATACACATGGCCATGGCCTCCCAATTCCGTGACTGGCGCTGCAGTTCAGCATTGACGGAAGTATCGAGGTTACGCGGCAGTCGGTGTCAACAAACAATGTCGACAGCTGGTTGATCGCCAAGTGCATCTTAGTCCCTAGTCCTAGTCCCTGGTCCCTTCTTCACTCATCCGGCTTCCACACATAGGCGCCGGGCTGGGCAAGCCCGATGTGCGCCAGCACGCGATACACAAACTGGCGCGCCATTTCGGTGGAGTCGGCCGGCTGGTTGTAGAAGGCGGGAATCACGGGAAAGATCACAGCGCCGGCTTCGGCGGCAAGCGTCATGTTGCGCAGATGGATGCGGTTGAAGGGCGTCTCGCGCACGCACAGCAGCAGCGGCCGCCGCTCCTTGAGCGTCACATCGGCGGCGCGTGCGATCAGCGAGTTGGCGAGGCCTTGCGCGATGGCTGCCAGCGTGCCCATGGAGCAGGGCAGGATGATCATTCCGTGCGACGGATGGCTGCCGCTGGCGATCGCTGCCCCAATGTTGGCGTCCGTGTGCTGGATGGTCTTCGTGGGCGCCGCGCCGAGCAACTTCTCCAGCAGATCAGTCCGTCCTGACACGCCAAGCTCTTCGGCCATGACCCGCAGCGAATTTTCGGAAGCGACAAAATGCACCCGGGCCACGCGCTCGTCGGCTTCAAGCGCGCGGAGCAGTTCACGGCCGAAGACTGCGCCGGAAGCGCCGGTGATGGCGACGGTAAGTTGTGCGGCTTCCACGGCCCCATCCCTTCCTGAGATTCGGTGTCGATTTACGGCTGCCCTGTGTCGGATTTCTTTGTGTAAGTGGTGAGAAAGAGCTTGGTCCAGGTTTCCCCCTGCTTCATTTCGAGCAGAAATGTCATTGTGCTCTCGGATGGGCTTTCGTACGTAGCGCGCAGTACCGGCCCCGGACCAGAGGAGTTGCTGGTCAAAACCAGCTTGTGTCCGGTGAGGTCTCCGCTGAATTCAGTGGGCCGGGTACCAGTGTCGTTGAACCACCACGCGGTATATTTCCCCGATTGCTTATCGTAGGAGATGAAATGGCGTGTGTCGGTGGGCTTGCGGCCCGGCATCGTTGTTGAGAGCATCTCGCAGAGGTATTTGCCGGCAATCCCGATCTCGATTCGGTCGGTGGCCTCGCCGACCATCGGAGGTCCGCCACCGGTGTCGAAATTCTGCTTGCCAGTCCAATCGCCTTTCATGAACGAGAGACTGTTGAGCGGGTCGGGAGCCGCTGAGGTCTGTTGCTGCCCATAGGACATCGCAGCACCACAAACAACCAGGAAGCAAACGATAAGTTTCATCGACCTCTCCTGCTGAACAGACGAATCAGGCCAGGGAATTCTGCTGCTAAGACGGTCCCAACCGCTCACTCGCCCAGGACACGGCGGAAGATCGCGTCCACGTTGCCGAGCTGCCGCGTGTAATCGAATGTTCTTTCTAACTTCTCGGAGGAGAGCAGCGCGGCGATTTGTGGATCGGCAGCTACCTCGTCGCGAAAGTTCAGGTCTTCTTTCCACGCGCGCATGGCGTGCGACTGCACCAGCCGATACGCATCTTCGCGCATCATGCCGGCTTCGGCCAGATCGAGCAGTAACTGCCCGCTGAAGATCAGACCACCCGTGCTTTCGAGATTCTTTTTCATTCGCTCTGGATAGACGAGAAGCCGGTCGATCAAATCAGTTGTCTTAGCCAGCAGATAGTCGACCAGGATCGTCGAATCGGGAAAGATGACGCGCTCGACCGACGAGTGCGATATGTCGCGCTCGTGCCACAGGGGGACGTTCTCAAACGCCGCCTGGGCATTGCCGCGCAGCACCCGCGCCAGTCCGCTGATCTGCTCGCTGGTGATGGGGTTCTTCTTGTGCGGCATGGCAGAAGAGCCCTTCTGCTTTTCGCTGAAGTACTCCTGCGCCTCGCGTACCTCGGTGCGTTGCAGGTGGCGTATTTCGACGGCGAACTTGTCCAGCGTGCTGCCGATGAGGGCCAGCGTCGAGATGTATGCGGCATGGCGATCGCGCTGGATCACCTGCGTAGCCACGGGCGCGGGCTTGAGGCCGAGCCGGGCGCAGACTATTTCTTCTTGTTCTGGACTGAGATGGCCAAAGGTGCCAACAGCCCCGGACAATTTGCCGACGCGCATGTCTTCAGCGGCGGCATCGAAGCGGGACAGGTTGCGCTGCATCTCCGCGAACCAGTTGAGAAGCTTGAGGCCGAACGTTGTTGGCTCGGCGTGGATGCCGTGCGTACGGCCGATGGTGGGGGTGTGCTTGAATTCGATGGCCCGGCGCTTGAGCACTTCGAGCAGGCCGGCCAGCCCTTTGCGAATGTGCTGCGAAGCCTCTTTCACCTGCAGGGCCTGCGCCGTGTCGACAACATCGTTCGAAGTCAGCCCGTAGTGCAGCCAGCGGGACTCGGCGTCCAGTCCCTGGGCTTTGAGGCTTTCGGCTACCGCCGTCGTGAATGCGATTACGTCGTGCTTCACCTCGGCCTCGATCTCCTGGATGCGATCGACCGAGAAGGTGGCCTTCTTCTCGATGGCTTCGGCGGCCTCGGCGGGGATCACGCCGTCTTCGGCAAGAACCGCGCTAGCCGCGGACTCCACCTGCAGCCAGCAGCGATATTTGTTTTCTTCGGTCCAGATGCGGCCCATCGCGGGGCGGGTGTAACGGTCGATCAAATCATTGCTCCTGCGTTGCATACACAAATCAGGACTGCATACTGCGGTCCCGAATCAACCCTTTATTGTACGGTTTGCCGCTAGCCGTTGCGAGGGATGCGAAGCCGCTGGAATAACTCGTCGTAAAGCAAGCCGCGGCCCGGCCGATAAGGCTGGAACCATTCGCCGTCGATCACAAGCTGCGGAATGGCACGCTTGCCGACGTGGCGGATGACTTCAGCCGACGCAGCCGGATCGGCGTCGATGTTGATCTCGGTGTAGGGGACACCGTGCGAGTCCATGAACTGCTTGGCGGCCCGGCAATCGCGGCACCAGGCAGCCGTATAAACCTGCACTTTCATATTTCACCATTGTAATTTGATGGGCTGGTACCATCGATGACGTATGACCGCCGACGAAATCAAAGCGCTGCTCAAGCTCGCGCCGCACCCGATCGAAGGCGGATTCTTCCGCCGGACCTACACGTCCGCCGGAACAGTGGAGTTGCCTCGCGGCCAGCGGGCGCAGGGGACGGCGATCTACTACCTGCTTGAAGCAGGTACATTCTCGGAAATGCACGTCCTGGATTCCGACGAGATCTTCCATTTCTATCTGGGCGACCCGGTGGAAATGCTGCAGCTTTATCCCGACGGCGGCTCCGCCGTTTTGACTCTTGGATCAGATCTGGCGGCCGGGCAGCAGGTGCAGTTGGTCGTTCCGGCAGGGGTGTGGCAGGGCACTCGGCTTCTCGGCGACGGCAAAGTGGCCTTGCTGGGCTGCACGGTGACGCCAGGCTTCGATTTCGCCGATTACAGAAATGCAGGGTACGCGGAACTGGTCGCACGGTGGCCGGCCCAAGCGGAGCGGATTCGCGCGCTGACGCGACGCTAGGAAGCGCGCCGCTCGCGAAAGAAGCTCCGCAACAGTTCACTCGAATCGTCGGCGAGGATCCCCTGCTCCACCAGCATCTGGTGGTTGAGGCTGGGGTGATTGAGTACTGACAGAACGGAACCGGCTGCGCCTGCTTTGGGATCGGCCGCAGCATACACGAGGCGATCGATGCGCGCGTGGATCATGGCCCCCGCGCACATCGCGCACGGTTCGAGGGTGACGTAGAGCGTGCAGCCGTTAAGCCGGTAGTTCCCAAGTTCGGCCGCTGCTTCGCGCAAAGCGACAATCTCGGCGTGGGCCGTCGGATCGTTGTCGCGCAGCACGCGATTCTGCCCGTGGCCGACGATTGCACCATCGTGTACCGCGACGGCGCCAATGGGCACTTCGCCGGATTCGGCCCCTTTGCGGGCCTCGGCCAGCGCCGCTTCCATCGCTTCCACGTCAGAGATCATCAGTGCGATGGTAACGCAGCAGGCCACCGCGAATCTTCGACTCGGGCAGGGCTCAGACCTTCCCGGCGGGCTGCTGTTGCGTCATGCAGTGCAGTGCCCCCAGACCCCAGATGAGGTCGACGGAATGGATGCCGATGATCTCGCGCTCAGGAAAAACCTCGGCAAGAATATTGAGCGCGATGCGGTCCTTGGGATCATGGAATGTGGGCACGAGAACCAGTCCGTTGGCCACATAGAAGTTGGCATAACTGGCCGGCAGGCGCTGGCCGCGAAACACAACCGGTCGCGGCAGCGGGAGTTCGATAATGGTGAACTGCTTCCCATCCAGCGTTCGCGCAGCTTTCAGGCGTTCGAGGTTTTCGGCAAGCGGCTCGTGGTTAGGGTCGCTTGTGTCAGGCTCGACGGCGGTGATGATGGTTGCCGGACCGACAAAGCGGCTGATGTCGTCGATGTGGCCGTGTGTGTCGTCGCCGGCGACGCCGCGACCGAGCCAGATCACCTGGTCGATGCCGAGAAAGTCGTGAAAGGCCTGCTCCAATTGCTCGCGGCTCACACCGGGATTGCGCTGCTGGATTTCGCTCAACAGGCATTCCTCGGTGGTGAGCAGAACTCCGTCTCCATTGGTGTCGATGGAGCCGCCTTCGAGGACCAGCCGGCGCATCGTCCCGTCCGCCAAGGGTATTGCCGGCTGCCATTCCGCGAGCCCCAGCAACTCTTGTACACGGCCGGGAAGCTGGTCGTCGCGATGCCAATCGGAATACTTTGCCCATGCATTGAAATGCCAGTTGGTGATGGCGACGCGTCCTTCGGCGTTGCGTACGAAGATGGGGCCGGAGTCGCGGGTCCATACGCGGTCGGTGGGCCAGAGGTGAAAGCTGACCTGATCGAGATTGGCGCCGGCGCGGCGGAGGATGCCTTGCGCGCGGCCTTGCTCCTTCGCGTCCTGAACGATGAGGTGCACGCGTTCGCTGCGGGCGAGCAGGCGGACGATCTCGGCGTAGAGCCAGGGGATGGTTTGAAACTTGCCCGGCCAGTCCTGGGGATTGTGCGGCCACGCCAGCCAGGTGCCTTCGTGCCGATCCCATTCGGCGGGCATGCGGTAGCCGAGATCGCGCGGAGTTGCTTCGGGGGGAAGGGAATCGGACATTCTACTTTGGCTCTCCGTCGGGCGCCCAGGCGCGCACGGGGTCGAGGAAACGCTTGGTGATCGGCGCGTAGGCGTCGATGCGGCGGTCGCGGAGGAACGGCCAGTTGCGGCGGGTGTCTTCAAGAAGCGCCATGTCGATCTCGCCGATGATGAGCTCCTCCTTATCGTGCGAGGCTTTGGCGATGATGCGGCCGAAGGGATCGGCAAGGAAGCTGCCGCCCCAGAACTCGAGTCCCGGGCCTTCGGCACGATTGCCCAATACGTCTCCCTGCTCGTGGCCTACGCGGTTCACTCCCGCGACGTAGACGCCGTTGGCAATGGCGTGCGCGCGCTGGATCGTCTGCCACGCGTCGTATTGCGCCGCGCCGAATTCCTCTTTCTCGGCCGGGTGCCACCCGATGGCGGTCGGATAGAACAGCACCTCCGCGCCCTGGAGTGCCGTCAGTCGCGCGCCTTCGGGATACCACTGGTCCCAGCAAACCAGCGTGCCGATGCGACCCACCGGCGTATCCATGGCCTGGAATCCAAGATCGCCCGGCGTGAAGTAATACTTTTCGTAGTAAAGCGGGTCGTCGGGAATATGCATCTTGCGATACACGCTCGCGATGGCGCCATCCGGGTTTAGCGTGACGGCCGTGTTGTGATAAAGGCCAGGCGCGCGGCGTTCGAATAGCGAAGCCACGATGGAGACGCGCGCTTCGCGGGCGACCTGGCCAAGCCTGGTCGTGGAGGGGCCCGGGATCGGTTCGGCGAGATCGAACAGGCGGAGGTCTTCGCGCTGGCAGAAATACTGGGTGCGGAAGAGCTCCGGCAGGCAAACGATGTTGGCCCCGCGGCGTGCCGCCTCGTGAATGTGCCCCACCGCCGACTCGAGGTTCGCCTCCGGATCGGGGCCCATGCTCATCTGTACCAGGCCGACCTTGTATTTGCGCGTATTCGCCATGATCTTGTTTCTATTCTCCGTGTATGAAAACGAAGCCAATTCCGAGATGCGGAATTGGCCCTAACTAGTGATGCGCTTGAACCGGAGTTTGGTGCTAATCCCGCGGGGCCTAGTCTTCGTTCAGGATAAGCACCGCCGCGGCGATGGTTGTCGTCCAAAGCCCGCGCTTGTCGCCCACGGCCGATTGCGTGACATTGCTGGTGCGGACAATCTTGTTGGAGATGCGGTAAATCTCCTTCTTTTCATCCCAGCTCTTATCCGGATCGAACTCCACATCGAGGGTTGTGGCTAGCATCTCGGCGGCCAGTTCTTCGGCGTACTCGCCGGCCTGTTCTTCGGTCTGGCCGAAGCTGTGATGCTCACTGAGGTAGCCGTAAGTATTGCGATCCGCCGGAATGGCCACCCCGATGCTGCAGGCGATCAGCCGGTGGGGCTCGCGGGTGGAGTTTTCGGCGATGACCGAAAACACCACCTCGCCATGGCTGAGATAAGTGAGGCCCTCTTTGCGCGGAACGATCTTGCAGCCGGGCGGGAAGATGGAACTGACCCGCACCAAGTTCTGTGAGGCGATGCCCGCATCCCGAAGGGCCAGCTCAAACGAGGTCAAACGCTCCCGATGTTTGCCGACACCCTTGGTCAAGAACAACTTCTTCGGGACCATGCTTTTTCCCAATTTCTATGTGCCCTCCGCGAGGTTCAGGAGACCCGGAATTCCGCAAACGTTCCCGGAAGAGTGTATCTCATTCCTGAGAAGGTGGAACACAGAGCTTAACTACTTGGAGGGTTTATTTCGAGCGTGTCCGGCTGCGCCGCCGATTTGGGTCTAAGCTGGAATCCGGAGTTTCCCCTTAGCGCCGGTGAGGCTCGAATAATTTTTCCGATTCTGTGCGGCGGCCGCCGTAACTTTTTCAGGCGAGGAAGGTTTATATGGAGATGACGCGCATTTTCCGGCTCGGGATACCTGTCCTTCTCGTCGTAACGGCGAGCGCCATCGCACCGGCCCAGCCAGCCGCTCCCAATGAACCGCCTCCGCCGGCAGTTGATGCCCGCGGGCCGGTGGTGCTGGATTGGACCCCTCCCGCGCTGGGCCAGCTCAGCGCACTGGCAGCGGTGAAAAACAGCTTCACGCTGGATCGGACCATGCTCACGGCTGCCGCCAGCCTCATGCCCGACACGGATGAGCCGACCCGGCAGGCCATCAATCGGGTCGATGGAGTGAGCGTTCACCTGCTGCGCTTCGGACAAGCGGGCGTTCCCGACGAGGGCGCCGTCAACTCCATTCGCGAGGCCTATCACCTGCGGGGCTGGAAGCACGTGGTGACCACGTCAGGCAATGGTGGTCCTGTCCATGATGGAACCACCGACGTGTGGGTGGTCATGGACGGTGTGAACGTACGCGGCGCGGTAGTGCTTGCCGAGACGCCGAAATCGCTGACCCTGGTGACTGTAGCCGGGAATCTGAGCCCGATAGACCTGCTGCATCTCCGCGGGCATTTCGGGATTCCGCGCTTCGATGGCGATGAGCTGCAGAACCAGTCGCGCCGCGAACCACCGGAGCCAACCCTCAAACCCCGACCAACGAATTGATCCCATCGCCATTGCCACCCCCAAACGGCGGATGCTAGCCTTCCCTTTGAACACTCACTCGGGAAGGACAAGACCAAAACCCCATGCAAACCACCTATAACGGGCTGGAATTGCCGAAAGACGGCAAGCCCATCGAGTACGCCGGCGGCCAATTCACCATTCCTGACAATCCCATCATTCCCTTCATCGAGGGCGATGGAACCGGCCGCGATATCTGGAAGGCATCGCAGCGCGTCTTTGACGCCGCGGTGGAAAAAGCCTACGGCGGCAAGCGCGCCATCAAGTGGTTCGAGATTTTCGCCGGCGAGAAGGCCTACCGCCAGTTCAGCAACTGGCTGCCCGACGACTCGGTCAATGCGGCGCGCGATCTGCGCGTCTCCATCAAGGGACCGCTGACCACGCCGGTCGGCGGCGGCATTCGCTCGCTCAATGTGGCGCTGCGCCAGATCCTCGACCTCTATGCGTGCGTGCGCCCGGTGAAGTACTACCAGGGCGTGCCCAGTCCCGTGAAGCACCCGGAAAAAGTGGACATCGTGATCTTCCGCGAAAACACCGAGGATGTGTACTCGGGCATTGAGTTCAAGCAGGGCTCCGAAGACGTCAGGCGGCTGATCTCCTTCATCAATGACGATCTGTTCAAGGGCGGCAAGAAGAAAGATTCGCGGCGACTCGGGCGTGGGCATCAAGCCCATCTCCATCTTCGGCACCAAGCGCCTGGTGCGGTATGCCATTCTGCACGCCCTTGAATCGGGCCGCAAGACCGTGACCCTGGTTCACAAAGGCAACATCCAGAAATTCACCGAGGGCGCCTTCCGCGAGTGGGGCTACGAAGTTGCCACCGAAGAATTTCGCGACCATACCGTGACCGAGCGCGAAAGCTGGATTCTCGGCAACGTCGACGCCAATCCCGGAATCAGCATCGAGGACAACGCGGCGTTGATCGAGCCGGGCCTCGAGTTTGGCAATCAGGCCTTCCGCGACGGCCTCTATGCCGAAATCAAGGGCGTGCTCGACTCGATCGGCAAGACCCACGGCAACGGCGCGTGGAAAAACAAGATCCTCATCAACGACCGCATCGCCGATTCGATCTTCCAGCAGATCATCATCCGCCCGTCGGACTACAGCATCCTCGCCACGACGAATCTGAATGGCGACTACATTTCAGACGCGGCCGCGGCGCAGGTGGGCGGCCTCGGCATCGCGCCGGGCGCCAACATCGGCGACGGTTACGCCGTGTTTGAGGCCACCCACGGCACCGCCCCCAAGTACGCCGACAAGGACGTGATCAACCCCGGCTCGGTCATTCTTTCCGGCGTGATGCTGCTCGATTTCATTGGCTGGAAGGAAGCGGCCAAAATGATTGAGACCGCCATGGAGAAGACCATCCAGCAGAAGTTCGTCACCTACGACTTTGAGCGGCAAACCGCCGGGGCCACCAAGGTTGGCACCAGCGAGTTTGCGACACGGATTATTGGCAACATGTAAGAAGCAGTTCACAGTGAACAAGTGCACAGTGTGATCACTCACTGTGCGACGCTAAACATCAGAGATCAAAGCGAGCGGCCATTAGAAGGTTCTGTTCACTGTTCACTGTTCACTGTCCACTAGGAGAAAAGCATGCGAAAGAAAGTAAGCATTGTGGGCGCCGGAAACGTGGGCGCCACGGCCGCGCACTGGATTGCATCGAAGGAACTGGCCGATGTGGTGTTGATTGACGTGGTGGAGGGCATCCCTCAGGGCAAGGCCCTCGACCTGCTGGAAGCGCTGCCGATCGAGAAGCGCGACGTGCACGTGACGGGTTCCAACGACTACGCGGCGACGGCCAACTCCGACATCGTCGTGATCACCGCGGGCATTCCGCGCAAGCCCGGCATGAGCCGCGATGACCTGCTGCACACCAACTTCAAAATCATGTCGGAAGTGGTGTCAGAAGGTGGTGGCGCAGTCGCCCGAGTGCATCCTGATCATCGTTTCGAACCCACTCGACGCGATGGCGCAGGCAGCGTTTCGCCAGGCGGGCTTTAACCGCGAGCGCGTCATCGGCATGGCCGGCATCCTCGACTCCGCGCGCTTCCGCACCTTCATCGCCGAGGAACTGAACGTCAGCGTCGAGAATGTGACGGCATTTGTGCTGGGCGGCCACGGCGATACGATGGTCCCGCTGCCCCGCTACTCAACCGTCGCCGGAATTCCCATCACCGAGCTGATCGAGCCAGCGCGCCTCGAAGAGCTTGTCCAGCGCACCCGTGATGGCGGCGCCGAAATCGTGAAATACCTGAAGACCGGCAGCGCGTATTATGCACCCTCCGCCGCCACCGTCGAGATGGTCGAAGCGATTCTCAAAGACAAGAAGAAGATTCTGCCCTGTGCGGCTTATTTGCAGGGCGAATACGGCATCGATGGCTTCTACATTGGCGTGCCCTGCAAGCTGGGCGCGGGCGGCCTGGAAAAGATCATCGAAATCAAACTGACACCCGAAGAAGATGCGGCCCTGAAGAAAAGCGCCGCCGCCGTGAAGGAACTCTGCGCCGTGATCGGCGTCTAAGACGAGGATCAGGAGCGTTCCCGCTTAGCCTCCCTGATCTTGCGGATCTCCTCCATCCGCTGCGCCAGCTGCTTTTCGCGTCCCTCCTGCGTGGGCCGGTAGTAACTACGGCCTTGCAGTGAGGGCGGCAGGCAGTCCATGTCGGCCACACGCCCGGCTTCATCATGCGCATAACGATAGCCCTTTGGCGTAGCCCAGGTCCTTCATCAGCCGGGTCGGCGCGTTGCGCAGGTGCAGTGGCACCGGTTCCTGGCGCGTGTGCTCGATGTCGTCCTGCGCCGCCGCCGTAGGCCGTGTAGACCGCATTCGACTTGGGCGCGAGGCAGAGATAGACCACCGCCTCGGCCAGCGCGAGATCACCCTCCGGAGAGCCAAGAAAATCGATGGTTTCCTTGGCCGAGAGGCACAGGTTCAAGGCTTCCGGCGCGGCCAGGCCGATGTCCTCCACTGCCATGCGGACCACACGGCGAGCGAGATAGAGCGGATCTTCGCCGGCGGCGAACATGCGCGCCAGCCAGTACAGCGCTGCGTCGGGATCGCTGTTGCGTACGCTTTTGTGCAGCGCCGAGATCAGGTTGAAGTGCTCTTCGCCCGACTTGTCGTACATCAGCACGCGCTGCTGCACGGCCTCGGTCGCGATCGCCTTGTCGATGTGCTTTGCGCCCTCGTTGGCCAGCTGTGCAGCAACTTCGAGCGTGTTGTAGGCGCTGCGGCAATCGCCGCTCGAGTAGCCGGCGATCAGTTCGAGCGCATCGTCGTCCGCGGTCAGCTCCATTGCGCCCAGGCCGCGCTCCTTGTCGTCCAGAGCACGGCGCAGCAGCACGGTGATCCGATCTTCGCTGAGCGGCTCGAGCACGTACACGCGGCAGCGCGAGAGCAGCGCGGAGATGATCTCGAAGGAAGGATTTTCGGTGGTCGCTCCGATCAGCCGGATGGTCCCGCGTTCCACGTAGGGAAGAAACGCATCCTGCTGCGCCTTGTTGAAGCGGTGAATCTCGTCGACGAACAGGATGGTCCGCGAATGCAATTCGGCGGCTTGCGCCGCCTCGCTCATCACCTGCTTGATTTCCTTGATGCCGCTCATGACGGCGGAGAACTCGATGAAAGTGGCCTTGGTGGTTTCAGCGATGATCTTGGCCAGGGTCGTCTTGCCCACGCCGGGCGGGCCCCAGAAGATCATGGAGCCGCCGTCGTCGCGCTCGATCTGCACGCGCAGCGGCTTGCCCGGCCCGAGCAGATGTTCCTGGCCGCTGTACTCTTCGAGGGTGCGGGGGCGCATCCGCTCCGCCAATGGCGCCGCGGCGCGGGGCGAAGTTTTGGATGAGCGCACCGGCTGGTCGGACAGGCCGTCGAACAGGCTCATTCCGGCCCCTTCCTCGCCTCGATGGCGGCGCGCCGCTGCCGCGAAGCTTCGTAGAGCAGCACTCTGGCTGCTACCGAGGCGTTCAGGCTCTCCACCGGGCCGGGGCAGGGAATCGTGATGGCTCCTTCAGCTTCGAGGGAGATCTCGTCCGGCACACCGCTGCCTTCGTTGCCGATGACGATGGCGGAGGGCTCGGCGAGGACGGCATCATGGGCGGGCGTCCCGCCGCGAAGTACGGTCGTAAATACCCTCACCCCGGCTTCTCTTAGCCGCATCAGGCACTCGTCCACACCGGACGAAATCACCGGCAAGCGGAAAACGCTGCCCGCGGAGGCCCGTACCGCCTTCGGGTTCCAGGAGCTCACCGTGCCCGGCAGACTGACCACGCCGTTGGCCCCGAAGGCTTCCGCGGAGCGGAAAATTGTCCCCAGGTTGCCGGGATCCTGGATGCCGGCTAACACCACCAATCAGTGCCGGGATCTTTCGGCGACCCAGCACGTGAGCCCAGGTCCAATCGGGAGGCTCTACCAGAGCAGCGACAGGTTGCGGCGTTTCGGTGCTGAGCGCGGCATTCAGGAGAAGGCGCGGAACCAGTAAAACCTCGGTCTCGGCTCCCAGCGGGATGCCATCCAGCAGGTGCTGCATCTCCTGGGCGACAAAGACGTAGGGCAAACGGAGCCCCGCTCGAAGCGCCTCTTCGAGTAGATTGGGACCCTCGATCCCCTGTAACTTGCCATCATCCCGTCCAAAGCGGTTCAGCGCGCGCCGAAGTTCCTTCAACCGCGCGTTTTGCTTACTCTGTACAATGCGAACAGGCATCGAGAAGGACCGCCATCCACTGAGGCGATTCTAGCTGGTTGGCCCGCCCGGCCTATTGGCGACCGGTGGGGCAAACTTGCACCGCAGACGGTGCTGTGATAGCTTCCGATTTTACGATACATTCGTTGCGGGAACCGAGGTAGAACTTTTGTCCGCGGAGATTTTGCGCGTCCATCCCGATGAACCCCAGCCGGACCGGATCGATTACATCGTGTCCTGCCTGCGCAAGGGCGATCTCGTTGCGATGCCCACCGATACCTTCTATGGGTTGGCGGTCGACCCCGTCAACCTGCACGCCGTAGAGCAAATCTACCAGCTCAAGACCCGGCAGAAGCACAAGCCGCTTTCGCTTCTGATCTCCTCTCTGGGGCAGGCCTATTCGCTGGCGCGCGACGTCGACCCGATGCTCGACAAGCTGGCGGACAAGTTCTGGCCAGGGCCGTTGACGATCATCGTGCGCGCCGGAACCAAGCTGCCGCTGCGCGTGACGGCGCATACCGGCAACGTGGCGCTACGCGTCCCCGACGCCGCCATTCCCCGGGCGGTCGTGGAGAAATTCGGACTGCCGATCACGGCCACCTCGGCCAACCTGCAGGGAGCTTCCGAGTGTACTCACGCCGCGTGTGTTCGCGACCAGATCGGCGACCGCATCCCGCTCATCATTGATGGAGGTCCCACCGGACGCAGCCTGCCCACGACCATCGTCGACCTGTCGCTGGGCCAGGGGCGCTGGGAGGTCCTGCGCGAAGGCGCCATTCCCACGCACGAAATCGTGATGGTCCTGCAGCGATAGACCGAGCCGGCATGAACAGCACGTCCCAGTCCGAGCTTCGCGTGCCGAAGCGCCGCAGTTGGCGCCCCCGAGCCGGCATCTTGCTGGTCCTTGTGCTGGTTCTGGGGGCCGCAGCGTGGTGCCGCTGGGTATATGTGCAGGTCGAGCATTACGCGGTCATGGACCAGGCCGCGCCATCCGACGCCATCGTGGTGTTCGGCGCGGCAGAGTACGACGGGCGTCCTTCGCCGGTCTTCCGTGCCCGCCTGGACCACGCCCGGATTCTCTATGAACGGCGCATCGCGCCGCTGATTGTGACCCTGGGCGGGAGCGAAGGCGGCGACGAGCACTCGGAGGGCGGCGTGGGCCGTGAATACCTGATGGGCGCCGGCGTTCCCGATTCCGCCATCATCGCCGAGACACACAGCCGCAGCACGTCCGAATCGGCGCGCCGGACCGCCGTGATTGCCCGGGTCAACGGGCTACGCCGCCTGGTCATTGTCAGCGACGGAACGCACATGTTCAGGATCCACGCAATCTGCGCCGCCGACGGGCTCAACGTGCTCACGTCGCCCCGCCCGCGTACCGGCGCCGAAACCACCTCACAGGACAACGACGCCATGCTCCACGAAATCATCACCTACACCCTGTGGCGGCTGCATTTGGACTGAAAAGGCAGGCATCCAGGATCAGGGAATACTGAATAGGGTGTCGGGGCGAAGCGACCCGTATCGGCTTGTTGAATCGATTCATTGCGGCCGGCACTTGAAGCGGGAACCATCTTCTGCCGCGGCTTGAATCAGGCCTCGATAAGTAAGCTGTATCCATGGGGTGCGCATGGAGTAGCCGATGCGATTGATGGATTCCCGGGTTTCGCATCGGGGCGCGATCGGCCTGGCCCTGGCCGGGTTCACGTTCTGGGTGCTGGCAGACACAAGCATGAAACTGGCCGCCAACTCGCGGCTGCCGGCGTATGAAATCATCGTCTGCCTGGGTGTGGTTGTCGCGGCGGCGCTGGTGGTGCGTGGATTCTTGCAGGGGAACCCGCAAGGGCTCCTGCCGAAGAGCCCGGCGCGACTGCTTGTGCGTTCATGCCTGGATCTCGCGAACAACTTGTGCGTTGTAGTGGCCCTGCGCCATCTGCCGTTGACCCTCTTTTACATTCTGGTGTTCCTGGCGCCGATGGTGACGGCGCTGCTGACTGCGGTGTTTCTGCGCGAGCGGCTGGGCTGGCGCAAGGTGTTGGCTATCGTGGGCGGATTCGCGGGCGTACTGGTTGCCGTGAATCCGTTTGGGACGGCGAGGCAGGGAGACTGGATCGGGTACGCGGCATGCATGGTGTGCGTGGCGTGCTTCTCGGTGAACATGGTGTGGTCGCGGGTGCTGATGCGCACCGAGACGCCGGAGAGCCTGACACTGTTCTCAGGATTCGTGATGATTGTTGCAGGGCTTGGCCTGATGATTTGGCACGCTGAGCCGGTAACATTGCGGCTTGCGGCGACACTCACGGCGATGGGCCTGTTCTGCGCGTTCGGCAGCATGTGCTTTTTTGTCGCCTTGAAGCATACATCGCCTGTTCATGTCTCGCAGTGCCACTACACACAGCTCGTCACTGGCGCTCTTTTGACCTGGCTTATCTGGCGCGAGACCCCGACAGCGTGGATGGTGGCCGGCAGCGTGCTGATTGTGGCGGCAGGACTGCTGATGGCGGTGAGTATGGCGCGGGAGAGAGCTGAAGTGAGTCCGGAGGTGTTTGTGGGGCCGGGCGTTTGAATCATGCGGCAGTGATCTGCCGCAATCTGCCGTGAGGACTGATCGACGATGGACTCGCGGCGAAAGGGCTCTGAAATCGTTCCTTGCCCCTGTGCGGATTGTCGCCGATTCAGAACGAGCCGTTCGCCCATTCACCGCGATAATTCGTGAAGGATGGCGTTTTCGACCCCGGGGAGAACCTGTTGAATGACAGGGGAAAGTTCGGTTCCCCATTCGATCCGCGCCGGTTCGATGCCAAAGACCGTAACCTCTGGCACGCGGTCGCTGCCGGCCATGAAAAGAACGCGGGAGAGATCAAATCCGTGCAGTGAAGCCAGCATCTCCGGATGCCGGCATTGATCGAAGGGCACGCGTTGAAGTAACCATCAGCCCGCATGAGGCACGACCGCCACGATTGCCAGTGCGAACGCCGCCGCGCTGGCCGTCGACAGAAAATTCACTCCATCGTTGTTAAGCCATCCGGCACGCTCCAGCGTGGCTCCGAGCAGGCTGTCGAAGAACAGGCCGAAGACGCCGCCCGCCCAACTGATGGCAAAGAGAGACGGTGCGCCGCGCAAAGCCACGCAGCCGGCGAGGGAAACGGCTCCCGCCGCAATCACGCCCGCCAGCGTTCCGGCCAGTGTTACCCCGCCATCGGTTCCGGGATCGACGCGGCGCAGAGTCGTGATCATGCGCGGCTGACCGCCCAGCACCTGGCCGATCTCGGACGACACGGTGTCGGCCGCGGCTTCGGCCAGGGCGGATAACCCGAGGGCGAAGATGAGCAATGGCGAGGAGGCAGGTGGCGAGAGCACGTGCGAGTCGATCAGCCGGGACTGTATCGTCGGCTCCAAGACCAGGGTGGCCATGCCGAGGTTGGCTGCCACCTGGGATGCTCGGCGGCCGTGGCGCCACTCAGCGATGCCCAGGCGTTCCTTGCTGCGCCGCCCGAAGCGGGTAGCCCATGAGGTGAGAAGCAACACCACCAGCACGGGAATGAGCGCGGTGTTCCAGGGACGATAGGGAAAGACGAAAGTCGAGAACATCAGGCTGGCGGTCATGATAGCGCCGGTCGCTGCCGCCATGGGTGTTGCGGTGCTCAATTTCCAGGCCACCAACCCCAGCAGTCCGCTCAGCCCCAGAGCCCACAGGACCACTGCGGGCGCTTGCGTCCACCACGTAAGCGCATGCACTACGACACCGACCGCCGTAAACGGCAGAACGAGGAGCAGCACCAGCTTCGACTGCCAGTGGAGATTGAATCTGGCCATGTCTCATCGTACCGGCCGATGATGGTCCGGCGGCGCCAGTCCGCGAAGGGCTCGCAACGGCCATCCCTTGGACGAGGCTTGCTATTGGGAGCCATGTGGTCAATCGGTTTACACTCTCTTGCGCAGCCATTTTCCAACTGTTCGCGTTCTCTATGGAGTTGTGCATGAAAAGGTATTCGACGGTACTGGCTCTGGTCGCCGGATTCGTTCTCGCCGCCGTCAGTTCACGGGCTCAGAATTCCATGCCCCAACGGCTCGAACTCACCAGCGAGGGCGAAACGATTGTCCTCGAGCCGTACGCGCCCAACGTCATTCGCGTCACGTTGAGCAAGGATGCCGGACCCGCCAAGGCGGCGCCCGGCTATGGCATCGTCGGCAAACCCGACGCGGCCGGATGGAGCGCCACGGACGCCGATGGCGCCGATGTCTACCGCTCTGAGCGAATGGTGGTCACCGTCAATCGGCCCCGCCCGAATCCCAACCCCAGGCCCAACTCGGAAAAGCGCATTCAGTCGCAGGTCGATATCGGCAAGTTCTTCAACGGCTCGGTTCCGTGGGCTCGCATTGTCTTCAAGACACCGGATGGCAAAACGCTGCTGGAGATGAACGGCTGGCAGCAGTCGGAATACAACCACAAGGACGGAAACGCGCAGTTGGCCAACGATCGCCGGCCTACCGATCCGCCGGCATATTACGTGGGTGCTTACTTCGCCTCGCCGGACGACGAGCACTACTATGGGCTGGGCCAGAACCACGAGGGCATTCTCGATCATCGCGGCCACCCCGTTCGTTGCTGGAACGATTACCTGGCCCCCGCCGCACCCAGCACGTGCGTGCCCTTTGCGATCACCAACAAGGGCTACGGACTGCTATGGGACAATCCGTCCAAGACGACGATTGAACCCGGGTTCAATGAGCAGACGCGCTGGTTCTCCGAAGTCGGCGACCGCGTGTCCTACTTCGTCATCGCCGGCGCCAATGCGGACGAGATTTTTTCCGGCTACAAGCTGCTGACAGGCCCTACGCATATGCTGCCCAAGGCGGCCTATGGGTACATTCAGTGCAAACAGCGCTATTCGAGCCAGGAGGAACTTCTTTCAGTCGCGAAGGGGTATCGCGACCGCCACCTGCCTGCGGACGTCCTGGTGGTGGACTGGTTTTATTACACCAAGATGGGTCAGATGGACATGGATCCGAAGTTCTGGCCTGATCCCAAGGCGATGAACAAGCAGCTGCACGACATGGGCTTCGAGACCATGATCAGCGTGTGGCCACGGTTCGTGCCCGACGACCGCTTCTATGCCGAGCTGCTCAAGAACGGGTGGCTCATCCACACCGCCGACGGCAAGCCAATCAACGGGCTCCCCTACGACCGCGCCGGCTCCGATATCGATACGACCAACCCCGAAGCGGCGAAGTGGTACTGGAAGACCATCCACGAGAACATCATCAGCCTCGGATTCGATTCGCTGTGGGCCGACGAAACCGAGCCCGACCTGCCTCCCAATGGTGCGTATTACCACATCGGGCCGGGGACACAGTACTTCAACGTGTATCCGCTTTTCCACACCGCGGCCCTCTACGACGGCTTTCGCAAGGATGAGCCTGGGCGGCGGGCGCTGACCCTTTCGCGGGATGTTTACACAGGTGCGCAGGCCAACGGCGCCATCTTCTGGTCGTCGGACATCTATCCCACCTGGGACACGTACAAGCGCCAGATTCCAACCGGGCTCGACTTCACCGCGTCGGGTATTGCGTATTGGTCCAACGACACCGGAGGGTGGCAGTATCTTCCCGGAGAGCATCATCCAGCGCATCCGCCGCTGCTCGATCCCTCCGATGCCCGCGACACGGTGGGCCATTACGACGATTACCCCGAGCTCTACACGCGCTGGTTTCAGTACGCCACCTTCCTGCCCATCATGCGCACCCATGGCAGCCGGCCGAACTAACGAGGTCTGGTCGTACGGCAAGCAGGCCGAGCCGATCCTGGAGAAATATCTCCGCCTGCGTTATGAACTGATGCCCTACATTTACTCGCTGGGCTACAAAACCTGGCAAACCGGCGCGCCGTTCATGCGCGCCTGCCCCTGGATTTTCCCGACGATCCCAAGGTTGCGGACCTGCGCGACGAATACATGTTCGGGCCGGCGTTCCTGGTGGCGCCGGTTACGGAGCAGGGAGCGACGAGTCGCGAAGTCTATCTGCCCGCGGGCGCGGACTGGTACAACTACTGGACCAACGAGCGCGTGAAGGGCGGCCAGACGATCAGTGTCTCCGCTCCCATTGACACCATTCCGCTGTTCGTCCGTGCCGGCTCGATTGTCCCGCTTGGTTCGCAGATCGAGAACACCCACCAGCAGCAGTCCATTGCCAAGGTGCGCATCTACCCCGGAGCGAACGCGGATTTCACGCTCTTCTCCGACGATGGAATGACCTATGCGTATGAGAACGGGGCCGGGTCGGTCACGAAGCTTCACTGGGACGATGCCGGCCATCAACTGAAGCACGACGGGGCTCCGGCGTGGAGCGGGCCCGACAGTGCAGTGGTAGAAATAATGGGACATTGATGCTATCCCGGGTCTCAAGAGCGAGACCTGGGGCACCCGGCCATACGCCGCAAGCGTCCACCTTCCACACCGATGAGGCTCTCGCGCGTCCAACACTCAACGTTCGCGAAATGCCAGGGACAAATGTCCGCCGGTCGCCGAGGCCCCTGTCGCGGTCATTTACAATCGATCAGTAGGCAGGAACGATACTGAATGAGTCTTTTTCCAAAGGATTTGGGCCGGCCGCACGTGCTGCTGGCATATACATTTCTTGCGCTTGTGATCGCGGTGATGGTTGCCGGCTGCGGCGCCGGGTACCGGCCCGTGGTGACGCCCATCAATCCCAGCGGTCCTGCGGCGCAGCCCGCATCGCTGGCCGCTGTGGTTTCATCGCCCTCTCCCACCTCGCCGGGAATCGCCACCATCATCAACTATGCCGGGGACACGGTCATGGCCACGGCGCCCATCGGAGTCGGCCCGATCACCTTCACTCTCGATGCAACCGGCTCCACGGGCTACACCGTCAACAGCGACGGGACGATCACCAATTTTCCGGCCAGCAATAATCTTCAGCAGAAGAACGTGACCTTTTCAACCCTGCCTTCAACGGCGGTCCCGGTCAATCTCTTTTCGCCGTCTTCGGGACTCTGGATGGCCGACCTTGATGGGAACGTCATCGACGTACTCACCGGGGCGCCGGAGGCATTCAAGCTCGCCATTCCGGTGGCTCCCACGCCAATCGGGGTCGTGGGGCCGGGAGTGGTGGGCCAGCGCAATTACGCCATTACCCAGGGGGCGGTGGCCACGGGCGTCGACTGCAACAACTCTCCGACCACCGGTCCGGTGGGCGAGGCCGACGGTATCGAAATCGCGAATTACACCGTTTCCTCCCGGATTCCGCTCGGAAAGTGTCCCGTTTTTGCGCTGCTGAGCCCTGACTCCAGGCGCCTGTTTGTCTTGAATCGCGGGGACGATACCATCACCGTCATCAACAGCCAGAACAACACGCTCAATGCGTGTACTCCCTTCGTTGACCAGGTGGGGCGACTGGTCACCTGCCATCCATCCCTGCCGCTCTCGACGACCGCCGGGTTAACGGGGCCCAATGTGCCCGCGATCGCCGGACCTGTATCCGCCGAGTACAACGCTGCCACCAGTCAATTGATCGTCGCCGACTATGACGGCGCGACCGCGACTCTCATCGACGTGAGTCTCGATGAATTCGGAAACGACAGCGCTACCTTCGGCACCACGTTCTCCATGCCCGTGGGCGCCAATCCGTCCAGCGTGACGGCTCTCTACGATGGCAGCCGAGCCTATACCGCTAATCAGGCCGATGGAACGGTGACTGTCCTCAACCTGACCAGCCACACCCCGTTGAAGACCGTCGCGGTGACGGGGCATCCCCGCACTGTGGTCTCGACCCAGAACTCGCTTTACGGCAAGGTCTATGTGGCCTCACCCGACAGCACCTATCTCACGATCCTTCGTACCGATCAGGACATCGTGGATACGACCATCCTGGTGCAAGGCAACATTGTGGATGTTCGCGTGAGCACGCAAAATGGCGCCACCGGAAACAACAACAACGTCAGCCGAAAGCCAGGATACGGCCAGCCCTGCTATTTGCCCGGAGCGGCCGCATCCGCCACCTACTTGAGCTGTACTACACTGCCCTAGGCGCGCGGCGCGAGAGAACGAAAATGGCGACGGCTGGTTGGCCGTCGCCATTTTTGTGGCAACGTTGGATCCGGGAAAGAGTTCCTGTTCTTACCAGGCCGAGCCCTCATCATGCATTACGAAGGTCTCCAAGCCGAGGTATTCCGGATACGAGATCGCGTTGCCGTTGTTGTCGAGCATCGTGACCGGTGTGGCCTCGTCGATGTCATAGAAGACGGATGACTCGGTGTAGGCGTATGCATCCCAGAACGGGATCATGATGTAGTTGGTGAGAGTAGCCAGGCTGCCGCCGACGCTGGGACGCTCGGTTACCCACTCGGCTGAGTTGCCGACCAGCGGATATCCGGGATAAGCGGTGAAGCCAATGCTCACGGACTGGTTGGTGTTGTAGTTCACGAGGTACGCATAGCCCTGGGTCGAAGAAGTGTGCCAGACTTCGACGAAGATGTCGTCGCCGGCCGTGACGGGGAGGCCCGAGATGCGGACTTCTCCGTAGGGATACCACTCGTACCACGCGGAATAATAGGAGGACTTGCTGCCGCCCGAGCAATAGGCGTCAAACTCGATGCCGGCCTGGAGCACGTCATTCGATCCCCAGCCGTCGATGCCATTCCATTCCGAACCCCAGTCCCAGCTGCCGGTGCAAGCACCGAAGGCCTGTTGGGCGACAGGAATCACCATGTGGTTGACGAGGTAGTAGTACGAGGAGGAACCATAGCTGGTGGCGCCGCTGAAGTCTACATACCCGCTCCAGTTGGAGGAGGTCGCATTGCTGACCTTGCCTGAGGGGGTGGATGCGCCGCTCTCCACTGCGGTGGGATTGGCAGCCCTGGCCGGCTTGGCCGGTCCATGGAAGATGGTGGTCTGCTCGAGAGTGGGAACGATGCGGGTCTTGGAAGCGTGCATGGCCTTGACCCATGTGGCATAGGCCTTGGGCTGCGCGTTCTGGTTAGGACGCGGTGGGAGGCCTTGATATTGCAGATCTTCATCGGATGCGGTGATGGGATCGAATCCGGCCGGCGGAGCGTCGATGGTGGTCGCGCCGGGAAGGTTGAGAGCGTGCTGGTTGGGTGGCAGGGGCTGTGGGTTGATGGCCAATGCGGCCAGAGGCGCACCAAGGACAAGGACCGCCGTAAGGGCGGAGGTCAGGCTCTTCATCATCTTGAATTCCTTTGAGGGGAGGTCTCTGATGGGGCATCAGAGTGTTACTGCGCAAGTAGTAGGAGCAAGCCCCGTAACGTTACAGAGAAGAGGAAGAATATTCGTTGAGCGGTTAAGAACCGAATTAGAAGATTGTGCCGGCTTTGGTCGATGGGCAAAGACCTTAAGGGTGCGTGGACCGCGGCGAGACGGCGCCGGTCCAATCCGCCCGCATGCCAGGCGTCGCTTATCCAGACTGAACGTGCTGCTGCGCAACCAGAGGGTAAAGTCTTGTAAAGAGTGACGATTCGCGGCGGAGTGACGTTTGCGGGACATTTCGCGCTCCACCACCTTGTCCCGGGGACAAACTCACCGGTAAAGACCTGCCAGTTCATTGACTCGGCTCCCCAATTCACGTATTCTGGAGACCTTGTGCGGTGTTGCGCCTGGGGTCTGCGTATAGGGGTTCCAAAGACTGGTCTCAGTCGATGGAACGATTGGTAGTAGCCCGGACTCGCTGGTTGAACCCTGGTAGGGATTCGGCTGGAACAGGCACCTTCTGCTGAGTGATGTTCAGGTTCAGCAGAGTCAGGATCCCGAAGAGGGTAAGCCCCGTAATCCTCACCCGAACAGAATTGTTTGGCAGTGGGTGGAATTTTGGCCCGTGAGTATTTGGCGCGGGCGAACGTGCTGTGCGCGATGATTTTTGGCGGGCCAGTGTTGGCGCGTCTACAAATACTGGTCCAAAGGCAGGAAGAAGATGTCTACGTTTGTTCCGAGCGGCAAGGACATTGACCGCAAATGGTATGTGGTGGATGCAAGCGGCCAGACGCTGGGCCGGCTGGCGACCAAGGCCGCCAGCGTGTTGAGCGGCAAGTTGAACCCCAGGTACGTGCCCTACATCGATATGGGCGATCACGTGATCGTGATCAATGCAGAGAAGGTTCGGCTGACCGGACTCAAGAGCCAGAGCAAGGTTTACCGCCGCTATACCGGGTTCCCGGGCGGCCTGCGGGAAGAGTCGTTTACCCGGCTGCTGAACCGCAAGCCGGAAAAGATTCTGGAAGAAGCGATCAAGGGCATGCTCCCCAAGAGCAAGCTGGGCCGTGCGATGGGGTCGAAGTTGAAGGTTTATCGCGGGGACAAGCATCCCCATCAGGCGCAGGCGCCGGTAACGCTGGAAGTGGCCTAAAGACAGCTTTTAGCTCTTAGCCGTTAGCTTTTAGCTTGTTCTTTCAAGAACGGAGCCTGAGGCGAAGGCGCAGGGCGGATTCAAATTTGAAGCGAGCTAACAGCTAAAAGCTAATAGCTAACAGCTAGAGGAAACGAATGGCAGATCTGGTTCAGTATTACGGAACGGGGCGGCGCAAGTCGGCGATCGCTCGTGTCTTCCTGCGTCCGGGAACGGGTGAGTGGAAGGTCAACGGCAAGGGCTTTGACGAGTACTTCGTCACCGAGCAGCAGCGGGTGTCGGCCAAGCGTACTCTTGTAGTTGCCGAACTGGTATCGACCTTCGACGTCCTGGTCACGACCAAGAGTGGCGGCGTATCCGCGCAGGCCGATGCCGTGAAGATGGGCATCGCCCGCGCACTCATTGAGTTCAACCCGGAACTGCGCAAGATGCTCAAGTCCGAAGGCCTGTTGACCCGCGACGCACGCCAGAAAGAACGCAAGAAGTACGGTCAGAAGGGCGCCCGCAAGAGGTTCCAGTTCTCGAAGCGCTAGCGCGTCAGTTTTCTGTTGTCAGTCGTCAGTTTTCAGTTCGGGCATCGAGCCGGCCTGGAACTGCTGACAACTGAGGACTGAAAACTGACAACTGTTTCACCATCTCCCGCGTTAGCGGGTTTAATTCGGGCGCTGGCATCGACCACCCGGATGCAATCCACGAAGGAGGCCAATGGCCACGATCACAATGAAGGAGCTGCTCGAAGCGGGTGTTCACTTCGGGCATCAGACCAAGCGCTGGAACCCCAAGATGAAGGAATATATCTTTGGCGAGCGCAATGGGATCTACATCATCGATCTGCAGAAGACGCTCAAGCTGTTCAAGGATGCGTCGAAATTTGTGACCGAGTTGTGCGCCTCCGGGAAGACGATTCTGTTCGTCGGCACCAAGCGCCAGGCGCAGGATGCAGTGGCGGAGGAGGCCACCCGCGCCAGCATGCCGTATATCAACCAGCGTTGGCTGGGCGGTCTGCTGACCAACTGGGTGACGGTGCAGAAGTCGGTGAAGCGCCTTCAGGAACTGGACGAGATGGCCACCGATGGCCGGTACGAACTGCTGACCAAGAAGGAAGTCATTCGCCTCGAGCGGGAGCGGAAGCACCTGCAGGCGAACCTGGCCGGCATCAAGACCATGAAGCGCCTTCCCGACGCCCTGTTCGTGGTCGATTCGAACAATGAGGCCATCGCGGTAAAGGAAGCCCGCAAGCTGGGGATCCCGGTGGTTGCCGTGGTCGACACGAACTGCGACCCGACGGTCGTGGACTACGTGATTCCGGGCAATGACGACGCCCTGCGCGCCATCCGGCTCTTCACTTCGAAGATCGCTGATTCGGCCGCTGAGGGTGTGAACCTGGTGGGCGACAAGGCCTTCGCCGAGGAACCGCCCGCGGTTCCGGCCGAGGAAGCAGTGGCTCTGGAGGCTGCTGCAGCGCCTGAGGAATTCGACTTCGATGCTGCCGTGGGCCCCGGCATACGCAAGGCGCCGGCGGCGGTTGCCGCGCTGCTCGACGAAGATGAAGCAGCCGGGGGCAGCGTTTAATCATTTTTGCGCATATACATGCGCATGATGGAAAGCGTGGCCACGATCAACGAGCGCCACGCTTTTCTTTTAGGGAACCTCTGAGCCTGTTGGTGTTTTGAAAAGGGCACGGCTTTAGCCGTGCCTGAGCGAAGCCGAAAGGTGCCGCAAGCGCAAGTGAGCTGCGGATTTGAAAGGGCGCGGCTTTAGCCGTGCCGAAAAGAACTAAGGAACGTGGGCTTTAGCCCCTGAGGGGAAGTCGCTGAGTCCATTGTCAAACAAGGTATAGGAAAAGAGATATGACGACAGCCAGCGAAAAGATTGACGCCAAGTTAGTGAAAGACCTGCGGGAAAAGTCGGGCGCGCCCATGGGCGATTGCCTGAAAGCGTTGCAGGAGACCAAGGGCAATATCGAAGACGCCTTCGTGGTTCTGCGCAAGCGGGGGATGGCTTCGGCACAGAAGAAGGCGGCCCGTACAACCAATGAGGGCGCCGTGGGCACGTATATCCACGCGGGCGGAAAGATCGGCGTACTGCTCGAAGTCAACTGCGAGAGCGACTTCGTGGCTCGCACTGAAGACTTCCAGGAATTGCTGAAGGACATTGCGATGCATATCGCGGCCACCGATCCGCGCTACGTCAAGCCCGAAGACGTGACCACCGAGGACCTGGAGCGGGAGAAGGAGATCTATCGCGCGCAGGCTGCCGCTACCGGCAAACCCGCGCCGGTGATCGAGAAGATCGTCGATGGCAAGATGGCCAAGTTCTACGAGGAAGTGTGCCTGCTCGAGCAGCCCTTCATCAAGGATCAGGCGATCAGCATCAAGGAATTGATCGCACAGAAGGTCGGCAAACTGGGCGAGAACCTCACGGTCCGCCGTTTCGCGCGCTTCAAGGTGGGCGCGCCGGATTGGACCGTCTCTCAGACCAAGGCCGTCGAATCGGCATCTGAGTAGTTTCTTCTACGGACCTATAGCAGACCATGTAAAAGGGCGCCTCTTCCGATCGGATCAGCCTTGATCCCGATGGAGGAGGCGCCTTTTCTCTGGCCAGTCTTAGCTTAGAACTACGCGACGCGCTCGATCGACACGGATTCAAGAACTACGGGCTTTGCCGGTTTATCCTGAGCGCCGGTCTTGACCGTGGAGATCTTGTTGACCACATCCTGCCCCTCGACCACTTCGCCGAAAATGGTGTGCTTGCCCGTGAGCCACGCAGTCGGAGCGACCGTAATAAAGAACTGGCAACCATTCGTTCCCGGACCGCTATTCGCCATGGCCAGCTTGCCCGGCTTGTCGAAGCCATGCGGCGAGCCCTTGGTTTCATCCTGGAAGCGATAGCCCGGGCCGCCCATGCCGGTGCCCGTGGGGTCGCCTCCCTGGATCATGAAATTGGGAATCACACGGTGAAATATGGTTCCATCGAAGAGCTTGTCTGTGGACTTGGCGTGCGTGCCGGGATGGGTCCATTCCTTCTTGCCTTCGGCCAGTTCGATGAAGTTCTTCACTGTGACCGGCGCATCGGATTCGAATAGGCGGACCGTGATCGTGCCTTCGGTGGTATTGAAGGTAGCGTAAGTGCCTGGTGATTGTGCCATGAAAACTCCTGGGGTTCGTGGTAACCGCGATCTCAAAGCGAGACCGCGGGCGCGTAGATACAGTAACTCCGGGTTTGCGTCAGGGTTTGGGTGCGGCTGCGGGCAGGGGCGGCAGGGGCTTGCCTTCGGGAACGATCGTGACCTTTTTGAGCACGACCGGCACGACAGGCTTGTCGTTGGCTCCCACTTGCACCCGGGCTATCGCCATCACCACATTGAGGCTGGCCTCGTCACATTGACCGAAGATGGTGTGATGGCCGTTGAGATGCGGCGTAGGCACCTCGGTGATAAAGAACTGGCTGCCGTTGGTGTTGGGGCCGGAGTTGGCCGAGGCCAGCCGGCCCGGAACATCGAATCCAAGATCAGGATTGAACTCGTCTTCGAAGCTGTAACCGGGGTCGCCCATACCGGTTCCGGTGGGGTCGCCGCCCTGAATCATGAACTCCCGGATGACACGGTGGAAGATGGTCCCGTCATACAGGGGTTTGTGGTGCATCACTTTCTTCGTGGCTGGGTCGGTCCAGTCCCGAGTGCCCTGCGCCAGGGCAATAAAGTTGGCGACTGTTTTGGGCGTCTGCTTTTGATAGAACTGGCAGGTGATGCGGCCCATCGAGGTATCCATCACGACGGTCGGCCCATTGGGCTGGATTGAAGCGGCCGCGGTGGCCTGCGGCGCGTCGGGCAAGGGCTGCTGCGCGGGCGGGGCGGATTGCTGCGCGAAGGCCGCGGACGCAAGAGCGAAAGCAGCGGCTAGAGATGGAGCGAGAAACGCGTTCTTGAAATTCATGCCTGCCTTCAAGGGTAAATCATGAGGCGGAGGGGCTGCCAGCAGCGGGAAGGGTGCCCCCATAGCTCTCAATCCGTCTGCTCGGGCCGCATGGCGCCGGGCATGTATCTTATTTGAATGACAGTTTCACTGAAGCGCCTATCCCTTGCGCTCGCCTGCGCGCTCGGCTGCTTTGCTTTTCCTTTTGCCACGGCGTGGTCCCAGGGGGACAAGCCTGCCGCAAGCGGAGATAAATCTGCCCCCGACAAGGCTGCCGCCGACAAAACCGCGCTGCCGCCGTTGCCGGCCGATGCGCACGTGTCACAGCAGATTCAACTCGATGGCAAGACGCTCAAGTACACGGTGACTGTAGGCTCTCTGCCGGTAAGGGACAAGGACGGCAAGGAGGCTGGGGCCGTGGTCTACACAGCCTATACCGTCGAAGGCGAGAACCGGCCGGTGACGTTCGCATTCAATGGGGGACCGGGCGCGTCCAGCGTGTATCTGAATTTTGGCGCCATCGGGCCCCGGCATATGAACGCCGGAAACGAGGGGGACAGCCCGTCGGACCCGCCCACATTGACCGACAATCCCGGCACGTGGCTCGACTTCACCGATCTCGTGTTCATTGATCCCATCGGAACGGGTTTCAGCCGTGCCTCGGTTCCTGAGGACCAGGCCAAAAAGCTTTTCTATTCGACCACACCCGACATTCAATACCTGTCGCGCGTCATATACGACTGGCTGGTGAAGAATGGCCGCCTCGGCTCGCGAAAATATCTCGTGGGCGAAAGCTATGGCGGGTTTCGCGGGCCACGCATTACTCACTACCTTCAGTCGCAGCTGGGCGTGGCGCTCAACGGGGTGGTGCTGGTGTCGCCGTATCTCAACCCCGCCCAGGATGAGAATGAAGACCTCTCGCCGCTTCCGTGGATGATGACGCTGCCTTCGATCACCGCGGCGCACCTGGAGCGCGACAAGAAGTTGACGCCGGAAGCGATGGCGGATGTGATTGCCTACACCCGCGGCGATTATGCGACGGCTCTGCTCAAGGGGCATTCCGATCCCGACGGTGAAAAGAAGATGATCCAGCGGGTAACCGAGATGACCGGCCTCGATCCCGCATTCGTGAAGTATTCCGGCGGCCGTATTGAAACCGGAGCGTATCTCCGTGAAGTGCATCGAGAGGAAGGCAAACTCGGTTCGGTGTACGACTCCAACGTAACTTCGTTCGACCCTTTCCCGTTTGCCCCGGAACAGCGTGCGAGCGATCCGATCCTGGCCAGCATCATTGCGCCCCTGACCACGGCGATGGTGGATTTCATCACCCGCACCGTGGGCTGGAAGATCGACGCGCGTTATAACGCCTTGTCGTACGAGGTCAATCGCCTCTGGGATCGCGACAACGACCTGCGCAAGGGATCGGTCCCTGATCTGCGCCAGGCCGTGGCCGCCGACCCGAAGATGCGGGTGCTGATCGTGCACGGATGGAACGATCTTTCCTGTCCGTTTATGGGTTCGGTGCTGACGGTGGACCAGATGCCGGTGATGGGCGACGCCACGCGCGTGGCGGTGCATGAATTTCCGGGAGGGCACATGTTCTACACCCGCGATTCCAGCCGGACCGATCTGCGCAAGGACGTGATGGAGATGTTCGCCAAGCACTAAACGTCCCGACTCTCCCAAAGAGCCGCGACGACCGGGCTAGCAATGGGGTGCCCCGTCCAAGCTCAGCTTGGGCGGGATATCCGGCACCGGTCCATGTGACCCGACATTCGTGGCATTCCAGTTGACTTTCTATCCATAGATGATCTATAGATCGGACCATGGCCAAGAAACCTGACTTGCTGCCCGGCACCCTCGACATGCTCATTCTCAAAACGCTGACCCGCGGTGCGCTGCACGGCTACGGGATAGCGCTCTCCATCAAGAGGCTCTCCGACGATGTGTTGACGGTGGAAGAAGGCTCTCTCTATCCGGCCCTGCAACGGCTGCTGTTGCAGAACTGGGTGAAGGCCGAGTGGAAGATGACCGATACCAATCGGCGGGCGCGGTTCTACACGCTCACACCCGCAGGGCGCAAACAACTGGGCGTCGAGCTTTCGGAGTTCGAGCAGATCATTGCTGCGATCGGGCGCGTACTAAGCGATGTGGAGGCCTAGAGGCAATGAAGTTTCTGAACAAGCTCTCGCTGTTGTTTGGCCGCCGGCGGTTTCACGACGAACTGGATGAAGAGATCGCATTCCATCGGGCCCAGGCGGAACGGGACTTCGTGGCAGAGGGCATGACGCCGGAGGAGGCGCGCTACGCGGCCATGCGACAGTTCGGCAACGGAACACGAATCAAAGAGCGCAGCCGCGAGGTGATTGGATTTCGCGCCGAGACAGTGATGCAGGATATCCGCTATGCGATCCGGCAATTGTGGGCGAGCCCTGCGTTCACGATCGTCATACTCTTGACGCTGGCGCTGAGCATCGGGGCCAATAGCGCGATTTTCAGCGTGATTAATGGTGTATTGCTTAAACGGCTGCCCTATGAGCAGCCCGAGCGGCTGGTCAGGATATTTCTTTCCAATTCAAGCTATCCCAGGTTTTCCCTGAACCCATTCGATTTCCGCGATTACCGGGCGCGCAATCAATCGTTCGAATCGATGGCCGCGTTTACGCGTGGCGACGTACAGCTCTCCGGTTCGGGAGAGCCGGTGCGCGTGAACGGATTCGGGATCACGGCGGGCTATTTTCACGTGCTTGGACTGCGGCCGGTGCTGGGACGCGAGTTTGACCCGGCGGCGGAGCTACCCGGCAACGGGTTGCAGGTGATCCTGAGCAACCGGCTGTGGCGCACACGGTTCGGTGCAGACCCCAACGTGATCGGGCGCAAGATCACGATCAACATGCAGGCGTTTACCGTAGTCGGCGTGATGCCGGCCGGAACTGTGCATCCGGGAAATGAATACCATTCGGTCGCTTACGGTGAGGACGTTGATGCCTGGTGGCCGTTTTCGTTTGCCGGCAATCCAAATCAACGCGGGTCGCATTACATCGAGGGGATCGCGCGACTGAAGAGCGATGTTGGTCTCGAGCAGGCGCGGACGGAGATGAACGCGATCATGGCGCAACTAGGCCGCGAGCATCCTGGCGATGGCGGCTGGAAGGTGCTGGTGATTCCGCTCTATTCCGAAGTGGTCGGGGCCAGCCGCCCGATGCTCCTGGTGCTGCTGGGCGCGGTTGTGATCGTGTTGCTGATTGCGTGTGCGAACGCGGCCAACCTGCTGCTGGCCAGGGCATCGTCACGGCAGAGGGAGATTGCGGTGCGTCTGGCGATGGGCGCTCCGCGGATGCGGATCATGCGGCAGATGATGACCGAGAGCCTGCTGATTTCATTTTTGGGCGGAGGCCTCGGTCTGGCCTTGGCGTTCAGCGGCGTGAAGGTGCTGGTCGCCCTGCTGCCCGCCGATTTTCCGCGCGCGCAGGATATTCACGTGAGCGCGCCGGTGCTGGCGTTCACAATCCTGGTGACGGTAGCGACGGGCATTCTCTTCGGACTGGCCCCGGCATTTCAGGCCACGCGAGCGGATCCCAGGGAGGGATTGCAGAAGGGTGGGCGCACCACCGTCGGCAGCGGACGGCAAAGCAGGCTGCGCGACGCGCTGGTGGTTGCCGAAGTGAGCCTCGCATGCGTGCTGCTGATCGGCGCGGGGCTGATGCTGCGGAGCTTGCTGAACCAGCTGCATCTCGATCGCGGCTTTCAGCAGCAACATGTGATCACGGCGAGTATTTCGCTGCCGCATGTGAACTACGGAAAGCGTGAGCAGGTCGCGCGCTTCTTCGATCAGCTGGTCACGAATCTGAATACACTGCCGGACGTCGAGAGCGCGGGCGCAGGCAGCGATTTGCCATGGACCGGCTACGACGAGAATTCGGGATTCACAATCGAGGGCAAGAAACCGCCTGCGGGGGAAGAGTTCCACGGGCGCTATCACATGGCCACGCCGGGTTACTTCAGCGCGCTGGGGATTCCATTGGTGGCCGGACGAGTCTTCACCGAAGCCGACACCAAAGACACGCAGCAGGTTGTGCTGATCAACCATGCAATGGCAAACAAATATTGGCCGCATGAAAACGTGGTTGGCAAGCGGATGTCGTTTGAAGACGAGCCAAAGGAGAAAGACTGGTTGACAATCGTGGGGGTTGTCGGCGACGTAAAGGATCAACCCAACAGCCCCGCAGCGAAACCAGCCTTCTGGTGGCCCGAACTGCAAAGCGGCTGGACTTCGGATATGTCTGTTGTCGTCCGTGCGCGCGGCACTCCAAGCCTGCTCGCCGATGCGTTGCGCAACGAAGTGCATCGCATCGATCCCGCACTTGCGGTTGCGGACGTGAAGCTGATGGACAGCATCGTGGATTCGTCGGTATCGACGCCCCGTTTCGCATTCGCGCTGGTGGGACTGTTCGCGGGATTGGCGATCGTGCTCGCCGGCATCGGGACCTATGGCGTGATTTCGTATTCCGTCAGCCAGCGAACTCCGGAACTTGGCATACGCATGGCTTTGGGGGCGGTGCGGAGCGACGTAATGAGCCTGATCTTGTCGCACGCAGCAAGGCTCGCGGGACTGGGAACGGCTCTCGGTGTCGTGGCGGCGTTCGCACTATCGAGGCTGCTGAAGAGCCTCATCTTCGATGTCAGTCCCGCCGATCCAGCAACGTTTGCTTCGGTAGCGGGGATCGTGATCGTGGTGGCGTTGCTGGCCGGTTATATTCCTGCGCTGCGTGCAACCGTCTACGGATCCGATGAACGCTCTGCGAGCTGAATGATCGCGCACCGTATAGAACCTGATTGCGAATTGCAAGGAGATCAACATGGACCGGCTCTCTCTCTTTCTTCAACAAACTGCCCGCCTTTTCGGGCGAGACCGATTCCGGTCCGAACTCGACGAGGAGATGGCCTTTCATCGCGCCGAGGCGGAAAAAGACTTTGTCGCCGATGGAATGACGCCCGAAGCCGCGCGCCGCGCCGCTGCGTTGCGGTTTGGCAATCGGACCAGATTGAGAGAAGAGAGCCACGAGATCGTGGGTTTCCGGGCGGAGACGGTGGTCCAGGATCTACGCTTTGCCTTGCGCCAGCTGCGCAAGAATCCAGGGTTTGCCTTGACCGCGATCCTGATCTTGGCGCTGGGCATGGGCGTGAGCGTTGCCATCTTCGGGTTTGTCGATGCGGCGCTGCTGCAGCCGCTTCCCTATAGCGCGCCCAACCGATTAATCGCGGTGGACGAAAGCAGTGCTATGTTTCCAAGTTCCAATCTTTCCCGTGAAGATTATGAGGACTGGAAACGGATGAATCGGTCATTCAGTTCCCTTGAAGTGTACGGAGGCACGGGATACCTGCTGCGCACGCCGTCGGGCGCTGAGCCTGTGCCCGCCGGGCGCGCGAGCGATGGCTTCCTTCGCACGCTGGGTGTGAAGCCCATGCTGGGCCGCGACTTTTTGCCCGGTGAAGACCGTCCGGGCCAGGGCAAGATCGTGATCCTCACCTATGGCACGTGGTTGAAGCGGTTTGGCGCACGAGCCGATGTCATTGGTCAGTCCGTGACTTTGAGCGGAGATTCCTACACCATCATCGGAGTATTGCCGCGTGAATTCTCCTTTGCACCGAGAGGCAATGCGGAGTTCTGGACACCACTGCTCGACAAGAACGGTTGCGAGCAGCGCCGAAGCTGCCACGATCTTGATGGAATCGGACGGCTCCGCGATGGCGTGACAGTGAAGGCAGCACTGGACGAGATGCAGGCGATTGCGGCGCAGCTGGCAAACCAGTATCCGGCCTCAAACCGGGGCCAAGGCGCAAGCGTTATCCCTCTTTCGGAATTGATCGTAGGCCCGGTGCGGCCGATTCTGCTCACCCTGTTGGCTGGAGCGGGATTGCTCTTGTTGATTGCCTGCGTGAACGTGGCCAGCCTGTTGCTCGCGCGGTCGGAGACCAGGCGGCGCGAGATCGCGGTGCGAGGCGCGCTCGGCGCCACTCCTTTGCGGCTCACGCGCCAGTTCGTTACCGAAGCATTGTTGTTGGCCGCGGCTGGAAGCTTTGGTGGAGGACTGGTCGCGGTGTGGATCATGACGCTGCTGAAGCGGCTGGTGCCCAAGGTGATGTCGGATGCCATGCCGTATCTCGCGGGCGTGGGCATGAATGCGCACACGGCGATGTTTACCGCCGGGGTCGCGCTGGGCGCGGCCTTGCTCATGGCGGCTACGCCTACGATGCGTTTGTCGTTCCAGCGCATTCGAGACGGGCTTGGCGACGGCGACCGCGGCGTTGCTGGCCGCTTCTGGCGGCGCATGGGCGCCAATTTTGTCGTCGTCGAGCTGGTCATCGCCGTAGTGCTTCTGGTCGGCGCCGGCTTGCTGGGTAAAAGCTTCTATCGCCTCCTTCACGTCGAGACCGGTTTCGATGTAACCCACTTGGCCACGGTACAGGTTATGGCCCCCGAAAAGCTGTATGCCAAAACTGAACAGCAGGTCGAGCTCATGCGCGAGATCAGCCGCCGCATATCGAGCCTCCCGGGGGTGCAATCGGTCGGATTTACCAGCAGCCTGCCCTTGCAGTGCAACTGCAACACCGACTGGATCCGCATCGTAGGCAAGCCGTTTCACGGCGAGCACAACGAGGTGAATGAGCGCGACGTGAGTCCAGCCTATCTGCCTACGCTGAAGGCCCGGCTAGTGCGCGGGCGCCTGATGACCGATGATGACGACGGATCCAAGCCGCACGTAATCGTAATCAATGAAGCCCTCGCGAAGAAATATTTTCCCGGAGAAGATCCAATTGGTCGAAAGATCGGCAACGGAGCACTCGATCCGAAATCGATGCGCGAGATCGTGGGCGTGATAGCTGACGTGCGCGAGAGTGGGCTGGACAACGAGATATGGCCTGCGGAATACGAGGCAATGTTCCAGGGTCCGGACAGCTTCTTCGCAGTTGCCGTGCGCACCGCGCAAGACGAAAAGACGTTGCTGCCCGTGCTCGTGAGCACTCTCCATCAGATCGATCCGAACCTGGGCGTGTATGGCGAGCAGACCATGCAGCAGCAGATCGACGCCACCCCGGCGGCCCTGATCCATAGCTCGTCCACGTGGCTGGTGGGTGGTTTCGCGGTCATGGCGCTGGTGCTGGGCGTGGTCGGGCTCTACGGAGTGATTGCTTACTCGGTAAGCCAGAGGACGCGCGAGATCGGCGTGCGTATGGCGCTGGGCGCCCAGCGCAGCTCCGTGTACCAGATGATCATGAAGCAGGCCGGATGGTTGACCGGAATCGGCGTGAGTGTGGGCCTGGTGTGCGCCGTGGGCGCTTCGCTCGCGATGCGCAATGTACTGTTCGGCGTTGCGGCCTGGGATGTGCCAACCCTCGCCGCCGTTGCCTCAGTGTTAAGCATTGCCTCGCTGATCGCCAGCTTCCTGCCTGCGTGGCGCGCGGCGCGGGTGAACCCGTGCGAAGCACTTAGGGCCGAGTGAGAGAGCAGGGAACAGGGAATAGGGAATCAGGGCTGCGTTCAGGCGAGGTGTAGGAAGCGACTCGGTGTCAACTTCGCGCCGGGGAAGACCAGTTCCAGGTTATTGACGTCGAGCGTACGCGAGACGAGCTCTCCGAGGACCTGGCGATAGTCGGTCGTGAGGGCGAGGTCGCGGCCTTCGTTGAGTTGTTCGCGGGCAAGGCCGGGCCATCGACCATGGACTTTGCCTCCCTTCACATCCGCTCCCAAAATGAACATCGCATTGGCATGGCCGTGATCGGTGCCCCCAGTACCGTTTTCCCGGACGGTGCGGCCGAACTCCGACATGGTGACCAGCGTTACGTTGGCGGCATCGTCCCCCAGGTCGCGCCAGAAGGCCGCTATGGCCTTCGAGAAGTCGCTCAGGCGATTGGCGAGCTGGCCATTGACGCTGCCCTGATTATGATGCGTGTCCCAGCCATTAACGTCGGTAAATGCAGCCTCGACTCCCAGGTTGGCTTTGAGCAACTGTGCGATCTGTTTCATGCTGTTGCCGAATTCAGAGGCCGGATACTCGGCGCCCGCGGCGGGCTTGTACTGCGCGGGATCGGCGGCGCGGAGCATCTTCACCGCGTCGAACGTTTCTTCGCCGGTAGAGTGGAAGATGCGATCACCGCTGGCGCCGTACATGGCTTCAAATGCTGCAGCCGCGGGAGTCGTGGCCGCTCCACGTCCGCCGACAGTGAAGTCACTCACATTGTTGAGCGCGATCGCCGGAACTCTGCCGGCAAGGGTGCGCGGCACGTTGGCGCCGAGAGCCAGGGCGCGAAACGCGGAGTGCTCCTGGTGTCTGAGCAGGTCCTCTGATTGCAGTGCGCGATTTAGCCAGCCGTCCTCTGTGCTTTTTACGCCCGGTGTGCCGGACTCCATGTAGTCCTGGGCGTCGAAGTGCGAACGCGACATGTCCGGCGAGCCGGCAGCGTGCACAATGGCGAGGTGTCCCTGGTCGTACAGCGGCTTAAGGGCAGCCATCGAGGGATGCAGCCCGAAGAACCCATCGAGATCGATCACCTTGTCGGGCGGTATCGCAATGCCCGGACGCATCGCGTAGTAATTTTTCTCCCGATAAGGCACGACGATATTGAGCCCGTCGGCAGCGCCCCGCTGAAAAATGACGACCAGCCGGCGGTTCGGCCCCGGTTTGCTCTCCGCCAGCACGGAGCGGACGAGAAAGCCGGGAATCGCGGAGGTCCCGGCGAGCGCCAGTGCGCCTTTGTGGAGGAAGAAGCGGCGATTGGTCTGCATGGAAATCTCCAGTCAGCGTCTTTGGAATTCCGGCGAGCCGAGCAGAAGTCCGGCCAGCAACTGGTCTTGCTTTTCGACCGCGGCCGGGGCGGGCGTGCGGCTTTCCGCCACCGGCATGGATTGGGCGCGCTGTTGCGGCTGCGCGGCTTGCCCAGTCGTGTTTTGCGCCGCGAAGTGTTCGAGCACCGCGGACCGCGTGGAGTCGCTGACCCCGCCGGAGATCAGGATCGATTCGAGGCGCGACTCTTCGGATTGCGGGTTCGGCATCGGCGCAGCAGGCTCCGAATCTTTTGAGGACCAGGCGGTCGTGATTCCTGGCAGGCGGTTGGCAGCAAGTGAGAGAGCAAAATTCATGCGGTTAACCAGTGCTTCGGTCGAGATCCAGTCAGACGCTTCCCATTTGTAGCCGGTGGGCGGAATGGCGCCGTACAAAGGCATGCCCATCTCGCGCAGAGCGTTGGCCAGAGGCCGGAGATTGGTGATGTCGGCGTTGCTGGCCCGGGCCGCGGAGACGACGTATTCGAGGGGCGTCTTGACCTTGGCGCGATAGACCTCGGTTGACCAGAACTCGGGTGAATGGAACATCGTCTTGAGCACCGTGGCAATGTCGCCGCCGGAGGATAGATACGATTTGGCCATGCGATTGACGAGGCTTTCAGGCGGGTCGTCGCTGACGAAACGCACCGCCAGCTTGCGCGAAATAAAATTCGCCGTTGCGGGACGCGTGGCCAGAAGGTGCAACAGATCGCGTCCTTCGCGCTCGCCGTTCTCCTTGAACTTCTTGCCCAGCGCCTTCTTTGTGCCCGGCTCGTGCCGGTTGGAGTTAAAAACGAATCCGCCGCCGCGCTGCGGTCGATCGACTGTCCAGCCGGTAAGAATGCGCGCGACCTGGATGACGTCGGCCTGGGTATAGCCGCCATTGACGCCCAGCGTGTGAAGCTCCATCAATTCGCGCGCATAGTTCTCATTCAGGCCTTCCTGGGCCTTCTTAGGGTTGCCCGCGTTGCGGGCCGCATTCATTTTGGCGCGTTCCGCGGCTCGCGAATCTGGGCCGATGCTCTCCGCGTTATCCAGATAGAGCAGCATGGCCGGGCTGTGCGCTGTTGCTTCCAGCAGATCTTCGAATTTGCCCAGAGCGTGGGGCCGAATGGCGTCCCGCTCATAGCTGACCAGGTAATACGGCATGGCTTCGTTCTTGCGCAGATAGACATTGAAGTGACTGAACCAGAAATCGGTCATCACTTCCTGGAGCTGCGCGTTCGAAAAGATGTCACGCGTGAGGCGCTGGGCGATGAGCTCTTCGGCGACGGTGCGCTGCGGATTCTCGAGCGCGCCGACGGTTTCTTTCATTTCTGGACTGAGGCCGGCGATGAGAGCCGCGCGCTGCGGCCCTCGGAGGGACTTGAAGAATTCGTCGAACTCCGCGGGTTGCATTGCGCTGAGGCGCATGATGCGTTGTTGTGGAGGAAGCGTCAGAACCGCGGAGATACGGGTGGAATCGATTCCCGACGGCGCTGGTGCGGCCGACGTCGTATTGGCCGGCTGGCCGTCGTCCGCGTCCAGCGAGTCCAGCAACTTCGCAGCCACGCCGTTAGAAGGCGGCACTCGCATCCATCGCGGGCGTGGGAGCCTGAGCGCTTTTGATCGCAGGCACCTCGTTCTGCTTTTCCTGCTTTTTCTCCGCCACGCGGAACATCTGGTTTTCGTAGACGGCGTGCAGTACGCCTTGTTCAGGGACGGCAACTTTGCCTGCGATGGCCTGGCGGATCACCGCATTGCTGGGCATGCGATACAGCAGTTCCTCGCTGGTCAACTGCATGGCTGGGTATTGAGCGAGGCGTGCCTTCAACTCCGGCTCGTCGATCGCGGCGGGATGCAGCTGTTGCTCGAACCAGCGGTCGAGGCCCAGGGCGCGAACGGCTTCCGGGTCTCCGGGACGCGGACCGAACGTGAACCGATTGAGCGCGTGAAAGATGCGCTCATCGCCCTCGATCTGGCTCGGGTGATAGGCGGGCCGGGCGGCGGCGGGGTTTTGGGCCGGCACACGATCACGGGCTGCGGGCGGATCAGCAGCCGGCGCTGCCGGAGTCAGCAGGCTCAAACACGCGATTGCGGCGAGTGATCGTTCAAAAACAGTCCGTCGATTCCTGGCACTCACGTCTTTCTCCGATTCGGTCGCGGCGCATTTTGGAAGCGCCCGCAAAACGGGGCGCGCAGGGAAGCTTGCTCATCTGAACCCCGGGCGAAGTCGAAAGTTTCTGGATGGTAGCGGGGAATTGATTTATTCTTGGGTGCGCATCTTCCCTCTGCGTCGTTAGACGTCTCGCTGTCCAGCGCGATGACCGTATGCCTCCGGAACTTAAAAGGAGAAGGATCGATGAAACGCACCTTTTGCGCCTTCCTGTTTGTAGCCGCCCTTTGTCTCAACAACATGACCGCAGCAGCTGTTCTCTCACCCGCGCAGAGCGAGGGAAAGGCTGCGACCCGTGCGCCGGAAATCAAATACGAGCGCTACAAACTCGCCAACGGGCTCGAGGTCCTGCTGCACGAGGATCACAAGCTGCCTATCGTCGCCGTGGATATCTGGTATCACGTGGGGCCGGTCAAAGAGCGAGCGGGAAGGACAGGCTTCGCGCATTTGTTCGAGCACATGATGTTCGAAGGCTCGAAGCATGTCGGCGAAAAGGCGCATTTCAAATATCTTGAATCGGCCGGAGCTACGGACATCAATGGCACCACCGACTTTGACCGCACGAACTACTTCGAAACGGTGCCAGCCAATCAGCTCGAGCTAGCGTTGTGGTTGGAGAGCGACCGCATGGGGTTCCTGCTCGACACGCTCGACCGCGCCAAACTCACGAACCAGCGAGACGTAGTCCGCAATGAGCGCCGCCAGGGCGAAGGTACGCCCTACGGGATTGTCGACGAAGAGGTCTTTCGCCAGCTCTTTCCCAAAACTCATCCCTACTATGCCGACGTCATCGGGTCGCACGCGGACGTCGAAGCTGCCCGCCTGATGGATGTGCGCGAGTTTTTCACCGAATACTACGCCCCCAATAACGCCACAGTTGCGATCGCCGGTGATTACGATCCGGCCAAAATCAAAGGGCTGCTCGAGAAATACTTCGGGCCGATTCCACACGGGCCGGCAGTTCCACCGACTACGGTTGTCACGCCACCCATCACGTCGGAGCGGCGCATCACGGTCACCGACACCGTGCAACTGCCCAAAGTGGATATGGCATGGCTGTCCCCATCCGCCTTCACCCCGGGCGATGCGGAAGCCAACCTGGCCGGAAACATCCTTGGAACAGGGAAGTCCAGCCGCATGTACCGGGAACTGGTCTACAAGCAGCAGATCGCCCAATCGGTGACCTGCTACCAGGTCTCCCTTTCCCTGCGGTCGGTGTTCGAATGCGAACTGATCGCGAAGCCGAATGTGACTCCGGAAAAACTGGAGGCGGAGGCGGAAAAGATTGTCGATGGATTTGCGCAATCCGGTCCCACCGCGGCGGAGATTGAATGGTCGCGGAACAAGGTCGAAACCCAGCTGATTTCAGGGCTCGAACGCCTGGGGGGCTTCGGCGGAGTGGCAGACGTCCTGGACCGGTACAACCAGTACACGGGGGATCCCGGCTATCTTCCAAAGGATCTGGCTCGCTACGATGCTGCCACGCCGGCCAGTGTGCAGAAATTTGCACAGGCGTCGCTCGGAAAAAACCAGCGCGTGGTGGTTTTTGGAATTCCCGGCAAGAAGGTGCTGAACGATGTGCCGCGCAGCCCCGACGATACCGATGCCAATGTTAAGATCAATCCCGAGCACACGCCGGAATTCGAAAAGGAGCAGGCGTGGCGGGCGACGCCTCCCAAGCCCGGACCGGAGAGGGCGCTCATACTCCCCAAGCCTAATGTGTTCACTCTTGGCAATGGGTTGACGGTCTACCTGGTCGAGCGCCACGAGTTGCCCATCGTGAGTGCCCAATTGGTGATGCTGGCGGGAAGCGCGGCCAATCCGGGGGATCGTCCCGGGCTGGCAGGGCTCACGGCGGCCATGCTGACCGAAGGGACCGCGAAGCGCTCCGCGGACGAGATGGCCAACGAAGCCGCAATGCTGGGCACCGACCTGACCACTGACAGCAATTCCGACACCGCGCAGTTGAATATTTCCCTCCTGTCCTTGCACCTCCGGAACGGATTGGAACTGATGGCCGACTCGGCAGAGCACCCCGCGTTTCCTGCGGCAGACTTGGACCGGATACGCGCCAACCGCCTGACGTCGATCTTGCAGGAAGAGGACGATCCCATCCAGCTGGCGCTGCGCGCCGGTACGCGCAGTCTGTTCGGGGGCTCAAACCCCTACGGATATGACGCTCTTGGAACGGCTGATTCGCTGCACACCATAACGCGCGACCAGGTGGCGAACTTTCATGCCGGGCACTATGGGCCAAAAGCCAGTCTCCTCGAACTGACTGGAGACGTGAGCCCTGCCGAGGCGCGAAAACTGGCCGAAGCGGTCTTCGGATCGTGGTCCGCCACTGGGGGTTCGACGGCCATCCCTCCGGCTCCCCCAGCGCCGCAGAGAAAGATCGTGCTGGTAGACAAACCGGGTTCTCCGCAGACCGCCCTGCTGACGTTCGGCGTGGGGATGGAGCGGAAATCTCCGGACTACCCTTCGGCCACGGTGATGAACACCATGCTCGGCGGGCTATTTTCCTCGCGAATTAACATGAACTTGCGCGAAGAGCATGGATACACCTACGGGGCGCTTTCGTTCTTCTGGTTCTATCGGGGCACGGGTCCGTTTGTTTCCGGAGCGCTGGTGAGGCAGGATGTGACGGCGCCGGCCGCGGAACAACTGTTCAAGGAACTGGACGGAATCCGCACCCGGCCCTTGACCGACGCCGAACTGAGGATGGCCAAGGACAACATCATCCGCTCGCTTCCGGGAAACTTTGAGAGCGCGCGCGGGGTAAACGGTCAGTTGTCGGACCTGTGGACGTTCGGGTTGCCGCTTGACTACTACACCAAGTTGCCGGCGCAGATCGAGGGAGTGACATCGGCGGACGCGCAGGCCGCGGCGGCGAAATATGTGCACCCCGAGAATCTTCTCGTGATCGCGGTGGGCGACAAGAGCAAGATCGAGACGGGTTTGAAGGATCTGAAGCTGGGTCCGGTGGAGGAATGGAAACAGGCGCCGGCAGCAGCAGTGCAGGGCTCGAACTAAGGATCAGATCTCAATCGGAGGAGGAGCTTAGCAGCCCTTCTTGCACCGCGTCATGATGGCGGTGTGCAGCCGCTCACGCAAGCCAGCGGGCATCTCGTAGATCTCGTGAGACCGGTAGATCTGGATGGTTTTGCGGGTGGTGCTGAGCGTGACCTCGCAGTGCTCGCAGCCGCGCAGGTGCTCCTGCAGGTCGGCGCGCATCTCGGTGGTGACCGCGTCGTCGATCAGGTCGTCGAGCATGGTGAGGAACTCGGTGCAGGTCACTTGTCAATACCCATTGGTGCAGGTCCCATAGCCGCAGACCCGCTTTTCCGTTTGAAGTAGCGGCTCAAGCGCTCGCGAAGTTGCAGCCGTGCGCGCAACAGGCGCGACTTTACGGCAGGAATACTCAGGCCGAGCGTTTCCGCCGTTTCCTCGGTGGAGAGTCCTTCCACATCGCGCAGGGCAAACACAACTCGAAACCCCGGAGGAAGCCCCTGGATGGTCTTGCGTAGAATTTCGGCCAGCTCCGATTGCGTATAATTCTGCTCCGGATCGGGCGCCCAGTCGGCCAGGTCGCGGGGAACACTGCCTTCCTCGGTCTCGACGTCCTCGTCGATCGAAACCATTTTGCCGGTGCGCCGCCGTCTCAGGCGCATCAGGCTCTCGTTGACTGCGATCCGGACCAACCATGTGTAAAATTTCGAGTTCCCCTGAAACTGGTCGAGCTTTTCATACGCCTTCAGGAACGCATCCTGCATCACGTCCTCGGCGTCTTCGCGGTTTTGCGTGATGTGCTGCGCAATCCTGAAGACCTGCCGCTCGTACTTGCGGACCAGCGTGTCGAATGCCGAAACATCACCCTGGCGTACCCGTTCGACCAGGGCTACGTCAGGGTGCTGCTCGTTTTCTCCTGCAATCGATTGGATGGTCGCCATGGGAGTTGGTTGCGGAATTCCTTGGGAACTTGAACGGATTCGGGTACCGGCCTTGAAAATCAGTGTACCGGACAGCCCTCCGGGGGGCCAAACCGCGGCTACCCTTGCGCCGCGCCAAAGAGTCTATCGCACAGAAGTCGTAGAGTTCACACATAACGAGAGAGGTACATCACTGTCCCTCCATCGAAAATCCGCTTACATTGGAAGCATGAGGATTTCCGACACGCCGAAAGGGGCGGCCCGGATTGCTTCCCGGGGAATGGCTGCTCTTTTGGCGGTGCTGATCTCGGTCAGTCCTGCGTCCGGGCAGGGGACTGGCGATCCGGCTGCGCCTTCCGCCAAATCGTCCGGAACTCATACGAAGAAGACCACTTCCTCCCAAACGCGTCCGGCTCACTCTAGCGCTGCCGGGCACGCAGCGGCATCGCGCCGGAACGCGCGCCGCAGGGGAACCAAGGCGCAGCGAATGGCGCGCACGGCCCGGATCAAACAGGCGTTTGTGGCTTCCACCGAGTTGCGCCCAATGGCACAGCAGTTGACCACGCTGCGCACCCCCGCTGCTTACGCGGGCGTGACGGCTTACGCCCACCGGCAGACCGGCGATGCGGCGGCCGCCGCCTACCTGTCGCTGGGGCACGCGTACCTGCTCGACAAGCGCTATACCGACGCGGCCGCCAATTTGCGCCTGGTGCGCCAGCACAGTGAAGTCCTCGCCGACTATGCGGATTTTCTGGCCGCGGAGGCCGAGCATGACCAGGGAAATGAGGCCGCGGCAGTGGCGCTCCTGCAAGGGTTTAATGACCGCCACCCCGACAGCATATTCGACATCGAAGCTCCGGAACTGGAGGCGAATGTGCTCCTGGCCCAGGGTAACCCGACCGCGGCGCAGCATGCACTGGCCACCGTTGCCGACGTGGCGGCGGAGCTTCCAAATTACGAACTGACTCTGGGCAAAATTGATTTCGCGCTCGGGCAACAGGAGGAAGCCGCACGCGTTTTCAAAAAGCTGCTATTGTCGCATCCTTTAAGTCCGGAGGCCGGAGTGGCGCGCGCCAAGTTAACGGCCATGGGGGCAGAGAGCAGTTTGACCGCTGCCGAATTGCGCAGCCTGGGCGACGCCTTCTACAACGCCGGCCGCTATGCCGAAGCGGGTGAACAATACCACGCCCTGGCTCGCAACGCGGCCCTGCCTGCCAGTGATCGAAACGGGTTTGCCGTGGCCGCGGCGGCATGTGACCTGAAGTTGAAGCGGCTCACTGAGGCGCAGGCCCTGGCACTTGCCGACTCGCAGGACGAAAATGGCGCGCGACGCCAGTATCTCCTGATGGAGCTGGCGCGGAACCGCAATGACGAAGCGGAACTGGAACGCATCGTCGAGCAGATGAAGACGCGTTTTCCGCAGAGTCCATGGCTGGCCGAGGCGCTATTCTCGAGCGGCAATATGTATCTCCTGCGGCGCGATTACGCCAATGCCGCCGCGTACTACAGTTATCTGGCGCTGCATTTCCCGGCCCAAAAGAATGCCGCCGCGGCGCACTGGAGAGCGGGCTGGTTGAACTACCGGCAGGGTCTTTACAGCGACGCGGCCCGTATCTTTGACGAGCAGATCAAGCTTTTCCCCAACGCGACCGAGACGGCAGCCGCCCTTTACTGGCGGGGAAGACTCTATGAGACGCAGGACAATAATCGCGCCCTCGCCGCTACCAACTACCGCACCGTTTCACGCGTATATCAGCATTACTTTTATGCGCAGATGGCCCGGCAGCGGTTGCAGGCTCTTGGCGAGCCGCTCCTGGTTTCGCAGGCGCAGGCCGAGTCGATTCAGCCACTCCCCGTCCCTCATCTGGCAGAAACGTTTCCGGCCGACAGCCCCCATATTGCCAAGGCGCGCCTCGTAGCCAACGCCGGGCTGAACGATTACATCGCCCAGGAAATTGCGGCCGATCCCGATTCGGACAGTTGGAGCGCTCTGGCCGAGGCGCAGCTCTACGCTTCGTTTGGCGAGAGCTTTCGCGCCATGCGCGCGCTCAAGCGGGCGCTGCCCTATGCGACATCCGCATCGATCAATTCGATCCCGCTGGCCTACTGGCGCATTTTGTTTCCGCAGGCCTGGTGGGACACCATCCAGACTGAGTCGGCGAAGAACGGTCTTGACCCATATATGGTGGCGTCTCTGATCCGCCAGGAATCGGAATTCAATCCCTCGGTCATCTCCTACGCCAACGCGTATGGTTTGATGCAATTGTTGCCGTCGGTGGGCAAATCGATGGCTCGCGAAGAAGGAATAAGTCATTTCGAGACCTTTCAATTGCTCGACCCAGCCACCAACATTCGCCTGGGGACGCGGTATCTTCGCAAAATGCTTGATCGCTTCGGCGGCGTGCAGGAATACGCGCTGGCCGCCTACAACGCGGGCGATGAACGGGTAGCGGACTGGCAGGCAGCCGGGCCCTATCATGGAATCGATGAGTTTGTGGAGTCGATTCCGTTTACGCAGACCCGGGATTATGTTCAGGGGATTCTGCGCAACGAGGACATCTATCGATCTATCGACGCTGTCGCTGGGACGCAAAGCAAAACCGGAATCGGAGCATCACGGTAATTGTAGTCAGTGGTGAATGTTTGCGAAATGGGTGCGGGAATCCTGGTCGACACGGGCCGTGCAGGTTTTCTGTTGACGGATCGATCGTTCGCCGGGAACACTGTTTTCAGCCCTGAGGAGTCCAATCTCTGGGTTGCCATTCGCAGCCTGCTGTTGTTGCAAGACAGAGCCGGGCGAGTTTAGACACGATCCTGCTCTGTTGCATCTCAACGTTGGGAGGGCAGGATGTCAGCCGACTTACAGTTTCTGGAAGAATGGATCCCCGAACGAATGGACCCCGGAACCGTGTTTGTCCTCCAAAACCAAGGCAAACTGGGGCATGCCCAAAACCCATTCGTCGCGGTAATGTCGTGTCCGCGATGCGGCACCATGGGCCTCATCACGCGTCGACAGCTTTGCGGCGGAGAAATTATGATCTGCGGCGGCGATGTGTGCTCGGCCGAGTACCAACTCGAAGGTGAGAACATTTGTTTCCGCAGCCCGCAGTAGAACGTGTTCGACCAGATGGCTCGGTGACCAGGACGTGACGCCCGTGTCCCGAGCCGGTGCTACGCCTGGGATCGCTCCGGTTGAAAGTAAGTACTCCGAAAAGGTGAAATCCACCTTCAAAATCCTTAGATAGCGGCATTCTCTTGAGCACGCAAGGCCAATCCGTGCGCGACCGAGGTGAATTCGTGCCCGCCGCGAATCCGCTCCTTCCCAAAACGACTTGCAAAGATGCGGCGTACAGAAGGAACGAAGGAACTCCCTCCGGTCAAAAACACGCGATCGACATCGCGCGGATCGATGCCCGCGTTCCGCAGCAGGGAATCGACGGATCCTTCGATGGCACTTAAATCGTCGGCGATCCAGGTTTCGAATTCCCGGCGTGTAATAGGAATCCGCAAGTCCAGACCGCCGTCATGGAATCGGAATTCCGCCGATTCATGCTGCGACAGCGCAAACTTCACCCGCTGGACTGCCTGATGGAGTTGGTACCCCAGGTCCTGCTCGACAATGGCGATCAGAGCTTCGATCTTCTCCGGCTCCAGGGCTCGGATGCGAGCGCTTTTTAGAATCTCTCGTACGTTATTCGTGCGCAAGAACGAGAGATAATGCCAGCGTTCGAGATTGGCGTAGATCCATGCCGGAACGGCAGGAAGGATCTTGTTAAGCGAGCGCGCCTCGGAATTTGACCCCAAGGCAGGTGAGACCAGCTTCCGGACAATCCGCGCATCGAAAGCATCGCCGGCCAAACCGACGCCGCTATGGCCGAGTATGTCCCTCTTCCCTTGGCCGGGCATGCGCGCGCCCGGCCCTACCCGCAGCAATGAGAAATCACTCGTGCCTCCGCCGAAATCGCCGATCAGGATCAGTTCGTCATGATCGAGCGTCGACTCATACGAGCACGCCGCGGCAACCGGTTCGAGTTCGAAATCCACGTGTTCAAATCCGGCCATCTGGAACGCCGTCTGAAGTCGTGAAACGGCGAAGTCGTCATCCCCCGTGCTCTCCGCACCCACGAAGCGAACCGGCCGTCCCACCATTGCACGTCGAATCGGGCCTGCGAACTGTTTTTCTGCATGTTTGCGAAGGTCGCTGAGCATTCGCGAGATCAGTTCTTCCAGCCCGTGCCGCCGGCCAAACACCTCAGTCCCGCTCAATGAGCGGCTCGCAAGGTGCGACTTCAGCGATTGAATCAATCGCCCCTTTTCATCTGACTCCAGATAGCGCTCGATGGCCGCCGGTCCTGACAAGCCGTGGGTCCGCTTCACTCCGCCGGGTGACTTCAGCTGTTCGAAGTAGAGGACCGATCTGGACGAAAGGGTCTCGCCGCCGGCGAAGGCAAAGGACGCAAGTTCCACCTTTGAATTCCCGCTAACCAGCGCTACCGAGCTGTTGGTCGTTCCGAAATCGATCCCTGCAACGCTCAAATATTCCTCGTGTGAACCCCGCATCGAAACAGCGGCAGGATCGGAGACACTCTTTGAGTACGTTAACCCCATTTCGTGCCCGCCACTCCGGCACAACCGGAGCCACGTCGAGCGTGTCGGTTTGAGTGATGGGAGATATCGAATCGCTATCGCCGGGACGAGTGATTTTGTTAACGCTATGCCCGTTCCACTCCTGGAGTGGCGAGTTGCTTTCGCATGATCAGACGGTTGATGTTGCCTGAACGAACGTACGACACTTCATCCATGAGATCGTGAATAATCTGCAAACCGCGGCCCCCCTCCGGGAGGGAACTGAGGTCCGCTGTCTGAAATTCAATTGCCTGGGTGCCTTGGAGCAGTCTTTGCTGCTGTTCGACAGGCATTGACGTGCCGCTGTCCGATACTTCGATGTTCAATTGATCCGTACCGGCTGCCAAAGCGATTGCAACTGTATGGCCGGGCTCACCGTGATAGGCATGACGTATCGCATTCGTGGCGGCCTCCGCGATACACAGCTCTACTTCTCCCGCGCTCAGATCGTCCAGGCCCAACTGCACGCATATTCGGTTCACGGCGACCGCGACAAGAGACACGTTGCCGAGATGACTGTCGATGGAAAAGCTCAGACCCTTCAAGAGGTTCCTCTTTCGACTAGAAAAGCGCGGCCGCAGCTTCCTCGGGCGTATTGAACATGCGGAAGACCTTGTTCATTCGCGTCAATTTAAACATGCTGGCCACAGCCTCCCGAGCCCCGCACAGAGCTATTTCGCCGTCATCGCCGATGACTTTCAGACTAGCGATCAGTGCGCCAAGGCCACTTGAATCGATGAACGTAATTTCGCTCAAGTCCAGCACGAACTTCCTGTGGCCGTTAGTCACGTATTCAATCAGGTCCGATTTGAAGCGAGCTGCAACATCGGCAGCAATGCGGCTCTCGAGAACCTTTGCAACAAACACATCCCCAATCTTCCGTTCTTCAAATCTCATCAGTTCCTCCATGCAATTGCCATTTGATTCATATGAGGCCGCTTTCATTGTGCCGGGTCTGCATTTCTTTCAATAGCCAATAGAGAAACGTCGTCGCCCGATTCGCCGCCGCCGCGCCAGTTCCTGATCTCCTCCAACAGTCCTTCAAGAAGTTGATCGAGGGATTGAGATGCGCCGGCAAGGTAGTCCAGCAGCCGTTGCTCACCAAAGGCTTCGCCTTTTCGATTGATGCACTCTGTCACTCCATCGGAATAAAGCAACAATCGGTCTCCTGGTTTCACAGTTACCTCAATGCAGTCAAAATCGATCTCGTTCCACAGTCCTACCGGCATACCACCCGTGCCAAGGATCTCTGGTGGGCCGTCTTTCCCGATCAGAACCGGGCCGGGATGCCCTGCCTGGGCCACACGTAAGATCGACGAATGGGTATCGAACAATCCGTAAATCATCGTAAAGTAACGGTCATCTTTTGATTGGAAGCGGCGATTCAGCTCGCGAATTGCGTCTCCCGGAGACAATATCTCGGAAACCTGTGTGGCGCGGTTAGAACGTCTCAGCGGACTGCCGCGAGACGCGTCCGGCGTAAGAATCATGCTCAGGGTAACCGAAAGCATCGCGGCGGGGACGCCATGACCGGACACGTCCAGCAGATAGAAACCTGCCTCCCGCTCGTCCATGGCAAAGAAGTTAAAGATATCCCCGGCCACATAGCCGGACGGCTCGAAACGCCAATGGCATCTCAGTCCATTCGCCTCAAGGGCCGGAGGCGGCAGCAGTCTTTGCTGCATCCAGGCTGCAGCTTTGAGATCGTCTTCAAGCAGTTTGTGCGAAGACTGGAGTTGCTGGTTAATGCGGGCCAGTTCATCATTCTTGCGGGCGAGTCCCTGCTGCAGAGTCAAGACCCGTTCACCGGCACGTACCTTGACCCGCAATTCATCCGGTCCCACCGGCTTTACCAGGAAATCGTCGGCGCCGGCGTCCATGCCTTCAATGAGGTCGGTCTTGGCTCCCTTGGAGGTACACAGAATGACATAGACATAGCGGTCGAGGGCTGCCGCCCGGATCCTGCGGCAAAGGTCCACGCCGGCCAGGTTCGGCATCACCCAATCGCTGACGACAAAACTGATGTCACTTTCGACCACCAGTTGCCAAGCTAGCTCCCCATCGGCAGCCTCGACGACCTCGTGACCTTGTGCACGCAGCAGTACGGAGTGGATTCTGCGAGCGACCCGATCGTCGTCAACGAGAAGGATCTTCACGGTCGATCAGTTCCCATCCGTTGGATGAACGGATACGACATTCCAGATGTCGTGTGCATATTCCCGGATGGTTCGGTCGCTGGAAAATTTGCTCATGCGGGCCACATTCAAAATCGCTTTGGAACTCCACCCGGCCGGATCAATGAAAGTCTCCGAAACCTTGTCTTGTGCGGCCACATAGGGACCAAAGTCGGCGAGATGGAGGTAGTGGTCGCCCTCCTCAAGCAAGGCTCTGCGGATCGGCTCGAAGATTCCAGGTTCCTTCGCGGAGAACCGATCTGCAGCAAGGCCGTCGAGGATGCGTTTGATGCGAAAGTCCCGCTGATACCAGTCCCAGGGAGAATAACCTTCTGACCGCAGTTGTTGAACTTCCTCAGCGTGCAGGCCGAAGATGAAAATGTTGTCCGCCCCGACCTCTTCCAGCATTTCAATATTCGCGCCGTCCAGCGTTCCTACCGTGAGTGCTCCGTTCATTGCGAATTTCATATTGCTCGTTCCCGAGGCCTCCATTCCGGCGGTCGAAATCTGCTCGCTGAGATCGGCGGCGGGAATGATCACTTCGGCCAGCGAAACTTTGTAGTCAGGAAGAAAAACGACCTTAAGAAAATCACAGGCTTTCGGATCGCTGTTCACAACTTTGGCGAGGTTGTTCACCAGCTTGATGATCAGTTTTGCCCGAAGATAACCCGGCGCGGCCTTTCCGGCAAAGATGTGGACACGCGGAGCTACAGGGGTAATTCCGTCCTCGACGATGCGGAAGTATTCATCCATCACGCCAAGAGCGTGCAACAACTGGCGCTTGTATTCGTGGATGCGCTTTACCTGAACATCGAACATGGAGCGCGGATCAACGCGAATGCCGGTTCTATCGAAGATGGTCCGGGCGAGCTTTTGCTTATTGGCGTATTTGACATCAAGAAACTCGGCTTGCGCGGCAGAATCTCTGCAGGCGGGCTCAAGATCGCATAAGCGGTCGAGATCGGTGCGCCACGCCTTGCCGATCTGCTTGTCGATCCACGAGGATAAGGCGGGGTTTGCCTGCATTAGCCACCGGCGCGGCGTTACCCCATTGGTCTTGTTGCTGAATCGACCCGGAAAGAATTCATTGAAGTCGGGTACCAGGTGCGACCGCACCAGGTCGGAGTGAAGTTTGGCTACTCCGTTGACCGCATGACTGCCGACGATCGCCAGGTTCGCCATGCGCACCATTTTCGGGCTGCCCTCCTCTATGATCGACATCTTCTGCTGTCGGGACACTTCACCGGGCCAGCGTGCTTCAACCTGCTTCAGGAAGCGATGATTGATCTCATAAAGGATCTGCAGATGGCGGGGCAGGACTCGCTCAAACATATCGACGGGCCAGCGTTCGAGAGCTTCAGGCATCAACGTATGGTTTGTATAGCCACAGGATGCCTCGGTGATCTCCCATGCTTCCTCCCAGCCCATTTCGTGCTCGTCGACAAGGGTCCGCATTAATTCAGTCACAGCAAGAGCCGGATGCGTGTCGTTCATCTGAATCGCCACGCGATCGGCGAATTCACGCGGATGCTCGTGGAGAGCCAGAAAGCGGCGGAAGATGTCACGGACCGCGCACGCAACGAGGAAGTATTCCTGGGTGAATCGCAGATACCGGCCGGAATCCGCCGCATCTGAAGGATAGAGAACCTTGCTCACGGTTTCGGATTGGATCTTTTCCTCAACAGCATTCAGGTAATCGCCATCGTTAAAGATCCCAATATCGAAATCGTCCGATGCCCGGGCGGAAAACAACCGCAGCGCCGTCACTGTTCGGGCGTCCTGGCCCAGGATCGGAAAATCGTGAGGAACCCCGATCAACACCTTCCAATCCATCCACATCGGGTTGTAATTCCCCGACCGGTCTCGGCCGTGCTCGATACGCCCATAGATGGGGACTGTCACCGACTGATCGAGATGCTCGATAAGCCACGGCGATTGTTCGCTGGCCCAGTAATCGGGCTTCTCCTTCTGCCGGCCGTCGTCGATTTCCTGCCGAAACAATCCGAATTCGTAGTTGATTCCGTATCCGTAGCCCGGCATATGGAGCGAAGCCAGCGAGTCGAGAAAACACGCGGCCAATCGGCCGAGTCCACCGTTGCCCAGTGCCGCGTCCGGCTCGATCTCAAGCACATCGGAGAGACGCAGCCCGAGGTCCCCCAAAGCCTCGTCCAGTGCGCCGTACAAATTCAGGCTTTGCAGGTTGTTCCTCAGGGAGCGCCCCAGCAAGAATTCCATCGACAAATAATAGACAGACTTCGCATTGGCGGATCGGAATCTGGACTCGGTCTCCAGCATTGCATCGACGATGCGGGGACGTAATGCCGCCGACGTGGCGCGAAACAGTTCACCCGGGGTCGCATTGGATACCCCCTTGGCGAACTGGTGTTTGAGGAGTTGCTGGATCGAAGCCGACCAATCGGTCGAAATGGATGGCGAGGCGGGAAATACGGCTTGGCCTTGAGAACTCATTGAATGGACCACCAATCCTCGGTTGATATCGCGTTGCTCCGCAACGGTTCTCGAGCAGCTCACCTGGTTTCGACCCGCCGCAAGACAAGTTCAGGTGTCGACGAGATGCGCTTCCATATGCTTCGCTACGTAATCTGTACAGTTCGATATTGGCAAGAAGGATAGATGGACGCCGCCCTTGCAGGCAAGGCCCAACTCAAGGGGATCGAAACTGAACGGAAGCTTCAATTTTTCTGCGACCGGCTTAGACTAAAGTACCGGAAGGCGTCTGGTATCGGCCTTGCGTGTAAATCGTGAAAAATGCGAAGATCACCGCGGCAAGGCCATCGATCTCGTCTCTGTTGTTTTGCTGAATCTGCGCAACAAGGTTGGTTCCTGTGAGTCAAACGACGCAGCCATTGTGGAAGTTGCTTGGCGTATTGTTTAAAGCCCATCCCTGGCATGGAGTTTCTCCCGGGGAACATGTGCCTGAAGAAGTACAGTGCTTCATTGAGGTAGTGCCTTCAGACACTCTTAAATATGAAATCGAGAAAGTGTCGGGATACCTCAAGATCGATCGTCCCCAGAAGTACTCAAACATTTGTCCGGCACTGTACGGATTTATTCCGCAAACCTTTTGTGGCGAGAGCGTGGCCGGGTACTCGTCGGCAAAGTCCGGCCGTCATCTCGAGGGAGATTGCGACCCGCTCGACATCTGTGTTTTGACCGACCGGCCGGTGCAACACGGATACGTGTTGGTCGATTGCGTTCCTATCGGGGGATTTCGCATGGTCGACCACAACGAAGCCGACGACAAAATCATCGCAGTCCTCAAGGAAGATGCGACCTACGGCTCATGGACCGACATTAGCGATGTACCCGCGGCCATGCTCAACCGCTTGAGCCACTATTTCCTCACTTATAAGCAAGCGCCAGGCTCATCGACGAGTGGATGTGAGATCACCGCCACGTACGGTTGTGACGAAGCAAAGGAAGTGATTCGCCGGAGTCTTGACGACTACCACGCGCGATTCGGTGATTTGGAACAGATCCTTGGCGCCGCGCTCAGTGTAATGAAATAGGTTTTCTGCATCGGAAGCGTCTTGAGTTCGCTGTGGATGCGCTGAGATAAGAATTTACTCGTACGTGTCCAATTGCGTCCATAAAGGTTGACCCGGGTGGAAAAGCGTGGCCGTTCCTCGCTCAGCTGCGCTTGGGGCGGCGGACGACTCTCACCTTCCCGCTCTTTTGTCCTCCGCAAAAGAATCGATCGTTCCCATCGGACTCGAGTCCTGAAACGTTGAAACCGCGTGGCATTTCGAGCTTCTCTTCTACTTCCCCCGTTTGAACATCGATTCGCCTCAACTCGCTCTCGTCCCCTTCCGAGGTGGCATGCCATAGCTCTCCGTCGACCCAGGTGACCCCCGTGACAAAGCGATTTGACTCGATGGTTCGAAGAATGGCCCCCGTGTCGGGATCGATTTGATGGATCTTCCTGTCCCGATACTGTCCTACCCAAAGCGTGCCCTCGGCCCACGCCAGCCCCGAGTCTCGGCCGCCACCGGGCGCCGGGATCATGGCAAGCACACGGCCGCTCTTGGGGTCGATCTTCTGGATGCGATCCTCTGCGATCTGAAATATGTGCCGGCCGTCGAATGCCGTTCCCGCATGCGCGGCAACATCGATTGAACCAATTGCCCTTCCGCTTTCAGGATCGAAGGCGTTCAGCTTGTCTCCGGACGCAAACCAGACGTGCTGGCCGTCAAAGGTGACTCCATCCACTCTGTCGGTACCTGGAAAGGGACCGTACTCTCGAAGAATTTCCGCGCTTGATCGCTTCATACGTCCACTCTAATCAATTGGCAGGGGAGCCGGGAGTAACAAAATCGTCGTGAATCCGGGCACCGGCGGGGTGATCCAGCGACGAGCTCGCGCAAGGCCGAACGACTGCACCTTGCCTGCAGCGGCGAGAGAATCGAGCGCGCGCTGAACCGAGCGCTGGCTCGTTCCCAGCGCAAGGGCAAGGGCCGAGCTTGACCACGACTCACCGTCGGCAAGGAACGCGAGCACTGACCCATGTTCGTCTTCGACAGGCCGCGCCAGGACGACCACTTCGCGTGCGCCACGAGGCGCCAGCGCAAAACCACGCTGCGTCGCGCTCACGTCGGCCAGTTGCCGAAGCAACCTGCGAAGCCGGCCGATTTCAACCCTCAGCCGCGCGCGATGAGATTCATTGACGAATTTCGATCCGAATGCGCGAGCGACGAGCACATCCCTTGGGACGTCGCCAGGGGATGCTTCGGCCAGCGCCCGCGCAAGCGCGAACAAGACCGGACGCGTTGCGAGCGAAACCACCGTGTGTGCATCGCGCACCGCATTTCGGCAGGCGTCCACTACGAGCGTTCCTGACGCCAGCAACGCTTCGACTTCTTCGAGCAGGAGCGGCCGTTCTTCGCCGCGTGCAATCAGGCGTGCCGCCGGCGTGTCCAGAACCTGCGATACGCTTTCCACCTCCGCCGTCAACGCAGCGATTCCTGCTCGCCGCGCGGCGCGCGCGGCCCGAGCAAGTGCGGCGCGTGCGGCTTTGATGCGCAGGCGGCGGATCGCAATCCCGGTAACGACGAGTTCATGGACGGTCCGTGACGCGGGCGGGAAGGGTGTCGGATCGAAATCGGCAAGCACGCGCTCTGCCTCGCCCAGGCGCCCGATGAGGACGAGCCGCCGGACCTCAAGATACCGCGCATGTGCGGCGTTGACGAGATCGCCGTGAGCTTCAAGTGTGGCCCGCGCCGCGTCAAGCGCCTTTGCAGGCCAGCCCAGGTCGCGCGAGGCAAGCGCGATCTCGGCTTCAGCGACGATGCACCGCGCGCGGGCCACGGATTCTTTTGGGCTGAAGGCGCGTGTTGCCTTTCGAAGGAGTTCCTTCGCCCGTACGAACTCTCCGAGCTGTGCCATCGCGATTCCGCGAAGCGCGAGCGCAGGCGCATCATCCCGCAGCGCGACTCGTTTCAATGCGCCGAGCGGATCACCTGCGGCGAGGGCCCGTGCCGCGGCTGTGATCAGAGAATCCATCAGAATCCCGCCACACTTGTCACTCCCAGGTCATTCGATGCCTGCATCAGTATTTGTACATGACGGCCAAGCGCCCGGTCATGTCGACGAAGAGACTTCAGGAAGAAACTCAAGGGACGAAACGAAAATCAAAATCCGAAGATGGGAGATAAGACGATGACGACACAGACGATAACAAGCAACGAGAAAGACAAGGGACACGAGAGAGGTCATCTCGCGGTGAACAGACCTCCGGTCGTATCGCAACAGGAGTGGGAAACTGCGCGCCAGCAACTGCTCGTGAAAGAGAAGGCCTTCACCCGCTCCCGTGATGCGCTGGCCGCCGAACGCCGGCGGATGCCGTGGCAAGCCGTGGACGCGAAGCACGAGTTCGACGGACCCACCGGCAAGGTAAGCCTGCTAGATCTGTTCGAGGGCCGCCGCCAGTTGATCGTCTACCGCGCCTTCTTCGAGCCCGGGGTCTTCGGCTGGCCCGACCACGCCTGCCGCGGCTGTTCCCTCGGCGCCGATCAGGTCGCCCACCTGGCCCATCTGAATGCCCGCGACACCACCCTCGCATACGCCTCGCGCGCGCCGCAAGCAGACCTCGCGCGCCTGAAGGCGCGCATGGGCTGGGAGATGCCCTGGTACACCATCACCGACACCTTCGACGTGGACTTCGGCGTCGATCAATGGCACGGCCACAACGTGTTTTTCCGCGACGGCAACAAGGTATTCCGCACCTATTTCATCAACAACCGCGGCGACGAGGCGATGGGGACCACCTGGAGCTATCTCGACATCACGCCACTCGGCCGCCAGGAGACCTGGGAGAACTCGCCCGAGGGTTACCCCCAGACCCCGCCGTACCAGTGGTGGAACTGGCATGACAACTACGAAGCCGAGGCCGCGCCTGACCGGAAGTGGGTCGAGGTGTCCGACGCTGGAGAAGCCGCCTTCCGAAAGCGCGACGCAGAGGCGGAAGAGAGCTAAAAGAGCCCGTAGCCCGGGCTGCGGGAAACGGAGAGAGTACCATGGCGAACCGAACATTTCTGGCCAATGATTTCGAGTCCGGCATCTCTACAACCACCGGCGCTCGCCTGGTTTCGGAGCAACCTTCTCGGCTGACTTTCCTTGGCACCCTGGCGATGCTGTTCGTCGTCTGTATGGTGGTTACGGCCGTCTGGTGCAACTCCATGTCGGCCACCAGTGAAATGCAGATGCCAGGAGGCTGGACAATGTCGATGGCGTGGATGCCGATGCCGGGGCAGACGTGGGCCGGCGCCACGGCCTCGTTTGTCTGCATGTGGATCGTGATGATGGCAGCGATGATGCTGCCATCGTTGGCCCCGGTGCTGTGGCATTATCGCCTGTCGCTTTGGAGTGCAGAAAAGACACGCCGAGACCGACTCACCGCTTTGCTTGGCCTCGGTTACTTCTTTGTTTGGACATTGTTCGGATTGGCCATTTTCCCGGTGGGTGCGGCGATGGTAACGATCGAAATGGAACAGCCCGCTCTGGCGCGCGCCGTTCCGCTCGCGGCCGGATTGGTCGTTCTCATCGCCGGCGCACTCCAGTTCACAAAGTGGAAAGCACATCACCTCACCTCCTGCCGAGAGGCACCGGGGCCCGACAGCGTGCTATCGGCTCGTCCCGGTGCGGCGTGGAGGCTCGGTGTGCATTTCGGACTTCATTGCGGCCTCAGTTGTGCCAATCTGACCGCGATCCTTTTGGTTGTCGGCGTGATGGACCTGCGCGCAATGGCCGCCATTACCGCCGCTATCACCGCCGAACGCCTCGCACCTGCGGGTGAGCATGTAGCGCGAGCCACTGGGTTTGTCGTCGTAGGTGCAGGGTTGATATTGATCGCGCGAGCGGCCGGGTTCCGATGATGCAAATTGTCCATCGGGGAGTCGGCCCTGAAGCTTCGCACGGTCAATCGATCGCTCATTCAGAAGGGCTCCGCGAAGAAGGCGAATGATTCTGCGGTCTGAAGTCCATTACATTCGGTTACATTTCGGAAATACTCCAGACACCCGGTTTCCCCAAACTGAATCTGCGCACAGCGGAGGCGCAGAATGCGCAGAATCATCGTGGCCGGTGTGGTCTTCGGATTGGTTGCTATCGGAATCGCACTGTGGCGGCGGTTCGATGTTGCGCATTCGCAGGAACTTCTTCGCAATGCGGAGGTTGTGCGGGTCACCCGGCGAGACATGGGAACCGCGGTGAAGGCCACTGGGGTTATCAAGCCGATGACCGGAGCCGAAGTCAACGTTGGGTCAAGCATCTCCGGAGTGGTGATGCGCCTCTTCGTTCAGATCGGCGATCATGTCACAAAAGGGCAGATCCTCGCTGAACTGGATGGCCGCGAGTTTCTTGCGCGGCGCGATTCCGATGCCGCGGCACTGCGTGTAGCGCAGGCAAATCTGGAATATGCGCAGGTCGATCTTCAGCGTAAGCGCCAGTTGCACGATGCCCGCATCGTATCGCAGAGCGACCTCGATCTTGCCGAGAAGTCGTCCTCTGTTGCCGAACAGCAGCGGAATCAGGCCCGCGCCGCGCTCGCGGACTCGACTACCCAACTCGGCTACACCCAAATTTTTGCTCCAATCTCCGGAGTGGTCTCGGCGGTCACCACACAGGAGGGAGAAACCGTGGCCGCTAGCTTTGCCGCACCCACCTTTGTCACTTTGCTCGACCTCTCGCGCCTCGAAGTCTGGGCGTACATCGACGAAACCGACATCGGCCGCATTCGAGTCGGGCAGAGAGCGCGATTCACTGTGGACACCTACGGGGACCGCGAGTTTCATGGCACCGTCACAGCCATCCACCCCAAGGCTGAGATTCGCGACAATGTCGTCGACTACGTGGTCGTGGTCCGCTTTACGCCGCCGCGTGATTATGTTCTTCGCCCGGAAATGACCACGACTGTCAAGGTTGACCTCGAAAGACATATGCAGGCCCTGGCCCTGCCCATTCGGGCCGTGCACCGCGAAGGGAGCCGCACTTTTGTCCTGTGCCGAAACGCCGGCAAGACAGAGCAACGCTGGGTCACAACCGGCATCCGCGATGACAGTTACTGGGAAATCGTTGGAGGACTTCGTGAGGGCGATGAAGTGCTGATCGGCGACGCAAATTCGCAGTAGGGGAGAAGGCTGGCATGATCGAATTGAATGGAATCACAAAAACCTACACCCGGCCCGGCGGCGAACCCGTCCACGCGCTTATCGACGTCACGCTGCAGATCAACGACAGCGATTTTGTGGCGATTGTGGGCACTTCCGGTTCGGGCAAATCAACACTCATGAACATACTCGGGCTCCTCGATGCTCCCAGCGCAGGCAACTACCGCTTGCGCGGTCAAGACACGGCAGGACTCTCCACCGGCGCGCAGGCACAATGGCGCAACAAACGCATCGGCTTCGTCTTTCAGACTTTTCACCTGCTGCCGCGCACAAGTGCTCTCGAAAATGTCGAACTCCCGCTCCTTTACTCAGACCGCGCTCCCATTCGCGGACTGGCCCGGAAAGCGCTGGAGTCGGTTGGCCTCGGCGATCGCATTGCGCACCGGCCTTCTGAGCTGTCAGGCGGGCAGCAGCAGCGGGTCGCGATTGCCCGGGCTCTCGTCAACGAACCCGATCTTCTGCTTGCCGACGAACCCACGGGCAATCTCGATCGACGATCGGCAAACGATGTAATGGCAATCTTCCAGAGCCTCAACCAATCCGGTCGAACCATCGTCCTGGTCACCCATGATGCCGAGATCGCCAACCATTGCCAGAGAATCGCGCGCATCGAGCGCGGCCGCATCGTCGCGGACGAACGGGTGACCGAACCGAAGATCGCATTGCAGGAGGCGATATGAACACGATGCGCCTGATCACCCACAGCGCCGGCATGATGGGCCGGCACAAACTTCGCGCGGGGTTCATGATGATCGGCAGCTTCATTGGCGTTGCTGCTTTGACACTGGTGGTCTCCGTAGGCCTGGCAGCGGAGCGAAAGCTGCTCAGGCTTGCACACCAGATGTTCGGAGAGTCGTCTCTTATGATCATCGACGGCGGCGGACACATGATGGGCGGCCCGCGCAACCCGGGAACCCGGCTCAAGATCGACGACGTCGAAGCGGTAGCAAAACAAGTGCCTGAAGTTGAATCCTGGGATCCCCAACAAGGTCTCACCGCTTCGGTGCGTCGTGGCGACCTCGCGGACACAGCGCAGGTACTTGGCGAGACGGAGCGCTCGGAACACGTGTGGGGGCGCCCTGCCGTACAAGGCGCCTATTTCGATGACACCGCCATAAAATCGTCAGAACGCGTAGCGCTCATTGGCCAAACCGTGGCGACCCAACTCTTCGGCAATGAAAATCCCATGGGACAGGAGATCCAGATTGGTTCAGTGCCCTTCCGCGTCGTTGGCACTCTCGAGCCCTGGGGCACTGACCCGCACGGAATGGATCGGGACAACGAAATTGTAGTTCCCATCTCGACGTTGATGCGCCGCCTGACCAATGTGGACACCATCACCGGGGCGAAATTGCTGATCGCTCCTTCCGCGCACGAGGCTCAGGTCGTCAAAGCGATTGAAACCATCTTGCGCGAGCGGCACGGCCTCAGCGCCGATCAGCCGAATGACTTCTCGATTCTGACCGCGTCGGAAGTACGCAAAGTGATGGCCTCGATCAAGCGGATCCTCTCTCTTTATTTGCCCATGGTGGCGGCAATCTCGCTGCTTGCCGGCGGTATTGTGTCGGCCGCCCTGATGGTCGCCTCGGTGAACGAACGCGCTGCGGAGATCGGCCTGCGCCGCGCTGTAGGAGCCCGCGCGGAGGACATTCGCCTGCAATTCCTGATCGAGACCACTGCAACGACACTCGCCGGCGGTGTTGCAGGCATCCTGCTGGGTTTTGTCCTGGCGCACATGGGCGCGACTCACATGCATCTCGGCAGCGTTGCCCCGTGGGGCGCCGCACTGCTGGGGATTGTCTCCTCAATCGTGGTCGGTCTTGCCGCGGGTCTGTGGCCAGCCGAACGAGCCGCGCGCATGGCGCCGGTTGATGCATTGCGATGAAACTGCTGCGAGGGCTCGGCATTTCGGCGCGTGCACTTTTCGCTCATAAGGTGCGCACCTCCCTTGCCTTGTCGAGTGTCGCGGTGAGTGTAGCGGCCGTCGTCGTGGTCAGTGCCATTGGCGCCGGCGTACAGAAGGAGATCGTTCGCCAGGCCGAGACCATGGGAACGAACCTGCTGGTGGTGAGGCCGGCCCGGGTCAAAAACTCCGTAGCCCGGAAACAGATCCGCGGTGTGGTCTCAACCCTCACCGTTGAGGATTATGAAGCAATCACCGAACTGGCCGCAGTGGAAGCGGCGGTGCCAGGATTCGAGAACACACTCACGGCCAAGGCCGGCGGCCGTTCCATGTCGGCGCGGGTTCTGGGCACCACCTCCGCCTATTTGCATGTGTGCCGTTTTGCGGTAATGCGAGGGCGCTTCCTCAACGAGGATGACGACCGGCAAGCTCACCGGGTCGCCGTCCTGGGCGCGCGCGTAGCCGGGGAACTCTTTCCCGGACAGGATCCAATCGGACAAGACATCCGGATTCGTGGTGTTCCCTTTGAAGTGATCGGCGTACTTCAAGCCAAGGGGATCCAGGCCGACGGGTCCGATCAGGACAATCAGATACTGATCCCGATCCGAACCGCGATGCGGCGAGTATTCAATCTCACCTGGCTCAATCCCATCTTCGTCAGTGTCCGCGGTCCCGACAACATGACCGCCGCCGAAACGGAAATTAGCACAACTGCTTCGCATGCGTCACCGCCTCGAACGCGGAGGCCGGTCCGATGACTTCGCAGTTCAGAACAAGACCAAAGTCCTCGCTACTCAAAAGCAAATCGCCGATTCCCTCACGAAACTGGCCCTCGGACTGGCCGGCGTTTCTCTCCTCGTCGGTGGCATCGGCATTCTGGCGCTCATGTTGATGGCGGTGCAGGAGCGCACCGGTGAAATCGGTCTTCGCATCGCTGTGGGTGCGAGACCCAGTGACATTCTTCTTCAATTCCTCGCCGAGGCTGCAATGTTGGCCGCCGGAGGCTGGCTCGCCGGCTTGGTGCTCGGCCTTCTCGGCGCAGCGATGGTCGCTTTCTTAGCGCGATGGAGAGTCGCCGTTTCGCTCCAGATGCTGGTCGCCTCGCTGGCGACCGTCCTCATCGCCGGTCTGGGCTTTGGAATTTGGCCCGCGCGGAAAGCCTCCTTAATTCCACCGATACGTGCGCTCCAGATGGAATAATGAATCGCCAGAGCAGATGCCATGAACCCCGCCGCTACGGCCAGAACCAAGGTGCTGGTCATCGATGATGACGAACGCCTCAACGCGTTGCTGACCAGGTATATGGACCGATTCGGCTTTTCGGTGCGTTCGGCCATCGAGCCCAAAGCTGCGCTGCGGACGCTCAAAATCGATCCTCCCGACATCGTGATTCTTGACATCATGCTTCCTGACATGGATGGTTTCGCCGTCTGCCGCAAGGTGCGAGAGACCAGCAGTGTTCCCATCATCATGCTCACCGCGCGCGGCGACGTGATGGACCGCATCGTGGGCCTTGAACTCGGCGCGGACGATTACCTGGCCAAGCCTTTCGAACCCCGCGAACTCGTCGCTCGCATGCAGGCAGTCCTGCGCCGCGGCCAGCGTCGCGATTCCCCCGACCGGCTGCGCATCGGGACTCTCGAGGTGGACTGGTCAACACGGTGCGTCCGCCTCGAAGGCAACGACATCGGCGTCACGACAGCTGAATTCGAGTTGCTTGGCCTCCTCGTACGAAATAGCGGAAAGGTGTTGAGCCGCGACCGCATCCTCGACGGCACGCGAGGCATTGACTGGGAATCCTACGATCGCTCAATCGATGTTCTTGTCAGCCGCCTGCGCCAGAAATTAGGCGACGATTCAAAACACCCGAGCTTTATTCGCACCGTTCGCGGAGCGGGATACGTTTTTATCGGAGGCGACCGTGTCTGACCGCACTCCGCGCGTGCGTACATCGATATTCGCCAGGCTCTTGACCATCATGATCATCATGGCGGTCACACTCCTTCTGATTGTCGGCTTCTTTTTCGTCTTTGTTGTTTTTCCTGGCGCCACTGCCGAGGCTGGCCGCGCGTTCGAACAATATTCCGAGGGCATCGCCGCAACCTCGCCGGATCTCCAGACCGCCAAGGCCCTTGCGCATCGCCTCAACGTCCAGATCCGCTACGAGGGGCCGCGCGGTTCATGGACGACTTCTGATTATCTTCCCGGCATGGTCGAGGTGCGCGAGGGCAAAATCGATGCGCCCATCGGACACAATTACTACCTCGAACCCTCTCCGGATGGCGGCGCGTATCTATTTGCCTGGGACTTCAGCGAACATGTGCGCGCGCTTCACGCCAAGATGCTCTGGCTGCTTCTGTTCCTCGTCACCGGCGTTGTCTGCACCGCGTATGCCTTTCAAAAGCGCCTGTTGCGCCCCGTCCGGCTGCTCGACGACGGCGTCGAGCGGCTTAGTAAGGGAGACCTCAATGTCGCGGTGCCGGTGCTTACCCGCGATGAATTCGGCATCCTGACCGACGCCTTCAACAAGATGGTCGGGCGCGTGAGGCAAATGGTCCAGGCCCGCGATCAGCTGCTGCTCGATGTAAGTCACGAACTGCGTTCGCCGCTCACTCGCTTGAAGGTCGCGCTGGCGCTGCTCCCCGACGACGAGAACCGTTCCGGCATGGTCGGCGACCTGAATGAGATGGAGGCCATGATCGCCGAACTGCTCGAAATGGAGCGGCTCCGCGATGGCCGGGGGATTCGCCGCGCAACGCATGACCTCGTGTCTCTGCTTCGCGAGGTGGCCGAAGACTTCCAAAAAGGCTTCCCGGGGATCAGAATCGTTTCGCCGTTTCGCGAATTAAAGCTTGACATTGACAATGACAAGATCAAGACCGTGTTGAGAAACCTGCTTGAGAACGCAGTGAAATTCGCTCTTCCCGACAGCCGCGCCGTCGAGATCATCCTGGAGCGGGACGCGGACATAGTGACCTTGCGCATTTCGGACGACGGTCCGGGAATTCCGGAGGCCGACATCGGCAATCTCTTCGAGCCGTTCTTTCGTGTCGATCGCTCGCGCTCGAAGAAAACCGGCGGGTACGGGCTCGGACTCAGCATATGCAAGAGAATCATGGAAGCTCACGGAGGAATCATCACCGTGACCAATAATCCCGGCCGCGGTGCTTCGTTCGTCTTGAGTTTTCAGAAGGTTGCTTCCGGTTGAGGGCCGACGCCTATTGTTTGCGGCCGCCTACGGGAAGTGCCCAGGCAAACATGACACTTCCGCTTCCGCTCACCAGATACTGCCGCCCGTCGAGTTCGTAGGTTATGGGAGACGTCTGCATGGCAGCCCCCGTCTGAGCGTGCCACAGAGTCGTGCCGTTAGCGCTGAGCAATGCCAGGATATTTCCGGTGGAATCTCCCGTAAACGTCAATCCTGCATCGGTGGTAAGTACGCCTGCGCCAGACCCGCCCGGACCCACTTCGTGGCTCCAGCGAATTTTACCGGATTGGTATTCGATGGCTTCGATGACGCCTTTTCCCCAGAGGTCGTAATCGGCCCCTGCCCAGCCATACGCGCCATCCTCCGGCTTGGCAAAGTAGAGGCTGTAGCTGGGATGAGCGTCGACGATAAACAACCCGGTCTTTGGATCGAAGCTCGGAGAACGGTAGTTGGTCATGCCGCCTTCGTCGGGCGCAATCAACCGTCCGTCCCGCTTGGGCTCCTTGTCCGGATTCGGAATGGGACGTCCGTCCTTGTCGACTCCGAGCGCCCAGTTGGTCGGCCCATAGGAAGTGGTCAGCAGGCTCTTTCCGTTCGTGCGGTCCAGGACAAAGAAATATCCGTTCCGCGAACTCTGCATGAGCAGCTTTCTTGGTTTGCCATGAAAGTTCGCGTCGACCAGAACGGGCGTTTCCACCGCATCCCAGTCATGTGTATCGTGCGGTGACGCAGAAAATCCCCACACCAGCTTGCCCGTATCCGGGTTGAGCGCCACGATACTGCAGGTCCACGTGTTGTCTCCCGGCCTTACCGTGCCGTTCAACACCGGCGTCGGATTGCCGGTACCCCAGTAGACAAGATTGAGGTCGGGATCGTACGTGCCGGTCATCCAGGTCATGCCGCCCGTGGTGGCGTTGGGCGTGCCGGCTGGCGGAGTTGCGAGCCACTCCCACTGCAGCGCACCCGTGTCCGGGTTGAACGACCGCAGCAGGCCGGGGATGTTATCCAGATCGCCTCCCACACCGACGATTACGTGGTCTTTCACCACCAGCGGGGCCATGGTGGACCAGTAGCCCTTCTTTACATCCGCGATTACTTTATCCCAGCGAAGGCTCCCGTCTTTCGCATTGAGTGAAAGCAGATGCGCATCGGGAGTCGTGAAGAAGAGCCATCCTTTGTACATGGCCACGCCGCGATGGCCGATGTGCTCGCCGGTGGTGGTCGGATGATTGAAGTGCCAGATCATGTGCCCGGAACGCGCATCCACTGCCCAAATGTTGTCGGGAACCGTAAAGTAGAGGATCCCGTCGACGAGCAGCGGCGAAGACTTGATCGCGGCCGGCTGGTTGGTTTGAAATGCCCACGCTAGACCGAGCGAATTCACGTTGGATGGCGCGATCTGGGTAAGCCGGCTGTGACGTTCGCCCGAATAGTCTCCGTGGTAGAGCGGCCAGCTGTCGGGAGATGGATGCAGCAACTTGGCGGAATCCAATTCCTGCGCAGCTAACTCGCGCGATCCGGCGGCTCCGCCGAGAAATGCAGCGGCAAGCACAATTCCGAGTCTGAACAATCTCATGCGAAAAATGAACCTCTTTACGTAGTTGCAGTGTATGGCGGAATTTGGATCAGCCTCGAATGAGTGCAACCAATATCCAGTATTTGTCATGATGGGCAATATGAATTGGGATCCCGGACATGACTGAGTTCAGGGGCATAGGTGAATGTGCCGTTGCCACTGCCGAGCATGACTGCATAATTGTTGTCATCCTCGCTGGTGATCACGAGATCGGCGATTCCATCCCGATTGAAGTCCGCAGTCGCTATGAAGAATCGGGTTCCCCTTTGGGGTAACTCAAACGACCAGCTGAACCGGAACGAGCCATTGCCGGCACCGAGGAGAATTGCCGCGGAATTCGATCGGAAATCAGAGACTACAAGGTCCAGATGACCGTCATGGGTAAAGTCGCCGGTCGCGATCGACGCTACCGATCCGACGGCGGCAATGTTGCCCCCACTAACCAGGTTGCCCCTGCCGTCGCCAAGAAACTCCAGGAGCGAGCCATCGCCGTCTCCCACAATCACGTCGAGGTTGCCGTCTCCGTTGAAGTCGCCAACAACCAATGCGCGGGGATCCTCACCAATCAGGTTATGCGCAGGCACGCTCATGAATGTGCCATCGGCCCGCCCTAGCTGGACGGTAAGAAGATGTTGACCCGAGTCTTTGCCGTCCGGGAATGTCGCCTTCACCACATCGGCAATTCCATCCCGGTTGAAGTCCCCCGTCGCTATAACACCAGACGGTTCCTCCGGAATGTCCGCCCAGCCCGCGTGGGCTGATGCAGCCATGATGGCCGTCACCAACATGGCGGCCGGCAAGCGGCCTCCTGCCTTCGTTGAGTTGTCGAAAGTGAAATCGAGTCTGAGCATCCGTTTAGTCATGATATGCCGCCACCGCGAATGGAATCTAGTGCGTGCCCAGCGAGCCCGGGCGTCCTTAGAGATATCTGAGTCGACTCTCCGTCGTACTCAAAGCCATTGGCTCCCAGCGTGGAAAAGCCTGTTCCGCCCAAAGACGTACTTACCCAGAAGTCGCCGGCACCAAAAACAGCTCCGGATGGCCGAAAAGAAACACAACCTCACGATCCGGCGGAAGAGGAGGCAAACGAATCTCAAGTTAACGAGTTCGCCGAAATCGTTCTGGACTTCATCCAATCCACATACGGAATACCTGAGACATCTTCCGTGCCGAATTATCGCCCAGTGCTGATAGACACAGATTTGGCACTTGAAAGGCCGCATTCTCCGTCGCCCCAAGCCCGTAAAACTACCACTTGGGACGAGCATCCCAGAGCTCTTCCAAATCACCAAGCCCGTGGAGATTCACGGCGTTCACCCATTTACTCATCTCGGAGAATGGCTGGCGACAATTCTTGTCTCGAAAACTGCTGACCCGATAATCCGGAAGAGAGCTCTCAGCAAAGCAGGGGAGCTTTTAGGCGAGCCGGCGCCGACAGCGAAATTGCCGCCACGACCGGTCATGAGCGAGGCGAAGCTTTCCGAGCCGACCAGCCCTCGGGAAGAAGAGGTGGATCGGAGAAAGTCACGCATACTCTGGACCCCAGGTTTTGGCATCAGGATGGAGCGATAATCCGTATTCCGTTGGGCGGTAGTTGATTGGTTTTTTGGGCGGCCGAGCCAGGCGAACGCACACTTGGCAGCGGACAAGGGATTTGTCGCGGCAAGGCACGCAAAGCCTCTGACCATGTTCCTCGAAGCTGGTGAGGCCTTTTGAGACAAGCCATTTGAAGCAACTAGTCTAACGAGCCCAAACAACTGGGCGCTTCCAAACGCGATTCTCATTGCCCAAAGGCTTCAACGCCAGCGGAGGCGATCGTCGAAGCGTGGCCTATCGGTATTCCCAATTCCGAGCCGTGGTAATACAGACTCGTCATGGTAAGACAAAATGGGCCTACAAGGGCATCCAGACCGGACAATGCGGACAATCCGATACGATCCGGATCGCCAATAAAGTGATGATTTAATGATGTTTATTGTCTAAACTCATGTTGTGGCTCGCCATAATAGCGATCGGCATTCAAATCAAAGAGTTGGCAGATATGCCCTAACTTTGGTCTATCCCCGTATGATACTGACTTCATGCTGTGCCTGCTGAGGTTTTTACTTGTCCTTCTTATCCGTATTTTTCGCTCTCGCCGCGACCTGCTGCTTGAGAACTTGGCTCTTCGCCAGCAACTTGCCGTTATGAAGCAGCGGTATCCTCGCCCGCAGGTCTCCACCTCCGACAAGCTGTTCTGGGTGATCTTGCGGCGGCTCTGGCCGGAATGGAAGCACGCGTTGATTCTCGTCCAGCCAGAGACTGTCGTTCGCTGGCACCGTGCAGGGTTCAAGCTGTATTGGACGTGGCTCTCGCGGCGTCGGGTTCGGGCGGGCAGAAAATGCGTCTGCAAGGAATTGCGCGAGCTGATCTTTCGCATGGTAGCGGAGAATTCCACATGGGGCGCACCGCGCATCCACGGCGAACTGAAAATGCTTGGCTTCGATCTTTCGGAGCGAACCGTGTTGCGCTGGATGCGAAGAGCGCCGAGGAGTCCTGAGCCGGCGAAGCGATGGGCGGCCTTTCTCAGCAATCATCGTGAAGCCATCGCCGCCATGGATTTCTTCACCGTCCCGACGCTGACCTTCGGAGTGCTCTACTGCTTTTTCGTCATCGCGCATGACCGGCGGCGTATTCTTCACTGTCAGGTGACTAGCCATCCGACGAGTGCATGGGTCATTCAGCAGTTGCGCGAGGCGTTTCCCTATGACTCAGCCCCCGGCTACTTGATCTTTGATCGCGGCCCACAGTTCAATGGTGAAGTGACCGAAACCGTGAAGAGCTTCGGTATCGGGCCAAAGCGGACGAGCTTCAGAAGTCCATGGCAGAATGGTATTGCGGAACGCTGGGTAGGCACCTGCCGCCGGGATTTGCTCGACCACGTGATCGTTCTGAATGAGCGGCATCTGAAACGCCTTATGAACGAATACGTCCGCTACTATCTCGTGGATCGCACACATCTCGCGCTAGAAAAGGGAACGCCCGCGGGTCGTGAAGCAAGGAAAACTCCCGGCGTCGGTCACGAGGTAACATCGATGCCAAGGTTGGGTGGTCTGCATCATCGCTACAATCGTGCTGCTTGAACTGCTGCGTCGATCATCCCAAGTCAAATTTGAGGATGACCGTCGAAAGAAGTGTGCCCGGTATGGCGACACTCTACGCTTTGCTCGTTATTTCATTCGGGTCAGCGTTCACCGAACAGCCGATGCGAGTCGAAAGCTACTTCCAAAGCCACCACCAAGTCGGTGAATCAGGCCCATTTCGCCCCCGGATCGCATTTTGGCGAGGGACAGCCCTGCGGGCCTTCCGAATCCGCAATGTCTTTGCGCAAAAGGCGGCCTTGGGCCTTGTGCTCGTCGGCGCACTGGCAATGCCGTTGCTGAAGCCGATCATGGATCGGTTGCAGGTTCTGCCCGCGAATGCGGGCATTGTGCTTCCTGCGAATCCCATGACCCTCCTGGAGGAACTGCAGGCAAGAATCCACGCTAAGAGCGGTTCCGGCACCTTACCCAATCCCCTCGCAGCTCCAAGTCCAGTTGCGAATTTGCCGCAGACGGGAAAGGCCTTCGGACCAGCGCCGGATAACGCACCCGCTCCACGTACCGAAGAGCGCAGTCCGTCCAACTCCCAACCCGCTTCTTCGCAGAGTGAGATGGTCAGCACAAGCGCCGCGGCGGCCCAAGCAGTGCAACCATTGCCTCGGCGCAATCGTTTGGCCTTCTCGCCATCGTCTCTGGTGCTTTCGATTTATTTTGGCGTAGCGGCTGTACTTCTTCTGAGGCTTGCGGTTGGATTGGCAGTTACGCTTCGCCTGTGGTTCAACGCCGCACCGATTTCCACGCACGAACTATCTGAGATTCCAGCCGGGCTCCCTTTACGCGCCAGCACTCAAGTCTTTTCGCCGTTGACCGTCGGTTCTGTGATCCTGCTGCCCGCCAATTACAAGACCTGGGACAAGGAGAAGTTTCGCATCGTGCTTGCTCACGAGCGCTCGCACATTCGTCAATGTGACTTTTACCTCCAACTGCTTGCAGGGCTCTACACCGCGCTTGTCTGGTTCAGCCCGTTGGGCTGGTGGCTCAAGAGAGAGCTCGCTGAATTGGCCGAGGCCATCAGCGATCGTGCGGGAATCGAGGAGGCTCGAAGCCGTACTTCGTACGCACAGATCCTCCTTGAATTTGCGGCTGCGCCGCGTTCAACGATGTTAGGAGTCGCGATGGCACGTCCTGGCGGTCTTGCCCGCCGCATTGAGCGCCTGCTCAATGATCACACCTTTCGCCAGTGTTTTGCCGGCAGCAAACGCTCGCTTTTTGCAGTTGTGCTGGTACCCTTGGCGCTCGTTGCAGCGGCAACCATGGTCCGGGTCCAGGCTTCTACGCAATCCGCGCCTGTGCTTTGGGTTGGGCCGGCGGTCAGGTCGGCTGGTCCCGCGCCTACGTTAGAGTCTGAAACTGTCTACCGTACGAAGCAACTCGCTAGCGAGATTACCGAACCTGACAACTCCGAAGTTGCAGCCACGCCCGATGCCTCAGCAAGCGATACAGTTCCTCCCGAAACAGAGAATCCGGCGATCGCGACGCCTGAGATTGCCGGTGCTCTGACAGCTCCGAACCTGTTCCCCGTCTCAGCTGCTGCGCGAGCGATCGGTGCTCAATCGGAGCCAGACAACGCCATATCCTTTGATCGCACACTCTCGGTCGCCGATGACGTGCAATTGATGGTCTCTACAGGTTCCGGCGATATCAATCTCATGCGTAGCTCGGGCAACCAGATCCGCATTCACGGCCAGATCCATGTGAGCCGTGAGGGCAACGAAGGGCAGGCTCGCCAGATCGCGGCGAATCCGCCGATCGAACAGACCGGCAATGTGATTCGAGTCGGACACGAGCGCGAACAACATTGGCATGGAATCAGCATCAGCTACCAGATCGAGGCACCGGCGGGATCGCTCCTTGAAGCCATATCCGGTTCGGGCAACGTCGTCGACGAAGGCGTTGGTAAAAATGCCAAGCTCGAAACAGGCTCAGGCGATATTAGCGCGAACGGCCTGCAGGGGCCATTCGAAGTAAAGACGGGCTCGGGCAACATCACTGCGGAACAGACCGGTGAGGGCGATGTGACTGCAGAAACGGGCTCGGGGAATATCGAGATCAAGGACGTCCAGGGCAAGTTTCGCGCCAGAACTGGTTCGGGCGATATCAAGGCCACCGGTACACCTTCTGGGCCCTGGACTCTCGAAACCGGTTCGGGCAACATCGAGCTCTGGGCAGGCAACGCGCCCCTCACCCTCGATGCGTCAACCGGATCGGGTTCGGTGACTACTGATCACGAAATGCTGGTGAAGGGTTCTCTCGATCGCCATCACGTCACCGGAAATCTGAATGGCGGCGGCCCTATGGTCCGCGCGCAAACCGGCTCGGGCGAAATTCACGTCCATTGAGTCCATTGAATTGATTTGAAAATGGAGCTCGAACCTGCCGTTGGCGGCAGCGCTGCCTCAGTTCGCCTCCGCACCGAGAATCTCAGTTGCTGACGAATCTCGCATTGAGCCCCGTACGCCGCTCTTTTCCCAAAGAGAGGCGTGCCGGCAAAACGGTCGAGTCTTTCACGATGAAGCGGCGGAGGTCTGAGTAGATGGTCGGCGATCTAAAGCATTCGTTGCGACAGCTGCGTCGTTCGCCCGGATTTGCGGCAACCGTTGTGATTACGTTAGCCCTGGGAATCGGAGCCACCACGGCCATCTTCACGCTGGCGCGACAGGTAATGCTCAAGTCGTTGCCGGTGGCGAAGCCGAACGAACTGTGGAGGATTGGGGACAAGATTCGCTGTTGCAACTGGGGCGGATACACGCAGGGCGACGACGGTGATTTTTCGCTTTTCTCGTGGGAAGCTTACAAGAACTTCCGCGAGCATACGCTGGAGTTCGTTGAACTTGCAGCCCTGCAGGCAGGTAACGCCCCACTGGGCGTCCGGCGTGCGGGATCGCAGGCCCAGGTCGACACATTCAACGGGCAAGAAGTCTCCGGAAATTTCTTCCGCACCCTGGGCGTGCAGCCGTGGACGGGCCGGCTGTTGACGGATGACGACGACCAACTCGGAGCGCCCCCGGTTGCAGTGATGAGCTATCGCATCTGGCAAAACAAATTCAGCACCGACCCTTCGGTCGTCGGGTCGACTTTCCAGATCAATGGACACGCGTTTACTGTCGTCGGGATCACTCCTCCGGGATTTTATGGCGCCAAGCTGGCTGGCTGGGGCATGCCAGACTTCTGGCTGCCGATCACGTCCGAGCAGATTCTTGCCGGACCGGTATCGCGGCTGAAGCGGCCCAATGAAAACTACCTGGACCTGCTCGGTAGAGTCCGCACGGATGTTGTTCCGCAGACGCTCGAGGCGAAACTGCGAGTGGAATTCCACGACTGGCTGGCGAGCCATGTGCCGGATATGGAGCCAGGCGAAAAACAGCTCTGGCAGCAACAGACGCTGCATCTAATCCCCGGCGGAGCGGGCGTGGCGGCCATGCGCGACGAATACCAGGCGGGGCTCAAGCTGCTGCTGATCGCCTCGGGATGCGTGCTGTTGGTGGCATGCGGCAACCTGGCAAATCTGATGCTGGCGCGAGGATTGAAGGATCGAGCAAACATTTCAGTTCGTGTCGCGCTCGGAGCTTCCCGGTTCCGGCTGATGCGGAGGGCACTGGTCGAAAGCGTACTTCTGGCCATAATCGGGGGCGCGCTGGGAATCGCAGTTGCATACGCCGGAACACGGCTGATCCTCTATCTCGCCTTCGAGATCGGAGGGCCGCACAATTATGTCCCAGTGAGTCCGGCGCCATCGTGGCCGGTGCTGCTTTTCACTCTCGGTGTCTCGGTCATAACAGGGATGATCTTTGGAACGGTGCCAGCATGGATGACCTCGCATGCCGATCCAGTCGAATCTCTGCGTGGGGCGAGCCGTTCGGTGGGCAGAAGCCGCTCGTGGGCGCAGAAATCCCTGGTCATCGCACAGGCGGCAATGTCGCTGGTGCTGCTGTCGGCTGCCGCATTGCTCGCCCAGAGTCTGCGCAACCTGGAACACCAGGATTTCGGATTCGAGACGAAGGGCCGTTATATTGCCTGGATCAATCCGATCCTGAGCAACTACAAGCCTGAGCAGATGGAGCAGCTATACCGGCAGATCGACGACCGCTTGAAGCAGATTCCCGGAGTGCGCATGGTCGCCCCGGCTCTCTACGCACCGATGACGGGCGACAGTTGGAACGAGGGAATTCGCATTCAGGGCAGGCCTGAGCCCGCACCTAAAGAAGACACGGGCGCAGGCTGGGCGCGCGTGGTTCCCGGGTTCTTCGAAACCATCGGTGCCAAGATCGTGATGGGCCGGTCGTTGACCGAAGACGATACTGCAGCGACGCTCAACGTTGCGGTCGTCAACGAGGCCTTCGTCAAGCGGTTTTTCAAAGACCAAAACCCGATCGGACAGCACTTCGGCTTGGATCGGATCAAGTATGCCTCCACGTATGAGATCGTCGGCGTGGTCAGAGACATGCGCTACATGACATACGACTACCAGGACCCTGTGCGGCCTATGTTCTGGGTGTCCGAGACGCAGACCGCACATTATGACGATTCGGTCTTTTCGGACGGCGAGAAGTGGTCGCACTTTCTCTACAACATCGTCATTTGGGCCCCCGGAGATCCTCCGGGCATGGAAGAGCGAGTACGCAAATCGATGGCCAGCGTCGATCCAAGCCTGGTGCTCTATAGCGTCGATCCATACAGCAGAGTCGTCAGTGCCGATTTTCAGCAGCAGAATATGATTGCGACGCTGACTACTCTCTTTGGTTTACTTGGATTAGTACTGGCTGCCGTCGGACTATACGGCGTGATGGCTTACTCCGTAGAGCAGCGCACCAACGAGATAGGTTTGCGGATGGCGCTCGGCGCCGATCGCGGACACGTGATCGCAATGGTGCTCCGTGGCGCGATGTTGCAGATCGGCATCGGCCTGGGCATCGGGATCCCGTTGGCCGTTCTCGCCGGAAAGCTAATGAAGGACCAGTTGTTCGGCGTAAAGCCATGGGACCCGCTCATGCTCGTGGGGGCCACGGCACTGCTCGCGCTGGCGGCACTGGTCGCGTCGGTAGTGCCGGTGCGTCGCGCTGCCGGAGTCGAACCGATGCTGGCTCTGCGCAACGAGTAGTCGCAGATTACAGCAAGGCGCCGTGACAAAGGTACGACCTTTAGATCAGAGGGTTATGGACGCACATTGATGCAGATCAATTTCAGCGAAGAATTCGTTCCGCTACTGTAGATCAGTTTGGTGTCACGATGTTGCTGTTGCTGTGCATCATGGTTGTCGCGGTGTTCCATTTGGACGAGTTCTTTTTCGCCTTTAGGAAAGTTGTCCATCATGGGAGGGCGTTATGCGGTTCCTGCCTGAATGGGGAGCTGATGTTTTCCGATCCCGACGGAAGACCAGCCCTGTCTCGCTGAGGCCTGCGTCAGTCCCGCAACTTTTCTTATTCTTATCTTCTAGCGTTACCTTCGGTCCCAACGACCAATCGATTTAGATGGACCGAGTGCTGTCGTTAGCACCACACTGCATTGAGCAGTGGGGGATCCGTATGCGTAATCCGGTTGTGGATACCATGCTGATCATGTTTCCGTTTATATGCATCTGGTGATCTGGATGCTCCGCTTGGACGAAAGGGTCTATTCCAAGAAACCACGCACTCTTCAAAGAAAAAGAAGAGGATTCTGCGGTCCAGACAAGGATGGCGAGCAACAGTTTTCCGACCCTGACGGAAGTCGATCGATATAAACTCTCGATAGGGCCAGCGACCCCCCTCCCTTTCGCACGCAATTATTGTGAAAACCAAACTGAATCACGGTTCCGTTCATATGCATCATAGCTACTAGAAGGTGCCGCGGAGATGGAAAGGTCCTTTTCCTAAAAGCAACTCGCTCATATGCCAATCACCGAACTCAAAAAACTCACTTTCCTTCTCAAATTTCAAGAGCGGGATCTTGCCGCCCTTCGTCGCCAACGCAACCCTGACGATAGGGTGATCGCTCTCAATGAGCGGGCCATAGCGCAATTAAAGGCTAAAATCGCCCGACTGACTTATGCACAGCCCAGCCCCTTGCGCGAATCTGTGCATTTGGCCTAGGTCCTTGAGCCCAAGGCTAAATACCGGGCGGCACGTAAACTGCCAAACGTTAAGGCGCGAAGGCCATCGCGTCTGAAACGTATCCGTCAGACCAACCGCATGGTTGACAACTGCGGATGTCTCGCGGCCCAGGCCGCAGGGGTAAGTTCTGCGATGCGCTGAACGGGTGCGTATGCGAGCCCGGGGAGGATGCCGGCGAGATAGTCGCGCACCGGGATTTTGAGTCTGCGGCAGCTTTCAATGACGGAGAAGATTGCTGCAACGCGCGGACCGGCCTGTTCACTTCCGATGTGGATCCAGTTGGACCGACCGAGGGCGATGGGACGCATCGAATTCTCGGCGAGATTGGTGCTCAGCTCCAGTTCTGGATAATCCAGAAAACGTGTAAGCCGCGTCCAGATCGAAAGCGTGTAGCTGCAGGCCTGGCCGGCAGTGCTCTTGGGCAGCACCGTCTTGCTCATCGCCTGGATGTGACTGCGGATCTGCTCGAGCAAAGATGGAGCTTGCTCTTGTCTGAGAGCATGGCGGCTTCGGTGATCCATGTCGCCGTCGCGCGCCCGGGCATCGATCGCAAACAACTCGTCCATCAGTTCCACCGCCCGAATCGAGGCGGCATCCTGCTTATTGAGCTTCACCGCGTCAATGAACCGCCTTCGTGAATGTGCCCAGCAGGCGGCGTGCACGATGTTCGCTCCACCGACCCCGCGATCATAGGCGGCATACGCGTCGGTATGCAGTATGCCTTCGAATTTAGCCAGGAAGTGAGCCGGCCCTTCGCGTCCGCGGCTCATGCGAAAATCGAACACCGTCGCTCCGCCCGGGGTTCCATACTGCCACAGATAGGCCTGGTGATTGGTTCCGCGGCCGTCATGGGTCTGCACATCGACTGCGGTCTCGTCGGCCTGGATGTAGGTTCCGGCCAGTAACTCATTGCGCATGGCGCCGGCCACAGGGATCAGCATGTCACCCACTCGCATGATCCAACCGCACATGGTTGCACGGCTGATCTCGATACCGGTGTCGCGCTTCAGAATCGAACTCTGTCGATAGGCCGGGCAGTGGTCCCCATATTTTCTGACGATCGTATCGATGATGACGCGGTCAGATACCAGGCTCTTGTCGATGATGCGCGTGGCAAGCGGCGCCGCAACTACGCCCAGTTCCTCGCATTTTTTGCAGGCACGCTTCTCGCGCTTCGTCACCTCGATGAAGTACTCAGCGGGCTTCACATCGAGCACTTCACTGGCTTCATAACCGATCACCGTCCTCTGGGCTCCGCAGCCGGTGCATACGCACTGCGCCGGCGTGCACGCTACCACCTTTTCTATACGGGGCAGGTGCGCCGGCAAGGTCTGGCGGCCAGGGTGCGGCTCACGTTGCTTCTTGCCCGATGTGGCTGGCGGCGGAGCCACCGGCTCCCGCTCGCTCTCTGCCTGAACCTCATCGCGGCTCACCGCGGGCTCTTCTTCCAGCAGATCCAGTTGCAGGTTGCTCAACTTCTCGCTGCCCGGACCATAGCGTGCAATCCGCTGCTGCCGAAGCCGCTCTTCCAGCACCTGAATCTTCAATCGCGCGTACTCGAGCTCTCTCTTCTGCGACTCAACTTCCTTCTCCAGTTGCGCGATCACTTCGGCCATGAAGGGGTCCGAGTGCGGGGGAAGAGTGGGCTCAGAGGGCGTGCTCACGATGCTTCTTGAATAGCAGAGAACGGCTTAGAACACGAGGGAAATGTCCAGTGTTTATGAGGTTTTCAGTGACTCTGTTGATGCTTCGGCGACCGGCTTGCGATACCACTTTCGGGGCCGCGTCTGGGTCAGATCAATGCCGCCCAACAGCAGCGCAAGCTGTTCGTGACTCAACACGATCTTCTTCGCGCTGCCGTCGCTCTCCGGCCAGCGAAATCTCCCGCCGTCCAACTTTTTCGAACACACCCAAAGCCCGCTGCCGTCATATACGACCAACTTCAAACGATTGTGCCGCGCATTTGTGAACAGGAAGGCATGGCCGCTCGTGGGATCGCATTCCAGCCGGTCGCGCACCAAACCGTAAAGGCCGTTGAACCCCTTACGCATATCGAACGCCCCAGTGGCCACGTAGATCCGCGTGGCCGGCCCAAATCCGAACACCGCCTACGCCCTGTCCAATATGGCCAGCAGGCGCTCCAGCGTCACTGCATCGAATCCACAACCCACTTCGATCCGACGCCCGCTGCGCGACTCGACCACCAGAACACCATCGCGCCCGGCACTGTTCGCATCATGGCCCCTCGACGAAACCACTTCCACGGGAAGTAGAGACCCGCCATCCGATTGCGAGCCCCTCTGCACACGTCGACGATATTTATCCAGAGTCCCCACAGCCAGGCCGCGCAGCTCGCAAAACGCCTCCCGCATCAATCCGCTCGCTTCAAACTCCGCCACCAGAGCCTCAGCTTCGGCTCGGCTGCGCCGCCTCCGCACCACTCCCACTTCCCTCATGGCTCAAGTGCACCACTAAAGCCAGCGGAATAACAGGTGCGTTGCTCAGACGCATACTCTGAAACGCACGTCGGTTCTGGCGCAGAGTCTTAAAGACAGGAAGCGAGAACGAGGTTTCGGAGTCTCCCGTGCTGTGTGCTCCATATGGCTGGTCATCGGGCAAATGGAGAAAGAACAGCTCCTTCGGATTTGCGACAGGAAGCAAGCGCAACAGCACCGCATTCATGGCGCTGAAGATCGCAGTTGTCGCGCCAACTCCCAGTGCAAGCGTAAGCACGGTCGTGGACGCAAATACTGGCGCTTTCCGCAACTGGCGCAGGGCATAGCGAATATCGCGCCAGAGACTGTCCAGGGCCAGGCTGGCATCTACCGTGACTACATGTTCTTGCGTCGTCGTCGGATTTCCGAAACGCACCAGCGCATCCCTCCGCGCAACGACCCTGCAAACATCGACCACAAACCAAAGCTCGATGGCGCATTGAATGCAAGGAGATGTGGGCAGTTGGAAAGCCAGTCTCTTGCATGAGATCATGCCTCGGCCTGTTCGGGTCAGATGAGCTTGGCGAGGACTGCTCTATGGCCGCCTCGCGCACATGCGCGGATTACACCCGATCACCGCTTTGGTCAGTTCGACAGAATCACCAAACAAGCGGACGACGGAGTCCGCCACAGAATCCCGCACGGCCTCGATGCGTCTTTGAAGCAAATTGAATTCATCCTCAATATGCCCAATTCCTCGCGACATTCTCGCCATGGCCGAACACGCCGGATGGTCTGCGTGTACTGTACGCTAAGGGGCACGTCAAAGACCAAAGTGGTATAGACCGCAAGTGCATTCAGGTTAAATGATGGTGTCACCTAACGGAGCTTTTGTGTGTGCTGGGCACGACTCAACCTGTCGCTTTTGGGTTCGAAATGCGCTAACTCTGCACTAATTGTGCAACCTTGACAGCAGGTTTAAGTGCGTCCTCCAGAAAAAGAGCCAACAGCACTTTGTCGCCAGAAAAGCCGCCATTGCGCTAGATGGCTTCAACGGTTCGAACAACTAAGCCAGAGAGCATCCAGAGGAACTCATGCAGGAGGTTTCTCGAAGATGGCCGACGCGAGATAGTTCAGAATCCTCGCGACATTTGTTATCAGCCTATTGGTGTACACGTGTCCGCACCGGGACGAAAATAGCAGATAACGAACAGAATCAAACTGTAAGTGAGGAAACAAATGGGCAAACGTCACAATTTTACCTCATACACTCGCCCCCTTACCCCGTCATCCGTGGAGAAAACCAAGTGGGAACTCTATTTGGAAGAACTGGGGTTGGAAGATGAGACTGCAATCCACGCCCTCCGTCACGGTACCGGGGCGGCAGGAAAAATTCAAGCGTGGGTCCGCGCCAATTGTCGGAACGCATTTGTTCCTGAAGGGGTCTTAGGAGTCTTGGGGGGTGATGTGGTGTTTGCCGACTTACCGATGAAGAGAAAAGAAGAAGAAATATGGTGAGTCAACCCCAACCAAGATGACTGTACCATTTGTGAGAAGCCATTCATTAGCGACCAAACCACAATGTCATTTGTGCGTGAATGCCAATACCGGGAGACCGACGACGAAGACGACTGTCGCAGTCCCGTGAAGTATCGAACCATCACCTTCTGCGACAAGTTCTGTCGCCTCTGTGGGCGAAACTTCATTCTATGAGCCAGACATGGTTGCGCCGTGCACCTGAGACTCGGCAGAAAACATATTTTCGCCAAATCTAACCCCAAAATTGGCCGTCCGCCGAACCCGTCAAACGTTTTCTTCCTTCGAAACACCCCTCCTAGCGAAAATCAACGAATTAGCGGAGCCGTTTCAGCTATTCTCTCGACCGTCACATACGGTCGTTTGTGAAATGGAAGTCTAGACATGAGCGAAAGGGAAGTGGAGCAAACGCGAACCCGCTCACCGGATGAAGACTGCGGCCTTCGACGAACCGTTTTTTCCGATAAGAATCGCACCGGTGGTGCGAGTTTTACCCCAGATGCTACAGGCGTCTTCAAGGAAAGCTACTTGCTCGACTTCCTCGACCTGCCAGAACGGCACAGCGAGGCCGAACTGCAAGCCGGGCTGCTACACAATCTGCGGATGTTCCTCATGGCGACAGCTTCGCCTTTGTCGGCGAGAAGGCGCGTGCAGGTCAGCCCAGCGTCCGCTCCTCCCATCTGCTCTCGGGTTGAAGGCAGCCTGATCCGAAAAGTCCGAGAGGAAGGCGATGAACCACTAGCCTTCTTGCGGCGCGAACCCGGCCAGTGGGCTGGCATTTACACGGTGCATAATATCTTTGCTTCGGACAGCCTTCAGATACACCATCGTCGAAGCCAAATCGCTGTGCCCCAGCCAGAGTTGGAGGGTCCTTATATCGCAGACCGATTCCTGCAGATTCCTCGTCGCGAAGGTGTGGCGGAATTTATGAAGAAAATATTTCGAACAATAGGGTCCTTCTGAACACCGGTTTCCGTGACGGCTAATGCAGGTCCCGCAGTTGAGTTTTGCGCGACGTGCTATCCATTTCACCTTCAGTTCGTGATTCTTATCGGGCAGCCCGGTTTGAGTTGGAAAAACCAGACGGTTCGGGTTCAGAGGTTGACTCTGTTGATGGCGCTTTAAGGCATCCATTAAACCGCCGGGGACTGGAACCTCGCGTTCCTCCTTATCTTTTGGTCGGAAGTCCCACAGAGGTTTGGAAGTTACCCGGAGTACGTTTCGCCGGAAGTCCACGTCGGACCACGTGAGGTACCGCATCTCCTTTTCGCGAAAACCGGAAAGAAGATAAGTGCTGAAGAGAAGGTGTTCGGCGGAATTGCACGCCGCAAACAGAGCGCTGAGTTCTTCGGGCTCGTAGATCGGACGAATCGGGTCAACGAAAGCGGGCCAGTCAAATTTCTTCAATAGTCCCTTGATGCCGTGAAGTTTCAAAAAAGTGACCAGAATGTTTGCCCGATTAAAGGCCGTCCTCGATCCGCAACCGGATCTGTACTGGTAGCGGATGAACTCGAGAAGATCCTCTCGGGCGACCTCGGAGACGTACTTCTTTTTGCTTGTGACGACGAATTGCTCGAGGCAGTGTCTGTATGCGGCGTATGTCTTTTTTTCGCGTTGCGGCGGTTGGATGTCTTCGAGGTAGCTGTCCACTGCATCTCGCAGTGTAATCCCTGCTTCATATCGGGACGGAGGAACACCGAGGGGGATACCAGCCTTGGTTGCATCGATTTCTAGCCGTTTGCGCCGGGCCCGCTCGAGAACCTCCAACCTGTCGGGTACCGGCTCGCGGAAGCGAACCTTACCTTCCCGCCATTGAAGGTAGTAGGCTCCCTCAGCGTGCACTTCGATCGAGCCGCGGACGCGGATCTTATCTTTCAGCTTTCCGTTCGATTCGACGACGGCAGGGAAGAAGTTCCACTTACCGTCCACCTTGGCTTTCTTGACTATATTGACCCGGTTTTCGGGCCCGTAACCGGTAGTAGGCATCAGGTATCCTCAAAAACGCGAATCGGCGTTTTATGGACACCATTATGGACACCATGAATGTTAAAGTAAATTAAATCAATGGCTGGCGGAGAGAGTGGGATTCGAACCCACGTTAGAGTTTCCCCTAAACACGCTTTCCAAGCGTGCGCCTTCAACCACTCGGCCATCTCTCCACGGGGTGGCTGTCTTTACTTGAATCTAACATAGGAGGCGGGCGTATTTAGGGTCGGCCTACCGCTCGCACCGTCTGTCTGAGGATGCTTTTTGAAACCGTTTACTTCCTTTCCCTCGCTGGTTTATAGTGGCGCGTTGTTCCCCCAGATCAACACCGCCGGTGGTCACGACACTGTGACTTCCGCCTCGAGAGGAATTCCATGGTTGTCATCTCGCGTCGCGACTTGCTCTCTTCCGGGTTGGCGCTATCCGCTTCTTGGATGCTGGTTCGTTCAGCCTGGGCTCGCGCCGCTCCATTGGCCGAGTCATCGCCCTCGGGTTCCGCCGCAACTTTGTCCGCCGTCGCGCCGCGCGAGCAACTGCTTTTTGACGCCGGCTGGAAGTTCACTTTTGGTCATGGAACCGATCCCGCGCGCGACCTCAACTTCGGCTTCAACCAGGGCGACTTCGCCAAGACAGGCGATTTCGACTTTGCCAAGGCCAAGTTTGACGACTCGAAATGGCGCACCCTGAATCTGCCCCACGATTGGGCCGTCGAGCTGCCCTTTGTCCGCGATGACGAGCTTCAATCGCACGGATACAAGCCTCTCGGCCGGCGCTATCCCGATACCAGCGTGGGATGGTACCGGCGCGAGTTCGAGATTGCAGCCAGCGACCTGAAGCGGCGCATCACCGTCGAGTTCGACGGCGCCTTTCGCAGCATTCTCGTCTTCGTCAACGGCTGCTTCATCGGCCGCAACGACAACGGCTATGCACCGTTCCGTTTTGATCTGACCGATTTTCTTGCTTATGGAGCGAAGAACTATATCGTATTGCGGGTCGATGCGAGTTTCGGCGACGGCTGGTTCTACGAGGGCGCGGGCATCTACCGGCATGTGTGGCTGACCAAGACCGACGCTCTGCACCTGGGCCGCTGGGAGAGCACGGTCCGCGCGTGCCGTCAATGGGGAATCGGCGCGCTCTTGCGCTCGGCACAGTGGTGGTGAACGAAGGCAAGCAGGCCGAGAACGCCAAAGTCAGCTGGAAGATTCTCGATACGTCGGGCAAAACGGTTGCAACCGCCGACGCTCCGGCGCAGTCGATCGCCGCTGACGGTTCTGTCACCTACGCCGCGACTGCGCAGCTTGCCGAGCCCCGCGCTATGGTCGGTGGATGCGCCCAATCTATATTCAGCGGTGGTAACGGTTGAGTCGGACGGCAAAGTCCGCGACGCAGAACGCTTCAACTTCGGCGTGCGTACGGTGATCTTCGATGCCGACAAGGGCTTCTTCCTCAACGGCAAGTCGATCAAGATTCAGGGCACGTGCAATCACCAGGATCACGCCGGCGTGGGCGCTGCGCTGCCCGATCGGCTGCAATGGTTCCGGCTTGCCGTGCTGCGCGAGATGGGCGGCAACGCGGTGCGCACTTCGCACAACATGCCCACACCGGAGTGGGTCGACGCCTGCGACCGCATGGGCATGATGATGATGTGTGAGACGCGGCAGATGAGTTCCAACCCCGAAGGCCTTGCCCAACTTGAGCTCCTGGTGAAGCGATATCGTAACTCGCCATCGATCATCCTCTGGTCCATCGGCAACGAAGAGGAAAATCTCCAGGGCACAATGGCCGAGCAGGGCGCAAAGATCGGCGCATCCATGGTCCGACGCTGCCACGAACTTGACCCCACGCGCGCAGTCTCGGCCGCCGTCAATGCGGATAACGAAAAGGGTGTTTCCGATGCGCTCGACATCATCGGGTTCAACTACCACCTCGATTTTCCCGACGGCTTTCACAAGGGGCACCCGAAGAAGGCCGTGTACGGATCGGAAACGTCAAGCGCCATCGGCACTCGCGGCATGTACGCCACCGACCCGCTGCGCAATCTCATGAATTCCTACGACGGTGTCGTGCCGTGGGGCGAAACTGCCGAAGAGTGGTGGAAGTTCTATGGCACCCGCGATTGGATGGCAGGCGGCTTCGCTTGGACAGGCTTCGACTATCGCGGCGAGCCTACGCCCTACGGCTGGCCTTCGATCAGTTCGCAATTCGGCATCGTGGACATGTGCGGGTTTCCCAAGGATGTCTTCTATTACTACAAGGCGTGGTGGGGGTCGGAGCCATCGCTTCACGTGTTTCCGCACTGGAATTTTGAGGGCAGGGAAGGCGACGAGATTCCGGTTTGGGTCTACACCAATCTCGAAGAGGTCGAGTTGATCGTCAACGGCAAGAGCCTGGGCAAACAGAAGGTGCCGCATCTCGGCCATGTGGAATGGAAAGCCAGGTACGAGCCGGGCTTCATCGAAGCGCGGGCATCGAAAGGCGGGCAGGTGGTGTTGACGGAAAGGCGCGAAACCACCGGCCTGGCGGTTGCTATCCGGTTGACTGCGGATCGAAACGAAATCAACGCCGATGGCGAAGACGTCGCCGTTCTCAAGGTCGAAGCTCTCGACAAGGAGGGCAGGCCCGTTCCGACAGCCGATAATCTCATCGGCTTCAAGGTCTCCGGATCAGGCGCACTCATTGGCGTTGGCAATGGGGATCCCAACTGCCAGCAGAGCGACAAGGAGCCCAAGCGTTCGCTGTTCAACGGACTTGGCGCAGGTCATCGTGCAATCGACGAAGCGGCCCGGCGAAATCCACATCGAAGCGGCCAAGGAGGGCGAGGACAATCCCGAACTTACGCCGGCCAAAGTCGTCATCACGACGAAGCGGGTGGAGTTGCGGCCAGCGGTACCCGAAACGAACCAGGGCTGATCTTGTCCTCAAATTGACTCAGGTCCCGGCCTTTTTTGCCTTCGAGAGCAGCTCATCGACATCCGCATATCCGCACGGAATGTCGATTCCCTCGACGGTCGCGCCAGTGTTCAGTAAGGCCTCCACGGACTCGGGCGTGCGCCTGTCCTTCCAGTACGAATCCACGCATGCCTTCACCGCCAGCGCCAACGCTGTGCGCCCCTTTCCATCCCGAGCGTTCACCGGCGTGCCCCGCTCGATCAGCAGCTTGACGGTCTCCGGCCAGGCGCGCCACGCGGCACTATGCAAGGCGGTGCTCTCCCGAGCGAGGTCCCAGTAACCATCGCCCTCCCGAAAAAGAGCGCCCGCATCCACGCCAACATCCAGCAGGCGGCGCACACCTTCGGTATTGCCATTGCCGGCGAACTCGGTCAACAGCGTACCACCCTCCGCGACCAGGTCGGCCGCCAGGCTCGGCTCTGCTGCGAGGAGCGTGCCAATCGCCGCATCATCCGCCATTGCACATGCAGCTATCAGGCGTTCCGCGCCCTCGAGCGTTGGATGGAAACCTCGCTCCGCCAAGAGCCGAAGCACGTCGCCACGCCCGCGCCGCGCGGCGATCGATGCCGCCGACTTTCCATTATGGACGTTCTTCAATGAAGGATCCCCACCGTGATCCAACAGCAGCGCAATATTGGCCAGGCGATTGTCGCGCCGTAGCGTGTGGTGCAGCGCCGAATTTCCCCAGCGTGTCATGGCATTCGGGTCAGCCCCATGTTCGAGCGTGAGCCGGATGCCTTCGGTGTCGTGCCAGTCGCCCTTCCGCAGCAGCAGCGTCGTCATGCTCGTGCCGCTCAGCTTGCCGCTCTCCAGAAGCACTTTCAGCACGGCATGGTCGTATCCTTCAGCGGTATGGTACGGAGTCTCTTCGTCATTCGGATCGGCGCCGTATTCAAGCAACGACCGCGTCACGCCCTCATGCTGTGCAATGCCCGCGGCTCCGTAGATCGCGCTTTCGAGGACCGGCCGCGGATTGGGGTGATCGATCATCTCGTACCAGCCTGTGTTGGCGCTGGCCCCCGCATCCAGGAGAGCGCGCGCGGTGCGTACAAACGCGTCGGATCGCGCACGATCGATGCGCAAATAACGCGAGAAGCACAGATGCGTCAGTGCGTCCCATCCATGCGGCCCGCCGGTGCTCGTTGCCGATGCGGCGTCGCCGGCAAGGAAGTCCCGCACTGCTGGTTCGTCGGCGCGGATCGCAGCAGTATAGATGTTGGCTCGTGCCACGTGCGGATACCGCGCCAGGATCAGTTCAGCTTCCTCCAGCGTTCCGGAAATATGCGAGTCGTCGCGTGGCACGCATGCGGCGCGAATGAACGCCGCCACCGGATCATCCAGCGAAGCTAACGAGCGCTCCAGATTCGCCGTCGTGATGTGCGCTGCAAACCTGGGCCAGCTCTCGAACCCGTGTTCGCGCGCGAGTACCAGCTGTGCATCCGTCAGCGCTACGCGCGGCTCGCGCAATTCTCCATCTTCCTCCGAGAATCGCGGATGATATTTGCGCACGCGCGCCAGCGCGCCGGATACACCCAGGCTGCAATCTTTCGCGAGATCCTTGGCCTGCTTCTTGTATTGTTCGAGGTTGGGACGGGCGGGTAAGGACTTGATTGATCAGGCATACGAAGCTCCTTTCGTTGATGTGCCTGGAGTCCGCACCGATCAGGCTGAAAGAAGTTTCGCTAAATTGGATGTTGCTGAAGGTGGGCACGGCCCTTTCCGCGGACTGGATGCGCCCTACGCGCTGATCCCCACAGTAACGAAGTCGCTTCTCCGGAGTCAACCGTGTTCCGGGGAGGGCTAGCGCTCGAACGATCCCGCTATCATCAGGCGGGGTTCTTCGGCTTCCGGCTCGTCGAGCGAGTCCTTCACCAGGTCCCGGAACGCCGCCATCGCAGGCGAAATCCACTTGTCTTTGTGCCACAGAATGTGCGTCTGAATATCGAGCGATGGACCCGCCCAGTGCAGCGCTTTGAATTGATGTTGCCGCACCTCGCGGGCCACGGCGATGGCCGGCAATAACGCCAGGCCCATTCCCGCGGCTACGCACTGCTTGATGGCTTCTACGCTGGAGAACTCGGTCACGTGCCCCGGTCGAATGTTTTGCATGGCCAGCAAACGATCGAGCTTGGCGCGATATCCGCATCCGTTCTCGGTGAGTAGCAGTGTTTGCCCGGCTAGGTCCGCCGGCTTCACCGTGCGCTGCCGGGCCAGGGCGTGGTTAGGATGGGCCAGGAGAAAAATCCGCTCGATGCGAAGCGGGATCGATCGGAAGGCCGGGTTGGATACGGAGTCGCGCATGTCGATGACCAAGTCGACCTTTCCGGTCTCAAGTTCGACGGCCAGCGCGTTGTCAAGATGAGGGCGGAAGATCAATTCAACGTGCGGAAAGCGGCGGCGAAATTCTCGAAATAACAGCGACAGGCGATACGTGACCACGCTTTCCGGGGCGCTGATGCGTAGAGGCCCGCTTGGCTCAGAACCGGTCTTAACCGCGCGCTGTCCTTGCTCCATGGCGATTAGCGCCTGCTCGGCGAAGGGTAAAAAACGGTGCCCGGCATCCGTCAAGGTGACTTTTCGACCCAAGCGATCGAAGAGCGGTACACCCAGTTCTTCTTCCAGTGCCTTGATTTGCGCGGTTACGTTCGATTGCACGGTGTGCACGCGCTCCGCAGTACGGGTGAAGTTCAATTCTTCGGCCAGGAGGCGAAAAATCTGCAGTTGACGAACTTCCATCGTCCATCTCCAATCAAGATTGAATCTATCCTATCAATCTATTGGACGAATACAACAGGCAGCGCCACACTCAATTTATACCGCGATCGAAATGGCCTGATAGCCGGTCATCGATCCCCGGAGGTCGCGCATGCCATGCAGATTGAGATATTCCTTCTCGTTCGCAGCAGCCCATCTGAATTCCCCGCAAGAAACGGGTAGCATGCGGGCGCGTTTCGCGCCGAACATGCTTTCTGTGAAGACCACAACTGTTTCCATCGCAATCGCGCCTTTCCGCCTCCGGTCAGGCTTCGCCCAGTTTCTTGTGTGGCCCGCGCTGCTCGCGGCGTTCTGGATGTGCGCGACACGGGCTGCGCAGGCGGCGGTGGTTCTGACCGCGCCTCACACCACGGTTGTGGTCTTCTCCGACCATCCGCTGCCGAAGGGCGAGTGGCCATCGCTGTTCACGGCCATCCGCTCGGTCCTGGCCGACGTTGCGGACGATACGCCGGCCATCGACATCAATGCCGAGTTGGTCCAGGGCGATGCCCTAGTCCCAGGTTTGCGAGTCGATGCGTCTCTGTCTGTCTATCTGCATGGGAATTGCAACTTTGAACTCCAGCCGCCGCGCGGCTACCCGGCCGGAGCGGCCTTGGGATGGGTATGGCAGCGACAGGGGACCATTGAGCCATTCGTCCATGTGGATTGCACAAGTATCGGTCAGATTCTGGAACCTGGTATCTATTGGTTCAGCAAAGACCAGCGGATCCACGCCATGGCGGGGGCCATCGCCCGCGTGATTGTGCACGAGTGGATTCATATTGCGATGCAGAGCGCGGACCACAGTGGACAGGGCGTCACCAAGGCACATTTCGGAATTGACGATCTGCTCCCCGAACGCGACCGGTCTTTGGCGCGGTTGCGCAGTTCGCGATAAACAGGTCCAGGTTTCCCTTGGTCCTGCCGATGACGATGATTGCGAGTCGTCAGGTAGATTGATGGGATGGGTTCTGCGCAAGCCGAATGGCGGCAGGAGCTGCGCGCCATGGTGGCGCTTGCGGTTCCGGTAGTGTTGAGCGAACTGGGCTGGATGGCCCAGGGCGTTGTCGACACCATCATGGTCGGCAAGCTCGGCCCCGCCGCGATCGGAGCGGTGGCCGTTGGCAACGCGGTTTATTACACGCCGTCGCTTTTCGGCATCGGCCTCCTGCTCGGTCTCGATACGCTGGTCTCTCACGCCTACGGGCGCAAGGACCACGACGCCTGCCATCGCTGGCTCGCGCAGGGCGTGTACCTGGCGTGCATCGTTACGCCGCCGCTCATGATGCTGATTGCGGCTGCGAGCTTTGGCCTGGCGCGCGCCGGGGTTACGCCGGAAGTGGCCGGCCCCGCAGGTTCCTATCTGCGCATCCTGAACTTCGGCACGCTGCCCCTGCTTCTCTATGGGGCAGCGCGCCGTTATCTGCAGGGCGTGGGGCAGGTTCGCCTGCTGACTCTGACCTACGTGTTGGCCAACCTCCTGAACTGGTTCGGCAACTGGGTGCTGATCTACGGCAAACTCGGCATGCCGGCACTGGGGGTAAACGGCTCGGCACTATCGACCTGTGTGGCGCGAATCTCCATGGCTGTCGCTCTGATCGGCCTGGCCTGGCACTATGAGCGCAAACGCGGCCACCCGCTTTTTCAGCATTGGGCCCGCCCCAGCCTGCTTAAGCTCAAGCAACTCGTCCGCTTGGGCTCGCCGGCCGCGGGACAGATCGTGCTGGAAGTGGGCGCCTGGAACCTGGGCACCTTTTGCGCCGGCCTGCTCACGCCTGTCGCGTTAGCCACTCATTCCATTGCCCTTAACTACGCCAGTATCAGCTACATGGTGCCCCTTGGAGTGTCTGCCGCCGCCGCCGTCAGCGTAGGCCACGCCATCGGAGCCGGAGACCGGGATCGCGCGCGTCGCGCCGGCTGGCTGGCATTGGGCCTCGGCACCGGCTTCATGCTCCTGGCTTCGGTCGTGTTCTTCATTGCACCCCGTCCCCTCATTGCCCTGTATACCAGCGATCCGCGGGTTTTGGCTGTGGGTCCGAGCCTGCTCGGTCTGGCAGCGGCATTTCAGATATTTGATGGTATCCAGACCGTCTCTACCGGAGCCTTGCGCGGCCTGGGTGAAACCCGGTTTCCCATGATGGCCAACTTCGTCGGCTACTGGATCCTGGGTCTGCCTCTCGGCATTTTTCTCTGCTTTGGCCTGCATTGGGGGATTTACGGACTCTGGATCGGTCTCACGCTGGCCCTGATCGTGATTGCAACCACGCTGCTGTTGCGGTGGCGTAAGGACTCGCGGAAGGGCACGTTAATCCATTTGAATTAGATACTTATGGTTCGCTCCGTGGGAGACAGCCGCCCGTTCCACTCGATCGAGGGACCGTTGTGGACCAATTCGCCTTCTTCGGTCCTGCTGACGTCGAGCGACGTAAGCAAACAGTCATGACCGCTTCCATCTCAAGGCGTCGAACCAAAGGTTGTATTGCCGCGATTCTGCGTCCCGGGGGATCATGTTCGTCAATGTAACCACGGATGGTTCGCGGGGACGAATTGTCCTTGCGCAATGGGACGGTTGCATTACCGCGTGACTATAATCACATGTGGATGAAGCATTAACTCCATTAAGAGAATTTCATCGGAAGGGATTCCCGCCACATGGCGACAGGAGACCTTGCCCTTGGTCAAGAGAAGGGCGCAACCAGCGCGCAAAAGCGCGTAGTCAACGACTTCAGCATTATCGTAGCAACGGTGAACGGGTCCGGCTCGCAATCCGCCAATAGCGTTCTGCTGAAAAGCATCTTCGGAATGGGCGTACCCGTCAGCGGTAAAAACCTCTTCCCGTCGAACATCGCCGGACTTACCCACCTGGTTCACCATCCGCGCCAGCAAAGATGGTTACGTGGCCCGCAGGAAGGGGTCGCAAATTCTGGTGGCGATGAACCCCGAGACCGCCAAGCAGGACATGGTCGAACTGGACAGCGGCGGCGTTGCCATCTACGAAGAGAGCCTGAACCTCAAGCAGTATCGCAACGATGTGGTCTGCTACCCCGTTCCCTTCGACAAGATCACCGCGTCAGTTTGCCCCGAGGCCAAGCTGCGCAAGCTGGTCAAGAACATGGTCTACGTGGGGGTGGTCGCGCACATTCTTTCTCTTGACCTCAAGGTGGTCGAGAAGAGTGTGCGCAAGCAGTTTGCCAAGAAGCAGAAGGTCTTCGACCTGAACTTCGGCGCCGTCAAGGCGGGTTACGACTACGCGCAGGAAAAGCTCGTCAAGCAGGACCCCTACTTAATTGAGCAGATGAATCAGACCGCCGGCAAGATCATCATCGACGGCAACGCCGCCGCCGGCATGGGCGCGGTGTTCGCGGGCGTCACCGTGGTCGCGTGGTACCCGATCACGCCGTCCACATCGCTCGTTGAAGCCACGACCGACCTGCTCAAGAAGTTTCGCGTCACCCCGGAAGGCAAGGCCACCTTCGCCGTAGTTCAGGCTGAAGACGAGCTCGCCGCCATCGGCATGGTGCTCGGCGCGGGCTGGGCCGGCGCGCGTTCCATGACCTCGACCTCGGGCCCCGGCATTTCGCTCATGGCCGAATTCGCCGGCCTCGGCTACTACGCCGAAATCCCCGGCGTAATCTTCGACGTGCAGCGCACCGGCCCCTCGACCGGCATGCCCACGCGCACCTCGCAGGCGGATCTGCTCTCGGCTGCGTTCCTCTCGCACGGCGACACCAAGCACATCATCCTGTTGCCCGGCTCCGTGAAGGAGTGTTTCGAGTTCGGTTACACCGCCTTCGATGTCGCCGAGCGTTTCCAGACTCCAGTCTTCGTTCTCACCGACCTTGACCTGGGCATGAACAACTGGATGTCCGAGCCCTTCCAGTATCCAGACAAGCCTCTCGACCGCGGCAAGGTGCTCACCGCGGAAGACCTCAACCGCCTGGGCGGATTTGCCCGCTATCGCGATGTCGACGGCGATGCGATCGGCTGGCGCACGCTGCCCGGCACGCAACATCCCAAGGCCGCCTACTTTACGCGCGGGTCCGGTCACAACGACGCCGCCGGCTACACCGAATTGCCGCATGAGTACGTTGCTGTGATGGAGCGCCTGTTGCGCAAGTTCGAAAATTCGCGCAAGCATTTGCCTGCGCCCGTCGCGGTCAAAAGCGGCACTTCGAAGATCGGTTTCCTCGCCTACGGCAGTACCGACTTCGCCCTGCGCGAGAGCCTCGACCAGATCAAGAACGAATGCAAGGCCGACGTCGACTACATGCGTATTCGCGCCTTCCCCTTCGCCCATGAGATTCACGACTTCGTTGCTTCGCATGAACGCGTGTATGTCGTCGAACAGGATCGCGACGCGCAACTCGCCAGCCTGCTCAAGCTCGACCTTCCCGCCGACCAGGTTGTCAAGCTGCGCAGCATTCTCTATTACAACGGTCTGCCCATGGATGCCCGCAGCATCACGGACGAGTTTGCGACCAAGGAGGGCCTCTAATGGCAACCGCAACACCAACACCCAAAACTAATCGCATCGGCCTTCCCATTGTTGATTACCGCGGCGGCAAATCCACGCTCTGCGCCGGATGCGGCCACAATGCCATCTCCGAGCGAATCATCGATGCCATGTTCGAAATGGGCATCGCGCCGGAGCGCGTGATGAAGATGAGCGGCATCGGCTGCTCCTCCAAGAGCCCGGCATACTTCATGAGCCGGTCGTTCAGCTTTAACAGCGTGCACGGACGCATGCCGTCGGTTTCCACCGGCGCCATCCTCGCCAACAGGCAGATGACCATGCTCGGCGTTTCCGGCGACGGCGACACCGCCTCCATCGGCATGGGCCAGTTTGTTCACCTGCTGCGCCGCAACCTGCCCATGATCTACATCATCGAGAACAACGGCGTGTACGGCCTCACCAAGGGCCAGTTCTCTGCCACCGCCGATCTTGGCTCCAAGCTGAAGACGGGTGTCATCAATGATCTGCCGCCCATCGACACGTGCGCTCTGGCCATCCAACTCGGCGCAACTTTCGTGGGCCGCTCCTTCTCCGGCGACAAGAAGCAGCTTCTCGCCATGCTCAAAGCCGCCATCGCGCACCAGGGCACGGTGCTGCTCGACGTGATCAGCCCCTGCGTGACCTTCAACGACCATGAAGGCTCCACCAAAAGCTATAAATTCATGCAGGAGAACGACGAGCCCATCAACGAAATCGGCTTTGTCGCCAGCTTCGATGACATCGAGGTTGACTACGATTCCGGCCAGGTCTACGAAGTGGAGATGCACGACGGCTCGAGCCTACGCCTGCGCAAGCTGCGCGAAGACTACGACCCAACCGACAAGCCCAGCGCCGTGCGCACGCTTATGGAGGCGCAAGCCACTGAAGAAGTCCTCACCGGCGTCTTTTACATCAACACCGAAAAGCCCACGTTCATCGATTTGCTCAACATTGTCGATGAGCCGCTAGGCACTTTGCCTGAGTCGCTCACCCGTCCGCCCGAGGCCGCCCTTGACGCGCTCATGCAGAACCTGCAGTAACGCAAATGATCGAAACTACAGAAGAGCCCCGCAAATAGCGGGGCTTTTTCACGTCGTCTCCACTTGCGGCATTTCGATCCCAAAACATGCACGCCTACCCGATGTGGGCACTGCCTCAAGGCCGAAATCTCCATTTAGTAACCAAAGTAATAAGTTATTAAGAACCTGTGACTGCGGTAACGAATTTCGCGCTAACCCTTGTGCTACTTTCAAGGTACCCCCCCGAGTGGCCTTGTCTGTGCATAGAGCGTTCAATTCGTGTGCCATTTCGGGCGGCGAGAATTCGAGAGGGCGGCATCATCATGGCAGGTTTGGATAGGGAACAATTAGACGCTCTAAGACGTCAAGTGGAAGAAGACTACAAGCTGGACCTGGCGGCGATTGAGCGTTTTCAGCGGCGCTTCACTAGCGGGAATGCCAACTCTTCTGCTCTAACCAGCTCTCCCGCTTTGACCACCGCAACGATAAGTGAAATACGTGGAGCGGTTGTGCCCATACCGGAACCGCAGGGCCAAGCGGAACCGGATGAGCTTACCGGTACGCTTCGATCCATGTTTAGCACCTACCGGAGGTGATGGGCATCACCCTGCTCATCGCACCAGCGGGCGACCCGAAAGCTTCCGAGACGCTCGACGGTTGTCCCATCCCAGCTTCAGGCTCGCCGCAGGCTCACCGCACGCGCTATTTCGGTGGGTCATCCGTCACTGGGCTCCGACTTGTTGCATTTTTGATTTCCACGACCAGAATAGTCCTATACAATTCTCGCCATGAAAGGTAGCCCACAAGTTATTGAGCAACTGAACCTTGCTCTTCGCGATGAATTGACAGCAATCAATCAGTATTTTCTCCACGCGGAGATGGCGGAGAACTGGGGCTATTCCAAATACTCAAAAAACATCAAGAAGCAATCCATCGACGAGATGAAGCATGCTGAAGCGCTCATGGAACGTATTCTGTTCCTCGATGGTATTCCGAGCATGGAAACGCTCTCGCTTTCCATTGGGCAATCGGTGAGAGATATGATCGAGTCCGATCTGAAGCTCGAACTCGGAGCTGTCGCGTCGTACAACGAGGCAATCCGCATTTCCGTGGAAAACAAGGACAACGGCTCACGTGATCTATTCGTCAGGTTGCTCAAGGACGAGGAAGGACACGTGGATTGGCTTGAGGCCCAACTTCATCTGATCAAGGAGATGGGATACGAGCGCTATCTGATCACCCAGACGAACGCGGAGAATTAGGTCCCCGCAACCTACCTCACATGACTCCAGCCGTTGCCCGCGTAAAGGTGTAAGGCCCTTCAGGCACAAGCGCCACGCGCGCTCCCGCGGGAACCCCGCTCAACACCGCCTCGACTGCGCGGGGGAGATCGTCATACCATCGCCCCACAAGCGGACCGAGCTGTTCCGCTGTTACTCCCGGCGTGAAGTAGTAGAGTTCGTTCTGCACGCCCGCGAGTGACAGTTTCTCCAACTGCCAGCGATCCACCTCCACGGGCAGGTCGCGCACCTGCTCGAGGTATTCGGCATACCCGCCCTTCATGTTCTTGACCATGCGCGCGTACTCCTCTGAACCCATTCCCTCTGCGCATTCTGCGACGATGAGGATCCGGCCGCCTGGTTTCGCGATGTGTGCGGCCGCTGTAATCCCCTTGGCCGATTGGTAAAACGTCAGATCCAGCGGAAACCCGGCCGAACTGGTGATGACGACGTCCGCCAGCTCGTCGACCTCCTCGAGACATGCCTCCTCGACAAACTCCACCCCTGCCGCGTGCGCCTTTACCGGATTGCCGGCAAACACGCCCGCGATCGTCCGGTCCTGGGTTAGTGCCACGTCGACGATGAAATCGTGACGTACCATTCGCGCGCATTCCAGTAATTCCTCGTGCAGCGGATTTCCGGCGATCGATCCCTCCGTAGCCAGCGGTTCGCGAATGAAACGGGGCGAGTGAATCACCTTGATCGTTTCCTGCGCCGCCAGGCCAGGAACAATCAGCTTCCGTCCGCCCGAGAAGCCCAGCATCAGGTGCTGCTCGATAAATCCCAGCGTGATGTGCAGGTCCGCGTTCACGAACCGCTCGTCGACATACACCGGCGTTCCGCGCCGCGTGTCGCCCATGTAGCGGTGTTCCTCTCGTGCCCGCGCGTTGTGGCTCACGACGAGGTATTTTGACGCGATCTCCGGCCCGACGATGATGTTGACTTCTTCCGTGGTCGCGGCGCGATGCAGCCCCGTCGCAATGAGAATGATGATGCTGTCACTGGCGATGCCGGCTTTGTGCAGCCGGGCGAGCAACGGCGGCAGCGTGATCCGGTTCGGCGCGGGCCGGGTAATGTCGCAAACCGAAATAGCCGCTGTCTTCCTGCCCTTGGCCAGATCCATGAGCGGCTCGCAGGCGACGGGGTGATCGAGCGCTTCATTCACAGCCGCGGTCTCGTCCGCAACCGCAACCGCCTTCCGGCTCCTTACCTCATGGCAGTCAAATCCGTCGGGTACCGAAACTTCGATCCCGCTCTTGCCAAAAAGAAACAACGACTTCATCGCTTGAATCCTCACCCCGATTCTCGCAGACGAGACGGGAGCCCTGCCATCTTTCAGAACTCCCGTCTCTGATCCGCCGGCGCCAGATCAAGCCGTTCCCGGAGTTCCAGTTGGCGAAGCGCCCAGGTCGCCGCGGCGGCTGCGCATCCATTCCCGAAACCGGTCATGCTCTTCTGGCGTCATGCATTCCCAGCGCTGTCCTGCCCGCCTCCGGGCCTTGGAGCCGTTCGAACCGCCCCCGCCCAACCCTCCGATCAGGATACGGCACAGTACCAGCAGGCCCAGGGACTGCCAGAACGTGATCTGCCGCAACCCGAAAAGCATGGGCATGAGCCAATTCCACAAATGCATCACCAATTCGCCGAACAACCAGCCAAACAGCAGCATCGCTGGCGGCGCCACCAGGAAAATCCACCATTTCTTTCTCATGTTTGTTCCTCACTTCGTCATAAACTCATCGTGAATGCTGTGCAATCGCTCGCGCAGATGCAGCATCGCGTAGCGCTTGCGCGCGAGCAGGGTATTGAGATTGACGCCGCTTTCAGCCGACAACTCCTTGAAGCTGCGTCCCTCCATTTCGTGGGCGATGAACACTTCTCGCTGCTCCGCGGGCAGTTCAGCGAAGGCCAGCTGGAGTTCATCGAGAAGCATGTGCCGCAAGTAGAGCGCGTCCGGCCCCGCAGCCGGGGACGGCAGCAGGTCTTCGATGTCGAGCATGACGCCCTCTTCGTCCTCGCCCACTGTCTCGGAGAATGTCTCCGGCCGCTTCTTGCGGAAGAAGTCGGTGATCCGATTGCGCGCCACGCGAAACAGCCAGCCGGTCACATAGTCGATTGGCTTCAGCAGGCGTGTGGCTTCCACCAGTTCGGCGAAAACTTCCTGCAGAAGGTCTTCGACGTCAGCCTCGTTGGGCACGCGCCTGCGGATAAAATTCCGTAACCGCGAACCTTCTTCCGCCACGACTGCCGCGATTTGCCCGTCTTGGTCGATCATCGTGGTCATGCTGGCCGTCTCACCGCCTATTCTCAGGACGAATGACAGCCGCAAATATTGTAGAGATTTATTGATTCGTATTGCCCAAATACAAACGGCCCTGCATCGCGCAGGGCCATTGTTCAGTGTATACAGGCTGTCCTTCGGGACCTGTCGCCAACTGCGTCTACGGCGTCTTAGCTACAATTCGGATGCCCATCGCGTTGAGCTTCGCTCGCGCCTGGGTCGCCTCCGGCGTTTGCGGATGACGCTGGATCAACGCGCGCAACTCGTGCACCCCGGCATCGTGCTTGCCCGAATTGATGAGCGCCAGTCCCTTGTGAAGTTGTGCCGCGGCCGCCTTGGGGCTGCCGCTGAAGTTCTCCAGCACCACGTTGTAGGCCTTCACTGCCCCCGCGTAATCGTTCTGCTTGTACGCGATCTCACCCAGGTAGAACTGCGCGTTGCCGGCCAGGTCGTCCTGCGGGTAATACGTCAGCACGTCGTGGAATTCGCCCGCAGCCACTTCGTAGCGCGCAGAATTGTAATCGCGCAGTCCGGCCTGGTAGGTCTCTTGAAGCGGCGGAGCCTGTCCGCCGCCGGGGCCGTTCGGAACGACACTCTGTGCCCCCGGGCCGGGCGCCGGCATCGGCGACCCTCCCGTCCCCGGCTGTTGAGCAGCTCCACCCACCGGCGGATTCTGGATGTTTTGCAACTGGCTCTGCAAGTCCTGGATGCTCTTGTCCAGTTTGCTCATGCGCGATTTCAACTCATCCACGGAATCGTTCAGCGATTGCATCTGCCCCGAACTGGTGTCGAGTTTCCCGCCGAGAGCCTCGCTCTGCGCAGTGATTTTCTGCTGCAAGGCGTCCACAGTCGTCGTCATTCGGTTGGCGTTGTCCGCAGTCTGTTCCACCAGGTGCTGCAGCAGGCCGAATTTCGAATCCACCGTGGACTGCAAACGCTGCACTAAACTAGTCAGCTGGTTAAGCTGCTCTTGCATCGCGTCGACTTTGTCCTTCGTCGATTCAGCGCGCACGGGAGCAGTTCCGTACATTACTCCCAACAATGCCAGGAAAAAGAGAGCATTGCGAAACTTGTAAGTTTTCAACATCCCTCACCCATCCACATAAGAAGTACGGCACCCCGATTGATACTCCATGGGATGCCGCAGTCTCTTCTATTGTCGCACCATCGTAAAGGCAGAGGCACCCCCGGCTCCCAGGCCGACACCACCGGGTAAACGCGGCCACCGGGCAGCGGAGATCGGAGAAAATCGGGTGGGTGCGCAGTCCTTGATTCGATCAGCAGTTCCTGCGGACCGACCCGATTGGAGACCGGCTTATTGATCCATCGAGAATCCACCGCGCCGGTTCTGTTGCCAGCATTCCTCTGTGGACTCGGTGCAGAACGGCTTTTCCTTGCCGTAGCTCACGGTGCGAATGCGGTTGGCTGCCACTCCGGCTGTCACCAGGGCATTCTTGGCCGCATCCGCGCGGCTCTGGCCCAGTCCGATGTTGTACTCGTTCGAACCGCGCTCGTCGCAGTAGCCGCCGATGACGATCTTGATTTCGGGGTGGCTCGCCAGGAACGAGGCATCGCGCGAGAGCGTGGACTGCGCGTCGGCACGAATATCGGACGTGTCGTAGTCGAAGAAAATGTCCTGCACGTTGGCTTTGAACTGCTCTTCCGTGCTCATGGTGTTGGTTGGCACCACCACCGCCGGAGGAGCATTGACGGTCACTCGCGCCGTGGCATCGGCCGTACCGCCTTCGCCCTTTGCCACCAGGTGGTAGCTGGTGGACGTGGTCGGCGTGACCGTCTTTACGCCCGAGGTGGGCACATCGCCAATTCCGTCGATCGAGACGCTCGTCGCGTCCGCAGTGCGCCATGTCAGCACCACTTGGTCGCCGGCAGAAATCGATGTCGGTGTCGCCGAAATCTGCGCCGTCGGGGCCGGTGCAGTGGCTGGAGGCGCCGTTTCCGCGGGCATGGGCGGAGCGGGATGTTTCTTCTTGCAACCGGCAACGGCGATGAGGGCTACCAGCACAACGACGGGAACCAGAATGCGAACAAATTGTTTCAAGACCTATCTCCTTTTGCGGGGGTCAAGCGGCGAATTCAAGACAACGGAACATTCTAATTGCTGATTTCACGACTTCCTGACTTTTTGCGTAACAGTGAGCACACCACGACAACACCCACCTGGTGCTCAGATCCGATACTGCGTGTGGATTGGACTCTTCAACAGCGGCGATCATAGTGATTACGCTGACGAGCCTATGATACGCCCTATAGCATGGAAACGCTTTCAAGCATGGGACCCGAATCACAGGACGACCATTCTCGCGCCAGGCTCGCCCAACTTCGAACCATGATTCAGGCCCCGCTATTTCCAACTCCAGTTGGGCATGAAGTTGTTCCCGACGTGGGTTAGTTGATGCTGTTCGGTGCCGTCCGCGAGCATCATCCAGATTTCGCTATGGCTGCCGACCGCTCGTTCGAAGACAATATGCCGCCCGTCCGGCGCCCAGCAGGGAAAATCATTGGTTCCGGCGTCGTGTGTAAGCTGCAGCCACCGTTTGCTGGCGATATCCATTACATAGATGTCCTGTCCGCCCGGCGCACCCGGCCCGTACTTCCGGTTCCAGCTGAAAGTGAGAAACTGGCCGTTCGGCGACCACGACGGCGAGATGGCGTAGCCCCCATCCGTCATGCGCTGGATGTTGGCCCCGTCCTGATCCATGATATAGATCTGGGGCAGGCCGGTCCGGCCGCTCACCCACGCGATTTGCGAATTGGTGCGCGGGTTCCAGGTGGGACCGACGTCGGGTCCGCGGAACGCTGTGAGCTTACGCAGATTTCCACCGCTCGCGTCGGCAACCCAGATCTCCGGGTCCCCCGATCGCGACGAGGAGAAGGCGATTTTGGTTCCATCCGCGGACCATGCAGGGGATTGGTTCGAGCCACCAGCGGTACCTCCCGGGAAACTGACCAGACGGCCGAGATCTTGTGAATACATCCGTACAGACCACCCGCTGCGATCGAGCGACGCGAAAGCGATACGGCTGCCATCGGGTGAGATGCGCGGCGACAGGGAGATGCTGCCCAGATGGGTCACCTGGTGCTGGTTCTGCCCGTCGTAGTCCATCATCCAGATTTCCTTCGTTCCAGTCCGTGAACTGACAAAGTAAATCTTGGTTTCGGCAATGCCGTTGATGCCCCCGCCCAACTGCGAAATGATCTCGTCGGCAAACCGGTGCGCGATAGTGCGCGCCATATCCTGGCTGGCAGCCTCGTTGTACTGTTTGCCCAGCACCTGCGGGGTGGCGGCGTTGCGCGCGTCATCCAGCCAGCCGTACACCACCAACCGGCCATTGGTCGACGAGAGCGCTCCGAAAGCCACCATCTCCGAATTTGCCGGGGCCGCCGCCCATTGCGCCAGGCTGATTTCCTGCGGCGACCCAGGGGTTGCCTGCGGCGCCATCGCCTTTGCCACCATGTCGAAGATCCCGGCATTCTCCAGGTCGCTATAAAGCGTGGAGTCGAACGTTGCTTTCAGCGCTGGTGTATCCGGGTCGACGTTTGCCGCTTTGAAGTCAGCAGCCGCAAGACGGATGCGCTTGTTGCCGAGGTTCGATCCGGTGTGAATCCAGTCTTGTCCCCATGCGGCATCGATGGTCGCGATGGAAAGAAAGATGAAAACCGGGAAAACAATCCGGAAAGAGGATTTCATGCTGTACGCGATCCCTTGTTGGAACATATCTGTTCGGGAAGCTCCTCGCTCATGGTGCGTTGTCGATCGGGGTTTTCGCATCCCCACGCTACTGCTGGAAACTCAGTACTCGCAGTAGTAGGAAGTCAGAACCGTGCTGGGGCTGTATTGTGCGGGCAGCGGACCGAATGTATCCACGCGCTGCGCCGCGCGCAGGCAGGACCGGTCGAGCGTCGGACTGCCGCTGCTCCGATCCTGTTGAATCGTGCTCACCGTGCCATCCTTGTGGATGACGAATGTGATGAAGGTTCGCGTGCCCTTGGGAGTTCGCGGGTCGACTTCGCCCTTGTTCCAGTTGGACGCCATCTTTCGCTGGATGTTGCTGATGTAGTACGCGAACCGGGATCCAAAATCGCCCTCGTTCACCGTCACCGGTCCCGCGATGGTGGTCTGGCCGGTAACCGCGCGCGGTATCGAACTGCCGGACTGTTCGCCGTATTGGGCCCGGTTCTCCTGTTTGGGCGGAGGCTGTTTGAGCTGACTTTTCGGCGTCGGCTGTGGCTTCACTTTCGCGTTCTTTCCCGGAATAGGAATAGCCTTCATGTCAATGTTCGGGGACTGAACCTTCGGCTGAGGGATTTCCGGAGCCGGGCTGGGCTTGTCCGTCGCCAGCACATTCTGGTTTTGCGGCTGGTCGGAAGGCAGGGGCAACGCACTACTGACGACACTCACGCGGATGGCTCCTCCCGCCGCAGCCCCTCCCCAGACATTGGAGTGAAAAAATCCACCCATCACGTAATAAAGCACGATGGCCAGGGCCAGCGCCGCATGGAGCACGACCGAACCGGTGGCCGGCGCAAACACCGGCTCTCCCGTCAGTTCCTGCTCCAATCGTTCCTCGCCTTCCAGCAAACTGCTCATTCCCTTACCCGGAGACTGGTCCCTGTTCCCTGGTCCCTAGGTCCCTCATCCCTGCTTTTCTCACTTCTTCTTCGAATCCAGCGGCTGGGTCACGATCGAAATATTTGTGATCCCCGCCTGTTTCACAGCGTCCATTACGCTGGCAAAGGCCCCGAATGGCACCCGTTCATCTGCGCGCAGATAGATCACCTGTTTCGATGGATCGGTATTTCCCTGGTGCAGTTTCTGCGGCAGCTCGTGAATGTTGACCGGGGTATCGCCGAGAAATAACCCCGAGTCGCGATCGATGGTCAGCACGAGGCGCTGTTCGGTAATCTCCCGCACCGTGCGCGTCTTCGGAATTGCCACTTCGATGCCCGACTGCAGCACCGGCGCGGTGATCATGAAGATCACCAGCAGCACCAGCACCACATCCACCAGCGGCGTGATATTGATCTCGGCCAGGGAGGTGCGCGTTTGTCCCGTGCTACTTGTAAAAGCCACGTTCTACCTCGTGGGCCACTTCGCGGCCGGGCAACTCGCGGCCTTCCGTGCCGGGCAGGCGCTGTGCCACCGGAGCGCTCGCCGGACGCACCTGGATCTCTTCCAGGGAATTCAGCAACTCGCGGCTGAAGTCGTCGATAGCGGCAGCAAACACCCGGATGCGGGCCGTGAACTGGTTGTAAGCCACCACTGCGGGCACGGCCACAAATAATCCAGCCGCGGTGGTAATCAGCGCCTCGGAGATACCGGGCGCCACCGCGCGCAGCGTTGCCGCGCCGGCTGTGCCCAATCCCATAAACGCGTCCACCACGCCCATCACCGTTCCGAACAACCCCACAAAGGGACTTGTCGCGGCGATGGTGGCGAGCCACGTCATTCGCCGCTCGAGGCCTGTCACCGCTTCGCTGCCCGCGGTCTGCGCCGACCGCTCCAGGGTGTTATGTTGCGGGGTGGTCCGGAGCCGCCTGTCTGCCGCTTGTATGTCTCGTAGACCTCGTCGAAGACCTGGGCCAGCGGGCTTGCTTTGAAGTCCGGCGTGAGCGCCGCAATCTCCTGCAGCCGCGATGCTTTGCGGAAGGTACGGATAAACCGCTTGCTTTCTTTTGTGGCCTTGCTGAAGGTGGACATCTTGCCCAGGATCACGGTCCACGAATACAGGCTGGCAACGAGCAGAACCAGCAGAACTCCCATCGCGACCGGACCGATGTTGGTCAGTAAGTTCATCAGCGCGCTGGCGCCGTGGGCCAGCGATCCGCCTCCAGCCGTTGCGTCGCTGTCATTCTGCAGTGCAAAGAGGAGCGCAGCAGTAAAAATGGGCATTCACCTCACCTTCAACCGTATCAGATTGTTGGATGCCATCGAAAGCCATGCGCCGCATACCACTGATAACAAAAAGGGTTCCTTTTCACCTTGTTTTCACTGGCGTTTTCGCGTGATCGCCATCTCGATGGTGTTCTCTTCGCCCCATTCGAGTTACGTGGCAGACGGGATGCCCCCGAAGGGTTTCGTCATTCGCACGTATGTTTCCGTCCCGCCGCTTCGTGCTACGCTGCTCTCGGATTCCTGTCGTTCGCTGCGAACCCGGGAAGCGGAACCAAAAAAATGCTCATCGAGCTGCGCGCCGAGAACTACGCCGTCATCGACCACGCCATCGCTGTCTTTGGCACCGGGCTCAACCTGCTTACCGGTGAAACCGGCGCGGGCAAGTCCATCCTGGTCGACGCCCTGGCCCTGCTGATGGGCGGCAAGTCCTCGACCGACGTGGTTCGCCATGGGGCTGACAAGGCGACCGTTTCCTGCGTCTTTGAATCCACCCATGGAGCCGAAGCCATTCTCGAAGAAAACGGCATCGACGCCGAAGGCGCGGAAATCATCCTTCGCCGCGAAATTCTTTCCAACGGGAAGGGACGCGTCTTTGTGAACAACCAGCCAGCTACGGTTGCCGTTCTCAAGTTGCTTGCACCGGAGCTGGCGTTGGTTCATGCTCAGACCGAAACGCTCTCCAGCTTTGACCAGGCTCAACAACGCATCCTTCTGGACCGTTTTGGCGCGCTCTCGACAGAGGCAGTCGCCTCCGCCCACGCCCGCTGGCGCGACGAATCCCAGAAGCTCGATGAACTCCTTCAAGGAGAACAGGACCGCTTGCGCATGGTCGACCTCTGGACGTATCAACTCAAGGAGATCGAAGCTGCACATCTCGAGCCAGGCGAAGACGAAAACCTCGAAACCGAAAAGCGCGTTCTCGGCAATGCAGAAAAACTCTATACAGCCGCCATGAGCGCGTTCGATCAGCTCTACGAAGGCGGCGCGTCGGCCGAGGCGGCGCTGCGCGCAGCGCTACGCAACATTGAAGAATTGGCTCGCTACGATGCCCGCTTCACCGAAGCCGCGCAGCAGTTGCAGTCGGTTCGCGCCACCGTCGGCGACATCGGCGCCAGCGTCCGCGATTATGCTGAAGGCATCAATGCTTCGCCTGAGCGCCTAGCTGAAATCGAAGATCGCCTCGCGCTCGTCGATCGCCTCAAACGCAAATATGGCAAGACCGTCGCGGTCATCATCGCCTTTGCCGAGGACGTCTCCGGCAAACTGGCGGAAGTGGAGAACCGCGACGAACTCCTCAAGGAACGCCGAGCCGAACTCGACAAGGCTGCTGCGGCTTATCGACTCGCCGCCGCTGCCTTGAGCACCGATCGCAGAGCCGCTTCTGCCAGGCTGGCCAAGCTCGCCGAAGCACAGATCAACTCCCTGGCCATGAAGGTCCGCTTTGAAGTGGCCGTCAATGCGCGTGAAGATTCGCCTCACTGGACTGGGAGCGGCTGGGATGAGGTCGAGTACCGCATCGCCACCAATGCCGGCGAACCGCTCAAGCCGCTCTACGAAATCGCGTCAGGCGGTGAAATGAGCCGCGTGATGTTGGCGCTGAAAGTGGCCGTGGAAGAGAACTCATCCAAGACGAGGAAAAAGACCCCCACGCCGCGCACCCTGGTCTTCGATGAGATCGACATTGGCATCGGAGGTCGCGCCGCCGAGGCTGTTGGCCAGAAACTCAAAACCTTGTCGCATAGCCAGCAAATTCTCTGCGTAACTCACTTACCGCAAATCGCGGCCTTTGCGGATCAGCACTTTCTCATCGACAAGCGCGAGTCCGCCGGCCGCACCAAAACCAACATCCGCCTCCTCGATCAACGTGCCAGCACCCACGAGGTCGCCCGCATGCTCAGCGGAGCCAAGGTCACCGAAACAAGTCTGCAGCACGCGGCGCAGATGATTGCCGCCAGCCGCTAGTTCGAATTACCGGTTGCATAACTCGGATTACCTCTTGCATACTTAGTGCGACATTTGATTCTCCCGGTGTTTTGCTTCCTGAACAAAGAACTAGTCATTCATTGGCACACCCGGGTTACGGCGTTATCTATCGCATTTTAAGAAACGCTACGTTCGAGGCCTCCGAGCTCAAGTCGATGTGAACATGAGCGAGCGGCCAACCCATAGCACCTCTCATGGAGACTTGGCTCGGCGTAGCTCAAAACGCCGGCATTCCATACAGTTCTCAAGTTGGCTTGGATGCTCGCCTGTCGGCGCCCGGAAAGGGGACAAACATGGTTCGCAGCCTTAAGGAAATTGATCGTACGGCAGATTCGGATGCGGTTGGTCAGGACGAGCCTCCGGCCGAGGGCACGCTTGCGGCCATGCCCCTGGATGCGCTGCGAGATGCAAGGCGAATGACCCAGGTGCAAATGGCCCAACTGCTGAAGATATCTCAGGGTGCAGTTTCGAAAGTAGAACGCCGCACTGACATGTTCGTCAGCACGCTGCGCAACTATGTTCGCGCCATCGGCGGCGACCTCGAGATTCGCGCCGTGTTCCCCGACGGGGATGTTGTGATCGATCAATTGGGTATTCTCAAGCAATCTCAGAATCCCCGGGCCCATGCGCCCCAATCCAAACGCGGAGATCCAACCCGCAAAGCCGTGACGGCTCTCTGATCTTCTCAATGCATCAGGTTGGGCTTGGACGGATCCTGGCAGGGCGTGAGCATGTCTGATACCGTGGCGAGCATGAACGTGGGGTGGAGTGGCTTGGCCAGGATCTCGAACAGGTGGCCCTTCTTCCTGGCTTCTTCGAGCAGACCGCTTGTGCCGGGCTGGCCCGAAAAAAGAAGGAACTGACACCCCGGGTAGCTGGCCTTCAGAAAAATCGCAAATTCGATTCCGTTCATTCCCGGAAGGACCACGTCGATCACTGCGAGGTCCGGGCGCCAGTCCTCGAGCATCGCCAGCGCCTGTTCGGCCGAATAGGCCGTTCTCGATTCATACCCGCTCGATGCAAAAATCAACGCCAGCGTGTCCGCTATGGTTGGTTCGTCATCGACGATCAGGATCTTGCGGCCCCCGGCCACGGCTGGCATACATCCCCCCAAGACTCGCTTCGTCCAATCGACTTCGCTCTCCCGTGTCCAGGTCCGCGGATTAAAGCTACGAGCCTTTGCATCCCTGCCGAGGAAAGTTCACAACAGAATGTTCGATGCAGAAATCTCCTGATAGTATTCCTCCCAAGGCGTTTAATTGGTGTTTTCACAATCTCCATTGCACCGCTGAAAGCAACCAAGAGGCCCGCGCAAGAACTGGAGTCCTCATGGCCAATTCCCAACCTTCCGCCCACGAATGGTCCGAGCGGATTATGCGTCTCGCCACGGATTTGGGCTTAACCCAGGCTGGACTCGCGGAACGCCTCGGCGTTTCCCCAGCTACCGTCTCCCGCTGGATCCAGGGTAAGTATGAACCCACGGCCGAGGGCTACGTGGCCCTTGGCAACCTCGCTCAGCGGACCGATGCCGTTTACTTCTGGGAACGCGCCGGCATCGATACCTCTGCATTTCCTGAGACCAGCTTCGGGCGCACTCAGTCCTCCGTGCGAGTCAATCTCGACGACTTCACGCTCATCGCCAGCCGCAAGTTTTCGAAACCCCTGCCGGAAAAAGTCGGAGCCGTGGCGATCCCCCTTCTCAACGTTTCTGCCTACGGAGATCCGGTGCCCCCCGCCGAGAACGTCAGTCTGCCCGACGTGAAGGTTCAGGAGGTGCTCCTTGCACCTTTGTCATGGTGCCCCCACCCGGAAAACATGATCAGCATGCACTTGACGGGCGACTCGATGACCCCGACCATCTCCCCCGGTTCAATTCTCTTTGTCGACACAGCCGACACCGACCGCGATCATCTGAGCCAGAAGATCGCCGTGGTTTCACATCGCGACCTGGGATTCAAAGTCGGACGCTTTCAGCGCCTCGCCAACTCCGACCTCATGGTCTCCTCCAATCACAAGTACCTGCCTCTCGACGTCAGCAATGCGTCCAAGTGGAAGATCTTCGGCCAGGTGCTGTGGTGGATTTCGCGCGATGCCGAACTTGCTTCGTGACCATACAGGGTGCCCATGTCTCGACTCTGGGACATCGGTTGGGCCAACAAGCTGAATGCTACTGCACCTCGACTTGCTGAAATCCCAATCCGCGCAGAAGCGCGCTTACGCTGGCGCGGGCATTCTGGCGCGCCTTGTCAAGCACCCCGTCCGCCAGCGCGGCCTGGGTGAACTGATCTTCCGCGGCCCGCCGCACTTCCGATTCCAGGTTGGGATCGGCTTCCACCAGCAACCCCGTCATACGGGAATAGACCCGCGTATGCGCGTTATCGAGTCGCGTGCTGAGCACTTGCGCCTGGGGGAGGCGGACCAGAACGTGGCTTCCGTCCACTGCCACGTCGGCTGGCTGCAGCTGGCCCAGGTCGACGCCGGCAATGACATCGCCGTGAGCCACAAGCATGAGTTTGTCCCCCACCAGAAAATTCGGCAGATAGGGATTCTGGCGAGAGCCCTCCACGATCTTGTCGATGGAGTAGTCGACCGTCTCCAGCCGCGATAACTGGCGGATCTTCTCCACGACAGCAGGCGTCGACGTGCCAACGCTCGTGCTGCGGCCGGTCATCATCCCCGCGAGCCGGTCCCACACCCCTGCTTTGGCTGCGTGAGAGAAGAGGGAAAGAAGGACCCAACCGAGCAGAACTCCCATCAGCAGCGCCCCCAGGGGAAACCGCTTCCGCGTGGTTGCCGGATCCAAAGGAGCTTCCGTGTTGGTTGGATGAGTGTCCATCAGACACTAAGCTTAGATGCACCAGGGACTCGGCGGCAGCTCCGGGAAAATTCATCGCAAGTGGGCGCCCGGGCGCTACCGCCAGTCGTCGATCACGTAAACATCCGTGCGGTTATGACCCGCCACATGCGGACGCTGCATCGATACTCCCTGCCCGAATGCCCGGTACCCGTGCGAACGCATCCGCCGGTACGCATCCTCGCGCGCCAGATTCATGCCGGCCTCGAGCGATGCTCCACGCACGAGCGCAAATTCATCGCAGGCATCGAGCAGCCGGTCAAACCGCTCGCCTGCCCCCGCGCCGCCCCGCGCCGCCGCGAATTTGATGTAGCACGTCTTCGTTCCGCCTTCCGACCCCAGCCCCTGGTGGCAGATAGCAAACCCGTCCAGCGTCTTGCGAGTGTAGATAAGAACCACCTCGCCGATCTTCTGCTTCAACATGGACCGGATTTCAGCACTTAGGTCGAGACCCTTGTCGATCCTGCCCGTGAGTCGCGCGCAAGCAGCAATAGCTTCCTCGCGCCCGCTTTTCGTCAAAGTCGAAAGATGAACCGCCGCCGCCCCGCGTCCAGTGTGCTGCGTATCTGCTTTCGGTGTATACGCCATCAACGCGGTCAGATACCCCGGCCAGTACCCGAACTTCTGATATAAGCCCACATGCTTGGGACTGGCTGCAAACGTGAACAGCCCGGTTCGCTTCAAGCCCTTTTTGACGAAGATTTTCTCCGTCGCCTGCAGCAGATGCTGAGCCACGCCCCGGTCCCAGAACTCCGGAAGGATGGTGAGCGGCCCGAAGAATCCGAACGAGCCCCACTGGGTGACCACGTTGGTCCCGATCAAACGCCCGGCCTGGCGCGCCGCCAGCACATCGACGTGCGGCCCATGCCAACGCGCGATCAACATGTCGCGGTCTCCCATGAATTCCGCCGGATTGGGCAGACCTAGAAACGTTCCGAACGCTAGCCTTAAAATCCGGTCCGCCTCTGCCAGTTCGCTCTTCCTGATCCGACCTACCTTGACGCGATCCGTTGACGGCATCCCTGCTTACCTCCCAAATCCGCAGCCTCAACGGCGGTGCGTTCACATCCAGACGCTGCGAGCCGCGTAAGTTTAGCGGATTGCAAGGCTTTTTGCAGAAAATTCCAAATTCAAGGAACGGCTCCACTCCTGCCGAGGCGTTCAATTGGAGGCAGGACGCGTAGCGAGAAGCCGGGCGCTGAGCAGCGAGGGTTCTGTCGAAGATTCCTGTTTCGCTTTCAGAGGGAACAAAAATCGGGAGATTGTTATAATTGCAATGTGACTTCTACTGTCCTCGACCCCATCTCCAACGGTGACGCCGCCGGGACTTCCCCCAGTCAGAAGCGCGTCTTGCTGCTCAAGCCACGGGGCTTTTGTGCCGGCGTGGTGCGCGCGATCGACATCGTCAAGATCGCTCTCGAAACCTTCGGCGCGCCCATCTACGTGCGCCGCGAGATCGTCCATAACCGCTATGTCGTCAACGAACTGGCGGAAAAGGGCGCGATCTTCGTCCACGAGATCGACGACGTGCCCGACGGCCAGCGCGTCATTTACTCGGCTCATGGCGTGTCGCCGGCGGTCCGCGAGCGCAGCAAGGGCCGCGGCCTCAAGGTGATCGACGCCACCTGTCCGCTGGTGACCAAGGTCCATATTGAGGCAGTGAAGTTCGCCAAGCAGGGCTACTCGCTGGTGCTGATCGGCCATCGCGACCACGACGAGATCGAGGGCACCCTGGGCGAAGCTCCCGATGTGACCCAGGTGGTCTCCAGCGCCAAAGAGGTCGAAACGCTCCAGGTGCCAGACCCCGACCGCGTGGCCTACCTGACTCAGACCACCCTGAGCCTCGACGAAGCCCGCGACATCATTCATGCCCTCAAAGTCAAGTTTCCCAACATTGTCGGTCCCCATTCGCAGGACATCTGCTATGCCACCGAGAACCGCCAGGTCGCGGTTCGCAACGTGGCCCACGATGCCGGGCTGGTTCTGGTGGTCGGTTCGACCAACAGCTCCAACTCCAACCGGCTTGTTGAGGTTTCGCGCAACCTTGGCACCATGGGCTATCTGATTGATAACTCCCAGGCCATCGATCCGGCGTGGCTCCAGGGCGTGAACACAGTGGCAGTTACGGCCGGCGCTTCGGCGCCGGAGATCCTGGTCGAGGACGTGGTGAATTATTTGCGCCAAAACGGCTTCGAAAGCGTCGAAGAAGTAGAAGTGATGCCCGAGAATGTTCGTTTTGGCCTGCCTCCTGAAATTATTCAGGCCATCGGCGGAGCGGCGGGCGGCGAAGCGGTTGCGGTTCGCTGAGCCCGTCCGGTTTTTTCGGCATCAAGTTTATCGTTAAAATGTTTGGCTCTCCGGGAACATCGAGTAGCATTGTCGCGGCGCGACTTCTGTTTGCGATCGGCGCCGTCGGTAACCGAGAGTATTGAGAAGGATCTGAGACACTTTGGAACGCATGGTTTCACGGCAGGAAACGACCCAAATCGAACCCCCAAAAATCGCGCAGCCGAGATTCGGGCGGCTGGACGCGGATCTGGCTGATGTCGAGTCCGCTATCGGCCGGTCCGCGGACTACATCCTGTCACGGCAGCATCCGGACGGCTTCTGGTGCGGCGAGCTCGAAGCCGACTCGATGCTCGAGGCCGATTACATCTTCCTCCACACCCTGCTCGAGAGCGGCGATCCCGGCCGTCTCCAGCGCGCGCTGCGCGAGATGATGCGCTACCAGAACGACGATGGAAGCTGGAGCCTCTATCCCGGCGGTCCGGGCAACATATCGCTCTCGGTCAAGTGCTACTTCTCGGCCAAGCTGATGGGCATTGGAGCCGACGATCCGCGCCTTGCGAAGTGCCGCGAGTGGGTGCTGGCTCATGGCGGCGTGGTGGCGTGCAACACCTTCACCAAGATGTACCTCTGCGCCCTCGGCCAGTACGACTACGATGCCGTCCCGGCCATCCCGCCGGAGATCGTTCTCTTTCCCAACTGGTTCTACTTCAACATCTACGAAATTTCGTCGTGGTCGCGGTCCATCCTTGTGCCGCTGGCCATCATCTACGCCAAGAAGCCATACAAGAAGATCCCCCGCGAGCACGGCATCGACGAACTCTTCGTCGGCGGCCGCGCCAATGCCATCCTGCGCCTGCGCATGAATCGCAAAGCGCTGGTCTCGTGGCGCAATTTCTTCCTGATCGTCGACCGGATCATGCATTGGGCAGAGGCCGTGCACATCCGGCCTCTGCGCAAGCTGGCGCTCAAGCACGCCGAAAAGTGGATGCTCGCCCGCCTCGAAATGACCGACGGCCTGGGCGCCATCTATCCTGCCATGCTGAACGCGATCCTGGCGCTGCGCTGCCTCGGATATTCCGAAGACGATCCCCAGGTGATCCGCGCCCGCGACGAATTCGAAAAGCTGGGCATCGAGCAGGCGCCCACAGATGAAGTGCCGGAGCCGACCTTCCGCATGCAGCCGTGCCGTTTCGCCGGTGTGGGACACGGCGCAGGCCGTCTACGCCCTGGGCGAGGCGGGCGTCGCGCGCAGCGATCCGCGCATGATCAAGGCCGCCGACTGGATGCTGTCGAAAGAAGTGCGCCACAAGGGCGACTGGGCGGTCAAGGTTCCGCGAACCGACCCCGGCGGCTGGTACTTCGAATTCAACAACGAGTTTTATCCCGACACCGACGACACCGCGCAGGTCCTGCTCGCTCTCACCAAGGTCGACAATCCCCGCGAGCGTTATCAGCACCAGGTTGCGCAGCGCGCCATCGACTGGGAGTTTGCCATGCAATGCCGCAACGGCGGCTGGGGCAGCTTCGACAAAGACAACACCAAGATGATCTTCCAGTACATCCCCTTCGCCGATCACAACGCGATGCTCGATCCGCCGTCGGTCGACATCACCGGGCGCATGCTGGAGATGCTGGCAACGTATGGCTTACACGCGCGACGACAAGCGCGTACAAAAAGCCATCAAGTTCATCCTCTCCGAGCAGGAGCCCGACGGAAGCTGGTTCGGCCGCTGGGGCGTGAACTACATCTATGGCACGTTCCTCGTATCTGCGCGGGCTTGATGCGATCGGCGTTCGACCACCACGAGCCGCAAGTGCAGCAGGCCGCCGAGTGGATTCGCATGGTGCAGAATTCCGACGGCGGCTGGGGCGAAACCTGCGGCAGCTACGACGATCCCAATACCCGCGGAGTCGGTCCGAGCACGCCGTCGCAGACCGCATGGGCGCTGCTCGGACTGCTGGCCGCCGGTGACGACCGCTCCGACTCCATCGCCAAGGGCGTGCGCTGGCTGCTGACCCGCCAGGACGACAATGGCAGCTGGGACGAGTCCGTCGGTGTCGACGTGACCCGCGCAGGCGATCTATCACCGGGACCGGCTTCCCCCGCGTCTTTTACCTGGCCTATACGATGTACCGGCATTACTTCCCGCTGCTGGCGTTGACCACCTACAAGCGGGCCATGGAACGGAAAAGCAGCGATTAGCTGCTTAGCCTTTAGCTTTTTGAAGGGCACGGATTTAGCCGTGCCGCAAGCTCGCAGAAAATGATCGGGGCTTTCGCCCCTGAGGGAAAAGACAAAATATGGCAGTTCCAATCTCCCAGATGTGGACGGTTGCCACCTACGTGCTCAAGAAGCGGTTCTCCGGCGAAAAGCGCTATCCGCTGGTGCTGATGCTTGAGCCGCTCTTCCGCTGCAACCTGGCCTGCGCCGGCTGCGGCAAGGTGCAGTATCCGCCCCACATCCTCAAAAAGCAGCTCACGCCCGAGGAGTGCTTTGCCGCCGTCGAAGAGTGCGGCGCGCCCATGGTGTCCATCCCCGGCGGCGAGCCGCTGCTGCATCCCCAGATCGTCGAAATCGTCAACGGCCTCATCGCGCGCAAGAAGTACATCTATCTCTGCACCAACGCGCTCGAACTGAAGCGCCGCCTGCCGGAGTTCACGCCGTCGAAGTACCTCACCTTCTCGGTGCATCTCGACGGCCAGCGCGAGCACCACGACTTCTCCGTCTGCCGCGAGGGCGGCTACGACATCGCCGTCGAAGGCATCAAGGAAGCCGTCAAGCGCGGCTTCCGCGTCACCACCAACGCCACCTTCTTCGACGGCACCGATCCCAACAGCGTCCGCGCCTTCTTCGACGAGGTGATGGAGATGGGCGTCGAGGGCATCGTGCTCTCGCCCGGCTACAGCTACGAGATGGCGCCCGACCAGAATCGCTTCCTCGGCCGCGCCCGCGTGCGCAGCCTGTTCCGCGCCATCCTGTCGAATCGCAAGAAAACCTGGAAATTCAACATGTCGCCGCTCTTTCTCGAATTCCTGATGGGCGACCGCAAGTACGAGTGCACCCCGTGGGGCTCGCCGGCCTACAACATCTTCGGCTGGCAGCGGCCCTGCTACCTGCTGCAGGATGGCTACGCCGAAACCTTCAAGGAACTGCTCGAAACCACGAAGTGGGAAGAGTACGGCGTGGCCTCGGGCAATCCCAAGTGCGCCAACTGCATGGTGAGTTGCGGCTACGAGCCGTCGGCAGTCATCGACGGCTTCGGATCGCTCAAGGGCTTCTGGGGAATGGTGCGCGGGTCGTTCAGTCGTATCGCGACCAGCACGCGCTCAAGCTGCTGAACGAGCCAGCGCCGCATGGCCCGGCGACCTGGTGAAGATCGAGCAACCCGACCGCGAACTGCCAAGCTGAGTCGCGCGCAGAATCGTGCCACGCTTGTTGTCGCAGAGAGACGAACAATCGTCTCGGGAGCCGTGTGTACAGGGCACGACTTCAGTCGTGCCGCAAGACGCAAATTTGATGAGGGGCTTTAGCCCCTGAGGGAATGAACGCATGACCGCCGAAGTCGCGAAATACACGATGGAACAGGTGGAAGCGCTGGAACTGGCGCCCGGCACTGAGCACGAAAAACTCGAAGGCTGGATTCCCGAGCTCGCGAGCGAAGAAGATCTGCGCCAGGCCCTCGAAAAGGCCTTCGACTATCGCGGCGACGTGACCATGACGCTCAAATCCGGCGAACGCATCGAAGCCTACATCTTCAACCGCCAGACCGGCGCCACCGCTTGCTGAATCGTATGTTCAGTACTTCACGCCCAAGGCATCCGAGAAGCGCAGATTGAGCTACGCCGAGATTGCCCGTCTCGAATTCAGCGGCAAAGATCGTGCTGCCGGCAAGCACTGGGAAGACTGGGTCAAGGCCTTCAACGAAAAGAAGGCCGCCGGCGAAAAGAACATCGCGCTCCATCCCGAGAAACTCGACTAATCCAGGTGGCGTTTTTCAAAAAGGGCGCAACAGCCTGGGTGCCCCATCCTACCCCGCATGTCTCACGCCCGCGGCCCTCGTCTTCGTGGTTGCGCAAAAATGCGCGCCCTTTTGCATTTTCTTTCTACCAGTTTTGCCACAATCGAGGTGGAAGAGAGGATCGAAATGCAGCTTCAGGCAGAACCCAAGGTACCGAAAGCAATTCGGTTCCGTTCTGAACGCTTAAGGAACCCCAAACCGGCCCTTTTGGACCATTTACATTTGCGGGATGGCGCCCATATCCACATGGTCTTCAGTGGCTTGCGGAAGAAACCTCAAGCCGGAATGGGTACTCTCCCCCCCGTTCTCCTGTAAAACTGTAAATCCGTCACTCCGATCAAGCCACGGCTCAAGCCTTCAACGTTTGTGAGAATTCCAGACTAGGCTGGGAGACCGCGAATCTTTATCCGGCCTTTCGCAGTTCCGCGTCTCAACCCGCGGCGAGCGATTTCTTCGCTTCCAAAGCTGGGCCCTTCTGGGCCGAAGTCCCGCCGCGGTACCAGCGTGTGTATGCGAACATCACCAGGGGAACCACCAACGCATAGCAGGCGATAGCCGGAAGCGCCCGGCTCGCATGAAGAGATCGGGTCGAAAGCAGCAACGCGAGACCAACGTGTCGATTGGCGTTCGAGATCGCGAAAGTCTCTTGCACCACCGGATCGCTCAACCGGATGAGCCAGACGGCGCTCATGCATCCAACGGCCAGCAGGAGTGCGACGATGGGAAGCATCGGCGTGATCTCTTTCAGCGCCGGTCCCAGTTTGAACAGGGCCAATCCCAAAATGACCGTGATCAGAATGTTGCCGAGCGTGTTGAGCGTCGGCTGATATCTCTTTGACCACGTTGGAGCGGCCCTGGCGATCATCATCCCCAGCGAGAGGGGCAAAAGTTGCTTGACGAAGATTTGCCAGAGAAGGATCGCGGGAGAGATCCAGATATCGCGGTTGTAGAGCTTGGCCGCGCAGAAGACGATGGTCGGTACCATCACCGGAATCATCATTGCGGACCATACCTGGTAACTTGCCGCCAGGTGCATGTCGAATCCCTTTTTCGCCATGTTCCGCGTAAGAAGCGGAGCGCCCGGTGCAACCCCGACCAGGAATATCCCGGCCAACTCCCCCATGGTCAGGCGGAATTCTCGGGCGAGAATAAGCGCCAGTAGTGCAGGAAGGATGAACGTGGCCACAAGCATGCGCACCCACGCCAGCCAGGTCAACCGGCGCAAGCTCGCAGCCAGTTCTCGAAGACTCAGGCTCATGCCGACCGAGACCATAAGAAGGCCGACGACGATTGGGACTACGTAGGCCATCGGCTCAACTCCTGCTGGCCGGCTCGAGGGACACGCCTGGAAGTGCTTCTTGCCGGCCGTTTATAGCCGGTAGCAAGTAGCCAGATCATACCACCTAAGCTGGAAACGGCATGCCCGCTCCGGCGTGAATACTTGTACGGCGGTGGAGTCTGCGGACCGCGCCGATTGGTGAGCCCCGGAATCGGCATTTAAGATAGAGGTTCCCAGATTCTTGCGATGCGTATTCTCCTCACAGGCGCGACCGGATTCGTAGGCCACCATGTGGCTCATGCTCTTGCCGCGCATGGAGCCCAACTCCGCATGCTGGTGCGCAAAACCAGTAATCTCGCCAACCTTGATGGCATCGCTGGTGACACATTCGTCGGCGATCTTGCCCAGCCGGAATCCCTTCGGCCTGCACTCGCGGGCTGCGATGCGGTCGTTCATGTCGCTGCAGACTATCGCCTCTGGATTCCAGATCCCCAGTCGATGTATCGCGCCAACGTGGATGGCACCCGCGAATTGCTGCGCATGTCCCGTGAGGCGGGCGTAAAGCGCTTGGTCTACACATCCAGCGTGGCCACCATGCATTTTCGCGAAGACGGCCTCGTGATCAACGAAGACACCCCGGTTTCCATCGGCGACATGGTCGGCCACTACAAGCGGTCGAAATTTCTCGCCGAACAGGAAGCCATCGGCGCCGCAAAGAAGGGCCAGAAGGTGGTCATCCTCAACCCCACCACGCCCATCGGCTCCAACGACGCGAGGCCCACTCCCACCGGCCGCATCTTCGTCGACTTTCTCAATCGGAAGTTCCCCGCCTACGTTGACACCGGGCTGAATCTTGTCGATGTGGCGGAGGTGGCGCGCATGCACGTTGCGGCACTGACGGCAGGAAGCTTTGGTCGCCGCTACATACTTGGCGGCGAAAACCTGACCCTCAAGCAGATTCTCGACAAGATGTCGGCCATCACCGGAATCCCTTCGCCCACGGTAAGAATCCCCTTCGCCGTCGCGGCCACGTACGCCTTTTTCGAAGAGTGGATCACGGGGCGCATCCGCGGCCGCGAACCCCGCGCCACGCTCGAAGAAGTCCGCATGGGCCGCAAGAAGATGTTCGCCTCCAGCGCCCGCGCCCAGCAGGAACTCGGCTTCCGGATCCTGCCCGTCTATCCGGCGATGCGTGCCGCCATTGAGTGGTTCCGAGACCACGGCTATGCGCCATCGGCCAACGAGCCGACCCGCGCATGACCCGAACCGCCATCATCGCCGCCTTTCCCGGCGAAGTGAAAGCGCTGGTTCGCGGCTGGCCGCACGGAACCCGCAATGGGGTCGATTTCTGGGCCCAGCGCGACTCCGAAGACGAATGGATCGTGGCCTGCGCCGGAGCCGGCCAACCGGCCGCGACTCGCGCCTTTGCCGCCATCGAGGACGGCGGCCCCGTCGATCTAGTCTTCTCCGTAGGCTGGGCAGGAGCCCTCACTCCTTACATCGCGCCCGGCACAGCGCACAACGTGGCCGGCGTCATCGACGTCCGCACCGGGGAGCGCTTTCGATGCGATGCCGGAGCCGGCGAAGTCTGGCTCGCCACCAGTCCCAGAGTGGCCGACGAGGCCGAGAAGCGGCGCCTCGCCTCCGCATACCATGCAAGGCTGGTCGACATGGAAGCCGCCGCCATCGCCCGCCTCGCCGCCATGCGCGCCATCCCGTTCTATTGCATCAAGGGCGTCAGTGACGGTCTCAACGAGACGCTGCCCGATTTCAATCGCTTCTTCGCTCCCGACGGAAAGCTGAAAATGGGCCGCTTGATGGTTTTTGCGATTCTCCACCCCTGGTACTGGCCTGCACTCCTCCGGATGGGCGAAAATAGCGGTAAGGCTGCCCAAAGCATCGCGGAGTCCCTGCACGAGTTTCTCCGATGATTGAGGTCATATCAAGAACGCAATGGTTACCCAATTCTCAAGCGCTGAATTCGAGACGGTGAAAAGGCTCCCCGCCACGATGCGCGCCGTGGTCTATCGCGGCATCAACGACATGCGCGTGGAAACTGTCCCAGTACCTTCTATCGGCCGCGGAGAACTGCTGATCCGCATCGCCACCTGCGGAATCTGCGGCACCGATCTAAAGAAAATCCACTACGGATCGCACTCCGCTCCCCGCATCTTTGGCCACGAGATGGCGGGAACGGTCGTTGCCCTGGGCGAGGGAGTTACCTCGTACAGCGTCGGCGAGCGCGTCGTCGTCCATCACCACGTTCCCTGCAACGAGTGCTACTACTGCCGCAAAGGCACGCCCGCGCAATGTCCCCTATACAAGAAAACCGGGGTGACGGCGGGTTTCGAACCCTCCGGTGGCGGCTTTGCCGAGTACATCCGCGTCATGGATTTCGTGGTCGCCAACGGCGGCGTGGTGCGCATTCCCGACGGCATTCCCTTCGAGCAGGCCGCCTTCGTCGAACCCGTAAATACCGTGCTCAAGGGCGTAAAGCTGCTCAATCTGGCTTCCGATGACACCGTCCTGGTTATCGGCCAGGGCCCCATCGGCCTGATGCACGCGGTTCTCGCCAGCCGCACCGGTGCGCGTGTCCTCACCTCCGACCTGTATCCTGAGCGCCACGCCATTGCGGCTAAATTCGGGCTCAGGCATCCAATCAATGCGGGAACGGAAAATGTCGTGGATCGGGTAATTCGTGAAAGCGAAGGACGCGGAGCCGACGCGGTCATACTGGCCGTTGGCGGCAATGCCCTCATCAAGACCGCCATGGATGCCGTCCGGCCGGGGGGCAAGGTGATGCTTTTCGCGCAGACCCAGCACGGAGACGCAACTTTCGATCCGGGCGCGGTTTGTATGGATGAGAAGACCCTGTTAGGGTCGTATTCGTCCTCCTTTGCTCTCCTCAATGAAGTGACCGAACTGGTATTCGGCGGCTACCGCAATGGATTTGACCTGACGCAGTTGATCTCGCACCGTTTCCCGCTTGAACAGGCGGTCGACGCAATCGAGATTGCGTCCCACCCCAAAGCCGACTCCATGAAGATTATGATTGTGCCTGTTTCGGGACGGGGTGGAGACTAGAGGGAGCCTGATGCCAGGCACGGTAAAAACCGCAATTAAGCGCAGCCGCTCCACGGTTGAAACCGCGATCGAGCACGGCCGGGCCACGGTCGAAGATGTGATCGGACACGGCCGCGCCACGGTGGAAGAGGCGCTCCATCACGGCCTCGCAACCGTCGAGAGCGTCATCCATCACGGCCGTGCAACCGTCGAGAGCGCGCTCCATCACGGTCGCGCCACCATGCAAGCCGCAATCCTCCATGGACGCGAAGACGTTCGCATCGAAAGCGTTCCAGTGCCCAAGGCTGCGGTGGGCGAATTGATCGTGCAAGTGGGTGCTGCGCTGACGTGTGGCACGGATCTCAAGGTCTTTCGCCGCGGCTATCATGCGCGCATGATTGTCCCTCCCGCCCTCTTTGGTCACGAATTGGCTGGAACTGTCGTCGAGGCCGGCGAGGGAGTTACGGATTTCACTCCGGGCGACCGCGTCGTCGCCCTCAACTCTGCCCCCTGCGGCCAATGCTACTTCTGCGAGCGGGGTCAGGAGAATCTCTGCGACGATCTTCTCTTCAACAACGGAGCGTATGCCGAGTTTATTCAGGTCCCGGCGCGGATCGTGGCTAAAAATACCCTGCGTATCCCCGATCATGTTCCGCTCGAACACGCCGCGCTTACGGAACCTCTGGCCTGCGCCGTGCACGGATTTGAAGACTCACGGCCCCATCCGGGCGACATCGTGGCCGTCATAGGCGGCGGTCCGCTCGGCTTGATGATTCTGCACGTCGCGGCTCTGGCCGGGTGCGAGGTCATTGCCATCGTCAAACACGACGGCCAGGTGGAAGCGGCACGCCAGCTTGGCGCGGCGCACGTGGTGCAGACTGCGAACATTCGCAAAGCCGTCCATGAAGCGCGTGCCCTCACCCCCAGCCGGCAGGGGGTCGACATTGCCATTGAAGCGGTCGGCGTACCCGAAACCTGGCAGGAGGCGGTTGAGCTGGTGCGCAAGGGCGGGACGGTTAACTTTTTCGGCGGTTGCGCCGTGGGGACTCATGTCAGCCTCGACACCAACCGCATCCACTACAGCGATATCACGCTGCGCGCCACCTTCCATCACACGCCGGCCATTTGCCGCAAGGCGCTCGATCTTATCGCCGGAGGACGCTTTCAGGCCGACAAGTTCATCACCGGCCACGCGCACCTCTACGAACTGAATCGCGTCTTCGAGAACTTGATGAACCGCAGCAGTGAAATCAAAACCGCGATCGTGCCTTGAGAACACCAATGAGTTCGACAACACAGCCTGCCAAAGACGTGCCGGATCAAAGCGAACTTATCGCTCGCGGCTGGGCTGCGCTCCCCTCCAGTTATCGCATTCCCGATGTCGCACCGACGATCGAAGAAGCGCGCGCCTGGTGCAAGCGGCTGGCCGAGACCCACTACGAGAACTTCCATGTGGCCTCGTGGTTTCTTCCCAAGGCCCTGCGTCCCCACTTCCATTCCATCTACGCCTACTGCCGTGTCTCCGACGATCTTGGCGACGAAGTCGGCGACACCGCGCAGGCGCTCGCATTGCTCGATCTGTGGGGACAGGAACTCGATGCGTGCTACGAAGGGCGCGCCCGCCATCCGGTGTTCGTTGCCTTGGGCGAGACCATCCGCGCGTGCTCCATTCCCGAAGGAGCCGTTTGCCGATCTGCTCACCGCTTTCCGCCAGGACCAGACTGTCACTCGCTTTCGAACCATGCAGGACGTGCTGGCCTACTGCCATTACTCGGCGAATCCCGTCGGCCGTCTCGTGCTCTACGCCTGCGGCGAAGTGAACGAGGAAAACTTCCGCCTCTCCGATGCCACATGCTCGGCGTTGCAACTGGCCAACTTCTGGCAGGACGTGCGGGTGGACTTCGTCAAGGACCGGGTGTATCTCCCCCAGGCCGACATGGAGCGCTTCGGCGTGAGTGACGCGACCATCGCCGCCGGAATTGCCACGCCGGAATTCCGCGAGCTCCTCCGTTATGAAGTCGACTATGCGCGCGCGATGTTTGAGGAAGGACTGCCGCTGATTAACCGCGTGCAGCGCGATCTGGCTCTCGATCTGGACCTTTTCAGTCGCGGCGGGCTCGAGATTCTGCGCGCCATAGAGCGCCGCGATTACGACGTGCTCAGCGCCCGGCCTGCGATCACAAAAGCCGCGAAAATCCAGCTCGCATTACGGGCCCTCGGGGGCAAGATGTTGCCGTTCTGGCGGCTCGGCCCTCGTCCGGCAGAGAAGGCGGCTTGACCCAGGAATCTCCATTGCACAACAAGGCGCAAGACCCTCTCTTAGAGAGCGCCTACGCCGAGTGCCGCGCCATCGCCAAACGCGAAGCCAAGAACTTCTACTATTCCTTCGTGGCGCTGCCCAAACCACGGCGCAATGCGATCTGCGCCATCTATGCCTTCATGCGCAAGGCCGACGATCTTTCCGACGAGGAGAGCATCCCTCGCGAAGAACGGCGCCACCGTCTCGATGCATGGATCACGGAATGGCACGCGGCCTCCACCGGAGCCCCCACCGCCGACCCGGTCTTTTTCGCCGTACGCGACGCCATCCGGCGATTCAATATCCCGCTGTCATTACTCGATGAACTGGTTGCCGGCACGACAATGGATCTTGAACACCCGGCCGGCACGGTCGATACCTACGCCACCTTCGACGATTTGTATCGCTATTGTTATCTCGTTGCGTCCGTGGTCGGCCTGGTCTGCATTCGCATCTTTGGCTACAGTGACCCCCGCGCCGAGAAGTTCGCCGAAGAAACCGGCATCGCGTTTCAACTGACCAACATCCTGCGCGACGTGGCCGAGGACGCGGAACGCAAGCGCGTGTACCTGCCTCTGGACGACCTCGCCGCGCACAACGTTTCGCTTGACTCGCTGCTCAACCGTGCGCCGGGCGTGCCGCCCACGGCCGACGAGAGGGCCCTGCTTTGGTCGATCGGGCAACGCGCCGAGGACTACTATCGATCGGCGCGAACCCTGCTGCCGTTGATCGATCGTGAGAGCCGGCCGGCGCTGTGGGTTCTGGTGAGGATCTATCACCGGTTACTCAAAAACATCCGCCGCGCCGACTACGATGTCTTTTCCCGTCGCGTTCGTGTTCCATCTTTCCAGAAGCTTGAAATCCTCGCCGCCGGCCTAGGGTGGATGGCGTGGGTGCGCCTTTCCGGCGGAACTTCAAATCTGTCGAACTGATTTGTAACACTCGCCCATCAAACAAAAGGGAAACGAAAACTGACTTCAGCGCTCGAAAACCCGAAGACCGTAACCGTTATCGGCGGCGGCGTGGCCGGCATGAGTGCGGCCTGTGCTCTTGCCGAATCGGGTTTTCGCGTGCAGCTTGCGGAACGCCGCGGCTATCTCGGCGGCCGCGCGTCATCCTATCTGCATCCCGGCGTAAACGAAGTCATCGACAACTGCCAGCACGTGCTGTTCGGCTGCTGCACCAATCTAATCGGCTTCTATCGCCGGATCGGAGTCGCGGACAAGATTCACTGGACCAGCGACATGACCATGATCGAACCCAATGGCCGTCGCTCGCGCTTGGGACCGTTCAGACCGGGGCCGCTACGGCTGCCCGCGCCCTTGCACGGGATGCCGAGTCTCCTCAGCGCACAGGCATTCACGCTGGCCGACAAGCTGGCCCTCGCCCGCGCGTTCCAGGCCATGATGCGGCCGGGCGCATTAGAACACTCGCGTGAATCGCTCGGCGACTGGTTGCGCCGCAACAAACAGACGCCCGGCGCGATCAATCGCTTCTGGCGCCTGGTCATCGCCAGCGCGCTCAACGCCGACATTGAAGATATCGCCGTGCCCTACGCCGCCAAGGTCATTCGCGAGCTGTTCATGAATTCGGCGGAAGCGGGCAGCATGGGAATGAGTTCAGTGCCGTTGAGTGAACTGTACGCAGGCGCCGAGCGGCTTCTTTCCGAGCACGGGTCGCAGGTTCTCTACAACACGTTTGTCGAAGGCGCGGATTGGGACGAAGAAATTGCTCAATGGACCGTTCACACGCGCGGCGGAGATTTGATTTCGGATTACGTCATTCTGGCGCTGCCGTTTGAGGCAACCGGCAAGCTCGTGCCCAACATGCCGGCCACAGAAGGTGCAGCTGAATTGATCGCGAAGATTGAGCGTCATGAGCACTGGCCGCTGTGCAGCGTGCATCTGTGGTTCGATCGGGAGATCACTGACCTCGAGCACGCCGTCCTGCTCGATCGCGAGATCCACTGGCTCTACAACAAGGGCCTCTTGCAGCCGTGGCGCAAGCTGAAGGGCAGCTACGTTGAACTCGTCGTCAGCGCCTCGAAATCCTTCGCGGCGCTATCTCGCGAAGAGGCGATTGCGCAGGGGGTAAGGGAACTGGCCGAGTTCTTTCCGATTGTGAACGAGGCAAAGCTCGAGAAAGCCGTCCTCGTCAAGGAGGTACGCGCGACCTTCGGCGTTCCGCCCGGCATCGACGCCGCGCGTCCCGGCGCTATCTCACCGTGGCCGCAGTTGTTTTTGGCGGGAGACTGGATCGCAACCGGCTGGCCTTCGACTATGGAAAGCGCCGCACGGTCAGGGCACCTCGCGGCCGAAGCACTCAGCAGAGCCGCCGGTGAACCGCGGCCATTTCTGGTTCCGGACCTCGGACCCAAGGACCTGATGCGGTTCCTGTAACTGCTCCCGTAGAATCCTCTTGACTTTCCCCAAGTCCACTGTTCAAAATTCCCTGCGACTGCATGAAAGATGCAGGACCTGAAATCCCCGGAGGTCAATATGAGGAGGTCCCTGCTAACGTTTGCCGCGATTGTCCTGCCTGCACTCTCAGCCCATTCGATAGACAACGCGTTCACCGGCACGTGGAAACTTGACCCCGCCAAGAGCAGCTCGTCGGGCTTGACACTCACATATTCAAAGTCAGAGAACGGCACATACCACTTCTCCGATGGAAACGGTCCGGGCTTCGACATCGGTTTCGAAGGAAAGGAGTATCCGGTCCAGGGAGGCGCTACGATCAGCCAGACCATGGCCGGAGACAATGGCTGGGACTCGATCTGGAAAATGAATGGAAAGGTGACGAGCAAGGATCACGGCCAGATCTCGCCTGACGGCAAGAAATTGACACTCACACAGAACGCAATTCGACCGGATGGCTCTACGGCAAAGTCTGTGAGCATTCTTACACGCGTTTCTGGAACGACCGGTCCGGTCGGATCGTGGAAAATGATCAAATTCACGGAGGCGTCCTACACGATGATTGTGACATCCCCTTCGGAAGGCGTCATTCGTTGGGAATTCCCTGAATTCAAGCAGGTAATGGAAGGGAAACTCGACGGGTCAGACTGGCCTGTCACGGGTCCGGAAGCGTCTCCGGGGCAGACGGAAGCCCTCACCATTCTCTCGCCGACGAAAATCTCCTATACCGACAAGGCCGGAGGCAAGCCGACTCAGATGGGGGTTCGAACCATTTCATCGGACGGCAAGACTCTGACCGACCAATCGTGGCCGCCCGGCAAGGAGTCCGAGAAGTCGATCGAAGTCTTCACCAAACAGTAGCGGGAGCTGCCGCTTGCGTGAAAAAAGGAACACCCCGCGATAGGCCTACTTGCCGGACTTCGCAGGCGCTGAGGCGGGCGCGGACTTGGTGCCTTCGAGCACCGAGTGGCTGCGGTTGGAACGTACATACAGCACTGTCAGCGTCAGGGACGTGATCATGAAGATCACCGCGGACCACGTGGTCATGCGGGTCAACACATTGGCCGCGGCCCGGGGACCGAAGGCGGTCTGCGAACCCTGTCCGCCAAAGGCGCCGGCCAGGTCGGCCGAGCGGCCCTGCTGCAACAGCACCACACCGATGAGAAACAGGCACACGATTACGTGCAGGACGACGACAAAGTAAAGGAGGATCTGCATTTTATTTGCTGCTTTCGGCCGGTCAGGCGAGGTCATTTGGTGCGGAGAAGGGGACTTGAACCCCTATGCCCTTTCGGGCGCTAGCACCTCAAGCTAGTGCGTCTGCCAATTTCGCCACCTCCGCACGGTGGTGAACCTATTGAGTATACCAAAACTTGAGAGCGTTTCCCCGGTGGCATACGGCCGCCAGCCCCTTTGGTCACTGCGGGCTTGGCGGCGGAGTGGGTTGCCCGTTTTGCTGATCCGTCGGAGGCGTACCCGGCTGAGCCTGCGGTGGCGGCGCACTCTGCTCCGGCGTCGGCTGCGGAACCGGCGGAGTGGGCGGAACGGGCGCGGCGGCCGGCGTACCTGTCTCCACGGCCGCCGGCATCTTGGCCCGCAGGCGCTCCTCGGCGTCGTCGCCCCAGTATTTGCAATTCAGCCGGATGAATACCGACGAGTAGGGAATGACCGACCTGGTCTTGAGGATCAATACGTTGACCAGCTTTCCCGGCGTCGTCAACATCGGCAATTAGTTTTTCGTGCAGTTCCGACCCCACGTTCTGACCGTCGAGCAGCTTGGCGATCGCATCGCGGTACACCGTGGTCCCCGGAGCGTCTTCCTCCTGGACGTAGGGAAGCTCTGCGTCCATGAAGATGTCGGGGCGCACATGGACGGACTTGTCGATCGCTCCCAGGACGAACTTGATCACATCCAGTTGATCGGCGTTGGTCTCCAGCGTTTCAACCCCCGGCGAGGACTGCAGAGGGTACGCCGAATCCACCACCAGGATCCAGTTGCGGTGGCCCAGCATCGGCATATCCTGTTCCACTTTGGACTGCCATCCCGAGGAAGCCGCCGGCGGGGCGCCAAACATGGCGCAAGGCGCGATCAGAAGACTGAGACAGAGCAATACCTTACGCATGCGGCAATTCTCCTTTTTTCAACTGCAACTGAAGCGGGCGTCTCCTATGTTACCCGCGCTGGACATCCGACATCGCTTGCTCCTCCAGCTTCGTGCCCACCCCTGAATCCGCCTGCCCATCGGGCTGGTTCAGAAGCCAGAAATGGAACCCATCCACAATCGCCATCAGCGCCGCCTGGTTCAGATCGCTGCTGACCCCGGCGGTAACCCACGGCTCGTGCCCATCGGCATGAAAACTGACCGTGACCCGCACATGGGCCGCCGAATCGTGCGCCGATACGTCGATCGCCGTAACGCTGAACCGGCCCAACCGCATCTGCTGCAGAGCCGGATACCATTTTTCGAGTTCATGCCGCATAGCCCTGGTAAGCGCGTCCACCGGCCCGGCGCCTTCCGCGCGGCTGGTCCGGATCGTGGACTCGCCTATAGACAAAGACATGAACGCCTGAACAAACCTGTTGCCGGCTTCGTCGCTCTCGTCGAAGACTCGCCACGTGCGGACCGTGAAAAGCTCCGGCATCGTCTTCTGAACCCGCAGGCAGGCCAGACGGAACGAGACCTCGCTTGCGGTGAAGCCGCCACCTTCCATCATGGCCTGATTTGCCTCGATGAGAGCTTGAGCTTGCGCAACGTTGAGCGGAACTCCAAGTGCCTCAGACAGCAGGATCACGTTGGCGCGTCCCGATTGGGCGTTGACCCCGATGATCGGATTGGCTCCCACGCGCGCCGGATCGCACCACAGATACGCTCCCGGGTTCTTGCGCTCGCTCGAACCATGCATGCCCGCCCAGGTGCCGAAAGCGCCCGGGCCCACGATGGGCGCCCCGTGCGGCACGTCCATCGAGAACGCGCCGTAGGCCGCATGCGCCAGGCTCGTCAAGCCGCGCAACGATTCCGGGGTAACGAATTCGGCCTCCCCGCGGAGTTGCATGCTGCCCACCACCGTCGTCAGGTTAACGTTGCCGCACCGCTCTCCTGTGCCGATAAGCGTGCCCTGAATGTGGACTGCTCCGGCAAGGATCGACGCCCGCGCATTGGCAACCCCAAAACCGCGATCGGTGTGTCCATGGAACCCGAAAGGCATCCCCGGATAATCGCGCAGCAGGCCGGTAATGACCTTGCCGACTTCTTCCGGATTCGCGCCCCCCGTGGTATCGCAAACCACCACCCGGCTCACTCCCTGGTCCGCGCACTGGGCCGTCATGCGATGCAAATAGTCCAGCGTGCGCGCCCCAAAATCGGGATCGCAGGAGTTGCCGTTTTCACGCCTTCCGCAGGCCGCGTCCATGGCGTGCTCCAGGTCCACCAGCACCTCGAGGCCGTGGTCCTGAAGGCAAGCGATGGTGTCGTAGGCCATGCGCAGGTTCTCTTCGGGAGAGGTTTCGAGCGATCGTTCCACGTCGAGCAGTCGCGACTTTACCACCACTACCGCCACGGGAATGCGCTGTTTGTTCTCCACCATGAACCGCACGTCGGGCCAGTCCGCAATCCGGCTGTTCGGCCCCCGCGTGCGCCCGAACAGGGCCAGCTTCATCGCCCCCATATCGGTATCCACAAGAGCCGGCGTGAGGTCTGCCACGAACTTGTAGGCTCCGGCGAAACCGATCTCGGCGTAGCGCACGCCGAACGCGGACATGCGCTGCAGCAGCGAAATCGCGTTGGGAACCGAAATCTCGAGATTCGGCTGCTGCATCCCGTCGCGCAGGCTGGTATCAAACAGTTCAACGCGTCGTTTGTTTCCTTCGGTCATAATTCCTTCCGTCCTGCAAATAGATTGTCATCCTGAGCGCAGGTCGCCTTGGCGACCGGAGCCGAAGGATCTGCGGTTCACTCTCAAAATCATCCGCCGCCCATGAATCGCACCATCCACCGCGCCAGTTCCCGCTCATCGGTGCTTCCTGCCGCTTGCGCGGCCAGGACATTCTGTCGCTCTTCAAGTGCACGGTTTTGGCTCAGCTTGAATTTTCCCTCGATGCGAGCAATGGAAATACGAAACCCCATGATGCCGGCCAGCATGGTGCGCCGAAAGCCGTTAGGCATAGCCCGCCAGCGTGTCAGGTACCCGGGTTCGTTCGCCTCGATCAGTTCTTCCACAAGATGATTCTTGCCACCCTCGTCCTCAATCAAAGAAAGCGTCCCATACGCATGAATTGCGATGTAATTCCACGTCGGCACCGACAGCGGTTCCGTGTAGTGAGCTGGCGAGACATAACTGTGCGGTCCCGGAAAGACCACCAGCGTCTCGCGCCCGGCCAGTTCACTCCAGTGAAGGTTGGCGCGTGCGAAGTGGCCAAGAATGGTACCGTGCTCACCTTCGTCCTTCACCAGGAGCGGCAAATGCGTGGCCTTGAGCTCTGTCCCCGCTTCCGATCCACCCGTCCCTCCGGCCGGCCCAAAGAGAATCGCAAACGAATAAGCCCGCATTGCTTCGATGAGCAGGTCTCGATCCTCGATCTGGTTGAACTTCGGCGTATACATCTTGTCCTGTTCTAAAACCAGTTGAACTTGGCGTCTAAGCCCACCATGGCTGCCCCATTCTAGCGGCGTTTTTTGCCGCTAAGGACAATCTCGATTACACGCATAAAATCAAAAACCACCAGCCGCTTTTGCGGGTGGTGGCCTGTTGACTCCCGGTGATACCGAATCCTACCGTCAGGCACCATTTCCCGCGTGCACGTTGGGGCCGCTAATTCGAATGGCGGGAATGGCAACAGCGCCGCGCATGCCGGTGCGAAGCTTCGGGTTGGCGCTGAACTCACGCATGACGTTGATCAGAGTAGACCAGAGGCAAGGAGGCTGAGTCAAGGAGCTTCAACCGCGACCATCCTTCAAAAGATCGAAGCCAGCCTGGCGAATGAATCGAGTTCGATCAAGTGCTGGCCTTCGGGGGCGGCATCGATTTCCGCATGCTCCAGCGTCCACGTTTCCTTGTGGAACAGAAACACCGCATGCAGGCCGGCGGCCAGCGCGGGGTTGATGTCGCTCTTGGGACTGTTGCCGATCATCCAGCTGGTGTGCGGCCGAAGCTCATGGCGCGCAATCACCGCGTGATACGTGGCCAGGTCTTTCTCGGCAACGATCTCGACCGCACCAAAGAACGCCTCCAGACCGGACCGGCTGAATTTGTCTGCCTGCTCGGCATGGTTTCCCTTGGTCATCAGGATGAGCCGATGGCGCGTCGCGAGGTCCGCAAGCGTCTCCGCCACCCCGGGCAGAAGTTCGATCTCCTGGTCGGCGATGGCACGGGCAAAGCCGGTAATCCGGTCCCGCTTCTCTTCGGTCGTGGGCTCGGGGCTGAGCCGCTCAAAGCACTCCAGAAGAGAACGCGTAAAGCTCGTCAGCCCATAGCCGTGCGCCAGGATCGTTTCGCGTTCAACATCGTTCAGGGCACGGCGCACCTCGGCTGGCGTATAAGCGTGGTGATTCAGATAGCTGATGAATGCGGCAATCGCCCGCTCGAAGTAGACGTTGTTTTCCCAAAGCGTATCGTCGGCATCAATGAGCAGCGTCTGGCCGGCAGGGAACTGGTTCATACGCTCATCCTATCGAATCGATTGGCGGGACCAAAACCGGTTCGATGCCCCATCCCGAGGCCGCAACCAGTGGCGCCCGCCATATGCTACACTCGCCTTATTTTTCGGAGGACTCACCGTCATGAAGCCGGTCTTATGCCTGTTCGCTCTTTTCGCATTCCTTTCCGTCCTGCCCGGCGCGAGGGCCGCGGACCCTTCCGGTACCTGGAAGGGAGCACTCGATGTCCAGGGCACCAGCATGCCCATGACGATCAACCTGAAGAGCGACGGCAACGCCGTCACGGGCACCATTGACGGCCTCCCCAACTCGCCCATTGAGATTCATGACGGCACGATTGCAGGAGACGCGGTCACCTTCTGGATCAATGCCGACTACCAGGGACAGACCTACAAGATCGTCTACAAGGGCAAGATTGCCGCCGATCAGATCAGTTTCGACCTCGGCACCGAGGACGGAAGCTGGAGCGCGCCCCTGATGGTTAAGAAGAGCGGGCCTGACACGGTCGCTGCCCCGCCACCCCCTGCTCCCGATGTGAACGGCAACTGGAAAGGCAGCTTCGATCTCAACGGCACTCCGACCGAACTCATTTTTCACCTCAAGAGCGCCGGCAGCGCGGTGACGGGCTCGATCGAGCACACCGGTGCGCCGCCCACGGAAGTGCATGAGGGCAAGCTTGATGGCGACTCGGTCTCGTTCTGGATCAGCGCCGAGTACCAGGGAGAGTCTTACACCATCGTCTACAAAGGGAAGATCACACCTGGCCAGATCGATTTTGACTTTGGCACTGCGGACCAGAGTTGGAGCGCCTCGGTCACCGCCAAAAAAGCGGCCGATGCAACGCCCGCAGTTCAGCCCGCTCCGGCCCCGTTACAGCCCGCTTCAGCCCCGGCCCAGCCTGCTGCTGCACCTTCGCATTAGCAAGTCATTGCACCGCCGGCAGAGTGTATTCGAACGAGTAGGAGTGCCGGCCTGATTCGATGATGATGGTCAGGTCGCCCGCAATGCCCTCGAGCTCGCCCGTTCCCGACCCGGGCACAACCCGGACGTTCAAGTCGAACTTGCCGTCCTGCATGCTGCCGAAGTGCTGCAGGGCGAAGGAACCGCTCCGGCCATGCAGGGTTCCCGTCACCTGCTCCATGGCCACGTACCCTGCTGTCCCGGTCGCCGGATTTCCCGCGCCCAGCATCTCGCCGGCGCTGGCAGCCTCCAGATCCCCCAGATACGCCTTGTCGAGCGAGTAGCGGCCGATGGAGGTCGCTCCCGTAACCTCATCGCGAGGCAGCGGCGCAGTTTTCACTTCAAATGTTCCCTGGGCAGTGCCGGGCATGAGCGATTCTCCGCAATGGGATGGACTGCCTGTTAAGTCTAAACGACCGCTTGACTCTTGTTGCCAGGCCAACCCATCCGATATTCTTTTCTGCCCTGATGAATTCACCCACCATCGCGCAAATGCTGGCTGGCCGAACCATCGGTTCCGGCGAGAATTCCTTTGTTGTCGCTGAATGGCGCGACCCCGGCGTCCCTAACTGCCTGTGGCGCAATTGGTCATTTCCCAGGCTTTTTTCCAGCGGACGGTAATGAAATGACCTTTATGCCGCGGAGTGTTGGCGGAGCGAAGGTTGAAGTTGTATGCGTTCTTGTACCTGAAAAGGTTGATGAGGCGCTTAGTCACGCCTGAAACGAGTTCTGCCATCCGGTTCGCCAGTTCTCGTGGCTTTCCGGCTCCCAACATCTTCCTCATCACCAAGCTGATGTTGAACGCGCCGACGTGAATTAGCAGGCGCTTGAGAATATTCTTCCGTCCGTGCAGGGTGCAGCGTCGCATCCCGCCGGTTTCGTAGCAATGAGCAAAGGTTCGTTCGACGAACTCACCTCTCCGCCTCAGCAGTTTCTTTCCATACCCGCCGCGCACCCGTTGACGGTTTTGATAAACCGCCTGCTGCTGGCCCTTTTTGCCTTTCCAGTGTCGCTTGCCGGGCTGTTTCTTCTCCGGGATGTAAGTGCGAACTTCCAGTTCCTTGATCTGCTCAAGAGCTTCGCCGCTATGGTAGCCCTTGTCCGCAACCAGTTCTTCAATCCCTTCTACGTTGACCTTGGGTTCCTCTTCAGGACGCAGCTCTGCTTCGCGATCGACTAAATCCGCCACCGCTAATCCCGCATCGGCAAGCGTCTCCTGCATGGTCGCCGTATCGCCCAGGTCAGCCGCCTGCAACGTGACGGCGACTACCGTACGGGAAATCGTGGAGTGATCGGGCGTCTCCTCGTCCAATGCAATGCCCACAAACCGCCGCAGGCTCAGCCAGTCCTTCAACCGCCACGCAATGCCGCGTTCAGACTCGATGCCCTCGAAATACCCGATCATCAGTGAGCGGAAATAGATCCCCGGCGTCAGGCCAGGACGCCCAAGCTTCTCGGCCTAAAACCTTGCCCACAACTTCTCTACAAACGCATCGAATCCTTCGCCGTCGAGAACCTCGTTCAGTCGAACATAGAACGGGGGGCCCGGGCCCGCAGCCATATCCGTATACGCTACCCAAAGATCCTCTTGCCGCTCTCGGTCCTCGCGTGTTCCCATCGCCATCATCCGATCTTAAGAATGACTCTTGTCGATTCCGCTCAATTCTTGCGGGAAGGTATCAGGACTTGCACCACAGGCAGTTATGCCCCGCAGGTCAACGCCTATAGGACAATGTCAGCTGACGCCCGCTTCGCAAATAGCCACTACGGCAGGAGCGCCGGCGCAAAATGTTTCCCTAACCGCGAGACCTAACCGCTGTCCAAGGTGATGAATGCAGGAAAGCGATCACTCGGTTGTCCAGGCCGTTCTGGCTGGGAACAAGGAAGCGTATGGGGCGCTTGTCCGCGCTCACAGTACGACTGTCTTCCGAGTGGCGTTTCGGATCACCGGCAACGAAGCCGATGCGGAGGAGATAGTGCAGGAGGCGTTTCTGCGTGGGTATCAGCGACTGGAGAGCTTTCAGCAGCGTTCCGCTTTCGGAACCTGGATCTACCGTATCGCTGTGAACTGCGCCCTCAACCGGATCAGCCAGCCGGGCATTGAGGCAGCGTACCGGCATGGCGAGGAGAGTGACGCCGCGGAGAAGACGGTGCAGGTGGCGGCGCAGGATGCAGATCCGGAGAGGGTTCTGTTGAGCCGGGAGATCAGCGCCGCGCAGACGATGGCAATGCAACGGCTGACGCCGACGGAGAAGAGCGCATTCGTGCTGCGGCATCTCGAAGACCGCTCTATGAGTGAGATCGCCGAGGTACTGGATATCGCCCCGAATGCGGCGAAACAGGCGGTATTTCGCGCCGTGCAGAAGTTACGCCGGGAACTGGCGCCGCTGCGGGGGAACGCATGAAGCATCTGGGCGAAGAAGAGCTGATCGAGCTGTATTACGGCGAAGCTGCGACCGAAGCGAATACGCATCTGCGCGCATGCCGGGAGTGCTCGGCGAAGTATGCCGAATTCAAGCAGAGTCTGGACGCGATTCGACCGGCCGCGGTGCCGCCGCGGAGTGCCGATTACGGCGAGCGAGTGTGGGATTCCCTGCAGTCGCAGCTGATTCCGTACCAGAAAAAGACGGCCGCCTGGCGCCGCTGGGCGCATTGGCGAGCCACGGCGCTAGCCGTCAGCTGCGCGATGTTGCTGGCGGTAGCATTCTTCGGCGGCCGTCTCTGGGAGCGGGTTGCGGCAAAGAAGCCCAGTGTCTCGGCCAATCCGCAAGGGGCGCAGCGCGTGGTCCTGGTGGTGCTGACGGATCACCTGGATCGCACTGAACGGCTGCTGGTGCAGTTGGAGCACGCGGGTTCGCCGGACAGAGCGGAGAATGTGCAGCTGCAGTTGGAAGCGCGGGAACTACTGGCTTCGAACCGGCTCTATCGCGTGACCGCGAGCAATGCCGGTGATCCGGCGTTGGCCGGGGCACTGGACCGGCTGGAAGGCGTGCTGGCCGAGATCTCAAACGATCCAAATCTGACTGGAGCAGATCTCGAGCGCGTGCGCAACGACATGAACACCAAGGGAATTCTATTTGAGATTCGGATACTGCGGTCACGCAGTGCTGATCAGGGGAGCGGACCTAAATCCGCGAATGGAGCGTCGATCTAATGAAAGCAAAAGGATTGTTTGCGATTTTTCTTGCCACTATGCTGACGGCCGCGCCGTGGTGTTTGCATGCTGAAGAGCCATTGCCGCTGGGGATTGGTGAAGGCGCTGCTGCCGACGATGCGAGCCTGTATGCCGACGGCACACGCGCGATCAACGAGAACCGCTGGCCCGACGCGGCGGGTTTGTTCGATCGCGTGGCGCAGATGCACGGCGAGCACGCGGAGGGCGCGCTCTATTGGAAGGCCTATGCGGAGAACAAGGAAGGGCAGCCTGCAAACGCACTGAGCACTTGTGGCGAGCTGCGGAAGAGCTATCCGAAGAGCCGGTGGCTGGACGAGTGTGGCGCGCTGGAAATCGAAATCCGCGGCAAGAGCGGCCAGCCGGTATCCCCCCAGGCTGAGACCGACGAGAACCTGAAACTCCTGGCCCTGAATGCGCTCATGCAACAGGATCAGGAGCAGGCGGTGCCGATCCTGCAGAAAATCCTGAGCGGCAACCAGTCGGACGAGCTGAAGAGCCGGGCGCTGTTTGTGCTGGCGCAGAGTCAGTCGCCGCAGGCCCAGGCGCTGATCGGCCAGATCGCCCAGGGGCAGTCGGGGCCGGCTCTGCAGATCAAGGCGATTCGCATGTTAGCGACGCAGGGCAAGGGCGCCGACGAAACCCTGGCATCGATCTACCAACACAGCACCGACGTGCAAGTGAAGCGGGTGATCTTGCAGTCGTATCTGATCACGGGAGACTCGTCGAAGCTGCTGGAAGCCGCGCGCCAGGAGACGAATCCGGAATTGGTGAAGACCGCGGTCCACACGCTGGGCGCGATGAGCGCCGGGCAGGATCTGCTGACCATGTATCGCGCGACGAACAACGCGCAGACCAAGGCGGACATCATCAATTCGCTCATCCCGGCCGGACACAACGGCGTGGCTCCGCTGACGGAGATTGCGCAGTCGGAACAGGATCCGGAGCTGCGGCGGAAGGCGATTCGCAATCTTGGGATCGCGGGAGGAATGTCGGTGGCGCCGGCCCTGGTGGCGACCTACCAGAAGAATACGGATGCGGAAACAAAGCGCGCCGCAGCGCAGGCACTGTTCCTGGCCAATGACGCGCAGGATCTGGTGACGCTGGCGCGCGCCGAGAAGGACATGGAAATGAAAAAGTACCTGGTGCAGCAGCTGAGCCTGATGCATGACCAGGAAGCCACAAAATACATGCTCGAAATTCTGAACAAGTAGTGAGGAATCCCCATGAGACAGGATTGGTTTTTGGTGGCGGTACTCGGCGTGTCGATGCTGGCGATGGCGCAGCAGCAGCCGAAGGTGGTCAACGCGCAGCTTAACACTGAGCCGTCTGGCGCAGGACTGTCCGCGACGGTGAACCGATTTCAGCATTCAAATGGACCGCTCTGGCTGGGCTATCAGGTGGCAGTTGTTCCCGGATCGCATTTCTCTATGTGTTCGGACGACAACGAGTCATCGATGGACGATGGATGTTGCGGTGTCTATCGATTAGAGGATTCGAACAACAACTTTCGATCGTCTAACGGGGATCAGGCGAAAGAGACGAGCATCGCCGTGCTGGTGCGGATTGACCATGCGGCGGTGGACAAGATTCGTTTCATCGGGACCGGGTGCCGGCTGGATGCGGGAGGATTGCCGTTTACCTGGCTGACGGATGTAAATGCGGACGAGAGCGTAGCGTGGTTATCGACTTTGGTAACGGCGGACAACAAGCGGCACACAGACCAGGCGCTGGCAGCGATCGCGATGCACGAGACTGGGAAGGCGACGGCAGCGCTGGAGGGGTTTGCTTCGTCGGCGAATCCGCTGTGGCTGCGGGATAAAGCCGGATTCTGGCTCGGCGCGGGCCGCGGGCACGATGGATTGCTGGCCCTTGAGAAGCTGGCGAGCGACCCAGATCCGGAGTTCCGCAAGAAACTGGCCTTCGATATTTCGGTCAATCACGATCCGGCGGCGATCGATGCTTTGATCCGGATGGCGAAGTCGGATGCGGACACCGGCGTTCGCGAACAGGCGATCTTCTGGGTGGCGCAGAAAGCGGGCGCCAAGGCCGTGGCGACGCTCAACGACGCTGTGGAGAATGATCCAGAAGTGGGGGTAAAGAAAAAGGCAGTGTTCGCCCTGAGCCAATTGCCGAAGGACGAGGCGGTGCCGGAACTGCTTCACGTGGCGCAGACGAATCGCGACCCAGCGGTTCGCAAAGATGCGATTTTTTGGCTCGGGCAAACGCGCGATCCCGCGGGCACTCGCGTATTTCGAGCAGATTCTCGAACACTAGCGGTGGGACGAGCGGCCAGACGGCCGGGCCCTCTTGCTTTTGTTTCCGACGACGTCCTCATGATTGACCGGGGAGTGAAAAAAAAGTCGGTATTCACCGAATTCTGGGCGAGCATTTGTCAAAATAATGGAATGGTCCGTCGCCCACGGGGAAAGCTTCCATCCCGTCATTCGCTCGATGTTCCTGTTTTCGGCAGCCCCTTCCGGCCCGCGCTTTTTCAAATCAATCCAATGAAAAAGCGGCTGCGAGTTCCTTGATGATGCGTTCGGACATGGGTGCGACCTTGCCCAGGGGACGGCTGTTGATAAGGGCCTCGGCCGTAGACTCCAGGACCTCGAGACGATCGAACGCATCGAGGATGCTGGTGCCAAGAACCAGCACTCCGTCGTTTTCAAGGAGGGCGATCGGATTGCGCGTCGAAACACGTCGCGCCAGGTCTTCGCCATTGCCGAACTGCACCCCAAAAGGAATCTTCTGCACTTCGCGAAGGAAAACATAGCTCTCGGGAATGGTGCGCGAATCACAGGGGCAGTCAGTCACACTGAACGCCGTTCCATTCACCGGCGATGCATTCACGATTGCCGTGATTTGTGGATAGCGCCGGTAAATGGCCTGGTGGTTGGGGGTCGCGCGACTCGGAATCTTTCCGCGTTCCCGCATACCTTTGGAGATCAGAACGAAATCGTCGAGTTCGACGGCGCTGCGGTCCAGGCGGCGCGGCGTGATGAGAAACGAATCGTCATCTAATCGCGCCGAAAAACTGCCCGCCTTACTGACCAACAGACGTTGCTGATATCCGCGCCGGATGAAATCAGCCAGTTGACGGCGAGTCTCTTTTTCGCGGCTATCGGCGGCATCTCGATCGAATTCCCCAAAAGACGGAAGTCCTACCAGCGAGACCTTGAGCTGCTCGTCGTTCAGATAATGCACGTCGCCAAGCTGGCTCGCCTTGATGATGGTCTTGGCCGTGAATTCGAACATCTCAAAACGGTGGAAAGCCTCTTGCATATCCGCGCCCCCCACGGCCACGCCGTGGTTTTCAAGAATCACGCAGTTGAAGTTCTGCTTGAAGATGGCCGCAATCTCCTCCCCCAGGGCGGCGCTTCCCGGCAAGGCATAGGGAGCAAATCCTCCCCGGCCGCACACGTGGCTGGCCTGGTGAAAGAGGCGCGTATCCGGAACCTGTCCGACGATGCTGAAGGCCACCAGGGCCACCGGATGAGCATGCACGATGGCTCCAAGGTCCGGTCGAACGGCATAGATCGCCTGGTGGAAAGGCAACTCAGACGAGGGTGGGTGAGGACCGTCCGTGGTTCCATTGGACCGAACACAGACAATATCGTCCCGACGCAGGCTGCCCTTGTCGACGCGCGAGGGCGTGATCCAGATATCTCCATTTGTGTCTCGAATCGACAGGTTGCCGCCGGAGGTCGTTGTCATCCGATAGCGATAGATTCGACTCATCATCTCCATGAGTTCATCGCGCGGATGGACAAGCTGGGCAGTTGAATTCATACGTTCCTCGGCAGCCATCGTCCAGGTTGAGCAAGACTTGGGTTTTCGATCTTGCGGGTCATGATCAACGCCGTCCATGATTCAGAATCCGACATTCGTACCTGCCACGCCACTCGAGCCGGTCCGAACCGGCAAGTATCGTGAGTGGGTCAATCTTAGCTCCAAAATCCTGGGTCATCTAACTTTTTCATTTGAAGTCTCTTTTACTCGAACGAGCGGGAAACTCCCGCCTTGTCACAGAGCTTTCTCCGCGTTAGCGCTATACTGCGCCGCAGAACTCATGCCATCGCACAAGGCCTGAGCAGTGTGCAACGGAAGTTTAGACGATGATCCAGAATCTGCCGGCCATGCCGAAATTGCCGGCACGTGAGAACTTGGTTCAACCGCAGCCTGGCCAGACGCGCCTCGGTTTCTGGAGCGCGATTCTGCTCGCGCTCCTTGCCCTCACGGCCTTTGCGCTGGGGATCACGACGCCTCCACGCTCCGGCCCCTATTGCACTGTAAATTGCATCGTCTATCCCTTTACTGACGCCGCCCAGTTTGTGCCTCGGGATTATCACTGGATCGTCCCCGCGATCCTTCTCGTGCCCGTCTTCGTCATCGTCCTCGCCTGCATCCATCCATGTGTCCAACCGGGTAAACGACACCTGAGTCTGGCGGGCCTTTGCTTCGCGTCGATCGCGGCTTCGATCGTCGCAATTGACTACTTCATTCAGTTTCAGGTGGTGGAACCAAGCCTGGGGCATGGAGAAACCGGCGGGCTCGCACTCTTGACTCAATACAATCCGCACGGACTATTCATCGCCCTTGAAGATCTCGGCTACCTGGCGCTGTGCGTTGCATTCGTTTTCGTGGGCGCGGCGTTCCCGGGCGCAACCGGCCTCGGACGCACAATCCGATGGACCTTCCAGGCGGCCGCATTTCTTGGATTTAGCTGTTTTGTCGCGATGACCTGGCGTTTCGGATTGGAGATCGAGTACCGGTTCGAGGTCGCGATCATCAGCATCGCATGGACCGCTCTGGTCGTCGTTGGGGTGATGCTTGCTTTTTTCTTCCGTCCAGCACCATCCCAGAACCGCGCCCCCATGAAAGCGGGGACAGGAAGCGATCCAGGAGTACTGACTGAGAAAAGGTGATCTGGTTCACCCACATGAGCCGAACCTGATCACAGCCATGGGACACCCGCCAAGGCTACAATAGAACCATGATCGAAACCCTTTACAAAACGGGTAAGCCGGAGAGGGAGAAATCCGAATGCTACGTTCTGGTTCTTGCCCGTCGCACCGGTGAAGGGCAAGGCCTCTACGCTTTCATGCAGGAGCATGGGCAATGGGATGACAGCGCGCAGCGATTCTATTACCAGGTCATGTCCATCGAAATCGAGGACGAATTGACGCGTCAGCGTGCCCTCGCCATATACGATGATGCCAAGCTCAGGCTTGCCCAGCAAGGATTCGTGCATTCCTTTGTGATGGATTATCGACCCAAAAGCCCTGAGGCCGATCGGCTTCCGGTCGCGGTGCAGGCCACGGCTTAACTCAAATCACGTCGTAGACATCGCTGATCAGGTCCCCCTCTAGCAGTTTTCCTAGTTGTGATCCATCCCCCATATTCCTATGCTCTAACGGGACCGGTGTGCGGAGGTCGTCTTTGACCGCCGGGCTGCCTACTTGATCCTCCGGTTAAGGGGGAGAGTCTGTTGAGATTTGTCGGACGTGGGGAGGAAGTATGGGAATAACCCGAAAAAGGGGAGCCGCTACCACCGTATGGATTGCCTTGATTTTCGCCTTCATCATTATTCTTTGCTTCGCCGTGAGGAGATCGCTCGGTGAGGACAGGAAGGTGTATCAAGCTGGGACGATCGTAGACATAAAAGCGCATGAACCGGGCCCCGGAACGGACATCGGGAAAAAAGAGTTCGATGTATCCATAAAGGTTGGCAACAAGATCTACGTGGTTTTGTACTCTCCCCCGGGCGGCCAGGATTTTGCGGAATATGGTGTCGGAATGGATCGCACCGTCTTCGTCGAAGGCGACACAATGAAGCTCAACGATCTGCTGGGCCGCACCCGAGTTTTGCCGGTCCTCAGCGTCAAAGATGTGCCCGCGAAGACGCCGAATTAATCCGCAGTCCTGGACCTTTGCTCAGAAAGGCTGCGGGCGGGAAATGCTCCCCCCTTCAATCAATGGCAGGAGTAGTCGTCCTGGTATGTGCCGCTCGGGAGCATCCCGTTGAGAAACTTGGTGCAGGCAGTGATCTTTTTGTAGGTGTCATCGTTTTTCAAGGCATCGGCCGAGACCGAGTACTTGCCCGTATCCATGTTTTTCCTTTCTCCCACCAATTTGTCGCTCCACGCGCTAAGAGTGTTGAATTGGTTTGTCAGAAGTTGCAGCGCATCCTGGTCCGAGCTTGATGAGGCTGCCACCGTGGTCAGGCGCAAAGCCTCACCCGCGCGATCATGAAAGACCACCAGCCGGCTTCCGTCGCCTGGTACACCCCGCTGAACGCCATACGAGAGGGTGTTTGTCCAGTCCTTGAGGATGGTCAGCGTTTTGACAGACGCGTTCATAAACTGGGTGGACAGATTTGCGTCCGCGGACCCTTTTCCCTCGGATCCCGCTGAATCGCCGTCGGGCGCGGGGAAACTGAGCGTGATCTGATCACCCTTGAACGACATTGACCCGTTTCCGGTGCGGACAAGGCTCTCCAGATCGACATAGGTGCGGCCGTCTATTTGATACACCGTTACATTCCCGGTATGCCCGTTGATCGAGAGAGACCGGCTCGAATGGCTCGACTGGGATGCAGCGACGCCCAACAGAATCAGCAGGGCACACGGGAATGTCCACCACAACCGATTCCTGCGCATCGCGGCCCTCCTTGCTTTCCCGGGTACGTGTTCCATCGAATATACGGTGATGGGAATGACCATATGAACTGGCAAAAATGACAGTCGGAACCGCCTCCATGGATTCCAGCAGAACGAGGAATGAACGACCGCCAAGGCCCGGTTCTCAGTTGGGTCTGCCCAGCCAGGAGTACTGCCATCCCACGGAAATGTTCTGGAAATTCCCTCCATACTTGATGTAGGCGCCGTTGTTATAGCTGAACTTCAACGTTTGATGCTTGGTCATGGGCACGGACGCGGTTCCACCGATGCGCGAATTCCGTTGCTCCGAAGCCGGGTTTTGCTTGCCATTCAGGCTGGTTTTGCCGCCAAACCAGAAATTCCCGTCCAACGAGACCCATAAGCGAGGCTTGAAGTCATAGCTCAGGTGTCCTTCAAGCGCGCCGATCGGCGCCTGCGTCTGCGCTGTAATCCCCGGGTTGTATTGGTTCTGAGAGAAGAACTTCGGGTTGGTGGTATAGAACCAGGTTCCAAAATAGGCGTCGACCACCCAGTGTCCCCAGCGGCGGGATAACCCCACTTCGGGCTTGAATCCCCAGCGGTTGTTTCCCACGTTGATCAGCTTGGTGGAGTCATATTGGCCGGTGGGCGCAACCACGCGAATGCTGGCTCCAAGCAGCGTCTTCTGCCGCCACTTCACATATTGCCTGGGGTCCATTGCCGGGCCGCCATAGAGATTGACTGAAAAGCGGTAAACAGAATCAAGCAACCCCGAGCGGTAGACGTTGGTTTGGTTGCCGAGCAATTTGCCATTGAAATTCGCCTCTGCATACGGCAAGGCGACGGTAAGAATCGAAGTCCGCCCAAAGACCCCCATCGAATGGGAGTAGCTGAGGTTTCCCAGGTTGGCAGTTGCCGTCGCATCCGTTATCGGGAGTCCCCCCGCGAAGTCAAGGTTACCGGTGTAGAACGAATAGCTCGTCACCACCGCGTTTGAATGGATAGGCGTAATGATGTAGGCCCGCGGAGCCAGGTCCTGCGCATTGGCCATTCGGCACAGCCCGAGCGCGGCTATACCGATCGCCAGGCGGAGGCAACACATCTTCGCGGCGTGAAGAATGCTTCGACCTGTTTCGGACACTAAATGAGACCTCTGTCGCGTTCCTTTTTGATACCCTCTTTTCGTGGCGTTGGGCACTGGCAAATTTGGTAGTGAAGTCATATGTTTATGCCGCAATTGTCCAGACTGCAATAGTTTGGGCCAGGGTTTCGACCCGCACGAAACCCGGACGTGCACACACTGCGGCGACTGCCATGTACCGTATTTTCATCGTCGTAACCCAAAACAGGTGAGAAGAGTTCTAGCAAAACTGCCAGTTTCTCCGCCCCGACTTCCGCTGCTATCTTCCATCTCGAATTAGAATGAAGCCTGTATCGAGGAGAGGCTCTATGCGCAGGTTGACGACCGTTCTCTGTTTGCTGGCACTAGCCGGGGCTTTGACGGCTTGTAAGAGCAAACCGAACGATGAAGCGATCGCCAAGGAAATCCAGACGAGTGTGTCGGCAGATCCGGTGACCCAGGACTCCCAGATTGCGGTGGAATCGAATGAGGGAAAGGTGACGCTGAAGGGCAAGGCCAAGACGCCGACGGCACGCCAGCATGTTGAAATGATCGCAAAACAGGCGCCCGGCGTCACTGATGTTGACGATCAGACTACGGTGGAAGGCCAGAATATGGCGTCTGCTTCAGCTCCCGCCCCGGCTACGGCTCCCGCTGCCGCCCCCGCGCCGGCCCCAGCCCCTCCCCCTCCGCCACCACCACCTCCTCCGCCAATCGTCGTACCGGCGGGAACGGTTCTCACCATCCGCACCAACCAGGCTCTCAGCACCAAGACCCTTCAGACGGGAGCCGCGTTCACCGGTTCCGTCATGACCGGGATCTCTCTTGGAGGCAACTTGGTGATTCCGCCAGGCTCCGACGTTACCGGGACAGTGCTGGATGTAAAGAAGGCGGGAAAGTTCAAAGGAGCGGCAACGCTTCAATTGGCCCTCAATGCGCTGACCGTGAGGGGGCATACTTATAACATCGTGACCGAATATTTCGACAAGACTTCGACCGGAAAAGGCAAGCGTACCGCGGTCATGATTGGTGGAGGCGCGGGCGCGGGCGCCGCGATTGGAGGACTGGCTGGCGGCGGAAAGGGAGCTGCCATCGGTGCCCTGGTTGGCGCCACTGCCGGCACCATTGGAGCGACGACCGGAAACCGCGATATCGAGTTGCCGGCAGAATCGGCGCTGAGCTTCAAGCTCGATCAGTCCCTGACGTTGAGGCCCGATTCAGGAAACTAGGCACGACCGGGACCACCGCAACTTGACTGTTGTGATCCCGGATTTTCCCCATTACGCGCGTCGTATCCTCTCATGATTCCGGCGCCTGTTGAGGAGCGGCACCCAGTTAGCGGCTGGGGGACTTTGACACTGCGGCCTTCCCCGGACCACGGAAAGGAAAGCATGCGCGCGAGAGCGGTCGTGTCTTTCAGGCGGAGGTAAAATGAAACCCTGGTACCTCCATCGCCGTGTTCGACATTGTCTCGCGCTCGCTTTGTCTCTGGCGGGCCTGCTGTCGTCTCATCCCGTTTACGCACAAATCCCCAAGGCTGTCACGTCCTCTACGCCGGCCCAGGCCCAGCCTCCCGAAGAGCCGCAGGATCCCCTGGGACGATCGACGCCCCGCGGGGCCGTACTGGGCTTCCTCACCAGCGCCTATGAACGTAACTTCGATACCGCGGCTCAATATCTGAACACTCGCCTGCGCGGAAAAGATGCTGCTTTACTCGCTGAGCAGGTCTTGGTCGTCCTGGACCGGAAGCTGCCGCCAAAGCTGAACAATCTGAGTAATGATCCCCAAGGATCTATGTCGGATCCGCTCGATCCCCGCCGCGAGTTAATTGGCACTGTCGCCGGCGACGACGGCAAAGTCGACATTTTCCTCGAACGGGTTGATCGCCCCAAATCCACGCCCATCTGGCTCTTCTCCCGCCAGACACTGACCAACATCCCCGATCTATACAACGAGATCAAATCGGCCTCCCAGGAGACAGTTCTGCCCGAGATCTTCTGGCGGAGGTTCCTCGGCTTTTCTGTGTTTGGGTGGGTGTTTTTTATTTCGCTGCCGCTGCTTTATCTATCGCTCGGCGTCATCCACCGGCTTCTGGTTCTTGCCTGGAAGTCTGGACAACGCCGTTGGTCAAAGTGGCCAAACGCCCCCAATCTCAAGGTTTTGCTGCACCCGATTCGGCTTCTGATCCTTTCCTTGGCCATCCATGCGACTCTGGCGCGTTTCAGCACCTCGCTCGTGGCCCGCCAGGTGGGCTCAATTACTGAATCCCTGATCCTGATCGTGAGCCTCGTGTGGCTCGCAACGATCATCAACCGATGGTGCGAGGATTATCTGAAGAAGCGCATGGAGAGCCAGGGCCGCCTCGGCTCAACTGCCATACTTCGGCCCGCCCGGGCCATGATGGATGTGATTGTCGCTATCATCGGCTTGATGTTCGCGCTGCATGGCTTTGGTATCAACCCGTCCGCGTTCCTCGCAGGTTTGGGTGTGGGAGGAATCGCCATCGCGCTGGCCGCGCAGAAGACTCTGGAGAACGTGATTGGAGGGGCTTCCCTGATCCTGGACGAAGCCGTCCGTGTCGGAGATTCTTTCAAGATCGGCGACGTCGTCGGCACCATCGAAGCTGTCGGACTCCGTTCCACCCGCGTCCGCACCTTAGACAGGACTCTGGTCACGATTCCAAACGGGCAGATGGCCACCATGACGCTCGAGAATTACTCCGCCCGCGATAATTTCTGGCTGCGCCACCTCGTCGGTCTGGGTTATGACACCCAACCTTCGAATCTAACCGCTGTCCTCGCGGCCGTACGCGAATTGCTTAGTCAGGATTCGAGAATCCTTCCCGCCTCCGTACGCGTGCGTTTCCTGCGCTTCAGTGAGTCCAGTCTCGATCTCGAGGTTTTCGCCTACGTTTTCGCCCGCGACTGGAGCCATTTTTTGGAAATCCAGGAGGACCTCCTCATGCAGATCCGGGAGGTAATCGCTTCCAACGGAGCCGAGATCGCCTACCCGGTTCGAACCATCCACGTGAAGACCGAGAAAAAGCCGGAAGATCTCCCCGCACCACCCCCGCAAAGCATCGCATCGGGAGAAGATGGCTTTTTGGCGTGAACAGAAGCAAAGGATGACCTCGCAACTGCACTTTTTCGTAACCGGGTGGTTCTCTTTGCGGCGTGAATCCATCGTTCAAGGCAACACCCCGACTCGTTCCTACGAGAATCTGGGAGTCCTGAGGGCGCCGTTCTTTACGTCCGTCGGTTGAACGACACTTGGAAGCGTGGCAAACCTCGTCATCGGGCAGGTAACCCTCACGAAAGCAATGGTTTTGCCGCAGTTGGCCCAGTTTACCTACAGCCCTCTCGCGGCGCATCCCGAGCCCGTCAGCGAAAGCCCACCCCGTCTTTTCTTCAACCGGAGGCAGCAAAATCTGGTTTTTGATGCGATTTACAACCCCCCACTAGCAATATTGACAGTTATTGAACGACGTCGAAGCGAACTACTCTAGCCGTGACTTAGGTTGCGGGTGCATCCGAAGGCAACCATAATGAGTTACAATCGTCACCACTTTCATGAGGACCCGAATTCTTAACACCAAGCGCTGGGAGACGGTACTGATGGCAGTGGGTATCGTGCTGGTGGGTTATGCGGCCTTCACCTATCTTTATGGCCAGATTTCTTCAGGCGCGGCGCTCGCAGCGTTTCACGCCCAGGGAGCGGCAGAGCAAAATGGATCGGGAAATGTAAAGGCGGCAACGTCGGTCGACTACAGTCTCTGGTCTGAGAAGCGGATCAAGGACTATGAAGCTAGCTTGGCCGAGCACTTCGACCCGCCGCTTGGAGTTCTTCGCATCCAGAAGATTCATCTGGAAGTGCCCCTGTTTGAAGGCACGGATGATCCAGTACTGAACCGCGGCGTGGGCCGGATTATTGGGACTGCCCAAGTCGGGCAAACCGGAAACATGGGCATCGCTGGTCATCGTGATGGCTTCTTCCGCGGACTGAAAGATGTTGTCCTTGGTGATGTTCTGGAACTCGATACCACGTCCGGTACGCAGACCTACATCATCGATTCCATCAAGCTCGTCACGCCAGACGACGTTAGCGTGCTAAGGAATGAACCTGCCTCGGCACTCACCCTTGTCACTTGTTACCCGTTTTACTTCGTTGGAAGCGCTCCTCAAAGGTATATTGTGCATGCATCCCTGAGGGGTGAACCCAAAACACGAAACGAGCCCGCAAAGGCGAGTTTGCAAGCCACTGATTCAAGAACCAAGGAGAGGACACAATGAACGCAAGAACTTTATCCATGCGATTGCCGATGATTCTTGCGGTCGGGGCGATAGCACTCGCCTTTACCGTCAGAATGAGCGCGCAAGTTCAAACCAGTACGGACACCGACGTCACCGGACACAATAAGACAACGTCGGTCGAAAAAGGCACCGTGACCCTGGTCAACGGCAACGACCTTTACGTAACCATGGCGGATGGCTCGATTCGCCATTTTCCCAATGTGCCGGAAAGCGCAAAGGTTGACGTTGACGGCCAGATGCTGGGTATCCATGACCTGAAGCCCGGAATGCATCTGCAGCGCACGATTACCACGTCCACTACGACCCAGATGGTTACCACCACCAAGACGGTCACCGGGAAGGTGTGGCACGTGAACCCGCCGCTCTCTGTGATTCTGACCCTGGATGACGGAACGAACCAGGAGTTCAAGATTCCCAAAGGCCAGAAATTCATGGTGAACGGGCAGAACGTCGATGCATGGGGCCTCAAGAAGGGCATGATCGTCAACGCCACCAAGATCGTGGAACAGCCCGTCGAGGTCGTTGCGAAGCAGACCAAGCTTACCGGTACTGCGCCGCCTCCGCCTCCTCCGCCTCCGCCAGATCAGCCGATTCTGATTGCGGTGATGGTCCCGGTTCCAGCTCCGGCTCCAGCTGCAGCTCCGGCTGCTGCTCCGGCCGCTCTTCCGAAAACCGGCAGCTCGCTGCCCTTGATCGGCCTTCTCGGCATGTTGTGCATGCTTTGCGCCGGCGGCCTTCGGCTGTTTCGGTCAGCTCGTTAATCAGCCCGGCAACCATAAGAGCCGGTTGAAAAGGGAATTCGGAAGTGAATGCTCGGGGCCTCGGTATTGGGGCCCGGAGAACCAGTAATGGAATCCCCTTTTCGGCCGGCTTTTCTATCTGTTTGCGGTTCCTTAGCCCCCAGAGATTTACGACCATGCCGGATCGGGTTTCGATACCGTTCCAACCGCGAAGCACGTCCTGCTGCACCTTCGCAACCGAGTGGGCTGAGTAAACCCGGTGGAATGCCGGATGAACTGATGCAGCCTGACTAAATCCACGCAGTCGGAAATCGGCAAATATCCCGTACCAGGAAAGATGGCCATGCTGCGCATTGCCGGAAGGGCGCAACTGGCAGGGGCTTGCGTGCGATGAGGGAAAAAGGATCCAAGTACCGGCGGATCGTCCCCGCACCCCGGAATCGGGCTTCGAAGCTTGATTCGGACCGTATCCGGCCCGCGGAAAAACACCTCCAAACCATTCTGGACGCCGCCACGCACGGGTATTGGCGCTGGAACATTACCTCCGGCGCGGCCTACTTGAGCGATGGCTGGCTTGCGTCGATGGGTTACTCAGCTACGGATCTATCTGAAAATGGACTCTTCCTTGCTGCCCTTGTCCACGCCGAGGATCGTGGCAAGTGGAACTCCTGTCTCGATGCCCACTTGGACGGAAGTACCCAGGCCTTGGATTGCGAGTGCCGGTTGCGGGTCAAAGCCGGCGACTATACCTGGTTTCGAATCCGCGGAAAGATTGTGCGCAGCGATAAGCTGGGCCGCCCGGTAAGTATGACAGGCACGTTCCTTGAAATTCAGGCCCAGAAGGTGGCGCAACTGGAGCGGGAGAACTCCCATGCGCTGCTTTCTGACATTTTTACTGCCAGTGAAGACAGCATCTGGATCGTTGAGCCAGAGAATTTTGAATTGGTCGCATTCAATAAGGCCATCGATGATCTGGTTTTCACGGAGCGCGGAATCCGCCTGCGTCCGGGCATGCGCCTGGAAGAAATCGATCTCGACCGGGCGGAATCCTGGAGGCTCTTCTACAAGAGCGTTCTCGAGCAAGGAAAATTCGAAAAGGATGAGCACTTTCTCCCCAGCGGCGAGACGGTGCATTTTGTTGCCCGGCAGTTGATCCGGGATGGGCGGGTGTACGGAATCTGTGTGTATGGTCACGACGTCACCGAACGAATCCAGATCGAGGAGGCCTTAAGGAAATCGGAAGAGAAATTCGCCGCCGCCTTCCATCAAAGCCCACTGGCAGTTACGCTCACCAGCCTCAACGACAACCGGATCATTGACGTCAACCAAAGCTTCACCGAGTCCACCGGATACGCGCCGGAAGATGTGATTGGAAAGACCCCCATCGACGTTGGGCTCTGGGAAAATCCTGAACATCGACAAAAGCTCGTACAAGAATTGAAGACGACGGGCCACTTCCGCGGCGCGGAGATCGCATTTCGAACCAGGTCCGGCGCGCGCCGCGAGGCTCTGGTGTCGGGGGTTGTGCTTGAGGTCGATGTCGAGCCTTGCTGGCTCGGTGTGTTCGTGGATATTACCGACCGCAAACAAGCCGTTGAAGCCTTGCGCGACAGCGAGGAGATGCTTCGCATCGCCATCGAGGCGGGACGGACGTATGCATTTGAATGGGACTTCGCCGCCGACGCGGTTCGACGTTCCGTTAAAAGTGCAAAAATTCTGGGACTCAGCGATGGAGCGCAGAACACGAGGCGCGAATTCGTGGAGCATGTTCATCCCGAGGAGAAGCAACTCTACGAAAACACGCTTCAATCGTTATCTCCGGAAAGGTCCGGCTACAAGGTGAACTTTCGCTTTGTTCGCCCCGACCAGAAAATCATCTGGCTGGAGGAATCGGGACGGGCGTTCTTTCAACCGGATCGAAAATTGCGCAAGATTATCGGAATGATCTCGGACGTCACGGAAACCCGGGAATCAGAGCGCATACTTCGAGAACTCAGCGGCCGCTTGATCTCCTCCCAGGAAGAGGAGCGGCGCCGCGTGGCGCGCGAACTGCACGATCACATCGGACAGGAGTTGGCGCTCCTTTGCGTGCGGGCGCAGCGCGTGGATTCCGGAGTCTCGGATGAGGAACACACCACCCAGAGTGATGTGCACGAACTCTATAGGAAAATCAAAGAGATCGCCGTGGACGTGAGCAAACTCTCCCATCGGCTCCACTCCTCAGAACTCGATTTTCTTGGCCTGTCGGCGGCCGCCGAGCGTCTCTGTCGTGATTTCGCGAATCAGTATGGCATCGATCTCGATTACCAGATCAGAACCATTCCGCCCCGCCTGGATGGCGCCAAGTCCCTTTGTTTCTATAGGATTCTCCAGGAAGCGCTGCAGAACGTCGCCAAACACAGCCAGGCAACTCGCGTCGTCGTTGAATTGCATGCAAGGGGAAGTCAATTGATCCTGAAAATCGAAGATAATGGAATTGGGTTCGACCTGGAAAAGGTGCGATTTGCCTCTGGTCTTGGCCTGGTGAGCATGCGCGAGAGGCTAAACTTGATTGGCGGCCGGCTTGAGCTCGTCTCCCAGGAAGGACAGGGGACCTCCCTGGTCGCCCTCGTCCCAATCCCCAAAGACGCTGTGTGATTCATCTGGAACTACATCAGCCGGCGTTCAGTCCTCCTGATCTCCAGGCACCTTTCGCATCGGGGCATGAATCATCACACTGGGATTTTCCCTAGGTTATGTATAATCGCACTGTCTTCAGTGTCTTGTACCCCCGTTCCCGTGTGCCTGACGTTCTAGGAGAATTTGTTATGGAAAATCGCCATCGCGCCCGGGTCCTCATTGCCGACGACCATAAGTTGGTTGCGGAAGCCTGCAAGGGCCTGCTCGAACCTGAATTCGACGTTGTCGGTACCGTCTCCGACGGGCGTGCGCTCCTCCAGGCCGCTGCGGAACTTCGTCCCGATGTGGTCATTCTGGATATTTCGATGCCGCAATTGAATGGGCTCGATGCCGGCGAACAGATCAAGCAGAAAAGCCGCGGAACCAAGCTCATTTTCCTGACCATGATGTTGGGTCCGGATGTTGCGGCTGAGGCCTTCCGCCGCGGCGCTTCCGGCTATGTCCTCAAGCATTGCAATGCCGAAGAACTGGTGATTGCCGTGCGTCGCGTCCTCAAGGGCGAGTCCTACCTTTCCCCCGCTATCACCAAAGACACCGTCGAATACCTTCTCCGATCGGGCGCGGTTTACAAGGAACAAAAGCACATTTCCGGCCGGCAGAGCGAGGTCTTGCAACTACTCGCCGAAGGAAAGTCCATGAAGGAAATCGCTTTCATTCTCAATCTCAAACCAGGAACCGTGGCCTTCCACAAGTACCAGATCATGGATGTCCTCGGAATCAAGACCAGCGCCGGGCTGATCGAATATGCCATCAAGCACCACATGATTTCTGAATAGATCCACCCTATATCTTTAATGAGTATTGACAACTACTTTTGATAGTATCTCCGCTCCCCCAGCGCTCCTAAGATGTACCAGTATCCCGGCACTTCAATTGCTGGTCGTGGAGTTTATTGTGACTGAGCGGCTTCGGGTTTTGTTGGCCGATGATAATCCGGCAATGCTGGAAGTCGTGAAGCACATGCTCCAGAAGGAATTCAACATAGTGGGCACCCTCGGGCAGGCCAGCGCTGTGGTTCGCGACGTTCCCGGGATCAATCCCGACGTGCTGGTTCTCGACATCTCCATGGGAGAACTCAACGGTTTCGAAATTACCCGGCACCTGCGACGGGAAAAGTGCCCCACCAAGATCATCTTTCTGACCGTTCATGAGGAATTGGAATTCATCCGCGCCGCCTTTGATGCCGGCGCGTCGGGCTACGTCTTTAAGTCCCGTATGAGCACCGATTTGCGAGCTGCGATTAACGCCGTACAAGCCGGACGGGTATTCCTTCCCCGGGCTCCCATTCCCCAATAAGACAACGCTTCGGACGGCCAGGGTTCTCTTAAGTGACCCGTTTGGCGGCATTAACACACGCCGGATCTGGCACCGCTCTTGAAATATTTTGAGATTCTATTGATTTAGATGCCATCGTAATTCCCGTACCCAGACCGGGTAAGCGAACCGGGGCGCGGCGCCGTGATTCACAAGGCGACAGGCCCCGGAGGGAAACCTCCCGTTTATTGAATCAGCGGTATGACCGAAGCAAGTTGCACGTTCACGATCAGGGTCAGCCGATTGTCGACCTGGTAGAACATTGCGGCGCGCTTGCCTCCAATCGCCGTCTGGAATTTCGGGAGGTACTTCTTTCGTAACGCCAGCGTGTCATCGTCGATCGCAAGCATCCGTTGGGTCAGGCTCTTGGCGTCCGCGTCCGACAACGTGTCATATTGTTTTGCGTAATCGGTAATGAGGCCGACACGCTTGTCGCCAATGGCTTTCTGGTCTGCGGCATACAGCTTGTAGACCGGCCAGAACGCGGAGCTTTCGGTATCCGTGAACTGCATGGTGTCCTTGATGATGCTTTCCTTCTGCGATTGAACGTCCTGACGCATCAGCTTGATGTCGTCGTCCGTCAAGGGCCTGACGGTAACCACCGCGATGTCCTGCGCGAAGCATGATACCGCACCCAAAAATGCGGTCACGAGAACCAATCCTCTTACTCTCACTGCATCCTCCCTGAAATTCCGAGTTTTCGCGGCCCGCGCAAACACCTGCCTGTCCTTCGAACGAGACTGGGACTCCGGGCGATCCGCTCCTTCATGTTCGCTTTCCATGCATCTCGGCGGAACTGCACAAACTACTAGTCCCGCTTTTCGGAATTCTTCGAGTTTTGCTCCGGCGCAGCTGTATCGGCGATGCCCATGCTGGGCCACGGGCGGTTCATCTCGATGAACTTGTAGTTTTGACAGTATCGGCACAGACCCTCTTCCTCTATGATCCGTGTGATTTTAGCTGACGGTCGTCGTGTGTATGGGCAAAAGCGAGTGGACGGAACGCATGAGCATCCCATCGAACTATAGTCGCGGCAATCCGAGCACGCCCGGATCCGCAAAGTCGCTGCTGGTCGTGGCCGATCCCGAAATCAATTTAATATTGCTCGACCATCTTCTCACCAAGGAGTGGACGGTCGAGTATGTTGCGAGTAACGCAGAAGCATTCTCGCTGGCGCAGAATCGGCCTTTCGATCTTATTATTACGTCCGAAGCCACTTCCGCCAAAGAGGACATCGAGTTACTCCGGAAGATCAGGACCGTTCGCGCCCACACTCGCATGATCATTCTCACCCGGCATAGCACGACTCAGGATGTGGTTGAAGCGCTCCGTCAGCGCGCATTCAGTTACTTCTCTCAACCGTATTCGTTCGCAACCCTGAGCGAGATGATTCATATGGCGATGGAGAAGCCATGTTGGGACGACGGAATTGAGGTTGCCTCCGCCTCGCCGAATTGGATTCGCCTGTTAGTCCGCTGTGACGTCGGAACGGCAGATCGGATGATGCAGTTCTTTAATGAGATGGCAGACCTGCCCGAAGAAGAAAAAAGCCAAGTGGCCTATGCCCTTCGCGAGATGCTGATGAATGCCATTACTCACGGTGGGCAATTCGACCCCAGCCAGTACGTTGAAGTGTCGTACCTGCGCGCCCGCAGGGGAGTGGCCTGTCGCATCAAAGACCCGGGACGAGGATTCGCGATCGACGAATTGTTACATGCCGCTGTCTCCAATCCAATGGATGATCCAGTGCGCCACCTCCAGGTTCGTGAGGCCGTCGGACTGCCACCGGGCGGCTACGGCATTTTGCTCTCCCGCCATCTCGTCGACGAACTCATTTATAACGAGGCTGGAAATGAAGTATTGCTCGTGAAGTACCTGGACAACCCAAAGACTGCTCCATTCCAGGCCTGAGACGCTTCGGAAGTACCGGAACTTCGCGAACTAAATCGGCGCCGGCCGTGAAAGTCGACCGAAAGCCAGCTACCTGCCTGGTCTCTCAACGGGCTTCACACGCTTTCCGCAAGCAACTGGCGATCCTCGAGCGCGGCCCTGGTCCGCGGGGTTCGCCAGATCGCGTAAATGGCGGGATAGACCAGGAGCTCAAGAACAAAGGACGTCACGATTCCGCCCACCATGGGCGCGGCGATCCGTTTCAGGATCGCGGACCCCGTGCCGGTGGACCACAGGATCGGAGCCAGGCCGATCGTCATGGTTGCAAAGGTCATGAACTTGGGGCGGAGGCGCTTGGCCGCTCCCTCCACGACCGCTTCGACCACCTCCGGCTCCGACAACTGGGCTTTCGATCGTCTCGCCTTCTCGAATGCCAGGTCCAGGTACAGCAGCATGAACACGCCGGTCTCCGCGTCTACCCCTAACAACGCGATCAGTCCCACCCACACCGCCACATTCATGTTGTAGCCCAGCAGGTAAACCAGCCAGACAGCGCCCACAGCAGAGAAGGGAACTGCCAGGATCACGATCATGGTTTTGACGGCCGATCGGGTACTCGAATACAGCAACAGCAGAATGAGCCCAAGGGTGACCGGTACCACCACCATGAGCCTTGCCCGCACGCGTTGCGCCGACTCGAATTGCCCGCTCCAGCTCACCACGTAGCCCTGGGGCACCTTCAGTTGCGCATCCAATACCTTGCGTGCCTGGGCGATGTAGTCCCCCGTGGCGCGGCCGCCGGTGTCAACAAAAACATATCCCGTCAGCACCCCATCTTCATCGCGTATCATCGCCGGACCGGTGTGGGTGCGAACCGAGGCAAGTTCAGAAAGCGGGATCTGTTGCTCCCCCGAGACCGGGATCAGTACTTTTCCGAGTGCATCGAGATCGGAACGGAAGTCACGCATGTAGCGGACGTCGATCGGGTAGCGGGCGCGGCCGTCAATGACGGTGCTTACGTTGTCGCCGCCCACCGCCGTCGAGAGAGCGTTCTGCGCGTCTTCCATTGAAAGCCCGTTTTGTGCCAGTGCGGAACGATTCCAGGCGACGTCAAGAAAGAACCCTTCCCCGGTTCTTTCCGCGAACACGCTCCGCGTGCCGGGTACGTTGCCCAGGATGGTTTCAATCTGATGACCGATCTGCTGGATCTGCTTCAGATCGTTTCCCTGGACTTTCAGGCCCACCGGTGTGCGAATTCCAGTGGTAAGCATTTCGATCCGGCCGCGGATTGGCATCGTCCACGAATTCGACACGCCCGGGACATTCAACGCCTGGTTCATTTCCGCGACGAGTTCCTCTTCCGGGATGTGATCGGAGGTAATGGGCCGAAGCATGGGCCTCACCCACTCCGGTGCCCACGAGTACCACACATCCCGCTTCCGCCACTCCGATTGCGGCTTCAGGACCACGACGGTTTCCAGCATGGAAAGAGGAGCCGGATCGGTCGCCGTGTCGGCGCGTCCGGCCTTGCCGAGAACGTGCTCAACTTCCGGAAACCGTTGCAGGATGATGTCGGTCGTCGAGAGCAGCCTCTGCGCTTCACCGATGGAGATGCCGGGCATGGTGCTGGGCATATATAGAAGCGAGCCCTCTTCGACGCGAGGCATCAATTCCGATCCGATGCGCAGCGCGACTGGGATCGTTAACAGGACGATTGCCGCCGCCCCTGAGATCACCAGCCATTTCCGCCGTAACGTCCAGCGAAGGATCGGGTCATACAAGCGCATGAGCGGTCCCATGATGGGATGCTGATCGTCGCGGCGCAGCGCTCCCCCGAGCAGCCAGTTGCCGAGCCTGCGGATGGGGTTGGAATTGTCCGGACGGCTCGATGGCCTCCGCACCAGCAGAACTCGCAGGGCAGGGTCGAGCGTCAAGGTAAGAATCGCGGCAGCAAGCAGTGCGAAGCTCTTGGCGTACACCAGGGGACGAAAAAGCTTTCCTTCCTGCCCTTCAAGAACGAGCACGGGAAGGAATGCGATCGCGATTACGAGCAGCGCGAAGAAGGTGGGCCGCGCCACTTCGCGAACCGCTTCAAGGATCACTGCTTCATACGAGAATGGCTCGCCGCTTCGTTGGTACAGTTCCAGTTTCTTGTAACTCTGTTCAACCACCACGATTGCCGCGTCAACCAATTCTCCGCAGGCCAGCGCGATCCCTGCTAGCGAGAGAATATTGATACTGACGCCGACGAAATAGAGCGGAACGAAGGCCATCAGCACAGCCACCGGAATGGTGACCACCGGAACCACCGCGCTGGGAAAGTGCCAGAGAAAGACCAGGATCACGACGACCACCGTCACCATGACCTCGATGAGCGTTCGCCGCGAATTGGTAATCGCCCGCTGGATCAGATCGGAGCGATCGTAGATCGGCACTACCCGCACTCCGGCAGGCATGCCAGGCGCAATCTCTCTCAGGCGAGCCTTGACACGCGAGATCACCTCGAGCGCGTTGCTTCCCTGGCGCATGATGACGATGCCCGACACAACTTCGCCCCGTCCGTCGAGATCGCTTGTGCCCCGGCGAATATCGGGGCCCAGGATCACCTGGCCCACATCCTTGATCCGAATTGGGGTTCCGTTCTTTGAAGCGAGGACCGTCTCTTCGAGGTCGGCCGTCGAGCGGACATATCCCTGTCCGCGAATCATGTACTCTGCGCCGCCAAACTCCAGCAAACGCGCCCCGGTTTCTTGATTGGTGGCTCGAACCGCCTCTGCCACCTTCCCAATCGGTATGCCGTAGGACCTTAACCGGTCAGGATCGACGTTTACCTGGTACTGCTGCACGAATCCGCCGACCGTGGCAATCTCCGCCACCCCGGGCACCTTCTTCAGGTAGGACTTCAAATACCAGTCCTGGTATGCCCGTAGCTCTGCCAGGCTGTGTTTGCCCGAATCGTCCTCGAGCACGTACTGCATGATCCAGCCCAGGCCCGATGCATCCGGACCCAACTCGGTCCGTACGCCTTCCGGAAAGCGGGAGGTCACCGCCGACAAATATTCCAGCGTCCGCGATCGTGCCCAATAGAGATCGGTCCCTTCATCGAAGATCACATACACATAGGAGTAGCCGAAGTCCGAAACTCCTCTCACGCTTCTGACCCGCGGAGCCCCCGTGAGCGCTGTCACGATGGGGTTGGTGACCTGGTCTTCGATAATGTCGGGACTCCGGTCCCACCGGGAGAATACGATCACCTGCGTATCGCCCAGGTCGGGCATCGCATCCGCAGGCATGTGCAGCATCGACCAGGCTCCTGCCGCACAGGCCGCGGCGATCAGGAGAAAGACCAGTGCCTTTTTGCGAATCGAAAAACCGATGAGCCGTTCAATCATGCGGGTCCGCCGCCCGATCATCGGCAATCGCAGCCACGTTCGCTTTCCCGCTCGCATATTTCTCCGGGTCTGCCAGAAACTTCTTGCGGCAGGATTGCGAGCAGAAGCCGAACACCTTGCCTTTATATGTCTCCTGGAACGCGATCTCGCTGGCCTTGATGTTCATCCCGCAGACTGGATCTTGCGTTCCACCTGCGGCCACGAGCGCCAGGGCCGGCTTACCCGAAGCACTCGTCTGCACCGCGGGGTCCCCTGTCGCGTGCATGCGGCTTTCCGAATCCAACAGAAAATTTCCTGACACGACGACGCGGTCGCCTTCGCTGATCCCGCCGGCGACAACCGCTTGGTCGCCGAAGACCCCGGCAATCTCGACCGGGCGCTGTTCGAAGATGCCATCCCGCGTTTCGACATAAACAATCTTCCGCAATCCGCTATCGAGTACCGCGTCTGAGGGAATCGATAAACCGTCCGGCACTCCTCTTTCGAGCTCGACATCGACAAACATGTCGGGGCGCAACAACAACCCGGGATTGTCAGCTTCCAGTCTGACCTTCAGGGTTCGCGATGCATCATCGAACAACGGCACGGCCGAGGTGACCACCGCGTTGATGGCCTTACCCAACTCGGGCACGTTGACCTTCACGTGGGCGCCGGGCCGGAAGGTCCCGTCGCTCCCGTGGACATCGGCAATGATCCACACCTTGCTCAGATCGGCAATCCTGTATAGCTCCGCGCCCTTCTCAAATCGCTGCCGAGGCGAAATCGACCGCGAGAGAACGATTCCGTCTCCCGGCGCAACCAGGTTGAGGTTGCTGGAGGCGTGGTGGTTCATCTGAAGCGAATGAATTTCTTGTTCGCCCATGCCGAGCAACCGCATTTGCTCTTCGTTCACGTGTTTGGAATCGTCGAGCGATTTCATCTCGCCCTCTGCCATTCCTTGTCTCAGCCGTTCGACTCCGGCCATGAAGCCGATGTAATTCAACTCGGCTGTTCGGACATCCGGACCATAAAGGGTAGCGAGCACCTGGTCCCGCTTCACGATGGTTCCAGGTGGAGTGTCTGTGAGCGAATCAACCCATCCGTCGAATCCGGCCTGGATGCGATAAAGGCGGTTGTCGTCGGGAGCAATCCGGCCGGTGGTTCGAAGAATGCGTACGCCGCTACTCTTGTGCGCGACTGCGGTCCGGATCCCAATCAACTGTTGCCGTTCGGTGCTGAGCACAATTCCACCCGCCGGAAGAGTTGGCTGCTCAGGGCTGGATTCTCCTTCATACACGGGCTCCAGCGCCATGCCGCAGTCCGGCGCGATGCCCGGTTTGTCGGAACGGTAGGTAGGGTGCATGGGATCGACGTAGTACAAAATCCGGCGGCTGGCGCCTTTCAATTCAGTGCGGTGCCCCCCGCTATGACGCCCCGCGACATAGGCGACGCACACGAGAACACAAATGCCGGCAATGATCGCGGGATTGCGCTTCATGAAATGGACTCCTGACGAGATTTCACCGGTTTGAATCCTGTCCTTTCTTGCTCGAGACCCTCACAGAAAACGAAGATCCGACGACGCTCGCGAAATGGACTGATTGGCTTTCGGCAGAGCCCATGGGGGACGGAGATCTGGGTGACCGCGGCTCACTCTCTATTGAACACTCAGGGTTGTCACGCCCGGCTGTGATCCCAGTCACATTGCAGCGTCAATCGTCCGGCAGGAGCGCTGCGCTCCTGCCCACCGAAAAGCGCAAATTCGAAGGGCTTTTGGGTGCCCGGACTGGATGACACCGGCGTCATCAAAAAAATGAGGATGATTTCACATCCCGCTTCTCTTGTGTGTCCTTGATGGGCTATAGTGTCCCCTACTGGTCCGGTGCCGGGACGGCACACCTGGTCCGGATGCTGCCCCTTGCAAAGCGAACCTGCTCTTTTCTGGCCTTGAGTCCTGAATCAAGAATGTATCAATTGATTTCGTAATCTATTCCGCGATGACAAAAGGCGCTCGGAATGGAATCGCGCACCCGCTGCGCGTACCTCAATGAAGGGCGGAGGGTCTGATGAGGATTTCCGACACCATTGGTTCTCTACTCAGGACTAGAGGCAGCAACAAGATTTTGTCGATCGCGCCCGAACAATCGGTCTATGAGGCCCTGGAAATGATGGCCCGGTATGATGTGGGCGCCCTTCTGGTCATTTCCAGCGATGAATTGGTCGGAATTCTTTCCGAGCGCGATTATGCCCGCAAGGGTGTGCTGATGGGCCATCTTTCCCGCGATACCAGGGTCCACCAGATCATGACCAGCCCGGTCATGTTCGTGAGCCCTCAGCATACCGTGGACGAATGCATGTCCATGATGACCGAGCACCATTTCCGTCACCTTCCCGTACTCCAGGACTATTCCGTCGTGGGCGTGGTCTCGATCGGCGACCTCGTCAAATGGGTCATCTCCGGCCAGGAGCAGGCCATCCAGGCTCTGGAGGGCTACATCACCGGGGGCTATCCCGGATAGAGAATCGACAAGAGTGCCTGCCGCGGATTACAACGAATCCCCCCACTTGCTGTAACGGTATGCTCCCGCTCTCTACAACGTTATGCCCCCACCCTGTACAACAAAATCCCGCCACAGGCAATAAATCGACAGCTGAAAACAGCACTACCAACAGCATCGTCCCGCCGCCGACGGCAGTCTGCCCGGCCAGGCAGAGGGCGAAGGGATGGCAAAGGGAAGAGTGGGCGGTCACTCGCACTTTACACTGAATTGCTCGTTGAGAGCAGGAAACCATCTCGACCTTCGGCCCATAAGGAGAGAAGAGTTTGCCATTCTTGTCCCAGCCAGCCGACGTTGCTAGAGATCGGCTACCAACGGCCGCAATGCCGTCGCTCCGACTGTGACACGTAGGAGTTGCTGAAGCACATGCAGGATCGGAAGCATGCGCGAACCGCGGCTGCATCGGTTCCCTCCGCCAACGAGTCCCGCCAACCAGAAAGATGGGGCGCGACCTTGTAACAGCGGAGTCCCTATCGACGACAGCATCAGGTTCCGGTTATCATCTTCGAGGTCCAACTTTCTCGATGAGCAAGGGAGGTTGCTGCGAGCCGGACTTCTGAAAGGTCGCATCGCTTCAAGGCTCAAATCGCTGAGCCACGCCCGAGGAGTGCCGCTTGACGCGCTCTCAGTCCGAGACTCGTTGCGCTCAAACGCGCATAGTTGGTGTGTCGTGGCCGATGGGGAAACTTCACGTGAGCCGGATCACGAGCCGCCACGGCATACGCCCGGAAAAGCAAAAGTCCGCCAATGAGTAGGGCACTACTGCTTATGAATGCGGAAAGCTGATCATCCCTGAACAACTTGAAAAACGGCCTGATTGACATGATTGCTCTGAAGATCGCCGGACCGGAGTGCGAAACTCCCGGATTCCGCTGTGAATCGTAGTTGATTTGGACCTACCGGCGACTATACCCCGCCGGAGCGGCTGAGTTGGCATCTGGACCGAGCGTCATGCTTCGGGGTTGTTTCCACCACCGTTCGGCTGGGTCAACGCTCGCCGTTCTTCGTGGGCCGATTAGGATCTTTCTCGTTTCTTCGCCTCAGATCACCGGTGGCTTGGCCGCAAATAGGATCGCGAGCCTGATTGGATTCAGTGGCATGATTCCGTTTGTATTGAACGGCTTCATCTCCCTGCACTGGGTGTGCCTTCCTGACTCTTTGATCTTTGATCGAAGAAAGAAGCAAGACCTGCCCTCCTTCGGCTATCTCAAACGAAAAAAAAGGACCAAAAGTGGGGAGTCAACCTAGTTCATTGAGATTACGCAAAGAATTGGATAGATGGTTTGCTTTAGCTTTGAGATTCGATGCATCCCCCGTCCGAGGCAATATGACAAGGCTAAAACTGTTGCTGTTTGTGATCCTGGCGGGGACCGTCGCGGTCCCGGCTGTTGCCGATACCGCTCAGAAGCTGTACAAGGCCGGAGTCAAGGCCGAGCATGCGGGCAACCTCGATGAAGCCTACCAGGCGCTTAAACAGGCGCACGATCTCAAGCCGAGCGATGCCAGGTACGTTGCGGCGTACACCCGCGTGCGCTTTTACGCCGGGGCTGAGCACATCCATAAGGGCATCGCATTGCGCGACGCCGGCTCGCTGCAGGAAGCCTTGGCGGAATTCCGTCTCGCAGCGCAGATCGACTCGAGCAGCTTTGAAACCCTCGGCCAGTTGGCCCGCACCGAAGAAATGATTCGTCACCAGGCACTCGAAAAGGAAATGGCCGCGAAGAGCTTGGCCGTGCCTACGGGTATCGAGAAGGAGGCCCTGAGCGCAGCGGGGCCTGTGTCGCTGGACATCAAATGGGAGACCCCGATCTCACTGCATCTCACCTCGACTACGGTGGACGTGGTCTATAAGACCATCGCCAAGATCGCCGGCATCAACGTCTTGATCGATCCCGATTACAAGCCCCAGAAGATCAACTTCGAGCTGCAGGATGTCACCCTCCGCCAGGCGATGGAGATGGTTGCGATGCAATCGAAGACCTTCTGGCGCCCCCTGTCGGCAAATACCATCATGGTCGCCGCCGATACGGGCTCCAAGCGCAAGGAACTGGAGCAGAACGTCATGAAGACGTTTTATCTCCGCAACGCCGCTTCTCCGGCCGATCTGCAGCAGGCAGCGGGAACCTTGAAAGCCATTCTCGATATCAGCAGGATCCAGGTCACCCCGGAGCAGAGATCGCTGACGATGCGCGGAACGCCCGACCAGATGGTGCTGGCCCAGAAGCTTCTTACCGATATCGACAAGCCCAAGGCTGAAGTGATTGTGGATGTCGTGGTGATGGAGGTGAGCCGGCAGAGGATGAGCACCATCGGAACCAATCCTCCCACCAGCGCATCGGCTTCGATTGTTCCCGGCGGCTCCTCCGGATCGTCCGGAGCTTCTCTGACCCTGGAAACACTGACCCACCTGAATGCCGGAGATATCTCGATCTCGATCCCGGGTATTTCCTTCTCTCTGTTGGCCACCGACAGCGATACCAAGGTGATCGAGAGACCCTCGATCCGCGTGCTCGACAGCGAAAAGGCTTCGCTCAAGATTGGCGACCGCGTTCCGATTGCGACCGGATCATTCCAGAGCGGCTTTGGAGGCTCGGTCAATACCCAGTTCCAGTACCTCGACGTTGGTGTGAACGTCGACATCACTCCCTACGTCCACGCCGGCGGCGAAGTCACCCTGAAGATGTCCCTCGAGATCTCGTCGGTCACCGGGGTGCAGAACATAGGCGGCTTCAACCAGCCGACCATTGGTCAACGGCGCATCGAGCATGAAGCTCGTCTCAAGGACGGCGAGGTCAACCTGATCGCCGGCCTCCTCAACGATACCGAAACGAATTCGATCAGCGGCTATCCTGGATTGATCAAGGTGCCGGTCGCCAAGTATCTCTTCGGCCAGGACACCAAGGAACACACGCAGAGCGAGATTGTGTTTGCCGTGATTCCGCACATCATCCGGGGCAACGAAGTGAACGACGAGAATCTCAAGGAAGTCGATCTCGGTGCAGGGAACACCGTAACCTACCGCAAGGCCGGAACGAAGTAAAAGTGCAGGCATGATTGCTGGATTCAGCAGTGCAACGCTGAATCCAGCCTGCCTTATCTGGAATCGGACTCATGGTCCTTTGGCGGTGCGATGCCGTCGCGTCACTCCATAATGCGTCTCCATCCCTGCCAGGGCGGCCCGCCGCCTGGAATTCCACATCGACTTTGAAGTAGGGACAGTTGCGGCTCACAAACGTGCGCTGCAATCCAGCGGACAGTCCGCCTTCAGTCGTGAAGATTTGGAGAGCACTTCTCTGGTCATGCCGGGAACGATTGTCTGCATTGTCTTCAAGACTTCGATCACCCAAGCCACGTGTTTCTGCGAGGCTTGATCGCTGCCATTTGAGAGAATTGCAAACGAGGCATGACCACTACCGATGCCTCCGCCCGCAAGTAGCCGCAACATCCTGCGCCGCCTCACACGACCTCCCAGGACTTCCAGGGTTCCGTCCAACCCACCCAAGCCCCAATCCGCAGATGGGGTGCGGCCAAGCGGGTACGTCGCCATGACTGTCGTCTCGTATAGAATTGCGAGCGGCGAAAGCATCCTCCAGAACCGGGTCCATCTTTTCATCTTCCCGACCGCCGGCCGAAATGAATCGAGGTCATCAGACGCACTTATGAGACATAGTTCCCGCAGGAACTTTCTGAAGCTGGCCGCGGCCTCCGCGGTTGCCGCCCACTTGCCGTTCGGGAGCAGATCGATGCAGGCAGAACCATCGCACTTTCCTATTGGCCTTCAGCTCTACACTGTCGGGCCTGAATTCGACGCCGACCCGGCCGGGACGCTCGCCAAAGTGGCCGCTGTCGGCTACAAGGAAGTCGAGCTGTCTCCCATGGCCAAGGCGCCCGCCAGTGAAATCGCGAAGGCGCTCACAAACACCGGGCTCAGGAATCCATCCGGACACTATCTTCTGCCCGACCTGGCGGCAAACGTTCCGGCGAGAATCGACACCGCCAAAGCGCTCGGCCAGGAGTTCATGATAGTTACCGTGCCCTGGGTGGCTGATCCGTCGCGGTTTCAGCCCAAGTCGGGAAACCAGATGGAAATGTTCCGCGCCATGCTCAATGGATTGACGCTCGATGACTGGAAATGGAATGCCGAACAGTTCAACCAGGTCGGCGCCAAGATCAAGAACGCCGGCCTTCAACTGGGATACCACAACCACAATTTCGAGTTCCGAAAGATTGGAGACGTGACGGGCTATGACGAGTTCCTGCGCCTGACCGACCCGGACCTCGTATGCCTGGAGTTGGATTGCGGCTGGATGACCGTCGCCGGCCTCGACCCCGTTGCCTATCTCACACGGTACCCGAAGCGCTACCGGCTTCTGCACATCAAGGACTTCAAGAAAGGGTTCATTCCCACCACCACCCTGATGAGCGAGGCTCCTGGTGCTCCGGTTCCGACGGAACTGGGAAGGGGAGCGATCGACTACACGGGCATACTGGCTGCGGCTCGGAAAGGGAACGTCCGCAGCTTCTTCGTTGAGCAGGAGCCGCCATTCAAGGAAATGCCGGCGCTCGAAGCTATCAAAGTCGACTACGAGTATCTACTGAAGCTTGAAGCCTGATTTTTAAAAAACGCTCGCCTTAGTCCACTTGGATGTAAAGATTGTATGGTCGCAGTAAACTCCAGTCAGCCCCGGCGGTCACAAGTCTGCGCGAAAAAGCCGCATTCAACTGAGTTGAATGCGGCCTTCGGTTTCATGGGGGGAATAGGGGGTTAGTCTTCGTCGCTTCCTACAGATTCCAGGCGCTCGGGATCACGCACCAGAACCGCCTCGCGGCGAGGGACGACGACTCCCAGTTCCGCCCATTTGGAGAGGATGCGGCTGATCGTGAAAAGTGTTGTGCCCGTGAGCTGGGCCAGCTCCTCGCGCGAAAGGGAAACTTCGATCCCTTCCGCCGACTTTTTGCCCACTTGCTTCAGTAGCCTGGTCAGGGCGAGCGCCAGGCGCTTGGCTACCTTCTCGGTTGCGATTTCGCGAAACCGCTCCTCAAGTTCCTGGAGCCGGCTGGCGAGAATCTGGCTGATGTTCTTTCGTAGCTGAGGATACTCCGCGACCAGCATCTGCAGTCGCGTGTACTCCCAGACCAGGGCCTTGCACTGCTCCATGGCCCGCGCCGAGCAGGTGTGGCTGCAGGATGGGGAGTCGGCGTGCACTCCCATAGCATCCCCAGATCCATTCATCCACAGGATGACTTCATTGCCCGTCGCGCTCAGTTGCGTGAGCTTCACGCTTCCGGTTTGAATCAGCACCATGCTACGGACCGGCTGCCCCTGCATGAAGAGGAGTTCGTCGCGCGCAAAAGTTCGCGCATGCGCGCACGAAGCGATCTCCTTGCATTCTCTTGGAGTGAGGCCGGTGAAGAGCGCAGAAGCACACATCATAACAATTCGCTCTGCGACGTTGGATTCGATTGTGGATGGCTCCCCCGATTGGGTGCCATGATGTACTCCCCGCGAACGTGCTGTCGCCATGCACTTCCCCCATGACAACCAGGGCCAAATGCAACCAAAATGCGCCACCGACGCACACTCGTCCATCTGGGCGCAGTAAGCGAGCCTCGTGGAAAAACAAAGAGACTCACTCGAAGTTCTCAAAAAAGGTCAATTTGAAACTGAGAGGGTTCCGCCCCCGGTTTTGAAGCGCCCACATTGCTCACGTCGTTTGTAAAACAGGGAAGCTCGCGATACATGCGGTGGACTTCAGCGGAACCTAAGCTGGCCGTGAGTGTGACATTCGTCACAGACAAAGTCAACTCCTTTTTTCGGAGCAAACCAGCAATTGTTTTTCGCTGATCACACGGCGCAAACATTCATAGATTGATAACTTGCGTTAATGCAACTCTTTATCTCCAGCCCCCATGAAGTCCCTATGTTACCGACGAGCGAATGGGTGGTTACATCAGACATGTAAATCGCCGCCAAGAGTCCACGCTCGCCATGCTAACCCCGCTCATTTCATCGCCGTTTGTCCAATATCAATTGGCCGCACTGGAAGTGGATTTCCATCGGCAAGAGTCATGTCTGACCCCTCTTCAGCGAAGATTTGGGACTCAATGAAAGCTTGCTAATCGATCTCCGACTTCGAGCTGTCCGGCACCGTCTCTGCGCCGTGCATTCGGTTGGCCGGCCATCGGCCACAGTGCCGGAGCTCGCGCCGCGAGATGAGCACGAACCACGCCCCCTTAAGAGCCCTCTCCTCGGAACCAGCCGCGTCGCACCCACCTTCCCCGTGTCGCCGGCATTCGTACGACGTTCCCAGAGACGACACCGCGAATAGCGACCAGGACCCGGACCAAATTCGGGCCGGATCTGTGCCTCGTCTTGCAGCCTTTGGGAGCAAAGTACATTTCAAACAAGCCCGGGGTCCTTGTTAGCAAACATTCAATTTGCGGGCCAACCTTTGTCGGAAAGCAAAAAAACAATGTAATGGAAACTCACGATATTCCTGACATTTACGCACATCTCATGACAATTTGCTCAGTAGCAAAGAAGTTATGCCCTGGGCAGATTACGTTCTCAGAGGATTGGCCGGCGTGGAGCTGTTCCCGTTACACGTTACGAGCCGTCGGCGACAAAGGAGGCACATGTCGAGAAAAAGCGTGGGTAAGTTTCTGTTCGCATCGGTGCTCATTATGAGTGGAGCAGCACTGCCGGCAACAGCACAGTCCTTCAGAGTTCAATGTCCAACCAGCACCATCACTCATCCTGACACCACCATGACCCAGATGGTGAACAGTTCTGAACCTGCGTACACCGGACCAACGACCTTCAGCCCGGGCGCTGGTGGGTATATGGTTCCTACCGCCAACGTGAATGGCGCCATTAAATGCCAGCAGATCTCCGGCGGCGACGGCTATTCGACCATGGCGAACGGAACCCAGACGTTCATGTTCTCGTTCGGGCCTCTGTCCGGCCTCGCGGATATCGCCGCCGGCCTCCCGGGAACCGAAGTACCGTCCGTCTTCAACAGCATGTATGGCGCCACGCTGATGCCTGGCGACCCGGCCACCACCGATTTGATCACGAACTCGGCCGCGGCTTACCCGTACCTCTCCAACACAACTCCCGCGCCAGGATCGACCACCTCACTTCCCGCCGCGTTGTTCTCCTTCAATGGCGCGATCGGCCTGACTCCGGACAGCGATTGCATCGCTGAAAACCTGGCGGCGCCTTTAGGGACTCCCGCCAATCAGCTTCCATGTCCGAATCTTCCCGTCGGCGGACTCGACGGGCACGTCGACCCGCGCCAGATCATGGACGTGGGCGTCATGAACGGCAACATCCCTGGCCCCCTGATGGCGATCGACGAAGACGACGAATTCTTTCTCACCCTCTCCAACGTGGGCATGATCATGCGGCCCGATCTGTTCGAGCAGCACACGGTCCACTTCCACGGCTATCCCAACGCCTCGTCGTTCTATGACGGCGTGCCCGACGCCTCGGTTGCGATCAACATCGGCGGCAGCTTCACTTACTACTACCTCGCGCCCGACGCGGGAACTTACTTCTGGCATTGCCACATCACTCCGCCCGAGCACCTGCAGATGGGCATGGTCGGCCAGATCTATGTGCGCCCCCGCCAGAATCGCACCCCGGTCGGCACCACTCTCTATGCCTCACTGCAAAAGCAGCAGGCCGATCTGCGCACCGCCTGCGCAGTCGTCAGCTCCACGGCTCCGGTGAGCTCTGACATCCTGTGCACCAACCCGCCGCCGGCCGACAACGGAATTCTGATTGGGCAAACGTCGGCAACCCTGGCGCAGCTGGATACGGTCGGCACCTCCGCGAACAACCCCGACCATGGCCAGCAACTGAAGTACGCCTATAATGACGGCGACGGCTTGACTGCGTACAACGTTGAGTACCCCATCCAGATCCACGGCTTCGATCCCAACTTTCACTTCGTGGGCATGACCTTCAACCCCGAAGCGTTCGCGGAGATGAAGGACAAGTTCTTCCTCCTGAATGGCCGCAGCTATCCCGACACCATCACTCCCGGCCCCCTGACCACCGAGAGCTCCGACGGCCGCAGCCACTTCTCGCAGCCCCTGCCTTCGATCATCAACATTCCCGCCGGCGGCAAGGCCCTCATCCGTCTCTCCGACCTTTCGGTGACGGAATACTCGACGCTCGAATCTCTTGGCATCCCCATGCACGTGATCGGCTACAACGCCAAACTGCTGCGCGACCAGGAAGGCAACAACATGGACTACTACACCAACTCCATCACCCTGGGCGGCGGCGAGTCACTGGACGTCATCCTCGATGCCAGTAACACCGGCGTGTATCGAAAGGGACAGATCTACTATCTCTTCACCCCGCAGCTCGATCACCTGTCGAACGACCAGGAGAACTTCGGCGGGCTGATGACTGAAATCCACATCAACTAGGAGAGTAATGATGATGCCGATGATGATGAAAATCGCGTTCTTGAAGACAAGACTGCTCCTGCCCGTAATGGTTGCAGTGGCGTCGCTCGCGGCGACGGCTCATGCTGCTGCTCCTGGCATCACTGGGCCTACCTTCAACCTCACTGCCCAACCGGCGTTTCTGAACCAGCCCGATGGATCCACCGTGTACTCGTGGGGATACGGCTGCAACGGTGCCCCCTCCGGTTTTGCGCCCGCGGCCATCGCCGGCGCGACCTGCCCCACCATGCAGGTTCCCGGACCCACCATGATCGTCACAGAAAATCAGACCGTCACTGTGAATTTGACTAACAACCTGCCCACGCCCGCCGGCAACACCTCGATCCTCTTTCCGGGATTCAGTGTGACCGCGACGGGCGGCGTAACCGGGCTCATGGCGCAAGAGGCGGCTCCCGGCGGAACCGTCACCTACACCTTTACAGCCTCCAAGCCGGGAACCCATTCGTACTACAGCGGCACCCAGGGCGACCTGCAGGTCGAGATGGGCCTCTACGGCGCGATCATCGTGCTCCCGGCGACAATACCGTCAGCCTGCACAACCGGTTTGCACCAATCGAACCTGGCTGCGGAAGCTCACTGGGGCGAATCCGATTTCCGCCTTGCCGCGGCAGCCTACGATCATCCCGCCACATGCTACGACCGCGAGTATCTGTTCCAGTTCTCCGAAATGGATGCCAACATCCATGCCCAGGCTCTGGCTCAGGTGTCCGCCAAGTCTGGTTGTGTCGCGGCCACGCCGGGCTGCAGCCTCGAGGTTCCCACCGAGCCTTATCACCCCGCGTACTTCATGATCAACGGCCGCTCCATGCCCGACGACATGGATCCCAACTACGACACGCCTTATCCGCATCAGCCCTACAATGGCAACCCTCACCTGCATCCGGGCGAACAGGTTCTGTTGCGCATCATCGGCCAGGGCCGCTGGCAGCATCCATTCCACGAGCACGCCAACCACGTCCGCATCCTCGCTCGCGATGGAAACCTCATCCTCACGCCCGACGGCGTGGGACTGGCAGGCGCTCCGCTCTTCACCACCACGACCACACCCGGCCAGACCATGGATGGCATCTTCTACTTCACTGGAAGAGGCTTGAACTGGGACATGTACGCGCACCATGCCGGAACGGATTCGGATCTCAGTGCCTCTCTTCCCTGCACGCCTGACCCGAATGGCTACAACACCGGCGCGCCGACGGCGATCAACTTCTGGGAATGGTGCGCCGATCACAACAAGCCGCTGGAAGTGAATCCGGTTGGCGATGTCGGTTCGGGCGGCCCGGTTACGCTTCCCAATCCGCTCATTCTTACCAACGGCGTGTGGTATAGCGGCAGCCCCTACCTGGGCCCCGACGCCACCACCCGCGCTGTGGGACCGAACACCAATCTGCTGCCTTCCAACACGCAGGGCAATCCGGCCAACGAGCGTGGATGGGCCTTCATGTGGCACTCGCACAATGAGCGCGAGATCACCACTAACAACGTGTTTCCGGGCGGAATGATGATGATGATGCTTGTCGATTCCCGGGAATTCGTCATTGACGAATCCAACTAGCTAGGAGAACAGGAATGTATATCAACTCTCTGAAAGCGATGATCAAGACAGCGGTGCGTGGAGCGGCTGTTCTCCTTCTAGGTGTGGGAGCGGCCGGCGCACAGCAGCAGATCAATCTCTCTGCTGGCCCGGCGACCGCGTCCCTGCCTGATGGGTCCTCTGTTCCGATGTGGGGCTACAGTTGCGGCACGGCCGTTTCCGGCTCGACCGCAACCTGCGCCCCTTTGAACCCGGCCGCGACAACTTCAACCTCATGGTCGCCGGTAGTGATCACTGTCCCGACCGGCCAGGGCCTCACCATCAACCTGACCAACAACCTCTCATTTGCCGCGGGCGCGGGTGCCAACACCGTCCCCACCTCCATCATGATCGTCGGCCAGATCGGCGGCGGCCTCGGAACTGCGGCCACCTACGTAGCCAGCCCAACCCACAGCACCGTGAACGATGCAACGTGGGCCACGGTGGCGCCGGCGCAGACACCCTTTGTTCCGCCCGCCCAACCCAAGCGCGTTCAGTCGTTCGGAACTGAAGTGGCGGCAGGCGCAACGACAGCCCTGGCCTGGCCTTCGCTCCGGCCTGGAACTTACCTGATCGAATCGGGCACGCACCCCTCGATCCAGGCCACCATGGGTCTCTACGGAATCCTGGTAGTGACCGCAGCGCCGGCCTCGGCGGGAACCACGGGCACAGCCTATCCCGGCGTGGTCTACGGTTCCGAAGTTCCCCTGGCATTCGGTGAAATCGATCCGGTGCAGAACAACGCCGTGCAGGCGGCGGTCGGGACCGCCGGCTTCAATGAACTTGCAGTTTGGTCGGGTGTACCGGGCGCATGCGGCGACCCCGCTGTGCACACCTGTTATCCGCCGGCTGTGAACTACACCCCGCTGTACTACACCATCAACGGCGTGGCCTTCAGCAGGACCAGTTCGTCGGCTTCTCTGTTCGCCAGTTCGCTCGGAACATCCACCACGCCCGTCACCGGCAACGTGTTGGTTCGTTTCGTGAATGCTGGTTCGCGCATGCACGTTCCTTCGATCGTGGGTTCCCAGACTTCGTATCAGGGGATCGCCCAGAATGCACCTGCTCCGTCGAGCGGCTTCACCCTGATCGCGGAAGATGGCAATCCGGTTCCAGGAGCTCCTCGGGTGCAATCGGAAGTCTTCATGGCGGCTGGAAAAACATACGACGTCATGATCAACGTGCCCGCGTCCGGCGGTACCGCGCTTCCGGTCTATGACCGTGAGCTCAGCCTTTCCGGAAACAAGATCAACCGCGATTCCGGCATGCTGGCCTACATCGGCGTGAACGGGGCGTCACTTCCCAGCGCGGCGGGGCTCAGCGCAGCGGTGGCAGTCAATGACACCTACAATGGCCTGCTTGGAACTGTGGGCCAGGTGTTTGCCGTTTCCGATCCGTCCAAGGGCGTCATCGCCAACGACACCAATGTGTTCGGCGTGACTCTTCTCGCGGGGCCCACCGCCGCTGGAAACACGGTTGTCCTCAACCCCGACGGAACCTTCACCTACACCTCAGCGGCGGGCGCCACGTCGGACTCCTTCACCTATTGCGCCAACGGCTCCGTCACCGGCGGTGTCTGTTCTTCGGGCATCACGGCGACTGTGACCCTGGGCAAGGGAACTCTCGAAAGCGCGGGCGGGATCTCTTGCGCCGCTCCTGCTTTCACCTCGAAGCTGGCCACCTTCATCAGGATCCCCAATCCGGGACTTCTGGCAGGCTGCACTGACCTGGCCGGCTACCCGCTCACCGTCGTTGCATCTTCCATCAAACCCGCAACGGGATTGACTGTGGTTGCAGATCAGTCCGGTGGATTCACCGGATCGGTAAGCAGCGCCGGACCCTACACCTTCACCTACCTGGTGCAGAACTCGCAGGGCACTCAGATCGGTACCCGAGTTACGGCCACAGTCACCTTCCCAACCGGATCCGGCCTCACCGTCACTCTGGTGGATGGCAAGACGGGAGCGACCAACGTTTCCGGCGGCGACTTCCGCTGGATCATCGAAGAAGACCGTTCGTTCTACATCAACCCCAACTGCACGGCCAATATCGGCACGGTGAGCACCACCAATCCGGCTCCACCCGGCTGCGCGGGAACCCAGTTGCCTGGCGGTACTGTTCCGATCCTGGGAGCCAACTTCCACACCAGCGACATGCCCTTTGTGGCCCAGGGTTGCACCGGACCGATCTCGTGCGAATCCGGCCAGACCGTTCTCGGCGCTCCCGCAGTTTGCGACGTCGGCGACGGCGTTTGCAGAACCACGGCCTCGCAGAAAACAGTCGTTCTCCCCAGCGCCGTGGCTCTGGATCCGACCAAGCGCTACTACATCTCCGTGTTGCCGGGCAACGCGGCCAATCCTTTCATTTCGGGGAACGGCTCCGCCTGCACCTCAGCAACTCAGGCCAACTGCGGCTACTCCATGGGCGGCGCACCCATCGCTCCCGGTCAAACTGCAGTCAATGTGACTGTCGAACAGGATCCGTTCCCGCCGGCCAAGCTATCGGTGAACGTATTCGAGGACGACTTCCCGCTCAACGGCGAGCAGGATGCCGGCGGCGGCGTTGACGCGCTCTCGCCCCAGGAACCCGGCCTGGGCGGATTCAACATCCTCCTCTGGGACGACATGGGCGGCTCCGGCGATGTGACCGGCCAGATGACCTATGACATGTTCAACCAGCCCCTCTCCAACAGCCTCGACGGCACCATCGATCCGGTGACCGGCCTCGATGCCTGCCCGATCACCAAGATCGGGGCGGCCGCTGCCGCGAAGGGACAAACCGCAAGCGGCATCACCGGCATGATTGTCACTTGCCCGAAGTATGAGTCCGACAACGCCACCCTCTCCCCGCTCGCGGGCCAGGCGGTCGTTGCCAACCTCATGCCGGGCCGGTTCAGCGTTCAGGCTATTCCTGGCGCCGACCGCATCGCCCGCGGTGAGGTCTGGCTGCAGACCAACACCCTCGACGGCCAGAAGGCGCACGACTCGTTCCTGCGCATCGGTGAGCCGGCGTACTTCCAGGAATTCGGCCCCGCCGGATACCACGTTGCCATCGGCTTCGCCAATCCGGCCATCATCAAGAGCCGCCTCGCCGGGGTCTGCAATGGCACCGACGTCAACGTTACCGCTGGTATTGGTACGACACAATCCTGCAACAACACTGTGACCGGCAAGATCACCACCGAGCGCATGAGCCGCACGCCCGACGAGCGTCTCTACAGCAGCGGTTCGCACGACTCCTTTGCCTTTACCCAGTGCTACATCAGCGTGGGCGATCCCGACGGTGAGGACTTCGCCTTCACCTATTGCAACCCCGACGGCACCTTCACCATCACCGGCCTGCCCGCGGGCAACTGGCGCCTGACCACCTTCGACGAATGGAACGACATGATCGTCGATGGTCTCTCCACGCCCATCGGCCTCGGTGCCGGGTCCACGTCCTGCCCCGGCGGCAGCACCACCACGGGCACGGGGACCAGCGCGGTCAACACCTGCAACATGGGCGACGTCGCCACAAGCCAGTGGCAGGCGAACGTTCTCACGCGCACCTTCATTGACGACAACAAGGACGGCGTCTACCAGAAGGGCGAAGGCGGCGTCTCCCTGGTCAACACCGCAGTCCGCTATCGCGATGGCAGCCTGGCCAACAACCTCGGCACCGACTTCGATGGCGTTGCCAGCTTCAACGAAACCTTCCCCCTGTTCAACTGGTACGTGGTGGAAACCGACGTCACTCGCTACAAGACGACAGGTATCCACACCGTGTATGACGCCGGCGGTCCCGCGGACGGTTCGGCATCGTGCGGTCAAGCAGGCTACCCGGCTTGCGGAACCTCCACCATCGGCAAGTTCATGGCCAACACCAACGAGAAGACTCCTTTGCCCGCGAACCTCTCGGTACCCGGCGCAATCTACTGCCCCGACGCCGATTGCAGCGGTTTGTCGATTCAGAATGGAGCCATCCCCAGCAGCTCCTCCGCTTCCACGGGTCGAATCGATCCCCCGTGGGTGGTGGCGGAAGGCTGGCAGGGCTACTCCGGCCAGAACAACTTCATCGAATTCGGCAAGACTCCCTATATCGCCGGCGAAAACGGCGGCATCCACGGCCACGTGGTCTATGCTTCCACCCGCCCCTTCGATGATCCGATGATGCTCGTGCAGACGCAGTGGGAACCGCTGGTTCCGCACGTGACCATTAACCTCTATAAGGAAGGCGTTGCTGCCGACGGCGTGACCAAGACCCTGAAACTGGTCGATACCACGCAGACCAGCAGCTTCGACGACTGGGCCCAGGGCTTCCGTACCGACGGCGTTCCCAACATGAACTGCCCCGGACAGATCACCAGCGACCTCTTCTACTTCTCGCTGATGAACCAGCCCAACTACATCGACCTGTACAACCAGCAGCACGCCATCGCGGGTTCGTTCAATCCCAATGCCGCTGGAAACACGCTGCCGTACAACTCCCAGTACAAGTGCTACGACGGCATGCACAACTGGAACCAGTTGCAGCCCGCGCCCTACGACGGTATGTACTCCTTCCCGAGCGTCCTGGGCCGCAATCCGGTCACCGGCAACACCACCGGCACCAACTGCACCATGTGCGTCAAGGATCCTGACCCGGCCGATGCTTTCCGGTTCGGCAAGGAAGACATGCTGCCTGCCGGCAAGTATGTCGTCGAAGTCGTTCCTCCTGCCGGTTATGAAATCGTCAAGGAAGAAGACAAGAACATCCTGATCGGCGATAACTTCATCGCACCGGTCATACAGCAGTTCGGCGGCCTGGGCGACATCTTCATCCTGCCCGACCAGGCCTCGGTGGCTTCGCAGCAGCAGTATGCAGGCCCCGGCTACAACAACTACAACGCCCAGAACCCGACCCAGAACCTCGGCGCCAACCCCGAGAACGGAATCGTCCCGGGCTTCGTTCCCGAGCCGGTATGGCCGTGCGTCGGCGATGTCCGCACCGTTCCTGACTACATCAGCCTCTTCCCGCAGTCGCAGCAGGTTGCGCCCTTCGCTGGTGCGACGCGCCCCCTGTGCGACCGCAAAGAAGTCACGCTGAACGATCAGGCCGGCGCGATTGCCAAGTTCTACCTCTATACCTCCACCCACAAGGCGGCCAAGTTCACCGGTGTCATCACCGACGACTTCACCTCCGAATTCGATCCGTTCTCGCCGCAGTTCGGCGAGAAGTTCGCTCCGCCAAACATGCCCATCTCCGTGAAAGACTGGACCGGCGCCGAAACCGCCCGCGTCTACTCCGACTGGTGGGGCGACTACGACGGCATGACCTTCTCCACCTGGGAAGTCAATCCGCCCAACCCGACCGGTTACTCGCCGAACATGATGATCTTCTGCATGAACGACAAGGGATCCGGGACAACTCCAGACCCGCTCTTCAACCCAGCCTATAGCCAGTTCTGCTATGAACTGCCCTACATGCCCGGACAGACGCAGTATCTGGATACTCCCGTGGTGCCCACGTCGGCTTTCTCGGCCGGGTACAACCATCCCGACTGCGCCTATCCCGATGCCACTCCGTCGATCGCCAGCGTAACCAGCTCCGATATCGCCGGACCTTGGGTAAGCTCCGCAGGGGCGACTCACATCCTCACCATCAACGCAATGCCTGACCAGCTGGTGACCAACTACGGGTACACCGGTCCACAGGCCACCACGGCTCCGTTCAATGCCAAGACGGTCAATCGCCACTTCGGGTTTGGCGCCACGCAGGGAACAGTGACCATCGGCGGAGTTACCGCGCCGATCACCTCGTGGTCCGATGCAAAGATCACGGTCTCGGCGCCCAGCGGCATTGCCAACTGCGCCGTGCAGCAGCAGGCGCAATACGGTGGTTCGACCGCTCAATGCGGCCAACTGCTCATCACCAACGCCAATGGGCAGCAGTCCATTGACACCGTAACCGTCACCGTCGGTGGCAAGAAGCCAACCCTGGTCGCCGGCAACGCTTCCATGACTGTCAACTCGCCTGGCGCAATCCAGCAGGCGATCGATGCTGCCCAGCCCGGCGACATGATCATTGTTCCGGCCAACAACTACAAGGAAATGGTGATCATGTGGAAGCCCGTCCGCCTGCAGGGCGTCGGCGCGGCCTCCAGCGTCATCGATGCCAACGCTCAACCCGCGGGATTGCTCGATCCGTGGCGCCGCCAGGTGGCCTGCCTCTTCGGCATCGCCGTCAACGGCCGTCCGATCGTGCCGTCAACTTCGCCAAATCCCAATCCGTTCGATCCGAGCGGAACCTACACTTGCACCGCTCCGCAGAACTTCGCGGTCGATCGTCTGCCTCTCGAGGCGACGGTTGGATGGGACGCCACTCTGAACGGCAACCTGGCCGAGCTGTTGCAGGAGCCGACTCTGATGGGCGCCTATGAAGGTGCGGGCATCACCGTACTGGGCAAGGGTGTGCGGTTCCCGAATGGCTCCAGCCCGTTCGGAAGCGACACCTTCCCCACCGGAACCACGCTGCTCACCTCCAGGACAGCCGATTGCGGCGCGGGCACGCCGGGCGGACTTGGCTACAAGGCCAATCCGTATCCCAGCAACTTCCAATGCAACCCGTCCAGCATCGACGGCATGGCCATCACGGACAGCTCGCAGGGCGGCGGCGGTATCTTCGTCCACGGCTGGAACCACAACATCCAGATCGCCAACAACCGCGTCTACGCCAACACGGGAACGCTCAGCGGCGGCATCAACATCGGCCAGGGCGAATTCCCGCCCCAGTACGTCAAGGGCAGCACCACAAATGCTGATCCGGGATCCTGCCTGTCCAATGGTCTGATCAACAATGAACAGCAGCCCTACTGCTTCAACCTGAACGTGAACGTGCACCACAACGCGGTCACCAACAACTCGTCGATCGGTGACGAGCTCTTCTCCGGAACCCTCGCGGGCGCCGGCGGCGTGAGCTTCTGCACCGGTTCCGACTACTACAAGTTCAACTACAACTGGATCTGCGGGAACATGAGCTCCGGCGACGGCGGCGGGGTGGCCCATCTCGGATTCAGCTTCAACGGCGACATCGAGCACAACTCGATCCTCTTCAACCAGAGCCTCAACCCGACCATCATCACCAACGGCGGCGGACTCATGATTGAAGGCACACCCGATACCGACCCTGTTTGCGGCCTGGCAGCCGATGCGGACTGCCCGCCCGGATTCAGCGACGGAGTCGGGCCCGGACTGGTCATCAACGCCAACCTGATTCAGGGCAATGCGGCTGAGGCAGGCTCCGGCGGTGGTATCCGGTTGCAAGGTGTCAACGGGACCGAAGTGACCAACTTCCCGACCAACCCCGCTCGCTGGTATGCGCCGGTCGTCACCAACAACATCATCGTCAACAACGTGGCCGGCTGGGATGGCGGCGGCGTATCGCTCGAAGATGCCCTGGCGGTCACCTTCGTCAACAACACCGTGGCTTCCAACGACAGCACGGCGACAGCCGGAGTGCTCTTCAACACTCTGGGTGCGCCCAATGCGAGTTCGCAGACGCCTGCTACCCCCACCAACAGTGGAAACACCTCCCTGCCGCAACCGGCCGGTCTGGTGTCCATGCAGAACAGCATTCCGCTGACCGCGGCTCTGACAAATGTCAAAGTCACCTGCCCGGCCAACAACCCGAACTGCGCCATCTACTCGAACCCGTACATGGCCAACAACATCTTCTGGGAAAACCGCTCGTTCTACGTCGGCGTAGGCGCGGAAAGTGCACAGTACCAGCAGAACCTGGTGACTCTGTACAACGCGTTCCAGCCCGTGGCTCCGGCCAGCATCCCGGCCAATCAAACCGTAACCGGGGCATGCGTCACCGGTTCCAGCTACTGGGATATCGGCGTACGCGGCGATTCCGGTCCTGGCAATCACTCGACCGCCAATAGCGCCACCCTGAAACTGTCTCCGGTGTACTCGCTCCTGACCAACGCATCGGAAGCGAGCGCCAGTCCCACCAACCTTGTAGCGAATCCCGCCGTCGTTTCGCAGTATTGCAACGGCTCGCGCGTTCCACCCGAGTTTGCCGCGGGAACATTCAATGTTCCTCCCGGCATCGCGGATGCAATGGTCCCGAATCCGTTGTTCACGCTGCAGACAACTGCCACCGTCGACGAAGGCAACAACTGGGTGAACCTGGCCTGGGGCCCGCTTTCGGCAACCAACCCGGCAGTCAAGGGAACGGACGGCAACTACGGTGGCGGAGCAGCGCTCGGCAACTATGCGATCACGTCGGCTTCGCAGGCCATCAACCACACCCCGTCGACGGCAGGAACACCGTACTCTGTTGCTCCGTCAACGGATTTCTTCGGCAACTTGCGCAAGGGCAATAATGCGGTGGATGCAGGCGCGGTAGAGTATCAGCCTGTGGCTACCCCCGTCCTTAACGTGACTCCCACCGCACTCACCTTCACCGGTGTGGTGCAGGGATCCACCAGCGCGGTGCAGAACCTGACGCTGCACAACACGGGCGGAGCCGGCGCGACCGGCATCGGGGTCGCGGTGACCTCTCCCTTCACCAGATCGGGCGGCACCTGCGGCACAACCCTCGCGGCAGGATCGACTTGCACGATCGGCATCGTCTATTCGCCGGGAACGGGAGTTACTTCCTCGACCGGAACGGCAACCATCACAGCCAACGTCACCGTCAGCGGTTCGCCGGTGGCATTGTCTGGAACAGGAGTGGCGGCGGTGACCAGCGCAAGCTTGACACCCACGTCGCATAGCTTCGGAACTGCAACCCGGGGCGTGGGAGCACTCGGCGCTCCAACCCAGGCATTCACATTCACCAACACCGGCAACGTAACGTTGACTGGCATCGGACGCGGAACCCTCGGCGGAACCAACCCAACGGAATACAGCATAGTCAATCTGCTGTCGACCTGCGGAGCTTCCGGCGGCGGTCAACTGGCAAGTAATACAACCCTGGCCCCTGGAGCGACCTGCGTACTAACCGTGCAGTTTAGGCCCCAGACTGGCCAGACCACCGGCGCCAAGAGTGCAACTGTCTCGGTCGGCTCGTCGGCCCCGACACAAACGTCAACATTAACCGGAACGGCGAATTGATTCCAGCTAACCCGCTGGAATGGAATGCTGCCCGCGGCTTCGGCTGCGGGCAGCATTGCCGCAAAGATCGATCGCAGTTGAGAAGTACCGGTAAGACCAGTTTTAAAGCCACGCACCGCTAGACGTGCAGGCTGCAATTCACTGATTCAAATGACCATACGGGGAGAAATGACATGCGCCTTGGGTTCTCAATCCTGATTACGGGAACAGTTTTGTCTGTTTCCTCGCTCGCACACGCAACCCAACACCCAACACCAGCACCCATCCAATCGACAACCGGTCCCATTAAGAGCTCGGGACATGCCACCAGCCCATCCAATCCGGCAGCGCCCATCACCGTTGATGCGCTTGCCCAGGTGACGGCCATTCTCAACTACTGCAAGCAGGTCGATCGGCCGGACTCAAGCCAGTACGAACGGGCGTTGGCCAACATCCTCTCTGGACACGCGTCCTCGGAAATGAAGGTAGACGAATCCAGCTCCAGCTATGGGTCTGCGGCACGATCGATCAACCTGCAACTGGCGGCTATCCCGGTGAGCACTGTGGTAAGTGCCTGCAAGAATTTTCTCGCCGGAAAGTAGCGCCACGTCAGCCGTGCCGTACGGGCACGCGACGTTTTGAAAGGGCACGACTTTAGCCGTGCCGTACGGGGCAACCGAATGACCGGGGCTTTAGCCCCCTGGGGGAAGTTTCGTTCCCGCCATTCGCATGAGGTCCCTGTTTTTCTGCGGCCGCTTGAGGCCGTATTGGCCGGCATGACGGTTCCGGCCAGTCTGCCGACGATGGCGCTCCAGCGCAGAGCGCCGCGCAAATCGTGCGCCTGGAACCCAGGCCCGCGAGAAGGAGTTCTGACTAATGCCGCACCATCGAAAAGTTTCCCGGACCTTGCTGGCAGTAGGGGTGTGCGCAATCGGCCTGTCCGGATTGCCGCTCCTGGCACAATCCACCCCTGCGCCCGCCACCCCGCCTCCGGCAGCAAAACTCGCCCCGGCCAGCCTTCCATCGGCTCATGAGACCAACCACTTCCCCAAGCGCGAGCAAGCCTACTACCAGCTGTTCTTTGGAGTGGACTCGATCGCGGCCAAGGCAGTCGAATCCGGCGAATTGATCAAATTCAGCTACCGCGTGCTGGATGCCGAGAAAGCTCGACCCCTGAACGACAAAACAAATGAACCGGTGATGTTCGATCCGGCCATCAACGCCAAGCTCATCGTTCCCTCTCTCGAAAAGGTCGGCCAGCTCCGCCAGAGCAGTACCCCGGAAGCCGGCAAGTTGTATTGGATGGCGTTTTCCAACCCCGGACGGGTCGTCAAGCGCGGGGACCGGGTGAGCGTGACCATCGGCCAATTCCACATTGAAGGCCTGGTTGTCGAATAAGGAACACCTCAAAGATCACCCTCCCGAGTTTGAGCCAGCGCAAAAAAGAGTTTCACAAAAAGAGAGATAGTCTGCTTGACACCTATTCCGGTTCAGATTCATTAGCGAGGGAAATCTATGTTAAGAAAGTTGCTGGTGGTAGGACTTGCGCTCGGTTTTACGGGCACGATCCTGGTCGCAGAGAGCGCTTCAAGCCTCTCCGCCGCGGACATTGCGAATAAAAACGTGGCGGCCCGGGGCGGATTAAAGGCCTGGCACGCGGTGCAAACCATCTCCGAAACGGGCAAGATGGGCGCGGGCGGCAATGACAGGGTACCTGTCGCGGCGGCGCCGGATGTGAAGCGGCCCGGCAAGCCAAACGCTCCCCTACCCTCCAGCCCGCGACTGAAGGAAGAGGCCCAGTTGCCCTTCCGCCTCGATCTGGAGCGCCCCCGCAAAATGCGTCTCGAGCTCGATTTCAACGGTCAGACCGCGGTCCAGGTCTATGACGGCTCCAACGGCTGGAAGGTTCGTCCCTTCCTCAACCGGATGGAAGTTGAGAACTATACCCAGGACGAGCTGAAGTTGGCTGCCTTGCAGTCCGATCTGGACGGCCCGCTCGTTGACTACGCCGCCAAGGGGACCAAGGTGGAGTTCGACGGCACCGAGAAGGTGGAAGACCGCGACACCTACCGCCTCAAGCTCACCTTGAAAGATGGCCACGTCACCCATGTCTGGATCGATGCCAAGACTTTCCTCGAAGCCAAGATTGAAGGGGCTCCGCGGCGTCTCGATGGCCAGGAGCATTCGATCGAGATCTACTTCCGTGACTATCGCACCGTCGACGGCTTGCAGATTCCGTTCGTCCTCGAGACCAAGGTCGTGCCCGTGGCCGCGCCGAGTGGAAGCCACGTAAGACAGACCCAGTATCCGCCGGAAAGGATTGCCATCGACAAGGTTCAGGTGAACCCCAAGTTCGAGGCATCCCTGTTTGCCCGGCCCGTGATTGAGACGACAGCTTCGGCAAAGCCGCACTGATCCCCTCGGCTCAACACGAGAAATGCAGTAAGCGTGAAGGTGTCACCGCCGGCGTGCAGGGAGTTTACGGGACGATTCAGGTCCTGCACGCCGTCCGGTGGGAAGACCGTGTCACGCATTTTGAGCAACAGGCACATCGCGATCGGGGATCCCAGGAAAGCTCGATCTGTTGGTGTGCAACCGGAACTGCTGATGCGGCCGTTTCGGACTGACCTGGTTTTTTGCGTGCTTGCGCCAGGTCAGGCCCGCTTTGCCCTCGGACGAATCTCGGTCCATGGCGAATCCCCCGGGGTCTGTTGGTTGCCTATCTGAGCGCTGTTTCCTGGATGCTGTAATTCCGGACAGAAACAGGGGTAAATCCAAATCCTGTCATTCGGGACAAATTCGCGGAATCGAGTTAACCGGCATGATGGCGCCGACAACGCGCCTGGGTCTTCGCACGTTAGCTCCATTGGAGAGGCAATGGATTGGGGAAGACTTCCATATCACGTGGATCTCTATCGGGAGGGCGGCTCCTGGAAGTTCCGGGTCAACGAAAATCTGTTCAATGTGCGCGGATTCAAGGAGCACAGCTGGCGGGAACCCATCCACATCGGACCCGCCATCGGGCCCCTGCGGATGACCAGGAAAGAGGCCCAGCGAGTCGTCTGGGAGAAACTGCCCGCCGGACAGAGTCATAACGGAGTTTCCCAGGCCCACTCGATGACCATCGCGGATTTCGTCGAGAAGATGTTCGTGCCTGAGCATGTGGCCATCAAGGGCCTCGCAGGACGCACCCATTATCGTGCGATTCTCAAGCACGTGCTGACGCCCGAAGAGGTTCAACGCGTCTTCAAGCTTGAACTGGATCACGGCCGGACCCGCCTGAAAGCCATTCCGGATTGGCCCTATCTGAGCCACCTTGAACTCTCCCAGGCCCGGCCCGAACACGTGGAAAGCCTCATGCTCGCGGCCCGCGAGCGGGGCTATTCCATTCAGACCATTACCCATATCCGCAACGTCGTCAGCGCCATCTTCTCCCACGCCCGCAAAGGGAATTTCTTCAGCGGCGTCAACCCCGCCAGCCTCGTCGCTCTGCCCGGCATGAGCCGCAAGGAAGCCCACATCCTTTCCCTTCCCCAGATGAAGGCTGTGGTCGAACGGATGCGCTACCCGGAAAGGGAAATGACGCTTCTGGCCATCGTCACCGGTCTGAACGTAGCGGAAATCTGCGGCTTGCAGTGGAAGCATACCAACCTTGTCGTCGAACCCCGCAACTTGGCGGGCGACCTGATTCCACCCCGCACTCTCGCCGTCCGCAAGCAGTGGTATCGAGGCGAGCTGAACAGCGTGAAAATCGGCCGCACCCGCGATGTGCCCATTCCTGATCTGATGCTGCCCTATCTCTCTGCCCTCAGCCGGCGGGGGAGGTTTGACGGTCCCGACGATTTCGTGCTCGTATCGGAAGCCGGAACCCCCGTAAACGAAACCAACATCGCCTCGCGGCGGTTGAAAGCCGTGGGCCAGGAACTCGAAATGCCCTGGCTCTCGTGGCATGTCTTCCGCCGCACCCGCAAGGATTATCAGCAGAGGTTCGGACCCCGGTTCGTGGACCGGGTAACCGTGGTTCTGCATGGTTGAAGCCGACCACCGAAAGCCGGCAATCCGGAGGGAGCAGTGGGCTTCAGCCCACTGAAACAGCGCAAACATGAAGGGCCTTCAGGCCCGGATTTTGCCGCTTCGCGCCGCTGAAATGTGCCGGAGGGAGCAGTGGGCTTCAGCCCACTGAAACAGCGCAAACATGAAGGGCCTTCAGGCCCGGATTTTTTGCCCTCGCGCCATCCCCCGCGCAGGGGCCGATCTGGAACCAACGTGGCACCTCCTCCGACCCGGAATTCCCCCCTCTTTGCGAAAGCACAAGGACCATTCGACCACTTCTGGATACAGTCAATACGCGTGGTAACTGAATACTTGCTTGTCTCCGAACCTTGGAAATATGGGGATAATTCCTGCGTACGCCGGCTCGCCAAGGTTTGCCATCCTAAAGATTTCGCACCCGGACGGGGAGGCGTTGCGTGAAAAAGGCTTTGTATCTGGTCCCAGTGGTGGGCGCATTACTTGTAGGGTTCGCTTTCGGCCACTTCAATCAGCGGCCCGCGTCGACCGCCCATAGAGTTCTTTATTACGTCGATCCCATGCACCCGGCCTATCGTTCCGATAAGCCCGGCAAAGCTCCCGACTGCGGTATGGACCTGGTGCCCGTGTATGCCGATGACATCGGCAAATCCCTGGTCGCTTCCGATTCCACCGCCGACGGCCTCAGCATCGATCCCGCCACCCAGAAGATCTATGGAATTCAGCTCGCCTCCGTCGAAAAGGATTCGGGAACCCGCACCATCCGCGCGTTCGGCAAAGTCGCCGCCGATGACACGCGCATTTTCAAAGTGACGGTGGGCACCGATGGCTACGTGAAAGGGACTCAGGACGACGCCGTTGGCAATCACGTCAAAAAGGACCAGCACCTGGCCGTGATTTACTCGCCGGACTTTCTGGCCGTGGAGGGAGGCTATCTCTCCGCCAACGAGCGCACCCCCGGTACACCCGCCGGTGCCGCCGCAAACCAGAATGCCGCCAGCGCTCAGGCCCGCGCCGACCGCCTGCGCAACCTCGGCATGAGCGATGCCCAGATCGAGGAAATGACCACCAATCGGAAAATCCCCGAGGACGTTTACGTGGTCTCTCCCACCGACGGATTCATTCTTACCAGAAGCATTTCTCCAGGTCTGCGTTTCGAACGGGAAAAGGAGCTCTACACCATCGCCGATCTGAGCCACGTATGGATCATCGCCCAGGTCTTTGGCAAGGATGCGGAAAAGTTCCGTCCTGGCGCCATCGCCCGTGTCACTCTCCCCGACACCGGCGAGGCCTTCCAGGCAAGGGTCAGCGACGTGCTGCCCGAAGTCGATCCTGCCACTCGCGCTCTCAAGGTCCGGCTGATTGCCAACAATCCCGGCTTCAAGCTTCGGCCCGACATGTTTGTGAATGTCGAAATGCCGGTTTCGATTCCGCCCGGTCTTTCCGTTCCCGCCGACGCGATCGTCGACTCCGGCCTGGCCAAGAACGTCTTCGTGCAGAAATCTCAGGGACACTTCGAGAAGCGTGAAGTCGAACTCGGCTGGCACTTCGACGACCGTGTGCAGATCGTCAAGGGGCTGCAGGAAGGCGAAGTCGTGGTTTCTTCCGGAACCTTCCTTGTGGATTCCGAAAGCCGCCTGCAGGCGGCGGCCTCCTCCGGTGGCAGCTCGGCAACGCCGCCCCCGGCAGAGTCCGCGCTCGCGCATCGCATGAACTGATTTCCGAAGTGCTTTCAGGCCCCGCAAGAGAGGCCGGATGCATTGTTGGTTAACCAAGGCATCAAATTGCAGTCCCAGGGGAGATCTCAGCAGTGATTTCTCGAATTATTGAGTGGTCAATTCGGAACAAGGCGGCGATCTTCCTCGCGGTCGCGGTGGGCTGTGTCTTTGGCTGGTGGTCCCTTACCCATTCCCACCTCGACGCGATCCCTGACCTCGGCGAAACCCAGGTCATCATCATGTCGCGCTGGGATCGCAGTCCCGACCTCGTCGAGACCCAGGTGACCTATCCCATCGTCACTGCCATGCTGGGCGCGCCGCACGTCAAGACGGTGCGCGGCGTTTCCGACTTCGGCTACTCCTATGTCTATGTAATCTTCGACGACAACACCGATCTCTACTGGGCCCGCTCGCGGACCTCCGAATATCTCTCCAGCGTCATCGGCAAGCTTCCCGAAGGTGTGAAGACGGAGCTGGGCCCCGACGCCACCAGCCTGGGCTGGGTCTTTCAGTACGCTGCTGATCGACGAGACGCGGCAAGCGTAGCCTTGCCGAATTGCGCTCCTATCAGGACTGGTACCTGCGCTATCATCTTCGCTCCGTGCCGGGCGTCGCTGACGTTGCCCCCATCGGCGGCTACACCCGCCAGTATCAGGTCAATCTCGATCCCAAGCTCCTGCAGGGATACGGCATCTCCGTCAGCCAGGTCGTCGACGCTGTCCGGGAAGGGAACAACGAGACCAGCGCGCGCCTCCTCGACTTTCGGCGGAACCGAATACATGGTGCGCGGCCGCGGCTACGCAACCAGCATCAGCGACTTCGAGAACATCGTCGTCTGCCAGCCCCGAAGCCGGGGCGCCGGTGCGGATCAAGGACCTCGGTGAAGTCGTCACCGGTCCTGATCTGCGCCGCGGAGTCGCCGACCTGAACGGCGAAGGAGAAGTGGTCTCCGGCATCGTCATCATGCGCAGCGGCGAAAACGCGCTCGAAGTGATCGACCGCGTCAAGGCCAGGCTGAAGGAGATTGAGCCCAACCTGCCCGCCGGCGTCAAGATCGTTCCCATCTACGATCGTTCCCAGCTCATCCATCACACCATCAGCAATGCCCAGGAGACGGTTCTCGAAGTCGTCGTCACCGTAGTCCTGATCATTCTCGTCTTCCTGTGGCATTTCCCCAGCGCGACGATTCCGCTGATCACCATGCCCGCCGCGGTGTTGTTGTCCTTCATTCCACTCCGGATGATGGGCATCAGCCTGAACGTCATGTCGATCGCCGGCCTCGCCATCGCTTTCGGCGAACTCATCGACGCTTCCATCGTGGTCGTCGAGCAGACCCACAAGAAGCTGGAGAAGTGGGAGAGAGCGGGTCGCCCCGGGCCATTGCGCGACGTCGTGATTTCGGCGGTCAAGGAAGTGGCCGGTCCCACCTTCTTTGCCTTGCTCGTCATCGCCATTGCGTTCCTTCCCGTGCTGACCCTCGAGGGGCAGGAAGGCGAGATGTTCAAGCCGCTCGCCTACTCCAAGAGCCTGGCCATGATCGCGGCGGCATTGCTGGCCCTCACCCTCGATCCCGCGCTTCGCCTCCTGCTCACGCGCGTCAAGCGCTTCTCCTTCAAGCCCGCCTGGCTGTGCAAGATCGTGAACACCCTGCTCGTGGGACGGATTCAGCAGGAAGAAAAAAATCCGATCAGCCGCGTGCTCATTCGCGATTTACGAGCCGGCCGTCTCCTGGACCCTGCGTCACAAGGGCATCCTGTTCGGCGCCGTGGCTGTGTCTGGCGCTGATTCACCGTTCCCAGGTTCATGTCGCTGGGCTCGGAGTTCATGCCCCCCATGAATGAGGGCGCGATTCTGTACATGCCCACCACCCTGCCGGGTATCTCCATCGCCCAGGCCAAGCGCGTGCTGCAGGCCACCGACCTGATTCTCAGGCAATTCCCCGAGGTCGACCAGGTGCTGGGCAAGGCAGGCCGCGCCGAGACCGCCACTGATCCCGCCCCGCTCTCGATGCTTGAGACCGTGATCACGCTCAAAGACCGCTCCCAGTGGCGCCATGTGGACACCTGGTATTCCTCCTGGGCGCCGGAGTGGGCCAAGCGCATCTTCCGCCACATCACGCCCGACACCATTTCTCAGGAAGAACTGATCGACGAAATGCAGGCGGCCATCAAGGTGCCCGGCGTCAGCAACGCCTGGACGATGCCCATCAAGGGCCGCATCGATATGCTGACCAGCGGTATTCGTACTCCCGTGGGACTGAAGGTCACCGGCGACGATCCGCAGAAGATCGAAGAAGCCGGCTTGCAGATCCAGGCCGCTCTCGCTTCCGTGCCGGGAACCCGCGGAGTGTTTGCCGAGCGCACCAACCAGGGTTACTTCCTCGATGTCGTGTGGCAGCGCGAACAGCTGGCCCAGTACGGCATCAGCATGGAACAGGCCCAGAAGGTTCTCGACAACGCCATCGGCGGCGACAACGTCTCCACCGTCTATCAGGGCACCGAGCGCTATCCGGTCAATGTTCGCTACATGCGCGACTTCCGCAGCAGCGTGGACGCGCTGGGCCGGGTCCTCGTTTCGGCCGGCGGCGCCCACCAGGCCACCCTCAACCAGCTGGCGACCATTCAAGTGCGCAGCGGCCCTGCCATGATTCGCGACGAGAACGGCTTCCTCACCGGCTATGTGTACGTCGATCTAGCCGACCGCGACCCGGGAAGCTACATCGCCGAGGCCAACTCCGTCCTGCAACAGCAGATAAAGCTGCCCGCGGGATACGCCATGAGCTGGGGCGGACAGTATGAGGCCAACCAGCGCGCCAACCAGCGCCTTCGCGTGATTGTGCCCGCGACCATCGGCCTGGTGATGCTGCTGATCTTCCTCAGCACGCGTTCCTTCATCAAGACTATGATCGTCACGCTGGCCATTCCGTTTTCGGCCATTGGCGCCATCTGGTCTCTGTATCTGCTTCACTACAACATCAGCGTGGCAGTGTGGGTAGGGCTCATCGCGCTCCTCAGTATCGACGCCGAGACCGGAGTGTTCATGCTTCTCTATCTCGATTTGTCGTACGCTGAGGCCAAGGCGGCCAATCGCCTTAACAACCTGGGCCAGTTGCGTGATGCAATCATGGATGGAGCCGCCAAGAGGCTGCGGCCCAAGTTCATGACGTTCGCTACCACCTGCATCGGCCTTTTTCCGATCATGTGGTCGACCGGGGCAGGTTCGGATGTGATGAAGAGAATCGCCGCTCCCATGATCGGCGGCATCTTCAGCTCATTTGTGCTTGAGTTGCTGGTCTACCCCGCAATTTACGAACTGTGGAAGCGCCGTACCGTCGTCGAGAAACCGGTTCGCGTGGAATCGGCGGTGTATCAGGATGGCATGCGGCCATTGGGCCTGGCGTGGTCTGGAGTCTTGGAGAACGGCAATGAAACCTCGCGCCGTCCCGTAGGGGCACGGTCCGAAGCCTGAGCCGAGGAGGAGAAAAATGGCGATGAACGGAATTCGTATGTTTCCGATTGGATTGATAGTGCTCTCGACAGCATTGGCCGGCGCGCAAGCGAAGCTGGTCAGCGCCGTCGATGTTACGCCACCTCCTGCCCCTGCGCCTGCCCCCGAGTTGCCCAAGCGTCCCGCGGATATGGCTCCCAAACCTCCCAAGGTCACGTGCCGCGGCGACCAGATCTCGATCTCCGCCGATAACTCGACCCTGGACGCCATCCTCGCCGCGGTGAAAGGATGCACTGGAGCCAAGATCGAGATTCCCAGTGGAGCCGGCGCCATTCGCGCCTTCGAAGACCTCGGGCCCGGACCGGTGCGTGAGGTCCTCGACGACCTGCTGAGCGGCACTCAATACAACTATGTGATTCAGTCCTCCGCGGCCAACCCCAGCAAGGTCGAAACGGTGATGTTGAGCATGCGCACCAACGATCCTGGCGCTCCCGCCCCGGATCTGATCATGACCGGTGGCCGCAAGGCATGGTCGCACATGCAAAAGTTCGACAAGCCCGATCCCAACAATCCCGATAAACCGATGGATGACGCCCAATCTCCGGCTTCCGAGGCTACGCCTCCGGCGGACCCCGTAGCCGACGCCAATGCGGGAAAGACGCCTGACGCCGCCCCCGCCGCAGACGCTGTCCCAGCCGCGGTAACGGCGGCCATCAACAATCCGGTTGCTCCGCCCGTTGTCGACCCAGGCTCAGCCGTGGATCCATCCAAGGCCATCGAAGATCGCATCAACGCCATGCAACAGTTGTTCAATCAGCGCCAGCAGATGATGCAGAAGCAGGGTCAAGCCCCGCCAGCTACGCCTAACAACTAAAGTTGCATTGCGGTAAAAGCGCCGCCGCGCGCATCGTTGTTCTTGCGCAAAGAAAGGCTGTCTGCGCGCCGTTAATTTAGAAAGCAAGCTATCCCGCCGCGCTGGTTCGCGGGAGCTCAAATTGAATCGGGAGAAAAGCATTGATGCATAGGTTGGGGATGGGTGTGGCTTGGTGTATCGTCTCGGCGGCGGTGGCTTTCGCCCAGGACACAGGACAGCATTCGGGCAAGGCGGGGCTTTGGGAAGTCACGACCACCATGACCTGGCAGAAATCGCCCGTTCCCCCAGGTACCCCCGGCGGCCCTCCCGGTGCCGGTACCCACACTACTTCCGTATGCCTGACCCAGGCCATGGTTGACGCTGGGGCCCTGTTTCCGCAATCCCGCGGACAGTGCAAGATCGCGAACAAGGTCATCAAGCCGGGATCCGTAACTGCCGATTATGTGTGCACCGGAAAAATGAAGGGCAAGGGAATGCTTGAGGCCACTTTTACGGATCTTGAGCATACCTCGGGATCTCTCCACTTTCAGGGCACTCTCGATGTAGGCTCGCAAGTCAGGCCGATCGAATGGACGACCGTATCGAACTCTGTCTTGAAGAGCGAGCAATGCCCCAGCGATCAGCCGCAGGCCCCCGCAACTCCCAAAGCTTCGCAGTGAGTTGACCGGATGGGCCAGAAACGATCCATGCCGATTTCGACAAAATCAGGAGCCGGAATGCAGAAATATACCCTATGGATGACACTGGCGTTTTGCCTTCTCGCGGCGAGCGTCTCTTCGGCGCAGCAATCCCCTCAGGCCGGTCTTTGGCTGATCTCGACCACCACCCGGATTCAACAGGCCGGGGACTCCCCCGCCAACTTTAGCGGGGGACACCCGGCGCAATCGTCTTCCGAGCCGGTCGGACTGCCGGCCTGCATTAGCCAGGAACTGATTGATAAGTACGGCGTCATTCTTCCCCCGTCCCTGCGCGACTGCGAGCTTTCGAACGTGGTCCAGGCGGCTGACAACTTCCACGCGGATATGACCTGCAAGGGCAGCTACAACGGTGTCGGCTCGATTGAATCGACGTGGACCGATGAGAATCACGTGACTGGCAAGGTTCGCTTCGTCTCCAGAACCGGGGAAGCTGGCAAGGGCCGCCAGATGACCTGGTCTCAGGAATCGACTGCGGTTTTCAAGAGTCCCGATTGCGGCAATGTCAAGCCGCGCAAGATAGCGGCAAAGCAGCCGCCCGCGAAACCCATCGATTAAGAATCCTATCGCGGGACCGTCCCCAAACCGCGCCCATTCAGGCCAGCTTGTTGACAGACGTGGCAACGTCGAAATCCTTTTCAGTCAGCCCGCCGGCGTCGTGCGTAACCAGCCCGAGGCGCACCTTGTTGTAACGGATATCGATGTCGGGATGATGACCGGCCTGTTCCGCCAGATCCCCCACCTTGTTCACAAACGCCAGGGCGGCACGAAAGTCGGCGTGCGTGAACGTCCGCGTCAGTTCGCCTCCCTGGATCTCCCATCCGGGAAGGGAATTGAGACGGGCTGCGGCTTCTGCTTGGGCCAATGCAGGCATGGCGGGCTCCTTGAGATCGGGTTCTGTCGTTCTGTCCGGATTTCGCATTGTCTGACAAATCACGATTGAATCGCTTTGTATCTGGGCACGGCTTCACAGCCGGCTGAAGAACTCGTTCGGGCGGTAGGCCGGGGATTCATCCCCGGTATAAGCGATGCAATGTCAACGCGGGCTTTAGCCCCTGAGGTATGCTTTTGGGGAAACTTCGCCCGAAACCATGCCTCTTCAGCAGCCTGTTCAGCCATGCCGCAAACGTCAACAAAGGATCTGGCCTTTAGGCCCTGTGTGCGGTTTTTTGCCAGTTCTCGTACCCCCGCTCGATTCGTCAGACACTACCTTGCGCAGACAGCGTCGATTGTAGAGTCATCGCATGCCGGAACGCCACGACCCCATGTTTCTTTGCCATGAAACGCGATCCTGAAGCTACCTGCCTTTTGTCATTCTTCCGTAACATTGCGCTCTCCGACAGTTTTGCATCCAAGTTGGATGGGGAATAGACAGTTCCCCTGCGGCGGGCCATCGGAGGACATGTGGCAGGGAGAGCGGGATGGTACCTGATTTTTGCGGTCGCTCTTCTTTCGCCGGCCTCGTACGGGGAGGACGCGCAGCAGTTTGTCCAACGGGCGGTCAAGGCAGAGCTGAACGCCGACTGGAACGACCACACCCGCTGGATGTATTACGAAACGGACCGGACGTCTGCCCGTAACGTCGACCAATGGGTGGCCCAAACGAGGGAAGGAACGTTAGTTCGCGTCGTTCGGACCAATGGCCAACTGGTTCCCGAAGCCGAGCAGCGCCGGAGCATGGACGATTTCCTCCACGATTGGACCGCTCGGTCCAAGCAAAACAAGAGTGAGCAGCACGATGATCAGAAGGCTGCGGAGTTGCTGAATCTCCTCCCCCAGGCCTTCCTGTGGACCGACTCGGGCACAAACGGGGATCTCAGGATTCTGCACTTCAAGCCCAACCCGCAGTTTCGCCCGCCCGACCTTGAAGCTCGCGTCTTTGCGTCCATGGAAGGCGATATGGCGGTACAAGCCCATCAGCTTCGCATCGCAAGCCTGAAAGGGCGCCTCATTCACGAGGTAAAGATCTTCGGCGGTCTGCTTGGCAATCTGGATGCCGGTGGTACCTTTGACGTCGAGCGCCGCGAAACAGGCCCCGGCATCTGGCAGATCACCGAAACCCATGTCCATTTTCAGGGGCACGCGCTACTGTTCAAAAACATCTCTGAGCAGCAGGATGATGTCAAAAGCAGGTTCCGGGAACTGACGGGCGAACTGAGTCTTCAGCAGGCTGAAGGCGACCTGCTTGCCCAGCGCCAGTGACATCCATCGTCACTCACCCGTGCCCCATCCCTCTCGCGTTCTTGCGAGATTCGGAGGGAGGCGGGGGTTTCAACCCCCGCATAAGACCAGGATCAATGCGGGCTTTTAGCCCCGGAAACAGCCCTGCGTGGTCCGTTAAAGAATCCTTACATCGCCCGAACCGGTCTGAATGCGTACCGTCGGCCCGCCGCCGTTGATCTTGCCAACGATGTGATGGCGATCAAACGAGCCCTGAACCGACATCTCGTGCTCGGTCTTGACCGAACCCGAGCCGGTCGACGCGTCCAGCGTAAACCCTGTATTTCCAGGCGTAAACTCGATCGTTCCTGAACCGGTTTCGAGGTGCCAGTCTCCGGCCGGAGATCCGCTGATCTTGATGTCGCCCGAGCCAGTGCCCGCGCGCAGGCTGCCATGGATGTCCCGCAGCTCGATGCGTCCCGATCCGGTCTGGGCTTTTACGTCGCCCTCGCCCGTCTGCTCCGCAAAGATGTCGCCCGAACCCGTGTCCACCTTGAAGCTTCCCTTCAGACCGGTGGCATGGATCGAGCCCGACCCGGTGGAGAGCTTCGCATTCTCGCCCACACCCTCATCGCTCAGATCTCCTGAGCCCGAACCGGCCTCAAGAAACGCGTCGGCGGGAGCCTGGATGTCGTAGTCGATGCTGATGTTGTGATAATTCTCGTGATGCGCCCCGATGCGGATGATATTGCCGGTCTGCTCGATGGGAGGATTCGCGGCGATTTCATGAACTTTCTGGTCGGAGTCCCCGCCCCAGCTGGATTTCACGCGGCCAGTGATGTGAACCTGGTTGCCCGATCCGCGCGTGATATGGATGTGTCCGGAACCCGTGGAAACCGTCAGTTCCACGCGGCCGCTGACCGAGAGGTTACGCTCAAACGTGGCTTCGGAGGCCAGCGCCGGAAGCGCCGCCAGGGCCAATGTCGCAAATGCTGCTGTCAGTACATGCTTCATCGTGTTCCTCGCAAAAACAGTGATCGGTGACCCGTGGTTAGTGATCAGGGGCTTTCGCGGCCAAACTCACGCGAGGCATCGAGGGGAGGCCCCTGGAAGACGAAAGCGGTGCGTTGTTGAGACATGCACCCATCCGGCCAAACCAAGCTCCGCGTGAAACAGCACAGAAGAATAGGCTTAGCCGCTTACCGGACAACCTCTGAGCGCACTCGATGTCCACTTTCGGACAATGCCGTGCGCACGTGAACGAAAGCAGCAGGCGACTGATCCCTGATCCCTGTTCCCTGATCCCTGTTTACTGCTGTAAAACCACCTGGTCGCCTTCCTTCAGCCCACTCTGGACTTCTGTCACCGACCCGTTCGACAGGCCCACCTTGATCGGAATCTTGCGCTTGCCTTCCTTCTGCTTCTTGTCCGGAATCTCTACCGATGCATTCTTTTGCCCGTCGTACGTGACCGCGTTTTCCGGAACTGTGAGGACGCCCTTGTGCTCGTCGAGCAGGATTTCCGCATTGGCGGTCATGTTGGCTTTCAATTCACCGCCGGGGTTATCGATGGAAACGCGCACTTCAAACGTGGTGACATTGTCCTTCTCCACGCCCAGGGGAGCAATCTTCGTGACCCGGCCGTTGAAGATGCGGTCGCGGAAGCTCTCCACCTTGATCCGGGCGGGCTGGTTCATGTACACGTGGGCGATGTCCGCCTCATCCACTTTTCCCTTCACATAGACCTGGCTGGTGTCGCCCTCGGTCATCACCAGGGTTGCCGTCGATCCCAGCACCAGGATGGAACTGACAGCGTCGCCGATCTCCACATCCCGCGACAGGATGACTCCATCCATGGGAGCCACGATCGTGGTGTAGCTGAGCTGCTCCTCCAGCTGCTTCAAGCTGGCCTGGCTCTGCAGTACCTGCGCCTGCGCCTGTTTCAGCTTGGCAACATCGACCCCAATCTGAGCCTTGGCCCCGTCACGCTTGTTCAACGCCGCCAGGTAGTCCTTGTTGGCGTTGTCGAGAGCCTGCTGGCTGACCACTCCCTCTTTCTGCATCTGCATGTTGCGGTCCAGCGTGGTCTTGTACATGGGCAGATCGGGAGCCGCGGCGTTTACCTTGTCCTGTTCGATGTTGGCTTCATAGGTTCCAACATTGGCCTGGGCCGCCACCAGCTGCGCCTTTTGGGCTTCCACCTGGGCCAGGATTTCCTGCTGATCGAGTTCGGCTAGGGGATCGCCCTTGCGGACCTTGTTGTTGATGTCCACAAACAGCTTCTCCACAATGCCCGAGGCTTTGGACTTGACCTCGACCTTCGTAATCGGCTGGATCTTGCCCGTCGCGACGACCGACCGCGCCACATCGCCTTTGGCGACCTTGGCGATCTTGTTCGGGTCGATGGACGATCCGGACACCATGCGCGCCAGGGCGACTCCCCCGCCCACGACGACGACCACTACCACTACAACGATCCAGACCCAAAAACGTTTACTTTTCTTTGACGCGGCCACCGAACACCTCCCGCGGCCCAGGTTCCAGCCGCAGCCCAGCAAAAAAAGATTGAGTGAATCAATGAAAGATGCCCATCTGTCAGACGGCGGGAGCTTGCCGCTGTCAACCGGCTCACGCGGCTGGTCTGCATGCACCGCGCCGCTGATCCTTCATACGCAACCCGTCCCGCCCCGGTTCCCATGTCCCGGCAATCTGGGTGCAATCTGGGTGCCCCATTCTAGCGACGTCGTCAGACGGCGCTAGGGTGGGATCCCCATATCCTCTCCGTCCAGGCCACGACGCCCGGCAATGCTATGCTCACAGGCGAGATGCACGGTCTATTGCTGCTGCAATGCGTTGCGGTCGCCATGCTGATCCTGACCAACGGGTTTTTTGTGGCTGCGGAGTTCGCGCTGGTTTCCATGCGCGAAACGCGCATCGAGCAGATGCTGGCCGACCGTGTGCCCGGCGCGCGCGCCGTACGCCTTTTGCAGCGCGAGCTCGACGATTTTCTTCCCGCCGTGCAGCTCGGCGTCACCCTTTGTTCGCTGGCCCTGGGCTGGATCGGCGAACCGCTGGTCGCCGGTATCCTCTTGAACTGGATGCGCCTGCTCCCCCACACGCCGGCACACGTTGCGGTCTTCGCCCATATAGCCGCCATCGTGGCCGTGACCCTGGGATTCTGCATGATCACCTACCTGCACGTCGTTCTGGGCGAACTGGTGCCGAAATCGCTTGCCCTGCGCCGCGCCGACGCGCTGGCCCTGGCCGTGGCCCCACCCATGCTGCTGTTCATGGGTCTGGCCCGGCCGGCGGTGCGGCTCCTCAGCCGCTCGGCCGCTGCCGTCCTCCGCGGGTTCGATATCCCCATGACCGAGCGGGCCACCGTCCACTCCCCGGAGGAACTGAAACTCATCGCCACCGCCGCCCGCCGCATGGGCCTCCTCCCCAAGTTTCAAGAGACTCTGATACACCGCGCCCTCGAACTGGACGACGTGCCGGTTCGCGAAATCATGACGCCGCGGCAGAAGATCTTTTCCCTGCCTTCCAGCATGCTCATCGAAGAGGCCAGCGCCCTGGTTATCGAACAGATGCACTCCCGCGTGCCGGTCTATGACGAAACCCGCGGCCCGGAGCACATCGTCGGTGTGGTCTACTCCAAGGACCTCTCGCGGCTCATGTTCTTTCGCCCCTCCGCGCAGCGCCGCCGGGCCGAAGAAGCGGAACAGAAGCGCCAGGGGGCCGCCAAGTTCGTTCCCGCAGGCGCGGAGGATGCGAAGGACCGTCCCGGCGGGACCCGCTTTCCCGCTACTCCCTTTGTTGAACTGCGACTGAAGCAGGTGATGCGTGACGTACTGGTGGTGCCGGAAACAAAAACCGTGCTCGATCTGATCCGCGATTTTCAGAAACGGCGCCGTCAGATGGCGATCGTCGTCGATGAATACGGATCGACCGCCGGCCTGGTCACTGCCGAAGATGCCATCGAGCAGTTAACCGGAGAACTGGAAGACGAATTCGACGATCCCGCCCGTCCCTTGATCAGCACCGCCACCGGCGTGCTCCTCCTTGATGGAGGCGTAAACCTGCGCGACCTCGAAACCCAGATGCAATGGAACCTTCCCCGTGAAGGCGGCGTGGAAACCTTGGCCGGATTTGTTCTCATGCGTCTCGGACACATCCCCAGGGCCGGCGAATCGGTCGACTACCAGGATCGCCGCCTCACCGTTGAAGAAATGGACGGCCGCCGCATCAGCAAGATCCGCGTCGAGCCGCTGAAAGATCAGGCGCCCGCGCCGCAACAGCCTTGAGCTGTCGCATTGCACCCTGACTTGCCACCGACGACATTTCTTACTGGACTATCATGAGCTGGATTGGCATATGCCGCCCCTATCGCGCGCCAGGAGGACCCGCGTTGCGAACTCGCATCATCATGTTCCTCATCGCACTGGTTCTCCCGGGTGCGCCCGCGGGTTTGGCCCAGGCTGACCAACCGCGCTCCCCTGAAAAGTTGGGCAGCGTAAGCTTCAGCACCTCGTGCAACTCCGGGGTTCAGTTCAATCGCTCCGTGGCGCTGATGCACTCGTTTCAGTTTGCTCGCGCGATCGATTCATTCCAGGCGATTCTCGTGAGCGATCCATCATGCTCGATGGCCTGGTGGGGTATCGCGCTCAGCAGTTGGGGCAACCCGTTCGTTCCCGGTCTTAAGCCCGATGCCCAACTCGACCAGGGCCTCAAAGCGGTGATGCAGGCACGGGCCGCCAATCCGAAGACTGCGCGCGAGCGTGCCTATGTTGAATCCGTGGCGCATCTCTTTACCGACTCGGCTACCATCGATCAACGTTCCCGCGTCCAGGCATATGAAAGCGCGATGGCTGCCGTCAGTGCCGCCTATCCTGATGACACAGAGGCCGCCATCTTCTACGCATTGGCCCTCGCCTCAGCCGCCGACCCGGCCGATAAAACTTATGCCCGGCAGCTCAAAGCCGGGGCAATACTGGAAAGCCTGTATGTCCAGTATCCCGATCATCCGGGACTGGCGCACTACATCATTCACGCCTACGACGTTCCGCCGCTGGCTGCGCGTGCAGCCGGGGCCGCGCAGCACTATGGCGAGATTGCCCCTTCGACTCCGCACGCATTGCATATGCCCTCGCACACGTTTACCCGGCTCGGAGAATGGCAGGCTTCCATTGATGCCAATATCGCCTCAGCCGCAGCGGCACGAAGCGGGAATCAGCCGGCCGAGGAGCTGCACGCCAGCGACTACCTGGTCTACGCCTATTTGCAAACGGCTCAGGACGTCGCCGCCCTGCAGGTGGTTCAATCGTCCGTTCAGATATTTGCCCGCTATGATCCAGGCGTGTTGATCGAAGGAGCGGCCAGCCCCGCCGCGGCTTTCTTTGCACACGCGGCGATTCCCGCCCGGTATGCCCTGGAACGGCGAGCCTGGGCCGATGCCGCAAGGCTGGAGCCCACTCCGAGCCCATTTCCGCAGACCGATGCGATCACTTACTTTGCCCGCGGCCTGGGAGCGGCGCAAATCAAAGATCGTGCCGCCGCCCGCTCGGCAATCGCCTCTCTGGAACAAATCCGCGACAAGCTCAACACAATGACCGAGGCCTACTGGGCCGGCCAGGTAGAAATTCAGCGCCAGGAAGTCGCCGCGTGGTTAGCCTTTGCTGAAGGAAAGCCGCAGGACGCGCTCGCCGGCATGCGCGCCGCCGCCGAACTCGAAGACAAGACTGAAAAGAGCGCGGTCACGCCGGGGCCGCTTGCCCCCGCGCGTGAACTGCTCGGAGAATTGTTGTTGGAATTGAAGCGCCCCGCCGAAGCTCTCAAGGAGTTCGAATTGACGCTCATAAAGGAGCCCAACCGATTTCGGTCCTTATATGGAGCGGCTGAGTCCGCGAAACGGAACGGCGATCGTCACACGGCGCACATCTATTTCCAAAAGTTACTCAAAGTTACCGAGCGTGCCGATCAGGGTGGCCGTCCGGAACTGGTCGAAGCCCATCGCGATTCGGAGTAGGTTATAGATCGAAGATTTCGGAGGGAGCAGTGGCTTCAGCACTGAACGAGTGCATGTAGCTGGAAGACTCCGGAGGGAGCAGTGGGCTTCAGCACTGAACGAGTGCATGTAGCTGGAAGATACCGGAGGGAGCAGTGGGCTTTAGCACTGAACGAGTGCATGTAGCTGGAAGATACCGGAGGGAGCAGTGGGCTTTAGCCCACTGACTAAGTGCAAATTTGAAAGGCCTTCAGGCCCGGGCCCTTGCCGTTTTTCGAGCATTTGAAGACAGTACAACTGTCGGCTGAGAGGAGCAGGGCATGGCAATTCCGTATTACCACATTGATGCATTCACGGGTGAGCCGTTCGCAGGGAACCCCGCCGGGGTCTGCATCCTCTCCGCATTTCTTGCGGATCGCACCATGCTGAAAATTGCGGCTGAGAACAGGCACAGCGAGACCGCGTTCGTTGTTCCTCGTCCCGATGGAGATTTCGACTTGCGCTGGTTTACACCCGAAGTCGAGGACGATCTGTGCGGGCACGCGACCCTGGCATCCGCCTATGTGCTCGCGCTGCGGCAGCACAAGCTCTGGCCCGTTCGCTTCCACACCTTCAGCGGCATCTTGACCGTAGCCCGGGACCCCGACACTCACGATCAGGACCGCTTCGAAATGGACTTTCCCGCCCGCCCACCCCAAACCTGTCAGACGCCGGCCAACCTCCTGCCTGCCCTGGGATTGAAAACGGCGCTGGTCATGAAGTCGCGCGATTATCTCGTGGTGCTGGATCAGGCTGAGCAGGTGCGAGCGCTCGCGCCCGATTTTGCCGCTCTTGCCAAAGTGGACACGGGCATCGGGGGAACCATCGTTACCGCTCCCGGCGAGGGTGGCGTCGATTACGTGTGCCGCCTGTTCGCACCCGCAGTCGGCATCAATGAGGACCCCGCAACCGGCTCGATCCATTGCACCCTGGCGCCCTATTGGGCGGCGCGGCTGGGTAAGGCCGCGTTACGTGCGCAACAACTCAGTGCCCGTGGTGGAGACATGCAGTGCGCAATCGCTGGCGATCGCGTGAAGATCGCGGGCTGCGCCCGCTTGTACCTTCACGGCACGCTCGAAATCTAGGAAAAAACAAACCGCTGACTTGCTGACTCGCTACGTCGCGAAGCGACGCCGACTTGCTAAATTTTCAAAACCGCGGTTTCATTCACCGCGGGTCGGCAACGACAGTGGGAGACTCAAAGGAACTTCTGCATAAGTCGCTTTGTAACAGGGCACGACTTCACAGGTTGCGAAAAAACTCGCTTCGGAGGGAGGCGGGGGTTTCAACCCCCGCATAAAGCCAACCGAATTAGCACCGGCTTTAGCCGCGGAGGGGCGCTTTTCGCCAGTCTCAAATGAGATCCCAGGTTTTTCCGCAACCTGCTTAGTCGTGCCACCAAAGCCTCTACAATAAGTTGGGCTTTAGCCCCTGCAAATTCTGCGGCCCAACAACGAGGCTTGTGCAGAGATTCCCTGAAGCGTCACTTCATTATTCGGCTTGACGATGTCCACCACCAGCAGCGTGATGTCGTCCTGTTGCGCTGCCGACCCGGGCTGCCACTTGCCCAGAGCGCCGAGCAGCCGGTCCGCTAAGTCTTGAGCAACCAGTGCCTGGCTGGCCTCGACCACACGCCCCAGTTCCCGGTCTCCGAAAGACTCGCCCCGCGCGCTCTCAGGCTCGATCAGTCCGTCGGTGTAGAGCAGCAGGCGATCCCCGCAATCGAGTCTCAACTCGCACTCTGGATAAACGCAGCCACTCGACACGCCAAACAGCAATCCGTTGCATTCGACGGGCCGCAACTGGCCTTCCGCGGCCTTCCAGTGCAGTAACGGCGGATGCCCGGCCGCGGAGTAGCGTGCGTTTCCCAGTTCTGTATCAAGCCACAAGTAGGCAGCCGATGTCAGCCTGCCCTTCAGCTCCGGGGTCAGGATCCGGTTGAGGTGTCCCAACACCTGCGCAGGACTGCATGCCGAGCTGACCGCGGATTGCATCGCTACCTTGATCATCGACGCGATCAGCGCCGCCGGCACGCCGTGTCCGGAAACGTCGGCCACCAGGATACCCATGCGATGGTCGTCCACCTCAAGAAACTGGTAAAAGTCCCCCGCTACCGCCGACATGGGGATATAAGTTGTCGCAATGCGCAGCCCGGCGACCGAGGGAACCTGATCCGGAAGAATCGAGGACTGTATCTGGCGCGCCGTTTCCAGTTCGCTGTCAATCGAAAACAGGCGCCGCTCATTGTCGAACGTGCGTTTCGCCGCCTCGTACCCGATCGCGGAAACCCACACCGCGAAGATCGCCGGCTCGATGAAGTGGGCAGGCGGAACCCCGAAGTACCACATGACGTTCACGTAGACGCCGAGGATTGCTACCAGCGGCGTAGCAATGCGCAGTGCCCGGCTTTGGATCGAGAGGTACTTGTTCGCCACGCTGGGAACGAGCACCAGGATCCCGACCAGAGCCAACAGGCACACGGCGAGAAGACTGTTAAAGCGCAGAAACGTTTTCGGTGACCCCGAGATGGCGAACCAGCCAAGACCCAGAACCGCGACGGATGAGGCAAGAACCGTCAACCACTGAAATGCCCGCCGAAGGAGTCCGACACTTACTTCTGTCCAGAACAGTAGGGCTGGAATCACCAGCACGTAGTCCCCGGCAATGACCAGCCGGTCCGGCCATGGGGAACCAGGCACAAGCCCCAGAAGGGAAGTGACCTCCGCCAGCATCCGCATCCCGAAAATGGCGATGAACAAGCCGAACCAGACCAGCGGCCGGGACGCGCCGCGGCGACGCAGGGCCGCGATGCCGCACGCAGCCATCCCCACGAAGAGATAGATGGGGCCGAGCATGATATCGATCATGGCCCCGCCAGGCACCACCGGATATGCGTCTTGCGGATCGATCACGATTGGCCGCCGACCGGCATTCACCGTTGGCCTCAAATGTAGGCGAGGAATGGGTGCCGCGAATGTGACTGCACGCACGCAGCTCGCCGGCTCGCCTGGCTGAACTCACCACAAGGAGTGTCATCCCGACCGGAGTCCGCGTAGCGGACGGAGTGGAGGGATCTGCAGTTGCTTCTCCATCCCCTTGCCGTTTTTTCATCATGCCGGGTGCGGGTACCGCCGTATGCGCGCCTGCCCTGTGCGTCCCGTTGGTTTGCCGCCTCACGCCGCCGTCGATACGAGATGTCAAGAAGGACGGCTCCTGTTAACGATAAATTTCGTAGCCCTGTCAAACAACGCGATGCTATAGTCGAGGTCGCTTCGTGAAGGCCCCTGCAATTGATCTCGAAGCCAAGGAGGTCATGAATGAGTGACCGAGGTTCAGCGAAACTGGGTGCGACTGCGGAATCGCTCGAAAAAGCGCTCGCCGCTGCCCAAGTAAGTTACAAAATCGAACGTTGGTGGAAATATGGACAACCCGCAATCGATCTTGTCAAAGGTGTAATCAACGTTACTAACGTTGCTGACGCAGGCAAGGTGCTGCAGCAGTTAATTGCATTGCAAGGTAAGTTACAAGTTGGGTTAGAGGTGTTTCCCTACGGAATCATCAATCCCGACGGCGTTCGCATCAACGTCAACATAGATGAGCACATAGGCGGAGTTTAACCTTCCTGAAAGGGTACGGGCGGTTGCCTGCGGATAGATTCGCTGCCGCCCGTGCGTGGATTATTCATGGATTGTTCAGGACCGAACGGCTCCGAGTACCGTGTCATTCAATTGCATCCCACCCGTAGATGTAACCTCTCCTGCCTCCATTGCTACTCTTCATCAAGCCCTCAGAATGCCGACACGCTCTCCCCGCAGGTGCTCACGCAGGCCCTGCAGGTGTTATCGGAAGAAGGTTTCAACGTCGCCAGTATTTCGGGCGGAGAACCCCTGCTCTACAAGCCTCTCTTTGAAGTGCTGAGATTTGCCCGCTCGTTGGGGATGACGGTAACGCTTACGACCAACGGCATGCTCCTCAACGAAGCACTCTTGACTCAACTGGCCGAGACCGCGCATCTGCTCGCCATCAGTCTCGACGGCGTGCCCGAGTCACACAATCGCATGCGTGCTCACCCCCAGGCCTTTGAGAAGATGGCTCGCAACGTGAAGCTGGTCCGCGATGCGAAAATTCCTTTCGGCTTCATCTTCGCCCTCACTCTCTACAACCTCGACGAACTGGCCTGGGTCGCAAATTTCGCGACTGAGCAAGGCGCGACCCTTCTCCAGGTGCATCCACTCGAGGAAGAGGGGCGCGCCGGGCAAGAGCTACAGGGTGCGGCGCCCGATGAAGAGGAACTGGCGCACGCTTTTGTCGAAGTGGCCCGATTGCAAGCTCTCTATTCAGGCAAACTGGCGATTCAATTCGATGCAGCCGACCGGCAATCCCTTGTCGCCGATCCGTCGCGCGCCTTTGCGATGAGTCCGATCTCCGAGTCCGCAAGGTTTCCTCTCAGCTCCCTGGCTGCCCCGCTCGTGTTGGAACACGACGCCACCCTGACTCCATTCCAATATGGCGTTTCGCGTGACTACAGCATTGCGGACGCCTCCCGCCCCGACTTCCGCGGCCAGATCGCATCCTGGAAAACGGATGGCTATCCAAAGTTGCTCGATCTCTGTTCCCGCGTATATGCGCACAAGATGGACTCGCGTCAGTACCGGTATCCGTTCTTCAATTGGTACTCGGCAGTCTTGCGTGAGAGCAAACAAGAGCAGCTTGTCCAACTCGCATAGATTCCGGAGGGAGCAGTGGGCTTCAGCCCACTGAATTGATGCAGACTTGAAGGGCCTTCAGGCCCGGACCTTTGCCGTTTTCCAGCAATTTGAAGGAAATTCTAAGCGGCGCTCAACTCCGCCACGATCCGCGCGACAGCCTCATCCGCCGCCTTCTTGCATGTCTCCGACAACTCCATCGAAATCGACTGGTGCGGGTCGATGGTGATCGCGTAGAGAACGACGTCGCGGCTGCCGCCCTGCATGTAGAACGCATCGAGCAGGTCTTTGACGCCGATATCGTGCGCCGTCAGTGTCGGCGGATAGTCGCGCGAAAATTTCGGCGTCGTGCGCGTGACCGTGCCAATCGGATTCTCATCGGCCGTGGCGTCGACCAGGAATATTCGATCGGCATTCTGCAATGGCTCCAGCAGAATAAACCCCCCGGTGCCACCATCGAGACATTCGACATTCGGGGGGAGGGATTGCTGGCCCAGGGCTCGGACAACGTGGACTCCTATACCTTCGTCGCCCATAATCACGTTGCCGAGTCCCAGTACCAGCGTTTTATGATTGCTGTTTCTATTTATCACTCTTCTCCCGCTCGAACTTCCATCCGCCTACGATCGAAGAGATCGTACCGCGTCCCTCGATGTAGTCATGATAGAAGCTCAGGTAAATGTGGACGATAATAAAGCCCACAAAGAACCACAGGAGTAAGTGATGCCAGTAGCGGACGCCCATCTCTCCGCCCATGAGCGGAACGATCCACGTGAACATCCGCGGTATGAATGAGTTGCTCATGCTCGAGTACAGCGCGAATCCGGTGATGGACTGCGCCACAAACGCCAGGAACGTCAGAAAATAAATGAACGCCGCCAGCGAGTTATGCCCGGTGGAAATGGCGCCGTGCAGCTTGGTCTGCAGCACGTCGGTCTTGATCACGTCCACAATCTCCTGCCGCTGCGCCTTGGTCAGCGGGAAGAAATTGTTCCACTTCGCATACTTGTTTCCGACGAAACCCCAGTAAAGCCGCGCCAGGAAGTTGAAGACATACACGTAAGCGCAGAAGAAATGAATGAAGCGCACCCAGCCGAACCAGTACTGCTGGTACGCCTCGCTCGCGTAGAAGGCTCGGATCGGCGCGCCGATCAGGTAGCCCGTGATGCACAGCGCCACCAGGGCGATGGCGTTGATCCAGTGGTAGGCGCGCACCGGCAGTTCCCACACATACACCCGCCGGTATTCGACCGGGTGCTCGCCGGCGGCCGGAACGACATTCTTTGCGCTGATGCCAGTCGTACTCATAGGCTCACTCGAACGAAACCTGGTGAAGGTGCCGTCCCTGCGGATCGTACAGATGCACGGCGCAGGCCAGGCACGGGTCAAAGGAGTGGATGGTGCGAATGATCTCCACCGGCTGTTCCAGATTCGCCACCGGCGTGCCGATCAGCGACTCTTCAAACGACGACCGCTGCTGCTTCGCATCCCGCGGCGAACCGTTCCAGGTCGTCGGCACCACGAGCTGGTAGTTGTCGATCTTGCCGTTCTCGATCTTGATCCAGTGCGCCAGCGCGCCGCGAGGCGCTTCAACCAGGCCAACGCCTTCCGCCGACGCGGGCCACGATCTTCGGTTCCCAGCGCTCGCCATTGAATGTCGATGTCTCTTTCGTCTTCACCCTGCCCATGAGTTCTGCGAAGAACTCCTTGAGCCAGATCATGGCCAGTGCCGCATCGATGCCGCGCGCGGCCGTCCGTCCCAGCGTCGAGAACAGCGCATCAACCGGCACCGCCAGCTTGCCAAGCACCATGCCGACGGTCTCCTTCACATCCGCGTGACCGGCGGCATACGAAACCAGCAGCCGCGCCAGCGGGCCCACTTCCATCGCGTTCTCTTTCCAGCGCGGCGTCTTCAGGAACGAATACTTGTCGTACCCCTCCAGCGTCTCAAACGGCGGCTTCGGCCCGCTATAGGCGATCTTGGTTTCGCCCGCCCACGGATGAACGCCGTTCTCGTTCCCGCCGTCGTACGTGTACCAGGAGTGCGCGATGTATTCCTTGATCTCCTGCGCATCGCGCGGATTCACCGCATGCACCGTGCTCAGGTCGCGCCCCAGCACCGCTCCGCGCGCGTACTTGAACCCGTCGATCTGGCCGTACCCTTTGGTCGGAAACTCGCCATACGACAGATAGTTCTTCAGCCCGCCGCCATACTTGCTCCAGTCCTTGTAGAACGAAGCCACCGCCAGCAGATCGGGAATGTACACCTGGTTCACGAACTCATCGGCCTGCGAGATAAGCCGCGCCACCAGGTTGAGCCGCTCCGAATTGATCGCTGCCACTTCATCGACATCGATGGAGCAGGGAACTCCGCCCACCAGATAGTTCGGATGCGGATTCTTGCCCCCGAACACCGCGTGAATCTTCACCACTTCCTTCTGCCACTCGAGCGCATCGAGATAATGCGCCACGCCGATCAGGTTCACTTCCGGCGGCAGCTTGTACGCCGGATGGCCCCAGTAGCCGTTGGCAAAAATCCCCAGCCCGCTGGCCGCGAACGCCTTGATCTTGTCCTGCACCGCGCTGAAATACGCCGGCGTGTTCTTGTCCCACTTCGAAAACGATTGGGCCAGCTCCGCCGCCTTCTTCGGATCAGCCTTCAGCGCATTCACGATGTCCACCCAGTCCAGCGCGTGCAGGTGATAGAAGTGGATCACGTGATCCTGCACATACTGCGTCGTCAGCATGATGTTGCGGATCAGCTCCGCCGTCGGCGGCACCGCGATGCCCAGCGCGTCTTCCACCGACCGCACGCTGGCCAGCGCATGGACCGTAGTGCAAACGCCGCACACGCGCTCCGTGATCGCCCACGCGTCGCGCGGATCGCGCCCCACCAGGATCTTTTCGAGGCCGCGCACCATCGTGCCCGAGCTGAACGCATCGGTGATGACGCCGTTCTCCACCACCGCCTCAACGCGCAGGTGGCCTTCAATGCGAGTTACAGGATCGACAACAATTCGTGCCATGGTTCCTCACGATTCCTTTTGTTCTTCCGCGTGAACTTCCGCGATAACCTTGTGCTTGCGTATGTTGGTGACCACCGCGTGTGCCGCCACTCCGGCAATCGTGGTCAGGCCAACCGCGGTCCCGATGGTATCGGCCGTGCTCTCGATGCCGAACCCCGGGAAGTTCGACAGATGCTGGTAGAACGGGCCGTTATCCCAGAACCCTTCTTCGCTGCAGCCGATGCATCCATGCCCCGACTGAATCGGATAGCTTGTCCCATCGTTCCACCGCACCACCGAGCAGGCGTTGTAAGTCACCGGCCCCTTGCAGCCCATCTTGTACAGGCAATATCCCTTGCGCGCGTTCTCGTCATCCCACGACTCGACAAACAGCCCCGCATCGTAGTTGGCGCGGCGATAACACGTGTCGTGCACGCGGCGCCCGTAGAACTCCTTGGGCCGTCCCAGCGAGTCAAGCTCGGGAACCTGCCCCAGCACCAGCAGATGCGTCACCACGCTCATCATCACGTCGGCGATGGGCGGGCAGCCGGGCACGTTGATCACCGGCTTGTTCACCAGCTTGTGGATCGGCGTAGCGCCCGTGGGATTGGGCTTGGCCGCCTGCACGCAGCCGTTCGAAGCGCAACTGCCCCAGGCCACCACCGCGGCCGCATCCCGCGACACTTCCTGCAGAATCGACTCGGCCGTCTTGCCCCCGATCATGCAGTACACCCCGCCGTCCTTGGTCGGCACCGCGCCTTCCACCAGCACGATGTATTTACCTTTATTGTTCTTGATGGTGTCGCTCAGGCTCTTTTCCGCCTGGAACCCCGAAGCCGCCATCAGCGTCTCGGTATAGTTCAGCGACAGCACATCGAGCAGCGCATCGGCCACAATCGGATGCGAAGCGCGGATAAACGATTCGCTGCAGCAGGTGCACTCCTGGAAGTGCATCCACACCACCGCCGGCATCTCTTTCTTCTCAAATGCCGTCACCACCTGGGCCACGCCCGACCTTTCGATTCCGGCTATGGCCGCGGCCGCCCCGCAGAAATGCAGAAAGTCCCTGCGGCTGTAGCCCTTCTGTTCCATCCTTTGCCAAACAGACAGTCCCATGCGTACCTCGCTTGCGTGCACGTCCCGGCGATCCCGCCTTTGGAAAAGAGCGGTAGGCGTAACTCAGAATGTCGCCGATTGACGAAAACGAAGGTACCGAGCCGAAATAACGACTCGCTGTGAGCCTCATCACACTTGATTGGTAAATCTTCAGGAAGTAAACTCCGACCGGATTGATCTGGCTCACACCGCCCCGCTCAACGAACCGTCGTTTCGGAGGGAGGCGGGAGCTTTAACCCCCGCAAAGGGCGGAGGGAGGCAGGGACGAAGGGAGCAGGGACGGAGGGAGCAGGGGCCTTCAGGCCCCTGAACAAAGGCCTGTGACGTAGGCGGCTTTAGCCGCGGGCCTTTTCGTCTATCCTTCCGACATGCGGCTCGCCCCCCAAGAAACCCGGACCTACTTCGTCACCGCCGTGACCGCCAATCGCCGCCGTCTCTTCCAGGTCTCCGCCACCGCCGAATTGCTGCAACTGACCATCCTCGACTACCGCAGCCAGGGAAAATTCCTCCTCCACGCGTTCGTCATCATGCGTGACCATTTCCACGCCCTGCTCACTCCGGCTCCCGATGTTTCGCTCGAAAAAGCCATGCAATTCATCAAGGGAGGCTCTCCTTCCGCCTGAAAAGCAACCTGGACGTGTGGATGCGCAGCTTCAACGAGAGCCAGATCCCAAGCGAAGCGAAGTTCTTAAGCTGCGTCCGTTACATCGAGGAGAACCCGGCGCGCCGCGGCCTCGCATCGACCCCCGAAGCCTATCCCTTCAGCTCTGCCGCCGGCCGATCGTCGGACCCCATACCTCTCCACCTGCACAACATAACCGCCGTTCCCTTCCGGAGGGAGCCCTCAGGCCTCTGAACGACAGCTTACGACCACGGAGGGAACAGGGGCCTTCAGGCCCCTGAATACAGCCTCGAAATCGCAAACCGCATCGACACGGAGGGAGCAGGGGCCTTCAGGCCCCTGAATACAGCTCGAAATCGCAAAGCGCATTGACACAGAGGGAGCAGGGGCCTTCAGGCCCCTGAATCAGGCTTCGGGGATATTAACGGCTTTAGCCGCGGGCCTTTTCGTTCATGCTTACGACATGCGATTCGCGCCACAAGAAACCCGGACCTACTTCGTTACCTCCGTGACCGCGCTCTCTCCGCCGCCCGAGCGTTCTTGACGGAGGGAGCAGGGGCCTTCAGGCCCCTGAACAAAGGCCTGTGATCAGGCGGCTTTAGCCACGGGCCTTTTCGTCTATCCTTCCGACCTGCGATTCGCCCCCAAGAAACCCGGAGCTACTTCGTCACCTCGGTGACCGCGCTCCCTCTGCCCCCTGACCGGTTCCTGACGGAGGGAGCAGGGGCCTTCAGGCCCCTGAATCGGGCCCCAGGAAACCTCGACCTGGCTCGCATCATGACCGGCCATTTCCACGCCTTGACCACGCCGGCTGTCTCTCTCGAAAGAGCCATGCAATTCATCAAGGGAGGCTTCTCGCTCCCAAACACCCACAACCTTGTCGTCCTGAGCGAGTCCTCCGCGCACGGGGTGCCCGGCGACAGGTCTTCGTCGCTGGGGTGAAGGGCGGACGAGTCGAGGGATCTGCATTTTGCTCTTCGCTCCCGCCAACTTGTATCCCAAGCGAAGCGAAGTTCCTGAACTGCGTGCGGCATATCGAGGAGAACCCGGTGCGGCGTGGCCTTGTCTTGACACCCGAAGCTCCGTTGCGGCCCAGCCACGTTTGTGTTCCCTTCCACGCGTGATCCGTTATCAACGCTGATTTGCAAGAATCTGCGTTATGCTGACGAACGGCTCACCTTCGATGTTGAAGTGTGTAAGCTTGGCGAGCAGGAGTTCTCGGAGGCCGATTCGTCCTTCCAAGATAACCCGAAGATCGTTCCCATCCATTAACAACACGGATTTGTCGGGATTCTGCTTTAGATTGCCGGGGACATGCATGGACCAGCCGTTGATTGAGAGGAACAGGCCCATGGTTTGTTTTCCCGAGCGTTGCACTTGGCCTCTAAGTCCATCAACTTGTCGGGTATCCGCCAACTTTTCTCTCCAACGACATTCGACGAGGTAATGCCAGCCCTCCAACTTAAAGGCGGCGTCGATCTGCTCTGAGCCCTCGTTGCGTCTAAAAGAACGGACAACCTCCATCGCGTGTAGCTGAAAAGTTTGGACAAGCAGTTTGTTTGGCGCCTGGTTCGTTGGCGAGTGGGCCGGGTCTGCGCTAGCGACATTGAGTGAGGAACTGGGTGCTCCGGGTCTCAATGCTGAAAGTTGGGATACCAGGAATGCTTACGTCCAGCTTCCCCAGGTCTTCCAAACTCGATTCTTGACCGGCAATTTCCCTGGCCTCCATCTCTCACGAAGCCGCCACAAAGCCCGTCCGACGGCGATTCTTGAGGTCGCACAATATCCCTTCGGTTGGGCAGAGCTCTCCTCGCGTCGGTTTTGCAGAAAATTAAGACCCGATGCCGCAAACTTGAAGCTGGAGATACCCCAAAATGTCCTTCGTCGCGGCGTCGCAAAAGTCCCCGGTTCAATATGTCAGGTATGTCCCAGTCCGTACCACCCCAAAGGCACCCCCCACCCACCCCCTATGTAGATTTGCTTTTCTTTCGCTTGCGGCAATGGTTGAACTGAATCCAAAGGCTTTACAAGCCTAATTTACGGATGTAACAGCATTTTCTGTTACATTAGGCCCATTTTGCGGGGGCAGAAATGGATTGCGCGGCTCCTACCGCGACCGGCGTGGCCACGAACTCTAGAAGTGCAATTAACCGCGACGGCTCCAACGAAATACAGCCGCTTCCATATCCGCGCGCGAAGGTCCGCCCAGGCGAACCACCATCTTCAGTAAGTCAGCTGCAGTTCCAGACCCTTCCCCATGTCTGGAACGAGCGCAGTGATGCGATGATGCTCCGCATCGTACGCAGTCGAAATCTGCTCCGCTCCTCCGCCTTGCAGCGTCGTCACGTTGGCTGCCGTTGCCGGCTTCGACGCGCCGTAGACCTCAATCGAGAGCAGTTTCCACCACGGCGCGAAGCTCCCCTCCGGCGGCGTCACAGCCACAATGATCCCCTGCGCCGACAGCCTGCAGGTGAAGTTCACCCGCAGGAACTGCCCTTTTTCGAAGTCGTAGCTCACGCCGTCATCCTGGTAAATGCTTCCTTTGCAGTCCTTGTTGAATCCCGTCGGCGGATAGACGCGCAGGGTCAACGGTCCTTCCGGCTTCTCATCGGTGCTCTGCACCAGCGGCTGTTCCGGCACGATCGCACCCGCGCGCACAAACACCGGCAGCGTATCCAGGCTCCGGTGAATGTGCACCTCTGATTGCGCGACCTGCGTGTTGTCAATCGCGCGCCGGCCCGTGCTGCCTTCGACGCGCGCGCCCGTCCAGTAGTCGTACCAGCCCACCGGCGGCAGCGCCACCGAGTAGTCGTCCATCTCATCCGGGAAAGGACTCTGCGCCACCAGCAAATCAGGTCCCAGCATGAAATCGTTGTCCGCGGTGGGATCAACGGCCAGCTTGCCCGAAGCCTCTTCGGGAAATTCCAGAAACAGCGGCCGCATGATCGGCAACCCGGTGCGGCTCATTTCTTCCGCGGTGGTGTAGAGATACGGCAGCAGCCGGTAGCGCTCTTCGATGTACCGCCGGCGCAGGTTCAGGTCCTCTGGCGTGCCGTTCTCCCATGGCTCCTGGGGATTGGTATCTTTAGCCGTGTGGTCGCGGTCGATCGGTTGGAAAGCAGCCACCTCCAGCCACCGGGTCAGCAACTCAGGCTGGGGCGAGGCCGCAAATCCCCCCACGTCCGCGCCGCTCATCGCAAAGCCGCTCAGACCCAGGTTCATCAACTGCGGTATCGTCTGGCGCAGATGGTACCAGTTGCTCGAATTGTCGCCCGTCCAAGTCGCGGCATAGCGATGCCCCCCGGCATAGCTCGCCCGCGTCATCACAAACGGACGCTCATTCGGAGCCAGCTTGCGCAGCCCCTCGAACGTCCCGCGCGAGTTCTCCATCCCGAACACGTTGTGAATCTCGAGATGGGTCGCGGTGCGGGGCGCGAAACCCGGCTCGTCAATCCGGTGCTGCACATCATCGGGCATGGTCTTCGATGGAACCTCGAACACCGCGGGCTCGTTCATGTCATTCCAGAATCCCGCGATGCCCTTGGACACAAAATCGCTGTAGAGCGTACCCCACCATTCCCGCGACGCCTTCTGGGTGAAGTCAGGGAATACCGACTTGCCCGGCCACACCACGCCCACGAAAACCGAGCCGTCGGGATTCTTGACGAAATGATCGCCCGCCATGCCTTCGTCATAGGGCTTGTACCCGGCGTTGGGTAGATCGGCAACGTGTAGGTCGGTAATCACCACCGTGCGCAGATGCTGCGCCTTCAAATCCTGAACCATCTGGTCAAAGTGAGGAAACTTCTCAGGATCGACAGTGAACGGGCGGTTCTTCAACTGATAGTCGATGTCCAGCCAGATCACGTCCGCGGGGATATGCTCGCTGCGCAACCGGCTGGCCACACGCCGCACCTCCGCCTCCGGATAATAGCTATAGCGGGACTGCTGATACCCGAGCGACCACAGCGGAGGCAGCGGCGTTTTTCCCACCAGCCAGGCCCACGATTCCACGACCGCTTTGGGCTCCGGTCCGTAGAGAATGTAGTAGTCCAGCGGCCCGCCTTCGGAGCCGAACGAATAGGCGTCCCGGTACTCCTTGTTGAAGTCGAAGCTGGCCCGCCACGTGTTGTCGAGAAAAATCCCTGCGCAGATTCCTTGATGAAACGTGATGAAGTAGGGAATCGATTTGTAAATCGGGTCGGTGGATTCCTGCCACCCAAACGCGTCGGTGTTCCAGTCAGTGAAAGCGTGATTGCGCCGGTCGAGCGGTCCAGCCTTGTCGCCCAGCCCGAAGTAATGCTCGTCAAACGGCGACTTCATGTACACGCGGAACGATGAGCCGTGGTACTCGATCGGCCGTCCGGGCAAATCCGCGGTGATCACATGACCATCGAGGTCGGTCACCGTCAACTCGAATGGATCTTTGTGAACCGACACGTGAAGCTTCGCCGTTTTGAAGCCGACCGTAGTCGCGCTTGATTCAGCCGTGACCGCGGCAGTCGACGTACGGGAAGCGGGTAATACGGCCCACGACGCATCTTCCGGAAGCTGCCCTGCCGGTCCGACTCGCACCCGGAGTACATCGTCGCGCAAAGCCGTTATCTGCATCACGCTTGCCCCGGATCGAATCTCGATGCCGTTTCCAGTAGCTCGCGAAGATGTGACCCGCTCGAGCCGGACGGATGTTGATTTCTGTTGTGTTTGTGCGGTTGATTTTGTTTCAGTGGCTGCGGCGGAAATCAGCAATGCAAGAACAACAAAAATGAAACTTCTTACCCTCGACACTCAGCACCTCATGGGAGCGAATTAGGTGATCCCACCAAAGATACCCCCTTGAGGCCCCAATGGAAACCGGCAGGCACCCAAGACGTTGCGCCCTTACGCCCTCTCCACCAGCGCTGCCAGGCGTTTCCGCACTGCTTCCGCGAACGACTGTTCTTCCTCCGTCTCCGGCTTCATCGACCCGAGGTTGATCTCCACATTTGCGAGCGCACCTTCGCGGGCGGCCTTCGCCAGCGCCGCGGCGGTCGTCAAATCCGAACTCATGTTCGGGTTCGTGATCGGCTTCAGGTTCAACACCATCCGCGCAATCTCCGCGGCTTTCTCCGCCACACCCAGCGGCACGTTGGTAGCCACCTGCAACGCTCGATTGATCAGCCGTGGTCCCTCCGCCGAGTCCTTCGCTGCCTTGTACGCCTTCATGACCACGTTGTACGATTCGGCGTCCGCATCAATCGCCGTCTTGAGTTCTTCGCGGATCGTACCCAGCCTCGCAATCGCCTCGTTCAATTCATTGCTGAACTGGGCGTAGGCTTTCTTGCCTCGCGACATCGACGCCACCATGCTCGCCAGTCCTGCGGCCATCGCCGCAGCCGCCGCGGCCGCGCTGCCTCCCCCCGGAGTCGCCGTCGGCGCCGCCAGCTGCTCGAGGAACGGTTCGATTCCCGCGCGCAGTCCCCCAATAGCCGTCTTGCCGCCAATCACCGCCGCCAGCCGGTTCTCCAGGATCAGCGACGAATCGAAGTTCTCCACCTGCAGAAACCACTCCGCAGCCTGCTCCAGGGCCAGCTTGGGAATCAGCCCCACGATCTCGCTCGACACCGGCACTACCCCGTACCGCGCCGCCTCCCGCCTCACAAACTCGAATACACGGTGAATCGGAGTCTGCTCAAAATCGGTCAGGTTCATTGAGACCTGGGCCATGCCCCGCACCAGGAACCCGGCACCCTTTACGAAGCGCAGTCCGCCCGACGAGAAGCGCACCGCCTTGGCAATCTTCTTCGCGATCGCGACATCCGCCGTACTCAGAAAAATGTTGTAGGCAATCAGGAACTTGCGCGCTCCCACCACCGTGGCCCCGGCAGTCGGATGCACGCGCGCCTCGCCAAAATCAGGCTTGCGTGCGGGATGGGTGCCAATCTCGGCGCGGATCCCCTCGAACTCGCCGCGCCGGATATTCTCGAGGTTCTGCCGCTCGGGACTCGTCGCCGCGGCCTCGTACAGGTAAACAGGAATCTGGAAGCGATTCGCGATTTCCTCGCCGGCGCGACGCGCCATCGCCACGCAATCCTCGATGGTGACTCCCTCGATAGGAATGAACGGCACCACATCGGCCGCCCCCATGCGCGGATGCGCACCCTGGTGCTGCGTAAGATCGATCAGATCCGCCGCCTTGCCCACTCCGCGAATGGCCGCTTCCTGGATCGCGTCCCGCTCCCCGACCAGCGTGATCACGCAACGGTTATGGTCGGCATCCATTTCGCGGTCGAGAAGAAAGACGCCAGGAACCTTCATCGCTTCCACAATGGCGTCAACCTTGGCCGCATCGCGGCCTTCGGAAAAATTGGGCACACATTCAACCAGCGTGTTGGGCATCGATTGAGCATAACGACCGGCCTCGCGACGCCGCAACCATCATTCGCTTTCAATCAAGCCGTAGTACCGGGGATTCCACGCTTAGTCCCCCCCGATCATGGACGATCGTAAGTTAAACTGCACCGCAATCCCGCGTATCATCCTCTGTAGCGATTCGTGCGCGATTGATTGCGCCGGCACGACACTCCGTGCCCCATCCTTGCGATTTCTTTTTGTCGCAAGGGTGGGAGAGCACAAACCCAAACCGCGATCCGAGGATTTATGACTGTTGCCACCATCCCGATAATTCGTTCTCCCCGCGGCAATCAACTTCGCTGCAAGGGCTGGCAGCAGGAAGCCGCTCTGCGCTGCCTGATGAACAATCTCGATCCCGAGGTGGCCGAGCGCCCCGCCGACCTGGTCGTCTACGGCGGCATCGGCCGCGCCGCGCGCAACTGGGAATGTTTCCATGCCATCGTGCGCGAACTCGAACATCTCGGCAACGATGAAACTCTTCTGGTCCAGTCCGGCAAGCCCGTGGCCGTCTTTCCCACCCACGACATGGCTCCGCGCGTAATCATTGCCAACTCGAATCTTGTCGGGAAATGGGCCAACTGGGAGCACTTTCACGAACTCGACCGCAAGGGCCTGATGATGTACGGCCAGATGACCGCGGGAAGCTGGATCTACATCGGCACCCAGGGAATCCTGCAGGGCACGTTCCAGACCTTCGCCTCGCTCGCCGACCGCCACTTTGGCGGGTCACTGGCGGGCAAGTTCGTCGTCACCGGGGGCATGGGCGGCATGGGCGGCGCGCAGCCACTGTCGGTCACGCTGAATGGCGGCGTAGTGTTGGCCATCGACGTCGACCGCTCCCGCATTCAGCGCCGCGTCGACACCCGCTATTGCGACAGGCTGGTCGATGATCTCGATGAGGCGCTCACCTTGTGCAACGCCGCGCGACAGAACCGCGTGCCTTGTCCGTAGGCCTGGTGGGCAACTGTGCCGACATCCTGCCGGAAATCCTGCGCCGCGGCGTGCATGTCGACGTGGTGACGGATCAGACCAGCGCGCACGATCCGCTAAACGGCTACATTCCCCAGGGACTCACACTCGTCGAAGCGGCTGAACTGCGCCAGCGCGATCCCGAAGAATATGTCCGCCGTTCCACCGCATCGATGGTGGTGCACGTCGACGCCATGCTCGCCTTGCAGCGCGCAGGCGTCGTGGCCTTCGACTACGGCAACAACATTCGCCGCTTTGCCTTCGATGCAGGCTGCGCCGATGCTTTCCTCATTCCCGGATTTGTGCCCGAATATATCCGCCCGTTGTTCTGCACCGGCGCCGGCCCCTTCCGCTGGGTCGCTCTCTCCGGCGATCCGCGCGACATCGATCGAACCGACGAACTGGCATTGGAATTGTTCCCCGAAAACGAAATCCTTACGCGCTGGCTGCGCTTGGCGCGAGGCCGATTCGCGTTCCAGGGCCTGCCCGCGCGCATCTGCTGGCTTGGTTACGGCGAGCGCGCCCGGATGGGTCTCGCCATCAACGAGTCTAGTGCGCAAGGGAGAGATCTCAGCGCCCATCGCCATCGGCCGCGATCATCTCGACACCGGCTCGGTGGCCAGCCCGTATCGCGAAACAGAAAAGATGCTCGACGGCTCCGATGCCGTAGCCGACTGGCCGGTCTTGAATGCGCTGCTCAACACCGCCTCCGGCGCGACCTGGGTCAGCTTCCATCATGGCGGCGGCGTAGGCATGGGCTATTCCCTGCATGCCGGCCAGGTGACGGTAGCCGACGGCACCGACAACGCGTCGCGTCGCATTGCCCGCGTCCTCAATAACGATCCCGGCCTTGGCGTTGCCCGCCATGCCGACGCCGGCTACGACCTGGCCCGCCAGACCGCCCGCGATCGCGGCATCCATATTCCAATGGCAGAGAAGTAGCGATGGCCGGCTCATTCGCAGTCGTCAACATCGGCCAACTCGTCACCCTCGCCGGCCCCGCACGTCCGCGCGTTGGCGCTGAATTGCACGACCTCGCCATCATCGACAATGCAGCCCTGCTCATCGAAAATGGCCGCATCGCCGCAGTCGGTCGTTATTCCGAACTTCAGTCCAAAATCCCGCTCGACGCGATGGTAGTCGATGCCGAACGTTCCTGCGTGACACCCGGCTTCATCGACGCGCACACTCATCTCGTCTTCGCCGGCAACCGCGCCGACGAATTCGAGCAGCGCATCGCCGGCGCTACTTATCAGCAGATCGCTGCGGCCGGCGGCGGCATCCTGCGTACCGTCAAGCTGACCCGGGCCGCATCCGAAGACGAATTGCTCGCCGCCGCACGCCGCCATCGCGACTGGATGCTGCGCGGCGGCACCACGACACTCGAAGCCAAGTCCGGCTACGGTCTCGACCGCGATACAGAGCTGCGCATGTTACGCGTACTCTCCCGGCTCAACCAGGAAGGCCCCGCCTGCATCGTTCCGACTCTGCTGGCCGCACACACGGTCCCGCCGGAATTTGCCGATCAGCGCGCCGACTTCATCCGATGGATCGCCGAAGCGCTCATCCCCGAAGTCGCAGCCGCCGGCCTGGCGCGCTATTGCGATGCATTCTGCGACGATCACGCCTTCACCATCGCCGAAACCCGCGCCGTCCTCACCGCTGCGAAGCGGCACCGCCTCGGGCTGCGCGTCCATGCCGAGCAGTTTCGTTCCGGAACCGGTGCCGCCCTGGCCGCCGAACTGGGCGCCGCCACCGCCGATCATCTCGAAACCGCGAACGAAGAAACGCTGCTCCAGTTGCGCGATGCCGGCGTGCAGCCGGTGCTTCTGCCTGGATCGGTATTCGCACTGGGCCGTACGCAATATCCGCCCGCGCGCAAGATGGTCGAGCTGGGCCTCGCCATCGTCCTGGCCACCGACTTCAATCCCGGTTCCTCGCCAGTACCATCCATGCCTTTCATGCTCTCGCTCGCCTGCATCCAGATGGGTCTTTCACCCGCGGAGGCACTTTCGGCAGCCACCATCAATGCCGCCTGGAGCCTCGATCTCGGAACGACCGTCGGCTCTCTGGAAGCCGGGAAAAAGGCCGACTTCCTCATTCACGAATTCGGAGATTATCGCGAGCTTGCCTACTTCATCGCCTCGCCCGCCCGGCCGCGCGTGTTCATCGAGGGCAGGGAAGTGACCGCTACTCCGGTCCCGCTCGCAACTCAGCGCGAGTAAGAAAATGTTCCGCAGAGACTGGTCGAGTTTCGAAGAGAGTCAAACTGCAACACCGGCTCGCTCGACCCGGAAAAGAAAGCAACCCGGAGGTCCTTGTCGAGGACATACGAGACCATCCACTGCACGTCCTCCGTACCGCAGAGGGTGTTGTGGCGCAGGAACCTTCGGGCACCCGATATATTCAGCCTGTAGAGATTGCCGCTGCCGCTGCCGTTGACGTCCGCGTCAAACACCGCGCCGATTTCCGCTGCTTCCAGCTTGCGGATTTGCGCAAGGGGAAAACTGGCTAAGTTGATTGTGACCTTCGCATCTGAAATCGAGATGTCGCCGGTCATCGACACTGCCGTCGAACTCGCCGCGCGCCAGTATCCCTTCTCCTGCGCCGTGCCCGCAACACAGCAGGCCATCAACATTCCCAAAACCGCCCGACGCAATCCCGTCATGTATCGAGCATGACATCCCCAAAGACACTCACGCAAGTTCGGTAGCCACCCCAGCTCTTGCTCTCTCTTCACAGAACACGATCTTCGCGCTGCAGCACCGCGCTGCTCGCCGCGAGCTTTGACAGCTTGCGCGCCTTGATTCGTGCGATGAGAAACAGCACGATTCCCGCTCCGATCATCACCGCTGTTCCACCCACAACCTTCACCACCGCCATCGCCTTGTGCGGCTCGTCCTCCGCCGGAAACACGGCAAGAAAAAGCGTGAGCGCGGTGCTTGCCAGTCCGAGCGATGCCAGCGCAATGGCTACCGGTTTGCCGCCCGGAATCCGTCGCACCTCAGGTCCCGCCGGTTCCCATTGCAGTCGAATCATTGATGCAAACAAAAACAGGTAGGGCACGAAGTACAGGAGGATCGCCATGCTCACAAGCACCTCGTAGGCGCCGCGCACCGTGGTTCCGGCCTGGCCGAGCACCGCCACCACTGTTCCCGCCAACCCGTAAGACACGATTGCGACCCATGGTGTCCGGTAGCGTGAATGAATCCATCCGAAAACCGGTGGAAGATAGTGATCGAGCCCCGCCACAAACGGCAGCCGCGATGTAGAGGACAGATACGCAGCCGCGCCGCCGACAGCATTCAGGCCCACCAGCAGCGCAATCGGCGCCAGCACCCAGCCAAGGCCAAGGCGCGCACTTAGCACATGGATCCCGTTCACAAATCCATCCGGCCCGCCCACCGCGTCGCTGGGAAGCGAAACCAGGAGCGCCGTCGTACCCGAGATATAGCCGATCGCGAGAATACTGCCGCCCACAAGAATCGCCCAGGGAATCACGCGCCGCGGATTCACGATCTCGTCACCCATCGCCGATCCGGCTTCCACCCCGCCGAACGCAAAGAAGATGCTGGACCAGAAGACCGCGTTGCCCAGGCTCCAGTGCGGCATCAGCGCAGCGCCAGTGAAGTGTATCGCCGGACCAAAGCGCGCATACGACGCCACGGCCAGCAGTATAAGCGCGGTCAACGGCAGCAGGCTGCCCAGCGAACTGATGTTGTTCAGCCATTTGCCCACGTTCACGCCGCGAATATTCAGCAGTGTAATGATGGTGAGCCACACAACCGAAAAGGCGAGGTAGTACCAGGACTCCCCGGCCAGCGCGCGTCCCCGGTCCCCAAAAGCGAACAGGGTCGATGCCGCCCCAAAATACAACACCCCGGAAAAATAGGGGAGATTGCTCATCCAGTAGGCCCACGAAGCGAGAAAACCGGGTCCGTGACCGAAAGCCTCGCGCGTCCACACGTAGAGTCCGCCCTCTTCAGGATGTCGCGAAGAGAGTTCCATCACACTCGCGGCGAGCGGGATAAAGAAGCACACCAGCGCCGCGACCCACACCAGCAGAATGCTGGGTCCTGCGGCCGCGGCCATCGCAGTCCAGCGGACGCTTAGGCCACTGACCACGTAGAACAGGACGAGATCGCGAAACCGGATGCCTCGTTTGAGGGCAGCAGTGGCGGGCATGTACGGCGGAGCATACCAGACCCGCATACCCGAGAAAAGTCAAATCGGAAGGGGGTGCCCCAGGTCTCGATCCTGAGACCAGGGAAGGTCAGAGGCCCTTGTCCTTCAGCACCGCCATCGCAGCGTTGCGTCCATTCACCCCGATCACGCTGCCGCCCGGGTGGGTGCACGCCCCGCAAAGATAAAAGCCCGGCATGGGTGTGCGTGCCGTCAGGCGCTTTTCCCACATGAAAGGCGGCAGGCACTCGCCCTGGAAAATATGTCCGCCTGTCAGTCCGACCTTCGTCTCGATGTCCGGCGGCCCCAGCACCTGCGCGTCGATCACCGCCGTGCCGATGTTGGAACAAAAGCGGCCCAGAGACCTGAGAGCAAGCTCGCGCACTTCGTTGCGGCGAATCTCCCAGTCTCCGTCCGCAAATTTGTAAGGCACATATTGCGCGAAGACGCTCATCGTTTGTGTCCCCAGCGGCGCAACCGACGCATCATGTACGCTCTGAAAATACAACTCGCACCACAGATGCTCCGGCAATCTGCCACCGCGCGCCGCCGTGTATCCCGCCTTCCATTCGTCTTTTGTAAGCGGGGCGTTGATCTGTCCGTAGTGATGCGGCTCGTTCGTGCCCGGGCGCGCCGTGAAATTCGGCAGTTCGCGCAGATGCACGTTGAGCTTCACCGTACACCCCTCGATGGGAACGTGCTCGATACGCTCCTGCCACTTCGCGTCAGCCGCTTCGCCCAGCAGTCGTAGCGTTCGTCGCGGGTCGGCGTTTGAAATCACAGTGCCTGCCGCGATCAATTCGCCTCCCTCCAGCCGCACCCCTTCGCCAGGAATAATCTGCGCCACCGGAACGCCGCAGACAACCGTCGCACCGGCTTCGCGCGCCGCGTCGCAAAAGTAAAACGAAACCATCCCCATGCCGCCGCGCACATAGCCCCACATCCCCGGCATGCCTCCCAGCCTGCCTGACGCGTGATGAAACCGAATCGAGGCCGTGCCCTTGTCAAACGGGCTGGCGTTGGTGCCGATCACGCCCTGGCCGAGATACGCCACCTGCAGCCGCTCGTCCTCGACGTACTTCTCCACAAATTCGGCCATTGACCAGTCGAACAGTAGAGATCGCGCTTCCTCGTCGTTCCCCAGGCGTTCTTCAATCTGTTCGCGCGTTGGTGCATCGCTTAGCCACAGGTCGTCATTGTTTGCCGGTCGCAGCGCATCGCGCAGCCGGCGGATCACATCCGACATCTCCCGCCAGCCCTCCAAATCCCCTGGGCACAGCGTGTGCACCTCGCTCGCGCAGCGTTCATCGTCATCCCATAGCTGAATGCTCGATCCATCGAGGAAGGGAACAAACAGTCCGTTGACTGCGGGCGTCCATGTGAACCCGCGTTTCGGCAGCCCCAGTTCTTCGACCACCAGCGGGTGCAGTAGCCCGGCTAGATACGCGCACGGCGACATGCGCACCCCGGGAAAGGGTTCTTCGATGGTGCACGCCCCGCCTACGCGTTCGCGGCTCTCGATCACCAGAACCCGCTGTCCTGCCCGTGATAGGTAAGCCGCGCATGCCAGGCCGTTGTGTCCCGCGCCGACAATGATCGCGTCCCATTTTCGAGCAGCAAGTTCACGAATCGGCGCAGGCAATCCGATTTCACCCAACACAGCAGCAGTCGGCGAACTCATATTCGTACTAAATTACCATTCCAGTGCCAGGAAACGCTGTCATTCTGAGCGCGGCGAAGAACCTGCATTTGGCTCTGATCTTGCGCCGCCCCGTAGCTGTGCTGTCGGTCACGCATGGAGGTGCGGGCCTGCTTGTTATCATTGGACCCGAAACGGCCTGAACACCCGGCATTGTCCCAATTTCAGCAAGGAGATTGAAATGTCCGAAGCAGTGAGCGTAATCCCTACCAAAATTTTGGTTCCCATCGACTTCAGCGCATCGTCCCACGCAGCCCTGGATGCTGCCATCGAGCTTGCTGAAAAGTTTCATGCCGAACTCTATCTTCTGCATGTCATCCCTGAATATCCCGACGTGGCTTTGCCCGCCGGCGTGTCAGAGGCAGCCATCATCGAGGAGGCCAGGAAGGCCGCTGCCGACCACTTCGAGGTTTCCCAGGCGGGATTGAAATCCAGGGGAGTGAAGGCGACCACCAACGTCGAGGTGGGCGCGGATGTGGCGGGAACCATTCTCGACGCAGTCGAGCGCGAAAACGCCGACCTGCTCGTATTTACCACCCATGGGCTTGCTGGATGGTATCCGCAGGTATTCGGGTCCATCGCCGAAAAGCTGGTGAAGCTCGCCGCATGCCCGGTCCTGCTGTTGCGTACGCCCAAACCCGAAAGCAGTGCCAAAGTCTCCCTGGGCCGCATGATGGAGTGGTGGTAGAAAATTGGAGGCCGAAAATCGGTGTCCCAGGTCTCGATTTTGAGACCTGGGATCTGCCAGCACCACATTCGAAACCACTGTCTGGATTCAGTCGCGTCGCCAACCAGTCAGACCTGGGATTACACCGCCGCGAGATGCTGCTTCGCCAGCGCATCCGGTTTTGAAACGAGGTAGCTGTCGATAGCCTCTGCCGCTTTGCGTCCCTCGGCGATCGCCCACACCACAAGCGATTGACCGCGGCGCATATCCCCGGCGGCGAAGATGCCCTCCACCGAGGTCCGATAATCTGTGGTATCGACATTCCCTCGCGAATTCACGGCCACGCCCAATTCTTCAATCATGCCCGATTGAACCGGCCCCAGAAATCCCATCGCCAGCAGCACCAGATCGACGTCCATCGTGAACTCGGCTCCGGCGATCGCTTCGAACTTCGGCGGAGGACCCACGCGCACGGCGTGCAGCTGTTTCACGTTGCCATGCTCATCGCCGGTGAACTTGATGCTGTTGATGCTCCAGTCGCGGACGCCGCCCTCTTCGTGAGCGCCCTCGGTGCGCAGTTGCAGTGGCCACATCGGCCATGGTGTTGACGCGGCGCGCGTCGCCGGCGGCCTGGGCATGATTTCGAACTGGTGCACGCTGAGCGGCTTCTGGCGGTGCGTCGTGCCCAGGCAATCGGCGCCCGTGTCGCCGCCCCCGATGATGACGACCCGCTTGCCTTCCGCGGTGATTGAGATGCCTGCATCAACCATGTCCCCTTCGCAACGCCGATTCTGCTGGGGTAGAAACTCCATTGCGTAATGAACGCCTTTCAACTCGCGCCCCGGGATATTCAGGTCGCGCGGATGTTCTGCGCCTCCGGCCAACAGAATGGCGTCGTAATGGCCAGTGAGCGTTTCAACCGGAACGTTCACCCCCACATGCGCATTGGTCATGAAGGTGACGCCTTCGTCGCGCATTTGCTTCAGCCGGCGCTCGATCACGTGCTTCTCTAACTTGAAGTTGGGAATCCCATAGCGCAGCAAGCCGCCGATGCGATCGTTCTTTTCGTACACCGTAACCGAGTGTCCGGCGCGGCGCAGTTGTTGCGCGGCCGCCAGCCCCGCGGGCCCGCTGCCCACAACCGCCACGCGCTTGCCCGTGTTCTGCTCTGGCGGCTCGGGATGAATCCAGCCCTCGTCCCAGGCCCGCTCCACGATGCTCTTCTCGATCACCTTGATCGAGACTGGCGGCTGATCAATGCCCAGCACGCAGGCCGCTTCACACGGCGCGGGACAAATCCGCCCGGTGAATTCCGGAAAATTATTCGTCGCGTGCAGACGCCGGATGGCGCGTTCCCAGCGATTGTTGTACGCCAAGTCGTTCCAGTCGGGAATCAGGTTGTTCACCGGACATCCGGTGTGGCAGAAGGGCACCCCGCAATCCATGCAGCGCGCGCTCTGATCGCGCTGTTTTTCGATCGGAAATGGCTCGTAGATTTCGAACCAGTCCTGCACCCGTTCTTCTACTTTGCGGCGCGTCGGTTGTTCGCGCTCGATTTCAAGAAATCCGGTGACCTTACCCATGTTTCACCTCGGTTGCGCCCACCAGGGTTGATGAACTCGTGGATTCAGCCTCGTCCTTCTCGACTCGAGCCACGCCCAGCACCCGCTTATATTCGTGCGGGAACACTTTGATAAAGCGGCCCTGAGCCTCGGCCCAGTTCTCCAGGGCCCATGCGGCCCTTGGGCTTCCCGTCAGGTCGCGGTGGCGCTCCAGCAGCCCGCGCACAATTGCGACATCGTCGTCGTTCACCAGGGGTTCAAGATCGACGCTGGCTGGATTGCAGCGCCGCTTTCCGAAGTCGCCCGCATCGTCGTAGACATACGCAATGCCGCCGCTCATGCCGGCGGCGAAGTTGCGCCCGGTCGACCCGATCACCACCACCGTGCCGTTGGTCATATATTCGCAGCCGTGGTCGCCCACGCCTTCCACCACCGCCGTCGCTCCCGAATTGCGCACCGCAAATCGTTCGCCCGCGATGCCATTCAGAAAGACTTCGCCGCTCGTGGCCCCGTACAAAACCACATTGCCGACAAGGATGCTCTCTTCGGGCAGGAAACTGGACGTCTTGGGCGGGTAAGCGATGATGCGGCCGCCGGAAAGACCCTTGCCCAGGTAATCGTTCGAATCGCCTTCCAGTTCCAGCGTCACGCCGTTGGGCACGAACGCGCCGAAGCTCTGTCCCGCCGACCCGCAGAATTTGAAATGAATGGTCTCGTCCGGCAAGCCGGGCGATCCGTACCGCCGGGCAATCTCTCCGCCCAGCATCGCGCCAACAGTGCGGTGCACGTTGCGAATAGCGAAGCTGCCCTTGACCGGCTGCTCAGATTCGAGCGCCGGAGCCGCCTTGGCAATGAGCGCATGATCGAGCGCCTGGTCAAGGCCATGGTCCTGCGCCATCACTTTCCTGCGTGCCACGCGCGAGGGAAGAATCGGCGCGTACAGGATCGAAGACAGATCGATGCCCTTCGCCTTCCAGTGCGCATCGGCCAGGGCGGCATCGAGTTTGTCTACCCGTCCCACCATTTCGTCCACGGTACGGAAGCCCAGCTTGGCCATGTGTTCCCGCACCTGTTCAGCAATGAAGAAGAAGAAGTTGATCACGTGCTCGGGCTGCCCCGTGAAGCGCGCACGCAGCACCGGGTCCTGCGTGGCGATGCCCACCGAACAGGTATTCAGATGGCACTTCCGCATCATGATGCAGCCCATTGCGATCAGCGGCGTAGTCGCGAATCCATATTCTTCGGCGCCCAGCAACGCCGCGATCACCACGTCGCGGCCCGTCTGCAGCTTGCCGTCGGTTTGCACCCGGATGCGGCTGCGCAGGTCGTTCAACAGCAGCACCTGCTGTGTTTCCGCGAGCCCCAGCTCCCACGGCAGACCCGCATGCTTGATTGAACTGAGCGGCGATGCGCCCGTGCCGCCCGTGTCGCCGGAAATCAGTACCACGTCCGCGTGGGCTTTCGAAACTCCCGCAGCCACCGTACCCACCCCGGCCTCCGCCACCAGCTTCACCGCGATACGCGCCTTCGGGTTCACGTTCTTCAGGTCGTAGATCAGCTGTGCCAGGTCCTCGATCGAATAGATGTCGTGATGCGGCGGCGGCGAAATCAATCCCACTCCAGGAATCGAATGCCGCGTCCTGGCAATAACCTCGTCCACCTTGTGGCCCGGCAACTGCCCGCCCTCGCCGGGCTTGGCGCCCTGCGCCATCTTGATCTGCAACTCGTCCGCGTTGACAAGGTAATTCGTCGTCACGCCGAACCGCCCGCTGGCCACCTGCTTCACCGCGCTGCGTCGCGAATCGCCGTTGGCGTCCCGCTTGAATCGCTCTTCGTCCTCGCCGCCTTCGCCGGTGTTCGACATGCCGCCCAGGCGGTTCATGGCGATAGCCAGGGTCTCGTGCGCTTCCTTGCTGATTGATCCGAAGCTCATGGCCCCGGTCGTAAAGCGCTTCACGATTTCCTTGGCCGGCTCCACTTCTTCAATCGGAATCGGCTCGTCGGCGTACTTCAGTTGCATCAGCCCGCGCAGCGTGCAGTAATGCCGGCTCTGGTCGTCGAGCAGGTCGGTGTATTCCTGGAAAGTCTTGGCATTGTTCACCCGCACCGCGTGTTGCAGCTTGCTGATGGTCTGCGGGTTGAGCAGATGGTATTCGCCGTCCTCGCGGTACTGGTAGTGGCCACCCACCGCCAGTTCTGTCTCCGAGTCAGTCAGAGGCTGGAAGGCATAGGCGTGCTTCATCTGCGCCTCGCGTGCAAGCACCTCCAACCCCACCCCCTCCACCCGTGAGGTTGTCCCCGGGAAGTAGGCATCGACCAGCGACTGATTCAGGCCCACGGCTTCGAACACCTGCGCCCCGCGATAGCTTTGCAGCGTGCTGATGCCCATCTTCGAGAAGGTCTTCAGTAAAGCCTTGTTGATGGCCTTGATGAAATTCTTCTCCGCATGATTGGGAGTCACGTTGTGCGGCAGCAGGCCGCGCCGCTTCAGGTCGTGCAAGGTTTCGATCGCCAGGTATGGATTGACCGCGCTGCAGCCGTAACCGATCAGCAATGCAAAGTGCATCACTTCGCGGGGCTCGCCGCTCTCGATGATCAGGGCCACCTGGGTGCGGGTCTTCTCGCGCACCAATTTGTTGTGCACCGCCGCCATCGCCAGCAGGCTGGGAATGGGCGCATAGGTGGCGTCCACGCCACGATCGGAAATGATCAGCAGCGAGTAGCCCGACGCGACCGCATGTGCGGCGCGAGATCCCAATTCGTCGAGGCTGCGACGCAGACCGGCCTCGCCGTCGTCGGCGCGGAACAGGGCCGGCAATGTTGTCGCCAGCAGATCGCCGGATGAAATACGGCGCAGCTTCTCCAGATCGCGATTGGTCAGAATGGGGTGCGGCAGCTTCAGGGTGTGACAGTTGTCGGGCGCTTCATCCAGGATGTTGCGCTCCGTGCCGATGTAGCTGATCAGCGACATCACCAGCTCTTCGCGAATCGGATCGATGGGCGGATTCGTCACCTGCGCAAACAACTGCTTGAAATAGTTGAACAGCGGCTGCGGCCGGTCCGACAGGCACGCCAGCGGAACGTCGGTGCCCATCGAGCCCACCGGCTCCGCGCCTGTTGCTCCCATCGGCGAAAGCAGAATGCGCAGGTCCTCTTCGCTGTACCCATACGCTCTCTGCCGGCGCAGCAGCGTCTCCGGATTCGACGCAATCACCCGCGATGGCTCCGGCAGGTGCTCAAGCGTCACCTGCTGTTGTTGCAGCCACTCCGCGTACGGCTGCCGCGCGGCAAGCTCCTTCTTGATCTCCGCGTCGGAGATGATGCGCTTCCGCACCGTGTCGACGAGGAACATGCGTCCCGGCTGCAGGCGTCCTTTTTTTCGAATGTCCTGCGCGGGAACATCCAGAACACCGGCTTCCGATGCCAGCACCACCAGGTCATCCTTGGTCACGATATAGCGGCCAGGACGCAGTCCGTTGCGATCGAGCGTAGCGCCGATAACGCGGCCGTCAGTGAAGGCGATCGCCGCCGGACCATCCCACGGCTCCATCAGCGATGCATGGTATTCGTAAAACGCACGCTTGTCCTCATCCATGTCCGGGTTGCCGGCCCACGCTTCGGGAATCACCATCGCCATCACGTGCTCTATGGAACGCCCCGACTGGTACAGGAACTCGACTGCATTATCGAGCGAAGCCGAGTCGCTGCCGCCGGGCACAATCACGGGGAACAGCTTGTCGATGTCTTCGCCCCAATGCGGGCTGTTGAGAACCCCCTGGCGCGCGTTCATCCAGCTCACGTTGCCGCGGACGGTATTGATCTCGCCATTGTGCGCAATGTAGCGATAAGGATGCGCCAGCTTCCAACTGGGAAACGTGTTGGTCGAGAAGCGCTGGTGCACCAGTGCCAGCGCGCTCGTGACCAGCGGATTGGCCAGCTCTGCGTAAAACTTCTCGATCTGCGGAGCCAGCATCAGCCCCTTGTAGATAATGGTCCGGCACGAAAATGACGGTATGTAAAAGAAGTCGTCTTTGCCTTCGATGTCCGAAGCTGCAATCTCGTTCTCAATGCGGCGCCGCACCCGATAGAGCAGCCGCTCGAACGAATCCTCATCGAGGCCCGCAGGCCGCTCCACAAAAAACTGCTCGATATACGGCTGCGTCGCGCGCGCCTCGCGGCCGATGAAATCGCCATTGACCGGCGTGTCGCGCCAGCCGATCACCTTCAGGCCGTCTTCGGCGGAGATGCGCTCGAAGACGCCTTCGCACTGCAGGCGGTTGTGCTTGTCCACGGGAAGAAAGCACATCGCCACGCCATATGCGCCCGGCTCCGGCAGATGCATCCCCAGCTCGCCGCATTCGCGCGCGAAAAACACGTGCGGAATCTGGATGAGGATTCCCGCGCCATCGCCCGTCTCCGGATCGCAACCTGCCGCTCCACGATGCGCCAGATTCAGCAGTACTTCGAGGCCCTGGCGGATGATCTCGTGTGATTTCTCGCCGCGGATGCTGGCGACCAGGCCCATGCCACAGGCATCATGCTCATGTTGCGGATGGTATAGTCCCTGCCGTCCAGGTACACGTAGACGTCTGTCTGATCCTTGCATGGCATTCCTTCGTTCGAGTAAGGTCGACGGCGAGCAAATCGCCGGATAGGTACAGCTTGTGCCGCAGTTCCCGGGCTGAATGGCCGAGACTTACCTGACCGGTTTGCGCAAGCAGGAACTGTGCTCGCGCAACCGTGTAGAGAGGATGCGGAACCCTTTAGAATAACCGAAAATTAATTCTGGAGCGCGAAATTTCGCGAGCGGAGCAGATACGGCGAAGATCCGCGCGTCCCAACCCGCCTCGCCGCGTGATGAAATTGGTTGCGAGCCGCCCGCGTTCGCGAACTGAACCACTTCCGGAGCCGAAGCGCCAGAACTGAAAGCTGATAGCTGCTCTTTCACAGCCGGCAGATCAAAAGCTCCCGCTCATAAATCATCTCCGGTGGCAGATGATCGTGCAACTCGATGAAAAGCCCTTCGTGGCCGATCACTTCCTGCCGCCACGCCGTACTATCCACTTCCATCAGTTCATCGAAAACCTTACGTGAAAACTCCAAACCCGACCAGTCGATGTCCTCGTAGCGTGGAACCCAGCCGATGGGCGTTTCCCGCCCATGGGTGCGCCCCTGCACGCGATCCACGATCCACCGCAGCACCCGCATGTTCTGGCTGAAGCCCGGCCACATGAACTTTCCGTCAGCGTCTTTGCGGAACCAGTTCACGTGGAAGAGTCGCGGCGTCATTGCCAGTCCCCGCTGCATCTTGATCCAGTGCCGAATGTAGTCGCCCATGTGATATCCGCAGAATGGCAGCATGGCCATTGGGTCGCGGCGCACCTTTCCCACCGTGCCGGCTTGGGCAGCGGTGGTCTCCGAGCCCATGGTCGCGCCAATGTAAACCCCGCTGCTCCAGTTGAATGCCTGGTACACAAGCGGAAGCGTCGTGGCGCGCCGTCCCCCGAAAACAATGGCACTGATCGGCACTCCCTCCGGAGACTCCCAGGCGGGATCAATGGTCGGGCACTGCGACGCGGGAACAGCAAAGCGGCCGTTGGGATGCGCCGCGGTGCGCCCGGTCTCCTTGCCGATGGCCGGTGTCCAGCGTTCTCCTCGCCAGTCGAGGCATTCGGCCGGCGGCTCATCCGTCATGCCTTCCCACCACACGCCGCCGCTCGGTGTCAGCGCGACATTGGTGAAGATGGTGTTGCGCGAAAGCATCGCCATGGCCGTGGGATTGGTCTTGACGCTGGTGCCCGGCGCCACTCCGAAGAATCCCGCCTCCGGGTTGATCGCCCGCAACTCCCCCTTGGCATCCGGGCGAATCCACGCGATATCGTCGCCTACCGTGGTCACCTTCCACCCCCGCATGGCTTTGGGTGGGATCATCATGGCAAAATTCGTCTTGCCGCAGGCCGACGGAAACGCCGCGGCCACATACGTTTTTTCGCCTTCCGGATTTTCCACGCCCAGGATGAGCATGTGTTCCGCCATCCACCCTTCGTCGCGCGCAATATTCGACGCGATACGCAGCGCGAAGCACTTCTTGCTCAGCAGGGCATTGCCGCCGTAGCCCGAACCGTACGACCAGATCTCGCGCGTCTCCGGAAAGTGCACAATGTACTTGGTCTCGTTGCACGGCCAGGGCACATCTGCCTCGCCGTCCTTGAGCGGCATGCCCACAGAATGCATGCACGGCACCACGCGCTTCTCGTCCTTGTCGATCTCCGCAAACACCGGCGCCCCGATCCGCGCCATGATGCGCATGCTCGCGACTACATAAGGAGAATCGGTGAGCTGCACGCCGATTCCCGACATCGCTGAGCCCACCGGACCCATGCTGAACGGAAGAACGTACATCGTCCGTCCCCGCATCGCGCCGCGGAACAGCCCCTTCAACGTGCGGCGCATCACGTACGGGTCTTCCCAGTTGTTGGTCGGGCCGGCGGCGTCTTTCGAGAGCGAACAGATAAACGTGCGATCCTCCACGCGCGCCACGTCATTGGGCGCCGACCGCGCGTAGAAGCAGCCTGGCCAGCGTTCCCCGTCCAGCCGCGTAAATGTGCCCGCTTTGACCAGCCGGTCGCACAGAAAATCGTACTCAGCCTGCGACCCGTCCACCCAGTGAATCGAATCCGGCCGGCACAGCTCCGCCATCTTCTCCACCCAGCGAATCAGGTGCTTGTTCGTGGTCAAAACTTTGCTTCCAGGAAGTCGTTCGAAGGTATGACTGGATGATTTCATTTTGATCGTGTGAAAACCCCTATACCGCATTCTAACTTTACGGTGGCTGGTCCGTTAGCGCACAATATTGGCGGATGCCCGGAGTTGACCCCATGGTCCGCCCTGGTTCAAGTTACCCATCCTGACCCTTGCAGAGTTTTTCAACCTTATCCGTGAGGCGGTAACACCCGCGTTCTCAGTTGTTCGCGGTGGATTCCCCCCGAATTCCGGCATCTCCTCTTCCGGCATCTTCATCCAAGGTCGTTATGTCAGTGGAAAAGCGACTTCTGAACACACCTCTGGCCACGCGTCTCGACACGGCCGTCATCATTGATGGCGTCGAGGTTCCGGTCGCCGCGGGAGAGCTGCTGGTCGAAGCGATTAATCGCGCTTTTCCCGGTCGCCATCTGCCTCAGGTCTGCTATCACCCCGCCATGGGTCCCATCGAAACCTGCGATACCTGCATGGTGGAGGTCGACGGAACGCTGGTCCGAGCCTGTTCGACCCGGTGCAACTCCGCGTATGAACGTCGTCACCGAAAGCCCCCGTGTCGACATGGCCCAGCGCGAAGCCTTCGATCGCATCCTTCAGAATCACGACCTCTACTGCACTGTCTGCGACAACAACAACGGCAACTGCACCGTCCACAACACGGTCGCTCACCTCGACGTGAACACCAGGTGCGGCCCTTCCGCCGCAAGCCGTACGAGCAGGATCACTCCAATCCCTTCTACCGCTACGATCCCGACCAGTGCATCCTCTGCGGCCGTTGCGTCGAGGCCTGCCAGAACGTGCAGGTCAACGAGACCCTCACCATCAACTGGGAGTCGCGAACATCCCCGCGTGCTCTGGGATGGCGGCGAACAGATCGCCGGCTCCAGCTGCGTCTCCTGCGGCCACTGCGTCACCGTCTGCCCCTGCAATGCGCTCATGGAAAAAACGCATGCTCGGCCATGCCGGCTACTTCACCGACCTTCCCCGAAAGGCCCTCGACCAGCATGATCGAGGTCGTGAAGGGCATCGAGCCTGAGACCGGCTATCGGCCCCATCCTCGCAGTCTCCGACGTCGAGTCGGCCATGCGCGAAGCCGCGCGTCAAGCCGCACCAAGACCGTCTGCACCTACTGCGGCGTCGGCTGCTCGCTTCGATGTCTGGACACGCGACCGCCACATCCTCAAAATCGAGCCGGCCGAGGGACCCGCCAACGGCATCTCCACCTGCATCAAAGGCAAATTCGCCTGGGACTTCGTCAACGCCGACGATCGGCTCGTGAGCCCGCTCATTCGCGTCCAGACCAGCGACGGCTCCGACACGTTTCGCGAAGCCACCTGGGACGAAGCCCTCGCCCTGATCGCCGAGACCTTCACCAAAATCAAGGAAAAGCACGGACCCGATGCCCTGGCTTTCATCGCCTCTTCCAAGTGCACCAACGAAGAAAGCTACCTGATGCAGAAGCTGGCCCGCGCCGTGATCGGCACCAACAACATCGATAACTGCTCGCGCTACTGCCAGACCCCGGCCACCATGGGCCTCTAGCGCACCGTCGGCTACGGCGGCGACACCGGCTCCATTACCGACATTGAAAAGGCCGGCCTCGTCATCATCGTCGGCTCCAACACCGCCGAGAGTCATCCCGTGCTCGCCACCCGCGTCAAGCGTTCCCACAAGCATCGCGGCCAGCGCCTCATCGTCGCCGACATTCGCAAGCACGAGATGGCCCGTCGCGCCGACCTGTTCATTCGCCCCGAACCCTCCACCGATGCGGTCTGGATCAACGCCGTTGCGAAATACATCCTCGATCAGGGGTGGCACCAGCAGGCATTCATCGACAAATGGGTCAATGGATTCGAAGACTACAAGAAGGTCCTGCAGCAATACACGCTCGAGTTTGCGGAGCGCGTGACTAAGCTTCCATCCGAGACCATCAAAAAGATCGCGAGCGAGATCCATCAGGCCGACGGCGTCTGCATTCTCTGGGCCATGGGTGTCACCCAGCACTGCGGCGGCTCCGACACCTCTACCTCCATCTCCAATCTGCTCCTCCTCACCGGCAACTACATGCGTCCCGGCGCCGGTGCCTATCCCTTGCGCGGGCATAACAATGTGCAGGGCGCAAGCGACTTCGGATCCATGCCCAACACCTTTCCCGGCTACCAGCCCGTCGAAGACGAAGCGATCCGGCACAAATTCGAAGCCGGCTGGGGCGTCAAGCTTCCCCCCGAAAACGGCCTCGACAATCACGAGATGATTCGCGCCATCCACGAGGGCAAGCTCAGATGCATGTACATCAAGGGCGAGGACACCATCACCTCCGATGCCAACGCGAATGACGTAAAAGCCGCTCTCTCCATGCTCGATTTCTTCGTCGTACAGGATGTTTGTTTCTCTGAGACCGCCCGTTTTGCCGACGTCATCCTGCCCGCCTCTCCGTCGCTCGAAAAAGAGGGAACCTTCACCAACACCGAGCGCCGCATCCAGCGCCTCTATCGCGCCCTCGAGCCGTTGGGACAATCGAAGCCCGACTGGGAAATCATTCAGGAAATAGCTAACCGGCTCGGTGCCGGCTGGAATTACACTCATCCCTCGCAGATCATGGACGAATGCGCTAACCTGACGCCGATCTTCGCCGGCGTCACGCTACGATCGCCTCGAGGGCTACAAGAGTCTGCAGTGGCCTGTTGAGAAGAGTGGCAAGGACTCGCCCCTCCTGTTCACAGAAAACTTCCCGTTCCCCGACGGCAAGGCAAAGTTCCATCCGATCGAATGGATCGAACCCTGCGAAGAGAGATCGCCGGAGTTCAACCATCACTTGAACAACGGCCGCTTGCTCGAACACTTCGAACAGGGAGCGATGACTTACCGCAGCAAGGGAATCCGGGAGATGACGCCCACCAATTTTGTCGAGGTATCGCCGGAACTGGCCACGCGCAAGGGACTCTCGAACGGCCGCATGGTCCGCCTCCGCAGCCTGTATGGAGAAGCGACCGTACCGGTCGTCGTAACCGATCGCGTTGAAGGCGATCACCTGTATATGTCCCTCAATTCCGTTACCGAACCCGTGAATCGCCTGACCGGATCGAGGGTGGATCGAGCGACCCACACCCCCGCCTACAAGGAGATCTCGGTCAACTTGACGGTCCTGCCCGAGACTGGGCCCGATCCGCTTCCGCCCCAGAACTTCCGCCATGGCCATCCCACGCCGCAGTCGGGCGTGGAAGTCGAGCGCAAGTGGAAACGCGCCGACTATTCGCCGCCCGGAACCAATGGCACCGCGCAACTTGTCCAGATACAGACCACGAAGGCATAATCCTGGGTGCCCCAGGTCTCGCTTTTGAGACCTGGGGAAGCACGAACCATACTCCGATCTCGAACCCCGGACAACGACGGAGATATCGCTATGGCCCAACCAGTCGCATTCACACCGAGGAAGGCCGACCCGAGAGTCGAATTGCAGCGGCGCCTCGCCGCCGCTCCCAACGAACACGCGGAGGCCCTGCTTGTTGCCTACGACCTGCTCGAAGAAGCCCATAGGCAGGGGATCCTCGACGCCTTGCACGGTGCCGTCAAGGCCAAGGACACCATAGTTTCAATTCTGGCCAAATATGGCGCGGAGCCGGTCAACATCAACGCCCTACGCCACGTGATCGCGGTCGCCCAGATGGTGGGAAGTTTTGATCCTGAGCCGATCTCGAATCTCGCCAGGGAAGCCCGCGCCGCGATGGAAACGCAGCGCCGCGAAAGCCGCCCGCCCTCGCTCTGGCAGCTCTTCAAACGGATGAGCCACCCCGATACGCGCCGCGGCCTTTCCTTTGTCACGTCCATGCTGGCCGCGCTCGGCCGCGCCTGGCGATGACGTATCAGGGCACGACTTTTAGTCGTGCCGCTCGGCATCCAAGAATAACGGGCTTTAGCCGCTGGCAGTCAGATTCTTACACCGCATCGGACCGCGCCCGCGGAGGGTGGGGAACCACGAACCCGAATCTAAACGTTGTCATCCCTAACGAGTCCGCCGTGGCGGACGAGTCGAAGGGGACCTGCATTTCCGTCCACTTTTCCTCCACCGATCAGCCTTTTCAACCGGTTTCTTCCGCCCCATCCAGCGACTAAAATTAACCTTGCCCATGCCCGAGTTCACCCACCTTCATCTCCACACCGAATACTCCCTCCTCGATGGTGCCTGCGACATCAAGAAGCTCGTCGATCGGGTTGCCGCCCTCGGCCAGAAATCCGTCGCCATGACCGACCATGGCAACATCTACGGAGCGGTCCATTTCTTCAACGCGGCCAAGGAGAAGGGAATCAAGCCCATCCTCGGGTGCGAACTCTACGTGTGCAAGAACGAGGACCATCGCGCTCCCGCCCAGGGTGACGACTATAACCACCTGCTGGTCCTCGCCGAAAACGAGGAAGGTTATCGCAACCTCATCCGCATCACTTCAGAGGCCTCGCTTCACGGCTTCTATCGCAAGCCGCGGGTCAGCAAGCGCTACCTCGCCGAACACGCCAAAGGGCTTATTGGTTCCTCCGGCTGTCTCTCCGGCGAACTCTGCGAAGAACTCACCGCCGGCCGCTATGAAAAGGCAAAAGCCGTCGCGCTTGAATACCAGGACATCTTCGGCCGCGGCAACTTCTTTCTCGAAATCCAGGACCAGGGCCTCGAAGCCGAGCGCAAGATCCAGAACGATCTCATGCGCATGGAACGCGAGCTCGGCATCCCCATGATCGCCACCAACGACTCGCACTACCTCTGCGGCGAAGACTCCCACGCCCACGACGTCATGCTCTGCGTCCAGACCAACGCCAAGATTCACGACGCCGACCGCTTCAAATTCGACTCCGACCAGTTCTTCGTCAAAAGCGGCGACGACATGGCCCGCCTGTTTCCCGATACCCCCGCGCTGCTGTCCCGCACCATGGAGATCGCCGAGCGCTGCCACTTCAAGCTCCAACCCGTCGACAATCCGTTTCCCGAATTCGCCGTCCCTGAAGGTCACACCATCGACAGCTATTTCGAGCAGGTGTGCCGGGAAGGCTTGAAGAAACGGCTCGAAACGGCGGTGCGGCAACTTGAATTGCGCGGAGTCCTGCGCACCCCGCTGCATGAATACGAATCCCGGCTGAATTTCGAGATCGGCATCATCAAGCAGATGAAGTACTCGGGATACTTCCTGATCGTGTGGGACTTCATCAAGTACGCGCGCGACAACGGAATCCCCGTTGGTCCAGGGCGCGGCTCGGCTACCGGTTCGCTCGTCGCCTATGCCATGGAGATCACCAACATCGATCCCATGCAGAACGTTTTGCTCTTCGAACGATTTCTCAATCCCGAGCGCGTAACGATGCCGGATATTGACGTCGACTTCTGTCAGAACCGGCGCGGCGAGGTAATCGAATATGTGACCCGAAAGTACGGCCGCGAGCAGGTGGCGCAGATCATCACCTTCAACACCATGGCGGCCAAGGCGTCGATCAAGGACTGCGGCCGCGCCATGGACATGCCCTACGGCGACGTCGACCGAATTGCCAAGCTGGTCCCCGCCACCGTCGGCATGACCCTCGACAGGGCTCTTGAGGAAGTTCCCGAGCTCGCCAAGGTCTATGAGAACGACAAGCAGATTCGCGAGCTGATCGATACGGCGAAAAAACTGGAGGGCCTGGTCCGCGGAGCGGGTGTGCACGCGTCGGCGGTGGTGATCGCGCCGCGCCCCCTCACCGAACTTGTGCCGCTGAACCGGACCAAGAACGACGAAATCGTAACCGCCTACGACATGAAATCCGTCGAAAAGATGGGCCTGCTCAAGATGGACTTCCTGGGCCTAGCCACGCTTACGGTCATTACCGATTGCCTCAAGCTCATCGAGCAGACGCGCCAGCAGAAGCTGGACATCGAAATGGTCCCCCTCGACGACCCGGAGACGTTCAAAAGGGTATTTCACACCGCGCTGACCTCGGGCGTGTTTCAGTTCGAATCGAGCGGCATGCGCGACATTTTGCGACGCTACAAGCCGGACACGGTGGAAGAGTTGACGGCCCTCAACGCGCTCTATCGCCCCGGGCCGATGGACATGATCGACGACTTCGTCGAGCGCAAATGGGGACGGCGCAAGGTCGAGTTTCTGCTCCCGGAGTTGGAAGGCATTCTCAAGGATTCCTTAGGCGTGATCGTCTACCAGGAACAGGTGATGCGGATCGCCAACGTGCTGGCCAGGTACAGCCTGGGCGAGGCCGATCTGCTGCGCCGCGCGATGGGCAAGAAGAATGCCGAGGCGATGGCGGAGCAGCGGGACCGGTTTATGAGCGGCGCAGCGGCGCTTGGACTTCGGCAGGCTCCAGTCGCCGAGATCTTCGACCAGATGGCGAAGTTCTCGGGATACGGATTCAACAAATCACATTCCGCGGCCTACGCCCTGGTGGCATACCATACCGCCTACCTCAAAACGCATTACCCGGTCGAATTCATGGCCGCGCTGCTGACCTCGGAAACCTCAAAACCCGAAAACGTCGTCAAGTACATCGGCGAGTGCAAGGAGATGGGCATCCCTGTTGAGCCCCCCGACGTCCAGGTTTCCGGCGCGCAGTTCACTCCGCATGGCGATGCGATCCGCTTCGGCCTGGCCGCGGTCAAGAACGTCGGCGGCAATGCTATCGAATCCATCATCAAGGCCCGCGACGAAGCCGGCGGCCGATTCAAAAGCTTCTGGGAATTTTGCGAGAAGGTCGACCTGCGCGTGATGAATTCGCGCGTCATCGAGTCCCTCATCAAGGCCGGCGCCCTCGACTCGCTCGGTACCCGCGGCGCTCTCTTTGCCGCCGTCAACAAAGCCATGGAGCGCGCCCAGAAAGCCCAGAAGGACGCGGAGTTCGGCCAGACCGGCCTGTTCGGCCTCTTCGATGAAGCGCCCGTCAATGGCCACAAAGGCGACGATCTGCCCCGCGTCTCCGATTGGGAAGAGAGCGAGCGCCTCGCCAACGAAAAAGAAGTGCTGGGCTTCTTTGTCTCAGGCCACCCGCTCGACAAGTACGCCGAAAAAATTCGCAATCTTCCCGCCGTCATTCCCATTTCCGAAGCCATCGAGCGCAAGCCGGCCGAACGCCGCTGGGGCAAAGACAGTGATCCCGGGGATGAAGTCCAGGTAGCCGGCATCATCCACGGCCTGCGCGTGCAGAAGAGCAAGCGCGAGCAGAAACTCTACGCGCAGGGGGCGCTTGAAGACGCCAGCGGCAAAATCGAAATCGTCTGTTTCCCGCGCGATTACGAACGCCTCTGCGACCAGCTCAAGATCGAAGCCCCGGTAATCATCCGCGGCACCATCATGAAGGAAGACGAAGCCGCGCCCAAGATCTCCATCAGCGGCGTCCAGTCGCTCGAAGAGGTGCAGGTAAAATTGCCCACCGGCATCCGCATCCGCATCAACCTCGATCGCGCCTCGGACGACATACTCGCGGCTCTCAAGAGCGCCGCCGCCGCCGCTCCCGGCCCCGGCAAAGTCATGCTTCATCTCGAATGCAAAGGCGAATACGCCGTCATCCTCGAACCCGAAGATATGAGCGTCGCCGCCGACCGCGGCTGGATCGAGCGCGTCGAAGAACTGATAGGCAAAGGAAGCGTCCAGCCCGTCGGCTAGCGTGCTCTTCTCTGCTTTTTATAGGAATGCTGTCATCCTGAGCGTAGCGAAGGACCTGCATTTGCACTTGTTGTTCTAAGCTGGGTGCCCCGGGTCTCGCTCTTGAGACCTTTGATACCGCAGATCTCAACCGACAATCTACACTCTACTTCGAATCATCCCGCACCACAACCACGTGCAGAAACCGCGGCCCGTGCACGCCCTTGATCCGCGTCATCTCAATATCCGCCGTAGCGCTCGGCCCTGATATATATGTCGCCAGCACCGGCGCTTCCGAGCATCGCGCAAAATATTCCGGCAGCGTCTCCACCACCTGGCTGGCGCGCAGCACGCACAGATGCCAGTCCGGCAGAAGGCTGATGATGCGACGTCCCTCGGCCGCCGAATGATGCAGCACGATCGTTCCCGAATCCGCAATCCCGCAGAATGAACCCGTCACCACGCCTTCCGCCTGCTCAACCTCGGCCGTCGAAAGGCCATGATCGATCTTCCACTTAAATTCCTCGGCCAGCCACTTCGCCGGCAGCCCCGCCGGAGCCACGAACCTGCGCCGCCCGCTCGCCGCCAACTGTCCCTGGATCGCCACCGCAAGAGCCTCAGGCGCAGCTTCCACTACCTCCGCGTCGTATTCGCGCAGCCGTTCGATCATCAACGCAATTCGCTCGTCCGCTCCCAGTTTCCCCGCGCGAACATAATCGCGATTGAGCCCTGCGTAGCTTCCCGCGACATTCGGCGCTCCGCCTCCGGTCGCTTTCCGGATGCGATCGAGAATGGCCTGCCGCGAAATGGGAGCCATCTTCATTCGCCCTTCCTGTCGCGCGCCGCCCACCACTCGCGAAACGTCTCATCCGGCAGCCCGCGCAAATCGCGCGTCATCGTCCATCGCGCTCCCAGGCTCGGCAAACTGTGAATCCATCCGTCTTTGCGCGTGAACAGCCGCAGCCCCAGGCGCCCCATCCACTGCGCCAGCCGGAATCGCCCCGCGCTCGCGAAAATATAAATTCGCGATCCGCATTCCCAGGTACATCGGATCGAAGAATCGCCGCTCCTCGTCGCGCTCCTTGTCCGTCACCTGGGCCCGCAAATCGATCAGCACTTCGGGAATATTGATCTTGACCGGGCAAACCTCGTAGCACGCCCCGCACAACGACGACGCATAGGGCAGCGTCTGTGCATGCTCCAGGTGCATCAGTTGCGGCGTCAGGATCGCCCCGATCGGCCCCGCATACGGCGAACCATACGCATGCCCGCCGGTCTGCCGATACACCGGGCACGTATTCTGGCAAGCGCCGCAGCGGATGCACTTCAGCGTCTGCCGCTCTCCGCGCCGCGCCAGAATATCCGATCGTCCGTTATCCAGCAGCACCACGTGAAAGCGCTGCGGCCCGTCGCCCGGAGTCACGCCCGTCCACAGCGACGAATAAGGATTCATCCGCTCGCCGGTAGCCGACCGCGCCAGTACCTGCAGCATGATCTCGAGATCCTGGAAGCGCGGAATCACCTTCTCGATCCCCGCCAGGGTAATCATCGTGCGCGGCAGCGTCAGGCACATGCGCCCGTTGCCTTCCGACTCCACGATCACCACTGAGCCCGTCTCGGCGATCAGGAAATTCGCGCCGCTGATGGCTGTTGGCACGCGCAAAAACTTCTCGCGCAGAAACGTGCGTGCCGCGTTGGTCAGCTCTTTTGGATCGTCGCTCAGGCCAGGAAGGTTCATCTTCCGCGCAAAGATCTCGCGCACCTGCGTTCGGTTCACGTGCAGCGCCGGAACCACGATGTGCGAAGGCTCATCCTCGCCCAGTTGCAGAATGATCTCCGCCAGGTCCGTTTCGTAAGCCTGGATGCCCGCCGCCTCGATCGCCGGGTTCAGCTGGATCTCCGCCGACGTCATGGTCTTGATCTTGATCACTTCGCTGGCTTGCTCCTCGCGCAGGATGTCCAGAATGATCGCCCGCGCCTCGGCCCCATCTTTCGCCCAGTGCACCACGCCGCCCGCCGCCGTGCACCGCTCTTCGAACTGTTCGAGATAATGTCCCAGGTTCTCGAGCACATGCGTGCGCACCGCCGACGCCGCCGACCGCAGTTCCTGCCAGTCGGTCTTCTCCGCCACCAGCCGATTGCGTTTTCCCTGGATGACATCCGTCGCGTGGGCCACGTTTTTGCGCAACTGCGTATTGCGCAACACCGTGAACGCGGCCTGCGGAAACGGCGCCGCCAGCACCGGATCCAGAACCGGATGGCTTTCGTTCGCGGGAGGTCTCATGGCGTCGCTTCCATCGGATCGGCTTCCGTGCTGGCCAGGATCTGCGCCAGATGTACCGTCTTCATGGCCGCAAACTGGCGGTGCAGCGCCCCGCCGAGGTGCATCAGGCAGCTGTTGTCGAGCGCCGTGCAATACTCGGCTCCCGTCTTCTGCACATCCAGCAGTTTGGTCGAAAGCATCGCCGACGACACTTCGGCGTTCTTGATCGAAAACGTTCCCCCGAACCCGCAGCAGCGATCGAGGTTTTCCAGCGCTACAAGTTCCAGTCCGCGCACCTTCGCCAGCAGCCGGAATGGCCGGTCGCCCAGTCCCAGCGCGCGCAATCCGTGGCAACTGGCGTGATACGTCACGCGGTGCGGAAAGTACGCCCCCACATCTTCCACGCCTAGCTTGTCGATCAGGAACTCACTCAACTCATGCACCCGGGGCAGCAGCGCCGCAAATTGCTCCCGCAACTCCTGATTCCCCAACTCCTCGATCAGGCCCGGATACTGATCGCGGATCATCGCCACGCACGACGACGAGGGAATCACTACCGTCTCTGCGTCCTGGTAGAGCCGCACCAGGCGCTTGGCCTGTGAATAAGCCTCGCTGCGAAAACCGGTATTGGCATGCATCTGTCCGCAGCAGGTTTGTGCCACCCGGAATTCTACTTCCACGCCCAGCCGTTCCAGCAGGCGCACCACGGCACGTCCCGTCTCGGGATACAGGGTATCGTTGTAGCACGTAATAAACAGCGATGCTCGCACGGTTTGACGCCAGTCTCGCAGCGGCCGGAAAGGGCATCATATTCGAAAGGAATACAAAGTGTCTATTGCAATGGCCGATTGATGGCAGGCCCGCGCCTGATCCGGGCTCCCCACCCAACCCGCGCCGCCCACAGGGCGCAACTGCATAAGTCAAGCCACTCATACTCTCTAGCACAGAAGTCGTAGCTATATAACCTTCTCCGGGCACTGGTTCGAGGGTTATCATTCCCCTAATTCCGGGTTCCACATAGACAATCCCGTTTTCCCTGAAGTCCCACGCTGCTTTATTTCGAAGTCCAGGTTTAAAGCTCGTTCGGTCTTCCGAAGAAAGGTCTTGGAGTAAACATGCGTTGCCTTCGCTACCTCTCGTTTCTCGCCGTCCTCGGTGTGCTCGTCCAACCGTCAATCTCAACCGGGCAAAGCACGCAGATCGCCCCCCGCATTACCACCCCCGTCAACGAGAGCTCGCTGGTCACCTTGACAGGAAATGTGTCGTCCAGGGCAAGGGCAGAATTCGATCTGGGCGCCGCGGCGCCGTCTACCCAGCTTTCCCATGTTCGGCTGATGCTTTCGCGGACCAGCGCCCAGGAAGCCGCGCTCAACAAATATCTGGCCGAACTCCAGGACAAGTCCTCGCCCAATTACCGCAAGTGGCTCACGCCCGGGCAGTTCGGTAAGCTCTACGGCCCCGCCGATTCCGATATCGCGGCCATTGTTGCCTGGATTCAATCCCAGGGCCTGCGCGTGGACGGCGTTTCCTCCGGCCGCACCAATATCGCCTTCTCCGGAAACGTTGCCCAGATCGAGCGGGCGCTCCACACTTCCATTCATTCCTACCAGGCCAATGGCGAACAATTCTTCTCCAATAACAGCAATCCCAAAATTCCCGCGGCGTTGGCTGGTGTCGTGTCGGGGGTTGCGAGGCTCAATACCATCCGGCCCCGGCCCCAGCATGTCGTGAATCGGTTGGGCATGTACGACCCGGCCACTCACCGGATGAAAGCCGCTCAGCCGTCTCAATCCAGGCGGCCAAAAGCTGAACTGACCACCGGCTCAGGCACCACCACCGACCCCTACCTGCTCTTCATCGTTCCCGGGGACGCGGCCACCATCTATGACACGCCCAATTCGCTGAACGCCAGCTTTACCACCGGGACCAGCTACACCGGGAGCGGCGTGACCATCGGCGTCGGCGGAGACGCCGTCATCCAGGCATCCACCGTGGTCAGCTACCGCAACCGGTTCCTCGGCGACTCCAACCCGCCCATCATCACCAACGTCGACAACACCACATCAACCACCGATACCGACGAAGCGTACATCGACACCGAACTGGCCGGCGGTTTGGCGCCCGGCGCAACCATCCATTTCTATACCGCCTCGACCATTGACGTCGCCATCGAGCAAATGCTGGCCGACAACTCCGTCGATATCTTCAGCCTCAGCTTTGGCGAGTGCGAATTGCAGCTGACCACCGCTGAGAATGCGCTCATCAATAGCTGGTGGCAGCAGGCGGCTACCCAGGGCATCGCCGTCACCGTGGCCACCGGAGACGATGGTTCTGCTGGCTGCGATAACAACAGTACCGAGACCGCAGCGACGAATGGACTCGCCGTGAGCGGATACGCTTCCACACCGTTCAACATCGCGGTCGGTGGAACCGATCTGATTGGCCTTCTCGACCAGACCACGTTCACCACCTACGTGAGCGACCCGAGTGCAAACTCCGGGACTAGCCTCTACCGGACGGCCCAGAAATACATTCCCGAGTCGACCTGGAACGACTCCACGGCAACCGACGGTGTCCTCGATTCCAACATGCCGTTCACTGACCCCTCCTCCGGCGCGACCAACATCAATGCCGGAAGCGGAGGCTCCAGCAGCTGCTCCACGAATACTTCCACCGATGCGGCGATTGGAACCTGCACCAGCGGGTATGTGAAGCCGGCGTGGCAGACGGGAATTGGGGTGTCCACTTCTGACGGGGTCCGCGACATTCCTGATATCTCTCTGATGTCGGGCGCGGGCGGCGATAACGCTTCCTGGCTGGTTTGCACCGATGACGTCGGTCCGAACTCCGCCACTCCCCCGGTCAATGTGACCGCCGACTGCACCGATCAATCCGATAAGCAATTCTATTTCTTCGGTTTCGGTGGAACTTCTACCGCGGCGCCCGCCTTTGCCGGCATCCTGGCCATGGTCCAGCAACACAGCGGAGGCCGCCTCGGACAGGCCGCCAAGCAGCTCTACGACCTCTACAATCTCGGCGCCACCGTCCCCGCCGCCGCTACCATATTCAATGACATCACGGTCGGAAACAACTCTGTGTATTGCGCTAGCGGCACTCCGAACTGCCAACTGAACGGGGCAGGAGCGAGTCTCTTCTTGACGGGCTTTGACTCCACCATCGGCTACGACCTCGCCACCGGCCTGGGAAGCGTCGATGTAAGCCAGTTGGTCGCCTACTGGGGCACCGCCACCGGCGACTCCCCCGTGACCGTTACCGTGACTCCCGCCTCCAGCACTGTAGACACGATCCACACCCTCAGCGTGGCGGTCGCCGTCACCGATCCGGCCAACCTTGGCACGCCCACCGGATATGTCACCATCTCCGGCGGCGGTTACGTTGCACCCCTGCCTGCGACCCTCCTTGACGGTTCCGGAAATGCGACCTTGACGATCCCGGCGGGTGCCCTCAAGGCTGGAACCGATACCCTCAGCGTCATCTACAACGGAGACACCACCGATACGACTTACTCGGTCGGAACCGGAACGTCGGCCCCCGTCACTGTCAGTAAGGTTGCATCCTCGCTCACAGTCGCTCCGGCTTCTACGACCATTGTGGCCGGCGCCTCGCTCGTCGTGAGCGGTACGGTCAGTGGCGCAGGCCCCAAGCCGACTGGAACCGTCACCCTGATCAGTGGCAGTTACACATCCGCCGCCTCGACGCTCTCCAGCGGAAACTACGCCATCACCGTTCCGGCCAATAGCCTCGCTCCCGGATCCTCCGTGGGCCTGACCGTCAACTACAACGGCGACAACATCTACAACACCTCGAGCGGTAGCGGTTCGGTCACCGTCCAAGGGTTTACCCTGTCTGCAACCCCCTTGACGATTACCGCTGGCGCCACGACCGCCAATGCCTCCACGCTGACGGTGACCCCGATTGCTGGATACGCCGGAGCCGTCAACTTTACCGCGACGGTTACCTCTGCTCCCCCCGGAGCGGTGAGCGCGCCCACATTCACAGTCAGTCCGTCGTCGCTCACCTTTTCAAGCGGGACGGCGACTCCTCAAATGTCACAAGTCACGGTTGCCACCACCCCGATACCCTCCTACGTTCGCGCTCCGGGCGGCAGTGGGATCGCCTGGTTTAAAGTCGCCGGCGGAACTACCATTCTCGGGCTGCTCTTCTTCTGCCTGCCCCTGGGCACCAGGCGCGGCCGCAAGATCCTTGGCGTCCTCGCCCTCGTCGCCGCCGTCGGCTTTACCATCGCCGGCTGCGGCGGTTCCGGCGGAGGCGGAGGTGGTGGCGGAGGCCAGAAAACCACCCCATCGGTCACTGTGTCTCCTGCTAAGGGCGTGATTGCCACCACGGACACGCTCTCCGTTGCGGTTTCCGTCGCGGGAGGAACATCCACTGCGACCGGCACCGTCACCCTCAGTAGCGGAACCTATAAATCTGCTGCTACCCCCCTGGCCAGCGGAGCAGCGACCATCGTTGTTCCCGCCAGCACGCTTCCCGTCGGAACCCAGACGCTGACGGCCTCCTATTCTGGCGACAGCAACTTCAACTCCGCATCCGGTACTGGATCGGTGAAGGTCGGCACCCCGGCCACCACCGCCGGCACCTACACCGTTACAATCACCGGCACGGATGCTGCCTCAACGATCGGAACGACGACATTCACGATGACCGTGAACTAAATCTCGATCCGAACCAAAAAACGGCGGGAGTGGACACCATCCACTCCCGCCGTTCTGTTTTGGATCGCTAACTTATCGGCGTCGCGAGAGCGACAATGCCTACCAGTCCATCTTCTCGGGCAGGAACTCCGCGAAAAGATCGTCATAGAAGGGCTTGAGCTGCTTCACATCCGGCTTGGTATGGCCCTTCGAGTAGAGATCGTATTGATTGAACTTCAGCACCCACTCCAGCATCGCCCGGTCCTTGTCATTGCAGAGGTAGTCGTAGGCGCCGTGCCGATGCCACGGATAAAACGAGTGGAAACGCAGCATGTAGAGCGCCTCGTCCCGCAGGTACGGTTTCATGACCTCGGCAATGTACCCATCGTGGCCAAACGACAAGTGGACATTCTCGAGCCCGCAGTTCGGCTCGTAGATGCCGTATTGCGTCTGGTATTCAGGCACGTTTCTGTCCGGATTCTTGGCGAAGTATTCGTGAAACACGATGTCCGTTGACCAGGCACAGCCCACCGGGAAGGTGTCGCCTACCACGCCCCATTGCGGCTCGCCATAGAGACACAGGCATTTGCCCAAATCGTGAAGGAACCCGGTCAGGACCATCCACCGCGGATGGCCGTCGCGCCGGATCGCCTCCGACGTCTGCAGCAGGTGTTCGATTTGCGTAAGGTCGGTGTCGGGATCGCTGTCGTCGACCAGCGTATTCAGAAACTCCGCGGCCTCCCATACCGTTTTCTTGCCTTTGTTCAGGCCGAAGTACTCCTTCTCCTTGCCAAGCACATAAGCGACGGTCTGATTTTCGTGATTGAGCCGGTAAAACTCCGCCACCCCCGGCTGCGCCGTCGCATCGTAAACGCGAAACTCTTCCTGGCTGCGGCCTTCCTTGTAGCGGCCTTCCAGAAACTCATCCCAATCTTCAAGGCTGTGCAGCGTGTTTCCGGCGGTGAGAGCGGATTCGGGCATATGAAACCTCCAGTTTCGACGCGGGGAGCGCGGCACATGCAATCGCTCATCCCGCTATGGCTAGCTTTACACCGGAACGGTTGGGCGAGCAAGGTCCCGAAGGTGAATTGGCGCGTAACGGACCGTGCCCGTCATTTTTCCCGGATTATTTGCGGGCTTGCGCCAGCCGCGCGACCTCGCGCCGCCGGAAGCAGTCGGGCGCGTGATCGTTCACCATGCCCACGGCCTGCATCCAGGCGTAAGCGATCGTCGGTCCTACGAACTTGAATCCCCGCTTCTTGAGAGCCTTGGATACCTCTTCGGCAAGCGGCGTCTTTGCCGGGACGGGGCCGGTGTTCTGGATCGGCTTGCCTTGAACGAAGCTCCATGCGAATGCAGAGAAGTCCTCACCGCCGGCCTGCATCGCGATATAGATGCGGGCCCCCTCGATCGTGGCTTCAATCTTGGCCCGGGAGCGGACGATTCCGGGATCCTCAAGAAGACGGGCGATGTCAGCCTCGGTGAAACGCGCGACTTTGCGCGGATTGAAGTTCTTGAAGGCCTTGCGAAACGCCTCTCGCTTGCGCAGGATGATGATCCACGACAAGCCAGCCTGGAAGCCCTCCAGCATGAGGGTTTCCCAGAGCGCCCGGCCGTCGAACTCGGGCACACCCCACTCCGTGTCGTGGTAGGCCGTATAGACCGGGTCACTCCCGGCCCACGAACAGCGGACTTGAATGGCATTCGGTTTCATAGCATGCGGATACAGGCACTTTCCTGGGGCATTTCGCGCTTATGTAATGGTAGGGCTTCAGAAGCCAGCCTGGTTCACATCGGCGCGAAAATTGCGCTTGCGTTAACTGTTTAAGGAGGGGAATAATCCCGATCCATGACGATTCGTGACCTATTGAGACGCTTCGAGAAGAGTCTCGCCGCGATGCAGGCGGCGGGGAGTTCAAAGGACGCGGTGAATGTGCCTGTGGCTGCCGAAGTTCTCGTAGACAAAGGAACAAGAGGAGTTACCTTTCCGGTTGACTTGGTGACGCCGGCTTCCGAGCCGATCCTGACCGAGACGTTGGCAGACAGCCTGGCGCATCGATTGCAGCGGAACATTCTGGTTCTGCCGGGAGCCGAGGAGCCCGTTATTGACGCTTATCCGCAAAGATACGCTGGCAGAAGGATTCACAGCCGTCTCCACCATCCCCTGATCGACGCCATTCACACCGCCTTCAGCCAGCATCGTCCGTTGACGCTGAGCCCGGACGCGATCTGGCTCGTCATTACCCAGGGTTTCGGGCATCACGTGGCGGAAAATGCCGAGGAGTTGCGCCGGCGCCTGGTTCGTCATGAAGGGAAGCACGAACTGAGGGTTCTGACGCAGGATCTGACGTTGAACAGTTTCGAGTGCGCAATCGCATGTTTCTCTGAATTGATCAAGCGCGAAATCGACCCTGTCTTGCACGAAACCCTGATCTGCGATTTCTCCACCACCAGCGCGGCCATCCGCACAGCGAGCGAGGTGGCTCTGATGGACTCGTTTTCCAGCTACTTCACCTACGCCATGTTCTCTGTCTGCGGAATTCCCAGGATCACGATCGAAGGCACGCCGGACGACTGGCAGCGTATGCGGGCGCGGATCGAGGTTCTGGCAACCTATGGACTGGAATGGTGGGTTTCTCGTCTACGCACAATTCTGGACGAGTTTGTTCGGGCCGCGGAGGGTCTTCCCAACCAGGAGTTCTGGAAGGCGATTTACAAGCCAAAGTCCGCTTATGCCCAGTACATGGTCACAGGCTGGATCGCCGACCTCTTTCCTTACCTGGGCGATCCTCCCAAACGGCGCCGGAATCCCGTGTATGAAAACGATCAGCGGAATTGGGCGGTTCCCGTCGATTACACCATTGAGACGAGGTTCTATCCGGTGTTTAACTATTCGACTGACTCGGGAGTGAGTTATGCGGCCTTCCCGTCTGGCATTTCGAGCGCTCGTGTCACCGTATCATTCCCGGATCAGACTGAGACCGAGTTGGATCTGCTGGGTGGCTTCATGGCCGTAAAGCAGGACCCGTCCGACCTTGCGCTGTCACCGCTGATCACTTGGTGCGCCGCCGAGCTCCCACCCGCGCAGCCGGTGAGAGTCCCTTGATCTCCCACTCGCGTTCATGAAGGCGACGCGATTTGGGCTACAGCCTCTTGATGAACGCCATCGCCTCTTTGAGCTGCGGGAACTGCCGCTCTTCGGCCTTGAATTCGCGGGAATGCACGCAGCGTCGCAATCCGCGCATGCGCACCGGGTGCTTGAGGTGGAGCATCTCGTGGAACAGCAGATACTCAATCGCGTAGCGAGGGCTGGAAGGGCGGTCGAAGACGCGGCTCACCACAATCGTGTTATGAGCGGCATCATAGTGCCCCAGCGAGCGCTTGGCGTGATGTTCGCTCCAGGTGAGTTCGGGCCGGCCCATCAGCCCGCCAAAGAAGCGCAGGTTGAGTGAGTCGAAGACATCTTCCAGGTGGTAGAAGCGCCCCTCGGGCCCGAAATAGCGCTTCCTGCCGCGCGCCCCTCGAATCAGTTCGGTCTGGCGGGTCACGGCCGCGCTGGACGCGAACCGCTTGTAGCGCGCATTGTGCACGGCTTCAATGGGTTTCTTGAATAGCTTGGCCAGCAAAATGTGGGCGATGGCTCGAATGACCGGCTCCGGAGCACCCTCGAGCAGATCAGAAAGGCTGACGAAGATTTGGCCTTCACGCAGTCGAATCGTGGTGTTCAGCGAAGTGAATCTGCGAAATCGGACGGAAATCGGCGGCATCGGCGCTCGTGGGCGCAGTACCCGGTACTCCTCTTGAAAAATTGGAACAAAATCGGGGGCCACCAACAGGGAGAGTAGCACAAAAGACGTCTTTCACTGTTTCGGCTCGGCACGATCCTGGCCTTGTTCGTCCTTGTGCTGGAGGAAGTACTCGGTTTGTTCGGTAAGCAGGCGCTTGGCCTGATCGACGAGGTCCTCGCCGCTTTCAATCGCCTCTTTCCGGGCCAGGTCGAAGCCCGGCTCGCCGGCCAGGGCGCGCAGGATGCCGAGCCATCGCGGAGCGGCTTCGTTCAGGTTTTTCAGCGCTTTACGAATATCGGCCTTGCGCTCGGAATAGACGTCGAGATTGGAGCCCATCTCATCCATCAGTGCGGTCAGATCCTGCAGTTCGCCGTCCAGCCGCTGCGCCCGCGCATTCGATTTGCCTCGAGTCGAGAGGCCCTTGATGGTATCGGCGTGTTCGCTGACGAACTTGGTGTAGAGGTTGATCCGGTCGTCGGGGTAAATGCCGGCTTCGCGGATCTGGTCGACCTGGGCTTCGGTCAGCGGCTCCCGCTTTTCCTTCTGCGCGGGCGCTACGGTCGCACAGGCCGAGGCTAACGCAAGACAAAGAACGCCACGCGACCAGCGCACAGAGATTCCCCCAACGGCTCCAATTCAAACACACGCAAGCGCCCTCCGAAAAGGGCCGGATCGGTTGGAGAGTAGTAAGTGCCTGTGGAATCGGATTATTTCTTGAAGACCTGCATCATGGCTTCGGTTTGAGCCTGGTTGACCTGAGATAGCGTCTCCTGGACCAGGGGCCGGTCTTCAAATTCACTGGTGTGCAGCAGTTCGGTCAGGCGGAACGCCGTATGACGGAGAAGGATCTCGGCATTCTTCAGGCGCTTGTTATCGTCGGAAAGGGCCAGGTGAATCTTGTGCGTCAGTTCCTGCGCGCGTTTGAGGAGTCCCGTCGCCTTTTCCGCGTCCCCGGCCGCATATTGCCGCAGGCTGACCTCGATCATGTCGTGGACCAGCTCCGCGTAAAGGAAGCACTGTTCCCGCGGTTGTGCCTGGCCGGCACGCGCCTCCAGCGCATCCATGGTCTGCTGATCGGGGACTTTGTCATCCAGGGTAGCTGCACACGCGGGAATGGCGAGCGCGGTGAACACCAAAAGCACGACCGACTTGATCTGAGACCGCATGACGAACCCTCCGCTACCGCGGGTATTCGACGTAAGGGTCCCAATAAGCCACGGGACGTTCAGTGATGTTGTGGCGTTTTCTCGACATCTAGCCACTCGGGCGCTGACGGCCGACGCTGATTGGAAGCAGTTATCCTTCTGAGCCGAGACTATAGGAGCATTCAATGCAATGCGCAAGTCGAAATGTCAAACAGCGCACACACAAATTCTCCCATCGCGGGAAATGATTTTTGTCACCGCCCGGTCATTGTTTCTTCTCCAGCAAGAGGAGACGCTGCCGGGCTTGCCATTCCTGGTTTGGGTATTTGCCGGCGGCTGCCTCCAAAAAGTGGTGATAATACGTGATCGCCGCCGCCGTTTCGTGCAATGTATCGTAAGATGTTGCCCAAAGAAAGTACGTCGAGGGAATATCAGGAAGATATTTTGATCTCATCGAAAGAGCGTGCAGTGTAATGGCCGGCTTTCCCATTTTGGAAGCGGCAAACGCCACACCGCTCCATGCATCCGGGTCGGCTTGGTTGATCTCGGCTGCGCGGTTGAAAACTGAGAATGCCTCCGGATATTTCTGTTGACGAATCAAGTTCTGCCCGTGCGCAACCAGAAGAGCAGCATCATCCGGATGCGCGCCAAGAAGGGAAACATAGAGTTCGTCTGAACCAGCTACCGCGCCGGCCTCTGACAGGACTTCAGCCAGCATGCGCGTGATGGCGGGATCGTCAGGATGAGCCGCATGCAGTTTTTGCAGCATCGGCAAGGCTTCGGCCTTGTTTTCGGCCGCCAGCACGGTGGCCAGCTGCGCGGTCAGAGCCGGGTCATCCGGGGTCTTCTCGAGGGCCGCCCTCAGAAGAACCTCCGCCTCCGGGAACTGCCCGCGGACGATCAGAAGGTGGGCCAGCCCCGCATTGGCCGCGGCATTGGTCGGGTCTTTCGCTAACAGGCGTCGATAGGCGGCTTCGGCGGAATCGTATTGTCCCACTTTTTCTGCCAGTTCCGCTGCCAGCAGGGTGTCCTCCGGGGTCTCGGGGCTGAGCTTCAGCGCTTCAAGCAGATCGTTCGAAGCTTCAGCAGGATTGTCTGCCCGGTCAATCTGCGCCAGCGCTCTCCACGCTCGCGCTTTGGCGGCCGCCCCGGCTTCTCCGGGATCAAGTGTCGTGGCGGCGGCGAGCTCGGTTCGCGCCTCGGCGAGTTTCCCCAGGCGCGCCAGCAGGAGCCCCAGCGAAAGGCGCGCTTCAAAGCGCTTGGGGTCAGCTTCGACAGCGCGGCGATAGAAGCCGGCCGCCTCGTCCAGCTTGGCCAGGGCATCGGCGACGTAACCGGCGTCAAAGAGCGCTCGCGCATCGTCGGGATGATCATTCAGCCATGGCGCAAGCTTGGCTTCGGCGCCCTTCCAATCGGCCTTGACGATAAGGGCTTCCGCGTCGATGACCTGCTGAGACGGAGGGTTCGCCTCCGCTGCTGAGGGTACCGTTGCCTGCGCGTTCGGGAGCGACGATTGGGCACCGAGCGGTATGGTGCCAAGAGAAATGGCAAGGGCAAGAACAGTGCGGCGCACGAAAACCTCAGCTTCCAGTTTAAATTGGACGTCACATCGGCCTGTTTATTGAAAGGGCACGACTCTAGAGCTTGGTGAAAAAGTCGTTCGGGCGGTAGGCCGGGGATTTATCCCCGGCATAAGCGACGCAATATCAACGGGGGCTTTAGCCCCTGAGGGATGCTTTTGGGGAATTTCGCTCGAAACCATGCCTTTTTCAGCAACCTGTTTAGTCGTGCCGCAAAGCCGCACCAGAACCGCCGGGCTTTAGCCCCGGAGGGGAGTTTTAAGGAAACCTCAGCGTCGACGGTGACTCGTCCCAATCACCCCAGGTGTGCTGTCATCCTGAGCCGCAGGCGAAGGATCCGCGGTTGTCGTTCGGGTCCTTCCGAGCGCAAATTGCGTCGGCGGTGACACCCAAACTCAAAAACAGTGTGATCTTGAGCGCAGGTCGGCAGCAGCGACCGGAGTCGAAAGATCTGCAGTTGTTTCTGAAAGGTTAGAAGTTCCTCTAAGTTAGAGGCGATAAGGTGCATGTATTCAGCGAAGTAATGGGAAAGAGCGAAGCCTGTTCTGGGTACAACTATAAGGCTGGGGCAAGGCCAAGTAATTCAAAGGCGCGGCGCTGCAGCAGCGTTGGAGTAGCAATCATTTGCAGGGTGCGGCCTGCAGCGGTGACTTTGTTGAGAGTCAGGGTAGCTAAGTCCTGAAGCAGTGAGGGGAAGCTATGGACCGCAAGTCCGTCGGTGGTGCGATGGCTTTGTATCTTTTCCATCGCCGCTGGCGAGCGCTGCGCTGGGGCCACGACTGAGGAGCGCAATGCCTCCCCGGCTTGGGGCTCTTCATCGATAAATAACAAGGGAGTCAGAGCCTGTTTCATGTGCCACTCCACATAAGCCGCCAACATGCATAACAGGACGTGAGCCCGAACGCGGTCGGCCAGGTGATGATGAATCGGCCGCACCTTCAAATCCACGTTCTTCAGGCTGCGAAATGCGCGCTCCACTACCGACAGACGCTTATAGTCCCGCACCGTTTGTTCTGCCGAGAGCACCTTGGGTGCAACGCTTGTGCGCAGCACATAGATCCCATCCAGTGCAGTTTCTGCGGCAATGCTGGCTAAGTTGCGCTCATAGGTAAAGCTGGTCTCGGTAACCGTGAACTGAAAGTGTTTGCTCATTTTGTATCGTCCCAGAGACTTGCCGATGGCGATGCCGATCTTTTCCTTGCCTCGCAAGGGGCGGTTCTTCCGCCTGGTAGCGACCACAATCTGCTCCAACCGCTTTTCCGTAGCGGCCAGCAACTCCAGCCGCTTACGGGAGCGTTCCTCTGCCAGCAGAGGGTTACGACAGGCAATCAACCGTTCCCCGGCATAGTCCGGATGAGAGATCTCGGCTAAGTCCTGGCGGTCAAACAAGGACAACTGCAGGAATCCGGAATCCACCAGAGCGCGAATCTGCACGCTGCGCAAAGCCGTGATCCAATCCAGACCTGCGCTGCGCAAATCCTGTTCGATGCGGGCGCTAGTCAGCATGCCGCGATCGCCGACCAGAATGACCCGGTCCAGACCAAATCGAGCGCGCAACTTCTCCACCTGTGCCGCAACGGTCTTGGGGTCTCCCGTGTGGCCTTCGAATACTTCTACGGCCACCGGCCGTCCGGCCTGATCGGTCAACAGGCCAAAGACGATCTGCAGGTTGCCAGGACGCTCATCGCGGGAATGACCATAATGAGCTATAGGACAATGTCGGCCTTCAAAATAAGTCGAAGTTAAATCGTAGAGCACCAGACAGCCGTGTTCGAGATGACGCTTGGCCAAGTGTTTTTCGATCTGCTCCTGGCGCTCCAGCAGCCAGTCCATGGCTCGATAGAGTTCGTCTTCACTGACTGTGTCCAGCCCCAGGCAGGCCCCCAAACTGCTGGAGGCGGTCTCGGCTTCCAGTCCCCGCACCGTAGCCAGCTTGGAGGCCGGCTCCAGGATCCGTGCCACGATCATGGCCACCACCAGATCGCGCTCCCGGCATGGCTCTCGATGGAGGATGTGCTCCAGCCCCAGACGGCGCAGCGTACCCAGCGCCGCCGCAACGTGGCCATGAGGCAGGGAGCGGGTGATGGTGAAGGCCTGGTTGAGGGGAACCAGCGACTCGCCCTTGAGCAACAATCTCAGGCTGGATACCTGCTCCTCGGGCCAGTCGGAAAGGTTGGCTAGGGTGACCTTGCGGATCTTGCTGCCTTCGCGAATAGCCTGACGCAGCAGAACCGCGGGCGGGGAGCTCCGGTTCGGGACGACGTCGATATACATGGCTTAATATATGCAACATAATAGTTGCAATGTCAAGTTATATATTCATATTACATGGGTACATTGTCACCTAATCAACAACCACGCACTTAGCCCATGTCCTTCATTCATGGCTACCTGTTTCAATTCTTAGGCCGTTTCATGGCTGGAACTTCGGGTTAGCCCCTGAGGGATGCTTTTGGGGAATTTCGCTCGAAACCATGCCTTTTTCAGCAACCTGTTTAGTCGTGCCGCAAAGCCGCACCAGAACCGCCGGGCTTTAGCCCCGGAGGGGAGTTTTAAGGAAACCTCAGCGTCGACGGTGACGAGGCGTTTCCGATGTTGCCTAGCGGTGATACGCCCGGAACAATCTGGTTCTCATCACCGTGGGCGAAATGCTGTACTGGGTTCCCTGATTGAAGTGCTGGGAGCGGCTATTTCATCGCAACCGCACAGACGAAGTTTTCGGCGCGATTTGGTTCGCCGCTGCCCTTATACTTCGCCGATTGCGGATACGGGCACAGGGGCCGGGTCATGACAACCGATCCTTGGGTCGCGGGGCCCGCGTCTTTCGTCTTGCTGGCGATGAGGATGCCAGGTGCGGTCCCCTTCTCCACCCAGTTTTCCAGAGACGCTTGAGCGTTACGCTGCGGATCGGGAGTCCAGGTGTCCGGACCCTGCCCGAATGCGTCGGCACCGGGTCCTCCGAAGCAGTGTTGCATGCCGGGAACCATGTAGAGGCGAACAAATGAATCGGCGTTTGCCCGGTCGACCGAGCCGATTACTGCTTCGTAGTAGTTGACCGTGTTGAGGGCGGGAATGGCAGGATCACTCCATCCGTGGTAGAGGATCAGCTTGCCGCCGTGGGAGCGGAAGGCCGATAGGTTAGGATTCACTGCATCGAGCGCCGCAGCCGTCTTTTGGCGAGCGACGGGCAGGTCCCGGTCCACATTGAAAGTCTTCACGTCCCAGTCGGACTTCTCGAAGACCATGTTGGAGAAATAACCATTTGCGAACAACGAGATAATGCCGCCCCCTGGTGCCGGCCCCGTGATCCAGGCGTCCCATCCCCAAGACCCGTCCCTTTCCTGTTCCGCACCGGGCAAATAGCCCGGGTGAACCAGCTGGCCCTTCGCGTCACGCAGCCCGGCATATATGACCTTCAACGCCGTCACCTGCGGCCCGGTGAGGCATTTGTCCGTGTCCAGTCCCTCTTCGCACTGGATGGACACAGGATCGAATTTGCATTGCCGGGGGTCGTTCAGAATGCCGTCGCGGACACCATCGATCTCGTCGCAAGCGGCCGATACGGCATGCTCGATGGTGGGGATCTTGGACAGCGGAATGAATGCGCCCGGAGGCACCACCAGCGCGTCCGTGTAGGCGGCCCACATGGACAGCAACGCTGTCAAATTGTTGACCGGCGCGCCGGCCAGGATGCCGTCGTAATCGGCGGGATAGCGCTGCGCTTCCATCAGCGCCTCGCGCCCGCCATCCGAACACCCCGCAAAGTATGCGCGCCTGGGGGCGGAGCCGTAAAACTGCTCCACGATCAGCCTGGCAACGCGCGTCATTTCGTGGATCCCGCGATGACCGTAATCGATGACCTTCTCGGGATGGCCGAGCGCCCACGTCCCATCATTTGGCGAGGCGGCATGGCCGGTATCAGTACCCGTGGCGGCGTAGCCCTTGGCCATAGCTGCGCCCAGTTCCTCGGTTTCAATCTCGCCCGCGAAGCCTCCGTTGCCGAGGCCAAGGAGACGTCCGTTCCATCCAGCGGGTGGCATCCACACTTCGATGGTGATGTTGGAGTCTGACGTGGGCGTGGCCACGGCGACGACGCGGCAGAACGCGGGCAGGTTCTTGTAGAAATTGCTACGGTCGGCCCCAGTGAACGGGTTCGGCGCCCCGACGAACGCGCCTGCAGCATAATTCTTCGCCGTGGTAATGTTTGCATTCGGCAGCTTGAGGGCGGCCAGGGCAGCGCACTTGTCATCAGTGGGCTGCGCCATGGCAACGGTTGTCACGAGTACAAGACTGCATGTGGCGAGGAACGATCCAACGATCCGCATGGCGATGACCCTTTGGCTGAAATGTGGGCAGAGACATTCTATGCCCGTGGCCAGACGCTTGGGGGCGCGAGTTTCTTATTCGAAACAGAAATTATTTTCTAAAAGGACCCATTCTGGGTGTGTGGTGGCCAACGCGGAAGTTACTCGCGCCGGCTCCGACTCAACTAGTCCACCCCGGCCTTCTCGTTCCCTTCCTTCCTCGTCTCCGCCCCCGAGCTTTTGCAGATTAATTCCCCCCTCGCGCACACAATGGAATCACGATTCAATCCGATCCATGGGAGAAACCATGCCCCAACAACCTCCAGCCAGAAATCTGGCCGAACAGCACCTCGCCCTCGCCCCGGAATTTCAAAGTCCCGCCGTCGCTCGCTGTTGCAAGGCATGGAACCGCGCCTTCAAAGCCCATACGGACGCCGGTACCCAACCTGTCTGGATCCCCGTGCGCGCCAACGAAGCCTACCGGAGCGCCATGCCCCCACTCTCCTCCCCCCAAAACCTCTCCGACTTTGTTGCCTGCGTGGCCTACGGCGTGGCTGTCCGCACAATCCTGCCTTTCCAGGCCGCATCCCTGCTCGATGCGGCGAGAGTGGCCGCCCGCGTTTTCAAGCTCGTTGAGACCCCGCCCAACGCGCCTTCCCCGCGCAAGGCTCGCGGCAAAAATAAAATTCCCGGCTGTGAAACTGTGGAATGGGATTTTGCCGCCGTAAAAACAACAACTTACCCGGAACTTCCCTCCCCGGATCGACCCCAAAATGACCCAAAATGAGCGTGATTTATCTCACCTTTTGGACGAAAATGTGACCGGCCTCAATGCTCCAACGTCCATCCAGACGGTGCTCAGAGGACAGCGCCCAACCGTGTCAACCCGACCGAACCCAGCAGCGCCGGAGTCCCAAGCGACGGGTCCGCTAAAACGTTTGACTCTTGGGCGGACCCGGTGCTAGCTTGCCCCGTGATTGGGGTTGAGCACGTATGGATCGTCGAGAATTCCTGAGCGGTACCCTTGCGGCGGCGGGCGGCGCGATGTTGGCAGGTGAGGCTTTTGCGAAGACTTCTTCATTTGGCCTGGAACAGGTGCCGGGCGCGGTCCCCGCGAACGAAGTGGACAACGCGCGATTCCCCGAGGGTTTCCTTTGGGGCACAGCCACGGCTGCCTACCAGGTTGAGGGTGCATGGAACGAAGACGGGAAAGGCGAATCCATCTGGGACAGGTTCACCCACACCCCCGGCAAAGTGAAAGGCGCGACGACCGGGGACGTCGCCTGCGACCAGTACCACCTCTACGCGCAGGATATGGCACTCGCCAAACGCCTCAACCAGAAGAGCTATCGCTTTTCCATCTCGTGGCCGCGCATTCAACCCTCGGGAACCGGCTCACCCAACATGAAAGGCATCGATCATTACAGCCGATTTCTTGACGTCATGCTCGAGAACGGCCTTCGTCCTTTTTGCACCATCTATCACTGGGATCTGCCCCAGGCCTTGGAAGACAAGGGTGGCTGGCCCAACCGCGACCTGGCCGGATATTACGCCGACTACGCCGGTATCCTGGCCAAGCACCTCGGGGATCGCATCACAATCTGGGCTCCTTTCAACATGCCCTGGTCCGTCGCATACATGGGATACGGCGTGGGAGCCTTTCCGCCTGGCCGCGCCAATTTCGGCGATTTTCTCAAAGCAGCGCACACCTTGGCTCTGGCGCAGGCACAGGCGCTTCGCTCCATCAAGGCGGTGTCTTCGAAGGCCACGGTGGGAAGCGCCTATGGCATGTGCCCCGCGTATCCGAAGACGGATTCTGAAGCGGACCATGCGGCCGCTGCGCGCTATCACGCCATGAACAATGTCTTCTTTCTCGAGGCGGCCATGAAGGGCCAGTACCCGAAAGCTTTCGTGGGAGAGCCGCCCTATGAGCAGATGGGGTTCAGGCCAGGCGACGAAAAGATCATGAAGGCTCCGCTCGACTGGGTAGGTTTCCACTACTACACTCGTCGCCTCGTCTCTGACGCCAGCAGCACGCGTGCCTTTGGCGGCGGAGGGTTCAGCGGCACCGAAATCGAGGCGGACCCGGCCACCGGGCGCGATCCCTACACCCGTTTTCGCGCGGAAATGCCAACCGAGGGCCCGCTCACCGAATCTGGCCTGGAAATATGGCCGCTTGGCATGTACGACCTTGTGAGCCAGATCACACGCGAATACGACCATCCCATCATCGAGATCACCGAGAGCGGCTGCGGCTATCTCGACGCGCCCTATGAGAAAGAGAATGGCCGGGTGCCCGATACGCGCCGCATCGAATTCTTTCGCGCCGAACTTGCCGAGCTGGCGCGTGCCATCGCCGATGGAGCGCGCGTTCGTTCCTTTCATGCCTGGAGCCTGATCGACAATTTTGAGTGGGCCAACGGGCACACCGAGCGGTACGGCCTGATCTACGTCGACTATCGTGACCAGAAGCGCACGATCAAAGATTCGGGGCTGTGGTATGGGAAAGTAGCGGCGACGAACCGGCTGACGTGAATGGACGTTACATCAATTTCATAGACTTCGCGAATAATCTCGCAGGACGGCGTCACTCTTTCCCTCCGTCCGTCGCTTTATAGAGTGGGAGCAGCTTGTTCCTCGTGTGTCGCGACTCACATCGTACCTGGTGCAGTCTGGATCATGATCAATGCGCAGCCACCCAAACGACGCTGAACCAAAGTAACTTGGACTGACTCCCTTTCAAGGCAGTCCTTGACGTGAATCAAAAAGCAAATTCGCCTTGCAAGTTAAGAGTATTAAATGCGGGGCGAAACGTTCTTGTGCGCTCGGTCACTATTGAACTGAGAGCCACGGACAGGGTTTCCCTGGTATGTTCCCCGGGACTTTTTGGATCGAACAAAAAACAACTATTGTGGCGAAGTTTGCATCTTTAGTAGAAGGCACGCAGGATCGGCAAACCGCCCAGAGGTGACCCCCATGCTTTCACTCATTTCCAAGAAATCAGGTGAACGTATGCCCATGCCGATGCTCCAACATATCCCTCTGACCTCGGCCTACCTGTGCCAGGATTGCAATTGCATCGGCAATTGCGCCCGGCAGTGCCCGGCTTGTGCCTCTGAAGTGTTGATGGGCCTTGCGGGCGTGCTCAACCGTGAGGTCGAGCAGGTCTCAACGCCGCAGTACGGCTACGGCCCGGCGCTTGTTGCCTGAATCGAAGCTACTTCCCCTTTCCCAACTGAATCCTCGGCCTGTTCAGACGTTCTTCGCCAATGTTGCGAGTAGATTCTGTGCTTTCTGCGGCTCTACTCTCCTCAAGCGATGGGGTTGCACTTCCCCGTATAATTGAAATTGGACGATTGCGTTCTTAGCCTCTTAAAGAGGACAGTGCGGAGTCGATCGAAATCCTTGCGCAGTTCCTCAATCGGCGTCGCCTGACCCGCCATGATTTGTGAGTTCGTTCGCCAAGTGCGACAGAATTCCCGGCGGCCCCAGGTGTGCGGCCCCTTGGTGAGCTGCGGTTCCCGGTGCATTCTCGTTGACTTCAGCAAACGACGCAATCGTCATCCGCGGCGCGCGGACTCACAACCTCAAGAACATCTCCTGCCAGATTCCGCATGGGAAGCTGACCGTGGTCAGCGGTGTGTCGGGTTCCGGAAAGAGCTCCCTGGCCTTCGACACCATCTACGCCGAAGGACAGCGCCGCTATGTCGAGTCGCTCTCTGCGTATGCGCGGCAATTCCTGGAGCGGATCGAAAAGCCCGACGTTGATGAGATCGATGGGCTGGCGCCGGCCATCGCGATCAAGCAGAAGAACACGACGCGCAATCCTCGATCCACCGTAGCTACCGCTACCGAAATCTACGATTACATGCGTCTGCTGTATGCACGCTGCGGTACGGTGCATTGTATTTACTGCGACGGGCTTGTGCGCCGCGACTCCATCGACGAGATTGCCGAAGCGGTCCTGGCTTTGGGCGAGGGTACCCGGCTCCACGCCTTGTTTCCCGTACGCCACGAGGAGCGGCAGGAAGAATCGGCAAAGCCAACGCGGCGCACGAAGCCTGGCGCCAGGACAGCGTCGAAGGCGGCGCAAGAATCGCCGATGACCGACACGCTCAAGGCCCGGCTCACCGACCTGCGCGCTTCGGGATTCAACCGGCTGTATCAGCGCGATCGGATTTTTGAATTTTCCACTCCGGAATCGCTGCTGGATCTCGACTTCACGCTGCCGGTGTTTGTGCTGGTCGATCGCATCGTGGTGAACGCAGAGAATCGCGCCCGCATCGTCGACGCCGCCGAAATCGCCTACCGCGAAGGCGGCGAAGTGATCTTCGAAGTAGTTCCGCGTGAAGAAACGGCGGAGCGTCCGCGTCTTCGATTCTCCTCGGCCTACGAGTGTGCGAGCTGCCATCGGCCCGGGCGCGAACCCGAACCGCGGCTGTTCAGCTTCAACAACCCGTTCGGCGCCTGTCCCCGCTGCCAGGGGTTCGGCAACACCATCGATTTCGATATGAATCTCGTCATTCCCGACAAGGGATTGACGCTCAACGACGGAGCCATCGACCCCTGGAACCGGCCCAAGTACCGCACCTGGTTCACCGACCTTCGCAAGCACGCCGCAGCTTTTGGCATTCCCATGGATGTGCCGTGGCGCGAACTCTCCGAGGACTCCCGCGAAATTCTCCTGCGCGGCAAGGGAGAGTTTGAGGGAGTGCAAGGTTTCTTCGCCCAGATGGAGCGCAAGAAGTATAAGCTGCACGTCCGCGTCATGCTCAGCAAGTATCGCGGCTACGCCGAATGTCCCGACTGCCGCGGCCAGCGCCTGCGCGCCGAAGCGCGTGCAGTACGCATCAACGGCCTCAACATCTGCCAGGCTTCGGCACTGACCATCGCCCGCGCGAAGGAATTTTTCGACGCGCTTGAGTTGTCGCCGATGCAGGCAGAGATCGCCGGGCCGATTCTCGATGAGATTCGCCAGCGCCTGAAGTTTCTGGATGCGGTGGGCCTGGAGTATCTGACCCTCGACCGCCTCGCTTCAACACTTTCCGGCGGCGAGGCGCAACGCATTCAACTCGCGACATCGCTGGGATCACGGCTGGTGGGCGCGCTGTATGTGCTCGACGAGCCCTCTATCGGCCTGCACACGCGCGACACCGCCCGCTTGATCCGCATCCTCGAAGACTTGCGCGACCTTGGTAACACGATCCTGGTGGTCGAACACGATGCCGATGTGCTGCGCTCAGCCGATCATCTCCTCGACCTTGGCCCCGGCGCGGGCGAGTTTGGAGGCAAGCTCCTTGCCGAGGGCGTTCTCGCCGAGATTGAAGCCAATCCCAATTCGCTGACCGGGCGCTACCTCTCCGGGCAGATTTCGATTCCCGTGCCCACGCGGCGGCGCACGCCGGGGAAAGAAAAGCTGGTCCTGCGCGGCGCGGAGGCCAACAACCTCCGCGGCATCGATGTGGAGATTCCTTTGGGGCTGTTGGTAGCCATTACCGGCGTTTCTGGCTCCGGAAAATCAACTCTCGTCCACCAGGTGCTCTATCGTGCAGTAGCGCGTGCCCTCGGCCAGACCGATGGCGCGGAGCCGACCGGAGTTTTCAAGTCGCTCACCGGAGTGGAGCGCCTTAACGACGTAGTGTTGGTCGATCAGACGCCGATCGGGCGTACGCCGCGCTCGAACCCGATCACGTACATCAAGGGGTTCGATCTCATTCGAGAGTTGTTTGCTTCGCAGCCTGAGGCGAAACGGCTCTCGCTCACGCCCGGACACTTTTCCTTCAATGTGCCCGGCGGCCGCTGCATTACTTGCGAGGGCGATGGAACGGTCACGGTGGAGATGCAGTTCCTGGCCGACGTCGAACTGCCCTGCGAAGACTGCAACGGCACTCGCTACCAGCAGCGCATCCTCGAAGTGCAGTACAAGGGCAAAAGCATCCATGAAGTGCTGCAGTTGACAGTAAAAGAGGCGCTGCGCTTCTTTGCCGGGCAGACGCGGCTTCTCGAAAAGCTCGCGGTGCTCGATGAAGTCGGGCTCGGATATCTCCGCCTTGGGCAGTCAGCGACCACGCTCTCCGGCGGCGAGGCGCAGCGCGTCAAGCTGGCGGCGCACCTGGCCCAGGTGCGGTCAGCCAATGCCAACGCTAAACCCTCGCAGGCGAGCCGCGTGCTCTACATTCTCGACGAGCCGACTACCGGGCTGCACTTCGACGACGTGTCGAAGTTGTTGACCGCGTTTCGCAAGCTCATCGATGGCGGCGGATCGGTAATCGTGATCGAGCACAACCTCGACGTGATCAAGTCCGCCGACTGGGTAATCGACCTTGGGCCCGAAGGCGGCGATGGCGGCGGCCGCATCGTCGCCGTAGGCACGCCCGAAGAGATTGCGGCGAACCTGCATTCGCATACGGGGAAGTGGTTGGCGAAAGTACTGTAGCCTATTCGGGTTTGCCATCTCCCAACCGTCGAATCCCCAGCGGATTTCCATCCTGCAATTCCAGCGGCAGAAGCGCCTCCGGAAATCCCTGGAAGCACACCGGCCGCGCGAAGCGATAAATCGCAAGGCTCCCCACCGACGTGAACCGGGGATCGGAAGTCGAGGGATACGGGCCGCCGTGCACCATGGCATGCGTGACTTCGACGCCGGTGGGGAAGCCGTTGAAGATCAGCCGCCCAGCCTTCTGCTCCAGGATTTGGATGAGTTCCTGGTTTGCGTCGAGATCGTCTTCATCGCCGAGCAGAGTCGCCGTGAGATGTCCATCGAGAGCCCGGGCTGCCTCGAGATAATCCTTTGGCTTCTTGCAATGAACCAGCAAAGTATCGGGGCCGAAGATTTCATCCGCCAGCGATGGATCCGCAAGAAGCTTGTCCAAGGTGGTCCTGAACACCAGGGCGCGCGCCGCAAATTTGGAGGGAGCCTCCGGAAAGTGTGCATTCGACGCGAGAGTCACCTGCGATGCGCGCGCCTGAGTGGCCCGGCTGTATTCGCGTGCAATTCCGGCAGTCAGCAGCGTGATGGCCTCAGAGGAATTGACATGACTGTCGATGTCGAGGGCGAAGTTCGAGCCTTCTTCTGAGTCGGGCAAAAACACGATTCCCGGCTTGGTGCAAAACTGTCCCGCGCCCAGGGTGAAAGAGGCGAAGAGATTCTTGGCGAGACTCTCCCGGCCTTTACCGAGCGCCCCGGGCAGCACGAACACAGGGTTGCCGCTCGACATCTCGGTGAAGCATGGGATGGGATTGGGACGTGCGGCGGCCAGATCCATCAACGCACGGCCCGCCCGCAGAGAACCAGTAAACGCGACAGCGCGCACCAGCGGATGCTTCACGAGCGCGGTGCCGGCTTCGATTCCAGCATCGAAAAGCATCATGAAGACCCCGGGGTGCAGACCCTCGGCAGCCACGGCGTCGGTCAGGATCTGGGCGGCGAGTTCGCTGGTGCCGGGATGGGCCGGATGCGCCTTGACGATGACCGGACACCCGGCCGCGAGCGCCGAAGCGGTATCGCCGCCTGCCACCGAAAATGCCAGCGGAAAATTGCTGGCGCCGAAGACCACCACAGGTCCAAGCGGGCGCAGCATGGAACGGATGTCGGGGCGCGGCAGGGGCTGACGCTCGGGCAGTGCCGGGTCGATGCGCGCCTGCACCCATGAACCTTCTTCCACCACTCCGGCAAACATCCGCAACTGGTTCGACGTGCGGCCCACTTCGCCGAGAAGGCGAGGCATGGGCAGCGCGGTTTCGAGGTGGGCCCGGTCGGCCAGTTCCTGCTTGTGCAACTCGAACTGGTCCGCAGCCCGGCGGAGGAAGGCGGCTTTCGCCTGACCGGTTGCCTGGGAGTAACTGGAGAAAGCCTCCGTGGCTAGCTGGACGGCCTCGTCCACTTCCGTGGGAGTCGCCGAATAGTAGACCGGCGCCAGCGTGGAGCCGGTCTGGGGGTTCGAAGCATGAAAGCCGGCGCCGTCGCGCGAGCCGCATCTGGAGCCGAGAAATGAGAGTCCCGTGAGTTCCATGGCAAGGTCATTATCAGGCATCGGCGTGCGTTTATTCCGCAACCACCGGATTGGTGAGCGACCCCAGCCCTTCGACCGTCACGGTGACCGACTCCCCAGGGCGCAGCCAGCGCTTGGGATTGCGGCCGAGTCCGACTCCCGGAGGCGTGCCCGTGGAGATGACATCTCCAGGCAACAACGGCGTGATCGACGAAAGGTATTCAATAAGCTCCGGTATCTTGAAAACCAATTCGCGGGTGTTCGAGTTCTGCAGCCTTTCGCCGTCGATGGTGAGGCTGATGGCGAGTTGATGCGGGTCGGCAATTTCGTCGGCGCTGACAATCGCCGGTCCAAGCGGGCAAAACGTGGGAAAGCTCTTGCTCATGGACCACTGCGTGCTCGCGAACTGCACGTCGCGCGCGCTCACGTCGTTGACGATGGTGTAGCCGTAGACGTGGTCGCGCCAGGCCGAGGCGGGAATGCGGTAGCCGCCCTTGCCGATCACGAACGCGAATTCGGCTTCGTAGTCGGGCTGGGTGGAGTTCTTCGGCAGTACGATAGCTTCGCCCGGACCGATGACCGACGTGGTCAATTTGAAGAAGACGACCGGGGTGGTCGGAATCGCCATGCCCGACTCGGTGGCGTGGTCGCGATAATTCAGCCCGATCGCAAAGATGCGGGGCGGGTTGGGTAGCGGCGCATGCAGCTTTGCCTGGTCCAGCGGAACTTTGCGCACCGCGGCAGACTGGGTGCTGCCTTTGGTAATTACGTCCAGGGTGTTCGTAAAGCCATTGGGGCTCAGATCGAGAATGGTGCCGGTATCCTCGAACAAAAAGCCGGGCTTTACCGCGCCGCCGGATTCAGAAAACGAAACAAGTCTCATCTTTTTCCTCGTCTTGGTCGAGAGTGTTCTTGCTTTACGCCGCAGTCCACCCGCCATCGATGGAGAAGCATGCCCCGTTCACGAATGCAGCCTCATCGGAAGCCAGGTACCGCACCATCGAAGCGATTTCCTCGGGCTGGCCCAGCCGGCCGATGGGTTGGCGGGCGCGGAGTTCGGCCCGGGTCTCCTCTTTGGTGTCTTTGTGGAACTTCTCGAGATACCCTTCCACGAAGGGCGTCTCCACGGTCCCGGGACAAATGGCGTTCACGCGCAGGTTTTTGGGATATTCGACCGCTAGCTGCCGCGTCATGGAAAGGACTGCTCCCTTGCTGGTGCAGTAGGCAAAGCGCTGCCGGATGCCGACCTGCCCCGCGACCGAGCCCATGTTGACAATCGTCCCGACGTGGCGGTCGTCTTGCGCTGCAAGCAGCAGCGGCAGAAAGGCCCGAGTTACCAGGTAAACCGCGCGTACATTCACGTTGTAAAGGCGATCGAAGTCGCCGGGCTCGGTGGTCTCGATGGAGCCCACATGACCGATGCCGGCGTTGTTGACCAGAATGTCGAGATGCTCTACCTGGGTCACCGCCGCAGCGATTGACTCGGGGCTGGTCACGTCAAGATGAATCGCTCTCGAAGATCCAGTCGTAGCCGCAAGTTTCTCGGCCGAGGAATGATTAATGTCGGCCACCCAGACGAAGGCCCCGGCGCGGACGAGCTCCTTGACAGTCGACTCCCCAATGCCGCTTGCGCCCCCGGTGACCAGGGCGTGCCGGCCCGTGAGAAGAAAGCCAGGCTCGGGTTGGTTGTCAGCGCTCATGCATTCCTTGCGGTTGGTTCAACACCGCCCTTCCAAGCATAAAGGGCGCGGGCGGGTGCGTGGTCAGGTACGCGACACAATCGTACCCGATTGCGCCCTCGATTCCGGAGAGCGAGTGCGCTCAAACTCAACCGCACTGTCGGCGCGGCTCAGGCGAGTCGCCCGCGCCAGATCGGGTCCGCGATGATGCATGATAGTGAATGGAAGTCCTGGCGAAAGGGGAGCAGAGTGGCTCTACTCAACGACGACCGGTTGTTTCCAGCCGATGAGAAGACGCGTTCGATTGCCCGCCGGCTCTATGGGGGGATTCGGGCGCTGCCAATTGTGAGCCCGCATGGGCACACCCAGGCGGGATGGTTCGCGCGTAACGAGCCGTTTCCCGATCCGGTAAAACTGTTTGTGCAACCCGATCATTACGTCTTCCGTATGCTCTACAGTCAGGGGATTTCGCTCGAAGAACTGGAGATTGGCCACGACCGGATTGAACAACCGCGTATTGTCTGGCGCATCTTCGCGAGCAACTACCACCTGTTTCGCGGCACCCCCACCCGCCTGTGGCTGGACTACGCATTCCAGGAACTCTTCGGGCTCACCGAGCGCCTGTCCTCGGCCACAGCCGACACCTACTACGACACGATTGAGGCCAAACTGGCCACTCCGGAGTTCCTGCCGCGGGCGCTGTATGAGCGATTCAACCTGGAAGTGCTGGCCACCACCGACCCCGCCCTCGACCTGCTGGCCGATCACGCCGCCATCCGCGATTCGGGTTGGCGGGGGCGTATTGTGCCCACGTTCCGGCCCGATTCGGTTGTCGATCCGGAGTTTCCCGGCTTCCTCGACAACGTGCAGACGCTCGGCGTGCTCACCGGCGAGAACACGACGGGTTGGCGCGGCTATCTGCGTGCCCTGGCAGGCCCGGCGACTCTATTTCAAGTCGCTGGGCGCCACCGCAACCGATCACGGCCACCCCACGGCGCTCACCGAAGACCTGAGCGAAACCAGCGCGGCCAGCCTGTTTGAGCAGGTGATCCAGGGAACAGCGTATGCCGCCGATCTCGAAATCTTCCGCGGCCAGATGCTGACCGAGATGGCGCGCATGAGCCTGGAAGACGGGCTCGTGATGCAGATTCATCCCGGGTCGGTCCGCAACCACAATGCCCAGATCCTTGCGAAGTACGGGCGCGACATGGGTGCCGACATTCCGCAGCAGACCAATTACGTTGAGGCGTTGCGGCCGCTCCTGAACCGCTTCGGCAACGAGCCCGGCCTGACGATCATTTTGTTCACGCTCGACGAGACCACCTACAGCAGGGAACTGGCGCCACTGGCCGGCCACTATCCCTGCCTGAAGCTGGGGCCGCCGTGGTGGTTCCACGACAGCCCCGAGGGGATGCGACGCTTTCGCGAACTGGCGACTGAGACGGCGGGCTTCTACAACACCGTCGGGTTCAACGACGACACCCGGGCGTTTCTTTCCATCCCCGCGCGCCACGACGTCGCACGGAGAATCGATGCAGGGTTCCTGGCCCAGTTAGTGGCTGAACACCGCATCGACGAAGACGAAGCGGTGGAACTGGCTGAGGAGTTGACGGTAGGGTTGGTGCGAAGGGCATATCGGTTGTAGCGCGTCCGAATTACTGACCGCGCACCTTCGCCAGCACCTCGAGATAGGCCCTCGCGGCTTCGGTGATGACTTCGGGCTTGCCCTCGTCGATGGCGGCCAGGTTGACCAGGTCGCTGCCCACCCCCAGCGCACGGGCTCCTGCGCGAATGAACTCCTCGGCGGTCTTGAGCGTCACACCGCCGGTGGGAATCAGCTTGAGATGTGGAAACGGCGCCAGCAACGATTTCAAATAACTGGCGCCCCCCATGGCGGAGCACGGGAAAATCTTCACGTAGTCGGCGCCGGCGCGATGGGCGGTGATCACTTCGGTCGGCGTCAGCGCGCCGGGGATGGAAAGCTTACCCGCCGCTTTGGTTGCAGCAATCACCTCAGGATGCAGGCTGGGGCTCACGACGAATTCGGCGCCGGCATTGATCGTGTCTTCAGCTTCTTTCGCCGTGGTTACCGTGCCGGATCCGAGCAGGATCTTGGCTCCGTGCTCCTTCTTGAGTTCCTTCAACAGATGGACGGCGTTGGGCACAGTCATGGTGACTTCGACCACGGTAACGCCGCCGGCGATCATGGCTTCGACAACGGCATGCGCCTGGGCGATGGACTTGGCGCGGAGCACCGGAACAAGCCCGACGCGCTCGATGATTTCTGCTGTGGTCTCCGGCATCTTTTTTCCTCGACTTATCAATCCCAGGTCTCAAAAGCGAGACCTCGGGCACCCAAATTCATTCCGGCCGCAGCGGTCGCCTAGCGTGCGATCCGCGCCGACCCGCCCTTCATGGCGCGCTCCACTTCGGCGAGCGTAGCCATGCTGGTGTCGCCGGGAGTCGTCATCGCCAGCGCGCCATGGGCGACTCCGCACTTCACCGCCCACTCGACGGGTTTACCAGCCAGACATCCATAAATCAGTCCGGAGGCAAAACTGTCCCCGCCTCCCACGCGATCGAGAATGTCGATATCGCGCTGTGGCACGTGCACAATCTGGTCCTGGTAGAGCGCAATGGCGCCCCATGCGTTGCGGCTGGCAGTGTGCGCTGTCCGCAGCGTGCTGGCGACCAGCTTCAGATTCGGGTACGCCGCGGCCACCTCGCGCAGCATCTCCTCGTAGCCCGCGATGGGCAGTTTGCCGAAATCCTCGGTCACGCCCTTGATATGCACTCCAAGCATGGCGGAGAAGTCTTCTTCATTACCGAGCAGCAGGTCGACCTTGCGCACCAACTCGCGGTTCACCTCCTGCGCCTTGGCTTTGCCGCCGATGGATTTCCACAGCGAGTCGCGGAAGTTCAGGTCGTAGGACACCAGCGTGCCTGTGGCGCGTGCCGCGTCCATGGCTTCGGCGGCCACTTCCGCCGTTGAATCGGACAACGCAGCAAAGATTCCCCCGGTATGGAACCACCGAGAACCGTTGCCGGTCCCAAAAATTGAAGTCCAGTCGAAGTCCCCTGGCTTCAATTGGCTGATGGCCGTATGGCCGCGATCGGAACAGCCTGCCGCGGCGCGCACGCCGTAGCCGCGCTCGGTGAAATTGAGTCCGTTGCGCACCGTGCGGCCCACACCATCAAAGGGAATCCACCGGAGCAGCGAAATATCAACGCCGCCCTGCAGGATGAGGTCCTCCACCAGGCGGCCCACAGGGTTCTCGGCCAGCGCCGTGGCAATGGCGGTGCGCAGGCCAAAACAGCGGCGAAGGCCGCGGGCTACGTTATACTCGCCCCCGCCCTCCCAGACCGCGAATTGGCGCGCCGTGTGAAGGCGGCCCTCGCCGGGGTCGAGACGAAGCATCACTTCGCCCAGGCTCAAACAATCCCAGCGCCGATTTTCGTCAGCAATCCGAATGGGGTCCATAGATTCTCGTACATCTCTCTTTGACACTTTATCCCAAGCACCTGACCCTCCTGTCCCTGCTCCGACGCGCGTCTTGCTCCCAGGAAAATAGGCCTACATGATCGATTCTTCTCGCTGGGCGAGACACGCGCATGACCACAGGCACGCCCGTCCTGTAAAGTGGCGGAGTCGGTTTGAGAACGACGGAGAACGCGTTGTGAGCCTTTTCGATCTGAGCGGGAGAGTTGCAGTTGTAACTGGCGGTACCACCGGTCTTGGGCATGCCATCGCGGTCGGCCTGGCAGAGGCAGGGGCCGATGTGGTGCCAAGCTCGCGTCGCCTGGAACAAGTGGGCATCGTCGCCAGCGAGATTGAGGCAGTGGGCCGCAGGTCGATGCGGGTGACCAGCGACGTGCTCGACCGGGCTTCCGTGCAGACGCTTCATGATGCGGTTCTCACCGAGTTCGGCAAGGTCGACATCCTGGTGAATGCCGCCGGTGTCACGCACAAGTCGCCCACCCTTCAAGTCAGCGAGGCCGACTGGTCGAGGGTCATGGAAACCAACCTGACGGGCACGTTGCGCGCCTGCCAGATTTTCGGCGCCACCATGGCCAAGGCCGGATATGGGCGCATCATCAACATCGCCTCGCTGACTACGTTTCTTGGCTTCTATCAGGTAGCCGCCTATTCCGCCAGCAAGGCGGCCGTCGGATCGCTCACCAAGGTGCTGGCCATAGAGTTGGCCAAAAACGGTGTCAACGTGAATGCGATTGCCCCCGGTGTCTTCCCGACTCCGCTCAACAAGTCCTTGATCCTGGGAACGCCGCGCGGCGAAGAACTGCTGTTGCGCACTCCGATGCGGCGCTTTGGCGAGGCGAAAGAGTTGGTAGGAGCGGCGGTATTTCTGGCTTCAGAAGCGGCCTCGTTCGTGACCGGTGAAATTGTGGCTGTGGACGGTGGATTCCTGGCCAGCGGCGTGAACCAGTAGGGCAGGGAACAGCGACTGGGAGCGCGGACCTGAGTGAAGATCACCAATGCTTACGTCAATGTCACATCGCCGGGCAGAAACTTTGTCACCCTCAAAATCGAGACGGACGAAGGGATTTACGGCATCGGCGACGGCACCCTGAACGGTCGCGAACTTGCCGTAGCGAGCTATCTCACCGATCACGTGATTCCATGCATCGTAGGGCGCGATTCCTTCAACACCGAGGATATCTGGCAGTATCTCTATCGCGGGCCGTACTGGCGGCGCGGGCCGGTGACCATGGCGGCCATCGCTGCAGTCGATGTGGCCCTCTGGGATATCAAGGGCAAGGCGCTGAACACGCCGGTCTACAACCTCATCGGCGGCAAGAGCCGCGAGGGAGTGCTCGTCTACGCCCATGCCTTTGGCAACGACATTGAGCATGCCGTCGAAGACGTCGCGAAACACCAGGAGATGGGCTACAAGGCCATTCGCGTCCAAAGCGGAGTCACAGGGCTCAAGAGCTCGTACGGTGTCGCGAAGGGTCCGGGTCGCTATGAACCCGCCGAGCGCGGCTTGCCTTCCGAAAATGAATGGGCGACAGAGCCATACCTTCGCGATGTGCCAAAACTGTTTAGACGCGTGCGGGAGACCTTCGGCGAAGAGCTGCATCTGCTGCACGACTGTCACCACCGTCTTACGCCCATCGAAGCCGGCAGGCTGGGCGAGGAACTGGAGCCCTATCACCTGTTCTGGCTCGAGGACCCCACGCCGGCAGAGCTGCAGGAGGGTTTCAGAATCATCCGAGAGCACACCACGACGCCGATCGCCGTGGGCGAGGTGTTCAACTCCATCTGGGATGCGCACGATCTGATTCGCAACCAGTGGATCGACTACATCCGCACCACGGTCACGCATGGCGGCGGCCTCACGCACCTCAAAAAACTGGCGGACTTCGCGGAACTGTATCACGTGCGCACGGGCTGTCATGGCGCCACGGATCTGTCTCCCGTGTGCATGGCGGCGGCACTGCACTTTGACACAGCCATTCACAATTTCGGCATCCAGGAACACATGCCGCATTCGGAAGAAATGGATTCTGTGTTCCCCCACAACTATTACTTGAAAGACGGCATGATGTATCCGGGCGATGCGCCGGGGCTCGGTGTGGACCTGGACGAGGAACTGGCAAACAAGTATCCATACCAGCGCGCGTATTTACCTGTGAATCGTAAATTAGACGGCACGTTGACTGACTGGTAGGGCGCAATGATCGATACCGAGGAACGCACGGAAGTGTCGGCGGAGCCGCCCGCGCTACCTGGCCGGTGGACCATCTGCGCCATGCTCTTTGTGGCCACCACCATCAACTACATGGATCGGCAGGTGTTGTCGATTTTGAAGCCGGTGCTGGCTAGCCCAACGCTCCATCTGCAGCCCTTCTTTCACGGATGGCCGACCGTCGAGCGCTCCATCAGCATGAACGAGATCCAGTACGGAAACATCGTCTGGTGGTTCCAGATCGCCTATGCGCTGGGCGTAATCTTCGCCGGACGCTTCGTGGATCGCGTGGGCTGCCGGCGCGGCTATCCGATTGTGACCGCCGTGTGGAGCCTGGCGGCGATGGGCCACGCGCTGGTGAATTCGGTGATGGGCTTTGGCGTGGCGCGCTTCTTTCTAGGGCTGGGCGAGAGCGGCAATTTCCCCGCCGCGATCAAGGCAACAGCCGAGTGGTTCTCGCCGAAGGAACGCGCCTTTGCCACCGGCATATTCAACTCGGGAGCCGGAGTCGGGGCGATCCTGGCCCCGTTTGTTGTGCCATGGGTGGCTTTGCATTTTGGTTGGCGCGCCGCGTTTCTTGTCACCGGGGTATTCAGCGCAGCGTGGATCGTATGGTGGTCGATCCGCTATCGAAGCCCGAAGCAAGTCTTGGGTCCAAAGGTCGCGTGGACGCGCCTCCTGCGCTATCGGCAAACTTGGGGATTCGTCCTGGGCAAGTTCCTCACCGATCCGGTGTGGTGGTTTTATCTTTTCTGGTTGCCCAGCTATTTCAATTCGCGCTTCAAGATCGACATGGCGCACATGGGAACTCCGTTGATCATTGTCTACGTGATTTCCATGATTGGGAGCGTCTTCGGCGGATGGCTGCCAAAGGGTTACGCGGGCCTGGGAATGTCGCTCAAGACCGCGCGCATCGCGGCGATGCTGACGTGTGCCTGCCTGGTCGTGCCCATTGCGTTCGCGGGCGGACTCCATTCGGTCTGGATGGCGGTCGCTTTGCTCAGCGTCGCGGCAAGCGCGCACCAGGGATGGTCGGCCAATATTTTCAGCACCGCCTCGGACATGTTTCCAGCCGAGTACGTGGGCACCGTGGTGAGCTTTGGTCAAGTGGGTGGAGCGCTGGGCGGAGCGATCTTCGCCCAGGTCGCCGGGCACGTTCTGCAGCTCACGGGAAGTTATGTGCCCTTGTTTGTCTTTAGCGGGTTCGCGTACCTGGTCGCTCTGGGCTTGCTGCGGCTGCTGGCGCCGGGACTGAAGCGAGCTGTATTGGAGCACTGAGGCGGGCTATGAAGGACCTGCATCGCAAGGCATTGATCGGAATCCTTCGCACCTTTGTTGTCCTGGTGGCGGTGACCTTTGTTCCGTCCTGGTCACTTCGCTACTGGCAGGGATGGGCGTGCCTGGCCGCGTTTTTTGTCCCCGCGAGCGCGATCACGGTGTGGGTGGCGAAGAAAGATCCTGCACTACTGGAGCGACGCCTCAAGGCAGGACCAAAAGCGGAGAAGGAAATCGGGCAGAAGATCGTGCAGACGGTTACCTCAATCGTGTTCTTGGTGGACTTCGTGATACCCGCCTTCGATCATCGGTATGGGTGGTCGTCGGTTCCGCCCTGGGCGTCGGTTGCCGGAGACCTTATGATGATTCTCGGCTTCGTCATAGTGTTTCGGGTCTTCAGGGCAAATAGCTTTACCTCCGGAATCATCGAGGTCGCAGAGGATCAAAGGGTCATTTCCACCGGACCGTATGCGCTGGTGCGACATCCCATGTATTCAGGTGGATTGATTATGCTGTTTGGGATTCCCCTCGCGCTCGGTTCATGGTGGGGAATGCTCATCAATGTTCCGATGACCGCGGCGATTGCCTGGCGGCTTACAGATGAGGAACGATTTCTCCTGGCTAAGCTGCCCGGGTACGCGGAGTATCGTGGAACGGTGAAATACAGGCTGGTTCCCTTGGTGTGGTAACCAAAACATAGGTAAAGGAACGATACATGACACAACAACGAAAGCTGCGCATGGGATTGGCAGGCGGTGGACCGGGAGCGTTTATCGGCCCGGTGCATCGGATTGCGGCAGAACTGGACGGCAGAATTGAAATGGTCGCCGGCGCATTCTCGCAGTCGCCCGAGAGATCGCGTGCGGCAGGTGAATCCTTCCGGATCGACCCAGAGCGGGCCTACGCAAGCTACGAGGAGATGCTGCAGGCCGAAAAAAAGCGCGGAGACGGGATCGATTTTGTGGTCATTGCGACCCCCAATAACCTGCATTTGCCCATGGCCAAAGCGGCGCTGGAAGCGGGCATTCCCGTGGTCAGCGACAAGCCCGCCACGGCCACGTACGAAGAAGCGCTTGAACTCGAAAAAGTAGTGACGAAAGCAGGCCTGCCCTATGCGCTAACGCACACCTATGCCGGGTACTCTCTTGTGCGCGATGCGCGGTCTCTGTGCGCAAGCGGCGAACTCGGCGAGATTCGCAAGGTAGCCGTCGAGTATCTGCAGGGATGGCTCAGCCAGCCCATCGAGCACACGGGGCAGAAGCAGGCCGGGTGGCGTGTGGATCCAGTAATCAACGGCCCTGGCGGGTCGATTGGCGACATCGGCACGCACGCTTTCCACCTGGTCGAGTACATCACCGGCCTGCAGACGATGGCCATTCATGGAACGCTGCGTTCGGTAGTTCCGGGCCGGCGCGTGGACGACGACTGCACGGCGTTGTTGAAGCTCAATAATGGCGCGGCCGGCGTGCTGATGTGTTCGCAGATCGCCACCGGCGAGGGCAACGGGATGCGCATTCGTATCTACGGCGAGAAGGCATCGTTGCGGTGGGAACAGGAAGATCCCAACCGCCTGCGCCTCCGGCACCTCGATGGGCGCGAGGAGATTCGGCACGCCGGAGGTCCGTACCTGAGTGCCGATGCCCGCGCGGTCACACGGCTGCCGGGCGGCCATCCGGAGGGATACCTCGAAGCTTTTGCGGCGCTCTATCGTGAATTCGCGGACGCCTTCGAAGCCTGGCGTGCGGGGAAGGCGAATCCGCTGCCGCCCACGCTGCCGGGCATCGCGGCCGGTGTACGCGGGATGCGCTTCATTGAGCGCACCATCGAGAGCAACAAGATCGGTGGCTGGGTGGAATTCTAGAACTGGATTGAAAGTACTGAGATCTCCCACTCTTTGGGCATACAGCGCCCAAAGGACGGGGCCCGGAACTTGAGAGGCAACGATGAAGACGATCAAAGGACCAGGAATCTTTCTGGCGCAGTTTGCCGGCGATGCGGCGCCGTTCAATACGCTTGAGAACATGACGCGCTGGGCCGTAAGTTTGGGATTTGCAGGTGTGCAGATTCCTACATGGGATTCACGCTTGTTCGATCTGAAACAAGCAGCCGAGAGCCAGGCCTACTGCGACGACATTCGAGGAGTGGTTCGTGCGGCCGGACTCGAAGTGACAGAGTTGTCGACGCACCTGCAGGGGCAGTTGGTAGCCAGTAACCCCGCGTATGACGCCATGCTGGAGGGCTTCGCGCCCCCGGGTCTCGATGCAAAGGGCCGCCAGGAATGGGCAGTCCAGCAATTGCGCTGGGCGGCAACTGCGAGCCGCAACCTCGGGCTCTCTGCGCACGCAACCTTTTCGGGCGCGTTGGCGTGGCCCTACTTCTACCCGTGGCCGCAACGGCCCGCAGGTCTGATCGACGAGACGTTCGCCGAGCTCGCCCTCCGCTGGGTGCCGATTCTGAACGCCTTTGACGAGGCCGGCGTCGATGCCTGTTTTGAACTGCATCCCGGCGAAGACCTGCACGACGGCGCCACATTTGAACGCTTTCTTTCCGCGGTCGACAATCATCCCCGCGCCAACATCCTCTTCGACCCCAGCCACATGGTTCTGCAACAGTTGGACTACCTTGCCTTCCTCGATCTTTATCATGACCGGGTCCGCGCATTTCATGTGAAGGATGCCGAGTTCCGTCCCAATGGACGCTCAGGCGTGTACGGTGGTTACCAGGATTGGATCGATCGTCCTGGGCGGTTCCGTTCGCTTGGCGATGGGCAGGTGGACTTTCATTCCATCTTCTCGAAAATGGCGCAGTATGACTATCCAGGTTGGGCGGTGCTGGAGTGGGAATGCTGCATCAAGCATCCCGAGCAGGGCGCGGCGGAGGGGGCTCCGTTCATTCGCGAGCGGATCATTCGCGTGACCGAAAAAGCCTTCGACGACTTCGCGGGTGCGGGCTCCGATCGCGAACGCAATCGCCGGATTCTCGGACTTACCTGAGCCCGGCCTGCTAGTGGGGTCCGCCATACAAATGGTCGTCTAAGTTTTGAAAGGGCACGACTTCACAGGCTGCGGAAAAAAGTCCCAGGGTAGGTACTTTTTCTTCCCAGGTGTTTGTTTTAAGAAGGAGTCATGCGTGGAGTCGACGATCGGCAGGGTCGGATGTTCAGTTATGTGACGTTAGAGCAGCGGATACCGCAGGATCATCCGTTGCGCCAGATTCGTTACCCCGAGATCCGCACCAGCTGCTGCGCTTCGTACCGCGGCCCCAGAATCGACATGCGCGGCATGCGTCCGCGCACCATCGCCACTTCATCGCAGCGATGCAGGCGCGGGCAGATCTGGCAATCCTTGAAGATCTTGTCGGGCAGATCCGCCTTGTCTTCCACGGTGCGGAATCCGTACTTGAAGAAGAAGTCGGGAATGCGCGTGAACAGGCACACGGACTGAATGCCGTGCTCTTCGGCTTCTTCGATCAGCGCGCCGAGAATGCGGCCGCCGGCGCCCTGGCCCTTGGCTTCCGGCTTGACCACGATCGAGCGCACCTCGGAGAGATGCGGACCGTAGAGGTGCAGCGCGCCGCAACCGAGAAACACGCCGGCATCGGACTCGGCGACCGTGAAGTCGCGGATGTTCTCGCAGATTTCCGCGAACGGCGCGCTTCAGCAGCGTGCCGTCGCCAGAAAGCGAGTTCACCAGGTCGTAGACGTTGGAGGCGTCCTGGAGCCGTGCTTTACGCACCAGCATGAACGGCCTCCGGGATGCGTCGTTGTCAGCGCAGCGATGCGTTCCGCCGCATCGGCGAGCGCCTGGCGCACACGCAGGCGCGCGGTTCCTCCCATCACGTCGTGGCAATCGAGCGTGGCAGTCAGGGAGACGGCAGAATAGAAATCCTCTGCGAATTCGTCGCCGAACTGGCGCAGTTCTTCGAGCGTCAGATCGTCCAGTTCGACGCCCTTTTCGATCGCAAAGCGTACCGCGTTGCCGATCTTCTCGTGCGCGGTGCGGAAGGGAACGCCCTTGTGAACGAGGTAAGTTGCCGCGGCCATGGCATTCAGGTAGCCCGAGGTGCGCCGCGCTCGTTCATCCGTTCGCGATTGAAGCGGAGAGCGGTCGTGAAGCGCGCCACAAGAGCGAGCATCGGCGCAACAAACTCCACGGAAAATGCCGGCTCCTGGGTCTCCTGCATGTCCTTATTGTAGGCCAGGGGCAGGCCTTTCAGCTGCAGAGTGACGGCCTCCGCTGCGCCGTGGATGCGCCCCACCTTGGCGCGAATCAGTTCGGTCAGATCGGGATTCTTCTTCTGCGGCATGGCGCTCGAACCGGTGGAGAAGGCCTCCGGCAGAATCACGAAGCCGAACTCCGCGGTGGCGAAGAGCGTGATCTCCTCGGCGAACCGGCTGAGGTGCAGACCCACGAACGTGAGCGCCTGCAAATATTCAAGGATGAAGTCGCGGTCGCTGGTGGCATCCATCGAGTTCGCGGTCGGCGCCGTGAAGCCGAGTTCGCGCGCGGCGATGGTGCGGTCGAGCGCGAGCGTTGCGCCGGCGACAGCTCCCGAACCGAGCGGGCAATAGTTCAGCCGCGCGGCGCAATCCCGCAAACGCGTCGCATCGCGCAGAATCATCTCAACATAGGCCAGAAGCCAGTGCGCAACGAGCACCGGCTCGGCGCGCTGCAGATGCGTGTAGCTGGGCATTACGGCCTCGCCGGCCGCGTGCGCCTGCTCGACAAGAGCGCGAGCCCATGCAGCCAGGCCTTCGATCACGCGCTCGATCTGGGCGCGAACATAGAGGCGCAGATCGGTGGCGATCTGCTCGTTGCGGCTGCGGCCGGTGTGCAGCTTGAGGCCGAGCGAGCCAATGCGCTCCACCAGCTTCAGCTCGACGAAGTGATGAATGTCTTCGGCGGATGCGTGATCGCGCACGAGGGCCTGGCCGGCTTCGGAGGCGTGGTCGGCGGCGATGGCAGTCGAGCGCGTCGCGCAACTCCGTTGTCTCATCCTTGGTCAGGATGTTGGCGGCACAGAGAGCAGACGCGTGCGCCTTGCTGGCGGCGACTCTCCTGGGGGAGAAGCCGCCAATCGAAGACAATCGACCGCTGCCACGCTTCGAACTCGGCGATCGAGCGGCTCGCGAAAGCGGCCCGACCACATCTTTACGGATTGTTGTTCGTTGGACATTGATTAAGGCGTACCTCTAATTCCTTCTCATTGGCGCTGTTCAATTTGGGCATTTCGCTGCCTTTGCTGAGGGTGAGGAGGCCGGCCGCGGCGTAGGTCAGGAGCTTGTCGCGGGTGTCGGTGATGTCGAGATTGCGCATGGTGAGCTGGCCGATGCGGTCGCGCGGGGAGAAGGTGGATTCGGTCTTCTCCATGCTGAGGCGCTCGGGATGGAAGGTGAGGTTGGGCGACTCGGTGTTGAGGATGGAGTAGTCGTTGCCGCGGCGCAGCTCGAGCGTGACTTCGCCGGTGATGGGTTTGGCGACCCAGCGCTGGGCGGATTCGCGGAGCATGATGGCCTGGGAGTCGAACCAGCGGCCCTGGTAGAGCAGGCGGCCGAGCTTGCGGCCATTGTCGCGGTACTGCTCGATGGTGTCCTCGTTGTGGATGCCGGTGATGAGGCGCTCGTAGGCGATGAAGAGCAGGGCGAGGCCGGGCGCCTCGTAGATGCCGCGGCTCTTGGCTTCGATGATGCGGTTCTCAATCTGGTCGGACATGCCGAGGCCGTGGCGGCCACCGATGCGATTGGCTTCGAGAAGCAGCTCGACGGGGTCGGCGAATTGGCGGCCGTTGAGCGCGACGGGGAAGCCCTCTTCAAAGCGGACGGTGACCTGTTCGCGCTGGATCTCGACATCGTCGCGCCAGAAGGCCGTGCCCATGATGGGAACGACGATCTTGATGGAGGTAGAAAGATGCTCCAGGTCTTTGGCTTCGTGGGTTGCGCCGAGGATGTTGGAGTCGGTGGAGTAGGCCTTCTCGGCGGACATCTTGTAGGCGAAGCCGGAGCGCTGCATGAAGGCGGACATCTCGGCGCGGCCGCCGAGCTCGTCGATGAAAGCGGCGTCGAGCCAGGGCTTGTAGACCTTGAGGTCGGGATTGACGAGCAGGCCGTAGCGGTAGAAGCGCTCGATGTCGTTGCCTTTGAAGGTGGAGCCGTCGCCCCAGATGTGGACGTCGTCCTCCTTCATGGCGGCGACCAGCATGGTGCCGGTGACAGCGCGGCCGATGGGGGTGGTGTTGAAGTAGGTGACGCCGGCGGTGGTGATGTGGAAGGCGCCGGCCTGCAGCGCGGCGATGCCTTCGCGAACGAGCGGGCCGCGGCAGTCGATGAGGCGGGCCTTTTCGGCGCCGTATTCGAGGGCCGTGCGCGGGATGGCGTCGTAGTCGGTTTCGTCGGGCTGGCCGAGGTTGGCCGTGTAGGCGTAGGGGATGGCGCCCTTCTGCTTCATCCAGTGCAGGGCGGCGGAGGTGTCGAGCCCGCCGGAGAAGGCAATGCCGACTTTCTGGCCGACGGGCAGGGATTCGAGAATTACGGACATGCTTGCAGAACCTCAGTTCAGCTGCAGCTTCATGCTGACAGTGACTATGAGCTGCGAGCTGACTCGAACTGTTGAAAGCTCCACGTTTGCCAGGCCGCCGAGCAGCAACAGCAGCAATGCCTTCTGCGCATGCATGCGGTTTTCGGCCTGGTCGAAGACGATGGACTGCGGGCCGTCGAGCACCGCGTCGGTGACTTCAGCGTTGCGGCGCGCGGGCAGGCAGTGCATGAAGACCGCATGCGGGCTGGCTTTCTGCATCAGCGCTTCATTCACCTGGAACGGCCGGAAGATCGGCGCGCGCTTGGTGGACTCGTGCTCGAAGCCCATGCTGACGCACACGTCGGTGTAGACCGCATCGGCGCCTTCGACGGCGGCCTGCGGATCCTGCAGCAGGCGAACCTCGCAGCCGTTCTGTTCCGCGATTTCGCGCGCCTGGGTGACGATTTCAATATCGGGCGAGTAGCCGCGCGGCGTGGCGATGGTGACGTTGGCGCCCAGTTGCGCGCCGGTGAGCATAAGCGAGTGGCACACGTTGTTGCCGTCGCCGACATAGGTGAAGTTGAGGCCCGCCGCCGAACCGAAGTGCTCTTCGAGCGTCATGAAATCGGCCAGCGCCTGGCATGGATGCTCGAAGTCGGAGAGAGCGTTGATGACCGGCACGCGCGAGTTGGCGGCCATCTCCGTGATGGTGTCGTGCGCGTAGGTGCGCAGCACGATCACGATCCACCCAGCGCTCCACATTGCGCGCCACATCGGCAATGGATTCGCGCTCGCCGAGCGGAGAACTGGTCTGGTCGACGAAGATCGCATTGCCGCCCATGGTGTTGATGCCGGCCTCAAAGCTGAGCCGGGTGCGCAGGCTGGCCTTCTCAAACATCAGCACCATCTGCTTGGCGTCGAGGGCGTGGCGATACTCGCGCGGATTGCGCTTGACGTCGTGGCCGAGCTTGAGAATGGCGCGCACCTCGGCGCTGGAGAGATCGGCGATGGAGCACATGTCCTCGCCGGCCAGCCGCGCGGCAGCGGCAAGAATGTCTGGGTCCTTCTGCACGGGAATCAGTTCCCGTCCTTCGATCGTTGCTCTGCTAGCCATGTTGTTGTCCTCCTGCGGAGTTGGCGATGGTGTGTGCTGCTTGTTCGGTGAAGATTTCGTCGAGGCCGTGATCGCTGTGTCCACATGGGCGCGCTCCAGGATGTAAGGCGGCAGGAAACGCAGAACCGTGTCGCTGGTGCAGTTGATGACGATGTGGCGCTTGAGCATCTCCGCTACCGTGAGCTTGGCCAGGTCCGCAGAATCAAGCTCGGCCGCCAGCATCAGGCCCTTGCCGCGCACATCGATGATGGCGTCATGTTTCGCAGCCAGGGAGCGAAGCTGTTGCTGGAAGTAGTCGCCGACTTCCGTCGCGTGCGCGAGCAGGCCTTCGTTTTCGATGGTGTCGATCACGGCGATGGCCACGGCGCAGGCCAGCGGCCCGCCGCCGAATGTGGTTCCATGCATGCCGGCGTGAATGGCGCGTGCGGCTTCTTCGGTGCAGAGAATCGCACCGAGGGGAAGGCCGCCGGCGAGCGGCTTGGCCAGGGTGGTGACGTCGGGCTGAATGCCGTAGTGCTGATACGCGCACCACTTGCCGGTGCGGCCCATGCCGGACTGAATCTCATCGACGATGAGCAAAGCGCCGGTGGAACTGGCCAGCGCGCGGGCCTCGGCAAAGAACTCCTGCGTCAGCGGACGAATGCCGCCTTCGCCCTGGATGGCCTCGACGAGGATGGCGCAGACTTCGTTGGAAAACTTCGCGCGCAGATCGGCGACATCGTTGAAGCGTACAAACTCGACGCCGGGAACCACAGGACCAAACGGCTCGCGGTACTTCGCCTTGTACGTGGTCGAGACCGAGCCGAAGGTGCGGCCGTGGAAGCTCTGTTCCAGGGCCAGGAACTTCGTTCCGATATTCTTGCCTTCGCTGCGCAGCAGGCCCGCGTGGGCGCGGGCCAGCTTCAGTGCGCCTTCCCACGCCTCAGTGCCGGTGTTGGCGAAGAAGACGCGGTCCAGCCCGGTGCGCTCGGTGAGGCGCAGCGCCAGCTCCGCCTGCCCCTCGTGAAAGAAGAGGTTGGAAGTGTGGATCAGCGCGCGGCTCTGGTTGATGATGGCGCGTTCGATGGCGGGATGACTGTAGCCGAGCGCGTTCACGCCGATGCCGCTCAGCAGGTCGAGATAGTGGTGGCCGTGTTCGTCGATGAGATGTACGCCCTCGCCGCCAACAAACAGAATCGGGTTGCGGTCGTATGTGGGAAGGAGCAGCCGTGCCTCGGCGGCGTTGATCTGTTCGAGCTTTGTCAATTCAGTCTCTCCTGGTCCGCTTGTCCTGCGGACCGCTAGGCCACCATCACTTCGGTGCCGTGGGCTACGCGGGAGCTGCACAGGTCGGGAAGAGAACCGGCAGCTTCAGCGGGCAAAATTCGTACGCGCTTGACGCCATTCAAAAGCGCTTCGCGGCAGGCGCTGAGCTTGGGCAACATGCCGCCGGAGATGATGGCGCTCTTGGCCATCTCGGCGATCTGATCGATTGAGAGCCATCGGAGCACGGCCCCGTTGGCGCCGTGCACACCGGGCACATCGGTGAGAAACACGAGCGCGTCGGCGCGGCACGCAATGGCGCAGGCCGCGGCCATCTCGTCGGCATTGACGTTGTAGTACTCGCCGTCGAAGCCAAGAGCCATCGACGAGATAACCGGCACGCCATTGAGCTGCCAGATGGCCTCAAGCCACCGCGGATCGCTGGCGGCAATCTCGCCGACAAAGCCGAGATCCGGCGAGGTGCGTTTCTTGCGCGCGCGGAAGAGCAGCCCGTCTCCGCCGGACAGGCCGACGGCGGGCTGGCCGAGTGCGCCGAGCGCGGCAACCAGGCCTTTATTCACGCGGCCGGCGAGCACCATCAGAGCGACATCGCGGGTTTCAGCGTCGGTGACACGCAGTCCATCGATGAATTCGCTCTGTTTGCCCAGCGCCTTCAGCGTGCGCGTCAACTGCACGCCGCCGCCATGCACCACGGCCACCTGGTTGCCGTCGCGCACAAGGTCCGTAATCGCGCGGACGCAGCCGCCCAGAAGTTCGGGAACTTCGAGGCCCGCTCCACCCAGCTTGACGACATACCTCATGATTCGAGCCCCTCCGCCTCATCCCAGCCCAGCATGACGTTTAGATTCTGCACGGCCTGCGAAGATGCTCCCTTTAACAGGTTGTCGAGACAACTGACGATCACCGCGCGGCGCCCATCCGGCGCCAGTTGAAATCCAATATCCGCGTAATTGGTACGCACCGAATAGTTGATCTGCGGGAGCCCCGAGTCATGCAGTCGCACCATCGGGCTGGCGGCGAAAAACGCGTGATACACATGGGCAATGCCGGCCCGCGTCTGGGCCTGACGGAACCGCACATAGATGGTGGAAAGAATGCCGCGCGGAATCGGCAGCAGGTGCGGCGTAAACGTGATCGAGTGTGCATCGACGCCGATCTGCTCGAGCAGTTCACCCGTATGCCGATGCGAAAAAACGCCGTAGGCAGAGAGGTTGTCGGCTGCGTACATGAAATGGGTTTTGGCGGTGGGCGCTTTACCTGCTCCGCTCACACCGCTTTTCGCATCCGCCACAATGCCATGCTCCAGATCGACAATGCCTGCGTCCACCAGGGGCTTGACGGCGAGAATCACAGACGTCGCATAGCAGCCCGGATTTGCGACCAGCTTTGCGCCGGCGATCTTTGTCCGATGAAGTTCCGGCATCCCATACACAGCCTGCGCCTGGATATTCATCGCCTCGATCGAGCCCTCGTCCTCAAAGTTGTACACGGCGCGATTCGCGGTCTCGTTCAACCGCCACGCGCCGCTCAGATCGATCACCCTAAGTCCGCGTGACAATGCTTCAGGAACCCAGGTGCGCGACTGCTCGTGCGGCGTGGCAAGAAACAGCACCTGAACATCAAGATCGGCGAGCAGGTCCCAGGAGAAGGGCTGCAGTCTCAACTTGCCGCTGCCTTTGCTGTCGGCCAGTTCGGGATGAATCTCGCCCAGCGGCGTGCCGCCGCGCGCCGCCTCGGCGGCATCCATGCGGCCGGCAAAGACCGGAGGCGTACCCTTGAGGCGCGGGTGGTGCAGCAACAGCCGCGCCAACTCCGCGCCGGCATAGCCGGTCACACCTACCACCGCGGTTTGTATTGTATCCGTCATGACTCCAGAATCTTCCTCAACCGGGCTTCCACCTCGCCGGCGCGCCGCTGGTCGGGGCAGATAACCAGCACCGTGTCATCCCCGGCAATTGTCCCCACCACGTCCGGCCATTCGGCATAGTCCAGGGAAGCGGCAACGGGCTGGGCCCCTCCCATCACCGTGCGCACAATCACCTGGTTCATCGCCTGTTGCACGCGCATGCCAAAGCTTTCCAGCATTTCCTTCACCGAGGGCGGTGCATCATCTTCGGCAGAGGACCCGCCGTTTACATTCCCGTTGGGCAGCGCATAGCCGCCAGGTCCCTTCGACAGCCGCAATTCGTGGATATCCCGCGACAGCGTGGCCTGGGTAACCTCGAATCCGCGGCGGCGCAGCTTGCGCCGCAGCTCATCCTGGTTGGAGACCGGGGACTTGGCCACCAAGTCGCGGATCGCATTGTGCCGCTGGAATTTCATGGCCTTGCTTCTCGCTCCCCCTGCCAGATCGGATCCCGCCCAAATCGAATGCGCGGCTCGCCGCTGCGAGTCCGCGCATGCATAAATATACAGCTAAATTGAATAAGTATGCAACGATATTTCGTGAATTTTTGAGCCGTGCGCGTGCTATTTTCTTGCCTCTATAATTTATTCGGCAAAATTCATAGGTCTTTCCCGGATGCCGAGCCAACCAATCAGCGCACCAGGCAAGGGCTCCGGGGGTGAAATCGCCAACCGGGGATGAGGAACTGCATGGAAGCGGCGTCGTCGCGCGCGCCGAGCCCGACCCTGCAATAGAGCCGGTGGGCCTGCTCCAATTGTTCCAGATCGGGCTCGATCCCCAGGCCCGGAGCTTTCGGGACCTCGATGGCTCCCGTCTCGATGCGAAATGGAGCGCGCGTGAGCCGCTGCCCATCTTGCCATATCCAGTGGGTATCGACCGCGGTGACCTGGCCGGCGGCGGCGGCCGCCGCGTGGGTAAACATTGCGAGTGAAATATCAAAATGGTTGTTCGAATGCGATCCCCACGTCAGATCCTGGTCGCGGCAGAACTGCGACGCCCGAACCGATCCGCTCATGGTCCAGAAATGCGGGTCGGCGAGCAGAATATCGATCGCCTGCAACCGGGTGGCGTGATGCAACTGCCGCCAGTCCGTGGCGACCATGTTGGTCGCCGTCCGAACTCCGGTGGCGCGACGGAACTCCGCCATGATTTCGCGCCCCGAGTAGCCATCTTCTCCTCCGCAGGGATCTTCGGCATAGGCGAGGATCTGCTGTCTGCCGCTGCATAGCCTGATCGCCTCTTCGAGTGACCAGGCGCCGTTGGGATCGATGGTGATCCGTGCCGCGGGAAACCTCCCCGCCAGCGCGGAGACCACTTCCATTTCAAAGGAACCTGCGAAGACGCCGCCTTTCAATTTGAAATCGCGGAACCCGTAGCGCTCCTGTGCAGCTTCGGCGAGTCGTAAAAGGGCGGGGATTGTGAGTGCCTCTTCATGGCGAAGCCGAAGCCAGGCATCAGATTCACTTCCGCAATCGCGGTAGTCCAGGCTGGTGCGCTTCCGGTCACCAATGAAGAAGAGGTAGCCCAGCACATCCACGCGGTCGCGCTGTTGCCCCTCGCCAAGCAGTGCGGCCACGGGCAACTCGAGAAACTGACCGAGCAGATCGAGAAGCGCCGCTTCGATGGCCGCGGCCGCGTGGATCGCGACGCGCTGATCAAATGTCTGCTGGCCTCGTCCCGCCGCGTCAAATTCGGAAAAGTGATTCAGCACGCCGTTCAGAACGCGATGGCTGTCGCCGATCTTCGCTCCCATCACCAGCGGTCGTGCCTGCTCCAGCACCTCGCGAATTGTCTCTCCGCCAGGTACCTCGCCGAGCCCGGTGTGCCCCGCATCGTCTGTGAGCAATACGACGTTGCGGGTAAAGAACGGCGCATGCGCGCCGCTCAGATTGAGCAACATGCTGTCGTAGCCGGCCACCGGAATCACCCGCATGCCGCTGACCCGGGGAGAATCAGTGATGCCCGTGGCCAGCGTCATGATGTGCTCACTTCCGAAGCGGGAGCGGAGGTCATTTCTACCCGCTTGATCTCACCCACGAGCGGCAAGTAAGCGATGATCGCCAGCAGGGCCGTGGCTCCCACAAAGACGAGCGCGTAGCGGAACGAGCCGGTGCGGGCAACGATGAACCCGATGATGATCGGAGTCGTCACACCCGCCAGGTTCCCAATCAGGTTGAAAAGACCGCCATTCACGCCGATCAATCCCTTGGGAGAAGTATCGGAGATGACCGTCCATCCCAGGGCGCCGAACCCTTTTCCGAAAAACGCTATCGACATCAGCAGCATCACCGCGAAGCTGGTGTTGACGTAGTTGCAGCCGATCATGGTCATGGCCAGCGCCATGCCAACGACGATAGGAAGCTTGCGCGCAAACGTCAATGACCGCCCGCTGCGCAGTAACCGGTCCGAGATCACGCCGCCCAGAATGCCGCCGCCAAACCCGCACAGCGCGGGAAGCACCGCCAGGAATCCGACCTTCACGATGGAAATATGCCTGGCCTGGTTCAGATAAATGGGGAACCATGTGAGAAAGAACCACGTAAGCGTCGTGATGCAGTATTGGCCAAGATAGATTCCCACCAGCATGCGGTTCCTCAGCAGCCATTTGACCGTGGACCATGTGAGCGTCGTGCCGGTCGGCCGGACGCTCGCATCAAGGTTGGCAAGGCCGCCGCCGTGCTCGATGGTTTCAATTTCCGACTGGCTGATGCGCGGATGCGTCTTCACCTCGCCGACGATTCTGAACCAGGCAACCGCCAGCGCCAGGCCGATGATCCCTGCGAACCAGAAACATTGCTTCCATCCCAGGCTATGAACGATCCAGCCCAGGATTGGCGCAAAGAGAACCAGCGAGAAATACTGCGACGAATTGAATATGGCCGATGCCCGCCCGCGTTCGGCGGTGGGAAACCACGCCGCCACGATGCGGCCATTGCAGGGAAAGACGGGCGCCTGCGCCAGCCCCGACAAGAAACGCACGGCAAACAGTGCATAAAACGCAACGACGGCGGGCAGGTATCCTGTCATGCCCGCCAGCAACGCGCAGACCGACCAGCAGTTGATGCTGATGCCGTACACGCGTTTCGAACCAAAACGATCTAACAGGCCACCGGCGGGAAGTTGTGCCCCGACATAGGCCCATCCGAAGCCCGACAAGAGATAGCCGAGACGCAAGGCGTCGAGGTGAATATCGCGGCTCAAGTCCACCGCCGCGATTGAGAGGACTACCCGGTCTCCATAGCTGAAAGTGCTGGCGATGAAGAGCATGAACGCGATCAGATATCGGACGTGCGTTGTTTCTTTCTTATCCATGCGAAAGTCCGAATGCCGATCAGGCGCGGCCCGCGATCAGGTTCTTGAGTTCGTCCGATTCACCCGCTTCGAGGTCTGTCAGCGGCGGTCGCACAGGCCCCGCCGGACGGCCGACAGCGCTGAGCCCGGCCTTCACGATGGAAACGGCATAACCCTTGCGGCGGCTGCGGATGGCAATATACGGCAGCACAAATTCCCGCAGCATCGTCATGACAACATGACGATCGTGGCGGCGCACTGCGCTGTAAAACTCCTGCGCAAACCGGGGAAGAAAGTTGAAGATTGCGGAGGAATAGGTCGTAACCCCTATCTCCAGGTAGGGCAGGGCAAACGTCTCAGCCGTGGGAAGGCCGCCGATGTACACCAGCCGGTCGCCGAGGCGCGCGCAGATGCGCGTCATGAGTTCGATGTCTCCATGCCCGTCTTTGAATCCAACCAGGTTGGGACAGGAATCGCACAACCGTTCGAGAGCGGACTCGTTGAGGACGGCATTATCGCGGTTATAGAAGATGACGCCCAATCGCGTCGACGCGCACACCGCCTGCGCATGCTGGATGAGCCCGGCTGGTTCGGCACTCACCAGGTACGGCGGAAACAGGAGCAGGCCATCTGCCCCGGCCTGTTCCGCGGCCCGGGCAAACTCAATGGCCGTGCGAGTTCCATACCCGCAGCCGGCCAAGACCGGAACGCCGCCGTCGATTTCCGAGACCGCCGCTACGACGACGCGTGAAAACTCCTGCAGGGTGAGCGAGAAGAATTCGCCCGTGCCACCCGCGGCAAACAGCGCCGCCGGCCGATGTTCGAGCAACCACGAGAGGTGGTGCCGGTAGGCAGGTTCATCGAATTCATATTGCGCGTCAAAGTGGGTAACGGGAAAGGAAAGCAGGCCTTCGCCCACTCGCCTGGCCATCTCGATCGGAGTCAATTTGCTCATCATCTCTGGATTGTCAGACTACGTTTAGGGGAACACAGCTACGACTTCACGCTGCATCAGAACTATAGAAGCAATGGCCGGTGATTTATCAACCGTTAACCTGGCGTCGCCTCTTGACGTAAGATTACCTCCGCAGCCTGTTCGCTCCTAAGCATGTTGGAAACCTCATGATCAAACCGTCTCTTATCCTTGCTCTGATGATGGTGGTGACACCTGGCCGCCCCGGACTCGCCCAAACCCCTCCTCCCGCGAGCTCTCCCGTCAGCGCCAATCAGGAACTCCAGGCGGCTGGGGATCAGCCCGATGATCCCGGGCCGCTGGCCACCGATCTTTCCCCAAAGCTCAAGCGGGCCGACATTCTGAAGGCGATGAAAAAAGTCGCCGATTGGCAATTGAAGGAGTCCGAATCCCGCTATAACATCGGGTGGACCTTTGCGGCCTTGTACGACGGCATGATGGCGGCCTCCAGGGCCACCGGCGACAGCCGCTACCACGACCGCGTGCTCCAGGTTGCCGAGGAGAATCACTGGAGCCTGGGACCGCGTTTCGCGCATGCCGACGACAACGCCATCGGTCTCACGTACCTGTCCTTCTATGCTGAAACGCCAGCAGACGACCAGCGACTGGACCCCACCCGTGAGGGAATGGACAAGGTCCTGGCTCGCCGCGACGATCCGGAGGAAAATCTGTGGTGGTGGTGCGACGCGCTCTACATGGCGCCGCCGGTCCTGGCCCAACTCTCCGTCGCAACCGGCGATATGAAATATCTCAACTTCATGGACCATCAATGGGGACTTACCACCGCGGCCCTATACGATTCGAGCGAGCATCTCTTCTTCCGCGACAAGCGCTTCGTTACCATGCATGAGACCAACGGGCAGAAAGTCTTCTGGTCGAGAGGCAATGGCTGGGTGCTGGCCGGGCTGGCGCTGGTGTTGCAGCGCATGCCGCAGCGGTTCCCAGGCCGCGACAAATATTTGAGCCAATATCGCGAGATGGCCGAACGCATCGCCGGACTCCAGCAATCCGACGGGCTGTGGCGCGCCAGCCTGCTTGATCCGGGCGCGTATCCCAACCCTGAGATCTCAGGATCTGCTTTCTTTACATATGCCATGACCTGGGGTGTCAATAACGGCATTCTCGATCGAAAGAAATATCTGCCTGTGGTTGCGAAAGCCTGGCAGGCTATTCTTACCCACGTTTACGCGACCGGAAGATTGGGATCCATTCAGCCGATCGGAGGCGAGCCCGGAAAGTTCAAGCCTTCGTCCAGCTATGTCTACGGAGTAGGCGCATTTCTTCTGGCTGGATCTGAACTCTCCCAACTGGCAGGTGGGAAATAAGAGTGCACTTCGGAGTGGGAGCGTGCGGACACGCAGGACCAGAGAAATAGGAAAGAAGAAGAGATGAAAACCATCATGATGGCCGACCCTCTGCGATATCCGCGCATGACAACCAGTGAGCTGCGCGAAACATTTCTCATCCAGGGTCTATACGAAGCAGGCTCGATTCACTTGGCCTACGTGGATCTTGATCGGGCTGTTATCGGCATGGCAGCACCCCTCGCCGATCCTCTCGCCCTTCCTGCCGGGCCCGAACTCCGGGCAAACTACTTTACCGAGCGGCGCGAGGTGGGCGCCCTCAATATTGGTGGTGCCGGCATGGTTCACGTGGGGCAATCATCTTACGAACTGGCCAACCTGGACGTCCTTTATATTGGACGCGGGAATGCCGAGGTTCGTTTCGAATCGAAATCCGCGGGGCAGCCGGCCATCTTTTATTTGCTGAGTTATCCGGCGCACACCAGTTATCCGGTCGCACTGGTGCGCATACAGGATGCCCAACCCACGGAACTCGGGAGTGCGGAGACCTGCAACAAGCGCACCATCTACAAGTACATTCACCTCGCGGGCGCCAAGAGTTGCCAGCTGGTGATGGGAATGACCCAATTGCATCCCGGCAGTGCCTGGAACACCATGCCCCCACATACTCACATGCGCCGCTCCGAAGTGTATCTCTACTTCGACGTTGCTGACGGGGCGCGCGTGTTTCACCTCATGGGTCCGCCAGAGGAGACGCGCCACCTGGTGGTGAACAGTCGCGAGGCTGTGGTTTCACCCGGTTGGTCTATTCATGCCGGCATGGGCACGCAAGCCTATCGGTTCTGCTGGGGCATGGGAGGCGAGAATCAGGACTACGCCGACATGGATCCGGCCCCGCTTGCCTCCCTGCGCTGAACAGTCCTGAAACTCCGGGAACAGGGGCTGTTCGCAAGACGAGTGTCGGGCCCAGACCCGCCCTCACGCTCATTTCTTGTATGTAGAGAGACAGTGGGGCATACTATGGTCCTCATAGGAATGTTGCGGTCCGCAATTACCTGGAGGTCAATTTTTTGTCGCCTGTCGACCTGCCCCATCCCCCGGAGAAATGGGCGAAGTTACGAGATATCTACGCAAGGCTTCTGGATGTTCCGGAGGACCAGCAGAAATCCCTTGTCCGGGACCTATGCGATGGGGATAGTGAGATCCAAAAGGAGATAGAAGATCTATTATCGGCGCACAATAAGGCGGGTAGCTTTCTCAATGAATCTGTAACCATGGCCTTGAGTTCCATTGCCCCCCTCATCAAGGTCGAGGAACTAAGAAGTGGAACGGTGCTGGCGTCGCGCTTTCATATCATCCGCCACCTGCATACGGGGGGCATGGGCGCTGTGTATGAGGCGTGGGACCTGGAGTTACAGGAGGTTCTCGCCCTCAAGACGATTCGTCCCGAGATAGCGTCTGAGCCCGCGGTGATTGAACGCTTCAAAGAGGAAGTGCGCCAGGCCCACCAGATCACGCATCCCAACGTTTGTCGTGTTTATGACCTGTTCAGTCATGACTTCTCTCCCGGAGAGCGGATTTGGTTTCTGACCATGCAACTGCTCAGGGGCCAGACGCTGATGGAGCGCCTTCGGCAGAAGGGACCGCTTTCCAGCCGGGAGGCGCTGCCGCTGGTCCGGCAGATGATCTCCGGCTTGAATGAGGCCCATCAGCACGGGATCGTTCACCGCGACTTCAAGAGTTCCAACGTCATGCTGGTTCAGGAAGAAGGGCAGGAGGTCCGCGCTGTCATTGCTGATTTCGGACTGGCGAGCCGGGCGACAACGGCTGACAGCGAACCCGATAGCTTCGCGCGGCAGGGCACTCCGGCGTATGTAGGTCCCGAGCAGTGGTTTGACGGGATCGCTTCGCCGGCCGCGGACCAGTACTCTCTTGGCGTCGTCCTGTGCGAGATCCTTACCGGCGAGCGTCCCGCAACCATCAAACAGAAGAGCGGCTCCCGCTTGCCCGCCAGGTTGCCCGCCGGAAAGAGGCTCAATCCGCGATGGGAAGCAGTCATTCGCCGGTGCCTCGCGACCAAGCCCGAAGATCGCTTCGCGTCGCTGGACGAGATCCTCACCAGAATTGATCCGACCCGGCGGGGCAAGCTGATTGCCCGCTGGGTCTCGATCGCGACGGCTGTGGCCCTGGCGTTAACCTTTATCATCCTGATCGTCATCGGTGCCAACCAGGCGCCTTCGCTCGTCGATTTGCAGCAGATCACCCCGGCCGGGGATTTTTCAGTGAGTCCACGGTTATCGGGGGGCGGCAAAACGATCACCTACGTCTCTGATCGAGAGGAGCCGGGAAATCAGGAAGTCTGGGTGCAGCAAATTCCGGGCGGTACACCAAGAAAGGTCAGCACTCTTCCCGCACTCGAAAAGAATCCCTCGATTTCACCAGACGGACGAACTGTGGTATTCGAGTCATCGCGTGCTCAGCCGGGGATTTACAGGACGGAACTGGATGGGGCGGGGGAAAAGCTCCTGATTCCGAATGGACACGATCCGCAATTCTCGCCAGTCGATCGCTCATTCCTGTATTGGACCGGGAACGAATACTGGATGCAGCCAGGAAATAAGATTTACCGCTACGACCTCAGTACGGGCACGTCGACACAATTGGCTCCGGGCATGACTAACGCCTCCATGCCAATTTGGAATTCTGATGGGCGGCATGTTCTCTTTATTGGTTGCGACAACCCCTCGCGCCCCATGTCGGCCTGTAAGGACTGGTGGACAACCAGTATCAATGGAGACGCTCCGCGCAATGCCGGGGTGTCGCAACTCCTGGCTTCGCAGCAATTGAGTCCCGGCTTGTACTTCGGCGGATGGCAGGGCGACACCGTCGTCTTCAGCGCCCACCATGGAGCCTACATGGATCTTTGGTCCATTAAAATAGATCCAAAAACGGGGCGGGTTCACGGCATCGCCAGGCAATTGTTGGCAAGGGATCGTCAAGAATTTATTATCTCCTCTTCGCTCGTGGGCGACTCCCTTGCCTATTGCCAGATGAACCCCGCAATTCACATTTGGAGAATTGATAACCCCGCTCGCCCAACGGACGCCAAGGCCTACAGGATCACGCAGGATCCTGAATTTGATTTCGGCCCCAGTGTTTCTCAAAATGGGCGCTGGCTTGTCTTCGCGAGAGGATACTCGGATAGTCGGAGCCTTTATTTGAGGGATACGGCCACCAAAACCGAGCGACTGCTGGTATCCGACGGGACGGCAAAGATAGCTCCGCTCCCCGGCGAGTCGGGCACGACGGTTGCGTACGAGGCGTCTGATGGCGGAGCGCCCGGCATCTTCCTTGCCGGTCTTAACGGTACTCGGCGCAGGCTCTGTACCGATTGCCGAAATCCTACCGGGTGGGGCCCCGGCGGCGAATCGCTCATTTACGCCAACTCGGCAATCTCCGAGGTCCGCATGATGCAGAACTCCGGCGCCGACGCGAGGACCATACTTAGTGTCCCGGGTGGATCGGTTCGTGACGCGGTGTGGTCTGACAAGAGCAACTTCATCGTCTTCACCGTTTCGAAGCCCGACGTGCTTGGTCAGGTGTTTGCCGCTCGCCTCCGGCCAGGCGAAAGAATACCCGATAACCATTGGATTGAAATTACGGGTAAGTCGGACTTCAGCCGAAGGCCGGTTTGGTCAGGGGACGGAAAGACCATCTTCTACCTGTCCAAGAGCGATGGTTTCTGGTGTATATGGGGACAAAAGTTTGATCCCGATCATAGCCGCCTTATTGGAAAACCATTCCCAGTCCACCATTACCACGACCTAAAGCTGTCCCCGTCCGAGATTCCGGTCGAGCACTTCAATCTTTCTACCGCGGGCGATTCGCTCTATCTCAATCTTGCGGAGACGGGCGGAACGATTTGGGTTGGCAAGATCGCGCGCCGATTCCCGTTTCCCCTTTTTCGGTGAATTTTCTCGTTGCCGCGCAAAGTTGGCTGTTGTACGATGCGCTATGACTAAGGGGGAAAGATGCCAGCCAACGTTCCCACCCCATTAAGCCTTGAACTTGTGCTTCCGGAAAACTTCACAGAGGCTGACTTGAAAGACGCCATTGGCAAGGCGATCAGCAGCCATGTCGTGACTGCGCTCCGCAACGCACAACCGACCGAAAAGGTGACCCTGACAACCCACAAGCAGTTTCCCGGTGGTCACAGCGGCGGTCATATCAAACCAAAATCCAAGTAGCGAAGACTGAAGCGAGCGCCGCGTCGCCGGGGTCTTGCGTCGACAAGTAGGCCTTTGTGTGCGCTCTCGCGGGCACCTCGATTGCATGCCCGATCCTCGGAGGTCCTGTGAGGATTTGCCTCGTAAACACCCCGACTGGCACAGAATTCAACGATCCTTCCGAGTACAACAACGAGGTGATCCGTCGCGAAAGTTGTCTGCCACAGCTTGGCATTCTCAGCCTTGCGGCGGTGACTGAGCGGCTAGGTTACGAAACTACCGTCTACGATCCCAATCGCGCATTCTTTCACTTCGTGGACACGGTGGGAGAAGCTGAACTCGGTCGTTTCACCGAGGAGGCCGCGCATCAGATTGTCGCCGCGGAGGCAGACGTATACGGCTTCGGCTCGATTTGCAGTGCCTATCCGCTCACCGTGCGCCTGGCCAGGCTGGTCAAAGCCCTGCGTCCCGATGCAACTGTCGTGATCGGGGGTCCGCAGGCATCCGTCGTTGCGGAATCCACCCTGAGGGCCTTTCCCTTTGTTGATTTCGTTCTTCGGGGCGAGGCCGAGGAAAGCCTTCCCTTGTTCCTTCAAGAACTCATCGGTTCGCGTCGGTTCGAATTGGTGCCCGGCCTCGTGTACCGCTCGGTGTGGGGAGTCCAGCGCAACCCCGATGCTTCAATCATCATGGATCTCGATGCGCTGCCCCTGCCTGCGTATCACCTCACGCAGGAACTGCGTGGCGCGCGCAGCGCATCCCTCGAACTTGGGCGCGGATGCCCGTTTGCATGCACCTTTTGCTCCACCAATGACTTTTTCCGGCGCAAGTATCGCCTTCGTTCGCCACAGCGAGTCCTTGACGACATGCGCGCTATCCATGGCGAATATGGCATAACCGATTTTGACCTGACCCACGATATGTTCACCGTCGATTCGAAACGCGTGCGGGCCTTTTGCCGCCACATGATCGATTTCGGCAAGGGATACACATGGGCGTGCAGCGCCCGTACTGACTGCGTGGACCAGGAATTGATTGAACTGATGGCCGCCGCCGGATGCGTGGGCATCTTTTTCGGAGTGGAGACCGGCTCCGACAGGATGCAGAGCATCATCGACAAACATCTCGACGTCCGGCGCGCCCACGAGATCATCGATATGGCCGAGCGTGCCGGTGTGCGCTCCACCGTTTCTCTGATTACGGGCTTTCCTGAAGAGCATTGGGATGATCTGCGCGAGACCGTGCGTGTCTTTGTGCACTCGGCAAGAATGGCGGGGTCTAACCCCCAGATCAATCTCCTGGCGCCGCTGGCCAACACGCCGATCCATTTGAAGTACAAAGACGAGATGACCCTTGACCAGCTATGTTCCGACATGTCACACCAGGGGCGGCGCCAGAATCCCGAGGATGTGGAACTTATTCGGAGATATCCCCATATATTTCCGAATTTCTATCTTCTTCCAACTCCTCACCTCGATCGGGATAAGCTCATTGAGCTACGCGAATTCATGCTGATGGCCAAGTTTCGCTCTCGATGGCTGCTGGTTGGGGCAGACCAGGCCGCCGGAGGCGTCCTCGACTTATTCGTCGATTGGGTAGCTTATCGAAAATTGGTATTTCCCGCCGACGCAGGACCCGAATTGCGCCAATACTACAGAACGCCTGAATTTCATCATGATTTCGTGGCGTTCCTGCGAAGTCATCGCGCCGGGCATGACGTAAAGCTGAAGGTGCTCATCGACTTTTACCAACGCCTTGCCGCGGCGCCAGCGCCCGACATATCCCGGGTACTTCATGCGGAGCTTTTGGGAGAAGGGGAGTTACTGAGTCTGGGAGATATTCCCATCCGCAAGTATCGAAGCCGGGTTGTCGAGTTATCCGCAGACCTGGAAGCAGTCCTTGATGCGGTATCGCAATGCCGTGACTACGAACCGCAGGATGGTGAGCACTTCTATGTTGTCTCCCAGGATGAAACCAATGAGCACCCCGGCTTTGAGGTCTCAAGACACCTGGCAGCCGTGGTGAAACTCTGCGACGGGAACCGAACCGTCGCCCAGGTCATGGAGAGTTTGAGCGAGCGCATTTCGGTATTTCCAGCAGTTGCCCGTAAGATGGCTTACGAATGCCTTCTCAACAAGGCCCGGTCCGAGGGGCTCATTTCGATGTATCGCAACGCGTTTGCCGCTGATGATAGCCAGCTCGGAGGCGTGTTCATGGCCCCATACAACGAGATGAGGGCAGCAGCATCCCTGCAGAACCGGCCTTCCGTCCAGGTCGAGTAACGAGCCTGTATACGCTGGTGATCTTGGGGCGATTGCAACAGCTCCACAATGGCCTCGGTTGTTGCCATAGCCGACAGGAATGCGAAGAGTACTCCATGGGATGACGCAGGATCGAGCACCCACGCAGCGTCCCCGGCGAGAAAGTATCCCGGGCCGGCAGATGGCCGGGCAATTCGCCAAGTTACATCGCGCGCGCCCGTCTTTCCAGAGGGCACCATGTCAGCCGGACACTCTGCCCGGCCCTCGATACCTCGTAACTTCGCGAGGTCCGGCTGCAGGTCAAGGTGAACCCATGCATGTCTGTCCTGGTGAATGGACGCTCGCCAGTCCCACGAGGCATCACTCATCACAAACTCCGGCAAGTCATGCGCATCGTCTCCTTGTTCATCCGGCACACCCCATCCAAAGAACGTGATCAGCCGGGGAGATACTTCCAGCATAGGGATCCGCAACTGGCGCATGAGCCAGTGCGCATGCCCTGAAGCATCCACGACGAACGCCGCTCGGTGGGCGCCGGCTGTGGAAATAATGCCAGTCATTCTGTGTCCGGTGAAGATAGGAGAGAGGGCTCGTTCCCCGTGTAGGATGACGGCGCCGCACGCCTTTGCCCTGTCGAGCAGAATCGCATGCAGCCTAGCGCGGTCAGCCTGGTACCCGTGCCATGCCCCGCGCGAATCCGATCCGTATTCATTCGTCGACGTCGATCCGTTTGACCGGACGACATAGCCGCGATGGCGATGGAATCCCGCGGCCGCTATCTGCCGGTCAACCCCCAGTGCGCGAAACAGCGGCTCCATTCCGGGATGAAGAGTTTCGCCGGGAACCTCGCGCATGTCGGTTCGCGGTTCCAGGATGAGGGTTCTGAGGCCGCGCTGGCAACAGGAGATAGCCGCGGCTGCACCGGCGGCACCGCCTCCGACAACGACTACGTCAACCGCGTCATGGAAGCGGCGAGACATTCCAGTTACCCGATCCGGGTTGATCTTCGTGCGCAACCTGCGACGGTCCAACATAGATCACGCGCAGCGAGTCCACATTGGTCGTGGTGATTCTTGGATTGGGTATGGTTCTCGGATGGAATCCATTTCCCGACACGTTCAGCGCCTTGCCGAACTGGATCTTAAAGGTTTGCCCAGCGGGCGTATTCCATTTACCCTGCACCTGCGCCGGTATCTTCCCGGTATCGAAGCTCGTGATGATGAACTTCAGGCGTTGCGTCGGGTCCTTTGCGTCCAGTGCTCCGGTCGTTTGCAAATACTGATAGAAACGGGCCGTGACCGTGGTTCGCAGGATGTAATCCGAGAGGGAGACCTGGGCGAAACGCGCGTAGTTGAATTGCCCCTCATAGAGCGCCTTCACAAAGTCGGCATAGGTGAGTGCGTGGTAGTCGATCGAGTTACCCCTGACTTGGGGGCGGTTCACCGCAGGCCAGTCGGCCTCCGAATCAAGAAGCGGAGTTGTACCAGGATAAGAGCTCGGGGGGAAAAAGCGCGTAGTATCAGGTACAGCTCCGGGCCAGAATGACCCCAATGCCGAACAGATTAACGTATCTTCAGGAAAAGGCGAACCAAGGCCGTAGTTTGCCATGAAGGCAGGGCCCTTGGCCGTATCAGGGTCGAGACTGGATCCGGAGATGTCCCAGCCCGGATCGAACAGGCTGCTGCTGCGACACGACAAGGTGGATTGCCGGTTGGGTTGTTCACGGATCAATTTGAGCGGCGTGGAAGCCGGCTGATCTGGTCTTGGTTTCCCCACAATTGCCGAGACGGTGGTGTCGGCGCTGTCAAACGCTGCTCCCTTCAACGTGATGTTGGCCGGGAGCCGCGTCTCCGACAAGGGATTCGGTATGATCCCCTGGTCGGGCCAAATAAAAGCCTTCAGGGGAGACTCTTTCACCCAGGCGGTCAGGCCACGCTGCGTCACCAGCGGGAAGAAATCGGGTTGGGCCAGGATAGAATAGGCGGCCAACGACACGGTTTGATTCGTATTGCCGTTGAGCGCCTGCACCAGCGCCGGGCAATTGGCTTTGATGTACCCGTCCGCCGTCCAATCCACAAAGTTGGCAGCCTCAAACTCTCCTTGCTTCAACACTTGGACAATATCCTGCGACGTTGTATCTGGAAGATAGACGAGTTCCTGCGTTCCTTCTTTTTCATCGATTTTGTAGCGAACATGCACAAACTCGGGGCTGGAGCGCGTGTTCGCATCCTTGTCGAGCCACAACGCCGATTCGCCGAGGTCATGGTTGGCCGGAACCTTGAAGCCAACATACTTGCCATCGCTGGTCTTCGCCGGCGAAACCAGGGGATCATGCACGAAAGGAATCATCAGCCCCTGGCTCTGGCAGAAGCTCGCCAGTTGCTCGGTAATGACGAATGGCGTTCCCGTCATCTGTTCGGGTGTCCACCCCGTGTCGACCTTCTCCGACTGAAGCTGAAGGTGGACCTTGCGGATCTTTTCATTCACGTGCGCGACCTCGAAAGCGAGGTCAAGATCAAACGTCTGGATACACTCCGGGCCGCGAAAGAGCTTGTGGATCGGAACCCAGAAGCCGAGCTTTTCGTCGCCCTTCAAAAAGTCCTGGGGTCCCACCGTTCCCCGCTGTCCGGCCTGCTGGAACGCGACAAATGCCCCAAACCTGGCCGGGACCACGTGCGCGTTCGGGGAGCCTTCGACGTAGGGAAAGAATCCGCGGGCTTGTGGCTCATAGTGAGGGACCGCATTGCCGACCCGGCAGATGCCCGTCCGCGAGAAACACAGGTCCGCATAGAGCCCGTGGACCGTGTCTTCTGCCGGTGCGTATTCGTAAGCGAAAACCACGATCGCTAGCGGGTGCCCCTTCGCCTTCGCGCGAAGCTTGTCCACCGTCATCTCCGCGGCCGCATAGATAAAGTTCTCGACAACCTCGAGATCGGCGATGGTGGGATAATTCTCCGGCGTGGATTCGATTTCGGATGGGTGCACGTGCGGCGAAGCCAGCGCGTGATAGAAGAGGCTGAGAGCAGGATCTCCCGGTTCAATACCTCTCTGGCATTGGGGCGACAAGTCCTCCAGTCCCGGAGCACCGAAATTTACTTTGATGGGCGCGGTGAGGCGGTCGCGGAAGTCTTCCTGCGTGACCTTGGTCAAATCGAGCCCGGCAGTGTTGAAGTAAGACGCCCAATGCGGACCGAGCCTCTGCCAGACCCCCCATAGCTGTTCGGTGATGGTGGTGGATCCGTTCATCCGGACCTCTCCTCCGGCCCGCCGCATATAAATCGCGACGCGAGCTTCCTTAATCTGGTTTCCGGTCGGACCGACGGGTCATTTCACGGTAGAGCCAGTCGCGGGAAAACTGCCAGTCACGCTTTACGGTTCTCACCGAGACCTTGAGCACGTCGGATATTTCTTCTTCCGTCATGCCCGCGAAGAATCGCATTTCCACCACGCTGCACAAGCGCGGATCGAATTCCTGCAGCCTGTCCAGAGCCTGATTGAGACTCAGAAACGAGTCGGCCTGGCGCCATTCGTAGGCGAAAACATGATCGAGAGATATCTTCTGAAATTCGCCTCCACGCTTGTCGGCGCCATGGGCCCGCGCGTGGTCGATCAGGATGTGGCGCATGATCTTGGAAGAAACCGCGAAGAATTGAGCCCGGCTTTGCCACTCCAGGCATTCTTTGCCAATGAGGCGCATCAGGGCATCATTGACCAGGGCGGTGGGCTGCAGAGTATGGTCGCCGCGCTCATTGCGAAGCAGTGACCTCGCAGTTCGGCGCAGTTGGTCATAGACCAGCGGGATCAAGTTTGGCGCGGCTTCCGGGTTACCCTCGCGCATCTCCAGCAACAGGCGTGTTATCTCGTCTGAGTGAACTTTTGCGGCCGTCGGCATGGGTGTTCTTCCTCATGGGCTGGGTTGCTGATCAACTTGGTCGGAAGGTCGAGGGTCACTTCTGATGAACTCGTAAACTTCGAAAACCCTCTATTTGATCAAGCGCAATCTGTTGGTTACAAGTGCCACATTTCCGAAAGATCATCTTGCCGAGATTCAGACAGGCGGTTGTGCCCTCGGCTGGCTGGGGATCGCGGATAGCTCCTGGGAAACGAAGGGGTATCCCTTGGGACGGCATTCTAACTCACGCTGAACCAAACCAGTTAGCGCGAAATACGCGACGTTCGCAAGGAGCGAGCGCTTGGGTTCGGGCCCCGGCTTTCACCTCCGATGGCGGTCAGTTCGTCAGTTCAACATGGAAAATGTCTGGGCCCGCTCTCGTTTCGTTGTAAGATCGCATTGAATCATTTCATTTGCTTTCAGTCATTTGATAAGCGGATTTGCTCGCGATGTACACGAATCCTCCAACCCCAAGTCTGGCCCCTCCGGGGCCGATCGAAGTGAGGTTGAGTCAATCCGTGGAAGACGGTGCCCGTGTTTTTACGGCCGCCTTTCGCATCGGCCGCGATGCCGGCTGCGCTGTGTGCATTCGTGATGAGTTTGTGAGCCGCATCCACGCTGAAGTTGCGCCTGAGCCCGGCGGTTGGCGGATCAGGGATCTGAACAGCAGCAACGGCATCTACTGGCATGGACAGCGCGTGGATAACGTTCTTGTCACGTTGAGCGAACGCGTCCGCCTGGGCATCGAGGGTCCGGAAATCTCCTTCCGGGTTCATCAACCGCCCCCGCCTCCACCACCACCGCCCCGGCCGATGCCTCCGCCTCCGGTTTCACCGGGCCGGCCGGCGGCTCCGGCGCCCCCGGCTCCACCCTGGCCGCCAACTCCGCCCCCCCGCGACCCCGTACGCCCCCAACCGGCTGGGAGTCCGGCTCCCGGCAAGGATCTGGAGCAGTATGTCAAGCGATACTTCCAGACGCCCGTTGAAGGGGAAGTCGTCGGACAACACACGCAGTTTATTCGCACTGCGTTTGCCGAGATCCAAACCAAGCAGAAAGAGGTCCATTCACGTCAGCGCAGGACACTGCTCATTGCCATCGGAGTGCTGGCGGTGGTCGGGATCGTCATCGCCGGCTACGCATATCGCCTCCAGGTCCAGGCCCGTCACCAGCGCGAGATTGCCCGCAATCTTTTCTATGCGATGAAATCCGTCGACGTGGAGATTGCCGAGGCGGAGCGCCAGGCCCTGAACAGCGGAGACAAACAGGCCGGTTTGGCGGCCGTGAACAAGTATGAGGCGCGCCGCAAGGCGATCCAGACCAACTACGATCAGTTTCTGGCCACGCTCCGCATCTACGACCCTAAAACCACTGAGCAGCATCGCCTAATCTTGCGGGTGGCGCGCATTTTCGGAGAAGGCGAACTCGATATGCCCGCCGACTTCGAAACTGAAGTCGTGCGCTACATCAAATATTGGCAATCGACTGGCCGCTATGCCCGTGATGTACGCTCGGCCCAGGAACAGGGTTTCACCCGTTCCATTCCCGAGGCCCTGTTGAACCACGGGTTACCCGTCCAGTTCTTCTACCTCGCGATGCAGGAGAGCGACTTCGATCCCTATCGCAGCGGTCCCATCACCAGGAAGGGCTACGCGAAGGGAATGTGGCAGTTTATTCCCGAGACGGGAGTGAAGTACGGTCTTCACCTTGGGCCGCTCGTGGATCTTCCTCGACCCGATCCCGCCGACGAAAGATGCCATGCGGACAAGGCAACCGACGCGGCCACACGTTATATCCAGATGCTCTACAGTACCGACGCGCAGGCGTCGGGCATGCTGGTGATGGCGTGCTACAACTGGGGTGAAAATCAGGTTCTGCCCCTGGTGAGGAGCATGCCTTTGAATCCGGGCCAGCGCAACTTCTGGCGGCTGCTTGCCGACCATCGAAGTCAGATTCCTAAGGAGACCTACGATTACGTCTTCTACATCGTTTCCGCCGCGGTGATCGGAGAGAATCCCCGATTGTTCGGGTTTGACTTCGATAATCCGTTGGATAATGCGCGCTGACGTCGTGGACGCCAGAATTGGAGTGGGGTGGGGAGAAGCGGAGTTCGCTCTCCCCAAATCGATGTTACGTTTTACCGGGCGGCTACGAGAATCTGCTCTCCATGGTCGAGCTTCGCTTCCCGGGTCCGCGCTCTCTTCTCCGAATTCCACTCGGGGATATCGACGTTCATGGTGACGGTCGTTGGGCAGAGGACGCGGTGGAGGAAATACCGCTCCCCGTACTTTTCGAACACAAGCTTGCTGCCGTGGCCGGGATCCGTGAAGCCGTGGGTCGTGGACACAGTGGCGGCGGCGTTGCTGTCGTTATTCGAGACGCGAACGGCGCCGGAAACGGGCGATGAGAGGGTGTATTGACCCGCGGGCAAATACGTATCGCCTACGGTGAAGCCGAAGGGAATGTCGGCCTTCAGAACAACGCCCTGGGCTATGGCTGGGATGGCGCTGAGAGCCGCGAGGATGATCAGGGAAAGTGTAGGGATCCGTTTCATGGTGTTTCTCCTTTGGGATTGAAGCGACTTTACGAACCGCTTTCATTCCTATAAGCGCAAACAATCAGCTGGAAGTGACAACCTTTAGAGAAGAAATAGATGCCCGTGTCCTGCCTTTTCCGCGGTTTTTTTCGCGCAAAGGCAGGAAATCGCAAGAGTCCAACCAAGTTTTATCGATGAGGGCGGGGAAGTGCAGGGGGGCTTTACCGGCTTTCCAGCTGTTGACCAGCCTGTCGCTCTAAGGGCTGGCGGAGAGGGCGAGATTCGAACTCGCGGTACCCTTTCGAGTACGTCCGCTTTCGAGGCGGGTGCCTTCAACCACTCGGCCACCTCTCCGTTGTGTGAATAGCTGTCTGGTTAGCCTGCAGTACCGTCTGCGACCCAGTCGTTTGCGAGTCAACCAGCCATATCGAGTCTACTGGCAAAGCCACGGCGGTGCAATGCCGAGGGGCGCTCTCCAACCCGGCAAGCGCCGGTCCTGGCAAAGACAGATCGGAAAGCAATCCCCCGCCCGTTGTCCGCATCCTCCAATTACTGAGTGGGAAGTGCTGCGGCGCGGGGCAGGGGTAAACCTGTGGCGCTCTTGCCGCGGCTGGCCGCCCGACGAAGACGCGACGATTGAAGCAATTAGCCGCCCCAGGGTGATACTTTACTTCTGCGGCATTTATGCGCGGGATGGGCAGAATCCCGGCACGGAATTGGATCTTGAGGCGACGCCCGCAATTTCGGCAGGCGCTGCATGTTGATTTCGACCGCCGTACAGGTCTGGAGCACGGATTTTTATGATGGAATTCCACATTTCGCGCGAGGCACGCGAGCGCTATAAGTTTTCCGAATCGCTCTTTTCCTATAACGGCAACGTGGTGTTCGCCGACATGCCCGCCTGCCGCGCCTTCGCGTACCTCATGAACCAGGTTCGGGAGGCGGACAAGAATCCCGACCAGGCCATCCACGCCGGCGCCCTCTTCGCCATGGGCCTGATCGACGAGGCCAGCCATGTGGTCATTGCCCGCTACCGCGAACAATTCGACCGCAATGTCATGGCCGATGCGCTGGCCTGGTTTGGTTCCCAGATGACCCCCGAGGCGCTGGACAAACTGCTCCTGACCTTCGTCGAATACTTTCCGGGCTCGACTGTCATACGCGGCGAAGAGACGCCCCAGCAGTGGCTGCAGGGCTCCACAGCCGGGACTCCGCATCGCGAAGCGGCCCTCGAAGAGTTGTTGCTGCTGTGGACCGCCAACCGCAACGAGGCATTTCAACCGTTCGAAGAGCTGTTCGCTGAAAAGCCTCTTGCCGAACAAACCGTTTACCGGCAGGTCACGCAACAACTGCCTAAATATTTTGCCACTCGGCCGTTGATTCCGATGCCCGGCGCCAAGTCAATGAACCTGGTGGAACTGCTGCGCGCTCCCGCCACCGCTTCCCCCAAATCGCTTCGTGAACAACTGGACCTGGTCCGGCAACTGTGGAAGCCGCTGCTTGGCGACGCCCTTGATCGCTTTCTGCAGATCGCCGGCGAAATTCTTCACGAAGAAGAACTCGCCATCTGGATGCAGTACAACACCCCCGCCGCGCGCGCCCGTGCGGCCGCCGAAGAAGCAGCCCGCCGCCGCAGGGAAGCGGGCATGCAGCAGTGGCCGTCGATCGCCAGCACCGCCGATGTTCCGGTCTTCGGCGATCCGGCGCATGAGTATGAAAAGTTCTCTCCCGACACCGCCTGGATGCCGACCACAGTCATGATTGCAAAGAGCACCTACGTGTGGCTCGCGCAGCTCAGCCGGTTCTATGGGCGCCACATCCGCCGCCTCGACGATATTCCCAACGAAGAACTCCAGACGCTCGCCCATCGCGGCATGAACACGCTGTGGCTGATCGGCATCTGGGAGCGCAGCCGGGCCTCAAAAACAATCAAGCTGCTGTGCGGAAACCAGGACGCCGTCGCGTCCGCCTATTCGCTCTTCGACTACCGCATCTCCGAGGACCTGGGCGGCGAATCGGCCTACATCAACCTTCGCGACCGCGCCTATCATCATGGCATCCGGCTGGCCAGCGACATGGTTCCCAACCACATGGGCATCGACTCGCCCTGGGTGGTTGAACACCCCGAGTGGTTCATCTCCCGCTGGGAGTCGCCCTATCCGGTCTACCGCTTCGAGGGCCCCGATGTCTCCGCCGACGGACGCGTGGAGATCAAAATCGAGGATCGCTATTTCACCCAGGAAGACGCGGCAGTCGTCTTCCGCCGCCGCGACAAGTCCTCCGGCGAGACCCGCTACATCTATCACGGCAACGACGGCACCAGCTTTCCCTGGAATGACACCGCGCAGCTCGATTACCTTAATCCTGCGGTGCGCGAACAGGTCATCCAGACCATCCTCCACGTCGCCCGCCTGTTTCCCGTCATTCGCTTCGATGCCGCGATGACTCTCGCCAAGCGCCACTTCCATCGCCTGTGGTTTCCCGGGCCGGGTTCGAGCGGGGCCATCCCCTCGCGCGCCGAATACAGCATGAGCCAGGCCGACTTCGATCGCGCCATGCCCCACGAATTCTGGCGCGAGGTCGTCGACAGAGTCGCCGCCGAAGTGCCTGGCACCCTGCTGCTGGCCGAGGCTTTCTGGCTCATGGAAGGCTACTTCGTCCGCACCCTCGGCATGCACCGCGTCTACAACAGCGCTTTCATGGTGATGCTGCGCGATGAAGACAATGCCAAGTATCGCTCGGTCATCAAGAACACCCTCGAGTTCGATCCCGACATCATGAAGCGTTACGTGAACTTCATGAGCAATCCTGATGAAAAAACGGCGATTGACCAGTTCGGAAAAGGCGACAAATGCTTCGGCGTCGCGGCCATGATGGCGACTCTCCCCGGCCTGCCTATGTTCGGCCACGGGCAGGTGGAAGGATTCACCGAGAAGTACGGCATGGAATACTATCGGCCGCGCTACGAAGAGTGGCCCGACCAATGGCTAATCGAGCGCCACGACCGCGAGATCGCTCCGCTGCTCAAGCGCCGCTGGGTCTTCGCCGAGAGCACCCACTTCCTCCTTTACGACTTCTTTGAGAACTCAGGTAACGTGGACGAGAACATCTTTGCTTACTCCAATCGCAGCGGTGGCGAGCGCGCGCTGGTGGTCTATAACAACCGTTACGGTTCCACTCACGGCACCGTGCGCATGTCCGCCGCCTACGCCGATAAAGGCTCCGGCCAGCTTCGCCAGAGATCGATATGGGAAGGGCTCGGACTCCACGATCGCGGCGCGATTGTTTCCTGTCGCGACTCCCTCACCGGCCTCGAATACCTTCGCCGTGCCCACGACATAGCCGATCGCGGCATCAGCCTAAGTCTCCATGCCTACCAGTGCCATGTATTCCTCGACTGGCGCGAAATGCATGCGTCAGCCGATAAAAACTGGGATCGCCTCTGCGACTCTCTGGGAGGCCGCGGCGTTCCCAACCTCGACGACGCCCTGGTCCAGCTTGAGTTGCGCCCGGTTCATGATGCGGTCCGGGCGGCACTCGATCCCGCCGTGGTGCGCATGTTTGCCGATGCGGTTGAAACTCCCCCGGTTCAGGGAACCACTCCCGAGAAGAGGAACGGGAAGAGACAGAGCGAAGTCCTCGATACCGCCTGGGGCCGGTGCGAAGAACTCCTGGCCTCTGTGCTGCCTGCCTGGGCTCGCCTTTCCGGGGAGCGCGCCGGCGCGCGTCCCGTCCGTCCGGAATCGCTCGCCCCCATCTACCGCAAATGCCTTCGCAGCGCCATGCGGCTTCTAGCCGTCGAAGCTCTGATACCCCCACCCTGGTCGGCCGCTGCCCGGCGCGTGTTGCCCAATTCCAGCCCCGACGTTCCGGCCACCGCTTTGTGGGGACCAGTGATGAGCCGGTGTCTGCTGCAGACCCTGGCCCTGGCCATCGATGAGGATCATCTCGAACGTACGGCCCTCGATCTGTTTGACCGCCTCCGCCTGCGTGAGCCGTTGGCGCAGGCATTTCAGGCGCTGGGTATGGAAGGCGAACGAGGATGGCGGGCCGCCGCGCGGCTCAAGATCCTGCTGATGATCGAGGCGGGAGTTGGAACAGTAGTCAGCCCGAAACCCGAGGCCGCAACGCCGGCTGCATCGAAACTCGATGTAGCTGCGCAGGCCCTGGTCTCCGAGGCTGTTTCCACGGCGCCTGCGCCCTCCCCGGCCCAGGCAAAGCCCGGCCATGCGGATGGCATTACGGATCTGAAATCCGTTATCCCGGCCGCGCTTTGGAAAGACCCCGACGTTCGCTGGCTGACCGGATACAACGAAGCCGACGGCCACACATACGTGATCCGCGAGCCCTATGAAGAACTGCTCTGGTGGCTGTCGCTGCCTTCACTCCTCAAACTCGTCAATATGAATGTTCCCACCCGCAATGCGGCGTCTGCGATTGCTGCGGGAATCAACGAAGCCCTGGCGGCCGTCAAAAAGGCCGGTTACCGCATCGATGCTTTGCTCCAGGTAGAAACGACTGAACCGGGTCCCCCTGCCCAGCCCGACCCGGCCGCGGTGAAACCCGTGGCCGTTGGGGTTGAATCCGAACAGGCTCCTGCAAAGCCTGTCCATCCGGTCGACGGCCCGCCTGAGGACTACTGACCCGCCACCAAACCTGGGTGCCCCATCCTTGCGACGTTTTTGTTTTTGTCGCAAGGGTGGGAGACCACGAAACCCAACCCGGCTCAGGGATCTGGACTGAAAGTTACGAACTCCCAATGCAGTGGAAACGACCTGCGGCTGAACCCCAAAGTTTGGGAGTTGCGGAGGATTGTGGAGGGGGATGATTGAGGATTTGGCTGCCGGGTAAGCCGAGGCGCCGGGTGGCGCTGCTTAGCCTCTTCCCATTCTTAATATACCAAGTTAAATCGCTGAAAACAAGACTGGTTTTTGCGTCCAACCTGGCGTACTCTCAGCCAACGACGCATCAGATCGAGCGGCAATTTGCCGACGCCTCCGGCACGGCCCGCGACAACGACCCGGCCCGCCGCGAGGAGAATGCATGCCTTTGCTTCGTCTGAATTTGCGGACATATTGACAATCTGAACTGAACCGTTCAGTATTGTTATCTTGAGGTGGCGGATGATTCGAGTGCGAAATCTGGTGAAGACCTTTTCCTCTTCTTCCGGTTCCTTTACGGCCGTCAACGACGTTTCCTTCGATGTGGAAGAGGGGGAAATCTTCGCGTTCCTGGGGCCGAATGGAGCAGGGAAGACAACCACCATCAAAATGCTGACGACGCTGCTCAAACCCACCAGCGGCAGCATCGAAATGGATGGTCTGAACCCGCAGGTGCAACAGAACGAGGCCCGCAAACGTTTTGGGATCGTCTTTCAGGACCCCAGCCTTGATGGCGACCTCACAGCCTGGGAAAACATGGACCTGCACGGCGTTCTCGACCATGTTCCTCACAAGGTGCGGCGCCAGCGCACCGAAGACCTGCTCAAGCTGTTCGACCTGTGGGAACGCCGGAATGACCAGGTAAAGAAGTTCTCAGGCGCATGAAGCGGCGCCTGGAGATTGCGCGCGGTTTTCTCCATACGCCACGGATCCTGTTTCTCGATGAGCCCACGCTGGGCCTCGATCCGCAGAGCCGCAATCAACTCTGGAACATCGTCAGGAAAGTCAACGAAGCCGAGCGCGTCACCGTCTTCCTCACCACCCACGACATGGACGAGGCCGACCGCGTGGCTCATCGCATCGGCATCATCGATCACGGCAAACTTGTAACCCAGGGCACCCCGCGCGAGATCAAGGACCAGACCGGAT
>CAWCTA010000020.1:0-100795 GCA_963798315.1 uncultured Acidobacteriota bacterium | reverse complement strand
GGGGCAATAATATACTTGACTGAAGTGATGATATAGGCCATACTAGTTTCATCATGGAAGTTCCCAAGACATTGACGGAAGCGATTCGGTACTTTGGCGATCCTGAGAATTGCCGCGCGTTCATGGTTTCGGTCCGTTGGGCTGATGAAGTAGTTCGCTGCCCACGCTGCGGAAACGATAAAGTCTCCTACTTGAAAAACGCCAAACTCTACTTCTGCCCCGCGAAGCATGAGAAGCAAAAGTTCTCTCTCAAGGTCGGGACTATCTTTGAGGATTCGGCAATCGGTCTAGACAAATGGCTTCCTGCGGCATGGCTCATCGTAAATTGCAAGAACGGCATTAGTTCTTATGAACTGGCGCGGGCCGTTGGATTGACGCAAAAAAGTGCATGGTTTGTCCTGCATCGGATTCGTGAGGTGTTGAAGGATGAGCCGACATTCAAGTTCGGCGGGGAGGCTGGCGGGCCGGTAGAGAGCGATGAAACATTCGTTGGACCAAATCCCTACAAGATGCACAAGAGCCGTAAAGCCAAGGTCCAAGCGCAGGACCAGGGTGCAAGCTATGTAGGAAAGACAGCAGTGTTCGGCGTGCTCGACCGCGATTTAAGAAAGGTTCGCAGCAAGGTAATTCCTAACGTAAAGCGTGAAACTCTACAGAACGCTATCCTGAATGAAGTCGAGCGGGGAAGCAAGGTCTACACAGATGCAGCGGTCGGATATGACCATCTCGCAAAAGAATTCGTGCATGAGGTCGTGAACCATACGAAAGAATATGTTCGCGGGCAGGTTCACACCCAAGGTCTTGACAATTTTTGGTCGTTGCTCAAGCGGTCGCTCCGTGGCACATACGTTGCCGTCGAGCCGTTCCACCTTGACGCATACGTGACGGAACAGATGTTCCGCTACAACAACCGCGCGACCAAAGACAATCCGCTCACGGATGCCGACCGCTTCGTGCTTGCAATGACACAGATCGCAGGAAAGCGTCTCACCTACGCTCAATTGACCGGCAAGGATACGGACGAACAAAGACCTTTCTAGGAGGCGTCAGGGACGCGGGAAGCGGAAGGCGTAGGCTTCTCTTCCCGCTTATTTACTATCCTGCGCATTATTCCCTTGAACCTCTCAAAATCTCCGTTTACGGACAGCGTCTCGTCACGGGGTGACTTTCCTTTGACCGGGTCTCTCCATTTGCGTGCCGTCTTTTTCATGCCACTACTCTAGACGACAGTTATGCAACTCCCAAAATAATTATTGGTTGTGGGGGATTTAAATCCCTTGACCTTTTGGGTTATGGAGATTTACCCTTGAGGAATTATGGCGATACCTGATCCCAAGTACGTTTTGGACCTTGCGCAACAGATCGTAAGCGCGAAGGCTAATCTCGCTGAACTCCAAGCTAAGTGGGATGCCCTTTTCGCCCCTCAGGCAGCAGAGGAAACCGTGCCTAATAAGGGCGGGAGAAAGCCCGATCCAGAGGGCAATTCTGCGAAAGTCATCGCGGCGATAAATTCCGATCCCACGATTGAATGGAATGTTGAAAAGATCGAAAAGCACACACATCTGACGCGCAAGCAGGTTGAAAAGTGCCTGTTCAATTTGTGTGCTACTGGCAAGATTAGGCGCGTAGGGCGAGGACTCTACGCCGCCATGGCCGCGTCTGCCAAGTCGGCTACTGAACTTGGCATGGCGAGGGTCAACTGAGTTTGGAAAGGGATTATGAGGAAAAGAGAAACGAGTCTCTACCGTGCATCGGCGGTAGCGGCGTAAAACGAAGGAACCCCGAGTGCTTTCCCGTCTAAAGTAGAGCACTCGGGGCCAGATGTGACTTAGGGTTCAATGAGAACCGCTTGCACTCCGCACACGGCTTGCGACGTGTGCGGCATCTATTTTTGACCTTACACTTTTCTCCATTCATGTTTCAATGGAGATTTGAATCTTATCCCCAAACGAAAGTAGGGTTCATGAAGCTACCCTTGCTAGCTTTCGCTCTAGCCTTTTTCTCGGGATGCCAAGAACGCCCTGCGCCATCTCCAATTAAAGTTCCCATTCAGCCCTATCAGCGATTCGTTCCCGTACCTGCCCCGCAAGCGCAAATGACGGGAGTTCCATGGACTGGATTCTTCGCGCTGGATACCCAAATCGGGCGGTTGTGCTTAACTGTCACTCCCGCCCACGTCTCAGATAAGTTCGTCACGATCCCCATGTGCGAAGAAGATTTGCGGCTATTTCCCACTCCTGGAGAGACTGCTAGATAGGCAGCGAGTCCGTCAAGGCGCGGTAGGCTCTTTCCGTTCCCTCTTTTCTTAACTTTTTGGCTTCCGCGCAAATCCGAAACCAAATGGAGAAAAAGAATATGGCCTCATCTTCGGAAGCGTTTGAGAAGTTTGAGATGTGGAGAAAATCCAAAACTTCGCTCAGGGTTACCCTCATTGTCAAGGAACAGCCGACGGAAGTGGTAATGGGCAGAATATTTTGCGCTGATCCTGAAGTTTCGCAAGTGGGCATTTCCAATCCGCTTGTAATGCATAGCGCAGACTCATTAGATTTGGAAGATTGTTCATTTTCGGTCGAAGAATCGCGGGTCGTGGCAACGCGAAACGATGCCGATTGGGTTGTTTTCGAGGAATTAGATGAATTATTGCCCATTTGGCACACTCCCATGCAATGATGTCGCTAGATAGACAGCCACACCCCGAGACCCGCCCCACGAAGGCGGGTCGTTCATTTTTGCGCTGATTCTACCCTGTCACGGCCATTCCAGTATACTTCAGTCAAATATATTAGTGCCCTTACAGGCAACCTCATTCAATGCCCGTCGTGCCAGTGTGATGCGGCACGGACGAGGCCCCTGGGCATTCAACGCGATCCAAGGCCTCAAGCTCATTGTGAAGTTCGACGTGGCTGCTGACGGTTTTGCCCTCCTGCTGCGCCAGATTTCCTCGTGGATGCGCGAAGGTCTGAGCCGGAACGAGACCTAAACCTGCAACATCACGAGCGAAAAATCATCTTCGAAATCGGGACGCTGCTGCCATTGCTGCACTGCATTGACAACCGTATCCAATTGATTGGGATGCTGACCGGCACCGGCGAGAATGTCGCCGAATTCCGCGATGGTCATCATGCTTTCGGCAGGGTTCGTCACCTCGTAACAGCCATCGCTATAAACAAAGAGCTTCGATCCCGCGCCGAGCGTGACGGTAGAGTCGGAGTATTGCGCGAACGGGAATGCCCCAATCATCATGCCTGGGCAACCGAGACGGTTCACGGTTCCATCCGGCGCGATGGCGATAGCCGGCGGATGGCCGCCGGCGGTATAGCGAAGTTCGCGCGTCTGGGGGTTCAAAACTCCATACCAGATGGTGAAGTACCGCCCATCCTGCTTTTCCATCGGATAGGCGCGATTGAGCCCTTCGAGCACCTGCGAGGGCACGGCGAAATCGGTTCCCGGCAGGGTGTGATTGCGGATAGTGTTGATGGCTGAAACCGACAGCAGGGCGGCGCCCACTCCGTGTCCGCAGACATCGAGCAGGTATATGGCAAGCTGATCCGAATCCAGCCAGTGATATCCAAAGGAGTCGCCTCCCAGGCTTGAGCAGGTGATGAATCGCCAGTCCGCGGGTACAGCCGTGTCGCTCGGCATAGGGGGCGGCAGGAGCGAGCGGACATAGGCTGCGGCGTCGGCGAGCTCACGCGCAATCAGCTCCTGCTGCGCTTCCAGTGCAGCGAAGGCCTCGTCGCGCTGCAGGCGGAGGATGTACGCGTTCGAGTGATAGCGGATGCGCGCCACGACCTCGAGCTTGTTGGGAAGCTTGACAAGATAGTCGTTGGCCCCGGCGCCGAATGCTTCTGCCTTGATCGTCGGTTCCTCCTTGGAGGACAAAACGATCAGGGGAGTCAAGGCCGTAGAAGGGTTGTTGCGAAACGAGCGCACCATCTCGATTCCATCCACACCTGGCATGACAAGGTCCTGAAGGATGACGGTAGGGCCAAAACTATCGGCCTCCTGCAGTGCAACCGCAGGATCACCGCAGAACCGGAACTCAAGGCCGGACACATCGGCCAGCATGCGCCGGACGGTCTCGCCCACAATCCGCTGGTCGTCCACGAGCAGCACTTTGATGTTGTGTTGTGTCAGCGCGATGGGCGCCTGTGTTGCTACGTCGATGGGCATCGTGACCTCCGAAAGTCTTCAAGGTTGGGACAAGAGTTCTAGGTCTTGGGGATCTTCCATACGAGCGGGGAGGTCTCGTGTTTGTCGTTCTCGATGTCATGCTGTTCGCGGTTCCAACCCTCGGCCAGAACGGATTCGCAAATGCGCGGAGCGATCGCGCCGAGCGGCAGGATTTCGGTGGCGGCGTCAATTTCAGCAGCAGCCTTCGGCATACCGTAGACCACCGAGGTCGCCGCGTCCTGGGCGATGGTGTGAGCGCCCGATTTGCGCATTGCCAGCAAGCCGGCTGCGCCGTCGCGACCCATGCCGGTGAGCAGAACCCCGACGCGGGGAACGCGGTGCGGCTGTGCCAGGCTGAAAAAGAGGGCGTCAATGGAAGGGCTATGCGCGGCGTCTTCGGGCGCTGCCTTGTAGAGCACAGTGCCGTTTTGATAGGTCAGGTCATCTTTCGTTCCGGCGAGCCAGACGCCTTCGGGCGACAGCACTTCGCCGTGGCGGGCAATGGACACAGGAATCCTTGAATGATGCTGTAACCAGGCGGCCAGTCCCGGCGTGAATTGCTGATCCACATGCTGCACGACCAGCACAATGGCCGGGAAATGGGCCGGGAGACAGGAGAGAATCTCGGCCAGCGCCTGCGGGCCTCCCGTGGATGCACCGATGGCGACGACCGGAAGAGCGGAGGTGTCCGAGGCCGGGGCTTCGGTGTCAACGGAGCTGGACTTTGGCCTGTTGACCTGGCCCACAACAAGCCGCGCAACGGTGTGCAGCTTTTGGATCAGCGGCTGGGCGCCATCCAGATGATTGGCCGTTCCAAGAATCGGAGTATTGACAGCGTCGAGGGCGCCGTATCCCATCGCCTCGAACACTTTGTCGCGGTTTCCGATGGTGGTCGCGGTCACGATGAGTATGACGCACGGCCTGGACCGCATGATGCGCCGCGTGGTCTCCGCGCCATCGATCCCCGGCATGATGAGGTCCATCAGAATGATATCGGGCGGGGACTGTGCACAGAGCCGCAATGCCTCTTCCCCGGAATACGCTGTCCAGGCGAGCGTGAAGCCGGGCAACTCGGCGAGGATTCGCTTCAGAACCTCTGCCGCCATCTTCGAATCATTCACAATGGCGACGTTCATATTTGCTCTCCGGAAGACACAGCAGCGTCTCCTACGAGATCCACCACAGCCCGCAAGAAGGTCCCGTTGTCGAACGATCCCTTGGTCAGGTAAAAGTCAGCTCCGGCCTCCAGCCCGCGCCTGCGGTCTTCCTCGCGATCCTTGTAGGAAAGGATCATCACCGGCAATCGGGCCAGCCGCGGATTGGCCCGGACCCTGGTGACGAGTTCGATCCCGTTCATCTGGGGCATATCCACATCGCTGATCAGCAGATCGTATTCATTCAGGCGGAGCAGGTTCCATGCCTCCTGGCCATTCTGCGCTGTGCTGACCGTGTAGCCGGAGCGAACCAGGAGACGGCGCTCCATTTCACGGACAGTGTGCGAGTCATCTACGACCAGGATATGCGGAGCGAGTGAGTCGTTCTGCACGGACATGGCAGTGGACAAAGGCCTCCCCGCGGCGGTCTGAATCAGGTCGTCCATATCCAGAATCAAGAGCGGGAATCCGTTTTCGTCGAGCGATGCCGCACTGACGCCGGGGATCTTTCCCAGCCGGGGATCAAGCCGGCGCACCGAAAGCTCGGCCTGATCGACGAACTTATCAACGGCGAAGGCAAAGCCACCGGAGAAGAGCAGCGGAACGGGCCCTTTCGGGAGCGATTTATCATTAAGGCCGAGCATCGACGCGAGGACGATGACCGGATGCGCGCGATCGTTCCGATGAACCTCCAGTTTTTCCGAATCGCCCTCCGGCTCGAGATGCGCAACATGGTCGATCCGCACCATGGGGACACAGAACAGTTCGCCGTCAGCCAGTACGCGGATAACGCGGATCACCGAGCGGGTAACCGGCAAGGTGAGGCGGAAGACCGTGCCCGCTCCGAGGCTGCTGGTTACCGTAACCGCACCGCCGGCCTCCTGCACCATCGATTGCACCACATTGAGCCCGACACCGCGCCCGGAGAGAAGAGACGCCGTGTCCTTGGTGCTGAACCCAGGCAGGAAGAGGAATTCCAGTAACTCCGGCTCAGAAAGGCCGGGGACGGTTTCAGCTGGTGCAAGGTTCCGCCGCATGACGCGGGCGCGAATCTGCTCAGGATCGATGCCTCCTCCGTCGTCGCGCACGGTGATGACCAGGCGGCCGTTCTCATGGCCGGCATGAATCCGAAGATACGCCTCGGCCGGTTTGCCCGCGGCCACGCGCTGTGCGGGGAGTTCGATGCCGTGATCGATCGCGTTCGTGACAAGGTGCGAAATGGGCGCTTCCAGGCGGTCGAGAATGTCGCGGTCTACGCGCGTGCTTTCACCGCCAATTTCCAGCTTGACCCGTTTTCCCAGTTCACGCGCCGTGTCGCGCACCAATCGTGCTACGCCGGTGATGCCTTCATGGAAGGGCCGTAGTCTTCCGCTCAGTACAGCCCGATACAGGCGCTCCACGGTGAGTTCATTAGAGCGGGACACTTGGTCGAGGTCGGCAATCTGCGTGGCCAGAACCCCGATCTGCCGTTCCAATTCGCCGCGGACCGCCGAGCGAGCTTGCGGCGACTCCGCGGCCTCGTCCAGCATGTGCAGGGCCTTGCCGATGGCGCGGTGATTGCGGTCGAGCAGATCGCCCCAGGTGGCGAGTTGCCGCGCCGAGACCAGCGATTCGGCAGAGAGCGAAAGCAGATTGTCAAATCGATCGGCGGTGAGTCGCACGGTGCGCTCGCGGGTGGTGCGATCGTCTCTGCTCTGCTGCGAGAAAATGTCGCGGTCGGATTTCGCATCGTACTCGTTGCCAACAGGGACGGCGCTCGACGCGGCAGAGGCTGGTCCCTTTCCGACGGGACGGGCCGGATTGATTTCCGGCCTGATGCCCGGACTGGTCGTGAGCGCCTCTTTGCTCCCTGGCGCGGCGGCGGCTCCTTCCGTTTTGGGCTGTCCGTTTGCGGGACCATCGGACTCGCTCGCCTCTTCTTCCGCGCGCGGCTGATCGCGAAAACCAGACGCACAAGCCTCGATTGCCGCAGCATTTGTATCCAGCCAGAGCGCGACTTTGTCTTCTGACACGGCTTGCAGCTCCAAGAGCCAATCGGTAGCTTTGAGCATGCTGTCAATTTCCGTTGAATCGAGCGCATAGCCGCCCTGCGCCGCGACGAAGCGGTCTTCCATGGCGTGCGTCAGACGCACGATGAGATCAAGCCCGACGATGCGCGCCGCACCTTTGAGCGAATGCGATGCACGCATCAAGGCTTCAAGCGATTCGGCGGAGGCTGCCCCGGCTTCGAGCTGAATCAGACCGGTCTGCAGCACACGCACCTGCTCCTCTGCCTCCATACGGAAGAGATCGAAGAGAGAGGAATCTTCCAGACCGCTGCTCATGCCTTCAGGCCGTTGCCAGAGTGATCTGGCGGAAAAGGTTATCGCTGTCCAGCAGGTGGAAGATGCCGGAATCATCGTCGAAGCTTCCGCTGATCCAATGAGGGGCCAGCGGCGCGGCGTGCTGGGAAAGGACTTCAGAGATCACGCGGATGCCCAGAACCGCGTCGATGGGGACGGCCCATAAACGGCCAGACGACTCTTGCAAAACCAGCATGCGGGCCGCGCCAGTCTCTGTCTGCGTAACATCGAGAAGGCGCGCCAGGGAAAAGCACGGCAGAATCTCGCCGCGAAATGCGACCAGGCCGAGCAATGCGGTTCCGCTGCGGTGCGGGATTCGGGCAATGTGCAGGACAGGAGAAACCGCGGAAGCGACTTTCGCAGGCAATGCCAGCCGCAGCTGTCCCAGTTGAAAGAGAAGTATCGACCCGGTGCGCGGAGTGGGCCTGGGGGGCTCGGAGGCCATGAGGATCCGGAGTTCGTCGCGATAGGCGGACGAAATGGGACGGTCAAACATGCTGGCTCGAGTGGGATTGGTCATACTGCTTCCCCTTCGGCCTGGTGTTGCGTACCGAGAAACATCTCGCTTTCGGTCCGGACGCGTTGGATGCGCGCCTTGAGAGCGCGCCTGAGGCGCGCGTTGGGATGCATATGCCAAAGCGCCTGCAACAGTTCCAGAGCCGGCAAGTAGCCGGGCGCCAGGTAAAGAGCTTGGCGGCAGCGGCGCTCGGCCTGGCGCACATTGCCCCGCTCTTTGTATTCGACCGCCCGGCGGTAGAACTCGACGGCCGTCGTCGGGGCTGCTTGCTCCTCTGGTTTGGGAATCGTCAGGATAAACCGAGGAACGCGCGTTCTTGATTGCTGCAGCGGCGCAGCCGGCCTGGAGGTGCGTGGTGTAACGGCTGGCTTGTGCGTGAATCCGTAACTGGCTCCCGGGTTCAGCGGCGTGAATCGCGCATTCAATTCCGCCACGCGATCGCCCGCGCCCAAGATCAGGCGGCCGCCGGGCATCAGAATCCTGCTGAGCGATTCGGCAAGAATGGCGCGCGCCCGTGCGTGGAGATAGATGAAGAGATTACGGCAAAGGATCAGGTGGTATCGCGGTTCATTGCCGAGGGCGCCTGAGTCAGCCAGGTTTCGCCGCTCGAATCGGATACGGCTGCGCAGTTCGTCGCGCATGTGCCAATGCTGGTTTTGCAGCGTGGCACAAGCCGCCTGAAGGTCTCCCTGCACGTGCTCGAGAGCTCCGGCGGGAAAGACGCCGCGTTGCGCCACGGCGAGCGCCGTGTGCGATATATCGAAGGCATCGATGTTGAAAGCCGACGACGGAATACCCGCGCACAACAGAGTTGCCGCCAGTGAATATGCCTCCTGGCCCGTGCTGCACGGAGCCGACAAGATGCGCAGTGGCCCAGGGCAACTCGCCGCCATGCCCTGGGCCCAGATGCGGAGGTGATCGAAGACGGACGGGTCGCGAAAGAAGCGGGTTTCCTGGATGACCAGGGCATCAATAAGGCATTCCAATTCTGCCGGGGACGACTCCATGTGATCGAGATAGGCCGATGCGTTGGATAGCCGGAGATGGCGACACCGTCGTTCGATGGTCCACATGATCCGGCCCGCTTCGAGCGAGGCCGGATCGATCCCAGCGGCATCCGCGAGGTGCCGGACAATTCGCTCCAGGAGCCGAGGCTCGATTTGGATGTGGCTCTTCATGGCTGTTGCGCGGGCAGCGCAGGAACGAAGTTGGAAAGCATCTGCAGATAGAGGTCGAGATCAAGCGGCGTAATTCCGGGATCGTCCGCCGGACACGTGTCTGTCGCTCCGCCCGCAAGGAGACCGACATAGGGCACAGGAGCATCCGGCCCGGCTTCCACGAGGATGATGCGAGTGCCGAATTCCTCCGGAGTGGGCGTTTCACATATCACCCGGTTGAGATCGAAGACCGGCGCCTGCCGGCCATGAAACGTGAGCCATCCCATGAAATACTCACCCGGCTCGCCCGCCAAGGTTGCAAAACCCGCCACGCTGAAGATGCGGCGCAGGGGCAGGGCGTGTGGGCCACTTTGCAGTCGGAAGCGGAGGCTGGTAGCCATGAGAGGTCTCGTCGATCAGGCATTGACAGCGGCGATCTTGAAGATCCGTTCCTTGAGAATCCGGATCGCTTCGTGCAGTTGCCGGCTGACTTCATTCAGTTCGTTCGCTGAGTCGGAGGTCTGGCGGGCCGTCTCTGTGAGTTGCCACATGGACTCGGAGATTTGCTTTGCGCCCACGGATTGGTTTTGCATTCCCTGTTGGACGGTTTCATAACGGGGCGCGATGGATTCGACGCCTTCGATGATTTCCCCGAACTGGCCTTGAATAATCTCGGCGGCGCCGATGCCGCCCTGAACCGCATCGGAAAACTCGCGCATCTCCGTAACGCCGCTGGCCACGGCTTCCTGCATCTCTTCGACAATCTGTTCGATGTCGAGTGTGGCTATCGCCGATTGGTCCGCCAGACGGCGAATTTCGCGCGCCACAACCGCAAATCCCGCTCCGGCTTCCCCTGCCTTTTCGGCTTCGATCGAGGCATTGAGCGAAAGCAGATTGGTTTGGTCGGCCACTTTGGTAATCGCAGTCACAACGGAGTTGATCCGCGCAGCCTTACTGCGAATCGTTACCAGTTTGGAGGAGATCCCGTCGCTGGCTGCCGACAGAGTCTGCATCGAGGTCTCCATACCCTTCAGGCCCTGGCGGCCCTTGTGGGCAAGACTGGCGGTCCGTTCCGCGGCATCCGCGATCTCTACCATGGCGCGCAGCAGTTCCTGGGAGGTCGCCGATATCTCCTTGGCCGCTGAAGCGATCTGATTACTTGAGGCCATCAGTGTGGTCACGTTCGATTGCTGATGCACCGCGCTCGACGAGATCTGCGTGGCGCTTGACGTAAGGTGGATGCTCAGGTCGGCGACTGGATTGGTAATGCGTTTGCTGATGAAATAGGCAACGAGAGCGCCGACGAGAAGTGCGACGAAGCCGCCAAGGAGACTTTGCAGCAGCAGTTCATTGAACTGGGCTCGGACCAAGTCAGTCGCGCCCGCGTAGTCACTCGAATCGCCGATGGCGGCAATGACCCAATCCCACGGCCTGAAGTAGGTGTAATGAACGATGGCTTCGGATCCCGTCATTGGATTGATTGCCGTCGCAGTGCCGGATGCGCCATCGGCGAGCTTTGGCGCTTTCGCCAACACCTCGGGCAGCCATTTTGATTCGGTGGCTGCGCCCACCCCTGTCGGCTCGATCACCACCATGTTGCTCAAGTTCTGGCTGTTGGATCCGTAATAGACTGCCACCGAGCTATGGTCGCCACCGTGAGACTGGATCGAAATCGCTTCCCTGAGCAGCGTCAGTCCCTCCTGCTTTATGCCCACGTAGAACATGCCGATGATTTCGCCTTTGGCATTCTGCAGCGGCTCGTAAGCGGTGGTGTACCACGCGTTGACCACGTAGGCCCGGCCGCGGTGGATCTGACCGGAGAGCACCGTCTTGACGACCGGATTTTGAGAACCGTCGGGCATGACTGCGGGGATGTAGGTACCGATGGCGCGCTGGCCATCGGAGGCAGCGACGGTCGTGGCCACGCGAAGCATGTCTCCCGCCGCGTTGACGCGCTGAAACAGGGTGACGGTTGCGCCGGTTTGCTTGGTGATGTCGTCGATGACAGGGATGCGGTGATCGAAACTGCGGTCGGGAGTCAGGGGCGTGCCTTTGAGAGCCCACTGCGAAACGGTCGTGGGGGTGTGCCCCTGCGTGAATTGATTCACCGCGTTCCAGGTGGTTGTCGCGCCAGTCATCTGGATGCCGCCTGCCTGCTTGAGTGCCGCGTCGCCAAAGCTGAGACTGGTGTCGACCGACCGCTGAACAAAATCCTGCGAGAGCTTGCAGATGCTGTATGTCTTTTCAGCGCTCCGGGCCAGGCGATCCTGCATGATGCCGATCACCTCGCTGGCGACCGCCTTGCTTGCGCTGCGCTCATTCACGAGCACCAGAATGGCCACCGTCACGGTGGCGAGAAGGGCCGATAAGGTGCCCAGAGCAGTGATCTGCTGGCGGAGAGACATACGAAAGCGACGCTTCACGCAGAGCTTCCAATCAGGGCGGTTTCCCGGTCAGGGTAAATATCGAGCAGGGGTTGAAACCCGGAGTTGCATTGTTCAGCGAAGGGAGCGGCTTGTGCATCAAACAGCGGCGCATTGGTCCTGTCCAGCCCGCCGGTGATCACCTTAACTGGGAATCCCCGGACGCACTCCACCTGCGCAATCACAGATCCGGGAGAAGCGTCAGTCATGATGGAAAGCTTACTAAGAGCCCAGGCCCCCTGTGTAGAAAAATGTTTCTGGCGCTGGTTACCAGCCGCGAGGATAACTCGATCTATTCTCGCTGCTATCAAGGGCGAACGTCTTTGTCCATTGTCAAAAGCTGGACTTGTCGTTTGAAACTGACACTGTCACTGCATCCGCTTGGTAAGAGTAAGCCGGTTAGTCCCATCGTGACGCTCATAAGATATGTGATCGGCCAGCTTCCGCAGAAGATATATTCCCAGCCCCCCGATCGGTCGATCCTGGACCTCGAGAGAGAAATCGGGCGGAGGCGCCGTGAGAGGGTCAAAGGGGCGGCCGTCGTCAATCACATCCATGGTCAGGTTTCCGTCTCTTATCGACAGAACGATGACGATCGTGTGCTCGTCAGCGTCGTCGTATCCATACTCGATGCAGTTGGTGACCAGTTCCTCGATGGCAAGAAGAACCAGGTTCAGCACCTGGGGTGCGGGCTGGTACGACTCGAGCCAGCGTTCCGCTTCCCCGCTGGCGCGCGCAATCGCATCGCGGGAGTTCGGCACTTCTATGGTCAGACTCTCACCCACGACGTTCTGCACTCCGCTGGGGGTTGCAGAGATTATAAGGGCTGATTCCATCCGTCCTTGTTACTAACCTGCTGCTGCCACGATCCCACCTTGGTTCATCTACCCGCAGTAACCGGCAGAATCCGCGCGCTTGAATTACTCTCGTTCACCCGGTTACAAGAACTTGCTTGCATCAAGCCAACCTGTCATGTATCTTTCACTCTCAGCCCCCTCGGTTCCCCGCCGATCCAAAAAATTCCTTTCTACTGGTGCTCTACACATGGTTGTAGTGCTGAAGAAAATTGCGCTCGGACTGGCCATGATTGTTGGAGCCGCGGCCATCCTGCTCTACTCGGATATGGATTCTCGCAGGGTAAGTGCCGGCCAGGGCGCAAGCGGCTCTCGCCCCCTGCGGGTGGCCCTGGTGCAGCAGACATCGATCCCAGCTCTCGATGACGGCATTGCCGGAGCCCTCGCCGCGCTGAAGGAGCGCGGATATGTGGACGGCGGCCGAATGACTCTTCGTCAGTACAACGCTCAGGGAGACATCAGCACCGCCAACGCGATTGCGAAGGAAGTCACAAGCGGGGACTTCGACCTGATCTTTTCGGCATCTACCGTGAGCCTGCAAACCATCGCCAACGCCAACCGGTTCGCCACTCCGCCACGAAAGCACGTGTTTGCGCTGGTCAGCGATCCCTATGCTGTTGGCGTGGGCGTGAGCCGCGAAAACCATTTGGTTCATCCCCCCTATATGACTGGGGTGGGTAGCCTGGCACCGGTAGAAGACATTTTCCGCCTGGCCAAACAGCTGCACCCCTCTCTGAAACGTGTAGGGCTGGTGTGGGATCCATCTGAAGCCAATTCCGTGGTCACCACCAAGCTTGGACGCGCCGTTTGCGCATCGCTGGGGATCACGCTGGTGGAGGCCAACGCGGAGAACTCCACGGCAGTCACCGAGGCCACCGCTTCACTCCTGGCGCGCAACGTTCAGGCCATCTGGATCAGTCCGGACCTTGTCGCGTCGCACGGACTAGACCTGATCGTGAGCAAGGCGAAGGTGGCCGGAATCCCGGTATTCACGTCGATTCCTCGGAGCAGCAAGAGTGGTGCATTGTTCGAGCTTGGCGCGAACTACCTGGCCATCGGCCACGTTGCCGGTGAACTCGCAGCCGATGTTCTCGATGGCCGCGATCCGGCGCAGGTTCCCGTCGACAACATCCTTCCGGCCACGTTGCAGGTGGATCTTCTGGCTCTCAAGAATCTCCGCGAGAAATGGGACCTTCCCGACGCGCTCATTCAGCGCGCGAATGTAGTCGTGGACGCAACCGGACGGCACGTCAACAATCATCCGGAAGTAGCCGCTAACGCTGAGGCGAAGGGCACACCACCAGCGAAGGGCGCGGGTGACAAATGACATCGCTCCAACCAACCTCCCCGATTCATGACAAGAGGGCCTGCTGATGCAGATTACGCAACACTCCTCAGCAGGATCGCTCGAGCTGCGTCTGACCGGGCGAATCGATGCGACCTGGGCGGAACACCTGAGCACGAAAATAGAGAACGCGGTGCGCTCGGGGTGTCATCGGGTCGTTCTGAACTTTGCCGGCGTGGAATATATCAGCTCGCTTGGAATCCGCGTGGTCGTAGTGCAGTACAAACTCCTCAAGTCGGTGAAGGGCAGCCTGGGAATCAGTCATCCCAACGAGTTTTGCCGGAATGTTCTGACGACCGTTGGGCTCTCTGAGCTTCTGGTGAGCGACGATGCCGATGTTCAAGCCCCGCCCGAGCGCCGACCCACGCAGACGATTGGTGGAGCTGCCTACGAAATCTATCCGCAGCGGGTTTCCAATCCTCTTGCATGCACCCTGATTGGCGAACCGGAGCGGCTGGGGTCCACCGGTTTCAGCGAAGACGACTGCCGCACATTGACTTTTGCCAATGGAACCTTCGGGTTGGGATTAGGCGCGTTTGGGCAGGGGTTCAAGGATTGCAAAGGCCGATTTGGCGAGTTTCTGGCGGCAGGCGGATGCACAATCACTCTGCCGACCAACGAGGCGCATGCACTGCCCGATTTTGTATTGGAACAGGGCGGCCTCGTCCCGCGCATCGAGACGCTCTATGCGCTGACGGGCACAGGGGATTTCTCCACCATGGTGCGGTTTGACGCCTTGCCCGGCGGCCCCGAGAAAATCGGCCTGTCGGAACTGGTGATGTCGCTGATGGAGTTGGCGGGTTCCGAGGCGATCGGCTTCGTGGTGCTTGCGGAAGCCGCAGGCCTTGTGGGAGCGAGTCTGCTGAGATCTCCGGCAGGGCAAGCGCTTTCCCCGATTCTTCCTGCGGTCCGCGACTGGCTCTCTTTTACGTCGGAACGCAGCACCGAGAAGAGCCTGTGCCTGCTGGTGGGAGTTGCCGGCCGGAACCTTCAGGGCGATGCGTCGGCATTTGTGCGACCCATCAGAGGCGGCTCTCCAGTGAGCGCACACATTCACGCGGCCGCGTTTCCCTATCGACCGGTGCCGCGCGGCGAACTGCCTTTCGGGACTACGGTTGCCGGCATCCTTGCCGTCTCCACTCCGAACGCAGTTCTGCACCTGATGGCTGATACGCGTCCATTTGAGGGCGTGGGAGAGACCGACCTGGCCCGCGGCGCCTGCTGGATGGGCCCATTGCAAACGATTGGACGAGGATGAGCCGCTCATGACGCTGCTGATTGGAGCTTTGACACTCGGGTTGATTCTTGCGCTGCTCGCACTCGGCGTGTACGTGAGCTTTCGCATCTTCAACATCCCCGACATGACTGCCGAAGGTTCGGTCACGCTGGGTGCCTCTGTAGCCGCGGCTTTGATGGTCGAGGGATATAACGCAGTGTTCGCCACAGCTGCGGCGTTCGTGGCCGGTACGCTGGCCGGAGCCGTCACCGGGATTCTCGCGACCAAGTGCAGGATCAACGCGCTGCTCAGCGGCATCCTGGTGATGACCGGGCTGTACAGCGTGAACCTCCATGTCATGGGCCGGAGCAACCTGCCACTCCTGGAAGTGAAAACGCTGGCCACCTATGCGGAAGAATTTGGCAACCGCATCTTCGGTGGCTCGGCTGATCTTGATGTAGCCGGTTGGGCGGTGAGCGTCCGTGATGCATCGATGCTCCTGGGCGTCCTGATCTTCGTGGTTTTCGTCTGCCTGCTGCTCTACCTGTTCTTTCGCACCAATATGGGCACCGCGATGCGCGCTACCGGCGACAGCCCGGACATGATCCGTGCGTTAGGCGTAAGCGTGGATCGCGCGACCATCTTCGGCCTCGCGATGTCGAACGGGCTCATTGCTCTTTCCGGCGCAATGATTGCGCAATACCAGGGCTTCGCCGACGTGCAGATGGGAATCGGCATGGTGGTGCTGGGTATCGCCAGCGTGATCATTGGCGAGGCACTGGTAGGCACCCGCGCCGTTGGGCTGCTGATCACGGGCACCTTGATGGGTTCCGTTTTGTTTCGCCTTCTGGTAGCGGTTGCCCTGCGCTGGGGTCTTAGCCCCAACGACCTCAAACTCATCACCGCAGTATTTGTCTTCGCCGCGCTGGTTCTTCCCAATCTGGCCGGCCGGCTGAAGACAGGCCAAACGCGCCGGCGCGCCCTCGCCAAGGTGGCATGATCTCGATGCTCGAAGTCCATCGCATTTCGAAAACGTTCAATCCCGGAACCTTGAATGAGGTCAGGGCTCTAACCGATGTCTCCCTTTTGCTGCCGGCCGGCACATTCCTGATCGTTATCGGCACCAATGGGTCGGGCAAATCGACACTGCTGAATGCCGTTGCGGGCACCTTCATCGTCGATACGGGAATCATCTCGATTGCAGGTCAGGCGATTACGCAATGGCCGGAGCATCGCCGCGCAAAGTTGGTCGGCCGTGTCTTTCAGGACCCATTCAAAGGCACCGCGCCGACCATGTCAATCGCTGAAAATCTCGTGCTCGCCTCGCGCCGCGGTAAAGCAAGGGGGCTCGGCATCGCGGTGAATCGCCGCGTCAAGGCCGAACTGCGCGACCGCATCCGCCCGCTGAACATGGGCCTGGAAGATCGTCTCGACAATCCTATCGGCAGCCTCTCCGGGGGCCAGCGCCAGGCGCTCACGCTCCTCATGGCTTCGTGGCTCAAGCCGGAATTGCTGCTGCTCGACGAGCACACCGCCGCACTCGACCCCAAGACCGCGGACCAGGTCATCCGGCTCACGCACGAGATCATTCAGCGCGACCGGCTGACCACTCTGATGGTCACGCACTCCATGCACCAGGCCGTGAATCTCGGTGATCGCATCGTCATGATGCACAAGGGCAGAATCCTGCACGACCTTCAAGGGAGCGAGCGTGCCCGCGTCCGGCCCGAAGACCTGCTGAGCCGGTTCGAAGACGTTCGACGCCGCGAGCAACTGGATGGAGCAGTCGCCGAAATGCTGGCCTGCACCTACGTTTAACAGTCCATGACTCTCCCCCGGGAAGAAGGAATCTGATGAAGATCTCGTCCATTACACGCCGCAGCATGCTTATCCAATCCGCGGCCGGTGCGCTGGCTCTTGCCGGATGCAAGAGATTCTCGGCCGGCACTGCGACTTCGGAACGAAATGGAAACCCGCGCATCGGCCTGCTCTACTTCGCGCCCGAAGAAGGCGCGGACCTTTGCATGCGGGGCATCTTCGACGGGCTGAAGGAGCAGGGCCTTGAAAAGGGACGAAATCTCGATGTCCTCAGCGCCCACGCCCAGGGAGAGATTGCCAACATTCCCATGCTGGTGCAGAACTATATGAGCCAGGGTGTCGATCTGATTTTCACCATGACCACTCCCTGCCTCACGGCTGCATGCAGCCTGGCAAGGAATAAGCGCGTCGTGTTCACCTATTGTTATGATCCCGTCGCTGCCGGGGCGGGCACTTCATTCACAAGTCATCTTCCCAACATCACCGGCGTCGGTTCGTTTCCGCCCGTCGCCGATACAGTGGATTTGATCCAGAAGCTGGTGCCCGGTGTAAAAGCCGTGGGCACGGTCTACAACACATCCGAAGCCAACTCGGTCAAGGTCATCAGCGTGGCGCGCGAGATCTTCAAGAAGCGGGGCATCGCACTTGAGGAGGTGACCGCAACCAACACCAGCGAAGTTTTCCAATCCGCGCAGGTGGCATGCTCGCGGAAGGTGCAGGCCATGTGGGTGACAGGCGACAACACGGCCCTGCAAAGCTTCGACGGAATTGTGAAGGCCACGAAAAACGCCAAACTTCCCCTCATCATCAACGATCCGGAGTTTACCGCCCGCGGCGCCTTGGCGTGTGTCGGGCTAGGATGGTATCCGGCAGGAAAAGCCGGCGGACTGCTGGCGGCCCGCGTTCTTCACGGAGAAGATCCTCGCAACATTCCGTTCCAGGAAGTGGCGATGCAAAAGCTGGTGCTGAATCAGAAAGAGGCCAGCACGCTGGGGATCGTTTTCCCGCCTGATGTGATAAAAGGAGCTGCGCAGGCTTGACCGGTATTCACTGGCGTGTCTTTTCCTGGCACGATGGCTGCACCCTCTTTCCCGGCTTTCCACCATTCCAAAGGAGCAATCGATGGCAACCCAACCCCGTACCGTATCCCTGACCGTAGAGGTCGAACAAAAAGACGACTGCTGTATCGTTCATTGCCGCGGCAGACTCGTGTCCGGCGTGTGCAGCTTTTTGTATGAGAAGGTTCACAAGTTGATTCCTGGCAGGAAACTCATCGTGCTCGACCTGACCGATCTCGAGTGGGTCGACAGCATGGGCCTGGGTACGCTCGTGAGACTGTACGTGGGATGCAAAAGTGCGGGATGCCAACTCCAGCTCATCAATCTCGGAAAGCGAGTGAAGGAATTGCTGGGCTTGACAAACATGATGGGCATCTTTGCCGAATTGGGCGAAAAAGGCTGCACCCACTTCTGAGCCGGCGCTGGGACCTGGTGGAGTCGCTGGCCGGTACTAACCTGCGGGAGCGGCCGAGTTGCGCGGATCGAATCGAATTCATTGACTGAAGCTGATCGAAGCCTTGGGGTACCCTGAAGTACGAAAGGCTTCGATCAATCAAGTCCGCCTCGCTCAATGAGACCTGTCAGCCGCGCTCTCAGCGTGCAGAGACGCGAAGTAAGAGAACACCGTGCGATGGCACCGTCGCAGTATACTCCCCGTTTGCAAACTTGACGTCTGAGTGAGACCACACGTCGCGCGCCGATTTCACCGCTCCCTTGAGTTGGAGATCGCTCGCCTTGACTGTAGCGCTGCCCGGCGCGGAGTCGAGATTCACCACTCCCACGGCCACGCTGCCGTCTTTCAATGGCTTTACCCAGGTCTCGAGTTTTCCATTCTTGACCGGAGAAGCCTGCTTGCCCAGCGGATCCTGGTCGATCGCGATCACTTCCTTGTTAAGAAGAATGGAGCGCGTCACCTCAGTCATCGTGCGGATATCGTTTCCGGCCAGCAGTGGCGCGGCAGTCAGAGCCCAGAGGCTCATGTGCGTCCGATACTCATCATCGGTCATTTTGCCGTTGCCGACTTCCAGCATGTCCGGATCATTCCAGTGCCCCGGGCCGGCATAAGGAGCCGTCGGCACCTGCTTCTCGATGTTGCCCGTCATGCTGTCCCATTCGTCGCTGATGTCTCCCGTGGTGCGCCACAGGTTGCCGCCTACCTCCGGCCCCCACTTTTCTACGCCGCCCATTCCGTATTCGCACAGGCTGTAGACAATTGGCCGCCCGGTCGCATGCAGCGCGTCACCCATACGCTGATACACCGGTTGCAGCTGATCGTTCTTGTAGATGGTGCTTGCGCTGCACCAGTCATACTTCAGGTAATCGATACCCCAGCCGGCATACATCTTTGCATCCTGTTCTTCGTGGCCGTAGCTGCCTGGGTAACCGCCGCACGTACGCGGTCCCGGCGACGAATAGATCCCGATCTTCAGCCCCTTCGAATGCACATAGTCGGCGAGCGCCTTCATGTCGGGAAACTTCTTGTTAGTTGCCAGCACGCCGTTCGCATCCCGCACGCCTTCCCATGTGTCATCGATATTGACGTAGATATACCCCGCGTCCTTCATGCCGCTCGTCACCATCGCGTCAGCCATGGTGCGCACTGTCTGGTCATCCACCTTCTCCGCGAAAAGGTTCCAGCTGTTCCATCCCATCGGAGGTGTTTTGGCCAGCCCGTTATAGGGCACCTTGTGCAACGAGGGAGGGTCTATGTAAGCCAGCTTCGGAAACTCGTCCGCATCGGTAGCCGGCCGTGCGGTGAACTTATCGTCCCATTGCATTCCTTCGATGCTCCCGTTCGACAGGTCTCCGGTCAGGAACGGTTTCTTGTCGTTCCAGTCGACTCCATAAAGCTCAAAGTGGCTGCCGTTCGCCGTGCCTTTCACAGCGGTTTGAAAGCCAAGGCCGCGCACGTTGCCGGTGAGCTGGTTCCCGTCCTGTTTCAGGTCAAGGATCGCCTTTTGCTGCTCTCCGTTGGCCAGGGTTTTTCCGGTTGCAAACCACTTTCCGGTCAGGTTCGGTGCCGACTTGCAGGACGTGAGCACCATGGCTAAAAGCAGTCCAGCTATGCCGGCGGCCAGCAACGTTGCCTTTCTCACTGTACTAACTGTCGTAATCGACATTCATTCTTCTCCTGGTGGAACAAGCGATGGGTAAAGCCGTTGGATTGGCGATGTTACTTTGACTGGTCTGGCAGATCGTTACGATGGATCTCAAGGCTGCGCATCATCTGGTGGTCCCGTTCTTCCTTCTGGTTCTTGATCTCATCGAAGCGGCGCGATTGCTCTTCGCGGCGCGAGTCCCCGGTCCGCGCGTAGAGTTGGAGTAACCCAAAATTGGCTACATAGTTATCCGGATCGTGGTGCAGGGCCTGGTCAAAGTAAGCAGCGGCCTGGACAAAATCGTGAGCCTGCAGGTTGATCTCTCCCAGTTCTGCGAGCGCATCCGGCCGATCGGGTTCGAGCGCCAGCGATTGTTTCAGTTGAGCGGTTGCCTCGTCCAGACGGCCTTCCTGGCGAGCGATCCGGCCAAGATAGTAATGCGCATCAGCCGCGGTCTTTGGGTTTGCGACAGCCTGCGTCAGCCACGGCGAAGCCGAGTCGAAGTCCTTGGCTCGGAAATTGGCGGCGCCGAGCGCCAGCACGCCCTCCGGATCGTTGGGGCGCAAAGCATGGTATTTAGTCAGAAAAGGGAGCGCCTGTGAAGGATCCGACGAAAACGAAACCACCATCCCCATCCCCAGGTTGTAGTCGGCGTTGCCAGGGTCGAGGCGAAGGGCTTCTGCAATAGCTTTGCGGGCCTCAGCATAGAGGCCCATGCGCACGCACACGGCGCCGAATTCGTAGGGAAGGGCCGCATTGTCTGGCGCCAGATCACGCGCGTGCGCGAGGTAACCGAGCGCCCCCTGGTTATCATTGGCAGCTCTCGCCACTCGAGTCAGGTCTTCGAGAATCACAACCGATGTGTCCTGGGCAGAGAAGGCCTTCTCCAAAGTAGCGCGCGCCAGTTGCAGCTGGCCCTCGGCCTCCTGCGCAAGGCCCAGGATGCGCAGCGCATCGGGAGAGAGCGCCTGGTGTGTCTGTGCAGCCGTCAACAGCAGGTCGATAAGGTCGGCTCGACGGGCCGCGCGCAGCGCGGGGATGCAGGTATTCGCATCGAGCTCCGTGAAGTCGGGATTCGCTGCCATCGCCCGCGCAGCTTCGTCCGTCGCTTTGCGATCCCCAAGCGCGGCATTGTCCGCGCAGAGCAGCGTCTGGGCTCCGATCTTGGCGCGCGACTCCGGGCTGAGCTTTCCCAAATGTTGCAGTGATGAGCGATAGTCCTTGTTCCAGAAGAGAATCGTGGCTGCCTGGTAGTGTGCTTCGTCGTTGGCCGGATCAAGCTCGAGAACTTTGAGGCTCAGGCGCAGAGCTTCAGCCCGCATGGGCTGATCGCTCGAAGCAGATTCCATCTTGATGCGGCTCAGGTTCAGATAGGCCGCCGTCAGCCGCGGATCATCGACGATAGCCTGCGAAAATGCCTTACCCGCCGCCACCGCATGTCCCTGCTGCACTTCCACAACACCGAGCAGATTCTCCACTCCCCCGTTGTGCGGATACTTTTCCGCCGCGTCCGTCGCCAGCGTGCGAGCAGCCTCGAGATTGCCTGCCTCGATCTGTTTTTGAATTTCGAGGATCGTCCGTTCGTAGGTTGAGGAATCGTTTGCACTGGCGGCTGCAAACCCCGGCAACAACGCGGCCACATACAGCAGCGGGCACCCACGAAATAGCCATCGCATCGGTCGCCGTCGCCCGCGTCTTCCACCCGCCCACATCATCGGTTTATCTGCTGACTGCACTACACTAAACTCCATGATGCGGGCGAGTGGAAGACTGATGCGCGCGGCTTGTATGGCGTGGTCTCTCGTTCTGCCTTCGCATTCCATATGGTGCCAGTCCGGCGTGGATGAACTTTACCCTGAGGCGCCTGCCATCGCATCTCTGCAACTGCCACCCGAAACGGCCGATCAACTGCAAAAAGCTGTCAGCCGGCGCGACTACATTGCAGCGGAGAAACTCCTGCTGTCCGAGATCGATCGCGACGCTCATTCTCCTCGCGCTGCGAGACTCCTCGCTTTCGCGGGCACCGTCTATTTTCGCAATCAGGATTATCTGAATGCCGCCATTGCGTGGAAGAAGTCTGAAGCCATCGCGCCGCTTGATCCCAATATCCGGTTCTTGTTGGCCATGGACTACATCCGCACGGCTCATCCCGATTGGGCTCGCCCGGTGCTCGAATCGCTGGCCGCACAGAATGAAAAGGAGGCTCTCTATCCCTACTGGCTCGGGCGGCTGGACTACGACGGACATCAGTACAACAACGCAATTCGACATTTTCAGCACGCCATCGAGCTCAACCCGTACATGGCCCGGGCTTATGACAACCTGGGACTCTGCTATTACTACCAGAACCAGAACGATCAAGCGGTGGCCAGCTACGAGAAGGCGATCGAACTGGGCCGCCAATCGGCCGATCCCTCTCCCTGGCCGTATCTGAACCTCGCCATCACGCAGCAATTCCTCAACCGCGACGCCGACGCCGAGAAGAATCTTCGCGAAGCGATTCGTCTGGACCCGGCATTCGCCAAGGCGCACTTCCAGCTCGGGACCGTCCTTGAAGACCTTCAGCGGCTGGATGAAGCGTTAGCTGAACTTCGTGAAGCCGCGCGCCTCGACCCCTCCTACCCCGAGCCCCATATGGCCATGGCGCGCGTTCTGCGCAGACTCGGACAGGAAGCGGCGGCGCGTGAAGAGGTCAGCGCCTACCTCCGGCTCCGTCCGCGCTCGACGCCCTGAACCTCCACCGCTTGCACGGGTCCGTTCAGGCAAGGAGCGCCAGCCGGCCATACCAAAAGTAAGGCCGGCTGGCGCCCTGGTTTACGGTGCAACCCTCCAGAAAGCTAGAACTCAATGCGTCCCGCAAACTGAATGGTGCGCGGCGGCGTGACCGAGTGGGTCCAGCTCCCGAAGGGGTTGGTAGAACTGTTGGTGTTGACGTCGGTCACGAAAGCCACCGACTGGCCGCCATAGTTTCCGCCCTGGCTTGCCAGGAAGTAGTGATTGTTGAAGGTGTTAAAGAAGTTGGTGCTGAACTTGAAGTGTACGCGCTCGGTGATCGCGGTGTCCTTGGTGAAGGACAGGTCAAAAGACTGGTAGGCCGGGCCGTAGATGGTCGTGACCGCCTTTCCTGTTCCGGTATAGCCGAACGCCGAGAAGTCGGTTTCAAAGGCGTTCCGGTTGAAGTAGGTAGCCCCGGTGGAAGGATTGAATCCGTTGCGTCCGTGCGGTTGAACGGGCACGCCGGGCTTGAATCCGGGAACGCAGCCCTCGCGGAACTGAGGAACCAGCGTGGAGGTTGTGCACGACGAGGAGAAGAACGAGAAGGGCGTCCCATACTCCCAACGCCACAGCGGGCTGGCCTGCCATCCGCCTACAAGGACATTGGCCCAGCCGACGTTATTGAGGAATCGCTGGTCTCGCCCGAAAGGCAGATCGTACACCGAGGCGAGTTGGAAGGTGAGGGGTACGTTATCGGCAGCGATCGCCCAGGCTCGCGGGAAGAGATTGTAAGGCGAGAACTGGCCGTTGTTCCCCTGGTTACCGGAGTAGGTGTCATTGGTGGACTGGGTGGTATCGGAGGCATCGGTGTAGAGCTTCGAAATGGTCAGCGAACCCAGCAGGTAGAGGCCGCGAGTCTGGTGCCGCTCCACGCGGGCCTGGAACGACTGGTATTGCGAAGTGGCGTGCTGCTCGTTCTGTCCCTGCACCACCCCGCAGAACTGCGGGTACGGAAGCAGAGCCTGGGCAATGGTGGCCGAGCAGGCGGCGCCATTGGCCGGGTTGAGTTGCGAATCCCAGCCGGGATACGGAACGCTGACGCCGAGGGTCGCGAATGCCGCGGGGCCGCCGGGGGTGTTGTAGTCGATCGTCAAATCGGTCCCTGAACCGGAGGTATTCCCAATACCGGCGACATTGGGATTATAGGGGTTGAGGACGTTCAACGGACTCATGGCCGACGGCAGGTGCGTTCCCTTGGTACCCACGTACGATGCCGCAACGAAGAAGTTCTCGGGCAGTTGCCTCTCCAGCGTGAGGTTCCACTGCTGCGAGTAGGGCCTGCGATTTCCGTCCAGCGGCCGGTACTTCGCCGGCGTCTTGCCATTCTCAAAATCGGCGGAGATGTCCTGCGTAGCGCCCACCTGGCTCTGGGTCAGGCCGGTGCTCAGGTAGATCACGGGAAGCGTGTTGATTCCACTGGTGGTCTCATTGATATTCACCGTCTTGTTGAACCCCTCCAGGCTCATGCCGCCGTCCCACCCGGGATAAAACGCCTGGCCGAAGTAGATGCCGTATCCTGCGCGAACAACGGTTTTGTCGTTCATTGCGTAGGCAAAGCCGAGACGCGGGGCGAATCCCTTTTTGAAGGGCACCTCAGGGAAATCAGCTCCGTAGCTGGCTGCTCCCCACTTGTTCCCGGCAAACGCGAGGCGGCCTTGAAGGTTGGCGCCACCCGTTCCGGGGTTAATGCCCAATGGGTCAATGAACGACAGGTTGTCGTATTTCTCCTTGAAAGGAGCGATGTAATCCCAGCGCATGCTGTAGTTCAGGGTCAGTTTGGGAGTGAGTCGCCACGAGTCGCCGAGATGGGCGGCCCACGCGGGCTGGCGTGGGTATTCGGCTTTCACGTTGTAGAAGTTGACATTGGCATTGGAAACAGCTCCCAGATAGAAGCTGGCCATGGCGTCTCCAGGGTCGGCGATTTTGCTGTTCCCGGTGGTAGCGCCGCTGAAACTGAACGTACCGCCCTGGTTGGTGCCGAGGTGGATGGCAGTGCCGGCCAATCGGTACTCAATGCCGGCTCTCACCGTGTGCCGGCCCATCAGCCGGGTAAGCACTTCGTTCAGTGCGTAGGTTCCACGGGTGGTTTTGTCCAGCGTCGCATTGGGCACGCCGTTACTGCCGAGCTGGCTGTAGTTGTCGAAGTTCATCTGTGGATTGAAGGTCCCATCGGCGACTCCCGGCACCCTGGGCAGATCGGCTTTTCCGTTCAGAGCGTAGTAACCCTCATTGCGGTTCAGGTAACCGAGCGTCAGGTGGTTGGTCATCTTTTCGGAGAAGGTGTGTTCCCAGTTCAAACGCTGAATAGGCGCGTTCTCTGGATTCGCCGGCCCTGCGGTAGAGATCGCTAGTGGTAAATCGCTTTGCGTGTTCACGCCTGCATACTGCCACCAGTACGTGTAGTAGAGATGGTCCTTGTTGCCCAGGTTGAAATCGACGCGCCAGAACCACACGTTTTCGCTGTTGGTCAGCGAGCCCTGTCCGGAATGGGGAACGAAATAGTTGCTGGTCTCCGCGTCGTTCGTGGGTGTCGGCAACTCCGCCATGAACCCCTTGGAGACCGGATCCTGATAGGCGGGGTTGATCTGGTTCCTCACCCCCTGAAAAGCGATCGGCTGACCCGCGTCGGCTCCGTATTTGCCCGGATCGTTGGGGTAATACAACTGGTTGGATATCGCGCTGAAGTTGCCTTGGCGGGCATTCAGCGAAGCAATCGACAGGGTGGAAGAGGTGGAGCTGCCGTGATCCTGAAAGCCCTCCCAGTTGAAGTAGAAATATCCCTTTGCCCAGGAGTCATGCCGGAGAAGCTTGGGAATAAGGATGGGGCCGCCAATGTATGCGCCGTAGTCATTCTCCTTGTCGGCGGGTTTCTTGGTCCCGGGGTCGACGCCATACAGAAACGCGTTGAAGGCGTCGTTGCGAAGATATTCATAACCACCGCCGTGGAACTGCTCGCCGCCGCTCTTGGTCTGGATGATGAGCTGGCCGGAGGTGGTGTCGCCGTACTGGGCATCGTAGTTCGCGGTCAACACTTTCACTTCGGACGGTGATGTCGGGGGACATGCCAAAGTCGGTCTGCAGGCTCACCATGCCGCTCTGGTTCATGAAGCCCTCGATGGCTGTCGCGCCATCCACAACCGCTTCATCACCCGTGACGATGCCGCCGTTAATGCGCGCATTGAAGGCGTTTCCGCTGCCAGCCGTCGTCACGCCGGGCATCATGATGGCCACGGCTACCGATGAGCGCGGAGCGCCATTCACCGTCAATGGAAAGCTCTGCAGCGTCTCAGGGCTCACGCCTCCCTCGAGCGTCTGGTTCTCATAGTTCAACAGCGAAGTGTCGGCCGTCACGGTTACGGTTTCGTCGGTTTTGCCGATTTGGAGGTGCACCTCAACGCGGGCCGCCTGGTTGACCGCCAGTTCGATGCCCGACTGCGCTGTTGATTTGAAACCAGGCGCCGATACTTCAAGGCGGTACTTGCCCGGAGTAAGATTGCGGAAGTTGTAGGCGCCGGTCTCGTCCGATACAAAGTTTGACTGGAAGCCTGTTGCCTCGTTGACTACCGATAGTTTCGCGCCCGGAATCGCCGCACCGCTTGGATCTGTGACCGTTCCACCCAGGGAGGCGTTGGTGTCCTGCCCGAAACTCCTGTGGGTCACGGCCATCAGAAATACACCAAGAAGTGCCAGCATCAGGCTGTGCGTGATGAACCTTCGTCCCGTGTGCATAGCGTCTCCTGTCAAGTTTGTTTGTTCTGTCTAATTGAAGCGCCCCGAGAGGCGGCCCCCTTGTTTGAACAAGGCCCGCTGCCGCCTCAGTCCAAAACGGATCCCTGAATTCGCGCGGTTCTCTGCATCCGGTTCTTCGCCGGTTTGAACGTCAAGAAAGTGCTTGGCTTGCTGAACATCCGGCAACTCCCTCACGGATTGCGCTCAACGCACATTCACGGGCTGGTTTGCCGCCGTTAGAGGTGAGACGAAATGCCTATCTCATCACGGACCCATGGGATAGGTGAATCGCTGGTCGGGTTGGCAACGTTTACAGCGTTCTTTGGGCCAAATAAAGATCCGGGCCTCGTTTGGGTAAATCATCAAATCTCGGAACGATCTTGCGTAATTCCAACGAAGACTATTCTCAATCAATTCAGCTGTCAATCCTTTTTCCACGAACGGAACACCCCCGGGAAACCGCTTCGGCAATCCCCCGTCGCCGCCGCAATTTTTGGGGGGTTTGATCGCGTCTGGCTCATCAACCGTAACCGCTTGACGCCCGCGCTACTATGGACCGTGGGCAATGACACTCGCCGGCCCATCCGAAACCACTGGCTCGATGGCTAATCTGACCCGAAGATCCTGGCTCACTGCGCTGTGCGCCTTGTTTCCCGGCTTCGTCTTCGGACGGACGCTGGGCTCTCAATTCGGACTCACGGGACATCGATCGAACTCCCCTGAGGATCCAACATCGGCTCCGCCGGAGTCTCTTTCACCTATTCAAGCTCCGGCCCAGAAATCGAAGAAGCCAGCCCCCTGGTTTACCGATGTCGCCGGACGTTCATCTTTTCCTTATCGCACCAACAACAACTTCACCGGACGAAAGTACTTTCCCCAGCCCATGTGCGGCGGAGTCGCGGTCATCGATTACGACAACGACGGCCGCATGGACCTGTTTTTTACCAACGGCGCCCGCCTTCCCGAACTGGTCAAGACCACACCCGACTTCTACAACTGCCTGTTGCACAACCGGGGCGATGGAACCTTCGAGGATGTAACCGCCCGGGCCGGACTGACGGGGGCCGGTCTCGGCTTCTGCTTCGGTGTGGCCGTGGCCGACTATGACAACGATGGCTTCGACGACATTTTCATCTGCAACGCCGGTGCCAATTCGCTCTACCACAACAATGGCGACGGTACCTTCACGGACGTGACTGCAGCTTCCGGGCTCGATCGCAAAGGAGAGAACATTCTCAGCGTCGGAGCTGCATGGTTCGACTATAACAACGACGGTCTGCTCGACCTGATCGTTACCAACTACACGGTGTGGACTCCTCAGGTCGACAAAATCTGCCGCATGGACGAGAAGCGCGAGGAATACTGCAGCCCCACGGTCTACAAAAGTGTATCTTCCAACCTGTATCGCAACCTCGGGAAGGGTCGGTTCGAAGACGTGACAGAAGCCAGCGGAATCGGAAAAGCACTTGGGAAAGGCATGGGCATCTCCATTGCGGACTTCAATGGCGACGGGGGGATGGACGTCTTCGTCGCCAACGATACCGAACCGAATTTCCTGTTCATCAACCAGCGCGATGGAACGTTCAAGGAACGCGGGCTGGAATTCGGAGTCGCCTACAACTCCCAGGGCGGTTCCGTGTCCGGCATGGGCTGCGACGCCGCGGACTTCGATAACGACGGGTGGATCGACATCGTCTACAACGACCTCTCCGGCCAGGTTTTCGGTTTAATGAAGAACGAGTCGGGCAAGGCGTTTACCGATGCCACGTGGAGCTCAAAGCTGGGCATGCTCACGCGCAGTCTTTCCGGCTGGAGCATCGGCTTTATTGATTTCGACAACGATGGCTGGAAAGATATCTATTCCGCCAACGGAGATGTCGACGACCTTGCCGCCAACTCTCGCCAGCACGACACCATGTTTCGCAACATCAATGGCAAGACCCTCGTCGACGTCACTGAAACAATGGGGCCCGACTTCGCGTTCCTCGGCTATCAGCGCGGTGCGGCGTTTGTTGATCTGAACAACGATGGATTCATGGATCTGGTAGTCACGTCGCTGGGCGAGCGGCCGCGCATCCTGATCAACAACGCCCTCAACGGAAATCATTGGATCATGTTCAACCTGGTTGGCCAGGTGAGCAACCGCAATGGCATCGGCGCCTCTATCAAGGTTGTGACCGCTTCCGGCCGCGCGCTCTTTAACCACGTCTCCGCAAGCGTGGGCTTCATGTCATCCAGCGATCGACGCGCCCACTTCGGGCTTGGCGCCGAGTCTCGCGTAGATCATGTGGAGATTCGCTGGCCTAGTGGCATCGTGCAGCGTATCCCCCGTCCCGTAGTCGATCAGATTTTGCGCGTGGAGGAACCCGCACAGCCGATTGGGCTCGTGGCGCAGCGGCAATCCACCTAAGTGAATAATTGCCTGCGCGCAACTGCCTGCGACTGGAAGAGCACCGTCAATTGCCGGATCAATGTTGTTGACATGGCCATCTCGCCTGAGGGCAATGTTCCCGCTGGTCTGGGTCTACCCGTGCTCGCGTCCGCCGCCGGAAGGCCAAGCCTTTTGAATCACGGCGAAGAGGAAAGCGGTGCTCAACCCGAACAGCAGCGCACCGTTGAGGGCCTCCATCGCGCCCATGAGCTGCCAGTGGTCTTCCAACTCCAGATTTGTATGCCCATAGCTGGTCATTGCGTTCAGTGAATAGAGCATCGCAGAGCGGTAGTCGGGCATGGTTCCAAGCAGCCTGTAGGCCGCAGCCCAGATGGCTGCGTCGAGCGCGTGCAGGCTGGTTGCCAATAATGTCATGGCACAGACAACCGTCAGAAAAACGGCTGAAGGATGATGGCGTTCAAATATACTTTTTGCAAATCGAACAATCCGCCAGCCCATGAGACCGAGCCCCATGACATTGATGAGCACGGTCAGCAGAATCAAGGGCAGGCCAAATATCCAGTCGGCCGACCAAGTCCCCGGGTCAACGGCCAAGAAGCTAGAAAAGGATTGGGCAGTTACCATCTAGGGTTCCTTCCGTCGATCACATGAAATACCGGCCTGTCGCGTTGAGAACGGTAATACCAAATGAACCGAAGGCCCCGCCGCCTTCGATCACCTTGCAGACACTATCCCTACAGAGTCGGCCTGTGCTGGTAACGAACTCGCCGCGACAGGCTACTTGTGTCAACGGCTTCTTCTAAACGCGGTCACGCGAGCCGACTCGAAAGTTCCAAAGGTAAGCCAGCGCAGATGGGTGCGATTCTATGATTGCGACTTTACGTCGGCTACTGGCAGAAATAGCAGCCTTCCGCCAAAAGCGTTGAGCTTCTACTTGATATTTTCAAATTTGCGGACGCCGCGAACATAGATATAACTTGCGTTCGCGGCTAAACCCCACGTGGATCAATGGCTGAAGATGGCACGGTGACGTCGGCTCAATGCTTAGGAGCCTTGCTGATATTGCTCGTCGTTCACCTGTTCCATCCAATCGACGGTCTTGCCATTCAGCTTTTCCTGAATAGCGATATGGGTCATCCCAGTCGTTGGCGCCGCGCCGTGCCAATGCTTTTCTCCCGGCGCAAACCAGATCACGTCTCCGGGCCGGATCTCCTCGATCGGACCATCCCAGCGTCGGGCCCGCCCGCATCCCGACAGGACGATCAGGGTTTGTCCAAGCGGATGCGTATGCCATGCGGTACGAGCACCGGGCTCGAAGGTAACACTGGCGCCCACCACGCGGGCCGGGTCGGGCGCTTCAAACAGCATGTCGACGCGCACCGCGCCGGTGAAGTAATCCGCGGGTCCTTTACCCGAGGGCTGGGATCCGACTCGCTTGATCTCCATCGCCTTCCTCTCTCCTTGAATCGATGCAATATTACATTGGGATACGCGCGCTCAAAGCCCTGTCATCTTCTCAATGTGTTCGGGATAGCGGGCGCCTTCGACCTTGATGTGTGAGGCCGCGTTTTCAATCTGCCGAAGATCATCACTGGAAAGCTCGATCGAAACTGCGCGGACGTTCTCTTCGAGGCGATGGATCTTCGTTGTGCCGGGAATGGGCACGATCCACGGCTTCTGCGCCAGCAGCCATGCAAGAGCAGTCTGCGCCGGGGTCGCGTTCTTTCGTTCTCCGATATCCCCGAGCAGATCCACCAGCGCCTGGTTCGCCTTGCGTGCCTGCGGGGTGAAGCGCGGGATACTGCTGCGGATGTCGGTCTTGTCGAACGTCCTGCTCTCGTCGATCTTTCCGGTCAGGAAGCCTTTGCCGAGGGGGCTGAAAGGGACAAAGCCGATGCCGAGTTCTTCGAGGGTAGGAATGATTTCCTCTTCGGGAGTCCGATACCAGAGCGAATACTCGCTCTGCAAGGCTGTAACCGGCTGCACGGCGTGGGCGCGGCGGATGGTGTTTGCACCGGCTTCCGACATTCCGAAATGCTTGACCTTGCCTTCATGGATAAGGTCCCTGACGGCTCCCGCGACGTCTTCAATCGGAACCTTGGGGTCGACTCGATGCTGATAGAAGAGGTCGATGGCGTCGATCTGAAGGCGCTTCAGGGAAGCTTCGGCAACCTGGCGGATGCGCGCGGGGCTGCTGTCAAGGCCCTTCGGTCCGTGAGTTCCGTCGGCATTGATATCAAATCCAAACTTGGTGGCGATCACCACCTGCCCGCGAAAGGGCGCCAGGCCCTCTCCCACGAGTTCTTCGTTGTTAAACGGCCCGTAGACCTCCGCCGTATCGAAAAACGTGACGCCCCGCTCGACGGCGCCCCGAAGCAGAGCTATCACCTCCCGCTTTTCCGGGAACGGTTTGTAGGAAAAGCTCATAGCCCATGCATCCGAGGCCGAGAGCCGAAACTTCCAGATTGCTTCCTAACTTGCGCTTTTGCATTTGTTTCTCCTGATCTAAGCGTTTGTGGCCTCGCGCGGCACCACCCTCACTATCGCAGAATTAGCCTGCGCGCCGGTCATAGACTTGAGGTAGGGGCCGTCGCCGTACTTTGCACGATAGGCGGTGTCGATTCGATCGTCGATCGGTCCGTTCACGGGCTCGAAGGCAACCTCCTTCGTCATCCTGGCGGCGATGATCCGGCCCGCCTCTGCTGCTCTCGTCTCCTTCGTCTAACGCATGACGTAGCCGCCGTCGACGGAGATCGACTGCCCGGTAATGTAACTGGCGGCTGAGCTGCAGAGCCACAGGACAGCATCGGCGATTTCTTCGGGCCGCCCCATCCGTCCCATCGGCACCAACGACTTCAACATCGCATTCAACTCTTCTCCCTGACCTTCTGCAATCATCTTGTCGAACATGGGCGTCTGGATCATGCCCGGGCATACGTCGTTCACGCGAATGCCACGAGTTGCATATTCGAGAGCAGCGCTCTTGGTGAATCCAATCACCCCATGCTTTGCGGCATGGTACGTCCCGCGTTGGTTGCCGCCGACAAGCCCTCCAAGCGAGGAGCAATTGACGATAGCGCCATTTCCTTGCTTGCGCATCTGCTGCAGTTCGAACTTCATGCAGCTCCAGACACCGCGGAGATTGACCGCCATCACCCGGTCGTAGTCATCGCGGGGGGAATCGGCAGTTTCCGCCAGAACACCCTGAATGCCGGCATTGTTATACGCAGCATCGAGCTTTCCGAAGGCACCGACAGTCTGCTTCACCATTGCTTCTACCTGCGCGTCGTCTGAAACGTCACAGCGGACGGCCAGGGTCTTGTGACCTTTATTGGCGAGTCCATCAGCTGCGGCTTGCACTTCCTCCTCATTCCAGTCGGCTAACATTACTGAAGCCCCTGCCTCAGCAAATGCCTTCGCTGTTGCAAAACCCAGTCCAGACGCTGCGCCTGTCACGAGTGCAACTTTACTTTCGAAGGATATGTTCACAACGAGTTCCTCACTTTTCGGACGGGTTGTACCCCTTGTCTTCCAGGTGTCCTGCGATTTGTCTAGAGCCGTTTAGGAAACTCGATTTGCTTTGCGCTGAATCGACGGTTTATCGCTGATCCGTTATTCAGATTTGAGCGATGCCATATCGATGGAGAAGCGGTACTTCACATCGGACTTGACCAGCCGCTCGTAGGCTTCGTTGACCTTCTGGATGGGAATGACCTCGACGTCGGAGATGATGTTGTTCCGGCTGCAGAAGTCGAGCATCTCCTGGGTCTCGGCGATGCCGCCGATGATGGACCCGGAGAAACTGCGGCGCCGGATAAGCAGGCCGAAGACGGCGACCGGCAACGGGGTTTCCGGCGCGCCCACCATGGTGATGTTGCCGTCGCGAGCGAGCAACTGGATGTAGGCGTTGATGTCGTGTTCAGCGGCGACGGCGTCGAGGATAAAGTCGAAGCTGCCGGCGTGCTTCGCCATTTCATTGGCATCGCGGGAGAGAACGACTTCATCGGCGCCGAGGCGGAGGGCGTCGTCCTTCTTACCCGGAGAGGTCGTGAAGACGACCGTGTGGGCTCCGAGTGCGTGCGCGAACTTGACGCCCATGTGACCCAAGCCGCCGAGGCCGACGACGCCAACCTTCTTACCCTTGGTCACGCCCCAATGGCGCATGGGGGAATAGGTCGTGATTCCGGCGCACAGGAGAGGCGCGGTTCCGGCAAGATCGAGGTTCGAAGGAACGCTGAGAACAAAATGGTCTTTGACCACTATGCTGTCGGAGTAGCCGCCGTAGGTGACGCCCCCGGTGTGCTTGTCAGGGAAGTTATAGGTGAGGGTCATGTTCGGGCAGAACTGCTCAAAGCCGGCCATGCACTCGGGGCAGGTGCGGTCCGAATCGACCATGCAGCCGACCGCGGCGAGGTCGCCGGGCTTGAACTTGGTAACCGCGGAACCGACCTTTGTGACGCGGCCGACGATTTCATGGCCGGGTACGCAGGGATAGGCGGTCGGCATGAGACCGCTCCACTCGTTGCGGGCCTGGTGGAGATCGGAATGGCAGATGCCGCAGAACAGGATTTCAATCTGAACGTCGTGCTCGGTGGGATCGCGCCGCTCAATCGTGGTGGAAGCAAACGGCGATGTCGCGCTGGAAACGGCATAAGCTTTCGCTTTGTACATGAAGTTACCTCGGCGTTCTCGGGTGGCAAGATGCGCGACAGAGTCGCGATAATGTGGGTTGTGATCAGTGCAAGATCAACGATAAAACGCTCAACAGGGATTCACGAATAGGTCAAAGTGCTTCGGTCTCCTACTGCAGATCTTCTCATCCACAGATTAAGGAAACGCCCCACGACGTCGATAGTCCGATCCTGCCGATCTTTTGCCTATTCCTGTCGATTCGCAGATTTCGGTGCTATCTTTGCCGCAAGGAGCGGTAGGCTGGGATTTATGGGTTCAGGGAAGCAATCGGGCATTCAGGCGGCAGAACGTGCAAAAGGCACGGTGCTCTCACGCGTGGCGGCGATCCGGACGGATCTGGCCACCAAGATTATCGCTCATTCCATATCGGAGGGAGAAACCCCGACTGCCATACCCGGTCTGACCCTCTATCGCCGAAGTGCGCCAACAGCATGCGCCTCGGCTACATACGAGCCCGGTCTGGTCGTTTTTGTGCAGGGCCAAAAGCGAATCAACCTGGGGAAAGCGACCTACCTGTGCGACGAATCAACGTTCCTGTTGACGTCGGTCGATTTGCCGGTCGTCAGCCAGGTGATCAATGCCAGTAAGGATGCACCGATCCTTGGCTTGTTACTCAAGCTGGAGATGCCCGAGGTACGAAAGATCCTCAGCGAAGAGGAGTTCCCTTTGCCCGAGGAGACATCAGGGGCGCGCGGTATGGCCGTGGGTGCGAGCTCGGCCGAACTCCTGGACGCATGCGCGCGGCTGATGGACCTTCTGGATAAGCCCGAAGACATCCCATTTCTGAGCAACCTCATCCAGCGGGAGATCATCTACCGCCTGCTTCGTAGCCCCCAGGGCGAACATCTCCGGGCCATCACGAGTTCAGGTGAGCAGAGCCACCGAACAGCCAGGGCCGTGGCATGGCTCCGAGCTAACTATGCCCGACCGCTGCGCGTCGACGAACTCGCTTCGGTTGCCCAGATGGGGCTGTCAACCTTGCACCATCATTTCCGGTCTCTCACCGCGATGAGCCCGCTGCAGTACCAGAAGCATCTTCGGCTGCATGTGGCACGAGAGCGCATGCTCAATGAAGGCCTGGATGCCGCAAGTGCTGCGTTCGAAGTCGGCTATGAGAGTACTAGCCAGTTCAACCGGGAATATCGCCGCTTCTTCGGACAACCGCCGATGCGGGACATCAAGGAGCGCCGTCTTTCCCTGGTCGAGGCGGGTCGCAATTAGGGCGACACGGAGTTTTCCCTAACCGGATCCGCTGGGAGGCAGCCTCATTTTCGACAGCCCTGGGCCCTCACTTCGCCGTTGAATCGGAAACGACACCCAGCGTGTCGAGATCTAGATTCAGTTCCAGCACATTGACGCGCGGCTCGCCGAGGAAGCCAAGTTGCCGTCCGGTAACGTGCTTCTCGATCAGGCTGCGCACACGGTCTTCACTGAGGCCGCGCGCCTTGGCAACGCGGGACGCCTGGTAAAAGGCCGCGTCCGGAGTAATGTCGGGATCGAGTCCCGAGCCCGATGTAGTTACCAGGTCGATCGGCACAGGCTTGCCGGGATTGGCGGCCGCTAGCTTGTCGATATCGCCCTGGATGCGCTGCACGAGCTTGGCATTCGATTGCGCCAGGTTCGACCCGCCCGACGACGTGGCGTCATAGCCGTTTCCCGCGGCCGAAGGACGGGGATGGAAGTAGCGATCCGAGGTAAAACTCTGCGCCAGCAGTTCAGACCCGATCACCTGGCCATCTTTCAGTTATCAGGCTGCCAGCTGCCTTGTGCGGAAACAACACGCCCGCCAGCCCCGTCACCAGCAGCGGATAGCCGAGGCCAAACAGGACAGTGGCAATGACCGTAAAGAGAATGGAAGTTCTCCATAGCGAATGGGTCGTCGACTTGGTTTGCGTAGCGTCCATTACAGGTACAGGGGCCGTGGTTAGAGAATGCACGATCGTTTCTCCTTAAATTAACGCCAGGTGCATGGCGACCAGCAACATGTCGATCGCCTTGATGCCGATGAAGGGCACAATGACGCCGCCAACGCCGTAGATCAGCAGGTTGTGGCGCAGCAATGCTTCCGCCGCCTTGGGCTCGTACTTCACGCCCTTCAGCGCCAGCGGAATGAGCGCGACGATGATGATCGCGTTGAAGATCACAGCCGAGAGAATTGCCGATTGCGGCGAGTGCAGGTACATGATGTTGAGCGCGTTCAGCACCGGAAAGGCTCCGGCAAACATGGCCGGGATGATGGCGAAGTACTTTGCCACGTCGTTGGCGATCGAGAATGTGGTCAGCGCGCCGCGCGTCATGAGCAGCTGCTTGCCGATCTCCACGATCTCGATCAGCTTGGTGGGATTGGAATCGAGATCCACCATGTTGCCGGCTTCCTTGGCGGCCTGCGTGCCGGAGTTCATGGCCACGCCCACGTCGGCCTGCGCCAGCGCGGGCGCGTCGTTGGTGCCGTCGCCGGTCATGGCCACAAGCTTGCCCTTGGCCTGCTCGCGCTTGATCAGGTCCATCTTGTCCTTGGGCTTGGCCTCGGCAAGAAAGTCGTCGACGCCGGCTTCGCGCGCAATCACCGCCGCGGTCAGCGGATTGTCGCCGGTGATCATGATGGTGCGGATGCCCATGGCGCGCAGTCGTGCCAGACGATCTTTCAGTCCGCCCTTGACGATGTCTTTGAGATAAATGACGCCGAGAGCCGTCGAATTCTCAGCCACCACCAGCGGCGTGCCGCCCTGCGCGCGCAATCTCCTCGACGCTGTCGCGGACTTTTTTCGGCAGCGACGAGCCCTGCTCCTCGAGGAAGCGCGCAATGGCATCGACCGAGCCCTTTGCGAATGCGCGTGCCGGGCAGGTTCACGCCGCTCATGCGCGTCTGCGCGGTGAAGGGAACGAACTCGGCGTGAATGCCGGCAAGATCGCGCCCGCGCAGGTTGTACTTCTCTTTGGCGAGCACGACGATGGAGCGGCCCTCGGGTGTCTCATCGGAGAGCGAAGCAAGCTGCGCGGCGTCGGCCAGCCGTTCGGCGGTGACGTCGGGTGCGGGAACGAACTCCGTAGCCTGGCGATTGCCGAGGGTGATGGTGCCGGTCTTGTCGAGCAGCAGCGTGTTCACGTCGCCCGCCGCTTCCACGGCGCGCCCGCTCATGGCCAGCACGTTGTACTGCACGAGGCGATCCATGCCGGCGATGCCGATGGCCGAGAGCAGGCCGCCGATGGTGGTTGGAATGAGGCAGACGAGCAGCGAGACCAGCACGAAGACGGTCTGCGGAGCTTTGGAGTACATCGCGAAGGGCTGCAGCGTAACAACGGCGAGCAGAAAGACGATGGTCAGGCCGGAGAGCAGAATGCTGAGCGCGATCTCGTTGGGCGTCTTCTGCCGCGTTGCGCCTTCGACCAGCGCGATCATGCGATCGAGAAAGGTCTCGCCGGGGTTCGAAGTGATGTTTACCTTGATCCAGTCGGAGAGCACTTTCGTGCCGCCGGTGACCGCCGAGCGGTCGCCGCCCGCCTCGCGGATCACGGGAGCCGATTCGCCGGTGATCGCCGACTCGTCCACTGAGGCGACGCCTTCAATCACTTCGCCGTCGCCGGCGATGTAGTGTCCGGCTTCGACGTAGATGACGTCGCCGGCGCGCAGCAGGCCGCTGGCGACCTCTTCAAACTCGCCGTCGACGCCGTATAGCGCTTGGCGATCGTCTCGCCCTTGGCCTTGCGCAGCGTGTCGGCCTGCGCCTTGCCGCGGCCTTCGGCCATGGCCTCGGCAAAGTTGGCAAACAGCACCGTGAACCAGAGCCAGAGCGTGATCTGCAGATTGAACCCGAAGCCGGGGCGATGATGGATGGTGTTGTCGATGAGCAGCGCGGTGGTGAGCACGCTGCCGACTTCGACAACAAACATCACCGGGTTCTTGACCATCCAGCGCGGATCGAGCTTGCGCACTGAATCGAGCAGCGCCTGGCCCATGATTTGCGTATTCCAAAGACTTGTCTTTTCAGCCATGACAGTCCTGCTTTCGTCGCTTTGCCATCGTAACTCTCCTGATGCGGCTGATCGGTTAGAAAAGCTGACCGGCCTGCAGCAGCAGGTGTTCGAGGATCGGTCCCAGGCTCAGTGCCGGGAAGAAGGTGAGTGCGCCCAGAATCAGTACCACGCCGACCAGCAGCACCGTGAACAGCGGTGTATTCACAGGGAATGTTCCGGGCGAAGGCGGAACGCTCTTCTTCTGCGCCAGGTTGCCGGCCAGGGCGAGCACGGGAATCATCATCAGGAATCGTCCGATGAGCATGTCCCAGCCCATCGCGACGTTGTACCACCAGTTCGGGCCCAGGCCGGCGAAGGCCGAGCCGTTGTTGCCCGCGCCGGAAGTGAAGGCGTAAAGGATTTCGCTGAAGCCGTGCGGGCCGGGGTTGTTGGTGGTGCCAAGCCCGACGTTCGGCAACAGCACGAAGACGGCGGTCAGGGTGAGGATGATGAGCGGAAAGATGAGCACGTAGAGCATGGACATCTTCACGTCGTAGGCCTCGATCTTCTTGCCCAGATACTCGGGTGTGCGGCCGACCATCAGGCCGGCGATGAAGACCGCCAGCACGACGAAGATCAACATGCCGTAGAGGCCGGCGCCGACGCCGCCAAAGACGACTTCGCCGAGCATGATGTTGGTGAGCGGCACCAGGCCGCCGAGCGGCGTAAAGCTGTCGTGCATGCCATTGACAGCGCCGCAACTGGCGTCGGTGGTGATGGTGGCGAAGAGCGCGCTTTCGGCGATGCCGTTGCGCACTTCCTTGCCCTCCATGTTGCCGCCGGGCGCGGTGGCGGTGCGCGTCTGCTGCGCGCCGTGAATCAGCGGATGGGGGTGCGCCTCGGCCCAGTAGAGCCGTAGTGAATCCGGCCGCGAACAGAATGAACATGGCCGCGAAGACGGCCCAGCCGTGGCCCGGCGAACCGGTCATGCGGCCCAGCGTGTAGGTCAGGCCGGCGGGAATGATGAAGATGGAAATGATCTGCAGGAAGTTCGAAAATGGCGTTGGATTCTCGAAGGGATGGGCGCTGTTGGCGTTGAAGAATCCGCCGCCGTTGGTGCCCAGCATCTTGATGGCTTCCTGCGAAGCGACCGGCCCCTGGCGCGATGGTCTGCGTCTGCGCCCTCGAGCGTGTGCGCCGACGGTGTAGGCGTGCAGATTCTGCGGAACGCCCTGGGCCACCAGCAGCAGCGCATAGATCACGCAGGCGGGCAGGAGGATGTAGAGCAGGGTGCGCGTCGTATCGACCCAGAAGTTGCCGATGGTCGCCGAAGTGGTGCGCTTGATGCCGCGGATGAGGGCCACCGCCACCACGATGCCGACCGCAGCCGAAAAGAAGTTGTGCGTCGCCAGGCCCGCCATCTCGGTGAGATAGCTCATGGTGGTTTCGGGCGTGTAGAACTGCCAGTTGGTATTGGTGGTGAAACTGGCGGCGGTGTTCCACGCCAGATCGGGACCGACTGCCGGCAGGTGCTGCGGGTTCCACGGCAGCATGGCCTGGAGCCGCTCGATGGCGTACGTCAGGACCAGACTGACGGCGGAAAAGCCCAGCATGGCAAAGGCGTACTCGCGCCAGTTCATCTCGTGGTCGGCGTTTACGCCGCAGAGCTTGTAGATGCAGCCGCTCGAACGGGCGGAGAACCGGATCGAGCCAGGTGCGCTCGCCTTCGAGAACGCGCGTCAGATAGATGCCCACCGGCCGACGTGACGGCCAGCAGGATCAGGCTGAAAAGGGCAAACTGCAACCAGCCATTGGCGGACATGTCAGAATTTCTCCGGGTAAAGCAGTGAAACGGTCAGGTATCCCAGCAGCAGAACAGACAGGATGAGTGCAACCGCCGTAATCAGATCCATGGCTTACCTCAGCTTCTGGCATGCCTTGACGTAGAGAAACGCCATGGCGAAGAAAAGCGCTGTGAAGAAGAGCATCGTTACATCTTGCATCGCGGAATCACGCTCCATTTGCAGAGTCCGGACGGGCTGGCGCCGGACGCGAAGCCGCACAACCGTCCTGACCACTGCACTGAAGAAGAGTTTGGCTGCTAAACCGTTTGACTGCCGGAAAGAATGTATAAGGAAACCATAAAGTGCAAACTACTCGGCGTTCCCCACCCAGCCTTCGGGGACGAAGCGATAGCCGACCCATGGCTCGGTCTGGATGTACTGCCGGCCGGTCTCGTTTTCGAGCTTTTTGCGCAACTGGCCGACAAACACGCGCAGATACTCCGGCTGATGCGCCGACTGCGCCGCCCCACACCGCGGTGAGCAGGGCGCGATGCGTCATCACCTTGCCGGCGTTGCGCGCCAGGTGCAGAAGCAGATCGAATTCCTTGGGCGTGAGATGAATGGGCTTGCCCTGCACGGTGATGGTATGGGCAGCCTCATCGATGACGAAGTCGCCAGCCTCGATGGCCGCAGTGGTACGCTCCGGGGCGCGGCGCAGATGCGCGCGCACGCGGGCCAGCAGTTCCTGAATGCCGAATGGCTTGGTCACATAGTCGTCGGCGCCGGCGTCGAGCGCTTCAACCTTTGATCGCTCGTGGTCGCGAACAGAAAGAACGAGCACCGGCGTGTGTGCCCTGTGAGCGGATCGCGCGGCACACCTCAACTCCGCTCATTCCCGGCATCATCAGGTCGGTGATCACCAGGTCGGGTCGCCCATTCGCGGAAGATGAGCAAGCCCTCTTCTGGATCGTTGGCGGTGCGCACGTCGAATCCCTGCGCGGAGAGCGCAGCGCGCAGACCCGCGTAATCTGCGGTTCGTCGTCGATCACCAGAATTCTGCCCGGCATGTTTCTCCTTCTTTGAAGGGAAGATTACATTATCGCTCACGCCGACTATGATGCAGAGTAAGTCAAACCATGAATCATGCTGGGACAGAAACGATGAGTCGACGCTTTGGCTGGTCCCGAGTTCTGCAATGGTTCGCGGCGACTCTGGGTGTGGCCGCGATCACATTTCTGCTTTCCCTGTTGGGCGTCAACGATACTGCGGCGGGACTTGTCTTCCTGACCATGGTGGTATGGTTCGCGACCCGAGCGGGCATTCGCCGATCCCTGTATGTCGCATTGCTCTGCGCCCTTTGTTTCGATTACTTTTTTCTGTCGCCGAGGCATACCTTTCGCCTGGCCGGGCCCCAGGAATGGGTGGAGATGCTGTCGTTCGCAGTGAGTTGCGTGATCGTAGGGCGACTGGCGGAGAGGGTGCGTAGCCAGACGCGCACCGCCGAACAGCGCCGTGAAGACGTGGAGCGCCTTTACACGTTGAGCCAGGAGATGATGCTTCACGAAGACGCGGCCCGCCTGATTCGCGACATGCCGCGCCTGATCGAACGCAGTTTCGCGCTGGAAACGGTATTTCTCTACGTCCGCGACCAGGATCAGTTCTATGCGTCGATCGGCGAAATTCCTGCCGGCATACAGGCTGGGTTGCGAGGCCTTACCGAGGGCCACAATCCGGCTCTTTCCGATTCCGAACGGTTTTCCTCTCTTGCCCTGATGCTTGGACTGAAGCCGATCGGAGCACTGGCCTGGCGGCCGGATAAGCTCTCCAAGGAGGCGGCAACAGCGGTCAGCGCGCAGGTGGCGCTCGCGCTCACCCGCTCCCTGGCGATCGAGACCTACACGCGCATGGAAGCGGCCCGCGAGGGCGAGCGGCTTGCGCACCGCCTTGATCGATTCGTTGACCCATGAACTACGAACGCCTCTGACCTCGATCCGGGCCGCGGCCACCACTCTGGTGCAATCCGAGGGCCTGGATGAGGCAGGCCGCCGCGACCTCGCCTCTCTGGTTGACGAAGAGAGCGCGCGCCTGGACAAGCTGATCGGCGAAGCGGTGGAGATGGCAGAGATCGACGCCAATGTGGTCCAAGTCCGGCCTGCGCCTCAGCATACTCGCACGCTCCTCGACCACGTTGTGGAGGAATCGCACGCGATCCTGGCCAGGCATCGCGTCGCGGTCACGGTTGAACCCCCGGATCGCCCCGCGTGGTTCGATCCCGTTCTTCTCGGCCGCGTCTTCCGTCACCTGCTGGAAAACTCCGCGCGCCACGCCCCTGCTGGAAGCCTGATTTCGCTTCGCAGCCGGAGGCAGGACGGCCGCCTCGAGTTCACCGTGGAGGATAACGGCCCCGGCATCGACTCCGCGGATCTTCCGTTAATCTTCGAGAAATTCTATCGGGGCAAGAAGGGCTCGGCGCTGGGCAAAGGAACCGGCATGGGGCTTCCCATTGCTCGCGCCATTCTGGCGGCGCACGGCGGCCAAATTCATGTGTCCAGCCAACCCGGCCAGGGCGCCACGTTCCGCTTTTGGATTCCATTGGTTGAGAAGGAACCGGCCGCGCCTGATCCAGACGGGCATGAAGAGGGTTCAGCGGTTTAGCAGGATTAACTTGCTTGGCGGCCATGGCCCTCGGTACACTCGTTTTGCTATAACCTTCTCCAGTCGGTAGCCCCACATCAAATTGTTTCGAGTGGCTCAGTTTGATAGCTCACAACCTGGAAAGCGGTCCAAGTGAAATCGCGAGTCCCCCTCCGTGATCTCGTGGCAGCAGCAGGAATCCTGAATTCCTGTGCCGCGTGGGCTGCGACTCCGTCGACCTCGACCTTCTCCCATGCGTCCACTCCAGCGCGCGAAGTGAACGACCTCTCTTTTTTCGTGCTGACGATCTCTGCCGGGATTTTTCTCGGAGTCAGCGTGCTGTTGGTGTATGCGCTGGTTCGCTTTCGGGCGCGCCCAGGCGACACGACCGAGCCGCCCCAGGTCTTCGGCAGCGTACAGATCGAACTGGCGTGGACCATCATTCCCATCCTGATCATCGTGATGCTGTTCCTTGGCACCGCGCGAGTTCTGTTTTCGGTGCAGGATGCGCGCAAGCCCGCGTCGGCGGTCGATGTCACCGTCGTGGGCCATCAGTTCTGGTGGGAGTTTCACTATCCGCAATACAACGTCGTCACGGCGAATGAACTGCATGTCCCCGTGAGCAATGCCGCCTCGCCTCGTCCCACATTTATGAAGCTGACCTCCGCCGACGTGATCCACAGCTTCTGGGTGCCGCAATTGGCGGGCAAGACGGACCTGCTGCCGAACCGCGTCAACGAGATGTGGATCGATCCGCAGAGCACCGGGCTCTATGTCGGCCAATGCGCACAGTTTTGCGGCACGCAACACGCGAAGATGTTGCTGCGCGTGTATGTCGATTCGCCGGAGGATTTTCAGCAGTGGATTGCCCAACAACAAAAAGCGCAGGCTGAAACCGCCGCAGGCCCACCGGGCGCGGCTTCCACACCGATCAATGCGCATGACGGCCAGATCGTTTTCGAACAGCAGGCGTGCATCAACTGCCATACCGTCACCGGCACGGTGGCAAACGGGCGCTTTGGACCAGACCTGACCCACTTGATGAGCCGCGCGACCCTGGCGGCGGGCGCCATACCGAACACGCCTGAAAACCTGAGAGCCTGGATCGACGACCCGAATATCTTCAAACCGGGCTCACTGATGCCGGCCATGCATCTCACCGCCAGGCAGAATGACCAGATCACAGCCTACCTTCTGACGTTGAAGTAAACCGGAGCCAAAGATGGGAACGGACACACCGGGAATTCCGATTACGGGGGGAATGGAGGCGGGGCTCGATCGTACGCGCCCGCACAGTGCGCGCGGCACGTACCTCGAGGTCGTTCACAGCTGGGTGGTGACGGTCGACCATAAAAAGCTGGGCATTCTCTACATCTGCTATGCACTGATTTTCCTCGCTGGTCGCGGGCGTCGAGGCTTTGCTGATCCGGATTCAACTCTCCATTCCGCATAACTCGTTCGTATCCGCGGCATCCTTTAACCGGCTCTTCACCATGCACGGGACGACCATGGTGTTCCTGGTCGGCATGCCCATTCTGTTCGGATTCGGTAACTATCTAATACCTCTGATGATCGGCGCGCGCGACATGGCCTTTCCGCGGCTCAACGCGTTCAGCTTCTGGATCAGCGCGTTCGGGGGCATTCTGCTCTACTACAGTTTCATCGGTGGGGTAGGACTGACGGGCACGGGCTCGGCACCCGATGTGGCCTGGTTCGCTTATGCGCCATTGACCGAGAAAGCCTTCTCCCCTGGTCACACCGTCGATTACTGGGCCGTCTCCCTGATTGCCAGCGGCATCGGCAGCATCGGTACCGCCATCAACATTCTGGCTACCGTGTTTTGCATGCGCTGCAAAGGGATGACCCTCATGCGCATACCGCTGTTGCCGTGGCTCTACGCGGTCGTTTCCTTTCTAGTGCTGGTCGCGGTCAGCCCGCTAACGGCTGCCCAGGCCATGCTGATGATCGACCGCTATCTCGGCGGCCACTTCTTCGACACCCAGGCGGGCGGATCGGCGATTCTTGTGGGCCCACTTTTTCTGGATCTTCGGACATCCGGAGGTCTATGTACTGGTGCTGCCGGCGTTCGCCTTCGCCAACGAGATCATTCCCGTATTCTCGCGCAAGGCGATCTTCGGCTATTCGGCCATGGTGGCGGCATCGGTGGGCATCGCCTTCATCAGCCTGGGCGTGTGGGCGCACCACATGTTCACCATCGGCATGACATCGTTCGGAAACGCGTTCTTCACGCTGTCGACGATGCTGGTCTCGATCCCCACAGGCATCAAGACATTCAACTGGATGGCGACCATCTGGGGGGGAAAGATCCGATTTGAGACCCCGATGCTGTTTTCGATTGCCTTCATATTTCAGTTTGTGATCGCGGGACTGACCGGCATCATGCTTTCGATTTCCGCATGGAACTGGCAAACCCACAATTCGTATTTCGTGGTGGCGCATTTCCATTACGTCCTGGTCGGCGCCATCGTGTTCATGATCTTCGCGGCGCTCTACTACTGGTATCCCAAGATGACCGGCCGCATGCTCGATGAGCGCCTGGGCAAGTGGCACTTCTGGCTGATGGTCATCGGCTTTCACATCACGTTCGACATCATGCATATTCCGGGCCTGCTGGGAATGCCGCGCCAGATCTACACCTACGAGCCCGACCGCGGATGGGCCACGCTGAACATGATCGTCTCGGTGGGCGGCTTCATCCAGGCAATCGCCGTCCTGATTTTTGTGTACAACATGGTACATTCCTATTTCCGCGGCGAGACGGCTGGAGCCGACCCGTGGGATGCATGGACGCTGGAGTGGTCGATTCCTTCGCCGCCGCCGGTTTATAACTTCGCCAGCGATCCGGTGGTTTCGAGCCGCCGGCCGCTGTGGGATTTGAAGCACCCTGAAGACCAGGATGCGCCGTATGAGTGAAGTCGAGAGGAACTCGTGAGCACGATTCCGTTGCAACACGTCGAAAACGAGCAGTGGCGATTGCCGTCGCGCGGAGTGGTCGCGATGGCCAGCCTCATCACCGCGGAATCGGCGATCTTCACCATCTTTGTGGTGGCGTACCTCTACTACCTTGGCCGGGATGTCGCGGGCCCCACACCGCGCGAAGTTCTCGAGATTCCGATCTTCGGCACGGTGTGCCTGCTCTCCAGCAGCTTCTTCATCGTGCTGGCGGAGCATGCCATCGACGCATGCGAAGATGAAGGCCTTCACGCTCTGGTGGAGCGTCACCATTCTGCTGGGCGCAATCTTTCTCGCCGACACGGCCAACGAATGGTACAAGCTGATCGTGCACGATCACCTCACCATCAGCACCAATCTCTTCGGCACCACTTACTACTCGCTTGTGGGTTTGCACGCTTCGCACGTGATTATCGGTTTGCTCATGATGCTGGTGGTGTTTGTGTTCGCGTTGACGCGCAAGCTTGAGCCTGCGCACGCCGAGCGCGTGAAAGTGCTGGCGCTGTACTGGCATTTTGTCGACGCAGTCTGGGTAGTTGTCTTTACCGTTGTGTACATCGTAGGACGCTGATGGAACCTCGAGAGCCAGGCATTGCCGCAACCAGCCACGGTGAGACGCAGACGGGCGTGGTCCATCTGCCCGCGCCCACCGCTTGGCCGTTCTTGCTCGCGCTCGGACTGACGTTGGTGTTTGCGGCGCTGGTGACCAATATGGCCATCGGCGCGCTGGGGCTTTTGCTCGCGATCGTTGCCGCTGTCGGATGGTTCCGGAGGTGCTGCCGCACGAGGCGCACGAGAGCGTGGAGGTCGAAGAAGAGTTCGTCACCCTTCAAACGCCGAGCCATAAAGTCGCACACATCGAAGTCGACGAGACCCATCGTGCGCAACTTCCGCTGGAGACATTTCCGATATCGAGCGGCATCAAGGGAGGCATCGCCGGCGGCATCGCCATGGTGATCCCGGCAGAGATCTACGGCATCGTTCGCTTTCACAGCATCTGGTACGTGGTGAATCTGCTGGGCGGAGCCGGCGTGGGAACCTGGGTGCACCCAACACTTGAAGAGATGAAGCAATTCCGCCTGAGCGCGTTCATCACCGCCAACATCATTCAGGGTTCGGTCACGCTTCTTGTGGGGGTGCTCTACGGCGCGATGCTGCCCATGTGGCCAAAGCGCCCCATGCTGCTGGGAGGCATCATTGCGCCCGTCGTCTGGACAGGGCTGCTGCACAGCACGCTGGACATTGTCAATCCGTTTCTCGCGGCGCGCATCGACTGGTGGTCGTTTGCTGCATCGCAGGTGATTTTCGGGCTGGTGGCCGGATACACAGTAGTCAAGCTGGGACGACTTGAACGGCTCGCACAAATACCTCTCTCAGTCCGGATGGGTGTGGAATCGCCGGGCATCATGCCCGAACATCATCACGGAGACGAGCCGAAGCCATGAGTGCACAGCGCATCTTCGCAGCCGTGCTGGGGCTTGTTGTTCCTCTGCTGGCGATGCCCTTGCTGACTGGATGCGATTTGCCGGGACGGCCTCAGCCCGGGCCGGAAGTGCCGCGCCCCGAAGCGGTCACCTCCTTCGATACCTTGTATGGCGAGAACTGCGCCGGCTGCCACGGCAAAAACGGAGAGAATGGCGCCGCAACGAACCTTGCCAATCCGGAATACCAGGCGCTGATTGACGATGTCTCGATGCGCGATGTGATTTCGAATGGAAAGAAGGGCTCGTTGATGCCCGGGTTCAGCGTTCGGAGCGGTGGACCTTTGACCGACGGGCAGATCGAAGCGATCGTTCAAGGCATGCGGGCGCGGTGGAAAAAGGAGAATCCGTTTGGAGGAGGGACTCCTCCGCCCTACAAGGCCTCTCGTGCGGGTGATGCCAGCAAGGGCCTCGCGGTCTATGCCGCAGCCTGTGCACGCTGCCACGGGGACACGGCGCAACATCCCGGGAACGCAGGCTCGATCCTGGATGGATCATTCCTGGCGCTCATCAATGAGCAGACGATACGCACCACGATCATCGCGGGCCGTCCCGATATTGGTGAGCCGGACTGGCGGAATCATATTCCCGGCCGCCCGATGACGGACGACGAGATCACAGATGTGAGCGCGTGGCTGATAGCGCAGAGGCCCACTACTCCGGGACAACCTTATCCGAACGCAAATCCAACATCGCGGCTACGCGGCGAAGCGCAACCGAACGCTGCGAAGGCGACCCAGCCCACGAAGCCCAAACAGCCCTGACGAGGTCGACAAGAGCGCAGGAGATAACTATGGACGAAAAACTTCCGCGGCCAAGTCCCGACGAGCAAGCGCGGCGCCTTGAAGGGGAGCGGGTCACGCGCCGCTCGTTTCTGATGAATGTAGGCATCGCGCTGAATGCTGTTGTGGCGCTGGCGATTGCAACACCCGTGGTCGCCTATCTCGTCGGCCCTGTGCTGCGGCGCAAGGATTACCGCAATTGGGTTGCGCTCGGGAACGCCGCCGATTTCCATCCCGGAGAAACCACCCTGGTCACGTTCCGCAATCCATATCAAAACCCGTGGGATGGCGAAACGGCCAATGTTCCCGCGTATGTCCGCTGTTCAGAGGAAGGCCAGTACACCGTATTCGCGATCAATTGCGCCCACCTGGGATGCCCAGTGCGCTGGTTTTCCGAGTCGCAGTTGTTCATGTGCCCCTGTCACGGCGGCATTTACTACGCGGACGGCAGCCGCGCATCCGGGCCGCCCGAACGAGGTCTCTTCACCTATGAAATGAAAGTGGAAGATGGCAAGCTGATGATTAAGGCGGGACAGTTGCCTACGCTGAGGAACCAGGCCAGTGCGTCGCCCTGCCCGTCGGCTCCGGCATCCACATCGCCCGCGATAGTTACGAGGATCGAATCATGCCCCAGTACCAAGACCAGCGAGCCTGGTACAAGCGCGTCTACGATTGGCTAGAACTGCGCCTGCAACTCGAAGGTCCGATCAAGGATGCCGCGCTGCACCCGGTGCCGAAGAGCACCGCGAGCTGGTGGTATGTCTTCGGCAGCGCCAGCCTTGTTCTGCTCATTCTGCAAATCGTCACCGGCATCCTGCTCGCTCTGGTCTACGCGCCTTCGGCCGCGAACGCATGGAATTCTCTGGAGATCCTCAACCATGAATTGCCGCTGGGCTGGTTTCTCCGCGCCATGCACGGCTGGGGATCGAACTTCATGGTGGCCGTCGTGCTCATCCACATGGCCCAGGTTTTTCTCTTCGGCGCCTACAAGTTTCCCCGCGAGCTGACGTGGATTCTGGGCGTGTGCATGCTTTTGATGACGCTCGGAATGGCGTTCTCGGGGCAGGTGCTGCGCTTCGATCAGGATGCCTATTGGGGACTGGGCATTGGCGCATCGATCGTCGGCCGCGTTCCATGGATCGGCGGTCAGCTTGTCGACTTCATGCTGGGCGGCCCGATGATCAACGGGGCCACGCTCACCCGCTTCTTCGCCCTGCACGTTTTCATTATTCCCGGCACGCTGCTCGCCTTTACCGCGCTGCATGTGTGGATGGTGCTGAAGCTGGGCGTCAACGAGTGGCCCATGCCTGGACGCATCGTGCGCCGGGAGACGTACCTTCGCGATTACCACGAACTGGCACACACCGATGGCATTCCATTTGTGCCCGGCGCCGTCTGGAAGGACCTGGTCTTCTCTGCCGCGGTTCTTTTCGCAGTGGCGTTCTGTGCCGCTCTGTTTGGACCCTACGGCCCCAAGGGAGTTCCCGATCCCTCGATCATCAACACAGTGCCCAAGCCCGATTTCTTTTTCCTGTGGATCTACACGGTTCTTTCGTTCCTGCCGCCGGAAATGGAAACGCCCTTCATTCTTATCGTTCCGGTTGTGGCGGTTGTCATTCTCATTGCCCTGCCGTTAGTCGCGGGCGTCGGCGAGAAGAGCTGGTGGCGACGGCCCGTGGCTGTTTTTTCGGTGATGTTCATTGCCGTCTGCTGGGGCGTCCTCACCGATCTCGGAACCTATACGCCATGGAGCCCGCAGATGAACGCCTGGAGCGGCGCCCCCGTTCCCGTTTCATATCTGCACAGTCGCACCCCGCTCGAGCGGCAGGGCGCCAACGTATTCCAGGAGAAGCAATGCCGCAATTGCCATGCCCTCGGCGGACTTGGCGGCCAGCGCGGACCCAAGCTCGACGACGTTGCCACGCGTTTGACTGAAGACCAGATGATCCGCCAGGTGCTCCAGGGAGGCGGTAACATGCCCGCATATGGCAGCGCACTGTCGCCGGCTGAGACGACAGCTTTGGTGCGCTTCCTTGTTACTCTGCGGCCCAGCTACCGACCTCCGGCAAGCGACGCCTCGCGGCAGGTGGTAGGACAGGCCGGAGTTCCACCCCTTTCAACCGTTGAGCGCGGCGGAGGCCAAACGCCGGCGCGCTGAATCATCGCGTGCGGCAAGCTGACGAATGCTGCTGTGCCTTTCCATCATCGCTCCTGAATCGCCAGACATTCCTAAGCTTGGGAGCTTGCTGCGGACGTGGTCCTTTCCTCTCCTGCCCTTTCTTGTTCTGTCGCTCACGGTCCTCATTTATCTGTTCGGCTGGCGCGTCGCGCATCGCACACGCCCGCGCGAACTGCCGCTGTGGCGCGCTGTGTCGTTCGTTGCGGGCATTGCCGCGCTCTGGATCGCCATCGCTTCGCCGATCGACGCCCTCGATGACTTTCTGCTCGCGGCGCACATGATCCAGCACTTCATCCTGATGTCTATAGCGCCACCGCTGATCGTTCTTGGCGCGCCGACCGTTCCGCTATTGCGCGGCCTTCCCAAAGCCTTGCGCGCTCTTTTGCGGCCCATGTTCCGCGCGCGCTGGCTCCATCGTGTGGGCAGGTTTCTCGTCCATCCCGTGGTCGCCTGGCTGCTGATGAACATCGCCTACCTGGGATGGCACGTGCCGGCCGCCTTCGAACTAACGTTCCGCTCCGAAACCGTCCATCAGTTGGAGCACGCCTGCTTTTTCTTCACCTCGGTTGCGTTCTGGTGGGTCGTGATCGCTCCGTGGCCGGCGCGCCGCGTTTGGCCTCGCTGGACGGTAATTCCCTATTTGCTGAGCGCCGACGTTCTCAATACCGTTCTTTCCGCGACTCTCGTTTTTTCGGGGCGCGTTCTCTATCCCTCCTACCTGAGCGCGGAGCGTATCTCCTCGCTGACCCCACTTCACGACCAGATCGCCGCCGGGGCAGAAATGTGGGTTTTTAATTCAATCGTCTTTCTCCTGCCGGCCGTGGTTCTCACGGTCAGATTGCTGTCGCCACGTTCGCTGCACGCACGAACCGGGTCGCGTTACCGGCGGAATTTCGAACATGTAGACTTAGCACCTGGCGAGGAACATCAATGAATCCGACTCTCTCCGAAGTGCTGGGCCTGTATGAAGCAAATGCTCCTCTCGAAGAAGCCTATACCATTCCGGCGGCGTGGTACCTGGATCCGCGCATCGAGGACCTGGAGCGCCAGCATGTGTTCGGCCGCAACTGGATCGCGGTCGGGCGCATGGACCAAGTGGCTGCGCCGGGGGCCTTCTTTACCGTCGAACTGGCAGGAGAGCCGCTTGTGGTTGTCCGCGGAGAGGACGGCGGGGTGCGCGCTTTTTACAACGTCTGCCGGCATCACGCCGCCGCGGTTGCGACCGCTCCCCGCGGCGTTGTGCAACATCTGCGTTGTCCCTATCACGGCTGGACCTATGGGCTGGATGGTTCGCTCAAAGGAGCACCGGAGTTTGCCGGAGTTTGCAATTTCGATCGCGCCAAGAATGGCCTGGTTCCTGTGCGAGCGGCGACGTGGGAGCAGTTCGTGTTTGTCGCGCTCGATGAGAAGACACCGGCGCTCGAAACGTTCCTCGGCGACCTGCCGGCAAATGTCGCGCCCCTGGGGTTGAACAATATCCGGTTTTTCGAGAGGCGGACTTATAGCCTGGCTTGTAACTGGAAGGTCTATGTCGATAACTACCTCGATGGTGGATACCACGTGCCCCATCTGCACAAGGGCCTGAACAGCGTTTTGGATTACAAGGAATACACGATCGAGAACGGCGAGCGCTATTGCCTGCAAAGCAGCCCCATGATTTCGTCCGATGAGCACGCTTCATTTTCTGCAACGAGGACTGGCGATCGGGCCTACTACTACTGGATCTATCCCAACTTCATGATCAATGTGTACGAGGGTGTGATGGACACCAACCTGGTGCTTCCGGTCGCCCCGGACAAGTGCCTGGTTCAGTTCGATTTCTTTTTTGCCGACGTGAGTGAAGGCCGGCAGCAACACAACACCGAGAGCGTTGCGGTGAGCGAACGCGTGCAGGATGAAGACGTGGATATCTGCGAATCGGTGCAGCGTGGATTGCGTTCCCGTGCCTATGGGGCGGGAAGGCTCTCGGTTCGCCGGGAACGCGGAGAACACCTTTTTCACCGCCTGCTTGCGAACGACCTGAGATCGTCTGGTTGACATCAGTAGCGCGCAATCGTTCGACGGCGCAGTGCCGCGCGCACCCCACATGCGTCGGGGTGCTGCACCCACGGGTGGCTTCGTTACTACGGAGCGAAGATGCGGCATTTCAACTCAAGGTTCGGGGATACGGTACCTCCGTGAATGCGATAGGATGGTGGTGCCCGGACAAAGACTTCCTCGATTGATAAAAGAAATACGCCCTGGCACCTGACCTATCTGACCGGAACGCACTCGGTGTTGTTCGCGTTAAGCTCACCTCGCTGGCCAAAAACCGGCCGGAGGTGCAAATCAGAGCCCTCAGACAGGCACCCGGAATCGGAGCACAGCCGGGAGCTTGAAGGGGATCGGTTTCGGACATTGAAAGAAACAGGGATGCAGCAACAGGAGCAGCAGGATCGGCTCAACGAAGTTCTGGGAAGCAAGTATCGGATCCTGTGCCGGATTGGCGGAGGCGGTATGGCGCAGGTCTACCTTGCGCGTCATCGCCTGCATGGCGGCCTTTTTGCAGTCAAGGTCCTGGTCGATTACCTGGCGCAGGACCCGAGGATCGTGGCCCGATTCGAACAAGAGGCGCGCATGGCGGCCACGCTGGCCAGCCATCCGAATATCGTTCCTATTTTCGATATTGGTTCGGGCGCCGGGCTCCACTACATGATCATGCAATTCATCGCGGGCGAAGACCTGGCCCGCTATCTGCACCGCGAGGGTCGTCTCAACCTGCCCGATGCCGCCAACGTCATGGCGCAGGCGGCAGAAGCCCTCTCCTGCGCCGAAGCCAAGCATATTGTGCACCGCGATCTGAAGCTCGCGAACATGCTGCTGGACGAGGGCGGGCGCATCAAGCTGCTCGATTTCGGGATCTCCCGAATCACCGATATCGCCGACGGTCTGACCCGTCCGGGCGAGAGCATCGGCACGCCGCATTACATGAGCCCCGAGCAGATACGTGGCGAAGCATGCGACATTCGTAGCGATCTATATTCGCTGGGAGTGGTCTTCTTTGAACTGATCTCGGGCCGCCGTCCCTTTGAAAACGAATCAGTCACCGCGATTCAGATTGCGCATCTCTCCTCCGACCCTCCATCGCTGTTATCGCTGGACCCGACCCTGCCGCCGGGCTGCGACGCCATGGTGCAGAAGCTGCTTTCGAAGCGGCCCGAAGACCGTTATCAGAACACGGCGGAACTGCTGACCGATCTTGTCGCGCACGGGGCGCATCCGGGACCGGGCGCACTGAGGCCGAAAATCGATCCAGGCCTTTGCCAGGCGATCGAAAGCGCGGAGCGGATGCCTCTCGATCAGCAAACGCGGCCGCCAGGTTTGGCAACGCTTGCCGAGCCCCCGGCATCAGTCCGATCGGTCACGAGCGCCGCTGCAACCGCTCCCGTTGTTGAACCAAATTCAGTCCGTGCGGCGCAGCCGGGCCCCGTAAAAGCGAAGACCTCCAAACCTTTGGTGCCGGTTGTTATCGTATGTGGACTGCTTTTGTTAGGAGGAATCGGGCTCGTCGTCTGGCGATCGCAACGCACGGCCACCACGGATCAGGCGGCGGCTCATCCCAAGGCCGAATCCGCGCTGCCGCCTTTGTACTCCGATACTCATGGCACGATGGCGCTGGTGGGCGCGGGGCCATTCCTCTTCGGAGAAAAAGGAGCCAGCGATGCAAAAACCGTGACGCTGCCTGCTTTTTACATCGACGAGACTGAAGTGTCCAACGCCGAATACCAGAAATTTTGCCAGGCAACTGGTCATCCGGCGCCCCCAACTACGGACTTCAACACGCACCCAGACTATCCGGTCACCGGCGTGTCCTATGAGGACGCAAAAGCTTATGCGGCCTGGGCCGGCAAACGCTTACCGACGGAAGAAGAATGGCAGAAGGCAGCGCGCGGCACCGACGAGCGCATGTTCCCCTGGGGGGACGCGCCGTGGGATTCGGGTGTGCCCAAGCAACTGGAGCCGGTCGACTCGGAGCCATCGCGGCGGAGTCCTTACGGAGCGTATAACATGGCGGGCAATGTGTGGGAGTGGACCGCCAGCTTGTATGCGCCTCAACCTGCGGACCTCGCGGCCATGAAGCAACTTCTCGGCAGCGAGAATTTTTCATCCACGTGGCAGATCATCAAAGGGGGAAGCTTTCCATCCGGCGGCAGCCAGTATTTCGCTATCTCCAAGCGGCGAGAGTTGCCGGCGGATCAGCGTTTGCGGTGGATCGGATTTCGGTGTGTTCGAGACGCCAGCCCTCCCGCATAGATTCAGAAAATGGGCAAGAGTAGCCGGCAACAAAATTGAGTTCGAGAATTGGATGAGGAGAATCGATGCGACTTCGAGATGATTTCCTTTTGCTGGCGGTCCTGGCGGTGGTGCCTGTCGGGGTTTCTGGGCAACAATCGGGCGCGCGCGATACGTTCTGGTCAGCAAGTGATCTGATCACGGTCACGCCGAATCCGGCGGCGCACAATCGCACGAAGACGCATTCCAGTTCCACAACGCAGAAGCCGCCGAAGACCGCGTCGGGGGACATTTCGCCAATCGGCGGTTCGGTGAGCGGGCCACAGGCATCGCGAGAGAATCAGGTTGCGGAACTCGTCAGCATGAATGGATACGGCGCAGCCCCTCATCTGGTTCGCACCTCTGAGAGTAGCCTCGGGCTGCGGTGTTCCGTACTGTTACGGGGAGCGGATAAAGAATACGCCGAGGTGACGCCGGGAACGGTCTTTCACAGCGGCGACCATATCCGGCTGAGTTTTCTGGCCAATGAGCCGGGATATTTTTACGTGATTCAGCAGGGATCGTCGGGAGCGTGGTCGCCGATTTATCCGCCGCGCAACGCGAGTGCCGAATCAACCAGGATTGAAGCGGGAAAGCTTCAGATCGTACCGGCCGGAGCCCATTCCTTTCAGTTTGACCAGCAGCCGGGAACCGAAAAACTCTACGTGATCCTGAGCCGGACTCCGATTGACGACATCGACCGGGCCATACGCAATCTGAGCAACGGCGGGTCGACCCCCACGCCCGATGTGGGAGACAACTCCCCTCCCCTCGAAGCGGCCAACGTCATCCCCGACGTGTTTGTGCAAAAGCTTGCCAGCCGCGACCTGACATTGGTCGATGAAGAAAAAGTGGACGCGGCGTCTACGGCCGCACACGATAGTGAGAAGGCCATCTACGTGGTGAATAAAGGCACGGATCCGCAAGCGTCTTCGCAGGTTGTGCTGAGTCTCGAACTGCGCCACGAATAGCGCGGCTCGACTCACATGGAAGCGAGAGCGGAATCGATGCGGCTGATGTATTGGCGCGCCCGGGTAGCTTCGTCGGTGTCGGGATTGGCCGCGATGACGTTGGAAAATCGCACCTTCGCCTCATTTAGCAGGCCGACAATGTCTTTGGTGTCTTTCGGGCTGGAGCCACTCGTTCCCTGGGTTCGCGCATTGGCCTGTTCCACATAGATGAGGCCGAGCCGGTAATTTGCCCAAAGGTCGGAAGGCAGCAACGACAGGGCTTTCTGACAATACGGAATGGCGGCGTCATTTCGCTTCAGCATCCATTCGCAGTCGCAGATGCCGAGATTGGCCTGTCCCTGTTGTTGCCGCCAGATATCCTGCTCCGCGGCACGATGTTTTTTCCCCATGCCAAGGATGAATCCAGCAAGGTAGTAGTTAAGTTGGCCGCCGACGCCTGAGTTGAAGTTAGTAAGTTGAAGATACTGGTGGTATTCGGCTTCTGCGTTGGCCGGTTCATTCAAGTGGCGTTCGCATTCGGCCAGCCAGAAATGCGCTTCCCCGTTTCCGGGAGCTGCTTTCACGGCGCGCAGTGCAGTCGTTTGGCAGTCCTTGAAGTCTTCCTGGCGCGCATACGCCTGGGAGAGCAGGTAGAGCGCGGTGCCGTCCTCGGGCTGCATTTGCAGCGCGACATTCAATTGCCGGACGGCTTCATCCAGGCCGCCCTGGTCGAGGAGCGCCGCCGCATAACTCACGTGCGCTTCTTCATAGTCCGGATCGATGGCGATGGCCCGCTGAAAGGCGGCTGTTGCCTTGTCGTCGGCATAGAGAGCGTTCTCCACGCGCCCCAGGTACATATAAGCCTGGCTATATTGCGGATCAATCGCCACCGCCTGGTTCAGCTTTTCCTCGGCTTTCCTGTAATTCGCTTCGAAGCCCTTCTTATAGAAATCGATCGCCTGATCGAGGAGATCAACAGCGGTCTGATTGCGCTGGCGGGGAATGAGGATACGAAGGCTTACCGTGGTCTCCTGGCCCGGATAGACCATCTGTTCGCGGGGCCCATCCGGCTCGTAACCCATGTGGACGCCCTTGATGGTGTGGGAGCCGGGAGTAAGTCCTGGGAGGCGCAGGGCTGCGCCTTTAGTTACAACTCCAACCTGTTTTCCATCCAACCATAACTCAGTATTATCCATGTTGGTCTGCACGACAAGCGTCCCGTATTGCAGGCTCGCAACAACCGTCGGTGACTTCGCATGGGTGGGGTCATAGGCCAGCACCATATTGGAATCGAAGCTGCCGCGCTCCGATGTTGGGTTCTGGCGGGCTTCAGTGGCCGCGCGCACGTTGGTGTGTACGTACTCAGCAAGTTCATCGGCCGTTACGATGCCGTCGCCGTTGGCATCGGCCGCGCCGGCAAGGCCCTGCACCACGTAATAGGTGAAAATGCCGTGGCCGCCGCCCCAGTCGGGACTCTCAAAACTCTGCTCCCGATCGCGGCTTGCGGTAAGCGAAAAGATGGATTGGTGCACATCGAGGAGCATCTGGTTCAACTGCGCAGGATTGGTTTCCGGCGTAATCGCGCCGCTGTGGCAAGCGTCGGTTAGAAGCACTTTCCACTTACCCTTGATGGTCGTGCCGATGAGCGAACCGAGCGTATCCATGGAGATGGCGGTGCCGGCAATGTTATGCAAGTCGATGTCATAGGGAGCGAGGTAACCCTTGCCGCCGGAGATGAAGCCATGGCCCGCGAAATAAATCAGGACACGATCACCGGGGGCAGTGACGGAGGGCAGCCAATCCTCGAGTTCATGCAGGACGTTGGCCCTGCTGGCTTCCGCGCCCTTGAGCAGGTGCACATGATTGGCGGGAAACTGTCCGCCCTGTTGACTGATGAGAGTGGTATAGATGGACTCCGCGTCGCGGTCCGGATAGTGTAACTGGGCCGAATCAGGAAGATTGGCGTAGTGAGCGATGCCGACGACAAGCGCGTAGCTTTGCGGCACGGCAGACGGGGCAACAGGACCGGCGTTCTCTGCTGGATGCACAGGCTTTAGATCGCGTGAACCGTCATTCTGGCCTTCAGGCGAAGGCGGCGGCGCCTGTCCGTTGATCGGCAATGGCAGTGACAGAGACAGCAGCAAAGTCAAGCTACATAGCGGTAGAGGTAAGAAAATGGATCGAGCGCGATGAAACTTCATAGTGCCTCCGTGGTTTTCACTCACGGTGCGCCAGCCGGAACGTGTAAATGAGCGGCAACTTCGCGGTTGGCGCCGATTGAATGGCCGTGTCGTCTCCATCATTTGCAAGCACAATGTCCCGCGAGGCAGTTCGTGCCAGTGGTACGAGCTCACGCGGGACCGCAGCACCGGGAGGAAGAGGCGCGACTCCCGCGGATCCATCGAGACACTCGCCTCGCGCCTTGAAGATTGCATCGTCGCACCGAGGCAAAAGCCCCGGCGGCGGAGGCGGCGCCTGCGGATGAGCGGAATCGGGGCTCTCCGCCTGAGGTTCCGCGGAAAGCGCGATGGGACTGGCGCTGACCAGGAAGTAAAGAGTATCGAAGCCGGATGGACCACTTACTTCAAACCATCCATCGCCATCCGCGGGGACCAGATAGCTGTGATTCATCTCGATGTGATTGGTGCTAGTCGCGGCGCTCGTTCCGGGGAATAGAACGGCGTTTGATCCCGTGGTGCCCTTGTCGACGACATAGAGGTATCCATCAATCTGGCTGACGAGCCGGAAGCGCAGAATATCGCCGTTGCGGAAAACCGTGTTCTGGGGAACAGCCTGAACGCTGTTTCCCTTTCGCTGTTCGAGTCGAATCGAGAAAAGGCCTGGGGAGCCTGGATTCTGTGAGTGCAGATCGGGCGCGGCCAAAGCGACCAGCAAAATCAACAAGGAAGATGCAATTGAAGGGAGGCTTCGCTGATTGTTGATTCCGCGCATCGGTGTGCAATCCATCATAACCTGTAACTAGCCTGCGCAGCTCGCAGTTAGCGTGCGTGGCCTTGCAACGGGATGCGAATGCCGCCAACCGCGGCGGGTGCGCCGACGGTGCCGGTCCCCGGCGTGACGGTTGTTGGAGACGACGATGAATGCGTGGCGATCACGATGCCGGCAGCCGCACCTGCCGCAGCGATGCCTCCAATGATCCAACCCCAATGGGCGTGATGGGCGGCCACCACTGCGGGAGCCGGAGCGCCACTGGGAGAAAGCAGCACTTCGATGTTCGATTGCAAAATGACGCTGTCGGCCTGCAGTTCGCCCTTGGTTACATGCACCTTGATGTTATAGGGTCCTTTCCGCTGAGTAACCTGGAAGCCGCGTCCGGCCGCCCTTCCGGCCGCATCCGTCTGCACCGAAACTGCATTCGCCCCGCTAAAAGTCGCAAATGGACTGCCGCTTCCACCGTTGTCGATCGCGAAGAGTACGAGCGCGCCCGCGACCGGCTTGTGATTCTCATCGTCGACCTCGACGATGGGTTCACGTGCGGTGCGCGTACGGATGTCATTCAGCGCCCCTTCCCCCTCGATGATGTTGATGAAAAGCGCCTTCGGCTGTCCCGTCACGGGGGCCACAACCACGGGGGCCTGCGGGGTGGGCGAAGTGTAGCCGGGAGCCTGTGCGCACGCCGCGCGAGACCCGCAGAGCGCTGCGGTCGCGGCCAGAGTGATCAACAGAAGCTGCGCGGATTGGACTTGTCTTTTCACTGCGAGTTTACGCTCCCGGAGGTACCGATCGAGTTTGCGAGTGTGGCCGCCACGCCGGTGATGTTGGAGTCGGGTTTGCTCAACTGGAAATTCTGTGTGTAAGTGAACTCGGAGCCATACTGGTCAGAAGCTGACGAACTATACCAGGGCGAGAAGAGGCTCGAGACAGGAATCTGCACTTGCGCAGAGCCAAGCGATTGAGCGTCGCTTCCGGTGAAGACAAAGGTGGCCTGCGTCATGTCGCGGGTATTTGAGAAGCCGTTGATCACGACCGTGATCAGCCCAGCGCTGTCGTTTGTGAACTTAACGCTGGTGATCGCCGGCGCGGCGGCCGCAATGACGAGCGTGATGGGAGAGACGCCGGGCGGTGTTACGTCCACTCCACCGGTGGTGAGGGCGAGCGTAACCGTGATGGTGCCGGCAACAGTCCCGGTCTGCAGGGCAACCGCGGGCGTCGTCGTGGTGCCGGCGGCCACGGTGAAGTTGAACGTGCGCCCGCCTGTCGAGAACTGGACTGCCGGATCGTCGACGCCGTTCGCGCTCTTGGGTGCAAAGGTCAAAGCGAGTGCTCCCGACAGGTCACTGGGATAGGGGCTATTCAAAGCGATGGTGATGCCCGGCTGCTCACCCGACCCGGTCGTCGGCGGTACGGAAACTGTCACATCCGCGGGTGGTGCGGTGACCTTGATCTGCACGATATTGCTGGTGAACTTCGAGGCCGTATCGTAGACGGTCAAGCTGAGAGTCCCGGTGGCGGCGAGGTTGGACGCAGGAATTGTTGCCGTGAGAGCGGTCGCACTCTGGACGATCGTGGCAATCGGCGTCCCGTTCAACTCGGCCACGCTTGTAGACGTGAAGCCGCTACCGCTGATCGCGATCGGCAAGGGACTCGTACTCAGAGGAGTAGTGTTCGGCGAGACCGAAGTAATCGCAATGGGCGAATAGTTAACCTGTATGGTCACTTGCGCGGAAGCGGTGGTGTAATCGACAGCGTCTGTGGGCGTGAAGGTGGTGCTGAGGACCTGTGGGCCAACGCTGAGCATCGTGCCGGCGGTTGGCGTATAGGCGAAGGTGCCCGCAAGCGCGGTCGACGTAACTCCGGTTGCGGTTGCATCGAGTTGAGTTGCGCCGAGGGGCGTCGAAGTTGTAATGGCTGCCGGTGTGGTCCACTTCAACACTGGAGCGGCCTTGTTGACCGTGAGCGCGGCAGAGTTGGTGAGAGGCGCCGGGAGCGAGGAGTTGGTGTAAGAGACCCCGATCTGACGCGTGCCGCCGGTGAGGGATGCCGCGGTCACTGAGCCCGATCCGTTGACGATGGAGGCCGATCCAATTCCCGTTCCATCTGCAGTGAATGTGGCCGTGCCGCCGGAGAACGGTCTGCCATCGGAGCCAGTGACGACTGCGGTTAACGTTACGCTCTGGCCGAACGTGATCGGGTTCGCCGATTCCTGGATTACAACAGTCGCCGCAGTCGGCGCATTGACCTGGATAGTTACCTGGGCTGTGACGGTTGTGTAGTTAACCGTGTCTGTCGGCGTGAATGTGGTTTTCAATAGCTGCGATCCGGCCGCGAGGGTTGCTCCCGCCGCCGGGTTATAGACGAACGCGCCCGGAAGAACTGCCCCGGTGATTCCGGCGGCGGTTGCATCGAGTTGCGTTGCGCTCAGCGCGGTGGACGTGAAGATCGGCGCCGGCGAGGCCCAGGTCAAAACCGGAGTAGCCGGGTTGATCTGCAGAGTTGCCGGCAGTGTATATGGCGTGGTCGTTCCGGTTGGAGTGAATGCAACCTGCACCGCATAGGAAGCCGCTGGATAAACCTGGCCAATATTTATCGTTGCCCCGGTGGCGACGAAGGTGTAGACGAATGTCCCGGTGGCGGGAGAACCAAAGAGGGTTGCGCTTGCATTCAGTTCGCCGGCCGGCATTGGGCCGTAGATGATCGGGGCTGGCTGCCACGTGATCACGGGCCCCGCGATCTGAAATGAATTGCTGGTGGCGCTGTAGGCCGGATCGGCGGAGGCGCTGTTGCCGCTGATGGCGGTGGTTGCAAACAACTTGTAGGTTCCGGCCGTATTGAGGGCGAGATCGGGGAAGACGGCCGAGGTGACTCCGCTCGAAACGGCCGGACTCTGGGTCAACGTCCCGGTCAATACGCCTGTGACCTGGACTCCTTGCGTGTCTTGCAGCGAAACATTGACGGGTACGCCCAGCGGGTAGTTTGTAATTGCAAGTGCGGTGTCGACTTCGACTACCTGCGCCGCAACAGCGGGAGTAACGGTCTGATTGGGCAGCGTGTTTGACGGCTGCGCGAGGAACGAGACGGAACTGTAGTGCGTCTGCACGGCGCCGATATCCAGGCCGCCGCTGGGGTTCAAGCGGGAGAAGCCGCGCTGATCCGTCGAATCGAATCCCTCTGTGCCCGGAGGCTGGGGATTGCCAGCATTAATTGCCGGGCTTCCCGGCAAGGGCATCATCGTCTCGGTCGGTCCGCCGTTCAGCGCAAGTGGACCCAGGTTCACGGTGACGCCGATCAGGTTCGCCACCCCGTTCGACGCGATGCAGCCATTGCAGTCGGAATTCACAGCCCCTGCAATCGCCGTGTTTTCCGCGATGATGGTGTTGTTGATGGTGGGAATTGCGGTGCTTGCGATATCGAGTCCGCTGCCGGAAACGCTCGCCGCGTTTCCCGCGATGGTGTCATCCTCCAGATACAGGTAGCCGGAGGAATAGTTCTGAATCGCGCCGCCGCTGCCATTGGTCGTGTTGGTGGTGAATGTACTCTCGTTGATATACGCATAACCGGTATTGCAAATGGCGCCTCCGCAGGAGGTGACATCGGTACCGGATTGGGACGCGTTGCCGGTAAAGAGGGCCTGGATGACTGAAAGGTAGCCCTGATTGTTGAGATCGCGCCCGCATCCAGCGAGGCCGTATTGCTGCTGAAGAGCGTGCCGGCAGAATCATTGATCGACGCGTAATAGCTGTTATTGATGATTGCGCCGCCCTGGGTCGCCTGGTTGCCGCTGAATGTCCCGCCGGTAATTGTCAGCGTACCGCCGTTGTCCACTCCGCCTCCCGGCGAAGCACTATCGACGTTTCCTGTGACCGAGCGAATCCTGTAGCGTCAAGTTGCCGCCAGAGACGTTCTCGATTCCTCCGCCAGCGCCGTTGATCGCGGTGTTGTTGCTGATGGTGCACTGCGCGAGGGTCAGCGTGCCCTGGTTATAGACGCCGCCTCCAGACCCTGCGCTGTTGTTGGCGATGGTAACGCCGCTCAGCGTGACAACGCCCTGTTGAACCCAGATGGCTCCGCCCGAGCCCGCAAATCCGTTGTTTAGCGTAAGGTCCGTGATAGTCACTGTGACGCCGACCGGCAATACAGGGACGACAAAGATCTGGACTTGACTGTTGCCGGAGATGGTCACACCGGGTGAGCCGGAGATCGTGACCGAATTCGTGATCTGCAACGTGCTGTTGAGGGTGATCGTTCCCGCCACGCCAAAGCAGATGTCGGTTACCGTCGAATCGGCGAGGCCTGCGCGCAGGCTTCCCGTACCGCTGTCGGCCAGCGTATTCACGGTGTAATTACACTGCGCAGCCAAAGGCAGCCCGCACAGCAGCGCTCCGCACAAGACAAACACGAGCAGACACAGCCGGCGACGGAGAGTAATTGAGCGAAGGAGGGAGTGCGGGGTCGATTTCATCGCGTTATCCGGTCCGGCTGTTTTGTCGGGGATGCCGATGCGGTTTGATTCGAACCCGGAATGGCGATCGCAGGAATGAAAAATGTGCGCGGCTGCGCGGTGCGCGCATCCAGAATCCAGTCGGGCTGTCCGGCAACATTCCTGGTAATTGCGTAGATTCCATCGGGCGTCAGCGGAACCATCTGTTCCGGAGTACAGGCGCATGGAATCACGGCAGGTGGAGGACCGGAGGACTGCAGGCTCACCTGCACAAGCTGCGGTTTGCCTCCGTCGGCCACAAAGGCCCATTTGCCGTCGGGCGAAACGGCAACTCCAGCGGCTTTCTGCAAAACTGCTGAAGCCGATATTGATGCCAGGGTAGGAGACGTTCCATCCGGATTAGCGATGTAATCGAGCTGCCCAGAGAGCGCATCGGCCACGATAACCGCATTGGCCGTATTACCCGGTTGAAATGCGGCGCCGCCCCAACTTTGAACCGCCCCGATCGGGTTGTAACCGTGTGTGTCAGACAAGACTCCGAATTGAATTCCGGCGCCGCCTGCCGGCGTCACTCCCACCAGCAGCGCACCGGCATCGCTGACCGCAACATCACCCGCGACGAAGCCGGATGGCATCGGAGCGCTGGCAACCTGAGGCTTTGACGGCAATCCACTCACCAACAGGGCGGTCTGAGCGGTGGGAGAAATAACCGCGGCGGAAATGCCCGATGGGGAAAACATGAGGCTCGAATCGAGTGGGACATGAGCCGCAAGCGTGCTTGTCGTCGTTGCGAGAAGTCCCCATTCCTGAAGGGTACCGTCTTTATTGAGCACCAGAGCCCACGAGGAAGACGCCGACACCGTGGCGACGGCATTGACGACGTTCGCGTCTGACGAAAGCGTAGCGCTGCCGTAGTGCGTTGCGCCGGTCACGCCCAGGATGGGATAGAGATTGTGTTGGCCGGTTTGCCAGATATACCCCAGTTGAAGCCCGGCGAGCGCGACGGGCGCCGCACTGGAAGACGGGCTTGCGCTGACCGGTTGAGGAGCTTTGCTGCCTGTGACATTGCCGCATCCGGTGAGCAGGACGAGCAATGCTGCACGAAGCACAAGCTTGGAGCTTGTAATCCAGGAGAAGACCATATGTGCCTGACAGCCAGGGAATTGGAATGTTCGTGCGGATTCGGACGGATTATAGCCAATCGGCATTTCAAAAGCTATGAAATAGTTTGGGAGTCATAGCCGGTCTAGCCGTTGGCTTGCACCAGGATGCACGTGATGTTGTCGTGACCGCCGGCTTTCTTGGCCGCTTCCACAAGGCGCGCGCAACGGGCCTGCAACGTGGATTCCGAATCGGGGATAGTTTGGGAATCACTTCTGGAATTTGATTTCGAGTCCGGTTTCGAGTCCGGTTTCGAGTCAAGGATCGTCTCGATTGCCTTGTCGGTCAGCTCGCGGGTGAGGCCGTCGGAACAGAGCATGTAGACGTCGCCAGGCTCAGCTTGAAACTCGAAGCAATCGGGAGTTACACAGTTCTGGGTGCCCAGGGCTCGGGTAATCACGTTGCGCAGGGGGGAGCGGCGAGCTTCAGCGTTGCTCATCCGGCCCATGCGCACCTGTTCCTCAACCAGGGAGTGATCGAGGGAGAGTTGCTCAAGCCGGCCATTGCGAAAGCGGTAACAGCGGCTGTCGCCCACGTTGAGCACCCAGACGCGCAATTCTTCGACCACCAGCGCCACCAGGGTGGTGCCCATGCCATTGAGCCTGCGATTTCTCTGGGCCCGGGAATAGATGGCTTCATTGGCGACGCAAACCGCCTTTTCGGCCAGTCCCGGCAGAGGCATACCGGCGTCCCGGCCGGAGGTCAGGTGGCGTAGAACCTCATCGACCGCAATGGAACTGGCGATCTCACCGGCTGCCGCTCCTCCCATCCCGTCCGCTACGACGTAGATCCCGTGGTCGACAGAAAATCCGAAAGCATCTTCGTTGGATGGGCGCTTGCGTCCGCGGTCGGTTTGCGCCGCGGCTGCGTAGCGTACGACAGCCGTTCCCAAATGAACTTCTCCCGCAGGTCAGTGTACATGGAATGACGAATCGTCGGCATCTCCGCGGCGCCGAAATCAATGCTTGGCGGGCTTTGCGAGGTCGTCGGGAAGAGGCGGAGGTGCCCCCAAATCAAAGATCTGGATCCCCTCGGCCATGATGATCGCGACCCGTCGTCCGGAGGGAGACACGGCCACATTCCCGCCTGCGTCGAATACCGGGCTGGCCAGCGCGCGGAGGATCACCCTGCCGCTGGCCGTGTCGAAGACCTGAATATCCTGGCCTTTGACCTCGTCACTCCCGAGCGGGGCGAAGGCGTTCACCGAGTGCGTGGCCGACAACGTCTCCCGCGCAATACGCGAGCCGTCGGCACTGGCCACCAGGAGAGGCCACACCAGCGCATCAGAACTGGGGTTTTCCCACAGCCGGCGGCCGCTGGTCGTCATCGCCACCAGGCGTGAATCGCCTCCCGAGGTGCAGGTTGTGGCCAGAAACTCGCGCGGGGAAACAAAGTCGAGCATGGGGGAACAAAACGAATCCACGGTTCCGACGATGGCGCTTCCGCCATTGAAGTAGTTCAGATTCAGCGTCCAGGTCTTGCCATTGCCCCGAATCGTTTCAAGGTAGCCGTCGGCGTTGATCGGCAGGTGTACCGCCGATCGTACGTGGCTGACCAGCATCACTTTACCCGAGTCGCGGCGCAAAATACGCAGGATAAGGTCCGGCTCAGTGCTGGGCGTCTCATCATCACTCACCAGGGTGGCCGCGGCGGTGGCCGGACTGGCCACGTCACCTGCTTTAGACGCCGAGGTGGGCGGTTCAGAGGAACCGGTGACAACGTACTTGTGGTCCGGATCCATCTCTACCCAGAGCACTGGTCCGGGGAAATGCAGGAATGGCTTCAACTGCAGGTTGGCATTCCCCAACTGCAGGTTGTCGCGGTCGCGCAGCAGGAACTGCCCGTTGCCGAGCATCCAGAGGTAGCGCTTGCGGTCGTGCAGGGTCCACACCGTGTCGGCCAGGATATTTCCCTGCGGCAGTTGCAGAACCATTGCGCGGATTTTGCGTTCCTCGCTGGGGTCGCTTCCGGTCCGGTCGCGGTGAATGAGCCCGGGCACGCGAAAGGTAAGCAGCAGGCGGTCTTCGTCGAAGAAATCAAGAGAGGCCAGGCTATACCGCAGGCCAAGATAAAACGCCGCCGGCGGGGTGAAACCGAGCGGTTCAATGGGGATCGAGAAGGCAGGCTGCAGGGTCGCGCGGACCGGGGGGCCATCGGCAGCTGCATCCTTTTTGTGAAAACCGGCAAAGGCCGACGGCGGGAACAGGGCATGGCTGTGGGCCTGGGCGCCAAGCGTGGGGCAAACGGGAACCGTCGTCAGTGCCAGCGCCATTCCCGCACGCAGCCAAACACCGACGCGAGCAAGCAGCTTCGCCATCGTTACTATTCTCGCGCAATCGACACGGTTTTGGGGAGGGACGGAAGCGAATTTGCGAGTGACGAAGCTTGCTGGACGTCTCGCGAACGGGGTCAAAACGCGGAGCAACCCAATAGGGCCCGTTGCAGATCCGGACCGCGAGGACGATCTCCCCCGGCTGGCCGGAACGATTCGATCGAGGTCGCGGAGGCGGATTCACCCGTGTGCGACAGTAAAGAAAGGAATGCAAGGAGGAGAAATCGGCCGCCGAACACAGTTCCTGGGTTATGGCGCATGCGCGCTGGCCGGTTGCCTCTGGGGCACGGGCTTCTATTTCGGCCGGCTCGCCCTCAACGAAATGAGCGTGGAGTACATGGTGCTCTACCGCTTCCTGTTCGCATGCCTGGGCATGTTGCCGGTGCTTCTGCTCCATCGGGTTCGCTTCACCGGCCCCGAACTTCGCCTGCTGCTGATATCCGCGACAGTCGGCGTGCCGGTGCAATTCCTTTTGCAGTTTCACGGGCTGGCCCGCACCACGGTCAGCCATGCCTCGCTGATGGTGGGCTGTATGCCCGTGTTGCTGGCGGCGGCAGCGGCCCTGTTTGCCGGGGAGCGGCTCGACCACTTGGGATGGGTGGCGCTGTTCGCCTCCACCGCGGGCGCAGCTCTGATCGTTCTGGGAGGCCATCGCGGACCCGCCGCCCAGGGCGAGCCTACCCTGATCGGCGACCTGATGGTAGTGGCTTCGCTCTGCACCGCGCTGGCCTGGATCCTGGTCAGCAAGAAACTGATGCTCACGCACAGCCCGCCGGCGGTCACGGCCTACACCATCCTCGCGGGGACAGTCATGCTGGCGGTTTGGATTCTGGGCCCGTGGATCGCCAGGCCCTGGATTCCCAATCACAGCCAGCCCCCGCCATTTGCCCACGTCAGCGCAACCGCCTGGATAGCCCTCGCCATCAGCGGCCTGGCCTGCACAGCAACGACCACCCTGTTGTGGAATTGGGGCATTCATCATGTACCGGCATCGCGCGCCGGCGTGTTCCTGAATATCGAACCCGCGCTGGGATCGTTTCTGGGGGTGAAACTTCTCGGCGAGCACCTGGGCCCCTATGCATGGTTCGGCGGAGCGCTGATTCTCGGCGCAGCCATAACGCTCACGACGCGAGGACACGAGCCGCAGCCACAAGTCATCCTCGAGTAAAGCGAGCAGCACCGCGTCGATTCCGGACAAGCCGGCTGTCAGCGAAGCCACAGCGACCAGACTGAATCGACGGTGGCGTGGGTTACCACCGATGCGCCCACGCGACGATCGCGGCGCCATGCGCGGCCGTAGAAGACGCCGGCAATGGCCGCCAGCAGCACGTAGCGCCAATTGAAGTGCAGCGCGCGTTTGTTGAAGTGCGACAGGCCAAAGAGGACTGCCGTGGTAACAAGCGCCGGCCATCGACCCATGTTCCGCTCGAGTAGATTCTGCACCCAGCCGCGAAAGAACAGTTCTTCGGGAACCGCGATCAGAAAAAATGTGAAGACCCATGCGCCGGCGAATTGCAGCATCACGGGCCCGATCGACCCGAAGGGATGCAGATGCAGGAAGCCCAATCCCAGGCCGAGAGCCAGCGCCACGGGCAGATAGAACACGAACTCGCGCAAGCCGGTGGTGAGATCGCGAACCCGCAGGCGGAGATCGAATCCCACGCCATCGAGGTTGCGCACCGCAACGAATCCATAGATGCCTGCATCGAGCAGCAGCACCTTGTTGAACGCGGCGAGATGTGCAGGCCAGGCCGGCTCGAACCAGCGCAGGTCGACGGCCAGGCCAAGAATCGCCAGAATCAGGAGCTCGGGCCAACGCGACCCGGTTCCTCCGGCGCGGATCAGTATGGTTGCAATGACTGCGGGCAGGGTCGCATAGAGACCCAGCCAGGCCCAGGAAAAGGTTCCGCTGCTCAGCGTCACTAACACATAAGGCACACAAAGCAACGACGGGCTCAGTACCTGCGCCCACACAGGGATTCGTTGCGCGCAACCGGCGGCGCGGGCCGGAAAAAACCCCGCCGCCAGGTACGGCGCCAGGGCCAGCACCGCCGCAATCGCAATCAACGGAGAGAACAGGTACACAGATTTATTCTCCTCCCTTCATACGGCGGACACCCGAATTGAGACCCGGCTTTGCCCGCGGTTCGCACGATAGTCACGAACCCCGGCATCTCCGATGTAATACTCTTTCGTGTGGTGGCCGATAAGCACCAATGTGATTTAGCGCAAATGGGGGGCCTTCAAAAGAGCGTACTGTGCAACCAGAGTGGCTTGGGATTCCACCTACCCGGAGAGGAATGAACTGTTCGGGGCCAAGCACAAAAGGCTGCTCCGCCGCGTCAACCCATATGAAAGCCACTCTGAAAATTTGCCTCGAGAAAGATGGGGCCTGTGACACTTCTCACCTGGAATCATGCGTGCTCTACCGGCGTTAAGGCGATGGACGATCAACACGGCGTGTTGTTGGATACGCTGAATGAACTGCGTCTTGCGCTGGTGCACGGACGGGGACGGGATGAAGTGAGCGAGGGCCTGAACCGGCTCATCGAACTCACCCGGATGCACTTCTCCAACGAGGAGCGGCTGCTGGAGCAGCAGGGGTTTCCCGGTACGGCGGAACATCGCGGCGCACACCAGCGCCTGCTGGTGCAGATCGAGGAAGCGGCCAACCGCGCCCAGCACTCAGACGAATTGCACATGCATTCCCTGCTCCTGTTTCTGCGCGACTGGTATATGAACCATGTTGAAAACCTGGATCACCAGTATGGCGCGTGGCTGAATGAGCGTGGAATCGGCTAGCCGGGCTTTCAAAGTGAATTCGTTACTACGAGAGAGGCCACGAGTAGTTTTTTTGCATTCCACTTTGGGCTCGTGTTCATGGGCCTTTTCATCAGCCTCGTCTTCCCGCTTGTTCAAGCCCACCCCAAAAATCCAGCCGCCATAGCTCCTCGAATGTTATGCCTGATGTTCGCTGATTTTTTGCTGTAACTCCAAAGTAACTCCGCCCGATGCAATTAAATATCACCATCCTGTTCACTTTTGTGAGATTCTCTTTCCAACAAATCGTAAGCCCTGGACGCCTGTTCTAGAAGTACTCCCATTCCCAGTATCCTGCGTTTTCCTCTACGTCTCGGCAAGAAGAGGCGGGAATCGCACGCGTCCGCTACGAATGTCCTCCCTGACTGCGAAGGTTTGCAACAAGACCGTGGTCAACAACTCGTAATCCTGCGAAGTCGAAGGCAAGCCTCGATGAGTACCGCTGAGCGGCGAACATCGCTCGCGGTGATCAGCAAGAGACCGTGTGCGATCCATACGGACTCCTTTTGCCTGTATTGGTGTGTTTCAAGGACGTCGCAATTCCGGAATCACACTGCCAGGGTGCGAGCCGCGGTCGGATTCGGAAGGTAATCGCGACCAAGAGGAACATAACAGTCCGATTCGACATGGTGAAACCAATGAAGAGCTTTATCTCTCGGCTATTGGTGCTGCTGGGAACCTGTGTACCTGCGGCCGCTATCACGGTCACAACACCAGCTAACGGTGCTCAGCTAAACTCGCCATTCTGGTTAGTTGCGAGCACAAAAACTTGCGGTGGAGTTAATGCAATATCCATGGGTCATTCAATCGACCACGAACGTGCGGTCATTGAATCGACATCCTTCAGCGTCATGGTCACTGCCCCGGCCGGGCCGCACGTTCTGCATGTGAAGTGCTGGGGCAAGAAAGTACACCATCAGGTACTGCTCGATATCCTGATCCTGTCGGGTCCGGCGATCCCGGCGAACGCGCTGAGTGTAAACAAGATTCAAACCCTCCCCGGCTGGAGGACGAAGCACGACCCCGCGACTCGGGGGAAGGCAGTCGGCGCGAAGACGATGGTCACGAATCCATCGCTGAGCGGCGAAACGGCGCGGTTCGACGCGAGCTTTAGCAACTGGGGCGGCGTGCTTTTTTCCGTAACCTATGGAAGCGACCCGAATCCCAGAAACTTTGTGTACGACGCACAAGTCTGGATCGAAGCGGGAAGCCAGCTGAGCAATCTGGAGATGGACAACAACCAGGTGACCGCCAACGGACACACGACCATTTATGCGTTTCAATGCGCCGGGGATTCGAACACGTGGGACTACAGCGAGAATGCCGGGACGCACGAGGCGCCGATTGTCCATTGGGTTCATTCCGACCAGTTCTGTAATCCGCTTGATTGGACTCCCAATGAGTGGCATCACGTGCAGGTCAGCTACTCGCGCGATGATGCGGGCAACGTTACCTATCATTCTGTCTGGCTTGACGGAGTGGAAGCGCCGATCAATCAGACGGTCAACTCCGATTTCGTTCTGGGCTGGGCATCTGTGCTGATCGCCAACTTTCAGGTGGATGGCCTCGGGGCCAGCGGATCGTCAACGTTGTATCTCGACAACCTGACTCTCTACCGCTGGTGAGAAAACGGAGTTGCAACGGAGCCAAACTCCGGCTGCGTCTAGTGATCGCAGGCGAGTGCTGCTCGTGGCCGGTCGCAAGAAAAACGTTACCTGCTGGGACGCGTTCTTGGCAGCACGTTCGATCGGCTATCCCGATGGCATTGCCGCTGTAACGCCACTCGCGGGCAACGTATCCACTGCGACAAGCCGCGAGTCTCGATTTTCGCAATGCCGCCACAACGCCCGTCCGGCGCTGATTCTTGAGGCCGCATGATATCGGCTCGACTCGGAGGGGTCTGTTGCTTGGGTTGCAGAAGATTAAGGCTTCGTGCTTCAAACTTGGAGTTGGAGGTACCGAACGCCGTGCGATGCCCTGTCAGCCATGTCCCGGGTTCAAAGTGTCAGGTATGTCCCCGGTCCGTGCCCCCAAAGGGCACCCCCACCCACCCCCTATGTAGATTCGCTTTTCTTTCGTTTTTAGACTTTTCTCAACTGGCTCCAAAGGCTTTACGAATGCTGAAACAGAGTTTTTTGTTACATTCACGGCATTTCTCCCTTTGCCTTTCTTTTCTGAAAATCACCGGCGCCGGGCAAGGGAGCGGTTCCGCAGCCACTTGGCGACCCCGAGGGCGAGCAGCAATCCTCCAAAGGGAAGGCACATCAGGGCCACGATCAGGGCGAACCAGCCGCCGTTGGTGCTGGCGCCGGTGGGCGAAAACCCGCCGAGCACCGTCTGCAGCAAAAGCGCCGCCAGGAGACCCGCTCCCACCATGGTCCCGCCCCACTGCAGCAGTTGGCGGGTTCCATCATCGTGGGTTGGGGTAGTGTCGCGGCCGGACCGGGGCCGGCCTGCCAGGCGATCGGGCATGGCGGCGTCCTAACTCATCGCCAGCCGAAGCATCACGTAGGTGACCACGCCCGTAACCGACACATACAGCCAGAGCGGGAAGGTCCACCGGGCGATCTTGCGATGCTGCGGAAAACGGCCTGTCAGTGAAAAGAAAAACGTCACCAGCACCATCGGCAATGCGATGACCGCGAGCACGATGTGACTGGCCAATAACGGCAGGTAGACCGATCGCAGCGCTGCGTGCGCCGGGTAGCGGACATCGCCGTGCAGGGCGTGATGCGCGATGTAACCCACCAGGAACAGTGTGGAGAATCCGAATGCAGTCAGCATCGAGGCGCGATGGGCCGGGATGCGCCGGGCGCGAACGAACGTGTAGCCGATGAGCAGTGCGGTCGCGCTGAGCCCATTGAATACCGCATTGAGCGCGGGCAGAAACGCGAAACGAGCGCGGGCCGTATCCGACGCGGGGTGAACATAAATGAGCCAGAATAGAAACAGCGTGGAAGCGGCGCTGATGACGAGGATCGCGGCGATCGCCGGACCGGTGCCGGACTTGCGATGATGGGAGGATGCAACGGTCGTCATACTTCCCTCAACGCTTCGCGATCGCGCAGAGCATCAGCGTGCTCATCAGCAGAGGCAGGTAGATCACACTCACCTTGAGCAGGTCGCGCGCCAGCGACCGGCTCAGATCCGCCGACGTCGTGCGCAGAATGCGCGCGAACCGTATCGTATAGGCCAGGTAAAACAATCCCAGCCCTCCTGCCAGTACCGCATAGATAGCTCCAGTCATGCCCAGCCGCCAGGGAGCCAGGCTCACCGGGATCATCAGCACGGCATAGAACAGCGCCTCGATCACCGTGGACCAGCCGTCCGGCTGCACCACCGGCAACATGCGGATGCCGGCCCGCGCGTAGTCCTCGCGATAGAGCCAGGCAATGGCCATGAAATGCGGGAACTGCCAGACGAACAGAATGGCAAACAGAGCCACCGCCGGCCACTCGATGCGATCGCGGGCCGCGGTCCAGCCAAGCATCGGGCCCATCGCTCCGGGAAACGCGCCGATGAATGTGGCCAGGGTGGTGACCCGCTTGAGCGGAGTGTAGATGGCGACGTAGGTGAACGCGGTGAGCAGCGCCAGCGCCACGGTGAGCAGGTTAGTATGCAGCAGAAGCCACGAAGCACCCACGGCGAGGGCGGCAAGTCCAGCAAGCACTCCGGCGGCAAGGGGAATCCGCCCCGCCGCCATTGGGCGATTGGCGGTGCGAACCATGAGCGCGTCGGTCTTGCGCTCCAGGGCCTGGTTCAGGGCGCTGGCGCCGGCCGAAACCAGCCCGATGCCCACCAGCGTGTCCAGCAAGCCGCGCTGCACGCTTGAAATGCCCGACTGCATCGATCCCAGGTAGAACCCGGCCCACCCGGTGACCACCACCATTCCCGTCACGCGCACCTTGAACAGTTCGCGGCAGTCGTGGATCAGAGTGGCCGTCGACCCCGGCCGGGGCACGGGAAATGCTCCATGCGCAGCGCCTTCGGCAGGCGTGGGTAAAGCGGCCGGAACTGCGGCGTGGGAAGCGTGAGCCATCGCGGCGGAAAAATCCTTGGTGGGGTGCCCGGACCTGGTGCGCCGGGGGCCTTGTTCGATCATAACAACCGGCGATGCCCCGACCCTTTCCCTCACGCTTCGCGCGGGAGACATCTCACAGGAAGGGGTTTTCGATCATGATTCCAGCGATCGTTTGCCCTGGGTTGAGGTCTTCAGACAGAATGCGCGTTGCCCCGGCCGTCACCGCCGAAGCCACAATCAGTGCGTCCCAGAAGTTGATCTGGGCTTCGTCTTCAATTTCAATTGCTCGCAGGATCTCAGCCGGTCCGGTCTGGATAGACCACTCAGAAAAGTGGTTGATGATGACGCGAGCGGTTGACCTCGGCAACGGAAAGACGATTTTCCGTGTAACCGTCGTGTAGAACTCCTGCAAAACCTGCATGCTCAATGAACCGGAATTCCGATCCCAGAGTTCTTTCAGAACACTTTTTGCGACATCCCGCTTGTGTCCGGCGTCGAGATCGAATGCATAAACAAGGACGTTGGTGTCGACGAAGACACTAGCGCCGCTCATGCAGAGCGTCCCGGTCTAGCTTGTGGACTCCGCCCAGATGGAATCCTTTCTCCATCAATGCAATCGATTCGCGCTTCGCGCGCTCGTACGCATCCTCCTCGGCGGCGAGCTTGCCGATCTGCTCCGCCAGTAAACCGCTGATCGAGGTCGATCGACGGGCAGCAAGCACACGTGCTTTCTGGATCATTTGCCGACTTAAGCGAACCGTAATATTTTGCTTTTCTTCAGCCTGGGGCATGTGGGCTCCCGTCACGTGCAATACGTGCTACACGTGATTTTATCTCAATTCCGGGGGAATGCCCAACCCGCGAAGGATCGCTTCCGTCACCTCGTCCGGCGTCATCGCGTCCGCGGTAATCGTCACATGCGCCTTCCGATACAAAGGCAGCCGGCGCTCGTACCGGGCCGCAAGGTTGGGCTGGTCTGCCAGGATGGGGCGGGTACCTTCCGTGCCTCGGCATCTAGAGAGCGTGGTAGCCAGCTCTACTTCCAGGTGAACGAGGAATAGTCCGGCGCTGGTCAGCAGAAGGTTGCGCGTAGCTGGATTTTCAATCGCCCCGCCGCCAAGCGCCAAGACGAGCCCATCCTCTTCTGCCAGCCGGGCGATAGTTGCCCGTTCCAGTTCGCGGAAGGCATTCTCACCATGCCGGGCAAAAAACTCGGTGATCGTCACGCCGGTCTCGGCGACGATCTCGTCGTCGGCGTCGACAAAGCGCCAGCCCAGCCGGGCGGCCACAAGTGGCCCGACCGTGGTTTTGCCGGATCCCATGAACCCCGTAAGCACAATGGAGCGGATCGGCGCGGTCGGCAGTCTGCGCCGTTCCGTTTCGGGATCGAATTGAGCTGGGTTGGTCACAATCTACGGCAATGGGCTCTGAGTCAAAGCATAAAGCCCCCGCCTTGTGGCCATGGCTTATGCCAGCACCATCACCACCGCGCCGGCCGTGATCAGCAGGCCACCAGCAACAGCGGCAACGTTCAGCTTCTCCCCCAGCAGCAGCCAGGCGAAGACCATAACCAAAGGCACGCTGAGTTTATCGAGCGGCGCCACGCGCGATGCCGGCCCCAGCTGCAGGGCCCGGAAATAGCAAAGCCACGAAAGTCCTGTCGCCAGTCCGGAGAGAACCAGGAACAGCGTGGTCCGGCGGTCGAGCTCGCGCAACTCCCCGTGTTTGCCGAGCGCCAGCGCGATGCCCCACGCAAACACCACCACCACGGAGGTGCGGACCGCCGTGGCCAGGTTCGAGTCGATATGTGCCACCCCCACCTTGGCCAACAGCGCGGTGGCGGCAGCAAACAGTGCCGAAAGCAGGGCCCATCCAATCCAGGTCATGGGGACATCCTATCTGCCCGAGCCGTGGCCGACGGTAGACTTGACTCCATGGAGACAGGCCGCGCCAGCAAAACCGCCCTTCGCGTGGCGATTCGCCGCGCGGCGCACCAGCTGGCCGACCCGCCTGCCATTCTGAACGATCCCATTGCGGTCCGCCTGATTGGCGATGATTTCGCGCGCGACCTCGATCGCGCCATGGAGAAAGTGGCACGAGATTTTCGCGCCTTCATGGCCGCCCGCAGCCGCTACGCAGAGGACCGGCTGGCCGACGCCGTCGCGAACGGGGTAGGGCAGTACGTGGTGCTGGGAGCAGGCCTCGACACGTTCGCTTATCGCAATCCGTTCCTCTCGCTCCAGGTCTTCGAGGTGGATTTCCCAGCCACCCAGGAATGGAAGCGCGAACTTCTGCGCAAGGCGGGCATCAATCGTCCCCAGTCCCTGACCTTTGTGCCCCTCGATTTCGAACACAAGGCGCTCGCAGCAGGGCTGGACGAAGCTGGATTCGACAGCCGGCAACCGGCATTCTTCGGCTGGCTCGGCGTGGTGCCCTACCTCACGGCGGAAGCATTTCGCGCTACCCTGGGCGACGTCGCGCGACTGCCGGCGGGCACGGGCATCTGTTTCGACTATGCGTTTCCACCCGAGACGCTGTCTCCCAAGCGCCGCCTGGTATTCGATCACCTCGCTCAGCGTGTGGCCGCTGCCGGGGAACCCTTCCGGCTCTTCTTCACGCCCGGGCAAATCGAATCGGAGCTGCGCGGGCAGGGGTTCCGGCGCATCGAGCAAGCCGATTCAGAGCGGCTCAACGAGCTCTACTTCCGCGACCGCGCCGATGGGCTCACGCTCTCCCCGGCAGGTCTGGCCATGCTCGCCACGGCGTGGGTGTAGCTAAAGCTAAGAGCCAAAGGCTAATAGCTAGGATCGGCCACCGCCGCCCGACTAAGATAAATGCATGGGCAGAATCGCAATCGTTTCAATGCTGGCGATCCTGCCCGGATTTGCCGGCTGCGGGTATCACACCCTGGGAGCTGCGACCCACTTGCCGCCCGATGTGCGCACCCTCTCCGTGCCCGTATTTGCTACCCGCACCGAGGCTTATCACACAGAAGTGTTGATGACCAACGCGGTCATTCGCGAGTTTGCTGCCCGGACACGCATGCGCATCACGCCCGATTCGGGCGCCGATGCCGATGCGGTGCTCCATGGGACCATCCTGACCCAGACCGTGTCGCCTCTTACCTACAACACCACCACCGAGCAGTCTTCCAGTTACCTGATCACGCTGGTGGTTTCGGTCACATTGACGGGTCGCGACGGCAAGGTTCTCTACGAAAACAAGAACTACACATTCCGCCACCAGTACCAGTCCACCGTCAACCTTCCCACCTTCTTCGATGAGAGCCCGGGGGCCGAGGACCGTCTCTCCCGCGAATTCGCGCGGGCGCTCGTGGCCGACGTTCTGGAAGGGCTGTAGCGGCGTTTGCGCCGTAGCGTGTCCATTCCTGATCACTGTTCACTCTTCACTGTCCACTGCTATTCTGGACCCGCATGCTCCAAACTTCGACATCGCGCGGGCTCGGCCAGTGAGCGCCGGACGCTGGGGTGCCGGCTTCACCGCCGTAGCCCGTTTTGTAGCGGAGATCGAGGCGGCCGCTGCCGGCAACGGCCGTCTCAAGCCCGGCTACGTGCTGGCCGGGGACGAGCTCTTTTTACAGGATCGCTGCCGTGCCGCCCTTTTGAAGGCGTTTGCTCCGCCGGACCTGCGAGACTTCTGCCTTTCCGACCTTGACCTGTCCAGTTCGTCCATTTTCGAAGTGCTGGACCGCGCGCAAACGCCATCGCTGATGGCGCCCTTCCAGGTCGTCTTTGTGCGCAACGTCCGGCAGCTCTACACCCGCGGCGCCAAGAAGGATGAATTCGCCGCGCTGAACCGGTATTTCAGCTCCCCCAATCCGCAGGCTCTGCTGGTGTTCATGGCCGATTTTCTGCGTATCCCTTCCGACATCCGCCGCATGGAGATGGACGACAAGAACCGCTTTGACCGCATCAACGAGACGCTCGGCGAGCACTGCGGCATGGTGGAACTGGCGCGCGTGAATGAAGAAGACGCCATGCGCTGGGTGGTTGCCACCGCCCGCGAAGCAGATACAATTGTGGATTCCGATGCGGCCCGGGAACTGGCAGACGCGCTGGGCGCGGACATGCTCTGCATTCGATCGGAATTGGAAAAATTGCTGCTATATACGCTCGGCCGGGGCCGCATCACGCTGGGCGATGTCGAAACCATGGTGCTGGGAGCCAAGCAGCGCTCGCTCTACGAACTGACCGATGCCATCAGTGCTCGAAACCGCGCCCGCGCCCTGGCCCTGCTGCATGGGCTGCTCAACAGCTCCGACGGCGCCGAGGACTCCGCCATCGGACACCTCTACATGCTGGCCCGCACCTTCCGGCAGATGCTCGTCATCCTCGAAAAGAACGTGCGCGATCAACGGGCGATCTGGCAAGCGCTGTGGCAGGGGTTCCGGATCCCGCCCTTTGCCGCCGACGATCTCATCCAGCAAGCGCGCCGCTACAAGAGCCGCCGCGAACTGACCCGCGCCCTGCGCCTGATTGCGCGCGCCGATCTCGAATTGCGCTCCTCGCCGCCCGACAAGCGCCTGGTGCTCGAGCGCCTTATCTACGATCTGGCTTCAGAGCCGAAGCCCGAGCCGAAGCTGCTGTCGAGGCAGCTTTCCTTTGAAGGCTGAACCACGCTGAGGCGCGGTCTTCATACTGCGCTCGGGCGGCCTAATTATCTGCAACCTTGGGATTTCGGGCAGGTCCAGGCTAATCAAGTCTCAAGGCCTTCACGGGGTCTATGGATGCCGCACGGCGTGCGGGAATAATTCCCGCAACGAATGACGCCAAAGCCAAGGTCCCAATTGCGCCTGCCATTACGTTGAAGTCTGCACCAGTAATCTCATAAAGCTGAGACTTCACAAATCGCACGCAGATGAGTGCAACAGGAATTCCGATTGCCAGCCCAAGCGCGGCTTGAATCATTGCTCCCCGCATCACCATCGCAATCACGCCGCCACGCTCAGCGCCAAGCGCCATGCGGATACCAATCTCCGGAGTCCGCCGCACAACGGAATAGGCGGTCACGCCATATAAGCCAATGATCGCCAGCAGCAGCGCCAATGCGCCAAAGAGTGTCGACAGTCGCGAGATCATGCGCTCCTCGGTAAACCGATCGGAGATCTGCTGATCGAACGACTGAAATTGCTCCACTGTGAGGTTCGGATTGATGTCGGCAAGCGTGGCCCGGACAAGTCTTTCCATGTCGTTCATCGGATGATCGGTTGCAAGCACGATCGATCCCAAATAGAGCATGTCATCTTTTTCAATCGGCTGTTTCGTGCTTTTCGGCCGCTGCATCATCGGAACGAAATACATCAGGTGATCCTTCATTCGCACGCTGGTGTAGACCGTATCCTCCACCACTCCGACGATCTCATAATCTCCCGTCGAATCTGGCCCTGGCGATCCAAAATGACGTCCGATTGGGTTCTCACCACGCTTGAACAAGTCTCTGACAAATGTTTGGTTCACCACGGCAACAATGGTAGCAGGGGGCGTATCACGCGTGTCGATACCGCGCCCCATAACCACCCGCGTTCCGACCGAATCGAAATACTCCGCATTCGCCCGAATCACCGAGGCTCCAACACCCAGGTAGGGCTGTCCCTGCACCTGGACACCCCAACCGTTGTTGTTGTCTTCCATCGGCGTGTACGAGGCGATGCCCACTTTCCTCACGCCCGGCAGCGCATGGAACCGCTCCTCTATGGTCCGGTACAGTGCCTCCAGTTGGGTTTGCATATAGCCCGCAGTTTGAGGATTGATGTGCACGATAAAGCGGTTTTTGGCGTCCAGCTTCAGGTCTGTGCCCTCGAGTTTTTTCAGGCTCTGCAGGAACAATCCGGCCACAACGAGCAGCACTAGCGAAAGTCCCACCTGAACCACCACCAGTCCACGCTGCAAAATAGAAGCTCCCATCGACGTCGTTCGCGTGCTGTTCCGCACTGCGTCGATCGGACCCGCATGGGCAGCAATCCACGCCGGCGCCACACCGAAGAGAATCCCCGTCAGCAGCGACAGACCACACGCGAATTCCAGAACTGAGAGCGACGGGCCGGTGTGGATCGGTATGCTTTCCGCTCCGGGGAAAGCCAACATCAGAAGCATGCGCGCCCCCGCATAGGCGACGCCAAGTGCCACGATACCCCCCATTCCAGCCAGCACGATACTTTCCGTAAGCAATTGACGAATGATTCTTCCGCGCTTGGCGCCCAGTGCGGCACGCATCGAGATCTCCGCGCGCCGCGCCATCCCACGCACCAGCAGAAGATTCGCTATATTGGCGCAGGCAATCAACAGCACGAGGCCGGCAATCCACATCAACAGATGTAGTTTTGACCCGTACCACTCCTGCATTGCCTGGATGCCCGCGCCCCCCGGCGTCAGCACGACATGGACCTTTTTCAGCCATGTCTTGCCCTGCTCCGATGAGAACTCCTCGTCCGCTGCGAGTGCCTGCCGCAGCAGAGCAGTCACCTTTTCTTGCAGGGGCACGAACGCCACTCCCGGCTTGATGCGCCCGATAATGTAGAGCCAATCCTGTTCGGGATCGCGAACGTACGGGGAATTCGCCAGCACCGGCATCGACTCGATCGGCAGGTAGAATTCCGCTGGAGTGACCGACATGCGGTCGCCATAGAAGCCTTCAGGCACAATGCCAACAACGGTAACCGGCTTTGTATTAATCCAGAATGTACTTCCCACCACCGAGGCATCGCCGGCGTAATTGCGCTGCCAGGCCTCATAGTCCATCACTGCCGTCATGGGCGCGCCTTGCTTATCGTCTGCATCCATCAGCAGGCGGCCTGCCCGGGGCTGGAGGCCAAACGTGCGGAAGTAGTTGCCGGAGACAAATTCGGCCGCCACTGAGCGCGCGGCCCCCTGCGTGCCGTCGCGTCGGGCAATAACAGGCCGGCCCCAGAAGCCGGCCTGCATCGCAGCCAGCTCTTCAAATTCCGGCAGATTCCTCTTCAGTTGTTCATAAGTGTCGGTAGAGAACATTGCAAAGTCGCCATTCTGCCGATTCCCGGAACCCACGCAGCAATCGTTGTTATCGCCCAGGCGCACCAAAGACCCAGGATCGGCGACAGGCAGCTTTTTCAAGAGCACCGCATTCACGAGCGTGAAGATCGCGGCATTTGCCCCGATTCCCAATGCCAGCGTCAGCAGTACCGTAATTGTGAATGCCGGTGCCCTGCTTAGCTGACGTAGCGCATAGCGAATATCCCGGGCTGTCGTTTCGAGAAATGTAATGCCACGGGATTCTCGACAATCCTCCTTGACATGATCCATGGCGCCGAATTCCAGGCGCGCTTGCCGCAAGGCGTCCTGCCGAGTGAGGCCTGATCGAATGAGCTTCTCCACCTGGTGCGCAAGATGAAATTGCAGTTCGTCGTCGAGTTCATTCTCAACGGCGCTCCGCCGAAACAGAGATCGAAAGCGGAAAATCAAATCGCTGAGCATGTCGATTCTCCTAAACCGTTCCCAGCACCTGGGCCACGGCGGCCGTCAGTTTTGCCCATGCGTCCTTCTCTACCTCAAGTTGCTGACACCCGTTCTTCGAGAGCTCGTAGTATTTGGCACGGCGATTGTTCTCCGACGTTCCCCAGTGAGCCTTAATCAAGCCGCGACGCTCCAGTCGGTGAAGTGCCGGGTACAGAGAGCCCTGCTGAATCCGAAGCGCGTCACTCGACATCTGCTGCACACGCTCAGAGATGGCCCATCCATGCTGTCGTCCGAGGGCGAGCGTTCGGAGAATCAGCAGATCCAGAGTTCCTTGAGGAAGATCAATATGCTGGGCCGTCATACCTCCCCTTTCACTTCTACATGAAGGTACGATATTTCTTGTAGAAGCGCAAGGGGAAAGGGATTTGGATGGTTGATATTTTGGAAAATATCTTTGAACCAGGTTATGTATTCTTGCGGGGAATGGCTAAATTGCAGGTTCCGGTTGGGTTGTGGCCAACCGCAGATCCTTCGACTCGGGTCGCCACGGCGACCTTCGCTCAGGATGAAAGCGTGTTGGAGTCGCGGAACGAGTCGCGCACCGGATCAGAAGTCGTGGTGCTCGTCGATATAGGTCGCAATGGACTGACCAAGGCCCGGTTTCGGGGCATCCTGCGGCGAAGGCGGGTTGGCCTCCTCGGTTTTGGCTCGGAGCTTGGCGACGGCCTGCCAATTGTCCTTGTGGGGATGGTCAGTGATCCAGGGGGGCAGCGGCATGTGGAGATACTGGCTGAGCGCCTCGGCATAGCCTTCGTAGAGGGCACGCATTTCCTTGAGGCGCTCGAAGGACCGTTCGTCGCGGCAGACGCTCACCCCGGTTTGGCAGAGGCGTGAATACATCTGCTCGTATCGCTCCGCAGGAAGGCGATCGGGAGCATTGGTCACGGGACGGAGCGAGAAGATCTGGGCCAGGTCCACTACGGCGTGACGAGCCATGGCAAACGTCAGCTGGGCCTGGCGGGCCTCGTGCCCGCGAATGCCGGCGATCAACAGGGCGGAGGTATCGAGGATCGACGTGAGGGCGCCGATCCAGCTCTGGTTGGTGTGCTGGGAACGGAAATAGCAGAGGAGTGGATAGGAGATGTGGCTCTCCAGCAGCTCCGCCGACCAGCGCTCCCACTCCACCAGCAGCGTGGAAAGATCGGACTCCGCGCCGGCGTAGGAATGGCGGCGCAGAAGCTCGGCCGCCGTGGGGGGTGAGCCGGCCCGGGCGTCGAGCAGCGAAATGCTGACTTCGCGGCGGGAGAAAGCGCCGTAGAGCACGGGAAAATAGCCCATGACCACGGCCAAAAAGCCGAAACCGGTGCCGGCTTCAAGGATGATGAGCTCGCGCGAGGGGCGGGTCTGCGGGGTCACGTCCCCGAGCCCCAGGGTGAAGATCGTGGTTCCGCTGACGTAGAGGTCGGTTCGGAAGTCCGGCTTTTGCAGACCGTCGTTGAAAGGGCTGCCCATGGAGCGGTAGATGAGCCCAAAGCCGAGAACCAGCCCGGAGGCCCAGAGAACGAGCAGAAAGATCAGGGACAGGGGGCCATAAAAGCTGAAGGCGGTCTCCCGCTTGCGGACGTCGTGCATGAGGCCGGCCATGAAAACCCAGGGTTTCCAGGTAAGCCCGTAGAAGAGGCGGGTGATGCGGAACCGGCCCGTGGCGCGGCGCGGCAGGATGATGGTCTGGAAAGCGTCGAAGAGCACGCCGACCAGCAAAACGATGCCGGCAGCCAGAGGCAACACGCGCATGAATCACCTCGCACCGCGGCCTGGGGACGAACCTCGAACGCGCCTGCGGTTCCCTGTATTCTAGCCTTGGCAGGGCCGCAATGAATGAGTTGGGCAAAGCGCTTCTGGGTCTTGGTCTGCTGCTGACGGTGATCGGAGCGGTGCTGCTGCTGGCAGGGCGGTTCGGGTTGCCGCTGGGGCGGTTGCCGGGAGATATGGCTTACCGCGGAAAGCATGTCTCGGTGTATTTTCCGCTGGGAACATCGATCCTGATCAGCATCGTCGTATCGATTCTCTTCTACCTTTTTTCGCATCTGCGGCGTTAGTCATCTGAAGTGTTAGCGGCAAATGAGCGTTGGGCAAAATGCAGTTCTTCGACTCCCCTCCCTTTCGCTTCATTCATGGCAGGGTCGCAACCAAGTGGCAAAACATGCCCACGGAATGTCATCGCCGCATCTCATCTAAAAGCGGCACCTCGCTCAAAAAGACACACAAGAAGAAGACATGCCAGACTATGGTTCTTACGGATTGCGGAGTGAGGAGGCGTCGTCCCTATGAAAAAGCGCTTCCTGCTAATTGTGGGGCTTGCGGCCGCAGTCATTCTTCTTGTCTTGATAGCCCTGACGTTTTTTATCGATGCGGATCGGTTTCGCCCCCAGCTTGAATCCACGGCGAGCCTTGTCCTTAATCGGCAAGTGAAGCTCGGTCATTTGAGTCTGTCGATCCTTACTGGCAAACTTGTCGCGAGCGATATTGAAGTAGCCGATGATCGGGCTTTCAGCAATGGTGACTTCGTTACCGCGAAATCTCTTAAGATAGGCGTCGAGTTGAAGCCTCTCATCTTCTCCAGGCAATTAAATGTCACCGAAATCATTCTTGAGAGTCCGCAAATCGCGATACTAGACGGCGGAAACGGGACCTGGAATTTCTCCAGCCTTGTTGGTGCTTCGCGGAAAAATATAGACCTTTCCCAGGCACATCCGAGTAGCGTCTCCATTCGTAAGTTTAAAGTGAACAACGGAAGACTGAGCCTCAAGAGAGTCGATAGCTCGGGCGAACCGCGGATCTACGATAACTTCACCGTTGTATTCACGAATTTCTCAACGAGCACGGCCTTTCCTTTCGAGCTTAAAACAAATCTTCCCGGCGGAGGCAACGCCAGCCTCTCTGGCACCGCTGGTCCAATCAGCGTCGTTAACGTCGCCGGTACACCGTTTACGGGGACTCTTAAGGCAACCAACGTTGACATTGTTGCCTGCGGATTCGTCTATCCGGCAAGTGGCATCTCCGGAACGGTCAATCTGGACGAAACACTCCAATCCGATGGAACCAAGGCGACACTGACAGGCGCGGTCACCGCTTCAGGCTTGAAGCTCTTGCCCAAAGGGCCTCCGTCACCCCGTGTCATTTCGATTCAGCAGAACGTAGAAATAGAGCTCGCCACGCAGGCCGGAACGATTAAGCAAGCCGATATCGCCATAGGTAAGGCGCAGCTGCAGGCAACCGGAACCTTCAACGATGAACAGAACACAAGAACTGTCGATCTTCAGTTGAATGGTCCCAAACTACCCATCGACGAATTACAGGCAATGCTGCCGACGCTCGATGTCAAGCTCCCTTCAGGCTCTCATCTACAGGGGGGCGAGGCCTCTGTAGCTCTGCGAATCACAGGATCCACGGGCGCCTGGACTATCTCTGGGTCTGTCAAGGCAAGCAATTTCACAATGGTCGGATTCAACCTTGCATCTCAGCTTGGATCGTTCATGGGACTTGACGGGAAGACGATATCGTCTCCCGATACTTCGTTCCGCAGCCTTAGCCTGCATGTTCAAATGAGCAAGGCTGGTATACAGGTTGATCATCTCGAGATCGACGTTCCTTCCGTCGGGAGCGCGACCGGCGCGGGGACGATAAGCCCCACAGGTGACGTGGAGATCGCCATGATGGGGACCCCTGTTGGCGGGGTAGCAGGTGGCCTGACAAAGATGGGTTTAGCCGGAGGAGGGGAAAGCGGCAAAGTGCCCATCCTTCTCCACGGGACCCTCGACAAACCTGTCTATACCACAGACACAAGTGCGGCTGCTCGTGCGATGACCGGCCAGGCCGCCAAGGGCGTTATATCAGTCCCAATTCACGCGATCGAGGGACTGTTTAGCAAGAAGAAAAAGCAACCAGACAAATGACTTCCGTGTTGGTCCATGTTGACCGCAAGGCTCATAGCAGGAACGCCAGAACGGCCTCGGAGAAAGACCGATGTCCTAACTGGCTCTAACTTCGCGCTTATAAGTCGATCGCTCAGAATGACAGAACTTTTTTGAGAGTTTCGGAAAACAAACGGCAGAGGGGATTGTTCGTGGCAAAACGCAGTGCGGGGCTGTTGCTATACCGCAATCGGGAAGAGGCTTTGGAAGTGTTCCTCGTGCATCCGGGCGGTCCCTTTTGGTCAAAGAAAGACCTGGGAGCGTGGTCGATCCCGAAGGGGGAGTATGCCGAGGGCGAAGAGCCTCTGGACGCGGCCCGACGCGAATTCACGGAAGAGACGGGCTTCGCTGCTCCGGCAAACGCCGTCGCCCTGGGAGAAGTGAAGCAGGCTGGCGGGAAGATCGTGGTTGCGTGGGCTGCGGAGGGCGATTGCGATCCAGACCGGCTGGTGAGCAACGTTTGCTCGATCGAGTGGCCGCCGCGCTCGGGGAAGATGATCGAAATTCCCGAGGTCGACCGCGGCGCGTGGTTCACGTGCGACGCAGCACGCGAACGCATCTTGAAAAGCCAACAGCCGTTTCTCGAGCGGCTGGCGGGAATCCTTGAGGCTTAGGCCGCGTCAGACGCGGTCCACGGTCAGCACCGTCTGATCATCCTGGGGACGGGTGCCGGTGCAGAATTGCTCGAGGGCGAGAAAAAGCTCCTCCACAGGATTGAGAGCGCGGAGATAGGGTTCGAGGTTGGCTCCGAACTGCGTGCCTTGCACGTCTTCGGCTTCGGTAATGCCGTCGGTCAAGAGGAGAATGCGGTCGCCCGGTTCAAGCCGGAGCGGAATCCCATGAAATCGCACGAAGCCAAACATGCCCACGGGCGGGTCACCGTCGGCGATGGTTTCCAACTGGCCGTTGGCGCGAACGATTAATGGCGAAACGTGTCCCCCGTTGACGAGTTCGACGTGCACCCCATCTGCCGGCGACTCCAGATAACGCAGGGCCGCGAGGGTCACGTACTTTTCTCCCGGCGCGCGCTCGACGATGAAACTGTTCAGGCACTGCACGGCATCAACGAGAGAAGTTCCCGAGATCATCTGGGCGTGGAACATGCCCTGGGCCATGGAGCCGAGAAGCGCCGCGGGAACACCCTTGCCGCACACGTCGCCCACGATCGCCGCAAATCCGCCAGGAACGCGGATCACATCGTAGAAGTCGCCGCCGATGCCGGCGCAGGGAACGGTGCGCGCGTGCAGACGAACATATGGGAATTCGGGCAGATGCTGGGGAATGATCTGGCGCTGAATCGCGGCCGCGATCTCCAACTCCTTGCGCAGCAGGACAAATTCCCTTTCCGCTTCGCACATGCGCAGGTTTTCAAACAGGGTGGTCGCCTGGCTGGCGATAGCTTCGAGGATCTCCCTGCGAGTACGGGTGAAATCGTGAGTGGCCGCGCGGCTGTCGAGATAAAGCAGGCCCAGCAACTGCGAGGAGTTCTGGGAGCGAAGAGGAATGGCCACCACGTTGCGAATGGCGCCGAGGATCATGCTTTCCACGCCGACGGCGCCGGGTTCGAGGGAGTCGGAAAAAATAAAGGGCAGCTTGGTGACGGATGCTTCGCGCAGCACCGACTGCGAAACCTGCGACGGGCTGGGGATGGGATTTCCGTTGCGCTCCTTGCCGCATTCAAAGCACAGGTTCGCCGCGGAGTCGCCGAGGAACACAAACCCGCGTTCAGCGCCAGTGAGACGAATGGTGTATTCGAGCATGGTGGAGAGCACATCGGCCCGGGCGCCGTGCTGGTAAAGGCTCTGGGCAGCCTTGAGGAACAGGGCCAGCGTGTCCAGGTCGGAGGGTCCACTGCCGGAGGGCAACTTGGTGTAGATGCCGGTCTGCGCGAACTGGGCCAGGATCGAACGGGTCGTGTTGTCGGCCTCATTAATCTCAAACAGGAGCGTGTGATCGGGCGTGCCCAGCGCGATTCTGTCGTTGGAGCGCAGGCGCGTGGTGGTGATGCGCATGCCGTTGACATAGGTGCCGTGGCGGCTGCCGGTGTCGCGCACAAAAAAGCCATCGGCATCGCGGTCGATGATTGCATGCGCACGGGAAATCTCAGGGCTGACAACGCACAGATCGCGCTCCGAACTTCGGCCGAGGGTGAACGGAAAATGGTCGATGGAGATGACAGACGACGCCTCGTCGGCCTGCGGCTGCAGCCATTCGAGCGTCAACCGAGCTTTTACGCCATGTCTCATAGCCGTTGTTCTTTGTGTACTTTGGCACGTTGCGGGGATTACGCAGAACCTGCGGTTGTGTATAGGATAGTACCACTGACGTGCGTCGCTGGCAGGTCAGAACCAAGGCCGCGTGCAAGGATTATCGGGGAGATGCATGGGGCAACGAAGCAGGTTAAGCCTGCGATGAACGAAGATCCGACAATTCCGATCGGCGCGCTTGCCGGGAAGCAGATCGTTCCGGCTGAGCCAGGGGAGGCGCCTGCGGCCGCGGCCACGTGGGGCAGTTTTTCTTTGATGGCCCGGGTGGGGTTCGGCGGATTCGGCGAGGTGTATCGGGCTTGGGATCCGCACCTGCAGCGCGAGGTGGCGCTCAAACTGCTGCTGCCGGGCGTGGCCACGGGCGAGGCCGAATACGAGGCCATGCTGCGGGAGGCACGGGCGCTGGCTTCGGTGCGGCATCCCAATATAGTTCCGGTGTACGGCATCGATCGACACGATGGCCGGGTGGGCTTCTGGACCGACTTTGTGCGCGGCAAAACGCTGTCGGTGCTGGTAGGCGAACAGGGCACATTCGGGGCGCGCGAGGCGGCGCTGATCGGGCTCGATGTGGCACGGGCCCTGAGCGCGGTGCACCGCGCCGGCATGCTGCACCGGGACATCAAGGCCGAGAACGTGATGCGCGAAGAAGGCGGACGCATTCTGCTGATGGACTTCGGGCTCACCGCGCTGGAGCAGCGGCAGACCAACATTGCGGGCACGCCGAATTACATGGCGCCGGAACTGTTTGAGGGCGGTCGCGCCACGGTGGCCACCGACATCTACGCCATGGGCGTGCTGCTGTATTTTCTTGTGGCAGGGGACTATCCCGCGCGGTTCAGCGGACTGACGACAAAAGAAGTGCGGGATGCGTTTCTCAAGCGGAAGCCGCTGATGGATGTGCGCCCCGACCTGCCCGAATCGCTTCTGCGCACGGTGAGCACGGCGACGGAGATGGATCCGGCGAAGCGATTCACGAGCGCCGGACAACTGGCCAGCGCGCTGGCAGAGTCGCTGGGCACGCATGTGCCCGCGGAGGTTTTGACGGAGCCGGAACAACGGCCGGAAAAGAAGAGGCTCCACGTCTGGATGTACGTTGTCGTTGCGGTGGCGCTGCTGGCGAGTTACCTGGTATGGCCGGGAAACCTGCAACGGTTGCTGCATCGCACTCAAGGTTCCGGCACGGCGCTGTCGAGCACGAACAGCGACGAATTTACAAAGGCGCAGGACCTGCTTTTGCGTTCGTACAAGGAATCGAACCTCGCCGAGGCAGTAAAGGGTTTCCAGGCGGTGTTGAAAGCAGACCCGAACAATGCCCTTGCGGCGGCGCGGCTGGGAGCGGCTTACCTGGCGCAACATGGCTATAGCCATGATCGTCACCTGCTGGATCTCGCTCGTGAGTCGTCCAACCGCGCCATCAGTCTGCAACCGGAGCTGGCTGCGCCCTACATCACGCTGGCGAGCATCGCGGCCCTCGAACGGGACACAGAGTTGGCGACGCAGGAGGTCAACAAGGCTCTGAGTCTTGAACCGAAAAGCGCAGAGGCTCATGGTGCCCAGGGAGAGGTTTATGAGGCTCAGGGTCTGCGTGAGAAGGCCATCGCGGAGTACCAGCAAGCCAGCGATCTCGCCCCCGACGACTGGCGCTGGCCGATGTCGCTGGGAGTCGCCTACTATCGACAAGGCAATCTGCAGGAGTTCATCGCCGAGTTACAGCATGCCATTGAATTGGATCCGAAGAATGCCATGGCTTATTTCGATCTGAGCATCGCGCACCGGCAATCGGGGCAGCTGGAACAGGCGCGCAAGGACCTCGACCAGGCACTGAAGCTCGATCCCACAGCCAAGTACTATGCCGCCCTCGGTTCACTGCTGTTATTCCAGGGTCAATTCGAAAAGGCGGCGGAGATGGAGCAGAAGGCGATTGAACTGGATCCCAAAAACTACCAAGCCTACGAGGACCTTGGGGCAGCGTATTCCTGGAGTGGAACCAACCACGACAAGGCCGTGCAGGCTTACCGCAAGGCGATCGAATTGGAGGAAGCCGACCACACAAAGAAACAGCAGCCGTGGCAGGTCGCCAGTCTGGCCGATGATTATGCGGCAGTCGGGGACAGGAACAAGAGCCTTACTTTGGCGCGGCAGGCGCTCGCCCTGGACGCCAATGATCCTTTCGTGAACTACAAGGCCGGGGAAGCCTTCGAACTGTCAGGGCAGCGGGAAGCGGCGATTCCGCTCATCGCGAAGGCGGTCGCGAATGGGTTCGACGTCTACGAATTCGAGCACAGCCCGGAGCTCGCGGCTCTTCGCAGCGATCCGAAATTTATTGCCGCACTGGCCGCGCTGAAGGAAAAAAAGCAGTAGACGCCGGCGATGAAGATGCATTAGTTTCGCGACATGGCACACACCGATATTACACTCATTGCCAATGGTGGAATCCTTGTCCCCAGCGCCGATTCGGTTCCGGTCGTCAGAGGCGATACAGTTTCGTTCTCGACCTCGGATGGCGGATCGGCATTTGCGTTTTTCTCACCGGACGCGATCTCGGCGCTTTCGCCGCGACCGGCGAGCCCGTTTCCAATTGCTGCGGGCAAGAAAGCCGAATTCACTTTTTCCTCCTCGAAGCCAGGTGCATACAGCGTCTACTTCGGGGTTACGGGTGGTTCGGCTCCGGGGAAATTCCCGACCGATCGATCTCAGGTGCTTCGGCTCGAAGTCGATATGTCCATCGCGCCGCCGTTCCCGGGCCCTGGCGACAACGTGGGGACTGGGCACAGCGGCTAGAGCAGTTCCGACCCGTCATTTCAGGTCGCTGATGCGCAACTGGGTGGCAGGATCTCCCAGCACGATATAGTTGCGCGCGTCGTCGCGGGCTATGGTCATCTGGCCCAGTGCGGGATTGGGCGAGTAAAAGTTGGCGACAGGAGCAGAGCCGGCTGGACTCTGGCTCTGCACCAGGGCCAGTTGCGCGGCGCGCGCACTCCACAAGATGCTCAGCGCATCGGCCGCCAGGCCGGCGCGCTTGCCGCCCATCAGCAATTCCAGCGGCGTGCGGACCGCGCCCGCCTGCGGCGTTCCATTGGTGTCCTCAAAGGCGTAGGGAAACGCCATATCGATGTGGGCAATCATGGCCAGCATTCCCCGGCTCAGCAAAGCCTGCGGCAAGCTGGCGATCATGGGGGCGGGAGTGATGTTGACCGGAGTGCAATCCTGCAGGACGTAATAACTGCTCTGGACGGGACAGCCTCCGCTGAAACAGCCGAAAAGAAATCCCATGGTGCCCTGCAGCTTTGCGTCGGGCGGAATGTCGTCTGCGCTGAATTGATTGTCGGGGCTGGCCGGAGTCCCGGGCACCCACTCCTGGGTGGCGAATGCACCTTGCAGGCGGCGCTGCGTGTCGGGGTTGGCCGCGGAGTATTCGCAGCCATGGGAGCCGGTAAAGATCACCGCCGGCGGACCGCCCGACACGTTGCCGCGGAGGATTTCGATCAGCTGTGGCTTGGTGGCTTTGTCGGCCATAAAGGGGCTCAGATTGAATTGCCGCCGCGCGCCGAGCATGTTGTCGGGCGCGAGAAAAACCTGCGAAATGAGCTCGCACAAAATGGCTGTGGCCGCATCCCCGTAGTTGCGTGTCACCCAGAGGGCCGAGTTCTTGCTCTGCACGGGAGTGAAGGTCTTGCTTTCGTATTCGACTACCTTCTCCGCGTACCGCCCATAGTCCTCGACGTTGTCGAAATAAAGACGACCGACCGCCCACTGCATCTTGAGCAGGGTCTGGAACTCGAAAGAGATGCGATCGGGGGACCCGACAATCAACAGGTAGAATGGGACCCCGCCCTGGGAAGGACTGACCGGGGCGGTGAGCGAAACGCCGCGCTCTTGTGCCCAGCTCGCAGCCGTCTGGCCGGGAAGCACGCCCGTCGATCCGGAAAAGATCTTGAACAGGGACGGGTCCTGTACCTGGCCCTTGCGCAGATCGATGAGCGGCTGCAAATGCGCCTGGATGGCGGGGTCTGCGTCGGAAGCAAAGAGGATGCCCCAGCCGGCCTGGGTCAGATCGTTGGGATCGTCGACGCTATAGTCCGTTCCCAGCTGCTTGGAGTTGGCGATGCGCTGATCGGCGCCGGGAAGGTCGGGCGCGAGCGAGGGCACCTCCGCCAACGGGAACGGAGGGATTGCAGTCCCTGCGACAGCATTGATGAGCAATGGATGAGGCTGGTTTGCACCTGGCGTCGCAGGACTCGCGCTCATGAGTGAGTCTCCCGGCTACTAGAGTGTCGACTGCAGAAGCGTACCATACGGCTGCGCAGGGCATTTCCCAAAGACAGGGTCTCTCGAAATGCATTAGCGTAGTCGCATGCATCTCGACCGGAAAACTGCAATTGTTCAGTTTGAGTTATTCAGCGGCGCGACAGAGGGCAGTCTTCCCCTCGCGTGCGAGCGTGATTTCGGAGTAATTCTGATCATCGAGGGAATCACCTATCCGGCGCAGAACTTTCGGTCCCCGATCAACGATGAGCAGTGGCGGCAGTTTTACGCGGGGCTGCGCGACTGCAACAAGAAGCGCGACCAGACTGGCTATCGCGGCGCGGCTTCGATTCGCAGTCTCGGCCATCAACTCTATGAAAGCCTGGTTGCTCTGAGCCCGGCCCTGCGCGAGTTTCTGGGCCGTGCCGGAGATCAACGACGGCTCGTCATCCAGACCAGGCGGCCTGAACTGCACCTGCTGCCCTGGGCCGCAATGATCGACGACAGCGGCGCGTTTCTGGCGGCCGGCGATCTATCCGTCGTGCAGGCCTGGGCCGATTTCAGCCTGATGGAAATCACCACCGGCAATGAGCTGAAGCTGAAGACCGTTCTGGGCACCGATACCAACCAGATGACCGCCGCGTCGGTGGCGGCTCTGCCTAGCGAGATCCACGTGGAAGACGGAACCCAGGAATTCGAGGCCGGGCAGCCCGTCCAGGACGTCGACATCTTTCATCTCGAGGAGCACGGCGACGCGGTCACCAACACCATCGGCGATGTGTTCGCAGCCACGCTGGCGAATACTTTCGCCGGCGTGAGCATGGCGCTTCTGTGGAGCTGTTGCTCGGGAGCCGCCAACTCGTGGGGCGAGTCGCCTGCACTGTGCCTGCATAAGAAAGGCGCGGGCTTTGTGCTCTCTTTCCTGGCCGAGTTGCACAACCTCGATGCGAAGTCGATCTCGGCGGCGTTTTATCGCGACGTGTTTGGGCCGGCCGCCAGCCGCGATCCTGAAACCGCGCTGGTCCGGATTCGCGCTTACAAGTTTGCCAACGAATTTCCATATGCGAACTGGGCGTCGATGACGGTGTACATGCGGGCTCCGCTCGATCTGAGCGCACTGCCGCTCAATGGGCCGCGCGTTCCGCAGGCGCAGTGGAGTATGGACCAATCGGACGTGCCGGCAAGTTCATGCGTGGGTCCGGAGGTTGCGCCTGTACCGGTCGTCGTTTCAACTGTTGACGCCGGTCCCGACCTTTCCGGTTTGTGGAAGAGCCTGGCTACCACGGTGAGCCAACTGCAGCCGGGGCTGAATGAGTTTCATGGCTTCGACGAGCTCCCGAATGAAGTCACCGCAAAGCTGCCGGCATCGGTATTCGCCGCGTGGCGGGGAAACGTGATCCGCCTCGACGGAGCCAGGGAGCCCCTCGCACCCGAAACGCTTGGCGAGCTCAACGTCGTGGCCGATGGCAAACCCACGACCGATGCCGCGGAGCGGCTGGTCTGGTTCTTCCGCAAGATCGCGCGCTATGGTTCGCCGCTCATCGTGTGGACCAATGCGGCGCCGCGGCACCTGGCGTTTCTGCGCACCATCGAGCCCAGTTCGGCGCTGACCTTCCTGTTGATATACGGACAGCAGCCCCCGCCCACGCTCATCGACCTGGTCAGCGAAAACCGCCTTGCCGATGCGCAGGCCGCGTGCGCCGCGCTTCCCGACCCATGCAGCGACGATCTGCTGTCGGCAGCGTATTTCGCCTTTGCGCGCAACGAACAGACGACCGAGGAGGCGGTCCACTATATCCAGCGCCTTTCCAGCAAGGCGGAGAAGTGGCTGCTGATCGCGAACTTTATCAGCCGCCGCAGTGTCATTCCCAATCCCAAACCGGACTGGATGCTTAATCACCCCAACGGCCGGCTCAACAATCTGCAACAGCAACACTACCAGGAAGACTGCTTCCGCCATGTGATCAGTGATCCAGGCGACGAGGCGCCGCAGAGGGAATCGGGGCGGGCCAAACATGAGCTCGGCTACCTGCTGCAATCGCTGCGAAAGACCAGCGTGGCCGAGATGTTATACGGGCAGGCCCTGGCGGATCTCGAGAAATGCCCTGAGAATCAGCACGATTACCGCTGGCATGGAGCGCTGGCGCGGCTGCTGCGCGATTGGGCACATCTGCTGGCGCCCATGCCCGAACGGCTGGAGCAGGCGCGCGACCTTCTGTATCGCGCCATGGCTATCCATTCCTTCCACGGTCGCCGGCTGCAGATTGCCTATTGCCTGGATACGGCGGCGCGCATCGCGCTCACCGGTCATCGTTACAGCGAAGCTATCGAGAACGCGGTCGACTCGGCGAATCTGTTCGAGATACTCGGCAACTGGCGTGGATGGGCCGAAGCGATGAAGGTGTTGTTCGATTGTCTGGCAGAAACCCGCGAGACGGAGCGTATGCACAGCCTGGCCGACCTGGCCATCGACAAATTGCAAACCTCGAGTCTGCCCCGCGATGAACATGACCGGCTGCGGCACGCATTTGTCTTCGAAAAAGCCAATGCCAACTGGATCGCCGGTAAACTGGCAGAGGCTCGATCGGAATTGGAGAAGCTGGGGCTGGGATCGGCGGATCCATCGAAACTCGAATTCGATCCCGAATTTGAACCGGAACTGAAGCGGCTGTGGAGGTTTTTGGCCCTCACGCCGCAGGCTTGATCCACTTGTATGGATGAATCAATCTCCAGTCCGGCCAGCGCGGGCCAGCCCCAGGCCGCGGCGTCAATCGCGCACAAACATGAGGGCGGGTGGGCATTTGGACACGCTCTACTGTTCACCGGCCACATGATCGATCAAGCCGGGCGTGAGCACGCTCGCTTTCCGGCATCGGCCGAGCGCCGCGCGCGCATCGCTATCCGCGACGCCATCACGGCGATCACCTGGGTGCAACCGGGCACTACGATTGCCCTGGCCGCGGCGGCAAGCGGGGGCGACCTGCTGTTTCAAGAGTGCTGCGAGGAGTTGGGCATTGCGACGATGGTTCTGCTGGCCTTGCCTCGGGATGAATTTGAGGCTGCCTCGGTTGCGCGGGCGGGACCGGGATGGGTGAAGCGATATCATGCCCTGCTGGAGCGAACCGCCCCGGATCGACTTCATGTGATGGAGAGCAACGACGGGTTGCTGGAGGGCGCCGACCGACAACATCTGGCAGCGCGCCAATCTCTGGATGATCGAAAAGGCCTCGGCCCTGGCTCCGGAGCGTGCCTTGCTCGCGCTCTGGGATGGAAAGACGGGCGACGGGCCGGGGGGAACCGAACATTTTCTCCAGATTGCCGGGCAATTCGGGGTTCGCATTTTGCCGGTCATCCCGATGGAAGCAATTTCGGCCCAGGCGCGAGCCGCGCATGAGCGGAGCGGGGGATGACTCCGGGCATCGTGGCGGCGGCCCGAAATCCGAGACTATACTGTGAATTCGATCAACAAAACGGCTTCAGGACAGACACACACAGGAAAACACGATGGCCAAGAGCGTCAACAAAGTGTTCCTATTGGGGAACGTGGGAAAAGACCCCGAGATCAAATCGACCGCCGGCGGCACAATGGTCGCCAACTTCACGCTGGCCACCAGCGACCGCCAGAAGGACGCGCAGGGCAACTGGCAGGATCGCACCGAATGGCATAACCTGGTCGCCTTCACGCGCCTCGCCGAAATTGTGCGCGATTACGTGAAAAAGGGGTCGAAACTATTCGTCGAGGGCAAGATTCAGACCCGCAGTTGGGATGACAAGGAATCAGGCCAGAAGCGCTACCGGACCGAGATCATTGTGAACGATCTTTCGCTTCTCTCCGGACGGGACGAAGGCGGCTCCGGCGGATACAGCCGCGCTTCGAGTTCATCGAGCAGCAGTTCGAACTTCGATCAGCGGCCGCCCGCGGGCCACGACGACGTCGCCCAGTCGGCCGAGATCTCCGACGAGGATATTCCGTTTTAGAATTGACCCAGCGGCTGCCCGCAGTGGAGGTCCTATGCGCCGGGTATCCATGCTGCCTTCTCTCTTTACGGTCGTCGCGACCGGAGTCCTGACACTGAACGGGCAGCAGGTTCCTCCAAAATCCGCAACGGCCCTCTCCCGGTTCAATGCCCTCCTGAATCCATTCCTCGGGCCGGTTTCGGGTGTCCCCGTCACGGCCACCTTCGTCGTCACCGTGAAGAGGTGGCAGCTCGACGGAAGCCTCGAAACGCTGGACAGCACTTTCGAGGTGGCAAGGGATTCCAGGGGTCGATTAAGCCATGAGTTGCGCAAGCTCGTGCCGGCTTCGTTCACGGGTGCACCGCCGTTAGTTGGCGTGGTTCTCTATGATCCACACACTAAAACGAGTCAATTGATCGACCTGTCCACTCGGACCGACGTGGAGGTGCAGGACGATCTCCCGACCGATACCCTCTCGGCTTCTAATATCGCGATCCTCTCCAGAATCGCGAAAATCGAGGATCTTGGCACAAAGACGATCTCTGGCCTTAAGGTCAAGGGGGTCCGCTCTACGTGGAAAGTCCCAGCTGAGTTTTCACTGACAGGGCAGCCTTCAAAGACGTCGATCGAAAGCTGGTATTCGAATGATCTTCACATGATCGTCTCTGAACGGCGAGTGAATCCCCTCGGAGGAGTGGTGGTGATCACGTTGTCGGAAATCGACCGGCAAGAGCCGGCCGCGACGCTGTTCAAAGCTCCCCAGGGCTACGAGGTGATCCGGCTGAAAAGGCAGGTTCGCAGCTACCTCGCCCGTGACGACGCCTGGTCGATCACGCCACCCGACTACGACCCGAATGACGGTTCCGGAGCGGGATCTGCCTCCCCCGGGGGATTCTCTTACCCCTCTCCTGTCCGTTGATCAATTGGGACGACAGTGTGCTGCAATGACTCGCTGTCTTCGACGTCACTTCGAGACAACGCAAGGAGAAGGTTGCGCTGCTTTGGGCACCAGATCTTTGAATTCGGGGCCAAGCTGAGCTATATGGGCACGCAGATGGTTCTCATCGCCTCCGGTCCCGTCGTAGACGATCTGCCCCTTCGCATCGACGAGAACTGTGCGCGGAATTCCGCTCGATCCCATCAGCTTTTCGATCTCTCCATCCCCGTCGTGGAAGTTGGGCCATGTATAGCCCTTCTTGGCCAGAAAGTCCGACGCTTTGGATGCATCCTCATCCTGGTCCACCGAAATAAACACCAGCCCCTTTTCCTTGCCTTCGCTATAAATCTCGGCCAGCTTCGGCATCGACGCCACGCACGGAGCGCACCAGGTCGCCCAGAAATCAATCAGCATCGGCTTGCCGCGGAACGACTCGATGGGAGTGGCCTTGCCGTCGGCGGACTTGAATGTCAACGCAGGAATCGGATCTCCGGCCATGCTATTGCCGAATCCGTCCTCCCTGGCGATGGGGAAATCCTAAATGAGACGCGCTCCAGCGGTGGAACAAATGTAAAAAAGGCATCGGGAACCGCTATCCAAGGACCGTCTTCGAGTAGGTAGTGCGCCTCCTGAGTCACCTGTCCGTTCGCTGACCGCTGGCTGGTCCGTTGACGTGCTTGAGATCCATATGATCCCATCTTCACAATGGTCTCGTTTTTGTCGATCCAGATGGTTCTCTCGACGATTTCGTTGGGATGCGTACGATTATCGTCGGAATTGCGAATGCCCAGGACAAGACAACGCACGAGTTTGCCATCGACTGTAAGGTCTCTTCGGGATAGAGAGAAGCCGAATGAGAGTGCGCGCAAGGTTCGCCAGTGAGTCTCTCAAGTATTGCGCGCGGGACAGCGCCAACTCGGACATCGGGATCGGGCTCGGGCGTCATGTCGTTCTGTGTCGCGACCGGCTTTGCCGTGTAGTGATTCTGGTCGATGCGATATTTCCAGGCGGTTTTACCATCCGATATCCGGATGGCCCCTCCCATGGTTCCGTGGCCTTCGAAGTAGTATCGGCCTCCGGGAGCTTCTGCGGCCGAATCACGGTCTTTTGCCATGGCGCATATCCCCCGGAGGTGGACATTTCCTCAGTGGCGGCGAGCGGTAGGTCTTGGCATTGGCGTAGTGCTGCGTTACTCGTTTCAATAAATCGAGACCATCAGAGGGTGGTGTGGAGGGTGCCTGCTGAGGGATTGCGAAGGCGATACCGAAAACGAGAAGGGCGGCCGGCACTAGCGCAAAACATCTCATGACTGCTTAGACCTCCGGCGCGCCCATTGTACCGTTTCGAATTATTTATTTCCCAGTTCCTTGACGAATGCATAAAAGAAGTCGAGGGATTTCCAGAAGGAACCGACCGGCAGACGCTCATCCTGGCCATGGGCGCGGTCATCGTCGCGTTCGAGTGCGATGGCCGAATAGCCGTAACAGGGAATGCCGGCCTCGGCAAAGTAGATGGAGTCACTGGCGCCGTTTTCCATCACGGGAGTGACCGGAGTGCCCGGCCAGATGGCCTGCGTCAGACGTGTGAGCGGCTCAAACACTTCGGTGATGGGTGCGGGCGGGGCAATGGCTTTGCGATCCGGCGCCGTGTCGGTGACCACGCCCGCGTCGGAGACGTATTTCACCGTGAGCTTGGGCTCGCCGAAGACGGTGATCAGTTGCTCGCGAATTTCTTCGGGGGAGTGGCCGGGAAAGATGCGGCAATTGACGTTGGCCTGCGCGGTCTGGGGCAGCGCATTGTTGGCGTGGCCCCCCGACAGACGGGTAGCCACGCAAGTGGTGCGGAAATTGGAATTGAAACTAGGTTCCGCGCTAAGGCGCGCTGCCGCCGCGGGGTCCGGAGGCGTGGCGAGGATGGCGTGAATATCATCAGCGGTCTGCCCCGTCTCTTTGATCGCGAGATTCTGGAAGTAGGTCCGCGTAATTTCGTTGAGTTCAAAGGGAAAACTGTAGGCCGCAAGCTTGTTGAGCGCGGTCGTCAGCTCGTAAATGGCGTTGTCCTGGCGAGGGCGCGAGCTGTGTCCGCCGGGATTGGTCGCGGTGACCTCGAAGTCTGCATAGACCTTTTCGGTAGCTTCAACATCGGCAACCACGGTCCGGCCGTGATCGAGTTCGACGCCGCCGGCATCGGGATTGATGACGTAGGCGGCATCGACCAGTTCGCGATGTTGTTGGACGAGCCATGCGGCGCCGTTGAACCTGCCGCCCTCCTCATCCGCGGTCAAGGCAAGGATGAGGTCACGTGCAGGCTTGTAGCCCTCGCGATGGAGGCGCAGGAAGGTGGCGACAAGCGCGGCGTCGGAGTCTTTCATGTCCTGTGTGCCACGGCCATAGAAGTAGCCGCCCTTCTCGACAAATTGGAAGGGATCGGTATGCCAGTCGGTGCGAAGGGCCTGGACCACGTCCATGTGGCACAGAAAGAGGATGGGCTTCTCGGCAGGCTGCACGGCGGGAGCGCGGAAGCGCACGACGAGATTCTGCTTGCGGGGATCAGGACCGAGCAGCACGACGTCCTCCCGCCGGAAACCGGCGTCGAGAAAGCGCTTCTCCATGGCCTCAGTTCCGGCTGTAACGCTGCCCTGGGGCGAGTCAGTCGTGTTGATCTCGATGAGTTGCTTGAAAATGTCGCGAGCTTCGGCCCGATCCGATTTGGATGCCGGAACGATCCCGGTCCCAGAGGCGGAGTGGCCAACAATACCGGCGTGGACGATGGATGCCGAAAAAATAGTCAGACAGAAAAACAGGACAACGGAGACGGCGCGCAAAGCGCCGGAGACTGCATTGAGATGCATGAGCGCATTGTATAGTGCGAGTTTGCGCTGCCTTTTGCGAATGAAATGCCTTACGCAGACTGCTTTGCCAACAGCGCTGCGTGGAAACGTTTGACCACGAGCCGGGTCTCTTCAACCAGGCCGGCTTTGCGGGCGGCGTCTAGTTCACGGGCGAAGAATTCAGGCTTGACGTGGCCCGCGGGCTCGGCGAACAGCAATCTTCCGCCCGGCTTGAGGGCTACGGCAACCTGTTGGAAGAAGCTATCGGCGGACGGCATCTCGTGCACGACCGCAACGACGAGAACGAAGTCGATGGCGCTTTTGAGGTCGTCAATGCCGAGAGAGTCGGACTTGGCCAGGCGCAGGTCGATGCGCTGCAACAGACCGGCCTTATCGGCGCGGCGGCGGAGGGCACTGAGCATTTTGGGCTGGATATCGAGGGCCACGACGCGGCCCGATCCGACCCGCCGAGCGAGCGGCAAGGTAAAGAATCCCATGCCGGGCCCGGGCTCCAACACGGTCATGCCCGGCGTGATGTAGGGCTTGATCAGCTCTTCAGGATTCTGTAGCCACCGCCGTACGGGACTAACGAGGAAATAACCGATCCACCATGGACACACGTGCTCCGCCATCGGGATGCCCTCCCTCGGTGAGAGGTACGCAGGTTTCGTGCCGGCGGTTCCTTCACCTGTGGTTGTGCGACTCAGAGAATGGGCACAGAGTGGATTGGCGCGTGCTCAAATGTTGCATGCGTCGACAAACCGATTTATTGTTGTGCGGTTCCATGTTTTGAGGTGTCGCATGCGTTCCACACTCCTTACTACCGTTCTGCTTGTCGTTTCGGCCGCCGTGGTTGCGGCGCAGTCTTCGCCGGCGCGCCCGAAGATCACCGGGATCTCGCACCTGGCGGTATATACGTCGAATCCGTCGGCTACCGAGCACTACTACGTAAAGGTGATCGGCGCTGTGAAGATGCCCGATCCTGAAAATCCCCAAGGCGCGCGCTATGCGCTGAGCGGATCGCAGTTCGTCGAGGTGCTGCCGCTGCCGCCCAATTCGGGCATCAATCGCATGGATCACGCGGCCCTTAACACCGAGGACGCCGAGGGGATGCGCAAATATCTCGCGGCGAAAGGCTGGACCGTGCCAGCCAAGGTTACGAAAGGGCCGGATGGGAGCCGGTGGTTCGCAGTCAAGGATCCCGAAGGCAACTCGATCCAGTTTGTGCAGCCGCCTGCAAATGCAAAGGTGGAGGCGCCGAACGCGATCGGCCGCCATATCATCCATGTCGGGTTCATTGTGCACGACCGGGCAAAGCAGGACAGCTTTTATCGCGAACTGCTTGGTTTCAGGCCTTACTGGTACGGCGGGATGCAGGAAGGCAAGGTCGACTGGGTAAGCCAGCAGGTTCCCGACGGGCGCGACTGGATCGAGTACATGATGAGCGGAGGACCGGGAACCGGCATTCCGGCCAACATGTCGCAGCACACATTGGGCGTACTCGACCACGTCGCCATTGGTGAAAAATCGGTGGATGAAGCGTACAACACTCTCAAGAGCGAAGGCCGGCTGGAAGGCGTGCAGTGCGACAAGGGAACGAAGATCGGACGGGACGGCAAAGGGCAATTCAACATGTATGACCCCGATGAAATCCGGTCGGAGTTGATGAATTTCCACGCTACGGAGAAGCCGTGCTGCTCCGAGTTCACCGCGGAAGATCCGGTGGCGGAGTGAGGAGTACGAGATGTCGCGACGTTTCTTGTCGGTCCTGGTTGTTGTAAGCGGTTTGGCCGCGGCGCAGGCGCAGAAGCTTTCGCCGAAGTGGGAAGAACTGACGGCGGGCGATTTTATCCAGGCCATTCACCAGTCGCAGGGCGTCTGCGTGCTGCCGTTCGGCATTCTGGAGAAGCACGGGCCGCATCTGCCCATCGGCACCGATCTGCTCGACGTTCGCTACGCGGTGATGAATGCCGTACAGCAGGAATATGCGGTGGTGTTCCCGGAGTACTACTTCGGGCAGATCTTCGAGGCGCAACAGGAGCCGGGTACCATCGCCTACAGCCTGGCGACACAGCTCACGCTGCTGCAGGAGACGGTCAAGGAGATGGCCCGCAACGGCTGCAAGAAGATCGTCATCGTCAACGGCCACGGCGGCAACAATTCCCTTCTGCCGCTCTTCGCGCAGGCGCAGCTGGCCACGCCGCGCGATTACGTTGTGTATGTTTTCGGGCTGCCGCGCGAGAATGTTCCCGGCAGGCCGGCGATGAAGAGTGACCCGAAGAACGACATGCATGCGGGCGAGACGGAAACTTCGGCCATGCTGGTCGCGCGACCCGACCTCGTTCAGATGGATAGGGCGCAGAGCGAATCGGGCGCCGACCAGCACCGCCTGAACCTGCCCGACAACGTGTACACAGGCATCTGGTGGTATGCGACGCTTTCCGGATCACTACTCCGGGGTAGGCTCCGCAGCCACGAAGGAGTTGGGGCAGTTCGACCAGAAGACGTGGTCCAGCCAGATTGCGGAAGCCATCGAGGCCATCAAAGCTGATTCTGAGAGCCTGCGGCTGCAGAACGAGTACTTCGAGAAGACGCAACATCCGCTGGAT
>CAWCTA010000019.1:0-25069 GCA_963798315.1 uncultured Acidobacteriota bacterium | reverse complement strand
AACTGGGCGAAACCTGCGGCGTTATCGCCGCGCAGTCCATCGGCGAGCCGGGCACGCAGCTCACCATGCGTACCTTCCACGTGGGCGGTACCGCCAGCCGCGTGCAAGACAAGTCCAGGCTCGATGCCAAGAACAACGGCATCGTGCGCTTCATCAACCTCAACACCGTCGAAAGCAAAGACGGCTCGCTGGTAGCCATGAACCGCTCCGGCTCGGTTGCGATCGTTGACGAGCGCGGCCGCGAAAAGGAGCGCTACCAGGTGGTCTACGGAGCGCGCCTGCGCGTGAAGGAAGGCGAAGCGGTGAAGCTGGGCCAGTTGCTGGCCGAGTGGGATCCGTACACCTACTCGATCCTGACCGAAATCGGCGGCACTGCACAGTTCAAGGACCTGCAGGAAGGCATCACCCTCAACGAAGAAGTCGACGAAGTCACCGGCCTTTCGCGGTGGGTAGTCGCCGACTCCCCCGATGAGAAGCGCCAGCCCGCGTTCCAGGTCAAGAACGCCAAGGCCCACAAGCGCTACCTGCTGCCTCGCGGCGCTCACCTCATGATCCAGGACGGCGACGAAGTGGGTCCGGGCGATGTGCTGGCCAAGATTCCCAAGGAGAGCACGCGCACCAAGGACATCACCGGCGGTCTGCCCCGTGTTGTGGAATTGTTCGAAGCCCGCAAGCCGCGCGAGACGGCCATCATCAGCGAAATCGATGGCGTGGTCCGCTTCGGCGAAGTGCAGAAGGGCCAGCGCAAGATCTACATCACGTGCTGACAACGGCGACGAGAAGGAATACTCGGTGCCGCGCGGCATCCACGTCAACGTTCAGGAAGGCGAGCGTCTCCGGGCCGGCGATCCTCTCATGGATGGACCGCTCAACCCGCACGACATTCTCGACGTCCTCGGCGAGAAGGAACTGCAGGGCTACCTGGTGAACGAAATCCAGGAAGTGTACCGCCTGCAGGGCGTGGCCATCTCCGACAAGCACATCGAGGTGATCGTTCGCCAGATGCTGCGCTGGGTGCGTATCGACGAAGTGGGCGATTCGAACTTCCTGCTCGAACAGCAGGTCGACCGGTTCCGCTTCCGCGAAGAGAACGATCGGGTGCAGGCGCACGGAGGCCGTCCGGCCACCGGACGTCCGCTGCTGCTGGGCATCACCAAGGCCTCGCTCTCGACCGACAGCTTCATCTCCGCGGCCAGCTTCCAGGAGACGACCCGCGTGCTGACCGAAGCCAGCATCAACGGCGCGATCGACAACCTGCGCGGCCTCAAGGAGAACGTGATCGTCGGCCGCCTCATCCCCGCCGGCACGGGCCTCGAGTACTATCGCAACGTCCAACTCAGCCCTGAGTTGGAAGAGGCGGCAGCCCGCGTGCAGCAGGAAGTTTCGGCCGAAATCGAAGCCGCCGAGCGCGAACTGGAGCTCATGCGCCAGGAAGGCGAAGCGGAAGAGATGGCGGCGGAATAACAATCTTCGGGTGCCCCATCCTGGCGACGTCTTTGTTTTTGCTGCTGGGTGGGAAACCGCGAACCTAACCCGTCGCGTCATCCTGAGCTAAGTCCGCCGGGGCGGACGAAGTCGAAGGACCTGCATTTTAGGCTGTTCGCACGAGCACTCCACTTGAACCAACCAAAAGGCCCGGCGCAAGCCGGGCCTTTTCACGTCTGTTCCCCAATCAGCGTGTAAGCTGCATGCCGACTTGTGCTGGAGGTCTCCCGCTTGGTTGGTCGGCAGTTTTAACATCAGCGGCCGACGAAACAATGTCATTGAGGCTTCTGTGGTTTCCCATCCTTTCGCCAGAAGAAGGCCGAAAGGATCTCTTTCGCACATTTTCGATGACACCTCGAAGGCTCCCCGTGACTCTAATGCGGTTAGGGAAAGAGGCGGCAGGATCCGTCTTATTGAATTCATAAGGGGCACCGATGAGGAACGGAACTATGTATCGAGGGCACTTCTGGAAGGCGGGAGCGGTGGTTCTGGCTCTCGTGGTGGTTCTGGCTGCGGGCTGCAAGCAGCAGCCGATCGCGCGTACCGATCAACAGATCACAACCGACGTTCAGGCCAAGATCAACGGCGAGAGCGCGCTCGCGGGACAGAACGTCCGGGTGAGCGTCGCCGACGGCGTCGCGACCCTGAACGGAGCTGTAACGGACGAGGCGTCTCGCGCGCTGGCCGCAAACGATAGTGGCACCGTGAACGGCGTGAGGACCGTGGTGAACAACCTTACTGTGCAGCCGGCGCAGCAGGCCGCGGTTCCGGCCCCCACGCCTGCGGCGCAGGGTTTGCAGGCGGCTCCTTCGCCTCCGCAGCGGTCCTCAGAGGAAAAGCGGCGCGACAAGTCGCAGGAAAAGCGCCACCGCCGCGACCAGGAGCAGGCAGGGCTGCCAAGCCCGGCTCCAGATCCGCAGCAGCCACAAGTTGCGGAGACAGCACCCCCGGCACCCGCTCCGGATCCGCAGCAACAAGTTGCGCAGGCTGAGCCTGCGGCGCCGGTTGCTCCCCCGCCTCCCCCTCCTCCGCCGCCTGCGCCACCCAAGCCGGTCGTGAAGGAGGTCACGCTTCCCGAGGGAACGGTCGTGCCGGTCCGAATCACGGAGACGCTCGACAGCAAAACGGCCCAGCCCAACGAAGTGTTTCACGGATCGCTGGCCGGCGATCTCGGCACTGACGGTGTGATCGCAATTCGCCACGGCGCCCCGGTCATGGGGCGGATCGTCGACGCGCGCGAGGCCGCTCATTTCAAGGGCAGTTCGCTTCTCAGCATCGAGCTCACCGAATTGAGCACCCATGGAAAGAGGATCCCGCTCGTGACCGACGCCTATAGCAAGGAAGGCGCCGGGCGGGGCAAAAATACCGTTGAGAAAGCCGGAGGCGGGGCGGCGTTTGGGGCCATCGTGGGCGCCCTGGCGGGAGGCGGCGAGGGCGCAGCTATCGGTGCATTGGCGGGCGGCGCCGCCGGAACCGGCGTGAATGCCGTCACGCACGGGCAGCAGACCGTGATTCCAACCGAGACGCTGATCAACTTCCGTCTGCAGTCGCCGGTCACCGTCACTGTCACCGTCCCGCCGAGCGGGAGCGATGAGCGCGAGCAGAAGGATCCGGAACTACAGCATCATTGATGCAGGGGGCGGCACGGCGAAAGTGCCGGCCGCCATTTTGAAACCAGAAAAAGCCCGGGCATAACCCGGGCCTCCATCATTTCTGCCTGATCTTGAGGCCGTATCGGCCTTTCGCCTAATGCTTCGGCTGCGGCGGCGCTCCGTACACCATCTGGCCAGTGAGGGAGTTGCGGTAGTATCCCGTCGGGCCAATCTTTTGTTTTTTGGGCGCCATGTAGTTTCCGCCGAACTGTCCCATGTTCTTTTTTACCTTGAGGCGCGGCGGTTTGGGGGCGTGCTTGGCATAGGCGCTGGGAGCAACGCCACTCAACAGCAACAACGCTGCGACTGCACCCGCAAAAACCAACGCTTTCACTCGCATATTGTCACATCCGAAGAATACGTCACCGACTATCGTTTCACGGGCCCCGCCTGCTGACATTGACAATCCGCAAGGACGCCCGCACGGACTCTCTCCCGGATCGATCCTTTTGCTAAGATAGGACCAAGCCAGCCCAAATCTTGACCTGACTTCGCATGCCTAAAAAATCAGTGGTACCTCCCCTCCCCGCGATCGCGAGGTCGCCAAGCCGCCCATTCTCATGGAGCGCACGCAGCCAGTCATCGAGCGGCTCTCCGCCGCTTTGGGCGAGCCCGTCTTCACCTATTGGAATTCCACCAAGGGCGCCATTTGCCAGAACGATGTCGCCGGCCTCTACGCGCTCCTGCGTTCAACCGGGACCTGCTCGGAACGCCTATCGCTGTTCATCAAGTCCGACGGCGGTTCGGGCCAGGCGGCGCTGCGCATGGTCAATCTGCTGCGCCGCTACGTCAAGCACCTGACTGTCCTCGCGCCTCTCGAGTGCCAGTCCGCCGCCACCATGCTCGCGCTGGGCGCCGACCGCATCATCATGGGCCCTCTGGCGCATCTCTCGGCGGTCGACACGTCGCTGACCCACGACCTCTCGCCGATCGATCGCGACAACGACCGCGTCAGCGTCAGCAACGATGAACTCCTGCGCGTGATCCGCCTGTGGACCGAGCAGGCCAAGGATTCAACCAAGAACCCCTACGAAGCCCTCTTCCCTTACGTGCACCCGCTGGTCATCGGCGCTGTCGACCGCTCCAGCGCTCTGTCTACCCGCATCTGCGAAGAGATCCTCTCCTACCACATGCAAGATCAGGACAGGGCGCGCGAGATCTCCAACATCCTCAACTCCGGCTACCCATCGCACAACTACCCCATCACGCTGCGCGAGGCGCATCGCATCGGCCTCAACGTCGAGCCCATGGAAGACTGCGTCAACGGCCTGCTCTTCGAGCTGAATGAAATCTACTCCGAGATGGGCCAGAGCGCGACCACCGACTTCGACGAGAAGAATTCGCACGACAACAGCATTCTCAATGTGTTGGAGTCGACCGGCCTGCTGATTTATTTCCAACTCGACAAGGATTGGCACTATCGCGCCGAGGAGCGCCGCTGGGTGGCCCTGAACGACAAAAGCAGCTGGCGCCGCGCCGAGATCGTCAAGGGGAAGGTCGCGATTTCCCAACTGCACGTGCGGTGAGAAGCAGTTCTCAGTGGTCAGTGCTCAGTCGTCAGCTTGACTTCGCAGTTTTCGAGCCGGAACTTCGCGCATGCGCGGACCGCCGGCAGGAGTGCTGCAGCAAGTGTGAGCTGATAACCGACAACTGAAAACTGACAACTTTGACTACGATCCGGCGATCTCCCCCTGCTTTACGTGCTTGGTCGACATACATCGCCGCGTCGGCGGCGCTCAGCAGGCTGTCCTTGGTGGATCCGTCATCGGGGTAGAGCGCGATGCCGATGCTCGCGGATCCGTGGATCACACAGCCCTCAACCATGTACGGAGCTGCGAAACAATTGTCCAGGCGAAGAGCAATCTCTTCGACCTCGGAGCGGTTGTGCACCAGCGGGAGAAGCACCGCGAATTCGTCGCCCCCGATCCGCGCCAGAAGATCCGCGGATCGAAGCTGACGTTTCATGCGCCGCGATGCTTCCTGCAGATACAAATCGCCCACCCGGTGCCCGTACTGATCGTTGACCTGCTTGAATTCATCCAGGTCCACATAGATGAGGCCAAAAATGCTCGCGTTCTCGCGCGCCCGGGCGATCTGTGCCTCCATCTGTTTGTCCAGGGAGAAGCGGTTGTGGATGTCGGTCAACTGGTCGAACTCCGAACGATGCACAAGGTCGGAATACAGGCGTCGGTTCTCGATCGCCAGCGTCGCCAGTCGCGATCCCGTAAAGAAAGCCTCTTTCTCGATCTCCACCGGCGTGTGCGGATAGACGGCTGCAAAAATGGTTCCGAGCGGCGATCCCGATCGCGCCGGGATCGCCTCGTCGACAATGCGCGCGCCTCTGGTATCTGCTCCGTGGCTCCCCAGCCGCGCTCCATCCGCAATCTCGCACCAGCAGGGTGCGCCATGCAATTGGAACGACACAAAGTCGATAATCTCCTCCAACACCTCAACCAGCGGCCGGGACCCGTTGATGTCTTCGAGAATCCGGCTGCGCTGCTGCTGCAGACGCGCATTTTGCCGCTCCGCCTCCGCCTCGGCCTCGGCCCGCGCCGCCAGCACGGCAGTCTGCCGCCGAACCTTGCGCCTCAGCGTCCAGCCCCATGCGCTGACCGCAAGCACGATTACCAGCAGCACGCTGATGAGGTGTGTCAGGTTGCGTACCGACAGCCACGAAGGCCGCGCGATCACCGCGATGTCGTCATAGGAACGCATCATCAGGTCGAATGGCACGTTGGCGTCAAAGGGGTTTGCGTCCTCCAGGATGCACACCCCTGTCACGTGAACGGTCGATCCGATGGGAATCTGTTTCATCGGCGGCAGAGAAGGCGGCGCCAGGGAACTGTACGTCGTCGCCGGGTGCCTGACGATTGCCGAAAATAGGTGGCCATCGGCGAGCAAAACGTATTGATCCTGGGCGGCCTCACGAACCGCCACCACAACCTTGCCCTGGATGGAAACCAGGTCGAACAGGTGGTGGCTCTGGGTGAGTTCGCTCCAATTTGATTCGTGGGGGGGTACGGGCTCCTGAACCCCGGTGTCCTGTACCGTAGCCTGGGTGAGCGTCAGAAATCCGTCGTGGACGTCAGGTATTCCTGTGGCATCCGCCACATCTCCAAGGCGCAGATCGTTGCGGCCCTCAGTCATGATCCACAGGCTTTTGGATCCGTTTTGCAGCACCACCGCAGAACCCGGTTGATAGTAGGTGATCGTCCCCTGCACCCGCACCCGCGGCGTGCGGTTGATCACGTGATAGTCGTTCAGAATCTGATCCATCGGCGTGACCGGAAGCGACCACGGGCTTGACTGGGCGTGTTTCAGCACCTTGATGTTTGCCAGCGAGGTGATATGGAGCAGAACCCCGGTCTGCTGCATCTTGCCGTCGAACCTGCCCGACGCCACTCCCGTCACCTCGACCTCGGCGTCGAGCAGACCCTTCAGCGCCTCGGCATCGTTGCTGTCCAGCGTTGCCTCGATTGCGCCCCCGTCGGCCAGCATCTGCAACCGCGAATTGCGCCGCGCGAAGTTGCCCACCTCTGCGGTGCGAATCAGGGCCTGCACCGTCACCAGCCTGCAGTCGTAGCGCGCCTGCATCAGGTCTTTGAAGTCCGCGCTGACGGCCTTGGGCATTTCATCGTGGCCAAGCCGTTCGATGCTGCTGTTCCCGATAATCGGGCGAAAGCTCTCGGCGGTCGTTCCGCGCACGCGAATACGATCGCCGGGCATGAGTTTGAGGCCGGTGGTGGCGCGTATGTAGATGGCGGCGTCGCCATCCTGGACGAAGAGCGTCCGCTCATAATCACGGTAATAGGTGACGGTGGCCTCGAACTCCACCGGCAGGTGCCGGCTGGCCTCAGCGTTCGTGAGCGCGTGAATTGCGGCCAGCGTGGTGAGTGTTCCCGTTTCTGCCCCTGCAGCCGCAGCGACACAAGCAAGAACGAGGACCACGCCTAAGCCGAGCTTCTTCATCGAACGATTAACCGGTCCGGGTGTTCCGAATCTGTTCGGGACCCGTGTTCCTTTATCGGCGCAATGCAAAACAAGATCACCTCGGGTCCGGAACCCGTACAGGTCCGCGAATCCCCGAAATGACTGCACACAGTGCCGTAAGGTGTTCAGTGGGTATCATGATATGCGCGTTTGCAGAGCGCTGACACTCACCAATTGGTGTGATCGCGGCGTCAATTTGGATCAGGGCGACTGCTTCCGCGGCTGCGCGACTTCCTCCCGGTTCTTTACAATGCTTGGGGCGCATGAGGACCTTCCAAAACCTCGCCCCAAGCTGGTTATGAAGAAAATCGATCAATTGCCCAACCCCGGCGCTGGCTCGCTTCACAGCGGCACCCAGGCACTCCCACCCCGCCGCATCCGCGTGATCGGCGTACCACTGGATATGGGCGCGAGCCGCCGCGGTGTGGATATGGGCCCTTCCGCGATGCGGGTCGCGGGACTGGAGGCCCGTCTCGAGGCCCTCGGCCACCGGGTAACCGACGGAGGCAATATCCGGGTCGAGATCGCGGAAACTCTGACCTCCGGAAGCGACCGGGCCCGGTACCTGAAGCCGATCGCGGAAACCTGCAGGCGTACCGCCGAGGCGGTCGTCAAGACCCTCGAAGAGGGCATGACGCCGCTGCTGCTGGGCGGTGACCACTCCCTTGCCGCTGGATCCATCTCCGGAGTGGCCGAGTTCCATCGCCGCCAGGGACAGAAGATCGGTGTCCTTTGGATCGACGCCCACTCCGACATCAACACCCCGGATAGCTCGCCCTCCGGCAACGTGCACGGCATGCCCCTGGCGGCGCTTCTCGGCCTGGGCCCGGAAGAGCTCGGCAACCTCTACGGCTATGCGCCAAAGATCAGCCCTGAAAATACGGTCCTGATCGGGGTCCGCGACATCGACGCCGCCGAACGCGAGAACATCCGCCGCGCCGGCATGGCCGAGGTCTATACCATGCGCGACATCGACGAGCGAGGCATGCGCGCGGTGATGGAAGAAGCCCTGCGCGCGGCCGGGCGCGGAACGGCGGGCTATCACGTGTCACTGGATATGGATTGGATCGACCCCGAAGACGCACCCGGCGTGGGCACCCCGGTGCGCGGAGGCGCCACCTACCGTGAAGCCCACCTGGCCATGGAGATCCTTGCCGACCACGGCCATCTGCTCAGCTTCGAGATCGTCGAAGTCAACCCGGTGATCGACGAACACAACCGCACCGCCGACCTGGCCGTCGAACTCGCCTGCTCGGCCTTCGGAAAGAAGATTTTGTGACGTTAACCCTTACGCCACAATTGGTAACAGTTCCGAATGGGAAGGAGCGTACTTTGCCAGAATTTCCCGTGCCCATGTCTGCGTCGTCGTGGCGGGCGAAACAGGGTTGTTTACTCGAATCGGGAATCCATCGTACGTGCGGCCATCCAATTCTCGACCGGCTTTCTTTTTCCGCACGCCACCCCATTGTTTGAAGAAGAACGGAATTCCTCTTGTGTCGCATTGATCGCGTATGGAAGTGACCCATTCTTTCTTGAGAGGCCGCGCACCATTCCCACTCTCGCCGCCAACGATTACCCAATGTATTCCGTCGAGGCTAAACCTGCCCAAACCCTCAAGCAATGGTTCAATCGACAGAAATCTCACCGACGCTGGGGACGCTTGCAGGTCCCGAAGCCGAGGAAGTCCATAAGCACGTGTATCGATACTCACTCCCCACCAGATGTGCCGCGATTCGGCGGCGAAGCGGAGGCGAGATCGTAAAAGACCTGTCATTCGCTCGGAGCGCTTTGTGAGCACTTGGTAGGTATGCCAGTTTGCCTTGACCATCACTTTGGCGACGGCCTCGATGTAATCGTCTGGCACGTCTTCATGGAACAGGTCACTCATCGAGTTCACGAAAATCATCTTCGGCGACAGCCAACGCAACGGCTCTGCTATCTTTGCGGGCACGAGCTTGAGATCGAAGCCCTGTTCATAGGGATGTCCCGGCACGCCGCGGAATCTTTCAGCAAAGACCTCGGCATAGCAGTGTTTGCATCCGGGACTGATCTTCGTGCAACCGCGAACAGGATTCCAGGTTGCGTCCGTCCATTCGATGCTGGAATGCTCAGCCATTTGGCACCCTCCCATATTTGCTAGTTTGCTCAAAGATGTAGTTCACAATCTTGTGTGCCGTTGCGTTGTGGGCAGCGAAATACAGGTAATAAACGATCGCATTCTTAGTGTTCCTCATAGGGATCGGATCGGAAACATAGCTGAACCCCGCAGCTTCCTTCAATCGGCTTTGAAATGCTTTCGCAATTCGCTCAATCGAGCTCTTTTCCTCCATGTCTCCAAACAATCCTGGAGTGGTCTCGTATGCAGCTTGTCTCCATGACTCATCTCCCCAAAAGCGCGTCATACGCGCGCGGCTATCATCCGAGACTCCTTCCGGATTGGCCCCAAAAACGTTCATTTGCATATCCATCACCGGGAAATTGAGGAAAATCTCAGTCACTTTCGAATCTGCGGCGGCCTTGATGACTTGCCAATCGAGATGGAGTCCGTAGGGGTCCAATATGCATAAGGCCCTTTGGAAGTTTTCCCACCTGATTGTCGGAAAAACCTGGTTGGTCAGGATTTCGTTACAGTCTCCTTCATAGACGTGTACGTTCGGCTTTCCGATACCCAACTGAGTGAGTGCGCCCACCCGCGCGGGGTTCATATCTACAAAATGGAACTCATCAAATGGAGGCCTCACTTCCAATGCTCTCGCCGGGCTTCCAAGGATCATCCGGTCGCTCCCTTTTGCCTTATGGAGTCCGGCGCCGGCAAAACCATCGACATACACGCTGTGAAGGCGATTGCTATGAAGGATCTGGTTATATAGGCGGGCGTACTCGGCTAAAATTGCAAGCTTGATTTCGGACCAATAACCGATCTCATCGATCTCAGTGCTCATTTGCCGTCATTTCCGATTATTGTTCGCCCCCTGTCAACGCTGCTCATCACAGGCATGGGGCTGGGCATCTTCGTAAGTAACAGGGGGGCCGTGAAGGCCATTCGTGCTCACGCCGGCTTCCACAAACCCACCACATTCCCCTCCGGGTCCGCGAACCACGCAAACGTGCCGGTGGGTATCGCCACCGGCGGCACGATCGTCTTTCCGCCCAGTCCCTCGATCTGGGCCAGCGTCTGGGCCACATCATCAGTCTGCACATAGAAATGCGTGAACTGATGCGGCTCATGGCCCAGGGCCGCGATATGGCCCTGAATTCCCTCGCCCGATCCGGTCTGGATCGCTCCCATCGGACCCGCGTCGATCGCCCAGCCAAAGGCGCTCGCATAGAACGCGCTGGTGGCCGCCTTGTCCTTGCAGCCGATTTCGAAATGAACCACGGGATGATTCATCCTTCCCCCTATGCGTGTGAAAGTAAAACCCCAGCGTAGCTTTGAATGGTTCATTTGTCGATGCGCGCCGGCTGTCTATCGCCATGGGATGGTGAAATAGAAACATGGCCAGGAAGCTTCGCTTAGGTGTTCTGTTCGGCGGGCGCAGCGGTGAGCACGAAGTCTCGCTATTGTCCGCCGCTTCGATCCTGAAGGCAATCGACCGCAAAAAGTTCGATGTGATCCCCATCGGCATCACCAAGGATGGACACTGGCTGGCGGCCGGCGAGGCCACAAACCTGCTGGAGGGCAACAACAGCGCGGTAGCCCGGCGGTTGCGCGCCGGTGACCCCCAGGCCACACCCGGCGCCAAGATGCTGCACGACGGCATGCCGACGCTGATGGCGCCCATGCCCGGTCCTCAAGGCCCGGAAGGCAAAGCCATCGATGTTGTCTTTCCGGTCCTCCATGGCACCTTCGGTGAAGACGGCACCATTCAGGGTCTGTTCGAACTGGCCGGTATCGCTTACGTCGGCTCCGGGGTGCTCGGCTCATCGGCAGGCATGGACAAGGACGTAATGAAACGACTCTTCGCCCAGGCCGGCCTGCCCATCGTGAAGCATGTCACCCTGCTCCGCGGCGACTGGGAAAAGTCCCCTCGCAAGGCGATCACCCGTGTCGAAGCCGCGCTCAAATACCCAATGTTTGTGAAGCCGGCGAACCTCGGCTCCTCGGTGGGCATCAGCAAGGCCCACGACCGCAGCGAACTGGGTCCGGCGCTCGACCTGGCCGCCAGGTACGACCGCAAGCTTGTTGTCGAACAGGGCGTGGGAGGCAGCAGAAGCAAGGCCCGCGAACTCGAGGTGGCGGTGCTCGGCAACGACGATCCCAAGGCCAGCGTGGTGGGCGAGATCATCCCCGGCAAGGAGTTCTACGACTACGAGGCCAAGTATCTTTCGGAAGGCTCCGTGCCTGTCATTCCGGCCAGATTAAGCCGGGCCGAATCAAGGCAGATCCGCGGCATGGCGGTAGCGGCTTTTCGCGCCTGCGACCTCGCCGGCCTGGCCCGCGTGGACTTCCTCATGGAGCCCGACGGCAAACACCGCATCTTCCTCAACGAGGTGAACACGCTGCCCGGTTTCACCCAGATCAGCATGTACCCCAAGCTGTGGGAAGCGACCGGCATCCCCTACAAGGAGCTCATCACGCGCCTCATCGAGCTGGCCCTCGAACGTCAAAGCGAAAAGAGCCGTACGACTTACAGCCGTGAAGAATGATAAGGGCAGTGACTAGGGACTAGGGACCAGGGACTAGAACGGGTAAAATCTGAGCAGATGATAAGAACAGGGACAAGGGACTAGAAAGGGAACAACAGAGCAGCAGCCGGTGTCTAACCAAAGGGGAATAGCATGAGAATTGATATGGCCGGCATCTTGGACGAATCCTAGTCCCTGGTCCCTAGTCCCTGGTCCCTGCCTTTATGCTATCCACTGAGGACCTCGCCCCATGACCCTGATGGATGCCCCGAAATTCGACGCAGTCCGCGACCGCCGCCAGCGAGAAGTGTTGTGGATCTGCGTGGGCACGCTGGTGGTGCTCTTCGTGGGGTCCTGGTTTGTTGCCGGGCGCCCTGTGGATTGGCCGTGGAACTGGTACGCCCACTATCGCGGGCGGACCGCCATTAACTCCTTTCTAAAAGACGTGGAGCGAGACGACCTTACAGCGGCCTACGGAGTCTGGACCCACGACCCGGACTGGCAGAAGCACCCCGATAAATTGGGCGCTTATGACTTTAACCGCTTCCAGCAGGACTGGAGTCCAAACAGTTCGCAGAATGAGTACGGGGCTGTCAAGAGCCACCAGATCGTCGCTGCGCGCATAGCCGGCAACGTGTTGCTGGTGGGGATTCGCATCAACGATCTCAAGAGCAAGGCTCTCTTCCTCAACTACGATCCCGCGTCGAAACGACTCGGCTTCTCGCCGGTCGAACTGTATCTGGGACCGTAGAAGGAGCGGTCTGAGCGGATTTAGCCGGCTTGGGCAGCTGATTCGAGGGCGGCCAGTTCCGTCAGCGTCTTCTCCAGGCTTGCTGGGTCTTCGACATTCAGAGCTTTTTGCGCCGGATCGATCTGCTTCATGAGACCGGTCAGCACTTTGCCCGGGCCGACTTCGACAAAGACCTCGGACCCCGCCGCCGCCAGGGCGTGTACGCAATCTACCCACCGCACCGTGCCGGTCACCTGGCGAATGAGCGCATCCCGGGCGCCATCGGCCGTGGTCACCAATCCTCCCGTGGCGTTGGCAGCTACCGGAATCCCGGGGTCTGCCAGCGTGAGCCCGGCCAGCACCCGCGCGACTTCCTCCTGCGCAGGCTGCATCAGCGAGCAGTGGAAGGGTGCGCTTACGGGCAGCATCACGGTCCGGCGCGCCCCCTTGACCTTGGCCAGTGCTGCGGCTCTTTCGACGGCAGCCGCAGCGCCGGAAATGACCGTCTGCCCCGGTGAATTCAGGTTGGCCGCGGCTACCGTGAGCCCCGTCTCTGCGGCCGCTTCTGCACAGGCTACGGCCACCTGGACAGCATCGAGCTGAAGAATCGCCGCCATGGCTCCCTGGCCGGCTGGCACCGCCTGCTGCATCGCCCGCCCGCGCGCCTTCACCGACCGCACCGCATCGGCAAAACTCAGTGTTCCCGCTGCTACGTGCGCCGACCACTCCCCGAGCGAGTGTCCCGCGGCCATGGCCGGTTGCACCCCGTGCGCGGCAAGAACTCGCCAGGCGGCTACGCTCACCGTCATGATGGCCGGCTGGGTGTTTTCGGTCAGCCGCAGCTCGTCTTCCGGACCTTCAAAGCAGAGCTTCGAGATCGCAAGTCCCAACGCCTCGTCAGCCTCCGCAAACGTATCGGCGGCAGCCGGGTAACGCTCTGCGAGTGCGCGCCCCATACCCACCGCCTGCGAACCCTGGCCGGGAAAAAGAAAGGCAATCTTGGTATTCATTCCAGAAAGGATTGTAGCGGACCGACGCGATCCGGGCGACTTCATGCACGGGTGCCCATTGGGGCGATGATCAGTTCCAGCGGCTCTTGTCGTTAGGATCGTCGTCGATCTGCCGCCCGCGGCCATCGAACTTCACCGTGCGGCCCTGCTTGCGCATGTAGACCTCGAACTTGCGGCCGGCCCGGCGGCGTTTCCAGCGATAGTACTGGTTGCGCAACCCATACCAGCTTTCGCTCACTGCGAACGAAACCCCGCGCCGCGGCGCCATCCGGATGTAGATCAGCCCGGCGAGCGCGCCACCCAGCTGCGCAAAGGCATACATCTTGCTCTCCCCGAACAGCATGGCGAAGGTGATGAGGGCATAAATGGCGGCCATGTACCGGGCTTTGATCCCGATCGCAAAAAAGAGCAGAAACTGGGTGTCGCCGTACAGCACGCCGATCGCGATCAGCAGCCCGAAGATGCCGCCCATGCACCCGTAGAGCGAGGACTGCTCGACGGGGTAGCCCAGCCGGTCGGCCACCACATAGATGGCGACAGCGGCCAGCGCCGTGCCCAGGACCGACACCGCATACAAGCTGGTCACCCAGCTGTCGCCTCGCGCCGTCTCGAGGAAGCTGGCCAGAAACCAAAGCGACAAGAGCTCAAACAGGGTCCCGACGAGCGAAGGATGAATGAAGCTGTAGGTGAAAGGCTGCCATAGCTCGCCGCGAAGAAAGAGGCTGGGGGTGAGTCCCATATGGGCCGCGAATGCTCCCGCTGTCGACCGGAACGCCATGTTTGCCACTAACAGGACAAAGAAGGCGCCCAGGTTGACCAGCACCAGGCGCCGGGTGGCGCCGTTGAAGTCGGGGAAAGCAAAAGGCATGGGCCCAATGCGTGCCATAGGTGTTCTAAGGGTAAATCGAGAAGCATCTGCGTGTCATTGATGGCCCGGCGTTACGGCGTGCTACGGAACGACAGCCAGGCCGCGATGGCCCGATGCATCCACAGCCCGGACACCAAACGTCACGTTGTCCTTGGAAATGGGCAGGGTCACGGTGATCGCACCGTTCGCCCCCTGCGGAGCTAATTCCTGCGCATATTCCCAGTCCGGTGCCGTGGTCTCGCGCCATAGAACTTCGTAGTGCGCCACCGCCCCGGGAGCGGGTTCCCACCGCAACGTCGTGCCGTTTTCGAGCTTCTGGGTATCGATCGCCACCTTTGTCGGCTCGCCTGGAGAGGCCGCCAGCGTGGCCAGAACCGCGGCGTTGAGCCCGGCAACCCTTGCCACGTAATTGAAATCTACAAACTCCAACACGTCGCCGAGCACCGCGTCATTTGAACCAGGCGCGGGGCGGACAACGTTTTGGTGCTGATGGTTGTAGTCCTCCCGCCACTCGGTCAAGCGCACGGCGGCAAATCCCTCGTGGTTAAAGGAACTGTGGTCCCCTCCGCGCAGATATCGATCGGGCCGGGATACCAGAAACGCGCTGAACTTCGAGTCCGACGAGGCCGGAAAGTAGGTGCGCGCTGTGTCGGCCATTGACCGAGCCAGCTCGCGGCTGGGCGAGTCGTTCTCCCCGCCAAGAGCGCGTATACGGCGGGCCTGCTCAGGGGTAGCGGCTGTAGGAACGCCTTCTGAGAACACGCGCACCCGGTCCTTCAACTGCAACAAATCGCCGGGGGTCGTGTTCCCACCCACGATGTCATTGTTGAGAACCCCTTCGAGCTTCCAGCCCTGTTCCCGGGCCAACTGCGCCAAATGAGCCGAGCCGACCAATCCCTGTTCTTCACCGGCCACAGCGACGAAAACCAGCGTGGCGGGAAGGTGAAGTGTACTCAGCGCGCGGGCGCACTCCAGCGACACGGCGACTCCGGAAGCGTCATCATTGGCGCCCGGCGCTGGACCACGCGCGTCCATGACATTGGAATTGCGCGAGTCATAGTGTCCTGTGACCAGGTACATCCGTGGGGCCTGGGCTGGATCGCTGCCGCGCAGGATGGCATAAATGTTCGTCATGCGTGTTGGCTTTGGGATCCGGTTGGCCCAACTGGTGCCGGCCGCGCTCGCGGGATCTGCGATGAACGTGTCCCATTTGACTTCGAGGCAACCGCCGCAGCTTTTCGAGATGCTTTCAAATTCCGAAGCGATCCAGTCCGCCGCCGCATCAATGCCCGTGCCGGCGGGCAGATCCGGCTCCATGCTCGACAGGGAATTGCGGGTATTGAATCGAACCAGCGTTTTGATCGTCTGATCAATGCGGGAGGGATCGATGATGGCCAGGGCTTTGATGATGGCAGGATCGGCCGGCGCCGGGGCAACAGGGTTCCCAGGCCGAAGATAATCGGGCTGTGCACGGCTGACTGTTGCGACCGGTGCCAGACATAGGGACAGGGTTATGGTGCGAAAAATCATGGTTGGTTCTCCACACGCAAAAGTTGTACTCTTCCTTCGCCCTGTCCACTTGACCAGAGGCTGGAAAGCATCTGAAACTACGAATACCATTCCAATCTTATGGAGCCGGGCCGCAAGGTATCGTCATCCCAAATCGTGGAACATGAAACAACCTCATCAGAGAGAGGAGGCCGCCGTGCCCACCTGCCCAGAATGCGAAAATAATCTGGATATCGAAATGGACGAAGTGGAAGAAGGCGACGTGGTCGCTTGTGAAGAGTGTGGAACCGAGTACGAGATCGTCGGCGTCGAGCCGTTGGAGTTGACCCGCATCGGCGACGAACTAGACGAGGATGACGACGAGCTCCTCGACGAAGAAGAAGAAGAGGACGAATGAAGTTCAATCGTGCAAGCATGGCAGCCGCCGTAGTGTACGCTGCGCTGGCCGGGGGGGTGGTTCCCATGGCCCGCAACGGAAGCCTGACGGCGGCCCAGGCGCAGAACCTCGGGCAGCGCGTTGTGACCGGAGCGGTGATCGACGCGGATTCGGCCGCCGTCTCCGGCGCTACCGTTTTTCTCCAAAACTTGAAAACGAAATCCATTCGCAGCTACACCTCGGGCAAGGACGGACGGTTCCGTTTTGCCCAGGTGAGCATGTCGGATGACTATGACCTGTGGGCTGAAAAGAACGGCAAAAAGAGCGCCGTCAAGACGGTGAGCTCGTGGGACGCGCGCAAGGAATTCGAGGCCGAGTTGAGGATCAAGTAAGGGGCGCTCCGCGAGGCGTCTGTGACCGGCTTCATTTAGAGCGCTCAAAAAGCGCCGGCGTCAACGCTCGATAGCGATGCGACCTCTGCGGATCTTCCAGCTCAACTCTTCACCTTCGGGCAACACAAACTGTTTCGTCAACCATTCAGGTTTGTGCTATAACTCGGTTCACCACTTCTACCGAGGGAGCGCGCCGTCTTTTGGCGCGGTGTGTCATGGCGATCCTGAACGAGACGATTCACTGGGCGCACTTTGCGGCCAATCCTGGTCTGCAAAAGGCTTTTCGGGGCACTCCCACCAAAACTTTGATTCCCGCTGCTGCGGTGCTGGCTCGCTTCATCACCACCGAGTCGAAGAAGAAGGGCACTCGCGGCAATGAGATTTACCTGAGCCCGTGGTGGTCGGAATGGTCGACCACCGTGGGCGAAGTGCATAAATGGAGCTCGATGGGAGCTACGGCGCGAGAAGTCATCCGCGGCCGATTCGCGGTGACGTCCGAGTTCAGTCAGGAACTCGACAGCTTTGTCCTGATCGTCATGACAAAGCCTGTCTATGCATGGAAGGGCGTCGCCCGCCACCAGGATGACGACAATCGCAAAGTCACCTATCTTGGCGGAGCCACGCAACTGTTCCTGCCCAACCTGGCGAGCGACACGCACGGCCTTTCGAGTGAAGTCGCGTACCTCTACTGCTTCTCGTCGGTGGATGAACTCGTCTAGTGTCGCCTACTCGTCCAGCTTTTTCGCTACCAGTTCGTTGAGCAGTGCCGGGTTGGCCTGACCTTTTGTCGCGCGCATGACCTGGCCCACAAAGAACCCCGCCATCGTCTTCTTGCCGGCCCGATACTGCTCCACCTGCTTCGGATTGGCCGCGATCACCTCGTCGATCAGCTTTTCGATGGCCGAGGAATCGGTAATCTGCTGCGGCTTCTCGCGCTCGTAGACAACGGGGAAGTCTTCGCCCTTTTCGAAGCACACATCCATCAGCTGCTTCATCTGCTTCGAGCTGATTTTTCCTTCGTCGAGCAGATCGGCGGCCAGCACAATGCCCGCCATCGAAACCGGCGAGTTCTCCTGCTCCAGACCCAGCGCCTTCAAACGCCCGCCCACTTCGCTCAGCAGCACATTGGCCACGCGCCGCGGGTTCTTCGCGGTCCGGGCGGCCGCTTCGAACCTGTCTGCAAATTCGCGCGAAGCGGTCAGCGTCCGCGCGTCCTGTTCGTTCAGGTCGTACTCGGAAATCATGCGCGCCCGCCGCGCCTCGGGCAGCTCAACCAGATTTTTCTCCGTCTCGCCGATGTACTCCGGCGTGAGCACCAGGGGCGGCAGATCGGGCTCGGGGAAGTAGCGGTAATCGTGCGCCTGTTCCTTCGAGCGCATGGGGTAGGTGCGCCCTTCCGTCGAGTTCCACAGCCGCGTTTCCTGCTTTACCTGCCCGCCGTTCTCGATGACTTCGATCTGGCGCTCGATTTCGTATTCCAGCGCCAGGCGGATAAAGCGGAAGCTGTTCACATTTTTTACTTCCGCCTTGGTGCCGAATCTTTCCTGGCCATGAGGACGGACGCTGACGTTGGCATCGCACCGCAGCGACCCCTCTTCCATGTTGCAGTCCGACACGCCGGTGTAGAGGAGGATCTCCTTCAGCCGTGTCAGGTACTCAAACGCCTCATCGGGCGTTCGGATGTCGGGATCCGAGACGATCTCAATCAACGGCGTGCCGCAGCGGTTCAGGTCGAGATAAGTCTTCGTCGCCGAATCGGGAAAGCCGTCGTGCAGGCTCTTGCCCGCGTCCTCTTCCATGTGCACGCGCGTGATGCCGATGCGCTTCATCGTGCCGGCCGCTGTCGGTACCTCGATCCAGCCATGCTCGGCCAGCGGCTTGTCGTACTGTGAAATCTGGTAGCCCTTGGGCAGGTCGGGATAGAAGTAATTCTTGCGCGCAAAGATCGAGCGCTCGCGGATGTCGCAGTGCAGGGCGAGGGCGGCCAGAGTGGCAAACTGCACGGCCTTCTCGTTCAGAACCGGCAGGGCACCCGGCAGCCCCAGGCACACCGGGCAGATGTTCGTATTCGGCTCCGCGCCAAACTTGTTCTCGCAGCCGCAGAACGCCTTGGTGGCCGTCAGCAGTTGCACATGCACTTCCAGCCCGATCACGGGCTCATACTTGGCCAGGATTTCCGGCGACAAACCAGCAGCGGCAGGCATACGTAAATTCTAGCGCGAGGATGCGATTGTCCATTGTTGCCCAGTGCTTACCTAACTCTGCGTTGATCGCAAAACCGATGTTTTGCGTCTGAACCTGGATTGAGGCTTTATTGTTCGGTTGTAGCCAATAGTGGGATCGTTCGACCGGAGGGAGAGAATGAACTCAATCTCTTTGGTGTCAACTTCTTCGTTTGTTGCCTCCGCCGATTCCCATAGGATTTGTTTTCGGACGCTAAAATCGCGGAGCTGTTCAGGGGTGAAGTCGGCAGCTACTAGTTTACTGTTCGGACTCCCGAAGTATAAGGCACTGTTTGTGACATCCTGGCCAACGTAAATTTTCCCGTTGGGATAGGTAATCTTGTAAATGACCTTCAAGCCCATGTCGGTTATTGTGACAGCATCCCCAAAGTGGTGAAGATATTCAATGCTGTCTTAAGGCACTACCCAGCTATCTCATTCTGGGCGCAAAAAAAGATGCGCCAAGGGCTACCCAGTTGATTATGAGTCGGCGTCTACTGCTTCGTATCCAGCGGATGCTGCGTCTTCTCGAAGAACTCATTCTGCAAACGCAGGCTCTCCGAATCCGCCTTGATCGCCTTAATCGCTTCGGCAATCTGCCTGGACCACAACTTCTGGTCGAACTCGCCCAATTCCTTCGTCGCCGCCGAACCGACGCCCGAATAGTGATCCGGGAATTTCGCATACCACCAGATGCCCGTGTACACGCCATCGGGCAGGTTCAGGCGGCGCTGGTCGGCGCCTGATTCCTGCTCGGCGCGATCCATGTGCACCAGGTCAGGCCGCGCGGCCAGCATGGCCGAGGTCTCTGTCTCGCCGGCATGCATATCGTTCTTCGGATCGCTCTTCATCGCCGGACGGCCCGGAGCACTCCTTTGCGGCAGCCCGACGACGTACACCACGTAGTCGCGCGGCGTCGCCAACTGGGCCTGCGCGAACAGCGGCAACAGCGAATTGTTTCCTCCGTGCCCGTTCACGATCGCGATCTTCTTGCAGCCGTTGCGGGCCATCTCCTTCACCGTTTCCTGCAACAGCGTGAGCTGCGTGGTCAGGCTGTAGGCAATGGTGCCGGGCTCCTGCTGCGCCTCGAAGATCTGCCCGAAGTAGTACTCCGGAAACACGACGGCGTACTCCTGCTGCACCGCGTTGATCACCGCGTACCGCACATCCAGCAGGTCGGTGCCGATGGGCAGATGCGGCCCGTGCTTTTCGAGGATTCCAAACGGCAGCACGCACACGCCCTGCGACTGGTGGATGGCCTGAACAAAATCGCCCGCCGTCAACTCTTCCCACTTCGGCGAGAGTTTCTGCGCCTCGGTGGTCAAGCCACCGGACAAAACCAGAACCAATAAAAAATCCCGCAGCATCGTTTGCCTCATTCCGCCGGATCGTCGGCCGTGAAGGGGCTGCAGCAAGGCTTCTCTGTGGCGTGGAAGTTCATCAACTCCGCCCGGATACCATCCGGATCGTACATGTTGAACTGCCCTTTGCCGTCCTTGCCGATTTTTGTGTTCTCGTCGCAGCGCACTCCCTCGAGGCGCCCCGCATCTTTCAAGGTCTTGCGGGCCTCGTCCACGGAATTCTGCCCGATCGCGATGTGATCCAGCACCCCCAGCGTACGCTGCGACATGGTGGCCGGAATCCCCGTCCCGGGTCCGCCCGCGAGCATGTACTCCACCCAGTCGTGCCCGTCGGGAACCTGCTGGCTCACCCAGTCCACCTTGGCATCCGTCATGCCGCCCCACCAGTAGGGCCTGAAGCCGAGAAGAGCGCGATAGAACGTGTCTTCCTTTTCGCGATCATGCACAAGGAATCCGACGTGAATGATGTGGTGTCCGATCGCGTTGGGCGCGTCCACCTTCGCATTGGCCGGGGGCTGCACAAACTGAATCTTGTTGCTCTCCGGATCCTCGACGGCAAACCACTTGCCTCCGTCGGAGCCCTTTGTGATCGCGGCCGGAACCTTCCATCCTTTGGCCGCCAGGTACTTACGCATACCCTCCGCGTCGGTGGTGTTCAGCGCGGCATGATCCATGCGGTTGATCCCCGCATCCGTATCCGCCGGCAGGGGCAGTACCTCGACAAACTGCGTGCCGCTCAGCGCGTAGCGCACGCCTTTCGGATTCTCCGGGTCAGGCATCTTCACCGCGCCAATCACGGCCGTGTAGTAATGTTCGGTGGCCGCGGCATCGGATGTGTACACCGCGAGATGCGAGACGCCTGTGATTTTCGGCCGGGCGGGACCAGTCTGTGCCGCGACAACGGCAGTCAAGAAAGAGAGAAAAGCGGTTGCAAAGAGCTTGTGTCTCATCCAACACCTCGAAAAGTAGAGCGGGATCACAATAAATCGCTTTGCCACCTTGCGCAACATTGGAGCATGCGCAAACCCCGCGTCCGGTACTGACCCCTCCAATCGTGTATAGAAGACCGCCCTGGCCGCGCAATCGGACGATACAATGCGCACATGCGTTTCAACCCGGTCCCGGGCGCCTTCCGCGCCAACTCCATTGCTCCGATTCTCTGCCTTGCCGTGCTCGCCCCGGTAGCCATTGCCCAGGCCGGTATCGTCCAGGCTTCCCACGCCGACCGCGCCGAAGCCCGCGAAATCTTCAAGCAACTCATCGAGATCAACACCACCGACACCCCCCAGGGCAACGTCACCATCGGTTCTGAAGCCATGGCGAAACGCTTTCTCGACGCCGGTTTCGCGCGCGAGGACGTCAGCCTGCTCGGACCCGATGCGCGCAAGCAGAACCTGGTCGTCCGCATCCGCGCCGCCCAGCCTTCAACCGAAAAGCCGGTGCTCTTCCTCTGCCATATGGACGTAGTCGAGGCGCTTCGCTCCGACTGGCACACCGATCCCTTTGAGTTTGTCGAAAAGGGCGGCTACTTCTACGGCCGCGGCACGCAGGACATGAAGGATTCCGATGCCGCGCTGGTGGCCACATTTCTGCGCCTGCACCGCGAGGGCTACAAGCCCCGGCGCGACCTGATCCTGGCCCTCACCGCCGACGAGGAAGGCGGCAAGTTCAATGGCGCCGCGTGGCTGGTGCAGCAGCATCGCGACCTGGTCGATGCCGCCTACGTCATCAACCCCGATTCGGGTGGCGTGGAACTCGATCACGGCCGCGCGGTCGTCGCGGATGTCGAAGCCACCGAAAAGGTCTACGCCGATTACCAGGTCACGGCCACCAATCCCGGCGGGCACAGCTCCCGCCCCCGCCCCGACAATGCCATCTATGAGCTCGCTACCGCACTCAACAAGCTGGCCGCTTACACCTTTCCCTTCGAGTTGAACGAGATTACGCGCACCTATTTCCAGAATCTCGCCAGCCAGGAGAAGGGTCAGACCGCCGACGACATTCACGCCATCCTTGCCACGCCGCCCGATCCTGCGGCGGCCGCGCGGCTCAGTGAAGAACCCAGCTTCAACTCCAATTTCCGCACCACCTGCGTCGCCACGCGTCTCTCCGCAGGCCATGCCAACAACGCCCTTCCTCAAACCGCGCAGGCCAACGTGAATTGCCGCATTTTTCCCGGCCACTCGCCCGAGGAGATTCGACAGCAGCTTATCGGCGTCTTCGGCGACAACCGGATGACGGTGAAATACGTCTCCGACGCCGGCGCGGTCTCCGAAACAGCGCCAGAGCGCACAGCGATGGCTCCTCCGGCTCCCATCAAGGAAGTCTTTGAGCCGCTGACGCGTCTCACCCAGGCCATCTGGCCCGGCATCCCGGTCACTCCGGTGATGGAGAACGGGGCCAGCGACTCCATCTATTTCGCGCAGGCCGGCATCCCCTGTTACGGCTACTCCGCCATCGCTCTCGAACGCGACGACGACCGCGCCCACGGCCAGGACGAACGTCTGCCCGTCGAGTCCTACTGGAAATCGCTGGACTTCTTCTACGCCTTTGCGAAGGAATTGGGCGGCAGGTAATCGACAGCGATAAAATGGGCGCGCCGGAGGTCTAAGTAGTCATGAGATGTCTAGCGCTGGTTCCGGCCGCCCTTCTCATTCTCCATGCGGCCTTCGTAGTTCCGCAGCAAACGCCTGCAACGCCCTCTTCCGACGGTCTCGAACTGCTCAAGCGCGTTGCCCAGCACTACGCCGACGCAAAGATGTACCGCATCGAAGGGACGGAGGAGCGGACCGTCACCGGCGAGTATATGCGCCAGTGGACAAAACAGCAGTGGATCGCCGTCGAAGCGCCCGGCGGCCGCTTCTATTTCGAAGGACATTCAGACTTTGGAAGCGCCATAAAAGTCTCGGACGGCAAAACGGTTTGGAAGTATCGTGCCGACCAGCATCGCTACACGGCCAAACCCGTGGCCAATCCCAGCGACACCAAGCCCGAGCCCGTCGCCATGCCGGAGATGGCGGCTGTCGAGGCCGGACGCCTGAGGGAAACAATGGCGCGCCTGGCCGACCAACTCAAATCAGCGGGGCGCTTGCCCGACACGACCATCTCGATTGACGGCGCGCCGGTGCAGTGCGAGGTTATTCGCGTCGGGGCTTCCGACGAAAAGCGCACGCATGCCTACGGTACGTTTGAACGAACGATCTGGATCGATAAAGACCGCGCGACGGTCGTAAGGATCGAAGAGCACGGCCAGATCCGGTCGATGAACGAACCGGGACAGTTACATCAGGAGGCGATCACGATCTACAAGGACACGTCCCTGGATCAGCCCGTCGGCGACGCCTTGTTCACATTCGTTCCACCGCAGGATGCGCGGCTCATTGAGGATTTCCCCAGCGCCAGGGAGGACGGATTTGGGAATAGCATGGCCGGAGACCCGATTCCCGCGTTGACATTCAAGTCCGCCGACGGCAAGGCCACTCCCATCGAGTCGTTCCGCGGCAAGCCGATGCTGATTGATTTCTGGGCGACCTGGTGCGCTCCGTGCGTGGCGTCGATGCCGAAGCTGGCCGAGATTTATAGCGAAGGCAAAGAAAAGGGGCTGGTGTTGATTTCGGTGGACCAGGATGAGGATGCATCCAAAGCGTCGGACTTTCTGGCCAAGAAGGGCTACACATGGCCCAACTTCCACGACGGGGATGGAGAGATCGAAAAGCTGATGGGATCGAGCGGAATTCCGCGCACAGTTCTCGTCGATGCGAAGGGGCAGATCGTCTATGACGGGACCGGAGGCGATGAGAACCGCCTGCGCGCCCATATAGCTCAGCTTGGCCCCGAATTCAAAGATCTGGTGCCCAAAGCAGCGCAACCTTCTCCTTGCGTTGCCTCGAAGTGACGTCGAAGACAGCGAGTCATTGCAGCACACTGTCGTCCCAATTGATCAACGGACAGGAGAGGGGTAAGAGAATCCCCCGGGGGAGGCAGATCCCGCTCCGGAACCGTCATTCGGGTCGTAGTCGGGTGGCGTGATCGACCAGGCGTCGTCACGGGCGAGGTAGCTGCGAACCTGCCTTTTCAGCCGGATCACCTCGTAGCCCTGGGGAGCTTTGAACAGCGTCGCGGCCGGCTCTTGCCGGTCGATTTCCGACAACGTGATCACCACCACTCCTCCGAGGGGATTCACTCGCCGTTCAGAGACGATCATGTGAAGATCATTCGAATACCAGCTTTCGATCGACGTCTTTGAAGGCTGCCCTGTCAGTGAAAACTCAGCTGGGACTTTCCACGTAGAGCGGACCCCCTTGACCTTAAGGCCAGAGATCGTCTTTGTGCCAAGATCCTCGATTTTCGCGATTCTGGAGAGGATCGCGATATTAGAAGCCGAGAGGGTATCGGTCGGGAGATCGTCCTGCACCTCCACGTCGGTCCGAGTGGACAGGTCGATCGTTTGACTCGTTTTAGTGTGTGGATCATAGAGAACCACGCCAACTAACGGCGGTGCACCCGTGAACGAAGCCGGCACGAGCTTGCGCAACTCATGGCTTAATCGACCCCTGGAATCCCTTGCCACCTCGAAAGTGCTGTCCAGCGTTTCGAGGCTTCCGTCGAGCTGCCACCTCTTCACGGTGACGACGAAGGTGGCCGTGACGGGGACACCCGAAACCGGCCCGAGGAATGGATTCAGGAGGGCATTGAACCGGGAGAGGGCCGTTGCGGATTTTGGAGGAACCTGCTGCCCGTTCAGTGTCAGGACTCCTGTCGCGACGACCGTAAAGAGAGAAGGCAGCATGGATACCCGGCGCATAGGACCTCCACTGCGGGCAGCCGCTGGGTCAATTCTAGAAGGGT
>CAWCTA010000018.1:0-419470 GCA_963798315.1 uncultured Acidobacteriota bacterium | reverse complement strand
ATTTCGCTCGAGACATCTTGACCTCTCGCAGGAGGTGCGACTGGAGGCGCTCACGGAGCGCCGTTTCGATTTGAGGACATATGACGATGGCAACGGAAGATCTGAAACCGAACCCGAAATCAGAAGCTTTGTTCAACTGGCGGAGACCAGCAGCGACTTACGCCGCCATCGCGATAGGCAGGGGCCGCAGGAGAAGCGCATCGATCAAGCGGAACGCCGAGGTGCATGCCCCGATTGCCAAGCTCTGTGAAAGGACGGCAGTGCCTGAAGTCACCTTGTTCCTCCTGGGCTGCGCATCGGGGGCACTATTGCCCTCTTTCAGTTCCCCATCCCCCCCGGATCAAACAGCAGCGGGAAGAACCGCCCCTCCATCTTCTGCCCTTTCGGAATCGCCGATATGCCGGCCAACAGAGGCTCGTCGCTCGCCGAACGCACCCCGTCGCGGAACACATTCACCAGCGTCGCCCGCCGCGGCCTGTCCGAGCGGTTCTCATACGACCCATGCACCGTCAGCGGATGGTGGAACGAGCACTGCCCGCGCTTCAACTCGATCGGCACTGGCCGGAACGCCTGCTTCTGCTCCTCATCCAGCACTGTCATGATCTCGTTCATGTCGCCCGCCAGACCCGTAATCGGCAGCAGGTTCCACTTGTGGCTCCCGGGGACGTAGTACAAGCAGCCATTCTCGCGTGTGCTATCGTCAAGCGCCATCCAGCAAGTCAGGTGCGCCATCGGCTGCGTCCGCGTCCAATACGAGTAGTCCTGGTGCCATGCCACCACACCGCCGTGATGAGCCGGCTTGCAGAAGAGCTGGTCGTGCCAGAACCGCACCGCTCCCCCTAGCAGTTGCGACGCTGCCACCAGAAACGCCGGACTCCACAGCACGTCGTGAAACGCCGGCCCGGTCCGCCACGCGCCCAGTGCGTGAAACAGGATCGTATCCGGGTTGCTGGACTCGTTCGAGTGGTACTCGTGGAACAGTTCGTGCGAGGGATGCGACGTCTCCATCAGTCCCGTCAGCTCTGCGCACAGAGCCGTCACTTGATGGTCGTCGAGCACCTGCACGCCGGTCAGAAATCCGTCGCCGTGAAACGCCTCCACCTGTTCATCTGTAAGGCGATAGTGCTGCCAGTCCTGTTGATGCGTGGGCAGAGACCCCAGCGCGCCAGTGGGTACATGCAACTCCGAGAAATCCTGCATCATGGGACATTCTCCATAGAAAGGGGATCGGGTTATGAGCAAGCCCCCTAGCCGGCTTTTCTACATCACCGCGGCCACGGATGACAAACCGATCGCGGGTGGTCAGGTCTTGATCATGAGACCTGGGACGGAATCTGCACCCGCAGACACCAACCATCCGCCAGTCCAGCCCGCATAAGCAAGGATTGAAAAGAGAATGCAGTTGTCCGGCGAGCCAGGCCGCGAAGGCAAAGGTCGATCAAAGGGAGGAATCGCCCACGATGCACTCAGAACTGCCACCCGACACTTTGGGGGCGGGTTCGTTGGTCAAATTTCGGAATTCGAATGTGGGCTGCGGGTAATCGATGCAAGTTGGTGAGAAAGGGGTCAACTCGAAAGAACGGCCAGCTGCGAAAACCCTCAAAGCACAATAGGGCTTCGGCTCAATGAGCGCATTGGGGACCCTCCTATTTGAATTTGCCGTCTTACACCCGCGGTCTGCCTACTCGTACCGCAGTGCGACGGTGGGCTCAACGTGTGCCGCTCGCATCGCCGGAATTAAGGTCGCGATTGTCGCCGTCGCCAGCAGGACCCCTGAAACCGCAACGAACGTGAGCAGATCAGTCCCGCTGGTGCCGTAGAGCACGCTGGCCGTGAACCGCCCCAGGACCAGGGCGATGACGAGCCCGATCGCAATGCCGATGCCCGTGAGGATGAGTCCCTGGCGCAGCACCATTCTCAGCACGTTACGAGGGTGCGCACCCAGCGCCATGCGAATACCGATTTCGCGGGTGCGGCGACGAACCGAATAGATCATCACGCCATAGAGGCCGATCGCTGCCAGGGTAAGCCCCACCGACCCGAAGATTCCAAGCAACAACGCCGAGATGCGTGGCAACAGCAGCGATTTGTCGACGTGCTCCCGCATTGTCTCCGTGTTAAATACGGCTATGTTCGGATCGAGTGCGGCGATCTGTTCGCGCACCGTTTTCGCCAGCGAAAGCGGATTCATCGATGTCTTGACGATGAGCGTCATTCCGAAGATGCTATTCGCTTTTTCCGGGGCCGCGTTGAGAAACATGTACACGGCGTCGGAGGCGTTTTCTCCAATCGTGCGGGACTTCGAGTTGCGGGCCACGCCAATGACCGTGTAGGTGTCCTTGTCCTGGCGAATCTGCCGTCCAACGGGATCCTGGCCGGGGAACAGATTGGCCGCCGTGGTCTCGTTGATGATGATCGAGTGCTGGTCGTCGAGCTGAAGATTGAAGTCCCGCCCGCGCAGCACTGGAATGCCCATGGACTGGAAATATTCGGTACCTACGTTGTTCATGTTGGCCAGGACAGTCTTCTTGGGGTGATCCTTTGTGGCTTCAGCGTCGAAGTTGTTGTTGCTGCCTCCCAGGCTGAGGGGCACAATGCCCGCAAAGCTCACCGAGCGCACTCCCGGCAACACCGCCACTCGCTCTCGCAATTGAGACAGGAACTGCACCGTCTTGTCGTGCGAGTAGTTGTGGAGTTTAGGGTCCATGCTCATCATGAGGAGATTGTCGGTTTTGAAACCAATGTCGATCGAAGAAGCGTTGCCGAGGCTGCGCAGGAACAGGCCGGCCGTGGTAAGAAGCACGAGCGACAGCGAGACCTGCACCACCACCAGCGTATTGCGCAGGCCTGAACGCCCAACGCGTCCGAAGAGCGTTGAGCCATCCTTGAGCGCTTCCACCAGGTCAGGCCGCGAAGCGCGCATAGCCGGAACCAGCCCAAACAGCAGAGCCGTGATCACCGCCAGGCCGAGAGTGAACATCGCCACCCGCAGATTCACGTTGAAGTCGAAGACAACCGGGATCGGCAGCGGAAGCTGAAAACTCGAGATGGCATGCGCTGCGCCCGCAGCCAGCAGGAAACCAACGCCGGCGCCTGTCAGAGCCAGCAGGAAACTCTCCATCATGAGTTGGCGTACGAGCTGACGACGTCTCGCGCCCATCGCGAGGCGAACCGCAATTTCCTTTTGCCGTCCGGTCGCGCGCGCCAGCAGCAAGTTCGCAACATTGGCGCAGGCCACCAGTAGCACCAAACCTACCACAACGATTAGCACACCCATCAGAGTGAAGGCGGGAGTCGCGGAACCGGCGATCAGCCCGCCCGCTGCTTGCAGGGTCACCTTCTCGTGGACCTTTTCATTCTTGCGATAAGCATCGTCGATGCGCTTCTTCACAACATTGACGAGCACCGCGGCGTGGGCCCGGCTCACACCCGGCCTCAGCCGCGCATCGAGCATCACCCACTGATTGTCGCGCTTGTTCCTGATTCCCCCTTCGGTCGCCAGGTCAGGCATGATCTCTTCCGATACAGCCATGGGCACCCAGAACTCAGCGGCAATGCCGCGATCGACTCCGTAAAATCCAGGAGGCGCAATGCCCACCACGGTATAGCGGCGTCCGTTCAAGGCTATTTCGTGATTCAGAATGTTTGTGTCGCCGCCAAACCGTCGCCGCCAGAGACTGCTGCTCAGCACCGCCACATGGTTTTGTCCTCCCGCCTGGTCATTTTCCGGCATGAGGAAACGGCCCAGCGTCATGGGCACGCCCACGATCGAGAAGAAGTTGCCGCTCACGGACTGTCCCCACACCCGCTCCGGCTCGCCCTTGCCCCCGATGCTTGCGGGGATAAGGGGAAAGTGCGCCGCGACTCCGCCCTCGAATACGTTCCCAGTTTGTTCGCGATAGTCGATGTAGTCGGGATACGAAAAGGATTGTCCTTCCGAGAACATCACCATTCGCCCCGGATCTTTCACCGGCAATACACCCCACAGCAGCCCGTTGGCAATGCTGAAAACAGTGACATTTGCCGCGAACCCCAAGGCGATGGAAATGACTACGACTGCGGAAAAACCCGGAGCCCGGAGCAGGGTCCGAATGGCAAAGCGCAGATCCTTTAGCAGTTGTTCCATTGGTGTCCTCGATAGCTGTGCATCTCTCTGAGGTTCATACGCAAATCGCGAACGGGATGTTCTGGTCTTTTTGACAGCGGGTTAAGCAGGCTTCTACGCAGGTTCCGCCGCCCGTCCAACGAATGACGACAAAGGAAATGCCACGTCAGGACGTCTAGCTTTTGAACGTCTAAGCCAAATACGCTCAGGGTTTAGGCATGATCAAGACGTTGCCCAGCCCAATAGTTTGCCGTCTTTGCGCATGATCAATAGGTTCTCTTACTCACGTTCCGCCGATAACTGCAATTAGCTTATCCAAGACCGATGGTGTCTTCAGGGTGGCTGGACAGCTGTGAATTTCTCTCCGCTGAGCCAAAGGCCGTTCAAATAGATATCGACCGTGAGGGTATGTGGAATCGTCCCTGCATTATCGAAATTCTTGTCCTCGTCTATAGAGCACACAGCCCTAAAGGGCAGGCTCTGTAACAGGCGACTGCTTCAAGATGCTATTGAATTGTGCCCGTCGGGTAGGTTCTCCCGATCGTTGCGACGCGGATGGTCCAGACCTGGTCGAGTGTTGGTTTCTTAGTCGATCCGCACGTCGGGCAGGTTGGCTTTTCCTTTTCCGTGATGTGATGACAGGTCTGACACGGTTCCTGGGTGAGCTTCATTTCATCTCCTTAATGACTTTGGCAGTCAGCCACGGGCGGGGCAAGCGTTACGAGGAACCACGTGTCGTCATGGGTGCATAGATAGAACACGAGGACTTCACCGTCCTGACACTGTATCTCGTCCCCCGCTTTGTGATTTGCGAGGCAAGAGCCGTCGCAGACAGATGGAGCGATCATGGTTCACCTCCAACGTTGAATAGATGGAATCGGTGAGCTATCAACAGCCAGTGGGGGGATGGTGTTCCTTACACATTTCCCCAAAAGCAAACGTCCGGCATTGACGCTCATCAAATAAGGCGTCAAATATGGTGAAAAATGGGTCATCGATTGGTGCCATACAAACTGACACCTTTGGGTGATCGGGATGCTTCGGCGAGCGAACTGAACTAGATGAAGGCCGGTAACTGCCGCGTACGATACAGTATTGTTGACAGGCACCCAAGGCTCTCTTCCCCACACCCCCGAGCTTGAACTGCCTTCCACTCCGCACGGACCGAAGCGAACGAGGGGCACGATGCACATTCGCTGGATGTCCAGTCTCTGCCTCGTCTCTTGGCTCCTTGTTCTTGGGAGCATGGGGGCGTTGCGCGCTACGGGGCAATGCGCGGGAATCGCCACCACTCCAATTGCTGCCGCGGACTGTGCCGGCCACGCTCTACCGCAAGACCGAGTCGCCACGATCGATCCCCGCCACCCGTATACTTTGGCGGAGCTGATCGATATCGCCGAGCGGAACAACCCCCGCACGCGGATCCTGTGGGAGCGGGCCAGGCAACGCGCGGAGGCGCTAGGGGTGGAGAAAAGCGCCTACTTTCCCGTGCTCGCCGGCCTCGCCGCTTTCGGCGATTCACGCAGCATCGCACCTTTCCCGAAGCCTTTCGCACCGCGTGGATACACAATGGTCGAAATACCGGTGGTGGAGCCTGAGATCACCCTGCAATACCTGATCTTCGATTTCGGGAAACGCGAAGGCCGGGTGGATGAAGCTGCCGCGCAAAAGATCGCCGCAGGCGCCAACTTCATTGCGGCAAATCAGCAGGTCGCCTTCCGCGCCGCTGCCTCATATTATGAGCTGCTTACCGCCCAGGAGCGGCTGGAAGCAGCCAAGGAGACACTGAAAACCGCACAGACAACACAGGATGCCGCGGAAGATCGAATGAAGAACGGACGAGCAACGTTGCCCGATGTATTAAACGCACGTGCGGAGACGGCGCAATCACTCTTCGACCTCGAATCGGCTGATGGCGATGAAAAGATCGCCCGCGTCAAACTCACCGAGACTGTCGGCGCAGATCCGTCACCTGATATCACGATCGATGGGCAAAAAGATACCCCGTTGCCCCAAATGCTGACTCTCTCAATCGATTCCCTGATCGAACGGGCCATGGCCAACCGGCCGGACTTACAGGCCCAGGCTGCAGAGATCCGTGCCGCCGACGATGCCATCCGGCAGGCCAAGGCGGCGTACCGCCCCCAGATCGGCCTCAAGGGATCAGGCGCGCAGACCAGCGTTTGGCCTACCGCGGACTTTGGCGAGTTGGGTGCGGCCAGCGAGCCGACATGGTCCGTTACTCTGGGGATCGAGTGGCAGCTTTGGGATGGCGGCGCCCGGAAAAACCAGCTGGCCATCGCCCAATCGAAGCGGCGCGAGGCCCAGGACGAGATGACCGAAATACGGGACCAGGCCACGCGCGAGGTGTGGACCGCATATATTGCCTTTCGCACCGCAACGAAGAAAGAACAGGCCGCGGAAGCGTTGCTCGATTCCGCGAGCACATCGTATTCCGCTTCACTCGATGCGTATCAATACGGCGTCAAGAATCTGGTCGATGTGCTCACAGCGGAGAAGCAATTGGCACAGGCCCGGCTGTCCGGCGTATCCGCCCGATCGCAGCTATTCCTCGAGGCGGTCGACCTGGAGTTTGCAACCGGCAATCTGCTGCGCGGCCAACCCCCGGCAACAACTCCCCAAACCGCGGAAGATCACAAATGAACACGACCCTGAAGAGTCTTGCCTGCGGCGCGGCCGCCTGCCTGTTCTTTACCGGTTGCGGACGCGCGCCCGCGATCAACATTCTGGGTTCTTTCTTTCCTGCCTGGATGATCTGCCTGACCGCGGGCGTGATCCTGGCGTTCGTAGCTCGCTTTATCCTGCTTCGCTATCGCATGGAGACAGAAGTGGGTCCGCTGGCGCTCTTCTATCCGTGTGTCGTTGTACTTTCGACATGTTTGCTTTGGCTGATCTTCTTCCGGTGAGGACGAGCAAATGGAGCCGATGGCTGAAAATTTCGATCGCAAGCGCTGGGGCCGGAGGATCGGTATTGGAGTCGTCGCAGCCACCGTTCTTGTCCTGATGTTGGTGATTCTGGAGACAGATCGCAACCCGCGCACCGATGACGCGAGCGTTCGAACCAACTTTATCGAGATTGCCCCCGAAGTCAGCGGACGGCTGGTGGAGTTGCCCGCCAAGGACAATGCGTTTGTGAAGAAGGGCGGCGTGCTTTTCGCCATCGACCCCCGCCCCTACGAATACGCTCTTCAGCAGGCGCTTTCCGACCAGGCTTCCCTGGAACAACAGATCATCGACGAGCGGCGCAAAATTGCAGCGCAACATAACGCTGAAGACGCGGCTCGCGCCGGATTGCACAGTTCCAGGACGGGCATCAAGACCGCGGGCAGCAGCGTCGACCTGGCCAAGGCCACTGTCACGCGCGCTCAAGCCTCCGCCGCGGCCGCCGAGGCCCAACTCACGTACGCCACCAATGACCTCAACCGTATTGAACCTTTGCTCAAGAAGAAATACGTGACTGTCGATCAGGTCGACCAGGCGAATACCGCCGTTCACGTGGCGCAGGACAACTTCGACGCTGCCCAGGCGGCGCTGGGACAGGCGCAAGCACAATACACGGAGGCGATCCTGCGTCAGGATCAGGCGGCTGCGTCTGCGTCTGAATCCGCCGCCAAGCTTGGCCAGGCCGTGCATGCGGTCGACAGGATTGAGACGCTCCTTTCACAGCGCGACGCCAAAGCTGCCAAGGTTCTCAGTGCGCGGCTCGATCTCGAGCGTTGCCGCGTGGTGGCTCCGTTCGATGCCTACGTGACAAACATGAATATTTCGGAAGGAGCGTACGCTCACCCCGGCAGCCCGCTCTTCACCCTGATCGACACGCGCAACTGGTGGGTCATTGCCAACTATCGGGAGTCCAAGCTCAAGGACATCCGTCCTGGGATGCATGTCGATGTCTACCTTATGAGTCATCCGGACCACAGGTTCAATGGTGTCGTGGAAAGCATTGGCTATGGCGTCTTTCCAGAAGACGGAGGGGTGACGAATGGGCTGCCCAACATCGAGCGCACGTTGAATTGGGTACACCTTTCCGCGAGATTTCCTGTTCGTGTTCGCGTGCAGGATCCCGATCCCGTGCTCTTCCGGATGGGTGAGACGGCCGTCACCGTGGTGAGATAAGCACGATGGAAAAGCCTTCCTCCGCGGCCGTTGCTTCGTCCCTTCCTCCTTTTGCGCTGCCATCCCGCGCAAACTCCCTGACGGCGTGGGCAGGAAGAGTTTGGCAGGATCTCCAGCCCAGTCCGGGCCGCTTAAGCGGGACGTTGCGAATTGTGCTTGCCAGCGTCTTGACCTTACTGGCGCTGTTAATCCTGCAGGCGCCGTTCGCCTCGGTGGGTTTGTATTTCGTCTTTATCGTCGGGCGAGACAGTCCTGCGGTCTCACTGCGCTCACTCTTCTCCATGATTCCTCTAGTCGCCGCGGTCGCGACGGAACTTGGAATCGTTATCTTGACCGACAATGATCCCATGGCCCGTGTCCTTGGCGTCGCTGCGGTGGGCTTCTTCGCCGGCATACTCGTTGTCGGGACGACTCAACCCACATTGGGCTCCACCTGGGGCTTTATCTTTGGGACGCTAATTGCCCTTTGGGAGACCCACGCACCTGCCAACCGCCTGGTTTCAACTTCGCTCTGGGTCGTTGGCGCTTTATCGATACCAATTTTGTGCTCAATCGCCGTGGAGTACGTGTTCGGTGCGCGCCATCTCGCCGACTTGCTGAACGAACAACGCGCGATTCGATGGCAAGCATTCATTTCGATGTTCACACTCTTTGCGGAAAAGGCAGACCCTGAGCAGCGGGCCCAAGCCGTAACATGGGTTGGCCGACTCGCCGTAACCGGCCAGGATGGAATGCAGGAACTTTACAACAAGATGGTGGAGCGAAACCTCGATACTGGCTCGCTGCTCATTGGAGCCCGGGTCCGCATCACCATGCTTGCGCAGTTGATGGATCTAGGCGCGGCTGTTGGCTCCGCTCCCTACGCCGATGACCCTGCGAGCCTGTTGCGTTATAAGCGGATCGCCGAGGAGGCGCAAGCCGCCCTCGCGGGCTCCGATGAACACCCACACGGAACCCACGAATTCCGGATGGGCCCGCATCCGATGCTTCTCGAGCGGGTGGAGGGAGTTCTTCACGCCATCCGGTCTCTGCCGACCGGCGCCGGCGCCGAGGAAACACAACTGGTTGCACTCCCGGCGAAGAAGGTGCCGCTCTTCAGTCCTGGAGCCCTGACCGATCGGACGACCGTTGCTTTCGGCCTCAAGATCAGTCTTTGCGCTACGATCTGCTACGTTCTGTACCACGCACTCGATTATCCGAGCATATCTACCTGTGTGACCACCGTGTTCCTCAGCGGATTGAGCACTACCGGCGCAATCAAGCAGCGATTCGTATTTCGGCTGGCGGGCGCGATCATTGGCGGGCTAATTTTCGGATTGGGAGCAACCGTATTTCTGTTCCCATCCATCGATTCGATTACATCGCTCGTGGTTCTCATCGCTGTCGTTTCTTTCGTCTCGGGCTGGTGTGCCCAGGGACGACAATTCGGCTATGTCGGCCTGCAAATCGCGTTTTCTTTCTACCTTGTGGCCTTCGAGGGATCCTCGGCTCCCACGCAACTGGCTCCGGCGCGCGACCGCTTGATCGGCATCCTGGTAGCTCTCCTCGTCATGTGGATTGTCTTCGATCAAATCTGGCCGGTGCGCACGGTCAGCGCCATGCGCCATGCGCTTGCCGTGGTCCTCAGAGACGGAGCCAAACTGTTCCGGTTGCCTGAGGCCGTCCCGCGCCGGCGTAGCGCATTCAAAGAAGCAGATGCGCTGCGCGACCAGGTCGGCAAGACGGTCGCCGCCCTTCGAACCATGAACGATACGGTCGAGTATGAGTTCGGAGTGGACCGGGAGCCGCACATCCACTTGAGCCAAACTATACTGCGCGCCGCACTCACAGCCGTGGCGCTGTTTTGGAACCAGACTGTCTTTCTGCACAACAAGCGCGATCGTGATCTTCTCAACGAACCGCGACTGGTCGACTTGCGGCATAAACTCGCCGCGGACATGGACGCGATGGCAGACGCCGTAGCGCAGACGAAAGCCTTCGTTGCACCCGACCCTTCCCAATTCGTCGACGCATCCCTGTTTGCGAATCCGAGATACAAAGAGTATGCGCAGAATGCACTAACGCGGTTTCGCGAGCTGCAGGACTATGTTCTCAACATCGATGTCACAGGATAGATCGCAACCAGGTCAGTTCGAGGTTAGTCTTGCTACCGCGGATCAGTCCTCGAAAACCGTCAGGGTGGAGCTCAAAATAAACGCAGCGAATAACACAGTTCGTGATCGCAGGAACTGAAGGTCGCTCAACCATTAATTGGATATTCGTCCGGCGAACGATCTCCTTGAATCACGCGGTGTTTTTGAAAAGGCCGTGTGGGTCCAGAACGAACTTCTTCGCGACGCCCGAATCGAAGTCTCGATAGCCTTGCGGCGCATCATTCAGCGAAATGACTGTAGCATTCACGATCTTTGCGATCGGCAACCGATCATAAAGGATCGCCTGCATCAAGGCACGATTGTACTTAAGCACCGGGGTCTGTCCGGTATAGAAGCGGTGAGACTTAGCCCATCCCAGACCGAAGCGCACACTGAGTGCGCCGTGTTGCGCGGCTTTGTCTTGGGCTCCCGGGTCTTCGGTCACGTAAAGTCCGGGAATACCAATGCCGCCGGCCGCACGGGTGATCGTCATCAGAGCGTTGAGCACGGTTGCGGGAGCTTCGACGGTATGCTGCGCTCCATGTCCTCGGGCTTCAAAGCCCACCGCATCCACCGCGGCATCGACTTCTGGAACTCCGAGCACAGCTGCTATCAGGTCTCCCAGGTTGTCGCTCTTGCTCAGATCAATCGGGTCGAAGCCCACCGCCTTTGCGTGCGCCAGCCGTTCCTGATTCATATCACCAATCAAGACCACGGCTGCTCCCAGTATCTGCGCAGAGGCGGCCGCCGCCAGTCCAACCGGCCCAGCGCCCGCGATATACACGGTAGAACCAACACCAACTCCGGCATTAACGGCACCGTGGAATCCGGTGGGGAGAATATCGGATAGCATCGTCAGGTCACGAATTTTCTCCATCGCCTGCGATTTGTCCGGGAACTTGATCAGATTGAAATCGGCGTAGGGGACCATCACGTAGTCAGCCTGGCCTCCGACCCAGCCTCCCATATCGACATAGCCATAGGCTCCGCCGGCCCGGCTCGGATTGACATTGAGGCAGACCCCTGACTGCTGCTCTCGGCATGTCCGGCACCGTCCGCAAGCCACGTTAAACGGCACTGTCACCAGGTCGCCAATTTCAAGGTATTCGACATCCTCTCCTTTTTCGATGATCTCGCCGGTGATTTCGTGGCCGAGGACGAGTCCTTTTGGAGCAGTGGTGCGGCCGCGAACCATGTGCTGATCGGACCCGCAGATGTTGGTCGTCACCACTTTCAGAATCACCGCGTGTTCGATCTTCTTGCCTGCGGGGTTCTCAAGCTTGGGAAAGTCGATCGATTGCACCTCTACCTTATTTGGTCCGAGATATACGACACCGCGATTGTTCGCCATAGCAATTGCTCCTTTTTCAATTCAGAACGCGGCTGCGCCTGCCTCGGCGACCGCATGATCCTGGTCCCCGGACCCGCCACTGACTCCGATAGCTCCGACAACCTTGCCATCTCTCTTTAGCGGGATGCCGCCGGCAAAAATCATGATCTTCCCGTCGTTCGAGGCATGAATGCCAAAGAACTGTCCGCCCGACTGCGAATGAGTCGCCAAATCCTTTGTTGCGATATCGAAGGCGCGGGAGGTATATGCCTTCTTGATGGAGATGTCGATGCTGCCCAGCCATGCGCCATCCATCCGGACGTGGGAGACCAGGTTGCCTCCGGCATCCGCAACCGCGATATTCATTGGCTGTCCAATTTCCTTAGCCTTCGCCTCTGCCGCGGCAATGATTCTGCGGGCGTCTTCCAGTTTGACCATTCGTCCCTCCGTTGGGTGGTTCATTTGAATGCCCGACTACCATACGTCAGCAGATTGTTGCTTGGCAAATTCAGCGAATTATTTTTTGAAACTCTGATTCGTGATCATCTCCGGCGCGAACGAACTCTCCTCCGCCGGCTGTCCACCAGCAAAGTCGAAAAGCGGAGTTGAGAATCTTCTTGGAAGCATGTGTCCTTTGGTTTCACGGGAGCCGGCGCGGGCTCTATTCGCAGCGAAGGCGGTTTTCGGCCAATCGCAGCCAACACATTCCTGGACACTGGCCGACGTGAACGAAGCTGCTGCGGCGGACGTTTACGCGTGTTCCTGACCCTGTCATAACCCGACTGGGACACCACCGCCTTTTTCTCAATTAGGTTCTGCGTGGCTATCTGATCTTGTAAGTTCTTTAACACATTTAGAGGTGGGGTCCAGTTAGCTGATATGGGCGACGGGGCGATGGCTGATGTCCGGAACAGCTTTGCGCAGGACTGCGTGGGTGAGCGGAGCCGCGCCGCCTTCGCCGAGAAACCGGTAGCGAAAGAAGTTGGCGACCGGGTTGCCGCCTTTCCAGTTGAAGTAGATGTGCGCGACGCGGCCGGCCATATTTTCGACGTGGATGAGGAGCGCTTGCGATGGAGTTCGCGACGATGGGGCCGCGCGGATAGAGGGTGGTTGCTGACGCGTTTGCCCTAGACCGTGAGACGTTCGGTGAATTCGGACGCATCAGTCGGTGCGACATCGAGGACGGCTCAGCTTTCGTTGTTTGTCCCGTCAGCCTTCGGGAACTCCGGCCTTACGAAAGACAGCAAGTGAGCTATCGAGGCCGGCTTTCGCGGCTGCTTCCGGTGTCATGTCTTTCGTTCGCCCGAAGACTTCTACGCTGAGCGCATCGGTGTAGCCGATGCTGTGGAGCGCCTGCAAGAAGCCGGTCAAGTTGATGACACCTTCGCCGGGTAGCAGACGCTGATTATCGTGGATCTGCTCTGGAGGCAAGTTCGGCGAGTCGTTGAAATGGACGTGCACGATGCGATCGCGGCCGGCGGCAACGATGTCCTCTGTGGTGGCTCCTGCGTGGTGCCAGTGCCAGGAATCGAGCAGCAGTCCGACGTTGGGACCACATTCCTTGGCGAACGCGAGCATATCGTTCATGCGCCAAATGAATTCGTATTTTTGCGCTTTGCGCAGTTCGAGTGGACCTAGAAACTCGAGGCCGAGGCGCACGTTGGAACGCGCCAAAATGAGGGCACTTTCTGTAAACCGTTTTTTATAGGTTTGGCGCAGCTCGTCTTTTGGCGTATCGCTCGACGGAATGATGTACGTGATCATGCGCGGGCAGTGAATCGCGGCAGCGAACTTGGCGGCTGCGTCGAGCTGCGTGAGCGAGGCATTGAAGGTTGCGTCGTCTTTGCGGAATTCGACCGGAAAATCGATGACGGCTGGCCTGACATTAAGGCCGGCAAGCAAGCCGTTGGTCGCGCTGACGCCGGCTTGCATGGCCGGGCCGAGCATGATGTCCGTGCCGGGAAAGCCAATTTTGGCAGCCAGGCGCGCGAAGTCAGGCCAGGGAACACGACCTTGCAGCAGGACGCTGTTCAAAGAGAGGAACATGTTGCGCTCGCCGGCGAAAGCTCTGACCAGCGGGGCTCCGGCGAGCAGTTTGGCAAACGATCGTCTGGATATCAAATAAGGCACGCGCAATCGATCATATCCGAGTAGCATAGCGTTGAGGAGGCGGAGGACATGAACAGACGAGAGATGCTGGCCACGCACGGGTGCTGCGACGCTTGGAGCACTTTGCCTTGCCGAAGCTGATGAAAGCCGAGGCTCCAGCGAGCCGCGTTGCGATCGTACCTTGCCGCGATTACGCGCAGTATGGGCAGCAACTCTCTCAAGCGTTCGATCAGATCGGCGGGATCGAGAAGTTAGTGCGCGGAAAGACGGTTGCGCTCAAGCTGAATCTCACTGGAAATCCGAAGAACTTTCCGCTGACGCCTGAGCTTCCTTATCGGACGAATCCGCAGTCGGTGGCAGCGACAGTGCATCTGTTTGCCAAGGCGGGTGCGCGGCGCGTTCGCATGATTGAAAGCTTCTTTCCGGCCAATCAGGATCTCTCGCTGTGGGCACGCTACGGCCTGGACGTAAACGCGATTAACAACATGGGAGTGCCGGTGGTTTGGGAAAACGTGCAGAACCTGGGCAACTACAAGCAATATGTGCGCATGAAGGTGCCCTGGGGCGGGTACGCCTATCCGGCATACCACCTGAACCCGGCGTTCTATCAGTGCGACGTGTACGCTTCGATGGCGAAGCTGAAGAACCATTGGATTGCGGGCGTGACCATGACGATGAAGAACAACTTCGGCAACACGCCCTGCTCGCTCTATGGCGGGGACTGCGGACCTAGCGGGAACGAGCGGCCGACGAAAGAGCGCGGACAGGTGCTGCACGACGGAACGACGCCTGCGCCCGCAGGGAGTAGATGCCGAGTTGCATCCCGATTCGCCGCGCGATCCGGGCTATCGGGTTCCGCGCATTCTGGTTGATCAGAACGGCATTCGGCCCGTTGATATCGCAATCGTGGATGGCGTCGAGACGGTGCGGGGAGGGGAAGGTCCGTGGCTTCCTGGCCTGGAAAAGATGACACCGGGCGTGATCATTGCCGGCCGCAACGCCGTCTGCGTGGACGCTGTCGGGATGGCAGTTATGGGCTACGATCCGTATGCGGAGCGCGGCACTTCTCCGTTCATCCGAGGCGACAACTCGCTGCGTCTCGCGGAAGAAGCCGGGATCGGAACGCGGGACCTGAAGCGTATCGAAGTCGTCGGACTTTCGATTAAGGACGCTCATATCAATTTCGGCCCCGGCGCGGTAGGTAAGAAGCTGAGCGAATTGAACTCATAATCCCACCCGGTGAAGCCGGGTTGGAAGCACTTGCTTGCGCGCATCGGTGAGTGGAGCGCGTCCATTGAGGGCGTAGGCGTGTGGATGGCTGCGGACATTAGTCAAGTGCATGCGGCATTGAAGCGGGGTGGAACCAAGTTTGTTGGCATCGGGACCTGACCTGACGATTTTCAATTCCCAACGTCTACTCCTCACGAAACGGTCGCTTTCGTTCACTGCGGGAACCTTGGCCTACTGGCGAGTCGCGGCCAAACAGGAACTTACCCAAAAATTGGGGTTACTTCCGGTCGGTCACGGGGGGATCGACTCTCCCATCGGTTATTGCGCGGGTTGGGGACTCCGTTAGCGCGTTTGACCAGGGTGGCGGTAGCTGACTGGATGGATGTGTCCGCAGCGATCTTGCGAAAGGTCCTCATCGATTCGGGGGTGCGGGCCCAGTCGGGGATGCCTTCAACCTCGTAACGGTAGTTAACGGTGTATTGCGTGGGGTTGGAGGGGTCGTTGGGGGTGGCGTTGTTGATGGCGGTGACGTTGAAGTGGCCGAAGCAGAAGTTGCCGTAACCGGGCTGTTTGGGGTCCGGAGTCCAGGCGGGGTGTCCCTTGTCGGAGAGGTCGTAGCTATTGACCTGTTTGGAGCCGACGAGAAAGCGCTTCTTTTCCGCGGACCCACGAATCAGAAGGCCAGCATCGGTGAGGGCGTCGTATTCGCGGACCTTCTCGTCTTTGGAGGGGTCGGCCTGAGCGGGCAGCTTGATTGGTTCGGGCCAGATGCATTCGTGCCGGCCCGGTGAATGACTTGTTGATCGCGGATTTGAATTCCGCCTGATCGACTTGTTTCTTGCAACCGGTTGCACAAGTGCAGAGCCCGGTCAACACGAGCGCCAGGGCGATTCTTTTACGCATCCCAATTCACCTCAGAGACTTGGATGGGGGAAAATGGGGTTGTAACGAACGACCCCTGATGAGGATTTCAAAAAGAGGAAAGATCCGCCCGGGTGTGAGGTAAGCACGGGCATTCTGACCGCTCCCCGCAACACACAAGGATACTGGTTGACGGCAGAGGAGATTGGAAGTCAAATCGAACTGCATGGATCAAGTTCGACCCGTACGCTCCTCGAAAATGCACGACCGGGCAGCCTTGATCATCAGGCGCGCCGTTTATGGGGATCGACTCGACACAAGCCTGGAGCAGGCCGCGGTGTCCCGGTTAAACTATTACGCAGCTGCGCTCGCGTTCCTCTTGACATTCAGCCACGTCGTTGCGTCAGGTGCGTCTGCTCAGAACGGGGAATCCCTCGAACGTCCGGCAACAGTCCGCGGCACGGTGATCAACCGCATCACGCGCGAGCCGATCGGCCGGGCCCTCGTTTACAGCCCTGACAATCGATTCGCGCGATTGACCGATGGCGAGGGCCACTTCGAGTATCCAATTCCCAAGGCGGCGGCTGCCGACTCTGGCATTTTTCCAGGCAACAAAACGCAACCCCAGCCGGATTTCACATTCTGTTGTGTCATGGCTCGCAAGCCCGGATTCATGGCTGATCCCAACGAGCAACAGGGAGTCGAAATTTCTGCAGGCCGCGAACCCACGATCGCTCTCATCCCGGAGGGCGTCATCAAAGGACGAGCTTTGCTGCCGTCGTCCGACGCAGGGACCGGTATCAGTGTCGAGCTCTTTTCACGGCGAGTGCAGGACGGAGTGTTCCGATGGATACCGAGCCCCACGGTGCAGGCAAATTCGAATGGAGAGTTCCGGTTCGCGGAACTCCTGCCCGGCGAGTACAAACTCGTGACTCACGAGTTGATGGACACCGATCCAGCTACGATGCTGCGCGGAAGTCAGCTTTACGGATTTCCGCCGATTTATTTTCCCGCTGCGCCGGACTTCACGGCTGCCGCGCCGATTGTGTTGAAACCCGGGCAGACCTTTGAAGCGGATCTTTCCCCGGCGCGCCAGGCCTATTATCCTGTGAGGATTCCCGTGCCAGGCGACATCGCGAACGGCATCATCACGGTCTCCATCCGGGGTCATGACAACCCGGGATATTCGCTCGGTTACAGCGCCGAGAGACACAGGATCGAAGGCTTTCTACCCAACGGTGCGTACCTGGTATCGATGGAGTCCCGTGAACCCAACGCGGCAAGTGGAACGGTGAGCCTTGCCGTAGCGGGGGCAGCGGCCCAGGGTTCCCCCATGGTGCTTGCCCCGCACAGTTCGATTCGCCTGAATGTGACAGAAACCTTCATTTCGAAGCAACCGAACTTCAGTGGCAGTTGGAGTAGCGAATATGGGACCTTTGAGATTCACGGGCCGCGACTGTACCTGCAGGCCAGTGTCGAGCCGCTTGATGACCTAGTCTTCGGTGGGCAACGATCCATCCGTCCTCCTCGGGGGAAGGATGACACTGCACTGGTGATTTCAGATGTGCCGCCCGGCCGCTACCGGCTGCGCCTCTTCGCGTCGCGGGGGTACGTGACCTCGGCAACCGCCGGCGGCGTGGACTTGCTGCAGGAACCCCTGGTGGTGTTGCCGGGAACCGATGCTGCGATCGATATCAACATGCGTGATGACTTCGCAGAGATTGAAGGCACGCTGACTCACACCAGCGCAGAGTTGAAAACCGTGACGAACCCAGGCTATGGCGGACGATGGAAACCGCCAGCCTTCATCTTTCTCGTTCCTCTGAACGGCGAGGCAGGACAGTACCAGCAGGTTGTGGCGGACACCGAAGGCCACTTCGGCATAGGCAATGTTGCGCCAGGCAAATATTTGGTCCTGGCCTTCGAGAAGCAGCAGATGAACCTGCCTTACCGCGACGCTGAAGCTATGCGAAACTACGAGGCCAAGGGCAGGACGGTGCGCCTGACCGCCGGCCAGAAAGAAAAGCTGGAGTTGCCGATCATCTCCAGCACTGAGTAAAGATCATGCCGCGTTGCACATCGTGGACGAACTCGTTTCTGGTTCTATCATGGCATTGTGCTTCATTCCTGGCCTCCGGCTCGGGTTGTGCCAGACCACCGCAGTCTCGCAAGCGACCGCTTCTGGTGAATATCGCGTTGCCGGGACCATCGTCAGCAAATCGGATGGGCATCCGCTGGATCATGCGGTTATCGCTCTTGTCGAGGTCAAGAATCGCAAGAACGCCCAAACCACGATTACCAAGGAAGACGGCAGGTTTTCATTTGAAGGATTAGTCGGCGGGAAGTATTCGCTGGTGGGAGAACGCAAAGGGTATATCAACGCAGCCTACGACGCGCATGGGCAGTATTCGACTGCGATTGTCACCGGCGCCAGCCTCGACACGGAGCATCTCGCCCTGCGATTGGCCCCGGCTGGAATCCGCCGGCAGAGTTCTGGACGAATCCGGAGAGCCGGTTCGCAACGCCACTGTAACAAGCTACCTTGACGACCACAGTTCCGGGTTCGGCCAGGTGCGGCAGTTCCGTGGCACGCAGACGGACGATCAGGGTGACTACGAAATAGCTTCTCTGATGCCGGGCACTTACTTCCTGTCGGCCTCGGCCACGCCATGGTATGCCGTACATCCCAACCCGCAAACGGATGCCCCCGGTCTGCCCGCGGCTTCAGTTGATGCTTCGCTGGACGTGACTTATCCGCTGACATATTACGGCGACCAGACCGCGGCAGAGGATGCGACACCGATACCCATTCGCGGCGGGGAGCGGTTGCAGGCGGATATTCATTTGAGCCCCGCGCGTGCACTGACCCTGCGGTTTCGAGTGCCCACCGACGAACAGGGCGGGTTTCGAATTCCCCAGCTTCAGCAATCTAGCTTTGACGGCGGCATGACTTATGTCCAGACTACAGGCGCAACGATGGTTTCACCCGGACTTATGGAGATCACCGGTGTTCCGGCAGGCAAATATAACGTACGGATCAACGGCAACGGATTCACGGCGCAGATCGGCGGACTCGAAATTGTCAGCGAGGGCCAGGAACTTGACCTATCCAGCGCCGAGGCTCTGAGTAATGTGAAGATATCGGTGAGTATCTCCGGGGAAACAACGTTAACTCATCGCGGCGTGGTGGCTTTGCAGCCCGAACACAAAGCAATGGTCGCCTGGCAGCGAGTGAACGAACGCGGAGAGGCGGAACTGCAGCAGGTTCCACCCGGAGTCTACGACGTAGAGGTGTGGAATTTCGGTAAGGCCTATGCCGTCGATCAGACGACCGTCAACGGTGTTTCGGTAAAGGGACGCAGGGTCACAATCGTTGCCGGTTCCTTACCTTCCATTTCCATTGCGCTGGTCCCTGGCGATGCGCAAGTAAACGGCGTGGTCAATCGTGCAGGAAAGGGCGTCGCGGGTGCGATGGTGGTCCTGGTTCCAAAAAATCCGGGGGTGCACCGGGACCTCTTCCGGCGCGATCAAAGCGATCTGGATGGAACCTTCAGCCTTCAGGGGGTTGTGCCGGGGTCTTACACCGTCCTCGCAATCGACGATGATTGGGATCTCGATTGGTCTGAACCGGCTGTAATCACTGCTTACCTCAAGGGTGGGCGCACGATTACGATAGCCGGGCAGTCAAGGCAGCCAGTCGATCTTGGAGCGCCGATCGAAGTTCAGTCCAAATAGTTCGAGGTTTTTCTCATTCACTCCGTTGTGAGCGAAGGATGTCGATTTCGTCTACGCGCGCGATAGTGTACACATCGATTTTGTGCCAGTGGTCGTTGGAGCGTGGCGCTTCCACTGGAACCACCCGGCCGTCCTGGTCACGGGATGATTCGTCAACTGATTATGGATTCCCCGACAGAAAGCACTGTCGCGATCCGGGGTTTAGCAGTTAAAGTAGTGCCACTCCCTAGAGTCGTATGATTTCGGAAAAGCGATTGGAGGCAACGTTCAATGGCCACGATTAACGTGAATGGCGTCAAGCGAGAGATCCAGGCACCCGGCGATACGCCGCTTCTTTACGTTTTGCGCAATGATCTACTCCTTACCGGTCCGCAGTTTGGCTGTGGACTGGCGCAGTGTGGAGCCTGTTCCGTTCTAATTGACGGCAAGGAAATGCGTTCCTGCATTACGGCTCTATCGGATGTCGCTCCTGGCCAGGAGATCACCACGCTCGAAGGCCTGCCTGGTCGCTGGGCAAAGCAAAAGGGCCTTTCGGCCGAGGAAGTGAAGACCACACTTCACCCCGTCCAACAAGCCTGGATCGAGCAACAAACTCCTCAGTGCGGATTCTGCCAAAACGGAATGATGATCAAGGCGACGGAACTGCTGGAAGGCAATCCGAGTCCGACTCTGGAACAGATCAAAGCGGCTTACACCACGTCCGGCATATCCCCGATTCTGTGCCGCTGCGGAACATACAAGGCGGTCATTGAATCCGTGCAGCATGCGGCCTCGATCATGGCGAGGGGAGGTAAATGATGGCGACCAAGAGCACCAACTCGATCGATGTGTTTGGCGCGACTCTCACCCGGCGCCAGTTCGTGAGAACAAGTGGGATCCTTGCTGTAGGCATCGGCGTCGTTGGCCCCGCCCAACTCCGCGGCGATACGCCGAAAGCGCCCCTCGCTAAGAATTCTCTCGACCCTTCCCTGGCTAGTTCCTGGCTCGAAATCCACCCGGACAACACGGTGACTATACGCACGGGCAAGAACGACTTCGGCCAGGGCTCGGTATACACTTCCTACCGGCAGATCGTGGCCGAAGAGCTGTCGATGCCCTTCGAGGCCATTACCACCGTTGTAACCGGATCGACTGACCAGACTCCCGACGGCGGCGGCTCATTCGGCTTTCTTAACGACGGAACCCCCAACCTTCGCAAGGTGGCCGCCTACACCTACCAGGCACTGCTTGATCTCGCGGCGACAAAACTGGGTGTGCCAAAAGACAAGCTGACGGTCAAGGATGGCGTGGTCTCAGGCGGAGGCAAGAGCCTTTCCTACGGTGATCTCATTAAAGGCCAGCAGTTGAACCTGACCATTCCCGTGCGCGGAGATCTCACGAGCATCATCGGGTTGAGCGTCGAGGGCAATCCCCCGATGAAACCCGTTAGCGCGTACACGGTCATCGGCAAGTCGTTTCCCAGCTCCGCCATTCGGGAGAAAGTGTCCGCCAAAACGGTATGGGCCACGGATGTGCGCCTCCCTGGGATGCTCCACGGACGCGTGGTGCATCCCAAGACACTTGGCTCCACTCTGGTCTCCGTGGGCAAGCTCGACAAAACCAAATATCCGAATGCCCAGGTCATCGTGAAGCAAAATCTCGTCGGGCGTGGTTGCGCCCACAGAGTGGGAAGCGATCCAGGCTGCGCAGCAAATCGCCGGCGATACCAAATGGACGGATTGGAAAGGACTGCCAGGCAGCGCAAAGCTGTACGAGTGCCTGAGAAAAGACTCCGACTGGACATCGACCGCAGTGACGAAAAGCGCCGCGACTAAGGGCGATGCGGCTGCCGCCCTGGGATCGGCCCAGAGGAAGCTCTCTGCCACGTACCAGGTGTCGTACATGAAACACGCGCCCATTGGACCAACCATGGCAGTCGGCGATGTCAGAACCGACGGCATGGTTCACATTCACACGCACAATCAGAACCCCCAGGAACTGCGGGGCGAGATTGCCAAGATGCTCGGCACAACGATCGACAAGGTGATCGTGCACATTTATCCGGGTCCCGGACACTACGGACGATCGAACGGGGGAAACGCCGGAGCGGAGGACGAGGCCGTCATCCTCTCGCAGGCTGTCGGCAAGCCCGTGCGCGTGCAGTGGATGCGTGCCGACGACATGCAGTGGTCCACGCAATCCCCCGCTTCGTTCTCCGATGTCGAGCTGGCAGTTGACGATCAGGGCAAGCTGGCCGCCTACCAGATCGATCACTACATGCCTGCCATGCAGGACGACCGGCCCGTGGGGGCGGTGCTCGCAGGCCTGCCCACCATGCCCGCCCCCGATGTCCACGGCGACTTCATCACCTCCACGATGAACAACATTTCAGATGAGTGGCTCTATGCCCAGGCTGCGAACGTGATCGAGCGCGGGCACGGCACTTTCCAGGTGGGCCAGAAGGCGTCGCCGATTGCCGTAGGCCTGCGCGATCACAGCATGCGCACGCCTGTGCAGTTCCAGCAGAACTTTCCGCGCGAACTGGCCATTAGCGAAGCGGCAGCTCTGGCGGGCGTGGACGCCATTCAATTCCGCATCGACAACCTGAAGGAGGAGCGCGCCATCGGAGTGCTGAAAGCGGTCAGCGATGCATCGGGTTGGGATGCGCGGCCATCACCGAGGCCCGGCGCTAATACACCGGGGAATGCAGTCCGCGGGCGCGGCGTCTCGCTCATGCTGCGCGATGGAACCTATTGGGGCTGCGTCTGCCACATCGTCGTCACGCCCGAGACCGGTGTCATCAAGGTTGAGAAGTGCACCCTGGCGGTCGATCCTGGAGTGGTCATCAATCCAACGCACCTCAAGCGCCAGGTGGAAGGCGGCGCGATGATGGGAATCAGCATTGCGTTGATGGAAGAGGTGATGATCGACGAGAGCGGCATCACCCAGGACGACTGGCTCAGTTATCCCATCCTCACCATGGCCGACATCCCGGAGATCAAGGTTGAGCTCATTCAAAATCCGGAGGTTGGGAAATACGGCGGCGGCTCAGAGGCAGCGAATGCGCTGGCTGCGCCGGCGATCGCGGCAGCGCTCCATGACGCAACTGGAAAGGCGATTCGGAGGCTACCGATGAAACCGGCTTATGTGCTTGCTGCTTTGAAGATGTAAAGGAGCAAAAGCAATCGCGAACCTCGCCGGGGTCCTGATTGAGCGACCTGCGCTCTTGCCAGAGTTGCGCGTGGATTGTGGCGAAGCCGTCATTGATCTGGAGGAATTTCAAAGCTGACCAGTTCGGCACGAAAACCCCTGGTGCGGATTGCGCCATAGATGATCCCGGCGGCCATCCAGAAAAAGCCCAGTACCAGCGCCGGCCGGCTGAGATGAATCCAGATGAACCCGCAGATAAGAAATCCCAGGCCTGGGATGATGAAACCCCCGAGATCCCTCCCTGTTCCAGCCCGCAGATGGTGAACGAACGAAGCTGCATTCACTCCCATAAATGCGATGAACGCACCGAAATTAAGCGCCTCGGCGCCAATTTCATATGCTCCACCGCCGAGGTTGGTGGCAAAGAACTCCAGGAGGCCGGCGCCCGCAACCACAACAGCTCCAAGCGCGAGAATGTTGTTGCGCGGCACGCGATGTTTTGGGTCGATCACGCCGAAGAACGACCTGGGAAGGGCATTTCCACGGCCCATGCCATAGAGGAGCCTGCCGGCTGCGAGCTGCGACGCCATGCCCGATCCCATGTTCGCCACCAGCAATGTGAAATTGATGATCTGGAAGAGAAGCGCCCCACCCGCCTGCCGCGACAGCATGGCAAAAGCCGATTCCACTTGGTCGCTTGGAAATGGCTTCGATCCCCAAACAAGTTGGGCCGCGTACACTTCCAATCCCGACAGGAGACCCGTAATCAGACAGATCAGAACGGTGGCAAGAAGGATGTTGCGCCGCGGATTCTCGACTTCTTCTGAGAGCGTGGACACGGCGTCGAATCCAATATAGGTGAGCACAGCGACAGAAGTGCCGGCGAAAATGCTGGCAGGATGAAATGTGGCCGGGTCATAAAACGGGTTCAGGAAGAAGCCGGGCTCGCGATGCATATGCCAAACGGCGCGGGCCACGCTGGCTATGAAAATGAGAACCACAATGACCATGCCCGCACACAGTGCTTCATTCAGTTGAGCCGACGTCTTGATGCCGCGCAGGTTGACCCAGGTAAAAAATGCCGCGAAGAAAATGATCCATACGTAGTAAGAGATGCCGGGCAGAATGTTCATCGCGGCCTTGGCGCAAAATGCTGTACAGATGAGAGGATTGAGCAGATAATCCATCACCATTCCCCAGCCCACCACATAGCCGAGAGAGGCATGCATTTCCTGGCCAACATAGGTATAGGCAGATCCCGCGCTGGGATAGACCCTGGCCATGCGGCCATAGCTGATGGCGGTGAACAGCATCGCGATCATGGCGATGAGAATGGTTGTGACGACGTGACCTTGGGCCTTGTTGCTAATGACGCCGTAAATCCCCATGGGCGCAGTCGGCTGAATAATGACCATGCCGATGATAATGAGATTCCATAATCCAAGTGTTCGGTTAAGGCGTACGCCGCCGGCGGCACCAGGCTCGGATGGGACAACGGTTTGGCTCTGGGGCTGAGTCAAGATGTTCTACCCCTGTTCCTATGGTTTTGAGACGGCGTCATCGAATTATCGCCCGGCAATCTGCATTCTGGCTCGGTCCGTACCCCAAAACCTCGATACCGATGGACACTCCACTGAATCGCGGGGATATACTGTCATGCGATCGGCACATATGTTCCCCAATGAATTCCGGGTGAAGCAAATTCGCATCGCTTTCAACACACGAGGTCAAACATGGGTCTTACGCCGGGTATTCGTCGCATTGCTCTCCGGGTGATCATTTCACTCGTCATCGCTGCATGGATCCTCGGCGCCACACTGCGCGTGGGCCGATCTGTCCACGCCGGTCAGGCCGCGCCGAACCCCGCGCGGACCCTCCAGTTGGGAGAAGGGCGGCCGGGAAACCTCTATGCGATCACCGTGGCAGTGAAAGACCCCGCACGGGTCCAAGGCGAGGATGCGGTGCGCGTCACGATCAACGACGCTCAGGGCGAGGTCCAATCGAAGTGGCTCCATGCCGCCGACCTTGATTTCTACGTGACCCTCCGGCCCCGGTCCGCGGGCAGGCTGTCGGTCAATCTTTCCGCGGCTGCTGAGGTCCGCATTCCCGAGATCGCAGCGACCTTGAACAAGATTCCCGAGCCCTCGCCCGCATCGCTCACCACCGGCAAGCTGGAGCGCGGCGTCATTGCGGCTGGTCCAAACGGCACCTGGCAAGCCGCACAGCCCTTCGAACTGGGCCAGACCGTCTTTGGCAGCGACGACGAGAGGCCTTATGCCCCGGCTAAGAGCGAAGATGGCTACGCGGCCATGGTGAAGGGATTCCAGTGGTTCCGATTCACATTTCGCGAAAACCAGCCCCGGCTGGTCTACTTCGTATTGAATGTGACCGATCGGGACGTCCCATTGGACGTCGATATTTTTCAGTTGGGCAAGGACTCCGACGGGAAGCCTGACGTGGTCCCCTTCAGCGACGGCGAGTTCGTCTACAAGGTCGAGGCGACACAGAATTATCCTGGCCTCTACAAGTTTCGTACCCGCATCCTTCAACCCGGTCGCGAGTATTATGTGCGGGTGGCCGCGGATCATCCAGCCTACCAGTTGCATACCTATCTCTATGGTGTTCCGCCGACAAAGGATCCGCACGAGGCGGTGCGTGCCGGCATGGACTTCCTGGTCAACATGGGCGACAGCTGGCTCTCAAATACCCCGCGCCGCGGCGCCATCGCGCTGCGCACCACCATGCAGCACTCCGAGACCCAACTCTGCATCGCCTGCCACCCGTCCCAATTCACCACGCGCGGGTATTTGAAGGCGATCGAGAAAGGCTATGCGCCAACCCAGCGCGCCGGGCTCGAGTTTCTCACCGATCGCATATACAACAACGCGCGGCCGCTCTATGGTGAGCCGAATACCAACTGGGTGCGGATCATCTACACCGCCCGCACGGTATCCAGCCGCTTGCCGCTGATCGCGCATGCCTTCGAGCAGAACGTAACGCACGATCCGCCTCGCCGGAAATTCGATCTGCCCTATGCGGCGTTCCTCAAGATCCACTATAAGGGCGTCACCACGTTGCCCGGCGATGAGGCCGACGGCTGCGAACCGGATGTAAGCCCCTTCGAGATTGCGACCCAGAGTTGGCACACCTTCGACCTGGCCTACAACGAGAGCCACGATCAGGAGTGGTTGGCCGAGCGGGACCATGTGGAGCAATTGGCTGTTCCTGCCGAGCCGAAGAATGTCATCGATCTCAACTGGAAGATCATGTTTTTCTCAGAGATCAAACGCGAGAAATACTCCACGCAGATCAACGCGCTGATCGACAAGCTCTATGAATATGAGACGCCCGAAGGAAGCTGGCCGTACCAATTCGACAAGAAAGCCAAGCCGGCGGACTTTATTTCGTACAACGCAGTCCTGGCCCTGGCCGAAGCCGGCCGCCGGCCTGAAACCGATGAGCATCTCGCCGTTGCCGTGAAGGCCCTGCTGGCGGCGCAACGTCCTGAAGGCAGTTGGGAAGGCGATCCCGTCTACCAGGGCTTCAACACGCCGTTCCGGGCAACCCAATTCGCGGTGATGGCCTTGTCGACGTTGTACCCGGGAACCACCAAGGCGAAAAACTGGGATGCAGCCTACCCCGCGCCGGCTGCGACTCTCGCTGTCAACGATCTGCCGCTCCTTCTGCAGCAACTCGACCAGTTCTGGGACCTGGCTCCCGAACCGCAGCTGGGCCAGATACGAAAAGTACTTTCCGATAGCGATCAGCCGCTGGCGCGCGAAGCCGCGGCACGCGCGCTGGGGCACATGGCCGATCCGGGCGCCGTGCCGGTTCTCATCAAGGGCCTCGGCGATCAGACAAAGATGGTGCAATCCGCTTCTGCTTACGCGCTGCGTATGGTTCTGTCGCGGCGCCAGGATGCAGCGCCGCAAGGTCGTAAGTTGCTGGCCGTGGCGCTGGCATCGCCTGATGCACGAACGCGATGGGGAGCGGCTCGGGTCTTCAATCAGCATTTCCGCGACCTCACCGATGATCCGCAGCTTCTGGCCGCGCTCGAGAGCGACCTCAACGATCCGGTCCCGTCGGTTCGCTTTGAAGCCGCCGGAGGAGTGTGGCGCTGGTACTACTGGCAGGTCGACAAGCCCGAGGTGCGCCGCGGCACCCTGGAGGCGCTCGCGGTGCGCCTGAACACGGAACAGGACGCGATGGTTCGGCGCGGACTCGAGGAGAGCGTCTACAACCTGCTCGACGAGAACACTGGATATCTCTCGGCGTGGGTCCGGGCAAGCGCGCAGGACGAGGACAAGGACCGCATCAATGCCGGCTATGAAGCGGTGGCGCGCGACCAGGCTCAGGTGCTGGCCAAGGTGCTGCGCGAAGGAACCCCGCAAGGCCGCGAGGGCATTCTGAACGCCCTTTGGGATTTTCATATCCGCCACTACGCGCTGCCGGCGCTCAAGGCTGACACCGTTTCGATCGGGCTGCCCGCGGTCCTCACCAAGTATGTCGAGGGCGTGCCGGACCTGCATCGTCCTGGCTATGAATACACGCCCTATCGGGAAGCTGTCGACTTCAAATATGACGTGCACAATGGCTTCTTCCAGACGCGCATCGGCAACGACAGTGACCTGATCCATTTCTTCAAGAGTTCTGGACCAGAATTGGAGGAAGCGCTCCTGGCATGCCTCACGGGCGCCGACGACTCCATGAAGATTGAGGTACTGAAGGCGGGCAGTACGCTGAGTGAATCTGGGGATGCGCGGTTCGCGCTCGCAGCCCTGGATCTTTCGGAGGACGCGAACACCGATGTGCGGCAGACGGTGCGCTACGTGTACGAGGGCGGGCAGCGCGGCATCCTCAACCTCGATACGCCCGCCCAACCCGACCCGAAACTTGTAGGAAAGGTTGTTGAGATCCTGAATCATGGAAACGCCGATAGCCAGGCGGTGGTTCTGCCTCTCCTCGCTGCGCTGCCTGAAAAATCGGCCTGGCAACAGCAGACAACGGTCCAGGACGCCTTGCGCGCCGGACTTGAGCGGAAACCGCGGCCCGCGAACTATGCGCAAGTGCTCGATGCGGCGTCTTCGTTCACCGGCCTCATGCAGGAGCCGAAACTTCAGGGACAGGTACTTGCAGGTTTGAATTCCTTTAACACGGAAGTGCAGCGCGCGTCTGTGCGCATCTGTTTCGAACATTTTCTGAAGGATCCTCAATCGGCGGCGGCGGCCAAGACTGCATTCGCCAACCTGAACGACTCCGCGCTCGGTGTCTTCATCGAAGAAGCGGGGAACCCGCAATTTCTAAAAAGGCGATTGGGTGTGGCCGGCGGCGCCGTTTCTCAGGACCAGGACTATCTCAATCGGCATACCGCAATCCTCGAAATCAAGAAGCCGCTCGAGTATCCCCTTGTGGTCGATACGGTGATGGCTGCTCTTCTGAACCCCGACGCCAATGTAAGCGCTGCCGCGCTGGATACGTTGCGGAAGGTCCCCGGCGTGGAACAGCGGCCGGATTTCCGCGTGGCGATGAATCAGCTGAAGAATTCCTCCAACCCGCGACTCAAGCTCATCTCGACGAGCGTGCTTGAGGGAAAGAACCTCACCGACGCACTGCGCGACGTGCAGCCCGGCTCGGTGCTCGACTTCCGTTACTTCGTCACCAGGGTAGAGCCGATTCTCGCTCAGCCGGGCGGGGATGGAAAGGCCTGCGTGTTCTGTCACGCCAGTCACGTGATATTCAAGCTCGAGCCGCCCAACACCGAGGGAATCTTCTCCGATCAGGACAGCGAGCAGAACTACAAGTACGCCATGCGCGTGGTCAACATCGCCGAACCGGACAAGAGTCTCATCCTGGTCAAACCCACGCGGCCGTCTGACAGCGCCGGCAATGTGGGCGATTACCTGGCCACGCACAACGGCGGCCAGCGCTGGCATGGCAATGAATCAAGCGATCAGTACCGGGCGATTCTGGAGTGGATTCGTGGCGCTCGCTTGCAGGCTTCCAATGGCCAGAGATAACAGCGCTGGCTAAAGATTGGAGAAGGCCCCCCAAAAAGGGGCTTATGTAACAAAAAATGCTGTTTCAGCGGGGTAATTTGACTCGTAAAGCTTTTGGATTCAGTCCATCTATTTTTAAAAACGAAAGAAAGGCAAATCTACATAGGGGGTGGGTGGGGGGGCGTTCAGAGAAAGGCGAACAGAGGGAGAATCGATACTGGCGTACAGTGGCTGTAAAAGCGTACAGCCACTGTAAAACTGGGCAAACGACCCATGTTTCGAACCGGGGACATTGCTGACACGGCGACTAAGCGCATTCGGGTACCTCATTCAATTTCAAGTTTGCTGCATGAGGCCTCAATTATCTGCAAACAGACGGGGGAACTGATCTCATGCGACGGGACATTGCGCTGCATACGCTCAATTCCGCCGCCCGATACACCTGCCGCTTGGCTGACTGGGTGATGACGCAGCATAACTACCGCCGGAGGCTGGCCCGAAGGTTAAGTAAGTCATCACTGCCCAGTGGGGGAAATTGCCCCGGGATCCTCCTTGACAATGAATTTGCAATATAGAAAGCTACATAGGTCAAGGCCGCCATGTGAACAGGGGGGCACCCGGATGAACGCAGCTGCCCTTTACAGAACTGCCAGCATTTTGCTCTTTGTTGCAGCCGCAGGGAACACGTACGCCGTCGTGAGATTCTGGCAGGCTGCCGGGGCAACGAATGCGGTGCCCCTCCCAGAAGATCACCGTCTCTCTTACGGCCCAGTGGTTCTTGCACTCGGGGTGTTCTGTTCATTGTGTGTTCTGTTCGGCGCATATCTTGCCTGGCATCTGGGTGGGCTGGCAAGAACGACTCCCCAAGCGATTGGTGCTTTGGGATGGACGCTTTTCGCGTATCAAGTCCTTGGGGTCTTCGTGAGCTTCAATGAGTTCTCTGGTCTTGTACGGATTCTTGCGGTTGCACTTGCAATCTGCACTGGGTGGGCAGCCTGGCTGTCACGAGGTGCCCGCTCGGCGTCGCCCGCGGTCAAATGAACGAATTGTGAGCTACTCTTCCCCTGCGTGAACCAGATGACCCGAAACCGGCCCAGCTTCCAAACTTCTCCATCGGCGGTAATACGCCCGGAACCCGGTGGACGGCCAATGAGTGACTTGACTCGCCCATTAACACCTTTCCGAGCATGGAATCAATTATTCCGGGAGAGGTAGTGATTGATCTCGGAATAACTGTCCCGAATGAAGTGCGCTATACATGGTGGAGGTCGGTTCCGGCCCTCCTGATCCCCATTACTGTGACAAGGTAAAAGTCGATCCAAACCTCGTCCTCAATCAGGATGCGAGAATCTCTGGCCGCTTGGTGGATCAAAGCGGAGCTGCGTTCGAGAACTCGCTGGTTGAACTACGGCGGTTCATCTCGCCAACGAAACAGTCGGTTGTGGCAAAGGTGACGACAGATCATGCCGGGCAATTCCGCTTCGATTCGGTGAAGGCGGGCAAGTACCGGCTTATAGCGTCACCAACTAGAGCTTTTCAACAGCCTTCGGAACTTCGCTGCGATAGCAATGAATGTGAATTTGCAATCACACTGCGGGTGAATCCAACTGACATGCCGGATTCCCAGTGCCCAGTAAGATGATTCGAGCATCGCGGATGTATTGTGGGCGATGCGTACATGACCCCAAGGTCATGTACGAGTGGGCGGTGATACAACCACAACTCATGTTCTCGGCCTTAATCAAAGAAGGAACATTGAACTAATGTCCGGCGTGGTCGCTTGGGGTCGAGAAGCTGATTTTGGGGCTGCGAAACCCGTCGCCTGTCCATTGCGCCATGTGCTCGCCGCCGTGCGCGAAATGATCTGATAAGAGGAGGAACCGAGTGAACTCGTACCATTGGCCCGGAGCAAGGCTGTGATCCTCTGCGCTTGCGCCGACGCCAACGCCGATACGGAACGCCCTCACCTCTGATCCGTCGATGATCAGCTTCCATTCTGATTTATCGACCGAGACCACATTCTCCGAGTCGTTGACGAGTACGAAGGTCAGTTGAACGCGATCAGGCTTATCGTCTGGCGCAAGTTGCGTCAGGTTGACTCGGAGTCCGGCATGGAGCCGATCGGATTGTGCGAAGATCACCTGAATGCCCCCCGTGCCATACGCACCGAGAAGGACGATCCCCACCAATCTTCCAAAAGAACGGCTCGATTTCCACCCTGCCGTCATGTCCACCTCGCCATACTCTTTAATGTGCAAATGGTACTGCGTCGATGTTGAACGGGTATTGAGAAAACTCCAGGTAGCATTCGTCTCCGGGCGGTGGTGGGCAATTCGGAAGTATCGCCGCTGTGCAGCTCGCAGAAGCAACCGCAGATCCTTCCCCTTCGCTACGCTCAGGGTCAGGATGACAGCGTTTTGGGATAGCGAAGGTCGTGCGTTACGCCGAAACTTCGGATCGATGGGGCACGGAGCTCTGAGGGGCGTTTGCGGTCGTACCTGGCCGTAACTCGTACTGCGAGTCAGGTGCTCAGCGATGACGGCTCAAGTTATGGTGCGAACTTTGGACTTACTGCCGCTCGACCAATCCGGAGTTACGCAGGATGCGTCTCACTTTCTTGGGTGAGATCGACAGTGAGGTTGCGACGCGCGAGACCTTCCGATCCTCGCGTATCCATACCTTAGGAATCACGATTTCCGCAAATTCCTCGGTGATCTGCTGGAAGGTCTTATTCCCCACGATCCCTTCCGACCAGCCGCGAAGAGTGTCATTGATCCCGGAAGCCTGGACAACCCTCGATTTCAGTTGAGTGAGGTCTTCGACCAGGTGATCGTTCTCGCCGGGGCCAATCAGGCCGGTGGCTTCGGTGGCATAGCGCCGCGCCGTCTCCCATTCCTGAAAGAAATCGTTGGCGGCGGTCATGCCGCGCGCGATGCAGGCGCCCGCGAGCAGGCGCCGGTTCTGGGTGCCATGGGCGAGGCTCAGAGCCTCTTCGCTGTATTGCAATGCCCGATTGGCATGCACGGCGTTATCGACGTCTTCTCCGGTCTGCTCTTCCACATGCGCATTTTCGATGGCGGCCTGCAGGATGCGCGCCCGCGCCATGAGAATGTGGTCGTTCTGCTCCAGCCCGATGCGGTAGGCCTCGATCGCTTCCTCCCACGCGCGCTCGACATCTCCCCGGTCCAGGTGGAGGTAGCCGAGATTCAGCACCACTTTTCCGATGCCGTCAAAGTGGGCATGGAGAGCGTAAATCTCCCGCGCCCGGGTTAGATCTTCGAGCGCTTCCTTCCAGACGCACTGGTACCGGGTGAGCGGGTTTTCGCGCGTGACCGCTGACGGCTTGGGCGAAGAGCGGGAGCGAAGCCGCCCGGATTGAACGCGGGTATCGATGCGCTTTCGAAGTTGCAGGGCCAGCAGGCGGCGGACATACGCGGCATTCACCAGGGTGCGTGCGAGATTGACGTGATTCGGATCTTGCCGCGCGTACATTCCGATAGCCCGGGCAAAGTGTTCGAGTGCCTTGGTGTATTCTCCCGATCGCCGGATGATGCGGCCGCGCGCGGACTCGATGTTCCCAAGGGCCACGTAGTGATCGGTTGATTTCAAGACTGACTCGGCGCGATCCAGAATCTGCAATGCGTCCCGCGAGTTGCCCTTCTGGAAGAGAAGCCAGCTCTCCTGAATCTGAATCACCGAAGTGAACATATCGTCGTGGTCCGCCTGCGCCATTTCGCGGGCCTGGACGATGTCTTTTAACGAGGCTTCGTACTCTCCTTTTTTTCGGTGGGCGCGGCCTTTCCAGAAATGTGCCCAGGCCGCGAGGGAGGTATCGGGAATGTCGCTGCAGGTCTTCAGGACCAGGTCCAGAGTATCGATGGCCGTATCCAGTTCGCCGGTCGTGAAATGGCGAAAGCCATCGACCATGCGCATGCGCAGGTAGTCGTCGACCGCGAGCTTTTTACGGCAGCCGGCTGGAAAGCGGCTAAGCAATGCGTCGAGCAGGCGGTGATCGCGATATCCCACATCGACCCACTGTGCGATCAGAAGCACCAGGCTGGCAGCATTCGGTGATTCGGCACGAAGCCTCTCGATTTCGGCTGCGGCACTGGTGAGCATCTGCACGCCCGCCTTCATGCGCCGAAGGCGGAGGGCCGAGCCCAATTCCTCCGCAAATTGCCTTCCGAGAGGCATCCGTTACCTCCTTCATCAGTTGACCGGATCGGTCGAGCCAGCGAATCGGGCGTGCCGCGTCCTCACGCGACAGACAGCATATAAGTTGAGCCAAGCCAAGCGACTAGCGCTGCTGGAGGCGATTATGACCCGGCGCGGGAGCTTCCGTCCACTGGTCCGAATCGGACTAGTACCTGTTGCCAGCCCCTCTCGCCATGTTCTCTACTCATCCCCATGCGGCGCTGCGGCACAGCATCGACAGGGAACATTCGCCGCGACGATTACTTTCGCAGAGGAGCTCAATGACCGCGACCATTGCCGTCCCGCACATTCCCGGGCCTTTCTATGAATCCGGACCGGAGGTACTCACCCCGGAAGCCGTTGAATTTCTCCACGCGCTCGATGCGCGTTTCGGGGCCGCCCGGCTGGGTTTCCTCGAGGCCCGGCGTCACCGCCAGCGTGCCTTCGACCGCGGTGAGTTTCCCGTGTTTCTTCAAGAGACGGATGAGATCCGGAACGCCGCCTGGACGGTGGCGGCAATTCCCGCGGAACTTCTCGACCGCCGCGTCGAGATCGCCGGACCGCCGGAACGCAAGGCGATGATCACCGCTCTCAACTCCGGGGCCGCTGTGTTCGTGGCGGATTTCGAAAACGCAAATGCGCCCACCTGGAACAACTGCATCGACGGCCAGCGCAATCTGATTGACGCCAACAGGCGCTCCATCAACTGGAGTTCGAGCGATGGCCGCATGTATGGCCTGCGGCCGAATCCCGCCGTCCTGTTTGTGTGCCCGCGCGGGTGGCATATGGTCGAGAAGCACTTCCTGGCCGCCGGCGCGCCCATTTCCGCATCGTTATTCGATTTCGGGCTCTATTTCTTTCACAACCACCGCACCTTGCTTGACCGCGGCTCTGCTCCCTACTTTTACCTTCCCAAGCTGGAGAGCCATCACGAAGCCCGGTTATGGAATGATGTCTTCGTTTTCGCCCAGCAGTACGCCGGCCTACCGACGGGAACCATTCGCGCTGCCGTGCTGATCGAAACCATCCCCGCAGCCTTTGAGATGGATGAGATCCTCTACGAACTCCGCGACCACTCAGCGGGACTGGCCTGGAACCGCTGGGATTACCTGTTCAGCTTTATCAAGAAATTCAGGAACCGCCCCGAATGCGTGCTGCCGCAACACTGTGACCTGACCATGGAACAGCCGTTTCTCCGTGCCTTTGCCGAACTGCTCATCCAGACGTGTCACAAGCGGGGCATTCACGCCATCGGTGGAATGGCCGCGCAGATTCCGATCCGGAGCGATGCCGCGGCGAATGAAGAAGCCATGCAGCGGGTCAGACACGAAAAAGTGCGCGAAGTGGTAGCGGGACATGACGGCACGCGGATTGCTCATCCCGGCCTGGTTCCCGTGGTCCGCGCGGTTTTCGACGAGTACATGCCTCAGGGCAAACAGATCGGCATGCCGCGGGAATCGCACGGGCAGGTCACGGCGAGCAAGCTCCTGGAAATACCCCGCGGGCGGATCCCCGAATCCGCCTTGCGGCGCAATGTCGAAGTCGCGCTCCGTTACACGGAATCATGGCTGCGGGGGAACGGGCATGTGCCCATTTACAACCTCATGGAAGATGCCGCCACGGCGGAGATATGTCGAGCTCAGCTCTGGCAATGGATTCGCCACCACGCCCGGCTCGACGATGGCCGGATGATCACTCCGGAACTGCATGAGCGCGTGCTCGCGGAGACGCTTGAAGACATCTGCGCATCCATGGGAGTTCAGGCGTACGCCGCGTCGAATTTCGATCGCGCCTGTGAACTGGTGATGGAACTAAGTATGGGCGAGTTCCACGAGTTTCTGACCAGCGCGGCTTACGGCGATCTGGCGTAACTCAATCCTCGCGCAGAAGCACCAGAGGATTCACGGTCAGGGCGCGTTGTGCGGGAATCCAGGTAGCCAGAAGCCCCAGCAACACCATCGCCGCCACGACCCCTGCCAGCACCAGCGGGTCGCGCGGCGTCGCCTGGTAGACGATGGACGCCAGAACGCGGCTGGCCAGAATTCCGAGCACCAATCCCGCGGCCGAGCCGGCTGCCATCAGTTTCATTGCGCGGCCCAGCGCGGTGCCGAGCACCTCTGTGCGCTGCGCGCCGAGGGCAACGCGAATTCCCAGTTCCTTGAGCCGCTTGCTTACCGAGTAGGCCGCCATCCCAAAGATGCCGGTGATCGACAGGATCGCGCCCATGAGGCCCAGGACACCCAGCGCCATGGTGGCGACGCGCGCCGGGAAATTGACGACCTCGAGGAATTGATTCCAGGTTTCAATATCGGCAGGAAGCCCGGAGTCGAGCTCGCGGATTTTATTTCTCATCGCTGACGCCAGTTGCTGGGGATCGCGGCCGGAACGCACCAGCACCTGCGAGTAACCCGACGGGTATCGCAGAAAGGAGAGAAACATGGCCGCGTTCTGGTTCTCCGTGAGGCTCATGTATTTTCCGTCTTCGACGACCCCCACAACCTGCACATGGATTCCATCCTGCATACGGTAGTACCGGTCGACTGCGTTCGGGACTGAGCCAAAGATCCGGCGGGCGAATTCCCGATTCACGACCGCCACCGGCGGCGCTTCTTTGTCGTCATGCCAGGTGAAGTCCCGCCCTGCGAGCAGGGTGGTTCCGGCCGCATCAAAATACCCCGGCGACACTTCGTACCGGAAAGTCGTCGAAGCGACATGCGATTGGCTCAGGTCCCTGGTCTCATCCTTGAATACGTTCTCGGTGTTGCCGGCGGCATTGATCAATGGGGCGTAATTGTTCACCGCGGCCACCCGTTCGACGCCATGAATGGTTTGCATTGCGTCGATCATGCGCCGTTGCATGGCCGTCCAACTGTCGGCTCGGTAGCCGGCCATGACCAGGTTTGTGCCCGCCAGCATTGTGTTGCGCGGCTCAAAACCGAAGCTGCTGTGCAGGCCGCGCTCCAGGCCGCGAATGGCTACTAACGACGAGGTCACGAGAAGAGCACAAATCGCGATCTGGACCACGAGCAGAACATCCCGGACGGTCAGCCGGCGCCCGAAATGGCCGCCCGGACCCGCCTTGACGATCTCATACGGATTGGCTCGCAGCACCTGACGCACGGGAACAATTCCGAACAGGAATCCGCTCACCAGGGCCAGCGCCAGCGCGACCCCATAAAGTTGTGCATTGGGGCTGATGGGCAGACGAATCGGAGCCCCGGTCCACGGCTGCCATTCGGCGAGCCTGCGCAACAATACGACACTGCCCGCCAGCCCCAGCGCGCCGCCGGCCAGCGAAATCACCACTGCTTCGGTCAGGAGTTGTCGCAGGATGCGTCGGCGGCTCGACCCCAGTGCCAGGCGCAGCGCCACTTCGCGCGAACGGTCCGCGGCATGGGCGGCAAACAGGCTGCCGAGGTTGGCGCAGGCGGCCAGCAGAATCAAGCCCGCCAGCAGCATCAGTCCGCCAACGAAAGCCTGCACTGGGCGGGAAAACACGAAAAGCCCCGGACGTCCCAGCGTGTAATTCTTGTGATCCACCTCTTTGGGATACGTCTTTTCGAGATACGCGCCGATGGAGTTCAGATCGGCGGTCGCCTGGGCGGGCGTCACGCCCGGTTTCAGATGCCCAAGGATTTCGAACACTTCGCGGTTATTGATGCTGCGCGTGTTCAGGAACTTCTCCCCATCCAAGTCCTCGTTGATGATGGGAGTGAAGAAATCCGGAGCGATAAACGCCAGCGTGCCGCGGAACTCCTGCGGCGCCACGCCAATGATCGTGAAGGGATGCTTGTTGACAAGGATGGTGCGGCCCACAATCCGTGGATCGTCCTGGAAACGGGTGTGCCAATATGCATAGCTCAGCACCAGGTAGGGTGCGCTGTCGGAGCCCTTTTCATCCTGGGAGTGAAAGAAGCGTCCCAGAAACGGCTGAATCCGGAGTTCATCGAAGTAATTTCCGCTGGCCGCCCAGCCGGTCGCCTGAGCTGGATCGTTGCCCGCATCGAGGTCGGCAAATTCCATTCGAATCGCGGCCAGATCGTCGAAGCTGTGGTTGCGTTCGCGAAAGTCGCGATAATTGGGATAGGACTGCCAGCCGGATCCGTCCCCGTTCTCGAGCCCCCAGAGGCTCTCGGCGTGGGGTACGCGTAGCGGACGGCGAATGAGCGCATCCATCACGCCGTAGACCACGGCATTCGCGCCAATGGCCAGGGCCAGCGTAACAATGGCGGCAAAGGCGAACCCCCGGGACTTGCGCAATAGCCGCAGCGCATACCGAACGTCGCGCCAGAGCGTATCGAGAAAGTTGCCGCCCAGGGCTTCGAAGCTTTCTTCCCTGAATCGTTCGCGCGCGCCAAACTCGACACGCGCCTGGCGCTCCGCCGCGGCGCGACGCAGGCCCGATCGTTCCAGGTCGTCGGCCCGAAGCCCGATATGCGAACGCAGTTCCTCATCCAGATCGTCGGCGACGGCGGAGCGATGGAAGAACTTGTTCGCCAGAGAACGCAGATAGCCGGCCAGATTCATACTTCCTCCGGTCGTGCGGCGAGGACCGATGTCATGGCCACGGCCAGGCGGTTCCAGCCCTCGGTTTCCTCCTGCAAGCGCTTGTGCCCCGCGGGCGTGAGTTCGTAGAACTTGGCGCGGCGATTGTTTTCGGAAGTGCCCCAGTCGGACGTCAACAGGCCCTGGCGCACCAGCCGGAATAGGGCCGGATAGAGCGCCCCTTGCTCGATCAGCAGCGCGCTTCCGGAAATCTGCCCGATCCGGAGGAGAATTCCGTAACCGTGAAGCGGGCCCAACGAGACGGCTTTGAGGATGAGAAGGTCGAGGGTTCCGGGGAGGAGCTGGGCCTGATCATTCATAGACCCTCCTAAGATGCTTAGGAGATTAACTTCATCTCTCCTAAGCTGTCAAGGAGAAAGTGATGCACCTATGTTCGGACGGATGGGTAAATTAAAAATAAGTAAACTTATTAACCATGATTAAGTGACCTGTGTCATACTCGATCCAAGGCGCGGGCGGGCCTTCCTCTTATTCATGGCTACTGAGATCACCAGTCCCGTTGGAGTCCACGAGCCCTCCCTCCCCGAGGTCTACTCCAGCGTGCGGATTTCCCGGTCGCCGTTTTATTGGAGGCGGCTGGCGGGTTTCCTTGGGCCGGGATTTCTGATTGCCGTCGGTTACATGGATCCGGGCAACTGGGCCACCGACATCGCCGGCGGATCGCGCTACGGTTACACGCTGCTCTCGGTCATCATGATTTCCAACCTGATGGCCATCCTGCTGCAGAGCCTGTCGCTCAAGCTGGGTGTGGCCACGGACCGCGACCTGGCGCAGCTTTGCAGAGAGAGCACCGGCCGGGTGGGGAGTTTCATCCTGTGGCTGATGGCGGAAGTGGCGATTGCCGCTTGCGACATGGCCGAAGTGATCGGCTCGGCGATTGCGCTCCAACTGCTGTTTCATATCCCGTTGTTTTATGGAGTGCTGATCACAGGCCTCGACGTGCTGCTGATCCTGCTCCTGCAGCGCTGGGGGTTCCGTCTATGTAGAAGCGCTGGTGATTGCTCTCATCGGCACCATCTTCGTGATGTTTGCCATCCAGATGGTGCTTTCGAAGCCGGACTACCTGCCTGCGCTGCACAGCCTCTTCATTCCTTCAAAGTCGATCGTGACAGATCCTGGCATGTTGTTCATCGCCATTGGCATGCTGGGCGCGACCGTGATGCCGCACAACCTTTACCTGCACTCGTCGATCGTGCAGAGCCGGCGCTACAAGCGCACCCCGGAGGGCAAGCGCGAAGCCATTCGCATGGCCAACATCGATTCGGCGCTTGCGCTCACTGTAGCCCTGTTTGTGAATGCCGCGATCCTGATCGTGGCCTCTGCCGTGTTCCATCGCAGCGGACACTTCGAAGTGGCGGCGATCGAGGATGCCTACAAACTACTGAGCCCCCTGGTTGGGGCGGCGGGCGCGAGCACGTTGTTTGCCGTAGCCCTGCTGGCCTCCGGGCAAAACTCGTCGATCACAGGGACACTTGCCGGACAAGTCGTGATGGAAGGCTTCATTCATCTCCGTGTGGCGCCGTGGCTGCGCCGGCTCATCACCCGCTCCATCGCCATCGTTCCCACCATCGTGGTGGTCGCGTTGTGGGGCGAGCATGGGACGGAGAAGCTGCTCCTGCTGAGCCAGGTCATTCTGTCGCTGCAACTGAGCTTTGCCGTCATCCCTCTGGTGATCTTTACCGGGAACAGGAAGAGGATGGGCGAGTTCGCTAATGCGCCGTGGCTCAAAGCGCTCTCCTGGACGACAGCGGTCATGATCGCGGGCCTGAACGGGTGGTTCCTGCTTCTGATGACGAAGTAGCGAACACTGGACAGTGAATCTGAATTCTCGTCAATACGGTTGGATGGTGCGGATGAAGCTGGTCGCCGTGCCATCCGCGGGATTGACGAAATGGACGTCCGCCGGATCGCGGCGCGGCGTGTCGACGGAAAACACCACGAGCGGCGCTTCGACAACTTCCGGAATGCTGTGAACGACGTTGCGGCGGAAGAAGAGCAATTGGCCAGGACCCAGAACAATAGGCTCGCCTCCCGCGACCACGAATGTGCCGCGGCCGGAAATCACCTGCAAGTATTCGTCGCAGGTCTTGTGAAAGTGCGCCGGCACGGGCCGGTAGATCCGGAACAGGCGGGAACTGGCCGCCGCCTCGTCGGTGAGGCGCATGTCGAGCAACATGGTTTCGGCGCTGTCAGGGAACTTGGCGGCTAATGCCTGCAGATCGAATGTCGATGTTTCCCTTGCGGTACCCGCGCCTTTGGTTTCCATTCGATTCATCCTTTCGTTTCCCACGCTAGCAGAGCCGGGATGGGGCACGGAGCATTTGTTCCTTTTCAGTCCCGCACCGTCGTAGCCGACCTGCAGGGATGAAACGGGATGACCGCCACAGGCCCGGGCCTAAAGGCCGTCGACTGCGGGCGTTCGCATTCAGGGGCCTGAAGGCCTCTGCTCCCTCCCGTCGAGTACCGAGACTTGTTTCTTCCTAGCAGAGCCAGGATGGGGCACCCAGTGAGTTTCGGTTTGTCTTTGAGAACCATCTGGCAACTATCTCTGCCGTACCCGCTACCATAAGAGCCATGCACGTTCTCTCCGCCGAGGAAATGCAGGCTTGCGACCGCGCCACCACCGAGCGGTTCGGAATGCCATCCGTGGATTTGATGCGCCACGCGGCCGCGTCGATTGTGGCAGTGGTGCAGCAACAGTTTCCCGGCGCAAAACGCATCACCGTCCTTTGCGGGCGCGGCAATAACGGCGGTGACGGCATGATGGCGGCGCGGTTGCTGGCCGACGCCGGCGCGGCGGTCCGGGTCGTTTTGCTGGGTTCGCCCACAGAGATCAAAGGCGATGCGGCGGTAGCCTGGCGAGAACTCGAAGCGGCTGGGTCCTGCCAGATTCGAAAAGTTGGCGTGGCGAGCGATCTGGCAGGGCACCACCACGCGCTTCAAACCGACCTGATTCTCGACGCTGTGCTGGGCACGGGTTTCAAGCCGCCTTTGAAGGGACTCGCCCTGGCTGCCCTGCACTGGCTGAAGGAAAGCGCGCCGGCAGGGGTCCCGATACTGGCGGTCGATTTGCCTTCCGGCTGGCCAGCCGATGAGACTCAAGCCACGGTCGACTATCCGGTGTTTCCCGCCGATGGCGTCGTCACATTCACAGCTCCCAAGCCGGCCCACGTTTTCGGCCAGTTGACGCGGTCATGGGATCAGCCCGTGGTCGTGGCGCCGATCGGCTCGCCCGACGAGGCGGTTGTCTCCGCCCTGAACATCGACTGGGCCGGATCGGCGCAGGCGCTTACGCTCGCGCCTCGCGCCACTGACGCGAACAAGGGCAAATTCGGACATGTTCTGGTCGTCGGCGGCTCGTTTGGATCGGAGGGCGGCAAGGCGGGGGCTCCTGCGATGGCTTCGGTCGCGGCCCTGCGGGTGGGAGCGGGGCTGGTGACGGCGGCCGTGCCGGCGCCCGCGCTGGCCGTTGTGTCGAGCTACGCGCCTGAGTTGATGACATGGCCTCTGATTGCAAATGATGCGGGACAAGCGTCGCCCGCGAATCTCGCGGCCGAACTGGTGGCAGCCTTGACCAAGGGCATGACCGTCATGGCGATCGGACCCGGGCTTGGCCAGAGTGATGACACTTCTCAATTCTGCGTGGGACTGCTGGAGGCCACGACGATACCCGCGGTCATCGATGCAGACGCGCTCAATATTCTGGCGAAGCAGCCGGATGTTCTGTCGCGGCTCGCGCGCCACGGACGCACGGTCGTTCTCACGCCGCATCCGGGAGAGATGGCGCGGCTGGCCGGCATGACCACGTCTGAGGTTCAAGCCCGGCGTCTCGAGGTGGCACGGGATTTCGCGCAGAAGCACAGTGTGACAGTGGTGTTAAAAGGTGCGCGCACCCTGATTGCTCATCCCAGCGGCCGGGTGGCCGTGAACACCACCGGCAATCCGGGGATGGCGAAGGGCGGAAGCGGCGACCTGCTCACCGGCATGGTGGCAGGGCTTCTGGCGCAGTATCCGGGCGATCCCGAGCGGGCTGTCGAAGCAGCGGTCTTTCTCCACGGGCTCGCCGCCGACTTTGCGGTCCGCGAGCAAAACGAGCACACCTTGCTTGCAACGGACAGTCTTCCTCATCTTTCTCGGGCTTTTCGCTTTCACTCCCGCACCGGGAACGGTTATGTTTGGTTGCAGGGGCTGCCGGGGGGCTCGAGTTCCCATGAACAGGTGTTCGTTCGTGGGCTGACTGGAGTGGGTACCGGGAAGGGCTCCCGCGAGGCAGCTGAATGAGCAAGGATGCCCCTGTGGCCGAAGGCCGGACCCACCAGTTCACGACCCGTAGCGGTGCGGACACCATCGACGTGGGCCGCAAGCTGGCCGGTCTTTTGAAGCCACCGCAGCTTTTGCTGTTGCGCGGTGACCTGGGAACCGGGAAGACCACCCTGGTGAAGGGCATTGCCCAGGCCCTGGACGCTGCCGAGCCCGAGGAGGTGACCAGTCCCACCTTCACGCTCATGCATGAGTACGATGGAACGCTCGATGGAAAGCCGGTCAAGCTTTTCCACCTCGATGTCTATCGCCTGGAGAGCGAACGCCAGTTGGAGACCCTCGGCCTCGATGAACTGCTGACGCCCGATGCGCTGGTGCTGGTGGAGTGGGGCGACAAGTTCAAGAGCATCAAGAAGCGCGCCACCGGCGAAATCGTGATCAGCTCCGAGGGCGGGGATGCGCGCAAGATCACGGTGACGCTGAAGGAATAGCGGAGTTCGGGCGGCGACAGCTGCTTGATCGCTGCTCAGACCCGGCCTTCTCGAAGTACCGCGTTCCGAAGATATGAGCACTCCGTCGAATGTCGAACACGAGGCCGTTTGCTGCGGATCTTGCGCCGGACCCTTGACTGCGCCGTCAGCCGGTCTTTCGCGTGAGGTCGCCTGGCTGCAGTATGTGACCATTGCATGGATGCTGGTGGAGTGCACGCTGTCGCTTGCCGCCGCTGCCCAGGCACACAGCGTGGCGCTCCTGGCCTTTGGTTCCGACAGCCTGATCGAACTGTTGTCGGCCTCCGTTGTGCTTCTGCAGTTCCTGCCTCGATTTCCTCTCAAGAAGGCGCACTCGGAGCGGGCTGCCGCAGTGTTGTTGTTCCTGCTAGCCGGCGTGGTGCTGATCATCGCGGCGGTGGCCTACCGCACTCCAATGGAAACGAGTTGTCTTGGAATCGGCGTCACCGCGGCGGCGCTGATCGCGATGCCGGTGCTGGCCTGGCTGAAGCGCAAGCATGCGCGCGCAGCAAATGATCGAGCCCTGGCCGCGGACGCGGTACAGTCGGCCACATGCGCTTATCTGGCGGCGGTCACGCTGGCGGGCCTGGTGATCTACGCGCTGTGGCAGGTTGCGTGGGTGGATTCTGTTGCCGCATGCGCCGCCGTGCCCGTTCTCATCATCGAGGGTCGCAGGGCATGGCGCGGCGAAGGATGTGGCTGCGCGGCCTAGCCGATGATCAATCAAATCGCGGCGCTGGGATTATGCCAGCCGCCGTCTCCTGCAATCAAGGCGTCCGCCTGTTTGGGCCCCCACGTGCCGGGCTTGTATGGGCGAACGCGGGGATGGTGCTTGAGTACCTGATCGACAACCATCCATGCGGCTTCCACCGCGTCCTCGCGAGTAAACAGTCCTCCGTCGCCCTTCATGGCGTCGCCCAATAGCCGTTCGTAGGGCGATTCTTCTCCCGACTGCTGTTCCAGCAAATAAAGCTCTCGCTGCTCTCCGATAAACTCCTCACCGGCAAGCTTGACGCGAGCGGCGAGTGCGATAGCCGCATCGGGAGAGGCCCGGAAGCGAAAATAGTTCCCCCTGCCCGGGGCTGCCGCTGCATCCGCAAAGAGCTTCTGCGGCGGCGGCTTCAGCTCTACGAGGATCTCGCTCGCTGTCTCGGGCAGATACTTGCCTGAGCGGAGGTACCACGGCACACCATCCCAACGCCATGAGTCGATCATGAGCCGAATCGCACAGTAAGTCTCGACATCGGAGTTCCTCGCTACGTCCTTCTCCTGGCGGTAACCGGCATATTGACCGCGTACCATGTCGCCGGGTTTCAACGGACGCATCGCCTTGAACACCGTCGCCTTCTCGGTTTGCACTGCGGCAAAATGCCGGCCCGCCGGCGGTTCCATGGCAAGCAGCGCGACAATCTGAAACAGGTGATTCTGGATAACGTCCCGCAAGCATCCCGCGGATTCGTAAAATGATCCGCGCGTTCCTATGCCGAAGCTTTCGGACAAGGTGATCTGGACGCTGGAGATGTAATTGCGGTTCCAGATCGGTTCGAGGAATGAGTTGGCGAAGCGGAAGTAAAGGATATTCATGATCGCTTCTTTGCCGAGGAAGTGATCGATGCGAAAGATTGAATCTTCAGGGAAAACCGACTGGGCTACGCGGTTGAGCGCCCGAGCCGAAGCCAGGTCGCGTCCAAACGGCTTCTCCACGATGACGCGCGCGTTCTCAGCCAGCCCCGAGGCACCGAGCCCTTTGATTACGGTCTCGAACAGCGAAGGCGGGATGGCGAGGTAATGTGCCGGCCGGCGTGCTCTGCCGAGCGATTCCCTGATCGCCGCGAACGTTTTGCTGTCGTTATAATCCCCACTTACATATTTGAGCAGCGATAGAAGCTGATGGAGGGCCCGCTTATTGTCGAGCCCGCCCGATTGCTTGATGCTGTGCGTCACTCGTCTGTGCAGGCGCTCCAGAGTCCACTTGGGAAACGCGACGCCGATGACGGGGACGTTCAGGGTTCCGCGTTTCACCATGGCGTAGAGTGCGGGGAAGATCTGCTTGTGGGCGAGATCGCCAGTCGCGCCATACACCACAAGAGCATCTGAATGAGAGGTGCGCATCGGGTCCTTCTTTTCGGGTGGCCGCCGTTTCCTGATGGCTGCCGAGTTTGGATCGCAACCTCGATGATAGCTGTTGCCGATGGTGATGCGGGTCCTCCAAAAGCGGATTCCCTGGCTGGTCACAATCCCCGGCAAATCCGATCGGACGCAATCGCCGCCTGGCCGCGAGCGAGGGAAGTTTCCAATCGTTCATCCGTCTTCGCGCATAACTGTGTGAGGTTCGCCAGACAGGGCTCGATACGCGGCAACGGTTGCGGTCATGATCAGGATCAACATGGATAGAATCGGCGCGAGGAGCCATACCTGAAATGGCGGTGACCCAATCGTTGCCAGCTCACTGGTGAAAGCCCGCAGCGCGGCCCCTGAGATCAGTGTGCCAATCAGAATGCCGGCCAAGGCGAGCTGCCCAATTTCTTTGACCGTCATGAAGAAAATATGGCGGCGTTGCGCTCCGAGCGCGATTCGAACAGCCAGTTCCCGTCGACGCTGGCGTTCGGTGTCGCTCTGCACACTAAGCAGGCCGAAAATGCTCAGGACAAGTGCCGTCAGAGTCGAGGTTGCAAAGATAAGGCGTGCGATTCGCAGCGGAGCGAACCCGGATTCCACTAACCGTGTATCCAGTGGCGTTATCACAGGCGAAGCGGGACCATTTCCAAGAACGGATTCTATCCTGCCGCGCAGTTGATCCATTATTTGCTGGTTCCACATGGACGATCGAATGAGGAGCGTCATACGGCTGGGATGTTCCTGCCATATCGAAATGTAGATCGCAGGTTGGGCCTTTTGTTCAAAGGTGCCGAGCGCCTGGGAGCTGACGATTCCGACAATCTCGGTGCGGATACCGATGTTATCGATAAGTGCGGCGCCCAGCGCTCTGCCGCCGAAGTATAAATCGGCGGCTTCCTGATTGATTACACCCAGATGGCGGCACTCGCCGGCAACTTCGTGTTCAGGAAACCACTGGCCATCGATCAGCGAAAGTCCTAATGCGCGAAGATAGCCGGGCGATACGAAATTGGTGTTCATTTCAATGCTTGAATGTGCGGCAGCGAGCGGCGCGCGAAAACCAGCCATGGCAATGCGGCTGTGCGCCAATGAATCCGAATCATTGAAGTAAATCGCGGGCGAGCGGCGATCGTCCTTCCTATGGCCCGGGGATTGTTTCACCACGCCCACGATCTCAACCGGAGCGCCGTCCGGGTCCTGAATCGACATGCCGATTGTATCCGGTCCAAAGAGCGTTGATGCCGCTTCTTCATTCACGATGGCAACGTGGCAGGATTGATCCTGGGCCTCGAAGGGACGTCCCCAGAGTGGTCGCCTCTCTGCGGACCCCGGCGAGCCTGGCTGTCCGGTGATGTCGATCGGAACATCCCGAAGCGAGCTGGATGGCATTTGAACTCGAAACGACCTCCACGCCGGCAGACTCCCGGGAATGAGTGTCGTCCATGCGAGCGGGGAGACATTTGGCATCGACTTTACAGTTTCCTCGACAGCCTTGAAGTAAGTTGTGTTATCCGGCATCCGAACCGTTGCCAGAACCAGATTTCCAACGCCGTGTCCGGCCGTGGTCCTGATGAGTGTATGGAAGCGCTCGAACAGAACCGTCGTAAATATTGTCAATACACAGCAGATGGTTATTTGCCCAACCACTAGAAGTGCCCTGAAGCGCGCAATGGCCGTCGATGGCAAGCCGCTCTCGCGCTGCAACACGTTCCAGGGGCGATCGGTGGTGGTGGCAAGGATCGGCACACATCCGCAGGCAATGATGACTCCGACGCAAACCAGGGAGGACAACACGATGGAGAAGAGGCGGGGCGCAAACACGAGGCGCTCCGCATCCTCTGCGAAGAGCAAGCCTGGCAAGACATGCGCCGTCCCGATGGCCAGCAGCAGGCCCAAAGCACCGCCGACAAGCGAAACAACCACGCAGTCGGAGAGCACTCCCATGACCAAATTCAGCCGTGCTGCCCCGAGCGCGACGTTGATGGACATGATGTGGATTCGGCGCAAGGCCCGCCCCAGAAGCAGGGATGCGACTACGCAACAGGCAACCAGAAATACAGCGGCAGAAGCGAACTCAAGCAGTGTGCCAATTTGTGACAGGCCCCTGGCCATGATGGGTGAGGCACCGCTAAAAGGAGCCAGGTAGATGCCGTTTGAATCTCCGAGTCGGCGGCCAATATTTCGTTGTACCTCGCTCATCGAGACGCCATCGCGGATGCGCGCCAGAACCCAAACATCCCGTGAGTTTTGATCTTGATCTTGAAAGCTCGCCGCCGGTAACGGAGTCCAGATATCGACGATCTGGTCGCGATACAAACCTTCCAGGCGGTCGGGAGCAATGCCCGTGATCGGAAGATCTACATTGTTGATTCGAACTCGCTGCCCGACGACGTTGACGCCGTTTCCGAATTCTCTTTGCCACATGCGGCGGCTGAGAATTGCGCCACCGTTCTGCGGCAAACTCAAGGCATTGGCGAGATTTGGCATGACGGCGGCGACAATCGCGATCTCGGAACCACCACCAAGATTGACGTTTGCCGGGGCGATTCGAGCGCCATCGATCCAAACGAACGCATCCGGATGGCTGCGCAGCAATTGGAATTGGTGCCGGGTGAGCGGTCCCGCCGAGTGTGTCTTGTCGTGAGCAAAGATCGAAACCATGCGATCTTCGTCTTTGGTCGGGACATTGGGGTGGATAAGCCCCTGGACGAATGCGAATACGCTGACGTTACTCCCCACTCCGAGCGCAATCGTCAATAACAGAACGAGCGAAAGCCCGGGCGTGCGAGCAAACGCCCTCGCGGAGTTGCGAATTGTTACGAGCCCGTTGAAGGATGCCACCGCTTTTGATTCTCAGAAAGAATTTACGCGACCGACTCAATCCATGCTGTATCCGAGCCGCAGTTGCTCAGCGGATTCCTCTCTCTGGCTGCAACCGGAGGGCCAATGGGAAGGCGTCCTAAACAGTTCATTCTCCGAACGATGCTGGAGGCGGGGATCACGCGCGGTGTTCAACTTCGGACGCCGTCGTCCGAAACCGGCCCACCGTTTTGGGGGCGAGCCGCACAATCGCCGCGTCCGGAGTGGTTGACCGACTGATCGGCAGTTACTGGTTGATCGGCGTGCCAAATGAGTTTTGCGCGATCTAGATTTTTTGGCGAAGCCGTCCGCAAGCATCGCGTGCGCCCATCTCTCTGCCTGAGACAATCTCTACATGATTCGAATCCCCATTGAGGAAGTCCAGGAGCAGCTTGCGGCGGTGCTGCGCAGGCTGGGGTTTGCGGCGGGACGGGCGGAGAAGTGCTCGCAGCTCTTTGCCGAGACGACATGCGACGGCGTTTACACGCATGGCATCAACCGGTTTTCGCGATTTGCGGCCATGGTGCACAACGGCAGCATCGACGTGAACGCGGAGCCAGTGGTCGTGGTGCGACTCGGCGCGCTGGAACGGTGGGACGGGCGCCTCGGTCCCGGCAACCTGAACGCATGGGCGGCCATGGAACGCGCGATCGCTCTGAGCCGCGAGCATGGCCTGGGATGCGTGGCGCTCGGCAACACCAATCACTGGATGCGCGGCGGGAGTTATGGCTGGCAGGCAGCGGAGGCGGGGCTGATCGGGATCTGCTGGACCAACACCATGCCGAACCTGCCTCCCTGGGGCGGGATGGACCCATGTGTCGGCAACAATCCGCTTGTGATTGCCGTGCCGCGCGCCAAGGGTCCGGTGGTGCTGGATATGGCGATGTCGCAGTTCTCTTATGGCGCGCTGGAAAGCTACCGGAAACGCGGCGCAATGCTGCCTGTGGATGGGGGGTTCGACGGTTCGGGAGGGCTGACGAAGGATCCGGGCGCGATCGAGAGTTCGCAGCGGGCATTGCCGGTGGGCTACTGGAAGGGATCGGGGCTTGCGGTGGTGCTGGACATGGCGGCCGCCATGCTGTCGCTGGGCAAGGCGACGCACCAGATTGCGCCCGACTCCCTGCGCGAGACGGCCGTGTCGCAGGTGTTTCTGGCGATGAATCCAAATGCGCTGGGCGGCGGCGGAGATGTTGCCGATGCGATTGTCGAGTCGCTGCACAGGTGCCGTCCGGCGGAGGAAGGCAAGCCGGTGCGTTACCCGGGAGAGCAGACGCTGCGGATTCGAGAGGAAAACCGGCGGCTGGGTTTGCCGGTGGAGGAGACGGTGTGGGCGGAAATTGTGGCGATGTGAGGTGTCAGAGTGGCAGGTGGGGTTCGTGGTGTCCCACCCTAGCGGCAAGAACCCCGCTAGGATGGGGCACCCAGCTTTGTGACGAGAGCCGCAATCCGGCGAACAAAAATGATGGCCCAGGCTTTCGGATCGGGGTAATCTGCAAGGGCATCAGATTACCCTTTGGAGCCCGTGATGAAGCGAATTGTTTGTCTTTGCCTCCTGCTGTTGACCATGGCCGTGCCCGCTGTTCTCTGCGGCCAGCAGCCACCTATCATCGACCGCGCGCTTTTTTTCGGGGAGATACAGATTGGCGGCGCGCAGATTTCCCCCAACGGGCAATATCTCTCCTTCCTCAAGCCGTACAAAGGCACGCGCAATATCTGGGTGAAAAAGGCGAGTGAGCCGTTCAGCGCCGCTCGTCCGGTCAGCGTCGAGGCCTCGCGGCCGATCCGCAATTACTTCTGGAGCCGCGATTCGAAATACATCCTGTACGTGCAGGATGCGGGCGGGGACGAAAACTTCAATGTGTACGCCATCGACCCCACGGGTCCAGCCGATGCGGCGACCGGCGTTCCGGCCACGCGCGCGCTCACCAATCTGAAGGGTGTGCGGACGCAGATTTTCGCCGTGCCACGATCGAAGCCGGACACACTCTATATCGGGCTGAACGACCGCGATCCGCAATGGCACGACCTGTATGAACTCACCATCTCGACGGGCGAGAAGAAGCTGCTGCGCAAGAATACGGAGAGAGTCGCGGGGTGGAATTTCGATCATGACGGAAACCTGCGCGTGGCGAAACGCACCAACCAGGCAGGCGACACCGAAATCATGCGCGTGGATCCTGACGGCTTCAAGCAGATCTACAGCTGTTCGGTGCTTGAGAACTGCGGCGTTGTCGATTTTGACGCGGCCAACAAGCAGGTTTACCTGACCACGAATAAAGGATCTGTGGACTTGAGCGAACTCGAGCTCCTCGATCCGGCAACGGGAACCACGTCGAAAATGGAGAGCGACCCGGATGGGCGGGTTGATATTGGCAGAGTCGAGATGTCCGATGTTGACCATCACATCTTCTTTACTCAATACGAGGACGACCGCACGCGACGGTACTTCAAAGACAAGGAATTCGAGACGGAGTTTCAATGGCTTGAATCGAAGCTGCCCGGCAAGGAAATCAATTTCGGTGCGCGTTCAAATGACGAGAATATCTGGATCGTAAACGCGGACAATGACACCGAGCCGGGTGAGACGTACGTCTGGGACCGGAAGGCAAAGACGCTCACTCTCCAGTACCGCATTCGCGAGGAACTGCCGCGCGAATCGCTGTCCAAGTGCCGGCCCTATCATTTCAAGTCGTCTGACGGACTTGATATCCCTGCCTATCTCACGTTGCCCAAGGGTCTGGCGGCGAAGAACCTTGCACTGGTCGTTCTTCCCCATGGCGGGCCGTGGGGGCGCGATTATTTCGGGTATGACACCGAGGCACAGTTTCTCTCCAATCGCGGATTCGCCGTGCTGCAGCCTAATTTCCGTGGATCGACCGGATATGGCAAGAAGTTCCTGAACGCAGGCAATGGCGAGTGGGGGCGCAAGATGCAGGACGATCTGACGTGGGGCGTGCAGGCGCTGATTGCCGATGGAACGGTAGACCCCAAGCGGGTGGGTATCTTTGGCGGATCGTATGGGGGCTATGCCACTCTGGCCGGAGTTGCGTTTACACCGGATGTCTATGCGGCGGCGGTAGCCTACGTTGCGCCCTCGAACCTGATCACACTGCTCGATGCCGTTCCTCCGTACTGGGAGGCCATGCGGAAGCAGTTGTACGCGCGCATGGCTGATCCGACGACACCGGATGGCAAAGCATTGCTGGTTGCAGAGTCTCCGCTGACGCAGGCAAAAGCGATCGTGACGCCGCTGCTGGTGGTGCAGGGCAAGAACGATCCGCGCGTCAACATACGCGAGAGCAACCAGATCGTGGCGGCGGTGCGGGATAATGGCAAGCCCATCGAGTACCTCGTGGCTCCTGACGAGGGACACGGATTTGCCCGCCCCATCAACAACCTGGCCATGGTTACGGCGATGGAAGCGTTCTTTGCGCAATATCTGGGTGGGCGGGCGCAGAAGGATGTTCCCGCTGACGTCGAGGCCAAGCTGAAGGAGATCACCGTTGATCCCAAGACAGTGAGCGGGGCGGTGACTTTGAAAGGTGAGGCACAGCCGGCGGCGAAATGACGCCGGCTCGTCAGCGGTCGTGGTTTCCCACTCTAGCGGCAAAAGCTCCGCTAGAATGGGGCACCCGGTTCACGGCGTAACCGCTGATCAGAACCCCATGATGTTGTAGCCGCAATCAACGTAGATGGTTTCGCCGGTGATGGCGCTGGAGAGGTCGCTGGCCAGGAAGAGGGCCAGGCCGCCTACTTCGAGCTGGTCGACGTTGCGGTGCAGCGGGGCGCGCTCGGCGTGGGCCCTCATCATTTCGCTCAGGTCGCCGATGCCGCGGGCGGCGAGGGTCTTGATGGGGCCGGCGGAGATGGCGTTGACGCGGATGTTCTTGGGACCCAGGTTGGCGGCGAGGTAGCGGATGGCGGATTCGAGGCCGGCCTTGGCCACGGCCATCACGTTGTAGTTGGGCACAACCTTTTCCGCGGCGAAATAGGTGAGGGTCATGATGCTGCCGCCGTCGGTCATCAGCGGCGCGGCGCCGCGGCTGACGGCAATCAGCGAGTAGACGCTGACGTCCATCGCGATGCGGAAGCCTTCGCGGCTGGTGTTGATGAACTCGCCTTTGAGATCGGCGGCGGGAGCGAAGGCGACGGCGTGGACAAGAATGTCCAGCGTGCCGTACTTGTCTTTGAGAGCGGCGAACAGGGAGTCGATCTCGGCGTCGTTGGCAACGTCGCACTGGAAGCCAGCGGCCCCGGGCAGGTCGGCGATGAGGCCTTCGGCTTCGAGCTTCATGCGCTCGTTCTGATAACAGATGGCCAGAGTGGCGCCGGCGGCGTGGAGTTTCTGGGCGATGCCCCAGGCGATGGAACGCTTGTTGGCCAGCCCAAAGACTACGGCCGTTTTGCCTGCCAGATCGATCATTCTTTCTTCATCCTCCGTTGTCGGTGTCAGTGCAGGGAAGTGCCGGGCCAACCGTTTTTTAGAATAACAGTCGACAATCAACCGCCAAGGTCAACCAGTTCGACCTCACCGACGGGCCGTTCCAGAAACCGTGACCCGAGGCGCTGAAACTTCTCCACCGAATCGGTGGCGAAACAGCGGATCATCGGTGAGGAGGCGATTGGCGGGTTTACTTCCGTGCTTTCCCATCCTAGATCCGGCGTTAAAGCCGGATCTAGGATGGGGCGCCCAGGGTCGTGGTTGGTGAAAAGGCGAACGGCGGCTTCGGCGGCAGATTCCGCCGAGTCGATGACCCGCATGCCCGCCGGGACGGCTTTTTCGATGAGCCGGCGCAGCAGCGGATAGTGAGTGCAGCCCAGGACCAGGGCATCCGGGCTCAGATTCTGCGCGGCGGCTTCGGCCAGGAGTTCGTCGAGGTAAATGCGAAAGACCTCGGCGGTGACGGGGTGGTCGATCCAGCCCTCCTCGACCAGAGGCACAAGCAGGGGGCAGGCCTTCTCCAGGGCGCGCAGGCCCTGGGCGCGGCAGGCCGCGGCGTAGGCATGGCTTTGCACGGTGGCGTCGGTGGCGATCACGAGCACGTCACCGCTGCGTGAAGCCGCGCGGGCCGCGGTTGCGCCAGGCTCGATGACTCCCAAAACCGGGACTGGGACGGCTGCCTGGATGGCGTCGAGGGCGAGCGCGCTGGCGGTATTGCAGGCGATGACCAGGAACTCGGCGCCTTGTTCGCGAACCAGGAACTGGGCGCTTTCGGCGGCATAGCGAGCGATGGTGCGGCGCGACTTGGACCCGTAGGGCAGGCGGGCTGTGTCGCCGAGAAAAGCAAAGCGGGCATGCGGAAATCGGCCAATGAGGGCGCGCAGTACGGTGAGGCCCCCAAATCCCGAATCGAAAACGCCGATGGTGGGGGACGCAAAAGTCGCGTCTGATTGAGGGTTCACGGGCGTGCGGCCTCCGCGGTTTCGGCGTCGGAGACGAGGTAAGTCCGAGTCAGGTCGGCGTGACCGGCCAGCGTGGGCCGCTCCTTGCCGTCCACCAGGAAGCGGACCTCGGTCACGCGAGGCAGGTTGGCGTGGATGGTTCCGCAGATCGAGAGCACGGTGAGGGTTTCGGTCTCGAAACCCGAGGGATGACTTGCGGCGAAGTTGCCCGCCAGATTAACGACCGCCATCTGCGGACCCAATAAAGGAGAATCGCTCGTCTTGCGCACTTCCGACCCGGGCCCATTCGGCAGCACCGGGAGCAAAAAGACCTGGGAGACGGAAGTGGCGCCGCCGGGCACGGGATGGGCGGCATTGGAGGCGGCGTAAATCTCGAGCAGGCGGCCCAGCACGGCGCGAGCGCGGGCGCCGGGATCGGCAGGCAGGGGGAGGGAATGAACCTGCGGCAGCAGGGAATTATCGTCGTCGTTGGCGACCATGAGCGTGGCTTTCTCGGCGGGCGCGACTTCGGGGGCCTTGGTCGGCGCGGAGTCGACGCCAGCGACGAGCCGCTCATGAGCCCGCTGGCGAAGGTGCCAGAGCATGCCACCCATGCCCAGCGACGCGAGCAGGAGAATGGAAAAAATAACGATCTGGTAGCGTGGGATCATGGCTGGCGCCCCTCTGCCCGCCATTCCAGGATCGCGGCCGCGAGGGTGGCCGCCACGCGCGCCTGATAGTCCGCGTCGTCCGGCTCGGCGGTGATCTTGTGGTCCGAATCGCGTTCCGGGGCGAGTTCGATGACCACCGCAGGGCAAGTCATGTTTTCAATACCGGGCAGGGGGGCGCGGCCGAGGGTGACGCTCTGCCCGGCGTGCAGCAGGGCTGAGTTGAGCACGCCAGCCAGGGCCAGGCTCCGCGTTACCCAGCCCGCCTGGGCAGAATTCCAGGCCATGAATCGAGTGGGAGCGGCGGGTGCGAGGGAGGAGACGAACAGGTGCGCGCCGGCACCGGTTTCGGCGCTGTGCAGGCTGATGCAGGCGCCGGCCTCGGTATGGTTGGCGATGGCGGCTCGGCGGTCAAGGGCAACGGACTGGTCCGATTCCCGGGTAGTGATCACCTGGATCCCGCGCGCCCCGAGCAGTGAGCGCAGGCGGACGCTCAGAGCGAGGTTGGCGTTCTTTTCGTACTGGCCGCTGGATAGATGGCCGCCGAGGTCGTCTCCTCCGTGAGCGGCGTCCAGGACGACAAGGAATCGGGGAGAGGTTCCCGGAGGCGGAGGCGGAGCAGGCGCGGACAGACCTTGGGGTCGCGCAACGGGAGGAGCCGGAGAAGGGGCTGGGGTTCCCGGTTGTCGGGCTGCTGCCTGCTCTGCAACGGTTGCAGCTGTCGCGGCGGCAGCCGGGGTCGCTAACGGTCGGGCGAAAAACAGCAGTGCAGCGAGTCCGCACCTACTCCAGGGCATAGATGGCGAGACCACTCAAGAGCTTGGGAAAGAAGTCGGTTGATTTCTGCGGCATCACTTCACCGGCAAAAGCTACCTCTTTCAGTTGTTCCATCGAAACGGGATTGGTAAGGAAGGCGACATCGGCTTCGCCGCGGCGCACCAGTTCGACGGCCTCTCCGGCGTCGCGCAGATAGCGGAGGTTGGTTTGTTCGCGTACCTTTTCGGCATCGAGTCCGAGCAGCCGGTCCAGAACGATGGAATGCAGATGGCTCAGATCAAGCTGGCGCTGGCGCTCGGGCAATTCGTTGAGCGCGGCTTCGATGGCTTCGGGCCTCGAACGCAGCAGAAGCGCACCGGCTTGGGTCACGGCGACGAAGGCTGAGCCTTGCTGTTTTTTCAAGGTTTCGATGTAATCGGCAGAATCGCCTTCAGGCAAGGTCTCGATGCAGAAGAATTCTTCGGCGCGCCGGGCGAATCCGGATGGATCGAAGGCAGGCAGACTGTGGACCACGCGGTGGGTCGGCAGAATCACAAGACCGTCGGAATCCATGTTGACGAAGGTCATCATCACCGCCGCCTCGGGGTAAGGCGGATGGGGCAACTGGCTGACGTTGGATTCGGTCCTTGCCTGGGCGGCGTGGGGGTGTTCTTTGGAGTATGCGAGAGCGGTCTCGTAGCGGTGGTGGCCGTCGGCGATGATGAGCTTCTTGTCGGCCATGGCGGTGGTGAGAAGGCGAATGACCGCGGGATCGTTCACGCGCCAAATGCTGTGCAGGACGCCGTACTCGTCGGTGACCTCGGCGTCGGCAGCTCCGTTGCCGTCAAAGAGGATCTGCTCGACGCTGGCGGCGGGGTCGGAATAGAGCATGAAGATCTGGCCAAAGTGCGCCTGGGTGGCTTTGAGAAGGTTCAGCCGGTCGCTTTTGGGCTTGGAAAGGGTTTGTTCGTGGCGAAAGACCACCTGGTCAGCGTAGTCGTGCAACTTGCCCAGGGCGATGAATCCGCGCCGCTCTTTCACCGCGTTCGACCCCGGCACCTGGAATCGCTGCGAGTAGGCGAAAATACAGGGGGTTCTCTCCTGGATCAAAACCCCTTGTTCGCGCCAGGCGCGGAAGTCGCGCGCCGCCCGGGTGTAGACACTTTCATTCCGCTCGGCATCGAAGAGTTCAGGCAGACCCAGAATGATCCGGACCAGGTTGAAGGGACTGCGCTGGTAATACGCCTGCTGCATGGCCGGCGAGATTTTGTCATACGGTTGCGTAACCACATCGTCTAAGCGAACAGATGCGGGATTGTAGCGCCAGGCGCGAAATGGGTAAATGTGAGCCATGCGGAAGGTCTTGCTCCAGATTGAAAAGGCGGGGCTTGCACCCCTTGGTTGGGTCTGGCGAGAGAATGAATCGCGACAGGTTCCAGGCTCGATTGTATCGCGTGCAGCGGCGATGGTCAGGGCGTCCACTACCACGTGGTGAAACCGTGCAGCGGGCCGCACGGTCAGGAGTCGGCTCAGCATGCTAAGATCACGTTCTATCCCGTTCGGTGCTGCGTCATGAGGACACTTCATTCCATTCTGCGTTCTGACCACACCGGCTGGAACCGTGTAGACCAACCCCGTCGCTGCGACCATCTCGTTCGCGTGTTTCTGTATGCTGCGGCAGCGGTTTGCCTGGCGACGTGCGCGCAGGGGCAGGACGATCCGTTGAACAAGGTGCATGTCCCGCCGCCGTCGTCGACAACCGGGGTCCCTGCGACCGGGGCGCCTGTTGGAGCCGAGGCGCCCGCGGTGACTGGCCCGGCCGCAAACAAGGCCCGGCCCGGCGCGCTGATCCGGATGAACGTGGACATGGTCCTGGTGCCGGTGACGGTGACCGATCCCATGAACCGGCTGGTCACGGGGCTGGAACGCGACGATTTTCAAGTCTACGAGAACAACGGCCAGCAGGCCATCCGCACGTTTGCCAGCGAAGATGCGCCGGTCTCTATCGGCATCATCATGGACCTTTCCGGCTCCATGACGTCAAAACTTATCCGGGCGCGGGAGTCGATTCTGCAATTCATCAAGACGGCCAATCCGGAGGACGAGTTTTTTGTGATCGGATTCAACGATCGGCCGGAACTGATTGAGGACTTCACCAGCTCGGTCGAAGATATCCAGGCGCGGCTGGCAACGGTGCGCAGCGGCCATCGTACGGCGCTGCTGGATGCCATTTATTACGGTGTGGCCAAGATGAAGGATGCGCGCCATGAGCGCAAGGCGCTGCTGGTGGTCTCTGACGGCGGCGATAACCGCTCCCGCTACACCGAAGGCGAGGTGCGCTCGCAGGTGCGGGAATCCGATGTGGAGATTTATTCGATCGGGATCTTCGATCCGTACGCCGCAACTCCCGAAGAGCGCAGCGGGCCGCTGCTGCTGAACGAGTTATGCGAGGAAACCGGAGGGCGCATGTTCCGGGTGGACGACCTGTCCGAAATGAGCGACATCGCGGAGAAAATCTCGACCGAGTTGCGCAACCAGTATGTGATCGGATACACGCCCAAGGAAATGCACCGCGATGGCAAGTGGCGTAAAGTGAAAGTAAAGCTGAATCCACCTCAGGGGCTGCCTCCACTTACTGTTCATGCTCGCACGGGCTACTATGCTCCATTGCAATAACGCGCTTTTAGCGGTGGTTCTAGCCGGAGCGGCTCTTTCGCTGCAAGCGCAAAAAACGCCCAACCAGGCTGCGCCAACTTCGCCGCTGGCGGTGGACCACGACCCAGTGCGCTCGCCCGACAGCGCCAACGCTGCCCCCTATGCCGGCGAAGGCGTACACAAGGAGGGCGGCGGTTTCGTTCTGCACACCGATGTCGAAGAGGTGGTGCTCAACGCCACGGTGTTGGATGGCAACAAACTGGTGCAGGATCTGACGAAAGAAAACTTCACGGTTTTCGAAGATGGCGTGAAGCAGACCATCATCAGCTTCCAGCACACGGACCTTCCCGTGTCGATCGCGCTGGTGGTCGATAACTCCGGTTCCATGTCGAAGAAGCGTCCGGCCGTCAACAAGAGCGCGGTCGATCTGATCGAAGCATCGAATCCCCAGGACGAAGCCTTTGTCGTGAACTTTTCCGACGAAGCGTTCATCGACCAGGAATTTACGTCGGATGTGAAAAAGTTGCGCGATGGGTTGTCGCACATCGAGTCGCGCGGCGGCACAGCGCTCTACGATGCGGTGGTGGCTTCGGCCGACAAACTGGCGGCCGACGCCAAGCGGCCCAAGCAGGTGCTGGTGATCATCACCGATGGCGAAGACAACGCCTCCACCCTTAACCTGGAGCAGACCATTCGCCGGGTACAGCAACTTTCCGGCCCTGTGATCTATTGCATCGGGCTGCTGTTCGGCGACGAGATGAGCCATTCCGAGGTGCGGCATGCGCACCGGGCGCTGGAAATGCTTTCCGCAGAAACCGGCGGCATCGCCTTTTTCCCGAAATCCCTGGAACAGGTGGACGAGATCGCCGCCGAGGTGGCCCGCGACATCCGCAGCCAATACACGCTGGGGTATCACTCGACGAAACCGACCACGGATCCGGGCTTCCGTCGCGTCCAGGTCACGGCAGAAGGAAAGGGCTCGGGCAGGCTCAACGTCCGCACCCGCACCGGATATTTTCCGGTGGTGCGGGGCGCGAAAAAGGATCGCAGGGCAACCGGGCAGTAGTTTCCGGCCAGCCTCGGCGACTGATCGGGCCGGCGGCTCGGCCGCGATAAGCTAGGAACTGGGAGCTACCAGCTACAAAATGTCCGAACTGAAATTCTCGACCCTCGCTGTGCACGCGGGGCAGGAACCCGATCCGCTGACGGGCGCTGTGAATGTGCCCGTGTATCTTTCCTCCACATTTGAACTCACCGGCATCGGAACCGACAAAGGCTGGGACTATTCGCGGGCCGGCAATCCCACCCGCGACCACGTCGAGACGGCCCTGGCAAAGCTGGAAGGCGGCCACTGCGGACACGCCTTCTCGAGCGGCATGGCGGCTATCTATGCACTGGTAGCCACGCTGCATGCGGGCGACCACGTGATTTGTTCGCATAACGTGTACGGGGGGACCGCACGTCTGTTTAACCTGATCGTGCGCCACTACGGCATCGACATTCAGTATGTCGATATGAGCAACGTCGACGCGGTCGCGGCGGCGATCCAGCCGAATACGAAGCTGATTCACGTCGAAACGCCGACCAATCCGCTGATGTCGCTTACCGATATTGCCGCGGTCTGCGAGATCGCTCATGCGCGCGGCGTCGAGGTCAGCGTGGACAACACGTTTATGTCGCCGGTGCTGCAGAGCCCCCTCAAATTGGGGGCGGACATCGTGATGCATTCGACGACCAAATTTCTCAATGGCCATTCGGATGGATTGGGCGGTGCGTTGATCGGCTCCGGGCCCGAGCACAAGGAGCGCTTTTGGCTGGTGCAGAAAGCCGCCGGCGGCATCATGTCCCCTTTTGAATGTTTCCTCGTCCTGCGCGGCATCCGGACGCTGGCGCTGCGCATGAAACAGCACGAGGAGAATGGCCGGGCGGTGGCGGCGTTCCTGTCCACGCAGCCCAAGGTGAAGCGGCTGGCGTACCCCGGACTGAAGAGCCATCCGCAGTACGAGCTGGCGGTCCGGCAGCAGCGCGGTTTCGGGTCGATGCTCAGCTTCGACCTGGGCAAGCGCGCGGCGGCGGGGCGATTCCTGGGCGCCATCAAGCTGTTTCTCAACGCGGAATCGCTGGGCGGTGTTGAGTCGCTGGCATCGCACTCGGCCACCACGACGCATGCATCGCTGACCGATGCGGAGCGCGAGGCGATTGGCATTACCGAGGGACTGGTGCGGCTGTCGGTGGGCATCGAGGACAAGGACGATTTAATCGCCGACCTGGAGCAGGCGCTGGCGGCTGTTTAGCCGTCGAGCGCACCGCGGGCCGGGCCGGATCGGATTTTGGAGGCTGTCAGAAAATGGCCGACTCTGATCAGGCTTTGCCGGAACTTGCAGGGGCCATCGTTGGCGGGGATGCTAACGGAGTTTCGCAGCTTCTCGCCGCGTCGCCGCTTCTGGCGCGGGCTTCGTTCCGGGCGGGAGCGACACGGCAGGCTGAAAGTTCCTACTTCTTGGACTCGATCAGGCGATACATCTATGCGGGCGATACGGGACTCCATATCGCCGCGGCTGCGTACCAAACCGAAATTGTGCACCGGCTCATCCGTGCAGGCGCGGATGTCCGGGCGAGGAATCGGCGCGGGCAGGAGCCATTGCATTATGCCGCAGTGGGCGGTCCCGGGTCCAAGACCTGGAACCCTCCGGCGCAGGCTACCACGATCGTCTGTCTCATCGAATTGGGGGCCGACCCGAACACGGCCGATATGGATGGAGCCACGCCGCTGCATCGCGCGGTGCGAACGCGATGCGCTGAAGCGGTGCGGACTCTTCTCGCCTACGGCGCTGACCCCGCGCGGAAAAACAAGAGCGGCTCGACGCCCATGCTGCTTGCCGGCCTGACCACGGGCCGAGGCGGAACCGGTTCGCCGGAGGCGAAAGCGCAGCAGCGGGAGATCGTGCGATTACTCGAGGAGGCTGGCTCATTCCAGGCACGGCCCAAATAGAACCTCAATGCACCACCTGCCGCGATCTTCTTCGGCCGGCGCATGAGGAACGGCAGCGGGATCAGGATGGCGGTCAGCGCGACCATCACCCAGAGCACATCGACATACGCGAGCAGGCGCGCCTGGATCTGCGCCATGCCATAGATCTGCGCGCCGGCGTGCTGCACCGCATCGGGCATGCCGCCGCCGGAGCGCTGATGCCAGGCAGCGGCCATTCCGGAGCGCATGGATTCAAATGGGCCATTGCCGTTGATGGTGTGCGCCGAGAGCATGGCCAGATGCTTCTGCGTGAGGCGTGCCAACAGCGTGGTGACAAAGCTGATGCCCACACTTCCGCCCAGGTTGCGCATGAGAGCCGAGAAGCCGCTGACCTCGTTGTATTTCTCCTGCGAGACGTCGGCGTAACAGAGAGTGTTGATGGGGATAAACAGGAACGGAAGGCCCAGTGCGATCACCACGCGCCAACTCACGGCCATGTTAAAGCTGACGTTGAGACTGAGCCCGGTCATGCGATACAGGCCAAAAGTCGTGATGATGAACCCCATCGCAACCAGCTTGCGGGGATCGAATTTGGGCGCGAGGGCGCCGGCCACCGGGAAGAGAACCATCAGCGCGATGCCGCCGGACGAGACCGCCATGCCGGCCTGTTCGGCGGAGTAGCCCATGATCTCCTGGAGAAATTGGGGAATGAGTACCGTGGACGAGTAGAGCGAGACGCCGACCATGAACATGACGAACATGGTGGTGCCCACGTTGCGCTGGGCCAGCAGGCGGAGATCGAGGATGGGGTGCTCGATCCGGAGCTGGCGCCATACGAACAGCACCAGGCCGATTGCCGCAATGACGAACAAGGTGACGATAAAGCGGGAGCTGAACCAGTCGTCTTCCTGGCCTTTGTCGAGCAGGGTCTGCAAAGCGCCGATGGTGACCACGAGCAGGCCCAATCCCCAGTAGTCCACTCCTTCGCGGCGATTTCGAATCTCGGCCAGGTAGGGCGGGTCTTCGACGACCCGATTGGTGAGATAGAGCGAGAGAATGCCAACCGGGATGTTGATGAAGAAGATCCATCGCCAACTGTAGTTGTCGACGATCCATCCGCCGAAGGTAGGCCCCAGCACCGGCGCCATCACGACGGCCATTCCATATACGGCGAAGGCCATGCTGCGCTTTTGGGGCGGGAAGGTGTCGGCGAGGATGGATTGTTCGCTGGGTTGCAGGCCGCCGCCGGCAGCGCCCTGCAGGACACGGCAGAAAACCAGGATGCCCAGCGTCGGGGCCAGACCGCAGAACAGCGAGGCCATCGTGAACAGGAAAACGCAGCTCATGTAAAAGCGCTTGCGCCCAATCCGGTTGGCGATCCAGCCGCTGATGGGGAGCACGACGGCATTGGCAACCAGGTAGCTGGTGAGCACCCAGGTGGCCTCGTCGCGGCTGGCGGAGAGCGAGCCGCCTATGTGGCCCATGGCCACGTTGGCAATGGATGTGTCGAGCGCCTCCATGAATGTGGCCATGGTCACCGTCAGGGCGATAACCCAGGGGTTGGCGCGCGGGCGCCACGTGTCATGGAATGTGAGTGTTGCCGCGACGGCCAAGGCTGCTCCTGCTTGGTTTACGTGGACCAGGATTCGGGAAAGTGCTTTTAATAGAGTAATGGATAAGTGGCCTGCGGCGTGCCATGCTGTTGAGGCCGGCAGGTGAGCCGCGAGCTGAGGGATGAAGGATGTATTTGCTCGGAATCGATACGTGCGGGCCGTCCGGGTCGGTGGCGCTGGGCCGGCTTACCGGGATGCACTCGGCGGAAACCATCAATCAGAAAGAACTGGAGGGCCGTAGCTATTCGGCAACCCTGGTGGCGGCCGTAGAGGAACTTCTGGAGAGGCAGCGAATCCGCCTTGTGGACGTGGGCTGTATCGTCGTGGTTCGGGGGCCAGGGAGCTTCACCGGAGTCAGGGTGGGACTCGGCGCAGCGAAAGGGTTGGCGGAGGGTTCGGGGGTTCCTGTCGTCGCCGTCTCCCGGCTCGAGGTCCTGGCCCGCAAGGCGGAGGTGTTGTCGTCCGCGCTTGACGCTCACCGGCGGGAGGTATTTTTGCGGGTGGCGGATTGCGATCTGACGATCACGGAGAGTCTCGCCGGAAGTGCGGAATTGGCCCGGATTTCTCCGTGTTCGAGAATTGCCGTTTGCGATGAGTCTGCCGCGGATCTCTTGCGGACAGCATGGCCGCAGGTTGGACTGGTTCGCGTTGAGGCTCCGACAGCCGGAGATTCGCTTGTGGTGGCTGCGCCCGAAGTTGCTTCCGGCGAATTTGCCGACGTGGCTCGGCTGGACGGGCACTACTTGCGTCGCTCCGATGCCGAGATCTTCGGCCCTTCGACCGTTGCGGACCGCACTTCTCGATGACCCGCCTGAGAGATGCCGTACATACCCGGCCGATGATCCCGGCGGATATCCCAACAATGATGGCCATTGCGGAGAATCTGAGGGAGGCACCGCACTGGCGGGCTGAGGTCTACCAAGACATGCTGGACCCGGCAAGGATACCGGCCCGCATTTGCCTGGTTGCCGAAGATTCCGACAGGCAGGTGGTGGGTTTCGGGGTGATGGTTCTGATCTCTCCCCAGGCCGAACTCGAGGCTATCGCCGTGACCGGAGAGCGCCAGCTCCGGGGAATCGGCGGGGTTCTTTTGTCTGATTTATTGACCGAACTCAAGAGATTTGGCATTACCGAAGTCATACTCGAGGTCAGGGAATCGAACCAAACCGCTCAGCGCTTTCTATCGTGCGTCCGGCTTTGTCGAAACCGGCCGACGACGGGCTTATTACACTGATCCTCAAGAGGATGCGCTCCTGTTGAGAAGAGAGGTTTCCTGAATCCTGCAGGCACGGTCCGCTGCGGCGAAACCCCGGCCCGAGGGGCGGATTGGCCATGAAGTGCCAAGTTGTGCACGGGAATTCCACAGGCCTCCTCCCTCCTCCTCGCTTTCACACTTGCCGTTTGTTGTTGCGCGGAGCTATATCTAAGTGTTCGATCAAACCAAGGAGGCGCCTATGGATGAAATATACGATTCCACGCTGAGCGAAGAGATTAACCGCCTGCACTCCGAGCACCGTCGCTACGCTCAGCGGTTGGAAGAGTTGGTTCAGAAACCGTACCTCTCGGTGGAAGAGCAACTCGAAGAAGTGCGGTTGAAGAAGCTGAAACTTCATGCCAAGGACCTGATTTATGCCCTGGAGCGCCGCGTAGCTGTCGCGGTGTAGCAGGAAAATCAGGTGGCCGGCGCGGACCGGCAAAGGACGGAACGGCGGGTGCGTTGTACGCTTTCCCGGTGCGTGTGCCGGAACGCAGCGCGATACGCATGCCCACCGCGCAAACCGTATAATCGTTGGGGACGATGGTTCGTGACGGTTACATCTACGGTTTGAGCCTGTTGGCTGTGGCATATGCGGCGGGTTGGGCCACGGGCAGCTGGTACTGGGGGATTCCCCCGGTGTTATTGGCGGCCTTTTTCCTCTGGTTTTTTCGCGATCCCCAACGGACCATCCCCTCCGGTGCCGGCTTGATCGTGTCTCCTGGTGACGGCCTGGTCACAGAATGCGTCACCATTTCCACCCCCGACGGTCCACGTCAGCGTATCTCCATCTTTCTAAGTGTTTTTAACGTGCATGTGAACCGCTCGCCCATCGAGGGTGTCTTAAGCGGCGTGCGCTATCAAAAAGGGCAATACCTGAACGCCATGAACCGCGCCAGCGCGGAAAGCAACGAACAAAACATCGCGACCGTCGATGGCGAGGGAATGGAAGTTACGTTCAAACAGATAGCCGGGCTTCTGGCGCGGCGGATCGTGTTCAAGCCTCAGATGGGAGATCGCCTGGAACGCGGGCAGCGTGTCGGTCTGATCAAGTTCGGATCCCGGGTCGACATCATTTTTCCTGCGGAGGCTGAGCCGAAGGTGAAGGTCGGGAACAGGGTGAAAGGCGGGGAGACTGTTTTGGCCGCGATGCCGGAATCCGCCCTGGCAGGCGCGACGGCCACAGCGACCGCCAATTCTACAGCAGGGTCTGGGTTGCGCGGCGGAGCTCTCTGATGGCCTCACACGACCCAGCCGCCGATCGCGCCAGGGCCAAGGCGCGTTTTCGTCGCGGCATGTATCTGCTGCCGTCCCTGTTCACGGTTGGCAATATCGCTGCGGGCTACTTCGCCATCACCCAGACTATCGCCGCCATCGGATCGAACAGCGATGCGCGCCTCCACCTGGACTGGGCGGCCATGGCCATTCTTTTTGCTATCCCGTTCGATGCCCTCGACGGACGCATCGCCCGCATGACAAATACCACCAGCGAATTCGGCAAGGAGCTGGATTCACTGGCGGATGTGATCACCTTCGGTGTCGCTCCCAGTCTGCTGGCCTATATCTGGGGCTTCCATTTCCTTCCCGAATCGGTCAACCACCAGTTGCGGCAGGACCTGCTCCATGCCGGAGCTTTTATCTGCTTTCTTTATCTCATCGGGGGCGCGTCCCGGCTGGCGCGCTTCAACATCAGCCACGATGCACAGCCGCGTAATCCCGGGCGGCCGGGGCGAAAGTACTTCGTCGGCATGCCCATTCCTGCCGCGGCCGGACTGCTGGCCGCTTCGGTACATTTCTTTGCAGCCTATCCCAACCAGGCCTGGTGGGTGGCGATCATCTGGCTGGTCATCGTCGGCATGTGCGCGTTCCTCATGGTCAGCACCTGGCGCTTCTGGTCGGGGAAAGAAATCAATTTTTCCCGCAGCCATCCGTTCCAGATCCTCCTGATACTGGCCATCATTCTGTTCGTGATCATTCGCTTCTCGCAGGGGGTATTATTCGGGGGCGCTCTGCTCTACATGTTCTCCGGGATCTGGGCGCGGGCGGCGTATTCCTGGTCGCGCCGTCGACGCCGGCGTTCCCCGCTCGCAACGGAGACTTCGACCCCCGGGCCCGATGCCTTGCGCCATTCTTAACCCTCTCAAGATAAAGGGAAACTTGTGTACAAAATCGCCATTGCAGGAGCCTCCACCCTTTTGGGCAAGGAGCTGAAGGACGCCATTTCGGAGTCGCCGCTCGCCGCCGCAAGCTTCCTGCTTCTCGACGAGGATAATGCCCTGGGGCAGCTCGACCAGGTGGGCGACGAGATCACCTTTGTTCAGCCCATCAGCTCCGACTCATTTGAGCATGCGGATTTTACATTTTTTTGCGGTTCGGAAGGTCTGACCTACAAGCATTGGCGCCAGGCGCTCAAGGCCGGTTCCACGGTGATCGATCTTTCCGGGGCACTGGACCAGGAACCGGGCGTGCTGGTGCGCTCGCCCTGGATCGGCGTCGATTCCGGAACCGCGGATCTTTTCACGCCCGCGGTGGTTCCCGCGCATCCCGCGGCGGTGGCGCTGGGGCTTCTGCTGGAGCGCCTCCAAGAGGCTACCCCTTTGCGTTCGGCGGCGGCAACCCTGCTTACGCCGGCCAGCGAGCTGGGCCGCGGCGCCATGGACGAGCTGCACCAGCAGACAGTCAATCTGCTTAGCTTTCAGCCTTTGCCGCGCGCCATCTACGACGCCCAGGCGGCCTACAACTTGCTTTCCGGATTTGGGGAAGCGGCCAAGGTGAGTCTCGGCGCGTTGGAAGCCCGCATCCGGCGCCACTATGAAGCTCTCGGCGCGGGGCGTTGGCCCCTGCTTGCCTTGCAGGCGATCGCGGCGCCGGTCTTTCACGGCCACACCTTCTCGATCGCCATCGAACTGGAGCGGCCCCTGGATATCCTGTTGATCGAGGACGCTTTGAGCGGCGATCATGTCGACCTGGTTTTCGAAGACACGGACTCTCCTTCGAACCTCGCGGCCACCGGCCAGAACGATGTGCTGGTCCGGCTGCGAGCGGTGCAGGACGGACGCAATCCGGCGCAGGCGTCTCGCTTGTGGCTCTGGGCGGCTTCAGACAATCTGCGGCTCTATGCCCAGAACGCGCTGGAGTGTGCGCTCGAATTGCGCAAGCTGCGGCCGCAGGGGAAGGTGCAATGAGATCTTCTATGGAATCGTATTTCGTGACGGTAGGCCCTAACGGCGAGGTGCAACTGCCTCCTGCAATATGCAAGTCGTTGGGGATCATCGATGAAACCCGCGTTGCCTTGTGGATTGAGGACAAACACTTGGTTCTGGAACTGGCCCAAGTGTCCGCTCACTCTCAACCACGTGATTCCTCTCGCGATCTCTGATCGGGTTTCGTCCGCCTACGAATCGCTATTTCTGCCCTACCCGAGCCCAGATCTGCTCGATGAAGTTGTCCGTCATGCCCGCGATGTAGTCGGCGACGGTGCGTGCCAGGCCTTCGGAGGGAATCTGGGCGCGATGATCCGCCGGCAGCAGGGCGGGATCGGCCATGAGAGCACCAAAAAGGCCTTCGACGACGTTAGCCGCATGCACGTGGGCCTCTTCCATGTCGGGGGAGTTGTACATGTTGGCGTACAGGAACGCCTTCGCAGCGGCACGATCGGACTCCATCACAGGGCTCAGAGCGGCGAGGCGATCCGGCGCCTGACGTACCTGGTCAAGCGTCCTGATGTTGGCGGTGGCTACTCGTTTTCGCACTTCCCAGATCAGGTCCGTGACCAGTGCGTTCATCACCCGCTTGAGTGCCTCGCTGGCAGTGAGGCGGGGTGCTGCACCGGGGTACTCGCCCAGCACCGCATCGTGACAGCCTCGAAACAGAGTGACGCCCGCGCGGACCTGTTCCAGCGAGAGAACTCCGGAATCCAAGCCGTCGTCGAGATCGGCAGTCAGATAAGCGATCTCGTCCGCCAGATCGATCAGTTGCGCCTCGAGGGGCGGCCGCAGGCCGAGGAAATATTCCGCCAGTTCCGGGTGTTGCCGGGGGTCGTAGTCGCGGGAGTGCTTGATGATGCCTTCGCGGACGCCGAGCGTGAGGTTGAGCCCGCGGAACGCGGCATAGCGTTCTTCAAACCAGGAGACGATGCGAAGCGCGTGCAGGTTGTGATCAAAGCCGAGCCCACAGGCACGCAGCGCATGGTCGAGCGCTTTTTCGCCGGCGTGACCGAAGGGCGGATGGCCGATGTCGTGGACGAGGGCGAGCGCCTCGGTGAGATCGGTGTTCAGGCCCAGGGCAGTGGCCACGGTTCGTGCGATCTGGGTCACTTCAAGCGTGTGGGTGAGACGGCTCCGGAAGTGGTCTCCGGAGCGATCGCCGGGAAGCCGGGTGAACACCTGCGTTTTGCCCGCCAGGCGACGGAAAGCCCGCGCATGAAGAATGCGCGCGCCGTCCCGGGCGAATGGTGTACGGTAGGCATGCGGCCGCTCGGCATGCGCGCGATGCGTGAGTCCGCTGTCCAAATCGCCGCGCACAGCGATGCCCGGCGGCAACGAAGTACCCGATTGAAGCTCGTCGTTCATCATGGCTCTCGCAACCTGCGGCTCTGGTCTGGTTATATCGCAGTCGGCGGCACTCGAAACGCGGTGCAATCGGAATGTTCGGTATGGGTCGAAAAAGAAAACGTGCCGGCCATCACCATTGCCGGGCGCCGTGCTATAAGATGCTCCATGCGGCGGCGGATTGGACAATGCCCGGTATACGGGAGTACGATCCTGCCGGAATTGGCAAGGCTCCTGTTTCGAGGTTATTTTGGACTCGATTCAAACCTATTCACGTATGGACCGGAGGCAAGGATGAAAGCAATGAAGCAAGCTGGAATTGCGCTACTGGCGTTGGGAGTCGGTTTGATTTCGGGGTGCGAACGGCACTCGAACAAAGAAGTGTTCTACATGGTCATCACCAACACGGCTTTGCCGTACTGGCAAACCGCAGCCTCGGGCTTCAATCACGCGGCCGCCGGGTACAAGGTTACGGCCAAGGTGGTGGGACCGGAGGGCTACGATGCACAGGCCGAACTGGCCGAGATGAACAAGGCGGTTGCGGCCAAGCCTGCCGGGATTCTCATTTCCGTTGCCGATGCGGCGGTGTTGCAGCCGGGGATCGATGCCGCCATCGCCGCCAACATTCCGGTGTTGACCATTGACTCGGACGCGGCGGGGAGCCGGCGCCTGTACTTTATCGGCACCAACAACCTCGAGGCCGGGCAACTGGGCGGGAAGCGGCTCATTGAGAAGATGAACGGGAAGGGAAATCTCATGGTGTTCACGATTCCCGGCCAGCCGAACACGGAAGAGCGGCTGAAGGGGTTGAAGGACGCCCTGTCTGCGAAGCCCGACATCAAGATTGTCGAAACAGTCGACATCGGGGGTGACGCGCGCAAGGCCTTTGACAAGACCCAGGAGACCCTGGCCCTGACCGGACCCAAGAAGGTGGATGCCTTCATCTGCCTCGAGTCGGCATCCGGCAAAATGGTTTCCGACGCCATCAAGCGCGCCAACGCAACCGATCGCGTGCTGGTGGCCTTCGATGTCAACCAGGACACACTGGACGGCATCAAGGGCGGGACCATCGATTCGACCATTGCACAGAAGCCCTACACCATGGGTTACGTCGGGCTGAAAGCACTGGATGAGATCTTCCACAACCCGCCCACGCAACTTGCCAAAGACTACAGTGTCGACTCCTTCTCTCCCTACCCGGTGTTTGTCGACACCGGCACTTCGCTGGTCGACAAGAACAACGTCGACCTCTACCTCGCTTCGGCGGCCGAGGGTAGCAAATAACCCAGTCGAATTCGAACAAGCGTTCGACCGGCGCTCGGATGAGATGATGGCAGTTTTCTACGGCGTCGTCGCAGGTTGCGATGGCGCCGTTCCGTTCGAGCAGGCTGCCTCCGGCTGTACACTGATTTGTGATTCGCAGATTTCTTGCCTCATCTTTGCTTGTACTCCTGCCACTGGCGGGTTGCCACGGTGTTTCCGAGCCCGATTCCCAATCTGCTGAGTCCTCTGTCAAGATTTACAAACTGCGCGGCAAAGTGGTTTCAACCAATGCCGCCACGGGCGAAGCCACCCTCGACCACGATGCGATTCCCGGTTTCATGGAAGCCATGACCATGCCCTACAAGTTGAAGGACGCCAACGTCCTCAGCGAACTGCATCCCGGGGACGTGATCACGGCGGATCTCGTGGTATCGCAGCAAGGCGGGGGCGACTCGCTGCTGGATCACATCGTGGTCGTAGGCCAGGCCAAACCCGACTACAAGCCCAGGGTCGCCTATCATGTGCCGGCTCCCGGCGATGCGGTGCCTGACTTCGTGCTTCGCAACCAGGATGGCCACACCATCCATCTGGATCAGTTTCTCGGAAAAGAGCTGCTGATCACCTTCATCTATACGCGCTGCCCGTTGCCTGACTTCTGCCCGCGGGTGACGCATAACTTTGCCGACATCAACCGCGCGTTGGCGTCCAATCCGGCTTTGTATCAGAAGTCTCATTTATTGTGTGTCAGTTTCGATCCCGACAACGACACTCCCGAGCGGCTGCGCGCTTACGGAGCAACCTACATCGGCAGCGATGCGAGCAGCGCTTTTTCCCATTGGGATTTCGCCGTGCCCGCAAAGCCGGAACTCGCTAAAATGGCCGAGTATTTCGATGTGGGCATCACCCGCGCGGCCGATCAATCCATTACCCATACGCTCTCCACGACGCTGATCGGAGCGGATGGCAAGGTGGTGCGGTTCTATCCGGGCACTGACTGGACTGTTGGCGAGGTTTTGGCCGACGTGAAGAAGACTGCAGGGGCGTAGGAAGAACAGGGACCAGGGACCAGGGACTGGGGAGAGAGACGCTTTCAGGGATTTCGGAGGGAGTCAAAAAAGCGCGATGAGTGGGTTGAATATTCGCAAGGATGGAGATCTGGATTTTCTTTCGCTGGGCGCGCTGGTGCATCGGCTCGATACCGGCATCATCCCGTTCCGTAAGGCGACCGAGTGCAAGATCCATGTCAGCGGCGGTGAATTCAACGTAGCCGCCAACCTGGCGGACTGCTTCGGACTCAAAACGGCCATCGCAAGCGCAATGTCCGATTATCCCATCGGCGATCTGATCGCCGAACGTGTGCGCGCGATGGGAGTCAAGCCGTTCTACAAGCACTTCAAACACGACGGCGTTACCGGTCCCAACATGGCCACGGTCTATAGCGACCGGGGACACGGCGTGCGGGCGCCGGTGGTGTTCTACAACCGGGCCAACGAAGCCGCGGCGCATCTGAAGCCGGGCGATTTTGACTGGAAGGCCATTTTTTCCGGCGGAGTCCGCTGGGTGCACAGCGGCGGGATTTTTGCGGCATTGTCGCCCACCACGGCCGAGCTGGCCGCGGATTTGATGAAAGCGGCCAAGGAAGCAGGCGCGGTGACCTCCTTCGATCTCAACTTCCGCGAAAAGCTGTGGAAGATTCACGGCGGCGACGCGCGCGCTGTAGAAACGATCCATCGGATCGTCGAGAACGTCGATGTGCTGGTTGGCAACGAAGAAGATTTGCAGAAAGGGCTGGGCATTGCCGGCCCGGAGGTCGCCGCCAAATCGAAGCTCGACCCCAGCGTGTTTTTCGGCATGATGGATAACGTGGTGAAGAAACTGCCCCACGTGAAAGTCGTGGCCACCACTCTGCGCGAGGTGCACTCGACCAATCGCCACAGTTGGAGCGCCGTTGCCTGGATTGACGGCCGAACCTATACGGCGCCGACCGCCGAGCTTGACGTCTTTGACCGTGTGGGCGGGGGAGACGGCTTCGCGTCGGGCTTCATTTACGGCATCCTGACAGGCGAGTCGCACGAGGAATCGGTCAGGCTGGGGTGGGCCCACGGCGCGCTGCTCACCACGTTTCCCGGCGACACCACCATGGCAACCGCGGGCCAGGTCCGGGCGTTCGCCAAGGGCGGCTCGGCCAGGATTCAGCGCTAGTCCATTCCGCGACGGTCCGGATTTGTGCATCGCGCGGGGATGCGGCGAATCCAACCAACTGATAACCTTGGGTTAAGCCGAAAGAGGATTTTCGAATGGCGAAAGTGACGTTGGTGTTTGCGGTTTTGCTGGCTGTCCTGGGCGTGGGCTTCTACCTGGGAACCGGGAGCAAAGCTCCAACTGCCTTGATCCCCACCTGGTTTGGCCTGGCGCTCGGCGTGTTCGGGATTCTCGCCAACAGCCCTGACCCAAGCCGCCGCAAGCTGTTTATGCACATCAACGTGACCATCGGTCTGCTCGGGTTCCTGGGAGCGGCCGGCCGGGCTCTCTTCGCCATCACTTCCAGCCATTCCCCCGACGCGGTCGCCGTCACCGCTCAGCTCTTGATGGCGGGCCTGCTCCTCATCTATGTCATTCTCTGCGTGCGCTCTTTCATTGCAGCGCGCCGCGCGAGGCTGGTCTGATCGATGGGGACGATGCGTGGTGGAGGGATGGGGATGCGCGCGGAGCGCTCCTCCGCTGGACGCTCACGGGCGGGTCAAGCGGAGCTACCCAAGCGTAAGCCAAACCTGAAAAAGCTCTGGCCTCAGATCAAGTCCCTGGTTGCGCCGCGGAAAGGGCTTCTTGTGGCAGGTCTGTGCCTGATGGCGGTCAACCGCGTCGCCGGCCTGGTACTTCCCTATACCTCCAAGCCGCTTCTCGATAAGGTGCTGTCGCCCACGGGCGATGCGCGGCTTCTGCCCAAAATCATAGCGGTGGTCTTCTCGGCCATGATCGTTCAGGCCATTACGTCGTTTTCGTTGACGCAGTTGCTGTCCAAGGCCGGGCAACGCCTGATCGCCGAGATGCGCCGCCAGGTGCAGCGCCATGTGGGGCTGCTGTCGGTTGCCTACTACGACGAAAATCGAACCGGCACCCTCGTTTCGCGGATCATGACCGACGTGGAAGGCGTGCGCAACCTGGTCGGTACCGGCCTGGTGGAATTTGTCGGAGGCGTGGTCACGGCGGTCCTTGCCTTCTTCTACCTGCTTCACCGCAGCGTCGTCGTTACTCTCACTGTTTTCTCCGTGGTCGGCGTATTTGTGTTCGTCCTTCAATACGCGTTCCAGAAGATCCGCCCCATCTTCCGCGAGCGCGGCAAGATCAACGCCGAGGTCACGGGGCGGCTCACGGAGTCGCTGGGCGGCGTCCGCGTCATCAAGGGATACCACGCCGAGGCGCGTGAGGCCTCTGTTTTCTCCGGGGGCGTGGACCGTCTTCTCGCCAATGTAATGAAGTCGTTGACCATGACCAGTATCCTCGGTTCCGCCTCAACCACGGTCCTGGGGGTGGTGTCGGCCCTGGTCATGTGGTTGGGAGGCAACAGCGTCCTCCACCATACCTGGACGGTCGGCGACTACTTCAGCTACAACATGTTCCTCGCTTTCATGATCGCGCCGCTGTTTCAGATGGTGAATATTGGAACTCAGCTCACCGAGGCGTTTGCCGGGCTCGACCGTACCGGGGAAATCATGGCGGAACTGGAAGAAAACCGGGTGCCCGGGCGCACTCTGACCATGCCGCCCATCCAGGGCACAGTCCGGTTCGAAGATGTGGAGTTTGCCTACGACCCGGACAAGCCGGTTCTGCATGGCATCAGCTTTCTAGCCAAGCCCGGAACCGTCACGGCCCTGGTCGGCTCGTCCGGATCCGGCAAGTCCACGATCATCAGCCTGCTCTGCGCATTTCACACGCCTTCGAACGGCCGGGTGCTGGTCGACGATGTGGACCTGGCGCAGGTGGACCTGAACACATTCCGGTCCCAGCTCGGCGTGGTGCTGCAGGACTCGTTCCTCTTCGATGGGACCATCCGCGAGAACATCATGTTTTCGCGCCCTGACGCCACCGAAGAACAGTTTCTTGCCGCCTGCCGCACCGCCCGCGTCGACGAATTTGCCGAGCGCTTTCCCGATGAGTACGAAACCATTGTGGGCGAGCGCGGGGTGAAGCTCTCAGGAGGGCAGCGGCAGCGCCTCTCAATCGCGCGGGCACTTCTGGCCGCGCCCCGTATCCTCATCCTCGATGAGGCTACCAGCTCTCTTGATTCGGAATCGGAAGCGATGATCCAGGCAGGCCTGAATCAGCTCATGCAGGGACGCACGACTTTTGTGATCGCCCACCGCCTTTCCACCATCCGCCGGGCCGATCAGATTCTCGTTGTCGAAGGGGGCATGATCGTGGAGCGCGGCAACCATGCCGAACTGTTTGCGATGGGAGGCCGCTACTATGACCTTTACACCCGCCAGCACGGCGTTGAGGCCAATCTCTTTCTGGCTCCCGGAGAGGGAGACGTAGTTCCCGAAACCACGGTTTAGGCGTCGTATCCTCTCTATGAATCGCCGCCTTGGGGTTTTCGGAAGGTGAGCCGCCGGTTCGAGGACACGCGAAGATGCGACATTGGCCCGCTTCTTGACGTCAGTCTCATATGTTGAGAGACTTGTAAGGTAATCATTTGGCGAAACAGAGGACCACTATGCGAGATGCTCCCCCCCAAGGCACTTACAAGGTTCAGGCCCTGGACCGCGCGTTTGCGGTCCTCGACCTTCTCGGCGAGAGCGAAACCCCGCTTGGCCTGGCGCAGGTGGCCTCCTCTCTCCAGCTTCACAAAAGTACCGCACACCGCTTCCTGATGGTTCTGGAACGCCACCACATGGTGGAACGAACCACCAACGGCAAATTCAGGCTGGGGTTACGCCTGTTCGATTTCGGCAATCGGGCGATCGAACAATATGATCTACGCGAACGTGCCCAGCCCCATCTCCGCCGGCTGGTCGCCGAAACCGAGGAGACTGCGCACCTGTGCATACTGGAGCAGGCGCGCGTCATTTATATCGACAAGATCGAGCCCGGCCGCTCGGTCCGGATGATTACGCGCATTGGCGCCAGCAATCCCGTGCATTGCACGTCGGTCGGCAAGGCGATCCTCGCTTTTCTGCCCGAAGAGCGCATCAACGACATCATCCGCAGGTCGCGCTTTGAACGCTTTACGCATCGCACCATTGGCACGGCTGAGGCATTGCGAACGGAGATCGAGAAGACCCGCCGGCGGGGCTACGCGGTCGACGACGAGGAGTTGGAAGAAGGCCTGCGCTGCATTGCTGTGCCGGTGCTGGACGCACAGCGCTTGCCGGTGGCGGCTGTCAGCGTGTCCGGGCCCTCGTTCCGGGTCACGGCGCAGAAGCTGCCTTCGATTGCCAATCACCTGCTTCAATGCGTGCGCGGCATCTCGCTGGATATGGGATTCATCTCCGCGAACCGCGCCAACCGCGTGGCCAGGACCGCCTAAGGCGTCCAGTTCGGTCCGATCAGCGCGCGCAGATTTTCGGGCGTCGCCCACGGGGCGGCGCCAGTGTAGCGCTTGACCCAGTCGGCTCCTGCTCCAATACGAACCCGGTCGGGTGTGAACTCGGGTGACAGCGCGTTCGCCATGAGCGCATAGTTAGCCCCCGCATGCAACCGCAATGCCTTCCAGCAGCCTCCTGGCACCGCAATCAGCGGTTGCTGTCCGGCGGCGACATCGGTGCCCAGCGTGCGCATTTCGGCGCCCCCATCGGGATGGAAGATGAAGTAGTCGACGGGGCCGCCTTCGATCAGAATGTGCGTGTCATCCGGAGCGAGCCAGTGCAGGTAATTCACCGGCCTCTCGCGTGTAAGCATGTAATACACCTGGCTCTGCACCGCCAACTGCCGTCCGTTCACGTCCACCTTCTGCGCCGACTCGCCGATTAATCCGAGGTAGCCTGACTCTTTGGGGAGAATCGACAGCTTCAGAACCCGGATCAGCTCGCGTGCGCGCTCATCGGTCCCCACGGGCGCGGACGCCTGAACGGAATTGAAGGCCAGCGCCACAAGGCCGGCGGCAAGAACAGGGAATCGCCTCATGCATGCCAGACTACAGCCACGCGCCGCTTATGCATGCGCTCGGGCTCCATTTGAAGAAGTGCGTTCCGATAGACTGTCAGAACCTGATTCCAGGAATGGATCGGCACGCAATCTTGAAGGGGCGAGAAAGATGTATTGGCCAAGGATCACGGCTTTTTTTTGCTTCGTTCTGGTGTGTTCATCGCTCTATGGACAGATCGCGGGCGGATCGCTACGTGGACTGGTTCAGGACTCCACGGGAGCTCGCATCGCCGGGGCGTCGATCCAAATGCGGCAGCCCGAGTCCGCCACGGTTCGTCACGCCGCTTCGGATGGGCGGGGAGAATTTTCGCTGGAGAGTCTCCCTTCCGGCAGGTACGAGATCACCGTTTCCGCGCGGGATTTTGCGACGGCCTCTTCGGAGATTGTGATTGCCGTGAGCACAGTCCAGGACATCGCGGTAAGCCTCGCACCGGCTGCGAAGCTGCAATCGGTTCAAGTGAAATCGGAGGGGTCTTCAATCACATCGCAACCGATCGAGTTGGCCGGCAATGTTCACCAGAGTGTGGTCACGAGCCGCGACCTTTCGACACTGCCGCTCTCCGCACGGAGTTTCGCCAACATTGCTTACCTCGCGCCGGGAACTGAGCCGGTAGAACCTTCCGACCCGACCAAGGCCCGGATCACTGCCGTGTCAACGGGAGGAAGCTCTGGACTGAACAACGAACTCTCGGTGGATGGAGGAGATAACTCCGATGACTTTATCGGAGGCTTCCTGCAGAATTACTCCCCTGATGCTATTCACGAGTTCGCGGTCCGGACAGCGCAGGAGAATGCGGACACAGGCGGTACCACGGCCGGATCGATCGTGATCACAACCAGGAGCGGAACGAACGCATTGCATGGCGACGCGGCATTTTACGAACGCTCGGCCGCGCTGAATGCGCGATTTCCCATCGAGAATCCGGCTCCGAATCCCAAGCAGCCTTTTTCGCGGCAGAATTACGTAGCCACGATGGGCGGCCCGATCAGGAAGGATCGTCTCTGGTTCTTTGCCGCATTCGAACATGTCCATGAGAATGCGAGCATTGTTTACAGCCCGGCCAGCACGGTCCAGTTCGATGCGTTGGCGATGCTGGCCTGCGGACGGGTTGATTCCCCAGGTGCCGACGATCGCAGTTCCGGCTAATGTACCGATTCCGTTTCGCGACACCCTGGGGATGCTGCGCCTGGACTGGGCCGAGACGCCAAAATCGGCGTGGAGGCTGCGCAGTTCGATCGATACGTACACGACGCACAACAACCTGGTTGCACAAGGTGCGCTGCCGTCGACGGGATTGCTAACCCATAACAACTACCTCAGTGTGCTGATCGGCAACCAATACGAGTTCTCAGACAAGGTGGTGGGGAATTTCGTGTTCAATGCCGGCGGCTTGCATCTGACGCAGACGCGTGCGTCGAACCTCGGCTTTGCGCTGGCCTTTCCCTTCAGTTCCACGTCACTCACGGTTTCCGGCTTTGAAACATTTGGCGACAACCAGTTTGCTACGCCGATCACGTTCTTTCCCTCCGACCGCAACCAGGAGAAGTATCAGCTCCGCTACGACATCAGCCGTGCGCAGAAGAACCATTCGCTGCAACTCGGCGTCAATTTGATTCACGAACCGGTGCTCGGCGGCGCGTTTCCAGGAAATACCGAGACGCTCTACCAGTTTCCTGAAAACCCCTCGGACTACATCGACAATCCGTCTCAGTTCACATCCGATATGGAGGCTGGAGCCTCGACGTCGAACCTTGGAGGAGCATTCTCGCAGAATGTGCAGCGGCTGGCGGTCTACGGCCAGGACTCATGGCGGATCAACCGTCGATTAACGTTCAACTACGGGCTTCGCTATTCCGCGACCTGGGGACTCTTTCTGGGATCGGGTCACACGCAGGCAGAGAATCCCGGATACCTCACGCTCGCGGCGCTCCATATCCCGTTGGTTTCGGGTGTGCCGCACGACGACCGTAAGCAAGTCGCGCCGCGCCTTGGCTTTGCGTATGCGCCCGGCAACAGCGGAACAACCGTCGTTCGGGCGGGATTCGGGCTGTACTTCAACGACCTTGCGCAGACGGGATGGGCGACCGCATTCCAGGCGGTCAATCGGCCTCCCGGCCCGTGTGTCGATCCGGTGCAGGATCCAGACGGCCCGCAGAATTCCGGCTGTGTCGCGGGAAGTGCGTCGGGAGGGACAGCGAACCTCATCGATCCCGAGTACAAAACGCCCTATGCCATTCATGTATCCGGTGGAGTCGAACATGCGTTCAGCCCCAATTGGGCCGTGAGCGCTGACTACATCCACGAGCAGGGAAATCATGCCTATCGGGCGTACACCTACACCGGCGGGACGAACCTGTTTACGCCCTTGTTGCCCGTCGACGATCCCGGGCAGGCGACGATTTGTTCCGGACGTCAACGTCTCCCATTCAGACAACGGTCGAGCTACAACGCGCTCCTGGTGCATCTGCAAGGAAACATCAATACGCGCCTGAGCCTGGTTGCCAATTACACGCTTGCCAAGGCGCAAACGTGGGGCTGCGTCCTGGGAGAACTCTTCGACTATGTGAACGGCGTTTGCAATCCGCTCAACCCGTTTGGCCCCGGCGACTATGGACCGTCGGGCGAGGATGTACGCCACCGAATTGTGTTCGCCGGGACAGGCCGCATCTATGAAGGGTTCGAACTGAGTGCGCTTGTCCAGGCCGAAAGCGCAAGGCCGTTCACCATTACTACCGCGGACAACACCGGCCGGATCGCCGTCAATGGCAACGTGACTTCGCTCGATCAGTTCCGGGGAATTCCATACATCCAGGCAGACATGCGGGTAAGTCGCCCCATTGCACTTGGTGATCGATGGTCGTTGATCCCCTTCGTTGAATTCTTCAATCTCTTCAACCGGAATAATCCTGGCGAGAATTATGTAACGAATATTGCATCACTCCCGGTTCCGGGGCTCGAGGCGCAAGCGGGAAACGTGACCGACATCTGCACAAACGCGGACTGTACGGAAACCGCACCGATCAACAGCCCCAATCAGCTGCGAGTCGCCGCGGGCGCATTGGGAGACTTTTTTGGACCTGGGACCACGGTTGGCATTCCATTCGCCGCCCAGGTGGGCGCACGTCTCACCTTCTAAGCTGGGCTTGACGGAGCCAGGTCGATTGACTCCGGCAAAAATTCAAGGGCAGCTTGTCCGGCAGTGGGATCATCTGACTATGCGGGGGTAACAAGCACAATAGGAGGAGGCAGCCCTATGGCGACGAAATCCGTGGCGGACTTGTTTGTGCAAGTCCTTGCGTCCGCAGGCGTAGAAAGGGTCTACGGAGTCTCGGGCGACTCCCTCAACGGAATCACCGATTCAATTCGCAGAGAGAGGAAGATGCAATGGATTCACATGCGGCACGAAGAGGCGGCCGCGTTTGCTGCCGGCGCGGAAGCGCATCTCACAGGAGGGTTGGCGGTGTGCGCCGGCAGCTGCGGGCCCGGCAACCTGCACCTGATCAACGGCCTGTATGATTGCCACCGCAGCCGAGTTCCCGTGCTCGCCATCGCCGCGCAGATTCCCAGCAATGAAATTGGCAGCGGTTATTTTCAGGAGACACACCCGGAACATCTCTTCGCGCAATGCAGTCATTACTGCGAATCGATTTCTCGCCCCGAGCACATGCCCCGGATCCTTGAGATTGCGATACAAACAGCGATCTCGCGCCGCGGCGTGTCCGTGGTGGCTATCCCTGGAGACGTTGCGCTACTTGAAGCTGTCGAGGACGGTCCGCGGCTGCATTTTCCTCCGCCTCATCCAACCGTATGTCCCACTGAAGACGAAATCGAGGCGTTGGCCAAGCTTCTCAATAAGTCAAGGAACATAACGATCCTGGCTGGGGCCGGCTGTGCGGGGGCCCACGCGGAGTTGGTTCAGCTCGGGGCTAGACTGAATGCCCCAATCGTGCATGCAATGCGCGGAAAAGAGTTCATTGAATACGACAACCCCTACGACGTTGGCATGACCGGGCTGCTGGGGTTCTCATCCGGTTATCGCGCCATGATGGCCTGCGACCTGCTGCTGATGATAGGGACCGACTTTCCCTACCAGCAGTTCTTTCCGAAGGATGCCACGATTGTGCAAATCGACATTCGCGGGGAACAGATAGGCAGACGCACCAAAGTTGACTATGGGTTTGTCGGTGATACGAAGACGACTCTTGCGGCTCTCCTGCCGAAACTGCAGCAAAACAAAGAAAAGAAGCATCTGAAAGCCTCGCTCGAGGATTACAAGAAGGCGAGAAAAGGTCTTGAAGAGCTTGCGACTGACGGCGGTGGCAAAAAACCGATTCATCCGCAATACGTGGTCCGCGTGCTCGACGAGCTTGCCGCCGATGATGCGATTTTTACCTGCGATGTTGGCACACCGACGATTTGGGCTGCGCGCTACCTGACCATGAACGGCAAACGACGCCTGCTCGGTTCTTTCAACCACGGTTCGATGGCCAACGCATTGCCCCAGGCGATCGGAGTCCAGGTGAGTCATCCAGGGCGCCAGGTGGTGTCCCTGTCAGGAGATGGCGGACTCGCCATGATGCTTGGAGATGTGCTCTCGCTGCGCCAATTGCGTGCGCCCGTCAAGATCATCGTCTTCAAGAATGAGTCACTGGCGTTTGTTGAGCTGGAAATGAAGGCGGCGGGTATTGTCGATTTCGGAACCAACCTGAAGAACCCGAATTTCGCGAATCTGGCCGAGGCCGCGGGTCTGCTCGGCCTGACCGCCGAAACGCCGGATCAGGTTCGCCCGATGATCATGCAGGCTCTCGAGCATGATGGACCTGCGCTGATCGAGGTTCCGGTGAGCCGGCTGGAACTCTCCATGCCCCCGACGATCACCTTCGAGCAGGCAAAGGGCTTTGGCCTGTTCGCTCTCAAAGCTGTTCTCAGCGGGCATGGCGATGAGATCATCGACCTCGCAAAACTCAATCTCCTACGCTAGACGGAGATGTCCGCGTCGTGGGAAGGTTTTACAGTGGAGTCGAGATCAGCTGTTCCGCGGTGCGTCTATCGGTGATGAGGACGTTGATCCATTTGCCCGCGAGGGATGCGAGGATCGCGGGGACCTTTGATTCGCCACCTGCAATTCCGACGACGCGCGGCGCGGACTTCAGGGTGGCAAGATCGATGCCGATGACGCGTTTCATGAGCGGCGAGTCGACCAGGCGACCCTGCTTATCAATGAACTGGAAGCAGATGTCTCCAACAGCGCCGGCGCGGCGCAACTGCTGCCGTTCCGCGACCGAAAAGATGTTCCCACTGCTGGCCAGAAGAGACGACGGCTCAAGAGATCCAATTCCAACCAGCGCAAGATCGAGTTTGGAAAAGAGCTTTGATGCCTCTTCCACGGCTGCATCCTTGATAAGTACGGCTTTGGCTTCAGGGGATCCTACGACACCGGGCGCTTGCAGCAGCACGGGCGATGCGCCTATCAGCGCAGCCAGCCGTTGCGCCAAAAGCATGGCCTGGTATTGGGTGCTGGCATTGCCCACGCCGCCAAGAATTTGGACAACCTTTCCGCCGGCGCCCGCGGTGTTCGGGTGCAAGGTTTCCACCATCGAAAAAAGCGATCGGCTCCAGGAGGAAATGCCGATGACCATCTCCGGCTTTATCGTTGTTTCGACGTAGAAGGCGGCCGCGGCCCCGAGATCGCGAACGACGCGTTCTTCCTCTCCGTCGGAATCGATGACGATGGCCTCTTTCAGGTCAAATCGGCTCTCGATCGCGTCTTCCAATTCAGGAAAGAAGCCTACGGGCGTAGCAACGCTGATGCGCACGATGTTCGTTTCCCGCGCCCGTTTGAGCATGCGAGAAACTTTGGACTGATGGATATTGAGCCGCTCCGTGATCTGCTGCTGGCGTATACCCTGGTCGTAATACATGCGCGCGATCTTGGCCATCAGGCGGATTTCGTCCAGTCGTGACATAAGGCCGGCCTACTGTGGGGCTGAGGCGTGCCGATGCACATCCCACCCCAGGTATTTGCCGAGCGCCTCTGCTGCCGGCGCCGCGCAATGGCTTGCGGTCATTGCGGCGTGATGCTCGAAACCATTCAGGCAGATGAACTGCATCAGTTCCTGCAGCTTCGGTATCTCAACTACGGCGCGGGTTCCGAATGTGTCAAGTGCATCGTCGGTAAAGTATCCGTCACCGAAATATGCGCGGATCTCGCCCGAGGAATCATCGGTGCTGACTCGGCCAAAACTCATTGGACCAGCGGGAGTGCGGCCGGCCAATGCACCGACTGTATTTTCTTCGCCCAGCATGGTGCCGAGGATTGGGGCGGTGCCGATGCGAATGTCGGGAAGGAAGTCCCTGGCCCAGTTCCCGCAATGAAAAAGGACACATTTGTCGGGGTCGGTACCATAGTTGTTATTCCAGTCCACTAGAGCGCTGGGCCTGCCGCTGGCCAGTTGCAGAGCATACATGCTTACCACCCCCGCGATGTCGACTTCGCAGGCCGAGGGCATCATCTGCTCCGACATCATGCTCATGATCGTGCACACGTTCACGCCATAGTTCTTTTGCATCGAACTCCAACATTGAATGGCGGTCGCCGTGATGCTGAGCGATGCCATCCAGTCGTCGATGACGATTGCAAATTTCGCCATCCTGTTCAGTGACTCAATTGGGGCGGCTGAACTATCGGCGTAAGCGCGAATCTGGTCTACGCGCTGCCTGACTCGGGTGTCCTCGTCAGCGATCAGGGAGGCGCTTCCAAAGACCTCGGAGAGATCGATCGTGTTGACGGAAATTCCCGAAGCCTCCAGAAGCTTTTCGCTATACCGCGTAGTGTTGAACGCGTTGGGCCGCGCTCCCACGGCGCCAATGCGCACGCGGCGCATCCCTCGCACCACGCGACACACGGCGAAGAAGTTTTTCAACTCCTCTTTGAAGAGTTCGGAAGACGGCGAGGTGGTGTGGTTTCGCGTCAATGAGAACTTGTATCCATATTGGCGCAGATTATTGCAAACAGAAATCTTCCCGCAATAGGCATCGCGGCGCCGCGCGAGTCCAAACTGATCAAGATCATCGGGACATGCTTGAACCAAAATCGGAACATTCAGTTCCGAAAGACGAATCGCATCTGCCACTCCTTTCTCGTCTCCGAAATTAGGCAGGCACACGAGAATGCCATCGATGCGATGGCGATTTGATCGAAAAAGGTCTCCACACCTGACGGCATCGGCCCAGGTTTCCACCGCACCGAGTTTCGATTCATTTTCGGTAAGCCAGACCGGCTCGACGGACAACTCTTTGAAGACTTTGAGAAGATCGCGACGAGCCTCAGAGATGAGCGCATCTGGAAAGAAGTCGCGATTTCCCAGGATCACTGCCAGCGTTGCGGACATCTTTGTTTACCTCACCTTCTCAAAGTTGCTGTAGTCGTCTGCGTTTTGCCGCGTGACGAGATCGCATGGAATGATCTGCCGTTCCGGCTTGCCCGTGCTGCCTGTTTGTAGAAACCGATGCGCCTCGTCAACGGCGAGGCGGGCGATCAGGACTGCCGGCTGAAGCGAAGTGGCACGCAGAGTTCCGGAGCGAATGGCTGCGATCGCATCCGGGCTTCCGTCAAGACCGGTAATCACAATGCCATTCAGCCCTGAGGACTTCACGGCCGCGACTGCTCCGAGAGCCATCGTGTCGTTGCCCGCGATGATGCCGCGAATCGTCGCGTGAGCCTGCAGCATGGTTTCTGTCTTCTGAAAGGCTTCTGACTGGGACCAGTTGGCAGACTGAGCGGCCACGCGATGCAAGGTGGGCTGCGCGTCAAGGACGCCGTGAAAGGCGCGCGTGCGTACCTGCGCGTTGGTGTCGGATTCACGGCCCAGGAGTTCGGCGTAGTCGCCTCGCTGCGAAGCGATAGCGTGAACAAATTCTTCTGCGACGATTCGGGCGCCCTGGTCGTTGTCTGCGATGATTTGAGCCTTGGCGATGCGATTGGCCTCGATTTCCCTGTCGATCAGAAAGCAGGGAATTCCGGCGAGGGTTGCCCGACGCACGGCGGCAACGGATGAGTCTGCGCCGGCGTTGTCAAGAATGATGGCCGCGGCATTGGATGCGATCGCGGAATCGATGAGGTTGTCCTGACGATAAGCATCATCATCATGCGCATCCACCCGTACGCGATAACCCAGGCCCAGCGCGCGCGCCGCGGCCGCATCGGCTTCCGCTTTGAAGAAGGGGTTGTCCTGCGACGGAACGATGATGACGATGAGGGGTCGCGACATTTCGGCACGGTTGCAAGCGGCGCATGCCATCGTCAGAAGGCTGACCAGCGCAATTGCAAAAATGCGGGCGCAGCGCCGCATCACTCGGCTCCTTCCGCATTTGATGATTGCAAATATGGCAGGAATCGCGCCTGCAGCCGCGATTGCAGTTGATCCACAGCGACAGCCAGAACAATCACTGACCCTTTGATGACCATCTGCCAGAACTCCGAGACGCCGAGCATGACAAGCCCGTCGGAGAGTACGCCAATGACGAACGCTCCGATAAGCGACCCGGGGATGGAGCCACGCCCACCCATCAAGGATGTGCCACCGAGAACGACGGCGGCGATGGCATTGAGTTCGAAGCTTTCGCCGGTAGCCGGATGAGCGGCTTCCAATTGCGAAGCAATGATCAGCCCGACCAGCGCGGCGCAGAGTGAAGAGGCTAAATAGGTGAAGATCTTGACCCGCGGCACCTGGATGCCGGCGAGCCGTGCAGCCCTCTCATTGCCTCCAACCGCGTAGACGTGCCGGCCCAGAGGCGTCTTGACGGCAATCAACCAGGCAAGTACGAATAGCGCGAGCATGATCCAGACAGGTAGAGGCACCCCCGCTATGGAGCTTTGGCCAACGCGCGGGAAGCCGGTGTTGCCGCGGGCCATCTGGCCCGCGAGGTTGGGAAAGGTCCTTCCGTTGGACATGAGCAATGCCGCGCCGCGAGCGATGTACAACGTTCCGAGTGTCGCAATGAAGGGCGCGACTCCGGCCTTGGCAACGAGCCAGCCATTCAAGAGGCCCACCACGAGGCAGACTAGTAGTGTTATGAGAATTACGACGACGACGGGAGGATAGTGAACGACGCCTGCGATGACGATGCCTTGTGTGAGCAGGTATCCGGCAACCATTCCGCCGAGGCCGGCCAATGAGCCCACCGAAAGATCAATGCCTCCGGTGAGGACGACGAAGGTCATGCCGATGGCCAGAATTGCCGAGATCGCCACATGCTTCGAGAGGATGGCGAGGTTGTTGGTGGTGAGAAACGAAGGAGCCAGCGCTGAGAACAGGACGAGAAGGGCGATGAGCACAAAGAATGCGCGCGCGCGGAGAACAAACAGGAGTGTTCGGATGGAGGACTGCGCAAGGCGATCAGAACGACTCTGCGGGCGGGTGGCAGTTGTCATGCGAACTGAACTCCCGAAGATGGAACTGAGGCTGTGTTGACGACCGGACTGGCGGCCGCAAAGAGCGCGTCATCGGTTATTTCGTTCCGCGAGAACTCCGCGGAGACACGGCCTTGGCAGAGAACAAGAGCGCGATCAGCCAGTGCGCGTGTCTCTTCAATTTCGGAAGAAGTAAACAGAATGCCAATTCCCCTGGCCGCCAGGCGGCGAAGGATGGTGTAGATTTCCGCCTTGGCCCCGACATCGACTCCGCGAGTTGGTTCATCGAGCAAGAGCAAAGCCGGATTGCGCATCAGGCATCGAGCAATAATAACTTTTTGCTGATTGCCGCCGGACAGCGATGTGACCGGCAATTCGAGATCTCGGGCGACGATGTTGAGCTCCTTCGCCAGTTCCCGCACGATAGCTATTTGCCCTGCACGGGAAAGCCAAATTCCCCGCATTGCGCCGATCGCGATGTTCTCGCGGATCGAGAGCTCTGGAATAAGACCATCGCGCTGTCGGTCTTCAGGCACAAGCACGATGCCATGTTTAACCGCATCCGAGACGGTCGAAATATGAGCCTGGACGCCATTCACAACGACGGATCCGCCGAGCAATCCCCGCACGCCCGCGAGAGCCTCAAGCAATTCGGTTCTTCCGGCGCCCAGCAAACCGTAGATGCCAAGAATCTCTCCTCTGCGCAGCGTGAAGCTGACAGCATGCAAAGGAGCCTGCGAAGCTTCATCCGTACCTGACGCGCCGAGCGTGAGTGCCTGTGCAGTCAGCAGGACGGGGGCGTCAACCAGCGAGGGGCGGTCGTAGGTTGTCTCTCTCAGAGCCCGGCCCGACATGCGTTCCACGATCCAATTACGGGAAACATCAATGCGAGGCGCGTGGCCAACGATACGGCCCGAGCGCAGGACGGTGAACCAATCGCCCAGATGGAGCAACTCATGGAGACGGTGAGAAATGTAAATGATGGTTACGCCTGAACGCTTCAAGTCGTGGATGACTTGAAACAGGGAGTCGGTCTCGGTAGCGGAAAGTGCTGAGGTTGGTTCATCCAGAATAAGGACCCTGGCGCCTTGATCAAGGGTCCGGGCAATCTCAACGATCTGGCGGCATCCCAGCGAAAGCTGCGCTGTCTTTGTGCGGACCTGCATCGGCTTGCGCAGACTGGCCAAAGCCCTGGCGGAGCGCGCATCTTCCGTTTGACGATCGAGCAGAACCGCGGCTCTCACTGGTTCGCGGCCGGCGAATACATTCTCGCTGATATCGAGATTCGGCAGCACTGAAAGTTCCTGGTGCACGATAGAGATTCCCAGCGCCGCAGCTTCGCGAGGCGAGCGAATGCGAATCGGCTTGCCGTCGAGCAATAGTTCACCACCGTCGGCGGTCTCAACTCCGGCGAGGATGCGCATCAGAGTCGACTTGCCCGCGCCGTTCTCGCCAATCAAGACATTGACCTTGTTTCGATAGACGCGCAAGGTGACACCATCGAGGGCCAGGGTGCCGGGATAGCGCTTGGTGACAGCTCGCGCTTCAAGGATGATTTCGTTCGCAGCCTCGTTCATACGGCAGCCTCGGGATTCAGGAGCGCACGTGCAACTGCTGCCTTCCAACCCGCATGACGGCGTTTGCGATTGGCTTCTGCCATTGCAGGCGCGAACTCGTCCACGGTTTGAGGAAGATCTGCAACCTCTGCAAGGCTGTTCCACCATCCGAGCGCAAGCCCAGCGAGCATGGATGCTCCCAGCGCAGAAAGTTCTGCAGTGCCTGAGCGCAGGACGGGTCGGCCAAGAATATCCGCCTGGAATTGCATCAGTAGGTTGTTGCGTGTCGCCCCGCCATCGGCATGAAGCGCGGAACCTCTTGTGTTGCCCGCCTCCTCCATCGCGTAGAAGACGTCGGCCACCTGATAGGCGATTGCCTCGATCGCTGCACGCGCAAGGTGAGCCGAGGTATGCGAGCGGCTTAGCCCGGTGATCGTTCCGCGCGCCGATGCGTCCCAGAATGGGGCTCCCAGGCCCACCATAGCCGGAACAAAATACACGCCGTCGGCATCAGAAATGGTTGCGGCAAGGTCGGCGGCTTCGCGCGCCGGATCGGGGAGGCGAAGGAACTCCCCCACCCATTGCACCGCCGAGCCGGTCATGGCGATATTGCCTTCGAGCGCGAATTGGGTCTTGCCGTCGATTGACCAGGCGATGGTTCGCGCCAGAGTTGGAGTGTCCGCAGGCAGGCCCGGCGTCAATGCCATCAGAGACGAACCGGTGCCGTACGTTGCCTTCACTGCCCCCGGAATGTATTGCCCATGACCAAACATGGCGGCGTGTGAATCCCCAATTGCCGCCAGAATCGGGGCGCCGTCGAGGCCGGGAACACCGGAGCATACCCCAAACGATCCCGAGGAAGATCGGAGTTGCGGCATCGCATGCAGCGGAAGTCCGAAAAGATCCAGCAGATCGGGATCCCAGGTGAGCGTTTCGAGATTGAGCAGTCCGGTTCGCGATGCATTGGAAAAATCTGTGGCGTGGATTGAGCCGCAGGTGAGCCTGTGAACGAGCCAGCTGTCGACCGTGCCGAGGCGCAAGGTCCCGGCATTCGAAAGTGCCCGTACGTTCGACTCGTTTTCCATTAGCCATGCCCACTTTCCTGCACTGATGAGAGTCGCCAGAGGAAGGCCTGTCCTGGCGCGAATCAACCCGGCATGAGGCGACAGACGACGACAAATCTCCGCTGATCGTGGACACTGCCAGCCGATGGCATTGGAAATGTGAGCGCCGGTTGCGCCATCCCAGGCCACGGCTGTCTCGCGTTGATTGGATACCGCGAGCGCTTCGATAGAATTCCCGGATTGCGATGCGTAGAGAGCGGACTCCGCGATCACGCGAAGCACTGAATTCCAGATCTGTTCAGGATCCTGTTCCACGTGGCCGAGCTCTGAGTGAATCAAGCCAATGGGCGCGGATGCAACGAAGACGGGTACTCCAGACCCGTTCAAGAGCAGGGCCTTGGTGTTTGTCGTGCCCTGATCGATAGCCAGGATCAATGCGGGCGGCATCTACTTTCCTTCTCCCAGGAGGTCGAGAGCTGCATTGTGGATTCCCTGCGCCGTGAGCCCGAAATGTTCGAGAAGAAACTCTGCGGAGCCGGTGGGAGCGAAGACTCCCGGCACTCCAAGGATCCGCATCGGTGCGGGATGCTTCACGGCCAGAATCTCCGCGACCGCGCCACCCAGCCCACCGGCAGCGAGCGCTTCTTCGGCGGTGACAATTCCGCGCGTGGTGCGGGCCGCGTCGACGACGGCGTCCACGTCTAGCGGACTCATGCTGCTCATATTCAGTACGCGGGCGTCGATACCGGCCTTGGCCAGTGACTCTGCCGCATCGAGCGCGCGAGAAACCATCACACCATTTGCCATCAGAGTTACGTCATTGCCCTCCCGGAGGGCGTTGGCCTTGCCAAGCCTGAATTGAAAGCCCTCGCCATGCACAGCCCGCACGGGCATGCGGCTGATGCGCAGAAACATGGGCCCGACATGTTCGAGCGAATAGTGCATGGCGGCGGCTGTTTCAATCGGGTCGGCCGGAACAACAACCGAGAGATTGGGAATGATACGCGTCCAGGCTAGATCTTCGATGGAGTGATGGGTCGGGCCAAGTTCTCCATACGCCATGCCGGACGACATACCGCACAACCGCACATTCGATTTCGAATAACCGAGGTCCACTTTGACCTGCTCCATCGCGCGCGCCGTAATGAAGCATGAAGCGGCAGAGACGTAGGGAACCATACCACCATTCGCGAGTCCCGCGCCGACTCCCACAAGATTCTGCTCGGCAATGCCCACATTCACAAATCGTGCGGGAAACTTCTGGCTGAAGGACTTGAGCTTCGTGGAGGAAACAGAATCGCTGACCACCGCACATACACGCGGGTCTGCTTCGGCCATCGCTTCGAGTGCTCTCGCATAGGCATCACGGCAATCGTAGAGTCTCGTCTGTGCGGCGTCGTTTGCCGGAACCGCTGAAGCTGTGCTCACTGGGCAACCTCCACGCCGAGCTCTACCGCGGCCAGAGCAAGATGTTCTTTGGTTGGCACCCCATGATGCCAGGCGGGTTTGTTTTCGGCGAAAGAAACGCCTTTGCCCTTGATCGTATTGGCGATCACGCAACTGGGCTTGCCCTTTTCGAGGGGAAGGCTCGCAAAGCATTCCAACAGCGCGGCGTGATCGTGGCCGTCAAGTTCGGCCACCGCGAAACCAAAAGCGGCCCATTTCGCTGCCATCGGATCCATGCGAATGATCTGCTCGGTAAAGTCTCCCTGTTGTATGCGATTGCGATCGACGATGATGACAAGGTTGTCGAGTCCATATTGTTGCGCAGCCAGGGCCGCCTCCCAATTAGAACCTTCCTGCAACTCACCGTCTCCGGTAAGTACAAAGGTGCGCCAGTCTTCACCGCGCATCCGTGCCGCGAGAGCGCAGCCGACAGCAATGGGAAGCCCGTGGCCGAGCGGGCCGGTGTTGGCCTCGACACCCGGCAGCTTGTTCCTGTCCGGATGGCCGTTGAGCCTGGAGAGCGGGTCCATGAAAGTACCGAGCATTGTTCGCGGGAAAAAACCGGCAAACGCGAGCGTCGAATAGAAGGCGCCGGAACAATGTCCTTTGCTCATGATGAACCGGTCGCGCTCAGGCCAGGTTGGATCAGCGGGCCTAACGTCCAGAATGCCCCCGAGATAAAGGGTCGCCAGAATGTCCGCCGATGAAAGATCGCCGCCCGTATGCCCGAGCCCGGAGTGATGGGTCATTGTCATCGCGCTGTAGCGAAGCTGATTGGCCATCGGGCGAAGACGCAAAGCCCGTTCAGCGGTGGAGGTCCCATTTGCGTGCGCTGGTGAGTCGACCATTTTCAACTCCGATGCATATTTATGCATATATGCATTATGTTGTAATTTGACTATCAACGATGACCGAGAAACTGTCAACCCCGAATCAAGTCGCGATTCGGCGAATGCGCGCGGAGGAGTCAGTGCGAATGAATGGGTGGATTTGCGGCGTTCGATCGCGAGGGCCTTCACGCGATTGCGATGCTGTCGTCAACTTCCCGCAACCGTAGCGGGGTAGAACCGCAAACGCGGTCTTTTGAAGACATGCTTCGGCGAGAGCCGACCATCGGGGCTCGCTCGCGGCTCCGGGTATCGAGGGATGCAGTTATTCCGTACGCAGGGCTCTCAAAGGATCGACGCTCGCAGCGCGCACGGCGGGCACCACGCTCGCTGCGAGGGCAACCGCTGCAACTCCGAGGATTGCCGCGACATAGCTTCCCATATCGAGCGCTTGAATGCCATAGAGGGAAGAGGCGAGAGCGCGGCCCACGAGCATTGAAAGAGGAACACCGATCAGCATTCCCGCAAGGGTGAGCACGAGGCTGTCTTTCAAGATCATCCAAACCACTTCTTCGCGCCGGGCGCCGACTGCCATGCGCACGCCAATCTCGGCCGTCCGCATGTTCACGCGATAAGCAAGGGTTCCATACAGGCCGGTGGCCACAAGGACGATGGCCAGGATGGCGAAGAAACCCGCGAGGCGCGCAAAGAGGATCTGTCCTGAGATGGTGAGATCGTACTGGGCGCGCTGCGTCATGGGCCGGATCAGGGGCAGGTTGGGATCCATCTGCTGCACCACTTTTTGGGCCGCGGGCAGAATGGCAAGCGGTGCTCCGTGAACGCGCATCTCGACGCTCATGGGCCCGGCCATGGGAATCTGCGCGTACATGTACCAGGCCATTGGAATGGGCTCTTCTTCGATGCTGCGATATTTGTGGTTCTTCACCACGCCCACGACGGTCATCTGGTACTGTTCCTTGTCCGGACCAATGACGTGACCCAGCGGGTCCTGGCCGGGCAGAAAACGTTTCGCGAACTCCTCATTGATGATGCCCACGTGGGGCGAGCTGGCGTTATCCGCGTTTGAAAAATCGCGTCCCTCGAGCACCGGTACACCCAGCGTATTGAAGAAGTCAGGCCCCACGACGTTGCTGCGCACGGTTCTGGACGCGCCGTTGGCCACTTCCGGCAACTTCCCGTCTACCATCATGTCGCTGTTGTCTGACCATCCAGACCCGATGCGTTCCGCCATGACGGTCACGGACTCGACTGCGGGCAACGCGCGAAGCTTACTCATCAGTTCCACGTAAAACGCGATACCTTGAGGAATCGACGTTATATCCGGCTTCACTCCGAAGACGACGAGGCCGTCGATTTTCATGCCCAGGGGCGTATTTTCCAGGTTGCGCAAGGTTCGAACCAGCAGCGCTCCGCCCACCAGAAGCACAAGGCAAAGCGCCATCTGCAGGGCAACCACGATTTTGCCGGTGCGCGATTTGCCCATGTCGGTGTTGGAGGTCGCGGCGGAAGTGCGCAGAGCCTGTTCCGCCCCACTGGCCAGGGCCAGCCGCATGGGAGCCAGGCCGAACACCAGCGCGGCCAGCATCAGGATTCCCAGCGTGAACAACAACACAGTCTTGTCCGGCGCAAGGCTTGACTCGATTTGTGCCCAGTCTCCAAGGAGGCGCGTTGCCAATATCGCAAAGCCCCACGCCAGCGCGCCGCCTGCCGCAACCAGCAGTGCACTTTCGGTTGCCAATTGCCGAAACAGCTCGAGACGTCCCGCGCCCAGCGCCTGGCGCACTGAAAATTCACGCTGGCGATTCGCGTTCCGCGCCATCAGCAGCATTGCCACGTTAGCCAGCGCGATCAGCAACACGAGTACAACCATCGCCATCAGGATGCGCAGAGGCTTTCCAAACTGTTCGTCATACCCGGGGAAGTTTTTGGCATCGATGAAGCTCAGCACCGGCTTTTTTTCGCCCTCCATGGGCGAGCCGAGGCCCACATACGCTGCCGTCTGAAAGATGGGCTGCAACTGTGCGAGGGCCTGGGTTCTGGTTACGCCCGGCGCAACGCGCCCCATCAGGCGGAGGCACCACCAAGTCGGATTGGCAATGTAGGTCTTGCCATCTTCGAGAGGATTTCCCCATGCATTCAGTTCCTGGCGGCTCTGCAGCGGAATCCAGAAATCGGTTGACCCGGCTGCCTCGGCGCCTTCAAAGCCTTGCGCCGCAACTCCGACGATGGTCATGCCGACGCTGTTCACATAGAGGGTCTGGCCCAGAACGTCCGGCTTTCGCGCAAAACGCCGCGTCCAGTAGTTATAGCTAAGGACGGCGATCGGCGCGTGACTGCGCTCATCTTCCTCGCTGAAGCCCCGCCCCTCGGTCAGCTTTACACCCAGGCTGGAAAAGAAGGCGCCGCTTACCATGTCGCCTTCGGCCTCTTCGGGCTGCGGGCCAAACCGGACCGATACTTTGCTGCCGGACAACGGCACGTACGCGATCACCGCAGCAAGGCCCCGGGACTGGTGCCGCAGCACATCGTAAACCGAGTAAGAGAATGTCTCGTTGGAATCGATGGTGCCGGTTCCACGGGGCGGGTTCGAGGTGCGGAGATACACTACGCGATCCGGATCCGAAACCGGCAGGGACCGCAGCAGCACAGCGTTCATTACGCTGAAAACGGCGGTGTTGGCTCCCACGCCAAGAGCCAGGGTCAGGATGGCCGTGAGAGTGAATCCGGGGCTTTGGCGCAGCGATCTCAACGAGAATCGCACGTCGCGCAGAACTTTTTCCAGGCCCACCCATCGGCCTTTCACGTAGAAACGCTCCTGTGCCGCGGTGACATTGCCAAACTCCAGCCGCGCCTTCCTCCGGGCTTCGTCGTCGCTCAATCCCTCGCTCTGCAGATCGTCGGCTTCAAATTCAAGGTGGGCTTTGATTTCGTCGGCGAAATCCTTTGCACTTCGCTTGCGCTGGAACATGCTTATGCCTCCTCGCCCTGCGGCCCATTGGCGGAATCGAGGATCAGACCCATGGCACGCGTCATCCGCCGCCATTCGCCGGTCTTCTCCATAAGCTGTTCACGGCCCTTGGGTGTCAATGAGTAAAACCGCGCCTTGCGGTTGTTCTCGCTCAGTCCCCATTTCGCACGAATCCATTTCTTGTCTTCGAGCCGCTGCAGCGCCACGTAGAGCGAACCGTGGTCAACAAAGAGCACCTCTTCCGACTGGCGCTGAATCGAACGCGCCACGCCCTGGCCATGGCACGGCCCGAGGAGAAGGGTTTTCAGAATCAGCAGGTCAAGCGTGCCCTGCAATAAGGAGATGCGGTCGTCGCTGTTGTCTCGGGTAGTCATCCGACCCAAGTATCCGCCTTCTTCGGGTAGAATGTCAACCCAAAGGTATTTTCAGAAGGGAGGTCCGTCCAGGGGCGCGTCGGGAGTGTGCGTAACGCGGTCGGATAGAATTCTCTGGCAGGATTTTCCATCGGAGGCATTGTGGATGGAAGCAGAACGACTATCGCCGCGATCCTGGTTTTTCTCTTCCCGATCCTGAGCGACTCAGCCGCGGCGCAAAGCTCCAGCCAGGCTCTCACTGCGGCACAGGTCATGCAACGCGTGATCGCGGCCACGGGCGCAACGGCTCCCAGACCCAGCGCCGTATTTGGTTCTTGTTCGAATCCACTCGTAGCTGATGGATTCCGTCACTGAGTTGCCCGGCGCAGGGGGATTGATCTGTCGCCGGGCGACCTTCGTCCACGCCCATAACATCCCATTGCCTTCAATATCCATGGTGAGCAGAGCGAAGCTGAGCGTTTCCGGGCCCGGCATGCAGTAGAGTTCAACCGGCGAGCGTCCCCCGGGTCGAAGAAGCGGGCGGTGGCCGGGAGGCTGTCTTCATTCGGTTCGAGTTGCGCCACTGAGCGCGCGGAGCCATAGATCGAATTAATCCCGATGAGATCGATACGGAGATCGCCGGAGAGTCGAATCGTGCTTAGCCAGTGACCGCGGGCTCATCTGTACATTGAATATTTGCGATCGGTATAATCGCGATTTCCGAATAAGCACGAACTGAGCACGTGCACCCGGCAGGGGTCACGGCGGCTCTAAGAGGAGATCGTCGATGTCATCGCACTCTCAGAAACCCGTACTCGCGCTGGCTTGCGCGATGATCTTTGTGTCGTCTTCCACATTTTCATCGGCCCAGAACACCAGCACGACCGTTCCTCCTGTCATCGATGTTCACGTGCACGCGATGGATGAGTCTTTCCCTGGGGGACCGATGTGTCCTAACGAGTCGAAGTTCATGGCCTCCGATCCCAGTACCAAGGAAGCTCCGTTCGGTTGGAGCCAGGAAGAGTGCACCCCCAAGCTGTATCCCGCAGCCAAAGGCGAATATCTCAAAGATGTGGTCGCTGAAATGGAGCGGTTGAATGTGACAGCCGTTGTTTTCGGCGATCCAAAAGGCGTGCAGAAATGGAAAGATGCTGCGCCGGGGCGGGTCATACCCGGGACAAGCTTCAACCAGGGAATGACGCCGGGCAAGCGTGTTGCGCTGGACGAACTGCGCAAGGACTTCACCCAGGATGGATTCAAGGTGATGGGTGAAATCGGCCTCCAGTACGAGGGCCTCTCCCCAAGCGATCCCTCCGTCGATCAGTACTTCGCGCTCGCCGAGGAACTCGACATCCCGGTCGCTATCCACATGGGTACCGGCGGCTCCGGCCGCGCCAATGTTGCCATGCCAAAATTCCGCGGCTCCATGGGCAATCCGCTCCTGCTCGAGGAACTGCTGGCCCGCCACCCCAAACTGCGCGTGCAGGTGATGCACGCCGGCTACCCGATGATCGACAACATGCTGACCCTCCTCCAGGCCAACTCCCACGTTTACGTCGATGTGGCCGGACTGATCTGGAGCTACCCGCTCAAAGAGGTCAACGGGTATATCCGGCGGCTTGTCGAAGCCGGTTTTGAAGACCGCGTCATGTTTGGAACCGACCAGCTTGAGTGGCCCAAACTGATGGCCTATTCCATCAGCATCATCCAGAACGCGGACTATCTCTCGCCGGAGCAAAAACGCGACATTCTCTATAACAACGCGGTCCGGTTCCTCAGGCTCGATACATCCCAGGCCAAAGGAACACCAAGATGACGAAGGGCCTGTACAAGGGGCTGACCCACTACGGCGACGTTGGCTTTTCGCTCTTCCTGCGCAAGGCCTTCATCAAGGCCATGGGCTTCTCAGACGACGCGCTCGATCGTCCCATCGTCGGCATCACCAACACCTACAGTGACTACAATCCGTGCCACGGCAATGTCCTCGACCTTATTGAGAGTGTCAAGCGCGGCGTCATGCTTGCCGGCGGGTTGCCCATGGTTTTCCCCACCATCTCCATCGCCGAGAGCTTCGCCCATCCCACCTCGATGTTCCTGCGCAACCTGCTCGCCATGGACACCGAGGAGATGGTCCGCGCTCAGCCGATGGATTCGGTCGTCCTCATCGGGGGATGTGACAAGAATCTCCCCGCCCAGGTGATGGCCGCCGTGAGTGTCAACCTCCCGGCTATCGTCCTCCCCACCGGCCCCATGCTTGTCGGCCATCATCGCGGAGAAATCCTCGGCGCCTGCACGGACTGTCGCCGCTTCTGGGCGCAGCACCGCGCCGGCTCAGTCGATGCCGCTGAAATCGAACTCGTGAGCGGCCGCCTCTGTCCAACCGTCGGAACCTGCGGCGTGATGGGCACCGCCAGCACTATGGCTTGTATCATCGAAGCCCTTGGTCTTTCGCTGCCTATGTCCGCCACTGCGCCCGCGACCCATGCGGACCGCCGGCGCATTGCCGAAGCCAGCGGCAAGCGCGCCACGGAGATGGCGATCGCAGGCTCGCCCCGGCCCGGCGATCTCATCACTCCCGCTTCAGTTCGCAACGCCTGCATCGTCCTCCAGGCCATCGGCGGATCCACGAACGCACTCATTCACCTCACCGCGATTGCGGGACGCGCCGGCGTTCCATTCGACCTCGCTGCATTCGATCAGCTTGGCCGCGAGATCCCCGTCCTGCTCAACCTCAAGCCGGCCGGCGCGCACTACATGGAGCATTTCCACCACGCCGGCGGCATGCCTGCCCTCTTGCGCGAACTCGCACCGCGGCTCGACATGTCCACGCCCACTGTTTCCGGCCAGCCGCTCTCGGACTCCATCGCCCAGGCCGAGGCAGTCCCCAGGCAGGACGTCATCGGTACTCTCGCCGAGCCCCTCAAGCGGGAAGGCGCGATGGCCATTCTCCATGGCAATCTTGCGCCCCGGGGCGCGGTCATCAAGCACTCCGCCGCCTCGCCCGGCCTTCTCCGCCACACTGGCCGTGCGGTCGTGTTTGACTCGCTCGAGGACCTGGCCGGCCGCATCGACCTCCCAGACCTCGACGTTGCGCCCGACGATATCCTCGTGCTTCGCAATGCCGGACCGAAAGGCGGCTCCGGGATGCCCGAGGCCGGCTACCTGCCCATCCCGCTGCGCCTCGCGCGCCAGGGAGTCAGGGATATGGTCCGCATCTCCGATGCCCGCATGAGCGGCACCGCCTTCGGCACCATTGTTCTCCACATTGCGCCCGAGTCGGCAGTCGGCGGACCGCTGGCTGTCGTCGAAACCGGCGATCGCATCTCCCTCGACGTGGAGGGCCGCCGCATCGACCTCCTCATCGACGAAGCCGAACTCGCGGCGCGTTTGACTGCCTGGCAAGCCGGCGATGCTTCGGCGGCCTCGTCTTCACGTCGCGCGATTCCCGCGCGCGGGTACGCCCGCCTCTTTGAGGATCACATCCTGCAAGCCGACCAGGGCTGCGACTTCGACTTCCTCTGCCGCTAGAGTTGCCGGGCCTCCGACGTGCGGTGTCCGATCCGCTATAGTTCTTTTGCTGGAGTTTCCAGTCCGGCGCCCACGAAATGCAAATTGAGCCAGCCAGCCACGGCGAGCAAGCGCATTTGGAGTTGATTGCGGACTATGCCTGCACGACCGGCGAGAATCCGCTCTGGCATCCGCTCGAAAGGCGATTGTACTGGTGCGATATTCCGAACGGCCGCGTCTTTCGTTATGATCCCTCGACGGGATTCCATGAGCCTTGCTACAACGGCAGACCCGTCGGAGGCTTCACGATCCAGAGCGACGGTTCTCTCCTTCTCTTCATGGATCGCGGCACGATCGGGATCTGGCGAGCCGGGGAATTCACCGAAATCGTCCCCGACATCGAAACCGAGAGGCTGTCTCGATTCAACGACGTGATCGCCGATCCAGCGGGAAGGGTCTTCTGCGGCACCATGTCCGGCACGGCGGGCAAGGGAAGACTGTATCGCCTCGATACCGACGGCTCGCTCCATGTGGTTCTGGAAGGCATCGGCTGCTCGAACGGTATGGCCTTCACTCTTGACCAGAAGGGCTTCTATTACACCGATTCGTTTGCCCATGAAATCTACCTATTTGATTACAACGCCGAAGATGGTGCGATCAGCAATCAGCGTGCGTATGCGCGCTTCGATGAGTCCGAGGGACTTCCGGACGGCGCCACGCTCGATGCCGAGGGTCGCCTCTGGTCGGCGCTTTGGGATGGAGCATCGATCGTCCGCATGCATGCGGATGGAACTATCGAAAGACGGATTGGCTTGCCGGCGCGCAAGGTTTCAAGCCTGGCCTTCGGCGGAGCGGATTATTCCGACCTGTACATCACCACGGCCGGCGGAGATACCAGGGACGAAGATGGAGCCTTGGCGGGAGCCCTGTTTCGCATGCGGGGATTGGCGCGGGGAGTGCCCGGTTTCTTCTCCCGCGTCGCTGTTAATCCGGAACCGACGACGAGTTCGTAAAGCCGGGCATCGAGACTATTGTGAAATTTGACTGAGGATCTATGAACCAGATTGACCTTATCAACCGTCACGCCGTTGTTACTGGAGGAGCGCAAGGTATCGGGTTGTCCGTTGCCAGGCGGCTTCTCGACTCCGGCGCTTCCGTGTCGCTCTGGGATCGCGACGCGGAACTTCTCTCCCATACCGTAAGGGAGCTTGGCCAGGCCCATGTTGTCACGGCCCACTTCGTCGACGTCTCCGATGACGCAAGCGTAGCCGCCGCCACAACCGAAACCCTGGACCGACATGGCAAGATCGACATCCTGGTCGCAAACGCAGGTATCGCCGGACCCAATCACAAGACCTGGGATTACCCCGTTGAAGCATGGAAGCAGGTCATTGAAATCAACCTTGTTGGTGTATTTCTGTGCTGTCGTGCGATAGTTCCGCACATGCTGCGCGCAGGCTATGGGCGCATCGTGAATGTTGCCTCCATTGCCGGTAAAGAGGGCAACCCGAATGCCTCCGCCTACAGCGCGTCAAAGGCGGGCGTGATCGCATTGACCAAGTCTCTGGGAAAAGAAACTGCCGACAAGAATATCGCTGTCAATTGCATCACCCCGGCCGCCGCTCGCACCCGCATTTTCGATCAGATGTCCCAGGAGCATATCGACTTCATGCTTTCCAAGATTCCTCGCGGGCGATTCCTCGAGGTTGACGAGGTGAGCGCGATGGTGGCGTGGCTGGTTTCAGAAGAAAACTCGTTCACCACGGGAGCTGTGTTCGACCTCAGCGGCGGCCGCGCGACCTACTAACTCCGGGTGTATATTTCTCTGGACAATGCAAACGAGAACTTGTTTCAATAGCTAATTCAATCTCCGAGCAGCCGAGCCAATAGCCGCGAACCGACAACAGGGGGACTGAACGATGAGCACGACTCAAAATGGCCCGACGGGTATGTCGAGGCGCGAGGTTTTGCGGAAAGCTGCCGGTGCGGTTGCGATTGGCGCCATGAGCAGGCTTTCCTTCGCCCAGGCCTCTCCGGGCGTTTCATCAACGCCTGCAGAGAAGGGAAAGGCTTTTCCGGACAAGTTCCTTTGGGGATGCGCCACCGCCGCGCACCAGGTGGAAGGAAACAACGTCAACAGCGATTACTGGGTCATGGAGCACCTGCCCCAGAGCATGTTCAAGGAGCCATCCGGGGATGCCTGCGATCACTACCACCTGTACTCGCAGGACATCAGCATGCTTGCCGATCTGGGCTTCAACACCTACCGGTTCTCCATCGAGTGGGCGCGGATTGAGCCGGAAGAAGGTTTCTTTTCCAACGCCGAGCTGGACCACTACCGGCGCATGCTGGCCGCGTGCCAGGAGCACCACCTGTCCACGATGCTTACCTACTACCACTTTTCGCTGCCGCGCTGGTTTGCAATCAAAGGCGGATGGCAGCAGGAGAAGGCCGCCGACCTATATGCGCGCTACTGCGAGAAGGTCACGAAGCACCTGGGCGACCTGGTTGGATATGCCTCGACGATGAACGAGCCCGACCTTCCGCAGCTGTTGAACTGGATCAACATTCCGGGCGCGCCCGCCGGAATGAGCATCACTGACATGATGCAGCAAGCGCTGGGGAACATCCGCAAGCAATTGAATGCTCCTGATTTTTCGGACTTTTTCCTGGGTGATGCAAAGAAGACGCGAGAAACCCTGCTGGCCGCGCATGCCAAGGCGAAGGACGCCATAAAGTCGGTACGTGCTGACCTGCCGGTCGGCTTCAACCTGGCCATGCAAGACGACCAACCGGCGCCCGAGGACAGCCATCTGGACGAGAAACGGGCTGATGTCTACGGACCATGGCTCGAGGCCGCCCGGCATTGCGACTACCTGGGCGTTCAGACTTACTCGCGTTCGATCGTAGGCAAGAAAGATCTGCCTCCTCCCAAGGGAGCGGAGTTAACCCAGGTGGGGATGGAGTTCTATCCCGAGTGCGTGGAACATGTCGTGCGTTACGCGGCCAAGGAAACCAAGGTGCCGATCATCGTGACTGAGAACGGGATCGCAACCGTAGACGATACGCGGCGCGTCGAGTATTACCAGCGCGCCGTGGCCGGGCTCAAGCGCGCTATCGACGACGGCGTCGACGTACGTGGGTATGTCGCATGGTCGCTCATGGATAACTTCGAGTGGATGTCGGGATTCACGCCGAAGTTCGGGTTGGTCGCCGTGGACTTGAAGACGCAGAAGCGGACCATCAAGCCGAGTGCGGCGGTGCTGGGAAATATCGCCCGGAAGAATTCGGTCTAAGTGGGACCACTACCCAACGATTTTGAAAATTGGAGATTGAAATACAAAAAATGAACAATCTATCCGGAGTGCGTTCGAGCCGTCTCGCAAACACTTGCCATTGCGCCCTCGCGTTGCTGCTGCTCGGGGCGTGCACAGCGACGGCACACAGTCAGACGGATGCTCTCAAGAGCGGATTCGAGAATCCGCCCGCCAGCGCACGGCCCCGCGTGTGGTGGCATTGGATGAACGGCAACATCACCAAGGACGGGATCAAGCTCGACGAGGAATGGATGAGCCGTGCCGGCCTGGGCGGCTTTCAGAACTTCGATGCATCCATGCTCACGCCCCAGGTGGTTGAAAAGCGCCTCGCCTACATGACGCCGGATTGGAAGGAGGCATTTAAGTTCGCCACCTTGCTCGCTGATCAACTCGGCCTCGAGGAAGCCATTGCCGGCTCTCCCGGATGGAGTGAGACGGGCGGTCCGTGGGTTCCCGCGAAAGAGGCGATGAAGAAATATGTGTGGAGCGAAACGCGCGTTGAAGGCGGCAAGCCTTTCGCAGGCACGCTCGCGCACCCGCCCTCGAACACCGGCGCCTTCCAGAACCTCGGCATCGAAGATCTCGGCGACATGCAGGGTACAGGGTTCAATGCGCCTGAGTACTACGCCGATTCGGCGGTGATCGCCTACAAGGAAGCCACAACCGATGTTTCCCTGGAATCGCTGCAGCCAAAGATAACCAGCAGCGGCGGCACCATCGATCCTGCTTTGCTCAGCGACGGCGACCTGGTCAAAACGGTCGCCCTGCCCGTGGCCAGCGAAATGGGCGCCAAGGCCTGGATTCAATATGAATTTGCGCAGGCCGAAACCATTCGCGCCATCACCATTGTTTCCGGCAAAAGGAACGCGATGGACGTGTTTCTTCCTCCTGGCGGCGACAGCGGGAAGGCCCTCGAGGCCAGCGACGACGGCCAGAATTTTCGCGTGGTTGTCGACATTCCCAAGACAGGTTCGACTGAACATACCCTCGCGTTTGCGCCGGTCACCGCGAAGTATTTTCGCGTGACGTTTAAGACGCAGCCAGTCCCGCCGAATTCATTCGCAGGCATGGGCATGCCGAGTGCGCCGCCCCCAACCGATCATCTGATCGCCGAGTTGGTTCTGCATCCCGGCGCGCGCGTCAATCACTTTGAAGAAAAGGCCGCCTTCAACCCGATGTGGGACCTTTACAGCCTAGCCACTTCAGACTTCGCTCCCCACGACGCGATCGGCAAGAGCGACGTTATCGACCTTACCGGCAAGATGCGTCCCGACGGCTCGCTTGATTGGACCCCACCTCCGGGCCACTGGGTCGTCCTGCGTTTCGGCTATTCACTGCTCGGCATTACCAACCACCCGGCCACGAAAGAAGCGACCGGCCTCGAAGTCGACAAGCTCAATGCCGGTTTCGTGAAGAACTACATGAACGGTTATCTCGACAGCTACAAGGAAACCGTAGGCGTCGACATGATCGGCAAGCGCGGCATCCGGTACGTGATCACTGATAGCTGGGAAGCCGGCGCGCAGAACTGGACCGATGACATGATCGAGCAGTTCACCAAGCGCCGCGGCTACGATCCGCGTCCCTGGATGCCGGTGCTTGCGGGCCGCATCGTCGAGAGCGCGCAGGCCAGCGACCAGTTCCTCTGGGACCTGCGCAAGACGATTGCCGACCTTACCGCCGATGAACACTACGGCCAGGTGCAGGCTTCGCTCAAGGAACGCGGCATGGGCCACTACGGCGAGTCGCACGAATCGGGCCGCGTGTTCATCGCGGACGGCATGGAAGTGAAAAAGCTCGACGACATTCCCATGAGCGCCATGTGGGTTCAGAAGCCCGGCATCAACAAGCCCACGTACGGTTATAACGCCGACGACCGCGAGTCAGCTTCTGTCGCGCACATCTACGGCCAGAACATCGCGGCCGCCGAATCCATGACGTCCTGCGATTCGTCGACGGCCTGGGCATGGTCGCCCGCCACTCTCAAGCCCACCGCCGACCAGGAATTCCTCAACGGCATCAATCGCATCGTGATTCACGAATCGGCCCATCAGCCGCTGATTGACAAGGCTCCCGGCCTCAGCCTCGGGCCATGCGGCCAGTGGTTCAACCGCAATGAAACCTGGGCAGAGCAGGCGAACGTATGGACCCGATACCTGGCCCGCAACTCGTTCCTGCTGCAACAGGGAAAGTTCGCCGCCGACGTGATCTATTTCTACGGCGAAGACTCCAATGTCACCGCCCTGTTCGCCAAGTCCAGTCCCGATGTGCCCGCGGGTTATAACTTCGATTACATCAACGCTGACGGCCTGATTCACAAGCTCAACGTCAGCGGCGGAAACATCACCACCGATTCCGGAATGAGCTATCGGGTCCTCGCGCTCGACAAGTACAGCAAACACATGTCGCTTCCGGTTCTGCGCGCGCTTCATAAGCTAGTCGAGCAGGGGGCAGTGGTTGCCGGCGAGAAGCCGATAGATACACCGAGTCTGGCCGACGATCAGGCCGAGTTCAAAAAGCTCAACGATGAACTGTTCGGCTCCGGATCCAGCGTACAGACGGTAGGGAAGGGAAAAGTCTATGCTGGCCAGAACGCCGAAGCCGCCCTCAAGGTTCTGAATGTCGCTCCCGACTTCGACTACTCGAAGCCCGCCAACGATCAGCAGATCTTCTTCGTGCACCGCACGCTCCCCGACGGCGATCTTTACTTCCTCGATAACCGCGGAGACGGCGAGTCAACCGTAGACGCCAGCTTCCGCGTCACCGGGAGAGCGCCCGAATTCTGGTACTCAGAGACCGGTAAGACCGCTGCGGCATCCTTCACGATTGCCGGCGGACGCACCACGGTTCCGCTTCAGTTCGAGCCCTGGGGCACGGTGTTCGTCGTGTTCCGCAAGCCGACGAAGGAAACCTCCTACACCGTTCCGAAACCTGCCGAAACCCCGCTCACCACACTGGAAGGCCCGTGGTCCTTAGCCTTTCAACCTGGTCGCGGCGCGCCCGCAACCATCACGCTTGACAAGCTTATTTCGTGGAATGAAAGTGCCGACAAGGGCGTGAAGTACTTCTCCGGCACCGGCACCTACACCAAAACCATCCAGGCATCGCCCGACTGGTTCAAGAAGGGCGCGACGCTTTGGATCGAACTCGGCGATGTGAAAAACCTGGCGATCGTCACGGTCAACGGAAAGGAACTCGGCACGGTCTGGCACGCTCCCTACCGCGTCGATGCCACTGCCGCGTTGAAGCCCGGAGCAAACGAAGTCTCCGTGAAGGTGATCAATGCGTGGGTCAACCGGTTGATCGGCGATCTGCAGCCCGACGCAACCACCAAGTACACCTTCTCCGCCTGGAAGGCCTACAAGCCGGATTCGCCGCTGTTGCTGTCAGGCCTGCTCGGCCCGGTGCGCATCGAATCGGTTGTGACGCAATAATTGCCCGGAGCGTGGCGGTGCGGGCTTATTTCCCGGGCGCGCCGTCAACGCTTTCCGCAATATCGCGAAAGTCGATTCCGAGTTGTTGGCATTTTTTGTAGAGGTGGCTTCTCTCGAGGCCCAGGGCCCGGGCCGCGTGTGTGATATTGCGATGGTGGCGATTTAACTCGCTGAGCACAGCGGCACGCTCAAACGCCGTGACGCGCGCGGACAGTGGGCCGGTGGATTCAGGCGGCGCAGTCTGCCCAGTGGGCCTGGCCCCCGGTTGAGTCGCGGGAAGGGCGAGGCGAACGGCTTCCACCTCGACCTTCTCATCGGACAACAGCAATAATCGTTCCACCACGTTGCGCAATTCGCGAATGTTGCCGGGCCACGCATATTGCTTCAGCAGTTCGACGGCATCGGGCGTGATGGGGACGGGCTTCCATCCATTTTGCGCGCAGACCTGGCGCGCGAAGTGCTCGGCAAGCGCGGGAATATCCTCAACACGGCTGCGTAAGGGCGGCAATTCGACTGGAAACACGACCACGCGATGATACAGGTCGCGTCGGAATCCCCCCGACTCCACAAGCTGTTCCAGATTGCGGTGCGTCGCGACCAGTACGCGAACGTCGATGGTGGTCGGCTTATCCGATCCCACGCGTTCGAGGACGCCTTCTTCCAGCACGCGTAACAATTTGGCCTGCATGGCCGGCGGCATGTCGCCGATCTCGTCGAGAAAGAGAGTGCCGTGGTGGGCCTGCTCAAACTTTCCTGTGTGCCGTTGCGCAGCGCCCGTGAACGAGCCCTTCTCATGCCCGAACAGTTCGCTCTCGATCAGCTCCGCCGGAACCGCTGCGCAATTCAGCGTGACGAACGGACCCGCGCAGCGATGGCTCTTCTCATGTAGCGTTCGCGCGACCAGTTCCTTGCCCGTGCCCGTCTCGCCATAGATGCACACGCGCGATTCGCTGGCCGCGACGCGCTCGATCTGCGCCATCACGCGCCGCATAGTCTCGCCGGTGCAGATGAGCGTATGTTTGCCGATACGGGTGCGGAGATCGCGGTTCTCCACCTCGAGGCGCGTCAGCTTGAGCGCATTTTCGAGAGTGACCAGCAGCTTTTCCGTGGAGAGGGGCTTCTCGAGAAAATCCAGTGCCCCCAGGCGCGTAGCGCGCACCGCCATCTCGATGTGTGCCTGTCCGCTCATCATCACCACGGGCGAGGTGACACCCGCGTTCTTTAGATCTTCGAGCAGAGCCAGCCCATCGCGGCGCGGCATCACTACGTCGCTGAGAATCAGATCGAAGGGCTGCGCGCGGGCCAGTTCCAGCGCGCGCGCCGCGTTGTCGCACACTGTCGCTTCGTGCCCCGAGAGCCGAAACGCGCGGGAAAGCGACGCCAGGGTGCTGGCTTCGTCATCCACGATGAGTATGGTGGCTTTTGAATTCATGCTTCCGCCCTGGGCAGCGTAATGATAAATGTTGCTCCCGCTCCGGCGCGGCTTTCCACTGCCACTGAGCCCCCGTGATCCGCGATCACGGATTGAACAATCGCGAGTCCCAGCCCGGTTCCATGCTGCTTGGTTGTGTAGTAGGGAGTAAACAGCCGCTCGCATTCTTCGGGCGTCAGCCCCGTGCCGGTATCGGACACTCGGATTTCAATCGTGTCATTCCGCGGCTTCGCTGAGAGCGTCAATGTCCCACCTTCCGGCATGGCGTCCATGGCATTCAGAAGCAGATTTGAGAGCGCGCGATGCAACAGTTCGGGGTCGGCGTAAATGAAAAGGGGGCTTGTCGGAATTTCAACTGAATAGTTGATCTCTTTTGAAGCTTGGGCATCTGGAGATTCTGCGGGGAGGCTCCCGAGCCCGAGGTAGACAAGGGCGACGCGGGTAACAACCTCGCAGGCATCGATTCGTTCCAACTCCGGTTTCGGCATCTTGCTGAAGTCGCTGAAGCGGCCAATGATGGTCTTCAGATTGGCAATCTCCGTGCCCAGCGTGGATGTGCTCTCGCGAAACACCTCATCGAATTCATCGGCCGGTAGCGACCGCGCCCGGGTGAGATTTTCCACCGTGAGCTGCAACGGGAAGAGCGGGTTTTTCAACTCGTGCGCCAGGCGCCGCGCCAGTTCACGCCACGCGGCAACGCGTTCGCTTTGCACCAGCCGCTCGCGCTGGCTGCGGAGCTGGCCGGTCATGTGGTTGAAGCTGCAAGCCAGCGCGGTGACTTCGTCATGTCCGCGCTCGGGCACCTCCACCTCCCAGTTGCCGCTCGCAATCTCCTGCGCCGCGTGCGCCAGCTCTTCGATCGGGCGGCTCACGCGCGCCGTGATCCAAAGGCTGAAGACAATCGCAAGGAGGATGCCGCATCCGGCAACCGCATAGGCAATCGACCGGATATGCCCTTGCGCCTCGACCAGGCCATTGCGCGAGATGGCCACGGTCAGCACCGCCAGCACGTTTCCCGCTTCGTTCTTGAGGGGAATGGCGGTCGCGTTGACGCTGTCGTCTCTGCGAGGCGTGATGTAGAGAATGGAGCTGGCCTCTTGACCGCTCTTGCGCGCGGAATCAATGAGGGGCTGATACCGCGCTGCGCCGGGAACATCGCCGGACGCCCCTGCCAGTTGCTTCGATTCAAATGGCGGCGCAGCGCCGGCCGTTGCGTCGGTGTAGAGCCCGACTGTCATCCCCGGCCCAGCCGGCAGATCGGCGAGAAAGGTCTGATCGAGACGCTTGCCGCCGATCAAACGCACAGCCCCTTCAGAGCCTTCAACGGCTCGCATCGCGAACATGCCCAGCGAAGACGAATTGTCGGGCAGCTCTTCCGCCTTGAGAAAGGTGCCCTGCACCGGGGCACTCGCCGCCGGCTCAGGGTAGCCGAAGCGCGCCGGCCATTGTGCCGAACTGATGACCGCGCCGTCCCGGCCCACCAGTTCGAGAAAATCGAGTTCAGCGTCCCGGGCCATGATCTGCGCCTCGTTGAAGTAGGGCGCAGTGTCGCCGGATTGAGCGATCTCGGATGCGATTCTCCGCGCCCGCTCGCTTGAGGCGAGACGATCAATGGCCGCCGCCACATTGTTCGAGCGATGTTGAAACTCGCGCTCGAACTGACTGACGACGAGAGCCGTCTCCTGCTGATCGCGTTGTTCGAACACGTGGCGGATCCGCACCAGCACCGTCCAGGCCACGGCCGCGACCGACGCCGCAACGGTCAGCGAGAACAGCAGGAGAAGCCTCTGACGCAGGCTCATCGGGCAGCCCCCACACCAGGCTCAATGATCGAAGCGTTGGCCAGGTCAGGCAGGCCGTCCGCCCCGCTTTGCAGGTCGCGCACACGGCTGCTGACAGCGTACGCGCGCGGCAGATCGAGAAGCGGAATCCAGGTTTTCGCGTCGAGGAATTCCCGCTCCGATTTGTAGAGAATTGCGGGGTCTTCGTCAGCCGTGGCTGCGGAGTGGCCAAGGTTCTCCAGCATCACACCGAGGACGGCAGAAGGATCTCCATTCTGGATCGGAACCTCGCGCAGGCTCAGATTGGGATGCACCGCGTTCGGCGCCGTCACCTGCACATTGAATCCACCTTCGCGCAGATTGAGCGCAATCCGCTGCGCCACCAGTTGCATGGAGCGGCTGCCGTCGGCCTCGAGCGTGATGGGCGGCGGAGTTAGGCCGCCGCGAAGTTCGTGCGCCTTGTTCAAGTCGCGTTCGGCAGGGAAGAGAAACGCGTAGCCGCTGAGCGACTGCGGAAGAAGGCTCGCCGTAGCCTGGCCGGCCTTCTGAAAGATGACATTCGAAAGCGCAGTGCGATCGATCGCCAGCGCCATGGCCGCGCGCAGGTTCGGATTGGCCAGCGCTTCCTCATCCGCTACGTGCAACAGTAGGAGCAGGGCTGTTGGCGATTCGACGATTTGCATCCGCTGCTGTTGAGCCTGCCGCAACTGCTCGGCGGGAACTTCGACTACATCGGCGCGCCCCAGGCTGAGGTCCATCCATTGGTCCTGAACAGGCCGGTGAACGCGGATCTCGACGGTGTCCACAAACGGCCGGCCCTGCCAGCAATTCGTATTCGCGGTCAGCGATAGCACCCCATTAACGAAGCCGCTCACCTGAAAGGCGCCCGTTCCGATTGTTCCACTTGCGCCCGAAGTCCCGGTGTTGAGCGCGCGTGAAATCAGATACGCGTTGCCCGCAAGCACGGCCGGCAGTTGAGGCATGGGTACATCGGAGAGGAAGACCACCGCAGAACCAAGTGCGCGCATCTCCGACCACGGGCATTTCGAGCGGCACGACGCGCTCAGCGATTCAACCACCGCCACCGACGTGACCGGCGTCCCGTCATGAAACTGCACTCCCGGCCGGAGATGGAATTGCCAGCGATGCGCGTTGTTCTCTGCTTTCCAATCGATGGCCAGTGCCGGCTGCACTGCGCCGCCGGCGTCGACTGCCGTCAGCCCATCCAATACCAGCCGCCACGCCAGGCCATCGGGCCGCGCCCATGGTTCGCCTTCAATCTCCACGTGCAGCGTGCCGCCATAATGAGGCCGGGTTCGGCCCGGGGCAGAGACCGTGACCAGAACCAGGAAAAAGCTAATTGCAAAGCGCCGTAACACGGTCCACCTCGTATTCGTTCCCGCGCCCCGGCTCGGCCGGCAGCCGCACCACCGCCAGAATGCTCTTGCCGTCGGGCGACGCGGAGAGCGCCATTACCGCGCCGTTCATCCCCAGCGGCGCGCTTGCCGCGAGCGCCTCCTGCGCAGGCAGTTCAAAGGCGCGGAGACTATCCGCCTGGCCCTCGCCCGAGTTCGAGGCCACGATCTGTGTCCCCGCGCCGCAACCAGTTTCGAGCACAGCGAAGTCGCTACCCCAGTCGCGTGCACCTGCTACCGGTTTCATCGCGCCATTCTCGATGATCTCGACCGTGCCGTCGATCGCGTTGATCAGCAAAGCTGAACCGCCGAGAACTCGCCGCAGCAGCGCCGCCGAATAAAATGCCGGCAGTTCCACACCCGGGTTGGGCGTGATGACACCGGTAAAGAAATTGTGGTTGACGCTGTGAAACGCTTTCGCGCGCAAGGCGCCGTTCGCCACCGGCCAGGGGTCGTCGCTCGACTTGCATTGTCCCGCATGGATGCCGGACTCCGCACCTGCGATAGAATCCGAGGCGGCGACGATAGTTCTTTCGCACTCCACACCCGGCGCGTAGGCCGTAACGACTTTGCCGTCGTCGGAAACCGTCATCACGCCTTGCGGATCTCTCGGCAGCGGCTGATGCGCGCCCAATGCAAGGCTCCACTGTTCCCGCCACGCCGGGCCGGCACTTGCGTACGAAACTAACCGCCGATCGGTCAGCAGATGCAGGTTTCCACTGGATTCAAGCGCGCTGAGAACCTGTTCCGCCACCCAACTCTGATTCTGATGTTGTTGATCGCTCGAGCGCCAAAGAGTCTTCCGGTTCAATACCACTGTCCCCGCTGTCGCGTGCGCCGGCGCGATCGGAACTCCGGAGGGCACAATGACGACCCGCGTTTCATTGCCTTCCAGGATTTCGGCGACCCACAGCCGCTCCCGCATGTTCTCGCTCAACGTGACGCGGATCGTGTTTGCGCTTTCGGCGCTGCCGGTAAGTATGCCATGGGCCTTCAAATTCTGTTCGAGCAGGCGCCGGATCATGGGCACGTCATCGCTGGAGATGGTGGACAGGTTGCGAATCGTCAGCCGTGCCTGTCCTGGTCCCAGGATGCCCGAAATCTGGTCCGCCAGCGAGGCTGCAGGCTGGTCCCATGAACCAGCCGAACTGATCGCCTGCTGAGAACGGCCCTGGCACGCTGGCAACATCAGTCCCATAGCCATGGCAAGACAAACCTTCTTCACAGCAGGGGCAAACCAATGCCGGATCATGATCCACCGATTCTGTTCGAGCATCGTTGCGCGGATTATACCGCTGGACATCCCAAAAATTCTTGACCCGCGATGCCGGTTCCGCTCGCTGTGTGTCGAATGCGCGGAACGCGGCACCCATTCCGTCCACCGGGCCAACCGGTTGTAATCAATGTCCACTCTTTGTTTCCGGTTCCGACTGGCTATCCATCTCCTGCTTGATCACCGGCGTGTTTGCCATGCTCTTGAAGACATCGCTCGCAAAAAAGAACTTGCCATCCGAGGGAACCATCACCATCTGAATTTTGTCCGACAGCCGTTCGGCAATGATCTTATTTATGAGCAGCGGCGACTTGTTGAGCAGGTCCGCTTCGCTCTTCATGCGATCGGCGTTCGCTGAAGCCAGCAGCTTGATGCGGCTTGCCTCGGCGTCGGCCAGCAGGTTGCGACGCTGCAGTTCCGCCTTGCTGTCGATCACCTTGGCCTCCGCATCGGCTTCGGCATTCTGGATGGTCGCTTCCTTGCGCGCTTCGGCCTCCAGCTTGCTCTGCTCGATCTGTTTCTGTTTAAGCGGGAGCGTGTACTGCATCGCGTCCGCATCCCCCTTGGCCTCGACCACCTTCGACTTCGCATCCCCCTCCGCCTGCTTGACCTTACGCGCAGCTTCCGCTTCCGCCTGCAATTCGGCGATCCTCACCTGCTTCTGCTGTATATCGGTCACCACGCCGAGCTGATCGTCTTCCTGTTCCTTCAAGAGCAGCCCTTCCAGCCCCTTGGCATACTGTTCGGGCAAGCGAATCTCCGAAAGCATCACCTCTTCCACGACCATCCCGTCCGCGTTCAGCTTCCGCGTAATGATGGCCGCCGCTTTCGCGCGCACCTCTTCGCGCTTGCTCGAAAAGATCTCGCGCACCGTGTATTCCGGCGCCAGCGATCGCCAGGCGCTCGCCACGATTGGTGGAACCAGTTCCTTGTCCGCCGGCTGCGGCAGGTGAGCCTGCACGCTGGCCAGCTGGTTCGGGTCAAGGCGATAGCGCACTGTCACGCCGAGCCCGATGCTCAGGCCCTCTCGCGACTGCACATTCAGGCCCGCCTTCTCGAGCGACGCCTTGCCGTACTCCTGGCCGAGCCCGGCGGTGAAGAGGTGATCGCGCAGATCGAACAATTCCATCGAGTCGACGAGAGGGGCAATCAAGTGCGCTCCCGGATACAGCGTTCCCGGTAGCGTGCCGGCCAGTTGGCTGATGCGCACGCCGCCCATCCCGCTGGGCACCACCACGATGCTCTCCGCCAGCAGCGCCGGCACGCATCCAGCAACAGCCAACGCAATCGCGGTTTGCCATGGAACCGGCCTCAGTTCCGCGAAGGGTTCACCGTCCGCCTCGGCTTTGCGCGCGGTCTTGATGCGCAGCCACAGCGTGTAGAGTGGAATGGCCAACGCGGAAACCAGCAGTCCCGCTCCCGCGACCGTCAACAGCAGCTTCAATGCGAGCATTTCGTGCCTTCCTTTGGGTTCTTGTGCTCCCTGTGTCTCCTGTTTCCCGGCCACGGAGCAAGCAGCAGCCGGACCAGACCTCCCAAGGTCATTTCCTCGAGCAACAATCCCGCAGCCACCGGCAGCAGCACTGTCTCCAGACCGCTCATCAGGGTCATCGCCGCCTCCTTACCGCGAACTCGCCGCCAGCATCTTCACTGCCTCGACGCTCGCCGCGGCTGGCAAGGGGTTGGCGTCCACTGTGACGGCAGGCTCCTGACCTAGAGCCGCGGATTGCGCTGTCATTGCCGGCGTCTCCGCTGGCTTCTCAATCCCGCCGAACAACTGCGCCGTCTCTTCGTTGCGCTCACCCACCAACTCCACGGTGTCGCCCACGGCGACCAACTCGTAGAGTTCCTCAAGGTCTGCCTTCGCCATGCGGATACATCCATGCGACGCAGCTTTGCCGATCGACTTAGGTGCGTTCGTCCCGTGGATTCCATATCCGCGAATGTTCAGGCCCATCCAACGGGTCCCCACCGGATTGCCGGGTCCCGGTTGAACCGTCTTGCCATCGTGCTGGTAAATGGGATTGGCGATGCGGCGCTCGATGGTGAAGGTTCCCATCGGGCTGGGCGTCGAAGGCTTGCCCACGGCGACTTTGTAGATCTTCCTGACCCGCCCATCCTCGACCAGGGCTAGCTTCCGGTCTTCGAGGCTGACTACGATCAAGCGCTGGGAAACCGCCTGGCATGAAGCCTGCGCTGCCAACCCCGCTGCCACTACCGCCACCGCTGCCCAATTCCGTGGATTGAACCCTTTCATGGCACCCTTCCAGCGCTTCTCAAATCGCCTGCGCTTGAGGGGAATGCAATCGTTAGTCCGAGGATTTTACGCTGAAAACAAATGACTTGGCCGGGAGGACGGGGAAGGGAACCCGTGTCAGCGAACACACACTGCGGGCGCAGGGACACGCCTGGGAAGGCGCTGGGTGGGCCCAACGAGAAGGGAAGAGTCGGATCGTCGGTCTGGTTCCGCGATCAAGTCGCCGAACAAGGGATTTTGCTCATCCTGCGCATTGGTCGGCGCCAGCACAGCGGGGCGCAGTGTGACAACCGAAGCGAAGAAGCGCGCCTGGGCCAAAAAACAGATCAGGATGCTGCCAAAATATCCCTTCCGTCGTCTCAATCCCATGAAGCGGCAATTCGTCTTGATCCTGGCAGCGGGCAGCACTCTGGCTCTCACCACGGCGGTGAATGTCGCTGGTCAGAGTGACGGGCTTGGGCCCGACCTCTTGGAGAAGCGAAGCCAGCAACTTGCCGGCCCGAACGCCTTGGATTGCGGGAGAGTCGCTCCCCGGGCGGAGCCGAAAAAGGCGACCGATTGCGCCCTCGCGGCTAATAAGGCCGGAAAGCCATTCCGCGTTCGATACGACATGCAAGGGATCGACTCGTATGTTGCCGTTGCCCTCGTGCGATCGCCCGACGGGACCGTGGAAGCCCTGAGTTACGATAGCGACCCGGCGGGCGGCGGCGGCCGGGCGCACGAAATTGTCGGCGTCTCAAAGTGTCCGGCGCCGATCAATCTCTATGCATCCTCCACGGGGCGCTTGACGTGCTTTCCGCCCAAGCCTCCAGCCCCGCGAGACGTGATGTCTCCGACCTTCGATCCCTATTGACAAGGGAAGAGTGCCGGAACGTGACAGTTGGAACCTTCAGCGCCATCTGGCAACGTGATATCTCAACGATCAAACAGGCTTGCAACGCCCGAACCGGCCCAAGATTGCCCTATCCCTTCTTCTGCAGCGTGTGAATATAGGCGATCAGGTCCTTCAGCTGATCCTCCGACAGCTTGTCGTGCCACGCCGGCATCTTGCCCTTGCCATCTTTTGCGATGACCAGCATATTGGCGTCGGTCTCTTTAAGCACGGCCTCAGAACTAAAAGACGGAACTTTGAATGTCTTCCCCGCGGGAGTACTTGCGTCTCCAGTCACCCCGTGGCATGGGGCACAATTGGTCTTGTACAGCGCCGCGGGCGGCGATGCATGACCGCTAATTGCGGCAGTGGTGCATGCAAGCACAACTGAGATTCGAAACATGGCTTTCATGGTCAATTCGTTCCTTTACAAAAGAGTCTTGTTGCTCGTCTGTTGATAGTTGCCCACTCGCTTGACATCGTTCCGATCCATTGCAAAGTTGAAGTTCACACTCTGGGCTAAACGAGCCGGTGCGAATTCCGGCCCGTTCAGCAGATGCCCGCTAGAACACCCAGTTGAAAGCGAGACCAGCCACATTCTCTTGATAGCTTGGTACTGTCTCGCTGGTGGGCGTAAAGTTCAGCTTGCCGCCGGACTGCAGTGCCTGGTATCTCCAGTCCGTGGGCGTCAACCGCTGGAACCAGTAAAAGCCCTGCAGGCTGGCCGACCTGTTGATGACGTAGGTAGCGCTTGGTTTGACCATGATCTGGTCATTGCGGATCACGGGATAATTCTGCGCCGGGATAAAGAAGATTGCCTGAGTACCGGAGGCCAGAGCCGGTGCCGGGGCTGCCAGCGCTAACGGGTTGTTCTGGTAGCTGCCGCCGACGACAGCGTTCTCCGTGCGTCCGCTCGTGTAGACGAACTCACCAGCCAGTTCGAGCTTGTTGCCGGCCAGGTTTCTGCGGCGCAGTGTTAAACCAACCGTGTCGATCTTGTCGCGGTCGTTGTGGGTCCAGTTCAGGCAAGGATCGATTTTGGCCGATGCGTTCCTGTCTGCGACGGTGCTGAAGCAGGGGCCTCCAAGGACAGTATTTCCCGCCTGACCCTGGAAGGTTGCAGTGCTATTGGAGCCAAAGGCATCGCCGGTGGCGTACAGACGCTGGTTGTCGTAGGTGTAGAAGACGTCGGCGACCAGGTTGTCAGACGCAACATAGCTTGCGTCGATGGTTGATGCCCACCAGGTGCGACTCTTCAAACCCAGCTTGGTGTTGAGATAGTCGTCGTAGCTCCCCTCACCGCTCAAAGTGAAGGCGAACTTGTCGCTTGCGAGCAGATTGATCTGGGCGCGCCCGTCATTTCTGTTCCGGTCGGCTACGTAGTATCTTCTGAAGCCGGGGATCTCATTGAGGATGTTTCGCGTGCCGTATTGGGCCTGCGCAACGACGTTGTTGTTGGGCGTAAAGATTGCGGCATCGCCTGTGAGCGGTGCTGTGGGGAGACCAGCGACCGGACCGAAACCCGTAAGCCCGGTGCTCTTCAGATAGGAGTAGACACCTTGTGATGCGCCACTCGCGGGCACCTGGTTCGCCATTGGCGTTTCCGCGAGGAAGGCGTTCTCGTTGTAGTCTCCGCGCCGGTCAGAGAAGGCGTACTCCACATGAGCCGTCACAGCTCCTTTGGATTTGCGCCACTCGGTGCGGAACGTGTTTTCGTTCACCTGCGGCGCCTCCGAGCAGGTGATCCAGGAATTGTGACAACTGCGGTCAATTCTTTGCCAGCCATAGCCGAGCATCAAGTGTTGCGATTTCGTGAAGGAATACTCGGCCTCCCCGCCGGCCTTGTAGGAGAGCTTGTGGAGAGACCGGTTGTTGTAGATGTTGGTGTTAGTGCCGAGTCCGGTGGGCAGCCCGTACTGGCCGCTAAACGGTGAGGTACCGGTCACTGGCGAGGCGTCATCCTGGAACAGGTAGATGTTGACAGGACTCTGATTATCGCGATCGTCGAACCGGAAATCAGCCAGATAGTCCCACTTTCCGTGTTTCGCGGTGAACTTGGCGGAAGCCAGCCCGGTGAGTACAAGGCCATTCAGGGAGCTGCGCGGCAGTCCGAACGGCAGCGCTCCCTCATTAGTAAGCGACGGGCTTATGAACGCCTGGTTCTGGGTTCCGCGACCAAACGATCCCACAACCAACAACTTGGCATCCCTCGACAACTTATAGCTGCCCGTTGCAGTGAACTGGTTGAACTGACTGTTGGGTTCCTCCGCCAGAGCCGACGTGAGGCCTATAACCGCAGGATCAGACCAGATCATATGTTCGGTGTTGTTGTGGAAGAAGGAGCCGTAGTAACCGAACGAGAGGAAGAGCTTGTTCCGGTTGACATTCACTGCCGCGGATACCTGATCGGTATCCCAGTTTACACGGTACGGAAGCAACGCCGAGTCCTGCGTGTTCTGATCATTCACCCCACCGATGGTCCTCAGCCCGTCCTTGTGCTCGAGCGTATAGCTGACGGGAATTTCGATCATCTTGGACGGGGTAAAGAGCAATCGCGTCTCGCCCTGCTTGCGCGAGAGTGAGAGATCCACATTCTGGAAAGCGGGCAGGTCTGTCGCGCGAATGGCAGCCATGGTGTCCAACTGAGCCTGGGTTGGTGGTGTGAGCACCCCCTTTTTGTTGTAGACACTGCCAGCCGCAGTTGTCGGATTGAGCGCGAAGTAGTTCAGAGCGGTGGCGCTCTTTTGCGGCAAAACCGGCACAATCCAATTGAATGGCAATGTCAGAGTGTTGGTCCCAACACCGAGGAAGGGGGTTTGGTATGAATCGGAGGTGTTGGCGAGTAACGTGTTATAGGAGAATCCGAATTGGAGCTTGCCCTGCCATCCAAAGTCGAGGATCCCGTTTCGAATCTCGAGGCCAAGACCCGAACCCTGGAACTGCCAGCGCCATGTGTCCATGCTGTCGTAAGCCGCGCCGCCGCGAAGGTCGAAGTTGGCGATGGTGAAGACATTGAAGTTATTCAGCCCGTTGTACTCGCCGAACTTGAACGACTTGAAGCTGATGCCGCCGACGCCGATTTGAGTTCTCTTATGTAGATTGGTCTGGTCTTCAGCCGTGGGCTCGTCCGGAATGTACATACCCGGCGGGACCTGAGTCCCAGGATTGCGTCCGGTGGTGTTTTGAGGAACGGTTTGGGCAGCCGAGAACGTGGACATCGCCACGAACAAGCCGGCTGTGATGAGTGCGCCGCCGAGAACCCTGATAGAACCGGCGACGAAGCCGCAAGAATTTCTGGATTTCATGATTGCGTCTCTCCGATTCAATGAATTACCGGTTGTACTTGGCCCCGCCCGGATGATTCGAGCCGTGGATTTGTGAGTGGCATTGCAGACAAGCGCGTCCGTTTGCCTGGTCAGTCGGGCTCTGGGCCCCCAGCGGAATGGCCCCGTTGGCGGTTACAAAGGTTCCGCCGGGCAAGTTTGCGCCACTGTAAAGGCCCTTGGCGTGGTCGCTCGTGTGACACTCCTGGCAGAGCATGGGGGCTCGCGTCTTCAAAAGCGGCGTCACATTTGAACCGTGTGGCGAGTGGCAGTTGGTGCAATCCTCCACAACGGGGGCGTGCTCCCACAAGAATGGACCGCGCTTTTCCGAATGGCAGGTGTAGCAGGTTTCCGTAATGGTGTTCTTGACCATCAGCCTCGGCCCCGTAGAACCGTGCGGGTTGTGGCAGTCGGAGCACGTGACTTTACCGTCTAGGACTGGATGTCTTGAGAAGCGGTGAAACTGGGCGCGCTCATTCTGGTGGCAACCGAAACAGACTTCCGGCTGGGTGAGCTTATTCAGCACTTTCTGCTCGGGATTGTGCATCTCATGGCAGTTTGTGCAAGTTAAGCCCTGCTTCTCATGCGCGCTCCCCGACCAGTATGTCCGCGCATGAACACTTGACTCATGGCAGGAGAGGCACGCCGATGGTCCTGGCCTCAGTGGACGACAGCTGCTTCGACTTCGCGTCCGAATACGATTTCGGGCGATTCGGTTGGATTTTCCTGGTGCTGCACGCTCTCGCCGTGGCAGCCCTGGCAGCCCGGTGTGCGCGAGTCGCCTTTCACGCCGTGCTTAGTCTGGTAGATGGAAAGCACGTGTCCGCTGGCCTCGTTGTGACAGAGGGTGCATTTCTTATCACCGTCAAGTGACCGATCCGCCTCTGCCACAGCTCCGTTCGGCTTGAACAGAGCACTCCAAGAGCAATGAAGACAACCAACAATAAGCTCCGCTTCATCGATTCGTCCGCCCTTCATCCTCCGGAACAGGATATGGAAATGAAACTTTCTGCATCACCATGTGCCCCCCTAAAATTCGCCGATGTTAGTAACTCGGATTTATCTCGACGACATCGCCGACTGCGATTCAACTTCGCGTCCCGTTCGGTAAAACCAAAATCCGACGGAGGTTATGAGTTGAATTCAAATGGCGTGTTGCTTGAGGGATAGTAGCGTTGCGTAAGTCGCGTCTTACTTGCTGAGAATCAAGCATCGTGTAAACACTTGTAAGCCTAGTGCAAAGTTTTCAGACAATGATTCTGATCGAGTTTCATGCCTGGCTAACTAAGCCGTTATCCCACGAAGGTGTGTGAAGAATCCACCGTGGGAATCCAATGCCGCTCTTGGTGAAACTTCGGGTTACCTCGCGTCTTTACAGTTCTTTACAGCGACTTTACAAAGCTTTACATGCTTGTTGATGGTGAACAAACAGGAATGACTCACTCTCCTCCACTCTTTGTCATATACTCGCAGCACTTAGTGACTCGAGAGTCACTGCTCATTCACCCAGGAAAGACTTCCAAACGCTCCGGAGGGCTAACGATGAAACAGGAATGCAGTTCGGAGATTCAGAATGATGCGTGTGTGGCGTGCCTGGCTAAAGAGTCATTGCGGGTAAGCAGGCGATCGTTTTTTGCCGCGCTTCTTGGCGCGTGTGCCGGCTTGATCGTCACCGTAATCGGGACTCCCATGCTTCGCTACATCCTCTATCCCGTGCAGGCTGGGGGTAAGTCCAGCACGTGGACCGAGGTTGGAGACGCGAGCGAATTCGAAAAAATTGAGGGCCCAGTGACGAAGACCATCGCCCTCACCCAGCGCGATGGGTGGCGCGAAGTTGTTTCCCGGCAATCAGTCTTTGTCAACCGCTCAGCCGACGGCAAACTGCAGGTCCTGTCGCCGATTTGCCCCCACCTCGGGTGTTCCGTGGGCTGGCACGAAAGCCAGAACAAGTTCATATGCCCCTGCCACGGCGGGCAATTCGGAGCCGACGGAAGCCGCATCTCGGGTCCACCCCCGAGAGGGCTGGACAGGCTTGAAGCGCAGGTCAAGGATGGCAAGTTAGAAGTTCAATTCCAGTACTTCCGATCGAATGTGCCAGATCGCCAGCTTCTGAGCTGAAACAAAGTTGAGGTGATGCAATGAAGAATGAGACGGAGAGGTCCGCCTCGTCGGGCGTAAGCCTGCGAAGCCGCGCATTCGACTGGTTGGATGAGCGCACCGGCGCCCGAAGCATGATGAAGAAAACCCTTGAAGAGCCCATTCCCGGCGGCGCTCGATGGGCTTATGTGTTTGGTTCCGGTTTGCTGTTCATCTTCCTCCTGCAGGTGATAACAGGGATTTCTCTGGCGCTGTATTACACGCCTACGGCCGAAACCGCCCACACCAGCGTCGCTTATATCACCAAGCAGGTCGCTGGCGGTGCGTTTCTGCGCAGCCTGCACTCCTATGGTTCCAGCGCCATGATCATCGTGCTGGCCCTGCATTTTCTTCAGACGTTTCTCTACGGCTCTTTCAAGGGTCGCCGCGAATTGCTTTGGCTTTCCGGTGCGCTGTTGTCGCTCATGATTCTGGGAATGGGTTTCACGGGTTATCTGCTGCCCTGGGATCAGAAGGCCTATTTTGCCACTGCGGTCGGAACCAATGTCGCCGGGCAAGTACCGCTGATTGGAAATCTCATCACGCGCTTTCTTCGCGGAGGCGACACCATCGGCACACTCACCGTGTCGCGATTCTATGTCGCTCACGTCTTTCTCATCCCGTCCACAATTCTGATGTTCGTGGCCGCCCACATATTTCTGTTTCGCAAAGCCGGTCCGGCCGGTCCTGTAACCGAGCATCCTGTCACTCCAAAACTTCACACGGAGCCGTTTTATCCCCGCCAGGTTCTGTTCGACATGCTGTTCGCTCTTTTGATCGTGGCTGTCCTGGCTGGGCTTTCCTATCTGCGTCCGGTCACACTCGGTCCACTCGCAAATCCGGCCGATTCCCGCTTCCTTCCCCGGCCTGAGTGGTACTACCTGCCCATGTTCGAATGGCTGAAATTCTGGGAAGGTCCCGCCGTGGTCGTCGGGGTAGTTGTGATTCCGGGTCTTCTCGCTGCCGCCCTCTTTCTGATGCCCTTTCTGGATCGCCGCCTCGAGCGCAAGATCTGGCGCCGCCCTATTCCCGCACTGGCCGTGGCCTTCGTCGTGTTTGGCATGGTTTTCCTCGGCATCAAGAGCCAGATTGATGACCATCAGCCTGGCACTGCGCAGCAACTTGCCCAGCAACAGGAAGAAGAGAAAGCGTTCAGTGCCGAAGCCTTTGTGCCCTACACCAATGCGCCAGACTCCGGTTCGTCCGAAGTGAGCCTCGCCGTCACCGCCGATCCTCTCGTTCCCAAAGGCAAAGACGTCTTCAACGAACGTGGATGCAGCGCGTGTCATGGCGACAACGGTGCCGGTTCAGCGCTTGCCCCCAGTTTGGTCGGAATTACCCATAAATTTCCTCCGGATCGGCTGGTCGCACTCCTGCATAACCCCAGTGCCCGCATGAAAGCGGGCGGCATGCCTACGATTGACGCTTCCCCGGATGAAATGAATGCGCTTATCGCCTACCTTGGTTCGCTCGGCTCGCGCACTCCAAGCGTACCGGCCGTTGCGAAGATTGCACCCAAACTGCAGAGCGAAACCAGCCCCAACGCGATGACTCCGTCCCTTGTCAAGGTATCTGTTCCCGTTCACCTGTCCGAGGTTCACAACAAGACCGCGCCCAAAGATGTCGCCGGCCAGCAGTTGTTCCAGGAACGCGGCTGCTTTGCCTGTCATGGCGCAGACGGAGCTGGGGGGCTCGCACCGGCTTTAGCGCCGATGATCTCCAAAGTCTCCGACTCCGAGTTGAGTCACGCACTGCAACGTCCCACGGCCAGGATGCAAAAGGGAGGCATGCCTCCGGTGGATGGCTCGCCCGATGAGATTGCATCTCTGGTTTCCTATCTGCGCACTCTGCCCATGCCGCGCTAGATCAGGCCAATCTCTCGCCGGATGAGTCGGTCTCGCGCGTTGACAATCCGCCTCTCGGATCCTGATCGGCCGCTTGAGAAAGAGGTAGACCGAACCAGGTCATTTTCGATCCGCGATCCTAACTTGGTTTCGGCTCCTTATATGTAGTCTCGAGGTCGCGAATGTGGATTCGGCACTCGTTCGAGTGCACGATCGCGTATATTGAGACGCTTTCGGAACGAATCCGCCGGCGCACCCTCCGTTTTTATGTCTTCGGGAGGCCGGGAACCTCAATAGTCAAGTTGCTTGCGATGCGGCTTGCACTGCCGATTCTCATTGATTCAAAAGCCCTTTTTCGAATCCGCGGTCGGCGCAGCTTTGTCTGTCATTTTGGCGTCATTTTCGAAAGAGTATTTAATCTGAAAAAGGTTGATCTAGCGCAAATTTCTCTTGGATCACCCCTGCATTGTGCTGTAAGCTGTGTTGGTGTCGGACGGCTGGTGATCTAAATCACCGATGTCCGGGGGAAGAATACCTAGATTGCGTTACTTTACGGTTCGTTGCCTGATATTGAGAAACACTCCGGAACTCGCTTACCGATTTAACGGAAGCCGTGCCAAACCCGCCGAAGCCAGCTGAGTGCTTCATTGGCCGCAATCACAGTCCGGGCAAACCAGGATTCACACAGTTTGGTTCTTACTCCCGCGGTTTCGTGTGCGCTTGTAGAAATCGAGTGCACATCAATTCATGGCTGGCTCAGGGGGATGTTTGATCCCTGTCATCGTGCATGAGGCGTGGGTAGTCGTGGGTTTTTGCGCGCGAGCCGAAGGGGTGCTGCGCCTCGCGGTTGAAACGCGCAAACCGATAGCACGGAGAGAACGATGGACCTTTCGCGTTGGATTATTACGATTGTTCTGGGGTTGGCGCCCATGCTCGGTGGCGTGGCGTTACAGCCGTCCGGGAGCAGCGTTACATCCAGCGTAAGTACTGGTGCCAACTCCGGTGCCAATTCGGGTGGTAATTCCGGGGCTAATTCGGGCGCGAAGTCCGGCGGCAATTCCTCCGGCAATTCCGGTTCGGGCTCCTCGGTCACTCCGGGCGTCAATGCGCCCAAGGCCAAAGTCACCAACCCCCATGGCCCTCTGGCCACTCCTTGCGCCAACTGCCACACAAGCACAAGCTGGAAGCCCATTCGGTCCAATCCCGAGTTCAACCACGATCTGACCGGGTATCCCCTCCGCGGCATGCACGAGAAAGTGGCTTGCACTCAGTGCCATACGGATCTGGTCTTCAAGAACGTCAGTTCCCAATGCTCCGATTGTCACGCCGATATCCATCGCCGCCAGTTCGGCGCCAATTGCTCAAGTTGCCACTCGGTGAAAGGGTGGCAGGTCTCGCTGCAGGCTATTCAGAATCATCAGAACCGGTTCCCTCTGGTGGGTGCGCATCAGTTGGCGCAATGCGAAGACTGCCACAGGAACGCTGCCGCCGGCCAGTTCATCGGCTTGTCTACGGCCTGCTATTCGTGCCATCAGCAGGACTTCCTGACCCCGGTTGTCGATCACGTCGGGCTTGGCTTCCCCACTACCTGCGAAAGCTGCCACACAATGGACAGCTGGTTCAACGCCAAGTTTGACCACTTGAAGTACACCGGTTACGCATTGACCGGCGCGCACGCAACGCTTACCTGCGCTGCCTGCCACCTGAACAACTCATTCAAGGGAACGTCGGCCCAGTGCTACTCCTGCCACTCCGCCGATTACCTGAGCACCAACAATCCCAACCACGCGCAACTCGGCCTGCCGCGCGACTGCTCCACGTGCCATGCGACCAGTGACTGGTCCATGTCGACGACGAAGTTCGATCATGCGCTCTTCGCGCACTACCCCTTGACCGGCAAGCACGCAACCGTAGCGTGCGCGGCGTGCCACACCAACAACAACTACAACTCGACGCCCACAGCCTGCTTCGCGTGCCATCAGACCGACTTCAACGGCACCACTAACCCGGCCCACGTGACTGCCGGTTTCCCGACCGACTGCTCGCTATGCCACACGACCGTTGGCTGGACCACTTCCACGTTCAATCACAACGCGACGTCATTCCCGTTGACGGGCTTTCACTCGACCATGCAATGCGCGCAATGTCACACCAGCGCCAGCACTTACAACGGGTCTCTCCCCACAACCTGCATCGGCTGCCATCAGGCGGATTTCAACAACACCAACGCTCCGCCTCACGCGGTCTCCGGCTTCCCAACCACGTGTCAGACTTGCCATACCACTACGGACTGGACCGGCGCGACCTTTAATCACAACACGACCAAGTTTCCGCTGACCGGGGCGCACATGACCGTGGCTTGTGCCACCTGCCACGTCAACAATAACTACACCACGTTGCCTATCAATTGCGTGGGGTGCCACCAGGTCGATTACAACAATACCAACGCCCCGCCGCACGCGGTCAGTGGGTTCCCGACAACCTGCGAAACGTGCCACAGCACCACCGACTGGACCGGAGCGAGTTTCAATCACAACACCACCAAGTTCCCCCTCACCGGGGCGCACATTACCGTGCCGTGCGCGCAGTGCCACGTCAATAACAACTACACCACGGTTCCGCTCGACTGCTATTCGTGCCACACCAAGGATTTCACCGGCACCACCAATCCCAATCACGTCTCGGCGGGTTTCCCGACCAACTGCGCTCTTTGCCACACCACCGTCACCTGGACGACCTCGACGTTTAACCACAACTCGGTGTTCCCGCTGACCGGCGCACATGCGACCGTCGCTTGCGCCTCCTGCCATGTGAACGGCAATTACACCACCGTTCCCACCGATTGTTATTCCTGCCACAAGGCCGACTACAACGGGACCACGAATCCCAACCATGCTTCGGCGGGATTCCCGACTTCGTGCGCAACCTGCCACAACACCACTTCATGGAACGGCGCCGTCTTCGATCACAACAAGACCCCATTCCCGCTGACCGGTGCACACAAAACCGTGGCCTGCGCCTCCTGCCACATCAATAATGTCTTCGTCGGCACGCCCACGGATTGCTACTCGTGCCACACCAAGGATTTCACCGGCACCACCAATCCCAATCACGTCTCCGCAGGCTTCCCAACAGCTTGCCAGGTTTGCCACAACACGACGGCCTGGACCGGTGCAGTCTTCGATCACAACAAGACTGCTTTCCCGCTGACTGGCGCCCACACCACCGTGCCCTGCGCCTCGTGCCATGTGAATAACAACTTCACGACCGTTCCGACTGACTGCTATTCCTGCCACACCAAGGATTACACCGGCACCACGAATCCCAACCACATTGCAGCGGGCTTCCCAACTTCTTGCCAGGTTTGCCATTCAACCACTGCCTGGACGGGCGCCGTTTTCGACCACAACAAGACGCCGTTCCCGCTGACCGGCGCGCACGTCAGCGTTCCTTGCGCCTCCTGCCACGTCAACAACGTCTTTGCCGGTACGCCGACCGACTGCTATTCGTGCCACACGAAGGATTTCACTGGCACCACCAATCCGAATCACGTGACTGCGGGCTTCCCGACAAATTGCGCTTTGTGCCACACCACCACTACATGGACGACCTCGACCTTTAATCATGCTTCGGTGTTCCCGCTGACCGGCGCGCACGCTACGGTCGCTTGCGCTTTGTGCCACACCAACAACAACTACACCACGGTTCCGACCGACTGCTACTCCTGCCACACCACTGATTACAACAACACCAACGCCCCGCCCCACGCAGCCACGGGTTTGCCCACGACCTGCGCAGTTTGCCACAGCACCACCAACTGGACGACTGCCACGTTCAATCACAACGCCACGACGTTCCCGCTGACCGGATTCCACACCACCGTGGCTTGCGCAACTTGCCACGTCAATAACAACTACCTGACCCTGCCGACCACCTGCATCGGCTGCCACCAAACGGACTTCAACAACACCACCAACCCGGCTCACGTGGCCGGCGGCTTCCCGACCGACTGCACGCTCTGCCACTCCACGACCAACTGGACTTCGTCCACCTTCAATCACTCCTCGGTGTTCCCGCTGGTTGGCGCACACACCGCACTGGCCTGTGCCGCGTGCCACACCAACAACAACTACACAACCGTGCCTACCACCTGCTACGGCTGCCACCAGGCCGACTTCACGGGAACCAATAACCCCAGTCACGTGGCTGCAAACTTCCCGACCACTTGCAACACATGCCACGGCGCAGCTCCGATGACGTGGACCACGGGGGTTACCTTTAACCACACGCTGTATGCCAACTGGGCCCTGACCGGCGGCCATGCGACAGTCACATGCGTGCAGTGCCACACCAACAACAACTACAACAACCTGTCTACCGCCTGCTATTCCTGCCACCAGGCGGACTACACCGGCACCACCAATCCGGCGCACGTTGTCGCCGGATTCCCCACCGATTGCACGTTATGCCACACCACAACCAACTGGACTTCGTCCACCTTCAATCACAACAGCACAACGTTCCCTCTGACCGGCGCGCATACGACGGTGCAATGCGCGCAGTGCCACACCAGCGCCACCACCTACAACGGGTCACTGCCTACCACCTGCATCGGCTGCCACCAGTCGGACTTCAACGGCACCACCGCGCCCGCGCATGTGGCCGGCGGATTCCCGACCGATTGCACGCTCTGCCACTCGACCACCAACTGGACTTCTTCCACTTTCAATCACTCCACAGTGTTCCCGCTGGTCGGCGCACACACCTCGCTGGCCTGCGCGGCATGCCACACCAACAACAACTACACAACCGTGCCGACTACCTGCTACGGTTGCCATCAGGCCGACTTCACGGGCACCAATAATCCCAGTCACGTGGCTGCAGCCTTCCCGACGACTTGCGACACCTGCCACGGCGCAGCTCCGACGACGTGGACCACGGGGATCACCTTCAACCACACCCTCTATGCCAACTGGGCCTTGACCGGGTTCCACGCGACATTGACCTGCGTGCAGTGCCACACCACAAACAACTACGTGAATCTGCCCACGGCCTGCTATTCCTGCCACCAGGCGGACTTCACCGGAACCACCAACCCGGCGCACGTCGCAGCCGGCTTCCCGACGGATTGCACCATCTGCCACTCGACCACCAACTGGACTACGTCGACGTTCAATCACGCGACCACGACGTTCCCGCTGACCGGCTTCCACGCCACCATGCAATGCGTGCAGTGCCATACCAGCGCGACCACCTACAACGGCTCCTTGCCGACCCTTTGCTATGGCTGCCACCAGGCCGATTGGAACGGGACGACCAATCCTGCCCATGCCGCGGCCGGATTCCCCACGACTTGCGACACGTGCCATACGACGACGGACTGGACCGGCGCCACATTCAACCACGCCAACACGCCGTTCCCGCTGACGGGTGCCCACACGACTGTCGCATGCAACCTGTGCCACATCAATAATGTCTTCGCGGGCACACCGACCGATTGCTATTCGTGCCACACGGCCGATTACAACGGGACTACGAATCCTAACCACACTACTGCGAAGTGGCCGACCACCTGCACCACATGCCACACGACTACGAACTGGACCTCGGCGACTTTGCCGACTTCGTACCACACGTTCTTCCCAACCAACCACGGTAACGCGAACAGCGTGTGCGCCACCTGCCACACCAATTCGTCCGACTACTCGGTCTTCACCTGCACGGGCTGCCACGGTGGCAACAACGCAGCCAACTTCAAACACCCGAATGTGAACGGATATGTGTACAACAGCGTTAACTGCTACGCGTGCCACAAGAGCGGAGGCGGCGGTTAAACCATGAGACACCACTTCCTACTTCTCCTTGTTCTTATGGCCCCTGCATGCCGCGCACAGGAAGCCGATCCCGCTGCGCCGCCCGCGCCCGCACTCGCTGCGGCGCCCACGCGCACCGATTTTCATATCCGCTATATCAACGGTTCGAATGTCTATATCGATGGAGGAACGACCTCGGGTCTCAGGGAAGGCACCGAGCTGATTCTCAAGCAGAGCACGAATCTTTCCGAGCAGGATCCCGCAAACGCCGCCATCGAGCCCGGAATCATCGCCCGGCTCAAGGTGATTTCGGTCGCCTCCACCTCCGCGGTCTGCGAGATCAGCGCGACCAAGCGCGACCTGACCGACAAGGATGTGGTCACCCTTCCCGATAGCGAGGTAAAGAAACTCGTCGACAAGGATACGCTCGGAAGCACGCGCCATTACCCCATGGTCATCAGTTTCAGTGAAGGCGATCCGATGGACGAGGAAGTGCGCGACGAGGTTCCCCGGCCTCCGCTTCCCGAAGTCAATCAGATGCGAGGCCGGTTCGGATTCGACGTCAGTACGATCCAGGAACTGGGGCAGGCTCCTTCACTGGCCAGCCAATATGGCATGGTGGTTCGCGCCGACTTCACCCGGATGTTCGGTACCTACTGGAACCTCAATGGTTACTGGCGCGGAACCTTGCAAAACAACAACAATGCCGCCGCTCAGAATTCCATTCAGAACCTCATGAATCGCACCTACCTCATGAGCCTGAACTACATCAACCCCTACTCCGCGTGGACGGCTTCCATCGGGCGCATGTATCTTCCCTACGCGAGCAGTCTGGAGACCATCGACGGCATATACCTTGGCCGCAAAACCTCGGCCCGGACGGTAGTTGGCATGTTCGCTGGTTCCTCTCCGAATCCCACCGCCTGGAACTACGATCCAAACCTCCGCGCGGGTGGTGGCTTCTTCAACATTCATGGCGGGACCTGGGACGGTTTCCATTACTCCAGCACCGCCGGGGCCGGCGTTGACCTGCTCAAGTGGAGTGTTAACAGGCCATTCCTCTTTACCGAAAACGAATTCTCCTTCAAAAGATACTTCTCTTTGTATCAGGCGATGCAGATCGATAACCCCACGCCCAACCCGGGTCAGCCCGCGCCCGGCTGGGGGCTCGGAGCAAGCCTGATCTCGGCCCGCTTTCAGGTGCATCCGCGTGTGACCCTCGACCTCACCGACACCTACTTCCGCAGTGTCCCCACGTATGATGCGGTCCTGGTTGGAACCGGCCTGCTCGATAAGTACCTCTACCAGGGGATCAACGGAGGCATTCGCGTCCAGTTCCCGCTGCACATCACGGGCTACGGCAGCGTCGGGCAAAGCAACAGTTCCAACGACAATGGGTCTTCGTTGAATGAGCTCTTCGGAGCTTCGGTCATGCGCATCTGGAAGACTGGCTTTGGGGTCGATGCCCGCTACGCCAAATTCGACAGTGCGTTCGCCTCGGGCAAATACAGCACCGTGAGTATCAACAGGGATCTCGGAGAACGCTTCCGACTCGATCTGCAGGGCGGGCGCTACGATTACAATTCCTCGTTAGCCCAAACCAGCAATTCCTACTTCGGCAACGCGATGCTGGACATGGATCTCGGCGCGCGCCTGTTTTTCCAGAGCATGTTTACCGCTCAGCGCGGCGGGTCGCTCGACTACAACCAATGGACCACGACAGTCGGATACCGCTTCGACAACCGGGCGGCCATGAGGGCGGCTCAAGCCAAACATTAATAAAATCCCTGCCAGCCCGTCACCCGCCGAATGCGCTCATTCCGGTCCGGATCCGCATTTCCCGCCGCCAGGTCCGGTTCAAGACCCCAACTCTGGCCTTTGAATGCTATTTTGGTGGAACAGGGCTAAACCGCCGGCCCTTGCTGTATGTCGGCTTGAAATCAACCTTGATTAGGATCCTTCAATGAAGATAAGTTCCCATCTCCTTTCCCGAAGCTTCGCTGTTTCTATCCTCTTGTTTGTTGTCGCTTTTGCTCAGGCGGCCACCGTTACGGGAACGGTGACCAACAAGACCACGGGCAAGCCCTCGGCCGGCGATACCGTTGTGTTAGTCGATGTTCAAGCCGGCATGTCCGAAGCTGCTACCGCGACCACTGATTCCAAGGGTCAATACTCGCTCCAATTGCCTGCAGGATCCACCGGAGGCGCATTCCTGATCCGCGTCACCCATCAGGGCGCCGGCTATTTCATTGCCGCGCCCCAGAGCGGAACCGGCGGTGACCTCACCGTGTATGACGTAGCCGCCAAGGTGGATGGCGTCGCCATCGACGCCGATATGGTCCTCTTTGAAGGCTCTGCCGGCTCTCTGCGCGCGCAGGAACGCTACCTCGTTCGCAACACCAGCAACCCTCCCAAGGCACAGTTCAGCGACAAGACTTTTGAGATCGTGATTCCTCCCGACGCGCTCTTGGATGGAGCATCGGCTACCCGGCCGGGCGGCCTCGGCACCAACACCCGCCTGACCCCGCTCCCGCAAAAGGGCCACTACACCTTCAACATTCCCATTCAGCCCGACAAGGGACAAACCGAAACCCTTCTCGAGGTGCAATACCACTTCCCTTACAACGGGAAGTTGACGATAAAGCCGCAACTCGTGATGCCCGCCGATAGCTTCGTCGTGTACGTTCCGAAGAGCATGACGTTTTCCGGCGGAACGGGAGCGGAATTCCAGACGGTGCAGGACGATCCCAAGGTAAACACCAACATTGCCAAGAATGTGCAGCCCGGGCAGGCCATCGCCTTCCAGATTTCCGGCGAAGGACAAATGCCGCGTGACCAGCAGAAGCCCGCGATGACCCCCCAGGCGGCCATGGGCATGGGTGGCGGGGCACCATCGGCAGCGTCCGACACCAGCACCCCGGGTAACGGCCCCGGTGGCGGCATCGGCAACCCCATCGGAACCCCGGACCCGCTCACGAAGTACAAGTGGTGGATCCTGGGCGGCCTGACCCTCCTGCTGGCTGCTGCTGCCATCTATCTGCTGCGCAATCGAGCCCCGGGCGCAGATGGCGGTCCACTGTTGGCGTCGGTTCCATCGGACCTCGAGGGACGGCCCTTGCCTGCGGTTCCGCGTTCCATCGCACCGGTTACCGATTACGCTCCGCCCCCGCCTCCCCGAGTTCCTGCGCCGGTCTATTCCCCTGCGGCCCACGCCGCTCCGGCGGATAGCAAGGCCGCATTGCTGAGCAGTATCAAGGACGAACTTTTCGCGCTTGAGAGCGATAAATTGAATGGCACGCTGACCCCGGAGGAATACGCCGACGCCAAGGTCGGCTTGGAGGCCGTACTCAAGCGGGCGCTCAAGAAGACATAAGTGCTTCGAGTCCCCACCGGCTCCCGTTCACCCCTCAGTGAATCGTTCTTGACTTGTGGTTAATGTAGTCCATCAGCAGGTACTCGCCGAGCGTGTCGGGCGTAGTGAAATAGGCTTTACCCCGGCACATCTCGGAGACCTTATGGACAAACTGCACCAGGCCGAAGTCCGATGCCAGCATGAAGGTATTGATCATCACGTTCGATCGCTTGCAGCGCGCGACTTCCTCGAGGGTTTCACTCACCACCAGCGGATCGAGACCGTAAGCGTTCTTGTAGATCCGGCCGTCGGGAAGCGTGAGCGCGGAGGGCTTGCCGTCGGTGATCATCACGATCTGCTTCATGTCCTTGCGCTGGCGGGCGAGAATGCGCTGCGCCACACGCAAGCCTTCGCGTGTATTGGTGTACCACGGCCCCACTTTGACGCGCGCCAGTTGCGACACCGGCATCTCTTCGGCTGAATCGTGAAACAGCACCAGCGAAAGCGAGTCGCCGGGGTATTGGGTGCGGATCAAGTGGGAGAGCGCCATCGCCACCCGCTTGGCCGGAGTAAAGCGGTCCTCGCCATACAAGATCATGGAGTGCGAACAGTCGAGCATCACCACCGTTGCGCACGAGCTCTGGTATTCGCACTGGTGCACGTGCAGATCCTTGTACTCGAGGTTGAGCGGCAACCCGATCCCTTCGCGGGCGATGGCCGAACTGAGCGTGGCATTGATGTCGAGGTTCAGCGTGTCGCCGAATTGATAACGCTGCGAAGCGCCGCTCACTTCGATGCCGGTAGCCCAGTGCCGCGTGTCGTGCCGGCCGAAGCTCGATTTGCCCAGTGAGCCCAGAAGATCGCGCAACGCCTTGAAGCCCAGAAAGTCCAGGCTCTTGTCCGTGACTTCAAAGCGCACTTCACCCTGCACGTCGCCCACCTGGCCATCCACTTGCGAGGTGCTCGTCTCGCCGGGCGGACGCGTGGAGGAAATATAGTTCTCCTGCTGCATCCGTTCGATGAGCTTGTCGATCAACTCATCGAGTGTGCCTTTCGCTGCCATCTGCTTGAGCTGCCGCTGCGTATCTTCGTCGAAGAAGTCGCCCTCTTCGAGAATGCGCCGCAGCGCCTCGCGCAAGTCGTCGAGGTTATGTTCCAGTTGCTGGAACCGCGCGTACGGATCGCGAAACCCCGAGTCGAGCAGATACTCCGAGAGCGCCTGCAGCAGGCTCTCCAAATCCATCTCGGAGGCCAAGTCGCCAACGTACTTTGTGTATCGAACGCTCTTCATCGAGTCCTCAGTTGCCCTTTGTCATGAACTGGGTGGGGATGGCACGAACCATATCAGTTATACCCGCCCCGTCGCGAACGCCGCGGCTGTTGCCAGTCCTCGTAGTCAAGCTCCGGTTCCGGACGTTCCTGCTTGCGCTGCGTCTTTTCCGGCGCGGTGAACTCGCGCTGCTCGCTACGGCTCAGCTTGCGATGCGCCACCAGTCCCTCGAGGAGGAATTCCGCTGCCGCTACAACCCGTTGCGGTGGCTCTGACGCCTTCACGTTGACCGCCGACAACCGCTCAAACAGGCCCTGGATCTGTTTCAGATCGGCATGGGCGGCGGTGGTCGATTGTTCATCATCCAGCTTGACCGTGCCGCCCAGGTTGAACCATTGCTCGATCTGCTGCGTGTTGGTGCTTTCGAAGTAGCGGTCGTAAATCTTGCCCACCGCGGTGCGGATCAGGTCGCGCACCACCGTGTCCGCGCCTTTCATCTCTCCTTCGTATTCCAGTTCCAGCTTGCCCGTGATGCCCGGCAGCGCAGCGTAGATATCGCTGACGCGCGGCAGCACATGCTTCTCCCCGTGCGCCAGCGCGCGCCGCTCCGCGTTCGAAACCACCAGTTCCATCGTCGCGATGGGAAGCCGCTGGCTTACCCCGCTTCGCTTGTCCACCTTCTTGTCTTCGCGCGCCGAAAACGCCACCTGCTCCACGATCTCGCGCACATACGGCGGAATCTCGATGGGCTCCGCGCCGCGCTCCGACCATGCTTCCTGCGTCGTGATCGCGATACCCTCTTCCAGCGTCTCCGGATAATGAGTGCGAATCTCCGAACCAATGCGGTCCTTGAGAGGAGTCACAATCTTGCCCCGCGCCGTGTAATCTTCCGGGTTGGCGCTGAACACCAGCGCCACGTCGAGCGCCAGCCGCACGGGGTAGCCTTTGATCTGTACATCGCCTTCCTGCATTATGTTGAACAGCGCCACCTGGATTTTGCCCGCCAGGTCGGGCAGCTCATTCACCGCAAAGATGCCCCGATTGGCGCGGGGCAGCAGCCCGTAATGCATGGTCAGTTCGCTCGAAAGGTCCTGCCCCCCGCGTGCCGCCTTGATCGGATCGATATCTCCGATCAGATCGGCCACAGTTACATCCGGCGTCGCCAGCTTCTCCACGTACCGCTCATCTCGAGTCAGGTAGGCAATCGGAGTTGCATCGCCGCGTTCCGCAATCAGGTCGCGGCAGCGCTTGCATAGCGGCTGATACGGGTTGTCGCGGATCTCGCAACCGGCCACGCAGGGCATCTGCTCGTCCAGCAGCGCCGTGAGGGCGCGCAGGATGCGGCTCTTGGCCTGTCCGCGCAGGCCGAGCAAAATAAAATTCTGGCGGGAAAGAATCGCATTCACAATTTGCGGAACGACGCTGTCTTCGAATCCCACAATCCCGGGAAAGATCGTCTCGCGCGCTTGCAGCCGGGCGATCAGGTTGCTTCGCATCTCGTCCTTGATGCTTCGCGTATTCAGTTGCGCAGGCGAAAACAATTTGCTGGCGCGCAGTTCCCCCAGGGTTCGGGGAAGAGGGTGAGCTGCAGGCATGCTTGGCTCCTGTGAGCCGGCTGTTGACCCGAAGCCGGCCTGGTTCTTCAGTAGACGTGCCGTTGGGTAAATGGGTGGGGCTGAACCGGCACCGTTCTCGGTTGTTCGATCTTACTCTCAAGACGTGAGCGACGGAGATTTCGTGAGGGAAGCATCGGCTCCAACTCTCGCGCTGTCCTAATCGACCAGACTGATCGACCCGACCGATCGTCCCGGCAACGTATTCAGCGGAATTCTATTCTTTCGGGCGGTCAGGCCCTGCCGCCAGTATCGTCCCCTTTCGGGGCCACGTAAAGTCCCCCTCCATCTGAGGTTGCCCACCTTGTTGATGCCGCGGAACTTGGGCGGCGGATTGTGGCACGAATGAAATCCTCCCCCAAAATGCGGGATCCGCACCCACTGAAATGACACCGCCTTGCATGAATCGCTATTCTGATCGCCATAGGATGGAGCGCGCCCGCGCCAACCCGGTTCGCTGGTTGTTCGACTCCCGCCACGGTCCGGCGGACCGGCTGATTCCACGCTGGATCTTTCTCCGCGCTCTGGGCCTGATCTATTTTTCCGCGTTCTACTCTCTGCTTTTCCAGATCAGGGGACTCATGGGCCCGCAGGGTGTCCTCCCCGCGCAACAATATCTCGCTGCCGTGGCGAGGGCGCTCGGTTCGACGCGCTTCTGGTATGCGCCCTCGCTGTTCTGGATTTCCGCCGGCTCTCCGATGCTCATGGCCACCATGATTGCCGGCCTGGCTGCTTCGGTAGCCGTCTTCCTCAACATCTGGCCGCGACTCACACTCCTTATTTGCTTTGTTTGTTTTCTTTCGTTCGTTTCCGCGACCAACGTCTGGTCGAATTATCAGTCCGATGGCATGCTGCTTGAAGCCGGCTTCCTTGCCCTGTTCTCTGCGCCCCCTGGTGTCTTGCCTGGCTGGGGGGCAGGTCACCCTCCCTCGCGCGCCAGCCTTTTCCTACTCCAATGGGAATGGTTTCGCATCTACTTCGAATCGGGCATGGTCAAGCTGCTCAGCGGCGACGTTCAATGGCGCAACTTCACCGCCATGGATGAGTACTACCAGAACGGCCCTCTGCCGACCTGGATCGGCTGGTACATCGAGCATCTGCCACACTGGTTCCACGCCGCTTCGGTTGCCGGCACGCTGGTGCTTGAGCTCGGCCTCGTGTTCATGATGTTTTTCCCGCGCCGCATTCGGATCCTCTGCTTCTTCATCGTCACGCCCTGGGAGGCGGGCGTGATTCTCACCGCCAACTACACGTTCCTCAATTACCTCGTTCTCTCCCTTGGGTTCCTGCTCCTCGATGACAAGTTCCTGCGCCGGTTTGTGCCCGCTCGATTCCGCCTGCCCGAACGTGCAGCAGCTTTAACTCCCAGCCCGCGAGAGCAGCTATCCCTTTCGATCCTTTCAACCGGCGATGAGGCGACGACGCCAGCCGATGGCGACGCGGTCGACCGAACTCGTCCCAGGCCCGGCATGCGCGCTCGACTGGGCGGACACTTCCGCGCCTTCCGCTTCGCCGTTTCAGTGGTCATGCTTTCCTGGATCGCCTACGACACGACAGCGGAGATGATTGCCATGCCTCTGCGCGGCGGCTCGCCGCTGCCCACCGCTCCCATTGCCGCACTCGATCCCTTTCGCATTGCCAATCAATATGGCCTCTTCGCGGTGATGACCCGCGGCCGGTATGAGATCGAATTTCAAGGCTCCAATGACGGTGCCGAATGGATCGCCTACCCGTTTCGCTACAAGCCGCAGGCACTCAACGAGGCTCCGGGCATCTACGCTCCGTATCAGCCACGTTTCGAGTGGAACCTCTGGTTCGCCTCCCTCGGAGACTGGCGTCAGAACGATCTCGTTCCAGCGACGGAAATGCGGCTTCTCGCAAACGACCCCGACGTCCTCGAACTGTTTCGCAGTAACCCGTTCCCCCGATCGCCTCCGCATTTCACACGCGCTGTGCTATGGCAATATTGGTTTACTTCGAGGGAAGAAAAGCGCCGCACGGGCGACTGGTGGCGCCGTCAATTGTTGGGCCTTTACGCGCCAGAACTTACTCTCACGCCCGACGGAAAGCCCGATGTCGTTCGTTGGCCCGACGAGCTGCCGCAACACGACTGACCTAAGACTGTTCGGAGGAAGGACCCCGATGAAGCGCGCCATCGTGATCGGCTCCGGCCCCAACGGCCTCGCCGCCGCTATCGTTCTCGCCCAGGCCGCGCTGACGGTCGAGGTATTCGAAGCCGAGCCGGAGCCCGGCGGGGCTTGCCGCTCCTTGCCGCTCACCCTGCCGGGATTCCTCCACGACTTCGGTTCCGCGGTTCACCCGCTGGCCGCAGGTTCGCCCTTCTTCAACACCCTTCCACTGGCCCAACACGGGCTCGAATGGGTGCATGGAGAAGCGCCCGTTGCCCATCCGCTCGACGATGGCACCGCGGTCGTGCTGGAGCGCGACCTGACCGACGCAGAGAAGGAACTCGGCGTAGATGGCCGAGCGTGGCGCCGCCTCATCGAACCATTTGTTGGCCGCTGGGATCAACTTGCCGAAGGCGCGCTCGGCCCGGTCCTGCGCGTTCCCCCTCATCCACTCCTAATGGCGCGCTTTGGTCTTGCCGCCGTGCAGTCCGCCAATTCGCTGGCCGCCGGTCTCTCCGGCGTTCGCGCCCGCGCCCTGTTCGCCGGGCTCGCCGCCCACTCCATTCTCGCCTTCGATCGCCCCTTCAGTTCGAGTGGCGCAGTGCTGCTCGGCGCCGCCGCCCACGCGGTCGGATGGCCGATTCCGCGAGGCGGATCCGGTGCCATTCCGCGCGCACTTATTGGTCATCTCCAATCCCTCGGCGGAATTGTCCACACTTCCCGCCGCATCGATGCACAGTCCTTTCGCGATTTGGCCGCCGGCGACACTCTGGCCTTGTGCGACACGGCGCCCCGCGCCCTCCTCGCCCTCGCCGGCGATCGGCTCGCCCCCAGCTGCCGACAAACAATTCAGTCCTTTGAACATGCTCCCGGCGCGTTCAAGGTCGACTATGCTCTCTCCCAGCCCGTGCCGTGGCGGGCCGCAGCATGCCGTCGCGCCATCACCGTTCACCTCGGGGGGACCTTCGAAGAAATCGCCGCCGGTGAAGACGCGGTAGCCCATGGCCTTCATCCCGACCGGCCGTTCGTTCTGGCCGCCCAGCCAACGCCCTTTGACCCTTCTCGCGCGCCCGATGGCCAACACGTACTGTGGGCCTACTGCCACGTTCCCAACGGTTCCACTGTCGACATGACCGATCGCATCGAAGCCCAGATTGAGCGCTTCGCGCCTGGTTTCCGTGACTGCATCCTTGCTCGCCGCGCATTTTCACCCGCGGGACTTGAGGCCATGGACGCCAACCTGGTGGGCGGCGATATCTCCGGCGGTGCCTTCACGGTGCGCCAGATCCTCTTCCGCCCCAGCCTGCGCGGCTACTCCACGGGTACGCCCAACCTGTATCTGTGTTCGGCCTCCACCCCGCCGGGAGGAGCCGTGCACGGTATGTGCGGCTTCCATGCTGCGCGTTTCGCTCTGCGCCAAGCCCGTTCGCTGGCCCAGATATAACCAACACATAGGCCCGATATAATGGGTTCTGGCCCCCGAAACTGATCCGATCAAGAGGAGTCGTTGGAAGATATATGACCCGTTATGCGCATCCGATTCTCGTCACCGGCGGGGCCGGATTTATTGGATCGAATTTCGTCCTGCACTGGGTCTCTCGAAACAAGGGCCAAGTCATCAATTTCGATCTCCTCACGTATGCAGGGAATCTCGGTAACCTTGCATCCCTTGACGGGAACCCCGACCACGTCTTTGTCCGGGGCGACATCAGCGACCGGCCCCAGGTCGATCGAGTGCTCGCCGAACACAGGCCTTCAGCCATCGTGCACTTTGCGGCCGAGAGCCATGTCGATCGATCCATCCTCGGGCCCGAGGCCTTTCTGCGTACCAATGTCTATGGCACCTTCCACCTTCTCGAAGCCGCACGCGCGTACCTGGCCGGCCTCGAAGGCGAAGAGAAAGCGGCCTTTCGCTTCCTCCACGTGTCCACCGACGAAGTGTATGGCACCCTCGGCCCCAACGATCCGCCGTTTCACGAGGACACGCCGTTCGCGCCCAACTCTCCCTATGCCGCCTCCAAGGCCGCCAGCGATCATCTCGTCCGGGCATGGGTGCACACTTACAAACTCCCCGCCCTCATCACGAACTGCTCCAACAACTATGGTCCTCTGCAATTCCCCGAGAAACTGCTGCCGTTGATGATCACCAACGCGCTTTCCGGCAAGCCGTTGCCGGTTTACGGCGACGGACGCCAGGTGCGCGATTGGCTGTTCGTGCGCGACCACTGCAGCGCCATCGAAACCGTGCTCGAAAAGGGAAAGATCGGCGAGACCTACAACGTGGGAGGCGGCAACCAGCAGGCCAACCTTGACGTCGTTCATATGGTTTGCAGCCTGCTCGATGAACTCGTTCCCGACTCACCGCACGCACCGCACCGTCAGTTGATCCGCTTCGTACAGGATCGTCCCGGGCACGACCGTCGCTACGCGATCGATGCGCGCAAGCTGGAGAGGGAACTCGGTTGGCGTCCCGAGGAAACCTTTGCCACGGGGCTACGCAAGACGGTGGAGTGGTACCTCAACAACAAGCCCTGGATGGATGCGGTGACTTCCGGCGCGTACCAGAACTGGGTGCGCGCCAACTACGGGCAGCGCGGCGAAGAAAAAGATGTCGCATCGACGCCGGCAGGTGCGCGATGAAGGGAATCATTCTTGCCGGAGGTTCGGGTACGCGCCTTCATCCCGTGACCCAGGCCGTCTCAAAACAACTCCTGCCCGTGTACGACAAGCCCATGATCTACTACCCGCTTTCGGCGCTGATGCTCGCCGGCGTGCGGGACATTCTAGTGATCTCCACGCCCCAGGACACGCCCCGCTTCGAGTCCCTCCTCGGCGACGGCAGCCATTGGGGAATTCATTTCCAGTATGCCGTGCAGCCTTCCCCGGACGGTCTTGCCCAGGCCTTCATCATCGGCAAGAACTTCATTGATGGCGATTCCTGCTGCCTCGTTCTCGGCGACAACATCTTCTACGGGCACGAGTTTGCGCACGATTTGCGTTCGGCCGCCTCGCAAACATCGGGAGCCACCGTCTTCGCCTATCCGGTCACCGATCCCGAGCGCTATGGCGTAGTCGAATTCGATCGGGAACGCCGCGCCATTTCTCTCGAAGAGAAACCGCGAAAACCCAAATCGCGCTACGCCGTCACCGGCATCTACTTCTATGACAACCAGGTCGTGGGCGTAGCCGAGGGTTTGAAACCATCCCCGCGCGGCGAACTGGAAATTACCGATGTGAATCGCTGGTACCTCGAACGCGGCCAGCTCCGTTGCGAAGTCATGGGCCGCGGCATGGCCTGGCTCGACACGGGAACTCATGACTCTCTCCTCGACGCAAGTAACTTCATCTTTACGCTCGAGCGCCGCCAGGGGTTGAAAGTCGCCTGTCCGGAAGAGATCGCCTATCGCCTTGGCTATATCGACGGGGAACAATTGAGTGCTCTCGCGACCAGGATAGGCAAGAGTACTTACGGCAACTATCTTCGCCAGTTATTGACAGAAACGGTGTACTAAGCGGGCGGTTCGCTACTGCGGATCGGACTTGGTAAGGTTGACATGGAAATCATCGACACTGCATTGCGCGATGTTAAACTGATCAGGCCGCAGAAATACGGAGACGAGCGCGGCTGGTTCACCGAGCTTTTCAACGCCCGGACGTTCGCCGCTGCGGGATTGCCGCAACAATTTGTCCAGGACAATCAGTCCTTCTCCGCGCGCGGCGTCCTGCGCGGCCTCCACTATCAGCTTGGGCAGCCGCAGGGAAAACTCATTCGCGCCATCTCCGGCCACATTTGGGATGTTGCAGTCGATCTCCGACCCGGCTCACCCGATTTCGGAAAGTGGGCGGGGTTCGACCTCAACGGTGACGACCTCGAGTTCGCCTGGATTCCCGAGGGTTTCGGCCACGGATTTATCGTTCTTTCCAACACCGCCAACGTGCTGTACAAGACTACCGGGTTCTACTATCGCGAGGGAGAGCGCTGCATCCGCTGGAACGATCCGACGCTCGCCATTGCGTGGCCTCTCGATGGAATTGGCGACCCCAGCGTCTCTCAAAAAGATGCTGCTGGCGCCTGGTTCAAGGATGCGGAACTTCCCCCGGCTTATGCGGGTCACTCGCTCTAGTTGGAACTGATCGTTCTTGGAGTAATCAGATCAAGTATGTCTTTATCCGATACGCGCATACTGCTCACCGGAGTAAACGGTCAAGTCGGCGGTGATCTTCTGCCCTTGCTTCAGCCCTTCGGAACCGTCATTGCTGCCGACCTGCCCGATTTTGATTTCCTGAATCCCCAGGCAATTCGTCGATTCGTCACCGATTGCAGGCCGCACTGGATCGTCAATCCTGCCGCATACACGGCGGTCGATAAGTCGGAGAACGAGGTCGAATTAGCCTATGCGATTAATGCTGAGGCGCCGCAAGTGCTGGGAGAGGTCGCTGCGGAGTTGGGGATTCCAGTGATCCATTTCTCTACTGACTACGTCTATAACGGTTCAGGCACGAAGCCATGGGTCGAAACGGATGAGACCGGGCCATTGGGCGTTTACGGATCCAGTAAGCTTGCCGGCGACCTCGCCCTTGCCGCAAGTGGTGCCTCCCATCTGATCTTTCGTACAAGCTGGGTCTACGGCAGTCGCGGCAAGAATTTTCTGCTGACCATACTTCATCTTGCCCGCGAGAAAGAGGAACTGCGCATTGTTGACGATCAGTACGGCGCGCCCACCTGGTCTCGCGACCTTGCTCGACTTGTTGCGCATGTAATGGGAGAAATCTCCCGGAGAAGCACGGAGACGGGTGCTTCCGCCGCGGAAACGGTGCGCATGAATCAGGGCGTCTATCACGCAGTTAACTGCGGTGAAACAACATGGTACGGCTTTGCACTGGAATTCGTCCGCATTGCTGCCGCAATGCGCCCCGACATTCGATTTGCGAGGCTTGTCCCTGTTCCATCCAGTGAGTATCCCACTCCTGCCCGCCGGCCGGCCAATTCGCGGCTCGATTGTTCGCGCCTTCGGCAAGTCTTCAATTTCACCATGCCGCCCTGGCAGGAGTCCGCCGCTGCTGTAGTTGGCGAAATCCTCGTCACACTTGGATGAACTGCACGCACTCTACACAACCCGTCTGACGCCGGGCAAGCGTACCAGGGGATCGGCCAACAGCCAGCACGCAATACATGAGAGCGCGCCGGTGACGCAGAACTTGACCAGCGCGGGCGCGATCCATGGATGGAGCAAAAGGCTGATGCCCACCAGGATCACCGGATGAATGATATACACGGCGTACGCACGACGATTCAGCCATGTCCAAAACGGGGATGCGCAATTCATGCCTGCCCGAAACACCAATAACCATGCGGCGATCAGGGCCCACGCCACGAATGGTTCCCACAACGCGTACAAAACGGACGTCCAGGAGAAGCCGCCTCCGAAGTTGGCCGTACCTGGCCCGTACAGCGAGCGCGCAACCAAGATTCCCACCGGCAGCGCGGGCCACGACACGAGCAGTCCTATTACCCATGGCCGGGCATGCCGCCATTCAAGCAGGCGCAACCAATCATATCGCCACGCGGCAATGCCAATAGCGAACAGAAACGTATAACTCGCGAAATAGCCTAGTTGTAAACCGATGACGTTTACGCCTGTCGGAATCACCTGGCGGATGGCAAGCGCGGCTGCGCCCACACCGAGCGCGCTCACGAGCCACCACTTTCCTGCCGGCACCGGTTTGGGAGTTCTCTCAATTTGGGTGAGAGGCGCGCCCGCCATCGCGCGCCAGGCACAGTACCCGATGCTGAACATCAGCAGCGCCTGCGCGAACCATAACGGCCCGTTGCCGATGATCGCGTGATTCCAGAGATACGCAAATGTCGGCCAGAAGCCCTTGCCATCGTATACGGTGACTAGCGCGTCAGTAAGCGGTCCGAGAATGAAGATGAATCCCAGCAAAGGCACGCCGAGGCGTAGGAACCGGTCACCGAGAAATTTCGCGTAGCCTTTGCGCTCCAGCGAGGCGGGCGTGAAGTAGCCGGCAAGCAGAAAGAAGAAGCCCATGAAGTAGGCCTGGTTGGTGGCGCAAAAGAGCGTGAGCAGCAGGCTTGAAACCGAACCGGAGGGCTTCAACTCGTTATAGAACCAGCCGCCCACTGCGCCATAGGTGATGGCCGTATGGTGCAGGATGACGAAGGCAGTCATCACGCTGCGCAGCCGATCGATATACAGTTCACGGGAACGTGGTTGATCGTGCCCTGTGCGCTCGATGGGCGAAATTCGAGGAACAGTCTGGGTTGCGTTCTCGGGCATGAGCCATAATACGTCTGGCCGTGAAGATCAGTTCACGGCCAGACGGCTCGATCCGCGATTTAATATTTAACGATGGCTGTGAACGAATCCGGCTTGAGGCTGGCGCCGCCTACCAGTGCACCATCAATTTCTTCCTGGGAAAGAAGCGAAGTGGCATTGTCCGGTTTCACGCTGCCCCCGTAGAGAATGCGCATGTTGGCGGCGACCGCAGCGCCCAGCAGCCTGGCCACTTCGTCGCGGATAATCCTGTGCGCGTCAGCCGCCATCTCCGGGGTTGCCGTCTTGCCGGTGCCGATGGCCCATACCGGCTCGTAGGCGATGACGATCGGTGCTGCTGCCTCGGGCGAGATCCCCGCAAGGGCCGCGGAAACCTGCGCCCGGCAAACATGCTCGGTCTTGCCGCACTCTCGTTCTTCGAGTACCTCGCCAAGGCACACCACCGGAATGATCCCATGCTTCAGCGCCGTGTGCAGTTTCTTGTTCACGATCGCGTCGGTCTCGGCGAAGTACTGGCGCCGCTCGGAGTGGCCGATAAGGGTATGAGTCCCTCCGACAGCGATGAGCTGTCCGATGGAAGTTTCGCCTGTGTACGCGCCCTCTTCCGCAAAGTGGATATTCTGCGCGCCCACGGCGACGTTCGAGTTCTTCGCGGCTTCAATCACCGTGGGCAGCAGGACGGGGGAGGGAAACAGTGCGATCTTATCGCGGTCGTGTCCGGCAACCAGCGGCAGAAAAGCTTGAACAAATGCCCTTGCTTCGGCAGGCGTCTTGTACATCTTCCAATTGGCGGCAATCAGAGCTTTGCGTGACATGTTCTCTTGGTTCCTCATGTTCATTTTAGGGGATGGTTTCGCGCGGGCCGGGTGACAACGGGCACAGGCCGATGGAATGTGCATGCGGTCTGAGGTTACTCGTCTTCCGCGATAATCTCTTAGCCGGACGCCCGAATTACGGACAAATCGGCAGGCATCTCGCCATTCAGGAAAGCAGCGCGATGATCAGGATCGCCCAGGTCCATTCTGAAGTGGTACCAGGTCCCGTCCTGAAGAACGCCCATGTTCCAGGGTCCTGAGACCGAGTCCGAAAACTGCCAGACGATATGGTAGCCATCCTCGTTGGTAAACCCCTCGAGATCGGCTTGCAGGATCGCATCTCCGCGCTCCCAAATAGCCGAGCGCAACGCATGGAGCGCGTTGCCGCCTTCCTCTGTTTCAGAACCTTGCAAGTGCTGAAATGCATAGATCGTTTTAACTGAAGAGAGATATTCCGTGAGCCAAGCGACGCCGCTATCCGGTTTGCAATCCTGAAGGTCCTCGATGAAATCTGCGATCTCATCCTGACCGACGGAGCCGTCTTGAACGGGATTGCGCTCGATCAGGGCGACCTCGACGTCGCCGCCGCCGGAGAGCAGGATTGTGTCCCATTCCTCTTCGCTCCCGTCTTCGATTGACAGCTTGTAACCCGGATGCTGTTCCGCAATCAAAGCAGCGAGTTCTTCCAGGGAGGGAGATGCGTCATCCTTCGATAAGACCCGCGTGTAGTAGCCCACAAACCCTCTCCTGTTCGGTGAGAAGCCCCGCCCCCATCACATCTCCGGGGTACGGGGCTTCAGTAGTCTCGATCTTACCTGGCTATTTATCAGTCAACGCTTCCACTCCCGGCAGTTTCTTGCCTTCGAGGAATTCCAGGCTCGCGCCGCCGCCGGTCGAGATGTGCGTGATCTGATCCGCCACACCCGCCTGGTTGATCGCGCTCACCGAATCGCCGCCGCCGATGATCGAAGTGGCTGCCTTGTTCGCTGCCACTGCCTTGGCGATAGCATTGGTCCCCACAGCAAAGCGCGGAAACTCAAACACGCCCGCCGGCCCGTTCCACACAATCGTCCGCGCGTTCGAAACCACGTCTTCGATCGCCGCAACCGACTTCGGTCCGATGTCGAGGCCCTGCCAGTCGGCGGGGAAATTGACGGACGTATCCCACGGCTGCGTCTTGGCATCATTGGAGAAACTGTCGGCCAGGATATTGTCGGCCGGCAGGAGGAGTTTCACGCCCTTCGCCTTTGCCCGTTCCAGCGTTTGCCTGGCGAGATCGATCTTGTCTTCTTCGACCAGCGATTTTCCTGTGGTCACGCCCAGCGCCCGATAAAACGTGTAGGCCATGCCCCCCACGATCACCAGCGTATCCACCTTGTCCAGCAGGTTCTGGATCACGTCGATCTTGCCCGAAATTTTCGATCCCCCGAGGATGGCCACGAACGGCTTCTCGGGTGACTCAAGCGCCTTGCCGAGATACGTGATTTCCTTTTCCATCAGCAGCCCGGCGACCGCAGGCTTCAGGTAGTGGGTGATGCCTTCGGTCGAGGCGTGCGCCCGGTGCGCGGAGCCGAACGCGTCGTTGACATACACTTCGGCCAGCGAGGCCAGAGCCTTTGAAAACGCCGGGTCGTTGGCTTCCTCTTCCGCGTGGTAGCGCAGATTCTCGAGCAGCAGCACCTGCCGCGATTCGAGCTGGCGGGCCAGTTCGCTGGCGATTTCGCCCTCGCAATCGGGCGAAAACGCAACATTCACGTTTTCGCCGACTTCCTTGTCGAGCAGTTCGCGAAGACGGTCCACAACCGGACGCAACGAGTACTTCGGATTCGGCTTGCCCTTGGGCCGGCCCAGATGCGATGCCAGGATCACCTTGGCCTTGTGGCGCAGAGCGTATTCGATCGTGGGTAACGTGGCTGCAATCCGGGTATCGTCGGTGATGGTCGCTCCGTCTTCGCTGAGCGGCACGTTGAAATCGACCCGGATGAACACATGCTTGTTCGCCAATTCAATATCACGGATGGAGAGCTTGGGCATAAGTCGGCCTTCCTTGAAAACAGTGGACAGTGGTCAGTGAACAGTGGTCAGTTGACTCCGTCACCGGCTAATTAAGTGGAGACCTCCGGAATGACGGCTTCCATTTCGATTTCGATACGCCAGGCGGGATTGAGAAGTTTTGCAACAACCACCATCGTGGCCGCAGGGCGTACGGTGCCGAAGAACTCGCCGTGCACGCGGCCTACAGCTTCCCAGTCCTCAACATGGGTGAGATACATGCGGGTGCGGACCACGTCGTTGAACGACGCCCCAGCCTTGGCCAGCGCGTCTTCCGCTATAGCGAAGATGCGGCGCGTCTGGCCTTCGGCATCGAGGTTATCGGCGCCCACCGGGCCTGTGCCTGCAAGGTGAATCAGGTTGCCCACGCGGACCGCGCGGGAGAAGCCGATGATCGGCTCGAAAGGAGATCCGCCGCTGATGTTCTGGCGCATGGATTTTCTCAGGGAATAGTGATCGATCAGTGATTGGTGGGCGGCAGCCAGTGAAGGGCCAGTGGGCAAGAAAACTGACCACTGGCCACTGTTCACTGACAACTGCCTTTACAGCCCTTTCGATGCCAGGAAGCCAACCAGGTCGACGACGCGGTTGGAGTAGCCCCATTCATTGTCGTACCAGCTCAACACCTTCACGCTCTGGCCCACGACCTTGGTCAATGGCGCGTCCACAATCGAGCTGCGCTTGTCGCCCTTGAAGTCGGAGCTGACCAGCAGGTTCGAGTCAACGCCCAGAATCCCCTTGAGTTCGCCTTCTGAGGCGGCCTTGAAGGCTGCGTTCAGGGCTTCGACGGTGGTGGGCTTCTCGGCGATGTAGGTCAAATCGACGATGGAGACGTTGGGCGTCGGGACGCGAATCGCAAAGCCGTCCAGCTTGCCGGCGGTTTCGGGAATGACCAGCTTGAGAGCCTTGGCGGCGCCCGTGGAACTGGGAATCATGTTCAGCGCGGCGGCGCGGGCACGGCGCAGGTCCTTGTGCGGGAAGTCGAGAATCACCTGGTCGTTGGTGTAGCTGTGAATGGTGGTCATGATACCGGAGACCAGTCCCGTGGTTTCCAGAATCACCTTCACGACCGGAGCCAGGCAGTTCGTGGTGCAACTGGCGTTGGAAATGATGTTGTGCTTGGCCGGATCGTACTTCTTTTCATTCACGCCCAGCACCAGGGTGACGTCTTCATTGGTCGCGGGAGCGGAAATGATGACTTTTTTTACGGTGGAGCCCAGGTGAGCTTTGGCCTTTGCACCGTCGGTAAAGAAGCCGGTTGATTCAATGACGATCTGCGCGCCGACTGAGGCCCAATCCAGCTTGGCGGGGTCGCGCTCGGAGGTGACCTTGATCTTCTTGCCGTCGACGACAATGAAATCACCATCGACGCTGATCTCGTTGGGCAGGTTGCCCAGGATCGAATCGTACTTCAGAAGGTGTGCCAGGGTTGCCGGACTAGTCAAATCGTTGACCGCAACAAAATCAATTTCGGGATTGCCGAGTGCGGCACGCAAAACGTTGCGGCCAATACGGCCGAAGCCGTTGATGCCAACCTTCACTGCCATGCGTTATTTCTCCTTCGTGTGCTATCAAAAGCGTGAATTAGGTGTGGAGTTCGGCGGCCTGTAAAACGCCCAACTGGCAATTCCACCAAACCCATGATGCTACCACTGTTGTCAACGAGAACCAAATGGCCGCGCCATGCTTCCGGCGGCAAACGAACTTATATGAAACACCGCTCAACGCTAGTTGAATGGGTTTTGCCCACGATGGTCTGTGACGCATTGCACACAATTTGCAGCGCCCTCGGTTGGTGTGGTATCCCGGTAATACAACGCAGGTGTTGAAGTCGGAATGAGAAGACGCTCGAAACGCGCTCCTAATCTATCGGAGTCCACAGGCAAGATTGGCCAGGAACTGCCCTCGAATCAGCTGGCTCCGTTGGTGCCCCTGTATCCGGATGAGCCCGCCCCCACCGCACCGCAGGCTCGCCCCCTGTCGCGTCCCGCCGGCCCCGTGGAGCCCGCGCATCGCTCCCCTGAGCCGCGGTCCGCCCCGCGCCCCCCCCGGACCGACGTCCGGCACGACGCGAAGCCCGAGGCAAAGCCCAGTCGCTTTGCGCGTCCCGATTGGAATGAGCCCCCCGAATCCGGCCGGCTTGAGGTTGAAGACCAACCCGAAACCCCGTCCATGCCTCCGCCGGAGGCCCAGCCCGCCGATCGCTCCGCGCAGGCGCCCAAGGGCTATGTTGTCCTCGCCATCGGATTGCCTGGTTCCGGAAAGACCACCTGGTTTCGGCGCCGCGGCGTCACGCCGCTCTCCAGCGATCTGCTGCGCAACATTCTCTTCGACGACGTCGAAGAGCAGCGCTACCAGGGACTGGTATTTTCCACCCTCCGTTCCTTGCTCCGCGCCCGCCTCATCGCCCGGATGCCATGGAATTATGTCGATGCCACTAATCTATCCATCCACGAGCGGCGCCAGTGGATCAAGATGGCCAAGAGTTTTGGCTACGAGGTGCAGGCTGTCTTCTTCGATGTGCCCCTCGAGGTGTGTCTCGATCGCAATCGCCAGCGGGAACGTTCGGTGAGCGAAGACGTGATGCGCAAGATGGGGGAAAAGCTGAAACCGCCGGCTTTCGAGGAAGGCTTCGCCAAGATCACCGTCGTCCGGGTGAAGAGCGCCGGGTAGTCGCACACTGTCCGAGTCAGGTGGCGGAGAGCTTAATCACCGGTCGAGGAAGGCGAACGTCTAACCTGATCGTGTTTCCAGTGGAGTCTTCACATGAGCGCTTCCGCTGCTCCCGCTCCCTACGTTGAGCCCTGGCTCAGCGGGACATATTCCGATGTTCCCGCCGTTGCCCGTGCCGTCCTGCACGCACTCGATCTCGCGGTCGACGATCTGACCAAATGGACCGAAGGCCTCACCGATCGCGAAGTCCATGTCGAACCGTTCGGCCTCATGGCGGTTGCCAGCCATCTCAAACACCTTGCCCGCTCTACTGACCGGCTCCTGACATACGCCGAAGGCGGACAGCTTTCGGGCGAGCAATTGCATTCGCTCAAAGGTGAATCAACCGGCGCAGAGACGCTTCACGAATTGCTGACGGAGATCGAGGCTTCTTTCGGGAATGCGGCGGGGCGGGTTCGTGCTTTAGGTTCAGCCGACTTCAACACGCCGCGCGCCGTGGGCCGCAAGCAGCTTCCAACCAGCCTCGGCGGAGCACTTATCCATGTGGCCGATCATACCCAGCGACATGTCGGCCAGGTGGTCACAACCGCAAAGATGCTGAAGGCTCTGCGCAACTCCGGCGTTTCGTGATCTGTGCGGTCCGGTGCGCCCAATCTGCGCATCCAGATCTGTGCACCCGGTGCCGCGCATTCCAGGCCGGCTGAACGGCGCAATCCAGATCGGCAATCCTGGCCGGCTCGGCTATTCTTCCTCGCCGGTCACCGATTCCAGCCGTTTCGGATTGTGGACGACCACGGCCTGACGCAGCGGCTGCACAAAACCTTCGGCGGCCCATTTCGAGAGGACGCGGCTGATCGTGAACAGGGTGGTGCCCGTCATCTGCGCCAGTTCCTCGCGGGTCAGCGACACCTGGACCCCGTCTTTCGACGGCTTGCCCACGCTCTTCAGAAGCCTCAAAAGGGTGAGGGCCAGGCGCTTGGCCACTTTCTCCGTCGCTACTTCGCGAAAGCGTTCTTCCAGTTCCTGCAAACGCCCCGCAAGAATCCCGCTGATATTTTTTCTGATCTGCGGATACTGATTGAGCAGAGACTGCAGCCGCTGGTATTCCCACACCAGAGCCTTGCACTGCTCCATCGCTCGCGCCGAGCAGGTATGGCTGCACGAAAGCGGCTCTGTATTCACATTGATAGCTTCGCCCGAGCCGCTCATCCACATCAGTACTTCGCTACCGGCCGGACTCAGCTGGGTCAGCTTGACACTGCCGGTTTCAAGCATGATCAGGCTGCGAACCGGCTGTCCCTGGGTAAACAGGATTTCGTCGCGGGCGAATGTCCTCGCTCGCGCACATGAGGCGATTTCCGTGCATTCCCGCTGTGAAAGGCCGGAAAACAACGCAGAGGCACACATCATCACGAGGCGCTCCGCCATGATGGCGTTAGCTGATGACGACGCCTCCGAAGCGGAGCCGTCTTTCGGGCCCCGAGACTCCTCGGTCGACATACTTTTTACCCCACGACAACCAAATACAACAATCCCACAAGTCAGTTCAGACAGAGCCTACCCCTGATCCCGTCTCGCAGACTGTGAGCTACGGCACACCTACCAGCGGACTTAACTGGCTCTTTCTGTGAGGGATTCGATACAGGCGCAAGTTGCCAGGCGCATGTTTAACCAGCAGGAGAATTCGGCGTTGGAAAATCAGAAAGTAGACGGATCTCTCCGACTCGTCTATCGCACGCTATCGATCTCGTTCACGGAGTCCAGGATGTGGCCCATCTTCTCCTGCTTGGTCCTCAGGTAGCGCTCGAAGCTGTCCTGTGTTTCCACCTCGGCCGACACCCGTTCCGACACCGTGATGCCCGCCGCCTCAAGCGCCGCCACCTTTTCGGGGTTGTTGGTCATCAGGCGCACCGCGGACACGCGCAGCAGCTTCAGCACTTCGGCGGGTAATTCGTAGGCGCGGCAATCAGGCGCAAAGCCCAGTTCCACGTTGGCTTCGACCGTATCCAGGCCCTGGTCCTGCAACTCGTACGCCTTGAGCTTGGCCATCAGTCCGATGCCGCGGCCCTCCTGCTGCTCATAGAGCAGAATGCCGTTGCCTTCGGCCGCGATCGCGCTCAACGCCATCTCCAGCTGCAGCCGGCAGTCGCAGCGCAGCGATCCGAAAACATCGCCGGTCAGGCACTGCGAATGAATCCGCACCAGCGGCGGCCCGGAATGAATGTCCCCCATGAGCAGCGCCACCAGGCCCTCGACACGCTTGCCTGAGGCCTCGCCGTGCTCGCAGCAAGGTCGCGGCGAGGGTAGCACGCCCTCGAAGCCCAGGATGCGGAATGCGCCCCAGCGGGTCGGGAAGTCCGCTTCGGCGATCTTCTTCACGCTTTCAAATCCCATGGTTCCATTCTACTTTGCTTCAGATTGATCGCTGCGTTGCTCGTCACAGCCCGCGCCGGCGGCCGGTGCCGAACAGGGGTCAGGGGTCAGGGATCAGGGGTCAGGCACCCCGCATCAGACGCGAGTTGGATGCCAGCCCACTCGCCGCGATACATTGATTGCGTGGCAGATAACAAGCTGATTCTGATCACGCTGCTGGTCAAGCTGGGCGTGGCCGCCGCCATGGCGAGCGCCCTGGCCCGGGCGCGCACCTTCCAGCGCTTGCTGTTTGCCGAGCGCCGCAGCCGATCTCAGACCGTCGCTCTCCTGGCTTTCTTTCTGGTTCCGCTGACCCTGGGCGTGTGGGTCAGGATCACCGTCGCCAACTTCCTCGCCGCCGACATCTCCTTTGAAACCATCATCCTTCTTGGACTCCTTCTCGGTCCGGGCTGGGCCATGCTCTCGGGCATCGTGCTCTCCGCTCCGGCAGTCTACAACCATGAATTCCTGGCCCTGCCCTTCGACGCCATGCTCGGTCTGGCTGCCGGTATCCTCGGCCGTTTTGTCGAAAAGGAAGAGATCTGGGGCTTCACCCCTTTCATCGACCTCAGCCTGTACCGCTGGGTGCGCCGCAACCTGCGCCAGCCGCGCTTCGATCGCCAGTTTGTCATGCTCGTGCTGATCGTGGTGTTTGAGGCTGTCCGCGAATGGCTGGCCCGTATGTACCCTGGGCGCCTGTTTGCCCTGGTCACCGATTCCTGGGGACTGCGAATCCTGGTCTGGCTGAGCGCTCCCGTGGTGGTGGGCATTGCTCTCAAGGTCTGGAACGCCCTGCGCCTTGAAATCAAGCTGGAAGAACAGAAACATCTTCTGCTCGAAGCCCGCCTCGACGCGCTACAGCGCCAGATCAATCCTCACTTTCTTTTCAACACCCTCAACTCCATCGCTTCGCTGGTCCGCAGCCGGCCCGAATTGGCGCGCGAAATGATCGTCAAACTGGCCAACATCCTGCGCGCTCTGCTGAAGGATCACGACACCTACGTCCCCTTCAGCAATGAGCTCAGCTTCACGGACGATTATCTCGACATCGAAGTGGTCCGCTTCGGCGCCGACAAGCTGCGCGTCGAGAAAGACATCGATCCCCGGACCCTGAGTCTTATGGTTCCCAGCATCCTTCTCCAGCCGCTGATCGAGAACAGCATCAAGCATGGCCTGGAGCCGCGCATCCACGGCGGAACGGTCACGCTGCGCAGCCGTCTGAACGGCAATCGCGTCTCCATCGAGGTTGCCGACGATGGCGTGGGCATTACCGCTGGCCCCGATTCCGCTCTCCGCCGCACCGGCAATGGGATAGGCATGCAGAACGTGCGCGAGCGCCTCGAAGTGCTCTACGGCTCGCAGGCGCGATTCACTGTGGTCAGCAACCCGGGGCGGGGAACGCTGGTCTCGATCGAACTGCCCGCCAACCTGCCGGATTGACGTGGTCAGCGGTGTGCCTGCTCCAGCGCCAGTACGGCGTACCCGGTCGCGGCGTCGGTCATGAAAAGCCCCGCATCCGACTGCGGATCGCGGTTCTTGTTCAGCGACCATGCCGGCCACGAGCCGGTGGCTTTGTCCTGGTTGGCCGTGAGCCAGCTTACACCCCGCTCGACCTGCGGAATTCCGATTCCGTTTTGTTGCAGCGCCAGCACAATGAGCCCTGTCGCATACCCGTCTGAACGAGTTTCGAGTGGCGTCTTGTCGCGGCGTTCCCAAGCGCCCAGATCGGTCAGGCTCCAGCCCCCGTCGTCATGCTGCAGCTTTTTCAATTCCGCCGCCAGCGCCGTCTCCTGCGCCTTGCTGAGCAGGTCTGGAGCCCACGCCGAGGCCCACAAAGCGGCAACCTTGTTCAAGACCGGCTGCGCATCGTAGTGACTGCGCAAAAAGGTCCCCAGCAAGGCGACATGCGCGGCAATCTTCTTGTCATCGCGATAATGCCCGGGCGCCTTTCCTACCGCCATCGCCATCAGCGCGGCCCAGTGGTATTGCGACTCCTTCGATTCCCACGGAGTGTATGCGAAGTCCTGCCACACCCATGCGCCGGCGTCCGGACCGGTCTCGCGATTGCAGTGCCCACGCATGGTCGAAAGCCATCCGCGTGAGTTCGCTTAACTGCCTGTTGCGTGCGTCGTAGCTGGCCAGGATCACCGCATTCAGCACCGACTCCGCGTCGCGCGACTCGATCTCCTTGCCTTCCCCGTATTTCTCGTTGCTGTAAAAAGGAAGCATCGTATCCCAGCTGCGAACACGCTTCTCCACATCGGCCAGCATGGCTTGCTCGCTCGGCGAGATTCCGCTTTCGCCCAGGGCTGAACGAAGTTCCGGCCGCGCCAGCGCATATGGCGCCTGCGTGTGGCAGGAGACGCACCTGGTTCCATGGTCGCGTTTGTCATGATCCCAGCCCTGCCACCACACTTCGCGGCTGTCGAGGTACCGCGCCGCCGCGGGCTTGTCCCACCCTGCCGCAACCGTTGCGGCCGGCTTGTCCGCAGCCAGAACCACGCTGGTCGCCGGGGCAGCCGTCATCCCAGCCCACAGCATTGCAGTTCCAGCGGCCAGCGCCAGGGCGGCTGTCGGCGGTTTGTTTGTCATGCGCAAGACCTCCGGGGCAGGGAACAGAGCCGACGGCGAACGCAAGACCTGGCTCTTGGATCAGCATAAACTCAGCGCGCCTCATCCCTGGCGTGTTTTTGTCTTGGGCCACCACCGGAAAAGCACGCCCCCCCGCCGCCGTCCGAAAATCCGCACCTTGGACGTTCCCTCCCGGTAACCCCCTTATACACCCCGCTCCACAGCTTCCCGCTGTATGCTCACAGCATGGTGCGCTTCACCGTCCTCGCGTCGGGATCCAAGGGCAACAGCACCGTCGTCTCCGGAGGACATACCCGCATCCTGGTGGACGCCGGGTTGAGCTGCCGGGAATTGTTCCGGCGCATGAAGCTTGCCGGCGAGGAGCCGCATACCCTCGACGCCATCATCGTGACGCATGAGCACCTCGACCACATTGGCGGCCTGGCGGTCACGGCGCGCAAGCTCGGCATCCCTGTTTACTTCACCCAGGCCACCCATCGCGCCTGGATGCGCTGGATAACGCCGCGCCGCCACATGACTTATGCGCAATGGGTCGAGCAGTGCCGCCAGCAGGCCGCTGCCCGCCAGGCCGAAGCCCTCGCCGCCGCAGTCGAGTGCGAGTGCGATGAGCCGGAAGCTGATTCAGTGACCGGGCCGGTCACTGCAACCGCGCAAGCAGGAGCAGCCGACCAAAACGCAGCAGCCGAGCCACGGCCCGACCCCGCGTGGCTTCCTTCCGTTCAGTATTTTGAAGCGGGCCGCCCTTTCCAGATCGGCGATATCACCGTGAGTCCCTTCACCATCCCCCACGACGCCGCCGATCCGGTCGGATTTGTTTTCCACGCCGAAGGCGTGCGCATGGCGCTGGCTACCGACCTCGGTTACATCCCGCCGAATGTGAAAGCTCAGTTGAAGTCCGTGGATCTGCTCTTTCTTGAGTCCAATCACGATCTGGAAATGTTGCGCGATGGGCCCTATCCCTGGTCGGTGAAGCAGAGAGTGCTGTCGCGGGTGGGCCACCTCTCCAACGAGGCCGCGGCAGATTTTCTTGAAACCACCTACGACGGCCAGGCCGCCTACGTGATCCTGGGTCATCTTTCTGAAAGCAATAATCTTCCTGACCTGGCCCGGGTCGCCGCCGAGAGGGCACTCTCGGAGCGGCCCAGCCTGCTTGCGAACCGCCTTATGCTCGCTACCCAACACGAGGCTCTTCCACCTATCTCTTTCTAGGGAGGTACGTTACAATGAAATCTAACGGCCTCTGCCCGGAAACAGCAAAACCCAGGGGGCTCCCTGTGTGAGTCCAGCTGCGATTGCTTTTTCAGAGGACCATGTGAATCAGCAGGGTAGGGCGGAGCATCGAAGTACGAAATAGGGTCCTTGCCCCCGCGGCTTAATGTTCGCGCGCTCTTGGGCAGGAAGCGAAACTCTTACGAGTGAGTGATAAACGAATGGCTCGAACCCGATGCAATGATCACGTCGTAGGCGCCATCCTGGCGAGCTGGCGATATGACATCTCCGGGATTTCGCCGGAGATGCGCCGGGATTACGAACAGCACTTCGCCGACTGCGGCCACTGCCGCGCCCGGTTGAAGTTTCACCGCAGCCTGGATGTCTCCCTTGCTGTGCTGACCTCGCTGGCGGTTCTCTTCTTCCTTTTCGCCCTCGCGGTCCTCCAGCACATCAAGCCGTTGGAGCACGTGGCCTTCAACATTTTTGGCCTGGATATCTCCGACATGTTCCACATGTTCATGTCGGCCGGCATCGCCGGGCTCGTCTTCTCGGTCATTGCGTTGGCTCTCGTGCTTACGGCTACACCCGCGCCCAGTTACCTGAGCGACATCGCTTCGGAACGCGCCAAGCACCTCGAGGAGCATCTGCCCGAAGCCATCCGCTCGTTGCGCCCTCGTTAGCCGATTCGGCGTTCAGTTGCCGAAGGCCTCACGTTTTCGAAGCGTGCGCCTTTTTGGCCGGCGTTGCCCTGGGACCCTCAGGCCCATGCACATTGTCGGAGTATTGGAACTGAACCGGAACTGTCTTTCCACCCGCTGCGAGCGGCACTTCCTTAAACACCAGGGCAAGGTTGTTTCCGGCCTCGAACACGGGGAAATCGCCGCACTCTTCGCCTTCCTTTGATGTCCACCCCAGAAACTTGACGCCGTTCGGATCGTTGCCGGCTCGAATTGCATCTTCCACATCGCTGTCCGTCCGGGCCTCGTTCAACTCGTGGTAAAACGTTGCCACCACGTTCTTCCATGGCTGGTCGAAGACCACGATGCCGTTCTCTGTGCCGTCCCGGCGAACGTCCGAGTACACACCTACGGCGTAATAGATCGTGGCGCCATTCCCCGTGTGGATCGACCCATGATAGCCACCCAACCCATGAAGGGAGTCGGCTTCATCGTCATCCGGGATGGGGCTCTTCTTCTCTTTCTCCGCGCGTAACGAAGCCGCCGAGGCAGTGGCATTGTCGTTTAACACCGTGCCGGGGGGAAGCATGAAATTGAAGACGGTGGAGGAAAGATCGCGCCCGGCGAACTTCCCCTGTGCGGCCAGGGAAGCGATGAGGCTCTCGATATCTCCCTGAGATACCGTGGCTGGCGCGGGTCCGCTCAGTTTCTCAGAGCCATCGAAGGTACTCGAGATCGAGCCAGGGAAATACTGCTCCATCACGTTGTTCAAATTCACGTCAGACATGGCGGCAGACAGGGCTGCATCGATGTTCGTGATGTCGCTCGCCGGCCACACATCAGAACCGACGTAGAAGTTCATGAAATGCAGATCCGCGATGGTTTTGCCTCCGTGGAAGTGCAAGTCATGAGACGGAGTGGCCTTCAATCCGGCGGCGATGACCTCATCGACTGGCAGACCTGCGCGCTGGCGGAAGACCCGCTCGGCAGGAGATCCGCGGCGGAAGGACACGTTGAGAGGACGTTTCTGCGCTTCAGACATCATGGGACACCTCTTTCAGTTTTTGCCTTTTGCCGATTTGGAGACAGGCTCATTTACGGTTGATCGGTCGTCTGAATCAGACGATTTTTGCGGTTCGGAATCATGGCCCGGGGAATCGATTGAATGGCAGCTTCGAATGCCATCGCGGAGGCGCGGTCAAGCCGCAGAAAAACGTAGATCTGCTGCCCCAACCGTAGACGGGCAAATCTAACGTCTGGCGCCATAGTGTGTCCAGAGAATTAAGCGTTACAACGTGCGGTCAGATTTGTAGGAATTTAGTTGGACTTAAAAAATAGGCTGTTGCGGGGGTGCCCCGTCCTGGCTTTGCCAGGGTGGGGTATCAAGACCTGATCGAAGTTATTTCGTAATCGCCACCCGCAGGTCGCCGCCCGTCATCTGCTTCGGCTCCTCCACTTTCAGAATCGCCAGCATCGTTGGCGAAATGTCGCGCAGAGAACCGTCGTTGCGCAGCCGGTAGTGATTCGCTTCCTCGGCCACATAGATCATCGGCACCGGGTTGGTGGTGTGCGCAGTGTGCGGCCCGCCCGTGACCGGATCGACCATCATCTCCGCGTTCCCATGGTCGGCGGTGATCAGCCAGCTTCCGTTTCGCTCGCGGATCGCCTTGTAGATCCGCCCCAGTTGCGCGTCCACGGCTTCACAGGCCTTGATGGTGGGCTCCAGCCTCCCGGAGTGGCCAACCATGTCCGCGTTGGCGAAGTTCACCACGATCAGGTCGAACGCGGTATCGTTCACGGCCTTCACAACCGTGTCGCCGATGGCCTCGGCCTTCATCTCCGGCGCCAGATCGTAGGTGGCTACTTTCAACGAAGGAATCAGCGTCCGCTCCTCGCCCGGGAAGGGTATTTCGATGCCGCCGTTGAAGAAGTACGTCACGTGCGCAAACTTCTCCGTCTCCGCCACACGCAGGTTGCGCAGTTGGTGCGCGGAAAGGATGTTGGCCAAGATGTTGTCCATCGATTCGGGCAGGATGACGAGCGGCAGTTCGTACAGCTTGTCGTATTGCGTCATGCACGTGTAGTGCAGGTTCTTTGGAATCTCGGAGCGGGGAATGGTTTGATCCAGTGACTCCCATCCCTCGAGGTCGCGGCCGCCGTTCTTGTTCAGTCCGCTTTCGCGCGCCAGCACCCGCGTAATCTGCCGCGCGCGATCGGCGCGGAAATTGAAATTGATGCACACATCCTCGTCGCGAATCTGCCCCACCGGCTTGCCCGCGGCATCCACGACCACAAACGGAATCAGGAATTCATCGGTAATTCCGTTGTTGTAGTTCTCCTTGATGCGCGCCACCGGGTCCGGCCAGGCGCCGCCTTCGGCCTTGCCGTTGACCATCGCGTCGTAGGCTTTGAGTTCGCGCTCCCAGCGCTTGTCGCGGTCCATCGCATAGTAGCGCCCGTTGATCGAAGCTACTTTCCCGACGCCGTACTCGCGCATCTTCTGCTCGAGTTTGGCAACATAGTCCGCGCCCGAGGTGGGCCCCGTGTCGCGTCCGTCCATGAAGCAATGAACGAAGACGCGGTCCAGCTTGTATTCGCGGGCAGTGCGCAGCAGCGCATATAAGTGTTCCTGGTGCGAATGCACGCCGCCGTCCGACACCAGCCCGAAGAGGTGCAGTTGCCGTCCGCCTTCGCGCGCGCGCTTCATGGCCTGAACGATCGCCGGGTTCTTCTGGAACTCCCCGGTGGCGATCAGCTCATCGATGCGCGTGATATCCATGTGCACAATGCGCCCCGCACCGATGTTGAGGTGGCCGACCTCGCTATTGCCCATCTGCCCGTCGGGCAGGCCCACGAAGTGCTCCGAAGCCCGGATCAGCGTGTGGGGATACTCCTTCAGCAGCTTGTCGTACGCGGGCTTCCGCGCCAGCGCGATGGCGTTGTTGGCGGTTTCGGCGCGATAGCCCCATCCATCCAGGATGGTCAGAACGAGAGGACGCTTGAATGTCGACACGGCCAGTTTCCTTCGTGCTAGCAATTGAGCGGAGCTAGCGGGGTTGGCGGAGTTAGCGGAGCTCGTCCCGACACCGATAGGGCGAGATTCCGCCGGTCGCGCGGAGGCGCAACCGGCTTCGCTCAGAATGACAGAACCAACTGTGAACTGAGAACTAAGAACTGCTTCTTAGTCGTTGTAGTTCAGGCTCTCGAGGCCGAGGAACGTCGCACCCTGGCCCAGTTCCTCTTCGATGCGGAGCAACTGGTTGTACTTGGCGATGCGATCGGTGCGGCTTACCGAGCCGGTCTTTATCTGGCCCACGCCCGTCGCCACTGCGAGATCGGCGATGAACGTGTCCTCGCTCTCGCCCGAGCGATGCGACATCACCGCGGTGTATCCGTAGCGGCGGCCCAGGTCGATCGCTTCCAGTGTCTCCGTGAGCGTGCCGATCTGGTTCACCTTGATCAGGATGGAATTGGCCACGCCGTCTTCGATGCCGCGTTGCAGGCGTTTTACGTTGGTCACAAACAGATCGTCGCCGACCAGCTGAATGCGGCTGCCCAGTTGGTCGGTCAGCAGCTTCCAGCCCTTCCAATCGTCTTCGGCGAGGCCGTCTTCGAGCGACACGATGGGATACTGGCGGGTCCAACTGTCCCAGAACGCCACCATCTCTTCGCTCGACAATTCGCGCTTGTCGCTCTTCTTGAAGACGTACTTCTCTTTTTCCTTGTCGTAGAACTCGCTGGCGGCCGGGTCAAGCGCAATGGCGATCTGTTCGCCGGGCTTGTAGCCGGCCGTCTCGATGGCTTCGAGGATCAATTCGATCGCTTCGCTGTTCGACTTCAGCGAGGGAGCAAATCCGCCCTCGTCGCCCACGGCCGTGTTGTAGCCCTTCTTCTTCAGCACACCCTTGAGGGTGTGGAATGTCTCCGCCGACCAGCGCAGGGCATCGGAGAAACGTTCCGCGCCCACCGGCATGATCATGAATTCCTGGAAGTCCACGTTCGAGTCAGCATGCGCGCCGCCGTTCAGCACGTTCAGCATCGGCGTCGGCAGTATGCTCGCATTCACGCCGCCCAGGTAACGATAGAGCGGAATCTCCAGCGTCTGCGCTACTGCGCGCGCGCAGGCCATCGACACCGCCAGGATCGCATTGGCGCCCAGTTTGCTCTTGTTGGCCGTGCCGTCGAGCGCAATCATGGTCGAGTCGACCAGGCGCTGGTTGGCGGCGTCCATGCCTTCCAACTCCGGCGCAATCACCGTCTCCACGTTGGCCACGGCCTGCAGCACGCCCTTGCCCAGGTAGTGGCTCTTGTCCCCGTCGCGAAGTTCCACGGCTTCGTGTTCACCGGTGGACGCGCCCGAAGGCACAATCGCACGGCCCAGCGCGCCGCTCTCCAGAATCACGTCCGCTTCCACGGTTGGATTGCCGCGAGAATCCAATACCTCGCGCGCCCGGATCTCCATAATTTCAGTCATATTCGTCCTCGCTATGCGGTGTAGCAGCCGGTCATTCAGTTTGGGACGGCGATCCACGGCAAGAGCTCCTCCGGCGGCGCTCTGAATCGTTGTCAGAAGCTCCTGCACGTTACGCATTCACTCTCCGTCCGGCGCTTCAAAAAAGGTAGATGAACTCTGAGAAATGGCTTGATGTTCACTACGGATTCTAGCAAACGAGGGCTTTTGCGCCGGTGTGGCGCGGGTCACAGCCGAACGGCGCCGATGGTTTAACCAGAATTTATTTTGAAACCCCCGAACCCCGGGCGCCCGCATCCGCGCGACGTCGTCGTTAGGCCGGAGAGCTCGAATCCGATTCCGCAGGAGGTATCTTCGCTGATTCGTGCTCGCCAAGGAACCTTCTGTCCCCGTGCGCCTTTTGCCGACAGCCCTTCGCGATAGCCTGAATCTGGCGAGTCGGCGCTCGATTTCTTCGGCTTTCGAATTCGAGCGAAACTCTCCGTCGCCGGCGGGGTTTGAATATCAAGGCGTTTTGCCTGCCCCAAGGAGACCCCCAACAAGGAGACTCGGATGAATCGGCCCATCTTGGCGTGCGCCCTCTTCGCATTTGCGTCTGCCGCCCTGTGCGCGCAGCAACCGTCGTCCGGCACCTACTCCGGAACGTCCGCCCCTCCGCCCGATGACACCATCGAAACCTCCGCGCCGGCGCAGTCCGAACCCTTGCCGAAGCCGAATCCGGGGCAGCCCGTGGCCGCTCAGCCAGCCAATCCATCCGTCGCCTCACCTGACCCCAATGCGGGCACAGATGTCGGTATCGTCCAGCCTGAACCGCCTCAAACGCGGACCACGGTGAAGGCCATCTCTTCCGATCCCGACAGCGACATCGTCCAGGCTGCGCCGCTGCCGCCCGGCGTTCTCGGCGAAGGCACCACCATCCGCGTCCATCTGCTCAATCGCCTCTCCACGCTTGACAGCGTGAAGGGAGACGCCTTCGGCGGCACGGTTGCCACCGATGTTCTTGAGGGGGGACAAGTCCTGATCCCGGCCGGCGCTCAAATCGACGGCCACGTCGTCGATGTTTCCAGCGGCCACTTTGGAGGCCGCGGCTCCATGCGCCTCCGCCCTGAAACCGTGACCCTTGCCAATGGCGCCCGCTTTCGGCTCGTAGCCTACGTCGCCGGCGCGCCCGGAGCCAAGGCTCGCGTTGATCGCGAGGGCACCATCGGCGCCGAGGCCCGCGTCAAGCGGGGAGCAATCGAGTATGGCGCAGCCGTGGGCATCGGCGCCGCGGCCGGCGCCATCATGGGCGGTCCTGCCGGCGCCCTGGCCGGCGGCCTCATCGGCGCAGGTGCGGTTACCGTGCACCTTCTGGTCAGCCATCCGCAAGCCAAGCTGGAGCCCGGCACGGTGTTGCTGTTCACGCTCACGCAGCCGCTAAACCTGGTGGCGAATCCAACCACCGCCAGCAATCAGCCGAATCCAGTAAGCCGGTAGTGGGGGTGCCCCGTCCAAGCTCCGCCTGGGCGGGATTCAAGACCCAATCGCCTTTGAGAATGTAGGGCCCGGCAACTACTTCCCGATCACATTCATCGGCACTGTAATTGTCTTTGGCGGGAGACAGGCATTCTGGTCACAGGCCTGGTAGTGGAGCCGGGCCTCCACCATGTGATCTCCGGGCTGCGCGACAATCCGCGTCTGGATCGTGAATTCCCCGGTATAGACAACGAGCTTCGTCCCCGGTTCGACCGGCAGCTCAAATTCCGTCCCGGCCGGGTAGACCGCCGCTTCCAGCCGCACGCCGGAAGCCGCGGGAATTGAAAGGTCGGTCGGAATCAGGAACTCGTCCTTGGGCGCGTGCGAGTTGATGTGCAGTCCCTGGGCAACGCGGAAATGCATCGCCACCGGAGCCGCTTTCCCCGCCGGAACCGTGATCTGCTCGGGATAGAGATACTGCACAGCTTCCGCTTTGGCGCCCGAACGGGTCGGTCCCGTTCCCGAAGGAACCTGCCCCAACGCCCCAAAGGCAATCAGCCCGAAACTCACGATCCCCAAAAAGCTCGATCTGCTCTGCACTTCAACATCCTATCGGCCGAACTAGCGGCCTGCGTCTGAGCTAATAGCTAATAGCCGGCACTTAAGAGCTGCCTTTCAGCGCCTTTTGGATATTCGCCTCGATATCGTCCTTCGAAGTAATCCCCATCTGCGCCGTCACAATCCTGCCCGATCGATCGAGATAGAACGACGTCGGCATTGCATCCAGGCCGCCGTACGGCTTGCTCAGGGTGTCGCCATCGATCAGTACCGGATACGGCATATGATGCTGCTGGACGAAGCTCGCGATCTCCTTCTTCTCCTCGCCAAAAGCCTTCACGTCACTGCGATCGATGTCATCTGTTGAAACCCCCAGTACCTCGAACCCCTTGGAGGCATATTGGTTTCGGAGATCAACAATCCACGGAGTCTCGATCTTGCACGGCCCGCACCAGGTAGCCCAGAAATTGATCAGCAGGGCCTTGCCTTTGTAGTCGGCCAGCGAGACTTTTTTGCCGCTCAGATCTTCGAGCGAGAACCCCGGGGCCGGCTTGCCGATCAGGGGCGAAAGCGACGGCTGCTCGTCGCCGCCCGCGGCCACCAGTTCGCCCTGGGCAGCGTTGGCCAGGCGCCGCTCGGCGGCCTGCTTGCGGTACTCCCAGTTGGCCCATCCCGCCCAGGCAAACGTGGCCAGAATCAAAAACACAACCCCGATGACAACCGTGTTCCGCTTCAACTCGTTCGACCTCCCCTCTTTGATTGTACGAGCCTGTCAGGCGTTACAAAAAGGGCAGTCTTGCCTCGATCCCGCCCAAGCGGGGCTTGGACGGGGCACACCCCGGTTGGGAAGAAAAATCCGTCACGACCCTGTTACCATCAGAGACCGATGAATCCCAGGGATCGCGAAGGACCTTCTGATCCGGACTGCCCGCAACCCGCGACCCTTACTCCGGCTGAATTAGTCCGTACCGAAGCGGCCGCTCTGTTGGCGCTCGCCCGCCGCCTCGAAGGCGCGATGGCCCCGGACTTCGATCGCGCCGTCGAGTTGATCCTGCGCTGCGGCGAATCGAATGGCCGCGTTGTCGTCACGGGCATGGGCAAAAGCGGCATTGTGGCTCAGAAGATCGCCGCCACCCTCAGTTCCACCGGTTCGCCGGCCCTGTTCCTCCACCCCGCTGAAGCGGTTCATGGCGACCTCGGCGTGCTCCTGCCCGGTGATGTGGTCATTGCCCTCTCCGCCAGCGGCGAAACGGAAGAGATCCTCCGCCTGCTGGCCACCCTCAAGCGCAAAGGCGATGCCCTGATCAGCTTCTGCTGCAATCTTTCCTCGACTCTCGCCACGGCCAGCGATGTGGCGCTCGACTGCAGCGTGGAACGCGAGGCCTGCGGGCTCAACCTGGCGCCCACAGCTTCGACTACCTCCATGCTGGCCCTGGGCGACGCGCTGGCCGTCGCGGTCAGCCTGCGCAAGGGCTTCCGCGCCGAGGATTTCGCTGAATTGCATCCCGGCGGCAAGCTGGGCAAGCAACTGGCCCTGGTGCGCGACCTGATGCACTCCGGCGACAGTGTTCCCAGGGTCGCGCTCTCCACGCCGATGACTGACGTGATTTACGAAATGTCGTCGAAGAAGCTGGGCATGACCACCGTCCAGGAAGACGGCCGCCTGCGCGGCATCATCAGCGACGGCGACCTGCGCCGGCTGCTCGAGCGCGAAGGCGGCGCCGCCCTCACCCGCTCCGCCGGAGAAGCCATGAATCCCCACCCGAAAACGATTGCGTCGAGCGAATTGGCCGCGAAAGCCCTGGCATTCCTCGAAGAGCGCAAGATAACCTCGCTGGTCGTGGTCGACGCCGAGCAGCGCGTCGAAGGTGTCGTCCACCTGCACGACCTGTGGGGTTTGGAACTGATTTAACTGAAGACCAGAATGGCAGCCGGAAACCCCGTCACTCCATTTTGATCAGGATCTGAATGATTTCCATCGTCCCCATCACTGCCCGGAATTTTCTGGTCTTCAAAGCGGTTCGCCTTCGGGCGCTTCAGGACAGCCCGTTCGCCTTTGGATCCACCTACGCCCATGAGGCTGAGTTCACCGATGACGAATGGCTCAGGCGCGCGGAAAACTGGAACGGCGTGAAGGGGGCCGGATTTCTTGCCACGGACGAGAATACGCCGTGCGGCATTTTGGGCTCATTTCTAGACGAGAGCGATGCATCGCAAGCACGCCTGGTGTCGATGTGGATGGCCCCGACCCACCGAATGCTGGGAGTGGGCGCCCTGCTGATCAGAGCGGCAGAGGGCTGGGCACGAGGTGCGGGGGCCATCACGATGAGCCTCATGGTGACCTCAAATAATTCATCCGCGCAATCGTTTTACGAGCGCCTCGGCTACGCCTTCACCGGCTTTCAGCAGCCATGGCCGAACGATCCCGCGGTGTTCGAACACGAAATGTCCCGCCGCATTCTCTGACTGACTCGCGAAGAGACCTACGCACGGACGCCTGCGCGTGTCTCCCGTTCCACACCTCTGTGTCCAGCATGACACGGGCGGACGGGCCGATCGATCGACAACCCCATTGTTTTCAGGACTAACCGCCTTGGCATGGCGGTTGCAATCTCCAGGTTGCGGGGCGCTTGAGGGTCAGCCGTCAAGTTGCCTTGGATCCCCAATCCCTTGGGCGCCCTGCAACGGAGAGCGACGCGATGACAAGTTCCTATCAGGTGTGGCAACTGCTCGGGCGGGTCAGAATCCCAGAGGAGGCGGAGGCCTCGAGCGCGCGAACATTTAAGATGGGAGTTGACTCTTCATCGTCTTGCGTCCGGGTTTCGGACGGGAAAGCACGTCAAGCTATTTCTATGCATCGTTGGTCAAAGCTCTTCATTCCCACCCTTCGCGAGGCCCCGGCCGACGCCGAAGTGGCCAGCCACAAGTTCCTGCTCCGCGCCGGCTACATCCGCCAGCTCGGCGCCGGCATCTACAACTACCTCTTCCTTGGCCAGCGCTCGCTCAACAAGATCATCGCCATCGTGCGCGAAGAGATGGACAAGATCGGCCAGGAGTTCTTTCTCCCCGCTATCCTGCCCAAGGAGCCGTGGGTCGAGAGCGGTCGCTGGACCGGCATGGGCGACAACATGTTCCGCCTCAAGGACCGCAAGGGCGCCGAGCTCTGCCTGGGCATGACGCATGAAGAGATCATGACCACCATCGCCCGCAGCGAACTGCGCAGCTACAAGCAGTTGCCGCAGATCTGGTACCAGATCCAGACCAAGTTCCGCGACGAGCCGCGCCCCAAGGCTGGCCTGCTGCGCGTGCGCCAGTTCATCATGAAGGACGCCTACTCCTTCGACATCGATGCCGCCGGCCTCGACAAGAGCTTCGACCTGCACGACGAGGTCTACCGCGCCATCTTCACCCGCTGCGGCCTGAAGTTCGTCGCCGTCGAAGCCGACTCCGGCGCCATGGGCGGTTCGCAGTCGCAGGAGTTCATGGTCTACACCGATGCCGGCGAGGACCTGATCGCCAGCTGCCCGGTGTGCGGCTATGCGGCCAATCTCGAAAAGGCTATTTCCCGGCTTGGTCCTGTGGACGAGATGGCTGCCACCGGCGACGGAACGCCGGAGCTGGTCTCTACGCCCGGCTGCGCCGCGATTGCCGACGTCGCTGCCTTCTTCAAAATCTCGCCCGCCTCCGACATCAAGTGCGTGGCCTACATGGCCCTGAAGCGGGGCGCGGCCGGAAAACCCGATACCTGGTACGGCGTCGCCACCTTCCTCCGCGGCGACCACCAGGTGAACGAAACCAAGCTGCTGGGCGTGCTCGGAGCGGCCGAACTGCGCACCATGCAGGCGGAGGAACTCGAGCAGTTCTTCAACGGACCGGCCGGCTACCTGGGCCCCGTCGGCCTCAAGCACGACGACCAGCCGCTCGGCGAAGGCCTCACCGTCGTGGTCGACCGGTCCCTCGAAGGCCGCAAAAACCTGGTCTGCGGCGCCAACAAGCTCGACTACCACCTCCGCAACGTGGTTCCGGGCCGCGATTTCACATGGACCGTCAGCGCCGACATTCGCAGCGTAAACGAAGGCGAGTCCTGTCCCGTCGATCGTTGTGGAGGCAACCTGGTCGTCGGCAAAGCCGTCGAGGTGGGCCACATCTTCAAGCTTGGGCGTAAGTACACCGAATCAATGGGCGCGCGCGTGCTCGACCCCAACGGCAAGGAAGTGACGCCGATCATGGGCAGCTACGGCATCGGCATCGAACGCATTCTCACCGCTGCCGTCGAGCAATCGAATGATGCCAACGGCTTCTGGCTGCCGCCTTCGATTGCGCCGTTCACCGTGGTCGTCACCGTAACCAACGTCGAGCGACGCGGTGCTCAAGCGAGACCGGCGAGAAGCTCGCCGCCGAACTGGAAGCCGCCGGACTCGACGTCCTGCTCGATGACCGCGACGAGCGCGCCGGCGTCAAATTCAAGGATGCGGACCTGGTCGGCATTCCTTTTCGCATCAATGTAGGAAAGAAGGCGGCGAGCGGCCAGGTAGAACTCGTAACCCGGGCCACCAGCCAGAGCGTCGATGTAGCCCTGGCCGACGTTGTTAAGCAGGTGAAGGCCCGCGTGGACGAAGAGAATCTGCTGGAGGGAGCGGTCTGAAAGGCAGCTCTTAGCTATTAGCTTTTAGCTCTTAGCTAGGTCCTACCGCAAACAGCTGATGAAACCACAGGAGCTAAAAGGCTAATAGCTAAAAGCTAATAGCTGTTTCTAAATGGCATTAAAAATCAAATTCCGGGTGCCCACCCATCGCATCGGTTGGGCTTCGCTTGCGCTGCGCATCGGGCTTATCCTGGTCGCCGCGGCGGCCATCACCGTGTTGACGGTCGGCGGCTACTTCTACGTCAAATACCAGCACATTGTCGACGAGCGCCTCAAGCAGCCGCTGTTCAAGAACACCGCCAAGATTTTCGCCGAGCCGCGCGAAGTGCGCCCCGGCCAGAAGCTCTCCATTCATCTCATCGCCGAAGAACTCCGCCAGGCCAACTACTCCCTCGTCGGGACCCAGAAAGACTCCCCGATGGGCACCTATAGCGAGAGCGACGGGACTATCACCGTTTACCCCGGTCCGCAGTCCTATCATGCGCAGGACAGCGCCACCATCCACGTCAGCAACGGCGTCGTTCAGTCGATCGCCGATGATCACAACCAGCCTCTGGCCAGTTATGAACTCGAGCCGGTCCTGATCACCGGCCTCAGCGAGGACGCCAACCGCACCAAGCGCCGCCTCATCACGTACGACGAGATCCCGCAAAACCTGGTCCAGGCCGTGCTGGCCATCGAAGACCGCCGCTTCTTCGAACACGGCGGAGTGAATTACTTCCGACTCATGGAAGCGGTCTTCCGCGACCTCACCACCGGCCAGAAGCAGCAGGGCGGCTCCACCCTCACCATGCAGCTGGCGCGTGGCTTCTTCCTGACTCCCGAGAAGCGCATCAAGCGCAAGATCATCGAAATCGTCATCACCTTTCAGTTGGAACACCGCTTCACCAAGAAGCAGATCTTCGAGATGTACGCCAACCAGATCAACCTTGGGCAGCGCGGCAGCTTCGCGATCAACGGCTTCGGCGAGGCGGCGCAGTCCTACTTCGGCAAGGACGTGCGCCAACTCGATCTCGCTGAGAGCGCTCTGCTGGCGGGCATGATCCAGCGGCCCAACTACTTCTCGCCTTTCCGCCACCCCGATCGCGCCATCGAGCGCCGCAATCTCGTACTCGACTCCATGGTTGAGACCGGCGCCATTCCCAAGAACCAGGCGGAACGCGCCCAGGCGGAGTCGCTGCATCTTTCCACCGCCAGTGTCGACGCCAGCGAGGCGCCCTACTTCGTCGACCTCGTGCACGAACAACTGCTGCAGAAAATCGGCGAACGCGATTCGAACCTCGAAGGCCTGCGCATCTACACCACGCTCGACCCCGACCTGCAGCGCGTCGCCACCGCAGCGGTCGATTCAACCATTCACGTCGTCGACGAGCAGGTCGAGAAGCTCTACCGCCACAAGGCGAAGAAGGGCGCGGCGCCAGAACCGCCGCCCGGCCCCATCACCTATCCTCAAGTCGCTTTGATCGCGTTGAACCCGCACACCGGCCAGGTGCTCGCGCTTGTGGGCGGCCGCAGCTACGGCAACAGCCAGGTCAACCATGCCGTCGCGCATCGTCCCACGGGATCGATCTTCAAGCCCTTGGTCTATGCCGCTGCCTTCCAGACCGCGGTGGAAGGCACGCCCTTGCCCGGCCAGGAAAAGCTGTTCTCGCCCGTGACCATGCTCAACGATGAGCAAAGCACTTATATGGTCGGCGACAAGGAATACAGTCCGCGCAACTTCGAAGACAATTATCACGATCAGGTCACCGCGCGGTTTGCCTTGCAGTGGTCGCTCAACAACGCCACCATCGGGCTCGCTTCGATGGTCGGATTCGATCGCGTGGCCGCCCTGGCCCGCGACGCCGGCGTCAAGAGCGCGCGCGGAACGCCTTCGGTCGCCATCGGCTCCTACGACGCGACGCCCCTCGACATGGCAGGCGCTTACACCATCTTCGCCAACGGCGGCGTGCACCTCGACCCCTGGATGCTGGCCAGTGTGCGCACCGCCAACGGCGACGTGATGACCGACTACACGCCCAATGCCCGCCAGGTCCTTGATCCGCGCGTGGCCTACCTGACCACCAACATGATGGAGGCTGTCCTCGACGGCGGAACCGCGGGCCGCGTCCGCACCACGTTTGGTTTCACCGCCCCGGCCGCGGGCAAGACCGGCACCAGCCACGACGCCTGGTTCGCAGGATTTACCAGCAACCTGCTCTGCGTTGTTTGGGTGGGCAACGACGACTACACCGACATCAAGGTGGAAGGCGCGCACGCCGCCGAGCCCATCTGGGCGGAGTTCATGAAGAAGGCGGTGCAGCTGCCGCAGTACTCCGACACCAAACCGTTCACGCCTCCGGCAGGAGTGGACCTGATTAATATTGACAAAGTGACGAACCTGCTCCCCGACAACGCCTGCCCGGACACCTACACCGCGGCCTTCCTTGAAGGGACGGCGCCCACCGACACCTGCAGCCACCCCCCCGATCGCCGCAACCTGTTCCAGAAAATCTTCGGCCTGGGCAACAAGAGCGGCAACTAGCGGCCCGTCGGGAGTCACATATCGCCGCCGACCTGTCTCCGGCGCTGTTCGCTTGCCTTCATGATTTCGCTCATGTCCCCCGCCGGCCGAATCTCGAAAATATTGCCATACGTCATCGCCGGATGCTGCGCCATGAGCTGCACAGCATGATTCATGTCCCGCGCCTCAAGGACGAGAACGCCGCCGAGTTGTTCCTTGGTTTCGGCATAGGGGCCGTCGGTCGTTGCGACTTTGCCGTTCTTCCAGGACAGGGTCAGGGCGGTCTCTGGCCCCTGAAGCGCTTCTCCACCGCCCCAGTTCCCGCTGGCGCGAAGATGGTTGTCATACGCAAAGCATGCATCGAACATGGCGTTGCGCTCGCTCTCCGTCATGCCATCGAATTTGCCTTTGTCGTAGTAGCCGAAACAGAGGTATTTCACTGTTCTTCTCCTTCCTCCGGAGCCGGGTAGAAAAGAAGTTCGCGTACCTCGCCGGCCACATCGCAGACGATGGCGCCCTTTTTCGCCCATGCCAGCGCCTCGTCGATATCCGCGCATTCCAGGATCCAGAATCCGCCCATGTGCTCCTTGGTCTCGGTGTACGGCCCGTCGGTGACGAGCACCTTGCCGTCGGGCTGGGCGCGCAGCGTCTTGGCGTTGGCGGGCGGGGCAATGCCGCAGGCGAACTTCCTCACGCCGGCAGCAATCATTTCGCGGTTGAGCGCGTGAATCTGTTCCATCATCGCTTCGGTTACGACGGACGGGTCGAAGTCGTCGGGCATGTAGTTACAAACCAGATACTGTGGCATGACTTTTTCTCCTTGATTCCTTTGGCTTGCTTTCGATGACTCGTTTCCTGTTCACTCAGGAACCATAGCTCATCGTTCTTTTGTCCTATAGTCGTCGGGGAGACGGAAAATCGACAGCTATTCCAATTTTTATTTCAGGCTGGTAGCCCACTCATTCTGGTATCAGGAGCCGTGGTATCGGGAGCTGTGCCCCGTTCATCGCGGCCTTATCGCGATGAGCGGGTCCTCGGCAAAGTCCCACCGGAGTTACGATAGCACCATGCCATACGGCCTGAAGCGGTTCCAGAAAGCCGAAGCCCTTCACTTCATTACGTTCAGTTGCTTCCACCGTCTTCCATTCCTTGAAACGCCGGAACCCAAGGAAACGTTCGAAGCCGTTCTGGAACAGACCCGCGTCACGTCACCAGGCAAGGGTCTACGCTTACGTCCTGATGCCTGAACATATCCACTTGCTGATCAACGAGCCGCCGCTGATCCTGGTGGCGCAGTTTCTGAAGGCGCTCAAGCAGATCACTTCACGCAAACTGCGAGGCGATCGCCCGCAGTTCTGGCAGGACCGTTATTTTGACGCGAACATCCATGGCGAAACAGCCCGGTCCGAAGTGATCCGATATATCCACCGAAATCCCGTCAAAAGGGGACTGGTCGCATCGCCCGAGCAGTACCGATGGAGCAGCTTCAACCACTACGGTACCGGAATCCGAGGAGTCGTTGAAATCGAGTCGGAGTGGACGGCAAGAACTCGCGGCCCACTCATCGCGATAAAGCTGCGATGAATGGGGCACAGACTTACTTATTTGCGAAGCTCAGGCGGGTGGCTGGATCGGTGAGTGGGCCACCTGCCTTCTAGCTCTTATGCCTATCGCTGGTTCAGGGTCGAGCTATTCTTCAACCTTTCATTTACACGTTCGAGTAGATCGCGGAACCACTTTTTCTCTGCTGCCGCATTGAGGAGGATATCTTCCCAAATCCTGATCGGTTCGGTGATCGTCGTTTGACTTCCCCAATTTAGGCTGTCTTTGGGCTTACGGTAGTACCCGATTCGTATCCATTCGCGCTCCCTGTCCTCTTTGAATTCAATCAGATCAACAACGTCCCAATAGGGTACCTGCGCTCCCTCGTTATTGCTTCTGACTACGCTACGGTCCTTAAGGATGCCGTCTTTGTCCCCCTCTGTCCCTGGATACTTGAACTTAACGTGTGATCCAATCCGTGACAGGATCTTTCTAATTACATCCGCATCGTCCTCTGGCACTGCTGGGTGCATCAGTTGCTCCAATCTTCGAGTTTCCAATTTCTTGTTCGGGCTTCTCCTTCTGAGCGTGGTGCCGAACCGATGTCGTGGCAGTGACACACATCACTGAGATCGACAGTGGTAGAGCGCCAAATGGTTGAATACATCGACCTCAAATCGCAAGGTGGGACCCGTATGGCTCCGAAGGATAGAGAGAGACTCGGCTACATATTAGTCGGCTTGTTGTGCATTCTAGGCGTCGTGTGGTTGGTAAGGCTTATCGGTCCCGGAAAGCCAGCCATTTCCCGAGTAGCAGACGGAATTCCTGTTGCTAACAAGTTGCAATTGTTGGACAACGACCCTGAGTATGTCAGGTTGAAACATTTGAACGAGTATGATGACGGTTTTATCGAATCCCTGCCCTCGTACCAAGCTGCGATCGAGCGGCGCAATGCTCTAATCAGGTCAAGGGTCCAGGCGGTTTCAGATCCCTCACTCCAGCAGGCTCTAACCGACGAGGCTAGAAAGGCAGTGCCTGAGGTAGACAAGGGGAAGTTTCGCGACGAGGCTCGGACACTAATGAAGCAACAGAAGGATTCGTATGCCGCCCTCCACAAGGATGATTACTTCATCGTGGCCACATACGAGAACTACTATCCCAGCACCCAAAAAGCGCTCTTCAGTTTGGCGAAGAAATTCCCGGACCAACAAGCAGAAAGCTTTGTCAAGGCGAACTTCGGCTCGCCGGTTCCGAGGTACCAGGGCGATTGGGTAGATCCGGAGTCAAGACAAACGTATGACTTAAGAGGTTTTGGACAAAAGGTCGATCCATATGACCGGATCTCGTATGATCGATTTAAGGATGATGCGCTCGAGGACTGCCAAGCCGGCTCCCGGCCCGATTTCGGAGGAGGCAGTAGTACCTATTGCGAACTGGCCCTGGTCCTTGCCATTACTCCCCAGCAGATGGACGCTGCCTACGCTGCCGCTGGGCAAATGATGGCGGAACAGATTCAGAGCCTCTACGACAATGAGGTGAGGGCCGGAGGCGACCACTCTCCGACTGGAGCTTACTATGAATACAATCCGGGCTGGCTACTTCAAATAAAAGGCAAAGTAATTGCGTATGTTCGGCGGCAATCAATATGGATTGTGGGCAGAGGCGGCGACCCAATGAGGTGAGCGCTCTCTGAACCGCATCTTGGCTGAATTGTGTGAAGGTGTCAGGCTTGAGGGATGAGAGAGCGGCGAGCGGAAGCAGAGTCAAGGTGGCGTGGGCTGGTGTCCGAGCAGGTGGGAAGCGGCAAGAGCGTAGCGGCGTTCTGTCGTGAGCGCGGGTTGCCGGCATCACAGATGTTTTCGTGGAAGAAGCGGTTTCGCGAGGCAGGAGAGGCGGACTTCGTCGAGGTGGCGGTGAGGCCAGCTTTGGAAATCACACCTCCATCGGCAGCACAAGGGAATGGGATCGAGGTACGGCTCAAGGCAGGGCGCAGTGTTGTGGTCGAGCCGGGATTCAGCGCGAGCCACTTGCGTGCGTTGCTTGCTGTGTTGGAGACCGAGGCGTGATAGGGCTGCCAAGCTTGCGGGCGCTGGATGGGGCGCAGGCGACGCGGATCTGGCTGGCGGCCGAGGCGACAGACATGCGCTGTGGGTTTGATCGTCTGGCAGAGCGCGTAAAGGCAGTGATCAGCCAGGACCCTCTCAGCGGCCATTTGTTCGTGTTTCGCTCGCGACGTGGTGAGCGGCTGAAGATCCTGACCTGGGACCGCGATGGTTACGTGTTGTGGTACAAGCGGCTCGAGGCTGGAGTTTTCAAGCTTCCCCGGCTGAAGGAAGGATCGCGCTCGGTGGAGTTGCGAGCCAGTGAGTTGGCGATGATCCTTGATGGGATCGACATGACGAAGCTGAAGCGCGTTCCACGATATGAACGAACCAACGCAAGCAACAGGGATACAGTAACTGCATAACTTATCCGCAGCAAGTTATGGCATAACTTAGTCGTGCCTGCTGCGCCGCCCAACTTACCCGATGACAAGGACACTCTCAAGGCGCTGGTAGCGGCGCTGATGCGGGAACGCGACGATCTGCACATCGAAAACCTGCGCTTGCAGGTAGAGCTGGAAGGCTACAAGAAGCGGTACTACGGACCACGCGCGGATCGGCTGCAGTCGCCAGCCGATCTGGCCCAGCTGCTGCTCAGCTTCAGCCAGGAACTGGATCGCAAGCCGATCAACCCTGAGGACGTTCCGTCTCATTCCGAGCCACAAGAGGAACTGCGGCGAGTCAAGCGCCGCAAGGGACGTCGTCATCTGGCGAACTTCGAAAATCTCCCTGTCACCACGCACGTCTACGAGTTGAACGACGAACAGCGCTCCTGCCCGTGCTGCGGCGTGGAGCGCAAGGAGATCGGTCAGGAGGAGAGCTGGCAGATCGAGCATATTCCAGGGCGCTTCGAGCGCATCCACCATGTGCGCAAGAAGTATGCCTGCCCGGCGTGCGAGACCAACGGGGATCACCCGCAGATGGCGACCGCAGCCAAGCCGGAAGCGGTCATCGAGAAAGGCATGGCCGGGCCAGGGCTGCTGGCCTACATCATCACCAGCAAATTCGCCGAGTACACCCCGCTCTATAGGCTGGAAGACATCTTCGCGCGGCAGGGCTTCGAGATCTCACGGGCAACGCAGTCGGTCTGGTGCGGCGATGTGGCCGACCTGGTCGAGCCCTTGTATCAGCTGATGGCAGAGAGGGTGCGCGCCTCGCATGTGGTCTCCACCGATGACACCATCATGCCCATGCAGAGCACCGGCAAAACGACCAACGCCAGGATGTGGGTGTATGTTGGCGACCACGACCATCCATACAACATCTTCGACTTCACGCTGAACCGCGGCCGCGACGGACCGAAGTATTTCCTTCAGGACTACAACCAGGTGCTTCTCGCTGATGCGTACGGCGGGTACAACGGAGTGGTGGCCGGCAACGGCATCATCCGCGCCGGATGCTGGGCGCATCTTCGGAGGAAGATCATCGAGGCGGAGAAAACGGCGCCGGAGATCGCACGCCAAGCCGTCGAGATGGTGCGCGCGCTCTACGCCGTCGAGAAGCAGGCTACGGCCCTGCCGGCTGACAAGAAGCTCGAGGTGCGGCAGGCGCAGTCAGTGCCCCTATTGGCCGAGTTACGCGAAAAGCTCCTCGCCTGGAAAGAGCAGTTGCTGCCCCGCCATCCCATGGCCGAGGCGATCAGCTATGCCCTGAGCCAGTGGCAGGAACTCAATGTGTTCGCGCGTGACGGCGCAGTGTCGATCGACAACAACGTCAGCGAGCGCGAGATGAAACGCGTAGTTCTAAATCGCAAAAACTCGCTCTTCGTCGGCAACCCGCGCGGTGGTAGAACCGCGGCAATCCTGGCCAGCTTGACCAGTACCTGCCGCCGCCACGACGTGGACCCGCAGCTCTACTTCACGCAGTTGCTGGTCAACCTGCCCAGTACTTCCATCAATGAACTCCCCGCTTGGCTTCCCGATCAGTGGAAACTCACTCACTCAGCTCAGCCAGCACTCTGACGCCTCGGGGCTGTCCCTGTGGTTCACGTAGCGCTCACCCAATGAGCGCAGGACATCTCAAAGTTCGCGAAGCTTATTTGGTGGTTGGGAACCAGATACTTGCCCAGTTCAAGTGAGACACCGTCATCCTCCCGTAAATCTGGGCTACTGTTCGGTTCGAATGGCGGGTGGCCCGGGTCCTGGGCTGGGAATTTGGGGACAGACGGGTCGTACTTTCTTTGCTGACGATGCGCCCCGAGCGTCTTTTCTTATTTCAGCTGCCGAATCCGCTCTTGCAGGAATTGCTGCTCCGGTTCCTGTTGGGTCAACGCCAGAGCTTTCTCATAAGAGGACCGGGCCTCGGCGGTCCTGCCGAGCCTGCGGTATAAATCGGCACGGGCTGCATGCGCCAGGTAGTAATCTGCCAGTTCGCCATGTTCCAAGACCGCGTCGATGTGCTTCAGACCGGCCTCCGGACCATCGCGCATGGCAATGGCGACGGCACGATTGAGATGGGCTACGGGCGAAGGGTGAATGCGTACCAATTGGTTGTAAAGCGCAACAATCTGCCGCCAGTCCGTCGCGGCGGGCGATTCCGCCTCCGCATGAACGGCCGCGATCGCCGCCTGCAGTGTGTAAGCACCGAAGCGGCGGGAGTTCAGGGCTTTCTCCACCAATGCCACTCCCTCCGCGATCTGCTCCCGGTTCCAGAGCGCGCGGTCTTGATTGTCCAACAAGATCAGCTCTCCGGTCGGAGAGGTTCTCGCGGCGCGACGGGATTCCTGTAGCAACATCAGGGCAAGCAGCCCCAACACCTCCGGTTCTGGCTGGAGGTCGGTCAGCAACCGGCCCAATCGAATCGCCTCGCCGGTTAGCTCGGCCCGCGTTACCTCCGCTCCCGCCGCAGCCGAGTAACCCTCGTTAAAGACGAGATAGATGACTCGAAGCACCGCGTCCAGCCGCTCCGGCAATTCCTGCGGCCCCGGCACCTCGTAGGGAATCGGTGTCTCTCGAATCTTAGCCTTGGCGCGCACGATGCGTTGGGCGAGCGTTGCCGGCGTAACCAGAAATGCCCGGGCAATCTCTTCCGTGGTCAGGCCGCAGACCTCCCGAAGAGTCAGCGCAACCTGTCCTTCCGGCGCCAGAGCGGGATGGCAGCAGGTGAAAATCAAACGGAGGCGATCGTCCTCAATCTCTCCATCTCCCATCGCTTCATTCGCGCTGAGAGCGTCCCCGGGCGCAGCCTGACCGCCGCGCGATTCCATATGGGCAACCAGCTCTCTCTGTGCTCCATCGAAGCGCGCGCGCCGGCGCATCGCGTCTATGGCCTTGAAGCGTGCCGTTGAAATAAGCCACGGGCGTGGCTTGTCCGGAACGCCAGTCAGCGTCCAGGACTCCAAAGCGGCGGCGAACGCCTCGTGCATCGACTCTTCGGCCAGGTCCAGGTCTCCGAGGAGGCGCACGAGCGTCGCTAGAACCCGGCCCGATTCCGACCGGTAGAGAGTCTCAATGGTCCTGCTGAGTTGTTCGGGCACAGGCGGCGGCTGCGACATCGGCATCTACGCCAAACTAGCAAACGGATTGGCTCAACACAACTGCGCTCAGGTTTCCCCAACCCGCAATTCATCCGCATTACGATCTCTTGCGCGTCGTCGATCGACCTGATGGCAGAAAATATCCCCTCCCCGGCGCACCATAAAAAGACTGGCGGGCGAGTGGCGGCAAGGCACTGCTTGGAGTCGTCCGTTTTATCGGCGGGTGGCACATTTCAAAGCCTCATCGGGCGCTGACGATGCTCTTGCCTTCTTTACAATTGGCTCAGCGCAGTTCCGCGCGCTCCGCGGCCGGGCTTGCCTGGATCGTCACCGATCCATCGCTCAAGCCTGGCGTTGCGGCCTTGATGGTGATCGGTCCGCTCTCCCTTGAGGTACGGACAATCACGAGTGCGCGCCCTTGAAACAACTTGCGCCGATCGCCATGGTAGGAGGCGTCGTCTTGCCCGTTGCCATTTCCCACCGCTGCGATCACACCCGGTCCGCTGATGGAGAACTGCACTTCCTGATCGGCGTTCGGCTGCAAATGACCGTCAGCGTCCACCGCCTCGACTGCGAGGAAGGAAAGGTCCTGCCCGTCGGCTTTGACTTCAGTCCGGTCGGCAGTTATGCGCAGAGTGGTCGCATTGCCGGCGGTTGCAAGCACGCTTTCTGCAACTGCTCGGTCACCCCGCATGCCGACTGCCTTCAACGTGCCGGGAGCATAGGGTACTGAAAACGTCGCCTTGAATTCCTGCTCGCGCCCGGTCGGTTTCTCGCCGATCAGCTTGTCGTTCAGGAACAAACGGACCTTCTCAGCACCGGAGTACACCTCGACCTGCAGTTCTTTGCCTTCCTGTCCCGGCCAGGTCCAGGACGCCAACGTAGGATACGTCGCCCATCCGACCGCGATGATTTTCTTGCCTTCCGGTTCGGGGAGACGCACTGTCGCATACACGCGGTCGCCGCCGTTCCAGAGGATGTCTCGATAGTAAGACTGGGGCTTCCGATAGCCCGTCAAATCAAGATCGCCGCATGCCGATGCATGCCACGGATAGCCGTGAAACATGACCGCCATGGCGGCTTTCGCGGCCGGATCGGGCGCGCTCTTGGCCATTTCAGCCATCATATCCACTCCGTTGGCCATTCCCAGGAACATCTTGTCCACTACGGCCGTGGTGAACATCGATCCCATCATCTTCTCTGCAATCTGCGCCTGTTCTGGAGTGCCGTAGGACCACGTCCCGATACCGGACTCACCCAGGTAATCCATGGCGGTCCAGGTGAGATCTCCGATCACATACGAATTGTCCTGGCTGATTTGCCACAGCGGAAATGCCTTGGCCGGAAACGACTCGGTCGTGAGCATCATGCGCGTTGGCCACTGGCGATGATCCTCCGCATAAGTCAGGAATGAGGTTGTAGTTATAGCCAGTAATGTCAAGAAGGGAAAACACGGCGGCGGCGTCCGGCGCGGTGGTGGTGCCCGGAAATGCCAGCGTGAGCGGCCGCGTGGTGTCGAGCGATCGCATCTGATCGGCTAATTTCTTGCCCATCAACCGGCCTCGTTCGACCTCTAACTCGGGGATCTCGTTGCCGATCCCCCAGATCACGATGGAGGGATGATTGCGATCGCGCAGAACCATGGCCGAGATATCCCTCTTCCACCATTGGTCAAAATCCAGGCCGTAATCGAACTTCACCTTGTTCGCCTTCCACGTATCGAAGGGCTCATCCAATACGAGCAGGCCAAGGCGATCGCACGCATCGAGGAACGCGGAAGACGGCGGGTTGTGCGCGGTTCGCACTGCGTTGTAGCCGGCCGCCTTCAAAAGCTCGACTCTGCGTTCCTCCGCGCGGTCGAAGGCCGCAGCCCCCAGCGGCCCGTTATCGTGATGAACGCTGCCACCCGTGAGCTTGACCGGCTTTCCATTCAGAAGCAGACCCTTGTCTGCGGACCACGCGAGCGACCGGATCCCGAACGGAGTCACCACCTGGTCGACAACTTTGCCGCCCTGCCGTATCCGGGAAACCGCCCGGTACATGGTCGGCGAAGCAGGCGACCACAGGGCAGGCCTGGCAACCGTGATCGTTTGCGCGGCTTCCAGTTCCTTCGCCGGAGCAACGGTCAGGTTCGATTCTGCTTTGCCCGCCTCGAGTCCCGCGCCGTCGTACAACGTAGTCTCGACCGTCAGTCCCGTCGATCCGGCTGATTCGTTGGCCACATTTGTCCGAACAGAGACCGTCGCCGACTCATCCGTGACCTTGGGTGTGGTGACGAAGACTCCCCAGTGCGTCACATGCGTGGGATCGGTTACGATCACGCGGACGTGACGGTAGATTCCTGACCCGCTGTACCAGCGACTGTTTGGCTGCGCAGAGTTATCCACGCGCACGGCCATCACGTTCGGACCGGTGAAGTTCACATTCGGGGTGAGGTCGAAGGTGAAGCTCGTGTAGCCGTAGGGATGCGTACCCAGCTTATGGCCGTTCAGGAACACGGTCGCATCCTTATACACGCCATCGAACTCGACGCTCACGCGCTTGCCCCGCCACTCCGCCGGAGCGCTGAACGTCCTGCGATACCAGCCCACACCGCCAGGGAAGAAGCCCTCACCCGCGCCGCTCGGGCTATCTTTTTCCGGCCGGCTTTCAATACTCCAGTCGTGCGGCAGGTCCACCGTGCGCCAGGCCGTGTCTGCGAACGAGGGTGCTTCGGCTCCGCTCGGGTCGCCGAGCAAAAACTTCCAGCCGGAGTCTGCCGCCAGCTCCAGACGAGGTGCATTCGGCTCTGCTGCATTGATCGCAACAGGGGCCAGCGAGAGCAGGATGGTGGAGATTGCAGCCACGATGCGCGGACGCAGTTTCATAGAGACCTCTTTCGGGTTGTCCTTGTGCGAGCTTTCGCCTGCGAAGCAGGCTCGGTGGTATTGGCGCGCAGGCCAAACACGATGATGCGAATCGTTTCCCGGAACAACCGGTCGATCGGCTGTCCATATTCGAGCTCGACCTTTTTTCCCAACGACGCGAGACGCCGCTGTGCCGCGATCACTGCATTGATCACCGCGTGCAACGTCAGGTCGGGGTGTAAGTCGGAGCGGAGAGAACCGTCGGCGATGCCTTCGCGGATCAGTTTGCGGAAGGCCTTGAAACCCTGATCGTGGATTTGGCCTTCCAGAGTCAGAAGGCGTTCGACCGGCCAGTCCCTGGCGTACATTGCATCGAACTGCGCCAGAAAGCGAATTCTGGCCTGGTTCTTCGCAAGCTCATCAGCCATGTACTCAAGCAAGGCCGTAATCTTCGCAAGCCCGCTCGATGCGCCTTCGACAACCTTCTTCACGCCCGCTGCGCTTTCCTCCAGCACCTCGCCGAGGATTGCCCAGACGATGTCGTCCTTGTTCGAGAAGTACTGATACATCGTGGAAGGGCGCAGCTCACTGGCGGAGATCACATCAGCCATGGTGGTGCGGTCGATGCCCCGCTCTTCGAAAAGCTTTTCGGCCGCGTTGAGGATACGACGCCTCTGTCGCCCCCGATGAGCGTGATAAGCATTCGCCTTTGGCTTTGAACTTTTTCCGGGCATCCCGCGCTCGTTACAAATCGTATTACCACTTCAAAATCGAACAACTACTACGAATTACAGTAGAGCCAAATTCAGGGATATGTCAACGCATAAATTCGTCGCGCTGCCGATATGCCTTGATGGTCATAATGCCGCCTGGTCGAAGGGGCGGAGCGAGAAGTCAACATTCGAGAGACTCATCCAACCTGAGCCCTTGACAATGGATGGTCGAATATCTACTATCGGCGGCAGATCGAGGGTCGAATGTCTTCCATAACCGGACAAACGCAGCAACGCGCAAATCTTCCGCAGGGTACGCTGGACATGCTCATTCTAAGGACGCTTCGTTACGGGCCGACCCACGGCCACCAGATCGGTAAACATATTCAGCGGAGCACGGAGGGCTGAGATGAGGTGGTGGCAGATCAGACGAAGAAATGCGGATCTGGAGCGGGAGTTGCGGTCTGACCTTGATCTCGAAGAAGAGGAACAGAGGGAACGAGGCCTGGCGCCAAAAGACGCTGACTACGCCGCGCGCCGCGCTTTCGGCAACGCCACGTTGATTCGCGAGCAGACGCATGAAGCCTGGGGCTGGGCACCCTTCGAGCGCTTGTGGCAGGATATTCGCTACGCATTGCGCCAATTGAGAAAGTCTCCTGGTTTTACAACGGTCGTGGTGTTGATGCTGGCTCTCGGCATTGGAGCGAATACGGCAGTATTCAGCGTAATGAATGCAATTCTGATGCAGCTGCTGCCCGTGCAGCGTCCTCACGGGCTCTACTATGTCCGCATGGCGAACGGCGAAGGGCAGCCTCCGAACGCCGACAGTTCAGGCGACTACGCAACCTCATTCTCCGAGCCGGCCTTTGAGGCGCTTCGGCAGCGGAGAGACATTATTGAAGATCTGATCGGCTATGTGCCTCTCAGCTTCGTCGGGAGCGTAGCGGTCCGCCACGGAGAACTTCCGGAATCGGCTGAAGGAGAAGAGGCGAGCGGAAACGTCTTTTCAGGCCTCAGTGTGCGGATGGAACGCGGCCGTGGTTTCACTCTTGAGGATGAAAAGCAGCACTCGCCCCTTGTCGTTCTCAGCTATGACTACTGGACACGAAGCTTCGCGCGCGATCCTGACATCCTGGTCCACACCATTTACATCAAGGGAATTCCGTTCACCGTCGTTGGAATTACCGCGCACGGCTTTAAAGGAATCGAGCCGGCAACAGCGACGGATTTCTGGATTCCGCTGCAGAATCGACCTGAATTGAACGCCTGGGGACAACCTGCGGGATCTGAAACGCTGTACGGCTCTCCCAAGTGGTGGTGCCTTCGCATGATGGCGCGGCTCCAACCCGGAATTTCTCAGGCGGAAGCGCAGCAAGCACTCTCGGGTACGCTTGGCGCGGCGGTCAAGCAAACCATCGGCGACGTGGACCCCAAAGAATGGAAGCCTTTGCTTGATTTTGTCGAAGCGCGCGGTGTAGGGGGCTACAACGAGACCTATCGAACGCCGGTAGCAATTCTGATGAGTCTCGTTGCTCTTGTCCTGTTTATCGCGTGCACCAATGTTGCGATGATGGTGCAGGCCCGCAACACGGTCCGCGAGCACGAATTCAGCATTCGTCTGGCGATCGGCGCCGGGCGGGGAAACATCTTTCGCCAACTGTTGTGCGAAAGCGTTTTGCTCGTTGGTGCAGGCGCTGCGTTGGCATGGCTGTTTGCGGTCTCGGCGACGACCCTCCTGGCATCCTGGTCGGGAATTGGGACCGGTCTCCATCCCGACACAACGGTTTTGCTGTTCACTCTCGCAATTTCTATCATTGCCGCGCTCACGTTCAGCCTGGTTCCTCTTTGGAGCGCCATGCGGGCGCCGGTGGGCGGCATTCTGCGATCCGCTTCGGCCACCACCACGACTTCTCGCCATCGCGTATTCACCAGTCGGCTGGTGCTCTCGACGCAGATTGCCATCTGCCTGGTTCTGTTGATGGCTGGAGGGCTGCTGCTCGGCACGTTGCGCAATTATGCGACACAAAATCTGGGAATTCAGGCGAGCAACCTCCTTGTTTTTGGATTGACTCCGACGGGCAACGTCGACGGCCACGTGTTCTATCGAAGAATCATCGATCGTGTGCGAGAGGTGCCGGGTGTGGAATCCGTTTCCATGGCGAGCAACCGGCCGGGAACGGGATGGTCAGACAACAATGACCTGGACCTTGATGGCGTGCCGCAGCGCGATGTGGCTCTCCGCTCCGATGATGTGGGACCGGATTTCTTCCGAACCATGGGAATTCCGCTCATCGCCGGAAGAGATGTGAGCGATGAGGATCACCTGGGAGTGCAGTCTGTCGCAATCGTGAATGAGACCTTCGTCAAGAGACTCTTGGCCAACACGAACCCGCTCGGGCATGTGATCACTTCAAGCGGCGAAAAATGGACAATTGTCGGCGTAGCCCGGGACAGCAAATACACCGCGGTGAATGAGACCCCGATGCCGATGGCCTATTACCCGGCGATGCAGAAATCGTCTTTGGCCACGATGCACCTGGAAGTCCGTGTTCACGGGGAGGCCATGGCCTTGCTGCCCGCGATGCGGCAGGTCATCGCCGAGATGAATCCCGCTGTGCCGCTGGAACAGCCGATGACGCAGGACGCCCAGTTCGACAAATCCTATGAGCGGCAGCGGATGTTTGCTTCGATGGGCGGATTCTTCGGGATATTGGCGGCGCTTCTGGTCGCGACCGGCCTCTACGGTACCCACTCCTTCCGAGTCAATCGCCGCACAACAGAAATCGGCATACGCATGGCACTCGGCGCGAGTCGCGGCCAGGTACTGAGGATTGTGATGCTCGAGAATCTCTGGATCCTTTCATTCGGGCTCGCTGCCGGCATTCCTCTTACGTTTCTGGCTGTACTGCAGCTGAAAACGATGCTGTATGAAATCTCTCCGTTCGATCCAACGGCATTCGGTTTGGCAATCGCCATTCTTTTGCTGGTCTCTGCGGGCGCGGCTCTTGTGCCAGCTCGCCGTGCAGCGTCCGTTGATCCGATTCGGGCTTTGAGAAGAGATTGATTTTTAAGTCTCCAAAGAATCAATAATCACGTTGTGCGAACAATTCGCACTGGACGGGTCGGAATCACCTATCCAAGTCGCTGCCATCGGGCATGCGCTGGCAACGGGGACACCAGTACGTCGCGCGCGCACCCAAACCCTGCAGCCGCCGCAGGATCGGTTCCCCGCAGCGCCGGCACGGCTGGCCTGTACGTCCGTAGACCCACAGACTCTCACCCGGATCGTCGCTGTGCGTGGTGCGGCGTCTCCGCCCGCGATAGGTCACGATCCCGTTGCCCGACTCTTCGAGCACGTTCGCGCCAAGCTGCCGGCGGGCAATCGCAACCACTTCGGCGGCTTGTTCGCGCGTGAGCGTATCGACTTTGCGAAACGGATGCAGCCCGGCGGCAAAGCAGATTTCCGATTTGAATACGTTGCCGACCCCGGCCAGCACTCTCTGCCGCAGCAGCGCTTCGCCCAACTCGAGATCGCCCGACGCAAGCAGGCTCTCGACAGCGGAGCTCTCATCGAAATCGCGGCCGAGCACATGGCTTGTCGCAGGCGGAATTCTCCTCTCGCGCGCCAGCGATTGCGCCGTGTGCATCTCCGCCACCGGCACGCTGAACCCCACCGCAACAAAGTCGCTGGTTTCGATCACGATCCGCATGTTGGCCGACGGCTGCTGCCACTGTTCTCCGGGCCGGTAGATATGCCAGCTGCCGTTCATTAGCATGTGCGTGGCCAGGATGCCGCCGCCGGAGAAATAGATCAGCACCCACTTGCCGCGCGACTCGACACGATCGACGATCTGCCCGGTGAGCGGAGTGTCATCGTCGAACCGGGTGAGCAGAGGAAAGGTGGTGCGGAAGCTCGTGACCGACTTGCCCGCCAGTGCGCGGTTCAGAGTGCGCGCCGTGCGAAAGATGGTATCGCCTTCCGGCATCTGTTTACTGCAACTCCTCTGACTGGGGTCCGGGTTGCGTCATGGGCAACGGCACGCGCCGCAAATGCATGCCCAGCGGACCCGGATAGAAACCCGCATCCATCAGGAAACGCGCCATCGGATGGGCCGCGACCGGCTGGCCGTTAATGGTCGTGATCAGCACGCCCTCGCGGCTACTGCCATGCATCCGTTCCTGTCCCCGCGCCCAAAGGAAATGCGCCAGCCCCGCCGCCATCTGCGTCCGCTCCGGCTCTTCGCCGGGCAGGAAAATCAGCACGTTGGGATTATTGCGCCGCAGCCACGCGACCAGCTTCCCATTGCACAAGATCACTTCGGCGTAGGCCCCGCGCGTGAGCACCCGCGGCGCGGACTCAGCATCCTCTTCCGCCACCGGCAATTCCGGCCAGGGCAGAACCGAACCATACGGATTGGCAGGGTCGGCCGCCGCCAGTTGCACGAATTCCGGCTTCTCCGGATCGGGCGCGATGCGCAACTGACGCAGCAGGTCCACCGCCGCGGGCAACGCGAATTGCGCAGCGCCCAGCCCAGCCACAAAGTAGCCGCGCCGAATGCGTCCGCTCTCTTCGAGCGCCCTGAGCACGTCATAGACGGCGCTGAACCCGCCCCGCACATTCTCCGCCGCGACCGACTCGCGCATCAGCACGCCGTAGCGATTGAGCAGTTGCAGCGCAAGGGCATGGCTGGCCTCGGTGGCACTTGGAGTGTCGGCCCCGCGCAGCGGCAGCAGGGCCCACCGCCCTTGCGCCGAGGGCGGCGTCGTGCGCCGGGAGCGAAAGACCGCTCCGGTCTGAACCCTGCGCACCGTTCGTGCGGTCTCCGGCCGCGCGATATACGCGCGCAGTGGGTGCAGCGAGTCATTCGTAACCAGGCCCCGCCAGACGAGGCTCCACAGCGCATCAATCGACTCACCCGGATAGCCCCCGCCCACCGCCTGGTGTAGCGAGTCAAAGAAACTGGCGCCGTTCAATTCGAGCACCGCAAGCAGCTTTTGTTCCCGCTCGCTGAACGGCTCTTGAATCGCGGGACGCGGCCGCGCTAACAGCGGCAGCTTGTCGGCAAGAAAGAGCGCGATGCGGCCATCGCGTTCGCCCAGAGGCTCTACGCCAGCCCAGGCCACTTCTCCAGCGGCAATGAGAGTGTCGAGGCCCGCCGGCTCGTATCCACCTACGCGCGCGGGGAGGATCGCCGATTCGAGCAGGGAAGCGGGCAGGGGCGCGCCTTGCAGGCTTTCGATGGCGTCGAGGAGGACGTCCAGATGCGCACGGGCCATCCGCCGGGGCGTTAGCAGACCCTGCCAATGGGTGAGGAAGCGCGCCAGCGTGTGCTGCTCCACCGGCTCCACTTCGCGGCGGAGGCGGGCCAGCGATTTGCGGCGGATCTGGCGCAGGATCTCGGCATCGCACCATTCGCGGTTCGATCCGCCGGGGCAGAAGGCGCCTTCGAGGACACGGCCTTCAAAGGCCAGTTGGTGCAACACGCTCTCGATCCTGGCAGCGTCGAGTCCAAAGCGTTCCGCCACCTGTTTCACCGTGAACGGTCCATGCGTGCGCGCGTAGCGGCGAACCAGTTCCAGCACCGGGTGCGCGACCGGCTCCAGCAACGATGCAGGCAGCCCCGGCGGCAGGGGCACTCCCAGCGCGTCACGACACCGGGCAGCGTCTTCTACGGCAATCAGCCGGTGTTCGCCTGCGATGCGCACTTCGAGCAGGCGACGCGCGCGGACCAGACGGTCTACCTGCTGCATGAGATCGGGCGGCGCCACGCGCCGGGCGAGTTCGTCGCGGGACAGGTCGCCAAGGCGAAGGCAAAGATCGTGGATGCCGTCGGCGGAATGGGCGCGGTAGTTTTCCGCGAGGCACTGGGCGGTTTCTTCCACCTCGGCAATGACGGCGGCGTCGAGAAGTTCGCGGAGATCCGCTTCGCCCAGTATCTCCCGCAGCTGGTCCTGGTCGATGGTAAGCGCCTGGGCGCGGCGCTCGGCCAGGGGCGCGTCGCCGTCGTAGACGAAGTTGGCCACGTAGCTGAACAGCAGGGACGAGGCGAACGGCGACGGCTTGCGAGTATCGACCACGTGTACGCGGAGCTGGCGCTGCTCAATGGCCCGCAAGGTTTCAATCAGGGCCGGCATGTCAAATACATCCCGCAGGCATTCGCGATACGTCTCGAGCAGCAGCGGGAAGGACGGATAACGCGACGCGACGCTCAACAGGTCGTAGGACCGCTTGCGCAACTGCCACAGGGCGGAGCGGGCATCGGGGCGGCGGCGCGGCAGCAGCAGAGCCCGCCCGGCGGCCTCGCGGAAGCGGCCGGCAAACAGCGCCGTCGAGCCAAGCTGCCGCAGCACCAGGTCGCTGGCTTCAGCGGACTCGATGAGAAACCAGTCCGGGTCAGGCGGCGCATCGGTATCGGGAAAGCGCAAGACGAAGCCGTCATCTCCCCAGAGGGTTTCGACGTCGGCTCCGCCCGCGGCGCGGATTCGGGCTGCGATGGCCATGGCCCAGGGAATGTGAATGCGGCTCCCGAACGGGGTGAGGACACACACGCGCCAATCGCCCAGCTCGTCACGGCAGCGCTCGATCACGATGGTGCGGTCATCGGGAACCGCGCCGGTGGCGGCTTGCTGGTCGGCCAGGAACTGGAGCAGATTGTCGGCTGCTCCGGGGTCCAGATCGTGCTCCGTGACGAGGCGGGTCATGGCTGCTGGGGCCGGCATCTCCCGGAGCTCCCGGATCAGGGCGCCGATGCGGCGGCCGAACTCGAGCGGGCGGCCGGGGCCGTCCCCCTTCCAGAACGGCATCTTGCCGGGTTCGCCGGGCGCCGGTTCTACCAGCACACGATCGTGGGTGATGTCGACGATGCGCCAGGTCGAAGCGCCGAGGATAAAGGTCTCGTTGGTGTGGCTCTCGAAAACCATCTCCTCGTCCAGTTCCCCCACGCGCACGGACTTGCCGTCGGTGTGGGCGAGGAAGACGCCATACATGCCTCGGTCGGGGATGGTGCCGGCGTTCAGGATGGCCAGCCGGCCGGAACCCGCGCGCGCCGTGACCACATTGCGAATCCGGTCCCAGATGAGGCGCGGGCGCAGCTCGGCAAACTCGTCGGAGGGGTAGCGCCCGCTGAGCAGGTCGAGCACCCCTTCGAATGCGGAGTGGGTGAGTTCGGCAAAGGGAGCGGAGCGGCGTACCAGGTCGAACAGGGCGTCGACCGAGACTTCCGGTCCAGGCTCCGCGTCGGCCGGTTCGGCTTGTTTTGACTTTGTTCGACGCTCGGGCAAAGCTCTCCGGGGCGGATTTGCGACCGTAGCAACCAGCTGCTGGGCCAGCACATCGAGGGGATTGCGGGGATAGCGGGTGGACTCAATGTGGCCTTCGTGCATGGCGCGGGTCACGGCGGCACAGGCGACGAGGTCGGCCCGGTACTTGGGAAACAGGACGCCTTCGCTGACGGCATCGACCGAGTGGCCGGCGCGGCCAATGCGCTGCATGCCGCTGGCCACCGAAGGCGGGGCTTCGATCTGGATAACCAGGTCGACGGCGCCCATATCGATGCCCAGCTCGAGCGTCGAGGTGGCGCACAGTGCTTTGATCTGGCCGGCCTTGAGCTGCTCTTCGATGATGGATCGCTGCGCCGCGGCCAGCGAGCCGTGGTGTGCGCGGACGACGGGCTCTCCGGCCAGTTCGTTGAGGGCGCCGGCCAGCCGCTCCGCCACCTGCCGGCTGTTGACGAAAAGAATGGTCGAAGTGCGTTCGCGGATCAGCTCGAGGAGCCGGGGGTGGATGGCATTCCAGATGGAGACGCGGCGGGGTGCCTGCGAGGCAGGTCCGCTGGGGATTTCCTCAACTGCGTTGAGGCGCGCCATGTCTTCAACGGGAACTTCAATCCTCAGCTTTAACTTCTTGAGGGCAGAGGCATTCACGTATCGTGACCGGACGATAGCGGAGAGGCGCAGGATCGGCCCCATATGAGGGCGCGGCGAGGGAGTTTTCCACAGGGCGATCCGCTTCAACAAAAACTTCAGAGGATGCTGGCGATGTATCTGCATCAAAAAGGCTTGACGCGCGGCCTGAATCGATTTCCACGCCCCCGAGAAAACGCGCCACTTCTTCCAGCGGGCGTTGGGTGGCGGACAGGCCGATTCGCTGGATCGGCTTGTCGACGAGGGCCTCCAGGCGTTCCAGGCTCAAGGCCAGATGGGCGCCGCGCTTGGTGGGGACAAGGGCGTGGATTTCGTCGATGATGACCGTGTCGACGGTGCGGAGCGCCTCGGCTGATTGGGACGTGAGGAGCAGGTAGAGGGACTCCGGGGTGGTGATCAGGATGTCGGCGGGGTGGCGGCGGAAGAGTGCGCGCTCCTTCTGCGGCGTGTCGCCGGTACGGACGCTGATGGTGGGCTCGCGAAATGGGACACCCCGTCGACGGGCCATGTTGGCGATTCCGGCAAGCGGGGAACGCAGATTGCGCTCCACGTCGACGGCCAGCGCTTTCAACGGAGAAACATAAAGGACGCGAGTCCCATCCTCCTGCCCCCGCGGCAAGGAATGAAGCATGAGGCGGTCGAGACACCAGAGGAAGGCCGTCAGCGTCTTGCCGGTGCCCGTCGGGGCCAGAATCAGCGCGCTCTCCCCGCGCGCGATGACCGGCCAGCCCTGCTTCTGGGGAGCGGTGGGGTTGTCAAAAACCGCTTTGAACCACTCGACCGTGACGGGATGAAACCCGGCAAATGGATCGGTCTCCACCGCAGGCGAGGCCGGAATCGGGTCGGGGATGGACCTTCGACGCGGACACATGACTGAATGAGGATAGCGCGGATGGCAGGCGAATAGGAAGCGAACCCGCAGCCCGGATCGCTGTTTCCTATTTCGATGCCTCCTACTCGTCGTAGTGGAGCAGGCTGAAGACGTCGTAGTCGGTGAAGCGGTCGCGGCCCTTGAGGAAGTCGAGCTCCACGGCAAAAGCCAGCCCGGCGATTTCGCCGCCCAGCTGCTTCACCAGCTTTACCGTCGCTTCCATGGTGCCGCCGGTGGCAAGCAGATCGTCGACGAGCACGACGCGCTGGCCGGGGGCAATGGCGTCGAGATGGATTTCCAGCGAGTCGGAACCATATTCAAGATCGTAGGTCACACGGGCCACGGGGGCAGGCAGCTTGCGCGGCTTGCGGACAGGAACAAATCCGGCGTTCAAGCGGTACGCGAGGGCGGGACCGAAGATGAAGCCGCGGGCCTCGATGCCCAGCACAAGGTCGATCTTGCGGGCAATGTAGTGAGCTGCCAGTGCGTCGATAAGCTGCGCGAAGCCGGTCTTGTCTTTCAGTAGCGTGGTGATGTCGTAGAAGAGAATCCCTGGCTTGGGAAAGTCGGGAACCGTGCGGACGAGCGCTTTGAGGGCTTCCACGTTGATGGGCTTGGCTGCTTCAGGCATGGTTCCGGGCGCTCCTGGTAATGATGGATGAGTTGAAATGGGAACAGAACGGGCAGGACTTCGGTTCGGCTTCCCTGTCGATTATAGAAGAGCGCAACCAACGCACCGATTGTTCCCGGGATGGTGCATTGATCCGACCGTTACCAGGCGCCATCGATACGAAAGGAGTCGAGATGGGCGGATTCGCTTTCGTCGAGGTAATGCTCGATCAGCTGGTCGACGCGGCTGCCGCGCGGGCCGCGACGGAGGCTGGAGCGCAGTTCGGCCAGATCTTCGACCGCGCCCGATGCGACCACTTCCACGTCACCGCCTTCGGTGTTGCGCACCCAGCCGCGCAGGTCGAGTTCACTGGCTTCGCGATGGACATACCAGCGGAAGCCCACCCCCTGGACGCGCCCGCGAATGAGAAAGTGAAGCACCATCGATGGCCAGTTTTGCAGATGCGGTTGGGGAGATGCAAACCGCGGCACAGCGATCCCTGACCGCAGCAGCAGCGGTCAAGCCTTTTCCAGCAGTTCGCGGAGATGGCGCACGGCGCTCTCGATCGCTGTACGCTCCTTCTCGGTGGCGTGGGCGAGGGCGCGCTCCAGGGGCCCGGAGGTTAACGCCGGGATGCGATCGCGTACGAATTCCATCACAACAGCCGTGGGATAGATGCGGCTCACGCGTCCGTCGACCGGATCGGGGCGCCGCTCGATCATCCCGCGTTTCTCGAGCCGGTCGGCGATGCCGCTCACCGTGGAATGCGCCAGGCTCACTTCCCGGCTCAGGTCTTTGAGGCTGATGCCCTGGTGCGCGACAACGGTCTGCATCACGGCCGCCTGCGGCACGGTCAATTCGCCTCGGGCCACTTCGGCTTCGAGAGGCTTGCGCAGCGCGCGGCGAATGCCGCCCAGGTCGCGTTCAAGGCGGCGGGCCTGCGCGACGACGTCGGCGGATTGAGACGGTTTGATCACGGGGCTTTTCTCGAAGTGTAACTGTCCGGCCGGGAGGTCTCAGAGGGCCGGAGTCAGAAAATGCCGGGGATGAGCGCCTTCACTCTTTGTCGATATTGGGGATACGCATGAGGAAACGTCTGAAGCATGAGTTTCTCCTCCTGGCCGATCTTGATGGCAAAGGCCAGCGCGATGAGCACGATACCCAGAATGCAGCGCCACTCCCCGCGCGCCAGGGCGGTTCCAGCGGCGGCCATCAGCAGGCCGGTGTAAATGGGGTGGCGGGCCAGCGCGTAGGGTCCGGAGATGGTCAGTTCATGGTCGGCCTTGACGGTTGCCCGTCCGCTCCAGTTGGCTCCCAGCGTCACGCGCGCCCAGATGGCGAACAGGCAGCCGATGAGTGTCAGGGCCAATCCCGTGACCGCCCATGGGAGTGTATTGGGCAGAAAGCGCATGCCAAGCCATCCCTGCTGAAAGTAATGACTGCCCACGAGGGCGAATCCAAAAAGAACCAGCACCATGTGGAAGACGCGCGCGCCGGACCTTTGGGAATGCACAGAGCGCTTGGTGAAGGCGAGGCCGACAAGCCAGACCAGGCTGAGGGCTCCCCAGATGGAGCCGATCGCCCAATTCACATCGAATGTCATGGAACCAACCTCCGTCGCATACGATACGTCGTATACGACTTATATTCCACCAAACATCGTCCTCTGTCAAGAGCCTCAGGCTGGAGCACGCCCGACTGGCTACCACCGCGGACGGACTGTTTCAAAGCGGCGCGTTCGACTGCGATCCCGGGCGCGCTACACTGAAGGTCACCATGGTCTTCGTGCTCGACAACTACGACTCGTTCACCTACAACCTTGTCCAGTACCTGGGCGAGTTGGGAGCGAAGATCGAAGTCCGCCGCAACGATGAAGTTACAGTGGACGAAGTCGAGGCCATGAATCCGGAGCGAATCCTGCTCTCTCCGGGGCCGTGTACGCCGGGGGAGGCCGGAATTCTGGTTCCGCTGATCCGCCAGATGGCCGGGAAAGTGCCGATCCTGGGAGTCTGCCTGGGGCACCAGGCTATTGGCGAAGCATTCGGCGGCAAAGTGGTCCGGGCCGAACACCTGATGCATGGGAAAACCAGCTCGGTCAACCATGACGGAATGGGCATATTTACGGGGCTCCCGACGCCGCTGACCTGCACGCGCTATCACTCACTGATCGTGGAAGAGAGTTCGCTGCCGGGCGAGCTGGCGGTCACGGCGCGAACGCCGGAGAAGGACGGCGGGTCAGTGATCATGGGACTTCGGCACAAGACTTTGCCTGTCGAGGGGGTCCAGTTTCACCCCGAAAGCGTGCTGACCGAAGGCGGCCGCGAGATGATCCGCAATTTTATGGCAATGTAGTATCCCTGATGATCGGCAGACCTGTGGGTTTCGCTTTCTATCCAATCCGAAATTTCGATAGGGACCTGCGTAGCGCGGTCAGATTCGCGACGGCGTGGTTGTTTGTCTTCGGGATCGCAGCACCTGTGCTGGTCCATTGCCAGGTCCCGGATCTGGGAACCGGGGCACCCACAGCCACGCCAACGCCTACGGTGGATGCGGCGACCCCAGCCGGGAGCCTCGCCGCGGCCGCGCCGATCGCGATCGTTCCCATCGACGCATCGGGAACCGTCACCGGGGCTATGCGCGTGGCCGACGGAAAGGCCATCATCGCCACGAGCGGCACGGTAACGGCAGGAACAAAGACCACCGAAGTGGTGCTTCCGCGCCGCGGCGTACTGCGTGTATGCGCTTCGACCAGCGTGCACCTGGCCAGCGATGCAACGGTGCCCGCGGGGGATGCGCCGGGCTTGATGGTGGCTCTCGACCATGGCGCGGTCGAGGCGAGCTTTGCGACGGGGCGCAATTCGGATATCGTGCTTACCCCCGACTTCCGCATTTTGATTGGCGGGCCCGGGGCGGCTGAAGTGAAGGTGCGGCTGGCACCGCACGGCGATACCTGCGTCGACAATCCCGGAGCCAACGCGCCGTATGTCGTGGTCTCGAGCGTATTCGACGGCGGGGCTTACCGCGTGCAGCCGGGACAGCGAGTCATGTTCCAGCACGGCAGCCTCAGTGCGGTGGTGGACCAGGAGAAGGAGCCCTGCGGGTGCCCGCCTGAGCCGCGGCCGGATAGCAATGATTTCCCGCTGGCGCAAAGCGCCGGGCTGGCGCCGCTTGCCAAGCCTGTTCCTGCACCGCCGCCGAGTGCGGAGGCGGCGGCCAAACCACCCCAGCCATTGAACGAGCCCCTGGTCTATTCGGCTCCGAATCCCGCCGCTCCCGAAAAGCCGGCGGCCGAGCCGAGCCCGCCACCGGCAGCGCCGTCCGCGTCGCAGGTCCCTGCCGCCCAGGTCCCAGCCCCGAAAAAGAAAGCCGGATTCTTCGGCAGCATCGGGCACTTCTTCAAGAAAATCTTTGGGGCGGAATAGGTTGAGGTAAGACTGTCTTACAAAGCAGACCAAGGCATCGACCAAAGCCGAAAGTCAATCTGCTTGCCTCTCGTGCCTGCAATGCCTACAATCGTTGCATGCAGTATACCATCCGCAATGTCCCGGACTATCTCGATACCGCTCTTCGCTCATCCGCGCAGCGGCAGGGCAAGAGCCTGAACGAGGTGGCCATCGAAGCCCTGGTCCGTGGGGCCGGTCTGACCGAAAGCCAAACCCGTAAGCGCGATGTGAGCGATCTGGTTGGAACCTGGGTGGAGGATCCAGCTTTCGACGCCGCTTTGGCGGAGCAGGACACAATCGACGAGGGGATGTGGCGTTGATGCGATCGTCGCGCAGGATCAGGCTATGAGGCTGGCGCTCGACACCAATCGTTATAGCGACTTCGTTCGAGGCGAGACGTCGGTCGCCGGCACAATCGAGATGGCAGACGAAGTGTGGCTGCCCTTTATTGTTGTGGGCGAATTGCGGGCGGGATTCGCTGCCGGCAACCAGGGACCTCGGAATGAAGCGGTCCTCCGTCGGTTCCTTATGAAGCCGGGTGTGGCCATCCTCTATGCCGATGAGCAGACAACGCATCATTATGCGAACGTCTACCGGCAACTCCGCAAGCAGGGAACACCCATTCCAACAAACGATATGTGGATCGCGGCACTAGTGCTGCAGCATTCGCTGGTATTGTTTGCGCGCGACGCCCACTTTGACGCGCTGGCGCAGATCACTCGGATATAGCTGGTGGGCGTTCGTGCTCTCCCAAGTCTCGGAAGCGAGACCTGGGGTACCCTGCAGCCGCCCCAAACCGTAACCGAGCCCTGGGTGGGTTTGGAGCAATGGGAAGCTTTCTTCCAAATCCCATCAGGACTACAATTCAGAGAAGCAGGAGGGCGTGATGGCAGCTGAGTCCGTGGTTCGGAAGTTGGACGAAAGCATCGTGCAAGCCCCCAAATCGGTCTATACGACAAAGACGTACTCCCCTGAGTATCTGGCCGAGCAGGAAGCGATTGAGAAGCGTCTGCGCGAAGACGGCGCAACGCGCATCCGGCGCTCGGTTGAGAGATTGATCGCCCTGGGTATCGTTGACAAGGACGGGAACCGCCTGAAGAAGGAGCTTCCCGCAGATATGCTGCCCGGCGCGGACCGGGATTTCGGCGGATAGCCCTTGCCGACTATGTACGTCGTTGCCGGACCCTCCGGCAGTGGGAAGACAAGTGCATTTCCGGGTGACTCATTTGGCTGCGCCTACTTCAACGCGGACGACTATGCGGCTCAATTGAACGGTGGTTCTTACGTCGGCATTCCCAGGTCGATTCGCGCGATTGCAAGACCAATCTGCGAGAAGTTCATTCAAGATCACATCGCGGCCGGCAGGGACTTCGCGACCGAGACAACTTTGCGCAGCACGATTGCCTTCGACCAAATGAGGCAAGCCCGCCAGGCCGGATTCGTGGTGCGATTCCGTTTTGTCTGCGTGGACAGCGTTGCCACATCGATTGATCGTGTCGCGAACAGAGCAGATCTTGGCGGACATAGCGGTTCCGAGGATACAATTCGCGAAATTCGATCCACGAGTCTCGCCAACCTTCAGCGCGCGCTTGACGAGTTGGGAAAGACGATCGATCTATTCGATTTATACGACAATTCTGTCTTCGGGCTGCCTCCGAGGCGGATTGCCTCGTTCATCGGACGCGAAATTACTTTTCTGGAGAGCGAATTGCCGGCTTGGATGGACGAGGCCCTCGGGCAGACTCCGTATTCGGCTCTGAAATTACGGGAGTCCTTCGAGCAAGGCAAGCCCTTGCCGGTTGCAGACTGACAGGAATCCCAGGTCTCGGAAGCAGACCTGGGGCACCCTGTGACCGCAATCCTGCGAGCGGCCAGCAAGCATCTGCTGCGCAGGCGGCTACGCTCCCGCCTTATTCGCGATCTTCGCCCATGAGTCCTTCAGTGCCAGCGTCCGATTGAACACGAGCTTGTCGTCAGTGGTGTCGGGATCGAGGCAGAAGTAGCCAACGCGCTCGAACTGGAAGCGGTCCTCAAGTTTGGCGTTGGTCAGAGAAGGCTCGAGCTTCGCGCCGCCGAGGATCTCGAGCGAGTTGGGATTGAGAATGTCGAGGAAGCTCTCGCCTTCTTCGAGGTTGCCGGGATCGGTCCGCGTGAAGAGCTTGTCGTAGAGGCGGATTTCAGCGGAGATGGCGTGGGTGGTTGAGACCCAGTGGATGGTCGATTTGACCTTGCGGCCGTCGGGAGAGTTGCCGCCGCGGCTGGCCGGATCATAGGTGCAATGCACCTCGACAATGTTGCCGGCGGCGTCTTTCACCAGGCTGTGAGCGGTGATGAAATAGGCGTTGCGCAGGCGAACCTCCTTGCCCGGGGAGAGGCGATAGTACTTGGGCGGAGGAACCTCGCGGAAGTCATCCTGCTCGATATAGATCTCACCGCGAGAAAGGCACCTGGCGGGTGCCCGCGGCGGGATCTTCCGGGTTGTTGGCGACTTCGACCATCTCCACCTGGCCGGCGGGATAATTGTCGATCACCAGCTTGAGTGGGCGCAGGACGGCCATAGCGCGGATGGCGCGGTGGTTGAGGTCGTCGCGCTGAAAGTGCTCGAGCATTTCAATATCGGTCGTCCCGTTGGTGCGCGTGGCGCCGATCGCAGCGCAGAAAGTGCGGATGGCTTCGGGCGTAAAACCGCGGCGGCGGATGCCGGAGAGCGTAGGCATGCGCGGATCGTCCCAGCCGCTGACGCGCTTTTCCTGCACAAGCTGGAGCAGCTTGCGCTTGCTAAGCAGCGTGTAGGTGAGGTTGAGGCGATCGAATTCGATCTGCTGCGAGGGGAAGATGCCGAGGTTATCGATATACCAGCGGTAGAGGGGCTGGTGGTCCGCGAACTCAAGCGTGCACATGGAGTGGGTGACGCGCTCGATCGAATCCGACTGGCCGTGGGCGTAGTCGTACATGGGATAGATGCACCACTCGTCGCCGGTGCGGTGGTGGGTGGCGTGGAGGATGCGGTACATCACCGGGTCGCGCATGTTGAGGTTGGGCGAGGCCATGTCGATTTTGGCGCGGAGCACGCGGCTGCCGTCGGGGAATTCGCCGGCCTTCATGCGCCGAAACAGGTCGAGATTCTCCTCTACCGACCGGTTGCGGTAGGGGCTGTCCTTTCCGGGTTCAGTCAGGGTGCCGCGGTGCTGGCGGATCTCCTCGGCGGAGAGATCATCGACGTAGGCTTTTCCAGCCTCGATGAGCTTCAACGCCCATTCGTAGAGCTGGCCGAAGTAGTCAGAGGCGTAGCAGAGGCGCTCCCAGTCGAAGCCGAGCCAGCGGACGTCCGCCTGGATGGAATCGACGTACTCCTGCTCCTCTTTTTCAGGATTGGTGTCGTCGAAGCGCAGGTTGGTTTTTCCGCCGAACTCATCCGCCAGTCCGAAATCAAGAGCAATGGCCTTGGCGTGGCCGATATGGAGGTAGCCGTTGGGCTCGGGAGGAAAGCGGGTCTGCACTGACGGCGTCGCCGTACTTTTTGGTGCGCACGTCCTCGATGATGATGTCGCGGAGGAAGTTGGATCGGGGGCGAGCTTCCGGGCTTTCCGTATGGGCGTTGATCGAGGTGGCCATATCCTATTTTTCCACGGAAGGTGCCGAGCGATTCAAGGCTGGCCTTCGGCCTGGCGAATGCGGTCGAGACAGACCTCGCGGCCGAGGACAGTCATGGTTTCAAAGAGCGGCGGCGCGTTCTTGCGTCCGCAGACGGCGACCCGGATGGGCTGGAACATGGGACCGGCCTTGAGGCCGAGCGAAGCGGCGGTCTGGCGCAGGGCCTGGTCCAGAGAATCGTGATCGAAAGCGGTTGTGGCGAGGACCTGCTCGGCGTGCTGCGAGGACGCGGCGAGCGAGCGCGGCATCGCCCTTCTGCGGGATCAGGTCGGCCGGGTCGTACGGGGCCAGTTCGGTCGACGAAAGAAAAAATCGGCGGCGGTGACCGCATCGCGCAGGAGCTTGATGCGTTCGCGGATCAGCGGCGTGACCGCGAGGATTTTTTCTGGTTTCGGATCAAATCCCGCGCTGGTGAAGAACGGGCTGCAGATCGGCGCTGAGTTCATCGACGGACAGGGCGCGGATGTGTTCCGCATTGAGCCACACTGCCTTGGCGTCGAAGGGATCATCCTCGGTGAAATTCACCACCGCGTTGGCGCGATTGACGCCCTCGAGAGTGAACGCGGCGGTGAGTTCATCGAGGGTGAGAAACTCGCGGTCGTTCTTGGGCGACCAGCCGAGGAGGCAGAGGAAGTTGATGAAGGCCGCAGGCAGGAAGCCGGCGTCGCGATAGGTGGTGACGCTGACGACGGGCCCGTGTTTGCGCTTGGAGAGCTTTGCGCCATCGGGGGCGACGAGCAGGGGAAGATGCGCGAACTGGGGCGGGTCGACGCCCAGTCCCTCGAAGATCAGCACGTGCTTGAAGGTGTTGGTGATGTGATCCTGGCCCCGGATAATGTGCGTGATGCGTAGATCGGCGTCATCGACGCACGAGGAGAGGTGGTAGGTGGGATTTCCGTCTGATCGCAGCAGGGCGAAGTCTTCAATATCGTCGGATGGTTTGGACAGCTCCCCGTACACTCCATCGGTGAAGCGCACGATCCGGTCTTCATCGCGGGGCATCCGATAGCGGAGGGCGAACGGCTCGCCGGCGGCTGCGCGGCGGTCGCTTTCCTCGCGTGAAAGCTCCCGCACTCCGGGGTTGAAGAGCCATGCGCCCTGTGCGGAGGTCTCGTCGCTGTCCGCAGTGTGGACGGGCGTGAAGTCGCGGTAGGCGAGGCCCTTCTCGAAGATGGCATGGGCCGCGGAGCGGTGCAGGGCAAGGCGTTCCGATTGCTTGTACTCTTCGTCCCAGTCGAGCCCCAGCCAGCTCAGACCTTCGAAGATGGACTGGACGCTGGCCTCGGTGTTGCGCTCCACATCGGTGTCGTCCAGCCGGAACACCATGGTTCCGTGGTTGTGGCGGGCATAGAGCCAATTGAAAATAAAGGTGCGCGCGCTGCCGACATGCAGGAAGCCGGTGGGGGATGGCGCAAAGCGGACGCGTGGACGCGGTGCGGAAGCGAATGAATCCTGTGACATCGTTGAGAGAGTCCTCTCCGATGCTAAATCACCTCACGCACGGAACCCTAACCTCGCCCCGCACGCAAAACCGCTGCGCGGGACCCGTCGGGCCCGGGTGCAGGTTCGCTTCCGCCTTATGGCTCTACGCCTGGGGAGGATACGGCGGTTGCGGCGGGTAGGGTGGTTGCGGAGCCCAGGCAGGGGCCGGCATCGGCATGACTTTCCAATCCGCGAAGGCAAGGACGTAGAGCAGTATGAGCGTACCCAGCGACGGAACAAGGCAAAGAAGAGAAAGCCACGGCGAAAAGCCGGCTTTCTTGCAGATGAACCAGCAGGGAATGATAATAATCGCGATACCGACCAGCATCATCAGGAAAACGACACCGGCAAAGCTCGCGATGAGCGGGGCAAGCTTCTGCATCTGATCCTGATCCAGGGTTTGCAGGAATAGGGCAAGCAACATCGGGCACGCTCCAAGGCTAAAGTGGAAACTCAGAGGCAAAGGTAAGACCAAAGGCGGGAATAGGCAATACCAAACTGGCTCGCGACTTTGCCGATCTTACTCGAGAGGCACTCCGTCCAGCGACAGCAGCCGGCCGACCGGGTATTCGCCTACGTGGTTGGCCAGGCCCCAGGGAGAGCGGTCATAAAAGAACTCCAGGCGCGCCTCGGGGCTGGCGGCGAAGCGGGCATCGGCGTGGATACGGCGCTCGAATTCAGCCTTGAGAGCCGGGTCTTTGGCGAGGTTCTCGCGGGCCAGTTTTTCCAGAGCGTAGGCTTCGCCGTATTCGCGCTGTTCGAAGACGGGGTCGAAAAAGCCCCAGCGGAGAGCGGAGTCGGGCGCTTCCGGTTCCAGCCAGTGAATGGCGACTTTGGAAAGGCGCTGGTTGAGCACGACCACGACCGAGCCGGCGGGAAACGTCACCGATTCACGGGTCAGCGTGCATTGGCCAAACTTGCCAGGCTGGGCGCCCGCGCCTTCGCCGGCAAAGATGGGATGCCGGCCCTCGAAGGGTGGACCCTGCCACTCCATACCGCCGCAGCGATAGCGCCCCACGTTGCCTGTCCACGCCGCGGTGGTGCGCCTCAGGGCGATGTCGTGGGCGGCGAGCACGTCGATCACGCGTGTCCACTGCGGCGGGATGATGTAGGCGGCCGGGGGCGCGGTCGAGGTGACGACCTTGCTGCCGGTTGCGAGAGGCAAGGTGGCGTTCCACGTTTCATGGCTGTAGCTGATCCACATGGTCCCGGAAATCTCGCTTAGCGCGCGCGTGTACTGATAGCCGCGAAACACGACCGGGGTGGTCTCGCCGCCCCAGTCGAGGGCCAGGGGGAAGCGCTCGTTCCCCATGGGGTGTGCGCCCAGTTGTGCGGCGGCCGCATCGGCTTCGCGGTTCAGGGCGATCAACTTCGCTGCATCGCGATTCAGTACCTCGAGCAGTGCGCGCAGGATCGCGTAGTTGCCGGTGACGCGAGTCTTGTAGTCCTTGAGCATGTGGATCTCAACCAGTAGCCCGGGCCGGTTTTCGAGGATCATCTGGCCGGTGGAGAAGCGCGGGGGGTTGCTGATGGTGGCCAGGCCTATGGCGGGATCGGTGTCGTCATTGAGGTTGATAAGTGTGGGGAAGGCAAGATGGCCGGCGGCGTCGACCTGGCGCTCCAGTTCGGGGGTCACGGTTTCGTGAAGCCAGCGCGCGGTGCCCGGCGCCACATCGGGCGTGTCGTCTTCATTGAAGGTCACGTCGTACTGGAAATCGGCGCCGTCGGTGACGTGATCGTCGACAAAGAAGTCGGGCAGCCAGCGATGAAACATCTTCAGGAACGCGCGCGTTTCGGGCGCGTCGGCCTTCTGGTAGTCGCGGTTGAGGTTGATGTTGGTGCCGTTGCCGCGCCATCCGGCCAGCTCCGGCCCGTTCTGGTTGATGCGGTTGTAGGCGGAGCGGCGTTCGTGGCCATCGAGGTTGTAGACGGGGATGAAGACGAAGACGACGTGCTCAAGGAGCGCCGACTTGGTTTTGGTGATTACGATGTCCCGGAGCAGCGCCAGGCAGGAATCCTTGCCGTCCATTTCCCCGGCGTGGATGGAGTTTTGGACCAGGAGAATCGCACGGCCGGAGGCGTGAATGGCGTCCGGATCGAAGACGCCGTCCTTGGAGGCGACGACGATTTTCAGATCGCGGCCTTCACCGGTTTTGCCGAAGTTCTCGATGAGGACCTGGCCGGGCACGGCGGCGGCGATGCGCTCGAGATAGGCGACGGTTTCGGCGTAATCGGGGGTGGTGCGGTAGTCGGAGATTTCGGCGGGGGTGCGCCAGTCGGGAGTTTGACCCGGGAGTGGGCAGTCCGCAGACGCGAAGAGAATGACGGCTAAAAATGCGGTGAAGCGCAGATTCATCACTCGAAGAACCTCCGGCGAGAAAGGCTGATGAGATACAGAAAGGGAGCGATCTAGTTTGTGGTCCCACCCTCCTCGCGATGCGGCCACGAAAAGGATGGGCACAGGGCATTAGTGGGACCGGAAGAGGCGGAAATCCAGTTCAGCGTTTCTGATCCCTGATCCCTGACCACCCCCCTGACCCCTGTTACGTGATGTCCTCGGTGTCGTAGACCGGCGCGATGCGCTTCTTCGGCAATCCGTGCACAGAAGAGAGCAGATCGTCGACCACGTCTTCGAGCTGGCGCTGGCTTTCGACGATGGCGCTCATGCTCTTGAGGTCTTCCTCGTCCAGGGCGCGCTCCACCAGGGCGATGGCGTGACATTGCGCAACGTGATCGAGGCCGAGGCCTTCGGGCGTTTTGGCCTTGATGCTGACCTGGTCCATGTCCACATGAAGCAATTCGGCGACCCGGGAGCGCATCTCCCCGGCGATGGGCGAGATTTTAGGTGCTGCCAGGATCAACGTGGTGTCGATGTTCACGATCTGATAGCCGGCATGCTTGAGCTCTTCGAGAGCGAGCTTGAGGAAGATGGAGGAGTCGGCGTCTTTCCAGCGCGCGTCGCCGGGTGGAAAATAGGTGCCGATGTCACCGGCAGCGATGGAGCCCAAAAGCGCGTCGGTGATGGCATGCAGCAGTACATCGCCATCGGAGTGGCCGGCGAGGCCTTCCGGATGTTGAAGGGTCATGCCGCCAATGCGCAACGGAACCCCGGCCTTGAACGCGTGGGAGTCCCAGCCAAATCCGATTCGTGTATCCATTCTTTGCTTGCCTGTTCCTGAACCAGCTTACCCCAGATTCCGGGCCCCAGTGGGCGTGCGCTGATGCAGATAGAACTCGGCTAACTCCAGATCGCCTGGTTGAGTAATCTTCAGATTAACCTGAGACCCGGGTACAACGGCTACCGGATGGCCGGCGCGCTCGACGACGGAAGCCTCGTCTGTACCGACAAAGCCGTCGGCAGTGGCTTCGGCAAAAGCGCTTTCGAGCAGGCCGTAGCGGAAGCCTTGCGGCGTCTGGGCGAGGACAATGAATTCCCGTGGAATGGTGGATGTAATCAGCGCTCCGTGCGCGGTCCGCTCCACCTGCTTGATGGTATCGACGGCAGGCAGGCCCACGATGGCAGCTCCGTGTTGAATGACGGCGTCGATGGTTCGCTCGATGGTGGCGGCGTCGATCAAGGGCCGGACCGCGTCGTGGACCAGTACGATGTCGTCCGGCTCCGCCGGCAGCGCGGATAGGGCGTGGGCCACCGACTCCTGGCGGTGGTCACCGCCTTCCACGACCTGGACGCGGTCGCTGAACCCGTAGTCAGCGACCTGCGCCTGCACTCGTTCCATCTCCGGCTTGCGCACCGCCACGTAGATCGCACTGACCCGCCGGACCTCGGCAAAGGCGCGCAGGGAGTGAATCAGGATGGGAATCCCATCGAGGGCGAGGAACTGTTTAGGCTGCGGGCCGGCCATCCGGGTTCCAAGGCCTGCCGCGGGAAGAATCGCAAACACCTGCATACCGGGTGGAGTATACAGCATGGCGTGTGGCACACTATGGCGCTACCGTACAGAGCGCTATGATCCTCTCGTGCCCTCTCCGCTGCCTGCGCTCTCGATCGACACAACTCTGCTCAAGCCGGGCTTGCGGGTGGCCGTGGGGCTTTCGGGCGGCGCCGATTCGGTGGCGTTGTTGCGAATCCTGGCCGAACGCAGCAGCGAACTGGGCCTGGTGCTCCACGCGGCCCATCTTCATCACGGCCTGCGCGGAGCCGAGGCCGATGCGGACCTGGACTTCTGCCGGGAGCTTGCGCAGCGGCTGGGGCTGATGTTTCACGAGGCCCGCGTCGACACGTCTGCAGCGGCTCTGGCCGATGCCGGGGCGGGAAAGGCCGCGGAAACGATCGAGGAGGCAGCACGCCGCCTGCGTTATGGCTGGTTTCGCGAATTGATGGCTTCCGGGGTCGTGGATGCGGTGGCTACGGCGCACACGCTGGACGACCAGGCTGAGACGGTGCTGGCCAGGTTCCTGCGCGGGGCGTGGACTGAAGGGCTTTCCGGCATTTATCCGGTGGTGCAGTTTTCCGAGGGACGGATTCTGCGGCCGCTGCTCGCGACCACCCGAAGCGAGATCGAAGCCTACATGGGCGGGATTGGCCAGGGTTGGCGGGAAGACTCTTCCAATCGTCATCTCACGTTCACCCGCAACCGGATCCGGCACGAACTGCTGCCGCTGTTGGAGGGGTGGAATCCGCGCCTGCGGGCGCACCTGGTGCAGATGGCAGAGCTGGCGCGCGACGAGGAAGCGTGGTGGACGGCCGAGCTGGAGAGACTGGCTCCGCAGATCATTCTGGCTGGCCGGCCGGTGCGGGGGGGCGGACGCGCCGCCGGGGATGGTTTCGCGATCGAGGTGGCGCGGCTGGCGGCGTTGCCTCCGGCGCTGCAGCGGCGGATCCTGCGCCTTGCCGCGGGGCGATTGGGGACGTCGCCGGACTTCGAAGCGACAGAATCGCTGCGCAGGCTGGCGCTGGCGGGGCGGGCGGGGCAAAAATGCGAGCTGGCCCTGGGTCTGCGGGGCGAGCGAACCCATCGCGAACTGCGGCTGAGCGTGGGGAGCGGGGTGGATTCAGCTGAGGATGGCGCTCCGACCGTGAGGTTTGAGGTTCCGGGGGAGATCGAGGCCCCGGCGTGGGGAATTCGGGTGCGGGTAGGGGTGTTGGATCCCTCGGGGGCTAAAGCCACTTCGCATCTTGAGGCGTTTTCGGCACGGCTGAAGTCGTGCCCTGATACAGAACTTGTTCCGTCACCAGCGGCCGCGGTGTCTCCCGCGCCCCGGCTGGCCGTGCTTCGAGCCTGGAAACCCGGGGATCGGGTGCGGCTGCGCCATTCCGGGAGCCCGCGGAAGGTCAAGGAGGTGCTCGAACGGCTTCGGGTTTTCGGCTCCGCGCGCAAGCACTGGCCGGTGCTGGAACTGGACGGCCGGGTGGTCTGGATGCAGGGCGTTGAACTGGAGCCGGAGCCCGGAATCGAGGTTCAGGTAACCGTGAGGGATGTCGGGAGCGAGGCGGGCAGGGGCTGACAGGCGAATGATGAAACGCAGCGGATTCGGGCCGGGGATAAACTTGTGATTCGCCTCTTCTTTTCCTCCTTGGTCACGTACCGTTCACAGCCCCGTCGGGGTACAATCAGAGCTACTGCTCATCCGGGCGGACGCGCAGTCTTGTCCGCTATCAGGAACGCACGCATTTTCTGTGACGGAACTTGAGGTGCGGGCGTCTTACTTATAAGGATGAAGTAGGCGGTGCTGGAGTTTTCAGCGAATTCTCCCCCCCGCCGGGAAACGAGGAGTCCTGGTGAATTCTACCGTCAAAACGATCATGTTCTGGGTTTTCATTCTCATTTGCCTGATGCTTCTGTGGGGTGTCGTCTCGCGCGGAGCCGGCATGGGGAAAGAGCCGGAGTACTCCTACTCCGATCTGCTCGATAAGATCGAAGCGGGGCTGGTGCAGGACGTCACGATTCAAGGGACGGAACTGCATGGGCATCTCAAGGCGACTCCGAAAGAGCAGTTCCACGTCACGATGCCGAACAGCACCGATTCGCTGACCAAGGAACTGCACACGGCCCACGTCAATACGACATTCAAGGATCCGCAGAGCAATCTGCTCCTGCCCATCCTGTTCAACGTTGGTCCCTTCGTGCTGATCGGGGCCATCTGGTTCTTCATGCTGCGGCAGATGCAGTCGGGGGGCAACAAGGCGCTGTCGTTCGGCAAGAGCCGCGCGCGCCTGCTCTCGATGCAGCAGAAGAAGGTCACGTTCAAGGACGTGGCCGGCGTGGATGAAGCCAAGGAAGAGCTGAAGGAAATTATCGAGTACCTGCGCGAGCCGCAGAAGTTCCAGAAGCTCGGCGGGCGCATACCGAAGGGCGTGCTCCTGGTCGGCCCTCCCGGAACGGGCAAGACCCTGCTGGCCCGCGCGGTGGCCGGCGAAGCCAACGTGCCGTTCTTCTCGATTTCCGGTTCTGACTTCGTGGAGATGTTCGTGGGCGTGGGCGCAAGCCGTGTCCGCGACCTGTTTGAGCAGGGCAAGAAGAACGCTCCCTGCATCATCTTCATCGACGAAATCGATGCCGTCGGCCGTCACCGCGGCGCCGGCCTGGGCGGCGGGCACGACGAGCGCGAACAGACCCTGAACCAGTTGCTGGTCGAGATGGACGGGTTCGAGTCCAACGACGGCGTGATTCTTGTGGCCGCGACCAACCGGCCTGATGTGCTCGATCCGGCGCTTCTGCGGCCCGGCCGTTTTGATCGCCGTGTGGTGGTGGGCCTGCCCGATGTGCGCGGCCGCGAGGAGGTTCTTCGTGTCCACGTGAAGAAGGTGCCGGTATCCGATGACGTCAATTTGAACGTACTGGCGCGCGGAACCCCGGGCTTCAGCGGAGCCGACCTGGCCAACATGGTGAACGAGGCTGCGCTGAATGGCGCCCGCCTCAATCGCAAGCAGGTCACGATGTACGACTTCGAACTCGCCAAGGACAAAGTCCTGATGGGCGCGGAACGCAAGTCGATGCTGCTCACCGACGAAGAGAAGCGGGTGACCGCATACCACGAGGCCGGCCACGCGCTGGTGTCGTACCTGCGCGACCACTCCGACCCCATTCACAAGGTCACGATCATCCCTCGCGGGATGGCACTGGGCGTAACCGTCTACCTGCCCGACGATCGCCATAACTACACGCGCGAGTACCTCGAAACGCGCCTGGCGACGGCGTACGGCGGGCGATGCGCTGAGGAGATCTTCCTCAACCAGATGTCCACCGGCGCCGGCAGCGACATCGAGACCGCTACCGACCTGGCGCGGCGCATGGTATGCGAGTACGGCATGAGCCGGCTGGGCCCGCTGACTTTCGGCAAGAAGGAAGAGCAGATCTTCCTGGGCCGCGAGATCGCGCAGCATCGCGACTTCAGCGAAGAAACAGCCCGTCAGATCGATCTCGAGGTAAGGCGCCTGATCGACGAAGCCTACCAGTCGGCGTACACCATCATCAACGCCAACCAGGACGCGATGCACCGCATTTCCGCGGCCTTGCTGGAACGCGAAACCATCGACGCCGAGGAAGTGAAGATGCTCATCGAGGGCAGGCAACTGCCCCCCATGCGCTCGATTCTGGCTTCGCCTGGCGATGGCGGCGGCGGGGTGCAGCAGGTGCTCAAGCCGGAAGGCTCACGCGGCGGTCCGATCCATCCCGAAGGCTCGCCGTCACCGGCGTAAGCCATCGTGCCAGCTTCCACGTAACTTCAACAAAGGGGCCGCTCCCATCGGGAGCGGCCCCTTTTTTCGCGTGGTGCACCGTCGCCTCTTCTCCCCTTGACGTCTAGGGTCAAGCGATAGTACGGTTGTCCTACCCTTGATATCTAGGGTAGGGAAACGATGGCAAAAAACGACCTTCAGGGCGCGCTCGATCTGCTCATTCTCAAAACACTTTCCCAGCTTGGATCGATGCATGGGTACGGCATCGTCATGCATCTTCGCCGCGTATCCGGCGAACTGATCATCGTCGAAGAAGGCTCGCTCTATCCCGCACTCCACCGCATGGAGCAGAACGGCTGGGTGCGCGCGACCTGGGCGGTGACCGATTACGGTCGCAACGCAAGGTGGTACGCGCTCACCAAGGCCGGCAAGGAACAACTCGCCAGCCGAGAAAAGAACTGGGAGCAGGTAGTCAAGGGCGTCAACGCGATCCTGCGTTTCGCGTGAGGTGAGTTATGGCACTTCTCCGTCGCATCGTAATGCTGGGCAGGCGGTCGCGCATGGAGCGCGAGATTCAGGCCGAATTGCAGGAACACTTGCAGATGGGCATCGACGACAACATGGCCAGGGGCATGAGCCGTGAGCAGGCTGTCCGTGAAGCGCGCCTGCGATTCGGAAGCCCAACCGCAACGCGCGAGCGCGTGGGGGCGGAGGATGCAGCGCTGGGCCTGGAAACCGTGGCACGCGACGTGCGAACTGCGTTGCGCGGATTTGTGAAAAGTCCCGGCTTCTCTTTCGTGGTTGTGGCAACATTGGCGCTCGGCATCGGGGCGAACACCGCGATCTTCGAGCTTCTCGACGCGGTGCGTCTGCGCAGCCTGCCGGTGCTCAAGCCCGCCGAACTCGCCGAGGTTCGGATTAAAGGAGGCACGGGAGGTTTCGGAATCAACAACGGGCTGGTGGGGAACTTCACGGTTCCCATGTGGCAGGAAGTGAAGGAGCATCACGACCCTTTCTCCGGGATCTTTGCCTGGCGCACGGACGAGATGCTGCTGGGAAAGCCGAGCGATGCGCATCGTGCGTATGGGCTCGAAGTCAGCGGAAACTTCTTCAACGTACTCGGCGTCCCGCCATGGCAGGGCCGCTTGATCGAGCCCCAGGATGAGGCCGGATGCGATCTGACGAAGGTGGTGGCGAGCTACGCCTTCTGGAAATCGGAAATGGGCGGAGCGCCGATCACCGCCAACTCCACGCTCATGATTGAGGGCAAGACAGTGCAGGTGCTGGGCGTGGCGCCGCCCTCGTTTTTCGGACTGGTGGTGGGTGATCGGTTCGATCTTGCCTATCCCACTTGCACGCCTCCGAATCCACGCCGCGAGGTCTTTGCCTTCTCCGTCATGGGCCGTCTGAAGCCAGGCTGGAATCTGCAGCAGGCGACGGAATACTTCAATGCCCTGAGTCCCGGGCTTTTTGAAAGGACCGCACCCGAGGGCTACAGCCCCGAGACAATCAAAACCTTCAAGGCATTCCGGCTGGCCGCGTATCCGGCTGGAGCGGGCGTGAGCTATCTGCGAAACGAGTACAACGCGTCGCTGGAGCTTCTTCTTGCCATCACCGGACTTGTGCTCCTGATAGCCTGCGCGAATCTTGCCAACCTGATGTTGGCGCGGGCCAGTGGCAAGCAGCGTGAGGTGGCGATTCGCATGGCCCTTGGCGCGTCCCGTGGCCGAGTGCTGCAACAGATGTTGCTCGAGAGCGCCTTGCTCGCGATAATCGGTGCCGCGCTCGGCATTGCCCTCGCACAACCTCTGAGCCGGGCGCTCGTCAATGCGTTGAATACCAGCCAGAATTCGATTCATCTCACCATCGTTCCCGACTGGCGCGTGTTGCTGTTTGCAGCCGTGGTTTCGGTTGCAACCTGCGTCGTCTTCGGAACGTTGCCCGCCGTCCGCAACGCCAATGCCAACCCCATCACCGCGATGAGATCGGGCGAACGCGGGGTTGTGGGCAACCGCGAACGGTTCTCGATTCAGCGTGCAATGGTGGTCACACAGGTGGCCGTCTCCATGGTTCTGCTGGTGGGCGCGTTGCTCTTTGTGCGCAGCTATCGGAATTTGATGACCGTCGATCCGGGTTTCCGGGAGAGCGGAATCAGCGTTGGGTTCTTCAATTTTCCGGCGATGAAGATCAAGCCGGAGAACCTTCCCGCCTATAAACGGCAACTGGTGGAGGACGTGCGCGCCCTGCCCGGGATTGAGAATGTGGCGGCTACCACCAACGTTCCGTTGAGCGGCGGCAGCTGGAGCCACCACGTGCAGGTCGATGCGCTGGATGGATCGAGCAAGTTCACTTATGTAAGTCCCAGCTACTTCGCGACACTCGGCATTCCGTTGCTGACCGGCCGAAACTTCACCGACGCTGACACCAACGATGCTCCACTGGTGCTGGTCGTGAACCAGACTTTCATCCGGAGATATATCCGTACGCCATCCCCCATCGGCCAGCATGTGCACGTCCGGCCGGAACCGCAGTATCCCGAACGTACCTACGAGATTATCGGCACGATTCCGGATACGAAATACGGCGATCTGCGCGATAACACGCCCCCGATGGCGTTCGTGCCCATCGATCAGTTTCCTGTGACCGCGCAGGGACCAGGCATAGCCATGATGTTTGCCGCGCGCGACCGCGCGTCGGCCGTGGAGACTGTGCGGCGCATGTTCGAACAGAAGCATCCAGGAACGATCATGCAGTTCTACGACTTCGAGCAGGGAATCCGCGACAACCTCGTCGGCGATCGCATGATGGCCTTGCTGTCGGGATTCTTCGGTATCCTCGCCGCGTTGCTCGTGGTGGTGGGATTGTACGGAGTGCTGACGTATTTCCTTGCCCAGCGGCGCGGCGAGATTGGAATCCGCATCGCGCTGGGGGCGAGCCGCGGTCGCGTGATTAGTGGTTTGCTGTTCGAAGCGGGCACGATGTTGCTGGTTGGGCTTGTGGCGGGAACCGGGCTCGCGCTGCTAGCCGGGCGCGAGGCCAGCAGCATGCTCTTCGGGTTGAAGCCATGGGATCCGATGGTGCTGGCCGCGTCAGCCCTGCTTCTGGCGATCGTCACGTTTTTGTCCAGCCTCGTTCCCGCTCTGAAGGCAGCCAACGTCGATCCCATCAACTCGCTGCGAGCTGAGTGAGTTCTCATCCGGCCTGCAGTAGATCGGTCACAAATGCCGGTAGCGCCGCTGCGCCCTCTCTCCTTGACGCGCTAGGAGAGTTGCGATACTCTCTTTCCTAGATCGTCGAGGAGAGATAGATGGCAAAAGAGAAGCAGGAAACTCAGATTGACTTGCTGCAAGGGACTCTGGACCTGCTGATTTTGAAGGCGGTATCGCTTGGACCGCTGCACGGCTACGGAGTCTTGCTGCGCATCCAGCAACTTTCAGGCCAGGAACTGGTGATTCAGCAAGGATCGTTGTACCCCGCACTCTATCGATTGGAGCATCAGGGCGCCATCGCAAGCGAGTGGGGTGAAAGCGACAACAATCGGAAGGCAAAATATTACAAGCTCACACGCTCGGGGCGCGAACGACTGGCCGGAGAGACCCAGAAGTGGAACCGGATGGCAGGCGTGATTGGGACGATTCTGCGCGCAACGCCGGAGGAAGCATGAGCCTCCGAACGATCGGTGCCCGAATCCGTTCACAGGTGTTCTCCTGGTTCCGCGCCATCTTCCGGCGCAATGAGTTGGAAGAGCGGATGGAGTCGGAACTGGAATGCCATCGCGAGATCCTGACGCGGGACCTGATTCGATCGGGATGTTCGCCCGATGAGGCTGCGCGACGCGCCTGCATCGCCCTGGGACCAATGCTCAAGCATAAGGAGGGGATGCGTGCGTCGCTCGGCCTGCGCTGGTGGGATGAAGCCATTGCTGACGTGCGCTACGGTATGCGCATTTTAGGCAAGAGTCCCGGGTTCACTTCGATCGCCGTGCTCTCCCTGGCGCTCGCCATTGGCGCGAATACGACCATCTTTTCCATTGCCAAACGGCTGCTTCTCGATAGGCTCGACGTTCCGCATCCGAGCAACTGCGGCTCTTCCACTGGGTCGGCGACAAGCATGTTGCTGTTTCCAACGTGTGGGGCTTGACGGACGACACGCCGAGCGGGATGGGTGGTACTTCGTTCTCCTACCCCGTTTTCGAACAACTGCGCAGAGACAACCACGTGCTTGAGGACCTGTTCGCCTTCAAAGGTGTGGGTACGATGAATGCCACGGTGGATGGCGCGGCGCAGATCGTCCAGGGTGAGCTGGTCAGCGGAAACTACTTTGAGCAATTGCAGATGCGCCCCCAGCTGGGCCGTCCCATTTCTCCATCGGACGATGTTTGGGGAGCGAACCCGGTCGCCATGCTCAGCGCTTCGTTCTGGCAGCGCGCGTATGGCAGCAGCCCCTCCGTCGTGGGCCGGATCATCAAGGTGAACTTGGTTCCCGTCACGATCATTGGCGTGGCGCCGGGTGGATTTACAGGGGCCAAGAATGTACAGGCTGCGCCGGATTTGTTTTTCCCATTCAGCGCTCAACCTCGGGTGGAACCGGGCGGCAAAGGGGGATCGCTCATCGGCGAAGCCAGTCCGGAGATATGGTGGCTCAATATCATGGGCCGGACCCGGCCCGGAGTCTCCAACGAGCAGGCGCACGCGGCGCTCAACGTTTCGCTCGATGCGGCGGTTCAGGCCTCCATGCGGCCGGACTCCGCAAACACGATGCCTCGTTTGTGGCTGGGAGACGGCAGCCGTGGTTTGTTTTTGACCCGGCAATTCTTCGGGAAACCAATCACCGTCTTAATGGCTATGGTGGGCCTGGTGCTGCTTCTGGCTTGCGCTAACATTGCCAGCCTGTTGTTGGCGCGTTCTGCAACGCGGCAGAGGGAGGTGAGCGTGCGCCTGGCCCTCGGCGCCGGCCGGTCGCGGGTCCTGCGGCAAGTGCTCACCGAGAGCATGCTGCTCTCGGCAATTGGAGGGGTGGCGGGTTTATTGCTTGCCTTCCTGGGACGCAATGCGCTGCCTGCGCTGTTATCCACCCCTGGGAACATGCGCAGTTCGATACCGGTTTCGATTGGAAGATCTTCGCCTTCACCGCGCTTGTGACGCTGACCACGGGACTGCTTTTCGGGATTGCGCCCGCCTGGGTTGCGACGCGCACCGAGGTGAGTTCGGGATTAAAGGAGACGGCGAAGACTTCGACGCGCCGCCGCAAGGGACTCGGCGGAAAGGCTATCGTCGCCTTTCAGTTGATGCTCTCCACGGTGCTGGTGACCGGCGCATTTCTTTTTATGCGCACGCTGTATAACGTCGCGCATGTTGATCCTGGATTTCAGAGCGATCACCTGTTGTTGTTCGCGATTCACCAGCCGGAGTCGCGCTATCCACCCGGGGCGGATCTGGCTTTGCATCGACGGATTGAAGAACGATTGCGCACGGTGCCGGGCGTGGATGCGGTCACTCTCTCCGAGGTCGCGTTGATCTCCGACAGCGTCGAGAATACAAATTTTCTACCCGAGGGCCAGAAGCTGGATTCGAACAAGGAGCAGTCCGCACCTAACAATGCCGTAGGTGCGGGCTACTTCAAAACGATGGGCATTCCGATTATTGCCGGACGCGAGTTCGATGCGAGGGATACGGCGACCTCCCCAAAGGTAGCGGTCATAAGCCAGGCATTGGCACGGAAGGCTTTCCCGGGTGTGAATCCCGTAGGCCGCCATTTTCTCGCGCACTGGCATTCACGCGAGGGCAAGCGGGGCGACCTGATCGAGGTGGTGGGCGTTTGCGCCGACATGCGGTACTGGACCCTGAAGCAGGATCCGGTGGGCATGTTCTTTGAGCCCTATATACAGACTCCGAACCTGGACTACGGCGTGACGTATGAGATTCGAACGCGACTGAAGGCGGCCAGTCTTGCTCCCGACCTGCGCAAGGCCGTTCAATCCATCGATCCCGATTTGCCCCTGATGGACCTGCGCACGCAGCGCGAGCAGATTGACGCAACGATGCAGCAGGAGCGGATCTTTGCGGCGCTGACAGCCGGGTTCGGCGTGCTTGCACTGGCCCTGGCGTGTGTCGGTGTGTATGGTGTGATGGCTTACTCCGTGGCGTGCAGAACCAACGAGATCGGCATTCGCCTGGCGTTGGGAGCGTTGCCTCAAAGAGTCCTGGCGATGGTGCTGGGCGAGGCGTCGTGGCTCGGCTTGCTAGGGATTGGCTCCGGTCTCGCGATCGCACTTGTGCTCACCCGGCTTGTCAAGTCGCTCTTGTATGGGCTGCAACCTCAGGCTCCGTTGAGCCTCGCGGGCGGCGCAATGCTGCTTGTATTTGTCGCATTGGCGGCAAGCTGGATTCCGGCGCGGCGCGCCGCGGGCGTGCAGCCGATGGAGGCGTTGCGCCACGAGTAAGGGCTTGATTGGAATCCTGAAACTGGACGTTGGAAGTGGTGATCACCTGATTCAATTCTGTGCCGGTTGGCCCACGGCGACCTGCACCCTTCCCAGGTCCGCATTCTCTTCGAGCTTTGAAACAATCTCCCGGCCGACGACCAGGGAAGCGGTGGCCGCGGGCGACGGCACGTTGCCGACGTGAAGGATGCGCGCGTGCCACGCGAAATAGAAATCGTCGAGCAGCTTGCCTGAACTGTCGAGGGCCTGCGCGCGCACGCCTGATCCGTCCGGCAGAAGATCCTCCTCGGTGAGTTCGGGCATCAGCTTCTGGGCGGCTGCGATGAATGCATGCTTGTTCCACGAGCGGTACATCTCACCCAGGCCGCTCTTCCAATAGCGGGCGGCCATTTTCCAGAAGCCCGGGAACTGCGCAGTCGAGAGGGCGTCTCGGAGGTTGAATGCCGTGCGCGCATACCCTTCGCGCTTGAATGAGAGGACCGCGTTGGGGCCGGCGTGGACTCCGCCACCAATACGGCGCGTGAAATGTACGCCGAGAAAAGGAAAACGGGGATCGGCGACAGGATAGATAAGGCCATTGAGGAGGTGGTGTTTTGAGGGCGCTACATCGTAGTATTCGCCACGGAAAGGCACGATGCGCAGGCCAAGATGCGCGCCGGCCATGCGGGCGATCACGTCGCTGTGCAGGCCGGCGCAATTGACGGCATAGCGAGTGCGGACGGCGCCCGAGGCAGTCTCGAGAATTACCGCGCCTTGATCGTTCGCGATTCGCTGGACGCCGTGGTCGAGAAGGATTTCGCCGCCCTCCTGTGCGATCATCTCCGCGTATTTCTGGGCGACCCGTTTGAAATCGGTAATGGCGGCCGAGGGAACGTGGATGCCGCGAATGCCCGAAGCGTGGGGTTCGATGGCGCGAATCCCAGCCGCATCGAGTTCGCGCAGGCCAGGGACGCCATTCGCTTGCCCGCGCCGCATCAGTTCATTGAGGCCGGGAATCTCGCGTTCCTCGGTAGCGACGATGATCTTGCCGCAGACTTGGTGGGCAATGCCGTGTTCGCGGCAAAACGCGACCATGGCATCCCGGCCTTCTACGCACAGGCGGGCCTTCAGCGAACCGGGTTTGTAGTACAGGCCGGAATGGATGACGCCGCTGTTGTGGCCGGTCTGGTGAACGGCGACTTCCCGCTCTTTGTCGAGCACCACGAGCTTGGTTCCGGGTCGACCGCGAAGCAACTGCAAGCCTGCTGCGAGGCCCACAATGCCGGCCCCGATCACGGCGACCTCGCATTGTTTGTCGATGCATGGTGACATCTAAAACACCCGGTACCCGATGCCCACGCTGATCCCATAGGGATACAGCGACGAATTGCCGAGCCAGACCGGCCACTGCTGAAATTCGAAATCGATGGGCCGAAGGGTGAGTTTCGGCGACAGCCTGTAGTCGACCCCGCCTCCGTAAGCCAGTGCGGTGAAGGTCCCGTAACCGTAACTGTAGGGGAAGGTCATTTTCCCAAAACCGATCATGGCCTTGCCGTAGACATCGGCACGTCCGAAGCGATGGATGGGAATCTTCGGACCGATAAGATAATTGTCCTGGTTCTCGCCGGCATACTCATTGAATCGCAGCCACCGGGCCTCTCCTTCGAGCTGAAACCAGTGGGTGAAGTGCACGTCGAGGTAGGTGCCGAATCCCATCAGGTAATTGTTCCCGCCGACGTAGGCGTTGTTGTTTTTATCGTTGGGGTTGAAGGCCGAGCCCAACGCGCCGGCGGTGACGCTGAACTGGCGGGCAGTCGCGGATTCCACGGTCTGCGCATGTGCAGAGGCCGCGAAGCAAATCAGAACAAAAAAAAGAACAACTGCAGATCGTCTCATAATCATGAATTGAGTCCAGTCTAAGCGCCGGTACTCGCCTCAATCAGCATCCGGGAAAAAAGAGCAGACAAATTTTTTGGCCGGGACGATGAACTCATCCCGGCCGGAAATAGAACACACAGAAGTTCTAGCGGAGTTGCGGAGTCGGAGTTGGCGGCTGCTGCTGTTGGGCGGAGGAATCTCCGGCTGCGGGTTGCGCAGCCGAGGGCGGTGCGGTGCCCGGCCCGGGAGTGGCGGTCGGCGTGGGAGAATTGGGATCCCCATTGGCTGGCTGCTCCGCCGGCGCGGCGTTATTCGGCGCAACCGTGGTGGCGCTGTAACGCTGCAGCTTGAAGTAGATGGGCGTGACCTCAAGCGGCATCTTGTCGCGCGGGTTCATGGGTGCATACAGCTTGGCATTCAACTGGTGAACGCGATCATCCCACGGATCGGTCTTGAGCCAGCTTCCCAGCGGCAGCGCAGGGCTCTGGGTCAGATCGTCCCAGTTGATCTTCGGGGCGGACTGAGCGAGCTGCGCCATCCAGGGAGTTCCATCGGCCCGGAGAAGAGAATCGCCCAGCTTGGGAGTGTTGAGGGACTTCAGCACGTGCCCGCGGTCGGCCAGCTGCACCCAGAACAAACCCGCGGTCGGGAGCTGATCTTTGTACATCGAGGCTTCAAGATACAGCTGACCCTTTTTCGCCGCTTCGTCATTGTCGTGATCGGAGTGGTACATGTCGATGCGCTGGAAGGTCGATTCATCGGGGAACAGGAGACGGTCGTTGAAGGCGTAACGGGTGTCGATGTGGTGGCCCAACGTAATGTGGGCCAGTTCCATGGCGATGACCGAGGCGATGGTCGCTTCGTTGCGGGGCATCGTATCGATCAGGCCCTTGCTGACCAGGATGGTGTTGCCCACGGTGGTGGTTTCGATCGTATCGGTCAATAACACGCGGCAGTGAATCGGGCTGCTGAAGGCCAGGTTGTTGGGCACGGCCAGGTTGGTGACAATCTGTTCGAGCACCGTGGTCTCAAAGCCGTTGGGCGTCAAGGGCGCCACCAGGCCCGCTTCCACCAGGCGATCGATCACGTTGTTTTCCGCCTGCATCACCCACTCGCGCGAGGCCTGCAAAGGGCTCACGTCTTGGGAATCGTCACTCTTGTCCTCGGCATCTTCCACCTTCACGCTTACGTTCTCGCTGTCGCGGGTGGGCAGCTTGAGCGAGTAGCCCCAGAAGTGGGTCTGTGCTTTCAGGCCAACCGACTTGTTTCCCTCGGTGCGCTGGGTCTCCTCCACGTAGACGGCCACCGGCAGCCAGATACCCGGCTGCACGTTCATGCGCCAGCTGTCGAAATGGAAATAGTACTTGGACGAGTCTTCGTTGGTTGGCGGTGTGAAGGTTCCGTTGAAACGGACAATGTTGGCGTCCACATCTTCGATCCACACACGGCCGTAAAAGCGGCCCATGCCTGAGACCTTGGGATGCACGTCAAAAACCCACGTGCGCACCGATCCCAGAAACTCATGGCGCACGTAGCTGAACTGGTAGTGCTGCGTATCGAATCCGGAAGGATCGAGAAACATCATCTGCATGAAGCCGGTTGGATTGTAGGTAAACTTGGTGTCCAGCCCCAGGGCTTTGGTCAGATTGGTGATGGAAGCCAGAGACCCCTTGAACCATCCGCCCTTTTTCGACGCCGTGCGGGGTTGGTAGGACTTGTCGTAAAAGGCCTTCCCAAAATCGACGCGGCTTAGCATGTAGGTATCGGAGACCGGGACCTGGTAGAGTTTTACGTCGGGGCGGGTGTCCTGTATATATGTTTCAACCAGCGGGGTACGTTGCTGGATGCTCTTGATCAGAACCTTTTCCTGTCCAATCGCCTTCAGGACCAGCGCTTGCTGCTCCGGAGTGAGTTGGTGGACAGTTTCATACTTAGGTTCCTTTTTTGCGAACGCACACGTCGTACCCAAGGCGATGAGCAGCAAGGTTGTTGGAATCTTCCGAAAATTCATTGTTAACTCCTGATTAGATCTATAGGTGCTTAGGCAAAGTCGGAGCCATGCGAGGCCCTGGGGATACCGAATCTCCGCTTTTGCGTTGGGTCGGCTTGCACTTTCCATCCGCTACTGCTCACCGCCGTTGTTGAGCATGCCTGCTTCTTTGATCCTAAGCCAACTGGAAGGTAATCGTAATATTGGTGGTTAAGTCGACCGCCTGCCCATTTCGGGTGGCGGGATGGAAGCGAATCTGCTCCGCGACCCGTCGGGCTTCTTCGTCGAGGCCGTGGCCCAGACTGTGAATCACGCCCTGCACCAGCACTTGGCCGGCGGCGGTAAAGGTAACCCGCAAAACCACCTCACCCTGGACGCGGAGGGCACGCGCTTCGCTCGTGTACTGCACCGGCGGTTTGGAAATAACCTCAAGGGTGGTCGTTTTGGGAACCGCGACCACAGCGGGAGCGGGCGCCACCGCGGTCTGCATCGCGGGAATTCCCGCCGAAGCTACTTTCCCTCCCGTGTAGGCGGCAGCGGTCCCGGTACCGGCCGGGATTCCGGCCGAAGCCACCTTGCCCACGGTCCCGGCATTCGAACCCGACTTGGTTCCATTGCCGATACCGGCCGAGCCAACCACACCCCGGGGGGCAACGGCCGGTCCTTCCATACCGCCGTAGGGGTTGCCGATGGCCGCCACGGTTGCGGGCCGGGTGGCGTTGGGATTGGGTGTTACGCCAAACGTTTCGCCCAGATGGACGGGTGCAGTCGACGGCTTGGCCTGCGGCACCTGCGCCGGAGCAGCCGCGGTCAGGGCTGACTTGGGTTGGGGAGCAAGAACGGGGGCCTTGGCTGGCTTGAACACCGGCAGCGCCGTCTTGGCTTCCATCTGCAGCGGCTTCAGATCGGGTTTCTTCTCGATCTTCGGCATATTGATTTTGGGCGCATCGAGTTTGACTTCAGGAAGCTTCGGAACTTCTACCACCTTGGGCGGTGGAGGTATCTTCATCTTCAACGGTGGAGGTGGAGGAGTGGTGGGAAAGATCAACTCCGTCTGTTCGTAGCGATGGGCCTGAATGACGCGCCGGGCGGTCATTCCAATGTAAAGAACCAGCGCGAGAATGGTCAGGTTGACTGCGGCGCTGGTGATAAAGGAGGCAGGACTTCTTTCCGGTTCAGGTAGAAGACCAAAATTGGAACGAACCTGCGGGCGATTCGCGGGAATCTTCGTGGGTGGTTCTAGCGGCAGATCAAAGCTTGCTCTAGCTGAAGCTGAATAACGATTTACCGGCATATGCATATCCCTCAATTTTGGGCCAATAAACAAGAATCTTTGGGGCAGGTCCCAATAACAGAGTCCCGGGGAGCGGCAAAACCCCAAGCTTGCCAGCATGGTCCCCTGAATCTTGCTAGAGTTCCAGCCTTTTTGGAAAACAGATAAAGACCGGCTTCAGGCGAGTGAGGCATGCGTTCGCCGCCTCGCAATATACCTAACGATAGTCCCAATTCACATTCAGCGGAATGGGGAAGAGACGTACATTCCTTGTGGCTCCGCAACCCGAGTAAAAAGAATCCTACGAATTGGGATGGGAAAACACGGCAAACTGTTGCCACTAGTCTATAAGACGAGTACCAAAAACTAAATGCGTACAAAGTTGTATGTTGTGGTACCCGGGCCCGCCATAATTGACTCAATATCGTAGGTTTGCCATACATAGGGCGCTCCACTCCGTGGTACGCAGCAAGGAAAAATCGGAGCTTTGAACCGGGCTATATCAAGCAAACTTCGCTTTAATTCCATATCGATAGGCACAAGCAAAATCCAGCCACCTGTGGTGGTCAGTTCAAGCACGTCCGGTTCGACTATCGCTGGTGTTATAGACTCAGATTAACCCAAAGTGTGCTGGAAAGGAATTACTTTTTGTGAAAGTTTTGGTTACTGGCGGGGCGGGATATATCGGCGGAACCGTGGCCGGACTCCTGGCTTCCCGGGGGCACCAGGCGGTAGTCTTCGACAACCTCAGCCACGGTCGACGCGACCTGCTCCCGCCCGGGGTGGATTTTGTGGAAGGAGAACTGGCGGATCGGGCTCTGCTTGAAAACCTTTTCATCTTCGCGCGCGAGCAAGGCAAGCCTTTCGATGGGGTGTTGCATTTCGCGGCTCTCATCGAGGCCGGCGAATCGATGGTCCGGCCGGAGACGTTTTTCCGCAATAACACCGCCTCCAGCCTGGCCTTGCTGGAGGCCGTGCTAGCCCATGGACCGCGCCGCCTGGTGTTTTCATCGACGGCGGCGGTCTACGGAGAGCCGGAATCGGTACCCATTGCTGAAAACGCTCGCCTTCAGCCCACCAACGCCTACGGGGAATCAAAACTGCTGTTTGAGCATATGCTGCGCTGGTTCAACCACATCCACGGGCTGCATTACGCGTCTCTGCGCTACTTCAACGTGGCGGGCGCGCCGGAAGGGCCGGACGGAATCACGCGCGGCGAAGCGCATGAGCCGGAATCCCACCTCATTCCCCTGGTCCTCGACGTGGCGCTGGGGCGGCGCGCTTCGATCCGGATTTACGGCGAGGACTATGCCACGCCCGACGGGACCTGCGTCCGTGATTATATCCACGTGTCCGATCTGGCCGACGCGCATCTGCTTGCCCTGGCGAAACTTGAGTCCGAGGGAAGGCTGATCTACAACCTCGGCAACGGGCAGGGATTCAGCGTGCGCGAAGTGATCGAATCGGCGCGGCGTGTGACCGGGCATCCCATCCCCGCCGATGTCTACCCGCGCCGGCCCGGCGATCCGGCGGTGCTGGTGGCGAGTTCGGAGAAGGCCATCCGGGAACTGGCCTGGAAGCCCCGCTACACCCAACTCGACGACATTATCCGCACCGCCTGGATCTGGCACCAGAAGCGGTATCTCGGCTGAGTCGTCTCCCCGTGTCCTGATATTCGCGGGCGCAGTGACGACGTACTCAATGCACCTGCCTCGTCTCAATTTTGTCGAGCCGTAAAAAGCGCGCCGCGTTGTTGTAAAGGATGTCGCGTTTCTGCTGTGGGGTCAGGTAATCGGCGTTCTGAATCACGCTGATCGAAGTTGCCATCAGCTTGGGCCAGATCATCTGGTCGGTCCCGAACATCACGCGATCCTCGAACCCCGCGTCGACAATGCGCTCGATGTACCGGTTCACTTCCTTGATCGGATAGCTCCAGATCAGGCCGGCAACATCAACGTAGACGTGCGAGTTGGCCTGCAGGAGCGTGAGCAGGTTGTCGATCATCGGGTAGCCGGCATGCATGATCCAGATTCGCAGCCGGGGGTGCCGCGCCAGCACATCTTCGAGGAGCAGCGGATCGCCCATGGATCCCCTGAACCTGGGCAGCGCAATATTGGCGCGCGCCCCGCCGCCGGTGCCCATGTGAATGCCCACGGGAATGTCCAGTTCTTCCGCGAGCGCGAAGTACTTGTCCACAGTTGGATCGCTCGGGGAGATTCCCTGATACTGCAGGCCGACCTCTCCCATCACCTTGAAATCGTTCTGCTTGAATGATTTGCGCAACTCATCCTCGGGCACGAAATTGGCCTCGGGGCCGGTCCCATCAAAAGAAGTTCCGGGAATCACGCGGCCGGGCGCCGCATCCATCCACTTCTTCACGAATTTCGGATTCCCCATCACGACTGCGGTTACATTGAGCCGATCCCACTCCGCGATCACGTCCCTCATGTACTCTTCCTGATTCTTTGAGGGTTGGAGAGCCGGTGAGCAGTCCTGATCCGCCCAGCCCAATTGATGTTCATTCCCCAATTTCGGATCGGAGGCCGTGAACTGCGCCGGGAAAGGGCACACCGCCCCCGCGTTCGGGAGGCTATCCATTGCGTGCACATGAATATCGATGACCGGCGGCGTCTTGCTCTCGTTGTCCTGGGCGCACGCGATGGAGACTGCTGCAATCAACAGAAAGAACGCCATGATTTTTCGCATGCGCGGGATAGTAGCACGGAGCCAATCCCGAGCGATGTGAGATTGGTTTTTGCGCAGGGTGACTTGCGGTACGTAGCCCCATCTCGGTACATTGGCTTCGATAGGGCGCTCAAAAGGGTGCGGGTCCGGTGCGCCTCTGGGGACCCTCTCGATTTTGCCTCCCCCAAAGGACGTTCGCATGTCTTCCATTCCGGTTGCCGCCATTTCAAATCAGGACCTGGATTCCACTCTTCGCGAAAATCGAGTCTTTCCTCCGCCGGCTGAATTCAGCGCCGAGGCGCACGTCAAGAGCCTTGCGCAGTACGAGGAAATGTATCGGGAGTCGATCCAGGATCCCGAGGCATTCTGGGCCCGGGCGGCCGGGGATCTGCACTGGTTTAGGCCGTGGGACAAGGTTCTGGAATGGAATCTGCCCTGGGCCAAATGGTTTGTGGGTGGGAAGCTCAACCTCAGCTACAACTGCGTCGACCGCCACGCCCTTGGCGAGCGGCGCGACAAGATGGCCCTGATCTGGGAAGGCGAGCCCGGCGAAGTGCGCCGCCTGACCTATGGCGAACTGCATGCCGAGGTGCAGAAATTCGCCAACGCCCTGAAGTCGCTCGGGATCCAAAAGGGCGACCGCGTTGCCGTGTACATGGGAATGACGCCGGAGTTGGCCATTGCTCTGCTGGCCTGCGCGCGCATCGGGGCGATCCACTCGGTGATCTTTGGCGGATTCGCCGCCAACGCCATCGCCGACCGAGTCAACGACTCCGGTTGCGTGGCCATCCTCACCCAGGACACCAGTTTCCGCCGCGGAGGGGAGATTCAGCTCAAGCGCACGGTCGACGAAGCGATGAAAGCCTGCCACACGGTCAAGAACGTGGTGGTCTATCGCCGCACCGGCACTCCGGTGCAGATGGTCGAAGGCCGCGACCACTGGTGGCACGACGTGGTTGCGAACGCGCCTCCCGAGTGTCCTGCCGAGCCGATGGATTCGGAAGATCCGCTCTACATCCTGTACACGTCGGGCACAACGGGAAAGCCCAAGGGCCTGGTCCACACCACGGGCGGGTATGCGGTGCAGACGTATCTGACGTCGAAATATGTCTTCGACCTGCGAGAGGAGGACGTGTACTGGTGCACCGCCGACATCGGGTGGGTCACCGGGCACTCGTACGTCGTTTACGGCCCGCTGCAGAATGGCGCGACGGTACTGATGTACGAGGGCGCTCCCAACTGGCCGGACTTTTCCCGCTTCTGGAAGATCGTCGACGACCATCGCGTCACCATTTTCTACACCGCGCCGACCGCGATTCGCGCCTTCATCAAGTGGGGCGACCAATACGTGGAGAAACACAAGCTGGATTCGCTGCGCCTGCTCGGCACGGTGGGCGAGCCGATCAATCCCGAAGCTTGGATGTGGTACCGGGAGAAGATCGGTCACAACCGCTGCCCGATCGTCGACACCTGGTGGCAGACCGAGACGGGCAGCATCATGATCGCGCCGATTCCCGGGGCGGTGCCCACCAAGCCGGGTTCGGCGACGCGGCCGTTCTTCGGCATCGAGCCCGCGGTGGTCACGCGCGAAGGCGTGCAAGTGCCTGCGGGCAGCGGCGGCTTGCTGGTGGTGCGGCGGCCGTGGCCCTCGATGGCGCGCACTGTGTATGGCGATCCGGAACGTTTTCAGAAAACCTATTGGAGCGACGTCCCGGGCTGCTACTTTACCGGCGACGGCGCGCGCGTGGACGCGGATGGCTACTTCTGGCTGATGGGCCGGGTAGACGACGTGATCAACGTGAGCGGCCATCGCCTGGGGACGATGGAAGTGGAGTCTGCCCTGGTAGCCCACCCCAAGGTAGCCGAAGCGGCCGTGGTAGGACGGCCCGATGAATTGAAGGGCCAGGCCATCTCCGCCTTTGTCACCCTCGAGAGCGGCCACGAGCCGAGCGATGGGTTGAAAGACGAACTGCGCAAGTGGGTGGCGAAGGAAATTGGTTCGCTGGCGCGGCCCGACGACATCCGCTTTACTGAGTCGCTTCCCAAAACCCGCAGCGGCAAAATCATGCGCCGGCTGCTGAGAGAACTCGCCACGCACGGCGAAATCAAGGGCGACACCACGACCCTGGAGGATTTCACCGTGATCGCGAAGCTGAGGGAAGCGGAAGAAGGGTGATCCGTTCGTTCGATCAGGAGCGGCCGTCATGCGGCGATTACGCTACAGCGTGGCTATGAGCCTGGACGGCTTCATCGCCGGACCGAACGGCGAATACGACTGGATCGTGATCGATCCGGACTTCGACTGGAAGGCGCTGTACAGCCAGTTCGATACGGTCATCGTGGGCCGCCGCACCTACGACACCATGCGCGAGCGGGGGATGTCGCCGAAGAGCATGGGCATCAAAGCGGTGGTGGTTTCAACCACGCTGATTCCTGATCAGCACAGGGACGTCACCGTCGTCGCCGCCAATGTACCCGAAACGGTTGCCGCACTGAAGGCAAAGCCGGGCAAGGACATCTGGCTCTGCGGCGGCGGAGTGTTGTTCCGCTTTCTGCTCGATGCGGGACTGGTGGATGGGATCGACATCGCGGTGGTGCCGGTGCTTCTAGGCAGCGGCGTGCCACTGCTTCCCGAAGGACAGCGCTGCAAGCTAAAACTGATGGAGAGCATGACGCGGCCCGGCGGGATTGTCATGCTCAAGTACGACCTTATGCCGCAGACGGCGCCAGCCTGATCGATGCAGCCCCCTGCGCTTCAGAACCGGTAGATCGCTCCGACGCCGGCGCGCGCGTTAAACCGCAAATGCGGCGAGTTGCCGAGTTGCGGAGAGTTGTTGGTCACAGAGAACGACGAGCCGATGTAGTCGCCCGAAGCGCGAATGTCCCAGTGCGGATTTATCGTATAATCCAACCCGCCGCCCAGGCCGCCGGCGAAGGAGATATGCGGGGTTTGCCCGGTGCCGCCGGTATGTTCGCCGCCGATCAGCCCACGGAAGAAGCCTCCGACTTTCCCGTAAAGGGGCGCATGCAGCTCAGGGCCAAACAGGACCATACTGACGGAGGGATTGCCGGGATTGCCGCTTCGAAAGGCGTACCAATAGAAAGCGCCGTCCGCCGTCAGCGCGAAGTATTTGCCAAAATCGCGGTTCACGTCGAAATTGAGGCCGCTCAGCCCATAGCGCGACTGGTTGACCTGGTTGAGGCTGGTGTAACTGTAGCCCCCGTAAACCCAGTACTTGTACACGGGCTCTGTGCTTTCAGGGCGGGGTGGACGATCGGGGGCAACCTGGGCCATCATGGCCACCGGAATCAATGCGGCCGGAATCACGGCCAAAATGGAAAGCAACCACTTCCTCTTCAATGTGCGAATCTCCTCATCATCGAGCGCACTGGTCTGCTGTTCTCGTGGGTCTTGTCGAGAGCGCCGTGACGTTGATCAGGTACCTTCATAGACTATCCTTTCTCCCCCTCTTCCACGAAGTTGCCGGCTGGAGGCCCTGCCATCAGCGGGCTTGCACCGTCACCGGCTGAGACAGCGAGACCACGGCCTCCGGCCGGTCCCCAACGGTGACTGCGACTCCGCCGGCGAGGAAGCGGGCCAGGTTGTCTCTACGGGTCCAGTCGAGTTTCCATCCGTCTTCAATCGCGATCACTGTGTATTGGCCGGCGGGCACATCGCGCAACGAAAAGCTGCCGTCGGAATCCGACTGATCACGCCGCACCAGCGCCCTGTAGGCCGATGGTTGTCGCGGAACGAGGACGATCATGGCGCCCGCCAGCCCCTTGCCATCCTTGCGTGTAAATCCCTCGACGCGCGACAGGGATTGGCTCACGTTTGCCACCACCGATAGAGAGCGATCCCTGACCGTCAACTGATTGCCCGCAATCGTCGTTTCGCTTGTCGTCACTGAGACCACGGGCAGGTTGTTTCCCTGGCTGGATGTCCAGAGACTCCAGGTTCCGGGTGGAACCGCGTCGAATTTAAACTTGCCCTTGTGCGCGTTGGTAGGAATCGTCGCCCGGGTGCGCCCCACCGGTTCGAGCAGCACGGTCACATTCTCAGGAAGGGCGGCGCCACTCGAGCTCCGCATGAGTCCACTTACGCTCACCGCCGGCGTGCCCGTGTTTGGATCGACGCTCTGGCTGGTCGTGGCGTCAAGCTCGGAGATGCGCGGCGGGTCGCCCTGCACCAGTTCGTACCGACCGGGAGCGACGCCATTGAATTCCGCAACCCCGCTTTGCATTGCGTCGATAAATCCGGCGCTTTCGGCCGAGATCTGGATCCCAAAGATCATCTGGCGGAGTTCCGGGCGTGCCATGGCGGCGCCGTTTGCCTTGAAAGGCGCGGCTACCTGCAGGTGCAGAGCCGGAACCGCGTGAAGGATGACGTCCGCCTGTTCCCGGCTGCCCGCGGCGAGCACGATGGGCGTGGCCGAGGCTTCGTCGTTGGTGGAGTCGAAGAAGGTGACGGGATACGCTACATCCAGCGGCGAATTTTCGTTGGCCGCATTTCTGCGGGCGGTGCCCCCCTGCGGATGCATGGCATACCATGGCGAGGTCGTGACGGCAACAAAATAGTCACCGGCCGCAAGGTTGGGGAATTCGTAGGCGCCGGTATCGTCGGTTGTGGCCGCATCCACTTCCTTGATTTCGCTTCGTCCCTGCGCCTGGGCTGGGTCGGCTTCGCGCTTGAAGAGAATGATGCTCGCGTTCTCCGCCGAATCGCCGCCATCGGCTGTTACGACTCCATGCAAGACGGCACCCGGCACCAACCGGAACTCGAGATTCGCCGTGTCCTGGCCTTCGCCGGTCACGATTGCACTGTTGAACTCGTCGTGCTCGTCGTAGAACGCGGCCCGAAATCCGCGCTTGGATGCCGTCAGCGGATATTTTCCCGCCGGCAGCCGCTCGATCGAAAATCGGCCCTCCGCGTCCGAATGCACGGAGCGCACAATCTCGCGGTCCTCTTCCGCCAGAACCGTGACCGTGGCCCGGCGCACGGGTTCGCCGGTAACTCCGTTTACGACCCGGCCGGCGATGCGATACGGGCCTGTCGCCGGTCGCGATGTCACCTCGGCCCGTGCCGCCAGGTGCGCGCCTGCGAGCAACACGGCTACCGTGACCAAGAGTCGATTCGATCGAGCGCTCGCCAATGGATTCTGCAGGAAGGGCATCAGTGTCCCGGCACCTCCACTTCCACGCGGCCTGTTCCATTCGGCTCCAGGGTAATGGTCTGCCCGGGGTTGGGAAGCGTGGCGAGCGCCTCCGGGTTCCGGTATTCGAGCTCGACCGGGAACGGGAATGCGTAGACCTTGTAGGGGCCGGGGGTCAGGCCGCTCAGCGCAAACATCCCGCCCGACGAGGGGCGAAGCGTAATGGGGCTCACTTCCGCCGTCGAGTCAAAATCTGGCACGACATACACCGTGTAGAACGGCTCTTCCCCCGTTTGCGGCGTTTCCGCTGCCGGGGGCAGCGTCACCCATAGGCTGGAGCAGTCGTCGCGCAGGGTCAGAGTGAGGGGCGGCGTCGCGCCGGACGGTGAAATGACCAGAGGCTCCCGCGCCAGGCTCGTGCCGCCCGCAGTAAAGGAGCCCTCGCAAACGCCCTTCTGAGGAATCGTGGTGTGCACCCAGTAGGTCCCCGGGCCCATATAAGTTGTCTCGATGGGACCGGTGGCGTATCCCTCGGCATAACTGCTGACCATGCCGTCGGTAATCCAGCCGCCCGCCTGGCTGACCATGACCACCAGGGGATTGCCCTGGAACCCGCCTGCGGCCGCATCCTGCAGTCCGCTGCGGAGCAGGCTCAACTGCACGGTGCCGCTCCGTTGCGCGCCCAGCGGGACCTGGAGACCGGTCACCGCATGGCCGGCAACGGAGAAATCCAGCTGCCCGACGAGAGGGCCCTGGGGTGGGTTCGGCCGCGGATTGCGGGCGGGCCCGAATTGGATTGGCTCGTGTCCCCCGATCGCGGTCACCATGAGCGCATAGGTGCCATCGGGAAGAAAAGCCTGCACACTGCGGCTGGCCGGGTCGTATTGGCCGCCGTAGGGCAGTTGGTGGCCCTGCCCATCCTGAATTATCACCGTCACGTTCATTTCGGTAGCCGTCGCGGATCCGCTGCCCGGAGCGGTGACGGCCGCACGCACCAGGTGAAATGGTTCCTCGGTGAGCAGAACATTGGCTTGCGCCTGCTGGCCGCCTGCGACCTGGATCTTCGCGGCTCCAGCCAGGTCAGATGCGTCGGGAAAAAACAGGCTGGGGTAACCCCACCGCGTGACCGCCCGATCGTTCCCCGTCTCCACCAGGTTGGCGGGGACGTCGTTGTCCATGGCGGGCTCGGTATAGATGGCATAGACGCCGTCGGCGAGACCCGCAAACCGGTACGCTCCATCGCTGTTGGTTCTGACATTGGTGGCGGTCTGCCAGACGGCTCTGCCAGCCTGCACACTCCGCCGCAGGAGCATCACGCCGATCCCTTGCGCCGGATCACCGGTCGAAAGCGAGATCTGACCGCGGATGGCGTTGGTGGGGGACAGGCTGAACACCAGGTCCGGCATGTCGACCGCAACGCGAACGTTGTGCTCGGAATTGCTGCTGCCGTTCACAATGGTCGCCGGCATGGCCATGCCGCTCGGAAGCTGGTCGACAAAACCGGGCTTGATTACCTGAAACGCCTGCTGGCCGGTGGGAACACCGGAAATTTCAAACTTGCCGTCGCCATCGGTCAGCGCCCCGCCCGTGGCATCGCCTTCAATGCGCACCAGCGCCCGGGGAAGGGGCTCGCCCGTTGCGGCATTCTTCACCACACCCTGGACAACGGTGCGGGTGAGGTTGGCTCGAGGTGTCGATCCTGCATCGCCGGCGACGGGGAGTGCGTTCGGTTGAGGCGCATCGGTCTGGACCTGCGCCCACAGCCTGGAGTTCTGCAAAAGCAATCCGAGCACCGCCGCCATGCACACGGCAGGCAAAAGGCGACGCCCAACCCGCAGGCGGATTGTGCGAGTGCCGGCAAGCCGGGCCGCACTGCCAAGACTGTTCCAAGGGGCCACCGTCTATTGTGACGGTTCAAGGCCGGGAAAGGGAATCGGGGCACCGCAACAAAATCTGACCGCAGACTGACGGTTGGGAGGGTGATGACCTGCGGAAGACCGGGGGGAAGAAACGCCGGTAAACCTCCAAGAGTCAAGACGCGACATTTGAGTTTTCTGCCGAGTCTGCCCTCATATAGAGCTTGTACTCGTCCTCATGAGTGATTCGAAATCCGAGTCTTTGATAAAGCGCGATAGCTGGATTGATCTTCATCACCGCCAGAGTTACCGGTTGAGAACGCTGCCGACCCAAATCGAGAAGTGTCTGGATCACGCGCGTACCGATGCCTTTCCGCTGCATCTCGGGCGTCACGTAAATTGAACCAAGACAGATCGCGCCGTCACTTTCGCGCTGTTGAATCCAACCCGCATCGACTCCGTTGGCCGTGATGATGTTGATCTCGTCGGGATTAAACCACCCGGCAAAGCTCGCTTCCTGCTTAGCCTGGTCCCATCCAAAGAGGCGCTCAATCGCCCAACCCATGGTTTCGAAATACAGTTGACGCGCGAAATCGAAGTCCTCAGCCTGATAGGCGCGAAGGCGGACATCCATGTCAATCCTTGTCCAGGTACCAGGGGATGTTAATGACGATGATGCGGCGATTGCCTTTTACCAGCAGAACTACCTTGAGCAAGTCGGCGCGCCGGTTGTGAAGCAGGTTCTCCCACCAGTGGCGCACCACCAGTTCCGGGACCAGCACGCAGATCTTGTGAAACTTCGACTCCCTTTCCACGGTGAGAACGTAGTCTATGACCGGCTGCACGATGTAGCGGAAGGGCGATTGCAGAATCTCGAGTTTGGGGACGCACTTGCCCGCGTCGCGCAGCGGAGCGGCTATATCTTTTTCCCAATCGCGGCAGAAATCGTCCAGCTCCTCGCCGAGCTGGACGTGTACGCAGCGAATGTCACTGGACATGGATAGTGCGAACGAAAGCGCTTTCTCCGATATCCGGCTCCAGCGGTCGATGGGGACGACCACCACCGGCTCCATGACATCGGCCGGGCGGATGGGCCTGTCGAGGTCGATGTCCTTGTTGACGTGATTGTAGTGGTGGCGAACCGCGCGCATGAACACGATCATCACGGCGACAAGGAGTGCCGTGATCCACGCGCCTTCCACGAACTTCGCCACCAGCACCACAAGAGTGGTGATGCCCGTGGCCACCGCGCCCAGGCCATTGAGGAACATGCGGGCGGGTGAACCGCCCTTGCGCTTCCAGTGCATCACCATCCCCGCCTGCGACAACGTGAAGGCAAGGAATGCGCCGATGGCGTAGAGCGGAATGAGGCGGTCGGTCACGCCCCGGAAAATGATCAGCAGCAGCGCGGTCAGCGCGACGAGAACGTAGATTCCCCAGGAGTAGAGCAGGCGCCGCCCACGCAGCAGGAAGATGTGGGGCATGAAATTGTTTTGTGCAATCGCGCGCGTCAGGCGCGGGAAGTCGGCAAACGCGGTGTTTGCCGAAAGTGCCAGCACCATCAGGACAGAAGCAATCGTGAGGTAGTAGAACCAGCCGTGGCCCATCACCGCGCGCGTCAGCATCGACAGTACGCTCTCGTACCCGGGCGCCTCGGGATTCGTTGCTGCAACATGGTAGGCGCGGCATAGAATCGCAATGCCGATCAGAAGAATCGCCAGCAGCACGATGATGATAGTCAGAGTGGTTTTGGCGTTTTTACGTGTGGGGTCGCGGAACGCCATCACCCCGTTGCTGACCGCCTCGACGCCGGTCATGGCCGTGCAGCCTGACGAAAACACTTTGAGGATCAGCCAGAAACTGAAGGCCGCGGTGGCCGCCGGTACCGTCGCGAGAGGCGTGACCGGATGCGGATGACCGCCTGCATGCAATGCGTCGAAGACTCCCACTGCGATCACGATGAGCAGAGTTCCGGTGAACAGGTACGTGGGGATCATGAACACCACGCCGGTGTCGTGAACCCCGCGCATGTTGACAATGGTCAGGATGAGCAGCACGCCGAGGCACAGTTGCAGGGTGTGTGGCTGCAGCGAGGGAACCGCGGAGATCAAGGCGCCCACGCCGGCGGAAATGCCCACCGCCGCGGTCAGGATGTAGTCGATCATCAGCGCCGCCGCGGCCAGCAGGCCGGCGCTATCGCCGAGGTTTTCGGAAGCCACAGTGTACGATCCGCCGCCCTGCGGATAGGCCTCGATCGTCTGCCTGTAGCTGAAGTAGACGATGATGAGCAGGACGACAATCGCGCCGCTCACCGGAACGATGTAATGCACGCCCGCCAAACCGAGCGGAATGAGCAGGGTCAGCGCGGCCTCCGGCCCGTAGGCCGCCGAACTCAATGCGTCGAGGCCGAAGATCGGAATTCCGGCGACGGGGCCGATGTGCTCGGCGCGTTCCTCGCTGGTGGCCAGAGGCCTGCCGAAGAGCAGATTGAGAACACTTCCTGTGAACGCCATGCAGAACCGATCTCGACTTTCCGGAAGGATACGAAGGGGAACGGTCAACAGAGTCAGAAACGGGATACAGGATGATCTTGCTTTCGATATGCCCCGTGTTACGTCAGATGAGAGTCGGAGGCGCTTTGTCCACTTCGCGCCGGCTCAAAGATTTGCGCCGATTCCACCTCTAAACCAACCCGAGCTTGCTTTGCGCCCGGTGCTCCTGCCACCCGATGACGGAAACTTCATTCTTACTCAAGCTGAACGCCGCACGACATCAAAATACACTGAGCACGGACGCAGAGAACGTGGAGGATAAATGCCATGCCACTCAAAGCGCCGAAACGCCTCTTTGCATTGCGCCTGCTGATGCCATGCATTCTGCTTCCCCTGGGTGCCGCGGCGCAGACGGCAACCCTCTCCGGAACAGCCACCGACGCGAAGGGCAAGCCGATCGCCGATGCAACCGTGTCCATCAAGGCGGAGAGCGGGGCCCAATCCGTCAATGTTCGCACCGATGCCGACGGAAATTACTCCATCCCCAATCTCGCGCCGGGAGACTATGCCATCTCTGCCTCCGGCGAGGGACTCGCTTCAAAGACCATCAAAGTTACGATCACCAACGTTGCGCATCAGACTCTCGATCTGTTGTTGACCGCGGAGCAGGAGCAGCAAAAGCCCCCGCTGGAACTGCCGAACGCGCCAACAAGCGCTCCCCCGCCAGCACCGGCATCGCCTTCGCTCGAAGACCTGGGATTCTCGCCGCAGCAGACGCAGGCAAACGCGCAGCTACAGGCCACGCTCGAAAAGCGCACGCGCATGCTGAAGATCCATCAAAAACTAGGCCTGATTACGCTCATTCCAATGACGGCGGCCGTGATCACCGGCCCCATGGCCAAGGCCAAAGGCAAGAACGGAGAGGTCATCAAGGAGCCCACCACGGCCAACCTTGATGTGCATGCCGCCCTTGGAGGGGTGACGGCCGCTCTCTACTTCACAAGTGCCTACTTTGCAATCGCTGCGCCGCGCATCCCCGGCACGCACAAGCACGGCGGCATTCGCTGGCACGAGGCGCTGGCGTTTGTGCACGGCCCGGGCATGATCCTGACCCCGATATCGGGGGCGATGGCCTACAACCAGGAGAACAACGGCCAAAAGCCTACCGGGTTCGCTGCACAACACGGCACCGTGGCATACATTACGGCGGCAGCCTACGGGGCGGCGATCGTCGCCGTATCCTGGCCGATTCACTGGAAGTTCTGGGAGAAGAAATGAACTTGAGACTCTTGCTTGCGTTCGTCCTGCTCCCGGTTGCGGTGGAGGCCCAGGCGGACACGCAATGGGTTCTGGATCAGTCGACGCTCAGTTATCACATGTCGCACCCCATGCACCAGGTGGACGGCGTGAGTCACGCGGCCAAAGGCAAGGGCACCTGCCACGCGGGCCAGTGCAGTTTCCTGATCGCCGCTCCAGTCAAATCGTTCGACTCCGGCGACACCAACCGCGACCTGCATATGCTGGAGTCCACGCGCGGCGCGCAATTCCCGATGGTGGTGGTGCGGACGAGTTTTCCTGAAGCAGCGACCACCGCGCCAACCATCGATGCGGACCTGGAGATTGAGCTCGCCGGCCAAACCGCGCATTATTCTCACGTCGTGTTTCAGCGCATGGCCGAGGGCAATAGCGTGCGTATCTCCGGGACCATTCCCGCGACGTGTTCCGATTTCAAGATTGACCGGCCCTCGTTTCTAACCGTGCCCATCAAGAACGAGATTCCCGTGAAAGTAGAAATGACCTGGCACAAGATGTGAGGACCTGGGAATCGACGCTGCGTTTACGCTTCCTGCGCTTCGGGTACAGCCGAAGGCAGCGTGAAGAGAAAGCGGCTGCCTTTTCCAGGTGTGCTCTCGGCCCAGATGCGGCCGCCATGTTGCTCGATGATGCTGCGGCAGAGGGCGAGTCCGAGGCCGGTCCCACCCAGCGCGCGCGAGTCCGACGCGTCGCCCTGCTGGAAGCGGTCGAAGATGCGCTCCAGCTTCTCGGGCGCAATGCCGCGGCCCTCATCCTCGATGACAAAACAGACTTCGCCTTCGGCGGAGGGCTGCGTCGCGAGACGGATCGCGGTGTTGGGCGGTGAGAATCGGATGGCATTCGAGACCAGCTCGTTGAGGACCTGCAGGGTGCGCTCCGGATCGGCGAGAACGGTGGCTGGTCCGGCGTTGACCTGGAAATTGATATGCGCGGAGCTGGCCACGGAGTGGGCTACGTCGGCGGCGCGGCGCAGCAGGTCCACCGCCTGAACCGCCACCCGCTTCAGTGGCAGGCGCCCGTTCTCCATCTTTTCGAAATCGAGGATGTCGTTCACCAGCCGCACTAGCCGGTCGCAGTTGCCGATGGCCATCTCGACCATCTGGCGCTGCTTCTCGGGGCGCCGGTCGAGGGCTCCCGACGAGATCAGCCCCAGTGAAGCCCGCAGCGAGGTGAGCGGGGTACGCAACTCATGGCTCACGGTGGAGATGAATTCGTCCTTCATCTTTTCCAGGCGGCGGCGTTCCGAAACGTCCTGGAAAGCGACCACCATGCCCGCCAGTTGGCCGTCTTCGATGAGCGGATTAGCAATGTATTCGACCTGAAACTTGGAGCCATCGCGGCGCCAGAAGACCTCATCGCGAACCCGGGTGGCTTCCCGACGGCGCATGCCCAGAAAAATCGGGCTGGTCGACCGGGAGTACGGAGTTCCATCCGCATGACTGTGATGAATCACCTGGTGGAATTCGCGCCCCGTCAACTCGTCCGGGTCGTAGCCGAGCAGTCGCGCGCCGGCCTCGTTGATGAAGGTGAGCTGGCCTTCGAGGTCGATGCCGTAGATTCCATCGCCGACCGATTCCAGAATGAGTTCGCGCTGCCGTGTAGCCAGGTGGAGGGCCTCTTCGGCCTCGTGCTGCTCCGTCACATCGATGCCGTGGATCAGGATGAAGGGCCGCTCCCCGTGGAGCTTCATGCGGCGGCCGCGGAACGCAATGCGGCGGTAGATGCCGTCGCTGCGCCGGACGGGCAGGTTGCCCTGCCATTCTTCCTGAACCGAAAGGGTGCGCAGGCATTCCTGAAACGCGGCTCCCCCGCTTGAATCCAGCAACTCCGAAACCGGTCGGCCGGCGAGGCTTTCGATGCGGTAACCGAGAGTTTCGGCTGTGAACGCATTGAGCGAGGTGAGCCTGCCTTCCATGGTGCAGGTAAACACAAAACCCAGGCTGCTTTCGACCACCTCGCGGTAGCGGTTTTCGCTGGAAAGAAGAGCCTCTTCCGCCTCGCGCTGGTCGGTGACGTCCTGGCCGCTCACAATCAGATATTGAATTTCGCTGTTGGGGCCCTTCAGCGGGCGGAGGGTCCAGCTGACCCGCCGCGTCAGGTCGCCAGCGACTCGCCATGCGGTCTCGTGGGGGCCGGAAACCTGGCCTGCGGCGGCTTCGCGGATCTTGCCCGCGGCCGAGGGGCGTTCATCGGCTTCGAGCAGCGCGTCGACAAATGGCCGGCCTGCCGAAGCCGTGGGGTCAAGCCCAGTCAACTGCGCACACGGCTGGTTGAAACGCACCACCCTTCCCGCCGTGTCCAGGACCACCACCAGCGCCGGAATGGCATCGAGCGTCGTAGCCACAAACGAGCGCTCTGTGGCCAGCGCCCGTTCGGTGCGCTGCCGGGCTCGCTGCGCCTGTTCCTGCGCGCGGATGCGGCTGTACAGTTCAAGCCTGGTAATAATCTGGCGGCTCACGACTTCAAGCAGGGTCAGGTGTTCGGCCCCGAAACGATTCGGTTTGCGGGAAAGAATCGCGAGCGTTCCGACCACGTGCTGGTTGGAAGCGATCAGCGGCATTCCCGCATACGATCGGCAAGGCCGACCGCCGGGCAGCTCAATGCCGGTGGATGGAAAGCGAGGATCGGAAGCTGCATCAGGGACCAGGAGCGGCTTCCCGTCTTCAACGACGAACTGACATGCAGTAGAGGTTCGCGGCTGGTCCGCGGCCGTAAATCCAAATCTTGATTTGAACCACAGGCGGTTGAAATCGAGCCAGCCCATGTAGGCGTAGTCGGCACCGCTCAGGACGGCCGTAAACTCGGTGAGTTCATCGAGCGCAGAATCGGCAGTGCGATCCATGACGTCAAATTCGGACCGCGCGATCATTCCTCCGCTGCTGCTGGTGCGTACAATCGTGTCCACGAGACCATACCGGGGGAGCACACTCCCGCCCTATCAGTATGAGGAGGTTAGACGCGCTTGGCTCTGGCACAAAAGGGGAATCCGGTCGCAGCCGAAAATGCAACCAAAGTAATAGGCACGGGCCATAAGTAACGTGACAACTGATTACTGCTGTTAATGGGTTTTACAGGTGTTTTTGCCGGAAAACCCCGATTATGCACAGGGAGATTCGGCGGGTCGGCACAATCTTCCCTGTCCAGGCGGCTCGATAGGTGATCATCGGGCAACGCCGGCGGGCACTAGCTTTTCTCTGACGCTGCCGGCCCTGTGGATTCCCGGACCACGAGCTCGGGAGCCATGGTGATCTCCGATGGGTAGGCCTCTTCGCGATTGGCGATCCGCTCAAGAAGCACCTGGGCCCCTCTCTTGCCCATTTCGAGCAAAGGCTGGCGAACCGTGGTCAGCGAAGGCGTCGCGTAGGCGGCGGAGAGAATGTCGTCGAAGCCGACCACCGACACGTCGCCGGGAACCGACAACCCGGCATCCTTCAGGGCGCGAATGGCCCCGATTGCGGCTATGTCGTTGAAGCAGAAAACCGCGGTGAAGTCCCGGTTTCTTTCGAGCAGGGCCTGCATCGGCTTATAGCCGATTTCGGGGGCCATGGGGTGGTAGCCGGTCTTCATCGACCAGCTTGCGTCGTCGATGCGGATCACGCACGCAGGATTGATCCGGAGCCCAATTTCGATGGAGACGTCCTGGATGGCGTCCCAGCGAAAATCTGAATCGGGAATGGCTTGCGGGCCGCGCATGAAAGCGATGCGGCGGTGACCGAGTTCGTACAAATGGCGCAAAGCCTGCTCCACCGCGGCATGGTGGTCGAGCACGATATTGGTCACGTTCTCGATCTGGCTGTGGGCTGAGATCGCGACCACAGGCACTGGAACATCGATGTGATCGGCCGACGTATTCAGGAGCAGAAAACCGTCGACGGCGCGCTCCACCAGCATGCGCGGATACTTCTCGATCAGTTCCCGGTTCCAGTCATGGCAGGCGGTGAAAAAGAAGTAGTGCGCCGCGGTGAGTTCCTGCACCACGCCGCTCATCACCCGGGTGAAGTAGCCTTCGCTCAGGTCGGGCGCCAGCACGCCTACGCTCATCGAGCGGCTCTGGCGCAGCGAACGCGCAAAGTAATTGGGCCGATAGTTGAGTCGCTCCGCGGCCTCGACCACCCTCTTGCGCGTCTCCTCCGGAATCGACTTGGCTGACGGAGAATTGTTCAGCACCAGTGACACGGTGGTTTGCGAGAGTTCGAGGTGCTCCGCAAGCATGCGCAGATTCACGTGTCCCGGCGGAGTCGAGTTCTTGCTCTTGGCCATGATCGAGTTGTAACACGATTTACTAAAGGCGGTGAAATTTTAGGGTCCAGTCTGGCTGCCGTCCCGTGCCCGATCGGATTCCTGTCAACCCGCCCGCACTATTCGACCGTGATGTGGTTCACACCAGGGCTCAGCGGCTCGCTCCGGCCGTGAAAGAGAAACTCGCCCGTGACCGGACCAGGAAGGGTGATTGTGGCTTCGATACCCGATCCCTGGCGCCGATATTTCACCTCGATCGTTCCTTCGGGATGGGGAAACACTGCCGAAAGCGTGGTCAGGTTTCCCAGGTGCGGGGCGATGCGGACGGTGCCAAAGCCGGGACTCGAAGGTTCGATACCCGCGACCAGGGTCAACAGGTCGTAGATCGGATGGGCCGTCCATGCGTGCGAGTCGGAACGGGTGTCGCCGGGAATCTCCGGCCAGGTGCTGAAATGCAGCGGCAGAAGCTTGCGCCAGGGATCGAGAGAGCCGAGGTAATCGTCCGCCATGCCGGCGTGTTCCAGCGCCCGCGCGAGGTAGAAGCGAAAATAATACGAGGCGCTGAGGACCCCGTTGGGCGTGGTGCCCGGTTCGATGGCCAGCATTTTGCGGAGGATCTGCTGCTGGCGGCCTTTGGGGACAACGTCGTAGAGCACCGCGAGGATGTTGGCCTGCTGGCTGAACACCTTTTGGTCGGAATTGTCGGCCAGCATCTGGCGGTCGGCGTTCCAGCATTTTCCGTACAGGCCGCTTCGCACCCGGGCGGCGCGTGCGCGATATCGGGCGGCGATGACCGAGTCGCCCAGGTTCTGCTCCAGGTCGGCGCCATCGATGAGGGCGCCCAGGTATTCGAGAGTGGTGATGCACGACTCGCCGTGAGAGTCGTAGGTGGGTGTTTCGCCCGAGGATACCCAGTCAATGAAGCTCCACCACGGCAGTTTTTCGAGCAGGCCGTCCTCCTTCTCATGGGAACCAAACCAGCCGAGCACCCCCCGCGTGCCTTCGAGCGACGAACGGACCAGCGCCGGGTCGGGCCGGTACATCCAGTAGTCGTGCAACATGCCAACCCAGAGCAGCGAAAAGGTGGGAATGGTCTGGGGCAGGGCACTCGGATAGCGGCTGCGCGTGAGCCCTTCGGGGAAACGCGAATCATCGAAAGCAGCAAGCGCCTGGCGCCCCAGCCGATCGTCGCCGCCCACCGTGTAGGAGATGAGCGCCTGGATGCGCGTATCGCCTATGTACTGCAATTGTTCGAAGTAGGGCGTGTCCATGTAGGTCTCGTGGGCGTCGAGCCGGGCTGTCCGCCAGCTGATCTCCCAGATCTTGTCGAGATCAGCTTGGCCGGTCTGCAGCTTGGCGCGCTCTTCGAATGGATACGCGGTGAAATTGGCGGTAAGCGACTCGAGCGTGAGCGGGCTGGAGCCGGTCTGGATGTCGAGGTCGAGGTAGCGCCAGGTGCGCCACCACAGCGGTTCAAAGACGCGATGCTGCCCGCCATCGGGGAGGAAGCTGTCATTGAGGCCCAGGGCCTGACGGCCCTCGACCGCGTCGCGATCGCCCTTGTGCTTGTCCTTGTCGTACAGGGCCTCAGAGTAAGTCAGCCGGACCTTCGCCCCTTTGCCGCCGGAGACGGCCAGGCGCGGATAGGCGGTAGTAAGCGTTTTGCGGTCGAGCAGCAGATGCATGTGGGTGTTAGCCGGTACGGTGCCTGGCTTCTCACCGAAGAAACGTGCAGAATCCTGTCCACCGCCTGGAGAATCAACGCGCACGATCAGCCCTGGGCTGGTTGCTGAATACTCCATATGCGGCAATTCGTCTGGCACCAGGCCCCAGAAATTGTCGCCAGTGATTTCGGCGGAATGCGCCTTGTTCACGCCCGGAAAGATGCTGTCGCGCATGGGAGTGCCGGCCGCAACCCAGCCCGACCCTGCCGCCTGAGAATTCCAGCCCCAATCGTACTTCGCCGCATCGATCTCCTCCCCGGGACCCGACGCAAAGTACTCCTGCAGCGTGACGGAGCTGCGATCGAGCGCCCGGTGGCCCGGCTCCTGCTCCACCATCCAACCCGCGGGCGTGCTGATGGAGGCGTCGCCGGTGGCCTCGCTGTCCAGGAGAAACGCCGTGCGGTCGCTCATCTGGGCAACCGGGGCGTAGACACCCCAGTTCCAGACCGTCGCGGTGATGAGGTTTTCGCCGGCTTTGAGCAGTGGGGCCAGGTCGAAGCGCTCATACCGCCAATGGCCAAGGTCGCCGCGAGCCGGGCCGTCACCCACCCGCGTGCCGTTCACGAATAGAATGAATCGGTTATCGGCGCTCACCCGGACCACGTAGCTGGCCGGGACCGCCCCCAGCTTCAGGGACCGGCGGAAGTGCAGCACGATGGGCTCCCGCAACGGCGCAGTAGGATGGGTAATCCACGAGGCGCTCCAGTCGCGGCTGGGCGGGTCGGGGGCCTCGGGCGCTGATTGGCCCTTCAAAGCCCAGGGGTTCGCAAGCATGGCTATGGCAACGATCGGGGAGAGCAACAAGAATGGACGCATCGCGAGCACCTATCTGGATTCAGTCCAACAGCTTATCTGAAAACACCGCAGGGCCACGAGGGGCAGCGGTAGTCACAGTGAATAAACACTATTCCGGCGTCTATGCGCTTGATTTTGCGAGGTTGTAACCTCGCATTCATATTTCCCCGGTAGCCTGTCGGATAGCTGTGATCAGGTGACCGTACAAGTGCCAGAGATTCGAATCTCCCAAGTTCAATTTCAGCAGGACCCCGGGTCTGCCGCCATGAAACCACCGGACAAAGCTCCTTCTGCCCGGGAGGTTTCGGATGTCCGAAAGTACCTGTTGTCGCGCGGCAGCTCGGCCACCGCCGACCGCATCTTTCAGGGACTGATGGCGCTGTGCGGGCTGAGCATCTTCGGGATCGTGCTGTTGATCGCCATGGAACTGATCAAGCGCTCCGATCTGGCCTGGGCCCAGTTTGGTTTTCAGTTCTTCTTCAGGGCCGACCTCGACCCGGTGACGCATCAGCCCATCTACTGGGATCCGGTCAACGGGCATTTCAGCGCCCTGCCGTTTATCTACGGCACCCTGGTTTCCTCTTTCCTTTCGCTGATTCTGGCCGTACCGCTGGCGGTAGGGGTTGCCATCTTCCTCACCGAGATGTGCCCGAAGGCCTTGCGCAACATCCTGGCATTTCTCACCGAGCTTCTGGCCGCCATTCCCAGCATCATTTACGGATTGTGGGCTGTCTTCGTCCTGGTGCCGCTGCTCCGGGAACACGTGAATCCGATGCTCATCAAGTACCTGGGCTGGACGGGACTCTTCGCGGACGACAATCCCACCGGACTGGGCTTCGTATCCGCGGCTGTGATCCTGGCCATCATGATCCTGCCCATTATCTCGTCGCTCACCCGCGAAGTCATGATAGCCGTGCCCCACTCGCAGCGGGAGGCGGTCCTGGCGCTGGGCGCCACCCGCTGGGAGATGATTCGCATGGGCGTTCTGCGCAACGCGCGCATCGGGATCGTGGGCGCGATCATCCTCGGGCTGGGGCGCGCGCTGGGGGAAACCATGGCCGTCACCATGGTCATCGGCAACACGCCGGAAATTCACCATTCCTTCCTGGCCAACGGGGCCTCGATGGCCGCGGTGATCGCCAACGAGTACGCCGAGGCAGTCAGCGACCTGCATCGTTCCGCTCTGACTGAGATCGGACTGGCCCTGTTTATTGTGACCATCATTGTGAATGCCTGTGCGCGCCTGCTGGTGTGGGCGGTAACGAGGGGAGCTCCGGCGCGCGTGGTTTGACGCCGCTGAGCCATAAAGCTGCCGACGCTAAGCGAAGTGGGGAAAGGGTTGTGTGAACACGGCAAGCCAATCATCATCAAGCAGCATGATCCGGGGATTTACCGATCATCTGGTCACGTTTCTTTCCATTCTGGCTACGGTGCTGGTCATCCTGCCGTTGCTGGCCATCTTCGCTTATCTCGTTTACAAGGGCGCCAGTTCTCTCAACCTGGACTTCTTCACCAAGATTCCCAAGCCTCCGGGTGAGACGGGCGGCGGCATGGCCAACGCTATCGTTGGGTCCGCCGTGCTGCTGGGGTTGGCCAGCGTGATCGGAATTCCGATTGGAATCGGCGCCGGCGTCTTCCTGGCCGAATTTGGGCGCGGTACCCGGCTGGCGAATGCCATCCGCTTCACCGCCGACGTGCTCAACGGGGTTCCTTCCATTGTGATGGGGGTTGCAGCTTATGCGTTGATCGTCAGCCCGCACATAAGCTTTCTTCCCTTCACGGGTCATTTCTCGGCGTTCGCGGGCGGTGTGGCGCTGGGTATCATGATGATTCCCACCATCACGCGGACCACCGAAGAAATGCTCCTCATGGTGCCCAATGCGATCCGCGAAGCTGCATTAGGATTAGGAGTGCCCAACTGGCGCTCCGTGCTCGCCATCACTGTGAAGACTGCGTCGCCGGGCATCATTACCGGATGCATGCTGGCGTTTTCCCGCGTGGCCGGCGAGACCGCGCCGTTAATCTTCACGGTGCTGGGCAACTCCTTCTGGAGCACCAGCCTCGACCGGCCCATCGACGCGCTCCCACTGCGGATCTATCTCTTCGCCCTGGCACCATATGATGACTGGCACCGCATGGCCTGGGCCGGCTCGCTGGTGCTGATTGTGCTGATCGTGCTTGCCGTCTCCCTGGTGCGCTACGTGACCAGCCGCGGCGTTTTGAAAGGGACCAGTTGAAAACCAGTTGTCAGTCGTCAGTTCTCAGTTCACAGTTTCGGCGCGTGAGCCATGAAGTCGAACTGAAACCTGACAACTGAAAACTGAGAACTACGAAGTGAGAACGGAGAGATGCGCACGTGGGCGTCGGCATTGAAGTCATAAACCTGAATGCGTGGTACGGAACGAATCACACCCTTCAGGACATCAATCTGCATATCCCTGCGAACCAGGCCACCGCGTTGATCGGTCCGTCGGGCTGCGGAAAGAGCACCTTCGTCCGCTGCCTGAACCGCATGCACGAAACCAATCCCATCGCCCGCGTCACCGGTACCGTGCGCATCGGCGACCTGGATATCTATGAAGACGCCAAGCCGGTGCAGATCCGGCGTCGTGTGGGCATGGTCTTCCAGAGACCCAACCCTTTCCCCACCATGTCGATCTACGACAATGTCGCCTCAGGCCTGAAGCTGAACGGCTATTCGAACCGCCGTGTGCTCGACGAAATTGTCGAAAAGTCGTTGAAGAATGCCGCCCTCTGGGAAGAGGTCAAGGACGACCTCAGAAAGAAGTCGGGGGCCAGCCTCTCCGGCGGTCAGCAGCAGCGACTGTGTATCGCGCGCGCCCTGGCCGTCGATCCCGAGGTGCTGTTGATGGATGAGCCCGCGTCGGCTCTCGATCCCGTCTCGACCTCCAAGATCGAGGACCTGATCTTCGACCTGAAATCGCAGTACACGATCGTGATTGTGACCCACAACATGCAGCAGGCGGCCCGCGTAGCGGAGAAGACTGGATTCTTCCTCAACGGCCGCATGGTTGAGTTCGATGCGACCCACAAGATCTTTACCAATCCCAGCGACAAGCGGACGGAAGATTACATTACGGGCAGGTTCGGATGACACGCAAACGGTTCCAGCAAAGCCTGGATGATTTGAAGGAGAACCTCCTGGTCATGGCCGGTTTGGCCGAGCAGGCGATTCAACGCGCGATTGAAGCGTACCGGGTACGCGATCTCTCCATCTGCGACCTGGTCAGCCGCAGCGAGGTGGCCATTAACCGCATGGAACGAGACATCGACCAGGCCGCCCTGGACCTTCTGGCCATGGAACAGCCTACCGCCATCGATTTGCGCTTCATCCTCAGCGTGATCAAGATCAATGCCGACCTCGAACGCGTAGGTGATTCGGCCAAGAGCATCAGCGAGCGGGTTCGCAACATGGAGGTACTTGGCACCGTCGAGCTGCCTGTCGATATTCCGCGCATGGCGACGCTCGCCGCCGACATGGTGCGCAAGAGCCTGCAGGCGTTCATCGAAGCGGACGCCGAAATGGCGCGCACGGTTCTCACCATGGACGATGCCGTGGATGCTATGAACCGCGCGGCGTATAAGGCGCTCACCAAGGTCATGGAGGAGCAGAGCCACCTGGCTCCACAAGCTTTGAATGCCCTCATGATCAGCCGCAGCCTCGAGCGCGTCGCCGACCACGCCACCAACATCGCCGAAGACGTCATCTTCTGGGTGAAAGGCGCCGACGTGCGCCACTACAAGAGCGTGAATTCAGCAAAGCAAAAGGTGCCGCAGCCAGAAAAGGCTCCGCCTGCGCCGACAGCCGGCTGAACCGCCGAAGTCACTCGCAGCGGCGGGCGTTAGTCTGTTTGTGTGACCACAGCCGACGGCAGGGATCAGCAACACGCGCAGGGCGCCGCCGAACTCTACGCCGAAGAACTCCGCAACCTCCGCTACTTGCAGGCATCCCAGCAGCGGAGCGAACGGCTGCTCGGGTACTCCAAGTTGCTCATCGCCGCCGCGACTCTCGCCGCCGCGGTATTCCTGCCGCGCCATGTTGTCGCCCTCGCGTTGTTGGCCGCTCCGGTCGCCGCGTTCGTTGTGATGGCCGTGCTGCAGGAAAAATTGCTGGCGTCGATTCGCTATCGCACCCGGGCCATTGCGTTTTATGAGCGCGGGCTGGCGCGACTGAACGATCAATGGGCAGGTTCCGGCGAGACAGGCGAGCGCTTTCTCGATCCGTCGCATCCCTATGCGCGTGACCTCGACCTCTTCGGCCGCGCGTCGCTGTTCGAATATCTCTCCAGCGCGCGCACCCGGGCAGGCGAAGAGACGCTGGCGCGATGGTTGCGCGCGCCGGCACATCCGGACGAAGTCCTTCCCCGCCAGGCCGCGGTCCGTGAATTGCAGGCGCGGGTCAAGTTTCGAGAGCGCCTCTTCTCCGCAGGCGAAACAGTGCGCCTCGGCGTGCATCCCGAAGCATTGGTGGCCTGGGGAGAAAGCAGCCCCGTCTTTGCGCAAGGAAATGTCCGCTCCCTGGTCTCGGTCCTTGCCGTTCTCTGGATTCTGAGCCTCGTTGGGTGGGCGCTGTGGGACCTGCCCGTCGTGGCATTGCTCATGACGGTTCTGAATTTCGCCTACGCTCATCGCCTGCACGCGCGGCTCGAAAAGGCAGCGGCCGCGCTCGAGAGTGCAACCCAGGACCTGCAACTGCTGGCCGAAGTTCTTCGGCTGTTCGAGCAGGAACAGGTCGCGTCGCCCAGATTGCTCGCCCTTCAGGCCGCCTTGCGGCGCGATGGAATCACTTCGTCGGAGGCCATCGGCAAACTGGCGCGGCTCGTTGATCTGCTTCAGTCGCGGCACAGCCTCTTTGCGAAGCCACTCGACCTGGTGATGTTCTGGAGCGCGCAAGTGGTCTTTGTCGCGGAGCGCTGGCAACAGAAGTTTGGTCCCGCCATTCGCGGATGGATCGATGCAGCCGGCGAACTCGAGGCTCTTACTTCGCTTTCAGCGTTCGCCTACGAGCATCCGCGCCACGTGTTTCCGGAGTTTGTCAGTGCTGCGCCGCAGTTCGGCGCCGAGGGACTTGCGCATCCTCTGCTGCCTGCCGACAAGGCCGTCGAGAATGACGTAAAGCTGGGCGAGCCGATCCACCTCATTCTCCTGAGCGGACCCAACATGGCCGGCAAGAGCACGTTTCTTCGCGCCATCGGCGTCAACGCGGTGCTGGCACAGTGCGGCGCACCCGTGCATGCGCGAAGGCTGCGCATGTCGCCTCTGAACGTGGCCGCCTCCATCTGCATTCTCGACTCGCTCGCCGACGGTATGTCCCGCTTCTACGCGGAGATTCACCGCCTCAAGCTGATTGCCGATCTGGCTCAAGGTCCCCTGCCGGTGCTGTTCCTGCTCGATGAACTGCTCTCCGGCACCAATTCGCACGACCGCCTCATCGGCGCGCAATTCGTGCTTGAGCATCTTTTCGAATACGCGGCGATCGGCGTGGCCAGCACCCACGATCTTGCCCTTGCCCAGATTCCTCCAAGGTTCGGCGAACGGGCCGCCAATTTTCATTTCGAGGACCGGCTGGAAGGCGATCGATTGGTTTTCGACTACAAGCTGAAGCCGGGAATTGTGCAGACCAGCAACGCACTCAAGCTGATGCGCGCTATCGGGCTGGGAGTTACAAGTTGAGTTAGTAAGTCGAGTTACAGCTCCCACCAGTCGAAGGCCAGCATGCGCGGATAATACAAACCGGCGCGGACGGCCACGCCCTGGCCGTGCAGGTTGCGCAAAACCCGGGCGTAGAGCTCAAGCTGCGATGCAAACAGGGGGCGGAACCTGGCCAACACTGCCGCCGAGTCGGAGTGATCCTCGTGAGCGGTCTTGTAATCGATGATCCACCAGCAGTCGTCGCCCTCCACGCCTGGTGCACCTGCAGCGCGGAAGATGCGGTCGACGCGCACCTCGCGCAGGCTCCCGGCGATGATCCCTGCCCAGCGCACCTCGCTTGCCGCGCCCGCGTGCGGCGACAGAATCCATTGCGCATTCGAATCGTGCGTGGCGTTGATGGCAATGTCCAGTGCCTGGCCGGCGATTTTTGCGGCCTGTTTCTGATCCACGCCCACCCCGCGTAACTGGCTTGTGATGCGCGGCCGCATGCGTTCGAGGGCAAGTCGCGCGGAAGGCCAGTCCGAGATCGCGCGGAGCCGTGCCAGTTCTTCGAGCAGCGCATGCACAGCGCTCCCCAGCGACCGCGAAAGCACTCCGCCCTCATGGCGCCGATAGAGTTGCGAGCCGGCCAATGCAGCCACGTCGGAGTCACCGTGGAGCAACACGGGAAACGTGTCGGGCGGCCGGTAATCGGGTGGGAGACGCCGCACGACCGCCGGCTTTCCCGGCTGCGGCATCACAAGCAGGTTATTCGCATGGGAGGCGGCGAGAGAAGTAATCTGCGCCTCTTGCGGCTTGTCCTTCCACTCCTGGAATCGCTGCCGGACTTCATCTTCGAGAGCCGGCCAGGCCGTCGCGAGCAGTGTGCCCTTCGGATCGGGCAGCGTAAAACTTCCATCGCGCTCTTCCTTGTATGCCGGCCTGGCAAATAAATGCAGCTCTTCCCGCGCGCGGGTGGAGGCCACGTAGAGGATGCGCCGCATTTCCTGTGACTCGCGCTTCCGATAAACCCGGTCGACCCACTTCTTGGCCTTGCCGCTCTCCGTGCCTTTCGAGGGCAGCGGAGCGACGAGAAACTCGGTGATGTCGCCCCCATCGTCGGCGTGTTCAAGCCCCCGCTCCAGCCACGAGAGCAGCTTGAAGTCGTTTCGCCCGAATGCGGCCTGCAGGTCGGGCACGATGACGACTTCAAACTCCAACCCCTTCGATTTGTGAATGGTCATCAACTGCACGCCGTAATCGCTGGCGGCTGCGGGGTCGGGTTGGGCATTGAGTTGTTCAAGCGCGCCGGCGAGTCCGCGGCCAAGCAGGTCCGGCTCGCCGTACTGCAACTGATCCAGGCATCCCCAGAGCCGGTCGACGTTGGCGCGTCCGGTCGCGTCCACGCAGTCTGCGCCTCCCAGGCGCAGCCAGACCTGTTCGAGCCAGGTGCCAAGGGAGGCAGCCGGCTTCGCGGCGCGCAGGTTCGCCGCTGCTTCGATCGTCTCGAGCACTCGCTGCGCAGATTCGCGGCCGTCCTTGCTGAGCAGGTGAAGCCGAGAGGCAAGCAATTCCGGAACAGGCCGGCGAAGAACCTCCGCATCATCCGCGCTCGCGAGCCTGTGAAGGTCGGCCAGCGAGAGCCCGCACCAGGGCGCACGCAACACGCCCAGCCACGCGACCCGGTCTTCACGATTGAACAGGGCGCGTGCAAGGGCTAGCGCGTCGAGGACTTCGGGCCGGTCGTTGAGTGATTCAAGATCGACGGCGCGGAAGGAAATTGCCGCTTCGCGCAGAGCCTGCGCGACCGGGGCGAGAGCTTTTTTGGCGCGGCCCAGAACCGCAATTCGATACTTTTCGCCACGGGCACGCGCAGCTTCGATGCGGTCTATATGACTGCGGATCAGCGCGACAATCTCGGCGGTCTGCGCCTGGTGCAGCATCTCCCGCTTCTGCGCAGCTTCCTGTTTGCGCTGCAAGACGTCGGGGCGGGACGAATTAGCTTTCACCGTCTGCGGAATGAAATCCGTGTGCAGACGAAAATCAGGTTCGCGATCCGATGCACCGTCACGCGCTGGTTGTGCCTCGGAGAGTTCGATTCCGCTTCCATCATTGGCCGCAAAGATCTGCCTGAATGCCTGATTGAGTTTCTTGACGAGCTTCGGCGCGGTGCGGAAGTTGGACGACAGCGGAACGAAGTCGAGCTTGAGCGCCTCCCCGGTCGGCAACTCGAGGCCGACATGGCGCACGCGCGGGAACAGCTCGGCATCCGCATCGCGGAAGAAGTAGATGGACTGCATGGGATCGCCGACGACGAAGACGGTGCGGCCTTCAGGCCCGGGCCACGCGGCCACCAGAGAACCGATCAGCTTGTGCTGACGGCGGCTGGTGTCCTGAAACTCATCCACGAGCAAGTGATGGATGCCGTCGGCGATGTTGATTGCCGCGTCGCTGGGTAACTCGTCTTCGCCTTTGAGTACGCGCTGCGCCATCTGCGACACTTCGGTAAAATCCACCACGCCGGCTTCGGCAAATTCCACTTTCAGTTCCGCGGCCGCGCGCCGCAGGAGCGTGAAGCAGGCGCGGATGATCTGCCAATCCTCTTCCGGGTAGCGAGCCGGCGGCAGTTGATTCACGGCATTCAGTTTTTCTTCAAAGGGCGGGATCGCATCGAGCCGATTGACGAGATTTTTGATCCTGCCCTTCTCGTCCGGGGACTCCAATGGAAAGCCACGGGTAACGTTGAAGGAACTCGGGCTGCATAATTTGCCGTCTTTTGTCAGCAGCATTTGCGCCATGCAGAGATAGCCCTGTCGCGCTTCCTCCAGCGCATCGGGGTTCCGAAACGGCTGGCACGGCAGCCCCGCAAACTGGAATAGCTTGCACTGCTGCCATTTGTTGCGTTGGCCGCAGGAGAAGCGCGCCAGGTCCATTGCCTCGTCTCGGACGTCCTCATCGATAAGAACGTCGAGTTCGTTTACGGCCTCGGCAACGGCGCGTGCGAAGGGTCGCTCCAGGCTGGCGCGCAGCGCGTCCCAGTCGACCTCGCGCATCTCGGCGAAATCGCGCAGCCAGAATTCCTGCATCCAGCGGTCGCGCTCCGCGAGCATCTTCACCAGCAGGTCTTCCATTTCCTGCAGTCCGTTGTCGCGCCACGAGAGCAGCGCCTCGATGGCTGAACCAAGCGAGGCAGATCCAGGGGACAAATCGCCCTCGCCGATCTGATCCAGCGTCCGCCGCGCGGCGTGGCGATACAACTCCGCTGGCCGCTCCGTGATATCGAGGCCGCCGCCCAGTCCCGAGAGCAACGGCTGTTGTAGCGCCAGCTCATAGCAAAAGGAGTCGATGGTCGAAATGCGAAGCTGCGCCGGCATTTTCAGCAGGTCCCATCCCAGCGCGCGCGAGTGCTGCAGTGCGCGCTGGGCCAAGAATTCCATCGAGAACTCGTCGTCGGCGGGCGTGCGTGGATCCGCGGCGGCCGCCTTTTCCAACTCCGACAAAATGCGGTTGCGCATCTCGGCTGCCGCCGCCTTGGTGAACGTAATCGCGACGATGCGGCCCGGCTCATCGACCTCGCTCAACAGGCGCAGAAATCGGCGCGTGAGCAGGTCGGTCTTGCCCGAGCCCGCGGGCGCCTGGACGAGAATCGAACGGCCGGCGTCGAGTGCCTGCTCGCGCTGGCGCTGATCGGGCGGCGCGGGGCGGGTGATGCTACTCATCGCCTGCCTCCCATCCATTTTCTTCGTCTTCGTTTTCCTCTTCGTCGTTGCGTTCTTTCACGCGGCACAGCGAATACAAGCCGCATCGTTCACACGTCGCGGGATAATCGCGTGGGTCAACGTCCGCTTTTCCGGCAAGGAAATCGCGCGCCAGTTGTTCGATGGCTTCCTTCCATTCGGAAAGATGTTCGGGCGTGAGGGGATTCTTCACCAGGCCCGACTTCCCATCGAGGTCGCCGTCAAGAGTGGCGACCGCATTGCGCACCTTGCCTGCGAAAGAAGGATCCCCTGTGCGGACCTTGGCGAAGACCAAACCGCCGGTCTCTCTTTCGCGATCCAACCCGAACGCTGCATACAGCGGCAGTTGAACATCATCCGGACGCGGCAGATCCCAGGACTTGATCGCAACATTGCCCGACTTGTAATCGATCACCAGCAGCGAACCATCGTTGAGCCGATCGAGACGATCGAGCCGCAGCTTCAATGTGAGCCCGGCAATCGTGGGGTTCGCATCCTCCTCCGTGGCGTCGACCGTGAAAGGCACACGCGTTCGTTCGTATTCGAGCCATTCAGTCACGAGGCGGACGAGCCGCTTCTCTTCAAGCTCGAGATAGCGCGGCTGCATTTGCTCCCGCGCCGCGAGCGGCAACTCCTCCGCCAGCACGCGTTGCACGTGTTCTTCGACGAACACTCGCAAACCTGGTCCCAGTTCCTGGAGTTCCGTGAAGGTGCGAATGCCACGGTGCGTTGGGCCGCCCCACACGGCGTGAAGCACGGCGTGCAGAAGCTTGCCGCGCTGGCTCGCGCTAAGCCCTGCTTCCGCCGCGTCCCACTCCTGTGCTCCCAGCCGCGTTGTGGCGAATGCCTTGAAGGCGCATTGGGATTGGGCCGTGAGCACGTTGGACCCGCCCGGCATCTTGTGAACCTGCATCGCCGCGGGTTGTGCGGCTCCATCATCAAACAGGCTCAGTTGGGCGGGGCTCTTTTTCAGGCGAACAGCCGGAAGAATTGCGGGAGCGGCTGGAACGGGGACCCGCTCCCGGTCCTCATATACGATGGTCCGCGGCTTTTTTGCCGCATCGGGCGCAAGCTCGGAGGGCAGTGGCCGTGGTGTGCCGGCGATCGAAGCCACCAGCCGCGATGGGCGTGTCTCCACCCCCTCTTTCTGCTGCGCATAGCTGATGGTGATCTCGGGCGCGGCGGCCAGCAGCCGGGCGGTGATGGACTCGGCCAGTTCCCAGTCAAGCTGGGGAGAGGCATGCGGCATCCGCGCGGAGCGCTGCACGTCGATGGGAAGCAAGGGGTGGGTTCTGCCGCTCCCCGGCCAGGCGCCCTCGTCTGCGCCCAGGAACCAGATCGCATCAGCGCTGAGCCCCGCGGATTCGGCCGGCCCGGCGATCTGGATTGGAGCATCCTCCGATTCCGCCGCGTAGAGGGTTTCGGCAAGTGTGCGCTCAAGCGTGGAACGAAATTCGCTCCACTTCATGGTGCGGCCGTCGAATCCCAGAGATCCGCATGAATCGACCGCCTGCTGCCAGCGGCTGATGGCCTGAAATTCCGCACTCGCCGGCGAGCTGCGTCCCGGCCAGCCGATCGTCTCCAGCAACTGGGGAACGAGCCCGGCCCACTCCAGTGGGCCTTGTGTCTGCGGAGTTGCTTCAAGACGTTTTTGCGCGCGTGCCATGCGCTCGACCCACGCACTCGGAAGAGCCGCGGACCCGGCCCGCTGGCGGACTAAGGCATTCAAGGTCCAGCGGGTTCGTTGCAGGCTTTTCCGCCGCAAACCGCGCATGAACGACTGCAGGGCCGCGGCTTCCTCGGGGCTCGCCGCGCCGGTTCCGCTGCCCAGCAGCCAATCCACTTCGTGCTCGTCGATTGCGTAGTCAAGCCAGCGCAGGAGGAGATTCGCCGCGCGCGCCAGTCCGATATTGAGGAGCGGAACACCCAGCGAGAACTCAAATCGAAGCGGCTGCGCGCCGACGCCGGGTTTCAGAAATGCCCGCTCGATTTCGCCCCGGCGCTGGCTTGCATCGTGGGCGACGACCAGCACGCGGGCCGACGGTTTGGCGGCAAGATACCGGCTACACCAGAGCGCGCACGCGCCCAATTCGGCCTGCTCGTTTGCTGCGCCATAGAAGCGAATATCTGCGGCCGGCTCGCCCGGCGCGACCGAGCGCCATTCGCCCCACGCTTCGAACACCCTTTGCTGGATAGGCAAGAGGCGGTCAAATCCAGCCAGCACCAGCGGCGGCCGGCCGGCATCCCTGTCATCGAGCCGGGACAGGAGTTCGAAAGGCACGCGGCTCGCGCTCATCAGGCCACCGGCGCGACAGGCATCATCGAATGCCGACACCCAGCCGCTGAAGGCTGCGTGGTCCTGCTGCCAGGCGCTGCGTGCGGCGAGCCGAAGCAGGTGCGGACCATGGGCGCACAGAAGCTCGTGCGCTTCCATCGCCAGTTGGGCGAGGCGCCGGCGAGCCGATTCGGTCCAACCCGCGGTATGTCCGCTGTCGCGAATGATGCGGCACCACAGCGACTCCTCCTGCATGGCGTTCAGCGGGAGTCCATCTCCGCCGCGATCGGCCCACGCCGAGCGGGCGAAACTCTTCCAGTCCAGAACCTGGGGTGCCGGCCAGGCCGTCAGGCCTTCGGCGCGCCGAGCGCGATGGAACGCCGTCTTGACGGCTCGGGCAGCACGTTCACTGGCTGCAACCACGATGCCGCCGCCGCGCAGCCACGCGTCCACCCCAGGAGCAGAAATGAAACCCATGTCAGGGTTATATACCCTGGGAAGCTGTGGAAGCACCGGATTTTCGCTTTTTTTTCGCCAAATCCCGATTGGCCCGAACCAGCGCCCGAGCTGCCCGGACAAACGCCCATTACACTCATTTCATGATCAAGCGCATTGGCGTGCACCTGGGCACCGCGGGCGGCGCCTCCAACGCCGTTTTGCGCGCCCGCGCGGTGGGTGCCAACACCTTTCAGATGTTCTCGTCCAGTCCTCGCATGTGGCGCCCTGCGACCGTGGATCCAGAGCAGGCTGCCCGCTTGCGCGAACTGAGGGCCGCGCATAACATCACGCCGCTCGTCATTCACACCAGCTATCTCGTCAACCTCTGCAGCCAGACCGAAGACGTACGCACTAAAAGCGTGGCCTGCTTTCGCCAGGAAATCGAGCGCGCGCTCACCCTTGGCGCCGATTACCTCGTCCTCCATCCCGGCTCATGGAGGGGTCTCAGCCGGCACGAGGGCCTGAGGCTCGCCGCCGAATCCATCGAACGCGCTCTCGACGGCTTCCCCTGGCAGAGCACCAGCTTCACTATCCTTATCGAAAACACGGCCGGCTCCGAGTTCTCGCTTGGCGGCAGCTTCGACCAGGTCGCCGAACTGGTGTGGCTCCTGCGCACCCACGCGCCGGTGGCCGTCTGTCTCGATACCTGCCACACGCATGTCGCGGGCTACGACATTGTTACTGCGGACGGCTATGAAGACACCATGATTCAGATCGAAGCCACAGTCGGCTTCGACGCGGTCCGGGTGTGGCACTGCAACGACGCCAAATCTGCGCGTGGTTCAAAGCTCGATCGCCATCAGCACATCGGGAAGGGAACTATCGGCAAAGAAGCGTTTCGCCGCCTGCTAAACGATCCTCGCTTCTCCCACTCCGCCTTCATCGCTGAAACCCCAGTCGACGACGACGGCGACGAAAAGAGCAATGTGCGTGCGCTCAAGCGCCTGGTCAACAAGTCGCCGCGACTCTGACCTCGTAGTGCGGTTAAGATGATTCCGCTGGCTTCCGCGCCTGCAAGGCATCAACCCGAACACGACGAGTGCTATCTCCGTGAATGCCGAGGGATGCCGCAAAGTGGAGATGGATTGATCGAAAGGAGATCATCGCATGCGGACTCTATTGAAGCTCTCAACCTTCGTCACGGCCGGATTTCTGCTGGTCGGCATGGCCGCCGCCCAGGCGCCCACAGGGGATTACACCCCTAAGCCCCCAGGAGGCCCATCGCTGGTTCTGCTTGATAACTGGAATGGAATTGGCCGAAAGCTGATTGCGATGGCCGAGGACTTTCCCGAGGACAAGTACGATTTCAAGCCGACGCCCGCTCAGCGGTCGTTTGCCGAACAACTGCTGCACGCCGCCGGTGCGAATTACTTCTTCATCAACCCGGTGAAGGGTGTCAAGGTTCCCTCCGGCGACCCAAAACGATCTGACTACAAAACCAAAGCAGCCATCGTGGAGTTTGTGAAACAGTCCTTTGCGGATGGAGCGGCGCTGATCAAAAGTAAAGGCGACGGCGGTCTCAATGACCTGTGGGTTGATCCGTTCTCCAACCGGCAGGCGCGCTTTTCCGAAGGAGCGTGGGGCCTTATGGAGCACTCCGGCGAACACTATGGTCAGCTCGTGGTCTACTACCGCGTCGCTGGCCTGGTGCCACCCGAGTCGCGCCCCAAGAAGTAGCAGCCCTATCCTGGTCCAACCGGGTTTGAGCCGTCCGGGCTCGATGCCGCCTCCATTTACACTAGGAGGTTATGGCGGAAGAGAAAGAACTTCGATACGACCCGGCTGTGATCGAGCCGAAATGGCAGCAGCGCTGGGCCGCGGATCCCGCACTGTACGCGGCTGACCCCATCGACAGCGGCAAGCCCAAGTACTACGTGCTTGAAATGCTGCCCTATCCGAGCGGCCAGCTTCACATGGGCCACGTACGCAACTATGCCATCGGCGACGCCCTCGCGCGCCACATGTGGATGCGCGGCTACAACGTGCTTCACCCCATGGGATGGGATGCCTTCGGCCTGCCCGCCGAAAACGCGGCGCTCAAGAACAACACCCCGCCCCGCCAGTGGACCCTGGCCAACATCGCCGGCATGAAGCGGCAGTTTGGGCGCCTGGGCATGGGCTTTGACTGGTCCCGCGAAGTTACTACCTGCTTTCCCGACTACTATCGCTGGAACCAGTGGTTCTTCCTCCGCATGTACGAGCGCGGCCTCGTCTACCGTAAAAAGAGCAAGGTCAACTGGTGTCCCGAGTGCTGCACCGTGCTGGCCAACGAACAGGTCATCGATGGCCGCTGCTGGCGCCACGAAGACACGCTGGTCGAGCAGCGCGATCTCGAGCAGTGGTTCCTGCGCATCACTGCCTACGCGCAGGATCTGCTCGACGGACTCGACAAGCTCGACGGCTGGCCCGAAAAGGTGCGCACCATGCAGCGCAACTGGATCGGCAAGAGCGAAGGTACCGAAGTCGAGTTTGCGGTCGAGAACCGCACCGAAAAGATTCGCGTCTTCACCACCCGTGTCGACACCATCTTCGGCGCCACCAGCATCCAACTCGCGCCCGAGCATTTGCTTGTTACTGCCCTCGCCGCCGCTGATTCCGGCCTCAAGAAGCATGTCGCCGAACTTCTCGACGAGCAGAAGAAAGCGCGCGAAGCCGGCGAGGTCGGCGAAATTGAAAAACACGGTGTGCCCACCGGCCACTTCGCCATCAATCCGTACAATGGCGAGCTTGTGCCCATCTGGGTCGCCAACTATGTGCTCCTCGATTACGGCACCGGCGCCATCATGAGCGTGCCCGCGCACGACGAGCGCGACTTCGAATTTGCGAAAAAGTACGCCATCCCCATCCGCCGCGTGATTGCCCCGGCCGATCCGAACACCGAGGAGCCAGAGCTGCCCTTTACGACCAAAGACGGCGTCGTCATCAACTCCGGCGAGTTCAACGGGCTGCCCTACGAACAGGCCGTCAAGCGCTTTCAGGAGGCCGCCGCGCGCGGTGGTTTTGGCGAGCCAACTGTCACCTTCCGCCTCAAGGACTGGGGTGTCAGCCGCCAGCGCTACTGGGGCACGCCCATTCCCATGATTCATTGCGAGCGCGACGGCATCGTGCCTGTGCCTGACGATCAACTGCCCGTCATCCTTCCTGAACAAATCGAGATAACCCAGCAGGGCGGGTCGCCGCTCGGGCGCGTGCCGCAATTTGTGAACGTCACTTGTCCAAAGTGTGGTGGCCCGGCCCTCCGCGAAACCGACACCATGGACACCTTCGTCGACTCCAGCTGGTACTTCTACCGCTACACCGACGCGCAGAACTCCACGGCGCCGTTCGATCCCGCCACGGCGCAATACTGGTTCCCCATCGATCAGTACGTCGGCGGCGTCGAGCACGCCATTCTGCACCTCATTTACTCGCGCTTCTGGACCAAGGTGATGCGCGACCTCGGCCTCGTCACAAACGATGAACCGATCCGCCGCCTTTTCACTCAGGGCATGGTCCTCAAAGACGGCGCCAAGATGTCCAAAAACAAGGGCAATGTTGTTTCACCCGACGAGATGATTGCCCGCTATGGCGCCGACGCGGCGCGTATGTACGCCCTCTTCGCCGCCCCGCCGGACCGCGACCTCGACTGGCAGGAAGACGGCGTCGCCGGAGTCAGCCGCTTTCTCTCACGCGTGTATCGGCTGGTGACAAGGTACGCGCCGCAGGCCCGCGCTGCGGAATTGGCTGCGGAATTGAAGGGTACGGGCTTTAGCCCGTACATAAAATCCGATCAGGGGAGCGGGGCTTTAGCCCCTGAGGGAAGCCTCTCCGGCCCCTCGCTCAAGCTGCTGCGCAAACTCCACCAGACCATCGCCAAGATCACGCTTGACTTCGAAGGCCGGTGGCACTTCAACACCTGTGTTGCCGCGATCATGGAGTACGTCAACGAACTCCAGGCCGCGGACGCAGAACTTGCGGCCGGCGAAATCCCCGCTCCCGTTGTGCGCGAACTGCTGCGCACGCTGGTGCTGCTCCTGGCTCCGTTCGCACCCTACATCGCAGCCGAGTTGTGGGGGGAATTGGGTGAGCAGGGCGCGGTGCTCCGCGCACCATGGCCCCGCAGCAATCCCGAACTCGCAAAAGAAACCGAGATCGAGATTCCAGTGCAGATCAACGGCAAGTTGGTCACGGTGATCCGGGTCGCCGCCGACGCGGATTCCGAAACCATTCAGGCCGCGGCCCTGGCCGATGAGAAAGTGATCGCGCGCATAGCCGGCCGAACGATCATCAAAGTCATCGTCGTGCCGCGCAAGACAGTAAACCTGGTTGTCAAGTAACATGCAGCGCGAATCGGTGCGCGCCACCCAGTCCGCCGTTGGCCAGATGGGCTGGGTGTTCGCGCATCCGTCGTTGACTGCCCTCGAAGTAGCCTGGCGCTGGATCTTCGGCGGGCCCATGCTTCTCGTCTGCTGGATCCAGGCGCAAAGAATTCTGGGCCAGCTTCCTCTGGAATTCACGGGCCTCGACAAAGTCAGCCTGCAAGACCCGTGGGTTTCCGCCGTCCGCCTGGCCGATGCCTGGGATCTCTACCGGCCTCACGTTGTGCACGTACTGGTGTGGCTTGGCCCGCTGGCGGCGGTGGCGTGGGTCGTCGTTTCCGCCCTGGGCCGCAACCTGGTGATGAAGCGCCTTGAGCCGGGCCTGCCGTTTCGCCCCGTCAGCATGATCGCGCTGCAGGCCGCGTGGCTGGCGGCCCTGGTCTTCACGTGCTGGGCATGGTTTCGTTCGCATCGGCTGGGCCGCCGATCAACCACATTGGAAACGGAGCCGAGCCTGACCTCGTCGGCTACACCGTCTGGGTCATCGTGTTTACTCTCGGCTTCTTCACTCTGTGGGCGCTGATCAGCTGGGCCGTCGCCATTGCGCCCATGCTGGTGCTTCTCGAAAACCGGTCGGCATTTTCCGCGCTTCGTGCGAGTCTCCGGCTGGGAAAGCCCTTCTCCAGCAAGCTGGTCGAAATCAACCTGGTGATGGGCATCGTCAAGCTGGCCCTGCTGGTGCTGGCCATGGTGTTCTCGTCCGTGCTCATCCCCTTCACCGAGCAGGTTGGCGCCGGCACTCTCCATGTCGAATGGATCATCGTCTCGATTTTCTATTTCGTTGCCAGCGACTACTTCCAGGTGGTGCGACTGAAGGGCTTTATCGAGTTCTGGCACACCTTCCGCGCCGGTATGCGTGGCTTGTTGATTAAACAGTCATTGACGGGTCGGCCGTAACTTGCCGTGAAACTCTGAAATTTGGAGACGTCGCGACTAAAAATCGCGGGGATAAGTGCCCCTGCGGACTTAGGTAGCCTATATCTTCGATCACACTTTAACGGCCGGTAGGCAAGGAAATTTATTTGCTTTTACTTGGAGTTTTCTTCATCATGATCAGCTCTGCAGCCGGCCCGGGTCTTGGCCTGTCACGGTCACCCAAGGACCGCGGAGCCAGAATGATATACGGTACTACAGAATCAGAAAATTCTTGGCGTAGGGCAAGATCGCCGAACGGCGGAGCATGGTCCCCCACCACAATAAAGAGCGTTGGACGAGCCAGCTTACTCATAGCGAGCTGTGATACGGACCGATGCAGATTCAGGACTAGCTGAGTCCATGAACAGAGCGCCGGTTGAGGGGTTGGCAGGGGTAGAACTGAACACGGAACAGCTGTGGTAATCGGAACTGGAGTCGGCACCGGAAGATGAGAATTGAGTGTCACCCAATACAGAAACGTAGGCTTCTGATCTAGCCTTTGGAGTCGATTTCCGATCCACTCGGCGATGGAAGCATCACAAATGCCCGTAGCTGCTCCGACACAGCTCGGCAGCCCTTGCTGTCGCAGCTGCTCTCTAAACCATCTCTCCTGAAAACCAATCGCACTGTACCAGTCCGTGCGATCAAACATATGACCGGCATTTCCGTGCACCGCGATGGCATCGTAGCCATGCGTGGCGAGCACACCTGGAAGACAGTCCTTCAACTCCCTGCTTGATGCGCTTAAGAGGAAATATCCCATCTTGCTTGCGCAGAGTTCACGGGCTTCACCCGCGATTGTCGAGCCGTAAAACGGAACCGTACCCTGAAATACCTGATATTTGGAAAGGAGATGCGGGGCCAAATAAGGCTCGATCAGCGCGGAGCGCAGAGCAGGATCACCCGCCAATCCCCACGATTCCGCGATAATAAGAACCACGTTGGTCGCTTCGTCGCTTTTGTTGAGCACATCAGAGGCTGCGACGTGTAAAGCAAACCCTGCGGCGCTTGGGACGGACTCTCCCGCCGCATTCGATCGTATTTTCGAGAAGGTGAGGTGCTCAGCGTAATAGAGGCTGGTACGCGCAAGTCCAAGCGCGGGAAGACGGGCAAGACGCAGCTCAGAAAAAGAACTGAGTTTAACCGAGTCGCTTGGAGCTTCAAACCGGAACGTCGGAATTCGGCCGGTGTTCCGGGCGATTGTCTCGACGTCCGCGACAAACAAGGCAAGTGCGGTGGCGAAGAGACAACCTGCCAAGGCAAAGCGTTCCCGTTTTCCCGTTCTCACCGGAGGCAGCAAAGCAGCCGTTGCCGCAACCAGTAGAGCGAGAATTGTGACTGCGGTCGCTGCAAAAATTCGGCCGTAGGACAGATCTCCAATTGAGCTGATATAGCGCAGGCACTCCCCGGGAGACAGCACGTATGATTGACAGACGCCGTAGAACACGTCGGTGGAAATCATCGCGAACAAGATCGAAGCCGATAGAAGTCTCGGAACGAACAAGGCGATCATCCCAAGGGCCATATATTCGAGGTTGAACGTTCCATGCCTTTCCAGATTGAGGCAACCGATGGCGACCCACATCGGAATGTTCGAGATGATGGTAAAGAAGGCAAAAAAGAGCCCGTCTGTGGTCAGGCCACCGCGGTCTTTTCTTCCACTCCAAGGTAGGAGAGCCATGCGCATCGGTTTGTTAGCCTTCCTCTCCTATCCTGCGGAGACCCGAACCTGTTCGATCAAGGTCCGATGGATTTACCGCTTCGACGCGGGTGCGTCTCTGCCACTTCTTATCTGCCAGATATTTCGTATTGATCTCTTCTGTTTCGGTCCGGAACACGAATATGTAATTCACGGCAAATCGGTTGACGCTCCGGAAGGGTCATCCGGTTGGACGACATTCAGAATTCCAAGTTGACATGCGATCACAATTTTCGGTTGCCGAAGTTCAAAACACATCACTATACCCTGGGAAATTGAATTTCGATGTGCGTACGACCGCACGTCACTTCCTTTTTCGTAACCCGCCTATGCAGTTCCTCTTGTTTGGCGGTTCGAACGGAACATCAAGAGCAAAGCTCATTGGCCAAAAACCTGGTTTTTGGGTTTGGTGGTTTGCACCCTTGAACCGGTTATAAAATGTCTTTCCTTAGCAAGGGAGACCACGAACCCGAACCCGGGATTTCCATGCTTCTACTTCGCCCCTTCCGGACTCTCTTTCAAGTACGCCGTGCTCAGCGTGTGTTTCTCCTGCGCCACCGGAAGGAGCGTGGGATAAAACTGGACAAACGTCGTGTCCACCGCGGCATGTTCCGCATGGCACTTGTAGCACGGCGCTTCCTGCGGAATCAGGGTTCCGTTCTTGTCCGGCGCGTCAAAGGAAAAGAACGCCCACTTGCCCGGGAACCGCGCCTCGTCCTTGACGTGGACTTCCAGGTCCTTCACTCCTACGGCCTGGAAGTGCCCTCGCTGATTGATCGAGCCCTTGCTCCGCGCTTCCCGGCCTTCAAGAATCATCACCGTCTTATCCGGCCATGTCCCGGTGGCCATGAAACTCCGGTACGCCTCGGGATTGACGAACACATTGTCGAACATTGACATGCCGCCCGTATCCATCGCCTTGGGGCTGTAGCTCATATCGATCCCCGAGGTCAGGTAGATCCACTCGCGATAATGCGACGGCGGCAGCATATCGCCTTTGTTGGTGTAGGACGGCGCCGTAGACTGTGCCGCCTTCACCGCCCGGGCCGGGCTCTGAGCCATCCGGATCGCGAGTCCGACAGCAAGCAGGGCCGCCGTGATCGCAGCCAGAACAGGAATACGCATACGGACCTCCCGATGCCATGGAACCGGACCAAAAGCAGGTTCAGGGTGAACTTAGAAGACCTTCAACTGAATGACGAGATACTTTTTGGGATTTTCGCGAACAGCCTTTACCAACTGCTGCGCCTGGTCCATGGTCTGATCGGTGTGATCGTAGAGCGACCGGTTCTGGGCCAACTGGCCCAGCGTGCCTTTGCCCTCGGCGATGCCCTTCAGCAGCGTGTCGAGACTGGTCACCGTCTCGTCGAGCTTGTTGGCAAACTCCGGATCCTTGGAGAGCTTGCCCAGGGCTCCCTTGCCGGCATTGATGCTGGCTACAAGTTCGTTGGTGTTGGCAACTGCGGAGTTCAAATTCTTGTAGAGCGTGTCGTCCTTCAGGAGTTTCCCCGCCGTGCCTTTGCCTTCATCCAACTCCACGGTGATGTTGTTCAGGCGGTCGATGGCCGACGCGGCCCGCTTGTAGAGCGTATCGTCATGGATCAGCAGTCCCAGCGTGCCTTTACCGCTGGCCATGGTGCGCGTGATCGTTTCCAGATTCGTGGTCACGCGGGTAAGCTTTTCGTAGAGCGCCGGATCGTTGATCAGCTTGCCGGCAGTGCCTTGCTTGGAATTCAGGGTATCGACCAACGTATCCAACTTGCCCATGAGCGCGGTGAGCGTCTTGATTCCCTGTTCGCTGGAGGCGACAACGTCCTGGATGCTGGGGGCGTCAACCGAAGGCAGCACGGCTCTGTTCCCCGGCGGCGGCCCCTTGGCGTTCTTCGAGGTGATGTCGACATAGCTGTCGCCCAATACCCCGGCCTGGGCGATGACGGTGGTGGAATCGGTATGCAGTTCGCGCGCATACTCCTGCCCGATCCGCATGGTCACTTCCACCGGGAGGAGGCTGCGCGACGGCACCACCTTGATCTTCAACACGTTGCCGATGGTCACGCCTTCCAGGGTGACCGGAGCGCCGCTTTTCAGCCCGCCTGCGTTGTCAAAGTAGGTGAAGAGCACAAGCTTGCGTGCGAACAGTCCGCCTGTCGATCCCGACATCAGAAAGATAAGAAAGATCAGTATGGCCACGGCAACCATGACCAGCGCGCCCACCTTCAGTTGCGACCACTGAATCTCTTTGCGGCTTGGCAACGTTGCTCCTTTGGTAAACCGCTCAGTTCCAATGCGTTGAGGATACCAGACCGTCTCGCTGCCTCAGCGGCCGTCTTCCAGCACCACACTCGCCATGGCGAGCGCCGTCGTATGCGTGATCGACAGCGCCGAACGATGAGCTCCCAGGCGCCGGGACACCTCCGCCGCGCGGCCGTGGAACTGGAGCGCCGGCCGTCCGCCCGGCTCGCGGATCACCTCGATCTCCAGCCAGTTCACGCCCCGGCTGATCCCCGTTCCGAGGGCCTTGGCGCCTGCTTCCTTGGCCGCGAACCGGGCCGCCAGGCTCTCCGCTGCGTTTCGTTTCCGCAGGCAATAGGCTTGCTCCTCCGGGGTATACACACGATCGAGAAACCGCGATCCGAAGCGATCCAACGAGTGTTGGATGCGACCGATCTCCACCAGATCAATGCCCGACCCGACGATCATGTTGTCTATGAAGCTATCATCCGGCGCAGCAGCATGTACGCCAACACCGGCGGCCGCTGTGTCAAAGACAGTCACCCGTCGTTCGACTCCGGAACAGCCATAAAGCCCTGCGCCCTGCATCCGATAAAGCGGGCATGAGGGTCACCTGGGCACAACGCGACGAAGAACGATCTTCCCCCATCCCCTGGGCGTTGGAGATGAAAGCCAGCTCCGTCGAAGAGCCCTCACGGTTGGTGAAGACCCTCACCGGCGGCATTCTTGGCTGTGGCGGCTGGGTTCTAAGCCGCGGCGCGAGTGATTCCGGGACGGTGAGCATGCTGTTTGAATTCGAGCGCCATGCCTGCCTCGACATCTACAGCGTCCTCATCGCCGCCGGCCTCGAACTCAGCCAGTACGGTCACATCCGGTTCACCGAACTCTGTCAGTGCACCCGCAGCCGCCAGCAGGAATGCGCCTCGGAAATCGCCAGCGTCGATCTCGAGATTCAAACCCTCCGCGCCCAGCCAGTCGCATCGGCCGGCCGTGTCGGACTGGCGTAATACAGGGCCAAGCTTGAGGTTTGACCGGGGTGCCCCGTCCTAGCTCCGCTAGGGCGGGATCGATGTCGCCGTGATCACATACACCGACCTTGCCTCCACACCAAACTCTCTATGTGCCCTCGAGCCTGCACCGATTCCAGCAAACTAGAGACCTCCACTTCATTACGTTCAGTTGCTACGGTCGTCAAACCAAGCTTGGGAAACCCTCGGCTCGATTCCAATTCGAACGCTCACTGGAGCAAACCCGCGAGCGTTATCGGTTCTGCGTAATCGGTTACGTTGTGATGCCCGAGCATGTCCACCTGCTCCTGACCGAACCGGATGTCGCCACATTGGCCACGGCCCTACAGGCACTGAAGCAGTCAGTATCCCGCACGCTCGCCTTGCGCCATGCCGAGCCTTTTTGGCAGGCCCGCTACTATGACTTCAACGTTTGGACCGAACCCAAGCGGGTTGAAAAGCTGCGCTATATGCACCGGAATCCCGTGGTGCGCGAACTGGTCGCAAAGCCCGAAGACTGGGCATGGAGCAGTTTCCGACACTACGCCACAGGGATCGAAGGTCTTATAGAAATCGAGTCTGAATGGACCACCCGCCGGCGCGAACTCATGCTCTTCCATGGGGGTGCCCCGTCCTAGCTCCGCTAGGGCGGGAGGGATGTCGCCCTGACTACAGATATTCGCGTTATACCCCCGTATCACCCGATACCGTGCCCGTGGAGACTTCAACCCGCCCTAGCAAAGCTAGGACAGGGCACCCATTACACTCCTCATCCCGCCTCCACCAGCCCATACCGTCTCTGCCAGGCCTCTTTCAGGCGCGCCCACACCCGCGTCCGCTCGGCTTCGGTCCCTTCGCCTTCCCCGGGTTTGGCATGCGCAAACCGCGCCGCCTCCTGTTTAGCCAGTTCCAGCAATTGCCGGTCGCGCACCAGGTTCGCCACCCGGAAATCCGGCAGCCCGGCCTGCCGCGTTCCGAAGAACTCGCCCGGCCCCCGCATCGCCAGGTCAAGCTCGGCCAGCTCAAACCCATCCTGCGTCCGCACCATGGCGTTCAGGCGTTCTTCCCCCACCTCGGAAATCCGCCGCCCCGTCATAAGGATGCAATAGCTCTTCGCTCCGCCGCGCCCTACGCGTCCGCGCAACTGGTGCAACTGCGCCAGTCCGAAACGCTCCGCGTGTTCCACCACCATCACCGTCGCGTTGGGCACGTCTACGCCCACTTCGATCACCGTGGTCGCGACCAGAACGTCGATCTCGCCGCGCTGGAAGCGCCGCATGATGATTTCCTTCTCGTCGGCATCGAGCCGCCCATGGAGCAGTCCGAGCCGCAACCCCGCCAGGGGCCCGGAACGCAGCTTCTCATGCATCTCGACGGCTGATTTCAGTCCCGACTTCGCCTGCGGATTCGCTTCCGGGGCCGCCTTGGGAAAGAGCTCCGCCGCTTTGCTTTTGCGCACAGCCTTTGGGGGCGCCGCCTCGCTTCCCGGCTCCGGCTCATCGTGCGAAAAATCCAGTTCCGGCTGGTCGTCTTTTGTCCCCTCAATTACCGGGTACACAATGTAAGCCTGGCGGCCCTGTTTCACCTGCTTGCGGACAAAGTCCCACACCTCATCGGCCCGCTCGTCCGCCACGCGCCGGGTCACAATCGGCGTACGCCCCGGGGGCAGCTCATCCAGAACACTCACGTCGAGATCGCCGTACAGCGACAGCGCCAGCGTCCGGGGGATCGGCGTCGCCGTCATCACCAGCACGTCGGGCTCGGCCTGGTTGGGCTTCTTCATCAGCCGGAACCGCTGCAACACCCCAAACCGGTGCTGCTCGTCCACCACCACCAGCCCCAGCCGGTCGAACTCCACCTTCTCCTCGATCAGTGCATGCGTACCGATCACCAGTTGCGCCTCGCCGCGGTTGATCATGCCCCGATTGGTGCGCTTGCGGTCCTCGTCGAGCGATCCCGTCAGCAGCACGATCCGGTAGCGCCGGCTCGACCGCTCCAGCAGCTTGCGCGCCGCCAGGAAGTGCTGTGTCGCGAGGATCTCGGTGGGCGCCATCAACGCCGCCTGGTAGCCGTTCTCCATGGCCACCAGCATGGCCTGCAGCGCCACAATCGTCTTTCCCGAGCCCACATCCCCCTGCAGCAGGCGGCGCATCGGGTTCGGTTGCCGCATGTCGGCGACGATCTCGCCCAGCGTCCGCTTTTGCGCCGCCGTGGGATGAAAGGGCAGCACCTCCCGGATGGCCTCACGCACTTTGTCCGTGGTTGCAAATGCGATTCCCGGGCGCTCGCGCATGCGTCGCCGTTTCAGTTCCAGGCCCAGTTCCAGAAAAAACAGCTCTTCGAAGATCAGCCGCCGGTGCGCCGAAGTGGCCGCCGCCTGCAGTTGCGCCATGGGCGTGCCTTCAGCAGGAAAGTGCACTTCCCGCAGCGCAGTCTCGCGGTCGGGAAGGCCCAGCCGTGCCAGCATCGCGCCCGGCAGGCATTCCGGAACGGCCCCTCGCATTCCTTCGAGCAGATCGAAAATTACTCTCCGCTGCCAACGCGAAGCCAGCCGCGCCCCGCCCAGCGATTCGTACACCGGCGTTATACGCCCCACTTCCAGCAGGCGCGTCTCGACGTCGTCCCCCTCGTCGGGCAGAACCTCGAATTGCGGCTGAATCATTTTGAAGTTGCTAGTCGACCGCGACGGTTCTACTTTTCCGAATACCGCCACCGTCTGCCCGGCATGAAAGCGATCCTTCAGGTATGTTCCGTTAAACCATAGACATTTAAGCGCCAGCCGGCCCTGGCCCAGGGTCATCTCGAAAATCGGCATGCGCCGCGTTCGCAGCAGGGCCGCCCCGCGCACCTCGGCGATTACGCTCGCCATCTCGCCAGGCTTCAACTCATCCAGGCTGCGCGGATTCTGCCGGTCTTCATAGCGGAAGGGAAGGTGATAGAGCAGGTCCTCGGCGGTCTGGATGTCCTTGGCGGCGAGCATCTCCGCCACGCGCGGCCCCACGCCGCGCACATACATCACCTGGGTTTCAAGTCCGGGCACAATCTGGATGTTATCAATTGGATCTCAGCCCGCCGTGGGGAGCTGGATTGAAAACGAAACGTCCCGCGGTTCTCCCGGCGCCGCGTGCTGAGCGTTCTGGCCCGCGGGAAGTTTCCTATTGCGGCGCCTCTCGCCTTGTGGGATGTTTATTGCCATGCCGAGAAGAGTCGTGCTTTCGGTGCTGCTGCTCTGCTCCCTCTCCCCCATCAGAAGCCTGGCGCAGGATCCGCCCGCCAATCAAGGCTTCGACGTGAAAGAGGGTTTGTGGGACTTGACGCAGACGATGTACAACATCGTGCCGGATGACTGGCTTGACAAGCTCACCCCCCAGCCCACTCCCGAGCAACGCGCTGAGATACTGGCGGCGCAGAAGGATCCCCGGCCCCACGCGGCAGTGGAAAAACGGACGATCTGCCTGACGCGCGAGAAGCTCAACCAGGCGGACATCACTCAACACAGCGCGCCCTGCACCTCGATTCACTTCGCGTCCGCCGGGACCTCGATCGCACGGCACACTGAGTGCCAGGGAGTAATCCAGGAGGCGAAGTTCGAACGAATCGATGCGGAAACCTTCAAAGGCACAGAGATCACCACCGTACCGGGTGATCCCTCGATCGAAGAGCACATGGAGGTTGCAGCGAAGTGGGCCGGAGCCGATTGCACAGGCATTAAGAAGGCCCGGGCATATGCTGCCGGACTGGCCGCGGGCATCGATCCCGATGTTCTGTCATTTCTTCCTTTTAAACTTCCGCACTCCGACGACTTCGGTCCAGGGACGTTCGGTCCGTTTAGGTATTACTGGGGCGGTCGGTTGGGGCGCTTGCCCGGGATGGTTTATCACAGCGGTTTCCCTGATGCTCCAAAGGGCGTATTCGCCACATGGTTCGCCGGAACCGACGGTGAGTACCTTTACGTCGTTCTGTACCACGATCCTGATCCGTGCGGGGGAGACGCACTCAGCTTCAGGCTCGACCACTCCGGTGCCATGACACCTATCGGGCAAATCCCCCCGAATTTGCGCGGAGGAAGAGGTGCACCATGCGGATAAGGTGGCCAGCGCCGGCGATCACTCCCGCCGCCGTGATGTCCCGGCTTGATCCTACTTCTCCACCAGCGCCGCGCGCCGTGTGAACCTTGGCCGCAAGCACCCGCAACACACCAACTGAGATCGAGGGATTGATCAGCATCAGGCGGCTGAATTCCTCGCGTCTGACGAAACTCACCGGGGACCCCTTTTTCGCAGTGGCCGACAGGCTGTAGGGCACGTTGCCGATGGTCGGCGTCAAATATCAACACCGTGCTATCGTATCCCAAAGATCGCAAACGGGAAGGACACGCCTACATGGGGGAGAGATTCAATCGCTTCAAAAGTGAGATCGAAAAGGAAGTCGCAGACCGTCGCGCCGCGGTGGAGCAGGCACCCGCACAGTTTGAGGCACTGAAACAGAGCTTAGGTCGTTTTGAAGGGGAATCCGTGTTAGGGCAGCCGTTTTGCTACCTGGGACAGAAATTGGCGTTGGGTAAGTTTATCGGAACGCCGGCCGCAGCAAGAGGGTCCTTCACGATTAAGTTCTTGAGAATTGAGAACGAACAGCTCACATACGCCGACTTTCGCGAAGCTGGCGCGTGGTCCCTGACTCCCGTCATCGAGAACGACCAGTTCAAGTGGAGAGTTGCAGCAAAAAATAATCAAGCCTTCACTAACGATGAACTAGCTGATGAAGTCGCCGTCCATTTGGCAGAGAAAATCAGAGAATTGCCAAATCCGCTGCCACCCTCTTAACCCCCCGACACAACAAACGCCGGAGCGACAAACAAGGCGCCCCAGCCGAACCTGAATCGGGCGGATTCTAAAAGAATTTCCCCGGGGACCAGGGCTCGCGATCACTCCCCGCGGCAAAGTCCCGGCTTGTTTCTACCTCTCCACCAACGCCATGCGCGCCGTGCGAACCTCGGCCGCAAGCACCCGCAGCACTCCGACGGAGATCGATGGGTTGGTCAGCATCAGGCGGCTAAAGTCCTCGCGCTTGACGAAACTCACGAAGGACCCCTTCTTCGCTTGGGCCGACAGGCTGAAAGGCACGTTGCCGATGACCCCGGGCAAGCCCAGCAGCGAGCCGACGTCAACGGACACCCTCATGACCACGTCGCCTGTCGACGACGTCAACGTAAGCGTAACCTCACCCTGACAAAAGATATATAACCCGTCGGGAGTGTCGCCCTGCTTGAAAAGCAACCGATCATCCTCGCAATCAACCCGCGTTGCATGTTTCTTGAGCGCCTCGATCAACTCCGGGTCGGCCACAAATGCTTTCGCGTCCATTTTCATAAAAACTCCTGCATGGCACAAAGGAATCGGACTTATTTGGTTCGCTGAAAGGTGGTTCTACAAGCCGCGATAATACGCGGAAGATTCGTCGGTCTCGTGCCGATCGCATGGGGAATGGTCAAATGTACCTGCAATGATGAAGAACCGGATACGAATTGCCCAAATAATCTTTTCACCGATTCGGCCGCCCCGATTGTGAGCCTCATCACAATCGTCGGGTTGCCTTGGCATCCCTTCGGGTTCGGTCTTCCCCTTACCCGGCCTGGCTCCTTGAAACCTGACACCTGAAACCTGCCCCCTGTATGGTTATATGCGAAATCACGCAACACCTCGGAGGGCTTTGTGTCCGCTCTAAATCGCAGGAGTTTTTTGCGCGCTGCCGGAGCCGCATCGGCAGCCACCCTGATGCCCGGAGTCCATCTTCTCGGAGCCTCGAAGTCCGCACTGGAAGCCGAACTGGCCCAGGCCGGACAGCCGGTCGCGGCCAACGATCACATCCAGATCGCCCTCATCGGGGCCGGCGGCCAGGGCATGTTCGACACCAAGCGAGCCGTTGAGGTGCCAGGAGTCAAGCTGGTCGCCGTGGCCGACTGCTATGACGGCCGCCTCGCCCGCAGCAAAGAGCTCTGGGGCGACGACCTCTTCACTACCCGTGACTACAACGAAATCCTCGCCCGCAAGGACATCGATGCAGTCATCATCGGGACCCCGGACCACTGGCACAAGCAGGCCTCCGTTGACGCCATGAAGGCGGGCAAGGATGTCTATTGCGAAAAGCCCATGATCCATCTCTACTCCGACGGCCCCGAAATGATCGAAACCGCGCGCTCCACGAAGCGCATCCTCCAGGTCGGCAGCCAGCGGGTCAGCTCGGTCATTTACATCAAGGCAAAGGAAGTGCTTGCCTCGGGCGCCATCGGCCAGCTCAACATGGTCACTGCCCGCTGGGACCGCAACTCCGCGATGGGCGCGTGGGACTACACCGTTCCCCCCGACGCCTCGCCCGACACCTGCGACTGGCCGCGTTTTCTCGGCACCGCCCCGAACATCCCCTTCAACGCCGAACACTTCTTCCAATGGCGCAAGTGGAAGGCCTACGGATCCGGCGTCGCCGGCGACCTGTTCGTGCACCTCTTCTCCGGCACCCATTTCATCACCGGCTCGCACGGGCCCACGCGCGGCGTGGCCACCGGCGCCCTGCGCTTCTGGAAGGACGGCCGCGATGCCCTCGATGTGGTGCTCGGCCTGTTCGATTACCGTGAAGGATTCAACCTCAGCCTGCGCGTGAACTTTGTCGACGGAGGCGAAGAAAGCGAAGGACTTATCTTCACCGGCTCCGAGGGCACCATGGAGATTGGCTGGGATGGGCTGACGATCACTCGTGTCCCCAGGGAGGACGATCCCGGCCTCACCATCGACACCTTTCCCGAAGCCATGCAAAAGCAAATCGAAGAGGAGCACGAAAAGAAATATCCACCCCACTCGGGAAGCACCTCCCTCGGCGGGTCGGAAAAGTTCCTCACCCCCAAGGGCTACAGCGACAGCTACGATCACTTCCGCAACTTCTTCGCTTCGGTCCGGTCCCGCCAGCCGGTCGTCGAAGACGCGGTCTTCGGCTATCGCGCCGCCGGCGCCGCGCTCCTCAGTAATCTCAGCATCGAGCGCGGCCAGGTAGTGAACTGGAACCCCGACGAAATGAAGATCGTCTAGCACCATGCTGTCATCTTGAGTGGAGTCCGCGCAGCGGACGTAGTCGAAAGCCTGCCCTGAGCGAAGCCGAAGGGGACCCGCATTTCGGGATGTTCGTCGACCCATGAATTCCCGTGCCCCATCCTTTTCACAGTTCCATCGTGAAAAGGGTGGGAGACCACAACACCTCTCCGGTTTTGGGAACCGCCCATCGCTCGCCTGCGTAAGGAACCGAAGGACTGAGCGTGCGCTCGGGACCCTTTGCTAAACTGCTCGCAGTCCGCTTCCCCGGATCCTCTGAAAACTCGTGATTCCGCGGCAGGAGAATTCATGCCCGTTGTCCAGCTCGCTGGAGTGACCAAAGCCTACGAGGCGAAGGTTGCTGTCGATAACCTCAGCCTGTCGATCGAAGCCGGCCAGATGTTCGGTCTCCTGGGCCCCAACGGAGCAGGCAAGACCAGCTCCATTCGCATGATGATGGGCATCACCCTGCCCGACTCCGGCCAGGTGAACCTCTTCGGTAAGCCCTTTGAGCGCACGAGCCTCGAGCGCGTCGGCTATCTGCCCGAAGAGCGCGGCCTCTACAAGAAAATGAAAGTCCTCGATCAGCTCGTCTTCTTCGGCGAACTGCACGGGCTCGCCCGCGGACGAGTCGCCGCAAGCGTGCCGTCGACTGGGCCCGGCGCATGGAAATCGCCGACGCGCTTCCCAAAAAGACCGAGGAGCTCTCCAAGGGCATGCAGCAGAAGATCCAGTTCATCGGCTCGGTCCTCCACGATCCCGGACTCATCGTCATGGATGAGCCCTTCTCCGGCCTCGATCCCGTCAACGCCACGCTCCTCGAGCGCACCCTGATCGAACTCAAGGAGCAGGGCAAGGCGATCCTCTTTTCCACCCATCGCATGGACCAGGTCGAGAAGCTCTGCGACTCCATATGCCTGGTCAACAAAGGCCGCGCTGTACTCGAGGGAAAAATGCGCGAAATCAAATCCCGCTATGAGCGCAACCGCGTCATCGTTGAGTTTGAAGGCGACGCCTCTTTCCTCAACAGCTCCGAGATCGAGTCGGCCAAAAACTTCTCGGGCCATGCCGAGATTCGCCTCCACCCCCACGGCGACGCGCAGAAGCTCCTCCACCAGGCCGCCGCCGTCGCCACCATCTATCGCTTTGAACTGGTCGAGCCCTCGCTCGAAGAAATCTTCATCCAGACCGTAGGAGACAAGGCCGATGCGTAACATTTTCCTGGTCGCAAAGCGCGAGTACCTCGAGCAGATACGCGGCCGCGCCTTCCGCGTCTCCACCATTCTCGTTCCGCTGCTGTTTGCCGTGGTTATCGGCGTGGCCTACTTTTCCGGACGCGGATCCGGCGTGGGCAAGCATGTAATCGTCGCCGCCCCCAGTCGATCGCTGGGCGACGCCATTCGCTCCGAAATTGTCAATGACAAGGATGCAAGGACCAGCGTCGACCTCGTCGCTCCTGCCAGCCCGGCCGATCGTCCCGCCCTGGTCGGCAAAGTTATCTCCAAACAGGTCGATGGACTGTTGTGGGTTAAAGCATCCAATGGCGCGGTTTCCGCGACCTATACCTCGCAATCCTCGGGCGACATCGTGGTCACCGGCCGCCTGAGCGGCGCGCTCAACCATGCCGTGGCCATGGAACGCATGACCTCCCGCGGCATGAGTCCGGACGAAGCCGATGCTCTCCTGAAAGATGTCAAGGTCGATACCCTGCAGGTCGACAAACAGGGAAGAGAAGTGAAGAGTAGCGGTTTTGGCTCTTACTTCAAGGGATACATCATGGCTCTGCTGCTCTCCATGACGACCATGATCTACGGCATGAACGTGGCCCGGTCGATCATCCAGGAGAAGACCTCGCGCATCTTCGAAGTCATGCTCGCCATCGCCAGGCCCAGCGACATGCTGGCCGGCAAACTCATCGGCGTGGGCGCCGTCGGACTGACGCAGATCGCGATCTGGGTGGTGCTGGGCGCGGTGATCCTGTCCTACCCGGCGGCCCTGCTTACGATTTCCGGAACGCTGTCGATTCACATTTCCTGGGTCGAGGGCATTCTCTTTCCCGTGTACTTCCTGCTCGGCTACCTTCTCTATGCATCGCTGTTTGCGGGACTGGCGGCATCCTGCGAAACCGAGCAGGAACTGCAGATGTACACCCCGCTGGCCGCGCTCCCGATATGGCTCAGCTTCTCTCTCATCTGGCTGGTCATCAACGACCCCAACTCGGTGTGGTCCGTGGCCGCTTCGCTCTTCCCCGCCACCGCGCCCATCATCATGATGCTGCGCCTGGGTTCGGAAATGCCGCCCGACTGGCAGTTCGCAGCCTCGATCGCCATCATGATCGCCAGCATCTGGGTGGTGCTGTGGATCTCGTCCCGCCTCTACCGCGTCGGCATCCTGATGTACGGCAAGCGCGCCACCCTGCCCGAACTGCTCCGCTGGCTCCGCTATAGCTAAGTGCGAGAATCTCCGTGCCCCATCCTTTTCACAGTCTTATCGTGAAAAGGGTGGGAAACCACGAACCCATCCCAGCCCGGACGAGCTAAGAGCTAGAAGCCAGCAGCTAAAATCGTCTGAGTGACCACCAGCCCCAGTCCACGCTTCACCCTCACCCAGCGCCTCGTCCTGGCCGTGGTCCCGCGCATTGTGTGGGCGCTGCTCTGGGTTCTCGGTCTCACGTGGCGCTTTCGAGGTCATCGCCGAAGAAGGTGTCACCCCGGTCGTGTTCGGTCAAAAAGCCGGCGCCGGAGATCTACTGCTTCTGGCACCAATGCGTACTGCCCTGCACCCTCTACTTCCGCCGCTCCCGCGCCGTCATCCTCATCAGCCGCAGCTTCGACGGCGAACTGATTACCCGCATCCTCCGCATGTTCGGCTTCGATGCCGTACGCGGCTCCAGTTCGCGCAGCGCGCGCGAAGGCCTGCTGGGCCTGATCGACGTGATCGAGAGCGGCCGCACCGCCATCTTCACCGCCGACGGCCCGCGCGGCCCCATCTATCAAACCAAGATGGGCCCCATCAAGCTCGCGCAACTGACCGGCGCGCCCATCGGCGCCTTTCATCTGCAGCCCGAACGAGCCTGGGTGATGAAATCCTGGGACCGTTTTCTCATTCCCAAGCCATTCACGCGCATCTGCGTAAGCTGGGCGCAGTGGACGCACGTGCCCGCGGATCTTTGCGGGGAGCAGTTCGAGCCCAGGCGGGAAGAGTTGAATGCCGCCCTTGAGCGTGCGCGTCTGCGCGCCCTCGACTACTTCGGCCAGGTACAGCGATGACCGGCCCAGAGACCAGCACCGGTCTGCGCGTCGCCGATTTCGATTTCGACCTGCCCGAGGAACTGATCGCGCAGCAGCCGCCCGCCGAGCGGGGCCAGAGCCGCATGCTGGTGATGGATCGCGCCACCGGCGAGCTTGCGCGACTCCCGATTCGCCGATCTTCCCTCGCTGCTTCGGCCCGGCGATCTGCTCGTGCTCAACGACAGCCGCGTCATTCCCGCGCGTCTCTATCGCCCGCCGCACGCTCCGCCGCGAAAAGGAGAAGCCCACCGGGCGCATCGAGGTCATGCTCACCGAGCCGGCCGGCGACGACCGCTGGCACGCCCTCGTCCGCCCCGGCAGAAAAGTCGCCATCGGCGAAATTCTCGTCTTCCCATCGCCATCAGGCACCATCGAACTGAGCGCCGAAGTTCTCGAGCGCGGCGAGTTCGGCGACCGCCTCCTTCAGTTCGAGCCGGTGGAAGATTTCTTCGCGGCTCTCGATCGCATCGGCCACATCCCGCTGCCGCCCTACATTCATCGCGACGACTCCGCGGCCGATCGCGAACGCTATCAGACGGTCTACTCGCGCGAACGCGGCTCGGTCGCCGCGCCCACTGCCGGCCTGCACTTCACTCCGCAAATCCTCGACGAACTCACCGCCGCGGGCGTCGAAATCGCGCGCGTCACGCTGCACGTTGGCCTGGGCACGTTTGCGCCGCTGCGTGTCGAGCGTGTTGCGGACGTCCGCCTCCATCGCGAACGCTACACGCTGCCCGCAGCCACGGCGGAAGCCATCAATCGCGCCGTTCGCGAAGGGCGGCGCATCGTCGCCGTCGGCACGACGGTCGTTCGCACCCTCGAGTCCGCCGCGGCGAATGCCCAGCAGGGCGGCCGCATCGAACTCGCACCCCACACCGGCGCAACAGAAATCTTCATCTCGCCCGGCTTTCAATTCCGCCTCGTCTCGGCGCTGCTCACCAACTTCCATCTGCCCCAATCGAGCCTGCTCATGCTGGTCAGCGCCTTCGCCGGACGCGAACCCGTCCTCGCCGCCTACCGCCACGCCGTCGCAAAACGCTACCGATTCTTCAGCTACGGCGACTGCATGTTCCTCTCCTGACTCATTCCCTAACATACTTGTCATCCTGAGCGAAGCGTAGCGGAGTCGAAGGACCTGCATTCGGCTCGTTACTGTCCACTGTTAAACTCTGTAACGATGCCCGATGCAGCCAAGCCGCCCATTTATCTTCTCGACGCAATGTCGTTCATCTTTCGCGCCTATCACGCCATGCAGCGCAGCCGGCCCATGTCCACGCGCTCCGGCCTGCCCACGGCGGCCGCCTATGTCTTCGTCAACATGATCAAGAAGCTGCGCCAGGACTTTGAGCCGCAATATTTCGCCGCGGTCTTCGACGTGTCCGGCAAGGTCTTTCGCGACGAGCGCGCGCATGGCGATCGGATCGCTGCGCAAGTGGAATTCGAAAACGCAATGCTTTGAAGACGTGAGCTACGAAGGCTACAAGGCCAAGCGCGAAGCCATGCCGGCGGACCTGCGCCAGCAGATTCCCTTCATTCGCCGCTCCCTCGAAGTCTTTCGCATTCCCATTCTCGAAGTGGAAGGCTTCGAAGCCGACGACGTCATCGGCACCCTCGCGCGCGCAAGGCCGCCGACGCGGGCCACGAGGTCTTCATCGTCTCGAGCGACAAGGACATGATGCAGCTGGTCAACGGCCAGGTAAAAATCCTCAACCCGCAAAAGGACAACCTGATTCTCGACCCCGCCAGGGTGGAGGAGACTCTCGGCGTGCCGCCCGAAAAAGTCATCGATGTAATGGCCCTGCGCGGCGACAGCATCGACAACATTCCCGGCGCGCCCGGCATCGGCGACAAGGGCAGCGTCGACCTGATCAAGGAATTCGGCAGTCTGGAAGCGGTGCTCGACCGCGCTGCTGAAGTCAAGCGCAAGACCTATCGCGAATCGCTGGAGCAGAATCGCGAAGCGGTCCTGCTCTCGAAAGAACTCGTCACCATCGACTGCCATGTCCCGATCGAGCTCGACCTGCATGCGATGGAAACGCAGGAGCCTGATCTCGAGGGCTGCCGCGAGCTCTTTACCGAGCTCGAATTCACCACGCTGCTCAAAGAACTTGCACCCGCACCAGAATCCATCAAGTACGAGCTGATCGAAGAACCCACCGCCGTGCAAACCGCGAACTTCTATGCCGCCGCACGCCGGCAGGGTTTCTCCTTCGCGCTGGATGCCACGCCGCCCCCCGTTACTGAAGCAGAAATGGAAGTCGAAGCCGAGAGCGACCGGCAGGGAACGCTCTCGCTGCTTGACGTTGTCGAAGTCGTCGAGGAGAAGAAATCCACTCTCACTGCAGGCGTTTGCGCCGCAGCCGAGATCGCGTTGCGCCTTCCGCTTACGCCCGAGCTGCGCGCGCTGCTCGAAGACCCCGCGGTCCCCAAGCGTGTCCACGACTACAAGTTTGCGCTGCACGTTCTCGCACGGACTGGGCATCGAATTGCGCGGCCCCATCGACGACACCATGCTGCTTTCCTACGCGCTGAATCCCACCAATGCGTCGCAGACGCTCGCCGACGTGGCGGCGCGCAATGGTCACGCCCCGCCCGCATCGCTGCCCTCTGCCGCGGCCATTACGCAGGCGCTCGCGCCCGTCCTTCGCCAGCACGCCGAAGAAGCGAACGTCACCAGCGTCTACACCGATATCGACCTGCCGCTGGCGCCCGTTCTCTATCGCATGGAGCAAGCCGGCGTCCGCATCGACAAGCACGTCCTCGCCGGCCTCTCGACGCGCTTTGCCGCCGAGATGGACCGCGTCGGCGAGCGCATCTACGAACTGGCCGGCGAGCGCTTCAACATCAACTCACCCAAGCAGCTCGGCGTCGTGCTCTTCAACCACATGGGCCTGCCCGCTCCGGTCAAGTACGGCAAGGGCAAAACCATTTCCACCGCGCTAGACGTGCTCGAGACCCTTGCCGAAAAGCACGAAGTCCCGCGCCTAGTTCTCGAATACCGCCATCTTGGCCAAGCTCAAATCGAATTACGTCGACGCTCTGCCTCTGCTGGCCGATTCCGACTCGCGCGTCCACACCACGTTTCAGGCTGCCGCCACCTCCACCGGCCGCCTCTCGTCCATCAATCCCAACCTGCAGAACATTCCCATCAAGACAGAACTGGGCCGCGAAATCCGCGCCGCATTCATCCCCGCCCCCGGCGCGCAACTGCTTTCCGCCGACTACTCGCAAATCGAACTGCGACTGCTCGCGCACTTCAGTGGCGACCCGTTGCTGATGCGCGCCTACCAAACCGGCGAGGACATTCACACCCTCACCGCCAGCGAAGTCTTCGGCGTCCCCGCCGAAAACATGAACAAGGAGACGCGCAACCGCGCCAAGGCCGTCAACTTCGGCATCGTCTACGGCATTTCTCCCTTCGGGCTCGCCGCCCAACTGGGCATTCCGCAGGGAGAAGCGCGCGCCTACATCGACCGCTACTTCGCGCGCTACCAGGGCGTGCAGGCCTTCATCGAAAAAACGCTCGAGGCCACGCGCCGCGAAGGCAGTGTGCGCACGCTCTTCGGACGGCTTCGCCCCATTCCCGATATCGAGAGCCGCAACGCCAACGCGCGCGGATTCGCGGAACGCACCGCAGTCAACACGCCCCTTCAGGGCACCGCGGCCGACCTTATCAAACTGGCCATGATTGTGATCGACCGCAAACTCACGCAGCGCAATCTCAAGACGCGCATGGTTCTCCAGGTGCACGACGAACTACTCTTCGACGTTCCCAACGACGAGACCGAAGAAATCGAAGAACTGGTCCGCACCGAGATGGAGGGCGTGGTCCAGCTCGATGTGCCCCTGATTGCCGGCCTGGGCTTCGGCCCCAACTGGCGCGACCTGAAATAGACGGCGTTCAAAGGCCGCCATCAATACGATGTGCGCGATTCGAAAAGCTGGTATGTAAACGTCGCCCCCGCCACCGCCAGCAGCAGCGGAACCATCAGCGTACTCGCGTTGTAGGTGAGCTCGAGCGTGAAGGCCACCGACGAGATCGGTGCCTGCGTCGCCGCGGCCAGCACCGCACCCGTTCCCAGCAGGGCGCAGCTGCGCTTGTCGGCTCCGGCAAACATGTGACTCCACGCCTCGCCGAAGGTCGCCCCAAGCAGCGCGCCGAATGTCATCGTGGGCGTAAACAGCCCGCCGGGCACCCCTGAGCGCAGCACTGCGATGGTCGCCAGCGGGCGAAGAAACAGCAGCCACACCAGCAGCCCCACGCTGAAGCGCGCATCAAGGGCCAGTTGCACTACGTTCTTTCCATTGCCGAGCAACTGAGGAAACCGGACGGCTGCCAATCCCAGCGCGAGAAATGCCACCATCGGCAATGCCACAACACCCCATCCCTTCGGCCTGTGATCCTTCGCCCAGTGCAATCCGCGCACGAACCACACCGCTCCATAGCCCATCAACGGCCCGCAGAGCAGCGCCCACAGCAGCAATGAGCCTGTCGCCGGAAGGTAGGGCAGCTGGTATGTCGGCTCATTGGGCAGCATGGTCCATGAAACCGCCGTGGCCAGAAACGCCGTGACAAATGCCGGCAGCGCCGCCGCCATCGAAACCGTGCCCAGCAGCACCTCGAGCGTGAACAGCGCACCGCCGAGGGGAACGTTGTAGGCCGCCGCCATGCCTGCGCCCGCGCCACAGGCCACCAGCAGCCTGCGCTGCTCCGGCGTCAGGCCCATCCAGCCGGAAAGCTTGTCTCCCGCCAGCCCGCCCGCGTTCTTCAGCGCCGCCTCGCGCCCGATCGCCGCGCCCATGCCGACAACGATGATCGACAGCACCGCGCTCACCGCAGTCTTCCACTGCGGCAGGCGCCCGGAGTGATGCCAGATGGCCTCGTTCAGATCGGGACCGTCATGGTCTGGAAGGCGCCGCCGCAGCAGCAGCACAACCCCGGCAAAGACCCCCGCACAGGCAACCACGACGACGCGGCGGCTTCCCGAAACTCCCTCCACTCCCGTCAGGAAATCTCCTTGGTGGTAGTTGAAGCACACGTGTTGCACCAGGCGCAGAAGCTTCATTAACAGCCCGCTCAACAGCCCCGCACCGGCACCGGTGAGAAGAATCGCCGGCCAGAGTCGCAGTGGCACGGTCAATTCCCGCAGATTGGGCTGCGGGTTCTCGCGCGTGATCGCGTATTCGGCCGCCGCCATCGCCTCGTGCTGAGTGGCAGGCAGCAGTCCGGCTCGGGAATCGCGATCAGGCTCGTTCATCTAGTCTCATTCATTCAGGCTCTGGTTGACTCCCGGCGGGGTGCTCCCACAAGAATAGTATTGCGTCAGGACGATGATGGAGTGATTACATGAGCACAACGCAAGCGATGTCCGCGGCAGCCGCAGGCACCTTCGCCATCGGGGGCGACCTCACCGTCAACCGCCTTGGCTACGGTGCCATGCGCATCACCGGAAAAGGTATCTGGGGCCCGCCGGCCGACAAAAGCGCCGCACTGGCAACCCTGCGCCGCGCCGTCGAACTCGGCGTCAACCTCATCGACACCGCCGACTCCTACGGCCCCGGCACATCCGAAGAATTAATCGCCGAAGCGCTCTATCCCTATCCTACGGGACTCGTCATCGCCACTAAGGGCGGGTGGGAGCGCCCCGGCCCCGGGCAATGGACCCACAATGCCAGTCCCGACCACCTGACCAGGGCCCTCGAAGCCAGCCTCAGGCGACTGCGCCTCGAGCGCATCGATGTCTATCAGCTCCACATCCCCGACCCCGCCGTCTCCTTCGACGCGTCGATGGAAACACTCGCGAAGCAGCGCGAACAGGGCAAGATTCGCCATGTCGCGCTCTCCAACGTCACTCGCGAACACACCGAGCGCGCGCGCAAGATTGTGCCCATCGTGACCGTGCAAAACCGCTACAGCTTTGCCGATCGTGAATGGGACTTTGTGTTGGATTACTGCGACCAGCACAACATCGGCTTCATGCCCTGGGCTCCCATGGCGCAGAACAGGTTCGCGCACGAATCTCTGGAAAATGCCGCGAAGCAATTGAACGCGACTCCGCTCCAGGTCGCGCTGGCATGGCTCCTCAAACGGTCGAAAGTGATCCTGCCGATTCCCGGCACATCGTCCGTCCAGCATGTCGAAGAGAACATCGCCTCCGCAGCACTCGAATTGCCGCAGACTCTCTACGATGAACTCTCCGCCGCGAGTCATTCCCCGAAAAGCCTGCGCGGCTGAGCAATCGGCTCACAAAACTGGGTGCCCCATCCTAACGACGTCTTTGTCGTTAGGGTGGGAGACCACGACCTCCGCAGCAGCTCTTGGGCATACGCCCTTTGCGGTGTCATCCTGAGCGGAGTCCGCCGTGCCGGGGTCCCCAACGACAGGTCTTCGTCGCTGGGGTGGCGTGGCGGACGCACTCGACGCCTTCATAACTTCCGCGTTTGCGGTGATGCGACCAGAACCTCTCAACCGGGATTCAGCAGGATTCGGAGCCGAAAAAGGAGATTCCCGCCGAGGCGTATTCCGAACGCGCATCCCGCCTGGGCTGGATGCGCGTTCGAGTTTGCGGCGGAGAAGATACTTTTTTGTATCCTTCCAGGCAACCCTGCTGTAGTGTTGTGCTCGACCTCACGACTGAACATTGCTGGCTGTCTGTTCGGAACGGCCGGGAGACCCATCTTTCCTGGAGGATCCAATGAAAGGTCTTCGCACGCTTGCGGGCGCGGTCGTGTTGATTGCGCTTTCGTTCCCACTGCTGTCACAACCTGCCTCGCCAACAACCGGCTTCCACCAGGTGCAGTGCATCAAGATAAAGCCCGACAAGGGCGTGGAATTTCGGAAGTGGGCTGAAGGCGACTTTCACAAAATCGTCCAGGGGCTTGTCGATTCAGGCCGGCTGAGCTCGTGGGCCCTGGTCCGCGCGGTGACGCCTGCGGGCAGCGCGAGTCCCTGCGATTACTTTGTGGTTTCGTTTTATCCGGGATTGCCTCCGGAGCCGCTCGGCATGGCGGATCTCGGACCGCTCCTGAAAAAGGCTGGACTGAGCATGACGGCGGAAGAGTACATAGCCCGTCGCGATTCGATGAGCACGCTGGTCACGAGCGGCCTGTGGCAGAACTACCTGGCAGTGGGATCGATGCAGAAGGGGGACTACATCGTCGTGAACGAAGCCAAGGCGGTGGACGTGGACGAATGGGTCGCCTACGAAAAGAAGGCCTGGCAGCCAATCGCCGAACAACTGATCAAGGAAGGGCTCACAAGAGGATGGTCAGTGAACGTGATGGTAATGCCGCAACGGGGCAGCGAAAACAGGCTCAACGGCGTCACCGTGGACGTTTATCCGAGCTGGGATGCACTGAACAAATCGATGATCGATCCGGAGTTCGTGACCCGGTGGCAAAAGATTCACCCCGACATGGAAATCGGAACGACATTTGAACACTACGACAAGCTCAGGAACAACCTTACGGCCAATCTGTTCAAAGTCGACGATATGATTTCCGCGAAGTAAAACAACGGTGCATCCCTCATCTGAGAGATGCACCGTTGCATACTCTCTTCAGACTGCATGCGCACTCCGTACCACAGCCCTCGCAAACCAACTCTATACACCCAACTCCGCCCGAATCGCCTCCGCAATCGCCTGCGCATGCCGCCGCATAGCCTCTTCGCTTTCCGCTTCAATCATCACCCGCGCCAGCGCCTCGGTACCCGAGTAGCGAATCACCACCCGCCCCGAATCCCTCAGTTCTTCTTCGGCGGCGCGAATCTTCGCGGCCACCGCGGGAATTCCTTCCAGCGGCTTCTTCTCCCGCACCTTGATGTTGACGATCACCTGCGGAAAGACCTTCAAGTCCGCGGTTAGCTCGTCGATGTTCTTGCCGCTTCGAGAAATCAGATCCAGCACCACAAGCGAGGTCAGCAATCCATCGCCCGTGGTCGCCAGGTGTGGGAAGAGGATGTGTCCCGACTGTTCGCCGCCCAGCGCGGCCTTTTGCTTCTGCATCATCTCCAGCACATAGCGGTCGCCGACCGGGGCGCGCAACATGCGAATGCCGGAGCGCTTCAGCGCGGCTTCAAGTCCCATGTTCGACATGGTGGTCGCCACCACAACATCGCCCGTCAGAAGCCCGCGATTCTTCAGGTCGCGCGCCGTCATCAGCAGGATCGTGTCGCCATTGATGACGTTTCCGTGCGGGCCGGCCAGCATGCAACGGTCCGCGTCACCATCGAACGTCAATCCCAGGTCGGCGCCTCGCGCCACAACTTCGCCGGCCACCCGAGTCGGATGCAGGGCTCCGCAGCCGTCGTTGATGTTGCGGCCGTTGGGAGCGATGTTCAGCAGCGTCACGTTGCCTCCCAGCCTCCGGAACAACTCCGGCGCAACCGCGGCAGCCGCGCCGTTGGCGCAGTCAGCAACGATGCGCAGCCCGGCGAGATTCAGCTCGGGAACGCAGTCAATCAGGAACTGAACATAATCGGCCTCCAATGCGGCGTTGTCCTCCACTGGTGGCAGGGCTGCCGGGTCCGGGGTCGTTACCCGCGCCGCATGATGAAAGATCTCTTCTTCGATCGCCAGTTCCACCGCATCGGGGAGCTTGAATCCATCCGCGCCGAACAGCTTGATGCCATTGTCGCGCCATGGATTGTGTGAGGCCGAAATCACCACGCCCGCGTGGAATCCATGCGCATGGGTCAGGAACGCTATACCCGGCGTCGTGATCACGCCCGCGCTTTCCACCCGCGCGCCCGCCTCGCGCAATCCGGCCGCCAGCGTAGCTGCTATCCACGGGCTCGACTCACGTGTATCCCGCCCCAGGATCACGCGCGGTTCCGCCGCGGTCTCGCGCAGTGAGTGTCCCAGCGCCAGGCCGGTCGCGAACACCGTGGTCGCATCCAGCGGAACTTCGCCCGCGATGCCGCGAATACCATCGGTGCCAAAAAGTTTGCGTTCAGCCGCAGTAATCATGACTCCCCATTTCTTTCTGAATCCGCCCGGCTTATGCTCTCCACCCGGCTTGCAAATGCTCCGTCACTCAAGCGCGTAACCACGCTGTCTCCCGGCGCCACCTGGCGCGCGGACCGCACCAGGGCGCCCTTCGCATCCAGCACCAGCGCATATCCGCGATCGAGAACCGCGAGGGGCGAAAGGGAATTGAGCTGGGCCTCGAGCGCCCTCAGCCGTCCTCGCCTGGCTTCCATCATGCGTTCAAGCGCCCTGTCCAGCCGCGTGCGGCAAGCGTCGAAGTGCCCCCGCGCGTGGGCCAGTTGCCGGCGCGGATCGTGGCGCAGGACCGCCGCCGTCAACTCGGTCACGTCGCGCTGGCCGCGGCGAAGCCGGTGCCGCAGGGCCGTCTCCATGCGAAAACCCAGCTCATCGAGTTTCTGTTGCGCCCGATGCAGAAAATTCGCCATCCTCGATTCCGCGCGGCTGGCGGGAACCCGCGCCAGCCGCTGCCGTGCCTGCAGGATCTGGAATCGCGCCGCGCGCTCAACGCGGTGATTGAGCCGCGCAAGATGTTCCGCGATTTTATGCTGCGCTTCGGTAATCAGCTCCGCAGCGGCCGAAGGCGTAGGCGCGCGCAGATCGGCAACAAAATCGGCAATCGTGAAGTCGGTTTCGTGCCCGATGGCAGAAACCACCGGCAGCCGCGAACCCGCGATGGCGCGGGCCACCCGCTCGCTGTTAAAAGCAGCCAGGTCCTCCAGAGATCCGCCCCCGCGCGCCAGGACAATCACATCCGCCAGCCCGGATGCGTTCAGGCACGCCAGCGCCCCTTCCACCTCGGAGGCGGAAGATTCGCCCTGTACCGATACCGGGCAGAGCAGCACGTTCAGCCCCGAGTGGCGCCGGCCCACGATGTTCAGGAAATCCTGGATGACCGCGCCGGTTCGAGACGTCACGATGCCCACCGTTCGCGGGAAAGCGGGCAGCGGCCGTTTGCGCGCCGCATCGAACAGCCCTTCGTCCTTCAGTTTTTCTTTCAGCTGCTCAAACGCCAGTTGCAGCGAACCCGCGCCCACGGGCTCCATGGTCTCGCCCACCAGCTGCATCTGGCCGCGCTGTTCATACACGCTGACGCGTCCGCGCACCAGCACGTGCAGGCCGTCTTCAGGCCGGAAGCGAAGCAACAGCGCCTGCCGCCGGAACAACACCACCGGCAACTGCGCGTCCGCGTCCTTCAGCGTGAAGTACATGTGGCCCGACGGAGCCGGCCGGAAGTTGGAGATTTCTCCTTCCACCCAGACATCTCCGTACTCACGCTCCACGCGATCGCGAACCTCGCCCACGAGATCCCGTACCAGCCAGATTCTGCGGGTGGGTTGCGGCTCCTCAAAGTTGAGGTCGAGCTGGGGCGCAAATGGATCGTTCTTGACCACAAAGGATCAGTGTAATTTGTTGGTCCGCCGTCGCGCTCAGGTCCGGCCGGCCACCAGCTCCTTCAAGCGCCGGGCGATCTCGATGAGTTGCGTGGCGGCCTCCGGATCAGCCTCGCCCGAATACAGCAGCTCCGCTTCGCGTGCCAGGACCGTTCCCTTGGTCAGCCCGAACGTGCCGAGTATTCCGGCCAGCTTGTGCGCCGCCGCGTGCGCCGCTTCTCGCTGATTGTGCGACAGAGTGTCCGCGGCGAGAGCCGTACCGGCGCTCTCCAGCGCCGCCACCCGCTCCTCGATTTGAGGCAGAAACTGCTTCCACAGCCGGTCGAGGGCTTCGTTCATCGACGGCTGCTGAGATGGTTCAGTCATGCGCCGAAACTAACTCCAGCCCAGAACCCCAGCAATTTGCGAAGAGAGCGTCATCGGGTCAAACGGCTTGAACAGCACCGCTTCGACTCCCAGATCCGCGAATCGCCGCTGGTCGTTGCTTTGCACCTTGGCGGTCAGCAGCAACACCGGAATTCGTGCCGTGATGGGGTTCTTGCGCAATTCGCGAAACGTCGACGGCCCGTCCATCCCCGGCATCATCACGTCCAGCAGAATGGCGTCCGGCCGGTACTCGGCCGCGCGCGCCAATCCCTGGGCTCCGGAGCTGGCCATGGCCACCTCCCAACCCGCCACCGTTTCCAGGCTCAGCGCTGCTACCTCGCGAATATCGTCTTCATCATCGATGATAAGAATGCGGTGAGACATATAGAGGATCCCTCACGACTATCTATGGTCCTAAAAGCGCGGTCTTGCTGTTTCCGCGGACGAGCCGGATGGCGAATAGCCCGCCGGCGATGATTCCAGCAGTCTGCACGGGCATCCCTTTATGGACGCCGTTCAGCCGAAACAGTTGGAGAGGCTTCCTCCATCTGACGCGAATTGCGCAATAACGTCAAGACCAAAGCTTCAAGCTGCTGTGGCTGCACCCGCGTTTTGGTAAGGAAATGAGTCGGGCCCAGGATCAGTTGCCGCCGTTCAGCGGCCTCAAGCTCGCGGCCCGAGTATACGACCAGGGGAAGGTTCGAAAGGGTTTCGTGCTGCCGCAGCCAGTCCACTACATTGAATCCGTCGCCGTCCGGCAACCCGATGTCGAGGACCAGCAGGTGGGGCTGAAAATCGGTGCAGGCATCCAGCGCTTCCTGGCGGGTGTGGGCGAGGTGGACCTCAATGGTATCGCGGGAGAAAATCTCCCCGATCACCCGCGCCAGGTCGTGGTCGTCTTCCACGATCAGAATGCGGGCCTTTTCTCCCTGGCCGCAAAGAACCCGCGCCAGCTCTGCAAGCAGCGCGTCTTCTTCGACCGGCTTGGTGACCACCCCCTGCGCGTCGTCCGGCAAATCTCCGCCGCCGTCCCCACCGGCCACGCTTAGAAGAACAATGGGAATGTGGCTCTCCGGATCCTTGCGCCGCAGAAGAGGAAGAATCTCCCACCCGTTCATGCCGTCGAGCGACGTATCCAGCAGGATGGCCTCCACACCGTTCTTTGCCGCCGCCATGGTCTGTTCCACCGACGTGGTTTCTACCACACGGTACCCGTGCCGGGAAAGCTGCTGCGCCACCAGGGGCCGCGTCGAACTGTTGGCATCAGCCAGCAACACCGTGCCCTGTCCTTCGCCGTCGGGACCGGTAGAGAGGCTGGTCGGGCTCTGCTGGTAGGGCAGGAACACCCGGAACGTCGAGCCGCGCACCGGATTGCGTTCCGCCCACACTCGCCCCGCATGTTGTTGCACGATGGTCCGGCAAATCGCCAGGCCCAGTCCGCTGCCGCCCTTCTGGCGCGAGTCCGAAGCGTCCACCTGCTGGAACCGGCCGAAGATGGACTCCAGTTTGTCTGCAGGAATGCCGCGGCCCTGGTCGATGACCGACAGCGTGACCCCGGCTGACCCTGGCCGCATCATCACCGACACGGTCGAATTCGGAGGCGAGAATTTCACCGCGTTCGAAAGCAGGTTTGTCACCACCTGCAGCAGGCGGTCGGGATCGCCCGAAATCTCCACCTGCGTTGTGTCGTGGATCAGCTGCACTCCAGCCGCTTCCGCCACCGGCTGCATTCCGTCGATGGCCTGGTGCACTACCTGTGAGAGCTGGATGGGTCGGAACGCGATCGGCGCCCGCCCGCTCTGGATCCGCTCCAGGTCGAGAATGTCGTTGATCAGCCGCACCAGCCGGTCGGAGTTGCTGGTGGCGATGCGCAGCAGGTTGGCGGCCTTTTCGTTCAGCTCCCCGAGGATCCCCGACGACAGCAGCCCCAGGGCTCCGCGAATGGACGTCAACGGTGTGCGCAGCTCATGGCTGACCGTGGAGATAAACTCATCCTTCAACCGGTCCAGCGCATATCTCTGGCTGATGTCGCGGAAGCTGAGCACCGACCCCGAAAACCGGCCGTGGTCCAGGATCGGCGTAAAGAAGTATTCCGTGGGCAGAGGAGTGCCATCGGTGCGGTAAATCGTGTCTTCGCCGGTCGCCGCGACATGACGTTCTGTGGCGGCCCGCAAGTCGCAGTCCGGTCCGCACTTCAAGCCTGGCCGCGCCGACCCGTGCAGCAGATCATGGACTGGCTTGCCCGTGAGGCCCGCCGTCGGAGCGCCCAGCAGCCGCCCGGCTGCTGGATTGGCAAAGCTCACCATCCCGTGCCGATCGACCCCGCAGATTCCATCCGCCACCGAGTCCAGCAGGATTTCCTGCTGGCGGTACAATTCTTCGGCTCTCCCGCGCTCCCGTGACCGCGCCAGCATCTGGCCCAGCGACGCGCCTACGGTCTCGATCGCCGCCAGCGCCTCCTGGTCCTCGCGCAACAGAAAACGGCAGTAAAACTCCAGCACCGCCAGCACCTTGTTGCCGACCCGCACTGGCACCGCCCAGCCCGACACCATGGAATGCCGCAGCGCGGTGCGGATCCGTTGTCCCGTCGGCGCCGCTGCCAGATCGGTCATCCAGATGGGTCGGCCCTCCTGCCATACCTTGCCCGGCAGCCCCACCCCATTGGCCAGTGTCACGCCCATGCTCTCCTGGATCATGGCCTCGGTGTCCCGGTCGGGCGCTCCCCACGCGGCGCAGAATTCCAGCAGGTTTTCTTCCGTATTGACTTCCCACTTGAGAGCGAGGTCCCATCCCTGCGAGACGCAGAGCGCCTCCAGAATGCGCATGGCGGCCACATCGGCGGAACTGTTCTCTCCCACGATCTGGCTCACCACCAGTTGCAGCGCCAGCCTCTGCTCGCGCTGCCTCTGCTGCGTAACATCGCGCAGCAGGCACCGCACCGCCAGCGGGTTTCCCGCCTTCTGACGCTGGCTGAGGCTCAGCTCGAACTCCAGCACCCTCCCGTCGGCCGTATAGCTGCGCAAGGGATACCGGTCGACCATTTCGCCGTTCAGCGCTCGCCGGAACAACGCCGTCACGTCCGAGCGGCACGCCGGCCCGAACAGTTCCTCGAAGGAGTCCAGGGCCAGCAGGCTGGCATTGTCCAGCCCGAAACACCGCTTCCAGGCCGGGTTGGCGTAAAGAAACTGGCCGCCCGTGCTCAGGGTTGCGATCATTTCGCTCGAATTCTCAAACAGGTCCCGATAGCGTTCCTGCGATTCCCGCGCCGCCTGCTCCTGGCGCAGCGTTGCGCTGCGATCGAAGGCCATCACCACCAGACCTTCCATCGCTCCATCCTCGTTGCGCAGGGCCGAAATGTGGAGCGTCACCGGCAGGATCGTACCGTCCTTGCGGCGGAACTGGGCCTCGAAGCTCGGAACCTGGCTGGGAGGAAGCGCCCGCACCGAATTCATGAGCGAAAACAGTCGTTCCTTGGGAGAGAGCTCTCGCTTGGCGTCGATTCCGCTCAGTCTTTGCAACTCTGAGATCACCCGGGGCGCTTCGCCGGGGGCAAGAATGTCGGCCGTTCGCTGCGAACCCACCAGCTCGGCCGCATGGTACCCCAGCATCCGTTCCGCGGCCGGATTCATGTGGGTGATCGATCCATCCATGTCGATCGCAATCAACATGGTTCCGGCGGAGTCGAAGATGCGCTTCAGGGGCTCCTGCGGCCCCGGTTCCGGCGCGCTCGGGGCCTCCTGTCTCCGTGGAATCTGCAGGGCAAGCAGAATCGCCGCCGCTCCCGCCACGACGATCAGGAGTCCGTCAAAGCGTGGTCCGGCCACCATCCGCGCAACAACCGTCCCGGCCGCGGCGATGAGCACCACCGTGCTGACCGAGGACCAGATTCTGGAATTGGCCCCTCGCCCCGACTGGGAGGCAGAATCCTTCACAGTATCAGTTCTCCGCTTGGCTGGCCCCGCATCCCTCTCCTCAAAGCTGCCCTGTCCGGGCTCTCCGACTCTTCAACGTGTCGGTCGTCCGCCCAGTTTTTAGCCACGTCCCGGCTTTCCCGTTCGCTTCCGTGACGCAGTCATGAGAGATGGTTAGTTGTCATAACCTTACACCCGTTTTCAGGCAGAGGTCAGCGCCAAAATTCGACAAGTATGTACGCATCTGACACCTTGAGCGTCCCGGCCGCGTCTCTTTGGCGGCCGGCTCCGCCTAAGGCAGAACCCGCGAGATATGGAGAAATAAGGCGATGTTCAAGAGAATCGAAAGCACAAGAAGCACCAGGAAAGACAGGGCAAACAGGTTGACCCGGCTGCCCATGGTCTTGAGGTCTTCGATAAGTTCCTGTTGCTCCAGAGTGTTGCGGTCCGTAGCTTCCCGCACACTCTCTAAATGGTCTTCGACCCGCTTGAGCGACGCGTTCTGGTCCACAAGCTGGTCTTTGAGGTCGCGCTGCTGAAGCTGCAATTCCGACAGGCGGTGCTCAATCGGTTCGAGATCGACCCGGGGCGCGGGGGGATGGGGGCGCGAGGCCAGCAGGTTCGCCACCGCTGTGCCGATCTGCCCGTCCAGTAATGGAAGCAGCCGCTGCACAAACGGAACGGCCTGCTTCATCATGCCCATGGCCCATTGCATCCCCGAGGACTGGTCGGCGTCCGATTGCCCCGTCACGCTCAAGGCGCGGCCTGGGGGTGGGACCGAAGTGCGGGAGCCATGACTCTCTCCCAGTCCGATCGGAAGCGGCGATCTCCCGGTGGAACCCATGGGCAGAGGCGATCCGGCCGTGCGCGGTACCGCTTCGCCCAGGTTCTGCACCGGCTTCGCATCCGGACGGCCCGAGCCGTTTCGCCCTGGCCCGCGCCGGCTGTCCGCCTCGAGACCCACGTCTCTCCCGTCGAATTGTTCCAACTCACCCATGCATGTAGTTCCCCATTCAATATATAGGGGATTTCTGTAAAGTGGACAGTTTGCTTTAGTTTGGCGAAATTGGGTGGTTGAACCGCGCCTTTTGGACCCCGGGGCGCCGCCGGGTGCCGTCCTGGCTCCGCTGGGGCGGGGAGCTGGGTGGGACAGGACGAAACCCATCGCTCGTCCCCGCTTAGTTCACCGCATTCCCCGGAACCGGGTTATCCGCCAGCTCCTCCTCCGCATGTTCGCTCTGCGCGGCAACCTTGCGCAGGCTCACGTTCTCAATCTGCGCCCACACCAGGCCGACCGGGATGATCCCCAGGAACGTGATGAGAAGCAGGGTGGCCGCGCAGGCGGTCGCCGGCTCCGCCGGTATGCCGAAGAACCCTGTGGTCATCACGAACGCCACAATGCCGATCTGGGTGAACCAGCCCAGCACCGGCAGTTGCAACACGCTGGCGCCGCCGCTCACCACCATGAGCAATACACACTTGCTGAAGCTGATGGTAGCCAGAGGCGCGCTGGTCACGAAGGCGCGCATAATTTCAAAATAGGCCGTCGTGATCAGGCCCCACATCGCTAGAGATAGCGACGCAGTCGCCGCCAGATCGGAAAAAGAACGGATCGTATCGAGTCCAGTGCGGAAGGAGCGTATCTTGGAACCGGCCACATGGCCAACTCTCTTCGAGACCAGTCCCAGGAGATGTTCGAAAAACACAGCAACCGCATCGCCGCCCACCCGCACAGCGCCGAGAAACAGCGCCCCGAACAGCGTCAAGATCAGGCCGCCGTATCGAGCCAGCACAGGAGCAAGCTGACTGGGTGCACGGGACAGGATGCTGGAGTGGCTAATGAGCAGATTCGTTGCGCGGGAGGCGTCCTCCTGCGGCAAGAGCAGCAATGCAAGCGACAACATCAATGCCATCGATCCCATATCGAACAAACGTTCGACAATGTATACCGCGATCTGCGAACTGAGGGGAAGGCCTGTCTTCTTCGCAACCAGGTACGGCCGGACAAGGTCCGCAACGCGCCCAATGAGCGCCACACCGGTGAATCCGATCACCTGCGTTCCCAGAAGCGACAACACCGGCACCCGTTGGTTGTGCCGAAGGAGCAGTGCCCAGCGCACGGAGCGGAAAACATAGGCGAGGTAAATGCACGCCAGTGCGATGAGGATCTTGCGCCAATCCGCGGTCGCGAATTGCGACCAGAAATGCCCGAAATCAAAATGAATGCGCCCCCGGCCCCACAACACCAGCCCGATCAGGGCAGCCAGGACCACCAATCCCACAATCCACTGCTTCTTGCTCAAGAAGTCTCCCATCCGCGCAGGTGCGGCCCCTTCAGTCTACCGTGCGCCTGGGTCACCGCGATCGACTACAGGTGATCAAAGCCGAGCGAAGGGCGCAAGCGCATTTCGCCACGGAACCTGCGTCTGCAATCCTCAATTTGAACTTGGAAGCGAATCTCGGGAAGGCCCTAGTTTCCCTGCGGAGCGGACACCGCAACGAGTCGCCGTATCTCAGCGTCACGCCGTGTCTGCGCTTCGCGCGCCTTCACCCGCCGGTTGAACTCGTGGATCACCCACGCCACGTAGAGCTTGGTCTCGCGATAGGGCGGAATGCCGTTGTACTTGTCCACCGCGGCGGGGCCGGCGTTGTAGGCTGCCAGGGCCAGCGCCAGGTTGTTGTGGTACCGCGTCAGCAGTTCATCCAGGTAGGTTGATCCGCCGCGCACGTTCTGTTCCGGCTTGAAACTGTCCGAGACGCCTAGGTCGGCTGCGGTAGCGGGCATCAATTGCATCAATCCCCTGGCCCCGGCCGGGCTCACCGCGCGCGCATTGCCGCCGCTCTCGGCCTTGACCACGCTGGCGAGCAGATCCATGTCCACGTTGTGTTCGTGGCCCGCCTTGACCAACATCTCGTTCAGATCCGCCTGGCTCAGCTTGACGTCGCTGCGGACATCGGCAACCGGTGCGGGAGCCTTGGGAGGATCGGGACTCGGCGGCGGCGTTGGGTCGGGAAGGTGTTCCACCGACGCGATATCTCCCGGCGCCACTTCGATGTAGTTCTGGTTGCCCTTTTCCATGTACAGCCGCACCCGGCTGTTCGCCGTGCCGTGGTGATTGCAGGTGATTTCAAATCCGTTGCGAAGAGTAATCTGCTCCGCCGCCCGCAAGGGCAGGGCCGTCGCCGTCAAGGCGCCCGCCGCGATTACGAATTGTGCCAAGGGTCGCAATGAATTCTTTTCAGGCCAATCGATCCCAGTCCAAGATCCCTGTCCACCGAGTGTACAAAAACGCGCCCACATCACTTTGCCAAAGCGCAAGCAGACTTCAAAATTGCCCTGGTGCATAAAAACAAACCTGTCATCCTGAGCGGAGGTCGCCGCGGCGACCGGAGTCGAAGGACCTGCAGGTCGGGCGCTTCGATTGAGGCAACGAACTTCGGAGTCACCACACTGCACGCCGCCTGCCCGCCCGCCCTCAGTTTGCCGCTCCGGTTAGCTCCGCGTAGACGCCGCCAGCCGGGCCACTTCCGCCTCCAGGATCACCGCGACCCCATCGGCGTCGTTGGGCGGCGCCTGCTTCCATCCCCGCATCTTCGCCATCGTCCGTAACTCGTGCGCGGCGTTGCTCATAAGGACCGCCTGCCCCGCCCACTCCAGCATGTCCACGTCGTTCCAGTTGTCGCCAATCGCCATGGTCTCTTTCCGATCGACGCCCAGCCGTTTTGCCAGCCGCTCCAGCGCCCAGCCCTTTGAGACGCCCGGCGGCAGAAGGTCCAGGATCGACAAATCCCGCGCCGGATACTCGGTTCGGATACATTCGCAGGACCCGGGCCACTCGCTCGCTTTCAGAGCCCGTTCTGCCGCCTTCATCCGTTCCACCCCCCCCGTCACCATGCCCTGGATCGGGTCTTCTCCGTCTCCTAGTGCCAGTTCCAGCGGTCGTACCACCTCGATGGCATTCCGATTCGCCTCGACCCACACTTCGATGCGTTTGTGGGCCTGTTCCAGGTCCTCCAGCACCAGTTCTCCTTTGCCCGGCCGGTCGAAAGTGAAAACCACGGTCCCGAACGGCCGCAGCAGTCCGCAGATGCCGCGCGCTACCCGTGCCTCCAGCTGGCACCGGTCGATCGGGTCGCCGCCCAGGGTTCGGGTCACTGCTCCATTCGACGTGATGAGGGGCATGTCCGCTCGCAAGCCCAGACCTTCCAGCAGTGGGGCCGTATAAGCCGTGCGGCGGCCCGTTGCCACGGCCACAGTGATGCCCGCCGCCTGGGTTGCCAGGACGGCCTGCACGCTGCGGCGGCTCAGCTTCTGCCCAAACGTCGGCAGAAGGGTTCCGTCCATATCGATTGCCACCAGGCGAACGGGGGGATGCATGCTTCCAGTGTACCGGCCACCCGCCCAGAGACTAACGTTCGAAGACTGGTTCCGCGTCCGGACGGGCCGCGTCAACGGCCGCGGCCGGGCGACCACCAGAGCACGCGCTTCTGTGACCAACTGCACAATCCGCGCGGGCGTACTCGGCGCACAATGGCCCAAACGGGGAGGGTGAACCATGCTGGCATCCGTGTTCGTTGCTTATGCAACTCGCAGTGGTTCTACGGCCGAAGTCGCCCACGCCATCGGCGCCTCATTGCGCAAGTCGGGGTTGGCGGTCGACGTTGCTCCGGTGAGCCTGGTGGATTCAGTTCCGCGAATGACCGCGGTCATCCTCGGCGTTCCGCTGTACATGGGGCGGTTCCCAAAGGAGTTTCACCGTTTTCTTGCCCGCCACCGGGCCGCTCTGGAAATCCTGAAGCCGTGGTGTTTTGTCCTCGGACCGACCCGGGCCAATCCCAGTGACTTCGAGGCGGCGCGGAACCAGGCCACCAGGCAGTTGGGCCGTTACGACTGGTTCTGTCCTGCTGATGTGCATGTTTTCGGGGGACGATGGGACCCGAAGACCCTGCCCTTTCCCTTCAGCCTTGCCGCTCGCCTGCCCGGCCACCCTCTGGAAAAAATCCCCGCCGCCGACGTTCGAGACTGGGGCGAAATCGACCAATGGGCCACAGGTATCGCGCGCCAGATCAAGCCCGCCGCCTGATCTCCACCGCCCCGTGCGCTTCGAGTAATCTTGCCTCATGGAGCGGATTTGCACCCACTGCCACGCTGTCCTCGCCGTCAACCAGGATGCCGACTGGTGCCCGGCCTGCGGCGGCGCCCTGACTGAGCGCCCCGCCTTGACCGAACCGAAGATTCCCGGCGTGCCTCCACCCGAAGTCGACCACCGTGGCATCGTTCTGCCGCGCCGTCATGCCCTGGGCGGCATCATCACCCCCCAGTGAGCTCCCGAAAACCTAGTGATCCCTCCTGAAGTTTGTCTCCATCACAAACGTGCCGGTGTCATACGTCGCCGAACTCCACGGAGCCTTCACAACAAACTCCGCGTTTGGATTGCACCCCACCAGGCTGACGATGAACGTCGCACTTGCCGACGCCCCCGGCGCGATATCCCCCAGCACGATCGGGAACGCTCCGGGCGCCGTCACCTTTGGCGTGCACGATGGCCCCGATCCTGCTTCAGCGAGAACCCGGTGATCTGTGTTGCATACGCAGGACCGGCGACTCCATTGGTCGCCGTGATGGTTACTGTGCGCGTATCGCGTGTTCCCGCGGCGATCGAAGCAGAGAACTTCATTCCGTAGCCCGGCAGTTTCGTCTCATCCACCACGCCCCAGTAAGCGGGCTTCGCCTGCAGGCCGTGATCGAACGGCAGCGGGTAATCCGTCCGCACTACGGGGAAGCTGTCCAGCCACGTGTCGTCATCGGCCATGCCCCAGAACGTGACCGCGCTGAGTTTGCCCTTCTGAGCACTTGCCGACTTTAGCGGAGTAATCCGATTCAGTGCTGCCGAGAGCCGACAACCGCGGTATTTTTCAAAAGGTTCTTCCTAACCCGAATCGCACCTGAAACGGTTCGACGGGGTGAAAAACGTCTGTGAATGCCGACGTGGCTGTTGGCGTTATTCGGGACTCATAAGCGTAGTCAATGTCGTGATCGCGGCGGTTAAGCAAATTCAAAAATTCCGCCGAAACGCGCCATTTCTCGTGAATTTGATAACCGACCTCCCCATTGAGCAACGCCGTTGCCTCTGAGCGATAAATTCCGTCAGACGTCAAATCGCGCGGACCAAAGTAGCGCAGGCGCAAACTCGACGAAAAGCCTTTGTAATCGTGCAGTGTGATGCCCGATGAAATCACCAGCCCAACCGCTTCGGGCACACGCCTGCCGCCCGGGCTGTCCGGCGCCGCATCATCTTCGTCAATTTCGGTAAACAGGGCTTTGGAGTTCGCAAGGTCAAAATCAAAAGCCACATGTTCCAGTGGCGTGTAGTAGTTCGCCCATTCGACGCCATAGCGGTTGCTCGGCTGTTTTGAAGCAACCGTGCCTCCGGTGTCGCCGGACTGCTGCAGTTCGGAAGCACTGTGGAGATACCAGAGCGAAAGGGTGCTTTGCAGATGTGGGACGGCCAGCAGTGCGCACGCCGATTTCCGCGCCTTTGGTTGGGATCAGAGGGGGGATCGGCGTGGCTGGGTGTATTGGGGTAAGGATTTTCCCCCGAAACCGGTTCGACCGTTTGCGTTGTGCCACGCCCGTCGTTGCTGTGAAAACTGAATCCGCCCTGTGCATAGAACTCAGTATTGGACCACGGGCCGAAAATCAAACTTAATTTTGGGCTGGGCAGAAACTTGCTGGCTGTGCCGGAATTGGCCGAGGTCACCAGGCTGGTGACGTCAAAGTGTTCCAGGTCGCCGCGCAGGGCCGCGACCGAGCGGAATTTTTCCGCCCACTGGATTTTGTTTTCCGCATAAAAACCTAGCTTGCGTGTCCGTAAAGCGATCCGCTTGCGTGGTCGCGGGCAAAGTGTTGCCGGTGGCGGAATCAGTTTTGTCCACGCGCACGCGATTTTCCGCCTGGTAAAGGCCGTTGTGGATCCAATCGTTGCGGACCTGCAGGCCGAACGTATTTTCCACCTTGCGGCCAAACCATTGGCTGAAAATCGTGTGGCGTGCGTCCAGCCCGGCCACCCAGCGCCTGTCCTGCTGTTCGAACTGGTCGCCGCGAATTGGTGTCCGTCAGGAAGTAAGTGAAATCAGAAAATAAATCGAGATCGTAATAAAATCCGTAGGCCATGATTTTCGTTGCGGAATTTGCGTCTTGGCGATGCCATTCAGCCCTGCAAGCTGTAACGCTGTGAATGGCCACCGTCAGTCGGGTTCAGTGTGCCGAAGAAACCAACCAGGGGCACGGCGTTCTCGGCGATCTGATCGCTCGAGTTCCATTTTCCGTGGTAGCCGCGGGCCGTGATGCTGAAACCATCGGCGTCTCCGCCCTGGCTGTAGGTCAGAAGGCCGTTGAATTTGTAATAATTATCCGGATGCGTCCATGGGCCGTCATCGTGATACGCCTCTCCGCCGTACAGCAAATTGCCCAGGCCGAGCTTTTGCGATACGCCGAAAACGGCCCGCCCATAGCCATACATGCCGCCTTCCACCTGGAAGAAGTTCTGGGGCAGCGTCTTGAAAAATTCCAAATGGGCCGATCCAGCCGAGCCATAGTTGCCGACATCAGCGTAATAAGGACCTTTCTCGTAATTCACCCGCTTCACAAACTCCGGGATGACGGTGTTCATGTCCGAGTACCCCTCGCCGTGCGCGTGCGACGGCAGGTTCAGCGGCATATCGTCGATGAAAATGGCGAAATCTGTGCCGTGGTCGAGATTGAAGCCGCGAAGAAAATATTGGTTGGCCTTGCCGCCGCCGGCGTGTTGCGTGATGATGACACCGGGAACCGTCTCCAAGACTTCTCCCGAACGAAGAATCGGACGATCCTGGATTTCCTTTGCGCCCACCGTTCCCTGGGTGGCGGATTCGGCAATTCCGATGAGGTCATCCTCCCGGCCCTGCACGTTGATGGTGGTGCTCACGGCGCTCACAGCCAGAGAGATGCGCAGCGGGGCCGGCGCCTCGGTGGTCCCTATGGTGACGGGCATTTCTTTGGTTTCAAAATCGGGATTCGATACGACGAGTCGATAATTACCTGCCGGGAGTCCAGAAATAATGAAGGAGCCGTTCCTGTCCGACTGTGTCGTTCTTTGTACAGTACCGTCCGCGCTTCGAACCTGCACGGTAGCCCCGGCAATCACCGCGCCAGACGTGTCAACGACAGTTCCTGATAGCTGAGCGCGGATAAGCCTTATCACTTGTGGCGACCGGCGTCCTCTCCTGCGCGGCAACTTTCGTACTCCCCGTTTGCGCTAAAGCCGCCGTCGCAACGACCAAAGTTGTGGCCGAAATGCGAAACGATAGACGCAGTATTACGAATCTTATGTTCGTGTTACTGGCGTCCACAACAGAGCTCCTCTTCTCGGAATCGACTAGAGGTATCAGTGTTTGTGAGTGTGAGGCTTTCCGTTCGCGTGATGATGCCCGGACTCGGGCTGTGCAACGGTCATGACGAGCCGCCCGTGCTGCACACCTTTCAAGCCGATCAGGCGCCCGGCGAATTCTTCGACTTGCCCAGATTTGCCATGGACAATGAGGACTTCCAGGCACGAGTCATGGTCGAGATGCGCATGACTGGTCGAGACCACTAGCTCGTGGTTCGCGTGCTGAATTTCGGTCAGCTTCTCCGTCACCCCATGGGCGTGATGGTCGTAGATGAGCGTGACCGTGCCGACTACCGTCGCATTGGGATTTGCCGTCCGCTCTGCGACCAGGCGATCGCGGATCAGATCGCGGAAAGCCTCGGATCGGTTGGTATAGCCCAGCCGAGAGATGAAATCATCGAAGCGTTCGAGGAGATCAGAATCGAGTGCAACTCCGATTCTGCTAAGCACGCCCATGGTCACTCCTTGGAAGAGAATTGCTCTCCCCGGAAATTTGGAGAATAGCACGATCACGCAATTCGTGGCACGACTCTCATTAGTAATGCAAATCTAGAAACGGCCTTATGACGGCTGTCACAAATGGGTGTCCCGCGATGGTTGGATTGGGCCGCGCCACTGCGCAACGGCATTTTACACACTGCAGTGTGCCGCCTCGTTTTTGAGATCAGTACTGGGAAAGCGGCCTTCACTTCAGCGACAGTCTCAATGAGCGCGTTATCGCCGAGTCACTCATCAACCTGTCGGCGGCCTTTCCGAGATCGTGACTGATCCCTCATTGGCTCGGAGGAGGAGTTTTTTTCCGTCGCCACTTTGCCGGAAATTATCGCCTTATGCTGCAAGCTGGAGTTGGAGTGCCCAATGCCTTGTCGCCGTTTAAGCGATCTTTCCGGTTCAATCTGTCAGGTATGTCCCCCGGTCCGTACCCCCCCACCCCCCACCCCACCCCCCCTTGTGAACCTGTGAAGCTGTGTGAGGCAATGCAAAAACGTGTCATATCCTCACCCTTCGCTTTTTGGGGTGGAAAGTAGCTTGGTTTAAATGCGGTCCCCGTCGTTGTACGGGGCCGTTCCCGACGGGTTAGGCCCGTTTCACCAATCGTTGTATTGAGTTTTCCTCGGTAACTAGTAGTTAAATCGCTCCAAGTTACCTAGGTTACCTTTCGGTAATGTAAAAGTCCTGCCACGATGGTTACGTCCAGCACTCATCTGAGAGGTCAGTCCGGGAGGTCCGGAAGCAAGGCAAGCCGGATATCCCTATCTCTTACTTCCGAATGCGGACAGATCGATTAGCGAAAGGATATTTCAAACATGGATAGTTGGGCTCGGAATACCGTAAACAGCAGTAGAACCATTATTTCCATGGATCAGCGCCAACCAGCAAGCGGCAATGCGGTTCTCCGCGAGCTGTTTGAATTATTGCAAGACTACGCACCCAGCTGGTACACCGAAGAGCTTCACAACCGGGCCGCCCTTGCGTTGGGCGAGTTCGTTCCCCAGATTCAGTAATCCGGCAGCGCTGTCTCTACCCGGCCATTTCCCGTCGCTTCCCCCGGCGCGCTATTCATAGCGAAGCGCTTCTGCGGGCAGAATGCGGGCTGCAGCCTGGGAGGGATAAAGCGTCGCTAGCAGCGAAATCCCAATGGCCACGGCGGATACGATGACGCCGTCCAGCAGGCGGGGCGCAAACGGCAGAGTATCGATCGAGTAGACGTCGGCTGACAGAGGAATGCGATAATGCCCGCCGGCCCATGCCGCCAGGTATCCCAGCGCCAGCCCGATCACGGTACCAACAAGACTGATCAGCAGGCCCTGCAGCAGAAAAATGCGCCGCACCTGGGAAGGTTCCACCCCGTAGCTCATCATCACCGCGATGTCGCGCGTTTTCTCCATCACCATCATGGTGAGCGCGATCAGGATGTTGAGCGCGGCCACGGTCACGATCAGGGCGATCACGATAAATGTGACGTACTGCTCCAGCTTGAGCGCCTTGAACAACTCCCGGTTCTCCTCCATCCAGTTGGTGGTCTGAAACCCCTTGCCCGCCGCCCTCTCGATCTCCCGCCCGATCTCCGGGGCCCGGTTGAGATCATCCACCTTGAAGCTGATCACCGAAAGCAGATCGGGCTCGTGGAAGAGCCGCTGCGAATCGGCCAGTCGCACGAACCCCATCGCGGAGTCGTACTGATAAAAGCCCGAATGGAAGATGCCCGCCAGCCGGAACGGCGTCCACTTGGGAATCACGCCGTACGGAGTCAATTCCCCCTGCGGGCTGATCAAAGTAACCTTGTCCCCGATCACGGCGCCAACCGTTTCGGCCAGGTCTTTCCCAAGCAGAATTGGCGGCAGGTCCGCGTTGGACTCGGAGACAGGCCCGGGCTGTGGCTGAAGAGCCTCCACTGATCCGGGCGTTGCCGTCTTCAGCAGGTCGCTTACGGTAAGTTCCATGTCGGGAAGAATGCCCTCGATCAGTGCCCCGCCATCACGCGCCCCTCGCGCCACCAGGACCTGTTCGTAAAGCCCCGGCGAAGCCGCGGTCACATGGGGAAGTTTCCTCAGCCTCTCCAGGAGCGGCCGCCAGTCGCGAATGCCGTCCTTTTCGACCCGCTGCAACTGCACGTGTGCCGTCGAGCCCAGCAGCCGGTCCTGCAAGTCGCGCTGCATCCCGTTGGTGATCGCCAGCGCGATGATCAGCGCCGCGACCCCCGCCGCCACCCCGGCTATCGAGATCGAAGTCACCACGCCCACCACGGCCTGGCGCCGCTTCGCCCTCAGGTAGCGCGCCGCCACAAACAACTCGAAGCGCATGCGGCCTACTTCGCGGCGGAACCGGACGCGGTTCCGAATACGGTCTTGGCCAGACCTACGTTGTCGTGCCGGTCGTACGCACGCACGGTCAGCAAGTGTTCGCCGGCCTTGGCGGTGAGTGCGGACGCAGGGATGTGCACCTCGTAATGCTCCTGCTTCGAATCGGACAATCCGCCCACCGGCTCGATGTATTGCCACGGACCCGCATCGAGCGAGTATTCGGCGTGCGCGATTGGCGATACCGCATCCTCGGCTTCAAACGTGACCAGCACCGCTGCCCTGGAACAGGGAGTCTGCGCACACGGCGCGTTCTCCTCCGCTGCCTTGAGGTTGTTGACCACCGGCGGCGTCGTATCCACCTCGAACCGCTCGCTCTCCTTCGAACTGGCGAGCGCTTCACCCGGACTATGCGACGGAGCGTCGGAGGCCACAACCTTCACCTCGTAGCCGCCGTCGGGCAGCAGCGAGGCGTCGAACGTGTAGGCCTTCTCCGTGACTCCGTCCTTGAGCAGCCGCCACACGTTCTCGTTGTCTCCACGCAGGTAAAGCGTGAAGGTCAGGTCGTCCCCGTTATCATCGTGCGCCGCCCACCGCGCGGTGATGGCTGTCTTGTCCTTCATCGCCGGCAGGGGATTGGCGTTAGCCGGGGGTTCAAACGCGGAGCCCTGGTTGGCCGAAGGGAACGTGATGTTGACAGTCTGTTGTTGCGGGTTGCCCTGGTTCTGAGGGTTCAGACGCGCCCCCGGCACCACCACGAGCTCGTCGATCACCGGCGCGGAGTTCACCGGAAGGTAATTCACGCCGACTCCGCGTAAATCTCCTCCCCGTTGCAGCACAGCCTTCCACTGAAGGAATCGCCCCGGGGGAGACGCCACGGCATCGCCTTTGAGCGGCTCCCACTCCGACCAGCCGCGGACTGGTTGTTCCACGTTTCCCGAACGCGTCATGATCTCGAAGCCACTCGATCCTGGATCGATCTCTACACGGCCGAAGCGCGCGAATGCGCCCGCGTCCAGCACGTCGCTTGCATACTCGTGCTTGTTCTCGGAGTCGATCGTGTACAGCTTGCCGGTATTGCCGGTGCCGACGAAGATGTCTTTGCCCGCTCCCGGCTTCTCGTCCATAGCCAGGCTCAGGCCCTGTTGCGCATCGAGATGGGCGATGTCGGCGTATGTGCCATCATCCTCGATGCGGAAGATCCGTCCCCGGTTCCCGGTGAGCGCCAGCAAACCGTCCGAGCGCGCCGCCAGCGCGTAGACAACTTCGTCCTTGTCGGCCCATAGCTTGCGCGGCGCCTGTCCTTCCTGGATCGCGTAGATCTCGGTTCCTTCGGGAGCCGAGACGCTCTGGTTGGCCACCTGCAGCGACCCTGGCTGCACCACCGTGAATGTCACCATCCCGGTGCCTTGCACGGGCAGCGGAGGCAGCGGGTTACGGCTCTTGTCCCCCACGCTCGCGGCGTAGATCGTGCCGTTGGCTCCAACCGCCACAGAGGTTATCTCGCGTCTGGGCGCCTCGAACAGCACATACCCCTTTCCCTCCGGGTTGATGCGATACACCAGCCCGCTGCCGTCGGAGCCCGCAATCAGGTTTCCCTTCGTGTCCCAGGCCAGGGAGCGGATATGTTGTTCATCGCTCTTGAAGAATGGCTCCTGGGCCGTGGTCGGCTTTGCCGGGTCCACGCGATACACTGCCCCCGGGCCGCCTGTGGCTACGTAGAGCCTGCCCTGCGAGTCAAACCTCAGATCCCAGATGTAATGGGTCTTCGCATCCTTGCGGTTGGGGTCCTTGTCATCGTCCGCCTTGGCCTCCGTCTTGCTCTCATCTGCCTTGTCTCCCGCGACTTTAGAAAGATCGAAGATCACATTGGCATTCGATTCGTCCTGCTTGGCCGTGGCGTCTGCGTTCAGCTTGTACACCCGGCCGCTGGGCATGGTGGCGGCATAGAGAGCCCCATCGGGGCCGAATCGCATCGCCTGCACGGTCAGGTCGCGGGTTTCAAACAGCGTGAACGGCTTAGCGTCGGCGCCGACCCGCTCGATCGTGGCAGGCGATCCGGTTCCCAGGTACGCCACGCCCTTCTTGTCTACCGCGAGGGACCAGACGAAGGTCGACGGAGTGGTCAGCGTCTCTTTGAGCACGGGGCCCTCGCGGAGGTGTCCATCGCTCGAAATCGCGACCCCTTGGGGAGTGCCTTTCTCAAAGTCATCGAGGCGCGTCTGAGTCCAAAGATGGGTTCCCTGCGCGGGCGCCGGCAAAGCGGAACCGGCCGCCAGTACGGCCGCAAGAGCGGGGAAGGTGAATGCGAAACGGAGGCGGAGAGTCGTGGGGCGGGCTTCTAGCATCCTGCCGTTGAGTCTACTAAAGTCGGCCGGGAAGGCACATTCTCGCAGCGCGGCCGCGCTCATTTAGAACCGGTTTATCTTCACTGTCGCAGGATGAAACAAAACCGGCACGCGCCGGATGCCCCGCCGGCCACACGGTACTCCCTGAAAGCAGTTGACGAGTGAGAGCACTCTCCGGATTGCCTCGACCACTGCATTGGCAGCGTGACGAAAGTGTTCACATCCAGACTTCTGGTTATCTTGATCGATTCATCCGATGCGACGTAACCTCGAACTCACAGCGGCCTTTGTGGGTTACTTGGAGTCCTTCTCGACTCGTCCGGCGGATCTTGTGCCTTAAACCGCGGCAAGTCTATGTCGAGATTCATTTCTTGGTCAGGAAGATAATCTGAACTCGTGATTCCATTGTGGGATTACTGACGAATGGGCCTTTCGCATCGATTAATCGCCCTCCGCAAGATTGGGGCGAAATGAGATTCGGGGAAGTGCTTGATGCTATCCGATCACGATGTCCGCGATACGGCGATCCTGAAAGGTTTGGCAATTACCGCAATTGTTTTTCATAACTTCTTTCACGTCGTCAGCCCAGCCCAGGAGAACGAATTCACATTTGATCAAGCAAGATTTCAGCTGTTTCTGGAAGCAGTACACCAGCCGCCCTTGGCGATCCAAGCCATCTTCTCCTTTTTTGGCCATTTTGGAGTCCAGATATTCATCTTTCTGTCCGCCTACGGCCTGGCCAAGAAGCACTGGGACAGCCCTCCTTGTTGGACCACCTTTATGGCAGGCCGGATTCGGAAATTGTTTCCAAAGTTTGGATTGATCGTTCTGCCGTGGTTCATAACATTAACGATTTCGGTTGGCCTGTTCACAGCGACAAAAAGAGTCGGGCTCGAGCTTGTGTTGATGTTCGCCGGTCTGTCGCCACTCTTACCTGGCTATGGTCTGCCGCCGGTGGGGCCATGGTGGTTCATCCCCTTTATTATTCAATGTTATGCAATCTGGCCGATCCTTCGACGACTCACCATGAGGTTTGGTTGGCCTGGTCTCGCCGTGCTCTCCATCTTATGCGTTGCTATTGCCCACTTCGCTGATCCCTTGCTAGCCCGCTGGTCAGTGAACCTCTTCTTGACGCCGGTCGGCAACATGCCGGTCCTGTGCTTCGGAATTGTTGCAGCTCGATATCCGTTTCGTATCGGTGCTCCGATCGCGTTTTCGGCCTGCGCCATTTTGATGCTGGGACTTGTGTACGTTGCCTTTTGGCCGGCCACTTTCTTGGCCGCGCTCCTCCTGGCTCTCTGGTTGTATCGGAAAGCTCGGGAAAGATTGAGAAATTACCCCCTTCTGGAGCGGATAGGTCATTACTCCTGTCTCATCTTTCTACTGAATGGAATTGTAAGAAACGAGGTTGTGCCCCTTGCGCGTTCCCCCTTCTCGCAATTGATTTTTGCGTTAGTCAACGCGTTGGTATCGTTCGCTATTGCCGCCCTGATCTACGAGTTTCTGCTTCCTCGCGAGCCATCAGGCGAACCACGTCCATCGAATGGTCGCATGACAGATATGTCATTGTTGTCTCGGGCAGGCAACGAACCAGTTTCCTCGGGTTCAATTGGTCTTCGCGCACTTACCCAAATCCAACTGGGGAACCCTTAGACGCTAAGACGCCGCCACGCATGAGTTGCGCAGACGGCAAGGAAAGAATCGACGCCACTGGCACCCGAAGTACGACTGTCGAGGCGGAGCCATCGGCCAAAACATCACGATCAGGTTTTCGTAACCTGAACGAATCCGCTTTGACGAATCCATTTCATCAGATACACCGCAGTCATTTTATTGGTCAGTTCAAGAGGTATTTGGAATCGGTAGTTACGTGCCCCGCCCGGCCCGGAACTGGATAATCCTCCGCCGGTCCCGCTTGCTGGGCCGGCGTTCGGGCAGGGGCGCGAATTGCTGCATCGCCTTGCGCTCCTCTGCCTCCTTTCGCCGCAGTTCCTTGCTGGCCTCGGTTTCGCGATAGAGAGTCTGTGCTGCACTCGCCGGTCCGCGCATCTCGCTCAGGCCCAGTACTTCGACCTCGAATTCGCCCCCCTCATTGCGGATGCGCAGCATGTCCCCGGTGTGCACGTCGCGCGCGGGCTTGGCCTCGATGTCCCGGGTGCGAATACGCCCCAGGTCGCAGGCTTTCGCCGCCAGAGCGCGCGTCTTGAAGAAACGCGCCGCCCACAACCACTTGTCCATGCGCATCGAAGTCATGTGTGATTCGCTCTCTGTGTTCGGGCGACAAAAGGTCCCCGAGCGTCAGTTGGCCAGAACGGCCCGGTAGCGCACCTTGTTCTTCTTCACTTTTTCGATCGCCTCGTTGGCCTTGGACATGGGGAAGCGTTCCGTCTGGGCCTTCACGCCGTGGCGCGCGGCAACGTCGAGCATCTCCCGCAGAAGCGATGGACTGCCGATGGGGCTGCCGGTGATGGTCCGAATGCCGGAGATGAGCGGAAACGCAGGAACCGCCACTGGTGAGGGCGGGACACCCACGAAACACAACGTTCCGGTGGGCCGCAGCGCCTGAACGTAAATGCCCCAGTCCTGGTCGGCATTGACGGTGCTCAGGATGAAGTCAAACGACCCGGACACTTCCTTCAGCGCCCGGGTCTCGCGGGTATTCACGAAGCGATGCGCGCCAAGGGACCGGGCTTCGGGCTCCTTGCCAGAGGATGTAGAGAATGCGGTCACTTCCGCGCCGAAGACGCGAGCGAACTGAATGGCGATATGTCCCAGTCCGCCGATGCCGATCACACCCACCCGGGACGAGGGATTCACGTGATGGCTGCGCAGCGGATTGTAGACCGTGATGCCGCCGCACAGCAGGGGCGCGGCTTGTTCGCTGTCCAGCCCCTCGGGAATGGGAATGACAAAACGAACGTTGGCGCGCACCCGATCCGCGTACCCGCCGTGGCGGCGCACGCACGTTGCCTCAGCGAAAGAGCACAGGTTTTCCATGCCCCGCGTGCACCATTCGCACTCTCCGCAGGAATTCGCCTGCCACCCAAGGCCGACCCTCTGGCCAGGTTTGAGAGTCCGCACGCCTGGGCCCACCGCGGTGACCAGACCGATAACTTCATGTCCAGGAATAAACGGGTATTGGCTGATGCCCCAGTCGTTGGAGATCAAGTGAAGATCGCTGTGGCAGATGCCGCAGTGCGAAATGCCGATTTCCACTTCCTGCGGACCCAATTCACCGGGTTCATAACGAAATGGCAGAAGCTCAGCTCCCGCCGCATGAGCCGCTAATCCTTGAATTTGGGCCATGGTCGATCCGGTCCTCACTGGAGTGGCAAGTCTGCCGGCTGAACGCAACTCCGGTCTTTTTGTGCTGAGTGAGATGATGCCGCTTGACTCTAGTTTACCCCGCCACCCGGTTCCACACGCAGGGTCAGAACCTGGAAACCGTTCAGCACCCCTCCCGCCTGGGCTTCGCCGGCAACGACGGCCGATTCACCGTTGAGGCTCACATCTTGAGAGGCGCGCAGCGACTCGAGGGCGTTGGCCATCGAGAGAGGAAGACCGGAAAGGGTTTTGCCCTCCATGGTGGCCTGGGTCTCAGGCATCAGAAGGCTCACGTAGATGCGGTCCGCGCGATGTTCGCTGCTCGCCTGCGACAGCACGGAATTCATATCCACCGGCTTGGGCATCATACGCGGCTGTTCGAGAGTGCGGTCAAGAACGCCCGCATCCGAAACCAGGATACGGACGGTGCCGGAATCGAGCCTGACCGGCAGGGTGACCGGGATTCGCACATTGTGCGCCGCCTGTTGCCACGGCCGTACCGTGGCCTCCACCGTGACTGTGTCGCCGGCATGGACAATGTTTCCGGAGATGAGCCGCGCGGATTGCAACTCCACCTGCACCCGGCGCGGGATAGCCTGGATGTCGAGATCGATCGAACGCACCGCTCCGTGACGGCCGCTGTTCGAATAAAGCTTCGTAAACCTCTCCCCGGTCTCGAGGGCGGCCATCATAGGGGCGGGCATGCCATCGGTGGCGGGCGCCCACAAATCCAGCGGCGAGGGCGGATACCCGTCCATGTCGATGCTTCCCGTCAGGTGATAACTCGTCTCAGCCGTACTCTCGTTGTTTTGCAGAAGCGCCTGGAAAAGCACGAGCAGTACGGCCTGGGGCGTGAGAGCAGCCATGTCGAGCACTTGAACGTTGAGCTTGCGCTCCTTCTGCGTCCCGTGCACGGTGACGTGCAGTGGGATCATGTGCGCGCGGGTGCCCATCACTCCGCGTATGGCCGCTTCGCGGTCTTCGGTGAATGCGCCGATGGTTTCGCCGGTGTTGATGATCTTGATGGATTGAAGCGAGGAGGCCAGCGTGGTCACGACCTCCGCCTTGGTCATGGGAAGGGAAACGGGGCCGGCCTGCAAGACCGGGTGCCCGCATGCCAGCAATTGTTTCGGATCGATGTAGGTCACCGTGCAGGTGGCCGCCAGTTCCATGTCGCCGCGCACAAGCTGGATACTGACCGCGGACCCGGGCACAACATCGGTGGGGGGTACCATGGCCGGTTCCCCTCCGCCCTTCGAGGGGGCACTCATCCCGCCTGCCGCGACCAGGTCCAGCCCTGTGCCCGCCATCCTCTGCTGCCACAGCCGGATTGCCTCCGGCGAAAAGCCGCTCATGACCAGCGGCGTTGCGATCGGCTGGAGAGTCGTTTGTGCGTCGGGCAGCCCTGCCGCAATGGTGCCGGCGGGAATCACCGTCTGCTGATCGTTCCGGGCTTCTTCCAGTGGCCCGCCGATGGGAATATCGCGCACCTCGAGCATGTCCTGGATGGGTGTGATGCCCGCGATGGCGTCTTTGCTGAACTGGCCAATGTGATAGGAGATCGAGCCCAGGAGTTTGTTCCCGATATATACCGGACTTCCGCTCATGCCGGCCACCACGCCTGTGTACTCTGGCTTGGAGCCGACCAGCTGGGCAAGGATCATGTCGTGTCCGGGGCCCCTCGCCCCGCGCAGAACACCCAGAATCTCCACTTGCATCGGCTCCGGTTTGGTGCCGCTGAAGACTGTCCAGGCCGTCCCCTTCATTCCGTTCTTTACTTCGCGCAGGGGAAAGAATCCGCCGGTTGAAGGCGGAGGTCCGGATGCCGCTTCGCTGGATTGATCTTCGGCCGATGCAGCTTGAGCCCTGGCCGCAGGAGAATCGACCAGGCGTACAAAAAGCACAGGCAGAATGACTGCGCAGCAGGTCACGCCGAACGCGAACGGGCGGGGCTTGGTTTCCTTCACACGGTTTACCACGTCTATAAGAGTACAACCGGCTGGACTGGGGCGCTCGGCGCAAATGGAGCTTTTTCGCTGATCTTTTGTTTCCAGTACGGCAGAAGGTGGCCCCAGCCGCCCGAGAGAGCCTGTGCGCTGTCTTTTGCGCAGTCTGATCCCGTATGCTGATGGCCATAGAGGTTCCCATGTCCTGGATGTACTCGTTCACCTCTCCATACCGTCACCTCCGAGCTGCGGTCGCAATCGTGCTTCTGGCGCTTTTAGTCGGCGCTCCATTCGGCAATGCCCAGGCCCCGGCGCCATCCACGCAGAAGCCGCAGCCTGACCAGGCTTCTCCCGATTCCGGCGGTCCCGGCGCGGACAACGGCTCGATCGCGCTGCCCCGAAAGAAGGATCAGCCCGAAGACACGCCTCCCCCAGCGCCTGCTGCCCCCAAGGTGAAAAACCCCGAGGGCATGTCCAATTACTCACTGCGCGTGGAGGTCCCCGAGGTCACGGTGGACGTAGGGGTGCTACTCGAGAAGACACATCAATTCGTGCCCAATCTCAAGCCTTCCAATTTCCGGGTCTATGAGGACGGCGTGGAACAGCGGATTGCCGGTTTCAAGCGCGTCGAAGCCCCCATCACCGCCTTGTTGCTCTGTGAATTCGCCTCCACCAGCTATTGGTTCATCAACGACATGTGGAATGCTGCCTGGGCGTTTGCGCAACAGCTTCGGCCGCAGGATTACGTGGCGTTGATGACGTTCGACATGCGCACGCAGATCGTCACCGACTTCACCCAGGACAAGCAGCAGCTCTACCAGGCCATCAACTCCATGCAGATGCCCGGATTCTCAGAGCGCAATCTTTTCGACGCGCTTTACGAGGCGGAAGACCGCCTGAGCCGCATCGAGGGCCGCAAGTACATCATCCTCATCGCCTCGGGCCGGGACACGATGTCCAAGTTGACGCTGGACAAGATCCTGCAGAAGGTAAAGACCACTCCGGACATCACCATCTTCACCGTGTCAACCGGGGGCGCCGTGCGCGCCATGACCGAGGGTAGCAGCGGCAGCTGGAACGCTCAGCTGCGGGACATGGATTACCTGCAGGCCGACAACGAGATGAAGACATTCGCCAAGCTCACCGGCGGGGAGAGTTTCTTTCCGAGATTCGCCGCCGAGATGCCGGATATTTTTGGCGACATCAACACCAATATCCGCTCAAAATATGAGCTTGTATATCATCCCAGCAACGCCAAGCAGGATGGCACCTATCGCAAGCTGCGTGTAGAGCTGGTGGATGACGAAGGACATCCCTTGCGCTTCCAGGACGAGAAGCACAAGCCGCTGAAATATGACGTCATCGCACGCGACGGCTACCGCGCACGGCCCGAAGTCGAGTAGGTACCGGTTTGAGGAATAGAGGCCAAACCAGTCGGGTGACGCCCGCGGGAGTCACCGACTGGCAGGGAAAAGCTGGTTCAGCCCAGCTCGGTTATTTGAACTGGACGAAAATGTCCCAGATGTAATAGGCGACCACCAGAACCGTGGCGGCGCCAGCCAACCAGATCGAGGCCCTGATTACGGGTTCGATTTTGTGTACCTTCTCGGTGATCGCCGCCTGAGCGGTTCTTTCATGGCTGAAAGAGTCGTCGAGAAAGATCTGATCGTCCTCATCGCGAGTCAGCCGAGAACGGTAAAGATACATAACCGCAACAAATAGGACGCAAAGTGACCATACTGACCAAACCACAGAAACCATTATCCACCTCCAGAAAATTGGTCCCAGATACCGGCGGGCCCGTGAGGGAAACGCGGTCTCGTGAGTAGAGGGGCCTTACAGGGAGAAATGATAGTCCGGTAGCACCTACATTTTGGTGACGTTAGTCACATCTCATGTTTATGCGGCAAATTAAGTTGTTATCAACTGGAAACGACTTTTGTGCACCAGGGATCAAGGCGTGAGCCACGCACAGGCTCGTTGCCCGTGCGACTTTCGGCCCTGGATTGCATCCAATGGGTGGATTAAGAACGAAAAGAGACTTGAATAGACTCTCGAGGACCAGTAGAGTTTATTCAGCATCAGCGAATTCAAGAACCGGGAGATACCATGGCTACTACGACCGTCGCACCGCAAGAAGAAACAGTTAAAAAGGCGCCACTTATCCTGACGCCCCAGGCCATTGCCAAGGTGCGCGAAATCATGGCCACCCAGGATCCTCTTCCCGCCGGGTTGCGCATTGGCGTAGTGGGCGGCGGGTGCTCGGGTTTTCAGTACTCCATGGCGTTCGAGAACCAGAGCGGCATGATGGACAAAGTCTTCGGCTTCGACGATCTGAAGGTTTTCGTGGACGCGACGTCGCTGATGTACCTCAACGGCTGCATCGTCGACTATGTGGAGACCCTGGAAGCAGCCGGCTTCAAGTTTGAGAACCCCCAGGTCAAGTCGACCTGCGGATGCGGTTCCTCCTTCAGCGTTTAAGGCATTTCAGATTTAGTGCAGGATGATGGCAAGCGGCCTGTCCCCGTTGGGGATGGGCCGTTTTTGCGTCTGCGCTTTTCGCCGTTCCGTCTTGGGTGAAACGCCCCTGATGTAACAGAAAATGCTGTTTCAGACGATTATTTTGCTCGTAAAGCATTTAGATTCAGTTCAGAATTTTTATAAAGCGAAAGAAAAGTGAATCTACATAGGGGGGGATGGAAAGGCGAATAAAGGGGGAATAAATCTCCGGGCGGGGCGCAGAACGTGTACAGGGGCAAATGACCGACAGATTGAACCGGGAACATTGCCGACACCGCGATGAGGGGGCATTTGGTTATCTCCATGTCCAAGTTTGTGGCACCAGGCCCTAATTTTCTGCAAACCTGACGCAAAGGGGACTCTTCGACACCGAACGAGCTAGGGGGCGTTCGGGAAGACATCCCTCTGGGCTAGATTAAAGCCCGCGCTTTATGCGCTGTTGACGGCACGGCTAAAGCCGTGGCCTTTTCAAAACCGGATTTGTGCAACCAGTCCTGGAATGACGTCAAGAATCGACGCACCGGCGTGTTATTGCTGAGGCTGCGGTGTGGGCTGCGTTGGCGCAGGAGTGCTTCCCGGAGGACTGAATGTCGTTCCCGGCGCACCGACACCCGGCAGCGAGGGCTGAATCCCGGGCGGCGGCATCATGCCCATCATGCCCATGTCGCTCTGCGGACTATAGAGGAACTCCCACTCGTTGTAGTGGTTTTTCTTCTTGTAGACGAAGATCGACTCCTTCTCGCTGGCGGGTGAGACACCGATGATGCCGGCTCCGCCGCCAAATGTCTGTCCCCCGATGGGGTTGGCGCCTGTAGGTGATCCGATGGCGCTTCCGGAGTTGGGATCGGTGGGATTGCCGTTGGCATCGGTTCCGCCGGTTGGATTCGTCGTGGTCGACCCGCCCATCGTGTTCGTAGAGCCGAAAGAACCGGCGCCGCCCATCGTGTTCGTGGAGCCGAAAGCGCTGCCGCCAACGGGGGTGGCGCCACCAATTCCATTGCCACCCGCGAGTCCGGTTCCCGCCAGCCCTGCGCCTCCGAATCCAATGCCGCCCATCGGCTGCCCGAAGAACCCCATCGCCATGGGGGTCTTGTTCTGGCCGAACAGGATAGGTTTCCAGTCGTCCTTGCCGGTGGTGGGATCGATGTACTTTTTACGCAGGAAGCGGATCTCGTTGGTCTTGATCAGCGCTTCCATGTTTGGCGGGTAGCGCTGGAATTTCTTGAAATACAACTGGATAGCGCGCCGGTATTGCATACCGCGATGGTAGGTCTCGAGTTCGCGGTCGCGCTGAATGTCTGCGGCGACCTTGGGCAGCGCCACCGCCATGGAAATGATCAGCAGGGCGATCATGAACATGACCGCGACGAGGATGTAGCCCTCTTCAGAGGGTTTAACGCGGCGGGATGGGGAAACTCTCATCATCTTGATTGACGCGGGTCGAGTGGGTTGCGTTTGCCGCCGCGTGAAGGAATCGGGCGGCCCTCCGGGACGCGCGGCCCCGGTGTGTTGTCTACCCAGGAGTGCGCTGTGCGCTTCTCCTGGGCTCTTCTCGATTCGTCCCTCCGGGACGACAAAGCTACGCCAAAATCCCTGACCCCTAATCCCTGTTTTCCTTACTGCTGCGCGGTGGCCTGGGCCGTCAGCGGCACGGTCTGGGTATTGTTGTAGGCCAGGTCGGTGATCTGAACGCTGCCCGGTGCGATGGCTCCCACCTTGTACCTGTGATCGACGATCTCGCCCACCTTGGCCATGAAGATGTCATCGCCCCGAACCAGGAAGGCCTTGATCGACTTGTCTTTCGACTGAGCGTAACCGAAGTACTTCAGTTCAATGGCTGGAGGCTTGGGTGGGGGCGGCGGACCCTGATCCACGATGACTTCCGGGCGAGCGGGCGCAACCGGCTCGTCGATTTTCACGGGTTCCGACTCCGCGGAGAAGATATTTCGGCCTGTTCCGGCGTACTCCACCGATTCATTTAAAGCCAGCCTCTCCAGGTGAAGCGTGGGATCGAGGCCGTTGTTGGAGAGCTTCTGTGCATCCGGCCCAGTGGCAGCGGAACCGGCGCCTGGAGCGCTGGCGAGCCGGACCACGGCCGGCGCCTGCGTCGGCGGAGCAGAAGAGCCGCCGAACATCCGGTAGACCTGGTATCCGCCGTACAGCAAGATGAAACCGAACAACCCGATCACAATGTAGACCTGGCGCTTGTTTTCTGTTCCCAGATTCATGGCTATTCCCCCTCCGGTGCGGCACCGCCAGGCTCAGCAGCCTTGGGCTGGGGCGTGGTCTCGGCCCGGGGCAGGCCGCTGGCCGCGGCCGCGGCATTCTGCAGCCAGGTGGAAACCTGGAGCCGCAGGTTTACGAGCCCGCCCTGCTGGCCGGTCAGTGACATCTGACGGACAACGAAGAAGGTCTTGTCGCGCTCCAGCGAGTTCACAAAGTGCATGATCTGCGGGTAGTCCCCGGTGATGCTGGCATCGAGGAAGATTTCTGTGAGCTCCGGTCCGGGCTTTCCCTGCGTATATTGAAGGCGCGACATCCGAACGCCCGACTTCACCTGCAGTTCGCCGATGCGCGAAGCATAGGACGAAAAGTAGGCGGGAATGCGATCGGCGTAGAACTGCTTGATCTGTTCGCGCGATTCGACCACTCGTTTGTCGAGCCCGCGCAGGGGCGCCGTTTGCATGTCGAGGGCTTTCAGCTCCACCTGTTTTCCGGAAAGGGCGTCGGCGGAACTGGAGCTGATGACTGCCCAATCCAGGGCAAACCTGGTCGCCAGCACCACCATGACGATCAACAGAACGCTTGCGCCAGCCGCGTGCCACGTGAGCGGGGAGGCCATCCGTTCGCGCCACGATATGGCTTTGGTATCGCTGCTCATTGCGGTCCTCCTGGGTTGGGCTTGGGAGTCGCGTTGGTTTGGGGAACGCCTGGATAGCGGTGGACTCCCAACTGACGAAGCGCGGCATTCGACTGAGGAACCCCAGCCGGAGGCTGGGAAACACCGGCCATGGGTGGACGGCGCAGCCCAGGACCTGCTCCCGGTCCGGCGGGATGGAGTCCTGCCGTGCCCGGACCGGCCGCACTATGTGCTGCGCCGGTCGCGGGTGATTGGGGAGCCGCTGGTGGAACGTCCGTTGTCTTTTCGGGTGCGGGAGGCGGGGGTACCGCCAGCGCTGCCGCGTTGTATTCGGCAAGGAGGTCAAAATTGACCTTATTCGTTTCGCTCACCGGTTCCAGTTTCTCCCCGGGACCTCCGCTGTTCTCTAAGCTCTCCCCGACGATGGTCGGGTGGAGAAAGAACTTGGAGTGTTCGAGGTTCTGGAGGAGCCCGACGTCGGCGTTGCGCGGACCAACCACACGGAGACGCAGCGTGATGCGCCCTTCCTTGTCCCGGAGGGGTTCGAGCGTAGTTACCTGCACACCTCTGGGCAGAACCGTCTCCAGGTCCTCCATCGCCAGCGTCCACGAGAAGGCCTTCTCATCGAAGAGCTGGTTGAGGAATGCGGATTCGTTCAGGACCAGCGCGTTTTCAGGCTGGCGCATCATCCCCTCATAGCTCTGGCGCTCATGCGTGATGTGGGCGATGTCTCCATCGAGCGAGTGGTTGCGGGCGCGCGCTAGCTCTGCCTTGTGGTGGAGAAGGTAAAGTCCCCCTCCCAGCGCCACCGAGACCACTGCAAATGCCAGCATGGTGATGCGCAGGCGCTTGAGGATCGGACCAAGGTCGGCAAAGGGGCGAGTCGCGAGATTAATCGTGATACGCATGTCTTACGCTCCCGCCAGGGCGCCGGCAATGCCGGCCAGGCTCAGGGGACCGAGGGGTGTGGTTGCGCCCAGGCCCGTGGTTGGAACCATATCGACCACCGCCAGGTCGGGGTCGCCGACGAGGCGGGCAAACTGTTCCGCCTTCTCAATGCCGGCATAATGCAGTTGCCGCGGACGGGCCACCAGCTTGTCCTCGTAGTAGGCGGCGGCGACCGCAATGCTGCGCTGGACTTCGGCCACGCGGGCGGCCGGATCTTCGGGCAACTCCACAGTGCGAAACAGGTGGAGATCCTGGCCGCTGGTAATCGACGTGGTCAGTGCCTGGCCGCTGAGGTTCGCGGCGAGGATAGGTTCCAGGGAATCCAGCGCGGCCAATGAGGCGAGGGTGGAGGGCAGCACGGCTCCGGGCTCATAGCCGGCGGACCGCACGACGGCTTCGTACTCGGCCAGTATCGGCCCCGGCATCACGGTTGCGAGCACCTTCACTGTAGTTTCGTTCTGCACCAGAATCTGGTAGCTCATGGCGGCGTGCTCCACATCGAAAGGCACCATCTTGCGCAGCCGGAAGCGCAGCACGGGAACCGCTTCGGCGGCCTTGGGCGGAAGGGAATCGAAATCCAGCACGAAGACCCGGACCGCGGTGTCGGGAACGACCACAGTTACGGCGCGGCTTTTCGGCGAAATCTGCTCGAGGGCCTTGCGGATGGCTTCCGCGACGGACTCCTCGGAGCGGATGTTGGCCTCTGCCACTCCCGGTACAAGAGCTCCGGGGTTGAGCGCCGCAAAGGCGTACACTGGCGACTCGCCAGGGGCGGGGATGGTGGCGGCCAGCGCACCCTCGGGCGCAAGCTCCACCGCGGTCTGCGGACGACCGCCCGGACTGGAAACGGATTTGGTTTTGGTCGGCATAGGCGCTATCTCGAAGCCTCGATGAAGGTGACCTTGTTGATTTCTTTCAATGTGGTCAGGCCGCGCTTCACGCGGTCGATGGCGGATTCGCGCAAGAAGCTCATGCCTTCTTTTTGCGCCAGCTTGCGTATTTCGGATGTGGGCTTCTTTTCGAGAATCAATTCGCGGACGGGATCGGTGAGGTCGAGCAATTCGTGGATAGCGGTACGGCCGCGATACCCGGTGCCTCCGCATTCGATACACCCGGCGCCCTCGCGGAAATCGAATGTCTGCCACTCGGCCAGATCGAGGCCGGATGTATGCAGCGTCTCGTCATCGTAGCGAACGGTGCGGGCGCAGTGGTCACAAATGGTGCGGACCAGTCGCTGCGCCAGGATGCAGTTCAGCGCGGAGACAAAGTTGTAGGCCTCGACGCCCATGTTCAGAAAGCGTCCCAGTACGTCGACCACGTTGTTGGCGTGGACAGTGGTGAAAACAAGATGTCCGGTGAGAGCCGAGTTGATGGCGATCTGGGCCGTTTCCTGGTCGCGGATTTCGCCGACCAGGATCTTGTCGGGGTCATGACGCAGGATGGAACGCAGTCCGCGCGCGAAGGTCAGTCCCTTTTTCTCATTGACGGGAATCTGGGTGATGCCGCGAATCTGGTACTCGACCGGATCCTCGATGGTGATGATCTTGTCTTCTTCGCTCTTGATTTCGTTCAGTGCCGCATACAGCGTCGTGGTCTTGCCGGAGCCGGTGGGGCCGGTGACCAGCACCATGCCGTAGGGCTCGCGGATGTAGCGGCGGAAGCGGCGCAGATCCTGGTCGGCAAAGCCCACCACGTCGAGGGTGAGATGGCGGAACTTCTCGCTCATTGATTCTTTGTCGAGCACGCGGAGCACGGCGTTTTCGCCATGGACGGTGGGCATGATGGAGACGCGGAAGTCGATCAGGCGGCCCTTGTAGCGCACCCGGAAGCGTCCGTCCTGGGGCACGCGGCGCTCGGCAATGTCGAGCTCGGACATGATTTTGATACGGCTCAGGATGGTGGAATGATGCTCGCGCGCGATGGGCGCCAGCGCCATCTGCAGCACGCCGTCGATGCGGTACTTCACGACGACGGAATCGTCGTTGGTCTCGATATGAATGTCGGAGGCGCGCCGCTCGAGAGCGGTGAAGATGGTGGTATCGACCAGCCGGATGATGGGGCTGATGTCTTCTTCGCGGGTGAGCTTCTCGATGGAGATGTTTTCGTCGGAGTTGTCGTCGCCGGTCAGCACATCGAAGGTGAGCCCTTCGCTGGCTTCGTCGAGAACGCGCTGCGACTGCTCGGTCTTTTTCAGCAGGTCGGTGATCTGGGAGAGCGTGGCCACGCGGGCGATGATGCGATGGCTGAGGAGTCCAGCGATTTCATCCAGCACCATGAGCTGGGAAGGATCGGAGACAGCGATCACGAGCGCATCGGCCCGCTGCTCGAGGGGCACGAAGTTGTAGCGGAACATCAGCTCTACAGGAACCGTGCGCAACAGGTCGTGCTGAATCTTGAAGTTCTTCAGGTCGACGAACTCGGCGCGATAGCGTGCGGCGAGCATTTCCGCATGAGCCCGTTCGTCTTGCCCGGCGGGCAGCGGCGTCACGATCAGAGTGGAATCAGCCATAAATGGTTACCCCGTGACTGAGGTGCCCGACCCCAGCGAGAAGATGGGCAGGTAGAGCGAGATAAGAATGAACACAACCACGATTCCCATAATGATGAGAATGGCCGGTTCGATCAGTGCCAGGGCCGCGGTCAGTGCGGTGGCGACGTCTTCCTCAAAAAATTCGGAGACGGAATTGAGCATCGCCGGCAGGGCTCCGGTTTGTTCGCCCACTGCGATCATTTCCGTAGCCAGGGTCGGAAAGACTCCCGTCCGGCCGAGCGACTCAGCCAGGCTCTTGCCTTCGCGCACCGTCTCGATGGATTGCATCACAGCCTTCGAAACCCGGCGGGAGGCGATGGAACGAGCCGCCGTTTCAAGCGACGGCACCAGGGGAAGGCCGCCCGTCAGCAGCGTGGAAAGCGTGCGCGCGAATTGCGCCACCTGGTACTTGACCCAGATTTTGCCGGCGATCGGCATCCGGATCCGTATGCCGTCCACCACATCGCGTCCCCGGTCTGTGCTGGCAAACCGCCAGGCAAAGACGGCAGCGATCACGAACCCAATCCCCAGCCACAGGATGTTGTGCTGCATGAACGTGCCGAAGGCCAGCAGATCGAGAGTGATGCCCGGAAGCTTGTTTCCCAGCTGGTCATAGAGCTTGGCAAACTGCGGCACCACCACCGTGAACATGAAGACCATCAGCCCGGAAACCAGCGTGAGCAGCACCGCGGGGTAGATCAGCGAGGAGATCAGCTTCTTGCGGAAGGTGAGTGAGACGCGCTGGAAGTTGACGTACCGCTCCATCACCTCCTGCAGGTTGCCGGAGCGTTCGCCGGCCAGCAGGGTGGTGGTGTACATGACCGGGATTCCGCTCTGCGCCTCAAAGGCGGCTGACAGAGACTCGCCCGTCTTTACGCGAGTAGCAACATCTTCCAGCTGGGCGGCAAAGTGCGCGCTTTTCTGCGTCTTGCCAAGCATTTGGAGAGAACCAAGGATAGGCAGTCCAGCCCGGATCAGGGTCAGGAACTGCTGATTGAAAATCAAAAAAGGTTCCAGCTTGACCTTGCGTCGGGAGATGCCGGGCAGTCCGCCGCGGGCCTTCACCGAGAAGACGTGGTAGCCGGCATGGGCAAAGCGGGCGCGCAATTCCTCCGCCGTCGAGGCGGTCTGCACCTGCTCCATGACTCGGCCGCGCTCATCGGCCAGCTTGACGACAAACTCTGCCATGCTCTCCCCGGTTCACCGCCGGCGTGCCGGCGGTTTTCCTTTTACTTGATGCAAGGGTATCAGTGTCAACGCACAATAGACGCGAGTTCGCTTCCGAGCGTTCGGCTGGTTTCCATGGAATCCGACGATCTGGAAGTCGGGCTGGAGACAGGAGTCCTGAACGTTGGTTTCCGGTCAGATTCGCTGCTTTTTGCCAGTCACTGTATTTCAGCAAGGATGGCCGGAAGGGTCGTTGCTGTAGAGCAAACTTCACCCCAAAGGGCGGGGATTGGCCCTAAGGATTCGCTTCCAGCGTCTTTACCCAGTCGGGCGCGTCGGGAGGCAATTCGGGGGCGCAGTCATACCTCGCCAGTTCCTTGCCGGTCTCTATGTCGGCCAGAACACAGGCGAGGACGAAATGCATCGGACCCGATTCATAGGCCACCTGGCGGCCGTCGGCAAAGAACTTCCATCGCCAGACGAAGCCTTCGCCGGGGAAGCGGCGAATGACTCGGCCATTTCGGGCAATCACCAGCGTAAACGGAAATTTCTCACCGGGATGGTCGGGGATGGGGCCATCGAGCGTCCAGCCCTCCAGCCCGTGAGGGCCGGCAAGGTGCTCGGACGGGGTGGGCCTGTCGGAGTCTTCGGGAGCGTGACGCTGGTTCTGCGGCTGGGCCAGAACACATGACGCGCCCGCAATTAACCAAGCCAGCGGGAGCACGGCTTTCATGATTCCCTCCGGAAGCAGCGTCAGGACAGTAAAGGTACATTCACTGATCGCGCCGCAGACTGGAGCGCTTCGTCGAGTGTTGCAATGGGCAGTTTCAGATTCACGGCCAACGCGAGATAGGCGGCATCGTAAACCGAAAGTCTCTGTTGGCGAGCGAGGTCAATGGTGGATTGGCTGTTCTCCACGGGGCGCAGTTCGATCTCGAATCCGGAGAGATTCGATAAGAACTGGTGCGAGTCTTCGGAGGAAATGCGATTTCGCCGCTCATTCAGCAGTAGGATGTTCCGGATCTCATACCACCAGATCGCCGGTACCACCGCGGAAGAATCTATCCGGATTCTCTCAAATGCCAGGTCCGCAATGGGGTGATCCTCATCGCGCATGGCCCACGTAATCACAACGGATGCGTCGAGCACAAATCGCACAATTACATCCGCCCTTCATCGCGTGCGGAGAGAATCTCCTGGAGTGAAACGGGCTTCGTACGTTTACGAATCTCGAGAATGCTGGCCGCGGCGCGAGCTCTTCGTTCGTCATCAACTGCGATTTCGGGAATGACACGGGCCACTGGTTTGCCATGGCGTGTAATCGTCACACTCTCGCCACGTTCCACTTCATCGAGGAGGCGGAGGAAGTGGGTTTTGGCTTCAGATGCCTGAATCGATTTCATCGTTTTGACCAGTCAATTGACTAGTTAAAATGTAGCACGCATTAAAATCCGTTGGCAACCAGCCAGCCCTCCGTCAGTTCGAACGAAGGCTGGCTTTGCGCCCGCATTTGCTCCAAAGCCAGCTTGACCAGCACATCGGCTTCCACGTTGACCGGTGCCCCGGGAGCGAGAGTATGCAGGTTCGTCCGCCAGTATGTCAGGGGCAGGATGGCGATGGTGATCTCTTCCCCGTCCCAGTCCGCGATGGTCAGGCTGATGCCCTCGATCGCCACGGATCCCTTGGGCACCATCCACGGCCGTACGTTTTCGGGAACGCGGACCTTGAGGGTCCAGTCGGTGGTCCGCTCGTCGAACGCCGGATCAGTCCGCGGGATCACAGGCTCGAGAGAGGCGAGCCTCCCGGTGCCGTCCACGTGCCCCTGGACGACATGGCCGCCCAAAGGGCTACCGGCCGCCGTCGGCAGCTCCAGGTTGACCTTTGACCCCTGGGCCAGCGAGCCCAGTGAAGTGCGATCGAGGGTCTCCTGAGCCAGATCGGCGTGGAAGAACGTTGGGTTCACGTCCAGCGCCGTCAGGCAGACGCCTGATATGGCAAGCGAATCACCTTCCCGCAACCGGTCCGCGATCCCTGGAGCTTCGACAGTCAGCCGGCGAACGCCGCCCGTATCGTCCAGGCTCACCAGGGTTCCAGTCTGCTCGATGATGCCGGTGAACATGGATTGATTTTAAGCCGAATTCCGCGCAAGCCCCATTCGGAGCATCTGATTCGGGAAGAACAGTTCTACTCTTTTGGAAGATCCACTAAAGGCTCTTTGCGTGTCTCGGTAGGTCGGCCGTGCTGGATGTTCTTTACCTGTTGCAGGGCTTGATCGACTGCGTCTTTGCCTGGCAAGAGTGTGTACGTGATATCGAAGTGGCGTTGCTCTTTAGGGCCAATGGTCGGGACGAGATGCAGCGCGCGCATATAGCTGCGGTTGTAGGGGAAACTGGTGCCCGGCTCCAGGCCGGTGACATAGCCCTGACCCTTGGTATCGGTGTTCTTCCACAAAGCGAAGACCGGCAGCTGCTTCACATTGAAGCCGAGACTGACCCCTTTGGTACCGCTTGAGTTGTGCAGTACGGCCAGCGTATCCCCCTGCTCGTCGCTGTAGGGCACAACGTTATAGACCGTTTCGTCGTAATTCGGCGTGGGCGGTCCGTACGTCTGCCAATCGGCCAGTTCTCCCGCTGCCTTCTGATTGAAGGGCGAGACTTGCTTGACGGGCGCGCTATATTGGGCACCCGGTTCCAGGAGCGGCGGACCAAAGTTGCTGTGATAGAGGGCCTGGTATTCACGGGCGTAATCGCCCTTGTTGGTCAAAGTGTCGTGCAGGCTGAAGGATTGAGCTCCGGCTTCGGTGCGCAGTTCGGTTTCGATGAGGAAGTTCTCTTGTTTGAATGCCTGTTCCTTCAGATCGCCCTTCAGGTGAATCGTATAGGGCGGTTCTTTGTCGATGCTCAGCACGACCCGCGAGGCCGGCGTGTTGGATGCCCGGCCATGCAACGAGAGCATGACGCCCTGGTCCAAACCGGGATGGCCTGCCCACTCGTAACCGCAGCGCGCAACCAGCTCATTGAAGCCTTCCAGCCAGCCGAGGCCGCCGCGTCCGTTGAGATCGATGAAGGCCGGGTTGACCACCTCGTCCACCGGCGAATCCCACCCCAGACGCACATTTCCAGAGACGGCTTTGAGGACGTTCATGCCGCGCGTTGGGACGACCGAGATCTCCATCGCGCCGTTATTGATTTCGACGATGGCGGCACCTTCCTGGCGTCCGCCATGCAAGATGCGCAGACTGACAGAAAAGGGATGGTCGAGTTTCAGGCCCAGTTCCTGGCTGGTGATCTGCCAGTTCTGCGGGGCTTTGGATGCATCGAGCAGCACCCATTCCTGCGCGTGAGCGGGAGTGGCTGCCAAAGACGCACTGAGACCAATAAGGGACATGGTTTGGAGCAGTTTCATGATGATACGCGTCTCCGATACGCCTACGCTCTATGGACTCGGGAGCACAGGTGCGGCAGAGGCAATCGCCGCAAGCCATGGTACAGCTTGCATCCAGGTTTAGGAGAAACGGGGAACCGCACTGTTCCCCTTTGCTTCAACTTTGTCTGTCTGGCTTGCTAAAACGAAGTCGGCGCGCGGCCCAGGTGCTCTCTGGGATTTTCATTCGACAACCGCGGTTGCCGAAACGGCAGATATAACAGCAGGAACAATCCGAACGCGAAGCCCTCGCATGCCACAAGATACCAGGGCCATGGCCCGAATGCGTCGAGGATCGATTTCGTCGGAGGCTTGGCGCGCAGGAACATGTAATTGGTTTTGAAGCGCAAATCGAAGAGACCGGCGGCTGCGGCAAGAACGTTCAAGGCCAGCAGGGCTCTAACGGCCGAGCCGGGCCGGGGGCGCGCCTGCCTGGTCCAAACCAGGTATAGAGTGGCAACGACAATCAGACCGTGATCGGCAAAGAATTGGACTACGAGGAACGTTGACGGATAGACCAAATTCGGAGTCAGCAAGGCCATGGAAGCTCCCGCCAAAGCCCAGTAATACGCCAGATCGAAGGTGGCCGGATGGAGGGTGAGCAACGCAACGATGACAAGCCACAAGGAGGCATCGCAGAGTTCAAGTGGCAGGTGACCTGGAAACATCGGTTCGCCATGCACAGCAAAGCTCCCGTAATAGAAAGCCGTGCACAGGAAAAGAAGGAACGCCAGGCCAAATCGGATTGCTTTGTCTTGGCGCAGGAGCTTTCGCTGAACTGCCGCAAGAACGGCAGCAACGACAGGCACCATGCCAAGAATCGCAAGGTGCGCCGGTCCAAACATATGGAAGCTGATCGGCATGCCTGAGATGAACGATTGTCGATACCGAATTAGAACATATGGCGTGCCACCTGTTGGCACGGATTCAACCAAGGCTCGCCGCTGAACGAACCGGTACCGGGCACTGCGATAGAGACTGCGTATTTCGGCGGTTATCCTTATCGCTGTGCATTCGGCATGGATGCTATGATTTCGCCGACCGGCGCACTTTCATGCCGCGATGTTTCGGAGGTACGCCTTGCGAGTTGGTTTGATGAGCCGCGAATATCCGCCCGATGTGTATGGGGGAGCTGGAGTTCACGTTGAGTATCTGAGCCGGGAGCTGGCGAAGAAGATCGAAGTGGAAGTGCATTGCTGGGGCGACCAGCAGATCGACCAGGGCAACCTGCACGTGCGCGGATGCCGGCCCTGGTCGGCGATCACCGAGGGCACACATGAGAAGTTCAAAACCGCGCTCGAGACCTTGAGCCTGAACCTGGCCCAGATGGTGATGCTGGAGCGGATCGACATTGTGCACACCCACACCTGGTACGTGTCGATGGCGGGGTTCCTGGCCAAGACCCTGTTCGATGTGCCGTTCGTTCTCACCACGCATAGCCTGGAGCCGCTGCGCGCGTGGAAAGCCGAGCAACTGGGCAGTGGCTACCGCATGAGCTCGTGGATCGAGCGCACCGCTATCCACGATGCGGACGCGATCATCGCCGTGTCGCAGGGTACCCGGGAAGACATACTCAAGGCCTATCCGGATGTCGATCCCGGCCGCATTCACGTGATCTACAACGGCATCGACCTGGACCAGTACCAGAAGGCGAGCGACGACAGTGCGCTGCTGAAGTACGGGGTGGACCCGACGTTGCCGTACGTCCTGTTTGTGGGGCGGATCACGCGCCAGAAGGGCGTCACGCACCTGGTCGATGCGATAAGCTACATGCCCAAGAATATCCAGGTGGTGCTGTGCGCCGGGGCGCCCGACACGCCGGAGATCGCGGCCGAAATGCGAGCCAAGGTGGAGGCGGTGAAACCCGTCAATCCGCACGTGGTGTGGATCGAGAAGATGGTCACGCGGGCCGAGGCCATTCAGCTCTACAGCCACTGCAGCGTCTTCTGCTGCCCGTCGGTGTACGAGCCGTTCGGCATCATCAACCTGGAAGCGATGGCATGCGAAGCTCCGGTGGTGGCCAGCGCCACCGGCGGGATCCTCGAAGTGGTGGTCGATGGCGAGACGGGATACCTGGTTCACTTCGATCAGGACCCGGTGACCAAGTTTCCGGCTGACCCCGAGAAGTTCTCGCGCGATCTTGGCGCCCGGATCAGCGAGCTCATGGCCGATCCGGAAAAGGCGCGGCAGTTCGGATTAGCCGGGCGCAAACGCGTCGAACAGAAGTTCGCCTGGTCGGCGATAGCGGATCAGACCATCGATCTCTACAAACAGCTCATCGAAGCGCACGCAAAGAGAAACAGTCAGCTTTAATACTGTTCTCTTGGCGCCCCGCATTCTCACCGCAATGCCGGCCAGGTGGCGCCGGTCGCGGCCCAAACCCTTTTGCACGCTTTGCAGATTTATTCGATCGAATAGCGCACGCTGGAAGCATCAGGACGAACGGCTCTACGTCCCTTCTGCGGCGTTGCCCATCGACTGGATTGGCAAACGGCCGCGCGCAAAAAAAATGTCCGGGCTGTGAAACTGTGCAGATAATTTAAATCGCTGGTATTAAAATACTTAGACGCACAGTAGCCCGTAAAATCGGGGCCAAATTGACTGAAAATCGCGGTGATCTAACTCACAAAAGTGACCAAAACGTGAGATCGATCACCGGGTCACGCGTCCCCCCAAGCTCCTCCGGCCGGGTCCGAGTGCTCTACACCGGCGGCCATGGGTCCCGGAGCAGCGAGCAGAGGCCCAGGTCGTTTTCGTAGCGCTCCACTTCCACCTGCGCCATGCGGATCGCATTGGGCATGCCTCGGAATGCTGGCACGGCGTCGGAGCCCATGATCTGGGGCGAGACAAACAGGTGGACACGGTCCACGAGTCCGGCGGCCAGCATGGCGGTGTTCAGGCGCGTGCCGGTTTCGGTGAGCAGGGTGAGAATGCCTTCATGGCCGAGCTTGTCGAGCAGTTTGCCCAGCGGGACGCGGCCGGCTTCGGCGGGCAGCACTTCCACGCGCACGCCGCGATAGGTCAATTGGGCTATGCGGTTCTCGTCTTTGCTCACCGTGAAGATGACGACATCGTTATTCGCCGTGTTCGCGATCTTGGAATCGAGGGGCATGCGCAGCGCTGAATCGAGAACCACGCGCAACAGGGGCCGGCGGCGGCGCAGGCCGCTGCGATCGGTGAGCATGGGATCGTCGGCCACCACGGTATCGACGCCGGTCATGGCGGCGTCGGCCTGCCAGCGCTGAGGCTGCACCGCGCTGCGGGCCGCTTCGCAGGTAATCCAGTAAGGCTCGCGCCGCGTGTGCTGGCCCAGGGGCGGAGCGATGCGTCCATCGAGCGTCATGGCCACCTTCATCAACACCAGGGGACGCTTGTGCTGGATCCAGCGCGCGAAGCCTTCGTTGATGCGGCGGGCTTCGGCCTGGCAGACGCCGATTGTGACTTCAATGCCGGCGGCGCGGAGACGGTCCGCGCCGTGGCCGGCGACGTTGGGGTTGGGGTCGACCGTTGCCGCGACCACGCGCTTGAGGCCGGCGGCGATGAGGGCTTCGGTGCAGGGGCCGGTGCGGCCGGTGTGATTGCACGGTTCGAGCGTGACGTAGGCGGTGCCGCCGCGCAGGCGTTCTTTGGCGTGCTGCTCGGCGACCCGCAGGGCGATGATTTCAGCGTGATCGAGCAGGTCGTACTCGTGCCAGCCCTCACCGGCCACCTGGCCGGCGCGATCGAGAATCACGCAGCCGACAGCGGGATTGGGGGACGTGACAGCGATGCCGCGGCGGGCAAGTTCGAGGGCGCGCTGCATCCAGTAGGTGTCTTGGTCGGGCGTGGCCATGCGGGGTGAGTGTATCCGAACGATCAAGTGTACGGAAACTTCATTGAAATGCGAAAGGGACAGTTTCCGAGGTCGAAAACCCGGACCGCCACCCCACGAACGAAATCAGGGCTTGAATTGCCGGTTTCAAGTTCGTTATGAGGCGCGCCTACGGTTGACACCATTGATCGCCGGTTTTTCGCTTTAGATAATATTGGGTGTCGAATCCGGAGACTGAGCTGGCTGCTTCGTCAGACCCAATGTTGACCACTCCGATGTTTCGCTGGCTCAGTTGAGCCACGCGGTCCGTTAAAAGGAGGCGCTCCCAATGCCCTGGTGGAAACGCAATCGACCATCGAGCCCCGTGCCGCTCACGGATCCAACCCTCCAATCCTTTCGATTGTCCCTGACCGGTTGGAGCGAACAGACCCTGGGGGACACAGGGAATCTGCGACTCTGGGTTGACCGCGAAGAGAGCGCGATCACGGTAGGTTCAGTGGGGGCTCACCAGGTCACATCCCGTGTTGCGACTCACGGTTGGAGTCTGCAACATTGGGCCAGGTTTTTCGCCCGCGATACGTCTGGGGGACTCATTGAGGCGGAACATGTGGATTTGCCGTTTGGTCCCGGACTACGGTTTATTTTCAAAACCCTCGAACTGCCCGCCTACATGTACCACGGACAACTCGTTTTCGCGAAGAATGATGTGGACATCTTCATAAGTATCGTATGCAAGGAACTCGGAACGACCGGCGTAAGAGAGGCGGTTATTACGAGTGAGCTATTCAGCCAGGGGCGCCTCGACCTCAAAGAATTTGAACGGGCCTTCGCGCGGGATCCGTATGACCCTGGCTATGACGGCGTTGACCGCAGTGTCTTGCGATTCATGAGCGACGATCCGGTATACGATGTCCGGTTTCCAGATCACCCGCTATCGAAGGTAAGACGTCTCCTCGGCGCCTTGCCGAGTGCCATGACCTTCGCCCCTTGAGGCACTAACCCACCAGGGAATCGACGAAGGCTTTGGGAGAGAACTCCAGCAGGTCGTCCATTTTTTCGCCGACGCCGACAAAGCGGACCGGGAGGTTAAGTTCGCGGGCGATGGCGACCGCGATGCCACCCTTGGCGGTGCCATCCAGCTTGGTGAGAACGATGCCGGTGACTCCGGCGGACTGGGTGAAGAGGCGGGCCTGCTGCAATCCGTTCTGGCCGGTGGTGGCGTCCATGACGAGAAGCACTTCATGGGGCGCATCGGGAACGAGGCGGGAGGCGGTGCGGCGCATCTTCTCGAGTTCATCCATGAGGCCGGACTTGGTGTGCAGGCGGCCGGCGGTGTCGACATAGAGATCGGCGATATTGCGCGCCTTGGCGGCGCTTATCGCGTCATACAGAACCGCGGCGGGGTCGCCGCCCTGGCGGGTTTTGATCATTTCCACGCCGCTGCGGGCGGCCCAGATCTCCAACTGTTCGATGGCGGCGGCGCGGTACGTGTCGGCTGCGCAGAGCAGAACGCTTCGATTCTGCGCCCGGCTCCAGGCGGCCAGCTTCCCGCTCGTGGTGGTTTTCCCGGTGCCGTTCACGCCGACGAGGAAGGTTATTTTTGGGGGAGCCGCCGGCATAGGGACTGGACGCTGCGGCAATTCGAGGATGGTGCGCAGGCTGGCCTTGAGCAGGGAGCGAAGTTCTTCGCCGCCTTCGATGGCCTGGCGTTTCGCCCGCTCGCGCAGGGCGTCGAGGATCTCGGTCGTGGTCTGGACGCCGATATCGCTTGTGATCAGCGCCGCCTCGAGATCTTCAAGGGCCCCTTCGTCCACCGTGCGGGTCAGGGCAACGATGTCTTCAATCTTCGAAGCGAAGGACTCGCGCGTCCGGGCGACCGCCTGCTTCATGCGGCTGAAGAACCCGGACTTCTGTTCTTCTTCCTGCTTCTCTGGTTCTTCGGGTTCTTTGAGGCTGCCGAACAGGCTGATAAGGGACATGGCTTCTGTTCCAGTTTAGTCGAACGTGCGGTTCACCAACCCGGGATGACTAAAAACCGCACCTTAGCAGAGCCAGGATGGGGCACCCGGCCAGGATGGAGCTCCCGGAGTCCGAATTTTTCGCGGATTTGTTACCAAAAGGCTTGAACCGGGTTCGGACACTACGAAAAAATCGGCGAAGTGGCTTCCAACCGAGGAACCGGCGAAGGCTCGTTCGCGTTGAAGCTGCGAGACAGACGGAGGTTGCATGAGCAGGGTTCGGGTGCTGGCGGGTACGAAAAAGGGCGCGTTCATCCTGTCATCGGATGGCAAGCGGGATAAATGGGAAGTGAGCGGACCGCATTTTGGAGGGTGGGAAATCTACCACGTGAAAGGATCGCCCGTGAATCCGGACCGGATCTACGCGTCGCAGACCAGCGGCTGGTTCGGCCAGGTGATGCAGCGCTCCAACGACGGCGGAAAGACCTGGGAGACCGTGGGCAACAAATACACGTATGACGGCGTCCCGGGCACCCACCAGTGGTACGACGGCACCCCGCACCCATGGGAATTCAAGCGAGTCTGGCACCTGGAGCCGTCGCTGACCGATGCGGAGTCGGTGTATGCGGGCGTGGAGGATGCGGCTCTGTTCGAGTCGATGGATGGTGGGACGAGCTGGACGGAGTTGTCGGGGCTGCGCAAGCACGATTCGGGCCCGCACTGGCAGCCGGGAGCGGGCGGCATGTGCCTGCACACCATCGTGCTGGACCCGACAAATCACGAACGGATGTACATCGCGATCTCGGCGGCGGGAGCCTTTCGCAGCGACGATGCCGGGGAGACGTGGAAGCCGATCAACAAGGGGCTGGTGTCGGACATGATGCCCAATCCCACCGGCGAGGTAGGCCATTGCGTGCACCGCATCGCCCTGCATCCGTCGCGCCCCGACACGCTGTTCATGCAGAAGCACTGGCACGTGATGCGCAGCGACAATGCGGGCGATCAATGGGAGAAAGTGAGCGGAAACCTGCCCACGGATTTCGGGTTCTGCATCGACGTGCATGCCCACGAGCCGGAGACCATCTACGTGGTTCCGATCAAGAGCGACTCATTGCATTTTCCCATCGATGGAGCGCTGCAGGTGTATCGCAGCCGTACTGGCGGAAATGAATGGGAGGCGCTGACCAAGGGCCTGCCGCAGAAGGATTGCTATGTGAATGTGCTGCGCGACGCGATGGCGGTGGACCGCATGGATGAGTGCGGCATTTACTTTGGCACCACGGGCGGCCAGGTGTATTGCTCGCCGGACGGCGGTGACACGTGGAATGCGATCAGGCACGATCTGCCCCCGGTGCTGTCGGTTGAGGTGCAGACGCTGCCATGACCGAAGGCGCACCGGCGCAAGCGCTATCGGTACACCGTGTGCGGGTGGTTTTGCCCTACCACTTGCGCAACCTGGCGCGGGTGGGGAGCGAGATCGAACTCGAGGTTGCCGGGCCCGTGACGGTCCGAACCGTGGTGGACGCGGTGGAGGCACGGTACCCGATGCTGGAGGGGACCATCCGCGACCATGTGACCAAGATACGCAGGCCGTTTCTGCGATTTTTTGCCTGCCAGGAAGACTTGTCGCATGACTCGCCGGATGCGGCGTTGCCCGATGAGGTCGCCGCGGGAATCGAACCGCTGCTGATTGTGGGGGCGATTGCGGGCGGGTGAGTTGTATGGGCTTCGCACCCTAACGACAAAAAAGTCGCTGCGCCGACGGGTGGGCACCCTTGGTTGGGCTGTTGATTGAGAGACAGGACATCAAGCCGGCGGCGCATGATGGCGCCCGTCGTGGACTTGAAATGCAGGATGACTATTTGCCGAGGCTGGCGAGAATTGGGCCGGCTTCGCTGTCGTCGATCACGATGTAGTTTTTGACATCGAGGATGTCAGCCCAGCCGGTGGAAAAAGCATAAAGCCTGGTCACGTCGTCGGTTTCGTAGAGTGTGAAACCGGTGCTCAGGTCGACAGAATGCCAGCGGCCGAGCATGGTAACGCCTTGGGGCGCTGCCGCCTTGCCGCTAACGAAGCGGCGCACCGCTTCAGAAAAATCTGCACCCGGTCTCAAACTCCAGGTCACCATCGTCTTCATCGCAGAGGTCCTCCAGGGTTGGAATTAAGACAGGAAAAATACGGCATAAGGAAGCGTTGCGATTATAAGACCAAGACTCAAGTTGTCATCCATGAAATTCCTACGAAAAGCCGAGTGACTACGGAGAGGGAAACGCCAAGCCGTGTTCTGAGTCAAGAAACGAGTACATTATTCAAGCTCGCTGATGTTAGAATCGCGGTCCATGACCGTGCCGGTGTATTCCTCGCATACTTCTGCGCTTTCGCTGTGGCAATCGGCGATGCACGAGGTTCTTTCGCAAAAACCGCAGCAACAGGACTCGGTGCACAGTGGGATCGGGGTGACTGCGCAGGTGCCGGAGATGATAGCCACGGCGCAGGTGGTAAGGCACTTTGACCGCACGGGCAACTTCGATGTTGCGGCGCCGCCGCAAGCAGCCCAGGGCGCGGGCGCCGCATTGGCGGCGGTGGCAGGGGGCCTTGCCCAGTCGGTAGCAGCGCCGGCCGCGGATCCGTCATCCGTTGCGACACAGTGCGCCAAACTGGCAGCCCAGATTGCTTTGTACTCGGTGACCGATCCAGCGAAGGCGTCCCAACTGCGAGATGAACTGGCGGACGGCACGTGCGATCCATTGTGGGCGGAATGCCTGGCCGTGTACCAGCAATGGAAACTCAGCAGCCAGGAGCAGCCGTACATCAATTATCAGAGCATCGACGACTTCGTGCTGGAGCAGTGCTTCCCGGACAACGCGACGATCGCGGTGATTGGCGACTGGGGCACGGGGATGAATGACGCCCTGATCCTGCTGCAACAGATCGCGCAGAACTTTGAGCCGGATGTGCTGCTGCATCTTGGAGACATTTATTATTCGGGTCTGCCGTCGGAGTGCAAGGCTCATTTTACGGATCTGATCGACACAGCCTGGCCCGCGGGCGGAGCCAAGCCGCAGCCGCTGGTGTTCACCCTCGCCGGCAATCACGATCGCTATGCGGGCTCGAATGGCGGCTACTACGAACTGCTCAAGAACCTGAACACGGCCGCGGGAAAACCGCAGCCGAATAGTTACTTTGTCGCGCGGAATAACTTCTGGCAGTTTGTGGCGATGGATACAAGCTTATATGACGCGGACCCCGGCGCAACCGCGGCTGGAACAGCGTTGACGAAATTAGTCGATCAGGAAGTTCCATGGCACCTGGACAAGGTCAATAACAATGGCGCGAACGTGGACAAGCAGGTGAATCCTGGCGGGGCCCGGGGCACAGTGCTGCTGTCACATCACCAACTCTATTCGTTCACGGGAGTGGGAAAGGGGGGCAACGGGGCGCCGTTGGCTGTGAATCCGAATCTCGTGAATGCGCTGGCGCCGGTCTTCCACTGGGTCGACCTCTGGCTGTGGGGACATGAGCACAACCTGTGCATCTTCGAGCCCTATTCGATCGGTCCGGGACAGCCGCTTCCGAAAGGGCGTTGCGTGGGAGCGAGCGCGGTTCCGATGTACCTCGCACAAAAACCCGTCGCGCCCGCGAACCTGGTGGTGCCCACCGGCGTGGATGGGCCGCCGCGGGTTGTGGCCGGGACTGGGCTGGGCGACAACGGAACGGTTTTCAATTATTGCTACGCGATGATTAGGCTGGCGGGGCCGAAGCTGACCATCGACTATTACCAGGTGGACAGCACCGACGCGCGCCCGGGGAATCCGCCGCCGCTGGCGGAACCGATGTACAGCGAGACCATCGAAAAGCCGTTAGCGGCGGGGTGAGGTTCTCGCGATCCCAGGTCTCAAAATCGAGACCCCAACCCATTTTTTCAAATCAGCGGGCTTCGGCGCGGATGAGGGCGGCGCTGCGTTCCGCCAGAGCTCCGATGGTGCGCGACGGATTGACGCCGAGAGCTTCGGGTACGATGGCCCCGTCAATGACATAAAGATTTTTGTAGTTGAAGACTTCGCCGGCGTGATTGACGACGCCGTTCATTGGCGTGTCGCCCATGCCGCATCCGCCCAGCGGGTGCGGAGTGACGAGAGAGTGCAACAGCGACCATGTCGGCGGCACAACCGGGTGCCCGCCGGTGGCCGCGGCCAGTTTGAGATGCATGGAGACGATGGCGTCGATGGCCTGTTTCGATTTGCCGATGTCCCAGGCGAGATTGAGGCAGGGCTCGCCGGTGAGCAGGGAGTGATGGATGGACAAGGTGCCATTGGCGGCGTCCACGCCCTGCGCAAACCATGGCATCACGTTCTGAAACGGACCAGCGCCTTGCATGAGGTGACGGAATGAATCGAGCAGAAGCTTGGCAGCTTCGTTCTTGGTTGGAGAGGCATCGAGACGGGTCATGTAATCGATCAGGAAATTGGGGAATCCGCCGTCTTCGATCCAGAAGCTCTGGCCCTGGCAACTGCGATCGAGGAAGTCGATGGCGCAGGTGATGGTAGGGCCCTGCGATGGATTCACGGCGCGGCCATCGTAGAAGGCCGGGGTGAGGAAGTCGCCGTTCGAACTCCAGTTGCGGCCCAGGAAGGGGCTGATGTTGGGCAGGGTGCCGTTGATTTCGCGGCAGCGCAGCAGAAGTTCTGTGGAACCGAGCGATCCGGCGGCGACCACGATGATGCGGGCGGTCTGGCTGCCCGGGATGCGCTGGCCATCGGCGAGTTGATCGAAGGAAACCTTGTAGCCTCCGTCTGCGGGCTGGATGTCGGTGACGAGATGCAGCGGGCGCACTTCAGCGCCGTGTTTCTCGGCCCAGGGGATGTAGTTGCGGTCAAGCGTATTCTTGGCGTCGGCATCGCAACCGATGTCGCAGTTGCCGAGGTGAACGCAGGTGCCTTGTTCGACGCCTTGGGCGTTGACGAAGCGCTTGCTTTTGATCACGTTGAACGGATCCGATTGATCGTAGGTAAAGTCGGGATCGAACGAGACCGCGAGCTCGAGTTGTTTGAAGCGTGCGCCTGCGCCGGTTTTCTGCGCCGCCTCCCGCATGAGTTTCATGCGGTTGGTCCACTGGTTGGCAGGGACCGGCTTGACGTTCATGAACTTCGCGACCGTGTCGTAATACGGCTTTAGTTCTGCGTAAGTCACCTCCGCGGGCCATCCCGCGGCGAAGGCGCTGGCCGGGGCTTCGCAGGAGATGTTGGCGTAGATGAGGGAGCCGCCGCCGACCGCCGCGCCGGTGGCGACCGACATGTGGGGAAAGGCGTGAAAGTCGAGCCAGCCCTGCTCGCGTTCGGGGTGCTCGTTGTTCCAGAGCCACTGGTCTGGCGGCTGGCGGGGATAGCTGGTCTTGTCCCAACGCCGCCCGCGTTCGAGGATCAGAACTTTGTAATTTGCCTCTGCCAGACGGCAGGCCGTGATCGCACCGCCGAAACCGCTTCCGATAACGATGGCGTCGAAATCCATCCCTTACACTCCGGCTTTTGCAACGTAGGTATCCCAGAGTTCTCCGAGAAAGAAGCGGCCGAAGCGAGCCACCGTCTCAACGGCTTCTGCTGGAGAACTCGTATTCGTGGCGTGCATGGTTGGAATCATCGCGAGCAGGTCGGCAACTCCCAGGTTCAGCACGCCTGCTCCAACGACCGGACCAGTCTTGTCGGTTCCCTGATGGAGCTGAGTGTATAGCGTCGTGGTGGCTTTCCACATGTCGGTGGCAGGCGCGTCTTTGACTATCTTTTCACCGGCCATGTAATAGGGCTGGCCGTTGCTGGCGTTGAAGCCGAGTTCATAAACCATGTACTTCATGGCCGGATCGCTGGTGGGCGAAAAGAGATTGAATACGCCCGCGGTCGAGGGGAGACCGGAGCCCAGAGGCTCGAAATCGATGCTGCCGGTGATGGAGCCGGCATGGGCTGGGTCGGACATGAATCGTGCCAGATCATCGATGTTGATGGTGCCGTGCATGGTGAAGACGTTGCCGGCAGCGTCGCCGAGTTGCGCGCCGGTTGCGGGATCGGTTTCGCCGAGAGCGAAGCCGCCTGACATTTTTTCGCGGAAGGTAAAGCCTGGAGCCTGGTTTGCCATGTCTGTGACCTCGGGTGAAAGGGGAGTTCAGGATAGGGACGGATTTAGACCGATTTCGCCAGCTTGCACCTTATGGTGTCCGGAGATTGGTCGAAGAAGTTGAGAGATGAAAAAATGCAGGTCCCCTTCGGCTTCGCTCAGGATGACAGCTTATCTCTGTACACACCACAGGGGAAGCACATTAACGGCGCATGAGCTCAGGAGCGGCGGCGACCTCGTCGGCAATAGGAACCGGCGGCGCGAGCCACGTCTGGCCCAGGCCGAGATTGACCACGCTCTCCATGCCTTGAGGAACCACCGTCGGCAAACTCGATTCGCTGAGGAACCAGCTTTCAAAGTGGTGGTCAAGAACGCCGGTGGCGGCGGGTACAAAAGCAGCGAAGATGGGGTCGGGATCGACCTCGAGGTCCTTGAGCGGCTGGACCCTGGGGTGGTCCCCGAGGATCAGCCGGGCCGAGCCCTTCTTGAAGAGGTGGAATCCGAGCTTGCCCTTGAAGTAGAGGCTGGACTTCATGAGCAATCCGCGAAAGGCGCAGTAGTTGACGCCGGTCAAGGCGACGGGGAGCCATGAGCTTTTGGGCCTCTGGACTTCGATCTTGACCGCAAACATGCCGCCCTGATCGTACTGGCTGCTGACCACGTCGTCACCGATGATGTAGTTGAGATTGGCCTGGTGCTTGGGCATGCCCCAGATCCCTTTGCCGCCCTTGACCGAGATTTCAGTGCTGACGGGGAGGTCAAAGACCCACTGCCCGGTGCCGAAGTGATCAAGGAAGAGGGCGGGCAGCAGGCGCGGCGCCGGGCGCGGGCCGCGGGTGCAGGCGATCCCGACGCTGAACTCGATATAGCGGCCGATGTTGGTGTCGAGGTAATCGATGACGGTAAGGATCAGCAGGCCCTTGTTCCACAGGCGAAAGGGGTGAATTTCATTTCCGGGGATCAGCTTGCGGGCCTTGTCGGCGTTGATAGGGAAGACCGCAAAGAGAGCTGGGCAGTTGCGGCAGTACACCGGCATCTGGAACGGGATGCCGTCAACAAGGGCCCAGCGGCCTGCCTGCTGATCGAGCCGGGCGGGTTGTGCCATGAAGCCTCCTGTTGCGGCCTTTTGATTTGTGCGGCTCGAGTGGCTTTCGTTACAAGCCGGCGAAGCCGGAACCTCGGATCCGTCGAATCTCGAGCGGCCCTCCGGGACGCGCGTTGCATGTGCACTGCTTACCCAGGAGTGCGCCCGGCGCGGCGGACTTCTCCTGGGCTATTCTCGATTCGTCCCTCCGGGACGGCAAAACTACGCCGAGTTTTTCATTTCTTGTCGGTGGGCCATGAGGTCCCATCAAGACACAGGATGACAGCGCGCGCTTAGAAAATAGCTTCGAAACGACAGCACTAATTTGCGCGGTCGAGTTCCTCGCTGATCAAGGGGAAAATGTCTTGCGCCGCGTTCTTGCCGAAGAAGACGTCTAAATGGCCATAGTTGGGAAGCATATGCAGCGAATGATAACCCTTGTGCCACGAATCGAAGAAGTCAAAAGTGCGCTGCTGGCTCTCGGCCAGGAAGCACTGATTATTGACGCCGGCAAAAAACGCAAACCGGGCGGTGGTGCTGGGTTCGCGAGCAACAAAGTCCGCGGGCAACTCGGGGCGGCCGTCAACGGCGACCAGATGGCCAGCCTCGATGCAGGTCGCCATCTGTTCGAAGAAGGTGATGGGCACCTGGGCGAACTCCTGCCTGATCCACTCGTGGGTCGCGTCGTTGAGGTTCTCATGACTCCACAGGGCGGGGAAGCCGGTGCCGTAGGTGAAGCTGACGCCCTTGCACACGGGGTTGTTGCACTCATGATGGGTGAGCGCAACCATCGACGCGACCAGCTTTGCGATGACGGAAGGCGCGTGGAGGCCCCACTGGGGGTTGAGGTAGTCTATTGCGCCGCTCAGAAGGGGCAGCAGCTTGGTGATCTTGAAGCGGCTGAACTCGGGGACAATGGTGTGGAGCGAGACAGCATTGGTGACGACCACGGTCACTTCGGGAATCAGTCCGGCGACGGCGGACATCATGAAACTTGTGGATCCCTGGCAGTGAATGACGGCCTTGATCTTGTCCCAGCCGGTCTGTTCCACGATTTTCTTGACGGCGCGCGGATGGTCGAAGACCGCGGCTTTATCGAGGTTCCAGGTATTGGGCTTAAGGTCGATGCTGGCGCGCCAATTTTCCAGCCACACATCGTAGCCGCAATCGATCAGGTGGTCGACAACGGTTCGTTCCACCGGGGCGCGAAACAGATTGGCGCGGACGCCGGCTCCGTGGATCAGCAGGACGGGCCCTTTGCTGGGCGGGTTGGGGCCTGCGACGTGGACCAGGTTGCAGGCGAATCCATCTCCGGCTTCGAACGGGACGATCTGCTCGCGATAAGTTTCAGGCATGGCGCCTCCCGGGGAAAGGAGATGGAAGAGAAGTGTAGAGCACGCGTGGGGAAGAATGCACGGAATTCATGGCAAATGCGGCATTTGCAGTCGTGGGGGATGGATCGAAAGGCGGCAGGAGAACGTCTGTTCGCGCACGGTTCACGCTATGTAGTGAGATAGATCACTGAAACGTGACAGGAGTATGTCATCTTCGAACAGTCAGGCCAGGAAGTTGCGGTCAGGGGGGCTCGAAACCGACTCCGTTCCTCTTCGCCGCTCGGAATGACAAGAGTCTAGCGACGGTAAAGAACGGGCGGATTTATACACATCGGCAAAAAGAACGCCAAGGTACCCGTGGCATCCCCCGAAAGTGTTAGGAAGGTAACGTTACAAGTGTTATTGTTCTGACATCAGCAAGCACATAGATTTGGGGCAAGGAAACCCTTCTGGCAGTGCGTCTGGATCTCTCTCCGTGTTTCACACCGGAATCGAGTCAGAAAGCGTGGCAAGCGCCGAGGGGAGAGGTGGCAAATGGCTGATCGCAAAGCTCTTACTGATGAAACCCCGGAGGATGTAGCCACGCTGTATTCGTGGGCGAACCTGCATGGGGCCAAGTATAGAGACTTCTCGGCCTCCCGTGCCCAGACTCGCGAAAAGGCGCGTCAGAGGGTGCAAGAAGCGATTGAAACCGAACGGCGGCGCGCTCGCGAAGAAGCCGAAGCTCTTAAGAATGCGGACGCACAAAAGGCGGCCGAGGTCGTGATTAAGGCGGAAGCCGCACGCAAGCAGGAACAGGCAGCCAAAGAACAGGCCCAGCGGGCCGAATACCAACCGGCGCAGCCGCCAGCCCCGCCGCGTGCCTGGCAGCCGGCTGCTCCGCAGATGACACCCGCCAATCCAGTTGCGCCTGCGTATCCGGCGCCGCATCCGCAGCCGTCCGAGTACGCTTACGCTCAGCCGCAGGCCTATGCGCCGCCGGCAGGTCCCGCGGCCTATCCGCAAGTGGCCGCTCAACCGGCCTACCAGCCGGCGCCGCAGCCGCTTTATTCTCAGCCGATGACCCAGCCGCCGTTCTCTGCGCCGAGCCAGGTGGCCTACCCGCAGGCCCCGAGTCAGCCGCCGGCACCGGCCGAAGAGCTGTATCGCGGGCGTGAAGATCACTATTTGCAGGTTCGCAACCCGTGGGCTCCGGCCGAATCGAGGGAGCCCGCAGCTCGTCCCGCATGGCTGAGTGCCGATCGGGCGGACGCCCCTGTCCAACCGGTTCCGCAGGCGCCCGAAGATACTCTGCAGGCCTCCCGCGACCGTTTGACTTCGCGCTGGTTTGCTCTGAACGGTGTTTTCGCCGGAGCTGGCACTCCGGCCGAGGCGGTTCCGGCTCCGGCGCCTCAGCGCGCCCCCGTGCTTGCCGTGTTCTCGCTAGCCGGCGGAGTGGGCAAGACGAGCCTGGTGGCGACCCTGGGCCGAGCTCTTTCAGCGCGCGGGGAACGGGTATTGCTGGTGGACACTGCGGCCTACGGCCTTCTTCCGTTTTTCTTTGGAGCCCGCGATCAGCGGCCGGGAGTGTTGCGGACCTTTACGGCTCCCGGGGCTGGAGGCGACGCTCCGATCCAGATGATAACGATGGACCCCGAGACGCTGGGTCCCGAAACCGCAACCCAGGAAACACTCACCCAGGAAATATTGCGCCATGCCCGCGGAGCCGGCCGGGTGCTCGTTGATCTGGCCACCGCTTCCGGCGCAACCACCCGCCGGCTGCTGCGCATGGCGCCGACGGTGCTGGTGCCGGTGGTGCCGGATTTGAGTTCGGTGGTCAGTGTAAGTTCGATCGATGCTTTCTTCCAGCACAACGTCAGCGCTTCGGGCCAGCAGGTTCGGCCCTTCTACGTCCTCAACCAGTTTGACCCGTCGCTCCCATTGCACCTGGATGTGCGCGAGGTGCTGCGCGAGCAGCTGGGCGATCGCCTTCTGCCCTTCGCACTGCGGCGTACCCCGTCCGTAAGTGAGGCGCTGGCCGAAGGAATGACGGTAGTCGACTACGCCCCCAATTCGACCGCGGCCGAAGATTTCGGCAACCTGGCCGGATGGGTCAAGAGCCTCGCCGCGCCTGCTTCCAGCGGATATCGCGGCGTGCGCTGGAGTGAGCGATGACCCCAACAGGTCTCTGGCTGGATATCGGCGCCGGAGAGAACGGAATAACCAAACTCATACGCCTGCTGTTCCTGGCCTCGGCGACGGGCGTCTTTGCATTTCTGGCGGTCTTACCACTCTCGTGGCCGCAGCAGGCGGTGTGCGGCCTGCTGACCTTGTTGATCGCGCTGGCGGTGGCGCGCAGTTCGGATTCGTACCTGATCACGCTCACGCTGATGATCATGTCGCTCTTCTGCACGTTCCGGTACGGATACTGGCGCATTTCGGGAACGATCCAGTTTTTCAGGGATCCAGCGAATCATTGGGGAGCCCTGGATGCGTTTTTCATCACTTGCCTGATCCTGGCAGAGACCTACGCATTCTTCATTCTCTTTCTGGGGTATTTCCAGACGATCTGGCCGTTGCGGCGCGCGCCGGTCGCACTGCCTGACGATGAGACCGACTGGCCGCACGTGGATGTCCTGATCCCTACTTACAACGAGCCGCTGGACGTGGTCCGCTACACGGCTCTGGGCGCATTGAATCTGGATTGGCCGGCCGACAAGCTGCACGTGTATATCCTGGACGACGGCAGGCGCAAGGAGTTTGCCGACTTCGCGTTTGAGGCCGGCATCGGCTACAAGATTCGTCCGGACAACAAGCATGCGAAGGCGGGCAACATCAACACCGCGCTGAAGAGCATGAGCGCGCCCTATGTGGCGATCTTCGACTGCGATCACGTGCCGACGCGCAGTTTTTTGCAGATGACCATGGGCTGGTTCTTGCGGGACAAGAAGCTGGCCATGATGCAGACGCCGCACCATTTCTATTCACCCGATCCGTTTGAGCGCAACCTGGGGCAGTTCCGGGTAATTCCCAACGAAGGCGAACTTTTCTACGGCATTGTGCAGGACGGGAACGATTTCTGGAATGCAACCTTCTTTTGCGGCTCCTGCGCGGTGCTGCGGCGCAAGGCGCTGGATGAGATCGGCGGCATCGCTGTGGAAACGGTCACGGAAGACGCGCATACCTCGCTGCGCATGCAGATGAGAGGCTGGGGAACCGCCTATATCAATATTCCGCAGGCGGCCGGGTTGGCGACGGAACGGCTCTCGGCTCATGTGGGGCAGCGCATTCGCTGGGCCCGCGGCATGATCCAGATCCTGCGCACCGACAATCCACTGTTTGCGACGGGCCTCAAGTTTCCGCAGCGGCTGTGCTATTTCAACGCGATGATGCACTTCATGTACGCGATTCCACGCCTGATCTTCCTGAGTGCGCCGTTGATTTACCTGCTGCTGAATCACACCAACGTGCCCGGCTACTGGGCTGCGATTCTGGCCTACGCGCTGCCTCACCTGATCCTGTCGAACGTAACCAACTCGCGGATCCAGGGCGAGCACCGGCACTCGTTCTGGAACGAAATCTACGAGACGGTTCTTTCTCCGTACATTCTGCTGCCGACGATGATGGCGTTGGTCAATCCCAAGTTGGGCAAATTCAATGTCACAGCCAAGGGCGGCGTGGTGAAGAGGACATTCTTCGACACCCGCATCGCGCAGCCGTTCCTGATTTTATTGATCTTCAACCTGGCGGGTATTCTCATCGCTATTCCGCGTTTCTTTATCTGGGATCGCGACCGGCCGGGGACGGTCGTGATGAATGTCATCTGGTGTTGCTTCAACGTCGTCATCCTGGGGGTCACCACGGCGGTGGCGCGGGAGATGAAACAGCTCCGCACCACGGTTCGCATCGCGCTGGTCACGCCGGTGATGGCCAAGCTGGCCGATGGACGTTTGGTGGCGGGAGAAACCATCGACATGTCTTCGGGGGGAACGAGTGTCCGTTTCGGTGAAGCGCTGGAGGCGACTCCGCTCACCGAGGTGCGGCTGGTCTTTCCGCTGCCGACGGGCGCCAACGAACTGCGGGCGACGGTGGTGTCGTCTGAGGGTTCAATACTTCGGGTCAAATTCCAGGACCTCAACATCAGCGAGCAGGAAGTGCTCACTATGGTTCTGTACTCGCGGGCCGATTCGTGGCTGGGCTGGGGAGAATCGCGGGAGAACGACAATGTGATGCGCAGCCTGCAGCGCATCTTCCAGATCTCGATGCACGGGCTGGTCACGACATTCAAGAGTCTGTTTGTGACGCAGAAGAAGGCGAAACCGGGACGGACACTACCCGCGGTAAGCTCGGCCCTTCTATTCGCCCTGAGTCTGATTGTGGGCGCGTCTGCGCCGCAGCTGCGGGCCCAGGCGGCCATCAATGCCGAAGGGCAGCAGGCCGGAGCGGTGGCCGGGATGCCCACGTTTGCTCCGCCACCCCCGGGACAGTTTCGCGACATGTTCAGTCTCGCCGATGCCGGCGCTTCGCAGATCGAACTGCACGGCATCGACAGCAATCACAGCATCTATTTCAGCTTGCCGCAAACGCATGTTCCCCGTTCGGCAAAAATCCATTTGTCCTACGCGTTTTCTCCCAGCCTGCTGCCGCAGCTGAGCATGATCAAGCTGATGCTGAATGGGACCCTGTTCGCGACGGTGCAGCCAACGCCGAACGGATCGGGGGGCTCGTCGGGCCAGGTGGGCACGGCGGAGTTTACGATTCCGCCCGAATTGATGGTGCATAACAACTCGCTGACGATTCAATTCATCGGCCATTACGTGCTGGTGTGCGAAGACCCTTCGAATACGACGTTGTGGGCCCGGGTTCATCGCAGCACCTATCTCGACATCCAGGGTGACCTGCTGCCCCTGGCCGACGATCTGAAGCAGCTGCCTTTGCCCTTTCTCGATGCGGCCGTGGTGCAGCCACTGAGCCTGCCGGTTGTGTTTGCCTCGGCCCCGTCGATGAAATCGATCCAGGCGGCCGGCATTGTGACCAGCTATTTCGGACTGATTTCCGAGAATAGGCCGGTGCGCTTCCCGGTGCACATCGGAGCACTTCCGGCGGGCAACGCGATCGTCATATCCGATAGTGCTTCGAATCTTCCCGCGGGCTTGGGCATGCCCATTGTCGACTCGCCGACCGTGGCGATGCGGCCCAACCCCAACGATCCTTTTGGGAAGGTGCTGGTCATTGCCGGCCAGGATGCGGATCAGACCATACGAGCGGCCCAGGCCGTGGCGTTGCACAGCGACCTGCTGCAAGGGGCGCAGACGAGTATCGAGACGCTCAATCTTCCGGCGCGGCAGGCGGCCGACGGAGCGCCGCGCTGGGCCCGCACAGACCAGAAGGTTTCACTTGCCGAATACGCGACCGCGGACCAATTGCAGGGGGACGGCTCCGCGCCGCTGAGCGTTTACTTCCGCATCGCTCCGGACATCTTCTATAACGAGAGGCCGAACGCAATTCTCCGGCTCGCCTATCGCTACAATTCGATTCCCATCGGGCCCATTTCCAGTATGCAGGTGCGCGTGAACAACGCCTTTCTCGGGTCGGTGCCTCTGATCCCCGGGCAGGAAGCCTCGCGGCACATACAACTGGATATGCCGGTGCCGGTGGTCAATCTGCGTCCGTTCTCGAATTCGCTTTCGTTCGACTTCACATTCCAGTTGCTGAAAAAGAGCAATTGCCAGGACACGACGCCGATCAACATGCAGGGGTCGATTCTCAGGGATACGTACCTGGATCTGACCGGCTATCCTCACTACGCGCCGATGCCGAACCTGGAGATCTTTGCCAACGCGGGGTTTCCATTCACGCGTTATGCCGACCTGGCGCAGACCACGGTAGTGCTGCCGGCGACGCCTACGGAGCAGGAGATCGAGGCTTTTATCACGCTCATGGGACACTTCGGCCGGCAGACGGGATTTCCCGGGTTGCGCGTGACGGTGGCCGGGGCGGAAACGATGGTCGCGGGCGCGAAGAGCGATTTTCTTGTGATTGGCACGGGAGACGACCAACCGGGATTTGACAAGATCGCGAACAACCTGCCCGTCATGCTGCACAGCGGAAAGATCCAGGTGCACGATACACAGGGCTTCTTTGCCCCGCTCCATCACGCCTGGTGGAAGGTGCAGTCGGAGGAACACACCGACTCCGGCGATCTGGTTTTGACCGGGACACCCGACGCGGTGATCGAGGGCATCGAATCTCCCTTTGACGTCGGCGGGAGCAAGAGCATCGTTGCCATCCATCTGAAGGATAGCCAGACGTTCGCGCCCTTCATGCAAACCTTCCTGTACGTGCAGCAGGCAAGCGACATCCAGGGTTCGGTATCCATGCTGCTGGGGACGCGCTTCCAATCGTTCCGCGTGGGGTCGCCGGTTTACCACGTCGGACTACTGCCCTGGTGGACAAGGTTGACGCTCTGGTTCATGGAGGTTCCGTGGCTGGCAGCGGTGGTCGTCCTGGTGCTGGCATTCCTGCTGGCGATTTGGACGCGGCAGTGGCTGCGGCAGAAGGCCAGGGCCAGGTTGAAGATGATTGCGGATTGAGCCGCTGTCTCCTGAACGATTGGGTGTTGGGGTTCGTGGTCTCCCACCGTGGCGAAAAAAAACACGTGCGTCGCCAAGATGGGCACCCAGATTTCTTGCTGATTTGTATGTCCCAAATGCAGGGTCCTTCGCTCCGCTCAGGATGACTGCGTAAGTAGATAGAGCCTAAAGAAGCGGCGAATTATTTTGAGGTGTGCGGTAAAGATGATCCCCCTTCTCATGCGGTCGCGGCGCATACTGCTCGTCCCACTTTTGTTTCTGGTGGGTGTGAGCGGCGGTTGCAAGCAGGGTCCGTGGACGCTGTGGAATGCGTACGCAACTCGGTTCATCGACGAGCAGGGAAGAGTCATCGATCCGCAGGGGGGCAACCGGACCACATCCGAAGGGCAATCGTACGCGCTGTTCTTCTCGCTGGCCGACAACGATCGTGCGCGCTTTGACCAGGTGTTGAAGTGGACGCAGGCCAATCTTTCCGCGGGCAACCTTGGAGCGCATCTTCCGGCATGGCTGTGGGGCAAGTCAAAGGAAGGCGATTGGAAGACGCTCGATGCCAACCCGGCGGCCGACTCCGATGCGTGGATCGCGTACTCGCTGCTGGAGGCGGGACGCTTGTGGAAGAACGCCGCATACACCAATCTTGGCCGGCAAATGATGGCACAGATCGCCAGGCAAGAGGTGGCCGTGCTTCCGGGTTTCGGACCCATGCTGATGCCGGGCCCGACTGCCCTGTTCTTGCGTAAGGACACGTGGACCGTGAACCCGAGCTACGTGCCCCTGTTCATTTTCCAGCGCTTTGCGGCTGTAGATCCGGCCGGACCATGGGCCGGGATTGCGACCAGTATTCCACGTCTGCTGAGGGAGGGTGCGCGCGACGGATTTGCGATGGACTGGCTCGATTATGTGCCCTCGGATGGGTTTTATCCGGCGCCGGCTCCGGGGAGTGTTCCTCCTGCATCGGGGCAGCAGGCGAAGAGCGATCCGCCTCCGCCGGTGGGCAGCTACGACGCCATCCGGGTCTATCTCTGGGCGGGGATGCTCGATGACTCGGTTCCCGCGCGTTCGGACATGATCGGCGCGCTGTCAGGGATGGGCTCTTACCTTGGCAATCATGGTGCGCCACCGGAAAAGGTGAGTGACCTGGGTATTCCGATGGAGCAAGATGGACCAGTAGGGTTTTCAGCGGCTTTGCTGCCGTATCTCAGGGCGTTCCCAGATGCGGAAAGGGCGGCCGCGCAACAGAGGGTTCGCATTAGCTCTGAGTTCGATCCAAAGAGCGGTTTGTATGGCAAAGACCCGGCATATTACGATCAGAACCTCCTCCTGTTTGCGACTGGCTTTCTCGATGACCGATTCAGGTTCGGGCCGCGAGGAGAATTAAAGGTGGAATGGAAACAGTGATGACGGTTGCGCGCAGGGCACTATGCACAATGGGGATCCTGGCGGTGTGCGCGTCTCTATCTCTGCAGCCGGGATGGGCGCAGAAGCAGGTGGCGCCGGCAAGTCCGGAGAGGACACGCCAGATCCTGGTTGCGAATGCGCATGCGCTTGAATCACGGGGCCGGCCGGACATGGCCATCCAGATCTGGCAACAGATTCTGCTCTCCGATCCCAACAACGTGGAGGCTCTGGCGGGGCTTGCCCGGGACTACAAGCTTACCGGGAGTCTCAGCCAATCGGATGCGGCACTGGAACGTCTTCGCAGTGCGAGTCCGAACGATCCGAACATCGGCAAGATCCAGGCGCTGGCAAGCACCAAGGCCCAGAGCGATCGCCTTCGCGAGGCGGGCAACCTCGCGCGCCAGGGCCACAATGAAGAGGCGATGCGGATCTATCGCGAACTCTACGGCGACCGCCCGCCGGACGGGGATATCGCGCTGGCCTACTACCAGACGCTATACGGCACTGCGAGCGGCAAGGCGCCCGCGATTGAAGCCATGCGCGCGCTTGCGGCGCGCAACCCCGGCGACACTCGTTTTGCGGTTGCTCTCGGACAGATGCTCACCTATGAAGCGGGGACTCGCGCCGAGGGCATTCGTCTCTTGAAAGAGCACCCGCAGGATCCGATCGCGCAGACGGCGCTGCGCCAGGCGCTCATCTGGGACTCGGCCAATCCGGCTTCGGCTGCGGAGTTGCGCGAGTATCTCAAGCAGCATCCGCAGGACACGGAGCTCGAGAACCACCTGAAGGAAAACGAGACCAAGCTGGCGCAGATGAATTCCGGCATTGCGCGCACCCCGGAGGAACGTGCCGCATTTGCTGCGCTGAATGCCCACAAGCTCGAAGACGCGCAGGCACGATTCACGGAATTGCTTGAGAAGGAGCCAACCAATGGCCGGGCAGCTGCGGGCATGGGCTTTGTGCGCATGCAGCAGAATAATTTTGCCGGGGCCATCAGCTATCTGACCCAGGCGGAGCAGAACGGGTTCAAGGATGCGACGGTCGAGAACGCGCTGGCCACATCGCGATTCTGGTACACGATGGGCGAGGCCTCCCAGGCGTTCGACGAGAATCAGTTTGATGTCGCCGCCGCAAAATACAAAGAAGCCCTGGCCATGCGGCCGCGGAGCCGCGAAGCTCTCAGCGGACTGGCCGGCCTGATGATGAAGCAGCAGCAGTATGGAGAAGCTGCGAACATCTACCAGGATCTGCTCAAGGTCGAGCCGCAGAATGGCGACGCCTGGCGGGGTCTGTTTTTTTCGTACGCGCGCGACGGGCAGAATGACAGGGCGCTTGCCGTTGCCAATCGCTTTCCGCCGGCAGTAAAAACCGCGAGTACCAAAGATCCGGAGTATCTGCGGACTCTGGCGACCATTTATCACTCCCAGAATCGCCCCGCGGATGCACAGCGCGTGCTGGCGCAGGCGCTGGCGCTTCCGTTCCCCAGCAGCGGCTCGACACTGAAGGCGGATACGAAGCTGCAATACGCCGGAATCCTGATGGAGGCTAACCGGTTCGATCAGGCCGCGGAGATGTACACGCAGATACTGAATGACGACGCCGGCAACCTGTCCGCGTGGATGGGGCTGGTGAGCGCGCATCACGAGCTCAAGCTGGATAACGAAGCCATCGCCGACGTGGAGAAGATGCCGCCGGCAACCTATGAAGCGGCGTTGAATGACGCGGCCTTTCTTTCCATGCTGGGATCGATTTATCAGCAGGCGAATCAGTTCGACATGGCCCAGAACCTGCTGGAGCGCTCGGCAAAGCTGCAGATGGCTGCGGGCGGCCAACCCAGCCTGCAATTACAACTGCAACTGGCGGCGATCTATCTGCAGCGAAACAACACGGACCAGGCATATGCAATTTATCGCCAGGTGCTCACGGCGCATCCCGAGCGCGTGGACGCATGGAAGGGATTGATTGCCACCCTGCAAGCCACCGGTCACAACGCGGAGGCACTGCAACAGATCGCGCTGATTCCGCCCCCGGTGCTCAAGCAGTTGGAAACCGATTTCGAATTTGTGCAAGCGGAGGCGAGCCTGTACGCGGCCGCGGGCGACATTCCTCATGCGGTTGAATACATGAACCGCGTACAAGCGCATTATGCGCAGTTGAAGACCGCTCCGCCGGCCAGTATCGAGATTCAGAACGCGTGGCTCCTCTACAACACCAAGAACGATCGCGCCCTCTATCCGGCGCTGATGCGGCTGGGAGGCCGGCAGGATCTTACTGCCGCACAGCGCGAGACAGTGCAGACCATCTGGGCCAACTGGAGCGTCCGGCGCGCAGGGGCGGCGATTGACAACAACGACAATCAGCGGGCGGTGCAGATTCTCGAGGCTGCGTCTCTGGCGTTTCCCGACAATGTGCAGGTGCGCAAGGTGCTGGCCGGCGGGTACCTGAAGACGGGCCAGACCAAGGAAGCGCTGGCGATTTATAAGTCAATAGGGATGCAGGACGCGAGCGCGGCGGATTTTCAGGGAGCGATCGGCGCCGCCTTGGCGGCCACCGACAAGGCGCAGGCAGAAAGCTGGCTGCGGCAGGCGCTGGACCGGTACCCGAATGATGCATCGATCCTGGGCATGGCGGCGCGCTTCGAACAGGCGCGCGGAGACAATCAGCGAGCTGCGGACTACTGGCGCGCATCATTGGCAGCCATGCCGGCATCGTCGCCAACCGATCGCCTGGCCCACGAGCTTGCGTATCCGGATGTGAGCACCAAGCCGCGCAAGGCGACCACGGCGGCGGACTTGCAGCAACTGCTCGATCCCAACAACGAACCGTTTCCAAAGACGACGAAGCTGCCGCCTCTGCCCGCGTATGGGCCTGATCCCTACAACGGGCGTGTGCCGGTGGTGCTGACGCAGCCACAAGCGGCCGTGCCCCAGAACCAGTTGATTACCGCGCCGACGACGACGGAAATCCCCGTGCCACCCCCGGCCTCACGCTCGACAGCACCGCCGATTGCGGTGCCGATGGCGCAGGCTCCGGATGCCGTACCTGCGGGTTCACCGACGGGGGCGGCGACAAGCAGTGTGGCGACGGCCAAGCATGCACGCCAAACCTCCAAGTCCGCGAACGCGGCGACGGCCCACAATCCCTCGTCGAACGGCCAGACCAATTCCGGGAAGATGAATCTGCCTCCGTCGGAAGAGAGCATTACTTCGACCGACTCTGCTCCTTCCACTCAAAGCCAGGCGCCGCCGGCACCGGTGTTCATCCCTCTTCCTCCGCCTTCGACAACAGAGCCAACGGTGCAGCAGCCCGCGCAGCCGGCCGATGTTCCGGTTCCACAATCGTCGGTCGCGGTTCCTGATTCCGGGGGGCAGCTGCGCTTGCGCATCACATCGCAGCCCATGGACACCAAGGCAGCCCAGGCGCAGGCGCTTTTCGCGGAACAGACCGACGGGCAGCTAACGCAGGGTTCAGCGGCGCAGATTCATGCTTTGGGCAACGCTCCGGTGACGTTGCCGGCGAACCCGGTAATGCCTGCATCCGGTCAGGCGACTACGCCGGCTACGACGTACAGTGCGACCCAATACACACCGTCGGCGCAGGAAGCCGCTACCGGGGCCTATTCTGCGCAGAAACAACAGCCGGCGACACCGCCCGCGCAACAACCGTCCGCCGCAGGCCAGCAGCCCACAACTCCCGCGCCGACGACCGCCGAACAGGGAAAGAAATCGAAGCACAAGGCGACACATACAGAGACAGTGCCGACCTTGGTGACCGCACCGGGAGAGCAGAATCCCTCCCAGGTCACGGTCCCTGAGTCGCCCGCCGCTAATCAAACCATCTCTACGCAAGGGATCACCGACGAGGAATTGCAACAGCGCAGCCTGCCTCCACTGCGCGGGCCATGGGTGAAGGTGCAGCGCGAGGCGCGCGCGGTGACTCCGAGGGAAGAGGCGGAGATGCAGTTGCAGACGCTGGAGAGCAGCTACAGCGCCTGGATGGGCGGGGTGGGCCTGATTAACTATCGCAGCGGCGATCTCGGTTACGATCATCTCTCCGCGCTCGAGGCTCCGTTTGAGTGGTCCACGCCTTTCGGCTATAACGCACGCATGACGTTTGTCGCGAAGCCGGTCTTTCTGGATTCCGGGCAGGCTGACGGGACCAGCATCATCGCCGTTGAAGAGTTGACGACCTCGGGACGATCGCTGGTGACGATTCCGCAGCCGCTGGGAACCGACACCAACACCGGGGCAACCACGGCAACCACATCCACAACGACGCCTGCGACTCCACCACCACAGCAGAATGCAGCCGGTGTGGGCGGCGAGGTGCAATTGGCGTTTCCGCACCTGGCCCTCGCGGTCGGTTACACACCCTATGGGTTCCTGGTTTCAAACGTGACCGGTCGCGCGACCTGGCGTCCTGAAAACGGGCCGTTCACGTTCAGCTTTATCCGCGATTCGGTGAAAGACACACAGCTTTCCTATGGAGGATTGCGCGACCCCGGCTCGGCAACCCTTGGATTTCCAGGCAATATCTGGGGAGGCGTCATTGCCGACCAGGGAAACGTCCAGTATTCACGCGGCGATGCCCAGTCAGGTTTTTATTTTGGCGTGGGCGGCCAATATCTGAGTGGCGTTCATGTCCAGACCAATTCGCGATTCGACGGCTCAGGGGGAGCGTACTGGCGGATCAAGACCCTGCCCGAATATGGCAACCTCAGCGTGGGCGCCAACTTTTTCGGAATGCACTATGCACACAATCAGCAAGCATTCACGTTGGGCATGGGAGGCTATTTCAGCCCCCAGGAATACTTCCTGGCGAACATTCCGTTTACCTGGGCCGGACACTATCAGACAAGGTGGCATTACGAGATCCTGGGCGGGTTCGGTGTGCAGGCATTCCAGCAGGACACCACGCCGCTCTACCCACTTCCGGATCAGAAGTCGACTGAAGTGGCTTTGAATAACGCAGCGCTTCCCGCGGTGACCAGCGTCGGCCCCAACTACAACCTGCGCGGGACTGTGGCCTATCAGATTGGTCCGCATTGGTTCGCGGGAGGCTTCCTGAGTGCCAATAACTCGAGGAATTATGCCGCGGTGTCGGCCGGGTTCTCCATTCATTATCTTTTCCGCGCGCAACCATCGGCGGTGATCAGCCCGACGGGACTGTTCCCGAATGATGGGCTGCGGCCATTCACTGTGCCTTAAACAGACCGCAAATCAAGCAGAAGGGGAAGATGGGATTCCGTCTCCTTCTCCCTTTGTGGGTGCGATTTAAATCGAACACAACTCCGCTGCCGGGTAACTGCATCTAGATTAGTACGTGAGCCTGCAGGCCCCTCTGTAGCTATTTATCAAATACAGCGGGCTCTCGTTCGAGGCAACTTTGCTAGGAAATATTATGCGCAGCGCCAGGGTTCGAGTGACCCTGTCGTCCTTGTTCCAGGCTGTGCAGGGTGGGCTTGGCGTGAGTGTCACGCCATCGCACTTTTACTTTCCCGTGCCCAAACTGAAGTCGTTTCAGAGCAAGGATTGGACGGCGTGCCGCCCCTGCGCGGCGCTCGATTTTCGTCTCGACGAACAGATTGAACGGCTGCACAAGGAAATTCTCCCGTTTGCTTCCGAGTGCGACTTTCCCGAAATTGCCGACGGCGACGATCATGCATTTCATTTCAACAATGGATTCTTCGAACGGATCGACGCCGAGGTGGCCTATTCGCTGGTGCGCCAGCGCAAGCCCAGGCGGATCATCGAAATCGGCAGCGGGAATACCACCCTTGTGCTTGCCGCCGCCCTGGAACGCAACGGTGCAGAAGGCTATGCCGGCGAAATGACCAGCATCGAACCTCATCCGGCTCCCTTTTTGAAAGACGGCCTGAAGGGTCTTACCGAACTGATTGAGAGTCCGGTGCAGCGCGTGCCGCTCGACTTGTTCCGGACGCTGCGGGCAAATGACATTCTCTTCATCGATTCCAGCCACGTGGTTTCGATGGACAGCGATGTTCTGTACGAATGCCTCCACATACTTCCTGAACTGGCGCCGGGTGTGCTTGTGCACTTTCACGATGTTTTTACACCACTCGATTATCCCCGTAAATTTGTCATGACAAATTTGTGCTTTTGGGGCGAACAGTACCTGCTGGAAGCCTTTCTTTCGTTCAATTCGGCATTTCGCGTGGTCTGGTCCGCGTCCGCGATGCAGCAGTTCCATCCCGATGTTTTGCGGGAGGCCTTTCCCCACTGGGAAGGGAGTTTTACCCGCATGCCGGAGGAGCTGAAGGTCTTCGCTCCGACCCTGGATGGCAACAACGTCTGGCCATGCAGCTTCTGGATTGCCAGGAGCTGATTCCCGAACCGTCCGCTCCAAAAACGAAAATTTACTGGTCCCTCCACCCTGATCAAACCTGGGCCAGGATCGCTCTGCCAAGGGCGCCGGTGAGCGCGTCCTGCATGGCCAGCGCGGTGGTCTGGGCCGGTCCGGCGAGTTCGCGAAGGTGGTTGGCGAAGTCCCACGCAAGGTTGCGGGCACTGCAGATATTCCAGAAGGCCAGCAGGCGGCCGACCTTTCCCGTGTCCTGTGCAAGCAGCCCCAATGCGTCTCCGGCGAGCATATTCAGCGCCGATGGCATCACCGCTCCCAGCAGATTGTTCACCGATTGATAGTCCCGATATTCCGGCCCGTCTGGCGCCGGGACCACGTCCATGTCGGCGCTGGTCGTCAACAGCGCCAGGGAAAGATCGTGGTTGATGTGGGCATTCATTCCAGCCAGCGCGAACTGAATGCGATCGATGCCCGGAGTGAATCGGGCCTGAAACACGGCGGTCCAGGACGACGGAGTCTTCCGTCCAGCGAGCGAAGCGCGAAGGGCGTCGAAGTAAAGCCCTGCGAATACCACGTCGAGATGATCAAGCCACGCGGGGTCCTGCCACGCGCCTCCAGGCGGGTTCGATCGCACCTGGTCGGTGACCATAAGGTAGAGGCGGTTAAACCATCTGAGACCGTCGCCGGCGGGAAGAAGCGCGTCGATGGACTGCATCTCGGCGATGACGTCGGCGATCGTCCCTGGGTTGGTGACTGCGATGAGCCCATCGCTTGGCAGGCCTGAAGGAGATGACGACGGTGGGTTGATGAATTGCCTCCCGGGAATCGCCAGAAGTATACCTGACAAGATCGAGCATCCCCGAATTCTCGCGCTGTTCGTTTGGCGGTAATGGGGTCGTTGAACTATCCAGATGGCCGGCTCGGCGTTTGCAGTCCCGGTCTAACCATAACGTGGATTCGAGAATCAGCGGGAGGTCCGGGTCAGTCGGGAATTTGCCGACATTTTTATTAACTAACTTAAGTTTTTGTGTTGCAATTATTGATAAAGTTAATTACTGTACTGTTCATGACGGCAGAGATGAACAGGGACCTTATATGAGCTCCGATCCGAAATCAGCCTCCGACTGGCAGGATCTCCTGAAAATAGCCCAGGGAGGACGCCTCGTGGTCGAACGGGTGCAGATTCCCGAGAGGCACATAACGGTCGAGGGTGCGTTCACCCTGCCTGAACTGGCGCGGCTAACCCTGGAGGACCAGGTATTCATCATCGCCTTCCTGCGCTCGCACGGCTCCATCAAGGAGATGGAACAGGTGTTTGGGGTGAGCTATCCGACCATCAAGGCCCGGCTCAACCGGATCGCGGGGCAGCTGGAATTTGTCGACACCAACCCGTCCCCGTCGCGCGCAGAGGTCCTGGAGCGGCTGAACAATGGGGAACTAAGCGCCGACGAGGCGATCCGGGCGCTTGAGGCGCTGAAGTGAAAGAGGCAGGGACCAGGGACATAGGGACTGGGGACTGAACTTAAGGAGGTGCGCAGATGACGCCCAATATTGCTGTGATTCGCATAGAGCCGGAGCACGGGTGGTGCCCTCTGATCCCGGTTCCGCTGTTTCTGCTGTGGATTCCCGGCATCCTTTTTGCTCCGTTCATCCTGTTTGCCCTGTGGGTGCCGTGCCTGGTGTTTCGCATTCGGTTCTGGTGCTCGCTGCGTGTTCTCTGGGACGTGCTCTGCAGCCTGCCGGGGACCAACGTGCGGGTCTGCGCAGAGGGAAAGAAAATTTCGGTTCAAATTTTGTAGGGGCTGCCATGCAAAAAGAACGCCAAATCATTTTGTCCATGATCGCGCTGGGCCGCATCACGCCGCGGGAAGCGGAGCGCTTGCTGGCCGCGTGGAGTCTGAGCCGGGAAGAGTTCTGGGTCATCGCCGCGTGCGTGACTGCTTCTCTGACCCAGATCGTGCCGGCCCTGGCGCGCATGGTTCAAACGCTGCTGCCGGAGGGGCTTCCGGGGCTGCATCACGCTGTAATGGCCATCACGTTTTGGATAGGGGGAGTGTTATGAATGAGAATCGCCGTCAAATTCTGGAAATGCTGGCCGCGGGCAAGATTACGGCCGATGAGGCGGAGCGGCTGCTGGCCGCTCTGGACCCCGGTCCAACCTCCATGGCAGGGGAGTTCTCCGGCACCACAAAAGGCAGCGACGGTGCGCCGGTGAAGACGCGCGCCAAGTATCTGCGCGTGCTGGTCGAGGCCGACGAGTCGATGACCGGCTTGAAAGGCGGGACCACGGTGAATGTGCGCGTGCCCATGCAACTGCTGCGCGCCGGCGTTCGCCTGGCCAGCCTGATTCCGGCGCAGGCCCACGACCAGCTCGACGAAGCGCTCAGCAAACATGGCGTGCCCATCACGCTTTCGCAGATCAAGCCCGAGAACCTCGAGGAATTGATCGACCACCTCGAGGACCTGACCGTGGACGTGAACGGCACTGACGGCAATATGACCAAGGTGCGGGTGTTCTGCGAGTAAGACAGGAAATTCGCACCAAAATAAAGCTGTCATCCTGAGCGAAGGCCGCGTGCGGCCGAAGTCGAAGGATCTGCAGTTCAGGCGCTTCGATTGGGCCACGTTCTCCATCGTTCGATTGATTGTCAGGTCGCGGGGGCTGAGGCTAGACTCGCGGCCATGACCATTCCGACCGAACCTATTGGCAGCATTCCCAGGCCGCCAGAGTTGTTGAGAGCAATGCAGGACAATGCCGGGGGCCGCATCTCGGCAGAGGCCCTGGAGAAGTCGTATGACGACGCGGTGCGCGACACTGTAGAGCGGTTTGAGGCGACCGGCTCACCAGTCATCACGGACGGAGAGCAACGCAAGTCAAGCTTCGCTACCTATCCGCTGGAAGGGCTGAATTCGCTGGCCGGGGATGGCGTGGTGATTCCGTTCAAAGACGGGCACACGCGCCAGCTTCCCCGCCTCACCGCGGGGCCGTTTCACTATGGCAAATACGCGGGCGAATATGTGCGGCGAGCCAAACCGTTTGCGAAGCGGCCGCTGAAGCAGGCGGTGATCTCGGCCTCGGCGCTGAGCCTTCTTTATCCGGCGCAGGGGATCGACGGGTATGCGCGCGACCGGTTCATCGAGGACCTGGTGGATGAGGCAGCGGCTGACATCCAGTCGGCATTCTCCGCCGGGGCCGAGACGGTGCAGATCGACTTCACCGAGGGACGGTTGTCGTTGAAGCTGGATCCGAGCGGCGGACTCCTGCAAAGCTTTGTCGCATTGAATAACTGGGTGCTCGATCGGTTTGATGCCGGCGCGCGGGCACGAATCGGCGTTCATGTTTGCCCGGGGGGCGATCACGATTCCACGCACTCCGCGGATGTGGACTATGCGGGATTGCTGCCGCCGCTCTTTGAAATGAAGGTAGGGCGGTTCTATCTTCAGCTCGCCAGTGAGCCGGATCGGCCGCGGGTGCTGCGGCAGGTGGCGGGATTGCTGGGCAGCGAGCGGATGATCTTTGTCGGCGTGATCGATCCAATTTCGCCGCGCATCGAGAGTCCCGAAGAGGTGCGGGACCGGGTCCTGGAAGCCGCGAGATTCCTTCCCGTGGACAGGCTCGGCACAACGGATGACTGCGGCTTCTCTCCGTTTGCAGATGACGTCTCAACGGCGCGCGACCTGGCGTTTGGCAAGATTCGCGCACGCGTGGAAGGCACGGAGATGGCGGCGAAGGAACTTGGAGTCCGTGGAGTTGAACTGGTGGGAGGCTAGCCTCGCCGCAGCGGCTTGTGCATGGGCACGACCTGCACTGTGACGTCGCGGACTTCGGAGAGAAAGCGGTTGAGCACCGAACCCCGGAGCAGGATGTCCCAACGGGATCGCGCCGACTGGCCGAAGACCACGTGGGAGATGCTTTCCTGCTGCGCAAAGCGGATGAGGGCGTCAGAAACGTTTTTGTCGGTGAGGCTCACGACCTGGGCGCCCAGATCGCGTGCCATGCGCTGATACTCTTCTAGGCGATGGTAGGCCTCGGGATCTCCGTGGCCCTTGTCGTCATCGGGGCGAGTGACGTAAACCGCGTACCAGTTTGTGGCCAGGCGGCCGGCCACGCGGGCGCCCACGCGCAACAGCCGTTCGGTGCCGGGGCGGGTGCTGAGGCAGACCATGACTTTTTCCGGAGTCTGGGCCTGCTCCAGTCCCTGGGTGCGGCGGTAGGCGGCTTCGCGGCTGCTCACCTGCTCGGCGGTGGTGCGTAACGCCAGTTCGCGCAGAAGGTTCAGATTGCCGATGCGGAAGAAGTTGGCCAGCGACTGTTCAACCTTTTCCGGCGCATAGATCTTGCCCTCGCGGAGCCGGTTGCGCAGTTCGTTCACCGTGACGTCAACATTGACCACTTCATCGGCGCGCTTGAGAAAGCTGTCGGGGACGGTTTCGCGGATGACCGTGTTGGCGGAGTGATTGACGGCGTCGTTCAGCGTCTCCAGGTGCTGGATGTTGACGGCGGTCAACACATTGATGCCGGCGTCGAGCAACTCGAGCACATCTTCATAGCGCTTGCGGTTCTTGCTGCCCGGAACGTTGGTGTGGGCCAGCTCGTCGACCACCACTGTATTGGGGTGACGCTTGATGATCGCGTCGACATCCATTTCTTGCAGTTCGACGCCGCGGTAGGGGATGACACGCAGGGGGATGATTTCGAGGTCGCGAATGCGCGCCTTGGTTTCCGCGCGGCCGTGCGGTTCGACGAGCCCGGCGACGAGATCGATGCCCTGCTCGTGCATCATGCGGTAGGCATCGTTGAGCATCATGTAGGTCTTGCCAACGCCGGGCGCGGCGCCGATATAGATGCGCAGTTTGCCTGGTTCCTGCTTCTGCTCCAGCTTGAGCTCGGCCATCGTTCAGCCCACCTCGACAGGGTGACGGACCACTTCGACGGCGGCAACAGGAAGAGTAAAGCGGAAAGTGGCGCCGTGACCGAGGCGGCTTTCCACCGCGATCTGGCCGCCGAGTGATTCCACCAGCCTGCGCACCAGGGCAAGGCCGAGGCCGGTGCCCTTTTCAGAAAAAGTAGCAAAGCGGTCGAAGATGGTTTTCAGCCGTTCGGCTTCAATGCCCCGGCCATTGTCGCGCACCGAGAACTGCACGAAGTCTTTTGATTCCTCCGCGGTCAAGAGGATCTCTCCGCCTTCGGGCGTGAATCGAATCGCGTTGGAAAGCAGATTGTCGAGAATCGACCGCAGGGCGCGGCGGTCAGCGCGCACAAACGACAGGTCAGCGTAGGCGCTGATATCGATGGTGATGCGCTTCTCTGCCGCCGGATCGCAGTAGCGGTCACGCGCTTCGCGAAGCATGGGGAGGGGGCGGAGATTTTCGAGGTTGAGGTCGCGTTTGCCCACATCGATTTCGGCCACTTCGATCAGATCTGCCATGAGATCGTCGAGCTTTTGCGATTCCTGGCTGGCTGCGGAGACAAGCTCGGCTTGGAGTGGGGTGAGTTCGCCGCCAAAGCCCTGACCCAGAGCGTAAAGGCCGCGCCGCAACTGGAGCAGGGGGTCGCGAAGCTTGCGGCTGGCTACGCCGACGAACTGGGTTTTGAATCGGTCGGTGTCCTGCAGGCTGGTCACGTCCTCAAGTGTGGTAACGGTGCCGAGCAGGCGGCCCTCGGAGTCGCGCATGGGCGTGGTGCGCAGACGAAAGCTGCGCGCCGAATTGCCGATGCGCAGGGGAAGCATGGCGGCTTCGCCCTCGGCGGCAACGGGCTTTTGCATGGCAATGGCGTCGCGAATGGCGCTGAGAATCTTGTCTCCGCCGGGTGTATTGGCGAGGGCCATGCGATCCGTGGCGGCCTGGCCCAGCAACTCGGCTGCGGCAGGATTGACCTTGAGCAGATGTCCTTTGCCGTCGGTGACGATGATGGGCTCAAAAATGGACTGAAGGACGGCATCGGAAAGCTGGAACTCCATTTGGCGGCGCCCGGCTTCAGATTCGCGCAGGTCCCGCAGGCGGACGGCGAGGCGATTCATTTCCGCGGCAATGGCGCCGAAGCTGTCGCGGCTGCTCCACTCCACGCGATGTTCGAGATTGCCCTGGGCAACTTTGCGCGCATCCCGGGCCAGCGACCGAATGGGCGACAGGACGAGAACGATGGTCGCGGCAGCGAGCAGCACAGCGATCACGCTGAAAGCGACCCCGAGCGGAGCCTGGCCAACGGCGGCGAGGGCGCGATGGGCTGCGGCCGCCAGTCCAATGGTGACGCCGGCGAGCAGGACACATCCCAGGATCAGCCGCTGCGAGAGATTCAGCATGGTCCGGCCCCCGTGCCGGCGATACCCTATTCATTTTCGCGGATGGAGCCGCGTCGTGCAAAATCTGGAAAATCGAAAGGACAAGACAGGTTGAGAAATGGTACCGGCGGGTTCCATTTTTTGCCAAGGCAGTTGTGCCGCGCCTGGTCGGTTCGTTGAGCGTCGTGGTCTCCCAGACTAACGGCAAAATACGCCGTTAGTCTGGGGCACCCAGAGGGGCGCACGGAAGTGGCATCAATTCGGGATCTGGCAGACGGCGTATCCGTCTTGCTGGTAAGGGCAGACCATCCCGGCGGGAGCAGTGCCATGGATTGTTGTCCAGGAGACGGCCGAGTATTCGGATTTGAGTTTGCGGAAGTCATCGGCGCTGAAATGATTCAGGCCGTAAGTGGCGTTGCTCATCTGCTTCCACTCTTCGGCGAGCCCCGGAAACAGCGAGACGACACCGCCGTCCTTGAAGTAGTCGGCCAGAGATGAGCGTTCGGAGATGGAACGAAACCCGTGCACGTCGGTTCCGGTATCCATGAAGTAGCGTGAATCAACGGCGAAGACAGCATCCTCGGGCGTGTGATTTCGTACCCAGAGCAGCGTATTCACCCAGGCGTTGGAACTGGTCCGCGAAGGCAACTCGATCCTGGGGCTGTTGGGATAGGTTTCATGCGCCACAAAGAACATGCCAATGGCGAGCGGCACGGCAAGAGCCGCAGTGACCCAGGGGCGGTCTTTGGCCAGATATTCGCCGACGATGCCGCTGAGCAGAAGAACGAGAACGAGGGTGATGAGATGGAACGTGCGGAGAGGCTGCAGGCGCGCGAACATGTCCAGTGACGGAGAACTGGCGAGAAACACCCCGGCGGCAATGGACACGATCCCAAAGGGAAGCATGGCAAAGCTGAGGCGCCCGAACGAAGGGAGCGTACCGCGCCAACGGCGACGCCAGAACAAGGCCAGGATCGCAAGGGGAGCCAGCATGCCGACCCAGTGATACCAGGTCCAGTTGTAGAGGAAGAAGTAGTCGCGAGAGTAGAGCGCCTCGCGGTAGGGTCCGCTTGCGGGGGTTAGATAGAAACCGGTGGGGAGCAGGGCTGCGGCTCCGGCCAGCGCGGGTACCCGTTCGCGCACGCGGGTTCGGCTGCGTTCCACCACCCAAAGCACGAAGGCCAGGAAGATGAGGTAGGCGACCATCTGGGGATGGACGGCCGCGGTGAGGACGGTTGCAACTCCAGCCAGCATATACTTCCGCTCAAGCAGGCCGGTGAGGGCAAACAGGGTGAGCGGCGTGGAGAACGAACGGGCCGTGAGATAGGGGTCGATGAGCAGCAGCCCTGTGTTGGTTGCCGGCATGGCCAGAACCGCGGTGACCACCAGCATGGCGCACCAGCGAGCCCGAGGCGATGAAAAGCATGCTTTCAGCAGAAACCAGCACGAGGTCAGCATGCCAAACAGGGTGAGGATGTACCAGAAAAAGATCGTCCAGTCGATGGGCAGATGCGTCAGCCGCGATGTCAGGGCGAGGACCGGCCCAAAGAGCGACAAGTGGCCGTGGGAGAGAAAAAACTCGGACGCGTAAGGATAGAGTGCGGGATGGAGAAGCTTTTTGGCGGTCGGGACGTAGATTTCGGCATCTTCAACGCCAAGGTGATAGCCATGAATGAACAGGGCCGCCGCAGTAAGACCTCCCAAACGCAGGATGGGTAGCTTTCCACCCTGGGATTGCGTCATTGAACCTCCTTCATCGAGGGTGGCACGGAGAAGGATTGCGGCTTTAACTGTACGGGGGGGAAGTCAAAAATCGGCTTGCGGTAGAGGCCGAGGCGCGCGGCCATGCAATCGGCTGTTGTCTTCAGGACACCGAATCCGTAAATCGTACTGCGGCGAAAATTGATGGAAGATGCCTCCGGGAAGTAGCGCGTCGGACAGGAGAGTTCACCGATCCTGGCGCCGAGATAGATGCACTGGGCGAGCAACTGGTTGTCGAAAACGAAGTCGTCGGAGTTGGCCTGGAGCGGCAGCGATAAGAGCATTTCGCGGCTGTAGGCGCGGAACCCGGTGTGATACTCCGAAAGCTTGGCGCCCAGGGCAAGATTCTGGATGAGCGTCAGCACCCGGTTGGCGACATATTTGTGGCGCGGCATTCCGCCCCGAAGCGCGCCTCCGCCCAGGATCCGTGAACCGAGGACCATGTCATAAACCCCGAAAGCGATCATGCTGGCCATGGGCTCGACCAGGCGGGGCGAATACTGATAATCGGGGTGAAGCATGACGACGATGTCAGCGCCGGCTTTGAGCGCTGCCGCGTAACAGGTCTTCTGGTTTCCGCCATACCCGCGATTCCGGTCATGGACGTGGACTTGCAAGCCGAGCTGGTGGGCAAGCTCCGCGGTTGCGTCGGTACTATGGTCATCGACGAGGATGCAGCTATCCACGGTGGCGGGGATCTCGCGGACGGTCTGTTGCAGCGTCTTTTCGGCGTTGTAAGCCGGAAGGACCGCCACAACCTTTTTGTTGTTGATCATTGGTTCAAGTCCAAATTCCGTAGCGTCTTCCTTATCATACGACGCCACTTAGCGCGCAAAATAGCAAAATAGACGTATTTGCCGTAAATCAAAAGGTCTGGCCCTACGATGAGTCATTGACGCGACACACCGAGAGGCGGTCATTGTGCCATATGCAGGTTAGACGCGGAGGAGGCGGATACGAAACCAGGACCCAGTCGACGCCGAACTGCGCGCGCAGTCGGGCGAAGTCCGCTGATTCGAATCGGTCCCATCCGGCCTGGGCGTCGACCTCCTTTGCCCACACTGGTCCAAGTTCGGGAACCTGGGTGACCACGGCCGTATCCTTAATAGCATCGGCGAGCTGGCTGCGCTCGGCCAAAGCACGAAAGCTGTGGTAATCCTCTCCGGTAATCGCGAGGTAATTTGGGTCCAGCGCAAAGTAGGCATCCTTTGGGGTATTGCGGCGAATCCACGTGAAGGCCTGGAGCCACGGATTGGCGGGTTCGTGGCCGGGGAGCTCGAGATGATTCGAACCCGGGAACATCAGGCGCTGAGAGAGAAACATTCCCCCATTGGCGGCTACCAGGAAGAGGACCCATCGGCCGATGCGTCGGCCCAGGATCTGACGGCCGAGAAGGCAACCGGCGATCAGGGCCAGAAACAGGTAGACGAGGTGGAGATAGCGCATGGGCTGGAGCGGGGTAATGCGGATGAGTGCCGGCGGCGCCAGCACAATCATCGCGGCGAGTTGTTGAAACGTGCCGTAGAGCAAGAGAGCAAGTGCGAAACGGGCCAGGAGGCCGTCCCGACGTTTGACGGCATGACGGAAGAGAAGCCAGAAAAGGAACAGCGGGGCGAGCGCTCCCAGCCACTCGTACCACGTCCATTGGTAAAGGAAGTAGTAGGTGCGGGTTTCAAGTGCACGGCGCCAGGTCGGGGTCGGAGGTTCGAAGATCCAACCAAGCGGGACGGCGGCTGCAAGGGAGTTGGAGGATTTGAGTACATGCGAAAATTGAGAGCATAGCGACTGGTAGAAGCGGTCGTTCAGGGCGAGGGCCAGGAAGAAGCAGAACGATATTCCGAAGACCGCCATAATGGGGTGCACTGACAGCGAGAGCAAAAGCAGGAGGACCGCGAACGCGCGCTTTTGTTGGAGGATCAGATCGATCGCCAGAAGGATGAGCGCGGTCGCCATGGTGCGCGGGTGGAGATGCTGGTCGGCAAGGTTGAGGGCAGTCCCGGCAACCGGAAGCGTGAACATCGCGGCAAGCAAGGCGATCCCGGCCCGCGGAGATCGTCGCTCGGGAAACAGCTTTTGCGCGATGCGCAGGGCTGACCATAGAAGGACGTATAACGACAGGAATTGCCAGAGAAGCTCAGCCCAAGCAACCGGAATTCGAGTGACTCGAACAAAGAGAGCCATCCACCGGTCGAAGATGGTGGCTTGCAATTGGAGGTGGAAGAAATCAGAATCGTGAGGGAACAAGGCGGGATCCAGGTCGGATTTGACCGCGGAGAGATAGACTCCATCATCTTCGAGGCCAGGGTGATAACCCATCACCAGAAAGCCGAGTACGGTAAACATTAGAACGAGAATTCCGTCCACCACCATGCGGGGAAGACGGATCGTAGTGGATTTCAAAAGCCCGAACTCCATGCGTCAACGGTAAGAACCAAACATGTCATCGGCAACGACGATATCATCCTGCAGTTCGTTTGAAAGAGCGGCCATGCCTTTGGCAAGGTGCGGTGCCGGCTCGGGCGCTCCCCGGGAAAAGCTGGCGCTCGTCATTCCGGCCCTGCGCGAAGCCGAGAATCTCCGCCTCCTTCTCCGCCGTGTGCGGGCTGTTCTCTCGCGTCTCGAGATTGCTTTTGAAATCGTCGTCGTCGACGACGACAGCCGCGACGGCACCCATGAGATTGTCTCGGCGATCGCGGTCGAAGATACGCGTGTGCGGCTCCTGGTGCGGACGGGTGAACGGGGTCTGTCGGGCGCCGTGGTGCATGGGTGGAGGCACACCGATGCAACGATCCTGGGAGTGATGGATGCCGATGGGCAGCATCCGGCGGAGGCGGTGCCGGAACTTGTGACCGCAATTCTCGGAGGACGGGACCTGGTAATCGGGAGCCGGTATGTTCAACCGGTCGGCGGAAAGGGCTGGCATCCGTTTCGTGGGCTGGTCTCGGCCGCGGGAATCCTGGCCACGCGCCCGTTACAGACCGGGGTCAAAGACCCGCTCTCCGGTTTTTTCGTGGTTCGCCGGCAGTGTGTGGAGAACATGTTCTTCCAGCCAACCGGTTTCAAACTGTTACTGGAGATCCTTGTTCGAGGGCGTATCGGATCGGTGGAAGAGGTACCGTTTGCTTTTGCCCGACGCAGTGCTGGTCGCAGCAAGTTGAATCTCAGGGTGGCATGGGACTATCTGACGTTGCTGGTGCGGCTGTACTGCAGCCGATTGGGAATTTCGTGGGTCCCCCAGGTTTCTGGAGACTAAGGCCGGTTTGGGTTTTGCGGTCCCCACCCTTTTGCTCGAATCGTGGCGAAGGGATGGGGCACGGCGCAGTTGCGTCCTGTTAGAGAGTCGGGAGCAGCAAGCGAAGCAGCAGGAAACCCAGCACGCCGAGGAAGAAGACGAGTGCCATCTGGATACCGGGCTCGCGGTTGACTTCGGGAACAAGATCGCTGGCACCCACGTAAAGCGCCACCCCGGCCGAGACTGGAAGACCGTAGGGAAGCCATTGCGGCACCAACTGGATCACGAGCACTCCGGCAAGCGTGGCCACGGCCAGCACCACTGCGGAATAAAAGGCGGCGGTCCGGCTGCGGCCGCTGGCCAGCATCACGGAAGCCATGGTGAACCCTTCCGGAGCCTTGTGAAGGAAGACAGCAAGAAAGATCAGCCAGCCGAGAGAAGCGGAAACGACGAATCCGGAGCCGATGGCGACGCCGTCGAACAAAGCGTGCACGGTGAGGCCGCCGAGGACCGAATACCCGGTGTGGGCGGAGACAAACTCGCCTTTGTGGGTTTCTTCGCCGTAGTGGAAGTGGGAATTGATGGTGTGCTCAAGGAGGTGCACCACGCAATAGCCGGCCATGATGAGAATGGGGCCGAGTCGCGGGCTCATGCGCAGGCTTTCGGGCGCCATCTCGACCACGGCCGTGGCCATGAGGAAGCCGGCGCCGAGGGCGACGAAGTAGCGCAGGAAGCGTTCGATGCCGCGGGCGCGAACCAGAACGAGGCCGCCGGCGATGTCGGCGAGCGCGGCCAGCAGTCCCAGCAACAGCGAGAGCTTGAGCATGTTAGCCGCTGTGCCGGATGTGCATTACGTCGCCATCCTGCACGACGTATTCCTTGCCTTCAAGACGCAGCGTGCCGCGCGCGCGGGCGGCGGCTTCCGAGCCGGCTTCGAGCAGGTTGTCCCAGCGGATGGTTTCCGCGCGGATGAAGTGATGTTCGAGGTCTGAGTGGATCGCCCCCGCGGCCTGTGGAGCCTTTGATCCAACTGTTACTGTCCAGGCTCGGCATTCATCCTCGCCGGCGGTGAAGAAGCTGATCAGGCCGAGGAGTTCGTAGCTCTTGCGAATAAGGCGGACCAGGCCGCTCTCGTGCAGTCCGTAGCTGGAGAGGAAGTCGGCCGCTTCGGCGTCGTCCATCTCCGCCAGTTCGGCTTCCACCTTGCCGCATATGGCCGTGGCTCCGGCGTTGGGGCGGTGAGCCACTTCGTCCAGCTTGTAACGGCTGACCGCCTTGTCGAGGTCATCGCCGAGGGTGGTGCTTTCGCCGATGTTGACTGCATAGAGGATCGGCTTTTGCGACAGGAACATGAAGCCCTTGATGAGCTTTTTCTCTTCCGGCGTCATGTCCAGTTCGCGCAGGGGCTGCTCTTTTTCGAGGGCTTCCTTGGAGCGCAGCAGGAGGGCCTGTTCGCGTTCGAGTTCGCCGGTGCGGCCCTTCTTCAGGTCTTTCTCGACACGCTCGAGACGCTTCTCGACCTGGGTTAGGTCGCTGAGCATCAGATCGAATTCGACGTTCTTGATATCGCGCAAAGGATCGATGGGGCCGACATGCGGAATGGAATCGTCTTCGAAGGCGCGCAGCACGTGGATGAGCGCGTCGACGTTGCGCAGGCTGGTGAGGAAGGTGGTTTCCTTGAGCGCTTCCTGGCCAATGGCGGCTACATCGACATATTCGACGGAGGCGAAGGTGGTCTTCTTGGGTGAATAGAGGGCCGACAGTTTCTCCAGCCGGTCGTCGGGCACGCGGGCCACGCCGATGTGCGCCTCGCGAGGATTGGAGTAGCCGCGCTCCTCGAGCTTGGCCTTGGTAAGAATCTTGAATAAGGATGTCTTGCCTACCTGGGGCAGGCCAATGATGCCAGTCTTCATGCACTTCCTGTGGGGCCCGGGCACGATGTCGTTGATGCAGCCGGGCCTCTACGATGATACAAGACCAGGGATCAGAGATCGTCGCGGCGGCGGAGACCGCCGCGCAGAATGAGGTCCGGCGGTTCGAGGAGCGCTTTGACCTGATATATCGAGCCGTTGCACTCGCACGTGCATTCGGATTCGCGGTCCATGTGATTCCTCCCGTATAAGCGATCTTCGGAGCTTACCGTTTCTCCCGACATTGTTCATCGAATTGCGAACTGATTTTCTCCGGCCGTTCAAATGCGCTGTTCATGGCCGGAACTATCCTACGCACGCTGTTCGCGCTCTGACCAACGCGAACTGGCTTTCGATTCCCCCACTGGAGAGTCTCATGTCCAAAAATCACGTTCAGTCATTGTTCTTCCGGAGCGGCGCAGCGGTTCTCGCTGGGCTGCAAGTGTTTGCGGGTCTTCCGTTGCCTGCATTCGCACAAGTTTCCACAAGTGCCGACTCCAGGACCACTTCGCCCATCAAGCATGTGATCATCATCATCGGTGAAAACCGCACGTTCGACCACATATTTGCCACCTACAAACCTCGCGGCGGTGAATCGGTGGATAACCTGCTCTCCAAGCACATCATCAACGCCGATGGCACGCCGGGTCCGCGGTTCGCACTCGCGCACCAGAAATCGGCCATCGATACATCGAGCGAAGGGTTCCAAGAAAGCCCCGGAGAGAAGGAGTTGTATCCGGTGCTGCCACCGCCGCTGGTAGGCGGACCGACTGTTCCCTATATTTCTTCGGTGGCCGAAGCCATGGCCGTTGAGAACGGACTGCCCGACCTGCAGTACTACACGTACTTGACGACCGGGGGCACGGGACTGACCGCGAAGACGCCCGATACACGCATTCCCAACGTGGCCAGCTTGCCGCCGGGGCCGTTTCAAATTACGCCGGGCATTCCGTACGACGCGTATGCAGCCAGCCCGGTGCATCGCTTCTATCAAATGTGGCAGCAACTGGATTGCAAGGCGAGCTACGCGACCGAGCGCAATTCGAGCGGGTGCAAGGCCGACCTGTTTCCGTGGGTGGAGACCAGCATCGGCGCAGGATCGAACGGCAAGCCCCAGGCAACTCCCTTCACTCTTGCAACCACCGGCGAAGGGTCCACTGCAATGGGCTTCTACAACATGCAGCAGGGAGACGCGCCGTATCTGAAGTACCTCGCGGATCACTATGCGATGAGCGATAACTACCACCAGGCAGGATCGGGTGGAACGGGCATCAATCACATTCTGCTCGGTTACGGCGACGACATTTTTTTCGGCGACAACACTGGACAACCAACGGCCCCTCCGGCAAATGAGATCGAGGATCCCAATGCCGCTGCGGGCACAAATAACTGGTACGCGCAGGATGGATACAGCGGCGGAAGCTATAGCAACTGCTCCGATCCCAATGCGCCGGGTGCGTCGGTGCTTCTTGACTACATGAATTCGCTGCCGTACAAGGTCGATCCCAAATGCGCTCCGGGCGCCTACTATATCTTGAACAACTACAACCCCGGGTACTTCGGCAACGGCAACGTCGCATTCGGCGATCCCAACACAACAGCGTTTACGATTCCACCGTCGACGGTGCGCAACATCGGAAACGAGTTGCTGGACAAGAATATTTCCTTCAAATATTACGGCGACCAGTGGAACCTCTACGTCAATGATCCGTACGGGCAGAATCCGGCGGATATTTATTGCAACATCTGCAACTTCTTCCAGTATTCGACCTCAATCATGACCAACGCGGCCGTGCGCACGGCTCACCTGAAGGACACGACGGATCTCTATGCCGATATCTCGGCCGGCACGCTACCCGCGGTTTCGTGGGTGAAGCCGAGCGGGCTTGTGGACGGACATCCGGCGTCGTCGAAGCTTGACCTGTTCGAGGGATTTTCGAAAAAGATCGTGGATATGGTCCAGGCGAACAAGGACCTGTGGGCGAACACCGCTATCTTCGTCACGTTTGACGAAGGCGGCGGCTATTACGACTCAGGCTATGTGCAGCCGGTGGACTTCTTCGGCGACGGCACGCGAATCCCCATGATCGTGGTATCGCCCTATACGAAGGCCGGGCACATCTCGCATGAATATACAGACCACGTGTCCACGCTGAAGTTCATTGAGAGGAATTGGAGTCTGAAGCCGGTGACGGACCGCAGCCGCGATAATCTTCCTAACCCGAAGGTCACCGAAGACAACCCCTACGTACCGACCAACAGCCCGGCGATCGGCGACTTGTTTGATCTGTTCAGCTTTAGCCGCGGTGGCGAAAGGTAACCAGCGGGCCTCGATTCAATTCCTCAGCATGGGAGAGGCCTTTGTCGAGCGGCAAAGGCCTCAGGCCTGGAAGTCCCGCCGGCTTAAGCGCGCGCCGTCTCGGCTCTCGCAACAAGCACAACGGTCACCAACCCCATGAGAAGCACGACTTCTTCCACGCGTTCGCTGAGGACATGCAGCTTCTCGAAGTGCACGCGGGAGGGATTCCCAATCTCGGCGGCATTGATATCACCGCCCGCGGCGACGCGGTCGCGTTCCATCGCCGGAATGATGCCAAACTGCGAGTAGCAGGTACAGGCAATCATCAGGATGAGGAGAACCATAGGCGCCAGAACCGTTTTTGGCTTGTACACGCTCCACGCAGGAGCCAGTGCAAGCAGGGCCAGGGCCACCAGGCCGGAGACTAGTCCCATGCCGTGAAGAATGCGAAGCAACTGGCCGACAATGGCGCCGGCGGTGTGGGTGTCGGGCTGCAGCGTCATGAAGGTGATGGCCGCAACAATGGGGAAGAAGACTTCAGCTCCCAGCCAGACAATGAGCGCGAGGTAGAGCAGCGTGCGTAGAACGGTCTTCATGGCAGTGAGCAGTTCCCAGTGATCAGGTTTCAGTTTTAGCACATTGGATTAATGCAGTGATCAGTTGTCAGTTTTAGAACAGTGAGACTAGAGGGCACAGTTAACACCGGTCAAACCAAACCGTGAGGCCGTCGACCTATGGCAACTGACGACTGAGAAATGATCGCCCTCGCCGCCATCAAAAACGAAAGATTCCCTGGAGATTTCTCAAAAACAGCTTGACACGGCGCAGATTTTTCGGCGAAGTTAATCGGAGTTCAAAAAACCTCGCTTGTACCTTCTCCATTCCAATCGAACCCATCCAGCGTTAATCGTGCTGCCCGCGTTGATAAGGGATTGCAGTCGGTTTTATCCACTGTAGTACTACCCGGTTCGACCGGGAAGACCCCGGTTTGTCGATTCAATGTGCCGTTTTTCGGCGACACATGCGTCAACGTCATGTCTTCATCCCATGCTCTGCAAATCGACACCAAACGGAAAGGACGACTAAACATGCGTGCAAGACAACTTCTGGTATTCAACGCCATGCTGGCGGCTTCGTGCCTGCTGGCGGCCCAGCAACCGCTTCAGGTGAGCCCGGATTTCATCAAAAACGCAAAGGTGTCTTTCCACTCCGACATCGCCCGAATGAAGGCGATGAAGGCCGGTCTGGCGCTCAGTGGAACGACAGGACTGGCAGTCAGCAGCAATGCAGGAATCCCGGGTGTGGATACGGTGATAAACTTTACCGGCCAGTACAATACGTTCGGCTACGATCCGAATGGAAATCCCCTCAATACCTGGTCCTACGCGATGGTGGGAACCCCGCCGCAATCGGGGAAGACGACTGTCTTCAACGCGCCGGTGATCCCAGTTTCGCTCGACCTGCGCAATGCCGACGGGTCGCCGGCGTACGTAAAAGGGCACCGGCTCTACTACGATGCAACCCAGTATCTTCTGCCGACTCTCACCTCGCCGGTCTTTCTGCCCACGCACTATAGCAGCAGCAACATCAATACGCAGTTTACCGATGCCGTGCAGCGCGCCGGCTTCGGCAAACAGGCCGGGGCCGGCTGGCATAATTTTTTGCTGCCGACAGTGAAGACGCCGCGCGTGATGACGCTTCTCGCGGGCTCGTACGCGTTCGCACTCAATCCGGACGGGTCCTGCTGCGCCTACGTACTGGTGGACATCGACACGTTCTCGAACCTTCTCTTTCCGTCCACGTCCCCGGTGGACAATTCCACCATTATTGGCGCGGCAGAACTCGCCGGCGACATGACCACCAAAGACATTACGACTTTTCTGTTTCCCAACACATATCTCTACTTTAATGGTGATCCCACCCAATGCTGCGTCCTCGGCTTCCACTCCATCGATGAGGAACCGGGAACTGCCGCAAACGGCAATCTCGCCCGCTTCTATGTCATGAACTACTCGAGCTGGATCAGCCCGGGGATTTTTGGCGGTGGCTTTCAGGACATTACAGCCCTGAGCCATGAGATGGCGGAGACGTTTGCCGATCCGTTTGTGGGGTTCGACAACATTCACGACATTACGCCGTGGTGGTACTCCGCCGGCAATTGTTCGGACCTTCTTGAAGTGGGTGACGTGATCGAGGGCCTTCCCAATCCGACCTACCCGATAACCCTCCACGGGTATACCTATCATCCTCAGACCGAGGCCCTGTTGCCGTGGTTCGAGTTCCAGTCGCCGTCGAAGGCAATCAACGGCGCTTACAGCTACCCCGATGAAACGGCGCTGACGGCGCTGTCGCCGATTGAAAATGTGAATTGCCAGTAGGAAACCTGGAGGACTGAACCAGCTCCGGGGTCCTGAACCATTCAGGCCCCGGAGACGTGTATCTCTAACTCGCCTGCTTCTTCAAGGCCCGCTTGAGCACAACTTCCAGCGCGGACTTCTGTTCCTTGTACTCGGCGGCGGGGAGAGTGCCGGAAAGCTTTTCGCTCTCGATGGCAAACATCTCTTCCTTCAGAACAGTGAGCAGAGTGGCATTGTGGGATGCGGCCGAAGGCTGCGGCGCGGCGTACACCGGCGCGGCGTACACTGGCGCAGCTGCTGGTGCGCGTGCCGGAGCCGCAGCCGCGGTGCGGCGTGGTGGGGGCGTGGGGTAGGCCGCGGACGCCGGGACGCTGACGGGCGCCGCTGCCGCTCCAGCTGGCTTGCGGAGCAGGAAGCCAGCGGCCGCGGCCAATGCCAGCGCCAACCCGGCGAGAATCCACCACTTGTACTTGGTCAGCGGATCGGGCGTGTTGATGGGCTGGCCGATGCCGCCGCCGGGTCCAGTGCCCGGGGTGCTTGTGTCCTGGGAGCCGCCGGTGTTGGCGCTGGGCTGCTGGGCCTGGTCTTCGCGGGGCATGGAGCCGGTCCCGGAGACGCTGGCTGACAATTCCTGGCCGGGCTGCACATTCTTGGCCAGCATGGTCTGAATGCCGGGATCCTGCTGTACGGATGTAAAGCCCGCCCCTTTGAACGCGATGCTTTTGGGGAGCAGGAAGGCAACGTTGTCGGCGGGAATCATGACTTGAGGTTTGAACGTATATTGGCCGCCCGAATACGGGAGGTGATAACTGACCTGGAACAGCGTGTCCTTGTCGCCTTCGTCCGGTTGGATGGGAAAGTCAAACGTAAAGTGATTCTTTTCGGAGGCGGGCTTCAAGCTGGTGGAGGTGGGCAGGCCGGAGGGGCGGCGTGCCGCTGTCCCGTCCACAACCGCGTCGGGCGGCAGAACAATTTCAAATCCGTGGTTGGGGTTGTACTGAGTGCGCGGTGGCGAACTGGTGTTGTGCACGAAGTAGCGCTCATTGACGCTGAGCTTGCCGTTTTCGGCTTCACACTCCACGACGTCGGCTTCGATGCGGACGGCGCCCACGTCAGGGGCGGCATCGTAAACGCCAACATCGGCGGGTCCAGCGCCGTCAGGAGCAGCGATGAAATAGGGACTGCCCTGGTGAATCACGCGGACCAGGTATGGGCCCGACCCGGGCTTGTTGAGTGAAAAGTGGCCGCTTGAGTTGGTTGTTGCATTGGCGGCTACACTCATGCCTGCCTGCACATCCACCAGTTCAACTTTGTCACCCGCGGATGGCTTGCTCGTGGTCTTGTTAGTGACGGTTCCCGCAATGGTGGCGGCGTGCGCGAAGGCGCTGGACAGAAGAGAAAAAAGTGCGACAAGAAACAGGGCGGATTTGAACGATCTCATTGGGTTCCTGGTGCGTCAATCTCTAAACGATTAAGCAATCAAGCAGATGTTCCACTTCGCAATGCTCAGTGTCAGGATGACAGCGGCTTTGTGGGTAGTCTCCCACCCTGGCGACAAAAGCGTCGCCAGGATGGGGCACCCGATTTGTTGCTGAGGATGCGTCGCAAAATGCAGGTCCTTCGACTCCCCATTCGCTTCGCTCAGGGTCGCTCAGGATGACAGCGGTGGTGGTTTACGCGTGCTGGAGGTGTTCGATTTCAGCGAGCAGCTCCGCGGTTTCGTTTTCGAGAAGGCCCCGTTGATGAACAAAGTCCTCCTCGGGGTATTTGCCGGCGCGATATTCGAAATTCAGGTCGCGCAGGTTTTCGTAAAGCTGCTCTTTGCGCTCGAGGAGGTAATCGAGGCGCGTTTTCTGGCGCTGGCTGGCGAAGACGTTCTCCGGCCAAAATGTGTAGACCGCGAGCGCCAATGTCATGAGAATGCCGGCGATGAGTCCCTGAGTTCCGGTCATGATTCAGAAACCTCCTTCGTTGCCGGTTTCGTGGCGGATTCGGTCGCGCAGAGCGGCCATTTCAGAATTCGGTTCAGGCTCGGCGGCCAGTTCCGACTTTCCGACGGACCAGTGCCGAACCAGCAGGATTGTGCCGAGCAGCGCCGCGGCAAAGACCGCGAATGGCGCGATCCATGCCACCAGGTTGAAACCTTCGGTGGTGGGGGCGGCCAGCACGGTGGCCCCGTATTTGGCCGCGAAGCTGTCGAAGATCTGCTTGTCTGTCTGGCCGCCGGCAATGCCGGTGCGCAGCTCGTCCAGCTCACCTTCAGAGCTTGGGCAGCCCACGTGGTTGCATTCGCCCAGGATTTCAGCGCAGCCGCAGGTGCACATCAGGCGATGGTTGAGGTCGTTATAGCGCTTGCCGGCGTCAGTCGCACCAAGTGAGAAGCACACGGCGACAGCGAGGGCGAGCGCCTGAGCGGTTTTGAGCCAGAAAGTGATTCGTCTGGAAGCGCGCATGTCAGTCGCCTCCATGAAGAACCGGCTCGGCAGGCACGGCACGAGTGGCAGGGACGCGCAGGGATGCGGTGGCTGGAGTGATGCTGGGCACGAGGGCGATAAAGGTTCCGAACGCTACCAGCGCGACGCCCGCCCAGATCCAGCTCACCAACGGGTTGATGATGGCCTTGATGATGGGCTGGTTGGTAGCGGGGTTTGTGCCCTCATAGATGACATACAAGTCCCACAGGATGTTGGAGTGGATCGCCACCATGGTTTGCGGCTGCTGGCTGGCATGGTAGACCCGTTTCTCGGGCAACATCTGGAATTGCTTCTTGCCGTCCTTGTAGACGTCCATCATCGCCCATTCGGAGTCATAATTTGCGTTCGAGTCCTGGGTGGCGCCGACCTGCTCGAGCGTGTACGGCGGGATCACGAGCTTGTCGTGGATAGACATCTCGCTTTCCTTATTGCTGTTGAAGGCCGAGCCGGCCAGCCCGATGACGACAATCACCACGCCGATGTGGATGATGTAGCCGCCATAGCGGCGGGTGTTGCGCCGGGTGAGGAGATACATGGCGGCAAACACAGTTCTTGCCAGTCTGACGGGAAATAACGCCCGCGCCGCGGAAGAACTCCGACAAGATGGCAGCGAGGACGCCGGCAGACATGGCGAATGCGACCAGCGCGTAGAAGTTGCCGCTGTCGAACTGCCCGTCTTTCATCGGATTCACCCCCAGCGCAAGGGCAAGAATCACGGCTGCCCAGAGAACGATGATGGGGATCACGAAATTGCGCCGGATACTGCGCAGCGAAGTGGCGCGCCAGGGCAGCAGCGGACCAACGCCGGTCAGGAAGATCAGGAACAGGCCGATGGGGACCGCCACGCGGTTATACCAGGGCGCGCCCATGGTGACCTTGTTGCCCACCACGTATTCACTGATCACCGGGAATAGTGTTCCCCAGAGAATCACGAAGCACGAGGTGAGCAGGACCAGGTTGTTGAACAGGAAGCTCGATTCGCGGCTGACCAGGGATTCGAGGTGGTGTTCGGATTTGAGATGGCCGCGCTGCAACACATAAGTGAAGATGCAAACGGCCAGCACAACCACCATGAAAGCAACGAACCAGGTGCCGATCGAGGACTGCGCGAAGGCGTGAACGGAACTGACCAGGCCGGCGCGGGTAAGCAGGGTGCCCAGCATCGTCAGCAGGAAGGTGGAAAATACCAGCCACACGTTCCAGCTCTTCATCATGCCTTTCTTCTCCTGCATCATCACGGAGTGAAGGAAGGCGGTGCCGGTGAGCCAGGGCATGAAGCTCGCGTTCTCAACCGGATCCCATCCCCAGTAGCCGCCCCAGCCGAGCACCGCATAAGCCCAGTGCATGCCGAGGAAGATGCCGCAGGTGAGGAACAGCCAGGTGACCATGGTCCAGACGCGCGTGATCTTGATCCACTTCTCGCCGGGATAGCGCATCATGAGCGCGCCCAGCCCGAAAGCAAAGGGTACCGAGAAGCCCACGTAACCGAGATAGAGCATCGGCGGATGGATGACCATCTCGGGGTATTGGAGCAGGGGATTGAGACCGTTTCCGTCCTCGGGGATGGCGCCGCGCATCAAGGCGAAGGGCGGGGCAGCGAAGTTCAGAATGGCGAGAAAAAAGACCTGAATGGCGGCCAGGATGGTGCCGGCGTACGCGTACAGCTTGACGTCGGTCTTGTGGGTGAGTCGAAGGACGAATCCGTAGGTTGCCAGTAGCCATGCCCAAAGAAGTAGTGATCCTTCCTGCCCGCTCCAGAGTGCTGAGAACTTATAGGGGCCGGGGAGGGCGCGATTGGAGTGTTCAACGATATATGTAATCGAGAAATCGTTTGTAAATACCGACCATATCAGTGCAAATGCCGCGGCACTGATGGACACGAAACCCGCGATACCGGCGCGACGCGCCGTATCTGCCAAGCGCTCAGGGGAGACTGGGGATGGCTGGCCCGTAGCCAGCAAGCGCAGAGCTAGCGCTCCTGCCAGGAGATTATAGGCAGCAAGCGCCAGGGCTATAAGGAGAGCAAAACTTCCAAAGGTTGCCATAGAGCTCCAAAATAATTGTCGCACGTTGGCTGATGGCGAAGGGGAACGTGCCAACAAGCCAATCTTCCTTCATCTTAGGCTCTGAGGGAGTGATTTGGCTCACACTATCGATGGAGGGTGTTCTGGCCGTCTTTGCGGGGAGGCCATTGAGGATGGGCGCGAAGTTTGCTGGCGTTCAGGCTACCCGGGGGGTGTACTGGTCCATCATCTGGCGGGAAACGGCAAGCATCTGATCGGTGGGAACCGTCCGTAGCAGGAAACGCACGTTTTCACCGGGATAGAGAGCGGCGTCTTCGCGGTTGCAGCCGAGTACGAGTACCGGCACTGCGGGAAGGCGCGACGTCAGTTCGGCGACGAATGCGGGACTACCCATGCCGGGCCGGTTAATGCCGACGACGACCAAGCCCAGTTTCTCAGCAAAATGAGGCTCTTCCACCATGATGAACGCTTCTGCCACGTCGGCCGCGCGCTCAACGGCGCGGAAATGGCGCTGCAGAATGGACCTGCGCACGTGGGCTTGTAGAGGATCGTCGTCAACCAGAAGAACCATTGTCATTTAAACGGAGCCCGCGCAGCCCACACCGGGGAAACAGGGTAGACAGCTATCCTCTCGTTTTTTTCGATGGGTCCGCCGTTCACAGGGTTGCTTGATTTGTCAAATTTTGTAAAGAACTTGGGATTAGTGAATGGCGATTCGTCGTCGGCTCATGGGGCTAGAGATCCAAGCCCTGTTATTTCATGTAGTTGGCTATCCAGCTAGGTAAACAGGAACTCCTTTCCGCGAAGTTCCTTGATGGTGTCGCGGAGCTTGGCGGCCTTTTCGAACTCGAATTTCTTTGCCGCTTCGCGCATTTCATTTTCGAGTTGGGCGATGTAACGATCGACCTCGCCCTGGGAGGTGAACTCGGGCATGCCGGCAGCTTCTTCCACCATGATGTCGCCGTATTCGGCCTTGAGAATCTGCGCCAGGCCCATGTCGATAGCGCTGATAATCGACTGGGGCGTGATGCCGTTCTCTTCGTTGTAGGCGCGCTGGATGGCGCGGCGGCGATCCGTTTCGTCAATGGCCCGGCGCATCGAGTCGGTCATTTTGTCGGCGTAGAGGATGGCCCTGCCTTCGATGTGGCGGGCGGCCCGGCCCATCGTCTGAATGAGCGAGCCGGAGGAGCGCAGGAAGCCCTCCTTGTCGGCGTCCAGGATCGCGACCAGAGAGACCTCGGGCAGGTCGAGACCCTCCCGCAGCAGGTTGATCCCGACGAGCACGTCGTATTCGCCTTTGCGCAGGCCGGCCAGCAGCTTGACGCGTTCCAGGGTTTCGATTTCGGAGTGCATGTAGCGGCAGCGAACGCCCACTTCGGTGTAGTAGCCGGCCAAGTCTTCCGCCATGCGCTTGGTGAGCGTGGTGACAAGGACGCGCTCATTGCGCTTGGCGCGGTCGCGGATCTCGGCCAGCAGGTCGTCGATCTGGCCCTTAACCGGGCGGATCTCGACTTCAGGATCGACCAGGCCGGTAGGCCGGATCACTTGCTCGACGACGACTCCCGCAGACCGCGTGAGTTCGTAGGGACCGGGCGTGGCGGAGACATAGATGGTCTGGTGGACCCGGACCTCGAATTCCTCGAACTTGAGCGGGCGATTGTCGGTGGCGGACGGCAGACGGAAGCCGTAGTCGACCAGGTTCTGCTTGCGGCTGCGGTCGCCATGCCACATGCCATGTACCTGGGGAATCGTGGCATGGCTCTCGTCGACGAAGACCAGGTAGTCGCGAGGGAAGTAGTCGAGCAGGGTGGGCGGTGGCTCCCCCGGCAGACGGCCTGAAAAATGACGCGAATAGTTTTCGATGCCGTGGCAGTAGCCCATCGACTTGATCATTTCGAGGTCGAAGCGGGTGCGCTGGTTGACGCGTTGCGCTTCGACCATGCGGCCCTGCGATTCAAGCACCGCGGTCCATTCGGTCAGTTCAGCAATGATGGAGTCGATGGCCTGTGATTTGCGTTCCGGTTGCACAACATAGTGGCTCTTGGGGTAAATGGGCAGGCGCGCGTACTTCTGCTTGACGGTACCGAAGAGGGGATCGATCTGCGCGAGCGATTCGATCTCGTCGCCGAAAAGCTCGATGCGGTAGGCGGACTCGTCGTAGGTGGGAAAGACTTCGATCACGTCGCCGCGCACGCGAAAAGTCCCGCGCCGGAAGTCATTGTCGTTCCTCTCGTAGAGAATCTCGACCAGCCGGCGCGTGATGTCCTTGCGCGCGATGCGCTGGCCTTTCTCGAGGAGAAGCAGCATGCCGTAATAGGCCTCGGGCGAGCCCAGGCCGTAGATGCAACTGACGGAGCTGACGATGATGGAGTCGCGACGTTCGAACAGCGAGCGCGTGGCCGAGAGGCGCAGCTTGTCGAGCTCTTCGTTGATGGTGGCTTCTTTTTCGATGTAGAGGTCGCCCGCGGGGATATAGGCCTCGGGCTGGTAGTAGTCGTAATAGCTGACGAAGTATTCCACCGCGTTGCCGGGAAAGAACTGCTTGAACTCGTGGTAGAGCTGGGCAGCGAGGGTTTTGTTATGCGCCAGGATGAGGGCCGGGCGATTGGACTTCTCGATGACCTTGGCCATGGTGAAGGTCTTGCCGGACCCGGTGACGCCGAGAAGCACCTGGTGCTTTTCGCCGGCGGCAAGGCCGTCCATCAGTTCTTCAATCGCGCGGGGCTGATCGCCGCGGGGCTTGTAGGAGGAGACCAGCTGGAAATCCATTTGGAGATTATACAAGAGAAGCGAAGATGAGGCGAAGATATGGCGCCCGAGCCTTTGATCCCGGCGACAGAACAGTCGATTCCTGGATGGGAACCGGCCGCCAGAGGGTATGCCGAGAGCAAATGGCTCGAATCGATGATGCCTTGCGCTTTATTGTTCGGGTGACGCGCAAACAGCGAACCTTGTGCATCGTGCGAGGAGAAAGAATGTCCACCACTTTACTGGGTGTCAAGTCGGACGAAATTCGGCAATTGAACCGAGGGTTTGGTGGAACGATTGAAATGAACGGCAACGTGGACACGGTGTTTACGTCAGCCAACTACACCAAGAGCTTCTGGCAAAAAGTAGCAACGGTGGTGCGAAGCATCGCCGGCGGCCATTTATTTGATAACGGCAATAAGCGGACAGCCTTCGAAGCTGTCAAATTGTTCAAGTCTCGAAACCAGATCGTCACCGGGACCAATGACACGTTGTTGCGGGAAACGGTGCGATTAGTCGCAATGCATGAACTTACAGAGATCGACGAAATCGCCAAGAGCCTGAGGGGCTTCTGACTGCATGCATCCACGGACGCAAAGGCCTTCTCAGGATCGCGCGCATATCTTGCGAGAATTAACTCGGTTGTAACGTCTTCGTAACGAATTCATTAATCTTCGACCCCTATAGTTCTCTGCGGATAAGAATCTTCTCGATCCCTGAACCGCAACCGATTCTTCATCCCGGGGCCCCATCCATAACGGGCTTTTCCAACCAACCGGAGGTATTCCAGCAGCGGGCTTGTGTCTGTTTCTGGTGCCTTGATGTGCGTCTACGCGTGAGAACTTTGTCCCCACTTGGAGAGGTTGAACGACATGAATCTCAAGAAAGCAGCGCTCGTGCTCGGCACCGGCGCTTTGTGTGCCAGCTTTGCCCTGGCTCAAGAAGATGATCGCAAGATTCCGCATCTGGATCACGTGTTCGTGATCATGATGGAGAACCACCACATCAGCCAGATCCTGGGTAACCCTAATGCGCCGTTCGCCACCAGCTATGCGGCGACTGCGAGGCTTGCCAAGAATTACTTTGCTGTGGGCCATCCGAGCCTGACGAACTATCTCGAAGTGGTGGGTGGTTCAAACTTCGGAATCGTCAACGATAATTCGCCTGCCTGGCACGAGTCTGAACCGAACTGCATCAACACGCTGGTCACGTTTGTCGATGAGTCTGCGACAGCCAATGCGTGCCCGATCGAGGGAAACGGCATCGATGCTGCCACGCCCGCCGTGGATACCACCAACGAGGGAACTCCGCAGGAGCCGATTTATAACGATCCGCTGCCACCGGCAAAGACGGAGGGGATGACGATCGCGAACCAGCTTGTCGACCATGGAATGAGCTGGAAATCGTATCAGGAGAATCTGCCCCCTTACGGCGCGGATGGCGTGAACAACAGCGACGGGCTGCTGTCGGACGTGACGCCGCTCGGGCCGTTTCAGTCCACGTTCCTGCCCAAGCTGTACGCGGTGAAGCACAATCCGTTTGTGTATTTCGCCGACGTGGAAGAAGGATCAGACCCGAAGCTCAGCCTGAAGCAGGTTACGGACTTTCACGATTTGTACGCGGATCTGAAGAGCGGGCATGTGCCGAACTACTCGTTCATCGTTCCCAACCAATGCCATGATCAACACGGGCGCGGGTCCAACGAGATGGGGCTGGGATGCTCAGTGGACCAGAATGCGATCGCGGCGGGCGATGCAGCCTTGAACGCTTTGATTTCGGCGATCAAAGGCTCTCCGGTATGGAAACAGGGCCACAATGTGATCGTGACGTTGTGGGACGAAAACGACTACAGCTCTCTACCTAACCAGGTGGCAACAATCGTCGATCCTAACTACGGCCCGGGCGGCAAGAGCAGCAACGTGAAGTACAACCACTTTTCTCTGCTGAAGTCGATCGAAGCCGGCTTCGGTTTGAATTACATCAATCACGCCGCGGACAAGAACGTGAAGTTGATGACAGACCTGTTCAGCAAATAACGGGGTACAGGTGAAATCAGGAAGGCCGGTCCGTCCCCTTGGCGGGCCGGCCTTGATCTGCACAGGCGAGTCTCTCATTCCCATACATACTCAAACCCAATTCAATCCGGTCACCCCAAGTGTGACTGCGGTTCACCCTCAGGAGGGTTTTATGCACAAACGATTTTCCCTTGTTGCGATTATTGCTGTGTCTTTGGTGCTGGGTGCTGGCGCTAGCGGCAATGGAGGGATGGACGACAGTTCCATCAAGCACGTCCTGCTGATCAGCATTGATGGCATGCACGCGGTCGACTTCAAGAACTGCGCCGAGGGCATCGCCGGCGTAAATGACGGCAAGCCTTATTGCCCCAACCTTACCGAACTGGCTAAGAATGGCGTCAACTACGTTGCCGCAAATACATCGAAGCCTTCGGACTCGTTTCCGGGATTGATGAGCATCGTTACGGGGGCAACGCCGCGCACCATGGGCGTTTACTACGACGTAGCGTATGACCGCTCGCTCGATGGTCCGGCCGTGACAACCGGCAACGGAAACGCCGCGGCGCCCTGCACTCCGGGAGCGCCACCGACCGGATATACCACGGAATACGAAGAAGGCCTCGACATTGATCAGACTCTGCTGAATGGCGGCGCGCCTGGAGCGAGCCTGACTGATGGTGGCATCGCCTCTCTCGACCCGACGAAGATGGACCGCGATCCGAAGAAGGGATGCGCGCCTGTCTACCCGCAGGATTTCGTGCGTACGAATACCATCTTCGGCGTGATCCATGCCGCGGGCGGCTACGTCGCATGGTCCGACAAACACCCGGCGTATTCGTCGGTCGAAGGGCCCGGTGGAAAGCTCGACGATTTTTACTCGCCGGAGATCAACTCCAATGTGGTTCCGCTACCCGGCGTCAGCACTCCTGCGGGCATGAGTTGCGCGACCGTTCCCGATCCCAGCGCTGACCTGACGGCGTGGACCAACAGCTTCCAGAACATCCAGTGCTACGACACGCTGAAAGTGAACGCGGTCTTGAATTGGATCAAGGGCAAGGATCACCTTGGCAAAAAGAACACCAAAACGCCAACTATCTTCGGAATGAACTTTCAGGCGGCCAGCGTGGCGCAGAAGCTCATCGAGAATGGTGTCAAGGGTGGCTACCTCGATGCCGCCGGAACACCAAGCGAAGCAGTGTTGAGTAACGTCCAGTTTGTCGACGACTCGATCGGTGAGATGGTCGCGGAACTGAAGCACCGCGGATTGATGGACTCGACGCTGATTGTCATCACCGCCAAGCACGGCCAGTCGCCCATTGATCCCAACCTGTTCTTCCCCATTCCAGGGCACCACACGACCAATGGGCTGTCGCCCGCGACGTTGATCTCGAATCAATTGCCAGCCGCCATGCCGCCGTCAGAAGACCCCAACGGAAGCGGCATCGGTTCAACCGAAGACGACGTCTCCTTGCTTTGGCTGACGAATCCCTCTTACACCGATGCGGCTGTAGCGTTGCTTGAAGCCAACACGAAGACCATCGGCGCCGGCCAAATCTTCTATGGGCCGAGTGTAGCCCTGAACTACAACCTTGGCGGTTTGCCGCCCGACGATCCGCGCACGCCGGACATCATCGTAACTCCGAATGTGGGCGTGATCTACACGGGCAGCGCTGCAAAGCAGGAGGAGCACGGCGGCTTCGCGCACGACGACACCAACGTGATGCTGCTGCTCTCCAATCCAGCGTTCAAGATGCGTACTGTCTACAGCGAAGTGGGAACGCTGCAGGTGGCGCCTTCGGTGCTGAAAGCGCTGGGTCTGAACCCCAATAAACTCGACGGCGTACGCCTGGAGGGCACCGGGGTTTTGCCGGGCGTGGATCTCGACTTCAGCCACTAGTCAAAACTGGCTGGTGGCGGGGATGCGCGGGCGCCTTGAGGCGCTCGCGCGTTTCTTCTGTCCGCGCATCTCTCCCGATGAGGCGCCTACTTCGCGAGATACGGCCCCTTCCGGATCCAGGCGGTCTCTGTGAGCTGGCGCAGCATGAAGTCGGCCACGTCGGCGCGGTTGATCCTGACCCCGTCGGGCGGCAGGCCGTCTTCCTGCACCCGATAGTGTCCTGTGAAGGGGCCGTTCAGCAGCCGCGGCGGCCGCACGACGGTGTAATCCGTCGCGCTTGCCGCAAGCTGCCTTTCCTGTTCACGCTGCGAGCGGAAAGGCTCCTTGAGGATCGTTGCAGTGATCAACTTCAGCAGCAAGCGTGTCCCCGCACCTTGGTGCTGCGCAGCATCCGCGCTCGCCCCCGAAGCGCCAAGAACGATGATGCGCCGCACGCCGTGAGCCGCCATGCCGGCGAGGATGTTTCGCACTCCCACCTCGAGCACGTCCGATCCCCCCAGGTTTCTCGCGCCCAGCCCCGACAGCACCGCATCGTTTCCGGCGATGACCGCCGAGACGGCCGCGGCATCATGCACATCACCCTGGACGACGATCAGACCGGGCGACGGAGCCGCCAGAATCGAATCAGGTTGGCGGGCGAACGCCGTGACCGTATGGCCCCGAGCCAGGGCCTGTTGTACAAGGTGCTGGCCAGTTCCGCCGCTGGCACCAAAGATTACTAGCTTCATCGCAGCCTCCCTCGCTGGTTTACAGCCTACAGATGCGTGGACGGCGGGAGCCGCTCAGTTCCAGTCGTTCCGGGTGTGGCTCTTCCTCAGGCGTTCAAGTCCGTCAGCCCTTCGGGAAGCGCCATTTCCAGGCGCCTGGCGCCGAGGTCCAGTTTGCGCAGATAGATTTTGGCGAAGGGGATCAGGACCTCCCCGGAGGCACTCTGAACAATGATCAATGGAGCCGTCCCAACAGCTCGCTCAACGTTCTCGATCTGGCCTACAACAACCGGCGCATCGGGGCGCGCGACGTCGACCAGCGTGCAGCCGATCAGGTCACTGATATATACCTCGTCTTCCGCCAATCGGATCCGTTCGCTGTGCGGAACCGCGACAATCAACCCGGCCAACTGTTCCGCATCCGTGATGGAATCCACGCCCGCGAAATGCAGCACGATACCGCCTTTGTGAAGCCAGTGATTTTTCAGTTTGACTTCGCGAGGGGCGGGAAGCGCCCGGGCACCGGGTCGCGATTCCTGTGGGAGATGCCGTGGCGCGGCGGACACACCTTCGCTCAACAACCAAAGCTGCCGCCGCTGGGCAAATTTCTCCGGAAAGTCGGTTAAGATTTCGGCGAACACCTCGCCTTTGCGTCCTTGCGTGCGTCGGATGCGTGCCAGCCAGACCCATGAGTCCGGCGTCCCGTGCGGCGTCAGTCCTGTCTCCAGGGTTTGCTCCTCAACGCGCGCTTTGCTAGCCCTGTTCGTCCTCTTCGAGGATGTCGAGGGTGTAACGGTGATGCAATTTCATGCTCACCGCGCCAAGGATGGTGCGCACCGATCGCGCCGTCCGGCCCTGCTTGCCAATGACCTTGCCCACATCCTGAGGCGCTACCCGGAGTTTGAGAACCGTGTTTTCTTCCCGTCCCACGGACTGCACTTCAACGGCTTCCGGCTCATCCACCAGGGCTCGCGCTATCTCGCGGACCAGTTCTTCGACTGCAACCATCTCGTGTTGGGTCATGCACGTGCCCCTGACCGTTTCTGCTTCCAATGTTGGCGAACTTGGATCAGTGCGCCGATACTAACAGCAGATATAGGCCGCCGTCAGCAACTGTGTGCAAACAGTCGGAACTGTTTTGCACACCTCCAGGGGGAGAGAAGTTTGCTTTACGCCGCTGTTGTTTCGGCGGCTGGAGCCGGGGCCGGGAACTTTTCCACCAGCTTGGCCACCCGGGGCGAAAACTGGGCGCCCACACCGCGCCAATAAGCGACGCGCTCGTACTTGAAGTTGACGGTTGCCGGGTTGGTGCGGGGATTATACGTGCCCACAACCTCGATGGAACGGCCATTGCGGGCGCGGTCCTTCTCGATGACTACGACACGATAATAGGGCTTCTTGGGGGCGCCAACGCGCGCCAAACGAATCATCACCACGGCGATACAGTTCCTTTCAAATCCTTTTGTTTCGATTGCCTTGTCCGGTTCGTGTCCCGCGGAATCAGGGGACCTTAGCGGCACCTGCCATACGCGTGCCAGCCAACCATCAGCCAGACACAGCCGCCCGGCTTCGCAAGACACAACACCTAAGTATCGCCGAAAGTGGCCGTTGGGGGCAAGTTTCACTACCTTTCGGCCGGTTCTCGCTGGGTCGGGACGGAGATCCTCATCAGGCCGGGAAGAGAAACCGAAGCATGGGCTTAACGCGTCGGGCCCAACTGGGCTCATCGTGCGTCCCGTCGTGGGCTCGTTCGAAGTGGAGCGAATGGCCCGGAACCCATCCATTAGCCCTCAGCCGCCGCGCCAGCATTTCCGCATCGCGCAGGGTGCGCTGGCCTTCGCGGTCGCCCACGTCGAGCCACATTTTTGGCCGTTCCCAGATTTGCGGCGCGCGCTCATTGAGGTAGCCGAGAATGCTCTTGTGATTCCACCACACGCTCGGGGAAAGCACCGCCAGCTTGCCGAAGTGATGCGCATGGCGGAGCCCTAGATACAGGGTCACCAGTCCACCCAGGGACGATCCTCCCAGCCCGGTCGATTCGCGGTCGGTTCGTACCCGGTACTGGTTTGCGATCCAGGGCATCAACTCCTCGGTCAGGAGCAGCCCGTAACGGTCGGCCTCGCCCCCGCCGCGCTGCCAGTCGCGCTCGTGGGTGTACTCGGCCAGCCGCCGCTCGCCGGTGTTGTAGATGCCAACGATGATCAGCGGTTCCACCTCGCCGGCTTCGATCACTTCGTCGGTTTGCTCCCGCATTTCCCAGGTGCGGTCCCGGATGAACGATGTGCGGCCGTCGAAGAGGTTCTGCCCGTCGTGCATGTAGAGCACGGGATAGGCGCGTTCGGGTTCATCGTCGTAGCCGGGGGGAAGATAGACGATCACGTCGCGAGGGTCGGGCAGGTGAATTCCGGAAAATCCCCGATGCAGTCGGAGCCGCGGGTGGGGAGTGTCGGCATCGCCGGCCGGCAGGTCCTCGGGTGTGTCGTTCCAACCGTCGGCCTCGGGCTGCGATTCCGGTTGCGGGTCCAGATTCAATCCGTGAGGTCCCTTTCTTGCGGGGAGGCGCCGTTTTCCGGAAGACCCGGAAGCGCCGCCTGTGAGTGTTACAGTATCAAGAAACCAGCAGTTCTCCCAAAGCCCCCACGCTCAAAAATTTGGAGCTGTCATCCTGAGCGGAGCGCAGCGGAGTCGAAGGATCTGCGGTTGTCCTTTTCTGCCTTCGCCACAAACGGTTGTTCACACTTTGCTCCGGAGCACGCATGAATCGCGAGTATCACAAGTGGTATTCCCCCCGGCTCGGCCGCGACATGGAATTGCTAGTGTTTGGGCATGCCGGTCTGCCGGTCATGGTGTTTCCCACGTCGGGCGGCCGCTTCTACGAGTTCGAAGACCGCCACATGATCTCTGCGGTCTGGGACCGCATCGAGGCGGGCCAGCTGCAGTTTTATTGTGTCGATTCAGTGGACATGGAGAGCTGGTACAACCGCAACGTCCCTCCGCGCTGGCGCATTGCACGCCACGTGCAGTACGACGACTATCTCATCCATGAAGTGGTGCCCCTCATCCGCCAGAAGAACCAGGACTCGCACCTGGTCGCGCTGGGATGCAGCTTCGGCGGCTACCACGCCCTGAACATCGCCCTGCGCCACCCCGACGTCTTTACCGGCATGCTTTCCATGTCGGGCGCTTTCGATACGACCAACTTCCTCAACGGCTACTACGACCAGGACGTTTTTTACAACCAGCCCACGCACTTCCTGCCCGGCCTGACCGATCATTGGTTTCTTGACCGCTACAGCCGCAACACCTGGGTGCTGGCAACCGGATGGGATGATCAGTGCCTGGGACAGAACCAGTACATGGACGGCATCATGAACAGCAAGTGGATTCCCCACAAGCTCTATATCTGGGGTACATATAACTCGCACGACTGGCCCACTTGGCAACGAATGATCCAGGAATATCTGTGAGGCAGGGACTAGGGACTAGGAACAGGCGATGAGAAGATAATCGCAGCTCGATAACTCAGGAGTTCCCCATGTCTGAGCTCAATCCTTACGAGAAATTTCTCGACGGCCGGCCCATCCAGGACATTCTTGGCGCAACGCCTGTCACACTTGCAGGACTCATCGAAGCCATGGGTCCCGCGAAGGCCACAACGCCACCCGCTCCCGGCAAGTGGAATGCGGCGGAGATCGTCAGCCACCTGGCTGATTGCGAACTGGTCTTTGCTTTCCGTCTCCGCCAGACCTTGGCCGAAGACAACCCCACCATCCAGCCCTTCGATCAGGACAAGTGGGCTGCGCACTACCCGAGTATCCCCGCCAACCAGGCGCTCGATGTCTTCGCCGCCATGCGCGGCTGGAACCTGCAGCTTTTGCGGACGGTGATGCCGCAGGCCGCGGCCCGGCCGGTCAAGCATCCCGAGCGCGGCGCCATGACCTTTCAAACCATCATCGAAACCATGGCCGGGCACGATCTGAATCACATCGGGCAACTACAGCGGATCGCCGCGGCTAAGGGTTAAGGCCGATCGCCCCGCGAGCCCATTATCTCGGTTTCACCGGCATTTTCTTCTTGTCCTGACCGGCTTTGGCGGCGGTGTTTTGCGGGTTCACTCCGCCATGCTTCTTGTTGTGGTGCGCGCGCGCCTTGGAAAGTTCCTCTTCCGACATATGCACGTGGTGGTCGGACTGCAAAACATCGGTGACCACGGGAGATTTGGTTTCGGATTTGTCCACGCATTCCTCCTTCGGGGCTGTACCGTGAATCCGCCGCCAAAGAACCAGGTGAGATCCGCACTGTCAAGGAGCGCTCGGCGCCGAGCACTCGCTCTGGAGCGGATCGGATGAACTTGCCGCCGGCCCCGGATTTTCAGTGAGACCGGCCCGAGTGGGAAGGCGTCCGTCTCACCCAGAACATAATAGTCCTCATCGGTGGAGACGAATACCGGAGCCTTGACAGCTCTATCAGTTTTTCGCGCTCACGTAGGCAGGGCTGCGTCAGCGCGCCCATCAGGTTGTTGACAAACCCTCCGCTTTGAAAGGGCACGGATTGATCCGTGCCGCAAACCCCGCTTCATCGTGCTTTCAAAGGGCACGGCTTCTATTTAAAACAAAGAAAACACATATTCATCCCGCTGAATTATAATAGGTCATTGCCGAATTATTCAGGGGGAAGGAAATGAAGCCACCAACCGAATTCTTCAAAATCCTTGATGGGAGAGTCCGAGTCTTCAAGCAGTGGTCCTCGCCGTATTGGAACGCCAACTTCCATCATAATCGAGTCAAAATCCAAACCTCGCTCAAGGTCAAAGAAAAAGCAGAAGCAACGAAGAAAGCATTCGACTGGTATATCGACAGTCTTGCGTCAATCAAAGCAGGACAGCCGATTCAACACAGAACGCAGAAGATCAAACGGGTGTTTGTCCCAACAGACCAAACTTTCAAAACGGCATCTATAAAAGCCTTAGAATCGCTTCACAATTCGCAACGGTCAAAAGTGTATCTCAAATCACTTGCTAACCGTTTTACGCTTGTCAATGAGTTGATTGGACACACATCTATTCAGGACTGGACGCAACAAAGTTGGGAACAATTCAAGGCAGAACTACAGGCAAAGAAACCAAATCTCAGTCCAGTTACACTCAACAATTACAAATACGCGATTCAGGACATATTGAACGAGGCACATAAACGCGGAGAATTGAATAGTCAATTTCGTTTTGCAAGGGAATATGCGCCGAAGAAAGACACAAGCAGAACATACTTTGATCCAGACAGCTATGAAAAGTTGATTATTGCAATGCGCAAAGCAATTACAGATGCAAAGAAACCAAAAGATAAATTGAGAGCATTAGAAACAAGGGATTTCGCCTTACTTATGGCTCACTTCGGTAGTCGGGTGGGCGAGCTTGACGCAACCCGTTATATGGACATACGCATATGCACCGCGAAAGACGATCAAGGAAACACACGAGAGTATTTAACACGAACCAATATCAAAGGTAAAGTAACCAGATATGGATCAGATAAAGTCTGTCACTCATATTGGGACCGCGCACCGCAAGTCTATCGTCGACTCTTGAAGCGCAATGGATTGACAGAGGAACAAGCGAAGACAGATGAGAGAACGATATGGAATACGACTACAGCACAGCGCAGTAACACTTTCAAAGCAATCACCGAATCAGCAGGAATCTATAGAACGAACGATAGAGAACCAAGATTTCGTGTCCTTGCGAGTTGCAGAAATACATATGTCGTATACGCCTTGGACAGACAGACTCCCATCGCCGATATCAGTTTGAACTGTTTAACGTCCTCAGCTAAGATCGAGTCAAATTATAGTCGGTATAGAAAATTGGACGCAAACAGATTGAATCGGGACTATAGCAAGTTAGATTGACAGAACAGTCACAGGGACAGTTTCCAGCCTCGCTGTAAGGCTTCGGGACTGTCCCTTACTGTTTCCCTATCCAACAGTCCGACAATCGCGCTACAGGCATTACAGGCTCACTATTCAACACTATCAAGGGTAGGGCGGGGTAAGAATCGCTTAGGTTGATTTTTACCCCGCCTATTCCATAAGTTTGACCCTAAATATAGATAGAAGGTAAAAAACTATGTCAAGAGCACGAAAACCAACAGCACTACTTGAACTAAGCGGAACACTCGCAGATCACCCGTCACGATATGCTAATAGATTGAACGAACCACAACTAACACAAGGCATCGGTAATCCACCAAACCACTTATCAGAGCAAGAAAAGGTTGTATGGCAGGAATTAGCGAGAGATATTTATTGGTTGAAGGTATCAGACCGACTATCTATGGAAATTGTTTGCAGACTAACAAGTAAGATGCGCAATGATCCAAATTTCAAGACAATGGAATTCTCGGTCTTAACAACACTGCTTAGAAGTTTAGGAATGACACCGACCGATAGAAGTAGAGTCAATGCGCCAGTCTCAATCGAATACCGAGATGAATGGCACGAACTATTGACTTGACTTGTAAATATAGTTGATTATTTCAGCCTAAAACTCCACTTTCAATACTAAATACTATTGGCGATTTCAAAGAAGTCGTCACTTACTCGCAATAACTCAAAGCAGATATTGTCGGTAAACTTCATATAAATGAGGCTAAAATTCAATGAAAACTAATCTAAATGTAGAACTCCGTCGTCTTATCAAACAACGCATTGCAACAGAAGTAAAGTCGCAAATACTATCAGAGCAGGGTCAACCGTTTCGCGAAATTATCAGCCCTAACGCATTTGACAAGTCACTTCGTAACAATGACGATGTAATTTGTTGTTTGAATCACGACAAGGTAAATGGTTTTCTTGGTCGTCGGTCGAGCGGAACACTAAAATTAACCAAAACAAATGATGGGCTTGTTTACTCTTGCAATTTGCCAAATACAACCGTTGGCAGAGATGTCAAGGAACTCTTATCTCGTGGCGATCTCTCGCAGTCCAGTTTCGCGTTTTCTTGCGACGACGATGATTGGACAACAGACTCAGATAGAGTCCCGTTACGAACAGTTCGTAGTCTCAGACTGTCGGATGTAAGCGCCGTTTTCTCACCCGCATATTTGCAATCAACTGCCTCACTCACAAGAGCGATTCCTCAATCTTGTCCCGCAGAATATCGCTACTTACTTGAAAGGGGTATGTCAAACCAGACTACCCTTAATCAAGACCCGTAAAAGCAAACTTTGATAATATCTTCGTCAACAACAAGGTATAGACCCTTATATTGCCAGAAACATAAAGATAATTTTGATTAGGCCCGTGTTTGTTGAGGTTTCGTTAGTTGAATATATTTTGAATTACTTTGACCAAAAATATATTTTATAGTTGTAGGTAAAAAGTTGTGTTACGAGTATAAATAGATATGAGTCGGACTGGTTATCCGATTTAGTTGCATCCTCGTATAAATGGATTTCGGGCGGTGTTGAAAGATACCGCCCACTCGCTTATAAAAGAGATGAGACTTATAAAGTAACACTCTAACCCAGTGTTGCAAACCAAAGCGACAATTCAATTACAGCGAGGTCTACGTGCAACTATATGCTATCCAGCAATGTTTCATCTAAAAAGCGCAAGAAACAACACAAGAAATATCCATCCACAATCAAGAAGATCAAGATTGGTATTAGCAATAATGCTCTATTAGATCAACTGTCTTCTAAGATAGAACCCACCAAAAAACAAAAGAAACAGACTAAGGCTATTGTTAAGGCTATCGAGCAAGATAATCTCAAGAAAACCGCCGCGATTGAAAAGGCTAAGAGATTAGCACAACCCGTCACTGTTGAGTTTGTTGACGGAGCTTGTGGCTCTGGTAAGACTCACAGCGCAATTGATTGGGCTGTCGCTCGGGCGCGTTGCGAGAATGTGTGTTTTGTCCAGCCATCCAAAGAACTAATCAGACAGACCAAAGACAATTTAGAGAAGAAGGGTAGTAATCCAGTATCTATTGACTCGTCCGATAGCGAAACTTATGGTCCCGTTCAGATGCGGTTAGAGAAGTTTCTCCATCGTGTCACCCCAGTCAAGAAAACGAAGAAAGAACACTTCATAGACATAGCAAATGAGAAGAAGCGCAAGCAGTGGCCACAGTCTCCCGAACAACTAATGGAGATTGAGAAAGACTGCAATATTCTTCTTATTACTCACGAAGCATTCAAAGGCTGTCCATCGTTTAGCCGTGCCACAAAAGCCTCGAAGACCGATTGGGCTTTAGGCAGTGTCTGACGAATCGCGATTGAATCGCTTTGTATCAGGGCACGGCTTCAGCCGTGCCGCAAAAACCTACAAGGGGTTGGCCTTTAGGCCCTGCGTGCGGTTTTTGCCGGTTCTCGGAACCCCGCTCGATTCATCAGACACTGCCTAGCCCCTGAGGGATGTCTTCGCGGTCATGTCCGAGGACGCAGTGACACGTCCGCGATCCCGAGTTTTGACCTTTAACAGCATAATGACTTTGACCATGTGAAGCACATGCAAGTATGCTTAGAGCATGGCACGAATGATTCAGGTTCGAAATGTTCCGGACGTATTGCACCGTAGTCTGAAAGCCCGGGCCGCGACCGAAGGTAAGTCGCTTTCCGACTATCTACTCGGCGAACTTCGCGAGATAGCCGAGCGTCCTACCCTTTCTGAGTTTCGCGAGCGTCTGCACACGCGCAAGCCGGTTTCTGCGTCGCTTGACACCGCTGTTCTGGTGCGCGAGGAACGTGCGGCACGATGATTGTCCTCGACACCTCAGCAGCCGTCGACTGGCTGCTTCAGACTCCCGCCGGTCAGCGCATTGAGCAGCGAATCTATGCTCATCAGGAAACGCTGCACAGCGTGCATTTGATCGACGTGGAATTTGTGCAGGTCTTGAGGCGCCTCGTGCGTGAAGGCACATTGACTCCGAAAAGGGCCGAAGAAGCCATCGACGACATGGCCGCTCTTCGGATCACGCGCTATGCTTCCGTATTGCTGGTACAGCGGATCTGGCGACTGAGGCAGAACCTGAGTGCCTATGACGCGGCATACGTAGCGCTGGCTGAAAGATTGCAGGCTCCTTTGATCACTCGGGACCAGAGGATTGCGTCAGCTCCTGGCCACACGGCCGCAGTCGAGGTCTTCTGAAAAAATGAACAAACCCGGCCCACCACACCGGATAGAAGTGAACCTTCGGCAAAGGGAATAGGCGGTGATAGGACTCGAGCTCAAGATTTCCAGGCTTCCGACGTCAGCGAGTGCCCAGGCGACTTGGGCTGAAAGACGTTGATCAGTCGAAACCGTCGGAGTGTGCGCGTTGAAGTCATATGCCGGGCGCCATGACCACGCTGGCGACCTTCGGCAAGCGTACTAATGCCGGCTCGGGCGAGGCGCGAACCTGCATCTTCGATTCCCACCCACGATATCTATTTCTCAATTCAGAATTACGCCCTGATTCGGACGATCCAGCGAAAAAGTCGGTATCTCAATATCAAAACGCTCACCGCTCTCAGTCTCCATCTGGTAAGCCCCGCCCATCATCCCCGAGGGCGTGTCGAGAGGTGCGCCACTTGTATATTCAAAGCTCTCTCCCGGCTTGAGGACCGGTTGCTCCCCGACAACACCTGGTCCTTTGACCTCGGTCAATTCACCACGCGAATTCGTAATCATCCAGTGCCGGCTCAGCAGCTGCACTGTTTCCCGTCCCTGATTCTGGATGATCACCCGATACGCCCAAAAATACTGCGAGCTGTCCGGCGATGATCTCGTTTCAAGGTAAGTTGGCTCAACGCTCACAGCGATTCCGCGGGTGTTTGCCATATATGGTGTCCAATTCGTCATTGAGAAAGTTTAGATGAAGCTCGTGGCATGGGCTAACCTGCATATCTCACGGGTCGATTGTCTATTTGGGTGAGTCGGGAAGGATGAAATAACTGGAAAGGCCGTCTTTTCTGTGTCATAACTACGTTGTCGAGACGGGTTATGGCCGAGGAAAGGGCGGCCTTTCTCATGACAGAGTGTAATCAAGAAGTCTTCTCGTTTGCATCTCATTTTTCACGCCGCGTGGAGTCCAGTTTCACGGCCGGGCAGGTATCGACCGATGGCGGGTCGCTGTTGTTGCGTCAGGCCGATCGCAAGATTGGTTTGCTGAATCGGGTGGCGTGTTGTTTCACCGACCGGCGGTCGCCGGTATTTGTTCAACACCAGCTTGGGGAGATGCTCTCGCAGCGCATCTACGGGCTGGCCCTGGGCTACGAGGACCTTTGCGATCATGAGCAGTTGCGCCACGATCCACTGATGGCCGTGCTGGCGGGTCGCCGCAAGCTGGAAGAGCCGTTGGCCGGTAAGAGTACGCTGAACCGGCTGGAGCTTCCGGGCGGCTCGGGGCGCTATCACAAGATCGATTACGCGCCGGAAAAGATCGACCAGCTACTCTGCGATCTGTTCATCGAGTCGCACGCTGAGGCTCCGGACCAGATTGTGCTTGATCTGGATGCAACCGACATCCCGCTCCACGGCCATCAGCCGGAACGCTTTTTTCATGGTTACTACGACAGCTACTGCTACTTGCCGCTGTATATCTTCGCCGGCGATCAACTGTTGTGTGCCCGGCTTCGCGCCAGCAACGTGGATGGCGCGGCCGGTGCGCTGGATGAAGTCAAGCGCATCGTGGCCCAGTTGCGCTCCAAGTGGCCGAAGGTGCGCATCGTGGTGCGCGGCGACTCCGGCTTCTGCCGCGAGGAACTGATGGCCTGGTGCGAGGCCGCGGAGAACCAAGTGGACTTCCTGTTCGGCCTGGCACGCAACCGCCGGCTGCAGAAGATCATCGGCAAACCGATGCACGAGGCCAGGCTGCTGCACGCCGAGACCGGCAAGGCAGCGCGTGTCTTTACCGAGTTCGACTACATGACCGGCAAGAGCTGGGCGCGTGCGCGGCGGGTGGTGGCCAAGGCCGAGTATCTCGATAAGGGCGAGAACCCGCGCTTCGTGGTCACTTCGCTGACTGCCGATCAGTGGGCAGAGCGCGACTTATACGAGAAGTTCTACTGCCAGCGCGGCGAGATGGAGAACCGCATCAAGGAGCAAATGTGCTTGTTCGCCTATCGCCTCTCGACAGAAGAGATGAAGGGCAATCAGCTGCGCCTATACATGTCGGCGCTGGCTTACACGCTGGTCGAAGCGCTCAGGCGGCTAGCGCTGAAGGGAACCGAGTGGGCCCAGGCGCAGGTGGACACGATCCGGCTCAAGCTGTTCAAGATCGGCGCTCTGGTGCGCATCAGCTCTCGGCGCGTGTGGCTGGAACTCAGTTCCACCTATCCGTGGAAGCAGATTTACGCTCGGGCCTTCGACGCGCTGCGCTGCTGAACCGCTCCCACCGAGACCAAACAGCTTTTCCACATCAGCCGGCAATCGCTTCGGCGGAGCTATGCGGCGAATCCAACTTCGAGCTACGATCGGCGGTTCTGTGCCTTCGCAGAAGTCATCTCAAAGCCACTCCCATGCAAAATAACGGCCCTACAACGCGGCCCCACTCGGTAGTTCACGGCAAAATCGATCCGTGTGAGAAATGGCGGCTAGACCTCCGACTCCAAGTTTGCGGCTCGAGGCCTTAATTTTCTGCAAACGTGCGCGGACTGTCTGCATGCTCCGACTCATTTGGCCAGTGAAGGCGCTCACGGCCCCGGACCAGGCGAGGCAGACGCCACGCCCGCAGCAGAAGCCGGCATGCGTCCGACGCCACCGGAGTGAGTGCCGTGCGCTATCTTACAAGCTGCCGTGCGCCGGGTCCTTGCTGGTGTCCTCGATCGCCTCGACCTCCTGTGACCACGGTGTAACTTCCGAGTTGGCAAACAATTCACTCGGAACCCTAAAAAATCGCCGAGTGGGGCAGGAAACGCGCGTTGGCCTGTTGGCGTAAGCCGAGAATCTCCGCGTGTGGACGGGAGAAGCTGAGATTTTCAAGATGTGCGGGTTCCACAGTCATTCGAAGATGATAGTGCTGGCCTAGCCGCCATTTCTCACACGGATCGATTTTGCCGTGAACTACCGAGTGGGGCCGCGTTGTAGGGCCGTTATTTTGCATGGGAGTGGCTTTGAGATGACTTCTGCGAAGGCACAGAACCGCCGATCGTAGCTCGAAGTTGGATTCGCCGCATAGCTCCGCCGAAGCGATTGCCGGCTGATGTGGAAAAGCTGTTTGGTCTCGGTGGGAGCGGTTCAGCAGCGCAGCGCGTCGAAGGCCCGAGCGTAAATCTGCTTCCACGGATAGGTGGAACTGAGTTCCAGCCACACGCGCCGAGAGCTGATGCGCACCAGAGCGCCGATCTTGAACAGCTTGAGCCGGATCGTGTCCACCTGCGCCTGGGCCCACTCGGTTCCCTTCAGCGCTAGCCGCCTGAGCGCTTCGACCAGCGTGTAAGCCAGCGCCGACATGTATAGGCGCAGCTGATTGCCCTTCATCTCTTCTGTCGAGAGGCGATAGGCGAACAAGCACATTGTAGATTCGCTTTTAATTCGCTTTAAGAAATTGTGTATTGAATCCAAAGGCTTTACGAGGTGCATTTTAGGATGTAACAGCATTTTCTGTTACATAAGCCCCGTTTTGGCTCTTTCCCACTCAAAATGGCCGGCGCGGCAAGCAGAGCGCGACGGTCCTATCGAATGGTGAGAAAATCTGCCTAGGAGCGTGTCTGAGTAATCACCTTTATTTCGCACATGCTGATTGAACGGGTTGAAGGAAGATGCGAATCTTTGAATATGGCGAAGAGCTATCGTCCGTATTTTCCTGAGCAGGACTTTCTTCTTCCTCCCAGCCTGCGGGAGTGGCTTGCCGAGGACCATCTTGCGTATTTCGTTTCCGACCTGATCGATGAGCTTGACCTTGGCGCGATCGAGGCGCACTATGACCGCGAGGAGCGCGGCTATCCTCCGTATCATCCGCGGATGATGACCAAGGTGCTGGTGTACGGCTATTGCGTGGGGGTGTTCTCATCGCGGCGGCTGGAAAAGCGGCTGGTTGAGGACATCGCGTTCCGCGTGCTGGCAGCGGGCAACGAGCCGGACTTTCGCACCATTTCGGAGTTTCGCCGGATTCACCTGAAGGCACTGGAAGGTTTGTTTGTGCAGGTGTTGCGGCTGGCGCTGAAGCTGGGCGCGATGAGACTGGGCCGGGTTGCCATCGACGGCACCAAGATCAAGGCCAACGCGAGCAAGCACAAGGCCATGAGCTATGAGCGCATGCTGCGTGAAGAACAGCGTCTGCGCGAAGAGGTCAATCGCTTGCTGGCCGAGGCCGAGCAGACCGACAAGGACGAGGACAAGCGCTACGGGCGCAACCGTCAGGGCGACGAGCTGCCTGCCGAGCTGGGTCGGCGCGAAGAGCGGCTGAAGCGCATCGCCGAGGCCAGAAAGGCGCTGGAAGCACGGGCCGAGGCCGAACAGAAGCAGAAAGACACGAAGCCGGGGAAAAAGGATCCGCCCCGCCGCGGCGGCCGAGGCAAAGGCCGTTCCCCTGTCGAGCCCAAGCCGGAGTCGCAGCATAACTTCACCGATCCGGAGTCGCGCATCATGAAGGGGCCGGACGGCTTCGTGCAGGCCTATAACGCACAGGCCGCTGTCGAGCCGGCGCTGCAGTTGATCGTCGCGCAAGGCGTGACCCAGCAGTCCAACGACAAGCAGCAACTTATACCGATGATCAAGCGGGTGCGGGAGCAGGCAGGACAAAAGGTGCAGCAAGTGTTGGCCGACAGCGGTTATTGCTCGGAGGAGAATCTGCTGAAGGCGGCAAAGAAGAAGATCGACTTATACGTGGCGACGGGCAAGCAAAAGCACAATCAGCCGGCACCGATCAGTCCTCGGGGACGCATCCCGCACTCAGCCACCCTGGTCGACCGGATGAAGCGCAAGCTGATGACCAGGACGGGCCACGCTACCTACGCACGGCGCAAGACCATCGTCGAGCCGGTCTTCGGGCAGATCAAACAGGCGCTCGGCTTCCGCCAGTTCCTGCTGCGTGGAGTCGAAAATGTTCGCTCCGAGTGGGCCCTTGTCTGCGCCACACACAATGTGCTGAAGCTTTACCGGGCCTGCACGGCGTAAAAGGACCCCTTCCCGCTACGAACGGCGCAACAACATGCGTCATGCGTTCTGAATCCAATGGCTCACAACGTCGACATCGGCCGCAGCAACGCTCGGCAACAATGCGCCGGGCTCTGTCAAGCCTTACTCAGACGCGCTCCTAGCGCTTCCGGGCGATATCGCACAGCATGTCGGAGTGGATATTCAAGCCCAGGTTGGTCACGTTGTAGAAGTGCTCGCTGGCCACCAGCCACACCAGCTCGCAGATCGCGCGCTCGGAGTAGTGGCGGCGCAGGCGTTCGACCGTTTCCGGCCGCACTGACCTGTCCTTGGTCAGTTCCGTCACGTAATCCAGCGCCGCCCGTTCCGCCTCGCTGAACAGAGGACTGGTCGCGTACTCCGGCAGCGCGTCGAACTTGGCCTCATTCATCCGCGCCTTGATCACGAAATAGCGCCCGATATCGGTGCAAAACGTGCACACGTTGATGTGCGCCACCTGTTCGCGAATCAGCATCGCCGTTTCCGGTGGCAGCGTCAGCTCTTTGTCGAGCTTGGCGATCTTCGCCACAAACATCCCGAACCCCACCGGCAAGCGCGAGTAGACCACTTTTACCGGCGTAGGAACCTTTCCGAATTGGCGCCGCGACATGGCATATACGAGCTTCTTCACCAGGCCCTGCGGCCTTTCGATTGCGGGGAGATATGTTGCCATAAGATAGAACCTCCTTTGTCAATGCCGTACGTAACAATGACGCACGAGGTTACCCTGATTCGACAGCGGACCGGAACTTTTTTCACGGCGTGGGAACCATTTTCAGCCCGTCGGAAAATGGGATCGAGACAGGGCTCTGCCGTACACTGTTCTTTCCTGGTTTCGATTAAGGATGGCGACAGGAGGCGAGCGGCATGAAAAAGATCGGCGTTCTATTCGGCATGGAGAACAGCTTTCCTGGAGCACTGGTGGAGCACATCAATGCTCGCCACGTCGAAGGCATTGAGGCGGAATTCGTTGACACCGGCGCGGTGCACCTGAACCGGAACCCCAAGTATGCCGTCATCGTCGACCGCATCTCGCACGACATTCCCTTCTACCGCGCCTTTCTCAAGCACGCCGCGCTCCATGGAACGATCATCATCAACAACCCCTTCTGGTGGTCGGCGGACGACAAGTTTTTCAACTACACACTGGCCGAGAAACTGGGCGTGGCTGTGCCGCCCACGGTGATTCTGCCCCACAAGAAATACCCCGAGGGCACAAACGAACGCTCCATGCGCAACCTCGAATATCCGCTGGACTGGGATGGGGTGTTCAATTACATCGGCGAGCATGGGTTTCTCAAGCCCGTGAACGGCGGAGGCTGGCGCGACGTCTACCACGTCCACAACCGCGAGGAGTTCTTCAACGCGTACGATCAGTCCGGCAACCTGTGCATGATGTACCAGAAGGCGGTCAACTTCAACGAGTATTTCCGCTGCTACGTTGTGGGCCAAAAAAAGGTCCACATCATGCCGTACGATCCACGCAATCCGCACCACGAGCGCTACGTGCAGAACCCGCCCGCCTACGACAAGAAGCTGCTGAAACGAGTGGAGCAGGATGCGCTGAAGCTCTGCCAGGCCCTGGGCTACGACCTGAACACGGTTGAATTCGCGGTGGAAGACGGCATTCCCTACGCCATCGATTTCATGAATCCCGCGCCCGACGCCGATCTGCACTCGGTCGGCCAGGCCAACTTCGACTGGATCGTGAAAGAAGTAGCCGACCTGGCCATCGACCAGGCCAAGGCCGCACCGAAGCTGCTCGAATTGAACTGGGCGTCGTTCCTGAACGCTGCACCGGTCGCGGACGGCAAGGCGGCCAAAGAATCCGCCGCGAGGAAGCCCGCCAAGGGGAAAACCAAGGAAGTCGTCGCCGTGGAGTAGGATCGCCTAAAAAGCGTCCGTCCGACCTGATCCCTGTTCTCCGATCTCTGTTCCCTGTCTTCTCCCCGCGTCCGCCAGCAATGCGCGGACCTCCTCATCGGTTGTCGGGGAGAAATCGCGGTAGAACAAGCTGACCGCTTCGAGTCGCTCCGGCACAGAGACACAGATCAAACGATCGACTTCGCGGCGGATTTCGTCGACGCTGCTCCTGGCCGCCACGGGAACCGCAATGGTGACCTGCTTTGCCCGCGGTCGAACCGCCTTCACTGCCGCTCGCATGCTGGCTCCAGTCGCCAGCCCGTCGTCGACCAGGATCACGCCGCCGTCGCCAAACTCCGCCGACGGGCGCCCTTCGCGGTAGGTGCTTTCCAGCCGATCCATTTCCTTTTTCTGACTCTCGATCAGCGCATGGAGTTGCTCGTCGGTCACGTGAAACTCGCGTACGGCGTCGGGATTGAGCACCATCGCACCGCCGCTGGCGATCGCGCCCATGGCGAATTCCCGGCAGCGGGGGGCGCCCAGTTTGCGCACAATGATCACGTCAAGCGGAAAGCCGCACGCGACCGCCACCTGGTAGGCCACCGGCACCCCGCCGCGCGCGAGCCCCAGCACCACGGCATCGCTCAAGCCGGGCGCTGTCGCGACGATCCGCGCCAGCATCCGGCCCGCATCTGTCCGGTCCTGGAAGATGACTTCATTCACACATCGCCGATTGTATGCCCGCTGACATCCTCCCTGGTCCCTGACCCCTGATCCCTGTCATACAATTGCCCACAAGCTGTCCCCAGGAGACTTCATGCGGCCATCCTTCTCGCTTGGCATTGAAGAGGAGTACCAGACCATCGATCCGGTTACGCGCGACCTGCGCTCCCACATCGAAACGGAAATGCTGGCCCAGGGCAAGTTGCGCCTCGAAGAGAGGGTCAAGGCCGAGATGCACACGTCCGTGGTTGAGGTAGGAACCCGGGTCTGCCTTAACATCGATGAGGCCCGCGAGGATATTTACGAGCTGCGCCGCGAGATGATCAAGCTGGCCCGCGAGCATAAACTCGAGCTGGTCGCAGGGGCCACGCACCCCTTCGCGGACTGGCGGACCCAGCAGATTTATCCCGACCCCCGGTACCACCAGGTGGTCAAGGACCTTCAACTGGTCGCGCGCGCCAACCTCATCTTCGGACTTCATGTTCACGTGGGCATCGAAGACCGCGAAGCCGCCATCCGCATCATGAATTCCATGCGCTATTTTTTGCCGCATATCATGGCGCTGGCGACGAACTCGCCCTTCTGGCTGGGTCTGAACACGGGTTACAAGGGCTACCGCGCCAAGGTATTCGAGAACTTCCCCCGCACCGGCATCCCCGACGCGTTTTCGAGCTACTCCGAATTTGAGAACTATGTGAGCCTGCTGGTGCGCACCAATTGCATCGACAACGCCAAGAAGATCTGGTGGGACATCCGGCCGCATCCTTTCTTCAACACGGTGGAGGTGCGGGCTTGCGATATTCCGCTGCGGGCCGAAGAGACGGTCGCCATCGCAGCGCTGATCCAGGCCACGGCGGCCTATCTTTACCGGCTCCATGCGTCGAATCAGGACTTCCGGCAGTACGCGCGGCCGCTGCTGATGGAGAACAAGTTCCGCGCCGTGCGCTATGGACTCGACGGGAAGCTTATCGATTTCGGCAAGCAGCAAGAAGTCCCCGAGCGCGATCTCATCGAGGAGTACCTCGCGCTGGTCGATCCCGATGTCGAGGAACTTGGCAGCCGCGAAGCCATTAACGGCATTCGCAAAATTCTGAAGACCGGCACCGGGGCTGACCGACAGTTGAAGGTCTTCGAAGAGACCAAGGGCGATCTCAAAGCCGTGGTGGATTACATGGCCGAGGAGACGCGGGCGGGGCTTTAATCGTTCGGCGTGGAATTCTCATTCCTGTGATCGACGACCTTATAGCCTGCGGGGATGGCGAAGAATGAGAGATCCGGTTCGGAGATCGAAACGTCCTTGGCGGTGAATACCTGTTTTCCGCTCTGCGGTGAATCCACGATCGAAAGCAGGTTAATGCCCAACTGGGGCGAATACCAGAACTCCCGCACGGTCACCATCGGCTTGTCATTGCCCATCACGCCTTCATTAATGGTAAGGGTCTCGCGATAGCCGTGGGTGTCCACGCCTTCGGTGGTGCTTGGGCCCATGTCTTCATGCAGGCGGGATCCACTGCCGTCGGGGAGGGGCCCCGAGGTGCCAGTGGGCGGAAGGTACGTCTGTTCGGCCGTTAGATGGTATGGCAGCAGTTCGCATACCTTGGTTCTGACCTCGCAGTTGAACCAGGTGTGGAGTTCGGGATCGGTGATCTGGAAGACGTTCATCTCCGACTTGATCTTGCCGCCCTTGGGAACCAGGATCCAGCGTTCCTGGTAGATGCGGCCCTTGCCGTCGCGCATGATGTGGCGCTCATTCACCAGCGTGAACGTGCCGCCGTTGGCCATGGTTCGCGTCCACTCCGCGGCGAGTGTCAGGCTGAAGGGAGCGCCGGGCTTGGGTGGGGTGAAGATGCTCTGCATCGGCCCGTTGGCGCCACCGTCGGGAATACGCACCGGCGGCTTCTGAATCGGGGCCTGGGCAAGGGCGATCGTTGTCAGCCAGAGCGTGAGCGAAACCAAAAGCCGGAATCTCATGCAAACCTCCGACCACGGGCCAAGTATAGGGCAATTTGAATCTGCCGGTTTTGTCACGCAAAAAATATGAAGTCCGTGATTACATTTTCGATGCAGCGTCGCTTATCAAAGTGACCGGCTCTTCCGATCCCGCGCAAGAAGCTCACGTCACATTTTGACCCCTGAGGAGAAATCGACATGCCAGATACGTCCCCCGCCCCCAGCGCCTCCGCGCCCAGCGTCTCAACCAAATCCATGAGTCCCGACCGTGGGGCCTTGGGAAAAATCGTTGGCCATCTATTCATGGCGGCCAAGATTCTGCTCGAAGGCCGCGTGAGCGACATGGAAGAAGTGCGGCACGAAATCCGCATCGTCATGGCCGACACCGCCACCGCCGCCGACTCAGAGACCAGCACCAGTGCATCCACCGTTCCTGAAGGCGAAACGACGTCGGTTGTGGACTGGAAGAAGAGGATCACCCGTCTTTTGCACGTCATCAGGAGGCTTCCCGATTCGATCGGCAGCGTGCCTGAGAACCTGAAGAAGGACCTCGCGCGGCTGATCAAGCAGGGTAAGAACCTGTGCTCGGGTGGTAACGGAGCAGCGGAAGACGCGCAGCAGCAGCTTTTGAAAGCGATCAAGCTCTACCAAAAGCTGAGCGGCGTTTCCTACGTGTAAACACTGCGACCCCATTCGCACGGGGGACGATCAGGAGAGCCCGTTCAACCCAACGGGCTCTGATCGTGCCCGGGTGCGGTAGCCGGATCGACTCGCAGCTAAAGGTCTTCGACTTTCAATTGCACGTCGGCGCCTTGCCAGGCGGAGTCGAACTGCTGTTTCACCCAGGAAGCATCGTAGTCGCGGTTTTGCCGGCGCAGCGCCTGTTCGAGGCCGAATAGGGATCGAGGATTGCGCGGATTCTGGCTGAGATCGTCGCGAAAGATCTGCTCCGCCGCCTTGGCATCGCCGGTTTGAAGCAGCATGCCGCCCAGCGATTCGCGCACCGGGTAGTACCAGTCCGCCGGTTCGTCATAAAGCAGTTGGTCCTGGGTGGCGACGGCGTCGCGCAGCAACTCGATGGCGGCAGGCTTCTCCCTTCGGGCCGCCGCAATCCGCGCCGCCAGCACATCGCTCGCGATGTGAATGATCTGCCAGGAGTGGTTTTCGACCGGCGGCATGAACAGGTCCTCGCGCGGCGTCGACTTTTCGATCGCGGCTAACTGCTTCTGGATGTTCTCGGCCGCGTTGGTATTGCCCTTCGCAGTCAGGGCCATGCCGCGGCTGTACAACCAGAATGCTTTGAGCGCCGGTGTCTGCGCCGTGGGCTCGCTCATCGCCAGCAGTTCAGTCCAGCGTGCGCAGCGCACGGCGACCACGAGTTGAATGCCCACAAATGGCTCAACCATGGGCATGTCCTTCATGGCCGGGCGCAGGTTGACGGCCAGCCGGGCCGCCGAGGTCTGGGCTTCGGCGCAATGCCCCTGCATACTCGCTGCGATGGCGCCGAAGTGCAGGTTGTGGGAGTAGTACATCATCATATACATGCCCTGCGTGCCGGTCATGGCGGCGTACTCTTCATCGGCCTTGGCCGCGGCCGCATTGTGTTCGCGCGCGCCGTCGTAATTTCCCGTGCGCTCGTAAATATGGGCCGGCATGTGCACCAGGTGGCCGGCGGATGGAGCCAGCACGGCAATGCGGTCGGCATACGGTAGCGCCCGCTCCGGATTCGGCGACGCCTCCACCGCGTGGATGTAGAGGTGCATCGCTCCGATGTGATTCGGATCGCGACGCAGAACGCTTTCGAGGGTCGGGACGATCTCGTCGGTCCCGGGAGCGGGAGTTCCATCCGCATTCCAGAGTTTCCAAGGGCGCAGATTCATCAGGCTATCGGCGAACAGCGTTGCCGCATCGAGGTCATCAGGATATTTCCGGCTCAGTTCCCGCATCGCGTTGGCGTAGTCTGCGTTGAGCTGGTGGTAATCGGGATGAGGGTCGGGCGAGAAGCGCTTCGCGATTGCCGCGATGTAGTCCTTCTCGATCTGCGGAGCGCCGCCGCTCAGGGCTTTCGCTTGATCGACCGCATCGACCGCGATCTTCTCGTGTTCGGGGTCGACGGGAAGGTTATAGTTCGGGCCCACGGCCAGCGCCACGCCCCACCAGGCCATCGCCAGGTGCGGATCGAGTTCCGCCGCGCGGCGAAACGAGCGCGCCGCCTCTTCATGGTTGAACGCGTAGACGAGGCGAAGTCCCTGGTCGAAAAACTGCTGTGCTTCGGGGCTCTTCGTTGAGACGGGGTGATGGAGGCTGCTCAGCCCGCCCATTAGAGCGACGGGCTTGGGTCCGGCGGCATCTTGTGTGCAGCCGGCGCGCGCTGCGATCAGCAACGCGAGCACCAGGAATCTCTTCATCGGAATCTCCAGGGCGGCATCTCCAGCGACGGGTTTTCGAGGGCTGCCAGAATACTACGGGCTTGATGTGGTTGAAAATTGCAGATCGGTGTCGGGGCGGCGAAACGCCGCGCCCTGCGAAGACACTATCCGATTGTTATGAGCAGAGTGAGTTCCTGCAAGTGATGTTCTCCCGGATGGCCCGTCGCTTCGTCGTTTGTTGCTTGTCAAGTTGATTGGATTTGGTGAGTGAAGTTTGTGCGAGAGCAATGAGCCATGAATTCGACCCGGATACATTCACTTCTAGGAAAAAACACGCACGCAAATCGTGCGACGCAGTCCAACTGTTCCACTTATGCCTTGGGGAGTTACATGAGAGCAAGTGTTCTGGCCGTGTTCGGTACGGCGGTGGTCGTTCTGGTCTCCGCGCTCGCGGAGCCCAGAACCCCGCCAATCCATCCTGACTCGCTGGCACGGTTCGACGCGATCACTTCCTTTTGCGAAAAGGCTGATCCGATCGATGGGTCCCAGTTTGCGGCGAAGCTCGCCGGGGTCACGATCGGCCATTCCGAGGACGAAATTCAGCGCAATCGCCAATCCCTCAAGTATCGGCTCGCCATGACGCAAGCCGACGAAACGCTTTCCACGGTTTTGCCGGGAGACGCGGTGAGAGCCTGCACGGAATTCCTGGCCGATAACTAAGGCATCGCTTCAGGAAGCGCGGCCGGTCTGGTCGAGTTCGCTGTAAAAGCCCAGATCTTTACCCTCTAGAGCTTTGGCGATGTAGACAATTTGGCCGTAATGCAAGCCGAAATGCTCCACTACCTGGTACACCGCTTCCAGCCCAGTCACGTGATAGCCCTGAATCTCATATGGTGCGAGCAGATCCACTTGCGTGAGCCGGGAAAGCACCGCTGAAGCCTCGTTCATGGTTGCGCCCAGCGTTGCCAAAACTGCTGAAGGCGGGCCACCCGATTTTTCGCTGAATTCAGCCGGCCGGTTGCGCAGGTCATCCTGGCGGCTGAACGACGCCACAATCCATTGGCGTACGTTTCCATTCAGGTGGAGAAGCAGGTTTCCGATGCTGTTGCTGGCCTGGTTGGGCCGCCACCAGAGTTGTTCTTCGCCGAGCGGCACGACGGTCGAATGAAGGCGCGGCCACCACTCGGTGAACAGTTTCTTGCGCGAATGCTCCAGAAACAACGTTGCTGCATCTTTCTGTGGATTGGTCATGGGCGCACCTTGGTTTCGTCCGGTCACAGTTTCCGAAGCCGGTTTTCGTCTCGCCATCCCGGTTCCGAACTCCCCCCTAGCGTCTTTTGCCGGCCTCCGCATCACACGACATGTGCTTCAAAGCAGGGCTCGCATCCATGGGGTCTCCCTGGGACTGCATTTTAGCGGGCGAAAACACGAGGCGCTGTTTGTCGGCCAATGGGCCGCTCCATTCTTGCTCCTCGGGCTCTACAACAAACTGGTCAAGCAGCACGGATCCGATGCTTATCCGGTGGTGGAAGGGCAGATGGTGGCCTGAAGCCGCCAGTTTTGACGAACCACGAGCCCGGACTGCCGCCTGGTCCGGGTTTTCCGATGCAAATAAGTGGGTACTTGCCCCCGAAATCGTGTGTCTAACGCCTGTTTTCACGATATGAAACTAAATTGATCTAGCGCAAACACGATTTTCAGCCCGAATGCTTCCTTTTCGCGAACATCGTGATTTGAGACATTGCCAGTCGTGTTTTCAGAGGGCTAGTATTCGACTGGGTTGACACGGTTGACCCGAAAAAAGTACGCCAGCATGCAGTTGTTCCCGAGTTCACAGAGGTTTCACCAACGAGCGGCGCTTACCGGCGACCGCGCAGGAGTGTCCTGTCATGGCATGGTATGCCTACTGCATCGGTGAGAAGCAAGCTTTTCCTGAATTGGCCCGTCACCGCAAACCTGTTCCCCTGGAGTCTGTCCACGGCGTGAGCGGAAATCAGGTATTTCTTTATCCCGCCAGCGACCTCGCCGTCATCGTGAGCGAACACAACCCCGCAGAGAGCCTTAGCCAGAAATCGGGCATGGATCACGCCCGGGTCATCTCCGACTGTTTCCAGCATTCCACGGTTTTGCCGTTCCGGTTCGGGACGGTCTTCAATAGCGACGAGAGTCTGCGGAAATCCATCCGCTCCAACCAGCGGCAATTTTTGAACAACATCGAGAAACTGCGCGGCAAGACCGAGATGCACCTCAAAATCTTTGTGGATGATTGCTGCGCCCGGGAACTCAGCCGCCACCTGCCGGCCGAGGGAGTGGGGCGTGAATATCTGACCAGCCTCAGGGAGAACGCCGTGCGGCAGCGAGAGCGCCAGACGCGGGCGCGGGCAGTCAGTTTCCAGATGCACCGTCTCTTCAATCCCCTGGATGAAGAAGTCAGCTGCCGGCTCACGGAGAGCGGCAAAATGGTTCTCGACATTGCCCACCTGATCGACCGCAAGTGCGTGGAGCGCTACCAGAACAAGTTCGCTTCCACCAGCGCGACCCTGCGCGATTGCCAGATGCAGGTCTCCGGGCCCTGGCCGCCCTACCATTTCGTTCACAGGCTGACCCGCGGTCCGTCGACCCCGGCAGTGAGTGTGCCCGCGGCGGTGACTGCGCCGGCGGCGCGGGTTTCCGAACCGCTCCCGGCTATGGTTTAAAGTCCCGAGTACCAGGAGTTGTATCAGAAAAGCCCCGGCCCTTCCGGGGCTTTCTGCTGTTCGGAAGGACGGCAAGCCCCCGTCAGGGAAAGGAAACGCCAAGCGGAATCAACCGGTTCTCGTATGCCTGCCGTTCCAGATCTTCGCGGAAGTCAGGATGGGCAAGGGCAATCATTGCTTGGGCGCGTTCCGCCACGGATTTGCCTTTCAAATTGACCATCCCGAATTCAGTCACCAAGTACATCACGTCTGCGCGCGGCGTGGTCACGATATTGCCGGGAGTCAGGTTGAACACGATCCGGCTGCGCCGCTCGCCGTGTTTTTCGTAGGTTGACGAGAGGCAGATAAACGACTTGCCTCCTCTGGATGCGTATGCGCCGCGCACAAATTGGAGCTGGCCCCCGGTACCGCTGATATGCCGGTGCCCGTCGGACTCCGAAGCTGCCTGTCCCTGCAAGTCGATCTGGGTGGTGTTGTTGATCGACACGACTCTCTCGTTCTGCATGATGATGTGCGGTGAATTCGTGTAGTCAACCTGGTGGCAGTACATGTCCGGGTTGCGGTTGGCGGTCGCGTAAAGGGAATGCGAGCCCAACGCGAATGTATACGTCACCTTGCCCGGATCAAGCGTCTTCCGCGCTCCAGTCACCCGGCCGGAACGATAGAGCAGGGCGAGGCCGTCGGTCAGCATCTCGGTGTGGATGCCGAGATCTTTCACTCCGCTTTCAAGGAGCAAGCAGCATACTGCGTTGGGCATGCCACCGATCCCGATCTGAAGACAGGAGCCATCTTCGACTTCGGCTGCGATGCGCCGGGCTACGGTACGGTCAACCTCGGACGGGTCCGGGTTAGGGAGCTCAGCGCATGGTCGATCATCTCCCTCGATCATGAAATCGACCTCACTCACGTGCACGCCATTCTCTCTGCCGAAGACGTAGGGCATGGCGCGATTGATCTCGACAATCACCACCCTTGCACGTTCGACGACCGCCCGCTGCCAGATATTTGTTGGGCCAAAGTTGAAGTAGCCGCCATCGTCCATGGGGCAGGTTTTGAGAATCGCGATGTCCACGGGATCGAGAAAGCGCCGGTAATAATCGGGCACCTCTCCGAGATTCAGCGGGATATAGTTACAACGGCCGTCGTCGTGTTTCCTTCGGTCGTAGCCTGTGAAATGCCAGCTGAACATGTGGAAATGGCGGCCATCCGGATCGTCCTCGATGACGGCGCGGGGGCGCATCGTCAGGCAGGAGCGGATCTTGACGTTGGTCAGCTCGTCTTTGCGCGCCGCCAGCGCCCGATCGAAAACATCGGGCTGGCAATGACATGCGCCGTAGTCCAGCCACATGCCGGATTTCACGAGGCCGGCCGCTTGTTCCGGAGAGATCTCTTCGGCTCGCATCCCTGAGCCCTTTCACAGAGGTATTCGCGGTTGCAGAAGAGACTATAACGAAAACAGCGGCGATCTGCACGATTTGTTGGACCGCCAGCGCTGAGATGATCTGGCGAATCTTCAGGGAAACGCTGGTCGTGTGTGAGCTCGTGCGGATCGACGGTAGTTCTCGAGTTGCCGGGATCAAGGGATTTAACGCGGGTTGGTGCTGGGGCTGGCTGCACCCTTGCGCCGGCTCAAGACAAACGAACCGCGCCGGTCCTTCGAAGCGTGGTCAATCTGCTTCCAGAAGCCGACAAAGTAATCGATCGCCGAAACCGTGGAAACCACGACGGTGAAGTAGCCCGCGACGATGGCCGTCCATTTCACCGGGAGGATCAGCCATCCGAATTCCCACTGGTACCAGTGATGGGCCAGGATTGTGGCAATCACAAACACCATCTGGCCAACCGTCTTGAGCTTGCCTAGATCGCTGGCCTGGATGGTAAAGCCTTCCGACGCGGCTATGGAGCGCAGGCCGGAGATGAGGAACTCGCGGCCGATGATGACCACCGCGATCCAGACCTTGACGATCTGGGGGCTATAGGCCACCAGGGCAATGATTGCGCCGGTCACCATAATCTTGTCGGCCAGGGGGTCGAGGAGCATGCCCATGGTCGTGATCTGGCCGCGCTTGCGGGCGAGGTAACCGTCGACGCCGTCGGTGATGGAAGCCAGGACAAACAGGATCGACGCCAGGATTTCCTGCTCTCCGCCCGAACCCTGCCACGGAAAATGCGGCGAAAGAATCCAGAGCAGGAGCGGGATCATGACGATCCGGCTCATCGTGACTGAGTTGGGTAAATTCACCGTAAGTCCCTTGAAATCAATGTGAGATTTCTTTGGCCTTTGTTCCGATCACGAATTGCTGAAAATCTGCTGAACCCAAAGCCGTCCTGGTCATGCCGAAAACTGAGTTCACTACGACCACTATAAGCGTGTTCATGCTGCACTCGCCAGATTGGTCCAGGGGGCGATCCATTGTGGAAGCAGTGCCGAAGCCCAAAATCGATCCCTATACGAATCTGGAAGCGCCCGGTAGCCGCCAGGATGCCGCCGCTGGCCCGCGTCAAGAGATTCGCTCGGCGGACGTGCGAGCGAACCCGGCGCCAATTATTCCTGGAAGTCAGGAATCCCGCTCGATCTTTCTTTTTCCCCAAAGTATGCGGTGCCAGGCATACAAAGCGCACGCGATAGAATCCGAGGACATCAGACCTTGAATCGAGGGGAGCTTCCAATTGAACCATTCCACCAGACAGCGAACCGGGGGAGATGCTATCGATCGGCTCCGTGAGGCGAGATTAGCTTGTGGTAACCACCACCATGTCAGGATGCGGCGCCGCGCCATCACGATTACCCTTTGCTGCCTGTCTCACGCAGGATGCTTCGCGCAGGCGCCTCAATCCAACCCGCTGCCGGATGCGCCTTCCTCAAGCGCGCAATCGCAGAACGCGCCGCCGACGGCTAACCCACTACAGGGCGGGATGCAATTGGTGCAACTGCTGGAGCGGAAGTCGCTGGTCTTTCCTGACCTCGCCACCAACAAGGAGCCCTTCGGCACCGGGGAGAAGTTCAAGCTGGCGGTCAACAACTCCTGGTCGTTGGCCACGATCGGGGTAGCGCTTGCGGGCGCCGGTTTCGGTCAGGCGATCGACAGTCCTGAGGGCTATGGCCAGGGCGCCGACGGATACGCCAAACGTTTTGGAGCCGGCATGGCCCGCGCCGCTTCTGAAAACCTGTTTGGGACCTTTGCGATCGCGTCCATTATGCGCGAAGATCCCCGCTTCTACGTGAGGAAGAATCTGTCCTTTGGCCAGACTGTGAAGTACTCAGCCGTGAGGGTGGTCTTCACGCGCAGCGATTCGGGAAAGCGAGTGGTTAACTATGCCGGACTGCTGGGTCCGTTGGCAGGCGAGTTCCTGGCAAACACGTATTATCCCGAAGGAAACCGCGACGTCTCCAGTGCTTTGATCCGGTACGCGGGTGACCTCGGCTGGAGGTTCGGGGGGAACATGATGCGCCAGTATTGGCCGAGCATCAACAGGAAGCTGCGCCTAGTGCCGTCCGCGCCCGAGCCGGCGCCGGAAAAGCGTGACTAAACATACTCCGCTTGTTAGAGGAGCCGGCTCCAGGTCACGGGTGCCCGCGTGCGGCCTTGCGGAGGCGGTCGCGCATGGCATCTCCGATGCCCTCACCGGGGGGCATCGGGCAGAGGATGACCGTGCAGCCCAGGCCATCGAGGGCACGCAGGCCCGCGTACAAGGAATGCGCCATCTCCTCCGGCGCCGCCCATCGTCCCCATGGAAAAACTACCGTCTCCGGCCCCCCGGCGACAGCCATATCGGCGGGCAGCATCAAGCCGATGCGCTCCGTTGCGTAAAGCGCCGAGGTCCGGGCGAGTTGCGCCGGGAGGTCGGGGAGCGGCGCTTCGATGAGTACGAGGCGGGCACGGGGCGCGTAGTGGCGCATGCCCACCCCGGGCGACGGCAGCGCCTGCGGAGACTCAGACGGCGCGTCGGCGTCCTTGCGATAGATCTCGACCGGGCCGGCGACAGACCGTATCTGCTCCGCGGTTACGGCGCCGGGCCGATAGATCATCATCGGGTTCTGGCCGGGATCCAGAACAGTGGACTCAACACCGTGCGCCGTCGGCCCAGCGTCGAGAATGGCGTCGATGCGGCCATCGAGATCTTCGAGGACGTGAGCAGCCGTGGTGGGGCTGGTGCGGCTGAACATATTGGCGCTGGGGGCGGCTATGGGAACTCCCGCCCGGCGAATCAGCTGAAGCGCAACCGGGTGCGCGGGCATGCGGACACCGACCAGGGGACGGCCGGCCGTGACCGCATCGGGAACCGCAGCCGAACGAGGAAGAAGAAGGGTGAGCGGCCCGGGCCAGAAGGCCGCCATCAGCTTGCGGGCCGAGTCGGGGATGTCGTTGACGATCTGCGCGAGCATTGAGTTGCCGTCAACGGGGCCTGCGATGTGAACGATGACGGGATCCCAGGAGGGGCGCTGCTTGGCGGCGAAGATGCGGGCTACCGCGGCTGGATCGAGGGCATTCGCACCCAAGCCGTATACGGTCTCCGTTGCCAGCGCCACCAGCCCGCCGGAACGAAGAATCTCCGCGGCCCGATCGATTGCAGCGCGGGCTTCGGCGGTATCGAGATGCTCGGGATCGACGGCCAGGCGGAGAGTCTGCACCCTGTTATCTTCGCCGTTCGCCGGGCAACCACGCCACCTCGCATATACTCACGATCATGATAGCTGTGGAGACCGAAATCAAATTCCGCGTGGGCGACCTGGCCGAGCTGGCCGGAAAGCTGGAACAGGCCTGTTTCCACCTCAACACCCCACGCACCTTTGAGAGCAACGTGCTGTATGACACGCCCGACCGCCAGATGCGGGCGCGCACGGAGATTCTGCGCATCCGCAGCTACGGCGGAAAGTGGACCATGACCCACAAGCGCCTGCCAGATGTTGGGCCCGGCGAAGACCGCCATAAGCATCGCCTGGAGTTCGAAACCGAGCTGTCGGACGGCGAACCGCTGGCTGAGGTATTTCAAAGGCTGGGACTCATTGCTGCCTTTCGCTATGAGAAATGGCGGAGCGAGTGGAGCGACGGGCAAGGTCATTGCGTGATCGATGAAACCCCGATCGGGAATTACGCGGAGTTGGAAGGCGAGCCAGAATGGATCGACCGCATCGCGGCGACCCTGGGCGTCTCGCATTCCGAGTACGTGACTCTGAGCTATGGACGGCTCTTCGAGCAGTGGCGGGAAGAACACCAATCCGCCGCCGATCATCTCACCTTTGAAGCGATTTTGTCGGCAGGCTCGCGTCCGTAGCGCACTCGGACGGCGACGATTCCGCAGTTCCTAACCCTCTTCTGATCGGATTCTGAACAGTCTCTAACGTTGCTGCTCGACTCGCCGATAACGCGACCGTGCGAGGAGTTGTGCGCGGGAGGGGCGAATGGCGAAAGTAAGCGAGAACCGGACCGCGCTGCGGTTTGCATTCAAACGGGGGTTGCGGGCTGCCGTCCTGGGGCTGGTGGCGGTCATGACCCTGCCTGGAAGCGCGGCGAACGATCGTCCCGTCAAATCGAAGGTGCCGCCGGTTTATCCGGAGCTGGCAAAGCGAATGAAGATCACTGGGATCGTGAAGGTGGAGGCTACCGTCGATGCTGACGGCAAAGTCACCGCGGTGAAAACACTCAGCGGGAGTACGGCCCTGCAGGCGGCGGCCGAGGATGCGGTGCGCAAATGGAAATTCGTTCCCGGCGATGGCACTGCCACGGTGGCCGTCGAGGTGAGCTTCAACATGGCGCAGTGACCGGCGATTTCCCACCCCTCAGCGGTGGTGCGGATGCCGGCTTTGTGCGGGGACTACTTTTCCGGCACTCGCCTTCCACCGGTGTTTCAGACTCTCAGGAGATCAAACGGATGACAGCAAGGTCCGGGCCTAGCCCGCATATCTCACAAGCACTGAGTTTTTCTGAACGTTGAGGTCAGAGGCTGGATTTTTTGTAGCTTGCCGGGTATGTCAGGCGCTGTCAGCCGCCCGGAGCGGAGTCTGGTTGAGGGCCGAGGTGAGTTTTGTGCATGGCTCCGCCGGCCGAAGAGGTTCATCGAAGATGGTAGTGCGATTGTCGGGGCGAGCGTAACCGTCAGCAGCGCAGGGCGTGGAAGGCTTGAGCGTAGATGTGCTTCCAGGCATAGGCCGAGCTCATCTGGAGCACGATGCGTCGCACGCTGATGCGGACCAGGGTTCCGATCTTGAACAGCTTGAGGCGGATGGTGTCGACCTGGGCCTGAGCCCATTCTGTACCCTTCAGTCCCAGCCTGCGCAGTGCTTCCATCAGGGTATAGGCCAGCGCGGAGAAGTAGAGACGCAGCTGGTTACCCTTCATCTCATCGGTGGAGAGCCGGTCGGCGAACAGGCACATTTGCTCCTTGATGCGATTCTCCATCTCACCGCGGGCGCAGTAGAACTTCTCGTACAAGTCCTGCGCGGTCCATCGCTCGGCAGACAGCGAAGTGACCACGAAGCGCGGGTTCTCACCCTTGTCGAGGTATTCAGCCTTGGCCACCACGCGGCGGGAGCAGGACCAGCTCTTGCGCGTCTGGTACGGGAACTCGGCGAACACGCGCGTCGCCTTGCCGGTGGCCTGGTGCTCCAGCTGCGCCTGGTGCATCGCAGCGCCGATGATCCGGCGCAGCCGCTGGTTGCGGGCCAGCCCGAACAGGTAATCGACATGGTTGGACTCGCACCAGGCCATCAACTCTTCGCGGCAGAAGCCGGAGTCGGCTCTGAGCACGATCTTCACCTCGGGCCAGCGCTGGCGCAGCTGCGCCACGATGCGGCTCACCTCTTGGACCGAACCGGCAGCGGCGTCCTGGTTAGCCGGACGCAGCCGCGCGCACAGCAACTGGTCCCCAGCGAAGATGTACAGCGGCAGATAGCAGTAGCTGTCGTAGTAGCCGTGGAAAAAGCGCTCCGGCTGATGGCCGTAGAGGGGGATGTCGGTGGCATCCAGATCGAGCACTACCTGCTCCGGAACCGTGATGTGCGACTCCATGTAGAGGTCGACCAGCAGCCGGTCCACAGCTTCGGCTGAGTAGCTGATCTTGTGATAACGCCCCGTGCGGCCCACCAACTCCAGCCGGTTCAGCGTACTCTTGCCCGCCAGCGGCTCGTCCAGCTCGCGCTTGCCGCTCAGCAGCCCCAGCAGCGGATCGGAGCGCAGTTGCTCGTGATCGTTCAGGTCCTCATAGCCCAGCGCCAGCCCGTAGATGCGCTGCGACAGCATCTGCGGCAACTGATGCTTGACCAGCAACGGCATGCGCCCGTCCTGGAAACAGCCCGCCAGACGATCCAGCAGGGTGATCCGCCGGTCTGTCTCCCGCAACAGCAGCGCCCCGCCGTCGGTGGACACTTGACCCGCCGTGAACCCGGCCTCTACGCGGCGCGAAAAATGAGGTGCAAACGAGAACGAAACTTGGCTACACTCTGTCATCAGAAAGGCCGCCTCCGCACGGCAAAAACTACGCTTCGACAACGCAGTTATGCCATGAAAAGACGGCCTTTCCAACAAACTTCCTACCTGCAGTTACCACATTCTCCAATGCCCTTGTGAGATATGCGGGCTAAAGGCCGTCCACTGGAGGCGTTCGCATTCAGGGGCCTGAAGGCCCCTGCTCGCTCCCGTCGAGTCCCGGGACTTGTTTCTTCCTGGCGGGAGAACGGCGCATTGCTTAGGCTTCGACGCCGTGGCACTTTTTGTACTTCTTGCCCGAACCGCAGGGGCAGGGATCGTTGCGGCCTACCTTTTCGCCGGTGCGGCGCTGGTTGGGCTGGCTGGCTGCGGAGCCCCCGGCCATGCTGGCCACGGCGAGTTCGCGCTGCTTTTTGCGGGCGAACTCCTTCTCGAGTGCGTCGATGGTCGTGGACGGTGTGCGGGTGGCGATGGGAATTTCACGGGGCGCGGCCTCGAGCGTCGGGCGCGCGGTGAGGCGCTGGCGACGGGCGGGGCGGCAGGAACAGCGCGCCGCGGCTGCGGTGCGGCGTTGACAGGTTGACCGTCCGGACCGATGATCTGCATCCGGAACAGGAACCGGACCGTGTCTTCCTGGAACTTCAACATCATGGCTTCGAACATGTCGAACGACTCGCGCTTGTAGGCCACCAGCGGATCCTGCTGCGCATACCCGCGCAAACCAATGCCCTCTTTCAGGTGGTCCATCGAAAGCAGGTGATCCTTCCACAGGCCGTCGATCACGCTCAGCATCACCATGCGCTCGTGATAGCGCATGGTCTCGGCGCCAAGAATCTTTTCCTTGCCTTCGTAGTCTTCCTTCAGCTTTTCGAAGATTTCATCGCCCAGTTCGTGGCGCGCCAGTTCCAGCGGCTTGATGCCGGCGGACGCAAAGCTCTGGCCGAATTGGCCCACGAGGCGATCGTCGAGCGCCTTGATGTTCCACTGGTCGGGATGCTTGTCCTCGGGTGCGAATTCATCGAGCGCTGAACTGAGGATGCCGCCGACATAGTCTTCGAGAATCAACTCGCGCTGCTCGACGCCTTCGAGCAACTGGCGGCGCAGGCCATACACCGCCTCGCGCTGCTTGTTCATCACGTCGTCGTATTCGAGCAGGTGTTTGCGCGATTCGAAGTTCTGCGCTTCGACGGCCTTCTGGGCGGCCTCGATGCGGTTGGAAATCATGCGCGACTCGATGGGCACGCCCTCTTCCATGCCCAGCTTCTCAAGCAGCACGCTGACCCACTGCTTGGCGAAGATGCGCATGAGGTCGTCTTCGAGAGAAAGATAAAAGCGCGACTCGCCGGGATCGCCCTGGCGGCCGGCGCGCCCGCGCAACTGGTTGTCGATGCGGCGGGACTCGTGCCTCTCTGTGCCGAGAATGAAGAGCCCGCCCGCCTCGATGACCTGCTCGTGATCTTTTAGCGCCCATTCGTTGTGGGAGGCGAAGGCTGCGGCCCAGTCCGGCTCGGCGACTTCAAATTCCTGGCCCTGGTAATAGAAGCGCGGGAAACCCGCAGGCGCCATGGGGTTGATGGCTCCCTCGGCCACGCTGATGGCCCGCGCCTGGCCCTTTTTCACCAGTTCCATGCGGGTCATGAATTCGGGGTTGCCGCCGAGCAGAATGTCGGTGCCGCGGCCGGCCATGTTGGTGGAAATGGTGACCGAGCCGAGGCGGCCGGCCTGGGCCACGATTTCCGCTTCGCGCTCGTGGAACTTCGCATTCAGCACCACATGGCGCACGCCCCGCCGCTGCAGAATCCCGGAAAGGCGTTCCGATTTCTCGATCGACGTGGTGCCGACGAGCACGGGCTGCTTCTTCTCGTGCAGGGTGGCGATATCGTCGGCGACGGCTTTGTATTTTTCCTTTTCCGTGCGGTAGACAACGTCCGCATTTTCGAGACGCCGCATCGGCTTGTTGGTCGGAATGACGACGATCTCGAGCTTGTAGATCTTCTCGAATTCGGCGGCTTCGGTTTCGGCGGTGCCGGTCATGCCGCTCAGCTTTTTGTAGAGGCGGAAGTAGTTCTGGAAGGTGATCGTCGCCAGGGTCTGGTCTTCCTTGCGGATGGCGACGCCCTCTTTGGCTTCGATGGACTGGTGCAGACCGTCGGACCAGCGCCGGCCGGGCATCAGGCGGCCCGTGAACGTGTCCACGATGATGACTTCGCCGTCTTTCACCACGTAATCGACGTCGCGCTTGTACAGCGCATGGGCCTTGATGGCCGTCTCAACGTAGTGCTTGAGGTCCCAGTTTTCGGCATCGGCGATGTTATCGATGCCCAGCTCTTTTTCGATCGAGATCCAACCCTCGTCAGTAACACCAATGGTGCGATGCTTTTCGTCAACCACGTAGTCGCCGGAGAGAAACTTCTCGCCTTCCCTCAGTTGGATTCCGAGCTGTTCCTGGCGTTTGGTATCGCTCCACTCGACCTCTTCGCCAAGCTCCAGCTTGGGCATGATCCCGAGCACGCGGGCATACTTGTCGGTGGTCTGGTCGGTGGGGCCGGAGATGATGAGCGGCGTGCGCGCCTCGTCGATCAGGATCGAGTCCACTTCGTCGACGATGGCGTAATAGTGGCCTCGTTGCACGCAGTCCTTGAGCTCGAACTTCATGTTGTCGCGCAGGTAGTCGAATCCGAACTCGTTGTTGGTGCCGTAGGTGATGTCGGCGCCATAGGCGGCCCGGCGTTCGTCGTCGCTCAGGTCGTGAACGATGACGCCGACGGTGAGGCCGAGAAACTCGTAGATCTTGCCCATCCACTCGGCGTCGCGCTTGGCGAGATAGTCGTTGACGGTGACCACGTGCACACCGTGCCCGGCCAGCGCGTTGAGATAGCAGGCCAGGGTGGCGACGAGGGTTTTGCCCTCGCCGGTCTTCATTTCCGAGATCTTGCCCGAGTGCAGGACCATGCCGCCGATCAACTGCACATCGAAATGCCGCATGTGGACCGCGCGCCATCCGGCTTCGCGTACCACCGCGAAGGCTTCGGGCAGAATTTCATCGAGGGCGGCCTTCTCGGCGACCTTGATTTCGTCGGCCTCTTTCAGGCCTTCCAGTTTGGCCGCGATGCGGGCCTTGAACTCGGCCGTCCTGGCGCGCAACTGCTCATCCGAAAGCTGTTGAATGCTCGGTTCCAGGGCGTTGATGACCGCGATGGTGGGCACCAGGCGCTTGATGACGCGCTCGTTCGCGGTGCCAAAAACCTTTGTTAATGCCTTATCGAAAAACACAGGAGTCTCCGTATACCAGTGTAAATTGCTGTGGGTGTCAACGGGCGCCCTCAGGGTCGCCCGCCGGACGGGTCAATTCTGACGCTCATTCCAGCCGCAAAACCAGCCGGTCTACCTTCTCCCCGTGGCGAATTTGCCGCAACTGTCGGAGCAGGTGTTTGCGCGCGGTGTCCGGTCCGCCCTCGTCGTCGTCATCCTCGTCTTCCCGCTGTGTTATCTGGGCCTTGGCGATGAACGCATGATTGGGCCGGTAGGCCATGGAAAGAAACAGGAATGCCGCGCCGAAAGCTTCGGGTGAATCGGTCCCCGTCCGGACGATGCGCGACCGGTCTTGCGGCTTCTTGTCGGGCCGCGCGGAAGATACGAGACCATACGACGATGATCATCATGGCGATGAGCCAGGTCATGGGATTACCCAGCCACAGGAGGATGGAGAGAATCATGAGTGCTCCTTCCGTTCAAACGATCCTTTGCGAGAAAGGGTCAGTCCCAGGGGCTCAGGCGAGTCAGGCCAAAGCCGTCAGGACCGAAATCGTAGCTAGGAAAGGAGCGAGGGCGGAGGGCGCTGGAAGGAGAAGGGAAGTGCGGGAGCCGAAGGTGTGCGGCCGAGACTGAGGGCGAACCTCGGCGAAACCAGGCTCAGAGGTGCAACCAGGCCAACGAACAGGACGGGCAGCATCGCCGTCCAGACGCCGGGATTGGCGTCCCGGACAGAGCCGCCCTGGTTTGCCGGTCGGAGCGGTGCCCGAAGAGACGCAGGTCACCACTCGTCGCATGCCCAGTGGCGCTCGAATGGCTGGCCAGAAACTCCAGGACGGGATGGGTGTAAGCCGTCGCGCTCTGGACGCCGGCCTGGGCGCGCGCAAGGGTCGCCACCGCGATTGCGGCGATCGCCACCCAAATCCATGCGCTCCTGTGCTGGGTCAATTTCATCGTTCGAGTCGGGTTGGTGAGACAACCCTCTCTCACATTGTGCCACAGAATGGACTTGCGCGATCAATGGCCGCCTGTTCCGCCGCCCCCGACGCGGAACTTGCGCGTGAGCAGCACCAGGGGCGCGGCGATGAGCGTGACCACGCCGATTAGATGGAAGCAGTCCATGAAGGCCAGCAACTGGGTCTGCGCCTGCAATTGGTGATAGGCTCGCCCGTACGCGGCGCTCAGCGCATCCGCAGCGGCGAAAGCCATGCGCCTGCAAGGTACGCGGCCACCTGGTGGACCTGCTGCTGCAGACCCGCCGCAGAAGGAGGCAGATTGGCTCCCACGGTGGACTGGTGGAAATTCTGGCGCCGCTCCGAAACTGTGTTGACGAACGCGATGCCGAAGCTGCCGCCCCAATTGCGGAAGAAGTTGGTGAGCGACGACGCCTTGTTGTTCTGGTTGGGCTTGAGTTCGGAGTAGGCAATCACCGAGAGCGGGACGAAGAAGAAAGCGTACCCCAGTCCCTGCAGCGCGCGTGCCCAGGCGTAGTGTGCGTAATCGGTTTCGAGAGTGAAGTGGCTGTAGTGGAGGAACGACAGCCCCACGACCACGACTGCGCCGGTGAGCAGGATCGCGGGGCTGGATGATGCCGCGCTGCACCAGTTGCGCTCCCACGGGGGCGAGCAGCGTAATGACGAAGGCACCGGGACCGAGCACCAGGCCCGCGTCGATGGCGCGGTATCCGTAGAGCGACTGCAGGATCTGCGGAATCATGGTCGTCGATGCGAACAGGCCGAATCCGAAGATGAAGTAGAAGGTGTTGGCGATGGCGAAGTTCCGCGACTGCAGCAGCCGGAACTCGATGACCGGATCGTTCTGACGCAATTCCCAGACCACCGCGGTGACCAGGCAGCAGGCGGCGACGACGAACATCGAGAGGATGAATCGCGACCCGAACCAGTCATCGATCTGGCCGCGGTCGAGAAGGATTTCGAGGGCCGCGGAGCCGATGGCGATCAGGCCGATTCCGACGCCGTCGACGCGCAAGCGGCCGTTTTCGTCGCGCACCGATTTGCGTTCCTGTGCGAACGATGGCGTGTCGTGGACGATAGCGCGTGGTCAGGAACATGGAGAGAATACCGATGGGAATGTTGATCAGAAAGACCCAGCGCCAGTTGTAGTTGTCGGTGATCCAGCCGCCCAGGACCGGACCGATCGCCGGCGCGGTAACAATGGCCACCGTGTAGAGCGCGAACGCCGAGGCGCGCTTGTGGGCCGGGAACGTGTCGACGAGAATGGCCTGCTCGACCGGCGCCAGCCCGCCTCCGCCGATTCCCTGCAGCACCCGCGCCAGCAGCATGATCTCGAGGCTCGGAGCGATGCCGCACAGGAACGACGTCGCCGTGAAAAGGGCGACGCAAAGCAGGTAGTAGTTCTTGCGCCCGATGACCCGCGAAAGCCAGGCCGACATGGGCAGCACGACCGCATTGGCCACCAGGTAGGTGGTGAGAATCCACGTGACCTCGTCGTAGGAGCGCCCCAGGCCTCCGGCGATGTAGGGCAGCGATACATTTGCGATCGACGTATCCAGCAACTCCATGAACGTCGCCAGGGTCACGGTGAGAGCGACCACCCAGGGATTGATGGGCGGCCGCGAAGCGATTTTAGGAAGGGCTTGCGGCGCGGCGACGGGGGCGGGGAGGGTAGCGGCAGCGGCCATGCGGGATCCTGAGGCAGTCAAAATTGAGACCGATCGGTCTCGTGTACTCATCTGATTCTCGGGATTTGCGACCGATCCGTCTTTTTTTGATTTATTCTGGTCGGCGAAGGTATATCGAAATGCGAAAAGGCGAGTCAACACGGCAACGGATCATCGAAAAGTCGGCCCCGATCTTTAACCAGAGAGGTTTCGCCGGTTGTTCGATGCAGGATGTGATGGAGGCAACGGGCCTGGAAAAGGGCGGGCTTTACCGGCATTTTTCGGGCAAGGAGGAACTCGCCGCCGAGGTGTTTCGGTATACGGTGGCGCGGACCGAAAAACTGCGCGGCGAAAAGATTGATCCGGCCCTCGGCGTGCTCGATCAACTGCGTTCGCTTGTTCGGCGCTTCGTGGAGGTGCGCTCCGACGTGCCCGGGGGATGCGCCATCTTCAATACCGCCATCGAGGAGGACGACGGGAATCCGGTTCTGCGGGGCCTGGCCCTCGAGGCTTTGCGCAACTGGAAAACGCGCCTGACTCGAATCGCCGAACGCGGGATCCGCTCCGGCGAGATTCGGAGAGGCACAATCGCACGGCAGGTTGCCAATGTCGTGATTGCGACGCTCGAAGGTGGGTTGGCGATGAGCCGTCTGGAGGGCTCAAAGACTGCCCTCGAGGATGCGCACGCCGCTCTCGAGCATTTTCTTGGCGGACTTGCAGCCTGAGAAAAAGTCAAAGCATCTTTTCGGGCCCGCGGCGAATCTTCGAAGTGCAGTTGTTAAACCGTCACCCAAGTGTTTTGTCCCAGAAGTTCGTTGCGTAAATTGAACGGTCCATCCGCAGATCCTTCGACTACGATTGGCGCAAAAGAGCGCCAATCTTCGCTCAGGATGACAGTCCAATTCTGAAGCGAACTTTGAAGGCAGGTCACAAGTACTGAGAAGGAGATCGCCGATCGCCATGGAGAAAGACGCTGCGCTGCGCCAACATCTGCTGGAATTGCTCAAGGGCGGAAGCGCCCACGCGAGTTTTCAGGACGCCATCCAGGACTTTCCTGCTGAAGCAAGGGGAAAGCGGCCCAAGGGGTCACCCCATTCCCCCTGGGAATTGCTGGAACACATGCGCATCGCGCAGTTGGATATTCTCGAATTCTCACGCAATGCCAAGCACGAGTCGCCAAAGTGGCCGGAAGGGTACTGGCCTGAAAGCCCGGAGCCTCCGGACGAGAAAGCGTGGGACCGAAGCGTCCATACTTTCTGCCGGGAACTGGAGACGATGTGTGCGCTGGTGGCCGACGATGCCACCGACCTGTATGCGCGCATTCCCCACGGCGATGGCCAGACGATTTTGCGCGAAGCGCTTCTGGTCGCCGATCACAATGCCTACCACCTGGGCCAGCTGGTGCTGCTGCGGCGCATGCTGGGCGCGTGGAACGTGGCGTCGTGATTCTTCCTGATCAAGAGTTGGTTACGTGGAGGTGCGATTCACTCAGGCGCATGGCCACGGCTTCCACGATCTGTTCATGAACTTCGTCGATGCCCAGGTCGCCTTCAATGAGGACCACGCGTTCGGGTTCGCGTACGGCGATCTCGCGATACTTCTCCCACACGCGTCGATAAAAGCGGTCGTCTTCCTGCTCGAAGCGGCTTTCGTCCTTGCCGCTTTGCTCGGCAACCCGGTCACTGCGGCGCCGGGCGCGGCTGAGGCTGAGCTGGAGGGACGGTAATAGCAGCAGGGTGAGATCGGGTTGAAGATCGCCGCAGATAAGCTGGTGCAGTTCGAGAGTGGTCGCCGAACCGATCTCGCGGCCTCCGCCCTGATAGGCCTCGGTGGAGTCAGTAAAGCGGTCGCAGAGAACCGTCGTGCCTGACGCCAGCGCGGGTTCGATCACTTCGGCAATGGCCTGCGCGCGATCGGCGAACATCAGAGCCATTTCGGTCATGGACGACAGACCGCGGGAGCGGGAATTGAGGAGGAGTTCCCGGATGCGCTCGCCCATCACGGTCCCGCCCGGTTGGCGGGTCATGACCGGCGCCGAGCCGCGCTTCTGCATCCACGCAGCCAGACGCTTGATCTGGGTTGTCTTGCCCGATCCATCGAGCCCTTCGAGCGTGATGAACAGACCGCGCGGCATGGCGTGAGTCTACCATTGCGGCAAGGGGGGAGACGACACGGAGGGGGTTGTGTTACAACGGGGAAGTTTTCGTGGCGGGCACGCGCCGCCGGCGCACTTGGGAGTTCGACCCTTGAGATCACGCAGCCTTTCGAGAATCCTTCTGTGCGGTGTCGTTGCGGCAGGCGCCTTTGCCGCTCCCTGCGTGAACGCTCAAAACCTGACCCTCGAAGGCCAGACGGGCGGCTTCATCACGCCGACGGCCTACGTTGTCTATACGGCCAAGGATCACCGCTTCTCGCATCCCGCGGTGGGGTTCCACTTCATCAACGTCGATAAAGTGATCGGCAACGTCTACACCTTCAATATCGCGGAGGGTTTTGCCAATCGGGCGGAGGTGGGATACACACGCAACGTGCACACGTTAGGCAACGACCCGCTGTTGAGCAGCCTTTGGCATTACGCGGGAATGAATATATTCAGTGGGAAAGTGGTGGCCATCAAAGACGGCCAATGGAGTCCGCTGGTCCCCGGGCTTGCTGTCGGCACGGTTGTGCGAACCGGAGACCGGTTCGTGAGCGGCGCACTCGATGGCACCACCTATGTCAACGAGGATTATTACGTTGTGGCGAGCAAGACGTGGCTGCACCCGCCGTTGCCATTTCTTGCCAACCTGGGATGGAAACTAAGCAATGCTTCGATCTACGGCGTTGGCGGGCAGGCGACGGGGTACAAAGGGCTCCTGTTCGGAGGATTAGGGATTCCGCTCCCGTTTTTCTTCAAAACCGCGATCGTGCCCGCGGCGGGATTCACGCAGGAGCCCTCGCAGGTGAAGAACCTCGGCGCCTTGTTGATCGGCGGCAAGTCTCACATACCTACCACCCTGGATTTTGCGGTTCGGATCACCCAGAAAGAAAACCCCCACTTTGCCTTTGATGTCGGGGTCGGCGAAGTGGCAAATCAGATCGGTTATACCTTTATTTACCCACAGGGGGTGACGCCCGTGAACCTGCAAGCCCGGAACGTCCTCGGCCTCGGCCTCAGCCTGCGCTACTGATTTCTTGCGGAATTAATCAGGCAGATTGGGGCGGCTTACCGGTCCCGGCCTGCCAGGATCTCGAACTGCGAGAATAGGTTCGGGAAGGACTCAATCGCGATAGAATGTTGCGAGAACCTTAATAAATCGCCGTACTGGCGTTAGCTTATTTGACACCTTGACAACTTCTCACCCCTGATGGGGTTCCAATCTAGTAGCTTGATTGCGCTTAAAGCATTCAGGCGATTTGAAGTTCGTGACCTCGTTGTCCTGACCCCGCTCGCGGTCGATCGCATGCCGAGCCGGCAGGGCCGAACGATCTCAGGAGGTTTACCCATGAAAGTTCTTCATTCCGCACGTTGGCTGTTGCTGGCGGTGCTTGTTTCGCTCGTTCCCGCTTCCTCGTACGCGGGTGTTTTTATCAGCGTTGGATTTGCCCCCCCGGTGCTGCCCGTCTATGTGCAGCCGCCTTGCCCCGAACCCGGCCTGATGTGGACGCCAGGCTACTGGGCCTACGGCGATGATGGATATTATTGGGTTCCCGGAGCCTGGGTGCCCGCCCCCTATGAAGGCGCGCTGTGGACTCCGCCGTATTGGGGCTGGGAAGGCGGCCTCTATGTCATGCACACCGGCTATTGGGGCCCGCACGTCGGATATTACGGCGGCGTCAACTATGGCTTCGGCTACATGGGGGTTGGTTTTGTGGGCGGCGAGTGGCGCGGCCGCGAATTTGCCTATAACACGGCTGTCATGCATGTGAACAACACCGTCATTCACAACACCTACGTGAACGAAACCATCGTGCACAACACCACGATCATCAACAACAATCGCGTGGCCTATAGCGGCGGTCCCGGCGGTATCCGCCACGAGCCCACTCCGGTGGAACAGCAGGCCATGAATGAATCGCACGTGGCGCCGACGTCCTATCAGCAGCAGCACCTGGAAACAGCTCGAACCGACCGTGCCGCATACTTCAAGACCAACAACGGGCATCCGCAGAACGTGGCCGTCGCTCGTCCCCTGCCACCCGAGCATCATGCCGCTCCTGTGGGTGCTGCGGCCAATGTCGGCGCTCCGCGCGGCGAATACAATCGGCCGGTAACGCAACCCGGTGCAAGTCCAGCCGGCCACCCGGAATCGCACCCCGTGCCGGCTCCGAAGTACGAGCAACCGCAGTCTCATCCGGCTCAGCCGTCGCGGCCTGAGTATCAGGCGCATCCCGAGCCGCCGGCGCATCCAACGTCGCCATCGCACCAGGCTCCCGAATACCGGGCGGCGCCTGAGGCGCATCCAGCGCCGGCTCCGAAGTACGAGCAGCCGCAGTCCCATGCAGCTCAGCCGTCGCGCCCCGAGTACCAGTCGCATCCAGAGCCGCCATCGCATCCGGCTCCGGCTCCAAAGTATGAGCAGGCGCCGTCGCATACGGCACAGCCGTCGCATCCTGAGAGCCAGTCCCGGCCGGAGCCGCATGCCCAGCCCCAGTCCCAACCCCAGCACCAGTCGGAATCCAAACCGAAGGAGCCGCACCGCTAGACCCCGAAACAGTACGGGAAACAGAGGCTCACGCTGCGGCATGGGCCTTCGTTTTTCGTGAGAGGAGGCCGAGAAAGAGGACGATTATCGCGCCTGACTTAGTATTTCCCCGAGGCGTGCGATGGCCCACGAATTCATGAACGAGTCCTCTCGAACTGTGCTGTCATAGACTTCCCGAAGACCAATGTGAAGTTGATAACAAAGGAGCCGCCTTCCGGCGTTCTGGGTGAAAGCGACTGTGTCGGTGAGAAAGCCTGACAGAAGATCCATGCAGTCAAGCCAGGTCCGCCAGAAAAAGACGTTGGCAACGTCATAGAGCGGGTCTCCAATCATAGCCTCGGACCAATCGATTACTCCGGTGATAAGGGTTCCGTCGCTGAGCAAATTGTTTGATCCAAAATCGCCATGTACGAGGTTCCGGAAGTCCGGCATGTTTTCTGAAAGCTTGTGTAGCATTTGCAGAGCAGAATCAATGCCGGCGTTGCGGATCGGGGGAGCGATCTTCGTCCACTCCAGAGTTGAGAGTGACCTTAGGAAGCTTTGCCAACTTGAATGAGATCCGACTCCGTGCTCATCAAATGTGCCAAAGCCCTTCGTTGAGCCCACGTCGCATCGGGAGATTGCACGCATAGTTGCCACCGTTGACCGCAGAGTGCGTCGAATTTGCTCCCGCGACAGATCCTGCAGTGTGGTTCCGGGAACGCGAGCCGTAATGCAAAATGAATGGACGTCGTCGATGTTACCGATTTCTATGACCGCGGGGACAGGAAGACGGGCGGAATTAAAGTGATGCGAAGCGAATGCGTCCTTCTTGAATCCGACATCTGATCTGTTGATCCGGAGAACATATTCACCGCGGTTTTCGACAAGCAGGTAGGCTTGGGATTCAATTCCACCCCGCAGCGGGATGAGTTCGACGGAGCGATGGAGACGCAGTCTCATGGCCTCTTGAAGGTCCTTCGTATTGAGACCGGGAGCCGCCATCGTTGTTCCTGTTTGCAATTGTCCTATGGCAAGCAGGATCTTTGAACGAGAGTACATGGCAACCTTTCAGCGAAAGGTGGCGCTTATACCGGGAGCAAACTCTATGCATGCGGCGGACTGGGAAGCTGGATAGAGTGTTACGCCTCGGCGAGCCGGATGCCGCAGATCTCCACTTCGATGCCGCCGAAATCCGGGTGGTCGTTCTCGCGGATCCGGTAGGCGAGATCGATCATGCTTCCCTGGCAAAGCTGCAGATCCATGCAGCGTCCGGCCCAGTCCCAGCCGAGGGCGCGGGTCAACCCCGACGGTCGAACCGGGCCCGAGGGCCGAACCGGGTCGTTTGGTTCCGGGGTGAGTTCGAGACGGATGTGACGGTCTTTCATCACGCGGGGCGGTGTGGCGATTCGCGCGCGGCGGGCCATAAAAATTGGCTCGGGATTGCCATGGCCCAGCGGCTCGAGCTTGCGCAGCCAGCCCGCCAGTACCGGCGTAATGCGGTCGAGGGGAAGCTCTGCATGGATCCGCAGTAGTTGTTCGGGTTCGCGTGCGGCCAGCCGCGCTTCGGCGTGAAGACCGAGCCGGCGCTTGAGTTCGGGAAGGCCATCGGCGGGCATGGCGAATCCCACCGCAAACGCATGTCCGCCAAAACGCGTGAAGAGATCGCCGCAGGTCTCGATCGCCTCCAGCAGGGGAAAGCCATCGATCGACCGGCCCGAACCATGCGCGATTCCGTCTTCGACACTGACCACGATCGCGGGCTTGGCCGTGCGCTCGACCACGCGCGAAGCCAGGATACCAATCACGCCGCGATGCCATCCATCGCCGTCGACCACCAACAGGCGACACGCGGCAAGATCGGCGTCGTCGGCGAGGCGCGCTTCAATAGCGGCCAGTGCAATGGCTTCGGTGTCGCGACGCTGGCGATTGAGCAACTCAAGCTTGGTCGCCAATTCGTGGGCGCGACCCGCGTCGCGCGTGCAGAAAAGCTCGATCACCTCGGAGGCCACATCCATGCGTCCGGCGGCGTTGATGCGGGGCGCAAGGCGAAAGGCGACGTCGTACCCGGTAAGCTCCTTCGATGCGGGATCGAGCGCGGCGGCTGCGAACAAAGCGCGCAGGCCCGCGCCCACTGGACGGCGAAGTTCACGCAGGCCGAGTGCCGCGATGGCGCGATTCTCGCCACGCAACGGGACGGCATCGGCAATGGTCGCGATCGCCGCCATCTTGAGGAAACTGGGAAGGATCTTTTCGCGGGTGCGAATTGGATCGCGGCGCTTCAATAACGCCTCAGCGAGTTTGAGCGCGATGGCCGCGCCGCACAGAGATTTTTCCGGGTAGCCGCAGCCGGGTTGATTGGGATTGAGAATGGCGAGGGCCGCGGGCACAGAGTCATCGGCTTTCGGCAGGTGATGATCGGTGACGATGAGGTCCAGGCCGATACGGCGCGCGGTTTCGGCTTCGGCGAAGGCGCGCATGCCCGTATCCACCGTGATGACCAGCCGCACACCGTCCGCATACGCCGCTTCCAGTACGCTCGATTGCAGGCCGTATCCCTCGAGCAGTCGATGGGGCACGTGAAACCGCACTACGCCGCCCAGCATCTCGATCGCGGTCTTCAGCAGCACCACGGCGGTGGTGCCGTCCACGTCGTAATCGCCATACAGAAGAATCGGGGTGCGATCCGCGATGGCGCGCTCCACCCGGTCCACGGCGACATCCATTCCGCGCATCAACAGAGGCTCGTGAAGGTGGGAGAAATCGGGATTCAGAAAGGCGTGCGCTTCGGGCCCGCTCGTAGCGCCGCGCGCAACCAGCAACTCCGCCAATACGAGCGGAAGGCGCGCTACCCGCGCCAAGGCCGTTGCCTGTTCGGGATGGGGGTCTTCCATGACCCAGCGCTGGCGGGGAAATTTGCGGACGGGCGCGGAAGGACTGTCGGTCGTGCCCACGATGCTCACCGCCCGTTATTCGTCGTCGTCTCCGGAACCCTCGTGGGCGTCGTCGATCACGATGTCCTGGAAACTCTCGATATCTTCAAGCAGTGCCTGGTAGCGTTCGTACCACTCCGTGGTGGTCTCATGCAGGAACACCAGCCCCTGGTGAACAAAGCCCAGCTGGATGTAGCCCAGCATGCCGGCATACTTGCGCAGCCACTGCGCCTCCACCAGTTCGGTCGCTTCCTCATCGGGGAAGTTCATCTCTCCGGCTTCGTCGACGAGCGCGTCCAGCTCTTCCCGTTCCAGGGTCATCTCGCTGAAAGTGATGAAAGTCGCCCCGACGTGCTTGGCCATCTCCACAAAGTCTTTCCATGCGTCAGCATTGCCATGGTCCTCCCACAGGATGGAAGGAATGTCTTCGGTGACATAGCCCGGCAGGCGGCGCAAACCGTGGCCCTCGATAAAAGCCACCATGTCGTCTTTCAGCGAAAGCAGATTATCCTTGCTCATAGTCAAGCAATCATTTTCGCAGATGCGGGCGGGGGGGCTGTCGAGATTGTGGAAACCTTTTTCCGCAGGTCATCCCGTTACTCTAGTAAAGGAGGATCCCACGATTGCCCCCTTTTGAACGCCATGTCTTTGTTTGCCACAACGTCCGTCCCGCCGACGCGCCCCGCCCTTCATGCACTACGGACGGCAAGAGCGAGTTGCACACCCAGCTCCAGCAGTTGACCAAAGCCGCCGGTCTTGCCAACCGTGTTCGGATCAACAAATCCCTTTGCCTGGATCAGTGCGAACACGGGCCGACCGTAGTGGTGTATCCAGAAGCGGTGTGGTACGGCTCGGTTCGGCCTGAGGATGCGGCGTCGATTGTCGAAGAGCACCTGGTGGGCGGCCGGCCTGTCGAACGGCTGCGCCTCGCCGACGAGTGCATCAATACGAAAAACTGTCCCCACCGCGGCTAGCGCCGAGGGCATCGGTACCAGTCGCTTTCTCCGGGCCGCGTCCGGGGGTGCCCCAGTCCCGGGTTCCCGCGGATGGGTCTCAGTCCGCGGGCGTAGATCTCGATTCCGAGCCCAAGGTTGACGGTGACATAGGGATGGCGGGGCGATATGTACAGATCCAAGCCCCTTGCGCTATTCTGACTGTTAGTCCATGATCTTTTCCCGTGAGTATATTGGTTATCTGGGCCGTCGTACGGTCAAGCACCTCATCGACGCCAAAATGATCACCACCAGCAACTTGAAGGCGACCGAGGCCCGCGTGACCGAGGGCCTCATCGAGGAGTTGTCTCTCGAGGACCGCATCAATGAAGAGGTCCGCGTGATCCTTGAGGCGTACTCCGACGAGATGCGCAAGTCGGGCGCGCAATACGCCGAGATGTTCAAGAAGGTGAAGACCGAGCTGGCCCGCAAGTACAAGGCGGTGCTATGAGGATCAGTCGCGACAAGCTCAACAAGCTGGCGCACACCGTGGCCGACACGCTGGCCGACCTCGAAGATGTGGGTTTTCTCGAAGATCGCAACACGATCCGCCAGGAAGCTCGCAAGGCGCTCGAAAACCTGCTAACCGAAGAGGCCCGAATCGACACCGCCGCCCGGCAGAAGATCGCTTCGCAGCGCAAGATCATCCTCGAGGGCTCGCAGGAGTGGGAAATCCTCTACCGCAAGTACTACAACGAAGAAGTGCGGAAGCTGGGGATCTGAAGCGCCGTTTTGGGCCGAAGCCTTTGGCGCACAGGGAGTTTTTTGTTAAATTAGACGAGTGGCCGCGACGGCCATCCCCAGCAAACGTGGCGCTATCGTCTAGGGGTTAGGACGTGAGATTCTCAATCTTAAAACACGGGTTCGATTCCCGTTAGCGCTACCAATCCTCCTTCCAGTAGAGTCCATTTACATCTTCTCTCTCAATATAAACCTCATAAAATCAACGAACATCTGTGCATTGGTGTCTTTTGCCGTCGATTGACAGCCGGGGGCAACTGGGGGCATCATTGGGGGCAACTAGCAAACCACTTGGGGCAAGGCAGCCAAAATGGGCGGGAGTTGCCCCCGGAGTTGCCCCAAGCCTATTCAGGAGCCTGAATCCATGCCACTCACTGCCATCAAGATCAGCAAGATCAAGTCCCACGCGAACAAGACACAGCGCGTATTCGACGGGCGCGGGCTGTACCTGGAGATTGCCCCGAGCGGCGGAAAATGGTGGAGGCTCAAATACCGCATCGGAGGCAAGGAAAAGCGGCTTTCCCTTGGGGTCTATACGGCTGCTGGCTCAACGGCTGTGGAAGTGAGCCTGGACGCCGCGCGCAAGGCTGCTGAGGAAGCGCGGCAACTGCTGCGGGATGGTGTTGACCCTAGCCAAGAGCGCAAGGCCGAAAAGCTGCGCATTGCAAACCAGTCGGAAAACACCTTTGAGTCAGTGGCGCGCGAGTGGCACGGCAGGCAATCGGCGGCATGGGTTCCCGCTCATGCGGAGCGCGTCTTGCGGCGCTTGGAAAAGTACATATTTCCGAATCTCGGACAGAGGCCGATTGCAGAGATCGAAGCCCCCGAGCTGCTGAATGCGTTGCGCGTGATCGAGGCACGCGGCAAGGATACGACAAGCCATCTGGCACGGCAGTATGTGGGGATGGTGTTCCGTTATGGCATTGCGACGGCGCGCTGTCAGAGGAATCCCGCCGCCGATCTGCGCGGGGCGCTCAGGCCCGTAAAGAAAGCCAACTTTGCGGCGGTGACCGAGCCAGAGCAATTGACAAAAATCCTCCGCGCGCTGGATTCGTATGAGGGCACGTTGACTGTGCGCTGCGCGTTGCGCCTTGCTCCGCTGGTGGTGGTGCGGCCTGGTGAGCTGCGCAAGGCCGAATGGAAGGATATTGACCTGGACAAAGCAGAGTGGCGCTTTGTTGCATCCAAGACTAACCCGAATCACCTGGTTCCCCTGAGCAATCAAGCTGTAGCGATTCTGCATGAGGTGAAAGCGCTCACTGGCGACAAGCGCTTTGTGTTTCCGAGCGCGCGGAGCGCACAGAGGCCCATGTCTGATGCTGCTGTGTTGGCTGCAATGCGGCGCATGGAGATTCCCGCCGATGAAATGACCGGGCACGGATTCCGTGCAACGTTCCGCACCATCGGCGCGGAGGTATTGAAGTTTCGCGATGATCTGATGGAGCATCAGTTGGCTCACGCGGTAAAGGATGCGAACGGGACGGCGTACAATCGCACATCCTTCCTGCCAGAGCGTAAGCGCATGATGCAACGGTGGGCAGATTACCTGGACCAGCTTAAGACAGGAGAGGCCGCAAACTTGATCGTTGGCAAGTTTGGAGGTGGCGCGGCCTAGTGCGCCAATTTTCAGGGGCGCCAAAGTGCAATGCCGGTACGAAAGAAACGAAAGATACGAATTATGTCTTGCCCTTCTATTG
>CAWCTA010000017.1:0-280861 GCA_963798315.1 uncultured Acidobacteriota bacterium | reverse complement strand
TTGACTCAATCTGCTCCTCCGCCATGTCGTGCATTGTTTCCGAGTTTCTCTACATCGATCTTGTCCGGGCCGGAACCTTATCGTTCAGTGGCAGACTCCTCGCTGGCGATACTACAAATTCGGTAACCGATGGAGTTATAGCCTTTCAACCGCCGCGCATACATTCTCGCCAGCATGGGGACGTTGGAATCGACGTAGTCATAGACTCTAACAACGCGTTTCGCATCGTGAAGCCGGTGAAGCCGTCCGACGTACTGCTGCAATGTTCCTTTCCATGAGATCGGCATTGCCAGAAACAGCGTGTCTAGACGCGCATCATCAAACCCCTCGCCGATATAGCTTCCCGTGGCCAGAATGACCCTTGGCGCATTCTCTGGAAGGCCTCCAATTGCCTCTGTTATCAACCGGCGTTGCTTCTTCCCCATACCCCCCTTCAGCACAAAGACGTTTCCAACTTCACTGGCAAGAGCCTCCTCGAAATGCTTCAGATGTTCGGTTCTGGCTGTAAGAAGCAGCGGTGAACGCCCATTGTGAACGGCACTCAACAGATCGCCGACGATCAGTTCGTTGCGAGTATCGTCAATTGCCAGCGCACCATAGATTTCCTGAATCGTCATCTCAACTTGTTCGATTGGTATGCGGAATTCTGTCAATCGCGGGATGGCCTCGTGTTCAAACGGAGAGCCTGCGGTCATCGTGCGCGCGCTCATTTTGTATCGGATAGGGCCGCACTGCATATACAGGATGGGGTGGTGGCCGTCTTTGCGTTCCGGCGTTGCCGTCAGACCGAGAACGTACTTCGCCTTTACCTGCTTCATGACCTGTTCAAAGGTAAACGCTGACAGATGGTGGCATTCATCAACAATGACCTGACCGTAATCCGCGACGAGGTCTTTCACCCCTGCTTTATCGTGAGTGCTTTGGATGATGGCAATATCGACACAGCCACTGCGCTCATTCTTACCACCGCCTACCTGCCCAATTGATTTGGCCGGGAGATTGAGGAACATAGCGAGCCTTGCGTGCCATTGATCGAGCAATTGCTGACGATGAACCAGCACGAGGGTATTTACCTTCCGGGATGCGATCATCCAAGCGGCCAACGCAGTCTTTCCAAATGCCGTAGGGGCACACAGGATTCCGTCGTCGTGCTCGGCTATCATGGCGGCGGCATCGACTTGTGCCGGTCTCAGTTGGCCCGAGAATTCCACGTCAATTGCACGGCCCACAAATCGCTCATCGCGAATCACGGTCTTGATGTGGTGCGTTTCAAGCAACTGCACCGTTTCGGCGAAGCTCCCTCTCGGTAGCGCAATGTAGTTGGAGAGATCTTCGCCACATGCAATAACTCGCGGCTTGTTGAATGTGGGAAGCCGCATTGCCTGGGCCTTATAGAATTCAGGATTCTGAAAAGCCGCCAGGCGAAGCAGTCGGTTCAGCATCGCAGAGGGCAAACCGTTCTTCTCTGTGTAGACAAGGTTTGACCGAATGATTTGAACCTGCGTCGGGAAGGGCCCTGGAATTGCACGATCCGCTCGCGTTCTTGATGGCGGCACCATCCATGGTTCAACGTCTTCATCATAGGAAACGCTGAACTGTACGCCGATGAGATCTCCACGCCCTTGCGCCACAAGCACAAGGGCTTCGACGGCGTCAGCAGGCATTTTCTTGACGCCCGCCAGAAACCCCCATTGATCTGGATAAGGACGAAACTCCGCATCCAAAAAAACGCTGTTATTGTTTGCCCGCGGAAGCTTTTGCAATGGAAGGGCGATCAGGTTGCCAAACCCACCCTTGGGCATGGTGTCCTGGTTGGGAAAGAAGCGATCATATGAGTCGAGTCCTATCTGATGACGCGATTCCATGGTCCGAGTGAGGACTATACTGCCGAGTTTGCGAGCGGTTGTGGCTGGAATCGCCCGTTCAAAGAAGATCCACACATGGCCACCCTTCCCAGATCGCGAGCGTTCCAGTGCCGCCGGTACATTGAGTTCGTGGCAGACAGCGAGAAACGCTGCTGTATCTTCCTGCCATGTGTTTTTGTCGAAATCAGCAGCTAGAAGCCAGCAAGACTCATCCTGAAGAAGTGGATAGATCCCAACCGTCCGATCGCCAACAAGATGTCCTCGCAGCACATCATCAGTCAGAGGCCTGTAGCTTCGCGTCTGACGATCAATCTTCTTTCGGTCTTGCTCCTTCCCGTTCAGATAAGACTTCCAGTCGCGATCTGCTTTGGGCATGTATCCAGATCGCCCGTCGCTGCTCTCCCAGCGAATCGCATAGACATCCTCGCGCCCACGGAAAAGGCTGCGAAACAAGGCAATTCGCTGCTCTGCCGTTGCCACTCCGGGTCTCTGCACCTCAGGGGCGGAAATGGAGACTTGAATTGTCTCCGACCTGGAGTTTGGAACTTCCGAGATTGGTATGCCATGCGCAATCAGGAGGCGACGTAAACGAGCGTTCTCTTCTTGCAGGCGCTCCACCTCTGCGTGGAGTGAACTGGAGTTCAGAGGCTCGCTATCGCCGTTGGTCAATCTGGATCTCCGTTCGCATGCGTCAGTTCCTTAACCTCAGAATAGTCGCACATAAAACCCATTCACGAGTGGATACTTAGATTGACACAGAGTACTCAGTGATTGGACAGCGTAAAGAATTATCTTTATAGGGTTCCGAGCTTGACCTCATCCGCACGCCTATCGACAAATCGCTCGTGTTGACCCTGGAGATGGCATTGGCTTGGGCGGGCAAACGCTCTTCGAGCTTCGTTTGCCTCGCCTCGGTCGCAGGCCGTGGTCTATAAGCTGGCGGAAGCGCGTGTGAGTCGAACACACCGTCGCCCGTTAAGGACGACCGCCGGTTTTGAAGACCGGGAGGATCACCGGATCCTAAGCACTTCCCTCCTATGAGTGTGTCTTGCTACATTGCCCATGTTACACATCACGTTCCAACTGCCAAGGAAAACAAGGAATCGACTTGAATCCTCTCGATATTGTGCGTTTGACGCAACACGTAAGAGCTGGAGGCTGCGCCAGCAAGCTGCCTGCTGGATCTCTTCGGCAGGTATTGTCTGCGCTTCCGGCGCAGACTAACCCTGACCTTCTGGTTGGATTTGAGACTTCGGACGATGCGGGAATCTACCGCATTGGGGTCGACCAGGCGCTGGTGCAGACAATCGACTTCTTTACCCCGCTGGTCGATGACCCCTTCACGTTCGGTCAAATCGCAGCGACCAACGCTTTGAGCGATGTGTATGCGATGGGCGGCCGGCCGTTGACCGCACTCGCGGTCGTCTGTTTTCCGCACGATGCCGATTTAGGAATCCTCGAGCAGATCATGCGCGGTGGCCTGGCAAAAATGTCTCAAGCAAACTGCACTGTGGTTGGGGGCCACTCGGTACGAGATGCCGAAATGAAGTTTGGCTACGCGGTCACAGGTCTCATCGATCCGGCGCGGATTTACACCAATGCCGGAGCGGTCTCCGGCGACTCGCTCATTCTCACCAAGCCGATCGGTACGGGGGTGATTACCACTGCTCTCAAGCAAGGCAAGTCAGAGCCAGCGTGGGTAGACCGAGCCATTCTGCTTATGACGACACTCAACAGCACAGCATCGGCACTTGCCAGCGCTTGTCCCGGCGTTCACGCAATGACCGATATCACCGGCTTCGGGCTCATGGGTCACGGTCGCGAGATGGCCCTTGGAAGCGGAGTCACGCTGGAAATTGATACTGCCCGCGTGCCCGTGATTGAGGGTGCTTTGGATGCAGTTCGCGCCGGCGCGATTCCCGGAGGTCTGCTTTCCAATCGCGAATTTGCCGAGTGCCTGGTTGAGGATTCTCCAGGAATACACCTCGCGGAAGACCTTCGTCTGCTGCTCTATGATCCGCAAACATCGGGCGGACTCCTTGTCTCGGTTGCATCCGAAGATGCGTCAGAGTTGCTCGCCTCGCTTCAAGATGCCGGGGTTCCTGCTGCGATAATCGGACGCGTCTCAGGTCCTTATTCCGCGGGCGCTGGTGAACCGGCCATCATTCTGCGATGATGACTACTCCAGGGTTTGCTCACCATGGCGATGCATGACCTTCACAGCATAGACGAGGCACAAGGCCGGCTCTTTCGCGAGCTTCCGTCCGTCAACGACCTGTTGTTGACGCCTGTTTGCAAGGAACTTCTCAACGCCCATCCGCGCAGCGCTCTGCTGCTCGCGGCCCGCAATGCGGTGGGCCGCCTGCGCCTCGAGATCGCCTCGGGACAACAGACAGAAGCCAGCCTGCGACAGAGCATCGATCAGTTGCCCCACGCAATTGCCAATCAGATCGCGTTGGAAGGGCGTTACTCGCTTCGCCCGGTGATCAATGCGACAGGCGTGATTCTGCACACCAATCTGGGTCGTGCTCCCTTGAGCGAAGCAGCACTTGGTCACGTGGTCAACGTCGCGCGGGATTACTGCAACCTCGAACTCGATCTTGAGACCGGATTGCGCAGCCGCAGAGATGTGCACGTTGAGTCTCTTGTGCTGCGGGTTCTGAATCGCACAATCGCCGCAGCTCCAGATCCCGATCGACACGGCGTGCTCATCGTCAATAACTGCGCGGCCGCCACGTTCCTCGTTCTGAACTCGCTTGCCGAGAAATCCGAAGTCATCGTGTCGCGCGGAGAACTTGTCGAAATCGGCGGCGGTTTCCGCATCCCGGAAATCATGGAGAAGTCGGGTGCAATCCTAAAAGAGGTTGGCACCACAAATCGGACCCGCCTCGCGGATTACGAGCGTGCACTCGGTCCAAACACTGGCCTCCTGTTGCGGGTACATCAGTCGAACTTCAGCATTGAAGGGTTTTCGGAACAGACCTCATTGGCGGGCCTGGTTGAGCTTTCGAAGAGTGCGGGAGTTCCGCTTTTCGAGGATCAAGGCACCGGCCTTGTCTCGTCGCTCGAGCGCTTCGGAATCAAAGGAGAACCCAGCTTGCTCCAGTCCTTCGCGTGCGGTGTGGGCCTGATCGCGGCGAGCGGAGATAAGCTGCTCGGCGGCCCGCAATGTGGCATTCTCGTGGGCAGGAGCGACTTGATCGAGCGGATCCGGAAGAATCCGCTGCACCGTGCCTTCCGCGTTGACAAACTCACCTATGCCGCACTGGAAGCCACCTTGCTTGAGCACCTCTCAGAAGACCCCGTGTCCATCCCGGTAGAGCGGATGCTGAGCCTCCCGCCGGAAGAACTCATGCGCAGGTGCCGGGAGATCGCAGGCAAGGTCGTATCATCCAAACTGGTTCTGGACGTGGTGCCAGTCGCCAGTCTCGTGGGCGGAGGAACCGCGCCCAAGGCTTCCTTGCAGAGTTGCGCTCTGTCTGTGCGGCACGCTTCTCTTGTGGCTTCGGAGCTTCTTGCAACGCTTCGACGGCTCGATCCGCCGATCGTCGGCCGCATTTCGGACGAATCGGTTCTGCTCGATCTGCGTACTGTTCCGCCGCATTTCGACTCCGATCTCGTCGGCCTCCTGAGCCGTTTGTAACTCCAGCGAGCGTAAAGGCATTTCAAATGGGATCTCTGTGAATGACGAACGCACCCAGATCCATCGTTATCGGGACCGCCGGCCATATCGATCACGGCAAGACAACGCTGGTGCGTGCCCTCACAGGAATTGACCCGGACCGCCTGCCCGAAGAGAAACGCCGCGGCATCACGATCGACCTCGGCTTCGCATCATTCGAGCAACAGGCCCCCGACGGATCGGGGTTCCGCATCAGCTTCGTAGACGTGCCCGGCCATCACCTCTTCATACGCAACATGCTCGCCGGCGCCGGTTGCGTGCCTGCGGTCATGCTGGTAGTTGCGGCAGATGAGGGTATCATGCCACAGACGATGGAGCACCTTGCCATCTGCGAACTGCTCGGTATCTCGCGGGGCCTCACCGTCATCACCAAGTCCGACGTCGTGAGCGTCTCCGAACTGGAGGAAGTTACGTCTTCCATTGAGACGTTTCTGAAAGGGACCTTCCTTGACAAGGACCGCGCTCCCGTCTTGCCGGTAAGCGCGGCAACCGGTGAAGGCCTTCAAGCCCTTCGCGCAGAACTGATCAAACTCGCGATGCTGACTCATGTCGTGTCCCCGGACGCCTTGCTGCGCATGCCGCTGGATCGGTCATTTGTCATGAAGGGGTTCGGCACCGTTGCCACCGGAACACTCATTTCGGGAACAATCCACGAAGGTCACACGTTGCAACTTGAACCGCAGGGCCGCGCTGTCCGGGTCCGCGGCCTGCAGACACATGGCGAGGCGATGCAATCCGCATTGCCCGGCTCCCGCGTCGCCGTAAATCTCTCTGGCGTTGATGCAACTCAGGTCCATCGCGGACAAACGCTGGTGTCACCCAGGACGATTGCGGCCGTAGACATGATCGACGCAGAGGTAAGGCTCCTCAAGAGCGCGCCCGCGTTGAAGCACCGTGCCAGCGTTCACTTTCACGCCTTCACCTCCGAGACCATGGCGCGCGTTTCTCTCTATGGCTACGAAACGATGCAACCGGGCACCGCTCGCCTCATGCGCATCAAGCTTGCCGAGCCGATCGTGCTGGTCCCTGGCGACCGATTCGTCCTCCGCCAGCCATCGCCCGCCGGAACCATCGGCGGGGGCAGTGTCCTCGACGCCCATCCTGAACCTCGGCAGCGAAAAGCCGAAACGCTTGCGTGGCTCGAGCAGTTGAAGACGTCCTCTGCCGCACAACAAATCGCATTGCGGGTGGGCCGCCGCAAAACAAGAGGAATCACACTTCATACACTCTCAGCCGAAACAGGATGGACAGTGGACGCGATTCGCTGTCAGATGAGTCCTGCTCTTGAATCCGGAGAACTCCTGCTCCTCTCGGGCGATCTGCTGATCGGCCTTGAAGCATTTGTCGCGGCGACCCGCGCGATCACCGCGCGTTTGCAAACCAGCCAGGCTGTAAAGTCTTCCGAGTTGCGCAGTCAGACCGAGCTCAGCCCCGAAGTCTTCAATTCTGTGGTGAGCGCTCTTGTACGCGAGCAAAAGGTCCGGGTTTGTGATGAGACGATCTCGATCTTCAACGCCGGAGATCAGTCGCCGGATGCTGAGACTGAACGGCTGGCGAGCGTTGCTCAAGCGTACGAAGCAGCCGGCCTTGCCCCGCCATCGGTCTTGGAAGTCGCTCAACGACTCAATTTGAAAGAAGCTGAGATGCGCAGCCTCGTGACAACATTGCAGCGCAACAAGATACTCGTGCGCATGGGCAGCGATAACTTGTTCATCCATGCCGGCGCGCTCAGGCGACTCGCCATGCAACTTACCGCACTTCGCGGCAGCCTGATGGATGTTGCACGCTTCAAGCAGCTCACCGGGCTCTCCCGAAAATATGCGATACCGCTACTCGAGTATCTTGACCGCCAGCGCATCACCCGCATCCAGGGTGACCAGCGCCTGGTCCTTTAGCTTCCGGCTCATCCCACGGATGGATACATTTCGTCGCCAACTCATGCTATATTGCTTTTACTTTGCACTGCGAAGCGCGGGAAGATGCCTGACCACCATACCAAGATCAAGCTCATCGAAGATCGCGACGCGACCGGTGAAGTCGCCCAGGTTTACGACGAATGGCGCGCCAAATCTGGCCGCCAGCAGATGCCCGGCATTTTGAAATGCTTCAGCCATCGCCCCGACTTTTTACGGGAAGTGATGAAATTCAGCGACACGGTCCATTTTTCTGAGGGCCATCTCGACCGCAAAACCAAGGAAGCGATCGCGAGCTGGGTGTCGTTGCTCAATCGCTGTCCATATTGACTGGATTCGCATGCATACTTCCTGCGTGTTCAGGGAGCAGAAGAAGATACTGTAAAGGCCATTGCGGATGGCAATCTGGACGAAGCGGGCCTGAGCCCGGCGGAACGTGCGCTCCTCGACTATGTGACCAAGGTGACAGAAGCAGCGTATCGCACCACCGGCGACGACGTGCAAGCACTGCGCGATCACGGTTGGACAGAGCCGCAGATCGCTGAAGCCGTCTACATCACCGCGATGTTCGCATTCTTTAATCGGGTCGCGGATGCCTTTGGGATCGCTCCGCAGGGCTATCTTGAGATGAACGGACTAACGAAATAGGAGAGCCATGGACGGCACAAAGAAGAAGCGCGTGCGCACGTGGATCGTGACGATCGCGGCTGTCTGTTGTGCTGGCTGGGTTTCTCTCGTGGTCTACGTGAACTGGGCGATGCACCAGCCTCCCCAAGTCTTCGGCCATGTGATGGCCCGGATGCCCACGCCTGCCTATTTTGTGCTTCCCTTTGAGACTCTCTGGACGCGGGCGCGCCAGGGGCAGCTGAGCGTCGGTGATACCGCTCCGGGCCTGACCGTTAAAAAGCTGGAAGACCACACTCCCACCGAACTGGAGTCGCTGTGGGCAGAGAAGCCGGTCGTCCTTGTCTTCGGCAGCTACACTTGACCGCCCTTTCGGCGGGAGGTTCCCGCCCTGAACAAGCTCTCCGAGCAGTACCGGGATAAGGTCGGCTTTTACGCTGTTTATATCCTTGAGGCGCATCCCACCGACGTGTGGCAGATGCAGTCCAATGTGCGCGATGGTGTTCTCTTCCGCAGTCCGAAAGACGAGGCAGAGCGCGCTACTGTTGCTGGCGCATGCGTGCGCAAGTTGGGCATCAAATTTCCGGCGCTGATCGACAGCTTCGACAATCGGGTCGAGTCTGCCTATACGGGTTGGCCCGACCGGCTCTACCTGATCGGGCAGGGCGGACGGATTCTCTACAAGAGCAAGCCTGGACCCTTCGGCTTTCATCCCGAGGATCTGGCGCAAGTAATCAAAACATCGCTTACCGCGCATTAGACCGCTTTCGCGCCGAAGCATCCCGCAAGTTCCTCCTTTGTCTCGCAGACACCCCGCTCTCAATTTTTCGATGGGTTCTTTCGTCAGTCCAAAGGGCGATGTCCATGTTCCGCCGGATTCCATCTTGTTGGTGAAGATCGATCCATCGGTGCTTGCCGGTGGTGTCGGCGTCACCAAGCCCGTAGATCACACCAGTCCATTGCTCAGAGAACTCAAGAGATAGTTGCCATCTTTGACTGCCTGCATTCCGGGGACCGGGAGGATGCTCATAGCGTCGATCGGGTGTACCGGTTTGGGTGGCCGGATCAAAACGCGTCCAGGCGAGACGCCACCGAAGAAAGAGATGACCTCAACTCGACCGAAAGGGATTGTTGCATCCAGTACGGACGCAATGCCTGCAGTTTGCGATTGATGCATGCAGTCATTGCCGCGGAGATACTCCGTGCAGGCTGTCAAGAATTGCAAATTCGACCAAGATTTGACCTCAAGGAAGCTTACTTATTGCGATGGAGCAAATAGGGAATTCCCGACCCGATAGATTGTTGATCCGATTCGAAGGGTAGTGACGCGGCGCTAGAGACCTGCGCTGATCCGTCGCTGATAGGGAGGGAACGAATGTCGAGCAGAAGCGTGGGCACAACTTTGTCGCTGGCGGTGTTCATCATTGTTTCGGCGGTATGTGCGACAGCACAGTCTTTCAGAGTTCAATGTCCAACCAGCACCATTACTCACCCAGCGAGCCTCACGAACGTCAACGCTGAACCTACTTACACGGGTCCGACGACGCTTTCGATCAACGGCAACGGATTTTATGCTCCGACGGCAAATGTGAACGGAGCCATCAAGTGCCAGCAGGTTTCAGGCGGCGACGGTTACTCGACGATGGCCAACGGCACGCAAACGTTTATGTTTTCGTTTGGGCCGCTGTCGGGACTTGCGGACATCGCCTTGGGCCATCCCGGCACCGAGTTTCCGTCCACCTTCAATACGGCGTATCCGGGAGTTCTCATGCCCGGTGACCCCGCGACCACGGACGGGGCGAGCGACACCCCAAGCTACACGGTTGGCGACGTCAACACTACCGCCCCCATGTTCACCTATAACGGCGCGGTAGGACTGGCTCCCGACGTGGCCAGCTTGGTCAGCATCTACGATATCTCCCAGGGCACGACCGGAAACACGGTTTATGTTCAAACCAACTCTCCTCTGGGTGTGCCTTTCGGAGGTTCGGTGACCATCTCCGGGACCGGCGGCATCCCGCCGGCGGGTTACGACGGAACATGGACCGTTACCGCCGCCCCCTTCACATTCCCGGTCGCGGGCATCCCTGGCGTGACCAACTACAACTTCTCACCCTCCTTCAATTTCACGTTCACCATTCCGTCGGTTACCGGGCTGGCCGACGTGAACGAGTCTCAAACCGCCAGCGCATCGAGCGGATCGGCATTCGACGGTCACGTGGATCCCCGCCAGATTATGGACGTCGGAGTGATGAACGGGAACCTCCCGGCGCCTCTGATCGCCTTCGATGAGGACGACGAACTGTTTCTTACCCTGACCAACGTGGGCATGATCATGCGGCCGGACCTGTTCGAGCAACACACCATCCACTTCCATGGGTATCCCAACGCTTCTTCGGTCTATGACGGTGTGCCGGATGCTTCGGTAGCCATCAACATCGGCGGCAGCTTCACCTATTACTACCTCGCCCCCGACGCCGGCACCTATTTCTGGCACTGCCACATCACGCCTCCCGAGCACTTGCAGATGGGCATGGTGGGACAAATCTATGTGCGACCGCGGCAGAATCGGCTTAGCGCCGGGACTAGTCTCTATGCGGGGCTGCAGGCGCAGCAATTGGATTTGCGCACGGCATGCAACCCGGCCGCCGACATCCTCTGCAGCACCTCCTTGCCAGCCGGCGGCGCGACCGCTAACACCGCGGTGCAAGGCCTCGACAAGCTGGGCAGCCCGCAAAAGTACACCTACAACGACGGCGACGGCTCAACCGCGTATGACGTCGAGTATCCCATCCAGATTCACGGCTTCGACCCCAACTTCCACTTTGTCGGCATGACCTTCAACCCTGAGGCGTTTGCCGATATGAAGGACAAATTCTTCCTCCTGAACGGGCGGAGCTACCCCGACACGGTTACGCCTGGTCCCCTGGCCACGCAATCTTCGGATGGCCGCGTGCACTACTCGCAGCCACTGCCTGCGATCATCAACATTCCCGCAGGGGGAAAAGCTCTCCTGCGCCTTTCGGACCTGGACGTTCAGGAATACCAGACCTTGGCGTCTTTGGGGATTCCCATGAAGGAAGTGGGCTTCAACGCCAAACTGCTGCGCGATCAGGCCGGCAACAATATGGAGTTCTACACCAACTCCATCACCCTCGGCGGCGGCGAGTCGCTGGATGTGCTGCTGGATGCCAGTGACGCAGGCTGCGGGTCGACAGGCTGCGCGGCCACGCTATATCCGGCGGGCAGCACTTTCTACCTCTACACTCCCATGCTTGACCATCTTTCCAATGATCAGGAGAACTTCGGTGGACTCATGACCGAGGTTCACATCTGCAACAGCGTGACCGGCGGCAACACATTCGGTAACAAGTGCAATTAGGAGAGCGGCAATGAGGGCAACGAACATGACAAAATCGATCTCGATCGTACGATCGCTTCTGGCGTCGACGCTGGCTTTGTTCCTGGGGGCCGCGGCTCACGCTGCCGCTCCCGGAATCACCGGCCCGACCTTCAACCTGACGGCGGAGCCGGCTTACCTCAACCAGCCGGACGGATCTTCGGTCTACTCCTGGGGCTACGGGTGTAATGGTGCGCCGACGGGCTTTGCCCCGTCTGCCATCTCGGGCGCCACCTGCAACACGATGCAGGTTCCCGGCCCCACGCTGATTGTCACGGAAGGACAAACCGTCACGGTCATCCTGAAAAATGGTCTTCCCGCGCCCGTGGGCAACACCTCGATTCTGTTTCCCGGCTTCGTTGTGACGACCTCATGTCCTTCGCCGGGTCCAAGCATCTTGTCGCCTAAGCAGGGGTTGTTGACGTGCGAGGCGATTCATGGCGGCACGGTGACCTACTCGTTCGTCGCCAATTCGCCGGGCACCCACGCCTACTACAGTGGAACGCAAGGCGACCTGCAGGTCGAGATGGGCCTGTATGGTGCAATCATCGTGCTACCCAGCACCATTCCTGCGGCCTGCTCGACCGGGTTGCCATTGACGAATCCAGGCGCAAACAAAACAGCTAAAGCGACGTGGGGAGAACCGGATTTCCGGCTGGCGGCTGCCGCCTACGATTCTCCCAAGGCCTGCTACGACCGGGAATACCTGTTCCAGTGGGCCGAGATGGATCCCAGGATTCACGAGACCGCGCTGGCGCAAGTCACGGCTTTAGGTAGTTGCATCGCCGGAGCTACGGGATGCAGTCTCAGCGTCCCGACGGAGCCATACCATCCGGCCTACTTCCTGATTAACGGGCGTTCCATGCCCGACCTGATGGACGACAACTACGGGCCCGAGTATCCCCACCAGCCCTATAACGCCGATCCTCACATGCATCCGGGCGAGATGACTCTGGTCCGGGCTATCGGCCAGGGCCGCTGGCAACACCCGTTCCACGAGCATGCGAACCATGTGCGCATTCTGGGCCGTGACGGAAACCTACAACTTGCCCCCGACGGCACTGACCTCGCCGGGCTCCTGATGTTCAACACCGACACGACTCCGGGAGAGGCGTTCGACGGGATCTTCTATTTCACAGGGCGTGGGTTGAACTGGGATGCGTACGGCCATCATCCCGGCGATACAGCCGACCCGAACGCCTCGCTGCCTTGCACGCCGGATGCCAACGGCTACAACACTTCGGCCCCTACGGCGATCAACTATTTCGAGTGGTGCCAGGACCACAACAAGCCTCTCGAAGCTGCTCCCTTCGGCGATGTTGCCGCGGGCGGCCCGGCGACCCTGCCTGACGCCAACATCTTCACCAATGGCGCCTGGTACGGCGGTACGCCGTATCTGGGACCGGATGCCACCCTGCGCGGTGGCGCCCAGCAAAATTGCCTCACCGGTGTTGCAGGCGCCGGAGCTTCCCCATGCACTAAGTTGCAACCCGCGAACACCCAGGCGAACCCGGCCAACGAACGCGGATGGGCTTACATGTGGCACTCGCACAACGAGCGCGAGATTACCACTAACAACGTCTTCCCCGGCGGAATGCTGATGATGATGCTGGTCGATTCTCGCGAATTCGTGATCGACGAAACCAGGTAGGCAAGGAGAACAGACATGCGAATCAACTCTCTCAAAGCGACTTTAAAGACAGCAGTGCTGGGAGCGGCTGTTCTCCTTCTAGGAGTGGGTGTAGCTGATGCCCAGCAGCAGGTCAACCTGACTGCGGCGCCGGCCAATGCCACGATGCCTGACGGCTCACTGATCCCGATGTGGGGCTACAGCTGCGGAGTGGCCGTAACGAGCTCAACCGCGACGTGCGCCAAGTTGAACCCCAATGCGGCCGGCTGGTCGCCGGTGGTGATCACCGTGCCCACGGCCGCAACCGGTGGGTTGACGATCAACCTCACCAATAATCTGTCCTTTGCGAACGGGAACACTGTGCCCACCTCGATCACGATCGTGGGCCAGGTGGGCGGCGGCCTTGGGTCGGCGCGAACCACGCAGCTGAGCCCGGATCACTCCAGCCTTTCCTCGAACAATGTCTCGTGGCCTGTCGCGGGCACCACCGGGGGGTTTAACCCACCGCCGCAAGGGCCGCGCGTGCAGTCGTTCGCCACGGAAGTCGCTGCGGGAGCGACCACCGCGCTGACTTGGACAATCCTCAAGCCGGGCACGTATCTGATCGAGTCCGGCACCCACCCGTCCATCCAGGGACCCATGGGGCTGTATGGAATCCTGGTGGTCACCGCTGCGCCCACTGCCACGACAACCACCCCGATTACTGAGACGGCGGCAGGCTGCGCTTATTACACTCCCGGAAGCACGACTGTCTGCGCCGTTCCGTACGACGCAGAAGTTCCCATGCTTCTGAGCGAAATCGACCCGGTGCAGAACACCACTGTTAGCGCGGCGGTCAATACCGCCGGGTTCAGCGAGACGGCCGTCTGGTCCGGCCAAGCGAGTGGTTGCGGCAATCCGGCCTCGACGACCTATCTCACCTGCTACCCGCCGACGGTCAACTACACACCGACGTACTACACCGTCAACGGCGTGCCCTTTGACAAGAACAATACTTCGGGCTCGCTCTTCCCGGTTACGCCGGCGACCCTTGCGTCTCCTCCAACGACGTCAGCGACCGGGAATGTCCTGGTGCGCGTGGTCAACGCAGGCTTGAAGATGCACGTTCCTGCGATTGTGGGATCGCAAGTGGCGGGCGCAACGGGTGGGTCAAATCCCATCGTTACCGGTTTCAAGGTGATTGCTGAAGACGGTAACCCTCTGCCCGGCGTTCCCAAGATCAAGAGCGAACTCTTCATGGCCGCGGGCAAGACCTATGACTTGATGATCAATGGACTGTCGACGCCTGCATCCGGCACCCCCGCCGCATACGGGAACGCGCTCGCTTTCTACGACCGCGAGCTGAGCCTGTCGGCGAATGCGACTGCGCGCGACTCCGGTATGCTGGCCTACGTCAGCATCAATGGTGCTGGAGCGCCGTTAGCTTCGGGCACCGCTCCGGTAGCCACGCCAGCAGTAGCCGTGGCCGACACATATGTCCTGGTCCCAGGGCAGATTCTCACCATTTCCGATCCATCCAGGGGCGTTATCGCCAACGACCATGGCGTATATCTCGCACAGGTCCTGGCACCGCCAACCAACGGAACCGTGACGATGAGTCCGATCGGAACGTTTGCGTATTACCCCAACGCGGGAAGCACAGCTACCACAGATTCTTTCACCTACTGCGCCAACGGCGACCGTGTTGCTACAACGGTTAATCCTACAGGGTGCTCCTCCGGCATCACCGCTACGGTGACTCTGGGTCCATCGACCGTCGCAGATAGCGGCATCACCTGCTCCGCCCAAACGTTCAATGCGAACATGGCCACCTATCTGGCCATCAAAACTCCCGGCGTTTTGGCGGGTTGCACAGACGGAGCAAAGCTACCTCTTACCGTTCTGACAACGAAGACGCCCATCGCGGGGACAGGGGGGATGACAGTTGCTATCGATGGGAACGGCGGGTTCACGGCCGTCGCGCCCGGCGCGGGTAGCTACACTTTCCAGGCTACGGTGCAGAACCCCAAACAACAGACCGCATCCGCGACCATAACGGTTGTCTTCCCTGCGGGGAGCAACCTGACGGTCAACGTGCTGGACGGCTACGACAAAACGACGACGATCACCGACTATCGCTGGATCATCGAGGAAGATCGGACCTTCTATATCAACCCGGCTTGCTCGACGAATCCTCCGCCCTCGACCTGCCCGACAGCAGCTTTAGGGATCGTTCCAACCCTGGGGACCAATTTCCACACCAGCAACATGCCGTATGTGGCGCAGGGCTGCACCGGGCCGGTCTCGTGCGAAACAGGACAGACAGTGCTGGGCGTGGCGTCCGTTTGCGATGTCGGCAATGGCGCTTGCCGTCCCGGTACGCAGAAGACGGCCGTCCTTCCCGGAGAGGTCGCGCTGGATCCCACAAAGCGCTACTACATTTCTGTTCTGCCGGGCGACGCGGCCAACCCTTTTGAGGGGGCTCCGATCGGCCACGGCATGGGCGGCGCTCCGGTCCCCAGCGCCTGTTCGCCGCTTCCGCCTGCCACCGCTTGCACAGGCACGTTCGCGCCCGTGACGGTGCTCACGCAACCCTCGCCCTACCCGCCAGGCAAACTTTCCGTGTTTGTCTTCGAAGATGACTTCCCGCTGAACGGAGAGCAGGATGGCGGCGGCGGTGTCGACGTGCTGTCGCCCAATGAGCCTGGACTGGGCGGCTTCCAGATTCATCTCTGGGATGCCATGGGCGGCAACGGTGACTTCACGGGACAGATGACTTACGACATGTTCAACCAGCCGTTGACCAACAGCCTGGCGGGAACCGTCGACCCCAACAACGGGAACGATGCATGTCCAATTACGGCGAATCCGCTCAACGACGGGAATGGTAATACCGATCCAACCGCCACCGGCATCACCGGCATGATCGTAACCTGTCCGAAGTACGAGTCGGACAATATGACGCTGTCTCCGCTCGCCGGCCAGGCGGTCGTTGCCAACCTCATGCCCGGACGTTGGGGCGTCATCGCTACCCCCGCGGCTGACCGCATTGCCCGCGGCGAAGAGTGGCTGCAGACCAACACCCTGGACGGCCAAAAGGCCCACGACGTCTTTACCAGGATCGGCGAGCCGAGCTACTTCCAGGAGTTCGGACCGGCGTCCTACCACGTGAGCATTGGTTTTGCGAATCCGGCGATCATCAATGCCCGCCACCCCTACATCTGCAGCGGCGCAGACCCGTTCAGCCCTCAGCCTGGCGCGCCGTACCATTGCAACAATACGATCACGGGCAAAGTCACGGGCGAGCGGTTGAGCCGCACGCCGGATGAGCGGCTCTACAGCAGCGGATCGCACGACACCTACTACTGGTCTCAGTGCTATGTAAGCTTTGGTGACCCGGATGGCGAAGACTTCGCATTCACGAAGTGCAACGCCGATGGCACCTTCACGCTCACCAATCTTCCGGAGGGCGATTGGAGAGTCACCGTCTTCGACCAGTGGAACGATCTGCTCGTGGATGGTCTCTCGACACCGGTGGGGATCAATCCCACCACGGTGGGTACAGCCACGACGGTGAACATGGGCGACATCGCGACCACCCAGTGGGAGGCGAACCTCTACACCCGGACCTTCATCGACGACAACAAGGATGGCATCTCGCAGGGTACGGAGGCGGGAATTCCATTCGCGAACGTCGCCGTCCGGTTGCGTGATGGAAGCCTGGAAAACCTGCTGGTCACGGACTTCACCGGCACCGCCAATTTCAACGAGACGTTCCCGTTGTTCAGCTGGTACACGGTGGAAACCGATGTGACCCGTTACAAGAACACCGGCACCCACGTCGTATATGACGTCGGCGGACCCGCCGATGGCTCCGCGGACTGCGGTAAGACCGGCTATCCCCCGTGCGGCGCCTCCACCATCGGGCATCTCCTGGCCAGCACGCAGGAAATCGTGTCCGTGCCTGCGAACCTCCGCGTACCCGGCTCGATCTATTGCGCCGGAGCGGACTGCACCGGCAAAGATATGAGCGGATTGGTCGGCAGTAAGACCAGCGATCCGCCCAGTGTTTGCACCACCTCCACGGGTACCCCCCCGCTCACGACCTGCTCGACCAAACTTTCATCCGGCCGCATCGACAACCCGTGGACCGGCGGAGTCGAGGGATGGCAGGGCTTCCCCGGGCAGAACAACTTCCTCGAGTTCGGCAAGGCGCCCTACTACGAAGGTGAAAACGGCGGCATCAAGGGCCATGTCGTCTATGCATCGACCCGCCCGTTTGATGACCCGCAACTGCTCGTGCAGACGCAATGGGAGCCGCTGGTTCCTCGCGTTGGCATCAACCTCTACCAGGAAGGATTTGCCGCGGACGGCTTAACTCCGACCCTCACCCTCGTGGATTACACGGCGACCAGCAGTTTCGATGATTACGCGCAGGGTTTCCGGGCCGATGGCGTCACGCCCAACATGAACTGCCCGGGCCAGGGTGCGAACTCCGGCGCCATTCCGGACCTGTTCTATTTCTCACTGTTTAATCAGCCCAACTATCTCAACTTCTACAACTCGCAACACGGCGGGCCCGCGGTGACCCCGCTTCCGGACAATTCCCAGTTCAAGTGCTATGACGGCATGCACAACTGGAACCAGCTCCAGCCCGTGCCCTACGACGGCATGTATCAGTTCCCCAGCGTGACCGGCTACGATGCAAACGGCAGGCCAAGCACAACGAATTGCACGATTTGCGCAGCCAATCCCGACCCCGTGCCAGCCACTGGAACCGACGCTGATCCCCTGCGGCACGGCCTCCCCATGCTGCCCCCCGGCAAGTATGTGGTGGAAGTGGTTTTGCCTCCCGGCTACGAACTGGTCAAAGAAGAGGATAAGAACATCCTCATCGGCGACAACTACATCGCTCCGGTCACTCAGGAATTTGGCGGGTTGGGCAACATCTTCATCCTCCCCGACCAGGCCTCGGTGGCTTCGCAAGGGTACCCTGGTCCCGGCTACAACGCCAATAACGGTCAGAACCCAACCATAAGCCTTGGGACCACTCCATCAAACAACATCGTCCCGGGCTTTATCCCTGAGCCCACATGGCCGTGCGTCGGCGAAGCGCGCGTTGTGCCCGACTACATCAGCCTTTACCCCGAATCGAAGCAGGTTGCGCCGTTTGCCGGTGCGACCCGCAACCTCTGCGACCGCAAGGAAGTCACCCTGGGCGACCAGATGGGCGCGATCGCCAAGTTCTACGTCTACACCTCGACCCATATCGCCTCCAAGTTTACAGGCGGCATCACCGACGACTACACCTCGGAATTCGATCCCTTCTCTCCGCAATTTGGCGAGAAGTTCTCTCCGCCGGACCTCCCCGTCTCGCTGAAAGATTGGGCGGGTAACGAAATCTCCCGCGTGTATGCCGACCACTGGGGCACCTATGACGGCATGACCTACTCGACATGGGAAGTGAACCCGCCGAACCCGACGGGATATTCGCCGAACATGATGGTCGTCTGCATGAACGACCCCGGACCGATCGCCGGCTCCGGTGGAGCGTTAGTCACCGACCCCGCATTTACCCCTGGCTACAGCCAGTTCTGCTATGAACTGCCGTTCATGCCCGGGACCACGCAGTATCTCGATACGCCTGTCGTGCCCACATCCGGCTTTGCCGGCGCCGGGTACAACAACGTTGACTGCGCCTATCCGACCCTGACTCCAGCGATTGCTGAAGTCGACAGCAGCGACGGAATCGGGCCATGGGTGAGTGCTTCCTTGCACACTCTCACCATCACGGCTCTCGGCGACCAGGCCGTGCCCAACAATGCCTACTCCGGACCGGCCGCTACCACCGCTCCGTTCAACCAGAAAACCATCACCCGCCACTACGGCTTTGGCGCAACCCAGGGAACCGGATCTGTGTCCATCGGCGGAGTTAGCGCGCCGGTCACAAGCTGGAGCGACAGCTCGATCACGGTCACGGTGCCCGCTGGCGTGCCGAACTGCGCTATTCAGCAACAGGTGCAGTACGGCGGTTCGACCGCGCAGTGCGGCCAACTGCTCATCACGGCAGGCAACGGCAAACAGTCGATCGACGCCATTACTGTGACGATTGGCGGCAAAGCCCCGACCCACGTTGCAGCCTCAGCTACGATCCAGAGTGCGATTGACGCGGCAGCGCCGGGCGATCTGATCATGATTGACCCGACCTGCATGTCCGCCGGCGCAGCCGTTGCATGTTCGACCACGGGCGCAACCAAGACCACCGCTGCCCACAGCGAATTGTTGCTGATGTGGAAGCCCGTCCGGCTGCAAGGCGTCGGCGCGGCCTCGAGCGTCATCAACGCGAACACTCACCCCGCAGGCAAGCTCGATGCCTGGCGCCAGCATGTCAATTGCCTGTTTGGCTTGAATCTCTCTGGGACAGCCATTTCCTCAGGGAGTCCGTATGATCCGACCTCGGTATTAAGTTGCCCGGGCACTGGATGGAATTACTTCAATGAGACTATGGGCACTTCCGGCTCGGTTTCGGTGGTCCAGAATGCCCAGGTCGACCCGCTACCGCTCGAAGCCATCATTGGGTGGGACGCCTCGCAGAACGGCAACCTGGCCCAGTTGTTGCAAGAGCCGACCCTCATGGGCGCCCTCGAAGGCGCGGGAATTACCGTACTCGGCAAGGGAGTCAATTTCCCGACTCCTCCAAACCTGGCCGCTGCTGGCGGTGAATTGGGTGCGTTCCCGACCGGCACGACCTTGCTGACTGGGCCTGTGACCGTTGCCGGCGTCGCCACCACGGGCGATACCAATCCGCTCTGTCACACGAGCAGTAAGGTGACAACCAATCCGTTCTCCAGCAACTACGTCTGCAACCCATCGAGCATCGACGGGTTGACCATCACCGACAGCTCCCAGGGCGGCGGAGGCATCTTCGTCCACGGCTGGGCTCATTATCTGCAGATCGCCAACAACCGGATCTACAGCAACGCGGGCACGCTCTCTGGCGGCATTAACATGGGCCAGGGCGAATTCGCTCCATCGAACATTGCGGGCAGCACGACAAACTCACCGCCGGGATCGTGCGTGACCTCCGGTATCGCCACCAATGTGGAGCAGCCGTACTGCGAAAACCTGAGCATGAATGTCCATAACAACAACATCTCTCTGAACTCTTCCACCGGCGACGAACTGTTCTCGGGCACGCCGGCTGGGGCGGGCGGTGTGAGCATCTGCACCGGTTCCGATTACTACAAGTTCAACTACAACTGGGTCTGCGGCAACCTGAGCAGCGGAGACGGTGGCGGCGTCGGTCACATGGGATTCAGCTACAACGGCGACATCGAACACAACTCCATCCTGTTCAACCAGAGCCTCAACCCGACCATCCCGGCTAACGGCGGCGGGCTGCTGATTATGGGTACGCCTGACGTCGATACAACCTGCGGCGGAGCAGTCGACATCGACTGCCTCGATCCGGCCGCCCTCCGGACCCCCAGCGACGGCATTGGTCCGAACCTGATCGTCAATGCCAACCTGATCATGGGCAATGCCGCAGAAACCGGCAGCGGCGGCGGCCTGCGCTTGCAGAACATCAACGGCGGTGACGTGCTTGCCTTCCCGACCAACCCCGCCCAGTGGTACTCGCCCAAGATCACCAACAACATCATCGCCGACAACGTGGCTGGTTGGGACGGCGCCGGTGTCTCGATGGTCGACTCCCTCAACGTCAACTTCATTAACAACACGGTGGTTTCCAACTCCACCACGGCTTCGGCCGGGATCCTGTTCACGACGATTGGAGCTCCCCTCGCCAGTTCCGAGGGAAGCAACTGTGTGACGAGTCCCACGACCTCGTGTCCTCAACCCGCTGGACTGGTGACCATCCCGAACAGCGCGGGTCTGCAGGCGAATCTGCCCGCGACCATTCACTGCCCGGCGTACCATTCCTCGGGTACAAACGGGCCCTCGGCCACCTCCGTAACCAACGGAACATGCCGGACGTACTCGTATCCGCTGCTGCTCAACAACATCTTCTGGCAGAACAGTTCGTACTACATCGGCGTGGGCGCTCTGAGCGCGCAATACCAGCAGAATGTGGTCTCGCTCTATAACGCCTTCACCACCACGCTGGCGCCGAGCCAGCCTTCAGCTGACACCACCACGGCTAATGGCAGCGGCGTCACCATCACGGGAGGCACCGGCGCCTGCGTATCCGCCAATTATTGGGACCTCGGCGTGCGCGGCGACACCGGGCCGACCAATCACGGCACCGGGGTCACCCTCGCTCCGATCTACTCGGTGCTGACTAACACCACCGGCTACACCGCTGCCGGAAGCCAAAACCTGCATAACACAGCAAGCAACCCGAACTTCGCCAGCCAGTACTGCAACGGCTCGCGGCAACCACCCGAGTTCGGTCAGTCCGGCTGGTCGGTGCCGGCGGGCATTGCCGACGCCACGGTGCCCAACCCGATCTTCAACCTCTCACCGGTTGCAACGGTCGACGAGGGCAACAACTGGATCAACCTCCGCTGGGGACCACTCTCGCTGTTGAACCCGGTCACCAATACGGTGCTTGGCAACTACGCGCTGACAACGGCGTCGCCGGTTATCGATACCATCCCGACCTCGGAAACGAATTTCGCTCTCGTGCCTTCAACGGACTTCTTCGGCAACGGAAGGCCCGAGCCCGGAATCACTGACACGCACTTTGACCCAGGCGCGGTCGAGTTCGGCTCCACGCCTCCGGTGGCGGCACTCAGCGTAACGGGTGGGCCCCTGGCCTTCGGCAGCGCGGGGATTGGCTTCCCAACCGCAGCTAGAACTCTGACGCTGCATAACACCGGCACGGCAGCCGGAACCGGCATCACGCTGGTCTACTCGTCGCCGGTCTTCTCGACGTCGGGCGGCACCTGCACTGCGACCCTGGCGGCGGGCGCTACCTGCACCATCAACGTAGTGTTCACACCGACGGCAACAGGGGCGGTGTCGGGCACGCTCAACATCTTTGCCAACGTTGCGGTCACGGGTTCGCCGGTGGCGCTCAGCGGGACGGGCGTGGCGGATGTCCGTGCAGCAACACTGACACCAACCTCGTGGACCCTCGCCCACGCCAGGAATTGCCCGGGCACGACGGCGGCGCAGATTCTGGCCTGCTCGCTTGATCCTGTGCAGGCATTCACCCTCACTAACACCGGCAACGTGCCGCTGACCGGCATCGCCCAGGGAGTTCTGGGCGGAACGGCCGCGAATGTTGCCAACTACACCATCGTGCGGTTGCTCTCGACCTGCGGTCCGGCTGGAAACGGCCAACTGGTGGCTAACACAACTCTGGCGGTAGGCGGGACTTGCGTTGTTACCGTGCAGTTCAAGCCACTGACAGCACAAGCGATCGGACTCAAGTCAGCGACGGTCTCTGTCGCGGACGTGGCCGGCACGCAGACGTCAACCCTCAGCGGAACGGCTCAGTAAGGTTGAGCCAAACAAACTAACAGTGGTGATGCTGCTCGTGGGCTTCCCGCGAGCAGCATCACCGTCTAACGGGGATTTGTTCAGGCAAGTCAAAAAACTGACAAAGCGGCAGGAACCTGAAAGTTGTACAGAGCCGCACGAAGGACCTGAGGTAAGATAACGGCTATCAGGGGGGCGACTAGCTTGCCATGGTGGTCGAATGAGAAGGCGGCGAAGTTATGCGCCGCTTACCAGGATGGCGCAAGTAGAGCTCAGTCGTACAAGGAGTTAATCATCAATATGTCCATCAAGTCAGGCAAAGTCATTCACCTTGGTCTCCTTGTGGCATTCGCCGCCGGCAGCATGGTCGTTTCCGTCGGTCGTGCGCAGTCGCCCCAGGGACAGGAACAGGAAGGCGTACCGGCCGTGAAACCTGCGGCCGCTTCGACTGTCTATCGAAATCAGCCCGCTCGGATCTCCAATCGAGAGGCTGCATATCTCGAATCCGTCTGGGGAATCGCAGATCCCAGCGTCAAAACGGTAGAGTCGGGGGTGATCATTCGCTTCAGCTACCGCGTTTTAGATCCGTTAAAGGCCAAGCCGCTGAACGACAAGAAACTGAATCCGGTTCTGGAGAGTCCGGAGAGAGGACTCAGACTGGTGGTTCCATCGATGGAGAAGGTCGGACAATTGCGCCAGGCCCCCCCGCAGATCGAAGAGGGGAAGTCCTACTGGATGGCATTCTCAAACAGCGGCCGGCAGATCAAGCCCGGGGACCGGGTAGACATCGTGATTGGGAATTTCCACGCTCGAGGACTACAGGTGGAATAAGGCGTGACTTCCTGCCACCTTGCGTGTCCGATACAGTTTGCCTGATGCCGGATGAAGCATAGAAGCCAGTTCGGTATCGCCTCTCCCGCTCCCGGCGTTGAATTCCATCTCTTGCAAGAAAATAGTGTCACTTCGAGGAAAAGTTGCTCATGAACACGAATCGATTCGCGAAATCACTGGCCGTCTCGGCTGGATTCCTTCTTCTGTTTGCCGTGCCCGGGTTGGCTCTGGCCTATAGTTCTCCCACGGGTGGGGTGCAAACTCCGACACCGGCTATGCCCGGGCCTCAGTCGGATGGTTCTTCGTCCCCTGCGGAGTATTTTCAAGGGTTGGAATTCACACCCGAACAGAAAGCACAAATCGACAAGATCCATCACGATGCGGAGGCCCGTAAGGCGGCAGTAGCAAAGGACGAAAAGCTAAGCCAGGACCAGAAAGACGCCATGCTTGCGGGGTACACGCATTTGGAATACGGCTCGATATTCAAGGTGTTGACGCCGGAGCAGCAGAGACAAGTCCGCGAGAAGATTCGTGCCCGCAAAGCGGCAGACCAGGCGGCACAAAAGAAGCAGGCCCCACAAAGTTGAACGGGACTCATCGTCCATATATGACTTACCACCCGAGCGCCTTCCCCCGGGATTCGCGAGTTACGACCGTGATCACTGCCCATCATGATGCCGTGACAATTTCAGTTACTCCTTGACATACCCCTGCCGTCATAAGCCCATATCCGAGTAATACATCCCTCGCCCGCGACTACACCTCTCCGGCATCCAGGCGTTCCTGCGCTTCTTTGAGCGTTGAACACACGTGATGCTTCGCCGAACGTGTGATCCGGATCGATACATTGCAAGGCGATCGTCAAGGTTCCGTCGAATGTGTCGATAGGTCTGCTGTGGGCCTTGCGCGCGCTGTGCAAGGCCAGATCTACGCGTGGGCCTCGGCCCCTCTATATCGAGGGCGAAATGATAAACCGGATTCGACTCGTTCTGGGGATGGCAATACTCATTGCCCTTACTTCCTGCAATGGCGGCAGCCGCCAAGACCCTGCTGTAGCCAATCCCGGCCAGGCGCCTGTCACTGACAGTGTCTCCGGTACGGTCCAGTTCAAAGGAGCACCGCTGGCCGGGGCCACCATTACCCTTTGGCTTACCAATACAAACACGGTCGCCCAGACTGCGACCACTGACGCGAATGGCAGTTACAGCTTCTCGGGTATTCAGTCCGGGGGAAATGCCGCCGAAGTGTATCAGCTTTGGGCGAGCAAGCCCGGGTTTGGATTCTACCCTTCGGTAAGGAGCGGCGCCTCGGTGATCAGGTTCGACCATACCGGCAATTACCAGGGGAACGGAGTGACCGACACGGCGATCTACCTTACGGTGATCCAGTACACTGCCGTGCCCGATGAAAATTTAACGGGCGCGGACTTCACCGCGTACGACGGCAGTGTCCCCCTTGTGAGCCTGCCTGGCACGGGACAAATGGCGAGCTACGCGAGCGGCGATGACGGTTCGTTGGAGAAGGGAACCGTTTGGCCGGGTGGCCGCTTTACCGACAACGGAGACGGAACCGTACGCGATCTTCTGACCGGACTGATCTGGCTCAGAAATACCGGCTGCTTCAGTCCCGCGCTCTTCGCCGTTGCGTTGGCCGATGGGAACCAGTTGGCCACCGGGGCCTGTGGCCTGAGCGACGGATCGAAGCCTGGTGATTGGCGGCTTCCTAACCTGAACGAACTGGAGAGCATGATCGATGTCTCGCAAAGCAATCCCGCGCTTCCAGCGGGAAGCCCGTTTACGAATGTGTCCAACGGTATCTATTGGTCGTCTACCAGCTATTTCGGAGGCCAGGCGGGTTCGCCGACAGCTTGGACAATCCGGATGAGCGATGGGCGCTATATGAACGATTACGTCAGCAACATCAAGGCGACGTCGAACAACGCGGTCTGGGCGGTGAAGGGCGCCGGCGGCGGGGGGATCAAGTTGCAATCCACCGGACAATACGTCAGCTATGCCAGCGGTGACGATGGCAATGTTCAAGCCGGTGTGCCGCCGACATATCCTCGTTGGGTAGATAATCTCAACGGAACAATTACCGACACGGTGACAGGGCTGATCTGGCTGAAAAAGGCCGACTGTATTCGCGCGGACTGGGAGCACGCGCTCGCGGCGGTGAACTCGCTGGCCACCAGTCAATGCGGGTTAACGGACGGCTCCTCCGCCGGCAGTTGGCGGATGCCCAACCGTAACGAGTTACAGAGCCTGTCCGACAGAATGGAGAACAATCACGCCGCGTTCTTCAACGCGACCTATCTGAATTGGGACGGAACACTGTTCCGCGCGCCGATCTTCACCAACTTTGTTGAGGGCCAGTATTACTGGACCTCAACAACAGACGCCGCCGATACGAGCGAGGCCTGGACCGTCTTCAGCTGCGATTACGGAATCTACGACACGCCCAAATCGAACGCAGGCTACACGCTTGCAGTGAGATGATATGTCTCCTGTTGCAGGCCGAGCCGAACGTCTTGTAGTCCAGCTGCTCTTCTATCGTCGAACCTTTTTCACGCCCAGCTCAACCCGCTTCGCTGCAGCGGCAGGGTGCGAATTCTCTTGCCCGTGGCGGCAAAAATCGCATTGCTCAACGCCGGCAAGGTCGGCGGCAGGGTGGGCTCACCCAAGCCCGTCGGCGCATAGTCGGTCTTGCGCCAGTACACCTCAATCTTTGGAGCCTGCCGCATGCGCATCACAGGGTGGTTATGGAAGTTGGACTGCTCCACTTTCCCATCGGCCAGAGTGATCTCTTGTCCCATGTGGCTCATCCCCTCAATGATGCCGCCGAAGGCGATGTTCACGGCCGCGGCCGGATTAATGATCTGGCTGCCAACATCCCCTGCTGCCCAGACCTGGTGGACCGTCACCTTGTTTTTGGCGTCAACGCTCACATCGGCAACCTCGGCGAAGTAGCCCAAATGGCAGAACCATGCAGCGATTCCCATTCCGCGGCCCGGCGTCTTGGCGCGATGGGCCCAGCCTGACTTTTCTGCCACCAACTCAAGCACGCCTTTAAACCGCTCCGGAATGAGAATGGACTGTCCGGTTGGCTCGTGGTCGCCCACGGCGTCATGCTCGCCCGACGTCCATGCCGCCTGCTTGTTGCTGAGAAGTTCAAGCTGGAACTCAAGCGGATCTCGTCCGGCCTCATGAGCCACCTCGTCGAGGAAAGACTGTGCCACCCAGGAGTAAGCGTTGTCGCCCGGAGCGCGCAGAGCTCCGGTGCGGAGCATGAGCGGCTGCGTGGATGTATACAGTGCGTAAGCCGGCGGGAAGCCGGCAGGGTATGTGTCCTGCCCGATGCCGCCGCCCGACGTTGCATGCTTTTCATCGCCAAAGGTCACCAGGTGATGTCGCCAGGCGGTGAGCTTCCCTTGTGCATCGAGGCCGGCTTTCAGCCCCACCGTTCCACCGGGCCGGAAGGGATCGTGGGCGATGTCGTCTTCGCGCGACCAAACCAGCTTGATCGGAGCGTCAACCCGCTTGGCGATCCAGGCCGCCTCCACCAGGTAGTCGTTTTGTAGTCTCCTGCCAAAGCTGCCGCCCGAGCGCATCATGTGCGTGGTGATGTCGCTCTCCTGGATGCCGAGGGTCTTGGCGACCAGTCCGCGGCCATCGACCGGCAACGTGCTGGTCGACCACATCTCCAGCTTTCCGTCTTTCCAGTGCGCAGCCGCGCCTTGCGGCTCCAGCGTGACATGGGCGATGAAGGGATATTGGTAGGTAGCCTCGACTACCTTGGCCGACGATTTGAGTGCGGCGTCAGGGTCGCCATACTTCCGCAGCGTATTGGCGGGAGACGCGGCCAGCAGTTCATTGGCCCGTTTGTTGAAACCCTCGGTGCTTTGTGTGGCTGCCGGGCCCAGGTCCCAATCGACCTTGAGCTGTGAGCGGGCCTCCTGCGCCTGCCACCAGGTGTCAGCCACAATCGCAATGCCCGGTTCCATGCCTGGCTCCCAGGGCGTATAGGCCGCAGGAGTAATCCCGCCGTCGATCACAAGGACGTGGCGTACTCCAGGCAGCGCTTTGATCTGATCGATGTTGGCAGACTTCACTTTGCCCGCAAATACGGGCGCCTTCTCAATCGCGGCATGCAACATTCCCGGCAGTTCCACATCGATTCCAAAGATCGGCTTGCCGGTGACGATCGCATGGGTATCGACGCCGGGCTGCGAATGCCCGATGATGCAGTAATCCTTGGGATCTTTGAGCTTGACGCTGTCGAGCGCGGGTGCGGGCAACGCCGCGGCCTTGGCGGCCAGGTCACAGTAACAAATCGAACGTCCCGAGGCGGCGTGAAGCACTTTGCCCGATTTCGTAGTGCATTCACCTTGGGGCACGCTCCAGGTCTGGGCAGCGGCCGTAATCAACAATTGGCGCCCGGCAGCGCCGACGCGGCGCATCGGGTCCCAGCCCGTCGGAGTATTGGCCGAGCCGCCGGAGAACTGCGGGCCGTAGATCTTCTCGTTCAGTTCCGCCTGCTCAACGCGAACATCCTTCCAATCGACATCCAACTCCTCGGCAATGAGCATGGGCAGCATGTTGCGCATCCCCTGGCCGGACTCTGAGGCGCGCGCCATGATGGTGACGATGCCATCCGGCGCAATGTGGATGAACGCTTGTGGCTTGAGGTCCGGCGGCTTCCCTGGCCCTTGAGCCATGGCAAGGGGCGAATGATAAAGGTCCAGGGCGAAGCCGCCGCCCGCAAGGGCCGTCAACTGCAGAAACGATCTCCGATTCATGCGCATGAGCCCGCCCTCCTTCACTTGGAGCGGGCTGGGGCGCCCGCTTCTGCTGCTTCATGAATGGCTTGACGGATGCGCGGATAGGTCCCGCAGCGGCAGAGGTTGCCGCTCATGGCCGCGTCGATGTCCGCGTCGGTGGGATGCGGTGTTTTCTCCAGCAGAGCGGCGGCCGACATGATCTGGCCGGCCTGGCAGTACCCGCACTGGGGCACATCGATCGCCTCCCACGCCACCTGGACTGGATGAAGGCCATCCGGCGAGAGTCCTTCGATGGTGGTGATCGGCTCACTCGCCACCGATCCCACTGTGGTCATGCAGGAACGCACCGCGCGCGCGCCCACCAGCACAGTGCACGCGCCACAAAGCCCCATTCCGCACCCATACTTGGCGCCCTTGAGGTTCAATATGTCGCGCAGCACCCATAAGAGGGGCATCTCCGGCGAAACGTCTACCGTCGCCGCAACCTTGTTAACATTCAATTTGATCGGCATCGAGTCCACCACAATCCGGTTAGAGGAAAAGGATTGGCACGAAGACAGGCTTGGGACGAAAGTGTATCAAATCTCCGTTCCTGGAGACCATCGAGAAAACGAAACCGAGGGCTGCTACCTGGCGTAAAAGCGATAGCGGATCGTCCAGTGTGCCGTTTGACCAGGAGCGATCTTCAAATGAATGTAGGCTTCAGGACAAATCGTGGTGCGAATGGACCAGAAAAAGATGCTTGAGATGGGCAGGTCGCCGGATTGCTCCACGCCGACACCCGAGTTCTTGTTTTCAACGACAAAATCGAAATCGGAAACATTGCTCGAAAAACCAGTCAGAGAGCTCATTGCGCTTTCCCCGGTTTGCAACTCCCGTTCATAAACAATCTCTTTGCCGTCGATCCTGGCCCCGTTTGCGAAGCCCGGCTCGGCTTTGGGTTCAAATGGAAATCGAACCACCATGCCGGGCCCGATCGGAACGCCGTCGAGCATAAAAAAGTCGTGATTGTAGACGTCAGTCTCGATGATTTTTGTTCCTGTGTTCTTCATCTCATGTTGCAGGATCAAAACAGGCCGGTTCTTATCGAGTTTCAAGACCTTCTTGTAGATATACGAAATGCCCGATGGCCCCGTGAGGTCCTGCCTGAACGCGACGCCGCTACTGCGGGTACGGACGGTCCATTTCCCCCCGTCGACGATCGGATAGGGAGCGGAGAATTTGAAGGGACCGTCGTCGATCCTGCGCAACACGCCCACTCCCGGCTTCACAAACAGTTCGCCAGGCTTCGCCTCGTCATAGTTGAGCGGACTGCGATCGCGGGGTCGAAACTCCTCTACGGGGCCGGTGATGGCGTCATGCAACATCGGATCGTAATGAGGGAACCAGACGCCGAAGTAGGTATGACCTTTGTAAGCCAGGCAGCCGACCACTCCCGACCAGTCGAAGCGCGAACCGCGGTAGTATCCATCCTTGGCATCCGGGAGGTAGACCACGGCATGGATGAGGCCATTCGAGATCACGGCCTTCGGAGAGCCTGACTCCTGAACGGACGAGCAGTCGGCCGGGTTCGAATCTCCCGCGGCTCCCATGCGTGCAGCCCATGTTCCGGCCGGAACAACGAACGCCGACATAGCGATGCAAATCAAGACGAGACGTCGCCCACGGGCTGGTTCGACCTTACACATTCGGGAAACTCATTCTCTTTCCAATTCTGCTTGTCGGAAAACCAGCGGCTCTTCCGAATCAAACCCGGTTAAACGCCGAAGACCCGCCAAAAAGCCCTCGACCGCAAGGCTTCAGTCGCTGGGCGTGCTCGTCGCGATGCGAACAGGAAGTAAGAACCTGTGCGAACCCAACCAGGACCCAAAACTCACTATTTGGAATCATAATCTTGCGGGAACCGCGAGAATTGAGCCAGCAGAATCAACTAGATATGGTCGGGGAGAGAGGATTCGAACCTCCGACCCCCTGGTCCCGAACTCTGAAAATCGCTTTTCGAACGCGTCAATCAAGGTCAGGAGAGCCTTTACCGCCGAAATTCCGATTGACCCAAATCGTATCCCGAAATGGTCGGATTTCAGAGGTTCAGGTCAGAAGCTACTCGAGTTCTCCACCGGCGGGTGCCCCGTGCCCTGCCTTTGACGGGCCGAAGGAATGCCCCTTGACTGTCAAATAGAAGAGCAGCTCGACGCGGCTGGACACACCGAGCTTCTCAAAGGCTCGAAAGAGATAGTTCTTCACTGTATGCTCACTCAGCGATAAGTCACTTGCAATTGTCTTATTCGTCTTGCCCCTTGCGGCGCACTGCACCACCTGCAGCTCGCGCTTGGTGAGCGTCGTTGAAACAGCTTCTGTCAATACACCAGGAGCCGGCATCCTCCGAAACGTTTCCAGAAAGACATCAGATACATCGCTTCCGGCCCAGATCATTCCTCGCCTCACATGCTCAACGCAATCGAGGAATTCGCTAACTGGCTCCTGCCTGTTAAACACTCCGCGAGCGCCAGAATGAAAGGCATTGACTACGCCATCGCGATCCGCATTATCCAAAAGCATGACAATAGGAGCGTCTGGGTGCGCACAGGAGACACGTCTGGCAAGGTCAAAGCCGCTCCCTGAACTTGAATCGAGTTCAGCGCTGATGATTACGAGAGCGGATTTGTTGATCCCAAGCATGCGCAAGAGGTCAGAGGATTTGATCGGAAAGGCGTCGCAGCCAAGCCCGTGTTTGAGCGCTTCAGCGAAAAGGCCACTGGAAAGGGAATCGCGAGCGACAATGAAAACTTTAAATGGAGCCTCAACTTGCGGATCGATTTGAAAGATCCTCCGCTGCTCTATCGTGTTCGAAGGCATTCAACATCTTCCTTCCGATGAACGTCTTGAGGCACATTACTGTAACAGGAGAAAATGATTAAATTCAAAGGCTCCTACATGTTTCGAAATGGCTAAACGGTGCATCCGTTAACGCCAGTCAGCCGGCACCCTCCTCGCTCACAATCGGACATCGAACTTCATCAGGAAGATGAGGGGACCTCACTCAAGTGAGCTGGCGCAGTATCGCTTCCTCTGCCGCCGCACGGCTCAATATTGAGCTTTGGTTTCTGTACTCTACCCCATCGAAGGCTTAGGGACCATACAACTTTCGGCACACTATGACTTTCGTCTCTATTGACCCATAGGCCTCATATCCCTGACATGGGTGCATTTTGCGAAGGAATTGAGGTTTTGAAACATAGGCAGAAGGCACCGGTGTTACACCCCGATATCTCAAAGCTTTTTGAACTTTCGGCGGCTTGTAGCGCTTTGCTTATCGGGATATCGTACTTAATCATGCGAACCTTACCAGCCAAGGGAATCCATTTAGAGCGTCGGTCCGCGGTGCGATATAAGCTGCAACTCCCCGTCATCTTCCATTGGGATGATGGAGTGAAACATACAGGTGGCGGCTTCACATGCAATGTTGCCCTCGACGGCGCGCTAATTCGTAGCGCAACGAGCCCGCCGATTGGGTCCGAAATTCGCGTTGAGGTGCTCATTCCCTCTTCGGAATCAGCTGTTGAGGAACTGCGGATTCAGTGTGTGGGGAGGGTGACGCGCGTTACAGATGCAAGCACGTTTGCGACGTTTGGAGTTGAAGGGTGCTTTGACGACGACCACATCACTTATCGGGCCCTTCACTAATCAGCGTTGAACAGGTTTCGAGTGGATGTAGCGACGGGCCGAAGAATTGTGAGTCTTCCAATCAAGAAGACGCGAGATGTCGGCGCTTTGGTCTGTTCTTAATGGTCACATCTACCGTGGCACAAGCGGCGCAGAGGACTTACTTTAGCACAGAGGATAGATGATGGGTTCAGCACAATTAAATGCCGTCGTCGTAGCCTCCAGGAATGCAGCACGATTTCGCGGAGAGTTCGAGGCCACCGTATCTTTCATTGAGCGCGTGATTGACCTTATGGCCGTCGCGATCGCTGTACTATTGGCCTATTCCGCCTACTTCGCCATGGGAATCGGCAAGCAGCTGCACTATTCCTTTAGCGCTGTCTTGACGTCGGCCCTTGTCTTTGCGCTGGTATTTGTCTTCATGCTCGATTACGACGGCGCCTACAAGAAAGCCAATAGCCTGCTGCGCATCCGCGAGACCGAGCGAATTTTAAGGGTATCCATACAATCCTTTGGGATAGCCCTTCCCGTTAGCTTCTTCCTTTCATATTTGTTTTCCCGCTGGATAGTTGTGCTCGCGATGATCTTCGTTCCAGTGACGCTGGTCATAGAAAAGCAGCTTGTGTTCCTGACCATTCGGTTTCTGCACAGCCGAGGTTATGGTGTCCAGAACGTCTTGGTATACGGAGCGGGCTTCACGGGTCGCAGTGTCTATTCCGCGCTATTTCGGTCTCCGAAGCTCGGTCTGCATCCAGTCGCGTTTGTCGATGATGATGAGACCATTGCCGGTCGCGAGATTTTCGGGTCTGGTTACGAGCACAAGCATTCGGTTCCAGTCATTGTCGGTCCTCTCTCCGCCGGCCTGATCAGAAAGCATGGCTGCCGCCTCATTGTTGTCGGAATCCCGTCGCTAACCCGGCAGCGGTTGCAGGAGATCGCAGCTGAGGCATCCGAAGCAGGAGCCGAGGTCGCATTTGTCCCTGAACTCACCTTTGGATCGGAAACGTCTACGGACTTCGTCAACCTCGATGGTGTTCTGATCGCTTCACTGGGACAACCCGTACGCAAGAGTCTGTATGAGGCTGTTAAGCGCATTTTTGATGTTAGTGCCGCCTTCATCCTTATTGTGGTTACCGCGCTGTTTTGCGCGATTGTTGCCGCCCTTATCCGCTGGGAATCGGAGGGGCCGGTGTTCTTCCGACAGACACGAGTAGGGCGCGAGGGCAAGTTATTTGAACTATATAAGTTCCGCTCCATGTGTGCGGACGCGGCTAAATACGCCCTTCACCCCACAGAGGCAGAGGATCCCCGAATTACGAGAATCGGACGCTGGCTCCGTCGAACAAGTTTCGATGAATTGCCACAATTGATCAATGTTCTGAAAGGGGATATGTCACTGGTCGGGCCCCGTCCTGAAATGCCTTTCATTGTGGAGCGTTACAGTGCACGCCACCGCGAGCGGCTGCAAGTGATCCCCGGATTGACGGGTTTATGGCAGCTAAGCGCCGACCGCTCGTTCCTGATCCACGAAAACATCCAGTACGACCTGTATTACATCCGCAATCGAAACTTCTTCATGGATCTGGCGATCCTGCTGCACACGGTTGCGTTCGCCATGAGGGGTGTCTAGGGCATCAGAATCCAACTGCTTCAGTTGGACCGTTTTACCGTTTTGGAGAGCAAATGAGGTACGAAATGAAATACATGCGGTTCGGGTTAACAGGATTGATGGCAGCGGTCGCGATCTCGGCGGCCGGTCAAGTCACAGCAGTTCCCTTCGCTACCGTGGCCGGTTCCTCTGCTGTTTCTGCTGTGGCCACGGATGCGGTTCCAAAGGTTCAGGAACGGAATCCACGTTACCGGCTGCGGAAAGGCGACACATTCGACCTGGATTTTGTGCTAACTCCTGAATTCAACCAGACTGTGGCGGTGCAACCCGACGGCTATGTGACCTTGAAAGCGATAGGCGCGGCTTTTGTCGAGGGACAGACAGTGCCTGAAGTAACCGAATCCTTGAAAACTGCTTATGCAAAGATCCTGAACGATCCGATCATCGCAGTCGCACTCAAGGATTTCGAGAAGCCTTACTTCATTGCATCAGGGCAAGTGGGTAAGCCGGGCAAGTACGACCTTCGCGGTCCGCTTACGGTCACAGAGGCGGTAGCGATCGCGGGAGGCTTCAACGACAATGCCAAACATTCCCAGGTTGTGTTGTTTCGTCCCACACAGGATGGAATGTTTGAAGCCAGGCTCCTCAATGTGAAGAAGCTGCTCGCTTCACGCAATCTCTCCGAAGACATCTTTCTTCAACCTGGGGATATGCTCTACGTTCCGCAAAGCCTGTTCTCGAAGATTCGTCCCTTCATCCCGACTTCAAGCGTAGGTGCTTACTACAACCCGGCGATCTTTTGAGACAAAGGTGCAACATGAGAACCGAAGAATCGACAATCGAAACGTATAATCGCCGACCACTGCCGACCGTGCGCGACATCTTCGCAGTACTCTTCCGTCGGCGCTGGCCAATGCTGATCGCATTTGTGGTTGTCGTGATCGGGGTCGCCGTTTCGGGGATGTGGATTCCAAAATATGAAGCTCATATGAAGATCCTGGTCCTGCGCCAACGCTCGGACGAAATGGTAACCGCGTCGGCCAATGCTCCCGTCCAGTTCAGCGGCGACCAAGTCAGCGAGGAAGACCTGAATTCAGAGGTTGAATTGCTGAACAGTGAAGATCTATTGCGGAATGTCGTGCTCGCGACGGGACTGGCTGCCCATCAGGAAAAAGCGTCGAGCCAAAGCAGCGAGGTGCAAATCGCAACCGCCGTCCGGATGTTGAGTAAGAATCTGAAAATCGAACCAGTGCGCAAGACAAACGTGATTTCCGTGAGCTACCAGGCCCGCGATCCGGAATTGGCAGCCGCGGTCCTCAGGGGTCTGGCAGCTGCCTATACCGAAAAACATCTGGAAATGCATCGTCCGTCGGGCGAGCTCAAGTTCTTTGATCAGCAAACTGATCAATATAAACAGGGCTTGGATCAGGCGCAACAGAAGCTTACAGACTTCACGACGGGAACTGGCGTTGTTTCCGCAGAACTCGAACGTGATTCCGCATTGCACCAGGCGAACGATTTCGATTCCACTGCACGGCAGGCCCAAACGACGGTACTTGAGATCGAACAGCGAGTCTCTGCTCTTCAGGCTCAACTGCAATCGATGAAGCCGCGGATGACGACCGTGGTGCGCACGTCCGATAACCCGATGCTTTTGCAGCAGTTGAAATCTACGCTCCTGAACCTTGAGCTTAAGAGAACCGAACTGTTAACCAAGTTCGAGCCGACCTATCGGCTTGTGCAGGAGGTCGACCTTCAAATCGCGGACACGAAGAGTGCCATCAGTGCAGAAGAGAGCAAACCAATTCGCGATGAAACCACCGATCAGAATCCGGATTATGAGTGGGTTCGAGCAGAACTTACCAAGGCACAGGCCGATCTGAGTGGCTTGAAGGCGCGCGCCGCTGCCGCGGCTTCCATTGCCGAGAGCTATCACGTGAGTGCTCAACGCCTGGAGCAAAGCATGATCGTGCAGCAGAACCTTTTGCAGGACGCCAAGACGGAACAGGACAACTATCTGCTATATGTACGGAAGCGTGAAGAAGCGCGCATCAGCAATGCTCTCGACGAACGCGGCATCCTGAACGTCGCGTTGGCAGAGCAGCCAGTCGTTCCCGCGCTGCCCAGCCGGTCACCCCTAAGTGTGGCGTTCCTTGCCTTGCTGCTGGCGGGCACCTTCAGTTTTTCCACGGCGTTGGTATTCGATTTTATGGATCCGACGTTCCGCACACCGGACGAGTTGTCAGGGTACCTGGATATTCCGGTGCTCGCTGCTTTGCCGAAGAGTGGAGAGTAGAGCAATGTCATTGCGTTCCTTCGGATTTAGCGAAGATCTATTCCATCAAAAGTTTCGAGACATTGCTATCCAATGCCCAGGAAGCTTCGATCAACCGCGTCTTCATGAAATCCAGACGCTCAACCGAAAAATGACCGGTCCAGACCACAACGGGGCCGGACAAAAGCTCTGGCTCCCGGAGCAGATGCCGGTCGAAGAAGACCCGGCTCTTCCAGCCAGGGTGAGGAAGCTCTCATGAGTCGCAACTTCGAATTATTGACGCAGCTTGAGGCTGAAGTCCCCGCACCGGCCCTGCCAACGAAGCCCAAGGCTAATGGCCCGGTCGTCATTGCGCTTGAACGCAGCGACAGCGCCGATGCCGGCAGAGATGAGACGCTGCGGCTCGTGCAACGTGTGTTTTTGTCTACGAACGGCAGTGGTCCGCGGCAGGTAGTATTCTGCGGCGCCGAGGGCGATAACGGCAGCAGCGATGTCTGTGCTTCGGCTGGACGGACTCTTGCAGCCAATACTTCCCTGTTAGTTTGTCTCGTGGACGCCCACGTTCGGTCACCCCGCCTGTCGCGTATGTTTGCGGCCAGTAAGACAAGCTCATCCTCCGGGATATCTGATCCAGGTTGCGACAAATGCGTGCAGATCGACGGAAATCTCTGGTTAGCAGGAACCGACTTGTTAACAGATAATCACGGGTCCCTTCTGTCTGTTGAAGAACTCAGAGACCGATTGGCTCAACTGCAGGGCCGGTTTGAATTCGTACTGATCGATGCTCCTGGAGCTGCCGTCAGCGGAGATGCAGCAATTCTTGGTAAGGCTGCGGATGCCGTGATTCTCGTCATCGAGGCTAACAGCACGCGCCGTCTGACTGCGCGAAGAGCGAAGGAAACTCTCGACGCGGCGGGCGTCCGCCTGTTGGGAACCGTACTGCATAACCGAAAATTCCCGATTCCCCGGGGGCTCTACAAGAGACTCTGACCATCGGCGTGGAGTCCTTGCCTGGCAGTCGTGGATTGATATGAAGATTCTCGCGAGGAAAACCCTGCCGTGCCGAGGGGAACAGCGCTGCAAAGGAAGTATAGTCATTTGCGAATAGCCGAGTTAAAGATCGATACCTCTAGCGGACACCACCGCGGCACACGCAGAAGCTGGCTGCCGTGGCTGACCAAAGGCTCACTTGCGATTGCCGACCAGGGAGTTTTTGCGGGGTCGAACTTTGTATTCAACGTCCTCCTGGCCCGTTGGCTCACGTCCGACGACTACGGTGCCTTCGCGCTAGCCTATTCAGTCTTCTTGCTGCTCTTGATAGTCCACAACGCGCTGCTCACCGCGCCTATGCTGGTGTTCGGCCCGGGAAAATACCGCGAGCATTTTCCCGAATACTTAGGCATTCTATTGCGCGGCCACTTTGCTTTGATGCTCCCTGGCTCGGCGGTGCTCGTGGCGGTGGCATTCTTGCTCGGAAGTATCTATTCGGTAGCAGTCGAGAGAGCTTTTCTCGCGCTAGCCGTGGCCGCGCCCTTCATCTTGCTTCTATGGCTCCTGCGGCGTGCGTTTTACGCCCGGCTCGATCCCTGCTGGGCGGCGGCGAGCGGAGGAGTGTACCTTGTAATCCTCGTCGCCGGCACCGTGGCGCTTCGCGCGGCCAGACTCCTCTCACCTTCTACGGGCTTCTTGAGCATGGCTGCGGCCAGCCTCATCACCTCGGCGATTTTACTGGTCCGCCTCCGGCCTACGTTGGCGGCGGACTCATCCACGATCCGCGCTGTCGCCACCGATCATTGGAACTACGGTAAGTGGGTGGCAGCTGGCGCCGGTCCAAACTGGGTCACGGACAACATTTACTTCATGGTACTGCCCGCCTGGCTAGGCTTGGCTGAAGCTGGAGCTCTCAAAGCCCTGTTAAACCTTGCCCAACCTGCGGCGCAATGCATCTCTGCATTGGGCGCGCTGCTTATGCCGATCCTGGTGCACGACCGCGAAGCCGGGGGCCCCAGTCGCATGAAAAGAACAATGAAGCTGTCCTTTGTCTTGTTTGTTTCCGGCTCCGTGGCCTGCCTGGCGTTGCTTTGGGGGTTACGATTCCGGATTTTTCACTCCCTGTATGGGGGTAAATTCTCCGCGTACGACTCGTGGCCGCTACTGTTAGTGGGCCTCCTCCCAATCGCCCAGAGCCTGCCGAACGTCGTCGGGGCGGCGCTCGGGGCGCTTGAACGCCCAAAGCTGGGGTTTTTGTCAGCCGTTGGAAGCGGAGTCTGCGCACTCGTGCTCGGCGTTCCACTGGCATGCGGGATCGGAGTTGGAGGAGCCCTCCTTGGAATGGTGGTGTCTTACACGCTAATGGGCATCTTGGCGCTGTTCTTCTTTGCACGATCCGTGCGCAGCAACGACCACATTGCGCCAACGCGTATGGCCACCATACCTGGTCCCTCAGATTGGATAGACGTATCATGAAAATTGTCTACATATCAAAGGAGTGTCCACCGTCACCGCGGTCGTCTGGAATAGGAACCTATGTCTGGGAAACGGGTCGCGCACTTGCAGAACGCGGCCACGACGTGACGATCATTGCTGCTTCCGATACCCGGCAATTCTCGTCCTCGACCCCGTTCCCGCGGTTAACCGTAATTCGACTGCCCGACGATGAAGTTGACTTACAGAAGAGAAATGTTGCCCTTCGAATTCTCCGCGCACCAACTGAGCAGGGCGCCAGATACAGGAGACGTATTGCCGAGTGCATTACAGCCCTGGCTGATAGTCATCGCGCCGATATAGTGGAATTTCCGGGTTTCAGAGGAGAATCTTTCATCTGGCTGGCGGGGCAACATCGGCTCCCGATGGTTGTGCGCATGCACGGCTTTACTGCTGGCATCGACGCCGCTTGGAGGGCGCACGTCTCCGCGACTGGGCGTTGCCAACTTCGCTGGGAGCGTCGTGAAGTTCTCGCTGCAGACATGATTACTGTTGTGTCCGAGAACCGAGCCCCGTCTGTCCGGGTTCGATTCCCCTCTGATCACATCCGCGTTGTGCATAACAGCATCGATACATATCTGTGGCGAGAGCTCTCCGAACACGCTCCAAAGGTGGTAAACACAGACGATATCGTCTTTGTGGGCAGCCTCATGTCGAAGAAGGGCGTGTTTGTCCTTCTCAGAGCGGCGACACTTCTACGAAGGCGCGGTTGGCAGGGTCGTCTGGTTCTTGCGGGCAGAACCTTCCCAGAGTTTGAACGCTTCATTCGGCTTCGCGCTGCCGTGGGCCTGAAACTACCTGATTGGGTTGTACGCCTTGGTATCTGCCCCCGGGAGAATCTAGCCGGACTCTACCGAGATGCCGGAGTCTGCTGTCTCCCTTCGCTGGTCGATCAGTTCCCCTATTCATGCCTTGAAGCGATGACCTGTGGGGGAATTGTCGTAGGTTCGGAAAAGACCGGTATGGCCGAAATGATCACGGAAACCTCCGGATTCCTGGTGCCGCCTGGAGATGATTCTAAGCTTGCCGCCGCACTCACTTCGGCGCTCTCATTGAGCGCAGAAGAGCGCGCAAAGATGAGCCAATCAGCTCAGCAAAGAGTCCTCGACAGTTTTGATCACGGTGCCATCATTCCGAAATTGCTGAAGGTCTATAACGAAGCCATAGAGTCACACAAGGCCAATTGCTGAAGCCGATTTGTTGGTCATAACTGCCGACGGGAAGAGTTAACGGATGTTGAACAACTTAGCGGTTATCGTGGCGGGATTGATTGGGGCACCGCTGTTTATCCTTGCGGCCTGGCGGCGACCAATCATCGCCTTGACCCTCTGGGTAACCTCAAGCGTCGTTCTAGCTGAGTATGTTCTATTTTCGGATTCGACCTCCTTGCACGTACACCTCACAAGGCTGCTACTCGGAGGCTTATTAATAGGAATTTGGGCCGGGCGGAGTGCGCGTCAATCTGATCTGCCTTTCCCGCTAAATCTTGAGATCTTAATGGCGACTTTTATCGCTTGGGAAGTCATCTCTTCTTGCTTGACCGGCACGGTATCCAGGCCCGACACAATGAAAAACTTGGGTATTCTCTTTGAAGGATTCGTGATACCTGTTCTAGTTCTCTACCTGGCTCGATCGATCCCTCACACTTTTACGACTTCGCGGAGCGCGTGTACCATTTTGAGTTTTCTTTTAGGCTATTTAATCTTAACGGCATTCTTAGAACACTTTCACTTAGATTGGTTCATTTTTCCACGATATATTCTCGATCCTTCTGTAGGCCTCCATTCTGAAAGAGCTCGTGGCCCGGTCATTAACGCCGCTGAGAACGGTGGAATCATTGCCATCCTCATTATTTTTGGTTTGCATCAGGCTTCATATTCATTTAAAGGCCGGTTACGTTGGCTAATGAGCCTGTGCCTGGTTCTGTCCGGTATTCCAGCGCTTTGGTTCACCGAGACGCGTGGCCCTTGGCTGGCATTTACTGCAGGCCTGCTCGTGATGCTGTGTCATAATCGTTGCCGAAGTGTAGTGCTATTGTTCGGGGCTGCAAGTGTCCTATCCGCAGCCGCTGCCATCTATGTGGTTCCATCGGCGTCTAACATGGTTTCCACGCAGCTATTGCCGCAGCGGACAGATACTGATGACACTGCTGAATTCAGGAGAGACCTCTATCGTGAGTCGCTTGTCGCATTCCAAGAGCGCCCGATCATCGGCTGGGGCCTGGGGACGTTCACCAGCGAGGACTCTTTATTTCAAGGATTTAGTCGCAGCTCTACGCTCGCCTCGGGTGTCCAGCACGACACAATAGTTGCAATTGCAACCGAAGCGGGATTAATTGGCGCAATACTCTACATTTCCTTTATCGTAACGGTCGCCTTGTCCTTGCTAAAGCTTCGAAGAACTTCTCGCCTCCTTGAGCGGAAAGACTTCTGTGTCATGTGCTTAGCAGCGTTCAGCGTGTTCGTTGTCAACGGAATGTTCGCTGATTGCCGCTATTTCCTACCGCAAAACGCACTTGTGTTCTTAATAACGGGCTTGGGCTTGGCCATTCGACCGAATGATCGGGAAAGCAAATGCCTTGTTCCCGAGAACAATATCAGGGGGTACTAGCGCTATGTCCTGTCCAGATGTGACAGTGGTACTTTGCACCTACAACAGATGCGAGACGCTTCGCGACGCGTTGGATAGCCTCATGTGTCAGGACACAGGAGGCACGTTCAGCTACGAAGTGATCGTGGTAGATGATGCGTCGACCGATGCAACGCCCGATATCATGCGAGCAGCGGTTGCACGCTCGCCGGTTCCCATGCGATGCGTAGCGGGATCGGGCGGGGGAATGGCGTGTGCCCAGAACAAAGGAATTCGTGAGTCTTCCACGGAGTGGATCGCCTTCTTTGATGATGACGCGGTCGCGGAACCCACTTGGCTGAGAGAGCTTCTCGCATGCGCGGCTGAAACCAATGCAGAGGTTGTTGGCGGCGCTGTGCGCCTTCTCTTGCCCGATGCCGAAGTTCAAAAGATTTCGCCGATATGTCGCCTGACATTGGGTGCCACAGAAGAAGGAAGGGAACTTGGCAGGTGCATTCCGAAGGGCTTTCCTCCCTCCATGAATCTGCTTGTCAGAGAAACGGTATTTAAGGCGCTCGGCCAGTTTGACGAGTCGATGACGCGAGGCGGTTCTGATTGTGAATTCGGCGCCCGGGTTTGCCGGGCCGGCATTGAAGCATGGTTTACGCCCAGAGCAATCGTGCACCATGATGTCCCCGCCTATCGCTTAAAGGAAAGCTATCTTTTGTGGCGCGATCAGCGGAATGGGGATAACTTTGCCTTCCGGGATTTTGGAGAGTGGGGATTGGCCCGGACTGTAATCACCTGCTTAGCTAGGATCGCCCAGGCTGCCTCGGTGAACGTTCCACTTATGTTAATTGCATACATCTCAGGAGATCGAGGGGAAGTGCTCGGGCGCAAGTGCCGGTTGCTCCGTGCTTGGGGTTACATCCGAGAGACGCTCTATCTTATTTCGCCTCAGCTCTTTTCACAGAAATCGTACTTCTCGCGGCTCGATATGAGGCGAGAGCAGAATACTTTGGCGGGAACCACGGCCGCTCAAGAATAGGAGACACACAAGACTGTGAAGCTTCTTTTCGCAAGTAACCTGTATCCGCCCGCGATTGGCGGAGCACAGATACATTTACATTGTCTGGCCAAAGCGATGCAAGCGGCCGGCAATGATGTCTCTGTCATAACGCATACGTGTCGGCATCGTACCGACTGGCTTCGTCTCTCTACCGTCTGCACAGAGCCGGACCGTCATTTTGAACATGAAGGGATTCCCGTTTGGCAGCTGGGATTGTCACCCTTCACGCGAGCACGGATACTGCCATGGGCACTTTGCTATTACGGGTTGATAGGGCCGGCCGTCCAGAATATATCGCGAAATGTACGGAAGGTGCTGGAGTCTGGTGTCACCGTCCCAGACGTTGTGCACGCCTCACGAAACGGCAGAGAATTTCTGGCTCGCGCTGCTTTAGACTTTGCGCATCTCCACGGAATTCCGTTTGTACTCACTCCTAATCACCACCCGCGGTGGCAGGGCTGGAGGTACAGCGAATACGACAAGATCTATCGTGAAGCCGATGCGATTTGCGTTCTCACTGAAGCGGAGAAGTTGCTCCTTCTTGATCATAAGGGAGTGAAGGAGGAGAGAGTTCACATAACCGGGATCGGTCCGGTACTGAGCGGCAGATACGATGTTCAGGAATTCAGGGCCGCATATGATATTCATGGACCCTTTGTGCTCTATCTTGGTCAGCAATTCCGCTACAAAGGAGTCGGGGCGTTGCTACAAGCGGCTCGAATGGTACTGGAAAAGCATCGAGACGTCACCTTTGTGTTTATAGGTCCTCAAACGTCTTATTCAAGGCATGTCTTTTCCCTTGTGAACGATCGGCGAATCCGCAACTTGGGAGAAGTCGACCTTCATACTAAGACTGCCGCGCTGGCGAGTTGCGAGTTTCTATGCCTGCCTTCATCGCAAGAAAGCTTCGGTGGGGTATACGTGGAGGCATGGTCGCTTGGAAAGGCGGTGATCGGCGGTCGAATCCCTCCAATCGCGTCGTTGATTTCTGACGGGGAAGACGGGCTTCTTTCGACTCAAGACCCCGCTACGCTTGCCGATTCAATTTCTCTTCTTCTGTCTGCTCCTGAGAGGTGTCGCCAGATGGGAGCAGCCGGCGCCAAAAAAGTCCAGATGCGCTACACATGGGAACGGATCGCGGCACAGACAAAGAGAATCTACGACGACGTCGCGGGGATTAACGGTTCGACTCACCAGGAACGAAATGAAACCCTTCATTCAGTCGTCAAATAACGGCTATGAATCGGCGCTCGCGACGCCGGTGCACTGGTTGCTGTATCAGTGTCGTGAACCAGTCCATTGAGAGCCATTGAAGTCCTTTCTGAATCTGTCCGGAGGTTTGACAATGCCGCGATCCGCTGATCATTGCGTGAATGTGCTCGGTGTCGCCATAAATGCCGTGAGTATGGGGAAAGCCGTGGACGCGTGTGGAGAGTGGATAGACCAAGGTCGAGGTTATGTCTGCGTGACTGGTGTCCACGGGGTCATGGAAGCCCAGGCTGATCCTCAGTTTCGGTCCGTTCTTAATGGCTCGCTTTTGACTGTTCCCGATGGGATGCCAATGGTGTGGGTGGGACGCCTACAGGGTTACCGAGGAATCAGCCGAGTTTACGGTCCCGATTTCATGATTGAGATTTGTCGCCAGTCGGTACACCGCGGATATCGCCATTTCCTTTATGGCGGCGGGGACGGAGTAGCAGAGGAGTTGGCGGAACGTCTCCGGCGACGAATCCCGGGAGTTCAGATCGTGGGCACGTATACTCCACCATTCAGACCGCTGCATTCGGAGGAACTCCGTGATTTGCAAATAAGGGTTGCCGCTTGCAAGCCCGACATATTTTGGGTTGGTTTGAGCACACCGAAGCAGGAACGGTTCATGGCGCAGCACATATGCTGTCTGGACACCAAGTTGATGATTGGTGTCGGCGCAGGTTTCGATATCCACACAGGTCGCGTTAAGGATGCACCAACCTGGATGAAAGCTGCGGGCCTGCAATGGTTCCACCGTTTGCTACAGGAGCCGCGCCGTCTTTGGAAACGTTATTTGGTAAACAATCCGAAATTCATAGTGCGAATCGCCCTGCAGCTTTCCGGCATCACCCGGTATTCGTTATGGCGCTGAGGAAAGTCATGTCCTCGGTCGCGAGCTGCTGAGCTTGATCGATCATTGGTGACCGCGGTGTTTACGAACGTGCTTGTTCACCTGAACGAATCGGGAGCTGTCCAAAGGCGTACGGCTCGATCGAGTTGTGCGGCACGCGAAACATTTCGCCGCTCGCGACGTGCGAGGCGGATGCGGGGCAGTGTCCGATCCGGTTGACGTTCAGTACCTCGATGCCCGTGGTGTTCCCCCTTCCTGGTGAGTTTCATTCCTGAAATGACGAGATGATTGCGATGGGACTGTACTGGGCTGACACCCGCGCCGGCATGATCTACTTTTTCCGATCGACTGTGGGGATGAAAGCTTCAATACCAACGTAAGGTAGCTGGTTGAATCCTGCAGATCAATTCTTCAATTTGGCGCATGATCCGTCATGCGCTCATCGAGCCACGTGCGCCGCCAACTCAATGAGCGACTTGCCCTCTTCGCGGGGCATGCTTCCGGGTACCATTTCTTCGCCCGGACAGAGGAGCCGAGTCATGGATTGTTTGGAGCTTTTGGGCCTGCGATTCTCAAACTTCTGGCGAAGCGATGCTGACAAGATGAAACGAACTCTGTCGCTCGCACACTACCAAGCAGGCCGCCGCTTCCACTGTCCACGTCCTCGGCGCACATCAATCTTGCAGGGAGACTTTGCGCTCGTCTTTGCCTGGTTGGCATTAAATCCTGACTATCGACTGCTTTCCCCTTGTCCACCTCTTCGTTAGTACGCCGGTCATTTTGGAAAGTGGCTTGACTCAGGTTGACTCGCCCTGTTTACAAGGAATTGGAGGATTCTATGCATCCAGTAGCAGAACGCACCACCTTGCCGAGCGGCTTTGTCATTGACCATGCCGCAGCCCTTGCCCATGTTATCCAGCCGCTGTATACACCGTCCGTTGTCAGTTCACGCGGACTCGAGGAGGGGATCACTAAGTTCGCCCCCCGCATCGTGCCGGCTGGCGTCACGCTCTCCTTCAATACCGACGGCTTTGTCGCCGCCCTGAATACGGCGCTCGCCAACAACACCGCCGGGTATGTGATGCAGCTCCGCCACCACGGCCAGCCCATTGCATCCGCCCAGGTCGGCTGGGCCAAGGAGCCGTCCGATGGGTCGGAGTCCTGGGCGCAGGCCGTCCGAATGCACATCGCGAGCTGCAGCAAGTTGATCACCGCCATCGCCATGACGCGCACGCTCGCCGCACACAACCTGCCGGCCTCGACCCCGATCATCGACTACCTGCCCACCTACTGGGCCAAGGGTCCGAACATCGACAAGATCACTTTCGCCCAGCTGATGACGCACACATCCGGCTTCCGCGTCCCAGGGTCCGATACGTTCTACGGCATCATGCAAACCCAGGTCGCCGGCGGAGTCACGAACGCCAACCTCGGCGTGTATTCCTACCAGAACATGAACTTCAGCCTATGCCGAATCCTGCTGCCGGTCATGAACGGCGTCATCCCTGCAAATACTACATTCCCTGCGCCGTTTGAAGACCTGTTCTGGGATTACGTCACCATCACCGCCTACGCGAACTATGTCGCGCAGAATCTGTTTCAGCCTGCGGGTGTGTCCGGCCCAACGCTTACGCACCCTGACCCGGACGCGCTCGCTTACGCTTTTCCGGTCGGCGCGGGCTGGAACTCCGGCGATCTGACTTCCGACTCCGGGGGCACAGCCTGGCACATGTCGGTGAACGATCTGCTGAACGTGATGGGTTGCTTCCGGCGCGAAGGCACCATCATGTCGCCGGCCGCCGCGCAGGCCATGCTCGATAACAGCTTTGGCATCGATCTCACTGAATCCACGAGCCTCGGTACACTCTACAACAAGAACGGCCTCTGGCAATCCGGCTCCCTCCAGACGGAGCAGAGCCTCACCTACTTCCTGCCCCGAGACATGGAGTTGGTCGTACTCGCGAATTCTCCCATCGGCGCATCCTCCCAGTTCTTCCGCGATGTCGTTACCAACATCTATCTCGATAACATCGCCCCCGAGTTCCCCGTTGGCACCTGGATCGCCCGCCACGGCCTCACGTCGGACAAATATCAGGAGGCCTTCAACGACTATGTCGGCAACCACGGAATGCAGTTGGTGGACGTCAGCGGGTACGGCACATCATTCCCACTCTACGCAGCGCTCTGGGTCAAGAGTGCCTCGTCGCCTGCCTGGCAGGCTCGCCACGGTCTGACCGCCGCCGACTATCAAACCACCTTCAATCAGCTCACTTCCGAGGGCTATTATCCGGTGCTCGTGAACGGCTACGCCACGTCCGGCGGCCCCCGCTTCACCTGCATCTTCCAACAGGGCGCGACCGATCCCTGGATCGCCCGTCACGGCCTGACTTCCGCGCAGTATCAGGCCGCCTTCAACCAGTTCGTTGGCGAAGGTTACCTGCTCGACTGGGTGAGCGGCTACTCCGATGGCACGCAGGATCTCTACGCTGCCATTTGGCGCAAGCCGTCAAGCGCCCCCGCCTGGCAGGCCCGCCATGGCCTCACTTCGGCCCAATACCAGGCGACCTTCGATCAACTTGTGGCTCAGGGCTTCAAGCCGGTGGTGGTCTGCGGTTACAGCGATGGTGCGCAGGATCTCTACGCCGCCATCTTCCGCCAGCTCGCCGGAGTGCCTGCCTGGCAGGCCCGCCACGGCCTCACGTCCGCGCAGTATCAGTCGACCTTCGACCAGCTCGTGGCCGAGGGCTACCGGTTGGAGTTGGTCAACGGCTACAGCGTCGCGGGCCAGGACCGCTTCGCCGCCATCTGGACGAAATAGCATCGTGAAGCGCGAATTCATGGCTGGGTCGGCTCGGACTGGGAACAACCCTGCCCAGCCGGCCGCCACCCGGGCGCACACTCTAGTTGACCGAATTTCCGTCGGCGGTGTCGCGCACGGCCCGACGCAGAGTGCGCAACAGCGCGCTTCTTGCCCCGAACCGCCGCCAGTAGAACGAGGGAGCAGAGAGCCTTTTGGGGCGACGATGAGAAGGAAGCTTTATCCGGACAATACTGGCTTGAGTCCCCCGTTCGGTTCCCGACCGGATGTTTGGCTCCGCGATTTCTACCTATAATCTCGCGCTTTGGTATTCGCCACGGGGAAAGGAACGCCCTTGAGCCCCAGGAACCTCTTGAACCGGCAATTCAAGCCGACCAGCCAGAGGCTGGAGCTGAAGGGGGTCAGTTTGCATTGGTTGCGCCATGCAACCGCGACACTTTCAAGTTCAGCGGGGACCCCGCCCGGAACCATTCAGGAACTGCTCGGGCACTCCTCTTCACAGCTCACCCGGGAGGTGTACCTCGAAGCGGTGCCGTCGGGCATGAAGAACGCGGTGCAAAATGTTGAGGATTTGCTTATTGGACCCAAACGGACCCAAGTTCCCGTTTGGCAGGAAATGCGCAGTTCGCTAATTAATTGAAATAGCGGGATTTAATGGTCGGGGAGAGAGGATTCGAACCTCCGACCCCCTGGTCCCGAACCAGGTGCTCTACCAGGCTGAGCCACTCCCCGAACATGTGCGGCAGCGTGCGTATCAGCGGGTGCGGCCTGGCTAATGATCCGCTGGATGCGCTCTCATGAGTGTAGCAGAATCCGAGGGTCGCGGAGACGGCCCTTGGCGAGTCAAAACTCAAATTACCCCACCCCGAAATGGCCACGGTCCCGATCTACTTTTTCTCCTCCGGCGTCACCGCTCCGGGAAAGATGCCCTCGATGGGAGCGCGAAGTTTCTCAATCCGGTCCGGGTCGGGCAGAGGCTTGCGTGGCATCATCTGATCGCGTTGTGCGGCGTCGTACACGAAGATGGCTTCCACTGTCGCGATCTGTTTCAGGTCAGCGGGCTGGAGCCGTTCGAAGACATCCTGGTTGGAATGGTGGGTGCGGGTTTCGTAGTCCAGATCGTCCTGGATGAATTGAAAACCGGGAATGCCGACCGCGTCGAAGCTCAGGTGGTCTGTGCCGCCTGTATTGCGCATCGTGATGGTCGTGACGCCGAGGTCCTTCAAGGGCGCCATCCACTGCGCAAAGATGGGAGCGACGGCGGCGTTACCCTGGGTATAGACGCCGCGGATCTTGCCCGACCCGTTGTCAACATTGAAGTACGCGGAGATGAGTTTCTGGTCGGGCTTTATTTCCAGCGGCCCCACGGCACGGCGCATGAACTCCGGCAACTGCATCTGGTCGGGGGCGGTGGAAGTTTTGGCGGAGCCGAAGTGCTCGGTCACATAGCCCTTTGAACCGAAGAGCCCCTGCTCCTCCCCCGTCCACAATGCGATGCGGATCGTGCGGCGTGGCTTGATGCCGAGCGCCTTTAGAATCCGAACTGCTTCCATTGCAACAATCGTGCCGGCGCCGTTATCCGTGGCGCCGGTTCCCGCGATCCAGCTATCCAGATGCCCGCCGAGCATGACGACCTCGTCCTTGAGCTTGGGGTCCGTGCCGGGAATCTCGGCGACGGTATTGAAGGCGTGTTCGTGATCGCCAGTGAACTTCGTTTCCACATCCAGTTCGACACTCGCGGGCACATGAGCCTGGGTGAGCCGGTAGAGCCGCCCATAGCTCTCGATCGTTGCCACCACCACGGGAATCTTGACCCGCTTGTCTGCGACGTACGGGGTGCGTCCGAGGGTGGCTCCGTTGTCGTCAAAGAACGTCCCGCCCGAACCGCCTCCGTTGCCGCCATCGCGGCTGGGCTCAATCACGCCAGCCACCTTCTCATCGGCAAAAAACTGGGCGATGCGATCCAGCAGCCGCAGACGCTCCATGCGCTCGCGCATGCGGGCCACCATCTCCGGGGGCAAGCCGCCTGTGTTCGCGCTCACGTTGAATTCGGCGAGATCGTCGAGTTCCTTTTCGGTGTAACGCAAAAATAGAGCCTTGTCGAGCGGCGGCACCGGGCGCATGGCTCCGAACAGAACGATCTTGCCCTCCAGCTTGCCCTTGTACTGATCCAGATCCTTTTCGTTTTGAATGCTCACGAAGGCCACCTCGCCGGTCACCGCTCCGGGAGTGGAAGGCGACCAGGGCGTGGCCTGCACGATCAGCACCGCGGTATCGGGAGTCACCATGCGCGCCCACGTATTAAGTTGCTGCCAGCCCAGGCCAAACTCGCCCCAGTCTTCGAGGTGGGCATTCTCCAGGCCAATCTTGGTCAGCGTGTCGCGGGTCCACTCGTTGGCTTTTTTTCCGTTGGGAGAACCCGTCAGGCGAGGGCCAATTCCGTCCATCAGCGCCGAGGCAAACTCCATCACGTGCGAGCGATTCAGGCCCTCGTCACGGATCCGCTGATACATGTTCAGGTCAAGCGACTCCGTGACCGGCTGGGTTTCCGTGTAAGGATCCACGGTAGCTGGCGCGGCATTGGCGGACTTGGGCTTGTCGGCCGCATAGAGAGAGACTGCGGCGGCGAGCATGACCGCAGGAATGGCGCGAAAGCGCTCGACTGGCATCAGGGTTGGCTCCGGGTGGGACGTATGAACTGCTGGTGAAATTGTAGGCTATCGACCGGCGATTCCGTTCGTTTTCCGCAACCCATTCCAGCGATTAGGCAGCCTCTAATTCGGTCATTCTGCAGTGCCGGTTTGGGCAATCGGCAGAGTCACCCGAAATTCCGTGCGGCCTCGATTCGACTCGACCTCGATGGCAGCGTCGTTATGGCGCACCAGGCGCTGGACAATATCCAGCCCAAGGCCCATGCCTTGCCCCATCGGCTTGGTCGTAAAGAAGGGGTCGAAGATCCGCGCCAGGTCCTGAGTCGGAATGCCTGGTCCATTATCCATAATGCGGACCACCACACCCTGGCCATTGCGGCTCGCAAGCACTTCGACGCGGCCACCCGAGGGCACCGCATCCAATGCATTGTCGATCAGGTTTCCCCATATCTGGTTCAGCTCGCCTGCGTAGCCACGCACTCGTGGAAGGTTGCCCTCGAGCTCCACCGACACCGCGACCGATTTTTCACGAGCCTTCGATTGAAGCACAGCCACCGTGTTGCCCAGGCTCGAACCCAGATCCACCGGCTGGGCCACCATCGCCTGGTCCATGTTCGTGAACCCCTTGACTGCCTTTATCAGGCCGGAGATCCGCATGGCCGCATCCTGGATTCCGGAAGCCAATCGGCGCACCGCACAACCAGCGGCTGCCCACCGTAGTACCGCGTTCAGTGCCGGTCCCGACACGGCCGCTGCGAGCTGATCGAGCGCCTCGAACGTCACTTCAGTGTCGGCCAGCATATACGCGTTCGCGACATCCGCGCGATGAGCGGCAAGCCAGTCGGCAATTGCCTCTTCACGGTCCGACTGCTCCAGAGGAGATCGCACCGTGTGTGTCTGCGTGGCCAGGCAGGCGGCACGAATCGCATCGACGGCAGGCCAGTTGAGCATCGCTGAGCCTGGCCTCACCCAGCGCGCGCGTTGCCATTTCAGTGTCTTCCAGCCGGTCCCCAAGCAGCGAGGCGCTGCGTTCAATTGCCGACGCAGGGTTATTCAGCTCGTGGGCCAGGCCTGCCGATAGCTTGCCCAGCGAAATCATCTTCTCGTTGTGCAATTCGCTCGAAGTGAATAGTCGCGCGCGATCGAGCATCGTGCGCACCAGGATCGAGGTGATCTCAAAGCATTCGTGTGTCAGGGCACGAAGGTGCTTCCGGTCGAGGGACAGAATCTCTGTAGGTTCCTGCGCAATCGCATCCCCTGGTGGGCTTACGAGCCGCGAGTAGGGCAACATTCCCGACACATCGCCCGTCCGCCATTCAATCATTTTCTGCAGCCCGGCGCTTCGGTTAACAAACAGGATCACGTGCCCCGACAGCACCACGTAGAGACCATCAACCGGTACACCTTTGTGAGACAGCACCTCGCCGGCCCCAAGCCGGCGAAGTGACCCGTGTGCAGCCAGCCATGCAAGTTCTTCTTGAGGCGCTGTGCCGAGTGTCTTGTGGTTGGCCAATCGATCCATCAGATCGCTTGTTTTCATGCTTGTGGTGTCTTTCAATGCGGGGGCTCGATAGTTCTTCACCAAGGTACCAGATGGAAAGCGCGATTGCGCACTATCCGGCACCGTCCTCCGGAGAGACCCAATCGACATTGGAAACGCCGCAATCCGCCTCACAACTCCCTTCACGCACCTTCCCGGAAAATGCTCTATCCTAAGCTGCAGGAGAGGTCGAAATGGCCACACTGGTACGGCCGTTATCCCCAACGGCTGAACGCGCTGCCCATATTCCCTGGTACCTGTGGTGCTCCACCGTCGCGGTGACCTCGGTGACCATCGGCGCGCACTGGGATGTGTCGTGGCACCGGTCCATCGGCCGCGACACGTTTTGGACGCCGGCCCACATGGCTATCTATCTATGCGGCGTGCTGGCCGGCATCGCATGCGGATACCTGATCCTGTCCACAACCTTTCGTGGCACCGCGGAGACGCGGGCCAGCGCGGTGCGCGTGCTGGGATTCACCGGTCCCCTGGGAGCCTTTCTTGCCGCGTGGGGCGGAGTGGCGATGCTCACTTCGGCTCCGTTCGACAACTGGTGGCATGCCGCATACGGGCTGGACGTGAAGATCGTCAGTCCTCCGCACACTCTGTTGGTGATGGGTGTATTCGGCGTTGAAATCGGATCCCTGTTCCTGATCATGGCAGCCATGAACCGGGCCGAAGGGCAGACAACACTGTTCCGGCCCCTACAGGCGATGCTCCTCTATCTCGCCGGCATGATGATGGTTCTCACCATGTTCTTCCGCATGGAATATACGTGGGACATCTACCTGCACAGCGCGGGAGCCTATGTCGCTGTGTCGATCGGAGTGCCGCTTTACTATGCGGCGGTGTGGAAAGCGGCGCGCCATCGGTGGGCGGCGACGTGGATGACCCTGGTCTACATGGTGTTGTTGATCGCCATGATCCTTATCCTCCCGCTCTTTCCCGCGGAGCCGAAACTCGGGCCGGTCTTTCAGCAGGTGACCCACTTCGTTCCGCCCAAATTTCCGCTGCTGTTGATCGTTCCGGCTGTGCTGCTCGATCTGCTCTGGGCGCGGATCGGAGATCGAAACAAGCTGCTGGTTGCAGCGATCAGCGGCCCGGTATTTGTTTTCGGCCTGGTGGCGGTTGAGTGGCCGTTCGCCAATTTCCTGATGAGCAGGGCATCGGAGAACCGTTTCTTCGCCACCGGCTTCCACGATTACAGCATTCCTTCCTGGTCAGCGGAGGTCACGCGCCATTTCGTGAATCCCCAGCACGGCCTCGTCCTCTGGCAGGGGTTGGCTATGGCCATGCTGTATTCCGCCATCAGTGCCTGGCTGGGACTGCTGCTCGGTGACTGGATGCGGAAGATTCAACGATGAAGTTTCGTCGGTTTTGGATGATCGCAGTGGCAGTGGTGGCTTTGCCTGCCTACGCCCACGTCGGCAGTCCCGACGTGTACGCGGAAGGTCAGGCCGGACCCTACAAGTTATCGGTAGTGGTACGCCCCCCGCTTGTAATCCCCGGCGTAGCAGAGATTGAAGTCCGCACCCAAACTCCGGGCGTCGACCGCATTACTGTGACTCCCGTCCCATTGACCGGTGAAGCATCGAAACATCCGCCCGTTCCCGACGAGATGGGCCAGCCTTCAAACGACGGACAGTTCTACACCGCGCATTTGTGGATCATGGCCACCGGCTCCTGGCAGATCCGTTTTTCTGTGAGCGGCAGCCGGGGCCCAGGTGTGCTGTCCATACCGTTTCCGGCCACAGCGATGACCACGCGTACGATGCAGACCGGGCTCGGCGCATTCCTTGCGGCGCTCGGCCTGCTGCTGGTGGTTGGAATGGTGGGCATTGTGGGCGCTGCCGCTCGCGAAGCAAAGCTGCCTCCCGGACGATCCGTTGACGAAAAAGGACGCAGGCGCGCCTATGTCGCCATGTCGGTGACCTTCGCTGTGCTGGTGACCGCGATTGTCCTCGGGAATACGTGGTGGAAGTCGGAAGCCGCGAACTACGCGGGATACGTTTATAAGCCGCTGCAGATGGATGCATCGGTTGGGCAGGGCAACGTCCTCAACCTGAAGCTCCGCGATCCCGGATGGCTCCAGCAGCGAAAGCTCGACGACTGGATTCCGGACCACAACCACCTGATGCATCTATATATGATCCGCTGGCCGCAGATGGATGTGGTCTTTCACCTCCATCCCGATCCGGTGGCAACGGGCGAGTTCCAGCTGGCGCTGCCATCGGTGCCGGCAGGGGACTATCGCCTGTATGCCGATGTGGTGCACGCCATCGGATTCCCTGAAACCATCGTCGGGACCGTTGCACTTCCGCAGATTTCAGGCCGGCCGCTCCAGGGCGACGATGCCGAAGGAAAGGCTTCTCCTCTGAACATCATTCCAGCGGCGCAGGTCGGATCCGAGCAGCGCTTTCGGCTGCCCGATGGCGACACGATGGTGTGGAAGAAACCCGCGCAGCTCGTCCCCAAGACTGCTACGAATTTCCAGTTCGATCTGTTCGGGCCCGATGGAACTCCGCCGTCAGACATGAAGCTCTACATGGGCATGCTCGGCCATGCCGCGTTTGTCAAAACCGATGGCACCGTATTCGCGCATATCCATCCCACCGGCACAGTGGCCATGGCGGCCTTCATGATGGCCAATCCGCAGACCGGCGGGCAGGAAACCGACGGCTCCGGAATGAACATGCCGGACATGGGCTCCAACCCCGGCGCACTACCCAACACGGTCCGATTTCCCTACGGGTTTCCGTCCCCAGGCCAGTACCGGATCTTCGTGCAGATGAAGCATGGAGACACCGTGGAGACCGGCGTATTCGACGCCGATGTAAGTGCGCCGAAATGAGATCCGGCCGATGCAGAGCATTGATCAACGCCCACCTAGACTAGTCTAGCTAGTGTCCTGAATCTGAAGTTCGCATCAAAGTAAAGTTGTCATCCTGAGCGGAGGTCGCCGCAGCGACCGAAGTCGAAGGACCTGCGGTTCGGGCGCTTCGATTTATGCAATGCACTTCGGAGTCGCCCAGGCTAATCCGAGTTGTGGCCGCCCGGCAGATCCAGCGCGACGAGCGCATACAGTGTCTTGCCATCCCTCGGATGTTCGAAGCCCACGATATGCTGATGGCGCTTCGATCCCGCCTTCAATTGCAGCCCCTCGTTGTTGTTGATATCTGAATCGTCGATCTTCACATTGGAGCTTTTTCCATTGTCGGCGCAGCTCAGGCCCTCCGCAGTGATTGTCGGAGTGCCGACAGGAGATTTGTCCTGGCAGGTAATCACATCGCCGTAACGGGCAAGCGCTTTTTTGTAGAACGCTGTGACCTGTTCCTGGGAATCGGGTGTAGCGTACGTAACAGCGCGCACCCGCATCGTCCACTCACCAAAGCCCAGATGAACGTCAGCCGATTTGTGCTTGTCGTCGCCCCGCACCGGTTCGGCGCCTGGATAGACCGGCAGGCCAAGGTCTGATGCGGAAACCTGGTCGGTATTCACGTGCACCCCGCCAAAAGGGGTGTCGACCTGCACCGTCTTCTCCTGCCCGTTGGCGTCCTTGTCAACGTGAACCCGGCAACCGATCATCCCGGCTGCCATCAACAGGCCGATCGCCGGAATGCTTATCCATTTGCGCATCATAACCTTCAACCTCTTGCGATTGAATACGCTCCCGCCGCGAGAAATGTTCCACCCGGGGTGAGCCCAACCTTTTTACCACTTTTCCCGTTTCCGAGAGCAAGGCCCGGATTGATCCCGCCCGGAAGCTGGTGCGCCGGCTCGGGTAATTTGCGCTTTCTCCTCCATCGGTCGAAAATGGTCTGCCGTGGGAAGATTTGCGACGATGCGCGTTGCCTGGATGGAGCGGGCGGTTTCCGGCCTGGACCGAATCACAGCTCGACGCGGACCATCGAGCGTACCGGCGCATCTCGTCACCGGAAGCGAGGGCGAAGACGCCGTATTCTTTTACCTCCGCCGCAAGGGATATATCGTCGTCGCGCGTCGCTGGTCCTGCGGCGACCGGCCCGGCGATATTGACCTGATCGCGTGGCAGGGAACCCTGCTTTGCTTTGTCGAGGTGAAGACCCGCACGGCACAGGATATGACCCCGGCCGAAGCCGCCGTCGACCGCCACAAGCGCATGGTGCTGCGCCGGCTGGCGCGCAGCTACCTGCGCCAGCTTCCGCAGGCCGCCATGCCCCCGGTGCGGTTCGACGTAATCAGCGTCTACCTGGTGCCGGGGCAGGAAACGAAATTTGTCCATTTCGAGAATGCATTCGGATGGAGCGAGCGCAGGGAAACCGACTAGCGTACGACCAGGTGCTGGATACAATCCATTCTGCCGGTATGCCCAGTTTTGAATCACCAACTCCAACGGGGTTTTGAAAGGGCATGGCTTCAGAGCTTGGTGAAAAAGTCGTTCGGGCGGTAGGCCGGGGATTTATCCCCGGCATAAGCGACGCAATCTCAACGGGGGCTTTAGCCCCTGAGGGATGCTTTTGGGGAATTCCGCTCGAAACCATGCCTTTTTCAGCAAGCCGTTCCAGCCATGCCGCAACAGCCCGAAAAGAAGTGCGGGCTTCAGTCCCTGCGGGATGTAATGTCCCCATGGGCGTGACAACACTCCCACCTCTTAAAAAGCAGTGTCATCTTGAGCGCAGGTCGCCACGGCGGCCGGAGTCGAAAGATCTGCGGTTGTTTCTCGATGTTGCCCGTCTCTAAGAAAATTCGGGCTAGCTTCCGTATCCAGCTTTTCGGATACGTCGCGAAATAAATCAGTGACAAGTGTTCGGATTGCCTGATACCGTCAGTCCGGTCCTCCGGCACCTGCGAAAACGATATACGCGCCCGCATTTTGCTGTGCGTGTCGAATCCCATTCAGGCGCGGGTCCGGGCCGTCTCGTCTCCGTTCCGCAGGCTTAAGCAAATTTGTTTCGGAGTATTTGCGCACTTCTCGGCACACGTCAGTGGGCAGGATCGAGCCACGCGTGTGCATGCAGTATTCACGCGCGCGAGGTGAATGTATGACTTCCCGGACAGCTCCTCCCCATCCCTTGATTTTTGAATCCACTCCCCAAATGTTTGCGACGACAAGGCCGTTATGGTTCGCCGTTACTGCTGCGCTACTACTGCTCGCGGTTTTCTGCCTCGAGATGTATCTCTCGGTCCGCACCGAGTCAGAGACATTTGACGAACCAGCGCACCTGTATGCGGGTTACGCTTACTGGCTGCGTGGCGATTTCGGTGTGAATCCCGAACACCCACCGCTGCCCAAGCTGTTGGCGGCGCTGCCGGCGCTGCTCATCGATCATCCCAAGTTCAGCGAGCCTGTCGATATTTACTTCCGGGTGGTGGGATACATCGGCGGAATTCCGATGATCTCGGGTCCTGAGGGCGAGAAGATCCTGAGCCATGCCCGCGCGGCGATGGCGTCACTGGCTGTGCTGCTCGCCGTGGTGGTTGTGCTGGCAGCCTGGGAGATGTTCGGACGGATGACAGCGTTGTTCGCGCTTGCCCTGCTGGTCTTCGATCCCCTGATTATTGCGCACGGACCGCTGGTGACAACCGACATCGCGGCGGCACTATTCATGTTTGCCACGACGTACGCGTTCTATCGGTTTGCGAAGAGGCCGACGGTGCTGCGGTTGATCGTCTGTGGAGTGGCTTGCGGACTGGCGCTCGCAAGCAAGCACTCCGCGATCTTTCTGTGCCCGGTGCTGATTTGTCTTGCAGTTTGCGAACTTGTGCTCGTGCGGCGCAGGGACCCGGTTGACGCGGCCTCCGCAGCCGACCCGAAGGGCATGGGCGCGTGGCTCAAAATGGGCGTTTCGCTGTTGGCCGTTGCCCTGCTCGCGTTGACGATTCTGTGGGCTTTTTATGGATTCCGCTATGCGGCGCGGCCGAACGGGAAGTCGATCACTCCGCCGACAGCGGAGTATCTCAAGCAGCTGAATCATCCTGCGGAGGCGGCGGGGATCCAGATCTCCGAGCGGTATCACCTGCTGCCCGAATCGTTTCTCTATGGGCTTACCGACATTGTGATCTCCTCCCGCGATGGGCGCGTTATGAACCTGTTCGGCAAGGCGTATCCGCACGGACGCTGGTTCTATTTCCCAATGGCGATGCTGATCAAGTGCACGCTGGCATTGCTGCTGCTCCTGCTGCTGCTTCTGTTCGCGCGGGGGTTCTGGAGGCGCGAGCACATGCGCGAGATTGTGTTTCTGATTGTTCCGCCGGCGGCGTTTCTGGGCTGGGCAATGACATCGAATCTCGATATCGGTATCCGACATATCCTGCCGGTGTTCCCATACCTGATGGTGCTGGCGGCAGCGGGGGCTGTATCGCTCGCACAGCGCTCGCGCGCATGGACGTGGGCTGTCTGCGGACTTCTGCTCCTGCATGCTGCGTCTTCGCTGCGGGCCGCACCGAATTACCTGCCCTACTCGAACGAAGCTTTCGGCGGCCCGAATAACACGTGGCGCTCTCTTGCCGATTCGAATGTGGGCTGGGCGAGCGGGTTGAAAGCGTTGCATGGCTATATCCAGGAGAAGCAGATCAAGGACTGCTGGTTCGCGTATTCGGGATTGCCCGATCCCGGCTCGTTCGGAATCCAGTGCAAAAGGCTTCCCACGCTTTTCACGTTTATCGGCGGCCTTCCGCCGCTGAAGCCGGTGCCAGGGGTGTTAAGCGGCCCGGTGTTCGTCAGCTCGGAAGAGATTGACGGCGCGATGTGGGGTCCGCCGGATCTGAACCCGTATCGGAGTTTTCTGCGGACGCAGCCCTCCCACGTGATCGCGGGCGAGATTCTTGAGTATGACGGCACATTCAACGCACCTGAGATGGCGGGATTCAGCCATGCCGTCGCGGCGTTCAGCGAGCTCGACCCCAAAGCAGGCGCGCCGCCTGACGCGCTGAAGGACGCCCAGGCCGCCGTAGCGCTCGATCCAACTTCGCTGACCGCTTGGGAGGCATTGACGTTCGCCTATGCGGCCAATGGCAAGAAGGATGAAGCTCTGCGCGCATACGAGACTTCGGTGCGTGTGTACAACACCATTCACCCCGAGTTTCAGGCTGACGAAAACCCGCCGGTCAACCCGTTTGCGGCACCAGCGGCTCATTGAACGAGGTTCTCGGTCTCGGAAGCGAGGCCCGGGCACTTGCATTTCGCGATTCACAGCAGCAGTACAGCTAATACGTTGCTGAACTCTGAAACACGCACTTTCCACGTCATCTTTCTCAGCTCTGGACGGATCGTGGCCATCCCGTTAGTTACGCCTGAGTAAACAGAATTACGGCCGTCCGGCGTTGATTCTTGAGGTCCGCATCATATCGGTTCGGCTCGCAAGAGCTCTCTCGCTCGGGTTGCCGAAGATTAAGGCCTCGTGTCGCATACTTGGACTTGGATGAGATACCCAAATGCCCTTCGTCGCCGCGTCAGCAATGTCCCCGGTTCAAAACATATGGCATTTGCCAGGTTTTACAGCGGCTGTACGTGTTTTACAGCCCCTGTACGCCAGTATCGCTTCTCCCTCCGTCCGCCTTTTAGGAGGCACCCCCACCCACCCCCTATGTAGATTTGCTTTTCTTTCGCTTGTGGGAATTTTTGAGCAGAGTCTAAAGGCTTTACGAGCCAAATTTACGAATGAAACAGCATTTTCTGTTACATTAGCTCCATTTTCGCCGGGTCAAACGGATCGCCTCTCTATGCCGCGACCGTGGCCACGAAACTGCAGAAGGGCAGTCAACCGCGACCGTTCCATCCGAATGGTGAGAAATCCAGGCTAACTCTTGGCGTCCTCGAACTCTTCGTGCCACGCCATCTGGATGGCCTCCAGCCGCGACTCGTTGGATTTCGATGGGTCGTCGGCGAAGCCTTCCAATTCGGTAACGTAACGGTGCAGATCTGTGAAGCGGACCGTCAAAGGATCGAGATCCGGAAACTTCTCCTGCAACTGAATGCCGATCTCTTCGGAATCAGTCCAATGGATTTCACGCGGCATTCGTTGCGCTCCTTATCTCGGATTACTTGTTTTCCGCCATCGCCAGCGGCTTGCCCTCAGAAGTGTAGTTGCGGTTCCACTTGGGAATCTCGACCACGTAGTTGCCGGGACGCGTGATGACCGCCTGGCAGCCGAGCCGGGAATTCAACTGCTGGTCCGCCGCCATGTCCATACGGTCCAACTCGTCATCGTCCGCCGGGCTGATTCCGTCCTGGTCCTTGATCCACAAATGGCAGGTGGTGCAGGCGCATACGCCGCCGCAGGCGTGGTCCAGGAAGATATCGAAATTCTCGGCCACATCGAGAAAGGACATCGGTTTGCCGTGATGCTCGTAAGGCATGGTGCCGAATTCAAATTCGACTGTCTTTCCTTCGGGCATGAAGGTGACGCGGACCAGCTTGTCGGGCGGAATCTCGTTCTTGGCTACTTCACTCATACTGAGTACCTCAGCGCTAACTCGCTACCTTGGCTGACTTGCTAATTGCTGCTGACAGCTCACACCGCTGCCTGCGCTGCTACTTGAACTCTGCCGGCGCCATTGGATGGGGCGCGGTTACCTCGTCGCTCAGTTCCTCGCCGGCGGCCTCCATCGTCTTGCCGCGGATCGCGGTGGAGACCGCGGCTTCCATCATCAGTTCCGCAAAATGGCGCGTCGCCTGGTCGAGTGCGACCGTCGCTTCGCGGATCGCGGCCTGGTCGTCGCCTTGCTTTACCTCCACAAGACGATCACGGGTGTCCGCGATGGCAGCACGCTCACCATCGCTCAGCTGCGGCCAGGCAGGGCTCTCCGGAGCGTGGTCGACTGCAGCAAGAATTGTCTCTGCTTCATTGCGCGCCTCGATCAGCAGCCGCTTGGCGAAATCCTCTTCGGCATGGTCGAACGAATCGAGGATCATGCTCTCGACCTGCTCGTCCGTCAATCCATATGTCGGCTTGACTTCGATCTGAGCGGCCTTGCCGCTGCGTTGTTCGCGCGCCGAGACCTGCAGGATGCCGTCGGCATCAATGAGAAAGCGCACTTCGATGCGGGGCAGCCCCGCGCTCATGGGCGGAATGCCCTTGAGGTCAAACCGCGCCAATGACCGGCAATCGGCCGCCAGTTCGCGCTCGCCCTGCACCACATGAATGGCTACATTGGTCTGCCCGTCGACTCCGGTGGTGAAGTGCTCGGTGGCCGATGCAGGGATGGTGGAGTTGCGCTGGATGATCCGCGCCACGGTCCCGCCCAGCGCTTCAATGCCGAGCGAAAGCGGAGTCACATCGAGCAGCAGCATCTCTTCGGTCGTCGTGGAAGCGCCGGCCAGGATATCCGCCTGCACGGCTGCACCCAGCGCGACGACCTCATCGGGATTCAGTTCAATGTGCGGAGTCTTGCCGCGCGCGCCGAGGTGGAATAGATCGTCGACCAGTTGGCGCACCGCCGGAATGCGCGTCGATCCGCCCACCAGAACGACCTCGTCGATCTGCTCGGGAATGAGCCCCGCGTCGAGCATGGCCTGCTTGCAGGGGCCCACGGTGCGATCGAGCACCGGCTCGATCATGGTCTCCAAGACTTCGCGCGGAATCTCGCGCTGGTAGCGGTCGCCGTTGGGCAGTTCGATATCGAAGTGCGCAATGGGTTGGCTGGAGAGCTGAACCTTGGCATCAATCGCCGCCTTGCGCAGGGCCTGCACCGCCCCGGCATGCGTGCGCAGATCAACTCCGTGCTCGGCGTGAATCTCGTCAAGTGCAATGGCCAGCAGCAGGTTGTCGATATCGTCACCACCCAGGTGCGTGTCCCCGTTGGTGGATTGCACTTCGAAGATGCCATCGCGCAACTTGAGGATGGAAATATCGAAGGTGCCACCTCCAAGATCGTAAACGGCGATGGTGCCTTCCTTGCGGCGGTCGAGACCGTAAGCCAGCGCGGCCGCGGTGGGCTCGTTCACCAAACGCAGGACCTCGAGGCCGGCCATGCGGCCCGCGTCCTTAGTAGCCTGGCGCTGCGCGTCGTTGAAGTATGCGGGTACCGTGATGACGGCCTGGGTCACCGGTGTGCCGAAGAATCGCTCCGCGTTGCGCTTCAGCTGGCGAAGAATGTAGGCGGAAATCTCCGGCGGCGTGAACCGCAACTCCCCAAGCTGAATTCGCGGAACCTCACCCGTTTCCACATCGTCCGCGAGCCGAAACGGGAATAGACTTAGTTCACTCTGAACCTCCGCGAGACCCCGCCCCATGAGGCGCTTCACAGAGTAGATCACGCGTTCCGGCCGCTCGATGAGCGCCTTGCGCGCACTATTGCCTACGGTGACCGTAGGTCGCCCGCCATCCGCGGGGATCGGATCGAGCGCGACCACCGACGGCACGAGATTCAAGCCGTCCACCCCGGGGATCACGACCGGCTTGTCGCCTTCCATGTATGCGACCAGGGAATTCGTGGTCCCGAGGTCAATTCCGACTACGCGTCCTTCCGCCATGATCTCCCTTGTTTGCGAGCGCCTTCAGAGGCTAAAGCCGCACCCTTTTTGGCTGCGCCCTGATACAAAGCTTTTGGTTGGCGACAGGCTTTACCTGCCTCGCTCCGTCGAAACGGTGCCGCCAGTACCGTCCAGGGTATCGGTTACATCGCGCACCAGGTTGCTGAGATAACGTCGTCGGTCCAGCAAGGCCACCATTTCGTTCTGCGCAGCCTGACGTGCCGCAGTATTGCCCTCATCCCACGCTTTCCACTGTGCGCACAAATCCTGATCGACCGCATCGCGCAGCCCATCGTATTTCTCTTTAGCCTCGGAGAGGCTCTGTTTGAGAGCAGGGTCTTCTTCGCCCAACTTGTGAGCCATGCGCATCTCTTCGAGTTGCATGTTCAGGTCGAAGACCTCTTCGAGCAAATCGGCAGGTACACGTGATGCACCCATTTCATCTTCGCGTCGGTTCTTGCCGCTGTGTTCTTCGCCGATCTCGGCGCCATGCAGCTTGAGCAGGTATTCGGTGCGATGAATGGGGTCTTTGAGCGTGCGATAGGCGTCATTGAGAAGCGCCGTATCGGCCAGGCTCCATTCCTTTTCATTGTGTGCCGCACGCGCGAAGCGGTCTGGATGCAGCTTGCGGCTGAGACGATAAAATTCTGTCTCTAGCGCCGGCAAATCGAGATTCAGCCTCGGCTCCAGTCTAAAGACGGAGAAGAAATCACCGCCCGGAGGAGGCTGAATCTTGCTGCAGTGGGGACAGAACAGAGTGGAATCGTTGTGGGCTACCGAACACGACCAGCAGGCAACGGGAACCGCGGAATCAATAACCTTCAACATTGTCTCAACCTTACTTGCAAAAGATCGCTACGACGAGAAGGATGAACCGCAACCGCAGGACCGCGTGGAGTTCGGATTGATGAAATTGAAGCCCTGCCGCATCAGCGTTTCTTCGTAGTCCAGCGTCATGCCGTGCAGATAAAGGAACGACTTGGGATCGACGAACACGCGTACTCCGTCAAACTCGTAGATCCGATCGCGTTCACGCGGGTGCGTGTCGAACTTGATGGCGTACGACAAGCCAGAGCAGCCTCCGCCAGACACGCCGAGGCGCAGCCCGCCGTCGTCCGGAGAAATGCCTTCCTTCTCCATCGCCGCGCGAATGCGCTTAACCGCGCGTTCGGTCACCTGCAAGCCCTGGGGCGCCTGAGCTGCGGCCGACTGCGGCTTTGGAACCTGCGGCTGCGCCGCAAGCGCGCCTTGCGCGGGCTTCGTTTCGATTGTCACCATGTTTGACATATTTTCCGTTTCATTTACCCGTACGGCCGCGCTCCGCAAATTCCGGAGTGACCGGCCGCGCCGGACCAGTCTTACTGCGCTGCGTGAACCGCTGTCGGAGCAGCTTCAGAAACGCCGTTCTTCTTCTTCCAGTCGCCGATCGCGGCGCGAATCGCGTCCTCGGCCAACACCGAGCAATGAATCTTTACCGGTGGCAGCGAGAGTTCCTTTACGATGTCGGTGTTCTTGATCGTGAGCGCCTCTTCGACTTTGCGGCCCTTGATCCACTCGGTGGCCAGCGAAGAGCTGGCAATTGCCGAGCCGCAGCCGAAGGTCTTGAACTTGGCCTCTTCGATCACCTGCGTCTCAGGATTCACGCGAATCTGCAAACGCATCACGTCGCCGCACTCCGGCGCCCCCACGAGGCCCGTGCCCACATCTCCCGAAGTCTTGTCCAGTGTGCCCACGTTGCGCGGATTGTTGTAGTGGTCGATCACTCTGTCGCTGTATGCCATTGTCCGTTCTCCTCGTGCGGGGGAAGCCGCATCCGTTCTTTTGATTCGGCAGACTAGCCTGCCGATGCTTCTCGTTGCTTAGTGCGCCTGCCAGGTGATCTTGGTCAGGTCAATGCCTTCCTTCACCATTTCGTAAAGCGGCGAAAGCTCGCGCAGTTTCTGCACGATATCGATTACTTTGGCGGCCACATAGTCCACTTCCGCCTGGGTGTTGAACCGGCCCAGACCGAAGCGAATGGAACTGTGGGCCACATCGTCGCCCAAGCCCAGCGCCTTGAGAACATAGGAGGGTTCGAGGGTGGCCGATGTGCAGGCAGAACCGCTGGAAACTGCTACATCGTTGATCCCCATTAGCAGCGACTCGCCTTCCACGTAGACAAAACTCACATTCAGATTGCCAGGCAACCTGTGCTCCATCGAGCCGTTGACGTGGATGTAGTCCAGGCTGGATTCCAGCTTGTTCTTTAGCCCGTCGCGGAGACCGCGCAGGTATGCGGCTTCATTCTCCATCTCCGCCAGGGCAATTTCGGCAGCTTTGCCCAGACCAACGATGCCCGGAACATTCAGTGTGCCTGAACGCATGCCGCGCTCATGGCCCCCGCCGTCGATCTGCGCCGCGATCTGCACCCGCGGGTTGCGGCGGCGGACATAGAGAGCGCCCACTCCCTTGGGGCCGTAAATCTTGTGGCCGGAGAGCGACAGCACGTCGATGTTGTCTGCCATCACGTTGACCGGAACCTTGCCCACGGCCTGCACAGCGTCGGTATGGAAGAGCACGCCCTTGTCATGGCAGAGCTTGCCGATTTCGCGAATCGGCTGCAGCACGCCAATCTCGTTATTGGCGGCCATGATCGTGACCAGAATCGTCTTGTCGTCGATGGCGCGCTTCAGGTCTTCTAGATCGATCAGCCCGTCCGCCTTCACCGGCAGATAAGTCACCCGGTAGCCGTACTTCTCGAGCCGCTTGCAGGTGTCTAGGACTGCCTTGTGCTCCGTCACCTGAGTGATGATGTGGTTACCGCGCTCGCGGTACATCTCGGCAATGCCCTTGATGGCCAGGTTATTGCTCTCGGTAGCGCCGGAGGTGAAAATGATCTCCTTTGCGGTGGCGCCAATCAACTTCGCAATCTGCTCGCGGGCCGCCTCGACGGCCTGTTCCGCTTCCCATCCGAAGGAATGGTTGCGGCTCGCCGCATTTCCAAACTTGGTGGTGAAGTAGGGCATCATCGCTTCCAACACGCGGGGATCCAGCGGGCTGGTGGCATGATTATCCATGTAGATCGGCAGACTCACCCCTGCCGGCACTTCCACTTGGCTCAATACTGTGCTCATTGCTTGTCCATCCTCAACATGCTTGCCGTCCGCGCCGGGCGTGACGGGGAAATTGCTTAAAGCGTTAATGAGACCAGCCCACGCGCGGCAGTCCGTTCCGCCGCGGTTCGGCCCGCCTGACTGTCCTGATCTGCCAAATCGTGAATACTGATGCTCTTCAGCACCCCCGCTATCGTGTCGTTCACGCGCGCCAGGGGTTCTTTGATGGTGCAACTCGGCGTCAGTTCGCACCCATGGGCGCCCTTGGTGCAGGAGGTGATGAAAAAAGGCCCATCGATGGCGTGAATGACCTCAAAAGCCGAGATCTGGCGTGCCTCCCGGGCGAGTGCATAGCCGCCGTTCATCCCCGCATGGGAGCGGAGCAAACCTGTCTTGGTCAGCCTCTGCAGGATCTTGGCCAGCAGCTGAGCCGGAATACCGTACGCGTCGGCTATATCCTTGGCGCTCAGAGCAGGCATTTCGGGATGTTCGGCGAGATACTTCAGCGCCATCAATCCGTAATCCGCCTTTTTTGTCAGCTTGAGCATGGTTTAATATCCGACTGGTTCGGTCCGTATTCAGTATACGACCATTTCTGTCCGGGATTCAAGGCAGCCGCCAAAGTGCCCGGCCCCGGCCCCGGTGGCGTTCCGGCCCCTGGCCAACGACACTCCCGGTCTCGAAGGAAAAGATTCACCAAAATCCCATTTGCAATTGCGAGGAAGATCGATACAATCTGGCGGAAAGAGCATCCGGTGTCACTGGCCCAAACCTCGCATGGACACGACCGCGGTCGCCAAGGGGTGAGGCTACGATGAACAGGATTTGCCCCAGGATGTGTGCAGCTGACGGCTGGAACGATCACGATTCATCTCTGGCGTGAGGTGGATTCATGATGTAACCATGGCAGAAACACCCCAATCAAACGACTCTAAAAGCGATGGCAACGGTCTGCAAACACCCGCGAGTGCGCATAGTCTCCCGGCACGATGACGCCGAATTTGTCGAGTGTCTGGAGTGTGGCGAAGTCTTTGACTCCGAAGAATTTCACGACATGGAGATCGAGGAAACCGTCGAGACCGAACAAGCAGAATCGGAATACTGAGGAAAGGCTCCTTCAGGGGATCGCTACTTCCCGGCGCCTCCTTCACCGTTCCCACTGGGAGCGCCCATCTTTCGCGTGACCATCCAGGCATAATGAAGGCCGGATGCCACCGTCAATGCGACCGTCGCGTCCAGGGCCACCGCGCGTAGCGCCAAAACCCAGCTCGGGCTGTAGATCTGATGCAGAAGAACAACTGCGACCGCGGTCACCTGGGCGACCGTATTGGCCTTTCCGAACAGGCTCGGCTTGAACTCGCGCCTTCCCACCGCAGCATACAGAAGGGCAGCTACCGCCAGAATCCCCAGGTCGCGGCCAAACACCAGAACTGTAATCGTGGTGGGGATCAGGTTTTTATGGGTAAGAACGACAAAGATGGTGCTGAGAAGGAGTTTGTCGGCCACCGGGTCAAGGTACTGGCCCAGCACTGTTCTCTGCCGGAGCCACCGGGCAAGGGTCCCGTCCAGTGCGTCGGTCAGGCCGGCGGCCACAAACAGTCCAAAGCCTAGCCCATAACGGTCCTCGAGAATGGCTGACACCAGGAAGGGTGCCAGGCAAATGCGCATGAGTGTGAGCAGGTTCGGAGCAGCGTGTAGCGGATTGAATCGTGTTTGCGAACGATCGGACATGGCACATTCGTGCAGACTTATTGGCTGCAGGGCCCACGCAGTTTGCAGCGATTCAACTGCCCCGAAGGCGGTGACCTGCGTCGGTAAGAAGATTCCGAAACCCACCAACGGCTCGTGAGAGGGAGTTTAGAAGAACGCGTCCTTCGCCAAGAAATGATCGTACAGTATGGCATCCCGCGCTGGCAGCGGCCTTTGCGGGGTGTGTCAATCCTGTTAGACTACCTAACGGACTAGTTTTCCGGAGCATAGCCCTGACCTGGTTTGCTCTCGGTTCAAAGAGAATGGCGACTCCGCCTTCGCCCGGACCGATAGGAAGCTAGCCATTACTCGCAGGCGCGTAGCTCAGTTGGTTAGAGCGCTTCCTTGACACGGAAGAGGTCGCTGGTTCGAATCCAGTCGTGCCTACCATATTTATCAATGGTTTACATCTCCATAGCCATCCGGATTTCACCCAAAGTTACTGAACTACCCCGGTTTTCGTGTTGGAGATTGCGTCGAGCATCAGGTTGTGAGCCGCCACAAGCTCCTCATTGTCAGTGTGCGTGTAGCAAGTTTAGCGCAAATGCCACGTTGCTCTGGCGTAATGCGGCCTTAGCCGTTTTGGGGTGTCAACCTTCTTTATTGTCGTCAAAAAAACTAGGCAGGCTGTGGCGGAACTTGTGGAAACCGAACCGCTTTACTCGATTGCCTTTCTTGTCAAGTTGAGATGGAATCCCTGACATTGGCTAGGTTCTTCCTGGGAACTCGCTTCAACCCGCGCCAACCTCCAGATCCTCCTTGGGAACGGGGTGGGACGATCAATTCTCTAGAGCCCGTGCCAACTGGCACCCTGGATGCCGGTGTCACGACGGTGGGAGACTTAAATGGAGACGGAGTGCTCGACCTGGTGGCGAACAGTACCAATGTGACGATTCTGCTGGGCGAAGGAGATGGACCCTTCACCGAGGGCTGAGTCGGTGGGCAACCCGGCGGGATTTTCCTTGCTATGAGAGATTTCAACGGGGATGGCATCCCGCTCCCTTATGGACGCGGTTCAGGTATGGACTCTGCTGGGCAAGGGCGATGGAACGCTTGCAGTGACTGAAGGGCAGGCGCCTGCCGTTGTTTCTTTATGTTGCCTCGCTGCCGGCGATTTCAACGGAGATGGCCTAACAGATCTCACCTCCCGTGGCCCGGTGCTGTTGGCTCAGTTGGGCTCTAAGGCGGCAGCAACGGGCCAATCGCCTGCGGCCCTCGATGGGCATTGGGTCCACAGGCCTCGCAGAGGGTGCTGACGACACCCGCGCCCGAGACGCAGTTGAGCGGTTCCACTTCGGACTCCTCGTGGACAGCGGGAACCGGGGGCATCGTCTTACAGGCTGATCATCGGAGACAACGAGATCGGCTCGACCGACATCTACGATTCGGGAGTCATCACAACCACATCGACACATGTCACCGGCCTGCCGCTGAACGGCGCTCCGCTTTTTGTAACGCTATTCGAAGGTGAACGGAGTTTGGGAATATGAATGACAACTACAAGGCCCAGTGGCTACATGGCCTGGCGCCGCGATGCGCGCTGCGTGGGTGCGCGCGGCCATCCCAATTCCGCGGCATGGTTAGGAACGGAAGCGCCGCCCCGATGGTGCTGGGTCCGAATTCCCGGACTGCGGATCCCGGCCGGCCGCGGGAGGCCGAATCAGCAGCCAGTCGTGCCTACCAAATCAAACTAAAAATCAGATGTCTTAGGAGTCATCGTGCGGTTGGTTTCGGCGACAAGCTGCGGAATTACTAACGCGATACTCATTTCGAGCCAAGAAAAGCATTTGAACTTTCAGCATGATGTCGTCGGCACTTTTTAAGATCTACCCCCGCCGTTTCAATTACTTAACGATTATCTCTCGGCGCCACGGAAGCAGAACTGATCGCGGAAGCAGAACCGGTAGGCGCGTCGGATTCGGAGCAGCTGAGTTTTCCGTTTCTTTGGAAGTGGCCACGCAGTCTGCTTCTGATCCCACTGTGCAAACAGTCATTTGAGCGTGGAAGGTTGCCCGCCATGGGGCTGGCAAACAATCGTAAATGACAAAATTGTCATTTTTGTCCCCTCTTATTTGTGGAATCGCAAACATCGAGCTAATCAACAACAGGATATTTTCCAGATCAAGCGGGGAGAACGGCGATGCCGAAAGACGGCCGCGCCTCTACCCCGGTAGGGCAGGTGGCCGTCCAGCTGAAGGTTTTTCTTTCGCGCTTCCTCGTTGCCTTAATTTTGATCGACCCCCCTGCTTCGTTCGCCAAACGTGTACCGATGAGCACACCATCGCGCTGGAGCGGGTTCTCTTCAAAGATGGGTACATGAGAATCAAGATCATCTTGGATTGAGAAGGCCAAGTGCTGGTCTATCGCGAGCCGGATCGATGGTGGCGGAGGACATTCATGAACAGTGAGGATCGATTTGAAAATCGTGCTCTTCTCCAGCAATCCGATTCCTGGGACGGCACCTGGAGTAGTCCGGTGGTCGAAGTCCAGGTGCCTAGAAGCGGTGACTGGCAGATTCCGATCTGGGCTTCAGGCCCAATTCTGGATAGTTTGCCGGTGGCCGAGAATTATCGGACCATGACCACGCGAGGTAGTTCGCGCATTGACGAAGTGGCGTTCGACAAGTCCATATTCTTGGCGGAGTTCGTGGAACGCAGGTTCGTCCCAGATTACGTTTCAACCAAAAGGGCAGCTGGTCGAGCTCACTTCCAGGCCATTCTCAAGCACATTCTGACCCCCGAACAAGTGGCCAGTACCTTCGGAGTGAATACGGAAAGGTCGAGCGCCAAACTCAAGGCAATTCCGGCATGGCCGTACATGGATTCGATGCGATTGAGGGATGTAACCCCGGAAAGTATCCAGCGTTTGATCGCCGCAGCTCTGAAGGCTGGTTACTCGACTCAAACCGCCACACACATCCGTAATGTCATCCGCACCATATTCTCGCAGGCCATTCGATCGGGCTGTTTTGATGGCGCCAACCCAGCCACTCACGTGAAGTTGCCTGCGATGTCTCGACGAGAGACACATGCGCTCACGCTCACGCAGTTGAAACAAGTGATGCAGTGGATGCGGTATCCCGAAAAGGAGATTGCACTCTTCGCGCTACTAGCCGAAATGAACGTGGCCGAGATTTGCGGCCTGCAGTGGAAATACGTGAACTTATCGAACGAAAGCCACCTGGTTGGAGAAGATCTCATTCCGCCCCGAACCATTGCTGTTAGGAAACAGAGTTATCGGGGCGAGTTCGGGCCAGTTGTGGGAACGCGGAAGAGATTCATCCCCCTTCCGGAGCTACTCTATTCTGTCCTGCAACAATTGAAACATCGCAAAAAGTCCGCGACGCCTGACGACTTCGTTCTCGCCTCACGAACCGGTACCCCGATTTATCCCGACAATATTGCGGCGCGCCGATTGAAGTGGATCGGAACGGCCCTCGAAATACCCCGGCTTTCCTGGCACGTATTTCATCGAACTCGAACGAAATTGATGGCAGAGTTTGGTAGGCACCTGAATAAGGAATTGGAAAGAACACTACCACTAAATCCAGAGGTGAGCCTTCCCTCACGAGGTGTCGCGAAGGGGGGAACCCGACCAAAGTCATAGGATTTACAACTACCATCCCAGCCACTCCGCCACGACTTGGCGGAGGCCGAAGGGGAACCGCCAATGAGGCTTCAACCCGAATTCAAAACGATAAAGGAGGCGTCGATCGTTCCCTCGCACGACGTCGATCCTGAGGGCTCCAGCTTGCGCTTGGCGTCGTTTATCGAGAGGAAGTTTATTCCTGATCACGTCGAGCATAAAAGTTTCGGGGGCCGTACCCATTATCAGGCAATCTTGAAGCACATCCTGAAACCGGAAACGGTGGAGCGTATGTTCACTCCTTATTTGGGAGCTATGAAGGCGAGGTTAAGATCTGTCCCTGGGTGGCCATATCTGGACGACATCAAACTCTGTGAACTCAAACCGGATCATATTCGAGAACTCGCGGCATCGGCATCCGCCTATGGTTATTCGCCTCAGACAATTAAGCACATTAGAAATGTCGTCAGCGCGATAATTTCCCATGCCAAAAGAGAGAGATTATTCAACGGGGACAATCCGGTTTGTGATGTAAAGCTGCCGCCCATGGTTCGGAGGGAATCAAAGATCCTGACTATCGCCCAGGTGGAGACGATACTCGGGTTAATGAAGTACCCCGAGAGGGAGATCGCCCTCATCACGATCGCCACTGGAATGAGCATATCGGAAATCTGTGCTCTCCAATGGAAGAACGTGAATCTGGCCTCATCCGCGGCTTACATAGAAGGAGAGTTCCTTTCGTCCAAATCGATCAGAGTCGAGAAGCAGTGGAGTGCCGGCGAATTGATGGATTTGGGTCGCGACAAAGCCAGGAATGTCTTAATTCCGGAATCGTTGCGTGATCATCTCAAGAAGATGCGCCCAACGAAAAAAGTTATCGACCAGAACGACTTTGTGATCTCAACTCCAGACGGGCGCCCGATTTCGCCCTCCAATATCTTGTTACACGGACTCAAGCCGATCGGTTGCAAGTTAGATATGCCGTGGCTTTCATGGCAGGTTTTGAAGCGAGCGCAAAAGGCATTCATGCTTGAAATTACGATGAAGTACTACGGTGATCTCGGCCGCAAGAACTCGACTCCACTTTGGGCCTCAGAGGCGAGTCGACGAAATACAGCCCAGCGACTTAAGGTGAAGCGATGAACCGGCTTTCCAATTGATCATCGCATGATCAATACCGAACGCAGCAATTGCCTGACCGTCTCGTCTGCCGCGAGCGAAGCTCAAGGATACCTTCGAGATATCCTTGAAGCCTCATGCCATAATTGATCGCCCGATCTTCCGACTCCCGACGGTGTGGTCTGTCCTTACATTGCCTTTCAACTTTTAACTGCCTCGAGGTCAAACTAATGTTTCGGGCTCATCGCGCTGAGCCTTCAGGATCTGGATATCTGCAATGGTGCGGAGCCGAATCGACGAATTGCTAAGTAGGGGAGTTACTTCGGCCGATCGCTCATCTGGCGGCCTTGCCGTCCTGCGTTTTGCCCTTCAGCGGCCCGCACGTTCAACTTCTGCCTCGCAGACGGCACAATGAAAATCTGTGGGGTTCCTTCGCTAGACTCCATAAAGCATCGCACTCTTCGTCTCGCGACTTGACTGTTGGTCCCCGATCGCGGCATGGGAGCCCTCCGGTCTAACTGATCTCCTCGATCTTCGCTTTCTGATCATTGGGCGATGTTGACCCGCCGCGGTGTCTTCCAGGTTTGTAATTCTTTTAGCGAGACGATGATAGGGCTCACTGAATTCCTGCGACCGGTTGCAATCTCGTTAGACCGGTATTACTCAGACAATTGTTGACGATATATCTGGTCGTCACTTATACATTTGCTCGGCATAAGGTTAACGCCAGGTCGTGAAGATCGTTGATCTGGATTTCAGCACGAAGCGGCAAACATTTCAGAAAAGCGACAGTTACTGCAGGTTAGGCGCAATGCATTGGAAGCTGTATACCCGACTAAGTTGTGCATCGGCACGAATTGTGAGCAAACAGTCCGTAAGACTGACATTGAATAGTTAGTTGGTTTGCAAACAGTCAAGTTTTTCTGAGGTCAATGTCATGCAATCAGTCAAATGGAACTAAAATGTCGAATTTTTAGTCTCAAATGGTCGATCTCTTTGCGCTCGAACAATCAGCGCCGTCATAAATGGGCTGATCTTGGCGGTCGGCGCGCAACGGCGACGTGCGCAAGATAGTCGAGTCGCTATGAGCGAGGGAGGAAAACGAATGTCGAGCAGAAACGCGGGCACGCTTCTGTATCTGTCGGTGTTCATGTTTGTTGCGGCAATACCCGCAGCATCACAGTCTTTCAGAGTGCAATGTCCTACCAGCACGATTACTCACCCCAATGCCGTTAACAACAACTCTGAACCCGCTTACGTCGGCCCGACATACACTGGCACGAGCGTATATCCGGCGACACCCGCCCATGTGAACGGCGCCATCAAGTGCCAACAAATCGCGGGCGGCGACGGCTACGCGACGATGGGCGACGGAACACAGACGTACATGTTCTCATTTGGGCCGTTGTCAGGTCTGGCTGACATGGCTGCCGGGTTGCCGGGTACGGAGTTTCCGGCCGTTTTCAATATGCCGTACCCGGGGACGGGGAGCCAGCTCTATCTTCTTCCCGGCGATCCGGCCACGACGGACGATGCAACTTCAAATCACACTGCGTTCGCATGGAACGGCGCTGTAGGGCTGATCGGAGACCCGGACTCGTCTTATGCCAATGCCGGCGTTCATGCGACGGCCGTTGCAACCGTTGCGGGCGGCATTGTTGACGACGTGACGGTTACGAACGGCGGCACAATGTACAACGGACCGGCAACGGTGACGTTCAGCTCGCCGACTCAGTTACCTAGCCGTTGTATAGCCACGGCTGCGAACCCCTGCCAGACGGCCCTTGGCAGCGTAGTCATCACCAGTGGGGTGGTAACAGATGTTGATATCACATTCGCGGGCGAGGGATATTCGGCGGCGCCTACAGTGACCATCAGCGCGCCCACGACCGGATGCACGTCAAATACCAATTCTCTGTGCGTGACCGGCCACGTGGATCCCCGGCCTATCATGGACGTCGGCGTCATGAACGGCAACATCCCTGCCCCGCTGATGGCGATTGACGAGGATGACGAGTTCTTCCTCACTCTCACGAACGTCGGTATGATCATGCGGCCGGACCTGTTCGAGCAGCATACGGTTCACTTCCACGGTTATCCCAACGCCTCCGCATTCTACGACGGCGTGCCGGATGCATCGGTGGCCATTAATATCGGAGGCAGCTTTACGTACTACTATCTTGCGCCAGACGCCGGCACCTATTTCTGGCATTGCCACATCACGCCGCCCGAGCACTTGCAGATGGGCATGGTCGGGCAGATCTACGTGCGCCCGCGTCAGAATCGGGTTGCGGCCGGTACCAATCTCTATACTTCCCTGCAGCAGCAGGAACTCGACCTGCGCACGAAGTGCGATGCGACCACCGACATTCTGTGCACCAATTCGCTGCCGACCGTGATTACGGGCGTTACCGAGGGCACGAACAGACTCGGAAGTAAACAGTGGTACGCCTACAACGATGGTGATGGTTCGACCGCATACGACGTCGAGTACCCGATCCAGATCCACGGCTTCGATCCCAACTTCCATTTTGTCGGCATGACCTTCAACCCGGAGGGTTTTGTTGACATGAAGGACAAGTACTTCCTGCTAAACGGCCGCAGCTACCCCGACACGGTCACGCCGGGCCCGCTCCAAACGCAATCCACCGATGGCAAATATCACTTCTCGCAGCCGCTGCCCTCAATCATCAACATCCCCTACGGTGGTAAGGCTCTGCTTCGACTCTCGGACCTGGACGTCACAGAGTTTCAGACCCTGGCTTCACTTGGAATTCGCATGAAGGTCATTGGGTATAACGCGAAGCTACTTCGCGACCAAGCCGGTAACAACATGTACTACACGACGAACTCGATCACGCTAGGCGGCGGCGAGTCCCTCGACGTGATTCTGGATGCCAGCAATACGACGCTTTATCCCCGTGGCAGTGTGTTCTACCTCTACACCCCGAACCTCGACCACCTGTCGAACGACGCCGAGAACTTCGGCGGGCTGATGACGGAAGTCCACATCAACTAGGAGAGCAACGATGAGGCCGATGAACATGAAGAACGCAATCTTGAAGACACGACTGCTCCTAGCCAGTATGGTGGCAGTGGCTTCGCTCACGGCGACGGCTCACGCCGCGGCTCCCGGTATCACTGGCCCAACCTTTAACCTGACCGCCCAACCGGCATATCTCAGCCAGCCTGACGGCCAGTCTGTGTACTCGTGGGGCTATGGCTGCAACGGCGCGCCCACGGGGTATGCACCGGCGGCGATCACGACCCGTTTTTGTAACACCATGCAGGTCCCCGGCCCAACGCTCATCGTCACTGAAGGACAGACGGTCACAGTCAACCTGCAAAACGGCCTTCCGGCGGCGGCGGGCAACACGTCGATACTTTTCCCTGGCTTTACGTTGACGTCGACGAGTGGCGGAGTTCCCGGCCTGCTCACCCAGGAAGCGGCTCCCGGTGGAACAGTGACGTACACGTTCGTTGCCTCGTCGCCCGGTACTCGTGCTTACTACAGCGGCACGCAAGGTGACCTTCAGATCGAGATGGGCCTTTACGGCGTCGTCATCGTGCTGCCGGCGACTATTCCTTCCGCCTGCACGAGCGGACTCCACGCAAAGAACTTGACCGCAGAAGCGCACTGGGGCGAATCCGATTTCCGGCTTGCACCCGCGGCATACAACCACATCAAGGCGTGTTACGACCGCGAATACATGTTCCAGTTCGCCACCTTGGATCCCAGAATACACAGCCAGGCAGAAGCACAAGTCGCAGCTAAGGCGGGGTGTGCAGCCGGGGCACCGGGATGCAGCCTCGAAATTTCCACTGAACCTTACCACCCAGCCTACTTTCTGATCAACGGCCGGTCGATGCCGGACGACATGGATCCCAATTATGCGACTGAGTATCCCCACCAGCCATACAACGGGAATCCTCATGTGCACCCAGGAGAACAGCTATTGCTGCGCATTGTCGGCCAAGGCCGATGGCAACATCCCTTTCATGAGCATGCCAACCATGTTCGGATTTTGGCGCGTGACGGAAATTTGATTCTCAGCCAAACCAACCCAACCAACAACCTGGCGGGTCCTGCACTGTTTACGACGACAACGACGCCAGGGCTGGCCATGGATGGAATCTTTTACTACACAGGCCGGGGTCTCAACTGGGATATGTACGGCCACCATCCCAGCTCCACTGACCCCAATGCCAAACTCTCGTGCACTCCCGATGCCGAGGGGTACAACACGGGCGATCCAACTGCCCTCAACTACTTCGAGTGGTGCCAAGACCACAACAAGCCGCTCCAGGTTGCTCCCTTCGGCGATGTTTCTGCGGGAGGCCCGGCCACGCTTCCCGATCCGAACATACTGACCAACGGCGCATGGTTTAGCGGCAGTCCATATCTGGGGCCCGACGCAACCGCCCGTGCAACGTTCGGAACCTGCACCGGCAGTAACAGCGCTACGAGTTGCAGTACTACCGGGACCACCCCGCCTTCAGGGACCATTGCGAATCCCCCCAGCACGGAGGCAGGCTTTGCCTTCATGTGGCACTCGCACAATGAACGCGAGATCACAACCAACAACATTTTCCCTGGAGGAATGATGATGATGTTGCTCGTCGATTCCCGGGAATTCGCGATTGACGAATCCAACTAGTGAGGAGAACGGAAATGCGATTCAACTTTCTCAAGGAAACCCTGAAGGACGCGGCGAGCGGGGCAACTGTTCTCCTCCTCGGAGCTGGCATGACGGTCTCCCACGCACAGGTCAATCTGACAGCGGCGGCCACATCCCTGACCATGCCCGACGGCTCGCAAGTTCCCATGTGGGGCTACAGTTGCTCGGCCACGGGTACTGCAACCTGCGCCAAACTAAATCCGACGGCGGCCGGGTGGTCTCCCGTTGTAATCACGGTACCAACCGGTCAGGACCTCACCATCAACCTCACCAACAATCTGCCCGGCATTCCCACATCGCTGGTGATAGTAGGCCAGGTCGGCGCCGGTCTTGGCGATGTATCGCAGAGGACTACGACTGCCCCGCCGGACCACTCCACCGCGCAGGGCACCGTGACGTGGCCCATCGTAGGAAGTACCGACGCCCAGGCGCCGGCGCAAGGACCGCGCGTGCAGTCGTTCTCCACCGAAGTCAATCCCACTGCCACGACAACACTAACGTGGAGCGGGCCAAATCTGATGCCCGGCACCTACCTGATTGAGTCCGGCACACATCCATCCATCCAGGGTCCGATGGGACTGTATGGAATCCTTGTGGTGACGACCGCTCCTGTCGGGACCACCGCAGGAGCGGCTTATCCGGGCGTGAGTTATAACGCCGATGTACCGCTGCTCTTCAGCGAGATCGATCCGGTCCAGAACACCTTGGTTAACACCGCGGTTAACACGCCAGGATTCAGCGAAACCATGGTCTGGTCAGGTCAGCCTGGAGGCTGCGCCGACCCTGCTTCTTCGACCTACCACCAGTGCTATCCGCCGGCGGTGAACTACACGCCGCTGTATTACCTCATTAACGGAGTTGCATTTAATAGAACCAACGCCAACGCCTCGCTGTTCCCGGTTACCCCCGCAACCAGTGTTACCGGCACCGTGCTTGTGCGCATGGTGAACGCCGGGCTGCGGATGCACGTGCCTTCGATCGTCGGGTCGCAGACAACGGGGACAACGGCAACCGGAACTGCCACTCCGGTCGCGGGATTCTCCCTGATCGCAGAGGATGGCAACGTTTTGCCTGGTACTCCGCGCGTGCAGAGTGAAGTGTTCATGGCCGCCGGCAAGACCTACGACGTGATGATCAACGTCCCCGCTGCCGGGGGCGCGGCGCTCCCCATCTATGATCGTGAGTTGAGCCTGTCGGGTAACGGCATTGCTCGTGACGCCGGCATGCTGGCCTACATCGGCGTGAACGGCGCTGGACTGTCCACGCTTCCAGCCGCCGCACCTATCGCGAGACCGGATACTTACAACTCCTTGATTTCCGGTCAGACACTCAGTGTGTCGGATCCAGCCAAGGGCGTGATCGCCAACGACACGAATGTCTATGGGGTCACGCTGGTCGGATCCGCAACCGGGGGAACCGTGACCCTGAATGCGGACGGCACTTTCACGTTCGTTTCTACTGGGACGACGGGGTCTTTCACCTATTGCGCCAACGGGTCTGTTACCGGGACGACATGCTCTTCCGGAGTCACTGCGACGGTAACTCTCGGGGCAGCGCCGCTGGAAGCAAACACCGGCATCACTTGCTCCATACCTAATCCGACGTTCACGTCCAATATTGCAACCACCCTGAGCATTAAACCGCCCGGGGTCCTTGCCTACTGCAAAGATGCCGCCGGATATCCTCTGTTTGTCAGTGGCGCGACCAGCACCACGCCCGTAACCGCGACACTGTCTGGTGGTGGGACGGTTACGATTGATATGAACGGCGGGTTTACCGCCACGCCTACCTCGACGGGAACCCAAACCTTCCCCTTTACACCCAAGAATTCGCAAGGTACCGCGAGTAGCGGAGCCGCCACAGTGACGCTGGTCTTCCCGGCGGCGAGCGGACTGGCCGTAACCGTTCTCGACGGAACGGACAAGAAGACTGTGATCTCCGATTACCGTTGGCTCATCGAGGAAGATCGCACCTTCTACGTTGACCCCACCTGTACCACCAATCCCCCGCCCGCGGGCTGTCCGAGCGCTGCTAGCGGCATCGTTCCAACTTTCGGAACCAATTTCCACACCAGCTACATGCCGCTGGTGGCGTCGGGCTGCACCGGAGATCTGTCCTGTGAATCCGGACAGAGCCTCCAGGGCGTATCTGCAGTTTGCGATATCGGCAATGGCGTCTGCAGGACCGATGCAACAGAAGAGACGGCCATCCTTCCCGGCGCCGTCCATTTGGATCCGAGCAAGCGCTACTACCTCACGATTTTTCCCGGCGACGCGGCGGCCTCTTTCGAGAACGTGGACGGTTGTTTGTCGAATTCGACTGCAAGCTGCGGTCATGGCATGGGCGGCGCTCCCATCGGGATCGATCCCGTGACCCACGTGCAGCAATCTGCTGTCACCGTTTACACGCAACCCAATCCCTACCCACCGTCAAAGCTCTCCGTCTTTGTCTTCGAGGACGATTTCCCGCTGAACGGCGAGCAGGACGCGGGCGGCGGCATTGACGTGCTGGCGACCAACGAACCGGGTCTGGGGGGCTTTAACATCACCCTTTTTGACGATGCAGGCGGGACGGGCGATGCGACCGGCCAGATGACCTATGACATGTTCAACCAGCCACTCTCCAACAGCCTTGCGGGAACCATGGACCCGGCAACCGGGAACGATGCGTGCCCGATTTCGGTAACGGCTCGCAAGGGTGTTGACTCGTCGAACGGCAACGCCCCTGGCAGCGACAGCCCAACCGGCATCACCGGCACCATCGTCACCTGTCCGAGGTTTGAGGCGGACGGGCATACCCTCTCGCCTCTGGCGGGCCAGGCTATTGTCGCCAACTTGATGCCGGGCAGATATGGCGTGGTGGCCACGCCGGGTGCTGACCGGATCGCGAGAGGAGAAGAGTGGCTCCAGACCAATACCCTGGACGGTCAGAAAGCCCACGACTCCTTCCTCCGCATCGGTGAGCCGAATTTCTTCCAGGAGTTCGGGCCGGCTGGTTACCACGTAACCATCGGCTTTGCCAACCCCGCAACCATCAATTCCCGCAAGACGTTGGTTTGCAGCGGCCAAGACCCGAACCTGCCAGGGGTTGGAACCTGCACCCACACCGTTAAGGGCAGGGTTACCACGGAGCGTATGAGCCGCACGCCCGATGAACGACTCTACAGCAGCGGTTCAAACGCCAGCTTCGCTTTCACCCAGTGCTACGTAAGCCTTGGGGATACCGACGGCGAAGATTTTGCATTCACCAAGTGCGCCGCCGACGGCACCTTTACTCTCACAGGAATTCCAAGCGGCAACTGGAGAGTGACCGTATTCGATCAGTGGAACGACATGCTGGTTGACGGCCTTTCAACTCCAGTCGGCTTGGGGACAGGATTCGGGCTTTGCTCTGGCGCTGGGTCCACAGCCACGAGCTGCAACCTGGGCGACGTCGCCATGAACCAATGGCAAGCCAACATCTATACCACGACGTTCTTCGATGCGAACGGCAATGGAGTCAGGGACTCCGACGAAGACGGACTTGCGTTGGTTTCGACGAACATCCGGTTCCGCGATGGCAGCTACTCCAACTTCAACAATACGGACCTGGACGGCTACGCCGGCTTCAACGAAGTTTTCCCGTTATTCAGCTGGTATGTGGTTGAAACCGATTCGACCCGCTACAAGACCACCGGCATTCACGTGGTCTACGACGCGGGCGGTCCGCCTAACACCACGGCGAACAGCATCGCCCAAAATCTTGCCGCCACAACGGAGGCGATTTCGGTTCCTGCAAGTCTTCGGGTACCCGGAGCGGTCTACTGCAGCAACCCGGACTGCACCGGCTCCTCGATTGCGACCGGACCAATTGCGGGCGGTTCGAGCGGACCTACGACAAACTTGTCCACGGGGCGCATCGATCCTCCCTGGGTATACAGCGAGGGCTGGCAGGGCTTCTCCGGACAGAACTCGTTCCTTGAATTCGGGAAAAAGCCCTACGTTGCGGGCGAGACGGGCGGAATCCACGGTGAGGTGATCTATGCTTCAACGCGGCCGTTCGACGATCCCACGTTGCTGATCCACACCAGCTGGACCCCGGACGTACCGGGCGTCACCATCAACCTCTACCAGGAGGGGACCGCGCCGGATGGCAGCACCTCCCTGACGTTGGTTGACACCACCAAGACCAGCAGCTGGGACGATTGGGCGCAAGGTTTCCGGACCGATGGCATACCGAATATGAACTGCCCCGGCCAGGGCAGGGATACCGGCACCAATGCGGACCTGTTTTTCTTCAGCCTCTTCAACCAGCCCAACTACCTCGACTTTTACAACTCGCAGCACGGAGGGCCGGCTCCCACAGCACTTCCTGCCAACTCCCAGTTCAAGTGCTATGACGGCATGCACAACTGGAACCAACTGCAGCCGGCGCCCTACGACGGTATCTACCAGTTCCCCAGCATCACCACCATCGATCCGACAACTGGAAAGCCGACCGGCAGCAACTGTGCGATCTGCGTAACGAACCCTGACTCCAGCGACCCATACCGCTACGGCGGCACTACGCAGGGCCTTTGGACACCAGGGCATGGCTCCCCCATGCTGCCTCCGGGCAAGTATGTGGTGGAAATGATCGTTCCGCCGGGCTATGAACTGGTCAAGGAAGAGGACAAGAACATCCTTATCGGCGACAACTACATTGCCCCGGTTACCCAGGAGTTCGGGGCCCTCGGCGACATCTACATTCTTCCCGACCAGGCACAGATCGGCTCCGCGTACGTCGCCAACAATGCGCAGAATCCAACCAAGGATTTCGGCAGGACCGTCAGCACTTCCGGCTTGCCGCAGGGCGAGGGCGACACCGGCAGCGTGGAGCAATTCTGGCCATGCGTCGGAGCTCTGCGCATCGTTCCCGATTACATCAGCCTGTTCCCGCAGTCTGGCGAAGTAGCGCCGTTCGCAGGAGCGATGCGCAATCTCTGCGACCGCAAGGAGGTCACGCTCCAGGAGCAGCAGGCGGCTTTGGCGAAGTTCTGGGTCTTTACCTCGGCTCACGCTTCCGCCCATTTCACAGGCGTCATAACCGACGACTTCACTTCGGAATTCGACCCGTTCTCGCCCCAGTTCGGTGAGAAATTCTCGCCGCCGAACATGCCCGTTGCCATCAAGGATTGGACCGGCACCGAGATCTCGCGCGTCTATGCCGACCACTGGGGCACCTATGACGGCCTGACCTACTCCACATGGGAAGTCAACCCGCCCAACCCGACGGGATATGCGCCGACCATGATGGTGACGTGCATGAACGACCCCGGCACTGGACCGACTCCGGATCCCCTGTTCAATCCGGAATACAGCCAGTTTTGCTACGAGATCCCGTTCATGCCTGGCCAAACCCAGTACATGGATACACCTGTGGTACCCACATCCGCCTTTGCGGGTGCGGGCTACAACAATCCTGACTGCAACTATCCCACTCTGACCCCGGCCATCAAGGAAGTTGATGGTGACGGAATTGGACCCTGGGTCAGTGCGGCGGGCCACTCCCTCACCATCACGGCGCTGGGCGACCAGAATGTTCCCAACAACGCATACTCCGGGCCCTCGGCCTCAACGCCTCCATACAACTCAAAAACCGTCGCGCGCCACTACGGCTTCGGCGGCACCCCGGGTACGGTCGCTCTCGTCGGCAGCGACGGCGTACCTCATAACCTTACCGGCGTAACCTGGGGCGACCTCAGCATTTCGGGGACGGTGCCTACGGGCGTACCCGACTGCACCATCCAGCAACTGCCGCAATATGGCGGTTCAACGGCGCAATGCGGTCAACTGGTGATCACGGCGGCGAACGGGAAACAATCGATTGACACCGTGACGGTCACCATCGGCGGCAAAGCTCCCACGCACGTGCTCAGCGGCCAGACCATCCAGAGCGCGATCGACGCTGCCCAGCCCGGCGATCTGCTCATCGTGAACCCCGGCGTATACCAGGAACTTCTTCTGATGTGGAAGCCGGTCCGGCTGCAAGGTGTTGGAGCCGTCTCCAGCATCATCAACGCCAACACCCAACCCGCGGGCAAGCTGAACCCCTGGCGCGCCAAGGTCAACTGCCTGTTTGGACTGGCGCTGAATGGCCAGCCAACGAGCCAATCGAACGGTCAGCCCGATCTTCCTTTGCCCGGATTCAATATTCCCGGTAACCCGAACTTTGGCAAATATGCACTTCCCAATACATATGATCCATCCGGCTCGTACACGTGCGGTGGATGGATGGACTACACCGGCGGCGACAACAATCCGCAGGTGGACCGCCTGCCTCTCGAAGCGGTAGTCGGCTGGGATACCACCCTCAACGGCAACCTGGCTGAATTGCTGCAGGAGCCATCGCTGATGGGTGCCTACGAAGGCGCCGGAATTACCGTTCTGGCTAAGGGCGTCCGGTATCCCTCCGGTGTCGAAGTATTCGGAACCGGCTCAGATACCACGGCCGGCAGCAACATCGCGCACGAAGGCCAGATGCCTTTAGGCACGGTTTTGCTTACCAACAGCGCCGCCGATTGCACTTACCCCAGCAACTTCCAGTGCAACCCGTCGCGTATCGACGGCTTGTCCATCACCGACAGCTCCCAGGGTGGCGGCGGCATCTTTGCCCATGCCTGGACGCATAACCTGGAAATCGCCAACAACCGGATCTTCAACAACACCGGAACGCTGACCGGCGGCATCACCGTCGGCCAGGGTGAATCGCCCGACGCGCTCCTTGTGAACAACGGTGGGGACCCGCTCGCGCCGCTTGGCGGATTCGACCAGCAACCCTGGACTTGCGTCCGGGGCGCTCTCAACCCGGATGGCAGTCAGAATGCAAATCCGCCCGGCTTCTCAGCGAACGACGAGTTGCCGTTCTGCTACAACGTGTTTGTGAACGTACACCACAACTTCGTGACGCAGAACTCGTCTATCGGTGACGAGGTGTTCTCCGGCACCCCGGCAGGCGCCGGCGGCGTCACCTTCTGCAGCGGCTCAGACTACTACAAGTTCAACTACAACTGGGTTTGCGGCAATCTGAGCTCCGGTGATGGTGGTGGCCTGGCTCACCTCGGATTCACCTATAGGGGAGATATCGAGCACAACTCCATCCTCTTCAACCAGAGCACGAATCCGACCATTCCAACCAACGGCGGCGGGATTGTCGTCATGGGCGGCGCTCCGGACGGCGTTGTCGGCGCTCCGGGTACCCCTGAGTGCGGCAGCGTGACCGACGTGGATTGTGCGCCGGGCCTCAGTGACGGAACCGGCCCCGGTATGGTCATTAACGCCAACCTGATCATGGGCAATGGAGCCGAAAGCGGCAGCGGCGGTGGTATCCGCTTCCAGGATGTGGATGGAGCGGAACTGGCCTTCTTCCCCAACGGTAATACCACTTTCACCAGGGGTGACGCTACCCGCGGGTTTAGCGATATCGCGGCCACCACGCCTCTGACCACGAGTTACACAACCCCCTGGTATTCCATCAACGTAACCAACAACATCATTGCCAACAACGTAGCCGGCTGGGATGGCGGTGGTGTTTCGCTACAGGATGCCCTGGTGGTGAACTTCATCAATAACACAGTTGCGTCCAACGACAGCACCGCGTCTTCCGGAGTGCTCTTCAACACTCTTGGAGCTCCCGATGCCAGCGCGCCCGGACCAACCTGCAAGACGAACTGCGGAACAGCCTCCGCGCCACAAGCCGCCGGCCTGGTGACGATGTCGAATACGTCGTTGCTGCAAGCGTCCTTACCTGCATTGATCACTTGCCCGGCTGGCCATGGGACGGGAGGCCTCCTTGGTAGCCAAATCAATGCGAACTGCCGGTCGTTTTCGTATCCGCTTCTGGACAACGATGTGTTCTGGCAAAACCGTTCGTTCTACATCGGCGTTGGGGCGCTTGGTACGGGAACCCTGAACCAGCAGAACGTGGTCTCGTTGTTCAACGCGTTCTCAACCACGCATGCCGTCACTCAACCGCAAACCGATACAACCGCGGCGCAGGGTGGCGGAGTCCTTATCACCGGGGGCACCGGCGCCTGCGTTACGCCGGTTAGCTATTGGGATCTCGGGGTCCGCGGCGACACGGGTCCGACGAACCATAGCAGTGGCTTGACGCTGAGCCCGACCTACTCGGTAATCACCAGCACAACTGGTTATGGTGGTACGGGCAACACGTCAGGCGCTCTCGACGCAATCAGCCAGTATTGCAACGGCTCGCGGACCCCGCCGGAGTACATGAGCCTGGGTTACCAGGTGCCTCCGGGCATTTCGGACGCCACCGTTCCCAACCCCATCTTCAATCTGACCCCGGCAGCTACGGTGGATGAAGGCAACAACTGGATCAACATCAGCTGGGGTCCGCTGGCGCTGACCAACACGTCGAACGGCACCCTTAACGGTGCTGTGCTCGGCAACTACGGGCCTGCATCGATTTCCTCGTCGGTCGTCAACCGTATCCCGTCAGGCACGGCAAACTACACCGCTGCGCCGGACACGGACTTCTACGGCAATCCGAGAAAGGACGGAGCTGTTGACGCCGGTGCCGTGGAGTTTGCGGCCAGCGGCGGCACCGGGGCAATCGCGTCTGTTACCGGCGGCCCGCTGGCGTTTGGCAATGTGGCGGTGGGGACCACCAGCGCGGCCCAAACCCTGACTCTGCACAATACGGGCACTGCCACCCTGACAACAATCGCAGTCGCATTCACCGGGCCGTATTCGAGACCGGGTGGTACCTGCGGTGCAACCCTGGGAGCCGGGCTCACCTGCACGATTACGGTGGTCTTCCATCCAACGGCCATCGGAGCGGCTAACGGAACTGCTACGATAACCGCCAGTGTTGCCGTGACCGGCTCGCCGGTGACTCTGACGGGAACGGGCGCGGCAGCAAGCGCAACGCTTACTCCGACAGCCCACAACTATGGATCACAAACTCGCAATTGCCCGGGCACCGGTATCCTCGGAATCGCTGCCTGCACGGGCGATCCGGTCCAGACCTACACCCTGAGCAATACCGGTAACGTGACTTTGACCGGTATCACACAAGGCGTTCTCGGCGGAACTAACGCCGCGGACTTCTTCGTCAACCGGCTCCTCTCAACCTGCGGACCTGCGGGTAACGGACAGCTCTTGGGGCGGACGACACTGGCCCCGGGGGCGACATGCGTCGTGACGGTGCAGTTCAGACCGCTAACCTCTGAAGCGACCGGTACAAAGAACGCGACGATCTCTGTCACGGATGCGGCCGGTACACAGACCTCAACCTTAACCGGAACGGCAAATTGATAACCGTTGAACCAACGTTAGTCATGATGCCCGCGGCTTCTGTCGCGGGCATCATTGGTTTTCGATGATGCTGTCAAAAGCGAATATGCAGGGCGCAGGGCTCGTAAGTCCAATGAACCGAGATAGGAGACTATTCGATGCTCAAAAGAAAAAATGCATTGAACAGGGGGATAGAAGGAGTAGCTGTCATGCTACTGACAGGAATTCTCACCGGTGGTATCTTCATTGCGCTGCTGCCGGCCCAATCCATGGCTCCCACCGGGACGCCCACCGGAGGCAGTGCCACAAGGCATTATCGGCCAGATCCCTTTGCGGGGCGAGCAGGTAAGTATTACTCCCTGGTGTGGGGTGTCGATGCGCTCACTGTTAAGGCTGCCGAATCGGGCGAGTTGATCCGCTTCTCCTACGAGGTGCTGGATCCCAACAAGGCCGCCCCGCTCAACGACAAGAAACTCGAACCAAAACTGATCGCCCCGGATGCCCATGCGATCCTGGTGATCCCATCACTCGAAAAGGTGGGCCAGCTGCGCCAGAGCAGCACTCCTGAGGCCGGCAAATCATATTGGATGGCATTCTCAAACCCTCGCCGGACCATTAAACGCGGAGATCGAGTCGATGTCGTAATCGGCCAGTTCCGTGCAGAAGGGCTGGTCGTGGAATAAGAGAAGAAACGAAGTCGATCCGTTCTACGCATTTGCCGTTAGCGCGGCGAGATACGCGAGAGTTACGAACACGAAACATAAATCGAAGAGCCTTTTGGAAACTAGGCCGCCTCCTTGATGTGGCGTGCGCGCCTCGTAGGGTGTTTGGTTACCAGTAGCCATTTCAGAGTGTGAACATTCGACAGATCTTCTTCATAGCGCTCCGACGAATGCGCCGGACAGATAGGCATCCCTGGCGCGTTGTTCTGTCGGCTCAAGAAGCAGCTATACGGCCTAAGGACGATGCAGTGGAAGGGCCACTTGCGAGAGTCTCTCGGAGTGGGAGCGATGTGTGAGGCTTGGGGCGCAAGACGAAAGCCAATTCTTCAAGTCAATATGCAACCGTTTCTGGGACTCAGGAGGCAAATGTGCACGAGTGCGATGAAACACATTCCAGGATAACCACGGCATCCCAAGTTGTTTACCTATAAGTTTGAGACGGCGAGCCGCCACGTTGTCCTGGTTGATAGGAGTACCTTTTCGAGTCGAAAACAGGAACCCATCCTTTGGCGCGATTTGCCTTCGAGCCTTGATGTTTTGCAAGACACGGTGGACGTGATCGGAGATCGGAATATCCCTCTTCCGTGATCCCGTGACGATCCGCATCTGATTCCGATAGCTTAGGTTCCGTACCGCGATTACATGCGGCGGAATCCATTCTCCATCCACTTGGCGACCCAGCTCCGAGGCGTTAACATACTTCCACTGAAGTCCGAAGATTTCGGCAACATTCATGTCCGTGAGGACGCATAAGAGGGCTACATCCTTCTCTGGATACCGCATGTTGTGAATTACCTGTCGCAATTGCTCGGAGGTAAGAACGTGCGACTGTTTGCGCGCTATGAGAGGAAGGACGACGCGAGTCGCAGGATTCTCACCATGAAAGCAGCTTGCATCCCGGGCATGCGAGAATATTTTACGGATCACATTCCGGATATGGGTAACTGTTTGGATGGAGTACCCGTTGTCCAAAGCGGCAGTAATGATCCCCTGAATGTGGTCAGGCTGGACATCGCAGAGACGGTGTGCATTCAGGTATGGCCACCCGGGGATTGCCGTCAACTTCGACCTTGATCTGCCCTTGTCCACACGAAACGCGCGATCAACCTGTTCTGGGCCCAGCACGTGCTTGAGCATGGCCTGAAAGTAATCATGCCCAGCAGAGCGCATTGAGGCGACGTATTCGGGGACGAACCGACGTTCAATGAACTCGGCAACCGTCATCTCGGGATTGCCCGTAGGAATGCTTTGAGCCGATTGCTGTCGTTCTACAAAGATTCGCCGCTCCCCTCCTCCCTCTTTCGCTCGAGATGGAAAAGTATTGACTGTGAATGACCTGGGCCGATTCGGGATTACATCGTTACTCGCGTCAAAAGTAGAGGCCATCCAGGTCTGATGGGAAGCCGTGGGGTGCGGAAGGGAGCTTTCAGGTGTAAGTGACTTGTGGTTACGCATATTTACCCTCCGAGCGACAGGTCCGCGCTCAGTTTCGCCGGGAGCCTGGGCGAAAGCCTGGCGCTTAGCCCGCAAGTGAAATTGGTGCCAACGGTCGGGAGGTCGACAGTGATCCAAAATGTCCGCGCTCACAAATTTCGCCAGCCCCTCGAGTCCTCCGATGGCCAAATATCTTTCGGGCGGGGGGCGTACTGTTTGCTATAGCGCAAGGGGACGATCCTCCTCCGGCCCCTAGATGACAATTCTGTCATTTTATGAATGTATGTGCCGAATTGCATTGCAAATTTTACAAAATTGGAAAATATTTTACATGACTCTTCTCATCACGGATCAATCGTCGTTGGAACCCTGGTGTCGACTCGAACGGCACGGTCCATCCCGAGGTTCCTGGCTGACGCTACCGTTGCCGCTTTGGATTGAGCTTTGGTCCAATCGGACAAACCCACCCCGTCTGCCATACATACCGGCCAGCGCTCACAGATCTTTGCGCCCACAAGGGGGGAAGCCTCTTCGCCAATGCGATTGCTCCACCTCCTGCATCGTGCCAGATCTTCATTGTTTGACCAGCCGCATTGACGGGCCTCTCGAAGCACGGGAGACTTGGTCAGGAGAGCCCAGATGAGCTTGTACGGAAGGCAAGTCACGCCCTCGCCCGGCCAGCCTACCTTTCTCATGTGTCCGCCGACGCTCTATGACGTGAACTACGTCATCAACCCGTGGATGGTCGGAAATGTAAACCGGTCATCACGCCAGAGAGCGACCGATCAGTGGACAGCGCTGCACAAAGCCATGACGAACGCTGCCGATGTACGGCTTGTCGAACCGCAGTCCGGCTCCCCGGATATGGTCTTTACCGCGAACGCGGGATTAGTCCGCGACGGCATCGTAGCCCTGAGCAGCTTTTACTATCCCGAGCGCCAGGGCGAAGAACCGCATTTTCGCCGCTGGTTCCAGGAGTCCGGTTTCGCGGTTTGCGAGGTTCCGCGGGTTACTCCGTTTGAAGGCGAGGGAGATGCGCTATTCGAATCCGATGGATCGCGTCTCTGGGCCGGTCACGGACCGCGCACTGGTCAAAACAGTCACCGCCAGTTGACTGATTTATGGGACATTGAGGTCGTTTCACTGCGCCTCGTCGACCCGCGTTTCTATCACCTCGACACCTGCTTTTGCCCGCTATCGAACGGGGAAGTCATGTACTATCCCGCCGCGTTTGATACCGGATCGCAAAAGCGGATTGAGGCGCGCTACGGCGCGGCGAAGCAGATCCGCGTTTCAGAGTCGGATGCGATGCGGTTTGCCTGCAATGCAGTCAACATCGGCAGGACAATACTCCTCAACCAAATCAGCACTGAACTTCGCGAGAGGCTGCAGTTCCTCGGCTACCATGTGATGCAAGTGGACCTGTCCGAATTCATGAAGGCCGGAGGCGCTGCGAAGTGCCTTGTGCTTCGGTTGAGCGAGATGGATGTGACCCACCGCGCATGAAATGAGAACCTCGTTCGAATCCCAATCAGCTATTCAGAGTAGAAATAGAGATGGCCGGACATTTCCGGTTCGATGGCTGGGTCATGAAGACGTTTCGTATTGCGACAATCTCAGGGGATGGGATCGGGAAGGAAGTGGTTCCTGCCGGGAGACGGGTTCTCGAAGTGCTTGCCTGCTCGGGCGATACCTTTCGTTTGGATTTTGAAGATTTCGATTGGGGTGGTGATTACTTCCGCCGTCACGGCAGGATGATGCCGGAGAACGGGCTGGAGGCGTTGCGGACATTCGACGCGATTCTGTTCGGGTCCGCAGGCGACCAAAATATTCCGGACCACATTACCTTGTGGGGTCTGCGGCTCAACATCTGCCAGGGGCTGGATCAATATGCCAACGTCCGGCCCACGCGCATTCTTCCCGGCGTCGACAGCCCGCTCAAGAGATGTGGACCGGCAGACCTCGATTGGGTAATTGTCCGCGAGAATACCGAAGGAGAATATTCGGGCGCGGGGGGCCGCGTCCACCGGGGTCTTCCCATCGAAGTCGCTACCGATTTGTCGCTCATGACCCGGGCGGGAGTCGAACGAATCCAGCGGTATGCCTTTCGCCTGGCGCAATCCCGGCCGCGTAAACGGCTCACAGTGATTACCAAGAGCAATGCCCAGCGCCATGCGATGGTGATGTGGGATGAAATCGCGTCTCAAGTGGCCCATGAGTTTCCAGACGTGACCTGGGACAAGGAACTGGTCGACGCGGCGACAGCACGAATGGTGAATCGTCCCGAGTCGCTCGATACCATCGTCGCAACCAACCTGCATGCCGACATCCTGAGTGACCTGGCTGCGGCGCTTGCCGGCGGCCTGGGGATTGCACCCACCGCCAACATCAATCCCGAACGCCGGTTTCCGTCCATGTTTGAGCCCATTCATGGATCTGCATTTGAAATTGCAGGGAAGGGGTTGGCCAATCCCATCGGAACGTTCTGGTCGGCGGTTCTGCTGCTGGAGCATCTGGGTGAAGAGGCTGCCTCGAGGCGCCTCATGGGAGCCATCGAGCACGTTACGTCGGACCCATCGCTGCACCCACGGGATTTGGGGGGAACTGCGACGACAGCCGAGGTGACGGACGCGGTCTGTACGCGGATTAAGGAAACTGCGGGTACGAGATTAGCTTCTGCCTGATCTGGTTGCTGCCCCATGCCGGCGGTTAATTGACCAAGAGCCAAAAAGGGGCTCATGTAACAGAAAATGCTGTTACATCCGGAAATGTTCCTCGTAAAGCATTTAGATTCAGTGCCAATATTTAAGAAAGCGAAAGAAAAGAGAATCTACATAGGGTAGGGGTGGGGGTGCCTTGGAAAAGGCGAACAGAGGGAGAATCGATACTGGCGTACAGGGGCTGTAGACGCGTACAGTCACTGTAAAACCGGGCAAATGCCAGATTATTTTGAACCCGGGCATTGCTGAAACCGCGACGAAGGGCATTGGATATCTCCAATTCCAGTTTGCGGCACCAGACCTTAATCTTCTGCAAGCCCGGGCAAGAGAGCTCTTCCGAGCCGAACCGATATGATTACGAGCGGACTTCAAGGGAGGCGAGTGGCCGCCGATTTGTCGCGGTGATCACGGGCAGTTTTTACGTGTTCGGATCAGGTTCATTGCGCTATATTCGCGAACATGCGTGGCTGTAAAACGATGTCGCAACCGATTCCCCGTTTCCCCTTCATCCGAATTTCCGCGCTTCTCGTCGCGGGACTGATTGCGGGAAGCTCGGCTTCCCCACAAGCCGCGCATCACATGGCCGATATGCAGGCCGTCCCGCCTCCGGAACAACTTCCTGTTCCGGTCAAAATGGAGGGCATTGGCAACAGCCACATCCCAATCAAGGCGACCCCGGAGGCGCAGGCGTGGTTTGACCAGGGGCTGAACCTGTTGCACGATTTCTGGGAATACGAATCACAGAAGGCATTTGAGAAAAGTGTTCGGGTCGACCCACTGTGTGCGATGTGCTGGTGGGGCCTGGCCCAGGCTGAGGGCTTACACCACAGCCCCGCGTGGGAGTACGCGAAGACGGCGCTCGATCAGGCCGCGCGGCTAAAGGTCCGCGCCAGCGGTTCCGACAAACTCTACATCGAGGCCGCTCAGGCCGAATCTACCGCCAAGGACGACGACCACGCCCACGCGACGGCGATCTATCGCAAGCTGGTCAAGAAGTATCCCCGTGATCCGCAGGCGCGGATCTTCCTGGCCGAATCCCTGGGCGACGGGTATGACGATGCAGGCGAGCCCAAAGCCGGGCAGAAGGAATGCATTTCCATTCTTGAAGGCGTGCTCAGCGATCATCCGAATGACTCCGCGGCCAACCACTACTGGATTCACGCCATCGAGCCCGGGAATCATCCCGAGCGCGCCCTCACGAGTGCTGCGCTGCTGGCCAGCCTGGCGCCGAATTCAGGCCACATGGTTCACATGCCGGGACACATCTACTACCGGGTGGGCGATTATCCCGAGGCGGAGAAGTGGTTTACGGCTTCGATGAACGTGGACGAGAAGTACATGCGCGAGCAGCATGTGAGCCCCGACAACGACTGGAACTACGTGCACAACATGATGTATGCCATCGCCAACCTGATGGAGCAGGGAAGGCTGACCGACGCTAATGCGCTGAGCGACCACCTGGCCGCAGCGCGGGGCAAGCTCTCCGATTCTCTCTACATCTGGTCGGCCCGCGACCAGGTTTCGCGGGTAAGCCTACGCCTTCCGGTGGCCCTGCGCGTGGGGGACTGGGACGCGGTGCTGACGATGGTGGGCCAGGCGGCTCTGGCGGGGGACAACACTGCCAACCTCCGCGCCCTGGCCGACGAACTGACCGACTACGCTACCGGCATGAAGGCGCTCGAGACCGGCGACCTGGCCGGAGCACAGGCGGCCAGCGATCGCATGGACGCCCGACTGTGGCGGCTCGAGCAGCGTCAGAAAGCAGAAACGGCCGCCAAAGCCACCGAGGACAAGGACAAGAAAAACAAACCGGATGCGAAAACGGCCGAGCCGCCGAAGGTGCCGGTGATGCCGGATGCCTTGAGCGCGCCGCTGCTCAAAAACCTGAGCATCCAGTCTCTCGAGTTGCGGGCCGGAATTCTAACGGGGCAAGGCAAGCTGGACGATGCCAAAAAAATGTACGGCGAAGCGGTCATCGAAGAAAAGAAACTCGGCTATCACGAGCCGCCGATGTACATACGGCCCGTGGGAGAAACCGAGGCGGCGGCGCTCACGAAGGCGAAAGACTATGCCGGCGCGCTGGCGGCCTACGATGTGGCACTGAAGGAGCGGCCGGGATCGGGCTTCGGTCTCTATGGCATTGCCCGCGTGAAAGAGCTTTCGGGAGATGCGGCGGGTGCGAAGGTGGGGTATCAGAGTTTTCTCAAAGCATGGCCGGCCGCGGATGCCGGACTGCCCGAGGTTGCGCACGCGCACAAGGTCCTGGCCGGAGAGAGCCTGGCGGAGAAATAAGACGTCGCAACGAAAAGGGAGGGTAACTTTAAAGGGAAACGGCAAACGCCGGCGCTCTTATTGCCCGCCCTCGCCGAGTTTGTACATGTATTTGATTGCCGACTTGTAGATGAGCGTTTTCGCCCGACCGCGCACCTTGAGCGTGTACCGGTCATACCATTCGATGTGGCCCTCGACCAGTTCTCCGTCTTCCAACACAATCACCATCGGCGTCTGCGATTGAATCTGTTTTTGCAGGTAAAACAATTCCGCCTGGCGTTGCGCGATATCCACGTCCGGCGCCTGGGCCGGAAATCGGAAGGGAGACGGCGGCCCGGCATGCCGATGCTTGCGCGGAACAGGCGATCCAACGGCCGCTGCGCTCGTCCTACCGCCAACTGAAGGGATTACCACTTGGCCGCTCATCCGTCTCCGTCCTTCCTCGAACGCCCGGTTGGAAAAGACCCGGTAACTGCCGTAGAGGCATCCTGGGCGACCGGTCTCCGGATCGCCGACAGCAACATATGTTTCCCCGCAACCCGAATCGAGTTCGAAACCGCACAGAGTCGCTGGAGGCGCATTGAAGACAAACCGGGTACAGCTCCGCACGGGGAAGAGAACGCGTAATCTGTCTGCTGTTGACCAGTCGCCTTGATTGCTTGTAACTGCAAAGATGCTTGGATTCTATCGCTAGTTGCTCGAATTCGATGTGTAAAATTCGTTCGACCGCCAGCAAGTAACTGAATTGCAGCGAATCCCGGGTACGGTTAATGGCTTTCCAGGCTCATCGCCATCGCATCCAGCGAGAGCGAGCGCAGCAGGTTGCGTCTCATTCCCTGCTCGACATCGACCAGCGCCTTGGCCGCGCCGTCGATCCAGTCGGCTGAAAGCCCCTGAGCCATCCGCTCCAGTTCCGGGATGATGTCGACGTTTCGCACCAGCTGTGGCGCGCCCGCCACCACCAGGAGCAGGTCTTCGACCAATCTTGCCAGCGCCCGCAGCAGGCCTACGGTCTTTTCCTGCCCATCGGCCCCGCCGCGGTACCGCTCCGTGGCCTGAAACAGTTGCGAATAATCGGGTTCGCGCAACACGGTCTTCAAAATGAGAAGCGCATCCTGACGGCTCGCAAGATAAATGCCGAGATCGAAAGTCAGCGCCCGTCCGACGGCCCCCTCCGCCAGCCGCGCCGCGAGGATGCGGTCCATCGGTTTCAGCTCCGGGCGGCGCTCGGCCAGCAGGGCTTCAAGTTCCGCCGCGGGCAGCGCGCCCAGCCGGTGGGTGATCACCCGTGAGCGGATCGTCGGCAGCAATTCCTGCAGATTCTCCGTCAACAGAATCAAAGAGGTGTGTGCCGGGGGCTCCTCGAGCACCTTCAACAGGCTGTTTGCGGCTTCCTTCATGAAAGCGGAGCTGGTGAAGATCGAGAACGACCTCCGCGCTTCTACCGGGGGCCGGTAGTAGGCCACATGGATCACTTGCCGCACCTGCCCCATTTTGATCAGCAATTGGGGTGGGTCAGGCGGCACGATCAGCACATCCGGGTGGGTTTGAATCAGAATCCGCGTTTCGCGCTTGTCGGCGTCGCGCATCTCCTCCCGAGCCGCGACGGCTTCGGCCACGCGCTCGTCCAGGTCGGCAGCCGCGCCGATTCGTTCGCAGTTGCGGCAGCGTCCGCAGAAATCAGGCAGGCCGTCCGATTCCGTGGGGTTGAGGCAGTTCACGGTCCGGGCCAGCATCAGGGCCAGCGTGTATTTCCCCGCGCCCCGCGGCCCCGCCAGCAGCAGCGCCTGCGGAAAGTGTCCGGTGCGCACGCTCTCCCGCAGCCGCGTTACGGTCGCCGCATTCCCCAGAAATTCCCGGAAGCTCACCGTTCGAGTCTACCAAGTCCTCGGTCCCCTCACCCCGATTGCGTTTGCTCAAAGGTGCGCCTTCCGCCTATTCTGGCTTCGTTCGTATCCATCTGAATCTTCAGATCGAGAGGCCAATGGGGCGCGCTATTTTCATCAGTTACCGCAGGGATGACACAGAAGGGGAAGCGGGCCGGCTGTTTGATGATCTCGTCCGTTCGTTCGGCGAAGATTCCGTTTTCATGGACGTTGCCGGAATCAATCCAGGCATGGATTTCCGCAAGGCAATTGATGACAACGTGGCCAACTGCGGCGTTCTCCTTGCAATCATTGGTCCCGCATGGTGCTCGATCAAGAACGGGGATGGCGCCCGCCGCCTGGAGGATCCCAACGACTTCGTCCGCCTGGAAATCGCCTCTGCCCTGGCTCGCGAAGTCGCCGTGATTCCCGTCCTGGTGCACGACGCCAAGATGCCTCGGCCCGAGGATCTTCCCGAAAACCTCAAGGACCTTGCCTTTCGCAACAGCGTTGAAGTCACGCACGCGCGCTGGAATTCCGACGTCCAGTTGCTGACCGCGGCTTTGGCGCGCTACGTGGCGCCAACAGCGCCCATGGATGCCTCCCCAGTGCACGCCACGGTGGCCGTGCAATTGCCGCCGCCCACCGCTCCGGCGCAGAAAGATCGCTCCAGTTCTTCCAACATCCCGCTCATACTGGGGATCGGAGCCGCCGTTGTCCTGGCCCTCGGGATCGTGGCCTTTTTCCTCTTCCGCCCCAACCCCGCGAGCGCCCTTCTCGGCACTTGGACCAACCCGACGTCCGTTGAACAGAACGGACTGGAGAAGCTGGAAGTCTCGGCCGGCGGCAGCCAGCCACTTACGATGCATGCGTGGGGCAAATGCGGCCAATTAGAGTGCGACTGGGGCGCTCAGCCGGCTACGGTGAGCGGTCAGCAGGCCCAGGCCACATGGCAGCTTGGGACCGCTGCGGCCGGCAGCGACGCCAAGCGGACCGCCGCGATCCTCATCAAGCCCGACAACGGCGAGTTAGCCGTGACCGTCTCGAACACCTATCCCGATCACCCGGCGAGCCAGCACCAGTTCACATTCGCGAAGGCGCAACCGTAGGGGTGCGGGCACCTGTGAGTCACGAGGAAGGTTCTGGCGCGTAATTTTGCTTTACGGATGCAGGTCCGTCTTCTCCAGCATTTGCAGAAACTGACGCCGGGTGCGCTGGTCGATCGCGACGGCCAGAAGCTTTCCGTCCCGGCCGAACAGGTAGGTGCGCGGAATCCCATCGACGTGGAATTCCTTGTGCACTTTTTGGTCCGGATCGAATAACACCGTGGGGCGATAAGGGGTCCCCGACGAAAGAAACTGGCCGACCTTGAGCAGATCTTCATCGGTGATGGAGAGCACCACCAGCCCCTGAGACTGGAAGTAGTTGTAGATCACATCCAGATCGGTCATCTCCAACCGGCAGGGTGCGCACCAGGTCGCCCAGAAGTTCACCATCACGACCTTCCCGTGCAACTCGGATAGCGTGACCTTCTTGCCCTTCAGGTCGCGCAGCGTGAAGTCCACCTTCTGGATCTCCGCTTCCTCGTCGATCAGCTTTTGGCTGGCCTTGGCGTACAGCGGGTCATCCATCTTGATCTGCACACCTTCATAGCGTGCCATTTTGGCCAGGTCCATGTAGGGCGCCGGGATCTCGTCTTTCTTGGGCGAGACTGGTGATTCGGTCAGTGCCTTGGCGAGCGTGTCGGCCGCGGCCTGCAAAGGTTCGGGGCCGGGATCTCCTTCGGTCACCAGGTGGACAAGGTTATCGGCGAGTTTCACCTTAGGGAGGCCGGCAGGCTGGGTATTGATATCGGCGGCGATCTTGAGGATCGCGGCTCCCTTTTGATCGGGGGCAACTGCGCGGAGGCTCTTGAGCTGGTCGACGATTTTCGATTCCTTCACTTGAGCGTGAACAAGCGGCGCGGCCATCACAAAGGCGGCCGCGAGAAAAATACGAGGCAATGCAGGCATATGGATTCCGTTCCAGAAAGTGGATTGAACTTCCCTGATTTGTGATTTAAATCTTGGGGAAATTATAGTCTCGCGCCAGTCTCAGTGGGTCCGTGGTCTCCCACCCCGCGACCACCATCCCAGCGACGAAGACCTGTCGCTGGGGACCCCGGTAAGTCGCAGGGATGGGGCACGGAGAATTTGTTTCGATTCGGGAACCCGCCACAATCGGGCGGCACACTTGACAATTGGGAACCATTTGGTTACGGTTATTAGTAACCGTATGGTTACGCAAAAACGCAGGCAACATGACGCGGTCTTCCGGGCCATCTCCGATCCCACCCGCAGGGAAATCCTGGGCATCCTTCGCGGCGGGCGGCACACAGTCGGGGAGATTGCCAGCAATTTCCGCATGAGCCGGCCGGCCATCTCGAAGCACCTGCGGCTCTTGCACGCGGCCGGCCTCGTGGTTACGCGCAAGCAGGGCACAGCAAGCCTTTGCAGTCTAGAAGCCGGGCCGCTGCGCGCGGTCGACGCCTGGTTGCACGACTACGAAACGTTCTGGAGCAAGTCGATCCAAAGCCTCAAAAGATACATGGAGGAGAATTCATGAGTCCGATCAGCGTGAGCGACGACAGGATTGTTCAGGAAGTCACCATCAAGGCTCCGGCGGAACGGATTTTTGCCGCTTTGACTCGGCCGGAGGAGCTTTTGAAATGGTGGTCAGCCGAAGGAAAGTTTCAAATCATGCACGCAGAATGCGATCTGCAACCCGGAGGCAAGTGGCGTGTGCGGGTGGCCGGCAATTGTCGCGCGGAAGCGACCGTGTCAACGGTATACGGCGAGTACTGCACGATCGACCCGCCCCGCGTTCTCACGTATACGTGGATTCGTGAGCATGAAGACTATCCGGAGACGCTGGTGCGCTGGGACCTGGAAGAAAAAGACGGCTACACCACCGTCCGCGTAACCCACTCCGGCCTGGTGACCGAAGGCCTGCGCGCGCGCAATGACGGCTGGACGATCATCGTCACATTACTGCAAGCCTACGTCGAACGGTAGTAACGTCTGCGATTCAGGAGGGCGCCGGTTTGTGCGCCCTCCCGAATTATGCTCGGCCCTACGCGCCCGCCCGGCTCTGATGGCGGATAGTTTTGATTTCCGCGGCCGGAATGTGAAGAAACTCCAGGAACTCCTGGTGTTCTTCCGGCGCGGAGCGTTCGAATTCAGCATGCCAGCGATGCATCTGTTCCTCGCTGAACCCACACGATCGCATGATTGAAACCCACTTCTCCTTGCTGATCATCTCTGCCTTCCTCAGCGCCTTCGACCCCAGCAGTTGCAGAATCGCGTGCTGATGGGCCCGCAGCGCATCAATCTCAGCGTCCAGTTCCACCAGGCGCCGTTTAAGGATCCCAGACGCATCTCCAACCGCGTTTCCATGGGCATCGCCGCGGTGACGGCCGGCATGCGTCTTCAGGATCGTGCGAATGTCGTCAAGCTTCAGCCCGGCGTTGCGATAGGCGCGAATCGCCCGCAACCGCTCGGCATCCGCCTCGGAGTAACAGCGATAGTTGCCGCCCGTGCGCTCAGGCGGGGCCATCAAACCGATCGATTCGTAGTACAGCAAGGCAGTCCGGCTCACACCGCACCGCCGGGCGAGTTTGGTTACCGTCAACATCGTCCATTCCTATCCTGAACCCTATAGTTATAGACAGGTCAAGGGAAAAGATGCTTTTAAAACCCGGGGCTGCAGAGCAGACAATCTGCCGCGCCGAGGAAATTTGGGAATGGCTTTACAAGAATTTACATTCAGTTTGCTGGCGCGCAAGGAGCGGGATCGCAAGCTGGTGTTTCCATTCGCGTAACGAAACAAGAGCGGAAGATTGAGCACCGAACTCTCATTCCTTACGCTCGGGGACATCGGCGTTTCCTATATTTGCTAACTTGGCGAGTTGCCGAGTCATCGTACTCTTTTGAGCCACCGATCGCGCGTCGCAGGACCAATTGCAAAAATTCATGAAATCGGAACCAAACGTCGAGGGCCAAGGTCCGGGGGCCTGTCGTACGCTGGTTCCCTGATTCATAAACCGGCAAGCCCGGCAAATGTGAATTGCGCGTGCTTGCTATCCAAAAGGAGACGCGATGAAATGCAAGAGCCTCGCCAGCCTGATGCTGGTTCTACCGATGAGTGCGGCCATCAGTGCTTCCGCAGGGTCGTGGTCGACACAAGCCACCCTCGCCAACAACGCGTATTCGGGAACGATCGCGCTCGACAGCGCCGGCAACATGACCAGCGTCTGGTACCAGAATGCGGCGCCGAACGGCTCGGCGATTAACGAAATTTGGGCCAGCAGCGCGGCATTCGGCCAACCGTGGTCGGCGCCCGTGGATCTGTCCGGAAACATCGGCGTTGCGTCGGGCAACCCCACGGTGCGCGCCAGTGCGTCGGGGAACGCCACCGCCATCTACACCAGCCCGACCATTGGAGCAGCCTATATCGATAAGTTGGCTGGAGGAAGCTGGGGGACGCCGCGCGCGACCAATGGAGTCAACCAGTTTTACGTCAGCAACGACAGCGGAGTTGAAGGCCTCGCCTGGGGCACTGGCGGCGCTCGCCCGACGTCCTCCACAGTTGTCGCAATCGTGCGCCCGGCGGGCGGCACCTGGAGTGCACCGGCAAGTCTTGCGGCTGCTCCCCATCTCAGTTTTGACGGGGCGATCCTGGCTCCGGACGGGTCAATGGGAGTTGCTTGGGAAAGCTTCGATTCAGTTTGCGGCTCTCGCACCTGCAAAACATCCAACTGGGTCCTGCATGTCTCAACCCGCGCCGCCGGGGCGCAGAACTGGGTAGATTCGGGAGCGCTGCTGGGGCCTGACGCGACTCAACATTTCGGCCAGCTTGCCGCCGATGGAGTGGGCGATCTGGGAGTGCTCTCAATTCAATCCGGCAATATCGTTTCCAAAGTCAGACACGGATCCACATGGAGCTCTACCGTTGTGGTCGTGTCGGATTCCACGTTCCAGTACTACACCGGGACAGGCCGCGATAACCGCATCTTTGCCAGCGATTCGGCCGGGCACGCGACCATCGTTGGGTGGGGGAACATACAGCTCAGCACCCTCGCCGCCATCGACGGCAATCTCACTACCAATACATGGGGCTCGCCTGGCACCATTTCCGGAGCGGACCCACAGCCGGGCTACTTTGACTTCGCCATGAGTTCTTCGGGAGCCGCCATCGCGTTTTACCCCCTGCTGAATACCAATGGGACCACGACCTGGCGTGCCATTACGCGACCCGGAGCAGGCAAGCCGTGGAACGCGCCCGCGACCGCGGGAACATCCTTTGAAGGCGGCGGCACGCCCGATGGCATCGCTGTCGACGGCGCTGGGCAGGCGGCGGTGGTCTTTCACGGATACAGCTCGGACTATACGACCAACATTCTGTACACCAACACGTACAAGCCTTGAGCAGCATTGAACGAGTCGGACAGTGTGTGCCGGGCTTCTGCAGATGAATTCAAGCGAGCGACCCGCCCCCGGGCAGCCGGGGCGGGTCCTCACTTCTCGAAAACTATGCGTGCGTCAGGGCAGCCTCGACTCCGCCTGTCGTTTCTTCCAATTGTCACCGATTGACGCCTCGCCGACACTGCAATTACCTTCGTACGCATGCTGACTGCGTCTCTTCGTTGTTGTTGTCGCTCCTGCGCCTGATTGGATGAGCACCGCACTTCGCCAGAAGAGCTTTCCGCAGTGCCAGCTTTCATCACCCGATTTTCCCGCAACAAATCCGCCGGGCTGCAGGGCTTTTCGCTCGTGTTCTGGAAGAATCCGGCGCGCGGTCATGGCTCCGGCCAACCGGACGAAGTCAGCCACGATCCCTTTGCATGATCCCACAGGAGGTAGTTATGAGCGCAATTGTTGAACAGGTGTTAGCTGCAAATGACAAGTACAGTGCGTCCTTCGGCGAGAAGGCCAACCTGGCGTTGCCGCCGGCCCGGCATTTTGCCGTCCTCACTTGCATGGACGCGCGCCTGGACCCGGCCAAATATGCCGGGCTGGCGGAGGGCGATGCCCATGTGATCCGCAACGCCGGCGGCCGTGCGAGCGATGACGCCATCCGCTCGCTGGTCATCAGTTACAAGCTCTTGGGCACGCGCGAGTTCTTCGTGATCCACCATACCAATTGCGGGATGGAGTTCTTTACCAACGAAGTGATGCGCGGCCTGCTGAACAGCAGCCTTGAAACCGCCGCGCTCACCGCTGCGGGCTTTAGCGACGTGGGCAAAGGGCCGGGCTCGCGGGCCGGCGAGTTCATCGAGTGGCTCACCATCGCCGATCAGAAACAAGCTGTCGTCGACGATGTAGCGCGGATTCGCAATCATCCGCTGGTTCCCCGTTCCATCCCGATCTACGGCTATGTATACGACGTGAAGACCGGAAAACTGATCGAGGTCGAAGCCGCCACCCAGGCCGGAAGGGCAAGCTGAAGGTTTCATTCCTGAATGGGCATCCCCACTGGCCAATCTACACTCGCCGGTGGTAGTGTTCCTTGGTGCATTTCCGGCACGTTCCCCGGCTCCCGAGCTTCTCGCTCGCTAATCGGCTCAGGGGGCGAAGGAGCGCCCATGGCGCCCGGAGGCACATCGAGGTCAAATTATGGCTACCGTCACCATCGACCCCCGCGTCAGCGGCCGCACCGCCGACTTCGTCCAAAAAGCTCACCGCATGATCATCGATGGGCGTTTTGTCTCGGCGGCCGCCGGCAAGACGTTCCCTGTTTACAACCCGGCCACCGGCGACGTGATCACCCACGTTCCCGAGGCTGAAGCCGAAGATGTCGATCGTGCCGTGCGCGCTGCGCGACGGGCATTCGACGAGGGCCCGTGGCCCCGCATGGCGCCTTCCGAACGGGGACGCATACTATGGAGGCTCGCCGACCTGATCGAGCACCATCTCGAAGAGTTCGCCGAACTGGAATCTCTCGACAATGGCAAGCCCGTTGCCATAGCGCGTGTCGCCGATGTACCCCTGACTGTCGACATGTTTCGCTACATGGCCGGATGGGCTACCAAGATTTCCGGGAAGACCCTGCCTCTTTCGGCAGGCTACGACTTCCACTCCTACACCGTTCGCGAACCCATCGGCGTGGTAGCGCAGATCATCCCCTGGAACTTCCCGCTGCTGATGGCGGCGTGGAAGATCGCGCCCGCGCTCACCTGCGGCAACACTGTGGTGCTGAAACTGGCCGAACAGACGCCGCTCTCCGGGCTGCGCCTGGCCGAGCTCATCGACGAAGCGGGCTTCCCGGCGGGCGTCGTCAACGTCCTCACCGGCTATGGTGAAGGAGCCGGAGCGCCGCTCGCCGCGCACGACTTGGTCGACAAGGTGGCCTTCACCGGCTCCACTGAGGTTGGCAAGCTGATCGTCAAAGCTGCGGCAGGCAACTTGAAGAAGGTCACGCTCGAGCTGGGAGGCAAGTCGCCCGCCATCGTGTTCCCCGACGCCGACATCAGCAAGGCGATCTCCGGCACCGCCAGCGCCATCTTCTTTAACCACGGCCAGTGCTGCTGCGCTGGTTCACGCCTTTACATTCACGAGAAGGTATTCGACAAGGTGGTCGAAGGCGTCAGTTCCATTGCTTCCGACATCAAGCTCGCCCCAGGGATGGATCCCTCCTGCCAGATGGGGCCGCTGGTGAGCGATGAGCAGTATCGCAAGGTGGTCGGCTACATCGAGTCGGGCATCGAGGAGGGTGCGAGGGTCTCCGCGGGCGGTCCGGTTTCGGGCTACGAACGCGGCTACTTCGTGCGGCCCACCGTCCTGACCAACACCAACACCCGCATGAAGGTGGTGCAGGAAGAGATCTTCGGCCCCGTGGTCTGCGCCGTGCCCTTCTCCGACAAGGACGTCGACGCGATCGTCAAACGCGCCAACGACACCGTCTATGGGCTCGCCGCGTCGGTCTGGACCCAGAACCTCAGCCTCGCCCACAAGGTCGCCCGCGGCATTCGCGCCGGCACCGTGTGGGTCAACTGCCATAATGTCTTCGACGCCTCGCTCCCCTTCGGCGGATACAAGCAGTCAGGCTGGGGCCGCGAAATGGGCGACGAAGTCCTGCACAACTACACCGAAATCAAGGCTGTCACCGTGGCGCTTTGAGTTCGCTTGCCGCTCTCCCAGGTCCCCTGACGGGGCCTGGGAGAATCCTTTCTGAGTCCGCGAACGTGATACTGAATTTACTTGAAGTTTTCAACGAGGAAGAGATCGCTGTCGGCTCGATCGAATTGGGTATAAAGAAGTCTTTTCTCATCAGGGGAAACGGCCAAACCCATGCCAAGGGGAGATTTGAGACTTGCGAGGTCAACCGTCACGCGGTTGGAAAAGCTCATGAAGCTAAACACGGCTTCGGAGTTCGGCGCCCGGCGCACGAAGCAGATTCCGTGCTTGGTCACCGCAAAGTTAGAGAGAGCGTACAGAGACGGCAAGACCTGGGATTCAGAACCACCTTCCAGAGGCAGCGCCCACAAACCTGGAGCAGCATTGTTGGAGTAGAAGAGGAGCTTTCCGTCAGCTGATTCCAAAGCCATCGCTCCGCCCTTCTTCGTCAGCCGAGTCGCGGGTCCTCCGCCGGCAGGAACTCGCCAGATTTGTAGTCCGTCTTCCCGCTCCGACTCAAAGTAGATCCATTTCCCATCATGGGACCAGGCCGGCGCGACGTCATTGGTCGGGCCCATCGTCAGTTTCCGATAATCTCCGGTTTCCACATTGGCAACGAAGATGTTGCCATATCCATTGAGCCGGGAATGAAACGCGATGTACTTCCCGTCGGGGGACCACCTCGGGAACCCGCTTATCTGTGCATGGAGACGGGTCAGTTGACGCGATGAAGTCCCGTCGCTCCGGGCGATCCATATTTCACAGTCCCCTGAGCGGGTCGACTGGTAGGCGATGTAACTGCCGTCAGGCGAGTATTCAGGAGTTTCGTCCAGACGAGTCGAAGCAATCAGTTGGCCCTGTGCCACCGCTCGGCGGTGTCCGGACGCCGGCAATGCGGAATCAAAATCAATATGCCAGATGTTGACATCTTCCACTTCCTTCTCATAGACGAGGCGGTTCGTCCGCGGGGAAAGCGCAATCGATGCGCTGTCTTGTCCAATCTCATTGAATGAAACCGCATCTCCGGGGTGGAACGCCGGAATTTTCCATATTTGAAAACCGAGCCGGGAATGGTCGCCTACGAAGAGTATGTTCTGGCCATCACCCGTCCAGATCGGATTTCTATTCATTCGATTCCAGTTCGTGAGTTGTCGCGCCTCGGGCGCGATAAGGCCGCGTTGCGGGAGTTGGAGAAGGTAGATATCGGCGCTGTTCGGACCAATATGGTGTGCGTACGCAAGGTATCGACCGTCCGGAGAGAATGACGGGCTGAGATCGGCGTCCACGGTTGCCGGTTTGTAGACCAGTCTTCTCTTCTCTCCGGTTATTGCCGAGATCAGGACCAGCGACATCGCTGAGGTCAGCGTCTCGGAATCGGAAGTGGCAATCCATTGATTGTCTGGAGACCATGCTACGCGGATCTCTGATTGTCTTTGACCAACCTGAAGTCTCGCGAGTTGCCTTTCGGGCCCGCCGATGGACGAGATCACCATAACCCGCGCGCTCTGATCCGAGTCGTAGCGCAGAAATGCAATGTTTTGACCATCCGGCGACCAACTGGGACTCAAATCGTTATTCAGCTTCGAAGTCAGCCGAACAGCCTCTTCAGAACCGATGGCCTTGACATAGATGTGGTAGCTGGCGCCGCCTTCATCGAAAGCAAAAGCCACCTGGTTCCCGTCGGGTGAAATGCTCGGCTGCACTTCGTTGCCCGGATAGCTTGTCAGCGGTGTCACCGTAAGTGCAGGCGACGAGGTCGCGCTCGTCGGAAGACTGTTGTCAGAGGATGACGAACGGAAAGTGGTCGGACCGGCCGGCAATTCACGGTGAGCTTGCGATGCTCTGTGAAACCACCAGACGCCTGCGATCAGCACTACGCATCCGGCCAGAACCACCGCGGCCCACATACGTAAGTTGCGATGGCGGGTTTCGGGTCTGTCGGTCGCCACCGCATCGTTTTCTCTCAGTTCAACCGGTGCAATGAAGCGATAGCCCCGTCGAGGCAATGTCTCGACGAAGCGCGGACTCTCCGCGGAATCCCCCAGCGCCTCGCGAATCTTGTTGATGGCGGTGTTCAGATTGTGCTCGAAGTCGACATAACTGTCCGGCCACAACCGCTTCTGCAATTCATCGCGAGTAACCAAATGGCCTGGGTGCTCCAGCAGGAGAGCGAGCACCTGAAACGGCTGACCCGCGAGCCTGACCTTCATGCCATTCTTGCGCACCTCTTCTGCATGAAGATCAACCTCGAAAGTTCCAAAACGGATGTCAGGACCGGTGCGAAATGGGGGGGAAACCATTTGTGGCACCTCAGTGCGGAAGTGAGGCTTTCACTCTAGCATCCGATTTCGCCTCGAACAAGGGATTCCCCCATCCAGAGGCATCTATAAATTCCTTAAACCCGATCAATCCAAATCTTTTATCCGTTGACACTCTTTCGACGCGCAATCGACCTCACCACGATAGACGCAGCCTGCGCCCTTCCCCATAGTCGCCCAGTCCGCACTCTCCCGGTCGGAGGGCGATCATGCAACGAACAAGGAGCGGCTTCCCTTGCTGGCGCCGGCAATTCGCACGCCGCTTTACAAGAGCTCTTCTTTTCGCCATCAGTCTGGCGATGACGGCCACCCCCTGGATGCCGGCGGAGTCTAATTGTCCGGCAAAGGTGCCGGCCATCCCATACCATCCCCTTGCGAGGTCCCAATTCGCGATACCGGTGCGAATCGAGCAATCGCAGCCATACGAGTTCCTGGTGGATACCGGCAGTCAGATCACGGTCGTGGATCTAGCTCTGGCTGAGGAACTCCATCTGCAGCCGCAAGGCTCGGTTGAGATCGCGAATCTTTCGAAAAATTCGCGCGCGCTCCTGACCAGAGCAGACACGGTGGAAGCAGGTTCGCACATAGTGCGCTCCCTGCTGATTGCCGTGAAGAAGCTCGGCCAGATTCAGGCCCTCAATCCCTCAGTTCGTGGCATCCTGGGAGAGAATTTTCTAGCCCAGTTTGACCTGCTGATTGACTACAAGCACGGAATCCTTTGCTTGGATGCAGGTTCCGGGATGCTTCAGGAGATCCATGGCGAACACATACCTCTTGAGTTGGGATCGGACGATTCGCCGGACGAACGTCTTCCACTTCCTTTGCGGATTCGCGTGCATCTGTCGGGCACCGACCGGCGAGCAACCATGCTGGAATTGGACTCCGGTGCAAACGTTGCGATCCTCTTCGTGCCCAGGGTAGCGGCGCGAGGTGCGCGCCTTCTAGAAGGCAATGTAATGGGCGGGTCGGACGAATTTTTCACATTGTTGCCGCCTCAAGATGTGAATTTAGGGCATCACTCACTTTGGCAGGTAGTCTTTGCGACTCCTTTGATACAAAGGCGCGTCCCTGCTGTTCGGATGGAGGACGGAGTGTTGCCCACGGCGTTGTTTCGACGCGTTTTTGTAAGCTATCGCGATCGGATGGCAGTCCTGGATCCCCGATGATCCTGGAAGGCCACTTCAATCGAACACGACGGTCTTGTTGCCGTAGCAGAGGATACGCCGGTCGAGATGCCAGCGCACCGCGCGGGAGAGCACGATGCGTTCGAGGTCGCGGCCCCGCGCGACCAGGTCTTCGACCTGGTCGCGGTGGGAGATGCGCGCCACGTCCTGCTCGATGATGGGGCCGTCGTCGAGCACCTCGGTGACGTAGTGGCTGGTGGCTCCGATCAGCTTCACGCCGCGCGCGTGGGCGGCATGATGGGGCCGCGCGCCCACGAACGCGGGCAGAAACGAGTGATGCACGTTGATGATCGCGGAAGGATAGCGGGCCACGAACCCCGGCGACAGGATCTGCATGTAGCGGGCCAGCACCACGACGTCGATTTCATTCTTCCGCAGCAGTTCCAGCTGCCGCGCTTCCGCTTCGGCGCGGGTCGCCGCGGTCACCGGCACGTGCTCGAAATGAATCCCGTAGAACGCGGCCAGCTTCTCCACCTCGCGGTGATTGGAGACGATCAGCGGAATCTCGCAGTGGAGCTCTCCCGTGTGCCAGCGGTGGAGCAGGTCGGCCATGCAGTGCAGGTACTGGGAGCAGAACAGGGCCATGCGTGGACGGCGGGCGCTGGAGGTCAGGGTCCAGCGCATTTCGAGTTCGGTCGCCAGGGCTGCGAACTCGCGCTCAAATGCGGCCAGGTCGAAGACCCTGCCGCGAGCCGCTTCGTCTGCGGCGAGTCCCCACTCCAGGCGCATGAAGAACAGGCCCAGCTCGTGGTCCTGGTGCTGGTCGGCGTGGAGAATGTTCGCGCCGCGCTCGTAGAGGAGCGACGAGACGCGCGCCACCAGGCCCGGCCGGTCCGGGCAATCGATCAGCAACACCGCCGAATGTTCCATCAGAATTCAGAGTAAGTCAGCGCGGCCGGATCGCTTTTGTGTTTTCGCAAGCGCCGGGATTTCCGGGCCCGGACGACATCATCCAAAAGAGGTCACAGTTTCACAGCTTCACAGCCGGGGGGAGGGGGAGGGGGTGTTTTTGGCGGTATAAACCGGGCAGATGGCTGACGTTTGGGCCGGGAACGCTGCTGAACACTGCGACGGGAGGATGACCAGGCTGGTGAACATGGGAGGCTCCATTCCCATGATGCGCCCGGGAGCGATTATTCTCTGTAAACGGGACGGGGCGCGACATTGAGTGCGCATTGTCCCGACTTCACGCCGGAGCATCAATCCATCGGACCCCGGCCGCAACACCGGGTGTCCAGTCCTTACGGGCTTCAGTGTCCGCGCGCTGAGTTACAACCTCTCCGCTGCCTGACAAGCCCGCACCCTTAACCTACTCGACCAACCGAGCATCCGCACGACCTAACGGTCAATGAGCATGTATGTCTGCGTATGATCGAGGGCCTTGCCGCAGGATCCGTTGAGTCCCTGTGCACCGCGCTTTGGCGCATCAATAGCAAGCACACTGCGTTCTCGAAAGTTGATGATCAGCTGGTTCGTCATGCAAACCGGCTCGTCGTTCTGGCGCCATGAGGCCATTGAGCTCCCAGTTGACGATCTTGTAGTATTCGACTTCCATTCAGGCTCTGTACCCACCCTGCTGGCAGTAGCTTCTATGCAGACGCTCAGCGACTTAAAGCAATCAACCTCGACAGCTTGTCGAAAGGCGAGTTCGTCACCCGGTTTACCGCTCGTCGATTTCCATTTCCCGTTGGCTAGGAATGACTGATCATCTACTCGCACTGTTTGAGCCACAAGACTGGCATTGATGGACAAAATTGTCCCAAGCCACAGATATCGCATTGATCGCCTCCAGGTGAACCTGCTCAGCCTCTGAGCACCTTTATTGGTTTGCCGCTGTCATCCCAGACGATGTGCACATTTCCAAAATTCAATCTGTTAATGTCATCGAGCACTGCGTCAAAGTCGGGGTAGGGGAATCTGAACACCAGCAGAAAACGCGCGACCGGATGCTGCTCTGGTGGAATCGGTTTGGAAATTTCGTCCATGAAGGGGTCACATTTTCTCCTGAGATATTCGGGCAGTTGAGCATACAGAAGCTTCTCAAAGGCAAATCCGCCATGCCGGAAGTTACCCGCCCAAAGGTGAGTACAAAGCTCTGGTTCAGCCATTGAGCGAAGCACCGACCACACTCCACCGCACGTCACCTCACTCCTTTGCCGTGCAATCGCAGCTTGTCGACGTTCGCGCCGCGCTTCCCTTTGCTCCCGAAGCGTGTAGAAAGCCAACACTAGCTGCAGTCCAAAAATCGGAATAAGAAACAGAGCTTCCACCCATGTGGCGTTTGTCTCCGTCCACCAGGAAAGATCACACCACACCGGAGCTATGAGCATAGAATCCTCCTCTTCCTCGGCCAGAACACCGCACCCGTAGAAGACCATAGATATAGCCCATCTGATGTGGTGACTCCGAAGTTCGTTGAATAAATCGAAGGCGCGAAATGCAGGTCCTTCGACTCCGCTGCGCTTCGCTCAGGATGACAATCTTGAGGTTGGGGCACCCTTCGAGTGGTGTGATTTGCTCCCCGGTAAGGGACGCAACACCGTCATGGTCAGAGAGTGTCGCGTATTCCGTGCGCGCGCTGCCAGACCATCATAGCGGGCCGCCGCGCGACTCGGCGGCCGCGCTCAACTGGCGGCGCAGGTCGCCGGCCAGGCTGGCGACCATGCGCAGCTTCTCGGCCACCGGCGACGCGGGTTCGCTGCTCGAGAGGGCCAGCTGCGATTGCAGCAGCAGCCCGGCGACGGTGGTCTTCAGCTCCAGTTCGACCGCAGCGGCGGCCGCCTTGCGGGCCAGCATCTGCTCCCGTTCGCGGCGGTGCAGGGCGGCCCGGATCTCGCGGATCAGGCGCGCCGCGCCCGACACCGCGAAATTGATCTGCAAAGGAATGGCCAGCCCGGCCCGCTCCCAGATGGCCTCCGCCGCGGCCGGATCGCAGCCCGCCACGGTCTCATCCACCACCACCGCGGCGAACTCCCGCTGGCGCAGCAGGCCGAGCGCCGCCTTGCGCCCGTCGGCCACTTCGACGTCCATCTCCAGTTGCTTTTGGATCACGTCGGCGCAATTGCGCGCTCCTTCGACTCCGGTCACCAGCAGAATGCTCATGTGCTCACTCCCGAGCTGTTAGCTATTAGCTTTTAGCTATTAGCTCTTAAATATCAGTCTTGGTCTGTTCGTTATGGCGCTCCGTGTTTGTTCCCACGGCATTGCGGCTGAGGTTGTGCCGCGCCGGGTCGAAGAAGTCCGTTCCGGCACGAGCCAGCTAATAGCTAATAGCTAACCGCTAACAGCTAGAAGCTGTCTTTTTCCTCGTCCCGCATGGGATCGGCGATCCCGTACTCCTTGAGCTTGCGATAGAGGGTGGTTTTTCCAATGCCCAGCAGCCGCGCGGCCTGCAGCTTGTCGCCATGGAGGGTGCGAATGGCAGCCAGGATGGCCTGGCGCTCGAGATCGGCCAGCGTGGTCACGGCGGGAACGGCCTGGTCCGGTTCGGCGTTGTCTCCGTCGGCCTGGATGGCCCGGACGCGCTCGGCTTCGAGGCCCTCCTGCTGCAATTGCGTGGGAAGATCCCCGATGTGCAGAACCGGTCCGGAGGAGAGGGCGCAGGCCCGCTCCACCGCGTGTTCGAGTTCGCGCACATTGCCCGGCCACTCGTAGCGCATCATGGTGCGCAGGGCTTCGTCGCTGAGCATGAACTTGGCCCCGTGCTCGCGGCTGATGCGGTCAAGGAAATGCGCCGCCAGCAGGGGAATGTCTTCGCGCCGGTCGCGCAAAGTCGGCAGGCGCAGGGTGACCACGTTGAGCCGGTAGTAGAGGTCCTTGCGGAACGCGCCCCGGTCCACCATGGCCGCCAGGTCGCGATTGGTCGCGGCCACGATCCGGGCCTTGATCGGCACCCGGTGGGTGGCGCCCACCGGCCGGACTTCCCGCTCCTGCAGGGCGCGCAACAGCTTGGCCTGCAGATCGAGCGACAGTTCGCCGATCTCGTCGAGGAAGACCGTGCCGCCTTCGGCCGAGACCAGCAGCCCGTCCTTGGAGCGGTTGGCGCCGGTGAACGCGCCCTTGACATAGCCGAACAGCTCACTCTCGATCAGGGTGGGCACCAGCGAGCCGCAATCCACGGGCAGAAAGGGCTTCGAGGCGTTGGGGCCGAAGGCGTGGATGGTGCGCGCCACCAGTTCCTTGCCGGTGCCGCTCTCGCCCAGGATGAGCACCGGATGGGAGCTCTGCGCCACCTTGGACAGGATCCGGTAGAGCTTCTCCATCTCCACGGAACGGCCGATCATCGCGCCCAGGCCCTGCGACATGCGCAGCCTTTCGCGCAGCTGGCGGGTGGCGGTTTCGGTGAAATGGGTGGCCGCGGCGCGGTCCAGAACCGAGGAGAGCTCGTCGATGGCAAAGGGCTTGGTGAGGTAGTCGGAGGCCCCGCAGCGCATGGCCTCGACGGCCGCATTCACCGATCCCGAAGCGGTCATGGCAATCACCGCGGTCTGAGGGTGGAGGGCTTTCACCTCGGAGATGAGCTCCAGGCCGTGATGGGTGCCCTGGGGGAGGTTGACCAGGAGGATGTCGGACGCGTGCCCGCGCAGCAGGCTGCGTGCCTGGCCGAGGTCGCCGGTCGAGTCCACCGCGTAGCCCAGGCTGGCGGCGATTTCCGCGCAGGCCGAGCGTATCGCCGGATCGGCATCGACAACCAGGAGGTGGAGCCGCACTGCCGGCACGGCCGTCTGTGGGACAAACTCCATGATTTTTGTATCGAAGACTGTAAGCATTGTAGTCGCCTCGCTTCTGCCTGGGTAGGTCCGCCCCAACACGGACGTAACGATGGCCGGTAAAGATGCCCGGTGAACGACTCAGCTGGTGCGGACCGGCAATTCGATGACGAATCGCGCGCCGCCCCCGGCCCGGTTCCCGGCGTGGATCGTGCCTCCGGCCGCCTCCACAATGCCGCGGGTGATGGCCAGCCCCAGCCCGCGGCGGCCCCCGGACGCCCACCCCGCACCCGATGGTCCCGTGGCGCGCGTCGTGTAGCCGGGTTCGAACACTCGATCCAGCAGCTCTTCGGGGATGCCGGCGCCCGTGTCCTCGACGGCCAGAACCACGGCGGACGCCTCTCCCGAAGCAACCTTCCGGTCGGTCAAAGCCAGGCGGATGGTACCCGCCCGGGCGATCCCTTCGGCGGCGTTCTTGACCAGGTTCACCAGAACCCGGATCAGGTCTTCGCTCATCATTTGAATCGGCAGGGCCCCGCCGTCTGCGTCGACCGTAAGGGCAATCGCGGGACCGGCGATGGCCGCCAGGACGTTGCGGCTGGCCAGCACTTCCTCCCGAAGGTCGGCAATCAAGAGGTCGCCCAGGAGGTCGCTCATGGGCTTCGGACGGATCGGCCCCGGACTGGTCGATCCAAGACTGGTCGACCCAGGACTGATCGACCCAGGACTGATCGACCCGGGCCCGGACCGGGCGGCGGGCCCTTCGGAGCGCTGCTTCTCGGGGAACAGACGGCCCTGAAGAGAAGAGTCGGAGGCCGGCCGGCAGCCGGGTTCTTGCCGGTCATCGAGGAGCGCCAGCTTCTCCACCAGGCTGCGGCTGGCCTCGGCCACCAGGCGTAGTTCGCTGCCGTAGTGGCGGTGCGCCGCGGGCAGAACGCCCGGCTCCTCGAGCAGGTCGCAATACAGCGAAAGGGCGGTCACCATATTTCTGGCGTCGTGGGCTAGCTCCACCAGGCTCTCCCCGTGATTGTGGATAGCGGCCAGGGTTTCCACCACCGCCTCCACCCTTCTGCGCTCTGCCACCGCTTTCGATCCCATCGCTTGCATGCCGGTTCCTTTCTGTGCGCCTTCCCGCCCGATTTCTTTGTGCAAATGGCCGAAGTGCTGCGCGGCCTCAAACATTTTCACTTTGCCCGTGGCCTGGTCCGCCGGCTCGTTTCCGGCCCAGCTTCCCATTTCCGTTACGGGTCATGGACTTGTCCTCTTCTAATACACGTCGAGTTCCAAACCCGAACGCTTTCCGCAAGTGATTCGTAATGCGGGGCTTAGTCTCTTGTCTGCGGGAAAGGCGGCGTGGTCCGGCGCCGCCGATCTGTCCCGGAATGGGAATTCAAGAGTCCGACATATTGGCATATCCCTATAGGATTCTGTAGCTTGCGCGCTCTTCCCATTTTGAGTCCGGGTTCGGGAAAGATTCCCGTCCTGAAACTCCTTTCGATTAGATCGACTCACCACGCGCCGGACCGGGCCTGGGGAGCTGGGGTCCCGGAATGGTCCCGTACAATTTCCCTATGCACCCGCGCGACCCGTTTTTTCGCCCTGGCGGCCGGGCTCCGGCCCAGATGCGGCTCCTCACGATCACGCCCGACTTCGTCCAGACCGCGGAAGGCTCCGTGCTCATCAGCCTGGGGAATACCCGGGTGCTTACGAACGCCACGATTGAGCCGGGAGTCCCGGGCTGGCTGCGCAACTCCGGCCGCGGCTGGGTGACGGCCGAGTACGCGATGCTGCCGCGCTCCACGGTGACCCGGACCCCCCGGGAGAGCGAACGGGGCAAGATCGGCGGGCGCACCCACGAGATCCAGCGCCTGATCGGCCGCAGCCTGCGCTCGGTGGTCGACATGCAGGCCCTGGGCGAGCGGACGGTCATTCTGGATTGCGATGTGATCCAGGCCGACGGCGGCACGCGCACCGCGGCCATCACCGGCGCGGCCGTGGCCCTGGCCCTGGCTCTGAACGCGCTGGTGGCGGCGGGAACGTTGAAGGCTTCACCGCTGAAGCAGCTGGTCGCGGCCACTTCGGTGGGCATCGTCGGCGGCACGCCGCTGCTCGACCTCTGCTACGAGGAAGACTCGCAGGCTGAGGTCGACATGAACGTGGTCATGACCGCCGACGGCGGCCTGATCGAAACCCAGGCCACGGCCGAAAAGGGGAGCTTTTCGCGGGCTGAGATGAATGCGCTCATCGATCTCGCCGAAGAGGGCTTGAGTGAGATTTTCGCCGCCCAGCGGGCGGTGCTGGGGACGTAGGTCGTAGACGCTGATGTGGTTGACCTGCCCGAAGGGATCTATTTCTGTTCCAGTGTGAGGGCGTAGATGTCGATCCCTCCCACGTCGCGGAGCAGCAGCGGGTTGTCATCCGGATCGAGGCCCATCCAATGGGAATACACACCGGTGTGGCGGAAGCTTCTCAGATCGACGACGCGCTCCGCTTCGCCGCCCGAAGGACGGATTCGAAACACGCCCGGATCATCGCCGGAACCCAAGAAGTAGATAAATTGGCTGTCCCGCGACCAGTGGGATACTCCGTGTCCCCTTTGTGGAGCATCGACCATTGTTGTTTCCCGAAGTTGAAGGCCTTCAGATCTCCTGAGGCTCGATCGATTCCAGCGAGTATTCGTCCGTCGGGAGACCAGCGCACGCGGGTCATGCCGACCGACTGGGAAAGAATGATGCTTTGGTGGCTGGTCAGGTCGAGGATCCGCGTGAAGCGTTTTGAGGTGTCTGAAGTTTCCCCCGCGATTTGGACCGAATCAAAAACAATCTTGCGTCCATCGGGAGACCAGCTCGGATCGTCCTGTTCATCCTTGTCTTCCGGGAGAATCGGCTGGAGAGCACCACCCTGAGAAGGAAGGATGTAGCTTTTCATTTTGCCCGCTTTGTCCGCGGCGGAGAAGAGGATCTGAGTGCCGTCAGGCGACCAATGGGGCAATGCGGGATACAACGGAGGGTCGGTCAGTTGTGCGGGACCGCTGCCGTCGCGATTGGCCCGCCACAAGATGCCTTCCGGGAATGTGACGTAGGCAATGAACCGGCCATCCGGCGAGAAAGAGACGCCCTCGGCGGACATGCCCCCAAGGTAGGGCTGGAGTTGATGGGAATTCCCGTCAACCTGGACCAGTTCGCCATTCTGGGCAGCGCCCATGGCAAAGATACTCTTTCCGTCCTTGCCCGGGATGGGCCGGCCCCAACGGGTGGGGCCCGAAGTCAACTGGACTGGCTCGGCAGTCGTTTGGAACGGCCCGGGATGCTCATCGAGAGCCCAAATCTGGGTCGCCGGCTGCATGACGGCCTCGGTGCTCGAGAAAGGGTCAAATACCAGGAACAGGAAGAACCTCCCATCCGGGGTCCACTGGCCGCAACACCTGGCGGACGAATCACGCCATCCCGACAGAAATGGATGAAGTCCCGATCCGTCCGGCTTGACCTCATAGATTTCGTTGTTCCGGTCGAACCGGATCGTACTACCGTCAGGCGACCAGGCAATGCGCTCGAAGAAAAAGTTAAGGCTCCGGTAGGGAACGTTCGCCACCCGGTGCGCGCCGCTGCCGTCGCTCTGCATGACTCCGATGTCTCCATTCGAGGTAGCGAAGACCAGGGACTTGCCATCGGGCGACCAGGCACCGGTTACGACGTCACCGTCCAGCAGGTGGCGCACCGAGGTTCCCAGAACCGGGACGCTCCAGAGGCTGGTTGGGTTTGCAGGGTTCGAAAGTACCAGGAGTGTGGACCCGTTCGAAGAAACGTCGACGAGCCAGGGATTCGGCACAGCCATTGGGATCCGGGTGGCCTCTCCTCCGGACAGGGCCACCTGGGAAGGAGGATCGGGGTCAGGATATTCATTGAGATAAAGCCTGACGCCGTCGGTCCCAAGGGGAATCTTGCGGCGCCCATCGTGAGTGATCTGGGTGTATTTGGAAACGTGGAACATCGGGAGGGGGCGGCGCAGGTACCAAATCAGGGTGGCGATGGTCACGGCCAGAAACGCGGCGGCGAATAGCCAACGCCGGTGGAGGTCGCGCCGGTGGCCTAGCGGCGAATGCATTGGGACCGTCGCAGTGACAGGCGGGCTGTAGATTTCTCCGCTGGGGCCGGCTGAAGCACGGGCAGCGCTTCCATTCGCGTGGATTCCAGAGAGATCGAGGCTGCCCAATCCATTTGCCCCGGCTGGCCCTGCCAGATCTCCGGAGTTGTCTTCATTCACTTCTACCGGCGACACGAACCGGTAGCCGACGGTGGCCACGGTGGCAATGAAATGCGGCTCCGTGGCGTCATCCTTCAGAATGCGCCGCAGCAGGAAAATGCAGCGCGTGAGGGAATTTTCCGTCACCGCGGCGTCACCCCAGACCGCATTCATGAGTTGTTCTTTCGTGACCAGCTTTTGGGGGCTGCGCAGCAGGAATAACAGGACGCGAAAGGCCTTCGGCTCGACCGCCAGCGTCTCGCCCCCTTTGATGAGGCAGAATTCCCGCTCGCGCACTTCAACGTCTGCAAAGCGGAAAACAAAGGACTTGCATTCCCTCATACATTCATAATCCGCCCTAACGAATTCATAACGAAACCCTCAAGACCAAAGCAGGGCTGCTTGTGCACAGTCGCCTCAGTTGAATCGGCGAGGCAATCCCACCGATTCAGATTTCCCTGGAGGGAATGAGAATACTATGCGCATCGATGCAAAGCTATGCCTGAAATCTCGCCTCATTCTGCCGCTCTGTTCTGCGCTGGCGATGTCGGTCCAGACTTCCGGGCAACAACTCATCACGTTCGACGCGCCGGGATCGAGCACCGGCGTGTTGCAGGGCACGGCGGTGTGGGGAATCAATGCGGAGGGAGCGATCACTGGAGACGTGACGGACAGCAGCGGGGCGACCCACGGCTACGTGCGCAAGTCCTCATGGCGGCTTCGTTGAATTTGACGTACCCGGCGTGAATCCCAACCCCGGATTACGGTTGCGAATACGGGATTGGAGGCACCTGCCCCGCGGGCATCAACGACATCGGAGCAGTAGCAGGATGGGACCAGGACGCGAACAATGTGTTCCATGGCTTTCTGCGCACGCCCGAAGGCAACATCGTCACGATTGACGTTTCAGGAGCGGGCACGGGAGCTGGCCAGGGGACGCATGCCCAGGGCATCAACAATTGGGGCGCGATTGTCGGCTACTACCTCGATGCCAGCAATGTGGGCCACGGATTCCTTCGCAGTCCCGCCGGCAAGATCGTTGCTTTTGACGACTCCGCCGCAGGCACCGGCCTCTACCAAGGCACCTTCGCCCAGAGCATCAATGATTCCGGAATGGTCGCCGGAGCGGTAACTGACGCCAACAACTTCAGCCATGGCTTCGTGCGCTCTGCCGCGGGCAAATTCACGGTAATTGATCCCCCGGACTCGCTCAGCAATGTCTATGGCATCAACAACGCAACCATCAACAATCGTGGCGTCGTGACGGGCTCCTACCTTCAAGGTAGCGCGAATGTGCTCTACGGATACCAGCGCGATGCCGAGGGCAAACTGACGGAATATCAGGTTCCCACCGCGGGCACCGGCGCCTTCGAAGGCGCTTTTGTAAATGCCCTGAACGCAGAGGGGACGGCCGTAGGGTTTGTCGAAGACAACAACAATGAAAGCCGCTCCTTCATCCGTGATGCCGACGGTAAAGTCACCGTCTTTGCCATTCCCGGCCAGCTCTTCGCTCCCGGCTCATCCTACGGTTCGGGGGCCTTCGCGATCAACGCGGCCGGAGTGGTCGCCGGACGATGGTACGACGCCAACTGGGCGATCCACGGCTGGATCCGGTTCCCTGACGGGCCTGGCGCAAAGGACTGATCAAGTTTGTGTTGCCGGCAGCGGGTGCTCGTTGATACACGCAAACGACCGGCTCTCGAGAAGATTGGACATATCTTCTGACTGAACGAATCCCCCAACAGCCATTACCCCAAGGAGATCGAGACCATGTTCATTAAGAGGCTTTCCCTCGCCGCCGCGGCACTAGCTCCCATCCTGCTCATGGGCACGTCCGCCGCAACCGCCCAGGACTCAACCCATTGCTTCGACCTCACAAGCCTTCAGGGTGACTACGCCATCCTCGGCACCTACGGCGCGAACGTCGCCCTTGCGCTCGGCAAGCGGTACTTTGATGGAAAGGGCAATCTCACGGCCACCTTCGTGGTAAACAAGCCTACCCCCGGTTCAACCACCGGGGAACGAACGCTTGTGAGCGGGACGCAGGCGGGAACCTATACGGTGAACTGCGATGGCACGGGAGTCGTCACGCGCACTCTCTTCGTCGGCACAACCCAGACGCAGCAGATCGACGACTTTGTCATCACCGCCGCGATTGTGAGAGACGGGCACAAGATCGCCACAACGATCGCCGATGCGCAGAGAACTCCTTCCGCGATCGTGGCCGGCGGCATCTTTCTGACCCGCGTGTACACACGATTGCCGGATGTATCGGCTGAGTAGAGCAGTTGCCAGACTGGGCGAATGAAAGCTCATTCGCCTCTTTGATCTAATCGAACAGCCGTATTGGCGGGGAACCCGGAAGTCCCGCTCTAGGCGGTGTGTGCCGAATCGACCCAACATCCGGCAAAATGGCTAAGGCCTCCCTCAGGGCCTAAAGGCCTGTTCATTTCCTGGCTTTTCCGGCACGACTGAAAGTCGTGCCCTTGCAAGACTGCGAGTTTTTCCGCAGCCTGTGAGGTCGTGCCCTGACACAAACAATTCGAATTCCGATTCGTCAGACACTGCCTAATCGGCCGCGACCGGCAAATCCACGCTGCTCGCGGCACCCGGCGCGTGATAGATACGCTGCGTAGCCTTCTTGTAGTCGCCGGGTTTTGCCCAGAAGATGTTTTCGACAAATGTCTGCGGATTGCGGTCGTAGAGCGGAAACCAGCTCGACTGTACCTGCACCATGATGCGGTGGCCGGGCAGGAAGACATGATTGGCCGGCGGCAGAGCGAAGCGATAGGTCAGCGGCTTGTCCGGCTCGATGGCCTTGGGTGACGCGAAGCTCTCCCGGTAGCGGCCGCGGAAAATGTCCATCGCAACCGCCAGCTGGTAGCCGCCCAGGCCCGGCTGGCCGGCGACCTCGTCGGGATACACATCGATCAGCTTGACCACCCAGTCGGAATCGGTCCCGCTGGTCGATGCGACCAGGTTGGCCATCGACTGGCCTTCGATATGCACCGGCTCCGTCAGCACATCCGACGTGTAGCTCAGCACGTCTGTCCGTCCCGAGGCCTCCCGCTGGTCATCGACCAGCCATTGGGGCCAGGTGAGGGGCAGGTCGTACCCGATGGGCTGGCTGGGGCGCGCGCGGTAGGGCACCGGCCGGGCGGGATCGGAGACGTACTCGTCGAAAGCGGCAAGGGGGGAATCGCCGGCGGCGGGAGAGAAGCTCAGCTTGAAGCCGGGTTCGAGATAGAGCGGCTTCATCGCCGGCTCCACCGGCCACGCGTCCTGCTTCTGCCAGCGGTTCGCGCCCGTCTCGAACACCGTTACCTTTGCCACCTGGTCGTCCGCAGGCGCATCGTCCTTCAGGTAGTGATCGAGAAACGGGCGCAGCACATTCTGCCGGAACCAGGTGCCGGTGTCCGACCCGAACCGGATCGCGCCCAGCGAGGCCGCGTCCTCGATCTCCTGCCCGTGATGCCAGGGTCCCAGGACCAGGAACACCTTGTCGTTATTCTTGTCGAGTGGCTTGATGGCCTTGTAGACAGCGGGCGCGCCGTAAATGTCCTCCTGGTCCCACAAGCTGTGCACCAGCATCATCGGCACCTTGATTCCCTCGCTGGCGAAATCCGCGGCCAGCACCTTGTCCATGGCCTGGTCGCTCCAGAAGGTGTCGTAGCCGGGGTGGGCGAGGATCTTCTTCCAGAAGCCCACCTGGTCCAGCCCGTGCCGGCGGCCCAGTTCGCCTGCCGAGCCGGCGCTCATGTACTCGTCGTAGTCGTCGAAGTGCGCCGACCACCACTTGTACTTGGCGTCGTTGTCGCGCGTCCCTTCCTGCTCGTAGATGTAGGGCATGTTCTGCTCGCGGAAGGCGCCGTTGTGAAACCAGTCGTCGCCCATCCAACCGTCCACCATGGGGTTCATGGGCACCGATACCTTGAGCGCAGGATGCGGATGCACGACCGCCATCAGGGGCAGAAAACCGTCGTACGAGATGCCCAGGATTCCGACCCTGGCGTTGCTCTCGGGAAGATTCTTGACCAGCCAGTCGATGGTGTCGTAGGTGTCGGTCGATTCGTCAACCGGCGTGGGGTTCTGCGGCCCGTGCAGGGGCCGGTTCATGATGTAGTCGCCCTCGGAGCCGTACTTGCCGCGGATGTCCTCGACTACCCGGATGTAGCCGCCTTCCACGATCACGTCGGTGGCGTTGTCATAGCCGTAGAGCGAAGGCTCCCAGGTGGGAGCTGTGCAGGTTCGCGGTCAGCACATCGGCGCTGTACGGGGTGCGCGTCAGCAGGATGGGGGCATGCTTCGCGCCGTTGGGAACGAGGATCACCGCGTGCAGCTGCACGCCGTCGCGCATGGGAATCATGGCCTCGCGGCGCGCATAGTCGAAGCCTGTGGTGACCGGTTTCAGCTCGGCCGGTGTCTCGCTGGGGAAGTTGGGATATTGCGGCTTCGGCGCGACCTTCTGCGCCACTGCGAGAACTGAAGCCAGGACAAGAGTCGCGGCCGACGAGGCGCAAAGAGATCGAACGAACACGATTGGAACCAGCCTTTCGTAGATGAGAATCGGATGAAGCTAATGTAAATCGCCGGGCCGCCATCGTGAAGGAAACGGTCCTATCTATCGCAGTAGCGCCGACGCTGCCAGCGTTCCAACGAGCCCCGCCACGGACAAGACTGTCTCCACCACCGACCAGGTGGCCAGGGTCTGTTTCATTTCGAGGTTGAAGAGGGACTGAACCAACCAGAATCCTGAATCGTTGACGTGCGACAGCATCAGCGACCCCGACCCGGTGGCGAGCACAAGCAGCTCCGGCCGCACGCCCGCGTGTTCCACCAGCGGCGCGAGCACCCCGGAGGCAACCGCCATCGCGACGGTCGCCGAGCCCATTGAAACTCGCACCACGGCCGCCAGGAGCCAGGCCAGGACCAGCGGTGGCATATGCGCGCCCATCGCCAGACCCACCGTGGCCTGAGCCGCGCCCGACTCCCGCAGCACGCCGCTCAGTCCTCCCGCTGCCGAAAGGATCACCATGGCGTTGGCGATGGGCTCGAACGACTCCGTGGTGAGCTTTCGCAGCAGTTCGCGGCCATGGTGGCGGCCGTCCTGGATGCGCGGCCCGAGAATGACCAGCCCCGCAAGAACTGCGATCAGCAGGGCGATATCGGGACTGCCGATGAAGTGAAGGAGACGGTTGAAAGCGCTGCCCGGCGCGGCCAGCGCCTCGGCCCAGCTGCCCAGGCAGATGAGCGCGATCGGCAGCAGGATCGCGAAGGCGGCCAACACGGGACCTGCGGGGGGATGAGTCGGAGGGGACGAAGCTGGAATCGGTGTCGATGCAGGCGGCGCTGGTTTCGTGCTTTCCCAGGTCCGAGAATCCGGACCTGGGGCACCCGGCTTCGGTTCTTCGAGGGCTGCCCCGATTTCAGGCCGGGCGGCGTTCTTTAGCCAGCGGCGAGTGAGGATCCATCCCAGAAGCGGGCCGGCAATCGCTGCGGCGGGAATCCCCACGATCAGTCCCCAGAAAATGGTGCGCCCGAGATCGGCGTGGTATTGGGTCGCGGCCAGCATGGCGGCGGGATGCGGCGGAACCAGCCCATGCATGATGGAGAGCCCGGCCAGCAGTGGAATCCCCACCAGGATCGGTGGACGTCGGCTGCGCCGCGCCGCCGCAATCACGATGGGCATCAGCAGCACCAGGCCGACTTCGAAGAACACCGGCATGCCCACCACGATGCCCAGAATCAGCAGCGCCCAGGAGACGCCCCCCTGGCCGAAAACCTCGACCAGAAAGTTGCCCAGCGCGGTGGCGGCGCCGGAGCGGGCCAGCAGCCGTCCCAGCACTGCGCCCAGGCCCAGAATGATCGCGATGTGCCCCATCAGGTTGCCCACGCCGGTGGTGAACGAGAGCGGCACCTGGGCCAGCGGCATACCTGACGCCACACCAAGCCCCAGTGCGCCGATCATGAGCGCCAAGGCCGGGTGCAGACGCAGCCGCGCAATCAGAATGAGCAGAGTCAGGACCGTTCCGGCCACGCACGCAAGCAAATACCAGCTGTGCGGGTTGGCGGCGGCGGGAGTCACCGGGCGATTATTCCACACGATCATTGGGAGCGTAATGCGAAGGTTTGCGTGGTCAACCTGTGCTGTTCGCCACACAACCCGATTGCGCACCTCTGCTACCATAATCACGATTGCAGTTCTCGCCGCCGGGCCGGACTTGTTTGAGAGCCACGCCGGCTGGAGCTTGCACCAGAAGGAGAATTCCTATGGCTCTCGTTACTATGCGGCAACTCCTCGACGAAGCCGCCAAGGGCGGCTATGGCGTCGGTGCTTTCAACGTCAATGACATGGAACAGATCCAGGCGATCATGGCCGCAGCCGAGGAGACCAAGTCACCGGTCATCGTCCAGGCCAGCCGCGGCGCCCGGTCTTTCGCGGAAGACCGCTACCTTTACCACCTGATGCTGGCCGCCAACGAACTTCACCCCAACATTCCCATGGCTCTGCACCAGGACCATGGCAACAGCTATGAGACCTGCAAGAGCGCCATCGAGCTGGGCTTCACCAGCGTGATGATGGATGGCTCGCTGCTCGAAGACGGCAAGACTCCATCCACGTTTGAGCAGAACGTCGAAGTGACCCGCAAGGTGGTCGACTATGCCCACGAGCGCGGCATCACGGTCGAAGGCGAGATCGGCGTGCTGGGCGGCGTGGAGGACGGCCACGGCGCGGGAGGCTCGGGCCTCGACCATATCACCGATCCCGACCAGGCGGTTGAGTTTGCCGAGCGCACGGGCGTGGACGCGCTGGCGCTGGCCATCGGAACCAGCCACGGCGCTTATAAGTTTACGAAGAAACCGGACGGCTCGGTGCTGAAGATGGACGTTCTCATCGAGATTCACCGCCGCCTGCCGCACACCCACCTGGTAATGCACGGCAGCTCATCGGTTCCCAAGGATCTGCAGGACATCGTGAACCAGTACGGCGGCAAGCTGAAACAGACCTGGGGCGTTCCCGTCGAAGAGATCCAGCTCGGCATCAAGAATGGCGTGCGCAAGATCAACGTGGATACCGACAATCGTCTCGCCATCACCGGCGCCATCCGCAAGGTTCTCTGGGAGACTCCGGAAAAGTTCGATCCGCGTGACTACCTGAAGCCGGCCCGCGACGCGATGAAGAAGGTGGTCGCGGAACGGATGCGCCAGTTTGGCCAGGCCGGACATGCAGGGGACTACGCGCCCACTGCAATCTCCGAGATGGCCAAGGGCTATGCCAGCGGCAAGCTCGACCCGCGGCCTTCCCTGGCCGGCGCACGCTAGTCTGCCCAACGATCATCGTCAAAAGCGAACGGGCCACTCCACTGATGGGGTGGCCCGTTGCTGTGCGCCTGCGGTTTGATCCCCAAGACGACCGCGCACGATCTCCCGGTTCAGAAGCTTCGGGCAATACCTCAACACTATCGGCAAATCGATCGAGCCCGGTCGTTTCACCGCCCATTTGACAAAATCAGACCAGCAGGATCGCGGGCGTCCGGCCCGCCAGTTGGTGAAGGCCTTATACATTCGCATTTTCACGCTGTTCCCCGAGCCCCTCGCGCGTCCTCGCGAGTCAGATCGTCGTCCATCACTTCGCGCGCTTCGCCTGGCTCTATCTCATGGCCTTCCTTGTGCTCACGGTCTACTACTTTCATTCCTGGATATCGGAGCTTGCGGCTCTCCTGGCGATCATTGCCTGCCTTGTCCTTCTTTTCGTCGCTCCCCCATTTCGGATTCGTATCCTTCGCGCCGTAGAACAGTTCCTTCAGACCTTCACCGTCATCGCTCTCATCACGGTGAATGCCGTCGGCACCATATTGAGCTTCCTCGACATCTTTGATCGAACGACCGACAACCGTCTGGCGGCTATTCCGGGAAGCACGTTTCTCGGTATGGGGAACGACTTCCCGACCCCCTGGCCTTGACCCTCGGCCTCACCACGGTTGCAGCCACTCTCGCTATTGTCCTCATCCTCCGTCTCTATGTCTCACGCATCCGACTTGCCTTCATCGCGCTCCTTGTCGCATGCATGTCGCTTACCGTCTGCGTGCCCGCAGCCGTCGTGCTCAGCCGCCACAACTCCGGTGGGTTTTTAGCCGATCTCGGCCCCTCCTTCGCCGAGAGCATCGTGGCGGGTTTTACTCTCCAATGATCGCTGGCCGCGATTGCAATTCTCGCCAGGCACGCGACCGAGTCCCGCTGTCTGTGGGACCGCCTGCCGTGTGTCCCTCGAACGAGTACGTCAAGGCGGCCAGCGTCATCGCCAGCACCGCTCTCGTCATCGCATTCTTCGGGTTGAATACCTGCTTGAGCTACACCGCCAGCCTCGACCGCTTCATCGGCATCCGTGAAGCGTTTGCCGCGGATCTCGTGGCGCTGGCTATTCCGCTCTCTCCCGAGTTGCAGCAGAATCTGGTCAACCGCAAGCGGACACACCAGATTTCCGGCTCCGGCATCGACTACGTCGATGAGGATGCGCAGCTTGATTACGAAGCCCTGAAGGCGACACTTCCTCCGGTTGACCGCATCACTCCGCGACCCTTGTGGCTGGAAAAGGCCGAGATCCAGTCCGTCATTGACCACAACGGTGGATTCCTATCCAGCTATCGACGTGGAATCATGTTCGAAATAACGGTCAAGGAGGCGGATCGGCCCCATAGCTGGTCCGCATTCCCTACCCTCAGTTTTCCTGACGACCTAATGCCGAATCACACCCTGAAGGCAGCAGCGGAGTGCGCAGGCCAGCTTGACGACGCCACTACTTACGACAAGATCTACCGTGCATGCGAGAAGACGGTCCTCGATCGCGGCGTCAAGTTCCCACTCATCGATGTTGAATTTCCCATCCAATACATCATCCTCGTCACTTTCATCGCCATCTGCGGTTGCATCATCATCCTGTCCGACCTGTCCAGACCATTTTGGATCTGCCTCCCTCCGCCAAGATCGAGCCGTGGATTGTGCTCGATGCCACCACGCGCCCCGGAAAGCTACTTGCCAATGCCTGGGCCATTGGCCTCTGCATCACTCCCTGGATGCTCATCAGCATCGCCGTCGCGATCACCGCCCTGCGTATCCGCGTGGACGGCTCGATCAGCGACCTGGGGTCCGACGCCCTGGTAGCTGCCTCGCTGCTGGCGGGAACCATCGTCTCGGGATGGCTGTCCGTCTCTCTCCTCAAGCGGCTCGCTTTACTCCGGCTGCTGCGCCGGATGTCCAGGCAGTTCTTGCACAAGCCGCCCCGCTCGCATCCCAGGAACCACCGACCGGACGCGGAGAAATGGACCTTGTTGAAAACTCCTCGTCCAACATTGAAAACAATGTCGCCAGCTGATCGTGTGCGTCTCTTCCCGAGATCCAAACATTGGAATCTCGAATTTGACTCGCCCGCGGCGGAAAGAGCCCGCGGTGCGTCCGTGGTGCACGTGGATGATGCGGCGATTGGCGAACCCATCGAAGCGATGACCGGCGACTACCAATCAGTCCCGGCGAAATGTGATCAACCAGTACCAGCCCGAAGAACCGTTTCACCGCCTCGCCTCGAGGGCCGCGGTCGGCACCGTGACCGAGCCCATGCGGCCCGAATTCACGTCCACGACGACCACGCGCAGCGAGCCGGTGACCGGCGTTGAGTCAATCCGCTCATCGAACATAAGGCCCTCGTTGATCGCCCGCTGGTAGGTTGCCGGCTGCAGCCGAAGCCCCACCGTTTTCCCCGTCACCTTGGCGTGTTGGCCGGTGGCATCGCGCTGCACCAGGAAAATATCGAGCTTCCCCATCCATACAGCGCTTTGTTGCGACAGATCGAGGTCCGTGCCGGCAACCGTGACCCGCAGTGCGTGCCCCGCCGCGTCGGTGATCGCCTTGGTGCTGACCCCAATCTCGCTCGCATCCAAGGGTTCCCAGACCGCCTGCGCGAATCGGTCCTTGAGGCTCATCGGTTCCTTGTCGTATTTGTAGCCGGTGCGATAGCGGAGCACAACGTCGCGCCGGCCCACCATCTTCACAGTCAGGAGGTGGTACTGCCCGTCGGCGGGCTGGCTGGGCGTGAATCCGAGAAGATACGTCGCCCTGCCGTCTGCGACCACGCCGTCCAGCTCACCGGAGATGTTGCTCGACCGGCGCAGGGCACGGCCCCCGGTGGCATCGGCCACTTCGCGAAATACACCCTGGATGGGGTGCATGTCCTGCTCCATCTGCGCCAAGAGGCGTCCGCCGTTGCCGAATTGCCGATTCTGTATATAGGGATTCATGTCCCCGCCGGCGGTGGCTTCCGGGCCCTCCTGCTCGTGCTCGACGAGGGGCGGCTTCTGGAATGTTGGAGTCAGCTCCACGTTGCGGTTGCCGATATCGGCATTGATCACGTTCGCTTCCAGCCGCGAAGCATCGAGCGGATAGACGCTCACGTGGGCATTATTCATCGCCTCCTGGGTGCGCAGGGCCGCGGGCTCGATGAACTTGCTGGTCTTCTCGATGGTGATCGAGGACCGGGTCCAGTCGACCAGTACATTGTCGCTGGTGATCCACACCAGGCTCTTGTGTCCCGGAAGCAGGGCCAGATGATGGGCCACATTCGCGAGCACCGTCATCGCGATGGGGCCCGGACGGCTTCCGAGTTCGCGCAGCTTCGGATCCACGGCCTCGTCCTGGGTGTCGGTGTCCAGGGTGTAATTCCCGTTCACGTTCAGCATGTCTTCGGGGCTGTGTACGGTCTCGATCTGCTGGCGGTGGCGCATCTCTTCATCCTGCCCGTTGGCCAGGTCCTGCGCAGCGGGTCCCCACTTGGACAGGCGGCTTGCGACCACGTTGTGGTCGGTCGTCGCTTCTTCGAGGACCTGATAACCGTGGTACCGCATGGCATACAAAGCCACTGGCTCGTTGGGCGGCACCGACTTCAGGAACCGCAAGGTCTGTTCGCGCACCACGGCAAAATCCGCCCAGGCGAGATTGCTTCCGTCCACCAGCAGGATGATCGTGTTGCCCTCGATGGCTTTGGATTGCGCCTCCTTCGCAGCGTGATTGGAGAACGTCTGCCCGTCGCCTGCCATCGCGGGCGGCGCCGCAGGTGTCGGGGCCGGGCCCGCGGCCGCGGCATTCGCCTGGCTGAACATATTCACGTTCTGCTTGACCCCGTTGTCGTAGACCTCGAAGTTCTCCGGCTTCAGATCGGCGATCGGCCGTCCCTTCTTGTCCAGGGCCACTACGTTCACGTCCACCAGGCGGGCGTTGATGTGCAGCGTCAAGCTGCTCGATGCTGAATTACTGCCCTGATCCGCCGCGTGCGCCGGCCCTTCCGGCAGCCCCGTGGCCTCGGCGGTGCTGATTTCCGGAGTCCCGCTCTCCACTGCCGCGGCCGCGCCCTGCACCGGAGCAGCGGCGCCGCTCGACGGCGACGGTGTGGGCGCCGGAGCGTCAGCGAGTTCTTCATCCGATGGAGCGGCCTCGACGGGCTGCGTACCGGCCAGCGTCGCATCGGGAGCCAGACCGGCCGACCGTTCTTCGCTGCCCGAAAGCACCCGCGTTTCGGCGCGGAACAAGTGGTACTGATCGAAGTCCACGTGGTTCAGGAGCGTCTGCCGCGGACCCATAGTGCGCCAGCTATGCCCGCTCGGATCCTGCATGTTGCGAATGGTTTTGGCAACCGAGATCGAGACACTCCGCGAAGGGCAGATGTAGGTCATGCCTCCCAACGCGACCGGACCGTACTCCACCGCAATCGCGGCACGCGAAATGGGATCACCGGCCTCTAATTCCGCTTCGACCGTCAGGCGGGCGATGATCCCGGTGGCAGGGTCCACCGCCATCTCGCCGTGATATCCGCTCATCTCCTGGAACGACTTGCTCTCCAGCCCGTACGACGCCGCGACGCAGCAGTAGCGGACCTCGTAATGCGACTTGTCTTTCGCTACGGCATAACGGAAGACGGCCAGAGGCCCGCTTGCGCCCTGTTCCCAGTGCCCCCACCCCAGTTTGTTCTGGGCCGCATCCACGAGCACCAGTCCCAGGACCGGGCCGAAGGCGCCCCACGTCCTGAGCCCGTGCTCGCGCTGCTTGGTCTTTTCCACCTTGACCGGGCCGGGCTCGACAATTTCCTGGCCATCGCGATATTGCACCGTGGTGCGCGAAATCTGAATGGCGTGCAGCGATCCGCCTTCGCTCTGCGATGTTTCATCGCCGCTACCCGGGGTGTTCTCGAAGTGAGTCGTGGTGCGTGTCGCGTAGAACCGCGGCAACTGCGGAATCGCCTTGCTGACGTAGGTCGCGGTCAACCCCAGGATCCGGCGCTGTTCGGCGACATCGGGAGCAGCCCGGCCCGGAATCTCTCCGGCCGGAGGTTCCAGGAATGCCGACCGGTCCGCCAAGCCCAGCAGCGCACGTTGGGATTTCGCGCCCCCGAGTGCGGCCCTCCAGCGCGCCATCCGCGCCCAACTCATTCGCTCGGTCAATTGAAGATCAGAAAGCTGCGCGGCCAGTTCACCATCGGGCGTGCTCTGCGATGCAGCCAGCACCTGTTCCAGCTCCGCCACGGACACCGGCCGGACCGCATAGGCCGTGGTTGCCAGGCCAACTAACATTGCGCCCAATGCCCAAGTGCGGATCATGCCTTGCCTCCATGAGAGAGCCGAATTTCCCCGCTGCGGTGCGCTTACCTCGGCCGAATGAATCCTTGCGCCGGTTCGGCTGCGCTGACACCCGCAATTCTATGCCAATCCTGTCTGTCCGCCTACCGCTCTCGAACCGGGTGGCAACATAAGAGGGCCGCCCCCTGCGATGGGGCGGCCCTTCAACTGGCCGACGAGCTGAGGAGAGCTCTAAAAAACGTCGACCATGCTTGAGCGGTTATGCGTTCCGTTTAGAGGTCGCCGCCCAGTACGTTTTCAATGGCTGTGATGTTGCCGAAGAGTCCATTCACTTCGCCGTTAGGCCCGGCGGTAAAGAACAGAGTGTTGGAGGGTCCGGACGTGGGTGCGTTGGTTGGACTGAGGGCCCCACTCCCAAAGGCGATACCCCACAGTCCGTCGATCACAATCGGGTTGTTCGTCGCATCATAGAGCGGTCCTTTAAACTTGCCGGTGACCGGATCGAAGACCAGAATCTGCCCGCTGCCGAATTGCCCTACGAGGATGTTGTGGCTGTTGGCGCCAAAGTCGGTGGGCGCCTGGGCCATGCCCCAGGGAGCGTTGAACCATTGCCCATGCTGCAGGCGATGCAAGAGCCGCCCGCTGGGCGAGAACACATCGACGTAACCCAGGCCCGCGCCGTCCACTTCGTCGTGCTTCGCGCTGTCCTGCTGAGCGAACGCCACATACAGATTCCCCCCGATGTTCTGGACGTTGAAGGGAGCGAAGCCCCTGGGAATGGATTCATCCTCAAACGCATCGTCGCCCAGGCGAGCGCGACGGAAGCTCGCGTCGTAGACGTTCACATGCCCCTTACGGAAATCCGCGACGTACAGGTAATTCGCCGTGGCGCCCGACGCGGTGCTGGCGGTCGCAAGAGCCACGCCCTTGAAAACCGAGGCGCTGTTCGTATTGACTTCGATTTGTGCCGCGGTCGGACTCACACCCGGGTTCCAGCCCGAAACCGTACCGTCTTCAGTGACGAAAATGAAGAGTGCCGGCTTTCCGGGCGCCAGTTGGAAGTCGCTGGTTCCGTTGAAAACCTGGCCTGTGGGTGTGCCGCTGCTGCCGTCAGCCCCCGGGATCGTCACTACCAGGTTTTTTACCGCTCCCGTGCCGTCGTAGAGCGTCGTAAGCCCCGTCCCGTTATCGGAGATCCACCAAGGGGTGCTCGAGCCTCGCGACATGCCCCAAGCATTGACGAGATTCGGGTCGGTGGTGGCCGCTACGCCCGGCATATCCGAGACCAGATTGGTTTGCTTGTAGTGTTGCGCGGGTTGCGCCGCGAGAGCTGTTGCGAGGGAGAACACGGCAACCAATGCGTGGCTCCAGCGCCGTGCATGCATGCAAATTTCTGTACTGACCATGGGGGACTCCTTTGCTTCTGTTCTGGTTATGGGTGAACGGTGTGGTCGGCCAGGAATCCGATTGCTGTCCCGGCATCGTGCCAACCATAGCCCCAGCCCCAACCGGTGCTTGTCAGGTTATTGTCACCACGTGGTCATTTCGTTTGCAGACGGAACGCATGCGCGCCCGCAGGGCTTCACCCGATGCCAGGGTTGCAGTTTACGGAGCGCTGAAGGAATCGGTGGAGATCACGACCGCGGGGCCTGCGGAGGCGGAACCTAGGCATCCGGCTTTTCTGCCGTTTCCGATTTTCCTGCCGTGGCATCGAGGGGCAGAAACATTCGGAACACCGATCCGAATCCCTTCTTGCTGCGTGCCCGGATCTTTCCGTGATGCTTGTCCACAATCCCTTTGGACACCCACAGCCCGAGGCCCGTTCCCGACTCCCCCTTGGTCGTCATGAACGGATGGAAGAGCCGGTCGATCGTGAACCGGTCCATGCCCGATCCGCAATCGGCCACAGTCACGGCAACACCTTCCCTGCCTTCAGAATCGATGTCCGTCCGGACCCTCAGGTACATCCGGCCCTTTTCGCCGACCGCTTCGAGAGCATTGCTGATCAGGTTTGTAAACACTTGCTGAATCTCACCTGCCAGGCAGAAAACCGGGGGTGCCGGCCGGTAGCGGCGAAGAACGTCAATGCCGCGCAGTTTGACCTCGGTTTCATGGAAGAACAGCACCGACTCGAGCAGTTCATCGAGGGGCGTAAGACTCGGCGCCGTGCGCTGGCGATAGAACTTGAGGCTGCGCGAAGTGATGTGCGACAGCCGCTGCAGCTCCCGGTCGGCCACATCGAGAAAGTCTTTTGACTGGCCCTTGAGCGTGTCGTCCATCTTGACCAGGTACAGCAGGTTGGTCACCGCTTCCAGAGGATTGTTGATCTCATGCGCGATGCTGGCGGCCAGCCTTCCCGCAGCAGCCAGTTGTTCGGTGCGCCGCAGCGCCTGCTCGGTTCGCCGCGTTTCGGTGGTTTCCCGCATGTACACGGTCACTCCCTCGCCAGGCTGCGGGTACACCCGGAAGTGAAACCAGTGTTCCGAATCTTCGTTGCGGAAATAATGTTCGAACTCGACCGGCATTCGTTCTTCCATGGCGTGACGAAATTGCTGCTCTACCGGAGTTCCCAGCAGCATCGGATACAAGTCCCACAGCCGTTGCCCGAGGTGCGGAATTCCCGAAGGCGCGGTGATTGTCGCCGCGGCCGGATTCATATAGGTGACCTTATAGTCCCGATCCAGGGTGGCGAACGAATCCGGAATATGCTCCAGCGCTTCCCAGGCGAATTGGCGGGCCTGCTGAATCTCCTTCGTCAAGGCCGCCTCCTGTTCCCAGGCCTGCTTCCGCAATCGCGCCATCTTGAGCTGCGCTTCGACCCGCGCGACCAGCTCCCTGGCCGTAAACGGCTTGGTCAGGTAATCGTCCGCGCCCGCGTCCAGCCCCTCAATCCGCGACTCTTCCCCGGCGCGCGCCGAGAGCATAATCACGGGCACGAGGCGCAACGCCGGGCTCTGGCGAAGGGCCGCCAGGAGGGCAAAGCCGTCCATCTCCGGCATCATCACGTCCGTCAGCACGAGGTCGGGATGAAGGCGTTCCGTCAGTTCGAGCGCGGCTTTGCCATTGCCGGCGGAAACCACATCGAATCGCCCGCTCAGCAGTCCCCGCACATACTGGCGCATATCGGCGTTATCGTCCACCAGCAAGACTGTGGGCCGTCGTTCCGCACGGCCCGATGCCCCGGTTCCCCGGGATTGGTCCCCGGCTTCGGTCTCGGTGATCTCTTCGGCCAGCCGATTGGCTCCCGCCAGCCATCCGATCGCCTCGCGCACATACGCCACGGCGGCTCCCTGCACGACAACGGGGTCAACCGCGTCATCGATTACGCGCTCGCCGGCGAGGTGCTGCTGGCCGAACGGGATCGTGACCCGAAACGTGCTTCCCATTCCCTCGGCGCTCTCGACGGAGATGCTACCGCCGTGCATCTCCACCAGTTCCTTCACCAGCGCCAGACCGATCCCCGCTGCCCTCGTGGCTGCGCCGCCGCGCACCTTCCACTCGCCGGAATCGCTCAAACAGACGCGGCAGCTCTCCCGCGGGAATTCCGGTGCCGGTGTCTCGCACTTCGAGCTGCGCCGAGGTTCCGTCAGTCGAAATGGAGACCCGGATCTCACCGTCGAAGGTGGATTTGAGCGCATTGGAAAGAAGATTCACCACGATCTTCTCCCACATTTCCCGATCGATGTACACCGGCTCTGGCAGCGGAGGACACTCGACGACCAGTTGCAGGCCGGCCCGTTCCACGGCGGAACGAAACACGCTGGCAAGCTTGGGCGGTCAATAGCGAAAGATCGGTCGGTTCATACGACGCATGCAGCCGGCCTGCCTCGATACGCACAAAATCGAGCAGCCCGTTCACCATTTTCAGAAGCCGCAGCGCGTTGCGGTGGAGCATCTCCACAGCCGCCGGCTGGAGCGTGCTCTGGCTCGTCAGTGCATCCTCAATCGGACCCAGGATGAGCGTGAGCGGCGTGCGCAGTTCGTGGCTCACATTGCTGAAGAACGAGGTCTTGGCCCGGTCGAGCTCGGTCAAGGCCTCGGCGCGCTTCTTTTCTTCTTCAAACGCTTCGGCATTGGTGATGCTGGCGGCGATCTGGCCGGCGATCAGATCCAGGTACCCGGCGTAGCTCGCGTCCAGTTGGCGGTAAGGATTGACCGCGGCAATAAAAACCCCGGCAGGGGTGTCCTGCCCCTTGCGTGAGAAGGGGACCAGGCGCGCGCTTTCCGGCGGGCGGTCCCAACTGCCGGTGGGGAGCCCGGGAAACAACTCCCCCAGGTTCTCCACTGTGACCGGCACGCTCGAAGTGAGCACTTCGATCGGCCACCGGCAGTCTCGGGAGCCGGGGACGATCTCATCGCAGGCAACCGGATGGCCGCTCTCCACGCCGCAACACGCCACGAGTTTCAGCCGGCTGGCGTTCACATCGAACAAGTAAAGGAGCGAAAACGGGATATCTTTCTGGTCTTCCAGCCCGTGCTTGATGGCCGCGAACACCTCAGTCTTGGTATTGGCGTCAACCAGGCTGGCCGCGAGGGTGCCCAGGGAAGCAAGTTGCCGCTCGCCGATGACCCGCCCCGTGTCTTCCATCACCACGCATAGCATGCCCGCGTTTCCGCCATCCGGTCCGGCAAGCGGACTGTACGAGAATGTGTGATAGCTCTCCTCTGGATAACCGCTTCGCTCGAGGATTAACGGCAGCATTTCGTCCCACGAGGCCTCGCCGGTTTCGAGCACCCGCTCGATCCGCGGCCCGATGTCCTTCCAGATCTCCGACCAGACCACGTTGGCTGGCTTGCCCAGCGCCCAGGGATGCTTCTTGCCCAGCGTTGTCCGGGCATAGGCATCGTTGTAGAGGATTGTGAGTTCCGGCCCCCATAACATCCACATGGGAAAGCGCGACGTGAGCAGGATGCGGACGGTGGTTTTCAGCGCCGGCGGCCAGAATGCGACGTCACCCAGCGCGGTGGTCCCCCAGTCGAAGGACCGCACCAGTTCGCTCATGTTCGGCATTTGCCGATCGCGCTCGAGAGCCGCGCGAGCATCCAGTCCAGCGAACTCAGCTTCCATGCGTCTCAGTCTCCGGTTTATCGTGCCGCGTGGGCTGCGCACGTGCTGCGGCTGCTACGGCATGCCGGCCGGTCAAACCTGTCCACAGGGGAGTGTACAAACATGGGTAGGATGCCAGCTCTCGTTTATGGGTTGCCGTTCCGTTTGTACTGGATTAGCGCTCGGGGACCAAAGTCTTTTATAGCGCCTCCAGCTAATCACATGGCGGTGCGGGAGACAATCCATTTATTCTCACCGCATGCGTGAGGAAGTTTCGCCGCTTAATCCCGTTTCGAACCTCCTGGAGCATTCCGCCTCGTCCTACCTTCGCTCGGCGCGCCATCAGCCGGTGCGGTGGCATCCCTGGGGCGATGCGGCCTTCTCCCTCGCCCAGGCCGAGAACAAGCCGATCCTGCTCGATATTGGCGCCGTCTGGTGCCACTGGTGCCACGTCATGGATCGGGAGTCGTATGAAGACCCCGAAATGGCTGCGATCATCAATGAGCATTTTGTCCCCGTGAAGGTCGATCGCGACGAGCGCCCCGACGTGGATGCGCGCTACCAGGCGGCCGTTTCCGCGATCAGCGGGCAGGGCGGATGGCCCCTGACCGGCTTCCTCACGCCCGACGGCCGCCCTTATTTCGGCGGAACCTACTTTCCCCGGGACGATCGCTACGGGCGCCCCGGATTCGGCCGCGTCCTCCTCACCATGTCCCAGGTGTGGAAGGAGCGCCGCGAGGAGGCGCTGGAGTCGGCCTCCAGCGTTATGGCGGCCATTGAGCACAACGAAAGCTTCGCGTCGCACGGCGATCTTTCTCTCGCCCTGGTCGACAAGATCGCAGGGTCCATTCTGTCCCAGTTCGATCCCCGCAATGGCGGCTTCGGATCGCAGCCGAAGTTCCCCCATCCCACGGCCCTCGATCTGCTTCTCGAAATGGCCATGAACCGCGACAACGAACAGGCTCGCGACGCATTCGTCACCACCCTCGACAGGATGGCCAAAGGCGGCGTCTATGACCAGCTCGCCGGCGGATTCCATCGTTACAGCGTTGACGAACGCTGGATCGTTCCTCACTTCGAGAAGATGCTGTACGACAACACCGAGCTCCTGCGCAATTACCTCCACGGCTTCCAGAGTTTTGTGCGCGAAGACTTCCTGGCCACCGCAACAGAGATCATCGCGTGGCTCGACAGCACCATGACCGATCGCGACCGCGGCGGCTTTTTTGCCTCGCAGGACGCCGACATCGACCTTGACGACGATGGGGACTATTTCACCTGGACCTTCGACGAAGCACGCGCCGAACTCGAGGCCGGCGAGTTCGACATTGCCAGCCGCTACTACGACATCGGCGAACTGGGCGACATGCACCACAACCCGGCCAAGAATGTCCTTAACCGCAAGAAGTCGCTCGAAGAGGTTGCCGCGGAAGTGGGGAAACCGGTCGAGGAACTGCGCCCGATCCTGGAATCGGCCCGCACCAAGCTCATCGCCGCGCGCGCCGAGCGCCCAACTCCGTTCATCGACCGCACTCTCTACACTGGCTGGAATGCGATGGCGGTTACGGCGTATCTCGAGGCCGCCCGGGTTCTGCGCATGGAATCGGCGCGCGATTTCGCCCTGCTCACGCTGCGGCGCCTGCTCGCCGAGGCCTGGAGCGGCGAAGACCTCCTCCACCACGTGATTGCCTATCCCACGGAGAAGACCGAAAACATTCTCCACCACGTGATTGCCTATCCCGCACGCAAGGCCGCGGACGGAGCGCCGCCGCCGGAGAGGGTTCCGGGCACTCTTGACGATTACGCGTTCACGATCCACGCCTGCCTCGATGGCTGGCTGGCGAGCGGGCGGATGGAGTTCTATCACGCCGCCCGAAAACTTGCCGACGCCATGATTGCGCGCTTCTACGATCGTACCGCCGGGGCTTTCTTCGACACGCCCTCTCCAGTCGCCGGAGCCGTTCCGCTGGGAGCGCTGTCGGCCCGGCGCAAGCCGCTGCAGGATTCACCGACGCCCGCCGGCAATCCCACCGCCGCCTCGGCCCTGCTGCGGCTCGAGGCGCTTTCCGGCCACGACGAGTACCACGAGATCGCGGAGGACACCCTCTCGACTTTTTCCGGCGTTGTTGAGCATTTCGGTTTGTACGCGGGCAGCTACGGGCTGGCTCTCGAACGGTTGATGCTCGATCCGTTGCAGATTGTCGTGGTCGGCTCCGGGGCGGAAGCCGCGCGCCTCGAAGCCATGGCCGTGGCCCGCTACGGCGTCAACAAGACCGTCATGCGCGTGGCCCCGTTCCGCCTGGTTCCCGGGGGAATTCCCGAGGCGCTGGCGGAGATGCTGCTCGAGGTCCCGAAGCCCAAGGGCGCGGAGGTATACACGATTGTTTGCCGCGGCCGGACCTGCCTTCCTCCGATTACAGATGCGGAGGAGTTGCTGAAAGCGCTCGAAGGCGATGACTAGGCAGCCTGTCCGGGCGAAACCCCAAACGGCAATTAACCCATTGCCCAACCCGCCGCCATGCTTTAACGTCAAAGACTCACACCCCCGTTCGACTGGAGCCGGGAAACCATGCCCCGCATCGTTCGCTGTTCCATCATCCAGGCGTCCAACGCTGTGCCTGCCACCGAGCCGCTCGCGATTCAGAAGCAGGCCATGATCGACAAGCACCTGGGCCTGATCCGCAAGGCCGCCGCCGACGGTGCGCAGATCGTCTGCCTCCAGGAGATCTTCAACGGGCCCTACTTCTGCGCCGAACAGTCGGTGAAATGGTACGAAACCACCGAGCCGGTTCCTAACGGCCCGAGCGTCAGCCTCATGCAGTCGTTGGCCAAAGAACTGCGCATTGCGATGGTGGTGCCCGTTTATGAGATCGAGCAGGAAGGCATTTTCTACAACACCGCGGCCGTCTTATCAAGCGACGGATCCTACCTCGGCAAATACCGCAAGACCCACATTCCCCACGTGGCGCCTGGCTTCTGGGAGAAGTTTTACTTCCGCCCCGGCAACCTGGGCTACCCGGTCTTCGATCTTGGTTTTGCCAAGATCGGCGTTTATATCTGCTACGACCGGCATTTTCCTGAAGGCGCACGCTGCCTGGGCCTGAACGGCGCGGAAATCGTCTTCAACCCTTCAGCCACGGTCGCGGGCCTGAGCGAATACCTCTGGAAACTGGAGCAGCCGGCGCACGCCGCCGCCAACGGCTACTTCATTGCCGCCATCAATCGCGTGGGCACCGAGCCTCCCTGGAATATCGGCGAGTTTTATGGATCGAGCTACTTCGCCAACCCCCGCGGCCAGATTATTGCCCAGGCTGCGCGCGATCGCGATGAAGTGCTGACCACGGACCTGAACCTCGACGAGATCGCCGACGTGCGCCGAACCTGGCAGTTCTTCCGTGACCGACGCCCCGACCAGTATGGGCCCATTGTTGCTTCCTGATTTTAAGGACCTGCTTTATAGAATTTGAAATTGGGGCTCACGAACTTCCCCTGAGGTCTTGATGAGCACAGTGACCCTGCCCGACGATCCGCTGCTCCGCGAGCGCTTTGGCGAAATCAAGCCGCCACTCGCGGCGCAGGCCGCCCTGGTGGAGGCGCATCGGTGCCTCTACTGCTTTGACGCGCCCTGCACCGCGGCCTGCCCCACGCACATCGACGTCCCCGGCTTTATCAAGCGCATCGCGACGGGCAATCTGCGCGGTTCGGCGCTGCGCATCCTTGACGCCAACGTACTGGGCGGCAGTTGTGCGCGTGCCTGCCCGGTCGAAGTGCTCTGCGAGGGCGCCTGCGTCATGCATCGCTACAATCGCGACCCCATCCAGATCGCGTTGCTGCAGCGTCACGCCATGGATGTCTTCCATGCCTCCGGCGAGGACCTGCTGCCCAGTCCGCCCGCGCGGCGGGACCTTCGTGTCGCCTGCATCGGCGCGGGTCCCGCTTCCCTCGCGTGTGCCGCCGAACTCCGGCGCCACGGCGCTTCGGTCACCATCATCGAACGCCGCGCGTTGCCCGGCGGCCTGAACACCTACGGCGTGGCCGAATACAAACTGCGAGTCGCCGAGAGTCTGCGCGAAGCGGAGTTGATTCGCCGCATGGGCGTCGAGTTTCGCTTTGGATCGGTCATCGATTCGCCGGCAGTGCTCGAAGAGCTCGAGTCCGAATTTGACATCATCTTTCTCGGTGTTGGTCTCGGCGCCATGCAGCGCCTGGGCGTGCCCGGCGAGAACCACGAAGGCGTGATCAATGCGCTCGCCCTGATTGCCGCATACAAAACCGGGCGCTTGCACGGCGTCGAGGGTACGGTCGTGGTGGTGGGCGCCGGCAACACGGCCATCGACGCCGCCAACGCGGCGCGCCGCCTCGGTGCGGAAACCGTCTACGTCCTCTATCGCCGCAGCGAGAACGACATCTCCGCATTCCATTTCGAATATGAACACGCCAAGCAGGAGGGCGTGCAGTTCCTGTGGCGGAGAGTGCCCCTGGCCATACGGCCCGATGCCCACGGCCGCCTGCTGCTCGACACAGTGCAAGTGCAGCAGGTGGGGCTGACCATGGTGCAGGTTCCCGATTCGCAATCCACGATTTCGTGCAACATGGTGGTGCCCGCCATTGGCCAATCGCCGTTGTCCACGCTCATGCAGCAGTTCCGTCAGATCGAGATCCGCGACGGCCGCATCGTTGTTGATCCGGCTACCGGAAAAACCGGCAACACTCGTTATTACGCCGGCGGGGATTGCGTGAACGGAGGCCGGGAAGTTGTCGATGCGGTGGCGGACGGCAAACGCGCCGCGCTCGCTATGCTCCAGGAACCGGAGGCTGTTCATGTCTAAGACTGGGCCTGACCTTCGTGTCCGCGGCTTTGCCGGCCGCATCGATTCGCCCAATCCCTTCTGGCTGGCCTCCGCGCCTCCCACCAATTGCGGCGAACAGATCATGCGCGCCTTCGACGCCGGCTGGGGCGGCGCAGTATGGAAGACCATCGGCGAACCGGTCACCAACGTAAGCTCGCGCTACTCGGCCACGGACTGGAACGGGCAGCGGATCATGGGCTTTAACAATATAGAACTGATTTCGGACCGAAGCGTCGAAGAAAACCTGCGCGAAATGGCCGAGGTGAAGAAGGGCTATCCGCAGCACGCGGTGATTGCGTCGCTGATGGTGGCCTCGAATCGCGAGGCATGGCACGAGATCGTTTCCCGATCCGAAGATGCCGGCGCCGATGGACTCGAGCTCAACTTCGGCTGCCCCCACGGCATGAGCGAGCGCGGCATGGGTTCGGCCGTCGGCCAGGTGCCGGAGTATGCCGAGATGATCACCGCGTGGGTCAAGGAGAAAGCACGCACTCCGGTGCTGGTGAAGCTCACGCCCAACATCACCGACATCCGCACCGTGGCACGCGCGGCCAAACGCGGCGGCGCCGATGGGCTTTCGGCCATCAATACCATCAATTCGATCACCGGCATCGACCTCGACAGCTTCACGCCCCGTCCCAACGTTGATGGCAAAAGCTCGCACGGAGGTTACTGCGGGCCCGCGGTGAAGCCGATCGCGCTCAACATGGTGCAACAGGTGATGGCCGATCCCGATGCCGCTTTGCCCCTCTCCGGCATCGGCGGGATCGGCACCTGGAGCGATGCGGCGGAGTTTATCCTTCTCGGGTGCGGAACGGTTCAGGTATGCACCGCGGCCATGCACTATGGCTACCGCATCGTTGAAGACATGGCCGAGGGTCTCGCGAACTGGATGCGCTCGAAAGGCTTTAGCACTATCGAAGATTTTCGCGGGCTCTCGCTTCCCCGGGTCACCGACTGGAAGCATCTCAACCTCAACTACAAAATCGTGGCCCGCATCAACGAGCAGAAGTGCATCGGCTGCGACCTTTGCCACATTGCCTGCTGGGATGGCGCGCACCAGTGCATCCACCTCGACCGCGTCACCGGTCCTGTCGACGGTCCTGTCGAATTGCATTCTGTCCCTTCGGAGCGCGAGGCGCAGAGCCGTACTACGATTACCAACACGCCCGTCACCCGCAAGGAGCGGGCCCTGAAACTTGCAGCCCTGGGGCCCTATCCCACGCCACTGGCGCGCATTCCGCGGGTAGACGAAACGGAATGTGTCGGCTGTAACCTGTGCTCGCTGGTTTGCCCCGTGGATGAATGCATCACCATGGTTCGCGTCGACACGGGGATGGCTCCGGAGAGTTGGGAGGAGCGTACGCACGGTGCGGCGTGCGTGACGGATCCGAATCAAGCGTGACGTGTGAGTTAGTTGACATTGCAAGTGCAACGGAAAGAGCAACTGCAGGTCCCCATTCGACTCCGATCGCTTCTCGATCTGCGCTCAGGGCAGGCTTTCGACTTCGTGAATCACGCGAGGCGTGATCCACTTCGCTCAGGATGACAGCATAGAGTTTTGCATTCTTATATTGAGAGAACGAGGATACCGTTCATGCCATCAGTCCTCATCCAAAACGGAACCATCGTCAACGCCGACTCGATCGTGAAGGCCGACCTGCTGATTGACGGCGCGATCATCAAAGAAATCCGCGCCGGCATCCCGGCCAGCGCCGCACAGACTGTCGTCGACGCCACCGGCTTGCTGCTCCTTCCCGGCGGCATCGATGCGCACACCCATCTCGACATGCCCTTCGGCGGCTCGAAGTCCGCCGACGACTTCGAGACCGGCACGAGGGCAGCCGCGATCGGCGGGACTACTACTATCGTGGACTTCGCCATCCAGGCCCGGGGCACGAAAATGCGTACCGCCCTGGATACGTGGTGGAAGAAGGCCGAGGGCAAAGCCTGCATCGACTATGGCCTGCACATGATCGTCACCGATCTGCCCGACGCCGGCCTCGAAGACATGGACGACATGGTGCGCGAAGGCGTGGCCAGCTTCAAGCTGTTCATGGCCTATCCCAACGTGCTTATGGTGGACGACGCCACCATCTTCAAAGCCCTTCGCCAGACGGCCAGGAATGGCGCGCTCATCTGCATGCATGCCGAGAACGGTTCCGTCATTGACGTCATCGTGCAGCAGGCGCTGGCCGAGGGCAAGACCGCGCCCATCTATCACGCGCTCACGCGCCCCACGCGCGCCGAGGCTGAAGCCGTGCATCGCGCCATCGCCATGGCGGAGATGGCCGGCGTGCCCGTCTATATTGTTCATCTCTCCAGCGAGGACGCGCTCAACCAGGTGAGGGAAGCACGCGATCGCGGCCTGCCGGCGTTCGCCGAGACCTGCCCCCAGTACCTGCTGCTTTCGCTCGAAGACAACATGGTCGACAAGGGATGGGAAGGCGCAAAGTACGTCTTCACCCCGCCCCTGCGCGAGCGCAAGAATCAGCCGAAGCTGTGGGACGGCCTGCGCACCGACAATCTTCAGGTCGTCTCCACCGACCACTGCCCGTTTTGCTTTGAAGACCAGAAGGCCTTGGGCAAAGACGACTTCACCAAGATCCCCAACGGCGGCCCGGGGATCGAGAACCGCTTGCAACTCCTCCACCATCACGGCGTGGGCCAGGGCAATCTCACCCTCAACCGCTTCGTCGAAATTGTCTCGACCGCCCCTGCGCGCATCTTCGGTATGTATCCGAAGAAAGGCGTGCTGGCCCCGGGCAGTGATGCCGACATTGTCCTCTGGGATCCCGCCTCCGAGTACACCATCTCCGCCGCCACCCACCACATGCGCGTGGATTATTCGATGTTTGAAGGCTTCCATGTGCGCGGCAACGCCCGCGACGTATACTCCCGCGGCGAACTGATCGTTTCGACGGGCGAGTTCATCGGAAAGCCCGGTCGCGGCAATTACCTGCGGCGTGAAGCGCGCGGTGGGGCATGGAAATAATGCTTCCATGATCTTTGTCAACTGTTCGGAGCTTCAGGTTTGTCATGCTGAGCCGAGTGTAGTTTTTCATCCTGAGCGAAGGTCGCAATGCGGCCGAATTTGAAGGTTGTTCTGGGTCCAAACGAAATGAGTATCTTGTCGCTTGTCGGTCAGCATCCCCGAACTGCAGATCCTTCGACTCCGCGGCGCTTCGCTCAGGATGACACACACAACGGGAGAACCATTTGAGCGTTGTTGACCCATCTCTTTCTAACTGCGACCTGGCTCCCACCACGCCAGCCCAGCGCACCTGGGGCTTGTACAACTACATCGCGCTGTGGTTCTCCATGTCGATGGAGATCACCACCTACCAGCTTGCATCGTCGCTCATCGCGAAGGGCATGGACTGGAAACAGGCGGTGGGCACGGTTCTTCTTGGTAATCTCATCGTGCTTGTTCCCATGCTGCTCAACGCGCATGCCGGCGCCAAGTACGGCATTCCGTTTCCGGTTTTCATTCGTGCTCCATTCGGCATCCGCGGCGCCAACCTTCCCGCCATCCTGCGGGCGATCGTGGCCTGCGGATGGTTCGGCATCCAATCGTGGATCGGCGGCCAGGCCATCGACTCCATGCTGGTCGTCATCTGGCCCGCGCTGGGCGGCAATCCCGGCGTCCTGTGGACCAGCTTTCTTTTCTTCTGGCTGCTGAATATGGTTGTGGTGTGGCGGGGGGTCGAATCGATCCGATACCTGCAGGCCTTTGGCGCGCCCTTCATGTTCGTCATGGCCGCGGCGCTGCTGATCTGGGTCCGGATGAAAGCGGGCAGCTTCGGCACCATGCTTTCCACGCCCAGCCAGTTCCACTCCACGGGCGAATTCCTTGCCGTGTTCTTTCCATCGCTCACCGCCATGGTGGGTTACTGGGCAACGCTCGCGCTCAACATTCCCGACTTCACGCGCTACTCCAAGTCCCAGACGTCGCAGGCCTGGGGCCAGGCTTTCGGACTGCCGGTGGCCATGGCGCTCTATACATTCGTCGGTATCTCCGTTACATCGGCGTCGGCGGTTCTCTTCGGCCATCCCATCTGGAATCCCATCCAGCTCATCGGCGCATTTCATCAGCCGGTTGTCGCCTTTGTGGCGCTCATCGCCATTCTCATCGCCACGCTCAACGTCAACATCGGCGCCAACGTGGTCTCGCCGTCGAACGACTTTTCAAATCTCTATCCGCGTCTGATCAGCTTTCGCACCGGGGGGCTGATCACGGGCATTCTCGGCATCGCCATGTGTCCCTGGAAACTGCTCGCCACGCCCGACGCGTATATCTTCGGCTGGCTGATCGGCTACTCGGGACTGCTCGGGCCGGTGGCCGGCATCATGGTCTGCGATTATTTCCTCATCCGTAAAACCGAGCTGGACGTGAATTCGCTCTATCACCGCGAGGGCGCCTATTACTATGCGAAGGGCATCAATCCCCGCGCGATCATCGCCCTTGTTGTGGGCGTCGTAATCGCCCTCATCGGCCTTGCCGTCCGGCCGCTGCACTTCCTCTACGACTATGCCTGGTTTGTCGGCTTCTTCGTTGCAGGTGGCATGTACGTCGCCATGATGCGGGTTTCTGAAGCCGGAGGAACTCTCGGTGCCTCGTTTGGTACGGCAGAAGCAGATCCCGAAACCCGGTGAGCGAGTCAGCGGAAATGCGCGGCGCTGTTCATTGCTGCTCAGGCGCCGCAGCCGTTTTGGCGCCTGATCGCACCAGGACGATGCAGCCGGCGACTGCGGCGGCAACCGATGCGCCCAGAATGGCGATCTTGGAGACGCTCAGTAACGCGTCATCGTCGAAAGCCAGCCCGGCGACGAACAGGGACATCGTGAACCCGATTCCGCACAGCCACGCAGCTCCGAACATCTGATTCCACGAGACGTTTGCTGGAGGCGTGACGAGTCCGGTTTTAGCGGCGAGGAACGAGAAGAGCCAGATCCCGATCGGCTTGCCGGCGAACAGACCAAACAGGATTCCGAAGCTCACTGGATGCTTCAGGGCACCGATGAGGTTATGGGTTACATCGACGCCGGCGTTGGCCAGCGCAAACAGCGGCATGACGAGAAAGCTGATCCACGGTTGGAGTCCGTGTTCGATTCGGTGAAGCGGCGAGTCAGCCTGTTCGGCCTTCCGTTCCAGCGTGTGGAGGATGGAGTGTTCTTCGAAGGAGTGGTCGGGCGCGGCCTCAAGACGACCAAGAAGCCAGCGGCTCTGCTCCAGAAACTCCGACTTCTTGAGAAACGTGTTGGCCGGGATGGTGAACGCGAGAAGGATCCCCGCGATGGTGGCGTGCACGCCGGAGTTCAAGACAGCCCACCAGACCACGACCCCGATCAACGCATACACGACGGGCTTGCGAATCCCCATGAAGTTGGCAATCAGAGACAGAACTACGCCCCCGAGGCCAATTGCAAGGCTGACATACTCGATCTCGCTGGTATAGAAAATGGCAATGATCGCCACGGCAAAGATGTCGTCGACGATGGCCAGGGCGGTTACGAAGATTCGCAAAGAAGGCGGGACGCGCGATCCCAGGAAAGTCAGCAGACCCAGGGTGAACGCGATGTCGGTCGAGATGGGGATCGCCCAGCCTCGGCTGAAATGCGCGCCGCCGGCGAGCGAGATGTAAATGATCGCCGGTACGATCAGTCCTCCCAACGCGGCGATAAAGGGAAACGCCGCCCTGCGCAGCGAGGAGAGCTCTCCAATCAGGAATTCGCGCTTGATTTCGAGTCCAACAAGGAAGAAGAAAAGCGACATCAGCCCGTCATTGATCCAGTGATGCCGATTCTCGCTCACAACGAACGAACCAAAACCTATGGTCAATTTCGTTTCGAGAAGGGCGTGATAGCTGTGCTGCCATGGTGAATTGGACCAGATCAGCGCCGCAATGGTGCTCGCCAACAGCACGATTCCCCCCGCAGCGCCCATCCGGGCGAAGCGGACAAAGGGGCTCGTGATGACCTGGATCGGCGAGGACGGAGCGGAGTGAGCGGCTTCATGGCCGGTGGGGGAATTTGTCATCTTCGATCGGGCTCCATTTTGGCTAAGGCAAATCTAACTAGGGTTGCGATCGTCGCCGGCCGAAAAACGCATATCTCAACGCGCTGCGCAAGACCCTCGTTTGAGGCCGGAATTCGTGACTTCAATTCGGTTCAGACTCTCTCAAGGTAACGTTCACCGAGTCGAAGAGAACACTGGCACAATTGCCAGTATGAGGCCGCCTGGCGGGAGGCAGTTGGAATCCGGGAAAGCCCATTCGGAGCCGAGTATGCCATTCGGCGTCGGCTCGAAGCCGCGTTTGAGCATCCATGCTCGAAACACTTAAGTACCGGCCCCCAGCCCATCCGAGTGTCGAATCGCGCGGCTGATCCGATGGAGATGTGCGATCCTTCCTTCAATCACCTCATAGCGACCGGCAACGTCAGGCCCGCGGCCACCGCAGCCAGGCAGCGCCTCCGAACCCATAAAGCCGGCCACCCGGCACGATAAAATAGGTTTAACGAATGACAGAACCTCCTCCAGCGGTTGCGTCCCCGGCCACCCTCTCCCAGCGGGACCCCGAGGTGCGAACCGCGAAAGGGCCAATCATTCAGGTCCAGGAGTTAGAAAAAACCTATCAGACCGCCCGCGGACCGCTTACCCTGTTCCGCGATCTTCACCTCGAAGTCGAGACTGGTGAACTGGTTGCCATCGTGGGCCAGTCGGGGGCGGGTAAGAGCACTCTTTTGCACATTCTGGGCGCCCTTGATGCGCCCTCCGCCGGAAGGGTATACTGCGCGTCTACTAACGTGGCTGAACTCAATCCCCGGCAGGCTGCGGCCTTCCGCAATCGCACCATCGGCTACGTTTGGCAGGCTCATTACCTCCTGCCGGAGTTTACGGCGCAAGAAAATGTGGCCATGCCGCTGTTGGCTCAAGGGCAATCACGCAGGGAAGCCCTGGCCGTGGCGGCTAACTGGTTAAGGGAAGTCGGGTTGGAGGACCGGCGCGAGCATCGCCCCGGCGAACTCTCCGGCGGCGAACAACAGCGCGTAGCTCTGGCGCGCGCCCTCGTCAACCGCCCCCGTGTCCTGCTGGCCGATGAACCCACTGGAGACCTGGACGAAACCAACGCGGTGCTGGTGTTTGATCTACTTCAACGACTGCACGCAAGCTATCACTTAACCTCGGTTGTTGTAACCCACAATATGGATCTCGCGGGGCGTTGTTCGCGGGTTTTGCGGCTTGAGGGTGGGCGACTGGCAATGTCGGCAACCGTATCTAAACCGAACCACTTGGAAGAAATCGAACCCGGAAAAAGCAGCATTACCGGCGCGAAGTGAGTCTCATACTGTAGCAGGAAAACGGGCCATAAACGGATTTTCCCATCCGCCAGGGCTCGTCAGAGGTCAGATGGAAGCTGCCCGGGCATCGTTGCCGCCCAGGAAGCGATCGGGAGTTTCTCCGAAGACCATCTCAAAGAGCTGTTCTGAGGCAGGGCCGGATTTTTCTTCGATTACCTCGGGCGGCGAAGCTAGTGAGGGCGCGTGCGGGTTGAGCCGAGGCCGGAAAGCCGGGGTCCCCAGCGACAGGTCTTTGTCGATGGGGTACTGGTAAACCGGACGGCTACCCCAGCCCGAGAGCCCGGGTAAAAGGGAGAAATCTATGTTCGAACGCTATACGGAGAAGGCACGGCGCGTGATCTTCTTCGCGCGATATGAGGCCAGCCAGTTCGGTTCGCCCTATATTGAGACCGAGCACCTGCTGCTCGGCCTGTTGCGCGAAGACAAGGCACTGACCAATCGCTTCCTGCGCTCGCACGCCTCGGTGGAGTCGATTCGCAAGCAGATCGAGGCGCATACCACAATCCGCGAAAAGGTCTCTACCAGTGTGGACCTGCCGCTTTCGAACGAGTGCAAGAGGGTGCTGGCGTATGCGGCCGAAGAAGCCGAGCGCCTGGGCCACAAGCACATCGGCACCGAACACCTGCTGCTCGGTTTGCTGCGCGAAGAAAAGTGCTTCGCCTCCGAGATCCTGCAGGAGCGCGGCCTCAAGCTGGCGCAGATTCGCGATGAGCTGGCCCGCGTAACGCAGGAGAAAGCTCCCGCACAGGCCCGGCAGCGCGAGTCCAGCCTGCTGGCCGAGTTCTCGCGCGACCTCACCCAGGCGGCCATGGACGGGCAGCTGGATCCCCTGGTGGGGCGCGACGGCGAGCTCGAGCGCGTCATTCAGATCCTTTGCCGCCGCACCAAGAACAACCCGGTGCTCATCGGCGAGCCCGGCGTGGGCAAGACGGCCATCGTCGAAGGCCTCGCCCAGCGCATCGCGGACGGCGAAGTGCCGACCTTCCTGGCCGACAAGCGCGTCCTTGGTCTGGACCTGTCGCTCATCGTGGCCGGGACCAAGTACCGCGGCCAGTTTGAAGAGCGCCTCAAAACCATCATGAAAGAGCTGATGGAGAACCAGAACTCCATCATCTTCATCGACGAGCTGCACACCCTGGTGGGAGCCGGCTCTGCCGAAGGTTCGCTCGATGCGGCCAACATCCTCAAGCCCGCGTTGAGCCGTGGGGAAATCCAATGCATCGGCGCTACCACGCCAGCAGAGTATCGCAAGTCGATCGAGAAGGACCGCTCCCTCGAGCGCCGCTTCCAGGCCGTCAAGGTGCCTCCGCCGAACGAAGCCGACGCCGTCAAGATCATCATGGGCATCAAGGACCGCTACGAGAAATTCCACGCGGTCAGCTATACCGATGCGGCCATCGAGTTTGCGGTGTCGCACTCCAACCGCTATATCCCCGATCGGTTCCTGCCCGACAAGGCCATCGACCTCATCGACGAAGCCGGCGCCCGCGTCAAGCTGCGCCAGACCTCGCTGCCGGAAGAGATCACCGAAGTCCAGAAGCGGATCAAGTTCATCGTCCACCGAATGGACTCGGCCATCGCCAACCACGAGTTCGAAAAGGCGCGGTTCTACTCCGACGAGGAGCGCAAGGAGCGTGAAAGCCTGCGCGCCCTGCGGGACAAGTACCACCTTGACGACTCGGCTGCCGGGATTGTGGGCCGCGAAGACATCGAGGACGTTGTCAGCCGCTGGACCGGCGTGCCCGTCACTAGCATCAAGGAAGAAGAAACCCAGAAGCTGCTGCGGGTGGAAGAAGAACTCCACAAGCGCGTCATCTCCCAGGAGAAGGCGATCAGCGCTCTGGCCCGGGCAATCCGGCGTTCGCGCGCCGGCCTCAAGTCCCCGGCGCGGCCCATCGGCAGCTTCCTGTTCCTTGGCCCCACCGGCGTGGGCAAAACCGAAATGGCGCGGACGCTGGCTCAATTCCTGTTCGGGTCAGACAAGGCGCTCATCCGCTTCGATATGTCGGAGTTCATGGAGAAGCACTCGGTCTCGAAGCTGATCGGTTCGCCTCCGGGATACGTGGGCTACGAGGAAGGCGGCCAGCTGACGGAACGCGTCAAGCGCTCGCCCTACTCCGTGGTGTTGCTGGATGAAGTCGAGAAGGCGCACCCCGATGTGTTCAACCTGCTGCTGCAGGTATTTGAAGATGGGCAGTTGACCGATGGCCTTGGCAACACGGTCGACTTCAAGAACACCATCCTCATCATGACCTCGAACATCGGCGCCCGCCACCTGATGAAGAAGCAGGGCCTCGGGTTCCAGAGCGACCGCGACGACCTGGTCAGCGAAAAGATCGAAGAGCTGGTAAAGAACGAGGTGAAGAAGACCTTCAACCCCGAGTTCCTCAACCGTCTCGACGAAGTCATCCTGTTCCAGTCACTGAACGACGCCGACCTGATCCAGATCGTCGAACTGCTCGTGCAGCAGCTCAACCACAATCTGGCCCAGAAGGCCATCACCATCTCCGTCACCGAGGATGCCAAGAAGTGGATTCTCGACAAGACGCTGGTCGACCGCAGCTACGGGGCTCGCCCCTTGCGCCGCGCCCTCCAGCGCTACGTCGAAGACCCGCTTTCGGAAGCGCTGATCGCCGGCCAGATCGCCGACCGCCCCGCCTTCCTCGAGGTCTATCTGAACAACAACCAGCTCTTCTATCGTCCGGTCAGCGCCGACGACACCGGCACTGAAGAGAAGCCCGCAGGCGTGCTCCTGTTTAGCGCGTAGACAGGAAGCGACTCACAAACACCAAAGCCCCCGGTTCGCCGGGGGCTTTCTTTTTCGTGCATTTCCCCTGTATCAAGGTAGGTCAGGGTTGGTAGATCAGGGCTTCAGCCTGACGTCGAACTGGAAAACCGATCCGACTCTGCCAGAACCATTCTTCCGAAGAGAATTGACGGAGCTTGAACGGGTGTTATTGTTTGCGTTCTTGCTTGTCGATTCAGCCCCAATTGGCGATAGTGTTAGTGAGTGCGGGAGCAGAAACGGATGGATGATAGCAACTCCATGTCGAAAACTGGGATATCGGACGGCAATCTACACGCGACGACGTTTTTGTCGCATTCATCCAAAGATTCCCCTCTGGCTCACGAGTTATGCGCCGCTCTCGAGGCGCGCGGGATTCCGTGCTGGATTGCGCCCAGAGACTTACGGATTGGAGAATCCTGGGCATTGGGTTGCGTGCACGGACTCGAAGAGTGTAACTCGTTCCTCTTGTTGGCAAGCGACCACGCATTGGCTTCCGAAGAGGTGATAAGCGAAGTGGCGCTGGCGCACAGACGGCGCAAGAGTATCTACACGGTTCTTGTTCCACCGGCCAAGGTGCGCGGCGAGATTGACTTCTATCTGTCACGTCTGCATTGGCTGAATAGTGGTGGGAGGACGGTGGAGGAATTAGCGGCAGTTCTAGCGGAGTCCTTGAAACACGATCGTCGATGGAAGGCGGTGTCAGAGGCTCCTTCACTGAAGCGAACCATGCGTTGGAGACCGGTAGCTTTTGCGCGGCTGGCTGCGGGAGTTTGCGGAGCAATTGTCGCCATCGTGCTGGCGGGGGGAGCGGGGCTGCTTGCGCTGAACCGAGCGCTCGACCGGGATTTCCGGAGACTTGCTTACATCGATCTGGCGGATTCTGCGGACGGCGACCGTACTGTGCAGGTTCATGGGCAGGTTTGGTTGATGGCCAAAGGTGTGGCCTTCCGCGAGGTGCGACTGGCCGCCAGTTCAGATGTTGGAAACGTTGCTTTGGTGGAACCATGGGTAATGCCCGAGCAGGTAGGTTCAATGGAGCCGGCCACGATTGTTGTCGATCGCAACGCCACACGATTGACAACGTGTCTCACCGTTCCAAGCCCCGGGTTGCATGCCCCCTACCGGGTAACTCAAGCGTTTGCTCTTAGGCGGGAGGGGGACGCTTTCCGGATTGCGGAGACGATGGAAAAGCGGGTGAGCAGGGAAGACGGTTCACTATGCGGGGCGCGCAATGATTCGAGCGGCAAGGTTGAACGACCTGTTTTCATTTGGGAGGGAGAATGAGAGTGCAAGATTTGAGATCGCTCACTGCAATGCTTACTGCTGCAAGCGTCGTCCTGGCGTTCGGTGCGGCACGCCTCGGCGCCCAAAGTGGATGCCTCAGGGGTAGTGTCTTCCTGCCGATGAACGTGAACGGAAAAATCGAAGTTTGTCCCGACCTCAACGCCAAGGTTCCTGACTTGCAGAAACAGCTCGATGCAATGCAACACGCCCTCGCGGGCAATCAGGTGCTGCTTGAGGAGATTAAGCATTCGGCACGCAGCGTAAACACAATTGCAAAGGATGTGGACGGCAACCGCAAAGTTACGCTGCTGCAAAGTTTCTTGAGCGAACTCAAGGCCTGGTCCCTAGCCGATCAGAAAAAGACAGGGGAACAGATCGCCTCGCTCGCGAACCGTCTTGATGAGTTACAGGAGACGATCGCAGCCAAGCGGGAGGATGAGAAGACGGCGCTGCAGACAGAGACAGCTTTGTTGGGGCAATTGGGTGATGCGATCGCTGCTCTGGATTTGAAGAAGGCCACGTCGCAGCTGGATTCTATCCAGGCCAAGCTCGAAAAAATCGACAATGATGTGCAGGTTACGCGGGACAATACGCAGGCGATCCGGGAAACCATTGCCGAGAGTGAGGCCCGAGAAAAGGCCACGGCCGACCAGGCCACCAAGGACGCGAAGGCGTTGGATGAAGATCCGAACATGTACACGCGTGCTCAGATCATGCCTCACCGCTCGCCATTGAGTAGTGACATCGGCCTCCAGGTCTACTTCAATTCGCGTCCGCCGCTTTATCCCCCGTTTATCGATTCAAAGTTCAGCGTCGTGTTCTACCAGGGTTCCAAGGCTTGGCGTGTCGATGCAACGGACAAAATGATTAATGGGGGTGGGGAGCTTTGGAACCTGAATCTGGACGAATTTGGTGACCGAGCTACGTTCTGCTTCACGGCGCATGACCAAGCGAGCGGGCGGCTGAAGGAGTGGAAGCAGAAGTACAAAGTGATTCCGGCGAATTCGCCGGTGTTTCCATTCAATTTCGTTTCCGATGGCCCTGCCGCGATGCGGCTCACGGATGGTGGACCGTGTGACGGAGTATCCCAGGTGCAGAGCGAGAAGCCGGTGGAGAGCACCGAACAAAGCATCGCCCGTATGCAACAGACCCAGGCTGCAAAGATTGCCCAGATGCAAAAGGATTCAGTGGCGCAGTTCCAGCAGCGAATGGCCGAAGCGCAACAGCAAGCTAGAAGAACTGCACCGGCTCCTGCGTCTTTTGCAGACGTAACCGCCGAGGCCACTAGGCGGGATGGTGTAAACGAAAACAGATGGGTCGTAAGGGTGGATATGCAGTCCGGGATCCACGCGGAACTCTTCGATGTACACGTACAGGCAAATCTGTTCGACGACAATGGCCGCGTTTCTTCCTTGCCGCTGTCGAATCGTCAGATCGTCGGCGACCTCGAGACGCGTTACGGAGCAGTCGCCAGCCTGGGCACGAAAGCGGCGATTTGTGTAACGGCCAAGGATCCGCGGTTCGACAAGCTCCATCGCTTGACGCAGAGATTCTCGGTTGAAACCAGCCGCGTTCATTGGGATGTGAATGGGTCTCAGGTGCACGGAGAGCACGCTGCATTCGTCCCGTCAGGACCCCCAACCGTGAGCGAAGCAAGCGGTGAGCCCTGCCAGTGAGCAAGGTGGGCGGGATGATGGAGACATCTCCAGGCCGCACCTCTGAGAATTGTTCCATTGATATGCGTTGCTCTCGTTAACGTCGCGGAGGCTAAGACTGATCCCATGAAGAACCTCTTCGAACCAGCATATGTTCAGGAAGTGAAGGACCGCATCGCGAGCCTCAAGCCGGACAGCGCCGCGGAGTGGGGCACGATGAGCGCCGCACAGGCGATGGCGCACTGCACGGGCGGTTTGGAGATGGCCCTGGGAGACAGTACGCCTCCACGGGTGTTGATGGGCCGCCTCATTGGCGGCATCATCAAGCCCATGGTCCTCAAGGACGACGTCCCCATGCGCCGCAGCTCCCCCACGGCCAAGAGTCTGGTGGTTCACGACGACCGCGACCTGGGCAAAGAGAGGGAGCGGCTGACAGCAATCATCGACCGCTTTGCCGCCGGCGGCCCCGCTGTCTGCGCGGTGCATCCCCACCCCTTTTTCGGCAAGCTCACCCCGCAACAGTGGGCCATCCTGATGTACAAGCACCTCGACCACCACCTCCGCCAATTCGGAGTCTGACTCGCACGCCCGAATGCCGTAGCATGGTCTTCTAGCCCCACTGCGAGGTTCCATGAGCGACGTCGTTATCACTCCCGATTTGACCAGTGAACAAATTTCGGCGACCACGCGCCAGACCAACTATGGCACGTGGCGTTTTCAGAAGACGTGGAAGCCGCTGCATATCGTCGATGCGGAAGGCTGCTGGTTTACCGACGGGGCAGGCAAGCGCTATCTCGACTTTTCGTCGCAGCTGATGTGCGTCAACCTGGGCCACAAGAATCCCCGCGTGATCGAGGCCATCGCCGAGCAGGCGCGGGAACTGGCGTTTGTGGGGCCGGTCTACGCCACCACGGCACGCGCCCGGCTGAGCGCCAAACTGCTCGAAGTGCTGCCTGCCGGCCTGGACAAGTTCTTCTTCGCCACCAGCGGCACCGAAGCCAACGAAGCCGCCTTCAAGATCGCCCGCATGGTTACGGGCAAGAACAAGATCATCTCGCGGTACCGCTCCTACCACGGCTCGACGTCAGGATCGATTGCCGCCACCGGCGACCCGCGCCGCTGGGCCATGGAGCCTGCCGGCAAGGGTATGGGCTTCGTCTTCGCGCCGGAAACAAACTGCTACGACTGCCCCATCAAGCACATCTATCCGGGCTGCAACATCGCATGCGCCGACTACATCGAGCACATGATCCGAAACGAGAGCGACGTGGCGGCGATCATCGTCGAGCCGGTGGTGGGAACCAACGGGGTTCTGGTTCCACCGCCCGAGTACCTACCGCGCCTGCGCGCAATCTGCGATCGTCACGGCGTGCTCATGATCGCCGACGAAGTGATGGCCGGCTGGGGTCGCACTGGCAAGTGGTTCTCCGTCGACCACTGGAACGTGAAGCCCGACATCCTCGTGACCGCCAAGGGAATTACTTCGGCCTACGTACCGCTGGGCCTGTGCGCCACCACCACGAAAATCGCTGACTATTTTGAGGATCACTACTTCTCTCACGGGCACACCTACGAGGCCCACCCCATTACTCTGGGGCCGGCGGTGGCCACTATCGAGGAGATGCAGCGTCTCAGGCTGGTCGAGCGTGCCGCCTCGCTCGAAACCTATGTTCGGGAAAAACTCGAGGCCCTCAAGGAGAAGCACCCCTCGGTCGGCGACGTGCGCGGTCTCGGCCTCTTCTTTGCGGTAGAACTGGTCAAGAATCGCGCCGCCAAAGAGCCTTTCAATACGATGCGGGACAAGGTGGAAGGCAAGCCCCTGGTGGTCGACCAGATCGCCGCCAAGATGATGGCCGACGGAGTTGCCCAGCAGGCCTGGGTCAGCCATTTTGTCATCGCCCCGCCTCTGATCGTCACAAATGAGGAACTCGATCTGGGCATCGCCGCTCTCGACAAGCATCTGGCCATCGCCGACGCCCTGGTGGAGTAGAAAACAAATCATCCTCGCCGGGCGTTGCTCCATCCTATCTGCATGGTTTGCAGCGCGATGGACTTGGGTACGGGCTCCGGCCTGGCGGCGACCGAAGCCGCGACAGGTTGGGCGCGTCCCGCCTCAGCACTTCCCGGCATTTCCGGCAGCCCCGTTTCTTCACCCTCCCCGTACAATGGGAGAGAGGAAGCTCGCGCCGCCCCATGACCGAAGACCAGAAGCAGCCGAAACAGCCTGAATTGCCGGCAAACGGGCGATCCCGAGTGGCTGGCGGGCCCGGGGCAGACGGATCCTCGAAGGCGGTGCCGCCCAAAACAGATGCGCGCAAGCCCGACGACGACCGGGTCGGCAAGGTCTATGATTCGCAGCTCATCCGCCGTCTTGGCCGTTACCTGAAACCCTATTGGTGGCAGGCGGTCATCTCCTCGATCTCCGTCACCCTCAAGTCCCTGAGTGATGTCGCCGGTCCCTATCTCGTCAAGGTCGGCATCGATCGTTACCTGACCGGCAAGCCCGGCCCCGCGACCACCTGGCTTACCCGCCGTCTTTCCCCCGATCCCTGGCACGGCATTACCCAGCTGGCCGAGATTTACATTTGTGCGCTGCTTTCCGCCTTCATCTTTGAATTCATTCAGACCTACCTGATGCAGTGGGTGGGGCAGAAGATCATGTTTGACCTGCGCCGCGACATCTTCCGCCACATGCAGCAGCTGCACGTCGGCTTTTTCGATGTGCACGCCGTGGGCCGCCTGGTCACGCGGCTCACTTCCGATGTCGACGCGATCAACGAAATGTTTACAGGCGGCATCCTCGCCATCGTGGACGACTTCTTCACCCTCACCATCATGGGCGTGGTGATGCTCTCGATCAATTGGTGGCTGGCCCTGCTGGCATTCGCGGTGCTGCCGCTCATTCTTTTCGTGACCCGCATCTTCCGCAACTCGGTGCGCGAGAGCTACCGCCGGGTCCGCGCCGCCATCGCCCGCATCAACAGCTTCACCCAGGAACACATCAGCGGCATGGCGGTGGTCCAGCTATTCAACCGCGAAGAGCGCGCCTTCACCGACTTCGAAGCCGTCAACCGCCAGCACATGATCGCGTTCAAAGACACAATCTTTGCCTACGCGCTCTACTATCCGGCCGTCGACCTGCTCTCGGTGGTTGCCATCGCGCTGGTTCTGTGGCGGGGCGGCTTCGGGGTGCTGTCGGGCACTGTCACCATCGGCGTGCTCACCATGTTCAACATGTATTCGCTGCGTTTCTGGCGGCCCATCCAGGATCTCAGCGACAAATACAACATTCTCCAGGCAGCCATGGCGGCGTGCGAGCGCATCTTCAAGCTGCTAGATACCGCACCCGAGATCGTGAGTCCAGCCAACCCGCGCATCGGTGACGGTTCAAACCGTATTGAATTTCGCCACGTCTGGTTCAGCTATCAGAAGCTCACGCCGGAACAGAAGGCCGCGGTCCAGCTTGCGTGCGCACCGAAAGGGGGAGCTTCGGGCGCGAACGGCGCGGGCTTCACCGATGCTGCGGGCCTTAACTCTTATACCGCTGCCGCCGAGTCCGGCAGGGCATTCGCCCGCGACGGAGAGTGTCCGGACGGGGCCTCGGATACACCCAATTGCGCTGCCCTGGCCTCTCTCAAAGACATCGACTGGATCCTCAAGGATGTTTCCTTCACCATCGAACCGGGAAACACTGTGGCCATCGTGGGCCACACCGGGGCGGGGAAGACCACCCTCACCAGCCTGATGATGCGCTTTTACGATGTGACAGCAGGGCAGATTCTGCTCGACGGAATCGATCTGCGCGAACACGATCTCAACGAATTGCGCCGCCACTTCGCGGTGGTTCTCCAGGATCCATTTCTATTTACAGGCACCATCGCCGAAAACATTCGCCTGGGCAACGAATCCATCACCGAAGCCGGTCTTGTCCAGGCCGCGCGCGATGTCAATGTTCTGGACTTCATCGAGAGCCTGCCCTGCAAGTTCGATGAGCCGGTGCAGGAGCGCGGCAATTCGCTGTCGACGGGCCAGAAGCAGCTCGTCAATTTCGCCCGGGCGCTGGCCTACAATCCCCGCATTCTCATCCTGGACGAAGCCACCTCCAGCGTCGATACCGACACGGAACTGCGCATTCGCGGAGCCTTGGAGCGCATGGTCGAAGGCCGCACGAGCGTGCTCATCGCCCACCGCCTGTCAACTGTCCAGCGCGCCGACGTGATCCTTGTCATGCATAAGGGGCAATTGCGCGAGATGGGCTCCCACCAGCAGCTGCTCGCCCATCGCGGTCTCTATTGGAAGCTCTACCAGTTGCAATACAAGGACCAGGAGGCGGGTCTTGCCGGCCACCCCGCCCATCCCACCATCGCGCGGGTGGTCTGAGGACAATCCGGACAACGATACGATTGCGCCTTCGCGCAGACACAGCAGCCCCGGCACGGACCGGGGCTGTCGCGGGTCGAACGTTGCGATCCCTAGTTCACTTGACCGCAGCCGGGGTAGGCGTGGCTACGGGTGTGGCTGCGGGCGCGGTGGCCGGCTTGGCGTCGGGCTTTCGAATATCGATGCCGCCCTTGAAAAAGGCGCCATCCTCGATGCTGATGCGAGCCGCGGCCACATCGCCGGTAAGGGCCCCCTCGGCGCGGATATCCACGCGATCGGTTGCGGTAACATTGCCGCGAACCTTGCCCAGAACCACAACTTCGCGGGCGGTGATGCTGGCGGCGACCTGGCCATTGCGGCCGACCGTCACGCGATTGCCGTTTAGGTTGATGCTGCCTTCGACCTTACCGTCGATGAACAGCGATTCTGAGCCGGTGATTTCGCCCTTGATAAAGAGACCTTTGCTAATGGAAGCCTGGTCGGCTGCGGTGACCCCCGCACGGTTCGCGGACTCGACAGTCGTAGTGGGAGGGGCGGGGCGCACGGGCTCTGGCACTGGGGGGGGAGAAGTTGGTTCGGGTTGGCTAGGTTTCCACATACGGTCAGTCGGTTCCTTTCCTTGTCCGCTTCGGGATGGGGTCTAAGCAGGGCGAATTCGATCGATCGCGACTGCAGTAATTCTAATAGGCCAGCGCTTTCCGTGATTTGAACGAGTGACGGAACGGCAAACGGCCGACGGATAAGCGACAAAATCAGACTCTCCTGATTTTCGCACAAACTTCCCGGGCGGGCGGAGTGTGGTTTTGCTCTGAATCCGTTGATAAATCGGCATGGAATCAAATTCAGCACGCCGGGGGTGCAAATCCGGGCGCGGAGACTGCCGAATCCGGCGACCGTTCGCCGAGGGCCGCGGCGCTGCCTGTAACCTTGATCCATGAACGATCGGGAACTGGTCGCGCGGATTGCCCGCTCCGCCGGCGGGAAGGCCGGGTACAAGCAGCTGGTGCGCGAATTCGGGCTGGGAGGCGGCCGTGAGAGACGCCTGTTGCTCGAACAACTGGCTCGCCTGACCGCGCGCGGAGAGTTGGCGAAACTGGATCGGGAGATGTGGAGCATCCCCGGCACGATCGGGCAAGCGGGCACCCGCGACAACCTGGTTGCGGGACAACTCGATCTGCATCGGGACGGATACGGCTTCGTGCGCCCCAATGCCCGCCAGGCGTCGGGCGAAGACGATATTTTCATCCCTCCCGACGAGATCAACGGCGCGATGCAGGGCGACCAGGTGCTGGTGGAACTGGCGCCGCCGCGCGCTGATGGCCGCCGCCTGGGCCGGATAGCACGGGTGCTGGAGCGCCGCAATCCGACCGTGGTGGGGACGTTTCACTATGGGGTTCCGGGGGCCAGGTATTCATCGCGGCGGGAGTATGTACAGGCGGGCCGCGAGCGTGGCAATCACGTGGTTCCTTTCGACGAGCGGATGAGCCAGCCGGTCATCATCCCCGAGGGCCAGGAGTTGCCCGCGGCAGAAACGGGTAGGGCGCACCGAGTGCTCGGCTCGGAAGCCGCCGCGCAACAACACCCCTGGGATGACCTGGAGGGCCTGATCGTCGATGTGGAGATCACCAGCTGGCCCACGCCTACCAAGCCTCCGCTCGGCCGCGTCATCGATGTGCTCGGCGACCCGGATGACTTCGGCGTGGATGTGGAGATGATGATCCGCAAGCATCAGCTGCCGCGCGTCTTTCCTGAAAACGTGCTGGCGGAAGCGCGCACGCGTGGCGCACCTCGACCGGGACGAAGTCGCCCGCCGGCGCGATTTTCGCGGGCTGCCGATCGTGACCATCGACGGCGAGACGGCCCGCGACTTCGACGACGCCGTGCTGGTGGAGGAGCGCGGAGACGGCGGATATGAGCTGCAAGTGCACATCGCCGATGTGGCCGAATACGTGCGTGAGGGCACTGATCTTGACCTCGAAGCACGTCTGCGCGGCACCAGCGTCTACTTTCCCGATCGCGCCATTCCTATGTTGCCGCAGGAACTCTCGAGCGACATCTGCAGCCTGCGCCCGGAGGAAGACCGCCTGGTCCTGAGCTGCGTAATGCAACTCGACTCCAAAGGCAGCATCGAGAGCTACGAGATTTGCGAGGGAGTGATCGCGTCGGCGTCGCGCATGACCTACACGAAGGTGCACGCGATTTTGGAGGGCGACGAAGAAGTTCGCGCCGCCTATCCCGAATTCACCGCCGACTTCGAACTGATGCGCAACCTGGCCATGAAAATGAACCGCCGCCGCGAGGAGCGCGGCAGCATCGATTTCGATTTGCCCGAGCCCGTGATCCAGTTCGATGAACGCGGACAGATGCGCGGCATCATCAAGGCCGAGCGCACATGGGCCAATCGGCTCATCGAGGAGTTCATGCTGGCGGCCAACGAGTGCGTGGCCACGTGGGTCGAAGACCTTGGGGTGCCTTCGCTCTATCGTATCCATGAGAAGCCTGAGCCCCGCCGGGTGGTGCAATTCGAGGAATTGGCGGCAAGCTTTGGCTATTCGCTGGGGCTCGGACCGCTGCCGGTCAAGCGCATCCAGACACGCGGCGAGCGCCGCGAATCATACGGCAGCGGGCGCCGGCCGCGCGAACACGAGGTGCCGGAAGACATCGCGGTCACGCCGCGCATGTATCAGAAACTTGCAGCCAGGATCGAGGGCAAGCCGGAGGAGCGCATCCTGAGCTATCTCATGCTGCGATCGCTGCGGCAGGCGCGCTACTCCGAGATCAACGAAGGGCATTTTGCTCTCGCCGCGCCCACGTACACGCATTTCACGTCGCCCATCCGGCGCTATCCCGATCTGATCGTGCACCGCATTACCAAGGCGCTCTTGCGCGACAGGGTTCGCGGTGAAGGCGTAATCGAGCCGGGGCGGCACGATTCGCCGTGGACGCACGCGCATGAATCGTCGGAGCGGCGGATCGTGCACCCGTCACGCCTAAATGCAGGTCCTTCGGCGGCGGTCGCCAAGGCGACCTCCGCTCATGATGACAGCCGATTGATTGATGCGCCCATCCCCGAGCCCGAACTGGCCCAGATCGCCGAGGAAACCAGCCAGACTGAGCGGCGTGCAGCCGAAGCCGAGCGCGAACTGGTGGAATGGAAGAAGGTCCGATTCATGGAGGACAGGGTCGGCGAAGAGTTCTCCGCGCTGGTGCTGAACCCCACCAAGTACGGGCTCTTTGTTGAATTGACGGACCTGTTTGTCGAAGGGCTTGTTCCCATCGATTCGCTGCGCGACGACCGCTACACGTGGCGCGAAAACACCCACGAAATCGTAGGCGACCGGACGGGCCGACGTTTCCGGGCCGGCGAACGCGTGCAGGTGATTCTCGACCGCATCCTGGCGCAGGAACGACGTCTCCAATTTTCGATCGTGGAAGAAGGGATTCAATTGACCGGAAAGAAGTCTCCGAAAGGGCCGGGAAAAGCGAAGAAGAAGCGTGAGAAATCCTCCTCGGGCCAAGCCAAGGGAAAGAAGCGCCCGGGCAGAAAGAAGGGCAGTCGCTGACACCCGCGCCGCCCGGAGGATGAACTCAGCGCCGGTGGGAGATCGCCTTCTCTTCAGCCAGTTCCCCCAGGAACGGCAGCTTGACGCGCCGGCCCTGCAGGGTGCCGACCATCAAGGTAATCCAAAGCACGAAGAAGATCATCAGCACAAGTGGAATGAGGATCACATCCAGAAGATTGATGATTGGAATGATTCCGAGCGCGTAGAGTCCCAGGCAGGCCGCGAGACTTGCGACATTCAGAAAAATGGATTGCCAGGCGTGAAATCGGATAACGAGATTTTGGTTGTAGGGCCCGGTTAGCAGAAACACGAAGGCGGGGACGAAGGTGACATATGAGAGGCCGGACGCAGCATTTTCGCTAAGACCAGCCGCAAGGGTTTCTTCAGGCACGAATCCTCCTTCGAACTTGAGGAGCTTGATTGGAGTTGGACGGCCAAAAAGGGTTGGATTGCTGGGGAAAAATCGAGCCGCTCGGCGGGTCGAAAGTAAAGATATGAAATGCGCGCGGAGTCTTTACTGTCAAGTAAATTGGGGTTTACAAAATTCACAGACGAGCGAAGTTCTTTGGGGGCCACGGTAACGTGGGTGTCCGTTCAGGGCGGGCATACCGCCTGATCGTCCGAGCCTGCTGCGCCTCCCGATCCAATACAATGGAACTTGTCAGATAAGGAGCCGCAACAACGATGGCGCACACGGTTTTTTGCGTTCGCAACAAGAAGGAGATGGAGGGCCTCGAAGAACCGCCCTTCGATTCGGAATTTGGGCAGAAGATATACAAGAACGTCTCCAAGGCTGCCTGGGCAGAGTGGGTCGACCGGCAGAAGATGCTGCTGAACGAATACCGGCTGCAGCCCTGGACTCCCCAGGCGCAGCAGTTTTTGGTGGAACAGATGGAGGAGTTCTTTTTCGGGGCCGGTTCGGCCCTGCCCAGTGAATACGTGCCTCCCTCGCATTAACCGGGGAGCCGGGAGGTCGCGCGATTCGCACGACTCCCTGACCTGGCTGGTGTAGACTCAAGTGAGACCCCAAAAGCCGGTTCGCCGTGGCGAACCGGCTTGATCGTGTCGGGACGTGGCTCAGCCTGGTAGAGCACTCGCTTGGGGTGCGAGGGGTCGGCAGTTCAAATCTGCCCGTCCCGACCAATTCGAACTTCCCCTAGATTCAAAGCCAATCCAATTGCGTTGACTCTGATCGGCCCATCAAACGAAGCACCTCAATAAAACTCCTCGGCGCCCGTTGACTTAGCGCCTGCCTGAGATGCTTTGGGACTCGTTCAGCTTAAGTTGAAGCGAGGGGCCGGCGAAACAGCGTTGGCCGGGGGGCTACGTTCGCGGCAACTTTGAGAAACGTGCGAACATCATCGGCGGATGCAAATTCCAATTGACCGTTATCGGCAGCGACAAGAACCGAGGAGACTTTCCCTTGATTGTTTAAAAAAGGGGTTCCCGGGTTGCTTTTCGCTATTTCCGTATCGTCATACGACAACGAAGAGGGACCGCCCGATGAGTCCAGAGCCAATGGCAGAACGGGGATTTTCAACTCGGCGTGAAGGAAGGGCGATTCAAAATCGATGCATGCGAGGTTCAAGCCGAGAGGGTAGAATCCGATGTCTCGAAACGTTGCCGGATAGGGCGTTCCATCGACAACGATATCGAGCCGTTGAGTTACGTTGCTCCAGGTTTGGCGTTCCTCGTACTTCTTAACGACATCGAACGTCGTGATGACATCACACGTGTCATTGGGAAAGCCTACTGCTTGAGCAATCACCACTTCCGATTGATGGCCGTGCTTCGTACGGTAAAGATCGGTAACGGTCACTGTGATCACCGGCGCGGCGGGAGCGGGGTGAACAACGGTTTTGCTATCCTGGGCATGGGCCTGAATCGGGCTGCTGATGACCGCCATCATCCCCAGGACAAACATAAACACAACACCACCAAGGTACCTCATTCCATGACCTCCGGATGATGGGGAGATGAGGTGACACTGGTTCGTCCCTCGACGTCTTACGATACGACGGCTGGGACTTAGTAACTTTGCGGGAGGCCAATGACAGGGCGATCGGCCCCCCGCAAGTCGGGTTACTCTTGTAATCTAAACGCAAGATTATATGCCCCGCAGGATTATGCGGCCCGGACGAGCCGCGTGAGCCGCTGCGGCCGGCCCACTCCAGTTTTCGATCAGGCGAGGGTTTCGGTCTTCTCAAGCCAGAGACCCTCCCAGGTGCCGGTAGCAAGCCCCCAACCGGCATTTGCGCCCTCAACTTCGCAATCGAATCGACGCTCCTATTTGTTCAGGTCGTCGTCTTTGTAGTACTTGGTGCCCTGAAGTGTCAGTTGCAGCGCGAGGCCGTTCTTGGTGATCTGGTAGACGTATACGTCCGGGGCAACCTCAACCGCTCCCGAAACGGCGCCTCCCGACGTTCCCGCCTTGGCTGCTGCGTCGGTTTGAGCCGAACCCGACCAGCCGGAATTGAGGAAGGTGTTGAATGCTTTTTCGGTCTCGAATATGAAAATGACGCGGAAGTCCTTCACTCCCACCCCAAGCCCGGCGCCGGCAGAAATCATCTTCATATAAGTTTCCTGCTTGGACTTGGAGTTCGTCGCAACCCCTGCGCCGCTCGCCGTACTCACCACAAGTATGTTCGTCCCGAAGTTCTTGAAAACGGCGTACCCGGCCGAACTCTGGATTGCGGCACGGGCCGCGGGTTGAAGCTTGTACAAATCATTCAGCGTTTCAGCTGTCCCCTGTTGGATTTTCGCTTTCTTTTTTGCCACGTCGTCGTCCGCCCGTGCCACGCTAGCCGATAGGAGGACAACGACAACGATCGCCGCGAGTTTGTGAATTTTCATTTTCTCTCTCTCCGTTTTCGAAAAATGAGCTGCCTGGAAACATGTAGCCCTTCCGGGCAAGCCCGGAAGTCGGTCGGCCGATGAGCCAATTGAATCGGCCGGATGCGGCTCGAGTCTCAGGTTCGATCCTTCATTCCTTCCGTTCGCTCCCAGCGTCGAAGACGAATTCAACTTCCGACCACTAGAATTCGGGATCCTGATGATTGATTCGCACATTAGAACTGGCGACCTATACTTGCGCCGGATGTTGGTCATCCTCATATTGCTTCCGGCACTTCGTCGCCTAGCCAGGCCATAAAGAGTTTGTAGCCCACTGACAAGACGATGGCACCGACAAACAGCCCCATGATATTCATCAGCACGAATCCGCCAAGGACGCCAATAAAAATCACAAGCGTTGGAACCTTACTGCCGCGTCCCAACAAGATGGGCTTCAAAACATTGTCCATAAGGCCCACGATGATGCACCAGACCAGGAAGATTACGGCATGGGTGGTAGAGAAAGCTGCGAAAGCATAGAGCACTGCCGGTATTAGTATGATCACGCCAGCCTGCAAAACTGCGGCAACCAGAAATAGGATGGCCCACAAGCCGGTTCCGGGCAGCCCCACCATCCAGAAGCCCGCACTGGCGAAGAGCGTTTGAATGATCGCGACTCCCAAGATTCCGTTGGTGACACTTCGGACGGTTGCTGCTACGAGTTCTTTGTACTCCGCGCCTTGCTCCCCGAAGATGCGAACAAAGACTCGGTCCGCGAAGCGTCCACTTCCTTTGCTGTTCGCCAACAGGAATCCTGCGATCACAATAGAAATCAGGATTTGGAGGAGGACGCCGCCCATTCCGGCCGAAGCAGAGAGCAGCACGGGAATGGCTTCCTTGATCTGGGGACTAAATCGACTAACGGCTTCGGACAAGTTGGTGGAACACAGAGTCCAAAAGGCATCCAATCGAGGACCAATGAGGGGTAACTTCTCGAGGCTCGACGGCGGTGGCGGAATGTTGAGCTTGCCGGCTTGCACCTGGTGAATGATGTCGCCAATCCCGTCGGCCAGTGTCCCCGCCAGTAAAGCGGCCGGCAGGACCATCACGACTAGTAACAGGATCGTGCACAACGCAGCGGCCAGGTTCGCGCGTCCCCGCAGGGAGTTTGTAACTATCCGATACCCGGGATACACGCCGATTGCGATGATGATCGCCGCAACGATCATATTCAAAAATGGGCGCATGAGCAGAAAGCAAGTTACACCCATGACCGCGATAAGAGTTATCCGGATAAAGATCTCGCGAGCGCGAGTAAAGTAGCTTTGGTCTTCAATTGAAAATCGAGTTACCACGGGCAAGTCCCTCCAGATCTATGGACCGCCTAAGTGCTGTTTGTCACCTCAAACTGCCTGAACGGGAGAATCGGTGCGTCCTTCTGCGCCAGGTAAACACGAAAGCCAGGTTGAGGATCGGCTCTGAGCCATGCCGGGATTACGCGATTGCCGGGGAAATCAACGTCGAATCGATCCGATGAAATCAGTTTTCGCGGCAGTCAGCTACTGCTAAAATTACTAGCACACGCTCTTTCTATCATTCCGGCCGGCTCTCATTGATTAGGTTGAGTTACTGCTCCAGCAGCGCCCTCGCTGCCCACAACACCGGGGCCTGCCCATGGAAATCCCCTGTCTTGCGGGGCCGGGCCATGTAGTATGCCAGGCTATTCTCCTTGTTTGTTCCTACGCAAACATTAGTCACGTCTGCGTTCTGATCTACGAAGCCCGCGAGCGCGATCCATCCTTTGCGCGCGGCCGGCCCGTAGGTCTCCTCCGGCAGCCAGCCATGGCGGACACCTTCAATCATGGCGAAGGTGAACATGCCAGTGGAGGAGCTTTCTTCCCATGCCTCGGGATGGTCGATCAGCTGGCGCCATGTTCCGTCGGAGTTCTGGTTTTTCAGCAACTCGGCCATCATGTTGCGATAGCTCTCGAGGATCTCCGCTCGTTCAGGGTGGTTCTCGGGCAGGGAAGTGAGCATCTCCGTCATGCCCGCGGCTACCCAGCCATCGCCGCGTCCCCAGAAGAAGGGCACATCCTCGGCGTGATAGAAGAGCCCATTGGGCTGTTGCAGTTTGCGCAGATAGGCCACCATCTCTTTCGCGGCGCGATCGAGATACTTGGTGTCATTCGTCGCGCGATACGCCTGGAGCTGCAGGATCGTGAGCATGTACATATCGTCGATCCAGAAGCGCGTCTCGCCGGAAAGGCCGTCCGGCCGCGGGTTGCTCCACTGCCGATCGGCAAAGTGCAGCCCCATCGCGCGTGCCCCGGCGTCCTTGGTCTCGATAGATATCTGCAACGGGACCGCGCCGAAGATTTCGTAGTCCACGTGTTCCTTGTCTGGTATGAGATCGTGGAACTGCGGCGTGAGCAGCGGCCGGTAACGCGCCTGCAACTGCGCCTGGAGCGCCGGGTTTTTCGTGGCATCGGCAAACTTCAGCGCTCCATACCAGGCGCACACCTCGGGGTAGACAATCGGATTCAAATGCGCGCTCTCGAGAAAATGAATCGCGACGCGATCGCCCACGGTGTGCGGATCGGCGTTCTCCGGCCAATCCTGAAAGTATTTCTGTTGCGCGGTCGCAGCGATCGAAGCACAGGTGAATATCAGGCACGCGCTTGACTTCAAGAAGTTGCGCATTGGGTATTCGGCTCCTTGTTTCGTTTGCTTGTGAAGGATCTTTCGGACCGAGTCCTTCAAGGGGCCATTCTAGCCGCCTGTCCAGAGCTCTGACCACGCGCGAGTCTCGTCCCACGGGACCGGCGACAACTAGTCACCGGTGGCGCCGCCCTGAGACAAGGGTGAGAACAAAGACAGCGATCCAACCGGCTCTCTGACGGGGATTGGCAGTATGTGCGGCGTCACCGGTAGCCGGCGAACTGCTCGAATCTGCCGCAATTTGGCTGTATCCGGTTCACCTCCCTCCACGAGGCCATCCTGGAACACGACCGAGCGGCCGGGGACGGCGGGGACGCGTTCCCCGGGAATGAGGATGCCGGCCAGATTCATGGGATCGGCGCCGGCAATCGTAATCGTTCCCTGCGTATCGCGATGGCGCGCGGCGCGAAGGCTCTCCGCGGCGTCGGGAAGCGCGAACTGCTCGCCGCCGAAGCCGCTCACAAATCGTCCGCCGCGGATTTCGCCGCGGTCCTCGAGCCGGCGCAGCATGCGAAGGAGTACACCCCACTTGGGAACGTTCGATTCGCGCGCGACCAGGTCGCGGAACACCACGCCGTAGCGCGCCAGCAGCATGCGCGCCGCGGATTCGATGGCCGCATTGTCGCGTCTCGCCTTTTCCAATGCGTCTGAGGGCGCAGCAATGTCGGCGCTGAACAACGACCATCGTCCCGCGGCGCTACGCAGTCTGCGGTGCGCTGCGACCGCCGCAGGCTTGCGCTCGGGATCGATCATGGTGCGCAACTGATCGAACCCGTCTGCGGCCGCGAGCCCGGCGGCCGCGAGTTCCCAGAGCGCGCTGTGCGCCCGGTGCCGGGTGAGATTGAGCTGGCGCTGAATGTCCTCAACAAAGCAGGCTCCCCGCTGCTGCAGCAGTTCCCACGCACGCAGTCCGTCGGGCGTCAACGCCTGGTTCAGCTTGCGTTCTTCCACACATTGGTCGTGAAGAGCGAGCGCCAGCCACTCTGCGGAGTCGCGCACATAAAACGTAATGGGCGCTGCGTTGGAGGGAATTACGCGGCGTGGTCCGGCGCCATCGCCGGCGGCAAATGCGGGATGCGGCGAAACCCGGCCCCATCCTACCGCACCGGATAGGCACAACCGGTCGAGCCAGGCAGGATTGTAATCCGCCACGCGCGCCGGAAGCAGCGTTCGTTCCCATTCGATGGCCGGCGCTTCAAAGCCCTCCAATTGCGCGAGCGCTTCAAGCAATCCTTCCTCTCCGGCAAGTTGGGTTTGCGGGGCGAGGTGCTGCCACCCGAGTAGCCATCGCATAAACGCCGCCGGCGCCGCCGGCTCGATTTCTTTGCGCCTGATTCCAATTGTCAGTTTGTGAATGCGCTGCAGGATGCGCCGCTCGCACCACTCGATTTCGAGATCCGCTTCAGTCGCCGGCCTCTCAAAGCTCCCGCGCATCAGCAGCCCCTGCACTTCCATCGCGATGAATGTTTGAAAAACGAGCGCAGCATCAACACAAAGCATCTGAGCAAAACTCTCCGCCGTCACCGGCCCGAGAATCTGTACCCAGCCCTGCACGCACTTCTTCAAGGCAACGTCTTTGGCGACGCCATCAACGCTCTCCCCAAGCCAGAGGGTGCGCGCATAATCGAGGCGCTCGGTTGCGACCCAGCACGGAATCTCACCAGCCTTCATCGTCTGTGCGCGACCCGTTCGCACGAGGCACTCACACCATTTGTCCCATTGCGGACAGCGACCGGCTTCAACCATGCCAACCGGCAAAGCAATGAGGCTCATCAACAGATCATGCAACTCATGTTCGTCGCGAATGTCGGGCCAGCATCCATTGCGGACCGTGTCGATCGCCTGCAAGTCGAGCTTGCCGGCCTGCTCCAGCACACTCGGCGGAATGGACCCGCGTAGCGAAACCGCGCGCGTTCGCCGCTCTTCGAGGCCCGCTTCGTCGAGAAACGCATAGGGATTGGCATTCAGCAACTCGTGGGCGAACTGGGACGGGACCGGCGTATCGACCGCAAGGCAACGAATGCTGCCATCGTTGATTCCGCGGAGCACGGCGAGCAGGCCTTCGAGGTCCATCGCTTCCTGCAGCACGTCCTGCATCACCTCGCGCACCAGGGGATGATCGGGAATCTGGATGTCGCCTTCGATATTTTCAAAGCACGCTGCGGCCTGAGGAAAAACGCTTGCCATGAGGTCGTCAGAACGCGTGCGCTGTATTTGCGGCGCGATGCGCTTGCCCTTGGAGAAGCGGAGCAGCTGCAGGCTTCGACCTGCGGCCCAGCGCCAGCGCGTCTTGAAAATCGGCGAGGCGAGCGAGGCCTGCTCCAGCAGCGCCTTGGTCGTGATTTCGGTCAGGAACTGGAAGACATCCGACAAGGGAAAGCTGTGTTGTTCGGCAAGCGAGATGTTGATTCCATTGTCGGTCGCCGCGGCCTGCAACTCGAAATTGAACCCGCGGCAGAATCGCTTGCGCAGCGCCAGCCCCCAGGCCTTGTTGATCCGTCCCCCGAACGGAGCATGCAGGATCAGCTGCATGCCTCCGCCTTCATCGAAAAACCTCTCCGCAATGATCGTTGTTTTGGAGGGCACTGCCCCCAGAACCGCGCGGCCCGCGACGATGTACGCGATGAGTTGTTGCGCGCCTGATGTGCAGACGCCACATTCTTCCATCAACCAGGTCATCGCCGAAGATACCTCCGGCTGTGCGGGCGAAATGTATCCCGGCGCGATTCCCTTCGTCCTTGCCGCGATTTCTTCCCGCAAGTCGCTCACGCCGTCGCAGAGCACGCCGGTTCTCTGCGGGGCTTCGCCGGTCCAGAAGGGCAGGCTGGGCGGCGCGCCGTGCGCGTCTTCCACCAGCACCCGCCCGGCAGTTTCGATGCGCTGCACGCGCCAGCTTGTATTGCCGAGAAGAATCACGTCGCCGGGACTCGAGTCCACTGCGAAGTGCTCGTCGAGCGTGGCGATCTGCACTCCTTCGGGCTGCAGGATGACGTTGAACAGACGCGGTGTCCGGAATTGCGCCGCCGTTGGAGATCGCAATCATGCGCGCGCCGCGACGCGCATGCAGGTGTCCGTGCACACCGTCGTGCATCAGGTACGCGCCATAGCGCCCGCGGCTCGACTCGATCCCATTGCACAAGAATCTCGACCAGCTCTTCAAACTGCTCGCGGGTCAGATCGCGATACGGATATGCTCTGCGAAGCACTTCGAACAGTGCGTCCTTTTCCCACGACTCCGCACCACATGCGGCGACCATCTGCTGCATCAGCACGTCGATCGGCTGGGGCGGAATCTCGAGCAGATCGAGTTCGCCGGCGCGCATCTTGCGGACCAATGCGGCCTGCTCCAGCAAGTCATCGCGCGTGGTGGCGAACAGACGGCCTTTGGGGATGGCCCCGCGCCAGTGTCCGGCCCGGCCCACGCGCTGCATGGCCACGGCGACCGCGCGGGTACTGGCGATCTGGCAGACCAGGTCGACGTCGCCGATATCGATGCCCAGTTCAAGCGAGGCCGTCGCGACAAGGATCTTGATCTCGCCGCGCTTCAAGCGCTGCTCGGCATCGAGGCGCAGGGCTCGCGAGAGCGACCCATGGTGCGCGGCTACATTCTCCGTTCCCAGCCGCTGCCCCAGCGCGAATGAAACCCGTTCCACCAGCTTGCGCGTGTTGACAAACACCAGGGTCGAGCGATGGTGCTCGGTGTGCGCGGCCAGCTTGTCGAAGATCTCCTCCCACATGGGGTAGGTCGTGACCGAGCCGAGTTCGTCGCTCGGCACTTCGATGGCAAGATCCATGGCGCCGCCGCTGGCCCAGTTGCACGATGGTCGCCGGCTGCCGGCGCGTGTCGACACCGGTCAGGTAACTCGCGACGAGCTCAATGGGATTCTGCGTTGCCGAGAGGCCGATGCGTTGCGGCGGCCGCATCAGGCCGGGAAGGAAGGCGTCCGAGGACACGCGATTCTCGCCGCACACCAGCGCTTCCAGCCGCTCCAGCGAGAGGGCCAGGTGCGCGCCGCGCTTGTCGTCGGCGACGGCATGAATCTCGTCGACGATCACCGTTTGCACATGGCGCAGATGTTCGCGGCTCTTTCCGGCGGTGAGCAGAATGTAGAGCGACTCCGGCGTGGTCACCAGGATGTGGGGCGGGTTCCTCAGCATCGCCGCGCGTTCGCCCGGGAGGGTGTCGCCGGTGCGCACGCCGGTGCGAATCCCCATCGATAGATAGCCGCGATCGAGCGCCAGTTGTTGTATCTCGCGGAGGGGCGCTTCGAGGTTCTTCTGGATGTCGTTCGACAGCGCCTTGAGCGGCGATACGTACACCACCTGCGTTGTCCGCGGCAGCGATCCCTCGATCGATTGGCGCAGCAGCCTGTCGATGCACACCAGGAAAGCAGCCAGCGTCTTCCCGGAACCGGTAGGCGCGGAGATGAGCGTCGGATTCCCGGCCAGAATGCTTGGCCAGCCGCCCACCTGGGGCTCAGTGGGCGTCCCAAACTTGGTGACAAACCATTCCGCGGTGACAGGGTGAGCCCAGGAGAGTTCGGTGGGGAAGTCCATGAGGGATTCTAAGCGATTCGCCGTTTGTTTGCCTAATGAAGTTCTGCAAACAAATCCGCGGCTATCCCACCGGGGATGGAAGCGATCCGCGAACCGCTCGTTTGAATGTCATAGGGCTCCCGGATCAGGCCTCGGTGTGATGGTCGGCCCACGCCTGCTGCAGCATGGCTGCGGCTAGTTTTACCGGTACACGCCGGTTCGCTCGGATGCGATTACCTGCAATAATCCACGCTACCAACGCCGCTGACACTCCACCCATGTACAGAGCAAAACGCATCATGAAAGGGATACCTCCGGGACAACTCAAGCTGTGATGCCGCTTGCGCCGAAACGAGTTGCAGCAGGAGCGGATTGCGCTATGCCCGGTTTGTTTGACACCGCGCACGCCCAAACCTTAGCCTTCACCCGAAACGCGCTTGCATGCTGCCGATCATCGGCGGCTGTAACGCGGAGAATTGATCATGAGGCAATTTCTCTTTTCGCATGCGCTGCAGTGTTTGCTTCTCTTGCCGCTTCTGCCGGCGCCGCCCCCATCGCTGTGCTCCTGATTGATGGACAGAGCGGCGGTCCCTATCACAACTGGAAACTCACCACGCCGATCCTGCAGAAGGAGCTTGAAGAGACGGGCCTCTTTCAAGTCACGGTGCTCTCGGCTCCGCCCTCGGGCGGCGACTTCAGCAATTTTCATCCGGAGTTCAGCAAATACCAGGTCATTGTCTCGAACCTCGATTCTCCGGAATGGCCCGAGACTCTGCGCGGCGAGTTTGAGCGCTACATCAGCGACGGTGGTGGCCTTGTCGTCGTGCACGCCGCTGACAACGCCTTCCCTGGCTGGACGGTGTACAACGACATGATCGGGATCGGAGGATGGCGCGGGCGCACCGAGAAGGCCGGCCCTATGTGGTATTTGAAGGACGGCAAGCTGGTCTCAGATGCTTCGCCCGGACCTGCCGGATCGCATGGGTTGCGGCGGCCGTTCCAAGTTACAGCACGGGAACCCGATCACCCCATCCTCAAAGGCCTGCCCCAGGTATGGATGCACGCGCCGGATGAACTTTACGCAACCCTGCGGGGCCCCGGCAACAATATGGCTATACTCGCTACGGCGTACTCCGATCCGCAGAACCAGGGCACCGGGCACGATGAGCCGATTCTGATGGCCTTGAACTTTGGCATGGGAAGGATCTTCCACACCGTTCTGGGCCACGACGCTACCGGTCTCAGTTGTGTCGGGTTTATCGCCACTTTTGCGCGCGGCACGGAATGGGCAGCCACGGGCAAGGTGACGCAAAAGCCGCCAGCAGGCTTTCCAACCGCAGAGACCATCAGCTATCGCGCCGACATTGCGGCGATGGACCCGACCATCGCCAAGGGCAGCGCGACCACTTACACAGAAATGGAATCCGCCCGGCCTGAAATCACCGGTATCTCGCACCTCACACTGTTTGCGGATGACTACGCAAAGTCAGGGCAGTTCTACCGGGAGCTGCTCGGCTGGGACCAGGTGCCCGCATCCGCAGCCGGGCCCGGCTCTCGTTTCTATGCCAACCATGCGCAGTATGTCGAGCTGGTTTCGCCGCCCATTCCCGGCCAGCTTGACCGCCTCGAAAGCGTGGCCTTCTCAACCAACGATGCGGAAGCGCTGCGCCGCTTTCTGCGGGCACACGGCGTTTCAGTCCCACCCGCTCTCACCGTCGACGCCAACGGCAACCGCACGTTCGCTGTGTACGACCCCGAAGGCAACAAGGTCGTCTTCCAGCAGGATGGGAATCAACCGCCTGCCGAACCTGCGACTGCAGCCAACAGACTGAGTTCGCACATCATGCACGCCGGATATATGGTCCGCAACCGCGCGGCTCTCGACCACTTCTACAAAGACCTGCTTGGTTTTCACCTTTACTGGCAGGGCGGCAATCCCGCCGACCGCGTGGACTGGGTGATGATGCAGGTGCCGGACGGAACCGACTGGATCGAATACATGCTGTACCTGCCGGCCAGCCCGTCCCTCGCGCAACTGGGCAGCGCGAATCATCTCGCTCCCGGTGTGACCAGCGTTGCCGAGCTGCAACAGCGGCTCGAACAGCGCGGCTGGAAAGCTTCCGAGGGGCGCAATCCGCAAATCCTGGGCGTTGACGGCAAGATGCAGCTCGACCTTACCGATCCCGACGGCACCCGCATCGAGTTCATGGAGTTCAAACCGGTAAAGGACCCGTGCTGCAGCGCGTACACCGGCGCGCAGCCGGGCCCTTCGGCGGGATGGTAGGCCGGCCTCGCTCTACACCACGGTGTTGCGCGCAATCACTTCGCGGTACCATTCGGCGCTCAGCTTGGGAGTGCGCTTCAGCGTCTTGAAGTCAACGTAGTGAATGCCGAACCGCTTGCTGTACCCGTCGGCCCACTCGAAGTTGTCCATCAGGCTCCACAAGAAGTAGCCCTTCAAGGGATAGCCTTCGGCCGCGGCGCGGTGCAACTGGGCGATGTGGTTGCGCAGGTACATGATGCGGTCGACGTCATCGATGCGGCCCGCAGGCGTGGGCACATCGTCGGACGATGTGCCATTTTCGGTGATGAAGATCGCCTTCGGCTTCCAAAGCTCGGACACGTTGCGCACCGTCCAGTAAGTGCACTCGGGGGAGAGCACGATCCAGGGCGAGGCCATTTTGGGAGCCGAACTCGGATAGGGCACCACGGCATATCCGCGGGGCGAATCGTCCGCGCGCACGTACATGGGGGTGTAGACATTCAGGCCAACGAAATCGAGCGGGCTGGAGATGATCTTCATGTCTCCGGGCTCGACCTTGGGCGCGTTGGCGCCCTCGCGCTGAAGGTACTCGTCAATGTACTTACCTTCCATCAACGCGGTCAGGAAGGGAGCATTGTCTTCGCGCGTCGCCTTGCGGGCGGCTGCGATGTGGGCCTCGGTTTCAATCACGGGCACGAACACGGTGGTATTTTCTGCAAGTCCCACTTGCGTGCCGGCAGGCGTGTTCGCGCGGATGGCCTGAACCGCCATTCCGTGGGCAAGAATGGCATGGTGGCGCACCTGGTTCGCCGGGCCGTCGGCAAGCTTCATTCCCGGCGCGAACTGCCCGATTCGATAGCCAAGGTCGGTAAAACACACAAACTCGTTGGTGGTCATCCAGTGTTTCACGCGATCGCCGAGGTGCTTGGTCACGTAGGCCGCGTAATCGGCGAAGGCCTTTGACGTATCGCGCGACTGCCACCCGCCGGGAAGCGCCTGGGGCGTATCCCAGTGAAAGAGAGTGATGTAGGGAGTGATGTTGTTGGCAAGGAGCTCATCGACCACGCGGCTGTAGTAATCCAGGCCCTTGTCATTGACCTGTCCCGTGCCGCTGGGAAACACGCGGGACCAGGACATCGACATGCGATAGCCGCTCACACCAAGAGCTTTGAGCAGCTTCACATCTTCCTTGTAGAGGTGATAGGAATCGTCAGCCACATCCCCGGTCTCGCCATCGTGGGTTTTCCCCGGCGTGTGCGAAAACGTGTCCCAGGTCGAGGGGCCGCGTCCATCGTCTCTGGCGCCGCCTTCAATTTGATAGGCCGCGGTTGCACAGCCCCACAGAAACCCCTTGGGGAAGCGGAGGCCAGGCGCTTCAGACTGTGGCTGCCCGAACGCCATCCGGGGCAACGAAAAACCGGAAAAAGCGGCTGCAGCCGATGCGGCCACTGTTTTGCCGAAAATACGACGCGTGATGCCTTTCATGGAAATTTCCCTTCTCGAATCCGCATGTAAATGAGAGCAAAAACGTTTTAGCAGAACGGGTCTCAAACAATCAAGCGTCATTCGACGCGATTTAAAGCGAACGGGATCAGCCCGAAACAAGAGAGCCGGGCGGAGGCCGGGTGGGCTGAATGATCCATCAATTTTTTGTGAATCGAGCGGGCTCACTCTTGACCCAGGGCTTCCGCCCCACCTAGGTTGCACTCATGGAAACAATTGATTTCGACCAGCTCCTCAAGGACTACAAGGGCGCGGTGGATGGGTGGGTTGACGCCATCCGGCGCGAAGAATCGCTTGCGACCCAGGACCACTCCATGATGCAGATGGAAGCGTGGGACGACGCAGGCTTCCAACTCCACGATGCGGAGTTGGCGGCCAAGAAGGCCCGGGACGCTTACAAGAATGCTCTGCGGAAGAAGAATTACGGCTTCTGACTTACCGGATCGCATGGAAGATGTGCAACGGTCGGAGACCGGATCACATCACAACAGCATGAGCTTTCTGTCGCGGCTCAACGCGAACTGCGGTTCGAATTTCAAACGAAGGAGACATAAGCATATGGCGGTAGATTTGTCGGAAATACCGGCAACGGTTGAGGATGCTCTTCGCGAGGTCTCCAAGATCAAGTCGATGGTTGCCGAGGCCGTGGAAGACGGTGTCAAGTCGGCGATGAAGACGATCAAGCAGGGGCGCTATATGGCCGAAGATGTAATCGGAGACACGAGGCACCGGGTCAAACAGAATCCGTTTCAGGCGATGGGCATCGTCTTTGCCGCCGGAATCCTGGCGGGAAGCTTTTTGGGGTGGCTTGGCACGCGTCGTCGTTGAGCGAAATCCTGACCGAAGCCGGAAACCGACTTGCGGCCCGCCCGGCTTTTGGGGCGGGCCTGCCCGGTTTTACTGCACGGGCTCGAGAGTCAACTTCTGCACGCGCCAATTCAGCAATTCGGCTGCATACAAGACATTCTCAGACGGGCAGGCCAGTTCGTGAATCCAGCCGAATTGGCCTGGCCCGTGGCCGGTGCGCCCCAAGCACCCCAAGCACCTTGCCATCGAGGGTGAGCTTGTAGATGCGCCCGGGATACCCATCCGCGGCAAAGAGCACCTGGCGCGGCCCGGGCGTGATGCAGATCGCCCACGGAGAGCCGTTCAACATGGTCTTGTTTAAGGGCGCGGGAGCTTCCGCGGTGGCAGGCACTCCGGATGGCTTGCTTCCCATCCAGGGGCGAATGTTGTGATCGTAGGGCACGTCGATGCGGATCTCGCGCAGAAACTTGCCGTCTGAATCGAAGACCTGAATGCGCCCGTTGCCGCGGTCGGCCACATACACATTGCCCGCATCGTCGGTAGCGATGCTGTGCGGCGTATTGAACTGGCCCGGACCCGTTCCGGGTTCGCCCCAGGACTTGATCCAGTTTCCGTCCTTGTCGATCTTCGCGATCCGCGAATTGATATATCCGTCGCTGATGATAGGTATTGCCGGCCGGCGTCCCAGGCCATGTCGGTTACCTGGCGAAACTCCCCGTCGATCGGCGGCAGGGGCGGCTTCAGGGTGCTTCAGCGGCTCGGTGCCTTCGTCGGAGGCCTCCTGCTTGCGGCCGAAGACCATCAGCACACGGCCTTCCGGGCTGAACTTGATGACCATGTCGGAGCCCTTGTCGGCGACCCAGATGTTGTCTTCCTTGTCGACCTTGACGGCATGGGCGAAGCTCCAGGCATAGAGGTGATGGCCGATCTCGCGGATGAACTTTCCATCGGCATCGAACTCGAGTAATTGCGCCGCCGCCGCTCCGTACGCCGGGCCAGTCGTGCCACCGCGAGAGAAAACGAAAACGTGCCCCTTGGAGTTGACTGCCACCCCCGCAGCCTCCCCGAAATACAGGTCCGGCGGCAGTTGAAAGAAATCAGTCTGGGCATGGAACTTGATCTCAGGCACAGGTGGCTGGGCAAGTAGTGGAATGGGGAGGCAAAAGACTGCAGCCAATGCTAGACGCTTCAAATTCATCTTCTCCCGGATTCGTTGGTCAGAGCGCATCGTCGCCGGTAATACTAAGTCATTTCAGGAATACGGGGAAGAAGGTATCGGCCGAAAAAGAAGGAGCCGCAGCTTTGGGGCTGCGGCTCCTGATCTTCAATCGCTCCGAACCTACATCTCTTTGACGCCTTCGACGAAGGCCTTCAGCTTGCGGCTGCGCGAAGGGTGGCGCAGCTTGCGTAGCGCCTTGGCTTCGATCTGGCGGATGCGCTCGCGCGTTACCTGGAAGCTCTGGCCCACTTCTTCGAGCGTGTGCTCGGAGCCGTCTTCGAGGCCGAACCTCATCTTGATGACGCGCTCTTCCCGAGGAGTGAGAGTGCGAAGGACCTGCGACGTGTACTCCTTCAGGTTGACGCTGATCACGGCTTCGGAAGGAGAAACCGCCTGGCGGTCTTCGATGAAGTCGCCGAGGTGCGAATCTTCTTCCTCGCCGATCGGCGTCTCCAGCGAGATCGGTTCCTGCGCGATCTTGAGCACCTTGCGCACTTTGGCCACAGGAATGTCCATGCGGCGCGCGATCTCTTCGCTCGAAGGCTCGCGGCCCAGTTCCTGGACCAGCTGGCGGCTGGTGCGGATCAGCTTGTTGATGGTTTCGATCATGTGGACAGGAATGCGGATCGTGCGGGCCTGATCGGCAATCGCGCGCGTAATGGCCTGTCGTATCCACCACGTTGCATAGGTCGAGAACTTGTAACCGCGGCGATATTCGAACTTGTCCACCGCCTTCATCAGGCCGATGTTGCCTTCCTGAATCAGGTCGAGGAACTGCAGTCCGCGGTTGGTGTACTTCTTGGCGATGGAAACGACCAGCCTGAGGTTGGCTTCGATCAGCTCCCGCTTGGCCTGCTCGGCGTCCATATCGCCCTGGATCATTTCGCGCTGGGTGCGCTTCAGCTCGATGATCGACACGCCCGCGTCGGCTTCGATCTTTTCGAGATCGATCCGGCAGTTCTTCTGCTGGCGGCGATATTCCTTCTTCAGTTCCTCGCTCTTGGAGGCGTCGAATTTCTGGTCCAGCGAGCGGATCTGCCGCTCCAGCGTGCGCATGGTGTCGACGGTCTTGTTGACCTTGTCGAGCAGCCGCTTGCGCTCCATGCCCGTGTACTTCAGTTCGCGCACAATCCGCGAGATGAACACCTTCTCGCGAGCAATCATCCAGCGGAGGTGGCGGGCTTCCTTCGCCTTCGCCTTCACCGCCGGCGTCTGAGCCTTTTCGTCGAACTGGGCAATCTTTTTCTGGTGCTTTACCAGCGCCTCAATGCGCGCCACGGTGGCACGCACGCGCGCCTGCACCACGTCTTCGGTGAGCTCTTCCTCGTCGAAGATCACGACCTCTTTCACGTTGCGCACGCCACGCTTCAGGTCCTCGCCCAGCGCCACGATCTCGCGAATCACGATGGGGGAGCGCGAAATGGCTTTCAACACGCGCATCTGGCCGCGCTCGATCCGCTTGGCGATCTCGACTTCACCCTCGCGGGTAAGCAACGGCACGGTACCCATCTCGCGGAGGTACATGCGCACGGGGTCGTTGGTCTTTTCGAGGGTGCCGGGGGTCAGGTCGAGCTCGACGTCTTCGCCCTCTTCCAGCTCAAAATCCTTGTCGGCGCCGAATTTCGGGCCGTCCAGAAGGTCGATGCCCTGGGTCCCGATGGTCGTGATCAGGTCGTCAATGTCGTCCGCGGAGGTCATCTCCTCCGGCATCATGTCGTTGACGTCGCCGTAGGTCAGGTAGCCCTTCTCCTTCCCGGTGTCGATCAGGTTCGTGATGTCGTCTTCAAATTTGTCGTCAATAGCCAAGTTATCCCTGCTCTCTGGGTCGTTTTCCTGGGCGACCAGGCCCGTCCGGTTCTGCTGTGGCTTATCGCTTTTTCAGCTCTCCCGGTAATTCCATCAAACCCGCCCATTGCTTCTGGGATGATGCGCTGCTGAGGCAAACGGTTTTTGCAGCCTTCAGTTCCCAAGCGCACCAAGGCGCAGGAAACGTCGAAAGAGCGCAGTTCCCGATCTGCACGCGTGACGCACCTGCCGCATCCTCAAAAAGACGGCGGTCTCAAATCGTTGCTCGGAACAGGATGTTCGCGCTTCAGGTTTCGCCTGGTTGCCCGCGAGCCGCAGCTCATGTGTGGGGCATAAGGGGGCGCGGATCCTCACAGAGATCAACAGAATACCAGAACTCCCCCGGCGAATGCCAGTACCATTTCCGGGACGGAGCCCGTTTCTACCGGGAGCCTCCACCGAGCGGTTGGCGAATCCTACAGATTCGCCTTTTGTGCTCCTGGAATATAGACGCGCCAGCATGCGGTTTAGGCGCAGAATCTCCAGCGGAAAACAGCGGCAGGCCCCTCAACGCTTGACATAACGGCAAAACAGGCTTACAGTCGTTTATCGTTATATCGATCTTCGGAAGGCCAATGCCGAAACGCAAGCTCGATCCACTTCCCGCCGCCGCGTTCCACATCCTGCTTTCGCTCGCCGAAGGCGACCTTCACGGCTACGCGATCATGCGCCAGGTGGAGGAGCAAACATCCGGCAAGGTCCGGCTTGGCCCCGGAACGCTCTACAGTTCGATCCAGGCTCTACTCGAACACAAATTCATAGAGGAAGTGGAGCGCGGCGATCCGAACGACGGAGTGCAACCGCAGAAAGATCGCCGCCGCTTATACCACCTGACCTCCGCCGGCAGAAAGGTCGCCCGCAGTGAAGCTGAAAAGCTCGCCAGTGTTTTGCGCTTCGCCCGCGCCAAGAAGATCCTGCGGGGGGAATATGTCTGAGAAGATCTTCGCCTGCCTGCTCCGTCTTTATCCCGCGCGCTTTCGCCAGTGCTATCAGGCCGAAGCGCTCCAGCTGCTGCGGGACCGCCTCCGCGATGAGCGAGGCTTCCTGCGGAGCGTGCGTCTCTGGATCGAGTTGCTGGCCGACCTCGCTTCAGGCCTCCCCCAGGCATACAGGAATACCTACCCAACCGACGCGAAGACGCGGGCCTGGCAGACGGCCACAGGGCTTCCCGCGTTTCGCACCCTTGAAGAAGAGCCGCTCCGGCCGGGTTCGGTCGTGATGGGCGGCATCTTTGCCGTCGCCACTCTCGCTCTTTTCATCTTTGTGATGAACCACGCTAGCGCCTATCACAGGTTCTCCGGCTCCATCGGGCGCCTGGGGGCCGCACCGGCTGGAAGCGCAAGCAATCCCGACGTTCAGGCCGTGGCCGAAAAGATCGAAGAGCAGGTCCGAAGCGCCAACGTGCTGCAAAAGTGCTCCTTTGAAAAGCTCGAACTGCATCCCGGCAACGTCGGCTACGTCAAACTCAGCTGGTTCCCCGATCCGGCATCTTGCCACGACACCGCCGAAGCCGTGATGCAGCATTTGAACGAAACCGACGCCGTGATTTTCGATCTGCGCGACTGCACCGGGGGCTATCCGGAGATGGTGCGTTGGATGGCGGGTTGGCTGTTCGATCATCCGGTCGCCTGGTATAACCCTCGCGCGACTTCCACGGCCGAGTCGGTGACCGACTCTCCCGTCCCGGGAAGCAGGCTGGCTCACAAGCCGGTATTTGTACTCACGTCATCGCGCACATTTTCCGGAGCGGAGCACTTTACCTACGATCTGAAGCAGCTGAAGCGCGCCACGATTGTCGGCGAGACCACTAGCCGTGCTTCTCACGCCGGCTCGACGGCGCCGCTGCGCCCGATCGCGGACACCGGGACCAAGCCGGTTTGGGAAGGCGTGGGCGTTCAACCCGACGTTCGGATCAAAGCGACCGACGCCCTCGAGACCGCCGAGAAGCTCGCGCTCGCCGCGAGCCAAAAGCGATAGAAATTGTCTTCGATATCAGGAATGAATTGAACTCTTCCGGGGCATCTACGCCGGCCGGTTAGCGGTCAGAGCGGGCCGGTTTCACTGGAGTCCAGGTTCAGACAAGACCCGCTTAACGTCCCTGCTGCCGTGGAGGATTGTGACCACGTGGATTGGAGAAGTGTCAGGCCGATAGACAACGATGAAATTCGGGAACCTTGTAACGGTCCAGAACCGGACAGGCTTGGAAGTGATATCGGCTCGCTTGGAACCGAGCATGGGAAAACGTCCTAACTTTTCGCACGAAGCCAGAATCGCCTGCTCCACCCGATCAGCGGCTTCCAAGTTGTCGGCGGCTATGTAGCTCCAAATGGAATCCAAATCCTCGAGGGCTCGCTGGCTGAGCCGAAACAAGGGTGCCATATTCAAGCGACTTGCCGTTTTGCTCGCCGCTCCTTCAGAATCCGGATGGCCTCTTCAGGGTCGTAAAGCTCACCGCGCTCTGACTGTTCGAAACCCTGATCGATCTGCTCCGAAATTTGCTTTTGGCTCGCAAGCAGCCATTCCTCATTCTCAAACTGGTCCTCGATCACAGCAAATGCCTGATCGAGTACCTCGTCGGGGCTCATGCCTGACCTCGCCGCTCTCTCCAAGATCCTCTGTTGCTCGGGTTTCAATTCGACGAGCATCCCACCCTCCCCAGTCGGCTGAATGATGTGAATTATACCCATTTGTCATTGCGACCCCGCCTTTAACTCAAGTAGACGGCGGTCAAGCGCGATCTTCCGTTGACCGAACTTCAAAGCTTGAGAGTAATCGCCCACGCGTTCAGCTTCCGCCATCTGAGAGCGGATTGTCCTCAATTCTTTCTCGATAAGTCCCGCTTCATGCCAAGCCAATGCGTTTGAAACGAGTTCCTGTGTGGGCGGTGTAACTTCTCCCAGCAGAGCCTTCGCCAGCAGCCCCTTCTGAGCCGGGTCGTCCACCACGTCCATGGGGTCCTGAGCCTGCCGGGCGGCCAGGGCCTGGATGGCCGGAAACACTGCAAGCTGCTCAAACCATGCTGGTTGCTGCAGGATAGCGTCGGCTGCCACTCGGCGGGCCTGCTGATGGTCAGGATCAACAATGGCCAGCGCCCGCAACAGCACCCTTTCCACCTCCGTCAACGCCGCCGCGCGCACCTCGATCCGGTCCCGCCGCTTGAGCGCTGCCTGGCGCAGTTCCTCGCGCAGTACCGCGGAGTCGATCCCAAGCTTTTGCGCCGCATCGGCGGCAAACTGGTCCCGCGCCAGCTTCTCCGGCATCTGCCGGATGTGCGGCAGCAGGAAGTTCATCGCCTTCACCTTCTGCTCGGCACCCACCCCGGGAAACATCTGCCGCGCCCGCTCGATCAGGTAATCGGCCTGGGGTCGCGCCCCGCGCACCGCTTGCGAATAGGCTTCGACGCCCCGCTCGCGAACATACCGGTCGGGGTCCAGGCCCCCGTCCAGGGTCACAATCCGAATAGAGAATCCCTCCTCCGTAAGCAGCGCAATCGACTTCTCGGCGGCGTTGGCCCCGGCCTTGTCGGGATCGAAGTTGACCACCACGTTTGAAGTGTGGCGCTTAAGGATTGCCACCTGCTGTTCGGTGAAGGCCGTCCCGCTGGTGGCAATGACGTTTTGAATTCCGCGCACGAAGACCGAGATGCAGTCCATTTGCCCTTCCACCAGCAGGGCAAACCCAGCTTGCCGGATCACGCTGCGCGCCTTGTCCAGGTTGAACAGCACCTGGCCCTTGGAATAGAGCGGCGTCTCCGGCGAATTGATGTATTTGGGGCCGGCTTTCTCGCCGGCCTCGAGCGTCCGTGCGGTAAAGGCGATTACGCGCCCGCTTTCGTTCGCGATCGGGAACATCACGCGCTTGCGAAAGCGGTCGTAGAGCGGGCCCTGGGTGCCATCGTCATGCTCTTTCGAACTGAACAGGCCGGATGCCCGGAGAGTGTCGCTATCGGCTATGTTGCTCAGCCGCTCTTCGAGCGCATGGAAGCGGTCCGGTGCATAGCCAACATGGAATTCTTTTATTCCTTTTGGATCAAGTCCCCGGCCAGCCAAATACTCACGCGCGAGCGTCCCCTCGGGGCCCCGAAGCTGCTCCTCAAACCAGGCCGTCGCCGTCTCGTGGAGATCCAGAAGTTTGGCGCGCAGCCGCGCGCCAGCTGCTTCTTCAGGCGAAGAGTATTCCCGCTTGGGCAGCGGTATGCCGCACTTCTGCGCCACGATGCGGACCGCCTCGGGAAAGCCCACATTCTCGATCCTGCCCACGAACGTGAATACGTCCCCCGTCACCTGGCAGCCGAAGCAGTAGAAGAACTGCCGAGTCGCGTTGACATTGAAAGAGGGGGTCTTTTCCTTGTGAAACGGGCATAGGCCGGTGAAATTCTGGGCGCCCCCCTTGCGCAGGCGGATGTATCCCTCGATCACCTTGACGATGTCGGCCTGCTGCTTTACGGATTGGGCGAAGTCGGACACGGAGGGAGCTTCTTCTCAGGATAAGTCCGACGGAACGAGCACCGGTGTGGAAGGAGTGGAAAGCGGGGCATCCTGCATAAAAACAGCCGCTGAAATATTTCAGATACATTCGATGGCTAGAATTCGGCTGTTCCCTGAGTTTCGCACGCCGCGTATTGAGGAGAAACTAAGTGACCGACCTGCATTCCCTGCCATTTCCGCGTCTTTGCTATCTCGAGATCCCCGCAACCGACCCGCGCAAGTCGGCGGAGTTTTACAAGAATGTCTTCGGGTGGAATATCCGGCGCGCCGACTCCGACCGACCGAGTTTCGACGATCCCAGCAGCGTCAGCGGAGCGTTTGTCATGTATCTGACGCCGGCGCAGGCTCCGGGAATACTGCCGTCGATCTGGGTAAAAGATATCGAGGCGTACGTGACTAAAATCGCGGCGCACGGCGGCGAGATCGTGGAACGCCCGCGGCCCGACGAACCCGGCAGCGTATGCCTCATCGCGACGTTCCGCGACCCCGGCGGAAACACCTTGCGCATTTACGAAGAGCCGGGCAGCTGAGTCCTCGTTCCCTGCCTTTACTCATCGCGCAACGCCTGCATGGGCTGGATGGAGGCTGCCCGGCGCGCAGGAATGAGGGCCGCGATCAATCCGATGGCCGGTAAAGCCAACGCCACGGCAACATACGTCCACGGATCCAGCGGCTTGACCTGATACAGAAAGCCCGCAATCAACCGGCCCGCCGCGTAGGCCAGAGGCATTCCCACAGCCAGGCCGGCGGCGATCAACACGATCCCCTGGCGAAGAATCAAAGCGGCGACGCTCTGCCGCGTTGCTCCCAAAGCCATGCGCACGCCAATCTCACGGCGTCGATAGCTCACCAGTTGCGACAGCACGCCGTAGAGTCCGGCGATGACCATGGCAATCGCCAGCCCTGCGAACGAAGATACGAGGTAGAGTCCCAGCCTCTGGCTGAAGGTATTGCTTTCCACCGCCTTCTGCATGGTCTGGAAGTTATCGAGCGCGAAGCCGGGCGCGACTTGACGGAAAACGGAATGCATCTCCGGCGCCACGGGAACGTTGCCTCGGGTCCTCACCACGAAGCTGACCATCGTTTTGAGAAGGGCCTGATAAAACAGCGACGTGGTGGGAACCTGCTGCTGCGGCAACAGGATGAACGGCTGTACGTCTCCGCCCACGGCCCGGTCGACCTGATTGCTCAGTACGCCAACTATGGTGAAGGGTTTGATCATGCCGGTTCCCTTGCCGCCAAGGTTGATCTGCTTGCCGAGCGGGTCCTGGCCGGCAAGGTACTCCTTCACCAGGGCTTCGTTCACGACCGCCACAAAGGGCGTGGTGGCCACGTCTGCGTCGGTGAGCATGCGTCCCCGAACGATCGGTGTGCCGAGGGTGCGCCCATAGTCGCCGCTCACCGCTGTCACGCGCGCCTGCCGCTTATTGGCCGGATCCTCAGGTACGTTGAGAATGTCAAAGCTGGAGCCGATGTCCATGCCCGAGAGCGGTGGAGACGAGGCCAGGGTGGCGCTTTCGACCCCAGGCATGGCGCGAATCCGTTCAAGAACGGGCAGATAGGTCAGGGCAGCAACCGAGGGGGGCGCATTCTGCGTATCCTCTGAGACCGCCATCTGCGAAAAACCCGCGGAATCGGCGGGCATCGCCCTGAACATGGTGATGTGCGCGGTATCGAATCCCAGCCTGGACTGTTCGAGGTTCCACAAGGTGCGGAACAGCAGGCCAGTTCCCACCAGCAGGAGGGTCGAAAGGGCCACTTCACCAGCCACCAGCCATCCGCTCAACTTTCCCCCCACCGAACGGGTACCGACTCCGCGCGAAGACGCCTGAAGCGCCGCCTGCGGATTGGAGCGAGCCACGAGCAATGCCGGGAGCAGCGAGGAAAGCACCGTGGTGATGATGGCAATCGCCGCCAGTACCAGCACGATGGTCCAGTGAATGGCAATGGAGTCGGCGCGGGGGATGGTGTCTGGAGGAAGCTTCCGCACTCCCACCATGGCCAGTTTCGCAAGCAGCACTCCCACCCCGCAGCCGAGCAGACTCAACAACAATCCCTCGGAGAGCATCTGGCCGATAAGGCGGAACCGTCCTGCTCCCAGGGCGGCGCGCACCGCGAACTCCTGCTGCCGTCCCAGGCACCGCGCGATCAACAGGTTGGAGACATTCGCGCATGCGATCAGGAGCACGAGCCCGAGGGCTCCGAGCAGAGCGTAGAGGACCGGCTTCACCGGACCTGTGAGCACTTCCTGGTAGGGATAAGTGCTGAACTCGAACTTGTCTTCTTTTTCTGTCTTCGGTATGTGGGCGCCTATGGCATTCAGTTCCAACTGTTCCTGGGCGACGGTGATTCCGGGACGAAGGACGGCCACAACGTTGAAGAAATGATAGCCGCGGTCCTTCAGCATTTCGGGCGTGGGCTGGAGGGGCAGCCAGACGCCCCGCCGCATGTCTGGTCCCATTTGCTCGGGGAAGTCGAAGTCTCTCGGCATCACCCCGACAATCGTGTACGGCTTTCCGCTGAGCTTTACTACCTGTCCCGCGATCCCCCGATCGGCATGAAAGCTCTGCCGCCACACGTCCTCTGAAAGCACTACGACCGATGACCCGCCGGCAATGCCCTCTGCGTCAGTAAAGGTTCGGCCGAGCAGGGCGTGGCGGCCCAGCACGGAAAACAGATTCGTTGTCACCCGGGGGGCTGCCACGCTCAGGGAGCCGTCCTTGGTCTCCAGCACGGCGCCGTCTTCCGAGTACCCCGCTGCGTCCTGGAGGAGCTTCGATTGAGCACGGATGTCGTGGTAATTCAGCCACGAGGTCTCTCCGAAGCCAGGCTTGTCGCTTTTGGGCCCGATAAAGATCAATCGGTTGGAGTTCGCATAGGGCAGAGGCCGCAAAAGCACGCCGTCAATGACTGTGAAGATGGCGGAGTTTGCGCCCACCCCGAGGGCCAGGGTCAGAACGGCAAGCACAGCAATTCCCAGGGTTTTGCGGAGCTGGCGCAGGGCGAACCGCAAATCGTAGAGCAGAGTCTGCATCAAGAACTCCTCGAGGACACAAGGGTGCTTCAATTATGGCAGTGCCAATGCCGGGGCCGATGTCTCATTCTGTTTTCAATGGCTTCCGGCGCCGGGACCCGCTATCGCATTCTTAGGAAAGACTGTAGTCCACTCCTCTTCGATATTCCTTCACGGTCATGAGAATAGTTGTTGCAACGATTAATATTCTGGCGCATCCAAGGTTGTGAAAGGAGCCAACCCATGGCAACTACCACCTCTCCCGCCTCTGTCATCACCTGGAAACTCGATCCGGCACACTCGTCGGCCGAATTCAAGGTAAAGCACATGATGATCTCTAACGTGAAGGGCCGCTTCTCCGGTCTAAGCGGAACCCTTACCGAGCACCTGGTTGATTCAACGCTCTCCTCTGTCGAGGCCACCGTTGATGTTTCGACCATCACCACTGGCGACCTGCAGCGCGATGGCCACCTCAAGAGCGCCGACTTCTTCGATGCTGAAAAGTATCCCACGATCACCTTCAAGTCCACCCAGGTCGAGCCCCGGGGCGCAGGCGAATACACGGTTACCGGCGATCTGACCATACATGGCGTCACAAAGCAGGTGACCTACGCCGTCGAAGGGCCAACGCCCCCAGCGAAAGATCCCTGGGGCAACGCCCGCATCGGTCTTTCTGCCACGACAAAGATCAACCGCAAGGACTTCGGCCTCAACTGGAATGCGGCTCTCGAGACCGGCGGCATCCTGGTGGGCGAAGACGTGAATATCACGCTCGACGTTCAGTTCATCAAAGCCTGACTCTGGCTTCGGGCAGGATCACCTTGGAAGGGCGAGTTGCGGGCCCGAAGGCACTGCCCGAGGAAGGGGCCCGCATCCCCTAGCGAGTGAATTCGAGCTTAAGTTCGCGATATGCCCTAAGGTATTGTTGCCACGCGGCCGGTAGTTCTTCATGAACCGCGGCATAGTAAGCCGCTTTCACCGAAATCACCGGAGGCTGGGAGGCAACGATTTCGGGTATGTCCCTGGGAAGGAAAGGCGATTCGCCTTTGCCGGCGATACGCTGAAAAGCGCTGATGAAATCCCTGAACCAGGATTCCCGCTTTTGAACGGGCCCGGTCCACGTCAGGTATTCCCAAATGCTTTCTGCATATATACGGAGAGCCTCGAGCTCTCTCTTCTGCAGATAACTTCGCCGCTTGAGGTTGGCCACCGCATCGTGAAAGGCGCGAACGTCCTGGCGCCTGGGCAACTCGATGAGTCTTCGCTTGCGCATCAGTTCCACCGTGCGCTGTACGTCGCCTTCGCGCTCGAAGAGGTCCAGGAGTTCGGCGAAAGCGTTGCTGTAGTCCTTGTGAATCGCTTCCATGGATTCATGGACGGGCGCGATCTCACGCTCGAAAAACGCACGCCGATTCTCGCGGCGCTTTTCAAGGGGCTCCTTCACGAGATCCTGGATTTCTTTGAATAGCCTTGGGAATTGGGTTAAGACGTCAAGGTCCAAGGAAAGGGTCCTCATTGGCTCCAGCCCAATGTAAGCGACGCCGGAGTGGCCGGCAACAGGATTTCCAAAAACCGAAGCAGCATCCAGGCGGGCCGGCGCGATGTTGGCGCGCCCGGATGCTTATCAGCCGCGATTGTAACTGCGAAATTGCCGCCGGCGGCTTAAGGGAAGACTGCAAAGATGGTGCCATCCCCCAGATTGCCACCGCTCAGGGTTGTGCCGTAGAGCACGCCACCCTTGCCCACGACGAGGCTTGCTTCGGGAGAGGACCCGTCGCCGCCCGCAAAATCATAGAGGGTTGTTTCCGTCCACATGTGGGTGGACGAGTTTGGCGGCGCAAGCTCGAAGACGGTGCCGCAGTACGGGTAGCAGGGATACGCGACTCCGTCGATGCTCGCAGTCCCGTAGACCTTGCCCAAACCGTCGACTATCGGCTTGGCCATTGGTTGCGCTCCATCGAGGGCGCCGGTGAATGCGTATAAGGTGTTCTCTGACCAGCCGCCGCCAGGACTTGCGGGCGGAGTGAGACGATAGACCGTGCCGCATCCACCGCCGGCGCAACTCGGATCGCCGCCGATCGAGGTTACGCCGATGAGACTTCCGTGTCCGTCGAACGCCACGCCGTCATACGGGGAGGCGCCGTCATTCGCGCCGGTGAAACTGTAGATGGGCGTTTCAATCCAGCCTTTGCGGCCCGGACGGAGCTGAAACACTACACCGAAGCCCGAGCCGCCGGCACTGGCAGTGCCGAACAGCCTCCCTGCCGGATCTTGCACGATGTCACTGAGCGGTTGGGCGCCGTCGCTGCCCCCGGTGAAGCTGTAGAGCACTTTTTCGGTCCACGCGCCTCTCGGCCTGGCGGGAGGACTTAACGCGAAGACGGTCCCGGCGCCAAAGTCACCACCCGAATTAGTTGTGCCGTAAAGATTGCCGTCGTTTGCCAGCAGCAGCTTGCCAAACGGGTTTGCGCCATCGCTGAAGCCGAAGCTGTAGAGCACGGTTTCGGTCCAGGTTCCGCCCCGCTTGCTCAACTTGAAGACGGTTCCGCAGATCGGGCAGACAGATCCGCCTGCCAGCGTGGTTCCATAGAGGTTGCCAGCCGGATCAGAGACCAGGGCGGAGGCGGGAAAGTAACCGTCGGTTCCGCCCTGAAAGGAATACAAAACCGATTCGTTCCAGGAACCGCCCGCGGTTGACGGCGGAGTCAACTCGAAGACCGTGCCCGACCCTGCGGAGCCGCCGAAAGCGGTTGTGCCGAAAAGATTTCCGGCTTTGTCGATCAGACCGGCCACCGGCTGGGAGCCGTCGAATCCTCCCTGAAAGCTGTACAAGACGCTCTCGGTTTGTCCTGCAGCAGGGATGCTTGCGGCGACGGTGAGAACTACCGCGGCCATCGCCATCGACAACTGCGCCGCGAATCCAGGTGCTTTGAAAGTCATCTTTTCTTCTCCCGCACGAAACCAAATCGCGCCATTCTGTACTGCCGAGCCGAGGGAAGCCGTGGCGAGGTAAGCTCAACAACCATGGATTACACATTGACGAGAAGCCACGCGAGTGCGAACTCCGCCTCTGCGTAAGGTGAGGCGGTGGCATTCGCTCCGCGAGGCGGTAAGAGGGTTTGCTTGCCAGGATATTTCGATCGAGAACGCTCACACCGGGCCGAACCGGGATGCGTTCTGCCAGGCAGTGCGGTCGTTGACCGCCGAACCCACGCAGTTGTGCAGACGTGAGATAGCCGCTCAGGCTCTTCAACTATGTGACAGTCAAGTTGATGGATGACCCGTGCAGTCTTCCCGAAGTCGATGTTGATTGGACACTAGCCCCAGGTCTCATAGCCGACATTGCTCGACATCAATCAACGCTTAAATACGTGTAAACCCTCTTTAACCCACACGCAATCAGGGCTGGTTGAGATTCTGCGGTTTGGCAATGCAAGACGGCGAGATCGCTCGCGCGCAGATTGAGTTACTCGACCATGCGGAATGATGAGTCACGACACATGCTAACTTAGGTCGGAATCCGAGCCTATCCAGAGCGGCATTGGGTAAGTCAACGTGTGAGACAGATTGAGCGCGAATTGGATCCTGCTGTATCCGGGCGAGATATACCGATTGAGATGAGGCACGAAACTGGCGGAGTGCGACGCGGACTTGCTTCCGGCTGGAGCGGTTCAGAATGATGAATTTGATCATTCTTGTCGTGCATCAACGTCGACCTGCGGCTTGCGTGACAACTTTAAGACCACAGGAGTACGGACCAGGCCTTGCTGAATCATCAGCAGGCACCGCACCCGCCGGCATTTTTGAGCATCGTTCCAGCTTGCGGTTCCGCCGCAGGGTAAAGTGCGCGGGCGGCAGATTCGTGTGCCGGGCGAGCGAAGAGCTCTCCCGGTTTCTCGACGATCCCCGAGCGGTACATCGAGGAGGGTTCATGCCACGGACCAACTCGCGAATTTCGTTCACTATTCATCGCTCGGGGTGGCTGGTCATTGCAGTTTTCTTTGCGTTCGGCTTCAGGGACCTCGGTTTCGCAAATGGTGTGCTGGGCGGTGTGCTGATCGTTGTGAGCCTGCTGATGCACGAAGGCGGGCATGCCGTTGCCGCCGTTCTGCTCGACGTACCCGTGTATCGAATCGGCCTGAAGTTCGTCGGGGCCTACACGCACCGGAAGCATGCCAGCCGGCCGCTCCACGACGTTGTCATCTCTGCCTCCGGCCCGCTCGCTAGCCTGATTATGACCGCAGTGTCCTTCTTTGTTCCGAAGGTAGGCGTGTGGCTGGCGGAGTGGAACTTCGGCATCCTTGCCGTCAACCTGATCCCGGTTCCGGGGACGGACGGCTACCGGATCCTGAAGACGCTTTTCTGGCCTGACGCAGCCATCTACCAGCCCAAGCTACCCGATGTGGCCTGACCTTCCGCGTGGAGCAAATTATGCTGATAAGAAAATAAAGAAAGATGATTATTATGGATTGGAAGCTTACTTGTTCGGAGGCGGGATGGGAAAGAAGATGCAATTTGTGCACCGGGCCAAGCGGTACGAGCTTACCAAAGAAGACTTTATTCGGGCAGTCAGGGGTGTACCTCCAACCCGCGTGCAGAGATACTCTGTCAACATTGGGAGGCTGCAATATCCGACCCGGCAGGTGGTGGCCCTGGCGACAGGTCGGCCCTCGATCGAGTTCACATCGGCAGCCGCTTATCGCATTCTGCAGAAGTTCGGATTTGACATCGACGTCTGGGAATAGAAAGAAATCCAGTTTGAGCCGGGGAACGGGAACGCTTCGCGGGATGCGCGGCAGATTCCGTTTCTGGATTGATCCGGCGGTATCCCGGGTCCCAAAGTCGGGACCTGGGGCACCGCGGCACAGCATCGTCCCGGAAAAGGCGGCTAAACCGGTCTCCGGAACGACAGGCTTGGAACTCTTACACGGGTGCGGGGGCGTTATGGAAGGTCGAAATGACCGTCTCAAACGTCTGAACCCGCGGCGTTCCATCGACCGTTTTCGCCAGCGTCTTCAACACTTCGGGGTAAACACGGGTGTTGTAATCGTCGGCGTTGCTCTTGTGTTCCCAGAGACTGATTGAAACCGCTTCTCCCTTGCCAGAGTTGCAAAAGGTGATTTCTTCCTTGAAGCCCTTCTGCTTCAGGAGCAAAGGAAGGATCTGGTTTTCAAGCGTGTGGGTGTAGTCAGGCTGCATGTTGGCTTTAATGTTGAAAGTAACTTGGCGAGCGTACATATTCAACCTCCTAAAGGTTGTTTTGCATATAAGTGGGGGGTAACTTCAGATGGCCTTTACTTATATCCAGGGAACCTGAATGAGGTGACTGTTTCTATATGCCTCATCTCCGACCGTAGTCCGTCTATTGGGTATTGTCAAATGGAGAGTTGATGGGATCAACGGAGGCGGGTTGAGGTTCGTGCTAATCAGGGCCCAGAAGCGATACCTGAGGCTCAGGCTATAGTGGCTCCCTGGGTTCCGCGCCGTTCACACTTGGTATTGGTGATTGCAGCGATAACGGGGCATTTGCAAAAATCAGGAACATGTTGGGTGAATTCTAGGTTGGACAAAAGAAATGACTTTGCCTCAACTTCCACATCTGGGGCAAGATTCCCAAAGGCGTCCACAATGCCTCAGTTGTTACGCTTCATACTCTGCCAGAAAGGACGCGCGTGACGGACTCGGAATCAGAACTGCTTTCTCGTCTCTCAAGGGATGGTATTTGTCCAAATTGTGGGAAAGTGATTCCGGATGGTCAAGGCGTCTTGCGGGGGTTAGGCAGGTACTGCACTCTGGAGTGCGTTGCTCTGTTCAATCAAGCAGAGTTCACCGAACGAGCACGGCGACTCAGGGCCGCGTCACAGAATTGAGAGACTAAGAATTCCGAAGCGGAGGAAGAATTGGCGTCGAAACCCCTATTTCCGGAACGAGTGCCGACGGGCGAGGGAATCTTGCCCTCCCAGGAAATCTTCAATTTTGTTCAAACGGGAAAAATATGTTCTTCGCCGGAAATCCTGGAGGACCAAATCCAGCCTTCGAGTATCGACCTTCGGCTGTCCAACGAGGCATACCGGGTTCGGGCCAGTTTTCTGCCTGGCCGCTCGACTACGCTGTTGAACAAAGCCAAAGCGAACAGAATGCTGGTTGACACGATCGATCTCTCCAATGGAGCTCTCTTCGAACCCAACAATATCTACATCGTTCCTCTGATGGAAACGTTAGACCTTCCGTCCAATGTCTACGGAATAGCTAACCCAAAGAGTTCTACCGGAAGATTGGACATTTTTACTCGTTTGATCACCGAGTTTGGCGATGAGTTTGACCGTGTACGCACAGGCTACAGTGGCGGCAAACTATACATAGAGGTAATTCCACAGACCTTCCCGATTATCGTACGGTCTGGGATGAGATTGAATCAGCTTCGATTCGGGCGAGGAAGGCGAAGTGTCGTTGGCGAGGAACGCCTAAAGCAGTTGTATCAAAGTGCCTTCCTGATCAATCCGGATGAGGAGAGCGGCCAAGCTACGATTGATCGCGGCCTGCGACTGACCGTAGACCTTCAAGGAAATGGGGATGGCATCGTGGGGTATCAGGCGAAGAAGGGTGCGCCGCCAATCGATCTTGATTTGATCAATCATTACGACGTTGCTGACTTCTGGATTCCAATTCACAAAGGCGCCGAATTCATTCTGCAGCCCGGTGAGTTCTACATACTTGCCTCAAAACTACGAGTTCGCATCCCTCCAGATTTGGCGGCGGAAATGCTCCCGTATGATCTCGCAACGCAGGAATTTCGAGTTCACTACGCCGGATTCTTTGACCCCGGCTTTGGTTACGGAAAGAACGGGGAAGTTCCCGGGACGAGAGCCGTGCTCGAAGTGCGAGCCAATGAAATGCCGATTTTGCTCGAAGACGATCAATTTGTCGGAAGGCTGAATTACTTCAATATGTCGGAAAAACCTAACAAGGTCTATGGCGGCTTGATTGGCTCAAACTATCAACATCAAGGACTCACTCTAAGTAAGCAGTTTAAGCGGCAACCAGTCAGCTTCGATTCTACGGAGGTTGCAAGAGCCACGGAACAAACGAACTCCAGTGCTGCGAATGGGGGCGTGAACGAGGCAGGGGAGGATCCTGGGGACGATCTAAACAATGCAAGAGTTAACTTCGGTGTCTCGCAAGCCACTTTCGACCAATGGGCAGTGCATGCGAAGTCCTAGTCGCCAAACCCCTTGCCAGCTAAGAGAGTTCCCCAGCCGACTCTCTTTTTACCCTGTTCCATTCCTTCTTAAGATAGGTACCGGTGGCCTCACGTAGCAAGAACAACGCTTGGGGCAATTCCTTTGATGTTTCTCCGTAAATAGTTAGCTCTCGCACATGATCAACTAATGTTCTGATTCTGACGTCCTCGGGGTCTGCCGGATTGAGGTGCAGGGCAATCTGGTGCTCAAGTGTATCGCGTTGCACAATGAGTTCTCCACGAGCATCCAGTGGACATGTGGGCTCGCATAGTCGGTTAGTTACCGCGATGAACTCGGACACTTTGTCACGAAGTGATTCGATCCATTTGAGGCGAGAGCTTGTAACCGTATTAACAAAAATCGTTCGCCTATTTGTTCGCAGACTATAAACGAGGTTCGCGACGCTCACAACAAAGGTGACTGCTATCCCTGTGATTGCGATTGCATCGTTCGATCCCATCAGGCATCTCCTCGCGGGACCAGTCTACTAGGCTGTCACAAGTCCCTTTACCGCTGGTGCCTTAGCGAACATCTGCCTGATCCCTCGCAGCGCCTGCCGCGTCCGTTCTTCATTCTCGATCAGCGAGAACCGGACGTGGCCGTCGCCGTAGTCGCCGAACCCGATGCCGGGGCTGACCGCTACTTTGGCTTCCGTCAGCAGTTGCTTGGAGAACTCGAGGGAGCCGAGGGCCTTGTAGGCTTCGGGGATCTGGGCCCAGACGAACATCGTTGCCTTGGGCAACGGGACTTGCCAGCCGAGCTTGTTGAGGCCTTCGACCAAGCACGTTGCGGCGGCTGCGGTAGGTGCAGCAGATTTCCTGCGACGCACTCCTGCGGGCCTTCGAGGGCGAGGATGCTGGCGACCTGGATGGGCGTGAAGGTGCCGTAGTCGAAGTAGCTCTTGAGGCGGGCGAGGGCATTGACCAGCACCGGGTTGCCGACCATGAAGCCGACGCGCCAGCCGGGCATGTTGTAGCTCTTCGAGAGAGTGAAGAACTCGACGGCGACGTCCTTGGCGCCGGGGACCTCGAGCACGCTGGGCGGCTTGTATCCATCGAAGGCGATGTCGGCGTAGGCGAGATCGTGGATGAGGTGGAAACCGTATTGGCGCGCCAGTTCGACCAGGCGGGCGAGGAAGGGGAGTTCGACGCACTGGGTGGTCGGGTTGGACGGAAAGTTGACGATGAGGGCCTTGGGGCGCGGGGTCATGCGCGGGATGAGGTCTTCAAGCTCGGCGAGGAATTTTTCCGGGTGCACGATGGGCACGCTGACCACGTGGGCTCCGGCGATCACCGGACCGTAGATGTGGATGGGGTAGCTGGGGTTGGGCACCAGCACCGTGTCGCGCGAGTCGAGGATGGCGAGGCAGAGGTGGGCGATGCCCTCCTTGGAGCCGATGGTGACGATGGCCTCGCGGTCGGGGTCGAGATCGACGTCGTAGCGCGCCTTGTACCAATTCGTGATGGCCCGGCGCAGCCGCGGCAGGCCGCGCGAGACCGAGTAGCGATGGGTGACGGGCTTCTGCGCCGCTTCAATCATCTTGTCGACGATGTGTTTGGGCGTGGCTCCGTCGGGGTTGCCCATGCCGAAGTCGATGATGTCTTCTCCGCGGCGGCGGGCGGAAATCTTCATCTCCCCCGTGATGTTGAAGACATACGGAGGAAGGCGCTGAATGCGGCTGAACTCTTCCATGAAAACAGTGTACAGGGGTCAGAGATCAGTGATCAGCTTCGTTCAGTTGGGCGCCTGGGTCAGGTGGCGTATGAGGAAGCGGACCATCCCGAACTGGACGCAGAGTCCGGCGCAGGAGAGGACCAGGGCGGGAATGACGGCGTCCGGGCGGGTGTGCGTCTGCAGGCGGAAGATGAGGGTGGCCAAACCAAAACCGAACAGAATGGACATCGCAACCAGGGAAACTATGAGCAGGCCGAGGGAGGAAGCGGGGTTGTCGTCGGATTTGGGCAGGGAATCGAACATTGCCGCATGATATATGGGGCTGTCAGCAGGGTCGTTGCTCGGGGTCAATATTAGTTGTCAGTTGTCAGTTCTCAGTTGACAGGTCAGTGCAGGGCTCAGGATGACAATGCAAATTGGGCTAGTGGGCGTGGCCGTGGTGGTGGCCGGGGTCGGCGCCGCTGGCCATCTCTTCTAAGGGCACCACGCAGCCCTCGAGAACTTCGCAATTCTCGTGTTCGAACTGGATGGTGGTGTGGCAGATATTGAAGTGGTCCTTGAGAACATGGCGGAGCTTTGCGAGGATGGCGGCGCTTTCCGACGGCGGGATGTCGTCGATGGTGACGTGGCAGGCCAGGGCGCGGGATTGCGAGCCGAGACTCCAGCAGTGGAGGTCGTGGACGTTCAGGACGCCGGGGACGCCCTCCATGCCCGCCCGAATGTGATTGAGATCGACGTTGCGGGGCGTGCCTTCGAGGAGGATGTTGAGGGTCTCGCGCACGATGCCGGCGCTGGACCAGAGGATGAGGGCCGCGATCACCAGCGAAAGCACGGGGTCGATCCAGTTGCGGCCCGTGAGCAGGATGCCGGCGCCGCCCGCAATGACGGCGGCGGTGGAGAGGGTGTCGCCGGCCATGTGGATGAAGGCGGAGCGGAGGTTGACGTCGCGGGCTACACCCCACAGAAGGGCGGCGATCACGCCGTTCATGAGAACACCAGCGGCGGCCACGTACATCATGAGACGGGGCTGCACGGCCACTGGCGTGTAGAGGCGTTGGACGGCTTCGTAGGCAATCCAGATCGAGATCAGGATGAGGGTGCCGGCGTTGATGAAGGCGGCCAGAACGCCGGCGCGCTGATAACCGAAGGTCCTGGCATCGTCGGCGGGGCGGGTCTGGAAGTAGACTGCGGCGAAGCTGAGGAGCAGGGCCAGAAAGTCGGAAACGTTGTGGCCGGATTCAGAGAGCAGGGCCAGGGAATGGGCGCGGAGGCCGGCGACGAATGTGACCGCGACGTAGGCCAGTGTGGCGAGAAGGGAAATGCGGAGAACGGTCTGGGTCCGGGCCGTGCCCGTGGCGGGGGAAGAAGCGGGCGCGGCGTGGAGGTGCATATACCTAGTGTAACCGGGGCTGGGTATCCGTGTCCTGCCTCCCGTGATGCCCCAGGCTGGTGGCACAGGGAGCCGGTTCTTCAGGGGTTATGAGTCAGTTGAGATAACGGCGGTCGAGCCATTTTCCCCTGTCGTACGTGGGCAGGAAGGGAGCGGTGGCGCGAATCCCCGACCATTTTTCAGCTACGACGATGCTGTTCTGCGGGTTACCGGACTGGTAGCGAACGGAGCAGGGGAAACCGGCGCGGACGGTGGTGACGTCGACGATGTCGCGCATCCTTGTTATGTCCTGCGTGCACTGGTAATCGACACCGCCGATCCGGTAGCCGTAGAGGAGCATTATGAGGATGCCGCCTTCCTGGGTGGGAACTTCACAGACATCGAGCAGTGTTCCATCGACCAGGCGTCCAGACTGGGCGAGAAGCAGGCGGCGGGCGATCTCCAATTCTTCCGCGGTGGGCTTTTTGCGCAGGACCATCCAGGCGCCAGCGGCGGCCAAGCCGGCGACGACAACCGCGCCGGCCGCAATCTCCAGAACTCGGATCGTATTGAATGGCATGGAAAGCCGCGCGGTCCTTACTCAGGATAGCGCAGCTGACGCTATTGGGATCGCATTCGGGCGACCAATCCGGCCCGGGATGCTGCGCTATACTCGACTTTGCATCGAAAGGAGACGCGGCCGCCGGACGCTGGATCTCCGGAGGTTCTTTTCATTGGTTTTGAACAAGAGTTCGAGGGAGAAATCGCGCATTCGCTCGACCACCGTGATCTGCGTGCGCCGAAACGGGCAGGTGGTGATGGCGGCGGACGGGCAAGTGACCCTGGGCGATCATGTGCTGAAGCACTCCGCCAAGAAGATTCGCCGCCTGTATCAGGACAAGATTCTGGCCGGATTTGCCGGTTCGACGGCCGATGCGTTCAATCTGTTCCAGCGCTTTGAGACCAAACTCGAGCAGTATGCCGGCAATCTCAACCGTGCCGCGGTGGAGTTGGCGAAAGACTGGCGCACCGACAAGATGTTGCGCAACTTAGAGGCTCTTCTAGTCGTGGCTGACAAGGGGCAGACCTTCCTGATCTCGGGATCGGGCGACGTGATAGACCCCGATGAGCCGATCGCCGCAATCGGGTCGGGGGGCAGCTATGCCGTCGCCGCGGCGCGGGCTCTTCTGGAGAACACTGATCTCGGCGCTCTCGAAATTGCGCAAAAGGCAATGAAGATCGCGGGAGAGATTTGCATCTATACCAATGACCGCGTCACGATTGAGGAGTTGAAGGGCTAACGAGCCCGTTGGGCCCGCGTCCACCGCACAATGGCTATCTACCTCCCCGCTTCCGCTGAAGAGCAGGACCTGGCGCTCGACGAACTGACGCCGCGCGAAATTGTGGCAGAGCTGGACAAGCATGTCGTCGGCCAGAGGGCCGCCAAGCGCGCCGTGGCCATCGCTCTCCGCAATCGGCAGCGGCGGCAGAAACTTCCGCCCGACATCGCAGAAGACATCATGCCCAAGAACATCATCATGATCGGGCCGACGGGTGTCGGCAAGACGGAGATCGCGCGCCGCCTGGCCAAGTTGACCAATTCCCCTTTCCTCAAGGTCGAAGCTTCGAAGTTTACCGAAGTGGGCTACGTGGGGCGCGACGTGGAGTCGATTGTCCGCGACCTGGTGGAGATTGCCATCGACATGGTGCGCGAAGAGCGCCTGGAAGAAGTGGAAGACCGGGCGGAGATGAACGCCGAAGAGCGACTCTTGGACGTGCTGCTGCCGGCCCCTCCCCCCGCGCCGGGTCAACCGGAAGGACAGCCTGCGTTACCGGGTGCAGACAGCCACCAGCGATCGCGGGAGAAGCTTCGCCAGCAATTCCGGGAAGGCAAACTGGACGACCGCATGGTCGAAATCGATGTGCGGGAGCGAAACACACCGCAGTTCGGCATCATCTCCAACCAGAACTTTGAAGACATGGAGATGAACCTCAAGGACATGCTGCCGAACATCTTCGGAGGCGGCACCAAGAAGCGCAAACTGAAAGTGGCGGATGCATTCGATTACCTGGTGCAGGAGGAAGAGGGCCGGCTGATCGACATGGACTCGGTGAACCGCGCCGCCGTCGAGCGGGTAGAGTCGAGCGGCATCGTCTTTCTGGACGAAATCGACAAGATCGCGGGCCGGGAAGGCGGCCACGGACCCGATGTTTCGCGCGAGGGCGTGCAGCGCGACATCCTTCCCATCGTGGAAGGAACCACGGTGAACACGCGCTATGGCATGGTGCGGACCGACCACATCCTGTTTATCGCCGCGGGCGCATTCCATGTATCGAAGCCGAGCGATTTGATTCCCGAGTTGCAGGGGCGTTTTCCCATCCGCGTCGAGTTGCAGTCGCTCACGGTCGAGGACTTTCTGCGCATCCTGACGGAACCCAAGTCGTCGTTGACCAAGCAGTACTCGGCGCTGTTGGAGACGGAAGGCGTGCGGCTCGAATTCTCACCCAATGCCCTGCGCGAGATGGCGGAATTTGCGTTCCGGGTGAATGAGACTACCGAGAACATCGGCGCCCGGCGCCTGCACACCATCATGGAGCGGGTGCTGGAGGATGTCAGCTTCCTGGCCCCCGACGTGGCCCGGCGTTCGCCGGATGAGTCGCAGGCGGCGGCGTTATCAGAGACGATCAAAAAGGAATCCTCCACTCCGCTGCCTTATGCGGAGCGCATGACCGCCTCCGGTCCCGAGAAGGTCTTTCTCATTACCGACCAATACGTGAAGGACATGGTGGCTGCGATTGTCCGCGATAACGATTTGAGCCGCTACATTCTTTGAGGCGCTCGCCTGTTGGGCGGGCGGCGGCTTCGTGTCTGCGGGTTTGTCACACGCCGCGGGGCTCGGCAACGGCGATACGGGCCCGGCCGGTCTGCTTGGCACGGTAGAGCGCCCGGTCCGCATCGAGTAACAGGCTGCTCCAGGTTCCCTTGCTGTCGGGCGACGCGGTTGCCGCGCCCTGGCTCACGGTCATCGCACTATCGATCGAGGAGCCGGGATTCCTGACTCCGAGTTTTTCCACCAGTTCCTGCACGCGGTTCGCGATCCGGAGCGCTCCGTCGGCACTCGTGTCGGGAAGAATCAGGACAAATTCGTCGCCGCCATAGCGCGCGGCCAAATCCGCCGATCGCTGAGCGACCTGGCTGAGGCAAGCCGCAACGGTCCGCAGCGCGTCGTCTGCAGCGCTGTGCCCGGCGCTATCGTTCATGTTCTTGAAGAAGTCGATGTCAACCAGGATCAACGAGAGGGGCTGGCGGGTTCTGACCGCGCGGTTCCATTCCGCTTCAAGGCATCGATCGAAGGAGCGGCGGTTGGCAATGCCGGTCAGCGGATCGGTTAACGAAAGGCGCTCCAGTTCCGCGGTTCGTTCGCGGACGCGTTCTTCGAGTTGGACGATCAGTTCGTCGCGTTCGTCTTCGATCCGCTTGCGCAAGGTGATGTCTTCGATCACCGAGATGAAGTAGTCCGGGCTGCCGTCGGGCTTTTGCACCAGTGAAACGGTGAGGTTCACCCACACCAGGCGCCGGTCTTTGGTGAAGTAACGCTTCTCGAGGGAATAGGTGTCCCGCTCGCCCTCCAGGAGTTCCCGGACCAGCGCCCAATCGGCCTCGAGGTCGTCTGGATGGGTAATGTCGCTGAATTTGAGGCCAAGCAACTCTTCTTTTGGATAGCCGACGATTTCGGCGCAGCGGCGATTCACGTTAAGCCAGGTCCCATCCAGGGCGACGTGCGCGATTCCAACCGCCGCCTGTTCGAATGTGGCCGTGAAGCGCGTTTCGCTGGCGATGAGCGCGTCTACCCAGTCGGACATATCAAGGTTGACACCGACGAGCCTTGTGGAATGATCGGGATCGCGAACCACCTGCGCATAACCGAGGATCCAAAGCGTGGTGCCGTCCCTTCCCGCGACCCGGAAACGCTCGCGGTAACCGGTGCCGGTCCGAAGGGCGTTTTCGACCGCCGAGCGGAGCCGTTCCCGATCCTCAGGGTGGACCAGGGATTCCCAGGCTTCTGTGGAGTTGATTTCGTGCGCCGGGCGGGAGTAGATCTCGGTCTGGCCCGAAGTCCAGCGGAGTTCGTCAGTCGCCTCGGTCCATTCCCAGGTAGCGGTTCGGGTGTTTTCCTGGGCTAGAGCGACGAGTTGTGGGTCGAGTGCAAGCATGGGCATGGGTTGTCGGTTGACGACCGCAGGCTGCTAAGTCCCTGGGGTTCCCGTGTAATAGCCATCCTAAAGAAGCCACATGCATTTGCCTACTGTTATGTTGTGCGAGATTTACGCCTTGCCTGCAGATCGCCCGCTGCGCTGAGGCACGGCGTTTTCGATTGCTTCCGCGGTATTGGTTTGCTAATTTCGTTTCGTACCTCGGCAGCCTGCTCTTGTGTCAGCCAGCGGGCTCTACCTGCATTCCCCGGCTTCTGAGGAAAAGGGGACGGAGGCGTTTCCGAAGTGCACCTGGAAAGATTTGACGGCGCCCCCAGAGGCCAGCGACCCGCCATTCCTTCGATTCCACCTCACAACCGCTCAGCAAAGGAGAGCCATGGGTCATCCTGCTCATCACCACAAGATCAACTACATCGAGTTTTCGTCCCCCGACATTGCCCGCGCCAAGGCGTTTTACAGCAGCGTATTTGGATGGACATTTCAGGATTGGGGACCCGATTACGCCAGCTTTAGCTCGGAAAGCGGCGGGATCGACGGTGGATTCGCAAAGAGTGAAGCGAGCGGCGGAAAGGCCGGGCCGCTGGTGGTGTTGTACTCTGCGGATCTAAAGGCCACGGAAGAGGCTGTTGAGAAGGCGGGCGGCACCGTCGTGGTTCCTCCGTTCGAGTTCCCCGGAGGCCGACGGTTCCACTTTTCGGATGGCGCCGGGAATGTGCTGGCGGTGTGGTCGGAGTGAAACGCGATGGATAGTGGCTGGTGTCTCCAAAACTTCTGGTGCGGAGGTTGAGATGGGCAAATCAAACGAGCCGCAGACAGCCGGTCACTACCAAGCCAATTATGGAAATTTTCAATCGGACCTGTACGCGCGGATCCGCCAAGAAGCTTTCGGGGAGGATATCGGGCAAAACAGTTGGCTGACCGCCGACGAGCAGGACAGATTTGTGAAGTGGCTCGACCTCTGTCCTGGGAGGACGTTACTGGATGTTGCCTGCGGAGCTGGTGGACCGGCATTACGAATCGCGTCGATCACCGGATGTTCCGTCGTCGGCATTGACGTTCACGATGATGCGGTCACGACGGCGAGACTACTCGCAGTCCAGAGAGGCCTGGCCTCACGCGCCGAATTCCAGACGACCGATGCTAACCGGCCGTTACCATTCTCCGACGCCAGCTTTGAAGCCATCACTTGCATCGACGCTATCAATCACTTCAGCGACAGGCCCCACATCATCGCGGAATGGGCCCGGATGCTGAAGCCAGGCGGACGCCTGCTGTTCACCGATCCCCTCACCGTGACCGGGCCGCTGACAAATGGAGAGATTGCGGCAAGGAGTCTTTCGGGGTTCTATCTCTTCGTTCCGCGTGGCTATGACGAGCTCGTCATGAAGCAATGCGGATTGCAATCGCTGGCGTGCGAGGACGCAACGGCAAACATGGCCATGGTTGCCGAGGCGCGGTATGCGGCCCGCGCATCAAGAAGCACCGCCCTTCGAGGGATCGAAGGCGATCAGGCCTACGAAGGTCAGCAGGAGTTTCTTTCCGTTGCTGCTCGTGTTGCCCGGGAAGGCAGTCTTTCTCGTTTTGTGTATGTCGCGAAGAAGTTGAGCTGAGTACCAAACCTCTGCCATCGAAGCTGGCGGGCGCCTATGAACTCCCATGGAAGTGCAGATGTGACGACAGCGCTGAGTGATGTTGCCCGGAGCGCCAGAAGGCGAGTCGCTTACCGGCTGCTTCCCTTTGTGGCTCTCCTTTACATGATCAACTACATCGATCGCGTCAACGTGTCGTTTGCCAATCTCAGGATGAGTGCAGACCTGGGCTTCAGCGACCGCGTTTACGGTTTGGGTGTAGGGATGTTTTACATAACGTATGTCTTGTTCGAGATACCCGGAGCCGTCATCGTCGAACGCTGGAGCGCCAGGAAATGGACGGCACGAATCATGATTTCGTGGGGAATGGTCACGATTCTGACCGGTTTTGTACACACTGCGGCGCAGTTTTATGCAGCCCGGTTCCTGTTGGGGGCTGCAGAGTCCAGCTTCTTCCCCGGCATGATCGTTTATTTGACGCACTGGTTTTGTGCACGCGATCGCAGCAGGGCCATCGCCTGTTTATACGCCGCGAATCCCGCCGCGGCTTTGATCGGCTCGCCCTTGGCGGGCTGGCTGCTTGGTGTTCATTGGCAGTCCCTTGCCGGCTGGCGTTGGCTGTTTGTTCTGGAGGGGATTCCCGCCGTTGTCATTGGGTTCGTCACGTGGTTCTTCATGACGGATCGGCCGGCGCAAGCGCGCTGGCTGCCTCCAGACGAGCGGGACTGGCTCGCCCGGGAGTTGCAAGTGGAGTTAGATGCGAAAAGCAAAATCAAAAAAACGACAACACTGCAGGCGTTTGGGGATGGCAGAATTCTAAGGCTGGTTATTGCGTATTTCCTAGCTCTAACCGGAGCTCTCGGAACCATCTACTGGATACCAACGTTCTTGAAACGCCTGTCCGGAGCTTCAAACCAGATGGTCACGTGGCTGCTACTGGTGCCCGCTCTGATCGGCATGACGGGCATGCTTATCAATGGATGGCACTCCGACAAGACCGCCGAGCGCCGCTTACACACCGCGATTCCGCTGATCATCGCCGGGTTGATGTTCGGGCTTGTAGCCCTGGATCGTCACGACGTGTCATTAGCGATTGTGTGGCTGCTGCTGGGAAGCGGCTTCCTGTATGCGTACTACCCCACTTTTTGGGCGATACCGACGATGATGCTCAGTGAGGCAGCGGCGGCCGCCACTTTCGGGCTGATCAATTCGATTGGCCAACTCGGCGGATTGGCAGGGAACTACACCATCGGCTATCTGAACGGTCGAACTCACTCTCTCACGGCAAGTTTCTCGTTCATTGCGCTGGTGTATGTAGTGGCAGGCGGCCTGATTCTCACGGTGAGAATTCGCGATTCGCGCGGTGTATCTGCTGAGAGCGAACTAAGTGAAAGAACGCCGGCCTAGGACGGCGAAATAGTTCAGTTTTCCGTTGACCACAAATGCCGGACCCGGTTCACTGGACCGGCGGCGGCAACAAGGGCTTGCGGTGGCCAAGCTCGTCGCGCACCATAGTCAGGCCGAGGATGCAGCGCTCGAACCAGTCGGAGAGGCGTCCGAAGAGCGGCGCTTCCTGCTCGTATTCGAACAGGTTGAATTGGCTGACGATGAAGTAGCTCTCTTTGCCGGCATGGATCAATTCGCCGAGGCTGGGGTGGTGGCGGCGGCGATGGCGCCATGAGTCGACCGCCTCCGGATACATGCCTGCGACGAACAACGCATAGTCGCCGATGTGCTTCCGCATCATGCGCTCGGCGTCAAAGGAAGGCGCAGTGCCATTCACCGGATCGGCCGCGGTCATCATCTGCTCCAACTCGGCGATAGGGCGGCCCATCTCATCACGCATCTTGTAAAGTTTCTCGGCGCGGGAGAAGTCGCAGAGCAGCCGGGCCACATATCCGGTTACATCCGGATCGTTGAGCCCCAGCTTTCCTTCATAGCTGTTGCGGACGGCCTGATGGAAGAACGATTCGAGCGGATGGGATTGGCGCTGCATGGCGAACCTCCGGGTGTCGGCCCGCGCGCAGCCGGATTCATGTTCAGGCCATGACCGGTTGCCAAGTTTCACCCCAACGACAAAGACCCGTCGTTGTGGGCCCCGACTTGCGCGCAAGCCGGGTTCCACCAGCCACTGCCCAGGAAATTCTTTGAAACAACTCCCGGAATCTTGAGGGAGATGCCGGTTGTTACTAACTTTGACACTGAAACGACCGCAAATGTTGCTGTCACTTGAATAAGCGGACCAGACTGGTCAAATGGTGACACCCAGGTCCGCGACGTTTCACCGTCAAATGACTTGCGTTGGAAGCGCCAGGCGCTTGCCCATTTCTTCGCGGACCAGAGCCAAGCCCAGAATGTAACGCTCAAACTGGTCCGAGAGCCGCGCAAACAGCGGGGCTTCTTTCTTGTACTCGAATACGTTGAACTGGCTGACGATGAAATAGCTCTCTTTGCCGGCGCGGATCAACTCGCCGAGAGTGGGACGCCGGTTCGCTTCCGGAGCACCGGAGTCAATGGCTTCCGGGACCATGCCGGCTACGAACAAGGCATAATCGCCAATATATTTACGCATAGTGCGTTCAGCGTCGAAGGAAGGCGCGGTCCCGTTCACAGGGTCGGATGCCACGATCATGGCGTCCAACTCGTCTTTTGGATGCCCCGCGGCATCGCGCGCCTTGAAGAGGCGGTTGGCTTCGGAGAAATCACAGAGTACGCGCGAAACATACGCGATCACGTCGGGATCGTGAAGGCCAAGCTTGCCCTCATAGCTGTCGCGGACTGCCTGCTGGAAGAATGGTTCGAGGGGATGAGCTTGTGTCTGCATACACGCCTCCGTGAAGCACGCGCGTTCGGGGTGTGAGGCCTAGGCTCCGGTGCAACGTGCGCATCAATAGAGCGGAGCATATGCCCAGCCCACTATGGATTGCTTGCTATGAAACAAAGAATACAGGAATTGTTGCGGTTATCGGTGATTTAGGACACTTTTGACGTACAACAAAAGTTACGCCTTCCCACAAACGGGGTAGAAATACCGGGGGCAGCCTGGCGGCTGCCCCTGGTATGCGAGTCAAGACTCAGATCGACTCAGCTGCGCCCCTAGACTGCGGTCGGTGTGCGGGATTCGAGCTCTGCCAGCCGGTTGGCCAGCAGTTTCTCCAGATTGACGAGTGCCGCCGAGAACCCGTCGATGCCTTCCTTCAACTTGTCATGCGCCATGTGATCTTCGGCATGCATGCGTTCGAACGTCGCCTCGTCCATGGGTATCTTCTCGACGGGCAGGGACTTGGCCTTGTTGGGATCGAGCTTGCGGGGCAGGTCGGCCTGGGTCGCTTCGAGTTCTGCCAGCAGTTGCGGCGAAATTGTCAGGAGGTCGCAGCCGGCCAGCTCCTTGATTTCGCCTATATTGCGGAAACTGGCGCCCATCACCTGTGTCTTGTAGTCAAACTTTTTGTAGTAGTTGTAAATGCGGGTGACGGACTGGACGCCCGGATCATCGGCGCCCTGATAGTCCTTGCCGGTGCTCTTTTTGTACCAGTCGAGGATGCGGCCCACAAAAGGCGAGACGAGGGTCACGCCGGCTTCGGCGCAGGCGATGGCCTGGTGGATTCCGAAGAGCAGCGTCAGGTTGCAGTGAATGCCCTCTTTTTCAAGCACTTCCGCGGCGCGGATGCCGGCCCAGGTCGAAGCGATTTTGATCAGAATGTGTTTCCGTCCGATGCCGGCCTGATCATATTGCGCAATGATGCTGCGTGCCTGCGTGATGGTGGCCTGGGTGTCGAACGACAAGCGGGCGTCGACCTCAGTGGAAACGCGGCCGGGAACGATCTCGAGGATGCGCTTGCCGAAAGCCACGGCGAGGCGCTCGAAAGCCAGTTTCGCGACCTCGTTATCGCTGGCGTGGTCGCCTTTCTCGTTACGGGCTTCTTTGAGAACGCCGTCGACAAGTTCCTGATATTGCGGCATTTGTGAGGCGGCGGTGATGAGAGACGGATTGGTGGTGGCGTCGGTGGGGCGGAATTTTTCCATCGCCTCAAAATCGCCGGTGTCGGCGACTACCGTGGTGTAATTCCGCAACTGTTCGAGCAGATTCTGCGGCATGGAATCCTCCTTGGGGATCTCGGGAAGGGTGGAGATTCACCCCATGGACAAAGACCCGTACGTAGGGGCCCCGTCCTGCGGTGCGTCTGCGCCCTAAGTGTACCTCTTCTACGGATTCACGGGAGAGGCTGGAGTTGCATTGGCGGCAGCCATCACCGACGCGCAGCAGCCACCAGGTTGGTCAGAATGCCAAGTCCCGTCATGCTAACGTCGACACGATCTCCAGGGGCGAGCGGGCCTACGCCGGACGGGGTGCCGGTGAGTACGAGGTCGCCCGGCTCGAGCGCGATGGCAGCTGTGATGTAAGCGAGCAACTGAGGGATGGAGAAGATGAAGTCGGCGGTTGAGCCGTGCTGGCGTAGCTCGCCATTGACGCGGGTTTTGATGATGAGGCCGGAGGCGGGATCGACTTCATTGCTGACCCACGGACCGACCGGGCAGAATGTGTCGAAGCCCTTGGCGCGTGTCCACTGACCGTCTTTCTTCTGCAGATCGCGGGCGGTGACGTCGTTGGCCAGCGTGTAGCCACGAATGATGGAGCGCAGATCGGCATCGGGTTGCAGGTTGCTGGCGCGCTCTCCGATGACAAGGGCGAGTTCGCCTTCATGGTCGACGCGCGTGGACGCTGCCGGCAAAAGGATTGTGCCGCCCGGACGGAGCAAGGACGAAGGCGGCTTGAAGAATAGGAGCGGCTCGGCTGGCACTTCGTTGCCGAGTTCCTGGGCGTGCTCGCGATAATTACGGCCCACGCACACGATCTTCGACGGTGTGACTGGCGGCAAAAGGTCGGCTGCGCTCAGCGGCATGGGTTCGAAGTCGAATCCGGCGGGGTCGGGCACCAACCTGGAAGCCTGGGCGCGTGCCAGATGGAAGGCGAGGTCCTCAGATGGGGCAGGTGCGAGATCAACAATCCAGGGCTCGTCGCCGCGCACTTCAACCACACCGTAATGGGTTTGACCCTCAAACAGGAACCGGCAGTATTTCATACGATGTCTCCTTGCGCGACGGAAGTCGTCATTGCGTCGGCACTGTCTCCTGCGCTTCCTGGGACCGGCCGCTTTCGTGGCCGCCCTTATCGACGGCGCTCACCCCGTATCGGTAGGTGCGTCCGGTAAGCACGTGTGTATCGTGGAATGCCGGGCCGATCGCTGGCTGATCCCCGGAAATCCGTTGCCAGGGCGTCTGTTCTTCCCGCCGGTAGACCTCGTACCCGGCGAGATCGGCTTCGGTATTCGGCTGCCAGCTTAAATCGATGGCAGCCTCGGTGGAAGAGGCAACGTCGGCCGCTGTGGCCACTGCCACCAGCCCGGTTGGAATCGCGGGCGGAAACACGTCGAGAGCCTCCACGCGAATGGGCGGGGAGAGTTCTCCGTTGAGGTCGAGGGTCTTGCCGTCGACGGATGCGCGAAGGACGCGCTGCGCCCGATATTCGTAGGTGTTGCCCAGGGTGATGTTCTTGTCGAGTGCGGCGCCAGCGGAGGATTCGACGAGAAGGTTCTGCTCGGCCGGCTCCGGCGTCGCCGGGAGTGGACCGGTGTGCGGCTTGGGCGGGGACGCTGTAAGCAGGGTGCGCTCGAGGCGGACCGCAGCGGAACTCTGATCGGCCGTCCAACGCAGCACCACTCCCTCTCTGCGGACCTGTGCGGCAAGGCCGATCACCGGAGCCGGAGCTTCTCCGGCCAGCACCATGGCCGCATTCGAAAGACCGGCGGAGCGGCTCTTGCGGTTGGCCAGTTCGACGAAGTAGTTGAGCCCGCGCGGGGCGCCTGCTGACAAGGCCGAGGGCAGCGTTTCGGCAAATGAGCCCTTCAAGCCGGGCGCCAATTCCAATTCGCCCGCAGAGGCGCACCCCGCCGCGTCGACGCTCGACCCTTCACGGCGGCAGATACGCACAGCCACGATGCCCTTCAGTACCAGCTTGTCGGTGTTGCGCCGGGGCATGGTCCAGGTCAATGCAACCCGATTCCCGTTGCGCGCGGCGGACAGGTCCGTGACTCGATCGGGCAGGTTGAGCGAGGGGGGCTGCGGCGCGCCCGGAGTTCCGCATCCGGCGAGCAGCGCGATCCATGCGGCCACCCCGGCGACTGCCGCTCCTCTTTGACCTGTATGCATTCCGTATCCAGTTTAATGGAGCGTCAAAGGCGAGCGAACCGCTCAGTTGCTGTGCATGGCTTTGAAGCGGCGGGCTTTCATGCGATTTCCGCAGAGCTTCATATCGCACCAGCGGCGGGTGTGATTCTTGCTGGTGTCGAGGAACAGCCACCGGCAATCGGGTTTCTCGCAGGCGCGCAGACGGCCCATATCGTCGGAGGTCAACTGGTGCTTGGTGCTCAGCGACAGCATCCAGACCGGCAGGTCCGCGCCGCACTCCGAGGCCGGCCATTCCCGCGCCAGGCGCGACCCGGACCAGGAAAGCCGCTGATGCTCGCGGGCTTCCTTGAAGAACCGGTCCAGAGTTTTAATTTGCGACGCGGCGGGAATTCGATCATCGACAGCAGCATAAAGGACGTCAGCGGCGGCCTCCCGCAACTCTCGACACGCGACCAGCGCATCGGCGGCAGCGCTCTCGGTCGCAGTTCGAACGATCTGCCGGATCTGTTTCGCGGTCAAGATTTCGGATTGGACAGAGAAGCGAAGCAGATCATCGTAGCTGGACAGCAACTCCTCCGGGCCGTCGTCGCGAAAGCGCCAATCGAGCGTGTTCACAAGATCGAGCGCCGGGTGCCCGGCGATGAGCTGAAAGGGACGATGCTGAATTGCATGAGACATGGCTACAGTAGCTAACCTTCTAATTAAGTTTGACGGGTTACTATACGATCTGTAAAGTGATAACTGTTTATGAGTACTTCAACGGTTACCAAAGTCGAGTCTTCCACGGGCCGGTCGTTCCGGATTCGCGTGCTGCTGGCGTTCTTTGCTATCTACGTTCTGTGGGGCACGACGTTCCTTGCGATCCGTATTGCGGTGGAGGAGTTGCCGCCCCTCTTCGCTGCCGGGTCGCGATTCTTTATTGCGGGTGTCGTGCTCTTCGGCTTCATGCTGGCCAAAGGCGAAACGCGCCCCAGCGCACGGCAATGGCGCAACCTCCTGGTCATGAGCCTGTTGATGTTCGTGGCCGAATACGGTCCGCTGTTCTGGGCGGAGAAATATGTGCCCTCTGGCGTGGTGTCGGTGCTGGCCGCGACCATTCCCATCCTGACGCTGGTCCTGGAGATGCTGGTGCTTCGCCAGCAGCGTTGGCGTTTGAACCTGGCGGCCGCAACGCTGCTGGGATTTGCCGGTGTGGGCGTTCTGCTGCTGCCCGGCGGCGAGCAGCATCTCGGACTGGTGCCATGCCTGGCGATCCTGGCCGGCTGCACCACGTGGTCGCTCGGCACGGTGCTGAGCCGTTCCATGGATCTGCCCAAGGCGAGGCCCCTCACGGCCGGTGCCGCGATGATGCTGGGCGGAGGAATGCTGCTACTGCTCTCCGCGGCGTTCGGCGAAATGCATCCCATGCCCCACATTTCAATGCGCGCGGTGCTGGCGCTGCTCTACCTCATTGTGTTCGGATCCCTGCTGGCATTCACAGCATTTGTCTGGCTCCTGGCCCACATGCCGGCGACCCGCGTCGCGAGCCACGCATACGTGAACCCGATTGTGGCGGTGGCGCTCGGCTACTTTGTGGCCGGAGAGCCGGTGACGCTGCGAACTCTCGCCGGAACGGCGCTTGTGCTTGTCAGCGTGTTCACCATTCTGCGCAAGGACGAATGAGGGTTTAGGTTCGTGCTATCCCACCCTTGCGACAAAAACAAGAACGTCGCAAGGATGGGGCACCCGGCCATAGACGCTGCCCGGTGCGGAAGTAGGCGGCCGTGATTTGCAACGCTTCCTTCTATACTTAACCCACCATGAGCTCCCAGACGACTACCTCCGCACACACCCGTTCCCAGGCCCTGAAGCAGCGCGCCGAGCGCTTTTTCCCCGGCGGCGTCAACTCGCCGGTGCGGGCGTTTCGCGCGGTGGGCGGCGCTCCGCCGTTTGTCGAGAGCGCGCAGGGCGCATACCTGACCGACGCGGACGGCAATCGTTACATCGACTATTTCGGCTCCTGGGGACCGATGATCCTGGGCCACGCCTTTGCGCCCGTGGTGGAGGCAATCGAGCATGCCGCGCGCAAATCGGCGAGCTTCGGGGCTTCCACCGCGATCGAAGCCGACCTGGCCGAACGAGTGGCCGCGTGCTATCCCGCGATCGAAAAGATGCGCTTTGTCAGCTCGGGCACGGAGGCGACCATGTCGGCTATCCGGCTGGCGCGTGCGGCTACCAAGCGCAAGCTCATCATCAAGTTCGAGGGCTGTTACCACGGCCACGCGGATGGTCTGCTGGTGAAAGCGGGATCCGGTGTGGCCACGTTCGGAATTCCCGGCTCGGCGGGCGTGCCGGAGGAGATCGCGCGCCTCACGCATGCGCTTCCCTTCAATGACTTTGCGGCGGTGGAGTCCGCTTTTGACGCCCATCCAGACAAGATCGCCGCCGTGATTCTCGAGCCGGTGGTAGGGAATGCGGGCTGCATCCCGCCGGCGCCGGGATACTTGAGGGCACTGCGGGCGCTGACTGCCCGCGAGGGTGCGCTTCTGATCGTGGACGAAGTCATGACCGGATTCCGCGTAGCGCTGGGTGGAGCGCTTGAGCGCTACTCAATCGACGCCGACCTTGTTACGCTGGGCAAGATTGTGGGCGGAGGCCTTCCGGTTGGCGTCTTCGGCGGGAAGCGGGAACTGATGGATTTGCTTGCGCCTCTAGGGCCTGTGTATCAGGCCGGCACGCTGAGCGGTAATCCGCTGGCCATGGCGGCGGGCCTGGCGACGATCAGTTATCTGCAGGAGCACGCCGCCGAGGTGTACCCGCCGCTGGAGGCAACGTCGAAGGCGGTCGCCGAAGGGGTTGCAGCCGAAGCCGCAAAAGCGGGCGTGCCCCTCACGACCAACCGCGTGGGGTCGATGTGGACGTGGTTCTTCACGCTCGATCCGGTTACGAACTACGACGAAGCGGCGAAGTCCGACACCGCGGCGTTCGGCCGCTTCCATCGGGCCATGCTGGAGCACGGTATCTGGCTGCCGCCGAGCCAGTTTGAGGCGGCGTTCCTGGGGACCGCGCACGGACAAGATGAAGTTCAGGCAACGATCGAGGCAGCGAAAGAGGCGTTCCGGCTTCTACGGGCGCATTGAGTCCACTGGTTGGCCCGTATATGAATCGGGACCGGCGCCGGCGTCCCATGCATCCACCGTCACGAATTTGTGTGTGGCTGAGAAGCGCGCAAGAAGGTGCTCCGTGGCTGCGATCGAAGGCCCCCGATCGGCGTTGAGGCCATGATGGCTGCCGTCGTGGAGAACGATGTTTGCTGCGCGGCCACGGCGCTGGTGGGCGCCGATTTTCTCAGTGAGCCGTTCGGCAATGCGGTCCGGTGATCTCTCTTCCCAGTCCGAGGTCATGGCGTTCCATAGCACGGGAGTCATGCCCATTCTTCGCGCTGTACGGAGCACATACGGGCGGCGGGCGCCGAAGGGAGGACGGAAATAGCGGACAGGTCGGGCGATCAACTGCTCCAGCGTCTCCTGGGTTAGCCTCAATTCTTTGCGGATCCGCGCCGGCGAGCTCAACGACAGGTTGGGATGACTCCAGGAGTGGTTCCCGATGAGATGGCCGGCACCGGCGATCTGTTTCGTCAACGCCGGCTCCTGCTCAGCGAAGCTGCCGACCAGGAAGAATGTCCCCCTGACGCCATGTTGCATGAGAACGTCGAGCAGCCGCGGAGTGCAGGCCGGGTTGGGGCCGTCGTCGAAGGTGAGAGCCAGTTCGCCGGGGCGCGAGGGAGCCACGAGCGTGTGCCCGAAGATTTGCGAGCCCGGCCACAAGGCCGCATATTGAAAACCACCGACGGCCAGGCCCACGGCCGCGGCGGCGCCGAGAGCGAGGGACACGTCAGCTGCGGCTGGGGAGAGCATGGCTTTCTTCTAGTCTGGGGCCCGAGGCTGGCGGAGAGCAAGTGACAGTGGACGGTGGGCGGGGACGCGGGTCGAGCCGGCCTGCGCACCATGTTGCGCAACAGGTAGCCCGCGCGTGGATGCGAAAATAGACCCAGCGAGCGGCTGCTCCTTCAAACCGACGCGGGGGACGATCCTTGAACATGTTGCGGGTGCTCTCGACACACTTGTTCCTTAATCAGCGTCTGCATCCAGGGCTTCTGGAACTGTCCGGGCGATCCGGCGTCGAGGCCGTGGAGATTTTCGCTGCCCGTCAGCACTTTGATTACACCAGCCGCGAACATGTCCGCGAACTGGGAGGATGGTTCGCCTCCAATCCGCTGCAGGTTTTCTCGCTGCATGCGCCGATGTGGCCGGATCGTGAGATGGGGCGGGCCGGGGCCCCGGCGGTCAACGTGATTCATCCCGAAAAGGCGCGGCGCATCGATGCTATGGACGAGATCAAGCGCGCTCTGGAGGCTGCCGAGCACATTCCGTTCCGCAACATGGTGGTCCACCTGGGAGAGCGCTACGACGGATGGTCGCAGAGAACGCTGGAGTTTGCCGAGACCGCGCTCGAACACCTGGGCGCGTTCGCGCGTCCGCTGGGCGTCCGGCTGCTGGTCGAGAACCTGCTCAGCGAACCCACCACGCCCGAACACCTGATCACGATCCTGGAAATGGGTCACCTGGACAACGTCGGAGTGTGCCTGGATCTGGGCCACGCTCATGTAACAGTGGGGACGGCAGAGGCGATCTCGGTGCTCAACAATCGGATCGTGTCGCTGCACGTCCACGACAATCACGGACTGAAGGATGAGCATCTCTGGCCGGGCGATGGAAGCATTGCGTGGCCGGGCGTGGCGGAGGCGTTGAAGTCGCTGGCCGCGCCACCCGCTGCTGTACTGGAGATCAGCGAAAAGCTGGGCGATGCTCCGGCGGCGATTCCAGAGCGGATCAAGGCGTCGTTCGACCGGCTTGCATAATCGCGGGACAGTTGAGGTTCCACGATTCTTCAGCAGATACGGGGCAGCTGTTCGCCAATCTGCAGCGGGATGACGCGGTTGGAGCCCATCTGCGTTCGTGCGACCAGCATGCGCGGATGCTCGGCGGTGACATGGCCGATGCGGGCCGCTTCCATGCCGAGGGGGTGGGCGCGAAGAACCGCGAGAACGCGATCAGCGGCGTCCGGCGCAACAAAGAAAACTACCTTACCTTCGTTGGCGACGTAGACGGGATCGAGACCAAGCAATTCGCAGGCCGATTGCACCTCGGCGCGCACGGGCAGGGCGCGTTCATCGATGGTGATGCCCACGCCGGACGAGGCGGCGATTTCGTTCAGAGTCGAGGCCAGGCCACCGCGGGTTGGATCGCGCATCGCGTGGACAGCTGAGCCGGCGGCTTCGAGCACCGTGGCGATCAGGCCATTGAGGGCGGCGCAGTCAGAGCGAATCTGGCTTTCGAATTCCAGGCCCTCGCGCACGCTCATGATGGCCATGCCGTGGTCGCCGATCGTTCCCGAAACGAGAATAGCGTCGCCCGGCTGCGCGCGGTGCGGTCCGACGGTGATGCCCTCGCGCTGGACGCCGATGCCGGCGGTATTGATGTAGCAGCCGTCGCCGTGCCCGCGCTCGACCACCTTGGTATCGCCGGTCACGATTTGGACGCGGGCGATCGCGGCGGCATCAGACATCGCCTGCACGATGGCGGCCAGCTGGCTGAGCGGGAAGCCTTCTTCGAGGATGAAGCTGGCGCTGAGCATTTTGGGGTCGGCGCCGGAGACGGCAAGGTCGTTGACGGTCCCGTTGACGGCCAGCGCGCCGATCGAACCCCCGGGGAAGAACAGCGGCCGCACGACAAAGGAGTCGGTGCTCATGGCCAGGTGCCCGCCGGCCAGATCGAAGAGGGCGGCATCCCCGAGGTTCTCAAGAGCCGGGTTGCGGAAGGCGGGAAGAAACAGGTGCTCGACCAGTTCACTGCCCAGCTTGCCGCCGCCGCCGTGACCCATCACGATCTCGGGATAATCGGCGAGCGGTAGCGGGCACGACCAGTTGGCGAAGTCGGGGGCAGCGCTTGGAGCGTCGGTCAATTGAGATTTCTCGTCATGCATTGGGAGTCAGCTCCTAGCTACTAGCTTCTAGCTTCCAGCTAAAAGCTCCGACGAAGGGGTTCTTTCATCGCCATTTAGAAACCGCAGATCCTTCGGCTTCGTCCGCCGCGGCGGACTCCGCTCAGGATGACAACTTAGATCAGAAGCGAGCTTCACGCCCGGGACAGGGCAGGAGGCTAGGCACTGGACGCTGCTGCTCCGGCACCCGCCAACTCTTCCGCCGAAATAAATCGGCCGTAGTTGTAATAGGCGGCGCAGGCGCCTTCGCTCGAGACCATGGTTGCGCCGAGCGGATGGCGCGGCGTGCACTCCTTGCCGAAAGCGCCGCACTCTGCGGGCTTGATGAGGCCGCGCAGCACGTCGCCCGAGCGGCAGAGCTTCGACTCCTCGGTGTGGATGCCGGTGATGTGAAAGCGCTCTTCCGCGTCGAAATCGCGATAAGCCGGGCTGAGGCGCCACCCGCTGCGGGGAATGACGCCGATGCCGCGCCAGGCGCGGTCGGTGACTTCGAAGACCTCGGCGAGCAGTTCCTGAGCCGGGATGTTGCCCTCATACCGGACGATGCGGGTGTATGCGTTCTCAAGTTCGTGGCGGCCGGCTTCGAGTTGAATCACGGCGCGACGAATGCCCTCAAGCAAGTCGAGCGGCTCGAATCCGGTCACTACGATGGGGATGTTGTACTTCTCGACGAGGGGCGGGTATTCCCAGTAGCCCATGACGCTGCACACGTGGCCGGCGGCAAGGAAGGCCTGCACCTGGTTGCCGGGCGAACTCATGATGGCCTCGATGGCAGGGGGCACGAGAACGTGGGACACCAGCAAGGAGAAGTTCTTAATCCCGCGGCGCTTGGCCAGGTGAACGGTCATGGCGTTGGCCGGGCCCGTGGTTTCAAAGCCGACGCCGAAAAAGACCACCTGGCGGTCGGGGTTCTTGACGGCTAAATCAACTGCATCGAGCGGAGAGTAGACTACGCGCACATCGCCGCCGCGACCCTTCACCTGGAACAGGTCGGCCTCGGTGCCGGGGACGCGCAGCATGTCGCCGAAGGAGCAGAAGATGACGCCCGGCTGGGCGGCGATGGCCAGCGCCTTGTCGATCAGCTCAAGGGGCGTGACGCAGACCGGGCACCCCGGGCCGTGCACCATCTCGATGCCTTCGGGAAGCATCTGGTCGATGCCGTTCTTGATGATGGAGTGGGTTTGCCCGCCGCAGACTTCCATGATCTTCCAGGGGCGGGTCGTGACCTGGTGGATTTCCCGCGCCATGCGCTGAGCGATCTCACCGTTGCGAAACTCGGTCAAATATTTCATATGCCGTTACAATCCCGTGCGGGATTGCCTCATCAGGGTGTGAGCCATCCGGTTTTGGTTTCGGACTCGAGTTGTACCGATCCTGAAATGATGCTGGTCTTCCGCGCAGTCGCCGAGGCTCATGCGCGGAGGGGAATCTCAAACCTTGGTTGGAACTTCGGCTGCCTCGGTGTTGGTCGCACAGCTCCCGTCGGGGCAAGGGGACTGGGGCACCGCCGCGGCCCGGGCAAACGCTTCTTGCTCGCTCATAAATTCGTCCTCGAGCACGCCCATCTGGCGAAAGGTCTCGAGCGTCTCGAGGGCTGTTTTCTCGTCGATCACGGAAAGGGCAAAGCCAACATGCACAATGGCATAGTCGCCCACGGCGATCTCGGGAACGTAATCGAGACAGACGCGCTTGACCACCCCGCCAAAGTTCACCCGCCCCATCCGGAGCAAACCTTCGGTTGAAATCTCTTCCACTCGTCCTGGAATCGCTAGACACATAGAGACCTCTTACTCCTCTTGTAGCAACTCTGTCCAGAGGGGATTGTGATCTTCCTCACTCAGGAAAACCCCGATGCCCGGTCAACGGCTGGGTTGCGTTGTTCACAGGCGCTTACCCCTTCACCTTTCTGGCCTCGTTCTGCGCGATTCGTGCCTTCACCATCCTCCTCACCAGAGCGGCGGGCAACGGGTTGTCTACCGGAAACTGGATTGTTCCTTTGGACGTCTTGTAGGGCTTGAGTTCGACTGCGAATTCCTCCACCACGCGGCCGCTCATCGGAAAGAAACTGCAGTGCTCTTTGAACGCGGCATAGCCCACCAGGCCGCCCTTGTAGCGGAAAGCGGGCATTCCATAGCTGATGCCCTCGGTGGCCTCTTTGGGCGCGGCGGCACGGATCATTTTGCGGACTTTTATGAGCGTTGTCCGGTGCGGCTCGGGACACGCGGCGAGGTAAGCCTCGACATCGGCGGCTTTGCCGTCGCCCGTCAGGGGCGGAACGGTTGACACAGAGGACACTTTCTTCATAGCCGTTATCTCCCATTTTGCATGAAAAGGCATCGGGCGGCCGCCTGATGCTCAGGCACTGCGTGCGGCCTGTTCTTCGGCGAGGTAGGCCAGCCAGTTCTCCATGCCCGCGCCGGATTTGGCCGAGGTCTCGAAGATGCGGATATTGGGGCGGATGGCGCGGATGTTCCGCACCGCCGCTTCGCGCTCAAATCCGACGGCTTCGGCGATGTCCATCTTGGTGATGACGGCGGCATCGGCGGAGTTGAAGAGCGTGGGATACTTCAGCGGCTTGTCTTCGCCCTCGGTCACGCTCAGCAGCGCTACCCGGATGCGCTCGCCGAGGTCGTAGCTGGAGGGGCAAACCAGGTTGCCGACATTTTCGATGAAGAGGTAGTCGAGCTGGCCCAGTTCGACGCCGTCCCAGCCTTCGAGATGCTTGCCGACCATCTCGGCTTCGAGGTGGCAGATGCCATGGGTGTTGATCTGGCGGACGGGAGCGCCGCTGGCTGCGAGGCGTCGCGCATCGTTGTCGGTTTCGAGGTCGCCCACCAGGGCGGCGACGCGGGAACCGCGCTCGCGCAGCAGTCGCAGGGTGCGCTCGAGGAAGGCCGTCTTGCCGGTACCGGGGCTGGAGACAAGATTAAGCACCAGCACGCCTGAGGAAGTAAACCGTTCGCGCAGGCCTCGCGCCAATTCATCATTCTTCTTCAGAATACCCTGGCGAAGTTCGACAATCCGGGTGGTCATGACTTTACGCCTTCCTGTGCTTCTTCGATCTCGATGGCATCAATTTCCATTTCGCGGCCCTGGCGTATATCGCTGGCCGGCTCGCCGCATTCACGGCACCGGAAGCTTTGCAGGCTCTCGATTTCGCTGTCGGCGCCGCACGCCGCGCAATGGACCCGCACGGGGAGGACATTCACGACCAGGCGCGAACCTTCGAGCGGTGTGTCTTCTGTAGCAATGCCGTAACAGAACTGGAGCGAGTCTTCGACCACGGCAGCCAGGGCGCCCACCTTGAGGCGTACTTCGACGACGCGCGCGCCGGGGTACCTCTCCAGGGAATCAATGACGGACTCAACAACGCTCGAAATGATTGACAATTCATGCATGAGGGAAGAACTCGTGTCGGAAAGCACGATTTTACGCCCGGCCTCGTGCGTGCCGGAGTGTCTTACCTCACATTCAAGTGCCCGAACTGCAGGTCCTTCGACTCCCTGCGCTTCGCTCCGGTCGCTCAGGATGACAGCTTTTATGCCGTGGACTTTGGAGACAGGACACTAAAAGCCAGCAGCTAGAAGCTGTCTTCACACAGATTGTAAGATGGAGGTCAAAGGAATCTTCCCCGTGCCCGACACCGCCGCGCCATCCAAACCTTTCGATTCGCCGTCCGTTTCCATCGTCGCCACGCCCGCCCGGTCCGCCTCGTCGCGACTCACGCTGAGCGAGCTCGCTCCCGGCGTCATGCAGTCCGAGATTCGCGCCATGACGACGGAGTGCGACCGTATGGGGGGCATCAACCTGGCCCAGGGCGTCTGCGACACCCCGGTGCCGGCGCCGGTGGAAGAGGAGGCCATCAAGGCCATTCGCGCGGGCTACAACATCTACACCCGGCTGGACGGCATCGAGCGCTTGCGCAACGCGGTCGCGGAAAAGCAGCAGCGCGACTATGGGCTGACCTACGATCCGGAAACGGAGGTCCTTGTGGCCAGCGGGGCTACGGCCGGTCTGCACGCCGCGGCCATGGCGCTACTGAATCCGGGCGACGAGGTGCTCCTGTTCGAGCCGTTTTATGGCTATCACGTGGCCACACTCAACTCCATGCGCGTCACGCCGGTGCTGGTTGCCCTGGCCGAGCCGGACTGGGTGCTTGACACGGATGCGCTCCGGGCCGCGATCACGCCGAAGACAAGAGCCATCATCCTGAACACACCGGCCAATCCCAGCGGGAAGGTGTTTTCGAGGGCGGAGATCGATGCGATAGCCGACGCCTGCCGGGAACACGACCTGTTTCTCTTCACCGACGAGATCTACGAGTACTTCGTCTACGACGGGGCGCGCCACATTTCTCCGGCGACGCTGACCGGCATGCGCGAGCGCACCATTGTGATGTCGGGGTTTTCAAAAACGTTCAGTATCACCGGATGGCGCCTGGGCTATGCCACCGCCGATGCCAAATGGATGGCTGCGATGGCCTATTTCCACGACCTGACCTACGTGTGCGCGCCCTCGGCTTTCCAACATGGGGCGGCGGCTGGGCTGGAACGGCTTCCGGCGAGTTTCTATACCCAGATCGCCATCGACCACCAATCGAAGCGGGAGAGGATGCTTTCGGCGCTGCGCGATGCGGGCTTCGAGCCCAGCGTGCCAGCCGGGGCCTACTACGTGTTGGCCAGCGCCAGCCGTCTCCCCGGCGAAACGGCCGCGCAAAAAGCACGAAACCTGCTGGCCGCGACAGGCGTCGCATCCGTGGCCGGAAGCGCGTTCTTCCGCCCGGGACGCGGAGAGAACCTACTGCGCTTCTGCTTCGCCAAGCAGGATCACGAACTGGATGAGGCCTGCGCGCGGCTGCGCAAGCTGTGAATCCGGAGAGCGGCCTCGACCCGGCCTTATAAAATCAGCGTGGCGGCTCCGATGCAAAAAGGCGCCCCACTGAGGTTGAAGTGAACGAATTTCCGCATGCCATGTTGCGCGAGATTTACGAGCAGCCTGACGCCATCCGCCGGACGCTGGATCTTTATCTCGACAGGCAGACCTTCGACGCGCAGGCCTTTGCCCCGCTGGCGAAGTGGCTGAACCCGCGCGGGGAAGTGCTGATCGCTGCCAGCGGTTCCAGCCGCCACGCCGGGCTGGCCGCCGAGATCATCCTGGAAGACCTCTGCGGCCTGGCCGTGGACGTGGAGTACGCCAGCGAGTACGGCTGCCGGACCGCGGCCAATCCGCGCAACCCGTCGCTGCTGGTGATTTCGCAGTCGGGCGAAACCTCGGACACTCTGGCCGCGCTGCGCTGCGCACGGGCCAGCGGCCACCAGACGCTTGCCATTGCCAACGTGGCCGGCAGCACCATGATGCGCGAAGCATCGGCCGCCATGCCTCTCGGCGCGGGGCCGGAGTTGGCCATCCCGGCAACCAAGAGCTTTACCTGCCAACTCACGGCGCTGTATGTGCTGGCGCTCTACGAGGCACAGCAACTGGGCACCTTGGATGAGGCAGAAATCGCGCGCAGGATTGTCGAGCTGCATGCATTACCCGCGCAGATTCGGGGTCAATTGAACCCCTGGAGGGAGCAGACGGCGCACCTGGCCGCTAAATATTCCAACGCCAACACGTTCCTGTATCTCGGCCGCGGCGTGCACTATGCGATCGCTCGCGAAGGCGCTCTGAAGATGAAGGAAGCCTCCTACGTTCATGCCGAAGGCTACCCAGCCGGAGAGCTGAAACACGGCCCGAATGCGCTGGTTAGCGAGCATGTGCCCCTGGTGGTGATCGCGACCGTCGACCCGGCCTCCGCAGATTCGACGAACCGGTACGAGAAGACGATTCAGCTTCTCGAGGACATGAAAAAACAGCGCGCCCGGGTCATTGCGGTGGCCAACACCGGCGACCGGACCGTGGCCGAGCTGTCAACAGACTGCATCGAGGTCGAGCCTGTTTCCGAACACCTGCTGATCATCCCGGAGGTGGTTCCGCTACAGTTGTTCAGCTACTTCATGGCGCTGGAGCACGGCGTCGACGTCGATCGGCCCCGCAACCTCTCCAAAGCGGTCATCGAAGTGTAGCGATCAATCGCGTGGCGTTGTTGTTCATCGACCCATTACGATCACTTACACGAGACTACAATCTACCCCAGCCCCACGCCAGAACTCCATTTCGCTTGCATGGCATCCGCAGTATCGAAGTAATAATCGCGATCGCAAGGGAAGAGCCCGGGAATCGGAGCGGGATCGGTCACGGTGTGCCCGTCCGTCCACTGCCAGAGCGTCCAATTTGCCCAGCCGGCCGGAAGCACGGCAGTGGGACCATATTGAGCCAGCCATAACCAGCAGTTCTGCAGCGTCGGATCAGCATGAGGCCCCAGCTGCTCCTTGAGATACGACCCGCCATACAATCCCGGCCAGACTCCGGTGGATTCATGAACATGGGTAACGAAATCTCGTGCTTCATCGAGCGACATGGTTGACCCGGCCCGGTTCGACTCGAAATCGAGCACCAGGATCGTTCCGGATTCCGGCTTTACCGTGTTCAGAAAAAACTCAGCCTGGCTTATGCCATCGTCGCCATTCCCGAAGTGATAGGCACCCCAGAGTAATCCGAGTTGCTGCGCCGTTTGCAAATTGGTCGCATAGGTGGGATCGGCGAATCCGGTGCCCTGGGTTGCCTTTTGAATGACGCCCAAGATCCCGGCCCGCTGCGCGTTGGCCAAATTAGGGCGGTTGTTATTGTGCGAGATGTCGATCACGACATTCGTGCGAGCCATGTCTTCCTCCAGTGTTTTCGCCCGTTTAATCAATCCGCAGAGCCTGGATCGAGGATCATTCACGATGCGGGAAATCGCGGTCCAACTTTAGCAGAACCACGGCGCTAAACGCCTCTATCGCAGTGCTGCCCAGATAGCGACGTTCAGGCCGACCATGAGCACAGACGAAGCCGGAATGATCAGCAGGGCCTTTTTGAGCCGCAGCGGATCGCCGCCGGCGATAGCGCCGATGATCCGGGAACTGACCGCAAGTCCCGCCCACCCGCACGTGATCACAAAACCGATGGCCGTTCCGGGCAGGCGCGGAAATGCTCCGCCGGTGATGGCCAGCGTGGTGGGGAAGACCGGAGCCATGGCCAGGCCGGCCAGGAACACGAGCCCGGCGGCCTCCCCGGCTTTGTTGGTTCTCAGCATCAGGAAGGTAGTGATCGCCATCGCCACCGAGGATGCAAGCAGAACCAGAACGGCCGACATGTGAATGAGAATGGGAGACACCGCCACCCGGCCCAACAGCAGGCCGAACGCAAATCCCAGCGAGAGAATGTTCAGAGCGCGCGACTCTGGAATGCCCTGGGCAATGAGATGGCGAGCGAGCCAGTTCCACACCCCGACTTCGCAAGAGATGTAGAGAAAAAGGAAGAAACCGAGCAGAAACAGCAACGGATGCCCGAGGATGGGACCTGCCTGGGTGAGAACGAAACCCGATCCTCCGGCCGGCGCGGGCATATGTGTGGTGGCCTGGATGACGATCGAGACGACGGTCAGCCCGGCGATGGTGTAGCAAAGCCGCACCCAGTTGCGCTTAAACAGATTGGCGGAAATGAAAGGGGTGGCCAGTCCGCCGAGGCCGAAGAAAAGATTCACCAGGTTGAGAGCCGTGGCGCGGTGCGCCTCGCTCACTCCGCTGACCAGCGCATTGGCGGCCGTGACGACGATTCCGCCACCGACCCCAAGGATAAAAAGAAGAAACACGATGCTGCCATAGCCGCCGGCGCGCGGCAGAGCGAGGAGCGCGCTGGCGATGAACACCAGGCCCAGGATGAGGCCGATCTTGTCGCCCTCGGTATCGAGCAGAGGACCGACAGCCAGGGATGCGATCATCAGTCCGAGCGCCTGCGCAAACGCGATGGTGCCGTTCTGCGTGGGCGTCAGGTGAAAGCGCTCTGACAGGTCGGGCAAGATGGTGCCCAGCATAGCGGCGATCATTCCGTAGACGAAGATGGCGAGGATGGCGGCAAAGATCAGCACGGGCAGGGTTGTCCTTTCAATTCCGTAGGCAAGGATACGGCATGAACCCGCTGCACTCATCACAAAAGGGTGACGTTCCGGCTTACTGCTCATCGGCCAGTTGCGTCTTTAGGATGAAAGACCGCGTTTGTGGTGAAACAAAGCCACCTGTTCGTTCGTTTTCTCTTTAGCTCTCTCGTTTGAGAACACAGCGCCGCCGGCCCGGCAGCCTCATCGATTTCAGCCCACCTTTCCCGATCGGAGCACACGTCAATGGGTGATTTCTGGAAAGACGTCAAACACGCGCTGCACCTGTTTTTCAAGAGTCCGGGCTTCACCATCGCCGCGGTTTCAGCGCTGGCCCTGGGCATCGGGGCCAACACCGCGATTTTCACGGTGGTCAACGCGGTGCTGCTGAAGCCCCTCGCCTACCCCGATGCCGACCGCATCGTCGCGTGCGAGCTTACCGGGCCGGAGGGAAGCTTTCCAATCGCATCGATTCCGAAGTTCCAGATCTGGCAACAACAAACCAGTGTGTTCAAGGATGTGGGCGCCTACGACTTCGCCGGTCCCGGATTCAATATCACCGGCGACCGGCCCGAGCTGGTCCACGGCATTCATGTGTCGGAGGCCTGGTTCCGCGTGTTTGGCGCGCCCGTCATGCTGGGGCGAACCTTTACCCCGCAGGAAGACGCGCCCAACGGTGGCCATGTGGTGGTGCTGAGTTACGGCCTGTGGCAGCGCAAGTTTGGCGGCCGCGCTGACATTATCGGCAAGTCTCTGCCGCTGGGCAATGAGCCCTACACGATCGTCGGCGTGCTGGGGAGAGACTTTGTTTCCGACCCCGATGCCGAAATATGGATTCCGTTCCAGTTCGAGCCCAACAGCACCAACCAGGGCCATTTCTTCCAGGCCGCGGCCATGCTCAAGCCCGGCGTGACCGTGGCCCAGGCCAACGCCCAGATGAAGCTGGCATGGCAGCAGTATCTGCGCACCTTTCCGAAGGTGAATCCGCAGGGAGGATTTGGAGTTGAGGCGCTGCGCGACTCGATTATCAAGGACGCCCGCAAGTCGCTGCTCGTGCTGCTGGGGGCGGTGGGTCTGGTTCTGCTGATTGCCTGCGCCAACGTCGCCAACCTGCTGCTGGTGCGCGCCACCGGCCGCAGGCGCGAATTCGCCATCCGCTCCGCGCTGGGCGCGAAACGTTCCCGCATCGTGCGGCAGCTGCTCACCGAAAGCGTGCTGCTCGGCATGGCCGGCGGTGTGCTGGGATTGATTCTCGGCTTTGTTGGGGTTCGGGCGCTGCTCGCAATCAGTCCCGCGGGCCTGCCGCGCATCGGCGAGGATGGATCGGCCATCGGCATGGATTGGCGTGTGCTCGGCTTTACGCTGGTCGTCGCGATTCTTACCGGGATTCTGTTCGGCCTTTTCCCGGCATTCAGCGTTTCGCGCACCGACCTGAATTCGTCGCTCAAAGACAGCAGCAACCGTTCCGGAACCAGCATGCGCCACGGAAAGGCGCGCGCCTTGCTGGTGATCAGCGAGGTCTCGTTGGCGCTGGTGCTGCTGATCGGCTCGGCACTGCTGATCCGGACCTTTGTCGCGTTGCACGCTGTGAATCCGGGCTTCGACGGCCACAACGTGCTCACCATGGAGATGTCGCTGACCGGACCGCGTTTTGAAAAGACCGCCGGCGTGGCGCAGCTCTCGCACGATGGACGGCAGCGGCTGAATGCCATTCCCGGCGTCGAGGACTCGGCGTTCACCTGCTGCCTCCCGATCCAGGGTCAATTCGGTCTCCCATTCACCATCGTGGGAAAGCCAGTTGATCCGTCGAAGGGGCCGCCGGGAGCGGGATGGATGAGCGCATCGCCCGATTACTACAAGCTGTTCAGGATTCCCATTCTGCGCGGGCGCGAATTCACCGACCAGGACACGGCCGGAGCGCCGGGCGTGGCGCTCATCAACGAAGCGCTGGCCAAGCAGTTCTTTCCCAAGGAGAATCCGGTGGGCCAGCAGATCGTGATCGGGCATACGGTGGGGCCGGAGTTTGAAGAGCCGGCGCGGCAGATTGTCGGTGTGGTTGCCAATACCCACGATGGCGGGCTCAGCCGCGATCCCGGTCCGTTGATGATCGTGCCGGACGCGCAGGTCACCGACGGAATGACCAAGCTGAACGCGGGCATCGTGCCCTTGCGCTGGGTTGTGCGCACCCATCGCGATCCACGCCAGCTCACCCAGGTCATCACCGAGCAGCTTCGCCAGGCAAGCGGCGGCTTTTCCGTCAGTCGGGTCAAGCTTATGGACGAAGTCGTTTCGCGATCGACGTCGCGCGAAAGCTTCAACATGCTGCTTCTGACCATCTTCGGTGGGGTGGCGCTGGTGCTGGCAGGCATTGGCATTTACGGGCTGATGGCCTACTCGGTGGAACAGCGCACGCAGGAGATGGGCATTCGCATGGCGCTCGGCGCCGATCGGGGCGTCATTCGCAAGCTGGTCGTCTGGCATGGCATGCGACTGGCATTGGCGGGTGTGGCACTGGGGATCGGCGCCGCCTTCGGGCTCACGCGCTTCCTGGCCAGTTTCCTATTCGGCGTCAAGACGTGGGATCCGATGGTCTTTGTCGCCGTACCCTTAATCCTGACCGCTGTTGCCCTTTTGGCGGTGTGGCTGCCCGCAACGCGGGCTTCAAAGCTGAACCCGATGGTCGCTCTGCGCGTGGAGTAAATCATGGGTGGTCGGGGTGATTTACGACGGCCGCATTTCTCTGGTCTAGTCGTAGTAAGTGAAGATCTTTCGCTGTGGGTGATTGATCCGCACATAGCTGCTCTCGAGTAACTTCTTGTTAAAAATTGGAGGCCCATTTGGCCCGGTTACTTAATCCATCCTGGGAAGTGAAAGTTTGTCAAAGTTTTGAAGTCTTATAATTAGTTACCGGGCTTGAATCCTCGGGCCCGGGAAGGGGCGACCCAGGAACACTGCATGGTATCTCTTCTGACTATCTTCGTCCTTTCGCTTCAAACGGCATCGGTGTCCAGCGGTCCGCATATGATTGCATGCCCGGTGGCTAGCAACAAGGAGGTCGTCATGAAGATTCATTTTGTTCGATCCGGCGGCTTTGGCGGCGCCGCCATGCGCGTGGAAGGCGATGTAACCTTTGACGACCATGGAGGTCAGGTAATCTCAGGGAAATCCGGTTATCAACGCCCATTGACGGCCTCGGAAGCGGAGATGCTGCGTTGCGCCGCAGAGCCACAACCTAAGTCAAAAAACAATCAGCCAAAGGCCGCGACGATGCCCGATGGATATCAATACGATATTTCGACCGTGACGGACGACGGCAAGGTTCACCCTCTTGCGTCGTTGCAGGATACGGCGAATGGTTCGAGCCGGACCCCGGAAGAAGAAGAGCTTTTCAAATGGGTTCAGCAAGAGTCAGGAAAAATCTGGGATTACAAGATCAATCATCGCTGAAAAATTTCTCTATCTACAACGTCCGCTGTGCTATAGTCCGAGTCGCTCGAGGTAATGTAACTTGGAGGACTCGTGTATGTGTGAACATGTCGGCTGCTCTAGTATCTTTTGCATTCTCCCCGCACGTGTTTTGATCAACATCGCGCAGAATGGCAACGAAGACCAGCGCTCGTTCGCGCTACGGGCACTGTCGTTGGATCACAGCCTGCGCACCAGCCGCCTCACATTTTCGTTGCTCGGCGGCTTGCAAGTCTCCCACGAATCCCTCACCGCGGCACCGCCGCAAAAGCAGCGCCTGATTTACGATACGCAGCAATCGCAGACCCTGCCTGGAAACCTGGTTCGTTCGGAAGGCGGCGCTGCGGTGGCCGACGTTTCGGTGAACCAGGCGTATGACGGGTCTGGGATTCACGTTCGATTTCTATTACGCAGCTTATCAACGCAACTCGATTGACAACGCCGGCCTGGCGCTCAAGGCAACCGTGCACTACAGCCAGAAGTACGATAATGCCTTCTGGAATGGCCAGGAGATGATCTTTGGGGACGGGGATGGCGTGATCTTCAACGGTTTTACCAGCTCGGTCGACGTGGTCGGACATGAGCTGACCCATGGCGTAACCGGAAGTGAGGCCAATCTGAATTACCAGGGCCAATCCGGGGCGCTGAATGAATCGATTTCCGACGTCTTCGGGTCGCTGGTGAAACAGTTTTCCGCCAATCCCAAGCAGACCGCGGATAAGGCAGACTGGCTGATTGGCGATAACCTGCTGGCCAAGGGGATCAACGGGATCGCGCTTCGATCGATGAAGGCTCCTGGGACAGCCTACGACGATAAGGTGCTGGGCAAAGATGATCAGCCGGCGGACATGCAACATTACGTGCATACGGCGGAGGACAACGGCGGAGTCCACACTAATTCCGGTATACCCAATCGCGCGTTCTATCTCGTCGCCTCTAACATCGGGGGATTTGCATGGGAAAAGGCCGGACAGATCTGGTATGACACGTTGACCGATCCGCGCCTGAAGCGCAACGCCGATTTCTCGACGTTCGCCAATATGACAGTGCTCAATGCGTCCCACCGCTACGGGGCCGGGACCGAGGCGAAAGCCGTTGCAGATGCGTGGAACACGGTGGGCGTGAAGATCAAGAAGGCCTGATAAGGTACGAACGCGGGGACGAAGCATCCAGTTTCGTCCCGCTTTTGCTGCGGCGTAGTGTGCACGGTCGAACGAATTCCGGCGAATATGGGGTGGGTAGGAAAAGTGTCTCTTGCAGGATGGACGACATCCATCAGCCCCCGGAGTCATCTCTGAGAATTTGAGCGAGGCGTATTGGCGGCGTTCCAATTGGGAAGTTAGGAGATTTTCATCGGTCGCAAACGGGTCGGCGATCGCAGGCAGCGCTAGCGGCTCATGATCTTCTGCGCCAGGGTCTCTTCGTCTGAGTCGGCCTGGATGATCTTGTTGTGCAGGCAGTAGAGTGCCAATTCCAGGCGGTCGGACACACCGAGCTTGTCGTAAATCTTACGCAGGTAGTTCTTGATCACCTGCTCGGTTGTCCCCAACTGGTAAGCGATCTCCTTGTTTCGCTTGCCCTGCGTGATGCAGGTGATGATGGCCATTTCCTTGGGCGAGAGACGCGGTTGGCTTTTGGGACTGACGAGCGCCGCCGCTTGCGCGCGATACGCCTCAATCACCCAGTTGATCGATTGATTGTCGATCCAAGTCTCGCCGGCTGCGATACGGCGCACGCATCGAACCAGCAAGTCAGGGGAAATGGAGCGGGAGATGATCCCGCGAACTCCCTTGCGATACAGCTCGACGGTATGGCTTTCGTCGGCAGTCACCGCCTGAACGATCAGCTTGAGATCGGGCGCAACCCGGAGGAGTTCGTGAATCGCATTGGCGGTACCGGCCAGCAGCGCCCCTTCGAGGAGCACCACGTCGCTGGGGTAGCGCTCGATGGCCGCGCGCAGATTCTCCAGGGAGTCTGCCTGCGCCACGACCCGCAGATCGTCTTCGAGCGCGAAGACCTTGCGAATTCCCACACGATAAATAGCCTGGGAATCCGCGAGAATAATGCGGATCACTCCAGGTTTAACTTGTCCGTCCAAGGCTTCGTTTTCTGGTGAATCTTCAAGAAATTCCATACACGGCTGCGGCACTGCCAGGCCAGAGCGTCACTGTTCCACGAACTCATACTCGTCAATGGTGGCGGCAACCTGGGACTGGGACTGGCTCATGGAGCAGCGTACCACACGTCCATGGCAATGAACCAGAACATCGTGAACTGTGCCCAGGATCGCTCCCGGCATGCGCAGGGAAAAATCGATTCCTTCTCCGACCCGCAGCGGGCTGTTCAGTTCAAACAAAACTCCGCTAGCGCTTACGTTGTTGGTAAGGGCCGTGTACTCCTTGGTAGCGGTCGAAATGACTACCGGCAGAGTTAATGGAAACCGAACCGCGCACCGAACCTCGTGTCCCGTGGAGGGGTTGGCCGGGGACTCAGACACAGCCGCGATCTCCGGACTCTTGCGATCTTCCATAGACAATGTCTCCAACTTCCGGAGCCCCCTCATTTGTTGTGCTGAATCTGCATTAAGACTCTAGCGAACTCAACCGGCAAATCCCACGGCACGAAAGTTCCCATAAAAGTAACCGCCTTTACGTCCGTTAGATGGCCGACATCGCGCCATGATTCAAAAGGGCTTTCCATCGGTGTTCTATGCCGTCTGGCTCAAGAACTCCCTCAGAACTCCCTATCTGGGGAAAAACGCCGCCGATCCGCCTACCCACTCCTGATTCTTGTTGTGGTCGACGCCCATCATCTTGCCCCGTCCGAGTCGTACCAGCGAAAGGACCGGCGTGAGGACGCCGTGATCCGGCCAAAGGTAGAGAATCCGTATTTCGGCTTGGGTCAACCCATGGGGTGTTTCGATCGTGGGCACGAAAGTCATCCGCTGCTGGAGGAGAAATTCTCCCCGGGCGGAGGCGGGAATCGACTCCAGTTGCGCCTGTGTGGGGTCAAACTGAATCCCTTTGCCGGCAAAGGAGAAAAGCGGCTTCAGGAGCAGATCGGGATAGATTGTGCCGGCTCCGGCCCGAATGGGAAGGGGCACTCCGGCCTCTTCGAGTGCGCTCCGACCTGGTCCTTCAAGGAAATCGTTCAGGAAGACGGCCGGTGGAACAACCGGATTGCGGCCCGGGGGCCGGCAGAGCCATGGAAGGGAAAACTTGCTGATCAGGAAATACCAGTTTGGATGGCCCGCCCATTCCACCTCCCACTCCCGTGTTAAATCAAACGGCAGCTGGATGTTGCGGGCGATGAGTTCGTCCACGATGGCTCGATTGTAGATTCGGTGGATGGGAACCTGCCGGCCATTCTGGTTGCGATAGTGAAGTTTGCTTCCTGCCGTTTCAAGCGTCGCTATATCCACGACTGAAATTCCAAGACGTCGTGCCGTAATTTCGAAATCGGGGCGAGTCTTCTGATGCATCGGATCCACTTCGGTGAGCACCACGTTTTCCGGCGAATGGCTCCCCAGGACTGTCCGTCTTAGGAGGTTCCAGTATTTTTCCTCGCTCAGCCCTCCGAGGAACATGCCCAGACTACCGTCAAACCCGAATGCTTCCCCGTACCCGGCGCCCAGGACCGCCTGATAGCCGTAAACGGACGGGAATGCCTGAATCTCGACGAGGCGTGGCGACAGCTCGCCCGAAGAATCTCTCGCGAGAGCAAAGTCGGCGGTGAGAAAGTGAGGATGGGCCGTTTCTCCGGCCACCCGGTAGGCTGGCGGGATAGCTTGCACTGCCGCGGCCAGGTAGTCAGTCCGGCCAATGAGAGCTTGGGCAAGTTCCGCACCCGCGTCCGCCATCTCTTGCAACAAAGCCAAGGGCACAAAAATGGGGGTTTCCGATACCCGAAACTCCACTCTGACCCCGCAACGGTCTTCCAGCCAGGCCAGAAGGGACGCGTAGCGTTCCGAAGTGAAACTTCGATTGAATCGCTTCCGCAGCTCGGGAATCACGGTTTGGTCCTCTCTTTTGAGACTAGAGACGGGGAGTTAACGACAGCAGAACCAGCCTATACCGCAGGAAGCATGTAAACGATTACGAAATGACTGCATGCAAGGGTTTAGGAACAACATATGTGAGCTGCCGCACATACGGATTAACTCTCCTGCCAGTAACAACTTTGAGGTCTAGGAAATGATTCCCAAAGATTTCAAAGAAAGGTTACTTTTGTCGTAGTAGCGATCACTCTTCTGGGGTACTCTTGATTACGAATTAACTAAAGACAAGGGAGAACATTCAAATGTCGTCATTTTCCACTTTCCGTTTTGCAGCACTTTTCGTATTTTCGACCGTTTCAACCATTGCGTTTGCCGAAAGCAGCCCGATCATTCTGCCGCCTCAGCCCGGGACCAATGGTCGCGCGATTGCCGCGAACAGCCCGATCATTCTGCCGCCTCAGCCCGGGACCAATGGTCGTGCGATAGCTGCGAACAGCCCGATCATTCTGCCGCCTCAGCCCGGGACCAATGGTCGCGCGATTGCCGCGAACAGCCCGATCATTCTGCCGCCTCAGCCCGGGACCAATGGTCGCACGATTGCCGCGAACAGCCCGATCATTCTGCCGCCTCAGCCCGGGACCAATGGTCGCACGATTGCCGCGAACAGCCCGATCATTCTGCCGCCTCAGCCCGGGACCAATGGTCGCACGATCGCCGCGAACAGCCCGATTATCCTGCCGCCTCAGCCTCCAACCAATGGTGGCACTATTGCTGTGAACAGCCCGATTATTCTGCCGCCTCAGCCTCCAACCAATGGTGGCACTATTGCTGTGAACAGCCCGATTATTCTGCCGCCTCAGCCTCCAACCAATGGTGGCACTATTGCTGTGAACAGCCCGATTATTCTGCCGCCTCAGCCTCCAACCAACGGTGGCACTATTGCTGTGGCCTAAAATGATTACCTGCTAAACTTATTCTGCTTGTCCCAGAGTGAGCAGGTGTGGAATGCCGTTGAATCTGGATACGATTCTGTGGCTAGCCGGGGTTTCTGCAGAGGCAGGTGTAATCGCGCTCTGCATGCGAGCACGGCTGTTCCGAACTGCTCCGATGTTCTGCTCCTATGTTGCTTGGAGTCTTCTGGTCGACATCGTCTTTTTTTTTCTGCATCTTCGATATCCCCCTTCTAACCTTATATATTTCTGGTCCTACATGTCGCAGATGGTCGTGGACTCGCTATTCCAGTTCGCCGTTCTTGTTGAATTGGGATGGGGGGTACTCAGGCCAATTCGTGCCTCGCTACCGAAACAGTCAATCCTGATTCTTGGTGTACTGATTGTTTTGGCGGGAGCTGTGATCTGGCCGATCGCTGCTTGGACAATACCCGCGAATCTGTCTGCTTCAGGACGCACCTTAGTCCAAGTGCAACAGACCTTTGCGGTCCTGAGGGTTGTCGTCTTCATGGCGCTAGCCGGGTTCAGCCAGATCCTCTCCATTGGCTGGCGAAACCGCGAGTTGCAGATTGCAACCGGCCTCGGGTTCTATTCCATGATCAGTCTCGCGGTGTCGCTCATCCACACCCATCAGGCTCCCGGGATTCGTTATGGACAGCTGGATTCGCTCGTGATGGCGAGTTATTGCTTCTCTTTGCTCTATTGGGTCTACAGTTTCTCGCAGCGAGAAGAAGAACGCCAGGAATTTACCCCTCAGATGCGAAGTTTCCTGTTGGCCGTTACCGGGGCGGCTCGGGGAACCAGGGTTGCGTTAGCCGACTCGGGAATCGAGAGAACCACAAAAGCCGGAAAACCATGATCCAAATCGTTTGGATCCAGCCATTTGCGTGGGGACTGCGCGCACGCACGACAAACCATCGTTGTTACCAGCGGGATGTTACCTAGGTGCACCTCACTTTTGGGTACCTTTTGCGGATCGAAATTGTACCCAAAGTGGGGATTTTGGTGCACAATAACAACATCGTCTGGTACAAGTAATAGGACAGCTTTGAACAGCCGGGATCGCAACTGAAGGAACTATGGGTTACCGAATCTCGGTTTTTGAGGATCACCAATGATTCTGATCTTGCTCCAAATTGCGGTTTTTGCTGCCGTGGCGGGGTTTTTCGTTCGTTGGCGCGCCGCCGTACGTAGACGGAATACGCAAACGTGGGATACGCTCGTTGCTCGGCTGTGCCCCGAATGGAGCGCACGCGAACTGAGCGACCAGTTTCTCTGGAAAGAAGGCCTCAACGCCACTCAGGATGACGCCTGGCAGCGAATGGAAGGCCCCAAGGGTCTTTGGGTCATGTTCCAGAATGCCAAGGTGATGATGGAAATGGCGGACTTCGCAGCCAAGCAGAACGAAGCGGTCGATAAGGTTCTGCTTGAAACGTTGCGCAGTGACGCGATGCAGATTCGAGTCTGTGTTCTGATGGGTCTGGCTCAATATGCATTCAGCCAGGCCAGCGAAGGGGTTCGCGTGAATGCTTTTCGCGCTGCTTCGATGTACACGTCGATGGCCGCCAGAATGACGCAGCTGCTGCAGGATCATGCGGCCGTCGTCCTGCCCGATTTTGTGGCCGCGATGTAATCGCGATGTTTTGGCTTTGACAAGAAACCCCGGCCGCGGCCGGGGGTTCTTATTGAATCCACCTTCAAGCCCCACTCTGAGCAAGAAAAGTGTTGATCTGGTCGTATTCCTCCCGGCTGAGGCGAAAACTGATGGCCGGGGCCAGACCGTCCACCTGCTCCGCACTGCGTCCGCCGACGATCGCAGCCGTGATGGCGGGGTGATGCAGCGTCCACGCCACAGCGATTACGCCCGGGCTCACCTTGTGTTGGTTCCCGATCTTGCGTAGAACCTCGACCAGCTTCAAGTTGCGGCTCAGACGCGGCTCGTTGAACTCGACCGCTCGCCTCCGCCAGTCATCGGCCGGAAAGGAAGCCACACGCTCGGCCGTCATCTTGCCCGTCAACAGCCCCGAGACCATGGGCGAGTAGTTGATCACACCAATGTTGTGAGCGTGCGCAAAAGGGAGAATCTCCGCTTCGATGGCTCGGCGCAGCATTGAGTACGGCGGTTGCAGGCTGGTGATCGGCGCGATCTTGATTGCCCGCTCCATCTGCTCCACGTTGAAGTTCGACACGCCGATGTAGCGGATCTTGCCCTGCTCCTTTAAGCGCGCCAGCGCTTCCCATCCTTCTTCAATTTCCTCCGCCGGATCCGGCCAATGAATCTGGTACAGGTCGATCGTCTCGACTCCCAGCCGCATCAGGGAATTCTCCAGTTCCTCGGCCAGAGAATTGGACTTGAGCGACCGATAGATCGAACGATCGGCATTCCATCGCATCGAGCACTTGGTAAACACGAAAGGTTTGTGATGCGTCGACTTCAGCGCCCTGGCAACGATTTCTTCCGAGTGGCCAAGACCATAAATCGCAGCGGTGTCGATCCAGTTGATCCCCAGGTCGAGGGCCCGATGGATCGCGGCGATGGATTCGTTGTCGTCCTGCGGACCCCAGGCGAATTGCCAGTTTCCGCCGCCAATCGCCCAGGCGCCGAACCCGATGGGTGTCAAGTGAAGGTCTGAGTTGCCGAGCGTTCGCATATCGCTCTTCACAACTGGTTGTGTTGTCGTCGTGGCAGCTTGTGTCATATCTGTAGACCTAGATGTCGCGTCACACCCGATTGGTGCGCAAAAAAACGCGAACTACTGAACGAAATCCCATGCGAGATTGAGCCAGGTGGAGGCTTGGCGCCGATGCGGTCACAGGGCCGAAGTTTCCTCTGCCAGTGCCAGTGACGGTTCTGCCGTTCGTCCGAAATAGGACCGCACCTGCGCCAATGCCCCTGCCAGTGTAGTCGCGATGGGAATCTCATCGCCGCGGCACATCTTTTGTGCCGCCCTGGAAACATCGTCGGGGTAGTTCCAGATCCCGATCATGATCTTGCGCCGCTGATTCTGCGTGCGCAGACTTCGGTATAGCCGGTGGGCGCGGGCCATCGCGAAGGGCGGCATCCCGGAAAGAAACACCACGTCCGGATTCTCCGCCGAGATCGTTGCCAGGACTTCGCGGAACAGGGCGGCGAGCGAGCCGAAAAGCAGGGAGTGGGGCAGGCCGATGAGATAGAGCGCGGCCCGAATGAGGCACCCGTAGATAAGGTTGATCAGCAACTGAAGCGAAAAGTAGCGGCTGATGCGGCGGGTGGCGTCGTTCATGGCCTGGGTGGTGACGGTGACGTGGCGATCGCCAGTCAGCCGGATCAGCCGGTTGCGCAAGTCTTCGCGCTGCAGCAGCACGAAGAAGGTAAACACCACGCTGAGGGCGACCGTGGTCAGCGGTTCGACGATGCCGCCCAGTTGATCGAGGCGGCCGGTGGGCCTGGCCACTTCACGCACCTGCACGGGCCTTTCCGGCGACGACCCCAGAGGCTTGTTCTCCGCTCTCCCGGCCGGGCGAATGTCGGGCGTCGCGGTTGAGTTCGCCAGCCCCAATTGTGGATGGCTTCCATCTTCTGGGTGATGTTGTCGCGGTAGACGGGCAGATCGTTGGCCACGGCCACCAACTGCGTAAACAGCATCCACGTGGCCGTGCCGAGAAGCGCCGCAAAGCCCAGGATCACCAGGATGGCCGCCAGCGCGCGAGGCATGCGCATGCGCTCGAGCGGCGTGACCACCGGCGCCAGCAGGAAGGCGAACAGGATGGCGAACGCCAGCGGCAGGAACAGTACCTTGGCGAGGTACAGGACCGTAATCGCGACCATTGCGATGACGAGAAGCCACAGGCGCGACAGGATCCGCGCGGTGCCAGAACCGTTCATCCAAAATCTCCTGCGGGCACCGGCGTTCCTGCCGATCCGGGAATGCCCCGTTGCGGTTCGGCCTGTCTCAGCCCGCCGCGTTAGCGCCGCGCGCGGCGTCTCGCCGTGCGGCACGTTTTGTTTGGATGCAGGGAAGGCTGAAACTGCCGGACCAGCGTCCGGATGCAGAATTCAGGCTTTGGCATTGCGGTTCGGGGCAGTTTTAGCCGGTTTCAGAGGAATCCGCCCTACCTGCGGGGCAGTTTCCCCTTTCTCTCGCTGTCTGCGACACCGCATCCCTCAGCTGAACAGCGCATCATCCCACGACTGGGGTTCGTCCCACGTCGGTGTGGGTTCGAAGTAGCCTGTTCCGGGCTTGAGGTGGCGCTTCAACTCATCGTCATTGAGAGCAACGCCGAGGCCGGGAGTCTCCGGGACCTTGATGAAGCCCTTGTTGATAATGGGCTTTTCAATGCCAGTCACCAGGTCCTGCCAGAAGGGCACGTCGAGGGAGTGGTTTTCGAGCGCCAGAAAGTTGCGCGTGGCGGCGGCGCAGTGCACGTTGGCCATGCAACTGACGGGCGTCCCGGCAAAGTGCATCGCCATCGGCACTCCGTACCGGAATGCCATGTCGCCGATGAGATGCGTCTGCAGTATGCCGCCCGATGTCGCCAGATCGGGATGAATCTTGTCAACCGAATGTTCCCGGCAAAGCGTTTCGAAGTCTTCCACTTTGTAGATGTCTTCGCCGGTGAGGGTAGGAGTCGGGCTCTCCTGCGTGATCTCCTTCAGCAGATCGGTGTAGTACCAGGGAATCACGTCTTCCATCCATTCGAGGTTGAATTTCTCGTATGCCTTGCCGAGCCGGATGACGGACTTCACGCCGATGTGACCGAGGTGGTCCATCGATAAGGGCATGTCGTAGCCGATGTTGTCGCGCACCGCTGCTACGTACTCGCAGAGCCGGTCGATGCCTTTCTCGGTCACTTCCGTAGCGACGAATGGATGAGGCTGGTTGCGCAGTTCCCACTTATCCATGCCCGCCGGCTGCATCACGGTGCCGGGAATGCCTTCCAGCACGTTGATGCCGAGATCCATCTTCATCCAGGTAAGACCCATCGCCTTGCGTTCCTTCGCCCTTCGGCCATACTCGGCGGGATCCATCGACTCCTCGGTGTCCGCATAGATACGGATCGAGTCGCGCCACTTGCCGCCCAGCATCTGGTAGACGGGAATGTTGTAGACCTTGCCTGCAATGTCCCACAGCGCCATCTCCACGGCGCACACCCCGCCGGCCTGGCGGGCGTTGCCGCCGAACTGCGCGATCTTCTGGAACAGGTAATCGATCCGCAGCGGATTCTCGCCCACGAGGCGGCCCTTCAGGACCATGGCATACTGCGGTCCTGCGATGTCGCGCACTTCGCCGAGGCCATAGACGCCCTGGTTGGTGTCGATGCGAATCAACACGCACGGGCTGGGGCCAGGCTTCACGATGACCGCGTAGCGCATGTCGGTGATCTTCAGATTTGACGGGCTCGAGGCTGTGTTCACATTTTTAATTTCCGGTTCAGCCGCGGCGATCGGTCCGACCGCCCCGCCCGCAAGCAAGGCGAGTGAAGATTTGAGAACACGGCGGCGATTCATACCGGCATTGTTGGGATCCGACATTTGGCGCATTCCTTCCCAGGCTCAGTTTTGTGGCCCCATCTTAACTCTTCCGGCGCCATGTTCATCTGGACGCCTTCGGTCGTTCGTGGAAGAATGCGAGTCTATGGTGTCGATGAGATCGGTTGTTTCGCGTCGCTGTGCAATGAAGGCATTGGGAACTGCAACTCTGGCTTCGGTTGTGCGGCCGTTGACTTTGGTAGCCCAGGAAAAATCGAAGCCCTGGTGGCTCGGCGACGGGATGCCACAGGAAGGTCCGGGCACGCCGAAAATCGCCTGCGCCATCGATCTCCGCGACGGCGTAACCGACGAGGGGATCCGCAGAGTCGTGCAACTTGGCGTGTATCACGTGCTGTCCGGAGGTCCGCCGATCCCGTGGAGTGTGAGCCAGCTTCAACCTTTGATTGACAAGTTGAAGGCAGGCGGCGTGACCCTCGGCAACCTGATGATCGGTGGCTTTCCCAATACGATCTATGGGCGTCCAGGACGAGATAAAGAGATCGAAAAGGTAGGGCAATCGATCGAAGCGGCCGGCAAGGTGGGCCTTCCAGTTATCGAGTACAACTTCTACGCGCATCGCGCTATGGAAGGCTATTACGAAGAGGTGGGCAGGGGCAGCGCGGGACTGACCGGCGCCGACTTCGACAGGATGAAGGATCTGCCCCCGCTGCCCGAGGAGGGCGCTCACACGCTGGACGAGATGTGGGCCAACATCACCTATTTTCTGAAGGCCGTCATCCCGGTGGCAGAGAAATCGAACGTCCGCCTGGCGCTTCATCCCAATGATCCGCCTTTTCCCATGAGCCGCGGATCGCAGCAGATCATGGCCACCGTCGCGGGCTGGAAGCACTTGGTGGAAATTGTGGACAGCCCCGCGAATGGAATTACGTTTGACTGTGGTGTGACGAAGGAAATGGGCGAAGATCCGGTCGAGGTATGCCGCTATTTCGGTAGCCGTGACCGTATTAATCACATGCATTACCGCAATCCCCACGTGCTGAAGCCTTACGTACAATACGACGAGGGTTTCATCGATGAGGGCGACGTGAATATGTTCGTCGTGATGCGGGAATTGATCCGGGTGAAGTACACGCGGGAGATTTATCCCGAACATCCCCGCGCTCTCGACTATGACCGCGCGCGAGGGCCGATTCGCGGCTACCCCGGCGGAGGCAGCTACGCCGGGGACGTGTACGACATTGCCTATGCCAGGGCGATGCTCCAGGCAGCACTGATTGCGGAACGTGAAAAGAGCTGAGTGGCCAGCGGACGGCGGCAGCCATTGAGCCAGTTGACAGGCCGCCGCCGTGGGTTCATTGTTTTGATAGCTTCCCTTTTCAACCTGCGAGGTCGCGTACCGGGCAACCGGGCGGACTGTGCTTTTTTGGGAAGGGAACGATATGAGTCTTTCGCGCAGGCATTTTGTTCAACTAGCCGGGGCGGGCATGCTGGTGCAATCGGCGGCGTCGGCGCTTAGCCTGTTTGCGTCGGAGACGCCCCAGCCAGGGGTCGTGCGGAACCGGTCCATGGTCGCGCTCATTCATGGCGACGACAGGCGCAAGAATATCCGGCTGGCTCTGGAAAGCATCGACGCCGACGTGCAGGCCGGTCTCAAGCGCAAGAAATACGTCGTCATCAAACCCAACAACGTGACCGCGCACCGGCAGCTGGGGGCCACGCATGTCGATGCGCTGAACGGCATTCTTGACTATCTTGAGCCGCGCTTCCACGGTCCGGTGACCATTGCCGAGTCATCGGCTGAGGATACATTCGATGCATTCGAGAATTTCAAGTATAACCAGCTTCCGAAGGAACGCCGCGCCCAGCAGATAAGCCTTGTGGACCTCAATCGCGCCGGCAAATACGACGTCGTCCAGCTGCTCGACTACGACCTGCGCCCGGTCATGGCGCGCCTGGGAGCGCCGCTGGTCGATCCCGATGCGTACGTGATCTGCTCGGCCATGCTGAAGACGCACAACACCGTGGTCGCAACCATGTCGATCAAAAACATGGTGCTAGGTGCGCCGCTCAGGAGCGCGCCGGGCGAGACGGAATGGAACGACAAGCGGAAATATCACGTGGGGCTGCGCCAGACGCACTACAACATGCTGGTGACCGCGGAAAAGATGAAGCCGTTCTTCGGCGTCGCGGTACTCGACGGATTCGAGGGCATGGAGGGCGACGGGCCCACGCAGGGCAATCCGGTCGATTCGCACGTGGCCATTGCGTCCACTGATTTCCTGGCCGCCGATCGCGTGGGGCTCGAAGTGATGAGCATCAATCCGGATTGGGTGGGCTATCTCAACTACTGCAGCGAGGTCGGTATCGGGCAGTTCGATCTGGCGAAGATCGACGTGACCGGTGCAACGATTGCCTCGGTGCAGAAAAAGTACAAGCTTCACGATGACATCAACCGCGAGCTCGAATGGATGGGCCCCCTGAAGGAGTTGCCGCCGCGCGTGGGCAAGATCACGCGGCCAAACGATCTCTTCCTGGGATAGAGTTCTCAGGCTTTCCTTTGGAGACGGTGAGCAGCTACTTGCCCTGACGCGCCTTCGCGAGAAGCGCATCGAACTCGGTACGCGCCATCTTCAGCTTCTCGGGGTGGGCGTCGATCCAGCTCGCGAAGGCATCGTATTTTTTGGCATTCCATCCGCCTTCGAACTCGGCGCCATTCTTGCCCTCCCGATTCAATTCGAAGTTGAAGTCGTCGGTGAGGGCGGTGAACTCCGCGTGGCTGACTGCCTCTTCGGCGAGGATGGCGGGAACAAACAGCACTCCCTCGGGCTTGGCCAGCACCAGGTCGCCGGGTAGCACTACCGCGCGCCCGATGCGGATGGGCGCGTTGATCGAAGTCAGCTCCATGTCGGCCCATGCCGAGGGATCGTAGCCGCGATAGAAGCCGTTGAAGTCGGGAATCTCGCGGTTTTCCGCCTGGTCGCGGATGCCGGCGTCGAAGACGAATCCGGTGTGACTGTGCGCGGCCACGGCGTTGCCAAGGTTCGAGCCGATCAGCGTGCCCTCGATGATTTTGCCAAAGCCGTCGGCGACATACACGTCTCCGATCTGGAGTTCATTGATGGGCCACATATTGGTTCCGCCGACGCGTCCTTCGGCTTTGCCTTCGGCGACAATGGCTTTGGCCATGTCGGGGCGCGTGGGCATGTACTGCGCGGTGAGTGCGCGGCCGGCAAAGGGTTTGTCGATGTGCAGCGCCTGCCAGCCTCCCTCGAACTGGTTGCGGTAGCCTTTGTCGCGCAAATACTCCCACACGTCCTCAGTGGTCATGTCGACCGCGCGCTTCAGCAGGGAGTCAGGCAGCTTCGGCCGCCCGTCGGGGAACCGGTCACCCTTCCACTCCGAGGTGTAGAAGAGTATTTGATCGTGCGTCATTTTCACCTGGCTGAGCGCGGGCGCCGTCCATACCAGTGCCGCCAGCAAAGCTGTGCCAACGATCTTCTTCAATGCAGTTCTCCCCAGCGAGCTCATTCTTCATCCGGTCACACTTCGACTTCGTGCCGATAGGCGACCGAAAGAGCATAGCCATTGTAGAACCGCTCCCCCGCGTTCCCTAAAGCGCTCCCGCGCTGACAAGCGCTTGCTTCATCCCCGCCCAACTGATCCGTGTGGACTCTTCAGGCGTCGCGGCGCCATGCCAGTGTGTCTCCAGGCTGACCGCATCGCCGTAGCCGGCCTGTTTGAGGGCCTTGAATTGAGCCGTCCAATCGATGTAGCCCTTGGCAACCGGAGCCCACACGATTTTGCCGGCGTCGTTCTTGGTTGCGTTCTTGCAGTGGCAGTGATGAATGCGATTCTTGGGGAGCGTATCCCATGCGGCAGGGAATGCATCGAGTTCACCGCGCATGACGGCGTTGCCTGGGTCCCAGTTGAGGGCGAGGTGTGGCGTTTGAATGGCGTTCAGTGTACGCGTAGCTTCGCGGCCTGTCGCAGTGTTGCACTCGAATTCGTTTTCGAGCACGAGGAGAATGCCCTGTTTGCCCGCGGTTTCGGCTGCCGACCGAAGCTTTTCGTCAATCGCGGAGCGATACGGCGCGACGTCGTCGATGCGCCAGAAATCGAAGCACCGGACCTTGTCGGTTTTGAAGGCTTTCGCCAGCGCGATCGATTTCTGGAGGATCTCGTCCTGCTGCTTGAATGTGGCCCCGGCGGCGCCATGCAAATCGCCCTTTGAGCCGTAGGGCGAAGGCGGAGCGTCGGGCCAATCCGTTTTGAACAACGGGCTGGCGATGTCGGTGACCTGGAGGTTGTATCGGGTCAGGATCTTCCGCGCCTCATCGACCTGATCCATGGGCAGATCCATAAGGCTTTTGCCCCACATGGAGCGAAGTTCGATCCAGCTCAAGCCGAACTCCTGCGATACGACATGGCACGCGTGGTCGAAGTCCGGCGAGATCTCGTCGCTGATGACAGCGACCTTGAAGGGAGATTTCGATGCGTCGGCCAGGATGCGGCGGGAAGCGGCAAAGGTGGCCAGGGCTGCGGCGGCTGATCCGCAAAGGAATGTGCGCCGGGAAGAATACGACATAGTCATCCTTTTTCGGGTGGGCACGCAAGAGCGTCAGGATCGATCTCCCATTCATTATGATGGCCGGTCCCGCCATCAAGGGCGAGAACCGGCCACACCAGTCTGGAAGTTCGAACTCGATTCAGAAGGTGATCCGGAGCGATCCTTGCAAAGTACGGCCTCCGCCGATTCCATTCACGCTGCCTTGGCCGCTGCCAAGCGTACCGGTGATGGTGCCAAAGCTGGAGGATGTGACGCCGCTGCCGTTGGGTTGCCCGAACTGCGGCGTGTTGGTGAGCTGGAATGCATCAACGCGAAATTCAAGGCTTGTTTCACGATAGATTGTGAACCGCTTGAACACCGAAAAACTGTTCTGAAAGTAGCCAGGCCCTCGGAACGCGTTTCTGCCTGTATTCCCAAGTCCTGGATTGGTGCAAGGATTTTGACCGGTGCAGCCGGAGGGCTGGGAGAACGAGGTCGGATCGAACCACGGCTTTGTTGCGCCGATTCCGCCCAGTTTATGGAAAGGCTTAACCAATGTGGCCGTCTGCGGCGTTCCTGGCGTGTTCAGTGTGCCGCTATTGGCAGTGATCGTGAAAGGCAGACCGGAGAGCACGGAAATGATGCCGGAGATCTTCCACCCTCCCAGCACAGCATCCCCGACCCCGGAGTTGAGCATTGTGTGGCCGCGACCGAAGGGCAACTCCCAGGTGAAGCTCTGTTCGAAGTTGAGCGCGCGGTCCCAGTCCACGGGCGCGTAGTTCCGCCGCCAGTTGATGTAGAACATCAGCCCGCCGTCGTCGCCGCTGATGTAGCCAAGCCCCTTGCCCCAGGTGAAGGCAGAGGTCAGCGCTAGCCCGTGCGAGAAGCGCTTGTCGAGGTTGGCCTGCAGCGACTGGTAATTGGACGAGAAGCCCAGGAAATATTGGTTGGTTGCCGCCGTCCGTCCAAAGCTGGCGTACTCGGGAGCCGACTTTGCGCCCCCGCCGTAGGTGCTGGGCAGGTTGATGTTCTGGGCGCCGGAGATATTGGTTCCATGATTGGCCACATAGGCAATCTGGAACGAGAGATCCCACGGCAAGGACTGCTGCACGGCGACATTCCATGAATCTGCATAGGGATTCTTGTAGTTCTTAGGAATGTAGACGTACACCTGGCTGGTGAGAAACGGCGTATTGGTGGGAATAATTCCGTTGGAGGGAATGGTAACTGGCACGGGCGCCGGGAAGCCGGCCTGGAAAGTGGCCACGGTCACTCCGTCGGCCAATACGGCGGGTGTGAATCCGGAACTGCCGGTGGGTTGATAGCTGTTGTTGGCGCGAATCGGATAGTTGTAGGCATAAGTGTTATCCGGGAAAGGCGTGTAGCTGATGCCGAACCCGCCGCGGATGACCGTGTTGTTCCGGACACGGTACGCGAAGCCGGTGCGCGGAGCGAAGTAGTGATAGTGGGTTGTCATCCCAAGGTTGGAAGGGTTGCCGCCTAAGCCGGCCAGCACGAGTTGGTTGTTGACGGGGTCGTAGTTAGAGAATCCGCCCGAAACGGCAGGAGTCGCGGGAGGGTAGAGATCCCAGCGTAAGCCAAGATCGAGTGTGAGCTTGGAAGTGGCCTGCCACTTGTCGCTCGCGAAGCCAAAGACCCACCACTGGCGATAGCGGGGGAAGAACGTGTTGAGATCGCGGCCGGTCTGACTGGGCTGATCGAGCAGAAAGCTGGCGATGTCGTTGGCAACCGTGGTTCCGGGCGAACTTGCATCGGAGGTCTGAACATCGGAGAAGGTGAAGGCTCCGCGCGGGCTGAACGTCTGATCCTGCAGCAGGTCGTCGCGAACGCGGCGAACGTCCACGCCCCACTTGAAGGTGTGGTTCCCAAAAATCTTGGTCCAGTTGTTGACAAAATCGATGTTCGACTCGGCGCGGATCCACGGCACTGAAGCGGAGTAGCCAACGATTGGGTTGGAAAAGCCGCCGTTGATGGTCATAGCGACCTGGCCGCTGGTGAACGGCTGTCCGTCGATGTTCACGCCGGGCACGCCAAGCTTGGTTGCGTCGTCGGTTCCATAATCGTTGGGCTGCGCCTGGTTGCCCAGATGGGCAACACCAATCCGGGCTTCCGTGAGGAAGGTGGGCGAGAACACGTGGTCATAATTGATGCCGGTGCTGTAGGAGGTCTGGTCGCCTGTTCCCTGAAAACCGCCGCCCTGCGGGCCGCCGAGGAATGATCCGAAGGCGGCTTCCTGGAAGGTCTCGGCCTTCTGCCAGCTGTAGCGGCCGCTGAAGTGGTTCTTCTCCGTCAGCGAGAAGTCAGCCTTGATGTCGAAGCTATTGGTCGCCTTGGTGAAGGGCAGGTTGGTGGTGTAGTTGTTGGCGGGATTGTTGAGCGGCTTGGTACTGAGCTTGCCGAAGGTCGCGGCGGCCGCGTTGAGTTGCTGAAGGGCTGAGAGTGAAACCGGATTCACGCGGCTAAAGGGTATCTGGTTATTCGTGAACGGAGTGCGATGGGTGGTTTGTCCATCCCCGGTGGCAGGATCGTAGATCTGGCCCTTGGTTCCGTTGTACGCGCCGCTGAGGTCGATGCAGCCGCCGGGATCAGAACAGCCTGGAGTCAAACCCGCGTTGGTGATGTACCGTGAATCGGGAATCGTGAAGGTGCTCGATACCGACTCGTGGTCGGAGGTGTGCAGGTAGTCGCCAAAGAGGAACAACTTGTCCTTGATGATCGGACCGCCCACCGAGCCCCCGAAGTAGTTGTACGAGAGATGGCCGAGCGGACCGCCGAAATAGGACCGGGCGTTGAGATCGTTGTTCTGGATGTATTCGAAAAGGCTGCCGTGATAGCTGTTGGTGCCGGACTTGAGCATCACGTTGGTGACAGCACCCGTGGCGCGGCCAAGTTCAGCCTCAAAGTTGTTGGTAGAGATGTCGACCGCGGAGATGGATTCAGCGGGAGGAATGATGATCTGGAGCAACCCGGTTCGTTCGTCGTCGTCCACGCCCTCAATCTGATAGAGATTGCCCTGGCGCGGCAATCCGTTCACTTCAGTCTGAAGAGAACTGGCTGCATTGAAGAACTGGGAGTGCTGGAATGTCGCCGGCGCGGCGCCCGGCACCAGGTTGATGAGCGATTGAAAGTTGCGGTTGGTGCCCAGCGGCATATCCACTATGTCCTGTGTCTCGAGTTTGGTGCTGATGTCGGCCCGGTCCGTCTGGAGCACAGGGGGCGCGGTTGTCACCGTGATTGTCTCGGACACATCGCCGGTCTGAAGCGTGAGATCGACGCGAGTGGTGGAATTACTGGCTAGGTCGACGTTCTGTTGAGTGGCCTTCTTGAATCCCTTCGCTTCCACGGTAACGCTGTAGGGCCCGGGCTGCATGTCAGGGAAGGTGTAGTTACCGCTTTCGTTGGTTGTCGACTCGTGGAGCGCACCGGTGGATGTCTGTGTGGCAATAATCCTGGCGCCGCCGACTGCGGCCCCGGTGGCATCGGTTATGGTTCCCAGGAGTGTGCCGTTGACAGCCTGGCCCGAAGTTGGCTCCGTGGCCCAGAGGAATATTGTGACGAAAACCGCCGCCACGAGCGTTTTGAACGCGCCGCGTAAATTCATGGGAAGCCTCCAAAAATCGAATCAAGAGTCCAAATAAATCTGTACCGTTCTTCAATCCGTGCAGCAAACGTATCACTTCTGCGGATTGATCTGTCAAGGTTACGGATCCCTCGGTCTTGAGTCTCCCCAGACGGCTGTTCTCAGGGCATTTAGAGATGCCGGGCGCTTGGTTGCGGATGCCCCTGGGCTGAGTTGGGCGATCAAGCCGGAGCGTGGAATTCCGAAGCCGCGGTAAGGCCTCCATCGACCACGTGAAGAATGCCGGTAACTCCCTCCGACTCGTCCGAGACGAGATACACCGCGGCGCGAGCCACGTCCTCGGGACTTAGTATCTCCCCCGTAGGAACGCGCGAAAGGCGGGCGCGAATCCGTGCGTCGCCTTCGCTTCCGTCCCCCATATGCTCGCGCAGCATGGGTGTGTCGGTAATCCCGGGACAGATGCAATTCACACGAATATGGTCGCGGCCTAAGTCAAGTGCGAGTGACTTGGTCAGCAGGGCGATGGCGCCTTTGGAGGCGGAATACACAGGCGTACCAACCTGCCCTGACAAACTCGCGATGGAACCGGTGTTAAGGATCGCGCCTTTCCCTGTCCGCCGCATATGGGGGACGACGTGCTTGATGGCGAAGAACGCCCCCTTGACGTTGATGGCCATGACCCGATCCCACTCCTCTTCGGACATCAACTCGATCGGCTTTACGAGAACCACCCCGGCATTGTTGAAGAGAATGTCAATCTGACCCCAGCGGTCAACCGTCTCGGCAATCATCTGCACGATTTCGGCTTCTCGCGTCACATCCACGCGTGCGAAAAGCGCGCCGTGGCCCTCGGCATGGATGGCGGTGGTCGTCTCATTGCCGCCTCTTTCGTTCGTGTCGGCGACCACCACGCGTGCTCCCTCGCGCGCGAAGGCGATGGCGCTGGCCCGGCCGATCCCGCTGGCAGCCCCGGTTACGATAGCAACTCGATCCTTCAGCTTCACGGATCGGAAACTACGTTTGGGCGCTTGCCACTGTCAAGTCAACGTTTCCACAGGTAAATAAATTCCAAAATCCTTGACAGGTTCTTCCTGCGCCCGTGATCATCGTTGCGCCGTTGATCCTCGTATCTGAGCACCTTGTCGTCCGGGAGATATGTAATGTCCGACGCTATTTCTAGGCGAACGTTTGTCAAGGCTGTGGCCGCGAGCGCGGTGGTAAGTTCACTTGTCCGGAATGCCGCAGCAGAGGAGAGACCGGCGACGGCGGGGACGCCGACAGAGTGGTCGTACACAAGCGGGAAACAATATGGCGACCCGTTCAATGAGGTTGAGGTTGATGCGATCGTCTCCCTGCCTGCAGGCGGCGAGGAGCGGGTGCCCGGCTTCTGGGCTGGAGGGTCGACATGGAGCGTGCGCTATGCTCCACCGGCGCCCGGCGTGTATCACATCCGCTCGGTGTCGAGCGATGCGAAAAATCGCGATCTGCACGACCAGGCGCTTACCCTGCGTGTGGAGCAATATGCCGGCACGAATGCTCACTACAAACACGGGCCGTTGAAGGTCGCCGCCGATGGCCGGCACTTTGAACATGCTGATGGCACGCCGTTCTTCTGGCTTGGCGACACGTGGTGGATGGGATTGTGCAAGCGCCTGAGTTGGCCAGATGGTTTTGAGACCCTGACCGCCGATCGCGTGCACAAAGGCTTCACCATGGTGCAGATCGTGGCCGGCCTCTATCCCGACATGGAGCCCTTTGACGAGCGCGGGTTGAATGAAGCCGGATATCCGTGGGAACAGGAATTCGCGCGAATCAACCCCGCCTACTTCGATATGGCGGACGTCCGAATCCAGCACCTCGCCGATCATGGCCTCGCGGCGTGCATCGTCGGTTTCTGGGGATATTTCATTCCCCGCATGGGCATGGAGAAGGTGAAGAAGCACTGGCGCTACCTGATCGCACGATGGAGCGCGTATCCAACAGTGTGGTGCCTGGCTGGAGAAGGCACCATGCCCTACTACCTTTCCAAAACCAAGGAACAGGACGCGCTGACGCAGAAGCACGGGCTGACAGAGTTGGCGAAGTATGTGCGCGCCACCGACCCGCATCATCATCCCATCACGATCCATCCCTCGAGCGCCGCGCGGGAATGCGTGGATGATCCGTCGGTGCTTGATTTCGACATGCTGCAGACCGGGCACAGCGATCGGCAAAGCGCACCCAACACCATCGAGACTATAAATCGAGAACTCGCCGCGACACCGAAGATGCCGGTACTCATTGGCGAAGTATGCTACGAAGGGATTCAGGAAGCGAGCCGGCAGGAGGTGCAGCGCTTCATGTTCTGGTCGGCGCTCCTCAGCGGAACAGGAGGGCACACCTACGGCGCGAACGGCATCTGGCAGGTGAACACGCGCGAGAAGCCCTATGGCCTATCTCCGCATGGGCACTCATGGGGCGGGCCCGCATGGGACATAGCCGCGGCTCTTCCCGGTTCAGGGCAATTGGGAATGGCCAAGGCTCTCCTCATGCGTTACTCCTGGTGGAAACTGGAGCCCGCGCCGGACATGATCGATCCCCGCTGGAGCAAAGCCGACTACTGGAAGCCGTTTGCGGCTGAGATTCCAGGCCAGGCCATCTTCGCGTTTACACCTGCTGCGTACAGCGGGGCATCGTTCCGTAATCTCAAGGCCGGTTCGTACCGCGCGTTCTTCTTTAATCCCGCGGATGGCAGCGAGACGGAGATAGGCAGCATCACTCCCGACGCAAGCGGTTCGTGGAAGATTGCGGAAGTTCCAATCTTTCAGGATTGGGTCGTGGTGCTGGAAAGCAGGTCATGAGTTCGTCCGCAACGCATAACTTCGCATCAGGCGCGGGGGGATTCCGCATCGGCTTCTCTGCGGACTTTCTCCGCGAAGACGGCAGTCTCGCTTTCCCCGACATCGGGTTGTCGCTGCTGGATGGCATTCGCGGAGTCGAGTACGATTTCCTGCACGAATATCGTGCGGAGTATGTGCCCGAGCAGCTTGCGAGTTACGACGTGCTCATCTCGCTCAAGCCGCGCATCTCGCCGCGATCGCTCGAAGGAATAACCAGGCTGTGTGCAATCGGTCGTTGTGGCGTGGGATACGACAACGTCGATCTCGCAGCCTGCACGGAGCAGGGAATCGCAGTGTACATCACGCCAGGCGGAGTGGTTCGGCCCGTGGCCGAGTCCATTGTGCTCCTTGTGTTGGCGTTGTCGCATCGCCTGTTGCATAAAGACCGCATGGTTCGTCAGGGACGCTGGGCGGAAAGCACCCACCGCCTGGGCCGCGAGCCGCGCGATCGGGTGGTCGGGACCATCGGCCTTGGGAATATCGCATCGGAAGCGGTGCGACTGCTGCGCGTCCTCGATGTAAGCTGGTTCGTGGCGTTCGATCCGTATGCCTCGCATCAACATGCGGCTCAGCTCGGCGTGCAGTTGGTTACGCTCGATGAATTGCTGCGGGATTCCGACTACGTGCTGGTGAACTGTCCGCTGAACGCCGAGACTCGCGGGTTGCTGGGAACGGAACAGTTCGCACGCATGAAGAAGGATGCTGTGTTGATCAATACGGCGCGCGGACCGATCGTGAATGAGGCAGCGCTGATTGAAGCTCTTCAGAGCGGTCAGATCGCCGGCGCGGCCCTCGACGTATTTGAAAAGGAGCCGCTCAGTGCGGATTCGCCGCTGATTTCCATGGATAACGTGATCCTTACATCCCATTCCATAGCCTGGACTGAAGAGCTGTTCCGCGATATGGGCAGAATTGATTGCGAGGGCGCACTGGCCGTTTATCGTGGTGAGATTCCGGCCCATGTCGTGAACCCGCAAGTGCTTCAGAATCCGCGATTCGTTGAAAAATTGGCGCGCCTGAAAGCTGCGCGTGCGGCCGGAGAGGAGGGGGCATGACCGGGATTCGCCAGCGCCTGAACCACGGAGAACTCGTGCTCGGACAACTGGTGCTCGAGTTTTTTACTCCCGGCCTCGGCCCGATGCTCGATGCCTGCGGGCTGGACTTCGTCATCTTCGACATGGAGCATGGGCGATTGGACATCGGGATGCTCGAGCAGATGATTGCCTCCTGCCGCGGCAGCAGGATTATTCCCATGGTGCGGGTTCCAGATTTGAACTTTGCTCCGCTCTCGCGAGTTCTCGATCTAGGTGCGCGCGGTGTGATGGTGCCTCGCGTGGAGACACGGGAACAGACCGAAGAAATCGTGCGCGCCCTCAAGTATGCTCCGCAAGGGAAACGTGGTGTGGCCCTTGGCATCGCTCACGACTTATATCGCGCTGCTGGCGCCGAATTCTTTCCCCAGGCCAACGACGAAATCCCCGTCATCATTCAGTTGGAAACAGTGAAGGCCTTCGAAAACCTGGAAGCAATTGTCTCGGTTCCCGGCGTGGATGTCGCTTGGATCGGCCACTACGATCTCACCGTCTCGATGGGGATTCCCGCCCAGTTTGATCATCCGCGGCTGTTGAAGGCTATGGATGACCTGGTCGATGCCTGCAACCGTCACGGCGTGGCACCCGGCTTTCTGCCTCCCACTCCGGAATCGGCGGCGCACTGGGTCAGCAAGGGATTTCGCATGATCAGCCTGGGCAGCGACATCGGCGTTTTCCTCGATGGCATGCGTAGATTCAAAGCTCACGTTGTGCAGGCGGGTGGTGGAGCATGAAATATTCGGTGCGAGCATTCAATGGCGGCACGTTCTGGGTTCCCGGCCCCGAGGTCTATTGGATGGAAGCCTGGAACCAGCGCGAGGAGATGAACGCCCTCATTTATTTGGTTCAGGGAGGCGGCCAGAACATCCTCATCAACACCGGTCCTCCGCAGGACCTCACCGTCATCAACCAGGCGTGGCTGAGTTTTTTTTTATATCCCGAGGCGCAGATCGTTCGCACAGATGCGCAATTGCCGCAGAGCATTCTCGCATCGCAAGGACTCACACCGGAGGATATCTCGCTGGTCCTTGTGACTCCTTTGCAAGCCTATGCCACCGCCAATATCGCGATGTTCCGAAAGGCGACGATCGGGATTTCCCGTCGCGGATGGATCGAAGACTTCCAGGCGCCGTACTACCATCTCCATGTTCCCCGGCATCTCCGCGTCCCGCCGGATGTGAATCGTTATCTGCAGAATGAAGGCTGGGAGAGGCTGCGTCTGCTGGCTGATGAGGAAGAAGTACAGCCGGGCCTTCGCGTCTTCTGGGCAGGCGTCCATCATCGCTCCTCGATGGCCGTGGCGATCGACACCGAAAAGGGAACCGTGATCATCACCGATTGCTTTTTCAAATATGGGAACATCGAGTCTGGCCGCTACCTGGGCGTGATGGAAAGCATGATGGAAGCCGATGCGACGTGGGCGCGGATTCGCAAAGAAGCGGCCATTTACGCGTCGATTTACGATCCCGAGGTGTTCGTTCGCCATCCGGATGGGATCCTCGCCTGAGGGGCCCGGGCCGAGGATCGGCGGCCGATTGGCCGGATAAGCTCGGCAACTTGAAATTCATTAGAGAAATGATTTATTTTCTTGACACCCATAATTTCCGCCGCCTATAGTTCGGCTCGTTCTCGCTCGAGCGGTGTGCCAGGTTCTGTGCATTGAGTCGTGCACGCCCCGATCCCCGCGTCCTGCGATGGGATGAGAACTGACCGCCAACGGCTGGGAGAGAAGAGACGATATGGTGTGCTCGTGGAAGAGGCTGCTTTCAGTTGCAATGGCTCTGCTGGTGATCGGGGCGGGTTCAACCCGGGGACAGGGCTCGGCCGATTCGCTGAAAAGCGGGTTTGAGAACCCTCCCAACGGAGCCAGGCCGCGGGTCTGGTGGCACTGGATGAACGGGAACATCACCCCGGAGGGCATCACGGCCGATCTCGAGTGGATGCACCGCGTGGGTCTGGGGGGTTACCAGAACTTCGATGCCGCCCTGCAAACCCCGCAGGTGGTTCCCCAGCGCCTGGCCTATATGACCCCCGAATGGAAGGAAGCCTTTAAGCATGCCATCCTGCTGGGCGACCAGTTAGGCATGGAAATGGCCATCGCCGGCTCGCCGGGATGGAGCGAATCCGGCGGCCCCTGGGTCCCCGGCCCCGAAGGCATGAAGAAGTATGTGTGGAGTGCGACGCCGGTTGAAGGCGGCAAGCCGTTCAGCGGCGTGCTGGCGCATCCGCCATCGAACACCGGCGCCTTTCAAAACCTTGGCGTTCGCGATGAACTCGGCTCCATGGGTCCCGGACCCAAACTGCCGGAGTATTACGCTGACGCGGCGGTGGTGGCCTACAAACGGCCCGCGGTCGACAAGCCTCTGGATGCCATGCAGCCGAAGATCACTTCATCTGGCGGCGATATCGATGCGGCCATGCTCTCGGATGGCGACCTTGCCAGGACTACAGGGGTTCCGATACCCGCGCCCGGAGAACTGTCGTGGGTGCAGTACGAGTTTCCCCAGCCGCAATCGATCCGCTCGATCACGTATGTGACCAAGGATCTTGGCCGCATTCAGGAAATGATCGCGGGAACTTCCGCCCCGGACAAAGCCCTGGAGGCCAGCGACGATGCGAAAACCTGGCGCCATGTTGCGAATCTCAATGGTCCCAGCTCACCGGAGCACACGATTTCGTTCCCGGTGGTTACGGCAAAGTATTTTCGGGTGACGTTCAAACGGACGCCTCCGCCACCTGTCCCCGCCTGGGCCGCCGGACTCGATTCGTCCTCGTTTGGTATCAAGCTGCCGCCCAAGCCCACGAAATATGAGATTGCCGAACTGCAACTGAATGCTGGACCGCGCGTGAGCCACTTCGAGGCGAAGGCGGCCTTCGTGCCCGTCCCCGATCTCTACGAATTTGCGACACCGCACATGGACTCCGATGAGGCGATCGCCAAGTCCGACGTTATCGATCTCACGTCGAAGATGAGCCCCGATGGGAAGCTGGACTGGACGCCTCCGGCGGGTGACTGGGTCGTGTTGCGGTTTGGATATTCGCTACTGGGCATCACCAACCATCCCGCCACCGCCGAAGCAACCGGTCTCGAAGTGGACAAGATGGACCGCCGCTTCGTAAAGAACTACTTCGACAAATACCTCGACAGCTACAAAGAGATCGTGGGCGCCGACATGATGGGCAAGAAAGGCATCCGCTACGTGATCAACGATAGCTGGGAAGCCGGCTCGCAGAATTGGACCGATAACATGATCGCGCAGTTCAAGAAACTGCGCGGCTATGATCCGTTGCCCTGGATGCCGGTGCTCACCGGCCAGGTGGTGGAGAGCGCCGAGGCCAGCGACCGGTTCCTGTGGGACTTCCGCAAGACTATTGCCGACCTGATCGCCAACGAACACTACGGGCAACTGGAAGACACGCTCCATGAGCGCGGCATGGGCCACTATGGCGAGTCGCACGAGGAAGGGCGCGCCTACGTCGTCGACGGCATGGAGGTAAAGAAGTTCAACGAAGTGCCCATGAGCGCGATGTGGACGCAGACCCCGGGTGTCAACCACGAGCAATTCGGCTACAACGCGGACGATCGCGAGTCGGGCTCCGTGGCCCACATCTACGGACAGAACATTGCTGCCGCCGAGTCCATGACCGCGGCCGCGGCGCCCTGGGCGTGGTCGCCGGCAACGCTGAAGCCAACCGCCGACCAGGAGTTCCTGAACGGCATCAATCGCTTTGTGATTCACGAATCGGCGCATCAACCCCTGGTCGACAAAACCAAGAAGCCGGGCATGACTCTGGGCCCGTTCGGCCAATGGTTCAACCGCAACGAAACCTGGGCGGAACAGGCCGGACCGTGGGTCGATTACCTGGCGCGCACCAGCTTCATGCTGCAGCAGGGACATTTTGGCGCGGACCTGATTTATTTCTACGGCGAGGATTCGAACCTGACCGCGATCTTCGCGCAAAAGGCGCCGGACATTCCGGCCGGGTATGGATTCGACTACGTCAACGCCGACGCGTTGATCCACGAACTGAGCGTGAGCAACGGATCCATCACCACCAAGAGCGGGATGAGCTACAAGGTTCTCGGGCTCGATCCGTACAGCAAGCACATGTCTCTGCCTGTGCTGCGGGCAGATCGACAAGCTGGTGAAGGACGGCGCGACCGTGGCCGGTCCTAAGCCCACCGACGATCCGAGCGAAGCCGACGACCAGGCGGAGTTCGATCGCATCAACTCGGAATTGTTTGGCGATGGCACGGGCGTTCACACCGTGGGCAAGGGTAAGGTGTATGCGGGACAAGAGCCTGGGCGATGTTTTCAACGCGCTCAAGGTGGCGCCGGACTTTGACTACACCAAGCCGGAGAGCGATTCGCGCCTGCTCTTTGTTCATCGTAAGTTGCAGGATGGCGATCTCTATTTCGTTGATAACCGCAGCGACCGCGAAGAACAGTGGACGCGAGTTTCCGAGTGACGGGAAAGGCCCCGGAACTCTGGTACGCCGAGACAGGAACGTCAAAGCCGGTCTTCGTACAAGATCGCCGACGGGCGCACCACCGTGCCGCTGCACCTTGAGCCGTGGGGCACTGTCTTCGTGGTGTTCCGCAAAGCGACCAGCGAGACCTCGCAAACGCTGCCCAAGGTGACGGAGTCAAAGGTTGCCGATGTCGAGGGGCCGTGGAATGTGAGCTTCGAGCCGGATCGTGGAGCGCCGCCGTCGACCACCCTGGACAAGCTCATCTCGTGGAGCGACAGCACCGATGCGGGCGTGAAGTACTTTTCGGGAGCCGGCACGTACACGAAGACGACTTCAGGCGTCGGCCGACTGGTTCAAGAAGGGTTCGCACCTGTGGATCGACCTCGGCGACGTCAAGAACCTTGCCGAGGTCACGGTGAATGGGAAAAACCTCGGCGTCGTGTGGCACACGCCCTATCGAGTCGACGTGACATCGGCGCTGAAGCCGGGCGCGAACGAGGTTTCGATCAAAGTGATCAATGCCTGGGTGAACCGCCTCATTGGGGACGAGCAGCCGGGCGCAACCAAGTACACCTTCGCCGACGTGAAGCCGTATAAGGCGAACTCGCCACTTGCTGCCTTCCGGGTTGCTGGGGCCGGTGGCTGTGATTCGCGCTGAAACCGAAAAATAGCGGCGGGACGCCGAATCCGGAGTCCTCGGAGTGGGAGCCCCGTCGGTTGGGACTGACAAGTCAATGCATAGACGCGCTCTTTTGAAATCGGCGGCAGCGCTGGCATTCTCTACTGTCGCCGAACCGTTGATTAGGGCAGCCGATACTACCGTGCCGGTTGTCGACTCACACATCCATCTCTTCGATCCGGCACGGCCCGGCGGCGTTCCATGGCCGGAGAAGACCGACACGGCTCTGTACCAGACGGCGCTTCCCGCGCGCTATGAGCGGCTGGCCCAGCCCCATCATGTGGTCGGAGCCATCGCCGTGGAGTGCAGCCCATGGATGGTGGACAACTTCTGGCTGCAGGATGTGGTCGAGCAGAATCCGATCATGCTGGGCTTCATCGGCGACCTGCTGCCTGAGTCGCCGGATTTCGGCGCGACCCTCGATCGCCTGCATCGCAGCCCGCTGTTCCTGGGGATTCGGTACGGCAACCTCTGGAACCGCGACCTGGGCGCGGCCGCGCGCAATGCCTGAGTTCCTGTCCGGACTCAAACTGCTGGCCCAGGCGGGCCTGGTGCTGGAAACGGCCAATCCCGATGCTGCCTTGATTGCCGCGGTCGTCGAGGTCAGCGATCGTGTCCCCGACCTGCGCATCGTACTCGATCATCTGCCGCACGCGCAGGCGCCGACCGACGAGTCCGCGCGCGCCGGCTACGAAGCCAATCTGATGCGAGCTATCGCGCCGCCCGAAAATCTTTGTCAAGGGATCGGAGATTGTGAAGCGTATCGATGGGCGCGTTTCTCTCGACGTCGGATCCTACAAGGCAGGCCTTGATCGGCTTTGGGATTTGTTTGGAGAGAGCCGCATCTTCTTTGGCAGCGATTGGCCCAACAGCGACACGCTGGCGTCCTACGACGATACCTTCGGCGTGGCAGAGCGTTATATCGACACGCGCAACAAAACTGCGCAGCAGAAATACTTCGGGAAGAATTCGATCTCAGTCTATAAGTGGCATGCGCGCACGCCACGGCAGGCGCAACTTTTGAAGTCGTAAGGGGGAACTTGTGATCAAGTCGTTGCTTTGTGGTGCGAAGATGGCAAATCTGCTTGCGGCTTTCTTTCTGATCGCGGCGTCTGGTTTGGCGGCCGTGGCTCAGGAAGCACAACAACAAGTCAATATCGATTGGGACAAGACGGTGATTGTTTCGAAGTCCACGCCGACGCTGCAGGTGGTGACCAACCCGATGCTGAATCCCGGCGCGCCGATCCATGATGGCTCTTTTGCGGCCCTGAAGGCGCTTGGGGCGGACTATGTGCGCTACGTGCCGTGGCTACCTTATCCCAAGATCGCGGTTGCCGAATTAGATCCGCCTACGAAGGATAAAACGTCGTGGGACTTCACCTATATCGATCCCGTGACCAAAGACTTTCTGGCCGCCACCGAAGGTCACTCGACCGTCATCAACTTCAGCACCATTCCGGCCTGGATGTTCAAGACCGATCAGCCGGTCAAATATCCCGAAGATCCCAACCAGGTGTTCTGGAAATACACCCAGGGAACCGAACTGCGCGATCCGACTGGAAAGGAACTAGGGGACTACTTCGGGCGCCTGGTGAGTTGGTATACCCGGGGCGGCTTCACTGATGAGAACGGAAAGAAGCACGAGTCGGGCTATCACTACACCTTCCCCTACTGGGAAGTTCTGAATGAGATCGAATCGGAGCATAGTACGACGCCTGAGGACTACACCAAGCGCTATGACGCGATTGTGCAGGGCATCCGCAAGGTGAGCCCGGATACTAAGTTTATGGGACTGGCACTGGCGGCGCCGGGCGATAATCCAAAATACTTTGAGTACTTTCTAAATCCCAAAAACCACAAGCCGGGCATTCCGCTGGATTATATTTCATTTCACTTTTATGCCACGCCGGCCCTCGATGAAAACCTGGACGGATGGCAGCATACGTTCTTCAACCAGGCGCGGGGATTCCTGGCGGTAACGCGGTACATCCTGGCGATTCGCGATCGCCTGTCGCCGCAAACCAAAATTGACACAGACGAACTGGGCGTGATTTTGCCCACGGACAACACTCCCGCGGACAAACTGCCGCTACCGGCGGCCTACTGGAACGCGGCCGGAGCGCTTTACGGATATCTGTTTGTCGAACTTGCGAAGCAAGGCGTGGACGTGATCGGGGAGTCGCAACTGGTAGGCTATCCAACCCAGTACCCGAGCGTTTCGATGATCGACTATAACAACGGCAAGCCGAATGCGCGGTACTGGGTGCTCAAGCTCATCAAGGATAACTTTCATCCCGGCGACAAACTGGTGGCAGAGAAACCAGCCAAGGACGGCGCCCCATCCGACGTGACTGTTCAGGGTTTCGTCACGCCGCAGGGCAAGAAAGTTCTTCTAGTGAACAGGACAAACAAGGAGAAGACCGTTACCCTGAGTCCCGAACTGCAGAACGCTTCGTCCTTCACCGTTGATGAGGCGACAGGGGATGATGAGCCTCGCGCCGGCAAAGCCGACGGCTCCAATTACAAGTTGGCGCCTTTTGCTGTGACTGTGCTCAGCGTCCAATAGACCGCGGTTAGGAATGGAGCCGTTCACAAACGAGCGGAGTGGTTGATGGCGGGAATGGAATTGCGGGTTGGCTTGTGCGGCATTGGGCTGGATGCGTACTGGCCGCAGTTCGAAGGTTTGCATGCGCGCCTGGAGGGCTACGTACGCCAGGTTGGCGAACGCCTCGAAAAGGCGGGCGCAGTCGTCGAGCACCTCGGCATGGTCGATACCCCGCAGCGCGGAAGAGCGGCCGGGCACGCCTGCCGGCGTGCCGACGTGGACCTTCTTGTCATTTACGTAACCACCTACGCATTGTCGAGCACCGTACTGCCAATGGTGCAGCGAGCGCAGGTTCCCGTGCTGGTGCTCAACCTGCAGCCCGATGCGGCGATCGACTACGAGGCATTCAATCGGCTGCCGAACCGGACGGCCATGACCGGGGAGTGGCTGGCCTATTGCTCCGCCTGCCCGGTGCCGGAGATCGCCAATGTCCTGTCGCGCGCGGACATCGCCTTTCACCAGGTAACGGGAGTGCTGGGCGAGGACGAGGTCTGGGGGGAAATCGACGACTGGATCGCTGCCGCCCGCGTGAAGAAGGCGCTGGCCGACAACCGGCTCGGCCTCATGGGCCACTATTACAGCGGGATGCTCGACATCCAGACCGACGTCGCGCAGGTCGCGATTACGTTCGGCAGCCACATCGAACATCTCGAGGTGGACGAACTGAGCGCGTTGCGTGATGACGTCAGCGAGGACGAGCTTCGCGCGCGCGTCGACGACTTCCGCAACCATTTCGACGTGCAGCCCGATTGCGCGCAGGCCGAATTGGAGCGAGCGGCGCGTACGTCGGTGGCGCTGGACCGGTTTGTCGCCTCGCACGATTTGCAGTCACTCGCCTACTACTACATGGGCTCGGGAGTGCCGGCCAATGAAGACACGTTGAGCTCCATCATTCTGGGAACGTCGTTGTTGACCGCTCAGGGAATTCCGGTAGCCGGCGAGTATGAAGTTAAAAACGTTCTCGCCATGAAGATCATGGATTGCCTGGGTGCGGGCGGTTCGTTCACCGAGTACTACGCGCTGGACCTGAAGGCGGATCATGTGCTCATGGGCCACGACGGGCCGGGGCACATTGCGATCGCCGAAAGCAAAACCAAGGTCCGGCCCCTGGCGGTGTATCACGGCAAGGTAGGACGCGGGCTATCGGTTGAGATGAGTGTGAAACACGGGCCCGTGACTCTGCTTTCGGTAGTCGAGGACAGGGCGCGCGGATTCAAGCTCCTTGCGGCGCACGCCGAGAGCGTCGCGGGCGAGGTGCTGCACATCGGCAATACCAACAGCCATTACCGGTTTCCGATCGGCGCCAAACGGTTCATGGAAGCGTGGAACGCACAGGGTCCCGCGCATCACTGTGCCATCGGCATTGGACACCTGGCAGGGAAGTTGAGCAAAGTGGCGCGGCTTCTGGGGATTCCGTTCGTTCAGGTGTGTTGAGAGCATCCGATGGCATCGAACCTTGACAGATCGTACCCTCGCCCTCGCACTCTGCTGTGTTTCCTCTTCATCCTGCTGCTATTCCAGGCCAACACTGCCCCGGCACAGAATTCAGCCCGGGTCGCAGCCCCCGTTCGCGAGCGCTTGTCACTCGATCGCGGATGGCTCTTCCACGAGGGCGACATTCCATTTCCATTGATTACCGGGCATGAGGCCTCCTACAACAACGCCAAGGCGGGAAGCTCTTCCGGTGCGGCGACGCCCGAATATGATGACTCATCCTGGAAGCGCGTGAACCTGCCCCATGATTGGGCCGTCGAGCAGCCGTTCGACAAGGACGCCAACATCTCCCAGGGTTACCGGCAGCGCGGCATCGGATGGTATCGCAGGCACTTCCAGCTCGATCCGGCGGACCACGGCAAGCACCTCGAGATCCAGCTTGACGGCATAGCGACCCACTCCACCATCTGGATCAACGGCGTGCTGTCAGCGAGAAACTGGTCGGGCTATAACTCCATCTACATCGACATGACGCCGATCGCAAGGTTCGGCAGTGAACTCAACGTAATCAGCGTGCGTGTCGATGCCAATGCGATGGAGGGATGGTGGTACGAAGGCGCAGGGATCTATCGGCACACCTGGCTGGTGAAACGAAGTCCGCTGCATATCGTGACCGACGGTGTCTTCGCCAACCCGGTCAAAGATGCGAACGGCAGTTGGGTGATCCCGGTCGAGGCTACTCTCTACTCTACCGAGCAGAAGGCATCGGCCGTCGAGGTCGAATCGACCTTGATCGATGCCGATGGCAAAGCGGTAACGAGTGGTCATACCGAGGCCACGGTCCCGCCGCTTGAGGAGTCGATTGCGAAGTTTTCACTCACCGTGAATTCCCCCCGGCTTTGGTCGGTCGATCATCCCACTTTGTACACTGTGCGCACCGTAGTCAAGCGCGGCGGCCTCGTTTTGGATGAAGTCACCATCCGCAACGGATTTCGTACCATCCGTTTCGATCCCGACCAGGGCTTCTTTCTCAATGACCAGCCGATGAAGTTGTTGGGCACCGCGAACCATCAGGATCACGCCGGGGTCGGCGTCGCGGTTCCCGACTCGCTATGGGACTTCCGCATCCGCCGCCTGAAAGAAATGGGCTCGAACGCATATCGATGCGCGCACAACGCGCCTGCCGCGGAATTCCTCGACGCCGCCGACCGTCTCGGCATGCTGGTGATGGATGAGAACCGCAACTTCGGCTCCAGCCCCGAACACCTGAGGCAGCTCGATTGGCTTGTTCGTCGTGACCGCAATCACCCCAGCGTCATCATGTGGTCGGTCTTCAATGAGGAGCCGTCCCAGGGCACCGAGATGGGCTACGAACTGGTGCGCAGAATGAGCGCGTCAGTCAAGCAGTTAGACACCACGCGGCCCGTCACTGCAGCGCAAAGCGGCGACGTTCTCAATCCCATCAACGCTTCGCAGGGCGCCGATGTGGCCGGCTTCAATTATGTTTATCGCAACTTCGATGAGTACCACAAGGCTAACCCCGCCAAGCCTATCTTCAGTTCCGAAGACACCTCCACCGTGATGACCCGCGATCAGTACGTCACTGACAAGAAGGCCATGCTTCTGGATTCGTACGATGATCAGGTGTTGCCGTGGGGGCTTTCGCACCGCGACGCATGGAAGCAGGTCGATCAGCGACAGTTCGTCTTCGGCACAATGGTGTGGACCGGCTTCGACTATCGCGGTGAACCGCAGCCTCTGTCGTGGCCCGCTGCCGGGTCGTCCTTCGGGATCATGGATCTGTGCGGGTTTCCCAAGGCCGCCTACTGGATTCACCAGGCGCAGTGGATCAGAAGCCGCCCCATCCTGCATCTGATACCGCATTGGAACTGGGCGGGAAGCGAGGGCAAGCCCATCAAAGTGATGGTCGCGACCAACGCTGAACGGGTCGCGCTATTCCTGAACGGCAAGCCAGTAGGCGAGAAGCCCGTCAATAAATACGAAATGGTGACCTTCGACATTCCCTACGAAACCGGCACGCTGGAGGCGCGGGCCAGCAATGCCGGCAAGGAGGTAGCCCGCTGCGCTGTCGAGACGACCGGCGCGCCTTCGGCCATCCGATTGATTCCCGACCGGGAGAGCATCGCTGGAGACGGGAATGATGCTCAGCCGATTACGGTCGAGATCGTCGACGCCCAGGGGCGTGTTGTGCCGACGGCGGATCTCCCGGTGACTTTCTCGGTCAGCGGTCCGGCAACCATCATCGGCTTGAATAATGGCGACCCAACCAACCACGAGCCCGAGAAAGGGAGCCAGCACAGCACCTATCGTGGGTTGGCCCAGGTCATTGTGCAAAGCAAGTTGGGCGGACTCGGTACGTTCACGCTCCACGCCGCCAGCCCGGGCTTGGTAGACGGTGATGTTTCTGTAAATGTGATCGCGGCTCCCGAACCTCCCGCCGTTCCCGAGATCCACCCCTGAGCCTTCGCAGGCCTCACCCGATTCGGGCTGAGAACCAGGCAGAACGCGACGGAGCCGCTCCCAGTCTCGATAGTCAACCTTTTGCCAAGCCGCCCAATTCGACAATCCATGCCAGTATTCGCGACCAGATGGCGCGTATACATCCGGAGCAGGAATCATCGCTGCGCTCGGGAGCATGACCGCGCTCCAACTCGATCTCTTGAATTGGAGTGAATCTCATGAACCGCTCGATACGCAACCAATCTTCTTTGACCCGCCGCATCGCCCGCATCGCGGACAGTCCGACATGCTCAACCAAAACCGCAGTTCCAGGTCGATGGCAAGCATGGATGGCCGCGGCGATTTGTCTATCAACCATGACCAGTGCGATCGCGCGCGCCGCCACCATCAGCGTGTGCGCCATCGGTTGCAACCAGACCACGGTTGCCGCCGCTGTGGCCGCTGCCAGCAGCGGCGACACCATTGCCATCGCCGCCGGAACTTACCCGGTTAACGTTGAGATCGGCAACAACATGACGCTTACGCTGCAAGGCGCGGGCGCGGGAAAGACCATCCTTGACGCAGGGCAGCAGGATTTTGTTCTGCTTATTGACGCAGGCGCCACGTTGAATCTACAGGGCGTGACGGTACAGAACGCCGGAAACTCGACAGAACTGGGGGCGGCCGGCATCGTCGTCGACGGCTATCTGACCGTCAGCGACAGCCTGATCACCGAAAACGTCCACGGTGTTATCACCGACGGAGGCGTCGCGAAGGTGATGCGAAGCACCATCAGCAAAAACCTGGCGGTTTTCGATGGTTCGGGCGCGGGTGTATTGAATCTCAACGGCGAAACTGATCTGATTGACAGCACTGTCACGGCAAACAACGGTTACATCGGAGGGATCGCTGTACAGAGTGGATTCGTTTCGCTTGTGAATTCAACCCTGAGTGGAAACATTGGCGCAATCGCCAACCTTGCCGTATATACCGGTATCGTGTCCCTGGTCAACAGCACCGTGGTTGCTGATGCGACGTCCAGTTCTTCCATGGATTTCCTGAGCGGGAGCGAGGTGAGCATGGGAAATTCGATCCTGAGCACTTCCGCGGGTGTACCGAATTGCAATGGGGTCGTCTCGATCTCGGTAGGGCATAATCTTGCTACTGACAATAGCTGCGGACTGACTGATCCAACCGATATCAACAACAACGCCGCCATCAATCTCGGACCCCTGCAGGTGAATGCACCCGGCACAACGCCTACGCATGCCCTGCTGCCCGGCAGTGCCGCGATTGACGCGGGTAATTGTTCCTTCGGAACCGTGGTCGATGACGAGCGTGGCGTTCCCCGTCCGCAGGGCCCGGCGTGTGACATAGGAGCGTACGAGTTGCGCGCGCCCATCGCGAACAATGACGCCTATGCGGCAGTCCAGGGACGCACCTTCGTCTTGTCCGCGTCGGGTGTGATGTCCAATGACGTGTCACCCGATGGATTGCCCCTGAGCGTCTATAGCGCTACTTCTCCAGCGAATGGCACCATTAGCTTTGTCAGCAACGGCGCGCTGTTTTATACGCCGGCTCAGGGCTTCATCGGGCAGGACTCCGTGATCTACACGCTATGGGATGGCGTACACACATCCAACATGGCCACGGTGACCTTCAACGTAACGTCAAGCAACACGCCGCCGGTCGCGATGGCTGACAGCTACACGGTCGTCGAAGGCCAGGTCCTTACCGTCAACGCCGCGCAGGGCATGCTCGCCAACGACACCGACGCCGACGGCAATTCGCTCGCGGCCATCCTTAAGACCGGGCCGGCGAATGGAACCCTGCAAAACCACCTCGACGGCTCGTTCACTTACACGCCGAACCAGGGATTCTACGGGACGGATAGCTTTACCTATGCGGCGTCCGACGGTCAATCCCAGAGCGCTCCCGCAACCGTGACCATCACGGTGAAACCGAACTTCGGCACCATCACCATCGCGCTGAACGCGCAGCCGCAGAGCTCGTCGGCGTTCTCTTTCAGCGGCACCCTGGGAAAATTCACGCTTGGAGGCTCGAACCCGGCCAGCAAGACTTTTGAAGTGTCCGGTGGCACCTGGTCGATAACCGAAGCCCTGCCCAAACCGTGGCTGATGAGCAATATCATCTGCAATGCGGGCGCAGGTGTCTTCGTCAACATCACGCAGAGGAATCTGCAGATTGTGCTGACCGATGGCGCCAGCTACAGCTGCACCTTCGTCGATCAACTTCCGGGCCAGATCAACGCTGGCGCTTTCAACGATCTCAACGGCGACGGCCAGCGCCAGTTGAACGAGCCATACCTCCGCGGCTGGACCATGCAGGTCTTCTTGAACCCCACGGTTCCGGTGGCCAGCGGCGTGATCGGTTACAACGGTTCGGCTTCGTTCGCGAACCTTCAGGCCAATGTTTACACAGTGTGCGAGGTGCTGCCGGCCGGTTGGCACAGCACCAATCCGGCGGCCATTAACCCCATGTACGGTAAACCGTGCACGACCGTGAGTCTCAATCCCGGGCAAACGCTCGCGGTGTCGTTCGGTAATGAGAAGTAGCCCCATCCAACCAGCCCCTATCGCACTGGGCGCAGCGGCTTCGAATGAGGCCGCTGCGTCATTTCTGTGTCCGAGCGGCGGCTTCACCAATCGAAATCGGCTCAGAGGAAATTCTGAATCATGATCGGGGTGCGTGTTGCATTGGCGCGGGTGCAGAGCAGGCGGCCATCCCGGGATCGAGAGAAATGGATCACATCGTTCCGGTCGAAATGAGTGATCTGGATTGGCGATCCGCCATTGAGCGGCTGGCGCCAGATATTCTGAACGCCTTTCGCGCTCATGACGAAGTCGATTGCACTTCCGTCGGGGCTCCAGGCAAGCGTAGTTCCCCCGTCGGGCGTTTGCTGAAAGATGGTGAATCCCCCCGCGCCGTCTGCCTTTGTCACTGCAAGCAGCGCGCTCGAAAAGCGCGGATCCTTGCCGGGAAAATGGATGCACGCGATCTGTTTACCATCCGGCGATATGGTGGGAATCGAACTGGGCTGGTGGGAGATCTGGGTGGGTTCTCCGCCGTCGATGGATACCCGCCACAGGGTTGGCTCTCCGCCAATGCCGGGCGTCCAGTCAGCGAAGGAAGCATAGTAGACACTCTTCCCGTCCGGACTCACGTCGGGATGGACATCCAGCCTTCCATGGGTCAACTGGATCGGCTCCGTGCCGTCGCTCTTGACCCGCCAGATATGGGGGTCCTGCTGGTACACGATGTATCGGCCATCGCGCGTGACAACAAGTTCGTCCTTGTCAGTGGGCGATAAAGTAAGCTGCCGCGCGTGGGCGCCGTTTGCATCCATCCGCCAGATATTGCGAAACCCGTCTGCGGCGTCGTTATAAATGATCCCCCCATCGGGAGCCCACCCGACGGCGACGCGAAGCGAAGGGAATTGCGACGTGCCGATTTGCGTGAAGTGCGAATTATCGTTGGCGGGTGTTGCCCACATGGTCACGGAACTTTCGCTCTGGACCGCAACGATCGACTTGCCATCGTCGCTGACCGACACGCGGCTGTAGTTCGCAAAATCGTTGGTGAGCCGCGTGATTTCCCCGCTGTCATGGCGAACCATCCATACCTGTTGCAAATCGTTCGGAGTGGCGGCGTTCACGATCAGCACATTTCCATTTGCGGCCCAGGCCAAGCCCCGCGGCCACCAGAGTTGTGGCGTGAGAATGCGCTGGCCGGGATGGCGCAGGCTTACCTCAACCAGGTGGAAGGCCAGGGCGGGGTCGGATGCGGAGTCTCCGGCGAAACACGCGATGGCCTCACCATCCGGCGACCAGGCGATGCCACGCTCATCGAAGAACTTTGGCCGGTGCACGGTCTGAAGCGCAAACTCGCCGCTTCCGTCGGCGCCGCTGACCATTAGCGACGCCTCCCAGGTGGACGCCTTCACGCGAAAGAAGGCGATCCGCTTGCCATCCGGCGACAGCGCGGCGGCTCCGGCAACATCGCTGATGATGCGTTCCGGAGTTCCGCCATTGAGAGACACCCGAAACAGATTACCGAGACCATCGCTCCCGATCTGCCGGTAATCCAGCCACGCGTCATCCGGCGACAGTATGATTCCGGAGACTTCCCCATCCGCGGCTCGAACGATGCAGCGTTCATTCGATCCGGAAATGTCGCGGGTCCATATGCTATCGTGATTGCCTTCGTGCAGCACGTATGCGAGCAATTTTCCGTCTCTGGAGATGGTGATGTCGGAGGGATCGCCACGAATGGAAAGCCGAACCAGGTGCATCGAATCCGAGACCGGCCTTGGCCCCGGCCTGGTTCTCAGCAACACGACGAACAGGCCTGCCAGCACAACCACCATCGATGCAGCGACGGCCCACGACACGATGTACGACCGGCTGGTTTTGTGCTCCACAGCCAGGCGCCTCAGGTCTTGTTCGAGCGCAAGTGCCGATGGGTAACGCGCCGCCGGATCCTTGGCGAGACAACGGCGTACGACGCGCTCGAAGTCATGGGGCACATTCCGCGAGCTGCGCGACAAAGGCGATGGTTCATGGGTAAGGATCGCGGCCAGTATGTCCGAAGGCGTCGCTCCGGTAAACGGCGCGGTCCCGGTTACCATTTCGTACAGAACGACTCCGAGGCTGAAAATGTCGCTGCGTCCATCCACCGGAAGGCCGCGAGCCTGCTCGGGAGACATATATCTGGCCGTGCCAACGATCAGGCCCGTCCTTGTCAGGCCCGTCGACGGCTTTTGGTTGGCTGCGTTTGTATCTTCGAGAAGACGCGCAATGCCGAAATCCAGAACCTTCACCACCCCGTCGGGCCGGATCATGATGTTCTCCGGCTTGATATCCCGGTGAACCACACCCGCGGCGTGCGCTGCCTGCAGGCCGCCCGCAATCTGCGCCGCAACCTGCGCCGCAGCTTCCTTGCTGAACGGCCCGGGGGCGAGAGCCTCCCGCACAGTCTTGCCTGGGACATACTCTTGGGCGATGAATTGTTGTCCTTCAAATTCTCCGATATCGAAGATCGTCACCAGGTTGGGGTGATTCAACGAAGAGGCTGCGCGCGCCTCCCGGCGAAATCTCCTGGTCTGATCGGAATCGCCGGCCAGTTCGGGCGAAATAAATTTGAGCGCCACCTCACGGCTGAGTTCCATGTCCCTGGCCAGCCAGACCTCGCCGATGCCGCCCGACCCGAGATGCGACAAAACCCGGTACCGGCCGACTTGGCGCCCTGCGAGCGATCGCGTTGAGTTTGCTTCCGCCACATCGCGGGCCCAGGCTTCGAACGCCGGTTTCTCCAGAAAGTCCGCCGCCGTCTCATGGCTCTTGAGCAGTGTGGACACACGCTCCAGCAAATCCTGATCACTTCCGCACGCGCGCTGCAGAAAGTCATGCCGCCGGGTGCCTTCCATCTGCAATGCGGCTTCCACGAGCGCATCGATCTGCCGATATCGCTCCTGGTTCATGGCATCAGGTCCACTTTGCCGGGATTTCCAGACCGGTTGAGTTCGGCAAAAAGCCACGTCTTGGCAGCTGTCCAGTCGCGGATCACCGTGGCCTCTGAAACGTTCAATGCGGCTGCCGTCTCGTCTACGCTCATTCCGCCGAAGTAGCGCATTTCCACCACCCGCGCGCGGCGAGGGTCGAGTTGCGCCAGTTGCTGGAGCGCATCATCGAGAGCGACAAACTCCGCGGCCCGGGTGACCGAGAGTTCAGGGGCGTCGTCGAGTGACAGGAGTGGAGCGTCGGCGCCGCGCTTTTGCCGCAACTTCGATCGCGCCGCGTCCACCAGGATCCGGCGCATCTGCTGGCTCGAAACCGCGAAGAAGTGGGCGCGGTTTTGCCACTTGGCGTTCTTGTGCGAAACCATTTTCAAGTAAGCTTCGTGGACCAGCGCGGTCGTCTGCAGCAGATGGCCTTCCGATTCGCGGTGCATGTGGCGCCGGGCGATCCGCCGCAACTCCGCATACACCAGCGGAACCAGCCGTTCGAAAGCCGCCTGGTCGCCTTCGCCCCATGCCTCCAGCAGCTCGGTAATGTCCTCGGAATCGCGCGCGCCCAAGCCGGCCCCCGCCTAGCGAAGAACCACAGGCTCTATGAAGATACTCTATCTCCAATGGCGCTGGAGCGGAACCTGATCCGCGCACTCCCGGGGACAAATTGGGCTAGCGTGAGGGCTTGCGCACAAGGGCCGCCCTTCGTCGATGGTCCGGGCCGGTCGCCGGCACGCGCTGCGCGCTGCCCGACAACGGAGATGAATGGTCTACCAGCAAATGCGAAAAAGATCCTGCCAATCAGTTCACCGCTGGCGCAAATATTGACTGGATTTTGCGCCCGTAAGCGGCTTGCTTTCTTTGACTGTGCACACCAGGACGTGTATTCTGCCCACCATTCAGGTTGCTCCCGGGCCCAAACCGGAGTCATGCCTTGCTCGAACCCACTTCCACCCCAGTTACTGAGTTACTTGTCCGATGGCGTTCCGGTGACGGAGACGCGCTGCAAGCGCTCATGCCACTGGTCTATGACGAAATGCGCCGCCTGGTCGAGCAGTTCTGAAGAGCGAAACCGCGTCCGTAACGAGGCATGCGCGACCCTAGCGCGCAGCCTCGAAGTACAACGGCAAATCCCTGCCATGATCTCCTTCAGCCCCTCCGATTTTCCGATGACTCCTTTTAAGGCGGCCGCCGATTCGTCAACCCTGTGCAGCGGAACCGGCCCGTAGCACTTCTCACCACCAAATTTGGTGCCGCCGGAGTGCGCCACACTCCGTGCCGGGCGTGTGAAACTCGTGGTGTGACCGTCAACCGCTCCCAGCCCGAAGCCTCCGACGAGGACCTTTACGATCAGCTGGCTTTGTATACCCTCGAGCTGCGCGATCCGGAATTCATTCACCAGCACATCGTTGATGCATACGCGGTCCAGAATGCCGGCCCTGGCACCAAGCCCATAGCCATCGTCTTTGGGCTCATTGGCCTCTACCTCCATGTCGAGAAGAACTTCACCGGCCGCCAGGTCCAGCGTGCCCACATGCAACTCGCCAGTAACCGCAAGAAGTGGACAGCAGCCGCCATACCGTCTGAGCAGGGTGCCGCCATCGGGGTCGCCGACATACTTGCGGCACCGCCCGGTCCAGGGCGCCACGACCTGATCCACCGCTGGTGCGAGGCCGTCTGGCAGGATTGGCAGGCGAGTCGTTTGCAGATCATTGCCCTCGCCCGAACCGAGCTCCGCATCGACTAGTAGAACTATTTAGATCGAAGTCGACAGGAGAAAGAAAAACATCGAAGCTCCGAGCGCCGCGACACGATAGCGGTGCATCCTGTCCCATTTCCGGTGTTGTTGCCGGGCCACTTCAGCGACTGAAGTGGCGCCGAGCTGGGCCAAACGGTTATTGATGGGCACCAGAAAGAGTATGGTGAGCACGATGACTGCCGCCCAGATGACGCTCGCGATGGCCAGCAGCGCAGCGCCCGATTCGTGCCGCCGGACGATCGTTTCGGCGATCAGCAACACGAGGCTCGCCACGTACCAGAACGGCATGGCTCCGCCGAGCCTCCTGGCGAACAGGCGCGTGGCCGTTAGCTGTAGGGGATTCTCGAGCTTCCACAGAATCGGATTGATGAATACCGACACGGCAAGTTCAGTGCCGATCAGCAGGCCAATGCAACCAGTCGTAAGGATGTCCAGAATCCGCAACATTTCTTCTCCTGCGGTTTAGACGCGATCCAGATGCAGCCCGATTCATCCCATCGGTGAGCAATTGGCGCTCAGTTGGGGCATCAGCGATTTTAATTGGCGTTTTATTCCGATTCCGCGCTACACTCTAAAGACCCGCCGGACCTCCGGCCCATGGAGGGAACAATGTTCCAGCCCAGCGTCGTACGAATTCGACCCATCCGCTGAACATTGCCTCGGGCTTTTAAACCATTGTCGCAATCTGCGGCAACCCGAGGATGACTCAGCCCCGGGTGATTGCACTGCCCAACTCAGATTGATCGCAGCGTGACCCCATCGCTTCGTGCCCGCGCATCTGCGCGGCATGTGGAGCTTCCCCATGTCCGTTCTCGAAACCACCACGCCGCAGCCGGCCGACGGCAGCGTGCAAAGCTTATGGTCTTCGGTTCTTGAAGCCCTGAAAGGCTCGCACCAGGATTTCACCACCGGCAGTCTTAACCGCTCCATCCTCCTGCTCGCCATTCCCATGGTGCTGGAGATGGTGCTCGAATCACTTTTTGCCGTCGTCGATGTCTTCTGGGTAGGGCGCCTCGGCGCCAACGCCGTCGCCACCGTCGGCCTGACCGAGTCTCTGCTGGCGCTGGTCTTTGCGATTGGCCTCGGGCTTTCGCTTTCCACCACTGCCATGGTGGCGCGCCGTATCGGCGAAAAGGATCCCGAGGATGCCGCCATCGCGGGAGTGCAGGCCATCGTGCTCGGGCTCGCTATCTCGCTTGCCATGGGTATCCCGGCCGGCATCTATGCGCCGCAGTTGCTTCACCTGATGGGAGCTTCGCCGGCCATCGTTGCCCAAGGTTCTGGCTACGCTCGCATTGCCCTGGGAGGATGCGGCGCCATCATCCTGCTGTTCCTCAACAACGCCATCTTCCGCGGTGCGGGCGATGCGGCCATCGCCATGCGCCTGCTGTGGGTGTCGAACATCATCAACCTGATCCTCGATCCGTGCCTCATCTTTGGACTGAGGATCGGGCCCGTCGCGTTTCCGCACCTTGGCGTCACCGGCGCGGCGCTGGCTACTTTTACCGGCCGCAGCATCGGCGTGCTATATCAGTTCTACCGGCTGCTCAAGGGTTCGGAGCGCATCCGCATCCTGGTTCGCCATCTGCGCTTCAACGCGGGCGTGATGCTGCGTCTGTTGCGGGTCTCGCTCACCGGCATGCTGCAGTTCGCCATCGCCAACGCGAGCTGGATCTTCCTGGTGCGCATCGTCTCCATTTTCGGCTCTGACTCGGTGGCCGGCTATACGGTGGCCATTCGTATCGTGGTGTTCTTCGTTCTCCCCTCGTGGGGATTGAGTAACGCCGCGGCCACGCTCGTGGGCCAGAACCTGGGCGCGCGCCGGCCTGATCGTGCTGCCCAGGCCGTCTGGCGTACGGGCTTCTACAACATGCTGTTTCTCGGCTCCATCGGCATCTTCTTTATCGTCTTTGCCACGCCGGTGGTCAAACTCTTCGTTGTCGATCCGGCAGTTATTCCAATTGCCGCGATCGCTCTACGAACCTTCGCCTGCGGAAATATCGGCTACGCCTACGGAATGGTGATGCTGCAGGCATTCAATGGCGCTGGCGACACCCTGACGCCGACGATCGTCAACTTCTTCGGCTTCTGGGTATTGGAATTGCCCTTAGCCTGGGTGTTGGCCGTCAACCTCCACCTCCACGCCGAGGGCGCATTCCTCGCCATCGTCATAGCCGAGTGCTCCATGGCTGTCGCCGGCATCATCCTGTTCAGGCAGGGTCGATGGAAAAAGAAAATCATCTGAACGCTCCGGAACAGCCGACGCCGGGAAGAACTTCTCGCCGGCCTCGATTTCTTGCTCTATCGGCGGAATCTCTCAGCCCCTCAGCAACATCTGAGAGAATGATGTTGGTGAATCCAAGGCTACATTCTGCCGTTCCGCGGGCGGCCGCATTGGTGTGCGCTGCGATCCTTTGCGCCGGGTCTCTCTTGTTCGCCCAGGGTCAAAATCCGTCGTCCGCCACCAATCCCTATTTCGGCAGCGTCACCGCGCATCCGGCCACCGATGACATCCTGAAGCTTTCACTCGACGACGCCGTGCATCGCGGTCTCGAGACCAATCTCGGACTCAAGCAGGCGGAATACGGCGAAAAAGCCATCGACGGCCAGAAACAGCAGGCCCTGCAGGAATTCCTGCCCACCATTACGCTCGTCGGCGATACCGGCTTTTATCAGCACAACCTGGCGGCGCAGGGCTTTGGCCCGGGATTCCTCAACAGCATCAGCGACATGTTTCCGGGTGGTCTGCCACCGGGCTTCTCCCTCATCACCCAGGACACGCTCACCGAGGGCAAACTCCAGCTGAAGCAGACTCTTTTCTCCGGCCCGGTCATCGCCGGCTGGCGAGCCGCGGGAGCGGCTACGCGCGCCGCCCATTTTGCCAAAATGTCCGCCCGCGGCGAAGTGGTGCAGCAAGTGGCCTCGGCCTACCTCCATGCCATTGCGGCAGCAAGCGAGGTCGACAATACCCAGGCGCTTGTACAGGAAGCCCAGGTCCTCTTGGACCAGGCCCACGCCGCGCACGAAGCCGGCACCGCCTCCAATCTTGACGAGCTGCGCGCCCGGGTGCAGCTCCAGGCCCAGCAGCAGTCCCTGATTAACGCTCAGAACAATCTGGACAAGCAACTGATCCTCCTTAAACGCGAAATCGGCCTCGATCCCGGTCAGAAGATCAACCTGACAGATCGCGCGCCCTACACCGATCTGGCCACGGAAACGCCGGAAGAAGTCCGCGTGGTTGCTTACAAGAATCGCCAGGATTACCAGAACCTGCAGAACCAGGTAGTCGAATACAAGGCCATCTACAACGCCTACCGCAGCCAGCGCCTGCCCACTCTCAGCTTTTCCGGGAACTATGGAGTCAGTACGGTCGGTGGCGTGGGTACGCATGGAACGTTCGTCGCCCAGGGTACCCTGAGCGTCCCTATCTTTCGCGAAGCCAATATCCGCGGTAACGAGCAAGCCTCGCGCGCGGAGCTCGATTCGGTCAACTTCCAGCTTGATAGCCTGCGCGGACAAATCGACCAGCAGGTGCGATCAGCTCTGCTCGACGTCGGAGCCACCGCAAAACTGGTGGAAGTCTCGCGGTCCAATGTCGAACTGGCCACCCGCGCCCTCAGCGACGAAACGGACCGCGTCAATGCCGGCGTCGACGATAATCTCCCCCTGGTAACCGCCCAGGCCACTCTAGCCAACGCACAAACCGTGCTGGTCGAGAGCCTCTACCAGTACAATGTCTCCAAGCTGGCGCTGGCCAGGGCCGCGGGCATTCTCGAGCAGCAGTACCGCGTTTACCTGGGGCGATAATAGCCGGCACAAGCTACGAACCACCCCGAACGAGCGTTACTCGGCCCCTTACGCACGTCCTCTTGCCTCACGAAACGAAGCCGCGGAGTACATTCATCTGCGAATCAAAACGCCGCTTACCGCAAATCTGTCGAGTGGACTCGAAGAAGACGCTCGTCCTATCGGTTGAGACGCTTCGTGCAACCCTCCCCGTACCCTGGATTCGAGAGGCCCCAATACCATGTCCCGAAAGCTGACGATCAAATACTATGTTGAGCCTGACGCGGAGGCCCTGGCGCGCCGTGCCGCCCACCATTTTGTGGAAATGGTATCTGAGGCCGCAGAGGCCAATGGCCGTGTGCGCATCGCCATCAGCGGCGGGTCCACTCCCAAAGCCGCGTTCCAATTGCTCGCCGATCCCAACCAGCCCTGGCGCCAGCGTATGCATTGGGAAGCTCTCGATATGTTCTGGGTAGATGAACGTACCGTGCCGCCCGATCATCCCGAAAGCAATTATCGTATGACGCGCGAAGCTCTGCTCGATCACGTGCCGCTCCTTCCGCAGCAGATCCATCGCATGGAAGGCGAACTGGAGCCCGAAGTCGCCGCAGCCCGCTACGAAGCGGAGCTTCGCAACACGTTTCGCCTCGAAGGCGCGGAATGTCCTCGCTTTGATCTTGTCTCGCTCGGCATGGGCGACGATGGTCACACCGCCTCTCTCTTTCCCCATACCGAAGCGCTCCACGAGATGGGCCGCCTCGTTACCGCCAACCAGGTCCCGCAGAAAGATACTTGGCGCATCACCCTCACCTGGCCGGTGATCAACCATGCCCGCTCCGTCTTTTTTCTCATCGCCGGGGCCGACAAGGCTGGCCCGGTTCACGAAGTTTTCACGGGACCGCGTGATCCCGAACATCTCCCCAGTCAACTCATATGGCCCTCAAGCGGTATACTCACTCTGTTTTTGGATAAGGCCGCTGCCGCACTTCTACCCGCAACCGATGGGGAAGGCTGTGGCGTTCTGGAGAGAGAAAGATGATTCTGGCCGGAGACGTAGGCGGCACCAAGGTTCACCTGGCGCTGTACGACTTTATCAACGGAAAATTGGCCTATTCCCGTGAAGAACGATTCCCCGCGAAGGACTATTCCGGCCTCGAAGCCATTGTGAAAGAATTTCTTGGCGCCGACCAGCCCTGGGCAGCATGCTTTGGCGTGCCCGGTCCGGTGCGGCATGGACGGCTCCGCCTCACCAACCTCCCGTGGACACTCGACAGCCACGAACTCGCCGTCGCCCTCCACATCCAGCATGTGTTCCTGATTAACGACCTCGAGGCCAACGGCTATGGCATCGCCGAATTGACCTCCGACCAGATTCATACCCTCAGTGACGGCGATCCCGGCCAGATCGGCAATCGCGCTCTCATTGCTGCCGGCACCGGCCTCGGCGAGGGCCTCCTGATCTGGAATGGTCATATGCATGTCCCCTATCCCTCCGAAGGCGGACATGCCGATTTCTCCCCGCGCAACGAAGATGAAATCGATCTCCTCCGCTTTCTCAAGCAGAAGTACAACGGCCGCATCAGCTGGGAGCGCGTGGTCAGCGGCATGGGCATGACCAACATTTACGAGTTCCTGCGCGATGTGCGCGGAATGGAAGAGCCTGCCTGGCTCGCTGAGCAAATGGCCGCCGCCGGCGACCCCAATTCTGTGATCACCGAATTGGGTCTCGCCGCCAAAAGCGAGATTTGCGAGAAGACGCTCGACATGCTTGTGTCCGCCTATGGCGCTGAGGCCGGCAATCTCGCGCTCAAGGTGATGTCGGTTGGCGGCCTCTATGTCGGCGGCGGCGTCGCGCCGCGCATTCTCGAGAAGCTCAAGGACGGAACATTCATGAAAGCCTTCACCGACAAGGGCCGCCTGAGCCAGCTTCTGATTAACATGCCCGTGAAAGTGATCCTCGAGAGCCGCGCCGCCGTCCTCGGCGCCGCCGCCTACGCCGAAGCCCGCGCCGCCGAAATGAGCGGAATGTCACCCCGGGCTGCGTCGGTGAAGATTTAGCTGGTGTCTTCTGAATAACGGAATCGAATGTCCTTGTAACAGGGCACGACTTCAGTCGTACCGGAAGTGCCGCAAAATCGTCAGGCCTTCAGGCCCCGACTAATCCAATCGCCACTCTGCCGTCATCCCCATTGCAGAGATTAACCGAATCAGCTTGGGTGCCCCAGGTTTCGATTTTTTGAAACCTGGGAGAGATCGAACCCTCACTGCCGCATCACAGTTCTAAGCCTAGATAGCACCCATGGTGAGAATGGCCTTCGCCCACACCATCGGCAACATCCGTTACACGTTCGACAGCCTGCGCGAACTGCTCGCGAAAGCGACGCCTCTGCGCAGCGGAGACGTGCTGGCCAGTGTTGCGGCGCAGTCGGCCGAGGAGCGCGTGGCGGCTCAGTTTGCGCTGGCTGACTTGCCCCTCACCCACTTTCTCTCTGAACACGTTATCGACTACGAAGAGGACGAAGTCACACGCTTGATCGCGGATACTCATGACGCGCATGCTTTCGCACCGATCCAAAGTTTCACGGCCGGCGAACTGCGCAACTGGTTGCTCTCCGATGAAGCCACGCCTGCGCGCCTGGCTGCGCTCGCCCCCGGCCTGACGCCGGAGATGGCAGCTGCTGTCAGCAAGCTGATGCGGGTGCAGGACCTGATTCTGGCCGCCGCCAAAATCCGCGTCGTCACGCGCTTTCGCACCACCGTCGGATTGCCCGGCCGGCTGAGTGCTCGCCTTCAACCCAATCATCCCACCGACGATCCCATGGGCATTGCCGCTTCCATTCTCGATGGGCTGCTCCTCGCTTCCGGCGATGCCGTAATCGGGATCAACCCCGCTGGCGACGACGTCGCCGTGACGGCCCGGCTGCTGCGCCTGATCGACGGCCTGCGCCAGCGCTTCCAGATACCTGTACAGAGTTGCGTTCTAGCTCACATTACGACGCAGATGGCGGCTCTCGCCGCGGGCGCGCCCGTGGACCTGATCTTTCAGTCGATCGCCGGCACCGAGGCCGCTAATCGCAGCTTCGGCGTGAACCTGTCGCTGCTGCGCGAGGCGCACGACGCTGGAAAATCGCTCCGCCGTGGCGAAGTATGTGCCGACGGAACGATGGGCGACAACGTCATGTATTTTGAAACCGGGCAGGGTTCGGCCCTTTCCGCCAATGCCCATCACGGCGTGGACCAGCAAACCGTCGAAGCCCGCGCTTACGCGGTGGCACGACATTTTCGACCTATGCTGGTGAACACCGTAGTCGGCTTCATCGGGCCCGAGTACCTGTACGACAGCAAGCAGATTACGCGCGCGGGTCTCGAAGATCACTTCTGCGGCAAACTGCTGGGGCTGCCCATGGGATGCGACGTCTGCTATACCAATCATGCCGAGGCTGACCAGGACGACATGGATGCGCTGCTTACGCTTCTCGGCGCCGCCGGCGTGAATTACATCATGGGCGTTCCCGGCGCCGACGACGTGATGCTCAACTACCAGAGCACCAGTTATCACGACGCGCTTTACCTTCGTCGCGTGCTGGGGCTCCGGCCGGCTCCGGAATTCGAAGCCTGGCTGGCCGGCGAGGGCTTCAGCCGGCTGCAGTTGGAGGCCGGCGATCCGGAAAGGCTGCTTGGCGCATGAACGATCTGGTCCGGCCCCCGTTCTCCGCCCGGCTTCGCGCACTGACGCCGGCGCGCGTGGGCCTGGGCCGCACCGGTGTCAGTCTCGAGACCCGGGACGTGCTGGGGTTTCAACTCGCGCATGCGCAGGCGCGGGATGCCGTGCATGCCCGCCTTGAATCCGGAAACCTGGCCGCCGCGATCGGCGCTATTGTCCAACCCACCCCCGTAATCCGCCTGAATTCCGCCGTTCCGGACCGCGCGGCCTACCTGCAGAGGCCGGACCTCGGACGCATGCTCGACGAGAAGAGCCGCCAAATCCTGGGCCGGATCGAGGAAGTCGAATGCGATCTGGTCCTGATTGTGGCTGATGGCCTTTCCGCTCTCGCCGTCGAGCGCCATGTGCCCGGGCTGTTAGCGGAACTCCTGCCCCGCCTCGTCGAGTGGAGAATCGCGCCCGTCTGCATTGTGGAGCAGGGCCGCGTGGCCATTGGGGACGAGATTGGCTCAAGGCTTCAGGCCGACTTATCCGTGATTCTGATCGGGGAACGCCCGGGCCTGAGTTCGCCCGACTCGCTTGGCGCCTACATCACCTGGCAACCTCAACCGCGACGGACGGACGCCGAACGTAATTGCATTTCCAACATTCGGGCCGAAGGCCTGGGTTATCCCGATGCCGCCAGACAGATCATGAATTGCCTCACGGCTGCAAAGCGCCACAGGCTCACAGGTACGGCATTGGCCGAGGCCGCCCGAAAGCACCTGGACATGCCGCTCGACGGCAGGGCGCCATGATGCGCTGGATACGTTGGTTCGCCATCGCCTTGGCAGCCGCTGCGGTCGTTGCCTTTGCGTGCGACTGGGTGGTCTTCAATCTCAGAGGCGGGGTCACCAACAAGGTGACCGTGAGCCATTTCCTCTCCGCTCCCCTCAAAAACAACAAGGAGGAACTCGACTATCTCGGCTCGGAAGAGGTGACGTGCTCCGTCTCGCTGTTTCCCCAGGGCGGTCACGCTCCTTGCTGGTATCTCCGCGGCCATAAGAACCAGGTCACGAATATCTAGCCTACGGGTGAGCCAAAACGGGCCCTATGTAACATAAAATGCTGTTACATCCGGAAACGTGCCCCCGTAAAGCCTCTGGATTCAGTATGCAATTTCTATAAAGCGAAATAAAAGCGAATCTACATAGGGGGTGGGTGGGGGGTGCCTTTTGGGTATAGATCGGGGACATCCCCTTACACGTGGACCGTGAACGACAAACGCAGGGTGGCCACTGTATTCAGCATTCTGGAGACTCCAATTCCATTGTGCGACAACCGGCCGTAATTTTCGGCAGGCCCGCGGTTGCGATTTCGCTCACGCTACTTCGTGATGCCAGTCACGCAAGGTCCGGGTTGGTTCGCAATACGATCGTCAAATCTCTTTGATCGCCCGAGGCAATATGTTCAGCCATACCCAGAACGAGAATGGCACCTATAACACGCGCTGCCTCTACTGCTTCATGACGGTCGCCTCAGCGGTGGAATCCGTTGAGGAGATCGAGCAACTGGAAACGCATCACATCTGCCCGGAGAGGGCGTTGTCTGACCTTCTTGCGCGCAGCACCACCGCGCGTCCTACCGTCCACCCGCACTGATCGCACCCTACTGGTTTAATGGCTTCTCCGGGGCGGTTTCGCCTTCCGGCGGTTTGGCGCGCCCGTTCGAGATCTTTTTGTAGAGATCTTCGTCGGCCGCTTTGTTCAAGGTACTGGCCTTTTCGAATTCGGCCTTGGCTTCGTCCTTTTTGCCCATCGTCCGGTAAAGCCGGCCTAGCCGCCAGTGGACATTCACGTCATTGGGATTGAGCTTTTCGGCAAGAGTCAGTTCCCGGAGAGCAGCCTCGCTGTCGCCGGCATCGCCCAGGAGAATGCCCAAATCGAGGTGGGCCAGGGGCTGAGAGGGATCGAGCCGCACCGCCTTTTCCAGGATCGGCCGGGCATCGCCGGGCTGGTTCAGTTGAATTTCGGTGTCGCCAAGGTACACCAGCGACTGCACATGCTGCGGATCATTGGCCAGCTCCGCCTGGAATTCCCGGGCGGCCTCGGGATAGATTTTCTGCGTCCACAACAGGTACCCCAGCCCGAAATGCACGTTTGGCTCATTGGGGTTCGCCGCCACAGCCGCCCGGAACATTTTGGTCGAGCCCTCGTTGTCTTTCATCTCATCGAGCGCTTCTCCGGCCAGCATGTCGGCCTCAGCAGACTCTGAATTCAGAGTCAGGATTTCGTGGTAGACGTCCATCACGCACGGGTATTGCTTCGACCACAAACAACTATGGGCCAGTGCCAGGCGCAAGGGAAGGTTCTGCTGATCTTTGGCGGCAGCTTCTTTCAAAAACGGAACCGCCTCGGCATACTCGGCCAGACCGTAATGCGACATCCCGATCAGGATCGTCAGCCGTTGGGCCTCCGGGGACCCCGGAGCGACCTCTTTGAGAGATTGAGTGAACTCCGGAAGGGCTTCTTTGAGATCTCCCGATTTAAACAATGCCAGACCAAGGTTGAGGCGCAGTCCCTGAACGTGCGGATTCATCGCCAGAGCCTTGCGATAGAGCGGGACCGCTTCCTTGTAGTGTTCCTGCCGCGCCTCGAGTAATCCCAGTTGAGCGTATGGCTCCGGATCCGTGGGATGGTCGTTGAGGTAGGCACGCCACGCAGCCTCTGCTTCGGAGTTCTTTCCTTGCTGTTCAAGAGCCAGGGCGGCCTGGCGTTTGGGATCCTGCGCCTTTGTCGTTTGTGCCCACAGCGCCACTCCGGCCGTCAGCGCCAGGGTGATTATGAGTTTCAAGGCCGGTCTCACAGCATGACTGAACAAGCTGTGGAAATGGGGGAATGAGGGAAAGAATCGTCCCTCAGGGGCTAAAGCCCGCGCTGATAATGCGTGGGTTATGCCGGGGATGAATCCCCGGCCTACCGCCCGAATTAGACTTTCCGCAGCTGGTAAAGCCCGCCCTGATTTTGCAGCGTTTGCGGCACGACTAAAGTCGTGCCCTGACACAAAGCAGGGTTGGATCCGAGTTTCTCCGCAGGCTCTGAAGTCGTGCCCTGTTCCTAAGCCCGCGTTATCTTCCAGCCGGTTCACTTTTTCCCCATTGTCGCTCGCCGCAGTTGTTGGCGGCAAACCTGACGGCAATGAAAAGGGCGCGGCGGGGAGTGCCCGCCGCGCCCGGTTGAGGTTGCAGTTTAGAAAACGAACTTGCCGCCCAGTTCAAGTGTGCGGGCATCCCACGCACTCGAAATCTGGCCGAAGTTGTTGGTGCCGGCCCACTGCGGCATGGAAGTGTTAACCCCGTTCCACTGGGTGTGGTTGAAGGTGTTGAAGGACTCGAAGCGAAGCTCGATGTGCATCCGTTCGGTCATGGAGAACGACTTGTACAGCGAGGTGGTGAAGTTGACGCGGCCCGGGCCGACGATCGCGTCCTTGCCGGCAGAGCCGAAGCCCATGTTGGATCCGCCCAGCCACGAGGGTGTCGGGGCGGAGAACTGGTTGATGTTGAACCAGTGGTCGAACGTCTTGGGATACGACATCTTGCCGCTTACGTTTGGACGGTTGGTGTAGGCTCCGCCGAGACCGATCGGATCGTAGCCGAGCGAGATGCCCGGGCCCTGGTTGGCGGGGATGACGCCGCTTTCGTCGATGATCGTGCCCGCAAGCTCCCATCCGCCGGCTATCGACTTCACCAGGCCCTGGCTCTTGGTGAAGAAGGGCAGGTGGTAGACGTAGTTGGCGCTGAGGATGTTACGGCGATCGAGCGCGCCGGAGCCCTTGTCATATTTCGGGTTCCAGGGATTGCTGATGGTGTTGAGGTCGTAAGTGGTGAGATCGATTTCGTGCGAGTAGGTGTAGTCGATCTCGCCGCTCAGGCCCCAGCGGTTCTGAACGCGGAGTCCGGTCTGGAACGCGTTGTAATTGCCGTTGGTGGTGTTTTCCTGCTGGGTGATGCCGGTGTAGCCCTGGTAGGCGCGGAACTGGTTGAAGCCGCCAGGAAAGACGGGTGTGCCATTGTTGGTATGCCCGAACCCTGGGGTTGCAGCCCGCGTCATACGGTCCGTCGCCCTTGCCGTTGGCAGACTCGCCGTAGTGGTTGCCGGTATCGCCCGAGAGGCAGCGGATCGCCTGCTGGCCCGGGCCAAAGGGAAGACCGGTGTTCGGGTTGACGGTGGTCACGCCAACAGGCATGTTGTTGAACGGGCGCTGGATGTTCTGATGCCAGGCCATGTTGCCGACGTACTGCACAACCATGACCACCGACGGAACGATTTCGCGCTGTACGCCGAGGCTGAACTGGGCTACGGCCGGCGCCTTGTAGTCCTGTTGAAGGTTGGTTACGCCGGCGGCAAAGACCGGGAAGCCGGTAATCCTGCCCGGTGCCCCAGTTGAAGCCGGGACTGCTGAAGGACTTGTTGCCGGCCGAGGTTGTAGGCAAACGGCGGGTTGGTCGCGGCATTGTAGATGTCGTTGCCCTGCATGCCGTTCGTAGAAGGTTCCGAAGCCGCCGCGCAGACACCGTCTTGCCGTTGCCGAACAGATCTTCAGAGAAGCCGACGCGAGGTTGCAGTGTGTTGTAGTCGTTCTTCACCAGCCCTGGCGGGAGTCCATACTGACCTGCCAGGCCCATGCCGTTCAGGTAGAACTGCCAATTGACGGTCTGCGACTCCGGACCTGTCGGGTCCATGGAGCCGTCTTCATCCAGATCGGAGCTGGCCGAGGGAATATAGAGGCGGGGTTGAAGTTGGCCACCTGGTTATCGCGCTCCCAGGCATGCGGCAGCGCGTCATAGCGAAGTCCGAGTTGCAGGCTGAGGCGCGGAGTGACCTTCCAGGTATCCATCGCGTACGCCGACGGAGTCTGGTTGACGTAGTGGCGGATCGGGGCAGCCTGTGACTCCGAGTAGCCGGTGGCAAGACCCAAGCAGCATGTCCATGGCGCTGTCGTTGCTCAGGGCTCCGAAGCTGTAGCTGCCCTGCTGATCGCCGAAGAGCTTCTGGTTCTTGGTGTAGCGGTTGTAGCTGACGCCGAACTTCATGGCGTGCTTGCCGATGGTGTAGGAAATATCCACCTTGGGCTCGTAGTCTTCCGCAGCGTTGTGCCACGGCGCCGAACCGGTGTCTTCGGCCAGATCGCCGTAGAGGCCCCATGCATTGCATGCTCGGAGCGAGACTTGGCGATGCCATTGTTGAAGAACTTGTTCGACCTGACAGCCGGACGGCAGTTGCCGACTTGGGCTGTTGACGATGTCGATGATGTTGCCGTCGTAGTTCATGCTGGCTTCGACCAGCAGGGTGGGGCTGATGGTCGCCGTCAGCTTGACAGCCGCGCTGTTGGAAGGGTTGTTGAGGGTGCTGGTGATGGTGGCCAGCTCGCCGCCGACCAACCGACCATCGGCGGCGCGTAGGCCTGCGAAACCGAGTCGTGCATGTAGTGGGCAAGGATCTGGTACTTGTCGTTGATGCGATGATCGACGCGGACCACGTCGTCGCGCACGTCGATGGGGGATTGCGCTGCTGGAGGTACTGATCGTTCCGGACGCGTTCGGCTTGGGAATGATTCCGGAATTCAGGTATGAGACGGCCTTGGCGTCGAACAGCGCTGCCGGGATGACGGCCAGCCCGGAGGCGTCCTGGCAAAGGCGCCCGCGGTGCCCGATTGGCGCCGGGCACAGGCCAAGCGGCTTCAGCACGTTCGTCGCGAAATAGCGAGGTCGGGCCGACCTTTGGAACGTTCAGCTGAAGCCGGTCGTGCCACTGGCGGATACATGCGACACGATATAGGTCAGGTCTTGGCCGGCGGTCGGGAAATCCGCCGCAGGCAAGTCGTTCTGGAGGTTTGGAGCGCTGCCCTGGATCAGCTTGCGCCACTCTTCATTCCAGAAGAAGAACGTCTTGTCCTGTCGGGTTGTAGACCTGAGGAATGAAAAGCGGGCCGCCGATGTTGCGCGCCGAAGATGTTGTAGTTCAGCTTGGCGCGGGACGATCGGCGTTGCTGCTTGTTGATAGCTGTTGGCGTTGAAGGCTGTGTTGCGGTTGAACTCCCATGCTTCGCCATGGAAATTCTGGGTGCCGCTCTTGAGCGAGAGGCTGATGGTGGCGCCGGAAGAGATGCCGTAGTCCGGCGGATAGTTGGAGGAAAGAGTTTCAATCTGGGCGATCGCATCCTGCGAAGGCAGAATGTCGATGCCGCCGGCGCCGCCGCGGTCATCCGCTTCGCCGCCGTCGATCAACCAGATGTTATGGCTCTGGCGAAGACCGTTGACGCTGATGCTTGCAGCTGGCAGCCAACCGAGGTCGGCGTGTTGCTGTCTGGCAGGTTGGAGCTGACGCCGAGTCCAAGCGCGACCAAGCGCCGCAAAGTTGCGGTTCTCTGTCGCGATCTCGGTGATCTGTTCTTCGCTGACCAGCGTGCTGACCACGTTCGAGTCCGTTTGCACCGCCAGCGCGTCGGCTTCGACCGTGACGGTTTGTGTCTCGGCGCCGACCGTGAGGTGGATATCCACGCGTAACGTCGAGGAGACGTTGACCACGACCCCGTTCTGTGCGTACGCCTGGAAGCCCTTGGCCGCAACTTTCATGTTGTAGGTTGCGGGGTTCAGACCGTTGATGTCGTAGAGACCGGTTGCGCCGCTGTCGGTGGTTTTGGTGAATCCAGTGTGCCGGATCGGTGAGCGTGATTGCTGCTCCTGCTACGACCGCTCCCGACTGGTCCGTTATGATGCCTGTCAACTCGGAGTTGGCCTGCGCGAATGCTCCCACGCATGCCAGCACGAGGAGTACGGGCAACAGGAAGAACCTGTATCTCGCTTGTCTCATGTGACCTTCCTTTTCAAAGTTGTTGCGGTGGTTGTTTCTTGCGAGTGTCGCTTCCCCCGTCTGGCAGAAATGAGGCCGGTTGATGTGCATCGTGGACCCGTTTCGGCATTTCAGGCCTGGATTCGTTTCGCCCTCTCTGTCTTTTCGCGGGTTTTCGCAACCCGAAAAACGACACAGCGCCTTCCCGGAACCTCGCACGGAAGCGAGGCGCCACGACGGCAACGGACGACTTGAACCAGATGCGTTCCTATGCATCGATTCACCAGTTTTTACCTGAGTAGCGACCGGGTCATTTAATGCGGGCGAATTGTCGATTGTCAAGAAGAAAATCAATTTACTTGCGCGACCTTTCGATCCGCCCATCAATGCCCCATCTCGATCGGCCTTTCCAAAAAGCTCTTTCGGAAAGGACCGGTGGCGCTCGCCGGCGCCTACATTGCGGGGTGCCCACTTAGTGCTTCGGAGTGCTCCTCGAAACTCCGAATGGAGCCATTGGCTCTCGCCTCTTTGAACCCGGGTTGGGGGTCCAAAATGCAGCGCGGTTAGGCCCATTTTCTCCAGGGTATGGTATAAGGAATTCCAAGAAATACTGGTTTTGGAATCCCCGCGCTTAAACGATTAAGCTGGAAGCGCTATTAAACTATTCCCTTGAGCCGGGTGTTATTAAATGCTCCGCAAGTCACGGTTGTCAAGGGACACATCGGTCCCAATGGTGCCGCTCCTGGTGCATTGGTAACAAGCCAAAATGCCGGCTGCCAACCGCTGTCGTTTCTGTGATCCCTTTCGGCAAGTTCAGCGTGCCCTGGCACGCCGACACCGGTGAGAAGATGGGAGCGGATTTCGACGTGGGTCTACAGCATGCGACTGAGGTCTCTCAGGTCGCGAGCGGTGGCTTCCAGAAATGTCTCGACACTGGCGCCAGGAGGACGGTCCAGCCCGGACTTGGCCTGGATCGCGGCGGCGATCCGCTCCGCGAGCGCCCGGCGGGTTTCGAGCGACATGTCCAGGCGCCGGGAAAAGAACCCTTCCATGACTTCAAGATCCGCCGACGACAGCCTTGCGACGCTCGCGGCGGGCAATGTGATGAAACTGTGGGGCTCCGACGATGGCTCGGGGGCGGAAAAGATATGTGCCGTGAATGTCCTCTTCGCAGAGTCACTCCGGGGGGGCGGTTCCGACTCCCGGTCACGGACGACCAGAGTGCCCGCCGCCAGATCGCCCAGCCGCTGATGCTGGCGAGTAACGAAGATGGTAATCATACCGACCGCATAACGCCTAGCACACCTGGAATGCCTGGAAGCTGATCCACAAACCGGATCAGGTTGCGGGCCATGGCCTCGAAGAGACCGATGGGACGGCCCGAACGCTGGATCACGCGGATCCGGGCGATTTTCTTACCCGGTGTATGCCCGTTCCAGAATGCCTCAAATAGGGTGAAGTAGCCCCAGTTGAGCAGAAACAGGGTCAGTAACACGATCGCGACGACCCATTGATAGGAAAGCCGCGAGAATGCCTGTACCGCCGGGTCAATGAACCAGAAGAGGAGAAAGAGGACGGACAAGCCCGCAGCCCAGATCAGCATATCGACAAGGAGGGCAATGAACCGGCTTCCGATGCCGGCGAGGGGCTGCACAATAGCAACCAGTTCCGGAGTTTCGATGCTAAGCTGATCTGAACCTGGGTTCATGCCGCAAACCCTCTCCAACCTCTGGATTCGAAAGCGCCGGCCGCATTGGGATCGGCTCGCGTCTCTGCTTGGCCAAACGGACCAGGGGGGGCTCGATCACCTCTCCCGGGCCGAACTGCAGGAACTCGCCCTGCTGTACCGCCAGGTGGCTTCGGACCTCTCGGTGTTGCGCCAGGATGCAACCGCCCGAACCTATGCCGCGCATGTCAATCAATTGCTGGCGCGTGCCCACCATATTATCTATTCCCGCCGCAAAGCGAGCATTGGCACCCTCTTTCGCTTTCTCCGCGACGACTACCCCGCCATCTTTCAGCGCCACATCCCCTATGTCGTGG
>CAWCTA010000016.1:0-400883 GCA_963798315.1 uncultured Acidobacteriota bacterium | reverse complement strand
ACGATTAAGCGGCTAGGAGAACCTGGGGATGTCACCGGCGCAGTTCTCTTTCTGACGAGTGATGATGCGGCCTCTATTACCGGGCAGGCGATCGTCGTTGACGGCGGCCAATATCGCATCGGCTAGATCATTGGCTAAGACAGGTGCTGATTTCGTAAAGCGAGTTCCTCGTTCGCCGCAGTCCTCGTATGGCCCGAATTGTTTCAAAGGAGGAGACAGTTATGTCGTACAGCATTTCGACACTGCTGAGACGGAACCTTCAGGACGTCTTTGGTGAAGGCGACCCGGAGCGCAGACGCGCAGTGATCGACGAGATCTACACCGAAGATGTCGTTTTCTATGATCCCAGCAAGGGTGCCTAGCTGTTCCTTATCCTGCGAAGCCGGTTGGGTCTTCGGTTTTGTTTCGATTCATCGCGCTTTTCTCTTGCGTGATCCACTCCCGGATATAGGCTGAGCAGTTTCTCAGCTTCGCGCCGGTCGCTTCGCTCAGCGCCAGAAAGAGCACAGCATCCCGGTCCACGAGCTTCACGTCTGTCAAATCCATGAGAATGGGGTGCCCCGAGGATTCCGACCTTAAGAGGGATAGGAGCTCTGGTACCTCCGCCGCCTGAATTCGACCGGTCAGCTTGAAAACCACCAGGTCGCTTTCGACTGATCTCTGAATGCGTAAGGTCATTTCGCTTAGCCTTTCGCAGCATAGAAAAGCAAACCGTTTGCCATTCGCAGGCCGCTGAAAACATTGACGTTGCGCATGTCAAGGCGCACGACTATTCGGAAATTTCCGAAATCTCAAGATCGAATGGCGTCGCGATGAGAGGGTGTTCCGGGATCGAATCGAAGTTGAACTGACGACGACTTGATTCGTGGGACGTGCGGAGGATTCTTACACTGGAAGGTAGCTAACTTTTTCTGAATTGATGCTTGTTTATCTTCAGAGACTTGATCTTGGAGTCGAGTGTTGACTGCGGAATCCCGAGCCTGGCCGCGGCCCCCGAAGGGCCGGACACTCTTCCGTTGCTGGCGGCCAGGGCTGCCTCGATCATCTCTTTCTCCTGGGAGGTCAGTCTTTCGGAAAGACGCTGAGCGGGCGAATCAGCGGCCGTCGGGCGCTTGCCGATCCAACTCTCATCCACGGAGAGGTTTTCCGAATCAGAGACGATTACGGAGCGTTCAATCACGTTCTGCAATTCACGGATATTGCCAGGCCATGTGTACGATTGCAAGAGTTCCAGACTTCGCTTGGCGATGCTGGTTATCCGCTTTCCGGCTTTAGTTGCATAGCGGTCGACAAAATATTGGACCAGTAGCGGGATGTCTTCTTTTCGTTCCCGCAATGGCGGAACTTCAAGGGGAAACACATTGAGTCGATAGAACAAATCTTCGCGAAACCTTCCTTCCGCGATCGCGGCCTCCAGTTTGCGATTGGTGGCAGTGACGACTCGAACATTCGTGCGAAGAGACTCGTTGCCCCCGACCCGTTGAAATTCGCGTTCTTGCAGAACCCGCAAAAGTGCGACCTGGGTTTCGGCCGGCAATTCGCCAACCTCATCCAGGAAAATTGTGCCCCCGTCAGCGGCTTCGAAGCGGCCCAAGCGCCGTTGGGTTGCGCCCGTAAATGCGCCCTTCTCGTGCCCAAACAGCTCCGAGGCAATCAGGTCCTGCGGAATGGCGGCGCAGTTGACACTTACGAAGGCCCGCGAGGACCGTTTCGACCGCTTGTGAATGGCGCGGGCGATCAGTTCCTTTCCTGTGCCAGTTTCGCCGGTGATCAGGACTGTCGAGTCGGTTGGGGCCACTCTGGCAACTTGAGAAAGGACGATTTGCAGTGCCGGAGATGAGCCAACGATCTCTTCGAACATCCTGGTAACGTCGATTTCTTCGCGGAGGGCCAGGTTCTCTTTGTACAACTGATCTTTCAGTCTTTGAATTTCCTCGAACGCATTTTTCATTGTCGAGATGTCCGTAATGGCTCCGAGAAAAGTCGGCTTGCCAACTCGGTCGTTTGAGGTGTGGCCGAGAACGCGGATCGTCTTGACAGAACCGTCGGGCATCAATAATCGATGTTCTACATCTACATCGCTTCCATGCTCAGAAACACTAGCCATGACCTGCTGAACGAGCGAAAGATCATCGGGATGGATTCGCTCGAGCGCCAGCTGCACCGTGGGTTTCAGGGTTGGGTCGTATTCGAAGATTCGGTAGGTCTCCTCTGACCAGAATTGTTCACCGGTGGAAACATCCCACCCGAAACTGCCCGTCTGGCTTAATGTCTGTGCTTCGGCCAGGTACGCCTCGCTTCTGGTGAGCCTTTCGTTTGTCTCCATGAGCTTTTGAACCGTGTCACGCAGATCGTCGCGGGTCCGGCGGAGGGATTCAGCCGCTTTCCGCTGTGCCACGCTCAGCGAACCAACAAGTACGGCCGACAGGATAAAGACAATAAATCGTGCCAGCTGGCCTGGTTTTGCCACGAATGAATCTACCGGGGGAAGGAAGTTGTAGTAGAACGCGAGACTCGACAGGACAGTAGCCAGGATTCCCGGACCTGCGCCGCCGAACCATGCGCTCACCATCACTGCGCAAAAGAACAGTGATACGGGCGCGAATTCCAGATGGATCACCGGCCAATGTGCGATCAGCAGAGCTAACGAAACCGAGAGAACGGCAATGACGTACCTTCGGATGACGTGCAGCGTTGCTACGGATTGAGGAAGCGGACTGGACACTCGGGCACTCCGGCGCGAGGTGACATCTGGCGAAATCTTAGCACCCGGTGATGCGGTCCAGAGTGAGCGCGAAGCAAGTCGAGGGCACCGAAAATCGCGGAATCTCGGAAATTTCCGAGTCCTCGTGAAGGCTCAGCCATTGCTGCTCTAGAGCTTCTCTGTTAAAAATCATCAGTTTACGGCTCAACGCAGTGGCTACCACCTTTGGCATATCCCGTGCATATCTCCCGAGTGAGCAACCTGCTCGCGAAGGAAGAACGTATGAAATCCAAGTCTTTGATTACCGCTGCCATGGTGTTGCTGATCCCTGCCCTGGCGTTTGCAGGACAGAGGAATTCCGCAAACCTCGAGCTAGATCAGTCCGTCACGATTGGAAGCACACAACTCGCACCGGGTACCTACAACATGGTTTGGCAAGGGAACGGCCCAGACGTAAGCGTGAGTTTCATCCAGGGCAAGAAGATCGTCGTCACCGCTTTCGCCAAGCTTGTAAGCGACCCCGCTAGCCAACCAGGTGCGATTGAAACCCATTCGGCAACTGACAAGACGGTCATATTGCAAGCCGTTGAGCTGAAGAATGAAACGATGCAGTTTGAAGGTGTCATCTCCACTGCCGGAAACTGAGGCGACAGAGTGGTTCCGCGTTCAGATCGCCTGGAGCGGTATCGAAGTCCGGAGGCATCGTGACGGGATTTCGGAAACTTCCGAATTTGGGTGATCGATCTCATTCGCTAACCGCATTAGTTCCATTTAGTTTGCGAATGGCAATGACCTTGCTTATTCACAGGCAATTGAACGACAGCGGCGATTACCGCGCAATCTTCAAACCAAACAAGGAGTATGCATGATTATTCAGGAACAGATCCCGTCGGCGGTTGCGGCGGGTACATTCAAAATCGGTGACGATCTCACTGTCAATCGAATGGGCTATGGCGCGATGCGCATCACTGGACCCGGAGTTTGGGGACCTCCCGCCGATAAACAGGCTGCGCTCGCAACGCTCCGGAAAGCGATCGAATTAGGGGTAAACCTGATCGACACCGCCGACTCGTATGGGCCGGCGGCCTCCGAAGAACTCATTGCAGAAGCGCTCTATCCTTATCCCGCCGATCTGGTGATTGCCACCAAGGGTGGATGGGAACGTCCTGGTCCGAACCAATGGACACACAATGCGAGCCCCAAGCACCTCGCCGAAGCGCTGGAGGGGAGTCTGAAGCGCCTGCGCCTGGAGCGCATCGACGTTTATCAGCTCCATGCCCCCGACAACGTGATCTCGTTTGAGGCTTCAGTGGAAGCGCTGGCCAAACTGCGCGATCAGGGCAAGATTCGCCATGTCGGGCTCTCAAACGTGACCCGCGAGCACGTCGAACGCGCGCGCAAGATCGTGCCGATTGTCTCCGTGCAGAACCGTTACAGCTTCGCTGACCGGGAATCCGATTTCATCGTTGATTACTGCGAAGGAAAGGGCATCGCCTTTCTTCCCTGGGCGCCCCTCGGGCAAGCAAGGTCGGCACATGATGCCATTGCGCAGGTTGCCGATCAACTCCGCGCCACTTCGTTGCAGGTCGCATTGGCATGGCTCCTCATGCGATCGAAGGTGATCTTGCCGATCCCGGGAACTGCCTCGGTCAAGCACCTGGAGGAAAACATCGCTTCTGCTTCGCTGGAACTTCCACCGGCCGCGTATGAAAAGTTGTCAGGCGCAAATCCACCGTACGTTAGCCTGCGTGACTGAATAGAAACCTTCGTTGAGAGGAACCATGAGAATCGTAGACACGACATTGGTAGAAGCCGGGCTCATAATGGCCCTGGCTTTTACGCCTTGTGCAAAGGCGCAGCAAATGGCCACCGGTCAGGCTGCCTTTGCCGACTGGAATCAGCAGCAGCCGGGTGCACAGCACAGGATTACGGTCGCGGACCTGCCCGAGCCCAATCCTCAGGAAGCTGTTAACAACACACCGCAGTTAGTTCCACGCCCGAAGGATGCCTGGCCGATTGCTCCTGCCGGATTTCAAGTGACACTCTACGCGGGCGGCGATGCTGTTCCCATGCAACGTGCTGACAACAAGGAGCACATGCAACTAAGCGGCGGGACGTTTACGATGCCTCGCCTGCTACGCATAGCGCCCAACGGGGACATCTTCGTCGCTGATTCAGGCGCCGGCACCATTCTGATCCTCCGCGGTGTCGGCGCTGACGGCAAAGTGGTTCATGTCGAGAAGTTTGCCACCGGGCTTGATCATCCCTTCGGAATCGCCTTTTATCCCGCAAAGAACCCTGAGTATGTCTACGTTGGAAATGCGACTACTATCCAACGGCTTCCATATCACACGGGAGATCTGCACGCGACAGGCGCACCTGAAACCATCGTTCCCGACATACCGGGTTATGCCCAACTCACGGGAGGCGGTCACTGGACCCGCGACGTCGTTTTTACTCAGGACGGCAAACACATGTTGGTTTCAGTAGGCTCCGGATCGAATGCCGATGATCCTGATACACATTCGGCAGAGTTCCATCGGGCCGATGTGCTCGAATACACACCAGAAGGAAAGTTCATCAAGGTCTATGCTTCCGGTATTCGAAACTGCGTCGGCGAAGCCATTAATCCCGTCACGGGCCAGCTATGGTGCTCGACGAACGAACGCGACAATCTTGGCAACCATCTTGTCCCCGACTACGTGACCTCCATTGAGGAAGGCGGCTTCTATGGCTGGCCCTGGTATTACATCGGCAACCATCAAGACCCCAGGCTCCCCGAGCCATGCGCTAATGGCACTGGACCCAATCCACAAGCGCCGGCCTTGACTCCTGCGCTAGCCCAAAACTGCAAGCGCGAGGACATTGGCTCTCGAGTAATCGTTCCGGATGTTCTCGTCCAGCCCCATATGGCTTCATTGGAAATGCTGTTTTATCCACCGGGCGGCAACTTTCCCAACGAGTTTGACGGCGACGCGTTTGCCGCGGAGCACGGCTCGTGGAATCGCGCCAAGCGGGCTGGTTATGAGGTCATTCGTATCCCCATGCATGACGGTCACGCAGCAGACGGCAGCTATCAAGACTTCCTGACTGGCTTCGTTACCAAAGACGGACAGGTTTGGGGACGCCCAGTTGGCGTAGCGGTGGGCGGAGATGGCGCACTCTACGTAAGCGATGACGGTTCGCGCAGTGTCTGGCGTGTTGCCTTCACGGGCAAGTGAGGAAGACACTGCACTCCGCAGCACAAAACCAAAGGTCGAAAGGAGCACTCATGAAGTTGAAAGGGCGAACTGGGCGTGTAATTGTCGTGCTTGCCGGCATTTCATTCATCCCGGCACTCGCACAGAACCAATCGAATCACGCTGAAAGCGGGCACCGTGAGATCGTGCTCGAAACCACTAAATCCTGGAATGGCACAGCGTACACTCATTACCCCACTGGCCAACCAGAACTCACGACAATCAAGTTGACCCTTGCACCGCATACGGCTTTACCGTGGCATACTCATCCATTTCCCAACTCCGTTTATGTGCTCTCAGGTACGCTGACCCTCCGAGACCGGGACGACGGTAAGACTCTGGTCGTGCATCAAGGGCAAGCGGTCGGCGAGTCAGTGGACGTCGTGCATCGTGGGGAGTCAGGCGATGAACCTACTGTACTGCTGATTACCTATGCAGGCACGCCGGGTGTCCCGACTTCGATTCCAGCGAAAGGTGAGCAGGCTGAGTACTGAGACAAGGATAGGGGCAAATCAATCGATAGGAGATGTGGAAACGAAATGATCGACAACATATTTAACAAGCGCAACACAACACTCGGATTCATTGGACTGGGATTGATGGGCAGCCGGTTTCTTCGCCGGCTAAACGCTGAGGGCTGGAACGTCCGAGGATGGAACCGCAGTCGCGCTGCAACCCTTCCGCTCAAAAAGTATGGATTCGCCATCGACGACACGCTGGCCGAACTCGTTAGTGGGTCAGACGTGGTGCTCTCCTCCCTGGCAAACGATGATGCTGTGCGGGCGGCTTATCTGGAGGAAGATGGCGTTTTTGCACACGTAGTGTCTGGGACAACCATCCTTGAGATGAGCACGATCTCTCCGGATTTGTCAGCTCTTCTCCATCAAGAAGCTCGGAAGCGCGGCGCGGAACTGATGGATCTCCCGGTCTCCGGATCGACCCCCGCAGTCAACGCTGGTACGGTCACTTTGTTCGCCGGTGGCGAGACAGAGACCTTCAATCGCTGTATTCCGATATTTGAGTCGATCGCCAAGCAGTGGTACCTGATGGGACCGGCCACCGCAGGTGTTCGAATGAAACTCGTGGCCAACCTCCTGCTCGGCGTGAATATGGAAGCGATCGCCGAGGCCGTGTCGCTGGGAGAACACCTGCAACTGAATCGCGACCTTCTCCTCGACGTTCTTCCGAAGACGGCGGTGATTGCTCCGGCGCTCCTCGGAAAGATCCTGAAGATCAAGGTTGGAGACTACTCTCCGCAGTTTCCGATGCACCTGATGAGCAAGGATCTGGACCTTGTTCATAGTGCCGCCGATCGATCGGGCGCTGTATTGCCCGCAACCTCGTCGACGAAGCACATATTTGAGGCCGCCCTCGCTGGCCGGGGTGAACTCGATCTTTCGGCCGTAGCATCGTACATTCAGACGCTGCCCAAAGAGGAAATTCCGATTGGCTGATCAGACGTCACCCGGATTCCACTTGTGATGCCACAGTGCGTGTGAGCGAATCATTTTGTTTGCGAACCGAACGTTTCCGCTGCGAGGAACAGAAAATGCCTACAGATGCAAAGACCACTGCGTTCCTTCATGGAAAGCACGAACATGCTTGCGGTCCCCAGCTCCCTCCGAGGAGAATGGGTCTCGAAGGGACTCCATTCTCCTTGAGTGTTCGCTCTAACTATCAGAAGATCGGCGGCTTGGTCTTGTTTTTCTGCGTATTCGCGGCGAGCGCCATTGCGCAAGCTACGGATATTCCTGCCCACGGCCCAGCCATCGTTCTTTTCGACGGCAGGGACCTGGATCAGTTCGATACATTCCTGCCCAGTGCTGGCCTGAACTCCGATCCTAACCATGTCTTCACGGTGGAAGATGGCGTTGTGCATGTCTCGGGAACTGAATTCGGTTACTTCATCACTAAACAGGAGTACAAGAATTACTATCTGCGCGCCGAATTCAAATGGGGCGAGGGAACCTTTACTCCGCGGCAGGGCCAGGCGCGCGACAGCGGCATTCTCTACAACATTCAGGGTCCCAATAAGAGTTTGGCCGCGCTCGGTCGAGTTTCAGATCAACGAAGGCTGCACCGGCGATTTCTGGATGACTGATGGCGCAGGGCTGACTCCTATTGGCCCAGACGGAAAGACCGGTGCACGCGTCACCGGACCGGAGGGCAAAGCATCCAAGGTGGACCGCTTCGACAAGGGCGAATTCAAAAATGTCACCGGCTTTCGTGACCCAACCAATGAACTGGAAAAACCGCACGGCGAGTGGAATGTTGTCGAGCTTGTGAACCGCGATGGGCACGTGTGGCAATACGTCAACGGTAAGCTGGCTAACGAAGGAACCGACGCCTTCCCCGCCAGCGGCAGAATCCTCTTCCAGTCCGAAGGTGCTGAAGTCTTTTTCCGCAACATCAAGCTTTATCCGCTGAGATAAATCTGGATGGCGCGCCCACCACCTGCAGCGGCATCGGTAGAACCATCTTCTTCGCCCTCTTGATATTTCTCAATCCGGCCGAACCGGTGAACCGGTTTGGGCAGGCGGCAAGCTCTTCTTGCCTTCCGGCGACTACCTCGGGGGGTTTTAAGGTGTAGTGAAGTGGTTGACTGAGCTCTTCACCCCATCGCTTTTGCCGTTGGCCTGCATCGAGTCGACCGTGTAGTAATAGGTCGTCTGCGGCTTGAGGTTATCAAGGCGTACGCGGAAAACCGTCGATGAATGCTCCGGGTTCAACCGGATCGGAGATTTGGCGGTCTCGATCAGGTTATGTGGGTCGCTACCGTAGTGCACGATTCCGTAATGCATGGGGGAGCCGCCGGGATTGTCCGTTGTCCAGCTGATAATCGTCAGATACTCCCTGGCCAACTCGATCTTGGGCCCCTCGATGATTCGCACCTGCGGAGCTTCTGGAGTGGTCGGACTTACCTGGGCGCTCAGGCTGCCGCTCAAAACCGCAATCGCCAATATGCCAAGCGCTCTGCTCATTTCACACCTCGAAGAAATCATCACGGAGGATGATCAAATGTTCCTGGCATTCTCGCCCTTCAGCGGTCCGCTACGGAATAGACGGGCTGGGGACGGGCGCAACACCGCAGATCGCCGACGCGCAGGGCGGCAGAGGCGGAGTCGGAATCAGGAGCTCGTTGCCTTGGGTCGCAGCCGAACCACCCGTCATGCAGGCACCCGTAAAAGTATCGCTGTTGAGGTAAGGCCTGGTGAAACCGTCCGACAATGTTTGCAGAAAGGCAACGATCTGGTTCTCCTCCTCATCCGTCAAGCCAAGATTACCGGAGGTCATATCGATATTGTTCGGCACCTCGGGCATCGGCCAGCAATCTACTTTTTCCGTCGTTCCCGCCGGGCAATGTCCGGAGGTGACCGGGTACGCATACTTGTCGCGCGTGTTGTAGAAATGCACGACCTGCTTCAGGCTCTTGATGTAGCCGTTGTGAAAGAACGCCTTCTGGAAGTAGGGGCCGGGAGCTTCGGTGGTGGGACATTGCGGCGGTGTCAACGCCACGTCGCGCAACGCTGGACACCTGCATTTGGCCGTCGACAGTTGGTGCGTACTGTTTCCAGTTCATGTTCGGGTTGGGGCCGGAACCGAATCCGCTTCTGAGAAAGCTCCCGAGTCCCAAATCTCTGTAGCCGAAGCCGTAAGGATTGGGAATGAACCCGTAGGAATCCGGCTTGGTCTGATAGTAGAAGGCATCTCTGGGATTCAGCGGCACGCCCTCATTCGCCGAGCCGAAGCAGGTGAACAGAGGATTCACCATGGCGGTCGCGCTGGTGTCCGTCTGATCTGACTTCAGCGTGGTTCCTCTTCCGTCGAGGTGGCATGAATTGCAATTGCCCTTGCCGTCGAACAGTTTGTAACCTGCCATCTCGTCTGCAGTGAGCGTGTATTTGCCGGCCAGGAAGGCGTCGAATTTCGACGAGAACGCGCTCACCTGCACGGACTGCTCGAATGAGTCGATCGACTGGGCCCAGCGGTCATAAACCATGTTTGCGCGGGTGCGGTCGCCGGACTCAGAGGAACCGGCGTCGTGCTTCCCGCCAAACACAGCAGCTCCTCCAGGGGTTGCGCAGATTTGCTCGGTCTCGCGTGGGAACTTGATATCGAATGAGCCTTCGCCCCAGACCTCTTCAAAGAGAGGTCTGTACACGGCCTGCGGAAAGCCGGAACGCGATGCAGGCAGTATCGGGGAAACCCATCTCCTGAGTGATCGACCGGAGGACCCTGTGCCTGTTCGGCGTCGGGAATCCTTAGCCTATATCCGGTCGCGCGCGAATCCCAGAAGTTTCCACCAAAGAACAGGCCCTGTACCTGGTTGTATTGGAGTACAGGGAAGAATGGTGCATACGGGTGTCGCTGCGGTGTCCGCTTGCCGGCCCGAAAGTGAACCGATCCGGGAAACGCGACCATTGTCAGGTTGACCGAGGGGATCGGTCCGCTGAAGCCAGCGTACGGCATGTGGCAGGACGCGCAAGCCTCGTTCTTGTTGGGCGAGATATTCTTGTCGAAGAGCATAAGCTCGCCGAGCGTTTCTATTGCTTCCGTTCCGGTATTCTGAAGGATCGGTGGCTGACCTGTCAGAATCGGCGTCTTTAATGTGTGCCATCGTGCAAGCGCTCGTTCTTCGATGAGATCCACCTCCCGTTGCACCCGAGCTGTCTCGGAACTCAAATCGGACGGCAGAATGCCAGGCGGGTACGGGTTGTAGACCTGTGTGATGGGCGAAGACGCTGCTTCACTTTGTCCGCCGACAACGTGAGCCGAGATGAACATGGCGACCGCGATCGTTGCAAAGGCCGCGCCGCCCAGTGCTATCAACCTTGTCCGTCTCATGAAGACCCCTTCAACTGTTACGGTTTCCTTCAGGGTTGGTAAAATCCATCCGTGTAATTGTGCAACGGGAACGGCGTTTCCGGAAACTACCCAAAATCCTGGAGCCCTCGCTTTCTTCAGGACTCAGCAGTCAGGCGGTTGAGTTTCTCCACATACTGCGCATTGGGCTCGGCCTCACCCTCTGAGATGCAATCGACGGTTTCCGCACGACGATCCAACACGGCACCGATCCACTTGGCCGTAAAACCGGCTTGGCGGAAACATGAAGCATGGCCGTGCTCAGTTGTTGGTATCACCGCCCAGCGAGAATGCGTCACAATCCGGGCGGTTCGTTACCTTCGAAGCACGGGTCATATCCCATAAAAAGGAGGCACTCCAACCGCTCAGCGTCCCGAAGAACGTCGCCTGGAACTCGCTTACGTTCCGCGGAAAGGTAATCGACGAGCCCATGGACCGCGGCGGCGACTTGCTTGTGAATCAGTGCATCTGCCTTAGTTAATTCGGCATAGCGTTTTGTTGCTGACCAAAACGCTTGAAACTGACTGGTTGGGTATTTCCGCTTTACTGAGGCAAGGCCCTCTTGGAAATCCCCCCAACGATCGATGGCCTCAGCAGCCAGTTTGTCCTTCTCTGATATCGGCATTTTCTCTGTCCTTCTATCAAGCGCCATTCGATCAGAGCAGTGTACCAACTCATTTTGCCGATTCGGGACGTCTCGGGGATTTGCCGGTGCGGAAAATTCCGGATTCGACAAATGACTCATGAGTTTTTGATTCCAGGCTTCGACATGAGTTATTGACTGTCGACATTCGGATTGCAAACCTCAGATGGTCGGATTAAGTGGATATTTCTGAATGATTTGAATGCCTCATCGGAGCACTAGTAACGAAAAACGCTCATCCGACCGGGGATCGGGCGGAGGTGTCAGGGAACCGGAAACCCGGACGCTGGCCAGTCCTCGACCCTACCCCATGGGTGCGAAATTGAGAAATCAGATCATGCTGTTTGCCACGGCGATTGGAGGCCGTTTCTATGGCAAAGAGCAAGATGAAGCGTAAACGAGCGCCGAAGTCCGTTCTTAAGCTCCCCGATCTCGAGCAGTCCAAGTCTGCCGTTCTGAACAGCCTGACCTCGCCGAGCTCTCAGCGAAACCTACGACCATGCGATCAGAGAGTTCATCGAGTGGTACTGTTCGGAGCCGAGGTTAGCCTTCAACAAAACCGTAGTCACTCGGTACAGGATCTCTCTCGAACAGCAGCATTACGCGTCCACGACCATCAATTTGCGGCTTGCGGCAGTCCGTAGGCTCGCTTATGAAGCAGCTGACTGCGGACTCCTGAGCGCCGATCTGGCGGCAGGGATTCGCCGCGTTAAGGGTGCCAAGCGATTGGGTATGCCGGTAGGCAATTGGCTTTCCGCGGAGCAAGGCAAGTGTCTTCTACAGACAGTGGACATCACCAGCCTTCGTGGCAAGAGAGACTACGCTACACTTGCCATCCTCCTTGGCTGCGGTCTGCGTCGCGCCGAGTTGACGGCGCTGAGAGTTGAGGATATCCAGCAAAGAGAGGAGCACTGGGTCATTGCCGATCTTATTGGAAAGGGCGGCCATATTCGCACCATACCGGTTCCGGACTGGGTTAAAGCTGGAATCGATGCGTGGATGGCCGCCTCTGGAATCGCGAGCGGCATTCTGCTTCGGTCAATTAACAAAGCTGGTCGAATCTGGGGTTGCGGCTTCAGCCCTAAGGTCATCTGGGGCGCAGTGAAGGACAAAGCGAAGACTTGCGAGATTCCGGCCCTCGCGCCGCATGACCTTCGTCGGACCTGTGCCCGTCTCTGTCATCAAGCAGGCGGTGAGCTGGAGCAAATACAGTTTCTGTTAGGACATGTCTCTGTGCAAACAACCGAGCGATACCTCGGATGCAAACAACGCTTCCACAACGCCGTCAATGATCGGATCGGAATCGAACCGGATCCGCCGGGATAGGAGTCGTATTCGCTTCTCCCGTCGGTCGGGTCGAGGACTGGCGCGGTGTCCCGTAGGTCGGGCCTAGCTGTTTCTCCCCGTTTCCTCTGGGAGTGCCTCAATAGCCAAACCGTGAACCCGTCTCCAGCCCCCGCCACATCGCACCCAGCGTGCGGATTTCCCGCACTGGGCGCACCTGTTTGCTTCGTGTCAAGATTTATGTGACATATGGTACTGGATCGACTTTCGCGCCTGACCATCGACGGAGTTTGTAATCGTTGAACAAGCCCAATCGATTGTAAAACCATGCGCTACTCCACCGCTTCCAGCCCAAGCCTCTTTGTCCCCGGGCCCGCATCAGATGACGCCTGACTTTTCTTTCTACCCATTCTTTGACCAGTGTGAAACAAGGACTCGAATGCCCAACCCGGAAATAGTTCACCCAGCCGCGCAATATCGGATTGATTCTCTCAATCACGATTTCTAACGGCCAACTGATGAACTGTCGGAAGATTTCCCTGAGCTTTGCAAACAGCGCTGTACGCTTCTTCAGTCTTGGCGCATAGTGGGGCCGCCATTTCTTCCGAAGGCTAAGTACACGCCGAAATTCAAACCCGAGGAAGCCGAAGCTTTCTCCCTTCGCCAGATCAACCATCCGGCTCTTGTCTTCATTGATCTCAACGCGTAGTTTCGCAAACTCCTCGCGCAGACGTTTGTTAATCGCCATTACAAGCCAGTCACTCTGCCGTTCGGCATCGATCAAGATCACCATGTCATCCGCAAATCTTGCGTATTGAACCTTGGTTGCCTTGCCCCTTCGCGTTGTGTCCGCCGCCTTCTCCAGCATCCGGTCCACCTCATTCAGATAGAGGTCACTGAGTAAAGGTGAAATCACACCGCCCTGGGGAACGCCTTTCTTCCCGGTCACTTTCAGAATCATCTTGAGCAAATGCATGACCGCATCATCCTGGACTCGCCGCGCCACTTTCTCTAACAGCAGAGAGTGCTGCACGTTATCGAAATAGGAGGCTAAATCCAAATCAATGATGCGCGTCTTCTCTTCAACGATCGCTCGAGCTACCCGGGCCACGGCTTCATGCGCCGTCCGTTTTGGTCGATAACCAAACGAACCTGCCTGGAAATCCGCTTCAAAGACAGGCTCCAGGATGAGCTTTAACGCACCCTGAACCACTCGATCACGGATTGCGGGAATCGAAAGGACGCGGACCTTCTTTCCCCCGTCCTTTGGAATCTCCTTCTTCCGTGCCTGCATGGGCCGATACGTGTTGGTAACTAATTCATCCCGAATCCGCACGAGAAAACCTTCGACTCCGCCTTCCTCAATAGCTTCAAACGTGACCCCGTCGATACCCGGCGCCCCGTCATTGCTTCTTGCCATCTGGTAGGCTTCGCGCAAAGTCTCCATCTTGCAGATGTGGACGTATAGTCCCCAGAAACGCCAAGACGGTTCTGTCTTCGCCTTGACATATAGACTCCTTCTCAGGTTCTGCAAACTAATGGGCGCTTTTGTCATCTCACCCTTGCCTCCCTTATGTTGGAGCCACTACAAACAGCAGGGCCTCTTTGCTCCACGGACATTACTCCGCTTCGTCGCTACTACAGACCCAGCCGAATCCCTCTCGTCTTCCACCGACTTCCCGGGGCCACCGGTTATGCGGCTTCCTGCTCCGCCGATTTCGCGACGGGACGAGGAGGGCTTCTCCAGTGTAAGCGTTAGAGCAACGCATGATGACGACTACGGATGTTTTGCGGCCCAGGCAGCAGGGGTTATGTCTGCGATGCGCTGGATTGATGCGTTTGCAAGGCCGGGCAGGATGTCGGCGAGGTAGTCGCGCACTGGGATTTTGAGGCGGCGGCAGCTTTCGATTACGGAGAGGATCGCGGCTACACGCGGCCCGGCCTGTTCACTTCCGATGTGGATCCAGTTTTTTCGACCCAGGGCCACGCCGCGCATGGAATTTTCCGCGAGGTTGTTACTGAGCTCCAGTTCCGGATAATCGAGGAAGCGGATGAGCTTTTTCCAGATAGCCATCGTGTAGCTGCAGGCTTGGCCGGCAGCGCTTTTGGGCAGCACCGTCTTACTCATCTCCAGGATGTGAGAGCGGATCTCGGCGAGAAGCGGCGGAGCCTTCTCGTGGCGCAGAGCATGGCGGGCGGCATGGTCCAGGTTGCCGTCGCGCGCCTGGGCATCGATCGCGAATAACTTGTTCATCAGTTCTACTGCGCGGATCGAGGCGGCATCCTCCTCGTTGAGCTTGACCGCATTCACAAAATACCTTCTGGCGTGGCTCCAGCAAGCCGCGTGCACCATCTTCGGACCGCCCACGCCGTCGTAGGCCGCGTATGCATCGGTTTGCAGTAGTCCTTCGAAGTTTCCGAGGAAATTCAGTGGGCCTTCACGTTTGCGGCTCATGCGAAAATCGAAAATCGTCATTCCACCGGGCGTTCCATATTGCCACAAGTAGCCTTGATGATTGGTGCCGCTGCCGTCGTGCATCTGCACATCAACCGGGGTTTCATCGGCCTGGATGTAGGTACCGGCCAGCACCAGGCTGCGCATCGCTCCAACGACCGGCATCAACATCTCTCCGATGGTCATCACCCACCCGCACATCGTGGCCCGGCTGATGTCGATGCCTGCGTCGCGAAGTAAAGCTACACTTTGTCGGTATAGAGGGTTGTGGTCAGCGTACTTGTTCACCACCGTGTCGATGATTACGCCGTCGGAGACCAGGCTCTTGTCGATGATCCGTACGGGAAGTGGCGCAGCAGCCACGCCCTGCTCTGGGCACGCTTTGCACGCCCGCTTTTCGCGTTTGGTTACCTGCACAAAATAGCGCGCCGGCTCTACGCCCAGCACTTCGCTGACCTCGTAGCCGATCACCTTGGTTTCGGCGCCGCAGTTGCCGCATACACACTGTTCCGGCGTGCAGGCGATTACCCGCTCTACACGCGGCAGGTCCGCAGGGAGCGTCTGACGGCCGGGGTGCTTGCGTTTCTTCTTTGCTTCCGAAACTGGAGGGGGAACCTCACGCTCACTCTCGGCAGCCACTTCCTGGTTGCTGACCCCGGGCTCTTGTTCCAACAGTTCCAGCTGCAAATTGCTTAGCTTCTCGCTGCCTGGTCCGTATTTTTCGATTCGCCGCAAACGAAGACGCTCTTCCAGAAGCTGGATCTTCATTCGTGCATACTCCAGCTCCTTGGTGGTCGCATCCAATTGCTGTTTTAGTTGGGCGTTGATCTCCGCCAGAAAGGCTTCCGAGTGCGGCGGCAGAGTCGGCTCAGGGGGCGTACTCACGATGCTTCTTGAATACCAGATAACGATCGATAAAACGAGCGAAATGTCCAGTGTTTATGCGGTCTTCAGTGACTCTGTTGGTTCTTCCGCCGGAGCCTTGCGAAACCATTTCCGCGGCCGCATCTGAGTCAGATCAATCCCACCCAACAGCAACGCCAGTTCTTCGTGGGTCAACACGATTTTCTTCACCGCGCTGTCTCTCTCGGGCCAACGAAATCTTCCTCCGTCTAACTTTTTCGCACACACCCATAGCCCGCTTCCGTCATATACCATCAGCTTCAGGCGGTTGCGCCGCGAATTTGTGAACAGGAAAACATGGCCGCTCGTGGGGTCGCATTCCAGCCGCTCGCGCACCAGACCGTAAAGACCGTTGAACCCCTTGCGCATATCGGTGGCGCCGGTGGCTACGTAGATGCGCGTGGCAGGCCCGAACCCGAACACTGACTACGCCCTGTCCAATACCGTCAACAGACGTTCCAATGTCCCCGCATCGAATCCACGACGCACTTCGATCCGACGCCCGCTTCGTGACTCAACCACAAATGCGCGATCCCCATCGATATCGATGCCTGCCTCCTGCGCCGGCAACCGAACCACTTCAACAGGAACCATCGGCCCGGCGACCGATCGCGGCCCACCATGCACCCATTGACGATATTTATCCAGCGTTCCAACAGCCAGGCCGCGCTGCCGGCAAAACGCTTGTCGCTTCAGTCCACTCGCTTCAAACTCCGCAACCAGAACCTCGGCCTCGGTCCGGCTCCGCCGCCTCCGCACTACCTCTTCGCTCATAACTCAAGTGCACCACTAAACCCAGCCGCACAACAGGGTGCGATGCTCAGACGGATACTCTCCAGTTGCTTAGCATGACCTTGTCACCGTGCCGTCCCTACCAACCCCGCCGAAGTGGTGCGCCGCGTCAGTCCCTTGAGACGCTCCATGCTGCCTTCGCCCGAAATGTGAGGGCTCGGCCTTCGGAGTTTTAGTCCATTCGAGGCCATACGGGTTCACTTGCGTTACGGCCCGGTGACTCGCTCACCACCCTTAAAGATGGCTTTGTCAATAGGCTTCAGGATGTTCAGTTACCTTCCCTCCTGCTATTCGAGCTACGGGGCCTTGGACTCTTACCCCGGTGGGACTCTCACCCACTGGTTCATGCCAGCCTTCGCTGGACGCACACATTTCAGAACTTATCGGGGATTGGAACTCAGAAATGTCACTGATACCGCCGGTCACCTTTCCGGAAAGCCGACATTGCGGCCAGGTGCCTTGCCTGTTTCGGAGGCAGATTTCAGGGAGTCGCCCCGAAGCGCACGCCACTAGATCATTATTTTTCAACATGTTAAGCGGAATGGCTCGGCACTCGAAGAGGATGTACGATACATGATTGCGAGCCAGCACATAGAATGGTGGGGGATTCCCGCTCGTTCGCCCGGCGCAAAGTTGTCCCGAACACGATGACTGCGGCTGTGGCCTTGCTGGAATGAATTGCGAAAACTGTATGAAGGTCTTGAGCGGTTGCAGCCGACTCATTCATACGTGCCGAAGAGTGCAGGATGGGGATATCGCCACAATCCGACAAAGACACGATCTTGGCGGAATCCCTACCGAGTGCGGTACTGGTTCGCGAACAGCTGAGACGCCTCGTCGCGCACCCTCTGTTCACCAACAGCAAGCGATACCCAGTGTTGCTCACATACATCGTTGAGCAAACGTTGCTTGGCAACGCAGGTGCTTTAAAGGAACGGACGGTCGGCGTCGAGGCCTTCGGACGCGAACCGAGTTACGATGTAAATCTTGATCCCGTGGTGCGCACTACAGCGGCTGAGGTTCGGAAAAGGCTCATTCAGTACTATTACAGCACCGACCACGCGGGGGAGCTTGTCATTGAATTACCGCTAGGTTCCTATGTCCCCTCGTTTCGGGAGTTGGCACATCATTCCTCCGTCTCAGACGGCATACAAGTGGCCGCTGAGCATGTTGAGTACTCGCCTCAACACCCAAAGGCGTCCGAAATTCCGCGGGCAGATTCCAAAGGAAAACTTGCACGTCCTACAATTTACAACTGGCTGTTGACAGCTGTTGCTCTATTTTTCGCTGTGCTTCTTGGCTTCTGGTTTGGGCGCGCGAGAACTCCAAGTCCCGCCGCACGCCCCAGCGAGCCCTCAAATCTGGCGCGTTTCTGGGAGCCACTCACCGCAACTTCGAGTCGGATTACCTATTGTCTCGGAGTAGCGACAGACTCTGTCGATCTCCAAAGCAGGACAGTCCACGAGTTTCCTCCCAATGAAGGTGGCAGTCTGAACGTCTACGATGTTATTACGCTTGCCCGTTCTATAGCTCCAATCGTGCCGAAGAATGGCGAATTCCGCGTAATGGCCGCCTCGGATACCGGCTTCGCGCAATTGCGAGAAGGCCCATTCGTTCTGATTGGCGCTTACGACAATCCCTGGACCATGCGCATAACGCAGGATTTGCCGATTGGATTTGAATACGACAATCATGTTCGCGAGGTAGTAGATCGAACAACTGCACCTAAAAAGATCTGGACGCTTCAATGGCAGGTTCCAGGCAAGAGCCTTGCACGTGACTACGCCGTAGTTGCGAGACTTCACGACAAGTTCACCGGAGAACCTGTCATCATACTGGCCGGCATTTTGGGGGAAGGAACCGAAGCCGCAAGCGAGGTAGTCTCCAATCAAGCGTACCTGGATGCAGTGCTGCAGAAGGCTCCGAAGAACTGGGACCAAATGAATCTAGAGGCCGTCATAGAAGCGAATGTGATCGAAGGCCACCCCGGACCGCCAACGGTTGTTGCTGTGGAGACGTGGTAAGACGTTTTCATACCGAAAGGGCTGTATCATACATGCCTCAAAGCCGCGCCCCGTTTCTTCCCTATTGAATTGCAAATACGACACTTATACATCCCCCTGCACCGTCTAATGCACGATACTGCTTATAAAAACAATCGGCTCTCCCTAATCTGAGTGTGTTCCTGAGATCTCCGGAGGATCTGGCAGGACCCCGGTCTACGTCCAGAGTTCCCTTCTGTCGTATGCGGGTGAAGATCCACTCCTCTCGGGCACCGTCGTTGGCAACCTTATGAAGTGTGAACACGCGCAACATGTGGTCGGGGACATCGAACACCCTGTGACGAATGATCGGGAGACGGGGCGTTTCTTTGTAAACTCCGTCATCTCGAAGCGGCGATGCAGGAATCTGATTTGCTCGCGTTTCAACTCGGCATCTCCATCGCGAACCCCAGTGCGGTGGGCTCCAGTGCAAATAGCCCGTCTCGTCGGTTAGAGTGTCTTTTGGAGAGTTGAGGATCAACGGTGAGCGAACTGAATAGCGTCGAGGAGTTGTTTCGAGGGCGGCATATCGACCGCGAGGCGATCATCTTATGCGTGCGCTGGTACCTGCGCTACAAGCTCACCCTGCTACGTATCGCATTCGTTAGCGGCTTGCTCTCGCTTGGTGTTCCCGCTCCTGCCCAGAAACTCATTAACGGTTACGAGCCCAAATGGTGGAAGGAAGCCGTGGTGTACCAGATCTACCCGCGCTCTTTCAAAGACTCGAACGGGGACGGCATCGGAGATCTGCCTGGCATCACCTCCAAGCTCGACTACCTGCAGAAACTCGGCGTCAACGTCCTCTGGCTCAGCCCTCACTTCGACTCGCCCAACGTCGACAATGGCTACGACATCCGCGACTACCGCAAGGTGATGACGGAGTTCGGCACCATGGACGACTTTGACGCGTTGCTTGCCGGCATCAAGCGGCGCCATATGCGGCTGATCATCGACCTCGTCGTGAACCATACATCCGATGAAAACAAGTGGTTCGTCGAGTCGCGGTCGAGCAAGACAAATCCGTACCGTGACTTCTACATCTGGCGGCCGGGCCATACCGCACCCGACGGCACCCGCACCCCGCCGAACAACTACCCGTCGTACTTCTCCGGATCCGCCTGGACGCTCGACCCGAAAACGGATGAGTACTACCTTCACTACTTTACCGCTCAGCAGCCCGATCTCAACTGGGCAAACCCAAAGGTCCGCGAAGAGGTTTTCTCGCTGATGCGCTTTTGGCTGGATAAGGGCGTCTCCGGCTTCCGTATGGACGTCATCCCATTGGTCTCAAAGCCGACCGGCATGCCCGACCTCACGCCTGATCAGCTCAAAGCGCCGCCGAACGCCTACGCAAACGGGCCCCATCTCACCGAATACCTTAAGCAGATGGATCGCGAGGTTCTCTCGAAATACGATGACATGTCGGTAGGCGAGGCCACTGGCACCACGCTTGCACAGACAGGCAACCTGGTCGACGACCGCCTCCACGAACTCAACATGATCTTCAACTTCGACGCGATCAAGCTGGGCCGCACCGACTTTGGTCTAAGCACGCTTGGCCCCTGGTCGCTGCCAGAACTGAAAGCAATTTACGACAGCCATGCCAGGGTTCTTACCAAGCACGATTGGGACACGGTGTTCCTGTCCAATCACGACAATCCGCGGATCGTCTCCACGTTTGGGGACGACTCTCCCGAAATGCGTGTTGCGTCCGCCAAGCTCTTCGAGACCATGATTCTCACCCTTCGCGGTACACCCTTCCTCTTCGAAGGCGACGAACTCGGCATGACGGACTTCCCCTTCAAGACCCTCGCCGACTACGATGACATCGCTGTGAAGAACGCCTACAAGGCCCTCGTCGACACCGGCAAAATCTCCGCCCAGGATTTCCTTGCCTCCGAGTCGAAGGTCACCCGCGACAACGCCCGCACCCCCATGCAGTGGGATAGCTCGCCCCAGGCCGGCTTCACCACCAGCACCCACCCATGGCTCGCTGTCAATCCCAACTACGAGCAGATCAACGCCGCCCAGGAAGATTCCGACCCTGCCTCCGTCCTCAACTACGTCCGCGCTCTCATCGCCCTACGCGCTCACACCCTGGCCTTCGTCTATGGCGACTTCGAAGACCTTGACCCGCGGGATCTCCACGTCTTCGCCTACACCCGTACCCTAGGTGCCCAGAAGTACCTCATCGTTGAAAACTTCAGCTCCACTCTAATCACTTACACTCTCCCGCACAATCTCACGGCGGGCAAGCTCCTGCTCTCTGACATCCCCACATCCCACCAGGCCAACACCACCACCCTCAATCTCGCTCCGTGGGAGTCACGCATTTATAAGGAATAGCAAAGTCAAAGAGTCCCTGAGCCCATTTTTAGAATTGGCCTGCAGGGAACCGGCCATGCCGGGCCCAGGAGAGAAAATGACGATCAAATACTGCACCGTGTTGCTTCCCTTTGTTTTGTCGCCCTTGATTTTTGGACAGACCGCAGTGCGGGAGAATGCCGCGAACCGCCAGTGGTATATAGACGCAGGCAAGCAAACCTACGCCATAGGCGTGAACGAACAGGAGATGCTGCAATCACTCTACTGGGGACCGAAGCTGGCGGCGAACGCCCAATTGCCTGCCGCTAAGATGGAGGACGCGCGCACATCTTTTGACCCTCCCATCGGCATCACGCCGCTGGAATATCCGGCATGGGGGGCAGGCCTGTTCACCGAGGCCGCACTCAAGGCCAACTCTTCGAACGGCGACCGCACGCTATTGCTGAAATACGAATCCGCAAAAGTGACCGGGAGCAACGAGCTTGAGATCGTACTCAAGGACGCGACCGAACCTTTGCGCGTACATCTCCACTACCATGCCTACCCGGAGGGTGTGATCGCCCGGTGGTCGCGCCTCGAGAACATCGGCAAAGAGCCCTTCGGCATCGAGCAGGCGGCCTCAGCCACCTGGAACTTGCCGCAGGGCACCGGCTACCAAAGAAGCTGGCTCACCGGCATGTGGGGCGCAGAGTGGCAATTGCACACCGAGCCGATGCAGACCGGAACTGCCGTGCTGGAGAGCCGCAAAGGGAGCACCTCGCACCAGAACAACCCGTGGTTCGCCATCGGGAAAACGGCGGAAACCACTGAGGAGAGCGGGCCGGTCTGGTTCGGCGAGCTGGGCTGGAGCGGAAGCTGGCGTATGACCGTGGAGGAGACCTCCCTACACCTTGTCCGCGTGACCGGCGGCTACAACCCTTTCGACTTTCACTGGGTGCTGAAGGCGGGCGATACGCTGGAGACACCAAGGTTCTACGCGGGATATACGGACGGCGGCAATGGCGAGGCTTCGCGGATTGAACACAGATTCCAGACCGACGAGATCCTGCCGATGCGCACAGCGACGACACCGCCCAAGCCGCGCCCAATCATCTTCAACTCGTGGGAAGCCACGGAGATGACCTTTACCGACCAGACACAGATCGCTCTTGCGGAGAAAGCGGCCAGGCTCGGAGTAGAGCGATTTGTGATTGATGATGGCTGGTTCGGTCAGCGCAACGACGATCACCGCGGCCTGGGCGACTGGTACGTCAACAAGCAGAAGTTTCCCAACGGCCTGAAGCCGGTGATCGAGAAGGTGCACTCGTTGGGGATGGACTTCGGTATCTGGGTCGAGCCTGAGATGGTGAATCCGGATAGCGACCTCTACCGTGAGCATCCCGACTGGGCGATGCAATTCCCAAATCGGCAGCACACCCAGCAGCGCCATCAACTACTGCTCAACCTGGCGCGGCCCGACGTAAAGGAGTGGATGTTCAACTGGCTCGACAAGCTCGTAAGTGAAAACGACATCGCATTTCTTAAGTGGGATTACAACCGCAACTGGTCCGAGCCGGGATGGAACACAGCTCCGGACAGCAGCGTCGACCGCCCCAACACCGACGCGGAGAAGGAAATCTATGTTCGCTACGTACAGAACCTTTACGACGTGCTGGAGCGCTTGCGCAAGAAGCACCCGAAACTAGAGATCGAATCGTGCTCCGGTGGCGGCGGACGCGTGGACCTCGGTATCTTGCAACTTACTGACGAAGTTTGGCCCAGCGACAACACCGACGCGCTTGATCGCCTTAGCATCCAGAACGGCTACACCCATGCTTATTCGCCGCAGACGATGGCGGCCTGGGTGACAGACGTGCCGAACCTCGACGGGCGCGCCACGCCTCTGCAGTACCGCTTTTTGGTGGCGATGCAGGGTGCCCTTGGCATCGGCAACAACCTCAACAAATGGACCAACGAGGATTTTGCTCTCGGCGCGAAGCTCATCGCGCTCTACAAGACGATCCGTACCACGGTGCAGCAAGGCAGCCTCTACCGGCTCACCCAGCCCCTGGGGGGCGATCAGAACAACGAAGAGGGGGCGTCGCAGGTTGAGTACGTGGCGCGCGACGATTCGCAGGCCGTACTACTGGCCTACTTGCACTCTATGCGCTACCAGGTGGGCTATCCTACGGTCCGGTTACGCGGCCTGGATCCGGCTGCAATGTATCGCGTCAACGCGCTCGATGCGGAGAAGTACACCGGCGAGCAGACCGTCTCCGGCTCCGTACTGATGGGTGCAGGCATACAGCTTCAGCTCAGCGGCGACTACGACAGCACGGCCCTCGTGCTGGAGCGGATCGGTAGGTAGGAATGCCTATTCGACATAAAGCCCGTTCGCGCAGATGGCTCGGCGATCTGGACGTGCCGACTGACTCTGTCGATCTCCGAAGCAGGACGATCCCCGCGGTCCCAGTTGGCGGCAAGCGAGGTCGTGTCGAATCCTGCGCGTGTCTGTAGCAATGTTGCGGAAGGCGCCGAAGAACTGGGACCAACTGAATCTGGAGGACGTCATAGAAGCGAATGTGATTGAAGGCCACCCCGGGCCGCAGACGGGTTGTTGCCGTGGAGACGTGTGGTAAGACGCCTCCATACCGAAAAAGCTGTATCATACATCCCTCATAACCGCGCCTCGTTTCTTCCTTATTTAATTGCAAATAAGACACTTACGCCTGCTCCTGCACCGTCTAATGCACGATGCAGCTTATAAAAACAATCAGCTCTCCCTAATCTGAGTGTGTTCCAGAGTTCTTCGGAGGATCCGGCAGGATCCCTCGACAAATTGAAGAGGACTTTGTATGAAACACATTCTGAGATTCGCCCTGCTGTCGATTCTGTTTTCGGCCACTGTGATGGCTGCCCAGAATTCTCAGACGTTCTATCTTGCCACCCCTGCCCGAGCAGGGAACGTTCAGCTTCCTCGTGGAATATACGAGGTCACCTGGAGCGCACCCTCGAAATCGCGAGTGACGTTGACCATCAAGACGGAAGACGAAAAGACATTCAAGATTCTCTCGCGCGTGATTGAGGGAAAGCAGGACCGAATCGGTGTGGTCACATCCGTCGTGGACGGAGTTTCATACCTGCAGGAACTTCACACCAGCAACGCCAAATTCATACTTCAAAACAAGATAGAAGGGTTCAAATGAGTCCCGTCGGGAGACAAATGCAGAATCGCAAGTTTGGTTTTTACCTCCTTTGCACCGTCGTCGCAGCCTTGGGAATGATCATCGCAACCTCCGTAGCCGCTGCTCAGGTCGCAGACGGGCCGTGGATGAATCCCAAACTCTCTCCAGAAGAACGTGCCGATATGGTTCTCAAGCAGCTCACTCTCGACGAGAAGCTGGCTTTACTGCACGGGAATGGGATGGCTCACGCGTCCCAGTGGCAGATGCCGCTCACGCACCTCGCCAACGGCGGTGCGGGATACGTTGAGGGAGTACCGCGCCTTGGAATACCACCTCTGGTGATTTCGGATGCGGGCTATGGGGTCAGAGACAGTGGAGCAAACGGGAGATATTCCACCGCCATGCCGTCGAGCTTGGGAGCTACATCGAGCTGGGACGTTGACTCGGCCTGCGAATTCGGCACAGTGATCGGCCAGGAGCTCCGAGCGCAAGGGTTCAACATGACGTTGGGAGGCGGGGTAGATTTAACCCGCGAGCCACGGAATGGACGCAGCTTCGAGTATGCGGGTGAAGATCCACTCCTCGCAGGCACCATCGTCGGCAACCTCATGAAGTGTGAGCAGGCACAACATGTCGTCGGCGACATCAAGCACTATGTGATGAATGATCAGGAGACGGGGCGTTTCTTTGTGAACTCGGTCATCTCGAAGCGGGCGATGCAGGAATCTGATTTGCTCGCATTCCATATCGCCATTTCCATCGCGAAACCCGGCGCAGTGATGTGTTCCTACAACCGGATCAATGGCGACTTCGGTTGTGAGAACTCCTACACGCTGCGCTATGTGCTCGAAAATGAATGGGGCTTCAAGGGATTTGTCATTTCCGACTGGGGTGGAACACACAGTACGGAAAAGGCATCCGCAGCAGGTCTTGATCAGGAACAGCCTATGGCCGACTTCTTTGGTCCAAAGCTGAAAGAAGCAGTTGAAGCCGGCAAAGTTCCGCTGTCGGAAATTGACAACCATGCACGCCGAATTCTGTATGCCGAGTTTCTGTCAGGAATAGTAGACGATCCGCCGCAGATGGGCGTGGTGGATGTCGAGAAAGGATTTGAAGTCTCCCAGCGAGTAGAGGAAAAGAGCATCGTTCTGCTGAAGAACAGCCCGACGGTGCTTCCGATCAATCCATCCAGGGTCCACAGCGTTGCGATTATTGGCGGGCACGCCGACGTCGGGATGATCTCCGGTGGAGGATCGGCGCAAGTCGATCCTCCCGGCGGCAATGCCATCATGCCTCCTGGCAAAGGCGCGACGATCTGGCAGAAGCCCGTTTGGTTCTCAACCTCTCCCTTAAAGGCGCTTCAGACGAAGCTGCCGAACGCAAAGATTGATTTCGATCCTGGAACAGATCCGAAGTCGGCTGCGAACCTCGCCAAGTCTGCAGATCTTGCGATTGTCTTTGCGTATCAGTGGCTCGCAGAAGACATGGACGTGCCGAGCCTTTCGCTTCCGGATAACCAGGATGCATTGATCGAGCAGGTGGCGGCAGCGAATCCTCACACCATCGTCGTGCTCGAAACTGGCACCGCCGTCACCATGCCCTGGATCGACAAAGTAGCGGGCGTCGTCGAGGCTTGGTACGCCGGAAGTTCAGGACAAAAGGCGCTGGCAAACGTGCTCGTTGGAGACGTGAATCCGGCGGGCAAGCTCCCGCTGTCTTTCCCGAAAAGCGAAGCGGGCCTTCCGCATCCTGATGCGCCTAGGATTCCATCCGAGAGCCAGGTACGCGCTGGAGATGTTGCCGACAACGGTGCGCCTACAGCGGATGCTTCGGCTCATGCTGGTTACTCTGTGCACTACGATGAGGGACCTGCGGTTGGCTACAAGTGGTATGAAGCACAGAATAAGAAGCCACTGTTTCCCTTCGGCTTCGGCCTGTCTTACACCACCTACGCATACTCCGGCCTAAACGTCGATTCAGCTACTAAAACTGTGCGCTTCACCGTTAAGAACACCGGAAAGCGGGCGGGGACCGAGATTGCTGAGGTGTACGCCAGGCTTCCCAAAGGAACAGACGAGTCCTACAAACGACTTGCCGGGTGGAAACGCGTAACGCTTGCGCCCGGTGAATCGCAGTCGATCACCGTTGCGATCGATGACCGGGTCCTTCAGACATTCGACGAAGAAAAAAATGCCTGGAGTATGACGAAGGGCGAATATCAGGTGATGGTCGGTGGCTCCTCGGACGATACGCCTTTACTGGCGAGTCTTGAGGTTCGCTGAAGTCACTGAGACTTGAGCCACCCCCTCCGTCATGTCGAGAACTGCGAGTCTGCACTTGGCGTTGCAAAACGCGTGAAAGTGCTGTGCAACCGTACGTCTTGGAGCAACTGACTGATGAATGTCTCCGCAGTTTTCGACCGCACCAGTAGCGGAAAAGAGCACTTCGAAGTGCTGGACGGTTTGCGAGGTAGTGCCGCGTTCCTTATCGTGGTATTCCACGTATTCAATTACACGTTTTTCTTTCAAGGGCCGTTCGCCCTGGTGCACCATGCCTACCTCGCAGTCGACTTTTTCTTCGCGTTGTCGGGTTTTGTTGTTGCCTATGCATACGATGACCGCTGGACGACCATGTCGATCGTCCAGTTCTTTCGTATCCGGCTAATCCGGCTTCATCCTTTGGTACTTGTGGGCGCAACTCTCGGACTCCTCGGCTATGTTCTCGATCCTTTCAGCAAGATGAGGAACCACACGGCCTTGCCAATGCTTCTTTTGGCCTATGTGACCTCCCTTTTACTGCTGCCTTCGCCTCCCGTCGGGGGACGGCACAACGAGAGTCAGGCGCTTAACGGGCCAGCCTGGTCGCTTATGCAGGAATACCTTGGAAACATCGCTTACGCCGTGATTCTTCGCCGACTGCGTGCGGTCACATTGGGGATCATCTTTGGAATTTCCGGGCTGTGTCTGGTCTGGGTTGCGAATTCAAAGGGTTCGCTGGATGGAGGCTGGGACTATCCGAATATCTGGATGGCGCCGTTGAGGCTGACGGTCTCCTTTGTTATGGGTCTCTGGCTCTATCGCATCCATGACCGTATCCGCCTTCCGAAGATGGGACTGCTCGTACTTTCGATTCTTCTTGTCGTTTGCTTCCAAATGCCAGTTTTTCCCAAACTGGGCGAGTTTTCTATGAACGGCCTATATGACGCGGCATGCGTGCTTTTTCTCTTCCCATTCATCATTCTCTGCGGAGCACACTCAAAGGCCGGCCCTGGCATGATTAACCTCTGCAAGTTCAGCGGTCACCTCTCCTATCCGCTCTATATCACGCACATTCCGTTTGTTTACGTTCTTGCGGGCTTTGCCTGGACGACGCACCCGAGCCTGAATGCGAAGTTGACATGGATATCTCTACTGATTCCATTTCAAGTCACTGTGGCGTGGCTTGTATTGAAATATTTCGATGAGCCTGTTCGCGCATGGCTGACTCGCCGCTACGTGATCAAGCCGACGACAGTACTTCCCGATCATTCAGGAGCAGTGCGATGACACGGATATTCGAGAGACTCGTACATTTTGCAACGCAATCCCTGGTACTTGGTTTGGTGTTTGCCATACCACTGCCGGCACAGGTGCCCACAACCGCCGTATGGCACGGATATTTGCGGAACTCAGCGAGCGCACCGGTCGTGAACGCCAAGGTACGCCTGACCGGTGCAGCCACAGCTGAAGCCAGCACGGCTCCTGACGGTGCTTTCACTCTCCCCGCGTTGCCGCCGGGAAAATACAAGCTGACCGTGGAGGCCGAGGGGCGGGAGGTTGCCTATGCACAGACGATTGACCTGACGCCTGCCGCGCCCGTTGAATTGATTACGTTGTCGAACCGCGGTGAGATCGGGGTTGCAGAACAGCAGCAGGAGACAGGCGCCACTGGGGGCGAGGCCCTTTCAAGCCAGGCAGTCAGTGGCCTCCCCCTCAATAAGCGCGATTTTTCCACGCTGCTTCTGCTTGCTGCCGGCACCATGACCGACAGTAACGGCGCAACAAACTTCACGGCGCAATTTGCAATCAATGGCCAGCGCGGCGTAGAAGCTACCTTTGCCATGGATGACGCCGACATCAGCGATCCGGAGATGGGCGGAGCGACTTTCTCAAACTTCAATGTGGACGCGGTTGAGGGTATCGACTCAAGCTCGGGTTGGATGCCGGCTGACATTGGCCGCGGCGCCGCAGGCTTCACAAATATCCACACGCGTTCGGGCGTGAGCGGTTTCCACGGCTCGTTCTTCGAGTTTCTGCGTAACTCGGCGCTTGACGCTCGAAACTACTTCGACCATTCCACGCCGGCTTATCCGGGGCGCATTCCTCCGTTCCGCCGCAATGAATTCGGCTTCACCAATGGCGGCCCAGTTTACATCCCTCACGTCTACGATGGCCGCAATCGGACCTACTACTTCACCCAGTACCAGGGATTCCGCCAGGTCCTCGGCACCACCCAGGTAATGCCGGTCCCTGCGGCGATTCAGCGGCCGCAGCCGGGCAGCAATGTCGTCTATCACCTCATTACATACCCCGATCAGAGCATCGATACGCTCGCCCTGCCCGTCGATCCATCCATCGCTGCGATCCTGGCGCGCTATCCACTGCCCAACCTGCCGAGCGGCTCCTTCGGCATCAACACTTATGCAACGGCATCAAAGGTTGTCACCAATGCCGATCAATTCTCGATTCGGATCGATCACAACTTCACTCCCAAGGACAAGTTTTTTGCGCGGTTCAACTACAACAACTTGACAGGCCCTACGACGAATCCCGATCAGACAGCTATTGATCCGCAATTCGGGGTCCAGTACATCGATCACCAGCGCAATGTCGTGGGCACCTATACGCGCACCGTTTCGTCGCATTTGATTCTCGAGTCGATGATCAACATCATCCGTTCGACGCCGGGATTCCCGACGACCGACTATACGGATCCTGCCGTCAAGTTCAACGATGGACTGTTCGAAGCGTTTAATAGCGCCGCGGGTTCGGTCATGCAGGCCTACGGCAACCTCTTCCACGGCTACCAGTCGGTGGCTTACTCGATCGGCAATCATTCCATCAAGGCTGGATTCGAGGCACGCATCAATCGCGACACTACGTACTTCGGCATCAGTCCGAATGGCGAATATGATTTCGGCGGCGGCACCGCGTACGCCACCACGAGCATCAGTTCGGCCAGCGGAACTCACGATATCCACGTCGGCGATCCGATGCCCGACACCTTCTCGAGCTTTATTATCGGCAGTCCCTTTGTGTACAACGTTGCCCTCGCGGCCAGTTTCTCATCGGGCGGACAGCACATCGGTCCGGCGGCGATCAACCGCGAAAACTACAACGCCTGGATCCAGGACACGTGGAAAATAACGCCGAGACTTACCCTCGATTACGGAGTTCGCTGGGAAATCTATACGCCGATTGCCGAGCGCGCCCACCGCACCGGCCGCTTCGGGACGATGGCCGGCAAAAAGGACTACCTGATCAATCCTCAGCCCGGCTACAAGACCGACTGGAACGGGTGGGGCCCGCGCCTTCAGGCGGCCTGGCAGGCTACCCAGAAACTCACTGCACACGTCGGCGGCGCCGTTACGGTCATCCCACCCAACATCTGGCAGGACAATATGCTGACCGGAGGCACGCCGTATGCGGTCTATCCTCGCCGCGTTTCGTCTGCAACCGCGCCGTTCAGTTACGGATATCAGATCACTTCCTCGCAGCTGCCCAACGTCTACACTCCCGACGGCACGAACATCTTCGCAACCAACAACCCCAAGGCGGTTCCGTCGAACACGATCATGGATGTAGACCGATATCAGCGGGATCTTGCTGCGGTGACAGAATCGAGCACCATTACGCCGCTCAACCTGGGCGGTATCGATCCGGGCTTCGGCAACGGAAGGCTCTTCACCTGGACCCTCGGCCTCGAGCGCAAATTCGGAAACTTGACGGCAGATGCTGCGTACGTAGGCACCGCCGCGCAGCACCTTCCGCGGCTTGCCTACCCGAACGCATATCCGGGCGCGACGGCGGAATTTGCCAAAGACACGGTCTTCGACAGCGCGGGAAATTTCGTCAGTGGACTTGGAGTCGAGAACGTGATGATGAACGACTCTCACTCCACGTATCACTCGCTGCAAACGTCGCTCTCAGGCAACGTGGGCCACGGCGGTCCTGGAATCCAGGCCGGATACACGTGGAGCAAATCCATCGATACCACGAGTTTCGTTTTGGGCGGTACCGGGAATACGGGCGCCGTGGTGTCGGGTCTTTCGCAGAATCCCCTGGACACGCATGACGAAAAGGGGGTCTCGAATTTTGACGTCACGCATGCGTTTACGGTCAGCGCCGCTCAGGATCTCCACCTTGCGAGCGTTAATTTCCTTCACGTCGTTCCAAAGTTGATTACCGACGGCTGGGAGATGCTCGTCATGTCGAGCATCAACACAGGGTCGCCCTTCACGGTCTACTCCGGTATTCAGCAGACCGGAGCAGGATCGAACGGGGTCGATCGTCCTGACCAGATCGCGCGAGCCCCACCTTTCGACGGCGCGTAAAGATCGGAAAGACTACTTCGGACACGGCGGCGGAAATGGCCCCGACTACTTCAGCATCCCGGTCTTTGTCGGTGGCGGTACCGGCCCGAACCAGGGCCGCTTCGGCACTTTGGGCCGTAACAGTTTCCGCGGCCCTGCCTACTACAACTACGACTTCGCGTTTATCAAGGACACGCCGTTCGGACATCGCCCCAGCGGCGCGGAGCGCATGGACCTTCAGTTCCGGGCGGAGTTCTTCAACCTGTTCAACATCGTCAACATGGGACTGCCGGCCAACACGCTCGGCGTGATCACGCATTCCGATGCGAGCGGCAACACGGCCACGATCAGCAGAACCAACGGATTCGGACAGATCAGCAAAACCGCCGGCAATTCGCGGCAAATTCAGTTTTCATTGAAGCTCATTTATTGAGGGAATCCTTTAGATGCCAATCGCCTGCTATTGAACGGACATTGAGGCTAACTCACTTCCAACAAGGCTTACTTTCAACTGTGAGGACAGGGGCTATGAGATTGACAAAGTTGTACGCGTTGAGCCTGCTATTGACATCAATGGCGACCGTTACCATCCCTTCGGCTGGCGCTCAAGATCGTTTGTTCAGCAACGAGGCAAAACAAAAGGCCACAGTTCTCTTAAAACAAATGACACTCGACGAGAAGGTTGGCCAGCTCAATGAATCTTCTGGGATGGTAATGCCTGGAATCGCGACAGAAAAGCCTGACGATCTGATTGCCAACGGTGGCGTCGGTTCGATTCTCTGGCAGATGGATGTCAAGGAGATTAACCGGCTCCAGCACATCGCCATGGAGAAATCCCGTCTGCATATTCCCATCATCTTCGGGTTCGATGTCATTCATGGATACCGCACGGTCTTCCCCGTTCCGCTGGCTATGGCGTCTTCGTGGGACCCCTCGGTCGAAGAACAGGCGCAGCATCTCGCTGCGGAGGATGCGCGTGCGGCGGGAATCCAGTGGACCTTCACTCCCATGGTCGATATTGCACGCGACGCTCGCTGGGGCCGAATCGTGGAAGGTGCTGGAGAAGATCCATTCCTGGGTTCAGCCATGGCGCGCGCTCAGGTTCGCGGATTCCAGGGCGCGAAGCTCGGACCAAACAGCGTCCTGGTCTGCGTGAAGCACTTTGCCGGCTACGGCGCTGCCGAGGGCGGTCGTGATTATGATTCGGTCTATGTGCCTGAGGAGTTGATGGAATACGTCTATCTCGTACCGTTTCATGCGGCAGAGGAAGCGGGCGCGGGCAGCTTTATGAGCGCATACATGGATCTGAACGAAGTGCCCGCAACCGGAAACCATTGGTTGCTCACAGATGTTCTCAGGAAGGAATGGGGTTTCCAGGGCCTCGTCCTCTCGGATGCATTTGCTGTCGGCAGCCTGGTTCCCCATGGCTATGCACGCGACGGCGAGGATGCAGCCTACAAAGCGATCACAGCTGGCCTGAACATGGATATGGCGAGCCTGACCTATTCGCACAATCTTGCCAAGCTTGTTAAGGACGGAAAGGTAAGCGAGAAGTATCTCGACGAGATGGTTCTACCGATCCTGGAAGCCAAGTACGATCTTGGTCTCTTCGAGCATCCCTACGCGGACGAGTCAAAAGTCGACGCAACTCTGAGCCGACCCGAAGGGCTGGCCCTGGAGCGCAAACTCGCCAGCCGTTCGATGGTTCTGCTTCGCAATGAAAATCGCGTGCTGCCCCTGTCGAAGAGCTTGAAGAAAGTCGCCGTCATCGGCCCGTTGGCTGACTCAAAACAGGAAATCGAAGGTGGATGGACCGTGGAGGGGCTGTTTTCACCGGGCGGCGGAAATACCCTGTGCGTCCCTTCATTTGGGCCTCCTCGAATGCCGAGTCAGCATGAGGCGGCTTCAAGATTCGGTCAAATTCGGGGATGTAAGCGTTCGTGTAGCTGGGAAATCACCGATCAGGAGATACTCTGCAGACGCCGATGGACGCGTTGGGCGATCCGCTCGGGGATTCTCAAAGAGGTGTAGCCTCTCCTCACTCTCGTCGGCTGGTGAGCGATCTTGATGACTCCCGGCTCTTTGATAAACAGGCGTCGAATCGTGCTTTCGCTGAAAAACCAGAGCTTTGACAACTGGGCCACGGTGTAGTGTCTTTCGAGTGCCTGCAACCCCACCGGTTGCTGCAAGGTTTCTGGACCATTAAGAGCGTGTTGGAAATCCATGTGGCATCTCTCCTGAGTCGGATAACGCTGATCGGGCCGTGACGAACCGCCGAGAACGCTGATGGATTCGGCGGATCCATCAGACCAGCACAAAGTAGCTGTAGTTCGAGTTGGAAATTCGGTCAAATTCATCCATTACATGGAAGAAATCGAAGCGACGGCTGACGCGAACGTTCCGGCGAGCGGGCCCCGGCAGAGCGGTGCTGGCTCGCTTGGGCAGGCAAGATTGGAAGAAAATAGAATTCAGTGCAACGGCATGGGGAGCGATTCTTTCGGAGGCTATCCAGTTGAGAGACAAGTTCAGAGCACGGACTGTCGATTCTTCGGACTCAACTCGAGGCCCTGAAACCGGCGAAGCGCTGCGCCGGGATGCGGAGGCTCGCGAGACCGCGTGGCGCGCCGAAATGCTCGCCAAGTTCCGAAGGGAATAAGCGAGCCCTGATTTTATTTACGCATTCGAGAAGACCGGTAATTTTGTGACCAGCGAGAATCGGGACGATTGGAGCGCGAAGGAACTCAAGGAGTGGGACCGTCTGCTCCAGGAATACCATCGGCGGACGGCGATGGATGGCCGGGTCATCGATCTTTGCTTCCGCCTGCATCACGAGTCCGGCCGATCCGCGATCGGCAGGCAGAGACGATTCGCTGCGTCGGAGTTTGGGATTGCCGTGCTTTCCGCTCACGAGCTGGGGATCAGTTCGTTCGCGGTGGAACAGATCTTCCGTGAATCGTGGCTGGACGTTGTCGTAAGACGCAGCAGAGCCGCGGACAGTGAGTGGGACCCGACCGATCACCACCGCTTCGACTATGTCGATCGCGCTTCCGTCAGGAACGTGCTGAACCAGCTCCGTGACGACCTGCCGGAGCAGCGCCTTCCTGTTTCGACGAGCGCAGCGGTCGAGAAGCTAATCGCGAAGATCGAAGCGACTCGGGCGACCGACGGAAGCTGGTTCGGGAAACCGCCTGCTCCCGGTGAGGAAGGAGAACGCGAGAATGCGGTCGTTATCGACGAGATTCATCACGCCATTTTTCACTGCGAACAGGAAGGCGTACCAGAGGACGTGATCGAGTCGATGCTGCTGCGCTCGTGGATTCGCATGCTGGTCTTCAACGAGCATGAGGACGAATGCGTCTTCCATATCCTCGACAAGCACTGGGAACAGGTTCACGCCACCTTTCAGATCCGCATGGCGGGGTATTCCGGCCTCCGCGTCCAGTGACGGTCACGCCGTCCGGATTTTCCGTCTCGTGTTGTCGATCAGCCCCCACCCCTTTTGTTTGCCGGTGGGGCGTGCGGCTTTCGGCGGATGGTTGTCTGGTCCCTGACCTGCGGGCTCGCCGACCTTCCACGCGTTGCGTACGCTCTTCTGGAGTTGGACCTGCCGTGCCTTCACGAAGGGAGCGTAGTGTCGCTCCGTGATCTTCACCGAAGAGTGCCCGAGGAGTATCGAGACCTGATCCATGGGAACTCCGGCGAGCAACATCTCGACCGCAAAGGTGTCGCGGAACATGTGGGGATGGCAACGCTTCAGCTCGCCATCGAGCCCTCGGATATCGGCCAACTCGAAGAGACGACGATAGGCTCGTTGCCAGTCAGCCACCACAGATTTGGCGGCGCCATTGCCGCTCCAGAAGACATAGCGTGGGTTCGGCCTGGGACCATCGGGGATATTCACCAATGCATCGACGACATGGTCGGGAAGCGGCACATAGACCGCCTGCCCGGTCTTGGCTTGATAGAGCAGGAGGCTGTCGCCATGAAGACGGTGCCGTTCAAGCGTCACCGCGTCGCGGATGCGGAGCCCGCTCCAGCGCATCAGCAGTGTCAAAGTACGCAGTCTGGTACGGGTGTCCGCGATCGGAATAAAGCCACCGCGAGCATCGCCATAAACTTCGGTGGCAGCGATGATCCTATCGAATTCATCGCGGGGGAAATAATCGGTGGGAACCGGGGTAGTCTTGATTTTGCTGAGCGACAGAGCGGGATTCTGGGTGACGTAGTTGCGGCGGAAGCAGTCCCAAAAGAAGCCGATGACGCGGTCCTGCTTCTTTGCCCTGACGATGGCACCCTCGGTCCACGTGCTGCGGAAGGCGAGCAGGGCGTCAAGATCGACCTCATCGAGGTATTCGAGTCCCTGCGCCCTTGTCCACGGGAGGAACTGCTTTTCAAAGATTCTCTCGAGCTTCTTGATCGTGTCCGACTTGAGCCCTCGGCTGCGGGCGTCGGTCATGTAGGCATCGACGGCCTTCTGGACCGTAACTCTCGCCTTCTGCCGACCGGTGGACTGGGTGCCGCTTTGAGATGTGGAGGGCGCATTCACCTCAGGTGGGGCTGCGGCCGGTTCCGGCGAAATCGGAGCGGAGACGGTGGCCGTAGATTGCGGTTGAGCCGCCGAGGCGCGAAGAGGTGAGGGCGGTGCGGCAGGTGCCGTGATCGAGTCGGCGTGAAGACCGTCTAGCGGTAGCCCTCTCGACAGAGCCTCTTCCAGTTTTTCGCGGAACTGTTCGGCCTCGCCCCAAACCCTGGTCGAGGCACTCTTGCGGAAGCGCTCATGGTTGAACCTGCCTTCGACCCACTTGGGGCAGTTGCAGCGGTTGCAGAACCGGTCACGTTTGAATTTGCAGTCGGAAGAGTGACGGGTGAAGACGAACGAATCCATGCGGGCCTCCCACTTCAGCCGGAGTTTTACTCGAACGCTGAAATGGGTCAAAAAATCGGGAGGTTTTTTGTCCCTGGTACAAAATGGGTACAAAACGGTCACAAAAACGACCCGATTTTTAGGCCCTGATTGGTAAGTGCAAGAAAATAAAAAGTTTAAGTATGGTGGAGGCGGCGGGAGTCGGATTAGAACGGTGTATTGAAAACACGTAACTTATTGCGTTTTCAACGCCGCAACAAACGCACAAAACGCCAGATACACGGGATCGAAGTACACCACAAGTACACGAGATTTTGACGTCTATTGCGAGGAGTCCAGCTTCTCTGCGGTGAGTGCCGACTTATCATCCCTCAATAGCATGAATTTGCCATCACTCCGCATCTCCACTTGGAAGTCCTGGTATGGCGACCCGTCCGAGTTTTTCAAGACGAGTTCCGAACCATGGAGCAACTCATACGTTCCGCCGCGGTGCGTGTGCGTGGCATCGTCGGCTTGCATCTGCCAGGTTCCATCGTCGTTATAGGTGAAAACCATTGACCGGGGCTTGAACTGTACAGTACCAGCCGGCTTGCCCTTCTTCAGCATTGTGTAGGTCGTGTAGTCCCATGAGCCCACCAACGCCACTTTATCAATGGGATTCCCGGACGCGAAGAGCGGCAAGGTCGAGAACGATAACAGGACCGAAAAGAAAACAGACCACAGCTTCCCACCTACTGAAAGCACGGCTACTTCTCCCTGGGCTAACGTTGCTTGCAATTCTACGCCGGTGTGCTTTGCTTAAGGCATGTCCTACAAAGAACTAGAAGACAAAATCGAAAAGCTCGAAAAGGAAATTGAGGAATTGAAGGCTCGGCAAACGCTCGTTATTAATTGCCCTTCTTCTGCGCCCTGCCCTTTGCCTCACTATCCGCAGAATCCAAACTTTCCAAATTATCCATCGTTTCCTGGCGGTTATCCTCAGGTGTGGTGCTAGTGCAGTAACAAGCCTGTTTACTGGGACTTAACCGGGACTCAAGTACACCACAAGTACAGACGGACTTGTAGCTTCGCTATAAACGTAATGTAATCAATCGGTTAGAGTTGGTGGAGGCGGCGGGAGTCGAACCCGCGTCCGAAATCGCTGTCAGCCAGGAGAATCCATGCTCAGTCCGGTTCCGCATGTTTTCGCCTCATACGCTCAGAACGGACAAGATGCGCATAAAGCTAGTCCGATGATCTCGTGGTTACAACACGGACCGAGCCGCAACCACCAGCCTACTGAATGACGTCCGATTCACAGCCCATAGGCAAAGCCGTGAGGGACGGCTGCTTAGTTAATTAAGCAGCAAGTGCCAGATTGTCGTTGGCAACTTTTGTTTTGCAGGCGATTACGGGTGCCCACACCCCGACATGCCTCCTGAGCCGCAATCGATCCCGTCGAAACCGTGACGCCCCCATTGCCACCCAGCGACCAAAATCCATCGCCGGGAACCCCGGTTAGACCGGCACTCTTTTGATGATTCAGAGTGCGCAAGGTTGCGAGCCGGGCCTGGACTGGCTCGTGCTGCATCTTTCATTCTACGCTGATTCCGAACCGGCTGCGGCGGCCCTTCCCTACTGCTTCTCCAGGTCGACGCTCTCGTACTCGTGATGAGCAATAGCGGCCCGAATTTGTTCCGGCGTCTTGCCCAGCTTGGTTTGCTGATAGGCGTAAAAGCCTTCCTTGGCGCAGGTTGAACACTCCGTGCCGTGCAGGGTCTCGAAGCAGCTCCGCAGGCTGGTATGGCCGAGAGCCCGGTCGCAGCGGCAGTTGCAAGGCAGCTGGAAGACAACGCTGCTGACCTTCGCCACCTGCTGGTAAACGTGGATCTGCCACGCGAAGCGGAAGTTTTCGCCGCTCAACTGCGAACCGCTCATGATGGGTGGCAGCGGGGCAAATCTAAGGGGAGCCGACGGATGATAAGCAGGGACATCGTCGGCCGGGTTCGACCACTGGGCGTAGCTCGCCACGGTGATAGTCGCGACCACCAGTCCCAGTATCCACCGGCGCTTGATCGAGTTCTTCATATAGGCTCTCTCTGCCCTCGATTGTACAAAAAAAGACGGCACGAACGTTTTGCTGTTCGTGCCGGGAGGCCAGTGACGCAAACTACTCCCGATTTTGAAGGGGTAGGAGTACCACCCTCATTACCGGAATATCTACACGATACTATAGATTTGGAAAAAAGCAAATACAAAAATTGAAATCTTTTTAGGAACGTGGCCTCAATCACAAGCCGACCGGGATTTTTCCCACAAGACTGGCCTTTTCTGCCTTTTCATGGCATTCTAGGGCCTGGAAAGTGATGGCAACAGTACAAGGTAAGACATTTAGAATCTGCACGATATCCAGATAAATCTGGCCCGGACGGATCGCTTCCTGGCTGGATCAAGGTCGGTGCCATCGCGGCTGCATCCGCCCTCGCGGGCGGATTGGCAGCGGCCTGGTTCTACCGAAATACCCTAAATAAACTCCAGCAAGCCGAATCGGACCCCGATAATTCCGATTTCGGGATACAAAAAGAAGTGGTCGATAGCGATACCTGACGAGCTTGCGACTCCACGTTGTCGAAATTTACCCGCTCGCCGTTTTGAGCCTACATCGACCCGCGGCTCGCCGGGGGCACGATGCCGTTCATGCGCAGGTAAACCACCAATTGGCCGTAGTGGTCCATCATGTGGGCAATACCGAAAGCCGCCATCCCGCCGCGCGTTCCATTCGCCGTCATCACAAACGCGTTCTGGGCAGTCGTGCCGTCGAGGAAGGTGTGAGCCTGGGCCAGGGAATCCTTGAACGCCTGGATAATCTCCGCCTTCGAAGTGAGCTTTTCAATGGCATCGTGCTTGGCCTTGCTGTCGGCCTCGCTGATAGGACCGCCGAAGAAGTACCAGTTGGCCTCGGCGACGTGCTTTACTTGTTCGCCAAAAGAACGCACGCCTTTGAAATCGCCTGCGCTCTCAGGGGGCGCGAAGTTGAACTTGTCGTCGGGCATGGCCTCGGCGGCGTCGACAAATTCCTTGCTCAGCATGTCGAGCAGCTTTCCGTAGGTAGCCGCCGGGGTCATGACCGTGCCCACCGCGGGCTTTGCCGTCGCGCCCTGGGCATGGCCGAGAGTCACAGCCGCGGCAAGCAAACAACAAGCCACGATGCTGCCGGTATTGCGAACAAATCCGTGCATGGGAATCTCCTCGCGCGGCATCGGTTCGCCGCGTGAACGAACTCTACCAGACCGCCCGACGACGCCGACACCCCGGAATCGTGAATCGGACTCCGAATGTGACGAACCGGCGAATGGGACCCACCGGCGCGAAAATGCGTTTTGCCCGTACAATTGATAGAGGAGAACGTCACATGCGCCGAGTCTATATGGATGCCAATGCCACTACACCTCTGCTCCCTGAGGTGATGGAGGCCATGCGTCCGTACTGGATGGAGCACTTCGGCAATGCATCCTCGATTCACCTGCACGGGCAGCACGCCCGCACCGCGGTGGACCGCGCGCGAGAGACGCTGGCGGAGTTCTTCAATTGCCACGACGCCGAGGTGGTGTTCAACTCCGGTGGCACCGAGGGCGACAACACCGCTGTCTTCGGCCTGCTGCATCCGGGCGATCACTTCATTACCACCTCCATCGAGCACTCTGCGATTCTGCAGGCTGCGCAGCGTAATGGCTCAGCACGGCGTGGAGACCACATTCGTTGCCCCGCAGGCCAGCGGCCTGATCGACCCCCACGACATTCTGCGCGCGATCCGGCCCGAGACGCGGCTCATCAGCGTGATGCTGGCCAACAATGAAACCGGCGTTCTGCAGCCGGTGGAGCAGATCGGCAAGATCGCCGCGGATACGGGCGTGTTTTTCCATATCGACGCGGTGCAGGGAGCGGGCAAGGTTCCCATCGACGTGCGCAAGATCGGCTGCCACCTGCTCTCGATCAGCGCTCACAAGATGCACGGACCAAAGGGCGTGGGCGCCATGTTTGTGCGCCGCGGGACGCCGGTGGAGTCGCTGCTGGTAGGCGGAAGCCATGAGCGCCGCCGCCGCGCCGGCACCGAGAATGTGGCTGGTATCGTGGGCTTCGCCAAGGCTGCGGAGCTGGCCATGCATAGCCTCGAGGACGGCACGATCGACCGTCTCGCCGGCCTGCGCGATCGGCTCGAAACTGAAATCCTGCGTCTTCCCGGCACCGGCGTGAACGGCGCCGACCATGGCAACTACATTCCGCGTGTCGCCAACACCACCAATATCTGGTTCGACCAACTGGAAGGCGAAGCGCTGGTGATCGCACTGGATCTGAAAGGCGTGGCCGTCTCGGGCGGGTCGGCATGCCACTCCGGCGCTACCGAGCCCAGCCACGTGCTGATGGCCATGGGCCTCGACAAAGTCCGCGCCCGCGCCAGCCTGCGCTTCAGCCTGCTGAAAACCGCGACCGAAGCGGACGTCGACTACGTGCTGGGAGTAGTTCCGGAAGCCGTCGAACGCCTGCGAGCGCTTTCGCCGGTCGAAGCAGGAACGCTGGGATAAGCCCGTTGCCGCACAAGACCTCCGAGCCCCATCCTTTCCGCTTTTTTCTGCGGAAAGGGTGGGAGACCACAAAACTCCACCCGCTCGTGGGGCTCGACTTCCCGGCCCGGAGCATCGAATAGTTGAGCCATGTCACACATTGATACCATCGCCGTTGCCATGTCCGGAGGAGTTGACTCCTCGACGGTGGCGGCGATCCTCGCCCGCAGCGACGGCTCCGATGATTCACGCACAAATGTTGTCGGTCTCACGCTGCAGCTCTGGGACCAGACCCGCCTCGCCGGCAAGCATGGCATTCCCGACGCGCCCAAGGCCGGCCGCTGCTGCTCCCTGGACGACGTGTATGACGCGCGCCGCGTGGCCGAGCACCTCGGCATTCCCTACTACGTCGTCAACCAGGAAGAGCGCTTCGAGCAGGATGTGGTCCGGCCGTTCGTCAGCGAGTATCTCGCCGGGCGCACGCCGATTCCCTGCTCTCTGTGCAACAACCACCTCAAGTTCGATCAGCTGCTGAAGACTGCGCGCTCCATCGGCGCCAGCCGCATCGCCACCGGCCACTACGCCGTCAACGAGTACGATCCGGCGCGCGGGCGCTGGATTCTGAAGCGCCCCGCCGATCTCGCCAAGGATCAGACCTACTTCCTTTTCGGCCTGACCCAGGAGCAGCTTGCGCACACGCTCTTCCCGCTGGGCGCGGATGACCAAGCCCGAGGTGCGCGAGGTGGCGCGGCGGCACGGCCTGGCCCTGGCCGAGAAGCCTGACTCGCAGGAGATCTGCTTCATCCCCGGCGGCGACTACAAGCAGTTCCTCACTGCGTATCTCGAGGAACAGGGCGAGGCCCATGCCGAGACCGACGGCGAACTGGTCGCCTCGAGCGGCGAAGTCCTCGGCCACCACGAGGGCATCTCCAACTTCACCGTGGGCCAGCGCAAGGGCCTCAAGGTCGCCTCGCCGTCGCCGCTCTACGTGCTGCAGATCGATCCGGCCAGCCATCGTGTCACGGTCGGCGCCGATGCGGAGCTGGCAACGCGCACGCTGCGCGCCAGCCGCCTCAACTGGATCAGCATTCCAGCGCTCACTGAACCGATGCGCGTGAAGATCAAGATCCGCCATCGCCACGAGCCGGCGTGGGCCACGCTCGAGCCGGCCGCGAACGGCGAAGTGGTCGCCACGTTCGACGAGCCGCAGCGTGCCGTCACCCCGGGCCAGTCGGCCGTCTTCTATGACGGCGACGAAGTCGTCGGCGGCGGCTGGATCGTCTGACTGGAATGAACCCGCAGCCCCCTCCTCGTTATTGCGCAATAATGCGCGCTCTTGCACTTTATTTCTCACGGTTTTGCCACAATAGAGGTGGAAGAGAGGATCGAAGTGCAGCCTCAGGCAGAATCCAGGGCACCGAAAGCAATTCGGTTTCGTTCTGAACCGTTCAGGAACCGAAAACCGGCCCTTTTGGACCGTTTACATTTGCGGGATTGTGCCCGTATCCGCATTGTCTTCATTAACTTGCAGGGGAAACATCGAGCCGGAATCGGCACCCTCCCCCCCATAGCCTGTAAAACTGTATAACTGTAAATCCGTCTTCAGCGCTTGTGAGAAATCCAGACTAAGGCAGGCGCAATTCCAAAAGGGAGTTCCCATGGCCGTCGTTAGAAATTGTCCATCGTGCGGGAAGCCGAATCGAATTCCGGCGCAACACCTGGCCGACACCGGAAAGTGCGGCGCCTGCAAAACTCCCCTGCCGCCGATGGCTGAACCCGTTGCGGTTGGACCCGCCGAATTCGATGAAATCATTCGGGACAGCAAAGTTCCAGTCCTGGTTGATTTCTGGGCCTCGTGGTGCGGCCCATGCCGGATGGCGGCGCCGCATGTTGCCCAGGTGGCGCGCGAACTCGCAGGCCGTGCCGTCGTGCTCAAGGTCGACACAGAGCAATTCCCCGAACTCGCCGCACGATACAAGGTTCAGGGTATTCCGAACTTTGCCGTATTCGCCCACGGTGCCCTTCAGTTCCAGCAGGCGGGCCTTGTGGACGCGAACACGATGAAGGGCTGGCTCGCGCAAGCCGCCTAGCGCAATAAGCTCGACCGTAGTTCAGTCAAACTGACTCCCGGCCGCAATTCGTTGTCAGTATGCCGGATCAGCAGGACTCATGCCCTGAACGGAGGCGCCGGGGCATTGCGATATACTGGCGCGGCTACGATGCCCGGGAGAATCGCCGATGTCTGAGAAAACGTTTGCTCGCATACTCGCCTTAACTGCACTTGCCCTTCTGTCCACCACTGCTCTCGCCCAGGCGCCTCCCGCTCATCTCACCATTCACGCCGATCAGCAGATTGCGCCGGTCAGTCCCACGCTCTATGGACTCATGACGGAAGAAATCAACTTCTCCTACGACGGTGGCCTCTACGCCGAGCTGGTGCGCAACCGCACTTTCCGGTCCGACTGGAGCGGCATCCTCTATTGGTACCTGCTCGAAAACGGAAATGCGGTAGCAAAGATGGACACCGACAAGGAGACCGGCCCCAGCGATGCGCTGAAAACAAGCCTCCGCCTGGATGTCGAGAAGGCCAGTCCGGGCAACGAGGCCGGGGTGCTCAACGTGGGCTACTGGGGCATGCCGGTGCGGCCCAACACGGAATACAAAGGCTCCTTCTACGCCAGGGCAGGCGGGGCTGATATGGGCTCGGTGACGGTGAGCCTGGTGGGCGATGAGAGTGGCAAGGCGGTGGCGACGGCGTCGGTTTCAGGCATCGGTACTGAGTGGAAGCGGTATCAATTCAAATTGAAAAGCGGACTCGTCCCCGTGTCGGCGGCCTATCATCTGGCCCTGACCGTCGCTCATCCGGGAACACTGTGGCTCAATCTCGTTTCGCTGTTTCCACCCACGTATCTCAACCGGCCCGGCGGCAATCGCATCGACCTCATGGAAAAGCTGGCCGCGATGCACCCCGCGTTCCTGCGCTTCCCAGGCGGAAACTATCTCGAGGGTAACCACATCGATGAGCGTTTCGATTGGAAGAAGACAATCGGTCCCATGGTGGATCGCCCGACTCATCCCAGCCCGTGGAATTATCACTCTTCCGATGGCATGGGCCTGCTCGAGTTTCTGGAATGGTGCGAGGACCTGAAGATGAATCCGGTCCTGGCCGTGTATGCGGGCTACTCGCTCATGGGCGAACACGTGAATCCAGGCGCCGATCTTGGACCCTACGTGCGGGACGCAATGGATGAGATTGAATATGTCACTGGCAGTACCGATACTGAGTGGGGCGCGAAACGCGCGAAGGACGGCCACCCTGAACCCTTCAAACTCACCTATGTCGAGATCGGCAACGAGGACCAGTTCGACAAATCCGGCAGCTACGACGAACGCTATGCGCAGTTCTACCACGCGATCAAAGCGAAATATCCTGATCTGCAGCTCATCGCGACCACACCCTTGAAGAACATGAAGCCCGATGTGCAGGACGATCACTACTACGTGCGCGCCACCCAGAACTTTCACGACGCGACGCACTACGACAAGGTTGATCGCAATGGACCGAAGATCTTCGTGGGCGAATGGGCCACACGCGAAGGCTCGCCGACGCCCAACATGGGCGCCGCACTGGGCGATGCGGCCTGGATGACTGGCCTCGAGCGCAACAGCGACCTGATCGTCATGGCGTCCTATGCGCCGCTCTTGGTCAATGTAAATCCCGGGGGCATGCAATGGGAGACAGACCTCATCGGATACGACACGCTGAAGAGCTACGGCTCGCCGGCGTACTATGCGCAGGTACTGTTCGGCTCGTATCTTGGCGATCATACGCTTGGGTCGGAGTTGCAAAACGCGGGACCGAAGTTCTTCTATTCGATCACCGCAAACGCCGCAAAGAAGCGCCTGTATCTCAAACTCGTAAACGGCGAATCGATCTCGCAGCCGGTCGATCTCGATCTGTCCGGAGTAAAGCTGGCGGCCACCGCGAAGCTGGTGACGCTGAGCGCGAAGGACACCCAGGCGACCAACAGCATCGATCATCCGCAACTGGTAATTCCGGTGGAAAGCGTGGTCCATCCTCTGAGCGGCCACTTGCATCACCTCATGCCGGGTTATTCAATCCAGGTAATCGAATTCATAGAGCAGTAAGAGGAGCCCAGACGATCATTACCTGGTAGGAGGGCAAGCTTTCTCTGGAGGTAAAGATTTGTTTCGCTGTCCCTCGATTGCCGCTCTCGGCTTATCTGTGACCTCACTGCTACCGCTTTCATCGTTTCGCGCTGAAAAGCCAGTTCTAGGCGACGTCCACTTTCCGATCTCGTGCCGAGCTGAGGTTCAGTCCCGTTTCGACTCCGGTGTCGCTCTACTCCACAGCTTCGAGTTCAGAGAGGCAGAGGAATCGTTTCGGCAGGTAGAAGATGCCGATCCCCGGTGCGCGATCGCCGCGTGGGGCATGGCACTTGCGACGACAGAGCGCAGCGGCGCGAACGCACCTCAAAAGGATCTCGCCAAGGGATGGGCGCAACTCCAGCCGTGGCTTTCGATCAAGCCCGGGACAGAGCGTGAACAGATGTACGTCGATGCCGTGCGCGCTATGTATGAAAGATACGACACAATATCGGGTGCTGACCGATGGCACGAATACATGAACCGGATGGAGCAGATCCGCCAGAAGTATCCGGACGACATCAATGCCAGCCTGTTTTACGGGCTGGGGCTGGTCTGGACCGCAGGGTCGGGCAACAAAGGAATCGAGCAGCGGAAAGGGGCACTCGCCATCTTTTTGCCGATCTTCAAGCAGTATCCGGATAATCCGGGCGCGGCTCATTACATCATTCATGCGGCCGATACCGCGGAGTTGGCCGCAGTGGCGCTACCCGCCGCACGCAAATATGCCGCCATTGCTCCCGATTCCCCGCATGCTCTTCACATGCCATCGCATATTTTCAATCGGCTTGGTTATTGGAATGAGTCGATCGAAACAAATCAGGCGTCAGCGCGAGTTGCCGCCGAATGGACGAAGACGGGGCGCGCCGACGGCGTGTTCGATGAACTCCACGCGCTGAATAACATCGAATACGGATATTTGCAATTAGGGATGGACCAACGGGCACAACAGACCATCGGAAAGATCGATGTGGTTGCCGGGACCGGCAGTGATCCCTGGCTTGTGCTTGACGCGAGAATCTACTACGACCTCGAGACTCACGATTGGCAGGACGCCGCGAAGATCGAGCCGCCTTCTGCATCACGATTTGCAGAGAACTTCGACGCGTACTGGATCGAAACGATCGGCGCAGCTCGTTCCGGCGACGCACACAAGGCAGAACAGGCACTTGAACAGTACCGGAAATCATCTGAGGCCTGGGACAAGGAGCGTGGGTGGGAACATGCCGCCGGCGTTTCCTTGACCGAAGCCGAGGCATGGACGATGTTTTCTGAGGGACAGCACGACAAAGCGGTGGCGCACCTGAGAAGCATCGCGCAATACGAACGCGATCACCCAATGTATTATGCCGACATTCTGCCCCGTCCAACGGGCGAGATGTTAGGCGACATGTTATTGCAAATGGGCAGGCCAGAAGAAGCACTTGAGGCTTACAAGGGAGCTCTCGAACTCGCTCCCAACAGGCTTGATTCTCTGCTCGGAGCCAGGACTGCGGCCGCACGGTCCGGGAACATCGAACTGGCGAAGGACTATGAGAGGACAATTCGGGCGGAAGGTGGCGTTATGGCCGCAAGACCTTGAAGCCCGGTACTGACATCAGGACTGCCGTTCGCCTATTGCTTCGGTGCGAAGTACTCCTCGAAACTGGGTCATTTGGTTCCGACCCTGACAAAACCATGACGTCGCGGGGGTCGGACACCCGGCTTTCTGAGTCAAGTCGAGGGGATCGCTCAGCGTCGCACGGCCCAGGCCAATCCATCCGGTCCGGCGACCTCGATTTTCCCGACCATTTCGAGTGTCTTCAAGTCGATGACCGCAACGTAGCCATCCCGTCCGCAAGCCACGTAGGCCCGGGCGCCATCCGGCTGCATTTGGATGCCGCCCGATCCGTGAACATTGGGCAGACGCTTTACTTCTTTCTGCGTGGCCGAATCGAATACAACCAGGGCCGAGCCGGGCGTAAGCAGCACCAGTTTGCCGTCTGGCGTGAATTTGAGCCGGTTGGCGCCGCGCGCATTGGCCGCCAGGGTGGCGGTCACTTTCTTTGCAGCGATGTCGATCACTGAAATTGTGCCGTCCCCGGCATTGGCAACCCAGGCCTCTTTGCCATCGGGGGAAAGATCAAACCCTTCCGACCCGCGGCCCACCGGGATCACGGTCTCATTCCAGTCGCCGCCGGGTGGACCGGGCGGAGGGCCTTGAGGCATCCCAGGAGGAGGCCCGGATGGAGAATTCTCGCCGGGGGGCGGCCCGGGCGGTATGCCCGTCTGACCTTCGGACTTCTCCAGAATGCTCACCGTTGCCGAGCTCACATTGCTAGTCACGATGCGCTTCGCATCGGGAAAAACATAGATCATGTGGGTCCGGTTCTGTCCGGTTCCCATGATCCAGTCGATCTTTTCTGTCGTCGGATCGTAGCTGCCGATGGCCTTTGCGGCTTCGGCCGTGAACCACACCTTGCCTTGCATGAAGTCGAGCCCATGCGGGCCGCGCAGAGCGCCAAGATCAATCACGCCCTTCTGCTTTTGACCGGCGAGATCGATCGCAGTCAGAGTGTGAAACCTGCCGAAGCCGTAGTTGGAAACGTAGGCGGTTCGCCCGTCGGCGGAAGCAACCACTTCGTGCGGATCCTCGCCCACGGGAATGCGCGCCAGCACTTGCAGGCTGGCCGGATCGACGATTGCCAGTGTGTGATCCTGCTTGGACAGAGCGAGCAGCGCCGCAGATGGTGTTGCCTGGGCTAACAAGAATCCCGGTACGCCGGGCAAGAAAGTTGCAAACAACAAAAGCCTGAGCAGCCGAAGAGACATTCCTGGCCTCCGCACTCAGACTAATCGAAGACCGCTGCAGTTTCGATGATTATGGAATCGGGACGGTCACTTCCCTTGTCATCGTCCTGTGTGAACTCGCAGTTCCTAGACGAAAAGATCCTTGTCGTCAGTGACAGGCGCTGGCTGGGGTGCGCGGCGGGGACGCGACTGAGCCGGCGCGCGCATTGCACCAACCACTGCCTTTGCGGCCGCGATCACTCCGCTCAGTTGCCGAACGGGCAGATTTACGGCTTCGTTGACGAAGCTGCCAAAGCGCTCCAGCCCGTTTAATGTCGACGTGGCCATTTCATCGACGCGGTCAACCTGGCGCCGCGCCTTACCCGCAACCTCATCGACAGAGGCTTGCAACCGGTTTGCCTGCTGATGCACGTCGCGAGCCATGTCGGCCAATTCCGTGGCCGCGGATTCAAGGCGTGGCTCGAGATCCGCGATTAGAGTGTCCGCCGATTTTATGAGGTCCTTCGCCATCTTGACCAAGTCTTTCCCCGACTCCATCAGTTCCTTCGAACTATCGAGAAAAGGGTTCAGCCTGGCGCGCACGTCATCGGCCTGGTCTTGCCCTCTCTGAACCGCCTTGCGCACCGTCAAAAAGATTCCCAGGAGAACACAGGCCTGCAGCAGCACCGCCACCGCGGTAATGCCGATAAAAATCATCAAAAGCGTTTCGAGATTCGAATTTGGCATTGCGATCTCACGTACAACACGTGCAGGCCGTAACTGAGAATCGTGCAGTGGGCCTGGTCCAGGCACACTGACCGTGAGCGAACTGGCCAGCATTGAGTTGCTCGCCCATGCGGTTCCCGGCCCGATGGCCGAGACTGCTGCTCCTGTTGGCTCTGCTGAAAATTCCCCTGGCCGTGCCGGGCCCCTCAGACCCGGCCAGCATTGTTTCGTCCGGATGGTTCATACCGGTTAGTGCCCGAAACCCAAGGCTACGAGCCGGTTGTCGTGGCCGGCGAACTCGTTACACCCGTCGCCCCCGGGGTACTGGCGGCGGCTGGAGCGCTGCCGGACTTGTAGGCCTGGCGTCCCGCATCCACTGCAGCAGCTACGCGCGAACCCTGTTCACCGACCAGGCTCTTGCCCCGCTCCACAAAGTCTTCCCACTGAGCCCTTCCACGATCGACTGCCTCGCGGCCGCGATCCACGTATTCACCTACTTGTTCCTTGCCCTTGTCGACCAGGGTGCCGACCTGTTCAGCTACTTGCTTGCTACGATTGCGCAGGTATTCGGAGCCCTCCCGGGCGCTGTTTGCCAGGTCGTCCCGGGTTTCGCGGCCGCTCTTGGGCGCATACAAAATGCCCACCAGTGCACCTACACCCAAACCCGCTAAAAACCATGCAAATCCATTGATTCTGTTGTCTTCTGCCATAACAAAATCTCTCCCTTCACGGTGCCCGAAGAATGCCTGAGCGTATCAAAGTTCCCCTGCTTACCGCAAACGTACGCGGCGGACGCGGAAACGAGCAAAAAAAGGACAACAGACGCCCCTCGGGGCTTGATTTGCGTTCTGCCATACCTTCTGGGCATTGGACGCACGATCACACAGTGGAGTTGTAAAGGTCGTCGGGACCGAAGGCCCTCTCCAGGATGCATGCGCGTATCAAAAAAAAAGCGGCGTGAACTGAATCAGTTCACGCCGGAATAGATCGATTAGCGAAACGTTAGAACTCGGCTCGCACCGAAATCTGCCCGGTACGCGCTCCGCCGAAGTCCGCCCCGATACTTGAGCTCACGATCCCGAAGCTCCCCTGACTCAGGTTCGTGTACGGATCGCCGAGGTTGGTGTGGTTGAGTACGTTGGTGAACGTGCCTTCCGCCTTCACGTGGAACCTCTCCGTGATCGTGAACGACTTGCTCAGACCCGCGGAAAGATTGACCAGGCCGGGGCCTTCGACCGAACCGTTGGGCGCGTTGCCAAATCGCCCGATCGGCAACGGATGGGGTCCGGAGCCACTGCCGGTCAGGCAGGGGTTGCCGAGCGACCACGTGTTATCGCCGGGGCAGGCAAAGGCCGCGGAGTTGATCCAGTTCAGGCGTCCCTTACCGTTTGGATTGACGCTGACGCCCGTAACCCGGTCCGCATACTGGTTGCGGTGGCCGGGATCCCAGCCGGCCGCCGTGGTGGTTAGACCAGAGCCGGTTCCTGAGGGATCTTCCTGGCCGCCGGGGAAGTACGGAGTGATGTAAGCGCCGGTCTGGGTAGTGAAGATCGCGGCCACGCGCCAGCCGCCAATGGCGGCGTCGGCAGCGCGTGACACATTGGCCCCGATCTGCTTTCCGCGCCCGAAAGGCAGGTCATACAGGCCGGTGGTGTTCCAGCGCAAACGGCGCGTGCCGTACACCTTGCCGTAGTCGGCCTTTCGGCTCAGGATGGACGTGGCCCGGTTGCCGCCGCCCTCGCCGCCAAATCCCACGTTAGCCGGACCCTGGTTATCGGCATTGGCATCGGCATAGCTGAACGTGGAGTGGAATTCGAGCCCTTGCTGCATGCGGTGGCTCACTTCCGCCTGGAAAGACTCGTAGCTTGAGTTGGCGCCCGTAGCGCGGGTATTGATGCGGCCCCAGTTGGGAAACAGGCGCGCGGTGAAGGGCTGGTCAAACGCCGAAACAGTGGTCGAGAATGGCAGCGTGTTCTCGTCCGGAGCCCAGACCAACTGGCGCGTCGCGGAGCCGATGTACGAAGCGCGCACCGCATAGCCTGAACCCAGATCGTGGTCAACCGAGAGCGACCATTGCTCGGTGTAGGGATCCTTCCAGTCCACGCTGTTCGCGGTGCCGAAGTAGTCCTGGCCGTAGTTGGTGGTGCCGCCGGAATTGCCCGAGCCGGAGTAGATCTGCGGCCACATGAAACCGATGGCGTGGGTGGTGGGGTCGTAGCTGTTGGTGAAGGCCTGGGTCTGGGCCTGCACCGTGCCGGTCAGCGAATAGAAGCTTGAACCAAGCATGTTGATCTGGTAGATACCGAACCCGCCGCGGATAGCCCACCTGTCGTTGTTCGTGGGCCGGTACGCAAAGCCGAAGCGCGGCATGAAGCGAAGGTGCGGAACCTTCTTCAGGCCGGCGGGATAGTGCGCATCGGAGTTGCCCACCACCGGCATGCAGGGGGCGCCGTTAATCACCTCAGAGTTGGTGTTGTTCACGCCGTCCGGATTGCAGGCGTTGGCGCTGGCCAGGTAGCTCTGCGCCAGCAGCGCCTGCTTGCCCTGGGGGTAAAGGACGCGGCCCGACAAGGCAACCGTGGGATCGAAGTTGCCGATATCGCCGTAACGATCGTAGTAGCCGGGATGATATTCGTAGCGCAGTCCGTAGGAGAGGGTCAGCTTCGAATTCAGCCGCCACTCATCCTGCCCGAAGAAGTGGTAGTGAGCGGAAATACCGTTGTTGTCCTGGCGCACAACGTCGTAAAAGCTGGCATTGGGAATGCCAAGCAGGAAGTCGGCAAAGTCAACCCCGGTAAACAAGCCGGTACTGCCGCTGGTGTTGAAGTAATACGTGCCGTAGTTGTCGGAGCCGTTGAACCCCAGCGGCGTAATGGCCTCCAGGGTCTGAATGTTGAGGCCGAACTTCATGGTGTGCCTTCCCTTGGTCCAGATCAGCACGTCGCTATAGTCGTAAGTATTGGATTTGGTGAGACCAGTCAGGCGATCGGCATTCAACGGCTGAATGTGATTGAAGTCCATTTCCGGAATGCCGTTGTAGAAGAGGTTTTGCAGACCCTGCCAGCCTTGCGCCGTGGTCCAGGCATTGCCGTTGAAGCTGTTGCTGAACCCCGATGTGAAGCGGGTAAAGCCGAAACCGCCCTCGTTGATCAAGCTTGGAGTAATGGTCCAGTTGGTGTCGATTTTTAACGAACGGTTCTGGTTGGTATCCTGCGCCGACGGGACGAGCAGAACGGTCGGACTGTTAACGGGGAAGTCCTTCCACGTGAACTTGCCCCAAAGCAGGAATTTTCCATTGCCGCCAATGTACTGGTCGCCGCGGACGTCGAATTGATCCGAGTGGCCGCTGGCATCGACGTTGGCCTGGTAGTTGGGAGTGCCGTCATCGGTATACGCTGCCGGGTTGCCGATATTCGGATCCGGGTAGAACTGTTTCAGCGTGTTCTGCGCGATCTGGCTGATGCCCGAGGGAATCACATTGCCGGGATAGGGAGTGCCGGTAAACGGGTTCGTCAGAGTGGTGAAGCCCTCCGAGTTGTAGTTGGAAAAGTCGCCCTGCTTCATCGCCGTGCTGGGCACGACTTCAAAAACGGTCTGCTGAGCCGGATGCCGCCAGCCCTCGTAGGCGCCGAAGAAGAAGCTCTTGTTGTGGCCGTTATAGAGGTGGGGAATCACCACCGCGCCTCCCACCGATCCGCCGAACGTCTTCCCGGTAAGGCTGGCCTTGGTCGTGGTGGTCGGATAGGTGTAGGGAATGGCGTCGAACGCCGAGTCCTGGTAATAGAAGAAGCCCGAGCCGTGAAGCATATTGGTGCCGCCCTTGGTGGTGACGACGATCTGGGCCGGGTTGCCGAACTCGGCGTTGGCCAGCACTCCGTCGGCACGAATCTCAGAGATGGACTCGGTGGATGGAAACGCATCGAAGAGGAAGTTTCCCCCCGTGGCATCCTTGCTGGTGACGCCGTCAACCGTTACGTCGAGCTGGTAGGGAAGCGCGCCCTGCAGCGAAAATCCATGGGAATTCGACGAATCGGACTGCACCCCGGGAAGGGTTCCGAAGATGGCTGCGGGTGTGGTGCCGGAGAAACTGGCGCGCGTGTTGACGGGCAGGTTATTGGCATCTTCTGAGGTAAACGTCGCACTGATGGTCGGCGTTTCCGTCTGGATGGTGCTGACATCGCTGCCCGTCACCTTGATCTCCTGCTGCACCGCTCCCACCGACAGCTTTGCGTCGAACCGTAATTCCTGGCGCACGCGGAGCTCGACCCCGACCGCTTCCCACTTCTGGAATCCGGTGGCTTCGATATCGATCTGGTATTGACCGGCCTTTACATCGAGAAACTGATAGTTCCCGACGGCGTTCGTCTTCGTGGTGCGCTGGGCGCCTTCGTCGGTGTTGATCAGGGTGATCGTGGCATTGGCAACCACCGATCCGTTAGGGTCCTTTACCGTTCCGGCCACCGAGCCCTGGGTGGCCTGGGAGTGGGCGGACCTGAGGGTTAGAGCGAGCGAAAGCAACAAGCCAAGAGCGATAAACGATCTCCGCCACGTGGGTTGCCAGTGAGAATGAGAATGATCACACATAGAGCGTTGCCTCCGAAATTGAGTGCAAGGAAAAAGGTTGGATTTGAAGTTCGTCTTACGCAAAAGCGGGGAAAAACGTGCTTCTGATTCACACCGTCGGACTGGGGTCTGGACTGCCCAAAGGGAAATTCCGTTGTCAGTCAGAATGAGGCATCCCCGAAGGAATTGCCAAGGAAAAACCGCAGCAGCGAACCGCGCCGCTCACCACACCGGATTCGTAGTGCCCCGCTCAGCTGCAGCTATTCATCCGTCTGATGGTTCGCCAAAGGAGTTGGTGGAATGAGTCAACTCCAGCGTAAACAGGTCTTATTACAGTCTCTTTAAAACGGGGCAAAGACAATGAAATCTAGTTGACATCGCGCGGTTTGCGCAGTCCCGCGCCCGATTTCTCCATCTCCGTTCGAATCTCGTCCGCGTCATCCACGTCGCGCAGAGCGGCGGCCTCCTGCTTCGTTTTTGGCTTGGCGAGCCGGGCCTTGGCGGCAACAAAAACACGCGGGTCGGCGTGCACTTGCGTGTAGGTCTCGAGATGGGGCTGGCCGTCGAAGATGCCGTCGATCTCCGCAGCCAGGGCATCCTCCAGGTTGAGCGATCCCAGCCCCAGTAGCTCGTCAATGGTGCGGGTGATCGACCCCATGCTGGTGTGCTGGTGCGAAACCGAGCCGGGCTTCACCCAGGGGCTGGCCACCAGCAGTATGCTGCGATGCGCGTCCACATGGTCCACCCCGTCCTGCGCGTCGTCTTCGGTGACAAACAGCGCGGAGTCTTTCCAGATGGGCGTTTTGGACAGGAAGTTGACGATCCGTCCCAGCGCGAGATCGTTGTCCGCCACGTACGAGGCGCGGTAGGGATACCCATCCCGCGGGCGCGGGTCCATGGTGTGATCGTCGGGCAGGCGAATCACGATCAGCGCCGGCACATCTTTCTCCGCCAGCCGGCGGCGGAAGTCGCGCTCAAACTCCCGGACACGATACTGATCGGGAATGCCCAGGTTGAACGTGGGATAGCGCCGGTCAGTCGACTCGAACACCGGCTTGAACAAGGGGGCATTCAGGAACAGGCGCTGTCCTTCGGGCGCCGAACCGTCGATCTCCGCATTGCCCTCGATTTCGAGACCCTCTCCGTAGTTCAGCACCCCCTTGCCGCTGGCGGCGATGTGTTCCCACAGCGAACCGAACTGGGGCTCGTCCTCGGGCATGGGCGAATCGGCGCCTCCAAAAAGCGCCCTGCGGCCCGGCTGCGTCGACGCCGGGTCATTGTGCCGCCGGCCCCCATAGCCCGAAGTCCAGGCAGTATTGAAATAGGGCGTGGGATTGATCCCCACCAGCCAGCGGTGACCGTCAGCCGACACATCCGAGTCGACATAGAAGTTGTCGCTGATGGCGAACCGCCCGGCGAGCGCGTGCAGGTTAGGCGTAACTTTCAAATGGGTGGCGGATTTCTGTTCCGCGGCCCAGCCGTCCATTCCGTAGCGCGCAAGACTGGGGTCGCCGTTGGCGCCCGCCAGGTCTCCCAGCACTTCGTCGTAAGTGCGATTTTCGCGGATCACGAAAAAACAGTGCTTCAGCTGTGGCAGCGGCGTCTTCCCGGCAATCGCCGTGGTGTTGGCCGCGATCACCGTCTGGGTCATGACGTCGGGCGCGGGCAGGGTGCCCAGCAGAATCGTGCTCAGGCTTCCCTGTTCCAGCGAACCGATGTAGGTTGGTCCAGCCGGATCGTGCTTGCTGCCGCCGTTGGGGCCTGCGCCCTTTCCCTTGGTATTGACCACGTAGAGCGTCGTGCCGTCGACGGAGAATGCCACCGCGGACGGGTTCCATCCCACCGGAATCTGGGTAATCACCTGCATGGTTGCTGCGTCCACCACGCCTACCGCGTTAATGCCCGATTCGGCAACATACACGCGGCCGCCGTGAAGGGTGAGGCCGCTGGGCATCACGCCGCGCAGAGACCGTCCCTCAGCGTCCTGAAACTGCGCACCGGCGAAGGGTGAGAGAGCGGCCTGGTCGAGCACCTGGGTTCCATCGGGCGCGATTTTCGCGAGCGTGTCCTGGTGCGCGAGCGAGACGTAAACCGCATCGCTGTCGCAGGTCACGCCGGTGGGAGCCGCCCCGCCCACGGTTCCTCCCGCATCCTCGGAGATCTTCGCGCCCAGCCGCAGCTTCGCCGTAACCAGGGGGTGAACCCGATCGCTCATCTCGTAGGTCCACAGCGAACTGCCGTGGTCGGAGTTCTCATCGCCCAGCCCGGGAATCTGCTTCCCTTCCACTATGGCGCCTTCCCGCGCTTCCTTGGAGGGGTAGGCAAAAGGCGGAAACTTCAGCCCCGTGGCCAGCTGATTCTTTTGGCTGGCTCCGGGAACGGTGCTGTATTCAAACAAGCCGGTGTTGGTGACGTACAGCCGTTGACCGTCCGGCGAAAGGGCAAGGCCAAAGGGGAACGCTCCGGTGGCGATGGACGCGATCCGCACCATGCGCTCGGTGTCGATCACCACGACCCGCCAGTTGCCCTGGTCGAGCGCATACAGCGTCTTGCCGTCCGCCGAGACGACCAGCGTGGCCGCAAAACTTCCTCCGAAATTGTTTCCGCTTAAAGGCCCGTCCAGCGAGACTTCCGCGACGGTGTGCCAGTCGGCGGTGCTGTATGCACGGATCTTTCCCGAATCCCCCGTCGCCACGTAGAGCAGCGCGCTGTCCGGTGAATAAGCCAGCCCAGCGTGCACTTCCATCTTCGGATCGTTTTCGTGTCCGGCCGGCATCCGCGTAACGGTCGCCTTGGCAGTGTCGGGCAGGCTAACGACATTGAGCGCGAAGGGAAACCCGATGGAGGGTACCGCGACCTGGGCTCCGTTGGGACTCACGGCGATGGCAAAGGGATAAGGAGCCAGCGGAATCCAATTGCCCGCCGGATGGATTTCGCGGCCATTAGGCAACACTGCGGTGACCGGGGTAGAGCCCGGTGTGGCCCCATTCTGGGCCTGAAGAGTCACCGCGACTGCAAAGACCGTCGCAAAGAGAGGCAAAAACTTCGGGGAAGAGTGCATTCCCTCCAGTATCCATATTCAAGGTGAATGCGCAATGCAGAAACGCATCGACCACACGCCTCAACCTGCGCAATGACAGCTACTTGGGAAGCAGACTTCGCGCGATCGAATCGAGCATGCCGTTGAGGAAGTTGATCGACTCCGGAGCCGAGTAGCGGCGCGCAATCTCGAGAGCCTCGTTGATCACGATCGGGAACGGCGTGGACTTGAAGCCCAGCATCTCGCCGATCGCCATCCGCAGCAGGTTGCGGTCCACCGCCGGCATGCGCTCGATCCGCCAGTGCTTGGAATTCTGGACGATGAGCTCGTCAATCTTCTCCAGGTGCGCATTGGCGACGCGGAAAAGATCTTCGGCAAAGCCGCGCACCTCCGGGGTCAACTTCATCCCCTGCCCTCCAGAATGTGGCGCGGACCTGCTCCGGCGTCTGCTTGCCGATATCCGCCTGAAAGAGCATCTGCATGGCCAGCTCGCGCGACTTGCGCCGCGTCCCGGCGGTCAAGCGGCTCCGCCTTCCAGCAGCTTGCGCCGTAGGCTCACCATCTCGATGGCGGCCGTGGCGGCTTCAAACCCCTTGTTGCCGGCCTTGATGCCGGCGCGATTCAGCGCCTGCTCCAGCGTCTCGCACGTCAGCACGCCAAAGCTGTGCGGAATGCCGGTCTCCTGCTGCGACTGGCCGATGCCGCGCGCCACCTCGTTATAGATCGCTTCGTAGTGTGCGGTCTCGCCGCGCAACAGGCAGCCGAGCGTGATGATCGCATCCAGCCGGCGGCCGGCCTGCGTACTCTTCTGATTGGCTGCATCGGCCAGGGTTCGCGCCGCCGACGGAATCTCCCACGCGCCGGGCACACGCACAATCTCGATATCGGCGCGCTTGGCCCCGCTGCGCAACAGCGCGTCCAGGGCGCCTTCGAGCAGCCGCTCGGTGATGACCGCATTCCAGCGCGCGACCACAATCGCAAAGCGCATGCCCTCGGCAGAGAGATCGCCCTCGACCGCCACCGGCTTCGCCTTTCAACGGATCGGCCCACGCCCAGAAAGTGAACGCATGTCCCGGCTCCGGCTCCGCTGTAAAAAGTCGAGCTTTCCAATGCGTCTCAGTGATATCCGACAAGCGCTGCGAAGGTTCGATGCCCTCAGCCGCGAAGCCAGGCCGCTGCCGCCTGGTGCACCGCATCGAGCGCTGTGACTTCCACGAACACATCCGTCGTGCCCGGCATCTCCCCGTCCACGAATTCGAGATTTCCGATGGGAGCCAGGAACGATGCACCGCGACTGGTTTCTTCATTCCACCCCTGTCCCGCTTCGAATCCCAGCGCCGAAAAGAAGCTCGCCAGGCGGTCATAGGCCGCGGCGCTCCCGGCAGGACGCAGGAAGGAAATCCCTTTAATCATGCTCTGATTCTATCGTGGGGAATTCGCGTGTCGGATGCAGGGCCCCGGTCTCGCTGTGGCTGCCGGGTGCCCCATCCTTGCCGCGTCTTTGTTTTTGCGGGAAGGGTGGGAGAGCACGGCTCTCAACCTCGCACCGTAAGAGTCCTTCTCTGCAGTCTACGTCGTCGCGCGTGGCTTCACGGCGATCGCCGTCGCCGGCACCGACCCCGAGACGGGCGTCGTGATCAGGCATCCCGGATCGGAGCCTGGCACGCATGCGGGCAGATTCGGATTGATCTGTTGCGTATCAGTGAGGGTGCTGGTGTTGATGTAGTGGATCAGGTTGTCGCCTGCCGTCGAGACAAAGAACAACGTATTGTCGGGACTGAACGCGCCCGCAACAGGAGCCGTGATTGCCGAACCACCCGTCAACGTCAGGTAATTGATCGTCCCGGCAGTTGTCGAACTCCCTGTCGGCTGCTTGTAGTAAGGGAGGGTCGCGCCCGCTGTGGTGCCTGCATACGTAATGAAGCTGATGTTGCTCGCCGCCACGCCCGTCCCTTGGCTGACAGCCGAGGGAGACGTGATCACCTGGTCGATCGCGGTGGCATTGATGTTCAGCGCAGCCTGGTTCAAATTGATGGTGTGGGGAATCGGAAGCGCATTGAGAACACCGCCCGTGGTCTCCGAACAGGCACTGGTGGGAATCGTTACCCCGATGTCCGTGAAGGTCGCGCCGCCGCCCGAGGACGCGGCGCCCAGGATATGCATGCCGTCGGTTGTCGCCGCCAGGGCATCGGTGCGCACCGGCACCGAATCGCCCTCTGGGTAGAACACCATCGTGTTGTAGTCGCCAAGCGTGCCCGTCGGGCACCACGTATGGGCCACGGTCGGCTGCCCCGAGACATACGCGCCAATGCCGGGAATCGTGATGGCCAGGTTCTGTGCCCCGTTCGAACCGCTCGCAGGGGGAAGCGGGTATGTCGTCCAGCCTGTATTTGCGTTGAACACGTAGAGCGTGTCGGTGTGGCCATTCCCAAGCGCGGAACTATCCGTCACATAGAGCGTCTTTGAATCCGGCGTCCACTGCGCCGCGTTGCCCAGCCCTCCAAAGGTGATCGGCGCCGAACTGCTCGAAGACGAGTTAAACAGGTAGAACACTTTGCGCACCTGGTCATTGATCAGGACGGCCGAATTGTTGGGCGCCACGGCCAGAACGACTCCGGGAACATTGGGGTTTTGCGTGGTCAACGTATTGTTCGCGGTGCTGTAGATCATCAGTTCGTGCGATGAGCCGAAATACAGGTTGGAGCCGGTCCGGTCCATGACCATGGAATTGGGTACATAGGGCAGCCGAACCGTCGAACCGAGCGTGCCGCTCAACAACTCCACGGGCACAAAGTATTGCGATTGGCCGGGAGCCGCGTACCAGACATACGAACTGGCTGTGCCGGGCGTGGTCATGTCCACCGCATTGCTGGAGATCGAAAGCCCTGTACCGAACTGTCCCACCTTGTTGATCGGCGCAGCATTGCAAGTAGACGGCTGACAGATGGCATAGATCGACGCCGCCCCGGGAAAGTTGGGGGTGATGCCGCCGGCCGTTCCCACGCCGATATCGAGCGGGTTCGTCGACTGGTAGTCGAGCGAGAGGCCGGTAATGGGGTTGCCGTTGGTATCGATCACCTGGGTGACCAGGTTCTGAGGCACGCCCTGGGTGACGGTTCCACTCGTGCCGCCATTCAGGGTGAGGGAAATGGATTGCGGCGGGCAGGTGGAGAAGTAGCCGGCCGCCGATCCCGAGCCGGCAATCGAAGCCGTGATCACGGTCGTGCCCGGATTTTGCGCTGTGATCTGGTTGGTGATGGGATTGATGGTTGCCACGGTCGCCGTACCGGGCTGGTACGCAAGGGTGCCGATCGCCTGGCTGCAGTTGGGAACCGAGGTCACTCCCGGTGCCAGCGGGCAGGCATAATTCGCGCTGGTTACGGTGGAGGGCGCACACATCAACACCTGGGTTCCATTGCTGCCGTAGCAGGCCTGGGCATCAAGCTGCGCCAATTGCGTTTGGGAGAGACATTGCTGCGGTCCCACAAGAGAAATCGAACTCACCTGCGCGTGCACGTACACCGCGACCGGATTGGAGGTGACCGAATTTCCCGAAGCCGTGATATACCCGACCGAGTAGGGCAGCCCGCCGGTATTCGGCAGCGGGTTGGGATAATTGCAAATGGTGTAATCGGCGATGCCGCCGCCCGAGTTGCGATTCCAGGTGCCGGCGCAGATATTGCCGCCCGGCGAAATGTCCACCAGCTTATTGTTGGTCGTGCCGTAGGAATAGCTCGTAATTGAGGCGGTGGTACCCTTGCAGGTCGCCGCGGTCGGCGTCGAGACCTGCCGCGTCTGGCCGAACGCCATCGACAGGCCGGTAGTCTCCGGCTGCAGAGTGATGGTCGCAACCTCGGTCACCTTCAGTCCGTATCCCAGCCCGTTGCAGTAGTTGCCGGCAGGGTTGCGATAACATCCGGAGATCGTGATTCCCGCCGGGAGCGCCAGAAACAGCAGACAGACAAGCGTCAAAAACCGCCGCATGAATCCTCCCCGTCCCACCTTTCCCCAGCGTGGAACGGTCTCATCAAAGAACATCAGAAATTTGGAGTTGAATGTTAACCGCCGGCACGCCCCGGTGAGGCCTGCCTGGGGCAAATGCGCTCAGGCGTCCGGCGCGATTGGGCACGAGTCGGCCGGTCGACATGCTCTTGTTTCTCCAAAGAAAAGTGTATCAGGGCGAGGTGGCCCGGCGGCCGGCCGGCGGGCTCTCGAACTCCCTCTTCATAGACTCTTTCCACGCGCGATGGAGAGCCAACCCGCCCTATTCCCGGTTCCCTGCCCCTTGCTCCTCGTTGCCCGTTCCCCGTTCCGGCATATATCGCGCAAACCACTCCACGGCCCGATCCATCACATCGCGCCGATGGGCGGGGTCAACAAACCCGTGGCCCTCATTCGGATAGACGACCAGTTGCGTGGGCACATGCTGGTCCCGCAGCGCATGCCAGAACTCGAACGACTGCGGCGCGGGACACTCCCCGTCGCGGTCGCCCACCACCACCAGCGTCGGCGTCTTTACCTGCTTGATGTAGTTGATCGCCGAGCTTTTCGCATACACCGCAGGATCGTCGTACACCGAGGCGCCAAAGTAAGGAATCATCCACTGGTCGATCGAGTTCTCCCCGTAATAGCTTTGCCAGTTGGAGATGCCGGCGCCCGCGACCGCGGCCCGGAAGCGATGCGTCTGCGTCACGGCGAACATGGTCATGAATCCGCCATAGCTCCAGCCCGTCAGCCCCACGCGGTCGGGGTCCACCGGGTATTTCGCCTCTACCACGTCCACTCCGGCCAGAATGTCGCGCAGGTCGCCGTAGCCGAAGTCCTTGCGGTTGGCCTGCGTAAACGCCTCGCCCTGGCCGTAGCTGCCGCGCGGATTGGGCAGCAGCACGAAGTAACCCAGCGCCGAAAACGCATTCGCGCTCAAGCCGCCCCTTCCACCCCACTGCGACTCCACCGCCGCCGCCGGTCCCCCATGCACTTCCACGATCAAGGGATATTTCCTGGCCGGGTCGTAGTCCCTGGGCAGCATAAGCCAGCCCTGCACGCGGAACCCGTCGCTCTTCCAGCTCAGCGAAACTGCTTTGCCCCAGGCGGGCTCGACGCCTTCGTTGAAGTGGGAAAGCTGCATCACGCCTTCTAGGCCCGACGTCATGACCGTGCCGGGTTTCGCGCCGTAAATCTCCATCGGATGGTCGAATGTGCTGGCCCTGAATACGAACAGCGCACGATCGGCGGTCGAAGACAGGCTCAGCGACATCCTCCCGTCTCCCACGCTGCCGGGAATGCTGAAAATGGGCGCACCAAAACTGACCGCTCCGTCGCCCGTTGGATCGCCCTGGAGATGGAGACGGATGAGTTGGTCGTTCCCTCCTGCGAGTTCGCTCACAAACAGGTGATCCGCGCCGTCCCACTCGATCCAGGCCGGCGACGTCGGCCTTCCCTGGGTCAGATCTCGTGGCGCGCCGCCTGCCGCAGCCACGATCCACACATCCCCGCCCGTCGAGCCCTGGTCGCTCATCAACCCGCCGATAAATGCAATGTTCTTTCCATCGGGCGACCAGCGCGGAACTGCAATCTGCATACCATGCAGCGGACCTGGCTCCTCTGCGGGCGCAAAAATCACCTTTGGCGCATTACCCAGGGATTGCTTATAGAGTTTGGCCACCCACCAGTTGTTCTCCCCCGGCGGGTTCGCGGCCGTATAGGCCAGCCCCTTCGAATCAGGCGACCAGTCGAATTCATAAACGTGCAGATTGGCCGGTGTCACCTGCTCCGGCGCCTCCGGCGATGCAGGATCGACCGCGGATACAGCCACTCTCTGGATCTCTATACCGTCTTCCCCAATGATGCCGGAGGGCGGTTTCATGGCGGCCAGCGCCCCGGCCGGCCGAGTCGCGCCTTCCACGTAAAGGAAAGCGATTTTCGTTCCGTCGGGTGAGAAAACCGGCTGATTCACAGATCCGCGCAATTCGGTCAGCCGCCGCGCCGGGTTGCCGTCGAGCCTCGACAAATAAAGATCGACCTGTTCGCCCGGCTTGGCGCAATCGGAAAAGAACGCCAGCGACTTTGCGTCCGGCGCCCACGTTATGTCGTTATCCGCGCAATGTTGATCGGCCTCGGCCGCGGCGGAAACATGCCGTGTGTTCTTCAGATCGCTGATCGGCGCCACGACAATGTCTCCTCCGTCGCGCATGCCTTCGATCCAAGCCAAGTGCTTTCCGTCCGGCGCGACCGCCACCTGCCCCACCGAGCGACCGCGATTCAGCCCCGCCAGGATTTGATGGATGTGCGCGCGGTCAAGGTCGGATGCCTGCGAGGTTTGTGCCTGAACCCTCACTGCGACGAAGACAGCTGTGACTACAATCAGGACGCGGAGTACGCCCGCCGCTGTCCCGCGGCGTAGGGACAAACGAACCATCGACCAGAACATACGCAAATCCTATCAGCGAAATCAGCCTCAAGCCGGCCGTGGCGTGCGTCTACGCTTTCTTCGCCTTCCACCCCATCCAGTCCATCAGCCAGGCCCAGGTCGCGTCGTTGGTCCGCTCCGTCGGAGGCGCGGGCGGACTGCCCTTGGGAAACACGACCGGCTTGCCGCGATAGGCCTCCGCCAGTTTCTGGAACACCCGGCCCTGCTCCTTGACGCGCCCGTCGTTGGTCAGCAGCCCGAGGCTGTATTCGAGCGGGTTGAATGCGAACTTGCGATCGACATCGTGCGAATCCCAATAGCTGAACCAGCTCACGCCCTGTTCGATGGCCGCGTGCACGGCTTTATCGAGCCACTCCGCCTGCCCCTTCTCCGGCAACTCCTCGATGCAAGTGTTGAACTCGCCCGCCCATACCGGCTTTTCTTGCAAACCGGCGAAGCTCCGGACCAACGCCGCCATCCCCGCCATCAGCTTCACGCTGGGCGGATCCATTGCTCCCCCATACTTCGTCGCGCCTGTCCAATACGGATAACAATGCATCACCGGGAACCGCGCGGCTGCCAGCGCCTGCGCCGAAAATGTGTCCGGCTCAAACCATGGGTGGTGATCGACGCCGTTGACGTGGAGGCCGGCGGGCAGCACCTCGTTCATCAGCGCAAACATCTTCTTCATCCACGCGTCGCCCTGCCCCACCGGTCCGTCCCAGCAGGTGTTGAGTTCATTGCCGAAATCGAAGCCGATCATGTTGGCGTGCCGCTTCATGGTGCCCGCCAGCGTGCGGATGAACAGCTCCTGGGTCGCGCCCATGGCGGCATTCGTATAGAACCCGTCCGAGAGCCGATTGAACGAGGGCAGAAAGAACCAGCCGCTCAACTGGCCCGTGAATACCGTCACCAGAGCATCCAGGTTGCGTTCACCCATCAATGTCAACAACTGATCGAGCCGCTCCAGGTGCGCCGGGCTCACCCACTTGGGATTGGGCTGAAAGAAGGGCCAGATCAGCATGATCCGCAGGTGGTCGGCACCCAACGCGGCAATCGCGTCAAGATCCCGCTGGATCGGCGCCGCATCCCAATCGTTCCAGCAGAACCACCAGTTGCGCGAGGGAGTGTAGTTCACGCCAAAGCGGTGGCGGATCACATCCAGCCCGGTGGCGGAAGACTCTGCCTGAACCACAGGCGCGCTCGCGAAGCCCGCTTGTTTCGTCGCGAGTGCGCCTGCAACCCCTGCACCGGCCGCCAGAAAACGGCGCCTGTTCATTTATGCATCTCGGCTCGATACACCTCGGGGATGAAGTTCTGCTCCTGGATTGGTGGCCGCACATATTTTGATTTGTTGAGCGGTGGCAGCGGCAGCGGCTTGGGGGTCAGGTCGCGATAGTTGAACTGGGACAGCAGATGGCGAATGACGTTAAGCCGGGCCGCCTCTTTGTTCTCCGCGTTGACCACGTACCACGGCGCATGCTTGGTATCGGTCAGGGCAAACATTTCGTCCTTGGCGCGGGAGTAATCCGCCCAATGCTTGCGCGACTCCATGTCCATCGGGCTCAGCTTCCAGCGTTTGGTCACATTCTTCATGCGATCCTGAAAACGCCTCTCCTGCTCTTCATCGCTGACTGAGAACCAGTATTTGATGAGGCGAATCCCCGAGCGGACCAGCATGCGCTCGAACTCCGGGCAGCTTTGCATGAACTCCTGGTACTGCGCCTCGTTGCAGAAACCCATCACCCGCTCAACCCCCGCGCGGTTGTACCAGCTGCGGTCAAAGAGCACCATTTCCCCGGCCGCGGGCAGATGCCCGACATAGCGTTGGAAATACCATTGCGTCTTCTCGCGCTCCGTGGGTGTGCCAAGAGCCACTACCCGGCAGACACGAGGGTTGAGCGTTTCTGTGATGCGTTTGATGGAGCCGCCCTTGCCTGCCGCATCGCGCCCTTCAAACAGGGCCACCACGCGCAGGCCTTCATGCCGAATCCATTCCTGCAGCTTCACAAGTTCAATTTGCAGCCGGCGCAGTTCCCGGCAGTATTCGCAATCCTTGCCGAGCCGCATTGTCTTGATGGGTTCGGGTCCATGGTGATCGCTACGCCCATTGATATCTTCCGCAACTGCACCGTTTTTTCCCTCGGCGCGCCGCGCATGCTTGCCGTTGTGTTTCATTGTTATCCCCCAGCCTTGACCGGCAGGGTTCCGCGCCGAAGCTCATCCAGGTGCTGCTGGCTCTTGCGCAGGGCCGGTAGTCTCACGTGGAACCTATCGGCACACTCCCGCCATCGCAACAATCATAGTCCTCAATATCCGGTGTCCGGGGCTAGCAGGGCCTTTAGATCGCCGCCGCCTGAATGGCCAGCAGCCTCTCAAGAAGCGGCTTGAGGAGATCGAGACGCAGCGCATTGGCGCCGTCCGACTTCGCATGCGCGGGATCATCGTGAACTTCAAGAAAGATCCCGTCCACACCGGCGGCCACCGCCGCCCGCGCCAGCAGTGGAATGAATTCCGGTTGCCCGCCGCTCACGCCGTTGGCCGCCGAAGGCTGCTGCACCGAGTGCGTGCCGTCAAACACCACCGGGGCCAGCCGCCGCATCACGGGCAGCGACCGGTAGTCCACCACCAGCGTGTTGTAGCCGAAGCTCGCCCCGCGCTCGGTCAGGAACACCCGCTCGTTGCCGGTCGAACGCACCTTCTCGACAGGGTGGCTCATGTCCCACGGCGCCACGAATTGGCCCTTCTTGATATTGACCGCCCGTCCCGTCTTTCCGGCGGCCACCAGCAGATCGGTCTGCCGGCAAAGAAACGCCGGAATCTGCAGCACATCCACCGATTCCGCCGCTACCTCGCAGTGTGGAGGCTCATGGACATCGGTCAGCACCGGCAGCCCTGTATCTTTCGCCACCCGGCCCAGGATACGCACGCCCTCTTCCAGCCCCGGCCCGCGAAAGCTCTTCACACTTGTGCGGTTGGCCTTGTCATAGCTTGCCTTGAAGATATAGGGAACCCCCAGGTCCGACGTGATTCGCTGAATGGCTTCAGCCATGGTGCGAGCATGGGCTTCCGATTCGATCACACACGGCCCCGCAATCAGAAAAAGCTGTCCGGTCCCCACCTGCACCGGGCCGATCTCGAACGATTGGCTCACGAAAGCGATTCTATCGCGGCGATGAGGACCGGGCCTTTTCCAACTCTCCCCAGCTACAAAGAGCGATTCCTCGACCACTGCGACAGCGCACGGTCCAGCGTGCGCAGAGGAGTCGGTCCGGGCAGATCGTCCTGCGGCTTCACAATGTTCCGATCAACCAGACGCCGGCAGAACGCCAGGTATTCTTCGTAGAACCGGACATCCTGGCGCGCCAGCCCCAGCGCTTCCAGGTCGTGAAAGTCGAGTTCGATGTAGCGCTCCGGATAGATCGCCGCCAGGACCGCCGAGGCCATCGACAGGTCCACGCCCCGCAACTCCTGCAGGGCGAGAATCGCCTCTTCCGTTGAGGACTCGGGCGCCGCAGCCACCTCCAGCGAGCGCCGGATACGCTCCGTGCTGTTCCCGATCAGGTAAGGAACCAGTCGTTCGGATTTCCAGCGGACAATCGCCTCCAGGTTACCCAGAGAATAGTCGCCGTTGCGAATGGCGGCTCCGGCTTCAAATGCTTCTGTCTCCAGTTGCCGTTCCCTGTTGCAGGCTTCCTGCCAGTACTGCTCCGCCAGGTTCTGAAGCTCCGATTCGGTCGGCTGCAGTTCAAAATGGGCTGTCATGCGGACCCTCCCTTGCCAAAACCGAGGAAACAATAGGCCCGGTCAAAAATGACTGTCAAGGAGGAACGGGGCTTGTCACAGTGAGATGTGATACAACGCACGTCGACCGCCAAATCGTGCCATAAAAGCATAAATATGCTAATATGTATCCATGCGTACGACCGTGGACATTCCGGATGAGACCTATCGCCGCATGAAAATGAAGGCCGTGCGCGAGGGCCGAACGGTGCGTCAACTTGTCCTGGGTGCTATTCACCGGGAAATCGACGACACCCCGGCAAAACCGGTAAAGCGGCTCACTGAGCCGATCCTCAAGTCCAATTCTCCTGGTTCCATCCGCATCGACAATGAGCAGGTTTACGACATCATCGGTTTTCCCTGATGTGAACGTGTGGGTGGCGCTCAGTTCGCCCGACCACGAGCACTTCGCCATAGCCTGGCGATGGTACAACTCGCTTGACCAGGCAGAGGTTCTTTGTTTCTGCCGGATCACGCAACTGGGACTGCTTCGGCTTCTGACAACGCAACCCGTCATGGGGCTGGGGACATTAACTCAGACCGAGGCGTGGAATGCATACGACCGGTGGCTCTCGGACGCGAGCGCAGAGTTTCTCGAAGAGCCCGTGGGACTGGACATCATTTTTCGATCACGAACGCAGAGCCTTCAGGCTTCGCCCAAGGAATGGGCAGACGCCTATCTGGCGGCCTTCGCCGAGTCTGCCCACCTGACGCTGGTCACCTTTGACAAAGCACTAGCGGGAAAGGCGAAGGGAGCGGTGCTGCTCGCCTGATCGCGCCTATAGTATTCGGTCTTAGCTGGTACGCCCGCCGGATGAAATGAGCTGTTCGGCTATTGGCTCTTCCGTCTGAAATCGCCCCTCCCGATTCCTGTAGCTGGCCGCGATGAACTCCCGGAACAGCGGATGCGGCTCGAGCGGCTTCGACTTGAACTCGGGGTGGAACTGGCAGCCCAGGAAATAGGGATGGCCGGGGATCTCGACGATTTCAACGTAAGTCGAATCCGGCGTCGTGCCGCTGATGTGCAGGCCGCCCCCGGTGAGGAGCGCCTCGTACTCGCGATTGAATTCATAGCGATGGCGATGCCGTTCGCTGATCTCCGTGGCGCCCCCGTAGGCGCGCGCAGCCAGAGAATCCGGTTGCAGAACGCATGTCCACGCGCCCAGCCGCATGGTGCCGCCCATCTCTTCCACGCCCAGCAGTTCGCGCAGCTTGTAAATCACCCGATGCTGCGTGGCAGGATCGAATTCGCTCGAATTCGCGTCGCGCAGTCCGCACACATTGCGGGCAAACTCGATGCAGGCCGTCTGCATTCCCAGGCAGATCCCGAAGTAGGGCACTCGGTTTTCGCGCGCATAGCGAATTGCGTTCAACATGCCTTCAATGCCGCGCTTGCCGAAGCCGCCCGGGACAAGGATCCCGTCAAATCCTTCCAATTGCGGCTCATACCCGCGGTCCTCGGGGGTCTTCGACTCCAGCCCCTCAGCTTCAATCCAGGTGACATTCAGCTTCAGCTGGTGCGAAATCGCCCCGTGTGTCAGCGCCTCCTTGAGCGACTTGTAACTGTCCTCATACTCGACGTACTTGCCGACGATCGCAATATTCACTTCGTCCTTGGGATGTTGGACCCGCTCGATCAACTCCTTCCACTTGCTGAGGTCCGCCTCGGGAGCTTCCTTGTGCAGGTATTTCAGGATCAGCGAATCCACGCCCTCGCTGGCAAACCCGAGCGGCACCTGGTAGATCGAGGCGACCGTCGTGGCGCCGATGACCGCGCGCTCTTCCACGTTGCAGAAAGCGGCAATCTTCTGCTTGATGTCGCGGCTCAACGGGCGGTCGGAGCGGCACATCAGGATGTCGGCCTGGATCCCGATCGAAAGCAGTTCCTTGACCGAGTGCTGGGTGGGCTTGGTCTTCAATTCCTGCGCCGCGGAGATCCAGGGGACCAGGGTGAGGTGGACGAAGACGGTATTTTCGCGGCCCAGTTCCTGGCGCATCTGGCGGATCGCTTCGAGAAAGGGCAGCGACTCGATGTCGCCCACCGTGCCGCCGATTTCGACGATGGTCACGTCCGCGCCGTTGGCCGAGACCTTGCGCATGGCGTTCTTGATCTCGTTGGTGACATGGGGAATCACCTGGACGGTCTTGCCCAGGTAGTCGCCGCGGCGCTCCTTGAGGATGATCTGCTCGTAAATGCGGCCCGTGGTCAGATTGTTGTCGCGGGAGAGGGGCGCGTGGGTGAACCTCTCATAATGGCCCAGGTCGAGGTCGGTCTCCGCGCCGTCGTCCGTAACAAACACTTCGCCGTGCTGAAATGGCGACATGGTTCCGGGATCGACGTTGAGGTAGGGATCGAATTTCATCAGGTTGACGCGCAGGCCGCGGCTCTCCAGCAAACAACCGATGGAAGCCGCGGCAAGACCCTTGCCTAAACTGGACACAACGCCGCCCGTCACAAAGACATACTTTGCCGACATCGATGCAACCTCTGAATTGGAATGTTGGGATTGGCCGTACCTGGTGGGCACAATCAAGTATGGCAGAGTTGCGGCGGTGATGAAAGTGGAAATTCGGTACCGAACCTCGGCGGAGTAACCCTGTCGAACAACAGCCTTGGGTGCCCAGGTCCGGATCCTCGGACCCCTGAAACAAAACGAATGCCCCGTGCCCCATCCTTGCGATTTTTTCTGTCGCAAGGGTGGGAAAGCACGAACGTGTCTCCCGATTTGCCCGGCCCCGCCCATCCGTCCTACCATGCAGGCTGAAAGAGATCACCACTATGGGAAGCTGCACATTGCCACTCCGAAGCCTCGGCGCCGCCGGCCCCGAGGTCTTTCCCATCGCCCTTGGCTGCATGGGCATGAGTGGAATGTATGGCCCCGCCGACGAAGCGGAGAGCCTGGCCACCATCCACGCTGCCATCGATGCCGGCGTCAACCTCATCGATACCGGCGACTTCTACGGCATGGGCCACAACGAACTTCTGGTGGGCCGGGCGCTGCGCCTGGTGCGCGACCAGGTCTTCGTGTCCGTCAAATTCGGCGCCCAGCGCGGGCCAGACGGAGCCTGGCTGGGCTATGACGCTCGCCCCGCCGCGGTGAAGACGGCGCTTGCCTACTCGCTCAAACGCCTCGACGTCGATTACATCGATATCTATCGCCCTTCCCGCCTCGATCCCCGCGTCCCCATCGAAGACACGGTCGGCGCCATCGCCGACATGATCAAGGCCGGCTACGTCCGTTATGTGGGCCTATCGGAGTTGGGCCCGGAGACCATTCGCCGCGCCGCAGCCGTGCATCCTGTCGTCGACCTGCAGATTGAGTATTCGCTGGTCAGCCGGGGACCGGAGGCCGCCATCTTTCCCGCTCTCGACGAACTCGGGATCGCAACCACCGCCTATGGCGTGCTTTCGCGCGGCCTGCTTTCCAGCTCCCAGCCGGCAGCTTCGGGAGACTTCCGCGCCTGGCTGCCTCGTTTCACCGGCGACAACCTGGCCAACAATCAGCGCATGGTTGGCCGGCTCCGGGAGATCGCTGCCGCCAAAGGGATCACCCAGGTGCAGCTCGCCATTGCCTGGGTCCTGGCAAAGAAAGAGTCGATCGTGCCCGTGATCGGGGCCCGGACGAGGACCCAGCTCAAAGAGAGCCTTGGCGCCCTGCATGTGAAGCTCTCCGCGGACGACATCGCCGCCGTTGAGACCGCCGTACCCGCCGACGCTGTTGCCGGCACTCGCTACGGCGAAGATCAGATGCGGGTGCTGGACAGCGAAAAGTAGCCACGCGCCCATGTCGTCGCCATGGAGTCGCGAGATGATTCTTATTTGCAACCATCAGTGATGTGGTGATTGGAGCTGGCACGGAATCGCCGCAGGGGCACTGCAGCTAACGCGTGAGTCCTGCGGTTCCTCTGAGTTAAGCCGTCAGATGTGGAATCAGGTCATCCGGATGAATTGGCTTTGCCAGCAGAGTAAAAGGATAGTTGGTTGCGCCCGGTGCCTTTAGCAGGTTGGTAACCACCGCGATACTTGAATAGAGTACGACGCGGCATGAGGGAAGCAGCCCGATCAGGCGTAAAGCAAGCTCCACTCCGCTGATGCCGGGCATGACCACATCGCTTAGCAGCACGTCCGGCTCGACAGTGGTTGCCAACTCCAGCGCCTGTTCTCCGTTGTAAGCGGCGGTCGCGGCGAACCCCTTGTCCTTCAAGATATTCGCCAGGGAATCCGCGATAATCTTTTCATCGTCGACAATCAGTATGCGCAGTGTCTTGCCCTCCTTGACGACAATTGCTCCTCATGTGTCCGCAATCTCAACTTTGGAGCCCGCAAGAGGCATGGGAAGGATTTTTCTGTGAAGCTCCGGGGAAGCTTCCATGCGCTCATGTCGATAAGCACGATCTGAAAGATAAGAACCCTGGCTTAGATCAAAGGTTATTATTCGGCACAAAAAACGCTATCACTTTGACGATTGTCATGCTCGTTTGTTTGGTCGGTTTCAATCGAACATCATATTCAGGACATAAATTCGGCGCTGCCACGCTGCAATCATGCATCTTCGTGTACCCGGTTGGTGCCGTCTCTGGCCCTCCACTTCTTTACCCTTCGATGTCATCCCAAGTAACCGATGTTGTTTTTGCGCCCTACTTCACGTTTTCCGTAATCGAATCACCCGCGACGGAAGGGTGCCGTGCCGGTGCTGCTGTTATTTGTTGCCACTTTCCACCTGGAGCAGGGTTAGCATCCCTGAGGCTTTAAGCCCTTGCGGTTGGAAATCCGGGCTCTCATTCCGGGTCGGCTCGTTTGACTTTGGTTTGGGTTTTTGACATCGAAGTCAGTAGACATTGAAAGGAACGCTCCATGTTGCGAATTTCCATTTTTTCGGGCAGAAATACCCTGATGGCAATTGCCGTCGCGGCTTGTCTGGCCACCTTCCCGCTGGCCTCCCCGGCGCAGGATGACGATCCGCCGCCGCAGGCCGGACGGCTATCCATCGTCAACGGCACAGTCTCCATTCAGCCAGCCGGCACCCAGGACTGGGGACAGGCCTACCTCAATTATCCGGTTGGCCCCGGCGACCGCATCTTCACCGATTCCGACGGACGCGCCGAGATCCAGGTGGGCCGAACCTATGTACGGATCGGTCCCAGTTCCGACGTCACGTTTGTCGATTTCAATTCGGGCGACATCACCTTTGGAGCCGCCCAGGGCTCGCTCCATATCCGCACCTTCGGCCTGTGGGACGGCCAATCTCTCTACATACAAACCCCGAGCGGCAGCAGCACGGTTACCGGGCCCGCGGATTTCCGCGTCGACGTCTATCCCGACCAGCAGAGCGCCATCTTTTCCAATTACAACGGCGACGTCTACGTCTCGGGAGCTAACGACTTCGGCATGGACACCGGCTCTGGCCAGGCGCTCGAACTGGTCGGCACCAATCCTGTCTATCCACAATGGCTCCAGCCGGCCGGCTACGACGATCTAGACAATTGGAGTGAACGTCGCGACCAGCAGATTGCCCATTCCACATCTTTCCGCTACGTCAGCGCGGAGGCTCCCGGTGTCGAGGATCTTGACGCCTATGGCCAATGGACGCCCGGCACCGATTACGGCGACATGTGGTTCCCCAGCGTTCCCGTGGGGTGGGCGCCGTATCGCAACGGGCACTGGATCAATCGTGATCCTTGGGGCTGGACCTGGGTCGAAGACGAGCCGTGGGGCTATGCGCCATTCCACTTCGGCCGCTGGATCAATTACCAAGGTCGGTGGGGCTGGATTCCCGGCCCGCGCGCCGAACACCCAGTCTGGTCGCCCGCCCTGGTCGTCTTCGCCGGCGGGATCCAGGCCGGAGGCGGCGGAGTCTCCGCCTGGTTCCCCCTCGGCCCCGGCGAAGCATATCGCCCGTGGTATCCCTGCAGCCCCCGCTATGTTGACCGCGTCAATATCACCAACATCCAGGAAACCCGCGTTGTCCACGTGCAGAAGACCTACGTGAACATCGTCAACGTGACCAACGTGACCAACATTACGTACGTGAACCGCACCTCCGGTGTAACCGCGATCCGCCACGAAGATTTTGCGGCGGGGCGCTCGGTTGCGCGGGTGGCGGTCCACGTCGATCCGCAACAGATGGCCCGCGTCCAGGTGATGGCCCGGCCCGAGGTCACTCCGACCGCCCAGGCCAAAATCAGCGCTCCCCCCATCCGGCGCGTCCCCGTTGCCGTGGCGCGTCCGGTCATGATCAACGCCAAAGGATTGGCCGTCGCCGCACAGCCTAGGGCTACGCCCCTGCCACCCCCAGTCAAAACCGCCCCGCCGCCCCCGCGCCTGCCGAACCGCACGATCATCGCCCCGCCTCCCAACGTGAAGATGACGCCCGCGGCCCGGCAGGCAATGCAAACCGCGCCAGCCCCTCACCCCGATCAGCACGGTCAGCAACAACCGGCGCCTCCAGTCGCGCAGCAGCCGGCTGCCAATCATCCGGTTCAACCGCAGCCCCCGGCGCATCCGGCCCGCACAACGCCGCCTCCCTCCGGCGAACGCCCCGGCCAGTTGCCTCCAAATCAGCAGAAGCCAACTCCCATTCCTGCGCCGGGACCCCGGTCGCCGGTGCAGCCCGAGACCCCGCCAGGGCCGCCCGAGCAGCCTCATCCTACGCACCAGCCCACGCAGCCTGTCCGATCAACCGAGAAACCAGTTCCCATGCCATCTCCGGAGCACCAGCCTCCGCCGCCGCCCCATCCTGCGGAACGGCCCGCGCCTGAGCCGGTTCCACCGCCTCGGCCCGTCGAGCACCCTGCCACTCAGCCCCGACCCGAACCTCCGCCGCAGGTCCACACAGTTCCACCCCCGGTCCATGCCACTTCGCCTCCGTCTCAACCCAGGCCGAGCAGCGAGCCCGTGCCGAGGGCGCCTGAAAAACAGCCACCCCCACCAGAGAAAGAGAAGAAGCCCAAGGAAGAGCCGAAACCGCAGTCGTAGGGCATCACTTTCCGTTAGGGCCGCCGATGGATTGCAGCGGCCCCCCATGTTTCTGCACGAGCCGCTGGCATCGCGCCAGCGTCTCCGGCGAGAGTCCGGGGATTTCGTTCGCGAGCTTCAGCGTCAGGCAGATATATTGGTTCGTTGCCGGAAAGTGAATCCTGAACTGGCCTGGGTCGGTCCATCGCCGTAGACCGCAGGCGGCTAAGCCATCCCTCCCGTGGAGAGAACCGATGCTCGAAATCAACCCGCCCCGCAAGGTGTACGACGTCTGCATCGTCGGATCCGGCGCTGGGGGCGGAACCGCCGCCAAGGTGCTGACCGAGGGCGGGCTGAACGTCGTCATGCTCGAGGCCGGCCCGCGCCTAGATCCCAACCGGGATTTCAAAGAGCACATGTGGCCCTACCAGCTGCCCCATCGCGGCGTCGGCGTCGGCGGCCGCCTGCGCGGTATCGGCGACGAATTCATGGCTCCCAACGGATTCTGGGACATCGAAGGCGAGCCCTACACCACCGCCCCCGGATCCTCCTTCCGCTGGTTCCGCTCTCGCATCGAAGGCGGCCGGACCAACCATTGGGGACGCATCGCGCTGCGCTTCGGACCGGCCGATTTCCGCCCCCACTCGACGGATGGAATTGGAGACGACTGGCCCATCACCTACGAGGATCTCGCGCCTTACTACGACAAGGTCGAAGCCTACATCGGCGTCTTCGGGTCGAAGGAGAACGTCCCCAACGCTCCCGACGGCGTATTCATGCCGCCGCCGAAACCCCGCTGCACCGAAACCCTCATCAAAAAGGCCTGCGACCAGCTCCACATCACCTGCATTCCCTCGCGTATCGCCATCTTGACCAAGCCGCTCAACGGCCGCGATGCGTGCCACTACTGCGCCCAATGCGGACGCGGCTGCCGCACCGCGTCGAACTTCTCCTCCAGCCAGGTCATGATTCCGCCCGCTGCCGCGACCGGCCGCTTCACCATGATTGCCAACGCCATGGCGCGCGAGATCGTCATCAACGATACCGGCAAAGCCGAAGCCGTATCCTACATCGACAAGACCACGCGCACCGAGCAGCGCGTCTACGCCAAGTCCGTCGTCGTAGCCGGCAGCGCCTGTGAATCCGCCCGCCTCCTGCTGAACTCGCGCTCCTCGAGCTTTCCCAATGGGATTGCCAACTCTTCGGGCGTGGTCGGGCGCTACCTCACCGATTCCGTGGGTAGCGATCTGGCCGGATACTTCCCCCAGCTCGTAAACATGCCCATTCACAACCACGACGGCGTCGGCGGCATGCACATGTACATGCCCTGGTGGCGCTTCGGCAAGAAGAACGAGTTCCTCCGCGGCTATCACATCGAGTTCGGCGGCGGCCGCGACATGCCCGGCGTCGGCGGCTTCGAATATGTCTGCGACGAGCACGAAGGCTACGGCGTCAGTCTCAAGCGGAAGTGCCGCAGCACGTACGGCACCTTCATCGGCTTCAGCGGCCGGGGCGAAATGATTCCCAACGAAAACTGCTACTGCGACATCGACCCCGAGGTGAAGGACAAGTGGGGGATTCCGGTCCTGCGCTTCCACTGGCAATGGGGTGAGAACGAACACAAGATGGCAGCCGATATGCAGCAGACCTTCCGCTCCATCATCGAAGCCGCGGGCGGCACCGTCGTCGCCGGCACCCGCCGCCACCCGCAAAAGGCCGACGCCGGAGAGAGCAACTCCCTTGAGCAGCAGCCCGCCAGCCGCATCTCCGAGGGCGGGGCAATCATTCACGAACTCGGCACCATCCGCATGGGCAACAACCCCAAGACGTCAGCGCTGAACAAAAACTGCCAGGCCCACGACGTAAAGAATCTGTTCGTTGCCGACGCCGCTCCGTTCGTCTCGAACCCGGACAAAAATCCCACCCTGTCCATCATGGCCCTGTCGTGGAAGACGTCAGAGTACCTTCTGGACCAGGCCAAGAAGGGAGAACTCTAAGCATGGCCGCGGACTCTCCCTCTCGACGCACCATCTTGAAGTCGCTCACCATCGGCGCAGCCGTCGGCTCCGTCCTTCGTGTCATTCCGCTGCACGCCGCCGAATACGCCCATCTCCTGATTGACGACGAAAAATCCGGTGCCCAATCCGCCTACACGCCAAAATTTTTCGATCCCCATCAATACAAGACCCTGCAGGCACTGTGCGAAACCATCCTTCCGTCGGACGCCGATTCGGCCGGCGCCATCGAAGCCGGTGCGCCCGAATTTATCGACCTCCTCACCAGCGAAAACACCGACTACCAGAAGACCCTGGGAGACGGCCTGAAGTGGCTCGACTCGACCTGCACCACTCGTTATGGCAAGGCCTGGCTCGACTCCACTCCGCAACAGCAGGCCGAAATCCTCGACCTCATCGCTTATCGCAAGAACGCCCAGCAGGATAAGACTCTCGAAGACGCCGTGGAATTCTTCTCCTTCCTGCGCAACTTCACCGCGGACGGCTTTTTCACCAGCAAGATCGGCATCAAGTATCTCGGCTACAAAGGCAACACCTTTCTGACCGAGTTCCCCGGCTGCCCTCCCGTGCCCGGAGTCTAGTCCCTCATCAGAGACAATGGTCATCCTGACCAGAGGTACTTCCTCCATGTCCTAAACCTTTAGTTGACAAATTCCAATTCTCCGGCATATGCTCCTAATCCATTAGGAGTCAGAGTCGATGCCTCAACGCGACAAGAATCCGCTCACCAAGCTCGAACTGCAGATTATGCAGGTCATCTGGCGCCGCGGAACCAGCAACGTGACTGAAGTGCAGGACGCCCTTGAGCAGAGCCTCGCCTACACCACCGTGCAGACGATGCTCAACATCCTGTGCCGGAAAGAAAAGTTGAAGCGCAAATTGCGCGGCCGGGCCTACGAATACAGCGCCGCCGTCAGCGAAGCCAAGGCGTCGGGCCATGCTCTGCGCGACCTCGTGGACCGGATGTTCGGTGGATCCAGTGAAGAACTGGTGATGAGCCTCATCAAGACCAGGCAGATCGATCCCAAGCGGATTGCAGAGTTGACTCGGCGGCTGGAAGAAGAAAGGGGCGGCGAATGAAAGCTCTGGAGCTTTATGCGCTCAGCTATGTGCTCAACTCCCTGTGGCAGATCCCGTTGATCTTCCTGGCCGCGTGGATCGCGTCGCGCCTGGCCCGCACGAGCGGACCCCGGATCGAGCATCGCATCTGGGTCACTGCCCTGATCCTCGAAACCATCCTGCCCGGTTGTCCCATTCAGCCTCTCGATTTGTGGAGACAGCTGGCCGCATGGCTGCCGTTCGGTGCCGGCCGCCATTACGGCGAGGCGCGTATCGTACTCGGTCCGGCCATCGCGAATGGCGCCGGAGCCCTCCACTTTCCGCCATTTTTTGTGGCGGCTGTTCTAATTGCATACTCCGCTGTCCTGCTTTATTTGTCCGGGCGTTTGGCCTGGGGACTCTGGCGGACGCACCTGATGCTGCGCCATTCTGAGCCGGTCCCACCGCAGGGCGAGTTGGCGCAGAGTTGCGTGCGTTCCAGTCGAGTCTTGACCGGGCAAAAGCGATCCGCATCTTACACGCTCGAAATCGCCACCTCTCCCATGATCTCCGGGCCGGTAACTGCGGGCGTGCGCCGATCGGTGCTGCTGGTGCCCCCGGGATTTCTGGAAAGTGTTGCCCCCGACGATCTGGATGCGCTAATGGCGCATGAATTTGCGCACATCGAGCGCCGTGACTTTGCCAAGAACATTCTCTACGGACTGCTGTCGATCCCTGCATCCCATCACCCCTTGCTGTGGCTCACACGAGCGCGCCTGGCTGAAAGCCGCGAACTGGTGTGCGACGCCCAGGCAGCAGATGCCCTCGCCGGACGCGAGAGTTACGCGCGATCGCTGCTGCGCCTGGCTTCGATGCTCTCCGAATCCACGACAGCCGGCGCCCTGCACGCTGTCGCCATCTTTGATACCAACAACTTCGAGAGGAGAATTATGGACCTGCAGCAGAAACAAGTTGAGCTACGAGGCCTGCGCCGTTTTGCCATCCTGGGCGTTTGCAGCGCCATCGCATTGACGGCCTGCGTCTCGGCGCTGGCGCTCCGCATGGAGGTGACCGACGCCGGAAACCAGAACACCTCTCCCAAGCCCACTAAGGTGCATGTCAAAGACCTCAAAATTCTGCGCCGGGAACCGCCGGTCTATCCGCAAGAAGCCAAAACCTCCGGCAACGCCCTCAACGGCGAGGTCCAGTTGGAAGTGATCATCGGCAAAACCGGTGAGGTCGAAAACATCCGCGTCAAAAAAAGCCTCCGCGACGACTACGACAAAGCCGCAATCGACGCTGTCCGCAATTGGCGCTGGGAGCCCTATCACCTCAACGGCGACCCGGTTGACGTTGTCACCACGATCACCATTGTCTATTCCCTGAAGAAGTGACCTGCCCGCACGCGCTCATTTGACATTCACATCTTGACAATCATGATAAACCTGCTGTACCGTCATCTCCCATGAGTGACCCGAATACCGACGTCATCCAGGGAACCCTCGACATGCTCATCCTCAAGACGCTGAGTCTTGAGCCTATGCACGGCTTCGGCATCGCTCGCCGCGTCGAGCAGATCTCGCGCGGCGTATTCAAAGTCAACCCCGGCTCGCTTCTCACCGCACTGCAGCGCCTGGAGCGCGCCGGGTGGCTCGACGCCGAGTGGAAGCAGACGGAAAATTCGCGCCGCGCCAAGATCTATAGCCTCACGCGAGCGGGCAGGAAGCAACTCGAATTAGAAACCGCGGACTGGACCCGGCGCGCTTCGGCCATCGCGCGGCTCCTGAAAGCCGAGGGCTAGCCGTATGTCTCTCTTGCGGCAACTCACGCGCGGCATCCGCAACCTGGTTCATCGAACCCAGACGAATGAGGAAATCGCCGCCGAAATCCACCAGTACCTCGAAGACGCCACCGCCGCCGGCGTCGCGCGCGGTCTCTCCCTTGACGAAGCCAGACGAGTTGCCCGCCTTGAATTGGGCAACACCAGCGCAGTGAACGAACAGGTCCGCTCGTATGGCTGGGAGAATGGCGTCCGCACGTTCCTCTTCGATCTGCGTTATGCCGCCCGCCAGCTTCGCCATCATCCCGGCTTCACCGTCGTCAGTGTCATAACGCTGGCCCTCGGCATCGGTGCCAGCACCGCGATCTTCAGTTCGGTCAACCCGATCCTGTTTTCGCCACTGCCCTATCCCCACGCCAATCGAATTCTGATGATCTGGAATACATATCAGGGCGCGCGCTCCGAGCTCTCATTCGGCACATTTTATGAACTCAGCCGCCGCAGCCGCTCATTCGAAGCCATGACGATGTTTGAGCCCTGGCAACCGACGATGACGGGCGACGGCTTGCCCGAACGGCTCGAGGGCCAAAGTGTCAGCGCCGGCTTCCTCCGCGTTCTTGGCATCGCTCCCCGATTGGGCCGCGACTTCCTGCCCTCCGAAGAGGGGTCGCGCGCGCCCCGGCGTGTCATCGTCAGCGATCGCTTCTGGCGCCGCATATTCAATCGCGACCGCAGCATCATCGGGCGCGAACTCAAACTCGATGACGATAACTACACCATCATCGGCGTCATGCCGGCCGAGTTCGAAAACGTGCTCTCGCCGTCCGCCGACATCTGGACGACGCAGCGCTATGACCCCGACACGCTGACCCCAAGTGTCAGCTCATGGGCCTGGGCCTGGGGACTGCATCTCCACATCGCCGGCCGCCTCAAACCCGGCGTCACCATGGATCAGGCAGTGAACGAACTGTCGCAAATCGCACGCACGCCCTGGCCGGAGTTCCCGCGTCCGCGCTGGGCGTCGTTGAACCATGGCCTGATCATCGACTCCCTGCAGGTGGACATTGCGCACACCGTCAAACCAGCGCTGCTGGCCATCCTCGGCGCTGTCGTGCTGGTGCTGGCCATTGCCTGCGTCAACGTCATCAACCTTTTGCTGGCGCGCTGCACGCAGCGGCGCGGCGAATTCGCGGTCCGCGCCGCGCTCGGAGCATCGCGCCACCGCGTGCTTCGCCAGCTGATCACCGAAAGCCTGCTGCTTGCGGGACTCAGCGGCATCGGCGGCATCGGCGTCGCCTTTGCCGGCGTGCGCGCGCTCATTTTTCTCAGTCCACCCGGACTACCGCGCCTCGACGCAATCGCCGTTGACCCGGCCGCACTCGCTTTCGCACTCGCCATCACCACGTTGATTGGAATGTTCACTGGCCTGGTTCCCGCCGCTCATTTGTCTCGAGCTGAACTCCACTCCGCGCTGCACCAGAGTTCGCGCCGCGCCGCCGGCGGCCAAAACCTCACCCGCCGCACCCTCGTCGTCACCTCAGTCGCGCTGGCCTTCGTGCTCCTCATCAGCGCCGGCCTTCTGCTGCGCAGCATGCAGCGGCTGCTCTCCGTCGATCCCGGCTTCAATCCCGACCATCTGCTGACGATGCAGGTACAGACGGCCGGCCATCAGTTCGACGAACTCCCCACGGCGCCGGGCGCCGGCGACGCCGCGCGCCGCCGCTTCTTCGAGCAGGCCCTCGAATCAGTGCGCCGCATCCCCGCGGTCAAACAGGCGGCCTTTACCAGTCTGCTTGCGCTCAGTGACGATCCGCCCGTGCTGGGCCTGTATGGCGCGCAGTTCGAAAGCGACGGTCCTAATGGCGGGCGCAGTGTCTTTCGCTATGCTGTCAGCCCGCAATACTGCCAGGTCATGGGCATCGCTTTGCGCAGTGGCCGATATCTTGATGAACGCGACTCCGAGACCGCGCCCTATGCTGCTCTCATTAGCGAATCGCTCGCGCGAAGCCAGTTTCCCCTCCAGGATCCGATTGGCAAACGCTTGCATGTCGGCCCTCCGAATCGCCCTTGGTACAGCATCGTCGGCGTGGTCGGCGACGTAAAGCAGACCTCGCTGGCCATCAATGAGCCCGACGCAGTCTATCTCTCCTCTCGCCAGACCTGGTTCGCTGACGACGCTCACTCGTTCGTCATCCGCACCTCCCGCGATGCGGCATCGGCCGCCGCCGCCGTAAGGAGCGCGATCTGGTCCATCGACCGGAATCAACCCATTGTGCGCGTCGAAACCATGAAGCAGCTGGTGGACGTCTCCGAAGCCGAACGCCGCTTCGTCCTCATCCTGTTTACAGCCTTTGGCATCAGCGCGCTGCTGCTTGCCGCCGTCGGCATCTACGGCGTGCTGTCCGGCAGCGTCAGCGAGCGCATGCGTGAAATCGGCGTGCGCGCCGCGCTCGGCGCATCGCGAAGCGACATCTTGGCCCTTGTGCTGCGCGACGGCATGATCCTCACTGCCGCCGGAATCGGCATCGGCCTGGCCGTCTCGGCCGCTGCCAGCCAGACCCTCGCCACTCTTCTGTTTGGAATCTCTCGCCTCGACCCGGCAACGTACCTCGGCGTCGTTGCCCTGCTGGCCCTCGTCGCCACCATCGCCTGCGCAACCCCGGCCTGGCGCGCCGCGCGGGTCGATCCGTCCATCACCCTTCGCGCCGAGTGAAGGCGCGGCCTTTTCGGGCGACGAAAATCTCGCGTCACCTTGCAGCGCAGTTGATCTATTTCGCCCCTTGCTTCACAAACTGGCGCGCCGCCAGAAGAATTGTCGCGCAACCCATCAACGTAAGCACGACGGCATGCACCCACAAATCGCGAATGCCCGCGCCGCGCAAAATGATGCCGCGCAGAATCTGGATGTAATAGGTCGCAGGGATCAATCGCGCGATGCCCTGGAAGAACTTCGGCATGTTCTCGATGAGAAAGATATAGCCTGACAAAAACACCGACGGCAGCACCGTGCCCATCGCAAGCTGGAATGCCTCCGCCTGTGTTTTTGCGCGCGTCGAGATCACCAGCCCCAACCCCAGCACCGTGAGCAGAAAAGGAAGAGAGAGCGCCAGCAGCAGAAACACATTGCCGTGGATCGGAACCTGGAATATGGCTGTCATCACCACAAGAATGGCGCATAATTCGCCGAAGGCCAGCACGCCATAGGGAATCATCTTGCCCACCATCAGACCCAGCGGAGCCACGGGCGTCATGGTAAGCTGCTCCAGCGTGCCGCGTTCGCGCTCTCTCACCAGGCTCAGAGCGATCAGCAGAATCGTCATGATCTGCAGCAAAATCGCAATCAGCCCCGGCACAAAGAAATTCGCCGAGCGCGTTGCCGGGTTGTACAACACCGACGGCCGCACTTCGATCGGCATCGCACCGGTCGGCAGCACCCGCACCAGCGACTCCTCGAGCGCTACGCCCGTCGATGTGCTGACGGCCTGGCCGGCCACGCTCGAGTCCGAACCATCCACCAGCACCAGCACCGTTGCCGGCGTCCCATCCTGCAGGCGTCGCGCATAGTCCACCGGAATGCGGATGCCGGCACGCGCCCGTCCAGCGCGAATCGCCTCGTACATCTCCGCCGGCGAATGCGCGTAGATGCGCAAATCGAAAACATCCGAACCCGCGAACCTCTCCAGAAGCCGCCGGCTCTCCTGCGTGCGCGACTCATCCAGCACTACCGTCGCAATCTGCCGCACATTCGTGTCCACCGCAAACCCGAAAAGAAATAGCTGCAGCATGGGGATCAGCAGCGCAAAAAACAGGGTCCCCCGGTCGCGCACAATGTGCAGAAACTCCTTTCTGCACACCGGAACCAGGCCGTAAAAGAGTCGATTCATCGCGAGCTCTCCATGATGTGATAGGTCAGCGTGACGAAGACGTCTTCAAGTGAAGGTTCAATCACCTCTACCTTGGCCCCCGGCATCTTCTCCCGCAACGCGTCCAGTTTGTCGGTCTCGACCAGCGCATGGATGGCATGCCCGAAGATGGTCGCTTCGCGAACGCCTTCCATTTTGCGCACGCTGTCGAGCATCTCCGATGGATTGGCCGTCGCGATCTGCACCCGCGCCGTCCCCGGCGGACTCGCATCCGGCAGCCGCTGCAACTCCGCAACAGTGCCAATCGCGATCAGCTTTGACAAATAGATATAGCCAACCCGACCACAGCGCTCCGCTTCATCCATGTAATGCGTCGTCACGAAGAACGTGACGCCCTGCCCCGAAAGCTGAAACAGCAAATCCCACAGCGCCCGCCGCGCCACCGGATCGATGCCCGCCGTGGGCTCGTCGAGAAACACCACCTCCGGCGAATGAATGATCGCGCAGGCCAGCGCCAGCCGCTGCTTCCACCCCCCCGAAAGCTGTCCCGCGCGACGCTTCATGTAGGGCGCGATCCCGGTCAGTTCCTGCACCTCGCGCGTCCTTTGACCGGATCGCGAACCGCTCAATCCGTACACGCCCGCATAGAACGCGATGTTTTCCGCAACCGTCAGATCCTCATACAAGCCGAACTTCTGCGACATGTACCCCACGCGCCGCCGGATCTCGCCCGAGTCCTTGCGAACATCCATGCCCAGGACCCTGCCTGTCCCCTCGGTGGGCGGCAGCAGCCCGCACAGCGCTTTGATGATCGTGGTCTTGCCTGAACCGTTCGGTCCCAGAAACCCAAACAGCTCTCCCTTGTCCACTCTGAAGCTCACATCGTTCACCGCCGTGAACGAGCCGAAGCGGATAGTCAGATGATCGGCCTCGATGATCGCCGTCATTGAAGGTGCACCGTCGCCGCCATGCCCGATTTCAAAACCTGCTGCGGATTGTCCACGTACACCTTGACGCCAAAGACCTGGTGCTCGCGGTCACTCTTGGTCTGCACATTGCGGGGCAGAAACTCCGCCTGCGAAGCGATCTGGCCCACGTGCCCTGTGAACGCCCGCCCGCCGAAGCCATCCACGCGCACCGCCGCCCCTTGGCCCACATACACCCCGGCCAGATCCGTCTCCGGCACGTAGACCTTGACCCACAGCTGCGAACTCTCCAGCATCGTCATCACAATGCGCCCCGCGGGAACGAGGTCCCCGGGCCGCACGCTCACCACTTCGATCACGGCATCCGCGGGTGCAGTCAGCTCGGCCTCACGGAGGCGGGCGTCCAATTCAGCAACCCGCCCTTGCGCCTCCTCCAAGCGACCCCGCGCCGCGTCGATATCCTCTTTGCGGAAACCCTTCTTCGCCAGCACCGCCGCCGCCTGCGCCTGCCTGTACCGCGCTTCTGCGGCGTGCAGGTCTTCTGCGCGAGTGCCCGCCTGCAACAACGCCAGGCGTTGCCGGGCCGACTCGGCCCGCTGCGCGGCTGCGTCGCGCTTGTCCCGGGCATCGTCAAACTGCTGCCGCGAAATCGTATCCGTTGCCGCCAGCTTTTCCATGCGCCTGAAGGAGACATCCGCATTCGTCGCATCAGCCGTTGCCGCTGCGAAGTCCGCCTGCGCCTGCTCGATCTCCTGTTTGCGCGGCCCGTTGCGCGCGCTTTCATAAGCCGCCTCGCTGGCTTTTGCCGTCGCCTGGGCCTGCTCGATTTCCTCCGGCCGGTTGCCGTGCACCATCCTCTCCAGGTCCGCCTGGGCCTGTGCCAGCGACGCCTCAGCCTGTGTCTGTTGCGCCTTCAATTCGTCGCATTCGAACCGCACCAGCGTCGTCCCGGACTTCACCGTCTGGCCTTCTTCAACCGGCACCTGGATCACGCGCCCGCCCACTTTTGAACCGATCTGGATCTCCCGCGTCTCCACGGTGCCCGAGTAGTCGCTGCGCCCCCGGCGAGCCGCCCATGCCACCACGAGCCAGATTCCCGCGGCGATCCCCGCCGCCACAACCCCGGCTATCACCAGCCGTCGCTTCATTCCGCTCTCCACAAGCCCACACCAGACCTTGCGAGACCACCCGCCAAAAGGTTTCAAAAGCAGAAAATATGGGCTTTACCCCACCATACGCCTTCGTGAGAGGGCGCTGACTTGACCCCTATCGCAGCCCGCCTGATCCAGGCCATTTCATTCCCGTGAATTTTCCGTTACCCTGACAAAACACGCATCCCATCATCTGGGTGTCTTTTGTAAGGAGATCGGCCCGCCAGAATGCTCGAAACCGCCACCCATCTGCTCTCGCTCGACTACCCGGCTGAGTTCACCCCGGGCGCTCGTTCCGCTGTCACCACGTGCCTGCGCATCGCGCCCGATGAAAAGGTCACACTCATTACCGACCGGGTTACCGAGCCTATCGCTGCGGCGCTTGCGGCCCAGTTGGCCGGCAGCGGATGCCAGTGGAACGCCTTTGTCCTTGAAGATCTCGCCCCCCGCCCGGTAGCCAACATGCCTGCCGAAATACTGGACGACATGGAAACCTCCCAGGTTTCCATCTTCGCAGTGCAGGTGCAACCCAATGAGCTACGCTCGCGCATGCAAATGACCGACGTGGTCAACCGCCGCCATATGCGCCACGCCCACATGGTCAACATCACCCCGGAAATCATGTGCCAGGGCATGAGGGCCGACTTCAACCTCGTCGATCGCCTGTCACAACTGGTCCTCGACCGCGTCCGCCGGGCCCGCCGCATCCGTGCTACCACGGCCGCTGGCACCGACATCACCGCCGACATGAACCCCGGCTACAAATGGTTCAAGACCTCTGGCATCATCTCCACTGAAAAATGGGGCAATCTCCCCGGCGGCGAGTGCTTCACCTCGCCCGGCGAAGTCAACGGCGTGTTTGTCGTCGACGGCGTGGTCGGTGACTGGCTCTGCGCCCGGTACGGCCTGCTGGCCTCGACTCCTCTCACGATCCACATCGCCAAGAACCGCATCGTGTCCTGCTCCAGCGACAACAAGCAGCTCGAGGCCGACTTCTGGACCTACACCCACACCGACGAAAACTCCGACCGCGTCGGCGAATTCGCCATCGGCACCAACCTCGGCATCGAGCGCGTCATCGGCAACATCCTCCAGGACGAGAAATTCCCCGGCATCCACATCGCCTTTGGCAATCCCTATGGCGAACACACCGGCGCCACCTGGTACTCCAGCACCCACATCGATGTCGTCGGCCTTGGTTTCAACATCTGGCTCGAATCGGAAACGGGCGAAGAAAAGATTATGGAAAACGGCCGCTTCCTGATCGCCGCCTGAAGCAGACTTGTCACCGTGGAACAAAACACCAGCAATTATTTCTCCCGATCTGACAGGAGAATGTAGTTTCATGCGGCTAATGTTCGGGCGTCACTGCTTAATCACGGTGCCGTCGCGCAGCCGAATCTCACCCCAGCCTCCATTCAGCGGACTCTGCGTGAACGGCGCCCTGGCGGCTTCTTTTTCATCAATCTCGATGCCCCATCCCGGCTTTTCGCTGACCCACAGGTATCCATCGCGCATCTCCGGGCAGCCCTGAAAAATTGCCTGCGTCCGCTCGTTTAACGGCGAGTACTCCTGGATGCCGAAGTTATAACTGACTAAGTCGAGAGTTACATTGGCCATGTGCCCAACCGGGGAAACATCGCCCGGGCCGTGCCATGCCGTCTTCACGCCAAACTGCTCGGCGAGGATGGCGATCTTGCGCGCGGGGCTGAATCCGCCGGCCTGCGACACATGCACGCGAATGTAGTCGATCAACCCATCCGTGATGAGCGGCTGCCATTCATGCGGGCTGTTGAAGAGCTCACCCATGGCGATGGGCGTTGCGCAATTCTGGCGGATCTGCCGAAAGTATCCGAGGTCTTCCGGCGATAGTGGGTCTTCAAGAAAGAACATGCGGAACGGCTCCGCCGCCTTGCAGAATTGCACTGCCTGGTTAGGCGTCAGCCGCTCATGCATGTCGTGGAGCAACTCAACTTCATCGCCGAGTTCGCGCCTGCAGATCTCCAGCAGCTTGAGCGCGCGCCGAAACTGGGCCGCGGGATCGAAGAGCGGCTTGTCGTGGAGAGCCAGGGGGCGGCCGTCGTCCTTGTGCTGCGAACCATAACCCGCCATGCCGGGCAGCCCCACCTGCACGCGCACGTTACGCCAGCCTTGTTCCATGTACTTCTTCGCGTTCTCGACCACCTCTTCGAACTCCGCGCCGCTCGCGTGGGCGTATGTATCGGCGGCCTCGCGGCACTTGCCGCCGGCGAGCTGATACACCGGCAAACCAGCCTGCCGCCCCTTGATGTCCCACAGCGCCTGATCGATGCCGCTGATCGCGTTGTTCAGCACCGGGCCGTTCTTCCAGTACGAACTGTCGTAGCATGACTGCCAGATATCTTCGATCCGGTCGGTGGTCTTGCCGAGCAGGAAGGGCTTGAGGTACTTCTCCACCGCGGGTTTCACGAGATCGGCGCGCTGCGTAAAGGTTGCGCAGCCATACCCGTAGAGTCCGTCCTGATCGGTGGTGATCTTGACCACGGTGAGGCGCACGCCCTGCGGCTCGCATTCGATTACGCTGATGTCCTTGATCTTCGGAGCCGGCATTGCACGGGTGGTGCGAGCAGCCTGCTCTTCTGCGTGGACAAAGCGGGGAGCCAGTGCGAGCCCGCCCGCAGCTGCGATGGTTTTCAGAAAATTGCGGCGTTCCATGGGCATGCGTCATCCTCTTCGCGGCGCGGAATCGAGTTGAAGTCACAGAAACGCAATTCTATCGCTCGGCGCTCCGCAAATGAAAAGCCGGCGGACTCCGCAGACTAAATCCGCGAACGTGCCGGCGATTTTCATTCTCGATTCCGTTTTAACCGACCTCGAGATCGTCCTGCCGCTTGAGAACCTACGCTGTCGTCAGCTGCGTCAGCGTCGGGAACTTGTACCGCGCTTTGGCGATGGGCGTACCGACAACCTCGATGCGGTTCAGGTCGCGTGTGCCCACGCCCAAATGTTCGGCGAGCGCCAGCGTGCTGTCGCACTTTTCAAAGGGCGGCGTGCCGCGATCGACCATGGGGTCGAATCCCATCACCGCGGTAGCGACGGCATCCGTCGAGACGCAGTTCAAACCCGCGATCAGCAGCCCGGGATGAATGGCCTGGTGGATGGTGTTTTTGCCCTGGTTCGGTAATTCGCCGCCGGTCATGGTGTAGATTCCGTCGATCACGGCGAGGTGGATGGGCCGCGACGCCACCAGGTCAGCCGTAATGCGCGGCACGCGGAATCCCGGATCCTTGGATTCGGCTACGGGCTGAGGCGCGCTCTTCGAAGGCACACGCGACCCGGAGTGCATGGGCCCGCGGAAGCCGACCGGCACGATGGCAGGCTCGTCTTGCGGCGCCTCGTCGCTATAAATGGTGGCCGGGGTGATGCCAAAGCAGTTCTTCATGGAGAGCGTTACGCCGGCCGTGCGGTGCTCTTTCAGCTTGGCGAGCGAGATAAACACATCCGTATCACGGTACGAGTGGTTGAGGTCGTACCCCGCGTACATCAGGCCGCCGCCCGGAACCATGAAGCGCGCGTAGGTTTTTCCGCTACCGAGGAAGTTTGTGTTTTCGAACTCAACCCGCGTGGCCGCAGCGGCAAAATCCTTGGGTTGCCACCCGGCGTCAATCATGAACTCTTCGAGCGGTTTCGTGCCTCCCGGGTTACTCTCGAGCAAGCGGACGCGCGTGGCTCCGGCTTTGCCCAGCAGCGAAACCAGGGACCCGATCACCTGGGGGTGGACCCAGTGGGTCATCTGGTTGGGCATGGAGTTCAGTTTGTCACTGGGGGGACCGGTCATGTTGAGCTTGATGGCCACAGTCTTGCCGCGCACCAGGCCGTGGAGCCCTCCAAGCTGATCGAACATTCTGGCCAGCACATCGGCGACCTGCCGGTCGTACTCGGGGCATGTCCCGATGGCGACGCGGCCCGCCGGCGCCGGCACAGCCGAGAACAGCGACTGCCTGACCATAGACGCACCCGCTACCATGCCCATGGCGCCCATGAAGTCTCTACGGGAATAATTCGATCTCATCAGCCAACCTCCACTACCGCTCTCCCTTTCAGTATGAGCCTGATCTGAGTGGGATGCGCGCCAAATTTAACCGCGCAACCCGAGCCCTGTCCTATGGTTGTGCCGGGCCGGCGGCGGAGCTGCCCAGCCGCCTGTGCAATGTGGGCCGCAGCAGCTTCTCATGGAATTCCTGCCAGTCGGGGGTCCCTGGCGTTCTCCACGAGGGAGCTTCGGGATGAGCCGCAACCTGTGGGCGGAGACTCTCGACATGGGATGCTGGAACCAGCCCCGCGTCCTGCAAGGCCTGGGCCGTCACAGGTTGGGCCGCCGGACTGAGTTGGTCGAACCAGCGATTGGGCGTGATCTCGAGCATTGGCAGGGGCAGGTCCGGAATCCCATAGGAACGCAACACATCGTAGGTGTCGTCCATGCAATTCCGGAAGATCACGAGGTAGGGCTGAGCCCCAACCCAGGCCACGGTCTTGTCGGCGTGATCGGGATTGCCGGTTGCGATCTCGAAGAGCTTGAATGCGTCGTATGCGCGAAGCTTCATGGGAGGATCCGGATCGACGACTGTCTGTGACCAGAACCCGGTTTGCCCCGGGGGACTCATGGGCGTACCCGCGGGGTTCTCGACCGCACCATCACAGAAACTGCCGTCCGGATATTGGAACGTCCATCCAACGTGCCCCAAGCCGTCGGCGCCGCTACGACGAACAAAAGCACCAGCGCGCATCATACCGGGCATTGTAGCGGACCGCGACGAGACCCCGCCTCGGGGAGCGACCCAGACTCTGACCGGCTATAGTTATCGTTTTGAGCGTTGTCGAATGAGGGTGCCGTTGCTACGCCGCGTTCCGGTTCGAAGCTTTCTTATCTTCTGGCTCTTTGTGCTGAGCGCGGTTGGCTTCCTCGACCGGACCAATATCTCGATCGCCGGTCCGGCGATACGGAGCGAACTCGGGCTCGATGATATTCGTCTTGGATGGGTATTCAGCTCCTTTCTGCTGGGGTATGCCGCGTTCCAGGTAGTGGGCGGCTGGCTGGCCTACCGATTTGGGCCGCGCCTCGTCCTGGCCGCCGGAGTGCTGTGGTGGGGACTGTTCTCGGCGCTCACCACGCTCGCTCATCCGCACCAATCGCATGCGCTACTGCTCTTGATCACGATCCGCTTTGCCTTGGGCGCCGGCGAAGCGGTCATCTATCCGGCTTCGAATCAGTTTGTGGCGCAGTGGATTCCTAGGGCCGAACGGGGCCGCGCCAATGGCTGGATCTTTGCCGGCGTCGGCGCGGGCGCGGGGCTCAGTATCCCTGCGCTCACATGGATCATCAGTCACTATGGGTGGCGTGCTTCATTCTGGTTCAGCGCGGCGGCCGGACTGGCGGCGGGGCTGGTCTGGTTCGCCATGGCGCGCGACGTGCCGGAAGACCATCCGCTGGTCACAAGCGAGGAGTTGAAACTCATTCAGGCGACGCGATCCGTGGAGAAAGCGCGCGGCTCGGGCACGCCGGTGTCGTGGAGCGCCGCGATCTGGAATCGCAACGTGGTCGCGCTGACGCTGAGCTACTTCACCTTCGGATATGTGGCCTGGATCTTCTTCAGTTGGTTCTTCATCTACATGGCGCAGGTTCGGGGGCTCAACTTGAAGGCCAGCGCGCTGGTATCGATGATCCCGTTCATGGCCATGACCCTCTGCTGCCTGGTGGGCGGAATGATCAGCGACAGACTCTCAAAGAGAATCGGACTGCGTGCCGGCCGATGCGGCATCGCGGCCGTTTCGCTCGTAATCACCGGGGTTTTCCTCGTCATCGGTTCCCATGTGCGCGGGCCCTATACGGCCAGCTTCATTCTCGCCGGGGGAGCGGGCGCGCTCTATCTGTCGCAGAGTTCGTTCTGGGCGGTGAGCGCCGACATCTCCGGCCCACGCTCTGGAGTTGTCTCCGGCGTAATGAACATGGGGTGCCAGATTGGCGGCGCCGTCACCGCGTCGCTCACGCCCTATATCGCCAGCCGCATCGGCTGGAGCTTTGCCTTCGGATTTGCGGCGATACTGGCGGCAGCGGGAGGCGCCCTATGGTTGCTGGTCGATCCCAGCCGCACGTACCCTTTGACGTCGAGCCTTGCTGCCGCCGATGGCAACGCCTTCAATCCGACGCTGCCGGTGAGGTGATGTGAACGCCGCGACATCTTTCTCTTCCTGCTAGATCTTCCTCCTGCCGGAACCCTCGGAGAGCCGCGGGTGGATTCAGTCTCAAAAATCAGTAGCTCTGAACCGGATCGGGCTTGTAGTCCTCGCCAAACTTGTTCTTGTGCTGGGGTATGGTGCCGGGGACGAAGACCGGTATCCTACCAAGTTCCAGCTGGCCTGACGCGATATGAACCCGGCGCGTCAGCGCGTCAAGCTGGTGGGCGTCTGCTCCCTCAGCCCAGACGTGAACCTGGTAGTCACCTGGGGGAACGTGATGCAACTCGATCTCGCCGCTTCCAGTTGCCACGGCAAAGTAGGGCGTTCGCAAAGTTACAATCACTGCCGCCATCTGAGAATGGATGTTGCAGAAAAGGTAAGAAACACCCTCGTGGTCGAAGCGGACGACCCGGTTGCTTCCTGCCTCGTACAGTCCAAGGTCAAATCGTTTTCCATTGAATTGGGAAAAGACGTTGTGGAAGAAAGGATCGAGATTGGGGAATTCGACCGTGCTCCCCAGGGGCACGACCAGCAGGTGCGGATTGAAGCCCTTGTTCTTTTGCTCCATGCGAAAATGCCCGGGGGCGACGGAGTCGATTGAGGCGTTTGCGATGAGGGGGTCCGGCCTGAGCCATACGACGATATTGCCGGAGGCGGGGTGGGACGCGGCCTTCTGCCCCATCTGCATGACTTCGATATGCGCGCGTACGTCGAAACCCGCTTCCCGCGCCGATTGCGCCGCAAGGAGCGTCGCGAGCCAGCCGAGCGCGATAGCTAATCGAAACAGCGACATGGACGACCTCGTCAGAAAATGTACCCCGTGGCTACTCCAAAGATGCGATCCTGACTCGCATAGCCGTCGACCGGGCGGCTATCGATCTGCCGGAATTCAGTGGAGAGAAGCAGGTAAGACCTGGGGCGATAGATCAAGTTGGCAAGCACAGTTTGATTGCGGGCAAGGGTTGCATAGTAGCTGAGACTGGAAGCCTGGTCCGAGCCCCGCAGCTCATGGGCAAATGCATTGTCGAGCCCCGTGCTGACATTGGCCTCGAGTGTTGACGAAATCGTAAACTTGGCCTGTGTCCACCCCCCCGCTGCATCCAGCCCGCTCAGTGAATTCGTTGCAGCGGTGCTCACGTAATCCTTATAGGCTCCGCCGCCCAGGCCGCCAATGCCCCGCCCGCGATAGATTCCCCCGGACCACTGAAATACATGGTTGAAGACCAGGCTCCAATCCCCGGCACCCGCCCAGGCGTCCACATGCTGGTCGTAGGTGTATGCCTGACGGCTGTAGTATCCACTGGCCCCGAGATTGAATGGATGATCGCGCCACGATAGCTCAGTGCCCAGACGAGCTTGATATCCAGGCTGACGGCTCCGTTCCGCGGCGTTCGGTCCGCCGGACTGGCCCGAAATCCAGGCATACGGAGGAGAGGGAAAAATCAAGCCCGCTTCGGCACTTGTATGCCGGAGAGGAAAGTCGTTCTCCCTGAATTCGACTTGCGGAGACCATGTCCACAGATTTCCGGACCAGGCAAGAGCCGGCAGGGCTACAGTCACCCAAGACGCCGGCTGCCAGGGCGACATCAATGGCCTATCGACAGCAACCGTGATCGACCGCTCTGGCCACTCGACACGCGCATGCATGGTGCGAAGGCGGACGGTGCCGGCGGTCGGGGTGTAATTGGCGGAAGAACCGCCCCCCCAGAAGTCGACATTCAGATCTCCCCACGAATGGGCGCCCCATAGATGCGGCCCGGTGACGTCGAGCCCCAGCGAGGTCTGGTTAGCCGTAGCGCTCAGGCTCCCGGAAATCGAGTCGGGATCGGGGGGAAGCGCAACCACCGGAACGTTGATGTTGTCGACCTTGCCGCTGTTCAGGATCGACGTAAACAAAACCGCTCCATTGATGCGCAGGGGATACTTGGACGCGGTTTCCACCTTGCTCTGATCGTGCTGCTTGACCTGAGCCTGCAGGATTTCGGTCTCGTCCTGAAGCTGGGCCACACCAGTCCGCAGGGCGTCCGCATCCTGTGCCGCTACCTGGGTCTGATCCTTGGCGGAGAGTTGTTCCCGCAAGGTGTGGAGCTCGTTTCGCAGCTCATCCATTTCGCTCTGCGATTCGATCAACTGCTGGCGCATACTGTCGAGCTTGCTGGTCAGCTCATCGAGGTGCCGATCGAGGTCCGACTCCCGCACCGGCGGCGGAACCGGCCTGGAACTTTCGCTGACTTGCTGTGCGCCCAGGGCCGCTGCGCAGACAAGAAACGCGAGCGTGACAACCGCTGTATTGACCGTCGATGCCGGAATGCGATTCATGGAGCTGACCTCACATATGGGAATTGGCGCGGCACGTCAGTCTACGACGGAAAAGGGAGGAGGAACGTCTGGGCGTTGCATTAACTGAGGGTTGATATTTCCTTCCTCCGCACGGTTTCCGCGAATTTCTGGAGCGCCGCTTTGGCGACAGAGAATTGGAATACTGTTCGGCCCGGGCCGGACTCGACGAGCATGACATCGCCCCCATGTTCCTGGGCAATCTTTTGAGCCAATGTGAGCCCGAGCCCGATTCCGCTGGCCTTGCCGACACTGACAAACGGCTGGAACAGCGACTCACGAATAGCCTCTTGCACACCGGGCCCGTTGTCGGAGATCAAAAAAGCTATGCGGTCTTCAGTGTCCACAAGAGTCACCCGAATCTCCGGCTGCTCCGATGCCTGCCGCGCCGCCTGGCACCCGTTCAGCAGGAGGTTATAGAGGGCCCGCTCGATTTTGCGGGCATCGAGCCAGCCCTCAATCTGGGCTCCGGGATCGAGGACAAAATGAGCATTTTTCGCGTCCGGATGGGCGTGCACCATGGCGACGGCGCGTTCGGCAAGGAACGGCAATGACTCGTAGGTCAGCTGCAAGTACTCGCCGGTACGGCTGAAAAGCAGCAGCGACTCGATGAGGTCGGTCATACCTCGGACACCGTGCCGGACTTCTGCGAGTAATTCCATGCGCTCGTCCGGACCGATGGAGTCGTAGCCAAGAAACTCCGCATTGGCGTAGACGGCGGAAAGATAATGGCGCAGGTCGTGGGAGATCGAACTGGCCATTTGTCCGATCGTGGCCAGGCGCTCGGCCGCCAGCAGTTCCTCGCGGGCGGTGCGCAGCCGGCAGCGCATCCGGTCGAAGGCATCCCCCAACTCTCGAATCTCCCTGGCCCCGGCCCGCTGCAGCTGATAATCGAAATTGCCAACGCCGAGAGCGCGGGCGCCTGCAACCAACCGGTCGAGTGGACGGGTGATGGTGGCGGAAAGATAAACGGCCACGGAGCCGCTCAGCAACAAGAGGACTACCCCCAGACCAAGGAGCACGTGGTCCAGGTGGGTGACGTACTGGATGGCCTGATCGTAAGATTTCAAAACCACGAGTTGCACGCGCGGCTCGGAAGTGCCGGAGAGCAAAACCGCCGCGTGAAGGAAGCGCTCGCCGCCAAAACGCGTATCCTCTCCAGCCCCGGAAGAGAGCAGATCATCAGTGCGCTGGACGCTTTCAGCCTTGTACCGCTCATCGAGAGTGGTGGCAACCATGGTCCGCTTTGCGTAGAAGATTACTTCCGCGGAAGTAGCCTGGCTGACTTCCTCCGCCAGGCGCCGATCGACGGCGTATCCCAGCAGAACATATCCCAGCCGCGTTCCCGCCGTTGCATTGCCAAAATACAGCGGCTGTACCGCCACTTCATAGAGATTTCCTCGCATGATGAGATAACTCGGATCAGCGGCACCGGGCATGCGGGGAATGTCCGATTGCGACAGTTCTGCCGGATCTCTCGAAGCACCGGCCTCGTAAACAGCAATGAGCTTGCCGTTTCCGTCGGCCAAACCGAAGAGATCGCCCCCGCTGAGTTCGTAGAACTCCGCCCCCCCGTCGCGGATGGTTCGTTCATCGGAGGTTGTCATCAGCGATTTGAGAACCGGCAACGCGGCGAGCAGCGACGCTTCGCGGGTTAACATTCTCTGGCGCTGGGCCTGGATGTTGTGGAGGGTGGAAATGGAACGCTCGAGATCGGCAGAAATATCGCTCCGCACCTGCTTCTGGAGAACGTTATGAACGATCGCAAGGGTAACAGCAATGAGTCCGAAGGAAATGGAAACCAAGCAAACAAGCAGCGTCGTTCGCATGCGAATGGCCACCGCTGTTTGCCTCCATTTTCTCCGCAGCCTACGCCGCCGGCATCTGCACGAACCGATAGCCGGCGCCATGCACAGTGCAGAAATGGACCGGACTGGCGGGATTCTCCTCCAGCTTCTGACGCAGCTTCAAAATCTGATTGTCGACGGTCCTTGTGGAGGGGTAGGCGTTATAGCCCCATACCTCGTTGAGTAATTCATCGCGGCTCAAAACGCGCTCGGGATTATCGAGGAAGAAGCGCAGCAGCTTGAACTCATGCGCGGTCAAGGTCACGGGCTTGCCGCTCCGGGTGGCGCGCATGCACGCGAAATCCACCTCCACATCGCCAAATGTGATGCAGGGGCGGAGAGTCGACCGTTTCGAGCGCCGGATCGCCGCCTGTACCCTGGCCAGCAATTCTCGCGGGCTGAAAGGTTTTGTCACGTAGTCGTCGGCGCCCAATTCGAGGAGCAGGACTTTGTCCGCAACATCCGAAATGGCGCTCAGGATCACGACGGGCGTATCTGGGGAGGTCTGCTTCATCGACCGGCAAACGTCCCGGCCCGACATCTCGGGCAGCATCAGGTCCAGCACCACCGCATCCAGACCTGGGGACGCAAACATCTCCAGCCCCTGCTTGCCGTTACCGGCGCTCCTGATCTCGTATCCCTCGGAGGAAAACAAGCGTTGGAGAGCCTTCAGAATTCGCTCGTCGTCTTCGATAACCAGTATCGTACCCATGGATTGTCTGCCTGCTCGATCCCGGAAGTCTATAAGGGAAGTCTCTCCGGTTCCTGATTATTGTCTCCCCTCTTTGACACATTTTCGAGCAGCCGGATGCAGAAGTAACAATCAGATGACAATTCGGTGACATAGTACCCGGCCCATGGAAAGCCGTCGAAGTCTGTCGCTTGAAGAGGCTCGACCGTTGAAGGTCCGGCCAGGCGGGCCCCGAGTCTCCAACGGGCACAGACTGCAGGGTCGGCGCGTCTCTTTCCCATACAACTCTTTGAGCGAGACCGGAGAACCCGCGTGGGACGATGAAACGATCGCTTCCTCCGCCGCACTAATCGGATGTGCGCCGGAACTTTCCGGCTCCGGACAAAATGCCATCCCCGGCTCATCCGCGTTGCGGCCGGGAAGTCAGAAGCAAGTTCAACCTCCAATCTTACCCACTGAGAGGAACGCATATGACTCCCCAAAAAGGCAAGCCCGTCGTTTCCGCAACGCAACCACCGTCGTTCGAGCAGGTCTCGCTGACCAGGTTGTCGCCCGAACTCGCCCGCCAGAACTTCCACGCGCTGCTTCTGGCCAACCCCAACTTCTTCGGCAATCTTGCCGATAGCCCGTACAAGCCGGTTCTGAGCATTCAGGGCGACACCGCGTATGAGAGCATCGGCTGCGTCGGGTACAACCCGCAGTCGAACCAGCTGCGCGCCACCATCAATATCAAGCAGACGGCCGGCTACTCGGGCGGAATCTGCACCTCCGGATCAGAGGAATATGTACGGTTTTATCTCTCCTACGACGGAGGCACGACCTGGCAGGACCAGGGGCTGACCGCGGTCAACGTCTTTGACGTGCCGGGCCCCAAGCCGCTGGAGTATGCCGTCACCCTGCCGATCAGCCCCAAGGAAGAGTTCTGCTTCTTTCAGAACCTGCCCCTCGCACGCGCCATTCTTTCCTGGAATTCGCCGCCACCGCCCAACCAGCCGAACTGGCCGCCGGTGTGGGGCAATGTAGTCGATGCGCAGATTCAGATCGAAGGCTTCGAGATCATTATCCTGAGCACCCTGCTGGCCGATGCCAAGGTTCAGCTCCCCGACCAGATTGCCCAGGCTATCGATCTTTCGCAGCCGATCAAGGCCGCCAGTCCCAGCGTTCTGAGCCCCGTCGACCTTCACAAGCTCTACGCCAAAGCGAAAGTGCCTCAGCACCGCTACCTCGCGCCCCTGCTTTCCGCGGCCGCCGGCACTCCGTCATTGTCTACCGTCGCTCAATCGCCGGCCGCTGCTGCTACTTCCCACAAGGCGCAGGCCGTGTTCGGCGGGATCTCCGATATCAACCTGGTCTCCCTGGTCGAGCAGTGGCTCAACACCAACGGCGACACCAGCTTTGAACAGTTGGACTGCATTGGGCTGGATGAAAACACCAGCCAGCTTGCGGGCATCCTGGAGATCAAGCAGAGCGTCGGCTACTCCGGTGGACCATGCGCCGCGGGTAGCCGCGAATACGTGGCCTTCTGGGTGGATTGGGGCTTGGGCTGGGAATATGCCGGCACAACTTCCGTCGTGGTGCACGATTTCACCATTGCCCCTCCCGCGCGGCTCGACTACAACGTCTTTCTGCCCATCGACCTGATTTCGCATGCCAAGCCCTGCTACGATGGGCCGCAGACGGCCAGGATTCGCGCGGTCCTGTCGTGGAACACGCCTCCGTCGACCACCAATCCGTACGCTCCGGTGGTCTGGGGCAACGCCCGTGAAGCGCTCATCCTCATTCCTCCCGGCGAAGTAATTGGCACCGGGCAGCAGGTTCCCGTCCTCAGCGCTGTCGGCGACGTGGACACCAGCAAGATCGGCGGCGATGGCCGCATCACCGACGCGGTCACCATCACCACGGGAGCGCACTACGTCGACGCCCCGTTTGGTGGAAGAATCACGCTCGCGGGCCAGATCTCCAACCCCACGATAGGTCTGAAGTACCGCATCATGAAGGCGCCGCACGGATCGTCGGCATTCGCGCCGGTGGTCAATGAGCCCCAGGGACTCACCCTCACCGTCAATGTTTTCAGCGGCGGCTTGTGGACCCAGAGCGAGCAGACCTTCCACGCCGATCCGGACGGCTACTACTCCTACCAGGACTACTCGTCGGATCACTTTGTCGAAGGCCAGATCCTGGGGGTGTGGAACACGACCCTGGCCGACAGCGGCTACGCCTACGACCTCCGCGTGGACCTGTACAACGCACCCAATCCGGATATCCAGAGCAACGTGGTCGCGGTCCTGGTCAACAACCAGGCGCCCACCGCGATACTCACGCCGACCTTCGGAGAGTGCGGAAAGCTGGCCCCCGGAGACACCATCACGGGCGTCTTCACGGCCACGGCATCGGACTTTGGAACCTTTTCTTTCACGATCCTGCCGCCGGGACCCGCCAACGGTGTGTTGCCGGTGCCGGCTTCCGGCGCCTCCATCATGCTCGGCGGCGCCATCAGCGATCCGGGCGTTGTGAACGAATCTTTCTCGCTCAACACCACCGGGATGTCCCCTTGCGGGTACTCTCTTACGCTTAATGTATGGGATCGCACCAATGTCAACAGCGGCGAAACCAGCAATTACAACCCGGCCTCGATCGGCTTCTGCCTCGAGACCGGTAGCTAGGCACCGACCCTTACCCGCAGAGGAGATGAGGGGAAATGAATGGGACCAACGCAGTCTGGCACTTCATCCTGTCGGCACTTGCCGTCTGGCGTCTCACTCATCTCTTTGCGGAAGAAGATGGCCCCTGGGATCTGATCGTTCGACTTCGTTTCCGCCTGGGCGGGGGCTTCTTCGGGTCGCTCATGGATTGTTTCTTTTGTCTCAGCCTTTGGTTCTCTCTGCCCTTCGCGTTCTGGCTCGGTAACTCGAGCTGGATCGCAATCCTGCTCCACTGGCAGGCCCTCTCCGGAGCGGCCTGCCTGTTGGAGAAAATGACCGGCAGGCAGATTGCACGGTTGCCCCAAATCCAAACCATCGAAGGAGATGAGTCATGTGTTGTGGTCAGAAGCGAGCCGCGCTAAACGCGAATGGTACAGCAGACGCGACCGCGATCAAAATGCTCTACCGCGGAAATGGTTCCGCGCAAATTCGGGGCCGGGTGACCGGACAGATTTACCAATTCCCGCGGCAGCAGCCAGTACAGCCCGTTGACCCGCGGGATGTCGGGGCCCTGGTTCGCACCCGCCTGTTCACCCAGGTGCGGTAAACCGGGTTTCGCCAGCCGGTTTCAGGCGAACTGGTCCAGGCTGAATCCGAGCTGGTAGGTCTCGCCATGCGCGAGCAGGTCGTCCCACGTGACCTCTCGCCGTTGATAGCCGGCCATGCGGCCGAGCATGCAGCTGAGGGCGGTTTCCACACCCGCGGTGATCTGGTTGTGCGACTGCCCGGATGTGATGCTCTCGATGAAGCTGCGATCCTTGTCGCGATCGGCGAACTGCAGATTGTCAAGAAACGCGCCATTGGCGGCGAATTTGCCTGACCCTGGAACGCTCGAGGTCGTCTCCTGCCATTCCCACGCCTGCGCGCCGGTGATCTGAATTGGCCCGGAATACGGCACCGTCGCCGAGCCGCTGGCGCCAAAGAGCTTCAGCCCCGCATCGAACCGGCCGTCGCTTCCAAACTGCGTGGACGCAAACGAAAAATGCACGTCGCCGGGATAGGTAAAATCGACCTGGTAGTTATCCCAGCAATCGCCGTAGTGCGTAAGAATATTGCGTCCCCCGGTCGCGGTCGCTTTCAGCGGGTGGGCGCCCACCATCCAGTTGCAAAGATCGATGATGTGGATGTTCTGCTCGACCAGGATGTCTCCGGAGAGCGCGCGATCCCAGAGCCAGTTGCGCAAACGGTATTCATCAGGTCCCGCGCCCGGATGCGTCTTCTCCGTCGATGCCGGAGCATTGTAGTTGCCTGAGGCTGTCGCGATTTTTCCCAGCGCGCCCGCCTTGATCTTTTCCGCGATGGCTGCGATCGGCGGTGCCATCCGGCACTGGAAGCCGACATCGACGCTCTGCGTCGGCTTCACGCGTTTGGCAACCTCGAGAGCTTGCTGTGCCTGGTGAATGTCGACGCCCACCGGCTTCTCGCAGTAGACGTGTTTCCCGGCCGCAACCGCGGCATCCAGATGCTGCACATGAAAAAACGGCGGCGTGGCAATATGAACCAGGTCGACATCGCGCGACGCAGCCAGCTGATCAAATGCGTGGGGTCCGCGAAACATCAGCTTGCTGTCGATCGGCGCCCTGCCCAGGTCCGCGTTCACCTTGTCGAAATGAGCCTTGCCAGCCGCCAGCTGATCCTCGAAAAGATCGGCAAGCGCCACGACCTGGGCCGAAGTGTTTTGCGAGAACGATGTCGCGACCGACGTGCCACGATTGCCGCAGCCGAGCAGGCCGTGCCGCACGGCCGAGTTGGCCTGATAGCCGAACGCGGTCTTCGAGTTGATGAGCAGCAAGCCTGTCACTGCCTGAGATCCGGTCTGAACAAACTGGCGACGGTTCATAGTCCCTCACGACGCAAACGCACTTGCGATCCTGCTGTGCGCATCGTTTCCCCTGATCGATTAAACAAGAACTTCGTTGAGAATACTTTCGAGGTATTGCTTTTCCTGACGCACATCCTCAATCTGCTGCGGACCCGAGGTTTCACGCTCGATGGTCACCGCACCCTGATAACCAATGCGATGCAACTTGGTGAACACGGCGCGGAAATCAACAAGCCCCTTGCCGATCAGCACCTCTTCCCCGAGTTGGCTGGGATCGGTCGGCCACTTTCCATCCTTGGCGTGAATGCTGCGCACGTGCGGCCCCAGAATATCGACCGCGTCGACGGGATTCGCCTTGCCGTAGAGAATCAGGTTGGCCGTATCCAGTCCCACCGCGAGATTGGGCAGGCCCACATCGCGAATCATGCGCGACATCGTAGTCGGCGTTTCCTGGCCGGTCTCCATCAAGAAGTACTGCCCATTCTCGTGGCAATGCTGCGCGACGGTGTGAATTGCCTCCACGGTCCCTGGATAAAGCGCGTCCGCCGGATCTTCCGGAATGAATCCGCAGTGCGTCTGAACCTGCGACACGCCAAGCAACTTGGCAAAATCGGATGCTTGCCGGAGCGCATCGATACGCGCAGCACGTGTGGCAGGCGGCACCAGGCCGATGGTCGAAGGGCCACGCAGGAAATTCCATTCCAGCGGAGGAGGGCCTACAACCTCGACGGTCGTCGCGATCACCTCGTACTTATGCATCAGGTCCTTCATCTGCGAAGCAATGGCCGGAGTGAAGCCGCCAATGTATCCGTCCAACGAAAGAAAGCAGTTGCTGAAGCCAAGATCGTGCACGCGGCGAATCGTCGCCTCCGGAGCGCTGAAAGGACTGACAAGCAGTCCCAGAGCCATCGGCTTGAGCGAACCTTGCTTGTCATCGACGCCGTATGCCGCCGCGGGAACGACTTGAGTCAACATTGCGGCGGATGCAGCGCTCAAAAACGTGCGACGGTCCATGACTCCCTCTTTCGGTCAGGTGCGTGGTGACAATATCTTTGCACCGCGCCCCGCCGGCTGCCAACTCAATCATGAGCGCATACCGGCGCTGCCATCCTTGTCGCATCTCAGTCCGCCCGGGTGGCCGCAATGGTAGCCGCCGGAAGCGCACCAGAATAGTTTGTGCCACCCGGCTGTGCATTCGGTGAAGGGAGCACATCGTATAGGGGCTCTGCCGGCTTTGCCTTCGGGCCGTCATCGGCAACCGAAATGGCCAGAATGCGGATCTTGTCGTTCTGGGGCAGCCTGATCGTTTTTGTCCCCGGAGGCAGATCGATCGCGTAGCCAAACAGGTAGGAATAACGATACGTCGCGTTCTTCCCGTCCGCGTCGTGATGATGATCGCTGTACCACACCAGGTCGGCGCGTTTGATATAACCCTGCTTCAACCCGGTCATGTCGCCGTACTTGGCATGATCCACATCGAGACTGGCGCCGCTCCACTGGCGATCGTCCCACTGCCCGATGAAGCCTCCCCAGTCCTGAATGTCCAGTTCCGTTTGCTTGCCGCCTATTTCAAACGTTGCTTTCTGATCTCCATCGGCGGACGCGGCCAGCAGGTAAACGCGATTGAACGGGCCCGCGGGCAAATCGATCGACTGCCCCTTTGCTGACACCGCGTTCGGAGAGCCAGTCTTCGCGTCGCCGAGCTTAAACCGCACATCATTGAACGTAATTTCGGCAGGCAACATCTCGGCCGGAAGTGAATTCCCTTTTCCGTCGAAGCCGGCTTGAGAATGCTGTCCGCCGTTACTGGCGACCGCCACATCGTACGACAACGAGACCGGCGTCGATCGCACTTGTGCAACCTTCGCCGGGGGCGCACCGAGGCGGACGGCAAACGTCCGTGGTTGATACGCACTGAAGGAAGTGACCAGTGCGCCCGCAGTTACAGTTGCGGGCCCCACGGGCTGCTCCTGGCCGTTGACTTCCCGGGCCGCAGTGACAGGCGCAGCGAACGAGAGCCGCACGTCGGCCTGCGGCTTTCCATCAAGTTCCACCAGGCGCACGATCACTTCATCGCTTTGCTCGGCCTTCTTCAGCGCCAGGACGCGGATGCGGGGATTACTCACTTTCAACAACGAGAACGACCGCCCCAGGGCGCCCTCATGCTTTGCAGTCTCGAATGCCATGAGCGGAGCGTTCAATCGCTGCGCCTGCCAATCGGTCTGCGCATCGCTCCACGCACCCGCGTGTCCGGCAAAACCGTAGACGAACTCGTGATGGCCAAGATCCTGCGTGGCCTGGTCGGGATAGCCTCCGCGCACGCCGGGAGTGCGAATCAAAGTGAGCCGGATGGTGTGATCGTTGGGCTTATCCGAACCGTTCTTGCAATCGGTCAGAATGGTCGCACCGAATTTCCCGGTCATGTCAGTCAAATCGATCCACTGATGCGACGGGACCTCGAACTTCTTCGGCTCGGCCGTGGGCCGCTGAATGGTGCCGATGTCCCAGTTGTAGGTCGCCGTCTCGTTCGAAGCAGCCAACGGGAATGTAGCCTTGAGATTGGATTCGCGCGTGTTCCAATCGATCACGTCGCCAAATTCGACGCGCCTTCCGGCGTCTCCCGCCGAAAGCCGGATGGTCTGGACGAAGCGGGAGCCGGCTGTCTCACGCGAAACTTCAACCGCAGCGCGGGCGGGACCGTTTTCAACGACACGAATTTTCGCAGGCCCGGTGACAAATGATTTCGGCGACGCCTGCTCCTGTTCCCAATCCATATTCCATGCTGGCCATTGCTGGGGATTGTCGTAGGAGATGGCAAGCCGTGCCGGAGCGGCAAGCATTTCCCCGTCGTCGTTTATCTGAATTCGGTAGTAATCATTCTCGATGGAACGCTCCGACACTTTGAGTTGCGATTCGGGCTGCGATCTGCCCGCGCCTGGACGAATAACCGGAAGTTATCCTCCATCGTGTTGCGAATGTATTGATCAATGACCTGCGGATATTCCAGCGCCATTCGGCGTCGAGGTGCGCGTATCCAACCACGTAGAGCGTCGGATCGTTGCCCAGATCGGGCTTGTTTGCGGCCTGCGCGCAGATCGCAAGAGGACTGCCGAGCAAAGCGACTGAACCCGCAATAAGGGTGGAATAGAAATTTCGCATGGCAATTCTCCGCTGCGGGGCAACCTCGAGTCGACTCAATCGGTCCGCGCATCTGTTTTTGACCACTTCGTCTGGCTTTAGGAAATGCCGACGTCTCTTTCTGACCTCGCATCGGCGCCGTCAGACCGCCGAGGGTCTGCGAAGCATCTCAGCGGATTATATTCCAGCAAACCCCTGAATGGAAACGATACCACGCTGTTTTGAACCACTACCTGGGATCAGCCTTGTTCGGCGGAGGCGGGTTAGGGGTCTTGGAGGACGAATGAGCCCCGTTCAACTTTTCGCAAATCGCAAACTCCTGCTGGGCACGGTCCTCGAGCCCCTCCCTGCGCAGAATCTGCGCTAGCTTGTAGTGAAGCGCGGACGTATTCGGTGACAAAGTTACGGCCTGCTCCAATTCGGCTTGCGCCTCAGGCAATTTGTTCATCGCAAGATAGACCTTGCCCATTTCCTCGTGAATAGCCGGATTCTTGGGCGACAGCACGAGGGCCTTCATCAGATAAGGGACAGCGTCGGCTCCCTGGTTATTGTCGGCGAGAAGCGTACCGAGGTTCAGAAATGGCTGCGCATCGACAGGAGTCTCTCCCTGCCAATCGATAGCGGCCTGAAAGGCCGTCCGCGCTTTGTCGTGATCGTTCAGTTCTTTCCAGCAAAGACCAACATTGTTCTCGGCTTCGACATACCTCGGGTGCAAAGTCAGAGCGTGCTCAAAGCTGGAAATGGCAGCGGCAAATTCATTTTCGTTGTACTTCGTCCTGCCCAGCAGATACCACGCGTCCGCGTCGTTCGGGGTTTCAGACACGACTTGTGAAAACCACTTGTCGGCATCACTGAAGTCACTCAACATCACGTAATCGCCGGCCACAATCTTCAGTTCGTCCGCTCGCGGACGGCGGAACTTCGCGCCGGCGGTGAATTCAGCCAGCGATTCCGTCGGTTTATGATCGCGGAACAGCGCATAGCCAAGAAGGAAATGCGCATCGGCGGAAGAAGGATTTTTTGCGATGTAGTCCCGGAGAATCGATTCGGTCTCCAGGACCTTGCCAGCATCGAGGAGCGAGCGCGCCCTGGCCAGAGGATCCGGCGGGGTCTGGCATAAAGCAGAGACCACGCAGCAAGCCAGAACCGCAAGAACACGCCGATGAAACAGATTAATGGGCATCGTTCTTGATGGTGTTCACGTCGTTCGCCTGCCCTGCAACCGCGGCGCTGGCCTCTCTCTGGAGCCTGCCATAGGTTTGCATCTCGGTTTGCGCCTCGGCGCTCTTGCCCTGCGCCCGATACACGGCGGCCAGAAGAAAGTGGATGGTGGGCTCGTTCGGGCTTTCTTTCTCGGCCATGAGCAGATCGGGAAGCGCCTCGTCATGCTTGCCCAATCGGACCAATGCGCGGGCGCGATCCACGCGCGCCTGCATCAGGGTGGGGCATCGTTCGACGACGCGGTTCAACTCGGAGAGCGCTTCGTCACTGGAATCGTTAGCCTCGAGAATCGCATCGGCCAGTTTCCATCGCGCGATGCAGTTGTTCGGGTCATTGGTCAGTTCCGCCCGAAACTCGGTTTGCGCTGATTCCCATTTCCCCATATGCCAGAACGCATCTCCCATATGCATATGGGTTCCGGGTGTCTGCGGAGCCTTGTCGATCGCTTTCTTGTATTCGACCAGGGCCAGGTCGTAGTTATGCATGCTCTCGTCAATTTCGCCGGCGATTTCATGCGCGACCACCGAATCCGGATCGATTTCGTTGATCTTCTTGAGCGCATCTTCCGACATTTGCAGATAGGTTTTCCCAAGAAGATACCAGGCCTCCTGATTCTTCGGATTGCGCGCCAGGTAATCGTTCAGACGCGACGATGCCTCAGGAAGGTTCCGTTCATTGATCAGGATGTGGACCAGAACCATCTCCACCTGGTCGTCTTTAGGATTGGCACGCAGCGCAGCTTCCAGGAGCGGTTGCGCCTTGTCATTTTTCCCCAGTTGGAAATAGCTCATCCCCAGCATGGCCGCCGCACTTGGCATGTTGGGGTTGAGCTCCATGCCTCTCTGAAGCACCTCCGCGGCGCGGGTGTAGTCGTGACCGTCAAAGTAGAGCATGCCGAGATTGTTGTAGGCCGCGGCGAGGTGAGGCGCGAGCTTGATCATGGCCTGGTATTTCTCAATAGCCGTCGCGTTGTCTCCCCGCTTCTGGGCGGCCTTGGCCTGCGCATACAGTTCCTGCACCTCGGGTGTTACTTCGTCATTGCCCTGCGAGGCGAGGGCCAGCGAGCCAGTGAGAGCGAGCAACAACAGCAGCAAATATGGGAACCGTGAGTACAAATATGCAGTCAGGCCAATCTTCATCGCATGTGATTATAGTTGATTGACATTTCCCGATTCCGGCCGGAAACCCTCGCCACGAAACCGCCACAGAAAGAATGCCGGATTGCCCGAAGGCAACCCGGCAAGGTCAGGAGACATACAAATACCGCAGTCCGGAGGCAGTGGCAGAAGCCGTTCAGAATTCGACTCGGAGCGAGACTTGGCCTTGTCGATTACTTATCTGTGAGCCCTGCGAGGTGACCTGGCCGTAGGTGCCGTCACTGAAGTTGGTGTCAGGTCCTTGGAAGCGTGTTCGGTTGAAGGCGTTGAAGTAGTCCACGCTCAGAGTCGTCGTGACTCGCTCCCCGATGTAGAAGTGTTTCTTCGCGTTGAGACTCTCCAAGTAGTAGGCGGGTTCTCGGAGCGCAGTGTAATGCCTCATCGCATTGCCGATCACATACTGGGTTGGTGTGAGTGCGAAACCGGTTTGCGGGAAGATCTGCGCGTTACCAGTCTTTCCTACGAACTGGTCGCGGACTTTGCTATACGAGGCTGTGCTGAGACTCCCCGTAGTGCGATCCGGACGGTTGAAGCCGTTCGGGAAGGGTGAACCATTTTCGTCGGCACCAGTTGCTGTTCCGGCTTCATAGTCGAGGATCCAGCCCACTTGCCAGCCGCCGACAAGATTGCCCAGCTTGTAGTTGTTGACGTACTTCTTTCCGGGCCCGATCGGCAGTTCGTAGGTTCCGCTCACCTTCAGGGTGTTTGGCTCGTCCTGGTCCGAAACCACCCATTCCGGCCTCTGGTTGTACTTATTGATTCCGCCCGTTGTGAAGCTCGAAAATCCGCTGTTGGTGTTATCCATCAGGCGCGACAGCGTGTAGCCGACCAGGAACGACAGCCCGTCGGTGAAGCGCTTCTCGACCTGAACTTGGGCGCTGTTGTAGTAGGTCGTGCCAAATCCCTCGAAGTTGTTGAAAATGTACGAGTACTGGGGATAGGGCCCGAGCGCCTGAGCCACAGTCGCAGACCCGCCGAAATCGTTGACGAAGTTGGGATAGGGCACGGTGAACCCCATCCGCTGCGCATCGCCTGTGGAGAACGAGTCCGCCAGAACCGACTGGTTGGTGACAGGATCGATCACATCGCCGTACTGCGCGTCGTACTTTGGATCCATCTGGCCGATTCGATTGTTCTGGCTGGGTAGGTGAATCACACGGTTGGCCACATAAGCAGCGGTGATCAGCGTGTTCCATCCCAGGTCGCGCTGCAGGTTGACGTTCCATTGCTGGCTATAGGGTGCATAGCCGTAACTCTTTGCTCATAACGTTAATCTGGGTTCCGGCCCCCAGACCCGGATTGAACGGTGTGGCCGTAGGATTGGGCATGATGTTCGATGTCCCAACTGCCATACGACGACGAGGCGCCATTGGTGCTGTTGCGGGTGAAACTGCCGACAAGAAGTTTGTTGTAATTCACTGCAACCTTGCTGGTCCCATACTCATACGCGCCGCCGTTCAGGAAGGCAATTGAGAATCCGCCCTGCACAACCATCTTGCGGCTCAGTTGGTACGCAAAGCCTAACCGTGGCCCAAAATGGGTAAAGTGAATATCGGCGCGGTCATATCCTGCACAGCCGGTGCAGTTGCCGAACTTTGTTGCTGATCCGGCAATGTTGGTCCCCGGGAACGTGCCGGGCTTGCCGGCATCGAAGAACACGATGTTGTTGTTGTTCTCCGTAAAGGGAGCCTGGATATCCCAACGAAGGCCAAGGTTGACGGTCAACTTGGGCGATAGCTTGATGTCATCCTGGATATAGGGAGAGAGAACCCAATTGCGCAAGCGAGCCTCGATGTTGTTGGCTCGATTGGCCTGATCCGGAATGCCGACCAGGAAGCTGGCAAACGCGCTGCCATATTTTCCGAAGTTCGGGTCACTCGTGTTCGGCACCGACGTGGTCCGTTGGCTGAAACTGAACTGCCCGCCCTCGGTCTGATCTTCGTTATCGTCCTGGTACGACCGGCGAAAATCGATTCCTATGTTGAAGGTGTTGCGGCCCTTCGACCAGAGCCAGTTGTTTTCCAGGGCAATACCCAGCTTGCGATTGATGGACTGCAGCCAGGAGCCTTGCGTACCCCACCTTGTGAGAGAATGCTGGCCATCCCAAACGATGTAGGGCGGGATCACGCCTTCCGAGATGGCCGGGAAGCTATATTTCGTTTGATTGAACTGGTTGTTGATCTCACCGATCCAGCCCGCGCCTGCTGTCATGACCAGGTGCGGCGAAAGCGAATTTGTGTAGCTCAGCAGGAATACGGTCCCCAGGGCGGGCTCATATTTCTGGCTGTTGAGCGGGTTGGGCGCGATCACCAGAGGTGAATTGTCGAAGCTATAGTTACTGAAGCTGTTGCGCCACATGGCCCAATGCAGGCTCTGGGCCGACGTGAGGTTGTGATCGATGGTGAATCCCCAATCGTGCTGGATGTGGGGGTTGATGAACGGGGTGTAGCTCTTGTTGCTGTCAAGACCGCCGATGCCGCTTCCCGGACGGTCCGGATTGGGAATGGAGGGAATCAAAAGCGCGGAGGTCGCGCTGATGCAACTCGCGGGAATGACATTTCCCGGGAATTGCTGTCCGGGTGTAAGACCGCCGCAAGAGACTCCCTGCGGGACATAGATCGGGATCAGCGCGCCTGTGCTGCCGTTCACAAAATCACTGAAATCGCCGGTTTTCTCCAGAGCGGTCGGAACCGTGGAGACGTCGGTGTCTTCACTGTTCTGTTTGTACCACTCCATGCTCAAGTGGCCAAAGGTTCTGTTGTGGCCGTTGTAGACCTTCGGAATCCAGATGGGTCCGCCTATGGTGAAGCCATAGTTGTTTTCGTTGTCCCTCGGCGGGGTACTCGACCCGCCCCACGCGGGTCCGTTGAAGAAGCCGACCGAATCGAACCAGCTGTTGCGGTTAATCTCAAAGGCATCGCCGTGGTAGCTGTTCGTGCCCGACGCCGTCTGGTATGTGAGAGCACCTTGCCCCAGGCCATACTGCGCGGAGAAGGTGGAACGCTCAACACGATACTCCTGAACCAGTTCGAACGGAGGGTTGAAGTTGGTGGTGTAGCCTTCGGTCTCCGGCTGCGGTGCTGGAACGCCGTTGTAGACAATTTCCTGTTCGAAATCGACGCCACCGCTGACCCGATGGGAGAAGGTATTGCCGGTAGTTCCCGGAGCCAGAAACTGAAGAGAATCCACCTGGCGGCCGCGGCCCGACACCTCGTTCGGCAAGGCCTGCACAACCACCGGCTCAATGGTGCTTCCCATTTCCGGCTGCGTGGTATTCAGCGAAACCTGGTCGGCTGTCACCTGGACGGTTTCGCTCGTGGCGCCGGTTGCAAGCGTAATGTTGATTGTCGGCGTCGTGCTCACCTCAACCGTGACGCCGTCCTGCACGCCCTTCTTGAATCCGGTTGCCTCAACGGCGAGGTTGTATTTGCCGGGCGGGAGGCCTTTGAAGGAATACGTTCCCGCGCTGCTGGACGTCGTGTGGTCGGCGACCGTGGTGCCCTGGTTCGTGACTGTAACGTTCGCATTCGCCACAACTGCGCCGCTGCTGTCGGTGATGGTGCCGGTTATGCCCGCGCTGGCTTGCCCTGACAAGGTTCGGGGAACAAACAGCGCCAAACATGTGATCGCAACTGCGATGACAATCCATCGAATTCGAATTGCCGCGTCTCTCCTGGGTGTCTCCTGAAAAGTAAGTGTGGGGATCACTGGGTCTCCTTCTAGTGCTTCCTTGAGGGGCTGAAGCCGGTCTTTCAGACCGTGATGTCAGTGGGTCGGGGAAGTTTGTGGTCGAATCGGCTCTTTTTTGATCGCCTTATGGAATCGATACCACCCATTGTGGAATCGATTCCATTGGGCGCAAATATACTTTCACTCAAACTATGCTGTCAAGGAGATTCTGAGGGGACTAAACTGCTGATATTGCAGGATCCGGCACGCGGCGCACACCGGGCTGTACCGCCTTGCGCGGAGCACGGCGGGAAGAACCCAGACCCCGTTTCCCGGTGCAGAGGGGTTTGGAACTTCAGACCCGAGCCGGCGACACCTGCGGTGAACAACGTGCCGCCGGGCCATGCATACATTCATCGGGAGGGCGCTGGGTTGGACGCATCTGGCTCATCCACCTGCACCTGCCGGTCTGCTTTCACGTTGGCCAGAGTCTGGACGATGCCGCTTGGCCAGTGGATCTCGAGGCTCTCCGCGACCGTAGTTGTCCCCAGCCCGAAGTGCACCCTCGGATCACTGGCGGATAGATAACTTCCTGCTGTCGTTGCTGTTACCCACTGCGACCCTTGATTCGTAACCAGTTTCACAACGGCGCCGATCCCATCCCGGTTGCTCTTGTGCCCGACGAGCCGGAGTGTGATCCAGTGATTCGCGGTCGGGGTCTCATTGTGGAGAATATGCACCCCGCCGCCATTGGTGGTGAGGACCGCGTCGATACGCCCATCGTTGTCGATGTCGCCAATGGCCAGCCCGCGACCAACCCACGCATCGTGAAAGATATCCCCGGAGATGTTTGAAACATCAACGAACTTTCCTGCGATGTTGCGCGCCAGCAATACCGGCTCGCGGTAATGGAACTGGGGAGAGACCACTTCGATGTTGTCCATATCGTGGCCCTGGGCGATGAGAAGATCTTTCCACCCGTCGTTGTCGTAATCGACAAACCGCAATCCCCACCCGGAGTGAAGCTGCGATATGTTTCCTATTCCGCTTGCCAGCGAGGCATAATCAAACGTGCTATCGCGATTGTTGTGGTAAAGCGCATAGCGCTGATTGGCCAGGTCGGTGACGACCAGATCAGGCCATCCGTCATTGTCGTAATCGGCGAAGTCCACGCCCATGCCGGCGTAGGTCTGGCCCTCGGCATTGACCGCCGTCTCCGACTCCAGACCTATCTCCTCGAAAGTTCCGTCCTTTTTCTGGTGAAACAGAAACTCGGGCATGGAGTCGTTGGCCACGAAGATGTCGCTGCGTCCGTCGCGGTCGTAGTCGGCGATAGCGATTCCCAAAGCCTTGGCAGGTTTATCGAGTCCCGCTTTATGAGCCATTTCGGTGAAATGGCCCTTGCCGTCGTTGTGGTACACGAGCATGGTGATGGGCGGGAAGACGTCGGGATGACAGATGCCGCGGTACCCCTCGCGGTGCTCTCCGCACCAGACGTCGTTCCAATCCCACGTGACGTAACGCAGTACCACCAGGTCGAGCAGGCCATCATTGTCGAGGTCGATCCATGCTGCCGAAGTCGACCAGCCGCTGCCGGCCACGCCTGCCTTTTCGGTGACGTCGGTAAAGGTGCAGTCGCCATTGTTGTGGTAGAGGCGATTGGAACCGTACTCGGTGACAAAGAGATCTTCCGAGCCGTCGTTGTCGTAATCGGCAACCGCAACACCCATGCCATAGCCGACCCCCTTGAGCCCCGATTTCTCGGTGATGTCCTCGAACGTGCCGTCCGCCTTCTGGTGATACAAGCGGTTCCAGTCCTTCGGCGACTTCTTCTGCGGGATGAAACCAGGCGGCGTGGGATCGCTGTACGGCGCACCGTTCACAAGGAATAGATCGAGCCTTCCGTCGTTGTCGCAGTCGAAAAGGGCGACACCCGAACCCATGGTCTCGAGCAGATACTTGCGCGAGGTGTGCAGCGCCTGGTGCTCGAAGTGCACGCCGGCCTTTTGCGTGATGTCGACGAATCGGCCTGGAACCATCGTCGGCGAAGACGAGGGCGCCGCCGGATGTGAGGTGGCCGCCGGAGTCTGCGATCCTGCCGCAGTTGTCCATGTCATCAGCGACGCTGCAGTGAGCACGGCGCAAAAACGGGATGGCCAGCGCATCAGGGCTTGCTCCCCTGCGCGGTCGGCTTTGGAGCGGCCGGCTTGGGACCGGAAGGCTGCGGCGCGGACGGCGCACTCGTAGCGCAAGGCTGCGCCCCGCACAGAACTGCTGTGATCCCCTGGCCTTCGGTGATGGTGAAGATGCGGTCGACCGCCGGCAGTTTCACATTTTCCTTTGTTCCCGATGGCCAGTGAATCTCGGCCGTCCCGGCATCGGTCGCATCGCCCAGCCCGAAGTGCGGCCGCGGGTCGTTGGACGAAACGTAACTGCCGCCGCTCAGCACATCCCGCCGCTGGCGTATGCCATTCGCGGTCAGATACACAGCGGCCCCTACGGCATCGCGAGGACTCTTCGGGCCTCCTGCAAGTTTCAACTCCACCCAGTGGTGATGATCGGGGTTGACATTTCTCAGGAGCACCGGCGATCCCTCGATTGTGCTGATCACCACATCAATCTTTCCGTCGTTGAACAGATCGCCAAACGCCGCTCCCCGCCCGGAAATGATTTGCGCCATTCCTGATCCTTTCACAGGCGGGACCTCTTCAAATTTGCCGTCGCGCAGGTTGCGGAACAAGAGCGGCCTCTGGCTGTAGGAGGTTCCCCAATCCAACTTGTCGGCCGCTGGATAGATGTGGCCGTTCACAAACATGAGATCGAGCCAGCCGTCATTATCGTAATCAAGAAACCCCGTTCCCCAGCCAAGAAAGGGAATCGATTTCTTTCCGATCCCCGAACGCATCGACATTTCGGTGAAGCTGGTGTTTCCATCATTATGAAATAACAATTTGGCTTCGTCGGAGAAATCGCTGATGGCAAAGTCCACCAGGCCGTTGTTCATATAGTCGCCAACCGCCACGCCCATGGCCGCCACTTCGCGTCCGTCCTCATTGAGCCCAAAACCCGAGGCGTAGCTGGCATCTTCAAATGTTCCATCGCCGCGATTGATGTAGAGATAACTCAGGGTGGAATCATCCGCCACCGCCAGGTCGACTTTGCCGTCGTTGTTCACGTCAACAAACACCGGCGTGAAGCCGTAGTATCGATTCGTCTGATCGGACACGCCGGCCTTGACGCTCACGTCGGTAAACGTTCCGTCATCGTTGTTATGAAAGAGGTGATCGGGTTCACCCTCGATATTTTTGGGGCCGCACATAACCGGCTCGCCGCGGAATTCACAATACGAGAAGCCGACAGCTTTTGTCTTCTCGTAGGGCAGGTTGGTGCGATCGAAGTGGATATACCCGGTGACGAACAGGTCCAGCCGCCCGTCGCCGTCGTAGTCGCCCCAGGTTCCCCCGGCGGACCAGTTTCCCAGCGTGATGCCGGCCTTCTCGCCCACATCGGTAAACGTGCCATCGTGATTGTTGTGGTAAAGACGATTTTTGCCCAGGTTGCTGACGAAGATGTCTGGCCAGCCATCATTGTCATAATCCGCGATGGCCACACCGAAACCCCAGCGATCGTTGGTCACCCCAGCCTTTGCGGCAACGTCGGTAAATGTGCCGTCGTGGTTGTTGTGAAACAAGGCAGCGTGCGGCGGCTCCTGCTTTCCATCCAGCGCGTTGAAGTTGGACCCATTCACCAGGTAGATGTCGAGCCAGCCGTCGTTGTCATAGTCGATCAGGCCCACGCCCGAGCCGTTCACATCACAGATCAAACCCTTGTCAGCCGCGCCCATGGTGTGTTTCCACCCCGACAGCCCCGCGGCCCGGGTGATGTCCTCAAAAATCACTGGCCCCGAATCGACAAAGCCGTCGGCGGTGATGGGGGTCTTGCGTACAGCAGTCGGAGAACTGGAGGGTCGCGAAGTTCCCACGTTCGGAGCGGGTCCGTTCTGCGCCGACGGCTGGCTTGGGTGCATGACACACTGAAGCGCCACGATGGCCAGCCCGCAAGCAAACGACTTGCGAGACTGCGCCAACCGGGCTCTCTTGGAATTTGACTTGATGGCCAGTTTGAATTCGATTCTCTAAACAGAAACACCTGGGTGTCCCATCCTGGCTCTGCTAGGGTGGGATTTCATTCATCGGGGTCCGAGAACCCGGTGACCGTGTCATCAAAAACGGAGTTCGAGTTCCGATCGCAGATTCACGCGCTGCGCCTTCGCGATCCTATGACGACGGCAACATTCTACAACTTGCCTTCATCGCACGGAACCCCCGCGACCTCCATTGTCTGCAAGGGCAGAATGCATGCGCCTAACAGGCCAGCTTCTGAACCCAGCTTTGCGGGGAGCACCTTTGTGCCTCCGCCCGGTATTCCTTTCGAAGCCGCCCGTCCCGGCGCCGTGAGTGCGTAGACATAGCTGCGTCTCTCCAATTCCGCAAACAGGGAGTCCGAAATCAAGTCCCAGGAGACGGCCACCCCTCCGCCAATGACGTAGAGCGGCAGGTTAAAAATGTTGATCAGGCCCGCGAGGCAGATTCCCAGCGACCGTCCGGCGCGCACGTAGATCGAGCGCGCATCCGGGTCACCACGGCGAGCGGCCTTGGCCAGATCGAGCGCCGTGAGAGAAGCGGAGGTGCTCTTCAAATCCGCCAGCCCGCTCGCTCCGCCCTCGGCTATCATGCGCTCCGCGGCATTGACCAGAGCGGTCGCCGACGCGCAGGTTTCAAGGCAACCGTTATTGCCGCAGCCACATAGGGGTCCGTCGGGTTCGATCGTCATGTGCCCGGCTTCGCCGCCCATGCCGTTGGCGCCGTGCCACACTCTCCCGTTGAGAATGATTCCGTTGCCGACGCCGGTGCCTAGAGTCAGCATGCAAAACGAATCGATGCCCAGATCCTTTCCCAGACCCAACGCATACTCAGCCAAAGCCGCAAGGTTGGCATCGCTCTCCAGCACCACCGGGCGCGATAACCGCTTTTCAATCTCATCCAGCAAGGGAAACCCGTCCCACCCGGGAAGATTGGGGGGATGATGCAGCCGTCCAGCTGGCAGTTCAAGCGGCCCGGGTGAGCCTACCCCGATGCCTCCCAGCGCCCGCCCATTGGCGTGTAGATTGACCAATCGCGCAATCGCGTCGCACATATCATCGACGACGGACATGGGCCCTGCCTCGAGACGCGTTCGCAACACGAGGGAGTCAACGATGCCTTGATCCGGTGCGTAGGCCGCCACACGCAGATTCGTTCCTCCAAGATCCACTCCGATTGTTAACACCTGATCATTCTCGAGATTCATTTCGGTCACCAGAGAAATGCAGAAGGAGAATCGAATATCCAAAAGAAGCAACAACGCCGATCACGAGACGGCGGGACGCCTCGCGTATACGCCGTGCCATGCCGATTTATAGACGGCTGGTCACCGCTGCTGGAAACGATACCATAACTGTTCGGATGTACGTGAGAAAGAATGGAAACGATCCCAAATCCGGCTTTTCAGACCGAATGAGGAACACACCCGCACGAACTGCGGCGGATAAGCTGGGTTTCGAAGAGGATGCGGCGGGCTTTGGTGGAACGTGTCGCGGGGGCTCCAATGGAGGACCCTGGAAACTTCTCAAACAATAGTTCGGCCGCCGCACGGCCAATCTCTTCGACAGGCTGCTGCACCACGCTGACCGACGGGCGAAGAGTCGTGGCCAGCTCGAAATCGTCAAAACCCAACAGGGCGATGGGCTTCGGCATGGAGACATTCAGCTTTTGCAGAACCTCAAAAGCATAAATCGTGGTGCTGTTTTTTAGAGTAAAAAAAGCGTCAGGACAGTTTGGTCCCGCCAACAAACTCTCGATCGCGTACTCAGCCGACCGATAGTCCTTGATCGAAGTATTCACCGTGCAGGGCATGCCCGCGGCGTTGACCGCGGCGCGATACCCGCGCATGCGTTCATGGATTGTAAACAGAGTCGTCTCTCCGGTAAGGCATATGATGCGCTGGCAGCCATGTTCGATCAGGTGCTGGGTGGCCGAACGCGCTCCCTTGAAGTTATCGGTCACCACCGACGAAACAGCGGAATTGAAAATCGGGCGATCGATCGTCACCACCGGGATAGTCAAGCGATTAACGAGGTCGCACAACGCCTGGCTGCGCGAGTTGGCCGGGGCCAGTAGCAACCCGTCCACACGATGGCTTATCAGCACGTTGAGGTTTTCGATCTCGGTGTGAGGATCGTTCGCCGTCGCGGTTACGATCAGCAGCGAGTCATTGGCGCGCACCACGGCCTGGGCCGCTTCCGCGCAGCTCGAGAAGAATGGATCTGCAAGGCTCGGTATCATCAGGCCGATGGTCTTGGTCCGGTCGCCCTTCAACACCCGGGCCGCCTGATTGGGCCTGTAGCCCAACGCGTCGATCACACGGCGCACCTTGGCCAGTGTCTTGGGGCTGACGCGATCGCCGCCATTGATGACCCGCGACACAGTGGTGTTGCCAACGCCAGCTTGTCTCGCTACTTCGCTTAGAGTCGGAAGCGTGCTCTTTTTCATCGCTGTATGCGCGGTAGGGTTTGGTCGCGTAACACGAGTCTATCGTAAAAGAACGAACCCGGCAGTTTTTCGCGGCGGGTTCAACCCTGCTTCGATCCGCTTCTGCGCTCGCGCTTCATGGCGCAATCACGATCGGCGCTCGCCAGAATGTCGCTTTCGACGCGGCGGGATCGAGCACTGTCACCTGGCAATCGTATCGCCCCGGCGCCAGCCGATTGGCGCCTAGGTCGAAGCTGAGCGGGACCACACCAAGGCGCGTGGCAGCATTCGGTTCCACCGCAATCGGAGCGGTCTTGAACACCTCCGCCCCCGCAGAATACAGGCTGACGAAGGCCAGCAATGGTTGCGAACTCGGCGGCGCTCCGTCTGGGTGCGGCTTGTAGGCCTGCAGATACACATAGATACTGCGGCTCGAATTGAAGACCCGCGTCACGCTTGGAACCAGCTTGCTGCCCCCCTGCACCAGCGGATTGCCCGCGTCCTCCTTCTCGCGTTCCTTCGCCTTCGCAGCGTCGTAGATCGCCTGTTTCAGTTCCACCCGCTGGCTGCTCAGCACCACCGAGCTGATCGGGATCCGTTTCTCTTCCTTGTTGAGGTTGGGAATTACGAACGTAGTCTGATAGGTTCCGATGCGTCCCGTCTCGTCGTCGCGCGCCAGGAACTTGATCATGTACTTGCCCGGCAAGAGCGTGAAACCCGTGTCGTACTCGATAGGACGATGCGCGAGTTCGGCGGCCGTTGCGTCGGAGAGCTTGATGTTTACATTGTCGCGAACATTCGAGACGGTCATGCCCCCGACCATGTCCTTGATCTCGCCCACGAAATCGATCAGGGTGTGTTCCGCTCCTCCGCGCTTGGCCAGCGCCAGTTCGCGCCCCGGAATCTTCACCACGATGGGCACAAAATATTCGGCGCGATTGAGCTGGAAGTAGTCGATCTCCATGGCGATGGAAAGCTCGGTGATCGGATCCTCGAGCATCAATGCATCTTCAAGCTGGCGTTCTTTGTCGACCGCTGTGAATTTGGTGAACTCCTTGTCGGCGTAATATCCCTGCCGATACTCGAGTTTGGCGCCAGTATCCTGCGCCAGCGCCACTTTCACGCGGCGAAACTTGCCATTGCGGGCGGTATTGGTAGTGTAGTAGCCGATCACGTAATAGTCCGAGATCGCCTGCTGCGCCTGCACAATCCCGCGGTCGAGATCGTTTGAATCGAGCTCCGCTTTGCCTCCCGTGTCACCCGCCAGCGCGTAGAGGGTGTCCTGCGAATACTGGAAGGCGACGGTCGTTGCATTCGCGGCAGCACCGTTATAGATGCTGGCATTGCCCTGCGAGCCCTGGGTCGCATCGCCAAGGGGTGCTTCAGCCACCAGTCCGCGCGCGTCGATGGGCCAGAACGAGACGCCGGCCTTGATCGCCGCATCCACCGTCGCGTGCAACTGCGCCTGATTATTGATTCCATTCAGGCGCAATCCGCCGGCAAAATAGATGAGAGACTTCTTCTCGTTCACCTGGCCCAGCATCTTGGCCGCGGTCTGCAAGGCCGAGAGTTGGCGATCGGTGTTGAAGACATTGAACTCGCTGTCGTCCTGCCCGAAGGCCGCGCCGGTATCCGCGCTGCTGGCGTCGTCCACCTCTTCGGCCGAGTCTTGTCCCTCGCCTACGATCATGGTTTCGAGAATGCTCAGCAGCCGGTCGCGATCGGCCGTGAAGTCCTGCAGAACATCCACCGACGCGCTGTTGTAGCGCATGATTGAAACCAGGTCGACGGAAGTCATCTGCGTGCGGATAAACTGTTCGGCCGCGTACAGCGCGCGCAACTGATCCGCCGGCCGCATCGCCGACATATCGAAATACAACGCCAGCAACCGGCGATTCTTGTACTTCTCCTTCTCGACCGTCTCCGGGGCAATTTGCGTGCGCGCCAGCCGCTTGTAGATTTTCAGGTCTTCATCGGCGGCCTTCGATTCTTGCAACGGCTTTGCGTTAGCAGCCAAATCCTGGTGTTCGCAGAATCGTATCGTCTGCGGCGCACCATCTTCGGTCACCACGAAATCCTTCGCGGTGAGGCCCTCAACCGCGTTTCCCTGCTTGTCTTTCACCACCACCGTTTCGACGACCAGTTGTACCTTCATCGAAAGCGTAAAGTCGCTCGGTGTTTTGGGATCCTTGTTCTGCCCGATCTGTTGCGCACTGGCCGACAGGCCAAACGCGAACGCGAGAAGACCGGCGATGACTTTGCGCATCATCAGAACCTCAGGCGCAGCGTGGTTTGAATGCTGCGCATCTGGCTGGCGGCAACTGGCTGTCCGAATTGCCTGTTCCCCACCGTCGTGTTCCAGTTGTTGAACACAACATGATTCAACAGATTCGTCGCATCGAAGCGCGCATCGAGATAGAAGCGCGAAGTGGGTCGAAATGTGCGCTGCAAGGCGCCATCGAGGCTGAATGTATCTGGCCCGGTGATCGAATTTCTCCCCGCTGTTCCCCACGCGCCTTCAGCCGGCGAGGCATAAGCTGCTGCATTCAGATGCGTATTCCCCTGTGTGATGTAAATGGGACTTCCGGTCAGGCTCGGCCGCAGCGGTCCGATCCATCCAGTGCCCGGCACCACCGCCGGATACACCGGCGTTTCCGGCATACCGCTGCCCACGTTGATCCGGGTCAGCAAGGTCCACTCTTTCAGCAACCGCCCGGGCCAGCCGCCCAGCAGGGTTCCCCCCTCGAGTCCCTGCCCGGTCGTATACTGCGCTTGCACATTCAACAAGTGCCGCTGATCGAACGAGGAAAGCGATCGCTCTGCGCGCAGATCGAGCCAGTCTTGAGCAACGGCTGCGGTCTGTGGCTGCGCAGTGGTCAAAGTCAGAGTGTCGTTCTGCGACAAGCTGTTCTGCGAGCCGCCGGTTGTCTCTCCCTGTCCACCCAGCACTGCATCGTCATCAATCGATTTGGAGAAGGTGTACAACACGAGCGCCGTAAACCCGTTGCGAAGGCGCCGCCGCACCTGCACTTGTGCGGACTGGCGCGTCGAGTTGCCGCCCGAAGTCTGATACGCAAAGCCAGAGGGGTAGCCAGGGTAGGGATCCGCTGCTCCCAGCGCATAGCTGTTGGGCAGGTATTCCTGCGCTCCATGTGTGCCCTTCACCCCAAGATACGTCGCCGTCATCTGCAAGGCTCCGGGCAGGTCGCGTTGCACTGACAGGTGCCATGTCTGCGCATAACCAACGCGGAAGTGCGGATCGATACCGAAAGCTTCGGCAGTTGTCGAATCGCAGGATGTGAAGCCATCCGCCAGCGTGAGCGCGCAGGAAGCACTGTTTTGTTGTTTGAGACTTTTTGACAAAGGGGCCTGCTGAGCCATCTGAAGCACCGGAGTCAGGTAGACAGATGTATCGTGATAGATGCCATACCCGGCGCGTATCACCACCGTCGAAGCCGGGATCGGACGCCAGGAAATCCCGATGCGCGGCTCGATGCCCGACCTGTCCGGCCACACCAGCGAAGCTGGATAGTGTTCGCCCGTCAACGGACCCACAGGATCGCTACCAAGGACCGGCGCGACCGCAATGAACCCCTGCTGCACGTCAAGATTGACCAGCCTTCCATACAACTCGGTCATGGGCGCGCCGTACTCCCAGCGCACACCGGCATTGATGGTCAGAATCGGAAGTACCCGCCAGTCATCGGAGAAATAAGCGTCATAGACCGTCTGGCGAAAATACTTGTCCGCATTGCCGAACGCGATCGAACTGGCCTCGGGAACGCCAATCAGGAAGTCGGCGAGATCGGAACCGGTGGCGGCGCCCGTAAAATTGAATGACCCGCGCGGGTCCTGTTGAAAGAAGTCGTTGTATTGCTGCCGGCGCACGTCGCCGCCAACGGTGATGTTGTGATGCCCGCGATAGACCCCGGCCGAGGCCGAGAAGCCGTCCGTTCGGTTTCGATTGAACGAACTTTGCGCATCGCTGAGCGCGGCAATGCCGCTCGAAAAGTTGAGCGCCGGCGGTCCCCAGTCAGACGGCGCCTGGCTCACGCCGGTGATGCCCGCCTCTCCCTCGATGTCGACCCGATTCTCAAACTCGGGGCTCACCTGCGTTCGCAACCGGCTGAAGTGATATGAGCCGTATACAAACAGATGCTGGTTGAATCGATGCGACCAGTTGATGTTGGCATTCAGCCCCAGCGTGTCGGTGGTATCGACAAACTGAAACAGGTTCACGGCATCGGCGCGCGAACTCAGCAGGTTGAAAGTTCCATAGAGTTGATCCCTGCGCCCCAGCGTCTTGTCTGCGCGCGTCTGCAGCGCGTCCTCGTGGGTGCTGTTCAGCACCGGAATCTGGAAATTGTACAGCGGATTGCCGGTGACATTCGGTAGAGGATAGAGCGCGAGCAGCGCCTGCGCCTGTGTGCTGACGGGCACTTGGCTCCCGGGATAGGGCAGACCAGTCGCGGGATCGATGATCGTCGCCGGCTGGCCTGCCGCATTGAGCAGATCGCCGCCCCGCTCCTCTTCGGTCGGCACGAGGCCTGAAACTGTTTCCGCAGTGTGATTGCGTGTCCACTGGCAAGCCAGAAAAAGATTCGGCCCGTTGTGCAAGACGTGCGGAATCTTCAGCGGACCGCCGAACGTCAAGCCACCAGTCATGCGGTTATAGGCCGGCTTGGGACTGTCGATTCCGCTGATGGAGTATTGCTTCGCGTCGAGCACCGAGTTATCAAAAGCGAACGCAATCCCGCCGTTGTAGAGACTCTTCGAATTCGCTCTCTTGTTCCCGAAAGCCCGGTCGAGCGAGAACGGCGATGTGGCCGCATTGTTGACGCTGCCATTCACCAGAAATCCATCCGAGCTCTCCTGGCTGGCGTCATCGGGTTTGGGGATCTCGGTTGGAGCAGCCGCGGCAGCCGTTGCGGCCGGCGCAGCCGCGTTCTTGGCAGGCTCGACTTGCAATGACGGTTTCGGCGTGATGTCCGGCGGCTGCGTCTTGGCCAGTGCCTTCAGTTCGTCAAGCGGAAGCAGCTGCAATTCCCATCGGCCAGGCGCGGAATCCGCCGCAACGGTTACCTCGGCGCTGATGGTGGCGAAACACTGCAGCGAGATTTCGATCTTCCATTGCCCATCGGGCAGATCCTCAAACCGATAGCTGCCGCCCTCGTCCGACGTGACCGAGAACTTCTTCTCACCCTGTGTCGCGGTAATCGTCGCGCCGGGCACCCCGAATCCTCCGAAGGTGACCTGGCCATAGTATTTCGACGCAAAGGCCGGCATCGATGCGCACATCCAAGCCATGGCATGAAACAACAACATGATCGCCAGACGTCGCCCCACGCACTTCACTCCCGGCCCAGGTACTAATTTTCCGAAGGCGGATCGATGTGGTCAATGACAATTACATCTACCATGCCCCTGGTTGATTCCAGTTTCAACCCCAGTTGCTCCTGCAGTGCTGTAAAGAGGGATGGCCCAACAGCTTCGGTTCCGCTCTCGTTGTGCGATGGACCACCATCGGCGCCGCCGGGTGTCGGCGGGGGCGCATCATCCGGAGTCCATTGCAGCGTGAAATCGTAATTCCCTGTGAGTCCGGTCTTGTCGACAACCGTCCGGCCCAGTTGCAGGGACAGGACGCGCGCCAGCATCTCGGTGTTTGTTCCCTCCGACTCCAGGTGGCCATGGCCCATGAACCGCATCATGCGGCGCGCAGTGGGCGGTCTGGAAGCGGGATCGTCAGGCTTCGGATTTGACCCGGAATCCGCGGGCTTGGGAATTGGCCCGGGATCCGCGCCCTCGTTGAGCTTCATCCTGGGCCCACCCTTGGCGACCACAAGGGCGTAGCCCGGCAACTCGCGCGTTTCGTGGTGATACTTCAGATTGAAACGCTCCATCAGCAACGGCAGCAACATCGAACGGCGCTCATCGATTTTCAGCTTTTCCAGCTTTGGCCCATCGTCGGCGGCAACCTTCGCCTGAATGTCGTATCGATTCGTCTTCACCCACCCCGGCGCTCCGATGAGGTGATCGTCTTGGGTGCGGAAACCGTCCCGCAGCAGTTCCTGGACCGGCACACCGTTCATGCTTAAGCCATCCGGCGTGAGCATCATCATGATTCGGTCATCGGAACCCGCCGCTGGCTTGATCGTTGCTACTTCAAATTTGGGCACGTTGGGATAAACGTCCGGTGCCGGCGATTCGACTTTCGCCGGCGCCTGCATCGCGTGCAACACCCCGAACCCGACCGGCACCCCTATTGCCAACACGGCCGCAGCGCACAACACACATCTCCGCGCAAAGTTGAGCCCCACTCCGGATCGATGCGTCATGATGCGCAGAACACGCTCCTTGAGATCCGAACCGGAGACCCCGGAGACGCACGGCACGGGTGCCTCCAGGCAGAACGCGCACACCTTGAGAATGCTCTCGGCATAGGCCTCCGGCCGCGCATTCTGCTCTACCACCTTCTCGTCGCAGGCGCGTTCGCGCTCTTCCATCAACCGTGAGCCGATCCACCGGACCGCGGGATGGAACCAGAACAGTGCTTCCACGCCCATGTGAACCGCCGCCGCCAGGTTGTCGCGGCGGCGCACATGCTCTACTTCATGAGCGGCAATGGCTTCGATCTGCGCGTCGCTCAACTGGTCCGAGATTCCAGCCGGCCACAACAGCACCGGCCGGAAAATCCCGAAGATACCCGGTTCGATCGCCAGCGATGTGACGCGCAACGGAATTGGCTTTCGTAACCCGGCATGATGTTCCGCCCGGCGCAGCGCCTCCGTTTCCCGCCCTTCATACATGGGCAAGGCGCTCTTCGCGATTCGAACGACTCCCCTCCACCGCACCACCCACACTCCCAGCGCGAGGAGGATTCCGCACAGCCACACTGCCGCAAGCACAACGGGCACCCACGCTAATACATCGGCCGGATGACTCGAAATAACCGTCGGCGCGAGCGTGGACTGCGTCTGTTGGAAAGGCCGGCTGATTTCATCCACCGCGGTGTAGAGTACCGATCCGATTGCCCTCCCGGCCACCGGCTTCGCCCATCGGCTGCCGAGCTCGGCAAGCAGCGAGAATGGAACCAGGAACTTGACCGAAGCCAGCATCCATATCGAATAACGAACGCGCGCGCGATTGCTCTCGAGTGCACGCGAGAGAAGCCATGCGACCAGTACGACACACGTCGACTGCCACAGGTGGTTAAACAGCGCGGCAGTCCAGCCGGAATTCCAGAATTGAGGGATGGTCATGATTTTTTCTCCCCGTTGGCATCTTTGGAGAGATTGCGCAATTGCCGCTCCGCATCTTTCACATCCTCCAGTGACAGCTTCCCCGTTTGGATCAGGTGCGCCATCACAGGTTGCGTACGGCCGCCGAAAATCGCCAGCATATCGTCAATGAGCCGGCGTTGCGCTGCTTCGCGCGATATCCCCGGCGCAAACACATGAAAATTGCCCACCTTCCTCACCCGCCGCACGATTTCTTTGCCTTCCATGCGGTTCACGGTGGTCTGGATAGTGGTATACGCAGGCTGCTTCCGGGCGGCAAAGGATTCCTGGATCTCGCGTATGGAGCACTCGCCCCTGGTCCACAGCGTTTCCATGATCTGGAATTCCAGCTTTGATAGTTTCGGTGGCGGCAATTCGATCTCCTACATATGTAGTAATTGCTACCACCTTCGTAGTTTTACGTCAAGCGCCTTTTGCATCGACCATGTTTTAGTTCGCCGACGGCTTCTCGGCCTGGTCAATGACGATCACATCGTCCGGCGCCTTCCCGGGCCCCATCTTCAATCCAAGCTGCTCCTGGATCGCGGTATAGAGCGCGGGCGGTGCGTTCGGATCGTCGGTTGGTTTCGGCGGCGTAGCACCTGTTCCCCGGAATTGGGCAAACTGCGAATCATCGGGCGTCCATTTCAGCGTGAAATCGTATTTGTCAGTGAGGCCCGTTTGATCCACCACCGGTTTGTCCATCACGCCTGACTGCATCCAGGTGGCAAATTCCGCCATGGTCAGATTTCTTACCACAAGATCGCCCAGTCCCCTGAACATGAAGCCCCCCGGGTCATTCGGTCCTGTTGTACTCTTCGTCAGTTTAGGCCCGCCGGCGCCTACCGAAATCGTGTACACCGACAGCTCTTTCTTGTCGTGATGGAATTTCATCTGGAAGCGATCGGCCAGCAGCTTTTGCACCATCACCTGCATCTGCTTCTGGTTCGGCCGGCCTTCGGCATCGGGCACCGCATCGATATCGAACAGGCTGGTGCCAAACCAGTCCGGCGCTCCGACAATCTGCTTGGCGTGTAATCCATACGCAAACGCAATCAGGTCGTTCATGTTGGTATTGACTGTAATGAAGTGACGGCCTCTGACGGTAAACAGCTTCCCCGGCCGGTCAGGCGTGCTGGGCTTGATGGTGGCCACCTCGAAGGTCGGGTTCGCGTCGGCAGCCATGGGTGGTACTGGCGGAGGCGGTGTGGGGATGGCCCATTCCGTTTCCGGCGTGGCGCGAGTCAGGACCAGCGGCGTCGGATTGGGGCCCTGCTTCCAACTTCCGTCGATGGTCTTGCCGTCCGCGCTCAGCCGGCCCTCAAAGGTGCCGTCGATCATCTTGATCGAATACTTCACGTCCGAGCCCTGCAGCGTCACGGAATCCAGGGGAAGCGACGCGCCTTCCTGGTCAACGCTGTAGAGGACGCCCTTATACCCTCCCTTATCGTCTTTCGATATTTTGATCACCGTGCGCAGGTCGCGGCCGGCGTGCAGCGTTCCCTGCCAGGTGTCCGCAAGATCGTGCGGCGCAGCCGGCGCGTTTTGAGCATAGGCGCCGATGTCATGCGCTGAGGCGAAAACAAGCGGAAGTATGGCCCCCGCAGCCGCGCTGGCCACCTGAAGAAGAACCCTCCGGGTGAACGAAATCAGGAATGGATGGCGATTGGTCTTCATGCGAGTCGTCCTCTCTCAAAACCGATTACCGGCAAAATCTGAAGACTGGAAGCACACGTCGCTTTTGAAGCGGAAAGAGACTTTATTGATAGGACGTTTCCGCCCTGCAATTGTTTCAACCGTTACCGGATTTCAACTGCCCGATCCCGGGCCTCGTTTCCGGCTCGCTCGAGCGGAACTTCGCCGCTGCCGCCGCTCTCCTCAGGTCCACACGCGGACGTATACTGGAGACAAAGCTCGCACAAACGGAGTCACCCTATGCCAGCCTACGAGTATCAATGCGATTCCTGTGACAACCGGTTCGAGGCGCGACAGAAAATGTCGGAACCCGCACTGGACCTTTGCCCGCGGTGTGCGGGACATGTGCGAAGGCTGATCAGTGGCGGCGCCGGCGCAATCTCCAAGGGAAGCTCGTCGGCTTCCAGTTCCATGCAGCCGCAGTGCAATTTCGAAGGCGGTTGTTGCGGCGGAGTCTGCGCCCAAGCCAACGGATCTGCATGTGAAGTGTAGCGGCCGCCACCCTTCACCGCGCCTCTCTATTTAAGAAAGCCCGATCTCGCCGTCACTCATGCAGGTATATCCTTAGTCTGATCGGGTAATCCGCCATGAAAAACGGTGAAGTGCGCGAAGAGCGTCCAGACGATCGCCCCGGGGAGTCGACCCACCATCAACGGAGCCAACCCGATGACGACAAGCCAATTGAAGCCATGGAGCAACAGGACGGCGAGGATGAATCTGTTCCATCGGAGTCCGGTTCTGACAGATCTCCGGGGACCAAACTGGACGCTTTGTTTCCTGTCGCCGTTACGGTGGAGAGCGAAGCCGAGGAGCAGCAATCGCCGGCACTGCCATATCCTGTCGTAGGGTTTGGCGCGTCGGCGGGTGGCCTCCAGGCCTTCAAGGAAATCCTCGAAAACCTCAATCCAAACACCGGCATGTCGTTCGTCCTGGTCACCCATCTTGCGCCCGACCAGAAAAGCTTTCTCTCCGAAATCGTTGAACGGTATACCCAGATGCCAGTCCACTCGATCGAGGACGGGCAGCGTCTCCAGCCGAATCATATTTATGTCTTGCTGCCCAACCAGACGCTTACGCTGCAAGATGGGCTTTTCCGGGTTGAGGCGCGATCCTCACACGATCGAATCCCCCGGACCATCGACACATTTTTCCGATCGCTTGCTGCAGAGCAGAAGAACCATGCCATTGGCGTAGTGCTTTCTGGAGCCGATTCGGACGGAGCACTCGGGCTTAAGGCCATCAAGGGCGAAGGCGGCATTGCTATCGTCCAGAGCCCCGACTCCGCAGTCCATAGCGGCATGCCGCTCAGTTCCATTGCCGCCCACCATATCGATCTGGTCATTCCTCCCGCCGAAATCGCGGTGGAACTGGACCGGCTCGCCAGGCAATTCGCTCGCCCGGAAGTCCGTTCCCTTCAGGATGGCAGCATCTCCCCGGACGACGAACAGTCATTTCAAAAGATTCTGCAGCTGGTCCGCTCGTTCTCCGGTCTCGATCTCCGCCAATACAAGCCGGAAACCGTTCGTCGACGTATCGCTCGGCGCATACTCCTGCTCCGCATGGAGCATCTCGACTCCTATTATCGATTCCTGCAAGTTCGCGCCGACGAACTGCGGCTTCTGCAGGAAGACGTTTTAATCAACGTAACTCGATTCTTCCGCGATGGCGCCTTCTGGGAGTCCCTTCGAGTCAACGTCCTGCCCGCCCTGTTACAGGACCGGCCCGTGGACAAACCCCTGCGTGTCTGGTGCGCCGGATGCTCCACTGGCGAAGAAGCGTATTCCCTGGCCATCACGATTCTCGAGTATCTGTCGGACCACAAAATCGATGCGCAGGTGCAGATCTTCGGCACCGATGCCAGCGATCAGTCGATTGAGACGGCGCGCATCGCCGCTTACCCCGAGACTCTGGTGGGGGAAATCTCTCCCGAACGTCTGCGGCGCTACTTCGTGAAAGTCGATCGCGGCTACCTCGTCTCCAAGCGCGTCCGCGATATCTGCATCTTTGCCCGCCAGAACATCGCCACCGATCCGCCCTTCTCTCACGTCGACATCCTCAGTTGCCGCAACGTGATGATCTATTTCAACCAGGCATTGCAGCGCCAGGTCATGCTCACGTTTCATTACGCGCTCGAAACCAGCGGCTACATGCTGCTGGGCATGTCGGAAGGTCTGCGCGACTACGGCGACGTATTTAACACCGTCGATCGCAAGCACAAGATCTATCTGAAGACCGGCGCCAGCATGACCATGCACTTTGAACCCCCGCACAGTCATGCGATTACGCAGGCTGCGGGTGGTTCGCGTCCTCCGATAGTGGAGATCGCAAACGTGGCGTGGCCGGAATCGGACTTGCAGCGCGCCGCCGACCGTATTGTGCTGGCTCGTTTCGGTCCGCCGGGACTCATCATCGATGAGCGCATGAACGTGCTGCAATCGCGCGGACAATCCTCGCAGTATATGGACATTACACCGGGCGCGGTGAGCTGGAACCTGTTGCGGGTGTTGCGCGACAATGTTGCCAACGAAGTCCGGAAAGCCGCCCAGCGGGCCATCCACGATAACGTGCCCGCATCGGAAATTGCGGTCATCATGGACGAGCGCGGGGAGCAGCACGTACAGATCGACGTACTCCCGATTACCGCGGCCGTCACGCGTCCACGCTGTTACCTGGTCCTTTTTCATACGCTTCCTGAAGGTGAGGAAGCTAGATCCATCGAGAGGCTGCTGCACCCGCAGCTCACCGTCGACGAAAAGGACCGTTTGATTGCGCAATTGCGCCAGGACCTCAGCTCGACTCGCTTTCACCTCCAATCTCTGGTTGAGGAGCGCGATGTCCGCAATCAGGAACTGGTGTCGGCCAACGAGGAAATCCAGTCAGCCAACGAGGAATTGCAGAGCGCGAACGAAGAGCTCGAGACTACGAAGGAAGAGCTCCAGAGCGCCAACGAAGAATTGCAGACCGTGAACGACGAGCTGCAGCAGCGCAATAACGTCCTCACCCAAACCGGCAACGACCTGACCAACCTGCTCAACAGCGTGAACATTCCTTTGCTGATGCTCACCAGCGACCTGCATATCCGGCAGTTCACGCCGCCCATGCAACGGCTGCTCAGTGTCCGTAACGCCGACCTTGGCCGCTCCATCAGCGAAATTCGACTGCAGCTAAGCGTCGAAAACATCGAGCCCATCCTGAGTGACGTTCTGGAGACGCTTGGTACGCGGGAGCTCGAAGTGCAGGACCGCGACGGACGGTGGCACCTGCTGCGAGTCCGCCCCTACCGTACCTCGGAAAACAAGATCGAGGGCCTGGTTGTCGTTCTTGTCGATATCGACCAGCTGCGGCGCAGCCAGAAGCACCTGGTGGATGCCCGCGATTTCGCCAGCTCGGTTGTCGAGAGCGTGCCCGTTCCCATCGTCGTCCTCAACCAGGACTGCACCATCCGCACGGTCAACACCGCCTTCCGCGACCTGGCCCAGATGCAGGCCAAGGAACTGGAAAACCGCTCCCTGCCGGACCTTGTTCAGCATCTCTGGGGCCTCGACGGCCTCCGGGGCAAGTTGGAGTCCGCGATGCAGGCGCAGAACGGCGACACGGTCGAATTCGAGCATCAATCGACAACAGGGCGGCACAACACGCTCCTCATCAAGGCCCAGGCCCTCTCCACTGACGGCAGCCGCGTGTTGTTGCTCATGATCGAAGACATCACCTTGCGCCGTGAAGCCGAACTCCTCATTTCACAACAAAAGGAAGCCCTCGAAGGAGAGATCGAAATTACAGCGCGCAAGCTGAATCGCAGCCAGGAAGAGCTTCGCGGCCTCACCGCCCATCTCTTTACTGTGCAGGAGGAAGAACGGCAGCGCGTCGCCCGCGAGTTACACGATGACATCAGCCAGCGCCTGAGCGCGCTCGAGATTCTGCTTCACGAAATCGAGACTCGCGATCGCAAAGGAGTCGATCTCGAACGCATCGAATCTGCCCGCTCCCTGGTTCAGTCACTGAATACCGATGTGCGGCAGATTTCCCATCGGCTGCACCCTGCGATCCTGCAGGACCTTGGATTGCCGGCCGCTCTCAAGGCCATGGTGCAGGAGTTCGGCCACCGTGAAAACATGCCGGCAACCTACACCAGTGAAGCTCTGCCCGATTCGTGGTCCTCTGAAGCGGCAACAGCCATCTATCGAATCGCGCAGGAGGCCCTGCGCAATGTTTCAAAACACGCTGGCAAAACCCATGTAAAGGTGATGCTGGCCGGCAGCGATAGCCAGTTGGAGCTTCGCGTGATGGATTTCGGCCTTGGCTTTGACCAGGACTCAGACGACCCGGCACACGGGCTGGGCATGATCTCGATGCAGGAGAGAGCCCGTCTTGCCGGCGGCACGCTGGCGGTCAAGTCCTCCCTCGGTCGGGGAACGACCGTCACCGCAACGGTTCCGCTGAATCACCATGCCTAAACGCTTGCTGATTGCCGACGATCATGCTCTCATGCTGGATGGCCTGACGCGCCTGCTGTCTGGTGAATTTACGATCGTCGGCACCGCCGCCAATGGCCGGATTCTCGTTTCCGAAGCAGAACGTCTTCACCCCGACGTCGTATTGCTCGACATCGGCATGCCGGAGTTGAACGGGATTGAGGCGGCGCGCTCCCTCAGCAAGCTGCAACCGGCCCCGAAGATCGTGTTCGTGACCCAACAACTCGACCCTGCCTACGTCCATGCCGCATTTACAGCGGGCGCCAAAGCCTATGTAGCCAAACAGTCAGCCACGACGGAACTGGTCGAAGCAATTCACCGGGCGCTCAGAGATCAGTATTATGTGACGCCGCTGGTCGGAGAAGAAGCGGCGCAACTCGCTCGGCAGCAACCGAACAAGAACCCGTCGGCATTCTTCGGCGGGACGCTTACACAGCGCCAGCGCGAAGTCCTGCAACTGGTCGCGGAGGGAAAAACGACCAAGGAAATTTCTTCCGCCCTCAACATTTCTCCCAAGACAGTCGAATTCCATCGCAATAGCCTGATGGACGAGTTGGGAGTCCGCACCACCGCCGAACTGACGCGCTACGCCATCTCTCACGGCATTATCAGCTGATGATCTCCTTGGGAATGTCTGAGCTTGATCAGGCACCCGGGGAAGTCGCCACAAGATCCGGCGACGCGGCCTGCACCATGCGGCCCTTGCTTCTGAACTCGAAGCCAAGCAATTCTGCCGACTTTTTCAGCAGGGTAAAGGGACCACCCTCGGCGGCTAAGAAGTAACGATGGATGTCGACCTGTTTCGCAGCATACCCAGCAGCAGTCAACGCCAGAATCTTGGCCAGCGGGTAATGTTGTTGCGCCGACTCGATTATCCTCTGGCAGTCGTCCTGGCTGATCGTGTAGCAGAGGACGATCAGGTCGAAATTTTGTTGTCCGAGAAGTGCCTTCGCTTCCGGGACTCTGCCCGCCGCGCACACTTCGAAGTAGGCCCCAAGCATCAATTTCCGTGTCTGCAAAACCATTAGATCCCTGCTCACGAGCAGGATGCGTTTCGGACGACTCATAGACAATCTCCGTGCAAAGTCGTGCCAAGACAATCGCAGTTCAACAAAGGATTCAAAATTGGAAAAGCGCAAGTCGGCACGGGGAGGAAAATTGTCCTGATAGGGAGACGCAAGGAGAATCTCTGCCGACTATTCAATTAGATGCAGGTTAGATGCCGGCAGGTCGTCCCGTTTCCAAGTTAAGAACCCGAACAAATAAGTCCATCGTAAGTGACCATCCGCCGTCGCGGCACCAGGAGTATCCCTGGGAAGCGGGAAGGGCAAGATTTGATTAACTACAAATGGGTAAGTGATGGAGAGGAGCGAGCGTTCCTTTTGCCACTTTAGGGCTGACGTGAAGTACCGTGCGCCGGTCCGTTCCCCGGATCAGCGGCTTTGTCCAACTTCGTGACGTGCACGCTGGCCTGGCTCTCGGGAACAGTTCCGTCGTTTACCTGCACCTCGGTGGGCTTGCCTTGAATCAGGATTCGCTGCACGGCTTTGCCGCGGGCGGGGACGCGCACCCGCTGGGTGACCGAATTGGCATCAGTCCTCACCGTCACAGGAACTTCGGCCGCGGCATAACCAGCGTTGGCCACATTGACCGCCACCAGCCAGGTGCCGGCCCGTTCCGGGGCGGGAAACACGCTTTCGATCGACAGGTCGGGGAGCCCCTTGTCGGCATCCACCCAATCGCCGAAAAACCAGGAGAGATCGGTCTGCGTTCCGGCCCGTTCGACTAATGCCTCAAATGAGCCCTCCCGCGCGTCTTTGCCATTGTTCAGATCCTGCGACGGATCGTAGGCCCGCAGGGCTGCGGAAAGAGTCGGGTCTCCAGCCACGTCGCGCAGCATCCACAAGACGTAGGTTGCTTTGGTCCGGTAGAAAACCGGCGAGATCGCTTTAGCAAGGGGCTGCCCGACGCCTTCACTAGGACTGGCAGGTTCGGCCAAGGCCAGCGCAGGCCGTCCCGATTCGAGGGCGCTCATAGCCTTTTCGCGACCCTGCTGCTTTTCGATCCACAACGTGCCCATAAAGTGAGCAACCCCCTCGCTCAGCCATGCCCGCGGCGACTCCATCCATGCATGCGTTAGGGCATGGGCAAGGATTCCCTCCAGTTGTCGCGACTCGGCCTCATGGAGGCTGGTTGCGAGCAGCGCTCCGGTCTCGTAGGGAGCGTCCTGAGGATCGGGCAAATCCAGCAGTGTGAGTTGAGCCCGCGGTTTTTGGCCCAGCCACCCTTGCAGGAACGGCGTGACCGTCGCGGCTGCGGCCGTCCACGATTCCACCGCCACCTCGTTGTCCGGCACGGTCCAAGCCGTAAGATTCGTCCCTGCGTGCGCGTTGCGAACAGCGACAAAAAGGCTGGGTGTCTCAAATCCCAGGGTCGACCCGTCCAGTTTCGCGGTGGCGATTCCGGCAATATCGGCGGCCGGCCCGGGCGTGTCGGTGACGTTGAGCTCGGCTGGCTGCCCATTGATCAGTGCCAGCGAAGGGGCCCGACCGTGGGGAAACTCGATTGTGAGGTGCAGCCGGAAGCTCGCTCCCGCCAGGCGCAGCTTATGCTCACCCATCTCGTCGAAGAGCCGGGCGCCATCCCCCAGGATCACCGGCACCGATGAGACAGGAATCCACACTACACTGCCGAACCCCCGCAGTCCTGTGAACTGGGTATCAATCTGGTCCCAGTCGGAGTGGAGAGCCACGTCTTCCGGCGTTCCGATCGCCAGCAGGCGCTGCGCTGAAACACCAATCGCACCTGAATAGGTAACGTCCAGCTGGAGGCTCTCCCCGGGCCCAAGAGGTTGATCCAACGGCACGGCGGCCTCGTGAAGCTGGCCCGTGTGATCCGCATCGGAGTTGAGCGTGGCCACCGGAAAAGCCACATCCTTCCCCCGAACGCGAATCCGGTCCCAGTTGAGCGACGACGAGACCTGCAGAGGAATGCGACTCAGAGGGACTTTGCCGTCATTGCGCACCGTGAGCAGGGCTCGCACCGCAATCTGGTGCACTTCGACCCTCAGATGAACGTCCAGATCGAAGCCCGTAAAAGTAACCGCCTGGCGCTCCGGGTCCTGAGCAATGGGCGCCGCAACCGTCTCCGGCCTGGCCGGCCCGGCCTGGGTGGTGGTTTCGCCATTCTCGTCTGTCGAGCGGGAAAAGATCACCTGTCCCTTCGGTGACTCTTGCGGCGCGGTCTGGGGCTTCGTCGCGTCCGGCTGCCCGGAAACCGGGGCCGCCGGAGGGCTGGTCTGGGCCCGAAGGATCCTGGATGGAACGTAAAGTGAGAGGCCGGCAGCAATCCATGCAACCGAGTACCGGAACTTCATGAACCCAGACCTTTCTGCTTTGCCGGTTTGGACGCAGGCGGTTTTGTCGCATCCCGTTCCTGGGGGAGAGCATTCTTGGAGAATCCGGCGGCCGCGTTCCGGGTCGCAGCGCGGCGCTGTCGAAACGCTTCGTACAAGACAACGGCCCCTGCGGCTGAGACATTCAGCGAATTCACGCCCCCGGCCATTGGAATACGGAGCAGATGGTCGCATGTACGCCGGACCAGGTCGTGCAGCCCGGCGCCCTCGCGGCCCAGCACGAGCACGCAGTTCCCGGTCAGGTCGAACTGATCGTAATCCGAAGTTCCCCGCTCATCGAGCCCGATGATCCATAAGTTCTGCCTTTTCAGGTCTTCGAGAGCCCGCACCAGGTTCACCACACGCGCAATCCGGAGATGCTCGGCGGCGCCCGCGCTGGCCTTGACGGCGGCGGGACTCAGCGGTGCCGAGCGCCGCTCCGTGAGAATCACTCCATCGACTCCAGAACCGTCCGCAACCCTAAGCAAGGCGCCCAGGTTTTGCGGATCCTCGACCCCGTCCAGCGCCAGCAGCAACCGGGCGCCGCGGGTGGATGCCAGCGGTTCAAACAAATCCTCAATGGTCAGCAATTCGTGGGCGCGGACCATGGCGACAACACCCTGGTGAGCGGCGGTGCCCGCAACTTGCGTGAGTTGCTCGCGCGGTTCCTGGCGGACCCGCACCTCTGCCTGGCGGCATTCCGCGACCAGCCGTGCAAGCCGGTCGTCGTGGCGCTCGCGGGCCACCAACACGTAGTCAAACCGTCGCTTTCCAGCCCTCAGCGCCTCTTCCACCGCATGGACGCCGTAGAGGATTTCCATAAGGGATAGTGTAGAAGGTCGGCACGACTCGGCCGGCTCTTCCGGCTCGATGCGAATTTCATTGCCGAGACTGACAAGGGATGGATACTCGTCGTATGCCCGACCCGAAGGCCAAAACCTTCCGCGCTTTGCTCGAGCCCACCGGCAATGCCCTGCGTTGGGTCATCGCCCGCGTCCCCTTCGACCCGGCCGAGGTCTGGCCGATCCGGAACGGAAGACGTGTGTGCGGCGAGATCAACGGTTTCGCGTTTCGAACTTCCCTTTTTCCTGAATCCGGCGGCAAGAAGCACGTCCTATTGATAAATAAGAAGATGCAATCCGGAGCCCGTGCCAAACCCGGCGATACCGCCAAGTTCCTCCTCCAGCCCGACCTGGAGGAACGCGAAACGCCCATGCCTGCCGAACTTGGGAAGTCACTGAAAGCCGACCGCGGACTTCGACGCTACTTCGATGCCTTGAGCCCATCGATGCGGCGCGACATTGGGCGCTGGGTTAGCGAGCCAAAGAGCGAGGAAATCCGTCATAAAAGGGCCGGGCAGATGGCCGAACGCCTGTTCCTGGCCATGGAGGGTGAACAGGAACCGCCGCCAATCCTGCGTGCGGCGTTCCAGCGGCAGCCCGTGGCGCGCCTGGGATGGGACGCCATGACGCGCATCAAGAAGCGGAACCACCTGCTCGGCATCTTTTACTACCAGACCACCGAAGGCCGGGAGCGCCGCCTCCGGGCTGCGATTGAAGACGCGCTCGAGGTGGCGAAACGGACCGAGACCGGCCGAAAAGCGGCAAATCTTTAAGTAAATCGCTTCACTTTTTTCGTCTTTTGCAGACACTTTGTCGTCTAATAGAGCAAGATGAACGCGCTTGCATCGGTACAGTCGTTGTTTGCCCAGGGTTCTGCCACCGCGCAGGACGAGGCCGTCCGGCAGGAAAGCCTTGCCATCGCCTCCGGGCTGAAACACCAGGAAGCCGGTCTTTTGGACGAGTTGATCGTCCGCTACCAGCACCGTCTGTTGCGCTATCTCCTTTATTTGACCAGCAGCCGCGAACTGGCCGAAGACCTCTTCCAGGAAGTCTGGATGCGCGTGCTCGTGCGCGGCGGTCAATTCAACGGCAAGGCGCGTTTTGACACCTGGCTGTTTACCATTGCCCGCAACCTGGTCATCGATTTCCGCCGCAAGCGGACCGTCGCCAGCTTGGACGAGTTGTTTGAGGGGTCCAGCGAAGATGACCGTCCGATGAGTTTTGAGATCTCCGACAGCCAGCCGACGCCGTTTGACCGGTTCGCCAGCCTCGAAGATCGGCAACGGATCGCCGATGCCTTGCTCCAGGTCGACACGCTCTATCGCGAAGTCCTGGTGCTGCGTTTCCACGAGGACCTGTCCCTCCAGGAGATCGCAAGCGTGACTCGGGCTCCCCTTTCGACCGTGAAATCCAGACTCTATCGAGGCTTGGCAGCGATCAGGCCCGCCCTTGAAAACTCGGCTGCACCTCGCACCGAGGCGGTGTAATGGTCGCAGGAACTGCTCATGGATCGGATCAGGGAGCCGGTCCCAACCGCGACGTGAATCCATCTGTCGCAGAGCATGCAGACCGGGACCGCAAAGTCGCCTACGGTACCCGCCGCGTGGTCATGGCCTCGCTCGGAGTTCTCAAGGAACAGAAAGCCGGGCGCAAGCGCATTCGCGCCGTGGCCCTGGCGTCCATTCTGGTATTTCTCCTGGTCCTCGGCCCCCTGATCTGGTGGGCCGTCGAAAACCTGATCGCGGCGGAACATCTGGGCGACCTCGCCTGCCAGTTCAGTCTGTGGGTATGCATTCTTTGCCCCGCGTTGCTGGCCGCTGCCGTTATGGCCGGGTGGCTCCGCCACCGCTCCTAGGAAAGCAAGCCTCGGTCGAGCAAGGGCGCCGGTCCGCTAGGATGAAAAGCAAATTCCCACCCTCTACGCAACTTCCGTGCACGGGCCGCCGTCACTCATATAGAAGTTACTCACCACCTGGGCTTCTGGAAAACCCTCTGAGTGAGGGTCTGATTTATGCGTGATCCCCAATCCATTACCGTGAATGAAGACGCCCGCCTGATCCCGGTGTGGTCGATCGTCGCCGCCATCGCCGCCTTTGTGGCGGTTGAGTACTACATGTGGATGGTCATGCCCGAGCAGAGCCACCACCATGGACCGCCGATCGGTTTCAAGGTTTACTTCAACATCTCGTGGGGGCTGCTGGCCGCACTTTACTTCCTCATGGTCGGCTACGTGAGCAAGGACGCGCCCCGCCGGGCCATGAGCGCGCGCTTCTGGATGCTGATCTGTTTCGTGATGCCGGGAGGGATCGGGGCGGTGCTCTACTTCCTGCTCCGCCAACCCCTGGTTTCTCGTTGCCCGGCCTGCAGCACGTTTGTGCAGAGCGATTTTCACTTCTGCCCGCAGTGCGACTATCAGCTCACCGCCAGTTGCGGAACCTGCTTCCGCACCGTCCGCGCCACCGACCAGTTCTGCACCCGGTGCGGCCATGAACTGTCCCAGGACCAGATGCCGGCCCGCCTCCGGGTCATGGCCGAGTAGGGTTCCCGCCGGTAGACAATGCGCCCGGTTCGCGTTGACCGCGCCGCCCTGGCTTCCTACAATCAAGCTTCCGCATGTCTCTCTCCGCGCTCATCATTGACGACGAACAACTGGCCCGCGATGAGCTGAAGTACCTGCTCGACTCGGTCGGCGGCGTCGAGGTCGTCGCCCAGGGAACCAATGGCATTGAAGCCGTGGACCTCATTGAGGAACACCACCCCGACCTGGTTTTTCTCGATGTGCAGATGCCCGGCCTGGATGGATTCGCAGTGATTCAGCGGTTGAAGGACCGCAGCGAAGCCAAGGCGCGGCTGCGGCCCGGAGTCGACGAAGAACACCTGCCCCAGATCGTGTTCGCCACCGCCTACGACCAGTACGCCGTGCGCGCCTTCGACGTGAATGCCGTGGATTACCTGCTGAAACCCTTCGACCGCACCCGCGTGGAGCAGGCCGTGGAGCGGGCGCGCGGGCGCATGTCGGAAGGAACGACACCCGCCGCCGAAGCCCAGATCGACGCCCTGCTGCGGCTTCTGAACCGACCGCAGGGGAGTGCGCGCTCGCCCCAGCCTGCCAAGCTGATCGTGCTGGCACAAAACCGGCTATTGCTCGTAGACCAGGCGGAAATCTGCTACGCCGCGATTGACGACGGCATCATTCGCGTGGTGACGCAGACCTTTGAGGGCCATTCCAAATGCCGCACGCTCGAAGAGCTGCTGGAGCAGCTGGATGCGACGGTTTTCTGGCGTGCCCATCGCGGCTTTGTCGTCAATATCAACCACATCCGGGAAGTCGTGCCCTGGTTCAAATCCAGTTATCAGCTGCGCATGAACGACAAGCAGCAGACCGAAATTCCCGTAAGCCGGTCGCAGACCAAGCGGCTGCGCGAACTTTTCAACCTTTGATGTTTTGGTGCGTCAATCGTAGCGCTCGAATATGATCTGCTTGCGGTGCCAGCCGTAGTTGGCAAGCTTCTCGCGCACCCCGGCAACCATGTTGTTGAGCCCGCAAATATAGGCGTGCACGTCGAACCGAAGCTCGGCCGGCGGGATCGACGGATCGACCGGCAGCAAGGGCAGTTGGATGCCGAGGCGGGCAGCCCGCTTCTCCACGATCCGCGCTACATGCTCCTGGACATACCCGCGCAGCCCGGTCCAGTGCTCGTCCCCGCGGCTCAGGCTGGGTATGTAATGAAAATTCGGCTTGCGGCGCGCCAGGGCCTCGAACTCCTCGCGATAGTAGAGTTCGCTCTCGTAGCGCGTGCCGTAGACCATCCAGATATCCCGCCCGTCACTGCGGTCGGGACCATCTTCGGGAAACAGCCATTGCGCATACGCGCGCATGGGGGCAATGCCTGTGCCGGTGGAAATGAAGATCGAATCCGCGACCGGTTCACGAAGGACGAAATGCCCATGCGGTCCGTGGACCTTCACAAATCCCCCCGGAGGCAACTCGGTAAGATCAGCCAGGTGGTTGGAGAAAAAGCCGCCCTCCACGCGATTCACGCACAGGTCAAAGCGATTGCCGCTGGCCGCTGACGCAATCGAATAGGCACGCGTCTGCTGCTTGCCCTTCGGGTCCTCGGCCAGGGTGGAGATAAACTGCCCCGCGACAAACGGAAAGCTCTCCAATTCGTCGATGACAAAGTTGAAGTGGTAGCACTGGGCGATTTCGGAGATGCACACCTTGCGTTCGAGACGCGCCGAATAAAGCTTACGTTCCAAGGCAATTACCTGTGGTAAAGAGGAATGAAGCCCGACAACAGGGCTGTGGGACGTATCCAGAATATCAAGCGGATTTGGCAAAAGGCCCAAGGCAGATCGTGGGACGGCGGCGGCGGCTTAAATCGGCGCAATCAAACCCGGTTCGTCGTTCTTCACGTTTCCCACGGCCTGCCCCACTTTCCACGCCGACATGAGTTCGTCAGGATAGGGACGAAGCAGGTCCAGGGGCAGGTGCGACGGCTCAGCCGGCGCTATCCAGCGCTCATAGTCGGCGGCTCTGACAATGACCGGCATCCGATTGTGAAACGGTTCCAGCAGTTCATTCGGGTCGGTGGTAATCACGGTGTAGGAAAGCAGAGCCTGGCCCGTTGTCTTGTCCCTCCACACGTCGAACAAGCCCGCCATGGCAAAGAGAGCACCATCCATCAGCCCAAAAGCAAAGGGCTGCTTGGTTTTCTTGTCGATCGGCTGCCACTCAAAGAAACCGTCTGCGGGAACCAGGCAGCGCCGCCGCTTGATCGCCTCGCGAAAGGCCGGACTGGTCGTCAGAGTTTCGGCCTTGGCGTTAATGGTGCTGTAGGCGATCTTCGCGTCCTTCGCCCAGTAAGGCACCAGGCCCCATCGCATCTGGACGAGTTCGCGCTCCAGGGTCTTCCGGTTGAAACAAACGACCGGCTGGAAGGTCTGCGGAGCCACGTTATACGAGGGCAGGATCTCGAACGTTGTCGGAACCCCGGTGCGGAAGGCTTCGGCGATTTTCTGTTTGTCCGATCGGCGATAGTAGCGGCCACACATACGTTCGGTTCTGTTGTAGCAGTCCCTGCGGTTGCGCGCCAAGCGCCCCGCCTCGCATACTACTCTGCGGGTGTTGCGACACTCGCGATTCCCCGGTCGATCGAACACGCGGAGATTGCTTGGCCATCTCGAAGGTATATCCAAGTGCGCAGGCCGCCCTCGAAGGCATCGTCGAAGACAGCATGACGATCGCCGTCGGAGGGTTCGGCCTCTGCGGCATTCCCGAAGCTCTGATCGTAGCCCTGCGCGATACGGGAAAGAAGAACTTCACCATCGCCAGCAACAACGCCGGCGTGGATGGATGGGGCCTCGGCCTCCTTCTCGAGACCAGCCAGATCCGCAAGATGATCTCGAGCTACGTGGGAGAGAACCGCGAGTTCGAGCGACAGTTCCTCTCTGGCGTCCTCGAAATCGAGTTCTGCCCCCAGGGCACGCTGGCGGAGCGGATGCGCGCGGGCGGCGCGGGCATTCCCGGCTTTTTCACCCGCGCCGGCGTTGGGACAGCCGTGGCGGAAGGCAAAGAACATCGCATCTTCGGCGACCATACCTACATCCTCGAGCAGGCCATTCGCAGTGATCTCTCCCTGGTCAAAGCCTGGAAAGGCGACGCCAGCGGCAATCTCATCTACCGGAAAACCGCGCGTAACTTCAACCCCATGGCGGCGACCTGCGGCCGAGTTACCGTCGCCGAAGTAGAGTTGCTGGTGCCCACGGGTGAGCTCGACCCCGACCAGATCCACACCCCGGGCATCTTCGTGCAGCGGGTCGTCCACAATCCCGCCCCCGAGAAGCGCATCGAGCAGCGGACGATAAGAAAGGTGTGACGCCGTGGCATGGTCTCGCGAACAGATGGCGCAGCGCGCCGCCAGGGAACTCCGGGACGGCTATTACGTGAACTTGGGCATCGGCATTCCCACGCTGGTGGCCAACTACATCCCGCCGGACGTGCATGTCACGCTGCAGTCAGAAAATGGTCTGCTTGGCATCGGGCCATTCCCGGCCGAGGATGAAGTCGACGCCGACTTGATCAACGCCGGAAAACAGACCGTGACCGCTCTTCCCGGGGCCAGTTTCTTTTCCAGCGCCGATTCGTTCGCGATGATTCGGGGTGGCCACATCGACCTGGCCATCCTTGGAGCCATGCAGGTTTCCGAGCGCGGCGATTTGGCCAACTGGATGATCCCGGGGAAAATGATCAAGGGCATGGGCGGCGCCATGGACCTGGTGGCGGGCGTGCAGCGCGTCGTGGTGCTGATGGAGCACACATCGAAGGATGGCCAACCCAAAATACTGCGCGCCTGCAATCTTCCTCTAACCGGCGCGGGCGTGGTCAATCGCATCATCACCGATTTGTGCGTGCTCGATGTGACTCCGGCCGGTCTGCGACTGGTCGAGCTGGCTCCCGACGTAAGCCGCGAAGAAGTTCAGTCCAAGACCGAACCGCATATCTTTGCGTGAATAACTGAACCTGGGTGCCCCATTCTTGCGACGTCTTTGTTTTTGTCGCAAGGGTGGGATAGCACGAAACTTCGGTATGCCTCTATCAGCAGCGGACACGCGCCCGCGCCACCCGTGACTGCGTCTGGCGCCCCAGCTTTTCGCAGATAAACGCGCCCGCCGCAATGAGCCGGTCGAGATCGACGCCGGTCTCAATGCCCATTCCGTTGAGCATGAAGAGCAGATCTTCCGTGGCAACATTGCCCGTAGCTCCCGGCGCATAGGGACACCCGCCCAGCCCGCTCACCGACGCGTCGAACACCTGCACACCCATGGTGAGAGCGGCGTAGATATTAGCCAGCGCCTGCCCATACGTGTCGTGAAAATGCCCCGCCAGCCTGTCCACCGGCATCCGGCCCCCGACCGTTTTGATCAGTTCCATGGTCCGGTTCGGAGTCCCGACGCCGATCGTGTCTCCAAGCGAAACCTCGTAACATCCGCTTTCGAAAAGTGCGGCAGCCACATCAGCAACCTGGTCGGGATTGATATCTCCTTCATACGGACATCCCAGCACGCACGAAACATATCCGCGCACTTGCACATTCGCCGCGCGGGCAGCGGCAAAGACCGGCGCAAACCGATCCAGGCTCTCCGCAATCGAGCAATTGATATTACGCTGCGAGAAAGTCTCCGACGCCGCGGCAAACACGGCCACTTCTGTCGCCCCGGCAGCGACCGCTTCTTCGAAACCACGCAGATTCGGCACCAGCACCGGATAGCTGACGCCGTCTTCGCGAGGCAGCCCGCGCAACACCTCGGCGTGGTCCGCCATTTGCGGGACCCATTTCGGCGAAACAAACGCTGTGGCCTCGATCGTCTTAAGTCCCGACGCGGCGAGCCGCCCGATCAATTCGATCTTGATTTCGGTGGGAACAGTCTGGACTTCGTTTTGCAGCCCGTCGCGCGGGCCAACCTCGACGATACGCACACTTTTCGGAGAGCCCATATCAGCTTTCCTCCTGCGGCGCGTTCTCGCGGTTGAAGTGCAAGAGTTCCGCACCCTCCGTCACCTGGTCTCCCACAGCGAAGTGAAACGATTCCACGCGACCCGCGGCGGGAGCATGAATCGTGTACTCCATCTTCATCGCTTCCAGCACCACCAGCGGAGTTCCCTTTTCCACGTGATCGCCAGGCTCGACCAGTTGCGCGATCACACGTCCCGGCATGGGCGCCAACAGGCTGCTTTCGCTACTGTGACTCTGGGCAGCAATCTCCAGCGGATCGACATAAGTCAGGACGTAAGACTGATCCGCGCAGAAAACATGGAGTCGCCCGCGGTAGGGAATGACTGTGCCGTGCACTCGCTGCCCATCGATCACGGCATCGATGCGGCCATTCTCGCAAGACTTCCCACTGACCGCAAAATGAGCCGGCCCTATCGAAATCCGATAATCCTCGGCGCGATACTCCACCTCCGCGCTAAACTCGCGCTCTCCATGCATGAAGACGAGGCGTCGCTTATAGCTTCCATTGAGGCGCCACCCGTCGCGAACGGCCCATGGGGAATTTACCTCGCCTTCGGTTCTCCCGCCCTCGCGTTCCCCCAGCACGACTCCCAGCGCAGCCAGCACCACGGCTTTGTCCGGCGTCGCAGCCTCTTTCGACCAGATCCATTCCTTCTCCCGCTCGATAAGGCCCGTGTCAAGTTCTGCCTCGCGAAAGGATTGACTGGTTACCAGCCTCCGCAGGAATTCAACATTGTTGGCCACGCCGACAATTCGCCACTCGGCCAGCGCGTCGCTCAAGCGCCGCACCGCCAGTTCCCGCGTTTCGTCCCACACGATCAGCTTCGCAATCATCGGATCATAAAACGGCGTGATCGCATCGCCCTGCTCGACCCCGCTATCGATCCGCACGTGCTTCGACGGCTCCGGCGCGGCGAGATGCACAAGCTTCCCAATCGAAGGAAGAAAGTCATGGGCAGGATCCTCAGCGTAGATGCGCGCCTCGATCGCATGGCCATGCATGGTGAGCGCTTGCTGTGTAAGTGGCAACGGCTCCCCTGCGGCGACCCGCAGTTGCCACTCGACCAAGTCAAGCCCAGTGATCATTTCGGTCACGGGATGCTCCACCTGGAGACGCGTATTCATCTCCATGAAGTAGAAATTCCTCTCGCGATCGAACAGAAATTCGACCGTGCCCGCGCCGACGTAGCCGACCGCCCGCGCAGCACCCTGCGCGGCCTTTCCAAGCGCCTCTCGCTGCTCCGTTGTGAACCCGGGTGCCGGCGCCTCTTCGATCACTTTCTGGTGCCGCCGCTGCACTGAACAGTCGCGCTCGAACAAACTGACGATGGCGCCAAAGCGGTCGCCGAACACCTGCACCTCGACATGCCGCGGAGCCACAACATACTTCTCAAGGAGTACCCCATCGTCGCCGAACGCAGCCGCCGCCTCTCGCTTACACGATGCGAGCGCGGACTGAAACTCATCGCTTGCGTCCACGCGGCGCATTCCCTTCCCGCCGCCTCCGGCGTTGGCCTTGATCATCACGGGATATCCGATCGCGTCCGCCTGCCGCTGAAGGAACTCCGCTTCCTGGTTCTCCCCCTCGTACCCCGGCGTCAGCGGCACGCCGGCTTTGCGCATGATAGCCTTGGCGGCTGCCTTCGATCCCATGGCACGAATCGCCGCGGCCGGCGGCCCGATGAACACAAGCCCCTCCTGCGCGCACGCGTCGGCGAAATCGGCGTTCTCGGCGAGGAACCCGTAACCCGGATGAATGGCCTGCGCTCCGGTCTTCCTTGCCGCGTCAAGAATTCGATCCATGGCCAGGTAACTCTCGCGCGCCGGCGGCGGTCCAATCCGCACCGCCTCATCGGCGAGCCGCACGTGGCGGCTTTCGGCATCGGCGTCAGAGTAGACTGCGACCGCACGAATGCCGAGCCGGCGGCACGTGCTCATGATGCGGCACGCAATCTCGCCGCGATTGCCTATCAGAATTTTGTCGAAGAGGACCGGGCTCATTTTTTGGGCACCCAATCCGGGAGCCGTTTCTCAAGAAAAGCACTCAAGCCTTCGATCGCTTCGGGATCCGATCGGATGTCCGCGATGCGGATCGCAGTCTCTTCGATGAGTTCCCGAGTAATGGGTCGATTGGTAACCGCCTCAATCAGGCTCTTGGCAGCGCTTTGCGCCGCCGGGCCGCCCGCGAGCAGATCATCGACGATGGACTGAACCTTGGCATCCAATTGTTCCGGCACCGCCGTTTCATGGACCAACCCGATCCTCTGCGCCTGCGCGGCGTCAATGCGTTCCCCGGTCTGAAACAGCCGCCGCGCCTGGCGGGGGCCGATGGAGCGCAGAACATATGGTGCAATGGTCGACGGGATAAGCCCAAGACGAACCTCGGAAGCCGCGAAAATTGCGTTACTCGCCGCAACCGCGATATCGCAAGCAGCCACCAGTCCCAGGCCTCCTCCCATGACCGCGCCATTCGCCCGCGCGATGGTGGGCTTGGGACAAATGGCGATGATGCGGAACATTTCTGCGAGCCCGCGCGCGGTGGCAAGATTGGTTTCGCGGAGCGCCGAACCCTGCTGCTTCATATACTCAATGTCGCCGCCAGCCGAGAAGCTCCGTCCTCGCCCCGACAGAACGATGACCCGCACCGCCGCATCTTCGCCGAGATCGAGGAAGGTTTCAGCCAGTTCATCGATCATTGCTTCATTCAGCGCATTGTGCACTGCGGGCCTGTTCATCCAAACCCGGGCAACAGCGCCGGCTTGTTCGACTTCGATGGTGGGCTCAGACATAGGTCGAATTCTCACATGCGGAAAACGCCGAAGCGCGTCTGGCCGATGGGTGCATTCTGCGCGGCGGCCAGTCCCAGGGCGAGCACGCGCCGCGTCTGCAGCGGATCAACGATGCCATCGTCCCAGAGCCGCGCGGTTGCGTAGTATGGATTGCCCTGGGCCTCATACTGATCCTGGATGGGCGTCTTGAATGCCTCTTCTTCTTCGATGCTCCAGGACTTGCCTTCGAGCTCAAGCGCGTCCCTTCGCACGCGGGCGAGCACGTTGGCGGCCTGCTCGCCTCCCATTACGGAGATGCGCGAATTCGGCCAGCTCCACAGGAATCGAGGCGAAAACGCGCGTCCGCACATGCCGTAATTCCCGGCGCCGAAGCTGCCGCCGATCAGCACCGTGAATTTGGGCACCCGCGCGCAGGCAACGGCCATCACCATCTTCGCTCCGTCCTTGGCGATGCCGCCGTTTTCATATTTGCGCCCCACCATGAACCCGGAGATGTTCTGCAGGAAGACCAGCGGGATTCCGCGCTGCGCGCACAGTTCGATGAAATGCGTCCCCTTGAGCGCCGACTCCGAAAACAGAATTCCGTTGTTGGCGAGAATTCCGACCGTATAGCCGCCAATGTGCGCAAAGCCGGTGACCAGCGTGCTTCCGTAGCGCTGTTTGAATTCGTCAAGGCGGCTGCCGTCGACCATGCGGGCGATCACCTCGCGCACATCGTAGGGCTTGCGGGTGTCGGCGGGCACAATGCCGTAGATCTCCTCGGGATCGAAGAGCGGATCTTCCGGCGGCGCCTGCGGCCCTGCCGGAATGGGCCGATTGAGGTTGGCCACGAGGCGGCGGACGAGCGCCAGCGCATGCGCATCATCATCGGCAAGATAGTCGGCTACCCCCGAGATGCGCGTATGCACGTCAGCCCCACCAAGCTCCTCGGCCGTGACTTCCTCGCCCGTCGCCGCTTTCACCAGCGGCGGTCCGCCGAGAAAGATCGTGCCCTGTTCCTTCACGATGATCGACTCATCGGACATGGCGGGAATGTAAGCGCCTCCCGCGGTGCACGAGCCCATCACGCACGCGATCTGGGCTATACCCGCCGCAGATAGATTCGCCTGGTTATTGAAGATGGCGCCGAAATGCTCGCGGTCGGGAAAGACCTCGTCCTGCAAGGGAAGAAACGCGCCGCCCGAGTCGACAAGATACACGCAAGGCAGGTTGTTTTCGAGCGCGATCATTTGTGCGCGCAGATGCTTTTTCACGGTGAGCGGAAAGTACGTGCCGCCCTTGACCGTCGCATCGTTGGCAACAATGACGCACTGCTGCCCGCTGATCCCACCGATTCCTGTGACGATGCCGGCGCTGGCAACATCGCCCGAGTACATTCCATAGGCCGCGAGCGGCGACAGTTCCAGAAACGGAGTCCCCGCATCGAGCAGCAGATCGACCCTTTCCCGGACGAAGAGCTTATCGCGCGATTTGTACTTCTTGCGCGCTGCTTCAGAACCGCCTAGAGCCGCCTGTGCGGTCTTCTCCCGCAATTCGTCGACAAGCGTCCGCATCCGTTCCATATTGGCGCGAAACTCGTCGCTCCGTGTCTGAACCTGGGAAGTGAGAACGCTCATTGACCGCGCTCCTGCGGGTTCCTTGTCAGCTCGTTTCTTTGAACAGTTCGCGGCCGATCAGCATGCGTCGAATTTCCGACGTGCCCGCGCCAATCTCAAACAGCTTGGCATCGCGCCAGAGCCTGCCCGTGGAGTGATCGTTGATGTATCCATTGCCGCCCAGCGCCTGGATCGCCTGGCCTGCCATCCACGTCGCTTTCTCGGCCGAATAGAGAATCGCGCCCGCAGCGTCCTTGCGCACCGCTTCCCCGCGATCGCAGGCTTGCGCAACGGCGTACACATAGGCGCGGCAGGCATGAAACGTCACATACATGTCGGCGAGCTTGCCCTGCATGAGTTGAAATTCGCCAATGGCCTTCCCGAACTGCTTGCGCTCATGCACGTAGGGCACGACCACGTCGAGACACGCCGCCATGATCCCCAGAGGTCCGCCGCACAAGACGAGCCGCTCGTAGTCAAGCCCCGACATGAGCACGCGGGCGCCGCCGTTGACGCGGCCAAGCACATTCTCCTCCGGTACCGGGCAATCGCGAAACACCAGTTCGCACGTATCGGATCCGCGCATGCCCAGCTTGTCCAGTTTCTGTGAGGTCGAAAAGCCTTCGAATCCCTTCTCGACAATGAATGCAGTGATGCCTCTCGACGCCGCGGACGGTTCGGTTTTGGCGTACACGATGAGCGTATCCGCCTCGGGACCGTTCGTGATCCACATCTTGTTGCCGTTCAGGATGTAGAAGCCGTCCCGCTTATCGGCCCGCAAGCGCATCCCGATCACATCCGAGCCAGCCTCGGTCTCCGACATCGCCAGCGCGCCGATATGCCTCCCGCTGATCAGGTCAGGCAGATACTTCTTCTTCTGCGCCTCGTGTTCCATGTTTGGCGAGTTGATTGACGCACAGGTTGGAATGCGCGCCATAGGAGAGCCCAACCGCTGCGGAGGCACGCGAAATCTCTTCCATGGCCACGACGTGAGCCAGGTAGCCAAGGTCCGCGCCGCCGTAATCCTCATCGATGGTGATACCAAGCAGTCCCAGGGCGCCAAGCTTGGGCCAAATCGCACGAGGGAATTGGTTGTCGCGGTCCACCTGCGCGGCAATGGGCGCGATCTCGGCCTGGGCAAACCCGCGCACGCTCTCGCGCAGGAGCGCGATGGACTCGCCCAAATCAAAGTTCAACCCTTTCACACGCTTCTCCCGGACTTGGGTAGGCCTAACGAGACGAGTTCATCGCACGCCGCAGGACAGAAAATGGAGGAGATATCGAGACAGCACGACCCGAGATGGGAAATCGAAACGCTGCATCTCACGCTCCGCAAAGAAGATACACCTTTCTTCATGGAGTCGTCTAGACGCCCCGATTTTGCGATGACAGCTACGACGCCTTGGGAGCCACATTCTTATTGGGGCTCCAGTTGATCACGTGGTACACCGCCGGCGCTGTCCCCACGTTGCGAAAGCCGTGCAGACTATTGGATGCGTTGAAGACCACCGAACCGGGCCCGCATTTGACCCAGTTTCCACTCGAGAGCGTCTCGCAATCCCCTTCGCGAATAATGATCAATTCCTCGTTCACGTGGCGGTGCGGCGGATGGGGCTCCATCCCGGGATTCAGTGTGGTGACGTGCATTTCCAGCTCGTCGACGGTGGCAGTCGGAGACTTGCAGAGGTGCCGCACCTCGCCAGTCGCCGTCTTCTCCGGTTTCATGTCGTTCCAGTTGAAAACGGTCGGCCCCATCACCTGCTGATGATCGTCGCCATGCGCCACCGCGTTCAGTGCGCCGGGCATGGCCAGCAGTCCAACCACTACGTCGCGTCTCGTCATTCCCATCACAATTCTCCCGTCGCTAGTCCTTCAGAGTTACGAACTTCGCGTTCCGCTGCGCCTTGATCACCAGTTCCGCGGCCAGCAGGCATCCATCCTGGTCCTGCGCCACGTGGGTGCGATTCACAACGTCGGCCACAAACTCTGGCCCAAACGGAAGCGTCATGTTGTTGCAGTCGATGTACCGCGCCTGGTTGCTATCCACGATGAAAAGATTATTGCCCTGCTTCTTCACCGCCACGTCGGTGTATTTTCGAACTTCGATATAACCATCCGTTCCCAGGATGAACAGGCGCCCGTCGCCCCATGTCCCCAGGCCGTCGGGCGTAAACCAGTCCAGCCGCACATAGCCAAGGCCGCGATCTCCGCGCAGCACCATGTCCCCAAAGTCCTGGAACTTCGGATGGTCCGGATGGCGCACGTTGGCGATCTGCGATTCCACCACTTCCGCCTGCTTCGATCCCGTATAGAAGAGGAACTGGTCAACCTGGTGCGAACCGATATCGCACAGAATCCCGCCGTACTGCTCGGGATTCCAGAACCAGTCCGGCCGTCCCGTGCCGCCGCCGGCGTCGCCATGCTTCTGAATGATCTGGTGGGGCGCGATGTTGATGGTCTGGATAACCTTGCCGATCGCGCCCTGCTTGATTAGCTCCCCCGCGTACACTGCGGCTTTCACTTCCAGGCGCTCGCTATACATGATGGCGTAGATGCGCTTCGTTTCCGCGATCGTCTTGCGCACCTCCGCAAGTTGCTCGAGCGTAGTGATCCCCGGCTTGTCGGACAAGTAATCCTTGCCGTGTTTCATTACCCGGATTCCCAGCGGGGCGCGCTCATCGGCAATCTGCGAACTCAGCACCAGTTGCGTGGACGGATCGTTGAGGATCTCGTCCTCCGTTTTCACGATCTTCACGTTGGGAAAGCGCTTGGTGAACGTGGCCAGCTTGTCTTCTTCGCCTCCCCAGGCCGACACCAGTTCGCCACCGCCGCGCTGGATCGCGCCCACCATCCCGTAGATATGGTCGTGGCTTATACCGCACACCGAGAACTTGATGTGATTCTTGGGCGCCTCTTCCTGCGGCGCGGGCAACACCGCATCTTCGACCACGCGCTCCTCTTTCATCGCCAGCGCAGCATGCGGCAACCCCGTCATCATGGCAACCGATCCCATCCATCCTGCATGTTTCAGAAAATCACGCCTGCCGGTCGACTTATCGTTCATCATTTCTCCCTTGCCCATCCTCGCAGCCCGCTCATCGACGCATGTCATACAACTTCAAATCCCTCGGCGCCAATTCTATCTTCCGCCCTTCGGCGCGAAACTAACAGATACTCCCCCAGCTGCAGCGCCTGTCTCATGGATGGTGCGCAAGACAATGTCGCGGTTGATCTCTCGCGCGGTCTGGCTGGAGGCGAGCCCTCGGTTTGTCGAGTTGGCTTATCGGTCACGCGTGTCTCGTTGTGAAGCTTACGCCAAAGCGTCGAGTGAAATGTTGCGGGCGTTTCCGCCCGACCGTCCTGGTTACGAACCTGCTCAGAAACCTGATGGGGAGTTCAGGGCTGACGGCAAAATTTCACAAAACCGTGCCGACCTCTTGCGGGGAAGAGCGCGGCGATTGCACCACGAATGGTGCAGAGCCCGACACAGGGGGGAGGGTGCGCGTTTTTTGCCCTAACTTTGCCTTCAACATACACAAAATAAATCAGTTATAGCCTAAAATCGGTGAATGAGAACGGTTATTTACCCCGGTTTTACGGTCCCAATACGGTTATTTGCGATGCTCATTTTGCTCTCTGAATCGCCCCTTTCTGGTGATGGAGCGGGAGTGCGTCATGAGGGCCACGGATTCATTGTGGCATTTCAGTGCATAATTCTCTGCTGTGCTAAACCCTCCTGAAGTTCAACCTCTTAAAAGCTATGATCGTGATCCTTTGAGAAACTGCAGAGTAACCTGTCGGACGATTGCGTTACCGATGCCGGTCGCATCGAAGCCGTGCTCAGCGTAGGGCACACTTACGGTGCGTAACTGTAATCCACTCTGGCGAGCCTTCGCATCAAAGGCTCGCATGCTCTCTACAGGCACCAGGTGATCGTTTTCAGTGATGAATAGCAAGGTCGGCGGATGGGCGGTGATAATCCCGCGACCTCCAGCCCGAACCCTGAAAAGTTCGAGAAACTGCCTTTGCGATTCCGATCTTTCACGAGAGGGTGCTGAGAAACTTCTTCATCTCGGCGATCACTTGTGCTTCATTCGAGCGGTGGACGTAATGGTCTGCATTCGCAATGCGGATGACGCGGGCAGTTGGAACTCCTCGTGCGAAACGTTCGGCTCGTGCCGAACAGGCCGCGGTATCCGCGGCAAGGCGCGCTGCTCTGCGTTCCGGGTCGTTCGGAAAGAAGTGGCTCCAATCGTGCGGGCAGGCAAGAATCGCGAGAACCGGAACGGGGATGGAGGTGTACTTTTGCACTCCGAAGTTGAGCGCGGCCCCGATCGGTGAGCGCGGGGGCAGCGGAGGCATCGTCTTTACGTCCCCGGCACGGTGTCGGAGATTTTGGAGGTATCAGGCGAACTTTCTTCATAAGTTCATCGACCGCCGCAGCGGAACTCATCCGTTCCCCATTGAATTTCCCGGCATTTGGCCGTATTCTAAGGATGCAGACGAGTTTGTCCGCCTGAGTTGCCGTGAGGTTGCCGGCTGGCGGAGAGATGAGTGGGCTCAGAGCCCACTTTTTATTTGGCGCAAACTCCTCGCGAAATTCGCCGCAGTTTGGACGGTTTTTCGACCCCCGGCAAGGGGTCAAAAGTCGCGAAGCAAGCGGTGGTAAGCCGCTTGTTTTGCGGCGTTTGGTGACGATGGCGGTCAGGCTGGACGAAATTCGAACGGCGGCGCAACGCGTGGCGGCATCGCACGGGCTGGACGTGGTGGACCTCGAATTCGCCGGCTCGACCAAGGAACGCATTCTGAAGGTCTTCCTGGAGAAAAATGCGGAAGGCCGGGCGCGATTGATGGCAGAAATAGCTGCCGGAGCCGAGGGGCTGCCGGAACGGCTGGTGGAAGGCACATTAAGTCCCGAGCAGCTTTCGGGCGTCACACATGAAGATTGCGCCGAGTTCAGCCGGGATTTTGGCGTTTTGCTGGATGTGGAAGACCTGGTTCCGGGAGGCGAGTACACCTTGGAAGCCAGTTCACCGGGCCTCGATCGCAAGTTGACCAGTGCGGAAGACTTCAGAAGGTTTACCGGCAGCCTGGTCAAGATTCAGACGTTTGAGCCCATTCGCAACAATCGCCACTGGCAAGGCCGGCTGGTTGACACTCAGGTTTCACATTCGAGACCTGGGGCACCCAGTTCGGAGGCAGACTCGGGAACTGTGGAACCTTCGATCACGCTCGACCTCGCCGCGGTGAAGCAGAACAGCAAGAGCCGGAAGGCTGGCGTCAGCACAGTCGAAATAGCGCTGAGCAACATCGAAAAGGCGCAGCTGGTACCAGAGATTTAGCATTTGGCTCCGCCGCAATTCCTGGCGGGTTTCGGGCCGGTATTCGAATTCGGCCGAGAACTTGAGCCTTTCACTCCAACCATTTTCAACCGTCCAGGCCACAAGCCTGAGCCGCGATTAAACCAGAGAGCAAGCATGGCTAGCGCTTTGTATCAAAGTATCGAGCTTTTAAGCCGGGAAAAGGGCATCGAGGCGGCAATCGTGGTTGGCGCCGTCGAGGAGGCCATCGCCCTGGCCACGCGTAAGTTCTACAAGACCCAGGAAAACATGCGCGGGGAGCTGAACAAGGAAACCGGCGAGATCACGGCATACATTTATAAGACAGTCGTCGCAGACGACGACGAACTCGAAGATCCGGTCAACCAGATTACGCTCGAGGAAGCCAACGAACTGGCGCCCGGCGTCGAAGTGGGCAGCGAGATTCGTCTCTACCGCGACACCACTCCGCTGGGCCGTATCGCCGCGCAGCTTGCCAAACAGGTCATCTTCCAGAAGGTGCGCGAAGCTGAGCGCGACACAGTGTTCCAGGAATATGCCCACCGCGAAAAGGAAGTGCTCAACGCGACCGTCAAGCGGATCGAGGGCCAGGACATCATCTTCGACCTGGGCAAGGCGGAAGCCCGCTGCCCGAAGCGCGAGCAATCGCGGCTGGAACAGTTCAGCGTCGGCGAGCGGGTGCGCGTAGTCCTGCTCAAGGTCGACCGCGCAGCCAAGGGGCCGCAGGTGATCGTTTCCCGCGCCGCGCCGGAGCTGGTGCAGAACCTGTTTCAGTCCGAAGTTCCTGAGATCTACGACAACACCGTCGTCATCCGCGCCATTGCGCGCGAAGCCGGCGAGCGGACCAAGATCGCGGTCATGAGCCGTGACAAGGATGTCGACCCGGTCGGAGCCTGCGTGGGCATGAAGGGCATGCGCGTGCAGTCCATCATTCGCGAATTGCGCGGCGAAAAGATCGACATCATTGAATTCTCTGAGGAAATCACCACGTTTGCCGAAAAGGCCCTGCAGCCGGCCAAGGTCAGCCGCGTCTCCATCAGCGACCTTACCGACAAGCAACTTGAGGTGATCGTTGACGATACCCAGTTGTCGCTGGCCATTGGCAAGAAGGGTCAGAACGTCCGCCTGGCGGCCAAGCTTCTCGGCTGGAAGATCGACATCAAGAGCGAAGAGGAGAAGCGCCAGGAGGTCGAGCAGCAGATGCAGGCCATGTCCGGCGGACCCTCCACTCCCATTGAACAGGTTACGGAACTGGGCGACAGCATCATTCAAAAGCTGGTGGTTGCCGGGATCACGACCGTCGAGGCCCTGGCGGACATGACGCCCGAGCAGCTTGAAGAAATTCCGGGGATCGGCGAGAAGACCCTGGAACGCATCAGCGTCGCCGTGCGGCACTATTTTGGTTCCTTCGAAGAAGGTGAAGCCGCGGAGGCGGTCGAACTGGAGGAAGCTCCGGAGGGTTTGGCCGCCGAGTCGGCCGCAGCTGACACCGAGGACACCGCGACGGGCGAGCGCGAGATCGCGACCCCCGAAGCAGTTGCGGACACGGCCGAAGCAGAGCTCGAAAATGCGTCCGAGACTCTCGAAGAGGCCGAGTCGACGCGTTCGGCCGAGGCGGAAAACGACGATCTCGAGGCCGCCAGCGAAAGCACCGAAGCGATAGCGGAAGCCGAGGCGGAGACGGAGAGTCTCACCGCCGCCGAGCTGGCCGTCGAGAACGTGGCTCCGGCCGATGAGGACGACTTGCAGGAATTGGAAGCGGAAGAAAAAGAAATAGGCAGCGAAGAATGAGTCGGCTGATGCATGCGACGCGCTTCAAGCGCCGCATTCAAATTCACCACTCAATGGACAATGGACGTGAGAGCAGCAGCCAATGCCATGAGGTGACTATGAGCACTTAGGGCTTTGGGTAGCACAACCTGAAAAGAGGCGGATGAGCAAGGTACGAATCAACGATCTCGCACGCGAGATGGAAGTCAAGAGTCGGCAGATTCTTGACGTATTGGCGGAGCTCGGTCTGGGTGAAGGCAAGACGCACTCCAGTTCTCTGGAGGCGGACGAAGCCGATAAGGTGCGCGCGCAGTTTGAGCGTGGCAGCCGTGCGGCCGGTCACGGCAACACCGCAGCTTCCCGAGGGCAGCAGGCCATTCAGCCGAAGGTTGACCTCTCCCACATCTCAAAACCTGGTGATGCGCTGAAGGCCATCCTGGCCAAGAAGCAGGAAGACGAAGCCGCGGCGCGCCGCAGCCACGCCCCCGTGCGCCCCGCCGCGGCAGCTCCGCCGCTAGTGCAAGCGAAGCCTGGTCAGCCTGCTGTGGCAGTCGCGCCGCCGCCCGCGGTACCGTCGCGCCCGGAGCCGCGCAAGATTGTTCCCCCTGTGCGTCAGGCACCCCAGATTATTTCCGTGCCGCCGTCATCGCCCGCGATCGCAACGCGGCCTCCGGCCACCCCGGTGGTTGCCAAGGCGCCGGCAGGCGTTGCGCCTTCCACGCGTCCAGCGGTAACCATCGTCCCTCCGGGTGGAGTCACGGTGGTCAAGCCGCCGGCGGCACCCGCGGCCCCGCCACGCGCGGTTGAGGCCCAGGTCCCGGCCAAACCGGCAGCCGCTTCAGCTCCTCCGGCGCACGCTCCTTCCGCCCCGGCGCCAGTGGCGGCTACACCGTCCCCCGTCGCGGCAGCGGCGCCCGCTGCTCCCGCACCGGTCGCTTCGGTTGCAGCACCTCCGGCCCCACCCGCCGTTGTAGAAGCCCCCGCTCCGTCTCCCGCGGTTGTGGCCGGCTTGGTTCAAGAGCAGGCTCCGCCGGTGGTCCCGGCGCCATCTCCGGTAGATGTGCCGATGGTGGCCGCCGCCGCTGGCGAACTGTCTACGCCGGAAGCCCATCAACCGGTCGCCGAACGCCCGCAGCCCGAACCAGTTATCCCGTCCGCGCCTCCACCGCGACGGGTCGTCATGCCCCAGACAGGCCCACGGCCGGTCTATAAAGCCCCGGTCGTCGCACCCGTGGCCGCAGCTCCCCCATCATCCGGCGCTTCGGCCGGCGCGGGAGCCGGCATTCAACGCGGACGGCCGATTTTTGATCGCAGGCCCGCGGGCGCTCCGGGTGGCCCGGGCGGCGGTTTTCAACGCGCACCGGGCGGCGCGCCGGGCCAGGGACAATTCCCTGGCGGTCCGCGGCCCAAGCATCCGACGCGTTCCGATCCTCGCGGCTTTACCCCCGGCGCGCCCGGCGCACCGGCTGGCCGTCCCGGCTTCGGTGCGCGGCCTGGCTTTGGAGCGCGGCCCGGTTTTGGTCCGCCCCGTCCAGGCGGCTTCGCCCCCGGCGGTGCGCCATCCTCGGCCCCCACAGAAGCTCCGCGCGCACAACGCGCCAGCGCGGCCAGAGGCCGCGGCGGGCGCCAACAATACCCCAAGACCAAAGAAGGCCCGATGAAGGGTTTCGTGCCGCCGCAACGTTTCGGCGTCGGCGCGAGCTTCAGCACGGAGCCGCTGCCGATCAGCCGCGAAATCACCGTGACCGAGGGCATCAGCGTCAAGGACCTGGCCGAGAAGATCGGCATTCGTGCCAAGGACCTCATCGCGGCTCTTCTCATGCGCGGCATCTTCGTGACCGTCAACCAGTCTCTCGACGCCGAGATGGTGAAGGACGTGGCCGCCAAGTTCGGCGCCGGCGCCACCGTCATCAGTTACGAAGAAGAACTCGCCAACCAGGCCATCGAAGAAGTCCTCGAAGCGCCCAATTCCGACGAGCTCGAAGTTCCGCGTGCGCCCGTTGTCACCGTGATGGGTCACGTCGACCATGGCAAGACCTCGCTACTCGACGCCATTCGCGAAACCGATGTCGCGGCCGGCGAAGCCGGAGGCATCACCCAGCACATCGGCGCCTACAAGGTCCGCTTCTCCAAGGAAGGTTCTCCGGCTTCGGGCCGCGAGATCGTCTTCCTCGATACCCCGGGCCACGAGGCGTTTACCCGCATGCGAGCCCGCGGCGCCAAGGTCACCGACATCGTCGTCATCGTGGTTGCGGCGGACGATGGCGTCATGCCTCAGACGCTCGAAGCAATCGATCACGCCAAGGCTGCCGACGTCCCGATCATCGTGGCCGTAAACAAGATCGACAAGCCCGGCGCCAACCCGGAACGGGTCAAGAAGCAGCTCGCCGATCGCGGCCTGGTTCCGGAAGAGTGGGCCGCCGGCGGCGAAGGCACCGTGTTCGTTGAGGTCTCGGCCAAGAAGAAACAGAACCTCGACCTGCTTCTCGAAATGATCTGCCTGGTCTCCGACATCAAGGCGCCCAAGGCAACTCCGGGACGCAAGGCTGTCGGCTCGGTGCTCGAAGCCAAGCTCGATCGCGGGCGCGGCGCCGTGGCCACCGTGCTGGTCCAGGACGGAACCCTGAAGCTCAACGACAGCTACATTGTGGGCAACACGTTCGGCAAGGTCCGCGCCATGTTCGACGATCGCGGGCGGCCGCTCGAGGAAGCCGGCCCGTCAACGCCGGTCGAAGTCCTCGGTCTCGAAGCCATGCCGGATTCGGGCGACACCTTCCTGGTGGTGGCCGATCGCGACAAGGCCAAGGGCATCGCCCAGTACCGCAAGATGAAGGAGCGTGAATCGCAGCTCGCCAAGAGCTCGCGCGTCTCGCTCGAAGGACTGGCCGAGCAGATCCGCCAGGCCGGCGTGAAGGACCTGGCCCTGATCATCAAGGGCGATGTGACGGGCTCGGTGGAAGTGCTGGCTGACTCGCTCACCAAGATGTCCACCGAGAAGGTGCGCATCAAGGTCATCCACTCGGGAGTCGGTTCGATCACCGAGAGCGATGTGCTGCTGGCCACCGCCTCCAACGCCATCATCATCGGCTTCAATGTGCGCCCCGAGCGCAAGGCCGCTGAACTGGCGCAACAGGAAGATGTGGAGATCCGCCTGCACTCCATCATTTACGAGTTGCAGGACGAAATGCACCTGGCCATGATGGGCCTGCTCGAACCTACGTTCAAGGAGAACTACGTGGGCCGCGCAGAAGTCATCAACGTCTTCCGCATCCCCAAGGTGGGCACCATCGCCGGCTGCCGGGTGCAGGATGGCGTGATCCGCCGCGACGCGGAAGTCAAGATCCTGCGCGGCGGGGAGCAGGTCTTCAAAGGCAAGATCGGCTCCCTGAAGCGCTTCAAGGACGATGCCCGCGAAGTGACCAACGGCATGGAGTGCGGCATCGGGATCAACGGCTTCAGTGATATCAAGGAAGGCGACATCTTCGAAGCGTTCTCGACCGAGAAGATGGCTGCCGACCTGGGTGCGCTGACCTCAGCCAAAGCGTAACCCTCGCTCGAAACCAACAAAGACGGCCCGCTTCTCTTGAAGAGAAGCGGGCCGTTTTTGCGGTAACTTCCGGTGTTGGCTAGCGACAAACCGCTCGCGACCGGTGATGAAGGCTTGCTCCGTCCATTTGCCTCGACACACCCCTGTGCCGCGAGCTCGACTACTCCAGGTTGAACCCTGGTAAGATGTGTGCTGAATATTGGTCCATGCGAAACGTGAGAGAGGAAAGACGAATGAAGAAAGCTATGCCTGCTGGGGTCTGCGGCCTGCTTTTCGTCCTTGTTTGGTGCGCGTGGGCGGTAGCAGCCGACAAGCCCAAGGAGACTGAAACAGACGGCCGGTTTGTTGCATATGACGACGGAACCGTTTTGGACACGAAGACCAACTTGATGTGGGCGGCGAAGGACAATGGAAGTGCGTTAAGCTGGCCAAACGCTGCTTCGTATTGCGAGTCTTCCCGCGGCGGCGGCTATTCCGACTGGCGACTGCCGACGCGAGATGAATTGGTCGGACTATATGACGCGGCTAAGAGTTACAAGCTGACCGCGGCTGCCAAAGATGTCCGCGCTGGCGGACCAAATGACGTGTCCGAGGTCCATTTAACGAAACTGATCCATCTTACCGGTTCCAGTGCATGGACCTCAGACGCAGACAATTCGACTGGTTCCGCTTACATCTTCAGTTTCCACTACGGGGGGAACCCTGTTCAGCGCCCGCAGGATGTGAATTTTGTTGATTTTGACGGTCGAGCGCTCCCAGTACGTTCTGTGAAGTGATCGTCCGTCAAGGGAAGAGAGATTGCAATTTGTCCGACGACGGCAACGTGGCTACCGCCGCCCTCGCATTTCGCAACTGGTAGAACTTGGGACGTGCAAACGGGCGGAGTCACTCGTATCGCAGCGCTACCGACGGGTCCACCTGCATTGCCCGCCGAGCCGGCAGGTAGCAGGCCAGCATCACGACAATTGCCAGTCCAATAGCCACTCCCGCCAGGGTCGCCGGGTCGTTTGCGCCGATGCCGTAGAGCAGCGGCGAGAGCAGCCGTCCCGCCGCGCACGCGGCGGCGAGGCCGATGCCCAGGCCGATCATGGTGACATACAGCCCCTGCCGCATCACCAGCTTCATCACGTCGGCTCGGCGCGCTCCCAGCGCCATGCGCACGCCGATTTCGTGCGTCCGCTGCGACACCACGTAGGCGATGACGCCGAACAATCCGATGGCGGTGAGAACTACCGCCAGAACCCCGGATGCCCCGAGCAGCAGGCCGGTGGTGCGGGCCGGGAAGAGCGGCAATGCCATGTACTCTTCGATGGTCTGCACATCGGTAGCCGCCATCATCGGATCCACGACCTGCACCTCATGGCGTAACGCCTCCAGCACCGATCGTGAATCGCCTGCTGTGCGTATCACGAGGGTTCTGAGCGGCCACATCTGCCCGCGGAACACTACGCGTATCGGCTCTTCGCCCAGGGTCCGGTATTTACCGTCTTTCACAACCCCGATCACTTCGCTGGTTTTCTTTTCGCCGCCAAAAGCGATCCTTTGCCCGATGGGATTCTGGCCGGGCCAGAGCTTGCGCGCCAACGCCTCGTTGATAATGGCAACGCTGGGCGCTTCGTCCTCGCTCTCTTTCTGGGTAAAGTCCCGGCCCCGCAGCAGCGGGACGCCCATCGCCAAAAAGTATCCCGGACCCACGCGAAATACGTCGGTCGGAATCTGATCGGAGGCTTTGTCGAAAGTTCTTCCCAGCGAAGTTTGTTCCCGCGAAGTGCCAAGAGGCAAATGATTCACATAGCTGGCTGCAGTTACATTGGGCAGAGCGCGAACATGGTCCAGCATCTGCCGGTAGAAGGCCGAAATCTTTTCCGGCGAATATCCGAGAGCTTCCGGATCGAGCGTAGCCACCGCGATATGCCGGGTGTCGAATCCGGGATCGATGGAGTTGGCATGCATCAGGCTGCGCACGCAAAGCGTCGCGCAGGCCAGCAGCACCACGCAGGCCGCGATCTCTCCAACCAGCAGCAGGCTGCGCAGCCGCGACTTCCGCAGGCCGGCGCTTTTGGTTTCTTCTTTGAGCACCGGGGCTGCCTCCACCCGCGCACAGCGCAACGCGGGCACGATTCCAAAGACCACACCGGTGGCCAGCGAAACCAGCACGGCGAACAAAAGCACCCGCCAATCGAGCGGAACCTCGAGCGTCAGCGGCAAACTCGGCGGCTTCAGTCCCAACAGGAGCCGCGCCAGCCACCACGACAGCAGCACGCCGGCCATCCCCGCCATCGAGGAAAGAAGCAGGCTCTCCACCAGGATCTGCCGGATAAGCCGTGCCCGTCCTGCTCCCAGCGCCGAACGAATCGCCATCTCGCGGGCCCGGCTGGTGGCTCGCGCCAGTAAAAGGCTGGCCGCATTGGTGCAGGCGATCAGCAGGACAAGAGTAAATACAGCCAGCAGCAACCCGGTAAAAGCCCTCACGTAACCCCGGTAAGGCCCCGGCACCAGCGTCGCTGCATACACCGTTGCGTCCAGATTCTTGTTGGTGTCGGGATGATCCAGTTCCGCCTGATGCGCCAGGACGTGCATCTCTGCCTGCGCCTTGATCACGTCGACGCCTGATCTCATGCGTCCCACAACAATCAGCCAGGAGCTATGCCGGTCGGTCAGTCTGCCCTTGTCGTGCGTGAATTGCTCCTGCGCCGTCAACGGAGCCCAGAAATCGGGTTCGATGGCCACCACCATGCCAGTGAACCCCGCGGGCGCAACGCCAACGACGCTGAAAGTGGCGCCGTTCAACACCAGGGTTCGTCCTACAACCGACGGATCAGCTCCGAATTGCCGCTGCCAGAAGGAGTGGCTCAGCACCACGCCCGATTGCGGGGAGCCAAGTTGGTCGTCGGCGTTCGAGATCGTGCGGCCGAGTGCAGCACTCTCGCCCAGCAACGAAAAGAAGTTTCCCGATACAAGCTGCCCCTGGATCACCTGCCCCTCTCCCGAGCGATTCCAGATGGCGCGTGTGCCGTCCCCGTCAAACGCGATCAGGCCTTCGAGCGACCGGCTGTGGTCACGGTAGTCGGCGTAATCGGGGTAGGTGAATGGAAGGTAGCTCTGCACGCCGGTCGACTCTCGATTGTGCAGCCATATCTCGATCAAGCTTCCGGTTGCTTTTACTCCGGCAGGGGGCCGAAGAAGCAGCGCATTGACAAAGCTGAACACCGCCGCGTTCATCGCAATTCCGAGAGCCAGGGCCACGACCACTGCTGCGTTTGAGCCAGGCTTCTTCATGATCATGCGCATGCCGAAGCGGATGTCACCCCAGATCTCCGCCGGTGAAAGAAAACTGCGCTGGGCGCGTTGCCGCTCTTTGAGCATCGTCACGTTGCCGAACTGTTTCCGCGCCGCGCGGTGCGCATCCTGCGCCGACATGCCCTCGCGAATGTACCGCTCCTTGAGCAGATCGAGGTGGTCCTGAATCTCCCCATCCAGATCCTGGTCCTCCCGCTGCTGCACGAACAATCCCTTCGTCTTCGCCGCCCACAACCGCAAGATCCGCATCGTCTCAACCCTGCCTTTCGAGCCGCAGCACCCGTCCGATGACTCCCGCGATCCGCTCCCAGTTCTCCGTCTCGAGCGCGAGTTGCTTCAGCCCCTGCCTGGTAATCGAATAGAAACGTGCTTTGCGATTGTTTTCAGAAACTCCCCATGAGGACGCGATCCAGCCTTGCTGCTGAAGGCGAAGAAGGGATGTATAGACCGTACCTTCGTTCAGTTGCAGAACATCGTCACTCACCTGCTCGATTCGTCGCGCGATTCCGAAACCATGCAGCGGTCCCAGCGCATGGAGGGTCTTCAGAACCATCAGGTCGAGGGTTCCCTGCAGCACGTCGGATTTCTTATCGACCACGTCGCTCTCCTTTGGACATACCAAAGAGCGTATATCGATTCCTTTGGAATGTCCATAGGAAAATTACTGTTTTGCGGTCGTCTGGCCTCTGACCGGCTCGATCGGAAAATTTCCGAACACCCGGCCCTTCCATCCCGTCTTAGCGTGTGAGCACCCCAATTGATCTTGAATGAGACCGGGTGCCCCAGAGCCTGCCCTGAGCGAAGCCGAAGGGGCTCGCATTTGAGACCTGCGAGTGATCCATCGAACATCAACACGCAAGGGAGCGGACACGTCTTGACCACCGATGAAGAGGCGGAGTTCACGGCCCTGGTCGAGCGCCAGTCGCGCTTCGTCTTCCGCGTGGCCTACGGCGTTCTGCTCAATGCACACGACGCTGAAGACGCGGTGCAGGAGACCTTCTTGAAGCTCTATCGCAATGGCGGTTGGCGGCATGCCGAGAATGAACGCGCATTCCTGGCGAGGGTGGCGTGGCGCGTGGCCGTGGACCGGCGGCGGGCAGCCCGGCCCAGCGATGCGCTCTCTGAACTGGAGGAGACTCCGGAGCCGGCTCTCCACCTGGTCTCGCCGCATCCCGGCCCCGAACAGGCCCTGGTTGCGGCCAACCAGCGCGCGTTGGTGCATTCCCTGATTGATGCGCTTCCCGACGACCTGCGACTGCCGCTGGTGCTCTCGGCCTCGGACGAGCTCAATTCACGCGAAATCGCAACCATTCTCGGCATTCCCGAAGGCACGGTCCGCACCCGCTTGCAGCGCGCCCGCCAGGTGCTGCGCGAGCGAATCGCGAACCTTCAGACCCGCAAACAGGAGACGCACTATGCATGAAAAAGACGATCTCGATCTCCTGATAGACTCGGCTCTTGCGACGTATGCCGATCCCGGCCCGGACTCCGGGCTCGAGGATCGCGTGCTTGCCACGCTGTCGGCCGTTCGGACTGAACCACCCACGGTCATCACACCTCGACCCCGGCATTGGCTTCCCTGGACGATTGCCATTCCTCTCGCCGCGGGGCTGATTCTCTTCTGGCTCTCGATCTCACGCAACAAACCGCTACCCACCTCCGAGCCACAGCAAGCGCGCCAATCTGTACCCGCGCCAATCGTTCCGCAGTTAACCTCATCGACCGAAGTCCGGCGCGCGGTCCCGCACAGGCACGCTGTCCGCGTCACACAGCCCGCGTCACCGCTGCAGACGGCCCAGGCTGCTCCGCTTCCCAAGCTTGATGTATTTCCGACTCCACAGCCTCTGACGGCAGAAGAACGCGCGCTGGTCGTGGTCGTAAACCAGAGTCCGCTGCCGGCGCGCGAAGCACTGGTAGAGGCGCAAAGCCTGGACGCTCAACCGGTCCGCATCGCCGAAATTCACATTCCCCCGCTCGAACCGCCCGATCAGGGCCAACCCTAAGGAGACTCCATGCGCAAGAACATCATCATCTACTGCCTACTGCTTCTCGCCCCGGCCATGACGCTGCATGCCCGTGCACAGGACACGGCCAAGGCCCCTGAGGCCGCCAAAGCCCCCGAGCCCCCCACGCACTACTACCGTCTCGAATTCGTGATCCAGGAACTGGGGTCCGATGGCAAGCCCACCAACAGCCGTACCTATTCCACCACCGTGAGCACCGGCCGTAACGACCATTACGGCGCGATCCGTACCGGAGCAAGGGTTCCGATCATTACCGGCGCACTCCACGGGCCAACCGGCACCAGCGAGAGCAAACTGGAGTTCCAGTACCAATACCTCGATGTCGGGGTGAACATCGACACGGAGAATGTGCACGAGAATGGCGGCCAATTGTCCATGCTCGTGAAGGCGGAAGTCAGCAGCCTGGCCGATCCCACGCACACTTCCGCCTCCGACCTGCCCAATGATCCCGTGATCCGGCAGAACATGTGGCAGGCTTCCGTGCTCATCCCGGTCGGCAAACCGACGGTCGTTTTCTCTTCGGATGCCCTCGAAAACAAGGGCGGCATGCAGGTTTCCATGACCGCAACCCGGCTCGAGTAATCGCGCGTGCCGGCCCTCCAGTGACCGCAAGGGGCGTGCGGTATTCTGGCAGCATCATGTCTGATCTGCCCGCGCTTGATCCCATTCGCCTGACCCGCGAACTGGTGGAAATCGAATCGACCACCTATCACGAAGGCGCGGTAGGGGATTTTCTGGCTGGGTTTCTTGAGTCGCGGGGCTGGGAGGTTGAGAAGACTCCGGTCCCGCAGCCGCCCGAAAGCCGCACCACCGGGGAGCGCTGGAACGTCTATGCGGGAACCAGGGGACAGCAGCCGGACCTGGTGTTTTCGACCCATATGGACACTGTCCCACCGCATATTCCCTTTAGCGACGATGCGGAGTTCATGTATGGCCGGGGGGCGTCCGATGCCAAGGGCATCATCGCAGCCCAGTGCGCGGCGGCCGAGATCCTGAGGGCCGACGGTTTTCGGATCGGATTGCTCTTTGTGTCGGGAGAAGAGCGCGACTCGGCGGGAGCGATCGTGGCTAACCAGACTCCCCGAGGCAGCCGCTTCCTGGTGAACGGCGAACCGACCGACAATCGCCTGGCTCTGGCGTCGAAGGGAGCCCTCAGGGCAGTCTTCAAAACGACAGGCAAGATGGGCCACTCGGCCTATCCGGAACTTGGCGACAGCGCCATTCACAAGCTGGTTGAGGTGATGGCAAAACTGCTGGCGATGGAGTTGCCGATTACCGAGGATGTCGGGCCGTCAACGTTGAACGTCGGGCTGATCCACGGCGGGCATGCGCCCAACGTGATCGCCGACAAGGCGGAGGCCCAGGTGCTGATCCGGCTGGTGGGTGACTCGGGCCCGATCCGCGCCGCCATACTGGAGGCCGCCGCAGGCTTGGCCGAAGTCGATTTCACGCTCGAAATCCCATTTGTACGGCTGCGCGCGGTGGAAGGCCTGCCCACCATGATCGCCAAGTTCACCACCGACATTCCCAAGCTGAGTAACTGGGGCGAGCCGTTGCTGCTTGGGCCGGGCAACATTCACGTAGCCCACACGCCGTATGAAAAGCTGGCCAAGGCGGAACTCTTCGAAGCCATCGAGTTATACGTTCGGGTGGCAAAACAACTGCTTGCCTGAAATACAGGAGAAGAATCATGAGTGCAGCGATCTACGACATCCCCGTGCGCAAAATTACGGGGACGGAATCGTCTCTGGCCGAGTACAAGGGCAAAGTTGTCCTTGTAGTCAACGTGGCATCGAAGTGCGGGCTTACGCCGCAGTACGAGGGGCTGGAGGAGCTTTACCGGAAATATCGCGACCGCGGCTTTGTGATCGCGGGGTTTCCCGCCAACGATTTCGCGGCCCAGGAGCCGGGGACCAACGAAGAGATTCAGGCCTTCTGCACCACGAACTTCAGCGTGGATTTTCCCATGTTCGACAAGATCACAGTGGTCGGCGCCAAGAAGCATCCTTTGTATGCGATGTTGATCAACGCGCAGCCCAAGGCGGTGAGCACCGGCAAGGTTCCGTTTGCCGAAGATCTGCGCAAGTACGGCATCTCTCCCAACCCGGAGCCGGAAGTCCTGTGGAACTTCGAGAAATTTCTCGTAGACCGGTCCGGCGCGGTCGTCGCTCGTTTCGCGCCTGATACGAAGCCATCCGATCCGGCCCTGGTCGCGGCTATAGAGTCGGAGTTGGAGCGGTAGCCCAACTGCCGTGTCACCCGAGCCTCAACCTCTTCATCGCGACCTTCGGCAAGGCTGAACCGGACTTTTCCAACACCCATTTGGCGATTCCCAGCCAGAGCCCGGTTCCGAGCAGAAGAATAGCCAGATCGACCCAGCGACTCGAGGCGGCCAGGTCGCGGCCCAGGGCCCGCCAGAACACCCCCAGCAAGCCGGCAAAGATCGCCCACACCACAGCGCCGCTGGTCAGCGCCGCCAATGCGCAACGTCCGATTTCCGCGAAATCCAGGCTGGCCACCGACACCATCTGTTTCTCATGCAGCATGATCGCGATGGTCACCGTCTGGATGGCGATGCCGATATCGGAAGCGATCGCCAGCCCCATGGCACCGTTCCAGCGATAGAGCGCGGCATACATGGGAAGCGAAACGAGAGTGACCACCGTGCCCGCAGCCATGGGCGCAAAGGTGTTGCCGGCGGCATAAAACGCGCGCGCGTAAATGGCCTGTCCCGACCACAGAAACATGGAGATCGAGAAGACCGTGAAGTAGGCCGCGCATTCCCGCGCGTCAGCTGCCGAAAATCGCCCGCCCACAAAGATCAAATCAACCAGGGGAACGCCAAGCGAGACCATGGCCGAGGCAGCGAGCAGCCCGAGGCAGGCGACGCGGGATACCGAATCGGCCACCCGGGTAGCAAACTCGAATCGCTTTCCCTGGGCCCACAGGCTCGCAAAAAAGGGCATCGAAGCGGCCCCCGCCGCCTGCGCCAGCACCGACATCGGCGCCGTGAACAGCTGCTTGGCATAGTTCAGCATTGACACCGCGCCGTTGGTCGCCGATGCGAAGTGGGCGATGATCCAGTTGTCCGCTGTCACCAGCGAAACGCCAATAATGAGCGGCAGGGATAAGCGAATCCAGGCACGCAGTCCCGGATCGCGCCAGTCGAGCATGGGCCTGTAGTGCGTCCCGGCGCGGCGCGCGAAATACCAGTTGAGAAGAAAGGGACCGAAAAAAGCCCCGGCCGTGGTGCCGATGGCTAACGAACTTACGCCCAGGCGCTTGACCAGCAGCAGGCCTCCGACAATTGTGCCCAGGTTGTAGATGAGCGGCGCCACCGCCTGCACGTTGAACTGCTTCCGCACCAGCAGCACCGCACCGAATACGCCTCCCGCAAAGAAGAACAACTGCGCCGGCAAAAGAATGCGCGTGAGCTTGACGCACAACGCGGCCTTCTGTGCGTCAAAACCGTTAAACCACCAGTGGATGTACCAGGGCGCGAAAATCTCCGCCAGCACGATGGCCGTCCCCAGCACCAGGTACATGGTGGTGAGAATCACGGAGAGAGAACGCCGGCCTTCTTCTTCGCGGCCCGAATCCCGGTACTGGGTAAGAATGGTAACGAACGCGATCGAGCCCGCCCCGCCCACCAGGAAATACGAAATCATGTCGGGCAGCACAAAGGCGGCGTTTAACGCATCGGCGCTCATGCCGCGCCCGAACAGCCACACAATGTACTTGACCCGCACCAGGCCGATGATCCGGGAAAGAAACGTCGACGCCATCAACACCACGGTCGCCGTAAAGGCGGTGTGCGCGTGCGAGGGCCGCAACGCTCCCAGGGCGCGCGCCCACCCCGATTGCGGAGTCCGCAAAGGTTCGGTTGAAGGTGAACTGTCCACTTATATTGATTCTACTGGGAATGGAGTTAGCTCGTCTGTTTTCTGGCAGCTTGCCGATAAATGCAATTCGGGAAGGGTACGGGCTTCAGCCCGTACCCTTAACCCAGGCAATTCAACGCGGCTTTAGCCGCCGACGGAGATCTCTTCGCCGGATTTGCCTCATCCTATGTTTTTCCAGAAACCTGCTGGCACCTGTGAATGCGGACGGTCCACCGGGCCGTCTATTTAGGATGTTAGCGGGGGAAACTACATGAAGATTGCGCTCGCTTTTGGCGTCGCCATCTGTTTTGGTTCGATAGGAATGGCAAAGGCACAGACCATCCATGGCCGGGAAGGCATCACCATGCCTTTGCCGCCGCCCGTTCAGGCCGATCCCGTCACCGACAATTATTTCGACACCAGGATCACCGACAGCTATCGCTGGCTTGAGGATGCCAAAAGCGCCCAGACCCGCGAATTCATCGACGCGCAGAATGCCTACACGACGCGCTATTTGAAGCAGGCCAAGATCCGGCCTCAGATTGTCGACGACCTTGACCCCCTCGAAAACGTGACCGTGTCCGGCGCTCCCCGCGAGCGGGCGGGCAGTTACTTCTTCGAGCGGCGCCATTCCGGGGAGCAGCAGTTCTCCATCTATGTGCGCCACGGATGGACGGGGAAAGACGAGCGCCTGCTCGACCCTGCGGTGATCAACCGCGATCCCAACACATCGGTCCAGCTCGAGGACGTCTCGCGCGACGGCTCGCTCATCGCCTACGGCCTCAAGCAGGGCGGTGCGGACGAGAACAGCATTCACCTGCTCGAGGTGAAGACCAAAAAGACGCTCGAGGATGAGCTTCCCGCCGCGCGCTATTTCGGAACTGTCTTTGCCCCCGACGGGAAGAGCCTCTACTACGCCCGCAACAACAAGGACGGAACCCTCCTGTTCCAGCACGTGCTGGGAACGCGGCCGTCGAAGGACGTTCTGATCTTCGGGCGCGAATTCCGTGGCGAACCCCTCGGCCCCATCGACCTGTTCGGGCCGATCATTACTGACGATGGGCGCTACCTTGTCATTCAAATCGATCGCGGCGTACCGGCCCGCCGGGTAGACATCGTCTTCCGCGATTTGACCAAGCCAGGGTCGCCGTTCGAAGTGCTGGTCTGGGGCCTGGACTCGCATTTTCAAACCATCTATGCCCACGGCACATGGGTGACGAAGACCGATTACAAGGCACCCAACGGAAAAATCCTGGCTGCCGATCCCGGCGTTCTGCCCGACGCCTGGAAGACCATCGTGCCCGAAGGACAGGATGTGATCGATGACTGGTCCATCGTGGGCGGCAAGCTCTACGTCAACCGCCTCAAGGATGTGAAGACCGACACGACGGTGTTCGCGCTGGACGGCAAGCCTGCGGGCAAGATCAATTACGACGAGATCGGTTCCGCTTCGATCATGGTCGGGCGCACCACCGATCGCTATGGATACTTCAGCTTCGAGTCCTTTATCCGGCCCTGGACCATCTACAGGCTCGATTCGACGACCGGGAAACGGGAGATCTTCTTCCAGCCCAAGATCGACTTCGACACCAGTCAGTATGAATTGAAACAGGTCTTTTTCGAATCGAAGGACGGGACCAAAGTTCCCATGTTCATCGCCGGCAAGAAAGGCCTGAAGCAGGATGGCACGGAGCGCCTGCTGATGACCGGCTACGGCGGCTTTCAGGTCAGCATGACGCCAGACTGGAATCCCTCCTACGCATGGTGGATGCAGGAGGGCGGGTGGTTCGCCATGCCCAACCTGCGTGGCGGCGATGAATACGGAGAGCATTGGCACGAACAGGGCATGTTCGAGAAGAAGCAGAACGTGTTTGATGACTGGTTTGCTGCCGCCCAATACCTGATCGACCACAAGTACACTTCGCCGGCGCGCTTCGCCATCCGGGGCCGTTCCAACGGCGGCCTGCTCATGGGCGCCTCGATCGTCCAGCATCCGGAACTGTTCTCGGCAGTATGGTGTGGCTATCCGTTGCTCGACATGCTGCGCTATCAGAAGTTTCTCGTAGGCCGCTACTGGACCACTGAATATGGATCGGCCGAGAACGAAAAGCAGTTCCCCTACCTGCTGAAATACTCCCCGTACCAGAACGTCAAAGCGGACACACCCTATCCTGCCGTAATGTTCTTCACCGGCGACAGCGACACCCGCGTCGATCCCCTGCACGCGCGCAAGATGACCCCGCTGCTGCAGGCGGCCTCGTCAAGCGGGCGGCCGATTCTGCTCCACTACAGTCTGTCCGGAGGCCACTCCGCCGGGGTCAGTGTCGACCAGAAGATCCAGGACGACGCCGACGAACTAGCCTTCCTGTGGACAGAAACAGGACAACCGGGCCGGTCCTCCAAACCTCACGGGCCCTAGAACTGGATGCATAAATCCAGGTTTGAAAGGGCACGGCTTCAGCCGTGCCATAAGGCGCGTGTCGAATTTGGACTTTAGCCCCTGAGGGATGCCTCTAATTTGCACTGCATCCATTTCTGCAAGCAGTTCTAGTGCCTCAACGCGATTTCATCCTGAACGCAGTGAAGGATAAGCGGTTGTGTTGCGAGTTTCGAAGTGACAATACTTCCGGATTGGCCACCACCCGACCCAATGCCGTGCCCGGCACGGACCCGCTACCTCAAAGTAATGTCATCCTGAACGCAGTGAAGGATCCGCGGTTGCCTTTGGGAGTTTCCAAGTGACTTTAGTGGCGAGTAGCCCACGACCCCTCCGGCGCCGATAATCGCCGTGGCGGATTGTCAGGAGCACACACTGCCTGTCTGCGTGTAGTGGGACTCAATTATGCTGATTGCACAATCCATTCAGGGCGAAGGGGCTGTTCGCCCAGGGAGTAACCATCATGCCTGACTTAATACGCATCTGTTCACAATCCGAATTGCCTGGCGCCGGTGAGGTTCGCGAATTCACCGCGGGAGGGCGCGCCTTTTGCGTGGCTAATTTGAATGGAACGATCAGCGTGCTCGATGGGGTTTGCCCACACGAGGGAGGACCGCTGGGAGAAGGGAGCATCGAAGACGGCCGCGTGGTCTGCCCGTGGCACGGATACGCCTTCGACTTGCGGACCGGAGTCTCGGATCAGGATTCAGAATTGAAGGCCGACGTACTGGCGGCCACGGTCGTAGAGGGCGAGCTGCGCGTGAAGGTATAGTACATCGCGGTAGCAGACAGGTCCGTATCGACGCCATCATCGACCAATTCCGAGGTGGTCCGGTCAGGTTTTGCAGAAGATTAAGGCCTCGTGCCGCAAACTTGGACTTGGAGATACCAGATGCCCGTTGCCGCGATTGTCAACAATGTCCCTGGTCCAAAATGTCAGACATTTGCCCGATTCATACCGTTCGGGACCCCGACCTAGAGTGATCTATTCTCCCTCTGTTCGCCAAAAAAAGGCGCCCCCCTCCCCCCACACCATGTGAAACTGTGAGTCCGATGGTTCGATCTGGGCAACTTGAGAACCATTCGCCTGCCCCATTACTTTAGGGCGAGACCGTCGGTAACTTAATGTGCACGCGTTTCGCTCCGATATGTGCTGATGCGGGGTTTGTTGCACGGGACGAGTTCCCTGCTTCACACACCCTATGGCCCGGAGACGACATGCCAGAAGCTCTGATCGAGGAAGGCGAGGCGCGGAGCGTCCGGGAAAGCTCCCGGCTCGCAGCACTTTATTCAATTGGAATCCTGGATACGCCCGCGGAGCCGGCTTACGACGCGATCACTCACCTGGCCGCGGATTACTTTGAGGCCGACTCGGCCACGATCGCGTTTGGAGACGAGACCCGCGTCTGGATCAAGTCCCATTGGGGAGAAGCCATTCGCGAGCTGCCGCGTTCCAATTCCATTTTTGAAATGGTGCTGGCTGCGGACGCGCCATTGGTAATCCCGGACATTCGCGAACATCCTGATTTCCAGGGCCGCAAGCTGCACCTGCGAGCCCTGAAAGTGGTTTTCTTTGCCAGCGCCCCGGTGCGGACAAGCGACGGCAGCATGGTCGGTATACTCACCGTCTTCCGCCAGCAGAGCCGGGAACCGCTCAAGGACAACGAGCTGCGCACGCTCCAGAACCTGGCCACCATGGTCAGCAGCCAGCTCGAACTGCACAAGCTGCGTACGGATTCGATGCGCCAACGCACCCACCCGTCGCGAACTGCGAGTGAGACTCCGAGCTGGCCGCGCAATTCCGACCTGCGCCGAGCCATCGACCGCAAAGAATTCGTTCTCCACTATCAGCCGGTGGTGGAGCTGAAAACGCTCCGCATCGTCGGCCTCGAGGCTCTCATCCGCTGGCAACATCCGGAGCGGGGGCTGCTGACGCCCGGGGACTTCATCCCCGTGGCTGAGGACTGCGGGCTGATTCTTCCCATCGGCGACTGGGGTTTGGAGGAGGCCTGCAACCAGATTCAGGCCTGGACGCGGGAGAATCCCGAAAACGGATCTCTTCGCGTATGCGTCAACCTGTCCGCGCGCCAGTTCTCGCGCGAGGGCCTCACCGACCATGTCGAGTCTCTGCTCCAGCAGTCCGGTACCTCCAGCCATCAACTCGGATTGGAAATGACCGAATCCAGCCTCATTCCCAACATGAACACCGCGATGGAGGTGCTCGAAGGCCTGCGCTCCCTGGGCATCTCTATCTCCATGGATGACTTTGGCACCGGCTACAGCTCGCTCAGCTATCTCAACTCGTTCCCCATCGACGTTCTCAAGATCGATCGCTCGTTTGTGGGCCGGATGACGGACGGCGACCAGCCGCTCCAGATCGTCCGCACCATTATTGAGCTTGCCCGCGTGCTGGGGATGGACGTAGTGGCGGAAGGGATCGAGACCAGCGAGCAGTACCAGCTCCTGCACCAGATGGGCTGCCGCTTCGGGCAGGGCTACCTCTTCGCCAGGCCCATGCCCGCCGACCAGGTCAATACCCTTCTGCGACTCCCCGGGCGCGTGCTTCCCCATTCGCGCACGCTTCAACCAGCCGCAGTAGCGTACGTGGCTTGAAAAACCTGGAATTTTGTGGAAATTCCCCGATTCACGAATGAACGTGGCTGGGGACTGGGTCTACACCGTCTCGGCTTGTTCAGCGGCGACTTGTTGCTCCACGGCGGGGTTGATGACATGCAGACCTTCGGCCCGGGCGGCCTCGAGAAGGATCGCCGATGAGGAAACGAAGATGATTTCCGTCCCGTGGAACATCTCGCGAGCCACCAGCGCAGCGCCGAGCTGAAGGGCGTCGGGCCACCGCAAACTGGTTCGATCCAGAAGCTGCCGGGCGCATTCAAGCACCGCCGGATTCAACGGCTCCTGTACGGTCCGGGCCGCCTCAAGGCGCAGCACTTCGAGGGCGGCGGCAGCATCTTCGCCGGTGATTGCGCCGGCGCGTTCGCGCCGCCGCAATGCCGCGTAAACCTCCAGAGGCGTTGAGGCGGCAATCAGCTTGCGATTGTCCTCCACCGTCTCCATGAGCCGGATCAGAGCATCGGTTCCGGGTTCGCGTACAAACAACTTGGCAAAAGCTGTGGCTTCGAGGAAGTAACAGCTCACATTGGCCCCCGTTCTTCTTCAATGACGGCAGTCAGTGTTTCCCCCTGAATGGGGACCGGGTGGAAGCGCTGCGCTTCCTCCGGGATGCCAGCTTCAGCGCGATTGAGGCGTATCGTTGTGGTCGGATACGCCGGGGTCTTGGGGTTCGCGATCTTGCTGGTGAGAACCACTCCGCGCTGGATGGCCTCGGCAAGGACCGACTGGCGGGACTCGGGATTCTGATTCCAGCGGAAAGCCTTGCGCGGCAGGAACGAATCACGGAACCACTTCAGCGCGATAAAGGCATGCCCGCCCCGTTCCGCTTCGGCCAACGCCGCGCACAGTTCCTTTACCCGCGCATCCAGATCCGCGGGAATGATAGCCTCCTGGCTGTCGTCCTCGCTTTCAGAGTGGTGCTCGAGCGAAGGGCGGGCTACGTTGCGAACCGGCCGCGGCGCCGCGGCCTCGCCTTCGTCGATGCGCTCAAAGTAGATGCGTACCTCATCCTCTTCGGGCGACCATGATTCGGCAGTAGCGTTGCGCCGTTTGCTGCGCCCGTTTTCGCTGCATAACTCGACAATGGCCTGATATCCCGGAGGTGCAAGAAACCGCAGTGCGCGGGCCAAGCCGGGGTCCTGGGAGAAAGAGAGTTCGGTAAGAGCTTCTTCAATAATTTCCTCTGCATCGGGAATACTGAGATGGCTAATGTCGACATTCTTCGGTACAGCCTTTGTCGATTTCATGCGTTCTTCTCCCATATAGAGTCCCGCGCCTGTGTACCACGCGGCGCTCAGGACTTCCCAGGCGGCTTTGCTCTAGACGGCGGACCGAACACGAACCAGGCATGTCATACCTGCAACTGCTCGCCATCCGCCAGCTTTCCCGAGTAAATGTAAGGTGAAAAATGGCCTCGGTCTTTGACCGATGCCGAATCACTAATTCTCTGTCGAGAAGAGACCCCTACCCTGAGTCGAGAAAGGCTTTACCTATTCAAAGTGAAACTATCCCCTTCATAGTATAGACGATAAGAATTTCCGCATCCAGTGTTAAATTGCAATGGATTTTGTTACTTTCGGATGGCCGCTCTGGGTCACCCTCTTCCCGGCTTGCCACGTCATTCGAAGTTCGTACAATAGATGCATGCGCCGTAGGCTGCCGCTGCTTGTCTTTTTGGTTCTTGTTGTGTCTCGATTATGGGCTGACAGCCCGGCGTTCGATCTGACCGGACCCAAAGTTGATGTACACGTCAAGAGGGGCGAGTCCACGCTCCCGGTGAGCCAGGTTCCCAATCTGCTTCCCGGCGACCGTCTTTGGATCCACCCCGATTTCCCCGAGAGCCAATCGGCGCATTACATCCTAGTCGTCGCCTTCCTGCGGGGCGCCACCAATCCCCCGCCGGCCGACTGGTTCACCCGCGTGGAAACCTGGGCCCGGGAATCGCGCAACGAGGGGGTCTTCGTGACTGTGCCTAAGGAGGCCCAGCAAGCGCTGATTTTCCTTGTGCCCGAGACCGGTGGAGACTTCAGCACCCTTCGCAAGGCCGTGCACGATCGTCCCGGCGCCTTTGTGCGCGCCACCCAGGATTTGCAGGCTGCCAGCTGGGACCGTATGCGGCTGGACTCGTATCTGAACGAGGTTCGGGTCACTACACCGATCGATTCGAAAGCGCTCAAGGAACGCGCCGAGTTGGCGGCGCGCTCGCTTGGGATCCGGGTCGACCAGCAGTGTTTCGACAAACCCACCGATCAGCAGGCGCCCTGCCTCGTGCAGCATACGGATGGCCTGGTTCTGGACGACGCCAACGTCCAATCGCTGGTTTCGCAACTGGCGGCCGGCACGACGGGCGACCTGATGAACCAGCTGAGTTACTCGAGCCTCGCCGGGGCGGGACAGTTCAGCCCCTACGTCGGGGCAATCGTGGATACCGCGAAGATTCTTGCCTCCCTTCATACCGCACACTTTCAGTACATCCCCGCCCTGGCCCTGCCGATCAAAGACACGCTCAACCTGCGCCTGAACCTTCCCCCATCGTTCCGCGACCCCAAGTCGGTGGTCGTGGTGGCGCTCCCTCCGGTGGGTCCCTCCAAACCGCCCCTGCTGCGCGCAAGCAATCCTGCGGAGACGACGTGCGCGCAGAAACCCGGATTGGTGTTCTCGGCGGAGGGCGCGCCGCTGGTTTTTGGGACCGATCTAGTCCATGATTTGCGACTTCGCATCGAGACCGGACAGGGTCCGTTGGATTTGCCTTTATCCAGCGCGTCTTCGAAGGGCGGACTGGTCCTGCAGAATCCCCTTCCAGTTCTGCCGCCGGGCGAGTTGATGGGCGTCGTTCAGGGCAAGTGGGGGTTCGATGACTGGGACGGGCCACGTTTCCACCTGCTATCGGCCGGCCCGGCAAAATGGGCCATTGCAAGCGACGATCAATCCGCCCTGATCGTGGGGCGGGACGACACTCTGCATATCAAAGGGGACAATACCCTTTGCGTCTCGAGCGTGTCGCTGCGCCATCCGGAGGCCAAGGATGCGCAGTCGCTGCAATGGAAGATGGCAAAGCCCGAACTGCTCGAGGTCGGGGTGCCGTTGAAAGAGGCCACCCCAGGTACATTTCTGCTCGAAATTCACCAGTTCGGGGTTGAAAAGCCGGACACGCTTGACCTCGATGCTTACGCCGAAGCCGCGTCGCTGGAGCACCTTACCCTGAGCGCTGGCGACCACAGGGCTCTCCTCAGGGGCACCCGCCTCGATGAGGTCGCGAAGGCGACTCTGAAGGGGGTCACATGGACTCCCGCGGGGCTGGCCCGCGTGCAGGACTTCGACCAGCTCACGCTCAACACCGAAGGCTCCACGCTTGAACTCGATCCCTCGAATTCATATACGGCAACCGTTCATTTACGCGATGGACGCCAGTTGAAAGTCCCGGTGACTGTGAATCCGCCCCGCCCGCAAGTGACGCTGCTGAGCAAAGGAACCCAGGATGATTCGGTGGCGACCTCTTCGCCCGTTCATATGGGCAGCCCCGACGACGTCCCCCTCGGGTCGCGTCTTGTGTTCTTCCTCAAATCGGTGGTGCCGCAGAGCTTTCCCCGCAATCAAAACGTCGAAGTGGCGGCAGCGGACGGCAGTTTCCGCACCGTTCTCTCACTGGCCGACGGAAGCCTCATGCTCGAAGACAGCAAAACGGCGCTGGGGATGGTAGAACCGCTGGCGCGCTTTGGCTCTTCGGCCTTTGGTCCCCTTCAGGCGCGGGCTCTTTCCGCCAACGGAGTCGCCGGGGATTGGATGCCGCTCGGCACCCTGGTGCGCCTGCCCGGCTTTAAGGAGCTTCGTTGCACGCATACCGTCACCAAGCCGTGCACGTTGACCGGTACCAACCTCTTCCTCGCCGCGTCCATCTCCGCTTCGGAGGACTTCGCGAATGCCACCGAGATCCCGCCTGATTTCACCGGGGGCCAGTTGGCCGTTCCCCACCCCGCCAACGGCGGCGTGCTCTATCTTAAACTCCGCGACGATCCGGGGACCGTTCAGACACTCACACTGCCGGTCACGGTGGTGGCTCCTTCGAGCCAGCCTTCCGGGCAGACCGCAGTCGTACAGACGCAAACCGGGAATGTACCGGTGTCAGCACCGCCTGATCCTCCGCCGTCCCCCAAACCAGAGCACCAATGACCAGGTTTGAAGGCGCCTTACTGGAAGTAGGCGCGGTTTCTCTGCGCAAAAAGTGCCTTTTCGGCGGTTAATTCGGACTCGGGGAAGATCGCTTTCTGCGCGCACAATGCGGCGCAGTTGCCGCAATCGATACATTCATCGGGGTTGATGAACACCTGAGAAACCGTTTCCGCGCGCGGATCGCCTTCCACCGGCGCGATCGCCGCCGTTGCACATTCCGCCACACAGACAAAGTCTTTGATGCACGCATCGGTTACCACATAAGCCATGAAGAATGTCCCTTCGCGCACATCCATTGTGGCGGCGCTTTCCTGAGATTATTCAAGGCCGCAGATCGCCGCCGTGACTCGAATCACAAGTAGGCGACGCACCTGCCAAATTTCAGGAAACACATACGATGATCGCAAACCGCCAGAAAATACAATCGCAGTGGCCTCGTTCCTCGAAGCCACTGCGATGCCACCACCCGGTTCAAATTTATTAGTTTATCGATCGTTATTGATCTTTAATCTATGCTTAGAAGCTATCTAAGAATGAGATATCTAACTCCCACAGTTACTCCCGCAGACGACATCGCCCCGAAGGTAAACTGGGGCCAATACTGATATTCACCGTCAACCCGCACGCTCCATCGAGGGCTGAGGCGGTAATCGATTCCTCCTCCCGGAGCGATGACAAAATAACTCCCGTGCGCATAGTTGTAGGTAAAGTTAAACAATCCTAATCCAGCTAGGCCCTTCACATAAGGCTGATATCTACCGAGGTTGAAATGGTATCGCGGACCGCCAAGATAGGTATCGGCATGGATGTCATTGGTTTGATGAAACTGAAGCCATCGCCCTTCTCCCTCGAAACCAAGCCGCCGGATCGAATCCGCATCGATATAGGCGGTTACTCCGAGATTATTAACGCTCCCATACCCAAGGTGGTAACCGGATACGCCAGTGCCGACCCACATGGAATGGCCACCGATATTGGCTGATTCCGCTACCTGGCCAAATGCACAGCGGACCGGCAGGAGCGCAACAAGAATGAGGCATGCCAAAAATATCGCGAGAGCTCTTCCCCGCCTGCCCGGCATTTGATTTAGACCATCAAAGTAATTCATATATCTCCTGCAGCGTGATTCGCTTCTATAGTTTCTTGGTTCCTGCGTGGAACCTGCGGGAGAGAGCCGCTGGTTCCACGCAAGGTCGGGCACGCTCACTTCGTGATGGTCAGGGTGATGTTCTGATAATGGGTGATGTTACTATTCGAGCCCACTCCAGTAACCTGGATGGTGTAAGTACCCGGCGGCACCTTCATCTGGGAGAAGGATGCACCGCAGCCAGTTACCATAAGCGTTCCCGACAGGAACAGGGCGAGGATAGCGCCGAACAGGATGGAGTTACGCTTCCGGAATCGCCAACCTACCCAGCCGAACAGCAGCCCGGCAGGCAGGAACAAGCCTGCCAGTGAGAACCGCCCTGCCCCTCGACCGGAATTCATGGCCGTTGGTCCTCCGCCGAGGGGCGTATTGGTGTCCACCGTCAGTTGAATCGTCTGAGTGGCGCCGGCCTTCAGCGTCAGCGTGGCGTCTGCGAAGTGGCAGGTCACACCGGCAGGCAGAGTTCCGCAACCGAAGCCGATCGTATCGGCATAGCCATTATTCGATTGCACGCTAACCGTCACGGTGGAATTCTGTGATGAAACCATGGTGATTGTGGCCGGGTTCACCGTGATCCCAAAGCCGGTCGGTATACCGGAGACTTTGACTGCCGAGGACGAAGAGGAACTGTGCAGCGAATCTCCGCTGTAGTTCGCCACCAGGTTATATGTTTCCGGCGCCAGGTCAGGAAGGAGAGTCCCCACGCCGGTCGAATCCAGAGTCGCGGTCCCGATCACACTCGAACCGTTCGTGAATGTAACCGTGCCCGTGGGAGTTGGACCGGAGCCGCCTGCAACCGTCGCAATAAGAACGGTCTGCGGCGCCGGACCTGCGGTTGCGCCTGTGCCCAGGTTGGTGGCGGTGGCGATCGCGTGAATGGTCTGCGTAAGGGCGCTCGACACACTGCCGTTATCATCGCTATCACCGCTGAAACTGGCAGTGATCGCGTGAGTGCCGACAGTGATGTTCGAGTCGCTGAAGGTCGCCTTTCCGGTCGCATCCAGGGTTGCCGTATTCACTGCGGCTCCGTCGACCGCAAAAGTGACCGTCCCGGTCGGAACTCCACCGTTGCCGCTGACCACGGCCGTAAAGGTCACAGCGGACAAAACGGTCGCTGGCGAGCCGCTCGATGTGAGGGCCACCGATGTGGTGGCGAGGTTGATGGGCAGAGCCAGAGGTGCGGAAGCGCTGCCATTGTTGTTGGCATCGCCGCCATAGGTGGCCACAATGGCATGCGGGCCGGGGGCGAGGGTTTTGTTCAGGGATGCCGTGCTGCCAGCACCGACGGTCGCGGTTCCAAGGGTCGCAGCGCCATCGGTGAATGTTACCGTACCCGTGGTTTTTCCTGAACCCGATCCCACGCTTACTGTCGCCGTCAGGGTTACCGCCTTCCCGGCGATGCCCGGATCGGGTGTCGCACTTACGGCGGTGACGGTGGGAGTCAAAGTCACTGTCTGGGCAATCGATGCCGACGACGGACCGTTGTTTTGATCCCCCGGATAGGACACGCTGATGGAATGAGAACCAGCCGTGAGCGTTGAGATCGCGAACGAAGCCGCACCCGGATTGCCTGCCAGAGCCGCGGTTCCGATTTGCGTTGTTCCATCCAGGAATTTCACTGTGCCAGTGGCGGCTACTCCGCTGGTAGAAGTGACCGTCGCAACGAAAGTAACCGAGTTGCCATAGATAGACGGGTTCGGTGTCGAATTGACCTGGACCGTCGACGTCCCCTGCACATCCAGGTTCAGTGGCGCCGATCTGCTGCCGAGAATGAACGTGTTGGGATCTCCGCCAAAAACAGCGACGATCGGATGCGTTCCGCTGTTCAGCGAGGCTGTCGAAACGGACGCCGCGCCCGTACCATCGATGGCTACAGGACTGCCGATGGGGATCGCACCATCGAAGAAGGTGACCGTGCCGTCCGGGGTCACTCCTCCGCCGCCGGAGATCACAACCTTGGCGGTAAACGTCACACTGCTCCCAAGCACCGCCGTATTACCCGCACTCGACGTCACTACGACGGCGGTCGCTTCATTGACTCCCTGAGTCAACGAGCTGTTGCTGGAAAGGAAGTTGGCTGACTTCGCACTCGTGAACGAAGCCACAACCGTGTGTGCGCCGACTGCCAGCGGAGTCGTGGTCGTATAACTCGCCACTGCCGAATTATTGCCGGCACCACTCACATTGACCGACGCCGGAACTGTGGCAACTCCATCAATGGTGAAGGCCACGCCGCCGGTGGGTGTCGCTCCCGACGAAACCGTTGCCGTAAACGTAACATTCTGTCCGTATGTGGATGGGCTGGCGGGGCTCGAGACCAACGTCAGTGTCGTGGCATTGACCGGCACCGCATCCCCGACCACGACCACATCGAGGGGAGAGACTGGCATCGTACCCGCCGCATCCACATTGCCTTCGACCTGAAGTTGGCTTGCACCAGTCGGAATAGTGATGGCAAGCGAAGGTGCAAAGTAGGCGCCAATGGCGCAGTCAGTATCCTGCACCAACGGCGTGGTCAAGCTGCAGGTTGTCGTTACTGCGTCGATGACTGCATTTGCGTCGTTTGTCAACGAGGTGAGATTCAACGGAGCGTTCCCGTCGTTCTCCAGAGTCTGAATAAGCGGACTGGGCGATTGCGACCCCAGTTGAACCTTGGTCGCCGTGAAATTCAATACCCCTCGGCTGCTGTCGATCTTTCCCACCAGCATGTAATAGAGGTCCGTGAAAAAGAGATCGCCCGCGCCATCCAGGTAGACTCCGATGGGCGCGTAAATCTGCACCGTCCCGAGAGCGTCGCTGGTACTGAGCGCATTGCCCGCGCCATTGGTGATCAGTGTCGTAATGTTCCCGGTGGCGAAGTTCACCTTGCGGATGGCGGCATTCTGAGTATCCGCGATGTAAAGGTTGCCGGCTGCATCGACCGCCACACCGGACGGCTCGTTCAACTTGGTGGAGGTCGCGGGAGTTCCGTTGACGGGAGATCCAGGCTGACCGCCGACTCCGGCCACTGTCGTGATGATCTGGGTGACCGCATCGACACGGCGCACGCAATCGTTGGCGGAGTCCGGAATGAACATGTTGCCTGACGCATCGAACGCCACAGCATAAGGAAGGCTAAGCCCGGCCGAGGTTGCTGCCCCGTTGTCGCCCGAAAAGGTCCCCTTGCCGTCGCTGAGTCCGCTAGCAACTCCGTTCCCGGCGACGGTGGTAATCACGCCCGTGATCGCATCAACCCTGCGGATACTCTGGTTGCTGGTGTCGGCGATGTAGAGGTTTCCCGCATAGTCGACGGTGACGCCCAGGGGCTGGTTCAGTTCCGTGTTCACGGTATCGGCGACCTGGTTATCTCCTGCGTATCCAGCCGCGCCGTTTCCGGCAACCGTGCTGATCATCCCGGCAGGGGTCACTTTCCGGATGCGGTTGTTGCCGGTATCCGCAATGTACAGGTTGCCCGCACCATCCAGCGCTATCCCCGTCGGGCTATTCAAATTCGCAGTTGTCGCCGGACCACCGTCGCCGGAGAAACCAGCATCCCCGCTTCCGGCAAACGTATGAATGATGCCCGCTGTCGCGGGGCTCACCGGAGGGGCAACGATGCGAATCTTGTTGTGCCCCCCATCCGCAATGTACATGTTGCCCGCGGCATCCAACACAACGCCCGAAGGTGTTTCCAGGTTCGCGGCGGTAGCCAGTATGTTGTCTCGTGTCGAGGTCCATTGACGATAGACGCCCGCAACGGAGGTAACATTGCCCGGAACCATGACGCCAAGGCCTGCCGTACCGATACCCGACAGGTAGGCCGTGCCCATTACCTTGTTGTCGTCGCCCACCAGCACGACAGCGCCCGCGCGCATGCCAGGATACGTGGGGGTAAAGACGACAGACTGCTGACACGTCTGATTCGCGGTCAGTTCTCTTGACTGGCACGATGCGCCGCTGCCGGCAGCGAAGTCCAATCCTTGCGTACCCATCGTCAAGACCTCGACCTTGGCTACCTCACCCCCAGCTGGGGACGTAACCGTCACCGTCACCTGCGCAGAAGCAGTGCCGACGGCGGTGGCAGGAAACGTAGGCGACTGCGCGAATACGCCCGCGGCCGACAGCGCAAGAGCTGCCCCGGCCAATGCCCATTGCCGGTTTTGCCTGGCGGGATTCTTTGCCGCGAATCCGGGAAACAGGCATGAATTTACACGGTTGAACGGCCTTGCGAGCGTTTGCGCAGCGCAGGCGGTCGGTTGGCTGCTTTTTTGATCTTGAACACACGACGAGTGGGAGATAGATAAACCGGGAAGGCAACTCATCAGGAACTCCATCAAAACTCGATCTAAATTCACGCAGTTAGGGCTATACGGCCGTTGGCCATCTACTAAGCAGGCGCACATTCCCCGTAGGTTCTGTGGCGGCTGAATAAGGATGCTATTTGGCTGGAGTATACCCCGAATCAAGACTAGAAGTAACGAATTTATCTGTTACTAATGCTTCACATGTGACCATGGTCACAAACCTAAGTGATGTAACTACGCTTCCACCATTCGTCATCCCACGAAGGTTGTAGAACTCGACTGAAACAAGTTGGCTCGTTAGCGAAGAAAGACAACCTGCGTGCGAAAGCGTAGTCCGAATTCTATTCGAAGAGGGTAGTTTTTCTATTTGTCATCCTGAAAGCAGCGAAGCGAAGGACCTGCTTTTGGCGTGCCCCCACCCACGCGAACCCTCGCAGGAATCGCGAGCGGGTGTGATCAGTTACCCAAGGGCCCAGATCAGAAGTGGCGGAACGACTCCCCCGGCCCGTTGGTGGGTGGGGGCGGTGTTGTCGTGCCGCGTTCCCGTTCCACGCGGCTCTCGAGCGACCGGCTGACGATATCCCGGGAACCGAGTCCCACCGCCAGCGACAGCGTAAGTACGATTCCGCCGAACAGGATGCCGAAGGCCAATCCCACGATCTCTCTTCCGATCTCCAGGTGATCGAGCACCATGGCCGCGGTGAGTACCAGCACAAGCCATTTCACGCCGAGCGAAAGAAAGCGCGCATATTGCAGTTGCGCATTGACGGCGCTGATCAGCACCGACCGAGCCAGGAAGCGAGCGATCAGAGTTCCGGCAATCAGCAGCAGGATGGCCCCGACGGCGTGGGTGAGATAGGGCAGCAGCGAAACGGGGAGCGGAGTGCTGGTCGCATAGGACGCGTCAAAGGCCGAGACGCCGACGATCAGGCCGAGAAGAACGCATCCCCAGAAGGAACCGCGGGCGATGATCTCGGTGGGGGAACTTGACGGAGTCCAATCGGCAGCCAATCGGGTTCGGGCCAGGCGATCGTCGAATTTAAACCAGGTTAGACCGCGTCGCAGCACTCCGGAAATGGCCATCCCGATCAGTGTGAAAATTGCAAGAGCGACAAAGAACGCCAGAATCCCAGGGAGTATCGCGATGAGGAGCGAAAGGACGCGGTAAATGGACTGGTGCAAAGCATCAGACATATGGCCGAGGATCGAGCTGTTATCGGGATAGATCGGCTGCGTAATGAGGGAGGACTTCGACTGGAGCATCATGGCAACGATGGTATGCATCGGACTCACTCCTGGATCGACTCTTCTGTTGATGGAATCCGGAATTGGATGACTTCATACATGAGCGAAACCCCTGATGGTGCAGCCGGTCTGTCCAAGGCCGTCATGGGTTAAACCGGTCTGGCCAGCGCCAGCGCGAGACCAGGTAAGGTTTGTCGGCATCGAAAGCCGCGGCCACTGCTTCGATGTGGCGCTCTGAGTCTGCGCCAGAGGCAGTGATATTGATGTGACCCGCCACCCAGGCGAGGTAAAGCGGAATCAGCGCACCCAGAAGGTGCCCGCGATTGATGGTCCGCAGGCGGTACGCGATGAGAAAGTCGTACACGATGCGCGCCCAGAGGTTTTCGGGCATGCGGAAAGAAGCTGCGTCGACGATCGATAACCGCTTGAGGCCCAGGAGGGTATTGGGGGGGAGCACCAGCGACCAGATTTCCTGCAGGTTGCTGTATGCGAGGCGAAAGCCCTCGATCATGGGCATGATGTCGGGATGGCCTTCGACCGTGTGCCGTTGCGGGACTGAAGGCCGCGGGGGCGGCAGGCGGCGCGCACGCTGCCAGAATGCCGCTTTGGCCTCAATGTCGGAAAAGAGTGAGCCGGTTACGTGGCCCAGGATCGCGCGGATATCCGGATCAGAGGGTTGGGGAAGCGCCCGGGCTCCGACATCACATTGTTCAATAGCGAAGCCGGCGGCGACGGCCTCCGAAACCGGCCAGAGCAGAGCTTCGTTCTGGTTGAGCGACATAAATCGCTGGCCGGTGATAGCGAGTTTCTCCGCCATGCGCAGCGACAAGCCCAGATCGATGGCCAGCGGAAAGCGGACACGGGTGGCAAATAAGGCCCGCGTGAGGGGATAGAGAATCGCCGAATTCACCAGCCCGGCATGGGGCGGCAGATCATAGTGCGGCAAGGCGAGATCGATGGATGCCGACAGCACAGCGCTGGCGAGATCATTCAGGGCCGCGCCGCTGAGGGATCCTGCATCCGGTCCGAGCATCAGGATGGCGCGCGCTTCGTGTTTTTGTGCCAGTTGGTAAGCGTTGACAAAATCGGCCGCGGTCAGCGTCCAGGTCGACGCCGAAGGCGGGGCATTCGTAATGTGCAGGGGCAGGTAGACGTCCGCGCCTATCTCATTTTGCATGGCGATGAGCAGGTCGTCTGGCGGAAACGACGTGGCCAATTTGGCCAGAAGGAGGTCCAGTTGCGGGGCCGGCAAAGGAGCCACCATCACAAGCAGAGCGAAACCGGTCCGGGTGGGGGGACGCGAGAACTCGGGGATGGGGTCTGCGATCGCCATAGAGATAGAACGATTCTATTGGAAGGGTTCGAGGCCGGCCGAATGAGCCCCAGCAGATTTTACTGGCAAACACCCTACATCGATAGGATGCCACCAATGGGGATGCGAAGCCACGCAGGACGGTTATTGAGTTCGTACAGCAACTCATACAGCGCTTTTTCGAGCAGGTAGGCCGCGTAGAGGGTTTGCGCCTGCGCGGGCGGTGGAACGAGGTCAGGATTCACGGCAATCGTGGCGCGGTAAGCTTGCAGAAACTCGGAGGAAACCGTTTTTTGCCACAACATCGCCCACGCTGCCAACGGCTCCGGGGCGGTTTCGCTGCTGCCTTCGGCGAGGAAATGATTTACGCCCGAATACGCCGCATAAGAAAACGATCGCACCATCCCTGCCACATCTTTCAAGGGCGACTGCTTTTGCCGGCGCTCGATCAGCGGACGTGCGGGTTCGCCTTCGAAATCCAGCAAAACAAAGTCGCCGGACCCTGGATCACTTCCCGTGCGCAGCGTCTGCCCGAGGTGATAATCCCCATGAATGCGAATGCGCTTCCCTGCCGCCGGGCCCGACTCGATGGCGTGGGCGCGGGCGATCAGTTCGCGCCGCCGTGAAAGCAGCAGGGCGGCATCGTCTGCGACGATGTCCACGAGCGCCGGAAGCTTTCCTTTCAAAGCGTCTAGGGCGGACACGATTTGGGCTTCGATTCGACGCGCATCCCGGCTTTGGTCCACCGAGGTAAACGCCTCTGCCGCGAAGGCGGGATCATCGGTATGAATGGCTAGAGCGAGGTGCATTTCCGCGGTGCGCCGCCCTAGGAGTGCCGCCGCCTCGAGCGCGATCCCTGCATATTTCAGCGCCTCCGGGGGCGACTCCCGCTGTTCAATGAAGCCCGGAGCGGGCAATTCCCCGGGTGGAGGCAATGACGCGACAGACTCGAAAAAGCCGGAAAGCTGATTGAGAAACCACTGCCAGCCATCTCCGTGGTTTGCAACCAGCCCTTGCAACATGGCGACGGTGGTCTTTTCTCCCAGCGCGGGAGTAATCGTGATCTCGCCGAGAAACGGAGCAATACGCCGAAAATGAGCGACCTCGGTCAGGAAGCGGCCGATCTCCACGTCCGGATTTTCACCCGTCTGCAAGCGGCGGAATAACTTCAGGATCAGTTCTTTGCCATAGATGATTGAAGTGTTGGACTGCTCGGCTGACCCGATCTGTGCGGGCAGACGATGGGCATCGCGCGACCGGGCAAAGGCTGAGGAGGCCCGGGCGTCGAGCCGTCCGGACGTAGGGACCGGATCGCCGGCCGAAGGCGACTCGCGGGGCTGCCTACGCTGCGCGGAAGAGGCCGGGGCGCTGGTCCGGGGCGGGGTTGCTGCTTCTCCCGGTTGAGCGCTGATGGGAGCCGGCGGAACCGGAAGGCCGCCTGCAACCGAAAGAGGGGCAGCCGGGACGGACTCGTTCCCAACGGCTGCCGCGGGGACCTCGCTTGCACCGGGGCCGGGCTCCGGGTCGGGGAGAGCTTCGTGCGGCCGCAAGTGCACTTCGCCGGTCGAGGCGGCAATCTCAGGGGCCAAAGCCTGGGTTCTGCAAAGCGCAACCGTAGCATTGCGCTCGATCAGCGTGAGTAGCCCCTGGCGCAGGTCTTCGCGACCGGTCGCGTCGTGTAGAACTCCTGATCCCGCCGCGGAAGGCATCATGGCGAGGATGCTGTCAGGACGTTCAGCCGTGAGTGTGTCGGCATCGGCGCCCGCGCTGAACGCAAGCGGCACCTGATACGTATCGGAAACGTTATCGCCGTACCCAATTTCGAAATAGAACAGCGCCGGCGGAACGGAGCTCACCGAGGGCAAATCCGGACTGGGCAGGATGCCGGCGTTGGCCTCTACAGGAGAGGGCAACTCAGCCCAATCGAGCACCTTGACCGATTGAATTTTTTTCGTCTTGGCCCCAAACCAACGTTGCCGTTGAAGCCAGGCAGGCAGCGCCGTTTCCAGGATCGCCAAGCCGTGACCAGTCACGAACCCCGCCCAGCCCTTGGTCATAAGGTCGAGTGTCGCGAACTCTTCTACCGAGTTCTCGCCAGGCACCTTGAGGGCCTGTTCGGGGAATGGATCGGGCTTTGCCGCGGCCGGCTGAAGCTCGAGCCAGATGAAGGAGTAGGGTGCAAGGCTGAGGGAATAAGGCGCTTCGGTGATGGTGGGGAACGATACATAACCCAGCATCTCCACTGGCTCCATGCCGGCGAACGGCGCTAGGTCAAGCGCGACCGGCTGGGCAAATCGGCTCAGGTTGGCGACGCACAGAATCGTCTCGTGCGTCCCGTCCCCGCGGTCGAGGTCACGCAGGTAGGCAAGGATCTTGCGATTGGCGGGATTGAGGAAGGTAAGGGTCCCGCGTCCGAAAACCTGGAACAGCTTGCGCAGGGCGATCATGTTGCGCGTCCAGTGGAGCAAGCTCGACTGATCGCTGAGTTGGGCTTCCACGTTGACCACTTGGTAGCCGTAGATGGGATCCATGATGACCGGGAAGTAGAGCCGCGCGGGGTCGCATTTGGAGAAGCCGGCATTGCGATCCGATGTCCATTGCATCGGCGTGCGCACTCCGTTGCGGTCACCGAGGTAGATGTTGTCGCCCATGCCGATTTCGTCCCCGTAGTAAAGAATGGGGGTGCCGGGAAAGCTCAGCAGGAGCGAGTTCAGCAACTCGATGCGGCGGCGATTGTTGTCGACGAGGGGGGCGAGCCTGCGTCGGATGCCGACGTTGATGCGCATGCGTGGGTCGGCCGAATAAGCGAAGTACATATAGTCGCGCTCATCGTCGGTGACCATTTCCAGCGTAAGTTCGTCGTGGTTGCGCAGGAACAGGCCCCACTGACAGTTATCTGGGATCGGCGGCGTCTGCGCGATGATGTCGGTGATGGGCAGCCGGTCCTCCTGCCGGAGCGCCATATAGATGCGCGGCATCAGCGGGAAGTGAAAGGCCATGTGGCACTCGTCGCCGTCGCCGAAGTAAGGCCGCACATCGGCCGGCCATTGGTTGGCTTCGGCCAGGATGAGACGATTCGCATAGTCGGCATCGATGGCCGCGCGGATTGTCTTGATAATCGCGTGGGTCTCGGGCAGATTCTCGCAATTGGTGCCGTCACGTTCCAAGAGATAGGGAATCGCGTCCATGCGCAGCGCATCCACGCCCATGTCGAGCCAGAAGCGCATGGCCTTGAGGACTTCTTCGATCACCATCGGATTGTCGAAATTGAGGTCGGGCTGATGCGAAAAGAAGCGATGCCAGTAGTACGCGCGCGCCGTTTCATCCCAGGTCCAGTTCGACTTCTCGGTATCGGTAAAGATGATGCGCGCGTCCCTGTATTTCTGGTCGGTGTCAGACCACACATACATGTTGCGCTCCGGCGACCCGGGAGGCGCCATACGCGCGGCCTTGAACCAGGGATGTTGATCACTGGTGTGATTGATGACCAGTTCGATCATCACCTGCATACCGCGCTGATGGGCGGCATCAAGAAAGGCTTTGAAGTCGTTCAGCGTGCCGTACGACGGATTGACGTCTGTATAGTTGGCAATGTCGTAACCGTCATCGCGCAGGGGCGAGGGGAAAAACGGCAGCACCCAGAGGCAGGTGACGCCTAGGTCCTGGAGATAATCGAGACGCGACATGAGACCCGGGAAATCGCCGATTCCATCATTGTTCGAGTCGGCGAACGCACGCACATGCAACTCGTAGATAAGTGCATCTTTATACCAGAACGGGTCGGTTGCGCTGGCGAGCTTCTTCAATTCCACTTCTCCGAGATCGTTGGATGCGAATAGTTTCGAGAGGCAGCCGACAGTCGGCTTTCCGGCTACGGTCTAACGACTTTGAGCACTCCGGGTTCGGTGCGTGTTTGTGATTGCGCCGAGCCTGGATAATACGCGCAGGATTCACTCGTCTTATGGCACACGCACGATGCGGAAGAGGTGCGCTGCCTGGATGCCAGGGCGGAGGACGACATAGTTCCGGCGGCCGTGCCAGGTGTAGCTGGAGCCATTTAACAAGTCTTCCACATAGAAGTCTGTTCCCGGAACCAACCCCAGCCGGGGCAGGTCCAGATCGGTCCAGCCCGACTGTTGATTGTACGGATCGAGATTGACGATCACGAGAATGGTGTTGGTGAAATCGGGAGTAGATTTGGAATAGGCCAGCAGGTTAGGGTTGTCGACGGGGTGAAAGAGCAAGGACTCGTTGCTTTGCAGGGCGGGGTTGGCGCGGCGAATCTGGTTAATCAACGTAATGAGGGGAACGAGCGACCCGGGCGCGTTGCGGTCGCGCTGGCGAATCTCATATTTCTCGCTCATCAGGTATTCTTCCGATTCGGTCTTACCCGCCGCAGGCTTGGCCGGCGCATTCTCGCACAGCTCATAGGCCGGACCATAGATTCCATAATTCGCGGTCAGCGTCGCGGCCAGAACCAGGCGAAACATGAAGGCCGGGCGTCCGCCGTCCTGCAGAGTCTTGTGCAGGATGTCGGGAGTGTTGGGCCAGAAGTTGGGACGGAAGAACTCGCTGACCGGTGGGCGCGTGATCTCTTCGAGGTAACTTTGCAACTCCGCCTTGGTGTTGCGCCAGGTGAAGTAAGTGTAGGAGTGGGTGTACCCGGCCTTGGCCAGCCAGTACATCACGTGAGGCCGCGTAAAAGCTTCGGCGAGAAAGATGGTTTCAGAATACTTGGCGTGGAGAGCGCCCAGGCACCATTCCCAGAAGGGCAGTGCCTTGGTGTGCGGATTATCTACGCGAAAGACGTACACACCGCGTTGGATCCAGAACTCGAAGACTGAGTACAGCTCGTCCCAGAGACCGCGCCAATCGGGCGATTCGAAGTTGAGCGGGTAAATGTCCTGATATTTCTTGGGCGGATTCTCGGCGTACTGGATGCTGCCGTCGGGGCGAATGTTAAACCATGTGGGATGCTCGGTTACCCAGGGGTGATCGGGCGAGCACTGGAAGGCGATGTCGAGAGCGATCTCCATTCCCTGCTCCCTCGTTGAGGCCACGAGGTGATCGAATTCGGCATAGGTACCAAGTTCAGGGTGAATCGACTTGTGGCCGCCGTCGTCTCCCTTGATCCAGTTGGGATCGGACGGTGCGGGCGCGACCGATTTGTCGCCGATCGCCCACGGGCTGCCTGGATCGCCGGGATTCGCGGTTGTCGAGTTTTCCGGGCCTTTGCGAAAAGCGCGGCCTATGGGATGAATGGGCGGCAAATAGACGATATCGAAGCCCATTGCGGCAATTTCAGGCAGTTGTCTTTCGACATCGGCAAAGGTGCCGTGCTTACCCGGAACGGGCGACGTGGACCGCGGAAACAATTCGTACCAGGCGGAGAAGCCTGCGCGTTCGCGATCGACCCACACCGATAACTCCGGTTCGAAGCGAGTGGCAAAGGCCTGGTCAGGATAACGCTCGACTAATCCCACGATTTCGTCGTCCAGCGGATATGCGTAGTAAGCATCGTTGCGGTCCGCTTTCTCGTTCAACGATCGGGCTACCTCGAGGAGGCGCCTCTCGTCGGCGCCGTGTGCGCGCGAAGCAGCCTGTTTGATCAGGATGGCGCCGGTGCGAAGTGCGAGCGGGATATTCTGCTCGCCGGTCACGGTGGGGAGGGTCCATCCGCCGCTGTCGTCGGGCACTGGTTCCGGCTCCGGAGCCGCGGCGAGCGCGGGATCCTGGGCGGCTAGGCGTTTCCGAAGTTCGCTCTCCCAGGTGATGAAGTGGTCGACCCAACCTAGGACCGTGAATCGCCACGCACCCAGCTTGTCGACCTTGAACGAACCCGTCCAGATATCGTTGCTCACCGGGGTCATCGGGGTGGACCGCCAACGCTTTTCGGTACCCCGCTGATAATGCAGCTGAGCGGCGAGACGATCGTGCCCGTCGGCAAAGATGGCCGCCGTCACAACGACATCGTCTCCCACGATGCGGCAAACCGGATGCCGGCCAGAATCGATCTGAGGTTTGACTTCCTCGATGACAACGCGGTTGCGGCCGTGCGAAGGCTTCATCGTATGTATCCCTCGACTGCTGACTTTGCCACGGCCGCGGATGGAGCGGCGAAGGCATTCGTTTCATGGACGCAGCGGCTCGACGCAAGGATTGCTCTAGCAGGGGGGAGGACAGTTCGCACATGCAGGCGCGGTCTCCTTCGAGAGAAAGCATGACCTATTCCGCCCGCAGTGTGTCAACTTCGGCTTGAGATAATCTCGCGATACTTGTCACACCGGGCTCGGACCGCCAGCCGGGAGGCGCCCTGACCCCGGAACTACAGCTGGAATTTGTAGCCCATCAAGGGAACGGTGATAATCATTTCCGGCTTTTTGGGAAGAGTCTCCAGCTTTTGACGCAAACTGGCGATGTGCATATCGACGGTTCGGGTCAGCGTGCCCGGTATGTGGCCCCAAACCTGCTCCAGCAGTTCTTCGCGGGATACAGTGACGCCCCGGTGTTCGACGAGATAACGGAACAATTGAAATTCGCGGGAGGTAAGGTTGACCGGCCGGCCATTCCGGGTGACTTTTCCCCGACGGGCATCGACGAGGATGTCGCCCAGGTGATAGACCTCGCTGGCATCGCTGCGCACGCCTTCGGGCCGATTCGGCACCCGGCGAAGGAGTGCTTCAACACGCGCCATCAGCTCAGGGGTATCAAACGGCTTGGTGACATAATCATCCGCGCCCAATTTTAGTCCGGCAACCTTTTCCATAGACTGACCCAGGGCGGTGAGGATCAGGATGGGCGTTGTAAATCCGGACCGGCGAATGTCCACGCACAGATCCAGCCCGCTGCGCACCGGGAGCATGAGGTCGAGAATCACCAGATCGAACGGTGCTTCGCGAATCTTGTCCATCCCGGCCTTGCCGTCGAAAGCGCATTCAACGGCATAGCCTTCACTCCGCAAACGATCGCCCAGAGTCAGGCATAACTCTTGTTCATCTTCGACAATCAGAATGTGTTCGTTCATGTCCTTGACAATCGAGATTGCCGGGCCATGGCTCCAGCCATCTCCATGTCTTCTCCTTTTGCAAATTGCAAGTGCAGAGTGAAAGTGCTCCCAACCGAGAGCTGGCTGACGACGGTGAGTCTTCCGCCCATGGATTCCGCAATCCTCTTGGCCAGTGACAATCCGAGGCCGGTGCCATGAATCTGGGCGGCGTGAACGCGCGGGCTGCGGTAAAAGGGATCGAAAATATACGGAATCTCGGAAGAATCAATGCCGATTCCTTGATCGGAGACCGAGATGCGCAACTCCGCGGTGGACCCGTGGCCGGAGTTGAAGGCGAAAGCCTGCAGAGTGATGTGACGATCGTCGCCCCCGTACTTGACTGCATTTCCGACCAGGTTCTGCAGGCATTGGGAAATCCCGCCGAGGTCGCCGGTGACATCGGGCAGGTTGGGCTCGATCCTCATTTCCAGCGTGAATCCCGCTCCGCGCACCACGCCCTCGGTATCGGCAACCACCGAGTCGATAATCCTCTGCACTGAAACGGCCTGCAACTCATAACGGTTGGTGCGATCCTCAGTGGAAGCAAAAAGCAGGATCTGATCGACCAGGTCGCTCATGCCGCGGCTCTGATGCTGCAGAATGGCGCCATACTTGCGCATCGCATCTTTATCGCGAATCAGGCCGTCGGCGAGATTGTCGGCCGCTGACCGGATGACCGCCAGCGGGGTACGTAATTCGTGCGAGACGGAGGCGACAAACTCCATCTGCAGATGGGCGAGCTGCATTCTGCTCAACATCCGGCTGCGCTGGATGGCCCATCCCGCTGCGCTGGAAAGGAGGAACGTGAAGCTGAATATCCCGACCAGCTTGTATGAGGAACGACGCGATGCAGCCGCCAGATCGTCCTCGCGCCGCGACGCATCTTCACCATAAAGCCTCTTCACTTCGTTGAGATCGCGGCGGACTCGTTCGAACGCCGGTACGCCCCCTTTGAGATCGAGATTGACCGCTTCCTGTGTACTTCCCTCGAGAATGGAGGCCAGAACTTCGTCTCGAACGCCGAGGTAGGTGATCCAATCGTGATTGAGGCGGTCGGCAAGGGTTAGACCTTCGGTAGTTTTCGCCTCGTTTCGATATTCGGCGATTCCGTCGGTAACCCGCCGGTCGGCAGCCCGCGATTGATCGGCGTATTCCACCTGGAGATTGCTATCGGTGGTGGTCAGCGCGTAGAGGGTGGCGCGACGCGTCTCCTGAGCTTCATATTGGAGTTCCCCAATTTTCTGCAGGCCATCGACGGAACCGGTGTAGATTTCCTGCGCTTCGGCGTTGGCGGCGCGCAAGTCCCGGATGATAAAGGCGCCGACCACCCCTATCCCACAACATATGACCAACAGCAGCACCACGGCATTGTGGCGCGAAGCGTCCAGCAAAAGACGGTCCACGAACGGCATGCGGCGGAGAGGCCGGCGGGACATCACGAGTTGGGGGATGGTTTTCAATTTCCGTTCACCAACTCAGTTTGAACGTGAAGTCTGTATCCCTTGTCTTCGGGAAGAAGCTCATCGATGCGCAGCACTTTCACCGTAGGATCCACATCGCCGACGCGCAGATACCCAATGGCTCCCGGTACGTTGAAGATGAATTTCCGCACTCCCGTCGGAGAAGAAAGAATCTTCGGCGAAACCAGAATTTCACCCGTATACAGGCCATGCAGAAAGTGGTTTTTGAGTTGATCTTCACTCATGCCGCAGACATCGCGAAGGATGGCAATGCGTTCGGGATCTCCCGGCTCGCGCATGACAAGCGTGATCCGCCTCCCATTTGCCCAGTGGCTCCGGGTGCCCATGAATATCTTGCGCAATTCAGAAAACGAAACATCGTCTACGGGATTGGAACGGTTCACGACTATAACAAGGGGCTCGCTCGTGACGGCGGCCTCGCTCACGGCCGGATATGGCATACGAACAAATGCATGTGTCGCATCGAGCGGGGGACGCGCGAGCAACAGTGCGGTAATGACGAAGATCGTCGAGCGTTGCATTATTTGAAAATCTTCTCAGAACGTGAAACCAAGCTGCAGTTCCAGTTCATTCACTCCAGGTTGATTCCGCAAAAAGGTGTAGTCGTATTGAAATTTCAGGGCCACGGATTCACTGGCATCGAAACGCACACCAGCCGATGGACCCGCCTGCAGTTGCACGTCGGGATAGATGGGATCATTGCTGGGAGCATTCACGTATTGGTAACGGAAATAGGGCCGATAGGCGCCGAATTGTTTTGAAATCTGGCTGTAAAAGCCCGGAGTGTTGTAGGCCAGGGAAGTGCCTTGAACTGTATGACGATCAAGGAGGGCTTCGTTGAGCCACTCGTATTTTGGACGCTCCAGAATGATGTGACCGGCAAGAATCGACTCGCCGACCCGGGGCTCATGAAGAGGAGCCAGAATATCGCGATAGAACGACAACCCGGCTTGCAGGCCAGGGATAGCCTCAGGCCTCGCGAACAAGGCAACGTTAAAGGCTTTGCGGTTCTGATCGTCGATCTCGTTTTGAACCGGTTCTTCCACGAGCGGCACGCGCGATGCGCGCCCATTGCCTACTTCGGCGACGTAGTGCAGTCCCAGCGAGCCTGATGGGACCTGTCCCGAGACGCTTACTCCCACTGTATGAATGGGCAGAATCCCGCCATGGTCTTCGAAGTCGAAGAGGAAGGGCCGCCCAGTGGTCGTCTGTAGCCAGGAACTGTGATGGTATGCAGTGTTGTAGTAGCCGATGGCAGTGTGGACCCGGCCCGCCGAAATGTTGAAGTAGTCGTTGTGCGAATACTGCAGAAGGTAGCGCTCAATATCGACCCCAAAACTGTTGGGCTCGCCCGTGTAGGTGCCGTAGATATTCGTCGGCCCTGCCTCGAAAACAATCTCGCTCAGGAACTTGAACCTTTCGGAAACATCGGAGGTGACAAACAGGTCCAACTGTCCGAGCGAGAACGAGGTGGTAGCGTCCTTCTGCGTGGAGCCATGAAGAGAGATATCTCCGAATCCGCGAATGCGAAGCAGCGTGCGGCTCACATCCATTCGCTCCATCATGGCGTTGTCCGACTGGGACTGCTCGGGATCGGAAGGCGAAGAGGCTGTCTGGGCGACGGCGTTTTGCAGCGCGGCAGCCCGGGAAGGGTCATTTTCCTGGCTGGGGCCTTGTGCGCTCACGCTTCCCTGCATCGAGCTTGCGGAAACGAGCGGTCCATCCATCCCGGCCAGCGGACCCGAGGGATTTGACGGAGCCCTGGCCACCGACAGATCCGAAGTGATGGCCGGTTGTCTCTCGGCCTCCAGTTGTTTCACCCGGGCCTCAAGCTGGTCGATCCGTTTGAGCAGCAGCTGCATGGTCCCGTTGTCGACCACTGTGGGCGCCCCGGCCTGCTGGGCGCGGAGAGGTGCCATACCGGGCAGGAACACAAGGATCAACGCCGTCAGCCGGCACGGCGCATGTTTGAGAAGCATTCTTATCATCTAAACCTCCCGGTTCCGCAGCGGGTTTGCCCCATGATCGACTAAAAGATTTAAGGCGACGTTGTTGCACATCAAAGGCAAACTTCAACCGGAGCCTGTTGCCTGAGGATCTGATCACTTTTGGCGGGCGAAAACGTATCGACTCAGACCGCGGTCTGGTTGCCACGTAAAAGCAGGCCGGGGAAGTTGTCCTCATGTTACCGGGAGGGCGAGGAACTGCACAAGGTATCACACCGTAAATGCTAATTGGCAGTGACTTTACAAAGGTTTACAGCCGGTGGCCCGAGGTCTCTTCCGCGTTCATTTTTTTGCGGAAACAGAACCGGCTAATTGGGGCACGGGAATGTGGAAATGCCCGTGGTTCTGAACCTCAGGGTTGGCCGGGAAGTTTCCTGAGCTGCCCAGTCACCGTAGCGCGGCGACTGCGTTTTGAAGATTACCTCCCATCGTCAGAGCTGACTCCGTTGACGACCTCCCAGCGGTTATCGCTGAGGTCGAGGATCGTAAGGATGACGTTTCCTTCGAGATTCCAACGGAGTTCTTGCGCGCCTTGCCGACGACAAATCCAGGGAACAGAAGGAGATGGAAACCGGATTCTCGGGCACGATAACAGCACTTCGTGATGTGTGTCACGTATCTATGTGCGGCTCACGCGTTACCCTTTTAATCGATATCGGAACCTGCTACTCCCCCGGGCGGTAGGGCTGATTTGCCCTTTCAAGAAACAGAACCGTGGTGAGTTATGTTCGAACCTGAATCGACTCAGGGTGCGACCGACCCGGAGTTAACCCCGGCTGAACCGGAACCTTCAGCAGCAGACTCCACGTTCATTCGAAATCCACTTCCCGGGCAGGCCAGCGGAACCCAAACGAACGTGCGCGTCATTCGGGGATGGTTCTGGCGATGCCTCGCAGTCGTGGGCGAGGTAGCAGTGGCCTTCCTTGCTCGTGAACTGGTGGCGCACCAGCAGCCCCGGTTTGCACCCTTTATCACGTTCTATCCTGCCGTGCTTCTGGCGTCATTATTAGACGGTGTTTGGGCCGGCGCTGCGGTCACCGTGCTCTCCACAATGGTGGCAGACGTTTTCATTTTCGCGCCGCGAGGCGAATTCGCGGTAACGGACCGCTACGACGTATTGAGCCTCGTCATCTTCTTTGTCTTCGGAATCTCTCTTTCCATTGTTGTTGAGCTCTATCACCGCAACCGCGAGAAGCTCGCGGCCTACATGGTGGAAGAGGCGGTCTCACACGAGCGCCAAAGACAGGAAGAGGAGCGAAAGGTTGCCGAGTCCATCCAAGCCGAGCGCCAGCGGCTTTACGATGTACTGGAAACCCTCCCGTCCATGGTCAGCCTATTGCGCACAGACCATCGCGTGGCCTTTGCCAACCGCAGCTTCAGGGAAAAATTCGGCCCACCCGGCGACCGGCGTTGCTTCGAATCGCGCTACGGACGGACGCAACCCTGTGAAGACTGCGAGACGTTCCTTCCCCTCACGACTGGCCAACCACACCAGCGGGAAGTTTCATTTCCTGACGACACGCTGATGGAGGCTTTCGACTTCCCTTTCAAGGATTTAGATGGTTCCTCCCTGATCCTGGAGATGGGCACCGACATTACCGCCCGCCGGCGGGCCGAAATCGAGCTCAGGAAACATCGGGAGCATCTGGAGGAACTGGTCGCGAGCCGAACCCGGCAACTGGAAACCGCCAATGCAATGCTCGCGGCCGAGATCCAGGAGTTGGAGCGAGCGCAGCGCCGGGTCTCGGAGGGCCGGGCGAAGCTGGAAGCGGCCCTCTCCAGCATGACGGATTCGGTTGTCATCACAGACACAGTTGGGCAGTTCGTGGAATTTAACGATGCATTTGCAACCCTGTACCGGTTTAAGAGCAAGGCGGAGTGTGTCCGGAACTTCAGCGAGTTCGCCGGCCTCTTCGAACTGTACACGGCTAGCGGTGAACGCCTTGCAGAGGATATGTTCGCCATGCGGCGGGCTCTTTGCGGGGAAACGGGAACCAACGTCGAATACGTCTTCCATCGCAAGGATACGGCCGAATCGTGGATCGGCAGTCTTTCGTTCAGCCCGGTCCGCGGGGAAAACGGAGTGATCACCGGGGCGGTGATTACGGCTCGCGATGTCACCGAACAAAAACTGGCAGAACGCGCGCTCGCAGAGGCACGCCTCCAGGCTGAGCGCGTCGCGACGCAGCTGCGTACGATTTTCGAAAGCGTAGAAGAACGCCTCTACGTGTGCGATCGGGACGGGAACGCCATCATGGCAAACGGAGTCGCTCGGAGCACATACGGCGACTCACCAGTGGCTCCTTCAGTAAAGGAAATGGCGAGCTTGATTGAGGTCTTCGATCTCGAAGGCCATCCGCTGGCCCTTCCCGCGTGGCCCATCTCGCGGGTCCTGCGCGGCGAACGCCTTCATTCGGTTGAAGTGAGGGTAAGGTTCAAAGCAATCAACCAGGACCGGATTCTGAGTTGCAACGGTTCGGCGATCCGAGACCAGAGCGGCGAAATCCTCATGGCGGTTCTGACATCGGCGGACATAACCGAGCGGATTCGGACGGAAGAGGCTCTGCGGCGAAGCGAAAAGATGGCCTTGCAGCGCGAACAGTTCCAGGCATTGGCGGAACGCCTGCGGCGCGCGCGCGAGGAAGAGCGCACGAAGGTCGCGCGTGATCTGCACGACCAGATTGGTCAAATTCTCACCGCGATCAAATTGGACCTGACGTGGATGTCCAGGCGGCTGCCCAAAGCAAAGGACGAATTCCATGATCGCCTGAGAGGAGCGATCGGACTGATCAACCAGGGCGTCGAATCGGTACGCACAATATGCACCGGCCTTCGTCCCGGGGTATTGGACGACCTGGGGTTGGCAGCAGCCATCGAGTGGCAGGCCAACGAGTTTGCTTCCCGAACCAGCATCGATTGTGCCATCACTGTCCCCGGCACCGATCTCGGCTTGGATGGCGATCAGGCCACCGAGTTTTTCCGGATCTTCCAGGAATGCCTGACAAACGTGATGCGGCACGCGCAGGCAAAATCAGCGCGCGTGGCGTTATACGAAGAAGATGGCGATGTGGTCCTGCTTGTGGCGGATGATGGAAAGGGTTTTCGCGAATCGGATCTGTCCGATTCGCTGGGACTTCTGGGCATGAAAGAACGGGCACAAGTGTGCGGCGGCGACCTTGAGATTGTCAGTGCCCCCGGAAACGGGACGACGGTCACCCTGCGCGTCCCCCTGCGCACCGCCCAATCGAGAAATAGCGACTATGCACATTCTGATAGCAGATGACCATGCGGTCGTGCGTCGCGGATTACGGGAGATCCTTGCGGACTCCCTTCCGGCGGCTACGTTTTCTGAAGCAGGCAATGCGGACGAAGCGCTGGGATTGCTGGCGAAACGCCCGACCAACATTGTTGTGCTCGACATCAACATGCCTGGCCGCAGCGGGCTGGATGTCCTGAAGGACGTAAAACGCTTGTATCCTCGCCTGCCCGTGATCGTATTGAGCGTCCAGCCCGAAGACCAGTACGCGGTACGGTGTTTGCGCAATGGAGCGTCGGCGTACATCAACAAGGACAGCGCTCCCGAGGAACTGGCAATCGCCGCTCGAAAGGCGCTTGCGGGAGGCCGCTATGTGGGCGCGGGCCTGGCCGAGAAACTGGCGTCGAGATTCGATGAATCGATCGACAGACCGCGGCACGAGGTTCTATCGGACCGGGAACTCGAAGTCATGCTCATGATCGCTGCGGGGGTCTCGCTCACCGAGATCGCGAATCGCCTGCGCGTCAGCGCAAAGACCGTGAGCAGTTATCGTGCCCGCCTGATGGAAAAGATGCAAATGACAAGTAACGCGGAAGTTACGCGCTACGCCGTTACACACGGCCTCGTAGATTAGGCGAGTGCAGGGATTCCCCTACAGGTCATTTGCCGTTAGTCCTGCGTAAATACCAGAGTTACCTCGTTTTCAGCCCCCCTCCAATCTTCTAATGTAAGTCCACCAAGATCAGAGGCATGATGATCTTCCCCCGTCGTCCACTGTGCTGGATTGTTGCTCGCAAGAGGACACTCTATGATGCGCACACACCACGGACATGCGGTCCAAGCCAGAATTCTGGTTGCAGACTCGCACCGAGCCAATGCCCGCACACTTTCCGCAATTCTGGACAGAGCTGGACACCAGGTGGTCACCTCTTTCGACGGCGAAGAGGCCGTTGTGACAGCGCAAGGTTTCACGCCTGACTTGTTTATCACCCAACCATTCATGGACAGGTTGTCCGGCGTAGAGGCCGCGGCGACGGTGATCACCGTCGCGCTCCCCGCCCGCCGGATGCTGTTTCTTTCGCGCGATGGGTCAACTTTCGCGTACAGCGGCAGAATCTGGCAGGTGAATTAGCGCCAGCCTCACATTTCGGCGTGGGTTACTTTAGTTCACCGCCGCATCGAAACGATTACCCACGGACAGGCACTTACAGGAGTTGTGACCCACCTCTCTGGGGAGTTGGTAGTCACAACCGGCCAAAAGGGCACAGAGCGGGAGGAAAGTTTCTTGCTCCTGTGTTCGCACCACCCACCAAACAGAAATGCTGAACGAATTGATTGCCATGGGGGAAATCCAAATGGGGGCAGCAAATCTTTATGCAGTTCGGACGAGTCAATCCGGCGCGTCCGCGAGCACCTCTGTTCTGGAAGAGCGTGCGAATCTGTTAAAAGCATCTCAGCTGTGCGCCGGTCTGTCACAAGATGAAATCCTGAAGCTTGCATCGTGCGCCCGCCCGAAGACATTTGCGCGGGATGAATCGATCTTCGTCCAGGGACAACCCGCGCGATGCCTGCTTCTGATCCGTTCCGGCGCGGTAAAGATCACGCAAATCAGCGCCGGCGGCAACGAAGTGATCCTCTGGATGTACGGCAAGGGGAACGTGCTGGGCGTGCTATCAGAGCCGGCTGCCGGGTCCCACCCCAGCACGGCGCGCGCAATGGAGGCGACCACGGCCCTGGTTTGGGACTGCACAACTCTTCAATCCCTGGTGGAGATCTGTCCGCGCATCCGGCAAAACCTGAGCCAGGTCCTGATGGCCCGCCTGCAGGAGCTCGAAGAGCGCTTTCGCGAAGTGGCAACAGAGAAGGTTCCCAGGCGCCTCGCCCTCGCTTTGCTGCGGCTCAGCAAGCATGTTGGAAAAACGGTGCATGAAGGGATCGAAGTCTCGTTGTCCCGCGAGGAACTTGCCCAGATGACCGGGACCACCCTTTTTACGATCAGCCGCATCTTGTCGCAGTGGAGCCGGGAGAACTTCGTGTCGTCTCGCCGGGAATCGGTGCTGCTGCGCGATCCGCGATGGCTTGAATACGCGGGATGCGAAGTCTAGGCGAGGATGACCTCGTCTCCGAATGAATGCCCTCCGGTCTTTGGCAGTCAGGCTTCGCGCTTCCCGGGGTGATGCGCACAAAGAACCAGGTCGCGCCGAACCTCGGGCACCCGGCATTGCCCGCGGAACCAGAGGTCCCTGGAACCAATGGTCAGAGACCCGGCGATTGCTCACCGGGTAGCACATTCGTGTTGGCGATCCGGGTGCGTGCCGGCCCACGCCTCGATCGCGCCTTGCGTTGGTTTCCCCGGGCTGGATATCTTTGAGAACAGTCGAGTCATTTCCAGAAAGATATCCATGGACGCATTAAAACGCCTATTTGAGCAGCATTTTCATCTTCCGGCGGAGAAGGTGAAGCCCCTGCAAGGTCAGCTCGGCGGCTCCGGGCGGGCCATCGTGCGGCTCACGGGCGGAGCCTGCAGCGCCATCGGAATTCAGTATCCGGTCCGGGAAGAAAATGTTGCCTTCCTCGAATTCTCCCGGCATTTTCGGCGTCACGGATTACCGGTTCCCGAAATATTCGCGGAAGACCTAACCCAGGACGCCTACATCGAGGAAGACCTCGGCGACACGACCCTGTTCGAATTTCTCAGCAGCCATCGAACGGGAGAGACAATCGGACCGGAAGCAATCGAAGCCTATCGAAAAGTGGTGGCAGTGCTGCCTCGTTTTCAGGTCGAAGCCAGCCGGGACCTGAATTACAAGGTGTGCTATCCGCGAGCCAGCTTCGATCGCCAATCCATCAACTGGGATCTGAACTATTTCAAATACTATTTTCTCCGGCTGGCGGGCATCCACTTCAGCGAACAGGCGCTGGAACACGATTTCGCCCGCCTGACAAAGTTTCTACTGACCGCGCCTCACGATTATTTTCTGTATCGCGATTTCCAGTCGCGCAATATCATGCTGCGCGATGGGCAGCCGTTTTTTCTCGACTACCAGGGCGGCCGCAAAGGAGCGCTGCAATACGACATCGCATCCCTGTTATACGACGGCAAGGCCGATCTGCCGCCGGCACTGCGCCAGCAACTGCTCGACTATTATCTTGATTGCCTTTCGGGTTACACCACCGTCGAGCGCGAGGTGTTCATGGAACACTACTACCCGTTCGTCTACATTCGCATCATGCAGGCCCTGGGCGCCTATGGCTTCAGAGGGTTTTATGAGCGCAAGGCGCACTTCCTGCAAAGCGTGCCGTATGCGCTGAAAAACCTGCGCTGGCTGGCACACAACGTCCAACTCCCCATCGCGCTGCCGGCCCTGCTCGAGGCGTTTCAGGGCATGCTGGGTTCAGAGAAGCTGCAGAGTCTGGCTTCTTCCGGCGACCCGTTGGCGGTGCGGATCTTCAGCTTCTCATTTCACCATGCCATGCCCGCCGATCAGTCAGGAAACGGCGGCGGATTCGTATTCGACGCGCGCAGCCTTCCAAATCCCGGGCGGGAGGAGCGCTTCAAGCACCTTACCGGCAACGACGCGCCCGTGATCGACTATCTTAACCAGCAGGAGAGCGTCCACCAGTTCTTTGCCAACGTGATATCGCTTGTCGATGCGAGCGTCAAGAGCTATCAGAGCCGCCACTTCAAAAACCTGATGGTCTCCTTCGGTTGTACTGGAGGCCAGCATCGGTCGGTTTTCCTGGCTGAGCAACTGGCCCGGCATTTGCGAGCCGCAAACGGAGTGGAGGTGACGGTGCGGCATGTCGAGTTGGAGAGCACGGCCAAATGAAAGCCATGATCCTGGCCGCTGGGATGGGCACGCGCTTGCGCCCGCTCACCGACGATCGCCCTAAAGCTCTGGTCGAAGTTGCAGGCCATCCCATGCTCGGGATCGCGCTGCGCCGACTTCGCGCGGCTGGTGTGCGCGAGGTGATTATCAACACCCATCACTTCGCCGACATGATTTCCGAATACCTGGACGTGAACCGGAACTTCGGAATGCGTATTGAAATCTCACGCGAGGATGAGTTGCTCGACTCCGGCGGAGGCTTGAAAAAAGCCTCGTGGTTCTTTCTCGAGGATGGCACGCATTCGCAGGAACCGTTCATTCTGCACAACGTGGACGTCCTCAGCACTATCGATCTTGCGCGCATGCTTCGGTTTCACGCGGAGCAGGACGCTCTCGCTACATTGGCGGTGCAAAACCGGGCTACTTCGCGCCCTCTCGTGTTCGACGCAACCGGTCAATTCTGTGGCCGTCCCGCGGGGCCCACACGAACGGCCGATGATGGGAACTCCGATCTGAGCCGGTCTGGGGCCGGTTTCGAGACTGGGTCCGCCTTGCAGGAGCTAGCCTTTACTGGCATCCATATAATTTCTCCGCGGATCTTCCATCAGATTGAAGGGGAGGGCGCTTTTTCGATCATTACCACATACGTCCATCTCGCCGCCCGCGGGGAAAGGATAAACGGCTTTCGCGCGGATGAATATTACTGGCGAGATCTCGGGAGGCCGGAAAGCGTGGCGCTGGCCGCGGAGGAACTGGCCAGTGGAATGTACTCAGCGGGATGAGGTGCGAGAGCGCACGGAGATGCGATCTGCGAAACTGCGCGCGGTTGAACGACCGTTCTGGAGGCCCACGTGAAATTCACCGATTCAGTGAGTTGGTCATTCGGGAACATCCAGGGGGTGGGTGAACTCGAGCTCGCTGCCCTGGCGATGCTGATCGTGACCGTCGTTGCTACCGGGTTCCCGGCGTATCGCGCCGCTTCCATCGACCCGATGCGAGAACTGCGCAGCCAGTGAGAACAGGATGGAGGCACGCACGCTAAGAATCGAACTCAAGCAAGCGTGCCCCATCCGAACCCGTGATCCCGGTCTCCGCCAGGGTGAGCATCGTTCCTACCGGCCTTCAGAAAGCTGGTTGGATTCGCGCTCCACGTTCTTGTCCAGCTTCGATGTAATCAACGCTCCGTACTGAATCGACTGCAGTACGTGCGTGTTGCCGACCTGGTCGAATTTCAAAGCGATCTTGTTTTCGTTCGGATCGGGAGAGCCTGGCGTAAGGACCCAGCTGGCAACCTTCGGGACATCCCTGTTGATCAGCGACACGAAGCCGCCCGAGTCGTCGCGTTCTACCACGTAACGGCCGGCAGGGAACACCTTGCCGCCCACCGTGAAGTTGAAGGGCACCTTGATCGTGGTCTCCGCCATCGCGGAGGTTGTCATCAATGCTGCGGCCGCCAACACCGCGGGCGCGAAAGCGAGCTTGCGAAGAATGGATTGCATGGGTTCTTCCTCCTGTGAAACCCACACTATCGATACTCGAGAATTAAGTCGTGAAGTTTCCGTCTAGGTTTTGTCAAATCTGATTTTCGCCATTTGCTCAATTTATCTGTCCTGCTTTTCGGCAGTGCGCATCGCCTTTATCGATAGCGAGCATCTGACCTCTGTTCTCACGAAGCCGCCACAAAGTCCGCCCGGCGTCGTCGATACTTGGGGTCCTGCAAGATCCCTTCAACTGGGAGGATCCTCCGCGCGTAAGGTTTGCAGAAAATTAGAGCCTCGTGCCGCAGACTTGAAATTGAATGAGATACCCAAGCGCCCTTCGTCGCGGCAATGCCCGGGTTCAAAATAATCTGGCATTTGCCCGGTTTTACCTTGGCTGTACGCGTTTACGGCCCCTGTACGCCAGTATCGATTCTCCCTCTGTTCGCCTTTCCACCAGGGCACCCCCCACCCACCCCCTATGTAGATACGCTTTTCTTTCGCTTATTGAAATATGAGCACTGAATCTAAATGCTTTACTAGAAAAATCTCCGGCTGAAACAGCATTTTCTGTTACATTAGGCCCCTTTTCGCAGGGGAAGAATGGATTGGGTATCTCAGACCGCGACCCGCGTGGCCATGAACTGCAATGGGAAGACAACCGCGACAGTTCCATCGAATGCTGAGAAATTCGGACTAGCCCTGAACTACACCGGATATTTCTCCAGGTCAATGCACTTTTTGGCCACGGCGCGGCTCAAGGCCACGGTATCGGACGGGCTTGAACGAGCCAGACGGCGGAGGATAGCGAGTTGGGTGCGCAGTTCGTCTCCCTCCGTGCAGGCCGCCAGTATCCTTCGCCCGGCCTGTTCCGCGAACCCCAGCGTTTCATCCGCCAGCAGGCCAGTCATCGCAGCGGCAACCTCCGCCGAACCCTTGCCCGAGTCCGCGAGCTTCCGGGCCCGCAACAAAGCCGAGTCCAACGCGTAGACCTGACTGATGATGTCGGCCAGATCGGCCATGATCTCTTGCTGGTCCTGGAGTGCCGCCAGAAAGCGCTGGCTTGCGACCCCCGCGGCGAACAACCCGATCTTACGGGACGCCGCGAGCTGTTCGGCCTCACGTCCAAGTACCTCGCTTTGGTCCCCGCTGCCGTCCATCGAGGGCGGCTGCGTAACTTCGTCCATCAGGCTGCGGATGGCTTTCAAAAGGGGAAGCTCGCCGGCGGCCGCCCGCTTCATCAACCATCCGGTGATGATAAGGCGATTGATTTCGTTCGTCCCCTCAAAGATGCGGTTGATGCGCGCGTCGCGATAGAACCGTTCCGCAGGGTACTCTTCGACATAGCCGTATCCGCCCATAACTGCGACATATTCGTCCGCGATGTAGCTGATCATCTCCGATCCGTAAACCTTCAGGATGGAGCACTCTACCGCGTACTCTTCGATGCGGCGCTGGATTTCGCGCGGGTCCTTTGCCTGTTCGGGCCCGAGTTGGGAAAGCGCGGCGTCGATCATGCCCACCGTCCGGTAAGCCATGCTTTCAGCCGCGTAAAGCCGGGCGGCTCCCACGGCGATCTTGCGTTGGATGAGCCCAAACTCGGCAATTGATTTGCCGAAAGCCTTGCGCTCTTTGGCATAGCGAATCATGGCTGCCAGGGCGTGGCGGGAACCGCCCACACAGGCCACGCCGAGCTTGAAGCGCCCCACGTTCAGAACGTTGAAGGCGATGTGATGGCCCTTGCCCTCGACACCCAGCAAGTTCTCGGCCGGGACCCGGCAATTGTCCAGCACGAGCGGGCAGGTCGATGACCCTCGAATGCCTAGTTTGTGCTCTTCGGCGCCGACTTTTAGACCCGGAAACGTCCGTTCCACCAGGAAGGCCGAAAACCGGGCGCCGTCGATCTTGGCGAAAACGGTATACAGGTCTGCGAAGCCGCAATTGGTGATCCACATCTTTTCGCCATTGAGGAGGTAGTGGCTTCCATCTTCCGAGAGGGTGGCCCGGGTGCGGACGTTCATGGCGTCTGAGCCCGAACTGGCTTCCGAAAGCGCATACGCCGCGATCCACTCGCCGCTGGCCAGCCGGGGCAGGTACTTCCTCTTCTGTCCTTCGGTTCCGTACCATACCAGGGGCAAGGCGCCGATTCCGGTCTGCGCGCCAAATGCTGTAGAAAAGCTGGCAAGCACTGCGATATTGTCCGTCACCACGGTGGATGTGATCTTGTCCATGCCCATCCCGCCGTAGTCTTCCGGGATTTCGACCGATGTAAATCCCAGCGCGGCAGCCTTTTCGAGCAGGCCGCGCATGACCCCGGGCTCCTTGGCTTCGACCGCGTCCAGGAGGGGGAGAATCTCTTCACGGGCAAACTGGGCCGCGGTCGCGGCAATCTGGCGCTGCTCCGAGCTCAGGTCCTCGGGAGTGAAGACCTCCTGCGGCGTACGGGACTCAATAAGAAAGCTTCCACCCCGGGCGGCGGCAATGGGTGAAGCGGCGACAGTCGACATCTGTTTCTCCTGACAGGGAAGAGGATAGGTGAGATGACAGCCAACCGCAACCAGCGACCAGGAAGCAAGCGCTTTGCGGATTCTGAATCGCAGAGATCCGCCACATTCCAGACCGCTTCGGCCGTTGGCCAAGCCAAATTCGAAGAACGTCCGGGGTCGGGTTTGCTTCGGATGACACCGTCGGTCGATTCTTGTCCATGAATGGTGAATCCGGCGACACACCCGTTTCGATGCACGATTGGGGGCAGCGCTCAAACCGATTCTTTCTGGTTGCACTATGCAGCCGTGACATGGACCCAACTTCTCGTTTGTGGGCACGCCATCTACGGTCTGAACTCCCGCGGTTCCATTCGCTTACAATGACACTTAGCCGCTCCTGGGAGGCTTGCCCTGTTCGCCGCGCCGCTTTGTTGGTTGTCGATCACCGTCGCCCCGCTCCATGCAATGGCATTCGCGCAGCAGAACAGCCTTAGACACCAGATGAAGACGTGGTTCACCGACCCGTTTTCCATGGTGCACCACTACTGGAACTGGTTTGATGCCGCCCTGCTGTTTCCCTATTTCCTGGTCATGATCGTGCTGGCGGTCTATGGAATCCACCGCTACACGATGTGCTGGTACTACTTCAAATACCGCAAGCGGCATAACCCCGACCCGATCCGGCATTTTGACGCACTGCCAAACGTGACGGTACAGCTGCCCATTTTCAACGAGCAGTTCGTGATAGACCGTTTGATTGAAGCCGTGTGCGCGATGGAATATCCGCGCGAGAAGCTCGAAATCCAGGTCCTGGACGACTCAACCGACGAGACGAGGGAAGTGGCTGCCTCGATTGTCGAGCGCTATGCGGCGCTTGGCCACCCCATTGTCTACATCCACCGCACCAACCGTCACGGCTTCAAGGCTGGCGCGCTGGACGCGGGGCTCAAAGTAGCCAAGGGAGAGTTTATCGCCATCTTCGACGCTGACTTTGTTCCCCCGCCCGACTGGCTGATGCGAGTCATTCACCACTTCGCGGAGCCCGGGATCGGGATGGTGCAAACCCGCTGGACCCACCTGAACCGGGATTACAGCCTGCTGACCCAGATCGAAGCGATTCTTCTGGACGGACACTTCGTTCTGGAGCATGGGGCCCGGTCGCGGGCGCAGCAGTTCTTCAACTTCAATGGCACCGCCGGGATGTGGCGGCGCCCGGCCATTTCTGACGCGGGCGGCTGGCAGCACGACACCCTCACCGAGGACACCGACCTCAGCTATCGCTCGCAGATGGTCGGCTGGAAGTTCAAGTACCTGCCGGAGATCGAGTGCCCGGCCGAACTGCCCATCGAGATGACCGCGTTCAAAACCCAGCAGGCGCGGTGGGCCAAGGGACTCATCCAGACCAGCAAAAAAGTTCTGCCCATGATGTTCCGGTCTGATGTGCCGCGCCGGATCAAGATTGAGGCGGTCTACCACCTGACCGCCAACGTCAGCTATCCCCTGATGATTGTCATGACGGCACTCCTGATCCCGTGCATGATCGTGCGCTTCTACCAGGGTTGGTTCCAGATGCTGCTCATCGATGTGCCCCTGTTCACCGCATCGAGCTTGTCGATTGCGGTTTTCTACCTGGTAAGCCAGCGAGTCCTGTTTCCGAAGACCTGGATGAAGACCTTCCTGTACCTGCCTTTTCTAATGGCTCTCGGGATCGGCCTGACCGTGACCAACTCGAAGGCGGTGATGGAGGCATTGTTCGGCATCAAGAGCGCCTTCGCCCGCACCCCGAAGTACCGGGTGGCCAAGAAGGGCGAAAAGACCCACGCCGCCAAGTACCGCAAGCGCCTCAAGCTGACTCCCTGGATCGAGCTCATCATTGGCGGCTACTTCTTTCTGGCCATCATCTACTGTTTCTCCAACCACAACTACTTCACCGCGCCCTTCCTGATCCTGTTCGTCATCGGCTACTGGTATACGGGCCTGATGAGCTTGCTGCAGGGACGGTTCGAGCGCTGGCGCGGCGGAGCCAATACGGACGAGTCGAGTCCCAAGCCATTTCCGGTGGGCGTGTAATTGGCCCGAAACTGTTCGGCTGATCTGCGAGCGTGTGATCCGCTTGATTCACAGCGGTGTCCAGCCCGCCGCAACGTCCTCCGCTACAATAAACAAAAGCGCCTGCCGATCCAGTGAGTGGAACCCTGGTCCGCCAGGCGCATCAGGGTATTATGCTGGCCAAGACTCTTCCTGAAGCTCTCACCTTTGACGACGTCCTGCTGGTGCCGGCGTACAGCGAAGTGGTGCCCACGCAGGTGAGCACCCAGACGCAGCTCACCCGCGACATCACGCTGAACACGCCGCTGCTTTCCTCGGCGATGGACACGGTCACCGAATCGCGCATGGCCATCGCCATGGCACAGATGGGCGGCATCGGCATCGTCCACCGCAACCTGAACATCGAGGCCCAGGCCGGCGAGATCGATAAGGTGAAGCGCTCGGAAAGCGGCATGATCGTGGACCCGGTCACCATCGGGCCGGACCAGATGATCGGTGACGCTCTCGAAGTGATGCGCCGCTACCGGATCTCCGGCGTCCCTGTTACGCAGGGCCAGAGGCTGGTGGGCATTCTCACCAACCGCGATCTGCGCTTTGAAACCCGCACCGATATCCCCATCAGCGAGGTGATGACCAAGAAGAACCTCATCACGGTTCCGGTCGGCACCACGCTCGAAGAGGCGGAGCAGATCCTGCACGAGCACCGCGTCGAGAAGCTCCTGGTGGTCAACGACGAGTACGAACTTAAGGGCCTGATCACCGTCAAGGACATCCAGAAGAAGCTGAAATATCCCAACGCCAGCAAGGACGAAAAGGGCCGGCTCCGCGTGGGCGGTGCGATCGGCGCCACGGGAGACTTTCTGGAGCGCGCCGCGGAGCTGGTGAATGCCCGTATCGACGTGCTCGCCATCGATTCCGCGCACGGCCACTCGTCGCGCGTGCTTGAAGCGGTGCGCGAAGTGAAGAAGCGTCTTCCCGGGCGTGAGCCTGGTGGCCGGCAACGTGGCAACCTACGAGGGCGCATTGGCGCTCATCGACGCCGGCGCCGACGCCATCAAAGTCGGCATCGGACCCGGGTCCATCTGCACCACGCGCATGGTCACTGGTGCGGGCATGCCGCAGATCACGGCCATCGCCGAGGCTTATCGTGCAGCCCGCGAGCGCGGAATCCCGGTAATTGCCGACGGCGGCATCAAGTATTCCGGCGAGGTTACAAAGGCCATCGCGGCCGGAGCCAGTTCGGTGATGATCGGCTCGCTCTTCGCGGGGGTCGACGAGAGCCCTGGCGAGACCATCCTTTACCAGGGCCGAAGCTTCAAGAGCTATCGCGGCATGGGTTCACTCAGCGCGATGAGCCAGGGCGGCGGCGAGCGCTATTTCCAGAGCACCGCCGATCTCGCCGCATCCGAATCGGGCGGCGAAGGCGTGGTTCAACGCGAGCGCAATGGCCAGAATCGCCTGGCCAAGTACGTTCCCGAAGGCATTGAAGGACGGGTGCCGTACCGCGGGCCGCTTGAATCAATGGTCTTCCAGCTCGTCGGCGGCTTGCGCTCCGGCATGGGTTATCTGGGCTGCAGCACCATCCGTGAGCTTCAGGAGAACGGGCAGTTCGTGCGCATTTCCGGCGCCGGTCTCCGGGAAAGCCATGTGCACGACGTCATCATCACCCGCGAGGCTCCCAACTACCATGTGGAATGACCGGCGCCACTGGGCGTTCTGGGTAAGAACCTGGCTGCCCGTGGCTTTAGGGATCGCCATGATCGCGGTGGAATCAACCGACTTCATGGGAGCCGACCACACCAGCGGCCCTTTGCGAACGCTCTACGAGGCCATCTTCGGGCACATATCAAATCGGCGCTGGGAGATGATTCATCACTACCTTCGCAAGTCGGGGCACTTCGTCGGTTATGGCCTGATCGGACTGGCGTGGCTGCGCGCGTGGTGGATGACGCTTCCCCACTCGCGCTTCCTGACCGATGCGATGCTGGCTCTGCTGGGAACAGCGCTCATCGCCAGCGCCGACGAATACCACCAGTCCTTTCTACCTAACCGGACCTCGTCGCCCTGGGATGTGTTGCTGGATTGCTCAGGCGCGATCACCCTGCAGCTTCTGGTGTATGTCTTCATGCGAGTCCGCCGACCGAAGCGCCTGGCCCGCGCCGCGTGATTGAGATCGCGGAGAGCGCCACCGTCAGATTGCGAAGTGCGGGCCTCCGATTCGGTGGTCACAACTCGATCTTCACCGGCCAGCTCTTCCAGATATCCGCGCAGTAGTCGCGGATGCTGCGGTCGGACGAGAACTTGCCGATCCTGGCTACATTCAGCATCGACATGCGCGTCCAACGATCGCGGTCGCGATAGGCGGCGCTCACGCTGTCCTGGCAATCGATATAAGACTGGTAATCGGCCAGCAGCATGTACTCGTCCCGGGTGAGCAACGACTGAAGCAAAGGATCGAACAGGGTGCGGTCGCCGTGGGAGAACTCGCCGTTGGCAAGCGAGTCCAGGACTTCCCGGAGATTGGGGTTGGCTTCGTAATACGACCGCGGATTGTACCCTTCGGCCTTCCTCCGCACGACCTGCTCCGTCGTTAGTCCGAAAAGGAAGAAGTTGTCTTCTCCCACCTCTTCGCGAATCTCGACATTGGCGCCGTCCAGCGTACCGATGGTCAGCGCACCGTTCATGGCAAATTTCATGTTGCCGGTGCCGGAGGCCTCTTTTCCGGCCAGCGATATCTGTTCGGAAAGATCGGCGGCCGGATACACCCGGTGCCCCAGTTTGACGTTGAAATCGGGAAGGAACACGACTTTGATCCGGTCGCGCACCAGCGGATCGCCATGTACCACCGCCGCCACGGAGTGGATCAGCTTGATGATGAGTTTGGCCATGCGATAGCCCGGCGCGGCCTTGCCGCCGAAAATGAACGTACGCGGCTGCAAGTCGGCGTCGGGGTCGTGCTGGATGCGCTTATAGAGCGTAAGGATATGCAGAACCTGCAGGTGCTGACGCTTGTACTCGTGCATCCGTTTCACCAGCACGTCGAACATCGAAGCCGGATCCACTGTGATTGCGAGCTGGTCGTGCACGTAGGCGGCGAGGCGTTCTTTGTTGTGGCGCTTGATGGCATGCCACTCCTGGGCCAACTCGGGATCTCCAATGAGCGGCTCCAGACGCCGTAGCTTTTCCAGATCATGAATCCATCCGGGGCCCAGGCGCGCCGTCAGTAGCTGCGTGAGGCGCGGATTGCTTAGTACCATCCAGCGTCGCGGAGTCACGCCGTTTGTCTTGTTGCTGAATTTCTCCGGACTCAGGTCATAAAAGTCATGCAGGACGTTCTTCTTCAGCAATTCGGTGTGCAACTCCGCCACGCCGTTGATGGCGTGACTGCCCAGCGATGCGAGGTTCGCCATGCGTACGTAGCGCTCGCCATCTTCGTTGATCAGCGACAGACGGCGCACGCGGTCGGTATCGCCAGGAAATTTGGCGCGCACGTTGTCGAGGTGGCGGCGGTTGATCTCGTCGATAATTTCCAGATGACGCGGCAGGAGAGATCCGAACATGCCTAGGGGCCACTGCTCCAGGGCCTCCGGCAGCAGGGTGTGGTTGGTATAGGAAAGCGTGCGCGTCGTCGTGTTCCACGCCGTATCCCAATTGAGTCCATGTTCGTCCACCAGCAGGCGCATCAACTCGGCGACCGCGATGGCAGGATGAGTGTCGTTCATCTGGACGGCGAAAGAGCGGTGCAGATCAGCCAGCGGACGGTTTGCGTGGGTCTGGATTTGCAGGATGTGTTGCAGCGAACAGGAGACAAAGAAGAACTGCTGCTCCAGCCGTAACTGCTTGCCCTGAATCTCTTCGTCGTTGGGATAAAGAATCTTGGAAATGTTCTCCGACGATACCTTGTCGGCCACAGCGCCGAAGAAGTTGCCGGTGTTGAAGGTCCCAAAGTCGAACGATTCCACGGCGGCTGCCGACCACAGGCGCATGGTGTTGGCGGTGTTGGTTCGATAACCGAGGATGGGCGTATCGTGCGGAATGCCGCGCACCAGTTTTTCCGGTATCCAGCGCACCCGGTAATGGCCCTCAGCGTCCGTATAGGTCTCGGTGCGGCCGCCGAATTTTACTTCGAATACATCTTCGGGACGCTCGATGGCCCAGGGGTTGCCGAGACGGAGCCACTTATCCGTGGTCTCCACCTGCCAACCGTCCCGAATCACCTGGTCGAAGATGCCGTATTCGTAGTAGATACCGTAGCCGATGGCCGGAATGTCGAGGGTTGCCAGTGAATCCATGAAGCAGGAGGCCAGCCGGCCCAGTCCGCCGTTGCCCAGTCCTGGCTCCTCCTCTTGTTCGATCAGCGCATCGAGGCTGAGGTCCAGCGAACGCATCGCTTCCTCGGCTTCTTCGTAGATCCCGAGATTGATCAGGTTATTGGCGAGATGAGGTCCCGTGAGGAACTCCGCCGAGAGATAGCAGACCACGCGCGCGTCCTGTGCCCGGTAATTGCGGACGGTCTGAATCCACCGCTCCACCAACCTGTCGCGCACGGTGTGCGCCAAAGCCATATAGAGATCGTTTAGGGTGGCCCGCTCGCGATACCGGCCTTGCACGAAAAACAAGTTGTCGAGGAAGGAACTTGCGAAAGCCTCGACGCCGGGAGCAGTTCGCTTGCTTTTCAGGGATCCGTCCTCAGTCACGGCTGGAAGTGCGGTGTCACTCATGGTCTACCTCGCTCTTTTCGGCAATGGATTGGTCTCGATGAATTAACCATCCCACGATACGCCGCCGTAGCATCCCAGTCTTGAAGAATTGATCAAATCAGCGCAGGAGATTCCTAACGCAATTTCGGAGGCGAGTCGAACGTATCTAGTCGGATCGCACCGCGAAGGGGCTGATACCGACGTAACGGTACCTCGGTTCCCGATTCACTGCGGATCTCGCCTGGCTTGTGTTACGGTTCTCAGCGAACTCAGCCAAGCAATAACCATCAACCGGAAGCATTTTCCCGTCAGAAGAGGTGTGCCCATGTGCAAGTACTTGGGGAGCTTCAGAGGGGCGCAGTCCGTTGTGCCCGTCCTGTTTGGAGTCTGGTTCTCCTTAGCTGCAATACCTGCCTTCTTGCTGTTTGCCTCAACAGAAGCGCACGCGCAAGTGTGTATGAACGTCAACCTTCTCGATCACCGAGCGAAGACAATCTCGCCGCTGTTTTGGGCACCTGGACAGAACTACACCGTCACCTTCATAGATCCCGCTGGCGAGTTTTACCAGGGTGGTCACACTCAACTCTACGTATTTAATCAGAGCGAATATGTACCAGGAGGACCGGTATTGCAAGAGGACCCATATGTAACCGTCTCTCCGCCGGTATACTTGAGCCCGACGCTGACTTCGTTTGGTGTGTCAGTAGCCGCCGGAGCGCCGACCGAGTGGGATGGTTTCAATTTTTACCTGTTTTCTAAGTGGATACGTCAGTGGCCCGTATTCCATTCAGATTACGCCGTGTGCGTTGAGTGTTACGCCGACCCTCACCCCCACATCTGTGCAACCGGCGACGTGGACGGCCGGTGTGGCCACGAATATCACAATTACCGGCACCGGCTTCATCCCAACGAGTAATCCGAACAACTGCGTATCGACTTCTCTGTCCATAACCGCTGGGACGGAGAGCGTGAGTGTTTGGAAACCGTGAGGGTTGCCGTTTCGGTGGGATCTGTGATCTGCGGTTGAACCGTGGCAGTTATCTGTGTCGGGCTCACCACCGTCAGGTTTGTGAATTATCAGTACAACAATCCAGGTGTTCCTCTGACTGCTACGACGACCGCGCAGATCACTCCGACTACTTGTCCGGTTCCACACGTAGCTACCGTATCGCCAAACGCGTGGTTTGCGGGAAGCACATATAGAAATGTCACGTTTACCGGGACAAACTTCATCACCAAATCGAAAGCCACCGCGACCTGTCCCGCCACGACTGTTTCCATCACGACCGCGGATGGGCTCGTCACCATTTCGAGGATAAGTGTCTCCAGCGCGACCAAAATTACCGGGACGGTGAAGGCGGCGTCAGACAGTTCTACCGAGGCTGCAACCGCCGTCGGCTATGGAGATACAGCACCGACCCCGAACGCGGATGTGCTCGGAGCTCCGGTTATCACATGGGCGAGCGATCCAGATGGAAGCAATCCCACAATCAGCGGCTCCAATGCCGACACTACCCAACCCAAGTGCAGTCGTGGGAGAGCGGATTTGTTTGACGCCGACACCCGATGCTTCGACCTTAGCCGCACTCCCCATTCCTCTCACTCTTTCAACGACCGCGCCAACTACGTGGACTGTGACTCGGCGGAACGAATATCGGCGGTTACCGCCGACCAGGGGTCGTCTGCCAACAGGCAGTGTAACCCCGATGACGGCTACAGCGCAGGTACGCTCACCATTACTACTCCGTCTATCCAGGCGGCCGGTGTGGCCGCTGACCTACGCGTATTGTGTCTCCGGCCAAACGACGTGTCCGAATGCTGCTGCAACGTTCAGCGTGACCGGGCCAACAGGGGGCACGATGAGCTTCACACCCGTTTCCCCAGCCGTCACCATCGCTAATCTGACTACTTGCATTGATTCTAGAGGAAATACCTGGCCTGGAGGTCCGTGGATGAGTTTTGCCACTGGAGTAACTGGATCTGCTTGTCCAGGGCGAGCGAATTATCCTGCGTTTGGGATAAACTTCAATGAACCAACCGGGTATGAAAATGACTCGGACGGCAGTTATGAGCTCGTGCAGCTAATAGCCAGCGACACGACAACAGGGGAGTCGATCCCCCCATCCGTCGCTGGCCTCGACACAGATTTTCCATACGGAATTCCTCCTACGTCCGACAGCCCCAAGGTTTATCTACAGCCCACCGCCACCTCGGTCTCCCGCACATTCTCCGCAAATATGTTCTTGATGTGGCAATCGAACACGACAGGTTCAATTCCGGTTCCGCTGGGATATCAAAACTGGGGGTTTTCGGGCACGGCCACTTGCAGTGCATCTTGCGACACGGCGGCAAATTGGACAGCTACAAACACCCCGGGAACGACGCCTGGCCCGGTCGGTGACTTTGTTCGAAGTTCTCCGTCCCAAACACAAACCAATGACGGCAAAAACATACTCGCGTATGGCTATCCCACGTGGACGAGCATCTCACAATGAACAATCGAGGGGAATTGCAATGGACCGTAAAGAACCGCAAAGCCGTTTGCTTCGACGACGTTTCAGTTTAGCCCGGGCCTTCCGCGACGGCCATGAACAAAGCATGAACTGGGATCTATCTATCGGAGGAATTATGAGGCTTCTTTGCGCATTTCTCATGATGTGCGTTTCACTTTCGGCTTTCAGCCAAGCTGATTCTTCGAAACAGACGGTCGCGGCGAACCCGCCGTTCACGTTGACCATCAGTTGCAGTTCAAACCCTTCCGACGAGAATACGCCCGAGCACTTCGCGGTGTCGGGTGTTGCGATGTCGGTGCGGGTTCGGAAGACAAACATCACGGATCGCGAAATCATTAAGATATCTCATGCGGGCGGGGATTACGGTTATTACTTTGACGTGCGTGGCAGCAGCGGCAACCGAGTTGGTCCGAGGCGTCCCAACGAAGTGATGTTAAAGGGGGGGGACAAAGGAGGGTTCCGATCGGGTGCCAAGGACGTGGTGCTTAAACCAAGCGAGAGCTATATCGATTACTTTCCTCTTGCCAGTTGGTTCGACATGACCCAGCCGGGAGACTACACCATTCAGGTATGGGCACACATCTCGGATGATCCCAAGTCCGACGTGGTGAAATCGAACATCATCACCGTTACCGTCTTGCCCGAACCGGAGCACGCTGAGCCCAAATGATCGGCGTATTCGGACGAAGATTTCGGCCGTCCGGGACGGCGACCCCTGAACAGAGGGGAGAAACGACGGGAGCATTGCGCACATAAGAAATCAGCCCGAATCGCATAAACAACAACGGGCATCCGCCGGAGCGGATGCCCGTTGTTGCCTTCCACGTAATCAGGTTGCGAGAACGGCCGCTTAGGCCGCCTCTTCGCCACCCTTTTCGTCTTCCTTCTTACCCTCTTCGAGCTGCTTTTCGAGTTCGGCGCGCTTCTTGGCCTTGATCTCTTCGCGCTTCTTGGCCTTGATTTCCAACTGCTTTTCAGCGCCGAGCAGCTCGATGAATGCCTTTTCGCCACCGTCTCCCTTGCGGAAGCCGGTGCGGACGATGCGCAGGTAGCCGCCCTGGCGGTCGCCGTAACGAGGCGCCACGGTTTCAAAGAGCCTCGAAACAGCCGTATCGGTCTGCAGGAAGCTGAGCGCCTGGCGGCGGGAGTGCAGATCGCCCTTCTTGCCGAGGGTGATCATCTTTTCGACATGCGGGCGAACAGCCTTGGCCTTGGCCACGGTCGTCTCCACACGATCTTCCACGATGACGGACGTGACCAGATTGCGCAACAGAGCGCGGCGATGGCTGGTGTTGCGTCCGAGCTTGAATCCTGCATTGCGATGGCGCATGGTGAAACTCTCTTTCGAAATAAGTTATCAGTCTTCAGTTGCCAGTTTCTCGAACTGAGAACTGACAACCGACAACTGACCACTTCAAAAATTCTCGGTTTCGGTCGGCAGCTGGAGGTCGACTGAATCCAGCGGCTCGTCTTCTTCGTCGTAGCGGTTGTAGCTGGCGGCCAGCGCGGCGGCGGGCGGAATGCTCGTCGGACCGGGAACCGCATTGCCCTGCTCGTCGATCTTCATGCCCAGCGAGAGGCCCATCTGGGCAAGAATTTCCTTGATCTCGTTGAGGCTCTTGCGGCCGAAGTTCTTGGTCTTGAGCATTTCGGCTTCGGTCTTCTGCACCAACTCGCCGATGGTCTGAATGTTGGCGTTCTTCAGGCAGTTGTAGCTGCGGACCGACAATTCCAGCTCTTCGACGGAGCGATTGAGATTGTCATTGCGCAGCAGAATGCGGCCCTCTTCGCCGCGCGCTTCCGCCTCGATTTCCTCTTCGAAGTTGATGAAGATGTTCATGTGGTCTTTGAGAAGCTTGGCGGCCAGGCCGACAGCATCGGCGGGCAGAACGGCTCCGTTGGTCCACACTTCGAGGGTCAGCTTGTCGTAGTCGGTGATCTGGCCGAGACGGGCAGCGTCGACGACATAGTTCACGCGGCGCACCGGCGAATGGACCGAATCGACCGGAATGAAGCCCAGGCCGAGGTCGGCATCGAAATTCTTGTCGGCGGAAACGTAGCCGCGGCCGCGCTTCAGGCGCATTTCCATTTCCAGTTTCCCGCCTTCGGAAACCGTGGCGATGTAGACGTTCTTGTCGAGAATCTCGACGTCTCCATCGGCTTCGATCATGCCGGAGGTGACCACGCCGGGCTGGTCGGCGCGCAAGTACAGCGCCTTGGGGCCTTCGCCCGCGAGCTTGAAGGGAACCTGCTTGAGGTTCAGGATGATGTCGGTCGCGTCTTCGACCACGCCGGCGATGGACTGGAACTCGTGCAGCACGCCCTCAATACGGATGGCGGTGACGGCGGCGCCTTCGATCGAACTGAGCAGGGTGCGGCGCAGGGCGTTGCCGATGGTAGTGCCAAACCCACGTTCAAAGGGCTGGGCGCTGAACTTGCCGTAGGTTTCGGTCAGCGACTCGGCATCAACTGCGAGGCGCTTCGGTTTCTGGAATCCTCTCCACAACATATCTTTGTCTCTTTTCCCGCGCGGCAGGTACGTCGCGATGCATTTTGCGGCGGCCGCGCAAGTTCTCCTTCGTGTGAGTTGTCAGTCTTCAGTTGTCAGTTCTCAGCACCCAGTCGCCGGAAGGACAACTGAAAACTGATAACTGACAGCTGAGAACCTATTTGCTGTAAAGTTCCACGATCAGCTGCTCATTAATGGGCAGGTTCACGTCCTTGCGTCCAGGCAGCGATAGAACGCGGCCGGACATACCTTCAAAGTTCGCTTCGAGCCACACCGGTACCGGGTTTTGAGCGGCGTACTGGGTGCCCTGCTCGATGATGACGTGTTTCTTGGCTTCATCCCGGATGGCGATCTCATCACCGACATTCACCTGGAAGGAGGGAATGTTGACCTTTCTGCCGTTGACCTGCACGTGCCCGTGACGAACAACCTGGCGGGCCTGGCGGCGCGAGATGGCGAAGCCCAGCCGGTAGGCCACGTTGTCCAAGCGGCGCTCCAATTGCTGGATCAGCAGTTCGCCGGTCACGCCGGTGGCGCGGTTGGCCTTCTCGTAGTACTCGCGGAACTGGCCTTCCAGGGTGAAGTAGATGCGCTTGGCCTTCTGCTTTTCGTGCAGTTGCAGGCCGTAGCCCACGATCTTGGCCTTGCGATCCTTGCCGTGCTGGCCGGGAGGAAAGTTGCGTTTCTCAATCGGGCAACGGTCGGACGTGCATTTGGTGCCCTTCAAAAAGAGCTTGGTGCCCTCGCGACGGCAAAGGCGGCAGACTGCTCCGGTATAACGAGCCATTTCTTCTCCTGACTTCGGATGACGGCCGGTTTACGTGCGACGGTGCGCAGGTCGTCCCGGCCCGATTACAAGTTGTCAGTTGTCAGTCTTCAGTTGTCAGTTTGGCCCAGGCAACGATGTGCTGAAAACTGACGACTGAAAACCGAAAACTGTTCTTACACGCGGCGCCGCTTCGGCGGGCGGCAGCCATTGTGCGGAACCGGTGTCACGTCGCGAATCGACTTGACTTCGATACCCGCCGCGGCTAGCGCGCGGATCGCTGATTCGCGCCCCGATCCGGGACCGGCCACACGCACATCGACGGCGCGCAGACCGTGATCGCGGGCCATGCCGGCCGCGTTCGAAGCTGCCTGCTGCGCCGCGAAGGGCGTGCCCTTGCGCGATCCACGGAAACCGAGCGACCCCGAACTCTTCCAGCTGAGCGTGTTGCCCATCTGGTCGGTGATGGTCACGATCGTGTTGTTGAACGAGGCCTGAATGTACGCGATGCCAAACGGCACATTCTTGCGCTCGCGCTTCTTGAACTTCTTGGTCTTGCCAGCCTTGGCGCCAGCCTTCTGCTCCTGTTTCGCCATTTAGGTCTTCGCCGTCGCTTTCTTCTTGCCTGCAATTGTGCCCTTACGGGGCCCCTTGCGGGTGCGGGCATTGGTGTGGGTGCGCTGTCCGCGCACCGGCAGCGACCGACGATGGCGGTTGCCGCGATAGCTCTGGATATCGATGAGGCGCTTGATGTGCATCTGGACGTCTTTGCGGAGATCGCCCTCGACTTCACCCTCGTCCTCAATCACCTGGCGGATTCGGTTGACCTCTTCCTCGCCGAGGTCCTGGACTTTCTTGAAGCCGTCGACATTGGCCTTCTCCAGGATCTTCAGGGCGCGGGGATTCCCGATGCCGAAGATGTACGTAAGCGCGATCCGGGCCTGCTTGTTGCGGGGCAGATCGACGCCAGCAATACGTGCCATTCCAATTCCTTTGCTGCTACTGGTTGTGTGCCTCCGGCCTCAACCGGTTCGCACGGGTTTTCTGGAAATCCTCCGGGGTTCATCGCAAGCCTTTTGCGGCTAACTAGCCCCTGAAAAGCAGTGGTCAGTGATCAGTTGTCAGTGATCAGTTTTCGTGCCGGCACTCGCCGTTTTGGCTGTTCACTGTCCACTGTTCACTGTCGACTGTTTCGTGGAGGTTTCCGTCCTACTGCCAAGCTCACCTAGCCCTGGCGCTGCTTGTGCTTTGCGTTCTCGCAGATCACGCGAACCACCCCGCGGCGGTTGATGACCTTGCACTTCACGCAAATCTTCTTTACCGATGCACGGACCTTCATTTTGCTGCCCTTCTCCGCGCATCCTGTTGGACGACGCGGGACGTTCTTCCGAGTTCTCAGTCATCAGTTTTCAGTTCTCAGACCGGACCTTGCAGTCGCACTACTCGCATCTCGCTGAAAACTGACAACTGATCACTGACAACTTATTTGTACCGGTACACAATCCGGCCGCGATTCAGGTCGTAGGGGCTCAGCTCCACCGCCACGCGATCGCCGGGGAGAATGCGGATAAAGTTCTTGCGCATCCTTCCCGAAACATGGGCCAGTACTTCGTGATTGGTCTCGAGCTTCACCTTGAACATTGCATTGGGCAACGTCTCAACGACTGTTGCCATAACCTCAATCGCGTCTTCCTTCGACAAACGGTGTACCCTTCTGCCGGTTTTCCAGCCGGCAACGTTGAACCGAATTCAGCTACGACCTTTTAGTTCATCCTGCTTGACCAACCCCATCGCTTCAACACAGAAAAGCTGGAGGCCAGGAGCTAAAAGCTGCTTTTACTCGGTCAGAATTCTCGCCCCGGTCGCGGTCACCGCCACCGTGTGCTCGAAATGAGCACTCATGCTTCCATCGCCGGTGACTGCCGTCCAGCCGTCGCCCAGGACGCGGACATCCGGAGCGCCGGCATTGACCATCGGCTCGATCGCAATCACCATCCCGGCCCGCAGCTTCATGCCATGGCCGGCTTCCCCGAAATTGGGCACCTGCGGATCCTCGTGCATATGCACACCGATTCCGTGCCCGACAAAATCCCGCACCACGGAAAAACCTTCCGATTCGACCACGCTCTGGACCGCGGCTCCGATATCGCCCAACGTGGCGCCTGGCTTCACCGCGGCAATGCCCGAATGGAGCGACGCTTCCGTCACTTTCAACAGGCGGGCCGTATTCGGATCGATCGTCTCGCCCACCGGAACCGTGATCGCTGCGTCGCCATAGTAGCCGTCGACGATCGCCCCGCAATCCACCGAAACGATATCCCCCTCTTTCAGAACCCGCTTTGGCGAGGGTATTCCATGCACCACTTCGCTGTTGACCGAAGTGCAGAGCACGCAGGGATACCCGTGATACCCCTTGAATGCAGCCTTCGCGCCTAGTTCCTTGATGCGCTTCTCTGCCGCCTTCTCCAGGTCGAGAGTGGTCGCGCCGGGACGAACCAGGCCACGCACAAGTTCGAGGACCTCGCGGACCACCTGCCCCGCGCGGCGCATTTTCTCGATCTCCTGGGACGACTTCAGTACAACCGCCAATACAGTTCTCAGTTCTCAGTTCTTCCGGCCATCAGTCGGGACACTCATAACTGACGACTGAAAACTGACTTCTTGCCTTTGCACACGCACAATCCGCCGACCGATTGCGCTAACCTGCCCGCAACCGTTCGACGGCATAAACTATTCCGGCTGCCACCTCGCCGATGGCCCGGTCTCCATCCACCTCTGCGAAACGTCCCAAAGCCCGGTAATGCTCAATCACGGGCGTGGTCAATGCTTCGTAGGAGCGCATGCGCTCCGTAAAGACCTGCTCCGTGTCATCGGCTCGCTGAACCAGCGCAGCCCCTTCTATATCGCAAATCTCGTCCACTTTGGGGGGATTCGAGTACACGTTATAGATGGTCTGGCAGACAGGACAATTCCTGCGCCCCGTAATCCGGCGCAATAACTGATTATAGTCCACGCTGATGCTCACAGCAACCACCGGCAAGGTGAGCTGCTGGGCCGCAAGACGTCCGTCCAGCCACCCGGCCTGGGGCAGGGTGCGGGGGAACCCATCCAAAATGTAGCCGCGGACGGTATCTGGTTCGACGAGCCGGGCCGCCACCATCTCGTTCACCAGGGAATCGGGGACCAATTCTCCGCGGTCCATCGTTTCTCTGGCAATGATGCCGAGCGGCGTACCCTGGGACACGTTGGCGCGAAGCAAGTCGCCAGTTGAGATCTGGGGAATGCCCCACATCTTCACCAGTTCCTTGGCCTGGGTCCCCTTACCCACCCCCGGCGCGCCCAACAAAAGGATCGGTCCCGGGATGATGTTCAACGATATTTCCCGGTCTGTTTCTGTCTCTACTTGCATTGCAAATGAGCACATTTACCAGGTTTTCCTTCCGCGTATACGACCGGAGCGCGGGGAAAAGCCGTCATAGTGGCGCATGATCAGCTGCGATTCGATCTGGTTGACGGTGTCCATGGCCACGCCAACCACGATCAACAGCGAAGTGCCGCCGAAGTAGAAGTTGACGTTCATGCCATGGGTCATCCAGTTCGGCAGGTTTTCAAAGACCCGACCGATCAGCCAAAGCTTGTCGAAACGGATGCCAGAGATGAGGAACGTAGGAACAAGGGAAATGATGATCAGGTAGAGCGCACCCACCAGAGTGATGCGGGTGAGGATATCGTTGATGAAGTCTGAAGTCCGCTTGCCGGGCCGGATGCCGGGAATGAATGAACCCGACTTGCGGAAGTTGTCCGCGATGTCGTCCGGCTTCATCACGATCGATACGTAGAAGTACGCGAAGAAGATGATGCCCAGTACGTAAAGGGTTTCGTACCAGGGATACCCCGGCTGCAGGGCCTGGATAATGGGCTGGAAGAACCGGCTGTTCTGCACCCACTCCACCTGCCCGAAGAGCAGGGGCGCGGAGAGGATCGAACTGGCGAAGATGACCGGCATGACCCCGCCGGAGTTCACCTTGAGGGGCAGATGGCTGGATTGGCCGCCCATCATGCGCCGGCCGACGATGCGCCGCGCGCTTTGGATGGGGATGCGCCGCTCCGAACGTTCCACAAACACGATGAACGCCACCACCGCCACCATGGCGGCCAGAGAAGAACGACGGCGATAAATGTGAACGAACCCCAGGCGTTGGTGCGAACCTTCTCGATCAGGTCGCCTGCGCCGCGCGGCAGGCCGGCGATAATGCCGGCGAAGATCAGCAGGCTCATGCCGTTGCCGATCCCGCGGTCGGTGATCTGTTCGCCAAGCCACATAATGAATGCCGTACCGGTCGTGAGCGTGAGCACCGTCATCAGGCTGAATCCGATACCCGGGTGCAGGACCAGCCCCTGCCGAGTCAAGATCGCCGCAATGCCGATGGACTGGAGCGCTCCCAGAACCACGGTCATGTAGCGGGTCCATTGGGTAATCTTGCGCCGGCCCAGTTCGCCTTCCTTTTGGATGCGCGCCAATGGCTCATAAACAACTGTCAGCAGCTGAAAAATAATCGATGCCGTAATGTAGGGCATGATGCCCAGGGCAAAGATGGTCATGCGGCGCAGGTTGCCGCCGCCGAACAGGTCCATCAGCCCCAGCGCCGAGCCGCTTTGCTGGTTGAACAGCTGCTCGAGCAGCCGGGTATTGACGCCGGGCGTGGGGATGAAGGCGCCCAGGCGGTAAACCGCCAGGATACCGAGGGTGAAGAGCACCCGCTTGCGCAGGTCGGGAATTCGGAAGATGTTGAGAAACTTTTCCAGCATGGTTGAGTATCCGCTTCAGGCGAGGTCGCCACTCGAATGGGTGTTCTCTTATCTTAGAGCATCTTCCGATTTCCCACAGCCTAACGAAAGTGGGAGACCCGGGAATATGAGGCCGGTCACACCGTTTTTGTCCCCAGTTCTCAGTCCCCAGTTGTCAGCGCGGAAAGATGGTCCGGAAAAAAACGGGCGCCAGCCTGCAAAGCTGACAACTAAAAACTAGGAGCTGACAACTACTTACGCCTTCTCCGCGACCGCTCCGCCCAGAACGACCGCTTTTCCGCCGGCCTTTTCAATCTTTTCAGCGGCCGACTTGGAAAACTTGTGGGCATGGATGGTGATGGCCGAGGTGAGTTCGCCCGAGCCGAGAATCTTGATCAGCGCCTTTTTGCTTGACGCCAGGCCCAGCTTCCGGTAATCGTCCAGCGCAATCTCGCTGACCCCGAGTTCGGCGATCCGGTCCAGGTTGACCACGGTGTATTCGGTGCGGAAGATGTTGGTGAACCCGCGCTTGGGCAGGCGCCTGTGAAGCGGCATCTGGCCGCCTTCGAAACCGCGCATCAGGCTCGAGCCGGTGCGCGAACCCTGACCCTTGTGGCCGCGGGTCGATGTCTTGCCCATGCCAGAGCCCATACCGCGGCCGACACGCTTGCGCCCGGTGTTGGCTTTCTTGGGGGCGCGGAGATTGGATAGATTCTGTGCCATGTTTTCCTCGCTAATAGCGCCGGGCGGAGTGAATCCGGCCGACTCGCGCTTTTGAGAAGTCATCCGTCTTCAGTTGTCAGTTCTCAGTTGGGTCCTCGCCGTCGCGGTTCTTCAGCTGAAAACTGATGACTGACAACTGAAAACTACTCGATGATCCTCACCAGATGCGGGATAGCTTTCACCATGCCGCGCGTGGATTCTGTGTCGACCCGTTCGACGATCTGATTCAGCCGCGTAAAGCCCAGGCCCTTGACGATCGCCTTGTGCTTGTACGGCGTGTTGTTCTTCGAGCGGAAATACTGAATGCGAATCTTCTTGGTTTCGGCCATGATCACATCTCCTCGACCTGCTTGCCGCGCATGGTTGCCACTTCCGCCTTGTCGCGAAGCTGCACCAGAGCGTCAAATGTGGCCTTGATGACATTGTGTGGATTGGCCGAGCCCAGGCTCTTGGTGAGCACATTCTGCACGCCCGCAGAGGTCATCACCGCGCGCACCGCGCCGCCGGCGATCACGCCAGTTCCTTCAGGAGCCGGCTTGAGCAGCACCTGTCCGGAGCCGTAGCGGCCCAGTACCTGGTGAGGGATCGTCGTATCGGTCAGGTTGATGCGGAACAGATTCTTCTTGGCCGACTCGATTCCCTTGCGAATCGCCTGGGGAACCTCCTTGGCCTTGCCCGAACCGTAGCCCACCACGCCCGAGGCGGCATCGCCCACCACGACCAATGCGGCAAACGACATGTTCTTGCCGCCCTTGACCACTTTGGTCACGCGATTGATGGCCACCACCTGATCCTTCAGGTTGTACTGGTTGGCATCGAGTTTCTTCTTCAACATTGTCATTGCTCTCTCTCAGTTCACAGTTCATAGTTCTCAGTTCGTTCTTCGGCCGGTTTCGCTGAGAACCGACAACTGAAAACTGGCAACTAAAACTCTAATCCCGCCTCGCGGGCCGCATCGGCCAACGCCTTGATGCGTCCGTGATAGAGGAACCCGCCCCGATCAAAGACCACTTTCTTGATGCCCTTTTCTACTGCCCGTTCGGCGATCGCCTTGCCGATCTCTTTGGCCGCGGCCACATTGCCGCCCGTCTTGGCTTTCAGCGCCAGGGTTGAAGCCGAAACAATGGTCTCCCCCTTCTGGTCGTCGATTACCTGCGCGTAGATGTGGTTGAGCGAACGGTACACATTCAGACGCGGCCGCTCGCCGGTCCCGCTCAGTTTGGCCCGGATCCGCGCATGGATGCGCTGCCGGATTGCATTTCTCTTATTCTGCGTAATCATGGTTTTCTCTTTCCTATCAGCGGAGCCGCCCTGCGGCGCCGTTCGGGTTGATGCAGTTGTCAGTTGTCAGCGATCAGTTGTCAGTTTCATCTCACCCCTGCTGAAAACTGACAACTGAAAACTGAGAACTGCGCTACTTAGCGCCGGTCTTGCCGGCCTTCTTCTTCAGCTTCTCGTTCGAGTAGCGCACACCTTTGTTCTTGTACGGATCAGGCTTGCGCAGCGAACGCATATCGGCCGCGACCTGGCCCACCTTCTGGCGGTCGATGCCGCTAATCGTCAAGTGCGTCTGCTTGGGATCGATGGCCACTTCAATGCCCGAAGGCAGCGGAACCTCAATGGGATGCGAATACCCGAGCGTGAACACCACCGTGCCCTTGCCCTTGAGCTCGGCGCGGTAGCCAATACCCACGATGTCCAGTTCCTTCTTCCAGCCCTGAGTCACACCCTGCACGGCGTTGAACACCAGCGCGCGGGTCAGGCCATGGAAGGCCGCTTGCTTATCGTCAGAACGGTTAACGTGCAGGGTTCCGTCCTTGGTCTCGAGAGTGATCCCCTCGGCGATCAGCGCCGAGACCTTACCCTTCGGCCCCTCGACCAGAACTGTGTTCCCATCCACCTTATACTTGACGCCCGCGGGCAGCGGGATCGGTTTCTTTCCAATTCGCGACATCGATTGAATCCTTTGCTGGCTTGCGAGTCCCGAAAAGCAGTTGTCAGTGATCAGTTCTCAGTGATCAGTTCTGACGGCCTTCGTTCCACTGCAGCCGGAACAGTTCTCAGTTTTCAGTGATCAGTTGTCGGTGATTTCTTGCCCCATGCGCGGCGACTGACAACTGAAAACTGATCACTGACAACTGCCTTTACCACACTTCGCACAGCACTTCGCCGCCCACGCCTTCGCGGCGGGCCTGGCGGCCGGTCATCACGCCCTTGGGCGTGGTCATGATCGAAATCCCCAGTCCCCCCTGGACGCGCTTGATCTCATCCCGCCCGATATACACCCGGCAGCCAGGACGCGAGACGCGCGCCAGGTCGCGGATGGCCGCATCGGAGCCGCCGTACTTCAGGTACACGCGGAGCACCAGCTTGCCTTCCTCTTCCTGGGTCTTGTAGTTCGAAATGTAGCCCTCTTCTTTGAGAATGCGGGCAATCTCGGTCTTCAGCTTCGAAGCCGGCACATCCAGCTTCTGATGGCGGGCCCGGATGGCATTCCGGATGCGCGCCAGAAAATCTGCTACTGGGTCGGTCAGACTCATTCCTTCTCCTTCATTCCCCGTTCGTCCGCCGCGGCGGAAACCAGCGGGAATGTTCGGGGCTCGCGCCCCAAGTTCTCAGTTGTCAGTTGTCAGTTCTCAGCACCTGCTGATCGACAGCTCCAGTTCCAGCACGAACAAACTGAGAACTGACAACTGATGACTGACAACTGGCTTTCTTACCAGCTCGACTTCACGACGCCCGGGATTTCGCCCTTGAGCGCCAGGCCACGGAAGCACAGACGGCATACGCCGAACTTGCGCAGATAGCCGCGCGGCCTCCCGCAGAGCTTGCACCGGTTGTGCTTGCGGGAACTGAACTTCGGCTTCCGCGCGTCTTTCACTCGTTTTGCAGTGGTTGCCATAAATCCTCAAAAACAGTTCTCAGTTCGTAGTTCTCAGTTCTCAGTCCTGCCATTCTTCAGCGCATCCCTTGCAGTCCACAAGCTGCGAAACTGACAACTTGAAACTGACAACTGAAAACTCTCCTTATGCCCCCTGACGGAACGGCATGCCGAAGTGCTTGAGCAGCGCGCGCGCCGAGTTGTCGTCCTTGGCCGTGGTCACAATGGTGATGTTCATGCCCTTCAGCTTTTCCACCTTGGAGTAATCGATCTCCGGAAAGATCAGCTGATCGCGCAGGCCGAGCGTGTAATTGCCGCGCCCGTCAAAACTCTTCGTCGACACGCCTCGGAAGTCGCGCACGCGGGGCAGCGCCGTCGAAATCAGGCGGTCGAGAAACTCGTAGGCCTTGTCATTCCGCAGCGTAACCATCGCTCCAATCGACATCCCAGCGCGCACCTTGAAGGCCGCGATCGACTTTTTGGCCTTGGTCGTCACCGGCTTCTGCCCGGCAATCGCAGTCAGGTCGCCTACCAGCGGGTCCAGCAGCTTGGTGTTCTGCGTGGCCTCGCCCAGGCCCATGTTCACCACGATCTTCACCAGGGCCGGGACCGCCATCGGGTTCTCAAGGTTGAGTTCCTTCTGCAGAGCCTGCTTGATTTCCTTGTTGTACTTTTCTTTCAGCCTTGCTGCCATTTTCCTTTGCTCTCTTTCTTCCGGTGTCCGGAGTGGATCGTCAGACCCGTGTACCGTTGCGGAAGGACTAAAACAGCTATTAGCTGTTAGCCTTTAGCTCCATCTCGTTCTTCCCAGCCCATTGACTTAGCACGACTTTAGCTAAAAGCTAATGGCTAAGAGCTAAAAGCTGCTTTCACTTCTTCGTGGGCAGCGTCTGCCCGCACTTCTTGCACAGGCGCACCTTGGTATCGCCGTCCATCTTGTAGCCGATGCGCGCCGGCCCGCAATTGGGGCAAACCAGAGCAACATTGGAGATGTCAATCGGCGATTCCTGCTCGGCGATTCCACCCTTGGTGCGCTGTCTTCCCTTGCTCGAAACGGTCTTCTTCACCACCCGCACGTGCTCGACGAGGACACTGGCCTTGTCGGGAAAAACCCGCAGCACGCGCCCTGTTTTGCCCCGGTCGGAGCCGGTGAGCACCTTGACCGTATCGTTGCGACGAATATTCAAACTCGGCATGATTCTCTCCACAGTTTTCAGTTGTCAGTCTTCAGTTCTCAGCAAAACCGCGGAGACTGACAACTGATGACTGAAAACTGACAACTGTTACACCACTTCCGGTGCTAACGACACAATCTTCAAAAACTTCTTCTCGCGCAGTTCGCGTGCCACCGGACCGAAGACGCGGGTGCCCACGGGCTCGTGCGCATCGTCGATCACCACGGCCGCGTTCTCATCAAAGCGGATATAGGTGCCGTCGCGGCGGCGATGCTCCTTGCGGGTGCGCACGATGACCGCCTTCACCACCTTGCCCTTTTTCACGGTGCCATCGGGCGAGGCTTCCTTCACCGCGGCGGTAATCACGTCGCCGAGTCCGGCCTTCTTGCCCAGTCCGCCGCCCAGCGGCAGGATCATCTGCAGCTTGCGCGCGCCGGAGTTATCGGCAACCGCGAGCATGGTTCTCATTTGGACTGCCATGGTTTCTTCTCCGTTCCGAAGCTTAGCTCGCCGGCTTTGGCGCTTCTTCCTCTATCTGTCCGAGCGACGAGCGGCGGACAATTTCTTCCAAAGACCAGCGCTTGAGCTTGCTCAGCGGGCGGGTCTCGCGGATGCGAACTACATCGCCCATGCGCGCCGAACTCTGCTCGTCGTGGGCATAAAACTTCTTGGTCGAGCGCACGATCCGCTTGTATTTCGGGTGCGCCTTGCGCATTTCCACTTCGACCACGATGGTCTTCTGCATCTTGGTCGAGACCACGTTGCCGACCTTCTCATTGCGCCGCGCGACTTTCGCCGGCGCCTGTGCTGTATCTGTCGTCGCCGTCATTTAGCGGGCTCCCTTCTTTACGCTCTTGAATTCCGCGGATACACCGGATTCCGGCGCTGCCCCGCGAATGCCCAGAGTGCGCTCGCGCGCGATGGTCTTGATCTGAGCGATCTCCTTGCGCAGCTGGCGGAGCTTCTTCACTCCGTCGTTCTGGCCCAGGGCCACCTGGAAGCGCAGCCGGAACAACTGTTCCGCGGAAGTCTTCTCATGGTGCGCCAGTTCCTCGTCGCTCAAGTTACGAATCTTTTCCAGTTCCATCTTCTTAGCTCCAAGCTTTCAGCTCTCAGCCGTCAGCTCATCTCGCTTCATCCACCTGCATCAACTCAGCACGCAAAGCTGAAAGCCGATGGCTGAAAGCTGTCTTTTACGCAGCCGGCTTGGTCTCCGCCGACACGGTCTTCTCCGCCCCCGGCCGCTGCACAAACTTGGTCCTCAACGGAAGCTTGTTCGATGCCAGGCGCATGGCCTCCTGCGCGAGCTCGGGAGAAACTCCCTCCATCTCGAACAAGATCTTGCCCGGCCGCACCACAGCAACCCAGTGATCCAGCGCGCCCTTGCCCGAGCCCATACGAACTTCGGCCGGCTTCTTGGTGATCGGCTTGTCCGGGAACAGCCGCAGCCAGATCTTGCCCCCGCGCTTGATGAAGCGGGTCATGGCAATACGGCTGGCTTCGATCTGCCGATCGGTGATGTAGCCGCACTCCAGCACCTTCAATCCGAACTCGCCGAACGCAAGTGAGGAGCCGCGCCACGCCTTACCGCGGCGCTTGCCCTTCTGCTGCTTGCGAAACTTCACCTTCTTTGGCATCAACATAGCGAAACCCTCAAAACCAGTGGTCAGTTGTTAGTGATCAGTTGTCAGTTCTTCTTGCTTAAACCGACTCTCGATCATCCTGCGTCCGGCAACCAATCCTGGACGTGTCACAAATCTCGACCCGGCACGAATCACTGACCAATGACAACTGATCACTGACAACTGCCTTCCTAAAACACACCAGTACCGCCCGGCGCGGGCGTCTGGCGGCGCTTCTGCTCATAGATGTCGCCGCGATAGATCCAGGTTTTGACGCCGATCACGCCGTAGGTGGTGTGGGCCTCAGAGAAACCGTAATCAATGTCGGCACGCAGCGTATGCAGCGGCAGGCGTCCCTGCAGATACCACTCCGAGCGCGCGATCTCGTTGCCGTTCAGCCGGCCCGACACACGCACCTTGATCCCCTTGCAGCCGAAGCGCAGCGCCGAATCGACACTCTTGCGCATCGCGCGACGGAAGCTTACCCGCTTTTCGAGTTGCAGCGCGATGTTCTCGCTGACGAGCTGCGCATCGAGTTCCGGCTTGTTCACCTCGATGATGTCGATGAACACGTCGCGGCTGGTCCGCTTGCCGAGTTCGGTCTTGAGCTTCTCGATCTCCGCGCCCTTGCGGCCGATGACAATACCCGGCCGTGCGGTGCGGATCAGAAAGCGCAGCTTGTTGCCCGGCCGTTCGATCTCGACCGAGCTCACGCCCGCCGCCTTCAGCTTCTCGCGCAATTCCGCCTTGAGCTTCACGTCTTCGACAAGGAGCTTGTCATAGTCGCGCTCCGAGAACCAGCGCGAACGCCACGGCTTGTTCACTCCCAGCCGGAATCCGTACGGATGGACTTTCTGTCCCATACTTGTTTCCTCAAACCTCTCTACTGCCTTGTCATGCTGAGCGAATCGGCAGTCGAACGACCCGCGCTTTTCGCTCTCGTTGCCCTAGGCCCTTTTGGTGACCTTCTTTACTACCTTGGCCTTTTCCATCACCGGCTTTGCTTTCTTGACCGGCTTGGCCGTTGCCGGCTCTTCCACCCGGGTTACCAGATCGGACCGCTTCGCATCGGCGCGCTCGGCCACCGACAGCACAATGTGCGTCAGACGGCGCTGATAGCGATAGGCACGGCCCATCGGCGCGGGGCGGATGCGCTTCATGCGCGGCCCGTCGTTGGCCAGAGCCTGCTTGACGTAGAGGTTGTCCACGTCCAGGTCGGTGCCCTGCTCGCCGGACACGTACTTGGCGTTGTCCACCGCCGACACCAGCAGCTTGTGGATTACGGGCGCGATGCGCTTCTTGGTAAAGGCCGCCGTCTCCAGCGCCTCCTGGACACCACGGCCCTTGATCAGGTCGAGCACCAGCCGCGCCTTCTGCGGCGATACGCGCTGAAACTTGGCCTCCGCCCGATATTCTTTTGTCTCGACTGCCATTGGTTTCTTCCTCAAAATCAGCTATTAGCTTTTAGCTATTAGCCATTAGCTTTTTCTGCCAACTCCAACTTAGCGGTCTCCGCGAACAGTCAGGAGCTAAAAGCTCAGAGCTGATAGCTGCTCTTCCTACCGTCCCGCCGGCTTCGCAGCCGATTCCGCCTTGCCGCCCGCGCTATGCCCCTTGAACGTGCGCGTGGGTGCAAACTCGCCCAGCTTGTGTCCCACCATGTTTTCGGTTACATACACCGGAACAAACTTCTTGCCGTTGTGCACCGCAATGGTGTGACCCACGAACTCGGGAAAGATCGTCGAGCGCCGCGACCAGGTCTTTACGACCTTCTTGTCGTTGGCCGCATTCAGCACCTCGATCTTTACGCTCAGGTGCGTGTCCACAAACGGACCCTTTTTTGTCGAACGTGCCATAACTGCTTAGCTCCTAGCTATTAGCTCTTAGCTGTTAGCTTCTTCCTGCCCAAGCTAACTGCCGTGCTATTTCTTCAATCTTTCCTTGCCGGCATCCAGCTAATAGCTAAAAGCTAATAGCTAAAAGCTGCATTTACTTCGTCCGGCGGGCCACAATAAACGCATCGGTCCGCTTGTTGTTGCGCGTCTTGTAACCGCGTGTCGGCTGGCCCCAGGGGGTCACCGGGTGACGGCCGCCGGAGGTCTTGCCCTCGCCGCCGCCGTGCGGGTGGTCCACCGGGTTCATGGAGACGCCGCGGTTGGTTGGCCGGATGCCCAGCCAGCGATTGCGCCCCGCCTTGCCGATGGAGATGTTCTCGTGATCCGTGTTGCCCACCTGGCCGATGGTCGCCATGCACTCAATCAGCACCTTGCGGGTCTCACCGGAGGGTAGCTTCAGAAGTGCATAGTCGCCTTCCTTGGCCACCAGCTGCGCCTGCGCGCCGGCCGAACGCGCCATCTGCGCGCCTTTGCCCGGACGCAGTTCGATGGCATGCACCGTGGTGCCGGCGGGAATATTCTTGAGCGGCAGCGCGTTGCCCACCAGGATGTCGGCTTCGGGACCCGAGGTAACGGTCGCGCCAACCTTCAGCCCCACCGGCTGCAGGATGTAGCGTTTTTCGCCGTCGGCATAGTGCACCAGCGCGATGCGGGCCGAGCGATTGGGATCGTATTCAATGGTCGCAACTTTGCCGGGAACGCCCGCCTTGTCCCGCTTGAAATCGATGAGCCGGATCTTCTGCTTGTGACCGCCGCCGTGATGGCGGATGGTCAGGTCGCCCGAGTTGCGCCGGCCGCCGGTGCGCTTGCGCGTTGTCAGCAGCGGCTTGTGCGGCTGATCCGTGGTTAGATCGTCGTTCACCTGCGTGGTCTTGAACCGCAGGGTCGGCGTCATCGGTCTGTATGTCTTGATTGCCATCGTCTTAGTCCTTGATGAGGCCGAGCTATTAGCTATTAGCTCTTAGCTCATCGTGTTCAAACTCAGCCTGTGCTCCTAACCTCTAACTTCTCTCTTGCACGAACAAGCTAAAAGCTAAGAGCTAACAGCTAATAGCTGCTCTTACAAATTGCTCACGTACTCGGGCATCTTCTCGCCAGCTTTCAGCCGGACGTAGGCCTTCTTCCAGTCCGGACGGAACCCCGCGAACTTGCCGCGGCGGCGCTCCTTGCCGGGAACATTGGAGGTGCGTACCGCGGCGACCTTGACCTTGAAAAGCGCCTCCACGGCCTGCTTGACCTCGGTCTTGGACGCCTCGGGCGCGACGTCGAACACCAGCGTCCCCTCGGTCTCTTTCACCCCTAATCCCTTTTCGGTAATCAGCGGGCGGCGAATCACTGTATAAAGAGTTGGCATTACGCAACCTCCGTCGTTTGAGCGAGGTGGCGTTTCGACACGCTCTTTTGAAGGCCTTCGCTCAACTGCTCGATGGCGGCCTTGGAGAAGATGGCCCGGTCATAGCGCAGCAGATCGTAAGGATGCACCTCGTTGTTCAGTACCAGTTCAACACCCTTGAGGTTGCGCGCACCCAGCATCAAACCCTGGCTCAGGGTCTTGCCGTTTTCGACCAGCAGCGCCGTGCGCGTGGCGCCCAGCTTGTCGAGCGCTACGCGGTAGAGCTTGGTCTTCGCATCCTTGATTTCGAGGGTGTCCACCACTGTGAGCTTGCCGTCGGCCAGCTTGGAGGCCAGCGCCGAGCGCAACGCGCCCAGCAGCTTCTTGCGCGGAAAGGCGTACTCATAACTGCGCGGCTGTGGTCCATGCACCGTGTAGCCATGGCGCCAAAGAGGCGAACGCACCGAACCGATACGAGCCCGGCCCGTGCCCTTTTGCTTCCACAGTTTCTTGCCGGAACCGGAGACTTCGGTGCGACTCTTGGTCTTGTGCGTGCCCTGGCGCTGCGAGGCCCGGTAGTGCTTTACCGCCTCCCAGAGCAGAGCCTCATTCACCTGCCCGAATACCGCATCGGCCAGCTCGAGCGAGCCCACCTTTTCCCCATTCAGATTGACTACATCCACGTTTGCCATCGTCTTCTTCTTCCGGCACTGCATTCGGCAGTGCCTCAATTTCTTCGCGCCCCACAGGGCGCAGTTGGCCGCACCGCAGGTGCTACTTCCGCTTCGCGGTCGCCTTCTTTGAAGCCTTCAGCGGATCGACCGTGCCGGATCCGGCGAAACCGCGGCGCTCGCGCGGCGGAGCCTTGGCCTTCGAAATCATCACGTATCCATCGCGAGGTCCGGGCACAGCACCCTCAACCATCAGCAGGTTCTCGTCCAGATCGATGCCGCGAATACGAAGATTGCGCACCGTCACCTGGTCCGTGCCCATGTGGCCGGGCATCCTCTGTCCGGGAAACACGCGCGACGGAAAGCTGGACGCACCGATCGAGCCCTGCACCTGGAACATGTGCCCATGCGACTTGGGACCGCCAGCGAAGCCGTGACGCCTTACTACGCCCGCGAATCCACGCCCCTTCGAGGTACCGATCACGTCGACGAACTTCGCGTCGGAGAAGATATCGACCAGCACGCGATCCCCGGCCTTTACGCCGTCGGAACCTTCGACCGCCGCTTCGATATTCACTTCCTTGATGATCCTCACCGGAGGCGCTTCGGTCTTCTTCAGGTGCCCCGCCTGCGGCTTGGTGATATTCGAAGCCTTCACAAACTCGACCAGTCCGATCTGCGCCGCTTCGTAGCCATCCCTGGTCGCCGTCTTCAACTGCGTAATCACGCAAGGGCCTGCCTGGAGCACCGTGATCGGGTGCACCTCGCCCTTCTCATCGAAGACCTGCGTCATGCCGATCTTTTTACCCAGAATTCCTGTAACTGCCATGTTGCCCTCACCTCATCATGCGATGCTGTCTGCGTCGCACTGCCGGAATTTGAAAACCAGTTCTCAGTGGTCAGTTCACAGTTCTCAGTTTCTCTTTGCTGACCACTGACAACTGATGACTGACGACTTACTTTTCGAATGCCTTGATCTCAACATCCACGCCGGCCGGCAGGTCGAGCTTCATCAAAGCGTCGACTGTCTGCTGCGTCGGCTCAAGAATGTCGATCAGCCGCTTGTGCGTGCGAATCTCGAAAGCCTCGCGCGATTTCTTGTCCACGTGCGGCGAACGCAGCACGCAATACTTGTTCTTGATCGTCGGCAAGGGAATCGGACCGGCCACCGTCGCTCCGGTGCGCTTGGCCGTTTCCACGATCTCGCCGGTCGAGGTGTCCAGCACGCGATAGTCGTATGCCTTCAACCGGATGCGTATTCTTTGACCTACCATTGGCTCTGCTTTCCAGTTCTCAGTTCTCCGTTGTCAGTTCTCGGCAGAGAGCTTTGAACTGACAACCGAAAACTGTTGGCTGACAACTCTACTTGATAATTTCCGAGATGGTGCCTGCGCCCACGGTGCGTCCGCCTTCGCGGATCGCAAAGCGCAAGCCCTTCTCCATGGCCACCGGCGTAATCAGCTCAACCACCAGCTGCACGTTGTCGCCGGGCATCACCATCTCCGTGCCCGCCGGCAGTTCCGCCACACCCGTCACGTCCGTGGTGCGGAAGTAGAACTGCGGACGATAGCCCTTGAAGAACGGCGTATGACGGCCGCCCTCTTCCTTCGACAGCACGTAGACTTCGCCCTTGAAGTTGGTGTGCGGCGTGATCGATCCCGGCTTGGCCAGGACCATCCCGCGCTCCACGTCTTCCTTGGGAATGCCGCGCAGCAGGATGCCGGCGTTGTCGCCCGCCAGGCCTTCGTCCAGCTGCTTCTTGAACATTTCCACGCCCGTGCAGACCGACTTGCGGGTCTCGCGGAAGCCGACGATCTCGACATCCTCGCCCACCTTCACCTTGCCGCGCTCGATGCGGCCGGTCACCACCGTGCCGCGGCCGGAGATCGAGAAAATATCCTCGATCGGCATCAGGAAGGGCAGGTCGATCGAACGCTGCGGCTGGGGAACATTCTTGTCCACCGCCTCCATCAGCGCGTCGATCTGGGCTTCCCACTTGGGCTCGCCGTTCAGGGCGCCCAGGGCCGAGCCCCGGATCACCGGAACATCGTCGCCCGGGAACTGGTACTTCGACAGAAGCTCGCGGACTTCCATCTCCACGAGATCGGTCAGCTCTTCGTCTTCCACCGCATCGCACTTGTTCAGGAACACCACGATGTAGGGCACGCCCACCTGGCGGGCCAGCAGAACGTGTTCCTTGGTCTGCGGCATGGGGCCGTCGGTCGCCGCCACCACCAGAATCGCCCCGTCCATCTGCGCCGCGCCGGTGATCATGTTCTTGATGTAGTCGGCGTGGCCGGGGCAGTCCACGTGCGCATAGTGCCGGTTCTTGGTCTCGTACTCCACGTGCGCCGTCGCGATCGTAATGCCGCGCTCGCGCTCCTCGGGAGCGTTGTCAATCGAGTCGAACGAACGGAACGTATTCTTCGGATTGTGCTTCTGCAGAACCTTCGTAATCGCAGCCGTCAGCGTCGTCTTGCCGTGATCGATATGCCCGATCGTCCCCACATTGCAATGAGGCTTCGAACGATCAAACTTTTCCTTCGCCATAAAAGTCCTGAATCCCTTTCGTAGCTCGTACTGCCCGTTGCATCCAGGGGCGCCGGCAGTCCGGCTCCAGCCCCAAAAACCCTAAACCCTAGTTCTCAGTTCACAGTTGTCAGTTCTCAGTTTTCCCGTCCAGCCACTTCGGGGCTGACAACTGATTACTGACAACTGACAACTCGTCTTTTACTTCCCTTGCGCCCGTCCGATGATCTCATCGGCGATCATGCGCGGTGCTTCTTCGTAGCGTGCGAACTGCATCGAGTAGGAGGCGCGGCCCTGAGTCGACGAACGAATGTCATTCACGTAGCCGAACATTTCCTTGAGGGGCACGATCGCCTTGATGACCTGCGAACCGGCGGCGTGCTCCATGCCCTCAATGCGCCCGCGGCGCGAATTGATGTCTCCGATGATGACCCCCATGAAATCCTCGGGGACCGTCACTTCCACCGCCATCACCGGCTCCAGAAGCACCGGCGAGGCTTTGCGGGCAGCTTCCTTAAAAGCGATCGAACCGGCAAACTTGAACGCCATTTCGTTCGAGTCCACATCGTGGTAGCTGCCGTCGAAGAGAGTCACCTTCACATCCACAATCGGGTAGCCGGCCAGGATGCCCAGTTCCAGCGCACCCTGCACGCCCTGATCGATGGGCTTGATATATTCCTTGGGCACCGCGCCGCTCTTGATTTCGTTGATGAATTCGTAGCCCTTGCCCGGCTCGTTAGGCTCGACCCGCAACTTGCAATGGCCGTAGTTACCCGAACCGCCGGTCTGGCGAATGTACTTGCCTTCGGCCTCGGCCTTCTTGCGGATGGTCTCGCGGAAGGCCACCTTGGGCTCGCCGACATTGGCTTCCACCTTGTGCTCGCGCTTCATGCGGTCCACAAGAATCTCGAGGTGCAGTTCGCCCATGCCGCTGATGATGGTCTGGCCCGAATCCTCGTCGGTGCGCACCTTGAAGGTGGGATCCTCGTCCGCCAACCGCGACAACGCGACGCCCATCTTCTCCTGGTCGGCTTTGGTCTTGGGCTCGATCGCCACCGAGATCACCGGCTCCGGGAATGTGATCGCCCCCAGCGCGATGGGATGATGCGGCGCGGACAGCGTGTCGCCGGTCTTCAGATCCTTCAATCCCACACATGCGCAGATGTCGCCGGCATAAATCTCGGTAATATCTTCGCGCTTGTTGGCATGCATTTTGACCAGGCGGCCGACGCGCTCGGTCTTGCCGGTCCGGGGATTCAGAATGGTGTCCCCGGTCTTGAGTGAACCCGCGTAAATGCGGATGAACGAAAGCTTGCCGAACGGGTCGTTGATCAGTTTGAAGACCAGCGCGGCCAGGGGCTCAGTATCCTCCGGCTTGCGGATCTCTTTCTGTTCCGGGTGATGCGGGTTGATGCCTTCCACCGGAGGCTTATCGAGCGGGCTGGGAAGGTAGTCCACCACCGCGTCGAGCAGCGTCTGCACACCCTTGTTCTTGAACGCACTGCCGCAGATGACGGGGAAAACCTTGAGATCGATGGTAGCCTGCCGAATGCCCGACTTAAGTTCGGCGATCGTTGGCGTCTCGCCTTCAAGGAATTTCTCGAGCAGAACGTCGTCGGTCTCAGCGATTACTTCAATCAACTGCATCCGGAATGCTTCGGCCTTCTTCAGCAGAGGCGCCGGAATGGGCTGAACGTCATATTGCGCGCCCATGGTTTCGTCGTGCCAGACGATGGCCTTCATTTCGATAAGGTCAACGACGCCCTTGAAGTTTGATTCGGCGCCGATCGGAATCTGCAATGCAACCGGCCTCGCCCCCAGGCGCTTGCGGATACTATCGAGAACGTATTCGAAGTCCGCGCCGTTCTTATCCATCTTGTTGACGAAACAGATGCGGGGAACTTTGTACTTATCCCCCTGACGCCACACGGTTTCGGTCTGAGGCTGCACCCCGCTGACCGAATCGAAAAGCGCCACCGCGCCGTCGAGTACCCGCAGGCTGCGCTCTACTTCGGCGGTAAAGTCCACGTGCCCCGGGGTATCGATAATGTTGATGCGGAGGTCTTTCCACATGCAGGTCGTCGCAGCCGAAGTGATCGTGATACCGCGCTCCTGCTCCTGCTCCATGTAATCCATGGTCGCGGTGCCTTCATGCACTTCGCCGATGCGGTGCGTGATGCCCGTGTAAAACAGGATGCGCTCTGTCGCTGTCGTCTTCCCGGCGTCGATGTGCGCCATGATCCCGATGTTCCGGCAACGATTCAGAGGAATGGTGCGTGGCACTTTAGTTCATCCTTGCGGGCGCTTCCTGGCCCGCGGTTATTCACCAGTGATCAGTAGACAGTGACCAGTGGTCAGTAAACCTGAATTACCTGAACCGCCAAGGAATCAATGATCACTGTCCACTGATCACTGACCACTATTGCCCTACCAGCGGTAGTGTGCAAAGGCCTTGTTGGCCTCGGCCATGCGGTGCACGTCTTCCTTCTTCTTCATTGCCGCGCCGCGACCGTTGGCTGCGTCGAGCAGTTCATTCGACAACTTGTCGATCATGCCCTTTTCACCGCGGTTGCGGCCGTAGGTGATCAGCCAGCGGATGGCAAGCGACGTACGCCGATCCGGGTTGACTTCGATCGGCACCTGGTAGTTGGCGCCGCCCACGCGGCGGGTCTTTACTTCGAGAAGCGGCTTGCAGTTTTCGACCGCCTTCTTGAACAGCTTGATGGCTTCCTCGCCGCCGCCCTTCTCTTCCAGGTTCTTCATGGCCTGGTAGAAGATGCCCTGCGCGGTCGATTTTTTGCCGCCCCACATCATGGAGTTCACAAACTTGGTGACCAGCGTTGACCCGTACACCGGATCCCCAGCCACTTCCCGCTTCGCAACGTGCCCTTTTCTCGGCATAATTCCTCGAAACTCAGTTTTCAGTTCTCAGCTAACAGTTCACAGTTCACGGGCCCTTGCTCACCACTGACAACTGATCACTGACAACTTCGTTACTTCTTGCCCTTGGCCGGAGCCGCACCGCCCTTGGCGCGTTTGGCTCCGTACTTGGACCGGCTCTGCTTGCGGTTGGCCACGCCCACCGAATCGAGCGTTCCGCGCACCACGTGATAGCGAACACCGGGCAAGTCCTTCACACGGCCGCCGCGGATGAGCACAATCGAGTGCTCCTGCAGGTTGTGGCCGATGCCCGGAATGTAGGTCGTGACTTCGATGCCGTTGGTCAACCGCACGCGCGCCACCTTGCGCAGCGCCGAGTTCGGCTTCTTGGGCGTCTGGGTATACACGCGGGTGCAAACACCGCGCCGCTGAGGCGAAGCCTGCAGTGCGGGCGACGCCGTCTTGTAGCGGGGGGCCGTACGCCCCTTGCGGACAAGTTGATTAAAAGTAGGCAAACCAAAACTCCTTACGTGAAACCCTGAACCCGCTCACTCCAAAGCCGCGCGCGCCTCCGGGCTGTCTTGGTTTTGGACGGCATTTTCAGCCGGGCAAAACGCACAGAAGCCCAAATGCTGCTTCGCGTCTGTCATTCTTCCCATCTCAGACGAGAACCGGGACGGTGGTCGCACGTTTCCACCCTGACGCTCTGGGGGGAAAGCCAACTCCGTTTCGCGGTTCCGGCTCGCATAGCCCTCCTTGGTGGAGAACGCGCGAGCGCCGTAGCGATATCTGCGATTGGGCCGCTTCTCCGAGCCTCTCAGCCCGGTTCAATTGCAGCGTGCCGTCCCGCTTGTCCCTGCCCTCCGCAAGAGAGAGCTGACCGGGAACATGTCTGGCCGGTTCAAACCTCACCTGGCCCCAGACCACTCGGCCAATCTTCCTGGCCTGAGCCGCCCATGCACAACCTCTCCCCGTCAGAACACACGGAAAGAGACGTTCTTGCGAACCTTTTAACAATAACAAGAAACCGGAGAGGGGTCAACGATTTGAACACCTCGGCGCGAGATTTTAATTCCCGCTCACGCCCAAGCTTCCAACTCCTGGCTGCCAGCGGCAGCTTGGGCCGCGGAGGACCCAAGCCGAAACCGCCGACGCCAGCAGTTCCGAACTAGAAGCTGGTAGCCAGAAGCTAGAAGCTGCTCAGTGCACGTCGTGCACCTTCCAGTTGCCCCCGTCGAGCGCAAAATCGGCGTGGCGCTTGCTGCTAAGAACGTTTCCCGGGTTATGCGCCATCTCCTGCAGGGGGTCCGCGAGCCCGGTCAGGTCCACATCTTCGTGGAATACGGCGCTCTTGGCAGTGTCGACGCCGGGGACAATATCGTCCTGGGGGTCCTGAACATCCTTCACCTTGGGATGACCGGTGGCCACGGTGGTGATATAGAAATGCGCTTTGCCCATGTCGTCGGGGCGCCATTGAATCGTCGTCCCGCCCCCGTTGAGAGTCACCAATTTCTTGCCGTCGTCGGTCAGATCGTAGTCAGCCCACTTTTTGTTGGGGTAAACCTTGGTCAGCTTCCAGTACTTCGCATCGAAACCCTGCTTCAACCCCCTCTCGTCCACATTGATGATGAAGGTCTCCGCCGGTTGCTGATCGAGGTACGACTGGACGAGCTTTTGCGCATCGGCCTTCGAAAGGTCAGGCGCCGACTTGCAACCTGCGATCCACCATCCCGCGCCCATCAACAACAAGGCGCCCAAAACCTCGAATTTCAATGCCCTTTTCACACGTCCTCCTGTCAGATCCCATGCTGAAAAGATCAAACTTGATCGACCCGCCATTTTTCACCTCACTTTCCCCGATGTCAATGAGAATGAAAGTGATCGTGGACACATATGGAAGTTCTTGCCTCGCTGGCATGACAAAATCATGACAATTACCTGTTCGCAATGCTGAATTTTCCATCCCATGCTCACCTGCCGGCTGCCTGTAGCGCCTCTTGCCCCGCCGTAATCCGGCTTAGCAGCAGGCTCAGGAAACCCTGCTCGTCCGATCGCAGGCAGACCTGGGCGTTCGGAGATCCGTCCACCGGCAGAGTCATACCCTTGTCGTCCACGTCGATCCGCAACGGCTTGGCCGGGCAGAGCTCGGGACGAATTGCATACGTGACCGCCACCGGGTCGAACAGTGTCGGATCAGGTGCGTGGTTATCGGTATGCGCCGCCCACTGGTGGTAAAGCAGGGTCAACTGGTCGGTCAACGGCGAGCCAAAAGAGAATATCTGTTCCCGGTCCTTGGCCTGCAGATGCACCTGGGTTGAGTCCAGCGGCATCATGAAGATCGGCACGCCCGACCCAAACAGAGCCTTCGCAGCCGCCGGGTCGCGGTCGATATTCCACTCCGGTTCGGGGGGCCGATGCTCATCCCCGTATCCCCGGTAAACGCTCCCACCCATCAGGACCACGCGCTTGACTTTGCGGAAGGTGGCGGCATCGCGTTGAATGGCCGCGGCCAGGTTCGTCTCCGGGCCGATCGCGATCAGCGTGATCTCTCCCGGATGGGCGCGGATCTGGTCGAGAAGAAAGGCGACGCCGTCGGGATGCTTGTGATCCGGTTCCCGCAGCGCGTAGGCGGCCTGGGTGAACACATTGCTGTGCGGCGTGGCCACCCCGGCGGTAACCGGAATATCGCTCCGGCCGACGGCGGCCAGATACCGATCCGCCAGCCGGGCCCGTAACTCGGTGTCTCCATAAGCCGTCGTTACCCCCACGATCCGCAACTCGGGGCTGCGCAGCGCCAGTGCCAGAGCAAACGCATCGTCAATGTCGTCGCCGATATCGGTGTCGATGATGGCCAGCTGCGGCGCCGGGTTCGCACCGGCCTTCCCAAAGCCGGAAACGGACCCGCCTGAGTCGAACAAGAGAATTGCGATTAAAACCGAAATAACCGTCGTGGCTTTCATGCCAAGTAATGTAAACGGCCCAGGCTGCCCCGGTTCTCCAAAGAGAGGCACGGCCCTCCATTTCTCCGTCATCTGGACCAATCTGCACCTCTTCGGCCGGTGTCGGTACGCACTTATTTGCCCGGATGTGCCATCAGAATTGCCGAGAATTACCGCCACTCGTCGCACAATTGAATTGAATTGGAACTCCAGCCATGACACACGCAACAACTTTTCGTCTATTGCCGCCGCCAACTATGTCTCCGGTCTGTTCTGTCGGACATCCTCCTGGTTTGTACCCAAAAGGCACCCCCCACCCACCCCCTATGTAGATTTGCTTTTGTTTCGCCTTTAAGAAATCCGATGCTGAATATGAATGGCTTACAAGCCAAAAGTCATCTGAAACAAGCACTTTTTGTTACATAAGGTCCGTTTTGGCCGGTTCTTTTTCGCTCGCTTGTGCAGTTTTTTCTGCCTTGAGGGCTTCGTCATGCCGTGAAAGTCCCCTGGGTCAACCACCTTCCAGCCGCTCGATGATCCTGTCCGCGTCATAGACGCAGCCGCCCCACACCCCGCCACTCGCGTGCACCAGCGCGGCCCACAGCCGGGTATCGTCGGGCAGCGCCGGGTGCGGTCGTAAATCGGGCCGCGGACCCCGCAACGCAAGGCGCCGCGTGCCCTCTTCGGCGCCGAAGGGACCCTCAGCGTCTCCAACGAGATGAACCGATCCGGTCAGCCTTTCGCGATCGATCACGATCTCGATCAGGTCTCCCTCGTGCACCTTCCCCACGGGGCCACCGGCCAGGGCCTCCGGGGATACATGCCCAATACAGGCGCCGGTCGAAACCCCGCTGAAACGCGCATCGGTCAACACTGCGACATGTTTGCAGTGGGGCAGCATTTTGAGGGCGGAGGTGACCTGGTAGATTTCCTGCATCCCGGCGCCCTTGGGCCCGCCGCAGATAAGGACCACAACGTCGCCGTGGGCCACCTCGCCCGCCTTGATGGCCCGGATCGCAGCTTCTTCGGTGACAAAGACGCGCGCTGGTCCGCGGTGGCGGAACACGTTGTTCTCGTCGATGAGCGACGGATCGATAGCCGTGCTCTTGATCACGGAGCCTTCGGGCGCCAGGTTTCCTACCGGAAAGCAGATGGTCGACGTCAGTCCGCGCGACCGCGCCCGGTCCCGGCTCATGATCACGTCATCCGGATCGATGCCGTCCTGTTCTTGCAGACGGCGGCGCAGCGCAACGCGGCGTTCGCTCTGTTTCCACCAGTCGAGGCTCGCGTCTAGGGTCTCGCCCGTAACCGTCGTGACGCTGGTGTCGAGAAGTCCCGCCGAGCGCAGTTCCAGCATGACTTCGGGCACGGCGCCGGCGAGAAACACCTGCACGGTTGCAAATCCGCGCGGCCCGTTGGGCAGCGCGTCCACCAGCCGCGGAACCTGCCGGTTGACTTCCGCCCACTCTTCGACCGTCGGCCTCGCCAGCCCGGCTGAAAACGCAATCGCGGGCAGATGCAGCAGGAGGTTCGTCGATCCACCGAAGGCGGCGTGCAGCACCATGGCATTGCGAACCGACGCGACCGTCAGCACATCTGTAATGCCCATCTTCGACTCGTGCATGCGCAGGAGCGCCCGCGCCGCACGACGCGCCGCATCCAGCCAGATGGGGTGGCCTGACGGGGCAAGCGCGGAATGGGGAAGCGAAAGCCCAAGGGCCTCGCCCACCACCTGCGCGGTGGCGGCGGTCCCCAGGAACTGGCATCCGCCACCCGGGCTGGCGCATGCGCGGCAGCCCATGTCGGCGGCGTACTCCAGCGTGATCTGTTGCTGGGCAAAGCGCGCCCCGATGGTCTGCACCTTGCCCGCGTCCTCGCCTTCCTCGGGCAGCAGCGTAACGCCGCCGGGAACCAGAATCGCGGGCTGCACTCCTGCCGATGCCAGCGCCATCATCATCGCCGGCAGGCCCTTGTCGCAGGTGGCCACCCCCAGCACGCCTTTGCCGGTCGGCAGGGACCGCATGAGGCGGCGCAGGACCACAGCGGCATCGTTGCGGTAGGGCAGCGAATCCATCATGCCCGGGGTGCCCTGGGTGCGCCCGTCACAGGGATCGGTGCACGCCCCGGCAAAAGGTACCGCGCGCAGCGCTTTCAGCTCCCGCGCTGCTTCGGCTACGAGCAGGCCAACCTCGTAGTGCCCGGTGTGAAAACCAAGAGCGATGGGGCGGCCGTCTTCGCCGCGCAGGCCGCCATGTGTACTGAGAATCAGGAATTCAGGATCTAAAAGGCGGGAAGCCTCCCAGCCCATGCCGGCGCTCTGAGTCAGGCCAAACAAATTTCCGGAAGGCTGATTGAGCAGCATTTCCGCCGTGATCGGCAGCTGCCCGGCCGGGCCTGGCGCATGGGTTCGCACATCTCCGAGTCCTTCCGGCGACTCCAGAACAGATTGAAGTGAAATCAGAACCTTTCGAGTTCCATCCATCGCCCCAGTATAGGAGCGCACAGCGCGCCATGAACGGGGTGCCCCGTCCAAGCTCCGCTTGGGCGGGATCGGTCGCCAACCGCGCAACCCGGCTTTCGCTCAGCGTTGGAGCGGCGGCTCAGGCTCGGGCCCCAGGAACGTCAGTTCGAACACGTGCGGCTTGGGAACCGCCGTTTCGTAGATCTCGTCTTCCTCGAAATTCTCGAAGGCCTGCAGCTTGTCCGACCCGGAAGACTGGGCCCCCGTATCCAGGTTGTGCCAGCGCATGCGCAGATGAATGAAATGGGCTTCATCCCGATCCCGCACCAGCCAGCTCACGCGCTGGGCCTGTTGCCGCATCGGCGTCTGGTAATCGGCCAGATTGATTCCGTTCGCCAGCTCCGTCGCGGAGAACGTTCCAATCACGTCCTTGTCGATGGTCAGTTTGTACTGCCCTGCTTCGAGCCCGGTCACCCGCAGCGGTTCCTGATTGAGCGCCTGCTGGATATCCGTGAGTTTCAGCAGCAGGGCCTGGGTCGCGTTGCTGGCGAGCAAGGGGAGCGGCAGCCCATTCTCGGTTTCGGTCCAGCGCAGGGTGCCGTTGTTCTTCGCGACGGGCTCGACCATTGCATTCTGCGTATCGATCACCTTGCCGGCGGCAGCGTCGATCGTGACCGATGAGACCAGCGCCGGCGCATTCCACCCCTTAAGCAGCGTCTCCGCCATGATCCAGTGAGCGATCGGATCGGGATGCACACGATCGGGCAAGAGAAGTTTCGCTATCTGGGGGTTCATTGCCTGGGCCTTCTCGATGGCCGCGACCACAGGAGGGTTCAGATTCGTGAAGGCAGCGCCGTACTTCTGCGCCAGATCTCTATCGAGATCGGCAAAGTGCAGCATCACCGAGTTGTAGCCGCCGGGAAACGTGAGTGGACCAGTCACGTCGTCATACGGCGACGGCCCCAGCAGTGTGACCCGCGCCGCCGGAACGTGTTCATGGATCGACTCCAGAATGTGTTCGTACCCCTTGACGTAGGTGTTTTCGATCTCCGGCGTGGTGGCGCGATAGCTGCCGTCATTCATTCCCAGCATGATGGTCACGACTGTCGGCTTCTCGGAATAGACGTCGCGTTCGAGGCGCTGATCGATCGGCCCACCGCCTCCACCGGTCACGCGGTCGCCACCCACACCCGCGCCGTAGAAGTGAATGCGCAGATGGGGGAAGCGCGTGGCGGTATACAACTCCACGAACTGGTTGTAGAGGTTCTGTTCGGTGATGCTGTCGCCGTAGAAGACGACCGTATCTCCGCCCTTGAGATAAAAGGCCTGGCCGTTGCCCGGCGCGGTAACGACCGACACCAGCGAATCCGCGCAGCCGTAGATAGAGAAACCACTGGCTCTTGAAGTACACCAGTCCCTCGGCAAACGTCGTCCCGGCCGCATACTGCCCTGTTTTCTCGTAGGGCAGCTCGGGCTTGAGCACGGGCGCCTCCGTCTGTTCAATAAGGTGCTTCGGATCCTTGGCGTCGAAGAGCGCCTCGCCTGCCGCATACGCATTGGGACCCAGGGCCGGATCACCACCGCTCTCCGCATTTTTGCCGTTATAGAGGACAACGATTCCCTGGTCGGTCAACAGCGGCGGCGGACCCGTCTCGGGAAACGTGCTGTCGAAGTGGCCTGCGCGCGGGCGCAGCAGTTCCACCGGCGCGCCGCTTGCATCCTCCACCGGAGTCCAGTGGATCAGATCATCCGAAGTCGCGATGTGGATTGCGCCTTCGCCCCAGTACATCCAGTATTTGCCGTCGATCTTCGCGGCAATGAGCCGGTTCTTGTCCTTGTCCAGCCGCGTCACAATTCCGGCCGACTTGTATTTGAGGTGCGCATACTTGCCGGCCGCCGCGGTGAAGAAAGCCGGCCCATATTTGGTCCAGTCGGTCAGATCGGTTGAGGTCGCGATCCCCACCGAATAGGTCTTGCGATTCCACTGTGTGTACGTCAGAACGTAGGTGCCGTCCTCGCCTTCCACGATCCGCGGGTCTTCCACGCCTCCCGGCCACTCGCGCGCCTTCTGGCTGTCTTTGGCGGGAAAGAAAACCGGATCGGCGCGGCGGGTGAAGTGAATGCCGTCCTCGCTCTCCGCCAGCCCCAGGCGCGAGGTGTGCATGCCAATCTGCATGGCGCCGGAGTTGTCCTCGGCACGATAGAGCACGTAGATCTTGCCTTCACGCACGATGGCGGCCGGGTTGAAGGTGTGCAGCGCCTCCCATTTCGCCGGAGCCTTGAGGATCGGATCGTTGAAGGTGGATGCGGGGTTGGGCGTGATCACAGGATTTCCGCTCGCCGGCCGCGTGAACGGCCCGATCACCCACGGCTGCGCCTGCACCCCGGCGGCGCCCGTCATCGCCGCCAACATCATCCAAAGGAATCTATTCATCATTGACTGTTCGGTCCTTCCTCATTGGCGCTTGTTCGCGCATAGAAGCTTAGCGCCGCGTCCCCCTGCTTCAGCAACCGGATGCGATGAAGTTGGCCGTAGCGATCTTCGAGCACTTCCTTGCGGCGGTGCTCGGCAATCACCAGCGCCCCCGCGGCCAGAAGCCCCGGCGCCGGAACACCCAGCAGTTCAAGGGTGGCCGCGTACTCCCTTGCAGCGTCATAGGGCGGATCGAGAAACACGACATCGAAGGGCGGCCCGCCTTCCGCGTTGCGCAGATATCCACCCACGCTCCCGGCCACGATCAAATACCCCTCCGTCAATCCCAATCCGGCAAGATTCGCCCGCAGCACCTTGATCGCCGTCGGCGCACGTTCGACAAACACGACACTTGCCGCTCCCCGGCTCAGGGCCTCAATGCCCACCGCGCCCGACCCGGCGTACAGATCCAGAAACACCACACCTTGAATGCGGGGAGCCAGCACGTTGAACATGGTTTCGCGCAACCGGTCGCTGGTGGGCCGGGTCGCCAGCCCCGCGGGAGCTTGCAGGGTTCGGGAGCGAAATGACCCGGCGATGACGCGCATGGGCAAGGAAGGTGAGCCGCCTCAGACAGCATAGTTCACCCGATTCCGCCCCTAGCCTCTACAATTACGGATATGCGTGGATGGTCAGTCCCAATGGGCCGGTGGATGGGTGTGGAATTGCGCTTACATACCTTCTTCCTGTTGCTGGCAGTAGTGTGCCTCGGCCTGGGCGCATCCGATGGCATCGTGCGCGGGCTGGGCCTCTTCCTGGTGCTGGTGGTGGCAATCGTGGTGCGCGAAATTGTCCGCCTGCTGGTGGCGGCATGGCTCGGCCTGAAGTTGCGCGCCATTTTGGTGTTGCCCATCGGGGGACTTTTCGCTTACGCCAACCCGGAAAGCCAGGAGAACGCCAACCGCGGAGTGGGACAGTTTGCCCTCGCCTTCTCCGGTCCGCTGGCCAACGGGGCAATGGCTCTGATTCTGGCGGCGACTTTCCTCGGCGCGGGGGGCGACGTCAACCTGATCAGCCAACCCTGGATCTCTTCGGCGTATCTGCTGCGCAGCATGGTGTGGATGCCGGCCGGTCTTGCTGTTCTGCACCTCTTGCCCGCTTATCCGCTGGACATGGGCCGGCTGCTGCGCGGCGACTTTGCCCGCACGCACGGCATCGCTCCCACGGGCCGCGCCGCCACCGGCCTGGGCCAGTTGCTGGCCCTGGCGGCCATGATCGGCGGCATGCTGCTGCACAGTCCGTGGCTGATCATTGCCGGGTTCTTTATCATGATCGGCGCGCAAATCGAGGACCAGGGCGTTTTCTTCCAGTCCGTCGTCGACACCGTGCGGATGCACGAGGTCATGCTCACCGATTTCGCGACCCTCTCGCCGTCCGACACGCTGGCCGACGCGCTGGGCCGCTGCGTTCATTCGCTTCAGGAAGACTTCCCGGTGGTACGCGGGCCGCAACTGGTAGGTATCGTTTCGCGCCAACGCATCGTCGACGCGCTGCGCTCGGACGGCAATGGCTACGTGCAATCGGTGATGTCCCGGGCCTTCCAGGTGGCACGGCCGGAAGACACACTGGGCACCACCATCCGCCGCATCACCGCCGGCCGCGGCCTTTCCCTGATTCCCGTTACGGAAAGCGGCCGCGTGGTGGGCATCGTGAGCGTGCAGAACCTCATGAGTTCCATGACCCTGCTGGCCGAGCAGAGACGGTTGCAGCGGGAAGAAGCGGCGGAGTAGCGGTCTCCAGAACTAACGTCTCATCCTTCGACTGCGTCCCAGGAAACTGCCGTGCCCGACTCGACTGAATCCACCGGCTCCAACTCTCCTCTCGCTCCCGGCCTGTATCTTGTCGCCACGCCCATTGGCAACCTGGGCGACATCACCCTGCGTGCCCTGGACGTGCTGAAGCGGGTTGACCGCATCGCCTGCGAAGACACCCGCCAGACGCAGAAGCTGCTCAACCATTTCCGCATCGCCACGCCCACCGAAAGCTGCCACGAACACAACGAGCACGAGCGCTCTGCCACCCTGGTTCGATCGCTGCGGGAAGGAGCCCGCATCGCACTGGTGACGGACGCCGGTATGCCCGGCATCAGCGATCCGGGCAACTGGCTCACAGCGGCGGCGATTGCCGGAGGCGTGCCGGTTTTCCCCATTCCCGGCGCCAACGCGGCCCTCAGCGCCCTGATCGCCTCCGGCTTGCCCACCGCCGAATTTCACTTCCTTGGATTCCTGCCCGAGAAGGCCGGCGCCCGGCGCACGCGCATTGAAACCCTGGCCGCGGCGGGAAATGACGCCGGCACCCTGGTGTTCTACGAAGCCCCGCATCGCATCCTCGGCACCCTGGCTGATCTCGAGTCGGTGTTTGGGGCCGAACTCCGCGTCGTCGTGGCCCGCGAACTCACCAAGTTGCATGAAGAGTTCCTGCGCGGCACGGTGGCGGAGGTGCGGCAGTCGCTGGCTTCCCGCGACACCGTTCGCGGGGAAATCACGCTCCTGGTGCAGGCGCCGGCCGAACTCGCTGCCCGGGGCGAGGCGCGCGTCTCAAAAGAGAAGATCGCGGACCGGGTGGCGCGAATTGGCGCAGAGGCCGGAATCGATGAGAAGGAAGCGCTGAAGCGGCTGGCGCGGGAGCTGGGGCAATCGAAGAGCGAACTGTATCGCGAGCTGCAGCGCGAGCGAGCGCGGATGCGCGCGCGATAAATTCGTCCCCGCGTCGGTATGGCGATGCGCCGCGATTCAAGCCGGGCTGGCTTCGTTGCACGCCGGGTCCGCGCCGCCGGGAGGCTGCAGGACCTCGATTTCATCCATCAAGAACGCCAGTTGATCGCGCTTGCGCGGGCTCATGTCGAGAAAACGAATGCCGACCGTGAACTTGTCGTGGATGGACTGAACCACGCCGCCAAGCCGAAAGGGCAGGCCGTCGAGCTTGAACTCGGTTTCGACCCTCCGGTAGATTCCCACCGGAAACCTCTCGTTGGTGCGGATGCGACAACCGCTCATGCTGAGGTCGAGGATGCGCCCGGATATCTGAGCGCGCACGTCGATGAAATGGAGCGTTGCAGCTTCATCGACGGCATAGCGAGGCTGGGACCGGCGTTCCGATGGCGCAGACGACTCTTCCATCTCCAGGGCCTCTACTGTCCTTTTCGGAAATCCTGCGGGTTTCTTTAGTCGCAGCTGAGTCGCTGATCAAGGATGGCAGCCGTGACTTCTGCCGCCCTAACACCAGCGAACTCTGATCATGTTTTCCCGCCCCGGTCGGAGAGGTATCAATGTCCGTCCGACAATTCCCATGGACGCGAGGGTGCTGCCTGAGGAACTTCCCGGCCCCGCAGCCGGTCGTACTGATACAAGTCGCTGGTGGTGCCGAGCGACTCGTTATACAGCCCCATGCCCCCGGTTACCTGGTTCAATTCTTCGGTGAACTGATGAATGGCGTGCAACTGGGCAGCCGTTGCGGGCAGTTCATATTGGGACGTTTTAATGAATTTCTGGTAGCCGCGATCGAGCAGCCGGGCTATCTCTCCGCGCACCAGGACCCCCGGCGTCACCGCCATTCCGGCTGTGCCGTTTTCGACGCGCCCGTCTCCCTTGCCCGGAACCAGGACCGCCGCCGCGCCACCCTTGGTTACCATCACGCCGTCCGCGACCCCCGGAAAGGGTTTCACCTCGAAGGAGTGAGCGCGCAGGGCGTCGAGCATCTGTTCAAAACTCGGAGTGCGGGATTTTCGGGCCATCGATCGAATCCAATCTGCGAGGATGGAAGAAGGGCTGAGTCTCGCATTCCCAGTCTCGCATGGCCAAGCTCGCGAAGATGGGGCGTCCGCCGCAATTTCCATGTCTACGACCGCTGCGCAAACCCGCCTCGGTTCAAACCTGCCCGAACGCATCGGGAACACGCCTTTGATCCGATTGGACCATGCAGTCCGCGGGCTGGAGGGCATTACCCTGCTGGCCAAGGCGGAGTGGGCCAATCCCGGCGGCAGCGTGAAGGACCGCGCCGCGGCGTCGATCGTCCGCGATGCGCGGGCGCGCGGGCTTCTCACTCCCGGCAAGACCCTGCTCGACGCGACCAGCGGAAATACCGGGATCGCCTTCGCCATGCTGGGGGCGGCGTTGGGGTTCCCGGTGCATCTGGCCATGCCCACCAGCGTCTCTCCGGAGCGCAAGCGAATCCTGCGCGCCTACGGCGCCGTCGTGGACTGGACCGACGCCGGCCAGGGCTCTGACGGAGCCATCCGGCGGGCCCGCGAGCTGGCTGGCAACGACCCGGCGCGCTTCTACTACGCCGACCAATACTCGAATGACGCCAACTGGCTGGCGCACTACCACACCACCGGCCCGGAGATCTGGCGTCAGACGAGCGGCCAGGTGACCCATTTTGTTGCCGGCCTGGGCACCAGCGGCACGTTCATGGGGACGACGCGATATCTCAAAGAACGGAATCCCTCCCTCCAGGCCATCAGTTTCCAGCCCGACTCGCCGTTTCACGGGCTCGAGGGCATGAAGCACATGGGCTCGGCTATCGTTCCCGCGATCTACAATCCGCACTTGGCCGACCGCGACCTGGCCGTCGAAACTGAAGCCGCGTATGCCATGGCAAAGAAGCTGGCTCGAGACGAAGGCCTGATGGTCGGCATCTCCGCGGCGGCGGCGGTGGTGGCCAGTCTGGCCATCGCCCGGGAGGAAGCCGGTGCAGGCCGCAAAGCCGTGATCGTCACCGTCTTGCCCGATTCCGCCGACAAGTACCTCAGCGAGCGATTCTGGGATGAGGACGGATGGGCGTACTCGATCTAGTTCTCAGTTGTCAGTAGTCAGTAGTCAGTAGTCAGTTCGCGCCGCAGGATCTGAATCGATGAGCGTATTCGTAATACCCAAAATGGTCTATGACGCCATCCGGGGACACGGTGAGGAGACGTACCCACACGAATGCTGCGGCGTATTGCTCGGGCATTCGTCGCCGGAAGGATGGCGCGTGGAATCAGCAGTGCGGGCGGGGAATACGCGTACCGACTCCGCGCACAACCGGTACCAGATCGCCCCCATTGAGCTGGTGAAGATTCAGCGGGAAGCTCATCGGCAAGGCCTCGACATCGCCGGCTTCTATCATTCCCACCCCGACCACCGCGCGCAATGGTCGAGCACCGACTTTGCCGAAGCGCACTGGATCGGCTGCTCCTACGTCATCACCGAAGTTGCCAACGGCGAGGCCCGGGTGACCAATTCGTTTCACCTTGCCGGCGCGACCGAGGAAGACAAGCGCTTCGAGCCGGAAACCATCGCGTTTTCCGAGTAATACCTCTTGTTTTCAGCAGGTTGATTCACAAAAAGACGAAAGCAGGCGGGGCAATTAAGCCGCGAAGGCCAAAATACACCTCATGTAACAAAAAGATGCTGTTACATCCTGAATTTGGCTCGTAAGCTATTTGGATTCAACACCAGTTTTTAGAAAGCGAAAGGAAAGCGTATCTACATAGGGGTAGGGTGGGGGTCCCTCCTTGGTATAGACCGTGAGGATGTCCGACAGAATAGACCGGGCGGATCTCCGACACTGCAACGTGGGCATGAGGACACACAACGTCGTGATGCCCTGGGCCCGACCGGGCAGATTCCAGAAGACTCCCGCTCATCTCTTTCAGTCGCCATCGTTCCGATTATGCATCGACAAGGGCATATTTTCTGCAAGCCATCGGATCTTCCGTCGCGCGCCAGTTGTTGAAAACCTGGATGGGGGTGGCCGGATGTGATTGCAAAGCACGGTTACCTCGGGGGCTCGTATGGGCAGGAAGAATAGTCACCGATGGTGCAAACGAAAAATCCCTTTACACCCGCCGGGGACACGCATAGCATGTGCGCTGTCTTGGAGTCACGAGCCCAAGGTATCTCCTCCCTCGCTTCCCACCGACCGTGATCTCTGAGCACGTCAAGGAGGTTACCCCATGAACAACACCCACATCTTCCTGCTGGGGATGTCCCTCACCGTGGCCGGCAATGCCCTCGCCGCGGCACAAGATGCAGCACCCACCCCGCCCAAAGTCCTCGCCATCGCCCGCGAATGGGTCAAGCCGGGCAAAGGCGGCACGGTGCACGACAAGTCGGAAGCCGCATTTGTCGCTGCTTCTGCTCGCGCCAAGCTGCGGGGTCACTACGTTGCGCTCAATGCCATGAGTGGCAAGCAGCGGGCCCTCTATATATTTCGTTATCCCTCGTTTGAAGCCTGGGAACAGGACAACAAGATCGTCGACAAGAACCCCGCGCTGGCGGCGGAATTCGATCGCCTTTTCTTGACTGATGGCGAACTCCTCGAGAGCGCAGATCTATCCGTCTTCACCTACAACGAGGAATGGAGCTTCCACGCCCATCCCGATTTGTCCCATGCGCGCTATTACGACATCAGTTCTTTCCACATTCGTCCCGGCCATCGCAAAGAATTCAACGAGTGCGTGAAGATGGTCAAAGAGGCAAATGAAAAAGGTGGGACTGCGGCCCATTGGGGGGCTTACGAGCTTGCGTATGGCGGAGAGGGTGGAACGGTAATCGCGCTGACGCACCGGGAATCGCTCTCCGAAATTGACAAGGACTTCGCCGAGAGCAAGAAATTCGCGGAGGCCATAGGCGGCGAGGAGGGCATGCAGAAACTCGACGAGGTATGCGGCGAGGGCGCCGATACGTCGCACACCGAGCTGTTCTCGATCAATCCCAAGCAAAGCTATGCCGAGGACGCGTGGATCAAGGCCGACCCGGACTTCTGGAAGCCCAAAACCAAGACTTCGGACGCGGCATCGTCCAAACCCGCGCCGGCCGCTCCTGCCAAACCTGCCTCACGCTAGACTCGGGAAATCCAAACCCCGCCTTAGCAGAGCTAGGACGGGGCACCCCCTCGCCACCCGGGCGGCGCCCACACCGGACGCTGGCGCACCTCATCACTCATCGTCTCATCATGCGGGAAGGAGTTCCCTGATCCGATCAGCCGGCTCCTATCATCTAACGAGTGCTGGCGAGGTGGTTCAGGAAACATGACCATATTCATCCCCACGCCTTTGCGATCCTATGTGGACGGGCGGGACGCCGTTGAGGTGAACGCCTCCACCGTCACCGAAGCCCTGAGCGAGCTGACCGAGAGCCATCCCGAATTGCGGAAGCATCTGTTCACCAATGAGGGAAAGTTGCGCGCCTTTGTTAACCTGTATCTAAACGATGAAGACGTGCGCTACCTGCCGGCCAAAGAAGCTACGGCCGTAAGTGCCGCCGATACGCTCTCCATCATTCCCTCCATTGCCGGGGGCTTGCCGCCCGGGCGGACGCGCCTTAGGCGCAAGAAACTGTGAACTACGAACTGAGAACTGATGGCCACCACGACTGAACCGACGGCACTGCCTGAACTGACTACCGATGATCTCTCCCGTTACTCGCGGCACCTCATCCTGCCTGAAGTGGGGATGGAGGGGCAGCGCCGGCTGAAGGCCGCCAAGGTGCTGTGCGTGGGCACCGGGGGTTTGGGATCGCCGCTTGCTTTCTACCTTGCCGCCGCCGGCATCGGCACCCTGGGGCTGGTCGATTTCGACGTCGTCGACGCCAGCAACCTGCAGCGCCAGATTATCCACTCGACCAAGGACATTGGCCGCAAGAAGCTGGACTCGGCAGAGGAAAAGCTGACAGCGCTCAATCCCGCGCTCAACGTGGTCAAGCACGACACCATGCTGTCGAGCGCCAATGCCCTCGAAATCATCAAGGATTACGACATCGTCGCCGACGGCACCGACAACTTCCCTACGCGCTACCTGGTCAACGATGCCTGCGTGTTGCTGGGCAAGCCCAATGTCTACGGCTCCATCTTCCGCTTCGAGGGGCAGGCCAGCGTGTTCGCCACCGAGCAGGGGCCGTGCTATCGCTGCCTTTATCCCGAGCCGCCGCCTCCGGGACTGGTACCGAGTTGCGCCGAGGGAGGAGTGCTCGGCATCCTGCCCGGCCTGGTCGGCGTCATGCAGGCCACCGAGGCGATCAAGCTCATTCTCGGCAAAGGGGAGCCGCTGATCGGCCGTTTGTTGCTGGTCGATGCGCTCAATATGCGCTTCCGGGAGCTCAAGCTGCGCAAGAATCCGGAGTGCCCGGTATGCGGCACCAATCCCACCGTCACCGAGCTCATCGACTACCAACAGTTCTGCGGCATCGTGCCCGAAACCCCCCAGGAGAGCAGCGTGAAGAACGGCATTCCGCAGATCACGGTGAAGGAACTGAAGCGGCGGATCGATACCGGCGAGGATGTGCAGCTGATCGACGTGCGCGAGCCGTACGAGTACCAGATCGCGCAGATCGGCGGGAAGCTCATTCCGCAAAACGACGTGCCGCAGCGGCTTGCGGAGATCGACCGCGAGCGGGAAGTCGTGGTGCACTGCCGCTCCGGCGCGCGCTCGCAGCGCATCGCCGAGTTCCTCAAGCAGTCCGGCTATCCGCGGGTGGTGAACGTGGCGGGCGGCATCCTGGCGTGGAGCGACGAGATCGATCCCCGGGTGCAAAAGTACTGAATCCGGCTGGCCCCCGAGATTGAGTTGATCGCTACGGCCGCGAACCAATCGCGACTATTCCTGTTCGATGGGCACGTCGGCGCTCGCGCACTTGGTGTGCTTGGCCACGTACATGGCCGTGTCGGCGGCGCTCAGGATGCTGTCTTTGGTTTCCCCATCGACCGGGAAGTAGGCCACTCCCACGCTGGCGGACCCGGACAGCACATAGTCCTCGACAGTAAACGGGTGATCGAAGCAACGCTCCAGCCGGACGGCGATCTCGCGAATGTCGTCCTTGTTGGCCACCATGGGAACCATCACGCCGAACTCGTCGCCCCCCAGGCGTGCGAGCATGTCGCCCGGCCGTAGCTGATGCTTCATTCTTTGCGCCGATTGTTGCAAAAACACGTCGCCCACCCGATGACCGTAGACGTCGTTGATCTCTTTGAATTTGTCCAGATCGATGTAGATCACGCCCAAGGTTCCAGCGCGCTGCTTCGCGGCTTGGATCGCCGCTTCGAGCGCCTTCTCGAACGAGAAACGATTGGGAACATCGGTGAGCAAATCGAATTCCGAGCGATGGATCAGGTCACTGTAAAGGCCACGCGTCTCGATTGCCAGGGAGCACAGACCGGCCCCGATCGCGAGCGCATCCGACGAGTGCGACGCGGCCGTGGATTCCACGGCGGCGAAGATTTCTCCATGGGCTGGACCGGAGCGGGCCGGAATCTGCTGACCAACTGCCGACCATGTATCCGTCGCGGTCATGATCTTTCCGGCACAAACGCCGCTGGCGAGCCGATACCAGCACGGCGCGCCGTTCATGCTGAAAGAGACGAGCGCGATGATTTTCTCCAGGATCTCGGCCAGATCGCGTCCTTCGTTGATGTCCTCCAGTATCTGGCTGCGACGGCGTTCCATCTCGGCTTCCGCCTCGATGCGAGCCGCCAATGCGGCGGTCTGACGCCGGACCCGGCGTTCGAGCGTCCATCCGCGGGCGCCGACGACGATCACAAGCGACCCGAGCGCACCCAACGCGATCATCAGGTTGCGGACGCTTAACCAGGAGGGCCCCGCCACCACGTCAATGTCGTCGAAGGAGCGGAGCAGGATATAGAAAGCCACTGGTGCTCCGAGCGGATTCGACCCGGATTCCATGGTGCAGATGCCAGCCACCCGAATCCTGGACCCGACCGCCACCCGCTTCATGGACTGGAGAGGAAATACGCCCGAGTCAGGGTGCCGATAGATGGCCGAGAACAGATGACCGTTCGAGACCAGGACGTATTCGTCCTGGGTCGCGCGGCGCACAGCGGCCAAGACCGTTCCCTCGGTTGATACCAGGTCAAAGGCGTGCACACCCGACGCCAGTTGAGAAAAATCCGCCGGCAGGGGTGAAATGAGCGCTCGTTTTCCCGTCTGGGTGATCTCACTCTGGGTGAGCGTCGAGGATCCGTTGCGTGCGTCGGGGAAGCCGGTCACGTCAACGACCTGTCCGATCGCCAGCGGCCCTTCAAATTGGGTGGAGACGCGGAGGCTCTTGCCCCTGTCCTGGAGCACCAGGGTCGAACCGGGAAGGTAAAACGTGACGGTTCCCCTGACGCGCATGCGCTGGCTGCGATCGTGCACCTCGTAACCCTTGAGGATTTCGTCCATGGGGGTGATGGGGAGCGAAGTCGGCTGAATCCGGGCGCGTTCGATAATCTTCACGTCGGAGAGCGACGCGACCTGGAGCATGATCCCGGCCAATTGCATTTTGCTGTCGAACTTGCCCGCCGCGGCACCCGTAATTTCGACCTCGGCATCGAGGAGTTCCTTCAGCTTGCTCTCGTCCTGGCCCAGAACCGTGGCATCGACATAGCCTCCATCGACCAGCAGATTCAGATAGATGTTGGTTTCGCCCTGGTCGTTCACGATGTCCGCACTGCGCACACGGGCCCGCAACCTGACCCGCACGCAATCGAGTTCAACGCGCAGGAGTTGTCCCAGGTCGGCGGGAACGGCCTCGGGAACCGGGCCATGGTGGAGGAGAGTCAATTCGTCGCCCAGGACATCGGGCCGGAAATCGCTATCGGTCTTTCCCCGGATTCGGATGCGGTCCCCGGGAAGGAACTGCGCCCCGGGTTCGGCGAAAACGTAGATGGCAAGATCGCCGTCCTGCACGAACAGATCTCGCCCCTGGTTGTCGTAATAGGTGACTGTGCCTTCGAAATCGACCGGCAGGCGCAGCTTGGCTTCGGCATTGGTGAGGGAATGGACGGCACGCAGGGTCGTGAGGGTGGGCGGCAGGGCCCATGCCGATGCCCAGGACAGAATCACGAGCGCCAGACCGAATCGCTTCATCAGATCATCGACCGTTCATCCTAAAACCAGGGTCACCCGATCCCGGCGTCGCGGTTAAACGCCGCCGCAGGCAGGCGCGCCGCCGAAACCCGTCCAAACTGCACCGGAGACGCCATCCGTGGATTGCTTTGCTATTCAGGATTTCATCGGCCGAGGTTCCCGTCTATATCACCTCTGTGGGAGAGAAAGCCAAAAAGGGCCACGGGTCGGAGGGGCGTAGATCGGTATTCCGCGCCAGGGCGGGCCGTCACCCGATCCGGATATCGCTGACCTGGACGATCGGCGCGATGTATCTAAAGACAAAGGACGTCACTCATTCCCGGATACCAGGCCTCGCAGCATCGTCTCCGGTTTTGCCGAATACCGGCTTCCATCCCTTGCTCGCCAGCCACTGTTCCCACCATGCGCGCGTTTCTTCGAGCTCACGGCGCCGGTCTTCGGCGAGCGGTGGCCCGGGCTCAGGGATCGGATGCATCGGTGCGAGCCCGACGGAAGCGCGCAGGTCGTTTACGTGTTCAGGATCGGCGAGGCGCCACGGACGGACGCGGCCGTCGTGCGGATCGTCGATCCACTGCGATCCAAACCGCTGCGGACGCCCCTCGTACATGGCGATGCGGTCTTCGAGGAGGGCCGAGTGCCACGCAGGGGTGCGACCCGCGGCCGCGGAGGATTGAATCAGGCCGAGCGCCTGGCGCTGGAATTCCGGCTCCCCGACGGCATGCTGAACGATGAACCACGCGGCTTTCGCGCCGTCCTCTCCGGCGATGTCTTCTCCTGGCCAGCCATGCTCCGCGATCAATTCCCGCAGGCGTGCGGCATTGCAAACATGCACAGCTTCCATCCGCGGAACGTATGGGCCGCCCAGTTCCCCCGCCGCTTCGAGCTCGCTGCGGACACGCAGGTCTTCGGCGCGCAGGTCGAGGAGTTGCTGGCGAAGAGATTCGCTGATCATTCGGATATGACAACTGCAGGTAATGCCGTCAGTGAGTGATCTCGAGCGGCGCCGTGCGCGGTGCCTCGACGGGCTTGCCGTTCTCGTCCATCTTGCCGAAAATCATTTTGCCGCTGGCGGTCTGCAGAACGCTGGTGACGGAGATGTCGACCGAGCGGCCGATCATCTTGCGGGCGTGATCGACAACGACCATGGTGCCGTCATCCAGGTACCCGACGCCCTGGTTGTATTCCTTGCCTTCTTTGAGGATGAGCACGGTCATGCGCTCGCCCGGCAGCACCACCGGTTTGAGCGCGTTGGCCAGATCGTTGATGTTCAATACTTCGACGCGGTGCAGATGCGCGACCTTGTTGAGGTTGAAATCGTTGGTGACCACCTTGGCTTCCCACTTCTTGGCCAGTTCGAGCAGCTTCAAATCCACTTCGCGAATGGAGGGGAAGTCGTCCGGCACGATCTGCACCTGGATCTTGGGATTGGACTGCATCCGCTGCAGCATGTCGAGGCCGCGCCGGCCGCGCTGGCGCTTGGAGCCGTCGGTGGAGTCGGCCACGATCTGCAATTCGCGCAGCACGAACTCGGGGACCACCATCATGCCGTCGATGAAACCGGCTTCAGCGATATCGGCGATGCGGCCGTCGATGATGACGCTGGTGTCGAGCACCTTGGCGCTCCTGCGGGTGGGCTTCTCTCCGCTGAAGACGGTTCCCAGGGCGGCGGGATTGAGCAGGTCCCCCTTGCTGGCGCCTACCAGCAAGCCTACATACGTCATGAGCAGGAGCACGAAGATCTGCAGGGCAGCGGACGTGGATCCGGTAAGCGGCGCGGAGCGGAGCACGAGGCAGAACAGTGCGGCGCCAAAGATGCCGAGCACGCTGCCGGCCACCGCGCCGATCAGGCGGCGCAGCGTCAGCGCCCGTACCCGCAATTCAAAAACGATGACGGCTGCGGACGCGACGAACCCTGCGCCTGCTCCCATCCAGCCCGTTAACCCGAACGGATGAAGGAAGTAACAAACCACTGTTAGTAAGGCAACAAAAAGAACACGAACCAGAACGAGATCCATAGAAAGCCTGCCCGTGGTCGTCAAGCGAAACCGAACCAAGCTGGGCCATAGCTCGGGAGTATGCCCACCCCCGCACCTTGTCGTCAAGTGGGAAAAGAACCAGTACAGGGATCAGAAGACAGGGATCAGGAAACAAGGAACAGGGATCAGAAATGTGCGGAGGTCACTTTGAAACGATCATCGTAGAAAATCGTGAAACGCAAACAATCCAAGGTCGGGATCAGGCGGTCCGGCTCGCCTAACGAACCTAAGCCAATGGACTTGGTTCCCTGATCCCTGTTCCCTGCCTCTACGACGCGACCGCGAATTGCGGCTGAGGTATGCGCGTCGTTCCCTTGCGCGGGCCGCGCTTGCGGGCGCTCATGATCTTGACGCGTTCCAGCAGTTCGTGGGGAGAGCAGGTCTTCTTGGGCAGCAAGGCATCGGCTCCGTGCATCTGGTCTCCCATCTTCTGCGGATCGCCGAGGAGAATCATCGGCACGTGACTGGCGATCTGCTTCAGCCGGTTGACGAGCTGATCTCCATTCATCTGCGGCATGGCGTAATCAGACAGCACCAGGTCGACAGAGATATCGGCAAAAATGCCGATCGCCTCCTGGCCGTTATTGGCAGAAAGCACTCGATATCCGTTAGTAGCCAGCATGAACTTGAGTACGGACAGCTCTTGTTCATTATCGTCGACGCAGAGAATGATCTTTTTAGGCCGCATGATGTTGGGGGCACACTCCTTTTTCAGATTCTTGAGGCAAGGCAGTGAAGACACGAGTCCGCGTTCCGCGTTTCTGCGGGGCGTGCGCTTCAAGTTTCATTGGCTTGGCCGCACGACAGCCCGCTCCGGTGTCCGATTTCTTGCCTGGGGAGACGTCAGAATGAATGAAGACCCTGGCGGGCCTGCATGCACACCATTGTTTCCTGCAATCGGGGACTCGGGAGCAAGGACTTTCCGTGCGGCCGGTTACTCGAAAATCCGAGACGTTTCCGGTTCGGAAAGCTCAGCTAAATTCTTCCAATGCTTCCGAAGACTACGAGCGTAAGAGGTTCGTGAAAAGAGGGAAAGGCAGGCGAAAGAAGGAGTGGAAATCTGGGGAAAACCGTTGGGAAAACGGCTACGTATAACAGAGATTGCGAGTTAATTAGATGAATTCCTGTTGAAACCGTGTGCATCACGGCAGGAAAAGCTGTCCTTTTGCCACAAGAACAGTGCTGCCCCCGACGCGGATATCGGTGATCTTCGCCGAATCGCGCCGCGCGGACAAAAACAAGTCGCTGGGACGGTCTATTTCAAGGCCCTGCCGGAGGTGAATCCGCTCGCCCGAAGGCACCATTCCGTGCGAAACCAGGTAGGCAATCGCACAGCCCGCCGCGGAACCGGTTGCCGGGTCTTCTCCCCCGTAGAACTGCATCCTCGCCCGCCAGCACTTCGTGCCGTCTTGGTCCTGGTTCGCCTCTGGGGCCAGGACATAGAACCACCGCCCTCCCTGTCCGCGCAGGAAATCCGCAGCCTCGTCGTGATTGACCTTGAGCCGGGCCAGCGCTTCCACGCTGCGCAGCAAGACGATCGCGAAGGCAGTTCCGGTGGAAACCACTTGCGGCGATGCGGAGGGGTCGAGATCATCAACCGACAAGCCGATGAGGCGAGCCACGGCTGCGGAATCGAGCTCGGCACTGAATTCCGGATCGCGCTGTGTCATCTCGCCGAAAATAGCTCCGGAGCTGCTGACCTGCCCATCGAAACGAACCGGGACACGACCCACATTAAGCGCCAGGTGCACTGTATCGTCCTGCACCGAGTCAGGGGAGAAGATCTTCAGCATACTGGCGGTCCCGAGGGTGGGATGTCCCGCGAACGGCAACTCCTCCTGGGTGGTGAAGATGCGCACCCGTACGCCCTCCGCCTGCTCCACGGCAGCGGGCCTGCGCTCCACGAAGGTGGTCTCCGACAGGTTGAACTCGCGGGCGATTGCCTGCATGCGCGCGGTGTCCAGACCGATCGTGTTCATCACAACCGCCAGCGGATTGCCCGCCAGGGCCGTGTCACTGAATGCGTCAACAACGACATAATCGAGGGACCGCACGCTCTTGACTGCCTCCGAAATTAACTCTACTCTACGGGTAGTCGCCCTGTGGGAGCATGCGGAAATCCCGTGGACGGCAAGGATTCTATGGCTCACGTGAAAACTCCCGCCTGCTGTCGCTGTCATTCGAGCGTGGCGCGGGCGTGTCTGATGAGCTAGATTCCGGCAGAGAATCAAGCTTGAACGACCCACCCGCTGAAGGAGCGTGGTGGGTTTTTTGGTGGCCAGTTTTCAGTTTTCAGGTTTCAGTTGTCAGGGTAGTTCGGGGTTTCGATGATCAACCGGCCTAGGCGACGATTGGTACAAGTCAAAGAACCCGGCCCGAACGCGATTTAGACTGATTGGGTCCCCCGTTTTTCAAGCACCGGTGGCGAAGTGGCTAACGCGCTGGTCTGCAAAACCAGTATTCGCGGGTTCAATTCCCGCCCGGTGCTCCAGGATTGACTCAGAAAGGCAATGGCCGCGGTCCAGTGGATCGCGGCCATTGGCGCGTTTGGGAGTGTGCCCTGATCGCCTTCACGTGGTTCTCAAAGCGGGCCCGGCCAGCGGGACTTTGGCTCGGCATGTGAGCCTGTGATCGATCTCACGTTTTGGCCATTTTGTGAGTTAAATCACCGCGATTTTCAGCCAATTTGGCCCCGCTTTGCCGCACCACTGCGCGCCTAAGCCCATGAATCTAAGCGCTTTGAATTACCTGCACAGTTTCACATCCCCCGGAATTTTTTTGGATGCACCGGTTTGTCCATCTGGTCGATCGCAAGGTGCGCAGAAGGGGATGCAGAGCGGTTCGTCATGATGGTTCCAGTGTGCGCCTTTCGATCGAATCAATCTGCAAAGGGGTGCAAGGGATTTGCGCTGAAACCGGCACCGCTCACCGGGCAGTGCAGTGTGAAATGCGGGCGTTACGTGAACCGTATTATCCCTAGAAGGCATTCTGCGGTTCGCCGAGGCGGGTGCGGGCGCGATCGAGGAAGATGCGCATACGCAGGGCTTCAGCGCGCTGGGCCGCAACCAGTCGCATCTGCCGCCGGACATGATCGGGGCTGGCCAGGTGCGCTACCTGGGCCTCGTCCCACTGGGCATCGCGCTCCAGTCGATCGATTCTCTCTTCGATGGTGCGGCGAAAGCGGGGACTGATCTCGAAGGATTCCTGGACACTGAAGTCGTGGATCATGGCGGCACCTCCGCGTCAATCTTGCAGTCGGGCCCGAAGCATGGAAATCATTTCTTGAAGAATTCTTCTCAAGGATTTCCGTCTCATGCCGATAGTAACGAAGAGCTCTGGTGCGCGCCAGATTACGGCTTGCGACGAAGTGCCGGGACTTCGGTAATCGAGGTGTATCGGAACGAAACAGTTGTCAGTTGTCAGTTCTCAGTTTTCAGTCAAACGCTGGGTTTTCTGACTCCGACGGATGAAAACTGGACTTGGCTTTTGTGGTCTCCGACCCTTTCGCCAGGAAAAAAGCGAAAGGATGGGGCAGGAGGATTTGGCCGATCCACTGGTTTCAACTGTCAACTGTCAACTGAGAACTGTGAACTGGGAACTCGGCGGCTGCTACTGCTCCGGCGCCGGCGCAAAGTAGCCCTTGCGCACCTGCACCTTCAGCTCGTTTCCGTGGCATTCGAGCCCGAGGTGCCGGAACGTTCCGTCGAGCTTGGCATTGGTGGGGGTGTAGGTGGCCACGTACTGGGTGCGCAGCTCGTCTTCAATCTGGGCAAACGCTTCTTCGAGCTTCTTGCCGTTATTGCCGACGTTGATCAGCCGGCCTCCGGTCTCCTTCGACATCCGGTCGGCTGCCGAATAGCCGTTGTATCCCCAGCCTCCGTAAAAGCCGGTGTCGGCAATGAGGATGACGTAAATCATGGCGTTCGATTTCTGCGCCGCGGCAATGGCTTCGCTGATCTTGGTGCGGCTGCCCTGATCGTCGCCGTCGGTGAGGATGATCATGGCCTTGCGGCCCGACTCCTGATTCAGCTTCTCGTTGGAGGAGAGGTAAATGGCATCATAGAGCAGCGTCCCTTTGGGATCGCCGATGGTGGGCACCGTTCCGCCGCCGGCTCCCGGAATGCCCGCCGCCCCGTTTCCGCCCGCGGTGTTGATCTCCGCCTTGTTCATGGCCCGGCTCAGCAGCCGGGGGCTGTTGGTGAAATCCTGCAACAGGTCGACGTTCACATCGAATGACAGCAGGAAGGCTTCGTCTTTGGCTTTGAGCACCCGCTCCAGGAAGCGGCTGCCGGCTTCCTGTTCGAGGGGAAGCACCCGCTGTTGACTGCCCGAGGTGTCGAGCAGAATGCCCAGCGTCAAGGGAAGATTGTTTTCCGCTACAAAGCTCTTGAAGGTCTGCGGCTGCTTGTCTTCGGAGATGGCGCAGTCGCTCTTGTTGAGGTGGGGGACGAGATTGCCGTTCTTGTCCTTGACGGTGAAGAAGACGTCCACCAGGTTGACCTGCAGTTTGAAGGTCGCGACGGATCTGTCTTCTTCGGGAGCCGCAGGCGCATGGCTGATGGGCGCGGCATCGGGCGAGGGCGCGAGTTGGGACCATCCGGCACGGCAGGCGAGCGGAAGAAGCACGAAAAAAGCGGCGATGCAGCGGACGCGCATGTCTGTCACTTAGACGGTATCACTACCACGAAGAGAGCACATCGCGCCAGTGCCGGATTGGGCCAAAGGCAGGGCCGATTCGCGATGGGCCCGGGCCCCGGGGCAAACCTGCACGCTCCTGCCGCGTCTGATACTCTGACGGTTGGACGACGAATCCCAGGGCCGGAGAGCCCCGGGAGCACAATTTCGTCTTCGCCATGCATGGATAGGCGGGCGGTGGGGAGGATGATTTCCGGTGATGCCTGGTTTTAAATTGACGGCGCTCACAGCACTTCTGAGCCTGAATCTGACCACGATGGGGTTGGCGCAGCAGCAGCCGTCCTCGGTTCCAGATGCGCCGGCTCCCCAGACCCAACAGACCCCTCCCCTGTCGGGAGTTGGCGGGCCCATCCGGCCGGGCGGCGGCGCCGGCACCGAGTCCCCGGCCTCGAGTTCCTCCTCCGGTTCGGTGAATCCGCAGTCCACGCCCCCGCCGGAGCAGCCGCCCGCACCGGCCAGGGATCGAGATCCAGACCGCTCCGCCGGAGCAGCCGCCTCCGGGAGAAGGATTCGACAAGCTTCAGACCGTGATTCGCCTGAATGTGAACTTCGTCGAAGTCCCGGTCACGGTGAAGGACTCGAAGGGGCAACTGGTAGCGGGTCTCACGTTCCGCGACTTCAAAGTGTTTGAGGACAACCAGCGCGAGCCTCTGCGCCTGTTTACCGTCGATCCGGCCCCGCTGTCGATCGTCTTTCTGATCGATCAGAGCGTGACCTCGGACGTAATGACCAAGGTGAACGACTCCCTGGGCGCCATCCAGGGCGCTCTTACCCCCTATGACGAGGTGGCGGTCTTTACCTACAACAACGGTGCGCAGAACCGCTCCGGCGGCTTCACCGGCGCCCAGAGCGCGCGCGTGCCCTTCGTGCTGTCGATGACCAAGGCGGCGGGCGCCGACGATATTTCGCCGGTCAACAGCGGCCCACTAGCTGGCTGCAGTGTCCGCCAGAACGGCAACTGCGTCGATCCCAACCTGCAGCCGGGACGCTCCGCTGGAAACAGCACCTTCATCACGATCCCCAAGGAGATCCATACGCTGAACGACGGCATCCTGGCCGCGGCCAAGGAGCTGTCCACGCGCCCCAAGGGCCGGCGCCGCATTATCTACGTGGTCTCTGACGGCAAGGAAAACGGCTCCAAAGCCCCCTATCGCGACGTGCTGCGTTATCTCCAGACCAATCAGATCGCAGTTTATGGAACGCTGGTGGGGGATTCGGCGCGCTGGGGCGAGGGCTATGTCAGCCGGATCCACCTGCCCTTCACGATGTACGACAACCTCCTTGCCAAGTACACCCTGGCGACGGGGGGATCGCTCGATTCCGAGCGCGGGCTGAACGGGATTGAACGGAGCTACGGAAAGATCGCTGAAGAGGCCCGGAACCAGTACACCCTGGGCTACCTGAGCCACCAGCCGGTGATCGACAACAGGTTCCGCAAAATCGAAGTCCGGGTCGACCGGCCCAACGTCGAAGTGGTGGCCAAGAGCGGCTACTACCCCTCGGCCCAGGACGCGAAGTAGCTTCGCAGCGGAGCTAGAAACAAATGGCCTGTGCAGTCCGCACAGGCCATTTTTATGGATCGAGAATGCACGCGGGCCGACTCCGGCCGGCAGTCCTTGCCGATCGCAACCTAGGATTGCTTGGTTTCGGCGGGCGTGGAGGGCGGCGCAGTGGTGGTGGAGGTCTGCTGCGTAGGCGGCGTCGGCGCCGAGGGCTCGGTGATCCCCTTCAGCCCTTCCTTAAACCCCTTCAAACCTTCGCCCAGCCCTTTGCCGAGTTCGGGGAGCCGCTTGGCTCCAAACAGCAGAAATGCGACCACGGCCAGAACAATCAGGTGCCATGGTTGTAGTAGATCGCCCATCGATTTATCCTCCGCACACCGCGCACCGGCGGCGCGCTACCTTCAACAGTCTCATTGTCGCACAGGCCTTGCCGCCCCGGTGTGAGCTAACGCACTCAAATCCGACCGCGCCCGGCCTGTTCCGCAGTCAGTTGACCTGGGCCGGTTTCCCCAGGCGTTCGGTCACCATGGCATAAAAGCTGCGCAAATCTTCCTCTTCTCCCACGGTCAGGCGCCGGTACACCTTCATGAGCGGAAACAACCGAGAGCCGCGCACGTCTACAGCCGGCACGGCCACCGTTCCGCCGGGGTACTGGGTCATTTCCCAGCCGCCGGCGTAGCGCCGCCGCAATACTTCGCCGAGGTAGCTCCCCCACAACCGCACTTCGAAATCGAGATCGCGTTCGGGGCTTTCGCCGACCACGACCAGGATGTCATCGAGGGCGTCGATGGAATCCGCCGTGAAGTCCAGTTCGTGCCGGAAGTCCTTTCGCGCCAACTCGACCGCAGCCTGCGCATAGCCTTCCATCATCGCTCCCAGATCGGCGAACGCTGTGGATTCCAACCGGCTGCGCAGATCGCTCATCGCTCTCCAGAGTACATCGCCTGCGCCCTCGGATGGAGTACGAAATCGCTGCAGCCTCCGGATGTGGCAGACTGAAAGAAGGCTGTTGGAGGTCAATTCCCCGTGAAACGCATCATGTGGCTCGCTATGGCTGCCGGACTGGTTTTCGGCGCGGGCACAGGCCGGTCGGCCACCCCCGATATCTACCCCGAGCCCAGTCCCATGCCAAGTCCGATCTTGCCGCGGCGATGAAGACCGCTGCCCAAAGCCATAAGCGCGTCATCGTGGACTTCGGCGGCAACTGGTGCGGCGATTGCAAGGTGCTTGGATATTTACTTCCACAACACCGAAAACCGTCCCATCCTTGAATCCAACTTCGTTCTCGTCCACATCAACATTGGACGCATGGACGAGAACCTGGATATCGCCGAGCAGTATGGAATTCCGGTCACGCTGGGAGTACCGGCGCTGGCCGTGCTGAGCGAGAGAGGCAAACTTCTTTACGGCCAGCGGGGCGGGGAATTCAAGTCCATGCGCCGCATGGAATCTTCAGAGGTGACGAAGTTCCTGGTGCAGTGGCGGCCGCCCAAAGCGGGATGCTCGATGATGGTGGTGAATTGCTGAGGAGCAGTTGTCAGGTCGCAGTTGTCAGTTTTCAGTTCGCTAGAGTGAGAACTGAAAACTGAAAACTCCTTTACGGTCAGCTCAGCGGCGCCAGGTGCTTGGTGTTCGAGTAGGTGTACTGGATGCGGTGGATGACCGTGATGGTCGAAAGCACGGCCAGCACCCACAGCACGGGAGCCATCACGCCCCAGTGGTAGAACAAGGCCCCGAGAATGATCAGGACGATGCGCTCCGGGCGCTCCATGAAACCCACCTTGCACTGGCCGATGAGAGCTTCGGCGCGGGCGCGGGTGTAGCTCACCATGAGCGATGTGACCATGACGAACGCGGTCAGCACCACATAGCGAAAATGGTTGATGCGCGCGTAGTAGACCAGCAGGCCGAAGAACAACACCACGTCCGAGTAGCGATCGATCACAGAGTCGAAATAGGCGCCGAACACGGTGACCTGGTTGGTGCGGCGGGCTACGCGGCCGTCCACCATGTCGAAGATGCCGGCCCCGATGATGACCAGCCCCGCATAGAGAAACATGCGCCCCGCGTTGGTGGCATTGGCGTGACCGAACAGGAAGGCGGCGGCGATGTTGATGACCAACCCGATAAAGGTCAGGAAGTTGGGGGAGATGCGGGTGAGCGCCAGCGTGTGAACAATGCGATCAAGAAGCCAGCCGCAGCCGCGGCCAAAGGCGCTGGTCCAGGTCATCCGGTCTTTCCTTACCTAGTTGCCGGAGCCGGAAGCGGCCCCGCCGCCGGCGCCGTTAGCTTCCGCTTCGTCATGGACCGTGGTCAACTTGAGAATTTCCAGCTCGCGTTTTCCATTGGGAGTCACGATGACGGCTACGTCGCCCACCTGCCTGCCGACCAGGCCGCGGCCGATCGGGGAGGTGGTCGAGATCAGCCCCTTGGTCACGTCCGACTCTTCGCTGGTCACCAGCCGGTACACGATCTCTTCTTCCTTGGTCGAGTCGTAGACCACGACGGTTGAACCGAACCCAGCCTTATCGCGGGGAATGTTGGCCAGGTTCACCAGGGAGAGCTCCGCCATGCGCCGCTTGAGCTGGCCGAGGCGGGCGTTGACAAAATCCTGGCGCTGCTTCGCCATGTGGTACTCGGCGTTTTCCGACAGATCGCCCATGGCCACCGCCTTCTTGATCTCGGCCGGCAGTTCATGCGCCAGTTCGTGCTCAAGCTCCGCGATTTGCTTTTGAAGCTGACTCTTGATGTGGTCGGGCATCCGTATTCCGTGGCGGCGAGTGGGATGGCTCTGTCCGCTAGAGGTGGAAAAACTTGAAACTTAATTATACGCGGAGAAAGGCACCCCAGATGTGGGCTGGGGCCGCTGTTCACTGCTGATCCCTGATCCCTGTTCCCTGTTCCCTGTCGTCAAGAAACGACTGCAGGATCAGGGTGGCCGCAACCTGGTCAACCACGTGGCGATGCTCCTGGCGAGGGTGACCGGCTTCGTAGAGGATCTGGTGAGCCTCGCGGGTGGTCAGCCTCTCATCCCGGAGATGAATGGGGAGGCGAGTCAATTCTCCCAGTTCGGTGGCGAAGGCCTTTGTCTTCTCCGCTTGCGGACTCGGCTCCCCGGAGAGGTGAAGGGGATTTCCAACCACGATCGCGACGACGCTGAACCGCCGGGCCAGGCGCGCCACGGAGCGCACGTCCTCGCGCGGATTCCGCCGCCGTACCAGGGTCAGAACGGGCTGCGCGGTGAGCCCCAGTTCGTCTGAGACGGCTACGCCGATGCGCTTCGAACCTACGTCGAGGCCGAGATAGCGGGGTGGCGGCGCAGCTTCCAGCGGACTTCTCCTCCAACCAGCTTAATGGGCAGAAGGCGGTGAATCGGCCACCCGTGACAATCGAATTCTGACATTCGATATACCGTATGCTGCCCTAATCAATAAAGTAGCCAATCTCGGTAAGAACGGATTCACTCAGTTCCACGCCCATTAGCCGTGCGCAAGGAAAGGAATACATTTCCCCTTCGAAGCGCTTGAGGGTGTCCCGCGACAGATCCGTCTTTTTCTGCAGCATCCGCATGAGCGCCGCGCTGTCAGTGGCGAATTGGTAGTCGCCCGGTACTCCGCACGATGGGCGGATTGTCAGAGAGAGGGGAATGGTTTTCGCACCATCGTTGAGGGGGCAAGACATCTTGGTCATGATGTTCATTCTCATGGAGCGAATCTTGTCACCTGCGATCCCCAGCCCTCAATGCCTCCGAGGTCGTACCGGGTGATACCAGGTGGGGACATGAAGACCCATCGAGGTGTTAGTTCCTTTACCTGTTGACCGGGAGCAGACGCGGCATCAACGGAGCCTCTGCCAGTCCCTTTTGCGCTCACATCCGTTGGGAGGGATCCATTGGGGCAAGCCTTGGCGGCGATTCAAGCCAGGCTCTTGAACATGGGCCGCTCAGAACTCGGATCGGTGACCTCAAATGGCCCTTCGACCTGCGATGCGGGGCGTTCCGTCGCCTTCCAGACAGAAAACGTGCAGAAGATCGTCACCGCCAGGCCCGTCAGATTCCAGGGATTCCTGGCAACACTGATAACCGGCAGTTCGAGCGAGATGGCGGGATGCGCGATTGTCACTCGGCGCGTGGCCCAAGGGGCATGAGCATACAGCGGTCCCGCTTGGACTCGCAAGCATTTCTTAGGTGGTTGGGCTATACAAACTGCCAGTCTCCGCGGACCCTCGCCGCCCGATACAATCTTGAAAGCGAAGAATCCGGAAGGGATTTTTTGCGTCTCTAAGGGATGCTAGAGGGAAATGCTGAGGAGAATGGCGCGCCGTAATCCGACAACTGCAAGAAAAAAGGGCTTCGGTGCCGCGGGTTTCTTCCTGGTGGTTCTGATTCTGGCCTTAGGCGCCGCGGGGGCGGCGGCCTGGCTGGTGTTGACACCCTACGGGCCTCAAACGGAAACGATCGTGGAAGTGGCTCCCGGCTCTTCGACGGTTCGGATCGGGCGCCGATTACAGGGGGCAGGCATCGTCCGCAGCGAGTACGCCTTTGACCTGGTGCGTTTTTGGAAGCCGGGAACTCTCAAGGCGGGAGCGTATCGATTTGACCATCCGGCCCCCCCGAGCGAGGTCTACGACCGCATCCGGCGTGGGGACGTGTACACCATCGCCGTCACGGTGCGGGAAGGAGCCAGCATTTTTGAGATCGCCGACCGCTTGCAGCAGGCAGGCTTTGGCGAACGGCAAGCCTTTCTCGACATCGCGGTACAGGAGTCTTCTCTGATCGCCGATCTCGATCCCACCGCAAAGAGCCTGGAGGGCTATCTCTTCCCGGACACATATCGTTTCGCTCCCCGAACCGCGCTTCCCGAAATTGCCGCGACGATGGTGAAGCGCTTTCGTACTGAGGCTGCGGTCCTGGGGTTGTCGATTAACGTGCACCGGACCGTTACGCTGGCTTCGCTGGTGGAACGGGAAACGGCGATCGACGGGGAAAGGCCCCTGGTCGCCAGCGTGTTCGAGAACCGGTTGGACAAGAAGATGCCCCTGATGACCGATCCCTCGGTGATCTACGGACTGGAACTCCAGAACCAGTGGCGAGGGGCGCTTTACGAATCCGACCTCAAGCGCGATACGCCGTATAACACCTACGTTCATGCGGGGCTGCCTCCCGGCCCCGTTGCGAATCCGGGCGCCAAGGCCCTGCGCGCCGCGATAGCGCCGGCGCAGACCGACTATCTCTACTTCGTGGCCGCCGGCGACAATCCGCAGGGCAAGTCTGTGTTCGCCACCACCCTCGAAGAACACAACCGCAATGTGGCTGGCTACCGCCAGGCGATGAAGAAGGCAGGTGGGCGGTGAGTACGGGCAGTCGCCGTGCAGCGACAGCGGGCCTCGCGTTACCGTTTCTTTTGCTGTCGGGCTGCCTATTCACGACGCGCAAGCTGCCCGTGCCCCGCTATCCGGCTGTCACCCAGGACGCTACGGCGGAGGAATTGGTCTCGCGGATCAATGACCGGTGGAATCAATTCCAAAGCCTCAATGCGACCGTGGAGATCCAGGCCAGCGTGACGAATTCCAAAAAGGGTGTGGCCACGGACATCACCGCGATCCACGGACACATCCTGATGCGCAAGCCGGAAATGGTGCGCGTGCTTGGGCAAGTGCCGGTCCTTGGAACGCGAGCGTTCGATATGGCCAGCGACGGCAAAGCCTTTACACTACTGATCCCGCCCAAAGCAACGGCCTACAAGGGTCCAAGCACACTGACCAGGAAAAGTTCAAAAGGGTTGGAGAACATGCGGCCGGGCCTGTTTTTCGATGCCATGGCGGTGCGCGGGCTGGAGCCGGACGAGGAATACACCCGGGCAGCCGACACCGACACGGTCGAAGACGCTTCCAAGAAGCACCTTTTGATCATTCCGGAGTACATCCTCAGCGTGATGCAGGCCGAACCGGGCAGCCACGAATTGAGGCTTACGCGGGTCATCCATTTTCACCGCGAAGATCTGCTGCCCTACCAGCAGGACCTGTATGACGAACAAAACAATCTGGAGACGCAGGTGTTCTATGGCCGCTATGTGGAATTCGGCGACCACAAATATCCATCAACGGTGACCATCAAACGGCCACTCGAGGAATATCAGGTGGTATTAACGGTCGAGAAAGTCACGGTGAATATGCCGCTGAGCGATGACCAGTTCCAGATCAAAATCCCGGAAGGCACCAAGATTCAGATCGTGAAGTAGGAACGGTCAGAGCGAGCTAGACGGCTTCCGCCCTCATGTCGTCGACTGCGGCGATGGAGCAGATATGCAGCAGCCGCGAGTCAGGGTTGAAATAACCTGAAATCGACACGTCTTCGCCCTCGAACGGCCAGGCCCGGCCGGTGGAGTCGAGTGCGAAGAGGGTTCCATCAAACTCGCGCAACGCAAACCGGCCGCCGTCGCGGACGACCGTCCCGCAGAAGTTGGATACCGGGGGGAGTTCCGGAACCGATGATACTTTTGAGGTTTTGGTCGGGGGTGCCGGTGCTGGAGTGGGTTCGGCAGCCTTCCGGACCTCCCAACTCGTCTGGGTGGGGGCGTTGGTCCGTCGCAAGCCGGTAAATACGAACGACAGCGAAGACCCCAGAGACAGACAACGCTTCACCATCTCCTTCATTAAATACATCTCTCCAGGGACCATAGCGGCTCCACTAGGCATGCGAACACCTATTCCGCTAAGTTGCTGCAATTGAATGACCAAAGTCGAGAGTTGAAAATAGGCTATTTATTCCGTTGAAGGTAAATCAGACCGGGTAGAAAATACGCGGAGGCAGTAAAAATGGGCGACGGCGGCCGCTAACCGAGAACGAGCCGGACGCGTCCGGAAGTTGTTGCGTTGTGGGGGCACACGGCTTTCGCGCTGTGCTAGTATCCCGGCAAGCCCCGCACTTTCGGCCAAGGGACCCTGGCATGGAAACCAATCTGCGTCCGCTCAGCCTCGGTGAAATACTGGATCGCACCGCCCAGCTTTACCGCTCGAACTTCCTGGTGTTCGCCGGAATCTTCTCCATCTATGCGGGCGTGGCGCTGGTGTTGAACCTGATCCAGATCGGGGTCGGAGCCCTGATCCAGAAAGGCCAGGCTGCCCCAAAGATCAGTTGGCCACTGGTCACGGCGGAACTCGTGGAGTGGATCTTCCTGGTCCTGCTTTTGGGAGCGGCCATTGCGGCCATCAACCGGGTGGTGTCGTGGGTGCACCTGGGCGAGCCGGCCAGCATCCGCGGTGCCTACGTCAGCACCCTGCCCCGGTTCGGGCGCTATCTGTGGCTGATGACGGTCACCGGCCTGAGGGCATGGCTGCCTTTTGCCCTAGCGTACGGTGGGTTTTTGCTTTTTTGGTTTCTCTACGTTGGCCCCAAGAAGATTCTTGCCCATCCCAAAGGCGGCTTTGACGAGCGGGTGCTCATCGTTGTCATCGTGACCCTGGGGTGTTTCCTCCTGATCTTCATGGCGTTCGTCTGCGGTGTTCTGATGACTCTGCGTTATGCTCTGGCGATGCCGGCCTGCGTGATCGAGGACCTCGAGGCCCGCGAGGCAATTCGCCGCAGCATCGACCTGAGCAAGGGGGCGCGCGGACGCATCTTTGTTCTTTTTTTGCTGATCGGGGTCATCAAGCTGGGGCTGGTCGGCATCACGCAGGCCGTATTCGTGGTGATGGTTTTCAAGAACCATGGCCAGGTGACGCCCCTTGTAAGCGCGATCTCGCAGGTGGTTGCTTTTTTCACCAACACATTCATCGGACCCATCGGAGGCACCGGCGTCGCCCTCTTCTACTACGATCAGCGGGTACGCAAAGAGGGCTACGACATCGAATGGATGATGCAGGCGGCAGGGTTGATGCCGCCACCGACGGGTGCCTCCGAAGTTCTGCCCGGCGCGGGGGTTCAAGCGCAATCCGAGGAGCGGCCAGCGTGACGAAACGCCTCGCTTTGACGGGCCTGGCCACTCGCCTGATCACGGGCCCTCTTCTGGCAGCCGCCCTCGGTGTGTCGGCCTCTTCCAACATCCTGGCGGCTCCTTCCGCGTCGGCCGCTTCTTCCCCGGCTCGACCGGCCGGCCGATGGCAGGATGCCACGATGGAGGACTATCGCCGCCACCTGGTTGCGCTGGAGAACTTGACCCAGACCTGCGCGAAGGCTCGCGACCTGAAAACCTGCGATCCGACCCTGGTGGGTCTCGATGACCGGGTTCAGGCCGGTGCTTCCTCCAGCGGTGACCTCCGCCTGATTCGCTACGGCTGGCTGCGCATCCTGTTCTCGCGCGCCGAGGAACCGGACTCGGCGCTGAAACCTCCCGATTCGGGCGGGATATCCGGCGGCGCGCGCAAGAGCCTGCGCGAGACCCCTCCCACGACGTCGCAACTTCTGGTCGATGCGCAGGCAAGGCTGTCGCGCGACCTGGCGCAGGCCAACCGCGCCGCCGCGCCGGTTCCGTCGCACGTGGAGGAACGCGACACGATGAAGCAGGTTCTCGCCGGGCGGGAGTTTTCAAACCTGCAGCCGGCGACGGAAAACGATACTGCCCTGGAAAGATTTGGAAACTGGCTCAATCGGCTGTTGGCAAAGTTCGACAAGCTGCGCGCCCGGTCGGCATGGGTGGGACGAACCCTGGTATGGGGTTTCTTCGTGGCAATTGCCGTGGGGTTGGCCTGGGGCCTGCTGCGTGTGGAGCGGCGATGGCGCATCCGGCTGGTTCCGGCGAGCGCCAGCCCGGTGGGTGAGGCAGCATCCGTACGCGACTGGCAACTCTGGCTGGCCGATGCCCGGAGTGCGGCAACAGACGGCCAGTGGCGCGAGGCCATTCACTTCCTCTACTGGGCGGCAATCGCGCGCCTGGAATCACGGCGGCTGTGGCCCGCCGACCGCGCCCGGACCCCGCGCGAATACCTGGCTCTGGTGGCCCCCGACGACCCGCGCCAATCGGGCCTGGCCTCGCTCACTGGCAGTTTTGAACGCACATGGTACGGAGGCCGGGACGCATCCGAGAGCGATTACCGCCGCGCCGAAGCCCTGGCAGCGAGCCTGATTTCCGCAAGCGGAGCGGCGACCGAGGGCGGCGGCCGATGAAATTCATGGCCTCTCTGGATCGCCGCGATCGCCGCCTGCTGCTCTGGTCACTGGGAATTGCGGTCGCCGTGGCCGCCATCACCGGATTCCTTCTGCCCAACGCCAACAATGACGATAACCGCGTTCCCTCGACATACCTCTCAGGCCAGCACGGAGCTATGGCTGCCTACGAAACCCTCGTCCGCTCGGGCTACGCGGTCGAACGATGGGAGCGGCCCCTGGGCGAGCTTGCCGCCGTCGCCGGGCCCGACACGGTGGTCATCTTCGCCGAGCCCTTTACGCGCGAATCGGACGACATCAAGGCAGTGCGGCAGATCGTCGAGCGCGGCGGCCGCGTGATTTCGACCGGCTTCTGGGGCGGCTATATTCTTCCCGGCGACTCCGCCGATCCGCCCGGAGAGTTCAGCTTCGCCGCCTGCAAACTCGAACCCGAGGGGCTGGATTCACTGGCCGGGACCGGAGAGGTCTGGATGGTCCCGGAAGCGACCTGGCAAGTGGGAAGACCCTCCGACCGCGTGCAGTACAGCTGCGCGGCACAGCCGGCGGTGGTCGAGTACGACTGGGGAAAAGGCCACGTTGTGTGGTGGGCAAGTTCAACCCCGCTCGAAAACGGCTCTCTGGCGCGTGCCGACAACCTGGATCTGTTTCTGAATTCCCTGGGCCCCCGCGCGGGACACCACTTTTACTGGGATGAATCCCTTCATGGAGAGATTCGCTCCGAATGGAGCTTTGTCAGCGGGCCCGCGCTGTGGTTGCTGCGCCTTGGGCTTCCCATGCTCGCTCTGCTGGTATTGCTGAGCTTCAGCCGGCGAAGCGGGCCGGTGCGCGAGTTGCCCCAGGCGGTGCGGGCGACGCCGATCGAGTTCATCGATGCCCTGGGATCTCTCTATCGTAACGCCGGAGCCACTTCGACCGCCGTCTCAGTCGCGTGGGAGCGTTTTCGCCGCCACGCCCTACGGTCCGCCGCGGCCGACCGGCCGCGGGGCCAACGGATGAGTGCGGCCGAACTGGCAGCCGTGCTGCGGCGTCGCTTTCCGGGTGCCGATGCGGAGTTGGAGCGCGACCTCGTGGCATGCGAGGCAGCTGCCGGCGACGAAGCATTGAGCCCGCGCGAAGGGCTTCGTCTTGTCCAACTGCTCGACCGCCACACGGCTTCTTTGGATGCCGCGGCCCGGCCCGCCGGACGCGGAATCGCCGGACCACGAACCCGTTCGCATTCTGTCGCCAGGACCGGAGAGGATCAGACCAAAGAAAGGGCTTCATGAGCCAGGAATCATTCGAAAGCGCGCGCCCGGGATCAAGCCAGGCCGCCGGCATTGCCCATGAAACCGGGCCAGCTGGAACGCTGCCCGCAACCAGCCATTTAATCGCCCACGCCCGGACCGAGCTGGGTCACGTGATCTCCGGCCAGGGGGGCGTCATCGAGGAAGTGCTGATGGCGTTGCTGTGCCAGGGTCATGCCCTGCTTGAAGGAGTACCCGGTATCGCCAAAACGCTGATCGTCAAAGCCCTTGGACGCCTCCTGGGGCTGAGTTTCCAGCGCGTCCAGGCGACTCCGGACCTGATGCCGGCCGATATCCTGGGCACCTCGATCCTGCGCGCCGGCACCGACACGTTCAGCTTCCATGCCGGGCCGGTGTTTACCGACTTGTTGCTGATCGACGAAATCAATCGCATGCCGCCGCGGACCCAGGCCGCGCTGCTCGAATGCATGGAAGAGCGCCAGGTGACCAGCGACGGCATACGCCGCGCGTTGCCGGCATGGTTTACGGTGTTTGCTACCCAAAACCCGGTGGACTTCGAAGGCACTTACCCACTGCCCGAAGCGCAGCTTGATCGGTTTCTGCTCAAGATCCGGGTGGCGTATCCGTCGGAAGCCGAAGAGCGGCAGATCCTGGAGCGCCATCATGCCGGCTCCGGCGCCGGGCTGTTGGAAGATGTGTCGATCGATCCAATTCCGGCCGGCCTTTTGGCTGCGGCTCGCGCCGAGGTGCACAGGATTCGCATCGAACCGGAGCTCTACGACTACATGCTGGCCGTTGCCCGGCGCACCCGGGAATGGCCGGCCCTCCTGTTGGGCGCCAGCCCTCGGGCCGCGGTGAACATCATGCTGGTGGCCCAGGCTGCGGCGGCGTTCGATGGCCGCGATTATCTCGTCCCCGATGATGTGAAGCGGGCGGTACCGCCAGTGCTGCGCCATCGGGTGATGCTCAAGCCGGAGGCGGAGCTGGAGGGATACGACGCCGATCGCGCGCTGGCCGATGTGATCGCGGCGGTGCCGGTGCCGAGGCAATGATCGCCTCCTCCCTTCATCCCGGCCCGGTGAGTGCTCGGTGTGAATCGCGCCGGCGCTGGAGTTTCGGGCTCACCGCGCGGGCGATCGGGCTGTTGACGGCTGGCTTTCTGCTGGTATTGCCGGGATTCTGGGATAGCCGGCTTGGCTACAACATGGTGATCTGGGATGCCCTTATCCTGCTGGCCGCGTTTCTTGACGGATGGCGTTTGCCCGAGCCCGGTCAACTCAAGGCCGCCCGGAGTTGGTCGAATGCGCCGGCGCTGGACAGCGAAACGGAAATCGAGCTCACGCTTGAAAACCAGGGCCGCCTCATCGTCAACTGCCGCATGGTCGACGATCTGCCGCCGGCTCTTGTAGCCGATCCCGCCGAGCACCGGCTGATTGTCTTTCCGCGCGTCCCGGCCCGGCTTCGCTATCGCGTGGAGCCACAGGAACGAGGGGACTGCGAGACGGGATGGCTCTATGTGCGCTACCGGTCTCCGCTGGGACTGGCGGAGCGCTGGGCCAGGGCGCCGCTGGTTCAAACATTGCGTGTCTACCCTGCCTTGCGGATGACGGAGGAGCAGCAAATCTTTCTGGCACGCAGCCGGCAGATCGACCTGCAGCTCCGGCAGGCCCGTCAGCGGGGCCTGGGGCGTGATTTCGAAAGCCTGCGCGACTACCGCGAGGGCGACGACCTGCGCGACATCTGCTGGACCGCGACCGCCCGTCGCGGCAGCCTGATCACGCGCCAGTACCAGACCGAACGCAGCCAGCCGGTATGGATCGTGCTCGACTGCGGCCGGCTGATGCGGTCGCGCGTCGCCGCGTTGGCGGGGCAATTGCCCGGGTCGGCCGGTAAACGGGGTGCCGGATCGCGGGTCCACTCCAAGCTCGATCACGCCTGTTCTACAGCGGTGGCGCTGGCCCAGCTGGCACTCTACTCCGGCGACAGGGTTGGCCTGCTGGCCTACGGCCAGGGCATCCAGCACCGCCTTCTACCCGGACGCGGGTCGGACCATTTGCGTCAGCTCATCGAATTGCTTGCCCAGGTACGGTCGGAGGCGAGCGATGCGGATCACCTGCGCGCCACCGCGGTCTTCAATCGCCTGCAGCCCCGGCGTGCGCTGATCCTGTGGATCACCGATCTGGCCGAAACCGCCAGCCGGCCAGAGGTCGTAGACGGGGCCCTGCAACTGCTGCGGCGCCATGTTCTGCTGTTCGTGGCGATGGCCCAGCCGGAAGTCGGGCTCATTGCCCAAACTCGGCCGAAAAATGTGGAACAGATGTTTCGTTCCGCGGCCGCCCAGGAGATGGCGGGCCGGCGCGAGCTGCTGCTGGCACGCCTGCACGACCAGGGCGCTCTCACCCTCGACCTCAACCCGGAGGCACTGACCTCGTCGGTCCTGAACCAGTACCTGGCGGTTAAGGAGCGAGCCCGGGTGTAAAGCGCCCGACCTCCGCTTTGACAACTTTGCAAAATGAAAAGTATGGAAGAATTTGGACAAAGGGGTTCCAAGATGACCGCCAAACTCGCAAATGAAGTCGACATGATCCGAATGGGAGCGCCTCGGATTATTCACAACGACGAGGACCTTGAAGCGTACACCCACGCACAGTTTGAATTAACTTCAAAGAGTGATCCGACACCGGATGAAGAAGAGGCGATTGAGCTGTTGACGCTTCTGATCGATCGGTACGAATCTGATCGCTTTCCAGTGCCAGACGCCGAACCTGTTGATGTGCTGCGATTCCTCTTGACGTCAAATGGCCTTTCACAACGCGACATCGTTCCTGAACTCGGCAGCGAGAGCACCGTATCGCTTGTACTCTCGGGCAAGCGCCAACTGAACCGGGATCACATCGCAAGGCTCAGCCGGCGGTTCAAGGTCTCGGCAGCTGTTTTCTTCGGATCTGGATTGACGTTGCATGACGCAATCAGGATTGTTCTCCTCGGTCGAGAATCACGGATGGCTACCACAAAGGAAATCAGCGACGAAATCCGAAAGAGAGGCTTATACACCCGCAAAGACGGAGACGCCGCGAGAGCAAAGCAGATTCACGCACGAGTTAAGCGATACCCAGCTTTGTTCGAGTTCGTCGGACCGGGACAAGTCCGACTCATTTCCGATTCTCAGAGTTCAGGAAAAGCAGCATGACATCCAATTCTGGTCCGTCAGTCAGGCGATTTCAAGCGGCTCTTCCACCGGCTGAAGCCGCTTCGCCAGCGCCCATTTCAGCTCATCGATCCCCTGCCCCGTTACCGCCGAAATGGCGTGAAACTCCAGCTTGCGCCGCCTGGCGTGCGCGGAGAGCTTCTTGAGCTTCTCAGGATTGGCGACGTCGATCTTGGTGGCAACGACGATCATCGGCTTCTCCTCGAGCCCGTTGCCGAAGCCGGCCAGCTCGCGGTTGATGACCTTGAAGTCTTCCACCGGATCGGGGCGGCCGGAGGCGTCGGATACGTCCACGAGGTGGACCAGGACCCGGGTGCGCTCGATGTGACGGAGAAACTGAACTCCGAGCCCGGAGCCCTGATGCGCTCCTTCGATCAGTCCCGGCACGTCGGCCACCACGTACGACTGGGTGTGCGGCTCCTCGCCCACGGTGACCACGCCGAGGTTCGGCTCGAGGGTGGTGAAGGGATAATCCGCAATCTTCGGCCTGGCTGCCGAAATCCGCGAAATCAGGGTTGATTTGCCCGCATTGGGATAGCCGACCAGGCCCACGTCGGCCAGCAGCTTCAGTTCCAGGCGGTAGGCGCGCTCCTCGCCGGCGCGGCCCAGTTCGTGTTCCCGGGGCGCCTGGTGGGTGCTGGTGGCAAAGTGCTGGTTGCCACGGCCACCGCGGCCACCCTTGGCGATGGTCAGACGCTCGTCCGGCTCCTGAAAATCGTGGATCAGTTCGCCGGTTTCCTGGTCGTATAGCGCTGTGCCAACCGGCACTTGAAGCACGATCGACTGGCCGTCGGAGCCGGAGCAGTTGGAGCCCATGCCGTGCTCGCCGCGCTGCCCCTTGTGTTCCGGGTTGTAGCGGAAATGGATCAGCGTATTGTGGCGCTGCGACGATTCCATGATCACGTCGCCGCCCCGCCCGCCGTCGCCGCCCGAGGGGCCGCCGCGGGGCACAAACTTCTCTCTGCGGAAGGCCATGCAGCCATTGCCGCCGTCCCCGGCCTTCACCCGGATTTTTGCCTCATCGATAAACATGCGCAAATCACTCTTCCGTACCCGCCCAAGGCAGGTGTTTACTCAAAAAATTGCCGTCTTCTCAGTCTACCAATTCGGTGATTGGTTGGTGGGTCGAAGGTTCGCGGAGCGGCACAGATGGGGTGACGATGGCAGTAACCTTCGCCGAGCGGAGAAGGTGACGCAAACTTTCAGAAAATGCCGTAGAATCGCAGGTATCTTCTCCCGGAGGTCAATGGGGCGTTCTAAAGTGGTCTTCCCGCACGGGAATGCCACGGGCGGCTCCGGCATCTCCGGGGATTCCCGTCAAGGAACGTGCCCTTCCCGAACCGCCACAGAGCGGTCGGAAGAAGGTGGGCTTTGCGTACGCTTTGTCATGACTCCGAAGGGACGCTTTCCGGAGTAGCGCAAAGACGGGGATGGGGCAGGGCGTTCGCTGGCGTGGTCCTGCTGGCGGCCGCAGGTGCGATTGTCTTCGCACAATCCCCGGCAAGGGGCTCGCTTTCCGGCAAACTGACCGATCTTCATTCAAAACCTCTCGAGGGGGCGACGCTCGTGCTGCGCAATACGGCGACGGGAGGCGAAGCGCGAACGACCTCGGCCAAAAACGGTTCCTACCGGTTCATCGGCCTCGAGCCCGGAGAATACTCGCTGGAGGCGGCCAATCCGGCACTCGGGCATGGGCACCTTCGAGGCATTTTCATATCCGCAGGGCACGAGGCGCGGATTCTGGCCGCCGTCGAGTTGGAACACGCGCCCCTGGAATCGCTTGCGCGGCAGGATCCGGTCCGAGTCGTTGCTCCTCCTCCGAACACCACCCAGGCTGCGCCGACGGCCACCCAGGTCGTTTCACTGGCGGGGCCGGTTCCGAACCCTCCCAAATTCACGGCTGATAAACCTTCCACCGTTTCCTCGACCTGGGAAGGACGATTGGACCCCGAGCCGGCCGGGATCCTGACGCTGGCCGCAACCAGCCCGGAGGAGCCCACGCTGAGGGCTCGGTCAATGGAAACTGCAGCGGCCTCCACGCCCGAAGCCGCCCCGGAAATGCCCCCGCTTCCGCCACATCTGCCGGAACCCATCCCGCATCGGGAGGCCGAAGTCTCGCTCCTGGCCCCGGCGGTTCCGGCGGCGTTTCCGCCAGCCATCCATGCCGCCGTACCGGATATGTCTTCTGGCCTTTCTTCCTCCCTCGCCGCGGTGACCGCGAAACCTCCCGCCCTGCGCGGCATGGGGATGGGCTTTGCCGTTGCCGCAGCGTGTGCGGCGCAGGGCACCGCGCAGTTGCAGCAGGCGTTTCCGCTGCCGGGACTCAGAGCTTCCCAAGCGATCGAGCCGGAATCGATAGCGCCGGCGGCTAGCTTGTCGAGCGAGCAATTGCAGGCGCTCCCGCTCCAGGGCCGCCATTGGGAAGATTTCGTGCTGGACACCCCAGCTCGCCGTGGTGGCCAAGGGGACGATACACCGGAAACACCGCAGAAGTCGGAACGAACGCCCCTCTCAGTCACCGTGGACAGGGCGAGCACCCGACTGGCTTTTGGAGGGCGCGGCGGCGGCACCATGCGCTCCTCTTCCCTGATGGGACCGGGAAGGAACGAGTCGGCCATTGGCGAGGTGCGGACGCTGGAAACGGGCGGCGAGGCTGGGAAAGGCCGCAACGCCAACCTCGAAACCCGCGGCGGCTCGAATGGCTTTCACGGCCAGGGATTCCTCTTTGATCGCCAGAACTTCCTTGGAGCCCAAAACCCCTTCACGCAATGGGTGAAGGAGACGGCACCGGCCACGTCCTTGTCTGTCCCGGTCTTCTCCCCATTGCCCTACACCGCGCCAGATCGCGAATACACGTGGGGCGTGGGCGTTGGCAGCCGGATTCCGCACAGCCGGCTGTTCTGGTTTGCCGCGTTCGACGGAACCCACCGCGACTATCCCGGCGTGGCCATGGTCAAGCATCCTGACAACTTCTTCGCGCAGCCCTCGAACGACGAGATGCAAGTATTGAGCGCACGGCTCGGCTTGCCCGCCGCCAACCCGGTGGGCGAAGGCCTGGGAGCCTATTCGGGGATGCTGGAAACGCTGAGCGGCTTGCTCGGTCCTTCGCCGCGGACTGCGGACCAGTGGGTCGGATTCAGCCGTCTCGACTGGCAGGCGGCCGAACGGCATCATCTTACCCTCGAAGGTACAGGCGCGCTCTGGAATTCTCCCGGCGGAGGCCTCACGCGGACTTCGGAGCCCTACGGAAGCCATAGCTTTGGAACCAGCCAGGCGAGCGAGTTCTGGCTGCTCGGCCGATGGGAGACATTTCTCACCCCCAACCTGTTGGCCGTAACGCAGGGTTCGGCGGGCCGCCACATCCTCAGCGAAGCTCCGGACACCCCGTCTTCCTTCGAACAGACGCTCAACGTGAACGCGTGGGGACAATTGCCGCAGATGGTCGTGGATTCGCGCTACGGGTTCACCATCGGCAATCCGACGCGATTCGGGACGGGCAGCTATCCGGACGAACACCTCTACCAGTTGCAGGAGAGCGTGAACTGGGTCCGCGGCAGCCTGATGATGAAGGCGGGGCTCGACTTGAGACACAACGCCGACGCCACCGGCATGGTGCGCAATCACACCGGAACCTACCACTACTCCACCGTGGAGAACTTCGCCTCCGATGCGCTGGTCTTCGCGAAGTACGGGTTGACGGACGCGCTGGACCCGCTCCATCAGCACAACTGCGACCAGCGCGGGAAGGCGTGGCGCGACACAACCGGACAACTGCACGGGCTGGGCTACCTTCCCTGCTATTCCTACTACTCACAGACCATGGGCCCGACGGACTGGCACCTGAGCACCAACGACGCGGCCGGGTTTGCGACCGGCCAGTGGCAGCCAGCCAAACGCCTGGTAGTGTCGGCCGCGCTGCGCTGGCAAAGAGAGTTCCTGCCGCCGCCCATCGCGCTGGTCAACAATCCTGACCTACCGCTGACCCAGAAGATGCCGGACACCGGTAATGCGTGGGCGCCGCGGGTCAGTCTCGCCTGGGGAACGGGAGAAAGCCGTTGGCCGACCATCCGTGCGGGGTACGGGATGTATTTCGGGCGCACGCAGAACTCGGTTCTCGAAACCGCCCTGACTCAAACGGGATCGCTCAAGGGCGATCTGAGTTTCTTCATGCGGCCGACGGACAACCTGGGCGCAGGAGGAGCACCGCCGTTCCCGTACGTGTTGGCCGGCGAACCGGCGACCGTGGTGAAGCCGGGCGCCGTCGAATTTGCCCCGAATTTCCGGAACGCCGAGATTCACCAGGGCGAAGCCACGGTGGAGGAGAATCTTCCCGGCCGTGTGCAGGTGGCCGCCGGCGCGATTGTCAGCCTGGGCCGGCGCCTGCCGGTCACGATTGATACCAATTTCGACCCGGCGACGAATCCCGGCACCATCACGTATGGGGTAGTCGACGCCACCGGCGAAGGACCCCTCAAGACGCGCCAGATCACGGTGCCGTTCTTCGCGTCCTGGCCTAGTACCAGTGCATCTTCTGGTACCGCCGGCCGCTTGAACACAAACTACCAGCAGATTACGGAGTTGATGAGCCGCGCCAACTCGACGTACGAAGCCGCCACTCTGCGCGTGTCGCGCTACGGCCGGCGCGGCCTGACCCTCCATGCGCGCTATACCTACGGTCACGCCATGGATTGGAATCCCAACGAATCGACGCAGGTGTCAGGGAGCAGCGTACTCGACCCCACGGACTTCCGGAACGAATACGGAACCGGCGACCTCGACATCCGCAACTCGGTCTCGGGCATGGTAATCCTGGAGCCGCACTGGAAACTGAGTCGCTTCGAAGGACGACTGGCCAATGATTGGAGGCTGTCGGCAATCGGGCAATTCCGCAGCGGCCTGCCGTACACGATGCGTACCGCGGGTTCGATTCCCGAGGAATTCGAGACGTCGGGCGCGGTGATCGTGGGACTCGGGCCGGGCATGAACGGATCGGGCGGCGACAATCGCGTTTACGGAATCGGGCGTAACACCTACCGTTATCCCTCCACCTGGAAGGCCGACGTCCGCGTGGGAAAGAAATTCAATCTGGGTCGCATGCGGGAGCTGGACTTGATGGCGGAAAGCTTCAACCTCTTCAATCATCAGAATGTGGCGCAGATCGAAACCACTGGCTACTACATTTCGCCCGGAACCGTGGCAGGATCGCTGCCAACGCTGAATTTCCTGAGCGGGCTTAAAAAGGGGCAGACGGAGTTTGGAATGCCTCTGAACATCAACGCGACCGATGTCTTCCGGCCGCGCCAGTTCGACTTCGGACTGCGAATGCGTTTTTGAGATTCAGCGATCGGAGGCGCACGAGACTTCGGCCGAAGCGGTCTTTCCATCCAGCCGGAAGCAGGTCGCGCCCTGGATGTCGGTGCTGAAGGTGCGGACCCTGGCCTCCTGCAATTCGGCCAGCACTTCGGGGCGGGGATGACCGTAGCGGTTGTGCAGACCGCAGGAAATGACCGCCCATTGCGGGGCCACGCGGGCCAGGAATTCCGGCCGCGTCGAACTGCCACTACCGTGATGACCGACCTTGAGCAGGGTGCTGGAGAGTCCGGGCTCGGCCAGCATGGCTTCTTCGACGGGCGCCTCGGCGTCTCCTTCGAGCAGGACTGAGGTTTGGCCATACGCCACGCGCAGCACCAGCGAATCGTTGTTGGCCGGCGCAGGGCCCGGCTGATAGTTGGGCAACGGGGCCAGCACCGCCACATCCATGTTCCCCAGATGGAGCGCATCGCCCGCACGAAGTGAACGGAGCCGAACATGGAGGTCGGCTGCCTCGTGCAACAGGGCATCGTAGGATTCTGTGCGCGGATTGTTGCCCACCCACAATTCTGCGGGATGGAAGTTGCGCAGGACCGCAGGCAAGCCGCCCATGTGGTCGGAATGTGCGTGACTCAGCGCGACCACATCGAGGCGGCGGATGCCGCGCGACCACAGCGCCGCGGAGACTACCTCTTCTCCGATATCGAACTCCTGCGCGGCCGAGGTCCCCGCGGACTGTTCCTCGTCCGCGCGGTGCGGCGCCCAGCGCGGACCGCCGCCGAAACCGCCGCCATCCACAAGCAGGGTTTTTCCATCGGGAGCAATGAGCAGGAGCGAGTCCCCCTGTCCAACGTCGATGGCTTCGACCAGAAGCGCGTCCCGTGGGTGCTGCACGGGGCGCGGCGCCACCGCCGCCAATGCGGCGCCAATGAGCGCTCCCCATGCGGCCCGGCGCTGCCATTTCCCTTCGCGGGCGAGCACCATGGCCGCACCCAGCAGCGCGCAGAAGAATGCCGACTGCCAGAACAGCGGACCCGGAATGCGGAAATCGCCGAGAGCCAGCGAACCGAACAGTTGCACCAGGCGCACGCCAAAGTGGAGCAGGACGGCAACCGCCGCGGCCGGCACGACAGCGGCCGCGGGCCAGACAACAAGAGCCAGCAAGGTCACCAGCGCCGCCGGCATCAACACCAGAAGCAGGGGCAGGATCAGCATATTGACCGGAAGAGCAAAGATCGTGATGCGGTGGAAGTAGATGGCCATGGGCAGGGTCATGGCCAACTCCACCACGCAGGCCACCCCCACAAGCTCCGCAACGCGCAGCGCCGCTCCCACCATCCAGGGAAAGACCCGCCATCCAACGAATCGATTGAAAGCGGCTGCCAGTTTCGCGGCGATCAAGCGCATCGTGATCCGGAACTGGGCCACGAGCGGGGGAAGCTTGACATCGATGGCGATTAACCTCAGATCCCGGGTCGCGGTGAGATACGGATGTATCGTGGCCTGCAGCAAGGGAGAGGCGATGCCGCCGATCGCGACTACGGCAAGGAGCGTCATCTGGAATCCGGAATCAAACAGACTGCGCGGGCTCGCGGCCAGGAGACACAAGGCTGCAAAGCCGATGGTGTTCATGGGGCTGCGATCGCGGTAGACCAGGCGTCCCAGTAGATAGAGCGTGACCATCCAGAGCGAACGCTGGACGGGCGTGGCAAACCCGGTAAAGAGCGCGTACGCGAACGACGCCAGAATCGTGAGCAGGGTGGCGGGAACGCGGGGCAGTCGCAGTCTTTTCGCGAACCAGAAGATGCATCCCGCCACGATGGCCAGATGAAAGCCCGACACCACCAGCATGTGGAAGGAGCCGGTGCGCTCGAATCCAACCCGCAGCGAATGGGAGAGAAACGTGCGGTCCCCGGTAACCATGGCGGCCAGCATGATGGCGTCATCGTGGCTAAGACGAAATGGCTCCGGCAGTGCGCGCGTGGCGGCCGGCAACGCCAATAGGCGCGCGCTTGCAGCGCGCTGCGCTTCGTTCAAGCGGCAATGAATGGAATCTGCGGCGGCCCGCCAGCGTGCCGAAAACGGTGCGACCGTAGAAGCAGAGGCCGATCCGATCCGCTCGATACGCTCGACGTCGACAGAAGCTGTGGAGGTAATGCCCTGATCGAGCAAATAGTCTCGGCGGCTCCAAACGCCTGGATCGTGGTAGACGTCGGGTGGAAGCAACTGCGCGACCGCGCGCACCTGCTCTCCGCAACGGAACGGCCGATCCGGTGCGCTATTCCAGCGAACCGTCAGCCGCACGCCGCCCTCGGCCGGCACCTGGGTATCTTCTTCATCGGTGACCTGTTCGAGCGTTGATAGGCGGACGTCGATTCGCTGGGTGATGCGGTGCTCGGCGGCTGACGGCTGATCCAGATCCTGTTCCATCTCGCTGCGGATGGGACCCGCATCGACGATGGTGCCTTCCATGGTGCGAAGCAGACCGTCAGACAAGGAGTTGAGCATTGGGGTGGGCGCTGGATGGGGCTCCATCTCCGCGCACCACGCTCCCAGCAGGCACCACAGAACCCCGAGAGGCAGCCAGGCGATGCGCTGGGCGTGGAGCGCGGCCGCGATACAAAGTGCCGCCGAAAGTGCCAGGGCAACCAGAACCACGCTCGGACGCAACCAGAGAGATTTGGCCGCAGTGATTCCGAGCGCGAAAAGCCAGGCTGCATGGAAAAGCGGAATGCCACTCCACGAATCGAACCCTGTTCGGGGAGACTCCGGCAACACGGCCGCCCGCCGTGACTCCGCTAAGCTAACAGGCGCTGGAGCGCCGGACGGGAGCCCGATCGTGGCGGAGTCAGATTCCATCGCGCCTTGAGTTTGAAAAAGATCTATGGCTCTTAAGCCTATCAGGCGCGGTGCAGCCGGACCACTGTCTCCAAGTGAAAAGTCTGCGGGAACAAGTCGACCAGGGCAACGGATTGCATCGCGTAACCGGTAGCGAGAAACTGTTTCAGATCGCGGGCCAAGGTGGCCGGGTCACAGGAGACATAGACCATAGCAGGCGGCGCGATTGCAGCCAGCAGAGCCGTGATCTCCGCACCAAGCCCGGTGCGCGGCGGGTCAACGACGACCAGGTCGGGCTGGGCGCTGGTTCGATTGCGGCCTAGAAAATCGAGTGTCGAAGCGCGGATGGCGCCGCCACTGGCGCCGGCGAGATTGGCTTCAAGAGCGGCAATTGCCGCCGGCGAAGACTCCACCGCGACCACGCGCTGGAAACTGGGGGCGAGCCGGCGCGCAAAAAGGCCGACTCCCGCGAACAGGTCCCAGGCAAGTGCGCCGCCTTGTCCGGAAGTGACTCGTTCAACCAGCGCGTCAACCAGCCAGCGATTCACCTGGAAGAATGCGCCATGGTCGACCCGATACTCCCCGCCAGCGGCCCGATACTGGATCGACGTTGCTCCCCACTGGGCCAGCGTGCGCGGCGGCTGATGCGCGGTCTCGAAAACGAGCTCGCCACCGGCCAACTGCGGAATGCGGGTCCGTAACGCTACCGCAAATTCATCGAAACGAATCTTCACGAGACTGGCGACAAACACCGTCAGCAGCAGTGCGGTTTCGTCCGCGTTCGAGAAGAGCGCCAACTCGGTCGCACGCAGTGCAGGCGCGAAGGACTTCAGCACTTCACCCGCGGCAACGGCGGCACGTACCAGCAGTGGCGCGGCAATGGGGCACTCCCGGATTGGAATCACCGCGTGCGAACGCCGTCCGCGGTAGCCAGGATTCCCCTCCGCATCGAATGCCAGGCGGATGCGGTTGCGATATCCCCAAGGATGGCCCGCTAGGACGAAGACATCGTCTGGCACATGGATCCCGCCGCGCTCGAGCGTTTCGCGCAGCACCGCCTGCTTAATTTGAAGCTGGGTTTCGTAGCCCGCATGCTGATAGTGGCATCCGCCGCAGGAACCGAAATGGGGGCATCCCGGCACGATGCGCTCTGGAGCGGAGACCAGAAGTTCCTCGATCTCCGCCGTCGCGTAGCCGCGTTTCTCTTCGACGACCCGCACGCGCACCTGCTCGCCGGGCAGCGCGAGGGGCACGAAGATCGCCTTGCCTTCGTCACGGGCGAGGAACGCGCCGCCATAGACCGGCTTCTCGATCTGGACGAGGTGCTCAGCCGCGGGGCCGCGCTGCGGTTTACTCCTTTGCCGATCGAATCGCTGGGGCTGCTTCTGCTTCATTGCTGGCTCATGTAGAAGAGGCTGAGGCGCGGAAGGTTGTAGTGGGCCAGCAACTGCTTCTGCACGAATTGGTGCTCCACCTGGCGCAGTTGTACTACGCCCATGCGGCTGCGATAGGGAGCCAGTTCGCGCGCGGCGTGTTCTTTGAGGGCTACTAACAACTCCTCCGAGGCCGCCGAAGTCAAAGCCGCGAACACTTTCTCTTCGCACACGGTCAAGGTGCGCTCCAGTGATTCGAGGTCGATCGGCGCGGGGCCTTTGCGCCCCTCGGCAGTGTCGGAGGCGCGAACCTCGGCCCCGAGTTCTCGTAAACGAGTCGCGGTCGCGGCGCACACTTCAGGCGCCACAGTTGCGGCGTCGAGCGCGGCCGCCGCAGTTTCGAGATGTACGGCCACCCGTTCGTGTTCAAAGCCAGTCTGGGCGACTGGAGCAGATGGGGGCGCACTGCCGGCCGCGGCTTCTCGCAGCTCTTCGGCGGCATCCATCACCGCCTGCGCACACCAGGCGAGCCCGTTGACACGGCGCATGCGGCCCCGCTTCTGGCGCTGTTCGTATTTATCGAAGGCGGCATCAATGCCGCGCAGCGCGGCATCCAGGGGGATGCCTGCTTCGTGCCAGGTCTCGATCAGCGCCCAGTCCAGCGTGGACAGCAAAAGAATCGAACCCCGGCGCTGCTGAAAGCGCTCCTCGATCTCGGTGAAGTAGTTGAAGTAGTTGCGCACTCCGGCGCCTCAATGCGCCCGGCTGCGCGGGCGGGCGGTGCGGTTGCGCTCGAACAGGATGCGCAGGCCGTCGAGCGTGAGCATGTCGTCGATCTGCGCGATGAAGCGTGAGTCGGCAGAAATCTGGCGTGCCAGGCCACCGGTTGAAATCACCTTGGGCTGCGTTCCTAGTTCGGCGGTCATGCGCTCGAGGATGCCGTCGACGAGGCCGATGTATCCGTAATACAAGCCGCTCTGCAGATGCGTAACAGTATTGGTGCCGATCACCTTGGCAGGACGCTTGATGTCCACCCGCCCCAGGCGTGCGGCACGCGCGAACAACGCATCGGCGCTGATGCCGAGTCCGGGAGAAATCGCCCCGCCCAGGTATTCGCCTTTGGCCGAGATCACGTCGAACGTGGTCGCAGTGCCGAAGTCCACCACGATACATGGGCCACCGTAGCGCTCAAATGCAGCGATTGCATTAACCAGCCGGTCGGCGCCCAGTTCGGTTGGATTGTCGACCAGCACCGGCATGCCCGTCTTGATGCCTGGCTCGACAAACAACGGCTGCAGGTGAAAATACTTTTCGCATACCCGGCGCAACGTGCTCTCGACCGGCGGCACGACGGAAGAGATGATGATGTGCTTCACCTGGTCGACCGAGATGCCGTGCATGTTGAACAGGTTCACAAAAAGGACGCCGTATTCGTCGGAAGTCTGAGAGCGATGGGTGGTCACGCGCCAGTGCGCGGCGAGCCTGGGATCAGCACCCGCACGGCTTGCCAATCCCGGCGCGGACCCCGGAGATTCTGCGGTGAGGGCCTGCGTGGCGAGAGCCGACTCGGGCGGATCCTCATCGAGCCGGTATAGACCCAGCACGGTGTTCGTATTGCCGACGTCCAGGGCAAGCAGCATGACAACAGCTCCTAGCGTTTAGCTAATAGCTATTAGCTCTTAGCTATTAGCTCTTAAACCCGCTTGATGCTGTGTTGCCACACAAGCTAACAAGCGGTACGAACAAGCTAAAGGCTAATAGCTAAGAGCTGATAGCTGTCTTTTCTCGAATTCCCCCGGTCTGCACATGCACCAAACCTTGCTCCGTGCGCAGGAGCAGAAAACCGTGCTCGTCCAATCCTTCGGTTGTGCCCGTGTATGCCTGGGGGCCGTGCGCTTCGACAAGCCGGCCCCGCACCCAGGTCGAAGCATTCTCCACGCGAGCCGGAATCGTCCCGCGCACCGCCGGATCGAGCAGCCCCCGGGTTTCGCGCTCCAGCGATTTTAGCAGTCCGGTGAGGAGCGCCTGGCGGCTGGTCCGTTGTCCAAACACGTAGCCGGCTTCGAGATCGAGAGACGTTGCCGGGGTCGCCAATCGGGGATCGAAACTGCGCTGGTGAACATTGATGCCGATGCCTACAACAGCAAACGCAATCGCTGCCGCTTCGGGCTGGGCTTGACTTTGGGCTTCCACCAGGATGCCGCCGGTCTTGCGCGGGCCAAGCAAAAGGTCGTTGGGCCAGCGCAGGTCGACATCGAGCCCGGTCACGGCGCGGATCGCGTCCGCCGCCGCCAGCCCCGCAGCCAGCGGCAGCAGTGGCAAAAAGGCGGGCGCGAGATCGAGGCGCAGCAGCACGCTCACATACAGGCCCTCCCCCGCCGCAGAATGCCAGGAATGATCGCCGCGTCCGCGGCCGGCGGTCTGTTCGTCAGCGAGAAAGACAGCGCCGTGCGACGCTCCGCTGCGTGCCGCAGCCATCGCGTCGGAATTGGTTGAGCCGGTGACCGGCGATAAATGCAGCTTGCCCGCATAGATGGTGGGTGCAAGGTCCGCATCCAGCGCGGCGAGGTCGAACATTCCTATCGCGACTCGGCGATGATGGTCATCGAGATATCGGCGGCCTTGGCGGAGTGGGTCAGCGCGCCTACGCTAATGAAGTCGACGCCGGTCTCCGCAAAGGAGCGGATATTTTCCAGCACGATACCGCCCGAGGCTTCCGTCGGGATCCAGCGGGTTTCTGCCTTGACTCGGTCCACGCAGGCCTTCACGTCCGCGGGCGTCATGTTGTCGAGCAGGACGGCCTCAGCGCCGCATTCGATCGCTTCTTCGAGTTCCTTCATGGTGCGCACTTCCACCTGCACGCGCTGTCCGCTCTGGCGCCGCGCCAGGGCATTGGTCAACGCCGTGCGCAGCCCCCCGCCCAGGGCGATGTGGTTGTTCTTGATGAGAATGCCGCTGGCCAGATCGAGCCGGTGGTTGGTGCCTCCGCCGCACAACACGGCGTATTTCTCCAGCGCCCGCATGCCGGGCACGGTCTTGCGCGTGTCGAGCACGCGGGCGTGCGTTCCCTGAATCGCGTCGACGAATCGGCGCGTGTGGGTCGCAATCCCGCTCAGGTGCTGCATCAGGTTGAGAATCACCCGCTCGCAGCTGAGCAGCACGCGCGCATTGTGGCGAACCCGCGCCAGAACCTGCCCGTCGTGCACACGAACGCCATCGAAGATCTCCGGATGGCTGACCACTTCAAACCGATTGTGAGCCTGGGGCCGGGGATCGAGTTTCGCATAAATCTCAAGAAACTGCGCGACGCAGCCGAGCCCCGCCACCACCATCTCCTGGCGCGCCAGGATGGAGCCGGAGGCGCGCAAATCGGGATCGATGGTGAGGTTGGTGGTGGCATCGCTGGCGGCCTTGTCTTCAATCAGGGCCTGTTCCAGCAATGTCTCGATGCGGTGGCTCTTCCAATCCATTCTTGGTTGCTTCCAGTCCTCAGGTATTGCCCGCTCGATTAGATTCAATCCACTCCCGGCAACGATTCTCGACTTCGGCACGTTGTTCTTGATTCAAGAGATCCCCTACCGCATCCACCCCGGAGTCCATTTCCTTCAGCTTCAACCAAAAGTAAGCCGTCGCATAATTAGGCCGATGCAAGCCTCGTATTGTGCGTTATGGTCACCATTTTCGGCCAGCCCTGCGATACCACCGCAATGCTTCATTCCAATCCTTCTCAACGCCCCGCCTAGCTCATAAGAACGCCCTACCTCGCTATTGGCAGCCAAAATCTGCCTCCGCCAACCGCTCGCCTCCTTCGCTCGAATGTCTCCTTTTTTGATTCCTCGGATTCCTGAATGGGGATGCGTGCGCTCGTACTCTATCTCAGTCTAGTCTTGAATTCAAGCCTCGCGTATTCCAATCACGGCTGACACCACGGACCGCATTTGGGACGCTCCGCCCAAGGCCATGGCCATCCTTTAGCAGCGTCCAGCTTCGCAGCATCTGACTAGCTTCACCCTGCCACCACAATTCAGCTTTCGCTCATCTCCTCAAGGTCCGCTACTGGGATCATACCGCACACCTTCGCTTCAATCGTCAATTCAATTGCTTCAAACATCAGCTGCGCGGTAGAAGCCTGCATCCCGTAAGCCGACTCGGCGAGGTCTGCCCGACATCGCGATTCGCTCCAAAGAACTCGCTACAAGAAGAATGACCAAAACGCCAAATTGCTCAGTCTGCCATAGTTCATTCGCTCCGTCTTCTCCAGCCTGAGCCGAGTCCGCCGCAGCGGACGCTCAAGGATCTGGGTTGTTCTTCGGCCACTCCGGCAGAGCGTCCAGCGATGCCCGCGCTTTTTCCAGCCGAAGCCGTGTCTCGCCTTCCTGTTTTTTCAGACCTTCGACTACATGCGCGGGTGCCTTGGACAGGAAACCTTCGTTGCCCAACTGCCGCTCGGCCGCAGCAAGACCTTTCTCGTACTTTGCGATGTCCCTTGTCAAGCGGTCGCGTTCGGCGGCGACATCGATGGTGCGCTCGTAGACAACAGCCACATCGATCCCCCGCCTGATGCTCCAAACGCTATGCTGAGGATCGAATGCGCCAACAGAAGAGTCACTTCGCTGAGTCCGCGCCACACGCTTGATTAAGTCGAGATTCTCTTTCGACAGGTTGGTTCGCGGTTATTGACGTGAAGTCCAGAGGAGCGTTTGCAGCGATTCTTTCTCTGGCACTCCCGCATCTTTCCTCTGCGCACGGATATCCGTAATCAATGAATGAATTAAGTGCATGTCAGAATGCCCATACCTCTGCTGAGCTTCCATCATCGTAACCCGCACGTCCTCCTTTGGATAGCGGCAAGGGCAACCGACTTCGCGGGCGGATTACCGTCGTAAACTGCATGCCACAGTTCCTCGCGTCAATGAAAGGCATGAACGGCGAAAGCATCCGTAGAGAGGCCTCGAAGACCTGAACGAGAGTTGTCAGTGCAGCCTTGGTTTTACCCTTGTCTGCACCCTCGGAAAAATCCAGCCGAGCTTAACGATTTCCAGATACCTGTCGCAGAAGCTTTCCCAGAAGAAGTGGTAGATGCGATTCGCTGCTTCGTCAAAGCGATAGTTTCTAAAGCGCTTCGATTCACCTTAGTGCGCAGTCGAGTGCAATCCACTACATATCCATCGCGTCTTCAGAGCGCGTCGGCAGACTGCCAAGGGCATCCCACCCGGTGCAATGAGCTGGATGGTCCACCGTTATCCCAGCCTCGGCCGCCCGATCCACGTTCATAAAAATGAACCGCGCTGCATTCCAGATCTTGTTGGCGAAGGCGCGGTAGCCCTCGGTGCGCGCCACGTTGAATGCAATGTCCGTTCCCGGCGAGGCCATCGAGGCCAGCGTGAAGCGTACGGCATCGGTCCCGTACTGCTTCACTATCTCGATGGGGTCGACGACGTTACCCTTGGTCTTCGACATCTTCTCGCGGTTGGCGTCGCGCACCAGGGCGTGAATATAGACTTCGCGGAAGGGGACAGACTCCGACAATGGGCGCGGCGAGCCGTCCGGCATGGGTACGTCGGTCGAAAACCAGCAGCCCAGCATGATCATGCGGGCTACCCAGAAGAAGAGGATGTCGAAGCCGGTGACGAGAAGGCTGGTGGGATAGAAGGTGTCGAAATCAGCGCGATTCTCTGCCGTGATCTTCGGCCAGCCGAATACCGACACCGGCAGCAGGCCCGACGAGAACCACGTGTCCAGCACATCGGTCTCCTGCGTGATGTTGTCCGAGCCGCAATGGGCGCATACCGTCGGGTCCCCTGTCGAGTCTGGCCGCGGCACGGTGATCTTGTGGCAGACCGGGCAGTGCCAGGCAGGAATCCGATGGCCCCACCACAACTGGCGGGAGATGCACCAGTCGTGGATGTTGCCCATCCACTCGAGATAGACCTTTTCGTATTGTTCGGGGAGGATGCGGATCGCCTTGTTGCCGTCCGCGTCGGGCTTCACCGCCGCGATCGCCTTGTCGGCGAGCGGCTGAATTTTGACGAACCACTGCGTCGAAAGGCGCGGCTCAACGACAGTCTTGCAGCGGTCGCAGTGGCCCACGTTGTGGATGTGGTCCTTGATGCCGACCAGGAGGCCTTGTTCGGTGAGGTCTTCGACGATCCTTTTGCGGGCAGCGTAACGATCGAGCCCCGCATACTGCCCGCCGTTCTCGTTGATCTGGGCAGTATCGTCCATCACGTTGATGGAGGGCAGATGGTGCCGCTCGCCCAGCGCGAAATCGTTGGGGTCGTGGGCCGGCGTCACCTTCACCGCCCCGGTGCCGAACTCGGGGCTGACCCATTCGTCAAGGATGATGGGAATCTCGCGGTTCATCAGCGGCAGGCGCAGCTTCTTCCCGTGTAGATGCGTATAGCGCTCGTCATGGGGATGGATGGCAACCGCCACGTCGCCCAGCATGGTTTCGGGGCGCGTGGTGGCAATGGTCAAAAACTCGCCCGTCTCGCGGCCATCGTCCCCATGCACCGGGTACCGAATCTCCCAGAGGTGCCCCTTGTGCTCGTCGTAGACCACTTCGAGATCGCTGATGGCGGTCTGGCAGCGCGGGCACCAGTTCACGATATAGGCGCCGCGATAGATAAGCCCCTGTTCGTAGAGGCGGACAAAGGCCTCGCGCACCGCCACCGAGAGCCGGTCGTCCATGGTGAAGTATTCGCGGTCCCAATCGACGGAAGCGCCCAGCCGCTTCATCTGCCCGAGAATTGCCCCACCGTAGTGTCGCCGCCAGTCCCATACGCGCTCGACGAAGGCCTCGCGGCCCATCTTCTGCCGCGTGGTCCCTTCGCTGGCCACCTGCCGCTCCACCAGCATCTGGGTGGCGATGCCGGCATGATCGGTGCCGGGAATCCAAAGAACCCTCTCGCCGCGCATCCGGTGCCAGCGCGCCAGAATGTCGCTCTCCGTATGCTCGAACATATGGCCCATGTGCAGATTGCCGGTCACATTGGGCGGCGGCAGCAGAATCGTAAAGGAGGACTGGCCGTCCAGGCGTTGGTTTTGGTCGGCAGCCGTGGGCATCGGCTGGGCGAAGAGTTTTTCGCGCACCCAATATTCCGCCCAGTGATCTTCAATGGCGGTCGGGTCGTAGGCTTTGGGCAGGTCGTGGGGCATGGGGGTTGATGGCGAGCCCCCGGTTCTACGCCAAACCCCTTCCAGAAAGGGCTTCGAGCGCGGGGACCACCCCTCACTTTAGCAGATGGTCATGGGGTGATCAGCACCGCACGGGAAAAGTACGCAGGCGGGGTGGGCCGCGAACCGAACCGCATTGTTACTAAGCAGCGAAGCCGCCCTGACGACGGGCGGCTTCGGATGCTGCGGGATTGAAGCGGTGACTCTAGAACGGATTCAGCTTACCCAGCCCCTTCTTCTTTTTCTTCTTGCTCGACGACTCGTCGCTCAGGTCAGCTTTGGGCGCCTTCTTCTTTTTGGAGTCGGCTGTCGCGGTAGTTGTCGCCGGCGCCGTTCCAGGCTTGATGTCATTGATCTGCTCGGGTGCGGGAGCCGGGGCTTCAGCGGCAGGCGTAGCCTCGTTGGTGGGGCCGACCGATTTCACCACCGCGTTGGAGTCACCGGCTGCTGCATTCGGAGCGCCCACGACCGAAACGCCGAGCCCAGTGGTGCCCGCCGGCGCCTCCATCTGCGGAACCTGCGAGGGCTGATCGCTGCGCGGAGGCTCGTTGGCGCCCGTCGCAGTGACGGGTGCGGCCTCGGTTTCGGGCTTGCCTTCGTTCAGGGCCGCGTTGTACATCGCGATATTTTCCTTGGTGACGGTTGGCGCCAGAGTGCGCTTAGGATCGTCGACCGTGGGCTCGCCCACATGCACCGCTTCCACCACTGTCGGTCCGTGCTTCACCAGCCCGAGGGTCCGGTCGGTGAACTGGATCTTCTGGCGGCTCTGCTCTTCAGCCTCGCTCTCCGCCATGGCCGCCGGTGTCGGTTCCGGAACCGGGCGGTTCATGGCCACCAGGCGGTCGCGGGCATCCTCGACCCGGGGAGCCGCCGGATAGCGCATGATGACCCGCGCATAGGCTGCGGCGGCCTTGTCGGCGTACATGGCCCGCAAGCGTTCCTTGAGCGCGCCGGGGAGTCCCTGCGAAATCTGGATGGCATGCGCCTCGCCGGCATAGCAGTCGCCGATGCTCAGCAGCGCCAGGTCGCTCTTCGAATAGAGCGGGTAGGTGTCGACCACCGTCTGCAGACGGGCAATCGCCGCGGAGTAGTTTTCGCGGCTCTGGTAGTAGAGCCCGATCTGCGTTTCGCGCTCTGCCAATACCTCCTGCACATCGCGCAGCTTCTGCTTGGCGCGCGGGATCAGGGTTGAATCCGGGAACTGGTTGATCATGTTCCGGTATTCCTGCTCTGCGCGCAGGGCGTTGTTGAAGTCGCGGTCGGGTTTTTCCATCTGCTGGTAATAAATGTCGGCCACTTTCATCTGCGCCTCAGCCGCTTCCGGCGCATTGGGGAAGAAGGTGATGAAATCCTTGTATTCGGCTTCGGCCTGCGTCAGGGCCGCAGTTCCCCCTTCCTTGAACCATGTGTCGCCTACCGCCAGCTTGGCCCGCATCCGGTATTCGGAATCCGGATAGGTGTTCAACATGGTCTGCAGGGTGAGCCGCGCCACGTCATAACGGCCCTTCTTCATCGCCAGCATGGCCTTGTCGTAGAGTTCCTTGTCGGGCTGCTTGGAATTCACCCCAGCGAGCGGGTTGGCGCTAAGGTCCTGGTCTTTCTTTTTCTTGGGAGGCTTTTCCTTGGCCAGGGCGGAAACACCGGCCAACAACAGAACCACCAAAACGGCCGCGGGAATCTTAAAGGACAACCTGTTCATTACCACCTCGTTTTTGAACGGCGGGCATGTCGACGCGGCCCTCCGCTCCTCCGAATCTCTCTTCGCCGGTGAATCCTGCCCTTCGGGGCGTTTCCGCCGCCTGGTGCGGCGAGCGACTCATCGGGCTTGCTGCTGGAAATCGTGTTGGGCTGTTTCTCCGGCCGCTTCACGGGCCAAGGCCAGCAAAGCACGCGCATCCTCTTCCGCGCGTCCCGCTCCAAAAACAGCATTGCCGGATACCAGCAGGTCCGCACCGGCTAGGACGACCTGGGCGACCGTATCGTGAGCCACCCCGCCGTCCACCTCGATTCTAAACGCCAACCCCAGTTCCCGGCGAAGGTTGGCCAAACGGCGGATCTTGTCCACCGCAAACGGAATGAATTCCTGCCCCCCGAAGCCCGGATTCACGCTCATGATCAGCACATGGTGAACCATGAACAATATGTCCTGGATCACGTCGATGCGCGTGGCGGGATTCAATACCACGGCGGGCTTCATTCCATGATGGGCGATCAGTTGGAGGGTGCGGTGCAAGTGCGGGCAGGCCTCGTAGTGGACGATCACCCAGTCGGCTCCCGCATCGGCCAGGGCCGGGATGAATTCGTCGGCATTCTCGATCATGAGGTGGCAGTCCAGCGGCAGTTTGGTTACCCGGCGCAGGCTCTTGACCACGGGAGGACCGATGGTGATGTTGGGTACGAAATGGCCATCCATGATGTCCACGTGGATGACGGTCGCCCCGCCGCGTTCGGCCGCGGCCACATCTTCCGCCAACCGCGCGAAATCCGCCGAAAGAATCGATGCACAAAGCTCGACCATGAAGTTCGGACGCTCCTCGCACGGCCAGTGTATCAGCGACAGGGATGAGGAAGATTGGGCCGCCGGCCCGCGCAGCTTATTGCTGGGATTCTGGTTGCGATTTCCTTGATTGCTGTTCCGATTCGTTTGCCGCTTCCTTCGCCGCCTGCTCTTCCGCGAGTGCGGCGATGCGGATCTGCAAGCGATCGACGGCGTCTCGATCGTAGGCCAGGATCTCTTTCGCTTCAGGGTTGTCCTTGAGCTTCTCGATTCGCTGCTCGTGCCCCAGGATCAACCGGCGAAGGTCGGCGGGCGAATTCCAGTCCTGATTTTCGGCTTGGACCTCGACCTTTTGGGCATCCTCCAACTGGGCATGAAGCTGCGCCCTTCCCATCTCGAGAGGCCCGGGCGGGGAGGAAACCGGCTCCTGGCTCTCACGCCAGACGCCATACATCATGGTTGCCGCGAACAATGCCAGAAGTCCCAGCACGATGGCAAATATTCTCTTCATCGCTCATCCGACGCACGCGACCGGATTCACCACGCCAACCTTCCTAAACAGACGCCGATATCGCGGGGAGTTTCTTCTTCGATTGTAACGGTGTTCACTCGCGCTTTTTCGCGCCACCCGCGTTCGACTCACTTTGCATCGCGCCTTCTCACCCAAACATGTGCAAGCCGGTGTGGGCGCGGCCAGCTTTGGGTGGTCTTTCGAGCTTCTTCAGGAGAATGCGGGAGCGGGCGCGCATGGCCGGCGTGCCGGAACGACCCGCCGTGCGCAGCAGGTCGAGGACGGCAGGCATGGAAGCCGGATCTTGTCGTGTCAGTTCGGCCATGCCGTGCAGAGCGGCGGTCTTGACGATGGAACTCCGATCGTCGAACCACGTCCGCAGCACAGAAGCTGCACGCCGGCACTCCGCGACGGTCAGTTCGATGCGGGGAATCGTCAGCGCCAGGTTCCACCGCACTTTGGGCGGCTGCGCTTCGGAAAGCAGCCCGATCAGTGCATCTTTGTGCGCTGCAACGACGCGGCCAACCCCTGGTGAGGGCTGGCGCATGACGCGTTCCAACACGTCGGCTGCCCGGCTGGCCACGCCCGGGTCATCATCCCACAACAATTCGATCAGTCCCGGAATGCGCCTCGGCAGGTCGCAAATCCACTCGGTTATCTCGGCGACTCGGCCCACATCGAACGCGGAACAGCCGATCGCAAGTTGGTCGCGAAGGTTGATGCGCTCGGCCATGAGAGTCCCATTGTGCTACGGAGCGGGAACTGTGGTCAGTGATCTGGCCGCGACCCGGCCTACCCCGCGCAGGATGGCCTTGATGGGCCATATCCCTTCGCCGTCGGGAAAAAAGATTTCGCCGCTTCGCTTGGCCTCGGGGCGATAGTACCAGCGCTTGAGCAGTGCCAGGTGGCCCTGCCGCACGGTCGCGGAGGGCGAGCCGGCAGGCTCGGCGACCGAAGCCAGCACATTCTCCATTCGGGCTTCCAGCATCCCGCGCGTGATCTTTTGCGGCCCATTTGCGTGATCGCTGTTCCCTGATCGCTGTTCCCTGATCCCTTCCTCCGGAATCGCCTCGACCGCCAGGGGCTGCGCAAACAGCGAACTCGATCCGGACTGTTCGTTCTGGATGCGCATCCCGAGACTCGAAAAGGCCCCCGGCCCGCGCAAACGGCCATTCTCAAACAGGAAGACAGCCACCTCGTCCGGTTCCGGCGAAGTCTGCAGGATCACCGCTCGCAGTTGGCTGAGCGGGCGCACCAGTTCCGGAGCCAGCGCGCGCACCGCTTCCACCTTCTGGACCTGGGCATGAAGCGCCGCGGCCGATTCAAATTCAAGATTTGCCGAGGCCTCATCGCGCTCGGTGCGAAGCGTCACGAGCTTGCTTTCGCCGCGAGTGGCCAGAAATCGCTCCACCGCCGTGGACTCCTCGGCATAGCGCTCATCGCTACAGCCCTTGTAGCAGGGGGCGAGGCACATCTTCATCTCCGAGTAGACGCAACCCGGGAAGCTGGGATCGGGGTTGAGGTCGTCGGTGCAGCGGCGCAGCAGGAACAGCTTCAGGGCCTCCTCCGCAAAGCGTTCCGCAGCCCCCCGCGAGGCAAACGGCCCGTACGCCCAGTCGGCTTCGCGCTTACTGGGACGGTTGGTCACCGTGAGGCGCGGGTAGGAGTTGCTGCCCAGGTAGCGTACGAACGACGGAGCGCCCAGGTGCATGCGCTCCAGGCCCTTCGTGCCGTAGATTTTTTGGAGAAGATCAAACTGGAGGAGCAAAGATTCGAAGTCCGAGCCGGTCAGCTTCCATTCGATCCGCCGCACAAGTCCCGCGAGTTGCAGTCGTCGCGGATGCTTTGGTGAAGGCTGCAGCAACCGTTCGAGGCGGCCGCGCAGGTTGGGGGTGCGGCCAATGTAAGGCTCGGCGTGGGCCTCGGCTCCGTAGAGTGCGAAAACCGCCGGACGCTGCGGCAACTGGGCCAGCCCGGCTTTGGCATCCGTTGGATCGAAGGGAATGGACTGGAACGCGGTCGCTATGGCCACCTCCGAATCAGCCTGCTGTCTCAGTTTCTCTTCAGGCGCCCGCCAGGGTCATGCCGTCGATGCGCAGGGTGGGCGAGGCCACCGAGCCGCGGAACACCAGGTCGTTGCCAATCGCCGTGACATTGCGAAGCATGTCGGCCAGGTTTCCGGCGATGGTGATCTCCTCGACGGCGTGGGTCAGTTGCCCGTTCTCGATCCAGAGCCCGGTGGCACCGCGCGAGTAGTCGCCGGTGACCAGGTTGACGCCGAAACCCATCAGGCCGGTGACATAGAGACCGGCTGGGATGGCGCCGATGATTTCTTCGGGCGAGAGCGGGCCCGGTTCGAGATACAGGTTGCCGCAGCCGATGCCCGGGGCCCCTGCCAGCCCGCGCGACGCGTTATGGGTGGACTTCATGCCCAGCTTGCGCGCCGTGTAGGTGTTCAGCAGGTAACTGCGCAGAACGCCCTGCTCGACGACCACCGTGCGCAGCGAGGGCAGACCTTCGCCATCGAACGGCGAAGAGCCGAACCCGCCCACGCCGGTGGGGAGGAGCATGAGATTATCGTCGACGATCGTCAGCGTCGGAGCCGCGATCGGCTCGCCCAGCTTGCCGGCGAGAAACGAAGCATGCCGCCAGATCGAATCGCCCGATGCCGCTTCAAACACCGAGCCAATCAGCGAACGCGCCACTTCCGGCGCGAACACCACCGGGACCTGCTGGGTGGGCATGCGCCGTGCGCCCAGCCTGCGTATGGTGCGCCTGGCCGCCTCTTTCCCGATCGCTTCAGGTGATTCCAGGTCGCCGATGCGCCGGGCACCCGACCACCAGCTATCGCGCTGCATCTGGCCGTTCACGTCGACCGCCAGCGGCGCGGCCGAGACTCCGGCATAGCTGGTGCGATAGCCTCCCAGGAAACCGCGTGAATTGGCCAGCACCTTGCGGCCTGTCGTAGCGTCGAAGCTGCCGCCATTGGAGTTGGTGATGCGCGGATCGGCCTCCAGCGCCGCCGCCTCGGCCCGCTTCGCCCATGCAATCCGCTCCGGGCCAGGCAGCGAATATACATCGTCGAAGTAAAGATGGAGATCGCCGGGCGCTGTACCGAACTCCCTTGGCTCGGGGAGACCCATAAAGGAGTCTTCCTCGGTGATTTTGGCCAGCGCCATCGCCCCGTCCACAAGCTGCCGAATTCCATCGGGCGTCAGGTCGCTGGTCGACGCCGAGCCAGTGCGCTTGCCAAGAAACGCCCGCAGGCCGAGTCCTCGAGACCCTGATTCCTTCAACGTCTCCACCTCGCCCATGCGGACGGTGACGCTGAATTCATCGCCCTCGCGCACCACGACTTCGGCGTCGCTCGCGCCCGCTTTCATGGCCTGGGAAACGACGTCGGCCGCTAAGGATTCGAGATCAATGGTGGTGGCATCGAGTTGAGGAACTGCCTGAGGCATGTCTTGAAACTATCAGAGCCGAGGTGACCGAACTAGCGCCCCGTGCCCCCTACCGTCATCCGGTCCAGCTTGATCGTCGGCATGCCCACGCCTACCGGCACGCTTTGCCCGTCCTTGCCGCAGGTGCCGATGCCCTCGTCCAGCTTCAGATCGTGGCCGACCATGGAGACATACTTCAGCGCCTCGGGGCCATTGCCGATCAGGGTGGCGTCACGCACCGGAGCGGTAATCTTGCCGTCCTCGATCAAGTAGGCCTCGGAGGCCGAGAAGACAAACTTGCCGTTGGTGATGTCCACCTGTCCGCCGCCGAAATTGACCGCGTACAATCCCCGCTTCACCGAGCGCAGAATGTCTTCGGGCTCGTCGTCGCCGGCCAGCATGTAGGTGTTAGTCATGCGCGGCATGGGGATGCAGTGATAGCTTTCACGCCGGCCCGAGCCGGTGTTGGCCGTGCCCATCAGGCGCGCGGAAAGCTTGTCGGTGAGGTAGCCCTTGAGGACGCCGCCTTCGATCAGGACCGTCTCCTGGGTGGGCGAGCCTTCGTCGTCCACGTTCAGCGAGCCACGACGGCCGGCCATGGTGCCGTTATCGACCACCGTCACCTTCGAACTGGCAACGGACTGCCCGATCAGGCCGGTAAAAGCCGAGGTCCCCTTGCGGTTGAAATCCGCTTCCAGGCCGTGGCCGACTGCCTCATGGAGCAGGACCCCGGGCCATCCCGGTCCCAGCACCACCTGCATTTCGCCGGCCGGAGCGGGAATGGCTCCCAGTTGCAGAATGGCTCCGCGCGCGGCTTCCCGCGCTAGGTTCTCCGGACTCTTTGGACCCGTGAATTGGCCCAGGCCAGAACGCCCGCCGGCCCCTGCCGAACCCCGGGTGGTGTTGGCTCCGTCTTTGGCGATCACAAATGCATTCAGCCGGCACAAGGGCTGGGTGTCGCTGGCAAATGAGCCGTCCGAGCCGGCAACCAGGATCCGGCGCAACTCTTCACTGTAGCCGGCGCGCACCTGCACGATGCGCGAATCGAAGGCGCGGGCAGCGCGATCCACGCGCAGGATCAGCTCCAGCCGTGCGGCCAGGTCGAGGTCGAATCCCCCCAGCGGGACCGGGTAAAGATCGGCGACCGTTGGCTCGGTGAATCCCTGGATCGGCTGCTTTGCCGGCCCCGATGCGATCAGGGCGGCGGTGCGAGCCGCGTGGAGCAGGCGATCGGGGTTGAGATTGTCCGTGTAGGCGTAGCCGGTGCGTTCGCCGGAAAGTACGCGGATGCCGCATCCGGCGCTGGTTCCCTGGCTGGCCGACTTGACGATCTGCTCATCGACTCCCAGGCCGATGGCGGTGACGGACTCAAAGTACAGGTCGGCATAATCGCCGCCCGCCGACAGAGCCTCACCCAGGCAGCGCTCAAGCAGCCGCTCCGTGATGCCGAATTTCTCAAAAAAATAGCGCTTGTGACTGGGAAGAGGGGCAGGAACCGGGTTGGTCATCGTACTTTTCAGTTTACGCCGGATTCGTGTGCGGTGGGAACGAGGCATAGGCAGCGAAACAGGGTACGAGTTCTGCGGTCGGGCACCGATTGTTCCCTGCACCCTGTTCCCTATTCCCTGCTCTCCGTCCCCTGCTCTCCCCGTTCCTCTCTTGATGCACACGGCTGGCTTCTTCAACGAAGGTTGTAGGTCTGGGCGGCCAGACCGATGCTAGATTCGAGGCATGAAGAAATTTCTGCTCGCCACCTTTCTTTTAATGGTGGTTGCTGCCCCGGCCTTTGCCACGACCAAGCACCACCATCATGGCCATCACCATAACCACCATCACAAAACTGCATAGCGCTGGTTTCGGCCCTTTGCCTGCACGTTGACAAGGGCCGAACCGATCGATGCTCTAAGCGTTTAGCCCTTAGCTCTTTCGCGACACTTCGATCCTTTTCAACAAATCCCACGTCCATGGAAGCTGCGACGTCCGGCGCCAGCGTGAAACGCTCTTCAACGAGTCTTGCGATAAGCTAAAGGCTACGAGCTAACAGCTAAGGGCAGAATATGGAAGATCTTCGCTACCCGGTGGGCCACTTCAGGCCCTCTCCCTCCTACTCGGCTTCCGACCGCTCCGCACACATCGAAACTCTGCGTGATCTCCCTGACCGGATGCGCGCGGCCGTGATTGGGCTCGAGGACGCACAGCTCGACACCGCTTATCGCGACGAAGGCTGGACGGTGCGCCAGGTGGTCCACCACGTAGCCGACAGCCACCTCAATTCCTACGTGCGCTGCAAGCTGGCGCTTACCGAGTACGAGCCAACAGTCAAGCCGTACGACGAAGCGGCCTGGGCACGGCTGCCCGACAACGGCATGCCCGTCGATGTCTCGCTGACGCTGACCGAGGCCCTGCACAGGCGCTGGGTGGTGCTGTTCGAGTCGCTCTCGGAAAAAGACTTCCAGACGAAGTTTCTTCATCCCGAACGGGGCCCGGAGGACCTGGCCACGACGCTCGCCCTTTACGCCTGGCACTCGCTGCACCACACCGCGCACATTACCGGCCTGCGCGCGCGCATGAAGTGGTAGAGCACGTGCCCGCCGGAAAAATGGGCGGAAGACGTCCCGTGAGCGAAACCGAACCGATGGCTCCCGACCGCCTCGCCCGCTCGATCGAGGACTATCTCGCCGAACATCCCGCAGCCGCTGTTCTCGAAGACGGCCGCGTGGTGTTTGACATGCGCAGTGCCCGCTATTCCGTGACCGAGTCGCACGGACGATGCGTTCTGCAGTTGTGGAGCGATGAGCGGAACCTGATGCGCACCGTTGTAGACATGCAGGCGCGCGCGCAGTGTCTTCGACTGATGACGCGGCGCATGGGCGCCCCCAGGCCGCAGGCTCTCGAACTTGTTCCAACCAGCGACCGGCGCACGCCCACCGCCCGCGACACCACTCGGCGCAATTATCAGCGGCTGCTGGAACGGACGCTCACCCAGGCTTTCATCGGGTACAAAGTCGACGGCATGCGTTCAGCCATGGACCTGGAGCACAGCTTCGGCCCGGCCTACGCGCGCGGCCGGCTGCTGAAAGGGACCGCCGCGGACGCCGTCATCGGGGTGGGAGAGGCCGAATCCGCAGCCACCGTCGATGGTGTTCTCACCCTGGGCATGCTTTGGCTGGACTACTGCCGCCGGCACGGGGATGGCCGCCGGCACTTCGGGGGGCTCAAAGTCGTGGTGCCCGCAGGAGCCTTTCGCACCACCGCGGAGCGCATGGCGTGGCTGAATCATGCGGTTGCCAATTTTCAGCTCTTCACCCTCGACGAAAAAAACGAGGAGCTTGCGCCGGTGGATTTTCGCGACACCGGGAATCTTGAGTCGCGCCTGGTGCATATGTTCTCGCCTGACGCGACCATCGAGCGCTGCCGCGTTGGCCTCGACCGGCTGCTGGAACTGGTGCCGGCCGAAGCCCGCGACCGCGTCGAGATCCATCCCCGCTCCGCCACGGAGGTCGGATTACTGCTCCACGGGCTGGAATTCGCGCGCGTGCGCCATGGGCTCGCCGCCCGGTCGTTTGCACACCAGGATGAGCTTACTTTTGGGGCCGGGATGAACGAAACGCCGCTCATGGATGAGAATGAGGGACTTTGCCGGGAGCTTTTCGCGCGTTTGTTTTTCAGCCGTCATCGCGATGGAGTGCTGTCCGACCCACTGTTCCGCCTGCAGCCGGAGCGCTGGCTGGAGTCGCGGCTCCGCGCCGCTATCGGTGACCTGCTGCCGGGACTGCGCGGTGACATGCTGTATTCGCAGGTGCCGGCGCTCTCGAGCGGCGACCGCGGACTGCTCGACCTGCTGACGATCGACCGCAACGGCCGCCTCGCCGTCGTTGAATTGAAGGCCGACGAAGACCTGCACCTGCCTATGCAGGCGCTGGACTACTGGATTCGCGTGCGTGCGTTGAATGACGACCGGCAACCCGCGCCAGCCGGGGGCCGGCACCTCTCGGCGTTCGAGCGCCAGGGCTACTTCGCCGGCGCGGAGGTCTCTTCGGCAGCGCCGCGGCTGCTGCTCGCCGCTCCGGCTCTGCGCATTCATCCTGCCAATGAGCCCGTGCTACGTTATCTCTCGCCGCAAATCGAATGGGAACTGATCGCTCTCAGCGAACACTGGCGGCGCGATTTGAAGGTGGTGTTCCGGAAACACGCCCCGGCGGGGTCATGACGTGAGAGGCAAGGGGCCGATGCGATTCCGTTGTCTCCCACCCTTCCGCGGTGAAGCTGCGGAAGGATGGGGGCACGGAGTGTGTTTACTGGGCGGCCAGGGTGGTGATGAGAGCCGGCTTGGGACTCCCCCATCCGGTGACCAGGTCATATCCGGTCACTGCGGAATAGCTGCCCGACTTCCCGCTGGTGATGTCATGGAAGTCAGTGCCGTAAGTTCCAGTCACATTCTCAGCATAGATATACGGGTTGATAAAGCCGATATCCCCCTTGCCGTTGGCGACTCGCTGCTGGTTCACGAGAGCCAAAAGGCCTGCCCACATCGGCGCCGCAAAACTCGTCCCTCCATAGCTGTTTGCCGTGCAGGTAGTCTGGTCGGCACAAACGTAAAAGGTAAAGTTGGCGTTGGCAGAGACGTCCGGACCGTTGCGCAGAGTCGTCGATCCCTTGTTGCTCGAATTGATCACGCCCGAGAGATTCTGCCATGAAGGAATTGCAACTTTATCCGGCGAAATGCCACCACCGCTATCCACCCACGCGGTCTCCGCAGCCCATGGACCAGCCGCGCCGGAGGTGACCAGGTCCGTGCCGCCCACCGAAACCACGTAGGCATCGTCGGCAGGCCACGCCTCAACCCGCTTTGACCAGGTGGAGCTATCGCCTGACGCCGCGAGGAAGTTCTGCCCCTGGGCAGCCATCTTCTGGAAATAAGGATCGAGCGTGCTGGGGTCGGCGGGTGTCCAGCCCCACGAACAGCCGATGGTCGTAGGCAGCGGGTTGTGCGTGGTCATGGCGCTGATAATCGCCGTGTCCGTTGACCCGATATACATCACCAGGCTGGCCAACCCCGGCGCCATACCCAGCGCCTGGGTCATGTCGAGCGTCTGTTCGGTGTCATCGCAACGACCGCCGGCCCGGGTGTATACGCAGCTTGTCTTGGTCCCGTCGGTCGAGAGCAAGGTGATGGGAACGGTGTTTGTCTGGTGGACGTTCGCGTAGTAGGTGTTCAAGTCGGCGAGGTCCGTCCCGTAATACTCGAGCAAGCCGAGGTTCTGCCCCGCCCCGGTCAGCGCCGTTCCACCGTAGTAGGCGGCTCGCATGTCGCTGCCCAGGAAGGACGCCGATGGTCCAGAGCCGGTTGTGGCATGACTTACCACCTGTTCGGGATACTTGCCGTGGGCGGCCGCATAGTCGTTCTTATTCACCAGCCGGGGCTTTGGGATCGAGAAGTTATCGAGCCCCGACACATGCCAAAGGTTGAATGTGAGATTGGGCGTCGGTTCCCGATCCGCACCGAAGAAAATACGGCCTTCCGTGGGGTGCTGATAGGTATTCACGCTGACGTGGAAGGCCGTCTCGATTGCGCCTACCGTGCCCTTGACCTGGACTTCCATCCCGTCGCGCGAGCCGCCCACGACCTCGAGCCCATAGGTCCTGGCAAAGCTGAGGACTTCGTCGTACTGCTCCTGAGTCGGTCCAAATCTTGCTGTAAATTCCGCTGGGGTCACAAAGTTCCGGAAGTTAGAGCTCTTGGGGTTATACACATCGGCTAGAAAACTTTTCAGGCCGGCTGGATCGCGCAAGGGAAGGACAATGTCCAGCTGCAGGACCTGGTTTTGGGATAGCCGGCCTACGGGCGCCGCCTGACCTGTCCGGACGGTATCGCGCACGTGGTGCGTCATTACGGATTGTGCAAGAGCGGCGGTTGTGATCACCGACAAAACCGCCACAGCGGCTGCAGATACAGCTTTCTTTGAGTTGCGTATCACGACTGCTCCTTTGAAGTGGGCTTTTTGAGGAGACTTGCCTGCTTGGGCAGAAGTAGCCCTTGAGCGTGGTTGAATTCTGGGGCAAAACCTGCCCGCCTGTCTACGGGTAAGGACAAACTAAAGGATTAAGGTACCGGTCGATTACCCCACTTATCGGTACGTTGGTCCCTCTCTTTGGATATTTCGTCCCGGTTTGCCGCTCGCACCCGGCTCCTCTCGAAAACCGAACGCGCGTACTATCGGGGTTCGGCGGCCAGGCTTGGGATCGAGACCGGCTCCACGCCCGAACCGCCCCGTTCGCACTGTGCAGAGGGCCTGGCGGCTGCTACACTCCCCCTTCAGGGAAATTCCTGGAAACTCCTTTGCAGGCCGGAGGCAGCGTGCCCGAAACCCAGCAGGTCGTATCCCATCAGACTGCGTTCAAGCCCTTCGTCTCGCCCGATACCGAACTCCCCGAGTTCACATTTCGCGCCATCCTGCTTGGCTCTCTGTTCGGCATCATCTTTGGCGGCGTCACGGTCTACGTCGGCCTGAAAGCCGGCCTCACAGTTGCCGCATCGATCCCCATTTCCGTTCTCTCCATCAGCATCCTTCGCGTGCTCGGCCGCGCCTCCATTCTCGAAAACAATATCGTCCAGACCACCGGCAATGCCGGCCAGTCGATCGCCTCCGGGGTCATATTCACCCTGCCCGCGCTCATCTTCCTCGGCTTCGATCTGGAATACTCGCGCATCTTTCTGCTCGCGCTCATCGGCGGCTGGCTAGGCGTTCTGTTCATGATTCCCCTGCGCCGCCAGCTCATCGTTGAAGAGCATGGCGTGCTCACCTATCCCGAAGGCACGGCCTGCGCCGACGTGCTGATGGCGGGTGAGCGCGGCGGATCGCTGGCCAGCCGGGTCTTCCTCGGGCTCGGCCTCGGGTCGCTCTACACCCTCTTCCAGAACGACAACATCTTCAAGGCATGGCCAGGGACACCCGAATTCCAGCCCGACTTCGGACCCGCCCACATCATGAAGGGAGCTTCGATCAAGGCGGATGCGACGCCGGAATACCTGGGAGTCGGCTACATCATCGGACCCCGTGTCGCGGGCATTATCTTCGCCGGAGGCGTTTTCTCCTGGCTGGTCCTGATGCCGTTGATCTACTTCTTCGGCAAGGCGCTGCCCGATCCCATCTATCCCGGCACCATGCCCATCGCGCAGATGGGCCCCAGCCAGCTCTGGTCCACCTATATCCGGCCCATGGGCGCCGGCGCCGTCGCTGCGGCGGGCCTCATCACGCTGCTCAAGACTGTTCCCACCATCGTGAATGCCCTCACTTCCGGCTTCCGCAACATGCGTCCCGGGGCCGCCGGGCAGAAGAAGCCGATCCGGACTGAAGACGACCTCTCCATGAGCGTCGTGGTATTCGGATCACTCGCTCTGGTCCTGCTGATGTTCCTGTTCCTCGAGTTCAAGCCGGTCCCGGGAGCCTATGTGGGATGGGTGGCCAACCTCGCCGCGTCGCTCCTCGTCGTGGTCTTCGGATTCCTCTTTGTTACCGTCAGTTCGCGCATCGTCGGCCTTATCGGCAGTTCGGCCAGCCCCGTCTCCGGCATGACCATTGCCACCCTCATGGCCACGGCCGCCATCTTCCTCGTGCAGGGGTGGACCGCCCCGGCGTTTGGCGCCCTGGCCATCACAATCGGCGGAGTCGTCTGCATCGCTGCCTCCAACTCCGGCGATACTTCGCAGGACCTCAAAACTGGCTACCTGGTCGGATCCACTCCCTGGAAGCAGCAGGTGGCGCTGATGATCGGGGTAGTCATTTCAACGGTAGCCATCGGGTTCACCCTGAATCTAATGAACACCGGGCTGCAGCACTTCGACGAAGCGCCGCGGGCGTGGAATGTGAACGCTCCCCACCCCGGGGTCGCGATTCAGAACGACACAAAACGACTGCCGGATCAGTTCCCTGTCATTGGCGCCAACAAAGTCACAACTATCCATCACAAAAATGAATACCTGATCCTGAACGCGGTAGGGTCGGCTGAACTGGCCGACGGCAAATATCTCTATTCGCCGGCCACGGGGCGCATCGAGGTGCAGTGGATCCAGGGCATCGGCAGCGAGAAAGCGGCTGCGCCCCAGGCGCGCCTCATGGCCACGGTCATCAACGGCATCCTCAGCCGCAAGCTGCCCTGGGGACTGGTGATGATGGGCGTCTTCCTAGTGATCGCGGTGGAGTTGCTTGGTATTCGGTCGCTGTCGTTTGCGGTGGGAGCGTATCTCTCTATAGGCACCACGCTGGCCATCTTCTGCGGCGGAATCGTGCGCTGGCTGGTCGATAGCGCGTTGAAGCGCGCCGGCGGCGACGGCGTGGAGGCGGGAAGCGAAATCTCTCCGGGGTCGTTGTATGCGTCGGGACTGATCGCCGCTGGCGGCATCGTGGGCCTGCTCGGCGTGGCGCTCAAAGGCTACGAGACGACCGTTGGCAAAGGCGATATCCTCAACTTTCCCCATACTTTCCTTGACCATACCGGGGTGTCGGTGGTCGCATTTCTCCTGCTGGCGTATTCGCTCTATTACTTTGCGCGCAAGCCGATGGGGAAGTGATCCTCAACTTAATTCTCTGGGCGCCTAATGGCCTGGACCGAATTCAGTGACCGGGACACGACTGAAGCTTCGCCGACGCTCCCGCGGGATCTCGCAGGCAGGGATCAAACATGCCGGAACTACCCTGAAGATCCCGACAGATCGCCGGCCGGCTAATGAGAAATCCGCAACCAAATCTCCCTTCAACCCTTCCCCCATGCATGGTTCTCCCAGGCGCAATGATTTGCTCCCGGGAGAACCCAATGCTCCCTGGACAGAAACAGATCCTGAATCACGCGGTAACCATCTGCGGTCGTGGCTACGGCACTCTGCGACAGCTGCGCGTTGTGCATTCCCGGCTTATCGGAACAGGCGCCAGAGCTCGCAGATTCCATAGATGAGAAGCGCCGCCCCGCCTTCGAAGAGAAACGCGAACGTCGTGCCGCGGACACAGCCCAATCCCGCAGCGGTGGCTCTCGATGCCTTATCCAATTCGCTCGGGAATGGGAGAGTCGCGCAGACAGGAATCCTGGCTGACCGGCGATCTTGGCTCATTTCATCCACTACGGAAACACGTCCGGGTTCAGGCAGTGAGACTAGGCGCTCAGGAGGGGAAAGTAATCGACCGGTCATGACCGTTTCCTTTCTCGGCAAGACCTCGGCAACCGCAAAAAAACAGAAATCGAGAATCCCGAAGCTGATGACTTCGAGTCGATGCGACTACCAAGGTCTGAGTCCCAGGCGACAGGTCTTAATCGCTGGGTGAAAGGAACGGCAACCGTCGAGAGCATCCACGCTGGACGCTGTTTCTCTGGTTCTGCCAAAACACCAAGCTGGACGATCGTCCAAGACTAAATGTAATCGGTTTGCATTGCCTATTCTTGTGATTTTCTGTAAAAGAAGCCAGCGATTATTCGTCACCGCCGTTCGGAGGCAGTCGAATTTGTTTCGATCTGGTCCGAGTCGGCCAAAATCCCAATTCGAAACTGCCCTGCATCGTGGATTTACGGGGAATACAACATCCATGAAGCCGACGGACGACAGCATTCCCATCAACGACGTTGGGCCCGCCTCCCCGCTTTCCATGATCAGCCCGGATTCTTCAGCCATCGCGGTTCTGGCGTATGTACTCCTGGGCATCAAATTTCTTTGCCGTGGACGCTGCGGTCATGGTGCGCACCAGGCCAAAGACAGGCCGGTCGAACCAGGGCCGGTCGTGCTTTCCCACAATGGCCCACGCAATGCCCGCATAGCCGTTGGGGTCGCGGCCGTCGAGTTCATACTTGTCGTTCAGGATGACTGCCCAGTCGAAAGCGGTGGCGGGATCGGGAGCCCATTCCAGGATCTTCTTGGCCCAGTACATGCGCATGTAGTTGTGCATCCAGCCGGTCACGACCATTTCGCGCTGGGCGGCGTTCCATAACTCGTCGTGGGTTTCAGCGCACTCGAGTTGTTCGAAGGTATATCGCCGCGGGCGAAGGTCCCGACCATGTTCGAGCAGCGATTTCCGGGCCCAGGATTCGGCGCTTTCCCAGCTGTCGTAGCTTTCGTTGTAGCGAACAAAAAGAGCCGACAGCTCGCGCCATCCGATCAGTTGGTCGAGGTAGCGGTCGCGCGCGCTTGCCGGCGCTCTTCCCTGCTTGACTGTTTCGTCTGCCGCCAGCGCGATGGTGATGGGACTGATATTGCCGAAGTGCAGGTAGGGAGACAGTCTGCTTGTTCCCTTCAGCTCGGGGTGATTGCGCTCCACTTCGTAGCGTGCCAATCCGCCGTGAACAAATTCGTGCAGCCGCTGAAGCGCGGCATGCGGACCGCCGGTGAAGGTGTCGACCGGGCGCACGGTGCGGTCGAGCTTGTCGAAGCCGGCCGTGATGTCCTCGGTAAGCGGAAAACTCGTAAGAGATCGGCGCGGCTTCCACTCCTGCTGTGGGCGTACGTTTTGGTGGGCAGTGAGAAAGTTGGGGAGTTCTCGCTGAAGATGGGGTCGGAAGTGATGGAGCAGAAAATAGTCGCGGCCGAAGACGCGCGAGGGAACGACAACATCGGCATCGACCGTCCAGTAAGGCAGCTTGAGGCGGCGGGCGAGCACTTTGCGCCAGCGCTCTGGCTCGCGGCAGGGGTTCTCGTCGCCGATCAGCAGCGCCGCCTGAACTTCTTCAAGAAAGGATTCGAGCGAATTGTCGGGATGCTTGCGAAGTACGAATCCCACCCCGCGCCCGGCCGCATCCTCGGCTACGTCCCGCAGGCCCTGCTGCAGGAAGTGGTAGTGGCGCAGGTTGGCATTGGGATAATTCGGAATCACGGAGAAGAAAACCACCACCGGCAGCCCGAGCAGGTTGCCGGCTTCGATCGCGACATCGAGTGCAGGATTGTCGCCGATGCGCACCGCGCGCTGCATCCAGAAAACGATGCATCGGCCGCCATCGCGGGGAGGACCGGCGCGCCGGACGAGCACGCGGGGCTGATCGGCTAGATGGGCGATTGCTTCTGTAGTTTGCAGACTGCCGGGCCTCGCGGTCCCTTTCGATTCGTCTCAAGTTCTATTATTGTGCCGCCATGGGGCTTCGACCGTATGCGGTCCCAATCCGTTCGCGCAAGATGGGAACCAGAGCGAATGTTTTCAACCCTGTCAAAGGCAAGCGGGCGCTCCGGCGGCGTTTATTTTGATCGTCAAGTCCCGATCCTCCCGCATCCCATGTTTGAGTGCGAAAGGACCACCACAATGCCATCAGCCGGTAACGGAATCAAGTCTGTGCCCAGCGCTCATTCCGTGGACGAAACTGTGGAGCGCCTGAAGACGATCCTGGCGACAAAGGGGGTTAAGCTGTTTGCGCTGGTCGATCACAGCGGCGAGGCGGAAAAGGCGGGGATGAAAATGCCGCCGACCAGGCTGCTGATCTTTGGCAATCCGGCCGCAGGCACGCCGTTGATGATCGCGGCGCCGAGCATCGCCATTGACCTGCCCCTCAAAATCCTGGTGGCGGAAGACGATGCGGGACACGTGTCGCTTTCATGGAACGACCCGGTCTGGCTGCAAAGCCGGCACGGATTCCCTGCGGATTTAGTTCAGAACATCGCCGTCGTCGAAGCGCTGGTGACCAAGGCCGGTTCGTAGCGCACAGAGGGCCGCTTCGGAAGCGGCCCTCGTCGTCCAGAGCTAGGAGCTAGAGGCTAGAAGCAGTCTTACCACCGTCCCCACGCGCGGGTGAAATAGTCGGCGAGTGTCATTCCCACCAGCGCCAGGAACGTGAACAGCCCCGCGCCAACGGTGAGCTTGGTCAGCTTGGAACTGTACTTAACGTGCATGAAGAACAGCACCACGATCGTCGCCTTCACCACCGCGATAAAAAGAGCCACGACGGGATTCCAGGGCCCCATGTCGAAGAATGAAGCAAGCACAGTCACCCCGGTGAACACCAGCAGCGTCGCGCCGACGATAATGTAGATCCTCGGGCTCACGATGTGGTCGAGGTTGTCGTGAAAGTCGTGCAAATTCTGATCGTGCTTCGAAAGGTGCTCGTGTTCGCCGTGTGCGCTCATATGCGTTTCCTTTATCCGTGCCTGCTGATCAGGTAGAGCAGCGGGAACAGGAAGATCCAGACGATGTCAACGAAGTGCCAGTAGAGGCCGAAGTTCTCGACGAAGGTGATGTGCCCGGTGGTATAGGCGCCCGCTTGCGCCCGGAAAATCATGAACCCGAGGATCGCGATCCCGATAATCATGTGCAGCGCGTGCATGCCGGTCATGGCGAAGTAAAGCGAGAAGTAGACTTCGGTATGCCGCGCCATGTCCAGGCGGAGCGCCTTGTCATGATAGTCCTTGTAGATCTCAGGATCTGATTGCGGATCGACAAACGACTGGACGCTGTAGTGGAAACCGGGAACGTGATGCTTCTCGATTTTCTCGGAGTACTCGACGGTCTTGATGCCCAGGAACCCGAGGCCGAGAATGAACGTCAGCACCAGGCACAGTACCAGGCCGCCCTTGCGCCGCGTCTCCGCGCACCAGACGCCCATGGCCATGGTGAAGCTGGAGGAGATCAGCACGGCGGTGTTGAGCGTTCCCCACAGGATGTTCAACTGGTGTGAGCCCGCCACGAAGGCCGGATAGTACCAATTGCGGTAAATCAGGTAGGCGGTGAACAGCCCGCCGAAGAACATGATTTCGGTGAGCAGGAAGAGCCACATGGCAAAGCTGGTGGCATCGACCTGCTGGCCCATGGACTCGAAATGGTGGCGCTGGTACGGCGGGTGCGCATGCTCATGCGCCGCCGGGGAAGTGCCGTTCGCAATCGCGGTGCTATCCGACACTGGTGGTCACCTCTTTTTCTTTCTGGCGCTCCAGCCATTCGTAGTCGTAGGCATCGTGGTCCATGACAGGTATCTCGACGAAGTTCTCGGTGAGCGGCGGAGACTGGATCTGCCACTCAAGGCCGGTGGCCTGCCATGGATTGTTGCCAGCGATTTCGCCGTATCTCAGGCTCCACGCCAGGTAGAGCAGGGGCAGGACGTAGCCAACACCGAGGATTGTCGCTCCGGCAGTGGAGAACACGTTGAGGATCTGGAACTCCGCCGGGTAGGCCGCATAGCGCCGCGGCATGCCCAGCGTGCCCAGGATGAACTGCGGGAAGAATGTGAAGTTGAACCCGATAAAGGTGATCAGCGCGGCCAGCTGCGAGATCTTCTCCGGATACATCCGCCCGGTGATCTTGGGCCACCAGAAGTGGATTCCCGACAAGAAAGCCATCAGCATGCCGCCGACCATCACGAAATGGAAGTGGGCCACGATGAAGTAGGTCTCGGTAAGGTGAATGTCAGTCCCGGTCGTGCCCAGGAACACGCCTGTAAGACCGCCAATGGTAAACAGCCCCATGAACCCAAAGGCGTAGAGCATCGGAGTTTCAAACGTGATCGAGCCCTTGTAGAGGGTGAATGTCCAGTTGAAGATCTTGATGGCCGAGGGCACCGCCACCAGCATGGTCAGCAGCGAGAAGACCAGCGTTGAGTAAGTGGAGACACCCATAATGAACATGTGGTGCTCCCAGACGAAGAATCCGAAGACCGCGATCGCCACCGAGGAGAACGCCACCGCCGTGTATCCAAAGACACGCTTGCGGCTGAAGGTGGAGATGACCTCGGAAATCACGCCCATGCCGGGCAAGATCATGATGTAGACCGCGGGGTGTGAATAGAACCAGAACAAGTGCTGGAAGAGAATTGGATCGCCGCCCTTGGCGGGATCGAAAATGCCGATGCCGAGAGTCCGCTCCAAGGCGACCAGCACGATGGCAATCGCCAGCACCGGGGTGCCCAGCACCATGAGAATGCTGGCCGCATAATGCGACCACACAAACAGCGGCAGCCGGAACCAGGTCATGCCGGGAGCTCGCATCTTGTGGATGGTCACGATGAAATTCAGGCCGGTGAAGATGGAGCTGAATCCCGCGATGAAGACGGCGATGCCGGTACTCAGCACATTGGTATTGAGGTAGTGCGTCGAGAGCGGCGTGGTAAAGGTCCAGCCCGTGTCGACGCCGCCGCTGATCATGGTATATAGCACCGTGATGCCGCCGGCAACGTACAAGTACCAACTGAGCAGGTTGATCTTGGGCAGGGCCAGATCCTTGGCACCGATCATGATGGGGATGAGGAAATTGCCCAGCGTGGCCGGCACCGACGGCACCAGGAACAGGAACACCATGATGACGCCGTGCATGGTGAACACCTTGTTATAGGTGTCAGTGGCCATCAGGTCGGACTGCGGTGTAAGCAGCTCCAGGCGGATGAGGCCCGCCAGGGCGCCGCCGATGAAGAAGAAGACGGTGATCGAGATCAGGTACAGCATCGCGATCCGCTTGTGGTCGCCCGTCAGCAGCCAGCTCAGAACACCATTTTCCTTGGTCCAGAAATTGACCTTCGGCACCCGGGCCGTTGACTGGTCGGGAAGACTGATAATGGTATCGGTACTCATTGCTTCACCGTCCCCTGTGGTGCGGCAATTCGCCCTTGGGGTTTGCCTCCCGTGGGCCGTTGTGCCACGCTTGCCGCCTTGCCTTCACCCTCGGGCAGCAAACCGGTTGTGTTCAGCGTCTGTTCGACGCGGTCATTGGAATGCAGATTCTTGATGTATTCCACCAGCGCGATCACCCCGTCTTCACTGACCTGTCCCTGGTAGGTGGGCATAATCGGCGCAAAGCCCTGGGTCACGTGGTCGGAGGGATTCAGGATTGCCTCGCGCAGATACGCTTCGTCGGCGGTGGCTGTCGATCCGTTCGTGAGCGTCAATCGTGATCCGAATACATTCGCCAGGCTGGGACCTCGGGAATCCGGACGCCCATTATGGCAGGCATTGCAGCTCAGGGTGGCAAACAACCGCTCGCCGTTCTGGGCCAGCGACATGCCGCTGGTCGATTCCTCCAGCCATTTCTTGTAGTTCTCCGGAGTCAAGACCACGATGTCGCCGATCATCGCCGAATGGTTGGTGCCGCAATACTGGGTGCAAAACAGGTGATAGGTTCCGGGCGTCGTCGGTTCGAACCACACTGATGTATACCGTCCGGGAATGGCCTCGCGCTTTACGCGGAACGCAGGAATCGAGAAGCTGTGAAAGACGTCCTGCGAAATCAGGGTCAACTGAATGGCCCGGCCGGTAGGAATATGCAGCGAGTTGATCTCGTGCTGTCCGCCGGGATGTTCCGCCTTCCACATCCATTGCTTGCCGACCACGTAGATGTTCATCGCGTTGGCGGGCGGCGTGTACACGCGGAAGTAGATGATCGAACCCCATACGAACATGATCAGAAACAGGCCCAGGGGAATGATGGTCCATGTGGCTTCGAGCAGTGTCGAACCTTCGATCTGCACGGCGACGGGATGGCGCTTGCGGCTGTAGAGAACGGAGAAACTGGTGACCAGCAAAACCACAATCGTCATCCCGATCAGGCTTACCAGCACCATGAAGAAGTACAGCGCGTCCATCTGGGGCGCAATCTTCGACGCCTCCGGCGGATATAGCTGGAAGTTCGTCAGCCACTTGACGAGAAATTGCCAGAGTACTTCACTGATGTGGGTCATTCCGTTATCCGTTCACCTTCGTTCCTGGGGCCAGCGGTTCTTTTCCTTGCTTGGGTTCGCCGCGAAAGTCGCGGCGGAACATCACCCACATGAATCCTCCCAGCGAGAACATCGTGACCAGTCCGCCCAACTGCACGACCCGCGCCACGATGAGCGAATGTTTGTTGGTGCCTGGATCGTAGTGGTAGCAGTAGGTGAGAATGTTATCCACCGGCGACCCGATGCGATTGGCCGAAGCCTCCACCAATCCCAACCGCAAATCCTTGGGCGAATATTCAACCCCCATGTAGTACTGCGCCAGCTTGCCTTGCGGGGTTACGATCTGGATCGAGCTCGCATGCGCAAACTGGGTGAGTTTCCCGTCGGGGCCCGGAATCTTGACGTAGCCGAAGCCGACGGCCTTGCTGAGAGCGTCAATGTTTGCTTGTGTGCCAGTGAGGAAGTGCCAGCCGTCGGCTGTCTCCGGATGCCCGTAGCGCTTCAGATAGGTGCGCTTTTTGGCCGCGGCCAGATCGGTGCCCTCGCTAGGATCGATACTGGCTATGATGATGTCGAAATCCTTGCCCGGGCGAAAACTCACCATCTGCAGAGCGCCGGTCAGACCGTTCAACTCTTCCGAACACAGCATCGGGCATTGGTAGTAGACCAGGGCGAGAATGGCCGGCCGCCTGCCGAAGTAGTCGCCGAGTTGCACCTGCTTTCCGGCATCATCGGTGAACGTCAGGTTCAGCGGCAACTGTTGATTCAGGTGCTGCGCAATACCCACTTTGTCCAGGAGCTGAGACTTGGTGTTTGCCTGTCCCGTTTCCTTATCGCCGTAACTGGAAACCTGCGCCACAAGGGGCGTCCATGTACTGACAGCAAGCACCGATAGCGCCGCCAGCCGAACCAATCTCCGGATTGTGTTGGAATACTGAATCATCACTGCACTTCTTTGTGTTGCTTTGTTGCCCACATTCCCTCAGGGGCTAAAGCCCCATTCGTTCTGGCTGCACATGCGGCACGACTAAAGTCGTGCCCTACCAAAGCCTGGCGTTTTCTGCCACTGATCACTGACAACTATTACTGAGGCCTCTTCGCCTGCGCCGCCCGCGTTGCTTCCACATCCAGTTCGTAAGCTGTCCGAGCAAAGCCGTTGGTAAGCGGCTCGACAACGGCGGGCTCGTTGTCGCCGGTCATAAGCGTTCCCTTCTGCACTGCAGGGGCAACCGGCAAGCCGCGCTGCGCGACCAGTTCCATGGCGCGCTCGATCGGAATGCGCACCTCACCGGGCTTACCGTCCACGTGCGTGTAATTCTCGAGCAGCAAATCCTCTCGTGCATGCAAATCGGCTACATCCTGGTTGCCGTCGTCGGTCTGCACGCGGGGCGAGGGGAATTGCTGCGTCAATTCCGCCATCTTGTTCTGCAACTCGGGGCTGGACGGCATGTTGCCAAGCTCGCGCACTTCCGCGGTCTTGGTCCACTTGCTGTTGGGGCCGTCCTCTTTCTTCATTTGCGCATTGATCACTTTGCCGATGCCATAACAGAGGATGCCCGTCACCGCCACGAAGATGGCCAGCGCGGTAAGGAACACCACAATGCCGGTCACGCGAACATCGGAGAGTTCGTATCCCGCGGTCGTGTCGATCTCTTCAGGCTTGGGGCCGTGCGAACCGATTTGTTCGTCATCATGCTGTGGCATGTTCGGGCTCCAGAATTTCGGTCAGGTGGGGGTCGTTGGTTTGGACGAGGGGACGGGTTTTGAGCTGGGTGCAGAAGTAGGCGATCCAGAATGAGACCAGGGCAGCGGGGACGGCGATGTATTCAAGGATGCCGAAGGAGAAGTGGAGATTTCTGGCGGCGTCTTTGAAGTTGGGCTCGATGAGCCAGAAGAGGTCGAAGGCCTTGGCGAGGATCATCCACTGGCAGACGCGGACCAGGCGCTTCTTGTTGCGCTTGATGTCGCGCGAGAGCAGGAGCGAGAAGGGGATCACCCAGTGGAAGATGAAATCCAGGGTGATGATGATGCCCCAGTGGCCCCGGATGCGGTCGAGGTACCAGTTGATTTCTTCCGGCAGGTTACCAGACCAGATGATGAGGAACTGGCCGAAGGCGAGGTATATGTTGAGCATGACGAAGGCGAAGGTCATCTTGCCCAGGTCATGCTGCTCGGTCTGGCGCAGCAGGGTCGCGAAGGGCTCGTAGCGCGACAGGCTGATGGCGACGATGATCGAAAACGCCAGCACCGAATAGCCCTGCCCGACCAGGAACAAGAGGCCATAGACCGAGGAGAACCAGGTCACGTCCATGGACATCACCCAGTAAATGACCGCCGCGGTCATGGTGAGCGAATAGACCACGATGCCGGGGCCGGAGATATTCTCGAGCTTCTTGATCCACCAGGGGGTGTTCAGGGGCGAGTCGGCCTCGCGCCTCATGGCCATGGAGTTGAGCCGCCAGGTGTAGAAGGCCCAGATACCGAAGCAGACCAGACCGGCCACCCAGAACATGGTCGGGTTGAGCATGGGGTGCTTGAAGGCGATGGCGTGGTTGATGGCTTCAACCTGATCCGGAGTGATGAGGCCCTTGCTCACGCCGTCGTCGATCAGGCCGTGGTTGGCCCACATATAGAGGCGGCCCTGGCCGAGGGCCACGACGATCCAATAGACAAACACCAGGGGCAGGGTGCGGGTCATGGCTTCAAGCGGACGGCGTAGCAGGAGGCCCCACTTGCCGCCCGAGCAGTACTGGACCATGAGCAGAGCCAGCCCGCCCACCGACCAGCCGAAGGTGAGCACCAGGCCCAGCACCCAGGCGCGCAGTACGTGATCGATAGAGCGGTCGAGAAAAGCCAGAAGCGCGGCCAGGACCGAGAAGACCACCCCGGCCATCAGCGCGCGGGTGCGCCACCGGTCAACCACCGGCGGGGCGCCGAGGTCGGCGGGAAGGGTGCGAGCGTGCGATGCGTGATCCATCCTTATTCCTGTTTCGCCGCTGCCGGAGCCGGTGTGGGCGCGGGTGCCGTTTTGGCGGCCGGTTTGGCGATCTGATTGGGGTCCGCCGGGTTGGCCGGAGCATTGGCCGGCCAGCCCTGCTTCCAGTCATGCGCATAGGGCTGAACAGCCGTGGCCGGCAGCGACCACGGCTCGGTGAACGCAGCGGGAAGGTTGTCGCTTTCGGCAACATCCTTGAGGTTCTTCACCGCGACGCCCGAGGGCACGTCGTTTTCCTTGGCCGCCTGGCTCAGTTGCAGGGCGCGGATGTAGGCCGCCACCGCCCAGCGGTCAGCCGGGGTGAGTTGCGCTGCGTAGTCGGGCATGGCACCGTAGCCGTGGGTCATCACGTAAAAGTAGTGGGACAGTGGCTGCGCCAGGCGCACCTGGTCATGCAGGTTGGCGGCAGGCTTGTAACCCCGCATCACGATCTCGCCGAGGCCATTGCCTACCCGCGAGTGACACGGCGAGCAGTAGATGTTGAACCGCTCCTGGCCGCGCTTGAGCACTTCCATGGTGGCCGGGAAGGGCAGTTCGTCGTGTTCTTCGCGGTAGCCGTTGGCGGCAGCAGTCACACCTGTGTAGAAGTAGGAGTCTTCCTTCAGCTGCCCGCGGGCCACGGTGTTGACCACTTGCGGCCGCGCGCCGCGATGGTCGGCGAACAGGTTCGAGCCCCGCTGCGGAATCAGCTTGGGCTGGTCCTGCATGTCCTGGCGGCAGCCGGCAATGAGCAACACTGCGGAGAAGGTTGTGACAGCCGAGAGCCGGCTGATCAGCGTTCGTGCTCTCCCACCCTTGGCGCAAAAACAGAAACGCGCCAAGGATGGGGCACCCATGGTTCGCGCTCGGTCTAGTCCCTGGTCCCTAGTCCCTGATCCCTGATCCCTGTCTCTCATCAGTACTCCACCTCCACCACCGAGACTGGCGCCAGGGTTTCGAGATATTTGCGCGATTCGAGCAGGTTGAACTTGGGATCCAGCGCTTCGAGGCACAGGAAGAACTTGTCCGTGGTGGCCCCGTTTCGGAAATTGGGGGCGTTGAACAGGGGATGGTAAAGCGCCGGCAGGTGGTTGAGGGCCACCATGCCGAAGGCCGCCGACAGCCCCGCCCACAGGATGGTCCACTCATAGGCGGGCACGATAAACGCCGGCCAGGAGTAGAGCGGCCGCCCCGCGATGTTGAGCGGATAGGCGATCACTGAGACCCAGGTCTCGAACAGGAACATGGCCGTCAGCCCCATCAGCCCGCCCACCAGCGTCAACAGCGGCACCCGGTTGCGATGGAAGCCGATGGCCTCCGCAGCTTCCTCGACCGGGTAGGGCGTGTAGCAGTCCATGCGCCGCCAGCCGTCCTGGTAGGCCTGCCGCGCCGCTCTGACCAGGTCGCTGGGGGTATCGAACTCGGCTATTAATCCGTAGGTTCCTTCACGAGGCGGCATTATCTACCTACCTCCTTGGGCTTCTTGGGTGTGATTTTGGCCGCCGGCAGCAGCATGCGAATCTCATTCATCGGAATCATGGGCAGGAAGCGCACGAACAGCACGAACAGGGTCGTAAACAGGCCCAGTGTGCCGATGTAGGTCATGTAATCCCACTTGGTGGCGCGATACGTGCCCCACGACGAGGGCAGGTAATCGCGATAGAGACTGGTCACGATGATCACGAATCGCTCGAACCACATCCCGATGTTGACCACAATGGAGATGAAGAACATGAAGCTGATACTGGTCCTGAGCTTGCGCGACCACAGCGTGGTCAGAGGGATGGCCAGGTTGCACACGATCAGCGTCCAGTAGCTCCAGCCGATGGGACCGAAGGCCCGGTTCCAAAACATGAACGCTTCCCAGTGACTGGCCGAGTACCAGGCCATGAAGGCTTCCATGCCGTAGCCGTAGGCCACGATGAACCCCGTGGCCAGCATCACCTTGCCCATGTTGTCGATGTGGCGCTCGGTCACCAGCGCCTCGAGGTGATAGAACTTGCGCAGCGGAATGGCCAGCGTCAGCACCATCGCGAAGCCCGAGTAGATGGCCCCGGCCACGAAGTAGGGCGGGAAGATGGTGGTATGCCACCCCGGCAGGATGGCCACCGCGAAGTCGAAGCTGATGACCGTGTGCACCGAGAGCACCAGGGGCGTGGCCAGGCCGGCCAGCAGCAGCGACGCCGTCTCGTAGCGCATCCAATGGCGCACCGACCCCCGCCACCCCAGCGAGATCAGCCCATAGAAATACTGCCCCACTTTCGACTTGGCTCTATCGCGGAACGTCCCGAAGTCGGGCACCATGCCGATGTACCAGAACACCACCGAGATGGTTGCGTAGGTCGAGACCGCGAACACGTCCCATTCCAGGGGGGAGCGGAACTGCGGCCACACATTCATGGTCAGGGGCAGCGGCAGCATCCAGTACCCCAGCCACGGCCGGCCCACGTGGATCAGCGGGAACATGCCCGCGCACACCACCGCGAAGATGGTCATCGCCTCTGCGAAGCGACTGATGGAGTTGCGCCAGCTCTGCTTGAACAGGAGAAGAATCGCCGAGATCAGGGTGCCCGCGTGGCCGATGCCGATCCACCACACGAAGTTGATGATGGCGAACCCCCAGGCCACCGGCATGGAGATGGCCCAGATGCCCACACCCTTCAGAAACAGCCAGGTCACTGCCACGAGCAGCATCGTGGCTCCCGCCCCGGCGAAGGCGAAAATGGCAAACCACCCCAGCGGCGTGTGCGGCGTCAGCACGATGCGCGTGATCTTGTCGGTAACCGATTTGAATGTCTGCCCGGGTTCGATCACCCGGTATTCCCCGGTGGCCGGATCTACCCAGCGCGCATATTCCGGATCGGTCGGTTTCAGGTCGCTCGTCGCCATGTTTTTCGAGTTCTCAGTTCTCAGTTCTTTGTTCGTAGTTCTCAGTTCTCAGTCGTCAGTTCTCAGTTCGCCCGGACCAGCTGACAACTGATAGCTGACAACTGATAACTTTTTTCACCCGTGCTCCACCGGCTTCTCTTCCAGTTCGCTGTTGGGGTTCAGGACCGCAGCCACGTAGGTCGTCCGAGGGCGCGTGTTTAGATCCGCCAACACCTGGTAGGTACGCTGATCGGCCCGCAGCTTCGCCACCCGGCTCCCCTGGTCGTTGATGTTGCCGAATGTGATCACCTGCGCCGGGCAGGCCTGCTGGCACGCGGTCACGATCTCCCCGTCCTTGATCCCCCGGTTCTCCTTGTCGGCCTCGATCCGGGCCACGGTGATGCGCTGCACGCAGTAGCTGCATTTTTCCATCACCCCCCGCGAGCGAACGCTCACGTCCGGGTTGCGCATCAATTTCAGGCTTTCTGTCTCGTAGTCAGAAAAGAGCAGGAAGTTGAACCGCCGCACTTTGTAGGGACAGTTATTGGAGCAGTAGCGCGTCCCAACGCAGCGGTTGTAGATCATCATGTTCAGCCCTTCGGGAGTGTGCACAGTCGCGCCCACAGGACAGACTTGCTCGCAGGGCGCGTTCTCGCAGTGCTGGCAGAGCATGGGCTGGAAGTGCGCCCGCGGCGCCGCCAAGTCCCCCTCGAAGTAGCTGTCGATGCGGATCCACTGCATGTTGCGCCCGATCCGCACCTGCTGCTTGCCCACCACCGGGATGTTGTTCTCCGCATAGCAGGCCGCCACGCAGGCGTTGCAGCCCGTGCAACTGGCCATGTCGATCGACATGCCCCAGGCATTGCCTTCGTTGTAGGTCCAGTTGGGGAACATCGACGTCCCCATGTGGGTCGTCTCGCGCCCCTCGCCCTCGTGGGCGAACCCCGGGTTCTGCTTGTACTCGTCCAGCGTGGCGTAGCGGATGATGCCACGCTCGTCGATGGCCTCGTTGGCCTCGAGCGAGCGGTTCTGGCCGTCGCCGTGTTCGGTGAACGTCTTCGAGCGGTGGTCCTGGTAGTGACTCTTGGTGATGGCCAGGCCCCACTTGCCCTCCACCTTCTTGATCGACCCCGTGGCGTAGAACGGCGCCCAGCTGGGACGGATCAGGTAGGCGCTGAAGCCTGCCCCCGAACCCACCCGCCCGGCGGCCTGACGGCCGTAGCCGAGATGCACTGTGACCGAGTTGTCCGGATGCCCGGGAGCCACGATCACCGGCGCCTTCACTTTTCCGTTGCCTACCGTGAGCTCCACGATGTCGTCTTCTTCAAGGCCCAGCTTCGTCAGCGTCGCGCCCGACACGATGGCCGCGTTGTCCCAGCTCAGGTTGGTCACCGGCTTGGGCAGCTCCTGCAGCCAGCCTACGTTCGACCAGCGTCCGTCGTAAATATTGGGGTCGGGGCGGAAGATGATTTCGATCGCATCCTTTGATGACGGGGTGGGAACCTGGCCATGAAACGCCCTGTCGGCACCCGCCTTGGCCGTGGTGTCGAACTTGGTATCCGGAATCCAGCCCGCGTGCAGCGCCTTGCGCCAGCCGGTCTCGAAGTCGCCCTTAATGCCGGTCTTCCACGTCTCCCGCACCGCATTGTACGAACTCAGAAGCGGCTCGCTCGCCAGAGCCTGCAACACTTCGTGCGCGGTGTGGCCCCCGTAGAGCGGCTCGATCAGCGGTTGCACGATCGACACCGTTCCGTCATAGGCCCGTGCGTCCGACCAGAACTCGAGCGCGTGCGCCGCCGGGATGTGCCAGTGCGCGATCTGCCCCGTCTCGTCCTGATGCATGCCCAGGTGCGCCACCACCTTGGCCTTATTGAACGCGGAAACAAAATCGAGATCCGCGGGCGACGAGTAGATGGGGTTGGCGTTCAGAACAACCAGCCACTCCACTTTGCCCGCATTCAAATCCGCCACCAGGGCCTTGAAGTCCGCGATCTGGTCCGAAGGCAGCGGGTTCAGAGGCTCGGTCGATACCGAGACCGTCTTGCCCACGTTGCCGAGCGCGTTGTTAATCGCCGCGGCCAGCGCCGCGACCGACGCGTCCTGATACAGGCCCGGGATTACCGCGCTCTTGCCGGCATTGGCCTTCAGATCCTTTGCCAGCGCGGCCAGAAACTTCTGCTGTTCCGGGCGTCCAGCTGTAGCCCGGCGCCGAGGCTCCTTCCACGCCTACCGCCGCCGCCAGCGCCGCCGCGAACGCCGGCACTTCGCTCGCTCTTAAGCCCAGCCGGTGCTCAGCCTTCATGCCCGTCGTGGTGGGCGTGCTCTCGATGGCATAGAGGCGGTTCAGCTGCTTCGGATCCTTCCGCCGCGCTGCGTACTCCCGCACCAGCTTGTGGAACCCCGGATACGATGCCCCCGACAGGAAGTCCGCGTCGAGCGATACGATCACGTCCGCGCCCGAGAGGTCGTACTGCGGGATCGCACCGCTTGCTAATGCTGTCCCCGCAACCGCCGGATCGTACTGGATAAGCTTCGCATTCGGATACGCCGCCGCGACTGCCTTCCACTGCCGGGCAAGAGTTGGTGAAGTGATGGTCGTGGTCAGGAAGTAGATCCCGGTCCCGTCCTTCGACTCCGTGGCCTTGGCCCTCAGACCCTGCGCGAACTCCGTCCAATCCCGCGCCTCGCCCTGGTAGGTCACATGTTTCGAACGGTCCGGATCATAGAGGTCAAGAATCGAAGCCTGCGTGAAGGGGTCCGATGAACCCACGTTGTAGGCATGCTCCGGGTTGCCGTCAATCTTGATAGGACGGAATTGGTCCGCCTTGACCAGCGTCGGCACTGCTCCGGTCGCGAACGGATGCGCCGTGGCAAAATAGTTCGGCTTGCCCAGCACCAGGTCTTCGGGCGCCTTGATGTAGGGATAGATCGGCTCGTCCGGCTGCTTGGTGCACCCGGAAAGACCGGCCAGCGCCATCGACGCGCCCATCAGCTTCATGAACCCGCGCCGCGACACCGGGTCCACCCACTCCTGCGCCGAGGAGGGAAACTCCCGCTCCACCGCAGCCTCGAATTCCGCCGTCCCCTGAAGCTCGTCGATCGAACGCCAGAAACGCTTGCCCTTCACGCCCTGCAGCTCCGCGCGCACCTGGGCCAGCGTCATCGGGGCGTCCTGCGCTTCATGCTTGTCCTGCTTCACACCGTTCCCCTGTCCGCTCATCGGTGGCAGACCTCGCAGCTGGCCAGATCCTTGGGCGTTCGGATCTTGTAGTGATCCAAAAGAAAATGTCCCAGTTCGTCCTGGCTCGTGAATTTTTTGTAGCTGGCCGGCACCGCCACGCCGGCCACATCCCCCGCCAGCCCCGCCTTCCCCGGCAACTGCAACAACGCCAGCTGGGTCCCAGTGCCGCTGGGATCCTTCGTCACGCAGTTCACGCTTTCGGCCGTCGGCACTCCGTCCTTCGTCTCGCCCGCCGCGCACCACACCGGTCGCTCTTCGGCCGGCGCTTCCCACGCCATGTTGTAGATCTCCGTCGTCGGACGAAGGTTCTTGGCCGGGTTGCGGTGGCAGTCCAGGCACCACTCCATCTGCAGAGTGTTCTGCGCGTACATCAGCGGCATCTGGTCCACTCGCCCGTGACAGGTCGAGCAACCCAGCCCCTTGTTTACGTGGATCTCGTGGCTGAAATACACGTAATCCGGCAGATCGTGCACCTTGGTCCACACCAGCGACTGGCCCGTCGCCCAGCTCGCCCGCACCGGCTCCAGTAATTGCGCGTTGGTCCAGATCTGCGCGTGGCAGTTCATGCACGTCTTGGTCGGGGGAATCCCCGCGTAGCTCGATTTCTCCACGGTCACGTGGCAGTACTGGCACTGCAATCCCAGGCCCTGCACATGATGCTTGTGGCTGAAAGGAACCGGCTGGTCCGGTCGCTGCCCCTGACGCGTCACCCACGGCGAACGCTGCAACTCGTCAAGCGTCACTCCCAACGCAATCACGATCAGCCCTGTCAACACAAGGCTCATCCGAGCCAACGCGTTCGAGCTGCGGTCAAATATCTGAGCCATGCACCCTGTTCCTAATCATCTGTATTTGTTTGGAGGGCTCGTGTTGCCGGTTCAGTGCGCCGCATGTGCTGACGGTCACACAGTTTGCGTACAAAAAACTTGGGAAGCGCTACAACACCGTCGGGGCGGGAAACCCCGAAAATTCAATATAGCAGCGCGGGGTGGGTGCGCAAGGCTCGGTCCCGTTCAATTCCAGAAAAAATTCTTCCCGAATTGGCTTTTGTAATCTGCTGAAAAGAAAATGGCTTGTGATTAAGCCCGGTTGAGGGAAAAGAACCGTGCGTCCCGGGCCGAATGTCCCAGAGACTGGTATGCAAAACAGGGGACGGGAATCGGGGGACCGAAATGCGCGGCGCCCTTTCCAGAGAATGCAACCATCCACAAGAACAGAAATCCGCACCGCATCAGGCGCTCACAACGACTCTCCCCTTGAGGGATCTCCGTAGGTCTCGGCGAAGGAGCCGTCGGGCGACGTCGGCGGCCAGCCGGTCATCACTAAAAACACATCGAGGACAAAGAGGGCAATTGCCACATCGTTGAACAGGGTGGCAAGGTGCGACTCGGGCCAATACTGGTTCGCGGCCCAGAAAAGAAAAGCGACTGCCAGCATGATTGCCTTGGCGAACTCCTTCGCAGCTGGCCGATGCAAGACCTGGTACACGAGGTAGGCAAACGCGATCATAGCCAGTGAAAATGCCGCGAGGACATCATGGCTCCGGGCAGGAAAAAGCTCCGGAAAGGCGTCCCACACCAACAGAACTCCGACGTCGACAAGCGTCACGACGCCAAGGATGACAGGAAGAACCCGGTGGGGCCGGTCAAGGCGAAGATACATAAGTCATTATTGACTGACCGTTGCAAGGAAACCGTAAAGGACGGAGCCGTGACCCGGTCAGCGCGGAACGAGCCTGAGGATCACAGGCGCGACCGGGCTAATCCCCGCTATCGGATGCTTTAAGATTCATAAAGACGTCAATCGCTCGTTCTCATTTGCATTTCACTCCGTCGCCGCAGGCTGAGGTGGACACAACTTCCGTCGATGGCCAAGGTCTATCCAATGCTGATTCCCAGTTGGCTTCCGTTTCCCCGGCGGAAGACTGAGAGGCAGGGGACATGAAATATGCGGGATTGCTGGTGATGCCGACCGGATTCTTCCTCGCGGTGGCCGCGCTGATCCTGTTCCCCGACGCGGGGCCGCGCGCGACCTTTGTGGTGTGCGGGCTGGCGGTCGAGCTACTCGGACTCGCGGTTGCGGTGCGCGGGCACATGCAGCGCACGCAGGAAACTCATCCAGCCAGTCCCGCAATCACGCCGGGGGCCGGCCGCCGATGACGATCCCGCCCCTGGTCGCGCCCTTTCCCGACTCGATGTTTGTGCTCGCCCTGGGTCTCTTGATGCTCTCCACACTGGCCATTGCAGGCGTGGCGCTGCTCAACACCGGCCTGGGCCGCTCCCGCTCCGCCGCGCAGTCCATGGTGGGCTGCGTCACGCTGGTGGCGGTTGCAACCATCGCTTTCGCCGTGGTCGGCGTTTCTTTTGCCGGCCTTCCGGGACACACTCTTTCGGTGGCCGGCAAATCCTGGAACTGGATCGGTGCGGCGCCGCTGCTGCTGCGTCATTTCGACGCTGCCCAGCCTCAGCTTCAGCTCGAAGTGCTGTTCGAGTTTCTGGCCGCGGGACTGATCGCCCTGATCCCGTGGGGTTCGGGCGCGGACCGCTTGCGGCTCCCGGCCGGTTGCGCATTGACGGCTGTACTGGCCGGCGGCGTCTTCCCCCTGGTGGCGCACTGGGTATGGGGTGAAGGCTGGCTGGCACAACTGGGGGCCAACTTCCGCCTGGGCGCCGGTTTTCTCGATGGCGCGGGAGCCGCCTCCGTGCATGCCCTGGGAGGCCTCAGCGCGCTGGCCGTGGTCTGGATCGCCGGACCGCGCAAAGGCAAGTTCCCCAAGGAGGGCCTGGCCACGGCCATGCCTGGCCATAACACGATCTATATCGTGTTCGGCTGCCTGCTGGCATTGGTGGGATGGCTGGCGTGGAACGTAGCGGGAGCCATTCTCTGGCTCCATGCGGGGCCGTCTGCATTGGCGCAGACAGTGATCAATACGGCGCTCTCCGGCTCGGCAGCGCTGGTGGCCGCGTTCTCCGTTACGCGCTCCCGCTTTGGCAAGCCCGACGCCAGTATGTGCGCCAACGGATGGCTCGCCGGCCTGGTGGCCTCGTGCGCCTGCGCGGCAATCGTGACGCCCCTCGAAGCCATCGCGGTGGGCGCCGTCGCAGGCATTGCCGCTCCGCTGCTGGTGGAACTGCTGGAACTGGCACTGTCGATCGACGATCCCTCGGGCGCGATCTCCGTGCATGCGGTTGGAGGTCTCTGGGGCCTCTTCGCCGCCGGCGTCTTTGCGCCCAAGGCCGGCCAGCTTCTGGCCCAGATGGTCGGGATTGCGGCCCTGCTGGGGCTGGTGTTCCCCCTGGTCTACCTGCTGTTCTGGCTGTTGAATCGTCTCGTTCCCTTCCGGGTTGACGCGGATGGGGAACGGCTGGGGATGGATTTATACGAGCTCGGCGGGGGCGCCTATCCCGAGTTCGTGATTCACCGCGATGAGTCGTACCGGTAAATCGAACTACCCCTTGACATTTATTGTTGCTGACGGTCTAATTGCGGATTCATAATAACCGGTTGTTACTCCCTCACATCTGAAATCCATCACGGAACGGAATTCACATGGATTCGCGCTGGTTGAAAATAAGACTGCTAGAGGAGTCTGTTCCCTTTTACAACTCGTTGACCGAGGAATCCCCGTCAGCATATCTCACCGAGCGTCCCGTCTTAGAGATCAAGATGAATAAGACCAGAGACACGAGAGTGCCGATCATTTTGTCGGACGGTCTTCACGGCTTCATTCCTTCGACCGCAGAGCGACGGGCAATCCCCCTCTTGACGACTGTTTTTGGCGCTAACGTTTATTCGGAACCGAACCGCCGGTCATCGGTAGTCGCTACGGTGGATGCCGGATCACTCATTCAGCAATTCGATTTGCCTTTCAAGAGTGAGGATGAGTCGTGGAACCTTGTGAGGCTTAAGGGACGGAAGATGCGGGTATCTGGGATCGGATGCCGAAGTTGACATACAGGGATTTCAAGTTCGTGTTCGCAAGCATCCTGAAGATAGTGGAAGCGTTTGGCTACTCGATGGCGGAAGCTTAAGGCCCTTCACTCAACTCAAGAAGCCCCCAAAGCAAGCCGGAATTAGGAGCATGATCTACGGTGGAATCTTGTTCGTGGTTGGGACTGCGGTTTCGATCGCGAGTTGGTTGGCACTGGAGAGCGGCGAAGGTAGCTATGGCGTATTAATGTGGGGATTCATGGTTGCAGGTGCGATCTGGTTTGGAATAGGCTTGCGCCAATTCCTTAGGTCTCGTCAATAAAACGAGCCAGAGACCCCCGGGAACAGAAATACGAATCTTCGGAAGCATTCATTCTGGACTGGATCTTTATTCTGCACTTCCGCAGGAGCCGCACAGGGACGAAATCATCCGGTAAGACCTCGTTTGAGCTGGACCTAGAGTTCACGACGTCTAATGACCTCTACCGCCTCGCCAGCACCAGCATCAGCCCAAACAGCACGATCGGCACCAGCACCAGGCCGGCGTAGAGCAGCATGCGCTTGTTGACCCGGTCGAGCAGCGACCGAGGGCCGCGGCGCGCCGGGCGGTAGCCGCGATCTTCCACACCGACCTGCTCCGGATGCTCGAGGTCCCACTCCATTTCGTGGGCACTGGGATAGCGGTGGCGCGGGTCGCGTTCCAGAGCGCGAAAGACGATTTCCTCGATCTCCGGCGGAATCTCCGCATTCAGCTGGCTGGGCGGGACCGGGTCCTTTATCAGACGTTCGTTCATCACCGCGAGCGGGTTCGGCCCGCTGAACGGCACCTGGCCAGTGAGCATTTCATAGAACATGACGCCGAGGGAGTACATGTCGCTGCGCTGATCGCCGCGCTTGCCCTGCACCTGCTCCGGGGAGATGTAGTCCGGCGTGCCCAGCATCGACGACATGTTCACAAACGTAAGGCGCCGCGCGTCTTCTTTCATCGCGATGCCGAAGTCGATCAGCTTGATGTGATCGTCCGCGTCGACCATCACATTTTCGGGCTTCAGGTCGCGGTGGACGATGCCCCGCTTGTGCAGGTAGTCGAGAGCATCGCAGATGCCCAGGGTGATCCTGACCGCTCGCTCAACGGGAAGCGCTCCTTCTTCGTTCAGAACCGCGCGCAGTAGCCGCCCCTCGACCCATTCGATAACCATATACAGGCGGCTGGGTTCTTCGCTGTTGAACGTCTTCACCACTCCCGGGTGGTCGAGGACCTGCCCAATCTCGTGTTCCCGCTTGAAACGCTCGACCAGAATCGGGTCGGCTTCCATTTCCGGATGAGGAACTTTCAGCGCCACCTGCCGGCCGTTGTCAACGTCCGTGGCCCGGTAGAGCGTGGCCATGCCGCTGCGCGCCACGGTGGCATCGACGCGATAGTGATCCAACACATCTCCGGGTTCGAGCATCTTCATCGAGGTCATCTGCTGGTTCGGTCCATTGTTTCACGGCAGTGCATAAGAAAACTGTAGGGATTTGTCTTCGAGGTTTGCGTACTGGTTGATGGATTGGGCCCGAGGTAAGCTGGCGATGCGTCAGTCCAGGGCGGTGTGCGCCTTCCATGGTTCAAGGCGGGAAACCGATCGGGCACGGAAAGCCGACACTTCGGCTCTGACGATTTTCGGCATAGCCCTCTATGATTGGAATCAAGCATGGTTCGTCTTTCGAGAGTCCTGGCTGCCAGGCTCTGCATAGCCTTTGGATTGTTGCCCGCCGCCGGACACGCCGTCGACGCACGGAACCATACTCCTCCGCCATTGCCGCCGGTTCAGGAAACCGGCTTCCTGAACCGCAAGGTCGAAGTCAACGGCGTCACCTATCGGTTCCAGATCTACCTGCCGGAAGAGTTCCGGCGCGACGAACACAAGCCGTGGCCTATCCTGTTGTTCCTGCATGGACGCGGCGAGCGCGGCTCGGAAGGTATGTTCCAGACCCAGATCGGACTTCCCCTGGCGGTGCGCGATCATCCCGAACGCTGGCCATTTGTGATCGTCATGCCGCAATGCCTGTTCTCGAGCTTCTGGACCGACCCGGTCATGCTGGACATGGCCATGGCCGCCCTCGACCAGGAGACGGCCGAGTTCCACACCGACCCGGCGCGCACCTATCTCACCGGACTCTCGCTGGGCGGCTACGGCGCGTGGGAACTGGCCAGGCTCTATCCGCATCGCTGGGCGGCGATTGCAATTGCGGCCGGCGGACCTTTCTGGAGCTACGCCCCGGAGAGATGGGAACGGTCCACGACTCTGCCCGCCGAGTACGCGCGCATCATTGGCCACACACCCATCTGGATGTTTCACGGCAGTGAAGACAACGTGGTGCCGATGCGGGAGAGCGACCTGATGTTCACTGCCTTCAAAGCCAGCGGGGGAAATGTACGCCTGTGGATCTACCAGGGCCTGCATCACGATTCCTGGGCGCGGGCTTACAACGAGCCGGAACTGCCCCGCTGGCTGCTGTCGCACCACCTGGGCGCGATTCCCGAACCTCCGTCATTTTCCGAGCGCCTGGTCATTCCGCTGCATCCAACTGCGATCAAGCTTCCGGTTTCAACGCTGGACACCATTGCCGGCGAGTACAGGGACCCGAACGGGCGCCTCGCGGCCACTCTCTTTCGCCAGGGAGAGGCTCTGTACGAAAAGGACCCGCACGGCGAAGTCACCGAAGTGGAGGCGGAGGCGCCGAACACCTTCTTCTATCCCCTGGGCAGCACCTGGACCCGGCTCACGGTGGAGCATGACAAGCAGGGCCGGGTCACTGCACTGCTCTACCACGACGATCGCCACGAAGAACGATGGGAGCGCACGCTCCCGCCCGTATCGGCAAAATGATCTCGCTCGCGTGGCGCCCGGTTCGGCGATCGGAACCCGGCCCCGTGAGTTTGCGTAGTATCGTCTGTGCGGCAAATAACCGTCGCCGGGACCGAATACGCTTCCCGGCAACCGCGGAGGTACCTGTATGTATTGCAGCGGATGTGGTCAGGCGTTGTTGCCCGGACAGGCTGTCTGTTCCCAGTGCGGCCGTCCCCTGGCGATGGTTCCTCCGGTGCCCGCGATGCAATTCCAACTCGACAGCTATGCAGGCAGAGTGCGGGCGCTCAGCGTGGTGTGGTTCATCTATGCCGGGCTCACGCTGGCTCTGAGCTTCGTGGGAATGTCCTTTGCCCGTGCATTCATGTTTAACCATTTCGGTCCCTGGGGACGGTGGAACGGTCCTTTCCGGCCGGAATGGTTTGGTCCAGCGTTCCTGCATTTCGTATGGCTGTTTGTGGTTCTGCGCGCTGCTCTGCTCTTCGGGGCCGCCTGGGGACTGATGGAGCGCGCGCCCTGGGGACGGGTTCTGGCCATTGTCGCCGCGTTTCTGAGCCTTTTCAAGTTCCCCATCGGGACCGCGATCGGCATCTGGACTCTGGTCACGCTGATGGGCTATCGGAACCAGACGCTGTATGACCAGCTGCCGTGAAAGACAGCCGCTAGCTTCTAGCCTCTAGCTGCTAGCCCTTCCGTGCGTCCGCGAGCATCCGGGCTGTGAATGGCCCCTCTTGGCTTGACCGATGAACAACCACTCAACTAGCGAGAACCATTCCCACACGCGGACAAGCTAGAAGCTGGTAGCTAGAAGCTGGAAGCTACTTTTGGATGCCCCTGCCTTACAATTTATCTATGAGTTTCCCTGAAACCCGCATGCGGCGCCTGCGCCGGTCAGACTCGCTGCGCGCCCTGGTGCGCGAGACCTCTCTCGATCCCGGCGACTTGGTCTACCCGCTCTTTGTCTGCCCGGGCGAGGGAGTACGCAAGGCAGTCAGTTCGATGCCCGGCGTGTTCAATGTTTCCGTGGACGAAGCGGTGCGCGAAGCCGAAGAGGCCGCAGGCCTGGGGATCGGCGGTCTCTTGCTCTTCGGGCTGCCCGAATCCAAGGACGAACATGGCACCGGTGCTTATGACGACGAAGGAATCGTGCAGAAGGGACTGCGCGCGCTGAGGCGCTCCAGCGCGGCCAAAAAACTGGTTCTGATCGCCGATGTATGCCTGTGCGAATACACCAGCCACGGACACTGCGGCATGATCGTGGAGACCAAAGACGGCTGGGAAGTGGAAAACGATACGTCACTCGATCTGCTCGGCCGCGCCGCCGCGAGCCTGGCGCGGGCCGGGGCCGACATCGTGGCCCCCAGCGACATGATGGACGGGCGCGTCGCCGCCATTCGCCGCGCTCTTGACGAAGACGACCGCACCGAGGTCCCGATCCTCAGCTACGCCTCGAAGTTTGCCTCCGCCTTCTACGGCCCGTTCCGCGAAGCGGCCGGCTCCGCGCCCCAGTTCGGCGACCGCAAGACCTACCAGATGGATGGCGCCAATCTGCGCGAAGCCATGCGCGAAATCGAACTCGATCTCGGCGAAGGCGCCGACATGATCCTGATGAAGCCGGCCATGCCCTATCTCGATGTAGTGCGCGCGGCGCGCGATCGCTTCGGCGTCCCCATGGGCGCCTACCAGGTTTCGGGCGAGTACTCCATGCTGCACGCCGCCTTTGAAAAAGGCTGGCTCGATCGCGACCGCGCCATGCTGGAGTCGCTGGTGGGTATACGCCGCGCCGGAGCTGACTTTATCGTGACGTACTTCGCCAAGGACGCGGCGAAGCTGCTGTAATAAAGCTTTTCGCTTTTAGCGTTTAGCGTCTGAACTTCGTGGCCGCCCACCCTTTCGCCCCAAAAAAAGGCGAAAGGATGGGGCCACGGGGGATGTGTTCCTGATCCATGAACCCTGTTCGCCGTTCCCTGCCTTATGAACACTCTCGAAATCATCAGCGTGCTGGTCGCAACGGCAGCCCTCTTCGGCTGGATCAGTTCACGCGTGCTGCGCATACCAATCACCGGCGGCACCATGGTGTTGACCGTGCTGACCACGATGAGCTTCGGCATCCTGGGCCAGATCGCGCCGGGGGTGCACGATTGGGCCGAGCATCTTGTGCGAAGCATCGATTTTGAAAGTCTGATCCTGCACGGCATGCTCCCCCTGCTCCTGTTCGCCGGAGCATTTCTGCTCGACCTGGAGCACCTGGGGCGCGAAAAGCTGCCCGTCGCTGTGCTCTCGACTCTGGGCACCGTCCTCTCATTCCTGGCGGTGGCGGGCCTCATGATGCTGCTCTCCGGCACCGGGTCCTCGTGGATGGCCTGCTTGATTTTCGGGGCGCTCATCTCGCCTACCGACCCCATCGCGGTGCTTGAACTGCTGCGCCGCATCGGCATTCCCAAATCGATCGAGGCGCAACTGGCGGGCGAGTCTCTCTTCAACGACGGCGTGGGCGCGGTGCTGTTCCTCACCATGATTGAAATCGCGCGCGGCCAGGCTCCCACGCCCTGGCACATTGCGGGCTTGCTGCTGCTGAAATCGGGTGGGGCGGCGGTGCTCGGGATTGTTGCGGCGCGCATCGTTTCCCGTCTCATCTGCCTCGTCGACGCCTACCAGATCGAGATTCTGCTCACCCTGACCCTGGCGCTCGGGGGCTATGTTCTGGCCGATATCTGGCGCCTCTCCGCGCCAATGGAAGCGGTGGTGGCCGGCATCGCGCTGCGCCACTTTAATCGCAAGCAGCCCGAGGGCCGTATCGCCGACGATCGCGTAGATCAGTTCTGGACCATGCTCGACGAAGTGCAGAACTCCGTGCTGTTTGTGCTTCTGGGGCTCGAAGCCATGGTGGTCACGCTCAACGCGACCACCATCCGCGCCGGTCTGGCTGCCATTGTTTCTGTCAATGTGGTGCGTTTCGCAGTTGTGGCGCTGTGCCTGTTGATCGTGCGGATGTGCCAAAAGCAGCGCCGCGATTCGATCAAGACCCTTACCTGGGGAGGGCTGCGCGGCGGACTCTCCATCGCCCTTGCCCTGTCCGTGCCTCTGAATCTAGCGAGCGCACAAACCGGGCCCCGAACCGGACCCTGGATCTTCGGAGCCACGTACATGGTCGTTGTGTTTTCGATCATCGTGCAGGGCGGCTCGCTGCAGTTCGCGCTGGCCCGCCGCCAGCCGACCACGCAGACCGTCAGAGCCGGAAAAGAATAACCGCCGGAACCGGTGCCAGCCACTCCACGACCTGGACCGCAACCGTCCCGGTATACTCTCCCCCAATGATTCCCGTCGGTTCGCACCCCGCATGGCACCCGGTGCTCGAAACCGTTGCCTATGCGGCCGGATACGCGGTCTTCCGCTGGGTTCGGGGCCGCCAGGGCGATGTCGTGAGCGAGCCCCAGCGCTGGACCGTGCTGGCCGCGGCCGCCGTCGGAGCCCTTCTGGGTAGCCGCCTCCTGGGCCTGGCCGAGCAGTGGCCCACCGTCCTGGCGGCGCAGCGCGCGGGGCGCGTTTGGGCGGTGTTGCTTTCACCGGGAGGCAAGACCATCGTCGGCGGACTGCTGGGCGGGTGGCTCGGCGTCGAGATCGCCAAGCGGGTGACGGGAATTCGCCGCCGCACCGGCGATCTCTTCGTTTTGCCTCTCTGTGTGGGCATCACCGTGGGCCGCGTCGGCTGCCTCCTTGCCGGCCTCGCCGATGACACCTACGGCAAGCCCACCAATCTTCCCTTGGCCGTCGACCTGGGCGATGGCATCGGCCGTCATCCCGTGCAAGTCTACGAAATTCTTTTTTTGATTTTGGCCGGCGTCCTGTTGAGCACCAACATCCGCCTCCCCGAAGGCGCCCGCTTCCGCATTTTCCTGGCTGCTTATCTTGCCTGGCGCATCGCCATCGACTTCCTCAAACCCCAGCCGCTGGTTCATGGAATGAACCTGATCCAATGGGCCTGCGTGGCGGGGCTCGCTGCACTGGGCGCGCTCTACCTGAAGGACCGGCGCACATCCCGCAGAAAGGTGGTGCAGCGTGTCGTGGTGGGCTGAACGCAGCATCTTCGCGAAGATCTTCACGGTGCTGGCCTTCGCCTTCATCGCCGGCGTGGGACTCTGCGGGGTCGATGCGACCTTTTTGACCAACCTGCGCGACACGCATCAAGAATTCGGCCCCGATACCTTCATTGGCACGATCGGCGCGTTCGCTCTTGTGCTTTCAGCATTGGGCCTGGTTGTCACTACAATCGCGTGGGCGGCGGTGGGACTGCTGGGCCGTGAGGATCCAGAGCCGCAGCGTCTCTCCGACCATCCCGACGATGAGGAGAAATCAGACTAGCCCCATGAAAGTGCCCTGGAGCAATCTCGAAGGACCCGCAAAATGGCTTGTGATCGCGGTCGTGTTCCTGCTCGTTTCTTCGGGCCTCTGCGGGCTCCAAATCGCCATGGTGGCCGGCGCGAACCAGTATGGCGCAATGTTCACGCGGCTATTCATGTTCACCGGTGCCGTGGAAGTGATAGTGATGGCTCTTTCCGCCTGCGGTGTCGTCGTCTCCGTGATCATCTGGATCGCCACCGCGCTGTACTCCCGCTTCTCTGAATAGTCTGAACGAAACAGACAAATAAGAAGGAAACAATGACCGATAAACTCCGCCCATATCTCTTCTATGACGTCGCCATCTCCATTTGCTCGACCTGTTACCGCCGCGTCGATGCCAAGATCGTTTTCGAAGACGGCAAGGTTTGGATGCTGAAGCGCTGTCCCCAGCACGGCCACGACCGCGTCCTCGTCGCCGACGACATCGACTACTATCGCCGCTCCCGCGAAGTCTTCATCAAGACGCCCGAGCAGCCCATGGTCTACAACACTCCGGTCAAGTACGGCTGCCCCTACGACTGCGGCCTGTGCCCCGACCACGAGCAGCACAGCTGCCTCACGCTGGTCGAGATCTGCGACGCCTGCAATCTGACCTGCCCCATCTGCTACGCGGGCTCGGGTCAGCACCGGACCGAATTTCGCACCCTTGCCCAGATCGAAGCCATGCTCGACTGCGTGGTGCGCAACGAGAAGCAGCCCGACGTGGTGCAGATCTCGGGCGGCGAGCCGACTCTTCATCCCGACTTCTTCCGCGTGCTTGAAATGTGCAAGGAGCGACCGATCCGCCATCTGATGGTCAACACCAACGGCATCCGCATTGCGCAGGATGAAGACTTCGCCCGCCGCCTCGCCGACTTCATGCCCCAGTTCGAAATCTACCTGCAGTTCGACTCGCTCCAGCGCGAGCCCCTGATGCAGTTGCGCGGAGCGGACCTGCGGTCGATCCGCGAAAAGGCGCTCGACCGGCTGAACAAGCTCGGCATCTCGACTACTCTCGTGGTCACCGTCGAGCGCGGCGTGAACGATGGCGAACTCGGCGCGATTGTCGACTATGCGCTCAAGCAACCGGCCGTGCGCGGCGTGACGTTTCAGCCCGTGCAGCAGGCGGGACGCGTCAGCGGCTTCAACTCCGCGCAGCACCGGCTCACGCTGACCGAGGTGCGCCGCAGAATCCTCGAACAGACCAGCGTCTTCCGGCCCGAGGACCTCATCCCGGTTCCCTGCCATCCCGACGCGCTGGCGATGGCGTACGCGCTCAAGCTGGGAACCCCCTTCGGATCCAAGGTGGTTCCGCTGACCGGCATGGTTCCCCCCGACGTGCTCGTCAACGGCGCAAAGAACACGATCGTCTACGAGCAGGAAGCGGGGCTGCGCGAGCATCTCTTCAAGCTCTTCGCCACCAACCACTCGCCAAGTTCGCAGGCTTCCACTTTACGCGAGTTGCTGTGCTGCCTGCCGAAGGTGCTGATCCCCAAGGATCTCGACTACAAGAATTTGTTTCGTGTGTTGATTGTCCAGTTCATCGATGCGGAAGCCTTCGACGTGCGCAGCGTGAAGAAAAGCTGCATCCACATTGCGCACCCCGACGGCAAACGCCTCATCCCGTTTGACACTTTCAACATGTTTTACCGGGGAGAACTGGAAGTGACGCGTCTGGCGGCACTGCGCGGGCAGGAACTCGCGGCCGTGTAATCCCCCTCGTCGTACGACCACACAACCGCGCTTTTAGGGGCGGCAACGCAGGGCTTTGCAACAAACAGGGTGCCAAACTTGTCGCCCACTCGCGCGGCAACCAGTCCGATTGCCACCACGGCGAGCGATGGAAAGATGGAATGAAACATCGTGGTTTCCCTTCAAAGGCACTCAGTGGATAGCCCCAGGCCTCGAAGCCTAGACCTGGGGACGATCTGTTCAGAGCGTGAATCCGCCCGATGCATAGATGGCCTGGCCATTAATCCAGCCCGAATCCTCTGAGGCCAGGAAAGCCACCGCCGAGGCGATATCGGTGGGTTGGCCAGTGCGGCCGAGCGGCGTGCGCGCCACCGCTTCCTTCTGGAAGTCGCTGCCGATGAAGCCCGCCGTGTGTGTGCCTTCGGTCTCGATGAGCCCCGGATTCAAAGAGTTCACCCGGATATTCTTCGCCCCGAGTTCCTTGGCCAGCGCGGCGGTGATTGAATCGACCGCGCCCTTGGTCGCACTGTAGACGGCAGCGCCGGGCACACCGTCGACGACCACGGAACTGATGTTCACGATGCTTCCGCCGTTGGGGTTGAAGTGCTTCAGAGCCGCCTGCGTAGTCAGGAGCAGGCCAAGAACGTTCACGTTGAACTGCTTGTGAAAGTGCTCTGGCGTAATGGCTTCGATGGGGCCGAACTCGTAGATCCCAGCGTTGTTCACCAGGATATCGATCGGACCGAGTTGCTTCGCCACCGTCTGCACCAACGGGCCAATCGAATCAGGATTGGATATGTCAGCCTGCACTGCGACCGCCTTGCCGCCGCCGGCCTTGATCTCGGCTACGAGCTTTTCCGCGTTCGCCTTGCTGCCTGAGTAATTCACCGCTACGGCCGCGCCGCGGGCTGCCAGTTCGCGCGCAACACCCGCGCCAATGCCCTTCGATGCTCCGGTAACCAGCGCGACTTTGCCACTGAGGTTTTTCATTCCCTGCTCCATCCTCGAAATGCCATCGCTTCGACATTTCGATAACTATCGAATTGATTAGCAACCCGGCGAGATGGATTCAGGATGATTGTGGAAATCTATTGGGATGCGTTGCCGCCGCTGTTGCAGCCCCGCGGACTGAGGGAGGAAATACTGGCTGCGAGCGCCTCGAGCACGCCCGGCCGCAGGGCAAGAAAGTGGAACTTTCCCTGCCGCTCGACCTGGATTAGCCCCGCGGTCTCCAGTTCCTTGATGTGGTGAGAAAGGGTAGCGGGAGCAATCGCCAGGGCCGAACGCGCCACCGAGCAGCCCAGCGGACAAGACGACTTCGCAATGCGCTCCAGCAGTTCAAAGCGCTTGGGGTCGGCAAGGGCCTTGAGGATGGCGGTGCGCTGGGCGCGCGTTAGTCGCGCGGGTTTGGTCACATCCGCTGCGGGCATCGGGTTCGGGCTCATCGTTGGTCGTGCACTGGTTGGATGCAATGGTAGCGCACGCGGACATGAACCTGATGAGGCGTGTCCGGATTCCTTTCAACCAATGACGAATCGGAGTAGAATGTTGCCGCTTCGGAAAGGAAGACTGCGATGAACAATGACGCTTTGATGTTTGCGGTAATTTTCATCGTTGCGACAACGTTGATCTGTGCTGGGGTGGTCATGGTGGCGCTCAACCGGATCGGGAGCGCAGCGAAGTTTCGGCCGCGCAGGCGAGGTTATCGGACCGCGGCCGCGCATCGGGCCTATAAAGACGTGATCTGAGGGCGCGCTGCTTCCGGCACAGACGCGGGGGAGCACTTTGTCCCGATGGCCAGCAGGGTCTGAAACTGCGGAGCCTCTGGATCCCGATCGACGATGGCGACGGACACATCGAGGAAGCCGGCTTCGGTCAGCATCGATTCCAGTTCCGCCTCGCTGAAGCCCAGCCGCTCGTCGGCGTACAGCTCGCGCGCCTCCTCAAACCGGTGCTTGACCAGGTCGAGAATGGCAATGCGTCCGCCGGGCCGGAGAATGCGCGCTGCCTGCTTTACGGAGCGTTCCGGATGTAGCGCGTGATGCAGCGACTGCGAAAAGAAGACCAGGTCAACGGTCGCATCCTCGATCGGCGGCTCTTCCATGTCGCCCAACCGGAACTCAACGTTGTCGATACCATGGCGGACGGCCTGGTCGCGCCCGAACTCCAGCATCTTCGCGGACGAGTCGACAGCGATCACCCGCGTGGCCCGCTGTGAAAGCAGAAGCGCGAAACTCCCGTCCCCGGCGCCCAGGTCGGCGATGGTCATCGGCGGCATCAGGCGCAGCAGCGCTTCGGCCAGGCTCTTCCACGATTTGCCGGGAACATAATCCTTTCCCAGCCGGCCCGCCATGCTGTCGAAAAAGCTGCGCATCTTGTCCTGGCGTTTCTTGACCACGGCGCGCATCGTGGCGTGATCCATGACGGCTCCTGGAGTCTCCCTATGAGCCTGTGCGAGGATCTCGTCCAAAACGTCGCCCCCACCGGAGGTGGCGAGGCTGTAGAAGCTGCTCTTGCCGGTGCGGCGGTCCTCGACCAGCCCGGCATGCTTGAGCTGCGAAAGATGCGTCGAAATCGTGCTCTGCCCCATGACCAGGATCTCCTGCAGTTCCGCTACCGACAGTTCTTCGGCCTTTAGAAGCAGCAGGATGCGGAGCCGGGTAGGATCGGCGGCGGCGCGCAGGATTTTCACGATTGACGGCATGAGTGGGCTTCTGATACATATCAATATATCACGATAGGTCGATATAAGGAGCAGAAACGAAATGGCAACGACACTCGAAATCGCGGCTCTGCCGTACAAGGTGGCTGACCTCGATCTGGCTGACTGGGGTCGCAAGGAAATCACCATTGCCGAGCAGGAGATGCCGGGCCTGATGGCGATTCGCAACAAGTACGCGGCTGAAAAGCCACTCGCGGGCGTGCGCGTTACGGGCTCTCTGCACATGACCATTCAGACGGCGGTGCTGATCGAGACCCTGACCAGCCTCGGAGCCGAAGTGCGCTGGGCGAGCTGCAACATCTTCTCCACCCAGGACCACGCTGCGGCGGCGATTGCGGCGAGCGGAGTTCCTGTATTTGCGTGGAAAGGTGAAAGCCTTGAAGAGTACTGGGATTGCACGCTGCAGGCCCTGACCCATACTGGAAAAGACGGGAAGGGCGGCAAGGGCCCGCAGCTGGTGGTTGATGACGGCGGCGACGTGACCCTGCTGATCCACAAGGGGTACGAACTCGAACAGGGCGACGGCTGGGTGAACACCCCTTCCGGCAATCACGAAGAACAGGTCATCAAGGACCTGTTGAAGCGCGTCCACGCCGAAGATCCGAAGCACTGGCACAACGTCGTCAAGGAATGGCGCGGCGTTTCGGAAGAGACAACCACCGGCGTGCATCGGCTCTACAAGATGATGGAACAGGGCAAGCTTCTGATCCCGGCCATCAACGTCAACGATTCGGTGACCAAGTCGAAGTTCGACAACCTCTACGGATGCCGCGAGTCGCTGGCCGACGGCATCAAGCGCGCCACGGATGTAATGGTGGCCGGCAAGATCGCCGTCATCTGCGGCTACGGCGATGTGGGCAAGGGCTCGTCGCATTCTCTGCGCGGCATGGGCGCCCGTGTGATCGTGACCGAAGTCGACCCCATCAACGCCCTGCAGGCCGCCATGGAAGGCTTCGAGGTCACCACGATCGAAGACACCCTGGGACGCGGCGACATCTACGTTACCTGCACCGGCAACGTGGACATCATCACTCTCGAGCACATGAAGAAGATGAAGGACCAGGCCATCGTCTGCAACATCGGCCATTTCGATAACGAGATCCAGATGGACCGGCTCAACTCCGAAAAGGGCGTCGAAAAGCTGAACATCAAGCCCCAGGTGGACAAATATACGTTCCCCACCGGCAACAGCATCTTCGTCCTTGCCGAAGGCCGACTGGTGAACCTGGGCTGTGCGACCGGCCATCCGAGCTTCGTGATGTCGAACAGCTTCGCCAACCAGACCCTGGCGCAGCTCGACCTTTGGAAGAACAAGGACAGCTACAAGGTGGCCGTCTACACGCTGCCCAAAAAGCTGGACGAAGAAGTAGCCCGGCTGCATCTGGAGAAGATCGGCGTAAAGCTGACTACTCTGACTCCCAAACAGGCCGAGTATCTTGGCGTGGCCGTCGAAGGTCCGTACAAGTCGGAGATGTACAGGTACTAAGACAGTTCACAGTTCTTAGTTCACAGTTCTTCCGTGCCCCATCCTTTTCACACTCGCATCGTGAAAAGGGTGGGAGACCGCAACAGCGAGACCAACTCGTACCCCAGTGGCCTCACCATGAATCCGCAGAGTTTTTCCTTTGAGCTGTTTCCGCCGCGCACACCCGAAGGCGTGGCCAAGCTGCCCGCCGTGATCGGCCAACTAGCCGCGGTCCGGCCCAACTATTTCTCCATCACCCACGGTGCGGGCGGCTCCGACCAGGACGGCACGTACGAAACACTGATGACGGTCGTCCGGCACACCGGTGTGGAGGCTGTGCCTCATCTTACCTGCGTGGGCTCGACACGGGCCAAGGTCGGCGCCCTGCTCGATCGCTATCGTGAAGCCGGCGTCAAGCGCATCGTGGCGCTGCGCGGCGACCTGCCTGCTACGGCCATGAGTTCGTCCGCGCCGGGTGAATTCCACTATGCCAGCGAACTGGTCACCTTCATCCGCGAAACCCACGGGAACGCGTTCATGATCGAAGTGGCCGCGTACCCTGAGGTCCACCCGCAGGCGACCAGTTGCGACGCCGATTTCGAACATTTCTGCCGCAAGGTCGAGGCGGGGGCCGACGGAGCGCTGACCCAGCTCTTCTACAACGCCGAAGCCTATTTCCATTTTCTCGAGCGCTGCCACAAGGCGGGTCTGAAGATTCCCATCATCCCCGGCATCATGCCCATCACCAGCTACACCAACTCGCTGCGCTTCTGCACCGGATGCGGCGCCGACCTTCCGCGCTGGGTGCGCCTGCGCCTCGAAGACCTGCAATACGACAAGCCCGCCCTCATCGATTTCGGACTGGACGTCGTGACTCGCCTGTGCGAGACGCTGCTGCGCGCAGGCGCGCCCGGCCTGCACTTCTACACCATCAACCAGGCCGAACCGGCGCTGCGCCTGTGGGAACGCCTGGGAATCAACGTGAATGCCTGAGTCCCTGGTCCCATAGTCCTATTTCGGATTTCATTTGATAGGCATTCCCGATCCTATGCCTGGATACAGAACCGCATTGTCAGAATTTCAAGACAAGGCCGGCAGAGGCGCGACCCTGGCTGTTGTTCACAAAGCCTCCAAACCGCGTACTTAACCAATCCGCCTGGATGAGCCGTAATCCGATCCCTTTGCGCAAGCCGAGGTCCAACCCTCCGCCAACCATCATCGCAAAGTCAGTGGTGGATGTTCCGGCCGCTGTAAGAGTAGCTCCGCCGAACAAGGCGTGAACGAACGGCTGCACTATCGGCAGGCGAGCAGTCAGAACAGGCCCGACGGTGTACGAATGAAAATCACCGCCTGACTTGTAGGCGCCGCTGAAGTCTCCCGTGATCCCCAGAACATGTTTGAAGTTTCCAGTGACGGCCGCATTCCAGCCGACGGCATTGTATGAAGGCTGAAGGTGAGTATATTGAACGCCTCCAAATATCTCCACTCTCTGGGCGGCTCCAGGCAAGGGTACAACGATGAGAATTAAAAGTGACAAAGCCAGCTTCTTCATAATGACCTCTCTGGTGTTGGATTGTTCCTTGCATTTGGAATCGATCGTGCAGAGGGGCAGTCGCCAGTGTAAGGCGGTAAGTATCACCACTCGTCGGCAGTGCGATGCGATGTCTTCTGCGGCGTCATCAAGATTGACGAGTGTCCCTATCTATGCCCTATGCCAGCTATAGTGCATGGGGCCTTGGTGCCGATTCAATTCAAGAACAACTCAGGGACAGCTGTCTTGCCTCAACTCTATCCGCGACAGAATCGCTCCATTCTCGAGTCAAGACAACTGGAAAAACTACTAGAGCGGTCTCATAAACCGCTCGGCGTCTTAATCGGACAAGCGCGGCAGGAAGCCGTGGATTCGGAGAGCATTGCTTCGATTGGTTACGGGCCGCGTGGGAGGGTGGCGACGATGTCTACCGCTATTTCGAGGCGTCGGCTGAAGGGCTCACCTGTTTATGAGTCCAGTTCTAGTCCCTGGTCCCTGCTTTCTCATCAACGCCTTCTCATCAACCGATGCCAGACTCGCGACAGCCCGCTGTGCATCAACCGCATCTGCTCGGCCTTGAGCGCTGCATACGAATTCTTCACATAGACATCGAATTCCGGCGGCCAGCCGATGGTCGAGCGGCGCTCCGAGTAGTCGCCCTCCGCCCATTTGTGCAGCACCGCTTTGTAGCCCACCACGTGGGTCACGAAGTCGAGCAGGCATTGCGGCATGTGCTCCTCGACGATGAGGTGGGCTTTCTCGATGATGATCCTCTCCCGGATTTCATTGAGCGGGATGAAGATGGTCCGCATCCACAGCACCCAGTCCTTCAGGTCCTCGTCGGTGATGGGCTCACTCTGCGTCTTGCCCTGCTTGTTCAGCAGTGACCGGTAAGCGATGTTGCCTGCCTGCGAGGCGACATAGAGCGGCCCGTAAAACTCATTCAGCCGCTTGTTGACCAGTTCGAGCTTGTCGCGCCGCCGCGCCAGCATGTGAGCGCTGAGAAAGGTAAGGGCATAGCCGGTAAACGCAACGAGTATGGTGAGGATGGCCGCGTTCTGCAGAATGGTAGGAACCGATATTTCCGATAAGTCCATGAGTGAGCCTTGGCGACGAGTATACCGATGCGTGTGTGGACTCTGTTGTGACGGCAGTCGCCGTTGCAGGCACTGTTTCCGGCCGCTATTTTTTCTGATGCACTGAAACCGGCTTGAGCGGTTCCGGTACAACCTGGATCTCGAACAGCTTCGGCCAGAGTTTCCCAGTGATGAAAAGGCGGTCGTGGGCAGAGTCGTACGCAATCCCGTTGAGCACCGCTTCGGGACTGGAATGCTCTGCAGCCGGTAGCACCCCGTTGAGGTCGATCCAGCCCAGCACCTTTCCCGTGCCCGGGGCGATCCGCGCGATGCGGTCCGAGTGCCAGATATTGGCATAGATCTCGCCATGAACGAATTCAAGTTCGTTGATCTCGCTGACCGGCTTGCCGTGATCCTTGACGCTTATGTGCCGGACCTCACGGAATGTAGCCGGATCGAAGAAGCGCAGGGTGTCCGACCCGTCGCTGAGGATGAGAGACTTTCCGTCCTGCGTCAAACCCCAGCCTTCTCCTCTGTAGGAAAACGTGCGCAGCACCCGGAAGCTGAAGCGGTCGTAGACCAACGCCACATGCGACTCCCAGGTAAGTTGCACCAGCGTACTACCCCACGCCGTCAGCCCCTCGGCGAAATACTTGCTGTCCACGGGCTGGGACTGAAGGACCCGTCCGGTCTCGAGGTCGACCATTCGCAAGGACGACTGACCGTTGAGCCCGGTGCTCTCATACAGACTGCCGTCGACGAAGACCAGTCCCTGGGTGAAGGCGTGGGGATCGTGAGGATAGGTGCGAACGATGCGATAGGTGTCGGCGGCGAAAGCGATTGGGATGACGGTAAGGCAGACGAAGAGTGCGGAGAGAATGCGTCTCATCTACGTGGATTGTAGCGGTCTCTTGCAGTGTGCAATCCGTTCTCCCGCCCGTTGGATTCGGCCGATGTGAATCGAGGAGTAACTTCTGCATCGACGGTGATCCGTCCAGAACGCATGCTTTGCAAGTCAGATTACAAGGGTGTCGGGGCTGCACCCGTCCGTGCATAAACCGGATCTGTCGGTTTGGACCGGCTCTGTATTTGAATAGCAATTGATCGCCGTGTTCAATTAGTGCTTAGCGTGGACAACATGGAGGCCAGCGTGTCCGGGCGCGAGTCCCTGAATGGCGCGGCCGAACCTGCACGCGATCTCCTGGAAATCGATGTCTTCGATGGCGCCAAATCCGTGCGAGCGAAGAATCGCTGCAATGCCACCCGGCTCGAAACGGCTGACGGAACGTTCACCAATTTTCTCAAGCTGCTCGGCCCGCTGCTTTTCTAATTGCCTTAACTCTTCGGAGAATGCCTCGGGAGGCTCCATGTAGTCGAACACCATCTCCGAGTTCTGGATTGACGACATGTAGTCCAGCGTGCGGCAGATAGCGTCCTGTGTCAGATAGGGCACAACCCCGAGCCAAGTGAAAAACGCGGGCGAGTTCTGCTGAAAACCTGCCGCGACGAGTTCCTCTCCCACATCGTCCCGCTCGAAATCAACTGGCACGAGAATAAGCCACGGCGGAAGTGCGATTTGAGCTTCAGCCAGGCGCTGGCGTTTCCATGCCTGCGTCGCGGGGTGGTCCACCTCATAGATAGGGATCTCGAGTGCGCCATGGGGATTCCGGAGAGCGAGAGTGTCGAGTCCGGCGCCAAGGATGACGATCTGCCGAACCCCTCGTTCGACAGCTCTTGACAAAGCATCTTCCGCAATCCGGCTTCGCGCGGTGGTGAACAGACGTCCGATGCTGGCCAAGGGGTGCCCGTTCGCAAATTGAAGCACGTCCTTTTCGTCTTCACGCAGAATCTTCATAGCAAATGGGTCATAGAGGATTGAGCCATGATCGAGCACCTGATGAGCAGCTCGTTGTCGGGCGATCATAAGGGCTGTGCGGCTGGGTTCATCAAGCTTCATGTTCGAGGTCTCCGTTCTCATCAACCCTGATCGTGCCAGTTGTCGTGTGCGCGACTGGCAGTCGCGCATCGCGAGACCGGCTTCGCTCAGGATGACAATGGCTGGTTGGGGTTCGTGGCTTCCCATCCTTGCGACCGTAAAAAGTCGCAAGGATGGAGCACGGAGAAATCTTCCTGAACGGGCGCTAAACAGTTAAGAGCTAGTGGCTAGCAGCTAGAAGATGCTCTTCTCAGTCCACGTCCTTGGCGATCACCACTTGCACCGGGGGATCATTGGTCAACTGGCTGTCGACGATTACCACCGTGCGCACCTCGCCGCCCGACAGCGCCAGGGAGGTCGAAGTGAATTTCGGTGTAACCGTTCCGGCCGGCGTAATCACCATCGTCACCGTCGCCGAGGCAAAGCTGACATAGCCGCAGGTGGAACCGATCGGCAACGCGGTGCACAACGGTATGGTGTTAGCCAGGGTCGTGCTGCCGGGAACCATGTACACATCAACCGCACCGGTGCGCGGAGCCTGGTTCAAAAATCGGAAGGCCGAGTGCCCGGCGGCCGCGGGTGTCTGCTGGTCTTCAAGCACCGTCACGATGTAGGCCGTGGGTGAGGCGCCGTTATCGGTCAGAAACACGGAGTGCTGCGCGCCCGCGTTCAGGGTGGCAGCCGCGGCCACCAGCGTGGCGCCGCCCGTGGCCTGCGTCACCTTGATCTGCGCCGCCGGCGAAGGAGTCACCGTGCCGTAGTTGGAGATATATCCCTGACCAATATTCCCGGCGAAAAGCGTGTTCTCAACATAGATGTTCACGGCCGGCGCGATGTAGGAGGCATCGACCACACGAACCAGGCTGGTCGGAGTAAAGCCCGCGACGTTGGTGCAGGACGACAGCCCCAGGGCAAGCGCCGTCGAGAGGCCCGCCACGACTGCCAACTGCGGCAGCTTCATGGCGCGTCCCGTCCTGTGATTCGGGGATTCGTCCATCCGACGCTCCGGCGTGACTTTGCACGCCACGTATATCTATCTAGGGTTCTTGGCTTGCTGCTCCCACTAATACTACAGGGGTAGATGAAAGAGAGTTTACGACTTTCGGGCTATGGCTGCGCAGGGGGAACAGGGTTCGGTAACGGGTGTTAAACGGCACGCGGGCAGGCGTCAGCTTGAACCCAGGTAGACGAAGCGGGCCAGAAACAAGGCCGCCAGTACATACAGGAGCCAGTCCTGGCGGCGCAGTTTGCCGGTAATGGCGTGCAGCACCGCCCACGCGATGATGCCGAACCCAAGACCGTTGGCGATAGAGTAGGTCAGAGGAATCAGCACCAGGGTCAGGAACGCCGGCACCGCGACCAGCGGCTCGTGCCAGCGAATCTCGGTAATGGTGGCCAGCATCAGCGAGCCGACCAGGATGAGCGCCGGAGCCGTGGCCGCCTGGGGCACGATGCCAATGAAGGGAGCGGCACCGATCGCCCCCAGAAACAGCAATCCGGTGACGATGGCAGTAACCCCGCTTCGGCCTCCCGCCGCCACGCCGGCCGTGGACTCTACATAGCTGGTCACCGTGGAGGTCCCGGTGAGCGAGCCAAACACCGTCGCCGTCGCATCGGTAAACAGGATGCGGTTCAGGCGCGGGATGGAGTGGTCGGCGGCAATGAGGCCGGCGCGCTTGGTGACCGCCACCAGGGTGCCCAGGTTATCGAACAGATCGACAAAGAAAAACACAAAGATGATTTCCAGCAGCCCTTTGGAGAGAGCGCCGCGAATGTTGAGTTGAAACGCGGTGCCCGCCAGCGCCTGGAAGCCGCCGCTCGTGGGAGTCCAGTGCACCAGGCCCAGCATCCAGGCGATTGCGGTCACGCTCAGGACACCGATGAGGATGGAGCCGCGCACCTTCTTCACTTCCAGCGCCACCATGAGGATCAACCCAAATAGGGCGAGCGCGGTGGTCGGGTTCTTGATGTTCCCCAGGCCGACCAGCGTGTTGGGATCGCGCACCACCAGGCCCGCATGCTGAAAGCCGATGAAGGCGATGAAGAGGCCGATGCCGCTGGCCACGGCGGCGTAAAGCTCGTGAGGAATGGCCCGCAGGATCATCTGACGGATGCCCGCTCCCGTGAGCGCCAGGAAGATGACTCCGGAAATGAACACCGCACCCAGGGCCGTTTGCCAGGGAATGTGCATCTTGATGCAAACGGTGTAGGTGAAATAGGCATTCAGGCCCATGCCCGGCGCCAGCGCGATAGGGTAGCGCGCCACGATGCCCATCAGGATGGAGCCGAACGCCGCCGACAGGCAGGTGGCTGCAGTCACGGCGGGCAGCGGCACTCCGGCATCGGCCAGGATGGCCGGGTTCACCAGCACGATGTAGGCCATGGTCAGAAACGTCGTGACCCCGGCCAGGATCTCGGTGCGCCAGTTCGTACCCAGATGACTGAATTCAAAATAGCTTTCGAGCTTTTGAAGCATAGGCGGGTGCTCCTAGAAGACCACACACGCGGCGTGGCGCAAAGCGATTTATGACGCCGCACGCGAGTTGAACGATTCGGTCCTCAGCGCGGATACTGCCAAAGGAGGTGCAATGACCCATGGGTGAGCGAATCACATTGACGGCAGCGGACGGCCATGTACTCGGAGCGTATGTGGCGCGGCCGGCTGGCGAACCGCAGGCGGGACTGGTGGTGGTGCAGGAGATCTTCGGGGTCAACGAGCACATCCGCTCGGTGGCTGACGGCTATGCCAACGATGGCTTTCTGGCCGTCGCGCCGGCCCTTTTCGACCGCATCGAACGAGATGTGGACCTCGGCTACGAAGGCGCCGATTTGCAGAAGGCCATGAGCTTCATCCCCAAACTCGATGTGGACAAGGGGGTCATGGATGTTGCCGCCGCCCTCGAATTCGCAAGGAATATGACCGGCAAAAAAGCCGGCGTGATTGGATACTGTTTCGGAGGGACGGTGGCATGGCTCGCCGCCACGCGTCTCCATCCCGATGCCGCTGTGGGCTATTACGGCGGCCGCATCGGCAACTATGCGCACGAGGAGCCGTCATGCCCGGTGATGCTTCACTTCGGCAGAAAAGATACCCACATTCCCGCGGAAGAAGTCGAGAAGGTGCAAGCGACGCACCCCGAAGTGGAGATCTACTGGTACGACGCCGGCCACGCCTTCAACGCGACGCCCCGCACGAGCTACAACCCCCACGCCGCTCGCCTGGCGCGAGAGCGCTCGCTGGAGTTTTTGAAAAAGTTCTTAGTTCAAAGTTCGTAGTTCACAGTTGCTCTTGCTGAGACTCGCCCGATGGCGAACTGTGAACTGAGAACTAAGAACTGTGAACTGATCTTTCCGACTCGAGCAGCTGCCGTTTCCGCTCCACGCCCCAGCGATAGCCGGTGAGCGAGCCGCTGGCGCCGACTACGCGATGGCACGGCACCAGCAATGCGACGCGATTGGTGGCACATGCGCGGGCCACGGCCCGCGTGGCGTTGGGGTCGCCCAACTCGCGGGCGAGCTGGCTGTAGCTGCGCGTCTCGCCACGCGGAATCTGCCGCAATGCCTGCCACACGCGGAGTTGGAAGACGGTTCCGCGCAAGTCAAGCCGCTCGGGCACCTGCGGTGCGGCAGCGCTTCGGACGAGATCCGTGCCCTCGCGAACGCTCTGGAGCGCCGCATCCACGACGGTCGAGAGCGATGGGTCGGACCGCAGCACCGCAGCCGGAAACTCCGCGCGCAGGCTGGCCTCGCCCTCGGCCAGCGACGCGGCCAGCGAAAGCCAGCACAGGCCGCGGCTTGTTTCCCCCACCACCACCCAGCCAAAGGGGGACGGGCCCGCAGCCCAGCGGATCTCCTCGCCCTTGCCTCCCTTAGCAAAGCTCGCCGGCGTCATGCCGAGTTGGGCGCCTTCGTAGGCCCGGCTAGGCGACTCGAAGCCGGCAGTGTAGATGGCATCCGTCACCGCTTCTCCCTGCTTCAACGCAGTGCGCAGCTTGCCCGCCCGCAGCGCCCGCTGGTACTGCAGCGGACTGACGCCCATCGCTTCCTTGAACATTCGCTGCACCGTGAACGGGCTGAGCCCCGCGACGCGTCCCAATTCGGCGAGCCGTACCGGGCGTTCGACATTCCGCTCGAGGTAGGCGCGAATCTCGTCCAAAGCGTTGCTCGACGCAGTCGGACGGCAGCGGAGACAGGGGCGGAATCCGGAGGCCTGGGCCTCGGCCACCGACCGGAAGAACCGCACGTTGGATCGCAGGGGCCGGCGGCTCTTGCACGTGGGCCGGCAGACTACCCCCGTGGTGGTGACGGCGTAGAAAAACACCGCCGCGGCATCGCGGGTAATGACCTGCTGCCAGGCTTGTTCCGGATCGATTGCGGGCAGCGGTCCGGCGGCGATTCCGGACCCGATTTCAGGCTTCGCGAGTTGAGCAATCCTGTTCATGTCAACCATGGTCGCGTATCGGAGATTTCAGTGCCACCCGGTTCTTGCGAGTAATTCGGAATGTCGCCCGGGCCGGGCCAGAGGAAGTTTTCAGGCGACGTTTGAACCGGTGATCGATCGTCCATTTTGGCCGTTTTTGTGAGATAAATCACCGCGATTTTCAGCCTTTTTGGTCGTTTTTTGGGTCAAATCACAGCGATTTTCAGCCATTTTAGACCCGTTTTTCCGGACCACCGCTCGCGCAAGTTGCTGAATCCCGGCGCTTTGAAATTATCTGCAACAAATTCAGGACCCCGGAAATTTTTTTCTGTTCGCCCGCCCTGCCCATCTGGTCGATCGCAAGGGGCTGCCGGGGGTGCGGGGCGGTTGGTCATGATGTTTCCAGTGTGCGCCATTCGGTCGAATCAATCTGCAAAGCGGCAAGGGATTTGCGCCGAGACGGGCACCCTCACCCAGGCATCGCAGCGGAGACGTTCGGGCTAGCCTCTGCTTCTCAACACCGCCTCAGCCCGGGCCAGGTCTTCTTCGGTATCGACGCCAATGGTATCGGCTGGCGCCGTCGGCGACGTAGACGTCGATTCCGTTCTCGAGCAGACGAAGCTGCTCCAGCCGCTCCAGTTGTTCCAGGCGGCCAGGAGGGAGAGAGGCAAACCGCTCCAGCGCGACCTTGCGATAAGCATAGATCCCGAGGTGCTTGCGGTATCCCGTAAAGCCGGATCCATCGCGGTCGAAGGGGATGGTTGCGCGCGAAAAGTAGAGGGCGCGGCCGTCCAGCGCGGTGACGACCTTCACGGCGTTGGGGTTGGCTATTTCATGTTCCGGGCAAGGGACCGCAAGGGTGGCCACCTGCACCTCCGGCCGATCGAAAAGGGCCAGCAGGGGGGAAAGAAATCGCCGGTCAATGTCGGCTCATCGCCCTGGATGTTGACGAGGATATCGGCGTCGAGGGTCCGGGCAACTTCGCGGACCCGGTCGGACCCGCTGGCGCAATCTGCGGAAGTCATGGCCACCGGAATGCCGCGCTCCCGGCAGACAGCCGCTACTTCTTCCGCATCGGTGGCCACGATCACCGGATCCATCAGCCCGCTGGCCATGGCCGCGCGCCACACCCACTCAATCATTGGCCGACCTGCAAGCTCGCGAAGGACTTTGCGGCTCAGGCGGGTGGAATGGAGACGAGCCGGGATCACGCCTGCGATCGAGGGAGATTTCATTGAGTTGAGTGTAGAAGCCGGGGAGCCGGACTGTCCCGCTCCGCCCATGCCATGACCGGTTTGACCTCGATTCCAAGCCCCCGTATCATCTAGTTTGTCCCCAGCCCTTTCGGCGGAGTAGCTCAGATGGTTAGAGCGTGGGATTCATAACCCCAAGGTCGACGGTTCGATCCTGTCCTCCGCCACCAGAAAGCAATAACCTACAGTGGCCAATAATATAATGGGCAAAATGCATAATACGGCGCACTCTGAAAGCGCCGTGACAAGGCAGCAATATTGCAAAAATACGTTATGTGGTAGGTTGCGCATGATTAGAAGACCGTTGGCGGATCTATCGGGAGGCTGGAACCCAGTGCTGGCCTTGGGAAGAGGATCCGAACCATTCAGGAACTAGAGCAAAGTAATTCGCTGAAATGGAGTTCAATACCGTCTGGTCTAGTGCTCGCTTCTCCGCCTCGCCCAAGGAAAAATAGCTCTTCCCGTACATCTCACGCGAAGCGAGCATCGCAACGGAGAAAAAATTCTCGGCGCAAAGCAATCTAAGCAAATTCTGACCAAACTGTTCGTCTTTGGTGGCCATTGGGTTCATTCCTTGTTATTGCAGGCTAGGCGAGAAGTCGAGTGATCGTGCTTGGTATTGGTTCGTGCCTGTGATGGCTGTCCATGCTGCGCGTCCATTATCTGTGAGACGGTACTTACCATCAGCACCATTCAATTCTCCGCGCTTGTTCACCATTACGCTGATAACCGCAGAGACGTTGGAAATGAAGTCTCGGCCATTCGTAGTCATCCCGCCCCCCAGAAGCGCTCCAGCGATTTCCGCTGTGGACGCAGGCTCTGTCGCATCTTCCGCTAGGTACTGAAGAACGCCCCAACGAACACTCATACCCGCGTATCGGCCGGATGGAGAAATAGGAATGTGCTGCGGACCACTATTCCGTGGAATTTGAACAAGCAGACTGGCATCTCTCGCGAGCACCGCACGAATGCCGCTCATCCCTTGCTCCACGGCATGGATTTCCTCGCGGAGATTCTTGTAGCGTATTTCGAGGTGGTGAAGCGCATCCTGTAGACTCTGGGTACTGTTGGTCATTTTGTTTGTTTCCTTCCGTTGCAACGAGTTAAAATAAAATTGTCGCACTGGTATATAGCAGCGCGACAAAGCGCTGGCCCCGTCAGGGGCATTTAGCGTTTTTTCATGTACCACCCCCTGCGGAGGGCTGTTCGATTCGGGACGGTCAAATCACTGATATATCGACGGCTCTCCCACCTAACTGACTAAGAATAGCACACTGTAACCTGAGAACAACCCTAAAGGCTCAGGAAATTTTTAACCTGACGGGAGGGTATGGCAAATCCCGCCTTAACCCCCCCCGCAGAGGATGTGGTACGCACGGCAGGCGCTTGATGCCTTCACTCGTCGTATCCTGGCAATTCCTGGCAGCAAGATCAAGACAGCCCTTTAAGAAATGAAACGGGAAGAACTCGCCTCAAAGCATTCCGCTTTCTGCGCTTCTGGCGCTTCATCCAAGCAGGAACATTAGAAGGGTTCTGCGCTCCCTTTCTCGTTCCTTCCAGTCAATTCTGCATGCGTAAAGGCGCCTACCTACTACCTGCGGAACTGCTAGCATGAACCTGTCTGCATCAGTCAGCGGATTGTCTTTTGTTGCACGGTTGTTATGGCGAAATACCTGCTCCGTCACATATCCAGCTAGATGAAATGGCTCTACTGCAACGTAGGTTCCACGCAACGACCGCTTGATCGATGACCAAATATTTTTGAATTATTTTCGGTGCATCTTGCCAAACGGCCTCGTCCATCATTTCTTGACGGTATGGAACAACCTCTACAGCTGCTGCTTGACCTTGCCCAAAAAGGCGAGCGACTCCGGGCTGATAAGGCCCGTGCGATCGATGTCCAGGTTGAAGGTGACCGGGACGCTGGAGCGGTTGGAGGTGCGGACATAGTCGGCAACGCTGGCGAGGGGGAAGCGGGGTGGGGCCAGCGGCGTTTTGACGCGGCTGTGCACCCAGCCGGGATTGTCGAGGCAGACCCAGCGATGGGCCTGAAGGTGGTCCGGGGTATACCGCGAGGTGGGCACGGCGACAAGGTCGTTGGCCTCGCCGCCTTCGTAGTCCTGGTGGGTGGAATAGAGGAAGTGGGTCAGCATTCCGGAACTGAGGGTGACCAGGCGGTCGTCAAAGCCGGTCTTGGCCGCGGCGGTCCACTCTTCCCAGGGGAACTGGAAGCCGTGCATGTCTGTGGTCACGGAGTTGTAAACGCCGTGCGGGTCAAGCGAGAAGCAACTGTCGAACCACCAGGCGTCGAGGCGAGACCCATAGCGCGCGCCGAGTTCGCGGAGAATGGCGAGCAGGTTCGAGGCGAGGCGGGACTTGTCCGCGGCGTGGTAGCCGACGGCATGCTCCCAGCCGGGGTCGTCGCCCTGTTGCAGGAGTGGTTGTAGTAGAGGATGAAGCGCAGGCCGCGCGCGTGGCAGGCATCGGCCAGTTCGCCGATCATATCGCGCTTCGTCGTGCGGCCGGGGGCGATGCGGTCAATGGCGGCCGAGGGCGCGGGCAGCATCTGCAGGGCATGGGTGCCGGTGAAGATCACGTACTCGGCTCCGGCGCGGGCAGCCTGGTCCACGTAGCCCGCAGGGCTGAAGTGGTCAACCGCCTCGTTGAAGGGCAGCCAGTCATCTTCGCCAACAGGCTGGGACTGCGCGGTCCAGTGGGTAGAAATGCCGAAGCGGCAATTGGCAAACCAGTCGGTATTGGCCGGGCGGTAGGCGGCGGCAAAGGCGGGACGCCCCGCGGCCCCAAGCAGCGCGGCAGCACCGAGGCCTTTGAGCATTGCGCGACGAGTAAGAGAGTCGGGAGTTTGTGTCATGGGCTTTCTCTTCGAGGCCGTGCCCCGGGGTCTTGCAGGTTGCTGAAAAAAGCCGAGGATGAAGCAAATCCGACGAAAGGATCTCCCTCGGCGGCTAAAGCCACACTGAAATTGCCTGGGTTAACGTACGGGCTGAAGCCCGTACCCTTCACTCATGCATTTTTCAGCAAACTGCCAGAGAGCCAATACGGCTGGGTTGGAGATCAGCACCATTATCCCTGATGGGCCGACGGCAGGCTCGTGGTACGTGTGGCCCTTCGGGCACCCCAAAGTCGATTCGCGCATTTACTTTTTCGGAGGAAAGTCCGCCAACAGCTTCTTGATCGCTGCGTTCACTTTTTCGAGCGACTGCTGCTTCTTTTCGGGATCGAGTTTCTGCACGACAGTGCCGCTCCAGACCACCTTGTTACTGGCTCGATCAATGAAGTGCATTTCGAGCGTTCCCTTGGGAAGACCGGCGCCCCCGCCGCCCGCAGGTGGCGTTCCGACCCACTCCATCGGATCCACCAGGGGCGCCTGGCAGTTCTTGCAAGAGTCGTCGGTGACTCCTGAAGTGTTTCCGAAGCCGTAATCGATGCCGCCGTGGGTGATCAGCGTGAGATCCCCGCCCTGGTCCATGCTGACAAGTTCCTTGATTTGAAGCTCACTTTGGATCATGCCGATTACGTTGGCAGTAAGGAGAGGCCTGTTCTGTGTAATGGCCGGAGCATGCCAGGTGTAGCTCCTGTATTTGGAGAAGTCGGCTTTCTTGTCGTAGCCCACTTTGATTTTCTGAGCGAAGCCGCACGTACTGGACAACATCACAAAAACTAGAAGGACGGGAAGCTTTCTCATGCCGGAATTCATTCGCTTTCTGCTCTCGCGGATCTTGGATTGCTCGCGGATCTTGGTTTGTTTAATACGCTGATCATACATGCCGGTCATGGAATTCATCCCCATCCTTTGACAACGGCCATTGGCGGTTTCGCTTCGAGATCCAGTCCGCGGTTCCCTGCTCCGATCCGACGCAGGCACCGCGCAGTGCGATCCTCCGCCGCCCGGTATCTTCCCGCTCACCTCCGACGGCCAGAAACGTCTTGATTGTCCTGCCCTCCACCTCTACTATCGTTGAATCGCTGAACACGACTGTGCGCAGGACACGTATTCCCCGAACTTTGCGTGACAATCGCCAGCGGCTCGGGAGACCGAATCGGCATTGGAACGCCCCGAGCCTGCGAGGCGACGTCTTCCGGCAGCGGCGTCGCACCAGGGAATCGGTCAGGGAATCGGTCCTGGGCCGATTTGCGGAGGTGATTTGAAAGACCGGTACTGGAATAACCTGATTGGGTCGCTCCGGCACGGTCAGTGCATTCTGGTGCTGGGTTCCGATCTGCCGGTCCGCATGAAGGACGCAGGCTGTCAGGGCGACCCCGAGCGAGAGACATCGCTTGCCGAAGAACTCCGCTGCATCCTGGTTCGGGACCTGGAAGAGGATAACCGATCCCCTTCCGGAAATACGCTTGCCGCCATTGCGCAGCAATACGAGGATTCGGAAAACCTGGGACCGATCCTCCTACGCGACACCGCCGAACGGATATTGTCTTCCCCGAAGTATGGCCCTTCTCGAGTTCACGAGATGCTGGCGCAGCTTCCGTTTTCTCTTATTCTCACCACCACGCAGAGCTCAGTGTTCACGCACGCGCTTGAAGAAGCCGGAAAGTCTCCCTCAATCCAGCGCTACCATATGCGAGGCGACAAGCGGGATAACCCTGAATTCGACGTGCCCGCGAGCCCCAGGACCCCGATCGTGTTCCACCTCTTTGGCACGGCCGACCTGCCCTCTTCGCTGGTCCTGAGCGAAAACGATGTCCTGGACTTTCTGATCAGGATCGTCTCCGAACGCCCGCCACTGCCCAACAGCCTCCTCAAGGCACTGAAACGTGATGGCCAGAGCTTTCTCTTTGTCGGCTTCGGAATTCAGCGTTGGGATCTCCGGGTGCTGCTGAAGGTGCTGTTGCGCTCCCTGGAGCTCAATCGCAACCCTGCCATCGCCGCGGAGCCCCTCCGGCAGCTCATCGACGCGGATCGCCGCGAAATGGTGCTGTTCTACCAGCGGGGAACGCGTGTGGAGCTGGAAGACGAGGAGATTCCCGTCTTTCTTGAGAAGCTCACCAAGAAGTTGCAGGACGAGGGCGGCTACATCGAACAAAATGCGCCGCAGTTCGGGACCCGGCTGCGGGTCTTCATCAGCTATGCCCGCGAGGACAAGGAACTGGCGGCACGCGTGTTCAACAGTCTTCAAAAGGCGTCGTTCGAACCGTGGTTGGACCAGGAGGCCCTGCAGGGTGGAGACGATTGGAATCGACGCATCGAATCCGACCTCGACAATTCGCACTTCGTCCTGGTCCTTTACACTACGGCCTTCTGCCGGAAGACCGACAGCTACGTGAACAAGGAAGTGGCCCTCGCCACGGAGCGAGCTCTCCGGGTGCGGGGCTCGTTTCTGATCCCGCTCCGGGTTGGCCAGATCGACGACCGGGACCGCGTGGACGAACTGCGCAAGTTCGACGAGATGGAGTTGCACGAGTCGGCATTCGACGAGGACATCGCGAAGGTCATTTCCACCATGAAGCGCGCATACCAGCTGCGGATCCGGTAGGCCGGATCGACGACAAGTCTATGACAGAGCAAGAAACCCTTCATCGCTATCCAGGCGCTCAGCCGTTTCGGGACGATGATGTGTCACGCCAGGTGTTCTTCGGCCGCGACCGGGATTCCGTCGCCCTGGCGGACCAGATTCTTGCCAACCGGCTGGTGATTGTCTATGCGAAATCGGGTTCGGGCAAGACTTCTTTGCTCAACGCGGGAGTCGCCCCCCGGCTTAGAGACGCGCGGTGGGTTCCGCTTTTCGTACGGGTCAACGATCTTCAGCGCGGCGCGAAGGCCGGCGTCCTGGAGGGAATCCGCGCCGAAGCCGAGAGGCAGAAACTGGAATATGTACCGGGCGACACGACCTCGCTGTGGGCCTTTTTCAAGACCGCCGAATTCTGGCGAGACGACGATTTGCTCACCCCGGTCCTGATCGTCGATCAATTCGAAGAGCTGTTCACATTGCAGAAGTTCGAGAGCCGGGATGAGTTCCTCTCCGAGCTGGGATCGCTCTTGCGCGGCGTTGCTCCTTCGGGGAAAGACGGGCTGCCGGCCGGCGTGAGCCCAGGACCGCCTCCCATCCATGTCGTACTGTCGCTGCGCGAAGATTTTCTGGGCCTGCTCGAGGAGGCCTCGGGCCAGATCCCGGAGATCATGGATCACCGGTTCCGGCTGGCTCCCCTCACCACGGAGACGGCCCGGGTCACGATCACCGGGCCTGCGGCCATCAGCCATAGCAGCCTGGCCACGCAGGCCTTCAGCCTCGAGCCGGCGTGTGTGGATGCGATCCTCAACTACCTGGGCCGCTCCGCGTCGCGGCGCGATACGGCGCGGTCGCGTCAGATTGAACCCTTCCACTTGCAGATGATTTGTCAGTACATCGAGAACGTGGCCGCACTCAAGCAGAGGACCTCCGGCGAAGAGGTTCGGCTCAGCCTGGTCGACATCGGCGGCGAGCAGGCCCTGGCTGACACGCTGAAGACCTTTTACAGCAAGGCCATCGGCTCACTTCCAAAACGACACCGGAGAGCGGCGGGAAGGATGTGCGAACAGTTCCTCATCAGCGCCGAGGGACGCCGGCTGAGCGTGGATGAGCGCGAACTGTGGCGCGCCGCCTCGCTGCCTTCGGACGTGTTGCGGCTTCTCGTGGAGCAGCGCCTGCTGCGCACCGATCGGAGATCCGACCGGACCTACTACGAACTGGGCCATGACGCACTGGTCCAGCCAGTGCTTGCCACCCGTCGCCGGCAGGCTTTTCTGCTGTACAGGATTGCCATCTTTGCCGGGTCAGCCATCACTTTGCCGGCGGCGGTGCTACTGGTCTTCATGGTTGGGTTCGTGATCTCGGCCGGTATTGACGGTCTGCTGTATGCCCTGCTGCTGGGGCCGGTCGGTACGGGCATCGGGTTCATCGGCATTTACTGCCTGAGGTCCGGGAGCCGCAGGCGGGCGCGGTTCAGCGTGCAAGGTACGGCAAGCGACGGCGATTCTCCCCCAACCCGGCTGCCCTGGTACAAGCTGGCCTGCGGATGGGTCATGCTGGTCATCGGGCCCACGCTATGCCTCTTCTTCGGCATATTCCTCCTCATCGCAATCGGAAATGCCGTGGTAAATGTCGTCGTAAGTCTTTCCGGAGCCCTGGCCGGCCACGACTTTTGGAAGATGCTCTCCTCTGGCGGGATCGCGGCGTTTGGGTGGTTCCTGTTCCAGCGCGGTGACCAACTGCTCTGGCCGGACGAGTTCTCAACTCCATCGGCGTCATGGCAAGGCCAGGTCCTCCTAAGGCAGAGATTGCAGCTCAGGGGAATGAGCAAGTTCACCTTGGGCGGATTGGCGCTCACCGTGGCGTGCCTGGGGACCGCGGGGCTCTTCTCCTCCAGTTCGATCACGTTGCGGGGCGTGGCCGCGTATCTCCATTTCGCCGGATTGTACGCCGGCGCCATCGAGGCGTGTTCCACCGGGAGGTTCCCATCCGACTTTTTTTGGCCCCAGATCTGGTTGGGAGTGTTTACCTTTGTGGCCTTCATCATGTCCGCCGTCTGGATGTCCGGCGGGGCGGTTGATATCTGGAAGGACATCCAGTTCCGTGCGAACGTTCTGAAGACAAAGAGCTTTCTTCCGCTGTTGGCGGTAGGCGCCGCCATTGCAGTTCTCACCCCCATCAATCTCTACGTTTGGTCGAAAGCGACCGTAGCGCGGGTTAGCTCAGAAGGCTGGGTCTCCGGCCCAAACTACATCCTGCATACGACGGATGGTGGAGGGACATGGGCTCATCTGGGCCCGACCCCGGAGCCGCTGGATTCGCTGGCGTTTACCAGCCGCCTCTCCGGTTGGGCGACCGGCGACCAGGGGCTGTGGCACACCGAAGACGGCGGCATTCACTGGAATCTCAAAGTGCCAAGTGAAAAAGAAAAGGGCCACCCGCTCCTGGTCGCTTTTGCCTCGCCGCAATCGGGTCTGGCCTTGTGGAACGGCCATTCCGATCTTTTCCGGACCACAGATGGTGGAAACACCTGGAGCGCTGTCCAGCCATCTCCCTTACGGGGCTCATCTTCACCCCGGAGTGTGGCCTTCCTGGATCCCCAAATGGGATGGGCAGTTACAGTGGAGATTCTGCATTCGGCCGACGGGGGCTCGACGTGGTCCAAGCAATACAACGGCACGAAGCAGCTCAATGCCGTCTCGATTGCGAATGCCCAGTCGGTATGGGCCGTTGGAGAGGCCGGAACGATCCTGCATACCGCTGACGCGGGATCGACATGGGAAATCCAGTCAAAAAACATACACTCACCCTCTAGTTTTATCGGGAGTTTAGCTGACATCGCGTCTTTGAGCCCTTCTGCGGCAATCGCCGTCGGTTTCGGCGCCCTCGGTTCCGGTTATCTCCTCCACACCGAGGATGGAGGCAAAACCTGGAAGGACCTGCCCGACGTCTTTGCCAGTAGCCTCAGCCGGGTGATATTTACGTCCCCAACGACGGGTTGGACTCTATCCGAGGGAGGGGTCATTATGCACACTGAAGACGGCGGTCACACCTGGACCTTCGAATACGCCGCCCGGGAAAAACTCAATTCCATGACCTTCCTGAAGCCGTGACCGGGCCAGTTCGGGCCTCTAGGCCTCGCCGCGAGGCTTTTCGCCGGCCGTAAGATGCAGAACCCGTCATGGCAGACGCCCGTCACCGGCCACCGATTGCGATTTCACAAGACCGGCGATTCCCGATTACGGTATGATTTCGTCTATAGGATGAGTGGCCTGTACCCTTCAGGCTGTCCCGGTGGTGCTTGTGTCTCGATTCTTCCAGCGACTTGTGTTCGTATTGGCCGCGACCGTGTTTGCCGCCCTCGGCCTGGGATTTGGCCTCGGCGAGTTTGGTTTCTTCGGCGTCCATGCGGGGGGCGACCAGGACGGCGCCTACCGCCAGATGAATGTGTATCAGCAGGTGCTGAAGCGCATCCAGACCGACTACGTGGTCGAGCCCAACATGACCCAAGTCACCACGGGCGCTCTCCATGGCCTGCTGGAATCGCTCGATGCCGATTCGAGCTACCTGACCGCCACCGAATACAAGATTTACAAGGACCGGCCCGCGACCGGTGTTGCCCAGGTGGGTATCACCGTCTCCAAGCGCTTTGGCTATGCCACCGTGGTCAACGTCCTGCCCGGCTCGCCAGCCGACAAGGAACACGTTGCTGACGGCGATGTTATTGAATCCATTGGCGATCAGTCGACGCGAGAGTTGTCTCTTGCGGTGATCCGGCTGCTGCTCGACGGCAAGCCCGGAACCTCCGTGAATATGTCCCTGGTCAAGCCGCGTAAGCCCGATCCGGACAAGCTGACCCTGGTCCGTACCATCGTCCCCGTCCCTGCCCTGTCAGAGCAGCAGTACGAGAATGCCTCCATTCTTTACCTCAAGCCCGCGGTCATCAACAAGGCCCGCGTGGATGAGCTGGCCGCCAAGATCAAGGGCGCCAAGAACCGCAAAATCCTTCTCGACCTCCGCGATGTTTCCGGCGGCGATCCGGACGAAGGGCTACGCCTGGCTAACTTCTTCATCAATGAGGGCACTCTCGGCTCCCTCGAAGGGCAGAAGTTTCCCAAGCAGACCTTCACTGCTGACCCTGCCAAATTCATCACCGGAGCGCCCCTGGCGGTACTGGTGAATCGCGGGACCTACGGCGCGGCGGAGTTAACCGCGGCGGCCATCGAAGGCGCGAAGCGCGGCGACGTGGTCGGCGAGCGCACCTTTGGCGAAGGCTCGGTGCAGAAGACTATCGACCTGCCCGACGGCTCCGCTCTCCTGCTGACCATCGCCAAATACGTGGGTCCGGACGGGAAGAAGATTCAGGATGAAGCTGTGGTTCCCACCGTCCAGGTAGGACAGACTGCGGAAGACGACACGGCGGACCAGGATGCCGTTCCACCCAAGGGCGACGAGCCGTTGAACAAGGCCCTCCAGTTGCTGAAAGCCAAAAGCAGCTAACAGTTCTCAGTTGTCAGTGGTCAGTTGTCAGTTCTCAGTCTTCGTGCTCAGGCAGGGATCGTCGTGCGGCTGGGATTCTCCACGCTGACACCTGATGACTGACAACTGACAACTTTGATCCGCTCTCATCCCCGCCTGGGGGGGGATCACGCTGACAACTGGTGACTAACAACTGAGAACTTCCATCCGTGCTACGCTCAGGCAGACAGCATTTTTCGCCGTGTTCGCTTGAGAAATGCCGATGAGGCCTGAAGCCGGTGGCTGCCACCCCCGTTCATTCTGCCGAACACAGCGGCCTTGGCCGGACGCACCGGCTTCCGCCGCAGGCTCCGCCTCCGCGCCTCAAACTCGCCGGCAAACGAGCCCTCGCCGTTCTCATCTTCCTGGCCGTGATTACCGGCTCTCTGGCAGGGCTTACCCTGGTCTACTCGGTCGACTTGCCGCAGATTCACGACCTCGAGCGCTACCGGCCGTCCACCACCACCGATCTCTATGACCAGAAGGGCCGGGTGATCGGCTCCTTTGCCCTCGAACGGCGCATCGTTATTAATTACGACGACTTTGCCCCCGTGCTTCGCCAGGCGGTCATCTCCATCGAAGACAAGACGTTCGAAACCCACGGCGGTATCAACTTCTTCCGCATCTTCGGAGCCCTGATTCACGACCTGCGCACCCACGGCCGCGCCCAGGGAGCCTCCACGCTGACCATGCAGCTGGCCCGCAATCTCTTCCTCTCCGCCGACCGCACCGCGCTGCGCAAGATCCAGGAAGCCTATCTTGCCATTCAGATCGAGCGTGCGTTCACCAAGGAACAGATCTTTACCCTCTATGGAAACCAGATCTATCTGGGCAGCGGCATGTACGGTTTCGAGGCAGCGTCGGAGTTTTACTTTTCCAAGCACGCCAAGGACCTGAGCCTGACCGAAGCCGCGCTCCTGGCCGGCTTGCCCAAGGGTCCGGCCGCCTATTCGCCGATCCTCAATCCCGACAAGGCCCTGCGCCGCCGCAACCTGGTGCTGGCCGAGATGGAATCGGACGGGGTGATCACCCATACCGAGGCAGACAAGTCGCGCCAGGCACCCCTCGGCCTGCACGTGGTTCAGCCTGAAATGTCGGTGGCCCCGTGGTTCCAGGAAGCTGTGCGCCTCGAGCTCGAAAAGCGCTTCGGCACGGAAGAGGTGCACGAGGCCGGCCTGCGGGTCGACACCACCCTGGACCTCGACCTGCAGCAGACCGCCAATCGCGCCGTGGCCGACGGCGTGGCCGCTTACGAACGCCGTCATGGCTGGCGGGGCCGGATCCAGAATGTTTTGAACGATGGCATCTCCATCGAGGACTACAAGCACCCCGACTGGGCGCTCGCCTACCACCCCGGAGATTACGTTCACGCCATCGTGACTCGCGTCTTGCCGCTTGAGATCGATGCGCGCTTCGGACCGGAAGAGGTGGTTCTGACGGGCGGCGACTGGGCTTGGACCGGCCAGCACTTCGCGGAGGCGTTCCTCAGGCCTGGCGATGTGATTTACATCCACCTTACCGATCAGATGGAGGGATCGGCCCACCGCGCGACCCTGGAGCAGGACTCCGGTACGCAGGGCGCCATGCTGGCCATTGACAACTCCACTGGCGATGTTCTGGCCATGGTGGGCGGCCGTGACTACGCGCTTTCGCAGTTCAACCGCGCGACCCAGGCCGAGAGACAAACCGGCTCCAGCTTCAAACCCTATGTTTACACCGCCGCGGTAGAGGACGGCGCCATGCCCGACGACACCATCGTCGACGCGCCCGTCAGCTTCGGCACCTACGCGCCCCACAACTACGAGAACGACTTCAAAGGAACGATGAGCCTGGTCAACGCCTTTGCCGAGTCGCGCAACGTTCCGGCGGTCAAGCTGGCCGCGCGGGTCGGCATCCGCAAGGTCATCGATGTGGCCCATCGCTTCGGCGTGACGACCAATATTCCGGCGTATCTGCCCGTTGCCCTGGGCGCGGTCGAAATCACGCTCGAGGAGCAGGTTGCGTCGTACTCCGTGTTCCCCAACGACGGAATTCGAGTGAAGCCGCGCCTGATCCGCAAGGTGTCAAACGCCGACGGGATCACCCTCTGGGAAGATGCGCCGCAGGTCGATGAGGTGATCAGCCAGCAGACCGCGCGCACCATGATGACCTTCCTGCGCGCTGTTACGGCCCACGGAACCGGTGCAGCCGCCTCGCAACTGAACCACCCGGTGGGCGGCAAGACCGGCACCACCAGCGACTACACCGATGCCTGGTTCCTGGGCTTCTCGCCGTCGATCACCTGCGGCGTATGGGTGGGATTCGACAGCCGCGAGTCACTGGGCGAGAAGGAAACCGGCGCGAGGGCCGCTTTGCCCATCTGGATGACGATCATGAAGCAGGCCATCGCCGGCAAGGACAACGAACAGTTCCTCGGAGACGATGCGGTGGAGAACAAGCCGGTGCTGAAGGCGGCTGCTGAGGTACCCACAAAGCCCGTCCAGTCCGCTCTTCCGCAGAAGTCAATCTCCCCGTCAGTTCCTCCCCAGAGGCCCCGTGGAGTCTCTAGGCCGATATCGGGAGGAGCCGGAAGTAGCGCTTCGCGCGCGCCACATCCTTGAAGATTTGCGCCTTCAGCGCCTCGGGATTGGGAAACTTCTCATCGTCGCGGAGCCGCAACAGAAACTCCACCTGGACAGGCGTTTCCTCGTTGATCTCTATCGGCTCAAAATCCAGAATGTGGGTCTCCACGCTGAACCCCGCTCCTTCGAACGTGGGCCGATTGCCGATATAGCTGGCTCCCTGAAAACAGCGCTTCCCGATCGTCAGCCGCGACACGTAAATCCCATACGCCGGCAGAAGCCCCGCATAGGGCGCCAGATTGACGGTTGGAACCAGCAGCTTCGATCCCACCCCGCGATCGCGTACCGGTGTCGACCGCACTTCAAACGGACGCCCCAGCATCCAACGCGCGCGCTTCATGTCGCCGGCGGCAATCCATTCCCTGACCGCTGAACTTGATACTTCCAGTCCATGCACCCGGACTGCGGAGTGGACCTGGACTCCGAAGCCGAATTCCGCGCCGAATTCGGCAAGCTCCTTTACTCCACCGGCGGCGCGGTAGCCGAAGCGAAAGTTGCCACCCTCGTGCAAGCCGCGAACGCCGAGCACATCGACCAGCACCTGCTCGACAAACCCACGCGGCGACAGATGCGCCAGGGCCTCATCGAACGGCAGGACCACAACGGCGTCAATGCCCGTACCCGCCAGCAGCCGCGCCCGCTCCTCCATCGGGGTCAGCAAACGCGGCGCCTTGTCGGGCCGCAGAACCTGCTCCGGGTGGGGATCGAAGCTCACCGCGACGGCCCGGGCATTTTCGGCTCGGGCTTCCGCGACGACGGCTTTCAGGATCCGCTGGTGCCCGAGGTGCACTCCATCAAAGTTGCCGATCGAGGCAATCGAAGGGCCGAACCCCGCAGGGATCTCATCGAGCGTGCGGTAAACAGGAATCATGCCGATGGGCTCGTTCTTCATAGAGCCACTGCAACTTCCAGGCCGTCGTAGGCCAGCGCAACACCTGACGGCAGCATCCGATTTGTTTCCTCGTGGCCCAGTTCATGAGCGATGTGAGTGAGCCAGGTCTGGCGCGCGCCGATCCGTTCAGCCCAATTCACTGCCTGCTTCACCGTTGCGTGGCTGGGATGCGGCTTGTGCCGCAGCGCCGGCAGAACCAGGGTTTCCAATCCCTCCAGCAGGGCGAAACTGGTTTCAGGAATCGCGCTGACATCGGTGAGATAGGCCATGTCGCCAAAACGAAAACCGGAGATATCCATCTCGCCGTGCTTGACCGGCACGCACATGAACTCCACACCGTGGATCCGGGTCCGGTCTCCGAGCGGTTGGATGTGGACCCGAGCGCGGGTAGGATACGTGGCCTCCGCCGCAAACGTGTAGTCAAAGACCCTTTCCAGAACCGATGCAGTCTGCGAGGCGGCGTAGAGTGGGACCGGTCCGCCGCCCTGGCGATACGAAACGAAACTCAAAGGCCTCAGATCGTCGAGGCCCAGGATGTGATCGGCGTGCGGATGGGTATAAAAGACGGCGTCGACATGCGTCAGGCGGCTGCGTAGGGCCTGCTCGCGAAAATCCGGCCCGGTGTCGATGACCACCACGCGCTCCCGAACACCTTCACCCCCAGGCTCGGTCCACCGCAGCAAAACCGAGGGCCGCAGGCGGCGGTCGCGCGAATCCGGCGAGGTGCACACCGCGCAACTACAGCCCAGAGTCGGCACCCCCATCGAGGTGCCCGTTCCGAGGAATGTAAGGCGACCCTCCATCGACCGCGTTAGCGCTTGCCGGGCGGCGGCGCCGGTGGCTGCATGCTTTGCAGGGAGATCATATTGGTCAGTTCCAGAAATGCCATCCGCACCTCGTACAGGACAGCCTCCAGGGTGCGATCTTCAGCCTCGCTGAGATTCCCTTTGGTCTTCTCGGCAAGGATTCCCATCAGGTCGATGGTCTGCCGGGCGCCGAGGATATCCACGCGGGGACGCTGCCCTTCCTGGGTGCCCGCACCCATCTGGATCATCGCCGAGACATAGAGCTGGTTGACCAGGTGGTCAAACGTGACCGCCGGCTGCGGACCCACGCCGGGGTTCTGCGCCCGGACGAGGTCTTCCAGACGCTGCGCCGAGGCATCGTAGGCAGACTTCTGTTGCCGGGTTTCTTCCGCGGTCGGGGCGGGAGGCAGCTCCGGCTCCATTTCCAGCTCGTCGCCGGCCAGGGCATCCTCGCGGCTGCTCCCGGTCACCAACTGGGGACCGACCCTCGGTTCTTCTTTGACGGGCTCCGGTGCGGGAACTGCTGCCGGCGCCGGCGCGGGAGCCGGCGTCTGGGCCGCTTCGCGCTCTTCTTCTTCGGCTTTGTACTTCCGCCGGTCGATCACTTCGAATTTAGGCGTTTCACTCATGTCTGTATCTTTCCACACCGTTCAGAATTGCAGCGTGATGGAGACAACGCGGGCGGTGCCGGCACTCTCGCCGGCGGCATACGTAAGCGGCCGATTGCGCTGTTCCGCCTCAGCCCGGATCATACCCAGCGCGAACACGCGTGCGCCGCCTGGAAGCGGTAGTTCCGCCGCGCTGGTGATATGCCCCGCCTCGGCGCCATCCAGTGCGAGTTTCGTTCCTGGCTCGGGCAGGGGGCCCTCCAGTTCGAGCGAGCGCAGGTGCCGGTGCACGTTGCCGCGCGACCGGATGCGCTCCACGATTTCCTGTCCAAGGTAGCAGCCTTTACTGAAATGGAGTGCCCGCATCTGCGAGGTTTCCTGGGGCAGATCGCGCTCCGCCATGTCGATTCCGTAGGCCGGGATTCCTTCCGCAATGCGGAATGCCTCGAGCGCCGCGGAACCGACCGGCTTCGCTCCCGCCGCCGTGAGCGCCTGCCACAGGACGCCGACCCGGGGCGCAGGAATCCAGATCGAATAATGCTCTGCGAGAACGCCGTAGCCGCGGCGGAGGAGCACCGGCGTCCCGTCGAATTCGGCGTGGGCCTGGGTGAGAGGCTCACTCAGGACCGGCAGTCCCACCCGGCCCAGAATCTCGCCTGCTTTCGGCCCAGTCAGCCCGAGCGCCGTCTCCTCGACAGGATTGGCGCTCCCAAGTTCCACATCGTCCATGATAATGAAGTGGTTCAGATGTGCGAGCAGCCGGTCACACTGATCCGCAGCTATTTCCAGTTCGAGGTCATCTGTATCGCGCCCGGGGTCCCCGGCGACGGGTCCTTGTCGCTGGGGTGGATCGCGCCAGATCGTCAAGTCGCCCTGGATCCGTCCCTGGGCATTCAGCACCAGGTTCCAGGCCCCGGTTCCGGGAGCCAGGTCTTTCACGGTATTAGTCACCATGCCGCTCAACCAGCGGAATCGGTCTTCGCCGCGGACCGCTACGCGCCGCAGCCAACCCAAATCGTGGACCGCCGCTCCCTGGGCCAGTGCCTCTATTTCGCTTGCTCGCACGTCCAACTCAACAGGGGAAAGCGCGCCGCAGTACGCCGCCATTTCCGCCTGGGAGTTTGCCGAAGCCAGGATTGTAGCCAGGGCGCTAGCCGTCGGGGATGCGGCAACAGTAAGATCAGTCATTCGAGGATTTTCTCGAGTTCGCCGGGATTTCGCTGAGCAAATCCCGATTCGAAACGCATCCTAATTATAGCCTTGTCTGGGCCCGCAGGCGGACGGCGCGAGGCCTCCAACCGGGCCAGGGATCATGCATGGGAGAGTGGATGAAACAGCAGTCGAGAGAGGCAAGAGCCGGCTGGCGCAATTGGACCATTGCGGCAATGCTGGGCCTCGCAACCCTTGTCGTCGGCGGGCAGACACCCAGCACTCAGGCACCCGGCGCGCCGGCCCCATCCGCTCCTCCAGTCAAGCCCCAGAATTCAGGCCAGGACTCTTCCTCCAAAAAGACCGAGAATCAAATCACGCCCGAGCAGGCTAAAGAGTTGTTTGCTCTGGTCGATCAACTGATCCAGTTTTCCTCCGTGGAGACTGGGCTGCCCATCAAGAGTTCAGTCAAACGCACGCTCACCACGCGGGCGGCCGTCGAAAGCTACCTCAACGAGAAGTTCCAGGAAGACGAAGGCGCCAAAAAGCTGGAACGGGGCGAAATCGTGCTCAAGAAGTTTGGCCTGCTTGATCGCGACTTCGATCTCAAGCCCTTTCTTCTCGCTCTCCTGAAGGAACAGATCGAAGCTTATTACGACTCCAAGACCAAGACCGTCAATCTGCTCGACTGGGTTTCGGTGGACGAGCAGAAGCCGGTTCTGGCCCACGAACTGACCCATGCCTTGCAGGACCAGCACGTCGATCTCGAAAAATGGGGCGACCAGACCCCCTCGGAAGTGTCCACCAATTATCGCGACGATGTCGACCATCTCTCCAAGGACGAAGTCGACACCGCGCGCGAAGCCGTGGCGGAGGGCCAGGCGACCGCGGTCATGATGGACAACATCCTCAAGCCGATGGGCAAGAGCCTCATCAAGGACCCGGAGGTGGTCGAATTCATCAAGAACCAGATGAACGGGGGTGAGAATTCCCCAGTGCTCGCGCGTGCTCCGTTGCTGCTTTCCGAGTCGCTGTTGTTTCCGTACCGCGAAGGACTGAGCTTCGTGCAGGACGTGTGGATGGACCAGGGCCAGAAGGCGGCTTTTGTCGGGGCCCTCGACCGGCCGCCGACCTCGACGTGGGAAATCATCAATCCTCGCGAATTTGAAAAGGCGAAACTGCCCGTCGTGCCTCTGATGCCCGACATCCATCCGATTGTCGACAAGACCTACAAGCCCTACGACATCGGCCAGGTGGGCGAGCTCGATCTCCACATCCTGACGGAGCTTTTCGGAGGCGACAATGCGTCCCGGGATCTAACCCCATCGTGGGACGGCGGCATCTACTGGGCCGGCCAGCGCCTGAGCGCCACTAGTCCGGCCGAGTTGGCCAGCACCAGGTCCATTTCGCTTTTCTACCTGTCGGCGTGGAAGAACGCGGCGTCTGCGCAGGCATTCTCCGAGCTGTACGCCAACGCCCTTGGCCGCAAATATTCGGGCCTGCACAAGGATGATGCCGCGGCCCATTCCGCCCCTGCGGACGCGCCTGCGGGTACCTTGGAACAGGTCTACTCCACCAACGAAGGGCCCGTGGTCATCACCACCCGCGGCAGGCTGGTGTTTGTGGCCGAGAGCTTCGACCTCGACCAGGCGCGCAAGCTCGCCATGCTGATCCTCGACACCCAGGGCACCGGGGATCTCAAGATGGCCGATTCGACCCGGCCCGCAACCATTCCCGCCGCCCGGGTGTACGGCCCCACGCTGTCCGGCGGGCTGGTTCAGCTGTTCGCCGAGAGCGGCGTCATGAAGGCAGCGGCCCAGGCGGGGGTTCGCGCCGCTGAATCGCGGCACTAGGCGAAAAACAAGGCCCGAATCAATCTCAGCGAGCGTGTTCAGTCGGCCGGTTCGGCCATCGGCTCCGGATCTCTGTTCACCAGGTACTCGTCCAGCAGCACGGCCACCAGCACCGCCGTGGGTACTGACACCATGGCTCCCACCACTCCCTGCAGTTCGGACCCCAGCAGGAGGGCGACAATGATGGCCAATCCCGGCAGGTCGACGCTCGACTTCATGATGCGCGGGGTCAGGAACGAGTTCTCCAGCCAGAGATAGGCGACGTAGAAGATGGCGACGCCGAGCACGCGTCCCCACGAATCGACGGCCGCCACCATCAATGCCAGGACGATGCAAAGGGCTGCGCCCAGCACCGGAATGATGTTCAGCAGGCCGGTCAAAACGCCCAGCGCATACGCATACCGGACGTGAAGCGCCAGATACACCACGGTGCTCGTCAGCCCCAGGATGAGCATCAGGCTGCCTTGGCCGATCAGCCATTTGCCCATGCGGACCTCGGCTCGGCGCAAGGTACTGTCCAGCCGGCCCCGGCTCTGCGGGGGAAAGAAGGAGAGCATCCAACGATAAGCCGTCTCGCCCTCGAGCGTGAAGTAGATGGTCAGGATCAGGCCCATCGCGATAGTGAACAGCGAACTGGCCCAGTTTCTGAGTGAAAGCAGCAGGTACGTGGCACTATTGCCCGCGAAATCCTGAATCCGCACCGCTAGATCGGCAAGATTGATGCGGCTGACAAGCGGAATGTTCCTCAGCCTTTCCAGGATTGGCGGCAATCGCAGAGGCATTTCCTTACCGAACTCCTCCAGATCGCGGATCACCGGCGGAAGCGCGAAAAAGCCGAATGCGGTCAGCCCCCCGACCACGGCCAGGAGGAGGATGAAGACCGCCGCCCTTTTGAACGGCTGGAATCGCCCGATATGCAGGTTGGCGACGAATTGCACCAAAGGCTGAAGAACCACCGCGAATAACGCGCTCACGTAGAACAGGACCAGGGCGCTGCGGATCAGCCACGCAACATAGCCGGCCAGCGCCAGGGCAAACGCAAACGTGATGTCGCCGCGAAGACTGCGGGAAGAGCGGATAGTCGTCGTCATTCGCGGATTTCCTGCAAGTCTATGCCCTCCGATGGATTCACAGCCAGCTGCGCCGTTCCTCGGCGGCTCCCAGTTCGCAAAGATCTGGGCGCCCCGATTCACGGAATCAAGCCCTACTCGTTGCCGCTCAAAATCGATCCCACGATCCCGCCGATCAGGCCCGCGCCGGCGGCCTGCGGAACCTCGCGGCCGGCATTGTGGGGCAGGTACTCGCTTATCTGGTGCGCCAGGCGCGAAATGGGCAACGTCTGCAGCCAGATGCGCCCCGGCCCCACCAACTGGGCCAGGAAAATTCCATCGCCGCCGAAGATCATGTTCTTGATGCCCGGAACCATGGTGATCTGAAAGGAGACTGTAGACATGAATGCGCCCACGTGGCCGGGATGCACGCGCAGCATTTCTCCTGGCTGGAGGTCCTTCATGATCAGTTCGCCGGAAAGCTCCAGCCAGGCCGTACCGTAGCCGCCTACCTTTTGCAGGATGAATCCTTCGCCGCCGAAGATACCCGCGCCGAGCGACTGCTGAAAGCCAACTCCGATGGTCACCTGCGGCGTGGCGCACATAAACCCGTGGCGGTGGACAAGGTACTCATAGCCCTGCCCCACCTGCACCGGTATGATGTGCCCGGGCACCTTGGTGGCGAACGCAACCTCGCCCGGATACTGCCAGGCCCGATACTCGGTCATGAAGATGCTGCCTCCGCCGGCAAAACGCTTGAGCACGCCGAACAGGCCGCCGCCTCCACCCATCTGCGTGTGGGTAGTCAATTGGATCGACTGCGTCATCCACGAAAGCTCGCCGCTCTCGGAAAATATGCTCTCGTTAGGGTCAAGCTGTACTTCGAGCACCGGCATCGTCGTGCCCTGAATCCGCGTCTGCATGGGGCCTCCTGGCTGCAAACAGTGTACACAGCCCGCAGAGCATGAACGTGTGCGCGACAGATGCGCGAATCGATTCCGGAACCCGAACAAGCCTCCGCGCGGAGGAATACATCGAAGCAGCCATGAAGTGGACCCTGGCTCTTACGCTTGCCCTCTTGGCTGTAACCGGCTGCACCACCCAGCAGCGCAGTCCTGACCAGATCCGAAAAGAGACGGCCGACGCCACCGCCCCGGCCAAAGATGCCAAGGCCGTTGCCCAGGGCGTGGTCGAGGGACTCAAACAGAAGGGCCCGATCAACATAAACAAGGCCTCGCCGGACGACCTGAAGACCCTGCCCGGCATCGATGACGCCGCCGCGGGCCGGATCGTGGATAACCGGCCCTACGACACGTCAGCCGATATGCTCAAGAAGCATATGATCTCGAAGGCCGAGTTCGACCGGATCGCAGACAAGGTGACGGCGAATTAAGGCCGCGGGACTTGACTTGCCGCGCTGGATTCGTCACTCGACAATCTTCAGGCCGGTCTCTTCTGTAGCCAGGGAACTTCCTCCCACCCAGATCGTATACGTGGTCGGTTCGACCGTGCGCCGGATCTCCACGTTGTAGAAGTTGAGCTCGTCGAAGCCCAGAGGGAATTCCACATGCTTCGACTCGCCCGGCGCCAGCTGCACGCGGGCGAATCCCTTCAATTCGCGCACCGGCTGTTCCACGCTCGCGCCGGTGTTGCGGATATACATCTGCACTACTTCGGTTCCCGCCACGCTGCCAGTGTTCCTCACATCCACGCCTACCTTCACCACCGGCCAGTGGCTGGACGCGAGTACCTCCTTCAGCGGGACCGAGTCGCGGCTCACGGCAGGCTTCGTGTAACTGAAGCGGGTGTAACTCAGCCCCCATCCAAACGGAAACAGCGCCGAGTTCTCTTCGTCGACGTAGCGCGATACGAATTTTGAAGGCGAATCAGTTGGAATGCGGCTGAGGTCGACGTTGCGTGCCGGGCGGCCGGTGGGCAACTGCGCGTAATAGAGCGGCTCCTGCCCCACCGCGCGCGGCAGGCTGGCGGGCAGCTTGCCCGATGGATTGACGTCTCCGAACAGCACATCGGCAATGGCGTGGCCGCCCTCTGTGCCGGGGCTCCAGGCCTCCACAATCGCCGGCACGTGTTCGGCCGCCCACTTCAGTTCGAGCGGCCGCCCGGCCATCACCACCAGGATCACTGGCTTCCCCGTGGCGACCACGGCTTCAAGCAGTTGCTGCTGCGCGCCCGTAAAGCCCAGGTGAACACGGCTCGATGCTTCCCCTTCCATCCAGTTGGCGCTTTCCCCCAATGCGAGAATCGCGACGTCCGCCCGCTTCGCCGTTTCGACCGCATCGGCAATGGTTTTGGCGTCGTCAGGAACGGCATCGCTTCCCCCGCTTGCCGCAACGGAACCGCCGAAGTTCACCTTGTTGAGCGTGACCTCGTCCTGGCCAGACAGCAGCCCGCAGCCCTCCGCATAGACAAGGCCGTCGCCCAGCCTCTCGCTGAGCGCCTTGCGCAGCGTGATGGCATACTTCGGATCGCCCTGGCTCCAGGCGCCAATCATGTCGCGCTGATTGTCGGCCATGGGGCCGATCAGGGCCACCTTCTTCGCTTTGGCCGTCATGGGCAACAGCGCGCCGACGCCCTCGACGGGATCATTCTTCAGGAGCACTATCGTCTCGTCCGCCACTTTGCGGGTGAGAGCACGGCGTTCCGGGGTCGCGTCGTAAGCCGGCCCCGCCTCGACGTATGGATGGTCAAACAGACCGAGCGCAAATTTGACCCGCAGGATGCGCCGCACCGCCTCGTCCACCACCGATTCTGGAATCTTGCCCGCGCGCACCTGGTCCGCGATCACGGTGCCGTAGAGATTACCCTCCATGTCCATATCCAGGCCGGCTTCGAGCGCCTTGCGTGCCACCGTGGGCCCGTCGCCGATGGAGTGATTGATCAGCTCCCCCACCGCGCCCCAGTCCGACACCACAAACCCGTCAAATCCCCATTCTTTTCGCAGGATCTGGTTCAGCGTCAGCGGGTTGGCGGTGGCCGGAATGCCGTTGATGGAGTTGAACGAGCTCATCATCGTGGCGGCCCCCTCTTCAACGGCGGCTCGATACGGCTCGAGATACACCTGGCGGAGCGTGATTTCGCTCATATCCGTGGCGTTGTAATCGCGGCCGGCAATGGCCGCCCCGTACGCCGCGTAGTGCTTCACGCTCACGGCGGCGGAATCAGGCCTGGACAGATCGCCCTGCTGGTATCCCCTCACCCACGCCCGCGCCATCACCGAGCTCAGGTAGGGGTCTTCGCCATTCGATTCAATGATTCGTCCCCAGCGCGGATCGCGGGCAATGTCGACCATGGGCGAGAACACCCAGGGAATCCCGTCGGCCCGGGCCTCCACCGCGCCCGTGTGCGCCACCAGTTCCGCCGCTGCCGGATCCCAGCTGGCCGCCACCGCCAGTGGAACCGGAAACACGGTGTGGTCGCCGTGGATCACATCCAGCCCGAAGATGAGCGGAATGTGGAGCCGGGTCTTTTCCATCGCGATATGCTGGTAATGATTTGTCGCTTCGGCGCCGACCACGTTCAGGAACGAGCCCACCTGGCCCTTGGCCGCCATATCTTCAAAACGGGTGTTCGAGGCCGCCGCTCCAGGGCCGGTCGCAAACCCCGCCGAAAACTGCACCAGCTGCCCGATCTTTTCTTCGAGCGTCATTTTTTTCAGCAGCGATTCCACGCGGGCATTAAGCGGCTTGGCAGCTAACTGGGGATTGGGAACAGGCCTGTTTTGAGCCGCGGCCCCGAGGACGATAAACGTCGGGGTACAGACGAGGGCGAAGAATGGACGCCAGCGGGTATTCATAACCCGGCCATGATAAACCGTTTGATCCGGAGCAGGCGCATACGGCACACGCGTCGTGGGCCGTATGCCCGGTTCCCCCGAAAAGTTCCTCGCGACCGCGCGAACCAAAAACGGGCGAGGGTGTCCGCCTTCAGTTTGCTGAAGATCAAAAGCAAACTTTCGTAATGCCGGTGGGGTGTCTTTAATCGCAGCTCGACATCCGTTTTGGGCTATGAATAGAGTCACAACAAAAAAAGCACAACTTCCCGCAGGAGCAGTCATGGGCACTCTGTTTGCGTTTATTGTCTTGGCCTCTGTCACGAATGCGTCTCCGGTCCCACCTGTCAAGTCTGTGAGCCCGGTCAGTCAACCAGTTTTTCTCACCGTTCCCAAGCCGCCCGAAGGGCTCACTCTCTATAACACCAACGGAGAGGTCGTCGCGCGTTGCGGAAAGAAGGACGACTCCTTCGCCAACTGCAAGATGGAACCGGGCGTAACGCTGGACGACCTGATGAATGCGTGGGTCCACGCTTATCAGGACACGCAAAAATAGATACGGTTCGGGCCGACCCCGGCCACAATCAAGGTTCAGTGCGCCGCAGTGTGACTGAGGCTGAACCTGAATCAGTTTCCCGGCGCCTCCAGACGTCGCGGAAAGCCGGTCCGTGCTCTACTGTTGCTGTGACCGGTATGGTTCGCGTTCTCATCCAATTGCGCAGAGCGCTGGCTCTGGCCACTGAGCATGACGTCTTCAACACCGCCAAGGCCGCGGCCTATTCCGGCATGCTGTTTTCTTTCCCTACGATCCTGGTTGCAACAACGCTTCTGGCCAGCGTGCCGGCGGGCACCACGGTCGTCGGCGAGGTCCGCACTTCCCTCGATCAGTTCCTTCCCGAGGGCTCGATGTACATGCTGGAGTCGGCGCTGGAATCCCGCCACCTGTATTCGGCACAGGTCCTTTTTTCCGCCACCAGCCTGAGCGTGTTCGCGGGTCTGGGGCTCATGCTTTCGCTGATGGAGGGGTTTCGCCGCGCCTATCAGCTTCCTCGCGGAGACTGGGGCTACTGGGAGAGATCCGGGCGCGCTCTGCTGCTCGTCCCCATTGTCCTGGTTCCTCTCTGGCTGGCCAGCCTGCTGCTGGTCTTCGGCCAGGAAATCGAAGTGTGGATGATCAGCAACGCCGATCACGAGTTGCGCCATATTGTTCTTGTCTCCTGGCGCCTGGTTCGATGGGCGATCGCCCTCGCTACCAGCGTTACCGTTCTCTCCGCGCTCTACCATTTCGGAACCAAGCGCCTCGAACACTGGAAGTGGGTGATTCCCGGAGCGCTCGGCGCCACCCTGGTGTGGTTTCCCGCCACTCTGCTCTTTGGCTGGTATGTGACCCGCGTGGCCGATTACTCCATGTTTTACGGCCCGTTCGCAGCCGGCATTGCGACCCTCGTCTGGCTCTACATCACATCCCTGAGCGCCCTGCTCGGTGCGGAATTGAACGGGGTTCTGTTTCGCGCCCGCCAGGAACGCCTGGTCCCCGGCAGCGAATCATCAGCCGTCGCCTCCGGTCTCTGAAATTCATGCGGGACTCGGAGCCTAGAGGTTGGACGGACAGGCCAGTGCGAATCCTCAGTAACCACCGCCGTGTAAAATGAAACCGGTCGCACCCTAAAAAAACTGCCGTCTTCTCCAACCGCACTTCCCCTGGAGCATTTTCATGCCGCTTTCTGATTCCAACCTGACCGATTCTGTCACCCAGCGACGCGCCAAGATTGTTGCCACGCTTGGCCCCGCGTCCAATACCATAGCGGTTTTTCGCGATCTCGTGCGCGCGGGTGTCGACGTCGTTCGCCTGAATTTTTCGCATGGCACACACGAGGAAAAGCTCGCCCTCATCCAGATGATCCGCAAGGTCAGCCGCGAAGAGCGCAAGCCGCTGTGCATTCTCGGCGATCTCCAGGGCCCCAAGATTCGCACGTCCAAACTTAAGGATCATCAGGCGGTGCTGTTGAAAGCGGGCGGCCGCCTCACCATCACGCCGCGTGAAGTGCCGGGTACCGCCGCGCTCGTCGGTACTACCTTTAAGACGCTGGCTGAAAACGTTGAACAGGGCTCGCGCATTCTGCTTTCCGACGGCCTGATCGAACTGCGCGTTCACGAAGTGGTCGGCGACGACGTCGTCTGCGACATCATCAACGGTGGCATGCTGGGCGAGAACAAGGGCATCAACCTGCCCGGCATCCCGGTGCGCGTTCCCTCCCTGACCGACAAGGACAGCCAGGATCTTGAATTTGCCATCCGCAACGGCGTCGATGCCATCGCTGTTTCTTTCGTCCGCACCGCAGAAGACGTGCGCCTGGTGCGCAATCGCGTTTCCGCCTATGGAGGGGAAACCTGGATCATCGCCAAGCTTGAGAAGCCGCAGGCCATCGAGCATCTCGACTCCATCCTGCAGGTGGCCGACGGCATCATGGTGGCTCGCGGCGACCTTGGCGTGGAAGTGCCACCCGAGCAGGTGCCGGCGTATCAGAAACTGATCATTCGCCGCGCCAACGAGTACCGCAAACCGGTGATCACGGCGACGCAAATGCTGGAGTCGATGATAGAAAACCCCCGCCCCACGCGCGCCGAGGTTTCGGACGTTGCCAACGCTGTCTACGACGGCACCGACGCCGTCATGCTTTCGGGAGAGTCGGCGGTCGGCAAGTACCCCGTAGAAACCGTCGCCATGATGGGCCGCATCGTGTTCGAAGCTGAACGCCACATCAAGGAGCGCTCCTTTTCTGAGCATCAGATCCGCCCCACTCACCTGTCGATCGCCGAAACCATCTGCGAAGCCACGGCGCACGCGGCCGACGATCTCGATCTGCGCGGCATTGCCGTTTTCACCGAGTCCGGTTCAACCGCCCGCCAGCTCTCGAAATACCATCCCAGTGTCCCGATCTATGCGCTGAGCCCCATCGACGTCACGATCAACCGGCTCAACCTGCTGTGGGGAACGGTTCCCATCCGCTGCCCCAAGGTCAATACCACCGAGGCGCTGGTCGATGTGGCGGAGAGCCTCCTCGAACAGGAGGGCTTCGTGCGGCCGCGCGAAGTCATCGCCATCGTGGCCGGGACCCGGACGAAGTCCGGCTCCACCAACTTCCTTCGCCTGCATGTAATGGGAGAGCACAACCTCGAAGGCGTGCGCTTCTTCGCTCCTCACGACGAAGAAACTACCCCGCCTGTGCTCACCGAGGGCAAAGCCAAACGGCCGCCCCTCAAGCCGGCGAAGCTTCCGCCCCGGCGCAAGTAGGAGCATTGCCAGCTTCGCTATGTCTCTGGTGGGTCGCTCAAGACAATAAAGGCTCCGTGCCCCATCCTCGCGCTTTTTTCCTGGCGCGAGGGTGGGAGAGCACCGCTGCCTCTTACTTTTTGCGCAGATTGTGAATCAGTCCCACCAGCCCCGCAGGCAATGACAACACCGCCGGCAAAGGAACCGGTATCGCCGTCAGAAGCCCCAGAATCGAAGCTTTGATCAGCGCCGTTTCCTTGTCGTCGCCGTACCACTTCCGTTGCGCAAGGTAGGAGATATACCCCAGCACCGCGCCCGCACCGATCGAGACCGGGAGCAGGGCGCCCGCCGTCACGAAATCGCCACCAAACAGCATCAGGTCCACGATCAGGGTGAGAAACGCGATCCCCGGATGGATGCCGAAGACCTGGCTGAATCCCCGCGCCCGGGCCACATGATGATGCAAAGGCCACGTTTGCGCAGGGTATGCGGCCTGCATGTTGGGGTAAGGCATGGCGAAACCGGTCTGCATTCCGCAGCCAGGACAGAAGGGGCTGGGTTGGTTAGCGACAAAGCCGCATCGGGAACACTGCACAATTTCCTCCGGCGTCCGGACCGTCTCTAACGAGCGCAAGGCCGCCACCAGACGTTAGATGAATTCTACCCGCGAAAGGCAGGATAAACACGGCCAACATCTCAGAACCGGCAGTTCCGGCCCGTAAAGCGCGGCCGACGAATCCCTTACAACTTCTGGCCGGTTTCAAACGGGTTAAGTTGATCGGTAATCTTGGATTTGTCGCCCACCACCACGATGGTCATTGACTGCGGCTTGAGGTATTGCGCGGTCATCTTCTGGACGTCGGCGGGAGTGACGGCATTCACCCTGGCGACGTAGGTCTTCAGATAGTCCTCGCCCAGGCCCAGAGCATCGACGTTTTGCAACTGCGCAATCAGGGCGCCGCGGCTCGAGTTGCGTAGAACGAAGAGGCCGGAAAGGTAGTTCTGGATGCCCTTCAACTCGGTGGCGGTTGGCGGCTCACTGGCAAGGCGGTTGACTTCGGCTACGATCTCCTTAAGCGAGGCGCCGGTGAATTTCGTAGTCACATCTGCGTTCTCGGCCCAGTAAGAATCGCGGTAGCGGCTGGAAATCTGGCCGAACGGAGAGTATGTGTACCCTTTCTGCTCGCGGATATTGGCCGTGATCCGTGAATTAAAGGAGCCGCCCAGCAGGGCATTGGTCACCTGCAGCGGAATCGCATCCGGGCTGTTGGCCGGAGCCACCGGCAACCCGATGATGATCGTGGACTGAGGCGCGCCCGACCGATCGGTGACATCGAGGACACGCTGCGGATTGGGCGTGGGAACATTCTCGGCGCGTGCAGGCCCGGTCTTGTTCCAGCCTCCCAGGCCGTCGGCGACGGCTTTCTTCACTGCGGACACATCGAAACGTCCGGCCACATAAATGTGCGTGCGCCTGGGGTTGAAATTTGAAGAAACATACTCTTTCACATCCTGGATCGTGATCTTCTTCACGTCCGCTTCCGACGGGAGAACCACACTGTACGGATGGTCGCCGTACAGGAGCTTCCGGAAGCGCATCAGCGCGACAGTCTGGGGCTCGGATGTGCCCAGGGCAATCTGGCGGAGCTTGTCGTTTTTGAGACGGTCGAGCTCCGATTCCGGCAGACGCGGCCGGGCAATGACGTCGGCCAGCAAACGCACCGCATCGGGCCCGAATTCGGAAAGGACGTCGAGTTCAGCGTCGGTGCGGTTATAGGAGGAGCTCACGCTGAGCGTGCTGCCCATACTGGCCGCCCGGTCGGCGAGTTCGCTTGACTTCAGCTTCTCCGTGCCCTCTTTCATCAAGTCTGCGGTCAGATCGGCTACGCCCTGGTGACTGCTGCCTTCGTCGGCGCTTCCTGCTACCACGGTGACGTCCACGGTCACTTTCGGAATGATGCCGTAGGGAACCAGGGTGACTGTCAGGCCGTTCGGCAGTTTGTACGTTTCGCTTGCGGGAACGGTGAAAGCCTTGGCCGGCCCGCCTTCAGGGGGAGTCTGTTTCTGAGCCGCGACCTGCACCACCACGCACAGACTCGACATCATCGCCAGCAGGGCCACTTTCGAAATCGTTCTCTTCATGATCATCCTCTCCTACTGGTTTTTCGCCGGCGTCGCCGATTCTTTCGGCTTGGGCTGCAGTACGATGACAGTTCGATTGCCCGGGCGCAGGTATTCCTGCGCCGTTTTCTGAATCAGTTCGGGAGACACCTGCTCGAACTTCGAGTCCAGGCCGTTCACGCGTGCCGGGTCGTCATCGAAGAGGGCGAAGCTGGCCAGCATGTCCATCAGGCCGAACCCGCCGAACTGACCCATTTGGTCATACATGCTGGAGAGCAGTTTCACCTTGGAGCGTTTGAGCAACTGCGCGTCGACCGGCTTTTCACTCAGCGGGTCAATGGCTGCATCCATGGCCTTGAGCACGTCGTCAGGCTTGGTGGCAGGATCGTAGCGGACATCGGCGTACAGAAGCATGGGGCCGTTGTAGTTGAACATGTTTCCAAGGGCATTGATGCCGCCTTCCACGCTGTCGGTCAGGCCGCGCTTCTGCGCCAGTTCCTTGTAAAGCAGCGCATCGTTTCCCTCGATGAGCATCTGCTCGATCAGGCCCATGGCGTAGTATTCCGGCGTGTTGCGGTCCGGCATGTGGTAGCCGATCGCGAGCGCGGGGCGCGGGGCCAAGGGATCGGTTTTAGTGATTCGCTTTTCGGTCTCCTGGCGCGGCTCGGACAGGTCTGGCTGGGGAGGAACCTGCGCCGGCTTGATGGGACCGAAATACTTCTCGACGAACTTCTTGGCTTCCGCGTTGTCAAAATCCCCGACGATCGCCAGCGCCGCATTGTTGGGCGCGTAGTAGGTGGAGAAAAATTTCTTCACCTCGTCGAGCTTGGCCGCTTCGATGTCGGTCAGGTCGCCGTAGAAATTGTGGGCGTTGTACCAGTTCGAATTGGCCGCCATGGGCAGATCGATCCACGGAAACCCGCCGTACGGCGCGTTCAGCACGTTGACCTTCACTTCGTTTCCGACCACGCCCTGCTGGTTCTTCAGGTTGTCTTCATTCACGGCCAGGCCGCTCATGCGGTCGGCTTCGGCCCACAGCGCGGTCTCCAGCTTGTTCGAGGGAAGCACTTCGAAATAGTTCGTGAAATCGAATCGTGTCGAACCGTTGAGAATCCCGCCGTTGCTCTGCACGAGCTTGATGAATTCCATCTTGCCCAGGTTCGCCGAGCCCTGAAACATCATGTGCTCGAAGAGGTGCGCAAAGCCGGTGCGATCTCGAGGCTCGACGCGAAACCCGATGCGATAGTAGACCCCGACGCAGACCGTCGGAGCAGTGTGATCCGGCGAGAGCACTACGCGCAGTCCGTTGGGCAGCTTGTAATACTCCACCGGCACCTGGAACTTGGCGGCCTCGGCGTTGCCGGCACATTGCATTCCTGCGGCGAGCGCCAGGATCAGGCCCCATGTCCTGGTCCGCACTCGTCCTGATGCGTTGCTTCCCATTGGTCCTCCAGTCAAAGCATTTGTCGCACGTAAGCGCCTTACGGCAAATAGAAATGTGACGACTGCCAGTTTAGGATCGATTTCGCGATGAATCCGCCGCGCGCTGTAAGTCTCAGGCCCGGAATGAAGGTCTTCCCGCGCAGCCAGGGAGTGGATGGTGCCTCACTCCCTGTTTGCCTCATCTCCAGATAGCGGTGTGCTTCTACTTCGCCGCCAGTTGCCGCAGCACGTACTGCAGAATGCCCCCGTGCTGGAAGTACTCGATCTCCTGTGGCGTGTCGATGCGGACCCTGGCCTGGAATTGCTTTCTCGTCCTATCGGCGGCGGTCGCGGTGACTCCGAGCGTGCGGCCGCCTGCAAATTTCGACTCCAGCAGCGCACTCAGTCCCGGAAAATCGAACACTTCCTCGCCCGTCAGTCCCAGCGAGTCGGGACTCTGCCCATCCTCGAATTGCAAGGGAAGAATGCCCATGCCGACCAGGTTCGAGCGATGAATCCTCTCGAAACTCTCCGCGATCACCACCCGCACGCCGAGCAGATTCGGCCCCTTCGCAGCCCAGTCCCGCGACGATCCTGACCCGTATTCCTTGCCGGCGAGAATGACGAGCGGCACTCCCCGCTCGGCATACTTCACGCTGGCATCGTAAATCGACATCGGTTCCCCTTCGGGCAGCAGGCGCGTCACGCCACCCTCGGTGCCGGGCGCGAGTTTGTTGCGCAGGCGAACATTCGCGAAAGTGCCCCGCACCATCACCTCATGGTTGCCGCGACGCGAACCATAGCTGTTGAAGTCCGCCTGCTTCACGCCGTGCTCGGTCAGGTATTTCCCCGCCGGTCCGCTGGCTTTAATCGATCCTGCTGGTGATATGTGGTCTGTAGTGACGGAATCACCCAGCACCGCGAGTACACGCGCGCCGAAGATGTCTTTGATCGGAGCAGGGGTCTTCTTGATGCCATCAAAGTATGGCGCCTTGCGAATGTAGGTCGAGTCCGGCTCCCACTTGTACACATCGCCGGTAGGAAAGCTCAGCCCCTGCCAGTTGGCGTCCCCGTTCGAGACTGTGGCGTACTCCTTGCGGAAGCTCTCGCTGCTGAGGCCTTTCTCGATGGCATCGGCCACTTCCTGCTGGGTCGGCCAGATGTCGCGGAGGTAGACGGGCTTGCCCTTCTCGTCCGCGCCCAGGGGATCGGTATCGAAATTGTGCCCGATCTTTCCCGCCAGCGCATAGGCCACGACCAGCGGCGGGCTCATCAGGTAGTTGGCGCGAACGTCGACATTCACGCGGCCTTCGAAATTGCGGTTGCCGCTCAGTACGCTGACCGCGACCAGCCCGTGCTCGTCGATGCTCTTCGAAACATCAGTGGGCAGCGGCCCCGAATTGCCGATGCACGTCGTGCATCCATACCCAACCACGTTGAAGCGTAATTTTTCGAGATAGGGCAGCAGTCCCGACTTCTGGTAGTAGTCCGTGACCACGCGCGAGCCCGGCGCCAGCGATGTCTTCACCCAAGGCGGTACGGTCAGGCCCTTTTCGACAGCTTTCTTGGCCAGGATGCCGGCCGCGACCATGACCGATGGATTCGATGTATTCGTGCAGCTTGTGATGGCTGCGATGACCACCGATCCATGATCGAGATACTGGTCGGGATCGACATTGAAGCGCTCTTTCACGGTGGTCGTCACGCGAAGCGGAGCCTTGGCATCGGCGGAAGAAGGAGGCGGTCCTTCATTGTCTTCGGCTCCAATCGCCAGGGCGGTGTCCGCCAGAGCCCTCGGTTCCCACGCGGCTGCTGTGCGCGTCCCCAGGGGCTTGGCGGTGGGTGATAGAAGGCTGGGAAGCTGCTGCGCAAAGCTCACCGCCGCATCTTTCAACAGCACCCGGTCCTGCGGCCGCCTGGGCCCGGCCACACTCGGTTCCACCGCGCCAAGGTCCAGTGCAAGCGTTTGCGTATACTCGGCTTCCGGCGCGCCCGTCGTATGAAACAGTCCCTGCGCTTTGTAATAGGCCTCGACCAGCGCGATCTGACCTTCGCTGCGCCCGGTGAGACGCAGGTAGCGGAGCGTCTCCGCATCGACCGGGAAGATGCCGCAGGTGGCCCCGTATTCAGGCGCCATGTTGCTGATGGTGGCGCGATCAGCCAGCGGCAGTTCCGCGATGCCCGGCCCGTAGAACTCCACGAACTTACCAACAACCCCGAGTTTGCGCAGGGCCTGTGTCACGGTCAGAACGAGATCAGTCGCGGTTGCGCCCTCGCGCAGTTTGCCGGTGAGCTTGTAGCCCACCACTTGCGGCACGAGCATCGAGACGGCCTGGCCGAGCATCGCCGCTTCGGCTTCGATGCCGCCCACGCCCCAGCCCAGCACGCCCAGGCCGTTGATCATGGTGGTGTGCGAATCAGTCCCCACCAGCGTGTCGGGATATGCAACCTGCTCGCCATCGATCGCGGTCGTGAACACCACGCGGGCCAGGTACTCAAGATTCACCTGATGGCAGATCCCCATACCCGGCGGCACCGCGGAGAAGTTGCGAAACGCCGTCTGCCCCCACTTCAGGAATGCATAGCGCTCCCGGTTGCGCTGGAATTCGAGTAGCGAGTTCGCCTCGTATGCCTGGGGCGTCCCGAACTCGTCCACCTGCACAGAGTGATCGATCACCAGTTCCGCCGGAACCAGCGGATTAACGCGTTCCGGATCGCCGCCCAGGGTCTTGATGGCGTCGCGCATCGCGGCCAGGTCGACAATCGCCGGCACCCCTGTGAAATCCTGCATCAGCACCCGCGCCGGCATGTAGGCAATTTCGCGGCTCGGCTCGGCCTTGGCATCCCAGTTGGCCAGGAACTCGATATCGCCCGCCGTCACGTTCACGCCGTCCTCGCGGCGGAGCAGGTTCTCGAGCAGGATCCGCAGGCTGAACGGAAGCCGCCCCAGCTTGAAGCCTTTCGCCTCCAGCGCCGGCAAGCGGTAAATGGTATACGAACGACTTCCGGAGGAGAGCGTCGACTTGCTCGCAAAGCTATTCATAAGGGAACCTTTCTATCCGCACGCAACGGATCAATTCTAAAAGTCCAGGCTGGCTTTCGACAGCCCGCGGCACGACGCACTGCGTCCCGGCACTCGGACCTGCGAAACTGCAAGATTTCGACGGGGAATAGATTACTCAGCAGGAGGGTCGCCGTCCACGGTCGGGCCGTCCGCGGCGAAAGCGCTTCAGCAAGGGCATGGCAGGGATGATGCAGCGGACGCGCATAAAATACGTAGCAATTCTACAGCGCGCCGCATAACTTGGGGAACGGCACGGTGACGACACGGACCTAGTGCTTGCGCCATGCCGGGGCCGATCAAGTACCCGCGCTGCCAGGATCAGTGAGCGGGGGCAATCCCGGGGGCTGGCTTGTCCGGGACCGCCACTGTCACGTCGAGCAAATCACCGTCCACGTGGATCGGGATTTCGGCGGGCGCGTAGTCGTGCAAAATCTTGACGGACACGCGTACCGGAGGAATTACACCAGGCGGATTGGGTGTCTCGTCGAACCGGACGTCGCTGGCATCGTTGGCTCTCAACAGGTAGTCGCCTTCCGGCACAAAGGCGAAGGAGAAGGCCGAATCTCTGTTGAGGACCGTCTTTCCCATCTCGGATTTGTCATCTGCAAACAGCAGTTCGATAGAGGCCTGGTTGAGGATATGGCCGTCCTTCTGCGCCGTCACCGCACCCTGCACCTTGTGCAGCTTTGCCAGCGGCAAAACGATGTCTTCGCCGGGGCGGTCTTCGCCCAGCTTGAGCGAAAATGGATGGGCCTTGCCGGAACGTAAAGCTCCGCCCGAATAGAAGCGCAGATTGAATTGGTCATCGCTGGATACAGACATTCCGTCGGCCGAGAAATAACTGGTTGAACTGGAAGCCGCGAGGGTCACCTCGACCAGGCATTGCTCTGCGGCGGGAACGCCGCTGATGCGGTAATACCCATGATCGTCGGTGTCTTTGCCGGCGCCCATGCCGTCCGCCGACCCGGTCTCGATGGGAACCCACTTGTCCTCCTTCCGCGTGAGCAGGCGAACCCCGACTCCCGGGGCGGGACTTCCATCGTCGAAAAGGATCGTTCCGCTCACGGCGGCCCCGCGTTCCAGCGAGATATTGACGGATGCGCCCATATTGCCTTGCACCGTGACTGTCGGAACTTCCGCCAGCAATGACTTCCTGAGATCGTCACCGGGGTTCAGAAGTGCGTCGGGTTTGATGCCAAGTTTGGCTAAAGGCGAGATATACCCAGGCACGGATGCCATGACGTAATACGTCCCGGGAGCAACCTGGGGAATACTGAAGCTGCCGTCGAGCAGGGTCTGCACCGACCGCACCTTCACTGGAGCGCTCGGACCTTCGCCTGCGACATGCTTTTGCACCGCCACAGGCCGCAGCACGACCGACGCGAGGCGGGCCGGGGAGTTGGTGTCGGCACAGTACACGGAACCGCTCACTGTTCCGCCGGAGGGCTCCTTTTGGCCGAACGCCGCCTGCACGAGCCCGAGGAGAACAACGAGACTCACCGTGCGTTTGTGCATTGGCAGACAGTATAGTGCTGGACTGCAAGGTGCCGGATGAAGTTCGACGGCCGCGTTCTGAGTAAGTTGGCCTCTCGCCCGCCGTAGCGCGTGTGAGATTGTGAACTCAAGGCAATATGCGCCGAAGTTCTTCTGGCGGAGATTTCCATGGTCTCGAGCATCCTTCGCGTCGTCCCTGGCGCCTTATTCCTGGTCGCTGTGTATGCTCTTGGCCAGTCCGGCACAGCTGCGCCCTCAACCCCGTGGCCCACCAAAGACGGCACCGTCAATCTGCCCGACTTCCGCTTCGGCAGCGGCGAAACCCTGCCTCAGCTCAAGCTCCACTACATCACGCTGGGGACTCCGCATCGCAACGCCGCCGGACACGTCGACAACGCCGTGTTGCTGCTCCACGGCACCGGTGGCAATGCCCATTCGCTCCTGAATCCTCTGTTCTCGAATGTGCTGTTTGTGCCCGGTGGTGTCCTCGATATTCAGAAGTATTTCCTGATCCTGGCCGACGACATCGGCCACGGCGAAAGCTCCAAGCCCTCCGACGGCCTGCTCGCGCACTTCCCGGCGTACGACTATGACGACATGGTGCGCGCCCAGCGCATGATGCTCGACCAGATGAAGATCGATCACCTGCGCCTGATCCTGGGCACTTCGATGGGCTGCATGCAGAGTTTCGTCTGGGGCGAAACCTATCCCGGCTTCATGGACGCGCTGGCGCCCTTCGCGTGCCTGCCCGTGCCGATCGCGGGGCGCAACCGCATGATGAGGTATATGGCGATCCAGGCCATCAAGGACGATCCGGCATGGATGGGAGGCGAGTACAAAACCGAGCCCGAGCAGGGCCTGCGCACGGCCAACGAAATGCTGCTCATCATGGGTTCAAGCCCGCTGCAGATGCAAAAGCAGGCGCCCACGCGCGAGCAGGCAGAGCAGTACGTCGACCATTACCTCGAAAGGACGATGGCCTCGACCGACGCCAACAACATGATTTTCTACCTGAACGCGAGCCGCAACTACGACCCCTCGCCGCGTCTCGAATCCATCACCGCGCCTGTGCTCTGGATCAACTCGGCCGACGACTTCATCAATCCGCCGGAACTCGGCATTGCGGAGAAGATGGTGAAGCGCATTCCGCATGGACGCTTCATTCTGCTGCCCATCTCTGATGCCACGCGCGGGCATGGAACCCACACGGTTGCCGCAATCTGGAAGGATGACCTGGCTGAATTCATGCGCCAGACTGCACCCGCACCGTAATTGCCCGACAACCGCGGCTGCCAATCGAACCGTGCCCGTCCCTCAACATCCCGGGCACGGCCCGAATGGCTTCCTCACCGGCGCACTGCAGCGAAGCCGGGGAGCCTGCCTCCGGTTGGCCTTCGTTCAAGGTCGGGGCTTCCCGTGCATCCGCCTCATTTCGAACGTAAGGCCACCGCAGTTTTGCTTCCGTCGGTTCGCAATCCGCCGGCGATCTTTGAACGACTGCGTGGTGGTGCTGTCTACGTCAAAGTCAAGCCGAAGCGTGACCCTTCGGAGATTCCTCAAGTGCGTGGAGCTCGAGTGCCCTTTGAAGCTGTGCAATCCAGAGTTTCCAAAATCGGGCTTGCCCGGCTGGAATCCGATCCCTCCGCTGGACGTTATGGGCGCGGTCGGACTCGATGACGCGGTGATCCGGCATGGCGGCCATGAGAACAGGACAGGTTTCCACCCTCCATCGTGCGTTTTCCACGCGGCCCGTCTGTCCCGCGGTGAGTACAACTGCTGCCATGGCAACATAGTTGAAAAGAAGGCGAGAAACTCCTGCTGAAGAGATCCGCATACGAACCCCCGATCGGTGACGTCTGCAACCGATTTTTTCGAGTAAGAACTAAACCCGTCAGGTCCGGATTATAAATTTGCTCTCGCCGCAAACGGTGGCGGTGACAATCGAATGACAAAGTCTAGACAAATGGCATCAATTCCCCTCGCGTGGTGACATTCCGCGACCCCGATCGCAAGCCGGCCAATCTCAGCCAGCCGCGCGACGGGCGCGGTCCCGCTCCTATACTGGAAAAGAAGGATGTCCCCGACGAGGTCAACGCGAAGTTGAGTTACTGGCAAGGTCTCGCAGGTCTGTACAGCCAATTTCTGGCCTGGGTGCTGCGTCGTCTGCCCAATGAGCCGCAGCGGATGCTGGCATTCACAATCCTGGCCGGCGGTTTGTGTGGGCTGGCGGCCGTCGCATTCCATCTCAGCATCCAGTGGCTGGAAGTGCTGTTTATCCGCCGGGCGAATGCGGCGCCTGGCCATAGCTGGATCTTCTGGACGATTCTGACGCCCGCGGTGGGCGGTTTGGTCGTTGGCTTGGGCCTGACCTATTGGGCGCCCGCCGCGGCGGGCAGTGGCATCCCCCAAGTGAAGGTGGCCTTCGCGCTCCGCTACGGCCTGGTCACCGTTCGCGAAACGGTCGGCAAGTTTGTTTTGTGTGCCCTTCAAATCGGGGCCGGCGCGTCGCTCGGGCTGGAAGGCCCCACCGTACAGATTTGCGCCGGGGTCAGCAGCATGCTGGCGGGCGCCGCCCGCCTCAGCCCCCAAAACCGGCGGCGCATGGCGTCGGTAGGCATGGCAGCGGGTATCGCCGCCGCGTTCAATGCGCCGATCGCCGCCATCACCTTCACCCTCGAAGAGTTGATCGGCGATCTAGATCAGACCATGCTCTCCGGCGTGATCGTGGCCGCGGCCCTGGCGGCGGTCGTGGAGCACACCATTCTTGGCACAAACCCGGTCTTTCATGTATCGCGTCTTTATACCCTGACAAACGCGTCTTCACTGGTCTGGTACGCCTTGCTCGGAGTGCTGGCCGCGGTCGTTTCTGTCGCGTTCACCGATGGCCTTTTGTGGCTGCGGGCTCGATTCAAGCAGCTGACCGCGATTCCCAGGTGGGTTCATCCTGCGATTGGCGGGCTCGCCGTGGGGGCCCTCGCCGTGCTTGGGCTTCAGGTCGCGCACCTGAATGGCATCGCCGGCGACCCCTACGAGACGCTCACCCTTGCACTGACGGGTACCATGCCCGTAACCTACATGGCCCTGTTCTGCATATTGAAGCTGGTCTCCACGGTGTGCTCTTACTCCAGTGGAGGTTCCGGCGGCATCTTTGCACCGGCTCTTTTCATCGGGGCGATGCTGGGGGGATCGGTAGGCTTTATCGACGTCACGGTATTCCACCATTCTGCGGATGCCATTGGCGCCTTCGCCGTGGTTGGCATGGGAGCCGTGTTTGCAGGCATCGTGCGCGCCCCGATGACCTCCATTCTCATCGTCTTCGAGATGACAGGGGGCTATGGGCTGGTGCTGCCGCTGATGATCGCCAACATGAGCGCGTTTGTCCTGGCCCGTCACTGGCGCGAAGTACCGGTGTACGAAGCCCTTCTGGCCCAGGACGGAATCTATCTTCCCCATGGAAACAAGCCCACCGGAACGCCCGGAGAAGCGACTGACATCCGCGAGAACCTGACCGCGGAACAAACCGAGGACGCGACCGCGTAAAGCGGCTTCCAGCTTCCAGCGGGCGAAATCATTGTCTGTGATAGAGATCGACGCCTCCATGCTACAATTCCGCTGCTCCACGGAGGCGCAGGATGTTCAACTCCAACATCATCGATGTTGCCATCGGCCTTGTCTTTATCTTTCTGCTGTTGAGCCTGATCTGCTCGGCGGCCCACGAAATCATCGAGGCATTCATGAAGGCACGGGCCGCCAACCTGGAGCGCGGCATTCAGGAACTCGCCGGAAGCAATTCGGAGCAATTCGTGAGCAGCCTCTATGACCACGGACTGATCAATTCGCTCTACAGGGGAAAATACGCACCGGTGGCGAAAGGATTTTTCAGGCGTTTGTTCCAGCGGTATGTGAAAGGACCGGATCTGCCCTCGTATATTCCCTCGAAGAATTTCGCATTGGCTGTGATCGATTTGAAAAATACGGGAGCGGACCTCCCTGAGAACATCAAGGATGCACTGCAGGCGTTTGAGCGCGTGGCGGGGCAGGATGTGGCGCAGCTGCAGCGGCACCTCGAGGAGTGGTACAACACCTCGATGGACCGGGTTTCCGGCTGGTACAAGCGCCGCAGTCAATGGATCGTCCTGGTGCTGGGGCTGGCTTCTGCCATCGCCGTGAATGCGGATTGTATCGCCATCGCGAAGCGGCTATCGACAGACTCCAACCTGAGGCAGTCGGTTGAACACATGGCGGAGGGCGCCGCGAAGACAAATCCGGCCAACGACACGCGTACGCCGATTGATCGGATCAAGAACGATCTGGCGAGCCTTGATGGGATCGGGCTCCCGCTGAGCCGGGATTATTCGCTCAAGGACCCACGCGCGTTGTGGACGGCCACTCGAGTCCACTGGGCCGGCTGGCTCATCACCGCTTTGGCGGTTTCTCTCGGAGCCCCGTTCTGGTTCGACATGTTGAACAAGATCATGATCGTCCGTTCCACCGTCAAGCCCAGCGAAAAGAGCGGGGATGAAGGATCGAAGGACGCGAAACGGACGCCCGCACCGGCTCCAGTGCCCGAAGTTCAAAATCCAGCTCCTGACCAGTCAGACGGCAACTGACGCGGAGAGAATCAGCGTCATGGCGCGGCATTCGGGTAAAAGGTCCGGAACGTCGTCAATCCCTGCGCATCTGGCCCTCCGATATAGGAGGTGGGCCACTCGACGCCGAAAATACGGCCGAGCTGGAGCATCGGATAATCCTGAATGTTCTTTGTTGGACCATACTTAGCGTAGGCCCATCCCAGTCCGCCCAGCAGCAAACCGTTTCCATTGGTGACAAAATCCTGGACGGTCTGAACCTCATCGCTGGTGAAAGCTGCGGTCCGATTGTTGATGACCAAAACGATGCAGCCTGAAATCGTAAAGGAGTTGATGGTCGCAGGAACTGACGAAACCTCAAATCCCGCAATATTGACGGCGGTCGGAGTGCCCGCCGGGCCAATCTCCGGTTCGCCGTGGGCAACGGTGAAACAAGCCTTCTGTCCTTTACCGGCAGCGAGCCACTGGACAAGGTGAGCGAGGAAGAGCGGGTTGTCAGGATGCTCGTCGGCCAAAACCAAAAAGCCGGGATGGCCAAAAGCGGCCACACGACCCGCCTGGTATTGACGGGCGATCACAAATGCCTTCGGGCTATCGACGTTTTTATCGGCGGATGCGATCGTCACCCACCCGTCTGCAGTGGCCGTAACGGGTCCGGCGACGCCCTTTTCGCCCAGGGCAATCTGCTTCACACCGGAAACGATGGAGTCGAAAGATGCAGGAGCGGCCGCTTGCTTGGGTTCGGCGGGTCCGGTCTTTGGCTCCGCACTTGAAGCCGTGGTGGCTGTCGGGGGCTGCTGTGAGGTGCTGGAGGGCTTGCGACCGGAGAGCCCCATCCATGCCAGAACGGCGACGATCACGAGGATCGCCGCGCCTCCTGCGATGATCGGAACAAGCGACTTTCGCGGCCGGCCGGAGGGAGTATCTGGCGGAGAAACGGCGGCGTTGCCGGTTCTGGCTGCGGTCGCGGTTCCAGTGCCTGCCGCTGCGGGCCGGTGCGCACCCGCCCCAGCCCCACCAGATGAGCTGGCGACCGGAGCCGCGGGAGCGGGCGCACTTGTCCGGGGCACAAAGGAGCGCGTGCGTTCAATCAGCCCCAGCCGTTTGAGCATCTCGCGAACGTCGGACTCCCATCGCGTGTGGCTAATCTCGAAGCCGTTGCGGAAGGCCAGGTCCTTCAGGTCGTCCGGCAAGCGATCCGGAGTCGGCATGCTGGCGTCCTGCAGCAGCACCGGGGTGACCGCGATGTTTCGCTTCAGCGCGGAGGAGATCTCCTGGCGCACGAAATCCCCGGGGCTGTCCAGCCGGCGGTTTCCAGCAGCATCCTTGGCCTCAAGCCAGTTGGGGCCGATCAGAGCCAGCATGATGTCGCAAGCCTGAAGGCTTTCCTGAAGGACCTGCCGGAAATCCCTTCCCAGGCCGATGCTGTCCACATCCATGAACACGGATTCTTTACCGAGAAGATCGCCAAGCTCAATCGACAAAGCCCTGGCCTGGCCCTCGGAATCTCCTCTGCGATAGCTGATAAAGACGGCGCCCATCTTTATTACCTCCGTGCGCACGCTCGGATTCTCGTCGCATGTCTGTTGAGTCCCGGAATCGCCTTAACTATACACAGGACGCGCGTTGAGCTGAAGTTTGAAAACCAGGATTTTAGTTCTTATCCAACACTGCCAGCCACTTTCTTATAACTTGGCGCAATTCGGCTTTCTTCGATCGCACCTCATCCATTTTCGAAAACAGCGCGAGGCACCGGCCGTCGGCATAGTCGCCCTCCAAGAATCCGAACCCGTCGTCAACCTTGACCCCACTTGGGAATACCAGCCGGATAAAGTTCTTCTTGAAAAGATTGAATACAACAATGTACCTCTTGTACTCCCGCCCAACACGCGGCCGAGTTGGAGCACAGAATCACGTTTACAGTGAGGTGCCGACTGAAGAGCAATCCTCCTCAATCGGTGACAACGACTTTTGCCCAGCCATAACCCCCGACCCCGATCACTCTAACGGATTTCCCCACCTCCAGCGAACCCGATTGCTTGCTCCCTCTGTCTTCATCAACATAGAGGAACATTGACGTTGTGATTGCAAAGGTTTTGCCGGCCTCGAATCCGCCCTGCTTTCCGAAGTAAGCCCACCCGCCCGGAGCGGACACATGCAAAGTCACCGTGTCGCCGGGATTTACCTTGGTTCCCGGGGGAGGCTCACTCTCGATTACAGAGTCCTGTTCGGCGTCTTGATTCCAGTCTTTTACCACTACCGCATTCAGGTTTGCGGCGGCAACCATCCCTTCGGCTTCCTCCCGCTGCATCTTCGAGATTTCGGGGACAGTGACCTCGGGTACAGTGACCTCGGAGACAGTGGTTGCGGGGACAGTGGTTGTGGTGACAGTGGGCGCGGGGACAGCGGTTGCGGGGACAGCCGTTGGATAGAGGGTGGGTGCGGGGACGATGGCGTGAGTTGTTTTTTTCCGCATGGAAATATAGCCGGCCAGTGTGAGGACGGCTAGGATCGAGACCCCTGCAGCTGCGGTGATTGCCCGGCGCATTTGTTTCCTGGGGGGAGCGCTGGACTTTGAAAAGTCGTCGGCAGGAGCAATAGCAGCGACCGCGTTGCAGGCATTCGATCCGGATGCGGCGCCGGAGCCGGCCGTCGTCGTTGGGGTCGCTGCGGCAATGGGGGCAGGCCGTCGGGCAGCCTTGCCGGCCGCCGCGAATCTGCGGTCGAACGGTGAAGACGGCGGCTGCATACCGATCGGCAATTGATATGCGCCGCTTTTGGCCATCAGCCCCAGCCTTTTGAACATCTCCTTGACGTCGGACACCCATCGCGTATGGCTCAGTTCAAAGCCATTGCGGTAGACCAGGTCCTGGAGGTCCGGCGGCAAACGATCCAGTCCCGGCATGCTGGCGCCCTGTAGCAGCACCGGCGTGACCTTGATGTCTAGTTTCAGCGCGGAGGCGATTTCCTGGCGCACGAAATCGCCCGGGGTCTCCAGGCGGCGGTTTCCAGCGGCGTCCTCTGACTCAAGCCAGTTGGGGCCGATCAGCACCAGCACGATATCTGAGGCCTCGAGTCTTTCGTGAAGAACCTGCCGGAAATCCCGCCCCAGGGAAATACTGTCAACGTCCATGAACACGGAGTCTTTGCCGATCAGTTCCCCAAGTTCAATCGACAAAGCCCTGGCCTGGCCCTCGGAATCTCCCCTCCGGTAACTGATAAATACGGCGCCAGCGCCCATTTTTCCTACCTCCGTGCGCACGCTCGGATTCTCGTCGCGATGCCTCTTGAGTACCGGGAAGCCCTTTGACTATACGCCTTGCGGGGTTTGCGCAGTGACGCAGACGCAGTTTGTCAATCTGTCCCTGTATTCATCCAGGCGTAATCCCGAGTCTTAATGGGCCTTATGGCCCTACCAAAATGGAAGAAAACCTCGGCGTAGTTTTGCCGTCCCTGGAGGGACGAGCCATCGATGAGCCTAGTCATCATGGAGTGACCGGTTCCAGTGCGCTGGTCGTGGGTTAGTCTGTGAACCGCAGAGGAACACAGTCCAGAGCCACAAGCGGAGAGGAACCGGCCATGCAGAAAAAGGTACGATTTTTGGGTTTGGATGTCCATGCCGAGACGATCGCGGTCGCGGTTGCCGAGCAGGATGGGGAAGTGCGCAGCCTTGGGGTGATCCCGAACCGCGCCGAGTCGGTGCGGAAGCTGATCCGCAAGCTGTGCGCAGGGGAGCATTTGCGAGCCTGCTACGAAGCGGGACCGACAGGATATGTTCTGTATTGGCAGTTAACCGAGCTGGGCGTGGAGTGCACGGTGGTGGCGCCGACGCTGGTTCCGGTCAAGTCCGGGGACCGGGTAAAGACGGATCGGCGGGATGCTTTGAAGCTGGCGCGCTGCCATCGCGCGGGCGAACTGACAGCGGTGTGGGTCCCGGATGCCAGCGCCGAGGCGTTGCGCGATCTGGTGCGAACCCGCGAGGCGGCCAAGCAGGATCAGTTGCGGGCCCGGCATCGGCTGAATAAGTTTCTGTTGCGCACGGGGCGTCGTCCGGTAACGTGCGTGAAGCCATGGACGGCGCAGTACATGGCCTGGGTGCGGCAACTGCGCTACGAGCAGGCGGCGCAGGAGTGGACGCGGCTGGATCTGTTGCACGAGGTCGAGCACATGGCGGAGCGGGTAAAGCGTCTGGAGGATGCGATTCGCGAAGCCGTCAAGTTGGCTCCGGCCGGGATGCAGGAAGTGATTCGCGGCTTGCAGGCGTTGCGCGGCATTGCCGAGATCTCGGCGGTGACGGTGGTGGCCGAACTGGGCCAGATCTCGCGCTTCGAGAACGCGCGGCAGCTAATGGGTTACAGCGGCGCGGTGCCCAGTGAAAATTCCAGCGGCCGCCGGCAGCAACGCGGCGCGATTACCAAGACGGGCAATGCGCATCTGCGACGCATTGCTATCGAAGCGGCCTGGAGCTACCGGCTCAGGCCAGCCGTGGGACCGGCGTTGCGCAAGCGGCAGGAAGGTGTGCCGGAGGAGATCAAGGAGATGGCCTGGAAGGCGCAACTGCGCTTGCACAAGCGCTACGCCAAATTGGCCGCGGCGGGCAAGGAGCAGTGCAAGATCACGACCGCCGTGGGGCGCGAACTGCTGGGCTTTATCTGGGCCATCGGTGTGAAGACGGAAGCCGCCGCCAGCCGGGCCATGGCGGCATGACCGGCAAAAAGCAACAGCAAGAACAAAAGCAAAAACTTTCCTAAGAAGGAAAAAACAAAAACTCGAAACCGGATGAACAGCGTCAACCAATTCGAAGACAGTGCCAGCCGCAGCCGGGGCAAGCACGAAGGAGAATCCTCGAACGCCCTATGCGACAGGCTCAGCCGGACTCGCGACACTAGTCCGAGGCAGCTCCCGACGGATCATGACCATGCGGTTCCGACCCGCGAATATCAGACTGATCAATCGTCGCTCAAACCTGCCCCGGCTGCTGCTGGCCCTGTCTTCGATCAACGGCAAAAGCAACCACAAAAACAACACCACGAATGTGCAGGGGTTGACAGGTCACTCCATATCAGGGCTTTTGCCATACCCGGATCTTGCCTCCGGCCCAGGCGGTCGGCAGCGCCAACACCACCAGCGCCACCGGATACCAATGTGGACCGAGTCCTCGATTCCACGTCGCTATGGCGCCAATGGCGGCAAGGGCCATGCCGATCGCGCCGCCCAGCAATGCATGTTCAAGAGGGTGGTGCGGGGCCAGCCGTGCGACAACATAGGAGCCGACAATCGCGATCAAAGTCCGGTATACCGTCGCCAGCAGTGATTGGGCGTCCGTCATCGGCACGCCCAGCGCGGGCAGAATGACGGCGGCGCGCAGCGCTGCATCCATACCAAGCGACAGCGCAACATTCACAATGAACCCGGCAATTAAAGCGCCGGCGCTTTGGACAATCTTTCGGGAACCATTCGTCCCCTCGGCGATTCCGCTGGTCATCTCTTTGTCTCTCCCTTCGCCTCGATGGACTCCAGCAGGTTGGCGAGCCTGTCATAGCCGAGAGCCATGCCGTGCTCAATCGGAGTTCGCAACACCATCTCCCGCGCCGCCTGCGAGCCATACCGGATGGTCTGCGTAAGCACGGTCAATCCGTTGTGCTCCTCCAGCTCGATCGTGCCCACCGCTTCGCCCGGATACCATGGCACATCGAACTGTTCTGTCGCGACGATTCGCTCCGGCCTCACGAATTCGAGGCATACGCCCCCCATCCCCATCTCCGATCCATCCGCGTCCCGCCATACGTAGCGGAACGAGTCTCCTGCCTTCATCGCCGCCTCGCACACAGCGAGGGTCCCGCCCGGTTTTCCGTAGAACCATTGCTTGAGCAGCTCCGGGCGGACAAAAGCGTCGAAAACCAGGTCCCGCCGGGCCGCGAATGCCCGCTTCATCACCACTTCGCGATCTCCAGCCGTCGCAAAATGCAAGGTTCCGGGATTCCGGTATCCCTTGAGCCATGCCCTGGCGTCTTCCAGCGGCCTGCGCACCAGGCTTCTTGGCCGTCGCTGCGCGTCCCGCCCGCAGGAGATCAGCCCGGCGCGCTCCAGAACCTTCAAGTGCTTCGAGATCGTCGGCTGGCTCAATTTGAAAGGCGTCGCCAGTTCGCTCACCGTTGCATCTCCCAGCGCGAGCCGCTCGAGGATCGCCCTCCGTGTGGCATCGGCAAGCGCCGCAAACGTCGTATCCAGAGGACCGTTTGTAGATTGTCTATAGCTAATCATCAATATAGCCATATAGCTATATACAATCTCGACCAACACTGTCAATACCTGTGCCAGCAACGGCGAGCCACAACTTGACGCTTGTATATATCAGATGGATAATTTGTATATATACGGGGGGGGGCATGGCAGGAACCTTGACATCGATCAGGCTCGATACAAAGTTGGCCGACGAGGCGGTGCGCGTCCTCGGGGTCAAGTCCCGTACCGAGGCGGTGCATGTGGCGTTGAAGGAGATCGTTCGGCTGAAGGGGTTCAAAAAGCTGATGAAGGAGCACGAAGGCAAGCTGTCGTTCGGAAACTACGACAAGTGAGATGGTGATCTTCGACAGTTCCGTTCTTGTCGACGACCTTCGCACCGGTCGTCACAGCCAGCGAGTTGCGGACCTCGATGAGTTGGTCCGCAACTCCGCAGTTGTCCTGGCGGAGTTGTGGCGTGGCGCCACGACTAAGGCGGACAGATCCTTCCTTCGTACTCTTGAACGGAACTACCCGATATTCACTCCTACAGAAAAAAACTGGCTCGAGTCGGGACAGATTCTCACGAAGATCCAGAGCGACCGTGGATTTGAAGCGATGAAGCTGCGCGATCTGCACTTCGATGTACTGATCGCCCTGACGGCTCGTTCTTACGGTGCCCGGCTCATCACATCGAATCGCGCGGATTTCGAGTTGATTCGCGAGTATCGGGAATTCGAGCTGGAAGTGTGGTAGCTCAGTGAGATCCCAGGTTTCATCCGCCGCACTCCGCGCGCGTTTATCCTAGCCGCATGGAGAACCTCCACGTAGCCAGCGCCCAATTCGAGCACAAGAGTGGGGACAAGGCCCACAACCTATCGATCATCCGGCAGTTGACCGAACAGGCAGCATCGGGCGGGGCCAACGTCATTGCGTTCCATGAGTGCTCCATCACGGGATATACCTTTGCAAGGAACCTTTCGCGGGAGCAGATGCTTGCCCTTGCGGAGCCCATACCCGATGGAGAAAGCGTCCGTGCCCTCGTTCAAATTGCAAATGAAACAAGAATGGTGATTCTCGCCGGACTATTCGAAAAGGACGCTGAGGACCGGCTCTACAAGGCCTACATCTGTGTCGATGGCGAGAGCGTTGTCGCCAAATTTCGAAAGCTTCATCCGTTCATCAATCCTCATTTGCTCCCGGGGGATGAATATGTGGTCTTTGATCTCCACGGTTGGAAATGCGGCATTCTTGTTTGCTACGACAACAACATTATCGAAAACGTTCGCGCAACCACCTTACTGGGCGCGCAGATCATCTTCATGCCGCACGTGACCATGTGTACGCCGTCACCGCGACCAGGGGCTGGATTCGTCGACCCAAGGCTTTGGGAGAATCGGGCCAATGACCCGACCTCGCTTCGCACCGAATTTCTTGGACTGAAAGGCCGCGCCTGGCTCATGAAGTGGCTGCCGGCCAGGGCCTACGACAACGGAATCTACGTCGTGTTCAGCAATGCAATCGGCATGGATGACGATCAGTTGAAAAACGGCTGTTCCATGATCATCGATCCGTTCGGTGACATCCTTGCCGAATGCACAAGGCTGGGTGACGACGTAGCTATCGCCTGTTGTGTGCCCGACAAATTGAGTCAGGCTGGAGGATATCGCTATCTCCAGGCGCGACGTCCGCAGCTCTACCGCGAAATCATCGGTCAAGACCATCACCCTGAGCAAAAGGTGTCCTGGCGCGACGACTAGACAGGCACGCCCCCAACCGGAATGAGCATCCCCCTGCTGGCCTCACTAACTGTTCTTGGATCTCCACGAAGGGTTTCCACGTCGCCTGACTGATCACGTCGAATCGCGCGGATTGCGAGACTATTCGCGAGTGTCGGGAATTAAAATCGAACCTTGAGGCGATCAATGACTCCATTTTGAGCCATATTATGAGTGTTTTTCACATAAACTGCCGTAAAAATGGTATTATCGATCTATTGAGAGGAAAATGAGTCCGATGCTGCTACGCTTTAGCCTTTCAAACTTCAGGTCTGTGCGAGCAAGCCAAGAGCTCTCTCTGGTTGCTAGTGGCCTGTCTGATGAAGCTGGAGACCTGATCCATATTGAGGGTCTCCCTGTTCAACTCCTAAGGGTCGTCGCAATCTACGGGCCAAACGCTTCCGGGAAAAGCACCGTAATTGATGGCCTCAGGTTTATCAAGAGTGCGGTCAGGAACTCTCATAGCAGATGGGAACCCAACGAAAAGATCAACCGGCATGCCTTTGCATTCGATGATTCTGTTGAAAAGCCGTCTGAGTTCTCGGTTGATTTCGTTGTGCAAGGTGTCCGTTATGAATATGGTTTCTCCGTCGACGATTTTCACGTTTTACATGAATATCTTTACTCTTATCCGGCAAATCGAGCTCAGCGCTGGTTTGAACGAAACTGGGATTGGCCACAAATGTATTTTGGCAAAAACATGCCGGGAGAGAACCGTGCAATCGAAGGTTTGATGCGCCCGAACAGTCTCTTCCTCTCGACTGCAGCCCAGAACAATCACGAGAAGCTTCGACCGATCTTTAACTGGTTCGCAAACAACATCGAGTTTCGTTCAGGATTGAGCACTCGCTCTCATGAGAAGACCATCGACCTCTGTTTAGCAAAAGAGGAGACGAAGAAACGGGTACTTCGGCTACTCGAGGCAGCTGATCTAGGTATTGTGGGAATGGAGGTAAAGGAAGAAGAACTCGCCCCGGAGGAGAATGCGTTTAGTCAGAAGTTCGAAGCACTCTTAAAGGAGTTCACTGCCTCTGGTTTCTCGATGGGAAAGAACAAACGCCGGACGATCTCCCTGTACCATAGCGCCGCAGAAGGACGAGCGATACCGATTCCTGTTCATGATGAGTCCGCCGGAACGCTTACTTTTTTGGCCGCGCTCGGTCCTATTGTCGAAGTACTTGAAACCGGTGGCGTCCTCTGCGTAGACGAGTTAGATGCCAGCTTGCATCCGTTGCTTTTGGAAGAAATAGTTAGGCTTTTCAATCGAGCCGAATTCAATCCAATGGGTGCACAACTAATATTCAATACTCATACGACAGATCTATTGAATAAACCTGTCTTGCGACGCGATCAGATATGGTTTACGGAAAAAGACCGGGGTGGGGTAACTCGATTGTATTCTCTCGGCGACTTTAAGCCACGCAGGGACGAGAATCTTCAGAGAGGCTATACACAAGGGCGGTACGGTGCAACTCCCGCGATTAATCTCGTAGCCCAGAAAGAGGAGTCATGACGTCTCGTCCTAGCCGTACCTTACGTCGCCGAAAACCAAAAATGGAACCGAAGCCGCGCGTGCTTATAGTCTGCGAGGGAAAAGTAACCGAACCAAGCTACTTCCGAGGTCTGAAGTTAGCCGAACAAGTTCGCCTAGTCGAAGTAATTATCGACGACGACGGTGGAACACCAAAGACACTGGTAGAAAGAGCGGTGCGGAGGAAGAAAGCCGCAGATCGAGCAGCCAAAGGGGCAAGGGACGATAATCTAAAATTCGACGAAGTTTGGTGCGTTTTCGACATTGACGAACACCCAAAACTCACAGACGCAAGGCAACAAGCCGACGCGAATCATATTCTTCTGGCTGCTTCAAATCCATGCTTTGAACTCTGGCTTTTTCTCCACTTCGAATATTTAAGCGCATGGATTCATAGGCATGATATTCAAAGTGCCCGTAAGAAGCATCTCGCAGAATATGAGAAGAAGATTGACTTCAGCGTTGTCGTCGATCATGTTGATGATGCAATTAGTCGAGCAGAGCAACTCGAAAAATGGCAGGCTGAACGCGGCTGCTCTGGTGATAACCCCTCAACCACAGTGCATAGGCTTGTAAAGCGCATAAGGTCGATGAGCAAATCGGAGCGCCTCAAACAAATCGACAAATTGCGGACATAGATCTCAACGGATCACCTGTGGCGGCTGCCAAATGTCTTGCCTGGAGCATCCACGTTACCCACCATCTGTCGGCGAACTTGTCTGGGCATTTAATATTTGTGGCCATGCACAAAGGCCGTCCGCAATGCGGACGGCCTTTGTGACGCACCTAAGTTGAGTTAT
>CAWCTA010000015.1:0-432944 GCA_963798315.1 uncultured Acidobacteriota bacterium | reverse complement strand
AGTCCCCCTCCGGGCACCAATAGAATTCGCAGATTCTAGATTATCCAATAGAAGCGTCCTGAGAGCACATCAGGGAACCAATTTGGGAACCACTTGTTCGTTTAGGTGCATAGCCCCGTTCAAGGTGATGCCATCACTATCTACCAACAACGTATGACAGAGAAGAGAGCTGGGCAACTCATCCCCATCGTCAAGTCTGCCCATGGTGTCAGATTCTCGGTGCTGGTAGAAGATGCTCTGCAGCACTCCCAGGAGCGCCACAGGGACCAGCGTTATGTCAAGCACCGTTTCCTAGCAGCGAACGAACGCTTCGGGAACAGGATTGCCGACACGATCACCCCGTCACAAGGTAGCCATCAGCGAAGCATTCAAGATCGGCATGGAAAAACAGCGGGGTATCGACCAACCCTGCTCGATTCGTTCCACAGAAGAAAGAGAACAGAGGGGCGTGTACGATTCCTCACCGAAGATGAAGAAACGCGTCTCCGTGCTGCCATTGTGGAGTAGGCCGCATTGCCTCTACCAACTCGACGCTGCTCTGAATACTGGCATGCGCAAGGGTGAGCAATTCAGCGTGACTTGGAATCAGCTGAGATGGGTATTTATATCACTCCCGTGACCACAACATCTTGTGGTTTCAAAAGTCTGGTTGTGCGGAACATTTGATCAGAGATTTGTAGGGAACCGGTTCGACAGCGACCGCCTGTTCAAGCAACCGGTAAAAGAGTTTGCCGCGGCTCCGCGATTTGCGGCGGTTGAACCTGAAGGCGAATTCGTCCAGATAGGCATCCAGATGTTCCAGGCTCACGCTGCCCTGGTGGGTTCTCAGCAGCCAACGCTTCAGAAGCGCGACCGCACGGTGAACGCGCGGCATCAGTTCCGATGCCGTTTTGCTGTTGTCCTTCAGGAAAGTGACCTTATGCTTGTAATTCCTGCCTTCCAGTGGCAGGTAGCCCAGCCAGCCGTCGGTATGCACGATGCTTCCTGGCTCCACAGAGTCTTCGATGAAGAGCATCAGGTTCGCCGCCGAAGCGTCTGAAATGCGCCGCATCCGAAGGCGGCCGATACCAGGTCCGTCCGCTTCGGCCGCTACCGCAATCATGGCTTTGGTTTCCGTCTGCCGGTCGTGAACTCCTTCTTCCTCACCACCCACGAAAGCCTCGTCGACTTCCACGTGCCCCTGCAGCCGATCCCGACCAGGCCGTACCATGGCGTGGCGCAGCTTATGCAGCAACGTCCAAGCCGTCTTGTAGCTCTTCAAGCCCAGCACACGCTGCAAACCCAGGGCGCTGACTCCGTTCTTCTGGCTGGTTACCAACCACACAGCCCGGAACCACAACATCAGCGGCAGGCGGCTGTCCTGAAATACCGTCCCCGCAGTCACCGAAACCTGACAATCGCACCCGGCACACCGCACCAGTCCCTCAGGCTTCGGCCAACTCTTTCTCCCGCCGCAGCGCGGGCAGCGGAAGCCCTCTGGCCAGCGAAGTCCAAACAAGTATTCCCGGCAGGCCGCCTCGGTCGAAAAGCGGGTCTCCAACTCCGACAGGTTCCGCGGATAATCTTCCACGGCAAAAAACACTACAGGTTGTGGTCACGGGAGTCAAGTAAATACCCATCTCAGCTGATTTCAAACCTGACAGCATCCATCTGGGACCAAATGAAGAACGGCATAGTTTGCGATACGTGCAGTTGAACGACACTGCCTTGGCATCACTTGAGGCTCCCAGGGCAGAGTAAAAGAGCAGAGAATTGAAGATTGACATGCTTTTCTTTGGCCGGCGCAATCAGCCCCTTAGAAACCCAAGAGAGTTGTTTGCCAAATCATGTGATGATGCCTGAATTGCGAATAAGTACGATTCAAGAGGAGGCAACATGGACCTACTGTCTCTATCGCGGGAATCTTATGTTGAGGTCATGACGTTTTGTCAAACAGAAGGTTCCCGGTGGGCCAGACTCGTCGCAAACCCAGTAAGAGAGATCGCGGGGATTGACCTGGAAGCACCAAACGCTGCATGGTCCGCGACCAAGTTTTTCATGTTCGTCTTGGGCTTGACATTGGCTATCGACATCACGTGCGACGTTGCATTCACAGATGTGAAAGTTCAGCAGCCTTCGGTACTTCTAGCCCTTGTACTCTTGGATGCAATCGAAATTAGCCAAATCGGACCACTGCTTTTCTTTCCAGCCAAACTGCTGGCCGGGAAAGGCAGTTTTTGGCAATGTATGCTTACTGGCACATATTTGTCTGCCTTCTTACCGATCGGTCTGTTGGTCGACTATATCTTCTGGGCAGATCCTTGGATGAGGAATATTCGGCTCAAGGGATGGGATCGTCTGATCGACGCTTCCCTACCGAATGCATTCGATATGTCGGCGTTAGCTTGGTAGTTGGATTGGCGTTCAACGTATGGCTGCTCGTGAGAGCAATACCTGTTGTCAGACGCCTGCACACAATGGGGAACTTCAGGGCCTTTCTGACCCTAGCGATCGGATGTCTGCTTTATAACGCACTTTTAGTCATGGTTTTCGACCCGCTATTCGTCGGTTTGAATCACGCGAAGTGAGCGTACGTTGCCACAGGCTCGCCAAAGTGTTCCCCGGAGACGAGAAAATCGGGAACCACTGTGGGAACCAACTGGTACCTGACTTATGGGCAACAGACCGCAATGTCTCAGGAATGTTGTGGGGAGGCTTTTCGTTTGAATGCTTGGCATTGCGCAGGTCGTCCGGCCCGAGGAGCCGATCGCTTGCACGTCCAAAAGTGAAGTGTCATTCTTTCACGCGCAGGTTGTCGAACTGTACGTGATCCCATTCGGTGCCCAGCGCAAACATTCCGTGCGTATGCGCTGTTTTTGATGATTGAAATCGGCTTGCCGTCGATCGAAGCGGCGATCTGCTGTCTACGGAAGTTCAGCTCAATGCGATGCCATTGCCTGCTGTCGAGAGCGGTCGATCCGGACGCAAGCGTTACAACAGGCTTCTTGAATTCTGCAGAAAGCAGTTCCCAGGCGCCGTCGGTTTGACGCGCAGAAGGTAGCCGCTGGGCCAGCGCGCTTTCTCTTCCTTGAACACGTCGGCGGACACGCTGTAGTCTGTCCAGGCGTCGTTTCCGGCGAGGGTAAACGGATCGGGCAGCGGCCTCCACGCGCCGGTTTCTCGGTGACCAGTTGTTCCAGACACTGCGCAGGGCGGTCATTGCAGGCAGGGACTTCAAAAGCGCCGTCCTGGTCGGAGAGATATTTTGGCGTGTGCTTGAGGGGCGTCTTATCGAAGTCATCCGCATAAGGAATCGGGAACGGTTTCGCGGCGGGAGGCTGCGCGGCGCCCTTGCCCTGCCCGGTGGTGGTGGTCAACGAGTAAAGGGAGTCGGGATCGACGGTTACTCGAAACTGCCGCCCTCAGGCTTGATGTCGGCAACATCATCGAAGGTGCGCGCATTGTTCGTCTCCCCAGATGTGAACTTCGGTGGCGGTGAGTCCGCCCTGGAGACGGAACAGGACTTTCCGTGGGTTTTAGCCGCGCGAGGAGTCATGATCCGTGGCGGTGCGTATGTGGCTGGGCTCGGAGCCGTCGGTCGAGTTTACATCGGCGCAGATCTCGACCTTGAGATGCTGGAGGGCGGCGCCATAACCGGGCTTGAAGAGGTAATCGAGGATCTGGCTGCGCTGCGGCTCGGGATAATCAATCAGGAGGCGGGAGGATGCGCCGGCACTGGCAGCGCCGAGGCCATCAAAGATCCGCCCCTTGTTCGCGCCGTCGAGGACCACCGTCGCCTCCTGGTCGTGGTCCGCGCCCCATGCCAGAGCGGGCACGAGAGCCGCTCCGAAGACAAGCATCAGCGAGATAGTGATTCTGAATCTCGCTTGTGTCCGGCTTACCCGCATCGTTCTCTCCTCTATGTCTAGGGCGCGTCTGAGTAAGGCTTGACAGAGCCCGGCGCATTGTTGCCGAGCGTTGTGCTGCTTGTCGTTGGACTGCTGGGTCACGCCTTGCGCGACGATCAACTGCAGCGCCGGCTCGACAGCGGCCTGTGCGTTATAGGCCTGCACGAAGCCGTCCGGCCCCTTCATGATGCGCGACTCCGGATCGGTGAAGTTATGCTGCGACTCCGGCTTGGGCTCGACAGGGGAACGGCCTTTGCCTCGGCCGCCGCGGCGGGGCGGATCCTTTTTCCCCGGCTTCGTGTCTTTCTGCTTCTGTTCGGCCTCGGCCCGTGCTTCCAGCGCCTTTCTGGCCTCGGCGATGCGCTTCAGCCGCTCTTCGCGCCGACCCAGCTCGGCAGGCAGCTCGTCGCCCTGACGGTTGCGCCCGTAGCGCTTGTCCTCGTCCTTGTCGGTCTGCTCGGCCTCGGCCAGCAAGCGATTGACCTCTTCGCGCAGACGCTGTTCTTCACGCAGCATGCGCTCATAGCTCATGGCCTTGTGCTTGCTCGCGTTGGCCTTGATCTTGGTGCCGTCGATTGCGAAAATCAGTCTCGATCTCTTCCAGAGTCCGTCCCTTAGTCTCAGGCAGGCGCAGGGCGAGAAACACGGCGCCGGCCAGGCAAACCGCGCCATAGGTCCAGAATGTTCCCGCCGCTCCCAGCGAGGCATTGAGCAGCGGGAATGTGTAGGTGAGCAAAAAGCACGCCGACCACAGCGCGGTGACGCTGATCGACACGGCGCTGCCGCGGATGCGATTGGGGAAGACCTCCGAGATGACGACCCAGGTTGCCGGCGCCAGCGACATGGCATAGCAGGCGATGGCCGCAAGCACCAGCACCAGCATCGGCTTTCCCTGAAGGTGCATGCGGTAAAGGAGGCCGAGCACCGCGTAGATGAGGATGAGCCCGCAAAGGCCGGTGAGAAGAAGAAAACGCCTGCCAAAGCGATCGATGGTAAAGAACGCAACGAAGGTGAAGACAACATTGACCGCGCCGGTGACCACGATGTTGAAGAGGATGTCGGAGACCTGGTAGCCCGCCGCGGCGAAGATTTCCTGGGCGTAGTTGAAGATCACGTTGATGCCGCACCATTGCTGGAGAACGGCCAGGAGCACGCCCAGCAGCAGGATTGGCGCCACTCCCGACGACCGGAGTTCCGCGAGCAACGAGCGCTGCGGCTGCGTCTCGGTCACCGCGGCAAAATCCTCCATCACGTGTTGCGCATAGGAGAGCCCGCCAAGCCGCTCCAGCACGCGCAATGCATCTTCATGACGCCCTTTGAAGGCTAGCCAACGCGGGCTCTCGGGCACCAGCAGCGAAGCCACCAGGAAGAGCAGCGATGGAATGGCGGTGACCGCGAACATCCACCGCCATCCCACCTGTCCGTTCCAGGAATAGAGGATCTCGCTCGTAGAGGCCCCCGGCGGCACCGGCCGTGCGATCAGCCAGTTGACTACCTGCGCCAGCAGTATCCCGAAGACGATAGCCACCTGGTTGAGCGAAACCAGCCTTCCCCGCAGGCGCGGTGGAGAAATCTCGGCGATGTACATGGGCGAGATGCCCGAGGCGAGCCCGATGGCGTAGCCGCCGAGGATGCGCCACAAAACAAAAATGGTAAAGCTGTGCGCGAGTCCCGTTCCCAAAGAGGAAACAGCGAACGCAACAGCGGCTAGCGTGAGCAGGCGGCGTCTTCCAAAGTGGTTGCTCAGGCTTCCCGAAGAGACGGCGCCGAAGAGACAGCCGACGAGCGCGCAGCTCATGGTCCAGCCCTGGAGCGCCGGTGAATTGAGATGAAAGAAAGCTTCGTAGAACGGCTTCGCGCCGCCGATGACAACCCAGTCATAGCCAAAAAGTAGGCCGCCGAGAGCGCCGGCAGCGGCCACGAACCAGAGGTAGATGGCGCGGACCGAACCGCGGTCATCGAGACTCGGGGATACGCCGACGGTGGTGATCATGACGCGGGGCGCACCTCGGGCTCAATGTCGGCTAATTTGCCTTCCTGCCTGCCCTCCTGTCTGATCCACTCGAGGACGCTGATGGCAAAAAGATGATTCGGATCCGCCCCGATCACTTGCCGTAGTTCGCCGATCGCTTTGTCGGTATGGCCGAGTCCATGGTCGGCCAACGCGCCCAGGAGCAGAGACTCCATGCGGTTCCGTTCCTCAAGATCGTCGTCGAAGAGCAGAAGGTTGGGCAGGGAAGTGGCAAAGTAATCGATCTTCGCAACGGTTTTTCGCTTTACCTCGGCAGACCGCGCCAGGTTCGAAAGAACGTCCCGGGCTTCATTTTCCTTGCCCAGTTCGCGCAACGCCAGCGCCTGGAAGTAAGAGTAGATGCCCGGCTCTGGCAGCGGTGCGGCGGCCGCGTTCCAAAAGCCGGAAGCCCGCTCTCGTTCGCCGCACTGTTCGGCCGCCAGTCCCGAGAAATAGTCCAGATCGCGCTCGAGCGTGAGCAGATGCTTGCCCTCACCGAGGTTGTGAGGATAGTTGCGCGCGGCGGTAAAGCTTTTCAACGCATCGCATGGCCTTCCGGCTATGAGGGCACGCAGGCCGAGCGCACGATGAGCATACGCGTACTGTGCCGATGTGAGTCCTTCGCCGCCCTCCCAGGGACTGAAGCGGCGTTCTTCGAGCACCGATAGCGCCTCGTGGAATTTGCCCGCCTCGTTGAGCAACGTCACAAACTCGACGGTCAGATCGTCCCGGCGGGCTACTAGCTCGGGATACTTCTCGAGCCAACAAAGGCGATCGCGCGGCGAAGCCAGACGAGCCCGCTTCCTGAGTTGGTCCCATTCATAGAGCAGGCGTGCATCCTCGGGGTTGGCGGCAAATGCCTTTTCATACATGCGGTCGGCGGCCGGCGGATTGTGGAGCACATTGAACTCGGCGATGCCCAGGTTGCGCCACGGAATGGAGAACGAGCCATCCAGTTCGACGGATCGGCGCCAGCTGCGAATCGCCTCGTCGTAGCGCCGCTTGTCGTAATAGAGATTGCCCAGATAGTAGTGCGCCCGGGCTCCTCCGGGATTGCGCGCGATCGCGCTCTTGAGCGCAATTATCTCCTCGATGCGAGCGGGGAAACAGTATCGCGGGGATGCGGCTTCGGCTTTGGCCAGAAACTCAGCGGCGCGCGCAGGTTTGTTGAGAGCTGCGGCGAGCCAGGAGAGCGTGTACCAACGCATGGGGTGAGACCACTTCTCATCCGGCGAGCACGATTCCAGGAGAACGAAAGCGTCGTCCTGCAATCCGCTCCATGCCAGATCGAAGGTCACATCGAGCAGCGTCTGCAAATCGCCTTCCAGGGCGGCGAACAGAGCGTTGAAATCCTCAAGGCTTCGCGACAAAAGGAATCGCTCTGCCAACGTCCGGAAATCGAGCGGGTCGAACGCGAGAGAATCATCGATAACGGCACGCGCGTCGCCTGGCCGACCCAAACGGCGCAGTAGTGAGGCCTTCAAGGCGCGAGCCTTGGAGTGATCGGTGTTGTTGCGCAGGCTGGCCTCGACTTGCTCGAGGGCGAGCTGCAGGTCTCCTCGGCCCGCGCTGATAGACGCAAGCGCATAGTTGCCCGCGCTTTGCCATGCATAGTTCCAAATAGACTTGTGGAAGGCATCGTACGCCTCCGCAGTCTTTCCCTGATAGAAGCGCGCCAGGCCCAGGTTATAGAAGGGCTCGCCGTCGTACGGATTCGGATTGCGAAATGTCAGGCGCCGCGTGGCGCGCGAAAAGCGGCTCTCTGCTTCAGCAAAGTTGCCCTTGCGCAGGTGGAACAGGCCCATAGCGTTGTTGAGGCGTGCGTTTTCCGGCTCGCGGTCTAGACCTTCTGTCCAGTAATCCTCGGGATGGCGTGTGGCGTGGTGGTACTGCTCCAGGTGCAGGCCGGTTAAGTACAGTTCCTCGATGCTCGCGATCTCGGCCGGCGCAGCCGGTTCGGTGGCGGGGCCGGGAAGTTCGCGATCGATGCGCCTCTCCGGTTGCCAGGAGATCAATTCGTCGCCCTGCACATCGCGCACGATGAGCTTGAATTTTTCGGGACGCGCGCCGCCGGTTTCGAGAACCCTTGTAAAGGGCTGGCCGGGGGCGACGTTCGCCTCTTCGTCGAGAATGAATCTGCCATTTGAGGCAAGAACGATGCGGACCGTGCGCCGCGAGGTGACGGAAACCCCGACGCGCGCGCTGTTCGCATGCAACTCCAGGTTGACCGCCGCTTCCTTATTGGCATTCATGGCCGGCCCGATCTCCTGGATCGGATACCAGTGTTGACTGAAGGTCCTGGTTTCATAAGGCTGCAACCAGGAGAAGTCCGGCTGATTGTCGGTGTAAGCACCCGCCATCAACTCGACATAGGGACCGTCTTCATCAGTCAGGTTGCGATCCCAGGCATAACCAAACTCGGCGTTGCCCCAGGTCCATAGCTTTTTGCCCGGCGCTACATGATGGTTCGAGGTGTGCACGAGGCCTGCCTTGCGCGCATGATCGTAACCGCCGAAGAAATCGTACTTCGACTCCGTCACCATATACGAAGTCGGGACGGGGATGTTCTTGTACCAGGAGATATCGGTGCCGGGCCGATAGTCCACACGGTAGTAGCTGTTGCGCGCAATCGGAAAGGATGAAATGGCGCGCTTGGCGTGATCGGCGACAAAGGTCACGTCGGGTGGAAAGAACGCCTGGTATTGATCGTGGACGCGCACCGCTACATTGGCCCACCAAAGAAACGTCTGCGGCAACGGGGTGCGGTTGTAGAGCCGGACTTTGGCCTCGACGAGCGATTTGCCCGGCGACAGGTTGACACCGACCATGCCCTTCATGCGCAGCATGGGGTCGTGTTCGCTGAGCCAGACGGTGCAACTACCGTCGGCATGCTCCTCGATGCTTGCGTGCACTGGCATGTAGGTGGACGGGCGGTGATGCTGCGGCCAGTTGAACTCCACGCCGCCGGAGATCCACGGACCCAGCAGTCCCACGAGGGCCGGCTTGATGACATGCTGGCGATAGAAGAAGTCGTATCCGTTGGTCTTATCCAGCCCGGCGTGAATGCGACCGCCGATTTCGGGAAGAATCATGAGCTGCACAAACTCGTTCTCAAGCATGACGGCGCGGTAGACCTGGTCCTTCTTCTCAAGCGCCACGCTGTCAGTAAACGGACTGGGATAAACTTTGCCGCTGCTGCCCTGGTAAACGCGCTTCTCCAGAAACATGGGATTCGGATCTGCGTCCTGGACCGGGTAGGTTGGAATGACGACCTGTTCTTCCCAGCAGCGGACAGGTTCATATTTGTTCGTTCCGCCCATCAGACTCGAACCTCGGCATCATGGACTTGGCCGCACGCATGGGTCCCGATCACGCATGGCACGCCAGTTTTCTGGTTACGTTAGCGTGCACGTACACTCACCCAATGTCAATGATACGGGGCACGGCGCCAGCCTCGCCCACCTAAAGTCCCTGTCATTGGCTGACATCGTGGCGGGTCTCATCGCTCTCCTTTTCTTTCAGCCGCTTGACTGCCGAAGCTTCGGCCGCAGCGGCAGTCCGCTGGCCAACCCGGTCGTAAAGCACGGCGAGCCGGTAGTGCGCCGGGAAAAAGTCAGGATCAATTTTGACGGCTCGATTTATCTCCTGGATCGCGTCGCCGTAGCGTTGCTGCGCCTCGTTGACAACGCCGAGCTGGTAGTTAGGTTCATCCCACTCCGGCGCCAGACTCTCCGCCTTGCGGAACAAGCGCTCGATCTTGTCCAGGCCCCTTTACGCAAGGCAAGCTTGCCTTCGAAACGCTGTGCCGGTATCTTGTCGAGGGTGTTCAGCCGGAACCGATCACGCGGTTGGCGCTTCACATCATTTTGCGCAGCAATCTCCCGCTTTTCCTTGAACGGCTTCCAGACACGCTGGAGATGAACAACGGGACAGAAGATTCCGGCGCGATGGATTTTAGACCCTCTCGCGTTCGAGCCAAATAGCGCTCGGCCGGCACGGCGTCAGACAAAATGTCAGATGACTGGCCGCAACCGCCGATCAGGTGCGCCCTCGCGGGGATATGGTTCAGATCAACTTCCGGTGCGTTTACTCTCGAAAGATGGCGATACACTCCCATCCTATCAACTCTAAGGAATCTCTGCACAAGTCCCAAATCCACAGCCGAGTTGAATAAAGTTGTAAGTGGGTAAGGAGCACGATGCGACAGGTCACATTGGCGTCCCAGGGCAGTTTCGAGAAGTACGGCCGGAAGAGTAAGCGGGAGCAGTTTTTGGAGACGATGGAAGCAGTCGTTCCGTGGAGCGAAGTGGAAGCGCTGATCGAGCCGCATTATCCCAAGGCAGGTAATGGCCGCCAGCCCGTAGGTCTGTCGATCATGCTGCGGGTTTACTTTCTTCAGCAGTGGTTCAACCTGTCGGACCCGGGAGTGGAAGACGCGTTCTATGAATCGCCGGCGCTGCGGCGGTTTGCTGGGGTGGATTTGGGACGCGCGCCGGCGCCGGACGAGACAACCGTCCTACGTTTCCGCCATCTTCTGGAAGAGCACGAGTTGTGCGGCAAAATCCTGGACACAGTGAACCTGTATCTGGAGAGCAAAGGCATCCGCATCGGCACGGGGACGATTGTGGATGCGACCATCATTCACGCGCCGTCGTCGACCAAGAACTCCAGCGGGGAGCGCGATCCGGAGATGCACCAGACGCGCAAAGGGCAGCAGTGGTACTTCGGTGCCAAGGCGCACATCGGCGTGGATGCCAGAGAAGGTCACGTGCATTCGGTGTGTACTTCGGCGGCCAGTGTGTCCGACGTACATATGTTGCCTGACTTACTGCACGGGGAAGAAAAGAAGGTGTGGGGCGACGGAGGTTATCAGGGGCAGACGGATGTGATCCGGGAGGCCGCTCCTGAGGCGCAGGATATGACCTGCCGCCGCACCCAATACAAAGACGGAGTGGACGAAGAAGCGCGACGCAAGAACCGGACCAAGTCCAAAGTACGAGCCAAGGTGGAATGGCCCTTCCGTATCTTGAAGCGGGTGTTTGGATTTACCCGCGTGCGTTATCGGGGTCTGAAGAAGAACCACGAATGGCTGCTTGCGGCCTTCGCACTGGTAAATCTCTACTTGCACCGCAGACGGCTGGTTCCTCTGGCGGCGTAGTGTCTCTGGAGAGCGCGAAAACGCTCTCCAGAGACAGAAATGAAGCCCCATGCGGCGCGATTCTTGAGATAATTCGCCGCCAAAAGCGCGTACACACGCTGCGAAGTTCTCTCATTCGAAAGTCGAGAACCTGCGCAGAGGTTCCCTAACGGCGTTAGTCTTCGATGACAAGTTCCTTCTTAACGTTGAGTTCAAGCTTCAACAGCAGGACCTAACGAGCAGTCTACTGCTGAAGTAAGCAGGATCCCGTTGCGGTACGCTTACGGGGATAAACGCACAAGCATTCCGAGTATTCGCGACGCGAGCGGACCGATGATGTGCTAGATTACGCCTGAATCGCACGCTAAGGCGGTCACGTTCCGAAATGAGCCCTAGCGGGTGGCTCTGTCAAATCTGGGGCAGATTTGGTGTCGGTGGAAAGGAATTCCTATGAATCTGGGGTTCATCGAGAGCAAGACATACGACGAGATTTCAGTCGGCGATTCGGCCAACACAGAGCACGTGCTTACCACGGATGATGCGATGGCTTTTGCCTCGATCTCTGGATTCCATTCTGTTCTGAACTACGAAGAACTTGTCGATCGCGCCGGAGGAATTCCTCCGATGGGCCCGAACATGTGGTGTGCGTCGCTCATATCCGGTCTTTTCAGCATGAATATACCCGGACCTGGCGTCACACTGACTGACGTATCGCTGGCATTCCATGCTCGCATCCATGTCGGAGATCGCATTCTGGTCCAGGTGCGAGTTACAAGCAAGGACGATGCCACAAAAAAGATTACGTTTGCTTGCGAGGCAAACAACGCCGCCGGTACTTCAATCTTCACGGGTACAGCGCAACTCATCGCGCCCCTGAAGAAACTGCGCTGGTCCACTCTTCCCGTGCCTCAGCTGATTGTGAACAATCAATATCGTCATTATCTCGGTTTGATCGCGCGCGCTACGTCCAAGCCGGCGGTGAAGACCGCGATTGTGTGGCCTTGCGACGAAGTATCTCTCGGGGGAGCCATTCAGGCATTCAAAGACAATTTGATTGTCCCTACCCTGGTGGGGTCCGAAGAGAGGATTCGCAGCGTTGCGAAAACCTTGCAACTTGACCTTGGGGTAATTCGCATTGTGGATGTCGGCGACAGCCGATCGGCAGCCCAGCGGGCCGTGGAGATGGCGCGCAAAACCGAAGTCCAGATGCTTATGAAGGGCTCCTTGCATACCGACGAGCTCATGAGCGCCGTGGTGTCGCGCGAAGGCGGCATGCGCACCGGGCGTCGCATTAGCCACGTATTTGCCTTGGATGTGCCGTCATATCACAAGCCGCTTTTCGTCACTGACGCGGCCATCAATATCCAACCGGACCTCGAGACCAAAATCGATATTCTGCAGAACGCGATCGACCTGATGCTCAAACTTGAAATGGTGGACCCCAAGGTGGCAATCCTGTCGGCGGTCGAGTCAGTGAACGCCGCCATCCCCTCTACGCTCGATGCCGCCGCCCTTTGCAAGATGGTGGATCGCGGACAAATTACGGGAGCCATCGTCGATGGTCCTCTAGCATTCGATAATGCCATCTCCAGCGATGCGGCACGTATTAAGAAGATCAAGTCGCCGGTCGCGGGAGACGTGGATCTTCTTTTAGTTCCCAATTTGGAAGCTGGCAATATTCTGTTTAAGCAGCTTCAATACCTGGCCGGGGCGCTCGCGGCGGGAGTCGTGGTGGGAGCCAAGGTTCCGATCGTTCTCACCAGCCGTGCCGACGGGGAATTGGCTCGGATGGCAAGCTGTGCTCTGGGGGTTCTGCTTGCGAAGTCTGCGATCGACCTGGCGTAGGCGCATTCGGTACGCAGAATCGGCGGGAAATCGTGAATGGGCCAGTCTTGTTTTTGAACTCGGCGAAGTCTCCCGATGGCCAATGGACCACAATTGACATCGACCCGAAGAGGTGAGTAGCTGCTGACCAGGACAGTCGCGGTACCCAGCACCGTGTCCGCTCTGCAAGCTCGAAAACTCTAAGAAAGTGCTCCACGAAATTCGACCTAGATCACCCTGATGCGATAGATGCATTTCTTCCCCCCGCGAAGAATCGACTCTTCCAGTTCGGCGCGTACCGGCCGTCCGAGGATCGTGGAGTAGGCTGCCTCCTGCCATCCCAGGGTGCAATCGCAGAAACTTGGGGGAGTGACGCCTTCTTTCACCATGGGGCAACTGCAATGTGGACCCTTGTCTACGATGCGAATGGTGCCGTGCGCTTCATCGTAGTCCGCTTCCGCCATCCAATTGCGGCGTCCCTCTTCGAGGAAACCTTTTATGTTTCCCTTGTACCGGTCGAGCAAAGCACCGCGATAGGTATCGGCGCACTTCGCTCCGAGCGCATGCAACATCTGGGTACGTTCCTGCTCGGGCAGCCGGGTTTCAATGATTTCAACCAGCTTGGAAAAGCGAAGACGGGCAGCGTTAGCCCGGGTCTGAGTGTCGGAGAGCTCGTCGGGATCGCAGGCCTGGCGTCCGTCCTCAGATGCTTTCGCTTCAGGAGTGCCGGCGCTGCAACACACGCCGGCGGCGCAAGCGGCAAGCGCACTGCAGGCTTTCAAAAAGTCTTTTCGAGTGGTCATGACGGTGGATTCTTTCCTCCTTTCGTCTGCCAAAGGACGATACTGAACTTCAGCAAGGGAGTCTTCAATCTGAAACATAGACCCATTCGCAAATCGCCGCATGGTGCAGCTGTACTATCGTCCGGAATCGGGGGTCAGTTCGATGCGGGCATGAATTGTGCATGCTACGCGGGTTGCAGCCAGACAGGAGAATTCGCCGCATAATGGCGCCAACAAATTTGCCCGTTTTGCACGCGCTGCTCTATTCTCAGGTCCACTGAAACATAGTCCAGATGCACCATACGCGAGAGAAGCCCCATCTGCTAAACCGGTGGGCGAGGTTGGTCTTGCAGTCCGAAACGCAGGAAGGCGTATAAAGAATGGGGTGGCTTGAATCACCCGGGAAGCATCGCGTTCTTCCAGTGGCGCGGGGCCTTCGGTTGCCGGCTGGAATGCTTTTGCTGGCCGCGCTTGCCGCCGCGGGATGCAAGCGAACGCCTCCGACCGTCGCTGTCATTCCGCGTACTTGCGGCTCGGCTCTGTGGGAGCCTGAGCACGCAGGCGCCGCTGCAGTGGCTCGCTCCGTCGGCCTGAATGTCTACTGGAATGCGCCCATGCGCGACAACGACGTGCAGACGCAGATCTCGCTGGTCGAAAAGTCGCTCGACCGGGGTGTTGCCGGCATCATTGTTTCTCCCATTGCCACATTGCCGATGAGGACGCCGATGCGCCGGGTTCTTGCGCGAGGCGTCCCAGCTGTTGTAGTGGATACCGAGCTCGGAATCCCGGCTGGGCCCAGGCTTGGATACGTGCTCAATGACGAAGAAGCTGGAGGGCGCATCGCGGCACGCCGCGTGGGCGTGATTCTCAATGGCAAGGGGACCATTGCCATTGTGGGCATCGATCCACAGCTCAAGAGCCATGTCACGCGAGAACGGAGTTTCGAAAGCACATTGAGCCGGGAGTTTCCTCATGTACGAGTGGCGGTGCGCCGGCTGGGTCTATCCAGCATTCCCCAAGAACAGCATGAGGCCGAAGAACTCCTTTCCGGCGGCGAGCAGATCGATGCCATTGTGGCGCTGACACTGGCGTCCACACGCGGCACATACTATGCACTGGTGGAGCTTGGAAAAGCCAACGCGATCAAACTGGTGGGATTTGACCAGGATCTCCTGCCTCCCATTCGAACGGGCGGTATGGATTCCGTGGTGGTACAAAACACGTTCGAAATTGGCCGGATCGCGATGGACCTGATGGATCGCGAAATCCACGGAACGGCCATGGCTACGCAAATCTATGTGCAGCCGGTGTTGATGACGCGCGAGAACCTCGATTCCGCGGAGATTCGCCAAATCCTAAACCTGTCGTGGTGGTCGCCGCAATGAGTCATCTTTTTCGCAAACGACGAGTCGCAGTCGCCATCATTACGGGTGTTTCAGTGTTCATACTCCTCGTGGGCGGGCTCATCCTGTATCGAAACATGGCGCGGCGCGGGCCCCTTCATCGTGAACTGGCGTCCTTTGAGAAGCAGGACGATTGGCAGGCCTTTGGAGGCGCGTGGCAGTATCTCAAAGGAGTCATGAGCAACCCGTCCGATGAACGCGGCGCCAAGCTCATGTTCGGGCCGACGTACTGGAGGAACTACTCCGTCGAGGCCGACGTGCTGTTGCTGGGTCAATATGGCGATGCCGGTCTTATCCTTCGCGCCAATGATGAAGAAGAAGGTGTGGATGCGTATCACGGTTACATGGCGGGGCTGCGCGATCTCGACAACACGCTGATGATGGGGCGGGCCGACTACGGATGGCGGGAATACGGGGCCAAGGCGGTTCTTCCGCGGGTCTTCGCGCAGCAGTGGTACCACCTGAAGTTTCTGGCGTTCGAATGTGACTTCGCCGTGAGCTCGACCTCGCCCCACGGAGAAACAACCACGGTCTCGGTGCGCGATCCGGGATGCATCCAGTCGGGCCGTCTCGGCCTGAAGTCGTATAACACTGGCGCGCAGTGGCGCAACGTGGAAATCAAGCCCGCCACGCAAGCCGACCTTGCGGCAATGCTGGGAAACGAGCATCCCCAGCGAGCAGTCCCCCTGCAGTTCCCCACCGGTATGGAGCCCGCGCCCTACGATCGCTATCTTGAACCCATCGAGCGGGATCTCCAAGCGCATCGGACGGACTTGCATGCGCAACCCGTCAGCAGCCTTCGTCTTCTCTCGCCCGACGCTCCGACAACGGTCACGGTGCGCGGTGTGGTGACGCTCACATCGCCGGTGCTCTTTTTGCAAGACTCGACCGGCGGCCTGGCGATCACCAACAGCCGTCCCCATGCGCCGTTGCAGATTGGTGATGAGATCGAAGCGCGAGGCGACGCCGTGCTGCACGATTTCAGTTCCGAATTGCGCGACGCCGACATACGTCTCTTGTGGTCGCATACCCCGGTGTCCCCAGTGGCGGTGACGGCTTCCCAGGCGGCAACGGGTGCGTTCGATGCCGAATACGTGGAAGTGGAGGGACGGCTAGTCGAAAGGCACGACAGCGCCAACAGTATTCAAAACCTCACACTGGAGGATGGCAGTCAATCGTTCATCGCGATCTTGCATGGGGCGGGGCGATATCCCCGCTTGTCGAAACTGAAGGAGAAGAGCCGTCTGCGGCTGCGCGGTATCTGCGCGGTAGGCTCCGAGTACACCCAGAACATCACCGCTTTCGCCCTGCTGCTTCCGTCCGCCGGCGATGTGGAGGTCCTGGAGGGGCCGCCGTGGTGGAATGCGATGCATATTGCCGAGTTGGCCATCTGCGCTCTCCTGTTCCCCGTCGCCGGATTGACTGCATACTTCTTCGTGGAGCGCTGGCGCATGCAGGCCGTGCTCGAGGAACGGCAGCGGCTGGCGCACGAAATGCACGACACGCTCGCCCAGAGCTTTGCCGGGCTTGGATTTCAGCTGGAAGCGATTCGCGAAGAAGTCCGGGAGGGGACAGATATTGTGCCGCAGCTTGAGGAAGCGCGCCAGATGGTGCGCAGCAGCCACGAGGAGGCCCGGCGCAGCATCTCCGCCCTGCGTCCCGAGCACCTGGAATCCCTGGGACTGCTGCGTGCGCTGGAGGATTGCGCGCGGCGCCTGATCTCAGGAAGCTCCTCGGTATGCATCGAGGCACGCAGCGAAGGGAGTGAGCGAACCATTCCGCTGCGAATCGCGGATACCTTGCTCCGCATCGGGTACGAGGCCATCGCCAACACTGTGCGGCACGCACATCCTGCGCGGTTGACCATCTCGCTCGGGTACCGGCGATCCAGTGTGGAGATGATCATCGCCGATGATGGCCGTGGATTCGTGGTCTCCAGCGATTCGGCCGGCTTTGGCATTCGCGGCATGAACAAGCGCGCCGATAACATAGCGGCGCAAGTCACGATTGACAGCACGCCAGGGCAGGGGACCGCGGTTCACGTGGTTGCGCCCCTGCCGCCCTCGTTCCTGCAGGCTTCATGGAGGCGCCTGCAATTCCAGCTGCAATGGAGGAAGGAGCATGATGACCACGCCAGACTCTAGGCCACCCGTTCGAGTGCTCATTGTCGACGATCATCCGGTGGTGCGGGCCGGCCTCGCCACTCTGCTGCGGAAAGAGGCTGAATTGAAGGTGACCGGCTCGGCCCATAGCGGCGAGGAGGCATTGGAGATCCTCAAGCGCTCGCCGGTGGACGTGATGCTGCTCGACATCCGCATGCCCAGCATCAGCGGCATCGATCTCCTCAATTTGCTGAAAAACGTGGAAAATCCGCCGTTGGTGCTCATTCTCTCCAGTTACGAATACGAGGAGGAGATTTATCGCGCTGTGAAGGCAGGTGCGCGCGGGTACCTGTCGAAGAACGCCTCGCGCGCCGAGATCGTCGGTGCCATTGAAGCGGTGATCAGGGGTGGAAAGTACTTCCCCGAACATATTGCGGCGCTTATCGCCGAACGCGAGGAACGATCGAGCCTGAGCCCCCGCGAAATCGAGATACTGGAGATGGTCTCGAAGGGGCTGACCAACAAGGAGATCGCGCGGGTCCTGCAGATCAGCCAGTACACTGTACGCAATCACATCAATCACATCAGCGCCAAGCTGGACGTGGGCGACCGCACCGAGGCTGCCACACTCGCCCTGCAACAGGGCATCATCAGTGGGGGGTGACGAGCGGTTGCGGACGCTGGGCTGAGCAGCGGGAAACCGTGTTCGAACCCGATTTAGACTGCATCCGATCGCCGCATCCGCGAACGGCTCCAGGACGCAGTGGTACACCTGACCCATTGCCTCAAAACAATCCCCGCATTAACGTGGCGTAGATTCCAGTTTACGTTTTTGACGCAGGTTGTGCGTCTCCTGAGGGGAGTGGGCGGGTGTGGGCCCAATCCATTCCCCCTCTTTTCAATCGAGACGACCCCTCTGCTGAAGTTCTTGCACTTCAAGACGCCCCTTCTGCTCTTCGCGGGCGGCAGCCCCGGTACGATCCGCATCACTCCAGGCGCAACGCGGCCATTCTGCGGATTTGGATAGAGAACGAGGAGAAACTGCGGCGGTACACTGGTAGGCAGTCGACCGTACTTCTCCGTGAGCCGAGAGATCCGCGAGAAATCATGAAGTCTTGTTCCGTCTCCTACCCAATCTATCTGGCCATAGTTTTGGTCGTATTCCAATCCGGCATGTTTGGGCAGACGGTGAACGAGCGCATTGCGCCGATCACCTCCGCACTGCAAAACCGGGACTTCGGCAAGGCGCTGCAGTTGTTACAGCCTGCGCTTGAGACTTCTCCCCGTAACCCTCAACTATGGGCGTTCCAGGGCCTGGCATATTCGGGACAGGGTAATGCGGCCGCGGCACTGGGGTCGTACCAGGCAGCCCTGAAGATTGCGCCAGATTACCTGCCCGCGCTGGAAGGCGCAGCGGAGCTGGAGTATAACGCTGGTCGCCCCGATGCGGTGCCCCTGCTGGAACATATCCTCAGGTTGCGTCCCCATGACGCGACCAGCCACGCAATGTTGGCAGTTCTGGCCTACAAGAGCGGCGACTGCGACAAGGCGGCCGAGCATTTTTCCGAGAGCTGGCCGATCCTCAACTCGCAGCCGGGCGCGCTCGAGGAATACGGCGCTTGTTTGCTAAAGCTGAAGCAGGCCGACAAAGCCGTCGAAGTCTTTCAAGCGCTATTGAAATTGCAGGGCGACGATCCGCGCGCCCGGCAGGGCCTGGCGGCCGCCCAGCTTACGGCAGGACAAACCCAGAATGCCCTCGCGACCTTGCAACCTTTGCTGGATGCGAACCCCGATATCAGAACCATGCAGCTGGCCGCGGCCATTTACGAGGCCAACCACGATACTCCCAATGCGGTGAACAATCTGCGTCAGGCGATTGTCAAGGATCCACGCAATACCGGGCTCTATGTCGACTTTGCCGACATCGCGATGAACCACCAGTCTTTCCAGACTGGCATTGAGATGATCAACGCCGGCCTGAAACTGCAGCCAGCGGCTGCGGAATTGTATCTGGCCCGGGGCGTTCTTTACGTCCAGTTGGCGGAATTCGACCGGGCCGAGGCCGACTTCGAAAAGGCCGAGCAATTGGATCCGCGCCAGGGGCTCAGCGCCGCGGCCCAGGGGATGGTTGCCGAAGAGAGGAATCAGAACGACCCCGAGCAGGCGCTCGCGACCGTACGGGCCAAACTGGCGAAGAAGCCGGACGACGCATTTCTCTGGTATCTACAGGCTGCTATCCTGTCGCAGAAGGCGCCTGATCCCGGCTCCCCCGAGTTCCATCAGGGATTGACGTCCGCGCAAAAGGCCGTGACGCTGGATCCATCTCTTACGGCTGCCCACAATGTGCTGGCAAAGTTTTACCTGGACTCGGGGCAGGATACTCTTGCTGTGAAGGAGTGCCGGCTGGTGCTGGACCAGAGCCCGGCCGATCAGACTGCTCTGTACCACCTCGTCATTGCGCTGCGCAAAACGGGCCAGCAGGCGGAAATCCCCGAGTTGCTCAAGAGACTCGCCAAAGCGCGCCAGGATGCCACCCGGCAGGAAGCCGAGCGGAACCGCTATAAGCTGGTCGTCACCCAGGATGCCGAGTCCAGGTAGACACGCTACCGCGCCCATCATGGCCTTGGAGCTTTACGAGGCTCGCGGCGGCGATGATAATGGAAAGCGTTTACGCAGCCAATCCTGATGACGATCACGCGCCGTTCCCTCATCCTGATGTCTCTGTGTGCGGCTGCCCAACGGCTCTTCGGGCAGACACAGGGAATCGCCACTCGCGACGTGAAGACCCAGCCCAAGCCGCCGGCATCCGGGCGTCCATTCAACGCGCATTTCACCGACGTTGCTTATGAAGCGGGCCTGCGCGCGCCTGTCATCTACGGCGGCGTGGACGCAAAAAAGTACATTATCGAGTCCAACGGGTGCGGCTGCGCGTTTATCGACTACGACAATGACGGCTGGATGGATATCTTTCTGCTTTCGGGCACGCGGCTCGAGGGCGATCCGCCGGAAGCGACTAACCGGCTCTACAAAAACAATCGCGACGGCAAGTTCACTGACGTGACGGAGAAATCCGGACTGAAGGCGGCCGGCTGGGCGAACGGAGTCTGCGTAGCCGACTACAACAACGACGGCCTCGATGACATCTTCTGTACGTATTTCGGACAGAATCGGCTCTATAGAAACAACGGCAACGGGACCTTTACCGATGTCACGAAGCAGGCGGGCCTGTGGCAATCCGGTCCTCCGCGATGGGGCGCCGGCTGTGCCTTCATCGACTACAACCGCGACGGCCATCTCGATCTTTTCGTCTCCAACTACATACGCTTTTCTTTCGAACACGCTCCCGTTCCCGGCCAGAACTCCACCTGCAACTGGAAAGGGATTCCGGTCAACTGCGGGCCTCGCGGGCTTCCCACCAGGACGCCATCTCCTTTACCGCAACAATGGAGACGGGACGTTTACCGACGTAACCCAAGCAGGCGGGCATCGCGGCGGCCACCGAGAGCTACGGCATGACCGTAGTCACTGCTGACTTCGACGAAGACGGCTGGCCCGACATCTTCGTGGCATGCGACTCGACGCCGAGCCTGCTGTTCATGAACAACCACGACGGGACTTTCCGCGAGGAAGGTGTCACGCGGGGCGTTGCCTTGAGCGATGACGGCATGGAGCAGGCTGGAATGGGGGTCGGCATCGGCGATTACAACCTCGACGGCCATCTGGACCTGTTCAAAACTCACTTCATCGGCGACACCTGCGGCCTCTACCGCAATGATGGCAAGGGAAATTTCGATGAGTTAACCCGCGCCGCGAAGGTCGGCGTTGAAACCCGCTTCACGAGTTGGGGCGCCGGGATGGTGGATCTGGACAACGACGGATAGCCCGGATCTCCTTTTCGTGACCGGCAGTGTGTATCCCGAGGTCGAGCGAAAGCTGCCGCAGTATCCGTATAAGACTCCGCGGGTCCTGTTCCGGAACCTGGGCAATGGGACGTTTGAGGAAATCGAGCAGGCCGGGGAAGGAATCACCACACCCCACAGCAGCCGCGGCTGTGCATTCGGTGACTTCGATAACGACGGCGACCTGGATGTGCTGATCGTGAATATGAACGAGCCGCCGTCGCTTCTGCGCAACGATCTGAAGCCGGCGCAGAACTGGCTGAAGATCAAACTGGAAGGGGTGAAGTCGAATCGGAGCGCGATCGGGGCTCGGGTCGTAGCCCACTACGGGACCAAGCTGCAGGCGCAGGCGGTCCTGAGCCAGTCCAGCTATTACTCCTGCAACGATCCCCGGCTCCACTTCGGGTTGGGAGCGTCCCCGGACGCCACCGTTGACGTTTTCTGGCCCAACGGTCTGCACGAGCAGTACATGAAAATACCGGCCAACCAGTTAGTGACAATCCGAGAGGGGGTCGGGATCGTCCCCAATCGGGGCTGGAAGCCCTGAAATAACGAGACTGGGGCCGCATTCCGGGAAAAATACGGCTTGACAATGGAGGTAAAAAGCGCCTATAAGTGATCGCCAGCAAACGTTTTCTCAATCTGCGGACCGTATGCTCCCAAAAATATAAAAAGGTCGGCAGGCACAATACGATCCAGGGCCCACACAAGACATTCCGTGGAGGCATCGATGGCACGATTCAGGAGATTTCGCGCTACCGCCTCTCTGTGTGCGCTCGTCGTCCTTCTTACTGCTCCCCTGTTTGGTCAATTCACGGCCAACATTCAGGGAGTAGTCCAGGACCAAAGCGGGGCAGGGGTGGCCAAAGCATCCATCCAGTTGGTCAACGTTGGCACAGGCGGTACAAAAGAGACGAATACAGACGCGTCGGGCAACTATCGTTTCGTAAGCATTGCCCCCGGCGACTACAAGATCACCGTGGAGGCCACCGGGTTTGCCAAGACCGAGGTGACCGTCACCGTACTCACCGAGCAAAACCTGAACATTCCCATTTCACTCAAGGTGGGATCGACCTCGGAATCCGTGATTGTCACATCGGAGGCCCCGATTGTGGACACGGCAGACAGCCGAACCCAGCTAACACTGGACAATGAGTCCGTGGCGCAGCTGCCCATCATTGGCCGCAACCTGGTCACCCTCGTGACCATGGCTCCCGGTGCATCGGGCCTGGGCACCAGCACATCGGGCAGTCCGGCCTCGGGAGTGGACAACTACTCCACGGAAGAGCAGGTGGACGCCAGCGCCAACGGCCAGGGGCAGAACAACAACCAGTACGTGGTGGATGGACTGGACGTCACTAGTGGAATCCGCCAAGGCGTGTTGAACCTGACTCCGCAACCGGACTCCATCCAGGAAACCAGCGTGCAGGTGAACACGTTCTCGGTGGAGCACAGCCGCGCCGCCGGACTACAGACCATCTTCACCACGCGCTCTGGCACGGATCAGTTCCACGGATCGGCAGCGAACTGGTTCAACTACCAGGCGATGTACGCGAGTCAACATTTCGTGGGTTATCCGTACCAGCCATTCCACTCCAACAATATGGCTTTTTCGATCGGCGGTCCGATCGTTCCGCACCACAACAGCTTTTTCTATTTTGCCGTGGAACCGCTGCGTTCATCGGCCAGCGCCGGCGGATCGGTGACGTTTGCGGCTCCGGAATTTATCCAGTTTGCGAACACCAATTACCCCGGCACTGTCGGGACACACGTCATGGCCACCTATTTGCCTTCCGGCGTGGCCGGAATCACCGTCCAGCAGACAGCGGCGCAAGTATTCGGCTCTGCCTGCGGCAGCGGCGAGGGACAGAACGGCGTGCCTTGCGATTTGCCCATGATCGACATAGGCTCGTTCGGCGGCACGCAGATCAGAAACGGCACGCAATACTTCGTCCGCGGCGACGTGGGGTTCAAGAAAGACCGCGTTTACGGCAGTCTGTTCCGGACTCTTCTAGACACCGGCGCAGCCTCGCCCATGCCTCAATTCTCGGCCTTGAACCACACCTGGCAATGGGCCCTGCAGGGTTCATGGACCCACACCTTCTCGGTGAATACCCTGAACGAGGCCACCGCCGGAGCGAGCCGGGTGGAAGGCGTGCTGGGCACCGGCGCCAAGGACTACACCGTGCCGTCAATTTCGGTAAACGGCATCAATGCCGATGGCGGCCAGGCCTATGGGGTTGGCTTCGCCCAGGGCGACTTCATCCAGCACAACTATCACTGGCGCGACGTGCTCACCCATGTGCGCGGCACGCATACCCTGAAGTTCGGTTACGAAGGCTGGTACGGTGACGACGTGGAGCCGTTCGAGGGCCCCTGGTCGCAGCCCAAATTTGCTTTCGACGATCTGTTGAAACTCGCGCAGGATGCGCCCACCAATGAAAACGGCGTGATGTACAACCCGGCCACCGGCACGCAACAGTTGTGGAATTGGGATGCAGCGGCAAGAACCTTCGGCCTGTTCGTCGAAGACACATGGAAGGCTCGGAAGAATCTCACCTTGACATTGGGCCTCCGGTACGACGACAGCGGCAACCCATGGTCGAAGAGCGCCGCCACAGTGTTCGGCAATTTCTATCTGGGCACAGGAAACACAATGCAGCAACAGGTTGCCAACGGGTACGCGAAAGCCACGCATAACGCGCTCCTGCATTCCGTCGACAACCTGTGGAGCCCGAGAGTCGGCGTGGCGTGGGATCCCACCGGCAAAGGCGACTGGGCCGTCAAGGGCGGCTTTGGCATTTACAACAACTGGCTGACCTCGGCCAACGTGCAGGAGGAGTTCAGGGGAAGCCCGCCAGGACTGGTCCTGCCCGTATTCTTCGCGAATACCAGTAACCCACCCATCTTCGGCCTCGGCACCAGCAGCAAGCCTCCATTCGGCTTCACCTTCCCGACGTTCACCGGCGGCCTGAACGCGCAGGGCGGAGTCCCCGGCGGCAACTTTGCGATCGGCGGCATCAATCCGTTGCTGAGGTCGCCGAAATCGGAGATCTGGTCGGTGAGCGTAGAACGAAGACTTACTCGTGCGATTGCCGCCACGGTGGGTTACAACGGATCACACTCCTACGACATGGCCAGCAATGGCAACGCGATCGGCCTCGTCTCCTACGGCGTGGACATCAACGTCTTGCCCCAAGACCTGATCATCCACGAGAGCCGCTCGCCGACTCGTCTGAATCCGAGTTTCGGTTCCATCACCTACGCCGCTAACGATCGCTATGGCAACTACGACGGCATCTTTTTCGGCGTGCGGGGCCGCTTCTCGCGCGGATACTTTGATACTTCTTACGCCTACTCCAGTTCCAAGGATGACGCCTTGGCCTACCCCACGCCGGACAATCCCAGTCAGTACTACGGCCCTTCCATCTTCGATGTGCCCAACCGCTTCTCGCTCAGTTGGAACTACTCCATCAAAGGACTGAACGATGGCAAAGGAGCGGTAGGGATCATCACCGGAGGATGGGGCTTGAGCGGCACAACCATCTTCCAGTCGGGTTATCCGTTTACTGCCTCAAACTTTAACAGTTATATCCCCGTTTGCCAGGACACTTCGGCGGGTGCTGCCCCATGTCCTTCGGCGGCAAATCCAGCTGTCGGCTATGCCACCGGAAGCGGCGACTACAACGCGGACGGCAACAATAACGACTACCCCGACGCGAACAGCTACAAGCAGTCGACTGACAACAGCGCCTGGCTCAAGGGAGCGGTCCTCAAAAGCAACTTCGCCACTCCCGCGTTCGGCAGCGGGGGCAACGAGAAGCCGATGCAATTCAGGGGACCGAATTTCTTTGAGACGAATGCCAACATCTACAAGGATTTTCACATCACCGAACGGGTCAACTTCCAGTTCCGGTTTGAGATCTTCAACCTGTTCAACCGCGCGAATTACGCCAACGTGGACACCAACATTCCGGACGGAAGCTTCGGTGCCGCTACCGGATCGCATGAGGCGCGATTCTGGCAGATCGGCGGCGTTGTTTCGTTCTAGGATTGACCGCCGCATCACTAACAATGGCCGGCATCCTCAATCGGGATGCCGGCCAATCCTTCATTCAACTCCGGTCCGCCCCTGTGCGCTTTCAATTACTATCGCCTGGTGGACTCGCAGATTAAAATGGCACAAACACGTCAAATCGACTGAGCCCGCCAATTCATTCTGGATGCCGACCTTACGAAAACTGGCCTGTCTCGCTGCTGCCCTCCTGGCCTTTTCCGGTACACGCGCTCAAAACGCCGGCGATCGGGACGCCATGGTCGTGGCTGCGCTACGCGACCAGCAATACGACAAGGCCCTCCATCTGCTCGATGCCGCACTGAAGGAGTCTCCCCTCAATGCGCAGTTGTGGACGATGCAGGGAGTTGCTTACGAGGGAGAGGGCAGAAAGAAAGAAGCTCTGGCATCGTTCCGGCATGCGCTGAAAATATCGCCCGACGCCATTCCCGCGCTCGAGAAGGCCGCTCAGATCGAATACGACGCGGGCGATCCGGATGGGATTCCGCTGCTCGAACACCTTCTCCGGTTGCGTCCCGACGATCGGACCAGCCATGGGATGCTCGCCGTGCTTCAATACCAGCAGGGAAACTGCGTTGCGGCGGTCCCTCATTTTGAGAGAGCCGCGCCCCTGTTCGATTCGCAATTGCCCGCTCTTCATGCCTACGGCACATGCCTGGTGAAGCTGAAGCGATACGATCAGGCCGCGGATGTCTTTGAGCGCGGACTGTCGTTGAACCCCGGCGATTTGCGGGAATGCCAGGTAGTGGCGGCGGTTCAACTGCTGGCTCATCAGCCGGAGCGGGCGATTGCCACGCTCGATCCGTTGCTGCGGGCGGGCCAGAACGCGCAGGCTCTCGAACTCGCGTCCGCCGCGTACGAGGATCTCCATGATACGGAGACAGCCGTCGAGTCGTTGCGGCAGGCGATCCTGCTCGATCCAAAAAACGTGAGCCTGTATGTCGATTTTGCCGCGCTCTCCGCGTCTCATCAATCGTTCCAGGTGGGAATCGACGCGGTCGACGACGGGATCAATCTTCAACCGAACGCTGCTCCCTTGTACTTCGCGCGAGGCGTTCTCCACGTGCAACTCGCCCAATATGAAGAGGCCCAGGCTGATTTTGAAAAGGCGTACGAACTGGATCCCAGCCAGTCTTTGAGTGTGGCCGCGCAGGGTCTTGCAGCTGCACAGCAAAATGATCTTGGCAACGCGCTCGCCGGGATACGGGAAAAGCTGGCGCAAAGGCCGGACGATCCCCTTCTGCTTTATATGCAGGCCGACATCCTGCTTGAGCAGGGCGCAGAACCGGGCTCAGCCGGTTTTGAAACGGCGATGCGTTCGGCGAAGAGAGCGGTCGCGCTGAGGCCATCTCTCGGCCCCGCTCACGGCGTGCTCGCCAAGCTCTACCTGAAGGCTGGATTGAACGCAGAGGCCGCGGTTCAGTGCAGAAAGACGCTCGAAATTGATCCCAACGACCAGGCGGCGGTTTACCACCTGATCCAGGCGCTGCGAAAAAGCAACAAGCAAGACCAGATCCCACCGTTGTTGAAACAGCTCGCCGTGCTACGCCAGCAGGCCACCAAAGACGAGCGAGAACAATATCGCTACAAGCTGGTCGAGGGTGAAAATCAGACCAGATAGGAACGAACCGGATGGAGTACATGTGCACTATATTCAGAAGCGGCTCTTCATCCTAGAATTGCATTGTCTTGAAAGTGCAGTCAGAGTGCACGGATCAAATCGCACACCATGAATGACGAGAATCACAACGGCAGCGCACGATTTCATTGAATACAGCGTTTGCCCCAGCGCAGAACCGGAGCGTCTCCGATGAATACGAAACACAACTCGACAGAGCCGGCGCCGACCGCTCAATCGATCGGAATGGGATTGCAGCTTGAATCCAATCGCCGCGAGTTTTTGGCGGGATTGACCGGGGCCGCGGTGGTAGCCGCCGTCACCGGTCATAAGGGAGTTGCGCAGTCGCCGGATCGCGCCATCAACATCGCGCGGGTCGCCGTTCCCTCGAGCTTCATCGTAAGCAGCGAAAACAAGATCTCCTCCCTGAACGACGGCTTCACTCCGGAGAACTCGCTTGACCGCTCTCACGGAGTTTATGGCGTGCACCGGGATTGGGACAATGAGAGCAGCGCCTTGCCCTGGGTGCAATATGACTGGAGCGAGCCGGTCAAAATCGACAAGACGGAAGTTTACTGGGCCGTGGATCATCCCCGCCCGGGTGCGCTGCCGGGGAGCCATTGGCCGACGATTCACGTTCCGCTCAGCTACCGCATTCTTTACTGGAACGGAAGCGAGTTTGTTCCTGTGAACCATCCACAGGGATTGGGTGTTGTTGTCGACACGTTCAATGCGACCACCTTTGAAGCGGCGAAAACCAGCAAGATACGCCTTGAAGTTGCTGTTGATAAGGAGGAGCCGGCCGGGATTCTCGAATGGAGGGTGTATAATGCCGGCGCCGTTCCGGATCTTCCCCCGGTGATCAATGCCGGGGTGGATCGGTCAGTGATGCTCGATGCCAGGACGTATCTGGCCGGCAATGTGACGTGGCTCGAGGATTCGCAGAAGAACTCGGCCCGCTGGCTGAAGACCACAGGACCCGGAACCGTGGCCTTCGACGATGCGAGTTCGCCGGTCACGAAGGCGAAGTTCTCCGCGCCTGGCGAGTACGCGCTTACGCTGGCGGCGTCGGGCTCCGATGACCGCTCCCACTCCATCGCCGTGCACGTGGAGTCGGAACCGCCCAAGGATCGCCTGGACGTGGTCTACACCCGGAAATACTCCATTGACAGCCCCTTCTGGAATCAACGCGCCAGGGTGATCATCGTAGACTGGATTCCTCACTGCATCCGCATGTGCGAGCGAACCGATATCCCTCCCATGCGCGGCGACGGCGGAATCGACAATTTCATCGAAGCCGGCAAAGCCAATCGTGGCGAACCGCACGGCACGCACAAGGGCTACGTCTTCTCCAACGCCTGGGTTCATCAGACCGTCGAATCGATGTGCATTGCGCTCATGGTCGACGCGCAGGGGGATCGCGACATCGAGCAGGCGCAGGAACTGATGCGTTCGACTCTGGAGCGCTGGATCCCCATCATCCTGGCGGCGCAGATGCAGGACGGCTACCTGCAAACGGCTTATATCCTGGCCGACCACACGACGTGGCCGGAGAGATGGTCGCCCGATCATCGCGGCAATCACGAAGGATATGTTTCCGGATACTTCATCGAGTCGGCAATCAACCATTACACTCTCACCGACGGAAAGGATCTTCGCCTGTATAACGGGGCCAAGAAACTGGCCGATTGCTGGGTTGCCAACATCGGTCCCGGCAAGAAGGCCTGGTTCGACGGCCACCAGGAGATGGAACAGGCTTTGGTGCGGTTCGGGCGTTTTGTCAACGATCAGGAAGGGAACCATCGCGGCGACGCGTACATCGCACTCGCCAAATTCCTTCTCGATTCGCGCCGCGGCGGGTCGGAGTACGACCAGAGCCACCTGCCGCCCGGACAGCAGTACGAGGCGGTAGGCCACGCGGTGCGCGCCACGTACTTCTACTCGGGCATGGCGGATATCGCAGCCGAGACCCACGATCCCGATTACCAGAGCGCCGTGATGTCGCTCTGGGACAACATGGTCAACAAGAAGTACTACCTGACCGGCGGCATCGGGAGCGGCGAGACTTCGGAGGGCTTCGGACCCAACTACTCGCTGCGCAACGAAGCATACTGCGAAACCTGCTCGAGCTGCGGGTTGGTTTTCTTCCAGTACAAGCTGAACCTCGCATACCACGACGCGAAGTACGTCGACCTGTACGAGCAGACGATGTATAACGCGTTGCTGGGTGGTGTGGCGCTTGACGGCAAGAGCTACTGCTACACAAATCCGCTCATCAATACAGAGCGTTGCCTGTGGCACGTATGCCCATGCTGTGTCGGAAACCTCTCGCGTACGCTGCTCATGATTCCAACCTGGTCCTATGTCAAGGACAGCACAGGGCTGTACGTGAACATGTTTGTCGGCAGCAAGATTCACGTGGGCCAGGTCGCCGGTACCGGTGTCGAAGTTGTCCAGAAGACCGACTACCCCTGGAGCGGTGCTGTATCGATCACCGTCAATCCCGAAGAGGCGAAGACGTTTTCGATGTACGTCCGGATTCCGGATCGGACGACGAGCAAGCTATACACGGACTCTCCCACAGTGCGCGGCGTGAAGCGATTCGCGGTGAATGGTGAGCAGGTGACGCCGACGATCCAGAAGGGCTATGCGGTGGTAACGCGCGAATGGAAGGCCGGCGACCGTATCGACTTGGAGTTGCCGATGGAGCCCCAGCGAGTATTCGCAGATGCGCGCATCAAGGCGGACACGGACATGGTCGCCCTCAAGTACGGTCCGCTTATCTACAACGTGGAAGCGGCCGACAACCAGGATATCCATCGGAAACTCGGTGCTGCTCCCTTGCGTACCGAGTGGCGACCGCACCTGCTGGGCGGGGTGGTGGCGATTACGGGCAAATGGGCCGATGGCTCCGACCTTCTGGCCGTTCCCAACTATGCTCGGATGAATCGCATTGGCCCGCCACATGCCTACCCTGGAGAGAACGACGTCGATTCCGGGCCAGGCACGACCACTGCGTCGTCAAGCGATCAAAAGCGCAGGCGGGAGCCCGCGGTCGATTCCAAGGTCTGGATCTAGTCGCAGTCGACATGAGGGACCAATTCAGTCGCAGAGATGTTGTGAAAGGAGCGCTCGTCGCCGGGGCAACGGCGATCATCAAGCCGGTACGCTCGGAGGCGCCGGACTTGTCGCTCTCGATTGCGTCCACGCCGATCGAGTTGAATGTCACGGCAGTCAGCGCGCATACCATCCGGCTGACAATTCTGCCCGTGCGTGACGGCACTGCGCGGCAGGTGCTATCCGACGGCGCGCTCGTCGAGAGGGAGTGGGGTCCGGCTCTGGCACAGATCCGATCCTTGTCAGGCGTGCGGACGCTCAGATCCGGCAATCTGACCATATCGGTCTCGCCGCGTCCCCTGAGTATCCGGATCGAAACCAGCGTCGGCAGCGTCGTACAGGAACTTACTCTCGATCAACATTCCGACTTGTGGTTCAACATCGCCGGCGGCAGTCTGCTCGGATTGGGACAAGGCGGTCCGCAATTCGACCGCCGCGGTCATATTGACTCGATGGCCAGCGGACAAGGCGGCTATCAACTTGGCACCCATGGGGCGCGGGTTCCGATTCAGTTTTTGATCGGATCCGGCGGCTGGGGCATGTTCGTTCATGCTCCTTTAGGATCTTTTGATTTAAGCGGAAGCAGAGGGATGGTACACGCTTTCGACGAGCATGCCGCGCTTCCTGTCGACGTCTTTATCATCGCCGCGGATCGGCCTTCCGAGATTTTGGCTGAATACGCAAAAATCACCGGCCTTCCCGAGATGCCTCCGCTATGGTCATTCGGATATCAGCAATCGCATCGCACCCTGGATAGTCCCGAAGAGATCCTGGCGGAGGCGCAACTGTTCCGCGAAAAGAAATTGCCCTGCGACGCCATGATCTATCTCGGTACAGGCTTTTGTCCCAACGGCTGGAATACCGACAACGGCGAATTCACGTGGAACCCGCGTGCATTTCCTGACCCGCGGAAGGCTCTCGATCAGCTGCACCGAGATCACTTCAAAGTCGTTTTGCACGTCGTGCTCGAGGGCCAGCGCCTGACCGGTACGGTGAACGATGCGTGTACCGCGACTCGTTTGCCGTCGGGCAGAACTTCCGATGGTCAATGGCCGTCCGATCGCGAGGTTGGTTGCTACTGGCCCTTTCACAAGCCGCTTGCCGGCCTTGGCGTCGATGGCTGGTGGCCTGACCAGGGCGATGGCCTGGACCCGCAATCGCGGCTGGCGCGTATTCGCATGTATTTTGAGGGTCAGCAGATGTATCGGCCCAACCAGCGCGTCTATGCGCTCCATCGCAACGGTTATGCAGGGATGCAGCGCTATGCGGCATTTCTCTGGTCGGGAGATGTTCTTTCCAAGTGGGCAACCCTCAAGACGCATGTGCCGCTGGGAATTAATACCGGTTTGAGCGGGATCCCGTTCTGGGGAACAGATATTGGCGGGTTCATCCCCACGGAGGAATTCACCGGTGAATTGTATGCACGGTGGTTTCAGTTTGCGGCGTTCTGCCCATTGTTCCGTTCCCATGGCCGTGACTGGAAATTGCATCGCCCCTGGGGCTGGAACACGGGCGAAATCGGATATCCGGAAACACCGAATTACCACCCCGCACAAGAGGAACTGCATAACCCCGCTATCGAACCAATATGCAGAGAATATCTGGAACTGCGCTACCGGCTCATGCCATACATCTATACCGCGGCGAAGGAGACGTGCGAGACAGGATTGCCCATGATCCGCGCCCTCTGGCTGCATTATCCGGATGATCCGCAGGCGGTTGCGCGCGGCGACGAATATCTATTCGGCCGCGATCTGCTGGTTGCACCGGTGGTGGAGAAGGGCGCGATGAGCCGCTCGCTCTACCTGCCTCGCGAGACTTGGTTCGACTTTTGGACCCACGAGAGGCACGAAGGAGGACGCGAGCTTGCACGGAAAGTTGATCTCGGCAAGCTGCCGCTTTATGTGCGTGCTGGAGCGGTACTGCCGGTAGGTCCGCCCAGGCAATTTACGAACGAAGAGGCCGCGGGCCCAGTGACAATGACGGTTTTTCCCGGAGCCAACGGCGTAAGTTATCTGTATGAAGATGACGGCGACAGTTTCGATTTTAGAAACGGAGAATTCATGCGAATCGAGATGCAGTGGGAGGATACAGCGCGAAAGCTGACGATCCGCCTCTCATCTGGCGCGCGCATGCTGCGCACAAACCACATGACATTTTCGATCAAGGTGGTTGATTCCAATCAAGCCAAGACGGTTATTTTCGAGGGTGATCCGATGTCAGTCACACTGTGACTCAATTGTGGATTGTTTGCCGCCCGACAAAAATCGCGCCCCATCTAGAAAAACCGACAATTCGGACTCTCCCGAATCTCAGCCGGAGTTCTTGGATTCAGCGGGGGAATAGATGCCGCAGACGGAATCAGGCTCGGACGGATGATTTCAAGACATGATCCCACTACCAGCCCACCACCGGTTGCATGCCGATACGTGCTTGCAACATACCAGCCCAACCAGCACTGGTCGTAGCGCAGCTCACCCATTCTTCCTCGAAGACAGTTGCTTGGAATCGGCTGGCGAGAAGGACGAGCACGGGCTCCTGTCGCGAAGGTCCCATTCAATGCCAAATGAGTCTCACGGCCGTCGCGTTCAGCTCGCTCAACACCCATGCTCGTGCTTGAGCTTGGCCTGGGTAGCGGGACCGCAGATGCCGTCAACCGTCAAGTTGTTGTCACATTGAAAATCTTCCACGGCCGATTGGAAGGTTGCGGGGTCGGGTTGCTGGAGATCTCCCGCAGAGTATCCCAGGTTATTCAGCCTCGCAACTTGTCCGGAGGTCTCAAGGACCGGATCCGAATCTCCAATTGTAAAGGGGATTGGAGTGCTGGCGAACGGTGTCTCAGGGTTTTGGATTATCAGAACTCCGTCGTGGTCATCCGGTTGAATATCGACCTCGATTTTTCCACTAGCGTCTGTTGTGACGGTGTTGGGCCTGGCGCCTAGAATCAAGTTGCAGGAGGCATTGGCAATCGGCTGTTCATATTGATCGCGCAACGTCAACCTCAGTTTAAGGTCTGAGGTCGTCTGCACAAAACTGTGCTTCTTATCGGTACTGCACGATTCCTCGCGCAACTGGCGGTCGGGGATGTATACCAAATCAGCTGGAAACAAGACATTGGGATTTTGCCGGTCCTTCTTCAGATCGGCGTTGTTGGGATGCGTCCAGATCGTCCGCCAGTCGGAGAAGCCGAATGCACTCGCGATCTTGGCCAGATGGTCGCCTTCCGGACTGTGTAGTTTCCTGTCATCTATCCCCGCACCGAAGTATATTACAGGCCGGAACATACAGTTCGCTGAATCATTCGTTCATCTCCCTGTGTTCCAAGAGGGCCACCGATGGCCTACGTTGTTTTGATCTCGACTCGTCGGGTAAGGTTGACGCTAGTAAACCCCACACGAACCTGAATTGCCTCAAGGCAAGGACGTTTATGGGCAACGACCCCGATGTTTTGGTGGGTTGAGGGGATGAGTCTCAGGGCGTTTGTTGATGATTGAGGAGGTCAGAAGCTATGCAGGAGAAAGTCTCGTGCAATTGCCAGAACTGTCGCTCGCGCCTTCCGATCGGGAACTAGTCGAGCGATTGCAACCGCCCCGATCATAGTTGAAAAGATCGCAAAGAATGCGCGCTCCTTGTCAGAAGCCCGTCGGCCCGGCATCAATGGAACCATTCGACTCTTGTATTTGATCAGTTCCCCAAGGATCGGGGCCTTCATCGCCTTGTCGGCTCGTGCCAACTCGGGCGCGAGCGCCGCCAACGGGCACCCGCACTCGGCGTGATCGCAATGTTCAGGGCTCAGGTAGGCCTTCACGATCACCTTCCACGCCGTTGCCGTTATGGACCGTTCTCCAGCCTCAGCTAGGCGGTCGGCAATTTCTCGGAAAGCCTCGCTTAGGGACTCCCTGAACAGTTCGTCCTTGCTTCCGAAATGCTTGTAAAAGCCTCCGTGGGTCAGACCGGCATCCCTCATGACAGCCGAGACCGCAGTGCCGGTGAGACCTTCGGCGCGAACGCGCCGCGAAGCATCTTTCACAATCTTCCGACGGATTTCGACTTTGTGCTCGGGCTGGTATCGCATGCTTCATTATAGGATGCTTCCAATCATCCCACGGTTGAGCCCTATCCGTTCTCTTGACCTGGGTTATCCGGACAAAATCTGAGTCCATCGGATGATGCATATAATCCTATTCTGACAGGATGACCCAATGTCGCCAGAAACTCTGTTCCAACTACATCTCGCTCTTGGTTATGTCGCATGGCTGCTTTGCTTCGGTGTGTACATCCTGCCCCGGCTCAGGTCGATGGGCCGGTTCGAAGCGCACCGCGCCATCGCAACCGTGCATAGCTTTCGTTTCTTCGGGCTCGTTTTTATCCTCCCGGGCGTCGTGGGCCCTCATCTGCCCTCTGGCTTTACCGCTTTCGCTGCCTACGGCGACCTCGCCACTGGAGTACTGGCCCTCCTGGCGCTTCTCACAGTAAGGTCGCGTCCGCTTTTCTGGCTGTTCGTCGTCGCCTTCAATCTTGTGGGAGCGGCCGATATCATCATTGACTATTACCACGCTATCCAGGTCGGCCTTCCATCTATGGCTGGGGAATTGGGCTCGACATACGCTATCCCAGTAATCTACGTGCCTCTGCTGATGATCACCCACATCGTTGCGCTCTCTTGGTTGGTACGTCCTCGGTCCAAGACGGATAAAGCCCCTTACAACGATGCGGCACGCCCTTGAACTCCACGAGCCGCTAGCGGTGGAGGGCTGGAACCTTCAATGGCTGATTCGTTACTCGCCGATCTCCCCCTCGCCGCTGTAAGCTCGAGGCGGGGGTACCAGCTAACATGATCGCGTTCTATCGGCAGGAGGAATGTCGAAACGTAGCCGTTCACATTTCTCTTATGCTTGCCTGCTTTTGCCTCACATCTTCAGCCTTCGCACAGGAGCCTCTGCAGACCCTGCTGGTGGGTATCGACCGTCGCACCGTGACCAGCCTCAATGGAGACTGGCACTACCTCGTGGACCAGTCTCCGGGGAGAGCTCTCTACTCCGCCAGTGGAGAGATCAATGACAAATCCTATGCTCTGAACGAACATCCGACTATTGTCGGCAAGCACAATCAGGAATATGACTTTTCCACTGCGCCCACGGTGAAGGTTCCCGGTGACTGGAACACGCAAATTCCCGAGCTCTTCAACTACGAAGGTGTTCTTTGGTACCAGCGAAACTTCGAGGCGCAGCCCAAAACGAACACCCGTACGTTTCTTCATGTCGGCGCGGCCAACTACCGGTCGCACGTCTGGGTTAATCAGAAACGGGTCTGCGATCACGAGGGCGGCTATACGCCTTTCGACTGTGAAGTCACAGCCGTTCTACATCAAGGCTCAAACTTTGTCGTGATTGCCGTCGATGCCACTCGCATGGTTGATGGCATTCCTTCTGTCGGCATCGATTGGTTCAACTACGGCGGCCTTACCCGCGACGTCTCGCTCGTTACAGTGCCTTCCGCCTTCATTGACGATTACGATCTGCACCTTGCGCACGGCTCCAGCTTCGATCCTCACAACACTGAAATCACCGGATACGTTCACGTTCTTAACGCCCCTGCGGGAACGGCGGTCACGGTCGCTATACCAGAAGCAGCTGCCAACGGAACGGCCACCACCGATGCCGAAGGCAACGCACGGTTCGCCATCAAGGGCGCCCAACTTACTCTCTGGTCGCCTGACAATCCAAAGCTCTACAAGGTCATTCTCGCCTCGGGAGAGGATCAGTTGACGGATGATATCGGCTTCCGTGATATCCGGGTTGACGGAACGCACATCCTTCTTAATGGCAAACCAATCTTTCTGCAGGGCGCGAACATGCATGCAGAAGCGCCGATCCGAGGCGGCCGCGCCAACACGGACAGAGACGTCAACACCATCTTTGCCTACCTCAAAGAAATGCACGCAAATTTCGTTCGTCTCGCCCACTATCCTCACGACGAGCGCATGGAACGCGCAGCGGATCGGGCCGGCATCATGATCTGGTCGGAGATACCCAATTGGCAGCACATCTCATTTGACAAGCCCGAGGTTTACGCTAAGGACGTCTTCATGCTCAAGGAGATGATCCGGCGCGATCGCAACAAAGCTTCCGTGATACTGTGGTCGGTCTCCAACGAGACACCAAACAATCCAGCGCGCACCAGATTTCTTACCGATCTCGCCAGTGAGGCGAGGAAAGTTGATCCGACCCGGCTCATCACCTCCGCCATCATCGGACCCAGGCCCGACGGCATGCAGATGGTCAACAATGATCCGCTCTGCGATGCGCTGGATGTCATCGGACAAAATGAGTATATCGGGTGGTACGAAATGACTCCGGAAGACGCCGACAACGTTCTTTGGACGTTTCCGCAAAAGCCAGTAATCATGAGCGAGTTCGGCGCCGAGGCTAAATCGGGCAACCGTGGTGCTGTGAATCAACGTTGGACTGAAGAACAGCAGGTCTACGTGTTCCAGCATCAGTTCGTGATGTTAAGCAAGATTCCTCAACTGCGCGGCGTCACTCCGTGGATCCTTATGGACTTCCGCTCGCCGACCCGCAACATTCCAAAGCTGCAGGACGGCTACAACCGCAAAGGGCTCATCTCGGAAGACGGTAAAAAGAAGCAGGCATTCGCACTGTTTGAAAAAGTCTATGGAGAACATTCACTGGGAAAGGCCGAATAAGCCGTTTCAGGTCCCGAAAGAGACAGGAAGCTTTTCGTGTGCGGCTTACAAATAGTGAGATGATGGGTCGATCATTAGCTTTTGAGTTGGGGGTTCTATGGCGAAGGAGACAGTAGCCCGCGCAACAATCGTCCTCTACGACGGCGCTGAACAGCCGGTGGCCGAGGAAGTGGATGTCCTCCTTGAAGTCAGAAACAATTTTGGAGTGAATCAGACCAACTGGGTGAAGGGACCGGTTGTTCAACTCAACCTGCAGTTCTTCGATGGCCCGGGTGACGACTACACGGTTACCGTTTGGGTCAAGGGGAACCGCGGGACCGGGGACTTCGTGAAGGCTGATCCCAAGATTCATCAGGTCCTGAAGTTCATGCTGATTCCTGTACCAACGAAAATTACATTTCGGCCCTGGGTGGAGTTGAAAACGAAGTACCCTAAAGTGGCGGAGTTTTTGCGGCTTGGCCTGGTAGACGATGCAGCGGCATTGCAACGGTATGCAGACTTGCAGGCCAACAAACGAGCCTCTCTGGCGTGCTTTATGAACCTGATCACCGCCATGAATGGAATTGGAATCGGGGCAGGGAAGACCCCGCTCGATTATCTGAAGGATATTAAGTGGGACGACTCGTTTGCCCAGGATCGATTTTTCGGCTATATCGATCCGGCAATGATAGCCGCGGTCGAAGCGACTGCCCGGGACGGGGGGTTCGCAGAGGAAAAGGACCCCGGGGCCCTTCACCCAGGCGCCACGCTCAGTTATAAACAGACAGAGTATGACTATTCCAATGTCCAGCTCACATTTCACCAGAACGCCGCGGATTTGAAGACGATCGATGGTCTCGCATGCGTCTTGTTCGAGCCTGATATGGACCTTTACAAAGAACTTCTCGATCACGGAGTGTTAGAGGTCCTTCCCAATCTCCTGACTCATGGATTAACGGACCCCGTAGACATTCTCTCCCTGCGATGGCTCGACACAACGGACGCTTTTGAATCGCCTTTCGACCCAGGCTACACTCTAGCTTGAAGAGTGGGTGAACAGAAGACAGTCAAGAGTAACCAACCTGCATGTGCTGTAACCGGTAACTATTTCGATGGAGGTGCGGCCTGTAGGTTCGCGACCCTTGCCCTGACGACGAGTTTATCGAAGCGTGAATCGCTTCGCAGCGGCTTCAAGACCTCGTCAGTTCGCATGAATTGGGCATTTGTGTAGCCGGCGTTAACGGCATGCTCGAGAAAGGTAAAGGCTTCTTCACGGCGTCCTGCCTGTACGGCTAGGTCGGCGAGGTCATACCAGAGTCCAAACACATCCTCGCGAGCGTCCTGGCTCTTATCGACGCCTAGCTTTTCAATGGTGTCCAGGTACAATCTTTTCGCGTTATCGTATCGGCCGGTTTGAACGAGAGCCGTTCCCAGAGCCCCGAGACTTTCAAGAGTGTCGCGGTGTTGCAGACCAAGGGTTCGCAACTGATCGTTGAAGGCCTGTCTCGCGAATTCCTCCGCCTCCTTCGGTCTCTTCTCTGCGAGCAGAACGTCGGCAAGAAGCGACCTGGAAGCCAGCGCATCAGGGTCGTTTGCGTCCAGAACACGGACTTGTGTTTCCAAAGTCTCCCGGATCAGGTTATCAGCTTCGACGTTTCTCCCTTCATGCTTGAGCACGCTTGCGAGATTGTACTGCGACAAGAGAGTGTCGGTATGGTCGGTCCCGAGAACACGCTGGCGCTCAATCAATATTTGCCGCAGGAGTGCTTCCGCTTCGGCATACCGGTTCTCGGCGGAAAGGACATTGGCTAGACCCTCCTGCGCGCCCGTCGTGTATGGGTGGTCCGGTCCAACGACGCGTAACTCGATCTCCAGCGCCCTTCGATACAAGCTTTCGGCCTCCGCGCGGCGACCTGGGTCGAACCTGACGGTATTTGCGAGTGTCGTCATCTCGTTCGCAGTATCCGGGTGCTCAGGCCCCAGAACTCGTTGGTCGATCTGAAGCGTCTCTCGATATAACTTCTCCGCCTCGTCATCATTGCCCTGGTCCAGGTACATGCTGGCGAGACTGTGCATTGTCGCCAGAGTATCGGGATGGTCCGTGCCCAGGTTGCGCCGCTGGGTGTCAAGAACTTGGCGATACTCGGACTCTGCTTCAGCAAAACGACTCTGGCGGGCGAGAGCGACGGAGAGGCTCTCCATGAAGCGCAGCGTTTGTGGATTCTCAGGCCCCTGCCTGCTGCTGCTAATCGCGATCAACTCACGTTCCAGCTTCTCTACCTCGGCGTAGTGCGCTTGTCTTAGAAGGATGCGGGCAAGATGATCTCTGGATGCTAGGGTTGCGAGATTGTCCGGTCCCAGGACACGGCTTTGAGCGTCGATCGTGGTCCGGATCAGGCGCTCGGCCTCGGCGTCGTGTCCTTCGCGATGCAGCACCCATCCCATCTCGGACGCGGCCTCGAGGGTTTTCGGATTCTTGACACCGAGTGATTTGCGCCGATCCTGTAGAACACGCGCCATCAAGGCATCGGCACGGGAGAAGAGCCCGAGGTTTTCGTACGTCCTGGACATGACCAGCATCAACTGCGTCCTGGCCTCGACATCCTTCCCTAATTCTCTCTCGATCTCATTCGATGATTTGTCCAGGATTTCCCGGGCCGTTACGGTGTTGCCCCTTGCTTCGCTCGGAGCAGAGACTTTGAACATGTTGGTCAGGAAGTCGGTAATTCGATCCGCGCGGTCGCACTCGCGCCGGATGCGCCTCAGCTCAACGGTCTGCGCGACTGCGAAAATCACTGTCAGAAGCGCCAGCATGCCTACTAGTGTGACGGCAAGCCGGTGGCGCCGGACAAATTTCCGTCCGCGGTAGACGACACTCGGCGTACGTGCCAGGACCGGCTCATTTCGCAGATAACGGCCGATGTCGGCGGCCAGTTCTAAAGGCGTGGAGTATCGCCGTGCCCGAATCTTTTCGAGCGCCCTCAGGGTGATGGCGTCAGGGTCCCCCTGGAGCAGACTTACGAGCGTTGGCAGGTCGGCACCCCGGTTCTTTGCAGCCAGCGCAGAATCCTCTCCTCGAGTCCGCAGACGTGTGCTCGGACTGGGGGCATCCTGCTCGCGCAGGCACCGCAGCGCCTTGTCGTAGGCCAGGCCTCCAAAATCGAACGGAAGCGCACCGCTGAGCAACTCATACAGCACCACGCCGAGCGAATAGACGTCGCTTCGGGTATCGATGTCCTCGCCTCCGGAGCCCGCCTGCTCGGGGCTGATATAGCCGAGCGTGCCAATCAGCGCGCCGACCTGGGTGTGCAGAGTTTTGTCGTTCAGACGGTGCGATGTTGCTTTGGCGATACCAAAATCGATGATGCGCGGAACCGGCCTGCGGTCAACCTCCATGACCAGGATGTTCGAGGGTTTCAGATCGCGGTGGATGATGGCTTTCTGATGGGCGTGCTGCACGCCGTCGCACACCGAAATGAAGAGTTCAAGCCGCTGGCGCATGTTGAGTTTGTGTCGATCACAGTAAAGTGTAATGGGCAGTCCAGCCACATACTCCATTGCGAAATAGGGTCGGCCCTCGGCCGTTGAACCAGCGTCAAACACCTTGGCGATTGCCGGATGATCCATGAGCGCCAGTGCCTGCCGCTCCGACTCGAAACGGGCAACAACCTCCCGGGTATCCATGCCAGCCTTGATGAGCTTGATGGCGACACGGCGGCGGACTGGCTCCTTTTGCTCCGCGAGCCAGACTTCCCCCATGCCTCCCTCACCGATCAATTGCAACAACTGGTAAGAGTCAATCACCGCACCCTGACCTGGCCGGCCGGGAACAGGATCAGGCCCCAGCGACCCAGTCATTGTTTCAGAGATGCCACGCGCTGCTTTCGCTTGCGGCGCGGGGTTGGCCGCAGCTTCATCTGCCACCATTTGTGTTGTCTCCTTGCGACGCGATTGCAGTGATCGCCGTCAAAAAACGAATCCAAGTTGGTGATGCTCGAAACAAAGGCTGCGATTCATCCGTCGCATGTCGTTTTTGGCAGTCCGGCACAATTAGGGGCTGGTTTGTAAGTTCTAGCCCCAACTTACTTCCACCACATGACAGTTGGCTAACCCCACTCACAAAACTCCGGAATGGCGCCTAAGTTCGGTGAGTTGGGATTCAGAGATCCCGAGACGGCAGGCGCGTTGCCTGGCTTCGGCATGCACAGTGACAGAGCAATGACAAGGTCCTAACAAGTGGAAAGTATCACGGTGATTTAATCAGGACGAATGCATCAACGAGTTCCCGATTCGCGACTGTAACTCAGACCAGGATTCATCGAATGCTCACCAACCCCAGACCGACGCGATATTCATCTTTGTCTTTGAAGGACGTCGTATGTCTTTGCGCCGGTCCTCGTGACGATGAAGCATGGATCGAATTCGTTTCTCGAGTTGGCAAGCCACTCACACTCATTATTCTGCGCACGGCATCCATGTGGGGAAGGCCTTCATCGTCCATTGTGGAAGACGTGACGCAGGCGATCTACCTCAAACTCTGGCAAGGTGGCCGAACTCTGTTGCGGGAATTTGCTATCGAGCGGCCCGAAGCCGTGTTGGGGTATCTGAAGAGAATCGCTGCCAATGCCACTCATGACTATTTCAAGCATCGTCACAGTCAATCATCCGGAGGGAAGAACTGGCACGTGTCCATTATCGATATCGATCCCGAGGCTGGGCATGGCGCCCATGGCGGCCCGGAGAACCTGGCGCTGGGAATCTTTCTGCGGGAGATCGATGAGCATTTGACACGCTGCCTTACGGGGCCTTACCAGGAACGAGATCGCATGATCTTTTGGTTCTACTTCCGGCAAGGGATGCGCACCAGGGAAATTGCCTCCCTGCCCGGAATCGGATTGGGCGCCAAGGGAGTTGGGAGTGTCATTGAGCGCCTGAAGCGGGCCATCAGGGAGCAGATCCTGGCGGCCGGTTCATGAATGGGTGGCGATCCCAAAAAAGTAAAACTCCTCCAGAACTCGTATGAATCGTAAGGGAGCGAACAACTTGGCCCGTTCAACGGATCAGCATATCAATAACCAGGAGCTGAAGGCCCTTGTGCCCTCCCGTCTCGAGGCCGGGGGTGATCTTGAAGCGGATCCATCACCGGCTGCGATCGAGGCTTGGCGGCATGTTGCTTCATGTCTGGAATGCAGAAGCAAGGTTCAGAAATACTTGCTGCTGAATCGGCTTCCATTGGTGCTGGTGAAATCAGCGCCCGCCGGGGTTGATTGTCCTCATCGTGTCGACTGGGACGAGGTAGCGGTCGGGCTATGGCCGAAGTGGAGGGCGACGCAGACGATGATGCATGCTGCGCTGTGCGACCACTGCGGTCCTTCGCTTCGCGCAGCCGCTCAACGGGTCTTCGCGGCAAGCCCTCGGGAAGAAAAACTCAGGGCAGAATCGAAGGCGTCCTTCCGGAGTTGGCGTAAGCCACTCTGGCAATCCGTAAAGTGGTGGGCTCCAGTCGCGGTAGCACTAGTGATTGTTGGGGTGGTGAGTACACGGCCAACGTCGCCCCGGACGTCGATTTCTGGAGCGCAGTTTGCAAAACTGGCCGTCCTTACTCACCGGCAACACGTTCGAGGAGAACTTGCTTTCGACATTCGTTCAGAGTCGCAGCAGACGGTCAATGACTGGCTGAGAAAGACGTCGCCGTTTTCTCTGGTGCTACCTGTGTCGCCGGCTACCCCCGAAGAAAAAACGTCTTACCGCCCTGAAGGTGCGCGATTGGTGCGAGTCGGCGGCCAATGGGCTGACTTCATTGCCTATCAGCTGCGGCCTTCCGAATTGGCGATGAACCCATCGCGACCGTCAGTTGCAAGCCTCATGGTCATTCCTGCCTCAGTGGCGTTAGCGTCTGGAGGAATCGAAGCTCGATTTACAAAAGTGAGCTTTCACTATTCGACCGTTGACGGCTACAAGGTTGTTACGTGGTCTGTGCACGGCCTTACTTACGCTCTTGTATCTGAGGAAGGGAACGCTACGCAGCGATCATGCATGGTGTGCCATTCTGCAATGCGCGACCGCGATCTAAGTCACACACCGAGTCCCTTATTTATTCCGGACAATGGCCCCAAGCCGGTCTGGCAATAACGAAAAAAAGCAAAATCCCACCGAATCTCGTTATATCAAGTAGAACCGACTAATGCTCTCCGAAATCATACGGGGGCGCACAGACAGCTGATTGTTAGTCGCGCCATCGTGATCTGAGTGCGTTATTTCGATGGATGTCTTCGGGCTGATTGTGCGTGTTCATGGTCGGAATCATGGGTAACAAATGAACTTACTACGATGAATCGGAGAATCTCGCGAAATGAGCAGCAAAGTATTTCAGTTCGTAAGTAACATTGCGCGTGGTCGGAGCCTGTTTGTGGCCGGCCTCGTGTTTGCGTCCGCCTTCGGCACCATTACCGTTGCCTCGGCCCAGACAGTCGCTCCCCCAACCACTCCGACCCAGATCACAGCTCCTGCGGGAAACACCGCATTTCTGGTGGGTCATGCCTTCGGTTCTCAAGGGTACATTTGCCTGCCCACGACTACGGGTGGTACTTCATGGACCATTAACTCCCCTCGCCCCGAAGCTACTCTCTTTACGGATATCTTCGGACAGCCGCTCGAGATCATTACCCACTTCACCAGCATCAATGAAAACCCCAAGGACGGAATTGTGCCCCCGCTGAGTGGGAACGCAACCTGGCAGAGTTCCTTCGACAGCAGCCGGGTGTGGGCAGCAACGATTCCAGGTGGAGTGGTTGTCGCCGGCACGGACCCCGAGAGCTGCCCCAATGGTGGCTCGATTCCGTGCCTCCTGTTGCAGTCCCTTGGGAACAAAAAGGGACCGGCAGGCGGACGGCTGCTGGCTAACACCACCTTCGTTCAACGGCTCAACACCAACGGCGGTGCCGCGCCCACCTCCAACTGCTCAGTGGGTCAGACGCAACTCGTGCCTTACACGGCCGACTACTACTTCTACCACCAGGACCAGTAAGATTTCCTGTGGTCGAAGGCCTGGGTTGTGCACGCGAAGGCGAGTATGGGTGTCCTTCGCGTGCCCACCTGCTAAGCTGAACCAATCTCTGTCTTCCCAGTCGTGGAGGAAACTTGTGTCCGAGAAAAGGAATCAACCGATGCTGATCCTGATTGCCGGCCCCTACCGGTCTGGCACGAATGATGATCCTGGCCTGATCAGGAAGAATGTTGAGGAGATGGAGTCGTATGCCTTGCCGATCTTTCGTGCCGGGCACATTCCGATTCTCGGTGAGTGGCTGGCACTGCCGCTGGTAGCTTTGGCGGGGTCAACGAACATCGGCGATGAAGCATTCAATGAAATCTTTCACCCGATTGCTGTGCGGCTTTTGGAAAAATGCGACGCGGTGCTTCGGGTTGGGGGAAAATCCACCGGAGCAGACGAGATGGTGAGGGTCGCCCGGAGTCTTGGGCTGACCCTCTATAACTCTCTCGCAGAAATCCCGAGAACTAGCCCGCGTATGGCCGGATATTCTGATTAACTCGAAAGAAGTTATCCGGATCGTACTTCGCTTTAATCCGGGCCAGCCTCTCGTAGTTATCCCGGTAGGTTGCGCGAATGCGGTCATCGCCTTCTCCCTCCATCATAAAGTTTACGTAAGCTCCGCCTGCTCCGTAGGGATGCAGCGCCTCCCAGTAGTTTCGAGCCCACGCGGTTATATGATCCGTGTTGGCCGGATCCGGGTCAACGCCAACGATCACTTCGCTCCAGGTAGCATCGCGAAAGCTCCACGGTGTGTCCTCGTTTTTCACTCTGTGGGCGGCGCCATTGATCGGGTAAAGATGCATCGTGGAGTGCAAGGAGGGCAACTCCGAACCATGCTTGATGTGGAGCGCGATCGCTTCGTCGCTCAGCTCGTTGACGAAGTCCGCCTTCCAGTACCACTGCAGACCCTTTGGATAGAGCCCGTCGAACATGCCTTGCAACATCGGAAACGGCATGGGCACGAAGAACTCGAAGGCCGGGGGCCGGAAGATGCGCAGCGGCTTGAGAATCTCATTCGCCTGTTCCAGCGTCCCGGTGTGGCACCACACGATTCCGCACATTTTTTTGAAGTGCAGATCATCCGGAAAGGGCGGCCCCGGCGGGACGGTGAGAAATGCGAAGAAACCGCTCATCTCTTCCGGCACCTGGACGATGAACTCCCGATACCACTTCATAATGTCGGCGGCCTGCTCCAAAGGCCACAACATGGGCCCGGCGCACACCATTTGAACCGGATGCGCCTGGAACAGGAATGACGTCACCACGCCGAAGTTCCCTCCGCCTCCACGGATGGCCCAGAACAGGTCAGTATTCTCGTTGGTGCTTGCGACGGCGAATGTTCCATCGGCGAGGACCACGTCGGCCGCCAGCAAATTATCGATGGTCAAGCCATACTTTCTTGTGAGGTATCCCATGCCTCCGCCGAGGGTCAACCCTCCAACGCCGGTGGTGGAGATAATCCCGGACGGCACGGCGAGCCCGAACGTGTGCATGGCGCGATCAACATCGCCCCAGGTGCAACCGCCCCCCACGCGCACCGTCCGCGCGGTTGGGTCGACATGAACGTACTTGATCGGGGAGAGATCGATGACCAGGCAGTCGTCGCATACTCCCAACCCGCCGGCATTATGGCCCCCGCCTCGAATTGAGACGCGCAGATCGTGTTTACGGCCAAACTGGACAGCCGTGACCACGTCGGCGACGTCGGCGCACTTGGCGATCAATCGGGGTTTGCGATCAATCATGGCGTTGTAAACTTCGCGCTCCTTGTCGTAACGCGCATCCGTGGGTTCGATCAGGTCACCACGAAGCTGACCCTTGAATTCGGTGACATCTTGCTGTTGCATTTGTTCCTCCCATGACGGGCACCAGTACGGGCCACGATCATCCTCATTTCGAGCGCCACTTGGCCGAAAAAAGGCCATGCGGCTTCTCAGGTCCGGCATGCAGACCGGAAAGCCGCACATTGTAAGCGCCCATATTTAGCGGGCCTGGCCCGAGAATTGCTGGCAATTGACGTTGGGATGCCAGTTTACGAATGCGCCGTTCGGATTGTCCTTCCATGCCCAGACGTGCAGCGTGTAGAACGCGGGAAGACCGAAGCGATTGGGGCTCTCGAAGTAATGAAAGAGCTGTCCCATGAGCTCTGGCGGCCCCTGGTTCTTCTTGTCCCAGGCATCAGCGAAGAGCAGAAAGTCTGCGCCGATCAATTTCAGGCCTCCGTTTGCCGTGGGCTCGTAAATCACGATCTGGGGATGGGTGGGGTCAAGTTCACCGCGGCCAACCAGGGCCCCGTTTACGTAGTGAAGACCCATCGCCCCGGAGTCGGGCCCGCTCACGCAACCGAATTGGAGAGCATAACCCTCTGCCTCCGCTACCGACACATCCTTGAAGCGCTCGGTCGATTCCCTGACAATCTTGATAAGCGCGCTCGCCTGGCTTTTTTGTTCAGCCGTTTGATCTTTTTGTAATGCAGGCATCTGCGAATGGCCATCCTGCGCCACGGCGCACACTACACAAGCACCCAGAAGAGCCAGACCGATCATTGATTGCCATGCGATCTGTCTGACTTTCGTGACAAAGGCGGGAAAGCGTGATGTATTCATTAAGTCTCCTTTGGCTGTTCGGTGCTCAGGTCCTACTGCAACTCTTTGCGGATTCCAAGACGGCTTTTGCTAGAATCCGCTCTGGAGCGCTTCTTTGTCCCGGATGGTTCTCGGGGACTGCGTGCTGCAGGGCTTTGAGCCTCTCCGATTAACTTCAAGCTAACGTTCTTCAAAACGAGAAGTAACGAAACAACGCCGAAGAAACGCCAAAATCCTGCTTAGTGCCGCCCGCCTTCTTCGTCACCGGGAGTACTCTTGGAAGCCAATCCACTGAGCTATCACTTCGGCGAGTTCACTCTGGACACCGGCAGGGGATGTGTGTTCAAAGCGGGATCGGAAATCAAGCTTCGCCCCAAAGTTTTTGAAACTCTCAAATACCTGGTGGAACATGCTGGACGGCTGGTCGGCAAGAAGGAACTGATGCAGGCGGTGTGGCCTGACAGCTTCGTTACCGATGACTCGCTCGTGCAGTGTATCCTCGAGTTGCGACGGGCTCTGGACGATGGCGCTCAGCAGTTACTCAAGACGGTGCCTCGGCGGGGGTATGTGTTCGTTGCCGCGGTGATCACGCACCCGCTTGATCAGCAACCTGCAACCTCCATCTTTGACTTGTCCGAGGGTCGAGAACTGTCGTCGGTGAAGGTCGCCGCGAAGCGACACGACCTGCCGGTCCCGCGCACTTCGCTTGTTGGACGAGAACACCATGTCACTGAAGCCACCGCACTTCTACTGAGGCAGGACGTCCGGCTGTTGAGCCTCACCGGTCCCGGTGGCTCCGGAAAAACGCGCCTGGCGATTGCCGTAGGCGCCGCGATTGGAGAGCATTTCACGGCGGGAATTGAATTTGTCAGCCTGGCATCAATTACGCAGCCCGACCTTGTGGTAACTGCTCTTGCCGATGCCTTCGAAATCCAGCAGGTGGGCAAGCGCACCATCCCCCAGCTCATCGGCGATCAGCTGAAGAACTCGGGACCCTTCCTGCTGCTATTGGACAACTTCGAACAAGTCCTTCCGGCCGCCATCGTGGTGGCCGAAATCCTGGAAGCATGCCCATCGCTCAAAGTACTCGTGACCAGCCGGTCGCGCCTTCATATTTACGGAGAACAGGAATTTCATGTAACCCCATTGGCGCAGAATTCCGCCATGGAACTGTTTGCGCAGCGGGCGGCGGCTGTCTGGCCCGATTTTGCCATTACTCCAGAGAACGCTCCGGCCGTCCAGGAAATCTGCTCCCGCCTGGATGGTTTGCCCCTGGCCATCGAACTGGCGGCCGCCCGAACCAAGGTGCTCTCTCCGAGGGCTATTCTGGATCGTCTGCAACGACCGCTGCAATTGCTCACGGGCGGCCCACTCGACCTGCCCGAGCGGCAACAAACACTCCACAACGCGATCGAGTGGAGTCATACGCTGCTGAATGACGTGGAGCGAAAGCTATTCCGGCGCCTCTCCGTGTTTGTCGGAGGATGCACGTTGGAAGCTGCGGAGGCAGTGTGCAACACAAGGCAAGATCTGGCTATCGATCTATTTGAGGGCTTGTCCTCCCTGGTGGATAAGAGCCTGATTCAACGCGTGGATCAAGCACAGGCCGAGTCGCGTTTCGCGATGCTCGAAACAATTCGCGAGTTTGCACTCGACCGGCTGACGGAAAGCCGCGAAGAGCCCGTGGCGCGGCGGGCCCATGCGGCATTCTGTCTCGTGCTGGCCGAGGAAGGGAATCCTGAACTAGACCCCGCGGATCGGGCGCGTTGGCTTACCAATTGCGATGCGGAGATCGACAACCTTCGCGCTGCTCTGGACTGGCTTTTTGAAACCCTGGATCTGGAATGGGCTTTGCGTCTCTGCGGAGCTTTGTTTCGATTCTGGGACATGCGCGAACACCTTAGCGAGGGCCGGGTCCGGCTCGAGACCGTTCTACGCCTGGCTGGAGCGGAGCGCACACAGGACCGGGCACGGATTTCGCATTTTGCCGGTGCCCTGGCGGCCGCCCAGAGCGACTATTTCGTTGCCGAGCATTTTCTGAAGCAGGGACTCACTCTATATGAAGAATTGGACCATGCGCCGGGCATCGCCGCGTCGTTAAACGCTCTCGCAATTGCAGCGCGAGATAGAGCTGACTACGCCTCGGCTCAGAGCTATTTCGAACGCAGCCTTGCGTGCTGGCGTTTATTGTCAGACCGGCTGGCGATCGCGCGTTGTCTCCATAATCTCGCCAACGTAGTCAAGGTTCGGGGCGACTATCCACGCGCGCGCTGGGCGTTGGGTGAAGCGGCCGGCATTTTTAAGGAAGTTGGCGATGCCAGCGGAGCCGCCTGGTCGATCAATCAGCAGGGTGACATCGCGCGCGCCATGGGCGACGTCGATGGAGCCCGCGACCTTTACCGGCGGGCACTCGCCGCGTTCCGGGAAGCCGGAGATCCGTGGGGTTCCGCGAGATCCCTGACCGATTTGGGCTATATCGACTTTGAGCAGACAAACCATTTGGCTGGACGCGCGGCATTCGGCGAGGCCATGGAAATTTTCGCGGGGCTGGGTCATCGGCGCGGGATCGCTCGGACACTGGAGGGTTGCGCTTGTCTGGCTCTGGCCGAAGGACACGCTGCGCAGGCATTGACCCTGGCCGCCGCCGCGCGGCAGTTACGCCGGCTGATCGGGGCTCATCTCTCTCAAACGGAGCAATCCAGCCTCGATCGAATGCTGGCTCCCGCCTGGCGGTTGCTGAGTGATTCGGAAGGCAAAATCGCATGGGAAAAGGGTTCCACAATGACCCTGGAGAACGCTACGCAATTCTCGCGCGAGCCGCCATCGATCAGCTCAATTGGTGCGGGCCAATAAGCCGGCGGACCGCGGAGATACGATCGGCCGGAAGGCCCGCCTTGCGGGCGTGCTCGCGGATGTTGTCCTCATCAGGCGCGAGGTAAACGCAGTAGACCTTGTCCTCGGTGACGTAGCTGTGGAGCCATTGAATCTGCGGCCCCATATCCTTCAACGCCTGCAATGAGCGCAGGGAAACCTCTCGGATCTGACCCTCCGAAAGGGTTCCGGCACCGAGTATCTCGCGTTCGATCACGAATTGCGCCACAACCCCAGAGTCTAACACCAAGCCCGCTAATATGAGCCTGAAGGAGTGACTCGTTTTCCGCGCAAGGTGGAGATATCTTTCACTGGCCGTTATCTCCTGGGAGTTCATTAGCCTGAGCCCCGGGAACCCTCTCGGCAGCAGATACTCGGTCAGCGACTGATTCGGACGGCCAACTGCAACACGCGGGGATCAGTTACTGTGCTTGTAATGCTGCCGAACGCGGCGGATCCGAAGCTTCCATTGGGCTGGGAGAAGGCTGGAGTATTCGTAACGTTGAATAATTCTGCCCGGAACTCCAGCCCGGTCTCGCGAAACAGGGTGGTATGTTTGACCAGCGCAAGGTCCCAATCCCGGTACGCGGGTCCGCGCACAGGATTTCTCGATGCGGTGCCAATCGTGAATTGCGGGGCGGTTCCAAATGCGTTGGTGTTGAAATAACGCGCCGGGTTTCTCTCCTCAGGTGAGAGAGCCGGTTTTCCGACAAGGTTTGGACGCTGAAGAACAAAGCCGGCGAATGCGTTGAAGTTTGTCGCCTGGGTCACCGTGACAGGCATCCCAGACTGCAGCAGAACGATGGCGTTGAGCGACCAGCCCCCCAGGACATAATCCAATGCGCCGCCAGACGCGAAGCGGTGGCCGTGCCCCGCCGGAAGGTCATATATGCCGCTGAAGGAGGTCACGTTGGGCATGTCGCCGTTCGACGAATCGCGTTCCAGGTAAGGCCGATACGTATCGGCTGCTATCAGGCTGCTGGAATTCGGCGACGACAAAACCGTAGTCGAGAATACGGACGACGCGTCATCGATCAGCTTCGAATGGGTATAGGCGAACAGGAACGAAAGGCCGTGGGCCAGTTTTTCCTGTACATCAGCTTCAACGCCGTTGTAGTTTGTCGTTCCGCTGTTGTTTCTGTAGGTTGCCACATTCAGAAACCGGGGGTACGGCTTCATGAGTTGGGCTTGCGTGATTGTTTTGCCTCCGATTGAACTGGAAGGCGGAATCTGTCCGAAGTAAGGATTGGGCACCGCTTTGAGCAGCGGCGCTCCTTCCGCCAGCTTCTGCGATGTCAGCTGATTCAAATTCGAATCAGGAATACCGACGTGGACGACATGGGAGCCTACATAGGCGATCTCCGCGGAAAGATTTCCGGTGATGGCTCGCTGGACGGCGAGGTTCCACTGCTCGACATATCCCGACCCAGCCGTTCGGTTTACGGTGTACACGCTCTGTCCGAGGCCGGCGTCGGGGGTCAGCGGAATCGGCGCAACGGACGGCCCATGAGATAACACAAATGCCGGCCTCAGACTGTCCTGCGTTTTTTGTTGAACATTCTGGATGAAAGGGAATTGGGGAGTGGTAAAGGGCGTCGTGATCCCCGACTGGTCGAAGAACACAATTCCGAACCCTGATCGGATCACCGTCTTCGGTGTCATCAGAAATGCGAGGCCGAATCGCGGAGCCACGTTGTCATAGTGTAGTTCGCGCGCACTGCGTGGGTAACCGTCCTTCCCCAGGTAATCGAGTTGCTGGGTGGAGAGGTTGAATACGGCGCCCTGATTGGTCGTTTCCGTGGAGGGGAAGTGAAGCGTCCAGCGCGCCCCGATGTTGAGCGTCAGCCGACTGGTCGCCTTCCAGTCATCCTGAGCGAAGAACTCTTCGATGTGGTCCCGCGGGCGGATAATGCTCTGCTGCAGGTCGATCTGAAAGGTGTCCACCTGGCCAATCAGGAAGCTGGCAATCGAGTTTCCGCTGTTGGTGACACCCTGCTGATTTGTGCCGGTAGTCGTAAATGCGAATGCCCCGGTTGGATTCGGCGGCGCGACGGTGTTGAGCTGATACCAGCGAAAGTCCAGACCCGCTCTCACGGCGTGGCGCCCTCGCGTGTAGGCCACAGTATCAACCGCCTGCCAAACGGCAGTCTGATATTGGGAGAAGGTGCTTGACGAAGGCCCTAACTGTTGAAACCCGGTAAACGTGAATAAAGGCAGAGCGTTGTTGAAGGCTGCATTCGTGGGTATGCCGGGGATTCCGAGAGCGGCCGAAGCTGTGTCGTTCAGGATCGCGCCTTCGATTGTATTCCCCCTGCGCGTGTAGCCTAATCGCAAGTCATTCAGAAGCCGTGCCGAGAAGACATGTGTTTCATTTGCTACAGCCTGCTGTCCCAGCACATTCGAGAGCCCCGCCACTCCCCCGGTGCCGATGACTGATCCCGTGATGGCGCCGCTGCCGTCGGGCAAGGGAGTGACCGGCGATTCCACGTCGCTGAAATAGGAATATCTCCCGAACGCCAGGTCATGAATTCCCTTTGCGCCATCTACCCGGAAGTCGAATTGATTCTGGTGGTCGGAATCGTTTGCGGTGCGCGTGTAATTATTTGCTTTCGCAGTCAGGTTGGTTGGGGTTGGAAAGCGAGCCAACAATCCCTCGGCAGTCGGGTCAAGCGGAATATTGATGACGTCATGGGGAAATTCCTGGCGGACGGTCACACCTTTGACCACGGTCGTTGTGGTCGGGTCGAAGATGTGCGACACCCCGGTGAAAATCCCCTGTCGCTCTGCAATTGTTGGAATGGTTGAGATCCTGGTCACGCCGATGAGTTGCTTAACACCCTGGTAGTCGCCAAAGAAGAACAGGTGATTGGGAACAATGGGACCGCCGATGGTCCCTCCATACAAATTCCTTCTGTACTCGGGCTTTGGTGCTGTAGCCGGCGCGAAGTAGTTTCGTGCATTCAGATCTTCATTGCGAAAGAATTCGAATAAACTCCCATGAAATGCATTGGACCCGGAGCGCGTGGCAACGTTCACCACCCCGCCATTGAAGCGGCCGAACTCGGCCGGAACGTTATTGGTTTCGACCGTGAACTCCGCGATGTCGTCGAGAATCGGGAAGAAGACGACCTGGCCAGGCTCCGGCTGGAGCGCCGAGATTCCGTCGTAAAGGTATTCGTTGGTCCTCGGGCGTCCTCCGTTGATCCGTGGCAGAAGTGTGCCCGGCGGCAATTCGACCCCAGGTGCGAGTGTTGCGAGTTGGACGAAGTTACGGGTGTTTAGGGGCATTGCGACCACGGTCGGCCCGGCAATGTTCGTTTGCACATTGCTGGTTTCGGACTGCAACAGCGGGGCATCGCCGCTGACCTTCACGGTCTGCTGGTTGCCGCCCGCAGTCAACGTGAGGTCGGCGGCCACGGTCTGTCCGACGATGGCGTTAACGCCGGTTCGAGTAAGGTGTTCGAAACCGGTCGCGGTCACATCCAGCTGGTACGAGCCCGGATTCAAATTCGTAAAGACGTATTCGCCGAAAGCTGAACTCCTTGTGACCAGATGTGTGTTGGTTTCGGAATTTGTTAATTCCACGGTTGCATTGGCGATAACAGCACCGGACGCATCAACTACGCGACCCCGGAGATCTGCGGCAATTTGCGCTGGTGCAGACGAACCACTGAGGAGAAGGAACACAACAGCACACACGATCAAGGACTGCTTCATGGATGGATCTCCCGAGGCAGAGATAGATTTCAGTCTTCCGCCGGCGGTGATGCTCAAACGGATCTATAGGTCACGGAGGGGACCGGTTGATAAAGCCTGCACCTGCCGAGGTATAACGACTTTATACGACTTAAATCGCATCGTCAAGAAAAGCCCCGAAGGTCGTAGGGAAGCTAGCTCAGTCAGTTTTATCGTCCAGGCGCTCTATCATCACATCCGTAGACTTGATGAGAGCCGCTGCAGTGTCGCCCTTCTTTAACCGCAGTTCCCGAACTGCGTTCGCAGTGATGATCGCTGTGATATGCGCCTCACCGACCGAGAGAATGACTTCGGCAAGAAGGCCTTCGATCCGCACGCTTACGACTTTGCCGGCCAGCTGGTTCCTCCCACTGACCCGACGAAAGCGTTCCCGGGATTCTGTCGAAGGCTTCAACGTATCGGCTGCTATAAATGGCCGCAGGCTGGCTTCCGAGAGGCGATGGTGGCCACCGGGAGTGCGGACCGTCTTCAGCTTTCCATCCAGGATCCATTTTTTTATGGTGGGGTAGCTAATTCCCATCATCCTGGATGCTTCGCGAGGTGTCATTAAAGTGTTGCGAGCTCCCATTCGTTCCCTACCTCCCGCATCCGGCCGCGCGCTTCCATCCTCCGTCGGAAGGTGATCGCGCCGGCATGATCAAGCCCAGCAGACTCAATTCGGACGACGTTGTGGAAATGGATTTCACTGCCTGATGGCTCCAATATCAACCCTACCTTCGCAATTGTCCACGCTAGAATGTCACCATGAAGAATGAACTCCACCGTCGCTCCCACTCAGGTGCTGTCGCTCTGCTTCTCCTGGTCGGCATGGGCAGGTCATCCGCTGTGTTCGCCTTAGGGAACCTCTGCGCAGGTTCTCGACTTTCGAATGAGAGAACTTCGCAGCGTGTGTACGCGCTTTTGGCGGCGAATTATCTCAAGAATCGCCCCGCATGGGGCTTCATTTCTGTCTCTGGAGAGCGTTTTCGCGCTCTCCAGAGACACTACGCCGCCAGAGGAACCAGCCGTCTGCGGTGCAAGTAGAGATTTACCAGTGCGAAGGCCGCAAGCAGCCATTCGTGGTTCTTCTTCAGACCCCGATAACGCACGCGGGTAAATCCAAACACCCGCTTCAAGATACGGAAGGGCCATTCCACCTTGGCTCGTACTTTGGACTTGGTCCGGTTCTTGCGTCGCGCTTCTTCGTCCACTCCGTCTTTGTATTGGGTGCGGCGGCAGGTCATATCCTGCGCCTCAGGAGCGGCCTCCCGGATCACATCCGTCTGCCCCTGATAACCTCCGTCGCCCCACACCTTCTTTTCTTCCCCGTGCAGTAAGTCAGGCAACATATGTACGTCGGACACACTGGCCGCCGAAGTACACACCGAATGCACGTGACCTTCTCTGGCATCCACGCCGATGTGCGCCTTGGCACCGAAGTACCACTGCTGCCCTTTGCGCGTCTGGTGCATCTCCGGATCGCGCTCCCCGCTGGAGTTCTTGGTCGACGACGGCGCGTGAATGATGGTCGCATCCACAATCGTCCCCGTGCCGATGCGGATGCCTTTGCTCTCCAGATACAGGTTCACTGTGTCCAGGATTTTGCCGCACAACTCGTGCTCTTCCAGAAGATGGCGGAAACGTAGGACGGTTGTCTCGTCCGGCGCCGGCGCGCGTCCCAAATCCACCCCAGCAAACCGCCGCAGCGCCGGCGATTCATAGAACGCGTCTTCCACTCCCGGGTCCGACAGGTTGAACCACTGCTGAAGAAAGTAAACCCGCAGCATGATCGACAGACCTACGGGCTGGCGGCCATTACCTGCCTTGGGATAATGCGGCTCGATCAGCGCTTCCACTTCGCTCCACGGAACGACTGCTTCCATCGTCTCCAAAAACTGCTCCCGCTTACTCTTCCGGCCGTACTTCTCGAAACTGCCCTGGGACGCCAATGTGACCTGTCGCATCGTGCTCCTTACCCACTTACAACTTTATTCAACTCGGCTGTGGATTTGGGACTTGTGCAGAGATTCCCTAGGGGATGGATCATCACCAGGCGTCCGAACCTTCCACGCAATTGACGCTGCGCGGGCTTGATGGGAAGAGTGTTAGCCTCACACCCGAGGAGATTGCAGCGCTTCCTCACAAGACTGTCTCCGTCTTCAATTCGCATACGAAGGCGAGCGAGACCTATTCGGGGGTTGCCCTTGCGGACCTGCTTGCCAAGGTCGGCGTGCCCCGTGGCGAAGAAGTCAAAGGCAAGCTGTTCATGACAGCAGTAATTGCGGAAGGGACGGACAAGTATAGCGTTCTTTATGCGCTGGCAGAAGTCGACCCGTCGATCCACACCGGGGATGTGATCGTGGCCGACTCTGTTGATGGGCGGAAACTAGGAAAGGATGGAGCTTTCAAAATGGTTTCGACCGAGGAGCGCCGTCCAGCACGATGGGTCCGAAATCTGGCGGAAATCTCGGTGATCGAGGTGAAGCCGTAGCCGGTTGAAATCTATCCTCGGTTGCAGGCAAGTCTCTAGACGCCAACGAGAACGTTGGACGCCTTTACAATCACGCTCACGCTGACTCCCGCCTGTAACTGGAGACGTTCAACGCTGGCCTTGGTGATGGATGCGACAACCTTGGTTCCGCCGGCGAGCTGAACTTCAACTTCACTGTTCACGGCACCCTGCTGGACGTTGGCAACTTCTCCCGGAAGCACGTTGCGAGCACTTATGGTTGAGGCGGTCACTCCCACCCCGATCATGACTTCGGATGCCTTGATGACGGTATAGGCAGGCTTGCCGGACTCGAGACCGAGTGAGTCAGCGCTGGAATTGGTAATGACTGCGACCACAGCCTCCCCGCCTTCAAGAGCAAGCGTGACCTCAGCGTTGACCGCGCCTTTAATGACGCTCTTGACTGTGCGAGTACATTCCTGGCGCTGATTCTCATGCCAATTCCTCCATGCTGTTCGCTGGTTCGCGCCCCCGCGGACGGCGTGCTGCCATTGTCTATAGTCTCATACGCGGTCGACAAAATGGATCCCTGGCTAAACCTGGGAGGCCCCTCGCCTGTGGCGGGTGGCAGTAGAAGTTTGACATTTGCGGGGGGGAGAGTAGCCCCGGGGAATCTCACCCCGAGGCTCTCGCAGAACCGAGCGTGAGACTCTCGCCTCACTCGGCTCCCATCAGGCAAACACGCCAGTCATCCCGATTCGCCAGTGTACGAAGAGATCCACGCATTCCGTCGCAAGCCGTTGTAGAAACTGGCTCGCTGGGACTTTGTGTCGTTTGAAGCGCTTGAACTTGCGCATCGCCCACGCCACGAGCGTCTGATTGACGTAACGCAGCAAGGGATACAGCGCCGAGGGGGCATAGCGCCCGTAGTACGCAATCCATCCCCGAAGGAGAGGATTGAGTTGCTGGGCAATGTCCTGCAAGGTCAGCTGTGTTTGACGTCTCAAATTCAAGTCCCGAATCGCCTTGCGCATAGCCTTCATCGCCGAGGGACTGACTGCTGGATTGAATCCTCCAAACAATGAGTTATCCCGGAGACGTCGGACCCGACGAGGCCGAAAGCAATACCCAAGAAAGTCAAACTTGACGTTTGGGTATTTGCCTTTTCGCTTTCCGTCTTTGCAGTAGACGACCTTGGTTTTCGTCGGATGCATCTCCAGGTGGCATTCTGCCAACCGGGCTTGAAGCCCAGCCTTGAGAGCCTCGGCTTCTTGCTCGGTGCGACAGTGCACCAGCCCATCATCCGCATACCGACACCATGGGAGTTTCGGATGTGTCCTCGTCATCCATACATCAAATGCATAGTGCATGAAAAGATTGGCCAAAATCGGGCTAACCACTCCGCCTTGCGGCGTACCGCGGCTTCGCTCTTTCGTGGTCCCATCTTCCAGCACCATCGGAGCCTTGAGCCATCTGTCGATGTACAACAAGGCCCACGTGCACGTGATGTGTTTCCGAACGGCTCGTAGCAGGAGCTCGTGATCGATGTTGTCAAACAGGCCCTTGATGTCAAATTCCAAGACCCAGTCATATTTCCAGCATCGCTCTCGCGTGATCCCAACAGCGTCCAGCGCCGATTTGTTCGGCCTGTAGCCATAGGAGTCTGCCAGAAAGATTGGGTCTAGAATCGGCTCAATCACCTGCTTAACAACTGTCTGCGCCACGCGGTCCGCCACAGTGGGCACACCCAAAATCCTTTCTCCTCCACTCTTCTTGGGAATGGAGACGGCACGCACCGGCGGTGGGAAGTAGCTTCCCGAGCTCATCCGATTCCAGATCTTGTACAGATTACCTGAAAGATCGGCATCAAATTGCTCGATCGACTGCTCGTCCACTCCGGCCGCTCCACGATTGGATTTCACTGCTTTATACGCTTCGTACACCAAGCGCTTATCGATACTGAATGGTTTGTTTGTTTGTCGCATGCATCGAGGTCATCCTGTTTCCAGTTGTTTCGGTGATGCCACAGCCTGACCCGACCCCTTTGCTCCAGCCCCATTACAGAGCCTTCATCGCTCCTACGAGTCGGTCCGCCCCAGTGCTCCGTTTCGGTACTCTCACCTCGCGGTTTTAGCCGCTTGGGCTTCTCCCTTGGCATCGGAGCACTGGTTCCTGCAGTTCCATGCAATCGCCTGCATCCGCTTCACGCCCTCTCTACGCCGGTCGCCACCTGCTCAGTCACCAGGCACCCAGCAGATTTATCCCAGAAGAAATGGACGCCTCTGGTTTCGACGACACCTGAATTCTTAACGACGCGTCTTCGAAGGGTTTACTTTCGTTCGTCTCTCGGATGCACACCTGCGCAAGTTTTCCTCGCGCTTTTCCTTCAACGCTCACCACCACGGCTTTTGACCGAAGCAGCTTGAGGTGGTTTGAGACCTGCTCCTGAAAACCGATCTCAAGGGGCCCGCCCTTATCGATTGCACAGCACGTTCACGATTTGACTAGGTCATGTTGACCCCCTCATCCGTGCACTTCTGCAGCACACTCCATCCAAGAAACTCCAGATCGTGAGCCGCCAAGCACACGACAAGGAGATCTCGGATGGACGAATACGAAAGTTTAAGCCACAGCAAATGGAAGTGCAAATACCACGTAATTCTCATTCCCAAATGCCGTCGCAAAACGTTGTACAAGGAGCTTCGGCAGCACCTGGGCGAGGTATTCCGGCGCCTCGCCGAGCAGAAGCAGAGCCGGATTGAAGAAGGCCATCTGATGGCCGACCACGTGCACATGATGATTTCGATTCCGCCCAAGTATGCGGTGTCAGATTAGGTCCATCGGCGCCTGTAAAGGTGTGAACACTGGTGAAACCGCCATTTGTGTCGATCTTGTAGATGGTTCCCGGATTCGCGTCGTCGCCTGTTGTGGTTCCGTAGAAATCGCCGTATAGGCTCTGAATCGGCGCAGCCTCGGGATAACCGTCGGCAGCGCCCACAAACTCGTGCAGAATTTTGACGATTCCATCTGGGGTCATCTGGAAGATGGTTCCGCTATTATTGGCGCCGCCGAGCACGGTGGTCCCATAGAACCGCCCATCCCGGCTCCGGACCGATGTATCTTGCAGTTTGTCGCCGGAGTTCCTTCGTGATCGCCTTTCCCCGCTAGGCTACAGGGGTGTCTGGTTTCCAACGGTGAAAAGCATCATATTCCTTATCGCCTGGTCGGCTGCTTTGGCGCAATCTCGAATCCTGCATCGTCCAAGAACACCTTCCTTACTTCGATCCCGGTCGGCGAGATTGTACTGGCGGTTGATTCGGTGCTTTCCCCGAACCGAAGATATCTCAAACGCAGCGAATGCCGGTCTTCAACTTTGAATGGGGGCGGAGGCCGACTTCTCTGCTGTTCCAAGCAGGTCGTCAACTGCATCGATCAACGTATCAAACCGCCGGTCTGCCAGTTCAGCGGCTCTCTGTGCCCCGGGCTTCCGGTTTTCTCTGGCCTTGGTGTCGCCTTCGATGAAGATGGTGGTCATGCCCAGGTTTCGGCCAAACTCGATATCAGAAAGCGAATCGCCAATCATCAGGCTTGTTTCCGGCCGAATGTCAGAAAATTGAGACCGAGCCTGTTGGAAGAGGCCCGACTGCGGCTTGCGACAATTGCACGCCCCCTTGTCATGGGGACAGAAATAGAATCCGTCGATTTGCGCGCCGTGGGCCGCGAGCTCATTTTGCAGTTGGGCATGGATGCGATCCACGTCTTCAGCGCGAAATAAGCCGAGCGCGATGCCGCGTTGATTGGAGACTACGAGGACGCGCAGGCCTGCCCACTTGAGTTTCCCGATCGCTTCTGCAGCGCCAGGCAGCAAATGGAAATGCTCCCAGGCACTCACGTATTCCCCTTCCGGCAACTTGCGGTTCAGGACTCCGTCGCGGTCAAGGAAGACGGTACGCAGGGCAGAAAAAGTGTATGACCTACGACTCACGCGGCCATCATACCAGTCGGAAGCGAATAGAACACGGTTGACACAGCAATTCAGGCCTCATCGATGCAGAGCGCAGACTCGACCCGGTCGCACAGCGCATGACCAAACAAGATGTGGCACTCCTGAATGCGTGCCGTGTCGCGTGAGGCGACGCACAGGCAGAGGTTGGCAAGCGACGCCAGTTTGCCTCCGCCTTCTCCGGTCATGCCCACCGTGAAGGCACCCAGTGCGCGCGCGCTCTGAAGGGCGTTGCAGACATTCTGGCTGTTTCCCGAAGTGGTGAGTCCAACCACTACGTCGTCGGCCTGACACAGAGCTTCAATCTGGCGCGCAAATATCGCCTCGTACCCGTAGTCATTGCCGATGGAGGTAAGAATGGAAGTGTCGGTAGTAAGGGCGATCGACGCCCAGCCACGTCGTTCGCGGCGGAAACGTCCTACGATCTCGGCGGCAAGATGCTGTGAATCTGCCGCACTACCGCCGTTGCCGCACCAAAGAATCTTGTTTCCGGCGCGAAGGGCACGAATCATGCGATCTGCGATCTGCTCAAACAATTCGAGTTGATTCTCGAGTTGCTCAACCACCTTCATGTGTTCCCGAACGGCTTGCAGGAAGGGACTCACCGACTGATTGCCGTTTACCATAGATATCTCTCAAGAACCGTGCTGTTCAGAGGCAACGTTAGTGATTATTGATTATATAGTGAGCGGCGTCACGCGAGACGGCGGGCGGACCTCTCGATTTGTTAAATTGAATACAAGCGCTTTTAGTCAGATCCGGGGTAGAAGTGCCCAAGGCTGCACGGAGAACCATGATTATCGTTACAGGCGGAGCCGGATTCATTGGCAGCAATTTGGTGCACGAACTGAATTCCCAAGGGGAAGATGCAATCCTGATTGTTGACAATCTCTCCGACACAACGAATCCGCACAAGAAGTTTGTGAACCTGGCCGGTGCCCATTTCGTCGACTACATGGACAAAACAGAGTTTCGCCAGGCCCTCGCCAACGGTACATTCTCGAAGAGCGGGATCCGCGCGATTCTGCACCAGGGTGCCTGTTCCAATACGCTGGAGGATGATGGCCGGTACATGATGGACAACAACTTCACGTACTCAAAGGAACTGCTGCATTTTGGGCTGCGCCATGCGATCCCCTTCGTGTATGCGTCGACCGCGGCCATTTACGGATCTTCCTTGACATTCAAGGAGGCGCCTGCCAATGAACGCCCCCTGAACATCTACGGTTTCTCAAAGCTGGCCTTTGATAACTATGTGCGTCATCGCCAGCATTCGTTTGCGAGCACGGTTGTCGGCCTGCGTTACTTCAACGTCTTTGGTCCACGCGAGATTCACAAGGGCCGCATGGCTTCGGTAATCCATCATTTCACCAAGCAACTGAAAGACACCGGATCAATCCGGATGTTCGAGGGCTCGGGGGGGTACGGCAACGGAGAGCAGAGGCGGGATTTTGTCTTTGTCCGAGACCTGGCGAAAATCAACCTGTTTTTTGCATTCGGCGATACGCGCACGGTTATTGTGAACGCGGGGACCGGCAAGAGCCGCAGTTTTAATGATGTAGCGAAGGCATTGATGCTGGTCCACGGGCCAGGAAACATCGAGTACATTCCGTTCCCCGCGGATCTCAAGGAGCGCTATCAGCACTTCACCGAGGCCGATGTGAGCGGATTGCGGGCCGCCGGCTACACCGCGCCCTTCACCGAACTGGAAACTGGAATCAGAGAGACTTTCGCGGCATGAGGACGATCCGGAACGGAACCGGAACTAGTTGGAGGGACCTCGGGTGAAGGACTTGTCTCGAGTATTGCCACTGATCGAAAGTGGATTCCGATCGATCCATGTCCTGGTGATCGGCGATGTCATGCTCGATCGATATGTGTGGGGCAGCGTGGATCGGATCTCCCCGGAGGCCCCGGTGCCGGTGTTGCGCTCGGTACACACGACGAGAGTTCCGGGGGGAGCTGCCAACGTCTGCATGAACGTGGTGGGCCTGGGAGCGCGGGCCACGCAGACCGGCTTCTGGGGCAACGATCTGGAGCAGCGCGAACTGGGCGAACTGTTGAGCAACGCAGGCGTTAACACCTCGGGGATGACTGTCTCGTCTCACCCCACAATCTCGAAGACCCGGGTGATGGCGCGCCAGCAGCAACTACTGCGGATGGACGTCGAAGACCTGGGTGCTCGGCCGCAGAGCGAACACGAGGCGCTCATGGAGCGAGCCCTGCAACTGGTATCGGAGGCCGATGCGGTCATCCTCTCCGACTACGCAAAGGGAACGCTCAGCCCGGCGCTGTGCCAGGGCGTGATCGAAGCGGCGCGCGGGCGCCGCATTCCGGTGCTGGTTGATCCCAAAGAGAAGGCCTTTAGCAAGTATGCAGGCGCGACCACGATCTGCCCGAATCTGTCTGAGTTGTCGCAGGCAACGGGAATCGACCGTAACAATCTTGATGAACTGATTACCGCTGGCCAGAGGCTGGTGGGACAGGTAGGCATCGACTTCCTCACAGTGACGATGAGCGAGAAGGGCATTTTGCTTCTCTTCCCGGACTCCTCGGTCCATTCCCCTGCGCGGACTCGCGAAGTATTCGATGTGTCGGGCGCGGGGGACACGGTCATCGCGACCATGGCGGCCTGCCTGGCGAGCGGTCTCGACGCGGAATTCGCAGTCAACCTGGCGAATCTGGCGGCGGGCATTGTGGTCGGCAAGACCGGGACCGCGCCGATCTCCCGAAATGAGTTGGTGGCCGAATTGACCATTTCGACGACCATGACCAGTCCCGAGAAGGTGCTGGACAATGAGCAGTTGCTGGTGCGCATCGCCGAGTGGCGAGCGACGGGGCATCGGATCGTCTTCACCAACGGCTGCTTCGATATTCTGCACGTTGGGCATATCACGCTGCTCGAGCAGTGCCGCCAGTTTGGTGACAAGCTGATCGTGGCGATCAATAGCGACGCTTCGGTGCAGAGCCTGAAAGGTCCCACGCGACCCGTAGTGGGAGAGAGCGAACGGGCGCGTGTGCTGGCCGCTCTGGCGTCGACCGATGCTGTAACCATCTTCGACGAACCAACGCCGCTGAACCTGATTCGCCGGATCCGTCCGGACATTCTGGTCAAGGGCGGAGACTACACTACCGCCACCGTGGTCGGGTCCGACGACGTGATCAGTTGGGGAGGTCGGGTGGAGATCGTGGCGACGGTTCCCGGATACAGCACAAGCAACACCATTGCACGGATGAAGACACCGTCCATCTCAGAACAGGCCATAGCCCACAGATGAGTGACGTCGAGCGTTCATTGCCCGACAGTTTGGGTTCCGTTGAAACCACCTCAGTTGATCGCTCCAGCCCCAGATGGAAGGGCGGGGCGACGACCTCGCTGGAACGCCCGCTGCCCATGAGAGCGCCGGACTTGGTTCGCACGCCGGCCGCGATCGTGGAACTCATCCGCGCTCTGGCAACCGAACAAACCGATGCACAGATCGCTCGGACCCTCAACGCGCGTTGGCTCCGCACCGGCAGGAAACAGGCGTTTACGCGCCTGATTGTCCGGCACATCCGCAGCAGCTATGGCATCTCGTCCAATGCTCAGCATCTTCGCCAACAGGGCTGGCCCACTGTGCCCGAAATTGCTGCCCAAATGAAAGTGCACACGAGCACCGCCAAGAGCTTCGTCCGGAAAGGCGTAGTGAGGGGCCGCTATCTCCGGACCATGATGGAATGCGCTGCGGCCTGTTCCTTTCTAAATAGTCAGCCTCGAGTGGCTCTTTTACTCTACAGGCTTCCAGAGTGCCGGGATCGACCGTTGTGCCATCTCATTGCTCGCCTGCAGACCTGGCAGGTTTTGATGCTCGTATTACATACCGGTTTACAGTTTCAGCCGGTTGATCGAAGATGGTTCAACTGGTGAAGCGGAGGGCGGGCAATGCAGGAGTGCAACCCGACCGAGGAATAGCCAGCTGCGAACTCATCGAGACCATGGGACGTGGGGAGGAGCCGGCAACGGCTTCGTCTCCAGCCGGGGGAGAGTATCCCATCGGACGATAGATTTGCTCATGCCTCAGACAACACATAGTAACGAGTCTCGCTCGCTAGCACAAGCGGGCGGTATGGTTGTCCCTGGCAAGTACCACCCACGCCATGCGAGCAAGCTTGTTTACCAGCGCAACGACAGCGACGTTGCCATGCTTGTGCGATGTCAGCCGTTCGAGCCAACGACTCATGCCTGACGGCTGGTGGCTTTGCTTCCGCAGAACTGCCCGAGCGCCTTGTACAAATAGCATTCGCAAATATGAGTTGCCACGCTTGTTGATGCCCAGCAGCTTCTGCTTCCCGCCAGTCGAGTGATCATCACTCAGATCGCGGCAGCCAGTATGCAAGGAACGATTACACCGACTTGCTGAAGGCGCACGAATCGACGTCATCATGAGCCGCAAGGGCAATCCGTGGGATAACGCCGCCTGCGAGTCGTTCATCAAAACGCTGAAATACGAAGAGGTCCTGCGCAACGAGTATCGTGATCTGGCCGAGGCCCGCGCCTCGATCCCCGAGTTCCTGGAAAAGGTCTGCAACCAGAAACGCCTGCACTCGGCCCTTGGATATCTGCCGCCGGTCGAGTTTGAGGCTCAACTGAAGGCTAAGAATATGGAGGCCGCTGCGCGGCAGCGAGTTGCATCAGTTTTCAAGGCATCGGGAATTTATCGGTCCAATACTGAAATGAATAGCCGGGAGCGGCATCTGTCCACCGCTCCTGGCGCTCATCGGCGTCGGTGAGTTCCAGCCGGGCATTCCTTGACGGGATGCTCTCCAGCAAGCGCCCGCCTCCGCTTCGCCGGCCGCGCTCAGAATGCATTAAAGTGGTTTTGCCGGTAGTTGGTATGGTAGTGACGGTTGCGGAGGGGGTCGTTAGATGGCCCGACACATAGAGGTCGGACTGTCCGAAGAGATCGGGAACCCAGATGACATATGGGCCCGTTGTTCCGCCGGTCGTCCAATTGAAAGTTACGCTGGTTCCTTGGAGCTGCGTTCCAGGCGTCGGCGAGATCATGGTTGCCGCGACCGGATTGACGGTCAATTTTCCAGCCACATAGGTAATCGTGTATTTGTTGAGTGGATTCGCGCCCGCCACGCAATTGGTCGGGTACGTCCCGGCAAGGCTGGTGACCGTATACGTCGTGGAGCATGTGATGGTCAGGCTGGCGATGGTGTCCGGAGGCACAAGGCCAACGACGATAGGCGTAATCATTGGGATGGTTGCTCCCCAGCTCAACGTGGAGCTGCCGGCCGTAATGGTGAGCGGGACAGTTACCAGGCCGGTGAGGGCAACACTCTGTGTCCCGTTGCCTGGAGCATTGGATACGACGGTGAACGATGCAGTCTGCGAGCCCGCCACCGTGGATCTCAAGACGATGGTGACGGTGCAACTGGCGCAAGACGCCAGGGTTGTCGTGCAGGTATTCCCGGTCACAGAGAAGCTGTTGAGGTTCGCGCCTGCGACGATCGTTATGCTGGTGATGCCCAGGTTGCCCACGCCAACATTCTGCACCGTGATTTGCTGAGAAGCGCTCGTCTGCGGTGATGAGATCGGTCCAAAGTTCAGCGTTGTTGGAGTCAATTGCAGGATAGGCGACACGGTGAGCGTCGCGGGGTTGGACCAGCTTGATACCAGGTTCGGGAGAGCGGTCGGGTTGCCCGCCGTTCCAATGAGCGGCATCCAGTAATCGGCATCCGGCCTGAACGACTGCACACGGTAGTAGTAGCTGGTGCCTTTCGTGGCGCTGGTGTCCAGATAGGTTACGATGTTATTCCAACCTGGGTTCGCAGCCGCAGTCAGGTTTGTGACGCCCGCTGTGAACGTAGAATCGGTTGAGCGCTGAACTGTAAAGCCTGTTTCGCTCAAGGCCATGTCGGTAAACGTGATCAGATTTCCATTGTTGTGAGCCGCCGCCGAGACCTTGAGCGGAGTCTGCAACCGGTCACGGGCTGATACGGATCTCTACTCTTCAGTCGAGGAGCTGAAATGCGATTTGCTGAATGTCGTCTGGAAGCGCGTGGACCTTAAAATGCGATCAGGACGCTATCGCGCGCGTCGCCAAAGCTTTCTCGAAACACAATACGACCCACCAGTAAGCAGTTTGAGTGTATTTTCTGATCAAATATCCGAGGCCCCTTTGTGTTGTATGGCATGCGGTCACTTGGTAAGATCAGGAGGACGTCAGCGATCGAATGGCCAAGCAGTTACAGTACAAATCCGCAGATCATATCGCCGCGACGACGTCGCCCGACCCTTACTTGCGCCCTTCATTTCCCTTTAGAGATCGATTGAAGCGTCTGGCATGGAACTTTTGTTGGCTGTTGCTTTATCGCCCGTCCCCTCGCCCCCTGCACGCATGGAGGGCGATGCTGCTACGCGCGTTCGGTGCAAAGATTGGACCACGCTGCCATTTCTATCCGGCATCCCGGATATGGGCGCCGTGGAATCTCGTTTGTGCCGACAAAGTTGGAGTGGCTGACGGGGCGGAGATCTACAATCCTGCTCCCGTGCACATTGGTTCGCACGCCATCCTGTCGCAGGGCGCGTATATTTGCGGCGCGACTCACGATATGAACGATCCGGCATTCCCTTTGCTCGCGTATTCCATGTCGATCGGGGGGTACTCCTGGGTGTGCGCTCGCGCCGTGGTCTCCCCGGGCGTCAACATCGGAAAGGGCGCGGTGCTCGGAATGGGATCGGTGGCGACTCGCGATCTCGATCCCTGGGGAGTGTACGGTGGAGTGCCGGCAGTGAAGATCAAGGACCGCGAACGCGCACCATCCGTTTGAAGCGGGTAATCTCTAGGAGACAGAATGACCAATTTGCGCATGATCGAGGCACCCGAACCAGGCACCCAGCCGGGCTTCTGTCATCCGCCCTATGTCTCTTCTCTCAAGAGGTCACCGCGAAATCCCCTTGTCTTGATGCCGGAGGCACTCTCCAGGTGTTCGGGGCCAGTGTTTGGACCGGGCATAGCCGGAGCACTCGATCACGACCTGACCGCGCAGCATGACGGGGAGCCCATCGGCGAACGGATCCTGGTGCATGGGCGCCTGCTTGACGAAGACGGGCGGCCCGTACGAGATGCCTTGGTGGAGGTATGGCAGGCGAATGCAGCCGGACGTTACCGGCACCAGGCGGATCAATGCAATATGCCTCTCGATCCAAACTTCACTGGGGCGGGCCGCACCCTGACCGACGCAGACGGCCATTTTCTCTTTCGGACCATCAAGCCGGGCCCGTACCCGTGGAAGAACCACTTTAACGCCTGGAGACCGGCTCATATTCACTTCTCGTTGTTCGGAGCGGGCATTCTTTCGCGCCTGGTCACCCAGATGTATTTTCCCGGCGACCCTCTGCAGCCCTTCGATCCTATCTTCAACAGCATTTCGGATGAAAGTGCGCGGAACCGATTGATTGCGAGATTCGATATGGATAGAACCGAGCCCGATCGCGCGCTGGCTTACGCATTCGACATCGTGCTGCGCGGATCGCACAATACGCCGTTTGAGAAGGCTGGACGATGAAACTGACACCCAGTGGATCGCAAACAGTGGGGCCGTTCTTTCGCATCGGGCTTGAGCATCTCTGCGCAACCAGAACGAAGCCTGGCGAGAATTCGGACACGATCACAGTCTTTGGGAAGGTCTTCGACGGCGATGGTCTTCCTGTTCCGGATGCGGTCCTCGAATTTTGGCACGCCAATGCACACGGCACCTTTTCCGGAGAACCGAGCGAATCAGGCCGCCCCGAATGCTTCACGCGAGCTGCCACGGACAGGGACGGCACGTATCGGTTGGCAATAGCGATGCCTGGGGCAGTCGTTTGCGATTCAGAACTCAGGCAGTCTCCGCATCTTGCTGTGCTGCTCCTTGCGCGGGGATTGCTGCGCCACCTCATCACCCGTATGTATTTTCCCGACGAAGCGGCCAACGCGTCCGATACGCTATTGCGGATGGTTCCCGTCGATCGTCGGCACACCTTGATTGCTCACGCAGACGGACGCAATGGGCGCGCGTTCGAATGGAATGTTGTTTTACAGGGGCCGGACGAAACCGTGTTCTTTGCCTGGTAGGACTATCTTTCAGATGGCCACAGAATCCAATTCGCCATTCTTTAGCTCGCATGCGATGGGCCGCGTGTTCTCACGCACCAATCAACTGCGCCAGATGGTTCGTTTTGAATGGGCGTTGAGTGCTGCGCTCGAGTTCTCCGGCATTGCACGAGAGGGTGCAGCGGCGGCGTTGGAGCCTTTGTTAACCGCCGAATTTGTCAATGTGCCGGCGCTCGATGAGCAGGCTCGGAACGCAGGCAACCTGGCCATTCCTCTCGTCCGGCAGCTTACTGCCGCAGTTCGTAACCGTGACGAAGAAGCCGCGCGTACGATTCACCTGGGCGCAACCAGTCAGGATGTGCTCGACACGGCCCTTGTGCTGCAGATCGGCGAGGCGCTGACATTGATTGACGCGAGTTTGCGCGACCTTGATGGGCAGTGGGTTCGGCTGGCGCGTGCACACGCAGGGACAGTATTGACGGGCCGTACCTGGTTGCAGGCCGGGCCGCCCGTCACGCTCGGCTTGAAAATCGCCGGCTGGCTGGCGGCCTTGCGTCGTGATCGGCAGCGGCTTGTGTCAATAAGGGAGCGGGCGTCAGTATTGCAGTTCGGGGGCGCGGTCGGCACCCTCGCCGCTTTGGGGGATAAAGGACCGGCGGTTTCCGCGGCTCTTGCACAAAAGCTCAGCCTGCGCGAGCCGGAACTGCCATGGCACACCCACCGCGACAACCTCGTAGAAGTGGCGACAGTCCTCGGCATTCTGGCCGGGACATTGGGAAAAGTTGCCCGTGATGTTTCGCTCCTAATGCAGACCGAGGTAGCGGAAGTCTTCGAACCGGCGGAAGAAGGCCGTGGCGGCTCTTCCACCATGCCCCACAAGCGGAATCCCGTCGCCTGCGCTATCGTTCTCTCCGCTGCGATTCGCGTACCCGGATTGGTTTCCACACTGCTTACGGCCATGGTGCAGGAACACGAGCGAGGACTGGGGAATTGGCAGGCGGAGTGGGAAACTCTTCCTGAAATCTTCACCCTGACTGCGGCCGCGCTTGATCGCACTCTCGACATCGCACGCGGAATGCAGGTTGATCCGGAGAACATGACGGCAAACCTCAAAGCGAGCCTTGGCCTGCCGATGGCAGAAGCAGTCAGCGTCGCACTGGCCGCCCATATCGGGAGAGAGTGCGCCCACGATCTTGTGCAGCGGGCCTCACAGCGTGCCGTTGCGGCGGGACGGCATTTGCGTGAAGTTCTGGTCGAAGATGCGGAGGTCCGCGAACATTTGAGCGCGCCGGATATCGACCAACTCATGGATCCCACCAATTACCTTGGGAGCGCAAGGATATTCATCGCGCGCGTGCTTGGAGAGGAAGAAGCAGGGCGCTGAGGCGTTCGAACAAGCGGAGTCCTTCCCAGAGAAAAGGAACCTATGGATGATCAGGCGCGGTTTGAAGCTGGCATGGGAGTGCGGAGAGCGGTACTCGGCGACAAACACGTCGACAAGGCTCAGGCCTCTGGGGACGAATTCAGCGCCGAGTTCCAGGACCTGATTACCCGCTACGCATGGGGGGAAATCTGGACGAGGCCCGGTTTGCCGCGGCCCACGCGCAGCCTGCTGGTGATTGCCATGCTGGTTGCCTTGAACCGCGGCGAAGAACTTCGCCTGCACCTGCGCGCTTCTTTGAACAACGGGGTGACGCGCGAGGAAATCAAGGAAGCCCTGCTCCAATGCGCAATCTACTGCGGCGTTCCAGCGGCTAACTCGGCCTTTCATACAGCGCAAAGCGTATTCGAAGAACTCGATGGCGACACGGCAAGGACGTCGTGATGGGGCGGACGCAAACCCAGGTTGGGATTGTGGGGGCCGGGCCTGCGGGCCTTATGCTTTCTCATCTGTTGCATCTGCATGGCATTGACTCCGTAATCGTAGAAGCCCGATCGCAACGATATTGCGAGGAGCGCATTCGTGCCGGCGTTCTGGAGCATGGCACGGTGGAGATGTTGCGGCAAGCCGGCGTTGGGGCTCGACTTGACCGGGAAGGCATGCGCCACGAGGGAATTGAGGTCGGCCTGAACGGTCATTTGCATCGCATCCCTCTCACTGAGATCACGGGCAAGACAATCACGGTTTATGGTCAGCATGAACTGGTGAAAGATCTGATCGCGCGCCGTCTCGCGGACCACGGTGAAATCCGGTTCGAGTGCGGCAGCGTGAAGTTGCACAACATCGAATCTCCGCATTCCTTCATTCGTTGCGAGCGCGACGGCCAGGTGGACGAGATTCATTGCGACTTTGTCGCCGGCTGCGATGGGTTTCACGGCATCGCTCGGTCCTCCATTCCTGAAAGCGTAATGGCTTGCTACGAGCGCATCTATCCCTTTGCCTGGCTTGGCATTCTTGCCGAAGCACCTCCGGTGCGAGACGAGTTGGTCTACATGCATCACGAGCGGGGATTCGCCCTGTACAGCATGCGATCGCCGGCGATCACCAGGCTTTATTTGCAGTGCCGTCCGGAGGAAACTATCGACGAGTGGTCCGACAATCGCATCTGGGCCGAACTACAGGTTCGCCTTGGCTGCTCGGACGGGTGGGGTCCCCGGGAGGGGCGCGTGCTGCAAAAGGGAATTACCGGCATGCGGAGTTTTGTTGTCGAGCCCATGCAATACGGGAATCTTTACCTGGCCGGCGATGCGGCACACATCGTTCCGCCCACCGGGGCCAAAGGAATGAACCTGGCCATGGCCGACGTTTTCGTACTGGCGGAGGCTCTGCGCGCATTCTACAGACAGAATTCGCGGGTGAAGCTCGAAGCCTACTCGTCGATCTGCCTGAGGCGTATTTGGAAAGCGCAGCGATTTTCGTGGTGGATGACTTCGCTTCTGCATCTCTCTCCCGACGCTACGCCATTCGATCGGCGACGCCAGCTGGCCGAACTGGATTATCTGACTAGCTCACAAGCGGCAGCGGCAGCGCTGGCTGAAAACTATGTCGGCCTCCCCATGGAGCTCTGAAACGTCTTTCGACCTTCGATTGGTTGACCATCCGACCTAGACCGCACGGCAGTTGAAATACGCCAAAACGGGGGTAATGTAACAGAAAATGCTGTTACATCCAAAAATGTGTCTCGTAAAGCCTCTATATTCAATACCCGATTTCCATAAAGCGAAATAAACGCGAATCTACATAGGGGGTGGGTGGGGGGTGCCCTTTGGGTGGTATAAACGGGTCGCCACAGGAAATTTTGAACCGGGGCGTTGCTGACGGCACGACGAAGGCATTTTCTATCTCCAACTCCAGTTTGCCGCACGAGGCGGTAATTTTCGGCAACCCAGTGGGGCGTCCGAGGCGACGAGCCGGGTGGCGATTTGGAAGGCACGCAGTGCTTTGCCTATGAATGCCATCCTGCAGAAAAAGAGAGGCTGCTCGCCCCAGAAAATGGCGGCGAGCGCCCGGTTTGCGTTGGCCAAACTTCCCCATTGTCCACGACACGCCCGGAACTCGCACGCAGTGCGCGTGGGGCGCACGAAATAGATCATGTCGCTGCGGAAATTTAGAATGATCGCTAACTTGGCACAGGGACAGCGGAGCTGTTTTCTAGGAAAATAAGCGCATGAATCTTGTGAAGTTGTTTAAAAGGTTAGTCGGAAAGGCGCCAGATTCCGAAACCACAGAGATGCGATCAATCGTCATCATGCAGCGGAAAGCTCACCGGTTCAATGAAGAGGAGCTACGAGGCGCGGGCGAGCGTGCGTGGGGCAAGAAATTTGATGGAAAAGAAGATCCGATGTATTTTGTCTCGGCCGATCTCGCCGCTCTGACTGTCGTAAAGGCTGGTCCCCATATCATCCGAGTAACTTCCGTTCTTACACGATATGCCGACGATGATGAATATGCTCTTTCTCAGTTGCCACAGCCAGAACAGAAGAAGGCTTGGACTGAACATCGTGCCTGCGCTTTTCTCGATTTGTTTAATGATCTTGAGTCGAGGAGCATCCCCGATGCAGAGGCTTATGCTTCACTGGCGAAATTGGCTTTGCAACTCGGCGACTCGAACTGCACCGCCATCTTTGTGCCGATCAAAAACATCATGATGCCGAATGATGGCTCAGCGGAGGAAGGTCTGCGGCTGCTAATCAATAAGCAACTGCCATGAAATGCTGAAAAGAGATTTGGCGTGCGAGAACCTGGTCAAAACATCAATCTTTGGCGTTCCGGTCCAGTCACCGCCGATGCTTACCTTTGCCAAAGGTCCGCCCATTCAAACCGGCGCGGAATCTGCCCACTTGAGTTAATGTGCCCAGAAAACCACAGACTTGCCCAGAAAATGCCTGGGAGGTGGCTGTTCTTAGACAAAGCCGGCACGCGGTGCCGTTTCGTCCCACCGGCTTGTCGATCCGCGGTGGACGTTGCGTGCGAAGAACCGATACGAACGACACGCACCTGATGCGGTCCTGGAATCCCGTACTTGCCATTCGGCTGCGGGGTCCTATAATCGCGAGGGGATTTTCGCCCCACAGGATACCCCCTCATGTTGAAGGAACTTCTTTTCACACTTGCGGCTGCCGGAATTCTGTTTCAGTGCACTTCCGGTCTCAGCCAACCGGTCCCCGGCGTCACCATCGAGCACCACGTTGCGATGAAGACGCGCGACGGTGTCTCGCTGTACGCGGATATTTATCGTCCGGCCGGAGATGGCAATTTTCCGGTCCTGCTGCAGCGGACTCCTTACAACCGGCAGAATGCCGCGGACTTCGGGTCCGTGGCTGCTGCCCGGGGCTTCATGGTGGTGGTTCAGGACGTGCGCGGACGATACGAATCCGAGGGCGAGTGGTATCCGTTCAAGCATGAAATCGACGATGGCTTCGACACGGTGGAATGGGCCTCCGCTCTCCCCCATGCCAATGGCAAAGTGGGAATGTTCGGCGGCTCGTATGTGGGGGCGACCCAGATGCTGGCGGCCGTTGGCCATCCCCCGCACCTGGCGGGCATTTGCCCAGTGGTGACCGCCAGCAACTACCACGAAAACTGGACCTACCAGGGTGGAGCGTTTGAGCAGTGGTTCAATCAGTCGTGGACTTCGGGGCTGGCGCAGGACACTTTCAACCGCGCGGTGCGTGCCGGGACCAATGCCATGGTCGGCAGCACGGTGTTGCCGCTTAAGCAATATCCGCTATTCAACATGCAATTGGGTTCCGATCCGGCTGGTTGGACGGCAAAGTTTGCGCCCTACTTTCTCGATTGGCTCGATCATCCTGCCTATGACAGTTACTGGAAGGCGTGGGCGATCGAGGAACAATATGCTTCGATCCAGGTGCCCGCGCTGACAATCGCGGCCTGGTATGACATTTTTCAGGGAGGTTCGTTGAAGAACTACCTGGGATTGAAAGCCGGAGCCGGCAACACAGCAGCGCGCGCAGGTCAGCGGCTGATGGTGATTGTGGGTGGTCATGCCGGAAACGGGCCCAAGATCGGCGCGGTCGATTTCGGACCCGATTCTCATTTCGATGAGAACGCCGTGACGCTGGAGTGGTACGAATTCCTGCTCAAGGGACAGCAGAACGAATTTGCGGCTGGGAAGCCGGTGAAGCTGTTCGTGATGGGCGAGAACAAGTGGCGCCAGGAAGACGATTGGCCATTGAAGCGGGCCAAGGAGACGCATTACTTCCTGCACTCGTCAGGCCAGGCGAACACGAGCGCGGGCAATGGTTCGCTCTCGACAGATGCGACTGGCTCGGAAAAGGCGGACAGCTACACCTACGATCCTGCCGATCCTGTGCCGACGGTGGGCGGTCCGTTGTGCTGCGACTCGGAACACCTTCCGGCCGGACCACGGGATCAGCGGGAAGTCGAGCACAGAAAGGACGTCGAGGTCTACACGACCGCCGCGCTCGATCAGGACACGGAAGTGACGGGCCCGGTGATGCTCGACCTGTTTGCAAAATCATCGGCCGTAGACTCCGACTTTACCGCCAAGCTGGTGGACGTGTGGCCGAACGGCTTCGCGCAGAATCTTACCGAGGGGATTTTGCGGGCGCGCTATCGCAACAGCACCGCCGTAGCCGAACCGATCATTCCCGGCAAAGTTTATGAGTACAAGATCGATCTCTGGTCGACGAGCAACGTGTTTTTGAAAGGGCACAAGATCCGGCTCGAGGTTTCGAGCAGCAATTTTCCGCGCTTCGATCGCAATCTGAATAACGGCAAGGACGCGGGCGCCAACTCTGCCTTCGACAAGGCCGACAACACGATCTACCACGACCGCGAACATCCCAGCGCACTGCTGCTGCCGGTGGTGCCAAGGTAAGACGTCCCGCCGCCTGCTGATTTATGGTGAGAGGCGAGCATGAAGCAAATTCTTACCCGCCTTGTTCTTACCATCCCGGTCGTGTGGCTGGTGGTTTCGCTCGTGTTTCTGCTTATCCACCTGGTGCCCGGTGATCCGATTCTGGAGATGCTGGGCGAGGGGGCGACGCCGGCTGACATGGATGCTCTGCGGCATCAGTACCGGCTCGACCAGACCCTGTGGCAGCAGTATCTGCATTACTGGAATGGTGTCCTGCATGGTGACCTCGGCGACTCGATCCGCTTGCACGATAGCGTTGCTCACCTGGTGGCGCAGCGTTATCCATACACGCTGGCGTTGACGGTGGCGGCGCTGGGTGTGGGTTTGGCGTTGGCGCTGCCTGCGGGCATTGCGGCGGCGGTCCGGCGCGGACGATGGCTCGACCAGGCGCTTTCGGTGGTGAGCCTGTTCGGCTTGTCGGTGCCGGGACTGGCGCTGGGGCCGGTGCTGATCCTGGTGTTCTCGATCCTGCTTGGATGGCTGCCGGTCTCGGGAGCGAACGCGGGCGGCGCCAGATCGATCGACTGGCATTATCTCGTTCTGCCGGCAATTGCGATGGGCGCATCGCTGGCGGCGATCCTCACGCGCATGGTGCGTACGGCGATGCTCGAGGAACTGGGGCAAGACTACATTCGCACCGCGCGTGCGAAGGGCTTGAGCGAGCGAGCGGTGGTCTGGCGGCACGCTCTACCGAACGCCCTGGTTCCCATCGTCACGGTGGTGGGTCTGCAGTTTGGCGCGTTGCTGGCGGGGGCGATCGTGACCGAAAAGATCTTCAGCTGGCCCGGGTTAGGACGGCTGGTTGTGGATGCAATTTCAAATCGTGATTACGCCCTGGTGCAGGGCTGCCTGCTGTCAATCGGGTTGACCTATGTTCTGGTGAATCTGCTGACCGACGTGGTGTATCGGTGGGTGAATCCGCGCATGCGGGGATGAGACGACTGTATTAGAAGTTAAGAGCCGGAAGAAACCATCCCTCGGCGGCTAAACAGGTTGCAGAAAAAGGCATGGTTTCGAGCGAAGATCCCCGAAAGCATACCTCAGGGGCTAAAGCCCGCGTTAACTTTGCATCCCTTATACCCGGGGATAAATCCCCGGCCTACCGCCCGAACGACTTTTTTCGCAGGCTGTAAAGCCGCGTTGATTCGTGAGGCTCTCCGGCACGACTAAAGTCGTGCCCTTTCAAAGTCGGACTTATACACAGGCTGACAGGGGCACACGGCGAACCGGTGGCACCGATCGGGCGCGTGCCGAATCATCGAGCGCGGAAAAGTCTTACTTGCATTTCGCCATCAGCACATCGTCGTTCCACAATGCCACGCCGCCCAGCAGGCCCGCTTCGTTGGAAACGATCTCGATGTTCTTGCCGGGCTTGAAGTCAATCTTCTTGGTGTTGCCGCCGCCCAGGTAGAGCTGGTCCCAGTTGAAGGTAGCCGCCGTCTGGGCGATGGCTTCCTGCAGAAGCTCGTTCCATTTCTGCTTGCCGTACTTATCGAGCCCGCGGCGGCCAAGGTAATCCTCGTAGGTGCGCTTTTTCCAGGGGTGATGGCCGAGCTCCAGCCCCGGACACAGGCGCCCGTCGGTGAACAGCGAGCCTCCCATGCCGGTTCCGAGCGTGATGATCATCTCAACGCCCTGGCCCTTGATGGCCCCGTAGCCCTGGACGGCGGCATCGTTGCACACGCGAGCGGGCTTCTTCCAACGCTTTTCGAGTTCAAGCTGCAGCGGAAAGCCGACCCAGCCGGGGTGCAGATTCGCGGCTGTGTAGGTGGTTCCGTGCTTGATCACGCCGGGAAACCCGACCGAGACACGATCGAAATTCGGCAGTTGCGAACGCAGGGTATCGAGCGCCTCGAGCACCGGCTTGGGAGAGGGCACGTCCGGCGTGGCCATACGCTGCCTGTCGCTGACCGGCTGGCCTTTGGCGTCGAGCAGCATGGCTTTGAGGCCCGAACCGCCAATATCAACGGCGAGGGTGATGGGACCCTTGGACGCACGGGCAGTGGAAGCGGTCGAGGTCTTCTTGTCGGTAGCGGTGGCGGCGGAGTCTTTTGGTGTCATCAGCAATGAATTGTAACGGGTGAGTCCCGAAGTGCGCGAAATGGGGCTAAACGCGGTCCGCGAGTTCCGACGCCCTTGCTCCGATTCCCGGTCAATGACAAGGGTTTCCCGGCCAGAGAAACCAGCCGGGGCGATCGGCCCCGCGGTTTGTTACACTCGGTTGCGTCCTGCCTTTCGCAAGTCCTGAACCTGAAGCAATGGGAGATTAAGAATGTTTCTGAAGCAGAAGCTGGGGATCGCCCTGTCTTTGTCGATATGCGTGGCCGGTTTCACCCTGTCCGCATCAGCCCAGGGAAGCGCCGCCGCGGGCGGGAAGCGAACCTTGATCAAGGCCGGGCGTGTACTCGACGTGAAGACCGGCAAGCTCGCGGACGGGCAGACGATCGTGGTGGTTGGCGACGCGATTCAGTCCATTGGGCCGACTGCTTCGGTTGCCGGGCAGCCCGGAGATACGATTGTCGATTTGAGCCGAATGACGGTCCTGCCCGGGTTGATCGACGTGCATACGCATTTGACCATGAATACGGATTTCGACCCGTATCGCGAACTGACCAGCACCGATGCGAAGGAAGCCATCAACGGCGTTGTCAATGCGCGGACCACTCTGCTGGCCGGGTTTACTTCGGTACGCAACGTGGGCGCCGGCGACTACACCGACGTTGACCTTCGCGATGCGATCAACGCGGGGCAGGTTCCAGGACCGCACATGCTGGTCAGCGGTCCGGCTCTGGGCATTACTGGGGGCCATTGCGATAACAACCTGCTGCCCATCAGCTATCACTCTGTGGGGGACGGCGTTGCCGACGGCATCGCCGCTGTTCAGCACAAGGTCCGCGAAAACATCAAGTATGGCGCGGACCTGATCAAGATCTGCGCTACCGGCGGTGTGCTTTCGAAGGGCGACGATCCGCAGGCATCGCAGTATACGCTCGAGGAGATGAAGGCGATCGTGGCGGATGCGCATCGCCTGGGCCGCAAGGTGGCCGCGCACGCGCACGGATCGCAGGGCATTTTGTGGGCCAGCGAGGCGGGCGTTGATTCGATCGAGCACGGCAGCTACATCAACGACGAAGCCATCGCGGAGATGAAGAAGGACGGCACCTACCTGGTGCCTACGCTCTATCTCGAAGACTGGATGCTGGAGAAAGGGAGCCTCCCGCCGTTTTATCACCAGAAGATGGTGGATGTGAGCGCGGTGGCCAAGGGGAACATCAAGCGTGCTATGCAGGCCGGAGTCAAGATCGCGCTCGGAACGGACGCCGCCGTTTACCCCCACGGACTCAACGCCCACGAACTCGATGTTTACGTAAACCAGTTGGGCATGGCTCCGCTTACGGCCCTGCAGACGGCCACGATCAACGCCGCGGACCTGATGGGCTGGTCTGCGAAGACGGGCACCCTCGAACCCGGCAAATGGGCCGACATCATTGCGGTCGAAAAGAATCCCATCGACGACGTGCGGGTGTTGCAGGATGTGAAGTTCGTAATGAAGGGCGGAGTGGTGTACAAGGATGAATCAAAATAAGGGCGGGTCGAGAACCAAGGGGCGTTAGGTCTCGCCAAAAGACTGTCTTTACAGGCCGCCGCATGCCTGCCACACTAGGGAGTGGACACCCAGACAATCCTAATCCTCGATTTTGGCTCGCAATACACGCAGCTGATTGCGCGGCGCATTCGCGAGCTGAATGTCTTCTCCGTCGTGCTCCCGTGCACCGTCCCGCTCGCAGAAATAAAGGCGCACAGGCCCGTCGGCATCATCCTCTCTGGCGGTCCGTCTTCGGTCTACGATGCCGATGCCCCGGTAGCCGATCCGGAAATGCTCAATCTCGGCCCGCCAATTCTGGGCATCTGCTATGGCCTGCACTTCATCGTGCATCATCTGGGCGGAAAGGTCCATTCGGCGCCACGGCGGGAATATGGCCATGCGAACGTCAAAATCGAAATCTCTGAGACGCCCCTCTTTGCCGGGTTGCCGCCCACCATTCAGGTCTGGATGAGCCACGGCGACGAGGCCCTCGAACTGCCTGCCGGTTTCCATCGCACCGCTGCCACCTCAAACGCTCTCGCGGGCATCGCCAATGAGGAGCGACGGATTTGGGCGGTGCAATTTCATCCTGAGGTCCACCACACGCCGCTGGGGCCGCAACTTCTCAGGAACTTTGTCTTCTCCATCTGCGGCGCCCGTGGCGACTGGACACCGGCCCACTTTGTTGAGACCGCGGTGGCCTCGATCCGCGAGAAGGTAGGCAAGGATCATGTCATCTGCGCTCTTTCGGGCGGCGTCGATTCGTCGGTCGCGGCCGTGCTGGTGCACAAGGCGATCGGCACCCAGCTCACATGCGTGTTCGTCAACAACGGCGTGCTGCGCAAGAATGAATTCCAGAACGTCCAGAAGAATCTGCGCGACAAGCTTGGCCTGAATCTGGTTGCGGTCGACGCCAGCGAACGATTCCTCAGGCAGCTTGCCGGGGTCGTCGATCCCGAGACCAAGCGCAAGCGCATCGGCGCTGAATTCATCGCGGTGTTCGACGACGAGGCGGCGCGTATCGCTGAGCAGACCGGCGGCGTCGACTGGCTGGTACAGGGCACGCTCTACCCCGACGTCATCGAATCCAGCAGTGTGAAGGGCCCGAGCCAGACCATCAAGAGCCATCACAACGTGGGCGGGCTGCCGGAAGGGATGAAGCTCAAGCTCATCGAGCCGCTGCGGGATCTGTTCAAAGACGAGGTGCGGCGCATCGGGCGCGACATGGGCATGCCCGAAGACATCCTGAGCCGGCAGCCGTTTCCTGGCCCGGGCCTGGCGGTGCGCATTCTCGGCGAAGTGACCCCCCAACGGGTCGCCCTGTTGCAGGAGGCGGACGACATCGTGGTCAGCGAAATCAAGGCCGCCGGCCTCTATACCAAGATCTGGCAAAGCTTCGCGGTGCTGCTCCCGGTCATGAGCGTAGGCGTGATGGGCGACCAGCGCACGTACGCCTATACCGCCGCCGTGCGCGCCGTGCACTCGGAAGACGGCATGACGGCAGACTGGACGCCGCTGTCCTATGAGGTGCTGAAGCGCATTTCAAACCGCATTGTGAACGAAGTGCGGGGAATCAACCGCGTTGTCTACGACATCACATCCAAGCCGCCCGGCACCATCGAGTGGGAGTAAGACGAGCCGCGGTGGCGATCGCTGTTCCGTCGCCATTTGCTCTATCCCCCTGATGCTGCCGCGCGCAGGGCAGCTACCTCGCGGGTAAGGGCGTCAATCTTGGCGACCACTTCAGAATGCTGTCTCTCGGTCGGAGACGGTTCCATTGCTTCGATATAGAAGCTGCCGTTCGGTTCCAGTTCGCAGCGCCGAACCTGGTTCAGGTGTTCGAACCCCTGGCGATGGATGACCTCGACCAGCTCTTCGTTGGTGAGCGATTCGCGTTTCAACGCTTTCGTGTCGATCTTCCCGTCGCGGATCAGCAGGGTCGAACTGCCTTGAAGCGCTCGCGTCAGACGCGGAGAGCTATACAACGTCCTCACGACAAGCCAGTTGATGGCCAATAGTCCGAGCGCGCCGATTACCCCGCCCGTGACGGAGTTGTCGTCACCGATGATGGCGTTCTGCACCGTATTGGAGAGCGAGAGCAAAACCACAAGGTCGAAAGGATTGAGCTGTGCCAGTTCGCGCTTCCCGAACAGCCGCAGAAGAAGCACAAGCACAAGGTAGACAACGACCGGGCGCAGCAGCTTCTCGAGGAGGGGAAGCGGCAGGTGAAACATGTGGCTCAAGACATCGTGCAACATGAAAATGAGGATAGTGGATCGCGGTCGTTTCCGGCAGATCGAACGATCACCTGCCGGCGCCCGGCCGGTATTCAGAGTATTCCGACGTAAACAACGTGCAGCGCGTGGAGTAACCGCCGGCGCCGGATTCTCCGTTCGGAACCACGACCGAATCAACTACGGTCCTGACGGGAGCCACCACAATACCCTGGGGAGCTTTCACCGCGCCGAAATCGACTCGTGTGTCCAGTTGGTGCACCACCTCGGTGGGCTTCAGTTCCGCTTCTGTGATCATACGCAGCACTATGCCGGTGCCGGGATCGATGAACAATCGGCCATGATAGGGCGTGGTGGTTTTGAATTCATGCCATTGGGTAGTGGTCTGGAAATTCCCTGTTGCGCCGCCTCCCCCACCTCCCCCTCCTCCGCCAAGCGCCGGCGCAGTCGTAGCAGTGTAAAAGGTTGCAATTCCTGCCTGCTCGACATTGGGAAAGCAGCAGACGTTGACAGCAAGCCGGGCCTTCTGCCTGGAGATCGCGAAGGAAAATACGGCGGCTGCCTTGCCGTTGATCAGCTCCCAACGCAGCCACTGGAGACTTCCCGACGCCTGGGCTTCCTTGAAGACCAGGCCAAGACCCGGATCGGGTTCCTCAAGAGCGATCATTTTGTTCGCTCCCCAGGGCGTCTGGTCCTTCTCAGCAGGTTTCTTCTCCGCGCCATGTTCGAGCACAACTTCACGAGCCGTGGAGTTGATGTAATGGATAAACGAAGCAGGATTGGAGAAACCTGCGGACGTTACCACATCCTTTGCACCGCCCGCCAGACCCGAGTTGGCGTCCAGGGCCTCGACGTTGTCCTGAAACCGCAACGTGGTCTTGGTGGCCGTCATCAGCGGAAGCTGCTCGTAGGTTTTGCCGATGTAGGATTCGGCTTTTGCAAGGATCGCCTTCTGCGCGGCCGCATCGGGAGCCGGGGTGGAGGGCAGGTCGGAAGGGGGTGGAGCAAGGATGGCGCTGCGCGCCTCGAGAACATAAATCTGCTCCGTCGACAGCGGGCCACTGACAAGGTTCGCCAGGCTGCCCATGGCCGACCGCGTCAGTTGCTCGGTCAGCTCTACCTGCTTCAGCGCCGCAGCCGCTTCGGCATCGGTCTTCTTTTCCTGCTGCAGCGTGTGCAACAGCTCATTCAATTGCTGGACGGTGATTTTTTTCGCGCCCCATGCGGGGAATGCAACAAGAAGTAAAACCAGGACAACAATGAACCGTTTCATTTTCTCAACTCTCGAGCCCACTCTGTGTGAGCGGCGGCCGCAACTCGACGGCCGCCGCGAAGTTGGTTCCATTCTTTACTTCTGCGCGGTAGCTCCGGCGAGCTGGTAATCCTTGTATTCAATCGTAAACAATGTGCTGCGAGTTGTGTACTTACCCGCCTGGGACTCGCCATTCGGCACAACTTCCGTATTAATGACGGTCTTGATGGGAAGAACCATCGATTTGCCGCCCACGGTCACGGGGCCGTAATCGATACGTGTGTCCTGGAGATGAACTACATCACCGGGTTTTAACTCCGCCTGGGTGACCATGCGCACTACAGTCCCTGTGTCCGGATCGACGAAGAACAAGCCGTGGTAGGGTATGCCGTTGGCTTTGTAGTTGTGCCACTGGGTGTTGGTCTGGAAGTTTCCCTTGGCTCCGCCGCCACCGCCCTGCGAGCCACCCGGCGCGCCAGTCCCCATCTGACCCGAAAAACGCGCATCGCCCGTCTGGTCGAGGCTCGGGAAGCAGCAGACATTGACCGCAAAATGCGACTTCTTTTTCGGCACCTGGAATGCAAACACGGCGGCCGGCTTGCCGTTGATGGTCTCCCAGCGAAGCCAGTTGATGGTCCCGTTGGTTTGTGCGTCCTGAAAAACGGCTCCCAGGCTGGGATCGGGTTCCTGGAGGGCGATCATCTTGTTTGCGCCCCAAGGTGTCTTATCCTGAGGCAGCTTTTCTATGCCATGGTCGCTGCTGTAGGTGCTCTCAGTGGAGTTGATGTAGTGAACAAACTGGTTGGGGCTCACACCGCCGGCTCCCACAGAGACATCGGTCGCGCTGCCATGCATTCCAGAACTGGCGGCAACGGCTTCGATGTTGTCCTGGAAGCGGAGAGTGGTCTTGGTCGCAGTAATGGCGGGCAACTGGCTGTAGGTCTTGGACGCGTAGTCGGATGCTTTGTCCAGAATGGCCTTTTGCGCAGCGGCATCGGGAGCAGGTGTGGTTGGAATGTCCGCTGCAGGCGGAGCGAGCACCGCGCTGCGCGCCTCGAGTACGTAGATCTGCTCCGTGGTCAACGGCCCGGGAGCGTATTCAGCAAGGCTGTTCATCTCGCTTCGGGTCAACTCTTCACTGAGCACCACCTGCTTGAGGGCGTTGGCTACGTCCTGGTCAACCTTCTTCTCCTGTTGCATCGACTTCAACATATTCGTCAATTCGGCGACGGTGATCTTCTTTGCCGGCCACGCCGGAACCGCCACCAAAATCAACACAAGAATGCATCCCAACCGTTTCATCGCATCTTCCTCCAAAGTGGAATGGCGCCAAAATTGTATCGCTCGCCGGTTGCGCCTGACCAGAAAACGTACTTCGTCGCGCGTCTCATGGGTTCCCTCTCATGGCGGCCGATGGGATGGTGACCGAGCCCATGCGGCCCGAGTTTTCATCGACAACCACGACCCGCAGCGAGGCCATTCCGGGCCGGAGTTCTACCGCGCGCTCAAAGGGCACTCCCTTGGGCAAAATGTTCTGATATGTCGCCGGTTTTAGCCGTAGCCCGAGGGTCTGTCCTTCCAGGTGGGCGTGCAAGCCGGCGTCGTCGCGCTGGATGAAAAAGATGTCGAGCTTGTCGGTCCAGCGGCCCCCAAGCTGCTCCATCGCGAGGTCGCCGGCCGCGATGTTCACCCGCACCGAGGCGCTGCTGCCGCTGGGCTCAACGTCCGCGCTGACTGCGATTTCGCTCACGTCGACCGGCCGCCACACGGCCTGGTGAAAACGGTCTTTGAGCGTCGCAGCTTCTTTTTGGAACAGGTACCCGGTACGGTAACGGAGAGTGAGGCCGCGCCTTCCCGTGAGTTTCACAACGATGGCGTGGTATTGATCGTCCGCCGGACCCTGGGGAGAAAAACTCAGCTGGTAGGTCGCGTGGCCATCTTCGACGATTCCATCGAGGGCCCCGGCAAGATCGCCCGAGCGGCGGATGGTGCGCCCTCCGGTGGCGGCGGCCACTTCCCGGATCGGCCCTTGAATCGGGTGCAGATCCTGGCTCATCTCCGCGGTGATGCGGCCCGGCTGCATGTTTCGTCCGCCGCTGGATTGCGCGGGGCCGCCGGCGGCGGCAGCGGTTGCGGCATTGTCCGCAGCGGCCTGCGTCAACTCGACATTGCGGTGCTGAACATCGGCACTAATCGCGCCGCCTTCGAGTTGCGAGACGTCGAACGGATACACCGCAGTATGTGCGTCGTTCATGGCTTCCTGCACATGCACCGCAAATGCCTGAACTTCCTTGGGGCTCTTGTCGATGCCGACCTGCTGGTCCTGCCATTCGGCAAAGACATTGTCGCTCGAAACCCAAACCAGGCTCTTGTGTCCCGCCATCGCGGAGAGATGGCGCGCGACCTGGGCCAGAATGACCAGAGACGCGCGCGCGGGATTGCTGCCCATGGTCATAAGCTGGGGATCGACGGGTTGATCTGCGTCGGGAACGTCGGTGTGATTGCCGTTGACCGAATTCAGGTCGGCCTGGTTGTGAACTTCGTTGAATTGTTGCCGATTGCGCATCTCTTCGTCCTGGGCATTGCTGACGGATTGCGCGGTGGGCATGAACGACTTGAGGCGCGTCATCAGGGCCGCATGGTCGGTGGTGGGCTCGACCAGGACGCGAAAGCCGAGACCGGTCATCGAGTACAGGCCGACTCGCTCCGTTGGAGCCAGCCTGCCAAGAAACTGCAGCATCTGGCTGCGCGCGTAGTTCAAGTCAGCCCAGGCAACGTGGCTCTCATCAATCAGCAGGATGGTGGCGCCGGCTTCGGATGTCTCGGCAGGGGCGGCTGGAGCGGCAGGGTCGGATACGCGATTGGAAAAGGTAACGAAGGGCGTTGTTTCCATTGCTTCGGCTGGGGTTCGAGGCGCGGGCGCGGCTGCGGCGGGCGCCTGATTGAAGAACCGGATCTCCTGCTTGCGGCCGTTGTCGTAAACCTCGAAGTCGTCGGCTTTCAGATCCGTTACGGGATGGCCCTTCTTGTCGTAGGCCACGAGGCCCACATCGACGAGCCGCGAAACGACCTTGATGGAGAAGCCACCAGGGGGCCCGGATTCATTGGCTGGAGCATCGGGCACGCCTTTGACCGCGTCCATGCTGATTTCCGGAATGACCGGCTCAGCGGGTACAGCAGGAGGTGACGCATGCGCCTCAGCCGGGGCTGGGTGGGGAGGAGCGGCAGCCGCCAGTTGTGCCTCCGGTTGCGAGCCGCTCGCAGCCGGCGCGACCGGAGCCGAAGCAGCGGCCGTTGGCGGTGGCGATTCCGGCTGGTCGGGATGGTTTGCCGGTTGTGGCGTGGAACCGTCAGGACCCGCCGCGCCCGCCACGGCGCCGTCGGTGATGATCCGCGATGTTGAGCCCAGCCGGTGATAGTCGGTGAAGTTTGTCTCGTTGATCAGCAGGACGGTCGAGTTGACGGGCCAGCGCGCCCGGTTTTGCCAAAGAGAGTCGTCGCCCACGCCATTCACCGCCATTTGCGCATTCTGCGAAAGGGCCATCCACAAGGGTTCCTCGGAGATGGCAAGGCTGCGCGCCGGGCAGATGAACTTCCGGTCGCCAATCGTGACCGGCCGGTATTCGATCATGGTTGCCGCTCGCCGCAACGGATTGCTGCTGCTCAGTTCTGCTTCAATGGTGATGCGCAGCACCGCCCCTGTCGCCGGATCGATCGCGATCGAGCCGTGGTACCCGGGTGTCTCGCCGTAGGTCTTCAGCTCGCTTTCCTTGGGGATGTTGGAGACCTGCTGCGTCGAGCGATTGTTACCGCTGTACCCGTATTGTGTGCGGCCGAGGACCTTCTCATTCAGGGCCTTGTAGGCGACCGCGTAATGCGACGCTTCCTGGGGAACCTGGTAACGGTAGACGGCGGTCAGGCCGGCCGCAGCCTGCTCCCAATGGGAGAAGGTGACATTGTGATGGGCCATGTCCGCCAATACGACGGTGAGAGCCGGCCCGAATTCCCCCCAGCTTCGCAGGCCGAGCTCCGCCGGCACTTTTCCCGTGCTTGAGCCAGGCGTTGCGGTGGCATCGAGAACCTCCTTGCCATCACGAAATGTGATCTGCTGGGTGGACGTGCCCGCCAAATGCAGCCCGGCGCGAACCGGCCAGGCTCCTTTTTCAAGAGCATGCGGACTGTCGTCAAACCGGTTCGTCACCCGGGTGACGAAGAAATTGGGCATGCGCCCCCATGTCTGAACAGCATAGGCGCGGGCCGCCTCCAGCATTTGTTGCTGGGTCGCGTCGTCGGGAGCCGCGGTAGCAGGCAACTCGTCCGGGGGGGGATCGAGAAATGCGGATTGATCCGCAAGCATCTGGAGGGCGACGGCAGTATGCGGCTGGAGCGGCAGCCGCGCAGCGAATCGATCCAGAGTAGGGCCCGTCAGGCGCTCGGAAAGTTCCAGGCTTCCCACCTGGCGGGCGATGTCCTCGTCGCTGCGATGCTCATTCGTGGCTGCGGCCAGCGTTTCCGCCAGTTGTGCCACAGTGACGCGCCGGGCTGCCTCCGCGGGCACAACCATCATCGCTGCCAGCGTGAGCAGTATAGCCTTGCGCATGATAGGAACCACCCCGCCTTTGTCGGATCGCCCTGTACGGTCAGACGAACGCTGCAACCGAAAAGCCGACACTCTACTGAAGAAAATCGCTTTTGCCGCTTGAGATCCCGTTGCAGCCGCCGACCGCCGGCATCTGAACTCTACACACCCGGCACGTGCGGGGACAAACCCGGGGCCGCGCGGTTATCCTGCTGCTGAATCGGCGGAGAGAAGTTGCCATGAAGCAAGCAGTGATTGTTGCGGCGGTGCGCACGCCCATCGGCAAGTTTCAAGGAGCTCTTCAATCGTTTGCGGGGCCGAAACTGGGCGCGCTGGTGGTGAGCGAAGCGATCAGGCGGGCAGGCATTGAGCCTCGACAGGCGGACGAGTGCATCATGGGCTGCGTCATCCAGGCCGGTTTGGGGCAGAATCCAGCTCGCCAGGCATCGCTCTATGGCGGCATGCCGCCGGAATCGGCGGCGCTTACGGTGAACCAGGTCTGCGGATCAGGCCTGAGGGCCGTGTCTCTAGCGGCGCAAGCCATTCAGACCGGGGATGCGGATTTCATCGTGGCCGGCGGGATGGAATCAATGACCAACGCCCCGTACCTCTTGCAGCAGGCTCGGGCGGGGTATCGCATGGGCAACGGATCGTTGCTCGACGCGATGATTCAAGACGGCCTGTGGGAGGCGTACCGGGGCTACCACATGGGGGTCGCAGCGGAGATGATCGCTGCAAAATACGGCATCAGTCGCGGGGAACAGGATGCCTTTGCCGCGGAGTCGCACCGGCGGGCGGCCGCGGCTACCGAAAAGGGCTGGTTCCGGGATGAAATCGTGCCGGTCGAGATTCCGGCAGCAAAGAAAGGCGACGCGACGCGCGTCTTCGATAAGGACGAAGGGATCCGACCCGATACGACGGTCGAGGTCCTGACAAGGCTGAAGCCGGCCTTCAAGGAGGACGGCACCGTCACGGCGGGCAATGCCCCTGGGGTCAGCGACGGAGCGGCCGCGGTTGTGGTGACCAGCGCGGAGTTGGCGCAGCAACGAGGCTCAGGCCTCTTAGCAGTCATCCGAGCGCAGGCCACTGCCGGCCGAGAGCCCGAGTGGTTCGGACTGGCCCCGATCGATGCGGTACGCAAGGTGGCACGCAAGGCGGGCTGGCCACTCGACCAGCGTGGACCTCTTCGAATTGAATGAGGCCTTCAGCGTGCAGGCGCTGGCCGTGAACCGTGAACTTGGCCTGGATGCAGAACGGGTGAATGTTCATGGCGGTGCGGTGGCCCTTGGGCATCCGATCGGCGCGAGCGGGGCGGCGGTGCTGGTGAAGCTGCTGTATGCCATGGCCCGGCGGGACAAACCGCGCGGCATAGCGGCCCTGTGCCTGGGCGGGGGGAATGCGGTCGGGCTGGCGATAGAACGGGTTTAGGGCGCGGCGATCCGGCCTGGACGAGTCACAGTCCGGACTGTCCGATATCGGACAACCGGGCCTGCGATCGGTCAGTGTAAGTCTCACCGCATCTGTTCCTTGGTATTGATAAATCCTTCCCCCTCAGTCATCAGCGGCCGGGCTGGTTTTGGCACGGCAAGTGCAGGGTATGGGGCGCAATGGATATCGCACGCCCTGATATTAAGCTGAAGAAGAGACGCCAGATGTTCGTATGGGCTGGCGTCGCAGTGGTGGTTCTGGCTGGCGCGGCCTACGGTGTATCGCGGCTCAAGCCGGCGGCGCCTTCGCAGGATCGCTCGGCCATCTGGCCGGATACCGTCAAGCGCGGAGACATGATTCGCCAAGTGCGGGGATCAACCGGAACCCTGATTCCCCGGGAAGACTCAATCGAGTTGATCCCGTCGCTCACCGACGCGACCGTCGTCCGCATCCGGGTCCTGCCCGGAACCATCGTTAAGGCCGACACCATCCTGATGGACCTGGCAGCGCCCGAGGTGCAGCAGAAACTGCTCGATGCCCAGCTGCAGGTCAAGGGGGCGGAGGCCGACTACAAAGATAAGCAGGCGCAGCTGCAAAGCACCATGATGGACAAGAAGATTCTGGCCGCGCAGGTGAACGCCGACTACACCTACGACCAGTTACAGTCGCAGACCGACCAGCAGCTGTACAAGCTGGGCGTGCTGTCCGGGATGGCCGCCGACAAGTCGAAAAGCACCGCGGATCAGCTGGCCGCCCAGCATAAGCTGAGCCTGCAGCAGCTGGAGCTGAACGAAAAGAACATCGAAGTCCAGCTGGCGTCATCGCAAGCCAAGATAGACCAGGCCAAGGCGCTGCTGGCGCTCTACGAGAAGCAGAACGCGGCCCTGGAGGTGCGGGCCGGCATCGCCGGCGAGCTCGATCCGCTGCCGGTTCCCATGCAGGCGGGCATGCACGTCACCGCCGGGACGTCGCTGGCGGAGGTTGTGCAGCTGGGCAAATTAAAGGCTGCCCTGCAGATCGCCGAGACCCAGGCACGCGACATCCAGATCGGGCTGCCGGCCTCGATCGACACGCATAACGGCGTTATCCCCGGACACGTGACCCGCATCGACCCCGCGGTTTTGAACGGAACCCGCACCGTCGACGTAGTACTCGATGGGCCTCTGCCGCCAGGCGCGGTCAAGGGACTGAGCGTCGACGGCACTATCGACCTCGAAAAACTGCATGACGTGCTGTATGTGGGCCGGCCGGCGCTGGGGAATGAGAACTCGACGCTGAGCCTGTTCAGGATCGATCCCAATGGGAAAGACGCTGTGCGTGTGCCCGTGAAGGTAGGGCGGGCGTCTGTGAACAGCATCCAGGTGCTTGACGGCTTGAAAGAAGGCGACACGGTGATCCTTTCCGACATGTCGCGCTACGACAACGTGGACCGCATCCGGTTGGAATAACGAACCGGCAAGGGGCGTAGGGAAAAGGAACTTAGGGACTAGCGAACAGGCGTCAGTGATCTCAGATCACTGATCTCTGACCACTGACCACTGACGAAAGGGATCGCAAATGAATGACACTCTGATTGACATTGAGGATCTGACCAAGGTCTTCTACACCGACGAAGTGGAGACGCACGCGCTCTCCGGCATCCACCTCACCATTTCGCGCGGAGAATATGTGGCCATGTCCGGGCCTTCGGGCTGCGGCAAGTCCACGTTGCTGTCCATCCTGGGCCTTCTGGATACGCCCACGGGGGGCAAGTACCTGCTCAACAACAAGCCAGTAGAGAACCTGAGCTTTGGCGACCGCTCCCGGATTCGCAATCAGGAAATCGGCTTCATCTTCCAAAGTTTCAACCTGATTGGCGATCTCACCGTGGAAGAGAACGTGGAGCTGCCGCTCACCTATCGTGCCGGCATGCCGTCGGCGGAACGCAAGAAGCGGGTGAAGGAAGCTCTCGAGCGGGTCAACATGGCGCATCGCATGCGGCACTATCCCGCGCAGCTCTCCGGCGGTCAGCAGCAGCGTGTGGCCGTGGCGCGCGCCCTGGCCGGTTCGCCGTCGATCCTGCTGGCCGATGAGCCTACCGGAAACCTGGACTCGAAGAACGGCGAGGCCGTGATGCACCTGCTTTCCGATCTGCATCGCGAGGGTTCGACCATCTGCATGGTCACCCACGACCCGCGCTTTGCGAAGCACGCCGATCGCGAAGTGCACCTGTTCGACGGCAAGGTGGTATCGGAAGACGAGCTGCGGAAGCTCACCCAGGAAGTTGAGGCGTAGTCATGTCCGTCCAGAGGTCAATACAGGATTTGCGTTATGCAATGCGACAGTTGCGCCGTGCGCCGGGGTTTACTCTGGCCGCTGTCCTTACCCTGGCCCTGGGGATCGCTTCGCTGACTACCGTCTTTACCTGGATCAAGGCCGTAACGTTCGACCCTTATCCACATGTACGCGATCCGCGTTCTCTTCGCTTTGTCGACGCGACGGTGCGCGGATCGCAGGGTTATTCGGTTCACTACGACCAGCTCGAATTTCTGCGCGACCGCGACAAAAGCCTCGAGAATCCGGCGGTGTTTACGATCTCCGGCTTCGACCTAGCCTCCCCGGGCGCTCCTCCTGAGGCGCTGACCGGCGGTCTCGTCTCCAGTAATTACTTTCAGCTACTCGGGTTGACGCCGCAGTTGGGACGCTTTTTTACACCGGTCACCAATGAACGCGCCTATGGATCGCATGACGAAGCGGTGCTGAGCGATCGCGAGTGGCGGGTGCGCTTCAATGCCGATGCGCACATCGTGGGACAAGTCATTTTTGTCAACCACCACCCTTTCACAGTGGTGGGCGTGGCTCCGCGCGATTTTACCGGGATCTACGGCGGCATGGCCGAGCTGCTCTGGATGCCGCTTTCCGCTTCGCGTTCACTGCAGCCCGATCCCAACGCCGACCCGCTGAAGCAGATGGGCCTGATGCTGGCGGCCCGCCTGCGTCCTGGTGTTTCCCATGAATCGGCCGCGGCCGAACTGCATACCGTGGCGCGCCTCTACGCGCAACAGCGGGAAGCGACAGGCGCGAACATGGGCGGCTGGGACCTCAACCTGCGGGACTCGGCGCACTTCGAGCGCGGCCTGTTCGGCGTGATCGGGGAGCAGTGGCCGGCGCTGCTGGGAGCCGGGGTACTTTTGCTGGTTTTGGTTTGCATCAACACCGCCTCGCTGCTGGGGCAGCGCGCGGCCCGGCGTCGTCGCGAGATCGCGATTCGCTCGTCTCTGGGAGCGACGTCGCGCCGCATTGCCTTTCAGTTGTTTACCGAGGCGCTTCTGCTGGCGATGATGGGCGGGCTCGTGGGTTGGGCTGCGAGCCTGGTGCTGGCCAAGGCGATCTATGTTTTGCTGCCCAGTTTTGGAATGCCTCTGGCGTTCAACCTCAGTACCGACTGGCGGGTTCTTGGACTGGTGGCCGTGCTGGTGATGCTGGTGGCGCTGCTGTGCGGGATGATGCCCATTCGCCAGGCCCTGCGCTCCTCGCAGAGAGACGGGCTTTACGAGGGCAGCCAGGGAATCCTGGGCTCCAGACGCAATCGCTGGGTCAAGATCGCTTCGGTGGGAATGCAGTTGGGGCTCTGTTTTGTGGTGCTGGTTGGCTCGGCATTGTTGATGCGCACGCTGCTCAACGTTCTCCATCGCGCCCGCGGATTCGACCGTGAGACCACCATGACCGCGCAGCTCTCCCTGTCGCGTTCGGGATACACGAAGGAGAAGGGGCTGGCCTTCGAGGCGGCGTTGCTCGATCAGTTACAGAATTCGCCCGTCGTTCGTGAAGCAACTCTAACAACGCATCTGCCGATGGGCGATGACGGATCGGGCAATACCTGGGATCTTGCGGTTCCCGGATACACTCCAGCGAAAAACGAGGGCATGAACGTGGTGACCGATCTTGAAGGGCCGGCTTTCTTCCACACCATGGGCATCCCGTTGCTGCAGGGCCGCGATTTCACCGCGCAGGACCGCGAAGGCGCGCCCCTGGTGGCCATGATCAATGAAGACATGGCGCATCGCTACTTTCCGAAAGGAAACGCGCTCGGCAGCACGATCAACATCGGCCCGGACAAGCAGTCGTGTCAGATCGTCGGCATCGTCAAGAATTACGCTTATTACAGCCCCCAGGACACCGACCCCGAGCCGGTGGTCTATCTGCCTATCGCGCAGCACTATCAGGACCATGTGTTTGTGGCGGTCCGTTCGCGCACCACCGCCGACGCGGTAGTGCCCACCCTTCGGCAAACGGTGGCCAAACTCGATGGCGCGCTGCCGCTCGAGAACCTGCAGACGCTCAAGGAAGTGAGTGAAGTGCGCTATCAGTTCGCGCGCATTCCGCTGGAACTGCTGGGCGTATTTGCGCTGGCCAGCCTGCTGGTGGCCACACTGGGCCTTTACGCCGTGATGGCTTACGCCGTGACAGAACGCAGCCGCGAATTCGCTCTGCGCATGGCCGTGGGGTCGACCCGAGTGCAGATCGTGCGCCTGGTTGTGAATGGCGGACTCGAAACCGTCGCGGCTGGGTTGCTGATCGGCGGTGTAGGAACGTTCTTCGCCGTGCGGCTGTTGCAATCCTTGCTGTTTGGCGTGGCTCCCTTCGATCCTCTCAGCTTCATCGGCGCCGCCTTGGTGCTGGTGTTGACGGTGCTTCTCGCCGGCCTCGCACCGGCGGCGCGCGCTGCATCGATCCAACCCATGCAGGCTCTTAGAACCGAATAGGCGGCATGATTCCGGCATCAACCCTTCCCCGGGCATTCAAGCGAGGTCGATCCTGAAAGAGAGGAAGACGCGATGAAACAACTGCTGGCAGACATCCGGTACGCGTTGCGGCAACTGCGCCGCGCTCCGGGCTTTGCGCTCACGGCGGTGCTCACGCTGGCCTTGGGAATTGGCGCCAATAGCACGATACTCAGCTGGATCAGCGCCACGCTGTTTAACCCCATTCCGGGCGCGAGCCATATCGGGGAAATGATCACGATCCAGCGCGGCGAACGGAGCGAGCATCCTTCCCCGCCGTTCTCCTATTCGGACTTTGTCGACCTGCGCGACAACGCCAAAACTCTCTCCGGCCTGATCGGCTACCACGACGATTTTGTGTCGATCACCGGATCTGCCAAGCCAGAACGCATTTACGGCGCGCTGACCAGCGCGGATTATTTCGAAGTGCTGGGCGTGCAGCCGTATCTCGGCCGCACCCTGATATCTACGAAAGCCAACGAGCACGCCGGCGCGCCCATCGCGGTGCTGAGCTATAACCTGTGGCAGAACCACTTCGCTGGCGATCCCGGCATCATTGGAAAGACCATTCAGCTCAATCTTCACCCGTACACGATCGTGGGCATCGCGCCTCGAGGTTTCCGCGGATGCAAGAGTGGATTACGTACTGACATTTTTCTTCCGCTGGGAATGGACGACCAGATATGGGGAGGCGACCGCATCGATCACCGCGGCACTTCCTGGCTCAACGTGCTGGGCGTGTTGCGGCCGGGTGTCGATACTCGCCAGGCCGACAATGAACTCAACCTGTTGATGCAGCGCGTGGTTGCGCAGTATCCGATGGACCACAGGGGCGCCAACCAGATCTCAACCGATCCGCTGTGGCGCTCTCCCTTCGGCGCCAATGTTTATCTCGCCGGCACGCTGCCTATCCTGCTCGCGCTGGCCGCGGTGCTCCTGGTGCTGGCATGCGCCAACGTGGCCAACCTGCTGCTCGTGCGCTCGGTGACGCGGCGTCGCGAATTCGCGATTCGCCTGTCGATGGGAGCCAGCCGGTGGACCCTGGTGCGGCAACTCATGCTGGAGAACGCGCTCATCGCACTTGTGGGCGGTGCAGTTGCCCTTGGCGCGACCCTTTGGACGGCCAAGACCCTGGGCGGCTTTATGCCCGGCAGGACTCTGCCCCTGGCGATCAATGGCAGAGTCGACGGGCGCGTGATGATCGCGACGATCCTGGTTTCGCTGTTCACGGCCCTGATTTCCGGAGCGGTGCCGGCGTTGCGTGCGTCCCGGCTCTCTCCCAGCACGATCCTCAAAGACGAAGCGCTCAATAGTTCGGGCGGCCTTTACAAATCGCGGCTGACCTCGGGGCTCGTGGTTGGTCAGATTGCCTTGTCCCTGTTGCTGCTGGCGTGCGCCGGCTTGTTTGTGCGCAGTCTCAGCAAGGCACAGGAGGCCGATCCCGGATTTGATTCGAACAACGTGCTGTTGACCACCTTCGATCTGCACCCGATGGGTTACACCGATAAGACGGGGATAGAGTTTCAAGGGCAACTCCTCATGCGCGTAAAGCAATCGCCGGGCGTCCAGTCCGCAACGCTGGCGGATTTTTCACCGCTCAGCTTTACCATTCACTCCGATGGAATCTTCCCGGAAGGCTACGTGCCGCGCGTGCATGAAGACATGGAAGCCGACCGCGGCGTAGTCGGACCAAATTACCTGGAGACCATGCGGACGCCTCTCCTGGCGGGACGCGACTTTACTGATCAGGACACGGCCGACACGGTGCCGGTCGCGATCGTCAACCAGGCGCTCGTGGATCGTTACTGGCCGGGACAGAACGCCATCGGCAAGCGAATTCAGGACGGCCGGTGGAGAACCGTGGTGGGCGTGGCGGCCAATGGAAAGTACCGCCGCCTCATTTACGATCCCGCGCCGTTGATCCTCATGCCCCTCACCCAGCGTTACGAAAACGAAGTGATCCTGCACGTGCGCACAAGGGGGGATCCGCTTGCCATGGCCACGGCAGTCGAGCAGGCCATCCACAGCCTCAATGCCGACATGCCTCTGTACAACGTCACTACCCTTAAGGAGAACATGCAGGGTGGCAGTGTCTTCGAGAGGGTCGCGGTCACCTTTGCGGGTTCATTTGGCCTGCTGGCTCTCATCCTTGCTGCGGTTGGAATTTACGGCGTCGTGTCCTATACAACGCGTCAGAGAACGCATGAAATCGGCATTCGCATCGCGCTTGGCGCCGGTAAGGCAGCAATCTTTCGCCAGGTGCTTCAACAGGGCTTGACGCTGACCATTGCGGGTCTGGCGGTAGGCGTGGTTGCCTCTCTCTTCCTTACCCGCTTCCTGCGCACCATGCTTTTTGGCGTTGGAAGCTCAGACCTGTTGACCTTCGCCACCGTGGCCGTCGTGCTGTGTGTGGTCGCGTTGTTTGCCTGCTATCTTCCCGCGCGGCGCGCAGCAGCCATCGACCCCATCCAAGCTCTGCGAACCGAATAGGAGGACCGGATAGCCATGCAGACACTACTCCAGGATCTTCGCTACGCGCTCCGCCAGTTGCGCAAGTCCCCGGGCTTTGCGTCCACGGTGGTGCTGACGCTGGCCTTGAGCGTTGGAGTGGCCACCGCCGTGTTCTGCGTGATCGACACCGTGATTCTGCGTCCGCTCCCCTATGCGCATCCCGAGCGCATTGTCAGTATTCAATCCATCAGCCGCAGCGGCTACACCCAGCCGGCGTCGTGGCCCAGCTTTCGCGATGAGCGCGCCCAGGCGCATGCGTTTGCCGCGCTTGCCGGATACAACGACTTTTTCAAAGCTGCCCTGGAGACGCCCGCGAGCGGCCCGGTGCTGCTCGATACCATTCACTCCAGCGACAACTTCTTCCAGGTATTCGGTGTGCAACCGCTGCTGGGCCGCACGTATCTTCCCGGCGAGGAGCAGGACGGCAAGAACCAGCTCGCAGTCCTGAGCTATGAAGTCTGGCAAACATATTTTGGCGGCGACCGCAACGTTCTCAACCGGTCCGTCAAAATGGACGGCATCGCCTACACCATCATCGGGGTCATGCCCGCGGGGTTCCGGTTTCCGCTGGGCGCGCGCAGCGTGATCTACACGCCGCGGCTCGTTGACAAGCAGTGGATGCAAAATCGCGGCAGCCACTGGATGCGCACCGTGGCGCGTTTGAAAGATGGCGTCACCATCGAGCAGGCCCAGACCGACCTGCAGCACGTCTTTGCCGACATCGGGCGCGCGTACGCGAATACCGACGGAGGGCGTACCGTCCACCTGCAACTGCTGGCGCAAACCGTCGTCGGTACGAGCAAGGGGCCACTGTGGACGCTCCTGGCTGCGGTGCTGGCTGTGCTCGCCATCGGCTGCGTCAATGTCGCGGGACTTCTGCTGGCGCGCGGCGTCAAGCGCGAGCGCGAAATGGCCATGCGCACCGCGATCGGCGCAGGACGTTCCCGACTGCTCGCCCAGTTACTTACCGAAGGCGTCCTTCTCGCCCTTCTTGGCGCGGCTGCGGGCGCGCTGCTCGCTTCGGGCCTGCTCGACCTTATGCGCCTCTTCCTCATCAAGGCCCTGGCCCGCGGAGCGGACATCCAGATGAATTGGGCCGTGCTCGGCGCGGCTGTCGCGGTTTCGGTTCTGGTCAGCCTGGCCGCGTCGCTTTATCCGGCCGTCCGTCTTTCCGGCATCGATCCCAACCGCGCGCTCAAGGCCGGCGGCAGCGCGGGTGTGGATCGCGGCCAGCATCATCTCCGTTCCGGATTCGTCATCACCCAGATCGCGTTGACCATGCTGCTGCTGGTTGTGTCGAGCCTGCTCATTCGCGTGGTCACACGTTATCGTCACGCCGATCTCGGCTTCGACCCGGCCCACATCCTCACCACTTCGATCAATCTGACGCCATCGCGTTATGCGGGCCGCGACGCGATCGCCGACCTCTATCAGCCGCTCGCGAACCGGGTTAAGCAAATTCCCGGGGTGCACGCCGTGGGCATGATCACCATCCTGCCCATCCGGAACTGGGGCTCCAACTCCGACATTCACATCGCCGGCCAGCCGCCCAATCCGCCCCAGCAGGAAATGCTCGCCGAACAGCGCCTGGTGAGCACCGGCTATTTCGACGTATTCGAAATTCCGTTGCATCGTGGGCGCTGGCTGTCGCCCAGCGTCGACCGGCCCGACAACCCTTCATCGCCCGTCGTGGTGAACGACGCGTTCGTGAAGAAGTTCATCCCTGCAGCACTTGACCCGGCCGCCCAGCGCATCGACGACAACGATAATCAGGATCACTGGACGCGGATCGTTGGCGTGGTGGGCAGCGTGCGCCAGAACATCTACGAGCCCCCTCTGGCCGAGATGGATTATCTGATCGACGCCGTCCCCGTGAAGGATCGAGCCGAGGTGTTGAACGGCATGTACTTGCTGCTTCGCTTCGACGGTGATGCCGCCTCCATCATCCCCGCGCTGCGCAATGCGATCCACGAGGTGGATCCCACCGTTCCCTTCAAGGACGCCACCACCATGACAGAAGTGGTCTCGGAGACGCTGGTCTTCGAGCGCATGGAGAGCTGGCTCTTCGCCATCTTTGCCGGTCTTGCGCTTTTGTTGGCCATGGTCGGGCTGTACGGCCTGGTCAGCCATGAAGTGGAGCAGTCGACGCGAGACATCGGTGTCCGCATGGCGCTGGGGGCGTCCCGGAGCAACATTCTCGCCATGGTCATGCGTCGCGTGGCCTGGATGCTGGCGGCGGGAACGATTGCCGGTCTGATTCTTACCCTCTTCGCGCGCAAGATGATCGCGATCGTGATTTACTTCGAAGCCCGGCAAGAGGCGGGGGGTCTGCTGGTGACCGCTCTCTTGCTGGTGACGGTCGGTTTGCTGGCGGCGTTGCTTCCGGCCGCCCGCGCCGCATCCATTGAACCGATGCAAGCCCTGCGAACGGAATAGAGATTCAACAGGAGTTTCGAGGACATGCAGACACTTCTCCAGGATCTTCGCTACGCGGTGCGCCAGTTGCGCAAATCGCCGGGATTTACGATGACGGCGATCATCACGCTGGCTCTCGGCATCGGAGCGAACACCGCCATCTTTACGCTGGTGCAGGGAATCCTGCTGCGATCGCTGCCGGTGGCGGATCCTTCCCGGCTTTTTCGCATTGGCGACACAGACGATTGCTGCATTGATGGCGGTTTTCAAAATGAAAACGGCGATTTCGCCATCTTCTCCTACGATCTTTATCTGCGCTTGAAGGACTCGGCGCCGGAGTTCGAATCGCTGGCCGCGGTGCAGTCCGGGCAAAACAGGTATTACCTGCGCCGTGGAGAATCGGAACCCAAAAACCTGCGTATCGAATATGTCACCGGCAACTACTTTTCGACGCTGGGCATAAACGCGTACCTGGGACGGTCGTTCACCGTTTCAGACGATGTTTCCGGGGCCCCTCCGGTGGTTGAGTTGAGCTACGCCTCATGGCAAGGCGACTTCGCGGGCGATCCATCCATTGTGGGCTCCGTCGTCTTCATCCAGACCCGTCCTTTCACGGTAGAGGGTGTTGCACCGCCCGGCTTCTTCGGCGACCGGGTCACTGCCGATCCTCCTGCGGTGTGGATTCCGATCAACAATGAACCGATCATCGAAGGAACAAACTCCATCCTTCGCCACGCGGATTCAAACTGGCTCTATCCGATTGGCCGGCTTCGTGCGGGTACGAGCATCCCCGCGCTCAACGCCAAGCTCTCAGCAGCGTTGCGCCAGTTTCTGTCCACGCGCGAAGTGTACGCCATCTATGGCATTCAATCCGAGATCGCCAAGCAGCACGTTGTGATCGTGCCCGGCGGCGGCGGGATACAGAACCTGCAGGAGGAAACCGGGACTGGCCTGCGGATGCTCATGATCCTGTCTTCGGTCGTGCTTCTCATCGCATGCGCCAATATCGCGAGCGTGATGTTGGCGCGGCACACGACACGCCGCGGCGACATAGCGGTTCGCATGGCGATGGGTGCAGGACGCTGGCGCGTCACCCGTCAGATCATTACCGAGAGCGTTCTGCTCGGGTGCCTGGGAGGCCTGGCTGGACTGGTCGTTGCCTATGCTGGTTCGCACACGATCCTCGCGCTTGCGTTTCCTGACTCGCGTGACATCCCCATTCATGCCAGCCCTTCGGTTGCAGTGCTGGCTTTTTCATTTCTTGTTTCTGTGGTCACGGGAGTGATCTTCGGTATCGCCCCCGCCTGGATGTCGTCGCAGGCACAACCCGCCGAAATCCTGCGCGGAACCTCGCGTACCACCCGCGATCGTTCCTCGCTTCCACAAAAGGTGCTGGTGGTTCTGCAGGCTGCCCTTTCGGTGGTGTTGATCGCAGGCGCGATCCTTTTGACTCGTTCCCTGAACAACCTTGAACATCAGAATTTTGGCATACAGACTGCCGACCGCTATGTATTTCACATGGATCCCGCCGGTGCGGGATACACGGTGGATCGACTTCCCGGACTCTACCGGCAGATTGAAGATCGTTTTTCCAACTTGCCCGGTGTGGCCAACGTATCCCTGGCGATGTACAGCCCGCTCGAAGGAGATAACTGGAGCGACGGAGTCTTCGTGCAAGGCCATCCCGCACCCCGGCCGAACGATGAGAGTTGGGCAACCTGGGATCGCGTCAGTCCTGAATTCCTCGACACCATCGGTGTTCCCGTTTTGCGTGGCCGGGGCCTCTCCGTTGACAACACCGCCTCTTCGCGAATGGTCGCGGTGGTAAACGAATCGTTCGTGAAACACTTTTTCCCCAAAGAGGATCCGATTGGAAAACGCTTCGGCACCAACGGGATGGAAAACGCGGGGGCTTTCGAAATTGTCGGCGTAATCGCCGACTTCAAGATGAACGACGTGCGCAAACCGGCTCACCGCATTTTCCTGCGCCCCTTGCCGCAGCGCTACTCGGGATTCAAGCACGCCGAGGACGCGACGAGTGAACTCCGCTCGATGTTTATCGATTCGGTCATTCTGCACTACAAATCCACGCAACCGAATGTCGAGGAGACTGCCCGCCGGACACTGGCCTCGATTGATCCGAATCTCACGATTACGGATCTGCGCCCGTATGAGGTTCAAGTTGCCCAGAACTTTACCCAGGACCGCCTGGTGGCGCGTCTTACAACGCTGTTTGGAATTCTGGCTTTGATCCTGGCTTCCGTCGGCCTCTATGGCGTGATGTCCTACTTCGTTGCCAAACGCACCGGCGAAATCGGCATCCGCATGGCTCTCGGCGCAACCCGTATGAGCGTGCTGAACAACGTCCTCCGCGGCGCACTGCTGCAGATTGCTTTGGGGCTGGTGGTGGGAATTCCAGCAGCGCTGTTTGCCGGCCATCTGATGGCCAGCCAGCTCTACGGGGTCGGCTCGTACGATCCCTGGGCGTTTGTTGGGGCCGCCCTTGTGCTGGCTCTGTGTGCGGCTTTGGCCAGCCTGATTCCCGCGCGGCGCGCGGCTTCCATCGAGCCCATGCAGGCGTTGAGAACCGAATAAGCAACAGCTGGAAGGCGGCAAGGAGAAACGCGATGAATCACATGGGCCGGGACATTCGCTACGCGCTGCGCCAGCTGCTCAAATCGCCTGGATTCACGGCGACGGCGGTGCTGACTCTGGCTTTCGGCATCGGCGCGACTACGGCGATCTTCTCCATCGTCGAGGGTGTCCTGCTGCGGCCACTGCCCTTCGCCGATCCTCAAAACCTCGTCATCCTGGGTGACACGCTCGAGAGCACGGGAATGACCAGTCCCTCGGTCCCGGCCCCCGAAGCCGCCCGGTACACCCGCGACACGCGCAGCTTCTCCAGCATGGGCGCCTACCAGCAGACCGGCTATGAACTGTCCGGCATCGGCGATCCCGCACAGATCAACGCCTCCCGGCTGAACGCCGGCGTCTTCACCGCTCTCGGTGTCTCGCCCCTCATGGGACGCGTCTTCACCCAGGCAGAGGACGACGGAAAGGCCCAGGTCGCCGTCATCAGCTATCAGACCTGGCGCAGCCGCTTCCAAGGCAACCCCCAGGTCATCGGCGCCAAACTCCTTCTTGATCGCAAGCCTTATGAAGTCATTGGCGTCATGCCTCGCGACTTCGAATTTCCGCTCGTTCCCGGTCAGCTTAATCGCAGCGAACTCTGGGTGCCCATGAGCTTCTCGCAGGGCGAACTGGTGCAGGGCGCGGCCAGCTGGAACTTCCAGATGGTTGGCCGCCTCAAGCCGGGCCTGACGGCCGCCCGGGCCCAGCAGGAGATGCAGCCCATCACCCAGGCCATCATGCAGGCCTTCCCGGCCGCAATGTCGGGCGTGCGCATTGCTCCCGCTGTCCAGCGCCTCGACGAAAGCACAGTTGCGCAGGCACGCCCACTGGTGCGCACCTTGTTCCTCGCCGTCACCGTCGTGTTGTTCATCGCCTGCGCCAACCTTGCCGGGCTCCTGCTGGTGCGCGTCATTCGCCGCCGCCGCGAGATCGCCGTCCGCCTCGCGCTCGGCGCTTCCGGTACCGCTGTGGTGCGCCAAAGCCTCACCGAGACCCTCACCCTCAGCGTCTCCGGCGGCCTGCTCGGTCTGATTCTTGCCGCCGTAGCTCTGCGCGCCGGTGTCAGCTTTCTGCCCGAGACGCTCCCCCGCATCAACTCCATCAGTCTCGACTGGGCGGTGGTGGGTTTCTCCCTCCTGCTGGCCGTCCTGACGGGTCTGTTCTGCGGCCTCGTGCCGGCCTTTGCCGCCTCCCGCATCGGCGTCAATGACGCTCTGAAAGACGCCGGCCGTACCGGCACCGCCGGCGGCGGTCACGCGCGCCTGCGTTCGGCCCTGGTGATCGCTGAGCTTGCCGTTGCCCTGGTTCTGCTCACCTGCGCCGGTCTCCTGTTGCGCAGCTTTGAAAGACTCCGCGCTGTCGACCTTGGCTTCCGCGCCGATCACGTACTCACCGCCGGCTATGGCTTGCCCCATGAGCAGTACTCCTCGCAGGCTGCAGTGGATGCATTCAATTCGGCACTGCTTTCCAGGGCTCCGGCAGCTGCCGGGCGTCCAGACCGTTGGAGTCACCTCGTCGCTTCCGGGAAGCGGCATCGACAACAGCACCGGTTTCTATGCCGAAGGTTATGCTCCGCCCAAGGGCTCGGAACTGACCGCAGCCTGGCCCTCGCAGATCCTCGGCGACTACTTCCCGGCGGCCGGAATTCCGATCCTTCGTGGTCGGGGATTCACCGCACGCCGACCGCGCCGACTCGCCCATGGTGATCATCGTGAATCGCACCCTGGCTGAGCGCTACTGGCCCGGCCAGGACCCCATCGGCAAGCGCATTCACATCGGCGTCAAAGACACACCTCTCCCCTGGATGACCGTTGTGGGCGAAATCGGAGATATCAAGCAGGGCACTGCCGACACAGACACCAGGCCGCAGATCTACCAGCCGGCCAGCCAGTGGAAGCGCGCCATCGGCATGTTTGCACCGCCGGAGATGCTCACCGGCAATTACGGCTCGATCGTCCTCCGCAGCGCGCTGCCGCCGGAGAATATGACCGATGCGTTGCGCTCCGCGGTCCGCTCCATCGATCCGCAACTTCCTCTCATCCAGATCGAATCGATGGACCGCGTCGTGGCCGAAGGCCAGGCGCCGCGCCGCTTCAACGCCGCCCTCATTTCCAGCTTTCGCCGTAGCCGCCGCGTTGCTGGCGGTGCTCGGCATTTACAGCGTGATTGCATTCTCCGCCGCACTGCGCACGCACGAGATGGCCATCCGCCTGGCCCTCGGCTCGCAGCGTTCCAGCGTCGTGGGCCTCATTCTTGCCTCGGGCGCAAAGCTCGGCCTGGCCGGATGCGTGATTGGAGGCATCGCGGCGATCTTCGCCACCAGGCTTTTGCGGTCGCTGTCTGTTCCAGGTTGATCCGCTTGATCCAGTCGTGCTGGTGCTGGCGGCGGTCTCCATCTTTGCTCTGGCACTTACTCGCTTCGATGATTCCTGCACGACGCGCGGCGGCCGTGGAGCCCATGCAGGCGCTGCGCATGGACTAACGATTGCGAAATTCTTGAGGAGGAGAAGGTCGATGAACAGGCTGTTCCGAGACGTTCGATTCGCAGCTGCGCCAGCTTCGCCGCGCCCCCAGCTTTACGCTGACCGCGGTGTTGACGCTGGCGCTGGGCATCGGCGCAAGCTCGGCCATCTTCTGCCTTATGGATGCTCATTGGCTCCATCCCATGCGGGTTCCGCATCCCGGCGAACTAGTGCGCATCTTCGCTACGACTCCGCAGAACCCTTCCGGCCTGTTTACCTACTCCGAATATCAGGCGCTCGCGCAGCGCACCAGTGCGCTCAAGAGTGTCGTGGCCCTGGGCCGGCGCGGCAGCCTTATGCCCCGCTCCGACAGCACTTCGGCCCTGCTCCTGACCAATGTGGTTTCCAGCAACTTCTTTGACGCGCTCGGAGTGAAGCCGATTCTTGGCCGCAGCTTCTCAAACGGCGATTCGTCAACTTTGCGTACCCATCCTGGAGTGCTTCTCGGTTACGACTTCTGGAAACGCGAATTTTCCGGCGACCCCAATATCGTTGGCCGGCAGATTACGCTGCTGCGCGGGGAGCACGACCGCAACAAGGTTGACGTATGGGGTGTGTTGCCTTCCGAATTTCGCGAAATAGACAACGGTATGGATCGCGACCTCTGGATGCCGGCGGAGGCCTGGGCTGCTGCTGCTAAGCCAGGCGACCTCACGTCGAGCGAGTTTCGCTGGTTCAATGTGCTGGGCCGCCGCGCCACGGGCTCTTCGGTCGCGCAGGTGCATGACCAGGTTGCAACGACAGCGAAAGCCTGGGCACTTGCCGATCCTGCCTCCAATAAGGGCCGGGGCGCCCGTGCGGTGAGCGATTTCCGTTATCGCATGGCAAATGCCGGCACCAGCGGCCTGGTCTTATTCGCGATTGTGGGCTCGGTTGTGCTTCTGGCCGCGGTGAACGTGGCCCATCTGCTTCTGGCGAGGGCTCTTGGCCGCAACCCTGAGATCGCCCTGCGCATGGCGCTCGGAGCGCGGCGGGCGACATTGGCCCGTCAACTTCTCATCGAGAATCTCCTCCTCTGCCTGCTTAGCCTTTCGACCGGCCTCGCCATTGCATCGGGTATCGCTGTCTTGCTGCCGCGGCTGCTCGTCCGCGAACCGGCCATGCTGGTGCAAGTGGGATCGCCGGCGGCCGGTTTCGAGGTGGACTGGCGCGTTTTCCTGTTCGCGTCTGCCGTGACGCTGGCCACCATGTTGCTCCTGGCATTCGTTCCGCTCCACCAGGTGTCGCGTCCCGATTTGCTGCCCAAGGTACAGGCCGGCGCTGTCACGCGTGCCGAGGGCCGGGCGCCAATAGCCCGCCGCGCGGCCATCTGGTTGCAGATCGCCGTCTCGTTCGCTCTGCTTGTCTCGACGGGCGCGCTGGTACGCAGTTTTCTCAACACGCGAACCCAGTCACTGGGACTCACGCGTAACCAGGTGCTCCTGGCGTGGACCCAGGACCCCGAGCCGGAGATGCGCGATGCGATCGTCACCCGCCTGAGAGCCCTGCCCGGAGTCGAACGCGTAGCTTATGCTATCCGCTCGCCGTTGAGCCTCTCCGAAGGAGGCATTGCGGTCAAGGCCCTCCTGCCCAGCCATCCCGAACTCCGCGATCCGGTCGAAATCAAATTCAATGCGGTCAGCCCGGATTTTCTCGATGTGATCGGCACGCACATCGTGCGGGGGCGCGGGTTCGCGCAATCCGACGATCAAAACGGTCCCGCGGTGGTGGTCATCAACCAGGCCACGGCGCAGAAGTACTGGCCCGATCAGAATCCCATCGGCCAGATCGTGAAACTCAAGGGTTCATTGCAAGGAGCCGATGAGGCGCGTGTCGTGGGCGTGGCCGAAAACGCGCCGATCAACCAGATCGGGGAGCTGCCTGAACCCTATCTATATGTGCCGTTCCATTTCTCGGATATGGGCGAAGTCACCTTCGCGCTCCAGACCGGAACCAATGCGATGAGCCTGGCGCAGCCCGCGCGTGAGGCCCTCATTCATATCCATCCGCTGCTCGATCCCATGATGGTAACCTCGCTGCCCGAACTGATTCGCTACTCCTCCGGCAACTATCAAATGATGGCCGAACTGGTAAGTGCGCTGGGGCTGATTGGCCTGACCCTGACCGTGGTGGGTCTCTATGGCTTCCTGGCCTTCCGGGTCACGCAACGCCGCCGCGAAATCGGCATCCGCATGGCCCTCGGCGCCTCCCGCGAAGCGACCTCGCTGCTGGTCCTGCGTGATACGGGCGGTATGGCATTCATCGGCTTGGCGCTCGGCCTTGTCCTGGCGGCGGCCGCGGCTCGGCTTGAGTCCTCATTGGTATTCGGCGTCCACCCCCTGGACGCGATCTCTCTGACCGGCGCGTTGGGAATCCTGACTATCGCCATTGCCACGGCTAGCTGGCTGCCTGCGCGCCGCGCCGCTTCCGTTGATCCCATGCAGGCTTTGCGCACCGAGTGAACCGACGGAGAACAAGATGAATTCGCTGCTTCAAGATATTCGTTACGCACTGCGCCAGTTGCGAAAGTCGCCAGGTTTCACGATCACCGTCGTGCTCACCCTTGCGCTCGGCATCGGCGCCAACACCGCGATCTTTACGCTCTTCGATCAGGCGTTATTGCGCATGCTGCCGGTGGAGAAGCCCAAAGAACTGGTGCGCTTCCACTGGACCGGCGCCTTCTCGGGCTCGATGAGCAGTTTCGGCGGCGACAGCGGCAACTACCTCTCCTTTCCCATGTACAGAGACCTGCGCGAAAAGAACCAGGTCTTCCAGGGAATTCTGGCGGCCGACCGCACCGGCGTCGGAGTCTCGTGGCATAACCAGGCGGAGAGCAAGGACGCTGAGGTCGTCAGCGGGAATTATTTTCAATTGCTTGGTCTAAAGCCCACGCTGGGCCGCTTGTTCACGCCGCAGGACGAAACCGAGAAGAACGCCAATCCCGTTGTAGTGCTGAGTTACGACTACTGGAGAATCCGCTTCAACGCGGCGCAGGATATCGTCGGGCAGACGGTTCTCATCAATGGTCATTCTTTCACCGTGGTGGGAGTGGCGCCGCCTCATTTCGATTCGGCCATCGGCGGGTACAAGCCGGGCGTGTTCATTCCGATCACCATGATCGACTATGCGATTCCGTGGCGTGTGCCTATCGATGATTTGAAGAACCGCCAGTCATCCTGGCTCACTACGGTTGCCCGTCTCAAGCCGGGCGTCACTGGAGCGCAGGCGGAGGCGAGCCTGGGCCCGTTGTGGCACTCACTGCGCGCCTATGAACTGACCCTTCGCAAGTCAACTTCGGAACGATTCAAGAAGAATTTCGTCGATAACTCCACCATCAAGGTTCTGGACGATTCGAAAGGATTTTCGCCCAGCCGTACCAACCTCGAGAAGCCGCTCATTATCCTCTTCAGCATGGCGGGCCTGCTGGTGGCCATGTGCGCCATCAACGTGGCCACGCTTTTGTTGCTGCGCGCTTCGGCGCGCGCCCGCGAAATGGCGATGCGCTACGCACTGGGCGCGCGGCGCAGTCGCATTGTGTCGCAGCTGATGGTCGAAGGTGGAATGCTCGGTCTTGCCGGTGCTGTGGCGGGATTGGCGCTCGCCCCCATAGTCGCTCGCCTGCTGGTCCGGCTGATGGGCAACGCTGATCCTGGAAGCGAGCCATATTCGACCTCCATCGACGCGCGGATTCTGCTCTTTACTCTCGGCATCTCCGTGCTTGCAAGCCTACTGTTCAGCATCGCCCCTGTGTTCCATTTCATTCGTCCCGACCTAGTGAATTCGCTGCGCCAGAATGCCGGCACGCTGTCGAAGGAATCGCAACTCTTCCGCAAGGTCGCTGTCGGCGTGCAGATCGCGATGAGCGTGATGCTGCTTGGCGGCGCCGGTCTGTTTGTGCGAACCCTCGATCATCTTCGCCACGAACAGGTCGGATATGATGTTGGCCATCTCGTCACGTTTACCCTCGATCCCACCAACTCCGGGTACGGCGAGGATCGCACCCCCCAGATCATCGCCAGCGCGCTTGAAACCCTGAGCGCGATTCCCGGGGTGAAACAGGTTGCCGGGACAATCGATCCTGAGCTCTCAGGCGATAGCGAGACCTCCAACTACTCCGTGCAGGGATACAAGCCGAGCGAAGAAGAGAACATGGACGTCGAGCAGTCGCGAATTACTCCCGGCTACTTTGCAACCCTGCGGCAGGCGATTCTGGCTGGTAGGGAATTCACGGTTGCCGACGGCAAGGGGCAGCCCAATGTCGCGGTGGTGAACTCTGCCTTCGCAAGGAGGTTCTATGGCTTGCCGCAAAATGCGATCGGCCGCCACATCGCCGAGGGTGCCGGCAACGACATCAAGTACGACGTCACCATCGTCGGTGTCGTCGCCGACACGCGCCACGCCGACATACGCACGCCCCTCGGGCCGGCGGTTTACCAGCCCTACTTCCAGATGAAGCACCCCATCGGAATATCGCTGTACCTGCGTACGGTCCAGCCTCCGGAGAATGTCGAAGGCGCGGTGCGGCAGGCCATTCATCGGCTCGACCCGACCTTGGTGGTCGACGGTCTCCGCACCATGGAGGAGCAGGTGGACCGCAGCGCTTCCGACGAGCGCGCGCTTGCGTTTCTTGCAATCGGGTTCTCAGCATTGGCCCTGATTCTGGCGGCGGTTGGGCTTTATGGAGTATTGGCTTATTCCACCGAGCAGCGCACCCGCGAAATTGGCGTACGGCTGGCGTTGGGCGCGCAACGGAGCAGTGTGGTCGGCCTGGTGCTGCGTGAGATGCTGATCGTCGCCGGAATCGCCACGGTCATCGCTTTGCCGTCCACTATCGCGCTGGCGCGCCTGTTTCGCAGCCAGCTTTACGGCGTCACCTTCGCCGATCCACTGACACTCGTTGACGCGGTCGGATTCACCGTGGTGATGGTAGCTCTGGCCGCGGCTCTGCCGGCGCGTCGCGCCGCCGCCGTCGAACCGATGAATGCATTGCGCACGGAGTAGTTTCCCCGGAACGGAGGAGGTTGGATGCAAACGGTGATTCGGAATTTACAGTACGCAGTCCGCCAGTTGATCAAGTCGCCGGTCTTCACCCTTACGGCCGCGCTGACGCTCGCGCTCGGCATTGGCGCGAATACCGCCATCTTCACCGTGGTGTATGCCACTCTCCTGGCGCCCATGCCGTATCCGGAGCCGGACCAACTGGTCATAGTCTGGTCGAAGATCCAGACGTATCACAACTCCATCGCGGCGCAGGATTTCGTTGATTGGAAAAAACAGAGCACAGTTTTCCAGGACTTGAACGCCTGGTCGGGCGGCAGCTTCAACCTGGCTACAAAGGACCAGCCTGAATATCTTGAGGGCCAGGAGACCACGCCCGGCATGTACCGGATGATGGGCGCTCCGTTCCGTTTTGGCCGCGACTTCCTGCCCGAGGAAGGCGTTGCCGGCAGGGAACACGTTGTCATTCTTTTGAACAAGCTGTGGAAGCGTCTCGGCTCCGATCCCAACATCATCGGCAAGCAGATCAAGATTGACGGTACGGGATACACGGTCGTTGGCGTGCTCGCCCCAGGCCAGGCCGACCGCCTCGACCAGTGGCTCATCGTGCCGCTGGTCTTCAAGCCTGAACAATTGAATCACGACTTCCATTGGCTGCTGGCCATGGGCCGCCTCAAGCCTGGAGTGACGATCAAGCAGGCGCAGGCCAACATGGAAACCGTGACCGACAACCTCGCCAAGGCATTTCCAAAGAGCAACAAGGGATGGGGGGTCTTTGTCGAGCCATTGCACAACGACTTCCTCCCCAAGGAAGAAATCAATATGCTCTGGATTCTGCTCGGAGCGGTCGGGTTTATTCTTCTTATCGCCTGCGTCAATGTGGCAAATCTTCTCCTCGCCAGGGGCACGACGCGCCAGAAAGAACTGGCCGTTCGAAGCGCGCTTGGAGCCTCACGAAAGACGATTTTTGCCCAGTTTCTCACAGAGAATCTGCTCCTCGCCATCATCGGCGGCGTTGCCGGCATCGGCATGGGTTGGCTCGCGCTGCGCGGATTGCAGCTCATAATGCCGCGAGGCACGCTGCCCTCCGAGGCCGACCTCACGCTCAACCTGCCCATCCTCGCCTTCACTCTGGCCGCTTCCACCCTCTCCGGGCTGCTCTTCGGCTGCGCGCCCGCATATTACGCAACCAAAGTCGATCCCGCTGAAGCTCTCAAGGAAGGCGGACGCTCCGGCACCGGGGCCGGCCGCCAACGCCTCCGCCGCGTGCTCGTTGTCGGCGAGTTCGCGCTTGCCCTTGCGCTGCTTACGGGCGCAGGCCTGGCCATTCACAGCTTCTGGAATCTCACGAACGTCGATCTCGGTGTCAACACCACGCACGTTCAAACCTTCTTCCTGCCCGTCCCCGATTCGCGCCCCAAGGATCCCGCCCTGATCATTTCCTACTTTCGACAGATCCTCACGAGCATCAAGTCCGTTCCTGGAGTGCTCGACGTTACCGTGCATACCGGGATTCCGCTCAGAGGCGCAGGTTTTGGCATGCCCTTTACCATCGCCGGGGCGCCGGATATAGGCGATCCCTCGCAGCGTCCCAACGCGGGATTCGGCATGGTTTCGCCCGACTACTTCAACACCTACGGTATTCAGATCACCCGCGGCCGCGCTTTCACTGATCAGGACACCGCCGATACCGTCAAGGTTGCAGTGGTCAACGAAGAATTAGTGCGAAAGTACTTCAAAGACAAAGACCCGCTCCAGCAGCGTATCAATGTCGAAGAACTGATCCCCGGTGTCACCAAGCTCGGCCCCTATCAGACGTGGCAGATCGTCGGCGTCTATCACAACGTGCGCGGCGGCGACTTTCGTGACGACTACCCTGAAATCCACATCCCCTTCTGGCAGATTCCCTGGCCCAATGCGGCTGTCGGCGTGCGCACCGCCGGCAATCCGGCCGCGATGATGCGCTCCATTGCCGCTGCGGTGCATTCGGTCGACCCGCAGATTGCCCTCGCCGAGCCGCGGACGATGGAGGAAATCAAGAGCCTCAATCTGGCCAGCGATCGATTCATCATGTCTCTCTTCTTCTCTTTCGCGGCGGTTGCGCTGCTGCTGGCTGCGGTGGGTATCTACGGTGTGATGGCTTTCTCGGTCGCGCAGCGCGAACACGAGCTTGGTTTGCGCATGGCCCTGGGCGCCAGCCGACGCAACGTCATCAATCTCGTCCTGAGAGAATCCCTGATTCTTTCCGGCGTTGGACTGGGCCTTGGTCTCATTGGCGCGTTCTTCGTGGGCCGCGCCATGAAGAGCACATTGTATGGAGTCGGCACGCTCGACTATGGGGCAATTGCGGCGGTGGCACTGGTTCTGTTCGGTGCATCACTGCTCGCCAGTTGGATTCCCGCGCGCCGCGCCGCCGGAGTTGAACCCATGCGCGCATTGCGAACGGAATAACAGCACAAAAGTTTTGAAAGTTGAGATCGGAGTAAACAAAACATCATGATTGAACTGAAGAACGTTGAACGCAGTTACAAGACGGGCCACACCGAGACCTGGGTGTTGCGGCGCATCTCACTCACCATTCGCGAGGGGGAGTTTGTTACCGTCATGGGTCCATCGGGGGCAGGGAAGTCGTCGCTGCTCAATGTGCTCGCCCTGCTTGACGATAGCTGGCTGGGCGAATACTGGTTCGGTGAAACGCCTATCCACGCGCTCAACCGCAAGCAGCGCGCCGACATTGCACGGCAGCGCATCGGTATGGTGTTTCAGAGCTATCATCTGCTCGACGATCTTACCGTCGCCGAGAACATCGACCTGCCGCTTTCATACAAAAACCTGCCCTCCAAGGAACGCGCAGGCATGGTGGCCGATATCCTCGACCGCTTCCAGATCGTAGCCAAGAAAGACCTGTTTCCGAACCAGCTTTCCGGTGGACAACAGCAGCTGGTCGGAATCGCCCGCGCCGTGGTTCACGCGCCTGCGCTGCTTCTGGCTGACGAGCCAACCGGCAATCTCCACTCCACCCAGGCCCGCGAAATCATGGAACTCTTCCGCGAATTGAACAAGGCGGGAACCACGATCGTGCAGGTAACGCACTCTGAAGTGAACGCCAGCTACGGGTCGCGCATTCTCGAATTGCACGATGGCTGGCTCACGCGCGACGACGCCGTCGTTGCCGCCACCACGGAGGTCAAGGCGTGAACTCCGTCAAGCGCGTTCCTCCGGCTCGTTCTCTTCGTTTGCGCATCCAGGCATGCGCTGCCGTTTTCCTGCTCCAGGTCAACCTTGCGATGGCCGTCGAGCCGGCGCAATCGCAAGCTCCAGCGCCAGACACTCAATCGACGCAGCCGGCGCCGGAGGCTCCGGCGCCCGCCGCCAACGGTACAGCCACGCCGCCCCCGACGCTGGCGCAGCAGATGCAGGCGGCGCAGCAGCCGCCCGTCGCCCCGCAGCAGCCGTTTCATATTGAACAACCGCACTCGCATAACCCACTGTTCCCCTACAGACCCAGTGATGCGCCGCCGCTGGATCTGACCAACAGCCCGCGCCTCGAAAACCTTATCCGCGAGGGCAAGCTCTACATATCGCTGCACGATGCGATCGCGCTGGCCATCGAGAACAACCTCGATATTGCTTCATTCCGCTATAACTTCCCCATGGCGCAAACCGATCTCCAGCGCACCAAGGCAGGCGGCCAGGTGCGGGGCGTCAATACCGGTGTCGTGCAGGCGTCTACGCAAGGTGGCTTCAGCGGGGGCTCCGGCGGCGGAGGCTCGAGTTCCGGGGCTGCTGCCGGCTCCGGCGGCCTGGTGACTTCGACTCTGGGCGCCGGAACCGCGGTCCCCTCCTTCGATCCCTTCCTTAACGTCAAGGGCTATGTCGATCACCTGATCCTGCAGCAGCCCAATGCCTTCCAGAATGGTGTTCTCACTTTTAAAGAGAACACTATCCAGGCTCTTGCGGGTTATTCGCAGAATTTTCCGACGGGAACAGGCCTGGTTGTCAACTACCAGGGTCAGCGTTACGCCAATAACAGCCCGTACTTTGCCGTCAATCCCACGCTCAACGCAAGTTTTCAGGTGATTCTTCAACAGCAGTTGCTGGCTGGTTTTGGGATCGCGACCAACACGCGCTACATACACATCGCGAAGAAAAACCTTCAGATCACCGAGCTTGCTTTTCGGGCTCAGGTGATTGCAACCGTCACGCAGGTCCAAAACATCTATTGGGACCTCGTGAATGCCTATCAGGACGAGCAGATCAAGGAGCACTTGCTGGCTTTTGCCGAGAAGACGCTCTCCGATGATCAGAAGCAACTAGAGCTCCAGGCCATTGCGGCCATGCAGGTCACCAAGGACGAGTCGGACGTGGCCGCCAGTGAGGGCGACCTGACCGTTGCCCGCGCCACTCTGCGCTTGAACGAGTTACTCATGAAGAACGCCATCACCAAGACCGACGATCCAAAAATCGACGAGATGCCGGTCATTCCTCTCGATACCAAAGGGCCGGCCGATCCAAACTCGTCCAAATCGATTGACGATCTCATCGCCGAAGCGGAAAAGAACCGTCCCGACGCAGCCGAGGACGAGCTCGCGATGCAGAATGCGCAGGAGAGTCTCAAGTCAATCAGGAGCTCGCTCCTGCCTGAGTTGAACGTCTATGGCTTTTATACGGGCGCCGGCACTGCCGGACCCCCCAATCCGAACTGCAGCCTGGGGCCGGACCAGTGTGCGTCCCAGCTTCCCAGTGGATTCGGAGGCATGTTCCAGAACACCTTCAATTACTCCTCGCCGGAATATCAGTTTGGGATGAATCTGTCGATCCCCCTGCGCAACCGGCAGGCCAAGGCCGATCAATTCCGCAGCGTACTGGAATTCCGCCAGAAGCAGATCGCGTTTGAGGAGCAGAAGAAGACCATTCGTTTCGATGTACGCAACTCGCAGTTTGCGCTGCAGCAGGCGCAGGCCCGCGTGGATGCTTCGCAGAAGGCCCGCGACCTGGCACAGCATACGTTCGAAGTCACCGAGCAGGAACAGAAACTCGGGGCCAAGTCCCCCGCCGATACGCTGGCCGCGCAGCACGTACTGGGCGTCGCCGAATCGGCCCTCGTGCTTGCACAGACGCAGTTGGAAAAGGCCAAGGTGGGACTGGATTACTCCACGGGTACAACACTGGACCAAACGACTGTCTCGATCGACGATGCCAAATCGGGAGTCGTCACACGCGGGCCGTAGAATCACTGGGAGCATCCACGTCCGGCGCACACGGGAATGGCGATGGTTGGCGCCGCGTGAGGGTTCTGACGCGGAGGGCGTTGGATATGATGCAGAAGGAATACGGCATTTCGATTGCCGATGCAAAAACCGGTGTAGTGGAGGCGAGTCATCCCTAGTCCGAAAGAAAAGATCCGGGTCCTGGTCGCCGACGATCAACCCCACATCCTCGAGGCAGTGGAACTCTTGTTGCGGCCGCACGGCATGCAGACCGAGTGCGTGCGCTCGCCCCAGTTGGTGCTGGAGGCCCTGGGCCAGAGCGAATACGATGTATTGCTCATCGACTTGAACTACACCCGGGATACTACTTCAGGACAGGAGGGTCTCGACCTGCTCGCGCGCATTCACGAGGTGGATGCGCGTTTGCCGGTCATTGTCATGACCGCGTGGGGCAACATCGATCTGGCTGTCGAGAGCATCAAGCGCGGCGCCCGGGATTTCATTCAAAAGCCGTGGGAGAATGAACGGCTGCTCAGTCTCATCCGCGTGCACGCGGAGCTGCACCAGGCCCTGCGGCGCGCCCGCCAGCTGGAGATGGAGAACCGTCTGCTGCGCGCCGACGGCATGCCGGAGTTTGTAGCCAGCGCGCCTTCCATGCAGCCGGTACTGGAACTCATCGCCCAGGTTGGCCCCTCGGATGCCAACGTCCTTATTACCGGCGAACACGGCACCGGCAAGGAAATTGTCGCCAAGCTGCTGCACGCCGCTTCGCCGCGATCGCGCATGGCGCTCGTAGCCGTCAACGCCGGCGGGCTGCCCGAGGGCACGTTCGAGAGCGAAATCTTCGGTCACGTGAAAGGCGCATTCACCGATGCCCGCACCGACCGCATCGGCCGCTTTGAACTGGCCAATAACGGCACCCTTTTTCTCGACGAGATCGCCAACGTCCCCCTGCGCCAGCAGGCCAAGCTTCTGCGGGTGCTGGAGACCGGAGAACTGGAACGAGTCGGCTCGTCGCAGACGCGCCGCGTCGACGTGCGGGTTCTTTCGGCTACCAACTCCCGGCTCCATGAAGAGGCTGCGGCGGGCAATTTCCGCGAAGACCTGCTCTTCCGCCTCAACACCGTGGAAATCAATCTGCCCGCCTTGCGCGACCGGCGCGAGGACATTCCGTTGCTCGCGGCGCACTTCCTGGGCCGCAGCCGCGCCCGGTATCGCAAGCAGGTGAGCGGGTTTTCGCCGTCGGCCATGCAGCAGATCATGCAGTATCCCTGGCCCGGGAATGTGCGCGAGCTGGAGCATACCGTGGAACGCGCGGTGCTGCTCTGCCGCAGCGAAGAGATCGAGCCCGCGAATCTGGCTATTACGACATCGCGTTCCTCGATGCAGTCGTTTGAGAACATGAGCATCGATGAGGTCGAGGCTCTTCTGATTCGCAAAGTACTGCGCCGCTGCGACGGCAACATCTCGCAGGCAGCCGAGGCCCTGGGGTTGAGCCGTGCGGCGCTCTACCGCCGCATCGAAAAATATGGCCTATGAGAGAACTGTGCGTCGGCACCAGCGCTCGGCCGTTCGCCGGGCGTGGCTCTATTGCCTGTTCCTGGCTTTGCCCACATTCCTGTTTGCGGCGATTCTCATCTACCGGGCCCAGATCAGCCTCGCGCCCGGGATCCTGATCGGCTGCTGCCTGCTGCTCTATCTCTCCCTGATCGCCGGCGCCCTGATCGAAAGCCTTATCCGACCTATGCAGACGCTTTCCAACGTGGTGGCGTCGCTGCGCGAGGGAGACTATTCTTTCCGTGCGCGCGGCGCCAGCGCACGCGACCCCATGGGCGAACTGGCGGGGGAAATCAATGCTCTTGCCGACCTGCTGCAGAAGCAGCGGGTGCGCTCGCTTGAAGCTACGGCGTTGCTGGCGCGCATTCTCGAGGTGATGCATGCGCCGCTGTTTGCCTTTGACCGCGAGAGCGTGCTGCAACTGGTCAACAACGCAGGAACACAGCTGCTGCAGCGGCCGTACGCCCGATGTTTTGGACATTCCGCCCGCGAATTGGGTCTCGACGCCTTGCTCGCTGCGCCTGACCAGTCCATTCACTCCTTCGGGTTAAAGCCAGCGCGGTGGCTCCTACGCAAAGCTGTTTTCCGCCAGGACGGAGTGCCGCATACCCTGCTGCTTCTCGCCGACGTGAGCCTGCCATTGCAGGAAGAAGAGCAGGCCGCATGGAAGCGTCTCATCCGGGTTCTGGGACACGAACTTTCCAATTCGCTGGCCCCGATCAAATCGATCGCTGGCAGCCTGTTGGCCCGGGTGGATCACATGGAGGGGGAACCGGATACGGTTCGCGATTTCCGGCGCGGCCTGGGGGTGGTGGAAAGCCGTGCGGACGCCTTACATCGCTTTGTGCAGTCGTATCGGCTGCTGGCTCAGTTGCCTCCGCCGCACCTGAAAATGGTCGGCCTCGGCAAGCTCCTGGAGCAGGTGGTTCTGCTCGAGCAGCGCCTCACGGTGCGCCTCGAGCCAGGCCCTCCCGTCTCGCTGAACGCCGACCCCGATCAACTGGAGCAGATGTTCATCAATCTGCTGGCCAATGCCGTCGACGCCACGCTGGCCAACAATGCCAAGGGCGTGGTCGTCTCCTGGCGGGTTGCCGACTCATCTGCTTCGGTCACGATCGACGACAGCGGCCTGGGCATTGCCAACACCGAGAATCTGTTCGTGCCGTTTTATACCACCAAGCCGAAGGGCAGCGGAGTCGGCCTGGCCCTGGCGCAACAGATCGCCCGGGCCCACGGTGGGGAAATTCGCCTGCTGAATCGCGAAGACGGCGCCGGCGCCCGCGCGACGATCCGACTGCCCCTGCCATAGCCGATCGTGGCCCCGCGGCGACCGATGAGAGAAGAACCGCCAAAAACGGGCGTTATGTAACAAAAAATGCTGTTTCAGAGGACTTTTTGATCCGCAAGACTTTTAGATTCAATTGATGGTTTTAGCAAAGCGAAAGAAAAGCAAATCTACATAGGGGGTGGGTGGGGGTGCCTTTGGGTACAAACCGGGAGGTGTCCGACAGATGAGACCGGGGATATTGCTGACGCCAGACGAAGGGCATTTGGGTAATCTCCAACTCCAAGTTTGCGGCATGAGGCCTTAATGTTCTGCAAACCTTGACTAATGTGGGTCGGTCTCCGCGTGATCGGAGTCGATCGTCAGCATCAGGTTCAGGTTCAAAGGCTTGCAGGAGCGAAAATCGACGACCTCCGCAACCGGGACAAACCCAGGCGAGGAGACAAACAGAGAATAGAGTCCGCGGCGCAGGGTAATTTTAAATTTTCCGGTGGGGTCAAGGTTCACCTGTTGATTGAGCTTTGTCCCGTAATCCGAATGAATTAAAACGAATGCGCGCGTGATGGCGCCGCCGTCTTCGTCGGTGATCTGGACGTGAAGAGCGCATGTCGGTGCGGGTGGCGATTGAGCGGCGACGAGGCGCGGTCCGAACAGGGATAGAGATAGCAAGAGTGTCGTCAGACGCAGCACGACGTGACCTCATTCAACGAAGAGTCGAGACACGCAAATAACGGCCGAGCGCTCATTGATTGCGTGGATTTCAAAAGTTATAGGGCTTCAAAAACGATGGGGATTCTCCATCTGGAGGCCAAGGGTAGGGTAGCATTCCTAAGCTCAAGCCAGCGGCGTCAACCAAGTGGTTTCTGCCGAGTCCGTGGTAAGAGACGACCGCAATCTGCAGATTTACTCTTATCGACCCGGAAGACGCTCGAGGATAGGCGATGGACCTTTCAGAATTGGATTGTCAATTCGATTCAGCCAGCGTATAGCTTTAGACACCATCCCTTTGATTTGCGTGCTGCTGAGAGAGGCTCAGCGCCTCCATAACTGCATATAACGGTCCACTACCTCAGGAGGACCTGTATGAATTTCTACGTCTTCTTAAAGTCCATTTCCGCTTTGACAATCTTTTTAACCACCATTCCAGCCATGGGGGAGGCACCCCGCACCTCCCGCACCTCGCCCCGTTTTCTCCACGACCAGTATGGAAAGCTCCCTCTCAGTTTCGAAGCCCATCCGGGCCAAGCCGGTGATACGGCACAGTTTCTGGCGCGCGGGCTGGGGTACACTGTCTCTCTCTATCCAGACAGAGCTATCTTCGCGCTGCAACAAACGAAGCCCACTTCAGACTCAGCTGCTGCGACGCAAGCTGCCCATCCTTCTTCGCCCGCGCCGGAAATGACAATGGTGCTGATGCAATTGGCGGGAGCCAACAAGTACGCCACCGCGATGCCGGAGGGGCAGCAGATTACGAAAACAAACTATTTCATTGGTAGTGACGCGACGAGATGGCGCACCGACATTCCCAATTACGGCCGCATTCGCTACCGCTCTGTCTATCCTGGGACTGACCTGGTTTACTATGGCAACCGGCGGCGGCTCGAACATGACTTCATCGTCGCTCCGCACGCCGATCCGAATCAGATCGCTCTCTCGTTTGACGGTTCGCGCGATTTCAGGATCGACCGCCAAACGAGCGACTTGATCCTCACCTTCGGCGATGGAATCGAAGCCGGTCAAGTCGAGTTGCGCCTGCTGAAGCCGATCGCCTACCAGAACATCGGCGGCCATCGCACAGAGGTTTCCGCCCGCTACAAACAGCTGGCCGGCCATCAGATCGGATTCACTCTGGGCACGTACAACCATGCCCACTCCCTGGTTATCGATCCCATCCTCACCTACTCCACCTATCTCGGCGGCAGCGGCGGTGATGAAGAATTCGGCATCGCGGTCGACACCTCGGGCAATGCCTACATCGTGGGCGCCTCCAGTTCCTCCGACTTTCCTGTGACAGCGGGTGCGATCCAGACCCAAAGCAAGGAACCTTCCGGTTCAAGTACGGTCGTTGTTTCCAAGCTGAACGCTGCCGGAACGGCGTTGGTGTATTCCACCTATCTGGGTGGCACGAGCCAGGATGTGGGCTACGCCATTGCGCTCGACTCCTTCCGCAACGCTTATGTCACGGGCATAACCTATTCGACCGACTTCCCGGTCACCTGTGACGCGTTCCAGGCAGCGAATCCTTCGATGACGAAGAACGCCAGCGTGGGTTTTGTCACCAAGCTCGACCCGTCGGGCAGTGCCCTGGTCTACTCCACTTATCTGGGAGGTACTGGAGACCACAACTCTGCGACGGGGCTGGGAGACTCGGCGGTAGCCATCGCCGTGAATCACGCCGGGGATGCTTATGTTACCGGCTATACCCATTCCGCGGACTTTCCGACCACGGACGACAGTTTTCAGCCCTACTATGCTGGAACTGCTTTTTCGGCCAATGCGTTCGTCGCCCGGCTGAACCGCCGCGGGAGGGATCTGATCTATTCGACATATCTGGGTGGCAACAACAATGACTACGCCAATGCCATCGCTCTCAACCATGCCGGAGAAGCGTTCATCACGGGCACAACGGCCTCGGCCAACTTTCCCATTACCAGCGGGGCTTTTCAAGAGGCCTTCAGCGGTGCCTCCGGGGTGGCCTTCGTCAGCAAACTAAGCCCAAGGGGGAGGAGACTGGTGTATTCCACCTTCCTGGGAGGAAGCAAGGGCGACTCCGGCAATGACATCGCGGTCGACCGCGATGGGAACGCCTATGTTGCCGGAAATACAGGCTCGAGCGATTTTCCGTTAACTGCCGGAGTTGTCGAAGGGACCGACGTCGAGACCAACTCATTTTTCACCAGCGTTGCTCAGTCCGGCTTTGTAACCAAACTCAATGCCGACGGCTCGTCGCTGGCATATTCCACTTATGTGGAAGGCTCGGGCACAAGCATATCGACGCTGGCCGTCGATGCTCAGGGGAATGCCTATGTGGCCGGCGAAACCCGAACCGCCAGCTATGGTCTGTTTGGCGGTTTCATGGCAACTCCTGACGCGTTTGCGCCGCCGCCCTACGCCACAAATCAACTCTTCCTGGTAAAGCTTGACCCTGCCGGCACTACGTTCAGCTACGCAACCCTGTTTGGAGGAAGCTCCTACGATGTCCCAAATGCTCTTGCCCTAGATGAGGAGGGCAGCATCTATCTCACGGGCATCGCCTATTCGCCTGATTTCCCCACCACTTCGGGCGCCTTTCAACCAGTAAGTAAGACCCCATCGAACCTGATCACAGCGCACGGCTTCATCAGCAAATTCGGGCTCGCCGGGATCGCCGACGGGACCTCGTATCCCATACCGATTACTCTGATTCCCACCAGCATCACAGGCGTGGGGCAACAAGTGTCCTTGTATTGCGATCCCACTTTTCCCCTTTTCGATTCCTGGTTTGTTTTAATCAACGTGAACCTTGCAGCGGCCGCTTCCGGTCCAGCTCCGAGCGGGACCCTGAGCATCTTTGACAACATCAACGAATCGATGGGTTGGCCCATAGCTGTCGACTCATTCGGCTCCTACGCCATCACTGATGGATATCCGCAACTGGCACCACCCTCTGTCCAATTGTCAACAATCAACTGGGCAGCGTCTTACTCGGGCGACGCCAACTACCTGCCCTCGGCGGGCTCCGGAACGTTTTCTATTACGGGCTGTCCCCCGCCCAGCGGCGCTGCGCTGGCAAACTCGATTGCCAAGAACCCCGCTCCGCAGATCCGGCTTCGCTTGAACCCGGTGGGAGCAGTTTTATCGTATCCGGCCATGCCAAAACCTAAATTCTCTCTTTCGCCTCCGGCCGAAAGCATGGGATCCGCCGTCGCACCGCACCAGGCACACGGGCCGTCGTGCATCGAGAGAAAACACGATCACCGGCACTAACCAGGAGCACCCCCAATCTGAACCCGTTCTTTTCATTGCCTTGAGCCCGCGGCGTTGCCATTGCGAGGCTATTGGTCGTTTCGACAAAGACCGTGGCTTTACCGTGCGCCGACGAGTTCCTGGCGTTTCGCATTCTGCCCGTAGTGGCTCTCCACGTACTTGTCGAGGATCTGCTTGAACTCGGCGACGATGGTGTCCCCGCGCAGCGTGGTGTAGAGCTTGCCGTCGACGTAGACGGGGGCCTTGGGCTCTTCGAACGTGCCCGGAAGGCTGATGCCGAGGTTGGCATGCTTTGACTCGCCGGGGCCGTTGACAACACAACCCATCACGGCCAGCTTGAGTTCTTCGACGCCGGGATAGCGCTTGCGCCACTCGGGCATGGAGGTGCGCAGGTAGCCCTGGATCTGCTCGGCCAGTTCCTGGAAGTAGGTGCTGGTGGTGCGGCCGCAGCCCGGGCAACTGGTGACCTGGGGCATGAAGCTGCGGATGGAGAGGGACTGGAGGATCTGCTGGGCGGCCTGAACTTCCTCGGTCCGGTCGCCTCCCGGCTTGGGGGTGAGGGAGACGCGGATGGTGTCGCCGATGCCGGCGAGCAGCAATGGGGCGAGACCGGCGGTGGAAGCGATGAGGCCCTTGGCTCCCATGCCGGCCTCGGTGAGGCCGAGGTGCAGGGCGTAGTCGCAGCGGGCGGCGAGGTTGGTATAGACGTCGATGAGATCGCGCACGCCGCTGACCTTTGCCGAAAGGATGATCTGATCCTTGCGCAGGCCATAGCGCTCGGCGGCCGCGGCGGAATCGAGGGCGCTGACCACCATGGCTTCCATCATGACTTCGCGGGCGGGCAGGGGCTGCGCCGAGCGGGCGTTCTGGTCCATCATGCGGGTGAGCAGGGACTGGTCGAGAGAGCCCCAGTTAACGCCGATGCGGACCGGCTTCTGATTCTCGACCGCGCACTCGACCATGACCTGGAAATTGTCGTTGTCTTTCTTGCCGATCGAGGCGTTGCCGGGGTTGATGCGGTACTTGGCGAGAGCCCGGGCGGTGGCGGGGAACTTTTTCAGCAGGAGGTGGCCGTTGTAGTGGAAGTCGCCCACAATGGGGACGCGGATGCCGCGCTTGTCGAGTCCTTCGACGATGGCGGGAACAGCAGCGGCGGCTTCTTCGTTATTCACGGTAACGCGCACGATTTCGGAACCGGCGAGGGCGAGGGCTTCGACCTGCTCGATGGTGCCTGCGATGTCGGCGGTGTCGGTGTTGGTCATCGATTGCACGACGACGGGGACTTCCCAACCTACACGGACCTGGCCGATCTTGACCGTGGGGGTCTTCCTGCGCTGAATCTCGGGCATAGCGACCTCATTTCCAGTTTACTAGGAGTGTGCAATTGGAGGAATGGCGCGTGGAAGAGAAGCGGAAACGGGAAAAGATGAAGCTGAGTTCGCGAAGCGATGCGCGGGTGGGCCGAGGGGCTGGGCCGCGAAGTCGGAAGGATGGTCCGGGGTCACATTGAAAAAGGCTTTCGGAATGAGTTGGGTCTATCGAGGTGAGACGGTTTTTGCGGCGTTGCCGGGGACGCGGGCGATTCACCACGAGGACGCCATTTTGATGAAGTTCCTGGACGAACCGCCGGCCATGAAGGCACGGATTGAAGCTGAGGAACGCTTTGCGGCGGGGACGATGGAGCGGAAGAGGACAACAAAGGGGAGGCCGGGAAGCGAGGGGCGCAAGTGGCGGATCTTTCTCATACGCGGGGATCGCGGATGTGCATGCTGCGATTGAATGGCTGGCGGAGGCTTACCGGGTGGCGGGGAAGGTCGGCAGGGCGGGGCGCTGAGGGGAGGTTCGTGGGAAGCTACCGTGGGTGGTGACTCTGAATTCCTCGGCTTGGATTGAGTGCCGAAATCGCGGTCGGGAACGGAACGGTTTCCACCCGAAAGCGTGAAGAAACAACCGCGGATCCTTCGTCGCTGCACTCCTCAGGATGACAGCGCTCTGGTGGTTCAGATGGTGCGCTTGCTGCCCGCCTTGTAATGGGGAGCATCCTTGTTCTCGATTGACGGAATCGAAAGTGTCTCGGTCTTTGGGGAGTAATCCAGAGGCGGAAATTTTTCGCGAACCCTCTGGATGTATCCGTCGGGCCGCGGGTCGAGAACGACGGGCATATCGGCGCCGCCTTCTTCAGCTACCTGCTTCATAAACTGGAGACAGCTGTGGGTCAGGAGGCTGTAGGGCGGCCGCTTGGGATCATTGTTCTCGAGCATGCGCTTGCGGGCATAGGCGTACATGGCCGCGTAGCTGCCATCGGGCAGGACGATGAATGCTCCTTGAATCGGACCCTTCTGACCGGCCTGTTGCGAAATCGAACGCAGGGCGGCCTTCAGAGATGAGATGGTTGGCCAATCGTCTGAGCCGATCTCCACATCGGGAATGGGACGGCGCATCACCCAGCCAAGGGCAGTTTTGTAGCGTCCATACTCGTAATACTTTGTGGTTCCTGTGGTTCCATCGATGAAAAGCACGCCGGCATGTCCGAGTTCAGGAAGCCGGGTGACCGGGACATGCACGAAATGGGGAAACAGTTCCCGGCCGGGGATCAGGTCGGGCAGGTGAATTTCAAAGGGCCGTTCGTTGAGAACGATCAAGTACTCGGGGAAGACGATCGGGATGACAAAATCCATGTGGTTCGCTCCACAAAAGTAATCGCACTACTTCAGGAGGGCTGCATCCCAGCTGCAATGTAAATCGGGAGTATACACACGCGGCTATCCACTGTATAGGCGGATTGCCTGGTCTGGGCGGGCCATGACCATCGTATGTTTCCTTCTACTTTAGCTACATCATCCTCATTATCCCGCCCTAACAAGTTAGGACGGGGCACCCCCAATTCCGGGATCTATAGGCCGGCGCCGGGGATGTACTTGTACTGAATCTCGGCGGGGTGCTTGATGGGGTCTCCGGTGAGGTCGTGGGTGTGCCAGACGACGCTTTCGGCGGCCACTTCAGGGTGTTTTCCCAGGAATTCAAGGGCGTAGGTCGAGGCCGTCGGGTCGTCTTTCTGATCGGCAAACTTGGCTGACTCGATGGCGGCTTTTTCCTTTTCGCCCAGGCGGCGGTAGAGGATCGCCAGCTGGTAGTGCGCGGCCAGATCGTCGGGGTCGACGGTTTGGAGTTTTTCGTAGGTGTCGCGAGCTTGAGGGTAGTCGTGCTGCTGGTAATAGCTGAAGCCCAGTTCGCGGAGGGCGTCCCGGGAGCGCGGATATTTGGCGACAACGGCTTCGAGGTCGGCGACGGCTTCGGGTATCTGGCCGGCATTGCGCTCGACGACGGCGCGATAGTAGAGCGCGCGGGGATCACCGGGAAGCAGCCTGAGCGCCTGGGCCAGGTGGGGCTTGGCATCGTCGTAGCGTTCCCAGGAGATTTCAACGATGGCCATGTTGGTGAAGGCATCGGCGTAATCGGGGCGAAGTTGGGCGACGTGCTGGAATGCATCGACGGAGGCCTGGTACTGCTGCGCATCGAGCAGGGCGATGCCGTAATTGTTCCAGCGCATCCACGGTTTGTTTTCGTCGGGGCCCGGGGCCACGGGAGCGTTGTCGCCGATGACCAGCGTACGGGTCTGCGAGGCCATGTCGATGACCGGCATGGGGTAGTGCTTCTGATCCATCGCAAAGTCGATGAAGTGCTGGTTGAAGCGGCGGTACTTCACTGTTGCCGTCAGAGTGAATTGGCCTTTGATTTCTTTGGGGAGGCGGAAACGGTAGCGGACCAACTGCGAACGGCCTGACTGGATGGTGTTGTTATAGGCCAGCACGCGGTTATGCCAGATCTGGTGGATGTCGTTCAGCTCGCCCTTGGTGTTGACGAGGCGGCTGGTAAAGGAGTGGGCGGAGGGATCGAGGTTGCCGTCGGGCTGGATGAAGCCGCTCTCGGTCAGCGTTTTGCCGGAGGAATCCTTGACGGTGAAGTCGACCCAGGATTCGTAGAAGTCGCGCTGCTCGGGTATGTGCGAATGGGCGATGCCCTTGTTCTGGATGACGACGTCGGCGATGAGGGTGTCGCCGGGGGCGATGGAGAAGTTGCACAGGCCGAGGGGGGCCACGAGGGCGGAATCGGAGGCTGCGGCATTCTCCTTTTGAAGGGCGAAGATATCGACGTTGAAGACGCCGGTGCCCTGGGCGCCGTTCTTCAAAAACGCGGCGAGCTTTTCAGACTGCTCATCGTACTTGTAGTAAACGGGGATCAGGGTGTTGCCGCCCAGCCAGCGGTGGGAGGTGAATTTGCCGTCCTTGGCGCCGGGATCGTCGGCGCCGGCGGCCAGGGCCTCGCGCGGCATATGGCAGGTCTGACAGGTGGAAACGGAGTCCTTGCGGTAGAAGGGCAAGGGCGACTGCCTGGTAAAGCTGGCAGCCTGCCACTCGTCGTACAGGGAGATGGCGCGGAGGAACTTGTAATCGTCGAGCGACTGCGGGATGGCCGCCTTGTGGCAGGCGCCGCAAAACTCGGCGGTCTGAAGCAGGGGGCGCATGACCGCCTTGGAATGGCGATCGAGGTGGGCCAGGATTTCAGCGTCGGAGACGGGGCGGGTGATGGGGGTACCGCTTTCATCGACCATGACAGCGGGGATGCCCATCACGTAGCTTCCAGTGCCGGTCGCGTCAGTCGACTGGATGGAGTGACAGGTGGAGCAGGTGACGCCCTCGTCCTCAAAGGGGCGTTTTTTGGGCATGCCCTGGGTCAGGTCGCCGGAGAGCAGGGCCACCGGATTATGGCAACCTTCGCAGTGGCGCGAGAACTGCACGCCTTTCTCGTCGATGAGCATGTTGACGTTTTTGAGATACCAGGGGGCGCGGAAGCTGTTGGCGTGCGCGGTCTGGCGCCACTGGTGGTAGGCCTCCTTGTGGCAGTGGCCGCAGTACTGCGCCGTGTAAAAGATCTTCGGGCTGAGGAACTGGCCGTTCACCGACATGGCATTGGAGGGCAGGAAGGGCGATTCCTTGCCGAAGGCGTAGTTGTAGCGGGACGCGACGGAGTCGTGGAACGACGTGGTGGGGCCGGTGAGCTTGATGGCGGCGGTGTAGGATGCGCCTGCTGTCGCGGCGGGGGGAGATGGGGGAGTGTCGGCGTCGGGTCCGTTGGCTCCCGACGCGCCGAGACCGGCTGCAAAGCTGAGGCCGATGGCGACAGCCGCCGGCAGCCAGCGGCGCGGGGCGATTCTGGATGAAGCTTCGGGCATGTGCGATAGACCCTATGGGGATTTGATCGGAAGCCGCGGTCGGGGTCTCGGGCCGGGCGACATTAGAAAGGTAACAGCCGGGAGGCAGGACTTGTCTCCATCAAAAGATGGAGGAAAAGCCGGGCACCGTGTTGGGAGAGCTGGCGTAGTGCGCGCCTGCTTTCAGGGTGATTACAGCGAGCGGTTCACAGGGTGGGATGAGCGGGAAGAAAATAGGGTTCAATGGTGTGAGCTAGCTCACATCCGTTTAGCCAAAGCGCACCTCAAACTGGTACGTTTGGTAGGTAAGACTTCGACTCCCAATATGGCAGCAAATCCTTATTTTTCATTGGCGGTTCTATTCTTCGCGGCTCTGGGGTTTGGCTTGGCTCCGCTGGGGCTGGCGTGGCTGTGGGGACGTGTGTTTTCGCCGGCCAAGCCGAACCTGGTGAAGAATGCGATCTACGAATGCGGCCTGGTGTCGAAGGGCGACGCCTGGGTGCAGTTTCGGTCGTCGTATTACCTGTACGCGATCATGTTTTTGATTTTCGACGTAGAGGCGGTGTTCCTGCTCCCGTTTGCGGTGTCGTTTACGGGGCTGGGTGTGGCGGCCTGCCTGGCCATGCTGGTGTTTGTTCTGCTGCTGATCGAGGGCCTGGCGTGGGCGTGGGCCAAGGGAGTGTTGACGTGGCAGTGAAAAAGACAGTGACTCAGTGATCAGTGGTCAGTTCTTCGTGCTGATTTGAAAATTTCTGGGTCCATTGCGGGCGAAAGGCAATGACGATCGATCGAGATGAGAGACGTGTTACTGATCACTAAACACTGATCACTGACCACTGGAGCGAAGCGACAAATGGCTGTTGACCAAAACCTGAAGATCGAGCTGGGCAAGCAGGGCATCTTCGTTACGACCATTGAGGAACTCTATAACTGGGGGCGGCGGAGCTCGGTGTGGCCGATGCAGTTCGGGCTGGCGTGTTGCGCGATCGAGATGATTGCCACGACGATGGCCCGCTACGACATCGCGCGCTTTGGCGCGGAGGTGTTCCGGCCATCGCCGCGGCAGGCCGACCTGATGATCATCTCCGGGACGGTGACGAAGAAGATGGCGCCCCAGGTGGTGCGGCTGTACAACCAGATGGCCGAGCCGAGGTATGTGATCGCGATGGGCGCGTGCGCGATTTCCGGAGGGCCATTCAAGCAGGGATATAACGTGCTGAAGGGGATCGACCGGTACATTCCCGTGGATGTGCATATTCCCGGATGCCCGCCGAGGCCGGAAGCCCTGCTGCAGGCGTTCATGACATTGCAGGAGAAGATCGAGAAGCAGCCCTTGACCGGCGAAGGACGGCCGCGGCACCTCGATGCCGAGGCTCAGGGAGAGTTCCCGGTGCCGGAACAGGGCGAGCACGACCTGGAGCCGACGTCGAATGCCGGGGTTTGGCCGGTGCCGGTGGTGATTCGGTGAAGCAGGGACTAGGGGACGTAGGGACTAGGGACTAGCAGGCTGCGGAAAAAGTCAATTTGATGGACGGAATTCCCACAGGGGCTAAAGCCCCGCATTGATAACGGTGCATTTGCGGCACGACTAAAGTCGTGCCCTGATACAAGACATGGCCGCGGAAGAGTTTCTCCGCAGCCTGCCAGGGGCTGGGAGCAGCGTTGAAGACGGCTGAAGAGATCAAGGCGGCGATCGAGGCGGCGGTGCCGGGTGCGGGGGTGAAGATCATTCCCAATGCAAGCCCGTCGGGCCAGCACTCGTTGCTTTTGAACCCGGTCCATGCAATCGAAGTGGCGCAATTTCTTCGCGACGACGCGGAGCTGGCGCTCGACTTTCTTTCTAACTTGACCGGCGTGGACTATCTGGACAAAGAAGTCACAGAAAAGGTCAAGGTCGCGCGCCCCGTGACAAAGACTGTGGACGGCGTGGAACAAACCACCGAGGAAACCGTCGAGGAGACGCGGAAGCACACCGAGCCGGGATATCTTGAGGTTGTCTATCACCTGTATTCGATGGCCAGGAAGCATGGGCCGGTGGTGTTGCGCATGCGGACCGGGAACCGTTCGGAAAAAGTCGAGCTTCCATCGTTTACGCCGGTGTGGCGCTCGGCTGAATTTCAGGAGCGTGAGGTTTTCGACCTGTTCGGGGTGGTGTTCACGGGTCATCCGGACTTGCGGCGCCTGTTGATGTGGGAGGGGTTCAAGGATCACCCCATGCGTCGCGATTACGTGGAGCCGGACGACTTTGAATATGAGCCGACCGCGCACGATGAGGTGCTGGCGCGAGCGAAGGCGCACCAGGGCAGGGAACAGGGATCAGGGAACAGGGATCAGAAGCCGGTGATCGGATGAACTTTGCGGGAACTAAAGCCGACAGAGCCGCAAACTGGAATCGTCCCCCGGTGTGTGCGACCGATGGCGACGGCGAGTTGCTGGAAGTGTCGATGGGGCCGCATCACCCGTCGACCCACGGCGTCTTCCGGATGGATGTGGCGCTCGACGGCGAGCGCGTGATCCGGTTGAAGCCGGTGTTTGGATACCTGCACCGCAACCACGAGCAGATCGGCCAGAATGCAAGCTACCTTGCCTCAATGCCGTACACAGACCGGCTGGATTATTTCTGCTCGCTGACCAATAACTGGGCGTACGCGCTGGCAGTTGAAAAGCTCGTTGGCCAGGCGGTGCCGGAGCGCGCCGAATATATTCGCGTCATTACGGCGGAGCTGACCCGGGTGCAGAATCACGCATCGGCGATCGGATTCCTGGTCCAGGAAATGGGCGCGAGCGGCACGCCGCTGATGTATGCGTTTCGGGAGCGGGAGAAGATCCTCGATCTGTTCGAGAGCCTGACCGGATCGCGCATGATGTGCAACTACATGCGTTTCGGCGGCTGCCGCGTGGATGTGTCGGCGGCGTGGCTCGATGCGACGCGCAAAGTAGTGGCCGGGCTGCCGGGATTCGTAGATGAGTTCGAAGCCCTGCTGAGCGGGAACGAGATTTTGATGGCGCGCACCCAGGGCGTGGGCGTGCTGCGGCCGGAGTTGGCCGTGAACGCCGGGGTGACGGGGCCGATGCTGCGTGGCTCAGGCGTGAATTACGACATTCGCAAGGTCGATCACTATGGCATCTACGACCGGTTCAAGTTCAGAGTGCCGCTGGGCGACCATGGCGATATCTTCGACCGCTACATGGTGCGCGTGCTGGAGATGCGGGAGTCGATCCGGATCCTGGAGCAGGCCTTGAAGGATGTTCCTGGCGGCCCTGTGATGGATCCCAAGGCCAAGATTCGCGGATTCAAGCCCAAGCCTGGCGAGGCGTATGGAAGGATCGAGGCGCCCAAGGGCGAGCTGGGGTTCTATCTGATCAGCGATGGGGGCTCAAACCCATACCGGTATCGTGTGCGGCCGCCGAGCCTGATCAACCTGACGGTGCTTGAAGACATGTGCCTGGGGCACAATGTGGCCGATGTGGTGCTGATTTTTGGAAGTGTGGATATTGTGCTGGGAGAGGTGGATCGATAGTTGTCAGTCGTCAGTTTTCAGTTGTCAGTTCCTGAGACGTCCGGGCGGTAACTGTCAACTGAGATCTGAAAACTGAGAACTCTCGGAGGAATCATTGCTGGGTAGATAGATGGTTGTCAGTCGTCAGTTTTCAGTTGTCAGTTCCTGAGACGTCCGGGCGGTAACTGTCAACTGAGATCTGAAAACTGAGAACTCTCGGAGGAATCATTGCTGGGTGAAGGCATACTGAAGGGTCTTGCGGAGACGGCGAAGAATTTCGCGGGGAGCTTCGTGTCGAAGGAGCGGCTGACGACGGTGCAATATCCCGAGGAGCGCCTGCCCCTGCCCGAGGCGTCGCGGAATTTTCCCTTCCTGGTGTATGACGGGGCGGACTGGGAGAAGGGGATGCGCTGCGTTGCCTGCCAGATCTGCGAAAAAGAGTGTCCGCCCAAGTGCATCTATATCGAGAAGAGCAAGGACAAGAAGCCGGACTTTGTGGGCAAGATGCAGATCTATCCTGCGAAGTTCGACATCGACATTTCAGTTTGCATGAGCTGCCAGATTTGCGTCGAGGTGTGCCCGTTCGAAGCGATCAAGATGGATGTCGAGTACGAGCTGGCGACCGATGACCGCTTCGGCGGCCTACTGCTCGATCGCCAGCAACTGGCCAAGCCAAACGAGTATTACCACAAGATTCATCCCACGGAAGCGACGCACGTGGATGCGAAGCTGACCGAAGAGAAGGCCAAGGCCGAGGCTAAAGCGAAAGCCGATGCCGCGGCGAAGGCGAAGGCGGCCGCGGATGCTGCAGCCAAAGCTGCGGCTCCAAAAGCAAGCGCCGATCCTTCGACTTCGCCCGCCGCGGCGGGCTCCACTCAGAATGACAAGCCGCCGGTTACGGCTAAAGCGGCGGAGCCCCCTCTTGTCCCCGCCAAAGCAGACCCAAAGAAAGACGGAGGGAACTAGTCGATGGTCAGCACGCTGGACCAGATTTTCGTTCTCCTCAAACACTGGATTGTGAGCCTGCTGCCCGCGGTGCTGCAGCCGGTGACGGGCGTGGTGATCAGCGTTGTCGCGATTATCTGCGTGTTTCCAGCGTTGTTTGCGATTTCGGTGCTTCTCGAGCGCAAGGGACTGGGGCGAATGCAGAATCGAATCGGTCCAAACCGGGTGGGGCCGCTGGGAATCCTTCAGCCGGTGGCCGACGGAATCAAATCGCTCACGAAGGAAGACATTGTTCCCACGAACGCCGATGCGGTGGTGCATTTTATGGCGCCGGTGTTTCTCGTGGTGGTGGTGTTCATGGGCTACGCGGTGTTGCCGATGGGCCGCAACATGACGCTGGTCAAGATGGACGCGGCGCTGCTGTTTTATTTCGCCATGGGCGCTTCGACGGAACTCGCGGTGTTTATGGCGGGCTGGTCGAGCCGCAACAAGTATTCGCTGCTGGGAGCGATGCGGGCGGTGGCGCAGATGATTAGTTACGAGGTGCCGCTGCTGCTGTCGAGCGTGTCCGTGGTCATGATCACGGGCTCGCTGTCGCTGGACAAGATTGTGGAGGCGCAGAACCAGTACACCTGGGGCCTGCCGCACTGGTACATCTTTACGCCGTGGGGTTGTGCGGCGTTTGTAATGTTTGCCATCGCCGCTACGGCGGAAACCAACCGGTCGCCGTTCGATTTGCCGGAGGGCGAGTCGGAACTGGTGGCGGGCTACTTTACCGAGTATTCGGGTTTCAAGTTTGCGGAGTTCTTTCTGGGCGAGTACGTAGGCATGCTGTCGATCTCGGGACTGGGGACGACGCTGTTTCTGGGTGGGTGGTCGGCGCCGCTGGAAGTGCTCGGATTTGTGCCCTCGTGGATCTGGTTTTTCTCCAAGGTTATGCTTTCGATTTGCGTGATGATCTGGATGCGCGGCACGCTCCCCCGCCTGCGCCAGGACCAGTTGATGAATTTCGCGTGGAAGTTCGTGCTTCCGTTTACTCTGCTCATCCTCGTGGACGTGGTCGTGTGGCGTTTCATGGGCGAGGGATGGCTTCGCTGGATCGTATGTTCCGCGATCTTGGTGATCGCGTACGTGGCCATGGGCCGCGTCGGGATGGGGAAGAAAATCGGGCCCAGGAGTTATCGCTATGCGGACTAATCCCGACCACCACAACTCACGCTGTCATCCTGAGCGAGCGGAGCGAGCCGAAGGATTTGCGGTTGCCTTTTCCGCTCACCACGGGAACGCTGAAAAGCTGGTGCGCTCATGAGCATCGTGTTCTGGATATTGTCCTTCCTCACGGTTCTCGGCGGGCTGGCCGCGGTGACGCTCAGAAACACGGTACATTGTGCACTTGCGGTCGCGGTCGCCTTCGCCGGTCTGGCGCTGCTGTACCTTCAACTCGACGCGCAATTCGCCGGCTTTGCGCAAATCCTGATCTATATAGGAGCGGTGGCGATCCTGGTGGTGTTTGCCATTTTGCTTACACGGGGGTCCGATACTCCGAAAGACGGCGTCTTCAGCCGCACCTGGTTTGCCGGGACGACGATTGCCGCGGCGGTTTTCGCAGTGCTGGGGTGGGCGGTGATCCAGAGCGTTCACGCGCTCCCCCATGAGACGGCTGCGCCGGCGGTGACCGTGAATCAGATTGGCAACGCGCTGCTGGGACGGTACGTTTTACCACTGGAGATCGTGGCGCTGCTGCTGACCGCTGCACTGGTGGGCGCAGTGATGGTGGCCATGCACGAAAAGGGGGAGAGCAAGTGACGCCGCTCGCGGGATATCTGTTGGTGGCCGCGCTGGTATTCGCTATCGGACTGGGCGGAGCACTGACCCGGCGCAATGCCATCCTGGTGCTGATTGGGATCGAGCTGATGCTCAACGCGGCCAACCTCAACCTGATTGCGTTCTGGCGTTACGGGCCGCACCCCGAGGCGCTGACGGGCATGATGTTTGCGGTGTTTTCGATTGCCGTCGCGGCCGCCGAAGCAGCCGTGGGACTGGGACTGGTGATCTCGATTTATCGACACACGCGCACAACCGATCTCGATGAGATGAACAGGATGAAAGGGTGAGCCGGTGATGCAAGAAGGAATGGGGTTCACTCCGCAACTCGACTGCGTCCCCGCATCGCACAGATCCTCTGGCTGATTCCGGCGGTGCCGATGGTCGCGTCCGGAGTGATTGCGCTGCTGAAGCAGCCGCGGCGAAAGGCTGGCGTCGACGCTCGCCATCGGGTCGCTGGGATTTTCGCTGCTGCTGGCCCTGTTTGCATTCGGCCATGTACTCACCGGCTGGTCGCAGGGATTCGCGGTCCGCGAGACGGTCAACTTCACCTGGATGCAGATGGGCACCGGGACGGTAGACCTGGGCTGGGTGCTCGATCCGCTGTCGGCCGTCATGCTGGTGATGGTCACGTTTGTCGGCCTGCTGATCTTCATCTACTCCACCGGCTACATGGCCCACGACGAGAACTACACGCGCTTCTTCTGCTTCCTGTCGCTGTTTGCCGGGGCGATGCTGGGCGTGGTGATCTCGAACAGCCTGCTGCTGCTGTTCATGTGCTGGGAACTGGTGGGGCTCACGTCGTATCTGCTGATCGGCTTCTGGTATCAGAAGCCCTCGGCTGCCGCGGCCGCGAAGAAAGCATTTCTCACCACGCGCATCGGCGATATTTTCTTTCTGCTTGGAATTGTCTGGTTGTTCGCGCAGACGGGCACGCTGCTCTTCTACAACAACGGCGCAGGATCCATCGAGCCCGACGCGCTGATCGGATTGCTGGCGGCGCACGCGGCGATGGGGATTGTCCGCAGCGACGGCGATCGGCCTGCTGATCTTTGCGGGCGCGGCGGGCAAGAGCGGCCAGTTTCCGCTGCATGTGTGGCTGCCGGATGCGATGGAAGGCCCCACGCCGGTATCCGCGCTGATTCATGCGGCGACCATGGTGGCGGCCGGCGTTTACCTGGTCGCGCGCGTGTATCCGCTGATGGCGGCGGGTGGCACCTTCTCGCAGGCGGGAGCACGACGACTGCACTGACCGTGGTGACATGGGTGGGCGCGGGGACCGCCGTGTTTGCGGCGCTGATCGCGGTCGCGCAGAACGACATCAAGCGCATCCTGGCTTACTCGACGGTCTCGCAGCTTGGCTACATGATGGCGGGCCTGGGCATGGGCGGCGTGGCGGTGGGCATGTTCCACCTCATCACGCACGCGTTCTTCAAGGCGCTTCTCTTTATGGGCGCGGGCTCGGTGATTCACGGCTGCCACGAAGAGCAGGACATCCGGCACATGGGCGGCCTGCGCAAGGAGATGCCGGTCACGTTTGCGACCTACGCCATCGGCATGCTGGCGCTGAGCGGGTTTCCGCTGTTCTTCTCCGGCTTCTGGAGCAAGGATGCGATTCTCGAGTCGGCGCTGCACTGGCACCCGAGCAGCGGGCCGTTTTATCTGCTGCGTGTTCGGTGCGCTGCTGACGGCCTTCTACATGACGCGCCAGGTCTGCTACGTATTCTTCGGAAAGTATCGCGGCCATGGGCACGCGCATGAAAGCCCGCGCGTCATGACCATGCCGCTCGCGATCCTGGCATTCTTTGCCATCGCGCTGGGCATACTTGGAACTCCTGCGTGGCCGTGGTTCCGCGCTTTCCTTGAAGGTCATGCGGCGGCGCTTGAGGTAGGCAAGTTCGGCGAGCCGGAATTCTGGTCGCTGCTGGCCATCTCGGCGACGGTCGTTTTTCTCGGCTTGTTTCTGGGCTGGTGGCTCTACGACAGCAAGTCGCCGCGAGCCGAGGAGCCGGATGCGCTGGAGAAGATTGCGCCTCCGGTATGGGGCTGGCTGCGCGATCGGCTCTACATCGACGAGCTTTACGGTGTGACAGTAATTGCGTTCTATACCTGGTGGGCGCGCGTGGCGGACTGGCTGGACCGGCGTGTATGGGGCGGAGCAGTGGCTGCTGTGACGGCGGCCTTCCGCGCGCTGGCGCACTTCGATCGTTTCTTCGATACGCAGTTTGTTGATGGCACCTTTGACAAGGGCTGCGAAGAACTTTATAGCGGCGGAGGCCTTCTGGCGAGAGTCCAGAACGGCCGTGTGCAGACCTACCTGCGCCTGCTCGCGGTCGCGGTGGTGATGCTGGCCGCGATCCTGATCTGGAGCAGTGCACGATGAGCGGAATGCCAAACGGAATTCCGATACTGACCTTGCTGACCGCGCTGCCCGTGGTGGGCGCGGTGATTGTGCTCCTGTCAGGCAAACATGCACGGGCGGTGGCGATGATTACGGCGCTGGCCGCGACCGCGGTTGCCCTTGTGGTGTGGACGGACCTGCCTGCGCAACGGGACGATGGGGCTGGTGGAACAGCACGCGTGGGCTCCGTCGCTGGGCATCGAGTATCACCTTGGAGTGGACGGGCTGGGCGCGCTGATGGTGGTGCTCTCGGCGCTGGTGACGTTGATGTCGCTCGACGCCGCGAAGCGCGTGCACCACCAGCCAAACCTCTACTTCGCACTGGTGCTGCTACTGGAAGCCTGCCTGTTCGGGACCTTCACTGCGCTGAATTTCTTTCACTGGTTCTTGTTCTGGGAACTGAGCCTGATTCCGGCGTTTTTCCTGATCAAGCTTTGGGGCGGAGCGAAGCGAGGACCCGCGGCGACGCAGTTTTTCGTCTACACGATGGCCGGATCGGTGGGCCTGCTGCTGGCGTTCCTGGCCGTATTTCTTTCGACCGGCAGCATGGACTTCACCCATCTCAGCCTCCTCGCCTCGACCGGCGAACTGGAGCAGGCTGTAACGCAATATTTGCATTATGGCCACGTGATGATGTGGCTGGCGGCCGGCGTGCTGGTTGGGTTCGCGGTGAAAGTGCCGCTGATGCCGTTTCACACCTGGCTGCCCAACGCGTATAGCGAAGCGCCCTCGCCGGTGACGATGATGCTGACCGGCACGATGTCGAAGATGGGTGTGTATGGCCTGCTGCGGATCGCGCTGCCGATGTTCGGACCGGAGATCGCGCGCATGCGGACGCCGCTGCTCGTGCTGGCGGTGACGACCGTGGTCATGGGCGCGTGGGCCGCGGCGGCGCAGAAGGACCTGAAGCGCGTGTTCGCGTACTCCTCGGTAAATCACCTGGGGTATTGCCAGCTGGGCATCTTCGCGCTGGCTGTGCCGGCAACGGATGCGGCGATGCAGACCAGCCAGGCGGCGGCGCTGAATGGCGTAATCCTGCAGATGTTCAACCATGGCATCACGGCGGCGGCGCTGTTCTGGTTCATCGCCATGCTTCAGGAACGGAGCGGCGGCATTCGCGGGATCGACGACTTCGGCGGATTGCGCAAGCCGGCTCCGGTGTTTGCGGGACTGATGGGCATCGCGCTGTTTTCATCGCTGGGTTTACCGGGCCTGAACGGATTTGTGGGCGAGTTCCTGATCTTCCGCGGCGTGTTTCCGCTGGCGTGGGTGTCGGCGACGGTATCGGTGCTGGGATTGCTGGTGACGGCGGCCGTGATTCTGACGGTCATTCAGAAAGTGTTTACAGGACCGGTGCCGGAGCGCTGGGCTGCGTTCCCTGACATGCATACCGGCGAGCGGATGGCGATGGCGCCGGTGATCGGACTGATGCTGCTTATCGGCCTGCTGCCGCAACTGATTGTGGACAGCGTGAACCCAACGGTGATGAACCTGCTGGCGCACTGGAGATTTTAATGTTGGCGTGGACGATCTATCTCTCGTTTGCCGGCGCACTTGTGGAGGCGCTGCTGCCCAAGGGCAGAGCGGGACTCGCGCGCGGACTCGCGCTTGTGGTGGCAGCGGGCGGCCTGGTGATCGCTGCGCTTGGATTTGCCGCCGGTGCGGGGCACGGTCGCGTGACGATTGTCGATGTGCCGTGGGTGCCCTCGATGGGCATTCACTATACTCTGGCCGCCGATGGGATCAGCCTGGTGCTGGTGCTGCTCACGGGCCTGGCGGCGGTCGCGGGCGTGCTGTTCAGCTGGAATATCGAGCTGCGCGTCAATGAGTTCTTCGCATTCTTCCTGGCGCTGATCGGCGGCGTGTACGGCGTCTTCCTCAGCTTCGACGTGTTTCTTCTGTTTGTGTTCTACGAAATCGCAATCGTGCCCAAGTACTTCCTGATCGCTATCTGGGGATCGACGCGCCGCGAATACGCGGCGATGAAGCTGGCGCTCTACTCGTTTGCCGGCTCGGCGATGGTGCTGATCGGGCTGCTGGCCGCGTATGCCACCGCCGGTAGCCACTCGACGGGTTTGGTGCAGCTGGGCCAGGCCGGGCTTCCGGTGCACTTCCAGATGTGGGCGTTTCCGCTGGTGTTTGTGGGATTCGGGATTCTTGCCGGCATGTGGCCGTTCCATACCTGGGCGCCCACCGGCCACGTGGCTGCGCCCACCGCCGCGTCGATGCTGCTGGCCGGCGTGGTGATGAAACTGGGCGCCTACGGATGCCTGCGGGTTGCGATGTCGCTCTTCCCGCATGGAATGGATCCGTGGGGATTTTCGTTTGCCGGAATCGGATCGTGGCGCGATGTGTTCGCCGTGCTGGCCGTGATCGGCATCGTCTACGGCGCGCTCGTGGCACTCGTGCAGAGCGATTTCAAATTTGTCATCGGCTACTCCAGCGTGAGCCACATGGGCTTCGTGCTGCTGGGGCTGATGACCCTCAACCAGATCGGCATGACCGGCGCGGTGCTGCAGATGTTCTCGCACGGCGTGCTTGCCGGGCTGTTGTTTGCGATCGTGGGGCGCATGGTGTACGACCGGACGCATACGCGGCAACTCGCGGAGCTCGAACGCATGCATCTGTCGAGGCGCATGCCGTTCGTCGCCGGGGCTTTTGTGATCGCCGGAATGGCGTCGATGGGCTTGCCCGGTTTCTCGGGCTTTGTGGCGGAACTGCAGGTATTGGCGGGCGCGTGGAAGGCGAATCCGTGGTGGACCGCGGCGGCCGGCGTGGGCATCGTGGTGGGCGTCGCGTACACGTGGCGCGCGCTGCAGAAGGCCTTCTTCTCCGATGTGAGGCCCACAGCCGAAGACCATCCCAAGACCGGCTGGCACGATCTGGGAGCGATCACCTGGCCTGAGGTGGCTGGGTTCTCGCTGCTGTGCCTGGCCAGTTTATGGGTGGGGCTGTATCCGCGGATTCTGCTGGATGCGATTGAGCCGGCGGTGAAGACGCTGCTTGCGGGAGGGGGCCAATGAACTACGCAGACCTCTTTCGCGTGACCCTGCCGGAGACGATGCTGGAAATTGCGGCGCTGCTGGTGCTGGTCGTGGATCTCGCATTCCTGCGCAAAGCCGGACTGCGTGTTCGCGCGGCTGCGGCGGCGCTGCTGGGTGTGGCCGGGTGTGCTGCTGCTGCGTGGGCTTTGTCGGCCACGGGCGGCGCTGCCTTGCGCGCCGGGGACGAACTGCTTCTGGCCGGCGGAGGAAGTGCCGCTGCTGCACAATACGGAATTCTGGCGCTGACCGCGCTGACCCTGCTGTTGTTGATCGACTCAGTGTTCACGCGCCATGTGGGGGAATTCGTGGCCGTGGTGCTGATGGCGGCCACGGGCGGATTGCTGATTGCGGCAGCACAGGACCTGCTGGTGATCTTCATCGGGCTGGAACTGCTGAGCCTCGGACTCTACATCCTTACCGCGTTTGCGAAGCAGTCGGGACGCAGCGCCGAAGGGGCGATGAAGTATTACCTGTTTGGCGGTATGTCCGCGGCCTTTCTCCTGTTTGGTTTCAGTTATCTGTACGGGCTTACTGGATCGACGAACCTGCGGATCCGTGATGCAGGGGATTCACCACGCGAACGGCCCGAGCGCTGATCCCTTGCTGCTGGTGAGCCTGGTAATGATTGCGGCGGGGCTGGGCTTCAAGGTCGCGGCGGCGCCGTTCCACTTCTGGGCGCCGGATGCCTACGAGGGCGCGCCTGCGCCTGGCGCCGCGTTTATTGCTTCGGTCTCGAAGGTGGCCAGCTTTGCGCTGCTGATTTCAATCGGTACGGCGGGCGCGTTTGCATCGGGGACTGCGCCCAGCGAAGGCTTCGTGGGACCGTGGACACTGGTCGTGACGGTTCTGTCGCTGGCCTCGATGCTGGCCGGCAACCTGGCCGCGCTGGCGCAGATCAGTGTGCGGCGGCTGCTGGCGTACTCGGCCATCGCCCACGCGGGGTACATTCTGCTGGGGCTGGCGTTCTTTTCCCGCTCCAATGCGAGCGCGGCTGCGATTCTTTACTACATTCTGACCTACGGGCTGACTACCATTGGCGCGTTCGGAGTGGTCGGCGTGGTGGAGCGCGCCACGGGCAGCGACCGCATGGATGCGTTCCTCGGACTGTACAAGCGCAGTCCATTGCTGGCGGCGGTGTTGCTGGTCTTGTTCCTGTCGCTGGCGGGGATTCCGCCGCTGGTCGGGTTCTGGGCCAAGTTCAACCTGTTTGCAGCGGTGCTGAGCGTTGGAGCGGGGCCGATTCCGTTTGCACTCGTCGCGCTGGCAGTCGCCCTGAGCGCGGTGTCGCTTTACTACTACCTGCAGGTGCTGAAGCGCGCATTCGTTATGCCTGGGGTGGATGATCCTGGCGGCAGGAATGAAAAGATCAGTGTGGATCCGGTGACCATGATTGTGCTGGTGGCGATTGCGGCGGCTGTCGTCGCGATGGGATGTTTTCCGGCGCTGCTACAGGGGTGGATCGCGGGATTCTATCCGGTTATGTAGGTTTCGGGCATTCCCACCCTGACTAGCCGCAAAGATAAAGACGCGCGAGGGTGGGGCACCCACGACAGTGGCGATGTGGGCTTGATAAAAGCAAGGTCCTTCGACTGCGTTGATCGCGCATTGCGCGATCAACTTCGCTCAGGATGACAGCTCAAAGTAAAGACAAAATGAATATGGGCGCGGTTGTTGCCGCGCCCATATTCGTTTGGGTCAAGCTGCTCAGCTGCGCAGCCAGTCCTTGGCTTTCTGGATCAGGACGTCGCGGCTCATGTCGGAGATGGCGTCGGTGAGCGGGATGCCTTTGGGGCAGACTTCGACGCAGTTCTGAGCGAAGCCGCACTCCTGGATGCCGCCATCGCCGGCCAGCGCGCGCAGGCGCTCTTCCTTGAACACCTTGCCGGTGGGGTGATTGTTGAAGAGCTTGACCTGCGCAATGGTCGCCGCGCCAACGAAGCCGGTCGCCTCGTTGAACTGCGGGCAGACCTCCATGCAGCAGGTGCAGGAGATGCAGTTGGAGAGCGGGTAATTGGCTTCCTGCTGCTGCGGAAACACGCGCGGGCCGGAGCCGAGATCGTAGGTGCCGTCGACGGGAACCCAGGCCTTGACCAGCATCAGGTTTTCGAACAGCACGGAGCGGTCGACCTGCAGATCGCGCACCAGCGGGAATTTCGAAAGCGGCTCGACCTTGATGGGCTGTTCGAGATTGTCGACCAGCGCGGAGCAGGCCATGCGCGCCTTGCCGTTGATGCGCATGGCGCAAGACCCGCAAATCTCTTCCAGGCAATTGGAATCGTAGGTGATAGGCGTAGTGGGGTGGCCGTCGGCGGTGACAGGGTTGGCGGCGATCTCCATCATGGCGGAGATGACGTTCATGCCGGGACGCCACTCCAGTTCGAATTTCTCCCACACCGCGGGCGCTTCGGGGTTGGCCTGGCGCTTGATTTCGAATGTTACGGTTTTTGCCATGATGCCTGGATTCCCTCAGAGGCTAAAGCCCCATTCCTTTGTTCGGCCTGATCGGCACGACTCAAGTCGTGCCCTGATACAAAACCTGGCGCAGACCGCGTTCATCTGACTCAGGCTAGTTTCTGCAGCCTGTAAAGTCGTGGCGTGTGCAAGACTGACAACCGCAAATCCTTCGACTGCGTCCGCCGCGCGGACTCCTCAGATGCAGCGGCTTCGCCGAGGTCACTTGGTCGCGTCGTAGCGGCGCGGGCGCGGCTTGATGTACTGCGTATCCACTTCTTCGAATTCGAACTTTGGCCCTTCGGCGGATCGCCGGTATAGCTTGCCTTGGTCGTCTTCAGGAACTTCTCGTCGTTGCGTTCGGGGAAGTCGGGCTTGTAGTGCGCGCCGCGCGACTCATCGCGCAGCATCGCACCCTGCACCACCACCCGCGATAGTTCGAGCATGTTGTAGAGCTGGCGCGCGAAGGCGAAGCTGGTGTTGGCCCACTGGCTCTTGTCGCTCAGGTTCACCCGGTTGTAGCGCTCCAGCAGTTCGACGATTTTTTCATCGGCCTTCTTGAGGCCCTTGTTGTAGCGGATGACGGTGGCGTGCTCGGTCATGGTCTGGCCCAGCTCGCGCCACAGCTTGAAGGGATTCTCGGTGCCCTCGTTGCTGAGCAGTTCCTTGTTGATTTCGGCCTGGCGGGCGAGTTCGGCTGCGTGGCCGCCGTCGCCTTCGGCCGCGGCGAGGTTCTTGGCGTACTTGATGGCGATGGGGCCGGAAACGAATCCGCCGAAGATGCAACTGACCAGCGAGTTTGCGCCGAGGCGATTGGCGCCGTGGTACTGGTACTCGCATTCGCCGGCGGCAAAGAGGCCGGGAATGTTGGTCATCTGGTTGAAGTCGACCCAGAGGCCGCCCATGGTGTAGTGCATGCCGGGAAAGATCTTCATCGGCACTTCGCGCGGATCGTCGCCGACAAACTTCTCGTAGATTTCGAGAATGCCTTCGAGCTTGCGGTTGAGCGTCTCGCGATCGATGTGGGTGAGGTCGAGGTAGACCATCGGCTGGCCTTCGAGGCCCAGGCCGAGCTCGTAGACGACCTTGTGAATGGCGCGCGTGGCCACATCGCGGGGGACGAGGTTGCCGTACTTGGGATACCACTCTTCGAGGAAGTAAAAGCGCTCGGACTCGGGAATCTGCTTGAAGGGGCGATTGTCGCCGGCCTTGCGCGGAACCCAGACGCGGCCGCCTTCGCCGCGTGCCGACTCCGACATCAGGCGCAGCTTGTCCTCGCCGGGAATCGAAGTGGGGTGGACCTGGATGAATTCGCCATTGGCGTAGTAAGCGCCCTGCTGGAACACGGCGGATTGGGCAGAGCCAGTGCAGACGACGGAGTTGGTGCTCTTGCCGAAGATGGCGCCGATGCCGCCGGTGGCGAGGATGACGGCATCGGCGGGGAATGAGCGGAGTTCCATGGTGCGCAGGTCGAGGGCGGTGATGCCGCGGCAGGCGCCTTTCGAATCGAGGACGGCGGAGAGAAACTCCCAGCCTTCATATTTTTTGACTTTGCCATCGGCTTCGTAGCGGCGGACCTGCTCGTCGAGAGCGTAGAGCAACTGCTGGCCGGTGGTGGCTCCGGCGAAGGCGGTGCGGTGATAGAGCGTACCGCCGAAGCGGCGAAAGTCGAGCAGGCCTTCGGGAGTGCGATTGAAGGGGACGCCCATGCGGTCGAGCAGATCGATGATGCCGGGTGCGGCCTCGCACATGGCTTTGACGGGCGTCTGGTTGGCGAGAAAGTCGCCGCCATAGATGGTGTCGTCGAAGTGCTGGGCGGTGGTGTCGCCTTCGCCCTTGAGGTTCTTGGCGGCGTTGATGCCGCCCTGCGCGCAGACCGAGTGGGAGCGCTTGACGGGCACGATCGAGAACAGGTCAACACTACCGCCTGCTTCGGCGATCTTGATGACCGCCGCGAGTCCGGCGAGGCCTCCGCCAACCACGATGATTCTGGGTGATGCCATTGAGTCTTCCTTAAAGGCAGTTCACAGTTGTCAGTTCACAGTTCTCAGACTGAAGCCGTGAAGCGAGTCAAATTGGAGCCGACGTGAATAGCCGGAGCGATCAAAGTCGAGACGGGTACATTCTCAGGCGCGTTCTGGTACTTGGGGCCGATGAAGGCCCAGATGCTGGCCAGGCCCATGGCTGCGAGAACGATGCCGAGTGCCAGGCAGACCCAGCCGAAACGGCGGCGGGCAGTTGCGCCGGGAGTGATGCCCCACTTGGCCGCAAAGAGCCAGACGCCGTATGCGAAATGCCAGCAGACGGCGATCATGGCGATGGCATAGATCGCAACCATGATGGGATTGGATAATTCGTGCTGAACTTTCCAGAAGGCGGCGCCGGGATTTTCAGGCAGGCTGACGCCGAGGAAGCGCTGACGCAGGACGTGCTGCCCGATGTACAAGAACGCGATGATGCCGGTCCAGCGCTGCGAGACGTACAGCCAGTTGCCGGCCCACGGATAGTAGACGACGTTGGATTGACCGCGCAGCCAGATGTAGACGCCATAGATGCCGTGATAGAGGATGGGCAAAAAGATAAACGTCCACTCCAGCACGCGCACCAGAGGCAGGGAATTGAGGAACTTGACCTGAGCGCCATACGCGGCCGGACCGTGCAGCGCCTCAAAGTTGGAAAGGAGGTGTTCGAGCAGAAACGCGCCGATGGGGATGATGCCCATCAGGGAATGCAGCTTGCGCCATACAAAGGAGTATCCCTGAGCGGCGCGGAGCGGCGGTACGCCGCTGTGGGATTTAGGCGCGGCGGGGTGTTGAGCAGTGGCCATGAACGTGTCGGCTCCTCAAGCTGCAGGTCCGGATTCCCGGAGCGGGGCGTTTCGTATTACGGGATAACGTTTCTGTGCTTGTTACCACTGCATTATTGGGAACGCATGCAAGGGTCGTCAAGGCGCGCGCTGTATTCGACACTCGACTTTCGTATTGCTTTAGGCCGGTAATGCCGCTTGAGGCCGCAACATGGTCAACATTCTCTGCAGCGCGCGCCCGCGATGGCTGAGCGTGAGCTTGGTTTCGAGGTCGAGTTCAGCCATGGTGCGGTCGAGCTCCGGCAGGTAAAAAAGGGGATCGTAGCCGAAGCCGCCGGTGCCGCGCGGCGCTTCGAGGATGACGCCCTCTACGGTGCCGTGCGCCGTGTGAAAGGGTAGGCCGTCGCGCGCGGCGACCAGGACGCAATGGTAGCGGGCGGTACGCCGGGGGGCCGGAACTCCGGCGAGACTCTGCAGCAGGACCATGTTGTTCCACACGTCGGTGTTGTCGTTGGCATCGGGCGAGTCGACCAGGCCAGCGTCGGAGGCGAAGCGCGCGGACCGCACGCCGGGCGCGCCGTTCAGGGCGTCGACCTCCAGACCGGAGTCGTCGGCGAGGACCAGTTGGCTGGGCGCGAAGCGAGAATAGTAGACGGCCTTGAGGGTGGCGTTGGCAGAGAAGGTGGTTCCGGTCTCTTCGGGAGCCGGAATGGTCGAGAGAGCGGGAAGAGGATCGATGGCAACGGAATGCGCGGCGGCCGCCGTGCGAAAATCGCGAAGTTTGCCGGCGCTTGTGGTCGCTGCATAGAGGCGAAGAGCCATGGATTGAGTGTATCGGCGAATGAAGGCTTTCCAAAACAAGCGGTCAACGGGCACAATGGACGGGTTCCCGATTGACTGAGGCCAGGTTGGGTTCGTGGTTTCCCACCCATTCGCGAGACCACCCCAGCGACGAAGACCTGTCGCTGGGGACCCCGGCAAAGCGAATGGATGGGGCACGGGAGTTGTTGGCCAGGCCAGGTCGCGAGCAAGTACCACGGACAGAACGGGGCGAGGAGAACGGATAGTGTCAATCATTGCGGGGATTGGATGGCACATGGTGGGCGCGGCATCGGCTGCGTCGTTCTATGCGCCGATTGAGAAAGTCAAGCAGTGGTCGTGGGAGACCACGTGGGCGGTCGCCGGTGTGTTCTCGTGGATTCTGCTGCCGATCGGGGTCAGCTATCTGCTGCTGCCGAGTTTCGGCGCGTTTTATGGATCGATCGCCACCGCGGTGTTGTGGAAGGTGGCGCTGTTCGGAGCCATGTGGGGCGTGGGCAACGTGAGCTATGGGCTCACCATGCGGCACCTGGGCATGTCGCTGGGGATTGGCGTTGCGATTGGCGTCACGCTGGTGGTGGGGACACTGGTGCCACCGCTGATTCATGGGCAGGCGGCGACGCTCTTCCAGACCCGCGGCGGGCTGTTCAACATGGCGGGTGTGCTGGTGGCGCTGATCGGAGTGGCGATCGTGTCGTACGCGGGGCACCAGAAAGAGGAGCAGTTGAAGACCGGCGAGCCCGGCGAGTTCAACGTGATGCTGGGCCTGGGACTGGCGGTGATGTGCGGCATTTTCTCATCGGGGATGTCGTTTGCCATGGATGCGGCGCTGCCGATCAAGCGGGCGGCGGAGAGCGTGGGCATCAGCCACCTCTACTCCGCTCTGCCCGCCTATGTGTTCATCATGGGAGGCGGAGCGATCGTGAACCTGACCTACTGTTTCGTCCGGCTGGCCACGGTGCACAAGATCTCGCTGAAGCGGGACCTTGAGCAGCCGCGGGACAGGATCGCGAGAAACGCGCTCCTGGCGGCAACGGGCGGGATCATGTGGTACCTGCAGTTTTTCTTCTATGCATGGGGCCAGGCAAACATTCCGGAGCGGCTGAGTTATGTGAACTGGATGCTGCACATGAGCGGGTATGTACTGTTTGGCGGAATCGTAGGTCTGGCGCTGGGCGAGTGGGCCGGCGTGACGAGCCGCCCTGTGCGGCTGCTGTGGATTGGCATCATGGTGATCATCGCGGCGGCGAACCTGGTGGGGCTGGGGCTGGCGTCGTGACCTGTGTCTAAGGAACCGTTGGTACAGTTGACTCCCTGATGATCGTGAAGAAGATCGTTCTGAGTCCTGTGGTCTCCCACCCTTGTGACCGAAAGAAGTCGCAAGGATGGGGCACCCAGATGCGCACCAAGACTCGAGGTCAGTTGATGGTGTCGTTGAGGCGGAGGTCGCGAGACGACCGGCCGACGCTGACAGTGCGTTGACCGGATGGAGTCACCCACTTGCCTTCTTTGGTCGACCAGTACTGAAGTTGGCGCTGGGGGACGGTGAGGGACAGGGTCTTCGATTCGCCTGCTGCAAGGTGGATGCGGTTGAAGGCCACGAGAGCGCGGACAGGGAATTGAACGCCGTCGGGAATCTCGCTGGGTGGGCCTAAGTAAACTTGGGGTACTTCGTCCGAGGCCATATTGCCGCTGTTCCTGATGTTCAGGTCGACTTCCAGGCCGCCATCGGAATCCTTCAGCACGCCGAGGCCGGAGTAGGCGAAGGTGGTGTAGCTGAGGCCGTGTCCGAAGGCGAACAGAGGTTCGATGTTCTGCTTGTCGAACCAGCGGTAGCCCACATTGACGCCTTCGCTATATGTGGTCTTCTTGTCGACGCCTTTTTTGGACCGTTCCGGGTACTTGGGATCGGTGGCGGGATAGTCGGTGAGGCTCTTGCCCCAGGTGACGGGGAGACGGCCGGCAGGACTCACTTTGCCGAGCAGCAGGTTGGCGGTGGACCAGCCACCTTCGTCGCCAGGCCACCACATTTCAAGGACGGCTTTTACCTTGGCGACCCAAGGGAGGGCCACGGGCTGGCTGGTGTTGAGGACGACGATGGTGTTGGGATTGACCGCAGCCACTTCTTCAACGAGCTTGTCCTGATCGCCGGGAAGGCCGAAGACAGGCTCGAGACGGGTCCAGAGAAAGACGACGGCAACCTTGGCAGATTTCGCTGCGGCGATGGCGTGTTCGTGATCGGCGGCGCGCTGTTCGGGCGTGTACCAGTTGAGGCGAAGCTGCACGGGAGCGTTGGAGGTATCGGGACCGGTCTTGATCTCGATGGCGTGGGGGCCGGCGGCCAACTGGACGGAGCGGCGAACGTTGTCGAGCCCGTCGGGTGTGGGAACGACGTTGTCCTGGTTAGCCTGCAGGATGTCGCCGTGGACGCCGCCCTGGAAAGCGCCGGTAGCCGCGAAGCGCTTGCCGTCGAGCAACATCGTCGCATTGGTACCGAGCGCTTGAAGACAGATCCAGTAGTCGCCCGCGTGGGGAACGGTCAGAGCGCCTTTCCAAGTGACAATGGCGTTGGGCGGAAGGGCGTTTCCGGACTTGGTTGTGAAGTTGATCTGGTCGTCGGTCTGGTCTGCTCCGGAGCCGGAGCGGACGAGGCCTGGCTTACCGTCGTGGCTCAGTGCGCCGGCGGGGATGGTGTTGCCTGTCATGTCGTCTGCCACGGCGAATCCGATGTCGGAGTTGCCGGAGATCTGGCGCATGGCGGCAAGCGGGCCCACCTGACGCTCAGGAAGACCGACCGAGCGTTCGCCGTTGATGCCGATCGAATCGACCTGACCGGCTGTGGGGCCGATGAGGACGACGGAATCGAGGTCGGTTGATTTGAGGGGCAACGCGGCCCCCTCGTTCTTCAGCAGGACGGCAGCGTCTTCGCCGGTCTTCTCGATGATTTTGGCGTTTTGTTCGATGGATTGCTTCGTCACATCATGCTTCTGCTGGCCGTCCATGTAGCCGAAGTGAACGATCTCGTAGAGTACCCGGCCGGCGGCGCGCGTGACGGCGGCTTCGTTGACCGTGCCGTCCTTCAGAGCTTCGGGCATTTTTTTGGGATCGAGCTTGACGCCGAATCCGCTGAAATCGGGTGGCGCGGGCGTGGGCTCCTCGGGAATGTGTCCGCCGAACATATCGGCCATGGTGTCACCGATGTTGGCCGGCGGGGGCGGGGGGACGGGTTTGGAGTCGAAGAAGGACGGAATGGTGAAAACGGCTCCGGGAGCGGGCTCGCCGGGCATTTCCATGTCCAGTCCGGCGTTGATGAAGTTGACCGCGTGTACCGCGCCCCAGTCCGAGGTGACGAAGCCCTTGAAGCCGAGTTCATCGCGCAGGATCTTGGTAAGCGTGGCCTCGTTGCCACAAGCGTAGGTACCGTTGAGGCGGTTGTAGGAGCACATGATGGAAGAGACGCCGGCTTTGACCGCGGCATCGAAGGGAGCGATGTACACCTCGTGGAGGGTCTGGTCGTCGATGTAGGTGTTCTCGTTATCGGAGTCATAACCGACGTAGTGCTTGACCTGGGCCATGACGTGCAGCGACTGGATACCTTTGATTTCGGCTGCTCCTATAAGTGAGGTGAGGAAGGGATCTTCGCCGAAGGTGTTGTAGCCGCGGCCGAATTCGAGATCGCGATCGATGTTGACGAAGGGCTGCAAAGCAACGTCGATGCCGAGCGCGCGGGCTTCGCGGCCGATGACCAGGCCGTTGTCTTCGGCGTCCTTTACGCTGAAGGTGGCGGCAACGCCCATGGTGGCGGTTTCACCCTGCGACGGATGGCGGGTAAGCACGCCGGGAGGCCCATCGGCGAAGCGCAAACCGGGAATGCCGAGACGGGGCACTCCGGCGAGATAGCCGGCCTGACCCTGGTAAACCTTGGGATCTTCCTGGGTGCCGTGGATCAGGGTCAGCTTTTCCTGAAGGGTCATCTCGCTCAGCAACTTGTCAACCCGGGTGTCGCCGGTGATCACTGGTACGGATTGGGCCGCGGCTGTCATTCCGATTGCCACGAGTGTGATTGCCAACAATGCGCCTCGGATCGGGCTGAGTGCGGTTTGTTCGAACGAATGCATTACTGCCTCCCTGAAGGTCGAATCGACGGGTGAGTCCTCCATCGCATCAAATCCAGAAACGGAGTGGCCACTCAAAATAGATCTGGGCACCCTATATAAAACGGTTGAGCAAGTCTGGATTCGCCGGGAAGCAGTTTAGTACACGAGGGCGGATTCTGTATGCGACGAGGGACGCCGAATGAGGCGCGCAATCACGAGCCGGCCCGCAGGTAGTCCGCGAAACAGGAGCGTATGTCCGGGCGAGGCGTGCATGTTACATTGGCAATTCGGGGGTCGGAGACTCATAGCAGTGGCCCAACCGGACAGTACGGTGCGTGTTTTCCGACGGATTTTCTCAGTTGATTGAAAGACCGATTCACTATTGCTCGACCTACTGGAGATCTATCCATTGCATGCGATTTCGATACGTCGGTCCCGGCGCGAGCGGTCGAGGCGCGTGGGCCGATTTTTTGACGGGAAGACCCTCTGGTTCTGTTTTGCAATAGGGCTGCTGATGGCGGAGCCATGGTGGCTGCGTTGTGAAGAGATGCCTTTCGATGGCGCGCGCGCAACGTCGGTGGTGGAAGAGGCCCCCAAACAGGCGCCGGAGCAGGAAGTGATTTTTGAGGGATTGGCGTCGTACGGAAATTACAAGATTTTTGCGGGCGGAACCGATTGCAAGATGTACACCGCCGGCGTGGAGTATGACCGCCATTCCTGGGGCTACATGCTGAAGGCGCGTGTGGATTACGTGGCTGAATTTCTGCCGGTGGTCCTTCTGTGGGAGCCTGACCAAGCGAATATCTGGGGCAGCCCATTAACGAATGCCCATCACATTGTTCCAGGCGTGGGTATTTCGCCGATAGGCGCGCGGTGGATCTGGCGCGATGGCAAGGCCTTGAAGCCGTACCTGATGGCGAAGGGCGGGATGCTGTTTTTTACGGAGAAGGTGATCTCCTCACAAGCGACTTATGAAAGCTTCAGCCTGCAGTCGTCGACAGGGCTACAGATCAGGCTGAATCCGCGCATCGATTTGCGCCTCGGGCTTTTTGGCGATTTCCATTTCTCAAACGCGTTTATTGTGCCAGTGAATCCCGGACTCGATGTGATGAATGCGAGCGTGGGCATCAGCTACCACCTGGGTGTTCCGCCAGGGCGATAGGTCTGGGCGCTTCAGGGAAGCGGCAGTTGGGAGTCAAAGCCGGCGGCCACTAGATCGTCGCGGAGGCGTTCGACGGTGGTGAACTCAAGAGCTTTGATGCCGAGCGCCTGAGCCGCCTCAACGTTGATGCGCTTGTCATCGAGGAAGAGGGTTTCTTCGGGCAGGGTGGCGAGTTCTTTGAGGACGTGGCGATAGATGGCAGGATCCGGCTTGGCCAGGTGCAACTGGAAACTCCAAACCAGGACATCGAAGTTGTCGATCCACCGGAATTCGCGCTTGATGTTTTCAAGGACGGAATCGCCCATATTGGAGAGGATGGCGGTGAGCAAGCCGTCGGCTTTGAGTTTCTGCTGCCAGGCGACCATGGCCGGATTCTGGGTGGTCCACATGACTGCATCCTGACGGTTGAGCTCCGCAAGATCGGATGCACTGAGCGACAGGTTGGAGTCGTGCGCCAACTTCTGCCAGAATGCCACGCCGGTGAGTTTACCTTCGTCGTAAGCGTGACGATCGGCCCAATAAAGCTTCTCGAACTGCTCTGGAGTCAGGCCGGTAATGCGGACCATGGCGTCGTGGGCCGCGACAACGGGAGTGCCGGTCAGGACCATTCCATAATCGAAAACAACCGCGCGCAGAGCCAATGATTCTCCTTGGTGTTTGCCCGTGTATGGTGGTAGGGGCGTCTTCCTTATTGTGCACGATCGGTTTCAGTGGACAGTGGACAGTTGTCCAGATTTACAAGGGGCGCCCAGGAACGGGCAGCGCGATGCGTTTTTCGCAGAGGACGAACTGGAATACGGGGGAGAGCGCGCTGGCGGAGGCGCATCGGCTGCGGGTGGAAGCAGGGTTGCCGATTGCCGATCTTACGGCTTCGAATCCGACGCGGTGCGGCTTTGAGTATCCTTCCAATTTGCTGAACGCGCTGACCGATGCGAGGGGACTTGATTACAATCCGCAGCCGCTGGGACTGTCGCTGGCACGCGAGGCGGTGTGCGCGTATTACGCAGACCATGGCGTTGCCGTGGCTCCGGACAAGGTGGTGCTGACCACAAGCACGAGCGAGGCGTACAGCTACCTGTTTCGGCTGCTGTGCGATCCGGGCGACGAGATTGTCGTCCCGCAGCCGGGCTATCCGCTGTTTGATTTTCTGGCTGGTCTTGACGATGTGCGGCTGAAGTTCGCGCCGCTCGTGTATGACCATGGCTGGCAGATCGATCCGGAAGGGTTCCGGCGGGCAATCACGCCCGAAACCCGGGCCATTGTCCTGGTACATCCGAACAATCCGACCGGGCATTTCACCAAGCCATGGGAGGCGGAGGAACTGGCGCGGTTATGCCGGGAGTTTGGCCTGTCACTGATCGTGGACGAAGTTTTCCTCGACTATCGATTTGCGGATACCGAGCGGGGGATGAGTTTTGCGGCGGGACTCGACGGCGTTGCGGTGTATGTGGTCAGCGGGTTGAGCAAGATCGCGGGGTTACCGCAAATGAAAGCGGCCTGGATCGTTGCCGCCGGCCCTCAGGCGGGTGTGGCGATGGAACGACTCGAGGTTATCGCCGACACATTTCTTTCCATGAACGCGCCGGTGCAGTGGGCTCTGCCGACGTGGCTGAGGGAGCGAAATGCAATCCAGCGGCAGATCGGCGAGCGGGTGACGGCCAACCTCGCCGAACTGGATCGGCAACTTGGACGGCAAACGACGGTACGGCGGCTGAACGTGGAGGGCGGATGGTATGCGGTGCTGCGGATCGCTGCGCTGCGGCCAGATGAAATGACCGTCCGCGAACTGTTGGACCGGGGGGTGTGGGTTCATCCGGGGTATTTTTTCGGGATGCCGGAGTCGGGGTGGCTGGTGGTAAGCCTCCTGGACCGGGCCGAGGAATTCGCAAAAGGCGTAGCCGAAATTCTCGGATGTTTGCAATTCAGTGCGCAAGTAACAGTACAAGAGAGTTTGTAAAACTACAGGTTTATATTATTTCTATAACCTAATGATATGTAGATATTTAACAATTCATTTCATCGTCAGGAATGGATTATGGTGCCGTTCGGCGCCGATGGTGGTGGCGGGACCGTGTCCAGGCAAGACCCTGGTGTCGTCCGAAAGGGGCAGGAGCCGGGTTTCGATGGACTCGATGATCTGGCGCGGGTTGCCGCCGGGCAGATCGGTGCGGCCGATGCTGCCGGCAAACAGGGTATCGCCGGCAATGACCATCTTGAGCGGCGCGAAATGAAGACAAACTGAACCCTGGGTGTGACCCGGCGTGTGCAACACGTCAGCGGGGAAATTATCGAGACCGACACGCATGCCATCGTTAAGGCTTACGTCGGGCGCGGACACCTCGGGTGTGGGAACGCCGACCCACGCGGCCTGCTCCTCCATCATTTTGAGAAGCGGGAGATCATTTTCGTTGAGAAAGATGGGGGAGCCGGTGAGGTGCTTCAGCTTGAGCGCGCCGCCGACGTGGTCGATGTGGCCGTGCGTGACCAGGATCTGCTTCAGCTTGAGTCCAAGGTCGGTAAGGCGGCGGTAAATCCGGCTGACCTCGTCGCCGGGATCGATGACGATGGCTTCGGCGGCGTCCTCGTCGCCAAGCAGGGTGCAGTTGCATTGCAGGGGGCCGACGATGAACGTCTCGAGAATCATGAGGATATTTTAGTTGCCATGGGCGTGCCCGACTCGGAAGGATCGAGATCCCGAATTGGCTTTTGTGGTTTCCCACCCTTTCGCCAGGAAAAAGGCGAAAGGAGGGGCACGGAGTTTTTGTTTGTGGTTGGCGTTTGGAGTAGACCGGGCGAGAGCGGTCCCTGCGGATAGAATCCGGTGATATGGAAAAGCTGTCAGGTGTGGATGAGCTGAATGAGCGGTTCGGGATTGCGGGGACGGTTCAAATAACCGCCGGGAATGGCGGGCTGGCAAAGTTGACCATCGTGGGACCTCTTGCGACGGCGGAGATCTACCTTCATGGCGCGCAGATCACGGCGTGGCGGCCGGCTGGGGAGGAAGAAGTGCTTTTTCTCAGCGAGCAGTCGAAGTGGGAAGACGGGCGGGCAATCCGCGGCGGCATCCCGGTGTGCTTTCCGTGGTTTCGCGGCAAGGCGGACGATGCCAGCGCGCCGACACATGGATTTGTGCGGACGAAGGAATGGAATCTTGAGTCGATAGATGCGGGGAGCGATGGCGTCGTTACAGTGGTGTGCGCTACGCGGAGCGACGATGGCTCGCGGCGATGGTGGCCATACGAGTTCCAACTGGCGTATCGAATCACGGTGGGGAAAACGCTGGGCATGGAACTGACAGTGACCAATGCCGGGAGTGCAGGCTTCCGATTTGAAGAGGCTCTTCATACCTACTTCAGGGTTGGGGATGTGGAACAGGTGGAAGTGCGCGGCCTTGTGGGGATTTCGTTTCTGGACAACACGGACGGGAACCGCCGGAAGGTGCAGGCGGACGGCCTGAGGTTGTCCGGCCCGGTGGATAATGCCTATATCGAGACTGGAGGCACAGTCGAATTTTCTGATGAGGCGCTGGGGCGTGCGGTGCGAACCACAAAGGAAAATTCTTCGACCACGATTGTGTGGAATCCGTGGCGGCAGGGAGCGGCGAAGCTGGCTGACCTCGGGGACGAGGAATGGAAGCAGATGATCTGCGTGGAAGCGAGCAACATTCTGGGCGGCGCGATTTCGCTTGATCCCGGAGAAGAACAGACCATGCGCGTGGAAATCGGATTGGCGGGGCGACATTGAAAATTGCAAGCTGGAATGTGAATTCGATTCGGGCGCGGTTGGGGCACGTGACGGAATGGCTGCGTACCCGTGAACCCGACGTTCTGCTGCTGCAGGAGTTGAAGGGAGAAGTCTTTCCGGCGGAAGTGTTCACGGAGATGGGCTACAACAGCGTGGCGGTGACACAGAAGACCTACAACGGGGTTGCGGTGTTGTCGCGGGAGCCGATCGAAACCATCAACACGACACTTGCCGGCGACGACAAGGACAGCCACGCGCGGTTTCTCGAGACCAGGATCGGCGGCATCCGCATCGTGAACGTGTACATGCCCAACGGCAATCCGATCGGGACCGACAAGTTCATTTACAAGCTGGCGTGGATGGACCGGATGATGGATCAGATGATCCGTTGGCTGCGGGACGATGGGGCGACGGTCATTGGGGGCGACTTCAACGTGATTCCGGAAGACATCGATTGCCACAAGCCGGAATCATGGATCAAGGACGCGCTGTTTCAACCGGAACCCCGAGCGCGGTATCGGGCCATGCTGGAGCGGGGTTGGGTCGATGCGTTCCGATCGTTGCACCCGGGCCTGGCGGGCGCCTTCACGTTCTGGGATTACTTCCGCAATGCGTTTGAGCACAATCGGGGCATTCGCATCGACCACTTTCTGTTGTCTTCCGCAGCGGCGGGTCGGCTGGTATCGTGCGAGATCGACAAAGGTCCGCGAGCGCAGGACCGACCTTCAGACCATACGCCGATCGTGGTGGAGATACGGTAATTCAGGCGTGCCTCGCATTCGCGCCCGACAATGCCAGCGAGGAAGGCCGCCTTCGCCATGATCCTTTATCTGGTTTCACCGGGGTGGTAGCCTGTTTTGGCGGTTGCCACGGGGATTCTGTTCTCAGGCGTTTCCAGAAATTGCTTGACTATGGGAATCACTCTTTCCGGTTCCGAAAACAGGGCGAAGTGGCCGGCATTCGGGATCACCGCAAGTTCGGCGCTGGGGATTAGCCTGAAGCTCTCAACGGCATGCTCCACGCGGACAAAATCGTGATCTCCGACAAGAATGAGAATCGGTACTTTGATCGACGCCAACTCCTCTCTCGAAAACCCTTCCCATTGAATGCTGCCGATCTTGTCAAATATCTTCGGCCAATATTCCGGATCGGGCGCCACGCCCTTGTAGTTGTCTCTCTGAAATTGGATGTAACTGGAATCGGCGACAGGCGGGTGGTCAAAGTGCGTGGTCTCAGGGTTGAGAGCAACCTGAGGAGTGCCAAAAGTCGCTGAATAAGTCGCCACACGACGCACGACCTCGGGGTAGCGAACTGCGATGAGTGCCGCGGTATTGCCGCCGTAACTTTCGCCGAAGAAGTCGGCCTTTGCTATGCCAAGATACTTCAGCAAACCAACCACGTCTTTGGCGTATTGTTCGATAGAAATGGGCCGGTCCGGGATGTCCGCCGTGCGGCCATTCCCTTGAAGATCGACCGTAATGACCGAATGATTCTGAAGCAGCGCAGGGAATGATTTCAACCCGGCAAATCCGAAGGCTGGCGGGATAAAGACGAGCGGATCGCCGGTTCCCTCGATTTCGTAATGCATCTTCAGGCCGTTCACGGGTGCATACCCCCGTATCTTCTCTGTATCGCCACTGCGTGAGTTCACCATCGTTCCTTTCGCTGAGGTCTGGGTCGGCTCCTGGGCGGCGCTGTTTCCGCCGATTGCATGGGTAGCAAAGAGCAAAGGCAGGAGTACTGCCCCGAAGAATCGGCAAATTCTCCTCGTATTGATGTGGCTCACACTCTTCATTCCCCCTTCGGATGAGCTTCTTCCCAGCGGTATTCCTTGCGCGAGCCGCTTCCAAATTGCTCACGAAGAATACCCAAAAAGTAGTTCCAGCCTTTCTCGTGCCCCTTTGCCTCGTCCGTGTCGGGGAGATCGGAATGCACAAGAGTCATCAGCGTGTCTTCTCCGCGGTTCTGAAAGGTCACCGTCACCGTCGATTCGTTTCCGAGGGTATTCGGCGAGACCCAGGTATGCTGTATCCGGACCGGCCGCTCCACCTTCGTGAATCGGCCGTAATGCGATATGCCGCGGAGGTTCCAGTAAAAGAGCCCGTCTACTTTCGGATCCAGGATGAACTTCTCGGCGGCATTCCATGGATTGCCTGGGATCATTGGATCCAACCACGCATCGAATACCTCATGCGCAGGAGCAGATAATGTTCGCTCAACCTTCACTTCAATAGTTTTCGTTGCAGCCGTCACCCTTTCTTCTCCTTTGCGCCTTTGTCTCTGAAATGCTTCTCAAACTGATCGAGGCGTTCGTTCCAGAATTGCTCGTACTCATGCACCCATCCCGATACCAATCTCAGCGGCTCCGCTCGAAACGAGATCATCACCTCTCGCCCCTGCCTTTGGCGTTCGATAAGCCCTGCTCTTTCGAGTATCTTGAGATGCTTCGTCACCGCGTTTAGTGCCGTGCCGCACGGTTGCGCAACATCCAGGAATCGCGCAGGTCCGATTGCCAGCTGCCCGATAATCGCTCGCCGCGTGGGGTGAGAAATGGCTGTCAATACGTCCGAGAGTTGATTCACTCCGACATTACACCATAAGGTGTAATGTCTAGGCAAGTGTTCTTCTGGCCACTTGCATCAGAATTGCGAGTTCCGGTCCGATCGAGAAGGAACCAGGCGCGCAGGGGCACAAAAAAGAAGAGCTTGCGGAGACTTTTGGTCCCGGCAAGCTCTTTTTTCAGTTGTTTTAATCTATGGAGCCGATAACGCTCCGGCGAATCAGAACTTCTGGATATAGGTAAATATAAGAATCTTCCCAGCATGATTGCGGGTCGCCGTTAGCGAACCGCTATTTCGATGTCCTGCGCGGCGGTTGTTGGGTGAGAGCCGGCGTTGAGCACAACATCAACGCCGACTCAATGCTGGTTGCGGAGGTTTACTTTTATGACCGCAAAACGGACTTGCGCGTCGTGGGGGTTGAGCGCGGTTAGTGGTTGACTGCCAAGTCTCTTCCCGGGCCATGCTGCGGGTAGAGATGCCGGAATGACGCTGGAGAAAAACCAGAGCCATTCGAAGAGGTCAGGGACTTGCTTGCTTTGAGTGCTTGCAAAAGAGAATCGCACAAACCGGATTAAAGAGTGATATAAATCACGCACCCATTGGTTACTTTCGGAACCATTGCGATGATTTGGAGCAATGCATGGGCCGGCGTGAAAGGGCTCTCTCAGCAGCGCACGATTTTCGGGGAGGCTATGCCCTTGGTGGCGTTTCGAGTATCGATGACCAGCTTGTGACTGATCGACGATGGCCTTGTAATCGTAGCGAAGTATGGTCGGTGACGATGAGAACAGCGTCGTACTGGCCAAGATTGTCGAGCGGAGTGTTGGTCATGTTGAGGTCGTAGTGGCGGCCGCGGCCCACGGTTGGGAAATAGGGATCGTTGTAGGAGACGAGGGCGCCTTTCTCGCGGAGCAGCTCGATGATGGTGAGCGAAGGCGACTCGCGCAGATCGTCGATGTCGCGCTTGTAGGCCAGGCCGAGAACCAGGATCTTCGAACCCTTGATGGACTTGCGAGCTGGTCGTTGAGTGCGGCGGCGGTCTGCTCGATGACGAAGTAGGGCATCTTGGTGTTGACTTCGCCGGCCAGCTCGATGAAGCGGGTGCGGAAGTCGAATTCCTTGGCCTTCCAGGAGAGATAGAAGGGATCGATGGGGATGCAGTGGCCGCCGAGGCCGGGGCCGGGATAGAAGGCCTGGAAGCCGAAGGGCTTGGTGTTGGCGGCGTCGATGACTTCGTGGATGTCGATGCCCATGCGCATGCAGAGCTGCTTGAGCTCGTTGACGAGCGCGATGTTGACGCAGCGATAGATGTTCTCGAGCAGCTTGGTCATTTCGGCGACGGCGGGACTGCTGACCGGGATGACGCGGCGGAAGATGGAGCCGTAGATGGCCGAGGCCAGTTCGACGGCGCCGGGGCCGCAGCCGCCGATGACCTTGGGAATGTCGTGGCGGGCGACGGTGTCGTTGCCGGGGTCTTCGCGCTCGGGAGAGAAGGCGACGTGGAAGCGCCTGCGGTTGGCTCGAGGCGTGCGGCGCGCAACTTTGAGTCCGAGCAGATTGCCGGCTTCGAGCAGGGGCACGACGATCTCTTCGGTGGTGCCGGGATAGGTGGTGCTCTCGAGGACGATGAGCTGGCCGTCGATGGACATGTGGGGGCGATGGACGTGACGGTGCCGGTGACGTAGCTCAGGTCGGGCTCGTGATGCTCGTCGAGCGGGGTGGGAACGCAGATGATGACGGCGTCCATGGCCGCGATCTCGGAGTAATCGGCGGTGGCGCGAGAAGCCGGACCTTCTGCGCCTTCTGAATATTCGCCGGAAGAATGCGGACGATGTAGGAGTCGCCGGCGTTGAGCTTGGCTGACCTTGTCGGCGGCGATATCGAAGCCGGTGACGCGGAAGCGTTCGCTCGCTGAACAGCAATGCCAGGGGCAAGCCGACGTATCCCATGCCGACGATGCCGATGCGGGCTTGCCGGGAAGCCACCCGCTCTTTGAACATTGCGAGTGTGCTGTTGAGTGCGATAGTCATGCCATGATTTTAAGGCTTGGTACCTTATGAGGCAGTGATAACCGCTGCGAATGGCAGATGCGGACCCAGGGTGCCACCCTCACAGACTTACCCAGGGCGCAATAGTATGCTGGGCAGGGCGGTCCGGGTTTCAGCGCGCCGCGGAAAGGAAAGAAGTTGGCACGATTTCTGGTAACCGGAGTGGCCGGGTTTATTGGACGTTCGATTGCGGCGGCGCTTCTGGAGCGTGGCGAGGGTGTGCGCGGCATCGACAGCTTCATCACCGGCAGGAGGGAAAACCTGATTGGGCTTGATGGACTGGAGTTCGTGGAGGGCGATCTGGCCGATCCGGCGGCGTGCGCGAAGGCCTGTGACGGGGATCGAAGTCGTTTTTCACGAGGCGGCGCTGGCGTCGGTTCCGCGATCGGTCGCCGATCCTGTGGCAACAAATGTGAACTGCGTGGATGCGACGCTGAACGTCCTGGTTGCGGCGAAGGCCGCGGAAGTGCGGCGGGTGGTGTACGCGGGCTCGTCTTCAGCGTATGGAGATACGCCGATCCTGCCCAAGCGCGAAGACATGCTGCCCAATCCCATTTCTCCCTACGCCGTGGCCAAGCTCGCGGGGGAACACTACATGAGCGCGTTTGCCCGTGTCTATAGCCTGGAGACGGTTTCGCTCCGGTACTTCAATGTGTTTGGCCCATATCAGGATCCGACTTCGCACTATTCGGGTGTGCTGGCGATTTTCTGCCGGTGCATGCTGGCCGGGAAACAGCCGACGATTTATGGCGATGGTGAGCAGAGCCGCGACTTCACTTACATTGACAATGTGGTTCACGCCAATCTGCTGGCTGCCGAAGCTCCGGCGGAGAAGGTATCGGGCCGGATGATAAACACGGCGACAGCCACGCGCGTGACACTGAATGAGACGTTCGCGATGTTGAAGGAGCTGACCGGATATGAGGGCTCCCCGGCCTATGCGGCAGCGCGAACGGGAGATGTCCGGGATTCACTCGCAGACATCGGACTGGCCCGCGAGTTACTGGGGTATGAGCCGATCGTGGATTTCCGGGAGGGACTGAGTCGAACGGTGGACTGGTACCGGGCGAGCGGCCTTTGATCCTCAAGAGGATCGGGAGGGTTAGTTCAGGAGCCGCTGAACGAGGGATCGAACCCGGTCGCGCATGGTGGGCTGAACGCCACAGGCGAAATAGATCTGGCGGTTGAGGGTGGCCAACAGCTGGATGGCCTGCAGCCTTCCATAGTCTTCAACGACCGCGCATCCGTCGCGCACAAATTCATCAGCCAGGTACTCAAGCGCGTGACCTAGCTTCTCAAGGCCGCGGCCTGCCTCGGGGGTGATCCTGCGTCGAACCGTGGGGCGCCGCTGAAGCGCAGGTGCTTCCGTCAAGAACGAAAAATGACTGTCCTGCACTGCCAGCCGATTGCTTTTCACGATAGGAAATTTTGACTGTTTGCGGAGTGTATGTCTTTGACATTACGCAATAGTGCGCGACCTGGATTGGTTGCCGGCTCGACGATTTGCTTTCGAGGCCAGCGGAACGACTTTCGGTTTCAATCGATCATGTGACACGGCTCACTAACATTCCATGCAGCCATGATTGACACTGCTGAGGACTTCGTCACAGCGGTTTTCGAGGAGACTCGCGCTGAATCGCGGTGCCGGAGAGCCTTTGGAATGAGGGTCCCGGGCCTTGCAGGAAGCTCTTTCAGCTGAACTCGCGGCGCGGCGCACAATCGATGGACGCGATTCCCCCGGCGTCAGACGAGGCGGCTCTTCTACGTCCCTGCGGGCGTTGTTCGTGCAAATGGCGCTACGCCGCCGAATCGTCGGGTCGATTGTGGGTGGGCTGTTGCTCGCGTGCCTTCTTTATTGCCAGGTAGCGCCCAAGGAATACGAGGCAAGGGCAAGAGTGGCTCTGCGCATCGCATCCGCGACGTCGTTGAGCCTGGAGGAGCCACCATCGCTGGTTTCGGCGTCGGCATTGCCCGCTCCTATGCAATTGGAGACGGTGGCGGGAATCCTGCGCAGCGATCGACTGGCCTGGAGAGTGATTCGCGAGGAGAAGCTCTATGCCGCCCCCGCGTTCCGGGGCCGGTTCGGGGCGCGGTATCCCGGCTTTCAACCCGAGGCGCCGCAAGCCGACGCCCAGAACTATTTGCTGGAACGGTTTCAGAACCGACTGCACGTCGGGACGCTTCCGCGCACGCTGCTGGTGGAAATTCGCTTCCGGACCCGAGACGCGCGATTGTCGGCCGAGGTGGTGAACGCGCTGATTGACGCTTACGGCCGGCAACAGAACGAACTGCGCAAGCAGGCCACCGAGGAGGCGACAACGCGTTTGCGGAGCCAACTCGCGGCATTGAAGGGGCGGGCAGAGGAAGACGACCGAAGGCTATCTGCATTCCAGACCAAGCACGGCATTCTCATTGCTCCGGAAACTCTGACCAACGGAAAACCGGGAGGGGCGGAACATTTGCCGGCGCTGGTGGAAGTGGACGAGCTGGGACGGGCGCTGGCGGCTGCAAATTCGGAAAGAATTCTTCGCGAGGCCGAATATCGGGCCGCGGCACAGGGCGATCCGGAAGTCGTGCTGGCCTTCGATCCCCGGGTGCAAACCGACGGAACCAATCTCGCCAACGTTTTCCGATCGATCCATGCGCGGCGCAGCGACCTGGAACAGGAACTGGCGCAAATCAGCATCGAACGGGGGCCTAACTTTCCCCGCGTGCTTGAGATTCGGCAGCAGCTCAAGGATCTCGACCGTCAACTGCAAGGCGAGAACGCGCAATTGCGAGAGAGGTTCCGGAGCGCCTGGACTGCGGCTGAGGATCACGAACGACTGGTGCAGAAGAATCTCTCAGAGCGCACGCGTGAGGGCCTGAGAGTGGACGAGGCGGCTACCGCGTATGAAGGGATGCGGCGGGAAGCCGACTCCACGCGTGACCTGTATCTGCATATGCAGGACAAGGTCGAAGAAGCGGGGCTGGCGGTGGGCGTGCACGATGCGGATATCTGGGTTGTGGATGAGGCCAGACCTCCCGCAAAACCGGTTGCTCCGGATATGCCTTTGTACCTGGCGATCACGTTGTTCGTGGGTCTGTGGATTGCGGTGGGCACCGCTCTGCTGCTGGAATCGCTCTGGCCGTCGGCTGCGCGCGTGATGGTGGGAGTGCTGGCGGTGTTTGCGGCCGGCACCATGATGTACGCGCAGGCACCCACGCCGAGCACGCAAGGGATTCCGACCGGGGTGGCAAAAATCCCGATCACCAGCGATAACAAAAGCACACCGAACCCGAAAGAGGCTCCGGAGGTGTGGAGCGGGGCAGGCGCGATTGGCGCGGGGCTGCCCGCCGGCGCTGCGAACCTGTCGACCGAACCGATGCCGGCAGCGATCGTGCCGGGAGATCTGCTGGACATCGGCGAATATCACACCCCTGAGTTTCACTCAACGGTCCGGGTGACGGCGGGAGGCACCGTGAAGTTGCCGATGGTGGACGAGGTGCGGGTGGAGGGGATGGATGAAGTGGAGGCAGCGCGGGCCATTGCGGCGGCGCTGGTGGAGCGCGGCATGCTGAACCATCCGCAAGTCGCGGTGCTCATCATGGCGTATGTGGGCCAGGATGTGAGCGTGCTGGGCGAGGTAACGCGGCCCGGGGTGTATCCGTATACGGTGCATCACCGGTTGTTCGACGTGATCTCCGCGGCCTCGGGACTAAGCCCTACGGCGGGCGGGGTGGTGAACATCTACCACCGCAATGATCCCGCCACGCCGCATCCTGTGGCTCTTGATCGGAACGGCGCCGAGGGCAGGGTTGATGGGAATCCCGAACTGGCGCCGGGCGACATTGTCCAAGTGAGCCGCGCGGGACTGGTGTATGTCGTCGGGGATGTGATTCGACCGGGAGGGTTCACGGTCGATCCAAGCGAGGACGTCACGGTGTTGAGGGCGCTATCGCTGGCGTGGGGTCCATCGCAGAACGCGGCCCTCAGCAAGGCGCTTCTGATTCGCGAACAGAAGAGCGGCCGTACGGTGACTACGCTGGACCTGTCGCGCATGCTGCACGGTAAGGATCCGGATCAGCCGATTCTGGATCACGACATCCTGTTTGTGCCCAACTCGGCGGTGAAGAACCTGTACAACCGGACCATTGAAGCGGCAGTGCAGTCGGCGGTGGGCGTGAGCATCTATGCGGGCCTGGTTTACTCGCAGAGGTTTTAGCGATGCGGCAGCTGGTACGAATTCTGCTGCTTCTGTTTGCGTTCGCCGTTCCGTGGGAATACTCGCTCGACCTGGGCGAGCCAGTGGGGAACATCGCGCGCGTGCTCGGGCTGCTGGTGCTTGCGGGGGCCCTTCCAGCTGCTCTACTGACGGGCCGGATGCGCAAGCCGGGGGCGCTGCAGTGGCTGGTGCTGGCGCTGTTTCTCTGGTTCTGCTGTACCTGCTTCTGGACCCTCGAAAAGGCGGCAACGGTGGCACGGCTGCGAGGCTACTTCCAGGTGATGATCGTGGTCTGGCTGGTGTGGGAGTTTGCCGAGACCGCGGAGGATTTGCGCGACCTGCTTCGCGCCTATGTAGCCGGCTCATGGGTTCTGGCGATTCTGACGGTTGCGAGCCTGGCTTCACCGGAGGCAGCGGGACAGATTCGATTTGTGGCCGAGGGACAGGATCCGAACGATGTGGCCCGTTTTCTCGATCTTGGATTTCCCGATGGCAGCGCTGCTTCTGGACAGCGAGTCGACGGCGATTGGGAAGCTGTTTTCCTTCGGATATCTGCCGGTGGGGCTGGTGGGAGTCTTGCTGACGGCTTCCCGGAGTGGATTTGTGGCGGCCCTCGTAGCACTGGCGGGCTGCGGATTGCTCCTGGTGCGCAGCCATGTGCGAGGCTGGCTGGCAGGCGCGTTCGCATTGCCGGCCCTAGCCGCGGGCTTCTGGTTCCTGGTGCCCCACGAGACATTGGAGCGGATTACCACAATTCCAGAACAGCTTCAGAGTGGAGACCTCAACTATCGCTTGAACATCTGGCAGGCAGGGTGGCAGGCGTTTGTGCAAGCGCCATTCTTTGGGAGCGGGGCAGGAACGTTTGTGCACGCGGCGCGCCTGGCGCCGGAGGACACGGCCCACAATACTCTGCTCTCGATTGCGGTGGAGGGCGGAATCGTTGCCGTTATGCTCGCTGCGGCCATCGTGGCAGTGGGTGCTCGATCGGTGGCGGAGGTGCGAGGGCCGGTGCGCATGGCCTTCGCGGCGGCGCTGCTGGCGTGGCTGGTGATTTCAATTGTGGCCACTGTTGACGTGAGCCGGACCACGTGGCTGCTGCTGGCGTTGATTTCGCTAGCGGGGCGGTTGGAAGCGGAAAGCCCTGGAGCACTGGAGTATTACTTTCCTCGGACAATCGGGAGTTCGGCAATTGAAGCGGGTGAGGCGGCATGACGGCGAGCGTGGCTCTTCAAGAACGCCGGAGCATCGATCACCGCATCTTTGGCGCCGTCGCATCGGTTTTTGCCGCGGGCGCCGTGGTGAAGATCGCCGCGACGGGCAAGGAGTTCGTCGTCGCCGGAGTGTTTGGGCGCTCCGATGCGATGGATGCGTTTCTGGCGGCGTTCCTGATTCCCAATTTGCTGATCAACCTGATCGCAGAATCCATGAACCAGGCGTTGGTACCGACGTTGATCATGGTGCGCGTGAGGGACGGCTGGGAGCGCGCCCAGGAACTGCTGTCGAGTTCGATGCTGTGGCTGTGCGGGATGTTGACGGGGGCCTCAGTGCTAATGGCGGTGCTGGCGCGGGCGTTCTTTCCGTTGATCGGATCGGGGTTTCCGGCGCACAAACTCGACCTCTCGGTGCGATTGTTCTACGCACTGTTGCCGGTGGTGCTGCTGAGCGGTATTGCGGCCACCTGCACCGCGGTGCTGAACACGTTTGACCGGTTTGCGATGCCGGCGCTAACGGCGCTGGTGATGCCGGTGTCGATTGTCGCGGGGGCGGTGCTGCTTCACGGAGCATTGGGAATCTGGGCGCTGGTCTGGGGAACACTGTTGGGCGCCCTGACGCATGCGGGGCTGACGGGATGGATGATGGATGCCCGCGGCTACCGGTTTCGCCTGCGCTGGCACGGGAAGAACGACGCGACCCGCGAGGTGGCGCACCAGTATGGGCCGGTGCTGCTGAGCTCAGTAGTGGCCTCGGGCGGCCTGCTGGTCGACCAAGCAATGGCGGCGATGTTCCCCGCGGGGAGCGTCTCCGCGCTGGTATTCGCCAACCGGTTCGTGAGCGTTGCGGTGACGCTGATGGCGGGGGCGGTGTCGTCGGCGGTGGTGCCTTACTTCTCAACCATGATCGCCGATCGCGATTGGCAGGGGTGCCGGCGGACGCTGCGCACGTGGTCACGAATCATGGCGGCGGTTTCGCTTCCGATTGCAGGAATGCTTATCGCGGGAGCGCGGCCGCTGGTCCGGCTCACGCTCCAGCACGGCGCATTCGGGTCCAAAGACACGACGGTGGTGGCATCGGTGCTGGCGATGTACGCCATTCAGATTCCGTTTTTTGTCGTGAGCCGCGTGTTTTATCGATTCGTGGTCGCCATGCGGCGCACCGACCTGGTTCTCTGGTGCGGGAGCCTGAACCTGGTGCTCGATGTGTTGCTGAATCTTCTGTTGATGCGGTGGCTGGGAGTGGCCGGGATCGCGCTGGCGACTTCTTTGTGGACGGTAAGCACGCTGGGATTCCTTTGGTACTGGGCATATCGGCTGTTGGCGCAGGCGGCACATGGAGAGGCTCGGGCATGGGCGTGATTCCAAAACCCGCGCAATACCTGCTGCGGCTGGATGATCTTTGTCCGACGCATCCGCCGGCGCGATGGGAACAGTTTCGCAAAGTGATCACGGAGTACCGCCTCCGCCCGATTCTTGCGGTCATTCCGGACAACCGTGACCCGCAATTGAATGGCTCGCCGTACGATCCCCGATTCTGGGATCAGATGCGGGAGATGGAAGCAGCGGGCGCGGCGATTGCGGTCCATGGCTACCAGCATCGATGCCTGGCACTTGGAGAGAGCCTGCTGGGGTTGGACCGGCGGTCGGAGTTTGCGGGCGTGGCCCCGGACACGCAACGCGCATGGATCCGATCGGGTTTCGAGATTCTGCGTGGAAGGGGACTGGATCCCCGGTTGTGGATCGCTCCCCGCCACGGGTTCGACCGGAACACACTGGGTGCGTTGCAGGCCGAGGGAGTGGAATACATTTCAGACGGGCTTGCGCGGGTTCCGCATCGTCGACATGGCGTGATCTGGATCCCGCAACAATTGTGGTCGCCGGTGGCGAAATCGAAAGGGCTGTGGACGATCTGCATCCATCCGCGGACCGCAACGGATCTGGATGTTGAGCGGCTGCGCTGGTTTTTGAAGGGTCACTGGCCGCAATTTACTTCGTTCGACCGCGTGGTCAAGGAGTTCGAAGCGCGGGCGCTCGGACCCGGTGAACGAATGTATGAACGGCTGGCGCTGTGGCGGGTCCAGAGGCGGCGAAGACGGCGCAGGCATGGAAAACGGTGAGATTGGTTCGTTCCGTATCCGACTTCTGTGGTTTCCCACCCTTGTGTGCTGGTGGCCCGCATCCCGTTCGGGCGCTGCAGATCAGTTGCGGTGGCCGCAGAGAGTTTCGTCGATGAGGCTCTCGTAGCCCCGAAGAGCGTGATCCATGCGGAAGGGCTCAACCCAGGGATGATCGAAGCGTTGGCCGGAATTGATTGACTGCAATGCACCGAGAAGCACGTGGATAAGCGCCTTCGACGAAACCGCGTTCGCGATCCACGCGCCGCGCTTCCCATGGAGCAGGCGAGCAACGCCATCCGAGGATGGCAGGGCAACAATGGGAAGTCCGCCGGCCGCGGCCTCGAGCAGGGCGTTGGGCATCCCTTCATGGCGTGACGAGAGGACGAAGAGTGTTGCGCCGGGGAAGTAGGACTCCGGGTGGAGGACATACCCCGGGAAATGAACTGCGGTTTCGAGGCGAAGGGTGCGACGCATGATTTTCAGAGCTGCTTCTTCGGGACCATTGCCGACGATGGTCAGGTCGGCACGCGGAAACTTGAGACGCAAGGAGGAGAACGCTTCGAGCAGGAGGTCGAATCCTTTTTCACGCGAGAGTCTGCCGATGGCGAGCAGGTGAGGTCCGGGGCCGACCCATTTGGTTGGCTCGGCGTTTATGAGGGCATGGAAGACGTCCGTATCGACAGGATTGGCAAGGACCTGCATGTGGGAGGGCTTAATTCCGGATTCTCGGAAAAGGTCGGCAGCCATGGCTTCGGTCTGGCAGACGATTCGGTCGGCTGAGGGGTAGAGATGGCGATACAGGAAACCAGTGTACCGGGGTAACCTCTGCAACGACTTCGAAGCGGTGGTGTTCTGACGAACGAGGACGCGCGTTTTGCGCGGGAAAAACGGCCTCAGCAGCAGGACGAGGAAATTGAGATGCGCCATGCCGGAGAGAATGACGTCCGGTTTCAGACTGCGCACCAGGCGGAGCAGGGGGAGGGCCGCAGATCGCACCCGGTGAGCGCCCAGTGAATGCACCGTAACGAAGGCAGGCAGGCACTCCGTCGGAAAGGCAGGCTGTGTCATCAGTCCGAGGTGAATCTCATATTTGTCCGGAGACAGTCCGCGTGTGAGGAGAGCGGTCACGCGCTCTGCGCCACCTCCGCCGAGGTGGGGAATCAGTAACAAGAGGGTGGGACGTTGAGGGGTCACGGTCGTAATTGAGAAATGAGAATACAGGGTTACGAATGTGTTTCCCCGTGATGGCGCGCACACGTACAAAATGTCCGGGGCTGATACAGTTTTTAGTTTCCATTTAGAATTCTTCCGGCCAGGCGGGAGCCGCAGGAGCGCCGCGTGCAATTTCGCGAAGGATGTACCTCCGTTCCAGGCTCGACCGCGGGAAACGAATCTCGACCCTTGATCGTGGTGGGCGTTACGTGTGCGGAGACGTGCCTGGTTCTAAGGGCACGTCTGCGGGCTTTACGGTCCGCGGGCTTTCGGGTGGTGCTCATGACGAGCCCGGGCCCGCTTCTGGAGCGTATTGCGCGCGAGGAAGGGATCGCGACCGTAGCCATTCCGATGCGGCGGGAGATTGCGCCGCTACGCGACGTGGTGTCGTTGTGGCGCATCTTTCGCGCCCTGCGCCGTTTACATCCGGATCTTACGGAATTCAGCACTCCGAAAGCCGGCTTGCTGGGAAACCTGGCGGCAAAATGGTGCCGGGTTCCGGCACGCATTTACATGTTGCGGGGACTGCGCCTGGAGACATTGACAGGGCTCACGCGCCGTATACTGCTTGCGGCTGAGCGAATTGCGGCAGCCTGCGCTCACCTGGTGGTGTGCAATAGCGAAAGCTTGCGGACGAAGGCGATGGCATTGCAAATAGCGGACGAATCGAAGCTGCATTTGATCGGAAGCGGCAGCAGCAATGGCGTCGATGTGGACCGGTTCTCGCCCGGGCCGGAAGAGGTTCGGGAAGGATTGGGGATTCCAGAGAATGCTCCGGTGATTGGTTTTGTCGGGCGACTGACGCGCGACAAGGGAGTTCCGGAACTGATCGAGGCGTTCGAGGAGATTGTGGCGGCGGCTCCGCTGGCGCGACTGCTGCTGGTGGGCTGGTTCGACGAGTCGGAGGATTCGCTCAGCGAAGAACTGCGCACCAGAATCGACCATCATCCATCGATCTTCCGCACCGGGTTTGTGGCGGATACGGCGCCGTATTACCGGGCCATGGACATGATGGTTTTGCCGACGTGGCGGGAGGGATTTCCCAACGTCGTGTTGGAGGCGGCGGCGACAGGAATTCCGGTGATCACGACGTTCTCGACCGGCTCGCGGGATGCGGTGCTTCCGGAAGTTACGGGCGTTTTGATTCCTGCAGGATATCCCGTAGCCATCGCCGAAGCGGTACTGCGATTGATTTGGCATCCGGAGGAACGGCATCGTATGGGAACGGCGGCGCGGTCCTGGGTGATCGATGAGTTTGTGAATGGGCGCGTGTTGGGACTGACGGTCGATTTCTACGCGAAACTCCTGGAAGCATCGGGGGCCGAAGACACGAACCCTTTGGCTACGGCTGCGGCTGGAGACTGATTTCCGGAACAGACTCTTCGGCGTGCGGTACCTGTAGAGTATGAGCGGCGGTTTCGGCCGCGTGCAGGGCCTTGCCGGGCACAATGCCTAGCGCAAGAGTCGCGCCCACTGTAAACAAAAGGGCGGCACCGGCGGCGATACCTACCTGTGGCAAAGAAGACGTATAGACCCCGTCCTGACCATCGGGCTTCTGTGCCGCTGCGAGAGCCAGGCGAAGGTAGTACGCCGAGGCCACACCGGAGTTCAGCAAGCCGATGACCGCAAGGATCACGGCTCCTCCGCCGACCGCAGCGGAGAAGGAGTAGAACTTACCGAAGAAGCCACCGGTGAAGGGGATTCCGATGAGCGAGATCAGAAAGAAGATGAGCAGGATGCCGAGGAACGGGGAACGGTAAAGCAGGCCGCGAAAGTCGCGGATCATGGGCAGTTTCTCGTCGTACCCGCTGACAAGAGTCACGACCACAAAAATGCCGACGTTCATGGCAGCATAGGCGGCGGTATAGAAGCTGGCGGCCGCGATTCCGGTTGAGCCCAGGCCCGCGAAGGCGGCCAGCAGGTACCCGGCGTGGGCGATGGAGGAGTAGGCCAGCATGCGCTTGACGTTTTCCTGGCGGAGCGCGGCCAGATTGCCAACAGTCATGGAGACGACGGCGACGATCCAGAGAAGCGGTGACCAGATGGGCCGAAGGGTGGGCAGCATCTCGTAGACGACGCGCAGCAGCAGCGCGAAGGCAGCGGCCTTGGGGGCGGTGGACATCAGGGCGACGACGGGCGAGGGCGCGCCTTCATAGACATCGGGCGTCCAGAGATGGAACGGGGCGGCAGACACCTTGAAGAGTATTCCGACCAACATCAGAGCCAGTGCCGCCACGATGAAGGTTTGATTCTGGGCTGTGGGAACGCGGGCGGCGATCTCGTAGATCTGCGTAGTTCCCGTGGCGCCGAAGATGAGGGCGATGCCGTAGAGGAGAAATCCGGTGGCAAAAGAACCAAGCAGGAAATACTTGATCGCGGCTTCGGGGCCCTGACCGGTGTGTTTGCGGAAGCCGGCGAGCACGTAGGTTGAGATGGAAGAAATCTCAAGCGCGATGAAGACCACGAGCAGTTCGACAGCGCTGGTGAGCAGGCACATGCCGACGGCGCCAAAAACAACCAGCGCATAGTATTCGCCCTGATGGTGGCTGTCTTCGGGGAGAGTGTCCAGGGCAAGAAGAAGCGCGACCAGCACGATGGCGCAGATGAGGACGTGAAAGAAGACTGTGAAGGGACTGGTTTCGACGGTGCCGAAGAAGGCGGTGCCGGCGGGGAGGTTGAGCTGCCAGAGGCTCGACCACAAGGCGGCGGTGGTACCGAGCGCGGCTACCCAGCCAAGGGGACGACGGAGCCAGCCGGGGGGCATCGACGCATCGATGAGCATGATGACAATGCCGGTCAGCGTAAGGATGATTTCGGGAAGGATGTGGAGGCAGTCGGACAAGTTCATGGGCGGGCCTCGGTCGACGCGCGGGTTGGGAACTGCTGATCATGCAGACCGCCGCCGGGCCTGGTCGACACAACACCTGAACGCAGCCCCTCAGGGGCTAAAGCCCCGGTGTCTTGCGGGACCATAATGTACGGGCTCAAGCCCGTACCCTCCCTAGAGCCCGTACCCTTCATCGATTGGGTCAAGGGTGGAGGAGGGGAACTCTTTTCAATGGTGCGCAGCCAGTAGTTGGGCACAATTCCCATGACCAGCATCAAGACGGCCAGCGGTACGAGCACGGCAATCTCGCCGACGTCGAGATCGTTGACCGGACGCCCAGCGGTCATGTCGCTCTGAGGACCGTAGAAGAGACGCTGCACGAGCCAGAGCATGTAGCTCGCACTGAGGATGACACTCACAGTGGCTGCGATGGCCCAGGCGCGGCTGACGTCGGTGAAAGTGCTGGAGAAGATGAGGAACTCGCCCACGAAGCCGTTGAGCATGGGTAGGCCGACCATGGCGAGGGCGGTGATGACGAAGAAGGTGGCGGTGCGCGGGAGCCGGGCGGCGACTCCGCCGTAGCTGGCGATCTGGCTGGTGGCGTAGCGGGTATCCAGCACGCCGAGGAGGACGAAGAGAGCTCCTTCGATCACGCCCTGGCTGAGCATGAGGTAGATTGCGCCATCGCGCCCGGTGAGGTTGAGGCCGTAGATGCCCAGAGTCGTGACACTGAAGTGGCCCAGAGTGGCGAAGGCGATGAGGCGCCAGAAGTCGCGTTGCACGAGGGCCAGGCACGCGCCGTAGAGAATGCCGATGACGGCGAGGGCGATGAGCAGTGGCGCGATGGCACGCGCCTGGGCGGGGAAGAGGCCGACGTGGAACCGAAGCATGGAATAGAGGCCGAGTTTGCCTGCGACGACCATGGCGAGAGCCACGGGGGCTTCGGAGAAGGTTTCGGCCAGCCAGCCATGGAGCGGAAAGACGGGTACCTTGACGGCGAAGGCAAAGAGGAATGCGAGAGCGCACCAGAAGAGCGCGGTGGAAGGGATCGTTCCGGCAGCGACGTAGAGTTGGAGTTCAGAGAAGTTGAAGGTGCCGGTCCGGGCGTAGAGATAAAGGATCGCGACCAGCAGGGGCGCTGAGGGGACGAAGGTAAAGAGGAAAAAGCGGGCGGCGGCGTGAGGGCCGTCCTTGCGGCCGTACATGGCGATAAGGATGGCCATGGGAACCAGCGAGAGTTCCCAGAAGCCGTAATACACCATCAGGTCGAGAGAGACGAAGACGCCGAACATGGCGGTTTGCTGGACAAGGAAGAGCGAGTAGTAGATTTTGCTGCGCTCTTTGATGGCGTTCCAACTGGCGAGTACGCCGACGGGCGCGAGCAGGCCGGTGAGGACGACGAGCCAGAGACTGAGGCCATCGACGCCAACGTGGTAGAAGATGCCCTGGTGGCCGGCGTTGGGATTGAGATCAATCCAGAGACGATTGATTTCGAACTGGTAGCCGGGCTGCCCGATGGCGAAGTGCGCGGGCAGATGAAGGGTGAGGCCAAAGCTGACCAGCGCTGTGAGCAGGGCTAGCCATGCGGAGAGCTTGCCGCGGTCGGGCAAGACCGCGATGAGGACCGCGCCCGCAATGGGAACGAGAAGGATGAGCGTGAGGATGGATTGGTTAAGGTCGTTCATGCTCAGTGCCCCGTTCCGTGGTTAATGAAAGCTGAAAAGCCGTCCGGTGAGTATGCCCACAGCACATACAGCACAAGCAGGGTGGCGGCGGCTGCGAGCCAGGCGGCATAGGATCGCAGGTTGCCGGACTGCCAGCGCTGCAGGATGGCTCCGCCAAGCGTGGCAATGCCGCCGAGGAGCCAGGCCGCGCCACCCAGAATGGCTCCATCGACGACCCATTCCAGGACGTAGCGCGAGGTGGCGAGGATCGGCTTGACGATCACGGCGCCGTAGAGTTCGTCGACCCAGTATTTGTGGAGCAGAAGGTTGTAGGACCCCGACATCGAAGCGGCGAGTTGCGCGGAAGTCTCGGGGCGGGACTTGTACAGGCGGTGAGCGATCAACCAGCCCAGGAGCGCGGCGGCGACAGCAATGCCGGCGAGGGTCCACTCGAGGCCTGCGCTGCCGCCTTCGCCGGACGTCGCACCGACAGATGGGGCGAGGTATGCGGCAAAACGCTCGATTCCGATCCAGCCGCCGGCGATTGAAAGTATAGCGAGGATAACAAGCGGGCCGAGCATCGACCATGGACTTTCGTGAGCCGTATGTCCGGCTTCGAGTACGAGCTTCGTGCCGGAACGGGCGTGTACCGGAGCGCCGTGATCTTCAAGGCCAGCGCGGGATTCGCCGAGAAAGGTGAGGTACCAGAGGCGGAACATGTAGAACGAGGTAAGCAGCGCCGTGACCAGGCCGATGAACCAGAAGATTTTTCCGCTTGTCCCGTGCCGGAATGCCGCATGAAGGATCGCGTCCTTGGAGAAGAAAGCGGCGAGTGGGGGGAATCCCGAAATGGTGAAAACTGCGACCGTCATGGTCCAGAAGGTGATGGGCATGTGGTGACGGAGGCCGCCCATCTTGCGCAGGTCCTGTTCTCCGCCGAGGCCATGGATGACGGAGCCCGCGCCGAGGAAGAGCAGCGCCTTGAAGAAGGCATGGGTCATGAGATGGAAGATGCCTGCTGAGTAGGCGGCAACGCCGCAGCCCAGGAACATGTAGCCGAGTTGCGAGACTGTGGAGTAAGCAAGGACGCGCTTGATGTCGGTCTGGACGAGGGCGATGGTGGCAGCGAAGATCGCCGTTGCGGCTCCGACGATGGCGACGATCAGGAGAGCGAAGGGCGAGCGGTCGAAGAGGAAGTGGGTTCGGGCGATCATGTAGACGCCGGCAGTGACCATGGTGGCGGCGTGGATGAGCGCGGAGACGGGCGTGGGGCCTTCCATGGCATCGGGAAGCCAGACGTAAAGAGGAAGCTGTGCGCTTTTGCCGGTGGCGCCGACGAGAAGGCAGAGGGCGATCGCGGTTAAGACGCCGCCGGTCCACGCGGGCTTTACGGCCAGCTCGGCTGCGATCACATTAAAGGAGAGGGAATTGAAGTTTCCGAGCAGCAGGAACATGCCGATGAGGAAGCCGAAGTCGCCGATGCGGTTGACGACGAAGGCCTTCATGCCGGCGCTGGCTGCGGAGGGTTTCTGGAACCAGAAGCCGATGAGGAGATAAGACGCGAGACCGACGCCTTCCCAGCCGACGAACATCAGAAGCGCGTTGCCGGCCAGCACCAGAACGGTCATGAAGAAGAGGAAGAGGTTCAGGTAGCTGAAGTAGCGCGCATAGCCTTCGTCATGGGCCATGTATGCGACGGAGTAGATGTGGATGAGGAAGCCGACGCCGGTGACGACGAGGAGCATCACCAGCGAGAGCTGATCGAGGACAAAGCTGTAATCGATGTGGAGGGCGCCGGCGTTGATCCAGCTATGGCGAAGAGTTTCGACGTGAGGCAATATCGAACCGGCGCGTGCGGCGTTCACGACAACGCCGAACGACGCGAGCGGCGCGAGCAGCGCGACCGTCGTGACCAGGGCCTTTGGCAGGCGCCGGCCGAGGATTCCGTTGATCAGGAATCCGGCGAAAGGCAACAGCGGAATCAGCCACAGATGGAGCGATTCGTTCATAGTTTCATCAGGTCGATCCGGTCGACAGCCAGGGTAGAGCGGGCGCGAAAGACGGCAATGATGATGGCAAGGCCGACAGCAGCTTCAGCGGCGGCGACCACCATCACGAAGAACACGAAGATCTGACCCTTCACCAGGTGCCATTCATGGGCGAAGGCGACGAAGGAAAGATTGACGCCGTTGAGCATGAGCTCGATGGACATGAAGACGGTGATGAGATTTCGCTTGATGAGGAAGCCGACGACTCCGAGACAGAAGAGAGCGGCGCTCAAAAGCAGATACCAGGAGATGGGAATCACTTGCTGACCCTCCCTTCTCCGCTGCCAGCACGGGCCAGGGCCACGGCGCCAAGGATGGCGATGAGTATGAGCACGGAGGTGACTTCAAACGGGAGCAGAAGCTCGTGGAAGAGAACGCGGCTCAGATCTTCCGTGGTTGTGATGGGGTCGCTCAGCGCGACGGACCCGAGGTTCTGCGCTTTGAGGATGACGGTAGCGATGACGCCGAGAAATACGACGACCGCCGGGAAGCCGATCATCTTGCCGGCGCGGCTGCCGAGAGTGCGTTCTTCGCGGCCGGCGTTGAGGAGCATGACCACGAAGGTGAAGAGCACCATGATGGCGCCGGCGTAGACGATGATCTGCGCAATGGCAAGGAATTCTGCGCCCAGAAGCAGATACAACACCGCCAGCGAGGTCATCACCACGACCAGCGAGAGGGCGCTGTTGATGGGATGGGTCTGGAGCAGGAGATTGATCGCTCCCGCGAGGCAGAGTCCGGCAAAGACGATAAACAGAATCAGGTGCATTGTTCCATCGCTTGCAAAGCGGCAGCCGATATCCTGCCGGATTAGAGAGAGGTGACAAATGTTGCTGCTGGAAATCCTCTCCGATTGTAAATGAGCGGTTCCGACGCCCGGTGACCCGATACTCGAAGGAGTTGTTGAACTTGTCTTCCGATCATGCGCCCCTCAGGGGCTAAAGCCCTCATGGATATTTGAGGCATTTGCGGCACGACTGAAGTCGTGCCCTGTTACAGTGCGTGATTCATCGATCCTATTGCCGGTAGGCGAGCCAGAGGCTTGTGCCTACGATGTTCAGGATGGCGAGCGGAAGCAGAAACCGCCAGCCATAATTCATGAGCTGGTCATAGCGGAAGCGGGGCAGCGTGCCGCGCACCCACACATAGAGAAACAAGAAGCTGAAGACCTTGAAGACAAACCAGAAGAGCGGAAGGATGGCCTGGATGAATGCGTTCTGCGGTGTGGGGATCATGTTGCCGAAGGGGCTGGTCCAGCCGCCCAGAAAGAGGAGAGTCGCCACGCAGCCCACGGTGATCATGTTGCCGTACTCGGCCATGAAGAACATGGCGAATTTCATGGAGCTGTACTCGGTGTGATAGCCGGCGACCAGCTCGCTTTCGGCTTCGGGCAAATCGAAGGGGGAACGGTTGGTCTCGGCATAGGCGGCCATGAGGTAGATGAAGAAGGCGATGAACTGGAGGCCGCCAAATATGTTCCAGCTGAGAATGCCGAGCCGGGATTGATTTTCCACGATCACGCGGAGATTGAGGGAGCCGGCGCGAAGCACGACACCGACCAGCGACAGGCCGAGGGCAAGCTCATAGCTAACGAGCTGGGCTGAAGAGCGGAGAGATCCGAGCAGCGAATACTTGTTGTTCGAGGACCAGCCGGAAAGGGCAATGCCATAGACGCCGATGGAAGTGACGCCGAGGATGACCAGCAGGCCGACATTGACATCGGAAATCTGGAAGAAGCGGAAGCCGTTGTAATTGATATTGGGATTGCCGAAGGGAACTACGCCAATGGAGATCAGCGCGCAGCCAAGGGAGATGATGGGAGCCAGCAGATAGAGCGGCTTGTAGACGGAGGTGGGAATCACGTCTTCCTTGAGGAAGGACTTGGCGCCATCGACGAGGGGCTGCAGGAGACCGAAGGGACCGACGCGGCTCGGACCCCAGCGATTCTGAATGCGGGCCACCAGCTTGCGTTCGAGCAAGACGGTGTAGGCCACGCCCATCAGGAAGATCACCGTTACCACGATGGTCTTGAGCAAGCTCCAGAGAAAGAACCAAAAAAGTGTCACGGGGCTTCAGCCTCTCTTACATGAACCGAATGCCTAACCGCAGATCCTTGCTGCGCTCAGGATGACAAGGTGGTATTTAGTCTGCGGCGGTTTCTGCCAATTGCTGCGATTGATGACGCTCCAACTCGCGCAACGCTGGACTATAGCGGCTCAAGGTGCCGGAGGTAAACAGGCCGTCGTGCGCGGAATTAATCAAGTCGGGGTGCGGCTGGGTGAGGGACGAGACGGGAACGAAGCCGGGTTCAGTCGGTACATCGTTGCCGCTGAATAGATTCATGCGGTCGAGTTTGTAGGAAGGGACGAGGCGCTCGATCTCGTCGAGGACGGCGAGCGGGTCGAAGGGGCTTAGTTTGAGCTCGAGACCGTTGGCTGCGAGCCACACAGCGTGGCGATCGGCTTCGCCCGACTGGGCTCCGCGGGACTGGCCGAGGTCAGCGGTGACGCCGGCTTTGCCAAAAGGAACGAGTGTTTTGATATCTGCGCCCATGGAGGCGGCGAGACGAACGAGGATTTCGAAGTCCGGCTTCACGCCGGCCTTGTCGGCGGCTTTGCGGGCCAGCTGAACATCGCCGAAGGTGTTGGTGATGGTGCCCGTCTTTTCGTAGAGACTGGCGGCCGGAAAGACCACGTCGGCGAGCGCGGCTGTCGCGGTGAGGAACATGTCCTGCACGATGACGAACGTGTCTTTGAGGGACGCGGGGTCGATGCCGGACTTCTCGACGGGGTCGGCGCCGACTACAAGCAATGCGCCGAGGGCGCCGCGACCGGCTGCGGCGAAGATTTCGGGATGGGTGAGCCCGGCAGCGGTTGGCAGGCCGGGGTATTCGTCTGCAAAGGTACCGGGGGTAGCCACAGGGACGTAGCCGGGAAGCAGATCGGGGAGCAGACCCATGTCGGCGGCACCGCGGGAGTTGGCTTGGTCGCCGAGGAAGGCGAAGCGGACGGAATTGGGATTGGGGCCGCGCGCGAGTCCCCAGGCGACGAGGGAAGCGATGTGGTTGCCACCGAACTCCTGGCCGAAGACGATGAGCAGCGAGGGCTCAGCCATCACGGCTTTCGCGAAATCAGAATCGTTGCGGTCGAGGATGGTGGTGAGGTCTCGATAGCCGGCGGGCGGAAGGCCCTGAATGGCCTTGGCCTGACGCTCCAGCTTGATGGAGCGGTGATTGGCGATGTAGAGACGGGCGCGATTGAGGCGGACGTTGGTGCGGAGGTTCCAGGCCAGCAGCGGGTGTTCGTTGGTGGGGTCGCCGCCGATGAGCAGGATGGCGGGCGCAGTGGCGGTGTCGCGCAGGCTGGCTACCTTTCCCTCATGGCCGGCGAGGGCGGCAACGAATGCGGCGTAGTCCGCAGTGCGTTCGTGGTCGATGTTGTTGGTGCCCAGGACGGTGCGGGCGAACTTCTGGAGGAGGTAGTTTTCTTCGTTGGTGGTGCGGTTGGAACCCAGGACGGCAATGGCGTTCCCGCCTTTTGCGGCAACGATTTCCTTGAGTTTGGCTCCCGCAAAACGAAAGGCGTGCTCCCAGGTTGCGGGCTCGAGATGGCCCGCTGCGTTGCGGACGAGGGGACGGGTTAGGCGCTCGGGATTCTCGACGAAGTCGAATCCGAAGCGGCCCTTGGCGCACAGGAAGTCTCCATTGATTCCGCTTTTGTCGCGGTTGTCGGCGCGGACGATTTCGGAGCCCTCATTCGACTGGCGGATGCCGAGCGTGACCTTGCAACCGTCGGCGCAGTGGGTGCAGACCGTGGTGACGTGCTTCATCTCCCAGGGGCGGGTCTTGTAGCGGTAGCTGCCGCTGGTGAGCGCGCCCACCGGGCAGACGTCAATGCACATGCCGCACTGCTCGCAGTCGAGGTGGTCGGCGCCATTGGGTGCGATGACGGCACTGACACCGCGGTTCTGTATACCGAGGGCCCAGACGTCCATGCCTTCGCCGCACATGCGTACACAGCGGTAGCAGAGGATGCAGCGTGGACGGTCAAAGAAGACGGCGGGAGACCACTGCTGCTCTTCGCGGTGCTGCTTGGCCTCGGTGTAGAGGCTTTCGCCGGCGCCATACTTGAAGGTCATGTCCTGCAGTTCGCATTCGCCGCCGGCATCGCAGACAGGGCAATCAAGGGGATGGTTGCCGAGGAGCAACTCGATGGTGGCTTTACGGGCCTGGGTGATTTCGGGCGACTCGGTGATGAAGACGTTGCCTTCGGCGACCGGGGTGGTGCAGGCGGTCTGCAGCTTGGGGACTTTTTCCTGGCGCACGACGCACATGCGGCAGGCGGCCTGGAGCGAAAGGCCGGGGTAGTAGCAGAAGGCGGGGATTTCGATGCCGGCTTTGCGGCAGGCTTCGATGAGCAGCGTGCCGGCGGGGGCGGTCAGCTTCTTTCCATCGACTGTGAAGGTTACGTCTGGCATTTTTTCCTTAGGCGGCCCGAGTCGCAGTTTCTGGAAGGGATACCGTCAGCCACTCGACCACGTATTGTTTTGCTTCGCGTTGCGGATCGAACTCGTCGAAGTTGACTATGGCAGGGGACGCGGAGGGGATCGGCTCGCCAGCTGCCGCAGTTTCGTTCAAATAGAGTTCCATCGCTTCTCGCATATTGGTGCGGGTGTCTTCGAGGGTGTCTCCGAGCGAACCACATCCCGGCAGGTCTGGAGAAAATGCACTCCAATTCGTCGCGCCTTGTTCGAAAACCACAAGATAGTTCCGCGTCATTTGAGTCCCGCCTTCTTGAGGATACTGTGTAGCAGTCCCTTTCCGATTTCCTTTCCCGCATGCATGGGAACGATAATCAGTCCAGGCTTCACCGGATGACGGAAGTGCCGGTGACTTCCCGTTTGTCCAGTGCTGTACCAGCCGTCAGCTTCCAGTATCCGTACTAATTCTTGCGGCCTCATGCGATCACTCTCGGTCTGCCTTGAACCGCATGTTTAGAGCTCAACATCCCTTGTTCATGAATAGTTGGCTTAAACCAATCCAGTTACACCACCGTCAACTCCGGCGCACCGTGCTTCGCAAACGGGCAGGGTTTGCCGTCGAGGTGGTCTTCGAATTCCTTGCGGAACTTCTTGACGAAGCCCAGCGTGGGCATGGCCGCGGCGTCGCCGAGCGGGCAGAAGGTGCGGCCCATCATGTTTTCGGCGAGATAGCGGATGTTGTCGATGTCTTTGGCGACGCCGAAACCGGCGTGAAAACGGGTGAGGGTCTTCTTGAGCCAGTCGGTGCCTTCGCGGCAGGGGATGCACCAGCCGCAGCTTTCGTGCTGGTAGAAACTGATGGTGCGGAGGGCGAATTCGACGATGCAGGTCTGGTCGTCGATGACTACTACGCCGCCGGAGCCGAGCATGGAACCCGCCTTGCCGACCTGGTCGAAGTCCATGCCGAGGTTTTCGATTTCTTCGGGCAGGAGGACGGGCGTGGAGGAGCCTCCGGGAACGACGGCTTTTAATTTGCGGCCGCCGCGAACGCCGCCGCCGACCTCGTAGATCATTTTCTTGAGGTTGTAGCCCATGGGCAGTTCATAGACGCCGGGGCGCTCGATGTGACCGCTGAGGCCGAAGAGGCGGGTGCCGCCGTTGCGCTCGGAACCGACGGCTGCATAGGCCGCGGCGCCCATGGTGATCACGTGGGGGACGGTGGCGATGGTTTCGGCGTTGTTGATGACCGTGGGTCCGCCGTAGAGACCGACGACCGCGGGGAAGGGCGGCTTGATGCGCGGGACGCCGCGCTTGCCTTCGAGCGATTCCATCAGCGCGGATTCTTCGCCCACTTCGTAGGCGCCGGCGCCGGTCTGGGTGATGACCTGGAATTCGGTTTCGGACCCGAAGATGTTCTTGCCGAGAAAGCCTTTTGCATAGGCATCGGCGACGGCCTTCTCCATGATTTCGAGGAGGTAGCGGTATTCGCCGCGCAGGTAGATGAAGCCGACTTTGGCGCCGATGGCGAGGCCGGCGATGATGGTTCCTTCAATGACGGCGTGAGGATCGTGAAGGAAGATGAGGTGGTCCTTGCAGGTGCCGGGCTCGCTTTCGTCGCCGTTGACGAGAACGTACTTGGGCTTGGTTGACTGCTTGGGGACGAAGGACCACTTGAGGCCGGCGGGAAAGCCCGCTCCGCCGCGGCCGCGGAGATTGGAGGCCTTCATCTCGGTGATGATCCAGTCGGGGCCCTGGGCAAGACATTTCCTGGCGGCTTCGTATCCGCCGAGCTCGATGTATTTGTCAATATTGGCCGCGCCCTGGCCGAAGCGACGGGTCACGATCTTGACTTCATCGGGATGAGAGACCAGCCTAGGCATCTTTCTCCTTGTTCTGGTTGCGATATTGGGCAAGGATGCCGGGAACGTCGTCGGGAGTCAGTTCATCGTGGAAGGCATAGTTGACCTGGATGGCGGGCGCCCAGCAGCAGACGCCGATACATTCCACTTCTTCGAGAGAGAAGACGCCGTCGGGCGTGACGCCCTTGTGGCCAATGCCGAGCTCGTCCTGGAAGCGTTCGAGAAGTTCGTAGCCGCCGCGCAGCATGCAACTGATATTGGTGCAAACCTGCACATTGAATTTGCCCGCGGGCTTGAAGCGCAGCATGGAGTAGTAGGTGGCGACGTTGCGCACTTCGAGCGGCGTGATGGAGAGGCGATCTGCGATTTCATCGACGACGGTGTCGGAGAGGTAGCCGACCTCGTCCTGGGCATAGAGGAGCATGGGGATCAGGGCCGAGCGCTTGACGGGGTATTTGTTCACGAGCGCGTCAAAGCGGGCGGCAAGCTGGGGCGAAAAGATGGACATCGTGTCCGGATTCGTTTCTTGGGGGTTCATTGCATCAACTCCCTCGCCCAGGCTTCCGCCGCCATATCCATTTCTTCCTCATTATCGCCGGAGTGGAGTCGTCCGGCTGGTGTGAATTCGAGCGATCCGGCCCGTCCATCCTCGCGGAGCCAGTTTATCTTAGAACCGCGGCGTCGGAGGTCAAGCCAGGCGTTGGCATGGCGAACGGTGATTCGCTCTTCGCCTAATTCGACGGTGGCCTGGCGATTGCCGTTCAGGCCGTGGGCGGCGGTGTAGCTCCTGAGAAGAGACGCGAGCGAAACCCACAGTTCGACGTAAAGCTGCTCATCGGATTGCGGCGTCGCTGGTGCTGGTGCCGGTGCCAAATTGTGTTTCCCCCAGGAGCTAAAGCCTGTTCCAGCGGCGGCGTTTCGGCACGACTGAAGTCGTGCCCTGTTACAGAACGCGTCGCAGAGGAAGTTTTTCGCGAATGCTGTGCATTGTCACAAAGACTGCAAGAAATCAAGGATTACCACTAGCGGTCGATCTCTCCGAGGACGATATCGATGGAGCCGATGACGGCGACGACGTCGGCGAGCATGCGGCCCTTGCACATCACTTCGAGCGCCTGCAAAGTAGCGAATCCCGGATAGCGCATATGGACGCGATAGGGTTTGGCAGTGCCGTCGGAGACCACGTAGTACCCCATCTGACCGTGGCCCGATTCGATGCCCTGATAGACTTCGCCGGCAGGCACGGCGAAGCCTTCAGTAACAATCTTGAAGTGATGGATCAGTGACTCCATCTGGGTTTTCATTGCCTCGCGATCGGGAAGCACAATTTTGGGCGCGTTGGCCTTGACCGGCCCTCCCGGCATTCCGTCCAAGGCCTGCTGAATGATCTTCACGCTTTCGCGCATTTCGTCGAGGCGGAGCAGGTAGCGGGCCCAGACATCGCAATCGTTCGAAACCGGCACGCGGAACTGGAACTTCTCGTAGCTCGAATATGGCATGTCGCGGCGGAGGTCGAAGTCGATGCCGGAGGCGCGCATGACGGGGCCGGTAACGCCGAGGGCGATCGCGTCTTCCTTCGAGAGGTGGCCGACGCCTTTGAGCCGATTGACGAAGATCGGGTTCCCGGTGAGCAGGTTGGAATATTCGTCGATCTTTTCCGGGAATGTCTTGATGAAAGCCTGAACGCGCTCGAAGAGGCCGAGGGGCGGCTCCATCGCGAGTCCGCCGATGCGGAAGTAGCTGGTCATCATCCGCTGGCCCGCCACCATCTCGAAGATGCGGAGAATTTCTTCGCGCTCGCGGAAGGTGTAGAGGAACACGGTGAGGGCGCCGATGTCCATGGCGTGTGTACCCAGCCATATGAGGTGCGAATTGAGGCGGGTGACCTCGGTAAGCAGGACGCGAATCCACTGGGCGCGCTCGGGGATTTCGAGTTGAAGGAGCTTCTCGACGGCCAGGCAGTAACAGAGGTTGTTGGCCATGGGGCCGAGATAATCGACACGGTCGGTGAGGGGAACGACCTGCTGGTAGAACTTGGCCTCGCATGTTTTTTCGATGCCGGTGTGAAGGTAGCCGATTTCGGGATAGAGACGGACAACGATTTCGCCGTCGATTTCGAGCACCAGGCGGAGCACGCCGTGGGTGGAGGGGTGCTGCGGTCCCATGTTGAGGACCATGTGCTGGTCTTTGGAGCCCTCAGCCAGCGGAGCTTCAAGGATCGGGGTGCCGACAATGTCTGGCATCAGCGATAGCCCTCCACGGGATAGTCCTTGCGCAAGGGATGGCCCTGCCAGTCGTCGGGCATCAGGATGCGGCGGAGATTGGGATGGCCTTCGAAGCGAATTCCGAAGAGATCGAAGACTTCGCGCTCGTAATAGTTGGCGCCCGGCCAGATGCCGGTGATCGATTCGACCGAGGGGTCCTCTTCCTCAACCATGGCGCGGAGTCGAATGCGCTCCTTATATGCGTGGGAAAGGAGATGGTAGCTCAACTGGAAGCGCGGGTCCGAGGGATACCAGTCGACGGCCGTCATGTCTTCGAAGAAGTTGTAACCGGCGGAGCGAAGTGTCTTGCAGGCGGCACGGATGAAATCTTTGCTGACCGCGAGGGTGAGTTCGCCGCGGTCGACTTTGGCGTCGGTGAGGGCGTCGGGGTTCCAGGCGAGAATGGCTTTGAGGGCGGGGTGGTCTGGAAGCGCCGCGAGAACAGCGGTTTTTCCCGACAACGTCGGGCCTGAGAAAACCTGGGCGGTCGAAGATGGGGTCTGGGTTTCGGCCATGCTAGAGGTCCGCCTTATCCATGCTCCAGTCAAGGATGCCTTTGCGCACGATATAGTAAAGCCCCACGGCCACAAAACCGAGGTACACGACCATCTCCCAGAAGCCGAACAGGCGATGACCGGTGATGGCCGGGAGCTTGCGATAGATGACCGCCCACGGCATCATGAAGACCGCTTCCACATCGAACAGGATAAAGAGCATGGCCACCATGTAGAAGCGGACGCTGAAGCGGCCGCGGGCATCGCCGACCGGGACGATGCCGCATTCATAGGCCGCGAGTTTGACCGCTGTATTCCGGTGCCGGCCAACAAACCACGACGCGACCACCATTCCCAGTCCCAGGCCAAACGCGACCAGGACCTGCAAAAGGAGCGGCAAATATTGCCAATGGTACGGAATCATCGTCACCCGTCCCCGACGTACAAGAGGCTGCAGCAGATACACCGGAAGGAAACCTGCCATGCGACCGGCCGCTGGTTTGAGCTTAGGTTTTCGACCTCGCTCCGTCAAGGCAAGGGATGGAAAAGGGGAAGTTTCTTGTTGAGAAAAAAAGACCAGTGCTGTGCGTTATGTCACTGCAATTTCGGCAGGAGAAGGCCAGACTCGATTCATCCTTCGTCGCGATCGTTACGTGCGTCACTTCAAGAAAAGCAAGACTTCTTCCGAAGGGTCGAATATGGATGAACCGTTCGATACGCCAGAATCCACGAATGTGGTATCCCCAACTTGTGCACCGTTGCTCTCAAATAATGAAGTGCGACGGAATCACAACCGACGGATAAGTCCCCAGGCGGGTCGTGCGCTGGAATTGCTGGGCCACGCCATCGAGTATCTCACTGATGAACTCGTGTATGCGGGCGGCCGGCTCTCAGCTCATAACGGGCAGCTGGAGGCGATTGGTCTGTTGATGGCCCGCAATCGCGCGATCTACTTTTCATGTCCCGAGACTCCCGGCCTTGGAGAACAGTGGCGCACATTCCTACGTGTCCATTTTCATTGGCTGATGTTTGCCGGCAGCGTCCCACCCAAGCGCTGACAGGCAGGTCCCGGAAGTCACAGTTGCGATTCATGGATCGGCGGAATCTCGATGGGGAGCCGGAAGGTGCCGCTGTGTGGGCGGATGGTAGTCTGGCGCAGTGAAATCATCCAGTTGCTGTTCTCAACGGCAAACTCTGACCCGCTTGTGCTGCACCGTGATTTGCGCGCTTCTGGGGTGTGTTGCAGCGGCCATTCAAGCAGAGCCAGCAAGCGCGAATGCACCGGACCACAATCCCACCCTGGTATTTCCTCAATTCGTTCCCGGCCAGCCCATCAGGCTGGTTGCTTATGGAGACATGCGGTTCACCGATCCCACGGTGACTACGGGAACGAATCCGCGCGTGCGCAAGTGGCTGGCTGACCGTATCGCAGACGAACATCCCGAGGCACTGCTGCTGACAGGGGATACACCGTTTACCGGTTCAAGCAGTGCGGACTGGCAGGTATTTCAGGCCGAGACAGCACGATGGCGTGAAGGGCGGATTCTCCAGTTGCCGGCCCCGGGAAATCATGAAATCCGAGGGGACAGAAATGTGGGGATAGCCAACTACCTGGCCAATTTCCCAGCGGTTGCGAAACATCGGTATTATTCGGCGCTTCTAGGCAGTGTGGAGGTTATCTCGCTGGATTGCACGCTCCCTACAGCCGCCTCGTCTCCCCAGGGCAAGTGGTTTGCCGCGCAATTGAACAACGTGCCTCCCCAGATTGAGTTTCTCTTTATCCTGTTCCACCTTCCCTGGATGGCTGATCAGCAGTCAGAAATCTTTGCTGGCATGCCCAACACGGAAGCGATCGCATTACGAGAGATCCTCGAAGCCCGGCTGGCGAGAATCCGTGCGAAGGTCGTGGTGTTCAACGGCCACATACACAACTACGAGCGCTTCGAACGGCGCGGTGTTGAGTATGTCATCACCGGAGGTGGCGGGGCGGAACCCTATCCGCTTTTGTTTCGCGGCCACGCCGATCTTTACCAGGACACTGGATTTCCGGTTTACCACTACCTGACTCTTGAAGTCAGCAACCACCAAGTCCACGCGGTGATGTGGAAGGTGAAAGATCCCGACGCGGGCACGCTTTCGGTGGAGCGAAAGGACGAGTTTACGATCAGGGCAGCCGCGCAGGCGAACGCCGAGGCGGTGAAGAGGAAGTGATCCGTCTTCCGCGGTAATTGAAACCGCCCAGGAAATTTGCCGAGACATTGTTGAATTCTCTATTGACCGACGGCTAGAACCGCCAGAAGAAGGATCCAGGCCAGTCCCAGCGTGTGCCAGTACCAAGCGGTGGCATCGACAGCGATCTGGCGAAATTCCACTTTTCGGAGCAAGCCCAAAGCGCACAGGCAAAGGGTGAGCGCAAGGACCCCCAGGACCAGGTGGGCGGCGTGCAGCCCGGTGACCAGGTAGAAGAAATAGCTGGCCGGAGTGGACCAGTGGTCGAAGGCGAAACCCTGAGCGGTCAGTTGCTTCCACGCGATTGCTTGCCCGGTGAGAAACATAACGCCCAACGCGAGAGTGGTAGCAACCCACGGCAAGGTGCGGCGCAGAGCCGGGCGGCCCAGTCCAAGCCATTCCTCGAGCACGTCGATTTCGCGGAAAATATTGCGCCGGCCGAACTCCATCGCCAGGCTGCTTAACAACAAGATTGCGGTATTGAGGTAAACGATCGGGGGGAGCATGATGGGATGCCAGTCGCCGATCATCTCGTGGCTGCGGGGATCCATGTGGATGCCGGCCTGGCGGGCGAAAAACAGCACGACCAGGGCGGCGAAGAACATCATGTCGCCGGCCAGCCCGAAGAAAACAAAAAAGCGAATCCGATGGAGGCGTTCGCGGGGCCCGCGATGCTGGCTTTGCCAATCGTCGTCGCCTCCCCCGCCTCCGCCTCCGGTGGGACGCCGGTCAACAGGGGGTTTTCCGCCAATTCCTGGTTCTTTCCGTTCAATTTCCGCTGGGGCTCGCGTGAAGGTGACGGGCATTCGGGGCCTCTGTGCCTGTAGAGAGAGATTACTCCCACCCTCGTTTGGACGCACGAGGAAATGTCAAAGATGGCCGATTTATGCACAGAGGAATTGATCTGGCGCAAAAAAGACGGAATCCGTCATTTGTGACGGCGTTCTCCGGCCTCTTTATGGAAAGCGAGCACGATGTCGACGAAGAGCCGATGCACGCGGCGGTCATGCGAGAGTTCGGGATGAAAAGTGGCGGCAAGCAGATGGCCCTGGCGCACCAGGACGGGGAATTCTTCGCGGCGGGCGAGGACCTCGACGACCGGGCCGGTCGCGGTGATGCGAGGGGCACGAATAAAAACCATCTCCAGCGGGCCGCCGGGCAGTGTCGTCGGTTCGGTAAGGATGGTGGAGTCGATCTGGCGGCCATAGGCGTTGCGCTCGACGGTTGCATCGAGGAGTCCCAGACTGCGTTGCGGCGGATGGAGCACTTCCCGGGCGAGGAGGATTGCGCCGGCGCAGGTGCCGAAGACGGGGCGCGCAGCGGCAAACTCTTTGAGCGACTCGAAGAGGTTGCTTCTTTCCAGGAACTTGAGGATGGTGGTGGATTCGCCGCCGGGCAGGATGAGTCCATCGAGGGCCTGGCTACCCGGGCTGAGGTCTTCGGGGGACCTCACGAGTGACGGTATGGCGCCGGATTCGATGAGGGCCTCGGCGTGCGCGGCATAGTCACCCTGGATGGCGAGGACGCCGATGCGGGGGCGCAGTCGTTCTTTGTCCAATTCCGGTCCTCTGATTGCGACTACCAGCCTCGCGTCTGGAGGAGCTGCGACTCATCGATCGCCGCCGCGGCAAGACCCTTCATGGTTCCGGTGACCTGCTCGCTGACTTCGGCGAGGATCTTGGGCTCGTTGAAGTGCGTGGTGGCGATGACGATGGCCTTGGCGCGGGAGACGGCTTCCTCCCGTTCCTTCGGGTCGTTCTCGACGTCGAGGGGAGTGGCGCGCTCCTTCATGAAGATGCCGGAGCCCACGAAGATGGCTTCGGCGCCAAGCTGCATCATGAGGGCCGCGTCCGCGGGTGTGGCAATGCCGCCGGCGGAAAAGTTGGGCACGGGAAGCTTGCCGGTTTGCGCGACCATGCGGATCAGTTCGTAGGGCGCCTGATGCTCCTTGGCGGCCGCGTACAGTTCCTGCTCGGTGAGGACGGTAAGGGCCTTCATCTCCTTGACGATCTGGCGCATGTGCTGGACGGCATGGACCACGTCGCCGGTGCCGGCTTCGCCCTTGGTGCGGATCATGGCGGCGCCTTCGGCAATGCGGCGGAGCGCCTCGCCGAGATTGCGGGCACCGCAGACAAACGGGGTCGTGAAGGCGTGCTTGTCGATGTGATGGGCCTCGTCGGCGGGGGTGAGAACTTCGCTCTCATCGATGAAATCGACGCCCAGTTCCTGGAGGATCTGCGCTTCGGCGAAGTGGCCGATGCGCGCCTTGGCCATCACGGGAATCGAAACGGTTTCGATGATTTTCTTAATGAGCCTGGGGTTGGCCATGCGGGCTACGCCGCCTTCGGCGCGGATCATGGCCGGAACGCGTTCGAGAGCCATCACTGAGGTAGCGCCTGCCTCTTCGGCGATGCGAGCCTGTTCGACGTTCATCACGTCCATGATGACGCCGCCCTTGAGCATCTCGGCCAGGCCCACTTTCAAACGCAGGCTGGTGCCTGAAAAGCTCTTGTTTCCATTGTGTTCTGACATTTCCTCAACCTCGACTCAGCGGCAATGGAGGGGTGCGCGGGAACCCCATCGAAGCAGTTTGCCGGTAACTCCAGTGTAACAGTGATGCAGACTTGCCGGCGGGGCGAAGAAAACGGTTCCGCTGCTCGGCGTGGGAGTGCGGGAGGGCAATTCTTAAACCATTCCAATCATTTGTGTCCGCTTATTGGTCACCATGCTGCAAGTCTCCCGGGCATGGACAGTTCGCCGACAATGCCGACCCAGCTTGAGGAAAAGCGCAGGAGCGGGCCGAGTGAAGTGGCGGAACAGGCGCTGGTTCCTCTATCCCCGGCGGTTGAAACCGAAATGCTGGTTCCTCCCCAAAGCCTGGCGGCACGTCTGCCGGTCGAGGTGGAGGTTGGCATTCCCGTGAAGGGTTTCCGAGTGCGAAACCTGCTCGCGCTGGCGCTTGGGGTGGTCGTTGAGTCCGAGTGGGGACAGGGAGACGATATGCCCCTGGCTGCAGGAGACGTGCAATTGGCCTGGAGCGAATTCGAAGTGATCGATACCCAGTTGGCGGTGCGGCTTACCCGGTCTGGTGTAGAGACAGCGGGATATGGAACCAAGGAAAGAACCAGAGATGACGACGACATCAAATACGCGGCCAGCAATCCCAGGAAGAAAGGGGCCTGGCGGCATGGTTGCTGGGAAGATTGCGCGGCCCGGCGCGGCCCCGCCCGAGCCTGGCCTTGCTGGAGCGGATCACGCTGGCGCCGCGCCAGTCGCTGGCCCTGGTCGAAGCCGAGGGGCGCAGATTCCTGGTGGCCACATCGGCCGAGGGGTCGCCGACATTTCATGCGCTGGATGAAAGTGCCGGAGCCCTGTCTCGCCAGTCGTATTCCAGGTCGGACGAGGGTTTCATGGTAGCGCTGCTTCTGGCGGCGCGGACCGCAGCGGCGGGATCGGTGCCGCTGCTGCCCGATTTGAACGCCCGGCTGCAATCCTCGAATTCCACGCCCTGGACGATTCTGTTTGTCCTGACCCTGATCACACTTCTGCCCGCGATCCTGATGGCCATGACGCCCCTGGTGCGCCTGATGGTCGTGTTCCACTTCCTGCGCCAGGCGCTGGGCACGCAGACGGCGCCCTCGAACCCCACGCTGCTGGGGTTGGCGCTGATGATGACCTGGTTCCTGATGACCCCGGTGTTGACCCAGGTAGATCAGCAGGCCGTCGAGCCCTACCGGACAGGACAGATCACCGGCCTCGACGCGATCGACCGCGGAGCACAGCCGGTCAAGCACTTCATGCTGAAGTACGCACGCGAGAAGGACCTGGCGCTGTTTACGGCGGCGGGACAGATCGCCCGCCCCAACACCCCCGACGACCTGCCCATGCGGGTAGTGGTTCCGGCCTACATCCTATCGGAACTGAAGGCCGGTTTTGCGATAGGCGCGGTGCTGTTTCTGCCCTTTCTTCTGATCGATATGGTCACGGCTTCGATCACCACCTCGATCGGCATGTTCCAGTTGCCGCCGGTGGTGGTGTCGACGCCGCTCAAGATCCTGCTGTTTGTGATGGTGGACGGCTGGAACCTGCTGGCCAGTTCGCTGCTGAAGAGCTTTTGAGGAAGGGGAACGGATGAATCCGGATATGGTAGCCGAACTGTTGCGCCAGTTGCTGAAGGAAGCGATGCTGCTGGCCGCGCCGCTGCTGATCGCGGCCGCACTCCTGAGTTTTCTCCTCAGCCTGCTGCAGACGCTGACCAGCCTGCAGGACCAGTCGCTGACCTCGGTGCCGCGGCTCTTGACGATCGGGGTGATCCTGCTGGTCGGGATGCCGTGGTTTCTGGGCAGAATGGCGGATTACACGAGGATGCTGCTGGGGGATCTGCGGCACTACCTGGGGTAAAAGCAGCTACTAGCCTCTAGCTTCTAGCTGCTAGCTAAGGCGGAAGAGAACCAACCGAACTCGGTAAAGGCACGAAAAGAACTAGGAGCTAGAAGCTAGCAGCTTAGGAGCTGTAATGACGGACTGGACCACATTTCTAAGCGCGATGACCCTCGCCCTGGTGCGGGTAAGCGGCATGATCGTCTTCGCTCCGTTCTTTTCCTCGGCCGCTCTTCCGATGCGCGCCAAGGCGGTCCTGGTTCTATGTGTGGCCTTTCTCCTCGCGCCGCTGGTGGCGACTCTGCCCAACGCGCATGCGGAGATCGGGTTTCGAGCCCTGCTCGGTGAAGTCGGCGTGGGCCTGGTATACGGGCTCACCCTGGCACTGCTGAACGAGATGCTGCTCTTTGCCGGACAGATTGCCGGAGTGCAGTTCAGCTTCTCGCTGGTCAACCTGATGGATCCATCGACGCAGATCGAAACCCCGCTGCTCGGCGATCTCTTCCAGCTCATGGGGACGCTGGTGGTCGTAGCCGCGGGCCTGGACCGCATCCTGCTTGCGTCGCTGGTGCGCAGCTTCCGGGCGGTGCCGCTGGGGAGCTACGCGCTGGCGCCCGTAACCGGGCTGGCCATTGTGCGCGCGGCGGGCGGGATCTTTCTGGCCGGCGTGGAGCTGGCCGCACCGGTGCTGGCGGCCACCATGCTGGTGGAAATCGCGGTGGCGCTGATGGGCAAGCTCAGCCCGCAGCTTCCCAGTCATGTCTCTGACCGTGCCCATCAAGACGCTGACCGGGTTTGCCATCCTGGCCGGATCTCTGGCGCTGTGGCCGCGCTTTATCGAAGCCCGCTTCGCCGGGCTGCTCGATATGGCTGAGCGGCTGATCGCGGCCCCAACCGCGGGATTGGGAGGCTAGCGCATGCCGGGAGAACGCACTGAACAGGCCACCCAGCATCGCCGCGACAAGGCGCGCAAGGATGGCGACATCCTGCACAGCAGGGAATTGACCGCGGCCGCGGCAACCCTCGCGGGGGTGCTCGCGCTGGGCATGCTGGGCGGCCGGATCGTGGAATCATGGCGCGGCGCGTTTGCGGGGTTTCTGGCCCTGGGCGCGGCCGGGCGCTGGGAGCCGGGGGAGTTAGGGCCGACGATCGCAGGCTTGCGGCGGCTCTCGCTGGCGGTGACCCTGCCGGTGGGGATAGTGATGACGGCGGTGGCTGCGGCCGCCCTGGGAACCGCCATGGTGCAAACCGGGGGACTCAGTTTTCATGCCGGTTCAGTGGGATTCAAGGGGGACCGGATCAATCCCCTGACCAATGCCAAAAATCTGTTCTCGCTGCGGGCGGCGTCGAGGCTGGGCAAGTCCATGCTGCCGGTGGCGCTGCTGGCCGTGTTCGCGGTGCAGCGGATCGCCCGGCAAATGACCATTCCTCCGTTTTCGATGACGCGCCTGGAACTGCTGGGCTCGGATGTGTTCGGGCTGCTGCAGGCGGCCGCCTGGCTGCTGTTCGGCTGGGCGGTGATCGATTACGCGCTGGAGTGGCAAAGCCGCGAATCCCGCCTGAAGATGTCGAAGCAGGACCTGCGCGAAGAGATGAAGGAGACCGAGGGCTCGCCGCAGATCCGCAGCCGCATTCGCGGGCTGCAGCGCCAGATGCGCCGGCGCAAGGTCAAGGCCGATGTCTCGAAAGCCGCGGTGGTGCTGATCAACCCCACCCACTACGCCGTAGCCCTGGGATTTGATTTTGCGCTTATGGACGCGCCCCGCGTGCTGGCCAAGGGACGCAACCTGCTGGCCGAAGAGATCAAGGCGGAGGCACGATGGGCGGGGGTTCCCATTGTCGAGAATCCGCCCCTGGCTCGATCGCTCTACCGCTCGGTCGAAGTGGGACAGGCGATTCCGATTGATTTGTATGCCGCGGTGGCGGCCATTCTCGCCTACCTCTACCGGCAGCGGGTGGAAACCGAGATACGGGAGCGCCGGGCAAGGGAGGCCGCGGCCCGGGCCCGGAGCGCGGTGGAGAACCGGATGTTGCGGCCTGCGGGTCGGGTTGCGGATGTGCAGGGCCAGCGCGACGATCAGCGCCACGGAGGAAACCAATGAGCACCACGGCGATTGCCGTCAACCCGATTCCCGCGGTTTCGGTTCTTGAACGGCTGCGGGAATACGCGCTGCCGCTCGGCGCGATCAGCGTGATCTTCGTGATGATGGTGCCGCTGCCGGCGGCGGCGCTCGACCTGCTGCTGGCACTCTCGATGGCGGCATCGATCATCGTGTTCCTGTCCGCGGTGCAAATTCGCCGGGCGGTGGAATTGAGCGTCTTTCCGACCCTGCTCCTGCTGCTGACGCTGTTCCGCCTGTCGCTGAACATCGCCTCCAGCCGCCGCATCCTGCTCCATGGTCCGGAAGGCACAGCCGCCGCCGGCAAGGTGATCGAAGCCTTCGGGCAGTTCGTCGTAGGCGGCAATTACGTGGTCGGCTTCGTGCTCTTCCTGGCCCTCATCGCGATCCAGTTCCTGGTGGTTTCTCATGGCGCGGTTCGAACCGCCGAAGTGACGGCCCGGTTCACCCTCGATGCGCTGCCGGGCAAGCAGATGGCCATCGACGCGGACATGAACGCCGGCCTGATCGACGAGGCGGAGGCCCGGCGCCGGCGCCAGGCCATCGCGCGCGAGGCCGAGTTCTATGGCGCCATGGACGGCGCGGCGCGGTTCAACCAGCGCGACTCGCTGGCCACGATTCTCATCACCGCGATCAATATTGTTGCCGGACTGCTGATCGGGACGCTGCAGCAGGGAATCGACCTCGGCGAGGCGGTGCGCACTTATACCATCCTGACCGTGGGCGACGGGCTGGTGACCATGATCCCGTCCCTGCTGGTCTCGGTGGCGGGGGGAATCACCCTGACCCGGGCCAACTCGGCGGGGATGCTGGGCGGCGAGATCCGGCAGCAGTTGTTGGCGCGGCCGGCCACGCTCTACCTGGGCAGCCTGGTTACCGGGGCGATGTGCCTGATACCGGGGCTCCCCAAGATGGCATTTCTGCTGGTTTCGGCGGTCTTGTTCTGGGGCGCGCGCAGGGTCGAGGCGGCGGCGCCAACGGCGCTGCCTGGAGAGGCGGGTCCGGGAGACAAGAAGAAAGCGGAGCAGGCGCAGACTTCGGACCTGGCGCAATTGCTGCGCCTGGAAGACCTGACCCTCGAAATAGGATTTCAGCTCATTCCCCTGGTGGACGAGAAACAGGGCGGACAACTGTTGAACCGGGTGCGTTCCCTGCGCCGCCACCTTTCAGCGGAACTGGGCTTTCTGATTCCGCCGGTCCATATCTCAGACAATCTTCGTCTCCGCCCGCGGGAATACCTGTGTTCGCTGCGGGGAATGGAGATCGGGCGCTGGCAGACCGAGGGAACCCAGCTTCTGGCCGTTTCCGGTGAGCCGGGACGGCGTCCGCTGGCCGGAAAGGAAACGCGCGAGCCCGCCTTCGGAGTGCCCGCGGTCTGGATCGCGCCCGGCCTGGAGGATCAGGCCATCGCCGCCGGTTATTCGGTCGTCGATGCCGCCACGGTCATGACCACCCACCTGGGCGAGCTGATTCGCCGCCATAGCTGGGAACTGCTGGGGCGTGCCGAGATCAAGCGGCTGCTGGATTCGCTCAATGACTCCCACCCCAAGCTGCTCGAAGAGCTGGTTCCCAAGCTCCTGACCCTGGGCGAAGTCGGACGGGTGCTGGAGCAATTGCTGCGGGAGCGGGTCTCGATCCGGGACCTGGGAGCCATTCTGGAGGCTCTGCTCGAAACTGCGGCGCAGAGACAAGAGTCTCGAGGGCCTGGTGGAGGCGGCACGGCAGGGCCATGGGCCGGCGGCTGGTGCAGCCGCTCCTGGACCCGGACGGCCAGCTGCCGGTCATGCTTCTCGACCCGGCGCTCGAAGAGGAAATTCTGGCCGTGGTTTCCCCGGAAACCAGCCAGCGCCTGCTGACCGCGGCTGCGGCTCCGGGAACGCCCCTGGTGCGCCGCCTGATCGACTCTTTGAATCGTCTTATCGGCTCGTCCTCCGCCGCGGTCACGCCCGTGCTTCTTGTAGCCAGTCCGGCGCGCTATCACGTCAAGCGGTGGCTGGAGCCGTTTCTGCCCCGGCTGACGGTGATATCGGCGAGCGAGATTCCGCCCGAGGTGCGGCTGCGTCCGGTGGGCACGATTCGATAGGTGGGCCCCTTCCTTCTTCTGGAACGGGCGCTTGAAATGACCGGGGAAATGAGTAGAAGCGGAGAGAGCGGGGTGGGGAAGATGCAAGCGGCGGTAACGACGGCAAACTCGAGCAGGCAGCGGGGCGGACCGGGATACGGGCCGGGGCGCGGGCCGGGCTATGGATCGGAATGCGGAGCAGGCATTGGGTATCCCTTGGTTTCGGGGGGAGGCCCGGTGCTAACCATCGAGCAGGAGCGGGTTCTCCTGGAACATTTGCCGGTGGTGCGCTTTCTGGCGCGCCGGATCCATGAGCGTTTGCCGCAGCATGTGGACATCGAGGACCTCGTATCGGCGGGGGTGGTGGGGCTGATGGACGCCTTCACGAAGTTCGATCCGGAGAAAAAGGTGCAGTTCCGCAGCTATGCGCAATTCCGGATCCGGGGGGCGATTCTGGACAGCCTGCGGACCCTGGACTGGAGTCCCCGGGAACTGCGGCGCAAGGGCCGCGCCGTCGAAGAGGCCATCCGGGTTTTGACGGCCCGGCTGGGACGGCCGCCGGGCGAGGGCGAGGTGGCGGCGGAGATGGCGCTGAGCCTGGAGGAGTACCAGCAGCTGCTCGGCGATCTGAAAGGGCTGGAGATCGGCACGCTGCACATGGAGCGCAACGAGGACTCGGGCGAGGAGGAGCTGGCCTACGTGCCCGCCCGTCCCGAAGAGGATCCGCTCTTTCGCTGCCTTCGGGGTGAGCTCGAAGAGCGGCTAACGGATGCCATCCAGGAACTGCCCGACCGCGAACGCCTGGTGATGACGCTCTATTACTACGAGGAGATGACCATGCGGGAGATCGGGCTGGCTCTGGGCGTGGTCGAATCGCGCGTCTCCCAGGTGCACGCCTCGGCAGTGGTGCACCTGAGGGCCGCGCTCCAGGATCTGGCCGCGCGGGGCGCATTCGACGGGGCGCGGAAGGCCAAGGCCCGGGGCCGGGGACCGGCGGACATCGCGGTCCGGCCATAAAACCGTTGCCCGCGCCGCGGCCGGTGGTGGGTTCAGGGGCGGTCGGGCGAGAAATAGAGGCCAGGGGAACGTATGGAAAAGACGCTCAAACAGGACGAGATTGACGCACTCTTTGCGGCGGCGCGCACGGCAGTGCCCGAGGCTTCGGCGAGTGAGATCGGGAAGCGGGTCGTGCCCTACAACTTTTCCTCCGCGGGACAGATTTCGACCGAGCAGCTGCGGGCCATCAGCATGCTGAATGATCTGTTCGCGCGCAACCTCACCCACAACCTGGCCGCCTGGCTGCGCACCCGGTTCCAGGTCAACCTGGTTTCGGCCGAACAGATCCCATTCAACGAATTTCTTCTGCGCATACCCGAGATCAGCTATGTGGCATCGGTGCGGCTGGAGCCGTTGGGAGCGCTGTCGGTGCTGCAGCTCGACCTGGCCCTGGCGCCGCCGATCGTTGACCTGCTCCTCGGAGGCGATGGCCGGGAAGGTCCGCTGCGGGAGTTGACCGACATCGAAGAATCCATCCTCGGCATCGGTGGTGGAGATCGTCTGCCGCGAACTGACCGCGGCCTGGCAACCGGTCGGCCTGAGCTTCAACTTCGAGCGGCGCCAGATGCAGACCCAGGTGGCGCGCATCATGTCGGTCAATGAAAAGACCCTCTGCCTGAGTTTTGAAATCCGCATGCCGCACAGTTCGGGGCTGCTCAACCTGGCATTTCCAGCGGTGGTGGCCAACACCATTCTGCGCCGGCTGACCTCGGACTGGGGGCGGAGGCGCCGCCATGCCCCCGAGACCCGGGCACGGATGGAAGCCTCGGCTGGGCACATCCGCTTTGGAGGCGCGCTCCAGCTGCCCCCGGTGCGCCTGCCCGCGGCCGCTGTCAGCGACCTCGAGCCCGGCGTTGTCATTCCCCTCGGCTTGCCGGCGAACACGCTCCCCGAATGGCGGGTTGGAGGGCAGGTCTTATTGCGCGCCGAGGCGGTCCGGCAGGGATTGCACCGAGCGGCTCGTATCGAGAGCCGGATTGAGAGGACAGAGCCGTGATGACATATCTGGAATGCTGGGCGGTGGTCGCCAGAGGTCTTTTCGCCCAGGCCCTCACCGGCGAGCCGGAACTGGTGGATTCGTTGCCCCGGCCCATGGAGGCCGGTTCGTTTGGTTTTGCTGCCACGCTCGAGGGGGAGCAGGCAGGGCCGGTTTTCGATCTTTGTGGATGCGGCGATCCTGGACGCGCCGCTGCTCGGCGAGGGCACGGACCAGAAGTCGGCCTGGGCTGAATTGCTGCGCGAGGTGTGCGAAGCGGCCGCCGGCGAATGGCTGACCCGGACGGGCCGGACGTGCAAGGTGGTGCGGTTCGAGGCAGTGGAGGCCGCGAGCCAGGTCTCGCAGGCCTTTCAGCTGCGGTCCGGCGACCGGGCGTGGACGATCCTGGTGCGCGATGAGGTGTGTCCCGCAAAACCTTCCGCTTCGTCCGATGCCAGCGGGGCAAACCGAAACACTTCCTTCGTCGGACGCCGATGAGCCGGGCCCGGGCCCGGGAGTCGAACTCCTGCTCGATGTGGAACTCGAAGCCACCCTTCGATTCGGGTGCCGGGAGATGCCGCTGCTCGAAATTCTTGAACTGGGGCCAGGGGATGTGGTGCAACTTGACCGCGGGGTAAGCGACCCTGTCGATCTGATCGTGGGAGACAAGATCGTGGCGCGCGGGGAGGTGGTGCTGGTGAACGGAAACTTTGGCCTGCGGGTGACCGAGGTGGCTGCGCCGCGCAAGCGTCTGGAGAGCATACGATGCCTGTTTTGAGCGATGGGACTTGGTGGGGCCAGGAGCATCTCGCGGTTGCGAACAGAGAGTCGGCAGGGCCGTCCGCTCCACCGAAACGACGGGCGGGCATGCGCCAGGGATTTCTTGACGCTTGCTCCAATCCCGCCTGCGCTTCCGGGTGGCTGCACCTCTGGCGCAGTCGCTCGGCGGCGGTTTTTGAAGGCGGCTGGAGCTGTTCGGCCGATTGCACCGCAGAGCGCATGCAGATGGCCGTTCGCCGGGAACGGGATGGACGCGGGAGCGTATCCGGGTTCGGGACTGGGTTCGGGCGTGGGCAGCATCGACATCGGGTGCCGCTCGGGCTCGTCATGCTGGAACAGGGTTGGATCACCGCAGGGCAGTTGCGCTCGGCTCTCGACGCGCAGAGAACTTCAGGCGGCCGGCTGGGTCAATGGCTGGTGCGCCGGGAAGGGGTCAGCGAACGCCTGGTGACCCGGGCGCTGAGCCTGCAGTGGAGCTGCCCGGTGCTGCCTCTCGAATTTCACGATGCGCAGGCGCTTGCCCCGCTTGTGCCGCGCCTCTTTGTCGATGCGTTCGGAGCCCTGCCTCTGCGCCTGGCGGCCGGAAAACTGCTGTACCTGGGATTCGAAGAGCGGCTGGATCCTGTGCTTGCGCTGGCCATTGAACGGATGACGGGGCTGAGGGTGGAGAGCGGCCTGGTGTCGGAATCCGAATTCCGGCCGGCCCACCAGCGCATGTTGAGCACTACCTTTCCGGAGACGGAATTGCTGGAGACATCGTCGGAACCGGTCCTGGTTCGGGCGCTGACCCGCATCCTCGAGCGCTTCCGGCCGGTCGAGTCGCGGCTGGTGGGGGTGCACGACTGCCTGTGGCTGCGGATGTGGAACAAGGCGCACATCGGCATCCCTGCGGACGTCGGGTTGGTTCAGGATGTTATCGCTACCGTCGGTGGGTAGGGAGAGACAGGGCACTGCCCATTCGATTCGCTGCGCAACGAGGCTCATCGTCGTTGAAAGCTCCTGAGCCAGGCGGACGGTTCCGCACGGACCGCCTCATGTAAGGGCGGCTGGGGCCGATAAGGACAGCAGCAAAGGAGCCGGGCATGAACGAAGTGAGAGCCCTGATCGTCGACGATTCTTCGGTGATGCGCAAGATCGTGGAGCGATGCCTGCGTCAGGCGGGCCTGGACGCCCTGGTGGTCCTTGAGGCGGGTACCGGTGTGGAAGCGCTGGCACTTCTGCGAACGGCAAAGGTTGACCTGATTCTTACCGACATCAACATGCCAGTCGATGGACGGCCTGGAATTTGTGCGCCAGATCCGGGCGCAGAACCTGGCGCGCAGGTGTGCCGGTCGTGATGATTACCACCGAATCGAGCGAAGAGCACGTGAAACAGGCGATCCAGGCCGGGGCGCGGGGGTACATTCGCAAGCCGTTCACAGCCGAGCAGGTGAAGGAACGGGTCTTGCCGCTCCTGCACGTGCATGCTGTGAGCCGGGCCTCAGCGGCGGGAGGCGGAGAGGAATGGAGAGAGCGATGGCGGTGTCGTTGCGTGATTCGGTGCGACAAGATTTCCGATCCCGGCAACCTGGATGCGAGCGTGAAAGAGGTCTTTCAGCTGATGCTGGGGGTAGAGTGCGAACGCACGCAGGCCAATGGAGAGGTGGAACCGGAATCGGTAACCGCCGTGGTTGGATTCGGGGGCGCGTTGAGCGGAGCGTGCGTGTTCCGTTCCGGAAACGGGGCGGCCATGGAGATTGCGGCGCACATGACGGGCATGGAGTTTCACGAAATTGACGACACGGTGAAGGACGGGATCGGCGAGATCTGCAACATGCTCGCCGGCGCCTGGAAGGGCAAGGTGCCCGGACTGGCGGCCCAGTGCGGACTGTCGGTGCCCGCCGTGATCACCGGGCGGGACTACCGGCTGCATGTGCAGGCGCCCGAGTTCCAGCTGCAGCATGCGTACTGCTTCGAAGGCCGGCGTTTCGACGTCACGATCGTCTGCGACGGTCTGCGTTAGCGCCCCAGTTTGATTCGGGTTGGCCCTTCGCGAACCGGCCCGAATTCCTTCTCCGAGATTTTTCTAATCTTCCCGCTCCTCGTTCGGTCCTCTTTCTGCTTCATTCCGCGACATGGACAGCGGCTATTACGCAGCGATGACAGGATTGATGGCGCGGACCCAGGCGCTGGACACAGCGGCCGCCAATCTTGCCAATGCGCAGACTCCCGGTTACCGGGCGGAACGCGAGTACTTTCGTTCCGCGCTGCTCGGTCCCGATGCTCTCGACTCCCAGCTGGGCCAGACGGTGAACAACTACGGGCTCCTGGGCGGCGACCGGCTGAACCTCGGCCAGGGCGCTTTGCAACAGACCGGCAATCCTCTCGATCTGGCGATTGAAGGGCAGGGATTCTTTGCCAGTCCAGACGGCGCAGGGCGTGCGCTACACCCGCGACGGCAGCTTTCATCGCTCGCAGGCCGGGCAGTTGGTGACCAGCGCGGCCGAGCCGGTGCTTTCGTCCACGGGAAAACCTATTCCAGTTCCACCCGGAGATGTGTCCGTTGGGGCCGACGGGGTGCTGTCGGTAGCCGGCGGCGCGGTGGATACGGTGGGCGTCTTCACGTTTCCTGCAGGTGCGCAGCTCACCCCCGAAGGAGCCAATCGCTACGTGGCTCCGCCGCGTGTGACCGCAATCCTTTCGCAGGATGCGACCGTGCACCAGGGAGCCATCGAATCGGCCAATGAAGACGCGGTGCAGGGAACGCTCGACCTGATCGTGATGCAGCGCCAGGCGGAGATGATGCAGAAGGCGCTGACCGTCTTCCACACCGAGTTCAACAAGTTTGCGACAGAAGATCTGCCGCGGATCTAGTCCAAAGCGAGGAAGAAACATGATTCGGGCCTTGTACACGGCGGCCAGCGGGATGAGCGCGCAGCAGATGAACCTGGACACGATCGCCAACAACCTGGCCAACTCGTCGACCACCGGGTTCCGGCAGCTGCGGCTGCAGTTTCAGGACATGGTGTATCAGAACCTGGTGACGCCGGGCGCGGCGCAGAGCCAGTCGACCGTGGCGGCCGGTCTGCAGATCGGGCTGGGCACCAAGTCGGCGGCCACCGAAGTGATCATGACCCAGGGATCGCTGAACCAGACTTCGAATCCGCTCGATGTGGCCATCGAAGGAAGCGGTTTCTTTCAGGTGCAGCGGCCCGACGGAACCATCGCCTACACCCGCGCCGGACAGTTTCACCTCAACAACCAGGGAACCATTGTCACCACCGACGGCGATCCGTCGATTCCCGACCATCACCATTCCTCCCAACGCCACCGCGGTGACGATCACCCAGTACGGGGTGGTGAACGCAACCCTGGCCGGGCAGCAGAATCCATCGCAGCTTGGGCAGCTGCAGCTGGCGACGTTTCCCAATCCCGGGGGACTCGAAAGCCTGGGATCGAATCTTCTCCAGGCGACGTTGAGTTCGGGGGATCCGGTGCTGGGCAACCCGGGGGGAACCGAAGGGCTGGGGACACTCCAGCAGGGGTATCTCGAAAACTCGAATGTGGACGTGGTCACCGAGTTTGTGCAGATGGTGCTGGCGCAACGGGCCTATGAATCGAATTCGAAAGTGATCAAGGCCGCCGACGACATGTATTCGCAAGTCAACAATATGACCAGGTAAAGCGGAAGTGGGCCATGAGACTTTCGAACGGTTGGGCGATACATTCGGGCGACACAGTATGGAACTTCATGGTCCTGGCCCAGGTGATGCTGCTCGTGGGTAGTCTTTGCGCTCATGCGGAGAGTCACGAAAATCCGGCCCGCGCCGTACAGATCAAAGTCTCATCGCATGACACCGCCGATTCCCGGCGGCTTTTGCGGGAGATCGACGATCCAAACTCGGGTACACGCTGGCTGCTGGTGAGAGACAAAACCAGCCCTGGGGGGCCCGGTCGCCTGGAACTCGTGCCGCCGGGGAGGGATCCGGGCGCTCCTGGAAGGCAGGCTAAAGCCCCATGGGTTGCACAAACCCGGGACGTTTTGATCATCCGGCCGGGGGACAAACTCGTGGTCGAAGAACACACGACGATCACCGACGCCTATCTCGAGGGGGTAGCTCTGGGACCGGCGGGGACGGGCTCTGCTTTGAATGTGCGCCTGACGATCGGGGGCAGGGTGGTGCGGGCCGTGGCGGTGGCGCCGGGACGGGCCTCGCTCCAAGGAGCAAGGCGATGAGATTGCATGGAACGCGGGTCGTCTGGCTTGCGGTGGTCCTGGCGCTTGCCGCAGCGCCGGCCTATGGCGGTTGGAAGAAAGCCAAACCGCCCGATGCAGTGAGAACGCCGCCCGAGGCAGCGCTTCGTTCCTATGTCGAACGAGTGCGGGCCCAGCAGGCCGCCGAGATACGGACGCCGGGATCGATCTGGAGTTCCGAGGGCCGGCTGGTGCGCCTGGGGACCGATGCCAAGGCGGTGCGGCTGCACGACGTGGTTTCGGTCGTGGTGACGGAGAGCCTGGCGGCGTCGACCGACGGTCAGGTAAAGAATTCGCGCGTCTTCAAATGCCAGTTCGAATGTCACCGCCCTCTTTGGCGCGTTGAAGGCCAGCAACGCCCTGCAGAACCTGGTGGGGCAGACTTCGGCATCGGGGCTTACGGCGCAGGGACAGAGCACCACCAATTCGAGCCTGGTCACGACCTTCGGAGCCGAGGTGGTGGATGTGCTGCCCAACGGCATGCTGGTGGTGCAGGCCACGCGTCAACTGACCTTCTCGCAGCAGACGCAACTGATCAAGCTGCGCGGCCTGGTGCGGCCCGAGGACGTGAGCGCCCAGAACCAGGTGCTGTCGACGGCGATGACGGATCTGGAACTGGAAGTGACGGGCAAGGGCATCGTCAACGACTCGACCTACCGGCAGAACCCGCTGGTGCGGCTGCTGGAACGGCTGCTGATTTTTTGAAGGCAGGGATTAGGGATCAGGGACTAGGGACTGAAAAACAGGGAACAGGATGGGGCGATGCGAGTGCCGATTCAAAGGCGTGGAGCAGGAGAGGGCGGGTCAGAAACTTCCTGCGCGGAGATCAACATATGGCGATGGCTGGTATTGGCCGGCGCATTGTTGTTTGCTGTCCTGCCGGCACAGGGCGAGCCGGCGCCGCAACGGTCCCGGGTCAAGGATGTCGCCACGATCGAGGGCATTCGCGACAACCAGCTGGTGGGCTACGGGCTGGTGGTGGGACTGCGGGGAACGGGCGACAGTTCGCAGACCGTATTTCCGGCACAGACGCTGATCTCGGCATTGGAGCGGATGGGGATCACGGTTCCGCAGACAGGATCGAATTCGGCCAGCAACATGCAGGTGAAGAACATGGCGGCGGTGTTCGTGGTGGCCACGCTGCCGCCGTTCAGCCGGCCGGGATATCGGATGGACATTACAGTTTCGTCAGCGGGCGATGCGCGTTCGCTCGAAGGCGGGATCCTGCTGATGACGCCGCTGTATGGTCCGGACGGGCAGATCTATGCCCAGGCCCAGGGAGCGCTGGTGCTGGGCGGATATCTCGCCGCGGCTGCCGGCAATGGACACATGATGAATCATCCCACCACGGCGCGGATTCCCGGCGGAGCGATCGTGGAGCGGGCGGTCCCATTCGATTTGAATCAGATGCAGACCGTGAGTGTGCTGCTTAACGATGCCGATTTTCACACGGCGGAGCGCATGGCGGAGGCGATCAATCTTGCCCTCGGATCGGCTCGGGCGCACGCGGTTGACAGCCGGCGGGTGGTGATCGTGCCGGGGGCCAACGAAGACCGGGCGGCTCTGCTCGATACGGTAGAGGCTGTCGAGGTCGAGGTTTACCCGCGGTCCCGGGTGGTGGTCAACGAGCGAACAGGGACGGTAGTGATCGGGGGGACGGTCCGGCTGCAACCGGTATCGATCCTGCACGGCGGGTTATCGGTGAATGTGATTTCGCAGCCGCTGGTGTCGCAGCCTGGGCCGTATTCGATGGGCAGGACCGAGGTGGTGCAACAGACCTCGGTGCAGGCTCAGGACAAGCCGGTCAACCGCATCGATCTGAAAGAAGGCGCGACGGTCGAGGATCTGGTCCAGGAATTGCAACGTACCGGGGCAGGAGCGCGCGACGTGATCTCGATTCTTCAGGCGATGAAGGAAGCAGGCGCGCTGGAAGCCGACCTGGAGGTGCTATGACGGTGGAAATGAGTGGAACTCGGATCATGGCGGCGAACCAGGGAGCAATCGCGACCCATACGATGCCACCTCCGCGGCTGGTGCGGGCGGCGCACGAATTTGAAGCGCAGCTGATGAAGGAACTGTTGCGACCCATGACGGAAAGCGGCTCGCTGACTGGCGATGATGATGGGGACGGGCGCGGCGGAGCTGGAACGCTGGGTGAGTTTGCTTCCGAGTCGCTGGCCGGAGCCCTAAGCGCCAGCGGTGGGTTTGGAATTGCAAACCGGATTCTCGGCGAAATTTCCCGTTCCGGTAACAGTTCCAAAGATTCACCGGTAATCGAAAAGTGCAACATCGATACCGTGATAAGCGCCCACAAATGACTAGAGTGATTAAAAGAACTGCCGATAGAGGAGCCAAGGAGAGGGGTGTATGGACATTCGCAGCGGTTTGGATGGATTGAAGACAATACTCGGAGTGACGCCGGCAGCGCCGGCAGCGCCGGACCGGATCAAGGGCGGGCAAACTGCCGAGAGAAGTTCGTTGAACAATGACAGCGCCACGGTGAGCAGCGCAGCCAGCGAGGTTGCGCTGACCGCAGCCGAAGGAGGCGTGCGCGCCGACAAGGTGGCGGCGGTGCAGGCTGCACTGGCAGCGGGGACGTACGAGGTGGCGGCGTCCGCCGTGGCGTCGAAGGTCATCGACTCGATGCTGGGCCGGGGACAGTAGGCCCCGATCCGGGAAGGAAACAGGAAGGAAACAGGAATGCTGCAGTTGGGAGACGGCCGTTTCAATCCGGAACTAAAGGCCCTGGTGGTCGAAGCGTCGCTGGCGCTGGCCCGCCTGGATGCGGACCGGCTGGAAGAACTGGCGCTGTCATGCCAGGCGCTGAATCGCGATCTGTCCGCCTGGAGCGGACAGGTACGAGCGGAGACGGCGCGGGAGAGCCGGGAATTAACCGGAGAGATGGCGGTATTCGAGCGGGTGCTGGAGGCTACGCGAGCCAACCTGGACGTGATGAGCCGCCTTCGCCAGATGCACGCAGGACAGCGCGAATACGGCGGCTATCCCAGGCTTAGGTCGTCCGGAAGCGGACTGTGGGGGTTGGCAGGGGACGGCGATGGGAACCATTAGCTCGGCTTTCAATTTGATTTCAGGCGCGCTCAATGCCGATCAGGCGGCCCTGAGCATCGTGGCCAACAATGTGGCCAATGCCAACACGACCGGCTATACGGAAGAGAAGCCTAACTGGCAGGAGAACTCGCCGGTCAGCATCAACGGGGTGAACTACGGCACTGGCGTCACGGAGACGGGCGCCACGTCGGTGCGGGACCGGGTTTTGCTCGAGCGGCTGGACCAGCAGCAACAGCTGGCGGCCGCTTCCACATCGCGGCTGTCGGCTCTGAACACCATTCAGGCATTGTTTACACCAGACTCGGGCTCAACGAGCGCGGGGGCCGGCGATATCGGCAGCGACATCACCAGTTTCTTCAACTCGTTCTCATCGCTCGAGGCCAATCCCACCAACAATGCGCTGCGGCAGAAGGTGCTCTCGACTGCGACAACACTCGCCGGAGACATTTCAAATGCGGCTGACGGCCTTAATTCGCAGCAGAGGGCGCTAGACCAGGAAGCGGCGGGGGTGATTCCGCAGGTGAACGCTCTGACCGGGGCCATCGCGCAACTCAACGCGCAGATCCAGTCCACGTCCCCTGACGGCGATGCGGGCGTTCTCGAGGATCAGCGTCAGCAGGATTTAAGCAAGTTGTCGCAACTGATCGGCATCAACCAGATCTCAACGGAAAACAATGGGCTCTCCATCACCACGACGTCGGGCCAGACACTGGTTTCGGAGGGATCGACTAGTCCCATCGCCTCCGGGATGGTGAATGGGGTTACGCATTTCTTTGTGGGGACGACGGACATCACATCCCAACTGGCGTCCGGGGGAGGCTCACTGGGTGGATACCTGACCGCGCGCGACCAGGACATCCCCGGGGTGCTGGCTTCACTTGATCAGCTCGCGTTCGGAATTGCGACCGCGGTCAATGCGCAGAATAATGCGGGGATCGATCTCAACGGGGTCGGCGGGACTGGGGTGAATCCCTTGAATCCGCCTTTGAACATCTTTAATCAGCCGGCGGCCGTGGCGGGGAGCGCAGCAGCGATGACGGTGACGATGGCCGACCCCAACCAAATTGCGGCGGCGGGACCGGCAGCGGGAGCGGGGGATAACTCGAATGCCGTAGCCCTGGCCGGCCTGGCAAACTCTGCGAGCGTGAACGGGAAGAGTCCCACAGATTTCTTTTCCAACTTTGTGACCATGCTGGGGGCGGCTGTAGCCGAGGTGCAGACGGAGAACACTGCACAAAACGCCTCCGTGACGCAACTCCAGAATCAGAACAATTCGCTGTCCGCGGTGAACCTGAACGACGAGGCGGCGTCGATGCAGCAGTTGGAGCGCAGCTATCAGGCCGCATCGCAGGTGTTCGCGATTCTGAACTCGATCATGACCTCCGCCTTGAATCTGGGCGTGCAGACGGCTGTGGCGTAACGAGACGCTGGCGGACCGGACGAATACATTGGGGTGAATCTCACTTTGCGCAAATCGAGCCTATTCAGAAGGTCTTGTTATCCCAACGTTCCCCGCAGGAGGGTGAGCGCATGCGCGTGAATCCGTTTTATGTGTCGAACCTGGGCATTTCATTGAATCAGACACAGGCGAGCGAACAGCAGTTGACGGCTGAGTTGTCGAGCGGGGTACGGGTCACCTCGCTGAGCGACGATCCACTGGCAGCGGGCGAAAATGTGCTGCTCCTCAACCAGATGCAACGGGACGATTCCTTTACCCAGACTTCGAGCCTGGTGCAGGGGCAGTTGCAGGTGGCAGACTCTGCCCTGGGTGGGGTCGTGGCGCAGTTGACCCAGGCCGTCACACTGGCGACCAGCGCCGACAACGGCACTTTGAACGCGAGCGATCTGAAGTCGATTTCGAACCAGATTGCGGGAATTCGCGATGAAGTGGTTTCGCTGGCCAACACCAGCTACCAGGGCCAATTTATCTTTGGCGGAAGCCAGACAGTGACGGCTCCGTTCAGTATCTCGAATGCGACCACGCCGGCCACGGCCACGTACAGCGGGGATGCAAATGTGAATTATCTCCAAACCCCGAATGGGCAGAGGATCCAGTTGAACGTGCCGGGGGACCAGATTTTCACAGCGGGCGGAACGACCAGCGTGTTGGGAGTGCTGAATCAGCTGGTGGCGGACTTTGCTTCGGGAATCCCCGCTGGCACTTCGGTCTCCGATACCACGGTCTTGAGCACAGCACTGAACTTTGTATCGCAGCAGCGGGTGGTGGTGGACAATTCGTTGACGCGCCTGACCGCGGCTACCGACGCGGCGAACAGCGAGCAGACGCAGCTGACGGCGGCGCAAACGACGCTTATGCAGGCCGACGTGGCAAAGATGTCTACGCAGCTATCTATGGCGGAAACGCAACAGACCGCGCTTGAGGACGTGATCTCGCAGTTGGGGGCGGGGAGCCTGTTTGACAAGCTGTAGGGTTGATCGTACTCAGGCTGACGACGTGTAGGCTGACGCGCGAGCTCGAACCATGGGCTGTCGCCGCACCGGGCAACGCCTCTTATACTTGACTTATTGTGTTCGCACCGCTTCGTTTTCTTTGGAACGCAACGCGCGGCAACCGGCTGAGGCCGTGGCGCAGCGAATATCTTCGCTGGCGCATGGAAACCTATTCGGGACAGTGGGCGGAGAAAATGAGGATGCGGGACGTGCTGAGCTTCATGTGGGCATCGCGTTGGGAGCTGTTGCGCTTTCTAGCGTGGACAGGACGTGTGGAGCGGGATGCGCGCACGCGGCCCTGAGGAGCACGGCCGGACGTGCGATCCGGGGAGTGGAAACGGTTCGTTGGACTGGAGCGGAGGGATGAGACGCTGGACGCGGCGGCAATTGGGCAAGTTCGCGTCGGTAGCGGGAGCCGCGGCGGCGGTGCCGAAATGGGCGAGGGCGGCGCAGATCGATGCAAGTCCCCGGCCGGGGATAAGTGGACCCGATTCTCTGCGGGCGCACGCCACGGCCCGGGGTTTGCTGTTCGGCGCGGCTGTCAATCCGGCGCTGCTCGATGGGGACGGGGTGGCGGCGGGCAACACGACCGACGGGTACACGCAGCTAATCCAGGGGCAGACCAACATCCTGGTTGCCGAGAATGCAATGAAATGGGCGGCGCTGCGGCCAACCGCGCAGAGCTTCGACTTTGCCCTGGCCGACCGGCTGATGCGCTTTGCGGCGCTCACGGGCGATCGCGTGCGGGGGCACAACCTGTGCTGGCACGAGGCGCTGCCGGCATGGTTTGCCGCCACGGCCAACAAAGACAACGCGCGGAAGCTCCTGGTCGAGCATATCCAGACGGTGGCGGGGCGGTACCGGGGGCAGATTCATAGCTGGGATGTGGTGAACGAGGCCGTCAATCCCAAAGATGGGCGGGCGGATGGACTGCGCGTCTCGCCGTGGCTCGAGCTCGTGGGACCGGATTACATCGAGGTTGCATTCCAGACGGCATCGTTGGCCGATCCAGGAGCCAAATTGACATACAACGAATACGACATTGAACTGGACACGCCGGAACAAACGGAGAAACGGGGCCAGGTGATGGTGCTGCTGCGGCGCCTGAAGGCCCGCGGGATTCCGATTCAGGCGGTGGGGGTGCAGAGCCATCTGCGGGCGGCCGGACCGCAGCCGGGCGCGGGCCTGGTCGAGTTTGTGCGCCAGGCGGGCAAGATGGGCCTGGAGGTGTTCGTGACCGAGATGGATGTGAACACACGCGGGGTGGAGGGCGGTCCGGAAGCCCAGGATGCGGCGGTGGCTGCGGTGTATCGGAATTACCTGGGCATGATGCTGGCGGAGCCAAACGTCTCTGTCGCAGTGACCTGGGGCATCACCAGCGCGCACACCTGGCTGAACGAGTCAAAGCAGCCATGGGCGAAACGGCCCGACGGTGCGCGGCAGAGGCCGTTGCCCTTTGACGACGACCTGAAACCGACACCGGCGTTTGCAGCCATTCGAGGAGCGATCGATGCGGCGAGGTCTCCCGCGGCGGCGGTGCCGGGCGCGGCGCCGGCGGTCGATCCCAGTAGCTTGTACAAGCCGTTCCCGGTGCAGGGAAGTCCGGGCAGCGAGCCGGCGACGCCGGTGCCACCGCCTCCGCCGTTTACGACTCATCCGGCGATTCCCGCTCCACCTCCGCCAAAGGGACCTTCGTAGGATGGCGAAGTTCCTTTTGATTTTTTGGGCGAGCGTATTGCTTAACGCCCGGATTGCGGGCGCGCAGGAGATGCCGCCGGCGGAGCCGCCGCAACCGTTGCCGGGGTCACATTCAGACACGCCTACGCTGCGGATCACGACCCAGGAAGTGCTGGTGCCGACGCTGGTGGAGAAGCGCGGGGGCGGGATTGTGTACGGGCTCAAGGGCGACGACTTTGTGCTCGAAGACAACGGAGTTCAGCAAAAAGTGCATGTCCAGGAAGAGATGGATACGGCGCCGGTGTCGCTGGTTGTCGCGGTCGAGCAGGGCGGGATGAGCGTGCTCGAGTTCGACAAGGTGGCCAAGCTGGGGCCGCTTCTCGACCTGTTCCTGTCCGATCCGCGGAGCCAGGCGGCGCTGGTGGGATTCGATTCGCAACCGCACCTGATTCGCGATTACACGCATTCCGGGGAAGACCTGAACGAGGCGCTGAAGACCATGGAGCCGGGCGATGGCGGGGACGCGATTCTGGACACGATTAGCTATGCGGTGGATCTGCTCGAATCGCAGCCCAAGGAGTTCCGGCGGGTACTGCTGCTGATCAGCGAGGAACGCGATCACGGCAGCAAGCACACGAAAACAGAGCAGGTGATCCAGAAAATCGGCCAGTCCGATGTGCTGGTGCTGACGGTGTCTTTTTCGCCTGTTCAAGCTGAGTTCGCCCATGACATCAAGGATTCGGGCGAGAACCGGACCATGAACATGGTGTCGGCGCTGGCGGCTCTGGTGCAGGCATTCCGCAAGAACGTGACCAAGGAAATTGCGCTGATGAGCGGCGGGGAGTACACCACGTTCACCGGGGACAAGAAATTCGAGCAGCGGGTGGTGGAAGAAGCCAAGCACGCGCGGAACCGCTACCTGCTGACGTTCCGGCCGACGAATCCGACTCCGGGACTGCATACGCTGCGGGTGCGCCTGGCACAGGACTATGGAGCCCGTGTCGTTGCCCGAGCCGACTATTGGGTTGGAGACGAGCCCTAAAACGGCCTTATGTAACAGAACATGCTGTTACATCCGGAAATTTGTCTGTAAAGCATTTAGATTCAGCCAGTATGACACGTTTTTGCATTGCCCTCACAGCTTCACAGCTTCACAGGTTCACAGGGGGTGGGGGGGGTGGGTACAGGATGGCACGACCCCGTCATTTCTCGTCGGTCTTTGGTTGCGTCACCGGGCTGTGGGCAGCGGCCATGGCGACCTGAGCGGCATAGAGCAGCCGCGCACCATCCGGGCCCAGGATTGCGCCGATGAGCATGCCTTGGGCGACACAGGCAATGAAGTTCTGGATGTTCTCCAGTCCGGTGAGAGGCGGCAGGGATTTTTGAAAGGCCTTGTGGCCCGCAACCCTGGAGATGACAACACTATTGCCCGCGTCCCGAGCCTGACGGCGGGTGAGTTCCCACACTTCGCAACAGTGAGCGACAGCGGTGTTTTCCAGAGCGGGGCTGGAATCAGGCGGTGCGCAGGGCGCGGAAAGATAGTGTACGGTTTCGGTCATGGAGGGACTCCCCGTCAGTGGATTGGTGGCTACTCTCTTATTGTGCGCGGGGAAAAGGCAATATTCTGCAAAAGCGGGTTTTGGGCTTCGTGTCGAGGGCGCTATTGGGTAACGCAATCTGCTCTGAACCCCTCAAAACAAAATCGGCTTCGGCTCAATGTGTGGCTTGGGCTTTTGTCGTCAACCGAGGATCATGTCGAGGCAGATCGGTGAACACTGGCCGACTTACGGGGAGTAATATTTTCCCGACTAAAATTTTGCATTTCTCAGGTTCCAAAATCGAGACCTAAGGCACCCGCATCGATGTGATGCAACAGGCAGCTTTCCGATGTGGGGCCACCCGCCTACCAGCTACATGACTCTGTTTGTTCATCGGAGTGATACATGCCGCGATCAAAGACAAGGCCAGGACAGATTCCGCTCAAGCCCCTTAAAGGATTTGATTTCGGCCTCATCAATAACAAGCTCGATGGCTTTCTCTTCAATGTCAACCGAGATCTCGAGAAAAAAGCCGAGGAGTCGTTCCAGCGCGGGCATCGCGCGATGGAACGCTGTTTTTCTCTGCTTCGCGTGTTCTTGAATTTTGCAAACAACTCGTACCGCGCGATGCGATACTTGGCGGCCGACACGCCGGAGGATTCAACGCGCGACATCAGATACGTTCTCGTGGTCCCGACAGTCGATCGGCAACTAGTCGATATCCTATGCACCATCGTGTACATGCTCGATGAACTTGTGCCAAGGGCGAACACATATCAGCGTGCCGGATACCGCGAGCTTCGCGACGTGCAACATCTGTATAAGACGAACTTCTCGGGTGAAAGCGAATGGAATGATTACTTCAACATCGTCGACGATGAACTTAAGAAAATTGTCGAATACATGAAGATAACGGAGGAAGAAGTAAAGAATCCGAAGTTGATCCCGTATTGGAAGCATCCATTCGAGCTGAAGAACGAACAGACTAAGAGCCGAGACTACCTGCGGTATCTCGATAAGTGGGTGTACAGTGAGCTTTCGGCGCAGTCGCACTTGAGCTTCGCGGGCCTATTGAGGGTCTGGCCCGTACTCGTCGCGAACGATGTTGGGGGCGAAGCGAAGCAGATGGTTGACGACCGCTTTCTGCCCCAATTTCGAGGACACGCAATCGGAGTAATGGCGGTCATCGTGCTCGCGATCGCGACCGAAATCGACACGCACTGCAAACTGGGCAATGCACAATCCGCCGACTACCTTTGGATCATGTTCGGTGAATACATCCCGGAAGCGAAGGAAATGTACGAGCTTCGATACCAGAATCGTCAGAGATGAGGAATGCGATTGTAATAGTCTGCCCGTTAACCTCTTAGGTATATCGACTGTGCTGCGCTGCATATCAAACAAATCCTGGATGCAATGACTTGCTAGGCGCCGCGCGTGCGAGTTCCTGCACTCGTGCAGGTCGCCTGAACTAGAGTCGGCTATCCAGCATTCACTGGGAACAGAATTTGAGCCGGCGGTTAGGACAGATTCCGCTTCAGCGGCTCCGTCATTTCCCTGTCCGGGACCGGGCCACATGTGGACTCAATGGGCGACGCACGACATTCGTACCCGCTTGCGTGGGCGGAGATGAATTGCCTTGCCATAACGTTCCTATCACAAACGGGCTGCGTGGGTCGCCCCCTGCGAAAGCCACCAGCACCTCGTCTGAAACATCGGGTCGCCATACTGTTCCCCTCGAGCCTTGCGGCGACCTGACAACTCGCGCCCATACTTCCGTTTCGGAGACAGCGCCGGACAGACGGATTAAAACTCGGCCGATGGCTAATGGGTCAGACACGTCGGTTACCGTTGCAACTTTCATCCCATCGAGGCTACTTGAGTGCCGATCCAGAGGCAAGGACGATAGCGGCAGATTCTGGGTTGCGCACCGGACGGTTGGAGGTTGATTGGTCAATTCTTCGGCTGAGGTTTGTGCTTTCCCAGGTCTCAGAATCGAGATCTCCACCCCACGGACTAAGACCTGTCCGTGGGGACCCCGGACCTGGGGCACCCCTGTCTATTTGCTACGGGAAACCTGCTGGAGGAGAGAGGACAATTTGCCGCGAGTTTTGTGGCATAATGTCCTTATGAACGCTGCTGCAGCCAATCCGGTTTCCCCACGGCCGTTTCAGTATGACTGGAAGGCGGTCGAGCGAGGGGTACCCCTTTCTGCGCTGGAGGAATTTGCCGCATACTCGGGTCTTTCTTTGAAGGAACTGATCGAGGTGGTCATTCCACCGCGCACTCTCAAGCACCGGAGGCAACGCCGGGAACCATTGAGCATGGACGAGTCGGATCGGCTGGCCCGGGTGGCGCGGATTTACGAACTGGCGGCCCGGGTTTACGGAGATCGCGACGACGGTAAGGAGTGGCTGACTGGCCCGAAGAGTCGGTTCGACGGGAAGACACCATTAGCCATGCTGCGGACCGCGGCCGGGGAACATGCTGTCCAGGAATTCCTGATCCAGATTGATGAAGGCATGTTTGCCTAACGGCCTTCATGACGACGCTTTGGCGGATCAGTAACTATCCCGATTTGAGTGGCGAAGGTGGACGGCTTGCGTCGGCGCGCTGGCACACAGAGGGCAGACCCATTGTCTACCTTGCCGAGAGCCCGGCAGCCGCTATGCTGGAGCGGATCGTCCACCTTTCCTGTCTGACCGGAAAATTACCCCGGACCTACGATCTTCTCGAGGTGGAAGCCGCGGAGAGTCTGGTGATATCGAATCTTGATCCGTCCAGTGAATCGCAATGGAAGCATGACGTTGAGATCACGCGGACGCAGGGGAATGGCTGGCTTGCTGCGACTGCCAGTGCCCTTGCACGGGTTCCGTCGGTGATTGTGCCACGGACGTGGAATTTCCTGTTCAACCCTTTGCACCCGGACGCCGGCAAGGTGAGGATCGTGTCCGTGATTCGCGAGAGGTTTGACAATCGGCTATTTCAATCCGTAGCGCTTTGACGGAGAACAGTTTCTGGGGTGGTTCACCAGGGGCCGGGAATTCCTTGGGTTGGCCCGTTCATGGTAATCTCACCTTAGACACTTGAGAAGTGGACTGAGACGACTGAGGAGTAACATACGCCGTGCTGGCGACTGCCAAGAAAACTGATCTGATTCAACGCTTCCGCACCCATGATACGGACACCGGTTCGCCGGAGGTCCAAATCGCGATTCTGAGCGAGCGGATAGGCGAACTGACCGAGCATTTCAAGACTCACGCGAAGGACCACGCCTCCCGGCGAGGCCTGTTGATGCTGGTAAGCAAGCGCCGCCGACTGCTGGATTACCTGAAGACACACGATACGGATCGCTATCGCGACGTGATCGGCAAGCTCGGAATCCGCAAGTAAACAGAAAGCCAACATTGAACCGGAAGCGCCCAGACCGGAAACTGGTCACGGCCCCCGTTCCACCCAGAACCTGGGGCCATGGTGTACCTGGCAACCTTGACTGGTTGCCGGGGATTGCGCGCAGCCGTCGGCTGAAGGGCCTGGGAGTCTGTGCGCGCACCGGTCGAGAGCTTTCCGAACGGAGGCAGCGACTGGGGCGAGAATCCAAAGAGCATGCCTCAGGGGCTAAAGCCCTCGGGTCACGCGCAGTGTTATCGGCACGACTAAAGTCGTGCCCTGATACAGTGCGCCGATTCGAGGAATTTTATGCGCAATGCGTAGTCCCGGGCTCTCTTTCTGATCGCGCCTTCCTATCTCAAGTTTCCCAAGCGAAAAAAACGAAAAGAGGACATGTATGTCTACAAAACACGAAGTAGCCGTTGAGCTTGCCGGTGGCAAGCGACTGGTCTTTGAGACCGGGCGCATGGCCAAGCAGGCCTCAGGTGCGGCGCTCGTCAGTACTGGCGAGACGGTCGTCCTGGCAACCGCGGTAGCCTCCCCCGACCCGAGGGAAGGCATCGATTTCTTCCCGCTCACTGTCGATTACCGTGAATACACCTATGCCGGCGGACGCATCCCCGGCGGCTTTATCAAGCGCGAAGGCCGGCCCAGCGAGAAGGAAATCCTGACCGCGCGGCAGATCGACCGCCCTATCCGGCCCATGTTCCCCGATGGTTTCCGCAACGAGACGCAGATCATTGCGCTGGTGTTCTCCGCCGATAAGCAGAACGATCCCGACGTGATCGGCATCAATGCCGCGGCAGCGGCGCTGGCTCTCTCGGATATTCCGTTCAATGCCACCGTCGCTGCGGTGCGCGTGGGGCGCGTGGATGGCGAGTTTGTTATCAACCCGACCTACGACGAGCGCGCCGGAACCACCGTGAACATCATGGTGGTCGGGCACAAAGACGGCATCGTGATGATCGAGTCGGGCGCCAAGGAAGAGACGGAAGAAGTCATCCTGGCGGCGATCGAGTTTGCGCATACCGAAATCAAGAAGATTGTCGCGGCGATTGAAGAGCTGGTGGCGAAGGCCGGCAAACCGAAGCGTGCGTTTACGGCGCCGGAATTTGACGAGGCGTATTACGGGGAATTGAAGGCCAAGATTGGCGACCGGCTGAAGGATGCCCTGGACACCAAGACGCATGCCAAGACCGAGAGTTATGCGCTGGTCAAGCAGATCAAGGATGAGCTGGCGGCCGCGCTGCCGGCTGACGATCCAAACGCCAAGAAAAAGCTGGCGACCTATTACGAGCACCTACGCGAACGGTCGTTCCGGGAGCAGGTGACGAAGGAACGGATCCGGCCCGACCGCCGGGCGTTCGATGAGATTCGCCCAATTTCGATCGAGACGGGTGTACTGCCGCGGACGCACGGGTCTTCGCTGTTTACCCGTGGCGAGACGCAGGCGCTGGTGACGGTGACATTGGGCACGATGGATGATGCCCAACGCCTGGAGAGCTATGAAGGGGAGCAGAGGAAGAACTTCATGCTCCACTATAACTTTCCGCCATTCAGCGTTGGTGAGACGGGACGTATGACGGGCGTGGGCCGGCGCGAAGTGGGACATGGAGCGCTGGCGGAGCGCGCGATTACGGCGGTTCTGCCCAGTGCGGAAGAGTCACCGTATTCGATTCGCATCGTGTCGGACATCCTGGAGTCGAATGGATCGTCTTCGATGGCTTCGGTGTGCGGGGCGAGCCTGGCGCTGTTTGACTCCGGTATCAAGCTCAAGGGAGCGGTGGCCGGCGTGGCCATGGGCCTGGTGAAGGAAGGCGACGATTACGCAATCCTGACCGACATTGCGGGCGCGGAAGACCACTATGGCGATATGGACTTCAAGGTGGCCGGTACGCGCAAGGGAATCACGGCCCTGCAGATGGACATCAAGATTGGCGGGCTGACGCGGGAGATCCTGCAGCAAGCCATGGAGCAGGCGCGGCGGGGACGGCTGTTCCTGCTGGACAAAATGGACGCGGAACTGGATGGACCGCGTACGGAGCGGTCGCAGTACGCTCCGCGCATCGAGACGGTGATGATCCCGACTGACAAGATCCGGGATCTGATCGGCAAGGGAGGCGCGACCATCCGCGGCATTATCGAGCAGACGGGCGCCAAGATCGATGTCGACGACACGGGCCGCGTGAGCGTGGCTTCGAGCGATGCGGATGGTTTGAAGAAGGCGCTGGAAATGATCGGCAACCTGACCGCGGTGCCCGAGGTGGGGAAGGTTTACCTGGGCAAGGTGGTGAGGCTGGCGGAGTTCGGCGCATTTGTGGAGCTATTCCCGGGAACGGACGGGCTGCTGCACATCTCGGAGATTGCCGAGCATCGCGTGAAGGAAGTGAAGGACGAGCTGCGCGAGGGCGACCAGGTGATGGTGAAGGTTCTGGCCATCGAAGGCAACCGGATCAAGCTCAGCCGGAAGGCGCTTATTCGGGAGCAGAAGGCGAAGCTGGCGCAGCACGTTCCGGTTGAGGCCGGTCCCGTGGAGACGGAAGAGGTTGAGGCGCCGGCGGCGCCGAGGCCCCGTCCGGAGCTGGAGGAACGGCAGCCGCGGTCGAATCAGAGCACCATCCTGATCGAGGGCGGCGAGGACTTCGACGACGATGAGACGGAGGAGTTCGACGAAGACAACGAGCCGAACTTCAACCGGGTGGAAGGCGCACCGGTTCCGGCGGGACAGGTTGCCGTTGTTGGTGGCGGTGGCGGACCACGCCCGCCGCAAAACAATAACCGTCGGCGCCGGCGTCGGCGTGGTGGACGTCCTGGCGGCGGACAATAGGCTGATCGGACAATATGAAGAGAGAAGGCCCGAATCGAAAGGTTCGGGCCTTTTGCATTTTGGTGGCGTAGTCGAGCCTCTTGCGCGTGAGAAAGACATCCCCCAGGGGCTAAAGCCCGCGCCGCTGTCAGGTTTTTGCGGCACGACTGAAGTCGTGCCCTGATACAAAACGCCGCTCTGAACGAGTTTTTCCGCAGCCTGTAAAGCCGCCGTTTCAAAACTGCGCGGCTTCCACGGGCTCTGCAGGTCGCTGCTCCTTCGGGGGCATATCGTGATGCGCGTGAGATAGAATTGGCGAGCTTAAGCACACGAGGGAGGTTGTTGCGTGCTGTCGACGATGTCGGATTTTCCCCTGACGATCACTTCCATTTTTGAACACGGGGCCAAGGTTCATGGCGAGAGTGAGGTCGCGACCTGGACCGGCGACGGGCTGAAGCGCACGAAATTCCGCGAGATCGGGATGCGTGTGAAGCGCCTGGCACGAGCACTGGCGCGGCTGGGCATTCGGGAGGGGGACCGGGTAGGAACGCTCTGCTGGAACACCCAGGAGCATCTGGAAGCCTATTACGCGGTGTCGTGCATGGGGGCGGTGATCCACACGTTGAACCTGCGCCTCTTTCCGGAACAACTGGCGTTCATCATCAACCACGGCGGGGATCGGATCATTCTTGTGGATGCGCCGGTCGTGCCTCTGCTGATGCGGATTGCAAAGGATCTTCGCACGGTGGAGAAGGTGATTGTGGTCGGCGAGGCGGCGGGATTGCCGGAGGAGTTTCTGCACTACGAGGACTTGCTGGCGGCGGAGGAGGCGGAAGTGGCGTGGCCGGTGCTCGACGAACGATCCGCGGCAGCCATGTGCTACACCACGGGGACCACGGGCGATCCGAAGGGCGTGGTGTACAGCCACCGGTCGATCTATCTGCACGCGATGTCGGTGTGCGCGCCGTGGTCGGTGGGGCTAACCGTGAACGATCGGGGCCTGGTGATTGTTCCGATGTTCCACGCCAATGCATGGGGCATTCCCTACGCGGCGTGGATGGCGGGGAGCGACATGCTGATGCCGGGCGGTTACCTGCATCCGGAGCCTCTGTGCCGGATGATTGGCGAGTATCGGCCGACGATGGCAGCCGGCGTGCCAACGATCTTGTCGGCCATGTTTCATTACGCAGAGGCGCGTTCGATTGATCTGTCATTCTTCCGGGTCTTGTTCAGCGGCGGAGCGGCGATGCCGCGCAGCCTGGCGGAGGGATTTCAGGCCAGGCACAGTGTGCGGGTGGTGCAGGGGTGGGGGCTGACCGAGACCAGCCCGGTTGCCGCGGTTGCGCAGCCGCCGCGCAACTGCCCGAGAGACGAAGAGATCGAGTGGACGACCAAGACGGGACGGGTGATTCCTGGGGTCGAACTGCGGGTTTGCGATGGCGAAACAGTGCTGCCGTGGGACGGGGAGTCGATTGGCGAGTTCGAGGTGCGCGGGCCCTGGATCACGGCGTCGTATTACGGGAATCCGGCGCCGGATCGGTTTCACGACGGCTGGCTGCGGACCGGCGATATGGGAGTGGTGGACGAGCGGGGATATGCCCGGATCACCGATAGAGCCAAGGACGTGATCAAGTCGGGCGGGGAATGGATTTCTTCAGTGGAGTTGGAGAACGCGATCACCGATCACCCGGATGTGCTGGAGGCGGCGGTCATCGGTGTACCCGACGAGCGATGGGATGAACGGCCGTTGGCCTGCGTGGTGCCGAAGGATGGGTTGACACTGGATCTCGCCAGCGTGCGGGCGCACCTCGCTTCGCGGGTCGCCAAGTGGTGGATACCGGAACGGTGGGCGTTTTTGCGGGAGGTACCGAAGACCAGCGTGGGGAAGTTTGACAAGAAGGCGCTGCGGGCGTTGCATGCGGAGGGGCAGATCGAAGAGTTTATCGAGAAGGCGTGAAGCGCCAATCCCAGGTCTCAAAAGCGAGACCTGGGGCACCCGGCATTGCCGATGAGCGAAAGATGCACCTATGTCGTCTTGACTTCTGTGGTTTCCCACCCTAACCGCAAACAAAGACGCGGTTAGGATGGGGCACCCAGGCACCCAGGTTAGATCAGGAACTGCTCGATCGTACGGGTGGCGGAGGGCCGGTGCGATGGACCATGGGATGCGTCCAGACTTCGAGGCCGACGAGGATGAGGGTCATGATGGCGAGGACGACCTGCAACCGCTCAGAGCGCTTTTGCCTGGGGCTGAGTGCCTGGCGTCGCCACCGCGCAGAAGGACGTGAGCGGAGGCGCCAGATCCAGGAGAGGACGGCCAGGTTGACGAGGGCGCCGACGGCGGCGAGGGTCAGCATGGGGATACGGATGGCGTCCTGATGAAAGCCGCGAGCGGGGGCGTAAACGCCGCTCGCCGCGGCCAATGCGGAAAGGCCGATGGCGACGCGGATGCCGCTGATGGTGAGCACCGCCGTGCAAATGCTTTGCAGGAGTGCGACGATGAGGGTGGCGCCGCTCAAGCCGCGTAGTCTGATCGAGGCATCGGGGAGGGCGTCCGGGGGTGGTTCTTGATTTGGATTCGGGACCATGGGCAGAATCAGATTAGCGCAGCAGCGCTAACAAAGAAGCACCAATCCGATTCTTTCAGGGGCGCGTACATCCATTGTAAGGAACTTCCGCCAGCGACCCAACGACGGGTTCGTGGCGAACGTGAACCTTCCACCCCACGAACCAAAGACCGGTTCGCGCGGGTCGTGGACCTGCTGAGAAGATTTTCATATCCAGAGGTGGGAATTTCCTTGTAACCTTTGGCGCAGGTCCGTGCTCCAAGTGTGCGGAACAAGGAATGTTTCCGGACCGGATTCATCCTTGCCTGCATTTCGAGACAACCCGCGGAGTCTAATCCGCCTCAACCCCCCAGCGAGGTCATCTATGAAGAACCAACTGAATGCATTACTTCTGACGGCGGCACTCTCCGGTCTGATCGGTGGAACCTCCGTAGCGGCCCAGGCGGCCACCAACGGTTCCAACGGAGCCAGCGTCAAGGCGGCGAAGGCCGGACTGCGCCTGACCAGCGCAGACAAGCCACCCAAGCACTCCTGTAAGGGACAAAACGACTGCAAGGGCCAGGGCGGCTGCAAGTCGAGCGACAACGGCTGCAAACAGAAGAACAGCTGCAAAGGCAAAGGTGGCTGCGCCACCGACGGCTCTCCAATGCCGAAAGTTGCCTGAGTCATCGTGGGAGGGCCGGCGGCATTTTCCTGTTGAAGTGCCGGACTGGCCCTCCTGCATCCCCTTACAACCGGCGGGATCGGCGGGCGTGTCTTCGGGCGCGAATGCGATTGCGCGTGCAGGGGGAGACTCGATGCCGAGATCTCGTCATGACGAAGACGGATCCGGATTTTGGTTTCCCACCCATTCGCCAGGAAAAAGGCGAAAGGATGGGGCACGGAGATTTTGAGCACGGAGTTTTTTGGCGGCAGTCGTTTCTGCATCAACGATGGACACATATGCCAGGTAATCGCTTTAACGCATTTTCCAATCACGGCGTGGGGATCGGCCTGCGCATTCCGCACTACCGGCACATCTTTTCGCGCCAGCCGGTGGTGGACTGGTTCGAGATCATTTCAGAGAATTTCATGATCGATGCGGGGAGGCCGCTCCATGTGCTGGACCAGATTCTGGAACAGTATCGCGTGGTGCAGCACGGCGTCTCGATGTATTTCGGCTCGGTGACGGCTCCCGATCCGGAGCACCTGCGGCGCCTGAAAGAGCTGGTGCGGCGGACGAAGACGCCCTGGCTCAGCGATCACTTGTGCTGGGGCAGCGTGGACGGAACGTATACGCACGATCTGCTGCCGCTGCCTTACACATGGGAGGCCGTGGAGCGCACCGTGGAACGGGTGCGCAGCGTGCAGGATTTTCTGGAGATCCCGGTGGCGGTGGAGAACGTGAGCAGCTATGCCGCGTTCACGGGGTCGCAAATGACGGAGTGGGAGTTTCTGACCGAGGTTGTGGAGCGGGCCGACTGCGGGATCCTGCTGGATGTGAACAACATTTATGTTTCGTCGGTGAATCATGAGTTCAACCCCATGGACTATGTGAACGCGGTTCCGGCCGAGCGGGTGGCGCAGGTTCATATTGCCGGTCACTCGAAGTATGAGAAGTACATTCTGGATACGCACGATCATCCGGTGATCGACCCGGTGTGGGAATTGTATGCGCGGGCGATCGAGCGCTGCGGACCGACGCCGACGCTGCTGGAGTGGGACGATCACATTCCGAGCTTCGATGAAGTCCACAACGAGGCCAAGAAGGCGGGAACGATATCTGCAGCGAACTGCGGGCGTGCAGTCGGACGAGATGGATTCCCACCCTAGCGACAAAGACAAAAGCGTCGCGAGGGTGGGGCACCCGGCGCTGGCGGGAGCGGAGTGATGAGTCGCGATGCAAGTGCCGAAATGAGCCTCGATGACGTGCAGCGGGCCATGGCGGCCGCGGTGATGATGCCGCTTACGGCGAATGAAGAGATGCGGGCGACTGCTCCGGATGGGCGCGCGATGACGGAGGTGGCGGCATCGTTCGTCGCTCCCAACAGCCGGCTGAGTGCGTTTGAGCGGCTGGAAATTTACAACCGGCAATACTGGTTTCGCGTGCTGGGCGCGCTGGCGGAGGACTTTCCGGGGCTGCGCGCGGTGCTGGGCGGAAGCCGCTTCGAGGCCATGTCGGTGGCGTATCTGAGCGCGCATCCGAGCCGGTCGTTTACGCTGCGCAATCTTGGATCGAAGCTGGTGGAGTGGCTGGGCGAACATCCGGAATGGGCGGGGCGCCGGCATGCGCTTGCGGTCGAAGTCGCGCGGGTGGAGTGGGCGTTCGTGGAAGCGTTCGACAATGGAGAACGCACGCCGCTGACACTGGATCAGATCACGACGCTCGATGGCGGATCGCGGCTGGCGCTGCAGCCGCACGTGCGACTGCTGGCGCTCGCGTATGCGGCGGATGAGATCGTGCTGGCGCTGCACCAGAAAGACAAGCGGCAGACCAGCGAAGCGGGCGTGAAGCACGATGACGATAACGATGCGCCGGCGCGGTTGCCAAGGCTGCGGCGGCGGGCGACGTGGGTGGCGGCGCATCGAGTGGACTTCAATGTGTACTATCGGCGCCTGGAGCGCGAGGAGTTCGTGACGCTGGAGGCGATTCGCGATGGCAGGACGCTGATCGAGGCGCTGGAGAGCGGGTTTGCGGAGTCCCGAATTGGAGAGACTCAGAGGCCGGCGCGGGTGCGGGAGTGGTTCACGGCGTGGGCGGAACTGGGGTGGATCTGCGCGCCGGACTTGGACGAGTTGATCTGAGATTCAGGAAAGCCCAATCATGCCGGGATGGCTGCATCGGTTCCCTCAGGGGCTAAAGCCCATTCATTTTGCTGAGGTTTAATGTACGGGCTAAAGCCCGTACCCTTCACCATTCGGGTTTTTCTGCAACCTGTATAGTCGTTCCCCTTCAAAGTTGTCGGCGGGTCCGACTTTTATTTGAGTCCACCCCTCATTGGAAAGGGAAGCATGCGAAAGCTGGTCGACTTTTTCGCCACATGTTATGAAGCACTGTGCCTGGTGCTCAACAGCCTGCGAAGCCCGCTGCTGCTGGCGATTCGCCTTTATTGGGGCTGGCAGTTCTGGACCGACGGCTGGGGCAAGCTTACGCATCTTGACAAGGTCACGGGGTTCTTTTCCAGCCTGGGGTTGCCGGCGCCGGGGATGACGGCGCTGCTGGTGGCGCTCGTCGAGTTTGTTGGCGGGATTTTGTTCGCGGCCGGGCTGGGCACGCGGCTGGTTTCGATGGTCCTGTTCATCAACATGACGATGGCGTTCCTGAGCGTGCCAGACGACCGCACAAATTTTTCTCATATATTTTCTAAGTCTGAGGACTTCTATGGCGCGAGTCCATATACCTATTGGTTTGCAGCGTTGCTGATCATGATTCTCGGACCGGGATTGTTCGCGATCGATACGCTGGTCGGCCGGTGGTACGAGCGAAAAGCCGCGGAGTAAGCCGAGGCGGTATGATCGATCCAAACTTCAGCATTGGATCGCGGATACCATGCGCATCGTGTATGTGCTCAACTCGCTGGCCGTGGGCGGCACAGAGCGGCTGGTGGCGGGGCTTGCGCGGCGCATGGCGGCGCGAGGACATCCGGTGGCGCTGGTGGTGCTTCGACCGCAGGAACTCGATGGGTTCTCCACGAATCTCGACGTACTGCACCTGAACATGGGCGGAAGCGCGGCCGGCCTGGTGGGCGACTTGCGGCGCGGAGCTTCGTTTGTGCGCGGCTTTCGGCCGGACCTGATTCACAGCCATAACTTTCATGGGAACATGCTGGGGCGAGCGTTCAAGCTGAACGATCGTCGGGCGGCGCTCGTCTGCACCATTCACAACGTGTATGAGGGCGGGTGGCCGCGCATGCTGGCGTACCGGCTGAGCGACGGGCTTGCGGATCGCGTGACAGCGGTCAGCGAGGCGGTTGCGGAACGATACGTCAGGCTGAAGGCTGTATCGCGATCGAAATGCGTGGTAGTGACGAATGGGATCGAGACGGGCGAGTTCGTGCCGGACGCGGAACGACGCCGTGCCGTGAGAGAAGAGATGGGTGTGGGAGAAGAATTTGTGTGGCTGGCGGCGGGACGCAATACGGCGGCGAAGGACCACGCCAACCTGATGCAGGCGTTCGGGCAGGTGTGGCGCGAGTTTCGGCAATCGCAGTTGTGGATCGCGGGGGGTGCCTTGGCCGGGGGCAAGAAGAGTTTTGGCGCGATCGCGATGCCGCATGGGGCGCTCGATCATGTGCGGATGCTTGGGGTGCGCCGCGATGTTCCGGCGCTGCTCGATGCCGCGGATGGATTTGTCTTAAGCTCAGCGTGGGAGGGGATGCCGCTGGCCGTTGGCGAGGCCATGGCGATGGAAAAGCCGGTGGTGGCTACGGATGTCGGCGGCGTGCGCGAACTGGTGGGGGATGCGGGTGTGGTGGTACCGGCGAAAGATTCGAACGCACTTGCGGAGGCGATGGTGGCGATGATGCGAAGGCCGAACGGGGCGCGGGCTGAGTTGGGCCGGATGGCGCGGGAGCGAATCTGTTCGCGGTTCAGCATGGATCGGAAGGCGGAGGAGTGGGAGGCGCTGTACCGGTCGGTGGTCGGGTAGTGCGTCGAAGGTGAGGCGATTCTCAAAGGACCATTGGGCGCGCCAATCGCAAAAACCTTTCCTCAGGGGCTAAAGCCCCCGCCCACTCATTGCCATTTACGGCACGGCTGAAGCCGTGCCCCTTCAAACCACGTAAATGACCATCTGCGTGGCGGAGCACAGACGGCCTTGCCTGTGCGGCCGGTGGTACCCTTATCCCCGGAATCAGACATACCTGGGCCGCCGTTGAATGCATATCGAGCGGTCATGGAGGATGCGGCAATGCGAAGAGCCGTTGCATGGGGAGTTGCGTGCTGCGCGGGTTTGGCAGCGATGTTGTGTTCGAGCGCGGCAGTGGCGCAGAGTGCGAATGCGGCGCTGGTTCTCGATCGCGGATGGCAATTTCGCGAGACACCCGCGGCCGGCGAAGCTTCGGACGGTGCGTGGTTGCCGGCCACCGTGCCCGGCGATGTGCATATCGATCTGCTGGCCAACAAGCGCATCCCCGATCCGTTTTTTCGCGACAACGAGGCCAAGCTGCAGTGGATCGATGAGGCGAGCTGGGAGTATCAACTGAACTTCGAGGTTCCGGCAGCACTGCTGGGGCGCGCCAATGTCGACCTGGTTTTTGACGGGCTGGATGCGGCTGCGGAAGTGTATGTGAACGATGCCAAGGTTCTGGACGCCGATAACATGTTCCGGGTGTGGCGGGTGCCGGTGAAGGATCACCTGCATGTGGGCAAGAACGTGCTGCGGGTGGTGTTTCCTTCGCCGATCAAGGCGGCGGAGAAGGTGGCGGCGACCGATCCGTGGCAGCCGAAGACCAAGACCGCGGCCAAGACTTATATTCGCAAAGCGGCCTATGAGTATGGGTGGGACTGGGGCCCGACATTTGTGACCAGCGGGATCTGGCGGCCGGTGCGAATTGAGGCATGGGACAAGGTGCGCATCGCGGACTTTGCGATTCGGCAGCGCGATGTGAGCAAGGAAGTGGCGCACCTGGATGCGGAAGTTGAAGTGGAAGCCTCGGGTGCGGGGCCTGCGAATGTCAGCGTGTCATTCAGTGATGCCGGCAAGCCGGCGGTGCTGAGCACCAAGGCCAACCTGCACGCGGGCAGGAACGTGATCGATGTTCCGGTTGAGATTCGGCAGCCGAAGTTGTGGTTTCCGGCGGGATACGGCGATCAGGCGTTGTACGAATTCACGGCAACGGTCAGCCCGGGCAGCGCAAAGGCAGATGAGCGCAAGGCCAAGGTTGGCCTGCGCTCGATTGTGCTCGATCGACATCCGGACAAGTGGGGGCGGTCGTTTCAATTGGTCGTGAACGGGATTCCGGTGTTTGCCAAGGGCGCGGACGTGATTCCGTTCGACAGCTTTCCGAACCGGGTGACGACGGCGGATTATCGCCGGATTCTGGAGTCGGCGCGCGACGCGAACATGAACATGATTCGTCACTGGGGCGGCGGATACTACGAGACCGACGAGTTCTACTCGATCTGCGATGAGCTGGGGATCATGGTGTGGCAGGACTTCATGTTCGGCAACGACTGGCAGCCGGGGACGTACGCGTTCAAGCTGAATATCGAGGCCGAGGCCGAGGACCAGGTGCGGCGGCTGCGCAATCATCCCAGCATCGTGGTGTGGAGCGGCAATAACGAAACGGAAGTAGCGCTGAATTGGGGCGACCGGGCGAAGCTTCCGCTCGAGACCAAGTGGCAGATGTGGCAGGACTACCTGACGGAGTTCAGCGGGATCCTGTCGCGTGTAGTGGCGCGCCTGGATGCGGAGACGCCGTATTGGCCGAGTTCGCCGAGTGCGGATTATGAGGAAACCAGCGAGCACTACCAGACCGGCGATCAGCATATCTGGGATGTGTGGCACGGGCGGGTTCCATTTGCGACGTACGAAACGCATCATGCGCGATTCGTGACCGAGTATGGGTTTCAGTCATTCCCGGAGATGAGGACGATTGAAGCATTCACGGAGCCGGAGGATCGGAAGAATATTTTCACGCCGGTGATGCTGGCGCACCAGAAGAACAACGAAGGCAACTCGATCATTCATGACTACCTGCTCAAGGATTATCCGGAGCCGAAGGATTTTCCCAGCTTTCTGTATGTGAGCCAGGTGCTGCAGGCGGAAGGAATCAAGATCGGCGCGGAGCATTTCCGGCGCAGCATGCCGGAGACGATGGGCTCGATCTTCTGGCAATTGAACGACTGCTGGCCGGTGGCTTCGTGGTCGAGCATCGACTACTACGGGCGCTGGAAGGCGCTGCAGTACTACGCGCGGAGATTCTATGCGCCGATCCTGGTGTCGCCGCACGTGGAAGAGGGATCGGTCAAGGTGTATATCGTTTCAGACAAGACGGAAGCGCAGACGGCCACGCTGCGGCTGCGGTTGATGGATTTCGAGGGCAAGGTGCTGCTCGAAGAAAAGCAGGATGTGAATGTGGCGCCGCTGACGAGCAAGGTGTATGTTGACTGGCCGTTTTTGAAATTGACGCAGGCGGGCGGATCGGACACGTCGAAGGTGTTTGTGGTGGCGGAATTGATGGCGGGCGATGCAACGATTTCGCGCAACCTCACGTACCTTGCGCCGCTGAAAGAGGTGCACCTGAAGCCGGCGACGCTGAAGGCGGATACGACGGGGGCGAACGGGAAGATGGGGATTCGCGTGACGTCGCCGGAACTGGCGCGCAGCGTGTATGTGTCGTTTGGGAATCTCGACGTGAAGGTTTCGGACAACTACTTCGATGTGCTGCCGGGGGAGACGGTCGAGGTAACTGCGGAGACGAAGGCGTCGCTGGATGAGGTGAAGGCCCAGATGCGGGTTGTGTCGCTGACGGATGCGTTTGCGGTGAATCCGCAGGGGGCGACGATCGGGGCGGCGCAGTGAGGCTGATTGAAAGGGGTTGATTTGCGTTTGTGGTTTCCCACCCTTTCCGCGATGAGACTGCGGAAAGGATGGGGCACGGAGACTGTGGCGCTCTGCGGGATGAGAAATGCAGGTCCTTCGACTGCGTTTGGAGCGCGGAGCGCTCCAAACTTCGCTCAGGATGACAGCCTATTTTTCAACTTACTTCTGAGACAAGCAGCAAGAATGCCGCGATCAGAAGGAGAAGATTACCTGGCCGAAGATGCGGCGGGCGGCGGAGCCGGTGGAGAAGATGCCGCCGGCGAGGGTGGTGGATCGGTCGAAGTGGGGGCTGCCCAGCACGCCGTTGGGGCCGCCGTAGTTGATGTTGTTGAAGAGGTTGAGGGCCTGCACGCTGAAGTTCAGCGAATACTTGCGGCCGGTGCTGGCGCCGCCAAACATGCCGCCGGGGCCGCCGCGTCCGCCGCCGCCGAGGCCGCCGGGACCGAGGCCGCCCCCGGGAGGTCCGCCGCGACCACCTCCGGGTGGTCCACCGCCGCGTGGGCCACCGTCCGGCCCGCCGGTCGCGGAGGAGCCGGTTTCAGGACCGAAGCCCCACGAACGGCTGATGCGCAGGTTGACGGCCACTGCTGCGGGACCGGTGCCGGTGTTGGCGGCTATGCGCGCTTCACCCGGAGTTGGCTGGGAATCCATGCAGCCGAAGCCTGGCTCGTAAATGTAGCGGCCGGTGGTGTCGCCTGCGCATTGGCTCGAGGTGGCAACGCCGGGGCGCTGGTTATAGAAGTTGTTGACCGAATCTTCGGGCAGGGTGACGTTGAAGGGCTTGCCGGATTGCGCGATGAGGAAGGGATTGAAGCGAATGCCCCATGGGCCGCTGTAGTTGGCCATGGAGAAGACCTGGTTGCGCGAGACGAAGGTGGCGGGGCCGTAATCCTGGCCTAGATCGTAGGCGTTGGAGATATTGCTCCCGGCCCCGCCATCGCTGTTGGCCCACCCTGCGGTGTAGAAGCCGACGAGATTCAAATTCTTGTTGATGCGCGCATTCACGCTGGTGATCAATTGATTCTGCTTGAAAACGCCTTCGGGGTAGTACTGGTAGATGTAGCCGCCCGACGGGTCCAGCGGAAAGGGGCTGTCTCCGCCTGCGGCCAGCGCGGGGTCGTACTGGTTGGCATTGATGGTGACCAGCTGGTGGGTGCCGAAGGAGTGCAGGTAGGTCACGGTCAGGCTGGTGCCGGCGTGAATCTGGCGTTCCAATCCGAAGCCGGCCTGGGCAGTGTAAGGCGAATGAAAGTGAGGCGAAACCTGATACCGGACGGGTATCGACAGGGCGCTGGTGCCAGCTCCATTGCTGGAGCAGGTGCTGAGATCAATTTCGTTGAGCGAGGTGGCCTGGGTTCCGGAGGCGGTTGTCGATGAACAGACCGGCTGGTTGAAAACGACCTTGTCCTGAGTATCGGAATGATTGACGGTCATCAGGTTGTTGACTTGAAAGCGGTCGTAGAAGTAGCCGTATCCGGCGCGCAATACGGTCTTGGGGGGCTTGCCATGGCCGCCGTCGAGCGCGTAGGCCGCCGAGACGCGTGGCGCCCAGTCGTTGTGATCGGAAATGTTGGTTTGCGACTCCCAGCGCACGCCGCCGGAAACGGAAAGGCGAGGGTTGACCTTCCAGTCGTCCTGGGCAAACAGGGCGATATCGAAAATGTTGGCGATGGCGGACGGTTCGCCCGAAGTATAGCCGGTAGTGTTAGGGCCGTTGCCCGCGGCCACGAGGTCGTTGAAGGACTGGCCGGCGGCCAGGCCATTGGCCATGTTCAGATACTGGTCATAGCTCGAGAAGCTGAACATGCCGTTGTAATTGTTGTCGGTGAAATTCGCTTCGTGCGAATCACGCATGCGGGTTCCGAACTTGATGGCGTGGGCACCGTGGCTCAAGGTGGTCAGGTTCTGGAGTTCCAGGCGGGTGGCGTGATCGCGACTGATCTGTCCGGTGTAGCCGCCGGTGGTGAAGTTGCCCTGCACGGTGATGGTGGGATCGGTCGAGTCAGGATAGTGATTCTCGTTTTGCCGCTCGTACTGGAAACGGGTCTCGTTGACGGCGTGATCGTTGATCACTATGGCGTCGCTTACCTGGAGCGTGTAGTCGGTGTTCGACTCGTGGGTGGAAGCGCTGGGCAAGGAACCGGCATTGAGGTTGCCGTGCTCAGATTCGTTCCAGAAACCGAAGCGAGCGGTAAGCGTATTGCGCGCGCCCAATTGCCAGTCAAGGCGAGCCGAAGCATTGTTGCGAATGCGCTGGTTGGGAAGAGTGACGCCGTAGTTGGGCGCCGCGTAGTACACGCCGGAACTGTTCTGGAGGACGGCAACGGGAATCTGCCACGCGTTCACGTTGTTGAGATTGCGGCCTTCGTCGCTTATGAAGAACGAGGCCTTCTTATTGATCGCGCCGCTGACGCTGGCGTTGTACTGGTAGCTGTAATAGGCCGGAATGTCGGGCGTGAAGGGGTTGCCGGTGTTGAAGATGCTGTTATTGCCCTGGAAGAAGAATTGTCCGTGGAGCTTGTCGGTGCCGGGCTTGGTGAGAATCTCAATGCGCCCGTAGCCGAGGCGGTCGTACTCGGCCGAAAAGGGATTCTGGTTGATGCGGATTTCGCGAATAGCGGATTTGGGCGGAAGCTGGCCGCCGGAGAAGCCGTCGATGAAGATCTGGCCGCCGTTCGGTCCCGCAGAGGGGCCGGCGAGCGCGGAAAGTTCGCTGGACAGTTCATCAGGGTCGTCGGAGAGAGCGTCGAGGTCCTTGCCCTTGAGGACGATAGCGTTGGAGTTACCGCCAGCTTCAATGTTGACGGTGGGCGTCTCGTCGGTGACCACCACGTTTTGTTGTTCGGCCTGGATGGCCATGGCGACGTCAACGCGCTTGGTCTGGCCTGAGGTAATGGTGATGGGTTGAGACTGGAAGGGGGCGAAGCCTTCATATTCAGCGTTGACTACATAGCTGCCGGGAGGGAGGCCGCTGGCCTGATACGCACCGCCCGAGTCGGCGGTGACGGTGCGAACGGCATTGCCGGCGGCGTTGGATATGGTGATCTTCGCGCCCGGAATGAGAGCCCCGGTCTGATCGGTGATGTGACCGCGCACCGTGACTGTGCTTGCCGGCGCGGAAGGCTGAGCTGACGGAGCAGGTGTTTGAATCGCAGGCGCGGCGGACGGGGGAGCGGCAGGCTCCTGCCCCGATGCCGCGAGCGCGGCTAGTGCGAAGGCAGCAGCAATTGCGAAATGAATGAAGCAATGAAGTTTTGAATACACGTGTTCCTCTTCTTCTGTTAACTCGGTGTTTCGTCGCCGTTCGATCGCCTTTGCGGTTTGAACTTCAGGGCGTTGCCGCGCCTTCGCCGCCGCCGGAGCCCATGCTCCAGTTGGAAAGCAGATTCTGGCTGGCCGCGGGGGCCTGCAACAGCGGCTCGACGCCGGCCAGAAGGGAGACGGCGGTGACATCGCCGGCGCCCTCGGTGGAGACAATCATGACGGCTTCGCCCTTCTGCAAATCAGAAAGCTGAATTGCGGGGGCGCGACTCAACATCTGCTGCGGATCGCCACCGCCCTGGCCTGCCCATGCGCCGGCTCCAGATCCGGCTCCGGCGCCAGCGGCATTGGGGGCTCCGCCGGGGCCGCTGCCGCTGTTCCAGCTATGTTGCTGCGGAGAACCGGATGCGGGCTGCGCCGAGGCTGCGCCGGGTCCGGCTGGGCCAGATCCACCCGCGCCAGATCCGGTGGCGCCACCTTTCAAACGCATGGCGAGCATCTGCGCCATGCGATCGGATAGGCGGCGCATCTGCGCCTCGGACGTAATGCGGACGGTGACTTGCTTCTTGGTGGCCAGATCCTTGATCACCAGGGTTGAGGTTGCGGCATCGATAGAAGAGATGGTTCCGGAGATGTTGCGAAAGCTCCCGGACACGACTTCTTCCGCCGCGATTTCAGTTCCATCGGCGTTTTTCTCACCGCGCGCGCGCAGCTGGTCGCCGGAGTGGATGGCATCGATCGGCGCAGGTTGCGCCTGATCGAAGCGGACCGAATCGGGCGCGTATCGCTTGAGGATGGTTGCCTTGGTGGTGTGCACGGTTACGGTCTTGGCGGTTGCTCCGGCGCCGGTGTCGAGCAGGATGGTTCCTGTGTTGGCATCAACGCTCTTGACCAGGCCGCCGACTCCGCGGCGCTGCCAATCTTCGCGGTCCTTCTGCTGCTTTTTGGCCAGGTCTTCCTGCTTGACGGCGATGATCTGTGCAGCCACGGGCGTGGGGGTGTCGGGAGTGAGCTTCACCAGAATGCGATCGCCGATGGCAAGATCGGCAAAAGTCATGACGGCGGCCTTGCTGAGATCCTTTTCACCCGGTTCGATGCGCTTGATGGTCGTGTCGGTGGGGACGTCGAATCGCCGCTGGTCGCCGGCATCCGTTTTAACGGTCACCGAGGTGCCGGTAATGGCAGTGACCGACCCGACAAACCGCGAGGGAGCCTGGGCCGATGCGGCGGCCACAAGCGAGGCCACGGCCACGAGCGCGACGACGAATGTAACCGGGATGTGTATCTTGCGATTCATAGTCCCTTGTGCCCTGCGGTGCGGGGCGTCTGTTTGGGTTGTTTCTCTTCATTCGGGTAGACGAGACAGTGCGCCAAAAGGTTGAAAGCGTGGTTCAACCTGCGAGACGGGAGGAGCGTGCCGTCGGAGAGGAAGTGGTTCATTTGATTGGGGAGAAGGGCAGACAGGTAGAGATTGGCGGTTCAGGTTCCACTTCCCATGCCTCAAGAGCGAGACCTGGGGCACCCAGATTATGGGGCTAGTTCAGCGGATTCGAGGAACGAATAGCTTCCGGAGGGGGTGGGAACGATGTGGGTGAGCCGCTTGTTGTGGACGATGACGGTGTCGCGGTACCAGAGATTGATGGCGGGAAGATCCGCGGACAGGATCTGCTGGGCCTGCTCGTAGTCGGCGCGGCGGCGGGATTGATCGGGATCCTCGGCGGCGTCGTCGAGCAACGAATCGAGCGTGGGATTGGAGTAGTGGCCGCGGTTGGCTCCCTTGGGTGAAAAGCGGGCGGTGGAGAAGGCGTAGCCGAAGATGTCGGGCTGCTCGTTGCCGCCGATCCAGCGCAGAGAGTACATCTGAAATGCCCCGCGGGTGATGTCGGCATAGAAGGTGGCGAATTCATAACTGCGCAGATCAAGGGCGATGCCGACGCGCGCCAGCTGTTGCTGAAGAACAGCGGCAAGCAGGCGGGTCCCTTCGTCGGTGCTGGTCTTCATGGTGACGTGAAAGCGGACGCCGCCGGGGCCGACGGGGTGGCCGGATTCATCGAGAAGACGCGCGGCGCGAGTGGGGTCGTAATCGAACCGGGGAACATTGCTTGCGAAGGCCCAGTGGGTCGCGGGCAACATGCTTTGCGCGGGGCGGGCGTAGCCATCCATGAGGGACTTGATGATGAGGTCCCGGTCGATGGCGCAGGAGATGGCCTGGCGCACGCGCGCGTCCTGGAGCAGCGGATCGCGCAGGTTGAATGCGACGTATTGGATTTGCGTGCCGTCGGAGGCGTCGACCTGGAGGTGGGGGCGCTGGGCGAGCACGCGCAGGGAGTCCATAGGCACGGAATTGACGGCAACGTCGCCTGAGCCCTTTTCAAGTTCGAGCGATTGGGTGATGGAGTCGGGAACTACGGCGAAACGGATGCGATCGAGCTTCGGGGATAGCCCCCAACTGACCGGATTGCGCTCAAGGACGACGTCCTGGTCGATTTGCTGGCTGACGAAGCGAAACGGGCCGGTGCCGATGGGATGGCGCCAGAAATCGCGACCGCTGCCCTGAGGCACGATGCCCATGGCTTCGGTGGAGAGGTTTCTGAGGAGGAAGTTGTCGGGGTGCTTGAGGTGGAAGATTACGGTGCGCGCATCGGGAGCATCGATCGAATCGACTGAGGCGTAGGTGGCGGCCTTGGGCGAGATGACGGTTCCATCGCGCATGGAGTTGATGGTCCAGACCACATCGCGGGAGGTCAGGGGGCGGCCGTCGTGGAAGCGTATCCCTTCACGCAGGTGGAAGACGAGCGTTCGGGTGTCGGGCTGATCCCAGCTCTCTGCGAGGGCGGGGGTGAAGTGGAAGTTCGCATCGTGGGCGACGAGGCCATCGAAGATCAACTCATCAATATGTTCCGACTGACCGTCGGTTCCTACGCGGGGATCGAGACTGGCGGGGCTGCTGTCGATGAGGAAGACTACGGTGCGGGGATCGCGCTGGGGGGAGTGGCAGGCGAGAAGAAATAACAACAAGACAAGGGCCGTAAATTGGAGATTCGTGCTCTCCCACCTTTGGCGCAAAGACAAAGGCGCGCCAAGGATGGGGCACCCAGGCTTATTGCCGCGATCAGGCATAGGTGACCTGGCCGAGGATGGCGGGGCGGGCGGCGCCGGTGGCTGCGGGCACATTGCCGGCAAGATGATGCCAGGTTTGCCAGGCAAGGAGGGCGAAGGCGGTTGCTTCCTTGGCTTCAACGGGAAGGCCGAATTCGGCGCTGGCGGAGAGATGGCAGCCAAGCAGCTCGAGATGGTTTGCGAGCATGGACATCAGGGTGCGGTTGCGGGCGCCGCCTCCGGAGACGATGTAATCGACGGCGCGGGTTTTCATGTGGGGAGCGATAAGCTGTGCATAACTTCGCGCGATGGATTCGGCGGTGAGCGCGGTAGCCGTGGCGATTGCGTCTTCGGGCTTGAGGCTGATCTTTTGGCAGCTGGCGAGAAATGCGGTGGCGAACTCGCGGCCGAACTGTTCGCGGCCCGCCGTGCGGGGAGGCTGGAGACGGAAGAAGGGATGGCGCAATGCGGCTTTGAGTGCATGCGCGAGCACGCGGCCGCGGGCGGCCAGCGCGCCGTTGCGATCGTACGGCTTGTTGAAGAGGCTTTGCGTGAGGGCGTCGATGATCATGTTGCCGGGGCCGGTGTCGAAGGCAATCACTGCAGCCGGAGTGGCACGGGCGGGAATGGCGGTGAGATTGGCAATGCCACCGATGTTCTGCAGGATGCGACCGCGTTTGGTATCGGCGAAAAGAACGTAGTCGAGCAGGGATACAAGAGGCGCGCCCTGGCCGCCGGCGAACATGTCCGCGGGGCGAAAGTTCGAGACAACGGGAACGCCGCTTGCCGAGGCGATAGCGGCGGGTTCGCCGAGCTGCCAGGTACAGGCGAAGGTGCGGCCGGCGTAGGCGGCGGGGCGCGCCTGGTGATAAAGCGTCTGGCCATGGCAGCCGATCAGGTCGAGTTTGATGGGATGTCTTTTCAGGGTGGCGCTGGACAGCTTCGGCATAGGCGAGGCCAAGACGCCAGTTGAGACGGGCCAGTTCGGCGGTTGAGGTGGATTGGGCATTCATGGCGGCGAGGACGGCGCGGCGGAGGGTGGCGGGGTAGGGAAAGCCTTCGTGGGCAAGGAGAGTGAGTGTGGGCCGGGCTGACCTTGTGCGCGTGCGGGCCGGGGTGATTCGGACGATGGCTACGTCGATGCCGTCCGCCGAAGTTCCGCTCATGATGCCGGCTACGTTCATTGACCGCGGGCTCCTCGTGACTGAGGTTGGTTGAGGTTTGTGCTTTCCCACCCTAACGACAAAAACAAAGACGTCGTTAGGATGGGGCACCCAAGTTCATGGACGTGTGCACGGACATCCTTACGGTCATGAGGTTTCTGCTGGAGCGGTTGCGCGGGGAGCGACAGCGTCGGGCTGGACGGAGGCGGCCGCCACCGTGTCGCGGAAGCGCGCCACGTCAGACTGGAGTTTTTCAAATTGCTTTGAAGTGAGGCGCGGGGGAACGGGGGTTGCATAGACCTTGGCCCGCTTGCGCGCACTTTCCGCGGCTCGAGCCAGGAGGAGCTTGCGGAAGGCGGCGGATCGTTCGGCTTCGGCGAGGAGAGCTTCATAGGTGCGGAGAATCAGTTCCGCGCTGTGGCAAATCTCGACCAGGTCGGAACCGGCGCGAATGGCGGCGATCGCGGCTTCATCGACAGAAAGGAATTTCAAGATGCCGCCCATTTCGAGATCGTCAGAAAGGATGATGCCCTTGTAGCCGATTCGATTGCGGAGCACGGTGGTGATCCAGAAGCGCGAGGCGCTGGCGGGCATGTTCCTGCCCTGGGTGTGGGGATAGGCGGCGTGGTTGGTCATCACGATCGGCATGTCGGCGTGCAGTTCGCGATAGGGGGCGAGGTCCTGCTGCCACAGATCATTCCAGGCGCGGCCGATTTCGGGGGTTTCGAAATGGGTGTCGCTGGCCGCGCCGCCGAGACCGGGAAAGTGCTTGCCGCAACTGATGACTTTCTGAGCGGCAAGGCCGGCGAGGAACTCGCGAGCGAACTGGATTACTTCGGCGGGATTCGGCGCGACGGAGCGCGTTCCCATGACCTCGACTGATTCAGAGAGGGCGAGATCGACGACCGGGGCGAGGGTGGTGTTGAAGCCGAAGGCGCGCACGGCGCGGGCGATGAGTTGGCCGAAGTCGCGAGCGAGAGCCAGCCGGGCGGATTGGCGCGCGGCGATCCAGACGGCCTGGGCGGAGGGCAGTGGTGCGAGCGCATCGCGGAGACGATTCACAGTTCCGCCTTCGACATCGACATAACGGACGCTAGGTCGCGCGCAGAGGCCGGTGGCTTCGTTCAGCAGCGCGCGGGTCTGCTCGACGTCGGCGATATTGCGGCGAAAGAGGATGACGCCGGCGGGGCGCACGAGGCGAAGCCAGGCGCGTTCGAGGGAGGTGAGTTCCTTGCCCGAGAGGCCCACCACCAGCAGGCTCCCGACGGCGTGGCGCAGGTTCGCGGTCATGCCTTCTCCTTCAGTTCCTGCTGTAACTCTTCGAGAAGATTCAACGCCTGAAGCGGCGTGAGGGCATTCACATCGACGGCCTCGATGCGATCGACGATGCGTTGCGAGAGGGGCGTGAAGATGGTCATTTGCATGGGCTCCGGTTCGGTTTCCATCTGTAAATTCTGGCGCTCCTGCTTTTCGTGCTGGCGCAGGATGCGCTTGGCGCGTTCAATGACGGCGGCGGGCAGGCCGGCGAGCCGGGCCACCTCGATGCCGTAACTCTTGCTGGCCGCGCCGGGCTCGATGTTATGCAGGAATACGATGCCGCCGGCAGACTCTTTGACACCGACGCGGAGGTTGCGGACGCGGGGCAGCTTCTCGGCCAGCATGGTGAGTTCGTGGTAGTGAGTGGCGAAGAGCGTGCGGGCACAGGTTTCGGCGTGCAGATACTCGACGGTTGCCCATGCCAGGGAGAGTCCGTCGAAGGTGGCGGTGCCGCGGCCCATCTCGTCGAGAAGGATGAGCGAGCGGTTGGAAGCGGTGTTGAGAATGGTCGCGGTTTCAGTCATCTCCACCATGAAGGTGGAGCGGCCGCGGGCCACGTTGTCGCTGGCGCCGATGCGGGTGTAGATACGATCGACCAGTCCGAAGCGCAGGCGATCCGCAGGCACGAAGCTGCCCATCTGGGCCATCAGAACTAACATGGCCGCCATGCGCAGATAAGTGCTCTTGCCACCCATGTTAGGGCCAGTTATGAGTAACAAGCCGGGCCCGGGGTCGGCGGCGTTGAGATACAAGTCGTTGGCGATAAATCGGCCCTCGCGGGTTTCCTCCATCCATTGCTCGATAACGGGATGGCGGGCCGCAACGGCTTCGAGCACCGGTTCATCGGCGAGGATAGGGCGGACGTAGCGTCGGCCGGCGGCGAGATGGGCGAAATTGGCCAGCAGATCGGCTTCAGCAACGGCAGACGAGGCGCGGCGAATGCGGCCTGCGGATTCAAGGACCGATTTGCGCAGCTCGGCGAAGAGGCGCTTTTCGATTTCGATGGATCGATCGTGGGCGGTGAGGATCTTGCGTTCGTACTCCTTCAGCTCGGGGGTCGTGAATCGCTCGGCGTTGACCAGGGTTTGCTTGCGTTCATAGTCGGCGGGAGCGAGGGACAAATTAGATTTGGTGATCTCGATGTAATAGCCGAAGACGGAGTTATAGCGGACCTTGAGCGACCCGATTCCTGTGCGCTGGCGTTCGCGTTCTTCGATGGCCGCGATCTGCTGGCGGCCGGTGGTCGAGATGGTGCGCAGCTCGTCGAGTTCAGCATCGACACCGGCGGCGATGGCTCCGCCGTCGGCGAGCGTCAACGGCGGTTCGGCAACCAACGTGGTGGCGATGCGCACGGTCACATCTTCAAGGGTGTCGAGAAGGGTGACCAACTGGCGCCAGCGGGCGGCCTGCATGACTTCGAGTGCCGTTTTCAATCCGGGCAGACGCGCGGTGCTCGAGGCCAATGCGCGGACGTCGCGGGGGCCGGCGGAATCAAGGGAGATGCGGGCGAGAAGGCGCTCGAGATCGAGGATGGCGGAGAAGGCGCGCCGGATTTCCTCGCGCTTGACCAGATCGCCGTGCGCTTCGGCGACGGATTCGTAGCGCGATTCGATGGCGGCGGCATCCATGAGGGGACGCAGGATGGTGGCGCGCAACAGGCGCTTGCCCATGGGCGTTGAGCAGGCGTCCAGCGTGTGGAAGAGAGTGGCGCGGTCGTCTTGACCCGCGAAGAGGGGCTCGACGAGTTCGAGATTGCGCACCGTGACCTGGTCGAGTTCGAGGACCGTGGAGTGTTCCTGGAAGCGAAGGGAATCGATGTGGAGGGCGTCGTTTTTCTGCGTGGTGCGGACGTAGTGGAGCACGACGCCGGCGGCGATGCTGGCGGGCTCGTGTCCAACCAGTCCGAAGCCCTCGAGGGAACGCACATGAAGCTGGCGCTCGACGAGGGGAATGGCGAAGTCGCGGGTCCACACCCAGTCTTCGACGCGGGTGCGGGCGGGAACGCGCTCGAGTTGCGGGGGAATGGGGGCGGTTGCGGGCAGCAGGACTTCGCTGGCCCCGGACATGAGGATTTCGTCGACGGCCTGCTGGCGGGCGGCGGGGCCGGAGAACTCGGCGGTGCGGAATTCACCGGTAGAAATGTCGAGGAGAGCGACGGCGCAGAGGGGGCTGTCGGCGGCGGTTGTGCGCGGCCTTGGTTTCAGGGCGTGGGGTTCGGGGTCGAAGCGAGACTTTGAATTGGAGGACGATTTTTCGGCGTGGGCGAGCCCGGTTTCGAAATAGGCCGCGAGGAAATTGTTTTGTTCCTGGCCGAGCGCGGAGTCGAGCGCGGTGCCGGGAGAAAGGACCCGCGTGACTTCGCGGCGCACGATTTTTTTGGTGAGCTTGGGATCTTCCATCTGGTCGCAGATGGCGATGCGGTAGCCCTTGCGCAGGAGGCGAGCGAGATAGCCTTCGACGGCGTGGTAGGGGACGCCGCACATGGGCTGGTTGCGTTCGCGGTCGCGGGCCGTGAGGGTGAGCTGGAGTTCGCGGCTGACGACGATCGCGTCGTCGTAAAAGAGCTCGTAGAAATCGCCCATGCGGAAGAAAAGCAGGGCATCGGGATTTTCGCGCTTGGCGACGGTCCACTGACGCATGAACGGGGTGAGTTCAGCGGGGGCCTTTTCGGCCGGCGGTGCCGTTGCGGCCAGGTCAAGCTGGGGTTCGTCCGAGGTGAGGGAAGCGGGCGCAACCCCGGATTGGATATCGTCCTTGATCACGTTGTTTCCTAGATTATCGTGAACGGGCGGGACGGTTATGGAGTTGAGTTCTGTGGTCTCCCACCCTTTCGCCAGAAAAAAGGCGAAAGGGGCACGGAGGAGTCAGGCCGTTGTCCACAGAGGAATCAGGAGGGACTTAGCGAACCGGTTGAAAAGATACGGCGGGCGGTGTGCGGATAGGCTCCCCGCTCGAGATAGTAGAAACCGGCGGTTACGCGGATCAGCGAATCGCTGGCATCGAGAGGAACGATGTGGGTCACGACCTGGCGGATTCCGGGACGAATGAAGTAGTACTTGCCAACCGGAGGGACGAGCTGGGTCCGGCCGAGGATTCGGCGTTTGAACTGCAACTCCCCGGTCGGCTCTTTGGTATTCAGTTCGCCCTCGGACTCGAGAGAATGGACGGAGACCGACAGGTTGTAGATCCGGTGTTCGACGAAGCCTTTGTTTTCAAAGCAGAACTGGATTTCGGCCACTTTTTTGGTGCTGTTATGGGCGAGCGGATAGATTTTGCAGTCGAGGTCAAACTGAATGCGCTGCTTGGCTTTGCTGGTGCGAAAGAACCAGAAGGCGGCGGCGGCGAGGGCGAGAATGGAAGCGGCACTGGCGGCGACCTGGACCCAGGTCTTGAAGGGTTCGAGCGGAAATTGCGAGGAACATGCTTTCGCCTCCGATGATCCGCCAGATGAACCGCGAGAGTCTAAGCTGGTAGGGTTGAACGCGCGGACCGAACCGATTGCCGGAATTGTACGTGAAACGGACGGAAAGTTAACTTATTCAGCAACATGGCGTGCTGGTGATGTTGACGTTGGACAAAGCCATAAGGTGATTTGCGTCACAGTATACTGAATACGTAGAACTTAAGGTAAACATCGGAATGTATTTAGTTTGGCTCAGAGTGGCGGCGGTACTGTATGCGGCGGCGAGTATCGCCGCATTCCCGGCCGTCCTCTACAGCCGGGAGGGCTGGCGCAAGACCTGCGTACATGTCGCCAGCATCGCGTTTTTGTTCCACTTCGTATCCGTGGTGGAGATGCTGGCGCTTGGCGCACAGCTGGGTTCCGGTGGGCGTGCGCGACGGCGAGTCGCTGCTGGGCCTGCTCATCGCAGCGTTGTTCTTCCTGTTGTGGTGGATCTACGGGACGATGTCGCTGGCGGTGTTTGCCTTTCCCATCACGTTTTTTATCGTATTTGTGCCGTCGCTGGGGTATGACCGGTACATTTTCCCCTCCTCGGGAGTGCGGATCAGCTGGCTGATCGCCCATATTTCGGCGCTGCTGGCCGCCTACACCGCCCTGGGATTCAGCATGCTGGCCTCGGTGCTTTATCTGGTGCAAGAGCGCCGCATCAAGAGCAAGCACAAGCCCGGCGAGGACACCTGGTGGGCGCCGCTCGAATGGCTTCCGCCGCTCGACACGCTGGAGCGTATTGCCCATGCCACGCTGCTGTTCGGCTTTCCCTGCATGACGGTCGGCCTGGTGATCGGGTCGGTGCTGGCGCAGGAGACGGTGCTGGGGGCGGCCTACTTCCGCGACCCCAAAGTGATTGCGTCGTTTGTGATGTGGGCGGTGTACGTGCTGCTGCTCTTCCTCCGCAGTACCAAGGGATTGCGGGGCCGGCGGGCGGCCTATCTCTCGGGAGCCGTGTTCCTGGTGATGCTGGCGGTGTGGGCCGCCAACCTGCTGAGCCACGTGCACAGGTACGGTGCATCATGACCCTGGCCCTGATCGGCGTAAACCACAAAACGGCACCGATTGAGTTGCGGGAACGCATTGCCATTTCGCGCGACGACCTGGCGGGGGTGACGCGGGCGCTGGCCAGTGTGCCGGGAGTGTCGGAGTGCATGATTGTTTCGACATGTAACCGGGTCGAGATCCTCACTGCGATTGAATCGCCTTCGGTCGATGTCTCCGGATTTTTGCAAAGCCATTTCCGGCTCGACGGTGCGGTGCTGAAGGATCATCTGTACGAACACCGCGACCAGGAGGCGGTGCGGCACCTTTTCAGGGTTGCGGCCAGCCTGGACTCGATGGTGGTGGGCGAGCCGCAGATTCTGGGGCAGGTGAAAGAGGCGTTTGCCGCGGCGCGTGCCGCGGGAACCGTGGGCGGGCAACTCGAGCATCTGCTGCAGAGCGCGTTTGCGGCGGCGAAAAAGATTCGCTCCGAGACGGAGATCGGTTCCAACAGCGTTTCGATTGCGTCGGTGGCGGTGGACCTGGCGCGGAAGATTTTCGGGTCGCTCAGTGGGCGTACGGTTTTCCTGGTGGGCGCGGGCAAGATGAGCGAGCTGGCGGCGCGGCACCTGGTGCAGCAGGGCGCGGGCGCCATCCTGGTGACCAACCGGACCATGGCGCGGGCGCGCAGCATGGCCGAGGAATTCAACGGGCGGGTGATTCCGTTTGAGCAGTTGCACGAGGTGGCCAGCGAGGCGGACATCGTGATCACGTCGACGGGCGCGCCCCACGCGATCTTCCGGCGCGAGCATGGGCAGGCATTCCTGCACAAGCGGCGCAACCGGCCGATGTTCTTCATCGATATCGCGGTGCCGCGCGACGTGGACCCGGCGATGAACAAGCTGGAAGGCATCTTTGTCTATGACATCGATGACCTGCAGACGGTCGCCGCTTCGCACCTGGCGGACCGGGCGCGCGAGGCAAACAAGGCCGAGGCCTTGATCGCGGGCGAGGTGGAGCGGTTCCATCAGCGGCAAAGAACGGTCAACGTGGCGCCGGCGATTGTGGCTCTGCAGCAGCAGGCGGAAGAGCTTCGACAGGCTGAACTGCGGCGCATCCAGGCGCGGCTGGGCACGCTGACCGCAGGAACAGGCGGCGGCGGTGGAAGCGTTGACGCGGGGACTGGTGAACAAGTTTCTCCATCCGCCGATGCAGGCGTTGAAGCAGGCGGCGCGCGAGAATAATTCGGCGCGGGTGGATGCCCTGTGCGATGTGTGGTCGCTGCCCGGAGTGTCCGGGCGAGAGACGGGCGCAGAGATTGATTCGGAGCCGCCGGTTTCGGAGGCAAGCGAAAATTCCAAGCCGGCAAAGGACGTGGATGTGACGCAGACCAGCGGGGCAGGGCGGCGATGAAACTGCGCATCGGAAGCCGAGGTTCCCAACTGGCTCTCTGGCAGGCCAATCACATTGCTGACCGGCTGCGCGGGCAGGGCCATTCGGTCGCGATCGAAATCATCAAGACGACCGGCGATCGCCTGCAGGAGGTGACATTTGCCCAGGTGGGTTCCAAGGGCATGTTCACCAAGGAAATCGAGGAAGCGCTGGCGGAGGGCCGGGTCGACCTGGCCGTGCATTCGCTGAAGGATCTTCCTACGGAATTGCCGGAGGGATTTGCGCTGGCGGCGACGCCGGTGCGGGTCGATCCCAGAGACGTGTTTGTGTCGGTGAAGCATGCGGGGGTGGCTTCGCTTCCCAGCGGCGCGAAGGTGGGGACGAGCAGCCAGCGGCGGCGGGCGCAGCTGAAGCAGTTGCGGCCGGATGTGGAGGCCGTGGAGTTTCGCGGCAACGTGGATACGCGGCTGCGGAAACTGGCGGAGGGGCAGGTGGAGGCGATCCTGCTGGCGGCCGCGGGGCTGGACCGTCTGGAGAAGACCGAATGGATTCGGGAGCGGCTGGATCCGAAGGATTTCTGTCCGGCGGCGGGGCAGGGATCGCTGGGAATTGAGACGCGGGCGTCGGACGCGGAGACAATGTCGGCGCTGGCGTTTCTGGACGACGCTGCGACGCGCTTTGCGGTGACGGCGGAGCGGGCCGCGCTGGCGGCGCTGGGCGGCGGGTGCCAGGTGCCGATCGGGATTCATTGCCGGGCGGCGCGTGAGGCTGGTGAGGAGCCGGCGGAGGGATGCTGGGAGATCTTTGGCGTGGTTGCGAATCCCGAGAGTGGCAAGACGGTGCGCGCGTACCACAGCGTGCCCCGTACGCATCATGACGCGGCTGCATTTGGGCGAGCCATGGCGGAAATGCTGCTGGAGTCGGGAGCCGGTGAGCTGCTGAGTGGGGTAACGCTCGGGGCGGGCGGGGCTGCCTAATGCAGGAATTGCCGCTGGCCGGCCGGCGGGTGCTGGTGACGCGAGCGGTTCATCAAGCAGGAAAACTGAGTGAGGGTTTGAGGGCGGTGGGCGCGATTCCGGTGGAAGTACCGGTGTTGGAGATCGCCCCGCCTGATTCTTTTGATTCTCTGGATGAGGCCCTCAGACGCATCGGCTCTTACGACTGGGTGATCTTTACCAGCGCCAATACTGTGCGGGCCCTGGTGAAGCGGGGTGCGGAGATCGGAGTCAATGCGCAGCCGAAAACGAATGTGAAAGTTGCGGCGGTGGGCGAGGCGACGGCTGCGGCGGCGCGCGAGGCGGGCTGGAGCATTACGCTGGTTCCAGAATCATACGTGGCTGAAAGTTTGGTTACTCGCGCCGGGGCCGACATTGGAGCCGGAGAGCGCGTGTTGCTGGCGCGAGCGGCTATGGCCCGGGATGTGATCCCGGATGCGCTGCGGGCTGCCGGGGCGATCGTGGATGTGGTCGATGCGTACCGGAACGTGGTGCCTGAGGGAACTTCGGAGCGGCTACGGGGTGCGCTGGCGGTGGGGCTGGATGCGGCTACGTTTACCAGTTCTTCGAGTGTGGAGCATCTTGCGGCCGCGGCTCGGGCGGCTGGAGTGGGTTTTCCGTTTGTGGGTGTGTTGGCGGTTTCGATTGGGCCGATTACCAGCCAGACGCTGCGGAGCATGGGATGGGAGCCGGCGGCGGAGGCGGAGCCGCATGATGTTTCAGGACTGATCGCGGCTGTGGTTCGGGTTCTCTCAACCGGGTGAGAAGCGGGGGGCTTCGGTGCTTTCCCACCCTTGCGACAAAGACAGAAACGTCGCAAGGATGGGGCACCCATTTTCGTGCGGAACCAGACATCTCTAAACGGATAATTACGAGTGCCAGGTTTTGTCTTTGGAGTGGCAGAGCTGCTCGAGGTTGCAGATGTTGCACTTGGGCTTGCGGGCGATGCAGACCTGGCGGCCGTGGTGAATGATCTGGTGGGAGAAGTCGATCCATTTCTCCCGGGGGATCACTTTCATCAGCTCTTCTTCCACTTTCGGCGGGGTGTCGCCTTTGGCAAGGCTGAGCCGGTGCGCGATGCGGAAGACGTGGGTGTCGACGACTACGCCTTCGGCGATGCCATAAGAGACGCCGAGAACGACGTTGGCGGTTTTGCGGGCGGCGCCAGGGACCGTGATGAGTTCGGCCAGGGTGCGCGGGACTTCGCCGTTGAATCTTTCGATGATGGCCTGAGCGGCGCCTTTGATTGATTTGGCCTTGTTGCGAAAGAAGCCGGTGGTGCGGATGAGGTTTTCCAACTCAGGGATCGGCGCTTTGGCCATTGCGGCTGGGGTAGGGAATCGCTTGAAGAGCTCGGGCGTGACCATGTTGACGCGAACGTCGGTGGTCTGCGCGGACAGGATGGTCGCCACGAGGAGTTCCCAGGGGGTCTTGTGGTTTAGGGCGCAGACGGCGTTGGGGTAGGCCTCGTCGAGGGCTTTGAGGATGGCGGCGATGCGTTCGGGGGCGAGATCGCCACGGGGCGATTTCTTTGGTGGCTTTCCGGGAGGAGCTTTGGTGGCGGGCATGCGCGATCTTCCTGGTTGAGTTTCGTCGTTTCCCAGTCTCATCCGCCGCGGCGGACGAGACTTGGGGCACCCGGCTTTGATTAAAGCTTGCCGGCCAGCCACGCGCCGAGCTTGTCGATGGGAAGGCGGATGGCGATGAAGAACTGGCCGAACAGGGCGTAGATGGCGCTGACTTCGTCGAAGCGCATTTCGTAGATCAGCTTTTTGAAGACGACGGGGTCGTCGGCGAAGAGATCGACTCCCCATTCCCAGTCGTCGTAGCCGATGGAGCCGGTGATGATCTGGCGGACGCGGTCGCCGTAGCGGCGGCCGATCATGCCGTGTTCGTGCATCATGCGCTGGCGCTCGGCGAAGGGAACCATGTACCAGTTGACCTGCTCGCCGCGCTTGCGGTCCATGGGATAGAAGCAGAGGTATTTCGTGTCGGGGACGGCGGGGAAGAGGCGCGGCTTCATCGCTTCGGTCCCGCGCTTGAGGGATGCGTCGACTTCGGCGTTCCAATCGGGCGAGTGCTGCTCGAAGCCCTTGGCCGCGGCGGCTTCGTAGGTCTTGCGGGTGGATTCGTAGAGGCCGAGTTCGACGACCGAGACGTACGAGTGAACAGGAGTGAGGAAGTCATAGAAGGCGGTTTGGGCGAGGTCCAGTTCGATCTGGTTGAGCTGCTTCGAGCGAGTCGCGGAAGTGGACGAGGATGAGGTCGCCCTTGTGGCCGAGCTCGGAGAAGAGAGCGCTCTGTATGGGTGCTCCGGAGGCGGTGCGCTCGAGGCGTTGCAGCGCGGAGGCGGCTTCGTCCGCAATGCTGTCGCGGTCCGCGGAGGATGTGGCCCGCCATGCTTTCCAATCGAAGCGGAAAAACTGATGCAGGACGTGGGAGCCTTCGAGAGTGAGGGGAACAGGGGGAAATTCGGCCAACTTGCACCTCTTCTGACGATTGTGAAAGAGCCTGTTTGAACCACTTCAATCGTAACAAACGGGTCGGGCGCAAGAGCGCCTTATGATCTTCCCGCAATGATGAGGAAGAGCAACTGCAGATCCTTCGACTACGTCCGCCGGGGCGGACTCCGCTCAGGATGACACGGCACTTTGATCCAAGGATGACGACAGCGTTAATGAGAATCAGGAGGCCAGGGTTGGACCTATATACTTGAAGTCGCGCATGAGCGAAAAGATTCTCGCCTTTTTAGTCCAGTTTGTTACCCAGGTTATTCAGAGCGGCGGTTACGCCGGCATTGTTGCGCTGATGGGGATCGAGTCGGCCTGCATACCGCTGCCTTCAGAAATCATCATGCCGTTTGCGGGCTACCTGGTCTACAAGGGGCATCTTTAATCTGTTTCTGGTTGCAACCGCGGGCGCGATCGGATGCAATCTAGGGTCGGTGGTGGCGTACTGGATCGGGGCCAGGGGCGGCCGTCCGCTGGTGGAACGATACGGCAAATGGGTGCTGATGAGTCACCACGACCTCGACCGGATGACTTACTTCTTTACCAAATATGGCGGCATCACTGTGCTTGTGGGGCGTCTTGCTGCCCGTGGTCCGCACATTCATTGCATTTCCCGCGGGCATCGCAAAAATGCCGCAACTTCGATTTCACATTTACACCTTCGTGGGCTCATGGCCGTGGTGTTTCGCGCTGGCCTATGCGGGGATGAAACTGGGCGAGCGGTGGCACACCGATCCGCGCTTCGAGGAGGCATTTCACCGTTTTCACCTTGGGGTGGAGATCGCGCTCGTGGCGGGGATCGTCTGGTTTGTTTGGTCGCATCTGAAGCGCACTCGACACGTGGATGCGGCATAAGGACGCGCCCAACGCCCGCGCAGCCTGCGCAACGCCTCACGGTTTACACTGGTACATTCTCAGGAAGATTCACGAACGTGCGGGTTTCCCGCGGTTAAGGAAGGTTGGGAGAAGCAATGCCGAACGAACAAGAAGGCGGCCACACCATGGGGTCAAAGACCGCTGAGACGAAGATTGAGCCAGCGAAGGGCAAACTGGGGGTCATGGTCGTGGGGCTGGGGGCGGTGGCGACCACCATGATCGCCGGCGTAGAAGCGGTGCGGCGCGGATTGGCGAAGCCGATCGGATCGCTGACGCAGATGGGGACGATCCGGCTGGGCAAGCGCACGGATAACAACTCGCCATTGATCAAGGACTTTGTGCCGCTGGCGGATTTGAACGACATCGTGTTTACCGGCTGGGACATCTTCGAGGACAACGTCTACGAGTCGGCGGCGCACGCCAAGGTGCTGGACAAGGAGATCCTGGAGCAACTGAAGCCGTACCTCGAGACGATCAAGCCGCTGCCGGCGGTGTTTGACCAGTATTACGTGAAGCGGCTGCATGGCACGCACGTGAAGAAGGGCAAGAACAAGCGCGACCTGGCCGAACAGGTGCGTGCGGATATCCAGGCTTTCAGGAAGACGGTCGATCGCGTGGTGATGATCTGGTGCGGGTCGACGGAGATCTTCCTTGAGCCGACGGCGGTGCACCAGTCGATGGAGGCGTTTGAGAAGGGACTGGAGAACGACGACATCGGCATTGCGCCTTCGCAGATTTACGCCTACGCGGCGCTGAGCGAGGGAGTGCCATTCGCGAACGGCGCACCGAATCTGACGGTGGACATGCCGGCGCTGATCGAGCTGTCGAAGAGGAATGCGGCGCCGATCTGCGGCAAGGATTTCAAGACCGGACAGACGTTCATGAAGACGGTGCTGGCGCCGGCCTTCAAGGCGCGGCATGCTGGGCGTGTCGGGATGGTACTCGACCAATATTCTCGGCAACCGCGACGGCGAAGTGCTGGACGATCCGGAATCGTTCAAGACCAAGGAAGAGTCGAAGCTGGGGTCGCTCGAATATATCTTCCAGCCGGAGCTTATATCCCGACTTATACAAGGATATCTATCACAAGGTGCGGATCAACTATTATCCGCCGCGGGGCGATAACAAAGAAGGCTGGGATAACATCGATATCTTCGGCTGGCTGGGTTATCCGATGCAGATCAAGGTGGATTTTCTTTGCCGGGATTCGATCCTGGCGGCGCCGATTGCGCTCGATCTGGTGCCTGTTTCTCGACCTGGCCAAGCGCGCGCCGTCGCTGCGTAGTATCGGCATCCAGGAGTGGCTGAGCTTCTATCTCAAGTCGCCGCAGACGGCGGCGGGGCTGTATCCGGAGCACGATCTGTTCATCCAGTCGATGAAGCTGAAGAACACGCTGCGGCACATCATGGGCGAGAACCTGATTACCCACCTGGGGCTGGAGTATTACGACTGACGACGGGACTCAGCGCGGCCGAATTGTCGCGCATGATTCAAGCCCCATCCGCGAGGTTGGGGCTTTTTCCTTTTTCCTGGAATCGCACCAGCGCTTCCGACCCGCGGCAGATGAAGAAGAATGGTTTGGGTTCGTGGTCTCCCACCCTTGCGACAGGACAAAGTCGCAAGGATGGGGCACGGAGCATTTGTTTCTCTTCAGAATCAAGAATCTAGTACCTGCCTTGTGTTGTCAGGAGTTGTCACTCGTGCGAGTGACATCGCGCACAGACGAAATCTTCTGGCCGATTATGGTCTAGCTGTCTTCAAGGCGGGCTCTGAAACTTCTGAAGGTCCTGAACTGCCACAGCATTCATCAGATCCCGAACCCAGGAGAGGAGCGCTCCCATGCGTAACAGCGAATTCAGCGGGGCCGCAATGTTTTGCCTCAGGAGAGCTCGCAGGTTATTTGCGAGCCTTCTGTTCGGATACGGTGCAATGGCATTTCTCTTCACAGGGCCCGTCTCAATCGCGGAGGATTCCAAAACTCCCGCGGTGCTTCCGGCGCCATCCGAGGGCAAGGCGATCGTGTGTATCTACCGTGTGTACAGATTTACCGGCTCTGCCTCGCACGATGAGATTTTTGTGAACGACTCTCATCTGGGGAAACTCCTCAACAGCGAATATGTATTCACGGAAGTCCCGGCGGGGATCGTCGTGATCGCCGGATTGCCCAAGATGTACTACGGAAGCGTCATCATGTCCGCCGGAGCGGCCTTGAACGACGCAAGGAAGAAAGAGAACGAGCGGGCCCGGTTTGAGGCGGAAGCGGGGAAGACGTATTACTTCAAATGGACCGCCGGAACCATGGCAACGATGATCAAGGTGACGCCTGAGGATCCCGCGGTCGGAGCCAAAGAGATGAGCAAGCTCCATCTCTCCAAGCCCCCCGACGACAAGGACGCAGCGAAACCGGAAGACACGGAGAAAGCCGCTGGGAAATAACATCGCTCCGTTCATTTTCGATGGTTTCCGCTGCGACTGACCACCTTGCTGAAAAAGCCCTCAGCGCGTCGGTGAAACGAAAGCGTACCTCAGGGGCTAAAGCCCGCGACCATCTGCAGCTCTTGCGGCCCGACTAAAGTCGGGCCCTGTTACAGCGCACCTATGTGAGGGTCAGATTGCAGGCTTGGTTTGGGCCGGAACGGTGAGTTGGTATGCCTGGTCGCTTAGTACCTTGAGGGATCGGCCCCCGAGGATGATCGTTTCGTTGACCATGGTGTTGACGAAGGGATCCTCGATGTTCTCTGTGTCGAGGATCTGGCACCATGGGTTGCCGCAGGGAGAGGCGGGGATCACGAACTCGACGCCGCCGTCCGAGGCATTTACGAGGATGAGAAAGCTGTCGTCGATAACCCACTCGCCGTCTTCGTTCGAGACCTGCAGGGTTTGCCCGTTCAACATCAACGCGATGGCGCGGCTCCACTCGGAATTCCAGGCGTCGTCGGAAACTTCGTTGCCGTCGGTGTTGAACCAGGAGACGTCCTTGATGACGCGGAGAAGCTCTCCATTGCCTTTCCTGCGAATTTCACGGTCTTGAAAGAACTTACGGCGGTGCAGGTTGGGATGGGCGAGGCGGAAATGGATCAGCCTGCGCGTAAAGTCGCGGAGGCGCTCGCGGGAGTCGTCAAGGTTCCAGTCGAACCAGCTGAACTCATTGTCCTGGCAGTAGACAGTTGTTGTTGCCGCGCTGGGAGCGGGCTACTTCATCGCCTCCGCAGAGCATGGGAACGCCCTGGGAGAGCATGAGCGTGGCCAGGAAATTGCGCATCTGGCGCTCGCGCAGGTTGTTGACCGCGGGATCGTCGGTGGGACCTTCGACGCCCATGTTCCAGGAGTCGTTGTTGTCGGTGCCGTCGCGGTTGTCGTCGAGGTTGGCTTCGTTGTGTTTCTGGTTGTAACTGACCAGGTCGCAAAGCGTGAAGCCGTCGTGCGCGGTGATGAAGTTGATGCTCGCATAGGGCTTGCGTCCGTCGAATTGATAAAGGTCGCTGGAGCCGGTGAGGCGATAGGCGAAGTCGGAGAGCTGGCCCCCATCGCCTTTCCAGTAGCGTCGGACGGTATCGCGATACTTGCCATTCCACTCGGCCCAGAGGACAGGGAACTGGCCAACCTGGTAGCCGCCTTCGCCAACATCCCATGGCTCGGCGATGAGTTTGACTTCGGCGAGGGTTGGATCTTGATGGATGGTGTCGAAGAAAGACGACAGCTTGCTGACAGTCGTGGAGTTCGCGGGCGAGAGTGGCGGCGAGATCGAAGCGAAAGCCGTCGACGTGCATGTCTGTAACCCAATAACGCAGCGAATCCATGATCATCTTCAGCACCTGGGGATTTTGGACATTGAGGGTGTTGCCGGTGCCGGTGTAATCCATGTAGTACTGCGGATCGTCTTCGAGGAGCCGGTAGTAAGTTGAGTTGCAGACTCCTTTCCAGCACAGGACCGGCCCGAGATGATTTCCTTCGCAGGTGTGGTTGTAGACAACGTCGAGGATGACCTCGATGCCGGCTGCGTGCAGGGCCTTGACCATCTGCTTGAACTCGATAACCTGTTGTCCCTGGTCGCCGCAGGAGCAGTACCGGGACATGGGCGCGAAGAAGCCGAGGGTGTTGTAGCCCCAGTAATCCGTTAGTCCCTTTTCGACCAGGTGGCCTTCGTCGATGAAGTGGTGAACGGGCAGTAACTCGACCGCGGTGACGCCGAGTTTCTGGAGGTAGTTGATGCTTGCCTCATGGGCGACGCCGCCATAGGTGCCGCGCAGATTCTCGGGGACCATGGGATTACGGATGCTGAATCCTTTGACGTGCATCTCGTAAATGACGGAATCGGGAAGCGGGGTCTGGGGCTTGGAATCGTCTTCCCAATCAAACCGGGTGTCGATGACGACGGATTTTGGAACGCCGTCGGCGCTGTCCTGGGTATCCATCTTCAAGGGGTCGCCAGACGCGAGGTCGTAGGGAAAGATGGGCTGCTTCCAGTCGACGCTGCCGGAGATCGACTTGGCATACGGGTCGACGAGAAGTTTGTTGAAGTTGAAACGATGCCCGTGTTCCGGATCCCAGGGGCCATCGACGCGATAGCCGTAAAGTTGTCCGGTCTTGATTCCATTCACAAATCCGTGCCAGACGTGAGCGGTGCGCTCGCGAAGAGTGATGCAGTCGATTTGTTTTCCCTGGGAGTCGAAGAAGCAAAGGTCGACGCGGGTCGCGGCTTCAGAAAAAATGGCGAAGTTTGTCCCTTTTTTATACGCAGTTGCGCCCAGAGGGTAGGGCTTACCAGGCAGGAGCGTGCGGCTCATACGGCCTTCGATGCAACGAACCAAGCGGACTGTTGTATTGAGCGCGGTTAGCGCCGCGAATGCTCAACGCGGAAATTGAGGTTGGGCTATCCCCGGAAAATGCAGGTCCTTCGACTGCGTCCGCCGTGGCGGACTCCGCTCAGGATGACAATTCACTTCTCACTTAAAGCTGTTTCAGAATCTGCAACGAAGCTACGCGGCGATGGCCTGGGCGAGGCGGCGAACGGTGAGGACGGTGATGTCGTCTTCCTGGCCAAATTCTTTGGCCGCGTCGGCGATGTAGAACGCGGACTGATTGCTCAGGTTATGCACGCGGTCGAAGCCGAATAACTCGCCCGAGCTCTGACGCGCTTCGACGACTCCATCGGAGAGAAGCAGGATGCGATCGCCGGGGTGGAGATAGAGCCGCACCTCTTCGTAGCTGATTTCGGGCAGGACTCCAAGGGGCAAGCCGCCGGGCAAGGCGACTTCCTGGCTGTTCAGGTAGGGAGGGAGGTGACCGGCGTTGGCGATGACGAGTTCGCCGTTCGCGCCGAACCAGGCGGCCTGACAGGTGGTGAAGCTTTCGCCGCCAACCAGGACGCGATTAAGAGATTCGAGAATCTTTGCCGGGCTCCGTTCGGAGACTCTGCGCAAGGCGCCCATGACCATGGATACATTCATGGCAGCCTTGAGCCCCTTTCCGGCGACGTCGCCGATGACGACGAGCAAACCGCCGTCGGGCGTCGCATCGAGGTGGTAGAAGTCGCCGCCGACTTCGGTGGCGGGATTGTAGACCGAATCCACTTCGAAGCCGGGCGTCTTGAGCTTCTCCTGGGGAATCATCAGTTCCTGCACATTGCGTGCGGCGGCCAATTCGCCGGAGGCGCGTTCCTGGTCGCGGTGGATGCGGAGGAAGCGCCCGAAGATGATGAGGACAATTGTGAGCAGGCCGGCAAAATCGGCAATGGAAGCGAAGTGAATGGGGATCGGGCCGGCCTGAAAGGTGAGAGGAGAACGGTAGGGCCGTCCGCCGAAATCGGTCATACCGGAGGAAACCTGTTCCAGGATTCCGATCATGCTGAGGACAAGGGGGAGAAGGAGAAGGCCGGCTTCGAAGTTCCGGCGGATGGTGGCCGCAATCAGGGTCGTGAAACAGAACAGCAGCCAGCCGGTGGTCCATAGAAAGCTGCCCAGGAGGACCACCACGACCACAACGCCGATGAAGTGGCGGTGGCCGACCATCAACAGCGCGGGCGCGACCCCGGCCATGATGGGCGCAGTGTAGCGGAGCAGAGTGATGAACCAGCGCCGGCGAAGGGCAAGGAAGGCGATGAGGAACTCGAAATAGAGGTAGGCGGAGATGAGCACGAGCTGCAAGATCACGGCGGCGAACCAGAGCTGATCGAGGTATGCGGTGGAGCCGGCAAGATCGATGAAGCCGATGGGAACCTGGAGCAGCTCGTGCAATGCCAGCCACAGGTACTCGATGTGGCCTTTCTGGGTGAAGTAGAGAGCGAAGAGAAATATCGAGAGAAAGGCCAGGAGGATGGCGTTGACCAGGCGAGGGAGCCGTTCAAACAGAGTATGGATGGACCACAGTTCGAGGGACCGGCCGAGGTCCTCGGGATTGCCGAGACGGATGTTCCGGGTGGCAAAGAAGTGGGTATAAGCGGAAAGGCCGAAGGGGAGACTGAGGGTCCGGATCACCAGGGTGAGGGAAGTGTCAGAAGGCGCGAGGTCGAGATTGTAGATACGGGAGATGGCCTGATAATGCGAGGCCTCGTCGCCGTGGGGACCCTGGGGCGGGATCCGGCGGCCGTTGGCATAGACCTCCACGTCGGACTGAGTGGCCTGGGTTCCGAAATCCATCGAAGTGTTGTGGGAAACCGGCAGTTCGATGAGCAGAGAAATCGGTCCGTGGTTGGGAGCCAATTTGACATGGAGTCGAAACCAGGCAAAGGGCCCTGACGGCTGATGGGAGGCGGCCTGGTTATTGTCGTCAGGATTCTCCGCGTCGGGAACGTCGGCGATGGCGGGTCTGGCTTCGCGAACAGCCCACTGGGAGTCGTCGAAATCGGGTCGTTGCGCAGCCGGATCGGCGGTAATGCCGACGCGCCAGTCTTTATCGAGGACCAGGGGCGTGCCGAGATTTGTGGCGTCGAAAACGGTGTCCGCGAGCGTTTCTTTCGACGGCTGAGCAGGCACCGGGGCGCGATGGTGGGGCGGGACCAGACCGGGCGGGAGCAAACCGTGCAAACCGCGATGGGACGGCTGACCTGCCCCCTGCAATGCCGCAAATAGCGCCATGGCGGCAACCGCCAGGAACGTGGGACGCACGACTCCTCCCCTTTGGTACGTGCTCTTCACTGTAATTCAGCGCCCAGCGGGCTCCAAGCACCAGAAGTTGTTGAAACGTGATGAGTGTGGTTCGGACGATGAAGCCGGTGGCTGGCGGAGGCGGGTTTGTTCGCCTCTCAGGGTGGTGCTTGACGGGCGTTCGCGACCTGCGGAAGGATGAGAAACCTGGGTTGACCTCCGGGTTCCCACCCTTGCACCAATAAATGGGCGGAAGGATCGGGCACGGAGCGGATTGCATCCAGCTAGCGAAGAAAGAGGCTGAGGCGAGGAGGGTGGCCGTTCATTTTAGATTGCGTCCGGTCAATCTGTTTTCAGGACAATGGAAATATTCTTCCCATCCGCTCCCAAAGAAGCGGATACTAGCGTCTAACGAGTCGAGCGAAGCGAAGCGGCGATCGCGGCGGAACCCGGAGGTGAGGGCGATGAATCGGACTCCACAAGGTGTGAAGTTGACAACACTAGCGGTAGCCGCGGTGGTTTTGGCCTGGGCCGGAACGACTGTTGGCGTGGCGCAGTCCGCTCCCCAGTCCACTCCTTCGTCCAACCCTTCTGCGCAGCCGGCCAGCACCCCTCCGACCGATACGCCCGCTAACCCGCCGTCTGCCCAGCCGGCCCCGGGGACGACACCGGTGGCGGGAGACACACCGGCGTCGAAGCCGGACGCCAAGCCGGATTCGAAAGCGAGCGCGGATTCAAAAACGAGCAAGGATCCGGCGAAGCAGGATCCTGCTCCCGGCACGACCCCTGTTGCGGGTGATGTTCCCTCTGCCGCAGTCGACCCGGAGAAAGTGGTGGCGCCCGGCAGCGAAATGATCAAGGTTAAGCCGGGCAGCATAGACGACGTGAGCGCCGTGGGCAATCGCGACATTGGCGGGCGGGGCATGGGCAACTGGTACTCGACCGATACCGAAATCAAGATGGGGAAGGGATACGCGTCGGAGATCGAAAAGAGTACCAAGTTCATTACTGACCCGGTGGTGACAGAGTATGTGAACCGCGTCGGGCAGAACATCGTGAAGAACTCGGATTGCAAGGTTCCGTTTACCATCAAGGTCATCGATTCCGACGAGATCAACGCCATGGCGCTGCCGGGCGGATTTTTCTATGTGAATTCGGGACTGATTCTGAACGCCGATGAAGAGGCGGAACTGGCCGGAGTGATGGCGCACGAAACAGCGCACGTTTGCGCGCACCACGCGGTTCGCGAGCAGACGCGCATGAATTACGCGCAGTTGGGAACCATTCCGCTGATCTTCATCGGCGGCTGGACGGGGTATGGAATCTACGAGGCGATGTCGATCGCCATTCCGATCACGTTCATGCATTTCTCGCGGGACTTCGAGGCGCAGGCCGACTACCTGGGCGTGCAGTACATGTACCGGGCGGGGTACGATCCGCAGGCATTTATCAGCTTCTTTGAAAAGATCCAGGCACTGGAGAAGCGGAAGCCGGGTGCAGTGGCCAAGGTGTTTTCCGACCATCCGCAGACTCCAGACCGGATCATGCACTCGCAGGAGGAGATTGCCCGCATTCTCCCGGCCAGGGATGAGTACACGGTGACGACGTCGGAGTTTGACGACGTGAAGGCGCGGCTGGCCCGGATCGAGAACAAACGGCGGCTGACCGACTCGAAGGACAACAAGCGGCCCTCGCTGCGGCGCGCCAGCACCGACCCTAACGCCCAGACCACGGATGGATCTTCGAGCGGGGACGACCGGCCCACGCTGCATCGCCGCGAAGACCAGCAGGGCCAGGACCAGCAGCAGAACCAATAAAGTTTGCTCAACAATGACGTCGGGCCGGCCTCCTCCGCCGGCCCGGCTGTTTTTTGTCTTGTTTCAGGACGAAAACCGTTTTACAGTGATTCGAGAGCACCCACTCAATCCATGTGCGCCGGGCCGGGTTCTGTCCGCGCCGGATTCCCGCGCCGGGAGATTCCCTGGGGTTGCATAACTCTATGAAAAGAATAGCTACTTTCGCTGCTGCCTTCGTATTCATCCTGCTGTTGACAAAGATTGCCAACCAGGTGCCCCCGGCTCCGCCTCCGGGGACGGCGTTTTCCCTGAGGGCCCAGAAGGTGATCCAGTGCTCTGCGGAGGAGATCACGCTGGTGGACAATCACCAGAAGTCGACCCACCTGGAAAAGGACGACAGCTGGCCGGACTGCACGGCGTTCAGGAAGGACGAGGTGATGGATTTCTACCTCTCCCGCGGCGACAAGACGAAGTTCCTGAGCATCGAGACGACGGCGTGGTGGCGGAAGGCCATGTAGGCCGGACCATCCGCCGCAATGACACTAGGGGTAGGGCCGAAGGCTGAGGTGGGACCCCACCCCGAGCGGTTCAGTGGCTCTTGGCGGGGTAATTTCCAGGATGGTGCTGTTTTGGGAAACAGGAAAAATTCCGGAAAATTCCCTAGGATCCCTTGAACTCCCGGGCAAAACCACGATATATACAGATTACCGGCATTTCGCCGGTTCCTGCCTGAGGCTCAACGTCCTTCCGGAGGTAGATCCATGCGCAATGCGTCGGTTCGTTCCAACCTGCTGGTTCCTGAGATTCGGGAAGTAATGGACATTCGCCAGGCCTCGGACTACCTGGGCATCTCTCCCGACACCCTCTACAAGTATGCTTCGGAAGGCTTTGTACCCGCGTTCAAGCTGGGGAATCGCTGGCGTTTCAAGCGGTCGCGCCTGGACGAATGGATGGACCGGCAGTCAGACATTCAGGCTGCCGAGGTCGATCCGGAGCAGAAGAAGCCGGTGCGGCCGGCGATGTAACAGCAGTTGTCAGGGATCAGTTGTCAGTTGTCAGAGCGACTCTTCGTGCGTTCTGTCGAGCCTAATCGCCATGCAGAGATGACAAACAAGCCAGGCAACTGATCACTAACCACTCATCACTGTTCACTGGCTCTGCCGTGATAAAACTGACCGGGTGGATCATTCACGACGGTTGGGGCTGGTGCGGCGGCGGATGCACGGAGCAGAGGTTTCGGGGCTGCTGGTTACGCATCTTGCCGACGTACGCTACCTCTCGGGATTTACTGGTTCGAGCGCGGCGCTGGCAGTCAGCCGGCGGGCGGCGCGGCTGTTTACGGATGGGCGCTACAGGACGCAGGCCGCCGAGGAAGTGAAGGCGGCCAAGGTTGAGATCGTCAGCGGTGCGCCCGCGGTCGCAGCGGCGCAGTGGCTCTCGGCGCAGGCAGGCGTAGAGAACGCCGGATTCGATCCTCAATGGACGACGGTGGGGGAGTTGTCGCGCTGGAAGGCGGGGCTGGCCTCGAAGCTGCGGCGCAAGTTCCTTGTGCCGCTCGAGGCATCGCTGGTCGAGACGCTGCGGCTGGTCAAAGATGAGGAAGAACTCGGCATCATGCGCGAGGCGGCGTTGCTGGGCTGCAGGCTGTTCGACCACATCGTGGGGTTCATCCGGCCCGGCCTGCGAGAGGTTGATGTGGCGGCAGAGCTCGAACACCAGGCGCGCGTGCTTGGGGCCGAGGGGATGTCGTTCGAAACGATTGTAGCGTCGGGGGAGCGTTCCGCTCTTCCGCACGGAAGGGCGACGGGGGCGCGGCTGCCGCGGCGGGGATTCCTGACCCTCGACTTCGGTGTTATTCTCAAGGGTTATTGCTCGGATATGACGCGTACCGTTTACCTGGGGAAGCCTAAGCGGAACGAACGCAGTGCATATGAAGCCGTGCTTGAGGCCCAGCTGTCCGGTGTTGCAGCGGTGAGCTCGGGCGTCAGTTGCGGAGCGGTGGACGAGGCCGCCCGCGGGGTTTTGCGCCAGGCAGGATTGGCAGAGGCCTTTTCGCACTCTACCGGCCACGGAGTCGGGCTGGAGATCCACGAACCGCCGCGCATAGGCGCGGGACAAAGCAACACGCTGCACCCGGGAATGGTTGTGACCATCGAGCCCGGGGTATACCTCGCTGGTCAGTTCGGCATTCGCATCGAGGACATGGTAGTTGTGACCCGGACTGGAGGCGAGGTGCTGACACCGTCACCCAAAGCGCTCATTGAACTGTGAAGTTGGTGTTCGCACAATCGGATTGCACTGCAACGAGGCTAGGGAAACAACGAGCGAGCATAAAAGGAACGAATGAAACCAGAAGATATCCAGGACCTGAAACAACTGATCGAGTTCCTGAAGGAAAATCAGGTCGCCGAGTTCGATCTGGATCGCGGCGACATGAAGATTCGACTCAAGTTCAACGCGGCGGTGGCTCCCGCGGCGGCGCACGGACCGGGGAATGTGCCAGCCGGGGCGGCGCCTGCGGCGGTGCCGCTCGCGGCTTCCCCAGCGCCTGTCGCTGTTGCGGAGGCGGATCCAGACGCCGGGTTGCACCTGGTAAAGTCGCCGATCGTGGGCACATTCTACGGCTCGCCATCGCCGGGCGCGGCAGCTTTCGTTACACCCGGAGATCACGTGGAAAAGGGGCAGGTGATCTGCATTGTCGAAGCCATGAAGCTGATGAACGAAATCGAGAGCGATGCCTCCGGCGCAGATCGTGAAGATGCCTGGTTGTCAACGGGCAGCCCATTGAGTACGGGCAGCCGTTGTTTGCGATTCGGGTGGTGTAGTTTTGCGATCGCCCTCAGGGGCTTAAGCCGATTCCAATTTTTGATGCACCTGCGACACGACTGAAGTCGTGCCCTGATACAAAACGCAACTCTGAACCAGTTTTCTGGCAGCCTATGAAGCCCGGCTTTCGACTGAACGTACGGACTGAAGTCCGTATGCTCCAACCCACGAGAGCCGGACTGGTGCTTATAAGGGTTCTGAATGTTTCGTAAGGTTTTGGTTGCCAATCGCGGCGAGATTGCGCTGCGCGTGATGAACGCCTGCCGGGAACTCGGCATTCGCACGGTCGCCGTTTACAGCGAGGCGGATCGCAACTCGCTGCACGTGCGGTTTGCCGATGAGGCGATCTGCATCGGGCCGCCGCGGCCGGCGGACAGCTATCTGAATGTGCCGGCGGTGATTTCGGCGGCGGAGATCGCGGATGTGGACGCGATTCATCCCGGCTATGGGCTGCTGAGCGAGAACGCCAACTTCGCCGAGGTCTGCCGCGCTTCGAATATCAAGTTCATTGGGCCGCCGCCGGAGGTGACGCGGCTGATGGGCGAGAAGGAGAAGGCGCGGCAGGCGATGAAGAAGGCCAAGGTGCCGATCCTGCCCGGCTCGGACGGCGTGCTGGCGACCGCGGAAGAGGCGCTGCACTGGGCGCAGAAGGTGGGCTATCCGGTCATCCTGAAGGCCAAGGCCGGCGGCGGCGGGCGCGGCATGCGCATCGTGCGCAGCGGCGGAGGAGTTGCCCAATCTGTTTCATGCGGCGTCGACCGAGGCGGCGAACGCGTTCGGCAACGGCGACCTGTACATGGAGAAGTTCATCGAGCAGCCGCGGCACATCGAGTTCCAGGTGCTGGCCGATGAGCACGGCAACGTCGCCATCGCTGTGCGAGCGCGAGTGCTCGATCCAGCGGCGGCATCAGAAGCTGATTGAAGAAGCGCCGTCGCTGCAGGTGACGCCGAAGATGCGCGAGGAGATCGGGCGCACGCTGAAGCACTGCCTGACCGAGATCGGCTACCAGAACGCGGGCACGGTCGAGTTCCTGATGGACGAGGACCGGCAGCTCTACTTCATCGAGATGAACACGCGCATCCAGGTGGAGCATCCGGTGACGGAGTTCGTCACGGGCGTGGACCTGGTGAAGGCGCAGCTGCGGATTGCGTCCGGGCGAGAGGCTGGAGAACATTCTGCCGGCGAAGATCGAGATGCGCGGGCACTGCGATCGAGTGCCGCATCAACGCCGAGCATCCGAGCAAGTTCACGCCGTCCGCGGGGAAGATCACGGCCTTCAACGTGCCGGGCGGCAACGGCGTGCGCGTGGATACGGCGCAGTACGCGGAAGGCGTGGTGCCGCCGTATTACGACTCGCTGATCGCCAAGCTGATTGTGCACGGGCAGGACCGGGCTGAAGCGATCGCCAAGATGGAGCGGGCGCTGAGCCAGTTCGTCGTGCAGGGGATCGATACGTCGATACCGCTGCACCAGGCGATTTTTCAGGATGCGGAATTCCGGGCGGGAGAGTTCGACACCAAGTTCATGGAGCGGTTTCTGGCCAAACAGCCGGAGTAAAGTAAAGCGCAGTTTATCTGCCTGGGATACTCCATCGTGCATCCCATGGGGCGAACCACTCGCCCGAACCGAGCGGGCTGTGCGCCGCGAAGTCGGGAATTGAGGGGACTGCGCTCCGATCAACGGGCTGCGGGGTTTCCTGAATCCAGGGCGCGCGGTACGGAGCGGGTTGCTCAGGGACGGACCAGTTGCATTCAAGACGGTCTTTTTCGGTGTGCCACGATACGTCCATGGATTGCGCCTTTCATTCTGAAGAAGATCGCACCGGTGCGGCAGGTACGCACGGATGATAGTCCTTTTCAGGGGTCGTGTTTTCCCACGTCGGGTGGGAATGTAACAATCGCACTTTGACAGAACCTCCCAGGGGAACTCCGCTTAATGCTCAATCGAGTTTTTCTTCGCTTCGGTGATGGTTTATTGGTGGGCGCGTTCGCAATTGGCGCGGCTGTTTGTCAGGGGCAGACTGTCGACTGGCCGGTGTACAACGGCGGGGCGGATGGAGATCACTATTCAAAGCTCACCCAGATCGATCGCGGCAACGTGTCGAAGCTCGAGGTGGCGTGGAGTTTTGATACCGGGGAGAAGGGCGGGATCCAGTCGAATCCGTTGATCGTGGGGCGAACACTGTACACGTATACGCCGACGCAGAAGGTCGTTGCGCTGGATGCGGCGACCGGGAAGCTGAAATGGAAGTTCGATTCGGGGATCAATGGCACGCAGCCGGCGCGAGGACTCTCGTACTGGACGGATGGTAAGCAAGGCCGGATTTTTGCCGGGGTGATGAATTACCTCTACGCCCTCGATGTGGAAACGGGCAAACCAATCGAGACGTTTGGCGAGGGCGGGCGCGTGGACCTGCGCAAAGGGGTGGAGCAGGGCGGGAACTATGAGAAGCAGTCGGTTGCCCTGACATCGCCGGGCGTCGTGTACAAGGACCTGATCATTGTGGGGGGGCGCAATCCTGAGACGCATCCGGCGCCGCCTGGCTATGTTCGCGCGTATGACGTGCGCACGGGGCAACTCCGCTGGGTCTTCCATACGATTCCTTTGCCCGGGGAGCCTGGTTACGAGACGTGGCCCAAAGATGCCTACAAGACCGCGGGCGCAGCCAACAACTGGGCGGGGATGACCCTGGACGCGACGCGGGGTATCGTGTACGTGCCGACCGGATCGGCGGTGATGGACTTCTATGGCGGGGACCGGGTGGGTGACGATCTCTACGCCAACTGTGAGCTGGCGCTCGATGCCAACACCGGAAAGCTGCTCTGGCATTTCCAGGGCGTGCACCACGATCTCTGGGATCGCGATTTTCCGTCGCCGCCGGCGCTGGTTACGCTCCAGCACGATGGCAAAACCGTGGAGGCGCTGGCGCAGACCTCGAAGCAGGGATACGTCTACTTATTTAATCGGGTGACAGGGGAGTCGCTCTATCCAATGAACGAGCGGCCTTACCCGGCCAGCACGGTGCCGGGCGAGGTAGCGGCGAAGACGCAATCTCTTCCTGGCGGGCCAGAGCCGTACGCCCGGCAGCGGCTGACCGAAGACATGCTGACTACGCGCACGCCGGAGATGCACGCGTGGGCGGTGCAGCAATTCCGCACGGTGCGCAGCGACGGCCAGTTCCTGCCCATGGTCGCAGGGGGGCAGCAGACCATCGTGTTTCCCGGCTTTGATGGCGGCGCCGAGTGGGGCGGGCCAGCGGTGGACCCGGTCAACGACATCCTGTACGTCAACGCCAATGAAATGGCGTGGCTGGGCGGGCTGATTCAAAACCCCGGCGGCAGCACCGGGGGGATGCAGACCTATATGTACCAGTGCGCCGTGTGCCACGGTGTAACCCGGGAAGGTTCGCCGCCTGCGTTTCCTTCGCTCGTTGATATTGGAAAGAAACTCAGCGACGAGCAGATTACGCACACCGTGAAGACGGGGGCGGGCCGCATGCCGTCGTTTCCCAATATCGATGACCGGGGCCTGAATGACCTGCTTCACTACCTCCGCACCGGCAGCGCTGCGGATGCTTCCGTGAACAAGAAAGAGCTGGGCTCGACTCCGGCGGCGTCTGATTCCGCGCCGCCGCCGGCTGATCCACGCGGTGCGGCCGTGTTCAAGGAGAAGTGCTCGGTGTGCCACGGCGAACACCTGGAGGGGAAGGAAGGCCTGGGTCCGACGCTCATGGGGTTGGGGAGCCGCCTGTCCGCGGACCAGACGAAGAAGGTGATCTATAGCGGTAAGGGAAAGATGCCGCAGATTCCGGACGTGGCCGGCAAGGATATGGAAGCCCTGTTGCGCTTCCTTCGGGTCGGCGAACAGACCGCCTCGGTGACCCCGCCGGTGGAGAGCGAAGAAGGGCCGTATATTTTCACCGGATACAGGAAGTTTCTCGACCCGGAGGGCTATCCGGCTTTCGTGCCGCCGTGGGGCACGCTCAATGCGATCGATTTGAAGACGGGAAAGTACCTGTGGAAGGTGCCGCTGGGCGAGTACCCCGCGCTGGCGCAACAGGGGATGAAGGACACCGGTACGGAAAATTACGGAGGGCCGGTGGTGACCGCGAGCGGAGTACTGTTCATCGGGGCGACGGTGTACGACCGGCGCTTCCGGGCCTTCGACAGCAGTACTGGGAAGGTCCTTTGGGAGACGGAACTTCCGTTTGCGGGAATGGCGACCCCGTCGACGTACATGATCGACGGGCGGCAGTACGTGGTGATTGCGTCGAGCGGAGGGCGGGATCCGAAGTCGCCGGTGGGCGGGGCGTATATCGCATTTGCGTTGCCGAAAAAGGAATAGACCGGCGGCCGAGGGTCGTGCTTTCCCAGGTTAGGCGCAAAGACAAAGGCGCGCCGAACCTGGGGCACCCAGACTTTGAATACGATTACAGATTGTATCGCTTTTTCTTCGCCTTTCGGGCATGTTTTGGGATATGCTGGCTGCGCAACGTGGAGGTTGCACGGATGGATATTCAAAAAGAACTTATCGCAGAATATGACCGCGAAACTACCAACACCCGCAAGGTTCTGGAGGCGATTCCCGAGAATGCGAACTTTGGCTGGAAGCCCCACGAAAAGTCGATGGCGCTGGGACGACTGGCGGCACATGTTTCCGACACCAACGGCGATTGGGCGCTGCATACGTTGACCAAAGACCGGCTGGACTGGACGCCCAACATGAATCCCACCGATCCAACGACCAGGGCCGCGCTACTGGAGCGTTTTGAGAAGCAGGTTGCCGAAGTGAAGCCGGAATTGGCGAAGATGAGTCCGCAGAAGTGGGATTTGAACTGGAAGTTTGTGGCGGGCGAGCAGACGTGGATCGACGATACGAAATACAACGTCTGGCGCACCTGGGTTGTGAATCACCTGATTCATCATCGGGCGCAGCTGGGCGTGTATCTGCGGCTGCTGGAACAGAAGATTCCGGGATGCTACGGGCCATCGGCGGACGAGATGTGAGAAAAGCAGGGATCAGGGAACAGGGAGCAGGGAACAGAAACTCTAGGAACAGGAGATGGCCGCGCGGGAGACTGTGCGGCCATTCTGTTGGTTCCGGTAACCTGAAATCATATGAAGTCATTTCCGAGGATTTATCCGATTCTTGATTCGCCACGGATTCCGGCGGCGGGGCGCGCGGAGTTTCTGCGGCGGCTTGGCAAATCGCTCACAGAAGCGGGAGTCACGTTGCTGGAATACCGGAACAAGACGGGATCGGAAGCTGAGCTGCTGGGGGATGCGGAGATCCTGCGGGCTGCGCTTCCGGTGGGGCAGGTAATGCTGGTTCTCGATGACCGGGCTGATCTGGTGGACCGCCTGGGATTTGATGGGGTTCATGTGGATGCCGGGGATGTGTCTCCGCGGGAAGCGCGGCGCATTTTGGAGCCGGACCGGATCGTGGGCACGTTTGGGGGGAGCGATTCGCTTTTGCCGGGAATTCTGCATGAGCCGGCCGATTACTTTTCCATCGGGCCGGTGTTTCCGACCACCACGAAGGATACGAGCAAGAAGCCAATCGGCATCGAGGGGGTGCGCCGGTTGCGCGAACAGGCAGGACCCGCGGCGGTGCTTGTGGCCGCAGCCGGCATCACGCTGGAGACCGCGCCGTTGGCGCTGGCGGCGGGAGCAAACACGCTGGCCGTGGCGGCGGCGCTGTTCTCGAAGGCGGATCCCGCGAGGGAGTTTCGCAGGTGGGCAGATGTCCTCGGCCACTCAACTTAGTTGCATCGAAAGTTGATTTCGTTCCGCCCCTCCGGGGTGGGGCTTGTGGCAAAGCAATCCCATGATTGCGCTGCGCTCCATCCTGGGCTATTTTCGATTCCTCCCTCCAGGAGGAAGAATGGTAAAGACAGTTCCGCGAAAATCCGGTAAAAATGCAACAGGTGACGACCCAGCGAACCATCCCCAATCCTGCGAATGTTTCTCCGGCCGGCGGACCGAGGCTGGTGCAGACGCTCGGGCTCTTCAGCTCCACCGCGCTGGTGATCGGGTCGATGATCGGGTCTGGGATCTTTCTGGTGGATGCGGACATTGCGCGGGTGACGAACTCGCCGGCGCTCTACCTTGGCGCGTGGGTGGTGACGGGCGTCCTCACGATCATTGCCGCGCTGAGCTATGGCGAGCTGGCGGCGATGATGCCCAAGGCGGGCGGGCAGTACATCTACCTGCGCGAATCGCTGGGGCCGCTGTGGGGATTTCTCTATGGCTGGACGCTGTTCCTGGTCATTCAGACAGGGACGATCGCGGCGGTCTGCGTGGCGTTCGGCAAGTTCCTCGGCGTGTTCTTTCCTACGGTGTCGACAACGCATTGGCTATGGCACATCGCGCATGTGCCGCCGATCCCGATCGGGCCGATGGTGCTGGGCAACATGGATATCGGCGTCAACACAGCGAACCTTGCCGGAATCGTGGTGATGTTTTTCCTGGCGTTCGTAAACATTTTCGGGATGAAGATCGGCTCGATGATTCAGAACGTGTTTACGTCGGCCAAGGCGCTTTCGCTGGCTGCGCTGGTGGTGCTGGGTTTCACGATCGGCCGCAATGCGACGGCGTGGGAAGCGAACTTTGGCGCCGGCTGGAGCCACTTCTGGGAGAACGCGGGGTGGCATACGCTGCACCCGGTGCAGGTGGGTATCGGCGGGCCGCTGGTGATGGTGAACCTGCTGGTGGTGCTGGCGGTGGTACAGGTGGGATCGCTGTTCTCGTCGGACGCGTGGAACAACATCACCTTCACCGCGGGTGAGGTGAAGAATCCGAAGCGGAACATTCCGCTCTCGCTCGTAATGGGGACGGGGTTTGTGCTGACGGTGTACTTTCTGGCGTCGTTAGCTTACATCCTGGTGCTGCCCATGCATGGCGATCCGCACGGCGCGACAGTATTGGCGCGGGGCGTGCAATACGCTGCCGAGGATCGCGTGGGCACGGCGGCGCTGGAGCAGATTTTTCATTCGGGCGGGGCGCAGTTGATGGCCGCGGCCATCCTGATTTCGACATTCGGATGCGCCAATGGGCTGACGCTTGCCGGTGCGCGTGTGTACTACGCGATGAGCCGCGACGGGCTGTTCTTCAAGTCGGTGGGCAAGCTGCATCCGCGCTATCACACGCCGGTGGCGGGGTTGCTGGTGCAGGCATTGTGGACCGCGGTGTTGTGCGTGTCGGGGTCGTACAGCCAGTTGCTCGATTACATCATCTTTGCGGTGCTGGTGTTCTACATCCTCACCATTGTGGGGTTGTTTGTCTTGCGGCGGAAGTGGCCTGCGGCGCCGCGGCCGTATCGAGCGCTTGGATACCCGGTGCTGCCGGGGCTCTATATCGTGATGGCCACATGGATTTGTATCGTATTATTGCGGTACAAGCCCCAGTACACGTGGCCCGGCCTTGTGCTTGTGCTGATTGGCATTCCCGTGTATTTTCTCTGGTCGCGCAGGTCTGCAATCCAAACGTAAGAGAATCCAACGCAACAATGTCTCAACGAACCCGGAGGATCGCCCTCATTCATGTCCAGACTGCTACGAATCAAACCCATGTCAATGCTGTCAGAGGAAGCGCGTGAAGAGGGCGAACATACGCTCAAGCGTTCCCTGGGCGCGTTGAACCTGGTTACACTCGGTGTCGGCGCGGTCATTGGTGCGGGCATCTTCACGCTCACGGGGCAGGCGGCCGCGCTGCGAGCTGGGCCGGCAGTGGCACTGAGCTTTGTGCTGGCGGGCCTGACCTGCGCATTTGCGGGGCTGTGTTACGCGGAGTTCGCCTCGATCATTCCCATTGCTGGGTCGGCCTACACATACGGTTATGCAACGCTGGGCGAACTGGTGGCGTGGATTATCGGGTGGGACCTGTGCCTCGAGTACGCATTCGGCGCCTCCACCGTCGCGTCGGGCTGGGCAGGCTATTTCAATAGTCTGCTGCAGCAATTCCACATCTACATTCCACCGCAGCTGACTGCGACTACCGGAACTCCGCTGGTCTACTACCATGACCAGTGGCTGCAACTGATGTCGCTTCCGCCGGGAGTGAGCGCGGAGGGCCTGCCGCATGCTACTGGCGCCTTCAACCTGATTGCGGTGTGCATCGTCATGGTGATTACGACGATCCTGGTGATCGGAATCAAGGAGTCGGCCAACTTCAATTCAGCGGTGGTGATTATCAAGGTCACCATCGTCTGTATCTTTCTTCTCGTGGGTGGCTACTTCCTGTTCAAGCATCCGGCGGTGGCCAGCGCGAACTGGCATCCTTTCGTGCCGCCCACTGACTCGCACGGAAACTTCGGGTGGCTCGGCATCCCCACGGCGGCGGCGTCGATATTCTTCGCCTATATTGGCTTCGATGCGGTCTCAACGGCAGCCCAGGAGGCGAAGAATCCGCAGCGCGACATGCCCATCGGAATTCTGGGATCTCTCGTAATCTGCACGATTCTCTACATTCTGGTTTCGCTGGTGCTCACGGGGCTGGTGAGCTACAAGACTCTGAACGTGTCCGCGCCGGTCGCTCTCGCAATCGATGCTACGGGTGTGGCATGGGGATCGCTGCTGGTCAAGATCGGCGCGGTCTTCGGTCTGGCCACGGTCATGCTGGTCATGCTCCTGGGTCAGACGCGCGTTTTTTACTCCATGTCAAAAGATGGGCTGCTGCCCAAGTGGGCGTCGGCCGTGCATCCCAAGTTTCGCACTCCGTGGATTACCACCATTATTTTTGGCGCCTTTGCGGCGATCATGCCGGCGTTTCTGCCCATCGAGAGACTCTCGGAATTGGTCAACATCGGAACACTGCTGGCTTTCACGATTGTGAGCGCAGGCGTTTGGGTGTTGCGCGTGCGTCATCCTGAAATGAAGCGGCCGTTCAAGACGCCCATGGTGCCGCTGGTGCCGATTCTCGGCATTCTTTCCGCCGTCTACCTGATGACGCGGCTGGAGCGGATTACCTGGATCGTGATGATTTTGTGGCTGCTGGTCGGGCTGATCATTTACTTCGGCTATTCAGTGAAGCACAGCAAGGTGCAGAGGCTGCCGGTGGCGGTGGAAGGGGACTGAGGCTTTTCGAAAACCAGGAATGAACGAACGGCCCCCTTTGCGGGAGGCCGTTTTTCTTGGATCGTTTGTGGAGTGAGCAGTTGCGCGCCAGATCACAGTAGACTAAACTAACTAAACTTAGTTTAGTCCGGAGAGATGTCATGCGCACCTTCAATATTCACGAAGCCAAGACCCATCTCTCGCGGCTAGTGGACGAGGCGGAGAAGGGAGAACCCTTCATCATTGCCAAGGCCGGGAAGCCAAAGGTAAAGGTGGGACGGATCGATACCGCGGAGACCAGGCCGAAGCGGCGAATCGGGTTTCTGAAGGGGAAGATCAAGGTTCCAGACGATTTCGATACGATGTTCGCCGAAGAGATCGAAAAAATGTTCAGCGGTGAGTCATGAGGCTTCTGCTGGATACGCATCTGCTTCTGTGGGCCGCACAGAAGTCAGATCGCTTATCTTCTGCGGCACTGAAGCTGATTGGTGACCGAGACAATGACCTGATCTTCAGTGTGGCGAGTATCTGGGAGTTCGGGATCAAATACGCGAAGGCGCCGGATCAATTCGACACTTCCCCAAACGAACTTCGTGAAGCTTTGCTTCAAAACGGATACGTTGAGCTGGAGATCGCAGGGAAGCACGCACTCGGGATCTCCAATTTGCCTGCATTGCATGGAAATCCCTTCGACCGCATTCTGATTGCACAATCAGCGGTCGAAGGGATCACATTGCTGACGTCTGACGAGCGGGTGGCTCAGTACCCCGGTTCAATCCGCAAGGTCTGAATCGGATCAGGCCGTGGTCTTCGCGCAGAATTCGTCGAAGGCGCGGATGAGCTCGCCGGCGATCTGCTGGGCCGTCGCCTGCTCGATGATGAAACGCTGCATCAGGTAAACCAGCTTGCCGTCGCGCAGAATGGCGACCGCGGGGGACGTGGGCGGCTGGCCTTCAAAGTAGCTGCGGGCGCGCTCTGTGGCTTCGCGATCCTGACCGGCAAAGACGGTGATCTTCTGGTCGGGCTGGTGGGCGGTGTTGGCGAGAGCGAGGCGCACGCCGGGACGCATCTTGCCTGCAGCGCATCCGCAGATGGAGTTGACGACCAACAGGGTCGTGCCGGGCTTGGCTAGAGTGGCGTCGACTTCTTCGGCGGTGCGGGATTCCTGGATACCGGCGCGGACCAGTTCTTCGCGCATCGGGATCACCATGAGCTCTGGGTACATTCAATCCTCCGGCAAAGATATTGCCTGATTTCATTTTACGGCAAAAGTGGTGCTGTAGCCTTAGGGAGATGTCTCTCGATAGCCTGATTGAAGAAAACAAGCCGCTTGCGCCCCTTACGACGCTTGGCATCGGAGGACCGGCGCGGTGGTTCCTTGAGGCCACGAGGGAGGACGAAATTGCCACGGCGGCGGCGTGGGCACGCGAGCGCGGGATCCCGTTGTTCGTGCTGGGCGGGGGGAGCAACCTGGTTGTGTCCGACAGCGGTTTCAACGGGCTGGTGCTGCGCGTGGGTCTGCGCGGGATTACCGCCGATCGACGTCGGCTCCATCAGCGTCTGCCGACATCGCGGTCTTAAATGCAGGTCCCCTTCGACAGGCTCAGGGCAGGCTTTCGACTGCGTTCGCTGCCGCGGACTCCGCTCAGGATGACAGCATTTATCAGGGGTCAGAGCAGAGAATCTGGCGAGTGGCGGCTGGCGAGGATTGGGACGGGTTCGTGCAGCGCAGCGTCGAGGAGAACTGTGCGGGGATAGAATGCCTGGCCGGGATTCCCGGTACGGTGGGTGGGACGCCGGTGCAGAACGTGGGCGCGTATGGGCAGGAAGTGGCTTCGACGATCGTCCAGGTTCGGGCGTTCAATCTCCGAGAGCAGGCGTGGGTGGAACTTACTGCGGCGGAATGCGGGTTTGCGTATCGGCGCAGCCGGTTCAACACGATTGATCGCGAGAGATACGTTGTAACGCGCGTGGATTATCAACTCACGCCGGGCGGTGCGCCAACGCTGCGGTACGCAGATGTGCAGCGGGCTCTTGGGACGAGCGCACGGCCGAGCCTCGTAGAGGTTGCCGAAGCGGTGCGGCGAATTCGACAAAGCAAAGGAATGCTGCTGGTGGAGGGGGACCCGGATTGCCGCAGCGTGGGAAGCTTCTTCAAGAATCCGATTGTGAAGAAAGAGCAGGCGGAGCACATCGAGCAGAGGAGTGGGAAAGCGGTGCCGCGTTTTCCCGCAGGTGTCGGGGCCGGGGATGAACAGATGGTCAAGATTCCCGCAGCCTGGCTTATCGAGCAGGCGGGATTCGCCAAGGGAGATGTGCTTGGGGGCGCCGGCATTTCGTCGCGGCACACGCTGGCGCTGATTAATCTCGGCGGGGCGACAGCAGTAGAGATTCTTGCGCTGGCGGAGAGAATCAAGGCCGGGGTGCAGGCGCGGTTTGGGATCGAACTCGAGAGGGAGCCGGTGCTGGTTGGATTCTGAGAGGATCTCCACAGGTATTCAGACGTGACGGCGGGTACCGACCTTTGTGAGCGACTGCGCAGTAGAATTCTGATGCCAATCTAGTCAGCTTCCGATCCTGTGGCTCCATGCGCGTAAGCCGTCCATCTCTCGTTCAATTTTTCGAGCAGCAGAGTCTGTACCTGTCGCTTGCGGCGGTTGTGGCTGCGATTTTCTGGGCTGTCGGCCAGGAGATCAATCCACTGACCATCCTGGTGTATTCGCTTTGCCTCGGAAACCTGACTAAGACAGCTATGGAAAAGGCAACGCCCCTCTATGGCGATCGCCGCTTTCCGAATAACTGGCTGATGTTTTTGCTCGTTTTGGCCGTGCTGTTGGCGCCGATCTATCTGATCTCATCGACTCTTGTTTGGTGGATCGCACCGCCGAGCCGTCAGACCCTGGAACATTATCTTCGGACGGGCTGGAAATTTCCCATTCTGATCACCGTGGTCTTCAGCGTGGGGATGTTTCTGTACGAGACCACTCGCGACCGGCTCGAGCGACGCAACCGCGAACTGCAACGCACTCTCGCCCAAGGCACGGCGCAACTCGAGGTGCAACAAGAGGAGTTGCAACGCGCGCGGGAGATCCAGGAATCGCTGCTGCCGAAAACCATTCCGCAGCTCTCGGGCTTCGAGGTGGCGGGAGCGTGGCTTCCGGCACGCATGGTAAGCGGAGACTATTACGACGTGTTTCCGCTGGGCGACCACCGGCTGTGTATCTGTATCGCCGATGTGGTGGGAAAAGGCGTATCAGCGGCATTGCTGATGGCGCACGCGCAGGCGGCAGTGCGGGCTCTATCGAGCCCGTCAGAGAGCCCGGCGGCTCTGTGTGGGCGAGTGAACAGAATGCTCTGCGAGAACCTCGCAACCGGGAAGTTCGTGACGTTTTTCTACGCCATTCTCGACGGCGAAACGCGCACGCTCAGCTATTGCAATGCGGGACACCCTTATCCAATTCTCGTTTCTCATGGGCAGGCACGCATGCTCGACAAAGGCGGCGCGGTGCTAGGGGTGTTTCCAGAATGGATTTATGAGGACGTCGCGATTCCATTCGAGCCACAGGACCGGCTTTTGCTGTTCACCGATGGTATTACCGAAGCGGAAGGCGCCGATGCAACGGAGTTCGGCGAAGAAGGCGTCGCCGCATTTGCGAGATCGAATTGTCGCAAATCGGCACGGGAGCTGACCAACGGCCTTCTGGAAAATGTGAACGCTTTTTGCGGCGGCCATTTTCAAGACGACGCCACGCTGGTCGTGGTGTCTGCGAACTGATGCGCCGACCGACCGAGGTTCGTGGAGGGAAAACGTTATGTCTGCTCCGGCCCCAGGCGCTCGATGATGCGGCGGCGTTCGGCGGCTAGTGCAACTTCGGCAGGGCCGAGAGCGACGAGTTTGCCTTCGTGAAGCAAAGCAACCTCAGCGGAAGTGGCGTAGGCGTCGGTGGCGTCGTGGGTCACCAGGACGGTCTGTACACGTTGATCGTGAAGCCAGGGCCGGAGGCGCAGAATCAGCGCGTCGCTGGAGGTGCCGTCGAGCGCGGAAAAGGGTTCATCGAGCAGAAGCAATCTCGGCTGTGGTGCGAGGGCGCGCGCCAGAGCCACGCGCTGGGCTTCTCCGCCAGAAAGATGCTGTGGATGGCGATGCACCAGGTCGGTGGCTCCGACTAGCTCAAGCATTTCTTCAACGCGTGCGGAACGGCGGGCTCGATCGAGGCTGGTGAGGCCGTAGGACACATTGGCGGTGACGCTCATGTGAGGGAAGAGAGCCGGCTGCTGGGCAACAAGAGCGGTCTTGCGGCGACCGGGCTTGAGGAATGCACCCGTGTCGGAAGATGTGAGTTGTTCGTCGTCCAGAACGACACGGCCGCGATCGGGGCGGTCGAGACCGGCGAGGAGACGCAGGAGAGTGCTCTTGCCTGAGCCGGAGGGTCCGAAGATGACGGTCCAATCGGACGCGAAGCTGCATTCAATGAGCAAATGGAAGCTGCCGCGGCGGGTGTCGAGTAAGAACTCAAGCACGGCGGCCTCCGCGCGGGCGGACTCCGGCATAGATGGCCACCAGTGCGGCGACGCTCAGGAAGAGGAGCATGGCGGCGGTGCGATTGGCGGCGGAGTAATCGAAGTTCTCCACCTGGTTGTAGAGGACGATGGAGAGGGTGCGCGTGGCCCCGGGGATGTCTCCGCCCAGCATCAGAACCACTCCGAATTCGCCGACCGTGTGGAGGAAGGTGAGCACGATGGCGACGATGATGGAGCGGCGGGCGAGGGGAACCAGCAGAGAGTAGACCAGACGCGGTGGATCGGCGCCGAGTAGGCGCGCGGCATCGATGTAGGACCGATCGACGGATGCGAATCCAGCGACGATGGGTTGCACCGCGAAGGGCAGGCTGTAAATGACGGAGCCCACGACCAGACCTGCGAACGAGAATGCCAGGGGGTGGCCGAGCAGGGTTGTGATGGCTCGACCGAAGGCAGTGCGCGGCCCGAGCATAACCAGTAGGAAAAAGCCGAGGACGGTGGGCGGCAAGACAAGCGGCAAGGCGGCCAGGGCTTCTAGCACGGGTAGCCAGCGCGCGCGGCCCAGCACGAGCAACGCAGCAAGGGGCACGGCGATGGCCAGAAGAATCGCCGTGGTAACGGTTGCGAGCCGGAGGGTGAGAGCGAAGGCTTGCCAGTCCATGAAGTCTAGAGAGAAGGATACGGGTCGGGATTCGTGGTTTCCCACCCTTTTCACGATGGGACTGTGAAAAGGATGGGGGCACGGGGGCTCATGACTTGGGTCCGCGTTAAATGCAGGTCCCCTTCGACTTCGCTCAGGGCAGGCTTTCGACTGCGGTCGCTGTGCGACCTTCGCTCAGGATGACAGCATGGTTCTTGGGTTATTTCGCGGGGGTGAGACCGGATTTGGCAAGTTGGGCCTGCACAGGAGGTGAGAGCAGGTAATCGAGGAGCCTGTGGACCGCGGCGCGTTGCGTGGTTTTGGTGATGATGACGGCGCCTTGTTCAATGGAGGGATAGAGATCGCGCGGGATGACGAACCAGGAACCGCTGGCGGCGAGCTTTGGCGTGAGCGCGGAGGTCAGCGAAATAAGGCCGGCGTCGGCGTTGCCGGAGTCGACAAACTGCGCGGCCTGGGCGATGTTTTCCGCAGTCACCAGGCGCGGCTTGAGCGTGTCGTACAGTTTGAGGCTGATGAGCGCGGCTACGGCGGCGCGGCCATACGGCGCGCGGTCGGGATTGGCGATAGCAAGGCGCTTGAGTTCAGGGCTGCGCAACAGATCGAGCGAGGGCGTAGGCAGACGGGTGTCCTTGCGTGTCCATAGCACGAGGGTGCCCATCGCATAGGTGATGGGGGTGGTCGAATCGGGCGAACCGGCGGCATCGGCGAGGCCCGCGTCAATGAGGCGCTTGGGATAGCCAAGGTCCGCGGAAAGAAACATGTCGAAGGGAGCGCCGTTCTGGATCTGCGCTGTCAGGGCGGCGGAGGCCTGGTAGGTGACGTCAACAATGATGCCGGTGGATTGCCGGAACTGTTCGAGAATCGGCGGCAGAACGGGCTGAAGGTCGGCGGCGGCGGCTACGCGCAAAGGAGTCTGAGCGACGGCCGGAGGCAGACAAAACATGCTGAGCAAGAGGAAAGGAAATCTCTTTGGCACGAAAGCCCTTCAGATAAGCGGCTGGTTTGCGTTCGCGGTTTCCCACCCTTGCGACAGCAACAAGTCGCAAGGATGGGGCACGGAGTTTCGTGGATGCATCCGACGTTCGCCCCTGTACGATATGGCACGCGGGACGGCTTGCGCCGGCAAAGCAAAAGTCGGCCGTTCACTGATACGCTAACACCAGACATGAACGACAATTTGCACCAGTTACGTTGTTTCGGCTGCGGGGTGCGCATCTCCGGCACGGAGGCGCGGCCGGATTTTCGGTGTGCCGCATGCGGAGATCTGTTCGAAGTGGACTACCCGGGATGGGGACAGAGAAAAGGGCACGACCGGCCCAATCCGGGAGCCCTCAAGTGGCTGTGGCGGGAACGAAAATGCTCGGCAGAAGCGCTGGATCAATCAGGGGTATGGCGGTTTCGGGAGCTGCTTCCGATCCTGAACAGCTTCGGCGATGCGGTGACTCTGCAGGAGGGAAATACGCCGCTCTATTCGTTGCCACGGGCATCGAAGGCGTTGGGCATCGATCGGTTATTCGCCAAGCACCAGGGAATGAACCCCACCGGATCATTCAAAGACACGGGCATGACGGCGGCGTTGAGCGTGGCGCGGGAGCGGGGATTCAAATGGGTGGCGTGCGCGTCGACCGGCAACACGTCGGCGGCGATGGCGGCCTACGCGGCGCGGGCGGGACTGCGCAGCCTGGTGTTGATCCCCGAAGGCAAGATCGCGTGGGGGAAGCTTTCGCAGGCGATGGATTACGGCGCGGTGACGTGCCAGCTGAAGACGGATTTCGACGGCTGCGTGCGGGTGCTGACGCAAATCGTTCGGCAGGCGCCGATCTACCTGCTCAACTCGGTCAACCCTTACCGGCTGGAAGGGCAGAAGACGCCCGCGTTCGAGATTGCGGAGTTTTTCGACTGGACGGTGCCGGACCACCTGATCGTGCCGGGAGGAAACCTGGCCAACAGTTCAGCGCTGGGCAAGGGATTTCGAGAACTTAAAGAGCTGGGGCTTGTTGCGCGGATGCCACGCATATCGGTGATCCAGGCCGAAGGCGCGAATCCGCTGGTGCGGAGCCTGGGGTTGAACCAGGGCGCTGCGCTCGAGCCGGTCGAGGCGCATACCCGGGCCACGGCGATTCGCATTGGCAATCCGGCGTCGTGGCGCAAGGCGGCGCGCGCGGTGCAGGACACGGGCGGTTGGTGCATTGACGTGTCCGAGGCGGAAATTGCCATCGCCAAAGCGGAGTTGGGGGCGGAGGGATTGGGCTGCGAACCCGCTTCGGCAGTGACGCTTGCGGGCCTGAAGAAGCTGCGCGCGAAGAGCCTGGTTACGAGCGGCGAAACCGTGGTGCTGGTGTTGACCGGACATACGCTCAAAGATGCCGATTACACCATCGATTTTCATCGCGGCACTTTGTTGCGCGACGAAGAGAAGACGGGCAATGAGGCCCAGATTGAGGGCCTGCGGCGCAACGCCATCTCGCTGGAGGCAACTCCGGAGGCGGTGCTGGCCACGGTCAAGGGTGTGGCCTGATGAGCGGCACGACTCGATTCGACGCTGGAGCGATCCGGCTGCGCCTGCCGGCCACTTCCGCCAACCTGGGCGCGGGTTTCGATGCGGCGGCGGTCGCGCTGGACTTCTATCTCGAAGTGGAGGCCGAGCCGGCTGCGGAGTTTTCAATTCAGGCATCAGGACGGGATGCTGAGCGCTGTGCGGAGCTTGAAGACAATCTCATTTTGGGGATCTATCGAAAGCTACTCGCAGACAACCAGAGGGCAGTGGTTCCTCTTGCGATTCGCATGGTCAATGAGATTCCATTGGGAATGGGGTGCGGCTCATCGGCGGCGGGACGGCTGGCGGCTATTGCGCTGGCGGTTCATTTCGGGCGGCTCGGCTGGCGCGACGAACAGATTCTCGAAGAGGCTTCGGCGCTCGAAGGGCACCCGGATAATGCCGCAGCCTGCTGGCTGGGCGGGTTTGTGAGTGCGGCATCCGAAGGACGGACCGTACACGTTGCGCGGGCAACGCCGCCGGCCCAGTGGCGGGCAATTGTGGCGCTCCCCGCCGAGCCCCTGGCGACGAGCAAGGCGCGCGCGGTTCTGCCGGCGAGCTACGGCCGCGCAGACGTGATTGCCAACCTGCAATCCGTGGGACTGCTGGGACTGGCTTTCGCGCAGGGGCGGGGGGATTTGCTCAGGATCGCGATGTGCGATCGCATTCATCAGCCGTATCGGGCTGCGATCTGTCCAATGCTGCCAAGCCTGCTGCCCCTGGCGGGCCAGGCTGGCATCCTGGGAGCAGCGCTGAGCGGCGCAGGACCCGCCATCCTGGTGGTTGTCGACGGAGAAGCTTCTCTCGCGCCTGCCGCAGAGGCAATTCGCAGGGCGCTTCTCAATAGGCCCGAGCCCGAGTTGATTGTGTGCAGCTTTGAAAGCGAAGGCACCATCCGGACCTGCATGCAAACTTCGCAAGGACGTCTGCAACTTTGGCGTGATTGATTGTGGATAAGCAAGATTCAATCCAGCGTCTGAGCCCGATTCAAGCATGGGATTGAGGAAATCATCGCGCGCGAGTTCCAAGAAACAAGTCGTTTAATTTCAGGTGATTCTCTGGGCGGTTGCGTTCATTGCGGAATCGACATTCGCGAGGGTTCCCCCACAAAAGTGGTATACGACCTATCGTTGGTGATCAGCGCCCCGATTACCTAAGATTGCTTGCCTTTCAATGCGATTGAACCTACTCTCGGTCCGTGGGCAGTTCTGGGGGAGGGCTGCTCTAGCGCCCGAGATTCCTTGATAGGAATCCGGGCGCTTTAATTTTTTGGGCGCATCTCCGGGCGGAATTGTCAGTTGCGGCGGGCGGTGACAGAAATGGCCGCTGGCGTTCGCGGTTCCCCGGGGGATGCGACTTTCCGGTGGGGCTGCGCATCCCATAAAAGGCGGTACACTGGGTAGGCGGGGTTATCGGCAAGGAGGATCATGGCTGGGACGAGTGTTTTGGTTATGGAAGTGAACGATGCGAACTTTGACCAGGAGGTGCTGCAGAGCGAGCAGCCGGTGCTGGTGGATTTCTGGGCAGGCTGGTGCGGGCCCTGCAAAATGATTGCGCCGTTCGTGGATGGCATTGCGGCTGCCTACGCGGGCAAATTGAAGGTTGCCAAAGTGAATGTGGATCAAAACGGCGCTACGCCCTCGCGCTTCGGGATTCGCGGGATTCCGGCGCTTCTGTTCTTCAAGGGCGGCAAGGTCGCTGATCAGATCGTGGGTTACGTGCCTCAGAACGTGATCGAGGAGAAGGTGCAGCGCATCCTCGGATAGTTTTGGGAAGATTTGAGAATCTGGAATGCACGACGGCCCGGCGCGATTCGCCGGGCCGTTTCGTTTTTGGTGTGGAGGATTATCTAGTCCTGGCCCCGTGAAAAACTCCGAGTGCAATGGGGCAGCGCGGGGAATCGTCGCGGTAAACGGACTGCGGCGTTCGGGACCCTTATTTCCGAGAAGATACCGGGTTTTCCACCTTTGCGTCTTCTATTTCCCTACAATTGGAAATGTCCGTCGCGCCCCAAACGCGGAGAAACCAAGAGGTCAGGCGTTTCGCGGTGGTCAAGACCAAGATGAACCCGACCTCTGGGACCCGTTTAAAAAACGTAGCACCAAGCCGCTATTGCGCTTGTGTGAATTTGTGGAATAAGGCGGGCGAAATCCAGAGCCTGTTCCTCGGCGTCGCGACGGGGCCTGGATCAGTACCGTAAGAGGTGGGAAGCGAGCTTGCGCGAGTCGTATGAGTGCGAGGTCTAGGTGGAATTGCAACACGCACAACGAAACGCGTGAGAACAAAGCGCGCTGAGAGCAGAGGGGGTTGGGGGGTCAAATGTCTACGGCACAAGTTCCCGTAGACTGACACGTAATCACATTCTTTGCTTCCCAAAAATAGAGGTTTGTGGGAAAGTTGAGAGGGAGCGGTTCCGCTTTCCCTCCTGGCCCCATTCCTTTCGGATCGTGAACATGGCTTTGTGATCTAAATTGCTCATGCAATCGGGCCCGAACACGCGTAGGTTCAGCTAATGAGGTGTTTAACTTATTGTCTCCTCTCACTCGTCGTCTCGATCGGTTGGGGCGCGGGTGCAGTTACCGTAGTCAATCCGCTTGATTGCATCGTTGTCACCATCTCGCCCAATACGGCGCAGACTGTAATCGCGGGTATGACTCTGGCGTTGAGTGCAACCGTTGGCAATGATCCCACGAATCACGGAGTTGTATGGAGTCTGGACCCGGCTTCCGACTGCGGCACGCTCTCCAACACCACTCTCCGCACCGAAAATGGTCAATTGCACCACAGGCAGCTAAGTGTCACTTATCGTGCGCCCAAGTCGTCCGAACTAACGACGTCATGCACAGTTACGGTATCTGCAACGGCCATGGCCGACGGCACCAAATCGGCTTCACTGGAAATAACCGTGAATCCGATCAGCGTCAACATATCGCCGAATACTGCCCAGGCCATTGCGACGAGCAGCACAGTAGACTTGACCGCCGAAGTCCTCAATGATGGCTCCAACTCCGGAATTAAATGGAGTCTGAGCCCCGCCCGTGGTTGCGGAAGACTGTCTGCCAGGAGCGGACCTTCAGTATTGTTCAGAGCCCCAATCTTTTCGGCGTTGAGCGCGGCCTGCACAGTCACCGTCACCGCTGTATCTTCGGAGGACAACACCAAGAGCGCCTCAATACCGATCACGGTCAACCTGCTGAGTACTTGGTTCAACGGAGGCATTGCCGGAAAAAAGATCATTTACTGGGGGAACAGCACCGTCTCAAATAACTTCCAATTGTTTAAGTCTTTGGGAGCGAATACTGTTCCCGGCGGACCACTTGAAGGTATCGAATTCCGCACAGACTTAGTGGGCGTTGAGTGTGATGCTAATGCAAATGTTACTGTTACTTTGAGCGGACCGCCGAAATATCAAGTCGGCCAATGGGTAAGCGTATGGTTTGCGACCCCGAACAACTTATACGCTTTCTGGCTGCCTTCGGTGCAAGTCTCAGCCGTGAGCGGCAACACGTTCAGCTATGTCCGCACTGGAGCTCCGCAGACCAGCTTCACCAATGATGGTGGATATGTGACAGGCAGCATCCTGAACTTTGGAAATAACGGCGCTTCGCTCGCCGCCATGCTTGCCGGTGGGGTTCCATACCCAATTCAGCTAGTTTGCAACGAGCAGCCGGATTTGCTAATCATACGCGGCCCCCTTATTAATGACGTGCGCCTTGGTTGGACGGACTTAGATCAAGCGACCAAGCTGGAGCGAGCGGCACTCCAAACTCTGCAAGCGTGTTCTCCTCAAACTGCTATCCTCCTGACAACGGAGAACTCATTGTTATCCACTGATACGGGTGAGCACTGGGTGCAGCCCAACGCTGACGCTCAGGAGTACACCGACATCATGCATGATGCTGTGATGGCCATGAACGAACGATTTCCAAACGTAGAGGTTCTGGACATTATGAGTCTGGTTTACGGAACCACTGTGCAGGCTTCGTCGCCGTACATGGCTAACCAATTACATGAGAGTAATGCAGGGGCAATACTGGAAATCCAAGCGATTATCCCGGTAATAGGAAAGAAGGGCGAGTAAAAGCCATCGCATACGCGTCTGGATTCCTTGTGCCGCTTTGCCGAGATTGGTGCGAACCCAGATATAGACACGAAGGATAACGGGGCGGTTTGTGGCGCAGGATTCTCACACCGCAGATTGCGGACTTTTGCGGAGTGGCCGCTTCTTGCAGAATGCGCCCGCTGCGAATCGTGGAATTCACTGGGTGAGTGTTCATGCTTGAGGGCTGATATATGTATGCAGCGTTTTGCGGCTGATGCGAACTCGCTGGCTGGGGAAGCCTTCTCACCTGCCCGAACGCTTACCGGTATTTGCGCAGCACGCCTAGCACGCGGCCCTGGATGGCGACCTGGGCGGCGGGCACGTAGATGGGCTCCATCTCCATGTTGGCGGGCTGCAGGCGGATCACGTTGCCTTCGGAATAAAAGCGCTTCAGAGTGGTTTCGGCGCCGTGGACGAGGGCCACGACGATCTCGCCCTGGCGAGCGGTCCGGGTGCGCTCCACGAGAACATAGTCGCCGTTGATGATGTGCTCGTCGCGCATGGAGTCGCCGCGCACTTCGAGGGCGAATACGTCGCGGTTGCCCACGACGTCGTGCAGCGAGATGCTTTCGGAGGTTTCCGATCGTTTCGACGGGCAAGCCCGCGGCGATGCGGCCGGCAAGCGGCAGGCGGTCGCTGGTGCGGGTGCGGGTGCCGGGCGGCAGCACGTCGATGGAACGGCTGCGGTTGTGCACGCGGTCCAGCATCCCCTTCTTTTCGAGGTTGGTGATGTGTTTGTGCACGGTGGCCAGACTCTTCAGCCCCATGCCGCGCGCGATCTCCTCAAAGGACGGTGAATAGCCGTTGCGGGTCACGAATGACTCGAGGAAATCGAGAATCTCTTTCTGTCGCCGAGTGACTGCCATGGGCGCATTATAGCGAATAAAAAGCGAATTGCAACAAGTGTTTTTTCTGCTGATTTGTTCACTGTTACCGATTTGGTCAACTGGGAAGAGGCCCGATCTCAGGGGGTCTCCATCCTTTCGCCGGGAAAGATGGCGAAAGGATGGGGCACGGGGCTTGGGGGCTGGGTCGGGCGGCGCAGTGGGCATGTTTGCGGAGTTTTATTGCCCTGTTCCTTTCTCAGTGCCCGCCATCACAAGCGGACGTTCACTAAACCCATTCGGGACCTCGAACCCCGCTGCGCTCTTTCACGGAATCGGCCTCTCTCCTTTTCTCATTCCAATCTTGAGTTCTTCCTTACCTGGCGCGAAGGTAGAGAGGTCGCACAAATTAGCACAAACTAACTTGGGCGGGCAGGGAATGGGATGGGCGACGGGCGGGCCGGATGGATGAATGGATCGGGCTCTCCCGATGGGGACGGGACGCCATGAGATTGTTAATCGCGGAAGACGACAAAGCGTTGGGTACATTCCTGAGCCGTGGACTGGAAGCCGACGGACATCGCGTGCGGGTGGCGTGGGATGGAGCGGCGGCTGTGGCCGCGTTTCGCGAAGACCTTCCCGATCTGACCATCCTGGATTTGAATCTTCCGGTGAAAGATGGCGAACAGGTACTGGAAGAGATGCGGCTGATGGATGGGAACCTGCCGGTGCTGGTGCTGACCGCGCGGCAGGAAGTCGAGACGCGGGTGCGCTGCCTGGACCGGGGCGCCGACGACCTGATGACCAAGCCTTTCAGCCTGCACGAACTCCGCGCCCGCTGCCGCGCGCTGTTGCGGCGCAAGCGCGAAGCCAATCTGGTGCTGCGCGCGCTGGACCTGGAACTGGATCGCATGAATCACACGGCGCAGCGCGGGGGCGAGCAGATTTCGCTCACCAACAAGGAATTCGCGCTGCTGGAACACCTGATGCTGAACCGCGGCCAATGCGTGTCGCGGGTGGAGTTGCTGGAGACGGTGTGGAAGATGGAACCGGCCCAGACGACCAACATTGTGGACGTGTATGTGAATTATCTGCGCCGCAAGCTGAAGGACCCGGCGCCGGGTCACGTGATCAGAACCGTGCGCGGACAGGGGTACGTCATTCCGGGCCCGCGTGAACCGGGTGCCCGGTTCGCGCTGGCGGCCCCACCCTCGGCGATCAGCGTCTCAGCCGCGTCATCGATGAAAGTGAACTGAATATCCCGGCATCGGCCGGCTCAAGGAGAATTCAAGTGCAGACGTTTCCCATACCTGTTCTTCCGGCGTCGCCTTCGGCATCCCGCGTTCGGGCGCGCACGGCGCTGCTGGCCAGTTGCGATTCGAGTTTTCTACAGCGGTTGAGCCAGACCCTGACCGGGCTGCGCTGGCAGGTGCGCGAGGCAGGGACTGGCGCAGAGGCATGGGCCGCGGCTGAATGTTTCACCCCTGACGCGGTCATCGTCGATTCCTGGCTTCCGGATCTGGAACTGGGTGAATTTCTCAAAGAATTCCGCGCCTCCTTTCCCAAAGTGGACCTGCTGACCGCCGACGGTCCGAATCCTCAGGAGGGACGCGCGCAGTCCCTATCGCCAGGAGTTGCTCTATGCGCTGCGCATCAGCCAGGACGGCGATGCCAGCGCCGCGGCTCTCGCCGGCCAATGTCGCTGAAGGCGGTGCCGCCAGCGAGGGTCGACCACTCAAGGACCGACCGAGTCGCTCAGCAGTACCGTTGCGCTCCGAGCCGCCCCAGTTCACGGAAAGAAGCAGCGGCCCGGCTTTGGGCGCAAGCGAACGGCTTCCGGAACTGGTGGGCGACGCGCCGTGATGCTCGAGGTGAGCCGGCGGATTCGCCTGGTTGCTCCGCGCTCGACCCCGGTTCTGATCGAGGGGCCGACCGGCTCCGGAAAGGAACTGGTCGCCGAAGCGCTGCACCGGCTGTCGACCCGAAGCCGCAAGCCATTCGTCGCCATCAACTGCGCGGCGATTCCTGAAGCGCTGCTTGAAGCGGAACTCTTCGGCCACACCCGGGGAGCCTTTACCGGCGCGGTGCAGGGACGCGTGGGGCGCATCGAGTCCGCCGACGGAGGCACGCTGTTTCTGGACGAGATCGGCGAGATGCCGCTGGCCTTGCAGGCCAAGCTGCTCCGCTTTGTGGAGAGCGGCGAGTTGCAGCGCGTCGGCGACAACGAGACCGTCAAGGTGGATGTGCGCATCGTGGCCGCGACCCACCGGCCGCTGGCGCAACATACGCAGGACGGAAGGTTCCGTGCCGACCTTTACTACCGGCTGGCGGTCTTCCTGATCCGCACCCCGGCGCTGGCCGATCACGCGCAGGATCTGCCCGCTGCTGGTCGATCACTTCATGGAGCGGATGGGCCGCGAAGAGCCGGTGAAGCGAGTGGACGAGGGAGCGATGACGAAGCTGGCCGCGCACGACTGGCCGGGCAATGTGCGCGAACTGGAACATGTGCTGGAGCGGGCCGCCATCCTGGCCGGAGAGTGAAATGCTGATTACGGCTTGCGAGATCGACTTCGGCATGACGGTGAACTGAAAACAGGGATCAGGGGTCAGGGGTCAGTCGTCGGGGGTTTGCCGAGCCCGGGGCGGGATCACCAAGCAATCACGTTGGAGGAAAGATGCAGATCGAGACGACGTTGAGCGACCAGATGGCGCGGTATCTCGACCTGGCGGCGAGCCAGGCCAAGCTGACCGCGGAAAACATGGCCAACGTCGATACGCCGGGCTACAAGGCCCTGGGCATGGACTTCGAAGCCGAGATGCGCGAGGCCATGGCGAGCGTGGCGCAGGGGCGCAACGGCGCGAGCCGTGCATGTGGGACTGGAAGACGGGCTGATCGCGCGTCCTGACGGCAACAACGTCTCGATGGACCGCGAAAGCCTGAACCTGGCCGAGGCGCAGTTGAAATTCAAGACCGGAGTGGCCCTGCTGCGGCAGCAGTACCAGAGGGTGATGGATGCGATTCACGCAGACAAGTAGCGGCAGGGAAGGCCAGCAGGAGGGAGAGCGGGATGAATCTCTTTGGATTGATGGAAACCTCGGGAAGCGCGATGCAGGCCGAACGGATGCGCGCCGAGGTGGTGGCCGCCAACATGGCCAACGCGGAAACCACGCGCACGGCGTCGGGCGGTCCCTATCAGCCGCCAGCACGTGGTGTTCGCGGCCAATCCGGCCGATTCGAGCTGGAGTGGCGCGGGGACGGGCGATCCGGGATTCCTCGAATCCTTGGCTGGAGCTTCGGGAGTGGCGGCGACGGCGACGGGGCAGCCGCTTCCTTTGCTGGCGTGCGAGCGGTGCGCGCGAACCCGCGGGCGGAGTGCACATCGCGCAGGTCGTCGAAGATCCGTCGCCGCCGCTGAAGCGTTACGATCCCGGCCATCCCGACGCGGGACCGGATGGCTATGTCGCGTATCCGGACATTAATCCGCTCACAGAGATGGTGGACCTGATGGGGGCGACACGTGCCTATGGTCTGAATGGCTCCGCGGTGCAGGCCGAGAAGGGCATGATCGCGGCGGCGCTCGAGATTGCGAAGACGTAGCTGGGCGGCTGCGCGAGAGGTGGAGAGATGTTAGCTGCGATGAATGCAAATTGCGAGCGTGGCCCTGGGCGGCACGCAATGCGCTATCCGGACTCGGCGGCCTCCAAGGCACTGCGATTACGCCGCCGGCAAACGCCGGCGTGGAGAGCGCTCCGTTTTCCGATCTGCTGACCGATGCGGTCGGCGAGGTGAGTCAACTGGAAGAACAGGCCCAGACAGCGGCGGCGGGACTGATGACCGGCTCGGGCGTCGATGTGCACCAGGCGATGATCGCCACCGAAAAAGCGAGCATGGCATTTGAGCTGGCGCTGGCGGTGCGCAACAAGGCGGTGCAGGCGTATCAGCAGGTGATGAGCATGCAGTTCTGAAAAGACCGCAGAAGCATGCAGGACCTCAGCTTCGGCTTTTGAAACAGACGGGACGCGGGAAACATGGCCACGGGAACACAGTTGGAAAAAAGCGCGCCGGCAACAGCAGGGAATGCGCCGCTGACAAGCGGGCTCTCCGCGCTGTGGGTGAGGGGGCGAGTGCGCTGGGCCGGGATGCAGCCCGCGCAGCGAACGTGGACGGTGGTCTCGGTTTTGCTGCTGGCCGGTCTTCTGGGGGGGATGGCGTGGTCCATGGTGCGCACGGACTGGCGCACCCTCTACGCGAATCTCGATCCCGAGGATGCGCGCCAGATCGGCATGGTGCTGACCCAGGCGCAGATTCCCTTCGAAGTGACGGCCGATGGAGCGGGCATTCGCGTTCCGGCAGCGCAACTGGACAAGGCGCGGCTGGCGACCGCTGCCAAGGGTGGCGTCAAGAGCGGACGGCTGGGCTTCGAGATCTTCGACAAGCCCAACTGGGTGGGTTCGGAATTCGACGAGCAGGTGAACTATCAGCGCGCGCTGGAGGGCGAACTGGAACATACGGTAGGCTCGCTGAGCGATGTCGAGTCGGCGCGGGTGCATCTGGTGATGCCGCACGACTCGCTGTTTCGCGAACAGGAGCGGCCGGCCAAGGCCTCGGTGGTCCTGAAGCTGCGCCATCGCTCGCTGGCCGACGGCGAACCGGATGCCATTCGCAACCTGGTGGCGTCCGCGGTGGATGGGCTGACCCCGGAGCACGTGGTGCTGGTGGATGCCGCCGGGCATCTGCCGCTGGGACCGAAGACCGCCGAGGCGCTGCGCCTTACCGCGGAGCAGGCGCTGGAGGAAAAGCTGATCTCGACGCTGGAGCCGGTGACGGGCGCGGGGAACGTGCGCGCCTCGGTGACGCTGGACTACGATGTCGCGGCCGCAGAGGAAACCGAGGAGACCTACGATCCGGACAAGACGGTCACGCTTTCGATGCAGCGCACGGAGCAGACTTCGGGCCCGCAGCCGGTGGCCGCCGGCGTTCCCGGCACGGCGTCGAATGCGCCCAACACGCAGGCGCTGCCCGGTGTATCCCGCAGCAGACGACGCCGCCCGAGAGCGCGAAGTCGGAGTCGGGCACCTACGGCGCCTCGAAGACGGTGCGCCACATGGTCGAAAACCCGGGCCGGGTGCGGCGGCTGACCGCCGCCATCGTGGTGAATGACCGGCTGATGCAGCCGGCAGCCAGGGGCAAGCCGGCGGTCTGGCAGACCCGCTCGGCGGACGAGCTGCGCAACCTGACCGCGCTGGCGCAGGCCGCGGTCGGATTCGACTCGAGCCGCGGCGACATGCTGACGGTCCAAGACCTGGCCTTCGACGAGAATCGCGCCGCGCTGCCGGTTTCCCCGGTGAGCCAGGCGGTTTCGGCGGCGGAGAACTCGCCCGTGCTGGTGAAGTACGCGGCGCTGCTTCTGGGCCTGCTGGTGGTCATGGCTTTCGGCGTGCGCCCGGCGCTGCGGCGCGCGGGTTCCGCCGCTGGCTGCGGGTCGAGGCCGCCGCGAAGCTGGAGGCGGGAGCGACAGCGGCGGCCTTGACGCCGCCGCAAGCCGCCGCGTACCCGATGCGGAACGGATCAAGGCGCAGGAGATCTTCGAAGCAGGTGGCCAGCATCTGAAGCGGGAGCCGGCGCAGAGTTCGCGGCTGCTGCAGAGCTGGATTCATTCCGATTGACGGGGGACGGCGATCCCAGGTTCAACGGCGAGACCTGGGGCACCCGGACACCCGAGAACTGGCGAACGATAATCGGTAGTGAAAGAGAGAGCAGACAGCAGTGGCAGAGCAGGAAGATCAGGACGGAACGGCACGGAAGCGCAAATCGGCGCAGCTGAACGGAGTGCGCAAGGCCGCGGTCCTGCTGGTGGCCGTGGGCGAGGAGCTGGCCAAGGAGATTCTGCGCGCTCTGCCCGAAGCCGACGTGCAGCGCCTGACCGAAGAGCTGGCCGACCTGCGCGGCATCACGCCGGAGCTTTCGGCCGATGTTCTGGAAGAGTTCTGGGAGCTGCTCGAGACGCAGAATTTCATGGTCCACGGCGGCCTGGACTACGCCAGCCGCCTGCTGGTCGAGACCTTTGGCAAAGAGCGCGCCGACGATCTGCTGATGCTGGTGCGGCGCTCGCAGGAGGCGGCGCAGGGCAACCTGGCCAAGCTGCAGCGCACCGATCCCGCAGCAGCTGGGCAAGCTGCTCGACAGCGAGCATCCGCAGACCATCGCCCTGGTGCTGGCGCACCTGGATCCGCGGCGCGCCTCGCATGGTGCTGGACAACCTGAGCGAAGAGCACAAGGTGGTCTCGATCCAGCGGCTGGCGGAGATGCGCCAGTTCTCGCCGGAGATGGCGCAGAAGGTGGCGCACATTCTGCATCGGCGGCTGGAAAGTGTGGGCGACACGGCGCGCAAGAGCTACTCGGGTTTCAAGGCGGTCGCCGACCTGCTGAACCGGCTCAACGCCGAGGAATCGAAGAAGATCCTGGAGGCGATCGAGGAGGAGCAGCCGGAACTGGCCCTGAGCATCCGCAACCTGATGTTCACGTTCGAAGACCTGGTCACGGTGCCGGCGGCGACCATTCGCGAGATTGTTTCCGGAGTGGACAAGCGGCAGCTGGCCCTGGCCCTGCGCGGCGCCAACGAAGAATTGCGCGCGCAGATTTTCAAGTCGATGAGCTCGCGGGCCGTGGAGATGCTGAAGGAAGACATGGAAGTTCTGGGGCCGGTGCGCTCGCGCGAGGTGGCGCAGGCGCAGCAGGAGATTCTCAACCTGGCGCGGCGGCTGGAGGCCGAGGGCAAGGTGATTCTGAAACTGGAAACCGGAGACGAGATGCTGGCCTGACGAGGGCAGCTGATGGAGAGAGCCTTGCGACAGAATAGACCACAGACCGCGAGAGGGGGGGCCGGGGGCGTGGAGGTCTTCAACTATCCTGCCACCGCGGAGCCGCCCGCACCCTCGTGGTGGTGCGGACTGGAAGCGGCCGCCGAGCAAGGACAAGAAATCGGCGGCGGGAACAGCGATGGCGCAGACCGGTATGCGGAGACGAACGGATCGACGGGATCGGACGCGCGCACCGCCGAGGAGGCGCGGCGAAGTTTCGAAGCGGGCAGGGAACGCGGCTTTCAGGAAGGGAGGGCGGCGGAACTCCAGGCCCGGGCTGCGCACGAGAGTGCGCGGGACCGTGCGCATGTGGAACAGGCGGCGCGGCTCGCGGAGAATTTTCGAAGCGAACAGACCCAATATTTCGACGCTGTGGAACATGAGGTCGTGAAACTGGCGCTGGCCGTGGCGGCGCGCATTCTGCGCCGCGAAGCGCAGATGGATCCGCTGCTGCTGACCGGCGCGGTGCGGGTGGCTCTGGGGCAGCTCTCGGCCTCGACCCAGGTTCGATTGAAGGTGCCGCCAGCAGAGCTTGAGCTTTGGGCCGAGACTATGGCGCACATTCCCAACCTGGCGGTGAAACCGGCGGTCGTCGCCGGGGACGGCATGTCGTCTCGGCGATTGCATGATGGAGACAGAGCTTGGTTCGGTGGACCTGGGTGTTCGGGCGCAGCTGGGGGAGATCGAACGCGGCTTTTTTGATTGCGCCCGCAGGAACCCCGCACCTCAGGTCGAGGAAGCGGACAACATGGCAGAGGAGGCGCACCGATGACCGCCCTTTTGGCGCGCTACTTCGCGCGCCTCGATCGCGGCCAGCCATGGCGCTGGCAGGGACAGGTGCTGGAGTCGGTTGGACAGACGATCGAATCGGCCGGGCCGCTGGCTTCGGTCGGGGAGTGCTGCGAGATTCGAGACCAGTTCGGCCGGCCGCATCTGGCCGAAGTGATCGGTTTCCGGGGCCCGCATGTGCTGTCGATGCCGGTGGAAACCACGGAGGGCATCCGTTTCGGCGACCGGGTGTCGGCGCTGGGGATGCGTCCGGAGATCGAGGTGGGACCGGCGTTGATGGGCCGGGTGCTGAATGCGCTGGGCGAGCCGATCGACGGTGGCCGCGCACCTCTAGGCACCGCGGGTTTTCTGCTCGACGGGCGAGTCCGGCCACCGTTGGACCGGGTTGCCGATCCGGAAGCCGCTGGGCACAGGAATCCGGGTGCTCGATGCGCTGCTGACGGTGGGGCGGGGCCAGCGAGTGGGCATCTTCGGCGGGTCGGGCGTGGGCAAGAGCACGCTGATCGGCATGATGACGCGCAACACCGAAGCCGATGTGACGGTGGTGGGGCTGGTGGGCGAACGGGGCCGCGAGGTGGGCGAGTTTCTGGAAGGCGCGCTGGGGGAAGAGGGACGGGCGCGTTCGGTAGTGGTGGTGTCGACCTCGGATCAATCGCCGCTGCTGCGCATGCGGGCGGCGCTGGCCGCGACCACGGTGGCGGAGTTCTTTTCCGCGCAGGGAAAGCATGTGCTGCTGGTGCTGGATTCGCTGACCCGGTTCGCCATGGCCGCGCGCGAAATCGGACTGGCTGCCGGAGAACCGCCCACGGCGAAAGGATATACGCCCTCGGTGTTCACCCGCCTGGCGCGGCTGGTAGAGAGAACCGGGCAGTTTCGAACCGGCTCGATCACCGCGTTTTATACCGTGCTGATGGAGGGCGACGACCAGCAGGATCCGCTGGTGGATGCGGTGCGCTCGCTGCTGGATGGGCACGTGATGCTGTCGCGGGGGCTGGCGGCGGAGGGATGGTACCCTCCCATCGATGTGCTGGACTCGATCAGCCGCCTGATGCCGGCGGTGACGGAGACCGGGCACCGCGAACAGGCCGCCCTGATTCGCCGGTTGATGGCTGTTTACGCGCGGTCAGAAGACCTGGTGCGCATCGGGGCATACAAGGCGGGATCCGATCCGGATCTCGACCGGGCGCTGCGGGCCCGCGAGGTCCTGCGCGCATTCATGACCCAGGAGGCCGAGGAGCGAGTCAGCTTTGCCGATTCGCTGGCGCGCCTGGCGGATCTGGCAGCAGGAGTGTGAGCCATGGCGGTCTCGAAAGCGCTCGAGCGCCTGCTGCGCATTCGCGATCTCCAGGAGGAGCAACATCGACTGGCTCTCGAGTCCGCGGCAGCTCAATTGCGCGAACTGGAGGGCGGCAGGGATGCGGCCGCGGAGACGGAACGCGCCGGCCGCGCATGGGTCGGGGCAAGCGTGCAGAGCGGCGAGCTGGCCGACCGGCAGGGCGGCCTGGTGCAGGCGGCAGCCGCCAGCAGACGCGCGGAACTGCTGCGGCAGCACATCGCTCGTGCGGAAGCCAGGACACACCAGTTGCGCGAGACCTTTCTAGAGAAACGCGTCGAACGCCGGCAGGCCGAGACCCTGGTCAACGAGAGCGAGGCCCGCAGCACGATCGAATCGAACCGGCGCGGCCAGCGCGCTCTGGACGACTGGCACGGATCGCGTAAACAACGTGAGAAGTCCGAGCGTGGCCAGGATCTTTGATCCACGCAAGTCTCGATTCTGACAACCTTCTAACCTCCCTGCGATTTCTTTGGCACGCCTTCTGCAATCAATCCCGGCATGAGCGTGGGGGTTCAGATCGGACCAGAATGCATACCCGGATACTTACCCGGATGCGGAGCCGAAGCTTCAGGAAAGGCGGCCTTGGGATCGTGTGCCGCAGTCGATGGATTGGCCGGCAACACGAGTCCGGCTTCGGGAGATTCGGAGGGCAGCTTTCAATCCGGCTGGCATCAGCTCATCGAGGCGTTGGGCCTGAGGTCCGGCGAGAATCCTGGGGAAGGGAAGCCAGTCGAAGCGCTTTCTGCTCCATCGTTCGAGAAGCCGGCTCCGAGTGCGGCGATGAGCATATTGACTCGAGCGTCGGGGTCGAGGCACAAAGCCGAGGAGACAGTGGCCGCGCCTCGCGAAGCGCGAGGAGTTCGAACAGAATTTCCGGCGGGCAAGAAGGCCGCGGGCGCTGGTTCCAAGGCTGCCGTGCAAGCACATGAAAGCCGAAAGGGCGCTGAACTGAACAAACCATCGGCGGCCGCGGGGACCGATCCAGCGTCGGGATCGGGATTTCAACTCATTGCGGTTTCGACGCCGGACATCGCGGCGCGTCGAGGCGATCCGTCGCCGACACTCGCCGGCGTTCGCGGTGAACTCTTCGCTTCGGAGACTCCCGGCGCACGGGAAGGAAGGCTCGCTACCTCAGCCGTCGACGGAGAGGCAATGGCGAAAGGCTCGTTGATGGGGCCAACGAGTGCCGGGGTGGGAAGCAGTCCGGTGAATGGTTCTGCAGATGAACCAGACGGAAAATTACCGAACCGCAAGGGCACCGCTGTTTCTATGGGTGAGGAAGTCAAGCTCGACAGCACCGCAGCGGCGGTCAATCCGGGCGGGCAAGAACCAGGCCAGGGTTTGAATGATTCTTTGCCGGCCGTCCGTCCTGCTCATGCGGCGACGGAAACAGCGATCACCAATGCAGCCGCGGCGACTATCAACTGATTCGCAGTTTGCGCCGGCTGCAGCCATACCGGCCGTGTTCCGGAGTGCTTTGAGGGGCGGGCAAGCCTTCGAACCTTCGCTTGTGCGCGGCGCGGAAAGGACGGCGCGCACCAGGATGGGCGGCGAATCTGCGGGAGAGCGGGGATTTTCGGTCATGGCAGCGCAGGATGCAGGCAGCCCGATCCTGGTTCGCGACCCGGCGGGAATCACGGAAGCGAGTGGAAGGCGGGCAGGATGGGTCGACCCTGCGCACGCGGCCGGGAACGACGCGATTGGACTCACCGGCGACGAGACGTTTGCCAGGCTGGATGCGGAGAGCGCATCGCGATCCATTCACTGGGTGCAGGCAGGAGCCCATCGCGCGGAGGCCGGGTATCTCGACCCGGTGCTGGGATGGGTGGGAGTACGCGCGGAAAGCAGTGGCGGCGGCGTTCATGCCGCTCTGCTGCCGGGTTCGGCGGAAGCCGCGCAAGTGCTGGGCACCCATATGAGCGGGCTGAATGCATTTCTCTCCGAGCAGCATGGACCGCACGCGACCGCGACGATGGCTGGCGCCGGAGGACGGGCGTTACTGGAGCGGGAGCGCAACAGGGAAACAGCACGGGCGGGGGAAGCGGGAGAGACGACGGCGCGGGGAGGAACATGGCGCCGCCCGGCCGAGGGAGCAATTCGTCTCCGAACATCGGGGCAAGCGCGGCGGGGATCGTGGACCGAAGCATGGGTTCCGACGGATCAGCGATCAGGAGAGCGGGAACCTACGTCTCTGTGATGGCATAGCGGACGGACTACTGACAAGCAGGATGGAGGGGGAGATGACAGGGATAGCAGGATTACTGAATCACGCGACGGGGGCACTGAATCCGCTCGCGAACGCCAAACCTACGGGCAACACGCAGAGCGCGAGCGGAAGCTCCGCGGGTGAGGCGTCCACCGTTTCGGCCAATGACTTTCTTACCTTGCTGGTGACCGAAATGAAGAACCAGGATCCCACCGCGAACACGGATCCCAACGAGTACATCAACCAGCTCGTGCAGGTGAACAGCCTGGAGCAGTTGATCGACATTAACCAGAATCTGTCCACGGCACTGGGGACGGGGACTGCCTCCGGCGATTCGGTGACCGGGCACGCGGTGAGTTCGCCGCATGCGGTGAAAAGCGGCGCAGGGGCTGCTGCGCCGGCCAGTTCAGGTCGACAAACGACAGGCACATCGGGCGCCAGTCCGGAAGCGATCAGTCACAGCAAAACAGTTCCGGTGGCGGCAGGCAACCTCGGCGTTCCACGTATGGCTCCGGCGGCGCACCGCGTGGCCCAGGCGTTGAGCGGCTACAAGTGAGTCCGCGAGTCCACCGCTCGTAGCGGGTGTGACCTTGATCCTCCAGGTCTCAAATCGAGACCTGGGCACCCAAACGCGGCTGATACCCAAATTGTTCATCGAGACAAAGAAGTAACCAGGAGATTGGAACATGGCAAGCTTTTATATTCCGCTGACAGGGCTCACCAGCGACTCGACCGCCCTGAACACGATCGCCAATGACCTGGCGAACATGAATACCACCGGGTTCAAATCGCAGTCGGTCAATTTTTCCGATCTCTTCTATCAGCAGATCGGTTCAACCGGATCGGGCGATCCGATCCAGCGGGGGTCGGGTACGCAGGTGGCGTCGATCGAAACGGATTTCTCGACGGGGTCTCCCAATTCGACCGGCGTCGATACGGACGTGGCGCTGCAGGGCGACGGCTTCTTCGTGGTGGCCAACGGCGCCAGTCAATACCTGACGCGGGCAGGAAACTTCTCGACCGATTCGGGCGGCAACCTGATCACGGCCAACGGACTGAGCGTGATGGGGTATCCGGCGGTGAATGGCGTGGTGAATACCAACGCCCCGTTGACGCCGATCAATATTCCCAAGAGCCAGGTGCAGCCTCCACAGGCGACGACCAGCTTCGGCATGAACGCGACGCTCGATTCTCAATCGGCAATTGGCGCGAGCACCACGGGGTCGGTGAAGGTTTTTGACACGCTGGGCAATTCCTACGAGGCCACCGTGACCTACACCAAGACCGGCAACAATGCGTGGAGTTACAGCATCTCGATGCCGGATTCGCTGACTTCAAACTCGAGCACGGCAGCGGGCGTGACCACGATCAATTACAACTTCGGTTCGAGCGGCGGCGCGCTGGCGACGGTCGATCCCGGGACGAATCTCACCATCACGGGTCCAACGGCCGGGGCCACCGGAACGATCACAGCTCCAGTCGTAGCGGCCGGCGAGACCGTCGGAGCCTATGCGACGGACCTGCAAAACGCGGTGAATGCGGCGGGGATCGTCGGGGTTACGGTGACGGCCACAGCCGCAGGACAGTTGAGTATCTCGGGCGCCAATGTCTCTGCGTCGGGCGCGGTGATCCAGGATCCGATTGCTTCAGCCAATGCGACCGGGGCGATGGCGTTTGACGCCAACGGCAACCTTGTGAGCCCGGCTTCCGACGTGGCGGGCATTTCGTTCGCGGGACTCTCGGACGGAGCCGCGACCCTGAACATGACGTGGGACCTGTACGGAAGCAATGGAAAGTCGACGATCAGCCAGATCGACCAGACCTCCGCGGTCGGCCTCGACGACTCAGAATGGCTATGCGAGCGGCGATTATTCGGGGTTTTCGATCGGCTCCGACGGCACGGTCACGGCGACTTTCTCCAACGGGCAGAAGCTCAACGTGGCGCAGCTGGCGCTGGGGAACGTGGTCAACCTTCAGGGCCTGAAGGCGCTTGGCGATGGCGACTATGCGACCACGCTGGCCAGCGGCACGGCGACCATCGGGACATCCGGAACAGCCGGCCTCGGAACCATGGTGGGCGGAGCGCTGGAGGCATCGAACGTGAACATCTCGGCCGAGTTCTCGAACCTGATCATCGCGCAGCGCGCATTTGAGGCCAACTCCAAGGCGGTAACGACATTCGATACCGTGACGCAGGAAACCATCAACATGATTCACTGACGCTGACCCTTCCACCTCTTCAATAAGGACCAGAATCAGCCGCCCCGTTGAACGCAAGAAAATCGCGTCGAACGGGGCGTTTGGTTTGTGGGGCTGCGTCGATGAAGCGTGTACACTAGCTTCACTCCGGGGCGATTATCTCCGTAATTTCTTGATGGGAGCCAGCTGATTTTATTGCCCGAACCAATAGTGTCGCCGGGTTCGATGTTGGGCGATCCACTGCTGAGACGCGAGTGGATGGCGGTGGCCTGGTCGCGCGAGATCGAACCGGGCCGGACGATTGCGCGACGGTTGATGGGTATCGACCTGGTGCTGTGGCGTTCGTCGGAAGGGCTGCACTGCTGGCGTGATCTCTGTGTTCATCGGGGGGCGCGGCTGTCGCTGGGAACGGTGCGGCGCGGAGATCAAGCGCAGGCCGGTGCGGGCCGGGATTGCCTGGTGTGTCCCTACCATGCGTGGGAGTATGCGCCGACCGGCGAGTGCGTGCGTATTCCGGCGCAACCTGAGCTCACGCCGCCGGGCAAGGCGCATGCCGAGACCTTTGCCGTTCGCGAGCGGTATGGAGTGGCGTGGGTTGCTCTCGGCGAACCACGCGCGGCGTTGCCGGAATTCGCGGTGGCTGAAGAAGCGGGATTCCGCACCGTCCTTGCGGGGCCGTACCGCTTTCGCGCCAAAGGGCCGCGGGTCATCGAAAACCTGCTGGACGTGGCGCACCTCGGATTTGTGCATGCGGGGCTGCTGGGCGATCCCCAGCGCGGCGAAGTGGAGGACTACGAAGTGACCGCGGGAGGAAGCGAGCGCGGGCCGGAAGCGAAGAAAATCCGCATCTGGCAGCCGGATCCCGACGGCACCGGAGAAGCGGCCCTGGTGAATTATCACTATTGGGTCGCGGGGCCGCTCACGGCGGGATTCGTGAAGTCGCATGGCGAGCAGCGATTCGGAATCCTGGCGCAAGTGGCGCCCGTGGATGAAGACACGTGCGAGTCGCGGCTGGTGATGAGCCTGAACTACGGGCATGAGATTGCGGATGAGGAGTTGTTGCGATTTCAGGATCATGTAAGTGAACAGGATCGTGTCATCGTCGAATCGCAGCGGCCCGAACTGCTGCCGCTAGACCTGCAAGCCGAGTTGCACCTGCGCTCGGATCGAATGGCGATCGCATATCGGAAATGGCTGCGGGCGATCGGCTTGACCTACGGGACCGCATGAAGGGGAACAGTGCTTCGGCCATCGCTCCGGCGGTACCACCGTCTTCCCTGGTTCACGTCCGGTGATGTGGATGGATTCTTCGGGCTGTTCTTTTCCGGATTTCCCGACCTGCTGCTGATCGTGGGACTGGCCCCGGTGTGCGGATTTTCGGCCGCATTTGTAACCACGCGCGTGTTGCCGGGCGTGGCCTTCTCGGTGCTGGCGGGAAACCTCTTCTATGCGTGGCAGGCGCGGCGCCTGGCGGCGAAAAGCGGGCGCGACGATGTCACCGCGATTCCATTCGGCGTGAACACGCCGACGATCTTTGCCTATGTCTTTCTCATCATGGGGCCGGTGTATACGCGCACGCATTCGGGAACGATGGCGTGGCAGGCAGGCGTGTTTGCGAGCCTGATCAGCGGAGTGGTGCAGACCGCGGGCGGCATTCTGCACCGACTGGCTGCGGCGCCACACACCGCGCGCGGCCCTGCTGTGCCCGCTGGCCGGGCTCGCATTGGCCTATTTGTGCCTGGGATTCATTTTTGGCGTATTCGATCGGGCAGCGATCGCGCTGTTGCCCATGCTGGTGCTCTTTACGCTGTATGGATCGCGGCTGCGGCTGCCCCTCAGAATTCCTCCGGCGCTGGTCGCGATCGGACTGGGCGCATTTCTGGTGGCGGTGCTGCGATGGCTGCACGTGTATGAACCGGCCGCCGCGCTGAATGCCGCGCCGGGAATTTATCTTCCGCATGCGGTCAACCTGCTGCCTTTGCTGACGCACCGCGAGTGGTGGAGTTATCTTGCGGTGATCCTGCCGCTGGCCTCGCTCGACACGCTGGCGTCGCTGCAGATTCTCGAAAGCGTGAAGATTGCCGGAGATGACTACCGGACCACGCCTTCACTGCTGATGAACGGATTGGGGACGCTGGCCGCCGCCGCGCTGGGAAGCCCGTTCCCGACCACGCTCTATGTAGGCCACGCGGCGCACAAGGGAAATGGAGCGCGGTCGGGTTACTCGGCGCTCAATGGGGTGGTGACGCTGATTCTGTGCACGACCGGATTGCTTCCGCTGGTGCTGCGCGTGGTGCCGCTCGAAGTGGCGGGGCCGGTGATCGTGTGGTTTGGACTGGTGACGGTGGGGCAGGCGTTCGTGGAGGTGCCGCGGGTGCAATCGATTGCCGTGGCGCTTGGCCTGGTTCCCATGCTGGCGCAGTGGGCGGCCGGGATCGCGGATACAGTGGCGCGCAAGGCGGGCAGTTCGCTGGCGGAAGTTGTGCCGCGCATGGGAACGGAACTGGCTTTGGCGGGACTGCTCGCGCTGGGGCAGGGCGCGCTGCTGACATCGATGCTGTGGGCCGCGGTGATGGCGCTGGTGATCGAGCGCAAGTTTGTGCAGGCGGCGGGCTGGATCTCGGCCGCGGCGCTGCTGGCGGCGTTTGGAGTCATTCACGCCTATACGCTTACGAGCGCGGGGATTGAAGGACGCATCGGATGGGGGGCTGCGCCGGCGTTCGCGTTGTCGTATACGGCTGGCGCGGTTTTTCTGCTGCTGTGCGCGTGGTATGCGCGGGGGACGCGGCAGACGGGCTGGGTCGTGCCGAAGAACTGAACGATGGTTGCTTTACGGCTGGCAGGCAGGAATTTTCTTCAACTCGTCGAGCATCGGACGCGTTTGAAACAGCATGTCGGGTGGGCTTCCCGCGGCGGGCCTGGCATAACCGATCCTCAATCCGGGAAGGGAATTGAGGTATTGCAGGAAGAAGCGCGGTCCATCCAGATTCGGGCTCTTGAGGCCGGGATTGCGATAGCGCAGTTCGCCCGAGGGCAAAACTTCCCAGGACCTGACGTATGGCTTCCACTTCATGTATCCCTCGAAGGTCATCGTCAGATTCGCGCTGGGATTGTGAGGCGGGTGAGGCCGAGCCTGGGTGGGACGAAACGGAGGCGTGAAATTCATATCGGCTACGGCGCCGAAGCTGACCAGCCACGCAAGGTCGCGCTTGCCTTTGATTTCGGTGCATTCCATGATGAAACGCGGCGGAGCCTGGGTGGAATTTTCGACCGGCGGGAGGGAAAGGATGAGCCGCACATAGTGAATGCCGGAGCCGGCATCGACGCCTTCGAGCCGCGCCAGATTGGGTGCAATCACCTCTGGCTGCGGGGACGACGGTTCTTGCGCGGCGCATAGGTTCACGAGCAGGGCGAGAGCCAGCGCCCTTGTGATGAACGGTGTTCTGGTTGTCGATGCCGAGTCACTCATTCTTGCGGAGCGGGTTCAGCTGTGGGAGCTGCCTGGACGCGAGGGCGGACCTCGATGAACAGGCCTTTCCCGTGGGCGAGGAGAGTCCCCTTGTCATTGAGGATTTTGGCTTCCGCCCAGTGCTTGCGGCCTTCGTGATGATAGACGCGGCCCTCGAGCCGGATGGGCGCGCCGGAGGGAACGGGAAGCTTGTAGTCGACTTCCATGTGGCGGGTCATGGCTACCACGTTATGCGAGCGGACGGCTTTGCTCATGGTTTCGTCGAGCAGGGTGGCGATGATGCCGCCGTGGACAAAGCCGCGCGGACCTTCGAAAGTTTCGGGAATCGAGGCCAGGCACACCACGGTGCCGTCCTGAGCAAGCATGAACTCGAGACGAAGCCCGGTGGGGTTGGCAGTGCCGCAGCCGAAACAGCGGTTCTGCGCGGAATGAGCCAGCGGAGTGAGTGTTTCGGAATGCGCTTTCATCGACGTTCCTGGAATTGCACGATGGGTTTCAATGGGCTCCGGAAAGGACTGCGTTGTAAAGCTCAAGGTCGACGTTGCCTCCGGTGAGCACGAGACCAATGCGCTTGTCCTTGTTTTGATGCCGATCGTTGATGGCCGCTGCCAAGGGGGCCGCGCCCGCTCCTTCCGCCACGTTGTGCGTGTCCTGGAAATAGAAGCGCATGGCCGCGGCGATCTCGGCGTCGGAAACTTCGACGATGCGGGCAACGTTGGCCCAGATGACTTCCATGGCCTTGGCGGCGGGCAGGCGGCAGGCGAGGCCGTCGGCCAGGAGGGTCTGTGCGGGAGCCTCGACAATCTTTCGCTGCGCAAAGCTAAGCGCATACGAAGGCGACGCCGAGGAGACAACGCCGATGATCTCCGTCTTCAGCGCGAGGGCATTGCGGGCCGCGGAAACGCCGCAGATCGACGAACCAAGCCCGATGGGAACATAGATTCGATCGAGCGGCGGAACGGCTTGAAAAAACTCCATGGCATAGGTGGCGGTGCCCATCACGAGGCGCTCGTGAAAGCTGTCGATCATGGCTAATTTGCGCTCGGCCGCGAAGGTGCGCGCGTATTCAAGCGATTCCTGAAAATCGTGCCCGTGTTCGATGAGTTCCGCGCCCTGCGCAGCCATGGCCTGGTTCTTTTCTCTGCTGTTGCCGTGGGGCACGACAATCACGGCACGGAGACCGGTGAGGCGGGCGGCCAGCGCTACGCCCTGGCCGTGATTGCCGCGCGTAGCGGCGACGACGCCGACCAGGTCCGGTTGGGTCTGCTTGAGCCAATTCACGTAGACCAATGCGCCGCGGATTTTAAATGCGCCCAGGGAGGTGTGATTTTCGTGCTTTACCCAGACTTCGCCGCCAAGCCGCTGGTTGATGAGCGGCCACGTGTACTGCGGCGTGGGCGCCATGTAGCGGTAGATGATGGACTGAGCTTCATGGATCTGGGCCGGTGCGGGGAGCATCATGGATTCAGGATAGCCGAGGGCACCAGGCCCGAGGATCAGCTCGAGACTTGCCAGGCCGTGATTTGTAGTCGAGGAGCCTTTAGTTCGACAACACCCGCCGAAGTCAGGAAGCATGCTATAACCCGGACCTCCTCCAGCACTAACGCGATAGTTCAAATCGCTCCTCCGGTGCGCATTGGGAGAGGCGGGATGAGTCGTGAAGAACGGACTTTGGGCCGGTGTTAATTTCCGGGAGTTGTGCGTGTGATACCATTCCGCCGTTCAGAACCTATAGACTCTTTGAAGGAGGAAACGCCGTGCGCTTTCGAAAGCTTCTTGTGATTTCCGGGATCATCTGTTTCGCCGTATCTATCCCGTTGGCTCATGCGGCCTCTAAATCAGCTCACGCAAAAATCATGGACGCGCAAGGAAAAGAAATCGGGTCTGCGAAGATCACATCCACGGCTGATGGAGTCAAAATCGCCGTCAAGGTTTCGAAGCTGACCCCTGGTGAGCATGGCATTCACATCCACAATGTCGGGAAGTGCGAAGGGCCGGCGTTTGCTTCCGCCGGTGGCCACTTTAACCCTACCAGCGCCCATCACGGCATCCATAACGCCCAAGATCCTCATCCGCACCTCGGTGATCTGCAGAACCTGACCGTGGCTGACAACGGAAAGGGCGGTGCGTCTTTCACGGTCAACAGCGTGACACTCGGCGACGGGACCAATTCGCTCTTTCATGAAGGCGGTACAGCCCTCGTCATTCACGCCAAGGCCGACGACCTGATGTCCGATCCGTCAGGGAATTCCGGCGATCGCGTCGCCTGCGGAATCATCGAGAAGTAGAGGTTGTCCAACTGAAAACTCGCTCTCGGCTTTGCGTCTGGGTGGCGGCCGGATTGGGCATCGTCGCAGGCACTGGATTGCTGTCTGGATGCCAGTCGACCCCGGCCCTCACTGCACAACAGGCCGAAGGCAAGCATCTCTACGCCCTCCGCTGCGCGCACTGCCACGAGGAGAATGATCTGGCTCTCAAGAAGATTCCTCCCGATCTGCATGGTGTTTTTCGGCGGTCGACTTTCCCCAGCGGGGCTCCGGCGACTGATGCCGAAGTACGGCGCGTGGTGCTTGCAGGCAAGGGATTGATGCCGAGTTTTGCCGGGCGCTTCACTGAAGAGCAGATGAGCGCGTTGATCGCTTATCTTCGTGGCGGATTACGTTGAATTGCTCCCCCCGCGGGTTGTCGGTTTGAGCATTCAAGACACGATCAAGTTAATCGACGACTCTCTTGCCATTTGTTCCGCCCGGTGCTAGAAACGAGATCATGCGATGAATCGCCGCGTACAATAGTCCACTGCCTACGGCGTCAAGGCTCTCCGCCTGTTGTTGTCGCTGATCTTCGAATTGCGCGTCCGTCCCTCGGACCTTTGATTCTCCTCGTCCAACTTTTCACGTAGGAGTTTCACGCGCATGTCGCACTCTCCTGTTCCATCAAAGTCGCGCATCTCTGTCGATACGTGGGCTGTGATCATCGCGTTATTGATGGTCGTCCTCATTCGCACCGGTATCCTCAAGGCCATTCCCTGGTAGTCCATTAGGAGAAGGAGAAACACGATGGCCGACTCGATCGCTTTGCCGCAACCGCGCGCGGTTTCCGTTCCGGGCCGTGTGCTGGCACTCTTGCCAGGAGTGCTTCTGCTCGCCGCGGTGAGATACGCCGGTAAGTTCATCGAACAGTCCGTTGCCCACTATGGAACGGCGCATCATCTTGTGCTGCCGATCATTGAGTATGTTCTCTGGCCATCGTCATCGGCCTCGTGATTTCAAACACGGTCGGTGTGCCTGCTCTCTTCCGAGCCGGAGTCGCGACATACGAATTCTTGCTCAAATCGGCATCGTCTTGTCACCGCGGATGAAGAGACGATTGCGGCGCCTGGTTACACGACCTTGTCCGGAAGATACTTCTGTGACCATGGATGACTTGCTGAGCGAGCATCAAGCTTCGGCCGAAGCTCGCGACACTTCTGGCAGTGGATCTCCGAATCTGCGGCGTCTCGCGATTATTGCGACACAGGCGGCCGTTGATGCCCTGAAAAGACACTCCTATGCGATCGCCACGATTCTCGTCCCTGGGCGCCATCTCATTATTCGTCTTTTCACTCGTCGGTCACGCTCTGCACCTGCGACCGCGGATCCGACTGGGCGGACTCGCGGTCGACAACACGGCAGAGCTTCGGCGCCAGAGCACTCACTCCGACGCCGCCGGCTAGGTAGCCGTGCTGGCCAAGACACGCCGCAACGCAATGATCGGATTCGTGGTGCTCGGATACGCCATTTACTGGGCTTCAAAGGGACAGGCAGCGAAAGTTCAGAACAAGGCTGCGTTCCTTTGGAGCAAGTTCCCTAAATTTGTTCTGGGCTTTCTCGTGGTATCGCTCCTTGCATCGATTGGCTTTTTTACCAAGCCACAGACCACCGCGATCGCCGATCTTTCGCGCTGGGCTTGTCTGCTGACCTTCGCGGGCGTTGGACTGATGACCGATCTCCGAGAACGCATGCACTGCTGCCAGTTCTTTCTGAAGGCGCTTCGCGTCTTTCCGAGGCTCACACTCGGGCGTTGACCTCGGATTTTCCAAGTACTGAAAGATTGCGAGAACTGGAGTTGACCTCCGTCTGACCCAGGGCCCCGGTGGCGAGGAGGCTAACGCCGGGATCAAAGCTTGTCGCAATCACTCCCTTGTCGCTCCTCCAATGCCGCCCAATTGGTGTGCGATAAATGTTGCCGGATTCGACGAAGGCTATCGCCCTGGGCCGGGAGATTGGTCTCATGAACGCGGAGTTATTCGTAGCGAATCGCGGTCATGGGGTCGACCCCTGCGGCGCGGCGGGCGGGCAGGGAACAGGCAAGGGCGGCCACACCGCTGAGGGCCAAGGTCGCTCCGATGAGCAGGAGCGGGTTACTGGAGTTTGTGGTGCCTGCTGTCCAATGGGTCATGACCCTGCTGAGGCGAGGGTGAGAAGGATCTTTGCCGGCGGCTTCACCGCCCAGGACATCGCGAGACGATGGACAGCACATGACTCGCTGCGCCCGAGCCGCTGCGTTCTCGACTTCGACCGTTCTCCTCGAGAGGATTCTTACGACATGAGCCCAAGGCCGCCAGGGCGAGGGCGAGGCCAGCAAAGGCCGCGAATAGCCAGGAAATTCAAGTGCCGCGGGCCCATTCGGGCTGTCCTTGATCCATGGTGAAGTTTTCACGTGGGTTGGTCTGCTGGTCGTGGTCCAAGGAATTCACCTTTTGCTGGATAGCGCGGAGCAGGGTCAGGGGCGGGACGTCGGAGCGTACCAGGATCTGCGTCCACATGCGCAAGGCGAGCGTATACGGCACGAAAGCTTCCGGAACGACTGGTTTTCCGATCCCGTCATTGCGCTTATCGGTGCTGACCCCCATTGAGCAGCAAACCATCGCCGCCGGCGCCACGAACGCGTCGGGCGGCTCGTTGCGACAGAGTTGCGACCCTGTCGCATGGCCAGGTGATTCGTTGGAAATACCACGCGCAAGTTCTCTGATGAGAAGTCGTCGAGGTCCTCACGCTGCATGACCGATGCTTTGTGACTAGACCACTGGGAATTCCCTGTCGGGCGTGATCTCCCGAGCTTAGACATCGAGAAGCCGGCGGGACGGATGTGGCTTTTTGGAATTCCATGTACTGGTTGCAGAGCTTGAATTCACGGAGCGCCTCCGGCAGAGGTTTCAAGACGCATACCTGGATTCGACCCATGATCTTCTGCCGATCGCAGCCAAGGGGGATATTGAGCAGCGGATGAACTCTACGCCGGCGGCTGCGGATCAGAGCCAGCTTATGACTGCCTTCAATTTGCCAGCGACCAGAGATTCTCCCTCAGACCCTTTGGAACTGACTGCTTTCGCTTTCCCCACTGCAAGTGCTGCGCGGCCTGCGTGCGTGCCAGTTGAATCGCGGGCCACAATCCAAAGAGTACGCCGGTAGCGAGGGCGATGGCCACGCTGAAGGCAAGCACGGGGAGATTGATATGGATGGCGGCTTCGTGTGGGAAGGAATAGGGCGGCAGATTGAGGACGATGATGTCGAGCGCCTTGTACGCGAGCAGGACGCCAAGCGCCGCGCCGTCGTCAAGCAGACAGGGATTCAGTTAGGAACTGGCCCACGATCCGGGTGTGTCGAGCGCCGATTGGCCGCGCGATGTCGATTCAGGCTGGCGCGCGGTGGCGCGGCGAGCAGAAGGATGGACACGTTGCCGCATCCGATCAGCAGCAGCAGGGCGACCGCGCCAAACAGAAGGCTGAGGGTTCCGCCGAGTTGCCGGATGTAATTCTCGTTCAGGCCTTCGACATGCATCTTGAAGTGGCCGACCGGGAAGTGGGCGGGCGTTTCCTTTGCAAATTGCTCGACCAGAGGTTGCAGGGCCGAGTCGGCCTGGGCGTGGCTGATGCCGGGCTTGAGACGAACGCCAACATAAAACGTGTTTTTCTGGTCCTGGGTGATCTTCTGGGGCACATACACGTCGACGTCATCCCAGGTGAAACGAGGTGCCGCCACGCCCACGATGGTGTAGTTCTTGTGGACCAGTTGCATGGTGTGGCTCACCACCGATGGGTCAGCGTTGAAGTGGCGTTTCCAGAATTTGTAACTCAAAACAACGACCGGTTGAGGATCCTGTGCCGTCGACGGCGTCGGACGATTGCAGTCCTCGCCCAAGCGCTGCGGGAACGCCGAGAATGCTCAAAGGCGTTGGAACGTGAAGTAGTCCGCTTCCACGTCTTCGGGCAGGTCGCTGCCGGTTACGGTCAGGCTCCAGTCGTCGGATAGAAATGCGCTTTCGACGACCGGGGATTTGCGGAGTCTGCTGCCATTGCGGCCGCGGTGAGGCCGAAGTCGCAGCGGCTGGCCATCCTTGTCGACCAGGCGTAGGTGGATCATCCGGTCGGGCGCGGCGTACGGGTAGGGATCGAAGAGTATCGCATAGACGATGCTGAACATCGCCGTTGTGGCACCGATCCGACGCCACCAGACATCGTCATGGAAGCCCATGCATGAGAGAGTGAGTCGCGGAAACGCTGCGGAAGATGCTCTTCTTGAACAGGGAGTCTATACTCATAGCGAATAGCCTTCATGGGGTCGATACCAGAGGCGCGCCAGGCGGGAAGGGCGCAGGCAATGGTCGCTACGAGAGACAGGACACAGGTGGCAGCGAACAGGAGCAGGGGATCGCGGGAGCTTTCCGTGGCCCAGGTGGCCATCACCTTGTTGAGGGCGAAGGTGAGGATGAGGCCGGCGAGGATTCCGCCTCCGACGCTGAAGACGGTGGAACGGAAGACGATGGCGAGGACGTGATTACGCCCGGCGCCGAGGGCGATGCGGATGCCGAATTCATTGGTGCGCTGGGCTGCGGTGTAGGAGACGACGCTGTAGAGGCCGACGGCGGCGAGGGCCAGGGCGAGGGCCGCAAAAGCGCCGAAGAGCCAGGAGACGAGTTGGCCGCGTGCGTATTCAGGCAGGCGGGTAATCCAATGCTCGAGATCGCGGACATCGCCGTTGGTCTGCTGATCGTGGTCGATGGAGTTGACCGTGGCGCGGACGGTGTGGATGAGCGGGAGGGGCGATCCGGGAGAGCGGACCAATATCTGGGTGTACATGGTCAGGACCATGGTGTAGGGGACGAAGGCTTCAGGAGCGACGGGCTTGGATAGGCCGTCGTCGAGCTTGTCCGCCATGACACCGACGATGAGGAGCCAGCCTTCGCTGCCGGGGGCGGTGAGGAGATATGGGGGCTGGGCCACGACTTCCGGCGCCTTAAGGGAATGGCCGACGGCATTCTCATTGGGGAAGAAGCGCTTGGCGAAGGTTTGATTGACGAGGATGACGGGGGCGCCGCGATGCTCTTCGTCGTGATCCCAGATGCGGCCGGCGAGGAGAGGAACGCGGAGAATGGGGAAGTATTCGCGGCTGACCAGGTTGACGCGGAAAGACTGGTCCTGGCCGGAGGGTCTGCCAAGGATTTCAAACTTGGTGTTGAAGCCGTTGTCGGGAGGGGTGGCGTTGCTGGAGATGGCGGCCATGGAGACGCCGGGAATCTGGGCGGCCTTGTCGTGGAGCTGTTCGAAGTAGGCGGCGCGCTCGGGCCAGGTTTTGTAAGTGCCGTCGTGGATGGGGATGCCGACGGACATGACGTTGTGCGGATCGTAGCCGAGATTGGTGTGAGCGACCTTGAGGAAGCCTTCGATGGCGGCGCCGGCTCCGGCGAGCATGAGGAGGGTGAGGGCGATCTGGCCGCCGATGAGGATGCCGTGGGTTCTGCGCCCCCGGACACTGCCGGTGGTTTTGCGGGAGTTCGACTGCATGACCTGGTTGACTTCAGGGCGGGAGAGGTTCCACGCGGGGGCGAGGCCGAAGAGAATTCCAGTGCCCAGGGCGATGGCGATGCAGAACATCAGGACCGGGATGTTGATGGAGATGGCGGCTTCGTGGGGGAAGGAGAATTCGGGGAGATTCGCGACGATGATGGAGACGGTTTTGTAGGCGAGCAGAAGGCCGAGACAGGCGCCGGTTAGCGAGAGCAGGATGGCTTCAGTTAGAAGCTGGCGGATGATACGGGTGCGGGTGGCACCGATGGCGGCGCGGACGGCGAATTCATGCTGGCGGGCCGTTGCGCGCGCGAGAAGTAGGATGGAGACGTTGCCGCATCCGATGAGGAGAAGCAGGGCCACGGCACCGAAGAGGAGATACAGGGTTCCGCCGAGTTGTTCGATGAAGTCTTCGTTGAGGCCGCGGACCTTGAACTTGAGCTTTTCAGGATTTTGCGGGAAGTGCTTGGGGGATTCCTTGGCGAATTGGAGAATGAGCGGAGCGAGGGCGGCGTCGGCCTGGGCATGAGTGATGCCCGGCTTGAGGCGAATGCCGGCATAGAAGGAGCGGACGGGGTCGTTGATGACTTTGAGGGGAAGGTAGACATCGCCATCGCCCCACGTGAAGCGGGAACCGGCGACCCCGATGACTGTATAGTTTTTGCGGACGAGCTGGATCGTTTTGCCGAGGACGCTGGGATCGGAATTGAAGTGGCGCTGCCAGAATTTGTAGCCGAGGACGACTACGGGCTGGGGATCCTGGCCGTCAATGGCGTCGGAGGGCTGAAGACCGCGGCCTAAAGTGGGCTTGACGCCGAGGAAGTTGAAGCCGTTGGAGGTGAGATAGACGCCCTGCACGTCTTCAGGCAGATCGCTGCCGGTGACGGTAAGGTTCCAGTCGTCTTCCATAAAGGTGTCTTCAACGACTGGGGATTTGCGCAACTCCTGCCACTGTGAGCCGGTGAGGCCGAAGCCGCGGGTGCCGCCGTCGGGTGCGATGAAGCGCATGTGAATCATGCGATCGGGCGCGTTGTAAGCGTAAGGGTCCATGAGGATCGCGTAGACGACGCTGAAGACGGCCGTGGTGGCGCCGATGCCGAGTGCAAGGGAGATGACAGCCGTGACAGTGAATCCCGGAAGCTTGATCAGTTGCCTGAACGCGTAGCGCAAATCCTGGAGGACAGTTTTCATCGGACGCTCCTTCGATGGGGCGATTTGGTCAGGCTTTCCACTGGAAACAGAGGCCGAAGCCGTCGGGATCGGTGAGGTAAAGCTGCTTCATGCCGTACCAGGCAACCTTGGGCGGTTTCACATCGAGGCCTTTGGCGACGAGATACTGATAGGCGGCATCGACATCCGGGCAGCCGAAATAGAGGCAGGTGTCCTGGTGGCCGGACCATCGCCCAGACTCAGGCGCATCCGGAACGTCGTCCGGATCGTAGGCCGTATTGAGCATCACGGTTGCATCGCACAACTGCAACATGACCCAGTTCACGTCATCGGGATCGTCCGACATGGGGTCGGACTTGCCAGTCACGGTGAACCCGAGCATGTCGCGGTAGAACCGGATCGATCTGGGCATATCGAAGACTTGTACAAGCGGCGCAACGCCCTGAATCTCGAGGGGCATGACGGGAAGTCGCTCCGTTCCAAAAAACTGCTGCATGGGGGTGTGCACGCGAACGGCCAAGTGGGCGGAAGGCGCAAACTGCACATTCTACAGAGAGGGTTGCGTTCGGAGGTTGCCGGGAATGTCCGGTTTTAGTGGCAGTATGTCCGGAAGCGAACGGTGGGGCGGGTTCGGAGTGCCGCGAGGTTTCGAGTCGACCGAGGCTCACGGTATACTCAGGATTGCTATGGCGCCCGAAAAAACCTTCTACCTAGAGACCTTCGGGTGCCAGATGAACGCCCATGACTCCGAAAAGGTGATTGGCACACTCGAACGTGAGGGCTATCGCCAGGTTGAGTCTGAAGAAGATGCCGGGCTCATTCTCTACAACACCTGTTCGATCCGCGACAAGGCGGAACAGAAGGTCTTTAACCGCCTGAACGACTACAAGAAGCTGCACAAGGCCGGCAAGCGGTTCGGCGTGCTGGGGTGCGTCGCGCAGCAGGAAGGCGAAAAGATCTTCGAACGGGCGCCGTATGTTTCGCTGGTGTCGGGGTCGGCCTCGTATCGCAAGCTGCCGGAGATGCTAAGCCGGCTTGAGGCGGGAGAGAACCGGATCACCGGACTCGACGATCGCCAGACCGAGGAGACGTTCGAGACCGAGTTCACAGCGCGGAAAAATCCCTATCGTGGGTACATCACGATCATCGAGGGCTGCGACAAGTTCTGCGCTTATTGCGTGGTGCCATATACGCGCGGCAAGGAGCGGAGCCGCACTTCGACATCGGTGCTTGCCGAGGCGCGGCGGATTGCGGACGCGGGGTATACCGAAATTCAACTGCTGGGCCAGAACGTGAACAGCTATCGCGACCCGGAAGGGAAGTTGAGCTTTGCCGAACTGCTGGCGGCGGTGGGCCAGGTAGCGGGAATCCGTCGCGTAAGATTTACGACCAGCCATCCTCGGGACTTTACCCGGGATATCGTGGAGGCCATCGACGCCTACCCGACACTGTGCGACCACGTGCACCTGCCGGTTCAGTCGGGCTCATCGCGGGTTCTGAAGGCGATGGCGCGCGAGTACACGCCGGACTGGTATCTGGAAAGGATTTCGTGGCTGAAGGCGGCGCGGCGGCCGATTTCGCTTTCGACGGACATTATTGTTGGTTTCCCCGGAGAGACCGGAGACGACTTCATCGCGACGATGGACCTTCTGGCGGAAGTGCAGTACGATTGCGTGTTCGGTTTCAAGTATTCAGCGCGGCCGAACACCCCCGCGCTGGTGATGATCGATTCGATCGCAGAGGGGGAAAAGGCGCAGCGGCTGCAGGTGTTGCTCGACCGGCAGCGTGAGATTCAGAGATCGAATTACGCGAGGCATTTAGGGCAAATTATGGAAGTGATGGTTGAAGGTACCAACCCGGCAAGAGGGCAGATCGCGGGCCGAAGCAGCCAGAACAAGCCGGTGAATTTTACTTGCGCGCAGGCGATTGCGCCGGCTCCGGGAACGTACATGCAGGTTCGGATCACCGGGACGCATCCAAACAGTTTAGTAGGGGAAGCGGTCTGATGTTGAGAAGCCGCGGCGGGGCGCAGAAGGGGGAAACCATGGACGTCGAGGTTCGGATTCGCGGGCTCATGATGGACCCGGCCACGAACATGCCGATTGTGGTTTTGAAGGACGTCTCGTCGGATACCGTGATGCCGATCTGGGTGGGCATATTCGAAGCGAACGCGATCGCCATCGAGATCGAGAAGATGACGGCGCCGCGCCCTATGACGCACGATTTGACCAGAAATCTCATCCAAAATCTGAACGCTCGGCTGGAACGCATTGTTATCAATGAGCTTAAGGACGATACGTTCTTCGCAGTCCTATGGCTGACCCAGGGCGACGAACAGCTGACGATCGACGCCCGGCCCTCGGACGCGATTGCGCTGGCCCTACGCTCCGACTGCCCGATTTTTGTTTCCGAACAGGTACTGCAATCGGCCAAGCTGAATACGTCCGGGCCGCCGGATGGGCCGACGACCGAACAGCTTCGCGGCTGGCTCGAAGGCTTGAACGACGAGGACCTGGGCCGCTACAAGATGTAGCTTGGCTGAAAAAGAACACGTTGGCCGTCAATGGCGGTTTCCCGCCCTTGCGACGGAAAGAAATCGCCAGGACGGGGCACGGGGCTTTCCTGCTCGGATCGGGCCGGGCCATTCGAGTGGCGTAAGCTGGTGGCGTCGTTCTTTCTATCCCCATGTCTCAATCGAAATTGATCTGTCGCGGATTTCTTAAAGTTCTGCTATCTGCGATTGTTGTTGCAACCGGCGCGACGATTTCGATGGCTCAGCCGACGCATCCGCACGTGCCTGCACAGGACGCGCGCAACACTGAAATCATCACGACTGACACCCATCTGCCGTTACCACAATTCACAAGCCTGAAGGAGTGGGAGCAGCGCAAGGCGTTTCTTCGCGAGCAGATCCTCGTGGCGGCGGGACTGTCGCCGATGCCGGAGAAGACGCCGCTGCACGCGCAGATTTTCGGCAAGATCGAGGAGAAGGACTACACGATCGAGAAGGTTCTGCTCGAGCCGCTGCCCGGGTTTTACCTGGGGGGCAATCTTTATCGTCCGCGCAAAGGGAAGGAAAAGCATCCTGGCATCCTCAACCCGCAGGGCCATTGGCCGAATGGACGCCTGGAGAATGAGCCGCTTTACTCAGCCCCTTCCTTGGGAATCAGCCTCGCACGGCAGGGATATGTCGTCTTTGCGTACGACATGGTGGGGTATAACGACACGCTCCAGCTGCCGCATCGATTTGGCAGTGCCGAGCAGCGGCTATGGTCGTTTGGGCCGCTGGGACTGCAGCTCTGGGACTCGATCCGCAGCCTGGACTTCCTGGCATCGCTGGATGACGTGGACACGGGCAGGTTGGGGATCACGGGGGCGTCGGGCGGGGGGACGCAGGCATTTCTGCTGACCGCGGTTGATGACCGGCTGCAGTTTGCGTCGCCGGTCAACATGGTGTCGGCGATCATGCAGGGCGGGGACCTTTGCGAGAACGCGCCGGGGCTGCGGCTCAACACGAGCAACGTGGAGATCGCCGCCATGTTCGCGCCCAAGCCGATGTTGCTGGTTTCCGCGACGGGCGACTGGACACACAATGTTCCGAAAGAAGAGTTCCCGGCAATAAAACGAATCTACGATCTGTATGGCAAAGGCGACGAGGTTGAAGTCGTGCAGATCGATGAAAAGCATAACTTCAACCAACTGAGCCGGGAGGCTGTGTATCGATTTTTTGCCAAGCATAACCCGGGCCTGAGTGACAGCAGGGAGCTGAGCGAACACGATATATCGATACCCATGGTTCAGGAGATGGAGGTGCTTTCGAACCGTACGCTGCCGGCTGGGGCACTCGATCTGAACGGAGTCTTCCGCATCTGGCAGGAGCGGGCTCAGGCTCAGAATGATCAGATCGAGGACCGGGCGTTTTTGCGCGAGCGGCTAAGGCAGACGCTGGCTGTGGAGACGCCGCAAGATGTGGTCTCGGAGATCAAGGGCCGATCGATCATTCTCAGCCGCACGTCGAAGCTCGACCGGGTGGCTGGAATCTGGATCGATGGAAAAGGGGAGACGGCGATTGTGATCGACTCGGGCGGTTCGGATTTAGCACTTGCGTCAGACGTCTTCAAGCGGCTGAATCGCACGGGCAGGCCCATACTGCTGATCGACGCATTCCAGACTGGAGCAGCAAAGGCACCGCGTGCCGGCGATGTGGCCGTGGCGCCCCTCCCGAAAATTGGCGACAATGCCGATGAGGAAGAGAGCGCCGATGCCGCGGCGGGGTATGGAAAATTCCTGACGTTCAACACGAGCGTCGATGCCGCGCGGGTGCAGGACATTCTGACGGCGGTGGCATACGCGAGCCGCGGGGGTGAGAACGTTGATGTATTCGCGAGCGGCGACGCGGCTGTGTGGGCTACATTCGCCGCGGCCGTCAGCAATATTCCGATGTCGCTCCACATGGAGATAGTTCCCGCCCTGGCGTCCAATGCCGATTACGTGCGGCATTTCAATGTTGCGGGGATTTTGCGGGCCGGCGGTTTGCCCACGGCGAGGGCGCTTGCGAATGGCTGGTAAGGGAAGGCTTGGCTTTGACAATGATCGAGACGGTCTGCAAACATTTTCACGCACCGCGAGTGGTCTGACCACTTAGAGCTTCCTCCAAAATCACACGACAATCCCCAGAGGAGTACCAAGGCAATGACCGATAGCAATCGCAGAGACTTTTTGAAGGCGGGCGGCGCCGCGCTGGCGGCCACGACGGTGTCGTGGAACGCCTCAAGCTACGCAGCCATCGCGGGAGCCAATGATCGTGTCCGCGTGGGAGTGGTGGGCTGCGGTGATCGCATGAAGAGCTCGCTGATCCCATCGTTCCTGGAGCATGCGAAGGAGTGCAACTTCGAATTCGTCGCGGTGTCGGATATCTGGAACCGGCGGCGCGAGGAAGGCGCCGCTTACATTGAGAAACTCGGCGGAGGCAAGATCGAGCCAGTCCGCAACAACGACGAACTCTATGCGCGCAAAGATGTTGATGCGGTCATCATTGCGACCGCGGACTTCCAGCACGCCCTGCATGGAGTGGAAGCGGTTGAAGCGGGGCGCGATGCCTATGTCGAGAAACCAACGGCGCACACCATGGAGGATGCGCGCACGTTTCTGGCCGCGGTGAAGAAGACGGGCAAGATTGTCCAGGTGGGAACGCAGCGGCGCAGCACGCCGAGCTATCAGAAGGCTGCCGAATACATCAAGTCCGGTCAATTCGGGGACATCGTGATGGTGGAGATGACGTGGAACGTCAACCAGCCTGGGCGCTGGCGGCGGCCGAGCGTCGTGCCTCTTCTCAAAGAAGAGGACACCGACTGGAAGCGCTATCTTCTCAATCGGCCGCATGAGCCATTCGACGCGCGGAAGTATCTCGAGTTCCGCCTGTTCTGGCCGTACTCTTCGGGGATTCCAGACCAGTGGCTGGTGCATCAGATCGACACCGTGCACTGGTTTACGGGACTGCCGCATCCGCGCAGCGTGGTGGCCAACGGCGGAATCTATCTGTGGAAGGACGGGCGGCAGAACTGGGATACGATGACGGCGGTGTTCGATTACGGGCCGCTCGATGATCCGAGCAAGGGATTCCAGGTGCAGTACACGTCGCGATTCACGAATTCAGCCGGGGGAGTGAAGGAGCTGTATTACTCGAATGGCGGCATGATCGATATGGACAAGCAGTGCGTGAGTCCGGAGGGCGGGCTGACCGCCAAATCTGCCGCGGAGATGAATATGAAGCCGAACCAGCTGCCGAGCTTCTCCCTGGTGGAACATGCCGAGGCGGCTTCAACCAGTGCCGACACAGGATCGGATCCGGAAACGTCGGCCAACATGCGCAATTGGATGGAGTGCGTGCGGTCGCGCAAGACGCCTAATGCTCCGATCGACGCCGGCTACAGCCATTCCATCGCGCTGTGCATGAATGTAGCCGCCATCCAGACCGGCCAGAAAGTTACGTTTGACGACGCGACGCAGCAGGTGATGGTGGGGGGCAAGCCCTATGCGTAAGGGGGCCCAGACTCTCGCTGGAGTCTTGATCGGCGTGAACGCCGCTGCAGCCTCTTGGTTCGTACAACCCTCCGCGTTTGCGCAAGGGGTGCGGGTCGTCGCCAACGAAGCGCAACGCCGCGTCGATGTCACGATCGACGGCCAGCCGTTCACGTCGTACATCTGGCCCGTTTCGCTCAAGAAGCCGGTGCTTTTTCCGCTGGTCACCAATGAGGGAATCACGGTGACGCGCGGTTATCCGCTCGATCCGCGGCCGGGGGAACGGGTCGACCATCCGCACCACGCCGGGTTGTGGTTCAACTACGGAGACGTGAACGGGTTCGATTTCTGGAACAATTCGGACGCAATCAAGCCTGAGGACCGGGCCAAGATGGGTTCGATCCTTCAGACGAAGATCGTCTCCACAAAGAGCGGCAGCGATCGTGGTGAACTGGTGGTCGAGTCGGTCTGGGTGACTGGTACGGGCAAGCAAATTCTCGACCAGACGACCCGGTACATCTTCGCGCGGCAGCCGCATGGCCGCACGATCGATGAAATGGTTACGCTGAAAGCGCTGGATCGGGCCGTGTTTCACGACGATAAAGAAGGCGTTCTCGGCCTGAGGGTGGCGAGCTGGCTTGAATCGCCTGACGAAAAGGGCGGGACCTACCTCGATGCTAGCGGGAAGCCGACGCAGGTGCAGGCCGGAAGTACCACAGGCGCCAGCGGGGTTTATCTCACCAGCGAGGGAGTGAAAGGCGGCGCGGCCTGGGGAACGCGCGGACGGTGGTGCTCGCTGACCGGGCACACCGGCGATCACACGGTGACGATCGCCATTCTCGACCACCCCGGCAATCCCGGTTATCCGACCTACTGGCATGCGCGGGGTTATGGGTTATTTGCCGCGAATCCGCTGGGCCGGAACATTTTCGATCCCAAGCAGCCGGCGTTCAACTTTACGCTCGAGAAAGACCAGGCCGCGACGTTTCGTTACCGGATCCTGCTGCTGTCGGGTGCCGCAAGTGCGGCGGATCTGAATCGGGAGGCGGAGGAATTCGCCAGTAGTGACAAATAAGGTTCCGACCCGCTTAACCGACGATCCACGCAACGCCAGGGAATTGAATAATTTACGATGGAAAAATCTATGCGCTTGTTGAGCTGGAGAGAGTTGGCCCCCGAGACGCTCAATGCATAGATTAACTATACAGAATATCTGTTATCAGACATGATATTAGGGCAAACTAACTCCTCATTCCCCATGCTGTAGGACCTTAAAGTCTTTGCGATTCGACGCAACCGATCGCGAATGGGATCAGGATTGAGAGGGTGAGATTAAATGTGTTGCGTCTCACTCTGTGGTATGCGATACTCGCGCCCATCTCAATTCCCCAAGGAGGAGTTGTAATGGGCAAGATCAATTACAGACGCGTGGTCCTTGGCGGTATTGTTGGGGGGATCGTCGCGGGTTTTCTCGACTGGTTTCTGAACGGTGTTCTTGATGGGTCAGCAGTGGGACGACGCCATGAAGTCGCTCAACCGGCCGCAGGCCTTCTCCGGAGCGTTCCTACCCCTTTTGTTCGTGCTCTACTGCATCGGCGGGATCCTGCTCGTCTGGGTTTACGCCGCCATGCGACCGCGTTTTGGCGCCGGTGTGAGGACTGCAGTCTATACCGGCCTGGTGATATGGGCACTTGGGGGCCTGCTGCCGAACATCATGAGCGCGGTACAGGGCATTTATACGCCGCGTCTGACGTTCTTCACCACCCTCGCCGGGATGGTCGAACTTGTGGCAGGCGCCATCGTCGGGGCCGCGCTTTACAAGGAAGCTGAATCCACTGCTGCTTATCCGGCGGCGGCGCCTCAGGCCACGCGCTGAGCGGAATCCGTCAGCTCTGATCTTCCGGTCGGCCATGGCAAACCCATTGGGAGGTCGCATTCACTTCTGGTTTCGACAAGGCCCTGCCGAAAGCGGGGCCTTTTGTTGTTAGGCATGAAAACAGTGAGCGTTTTGTGTGTCCGCTTGGAGTCGCTTGATGCCGGTGAAAACGATAATTGAACCGTTTCGAATCAAGAGCGTTGAGCCGATACGGTGGACGACGCGGGAGCAGCGTTCGACGCTGGTTCAGGCGGCGCACTACAACCTCTTCCTGTTGCCTGCCGATGATGTATTGATCGACCTGCTAACCGATTCGGGTACCGGCGCTATGTCGACGCATCAATGGGCCGCGGTGATGGAGGGCGACGAGAGCTATGCCGGCAGCCGAAGCTTCGAACGGTTTCGCAAGTCGATCCAGGATATCTGCGGATACAAGCACGTGATTCCAACCCACCAGGGGCGGGCGGCGGAGCGGATCCTTTTCGGGATCACTTGCAAGAAAGGCGACGTCGTCCCGAACAACACCCACTTCGACACCACGCGCGCCAATGTTGAGTTCGTGGGCGCCGAGGCGGTGGATCTGGTGATTCCAGAAGGCCGCCAGCCTGCTTCGACACACCCGTTCAAAGGCAATATGGACGTCGGGGCTCTCACGAGTCTGATCGAGCGGGTTGGGCGGGAGCGGATCCCGCTGGTAATGCTGACGGTGACGAACAATTCGGGCGGAGGCCAGCCAGTGTCGATGGCGAACGTGCGCGAGGTCAGCGCGGTCTGCCGGCAGCATGGAATTCCGCTTTATTTTGACGCTTGCCGCTTTGCAGAGAATGCGTGGTTCATCAAGTTGCGTGAAAAAAGATACGAGAACAAGACGCCCAAGGAGATTGCGCAGGAGATGTTTCGGCTGGGCGATGGCTGCACGATGTCGGCCAAGAAAGACGGCATGGCCAATATTGGAGGCTTTCTGTGTACGAACGATGACCTGCTTGCGCAGCAGGAGAAAGATCTGCTGATTCTTACGGAGGGATATCCGACCTACGGCGGGCTGGCCGGGCGCGATTTGGAAGCGATCGCCGTGGGAATCCAGGAAGCGCTCGAGGAAGACTACCTGCGCTATCGAATCGCATCGACCGCGTACCTGGGCGAGCACATTGCTGCGGAGGGAGTGCCGATTGTGCAGCCGCCGGGCGGACACGCCATCTATCTGGACGCTCGGTCATTTCTTCCCCATATTCCCGCGGACCAGTTTCCCGGGATGGCTCTCGCGGCCGAGCTGTACCTGGAAGGCGGCGTGCGGTCGGTTGAAATCGGGACTCTGATGTTCGGAGCGGCGGCACAGATGGACCTTGTGCGCCTGGCGATTCCGCGCAGGGTGTATACGCAAAGTCATATCGACTACGTTGTTGAAGTGATTCTTGAAGTCTGGGCGAATCGGGAAAAGATTCGCGGGATGCGCCTGACATACCAGGCGCCATTCTTGCGGCATTTCACGGCACACCTGGAGCCGGCTGGTTGAGAAGCGGCCACACCATGCAATGAAGCTGGCACTCCGATCTCCGCATCTTCTCATCCCGTGGCCGGAAGACGTCACCTGAAGCTCTCTACCACCAGCTTTCCATCTGCACGCCCCAGGTCCATCCCTGGGTACTGTTTGCATAGTCGGGGCCTCCGACTTGTCCTTTGAAACCGTTCCCCCACTGCGCATAGGTCACGAAAGCGCGAATGGCCGGGCGGCTCATGAAGTGGTTGCCCAGCGATACCTGCGGAGCGAATGTCATCTTGAACAGGTAGTCGCTGACGTTGGTGCTGTTGTCGTCGACCCAATCCACAAACGGTTCAAACGCCAGGCTCAGATAGTCGTTGAACTGAGCCTGCGGCCGGGCGCCTGCGGAGAACCAGTGTTGCCGGCCTCCATATTGCTTGTACTCCGTAAGCTGGTAAAGCAGCACCGGGCTGACGGTGAAATGCTTCCCGGTTTCAAAGATCACGTTGTCAGCCACGCGGAAGCGATACGAACCCGGAGCGTCCGGCCGGATGAAAGTGCCGGCAACCGTGTTGTAGGTCTCGAATCCGGATGTGAATGTTTTGGCGGGCCCGTGGCCATATTGAATGTAAAACTTGTTCAGGTTGTTTTCGTTCCCCCCCCACTTCTCGCTCGTGTGGATAAACGTAAACGACGCACCCGTGGCATTGGGAGCCGACGCGCCTGACTGATCGTGGCCCGAGGTGGCGTGCGATACATCGAAGCCGAACTCTCCAGCACCGCCAAGAAACTTCACGTCGTACCAGCGGAAATCGTAGTTCGCCTTGTTGAACCCGGCCTTGTTGGCAGGATCAGGCTGAGGAAGATCGCTGAATCCGCTTTGGGAGCCCTGGCCAATCCAGGTGAAGGCGATTTTGCCGACGGGAAGCTTGATATCTTCAACGCCGCCGCCACCGCCGCTCATGTTGTACATCATGAAATCGTCGATGTAGATGTCGTGGCGCCGGTAGTAGCGGTTTCCAGCCCAGACGTTCATGGAGGGCTGGCTGCTGCTGAGGTTCCCGAGCGCGGCCCAGGCTTCCGCAATACCGAAGCTGGTGCCGCTCGAGACACCATAGTTCTGGTAAGGGTTGAACATTGAAATCCGCACCAGGACGCGGGCGACGGGCTGCGAAGATGTGCCGTCGGGACGAGGGTTTCGGTTGAGCGAAAAAGCTCCGGGGAGGTAGAAGTTCTTTCCGATCGCGATTTCTCCGTAATTCTCAGCCTCGTTGCCGAGACGTCCCTTCGCCAGGGCTCCCGGCGCCTGGAAAGCCACCTGTGGTCCGCCATCATCATCGCGTCCGTAGCCGGCCCTGAAGTACCCGGTGATGTCCACGTATTCGCGCAGAACCCGTTCCATTCGTTCCCGGACCGGTTTGTTCTCCTGTTCGGCAAGAGCCAATTGCATTGAATCGGTGGGCTCCTGGAATTGCACCGGGACCTCGCCGGCTTGCGCTTCCGCGCCCGACGCTTCGTGACCAGCGGCAGCCGGAGTAGTGGCGACCGCAGTGACTGTCGTGGCCGGCTTGGGCGCGGCGACGGCGGCAGAGGAAGCCCCTGTCGGCCCGGAATTCGCGGTTTCCAGTTGCGTCAATCGTTCGTCGAGCTTTTTGAAGCGCTCCTCGTACGCCTGCTTCATCTGGTCGTATTCCTGCTTCAGCTGCTCCATTTCCTGCCGAGTTTCTCTCAATTCGTTAGTTGGCGGCGTCTGCCCCAGCGCAACGAGACTTTTCAACGCGATTAAGAGAGCGAATCCGATGCTGCCCAAAGTGAAGCTCATGAATAAGCCTCCTGCCTGGCGCAATGCTCATGCAGTCACCGCCCTTCTCCCTGTCCCGCTCGCGGAGGGGTTCCAATGAACGATGAGTTGTCGCGGCATTCAATCACGGTTCTGCGCTTGATTCAACTGCCAAAAATGTGAGGACGATGCGACACCGTCGGCGGCACCGGGAAACCCCGAATGGCTGGACCTGGTGATTCCGGAAGGCATACCAGGCGCCATTCTTGTGGCATTTCACCGGGCGCGATCAATAGATCTGGTTGAGTTCAGTGGTTTCCCTCCCTTACGCCAGGACAAAAGCGCAAGGGTGGGGCACGGAGATTTTTGTGAGCTAGCCGGCGGCTCTTCGGAACAGAAGCGGAGATGCTGTAGTATCCATGGTGCGTCGGAGTAAGTTATCCACGCCGACTCCGAGGAGTGCTTGACTGTGAGCGTGCGAACAAATGCCGGACTACGTCGAACCGCTCTGAAACAGACTGCGGGCGCAACGGAGGCAAGGGGTGGCCGCGCGAAGGGTATTTGGGGAGCGACCCTACTCAATTGCGGGGTTCCGGCGGTGGCGGTTCTGATGGGGATCACTTCCCTTCACGCACAACAAGCCGCTGACATGGCCACCCGCACAGCCAGTGCGCAGGCGCCGCGGCCCTGGGATCAGAATCCCGACGGAATGCGCATTTACATCTGGGCGGGACTGAAATCGCACTACGCCGGGCAGCACGACTACCCGCAGTTCCTTGCGGACTGGAGCAAATTATTGACCGAGCATGGCGCCATCGTGGATGGCGCGCTGCACGCGCCGCGGGCCGCCGACCTGGCGAAAACAGACGTCGTGATTATCTACAAGGGCGACGCGGGCTATTTGAGCGATGAAGAGAAAGCGGATCTCGAAGCGTACGTCAAGCGCGGCGGCGGATTGGTCAGCCTGCATGATTCATTGTGCGGACCGGATCCGGCGTATTTTGCCACGCTGGTGGGCGGGGCCAAAAAACACGGGGAGGTGAATTACACGTTGGGAGCGCCCATCCCTTATACGGTCGCTGACAGCGGCAGCCCGATTATGAAAGGCATGACGAATTTCACAATATTTGACGAAGCCTTCTACAACCTGACCTGGGCGCAGGATTCACCGGTCCATGTGCTGGCCACCGCGGTCATTCCCGGAACGCCGAGCGCGGGCACGCACAAGGGAGAAGTGGTGCCGCAGATCTGGACGTACGAACACACGATGGCGGGCGGCGAAGCGGCGCGGGCGTTTGTCTGGATGCAAGGGCATGAGTATGCGAATTTCGCCAATTACCAGATTCAGGAAATGCTGCTGCGGGGTATCGCGTGGGCTGGGAAGAAGCCCATCGACTCGCTGGTCGACTATGTGGCGCCGCCACATCCGGAACATGTGCCTGCGCCGGGAACGAACAAGTAGCTGCATGCGCTTGAGGCGCCAACCCTCCCCGCCGTGTCCGATCTTGGAAACAGGTTCGCTAGTTTCGTAAGCAAACTTCACAGCCATATCTTTTTAGTTCCAGTCAGCATTCTCGACGAGTTATCTACAGGTAGGAAAACGTCACCCGTTACTTTCGGTTGGCAAAAAGAACTGGCGTGAGATAGAGTGTCGTGAATCGTCTGCAGTAACTCGAAGGAATCACATGAACGACGAACCGCTGGTTGATGCGCTGGCCAAGGGAGAGGCAGTTGTATATGTGGGGGCTGGCGCGTCGGCACCCTCGGGCCTGCCCCTTTGGCGCGACTTCCTGAGCAAGTTTCTGAAGTACGCGGAAAAGCGAATGTCCCCTCAGGATTGGGCTCGCGCGAATAGATTTCTGGAAGACGGCGACTTCCTCCTGGCGGCCGAGATCCTGCAGCGAGGTTTGCCACAAGGCACTTTCGACGCCTACATGCAGCGGATTTTCGATGCTCCACACCTCCAACCCAACGACATCCACAGGTCGATTGCCCGCCTACCTTTCTGCCTTGCCATTACCACTAACTTCGACACCCTCCTGGAAGGTGTGTATCACAAAAAGCCTCCCTACATATGGAAAGAGACTGACCGAGTTTTCGAAGCGATCCGCTTGAAGAACTTCGCCGTCGTTAAGCTTCACGGCTGTATAAACCACGGAGGGCTCCGCCTCACCCGTACTGATTATCGCGACGCAACTTCCGCGGCCAATTCCGAGCTCAACGAGTGCCTCAAGGCCTTGTTGACGTGGAAGACATTTCTGTTCGTCGGGCATAGCCTGAGAGACAGCGACCTTATACGTCTAATGGATGAAGCCAGAATCCGGTACGGGAAGAAATTCGGCCCCCACTATGCGATTTTGCCTGGCTCCGAGGTTGAAGGAACATTCAGGGACTATCTCAGGGAAGCTTTATCAATCGAGTGCATTACATACGATCCGGTCAACGACAGTCATGAGCGCAAGGTGGTGGACATCCTGAGAAGCCTTGCGGGAAAAGTCGCCAAGATGGAGCATCAGATGAATGGAACGGGGATGGACGATTTCTCGGTTCCTCGCGCGCAAGCCGCGCAACTCGTATTGAAAGACAGCGTTCGACTCACTGGCTCGATCCGCGGCGAAGCCTGCATGATTGAAAGCGATGTCAATCCGGGGCTTGTCAGAGAAGCCGTGTTTTCGGTAAAGGGTATGCCGAACGACGAACTGCCCCCGCTCGATCTGGATTCCGTCATCCACACTGCTTTCCTGCAGAGAAACACCCTCGACAAGAAAGACTATATCTACATCCGAAACAGGTTGACCGCGGAGAAGGAACTCCGGGCCGCGGGATACCCGAATGCCCGTTATCGGGTATGCGATTCTTCGGTCAGGTCTGAACTCGCATACCCAATCGTGGCCGACGGCCGCCGCGTGGGTGTATTGAATCTGGAGTCTGACCTTGAAGGCGCATTTACTGAGGATCACATTGAAGTTACAGACGAAATTGCCAAACAGCTGGGCCAGATCTATCTCCGGTCGGAGTGGCGAAGGCGGGCGTCGGCACCTTTAGGCTACTACTATCAACATCCCGATAAGTTTAAGGCATTGCTTTGGAATTCCCGACTGATTCGAACGATGAACCACGATTTCCTTTTGTATGAGATTGATTACGAGAAGAAGCGATTCTGCGGGCATCACGCGGGCGATGATGAACCTTTCGAATGGAAATTCCATCAACCCAGCCTCGCCAATCAGGTGTTTGAAGAGCGCAGTACCATTTATGTACCCGACGCGGCAGCAGAGTTGAGAAGGGTTCCTGCTCAGCGAAAGACCCAGCTTAATCCTTTGGGAGTCGAGCGATTCCAAATCTCGGGTCCATTGTTTGCATTTCCAATTCGTGCCGGTGGGCAAACAGAGGCGGTTTTAGTTACCTGGCTGATTCCCGGGTCGGATCCGGATTCTAAACACAGACCAACAGAGCGAGTTGAACAGTGGTTTCAATCGTCGTCCGGGCAGATCTTTCGTCTCGCCAGTCTTCTGGCAAACGACATCTACGGATCGCCGCCGGAGCGCGCTATTGACTTTCTGGACGCGTTCTATTCTTCGCTCGAAGACATCGATCACGGGGAGATCTGGACTCACGCGAAGCTCTCCGACGCCTCGTTCCGCGATCGCCTTATGTACGCACTTATGGAATCGCTTCTCGGTGAGGCCTGCGGTTTTCGGTGCGTGAGGGTTTGGCAGACATCCCGGAAATCCGATTTAGGGCACGCGGCGGGCAACACAATTTCGGCAATCGAGGGGTTCACGTGTGTCGACTCCTTAACCAGACAGGATTCAATGGCGCCGGGAAAAAAGCCCCGGAAGGCGTATCAGGGCCTCTTTACCAAAGAAGATGATCCGTACTGCCGTTACACCATTGCGCGTTATCACCGGGATCCTTTCGCGAGATGGCAACACCCAAAAATGTTTGGACAGCCTGACCAAAATGCCAAAAACACTGACAAACACCCTGACGGTCCATGGATCGTAGCGCCGATCGTGCGACCATCGAAAGGGGGAGAAGACCCCGAGTTGCTTGGCTTTATTTCCGCGGATTCACATGATCGAAGTTCAGGAAACCCGGAATACCGACCCGAGTTAGACCCCAGGATCATCGCGCTTCAATGCCGGATGATGGATCTTATCTCGGAACTTGCACGGCATGTAATCGCAATTGAAATACCGCGTCCTGCGTCGCTTGGCCGCAAGTGAGCGTGAGAACCCCGCGCAACATGGAGCAAAGCCAAACTGTCGTCGTCATTTGGCGGTCCAGCCGCCGTCGATGAGAATGTCGGTTCCCGTAATGAAGCTCGCCGCTTCGGAGCACAGATAGCAGGAAAGGGCGCCGATCTCGTCGGCCGTGCCCCAGCGACCGACGGGAAGACCGGCAAGGAACTGCGCATTGGCCTCCGGATTGTTGATCAGCGCCGCATTCATATCGGTTGCGATGGGCCCCGGGCTGATGCCATTGACGGTGATTCCCTCACCCGCGAGTTCCAGGGCCAAAGCCCGCGTAAGGCCGAGCAACGCGGCTTTGGCCGAGGAGTAGGCGGTGCGCCCGGGGAGCGATACATGGCTCATGATCGACGTCATATTCAGAATGCGTCCGTAGCCGGAGCCCTTCATCCCGGGAACGAACGCGCGGCACATCAGGAACGTGGAGATGAGGCTCGCGTCCAGAACACTGCGAAACTCCTCGAGGGAGAAGTCGACGAGGTTCTTGCGGATGTTGATTCCCGCGTTATTGATGAGGATCTGGGGAGCGCCGAAGCGCTGGTTCACTGATTCGGCCAATGCGGCGACTTGCTTCTCATCTGTCACGTCGGCGGTGAATATGACGGCGGTTCCACCCTGGCTGGTGATGGCATCGCGCACCTGTTCCATGCGCTTCGTGTCGCGGGCCACGAGCGCAAGAGCGGCTCCGGATTCGCAGAGGGACTTGGCCATGGCCTCGCCGAGCCCGCGGCTTCCTCCCGTGATCACGGCGGTCCTGCCGGTCAGATCGATGTTCAAGTGAACCTCCTGCCTGGGGTTGGCGATGGTTGAGTGGCGGGCTCAGGGAATGAGGCCGGCGGTGTTCAGGGGGGCCGCGGTGGCGGACATGATCAATTCGCGTTGGCGTCGCGCTGCGTCCGGATCGAGATAGAGCCAGCAGGCGGCTGCCACCACTGCCGCAACCGCCATGGTGTCGATGAGAATGTTCCAGTTGCCGCCGGCGCGCTGCAGGATCATACCGCCCGTGACCGGGGCGACAAAACCGGCAAGGTTTCCCATCATGTTCATCGCCGCGGCTACGGTTGCGGTGTAGGGGCCGCCAATTTCCACGCAGGCGTCCCACGAGATCGGCATGGTGAGATCGGCGGCAAAGCTGGCCAGTCCCATGGCCAGCATGGCCGGGATGACGGATGAGATGTGAGTCACGGCCAGCAGCAGAATGGCAGCCGAGAAGAAACCGCAAAAAGCAATGGTGCGCCGGGGCAGGCGCTTTGCCGCTAGCCCCGCGGCCAAACAACCGAAGCCGCCAAATAAAAGCGGCAGCACCGATAGAGTGACGGCGCGGACGGGCGTCTGGCCCCGCCCCTCCCGCAAATAGGTTGGGAGCCAGGTGATGTAGAAATACCAGACGTAGGAGAAGCAAAAGTACTGCAGGCCCAGGACCAATACCTGCCGAGTGAGAAGCACGGAGGTCCAGTGGCTTTCGCCTACGTGGTGGGTGGTGAGAACACGCGCGCCCTCGAGCAATTCCCTTTCCAGCGAATTCACGGAACGGTGCTGGGCCGGGTCGTCCCGGAACCAGAGGAGGAATACCGTACACCACACGATGCCGAGCGCGGCAAACTGCACGAAGGCCCATCGCCAGCCGAACAAGTTGATGCAAAGCAGGGCTAGCGGCGGCGTGATGGCTCCGCCCCAGCGCGCGGAAGCCCACATCGCGGCCTGTGCCCTCACACGTTCGCGCGCGGGGAGCCATGCGCTGAGCATGCGCGTGAGGTTGGGAAAGCACCCCGCTTCGCCGGCCCCGAACAGGAAGCGGACCACGCACATCGAGGCGACATTCCAGGCTGCCCCGGTAAGCGCGGTGCAGATCGACCAGGCGAGAACGATTTGCGCGAGCACGCGCCTTACGCCGAGCCGGTCGCCCAGCAACCCCATGGGAATTTCGAAAAGCGCGTAGGCCAATCCGAAGGCTCCGAAGATGAAGCCCATCTGTTCTTTCGGAAGGCGAAGATCGTGTGAGATGGGCCCGGCAGCCACCGAGATCGCGACCCGTTGCACGTAGGAAAGGACCGCAAGACTGATCGCGAGGAGGACAACGGTGTAACGGATGCGGCTGGCCTTCATCGGCTGACCTCTCGGCATGGGGTTACCGGCGCGTGCCGCATAGATGAGACTGTACCGCATCGTACGGGAGCGGCGCATTTTGAGAGCGGCGATACGAGGATCAGGGCAGGCTCAAGGCATAGAGGCTGTCTCCGGCTCCAAAGACGATGTATTGCTTGTCATCGAGCATGTACGTGATGATGCCGCCGGATTCGTTGGCGCCCAGTTCATGGTGCCACAGCACGTCGCCGCGGTCGGCGCTATAGACGATCAGATTCTTCTGATCGTCGCCGCTGATGACGAGATTGCCTGCGGTGGTGAGGATGCTTGGTCCGAGCGTTGTGGGTGCATCGTTCAGATTGGGATAAACGTGCTTCCAGGCGGCAACGCCGGTGAGCGGATCGATGGCCTGCAGCACCCGTTGCGCGCGGCCGATTCCAACGCCCGTGCCTCCGTAGCCGGACGGCCGCTCACTGTCGTCGGTCAGATAATAGATGGCCTTGCCTTCCACCGAGTTGACGTAGACCAGGCCAGTTTTGGGACTGTACGCGGGAGCCTGCCAGTTGGTCGCGTTCACGATGTTGATAGAGCCGCCGACTGAAGGGTCTTTGTCGGGGATCGGAATCGGCTCGCCCTGCGGCGAGAGGCCCGATGAATAATCCAGGGGCACATATGGTTTCACGAGCAGATGTTTGCCGGTCGACCCGGTCGAGGGTCACGAAGAAGCCATTGCGGGCGGCCTGCGCCAGACAGCTTTCGCGGCTTGCCGTCTACCATGCGATCGAACAGGATGGGAGCGGTGGTGTTGTCGAAATCGTGCGTGTCGTGCGGGGAGACCTGGAAGTACCATTGCAGTTTTCCCGTATCGGCGTTGAGAGCGACGATCGCTTCGGTCCAGAGGTTTGCGCCGGGGCGTCCCTGTCCGGCGAACACGGGGTTGGTATTGCCGGTGGGCCAATAGAGCAGGTTGAGTTCAGGATCGTAGGTGCCCGGCATCCAGGTCATGCCGCCGCCGTGGCCGGATGCGTTTTCGTTGGGCCAGGTTTTCAGCGCCGGATCGCCCTTGCGCGGCGTCGACCACCAGGTCCATTGCAGGTCGCCGGTGGCGGGATCGAAGGAATCAAGGAAGCCGGGCATGTCCATCGCATCGCCACCGACGCCGACAATGACGTGGTTCTTCACCACCAGGGGCGCGGAGGTGGAGAAGTACTGTTTGCGCGCGTCGGCATAATTCTTTCTCCACAGTTCCCGGCCGGTATTCGCATTGAGCGCGATGAGCCAGTTGTCTGGGGTGAGGAAATAGACGTTCGACTTCCAGATACCGACGCCGCGCTGGCCGACGAGATGGCCGCCATGATCGACCCAGTCGTAGTGCCAGATCTCCTTCCCGGTGCGCGCATCGAGCGCCCACACGTGATCGGGAATGGTGATGTAGAGGACCCCGCCGACCAGCAGCGGCGTGCACTTGATGACCGGAACCGGAGCGCCTCGCTGCGCGCCAACGTCCGTGATCCTGAAGACCCACTGCCGGACGAGCTGGTTCACATTGGCAGGTTCGATCTGGGTGAGCGTGCTGTAGCGCTGACCGCTGTAGTCTCCATTGAAGGTGGGCCATGTTGCGACTGGCGCGTCACCGATGGCACGGGGATCGAGCGAGACATGCGGACCGTCGGAGCTCGCAGCTAACAGGCCTGCAGCAACAGTCGCCGCGCATAGGGTGGAGACGAATTTCATTTGAGCGTCTCGAGGTACGCGGTCACGTTGTGCATGTCGTCGTTGGTGAGCGACTGGATGATTTCCTGGTGGGCCGCAAGCGGATCCTTGATCACGACCTCTACGCCCGGAACGCGGTCGATCGTGCGCGGCTGGCCGGAATTGTCGACGAGCGTGATACGAAAATCGCTTACCTGCGTGACGCGGCCGGCGATGGTCTCGCCATCGGGCATCTTTACCGTGGCGGTTGGAACCCGTGAGTTATCGCCCGGATGCAGGGGCCAGATCCAGCCGCGCTGCAGTTGCTCAGGGGAACGGAACTTACTGCCGATGTGGGCGAAGGTCTCCTGTGCGTGGCACGAATTGCAATGGGCCGCGACATAGGCCTGGCCCTTTGCGGGGTTCCCGACGACGATGTTGAGCACTTGATAGGCGCCGCGATTGGCGACCTGCTCGACCTGCAGATGAAGGAATTCGGCAATGTCCTTCAGCTTGTCTTCGGACATGGAGGCGAACGCCGGCATGCCCTTTTCCGGGACGCCCTTGCGGATGTACGGAACCAATTTCTCTCCGTGGTCGTCGCCCAGGACCTGGTCCGATGTGATCAGGTTGGGCCCAGTTGCGCCGCGAGCCTGCGGTCCGTGGCAGAATGCGCAGTTGCGCTGGAACACGGGTGCTCCGAGGGCGGCGGCTGTTTTGTCGGGTTCCGCGCCGAGACCCAGAAATGCGCGGGTGGCGGCGGCGCGCTGCTCGGGGGTCATGTTCTGATAATTGGCCTGACGCTGCGCAGGAGCCTGATCGCCCGTCGGACCTTCCTGAGCCATTGCAGCCAGGGCCGCGAATGTGACAGAGAGCATCGCTCCGATGAGCCGGCGGCGCCGGGGACGCGCATGGGTTAGAAACTCTGCCGAGGGTTTCAATCTATTTCTGTCTCAGGCCGCAAGTATACAAACGCATCGCGGGCAGAGGCGACCCGCAGGCGGAGTGCTGCGGCGCCGGAATTGCAGCCGGCGCCCGCATTGTTGAAGGCAAAACGGACTTTGGCTAAAGCTTTTCCAGCAGCACGGCCCAATCGTTTTTGTCTGGGGGCTCGGGTGAGGTCCACGCTGGGCCCTCTGCATCCGGCAGGTCGATTTTTTCGCCGGTCAGGGCGCTGAACCAATACGCCTTGTAGCGGCCTGGCTCGAGTTTCACGGTAACGGATCCGCCGTGGGGAAGATAGACCGCGTACGTCTTGCCGGGGTCAGCAAGGCAATAGTTATTGTTGTTGACCAGCTCATCGTGCGGGCTGGTTTTCCACCACTCGAAGCCGGTGAAGAAATCGACCATGTGGCCGTAGCCGAGGAACATGGTCTGGGTGTCGTCGCCGCGCCCGTTCAGCCAGCCGCCGCCGGAGTCGGGCCAGATATTGGTGCCCCGTCTCGCCGATTCGCCGGCGGTGCCATAACCGCCCGCCATCGTAATGTCCCACGCGGTGCGCCGCAGAACATCGGCCGAGTCCGAACCGGGAGCGGCCCAGTGGGGGTAGTGATCTTCGTAGCCATACTCCTCATTGGTCTGCGGAATGATGCGGCCGGTCTGCTCCTGCAGCTTTCTCGATGCCAGCATCAGGGTGTGCTGATTGCGCGACCATTCCTGGTAGGAAGTAAACCCGAACCAGGAGGAGGTGCGGTCCTGGTGATCGTTACTGACCGCCGGATGGCTGGTTTCAAGATGCTTGTAGGGGTCGAGTTGCTGAATCAGCATTCCCGTCTCGTGGGTCCATTTTTCATCGCGATAACTGTCCAGATCGTCGCCCAGGTCCCAGGTGATATTGGAGTAGGCCCCAAAGCGGTTGACCGCATAACGAATGAAGCGATGCTCGTCGTCGCTTCCCGCACCGGGATGAACCTTGCTGTCGTTCATGTCGAGCACCAGGGAAATGTTCATATCGCGCTCGCGGGCAAACCTGAGCATGCGTTCGAACTTCTGCCAATAGGACACATTGAATCGCGTGTAGTCGAAGTCCGGATGCCAGGGGTCTTCGGGGTGCGGCGATGGCCAGGCGGCGATGAGGCAGGTCCAGTTCTTGTCGATCATGACCGGCTCGCCGAACATGGTTAGCGCCTCGCGGCCGGCGATCGTCACGCGCATGCGGTTGACCTTGAGCCGGTGAAGACGGTCGACGGTGTATTGAATCACGCGATCGTCGCGCCAGCCCACGAGCCAGTACGCAGTTGTGCCGTTGAAGAAGAAGTGCTCCCCTGTGCCCTCCCAGATGAAGTGCCAGGGATATTGCGGGTCGACGCGAAGCAGTCCCCGGCTGTGCGCTTCTCTAGCTGTAAATGTTCCGCTCGAAGATTTCTCAAAGCTTCCCTGCTTGTAGGTAAGCGAGTACTTGTAGTCGCCTGTGATCGGCGCCATGAAGCGGATCCGGAAAGTGCCGCCGTCGGATGAATCGCAGAAGCCTTCGACAGCCCAGTGGTGAGCGCCATCGGCGGTTTCGAATGTGCCGGCGAGAGTTGCGTCTTCGAATGGGTTGCGTGCGTCGGGCGCGTTTACGTTGGCCGTGATCTCGATGAAGTCGTAGCGGGCGACCTGGGGAGACGCAGTCGAGAAAGTAACGCCGTTGGGAGCCGCGAACGCCGAGACGGGAAACCAGGCGGCGGCCACAAGCAGAATGGCTTTGAGTTTTGGATGGACAGCGTTGATTCGAGACGGCAGGCGACGTGACATTTTGACCCCCAAAGCGGCTAAGTGTGCCAGCAAAAGGAGATCATTCTAGGGCAGCGATTCCGGCAGGGTATAGAGGAATCCGTTTGCCAAGCTCTGAGGAATCAACGATTGTGCCGCGCGCAGGATGGCGCTTCAGGCGGGTTTTTCGACCGCCAGAGCGGGTTCGTCGGAGTGAACCGAGCGACGAGTTGCCGACCATATGACGATAGCGGCGCCGACCAGAATGGACCCAGCGCTGGCCAGTTGGGCATTGGACAAACCCCATAACACCTTGGGGTTGCGCCGGATAAATTCAACCAGAAAGCGAGCTGTTCCGCTCAAAATCAGGTACTCGCCGAGGATCCAACCGGTGGGTCGAGGCTTGTTGCCACGTATCCACAGCCAGGCGCCGATCAGGAGCCCGGCTCCCAGTTCATAGAGGGGGGTGGGATGGACGCGCACAAAGGTCGGCTCGATGCCCCGGGGAAAGCTCATGCCCCAGGGAAGATTTGTGGGAAGGCCATAGCAGCCATCCCCAGACAAAAAGCAGCCGATGCGGCCAATGCCGTAGCCGATGGCAGCCGCGGGCGCCGCGAGGTCGAGAGTCCGCAGGGCGCCAATTTTGGCTCGCCAGCCCTGCAGAATCAGGGCGCTGATGCCAAATACCAGTCCGCCGAACCAGGCAAACCCGGCGGTATCCCACAGCACGCGCCAACCCTGCTCATGGAACTCCGAGGGCGTGTCGAGCACGTGCCACACTTTGGCTCCCACAATGCCGGCCACGACTGTGATGGCAACCATGCCCACCGCGTCGGCGGTAATCTTCGCGCGGCGGAAATTGCGATCCATGATGAAACCCGCCGTCACCGCGGCCAGCCACAGCATCAACCCGAAGGTCGGGAATACTTAAGGAACCAATGTGAATAAAGGGATACATCTCTCCATAAGTATAGACGGGTCGTAGGTCAATGGCGTTTCCGCAGGGTGCCGGCCCCGGAGTACGATTTTACACAAAAGGGGCTTGCCCCGGCGCCGGGCCGTCAGGCGATACTGTCCCCATGGCCACTATCACTTACCAGGGAATTGAGGTTCTATATACCCGCCAGCAAATAGCCGAGCGAGTGGCGGAAATGGGCGCCACAATTACGCGCGACCTGAACGGCGAAAAGCTGGTGATGGTGGGCGTGCTGAAGGGCGCCGCGATCTTTCTCTCCGACCTGGCACGGTCGGTCCAGGTGGACACGACGTTCGACTTCGTGGCCGTGTCGAGCTACGGAAAGGGGCAGCGCTCCTCGGGCGCGGTCAAGCTGATCAAGGACCTGGACGAACCGATCGAAGGCAAGAACGTCCTGATCGTTGAGGACATCCTGGACACTGGATTGACCCTCGCCTATCTCCGCAAAATCTTTCTCCAGCACCATCCTCGCACTCTTCGCATTGCCGCGCTGCTCGACAAGCCGTCGCGACGGATCGAGAAGATTGACGCCGATTATGTCGGATTCTCCATTCCAAATTTATTTGTGATCGGTTATGGAATGGATTATGCAGAACGTTACCGTAACCTGCCCGACATATGCCTGATGACGCCTGAACACCCCGAGTGAGGGCGTCCGGAGAAGGTGCAATGAACGATGAGCGCGATCTGCTGCAGGGCGCTTACCGGGATTTCAACGCCCGCCGCCTGGAGGCGGTGCTCGCCCGCATGCAGCCAGACGTGGTGTGGCCGAATGGGATGGAGGGTGGCTACGTCTATGGGCATGAAGGAGTGCGTGACTACTGGACGCGGCAATGGGCAATCTTCGATCCACAGGTTGAGGCGATGGAGATAAATCGCGACCAGAGTGGCCGATTTGTCGTTGAGGTTCACCAGGTGGTCTGCGACCTTGAAGGAAAGTTGCTATCGGATGCGATGGTGCGTCACGTTTACACAATTCGCGATTTCCTGATCGCGCGGATGGACATCGAATAGAGTGGCGGCAATACATCGGCACATCGCTCGAACCGGAGATCTGCCAGTTTGTGAGTTCGTCCCCCAGGGTCTATACTCATCCCCCGGAGAACACCCATGAAGCCGCCGGCGAAGAGCGGCGCAGGAACAAGAAGGAGCATGACCATGGCTGCAGTTTCGCCTTTACAGGAAGAGATTGAATTTGACCACGGAACCTTTGATTCCGCGGCCTTTACTACCCAGACCTTTGCGAGCTGGCAAAACCTTGCCGGCATTATCGACCACACCCTTTTGAAGCCGAACGCCACCCTCGAAGAGGTGGAAAACCTGTGCGATGAGGCCCTCCGCTATCGGTTCGCGTGCGCGATGGTGAATCCCATCTGGGTTCCGACCGCGGTTTCGGTCCTGTCGGGGACCGGGATTCCGGTGGGCGTCGTGATCGGGTTCCCGCTGGGAGCGTCGCTGGTTTCATCGCTGCGCCACGAGGCCGCAGCGCTCACCCGGCTGGGAGCACGGGAGCTGGACATGGTGCTTCCCATCGGCCAGCTCAAGAGCGGCAATCACCACGCGGTGGAGCACGCCATTCACGCCACGGCAACGGTTGCGCACCATCATGGAGCGCTTCTGAAAGTCATTCTGGAAACCTGCCTGCTTACCGTGCAAGAAAAGCTCCGGGGGGCCGAGATCGCGATCCAGGCCGGGGCCGACTTCCTGAAAACGTCAACCGGCTTTTCTTCCGGAGGCGCCACCGCAGCTGACGTGGCTCTGCTGCGCGGCGTTGCCGGCGGTCGATGCGGGGTCAAGGCTTCGGGCGGAATCCGCACCCTGGCCGACGTGCGCACCATGCTTGACGCAGGAGCCAATCGTATCGGGGCATCCGCAGGAGTTTCGATTGTGCGGGAGCTGGGAGCGGAGTGAGAAGACAGGGATCACGGCTCAGGGGTCAGGGATCAGCCGTTCATGGTCGCGATTTTGGCAAATTGGAGCGCATTCTCAGAAGGAACGCCACGCACCGTCTCCTGATCCCTGACCCCTGAGCCCTGTCCCCTGCTTTATCATTCCCTTCGACACCATGCCCGACCCTTCCCCACCAGCAGAACCGGAGTACGAAGGCGACTATCGCCCAGCGCCGTCGGCGAACCCGCTCGCCCACCTCGATCCGGTGAATGTTCGCGTGGAGACGGCGGATCTGACCTACCTGGTGCAACTGGCCGACGCCCTCAACACCACGCTCGATCTGCAAACCCTGTTGAATCGGACCTCTGAACTGGTGCGCGCGATCATCAATTACCGCATCTTCGCCATTTTTCTGCTGAACGACCGTACGCATGAGCTTCGGATGCGCTTTCAGATCGGGCACACCCAGGAAGCGGAGCGGATGCGCTTCCCCCTTGGAAAAGGCGTTGTGGGCCAGGTTGCGCTCACCCGGCAGGCCATCCTGCTGAATGACGTATCGAGTTCGCCTGTATATATCGCCGCCAATCCTGAAGTCCGCTCGGAACTGGCGGTTCCGCTGATCGCCAAAAACCGCCTGATCGGGGTCATGGACCTGGAGAGCGAGCAAGCCGGGTACTTTCGCGCCGAGCACCTTCACCTGCTGACGCTCACCGCATCGCGCATCGCGCAGGCCATTGAGAATGCCCGCCTCTATGCGCGAGTCTCCCGGCAGGCACAGACGCTGACGGTCCTGAACGAGATCGCGATGGAGCTGACCTCGATCCTCGATCTCGATCCGCTGCTGGAACGCGTCGGGCAACTGCTGCGGCGGCTGATCGATTACCAGATGTTCACGATCATGCTCCTGGACCCCAAGGGAGAAATACTCATCACGCGCTATGCGTGGCGCTTTGGCTATGCGCACGCCCCCCTGCGGCGGATCCCCATCACGAGCGGACTGGTGGGCGCGTCGGTGCGGGAGTGGCGGGTGATCAACGCGCCCGACGTGCGCAAAGATCCTCGCTACCTTGCGATGAACCCTGAAACCCGCTCGGAGATAATCGTCCCGCTGTTTTATAAAGGACGGATCATCGGCGTGCTCGACCTGGAACATACGCGCACCAACTTCTTCAATGAAGAGCACGAGCGCATGTTGACGACCCTGGCCGCCCAAATCGCGATTGCGATCGAAAATGCGCGCCTCTACCAGGCGGTCACGCGGCAGGAGCGGCAACTGGAGCGGGATATCGACATGGCCCGCGAAGTACAGCTTCGGCTTCTGCCCGAGGCCGCGCCGGAACACACGCACGCCGACATGGCGGTGCGATTCCTGCCTGCCCGCAGCATCGGCGGCGACCTGTACGACTTTCTCGAATATGGGCCCAACCAGACCGCGATCGTGCTGGGCGACGTGAGCGGGAAAGCGGCGCCTGCTGCGCTGTTTGCCGCCCTGGTCAGCGGCATCATGCGGTCAGCCGCGCAACAGCAATTGCAGCCCGCCGCGATGCTGGCGATGCTGAACGATGCGCTGCAGGAACGGCGCCTCGAATCGCAATACGTAACCATGCTGTATGTATTGTGGAACGACGAGAATCAGACCTTGCAACTGGCAAACTCGGGGGCGGTACAGCCGATGTTCTGTCGTGCCGGGGGTTCGCACCCGATTCGCGCCGAGGGGTTTCCGCTCGGCATGTTCCCCAACGTCACTTATGACGAATTCTCGGTGGCCACGGAACCCGGCGATGCCTTTGTCTTTGTTTCCGATGGCATTCTGGATGCAGAGAACGAGCACGAGGAGATGTACGGCGAAGACCGGCTGTCAGCGATGTTATGCGGCGAACGCGAGCGCACGGCCGCGCAGATCGCCGACGCCATCCTCGCCGATGTCTCGCGTTTCCAGGCCGGCCACGACCGTTTTGACGACGAGACGATTATCGTGTTGAAAGTACGGTAGAGGAAGGGACATAGGGACTAGGGACGTAGGGACTGGATTCGCTTTCCAGTCCCGCGTTCGTCCTCGCCGCTTGTTAAACTTTGATCAGAACTACTCCCGGAGTTCCTTTGCATACAGCGACGCAAGAACGCATCGTCCGCCCGGCACGCAACGTCTACGGCAGCATGCGCCTGCCCGGAGACAAGTCCATCAGCCATCGCTACGGCATGCTGGCCGCTTTCGCGGAAGGCACGTCGCGTTTTACAAATTTTTCCACGGGCGCGGATTGCGCATCGACCCTCGCGTGTATGCAGGCGTTGGGCGCAACCGTCTCGAGGCAGGATGACGGCATGGTCACCGTCACCGGTGTTGGCGGAGAAGTAACGCCTTCCGGCCAAGCCCTCGACTGCCGCAACTCCGGATCGACCATGCGCATGATGTCGGGCTTGCTCGCTGCGCAGGCCGGCACATTCACCCTCATCGGGGATGCATCGCTCTCGCGACGACCCATGGAGCGCATTCGCAAGCCGCTCGAATTAATGGGCGCGCGCTTGACGCTTACCGACGGGCACGCGCCGATCACCATCCGTGGCGGCCAGCTTACGGCGCTCGACTTCACTACGCCGGTGCCCAGCGCGCAGGTGAAGACGTGCGTTCTGCTTGCGGGACTGCAGACCGAGGGCTCCACAACGGTGCGAGAATCGGTTCGCACGCGCGACCATAGCGAACTGGCATTACGCGCCTTCGGAGCCCGGCTCACGAGAACGCTGAATTCGGTTTCCATTGAAGGCCCCCAGGGACTCCACGCCATCGATGCCGCGGTGCCCGGCGACATCTCGTCGGCCGCGTTCTTTCTTTGCGCCGCGACTCTCTTCCCCGGGTCGGCGCTGCTCATTGATTCACTGGGACTGAATCCGACGCGCGCAACTCTCCTGGATGTGCTGACCGCGCTAGGTGGCCACATCAGCGTCCTCAATCTGGAGGAAAAGAACGCGGAACTGGTGGGCACGGTCCAGGTATCGGCTCCGGAGAGCGGGCTTGGCTCGACGGAGATCAGCGGCGCCCTGGCGGCACAACTTATCGATGAACTACCGGTGCTGGCGGCCATTGCGCCGTATACGCAGGGCGGAATCCGCATTCGGGATGCAAGAGAGTTGCGCGTCAAGGAGTCGGACCGCATCGCCCTGGTGGCTCGCAACCTGCGGGCGATGGGAGCCGAGGTGGAGGAGTTCGAAGACGGTCTGGATGTCCCCGGTGGCCAGGCGCTGCACGGAGCCGTGGTCGACTCGGGCGGCGACCATCGCATCGCCATGGCCTTCAGTGTGGCCGCACTGCGCGCGCAGGGAGATACGCTGATCCAGGGCGCGGAATCGGTCGCCATCAGCTTTCCTGAATTCTTCGATCTTCTCGACCTGGTGGCGGAACGGTAACCAGGGAGCACGATCACCGAAGCGTTACGCGGCGAGCCGCGCCTCCTTGCCTGCCAGGGCATCGTTCCATTCCTAGACCCGACCTAAATCCTCTCCGACCCGGCTGTCATCGAGATGTCAGCCTCGTTCCCTTGATCCCCTGTCCGCGACCGCTCGTCACTCCGGCGCAACACCAGGTCACTCGTCACCCCGCAGCGAGTTGAACAGGCGGATACTTGCACGAATTACATGCAGGTTGCTCCGTAAAGGGGAGTAGCCACTGGAGGATGCGATGCGGGCATTCGATTTTTGGAGGTGTCTTTGTGCGTCGAGTTCTATTCCGGGGCAACAGGACGCACGTGTTCTTCCACTCGTTCGCAGATGGATGTTTGCCGCCTGCGCCATGTTTATGTTTTGTTTCCTCGCCTGGGGCCAGGTGGAGAGCGGACAGATCGCAGGAACGGTGACGGATCAGTCTGGCGCTGCGGTTCCCCGGGCAACAGTAACGGTGAGAAATCTCGCCAGCAACGTGCAGCGTTCGGCACAGACTTCGGAAACCGGAGCCTACGTGCTTGTGGGGCTCGGGCCTGGCACATACAACGTAACGATCAGGGCCGCGGACTTCAAAGAGTTCACCACCAATGTTGAAGTGACGGTTGGCGGACACGTGACTCTCGACGGCAAGCTGGGTGTGAACGCCACGGTCACCGAAGTGCAGGTGGTGGCCGAAGGCGGGGCGGCCGTTAATACGCAGACGCAGGAACTGTCGCAGATGGTCGATACGCAGGAACTGGCGCGACTGCCAAGCCTCACGCGAAATCCGTACGATTTTGTCGTGCTCTCGGGGAATGTAAGCAACGGAGACAACACCACCAACAGCTTCAACAGCGGCCAGAACGTGTACAGCCGCGGGGTTGGTTTCGCGGTGAACGGGCAGCGCGAATCCGGCACTGAGATCCTCCTCGACGGCGTCGAGAATGTCAGCATCTTTTCGTATGAAGTGGGCGAGCAGGTTCCCATCGATGCCGTGCAGGAGTACAACGTCGTGACCAACAACTTTGCGGCCGAGTACGGCCGGGCGTCGGGCGGCGTCGTCAACGTTTCGACCAAGGCCGGCACGAACGTATTTCACGGGTCGGCGTGGGAGTTCAATCGCCTGTCCGCGTACACGTCGAATACGTATCAGAACGTCGTGACCGACTTACCCAAAGGCACCTATACGCGCAATCAGTTTGGGTTCGCATTCGGCGGTCCTATTAAGAAGGACCGGCTGTTCGTTTTCGGCAGCACGGAATGGACGCACGTGCGCAGCGCGGCCTCAGAATCGGAACTGATCCCGACTCCGGAGTTCCTGTCGTTCACGGCGCCGAACGTACAGTCTTATTTCAGCCAGTACGGGACGACTGCGTACCCGATCGCAAGCACGCTGACGCAATCGGACCTGGGCGTGAGCCTTGCCGGTGTGCCCGATCCCACTCCGATCCTGGGCCAGGTCAACTTCAAGGCTAGCGCCGATGCGGGTGGAGATTTCCCGCAAAACACGTACCGCCTGATGGGGCGGCTGGATTACACCCACAGCGCCAATACGCAGATGTTCTTCCGGTTCGGTCAGGAGAGTTCGGATCTGTTTGCGGGCACGCAATTCTACGGCCCCTATCCGCAGTATGACGTAGGCAGTGCCGTCTCGAACGATACCGGCCTCTATTCAATCAGTCACAGCTTCAGTCCCTCGATTTTCAGCAGCAGCAAGATCAGTTTCAGCCGCTTCGAAAATCCGTACACGTACGATAAAGCCCAGCAGGAGGTGCCCATGCTGATGTTTGGGGGCGCGACCGCGAACGGCCTGCAGGTCACGTTCCCGGGGCTGTACAACCTCATGCAATCGGGTTCGGGGGGTGTGCCTTATGGCGGTCCGCAGAACACCACGCAAGCCGAAGAGGACCTGTCGTGGATGAGAGGCAGGCACTCGATGCGGTTCGGCGGCCAGTTCACATACATCCAGATGAACTTCTCGTACGGGGCGTACGCGCAGGCAGTGGAGTATCTGCAGAGCGGCTTGGAACCCGGGCTGAACGGGATGCTGAGCGGCAACCTGCAATACTACGAAGCCGCGGTCGATCCCCAGGGCAAGTATCCTTGCACGAGGAACCAGGACGGCAGCGTGAACGAGACGGGCGCGTGCGAGGTTACTCCGCCGGCGGGCGCTCCCAGTTTTGCGCGCAGCTATCGCTACAAGGACTGGGCCACCTATGCGCAGGACAGCTACAAGGCCACGCAGCGACTGACGCTGAACTACGGGTTGCGCTACGAGCACTACGGCGTGCAACACAATAACAAACAGAACCTGGACTCGAATTTCTACTACGGTTCGGGCTCGAATTTCTTCGAGAAGATCGCGAGCGGGCAGGTAGAGATTGCTCCTGATAGCCCGGTGGGACAACTGTGGGCTCCCCGGTGGGGAACAGTGTCACCGCGCGTCGGGTTTGCCTATGACGTGTTCGGCAACGGCCGATCGAGCGTGCGCGGCGGCTTTGGGATGAGCTACGAACGAAACTTCGGCAACGTCACATTCAACACCATCCAGAACGTGCCCAATTATGCAGTGTTGCAGATCTTTGGCGCACCGGTGACCAACAGCAATGTGGGGCCGCTGGGCACGGCCGGACCGCCGGTTCCTCTGCCGCCGACACAGCTCCGCAACGTGAACCAAAACATCAATGTCGCGCAAACGCAGTTCTGGAGCCTCGCGGTGCAACAGCAAATGGCGCGAAGCGCCTTTCTGGAACTGGCCTACAGTGGGGCGCACGGAGTGCATCTCTACGACATTACGGCCGGGAATCCGATCGGCGGCGCGCAGGCCTACCTGGGAACGCCGGCCGATTGCCCCGGCACGAGCTACGTTGTGCCTCACGCGGCCCAATAATCAATACGCGTCAATCAATGTTCGCGGCAGCGGCGGCTCGAGCGCGTACGATTCGTTGAACTTGAAGTACCAGGCGCTGAACCTGCACAACAGCGGCGTTGACATCATCGCAAACTATACGTGGGCTCATTCACTGGACGACCTGAGTTCAACGTTTGCCGACAGTTCGCAAGGAGGGTCAGGGTATATCGGGAATCTTGGCTACCTCGACCCAACCAATCCCATGCTCGACTGGGGCAGCTCGGATTTTGACACAAGGAACCGCGTCGTTCTATCGCCTATCTGGCAGACGCCATGGTTCAAACAGGGGCATGGACTCTTGACACAGATCGCGGGCGGCTGGACGGCGTCGGGAATCTTCACGGCACGGAGTGGAACGCCGTTCTCGGTATATGACTTTACCTACAATTTCAATGGATATACCGGGGTGCCGAGGATTGTGCCGGGAACGCCGCTGACACAATTCAAAACCGGCTCGGCGCAAAATGTGGGTCCGAATCAGTTCCAAGTGCTGGAGGTTCCCGGGGCCAACGATCTCGCCCCGTTCAACAGCACGCTGGGGATCGATGACTTCGGGCCGTTCCCGGGGAACATGACGCGCAGGAATTCATTTCGCGGTCCGGGCGCGTGGAATGCGGATCTTTCGGTGGCCAAGAAATTCAAGTTCAGTGAACGAGCGAACCTGGAGTTCCGCGCCGAGGGGTTCGATGTCTTCAACCACCACAATTTTTACGTCAACGAGTCAGCGCTTTCGGTAACCAACACCCCCGGCACGATCGGACCGCCGCTTGGCGTGATTGCGCAGAAAGGCGGGCTGAACAGCGTGGCGCTGGGCGGCAATCACGACGAGCGGCGCTTCGGGCAGTTCTCGCTGCGGTTCGATTTCTAAAGAACAATACGTCGGCGGGACGACGTTGGTTTAGAAAATGGGTCAGCAGGATAAGCGGAAACGATGGATTGGTATCCGTCGCTTCCGCTTTCCTTTTGGGATCGCACCATGGCACGCGAGCCCTTGATTGCTCCCATCCCGATTGTGAATTTCCGGCTACTGCTATTTTTGACAGTTGGTTGGATCGCTCGCGGGTCCTATATTCACTATTGCGCGGGTCACTGGAACCCTGCGTGCGTGTTTGAGTTCGGCTAGAATTCCCGCGCCTGCGGTATCGGCCGTTTGTTGTCCAGCGGGTTAAGCGAGGCAGAGGGATGTAGGACGCAGTTCCGCTTCGTGGTGTGGCCGGCTTGGAAGCCTTGCCGGCCGGGACTATCCTGAGATTCTGGAACCTGGCTTGCCCCCAGGGCGGAGTTGGCGAACCGGCTCCGACTATGGAATAGAAGATCTCCGGATGCGCCAATGCGGAAGAGAACACATCCGATCTTCACCGGCCCAACAGGAACGCATGCAGCCACCCAAAACTGACCTGGTCCGCGCGGCAACTCTTGCGTGACCGGGTTCAAACGGCAATCGCGAACGGCAGCGAGCGGAGGAATTATGGGAGCCACATTCATTGATGCCACAGCCCAAGCCACGGGCGTCAGCGCTGATGCCACTCATCCCTTGTCGAGCGAGGAGCTACGCAGGATCGAAGCCTATTGGCGGGCCTGCAACTATCTTGCCGTGGGCATGATCTACCTGTGGGACAATCCCCTCCTCCGTGAACCGCTGAAGCGGGAACACATCAAGAACCGACTGCTCGGCCACTGGGGTTCGAGTCCCGGCCTGAGCTTCACCTATATCCATCTCAATCGGCTGATCAAAAAATACGATCTCGACGCGATTTTCCTCGCCGGTCCGGGGCACGGGGCTCCCGGCGTGCTGGGGCCTGTTTATCTGGAGGGTACCTATTCCGAGATTTACCCCAACAAGAGTGAAGACGAAGAAGGAATGCGCGTCTTCTTCAAAGAGTTCTCGTTTCCGGGAGGAATCGGCAGTCATTGCACCCCGGAAACTCCCGGTTCCATTCATGAAGGCGGCGAGTTGGGCTACAGCGTCTCGCACGCGTTCGGTGCGGCGTTCGATAATCCCGAGCTGCTGGTCACAGTGGTGGTTGGAGACGGCGAATCGGAAACCGGCCCTCTCGCAACTTCATGGCACTCGAACAAATTTCTGAACCCCATTCGCGATGGCGCAGTGCTTCCCGTTCTCCATCTCAACGGGTACAAGATCAACAACCCGACCATTCTGTCTCGCGTTTCGCACCAGGAAGTGAAGAGCCTCTTTGAAGGTTATGGGTGGACGCCGTACTTCGTAGAGGGCTCGGATATCAGACCTGATGCACCAGCAGATGGCCGCCACGATGGAGCAGTGCGTTCTGGAAATTCGGCGCATTCAGCAGGAATGCCGATCCAGCGGCAAGGCGTGCCGTGCGCGTTGGCCGATGATTGTGCTGCGCAGCCCCAAGGGTTGGACCGGCCCCAAGGAAGTCGACGGGCACAAGGTGGAAGGATTCTGGCGGGCGCACCAGGTGCCTTTGGCGGGCGTGCGCGAAAATCCAGAGCATCTGCAGATACTGGAATCCTGGATGCGCAGCTACAAGCCGCAGGAGTTATTCGACCAGACCGGCCGCTTAATTCCCGAGCTGAAGGAACTTGCGCCAACGGGCACGCGCCGGATGAGCGCCAATCCTCACGCCAATGGCGGCGTGCTGCGCAAGGCGCTGCGTCTGCCTGATTTCCGTTCTTACGCCATCGAGGTTGAGAAGCCAGGCACGATCTCGGCGGAGAACACGCGGCCGCTGGGCAAATTCCTGCGCGACATCGTACGCAAGAACCCGAATAATTTCCGGGTATTCGGGCCGGACGAGAACACATCGAACAAGCTCGACAACATTTACGAGGCCACCAAGAAACTTTGGCTGGCGGATTATCTGCCCGAAGACGCCGACGGAGGTGAGTTAGCCCCCGATGGCCGCGTTCTGGAGATGCTCTCAGAACATACGCTGGAAGGCTGGCTCGAAGGCTATCTCCTTAGCGGCAGGCACGGCTTCTTCTCCACCTACGAAGCTTTCGTGCACGTGATCGATTCGATGTTCAACCAGCATGCGAAGTGGCTGACCATCGCCGAGGAACTTTCCTGGCGCGCGCCCATCTCCTCACTCAACCTGCTGATTACCTCCACCGTCTGGCGCCAGGACCACAACGGCTTCACCCACCAGGACCCTGGCTTCCTCGACGTGGTGGTGAACAAGAGCCCCAATGTCTGCCGGATCTATCTTCCGCCCGACGTGAATACCCTGCTCAGCGTGGCCGATCACTGCCTGAACAGCACCGGATACGTGAACGTCATCGTATGCGACAAGCAGAAACATCTGCAGTACATGACCATGGATGAAGCCATCGCGCACTGCACCAAGGGCATCGGCATCTGGGCCAAAGCGAGCAACGACGAGGGGACTGAACCGGACGTCGTCATGGCGTCCGCCGGTGATGTTCCCACCAAAGAGGCTCTGGCGGCGGTTGTCCTGCTGCGCCAGCACTTTCCGAATCTCAAAATCCGATTTGTCAACGTCGTCGACCTGTACCGGCTTGTGCCCTCAACCGAACACCCTCACGGACTCTCGGACCGGGACTTCGACAGCCTGTTTACGAAGGACAAACCAATCATCTTCAACTTCCACGGCTACCCCTGGCTGATCCACCGCCTGACCTATCGCCGGACCAATCACAGCAATCTGCACGTGCGCGGCTACAAAGAAAAAGGAAACATCAACACGCCTCTCGATCTCGCCATTCAAAACCAGATCGACCGCTTCAGCCTGGCCATTGACGTGATCGATCGAGTGCCCTCGCTGCAGACGGCCGGGGCACACGCCAAAGAGGTCCTGCGCAATGCCCAGATCGATGCCAAGGCCTATGCTTATGAGCATGGGGTCGACAAGCCCGAGCTCGATCAGTGGACCTGGCCGGGATGATGCAGGCAAGGCTAATGCCGAGGCATGCAAGCCGTCAGATACGCAGCCCAGGGAGAAGAGGCAGCGAGGCTCATCTTCTCCCGGGGGTTGCGTTAACTATCAGTTTTGCCAGTGGTCGCAACCGGTTCCTTTTGCGTACGATTAGGCTCGTGTCACCCAATTCGAACGGCCTCGTCCAGTTGAACGACACGGGTGAGCCGCCGTTCCGTGAACCGAAGGACAACCTCATGCGGAAGCTGATTATCGTCTCGCTGCTCATCATCGCGACCCTCCCGGTTGCGGCAGGCACGAAGGACAAGGGAAAAACCACGCTCAAGGATGTTCAGCCTGCGGGCACAACCGACAAGAAACATAAACACCTGCAATACGATCTTTCCCTTTCCACCCCCACAGGCAAGGACTACACCTGCCGGACCAAGGAAAATGAAAAGCCCAAGGCCACCGAGATGGTGGTCGGCAGCGATATATCCTACGAAATCAGCGGCAACAAGGGAAAAATCAAACTCTCCAACGGAAAGGATCTGGACTGCACCATCGTCCGTGTCGCCGATACTCCGGCTGCCACCGCGCCGCCCGCCGCAGCCCCCGCGGAGACAAAACCGAACCCGTAGGCCGCTCCGCGGTTTTGGCTTTTCTCTCAGCGATTTGGTCTGGGGCCGGCGAACATCTCCAGCAGTGCCCGTGATGCCCGAAAGGGTGTCGCACAACCAGCGACCACGTCCGCCTCGAGCGCTTCCATGCGCGCATGGACAAGCGGATGAGTCGAAAAGAGCTGCCTCAATCCCTGCTCGACGGATTCGTGCATCCAGCGCCGTCTCTGTTCGCGGCGGTTGCGATCGAACCAGCCATTGGCCTTGCTGATCTCTGAGTGCTCGAGGACGCGGTGCCACAGATCGGGGATGCCACGGCCTGTATGCGCGGAACATGCGAAGGCGCGCGGAGTCCATCCCGAGGGCGAGCCTGGGAAGAAGTGCAAGGCATTGTTCGCCTCCGCGACGGTTCTTTCCGCTGCTGCAAGACCTGCCCCGTCAGCCTTGTTGATTGCCACGAGATCCGCAAATTCCATCACACCCCGCTTGATCCCCTGCAGTTCATCGCCCGCGCCGGCCAGCAGGACCAGCACAAAGCAGTCGACCATGTCGTGAACGGCGGTTTCCGATTGCCCCACGCCCACAGTTTCGACCACGATGTTCCGGTAACCTGCGGCCTCGCATAAAAGCATCGCCTCGCGGGTGTGCTGCGCGACGCCGCCAAAAGAGCCTCGCGATGGCGAAGGACGGATGAAAGCTCTCTCGCTCGACGCCAGCGATCCCATGCGCGTCTTGTCGCCCAGAATGCTTCCGCCGCTCAGCTGGCTGGACGGATCGATGGCCAGCACGGCGAGGTTCTGATTCAAATCGTCGATCAAAAATCTGCCCAGCGTTTCGATCAGACTGCTCTTACCGGCACCGGGTACACCCGTGATTCCAACCCGCAATGAAGGGGCGCTGGATGAAAGGCAGTCTTCGACAATCTGCTCCGCCAATTCGCGGTCGGAGGCGCGCGAGCTTTCAATCAACGTGATTGCCTGGGCCAGGATGGCGCGATCGCCGCTGAGAATTCCATCAGCGAATTCAGTGCGCGAGCATGTCTTGCGACGTTTCGCTACGCGAACATCCCAAGTGGAGGCTGGCTCGGAAGGCAGACCCGGACTGACGTGTAACGCGCTGTCATTCGCGTCGATCACATCAGGATGGCCCTCCGACCAGGCTTGCGCTCAGGGCGAGGAGAATCTGTTGCGCCGCGGCCGGAATGGGCGTTCCTGGGCCGAAGATGGCCGCTACTCCGGACCGATGCAGGAATTCGTAATCCTGCGGGGGAATGACGCCTCCCACCACAACGAGGATGTCTTCGCGTCTGAAGTTGCGTAATTCTTCGATCAATTGCGGCACCAGCGTTTTGTGGCCGGCAGCCAGCGACGACACGCCGACTACGTGCACATCGCTTTCCACGGCGAATCGCGCCACTTCATGCGGAGTCTGGAACAGCGGGCCGATGTCCACGTCGAAGCCAAGGTCGGCGAATGCGGTGGAGATCACCCGCGCGCCGCGATCATGCCCGTCCTGCCCCATCTTGGCGACCAGGATACGCGGGGGGCGGCCTTCTTCCCGCTCAAACTCGGCCACCATTCTCTGCGCTTTTCTGAATTCATCGCCATCGCCACCCGCGGCGGAGTACACGCCGGCGATGGTTCGCGTGACGGCCTGGTAGCGACCCCATACTTTTTCGAGAACCAGAGAAATCTCGCCCAGGGTTGCGCGCCGCCGTGCCGCGTCTACTGCGCACTCGAGCAGATTTCCATCGCCGGAGGCGGCGCATTTCTCGAGGCGATCGAGGGACTGCCGCACCGAAAGCGGGTCGCGGTCGCGCTTCAACTGTTCGAGCCGTGCTATCTGGGAAGCGCGGACCGCCGCGCCATCGATGGCAAGAACGGGAATCTGCGGCTCTTCGGAGGCGAGGTAGGCGTTCACGCCGACGATCACGTCTTTTCCAGAGTCGATCGATGCCTGCCTTTGCGCGGCGGCTTCCTCGATCCTCATCTTGGGGATGCCGGTTTCGATCGCCCGGGCCATGCCGCCGAGTTGCTCGATTTCCTCGATATGACTCCATGCCGCCTGCATGAGTTCGTGCGTGAGCCGCTCGACGTAATACGATCCGGCCCACGGATCGATGACCCGGGTGATACCCGTTTCCCGCTGCAGGTAGATCTGCGTGTTGCGGGCAATACGCGCCGAAAAATCCGTGGGGAGGGCGAGCGCCTCATCGAGGGCGTTGGTGTGCAGCGATTGGGTATGGCCAAAGGCCGCGGCCAGGGCCTCGACGCAGGTGCGCACGATGTTGTTATAGGGGTCGCGCGCCGACAAGCTCCAGCCCGAGGTTTGCGCATGGGCGCGAAGGGCCAGCGATTTCGGGTTCCTGGGATCGAAACGCTTCACTAGCTTGGCCCATAGCACGCGGGCAGCGCGCATCTTGGCGATCTCCATGAAGTGGTTCATGCCGACGCCCCAGAAGAACGAGATGCGGGGAGCGAAATCGTCAACGCTGAGGCCCGCCTGGATGCCGGTGCGAAGATACTCCAGCCCGTCGGCCAGCGTGTACGCCAACTCGATATCGGCCGTGGCGCCCGCTTCCTGCATGTGATATCCGCTGACGCTGATGCAGTTGAACTTCGGCATCGAGGCGGCGCAGTAACGGAAGATGTCGCCGATGATCCGCATCGACTCTTTGGGGGGATAGATATATGTATTGCGGACCATGAATTCTTTGAGGATGTCGTTTTGAATGGTCCCGCTTAATTTTTCGGGCGGGACACCCTGCTCTTCGGCAGCCACGATATAGAAAGCCAGGATGGGCAGGACCGCTCCATTCATGGTCATCGACACCGACATGCGATCGAGGGGAATGCCATCGAAAAGGATCTTCATGTCGAGAATGGAATCGATGGCGACACCGGCCTTGCCCACATCACCGGCAACGCGCTCGTGATCGGAGTCGTATCCGCGATGGGTGGCTAGATCAAATGCAATCGAGAGTCCTTTTTGTCCGGCTGCCAGGTTGCGGCGATAGAAGGCGTTGGACTGTTCCGCAGTTGAGAAGCCCGCATACTGGCGGATGGTCCAGGGATGCATGACGTACATGGTGCTGTACGGGCCGCGCAGGTAGGGTGGGAGGCCCGCAGCGTAGTGCAGATGCTCGACCTCCGACAAGTCTTCGGCGGTATAGAAGGCCTGGATGGGGATGTGTTCGAGGGACAAGTATTGGTCGAGAGCCGACGCAGTGGCTCGGTCCGCATGCGGATCGTGGCTCGGCTTGTAGTCGATTTGTGAAAAATCCGGCCCCATGGCTAATCCTTTTTCCGTCGATCTGTCGAGCGCTGTTCGAGCCTGCGGGTGACTATCTCCACTGCGTTTCGCCAGCCTCGAGCAGACTCAATCTCCTGAAGCAGCTTCCACGCGCCGGCAGCGATCGAGTCGGTCAATGTCTCCACGTAATACGAACCGCCGGCGGCGTCGGCGACGCACTCCAGGAAAGCTTCCTGTTTGAGGATGATCTGCGTATTGCGCGCCAGGCGGCGGCTGGTTTCGTCTGGTGTCCCACAACATTCATCGAATGGCGCGACACAAATGGAATCGGCGCCGCCGAGGACAGCGGACATGGCCTCGGTGGTACCCCGTAGCGCATTCGTGTAAGGATCGTAGATGGTGCGGTTCCAGCGCGACGTACGAGCGTAGATGCGGGCTCGCGTGTGCTCCCGCGCAATACCGAAGCTCTCCGCGGCCTGGGCCCATACCAGGCGAAACGCGCGAAGCTTGGCTGCCTGCATGAAGAATTCCGGACCCATGGCAAATGAAAACGTGATCGAGGCAGCGACGCGCTCCGGAGCCAGCAAGCGCTGCTGCATTTCCCGAAGGAAATCGACCCCGGACGCGAGTGCAAATCCGACCTCTTCGACCGAAGTTGCACCGCTCTCTTGAAACCTGTCGGCATGGATCGTGAAAGGCGAGAAGGACGAAGGCGCTTTCGCGAGTACGCCGGCGGATGCATCGAGATCGGCGCTCCAGTCGAGGCTGGCCGATGGCGCGATTCCGCCGGGGCGGTTATTCAGGCGATCGATGAGGAGAGAGATAGTGGCTTCGCCGGCGGTTTCAAAGTGCACCGCAACTTCGCTGAGATGGGAGAGAAGGATGCCGAGGTCTGAAGCGTTGGCGCCGGCAACGCGGCTGAATGCGATCTCTTCGGCGCCGGACGCAACGGCGAATTGTGCGGCACGATTAGCGTCCTCGGGATCGACTGCATCGATCTCTTCGCGAATACGCCAGCCGCCGGTGGGACGAGTGCCGCGGACATAGGGGAAATCACCAGGAGCAGCATTCAAAAATTCGATGCCGGCCAGATCTTCAGCGCGGTAATAGGGCTTGACGTTGAAGCCCTCCGGCGAGCGCCAGATCAACTTTTCCTCATAATCGGCGCCTTTCAAATCCTCGCGAATGGCCTGCTCCCAGGCTTCGGTGGTGACCGGCGGGAATTCGGAGAGAAAGGATGGCGTGGCCATGGCCGTCACTTGTTTTCCGGGGCTTCGACAATCTCGAAGAGAACGCCAAATGGGTAGTCAGTTCTTGATTTGGGATGAACGAAGAAAACGGTGGTTCCGCGCGAGCCCGCGCGCGGAGCTTTGTCGATGATCTGAAATCCCTGGGAGCGCATGGTGTCGAATGCGCGCTGCGCGCTTGCTACGCGAAAGGCGATGTGTGCGATTCCGGGCCGGCCCCCATTTTTATCGATGGTTTTCTGGATGGGAGAATCCGGACTGAGCGGCTCCAGGAGTTGAATCAGGTTGGTGCCGTCGCCGATGGCCAGCAGCGCCTCGCGCACCCGGTCGTATCCCGAGATTTCTTCGCGATGAATCTCGCGAAAGCCCAGCAATTCGTATGCCCGGACCTGGCTGTCGAGATCGCCGTGCTTTACGGCGATGGCTATATGGTCGACGAACTTTATTCCTGGAACTGTCGTTATTTCCTGATCGACATCAGTCATCAGTAAACCTTTCGCGAATTAGCTCCCCATCGCATGCGTCCTACTCGAACTCGATCAGAGCCTGGTGTAGCCTCACGGGGTTGCCCGGAATCACGTTCACACTCTTCACGGTTCGGGCATGGGTAGCGGTGACCCGGGTTTCCATCTTCATGGCCTCAAGCACCAGGAGCAGATCGTTGGGCTGAACCTGCTGGCCAGGCTCAACGTTGACCTTAATCACCAGGCCGGTAACCGGGCTGCGACAAACGTTGTCGCCGGTACCGCCGTCGATTCCGTTGGTTTGACCGGGCGAAGCCGAAACGGACGCAGGCGGATACTGAGGCGTAACCGGCGCATACGATTGAAACGAGGGCCCGCTCTCTTCTGTCTCCAGGATTTCGACTTCGGCGTCGTAGGTCTTGCCGTCGATAGTGATGCGAAGCTTCATTCGTTTCCCCTGTTTACCTTCGCAAGCGAAGATTGTGGGAGGCTTGAACGCTCACTCTCCCCTGCTGCGACCATGGGCTTACGACGTCATCCGGACGCACCGCGCGGGCCGATAGAACCCGGACACTGCGACCGAGGACCGCAACCGCCGCGGCGGCGATGGCCACCCGTATTTCGGCAGGGACTTCGCTGTTTTCCTGTCCACAGGCGGGATCGGCGGTGTAAACCAATTCCGTCTCTGCATCCTGAGCCGCTGTCGATTCCGACAACGGACCTTGTTCGCCGAGCCGCAGTTCCATGCTCCGTATCACTTCAGCAAGCATCGCGACCCGGTGTTCCAATTCGCGCTGACGATCGAGCATTGTCCGCCGGAGGGTGCGCATCAAGAGAAAAAAGCCAGCCGTACCTCCCGATCCAACGATCGCCAGGATTAACGCCAGATCAGTCCAATTCAATGTCACGTGAGGGGTCCTTAAAGAGGGATGAGTCCATGCTTTTTCTGGGGGCGGAGTTCGCGCTTGCCGTGCAACGACTCGAGCGCGAGCGCCAGATGCCTCCTGGTTTCAGAGGGTTCGATGATCTCGTCGACCAGGCGGCGGCCCGCCGCAACGTAGGGATTGGCAAACGTCTCCCGATACTCTTCAACGAGTTCCTGGCGCCGCGCAGTCTGATCGTGCGCCGCGTCGATCTCGCGCCGGAAGACGATCTCGGCCGCACCCTCGGCGCCCATGACCGCGATTTCCGCGGTTGGCCATGCCATCACGCGGTCCGCTCCCAGGCCCTTGGAGCACATGGCGATATAGGCTCCGCCATAGGCCTTGCGCAGCACAACCGTGATCTTGGGAACCGTGGCGGCTGAATACGCAAACAGCAATTTCGCGCCGTGCCGAATGATGCCGCCGCGCTCCTGCTCCACGCCCGGAAGAAATCCTGGCACATCGACAAAGGTGACGAGAGGGATATTGAACGCATTGCAGAAACGGACGAACCGGGCCGATTTATCGGAAGCATCGATGTCGAGCACGCCGGCGAGCACGCTGGGCTGATTGGCCACAATGCCCACCGGGCGTCCCTGCAGGCGGCCAAAGCCGATGACAATGTTGGCGGCAAATCCGGGTTGAATCTCGAGAAAGTCCTGATAGTCGACGACGCGCTTCACGATTTCGCGAACGTCGTATGGAATTTTCGGGTCGACGGGCAAAAGGGTGTTCATGTCCGAGTCGGATTTCATGCGCGAAGTGAAGGACATGCGCGGCGGATCTTCAAGATTATTCGAGGGCATGAAACTGAGCAAACGGCGGCAAAGAGCGAGGGCTTCGCTATCATCCTGTGCCACCAGGTGCACGACTCCGGAGCGATTCATCTGCGACTCCGGGCCGCCCAGTTCTTCGGCGGTCACGTCTTCGCCGGTGACCTGTTTGATGACCTGCGGCCCGGTGATGAACATGCGGGCCTGCTGGGTTTGAATCACAAAGTCGGTAAGGGCCGGGCTGTAGGCTGCGCCGCCGGCGCATGGGCCGCAAATGACGGCGATCTGCGGAACGGTGCCCGAAAGCATCACGTTGTTGTAGAACACCCGCGCGTAGCCGTCCAGGCTATCGATGCCCTCCTGCACGCGCGCTCCGCCGGAGTCATTGATGAAGACGAAGGGACTGCCGGTCTTGAGCGACATTCCCATCATGTCGGCGATCTTGCTGCAGTGCGTTTCGCCGGCTGCGCCGCCAACCACAGTGAAATCCTGGCTGGCGAGGTGAACCAGGCGTCCATCGACAGTGCCGCATCCGGTGATGACGCCGTCGGCGGGCAGTTCCTTGCCGGCCATGCCAAAGTATGAAGCGCGATGGCGAGCGAACAGGCCGATTTCCTCGAAGGTGTTCTTGTCGATCAACGCCGCAACGCGCTCGCGCGCCGTGAGTTTGCCCGATGCATGCTGCTTGTCGACCCGCTCCTTGCCGCCTCCCAGCTCCAGCTGGGCGCGCCTGGCGTTCAGATCGGCAACTTTGTCCAGCATCGTCTTCGCATTTGCGCGTTCTTCCAGCCTGATCATTCCTTCTCCAGCATTAATCGCGGCATCGTCCCGGCAGGATTCGGGTCCGAAACCACCGCAATTCTAACGCTGGAAAGACAGTAGGGATGTGACCTACTTCACTTCAGGAAACGTCGATTTTATCTGGTGGATAGGTGTCCGCAGACGTACTTATGCGCTGAACCTGACGTTAAAGACCAGGACAGGGATTCTGCTCTCTAACCGCCCCCGCGCCCGGCAAACACGCGGCTAACTCCCAGTACGGTAAGCCCAAGACTTAAGAGAATCTGGGAATCTGTGAGCAACTTCGAATACCAGCGAACCGGGGTGATGTCTCCATAGCCGACGGTTGAGCTGGTGACAAGACTGTAGTGAAAGCAGTCGATATATGCCAGCCCGATTCTCTTCAAAGACAAGCGGCGCCCTTGTATATCGGGAAGCCAGCGCCACACGGGTTGAACGCCCTTCATCGGTATGTCGTTGTCGAGGTGGCATGGCTCGGCATAGCAGGGGGTGCCGCCGCGATCGTCAAGAACAACACTCACAAAGTAGGCATCGGAAAACATGAGGACCAGGGCGAGAAACGTGTAAACAAGCCGTTGGAGACCCAAATGAGCCCGCTTGTAGCTGACAGCGGTCGAAATCATTGCGACGGCAGGTAACGCCAGAATGACAAGAAACACGGCGAGTACGAGCCAGATGTCCATCCACGACGGAAGCGCCTTCAGTAACCGCCGCAACGACTCATCGACTGCAAGAGAGATGAGCATCAGCATGATCGCGGAAGCGATGCCGGTGGCAACGAGCGGGTTTGCCGTCTTGAGACGGTTCAGAAGGTGGAGCAATAACTTCATGGGTCTGCAGTGTAGCACGCGATCTGCACGTCGAAGCGGCTGGTTGGTCGAGTGTGGAAGGAATACAATTCGAGCCGATCCTATTCAATGCGGGAGCTTATGCTCGTATGCCCAGGCGCGCGAATTCCAACCAGTCGCCGATGAAGTCTTCCAGCCGATTGGCTTATGCAGGACTGCTTCTTCTTGCATCTCTCTTTTGGCCTGCCTGTTCTCCCGTCGCACAGGCTCAAACAGCGGTCGCACCCGATACTGACCGATGGCTCGAGATCGATCTGTACTGGTTCAAGCAGCGGGATATCGCCGCATCTGCGCGTCAGTTCTGGGACCGGTTCGAACCGCTCTATCGGGGCGTGCGCGGATATCGGGGAGTGATTCTCAACATCGGATGGACGGTTGGGCCAGTGATGGAATGGTCCGGGAATCTGGACCAGCGCGTCTCGCTCCCTACCGGTTCGGGACAAAGTAAATGGGTGGACGAAAAGGGACCGCTAAGCGGAACGACCGAGGAGAGAAAGAAGAAGTCAGAGGCGCGTTTCGCCGGGGCCCTGGTCGCAAAACGGCATGGCTACGATCCGTGGACCTACCGCGATGTGAAGTCGTTGTGCGCCGAACTCAAGACGGAAGCCGACCGGCGCGGCATCACCGGCCTCAGGGTCGGCATGTTGAATTACGCATGGCGGGACGCGTACGGAGAAGAGGCCGCCTGGGTCTATCGCCATCCCGAAGCATTTACGCAGATCGAACAGATCGAGCCGGGCAACTTCAGCGTGGGACGCTACTTCGATCCCGCGGCTCGCTTGCATGCGGATGCGACCGCGCTGGGAGGACTGCCGCATGGAATCAGAGAAGGCATGCCGGTCCACGAGGCTTATGCCGCGCAGTGGGGAAGCATGTCGCGCGCGTTAGGCCTGGATGCCATCATGCTTCGAGATTCGTTTGGAATGCCGGTTCCCTACCAGCGGGCGGGCCCGTGGGGACCATTGGCTCCAAGCCCGGAACGCATTCACCAGGCCACCGATGCTGTGGCGTCGCTGGTACGAGAGACAAAGCAGGCGAACCCGAAGGCGCTGGTGATGATGTATTCGAATGCGGCCAGCGCGATCGCCGACTGGCGGTCGAATGGAATGGATCTTGAGGCCATCGCCAAAGAGGGTTATCTCGACATCTGGGTGGATCAGACGTGGGCGGGAGCGTGGAATGAGGTCGGCATCCGCGAAGGATCGTTCTGGAATGCTCCAACCAAGGGATGGACGTATCAGCTTGCGTACATGCTCATGCATGCGGCCATCCTCGCCGACACCAAAGTGCGGCATTACCCGTTGGTTGAGACGTTTGACGCATGGGAGAGCTGGGATGTGATTCATTCCGCGCCGGAGCGGTTGCGATGGGGCATCTGGGCCTATTCGCATGCCGGAGTCAAGACGCCGCATGGTTTGAAGATGCCGGTGGGAACGTATATCTCCTGGGCCAACCAGGGCGAGCGCCTGCTTGACGATTCGGACGTCCGCTTTCTCGCCGACAACATCAATGCAGCCGTCGCCGATGCGAAACAGACGACAGCGATCTATGGTCCGACAGTGGTGTATTCGCGCGAATCAATGCAATGGCAGGTTGATCATGCAAGCCCGAATCACGATATCAACGAATGGATCGATGAACAGGTAGGGTCCGTGATCAAGTGGCCGGTGCCGATTCTGTCTGCCACGCGCATGGAATGGCTGCCCAACGTGCAGTCGGACTTGTTTATCGTGCAAACACCATCTTATGTTTCCGATGGGCAACTCAAATCCATTCAGCAACTCATCGGAAGCGGTCAACCAGTCGCAATGGTAGGAAGTTTCTCGGACGGCATCGGACGAATCCTGCTTGCTCTCGCCGGTCTGCAAAGCACGTCTGCTACCGTCGAAACTCCGGGTCGTCTCTGCAAAGCCAAGAACCAGGCGCCTGACGTGGTAGCAAACGCTCCGGCAGCATTCGACGATTATTGCCATCCCTGGACCGGTTCTGTGATTCCGCAAGTTACCAAGACGATTCATTCCGAAGACGGCATGCCTTCACTCGTCTCCCATACATCGGGCGCAAACCGAATCGCTGCCTGGAATCCACCCGATCTGCGGTCGCTCGAAGGAAAGCCGTTGTCGCAGGTCTGGGGTAATACTGGCGCACCGTATGCGCTTGCCGCCGGCGTGTTCACTGATATGCTTTCGGCGAACTCTGCGCTGCACGCCGCCAAAATCGATTTGAATCAGACCATAAATATCGCGGCGTGGCAAACGCAGGACGGCGGATTCCGAATTCTCGCCGGTAACCTCGAAGAGGGGTTGCGCGATGATGCCGACTTCACGCGCAGTGCGGCATTGTTGATCCCCGATTCATGGCGAATGGCCGGCGGGGTGTGGAGAGACGCCTGGACCGGGTACACGATCAACACTGAGAATGGCGCGTTGCGCATCACTCTTCCGCAAGCTTCGTCTGTTTTGCTGGAACAAACGCGATGAATGCCTGGGCTCGAATCCGGGTGTCCATCTGCCGCGCCGCTCAAACCAGCTTCAGGCCGAAACCGAGATGGTTGGATAACAGGTGAACTTTTCGTTCGAAATCTGGTAATAGGGCATGAGTTTCTTGTCAGGGCTTCCGCGCACGGTGAAGTGCAACGGAAAGCCCGCGACGGGTTCCAGATGGTCGCTCAAGGATTCGGGTGCGGAACCCTTATCGAGTGCAAGATCCACGTCCGACGCGCCTACGGCGGCAAGCAGGATCGGTCCGTACTCAACCGAATATCGAGTCTTGCCGGCAACATTGTCTTCCCCTCGATAGCGGGTTACGCGGAACGACGCCGGCAGGGTGAACGAAACCTTGTCGCCGTCGGACCACTGACGATCGAGCACAAGATAGGTGCCCGGCTTGCCGGTCCCCGCCGGCTTGTCATTAACCGATACTTCCATTTCGCCGCTGGCCCATGATGGGACACGTATCCGGATCTTCGCAGGCGTCGGTGCGGAAACCTTGATGGTCGTCGTAACATCATTCGCCAGCGGAAAACGCGTTTGCATAGAAAGCGTCATCGCACGCCCGTTCTGTTTCCATTCCACTGTAGATGGCTCATAGAGGTGGATGTAGAGGCCGTCTGGGGCGATCGCGTAGATATGTTCCGGCAGGGAGCCGACCAGGCGGGTTCCCTGCCCTTCGCAGCATGTGTTTTCGTGGGTGGATTTCTCTTTCTCCCCTTCCATGATGGTGTGGTAACGGAAGCCGTTTCCGCCGTCCTGGTTGGCGATGCCTATGTTATAGATTGACTTTTCGATCTCCGTCGCATACTGTTCTTCATCCGGATGCAGCAGTTGAAAACGCTGGCTGAGAAAGACCCAGAAGCTGCTGCCGCAGAGCTCCCCAAGTTTCTGGCGGAGATAACTGCTGTCGGGCGGGTCGTTCTCAAACTCGATGATGGAGATGCTTCCACCCGCATGCTGCCAGTGCGCGCGATATAACTCCCACGCGCCGTGAGTCGCTTCGTAATAGCGCTTCTCGCCGGTTACAAGATATAAGTCGAGATAGGCTTCGATGTTAGTCAGAAGATAGCAGTGGGGGCGATCGTATGGATATTGCCAGATCTGTTCTTTCTCACGCCGTTCCAGTCCATCAAGCCAGGCGCTCTCCTGGTAATAGCGCTGAATGATCTGGGCGTCGGCAGGCTTTCCTACCGGGCTGAGACTTACGCGCGTATTGGCAATCATGCCCTGCCCGCCCTGAATGGCTCCGCGCAGCATATCGGGCATAAAGGATTGCTGGTTGAACCAGTCGTAGTATCCGCGCAGCAGCGGCAGGGCTTTTGGGTTGCCTGCGTAAGCGGCCTCGAGGAGCCCATGCGTCAGCCAGGCGCGCGTGTAGGCCGCCCGCTCGGAATAGAAGATGCTGTCCTCGGGATAGGCCATGATATAGCCGTTGGGCTGCCGGCATTCTACGATCCCGTCAACCACGACGTTCAAGCGGCGGCGCAACTCGGGGTCGTCGATCCAACGCACAGTGTTCCCGGCCCCCATCAGGAACCGGCCCGCGTTTGATCCCGCCAGATCCTCTTCCCAGAAAATCTGTGATCCGGTGGGCTTGAAGCCCTCGACCTGGCCGGTTCTTTCGTAGAACTGGCGGAGAAGCTCGTCGGTGGTAAAGGAATTCAGGAGATATTGCGCGTTGAACTTCAAGGCTGTCTCGAAGAGGCCACCGTTGAGAGTGACTCCGCTCTTCGGCGCTTCCGCGTTGAACTGGGGGCGCTTCCACATTGACGCATCGGTGACGGATTGCGGATTGTCCATGCGGATCGTCTCGCCATCCTCACGGGGCGGGCGCGTGAGTTGCGGCAGGAGATCCTTATTGCCGTGTTCGTCATCGGCACTCGCTTTGCATCCCACGGCGACATCGCGTCCCCCGGAAATAACGCCGATCTTCGCCATCGTCAGGGAATAGTCGAGGCCGTCAACCGGCTCCGCTCCTGGAGCCGCCGAAGAGGGCGACACTTTCACGGGGCGCAGACGGGTGGCAGTCACGCGTACGTATCGGGCGCGCTGTCCGTGCGCAGCATACTGCGTGATGTTGTCGGTGGGATCGGGGAAATCGGATTGCGTGAAATCGGCGATGATCCTGAAGGTGGTCAGGTCATGTTCATCGGCGATTTCGACCTTGAACCGCAACGGGAATCCTTCCCCCGCGTAGTACTGGTCGCGCCCCGGATACATGCGCTCGGAAGCAGGATAGAGCTGAACAAAATCAATGGGAATGCTGGAGCCAAGGTCAAGCTGGACCCACGTTGTTGTATCGGGATTCGTGACGGTCCTGGAGCGGTATGCGCGATAGGCGGAGGCCGGCGTTGCGGCCATTCTCATGCCGGTCAGATAGGGCTTCAGCGAGGGAGCCGCGTCACCGGCGAACGCATGCGCCCGATTAACCGCATCGCTGACAACCAGCCCGGCACCAGCATACGTGGTGTTCTTCAGAAATGCGCGCCGCGATACACTCATTCGGTTTCTCCGCTCGTTCAATCGTTTGAACCAGTCCCATGCGGGATTCGCTGGAATTGTAAGTCTTCGCATGTGGGTTTGAATACCATCGCGACTCTATGCCCCCGGGCGATGAGCGGCGAGTGCTACACTTCTGGTTGTTTCATCGACTAGTCAAGGGGATGCACTCATGAGGGCTTTCGTTCCAGGCAGGCTTACGTCAGTTCCATTGTTTGTGTTTGCTGTCTTGCTTCAGGTTCAAGCCATGAATGCCCAATCGACAGAGCCGGCCCTGATGCCGATGCCCGCGCACATGACGATGGCTGACGGTCAATTCCAGATCGACGGCAAGCTGTCGATCTCCCTCGCGGGATACAGCGAGGCTCGCCTGGTCCTGGCAAAGGAGCGTTTTCTCGAAACGCTTGGGCGGGAAACCGGAATTCCGTTCCAGCAGGAATCGCAGGGACGGCAGGCCAATTTCACGATCATGACCGTCGGCGCGAGCAAGCCGGTGCAGGAACTGGGCGAGGACGAGTCGTATCATCTGAAGGTCACGGCTGCCGGCGTGGAGTTGAATGCGGCCAACCCGCTGGGCGTGCTGCACGGATTGCAGACGTTTCTGCAACTGGTAAGGATCGCGCCGCAAGGCTTCAGCGCCCCGGCGGTTTCAATCGATGACAATCCGCGCTTCGCATGGCGCGGGCTCATGATCGATTCGGGACGCCATTTCATGCCGGTCGAGGTACTTGAACGGAACCTCGACGGAATGGAAGCGGTCAAGCTGAACGTGTTTCACTGGCACCTCTCCGAGGACCAGGGGTTCCGCGTGGAGAGCAAGGTCTTTCCCATGCTGCAGGAGAAGGGCTCAAACGGCCTCTACTACACGCAGAAACAGATTGCCGAAGTGATCCATTATGCGCACGATCGCGGAATCCGCGTGGTGCCCGAGTTTGACATGCCGTGCCACACGACGTCGTGGTTCGTGGGGTATCCGCAACTGGCCAGCGGGCCGGGACCCTATCAGATTCAAACCCGGTGGGGCATCTTCGACTACGCCATGGATCCGACGCGCGAAAGCACGTTTGAGTTCCTCGATCGCTTTCTAGGCGAGATGACGGCGCTGTTTCCCGACGCGTACTTCCATATTGGGGGCGACGAGTGCAACGGAAAAGAATGGGATGCGAACCCGCGGATTCAGGCCTACATGAAAGAACACGGGCTGAAGGATAATGCCGCGCTGCAAGCGACTTTCACGGAGCGGATTCAGAAGCTGGTGGTCGCGCACCATAAGATTCCGGAGGGTTGGGACGAGATTCTCCAACCGGATACGGCGCGGGACGTCGTGATCCAGTCGTGGCGCGGACAAAAGGGGTTGGCGGCTGCAGTACGCCAGGGCAATCGTGCGCTGTTGTCGAACGGTTACTACATCGATTTGAACCAGTCGGCTGCCTACCACTATTTGAACGATCCGCTGGGAGGCGATGGCGCTTCACTGACTGCGGAGCAAAAGGCGCTGGTGCTGGGCGGCGAAGCCACCATGTGGAGCGAGTTCGTCACGCCGGAGAACATCGACAGCCGCATCTGGCCGCGTACTGCTGCGATTGCCGAGCGTCTCTGGTCGCCGCAGGAGGTGCGGGATGTGGACTCGATGTACCGGCGGCTCGCGGTTGTTTCGCAGCATCTTCAGTACTACCGCCTGAATCATGAGTCGTTCACGCTTCTCATGCTGCAAAGGATGAGCGGCGAAAACGACCCCAGGTACCTGCAAGTTCTCGCCGATGTTGTGCAGCCGCCGGAGGGTTATCAGCGCGAATCGCTGAAGCAATATGATACGTCCAGCCCGTTGAACCGGCTGGTCGATGCCGTGCCGCCGGAATGCGAACAAGCGCGCGAGTTCAATGAACTCGCAAAGCTGATCGTGGCCGGCAAAGCGACTCCAGAACAATGGCAGCAAGTCCGAGTCTGGCTTATGCTGTGGCGGGACAATGACGCCAAGCTTCAGCCCTCCCTGCCCCGGTCTGAGATTACGGCCGAGCTAGTTCCGCTTTCGCATGACTTATCCGAGGTTGCAACCATCGGCCTGCGCGCGCTCGATGACCTTGAGAACCATCGCGCCGCAAACCCCGACCTGATCGCGAGCAACTTGCAGCTTCTTAAGGCTGCGGAGAAGCCCGAAGCTGTTCTGCTGAATATGGTGGTGGCGCCGGTGGAGATCCTGCTGCAGGCGACGGGTTCGCATTAACTAGAGTTGCAGGCGGATCCGGGCACGGGTGAGCATCGAAGCGAAGGCCAGCATCAACAACGTGAAGACCACGCTTTTAATGGCGCCGGGCCAGCCAAACGCAAAGTGCGTGTCGAAATAAGTGAGCCCCACCATGCCCAGAGCGAAATACCACAGGTCGGGCAGCAGGTAGGTGAGCAGCGTATTAGAGCCGGCGGGGCGAACCAGGGAGGCCCAAGCAAGGTGGCCGCGCCGGTCGCAGATCCAGTAAAGGAGCGTAAAAGCCAGAACCGCAGCTCCGATGTTCCACAAGACCCAGGCGGGCGTGGCGCGGATCTTCGAGATCCCAAGCGGCACGGTAAGCCATCCCGCGGCCACCGCAAGCAACGCGAACGCGATTGCGGTGAGGGTGGCGTTCCCGGCAGTCGGGCGGCTGTTGGCGGCTGGATGCAAGCCGAAGAAGATCTGAGACGTAATGATGCCGGCCATGACCAGGCACACCATCGCTCCATTGCTGAAGGGCCAGAAATACCAATGGAAATAAGAGGGTAAAACGATGACCTTGGCCGCGGTCGTGACACACAGCGCGAGGGAAAAGACAAGCCACGATGGAGCGGCCCAACGCCAGCGCCGCGTGGGAATATAGAGGACTGACGCGGCAAAGTAGGTGTAGCCGATCAGGCCGAGGATCTCGGGATAACCGGGATCGATCCAGGCTGCGTGGCCGCCTGGCGTGGTGCGGCGAAAGATCACGAACGCGACGATGACTCCGATGAGGCCGGCGGCGCGCAAATAGCCCGTATACCGGTGGAAGCGCTCCGACTTCGGGTAAACGTTCAAGTAAACACAGGCAAAGATCAGTGCGCCTAACCCCCACAGGGCACTGCTGATACCTGTCCTGCGGGGATCAACATTGTCCGCGTTTGCCAAGATCAGACCTAGAACGATTAGACTCACCGAGCGAATGATTACGTGCAGCCACAGCAACGGGAGCGACGCATTTCGATTCAGCCGCTGCTCGATGGAGAGGGGCATCGCCATGCCGACGATAAACAGGAAGAACGGAAACACCATGTCGACGTAAGTCATCACGTCCTGGTTGGCATGGGCATGATACGTCCACCAAGGCAAGCCACGCACTTCCGCGAGCTCATTCACGAAGATCATCACCATGATGGTGAGGCCGCGAAAGATATCGATCGAGACTACCCTGGGAGCGACGGCGGCGTGCACCTGGTGCGGAGATTGAACCGAGGAGGCAGAACTCATAGTTTCACCGTTTCCCCCGCGGGTACTTCTGGAGTGATTCGTCGATGGCGTGCAGCAAGGTGCCCGATGGGTCGCTGGAGTAGTCCCAGAACATGACTCCGCCGAGATGGTGGACGACTACATACTCGCACTTCACGGCAATCGATTGCGGGTCTTCGTAGGATACGAAGATCTGCTTTTGTGCATTGTAGAGATAGGGCACCGACGCTTTCGCGTCCCAGAAGCGATCATACCCGTGGTTCAGCATGGTCGAGACGATCGCCGAGTAAGACGCGTCGGAATCAGGGACCGATTCGCCCGGCTGGAACAAGCCGTGATTTATGTTAGGAACCTGGCCCCACATTCGGCCGTAGAACGGCACTCCGAGGATCAGCTTGGCGGCCGGAACGCCGGCCCTTTCGAAGGCGGCTATCGAATCAGCCGCCGAGATCTTCTTCGGATCGCCCGGGTTGGTAAACAGAGGAGCATGATTGCCGGTCATCCGGTCGGAGCCAGCTTCGTAGTAGTCGTAGGCCATCAGGTTCACCGTGTCGACATACTGCTCGGCTTTTTCCATTTCGGTATTGGCGAGGAACTCGTCTGACGCTCCGGCGGCAAAGGTGAGGTAGAGACGCTTGTGGGTTTTGGCGGTCTCCACAGTGAACCGCGCGCGCAATTCCTTGAGCAAGAGAGTGAAATTCTGCTTGTCGACACTACGGAACGGATGGCCCGCGCCCGGCATGCCCGGATACTCCCAATCGATATCGAGGCCATCGAGTTTGTATTGGGTGAGAAAGTCCATGACGCTTTGGATGAACACGGCCCGGCTCTGCGAAGTGAGCGCTATATCGGAGAAGTTCGTCGACCAGAGCCATCCGCCAACCGAAACGAGGACCGTCAAATCGGAGTTCTGCTGCCTGAGCGATCCGAGAAAGGCTAGATTCTGCGGGTCGCCGGCAAAACCGGCAACCATGCGCCCATTGGCTATATTGGCAAACGCATAGTTGATTCGAGTCAGGGCGCGGGCGTCGATCTGCCCGGGTTGAAGGATGTTGTCCTCGGGAAAGACGTAAGCAACGACCGCCTTGGCGGGAACCGATGACGCATGGGCGCACCACCCCGCCAACATGACAAAGAGAGTGGCCATTCGTGAACGAAGCCTGAGCATTGGTGACCTTAACCAATGTATCAAGATAGGTTCGGCCGATGTTCGGGCAGGGTCTTCGCAGAGGGGAGGCATGCCGTTCCCTTGTCTCCCCTTGACATCCGACAAGAGCATGGTTGATTCTGTTGTCGAACGTCGAGGGGAAGATGCCGACACCCACAGATTTGCTCCAGGGCACGCTGGACATGCTCATTCTGAAGGCCCTGGCGGCCGAGCCGCAGCACGGCTGGGCGATTGCGCTGCGTATTCAACAGGTCTCGGAGAATGTACTTCAGATCGGTCAGGGCTCGCTTTATCCGGCGCTGCATCGGCTTGAGTACAAGGGCTGGATTCGGGCCCAGTGGGGCGCTTCAGAGAACAATCGCAAGGCCCGCTACTATTCGCTCACCGCGACAGGGCGGAAGCAACTGGAGTCGGAATTGGATAACTGGGACAGGCTCGCGGGCGCCATCAACCTGGTGCTCGAAAACATCTAGCAGGAGAGACGTATGGTTCGCGAATGGCTCTCGCGGTTCAGGTTTTTCTTTCTCGGGAAGGCGCGCACCGAGGTTGATGAGGAGATCCAGTTCCACCTGGAGCGGCAGATCGAAGCCAATCGTGCGGCCGGCATGTCTCCCGCGGAAGCGCGGAGACAGGCTGTCATTGGATTTGGCGGCCGCGAACGCGCACGCGAGCAATGCCGGGAGCAGCGGCCATCGTGGCGTTTCGAGTCCCTCGGGCGCGATCTTCGCTATGGAATGCGCGGGCTGTGGCGGAACCCCGGTTTCACTGTGATTGCGTTGCTCACCCTGGCGCTGGCAATTGGGGCCAATTCCACAGTCTTCAGCCTGCTGAGCCAGGCCCTGATGCGGGCGTTGCCGGTTCAGAATCCGGAGCAGCTTGTGGTCTTCAGCTTTGCCGGAGGGGCTCCCGGCCACACTCAGTCTGAAGGAGGAAACACTCCCGGACATCACCACGAATTCTCTTACCCTATGTATCGCGACCTGCGCGATAAGAACACGGTGTTAAGCGGATTGATTGCCACCGCTCCGATATCGGTTGGCGTGGTCTGGAAGGATCATGCAGAAGCGGTCTCGGGTGAAATGGTCAGCGGCAATTATTTCGAAACGCTGGGCGTCAAGCCCGCTCTGGGCCGGCTGTTTGTTTCGAGCGATGAGACGACGGAGGGTGCGAACCCGGTCGCCGTTCTCAGTTTCGACTACTGGAGGACACACCTGGCCGAAGCGCCGGTGGAGGGTAAAACGCTGCTCATCAACGGCACGCTTTTCACGATCGCGGGCGTGGCCGCGCCCGGATTTCACAGCATGGTGTGGGGCCGCATGCCGGCTGTCTATGTGCCCATTACCATGCAGCGCACCGTGCAGCCCGAGTGGAATTATCTCAGCGATCGCCAGGCGTATTGGGTTGTTTTAGCCGGGCGGCTTCGACCCAGCGTCTCGCCGTCTCAGGCTTCAGCCGCGATGAATTCGCTTTATCTCTCGCTGCGCAAGGCGGAGTTCCCTCTCCAGCACGACCAATCGGAGAAGGCACGCCACGGCTTCATCGAAAATGCCCATCTCAACCTTGACGCGGGAGCCAAAGGCTTCTCTCCACTGCGCGATGATGTGAAGATGCCGCTCACCATCATCATGGGCATGGTTTTGCTGGTTGTGGCGATGGCGATTGTGAACGTCGCCAGCCTTTTATTGGTACGAGCGGCGACACGCGTACGCGAGTTCTCCATGCGCTATGCCCTCGGCGCAACCAGTGGCCAGATCCTGCGGCAGCTTCTCGTGGAAGGCGTGCTGCTCGGTGTCGCCGGGGCTGCAATGGGCTTGCTCCTTGCCCCGCAGGCACTTCGCCTGCTGATTCGCTTTATGTCGGGAAACTCGACGGGAGAGCCGGTGTTTTCAGCCACGCTCGATTGGCGGGTCCTCGTTTTTACGATCGCGGCGACGTTCACAGGAAGCCTTCTCTTCAGCCTTGCCCCTGCCGTGCAATTCTGGAATCCTCAGCTCGCCGAATCGTTGAAGCAGCAAGCCGGACCCGGCCGGAGCGGTTCCCTCCAGTTCCGGCGCACATGCGTTGCGTTACAGATCGGCTTCAGCCTGCTGCTGATTGTCGCCGCGGGCCTGTTTGTTCGCACGATTCAGAATCTGCACAATGTGAATGCCGGATTCGCCACCGATCACCTGCTGGCTTTCGATCTTGCTCCGGAGATGGCGGGTTACGCGCCCGCGGCGATTATCCCGGTCGAACAGCGCGTCCTTGATGCGATCGCAACCTTGCCCGGCGTGAAGGCCGCAGGCGCCACCAACGATGCGGATCTCCGCGGGGATGATCGCGAGGGCGACGTGCTGGCGAGCGGTTACGCTGCCGGCCCGGACGAGGAGTTTGACGTTGAGCTTCCCTGGGTGAGCGATGGCTATCTTCAGACACTGGGGGTACCTCTCGTTACCGGCCGCTACTTCTCTGCCAGCGACACCGCGACTTCGCAGAGGGTAGCTATAGTGAATGAGAGTTTCACCAGGCATTTTTTCGGCAGTAATGGCGCCGCGCTTGGCCACCATGTGAGCCGTCCTCGACGCCCGGGAACCGATGCCGTGATTGTCGGGGTGGTGAAAGACGTAAGGCACACGACAATGCGCGATCCTGCCATGCCCACGTCCTACACCCTTTTCTCACAGGCAGAGAAGCCGGCCGGCCTCACCTACTATGTCCGCACGTGGCAACCTCCCCAGGCCGCGGCCAATAGCATTCGCGCGGCGGTCGCCAATATTGATCCGAAGCTCATTGTGCGGAAGCTGGCCACGATGAACGACGACATCGACGAGAGCCTCCTGGCCGAGCGCACGATCGCCCTGCTGGCAACGACGTTCGGCATACTGGCGACGGTGCTGGCGGGGATCGGACTTTATGGAATCCTGGCCTACTCGACGGCGCAGCGGACACGGGAAATCGGCATACGCATGGCCCTGGGCGCACGCCGTGCGACGGTGGTCAGCCTCATTCTTCGCGAAGTCATGATCCTGGCAGGTTGGGCGATCGGGGTGACGATTCCCATAGCTTTGGTGGCGACGCGGGCAGTTCGCAGCCAGCTCTTCGGCGTTTCCGTTGCCGACCCGGGTATCTACATCGCAGGAATTCTCGTGATCGGTTTCGTTGCGGCGCTGGCCGGGTTCATCCCGTCGCGGCGGGCGGCCACGGTGGACCCGGCGCGCGCTTTACGCACTGAATAGTTGCGCTTTGAGCGTGATATGGTGTCGGCATGTTGACGAATCGTTCTGTGCCGGTCGATACCGTCCTGCCCCACGTCACGTACAAGCATCTTCCTGAAGCGTTGGACTGGTTGAGCAGAACGTTTGGCTTTGTCGAGCAGTATCGCTACGGTGATCCGGTGTCGGGAGCGCAGGTGCGGCTGGGAAATGCATACATCATGGTGCGGGCGGCGCGCGGGGACTATCGGACTCCCGCCGAGCTTGGGTTTGGAAATCAAAGCCTGACCATCTTCGTCGAGGATGTGGAGCGGCACTTTGAACACTCTAAGGCCGCTGGGGCAAACATCGTCGAGGATCTCCACGAAACCGAATATGGAGAACTGCAATACGGAGTGGAGGACCTCGAAGGTCATCACTGGCTGTTTTCCAGGCACGCGCGCGATGTGAGCCCGGATGCGTGGGGCGCGACTATAGCGAAATCCCTGTCCTGAGTGCAAACCGTTCGTCACGGCATCGTAGCGGTTCGTCACACTTCCGCTGGAGCTCACTCGAATCAGGAAAAAATGGAGCAGGAGTTTACCATTGCCGTGTGTTACAGTAAGTAACATTATGACGAGTAACACTACGCCCGACCACGATCCGGCCGAATTGGGGGACTTGGAGCGCGAGATTCTTTCCATCGTGTGGCGGCTTGGGAACGTCACCGCCGAGAAGGTGCGCGAGGATCTCGACAGGCCGCTCAAGGATTCGACAGTGCGCACGGTGCTGAGGCGTCTGGAAGAAAAGGGGTACCTCTCGCACACCACGGAGAATCGGACGTTCTTCTATCGCCCCGCCGAATCGCGGCAGCGGGTGGCCGGGCGAGCGGTGCAACGCATCGTGGACTGGTTTTGCGAAGGATCCGTGGAAGAGCTTCTGGTGGGCATGGTGGACTCGAAGGTGCTGGACCGGGCCGAGTTGCAACGGCTCGCGGACCGGATTGCGGCGGCGCAAAAGAATCACGCTCCTGAAAAGAAGGAGGGCAAGCGATGACGGCATTGCTTCTGACGTGCATCATCCCCAACATCTCTGTCGATAGCCACGGTCCCCACGGCCCATTGGTCGGATGGCTGGTTGCTTTGGCAGATGCGGCACTGCGGGCGCTGCTGGTGGCGGGGATCGTGTGGGCCGGCCTCCGGCTGCTTGGCCTGCGCAACGTGGTCGCACAGAAGGCCGCCTGGGGGTTGGTGCTGGCAGGGGCGCTCCTGATGCCCTTTGCGGCGTCGTGGGCGGCGCGATCTGCATGGCTGCCGGCGGAGGCAACGCTGGTGGTGCCTGCGCAAGCCTGGCTGCATGCCGCGTCAACCGCTGTCCTTCCGCGGAAACAAGTTAGTCATTCCGAGAATCCGCTGGCGGCTCCGGCACAGTGGTCAGCCGCACACCCTGCAGCACGTGCGCATGCCGAGAAGGTGGTTGCAACTCCGGGTTCCTCACCGACAGACCGATTCCCTGCCCCAGCTATTTCCAACTCCTATTACGCCGGCGGGGGAAACGAACCGCGGCCCGCGAATCCAGCGAAGGAGTACTTCCTGCCGCTGTCAGACCTGGCATGGCTGGTGTATGCCACGGTGGGCCTGGCGCTATTGCTGAGGCTGTTCTACGGCCTGGGCTCCGCGGTGGGTTTGTGGCAGTCGGCTGAACCGGTTCACCTGGAAGTATCGTATCTGGCGGCTGGACTGCGCCTGCGCAGCAGCCGGAGGGTATCCTCGCCGGTCACGGTGGGCTCGGGCGTCGTTCTGCCCGCAGATTATGACGAGTGGGACGCGGAGAAGCTGCGCATCGTGCTGGCGCATGAACGCTCCCACGTGCGGCAGGGAGACTTTTACCTCCAGGCTCTCGCGGGGTTGTATGCGGCGCTGTTCTGGTTCAGTCCCCTTGGCTGGTGGCTCAAGCGCAAACTCTCGGACCTGAGCGAAGCCATCAGCGATCGGGCCGGGCTGGAGGAAGCTGTGAGCCACGCCTCGTATGCACGGATACTGCTTGAATTCGCGGCCCTGCCGCGTAGAACCCAGATCGGAGTTGCCATGGCGCGAACCGGCCGTCTTTCCCAACGCATTGAAAGGCTACTGAATGAAAACAGCTTCCGGCAGGCGTTTGCCGGCGGCCGGCGGCGATTCATAGCGGTCCTGGTGATTGTTTTCGGGGCGCTGTTTTCGGCCACGGCGCTGATTCGAGTCGAAGCGGCTCGGATTTTATCCCAACCTGTCATTGCACAGGGCCCGGCCACGGGGCAATCGCATCCTGAAAACGCCACGGACGGAGGACCGGCAATCGCGCCGGCTGCCGCGAAGGCTCCGGTTGGCGCAGTGGTCACGCAGGGACCCGCCCAGGCTCCGACAGCTCCACAAGCGCCCACGGCTTCGAAACCGGCCGTTGCTCCCGCAGCTTCGGAAGACGCCGACCAGGACCCGCCGGAACCGTCGACCAGCACACAATGCACCCGCTCCTCCAGTTCGTATATGTATTCGCGCAGTTCTGGTCATTCGCACGGCGAGCATGGGTATGGGTATGCCTACTCCTCCCCCGGCGAGTCGTATGCCTTTGTCAGCGGCAACGAACGGCACGCGCACTTCTCGGGCGATTTGCACTCCGGCGAGATCGACAAGGCCCGAAGCATGGCGCACGGCGACTTTCTGTGGTTCAGCCACAACGGCAAATCGTACGTCGTGGATGACCCCCAGACGATCGCCCGGATCCAGGCCATGTACAAGCCCATGGAGGACCTGGGCAAGCAGCAGGAGGAACTCGGAAAGCAGCAGGAAGTACTTGGACAACAGCAGGAAGAGCTGGGCAGGAAACAGGAACAGGCCAGCGTTCCGACGCCCGATATCGCCAAGGAAATGGCCGACCTGAATGCGGCCGCGGCCAGCCTTCAGGCGAAGAAAAATGCCACCATCACCGTGGATGAACTGGCCGACCTGCAAAGCAAGATCGGCGACCTGCAGGGCAAGCTCGGCGAATTACAGGGAGAGGTTGGAACGAAGCAAGGGGAACTGGGCCGGGAGCAAGGCCGGCTCGGGGCACAGCAGGGCAGACTAGGCGAGCGACAGGGCCGGCTCGGCGCGGAGCAGGGACGCCTGGCGCGCGATGCCAATGTCAAGATCAAGTCGATTATCGACGAGAGCCTGAAAGACGGCAAAGCCAAGCCGGTGCAATAGGTCCGCCGTATTTCGGGGGGCGTGGTTCTGCCTGACTGCGCCGTCAGGGTTCAGGTGGTCGAAACGGGCCGGAGATTCTCCGGCCCGTTTCGTTGTGCGCGCTTCGTCACCAGGGGAAGATAGGAGATAGGTAAGCATGCGGCTTTCGTGTTTCAGAGAGCGTAGGATAGCCGGTGTTCCGGTTTTCGCTTCGATTCGCCCCCAAGGAGAATGTACCCATGCCGGTCCCGCAGCAGATCGCCAATGCCGCTATATCGTTTCGACAAAACAAGAGCATCCTGGACAAGAGCTGCAAAGACCTCACCGCCGAGGAATGGCTCCGGAGTCCATGCGAGAACTCCAATCATCTCTTGTGGATCGCGGGACACATCGTGTGGGCTCGAGCCGCGGTACTGAAATTTCTGGACGCGCCGGAGTGGTCGCGGCCGTGGCTGAAACAGTTCGCGCGCGGGAAGAAGCGGGATGACGCAAGCCAGTACCCCACTCCAGAGGAAGTGCTGAGCGCCTTCGACGACTTGACGCGACACGTGAGTGAGGGACTCGAAAACGCGTCGGAAGAGACGCTGCAATCGCCCGCTCCGCCAAATTCGCCGCCGGGCGACGGCACCAAAGGCGGAGTCATCAATTTTCTCGCCTTCCACGAGACATATCACGTGGGCCAGCTGGCTTATCTGCGCTGCTGGCTGGGACACGAGGGACCGCAGGGATAAGAGCCCGGAGCTGGCCTCGATTGCCTATCAGCGGCGTAGCAGGTTTTTGGCGAGGAAGAACACGTTTGCGGGACGCTCGGCAAGCCGGCGCATGAAATAGGGGTACCACTCGCGGCCGAAAGGAATGTAGACGCGGACGTTGTATCCCTCGTTGATCAGCTGGCGCTGCAGATCCCGGCGCACGCCAAAAAGCATCTGGAACTCATACCGGCTGGAGTCGATACTGTGCTGCCTGGCAAATTCCCGGGCAGCCGCAATCATTTTTTCATCGTGCGTGGCCAGCCCGTGGTAAACGGGGCTGTCGAGCAGCATGCCGGTCAGGCGGATGTAGTTGGTATCCACGTCCGCTTTTTTGGGAAACGCGACTTCGTGCGGTTCCTTGTATGCGCCTTTGCATAAGCGGATGCGAATGCCATCGGCCAGCAACTGTTCAACGTCGGCCTGGGAGCGATAGAGATACGACTGGATGACGATGCCGATGGCGCCGCGCAGGCCGGGCCGTGCATGCAGGCGCCGCACGATGTCGAGAGTGACCTGGGTCAGCGACGAGTCCTCCATGTCGATGCGGACGAAGTTGCCCGTCGACCGGGCATGCTGCACCAGGCTCTCGGCGATGCCTTCCGCCATTTCGCGCGACAGGTCGAGGCCCATCTGGGTCAGCTTCACGCTCACGTTGGCGTTCAGCTTGCGCTCCGCGATTGCATCCAGGAGGCGATGATAAATTTCGGCCGCACGGTGGGCTTCCGCTTCGGTCGTGACGCTCTCGCCCAGCGAGTCCAGGCTGACCGACATGCCTTGGCGATTGACGGCTTCAGCCACACGCAGGGCGTCTTCGACCTCCATGCCGGCGACAAAACGTGAGCTGAGTTTGACTCCGACGCTCGACCGCTCACCAAAGCGGCGCAAAAGACGGTTGCGGGACAGGGCAATGAAGGCAGAGCGAAGAAGAGGCATTGTGCGGGCCTGCCGGCTCGGGCGCAAAGGCGGTCCTGCCGTCGGCATCCCTAGTTTCGCACACCCGCGCCGCCGTCTTGCAACGAGGGACTACAGTGCGCGGGAACATTCGGATCCGAAATTGCGTTACCAGAGTCATGCGGAGTTCCATTCTCCGTGGGATGCGATCGGATATCGGTGGAGGTCAAAGACCTGTGAGGAATGTGGCTCTGGGATGTGTGGCCCTCGTCGCCTCAGTTATGACGGGACTCAACGGGTTCAGCCAGGAGATGCCCAATACCGCGGGTGAGACCCTGAGCGGCAAGCGGATTGTGCTTGCAGACCAGGTACGCGGCCATGCCATGGTGCTGGTAGCCGGTTTCAGTCATGAGGCCGGCAATAGCACCGGGGCCTGGGTCAAGGCGATCCACGCCGACCCCGCGCTTGGCAGCGTAACCGTGTACGAGATCGCTGAGATCGCGGGCGCTCCGAGCCTGATACGCGGCATGATCAAGAGCGGCATGAAGAAGGGCGTTCCGGCCGCGGAGCAGGATTACTTTGTCGTCCTTACCGAGGATGCGAAGCCATGGCGGAATTATTTCGACGTGGGCGACGACCAGGTTCCATATGTGATGCTGCTTGACCCTTCGGGCAAGATTCTCTGGCATGGCCACGGTTCCGCTTCGGACCTCGAAGCGCAGCTCAAAGGGGTCCTGCACTAAGTCGGGAAGCACCTCTATTCGACACGATAGATCGCGCTGGCGTGGGCCGGCAGGGTAAGGATCACCGGCTTCCAGGCCGCGACCTTCGCCCCGGTGAACAGATCGTGCGACTGTTTTCGTGCTGTAAAGCCTATTTCGTCCCAGGTGAAGTGAACTGTGAGTGGTTGGTCGTCGAGATTGAAGATTGCGCAGAACGCGGGAGAATTGTCGTAGGCGCTCCTTGAAGCTACCCAGACCCGGACGCTTGCCAGCCCGGGAGGCGGATTCGTCAGGGGGTGGCTGCCAGACGCGGTCTGGTTGACACCTAACAACTCCTTGTTTGTAAGCAGCGACCGCGAGAAGTCATCAAGTTTGGTCAGGTTGCCGCCAAAGATCAGCGGAGCGCGGGAGATGGCCCACAGCGTGAACTCGGTTCGCTGCTCATCCTGGGTGTAGTGCGACTGGCGTGCCTGGGCAGAGCCCGGATGGGGCATGAGGGAGCCTTCAGGCAGCATGTCGGGATCGGGCCAGTTGCCGGGCTTTACATAGGGCGCCCACATCGCGATGCGATCGAACTCTTCCTTCAGCCCAAAAGGATATTCGCCGCTCTCCTTCTTCGGCTCCCAGAAGTCCCAATGGTCGTCCGTAATGCGCCACATCTGTGCTTGCTTCGCAACTTCCGCGACATGCTCGATCGACGTCGGTCCCGGCGAGAGGCTGAGCACAATGGGACGTCCGGTCTTGCGAATGGCTTCGGCGATCTGGTGAATCTCAGTGGGGCGGTAGGGGTGGTCGCTGATGCAATCGACCTTGATGAAATCGAGACCCCATCCTGCGTAGAGCTTGAGCATGCCATCGTAATAGGCCTGGCCGGCGGGCGTATCGCTGACACCGTAATTCCCTTCATCCCACGGACAGGTGGCCGCGATGTCGGCGGCGTCCTGGGCATGAAAGCCGGTGCCGGCGATGGGCAGGTTGTCTTTCACCACCTGGCGGGGGATGCCACGGACGATATGAATGCCGAACTTGAGCCCCTGCGCATGCACCCAGTCAGCCAGCGGCTTGAAGCCGGCCCCGTTCGCGGAGGATGGAAAGCGAGCAACAACGGGAATGAGATTGCCGTTCGCGTCCCACACATACTTGCGGGTTTCAACTTTGTCCGCGAATGGGTCCTGCATGTACCAGCCTTCGTCGATGACCGCGTATTGCCAGCCATACTGCTTGAGGCCGGCAAGGACTTTCACGTTGGCGCGGAAATCGGCTTCATCAATGGTCAGGCCGTAGGCATCCCAGCTATTCCAGCCCATGGGAGGCGTGGGCGCCACCTGCGGTGCGGCGGAGTTCGAAAGAGATGCAGCGATTGTGAGGGTGGCGCACAACAAGCGGAGTCGGGGCATGAGGAAACGTATAGCACATCGACCGGAGGGGCGGCTTTCGGCGGTATCACCTTGGTGGAGTCCGCCAGTCAGTGATTGGAAGGGACGCAGGCGGTGGAGGCATATAATTGCTGTCAAATACCACGCCTTCGAGGGAAACAGATGCCTATCTTGTTCAACTCGCTGCTGACGCAGCTTGAAGTCCCTCCGTCTTCGGTCATCCTCCTTCGTCACCAAGATAAGCGGTCGGCGCCAGGGCGGACCCCCTATCATCTGTGGCGATACGATCGTTCCGCTTTTGAGGCTTACCAGTCGTGCCAGAGTGTTGAAAACAGATCAAAGTTTTCCAGGGCACCATTTTGGGCCTCGTTCGTAGCGACCCCCGACGGCGCCACAATATTCGTTGGCTTTTACGCCGCCAAATACAAGGGTGTGCTCACGAAAGATACTCCGCTACCAAACAGAGACGGCATTGACCTAGCTGGAAGCTGTGACGTTTACGATTTACAACTTGACTTACGACTTGCCGACCTCGAAGGGAAAATCTTCGTCGATTGGGGCGATGGAAAGCTGGCATGGGTTCAGCGGGCCGACAGCAAAAACAAACCGATCATAGAACTACACCCCGAGTTCAAGGAACCAGAGTTCCCAGGATTTCTGAATTTCGTTGAGCCGTTATCCAAGGTGGGAGGACTGCCCCAAAGCTGGATCGCCGTTCTAAAGCAGGCGACCGGCGTCTACCTTCTGACTTGCCCTAAGACCAAGGAGCAATACGTCGGTTCAGCCTCGGGAAGCGCGGGGTTCTGGCAAAGATGGATGGAATACGTCTCAAACGATCACGGCGGCAACGTTGGTTTGAAGAGCCGTGAGTACAGCGATTACCAAGTCTCAATTCTTGAGGTCGCCGGGAGTGCTTCTAACGTCGACGACATTCGGTCCATGGAATCCCGCTGGAAAGGGAAGCTACAGAGCCGGGAAATGGGATTGAATCGAAACTGACGCTCGTAAACCCGGTGGCTGGCAACATTGGCTAAAGGCAGAGGCAGATCCTTCGACTCCGCTTCCCTCTGCACAGAATTCTGGGTTAGCGACTTAGCGGGTTGCTGATTTTGTTGCCGCCACTTCGTTTTTGTACACCTTGCCACCCTTCATCACGAGAGAGACGTGCTCCAGCACTTCGATGTGTTCGAGGGGATTGGCAGTGACGGCGATCAGGTCGGCATACTTCCCTGCTTCCAGCGTGCCGACATCTTTTGAGCGGTCGATGAGGTCGGCGGCGGACGAAGTAGCTGCGCGAATCGCACCGGCGGGCGTCATGCCGAACTTCACCATGTAATGAAACTGTTTGGCGTTGTCGCCGTGGGGATAGACGCCGGCATCGGTGCCGTAGGCGATCTTCACGCCGGCAGCGACGGCCTTGGCGAAGTTTTCGCGTTGCAGGCGGCCGACCATCTTCTCTTTTTCAACATTCTCCTTGGGCAGTCCGAATTCGACAGCCTTGCCGAGGATGTAATCGTCGTTGTAGATGTCGGCTACCAGATAGGTGCCATGCGCCTTCATCATTTCAATACCTTCGGCGTCGATCAGACTTCCATGCTCGATGGAGTCAACGCCGGCGCGGACAGCATCTTTGATTCCCTCCGTGCCGTGGGCGTGCGCGGCCACTTTGCGGCCGGTACGGTGCGCCTCGTCGACGGCCACCTTCATCTCGTCATACGTCAACTGCTCGGCGCCGGGTTTGTCGCCCTGGGAAAGCACTCCGCCTGTGGCCAGAAGCTTGATGACGTCGACACCGTATTTTATCTGCTCGCGGACCGCATGCCGGACTTCATCGGGGCTGTCGACAATGGAGAAATCGCGCTCAGCGGGGTACATCATGTTGGACACGGCTGGAGCAAAGCCATTCATATCGCCATGGCCGCCGGTAATGGTGAGCGCCGGACCACTGGCCACGATACGCGGGCCGGGGATGAAGCCCTCGTCGATGGTGCGGCGGAGATCGACGGCCAGGAAGGGAGGCGAGCCCACATCGCGCACGCTGGTGAAGCCGGCGAGCAAGGTGCGATCGGCGTTGACGACGGCGTAGAACCCGAAGTCAAACGGAGTCAATTTCACCTGGTTAATGGGGTCGTATTGGTCCGACCGGAAGGAGAGATGCGTATGGCAGTCGATGAGTCCGGGCAAGACCCAGGCGTGGGAGAGGTCGATGACCTCGCCGCCGGCAGGAATCGCCACTTGTGCGGCAGGTCCAATCCTGGCGATGCGCTCGCCTTCAATGACTAGGACTACGTTGTCGCGCAGGTCATCGCTGGTGGCGTCGAAGAGGTGTCCGGCTTTGACATAGACAACGGGCACGGGAGCCGCAGACTCCGGCTCCGCGGCAACAGCGGTCTGCACGAAGACGGAAAGCGACACAACAACAACGCCGCGAAACAGCCTGAGAACAAGACGGGCCACGGTGACTCCTCAACTCAATGGAATGGTAGTCGCATTACCGCCCTGCATCGACCGCAGGGCGAGGTCCGAATGGCGCGCACGCGAACTGACTTAGTTCTGAGTGGTACCGGAAGATCTCTTGGAGCCGCGATTGCGAAACAGTTTCTCGAGCCTGCAATTGGGGCATTCCCAGGGATAGTATCCAAAGATGGGAAGGACTTTTTCTCGCAGGAAACCGAATCTGGTGACTCTGCGCATGCTGTTGGTGCACTTGGGACAACGAGGGCGCCCCGTAGAACTTACCGATAATCGACGGGCGTCGGACGCCATGCACGATCCTTCTGGGCCCTGCACGGAACTCGACGCCCGAGGAAATCAACCCGGGTCCGGCTCGAACCGCACGGTTCTGCTCCTTGTCGAGTTGAGAACGAAGGCGCGGTTCGCAGGGGATTAACGAACACAATGATAATTGAATGCAACCGGATCCGTAACCGATGCGGTCACAAAAATTGTGCGGGATCCGCCTGGGATCGCGGAAGGCCAGTCGGCGGCAGTCCGGCTTAAGCCGAGTCAAGCCGGGCCAGACCGCTCGCCGCCAGATCGGCAACGGCCTTCGCCAGGATGGGAGACCCATTGAGCGACTCCGGCCGTTCCAGCCGGATGCCGAGTTTGGCCGCATATGCGCGAAAAGCAATGTCCACGTCGTAGAGGATCTCGACGTGATCGCAGAGGAAGCCGATGGGCTGAAGGACAACCGTTTTGATCCTTTCACCGGCCATTGAATCGAGCGTCTCCTCTACCGTCGGGCCGATCCAGGGACCGCCGCTGGCGCCCTGGCTTTGAAAAGCGAACCACCATTTTGGGATGTCAGGAACGCGGGCGGCGACCAATTCGGCAGTGCGCCTGGCGTCGTCGGCGTAGGGATCGGCTCCCTCTCCGGGCCAGAGACGAGGCTGGTTGGCGATCTCGGAAGCAGGCGGAGGCTGGATGGTGCGCGTGGGCACGCTGTGCGCCGTAAACAGGACAGGAACAGGCGCACCGGTGTCTGCCATGATCTTTGCCTCGGCGGCACGCAGGCGCTCGGCGAATGCGTCGGCCAGCAGCGGATGCGAGGCCCAGCCTTCGGTGAAGTCAATGCGAAGCCCGCCCCCTTCGGCCTGGACGGCGCGCCGATAGAGGCCGACGCTGGTGCGGGAGTTCTGCGGAGCCAGGCAGATGACCGCCGCTTCCTCGATGCCGTCGGCACGCATCTGGCGCACCACGTCAGGAATGTAGGGGCGCCAGTTCCTCATGCCGACGTATACGGGAACGGGGTGGCCGGTGGAAGCGAGTTCGGCTTCAGCCAAACGGCCCTGGTGGATCGTGATGTCGGTAAGCGGACTGCGGCCAATCAGCGAGTAGCGATGCTGAATCTCCTCGACGACATGCGAAGGCATGGGACGGCCACTGACCACGTTGCGCAGGTACTCGGGAATCTGTTCTACGGTTTCAGGGGTTCCATGCGCGAGGAGTAATACCGCCTGTTTAGCCACGGGCGGCCTCCAGGCGGAATTCACGAACAATGCGCGCCACGGCTTGAACGTTTTCGACCGGCGTGTTGGGCACGATGCCGTGGCCAAGATTGAAAATGTGCCCGGGCCGCCCACCGGCGGCGTGCAGAATCTCCTTCACCCGCCGCTCGAGGATTTCCAACGGAGCAAACAACGTGATTGGATCCAGATTGCCCTGGACGGCGTGCGTGTGGCCAACCGCGCGCCAGCCTTCGTCAAGGGGCTGTCGCCAATCCAAGCCGATGACATCGGCGCCGGTGGACGCCATTTCCGACAGCAAGCCGGCGGTCTCAACGCCAAAGTAGATGACGGGCACGCCCATGGCCTGTACCGCCCGCACCAGGCGCTTCGAAGCGTCGAATGCGTAGTCGCGATAGTCGGCCAGCGAGAGCGAGCCGACCCAGCTATCGAAGATTTGAATCACATCGGCCCCCGCCTGCACCTGCTGGAGGCAGTACAGCTCGAGGACCGCCACAATCTTGTCGAGCAAGAGCCGCCATGAGTCGGGATTGCGATACATCATTTGCTTGGTGTGGATGTAATTACGCGAACCGCCGCCCTCGATCATGTAGCTGGCCAGCGTGTAGGGCGCTCCGCAAAAGCCGATGATGCCGAGACGATCGCGGAAATGCGTGGCGACCTTCTGGATGGCGCGGGCCACATAGCCGAGGTCCTCGGCGCGATCGGTGCGCAGCAGGCGGACATCTTCCGCGGTGCGAACGGGATGATGGACCACGGGACCTTCGCCGGCCTGGAATTCGAAATCGAGGCCCATGGGTTCAAGAGGCAGCAACAGGTCGGCGAAGATGATCGCCGCATCAACACCGAGTTTCTCGGCGGCCGTGATAGTGACTTCGGCGGCGAGTTCCGGATGCTTGCAGATTTCCACCAGGGTGTGGTGCTTACGGACGTCGCGATATTCCTGCATGTAGCGGCCGGCCTGGCGCAGGAACCATACAGGGGTGCGATCAACCGGGCGGCGCAGGCAGGCGCGGATGAATCGGCTGCCGTCGAGGATGGTTTCGACAGCAGGGGAGGTCTCGTTCGTTTTCTCCATACTGGGTTTGATTTTACCGGGTGGAGTTACCCAGGGTGAGAGCAAAACGGCAAGCACCGCGCTTCTAAGAAATCCAGACTCCGCAAGTTTTGATCTTGCGCCAATTCCCGTCCGTTTTTTTCAAGACCCATGTCTGCCCGTGCCCACACAAACTGCCACACCAAAAGCTAAAGGAAACCACGGCAAACTCGTGGGTCTTGTCAAACCGGACTTCACTGAAAGTGAACAGGCCCTTCGCGAACCCGTTGTCAACTGCTTTGCCGATATCCTTCTCGTTCAGAATGTGTCTTTGGGGGTCGTTTTCAATGACCACTCTGGCGTGCTCATCGGGATCGACCAGGTGGAAGCCAGTGTGCGCAATGGAGGAAAGATCTTCGTTGCGAATGCGATGTACCATCGACACCGATTCGAATTCGTGGCCGTTGAGACACTCCGCATTGGAATCTGCAATTGGACCGCGGGGAAGCGACGTGAACATTGAAAGATTGGTACCTTCGGGAGATTCGCTGCCCCATTCGTGCACCACCGCATGATAAATAGCCAACTGATCGGCGCTCAGCGGCGCATCGCTGACCTTCGGCTTGAGCTCCTTGCTGTCTTGCCCCAATGCGATTGGACAAGCGGCATGCGCAAAAAAGATCAGCCAGGCAAAACCGCCGAGCGCAAGGAGACACATATCGCGCTTTCCGAAAGGTGCCCTCATCCAATCCTCCAGCCGACCGGAAGTATCGAGCCCGTGAAGGCGCGCATCCAAGCAGAATGCCCGGCAGCGGGGTTCCTTGGTTCCCGGTGTTCGCCTCTGGGAGCAAGATCAGGTCAGTGTAGTCCGGGGCTGGGTGAAAGGCAACCGCGAGCTAGCTGATTGCAGTGCGGCGCAAGGGCAGACACCGGAATAGCTTATGAGAGGAGAAACGCTGAGGTCGATAGGGATCGGGACGCAGGAGAACGCCCCACCGCGCCGGTGCGGAAGTTTTTCCACACCTCTCAATTTAGTTGCCTGGGCTCGAATCTTAAAGACTGCACCATTCGTGGGATGGTGAGGGGTCCCCGGCGGCGTGGAATATCGACGACAGAAGAAAAAACGATCCCGTCCTTAGGGCGGGGCCAGGTTGCCTTGGTTTTCTCAGTTTGAAGCAAAACCCTGGGGAGTAGCTCTCAGTACAAAAAAAACGGCCCCCGTTTTCGGCGGGGGCCAAGTTGCCTTGGTTCTCTCTGTTACGAGAGCTTGATTGGCGGCCAGACGGCGGGGTGGCCGTCGGCGCGGAAAGAGCCTCGGGGGAGTGGCTGCGCGGTCTTAGGGCCGCTCCGCACCGGTCGTGGATGCTGCACCCTGGGGTGATGCGGCATCCCGGGCCGCCAAACTGTTTACCATCAACCGGACGTGTACGCTGCTGTCTTTGATCGGCGCTGCATCATTGCCAGCGTTTGAGGCCTGGGCGTTACCCAGAGCCACAGCGTGCACCCGGTAGACGGGAATGTCGTGTTCAACCAGGTAACGTCTGACCGCTTCGGTCAGGCGCTCCGAGTTCTGAATTCCTACCACTCCGCGCGAGGGGGAGTAACCTTCGATCTCAACGACGTAACCCTTGTGATCCTTCATGCTCGCGGCAAGATCGTCGAGTTGCTTCTTGGCGTCGTCCGAGAGCACGGACGATCCGCGCTTGAACGGCACATCAACTTCGTTGATGGGCTTATAGGTGTCGATGCCGTTGACGGTGGTGTGCAACTGGTCAACCCGGCCGGAAGCCGTAGTTGCAATCTGGTTCGCGTTCTGAGCTTGGGTGCCGGCGGCTGTCGCGGTCTGGTTGGCAGCGTCAGCAGTCGTTTGGGCCTGCTTGATCCCTGCCTGGGCCCGAGCATCTACGTCTTGAATATCCTTCGTGTTCTTGGCGTTGACTTCATCGAGTTCGGTAAGGCGGTCATTAATGGGGTCGGTCTGCCGTTTTACCCACTTCTTGCGGGCCATGGGGTTCATACGACCCCAAAAACCCTCCTTCGACGAGTTGTTTAACGGCTTTGCCGCTGGGGAGGGCTGCTGTTGCGTCGTCGAAGGAGGGTTGTCCTGTGAACCAGATGTTGAGTTACCGCCTGATCCCAGTGCACCCGCGGGAATCGCGAGCACAGATGCCAACGCCACAATGGCGAACTGGCCGGGGAGCAGGTTCCGAACTGCATTGGATCTCATTAAAAGAAGCCTCTTCTGATTGAACCGGATTTCCGCTGACTGACGCGGGAGGAACGGTGCATGTCCTCGCCCACTGAGATAGCAATGTGTCTGCCAAAGTCCCGATGAGGGATGGGAAATGTTTAAGTCCTTTAGCTACAGGAGATAGTACGCGCGGCTGAAGCAGTCAATTTGCGGAAGTGCAAACGGCTGGTGACGATGCCTACGTACTTTTTACCGGAGGCGGTAGTTTCTACCCTAGTAGTTTCTACCCTGTATGAGAGAAGTGACTATTGGGTCTGGACTTGAAGGATCCTGAGTTGTGGGTAGGCACCGTCCCAATCGGGCGTGACGGCGTCGAAGATCAGGCGGAAGTCGCGTTGGTCTCCCGGCTTGAGCGGCGCACGTGAAACGGGCTCCACGTCAACATACGGATCGCGCGTGCGAATGATCTTGAGTCGCTGAGTCTCGTTCTGGGCTACTTCCTGAGCGGAGTTGCGGAAGAGCACCTGGACGGAGATGGCGGTGACGGTCTTATTCCCGTGGTTGGCGATTTGTCCGTCGAGGTACGTGACCTTGCCCCCTGCGAGATTCGATGATTCGCTCATCTGGAGCCCGGACATGGGGAGATTGGCGGCGTAGGGATCAGACGCAGCGGAAACGGGAGCCACGGTCGGGGTCCGTTTGCCATGTTCAAGCATCACCACAACCACCGCCGCAACCAGCAACACGGCGGCTGCGGCAACCACCAGCGGCAGCCAATTGCGTTCGCGCGCTTCGCTCGCGGAGATCAGTTCAGGACCATTGCTCACGAGCGGATTTTACACCCGTTACTTTAGGACCAACGGGACGGTTCAGTCTGAGCACACAGTCAGAGCAGATCTGATTCCCGTCGCTTATTAGTCCGAGCGGCTGTGTCTGTCGCGGATGTGTGACCGAATGTTCATAAACCGCCCTCGCACCAACTCGAAAACAAGAGCGTCTAATTTTGTAAGCGTACGACAGAGAGTATGCAACTAAATGGCATGGCGACTCGTAACGATCGAACGGCTGCCGTCACTATCGAATTGAAGCCCATACTCTCTCTGTTGCCGCCCGGCGAAGAAAGGCGCGTAAGATGCAGCCCACACCGCAGATAGCATCGCAGCCGCAGCCAAGACCAAGCAACGGTTTCTTGCGCAACCGTCCAATGGAGGACGTCGTCTACCAGATTGTTACCCTCGCTGCGATTCTGCTCGTGATGGGAAGCCTCTGGGTCTTCTAAGGCAAAACCCGCTCTATCCGATTGCGCCCGGAAATAACCGCAGATCAGATTGCGGCAGTCGCCTGGGCTGCGTCTTCCTCTCAAGCCCGGCCAACGCGTCGCATGGCGATCATGTGCCAAGCGATGGTGCCGAATATCGTTAACAGTACGAGGGGCAGAAACGCGGGAGACAGTTCCCCGCTCCCTTTGCGGGCATATTGAATCGCCCGGAACTGGATCCAGAAAAACAGCCCCAACACTTCGACCTTCAGCCAGGAGATCAGGTTCAGCGCGATTGACTCGAGCCGTGGGCGAGTAGCCGGCCGGATGCGCATCGGAAAATTGAAAGCGGATGGATACCTGGCCACCAGCGTCATCAGGCTGTAAATCAACGCGGCCATTAGGGGAATCAGCCAGAGCATTTGCGGCGTGCCCCATCGGTCAGGCCGGCCGGCAAGATCAAAGTGGATTGGGATTTGGGCGGGCAGGGGATCTGAGCCGAATAACGCGTGGGCCGTCCGTCCCCAGGTGAGGCAAAACAACACCAGAGCGGCTGCTTCCAGGCTCTTGCGCATGGCTACGTCTCGACCACCTGGGCCCCACGGACGCGGCGGCGAAAATCCGCACCGATCATCTCGATCGGTGTACACATTTCTGCCAGGCGCGAAAGCATCCGGTCGCCGATACGATCGCCGAGGGTCAGTTCCCGGGCGGCCTTTTCGGCTTCGCTTTTTTCCCCGCCGCCGGCCGGCTTGTTGGGGTAATTGGTGGTGATGATGGTCCTCTGCTTGTCGTTGTATCGGGTATTCAGGATGAGGGCGACGGTGTCCCAGTGCCATTCGCTCGGTTTCTGGGCGCCGAGGTCGTCCAGGATCAGGAGTTCCGCCGCGAAGACGGGCTTAAGCAATTCAAGTTCAGTCGTTTGCACTTGGGGGTTATAACTGTTCTGGATGTTTTTGAGGAGCTCCCGGTAATCGCAGAAGAGGCCCTTCACCCCGAACTCCTGCACCAGCCGGCTCAGCACTCCCACCGCCAGATGGGTTTTGCCAACCCCAATGGTGCCGGACAGGAGCAGTCCCTTGCGGCCGTCATCGTTGAAGTATTCGGTGACGTATGATCGCGCGATCCTCAGGGCATTCGTCAACACCGGGTCGGCGTGGGGCTTCTCGGCGGTGTGGCGGTTCCGGAAGGCAGAGGGGCCGTATTGGCGGCTGAAGGCGGTTTCAAAATTATCCAGCGAGCAGTGCCGATAGCGTTCCGGGATGTGCGCGGTGGCGAGGCGCATGCTTTCCTTCTGCGCCCTCTGACACTCGCAGGGACGCGAAACCCACAGGCCAGCGGACGACATCACCCGCACCAGTCCTACCCCCTCGCAGATCGCACATTGGCTCATGTCTCCATCCAGCCTAGCGTATCGGGAGCCATCCGGCAGCTGTGCGGGTCTGGGAGCTGTGTGTGGAAAAGGGCGGTCCTTTCAGCGACCGTTTGCGCTGCCGGTTTCGCGAGGCCTGATCACAACGCACGGGCGGCGGCCGGAATTGCTTACAATCAATGCCCATGGGACGGATGGTCTTGCGGAGCTAAAGCAAAATCTTTTGTCAGTCAAGGAGAAGAATCCAGTGAAGCGAACCACTTTTCGTGTCGCTGCGGCGGCCGGTGCGTTATTGGTAGGATTTGCCGGATCTCTGGTGCTGCTCTCGCAGGAGCCCGCCAATAAGCCGGAAACCACCACGCCGCCTCAGGTCACGGTCCCGAACGCGACGCCTGCTCCGATGCCGGCGTGGGAGCGGGCGCACCAGGAACAATTGAAAAACGACTGGCCATGGCTGGCACGATTCAAGGAGGCCGATTTGAAGCTGGCGGCGCCGGCTCCGGGCGAAAATCGGGTGGTCTTCATGGGCGACTCGATTACCGAGGGATGGCACTTCGAGGGGCCGGATGGATCGTTTCCCGGCAAGCCTTACATCGACCGCGGCATCAGCGGGCAGACCTCGCCGCAGATGGTGTTGCGCTTTCGCCAGGACGTCATCGATCTGCAACCGAAGGTGGTGGTCATTCTGGCCGGTACCAACGACATTGCCGGGAATACCGGACCCATGACCCTCGAACAGACCGAAGACAACCTGGCTTCGATGGCTGACCTGGCGACAGCGAATCACATCCGGGTCGTCATTTGCTCTGTCTTGCCTGCGTATGACTTCGGCTGGCATCCGGGGCTGGAACCGGCGCCGAAGATTGTTGCGCTGAATTCGTGGATCAAGTCGTATGCCGCGGAGAAGGGCTATGTCTATGTGGACTACCACTCGGCCATGAAGGATCAGCGCGACGGGTTACCAGCCAATCTGAGTAAGGATGGAGTTCACCCGACGCCGGCCGGCTACGCGGTGATGGCGCCCCTGGTGGAGGAGGGGATCAAGAGCGCCCTGGCCCTGTGACGAACCGGCGAGCAACGCGCCGGTTCATCGATGACTTACCGCCGGTCATAAGGTCGACCCGGCTCGCGGTACCCCGAAGTCAATTCATTCCCGGGTTCGGCGAAGACGCCGCGGGAGCCGGCGGATTCGCCGGGGCCGCGGCTGGAGCGGCGGCAGGCTGATCCTTTGACATGTTCCGGATGTATTGAATGATCGACTTGACTTCCTCGTTCTTGGCGCGGGCAGCGTCCTCGCCGGGCATCTTGTCCTTTCCCTTGCGAATCAGGTCAAACAGCTGGTCGTCGGTCTTGCCGGTCAGTGTCTTGGGATCGGTGAAATCGCTCAGCGACAGTTGCATGTCCTTGGCAAGGTCGGTCTTTCCGTCTCCATTGGCATTGTGGCAGAGGGCGCAATCGATGTCGTATATCTTCTTGCCGCGCGCCAGCGCTTCATTGGCGGCGGCTTTTGATGTTTTGGGGGCGGTGCCTTCCTGAGACGGGGAGCCCGGATTATACGCGGCGCCTAAGGCTAAAAAAACCACCGCGGGAAGGAGGAGCAAGGGTTTCTGCATGACAGTCTCCTCAGTTGCAGGTGTCGGGAATGGCATCTTGCAGCTGGTTGAATTTTTCTGGAAAACATTATAGGCGCAATTAACACATAGTCCAGTGATTGCTTCAATTGCAATGTGTTCCAAATCCCCCTACAATAGAAGGATTGCAGGAAAGGTCCTACATCAGAGATGCCCAAGGAAAAGATTCATCCGAATTATGCCGCGGTGCGTGTGCTTTGCGCGTGCGGAAACAATTTTGAGACCCGTTCGACCCACAAGGGCGACATCCACGTAGAAATCTGCTCGGTTTGCCACCCGTTCTTTACCGGCAAACAGAGGCTGGTGGACACGGCCGGCCGCGTAGAGCGGTTCCGGCGCAAGTATGCCAAGGCAGATTCGCAACAAGCGGCCAAGTAACGGGCGCAGCGGATCGGTTCAGGCTTGATCGGGCCTCCGCCATGGCGGAGGCCTTGTTGTGTCATATGCGAGAGGGTGTTCATGATCTCCGTGCAGGTGCAACATTACCTGACCCGGGCGAGGGACTTTCTTCACGGGGTCGATCTCTTGAAGGAAGACCTTGACGAATACAGGTACTCTTCGGCACTTTTGGGCATCCATGCCGCTATTTCGTATTGTGATGCCATGCGCGTTGGTCTCGGGAGTACGAGACTCTCGTCCGAGGATCACAGTAACGCTGTGGCTGATTTAAGGTCGCAGCTGGGTGAACACATGGGAAATGCTCGGGGTGGGCCGGATCGTCTAGGAAGATTGCTTGGCTACAAGAGCAAGATCGCCTATGGGCCGTATGAGTCAGGATTGGATTTCGGCAAGATCGTCCAGGACGCCATCCGATTCGCGGCATGGGCTGAATCGGCAGGCAAGACGATGCGGATAGAGGGGTGGAGAGATGAGTGAACTTCAGGAGCTTCAGACTCAGCACTATCTTGGGAGGGGTAAGAACGCGGTTCAGTCTTTCCTTATCCGCAAGCTTCTTATTCCAAAGGTGTACCTCGATGCCGATTGGGACGGATGGAAGTTAGACGTTCTGGCAATCGATCGCGCCGGCGTGGGGGATGTCCATGGAGTCAGGCTTGTGCCCTGGGAGGTCGGCCACCGCGATAACCGTGGCTATTCAAGCTTCCTGGAGAGGGCTGTCTCCTCTGAGCTGAGCGAATTCTCAGGGTTTCCAGGGCACTTTAGATACTTGACTGTCGTTTGCTTTGAACCTAACAAGCAGCCTTGGATACTTAGTAAGGGGACTTCAAATCAAGCCCTTGCCGCCGACGGAGTCGGTCGGGTTGGGATACTGTATGTGAACGTAACCGAACGAGACGCTGCGGTAGAAGTTCTACTTAAGGCAGAGCGCTTCCGCTCCTCCAAAGAGATTGTCGATCTTGCGGATCGCTATGTTGCTGAACACACTGCGAATTGGGAAGTGCGGGAATAGCTTTAAAGAGGCAGAATTCGTGGCTGGCAGGGGTTTTACGGTGAAGAAGGCTTGGGACAATCCCAGGGAGCATGCGATGCCTGCGGTGGTGCGGGTGCCGGCCGAGGTGCGCCTGGGGCCGGTTGCCGTGCAACCGGCGACGGTGCTGGCGCCCATGGCCGGCGTCACCGACACGGTCTTCCGCCGATTCATCCGGCATGCCAGCCTCTTCACGAGCCAGAGATCAGAGATCACAAATCAGGGATCACAGACCGGTGCGGTCGAGGCTGAAGTCACCAACCAACAGTCGGGATGCGGACTCTTGATGACCGAGTTCACCTCCGCCGATGGGTTGTCGCGGATGCGCGAGTCCAAACGCCGCCGCTACCTGACGTTCTACGACGACGAACATCCAATTGCGGCACAGCTCTTTGGTTCGAACCCCGAGACGCTGGCCGAAGCGGCGCGCATCGTCGAGGACACCGGGTTCGACACAGTTGATCTGAACCTGGGCTGCCCGGCAAAACGCGTCGTCGGTTGCAATGGAGGGTCCGGGCTGCTGCGCGACCTGCCCCGTATCGGCGAGATCTTTCGCACGGTGCGAAAGGCAGTTTCGATTCCCTTCACCGTCAAGTTCCGCCTGGGCTGGAATGATGCGCAGATTGTGTGCGTCGAGTTGGCGAAAATGGCGGAAGCCGAGGGTCTGAATGCCGTGGCGCTCCACGCCCGCACCCGCGAACAGGCCTACACCGGCCAGGCGCGCTGGGAGTGGATCTCAGCCGTGAAGCAGGCGGTAGGGATTCCGGTCATCGGGAACGGGGACATTCGTTCCCCCGAAGACGCTGCGGCCATGGTGGCCCACACCGGCTGCGATGCGGTCATGATCGGGCGCGCGGCCCCGGCCAATCCATGGATCTTCAGGCAAATCGCCCAATACACCGCGACCGGGGCTTACGAACAACCGACCGTGCAGGATCGTTATGGGATGATCCGCGCCTATTTCCAGATGTTGCTTGATGAACAAGAGGCCTGCAAAGACCTTCCCCGAGATGCGCGCATTGGAGAAACGGCGGGCAAGATGAAGCAATTCGCCTCCTGGTTCACGCATGGCGTGCCGGGAGGAGCGAAACTGCGGGCGTCGATTTACCATGCCAAGACCGGTGCGGGTGTGCTGGAACAGGTGGACGCATTCTTTGCCGCGCAGTTGGCAGGCGGGGCCGACACGGGTGACGCTCCGGAGAGCGTCGAGCCCCTGGACTTTTCGAATGCTGCCATGGCGTGCGATTGACCTTTGGTTTGGGTCCGTTCGCCTGTATTCGCTTCCGGGTCTTCCCTTCGATCTGAATTCGCAGTACGCTGATGGCAGTTCCCCGGAAAGGTTGTTCCTTGAACCTGATGCCTCCGCGGGGATTTCTTCTTTTGGCCGCGATCCTGGGCTCCCTTGCCGTTCCCGCCGTTGCCGCCCACCCAAAGAGCTGCGTCACCGCCGACGAAGCCACGAAAATGGTCAACCAGGACGTCTGCGTTTCAGCCCACGTCTATGACGTTGTGGAGCTTTCCGACGGGACCCGCTTTCTTGACGTCTGCGCGCCCGACACCCCCGACGAACGTTGCCGCTTCACCTTCCTGAGCCTTTGGGAAGACCACGACGACGTCGGCGAACTACGCAAATACCGGGACATGGATGTGCAGGTGCGGGGGATCGTGCGCCCCATGCACGGGCGTGCCGGTTTGGTCGTGAGCCATTCGCGGCAGTTCTCCGGCGGCCCGCCCAAATTCAAAGCCAACCCCAAGCTTGTCCACGGCTTCAACGGGGAACAGGAGCGCCCTCCGCTCGGCGACCCCAACCTTCGTTCGCAAGGTGGCCGCCGCGCCTTCATGAACTCGAAAGACCGCGAGCCGCTTCCCGCGAAATAGCCGGTTACTGACCGCGCAGCTTGAAGTTGTACTGGCCCGATCCCAAGTCGAAGGTGATACCGCTATCCTCGAGCATCGCGCCGGAAACACCGGCATCTCCTGGGATGTACTTCCCGTTCTCCCACACTACGTGGCCGTTCTCCTCCACCGTGATCGCGGTCAGTTCTTGCGGCCGGGGCACCATGACTGTCGCATCTGCTCCCACCGGGACCGTCACCTTCATCGTCATGCCATCCGCCTCACGCGCCCATGAGGATCCCACAGTCCCGCGGATAGTCTTCACTGTGCCGCTTGCCCATTGCAGTCCGTGAGCCGCCTCCGGATGAATGCGGATGTGCCTGTACCCGGCCCCGTCGGGCGGCTGATTGATTCCGGCCAGCGCCCGGTAGAACCAAGCCCCGACGCTGCCGAACATGATGTGGTCGTGCGAATTCATGCTGGGTCCTGTCTTGTCATTCCACAATTCCCACAGCGTAGTGGCTCCGCGGGAAACCATGAAGCCCCAGCTGGGATAGGTGGTCTGCGCGGCGAGGTCGTAGGCCAGGTCGGCATGGCCGGTCGAAGTCAGCGCGGGCATGAGGAACTTCACGCCGAGGAAGCCCGTGGTCACATGAGTGTCGTGAAAATAGAGAACGTCGTCGGTAAGGTTTTTGGTCACATCATCGACGCGTTCCTTCGGCGGCAGATTGAGGAACAACGCCATGGCGTTGGCTGCCTGCGTGCCGTTGGCATACTGTGCCGTGTCCGCATGAAAGTAAGTGCGGTTGAACGCCTCGGCGATATTCTGGGCCAGCTTCGCATACATCTGCGCATCGGCATCATGGCCAAGCGTTTTCTCGAATCCGGCCATGGTCTGAACGTCGTACAGGTACCAGAAATCGGAAATGTAGTCATGTGGCGTGCGCGCCAGTTCCACCCAGTCGCCTTCGTGCCCCAGCACGGTCGAGAAGACGTCGTCCTTTGCGTTGCGGCGAAGATACTCGATGTACTTCTTCAGTCCCGCCTCCTGCTGCTCGATGATGCGCTGGTCGCCGTACTGCTCCCACATATACTTCACCAGCAGCGGATAGGCCGTCTGCCAGCCGAGGTCGGCCTCGTAGCTGCCATACTTCAGCGGAACCGTGTCCGGCACGGCGCCGTCGTCGCGCTGTGCGTCGGCGATGTCGCGGATGAAGTTGGTGTAGAACGCCGCCATGTCGAAGTTCATCATGGCTTCTTCAGCGGTGGCCTGGGCATCGCCCATCCATCCCTGGCGCTCATCGCGCTGATCGCAATCGGTGGGCACTCCCATCAGGTTGGTCACCTGCGACCATCGAATTACCTTCTGGATGTCGTTCAGGATCTGCTTCGACGCGACAAAGCTGCCCACCGACTTGACGGCTGTGTGCACCACTTCGCCGCGAACCGAGTCCAGGCTCGGTGTTCCCGGAAAGCCCGTCACCTCGACATAACGAAAGCCGTGATAAGTGAAGCGGGCCTCGTAGCTCTCCTCGCCGCCTCCGCGCAGCACATAGATGTCCCGCGACTTCGCGGCCCGGATGTTCTCCCGGTTGATCATCCCGTTCTCATACAGTTCTTCGGCGTAGCGCAGCGTCACCTTTGTTCCTGCTGTGCCTTCGAGCCTGAGCCGCGCCCACCCGCTTATGTTCTGGCCCATGTCGAAGATGTACACACCGGGCTGGGGACTGGTCATTTGTTTTGGGACCATCTCATCGACTACCTGGATGGCGGGCATCATCTCCGAAGAACGCGCCCCGGCGGAGCCGTCGGCCACCCGGGCCGCTGCCCATCCAGTTTCGGAAAAGCCGGGCTGATCCCATCCCGGTGTTTCCATCCGTGCGTCATACACCTCACCCGCGTACACGCTCGACTCTACAACCGGACCGGACGCGGTCTTCCAGGAGTTGTCCGTGGTCACGCTGAGCTGTTTGCCACCTTCCAACTCCGCATTCATCTGCACCAGCAGAGCCGGCTCCTTGTAGTAGACCTGCGACCCGTCCACCTCCTGCGTGGCCCAGCCGCCGGCCAGCATCACCGCGATCGCGTTGGGTCCCTCCTTGAGCACCGGGGTCAGGTCGTACGTGGAGTAGAGCACGCGCTTGGGATACGTCGTCCATCCCGGATCCAGCACCTTGTGGCCGATTCGCCTTCCGTTCACGCGCAGCTCGTAGTAGCCCAGCGCGGCGACGTAGATACGCGCATTCGCCACCTTGCCCTGCACCGTGAATTCCTTGCGGAACTCGCCGCCCTGGGCGCCTCCCGCGATCCAGGAGGCCTTCCAGTCCGAGGATTTCAGCAGCGCGGTACCGAATCGCGCCGTCTGGCTGTAGACGCTCGCGCGGCCCTCCTTATCCCAGTAGCGCACTTTCCAGTCGTAGCTCCGCCCGCTTTCGAGCGGCTTGCCCGCATACACCACCTGGGTAAAATCGTCGCTCGTTACTTTGCCGGAATCCCATTGGTCGCCGCGATCCTGGTTGAGGAGTTCCGTCCGGGTGGCCACCAGGAGCTGGTAGGCGGTCTGCACCTCCCCGCGGTCAGTGTGCTGAAGCACCCAGGCGAACCGCGGTGCGGTCGTGTCCACGCCCAGCGGTTCGTCCATGTACTCGCTACGAAGCGTGTTGGGCGCGCCCGGTCCGTTTGCCGTTTCGCCGCTCAGCGGCATACTGCACGCCGCCATCGCTAACCCCGCCAGCTCGACAACAAGCACGATTCGATTGAACCAGTTCCATCCCATGACCATGCATGAACTCCTGCGCACCGGTGACTTCGGTTCACAAAACGGTGGCACTAGGGGACAACCACTCGTCCGCCCCGAGACGCAAGCTGCGGCGGGAGGGGTTGAGCCCTTATGCGTTCGTTTCAATTTGGCGGTGCACGCGGAAGTATAGTGCGGGGTTACAGCTGCAGGCGAGAATTTTATTTCAGAGTCGAATTTATGTGGCTAATGGATCAAGAAGCTTTCAGCTAGATCCCCGCTTCGCGAGCCTGCCGATTCTCCTCAAGCTGCGGCGCAAATCTCGCCCCCGCCAGCAGAATCACACACGAAACTACCAGCGAAATCAGGGTCGCACCCAGCCCGAAGCGAAGGTTCCCCGTGCGATCCGAAATCGCTCCGATGATCTGCGGCGAAAACGTGTCGCCAAAAAAGTGAATGCAGAACAGATTGAGCGAGACCGCCGTTGCGCGCACCGGCGCAGAAACCGAGTTCACGATGGCCGCATTCAGCGGCCCGGTATTCAGAAACAGGAAAAACTCCGCGGCGAACAAGGACGGGATCGCCCACTTCGGCGGCCCAAAGAACACCAGCGCCCCACAGGGCAACGTCAGCGCCACGCTCCAGAACGAAAGCAGGTAGAGCGCGCGATGGTTGGTCCGCAGCCAGCGTTGCGCCACCCATCCGCCCACCAGGGTTCCGGCGATGCCGTCCAGCACTGTAATGGCGCTCACGGTCTGGCTGGCCATGCCCACGGAGAGTCCTGCGAAGCGGTGCAGGAAGGTCGGAACCCAGGTAGAGATCCCGCCCATCGCGAACGTCAGCGCGGCGAGCCCGAAAGTCGCGGTTAGAAACGCTGGATTTCGGAAAAGTCCGGTGACCGTTGCCCGCTTCTCCGTCTGCGGCACGTGATCGCTCGACCCGCGCACCGGTTCGCGGCCCAGCCAGCCGTAGAGCGCCGCAATGACGAGTCCCGGAAATGCGCACACAAAGAACGGCGCACGCCAGCCCCACACGGACCCCAGTTGCCCTCCGGCAAGGTATCCCAGGGCCGCGCCCACGGGGATTGCGAGGTAGAAAATCGAGAGGATCCGGTTGCGATCGCGCTCCGGGTAGAAGTCCGCCAGCACCGCCGGCGCGAAGATGCCAAACGTCGCCTCGCCCACCCCCACCAGCGCGTGGCGAACGTACATCGTCCAGTAGTCGTGGACCCACGCCGTCGATAGCGTCGCAAGGCTCCACAGGACCGCCCCGCCGATAATCAGCGGCTTGCGCGAGAAGCGGTCACCGAGCCATCCGGTGAGCGGCGCCACCAGCATGTACACAATGAATAACGCGGTCGTCAGAGCGCCCGTCTGCTGATCGCTCCATCCAAATTCTTTCTGGATCAGCGGCTGCGCCCCGGGAAGAATATAGCGGTCGATGTAGTTGAGCAGGTTCAGGCCGATGAGCAGCAGCAGCGTCGCCACGGCGGCCTGGGCTCTGCTGTGCGAGGTTTGAACTGGAGTACTCAAGTGGCTTTGTCCTGCGGTTGCTGCTGCGGACCCATGAATATCACAAGCTGCGCAAAACGCGGCACGCTTCGTTTTTCAGGAAGGAGCTATGGCCGGGGCCATCGGGCTTCCACAGTGGTGCCGATGCCGCCGCGGGGCCGAAATTCGCCCTTCACCACCGCCCAAACCGGATCGGTTGCCTTTACTACGTCCTCGAGCACCTGGTTCACGATGTTCTCCTGGAAAATTCCAAGATTCCGGTAACAAAACAGGTATTCCTTGAGGGACTTCAGCTCCAGGCAGCGCTCGCGGGGCATGTAGCGAATGGTGAGCACTCCGAAATCGGGCAGGCCGGTCTTGGGGCAGACCGAGGTCAATTCCGGATCATCGATGGTGATTTCGTAGCCCGGGAACTGGTTTTTCCAGGTTTCGATTGGGGGAAACGCAAAGTCCAGTCCGGCCTTGGCGTGGTCGTCTGTATAACGCGGTTGAGGGGCCATGTATTCATTCTAGAACCGGCCAAAAGGTGTTCGATCTGAGCCCTTGTCCGCAATTTTTGCTCCCTGAGGCCCCGCCCAGGAGTCCTATATACTGACTCAGGTTTGGTTGAATGGTACAGGAAAGAAAGCAGTTGAGTTGGCGCTGGGCATGGATCGGCGCAGGCATCATCCTTGTTCTTGTTTTTATGTCGGTTCGTTCGCTCACCCGGGAGCGCTTGCAGGTGCGTGCCGTTCAGGTGGCCCATAAATCCCTGGAGAGCACCATCAGCACCAATGGGCGCGTCGAACCGGTTTTTAACTACGAAGTACCCAGTCCGATCTCGACCACGGTCAAAGCCGTGTATGTGCAGCCGGGCGACACCGTCGCAGCCGGAAAGCTGGTCGTGTTGCTGGATGACATGCAGGCACGCGCCAAGCTGGCGACGGCCCAGAGCGGCGTCAAGGCCGCCGAGGCCGCGGTGGAGGCGGCCACTCACAATGGCACCCGGGAGCAGCAGCAGGCCACCATGGCGGAACTCAACCGCGCTCGCCTCGACCGCGACCAGGCGCAGCACGATCTGGATGCCCTGACCAAACTCAGCACAACGGGGGCTGCCTCAGCCGGCGAAGTCGCCGCGGCCAGGGAGCGGCTGGACACGGCCAACGCCGCACTCGAGGCTTCGCAAATGAGTGCAAAGGGCCGCTACTCTTCAGCCGAAGTGGCACGGGCGCAGTCGGGGCTGGAGGACGCCGAGGCCAATCTCGCCGCGGCTCGCCAGGTAGAAGAACAAACCAAGGCATATGCTCCGGCGGCCGGCACCGTGTATGACCTTGAAGTGAAGCCGACGCAATTCATCGAAGAGGGCAAACTCCTGTTTCAGCTCGCCGACCTGCACAACGTTCGTGTTCGGGCCTATTTCGACGAGCCGGAAATCGGCAGCCTCTCTGTTGGCCAACCCATCGAAATCAAGTGGGACGGGAGGCCGGGGCGCATCTGGCATGGCCACATCGAGCGTGTACCGGTCACCGTGATTCACCTCGAAACCCGCACGGTGGGTGAAGTCCTTGTCAAACTGGAGGACCAGCAGGCCGGCGAACTTCTACCCGATACCAATGTCACGGTCACGGTGACGACTTCCAGCCAGGCCAACGCGCTGAGCGTCCCGCGCGAGGCCCTGCACATGGAAAGCGGCAAGCCCTACGTTTTCCGGATCGTGAAGGACGAATTGAAGAGGACGCCGGTGGTTACCGGAGCCATCAATCTAACCCAGGCAGCTATTCTTTCCGGCCTCAACGATGGAGACTGGGTTGCCACGGGCACAACCACCGGACAGCCTCTTGAGGAAGGCGTTCCGATAAAGGAAATTCGGTGAGACTTCTGTTCGCCATGCTGCTGGCAGTGAACATGGCAGCCTCGGTTGCGGGACAATCCACCCGGGACGGGCTGTCGCAGGTGAACGCCGCGCTGCAAGCGGGGGAGGCAGATAAGGCGTTGACGCTGCTTGGTTCCCTTCCCGCGCCGGCGGGCAATTCGGCGGAAGCGCACAACCTGCGCTGCCGTGTGCTCTTCACGCTGGAGCAATTTGAAGCTGCCAACACGGAGTGCGAACAGGCCGTGAACCTGGATCCTCACAATTCCATCTACCATCTCTGGTACGGCCGAACCCTGGGTGAAGTAGCGGGCCATGCGACTTTCATCAGCGCCTACGGCCTGGCGAAACACGCGCGGTCCGAATTTGAACAGGCAGTGCAACTCGATCCGCGCAACGCCGAGGCCCTGGCGGATCTGGGCGAGTTCTACAGCGAAGCGCCGGGCGTGGTGGGCGGCGGAACCGACAAGGCGGCCGGGGTGGCGGCTCAGCTGGACCATGTGGATCCGGCGCGGGCGCACGAGTTGCGCGGCGCCATCGCCCGCCAGAACAAGGACCTGGGAACCGCGGAGAAAGAGCTCAAGGAGGCCATCGCGGTCAGCGCCCATCCCGCCTTTCAATGGATGCGGCTGGCCAGCTTCTACCGCAAGTTGAAACGCTGGCCGGAGATGGAGAATGCGGTCGAAAGCGGGTTTGCAGCCGCGCAGCGCGACCCGCATGCGGGGGTGGCGTTGTTCAATGGCGCCTCGGTGTTGATCAAGGCCAATCGTAGTCCGGCACTGGCGATGAAAATGCTCGACGCCTATCTTGCCGCACCGACAGCCACCGAAGAAGCGCCGGCGTTCGCAGCCCGTGTGTGGCTAGCGCGGCTGCTGGCACAAAGCGGAAACGAGGAGGGCGCCCGCCGCGAGCGAGCAGCCGCCCTTGCGCTGGCACAGGAATACAAGCCAGCCCAGGATCTGAAGCTTTGAGTCGACTCTTGCCCCAAAGGATCGCTGGAAATTGGCGCTCCCGCCTTTGCGCCGGGGCGTTCATGGCTGGTGCTCTTGCGATGGCGCCGTCTCTGGTTCGCGCACAGGTTTCGTTGGGCACCGTGGTTGATCTGGCGCAGCGCAACAGCAGTGCGGTCAAAATGGCCCAGGCCGACATAAGCAAGGCCAATGCAGTGCTGTCGGAAACGAAGGATGTGATTATCCCCACGGTGGCGTTTTCTACGGGACTTCCGGTATTCCCGGAGGTTGGGTTCACCGGAACGCCCCCGTCGATATGGACAACGACCGTGGAGTCGCTCATCTTTGGTGTTCCCCAAAAGCACTACATCTCCGCGGCGCGCCTGGGGCTGCAGGCCGCCACAGCTCGATTGAGGGACGCCCGCGAACAGGCCGCACTCGACGCCTCAATTGCTTACGTCGAGTTGGATACGGTGGATCGGGAACTGGGGGCCGCGCTCCAGCAGGAGGGATTTGCCAAGCGGCTTGTAGCGATCGAGCAGGAGCGAACCGAGGCCGGCGTGGATGCGCTGAGCGAACTTCTGGAGGCACGGCTGACGTCTGCCGAAATCAGGCTGAAGCGGGAGCATCTGGAAAGCCGCGCCGGCACCTTAGCCAATAGTCTTGCCACGATCACCGGGCTGCCGACGGGATCAATCACTCCGGATCATGCGAGCATTCCTGAGATTCCCCGGGTCCGGGCCGAGGAGCCGACACACATTCTGGCAGGAATCGAATCAGCACGGTTGCAGGCCAGCTCAAAACGGCTGGCAGCGAAGGCTGACAAGGAGATCAACTATCTCCCCCAGTTGACCTTCGGCGCGCAGTATAACCGCAACACCACGCTGCTGAATGACGTCAATTCATTCTTTGCGAAGCCTTTGCCGCCGAACAACTTCAGCTCCGGGATTGCGATCCAGGTGCCCATCCTGGATATGGGCCACTGGGCCAAGTCCAGGGAATCCGCGGCGGACGCTTTGCGCGCGACCGTGGAAGCCGAACAGGCTCAACGCCAGAACGATGTTCAGATATCGGAACTTACAGGCACCATCCGCGAGCTGGATACTCTGGCCGAAATCGCGAGCCTCAAACAACAAATTGCCGGCGAGCAGCTGAAAACCGTGCTCACGGAGCTTGAGGTCGGCAACGGAGGCGGCGCCAGCCCCGGCGCTCCTGCCCAGCTCTCGCCCAAGGCCGAGCAGCTGGCTCGCATCGACGAACGGCAAAAGTTGGAAGACTCCCTCGACGCGGGCTTCGACCTGGCCAAAGCTCGGCTGGGATTGCTTCGCGCGCTGGGACACATGGAAGACTGGCTACAGGAACTTCGCGCCAAGCCCTGAATCTGACGATAAAGTTACGGTTACGATTGGAGGCGGTCTGGCGCTCCAATCGCGCCAACTCCTTTAGCCGGAACAAACGGCGCCCTACGTCAGCCGGCGGCCATGCTCTTCAAGATGCGGAATGAGGTTAAATCCAGCGTCCAAAAGCCCTCGAAAGTTATCTAAATGTTAAGATAGTAAGGATGCCTATGCCCCTGAAGACACTCTTCCTCAACCCTCCTTCGTTTGAAAATTTCGACGGTGGCGCCTCCTCCCGCTGGCCCGCAACGCGCGAGATTGAGTCGTACTGGTACCCGGTCTGGCTGACCTACCCCGCCGGCCTCCTCGAGGGTTCGCGGCTGCTCGACGCGCCGCCCCACCACGTCTCTGCCGACGAGACGATCAAGATCTGCAAGGACTACGAGTTCCTGGTGCTGTTCACCTCCACCGTGGGGTGGGAGGGCGACCAGCGGCTGGCCGAAGCGATCAAGGCCGCCAACCCCTCGATTCGGATTGCATTCGTCGGCCCGCCGGTGACCACTTCCCCGGACAAGGCGCTCAACGAGTGCCCGGTGCTGGATTTCATCTGCCGCCGCGAGTTCGACTACTCCGTGGTGGAATTCGCCCAGGGCAAGCCGCTGAACGAGATCCTCGGTATCAGCTACAAGCAGGACGGCCAGATCATCCATAACCCCGACCGTCCGCAGGTCGAAGACCTGGATGCGATGCCGTGGGCTACCAAGATTTACAAGCGCGACATGGACGTGACGCGCTACAACGTGCCCTTCCTGCTGCACCCGTATATCGCGCTTTACTCGACGCGCGGCTGCCCGGCGCAGTGCACCTTCTGCCTGTGGCCGCAGACCCTCAGCGGTCATGCGTGGCGCAAGCGCTCGACGGATGACGTTGCGGCGGAGCTCAAGTGGGCCAAGGCAGAACTTCCCCGAGGTCAAGGAGTTCTTCTTTGACGACGACACCTTCAACATCCAGAAGGTGCGCACCATCGAGCTCTGCGAAAAGCTGAAGCCGCTGAACCTGACGTGGAGCTGCACCTCGCGCGTCACGACCGACCGCGAGACGCTGAAGGCCATGAAGGATGCGGGCTGCCGGCTGCTCATCGTCGGCTTCGAGTCGGGCGATCCGCAGATTCTCAAGAACATCAAGAAGGGCGCTACGGTGGAGCGCGCGCGCGCCTTCGCGAAGGACTGCAACGATCTCGGCCTGGTCGATTCACGGCGACTTCATCCTCGGCCTGCCCGGCGAGACGAAGGAGTCGATCCGCAACACCATCAACTTCGCCAAGACGCTGGACTGCGAGACGATCCAGGTTTCGATTGCGCATGCCTACCCGGGCACGGAGTTCTACGACTACGCCAAGGCCAACGGTTTCATCACCAACGAGAAGATGGAAGACGGCGGCGGACACCAGATGGCGCACATCGAGTATCCGGGCCTGCCCACCGACTACGTGATGGAGATGGTGCACCGCTTCTACGACGAGTACTACTTCCGGCCCAAGGCGGCTTTCCGCGTGGTCTGGAAGGCTATCGTGAATCGCGATGTGCCGCGGCTGTATGTCGAAGCCAAAGCGTTCCTCAAGCTGCGCGCACAGCGGAACAAGATGGTGAAGGCGGCGCGCAGTGGACGGCCGTCCGATCCGCCGGCTACGGTTGGCGCCGGCGCGTAGTTATCCGAAACTGGGTGCCCCACCTTCGCGACGTCTTTGTTTTTGTCGCAAAGGTGGGAGACCACCAATCTCGATTACACATCTGAATGTCTCATCACACGCTGTCGCCGCGGCAATACCTGATCCTGGGACTCGTCTCCATCTGCGCACCGCTCGGAGATACCTGCCTGTCGCGCGGCATGACGCAGCTGCCCGCGATCACTCTGGCTCATCCAGGGTCTCTCGTCGACAGCCGTCTTTACCCCCTGGATCGCCGCCGGCATCGCCCTGCTGATCGGTTTCTTCGCCAGCTATCTGACCGCGCTCTCCTGGGCCGATCTCACGTTCGTATTGCCGGCCACCGCCCTGGGAAACGTCATTGTGGCGCTGTTGTCGAAATTCTGGCTGCATGAGCCGATCTCACTGGAACGCTGGGCGGGCATCGTGCTCATCACCGTCGGTGTGGGCTTCGTCGCCCAGGGCCCGTCGCTGACCGAGCGGCCGGCGTCGCCAGCGCCTGAAGTGAAGTTCGAGGAACAGGCGCCATGATGCTGACCCCGGCCTCCGCCCATCCCGGACCTTGGACTGCCGCCGCCATGATCGCGGCCGTAGTCTTGTTGTCCACTGTGGGCGAAGTTCTCACCGCCGCGGCGATGAAGTCCATTGGCGATCTCGACGAAATTCGCGCGAAATCGGGTATGAAGGGAGCGATCCGTGCCGTCGTCACTTGTCCTTTGTTTTTCGCAGGCGTGGGTTTTCTGGCGTTGGCCTTCTTCTCTCTGCTCTTTGCTTTGAATCATCTCGACCTGAGCCTGGTGGCGCCGGCGGCCGCTTCGCTCACCCTGGTCACCAATGCCATCGCGGCTAAACTCTTCCTGCATGAGAATGTGGACCACCGCCGTTGGACCGCGGCGGTGTGCGTCTGCATCGGGGTGTATCTGCTGGCGCATTGATTCGGTGAGGGCAGCCTTCTTCTGTAGAATGCCTCTGGACACCGCCTGTGAATCTTCCTGTCAATCCCACCATCCTTCCCATGCTGGCCAAGCGTGTGGATGAGGTCCCCAAGACGGGTGACTGGATCTTCGAACCGAAATGGGATGGCTTTCGCGTCCTCGTCTTTCGCGACGGCGATGAAATCTTCATTCAGAGCCGCGACGAAAAATCTCTGAACCGGTATTTCCCTGACATGCTCGACCCGTTGCGAGCCCAGCTTCCGGAGCGATGCGTGCTGGACGGCGAACTGGTCATTGCGCGCGAAGGCCGTCTGGATTTCGACGCGTTGCAACTGCGCATTCATCCCGCGGCGTCGAGAGTGAAGATGCTGGCCGGCCAGACACCCGCGTCGGTTGTGTTCTTCGATCTGCTTTGTGTTGATGAACGCGATCTTCGACCAGAGCCTTTCGCAACGCGGCGCGCTGAACTGGAATCGCTGCTTGCCGATTCAGCACCGCCGATTCATATCACGCCGGCGACACGGGACCGCGACACGGCGCGCGACTGGTTTCATCGTTTTGAAGGCGCGGGGCTCGACGGCGTGGTCGCCAAGCCTGTCGACGGCGCGTACCAGCCGGACAAGCGGGTCATGCTCAAGATCAAGCATGAGCGCGATTGCGACTGCGTGGTCGCGGGCTTTCGCTGGTACAAAGATGCTGCCGGCCGGGAGATCGGTTCGCTGCTGCTGGGCCTCTACAACGATGCCGGAGCCCTGCAGCATGTCGGAGTCTGCGCCAGCTTCACCAGGGAGAAACGCGGCGAACTGCTCGAATTCCTGACGCCGTACCGGGAGAATGCACTCATCGCTCATCCCTGGAAGGATTGGGCCGAAGCGAGCATCGAGGGCGAAGCCGCGCGGCGCATGCCGGGTGCGCAGAGCCGCTGGAGCCAGGGTAAAGACCTTTCCTGGGAGCCGGTTCGACCTGAACTGGTGGTCGAAGTCGCGTACGAGCACATGCAGGCCGGACGCTTCCGCCACCTGGCACAGTTCCGCCGGTGGCGGACGGACAAGGCTCCGGCGCAATGCACGTATGCCCAACTGGAAGTCGTTCCGCCGGAGGAGTTGAAGTCCATTTTTGCGCTGGAGCGGTAGTAGCGTCGCTGACAAGCGGACCTTACAGCAGGTCGCCGCCGCTGTTGTCGGAACCGCCGCCGTCGTCGAAGCCTCCTCCTCCGTCGTCCTGACCGCCGACATCGAACCCCGAGGCATCGTCACCGACGCTTCCGGAATTTGAGTCGTCGTAGGCCATCTGATCGTCGCGCGAGGTTTCGCCGGACGTGTTGTAGCTGGCATCGCTAAACTGCGCGCCGCCCTGGTCCGACGTTTCGTGGAAACGATGTTCTCCGCCGCCTTGTTCGAAGTGGCGTTCGCCGCCCGGACCGGGCTGATCGTAGTAGTTGTTGACCACCGTTTCTTCGACGGGGCGCTCGAAGCCGCCGCCCATTCCCAAGCCTGATCCCATGCCCATGCCGCCCATACCCACGCCGTAGCCGCCGCCGTGGCCGAAACCGTGCAGGATGGACTCGACGCCCTCAAAGGCCAGCGCTCCGGCTGCGACGCCCGCTGCGGTTTGTGCGGCTCCGCGCAGGAAGCTGGGTGCGCCGCCCTGTACCGGGACGTACTGCGGCTGCTGCACATATTGCGGCTGCTGATATTGCGGCGCAGGAGCGTACGGAGGTTGGGCCGGCTGCGTGTACTGCGGAACCGGTTGGTACGGGGGTGCTTGCGGCGGAGGCGGCGCGGGCTGGGGGTCCCTGTCGCCCAGAAGCCGGCCGAGAAAGCTGGTGGTGTGGGCGGGCTGTTGCTGGCGGGATTGCTGCAATTGCTGTTGAAGCTGCGCGACCTGCCCCTTGGCCTGCTCGAGGGCAATGTTCTGCACCAGAACGGTCTGCGCCAGGATGTAAAGCGCGTCGGGGTTGGCGCCAAGTTCGTGGCCCAGCAGATTTTCGGCGTCGGGGTCCTTTTCCTGCAGCTCGGTCTGGTTGATTTTCTGGGTCAGGTTAGTCAGAAGCTGTTGTTCCTGGGGAGTCACAAGAATTCCTCCGGCAGCGCCAACTTAACACATCGGCCGCCTCTCCCGATGAGACGCAGGGCCGCGGGCAAAGTTGCACCGCCGCTCGCAGATACGCTTCTATCGGAGCGGCGGTTCCACAGGGCGCGTGGGACGGGCCTATGCGAGGGAGGTGCTCGACTCGGCGGGCGCATCAGCACCCGTGAACGCTGCCTGCCACACGGCGGAAAGGCTGTTGGCCGCAAACAGGTCCCGCGCCTGCTGGGGCGGTTCGCCGACCGGCCATTCGCCGGTTAACTGAAAGTGCGGCACATCCTTGAAATGGGCCCAGTCCGCGCCGCAGTTCAGGCCAAGGCTCTCGCCAACCTGCACCATCCGCAGCCACGATGGATGCGACTCATTCCAGTCTGGATTGAAAGGCTTGTCGGGCCCATCGGTGCTGGGGCAGCAGTCCACCGCCAATCCGAAGTTGTGATAGGAGTGCCCTCCCGTGCAGTTGGTGACCACTTTCCCGGGCGCGGTTCTTCCCTGTGCGTAGAGCCCATCCTGTTCCGCGAAGGTCCGCACACTCTGCGTCACGCGGATATAAATATTTTCTGACGCAAGCTGGTCCGCCATCTGGCGGATCTTTGCGGCGAGCGGAGGATATACCTGGCTCAACCTCGATTCTGAAGCGGCATCCATTTTTTGCCTCCTTGCGTTCCAATGTTCCCGGAGCCCTCTTAATGTAATTCATCGAGCAGGTTGCGCCGCATGTATACTCACGCAGTCTTGCCTTCCGCTCTCTCATCAAGAAGCGCAGAGCGGAAAGAGGAGAATCGCAATGCGACCCCTTCCGCGGCACAGCCAACTGGGCATCTGTGTGTTCGCCGCCTGCCTGTTCGTGGGGGCCTCATCGGCCCGAAGTCAGTCTCCTGCCCCCGAAGTGCAAACTGAATCCCCTTCCCCTCAATGTGACCCCGACAGCCATCTCCGGGGCAAGGACTGCTACCTCGGAGACTTGTACCTGCGAGGGACTTCCTACGACGTGGCAATCGATGTTTGCTTGTCGAATACGCCGCGAGAAGGGGTGCCGGCCGGCCGGAAGACCTGTTTGCTCCCACTGCTGCAAAAGCTGGGAGCGATGCCGGAAGTGGAGCGCTGCGGAGCCAAGAAGATCGATGAATTGCTTCTGCGCCAGAAAATCACCGAGGTGATCACGACGGCCTCTCTCGAAGTCGAAGGATTCCTGGCCCAGGTGGACAATGAGTCGAACCACATCCGCGAGGTGAAAGACCATCTGTCCGACCAGCAGAGTAAACATCTCAGCCAAAGTTCGCTGGCAAGCAACGTAGCGACAGGGGGCGGGGCGGTCGGCTCCGCTTTTGAAATCGGGGTCAAGACGGCTACGGCCGGAAACTGGGTAGGAGCGATCTTTGGAGGACTGGGGGCCGCTTTCGGCTTCGTAAACTATTTCGAGACGTTAAGGAGTCCGAAGGGATGCTTTCCCACAACCGGGAAAAGCAGTTGCCAACCTTTCGTTTGTCCGGAAGACGGAACCGCGAACCGAGGCTGCTCCCCCACCATGCTCTACCATGTCTTCACCCCGCCGGATCGGGACCCTGAAGCTGACCCCAACCTGTTTCACAGCAGATATGACCTGGTGATCCAGAACTATCTCGACGATCCGACGCATAACAGAAGACTGGCACTGATCGCCAGCTGGAACGAAAAACGGCCGGGGACTTCCGAAGAGAAAGAAAAAACCGCGGAGAAAGCGGAACAGGAGCGGTTAACCTCAAATCAAAATTCGCCTCTGAAACTCTCCATCGACGACCTTGCGGATCGCCAGAATAAGCTCGCGGACCTGCGCACACTGGTTGCGCGCATCAATCGCGATCTCAGCCGGCTCACCAACGATTTGGCTACGGGAGTTGCGCCGTGTCCTGGCGATGACGGGAATTGATGAGGCAAGCCCGGGGACGCTGCATGCGCTGCGGGAGCCCTTTGTATACGAGGCTGCGGGAAACGGACGAATGGTGAAGGAGGACGTCCCTCAGGGGCTGAAGCCCCATTCATTTTGTTGAGGCTAACGTACGGGCTAAAGCCCGTACCCTTCACGAAATGAATTATTCAGCGCGCTGTCAGGCCATGGCGAAAGCGCGGATGGTCTCCTTGCGGACGGTGAGTTGTTCCACGAGGTCGGTGCGGACTTCGTAGCCGCGACCGGGAACGTCGGGGATCAGGATTTCACCCTGGCGCGAAACGGTAACTTCGGGCTCGATGATGTCTTCGACCCAGTAGCGACCCGAGGCCGACACGTCGCCGGGCAGGGAGAAGTTCTCGAGGGTGGACAGCGCGATGTTGTGGGCTCGGCCAATACCCGATTCGAGCATGCCTCCGCACCACACGGGAACGCCGCGTTCCTGAGCCGCATTGTGCACGGCGATGGCTTCGGAGAAGCCGCCCACGCGTCCCAGCTTGAGGTTGATGATCCGGCAGGACTCCATCTCGATGGCGGCCAGAGCATCGCGGCGGTTGCGGATGGATTCGTCGAGACAGATGGCGGTGTTCATGCGCTTCTGAAGCATCGAGTGGAAGTAGAAATCGTCGTGCCAGAGGGGCTGCTCGATCATGAGCAGATCGAAAGCTTCGAAAGACACCAGGTGGTCCGCGTCTTTGAGGCGGTAGGCGGAGTTGGCGTCGCAGCTGAGGGTAATTCCAGGCCAGCGAGAGCGAACACGATCGAAGACCTCGATGTCCCAGCCAGGCTTGCATTTCAGCTTGATGCGCTGGTAGCCGGCTGCCAATTCTTTCTCGATGGTATCCATCAACGCGGGAATCGACGATTGGATGCCAATCGACACGCCGCAGACAATGATGTCGCGTACGCCACCGAGGAGCTGGGAGAGGGACATCCCTTCTCTCTGCGCTTCGAGGTCCCAGACGGCATTCTCAAGAGCGGCCTTGGCCATGGGGTTGCCGCGCACGAACCTGAAAATGCCGGGGCAATCGCCGCCATGCTCAACCGACTCGGCCGAGGCCAGCATGGGTCCGAGTTCGTTGACAATGATCTGCCATGCGGTGTCGGTCGATTCTGCGGAGAAGAAGGGATGCTCGCCGGCGGTACATTCGCCCCAGCCGATCAGGCCTTCGGATTGAATTTCGACCAGGAGGATGCGGCGATCGCGAGTGATCCCGAAGCTGGTTTCAAACGGACGCACCAAGGGGATGTGCAGTTCGCGCAGGACGATATTATCGATTCTCATAAATTTGAGCGTTCCTTAGTTGTGCGATGCCTCACTCCGGTTGGGCGAGTGGGCCCAACTCGAAGATTCCATTTCCTTGTGTATCCCGGACAAAACCCAGTACGGCCAAGCCACGGGAAAACGCGTGCTGAAATTTCCGGCGATTCTCCAACTGAACGGCGAGAGCACGTTCCCGGTCTTTTTCTGATGCCTTCCACTCGTAAATGGAGGCTGGGACCTGAATTCGCTCCTCAATGTGATGTGCAACAGGTTGCCCCGCAAGAATTGACTGGACGCGAGGAGAATCAAGGCGCCACTCGGCCAACAACCGGTCAGTGGGCAGCCCACCCTGCAATCGACTAGAGGATACACCATAGAAATTCACGCGATAGTGACAAGCAAGGGCCCCCAGCTTGTGGATATTCAGGAAGGCATTTTTGATTTCCAGGGGATCGAACGTCCATTCCATGAACCGTATGCCGCGCGCCAAGGCTTCACGTCGTTGTTCCAGCTTGAGTTGCGCACCGAGGCCGCGATTGCGCCAGGCTTCGCGGACGGCGAGCATGTGCGAGTGCAGATAAGGTAGTGGTTGAGCTCCGTTTTTTTCCGGCGGCTTTACGCCGGGCAAAGACATGGCAAAACCAACCAGCGATCCGGGCTCGCCCTGGGGCGAAGTGCCGGGCAGGCTGGTGTCGAAGGCCCCGATGATCTGTCCGCCGATCTTCTGCATCACCAGGAAGGCTTTGCGCGGAATCACGTCGGACTGGTCGTAACCCCAGGTCTCGACCTGCATCTGGACACATGCTTCGAGCTCGTCGAAGCCGGAGCATTCACGGATCAGGATCACGGCTGGGGCTCCGCTGCAGCGGACAGGGCCAGCTTGCGCTTGGCGGCTGTCCAAAGATCTTCAAGTTCGGCGGGACTGAGTTCTTCGAGAGGGCGCGCTGCCGCCAGTTCCATTTCCCGAAAGCGCTGACGGAAACGCAGATTGCATCCACGCAACGCCATTTCGGCATCGACGCCAAGGTGTCGGCCCAGATTCACGGCCGTGAAGAGGAGATCGCCCAACTCCGCTTCGACAGCGGCTTTGCGGGCCGGATCGTCAGAGGAAGCTTCGCTCTCGAGTTCGGCCGTCTCCTCGGCAAGTTTGGGAAGGAGATCGCGCCAGCGGGTCCAGTCGAAACCGGATTTGGCGGCTTTCGAGCCGAGTTTGGCGGCTTCAGCGAGCGCGGGCATCGCGCGCTGCACGGAATCGAGCCTGGAAGGGGGAACATTGGAGGAAGGCTTGGATCCCTTTTCGGCGGCTTTGATTTGTTCCCAGTTGCGCAGGACGCGGGCTGCAGAGCCGTCCACCGCGGCATCGACATCCGCCTGGTTTCCGGCGGCGCGGGAGGCTTCTTCGCCAAAGACATGGGGATGGCGGCGGATCAGCTTGCGATTGAGATGATCGAGAACATCGGTGATGCTGAAGTGGCCTTCGTTGGCGGCCATCTCAGCATAAAAGAGAACCTGGAGCAGAAGGTCTCCCAGTTCTTCAGAAAGATGGGGAAAGTCGCGGCGCTCGATGGCATCGAAAACTTCGTAGGTTTCTTCGAGGGTGTACTTGCGGATGGTATCGAATGTTTGCTCACGATCCCAGGGGCAGCCGCCGGGCGCCCGAAGACGAGCCATAATGGCTACCGATTGCTCAAAAAGGGAGGCTGCCCGGGCCGGATCGGATGCGGGAAATTGAGAGGATGTCTTGATTGCGGGGCTTTCAGGCGACTCAGCCATCTACCTCTTATTTTACCCTGAGCCAGGACTGGAAACCGGAGATGGACGTCTAACCTGCAATCGACTAAGTTGGGATGATCCGGCACGTTGAACAGAGAGCCGGATCAAGGCCATCTGCTTCCCTGTTGCATCGCTCTCCGCTGCGCGGGCTCTTGAAGGAGAATTCCGATGGTTCGCAGGCTGCGGTTGATTCTCATGATGCTGTGGTTGATTCTCATGGTGGTGGCCAGCGCGGGGCCGGCCGTGGGCCAGATCCCGATCGCCAAGACACCGGCGGGGCAGGCGCTGGCGGCGTGGCTCGACGCCTTCAACAGCGGCGATCGCGCAAAGATTGAAGTCTTTCTCAAGACCTACTCCCCGAAGGTCGCTGAAGCGGCGCTCACTTCGCCTCAGTTTCGAGGCCGGTCGGGAGGCGTCGACCTGGTCGCCATCACACGCAGCGAGCGGCTCTTGATCGCATTTCACGTCCGGGAGAAGACCCAGCCCACTGTCCTCCTTATCGGCAAGCTTGAACTCACAACGCAAGAGCCGCTGACCATCTCGAATTTCTCTCTCCACCCCGTCCCGACGGGAGCCGTGCTCGAAGACATCCAACTCGACCCCTTGCAGCGCAAACTGGCCATTGAGAATGTAGTCAGCAATCTGAATGATTTTTACGTGTACCCGGCAATAGCGCAAAAGATGGCCGACAGCCTGCACGACCATGAGAAAAAGGGGGACTATAGCGCCATTACCGATGGCGAGGAATTCGCTGCGCGGCTCAGCGCGGATCTGATCGACGTGAGCCACGACAAGCATTTGAGGGTATTCTATTACCCTTACAAACTTGGCACCGATCCTCCTCCGCCTCTCACCTACGACCAGCTCACCGAGTACCGCAAAGATCTGGCGCGCGACTGTGGCTTTCACAAACTGGAGATTCTTCCCAACAACATCGGCTATCTGAAACTCGATTTTTTCGCCAGCCCCACAGCCTGCGCAAAGACCGCCGCCTCGGCCATCTACTTTCTTGCCAATACTGACGCCGTGATCTTCGATTTGCGGGAGAACACGGGCGGCGAACCCAGCATGGTGGCGATGATGTGCACCTACCTGTTCGATCAGCCGACTCTCTTGAACGATTTCTACGATCGAAGAGGAAACACAACGACCGAGTATTGGACGTTGCGCTACGTTCCGGGGATCAGGCTCGGCGGCAATAAACCCGTCTACGTCCTCACCTCTAAGCAGACGTTTTCCGGGGGCGAGGAATTCGCCTACGACCTGAAGAATCTCAAGCGGGTCACGGTTGTGGGTGAGACCACGGCGGGCGGCTCTCACCCCGTGGGTCCCCATCGCGCCGGCGACCACTTTGTCGTTTTTGTTCCCAGCACCCTGATTCTCGATCCCGTCACGAGGGCGGACTGGGAAGGCACCGGCGTTACGCCCGATGTTGCAGTCAAAGCCGAGGATGCGCTGGACACCGCGGAAAGGCTGGCGGCCCAGAGGATCCAACAGGACGCGAGCCATGAGACGGGGGGCGCCCGACTCCCTTGAAACGGGAGCGGAAAGCTAATACATCCAGCTGCAGTTTCGGGTGAAATCGGTGGTATCGGCGCGGCGCCAGGTCGCTCCCGTTTTCTCGACTTCAAAGATGCCGCCGTTGCCGCAGTAACGCCCACACATTCGGACGACCGACACCAGCGCCCGGGTGTGGTTTTGATTGAGTCCGGGAACTCCCAGAAAACGCACGTGCCGAATTTGTTTGTACCTGTCGCAGTTCGCTGGATGCGGAGCGTGATTGTCGAGACAGGCCTGGGCTTCCGCTGCCGCGCTCCGCGATAGCAATTGGTATCCGGCAGGAATCGTAAACCTGGCCTCCCAGCGATGACTTTGGCGATTGGCGGCTTCGAAGGCAGCAGTCAATTCGCGCTCTTCCGGCGTGGAGGGTTTCAGGCAACTGCCGTCAACTTGCGGGATGTCGGTCACCGAGTCTTCGGAGAAGGCAAGAGGCTCCCCGGCCGGCTCCTGGTAAAGGGCAGAGTAAATCGAGTAGGCTTCATCGGGAGCGGATCCTCCGCCGGGTTGGTTCAGGGGGCTGGTAATGGACCGGTCTTGAATCGCTCCGGGCAACGCCCTCCGTGTATGGCGCTGCCAGGCGAACCGCATCAAGAGCAGCAGGACCACAGCCGCGATGGCCGTTACCCGCATCCAGACGCCTCGTGACTTACGCATGGCTTGGCTCCAATGATTGCGATAGAACACGGTGCTCCGCTTCCCTGCCATTATTGCTCCTGCCGGCAGCATCGTTGTAAACCCAGGAGGAGCGAGCGGCGTGGCCCACTCGCTCGTCTCCAAGGCACGTGTCGACCAGGACGTATACTCGATTTCTCCGATGATTCGCGACCAGATTCGTATCTGGGGGACGGTGTTTGCCGCGCTGCTGGGGTTGGCCTTTGGCAGCTTTCTGAACGTGTGCCTGAGCCGCTGGCCGGAAGGCGAAAGCATCGTCACGCCGCGATCGCATTGCCGCAAGTGCGAGCGCGTGCTGAACTGGTGGGAGAATGTACCCCTCGTGAGCTGGATGGCGTTGCGGGGGCGGTGCCGTGGCTGCGGGACACGGATCAGCGGGCGGTATGTGGTTGTGGAAGCTGCGGTGGGAGGGCTTTGGGCTCTTGTCGCATGGCGTTCACTCGCCGGGTCACCGCTTGTTCCTTCGATGACGGTGAGACCGCTGGCAGAAGGGGTGGCGCTGGCGGTCTTTTTGTGGCTGCTGGTGGCTTTGGCAGTGCTCGATGCAGAGAATTTGTGGATTCCCGATTTCCTCACGCTGCCGGGGATAGGTGTCGGGCTCCTGGTGACCGTGCTTTTTGAGGCAAAGGGAAATTCGCTTTTGCGGACCCTGTTGTACAGGATCAGCGGATTGCTTGCGGCCGCAGGAGTGGTCCTGCTGATCCGGTGGGCCTATTGGCTCCTGCGACGCCGGGAGGGGCTCGGGCTCGGCGATGCGAAGCTGATGGCGATGCTCGCTGCATGGCTGGGGCTGGAAGCCGCGTTGCTGGCCTTTGCGCTCGGCGTGCTGATTGGCGCTGCATCGGCGCTTGTTCTGCTTGCTGTACCGGCCCGGCGCCACGAGCAGGGTTGGGCTTTGAGCAAGCTGCCACTGGGCACCTTCCTATGCATCGGCGGAATCGTCAGCGGTCTGTGGGGACGGCCGATCATCGCAGCTTATTTGCGATGGGCGGGGTTCTGACCGTTCTCTCCATGAGAGTCTCGTGGTGACATGGGAGAAACGGAAACGCAGATCTTCACTTCGATTCGCTACATTCAGGGCGACAACCCGGTCTTTTAGGCGATCGTTTTGCGCGGGAAGGTCACGGCTTGGCTTTGGCCGCGGTGGGGGCGTTGGCGAGCTCGGGGTCTTTGAGCAGCTTGCGGGCTTCTTTGCCGTGCTTGCTGTCGGGGTCGTATTCGACGAGCTTCTCGTAGCTGGCCCTGGCGTCGGTGAACTTGCCGAGATGGCGTTGGGCCTCGCCAAGACCCCAGTAGACTTCAGGGTTCTCGGGATCGAGGACGACGGCGGACTCGAATCGCGACAGCGCCGCTTTCCAATTCTTCTGGTCGAGGTAATAGCTGCCGACGTTCTCGTCTTCGGCGGCCGATTCCTGGTGTTCGGGCGCGGCGTGGTTCTTATTGTTTCCACCACTCGAATCGGTGTCGGGCGGGGGGAGAACGCGATCCATCCCGGTGGTGCTGGAACTGAATCCCTCGGAAGCCGTCGACGAATCCGGCATCGGATCGTCGGGACTGCGCACCGGGTCGGCGTCCGCCCTGGGGAGTTCCGAGGGGGCGGCGCTGCTCGAGGGGCCATCCGGCGTCACCGGCGAGTTGCCGTTGGGCATCAGCGGGACGGTAGTTGTGTCTTCCGGAAAGGGGTTCGACTGAGATCCGGGTTGGGGCGGATTTGGAGGCGTCCTCTGCTGGTCGGATGGTTTGCTTTTTGACGGCGCGGACGGGAGCGACTGGGCAGTACCCGGGGGACCCGCGGCAAGACCGCAGGCAACCAAAACGGCAATGGAAATCGCCAGTTTCATCTCGACGCTGACCGCCTCTTCAATGGTACGATGCGGTCCATAGGAAGGGAAAGCTCGCACAACCGCATGGGATTGATCATCCGCTCGTCCGCCATCCACGCCGCCGGCTGCTACACCACCACGCGCATTCCCAAGGGCAAGCGTGTTGCCGAATACACGGGTCCCCGGCTGAGTAAAGACGAAGCCGACGTCCTGTACGAAGCCTCGCCGATCACCTACCTGTTTGGACTGGGAAATGGCTCAACGGTGATCGACGGACACTGCATGGCGATGTTCATCAACCACAGCTGCGATCCGAACTGTGAGACCGACGAAGAGGGGGGGCGGGTGTGGATCAGGGCCATCAAGAACATTGCCGCGGGCGCGGAAATCACGTACGACTACTGTCTCTACGACGGCGGGGACGAACCGGCAACGTGCAACTGCGGGGCGAAGAACTGCCGGGGCACAATGTACTCCGTTGAAGAGGTGCGGCGGCGAAAGAAGCAGGCGCGGGCTAAAGCGGCAAGCGGGCACCGTAAACCTGCGCGGCCCAAACCCGGACCGAGGGCGAAGCGATGAAAGCTGGCCTGGCTTGACGGACGAACGCGACCTTCCGCCTCTCACGCCGGACCAGATGGACGTCTTGCGGCGGTTTGCTTCATTCGAGATTGGCGAAGAAGAATTGCAACGAAGCCTCGCGGGAGTCTTTGAGATTCGTTTCGAGGCGCTGCACGCGGGAGTGGACGGACGCACCCAGCGGCGCACGGCATCGGGTAACTTTCGCATGCCCGAACCGGGGATTGTGATTGCGCGGGAACATATCGCCCTTGCCCTGGAACAGAAGAGGCTGGGGCGGATCACCGAGCGCGACCTCGTTCACTGGGCCACGATCCTGTTGCTGAACGATGCGTATGTCCTCGATCCCGGCGATGAGGACCTGATTGCTGAATGGCTCAACGACATCAGCGTGAATCTCGACGCCGGATAATCCGGTGGCCGACCGACTCTGGCATGCCCGATGAAACGCCTAAACTCTCAAAGCAAGACCTCATGAGGTGTGCAAATTCGCGAAGGCTTGCTTCAAAATGACAATCGCGTCATGTTTGCATTTTGGATTTACTCACCAACTTGCGATTTCGCAACGAGTTCCGCCGTTTTGACAACCCTAATAGCTGGAGAGCGGATTCCCTCCCCAAGCCGGCCAGCGGCTGGGAACGATACAATCGCCCTAGTCCGCGAGTTGTAAAAGGGCACACGGCAAAACCCGAAACTGAATCGTCTCGAGTTCCCACGCGAGGTTGATGCTCCTTCCAGGGCGGCGTCAATTTTGCGATTACGCCATCGTAAAGGTAACTCCAGTTTTGCGAGAGGAGCAGGTCAACGCATGGGTTACCAGGTCCTGGCGAGGAAGTATCGTCCCCAGCGCTTCGCCGACGTGGCGGGCCAGGACCATGTAACGCGCACTCTGCTCAACGCATTGATCCAAGGGCGCATCGCCCACGGGTACATCTTCTCGGGCCACCGCGGCATCGGTAAAACAACGATCGCCCGCATCCTCGCCCAGGCTCTGAACTGCCGCCAGGAAGTGGGCAGCGCCAATCGCCCCACGCCGGAACCGTGCGGGGTATGCGACTCGTGCCTGGAAGTGCGCCAGGGGTCGGCGGTCGATGTGATCGAGATCGATGCGGCCACCAATCGCGGCATCGACGAGATCAGGGAATTGCGCGACGCGGCTCGTTATGCCCCAGCCCGGGACCGCTACAAGATCTACATCCTGGACGAGGCCCACCAGATTACGGAAGCAGCGTTCAATGCCCTGCTGAAGACGCTGGAAGAGCCCCCGTCGCACGTCATCTTCATGATGGCGACGACTGAACCGGAGAACATTCCGCAGACGATCCGCTCGCGCTGTCAGCATTTCAGCTTTCACGCGGTCAAGTTCGACGACATTCTGGCGCAGTTGAAGATGATTGCTGGGCAGGAGCAGGTCGAGGCTGAAGAAGCAGCCCTGGCGCTGCTGGCCGAGGCCGGCGATGGCTCGATGCGCGACGCGCTCTCCATCATGGACCAGGCGATTGCCTCCGCTCCGACCGAGAATGGCCGTCCTGTGCTGTCGACGCTGCAGATTCGGGAACTCACGGGATCGGTCCCGAATGCGGTGTTTGAACGTCTGCTGGAAGCGGTGGCGGCCGGCCAAAGCGCCGAGTTGATGGAGCAGTTGAACACGCTCCTGAATGCGGGCCACAGTCCGGCAGCGCTGGCGCGGCAGATGGTTCGCTATCTTCGCAATGCGCTGATGGCCAAGCTGGGCGGAGAGAAAACCGAGCTGCTGCAGATCTCCGCAGATGAAAGGGCGCGCGCTGCCAGAACGGCGCAGTTGTTCGGCGAAGAGGAGATCACGCGCAATCTGCAGATTGTCCTGAGCACATTCGATGCTCTGAATGAGACCCAGGAACATCGCTTTCACCTGGAACTGGGGCTGCTTAAACTTGTCCATGCGCAGCGGCTGCTGCCGCTGGAAGAATTGTTGAGCGGAATTGCGGGCGGCGTCTCCGTCGGCAGCGTTCCGAAATCCGCCGGCTCCAGGACAACAGCGGCGCCGGGCCGATCGTTTTCTGGCACGGGCGCAGGGAGCGGCAGTGCAGTGAAGCCAGGTTCGGCTTCCATTTCGTCATTTGGAGAATGGAATCCTGGACCGGCCATAAAACAGAGCGCGGAGCCGGCATCGGTAGCGGAGATGGAGCGGCCGGTCGTAACGGAAAAGACGTCGGTGGATCTTGAGACTCCAGCCAAGCCCCTGTTCACGGAGATTGTGCCGGCGGCCACGATGGCGGTGCCGGCTTTTCCCGTATCAGCCGGCGAGGAGATGCCAATCCGGAAGCCTGTCGGCGCGGTCGAGATTAACGAGGCTCTGACAGTAGAGACACTGCGGCTGGCGATAATCTCGTCTCTGGCGGATGCGGGGCATGCATCAGCCGCGCAGTTGCTCGGCGCGGGCACCTGGGCTCTCGATGGGGCAGGCCTGCGCATCGAGGTGGCGAACATCACCAAGAAGATGCTGAGCCTGACGGTGAATGCCGCGGCTGAGAAAATCATGCGCCAGGAGATGCAGCGGCTGGGCGCGCCCTCCCGTTTTTTGATCGTGCCCGGTGAGGGAGGCGGAGCGGTATCCGCAGGGATTGGCGTGCCCATCGCCGGGAGCATACAGGAATCTGCCCTCGCCCATCCGCTGGTACAGCGGGCCAAGGAAATCTTTAAAGCCGAAATACGAAGTGTAGTCGACCTTCGCACCAAGTAGTTGCGGTGATCCCCCAGGAGGCAAGACATGATCAACCCGCTGAAGATCTCAGAGATGCTGACCCAGGCCAGTCACATGCAGGAGGAAGTCCAGCGCAAGCTGGAGGTGACCGTGGTGGAGGGATCGAGCGGCGGAGGAGCGGTCACGGCAACCCTGAATGGCAAGAAGCAGCTCTTGAAGATCAAGATCGACCCGTCCGCGGTGGCGGGGCTGGTCGGCCAGCAGCAACCCGATGTAGAGATGCTGCAGGACTTGATCGTGGCCGCGGTCAACGAAGCCGGACGCAAGGCTGAAGAAGTGATCCAATCCAGTGTGCAGGGCATGCTGGGCGGGCTCAAGATGCCTGGCCTGGGATAGTTATCTCCACCTATAAATTGAGAGACAAACTTCGCGACTCATCCACCGACAGCGCCAGGCGTCCGACTGTCGTTGCCCGCCTTCTTAACGGGGCAAGCCACTGTAAGGTAAATTCAGGACGTGCTCTGAAGGAGGCTTCATGACCATTGCAAGAATGGGACGCAGAAGCTTTATGCAATTGGGTGTGCCCGCAGCTGCCGCAAGCATGGCTCCACGGTGGATGCTGGGGCAAGGAAATCCTTCCCCAAATCAGCCGCCCGCTCAAACTGCCGACAGAGCCGCACAGATGCGGGCCTCAGCCGCGTCCACACCGATCAAGACGACCAAGCTCTCCGACAATGTTTACCTCCTGCAGGGAGCCGGGGGCAATATGGCCGTCCAGACCGGCCCGGATGGAAAGCTGCTGATTGATTCAAGTTTCTCGACAGCGGTGCCACGGATTCGAGAAGCACTGAACGCCCTAGGCAACGATCCCGCTCATCTTTTGATCAACACGCACTGGCACATCGACCATACAGATGGCAACGAAGGCATGCGGGAGGCCGGCTTTACTATCCTCGCCCACGCGATGACCCGCGAGCGGCTTTCGAAGCCCGCGGACATGAAGCTTTTTCACATGTCGTTGCCCGCCTCACCGGCAAACGCGCTTCCAGTCATTACGTTCGATGATTCGATGCACCTGTGGCACAACGGAGATTTGCTGGCACTGGCGCACTTTGAACCCGCGCACACGGATACCGACATCTACGTCCATTTCGAAAGGGGCGATGTCCTGCATGTCGGCGATACGTGGTTCAACGGCTTCTATCCATTCATTGACGAGGGTACCGGCGGAAGTATCGGTGGAATGATCCGGGCCACTGAGAAGGGGCTCGCCATGGCCGGACCAGATACCAAAATCATTCCCGGTCATGGACCGCTGGGAACGAAAGCTCAACTGCAACAGTTTCATGACATGCTGGCGGGCGTACGCGACCGCGTGGGAACGATGAAGTCGGCGGGGACGTCGGAGCAGGAGGTCGTGGCAAAGAAACCGACCGCAGACCTCGATCCAGTTTGGAACAAGGGGTCGTTCACACCGGACATGTTCGTCGGAATCGTCTACCGGACGTTATAAAGGTAAGGGAGGCGTGTACGGTGTCACGCTACGCCGAGCCGATGGCGCGGCTCATTGAAGAACTCAAGAAGCTGCCGGGGGTCGGAACCAAGAGCGCGCAGCGGTTTGCCTTCCACATCCTTCGATCGAGCGAAGAGGATGCCGCCGCCCTTGCGGAAGCTGTGCAGGGGCTGAAAGCCAGCCTGCGGCTATGCTCGGTGTGCAACAACATCACCGATGTGGATCCGTGCGCCTATTGCGCGAGCCCCGTGCGCAACCAGCGGCTGGTCTGCGTCGTGGAAGAGCCGACCAGCATTGGCGCGATCGAACGGACGCGGGGCTACACGGGCGTCTACCACGTGCTCCATGGCACACTCTCGCCGTTGCACGGCGTGGGCCCGGATCAGCTGCGCGCGCGGACACTCCTGGCGAGGGTGGAGAATGGCGAAGTCGACGAGGTCATCCTGGCCACAAGTCCGACCCTCGAAGGGGAAGCCACCGCGGACTGGCTGGCATCTGCGATGCGGAATGCGCCGGTGCGGATCACACGGATCGCGACCGGAGTTCCGGCCGGAAGCGATATCGAATATGCCGATGAGGTAACCATGGCGCGGGCGCTGGAGGGGCGGCGGGCCGTTTGAGGGACGCCGTTTTTCTCCGAGTCGACGTGGGGAAATGCGACCGGGGCGCTTGGACATTCAAAACAACTGCTGGTCCTTCGACTCCATCCGCCGCGGCGGACTCCGCTCAGGATGACAGACGTGGTGTTCAGGATGAAAATGACGGCGGGGCCGGTGGGGCTGGTTTTGCCTCCATGATGTCGCGGAGCTTGCGGATCAGGTCGTTTGGATGAAGGGGCTTGGCGAGAACCTCGAAGCCATAGCCGGCGGCGTTTTCCTTTTCCAGCATTTCGGCGGTTGCGGTCTGGCCGGAGAGCAGGAAGACGCGGATATCGGGCAGCAGGGCCTTCATCCGGATGGCTGCTTCGATGCCATTCAGTTCCGACATAATGACGTCAGAGATGAGGAGGTCGGGCTTGAAAGCGGGCGCCATTTCGAGGGCCTTCACGCAGGAATAGACCGCCTGGGCTTCAAATCCGCCCTGATTCAGGATCATCGCAAGGGTGTCGGCGATGATCCGCTCATCGTCGGCAATCAGAACCTTTGGTCTGGCGGTCGCATCAGGCATGGTCGCACCATAAGAACAAGCAGCGGAAACGTGCCGGGGGAAAGATGACGCGACAAACGTGCTTAGTTCACGCCCCGTAGCTTACTCAACAAGTCCTGCGGGTGAACCGGCTTGGCCAGGATTTCGAAATCGTATCCCTGAGCGTGCGCCTTTTCCAGTAGGTCAGCCGTGGCGGCTTGTCCTGAGAACAAGAGAATCTTGATGGCCGGCAGGAGTTCGCGAATGCGGATAGCGGCATCAATGCCATTCAAGTCGGCCATGATGACGTCAGAAATAAGCATATCGGGCTGGAAGATGGGAGCCATTTCGAGAGCCTTCTCGCCTGAATACACGGCACGTGCCTGAAATCCGCTTTGGTTCAGGATCATGGCCAGGGTATCAGCGATGACCCTCTCGTCGTCGGCCACGAGGACCTTTGGTTTCGGTGAATTTTCGGGCATACTCTCCTGGAGATCTGAATGGCAGTCCGGTGCATCGTGCATTACAGCCTGCGATAGTCTATAGGCAAAGGCACTTGCCTGGGCAGAACCCTCTCTTGATGATACGCTCCCCGCGAAAGGCTTTCCCGAGCGAACGTTCCTCGCCGCATTCCAGACTCGAGACAACAGCCTGGCCGGGGTGGGCTAACTCAGGCGAATTCTGATTTTATCCGATTGCAACGGTGCAATTCTACTATTGTAGGAACTTACTGTTAGTAGGTCGCCCAACCGACATAAATGGAGATCTCGCCATGCCGGAAACTGCAGTTCAGAGTGAAATCCAACAGTCGGCAGTTGAAGCGATCATCCAGGCCGAGAAGATCGAAAAGTACTATGCTCAGCCCAGTGAAAACCGCATCCAGGTCATCGCTCCCACCGACCTGAAGATCATTCCTAACGAGATTCTTGCGCTTCTGGGGCCTTCGGGCTCGGGCAAGTCCACGATGCTGCGCATGTTGACGGGGCTGTCGCGGCCTTCGGCCGGACAGGTGTACTGGCACGGCAAGCCGATTGGGGAAACGGAAATCAATGTCTCCATCGTTTTTCAGAGCTTCGCCCTTTTTCCGTGGCTGACGGTGCTGCAGAACGTGGAGGCACCTTTGCAGGCGCGCGGCGTGGATCCCGAGGAGCGGCGGGAACGCAGCATGCGCATGCTGGACACAGTAGGCCTGAGCGGATTTGAAGGCGCGTTTCCCAAGGAACTCTCGGGGGGCATGCGGCAGCGGGTGGGTTTTGCGCGCGCGCTGGTGGTGGAGCCGGAAGTGCTGTTCATGGACGAGCCCTTCTCCGCGTTGGACGTGCTGACGGCGGAGAACCTGCGCAGCGAACTTCTGGAACTGTGGGGCAACAAGACCATGCCCACGCGGGCGGTCTTCATCGTGACCCACAACATCGAGGAGGCGGTGCTTCTGGCGGACCGGATCATCGTGCTGGGGCGCAATCCGGGTCACATCCGGACCGATTTCCGGGTGCAGCTTCCGCAGCCGCGAGACCGGAAATCAGAACCCTTCACGCAGTTGGTGGACTACATCTACAAGGTGCTGACCAGGCCTGACGTGGCTCCGGACGAGGTTCCCGATCAACAGGCAGGCAAGAAGGTGCGCGACCAGCGGCAGATGAAGTATCAGATGCTGCCCCACGCGCGGCCGGGAGGGATCGCCGGCCTGCTCGAGCTGTTGATCGACAAGGGCGGCCGCGACGACATCTACCGCCTGGCCGATGACCTGGCGTTTGAGATCGACGACTTGTTCCCTATCGTGGAAGCCGCGCAATTGCTGGGTTTCCTGAAGATCGAAGAAGGCGACGCGGCGATTACCAAGAACGGCGAGGAGTTTGCGAATTCGGAAATCCTCCGCCAGAAGGAGTTGTTCCGCGAGGCGGCGATCGAGAACGTGCTGCTGCTGCGCCAGATCCGGAGGGCGCTCGAAACCAAGAGCGATCACACCGTGGCGGAGGACTTCTTCCTGGACATGATCGATGAGCAGTTCAGCGCCGACGAAAGCGAGCGGCAGATGGAAACCGCCATTACGTGGGGGCGCTACGCGGAATTGTTCGACTTTGACGCCTCGCGGCGCCGATTCGTGCTTCCCGAGGCGGAAGAGGAAGAGGCCGCGGCCAGCGAGGACGAAGAGTGATCCAGCACCCGTTCGCGCGTTCGCTCATCACGGTTCGCACCTGGCCATTCATCATCGATATGGGTGTCGCGCTGTGCGGGCTGGCGGTTTTTTTCGGCATCATCTACATGGCCCGATACTGGATGGGAACCCCGGTACCGGTGGTGCCTATTTCGCATTCGGTGCGGGCATTGCCGCTTTATGCTTTCTATTCCACGGTGCGCATCACGCTGGCCTATGTACTGAGCCTGATCTTTGCCATCAGTTACGGGTACTTGGCGGCCTATCATCCGCGGATCGAGGCCTGGATGGTCGCGGTACTGGACATCCTGCAATCGATCCCGGTGCTTAGCTTTTTGCCGCCGGTGGTGCTGGCCATGGTGTCGCTGGTGCCGGGACATCAACTCGGGATTGAGCTGGGTGTCATCCTGCTGATCTTTACCGGGCAGGTGTGGAACCTTGCCTTCAGCTTTTATTCCTCGCTCAAGACAATTCCGCGAGAAATGACGGAGGCATCGCGGATCTACCGGTACTCCGCGTGGCAACGGTTCTGGCAGCTGGAAATGCCGTACGCGACCATCGGCCTGGTGTGGAACTCGATTGTTTCGGTGGCGGGCGGATGGTTCGCTTTGATGCTGTGCGAAATGTTCACCATGGGCAACCGGAGTTTTCAGTTGCCCGGGCTGGGCAGCTACATGCAGTCAGCCGCGGACTCGGGCGATGTGCGCGCGCTGTTGAGCGGGATCGCGGTGGTGATCCTGATCGTAGTGGCGACCGACCAACTGGTGTGGCGTCCGCTGATCGCGTGGAGCGACAAATTCAAATTTGAGCAGGTGGAATCCGCCGATCGGGTCACGTCGCCCATTCTTACCCTGCTGCAGCGGTCTGCCTTGGTCAATTCGTTTTCGGAAAAGGTATGGGCCCGCATCGAAGAGCCCATCTACCGCCGGTCGGCGCACGCGCGGGGGCGCCTTATGGTGCAGCCCCTGGACGAGGAAGAGGACAAAGGAAAGGGAACGATCGGATATTGGACCCTCGCGGGGGTGGTTGCGATTGTCGCCGTATGGGCCCTGACGGAGGCAGCGCTGATGCTGCGCACGGTGACGTGGCCGGAGTTGCGGGTGCTTCTGGAGGGGGCGGGGGCGACATTCCTGCGTGTCAACTCGGCGTTGCTGATCTCCGCGCTATGGACGATTCCGGTGGGAGTCGCGATCGGTTTCAATTCGCGGCTGGCGCGGGTTGTGCAGCCGCTGGCGCAGGTGATGGCCTCGGTGCCGGCTTCGGCGTTTTATCCGGTGCTGCTGATGGGGCTGATCCGGATCGGCGGAGGGTTGGGCATCGGCTCGATCGCCCTGATGCTGCTTGGAACCCAGTGGTACATTCTCTTCAACGTGATCGCGGGCGCCATGTCGATTCCTTCCGACCTGCGCGAGGTAACGACACTGTATCGGTTCACCCGGTTTCAGCGCTGGACACGCCTGATCCTCCCGGGAATTTTTCCGTTCCTGATCACCGGGATGGTGACGGCTTCAGGCGGGGCGTGGAACGCGTCGGTCATGGCGGAATACGCGCATGTGAAGGATCGCACCCTGGAGACGATCGGCATTGGCGCGCAGATCAGTTCAGCTACCGACCAGGGGCGTTTTCCCATCATTCTGCTGGCGACGATTCTGATTGCACTGATGGTGGTGACCATGAACCGGCTGGTGTGGCGGCGCCTCTATCGACTGGCAGAGACGCGCTATAAGCTGGAGGGCTAGAATAGCCTACTCGGACACCTCAGTTCACGGAGCCGTTTATGCTGCGAGTGGGTCTGGTGGGATTCGGAATGGCGGGCCGCGTGTTTCACGCGCCGCTGATCTCTTCGGTGGATGGATTGGAATTGGCCGCGGTGGTCGAGCGCCACACCGACCAGGCTGCGCAACGCTATCCCGGGCTTAAAACTTATCGGGGCGTAGATGAGTTGCTTGCCGACGCGTCGATCGACCTGGTGGTGGTGGCAACGCCCAGCGGCACCCATTGCGACGTGGCCCGTCAGGCGCTGACAGCGGGCAAGCATGTCGTGGTGGACAAGCCGATGTGCGTGACATCGCGCGAAATCGGCGAACTGATCGCGTTGGCCAAGGCGCGAGGCCGGCTTCTGATTCCCTTTCACAATCGTCGCTGGGACGGTGATTTCCAGACGGTTCGGCGCTTGCTCCACGAGCATCAGCTGGGGCGGATCGTACATATGGAATCGCGCTTCGACCGGTGGAATCCGGGCGCGACGCGGCGTCCGTGGAAAGACGATCCAGGCCTGGGCGGCGGCGTGCTGCTGGACCTGGGCACGCATCTGGCGGACCAGGCGCTGGTGCTATTCGGCAAACCGCTCGGCGTAAGCGCGGAGGTGTTGCGCGAGCGGGATGGGCAGGGATCAGAAGATGCGTTGACGCTGCGATTGCGATACGCTGGTTGCTCCGTCACGCTGGGCGCCAACAATCTCTCGGCGCCGGCGGGAGCGCGTTTTCACGTGCGCGGGACGCGGGGGAATTTCCGCAAGAAAGGCGTTGACCCGCAGGAAGCCGCGCTGAACAAGATCACGCGCATTCCCGCCGGCAATTGGGGACAAGAGCCCTCGACCGAGTGGGGCCTGCTCTACGTGGACGTCGAAGGTGGCATGGTGTCGCGGCCGGTCGCGACCACGCCCGGAGATTATCGGGTTTACTACGAGGGCGTGCGCGATGCCCTGCTCGGACATGCGGCGGCTCCGGTGAGTGCGGTCGATGCGTGGCGCGTGGCGCGGGTGCTCGAATGGGCCAGGGAGAGTTCCGATCTGCGGCGCGAGATCGAATGCGACTGGAGCGAGGAGCCGGAGTAATGGTTCCAGACCAGGACTCGCGCGTCAATGCATCGGCGGATTCAGCGTGCCGGTGCGGGCGATGGAGTAATCGTGACGGGCGCGATGTTCCAGCCTTCCACTTGAATGACGGGGGCCTCGCCTGTGCCGTCCGGGAGTTTGGCCGTCAGTTCGGTCGACTCGCCTGGTGTCAACTCGATCCAATTGTCGGACCAGAAGACGGGGGCGATCAAGCCGCCCGATGGAGTGCGCGCGGCGGCACGGATCTGAAACGCGAGCGCGTTCGATGGATTCTTGAGGCGCAGGCAAATGGTATGGCCTTCGATTTCGGCATGTGCTTCCACTTGCGCTTGCGGCAGGCGCGTGAGAGCCGCCAGATCTTCATGGCGAGCGCCGGGGTGCGCGTGTAATCGGTCTTGTTCCAGTCAAATGTGGTGAGCGTTCCCGGAACCCAGTAGAAGTTTCGGCTCAGACGGCGGCCGGTTGCATCGGAGAGAGTCAGATCGATGAAAAAGATGCGCTCGGGGCCGGAATAGAGGCTCTCGGGAATGGTGAACACGCGCTGGCTGCTGTCGGCCGTGGCGTTTACGACGGCCTTGGCGCTGTAGAGGTCATTCCATTGCAGTCCGTGGACCTGCACACTGGCCTGGAGACTCTCCACTGGTGCGTAGGTGCTGTTGACGATCACGATCGAACGATCATCGTAGGAATACTGAATGTGCACCGGCTCGCAGGCTTTCTTGGTGGCGAAGTACCCGGCGTCCGCGTCGAGATAGTAGTCGTAGAGATGCCAGATCATCGAGGGCCAGGCGTTATTCAGCATCCACTGAATGACGCCGGTGGCGAAGTACTTGTTTTTGCCATAAGCCTCGAACATGGCGCGCTCGGAATCGTAAGCCATGGTCTGCGCCATGCGTTCGTAATCGGCGGCCGACTTCGGCTTGGCGTAGACGGCTTCCATGGCTTCGTCGAGCGCTTTCAGGTTGGCGAATTCCCCGCCGCCATAATGCAGAGACCAGGTGGGTGTGGGCGGCCATGCGTCCGCGTCGGGAAGGAACTTCTGCCGGCTGGCGAGGGAAGGAAGGGCGGGACCCGGGCTGGTTTCAGTATTGAAGCCGAAGCCGCCACCGTTGTGCTGGTCGATGTACCAGTAGCTGGGTTCGACGTAATCGTAGGGACCGGTCATCTTGACGCCGCTTTCCCCGGTGACCGTGGTGGTTGCACCTGTCGCGGACGAGAGCACAGGGTTGGGCCAATGGGTTTCGGATTCGATGGCGAGGTAGGCACGTTCCACATTGGGCGGCGGAGGATTATCGCTGCCATTGAGCCAGACAAGAAGGCTGGCGTGCTGGCGAAGACGCAGCATCTGCGCGCGCAGTGAGGCTGACGCGATGGCGAGATCGTCTGCCGTCCAGTCCTTCCAGTGTTCCCAATGGTCGCAACAGCACCAGCCCAGCATCACCAGGATGCCCTGCTCGTCGGCGAGGCGGAAGAAGTCCTCGGTCTCGAGCTTGCCTTCAAGGCGGATGGTGTTCAGATTCATGTCGCGGACCAAATGGATCTGGTCGCGAAGGCGGTGATCGTCGGTGCGCAGCAGCATGTCCTGCGACCACCCTGCGCCGCGAATGAGAATCGGCTTGCCATTCACGCGAAAGAGGCGACTGCCGTTCGATGTGAGTTCAGAAGTGATCTCTCGAATTCCGAAGTCGACGCTTTGTTCATCTGTCTTGATTCCCTGCTCTGCAAAGCTGACCGTGAGGCGCTCGAGGTGCGGATCGCCCATCTGGTAAGGCCACCAGGGTTTCGGATTCTTGACATGGAGCGCGGGCAGTTGGTCCGGCGTCAGCACCACGGTCCTGTCTTCATGCGCCGCAAGCTGCACCGGCTGCTCGAATCGAATGCCGGCCGCTGTGCCCGCGAGCACGCCCTTGACTTCGTGTGACGGAGGCGTTGTGCAGTTCCGCGTAGATGGTCAGGTCCGCGGTGGTGAGCGAGGCATCGGTGAAATGCGTGACCGCCATGGGGGAGCGTACCGTGACTGCGCCGGTGGTCACGAGATTGACATCACCCCAGAGGCCCATGTCCTTGTCGGGAGGACACGGATTCCAATCCACCCAGTTGATGCCGAGGTCTTTTTCTGTGGGCGCGAAGGTCTCGACGGCAAGGACGTTCTGCGCGCCGGGCTTGAGTAAGTCAGTAACATCGAAGTCATAAGTGCGATAGGCGCCGGCGATGGCGGTCGAATCGGCAATCTGCTGGCCGTTCAGCCATAAGTCGCCGCGATAGTTGATTCCGCCGAAGTGAAGCCAGAAGCGCTGATCGCGCTCCGCCGCGGGAGGAGCGGAAAACTCGGTGCGGTACCACCAGCCGCAGCGGTAAGGGCTGTCCTGGGGCATGGGAAGCTTGGAGAAGTTGTGCCCGATGGGATACCCGGTGCCTGGGAATGTTGCGCAGGTTCATTCCGTAATACGGATCGGGAACCACTTGAGCGGCGGCCTGCGCCGCAAGCACCGTACTCGGCACCGAGGTCTTCAACCAGTCATCGACTGCGAATGCGGGGCTGGAAATAGCTGCGCCGTCGGCGTTCTCGACGCATGCAGACTGCAACCGCCAATTTTCGCGAAGCGGATGCACGGTGCCCGCTTCCGCCGCCAAGGGAAGCGCGAAGCATTGCCATGCAGGCCGACTATCAATCCCGAAGCCTTCAAGGTGACCACCCCTAAGTCCTCAAGTAGTGAAAGCCTGGTTTCAATCGTTTGAATTAACCTTAGTATCGCTTGCTTACTGAGTAACAACTGTCAATGCGCGCCCCTTGCGTGCGCGGCGGCGCCTCTACGGTTGCAATCGGAGGGCAGGCCGTAGACTTACGGATCACAAGCTCCGGACTGGGCTTATGCAGGCGGGGCTTCTCGGCTTTGCCGGCGCCGCGTTTGATCGCCTGCAGGACGCGCTCGGCGGCCTCCACCCCCATCTCGCTCAAGGGCTGCCGGATGGTGGTCATGGCCGGTGTGGCTACCTCGGCGGGAAGCACATCGTCGAAGCCCATCACGGAGCAGTCGTCCGGGACGCGCAGGCCGGCCTCGGTCAAACCGCGCACCACGCCGAGCGCCGTCAAATCGTCGAACGCAATGACAGCGGTGAAGGGACGTCCTGCGGCCAGCATCTTCCGTGCCAGGCGCAGGCCGCCCTCAAAACCGGATGCGGGATCGGCAAGTCCAGGGAGTTGAAACACCAGCCTGGGATCGAGTTCGCAGGCCGTCGTGCGCCGCCATCTTCTGAATCCCCATCCAGCGCGGCTCGCTGTCGCACATCTCGCGGGGTCCGCGAATCACGGCGATGCGCCGATGGCCGAGTTCTTTCAGGTGACGCGCGGCGAGCTCTCCGCCAGCCTCGTTGTCGACCAGGATGGAGTCGATGCCGCGCGCGATCAAATCCCGGCCCACGATCACGATGGGCACATTGTTCTTCTTCACGTCGGCGAGCAGGTTGGTCTCTTCAAACACCCAGCTTGCGATCACGATGACACCGTCGGCGCGGCGCTCGAGGATCATATGCAGCGAGCTGTCGAAGAGCTTGCGCTGGGCCTGCGCATCGACCATGAGGGGAAGGTAACCGGCAGAGCGCAGACCGGCCTGGATTCCGCGCATGATGGGGATGCAGAAAGGATCGGAGAGATCGAATGCCAGAACGCCGATGGTCTGCGTGCTGCGGCGGCGCAGGGAGCGAGCATAGGCATCGGGATGATAGCCAAGCTGCTGGGCGATGGTCCGAATATGTTCGCGCGTGGTGGCGGCCACGTTCTGCGACAGCGGCGCGGAGCTGAGGACGATGGAAACGGTCGAGACAGAGAAACCGCTGGCGCGAGCGATATCGAGCAGCGTTACGTGACCTGACTTGCGTTGGCTCAATTGGCTCCCTTTAGTCGGTCTAAGCCCGTCTTCGCCGAAGGCTCTATCTGAGCCGAAGTACCGGCGGGTATCGGTCGCGGCCTTTTTTTCTTGACACGGCATTTCAGCCCGCCCTATATTCAGTCAACGCTTTGTTCAAACGTTTGAATCAATATAGAACAGGGGGTTCGGAAATGGGAATCAAAAAAACAAGCGTGCGCTCTCTTTTCTCGAGTCATCTTCGCCTCGGCGCTCTTTTCTTCTGCGCGACCCCTCTACTCACGGCCCAGGCAGGCCGCGGCGCAATCAGCGGACTGGTAACGGATTCAAGCGGGGCGATCATCCCCGGGAGCCGCGGTAACGGCTACGGACAGCGCAACCGGCGACGAAGCTGTCGGCGGTGACCACGCGCGGCGGGCATCTACTCCTTTATTTCGCTCTCTCCGGGCAAGTATGACGTCAGCGCAAGCCAAAAGGGTTTCGAAACGACCATTCGCAAAGGAGTGGTCGTCGACTGTCGACCAGGCGACGACAGTCAACATCTCGCTGAAGGTCGGTTCGGTGAGCGAGGTGGTGACGGTGACGGGACCACCTCGCTGGTCGACACGACAAACTCCACGGTGGGCCAGCTGATTTCGTCTGAGACCATCGATCGAGTTCCGCTGCTGACGCGCAACGTCTACGACCTGGTGCAATTGAGCGCCGGAGTTACGCCCGCGAACGGGGCTCCGAATTCATCCAGTTCTTTTGCGATTCAGAACATTTCAAGCGGCAGGCCGGGCGTGGATGTGTCGTCGTACACGATCAACGGCGCGATTGTGGGGTCGGTCTACTACATGGTGGACGGCAGTCCGCTGGGCATCGCCGAAAACAACGCCGCCGCCATCATTCCGGCGCTCGACATTCCCGAGGATGGCGTCGAGGAAACGCGGGTTGAAACGCAGAACACGCCGGCTTCGTATCTGAGCGGCGGAGCCGGGGTGATCAGCCTGGTCACGAAGTCGGGGACGAACCAATTCCACGGCGATGTCTTCGGCGTCTTCCGGCCCGATGTGCTGGCCGCGAACGAGTACTTCAACAAGCAGAGCCAGGTGGGCGGGGGCACGTCCAACACGCCGCCGTCGTTTCACCGTTACCAGGAAGGCGGTTCCATCGGCGGGCCCATTCTGCACAACAAGCTGTTCATCTTTGGCGACTACGAGGCCACGCAGCAGCAGCAGTTTGATGGTTCGAACACATTCACGGTGCCCACCAGCGCGGAACGCACCGGCGACTTTTCGGCCGACAGCTTTACGATCTACAATCCCGCTGGTTCCCGACAATCCAGACGGAACGCGGCAGGCATTTCCAAACAATGTAATCCCCAATCCCAATTCGACCGGAATGCAGTTTCTTTCCCATATGCCCAAGTGCAATGTGAACCCGAGCAGCCTGCGATACGGATCCGAACGGCACGGTGAACAATTTCTATCAGCCGGGACTTGACCCGACAACAGCGCAGAGATTCGACATTCGCGTGGACTGGACGCAGAGCGAGAAGCAGCGCATCTTCGGGCGCTTTTCATTCGACCGGCTATTCACTTCTACTTACAACGCGTTCGGCAACGAGTGGGACCTGAACTACGCGCAGAATGTCACCAACGGACGCAATATCCTGCTGGCCGACGACTCTGACGCTTGGCCAGACCACGGTGCTGTCGTTGCGCTACTCCTTCACCCGCCACTACGAAAATCAGGGTGGCGATCCGAGGCAGGTCGGATTCGACATTACCACCCTCGGTTTTCCCGCGTCGCTGGCCGCGGAGGAGGTCTACAAGCTTCTGCCCTTCGTGATTTTCAACGATGTGGGAGGCGGTGTGGGTGGCACGGCGAACTACAACACGTTTCAATATGCCAGCGAGAACAGCGACGCGAGCGCTTCGATCACCAAGGTGAAGGGCAAACACGAGATATCGACTGGATTCGAATACATGAAGCGGTTCCTGAATGTGGGCCAGCCGCCGGCGCCTTCCGGCTCCTATGCCTTTGACATCTCGGCCACCGATCAAACTGTCAATTCCGCGATTGGCGGCAGCGACTTCGCTTCATTGCTGGTTGGCATGGGGACAACGCCGGGCAGCGAGTCGGACAGCTATCCCAACTTCACGAAGGATCTTTTTGCTGCGGAAGCCAATCCGTACTATGCGGCCTTCGTCGAGGATACGTATCGTCCGGTGAAGAGCTTCACGATTACGGCGGGACTGCGGTGGGACATTTTCGGCGGCAAGACGGAGCGGCATAACCGGCTGGAATACTTCGATCCGAAAGTTACGAACTCGGTGGCCGGGGTGTCCTACACGGGCGCCGAGATTTATGCCAGGAGTGGGCACCGGTCACCGTTCGCTACCAATCTCGCCGACTTCGGGCCGCGGCTTGGATTTTCATGGCAGCCTGTCCACAACCTGGTTGTGAGGGGCGGCGGGGGCTTCTACTACGGTCCGAGCCCGCACATGGTGGGCGGCACGGGGCTGAACAGCGACGGCTTTTCAGCCAACACTACCTGGAACGCCACGAACTGGAATCAGGATCCGAACACGATCGCCTTCGACTGTCCCGATCCGACGGTTCCGTGCAGCAGCCAGGGCAACACCGAGATGGTAAGTCCACTCAATGATCCGTTCCCGAATGGCGTGGTGCCGCAGTTCACTTCGCCGCCGACGGGACTGGACGCCAACCTCGGCACTGTCGCTCAATACGATGCTCCATTCGCAGAGTACCCCGACGACTTACAACTTCAATTTTGGTCTGGAGTACGAACTGCCGCACCAGGTTGTGGTCAGCGCCGGCTATGTGGGCAGCCGCGGCCTGTATCTGCCCCTGGGCTCGGCGGATCTGAACACGCTCGACCTGGGCACCATTGGCCAGTACCAGTCGGCATTGCTCAACAACAGCGTACCGAACGAGTGGGCGGCGATCCAGCCGGGCACGAATGCCAATTCCGGCCTGGATGAGGTTCCGCTCTGGGTTTCGCTCCAGGAATATCCGCAGTTTGGCAACGGCAGCTACGGCGACGGCAATGGCGTCGTGGTGCACGGCTATCCGGGCGGCGATTCCGAATACAGTTCGCTGCAGACCAAGGTGCAGAAGAGACTCACGAATCACTTCACTGCCCTGGCCAGCTTTACCTGGGGCAAGCTGATGACGGACGACGGCAATCCTCCACTGGGATTTGTCGGTTCACATTTGGGCGGCGCCCAGGACTGGAAGAATCTCAGTCTCGAACACTCGATCAGCCCGCAGGATGTGAAATACCAATTCACGGGAAGCGTGTCCTACGACCTGCCGTTCGGCAGAGGACGGGCCGTGGACATGAATGGGGTGGGCAACGCGATCGCGGGAGGATGGACAGCGAACCTTATCGCCTACCTGAGCACGGGAATCCCCATCGCGTCGCCGGGGGTAGGGGCGGGTACGTCGTATTTCAATCAGCGGCCGGATCAAACCTGCGATCCAGGCAGCGGAGCCCCTCACTCCGCGGCCACATGGTTCAATTACAACTGCTTCGCCATTCCCAGCAGCCCGTTTGTCGCGGGCAACGCCCCGGCGTACCTGGACCATGTTCGAACCATGGGGGCGAACAATTTCGATGCTTCGCTGTACAAACACCTCTCCCTGGGTAAGGAGAAGGACCTGCGCTTCGAAATTTCCTGTTACAACATCGGCAACCGGGCTCAGCTCGGGATGCCCGGCACGCCGAGCATCACTGCGGTCCAGACCCAGCCGTCGGTGGCAGCTACGTTTGGCCAGATCACCGCGACGGTCAATTCGCCACGTCAATTTCAGTTTGGGGGGCGGTTTACGTTCTGAACCCTTGCCGGAGACGGTTGATACCTGGATGTCAGTTGCGGATCGGGGCGAGGAGCGACTCGATTTCCGCGCGCTGCTCGCCGTTGAGCGGGATCAGGGGTGCCCGCGCGCGACCGCCATAGTAGCCATTGAAATCGCAAGCCGCTTTCACCCCGTTGATGCCGAGAGCGCCAACGATTCGTTGACTTGGACCGGCGATGCGCGCCTGTTTTTCGCGGGCGAGATTCGGATCGTGATCCTTCCACGCAAGATAGACTTCCTGGCAAGCCTGGGGGGCGCAGGCGGCGAACGCCAGAATAGCTCCGGCAGCGCCGGCCTCGAGGGACTCGAACATGGTTCCTGCCGACCCGCTGAGCACCTGGAATCCAACTTCCTTGGTGCGCGTCTTAAGAGGGGCCAACGGCGGAGGCGCAGCGACGGCGATTCCGGATCCAAGTTCCGCCAACGCGACGAACGTCGCCTCAGCCTCGGTTCTGGACGTGAGCATGCGGGCGGTCACGGGTTCGAAAACGGGTGTGACGGTTGTCGTGCGCCGCGGGGCGGTTTGCGTCGCCTCAACGACGGCACGGATGCGCGCCACGTTGCCGCTCGAGTCCTTGATGCCGATGATGTTGGGGTGCTGCGCCAACTCGGCCACAACTTCCACGGGAAAGTCATAGGGAACGAACTTTGGGATGTGGTAGAGCAGGACCGGCAGCGGCGACCGGTCGGCCACGCTGCGAAAATGATGCAACACAGCCGCGGTGGTCATCTGCGGGGAGTAGTACATGGGCGTGCGGACCAGGACAGCGTCGAAGCGCAGCTCCGCCGCCACTTCGGCGAGTTCGACCGTCGACTTGACGCTCTCGCGGCCCACCCCCGCGATCAGGACCTTGTCGGGCGCGGCGGATTCGGCGACGGTCCGGAGCACATCCCGCGATTCCGCGTCGTTCAGGGCTACCGCCTCGCCGGTCGAGCCCAACACGACCATCCCGGCCAGCAGGCTGCGCGAATAGCGGGCGACGTTGGCTTCAAGCTTGCGGAAATAGATGCGCTCGTCTGAATAAAACGGGGTCGGAACAGCGGCAAAAACGCCCTCGATCAACATAGGTCCATTCTAGCTCCGGGCGGTTTGAAGGCCCCGTGAAAATGAAGCGGCAGGCCAGCCGCGAGCGGTGTGACCCGATCCGGTGATTGTCCTTTGCCGTCGCGACGTATACCCTGTTCTGAAGACCACCGCGCAAAAAAGAGGACCGTGGGTTTCACGGGCGATTCCAGGAGTAGTTGAAATGCCGATTTTGGTAACAGATGAGGACGACGGGACAGATAAGCTATCCCAGCAAGCCCTGTCATTTGCGCTGCACACGATCCTGGCCGTGGGATCGTGGCTTCTCCTCATGCTTGCCGGCTACGCTCTCAATCCGGCTTCGGTTTCGCAGATGATCGTTCTGATGCTGTCGATTCTGGTTCCGATGTTTGCCGGTAACCTGGTGGCCCGCTTTCGTCGCGATGAGATGGCGACCCACGTATGGCTTGTTGGGTTGATCTGGCTGCTCATTGTGAGCCTGTGGGTCCTGGACATGCCGACCGGGCCGAACGCCTGCTACCAATGCAGCGCCACCGCGAAGCTGACGCGGACGTTCTTCAGCCTTCCCCGGCCAAGCGGGCTGGTCGACGACAACGGACCGTTCTTTGGCACATGGCCGGCGGCGGCGTTGCTCGGCTACTCCATCGGAGCACGCCTGGCGCTCCGGCGTCGGCGGGTTACAGCCTAACCCGGTTACAAAACTGGCCATAGAAACCGGAATTTAGACCGCACACCCGATCACGCATGCGTCTCTGCGTGCAGATGCTGAAGGGCATGAATGGAGATCTGGCGACGCTGAGTGGCAGCGATTCCTTCGACCGCAGCTTGAGCCGCCGCAATCGTAGTAATGGTGGGCACACGCGCTACGACCGCTGCACGGCGAATCGCCTTCTCGTCGAAGATCGTGTCCGGGCCGCGAGGGGTATTGATGACGAGTTGAATGCGGTCTCCCTTGATGAGATCGACGACGTTGGGCCGGCCTTCTTTCACTTTGAAGACTCGCTCGACACTGAGGCCGGCGCGTTCCAGCACGTTCGCCGTGCCTTCGGTGGCGACGATCTTGAAACCCAGATCGACATAGCGCCTGGCCAGCTCGATCACCGCCGGCTTGTCGTGGTCATTGACGCTGAAGAAGACCGTGCCGCCGGTAGGCAGCACCTGCCCCGCGGAAAGTTGCGCCTTGGCGAAGGCCTCGCCGAAGGTGAGCGCCACACCCATGACCTCGCCGGTGGATTTCATCTCTGGCCCCAGAACCGTATCGACGCCGGCGAACTTGTTCCAGGGAAAGACGGGTGACTTGACATAGAAGTGGGTCCCCACCTCGAGATCCTTGCCGCCGGCCAACTGTTCGGGCAACAATTCGCGCAGCGTCCGGCCTGTCATCAGCCGCGCGGCCACCTTGGCCAGGGGAATGCCGGTTGCTTTCGAAACATAAGGAACGGTGCGCGAGGCGCGCGGATTGACTTCGATCACGTAGACGCGATCTTCGCCATCGCCGTTGCGCTGGATGGCAAACTGAAGATTGACCAAGCCGACGACCTTGAGCGCCAGCGCGAGCTTGCGAGTGTAGTTGCGCAGCATATTCAGCGTTTCTTCGCCGATGCCCACGGGCGGCAGCACGCAGGACGAATCGCCGGAATGGATTCCGGCTTCTTCGATGTGCTGCATGATGCCTGCGATGATCACGTCCTTCGAATCGCAGAGGGCATCGACGTCCACTTCGACGGCGCTTTCGAGGAAATGATCGACGAGCACCGGGCGCTCCTGCGAGTACTCGACAGCCTCGCGCATGTAGCGGGCTACAGCCTCAGCATCGTAAGCGATCACCATGGCACGGCCGCCGAGCACATAGCTGGGCCGCACCAGCACAGGGTAGCCAACGCGCTCGGCCACGGCCAGCGCCTCATCCACGCTGGTGGCGGTGCCTCCCGCCGGCTGAGGAATCTGGAGGTCGTCGAGCAGCTTGCCGAATTGCTTGCGGTCTTCGGCAAGGTCGATCGACTCGGGCGACGTGCCGATGATGGGCACACCGGCGGCGCGCAACCGCTGGGCCAGGTTCAGAGGCGTCTGGCCGCCATACTGCACAATCATGCCGATCTGCGCGCCCGATTGTGCTTCATGGTTGTAGACGGCGAGCACGTCTTCAAGCACCAGGGGCTCGAAGTAAAGGCGGTCGCTAGTGTCGTAGTCGGTGGAAACCGTCTCGGGATTGCAGTTGACCATGATGGTTTCGTAACCATCTTCTTTGAGCGCGAAAGAGGCATGGCAGCAGCAGTAGTCGAATTCGATGCCCTGGCCGATGCGATTGGGACCTGAACCGAGAATGATGATCTTGGGCCTGTCGGTAGGAGGAGCTTCGTCCTCTTCGTCGTAGGTGGAGTAGAGGTAGGGCGTCATCGACTCGAACTCGGCGGCGCAAGTGTCGACGAGTTTGAAAACCGGCTTAATGCCTTTGCTCTCGCGCAGTTCCCTCACCTGCTTTACTCCTTCGTTGCCCTCGAGCTTCCACTCCGTTGCGATGCGCTCGTCACTGAGGCCGAAACGCTTGAGCTGGCGCAGGTGCTCGGTCTCAATCTCGGCGGGCGTGGTGCGCGCGATAGTCTGCTGGGCCAGCGTCACTTCGCGGACCTGGTGCAGGAACCACGGATCCATGCCGGTGAGCCGGGCGACCTCGCGCACGCTCATGCCGCGTTCGAAGGCGAAACGGATGTAGCCGAGGCGTTCGGGGCGCGGCGTGACCAGCATCTGCGTAAGTCGGCGCGGCTCCAGAATTTCGGCGCCGGTTTTCTTGCCGGTTTCGAGGGCGCGCCACGCCTTCATGAGAGCTTCTTTAAATGTGCGGCCCATGGCCATGACTTCGCCAACGGATTTCATCTGCGGGCCGAGTATGTCGTCCGCACCCGGAAATTTCTCGAACTGCCACTTGGGGATTTTTACGACGACATAGTCGATGGTGGGTTCGAAGCAGGCCGGTGTCTTGCGCGTAATGTCGTTGGGGATTTCGTCGAGGGTATAGCCGACCGCGAGCTTGGCGGCAATCTTGGCGATGGGAAAGCCGGTGGCCTTCGACGCCAGAGCCGACGAACGCGACACGCGCGGGTTCATCTCGATCACGGTCATGCGGCCGTTGGCGGGATTGACGGCGAACTGCACGTTGGAGCCGCCGGTCTCGACGCCGATTTCGCGCATGACGGCGATGGCGGCGTCGCGCATCTTCTGGTATTCGCGGTCGGTGAGCGTCTGCGCCGGAGCAACAGTGATGGAGTCGCCGGTATGCACGCCCATGGGATCGAAGTTCTCGATGGAACAAATGATGATGACGTTGTCGGCGAGGTCGCGCATCACTTCGAGCTCGTATTCCTTCCAGCCCAATACGCTCTCTTCCACAAGACATTCGTGCACGGGCGAAAGGTCGAGGCCGCGAGCGAGAATCTCCATCAGCTCTTCGCGGTTGTAGGCAATGCCGCCGCCGGAACCGCCGAGCGTGAAGCTGGGACGGATGAGGACCGGGAAGCCGAGCTTGGCGGCAAAGTCGAGACCGTCGCGAAGGTTGTTGATCAGGGCCGACTTCGAAACCTCGAGGCCGATGCGGATCATCGCGTCTTTGAAAAGAAGCCGGTCTTCAGCCTTCTTGATGGCTTCGAGCTTGGCCCCGATCAACTCCACGTTGTAGCGATCAAGAATGCCGGCGTCGGCAAGATCGACAGCGAGGTTGAGCGCGGTCTGTCCGCCGACGGTGGGCAGCAGGGCGAACTTGCCCGGATTCCGCTGGGCGTTGAGCATCTCGGCTTCGACGCGGATGATCTCTTCAACGTAGTCGCGCGTGAGCGGTTCGATGTAGGTGCGGTCGGCCAACTCCGGATCGGTCATGATGGTGGCCGGGTTGGAGTTCACCAGCACCACCTCGTAGCCCTCCTGCCTGAGAGCCTTGCAGGCCTGCGTTCCGGAGTAGTCAAACTCGGCCGACTGGCCGATCACAATCGGTCCGGAGCCGATCACCAGGATCTTTTGAATATCATTTCTGCGTGGCATTTTTCTGATCTTTACCTTTACGTTGGGGGACAAAAGTCGACTGGGTTGTCGGTACCGTGAAATGCGACAACATGAGAGCCAGAGTTGAGGGCGGGCAAATGAAACTCCCGGTGAGGAAGCAAACAACACTCCTCATCGTTTATCTCCCTCAGGGGCTAAAGCCCTCTTTTCCGAAAATCGCATTACGGACGAGCTTAAGCCCGTCCCCTTCATCTGTTGCGTGGAGCTGAGATGATCGGTCTGCGTTTGAAGGGTACGGGCTTCAGCCCGTACATCCGCAGGGCTGCTGAGGGGCTTTAGCCCCAGAGGGAAAGTCGCACTCGGGAAATCCAGGTACGGGTAGAGCACGGATTCTTCGACCAGATGCGCGCGAACCGGATTCTCGCGAATGTAGTCGAGATGGCGGTTCCAATCCTCTTCATCGCGAATGCGATGATCAGTGAACCCGTGTTGCCAGATCTCGCCTTTCCAATCGAGTTCGCGCTTTGCTCGAAACGAAAAGCCGCCTTTGACCAACTGAACCGCCTTCTCGACTGACTCGGCAGGAGTGATCAGCAGATGCAAATGATCAGGCATGATGACAAGTGCATGCAGAATGAAATCTGTCTTCGCATAATGAGTGATCGTCGCCGTCACCAATCTCGCCCAGCGCTCGTGGCGGAAGATAGGTTTGTGTCCGTCTGTCTGAGCAGAGACAAAGTATGCGTATGCGTTTTTTCGAATTGCTTCACGCTTTGGTCGCATCCTCTTCCCCTCAGGGGCTAAAGCCCCCCATTTTTGCTAATCAAGATGTACGGGCTGAAACCCGTACCCTTCAATGATGAGGCCCAGATTTTCGGCGTATGGTCTGCTCGAATTCGCGCTTGCTCGTGACCACCGCGGAGCACTCATCCATGCACGCGCCAGGACCCACGATTACGTACAGCTTCTTGTGTTCGACACGCGTCACAATCTCATCGGTAACCACGATTTCCCGAGCCGCCGGCGCATACTCCGAGCGAGCGACTCGAAACATGTACCGGCCTGAAACATGCTCAAAGCGGAACTCGCCCGATTTGTTCGTCCGGGTCTGAAACGCAACCTTGTCGTCCTTGACGAGCGTGACCTCGAGGTCTGCCATCGCATGTCCGGCGGTATTCACAACCAGGCCCTCAACATGAGTCAGGTGTTCCGGCCCGGGGATATCGATCGGTGAGCTAAACCCCGCAGGAGCGGCCAAAATCAAAGCCGTCCAGATCGCTCCGTCCAAAAAACAGCGGAGCCAAAAGCCCCGCTGCGGTTGAACGCCCTTGATGATGCCCATCGTGTTACTCATCCCTTCCACTCCTCCATCATCTGGCGGAAATCGCGGAAGAGGTAATGCGAATCGTGAGGGCCGGGGGCGGCTTCAGGATGATATTGAACGCTGAAGAGCGGCAGCGTCTTGTGACGCATGCCTTCGAGCGTCTGGTCGTTCAGGTCGACGTGGGTTAACTCCACTTCGTTAGCGTTGATCGAGTCCGGATCGACGGCGAAGTTGTGATTGTGGGCCGTGATCTCTACCTTGCCGGTGGCGTTGTTCTTCACCGGATGATTGCCGCCGTGATGGCCGAATTTGAGCTTGTAGGTACGGCCGCCGAGAGCCAGGCCGCAGAGTTGATGGCCGAGGCAGATGCCGAACACCGGCACGCGGCCCATCATGTCGCGGATGGCGCGCACGGCGTAATCGACCGGTTCGGGATCGCCGGGACCGTTGGACAAAAACACGCCGTCCGGTTTCATGGCGAGCACGTCCGCAGCGCTGGTTTCCGCCGGAACCACGGTGACGTTACAGCCCTCCCGAGCGAGCATGCGCAGGATGTTCTGCTTGATGCCGAAGTCATATGCCACCACGTGCAGGCGCTTATGCGCTTCAGTGTTTTGGAAGAGAGTGCCGGGAGGTAGAAGCGGATCTCCCGCCTGATAACGCGGATCGGACTCGTCGAAGGTGTAGAACAGCTTGGTCGAAACCACCCTTGCCAGATCGTTGCCATCCATCTTGCGAATGGCCCGCGCGCGTTGAACCAGAACTTCAGGATTCGACTCGGAAGTCGAGATGACGCCGCGCATTACGCCATACGTGCGCAGGTGGCGCACCAGGGCGCGGGTGTCGATCTCGGCCAGCACCGGAACCGCGTACCGCTCCATGTACTCATCGGTGACCTGTTCCGAGCGCCAGTTGGAACTGACCTGGGAGAACTCGCGCACGATCAGGCCCTCGATATAGGGCTTCGTTGCTTCGTTGTCGGCCTGGTTGGTTCCGTAGTTTCCGATTTGCGGATTGGTGAGAACGACGATTTGCCCGGCGTAGGAGGGATCGGTAGCGATTTCCTGGTAACCGGTAAGGGAAGTATTAAAAACGACCTCGCCCTGGCATTCGCCCGGATGTCCGTAACCGAGGCCTTTGAAGATGCGCCCGTCTTCGAGCGCAAGAATTGCCTGCATCGCCTCTCCGAGGAATGGATTCAATAGATTTTAGCAGGTTTTGTCAGTGAGGTTCGGCCCGGATCCGATGCCGGCGGGCCGGAGCTGTGGGAAACCGCAGGGCTCATTCAACAACGCCCGCGTCCCGTGTGGGCCAGTAGACGAAAACCGCTTTGCCGTAAATGAGATCGCGGTCTACGGGACCGAACTCGCGGCTGTCAGAGGAGATCGATCGATGGTCGCCCATCATGAAGTAGCTTTCCTCCGGAACGACCATCTCGGCCATGGATCGCGTGTCACGATATTGTTCGGGCACATAACTTTCCCTGATGGCCTTGCCATTCAAAAAGACGCGGCCGTGGTCAATCACAATGCGATCGCCGGGCAGAGCGATCACCCGCTTGATATAGCTCTTCTCCGGGTCGCGCGGATAGTGGAAAACAACCACGTCGCCACGGTGAATGGCGGAAATTCTGTACACAAACTTGTTGATGAACAACCGATCGTGGTCCTCTAGGCGGGGCAGCATGCTGGTGCCTTCTACCCGCACTGGCTGATAGAGAAAGGTGATGATGAGGACGGAAACTGCGGCAGAAATCACGATATCGCGGAGCCAAAGCCCGATCCCGTTTCCCCTGGAGACTCCGGAGGACACGACGACCTGCGCTCCCGGGGGGGCGATCGGCGTGTCGGGGCCGGCTTCCACGGTTGTGGAGGATTGCAGGTTGACGGGTTCCGGGGGCAAAATTTCCATCTTTTTTTAATTTACTCGCAACCGAGCCCTCCCGGAGGGCACATTACGCGAGCGCGATTGGGTTTTTCAAGAGCCTTGGGCTGATTGGCAGAAGGAACAAGCTCGGAGGGGGGGCCTGCACCGGCGAGGTTCGCTTCCTCAAGGATCAAGGGCCGCTGCAAAATCATCTCGATCTGGGTTCCTGTTTCAATGTTGACGTCGGCGCCGCGGGTGAAGAGTGACACAATGCCGGCCGTGGCGAGTCCCGCCCCGATGCCATAGAGGCCCCCGGCAACTCCGTGGCCCGACTCCAGCCCACCGATCGAGCCAACGGTTGCGCCGGTCGGAATCGCGACCGCTGCAACTTTACCCATGTTCCGGGTCTTGTCGCTGTCCTGCTCGATGGTTCCTTCGCCGTCGTTTTTCACGGTTTGTTTCTTCGCGCCGGGTAGGCTCTCGACCAGGCCAGGGATCTCGACCACGGATCCATTGGGGAAAATGATGGAGGTGAAGTGCATGTCAAGCTGCGCTTTGCCCTTCACATGACCGGCGCGCTCCACTCGATCGACAACACCCTGTACATAAACGCCCGAGGGAATCATCACCCGGTTGCCCACCACGACCGGAAACGACGAGGCAAGGTACACGCCATCTCCGGGCTTGGCGCTATGGGTGTTTACCGCGCTGCGCAGTTGGAGAAGCACTTTGGTGCCTGCCGGAACGGTGTAGGTCTTCCGGGGCGGAGCAGCCGGATTTGAAGTTGACGCGCCGGGTTGTGGAGCAGGAGCGGCTGCGTCGGCGGGTGGCGATGTGGCTGCCGGTTCAGCAGATGCGGCAACCGGGGCCGAGGTCTGGGCCGCTGCAGGTGGATTCGCGGCCGGGTCAGATGACTGTGCGAAGGCGATGTCTGAAACCGCCGCCATGAGCCCGACCATGGATACTGCCGCAAACGCGTGTTGAGTCCACCGCATACGTCTCCTCCCGGCTGTACTTATAGATAGACGAAAGGTACAAAGGCAAGGATAGCCTGATTGTGAGACTGCGCGGCGCGAAAATATACGTGATCACACACATTGCGGCCTGATTCGCGGTAGGATGCAACCAATGCTATGGCTACTGACCCCGCCACGACCGCTCTTCGTCCGGCCCATCCCCAGGACCGGTTCGCCGCTGCCTATCGCGTCCTCGAAACGGCCATGGGCGAGCGAGCATTCCCGGGCTGCGCCTTCGGAGTGCTCGTCGGGGGAGAGGTGCTGCTCCAGGATGGGCTGGGGCGGTTTACCTACGACGAACAGGCCCCGGTTGTTGGCGCCCAGACAAAGTACGATGTCGCCAGCCTGACCAAAGTAGTGGCCACTACGGCTGCAGCTATGCTGCTGAACCAGCGCGGATTGCTCGATCTGGAGACGCCGGTTGGAGAGTTGCTGCCCGGGTTCGTGATCGGGCGGCCGCCGGGCACCTGGGCGCGCCATGTGACAGTGCGGCATCTTCTGGCGCACAACTCGGGCCTACCGGGGAACGTCGAGTTCTTTCGCAACGCTACCACGCCGGCGGAGCTGTTTCGCTCCTGCCTCGAATTGTCGTTTGAAGCGCTCCCAGGCGAACGCGCCGAGTATTCCGACCCGGGTTTCATCCTCCTGGGCAAGGCTCTGGAAGTCGTCATGCGCGAGTCGCTTGCCTCCTGGGTGCGGCGGGAGATTTTTCATCCGCTTGAACTGGCGGCCACGGGGTTCAATCCTGGCCGATACCTATCTGCCAGCATCCCGCCCACGGAGGAAGATCTGACGTTCCGGCGGCGGATCATCCAGGGCGAAGTCCAGGACGAGAATGCGTCGGTTCTTCATGGCATGGCCGGTCATGCGGGGCTATTTTCCAATGTTCCGGACCTGCTGCGCTTCGCCGATGAGATTCTCGGAGCTCTGCGGGCGCCTTTGAACGCCGAAGAGCCTCGGCCGGGGCTGTTCACGGCGGCGGTCATCGAGCGCTTTTCCGAGCGGCAGGCCCCGGCCGGCAGTTCGCGCGCGCTGGGCTGGGATACGCCTTCAGAGGACTCTTCATCGGGCCGTCTCTTTTCCGCGCGGTCCATCGGCCATCTTGGCTACAGCGGCTGCTCATTGTGGATCGATCTGGAGGGCGATGTGGCCGTGGTTCTACTCACAAATCGAACCTGGCCGGACCGGAAAAATCAGGCCATCCGGAAGGTTCGGCCGCCATTCCATGATGCCATTCGCCAAGCTTTGAGCGGCACGTAAAATAGCACTTCCGGTACGACCTCGGCGTCATAAGATTTTCTTCCTTGCCTGGTTCCAGCTACAATGAGAATCTGGGGACAGGTGCGAATGTTAACCAGCATGACGACGCAAGAGACCGCCGCAAATCAGGGAAAAGAGGATTCAAAGAAAGATCAGGCATCCTTGCTTCAAGAGCTGATGACGGAGAGCCAGAACGAGGCTTCTCAGGGATTTGATACCAAGTCCGCACTTGAAATCGCCCGCATCATCAACCATGAAGATGCCAAGGTAGCCACGGCCGTCAAAAAGGCCCTTCCCGAGATCGCGCAGGTAATCGACCAAGTGGCGCGCAGTCTCCGCGATGGCGGGCGGCTCATCTACGTTGGCGCCGGGTCGAGCGGCCGCATCGCAGCCCTGGACGCCTCGGAATGCCCCCCAACCTATTCCACTGCTCCCGGACAGGTGCAGTACATTATGGCCGGCGGGCCGAAGGCGCTGGCCTCCGCGGTTGAGGTAAACGAGGACTCGGAAGAACTGGGCCAGCGGGACATCGCACGCCGGCGCCCGACACGCAAGGACGTGGTCATTGGTGTCTCAGCGTCGGGCCGCACTCCGTATGTGGTGGCTGCCGTGGCCTACGCAAGGGCCCGCGGCGCTCATACCGCGGCCGTGACGTGCAACCATAGCACCCCGGTGGCGGAGGCGGCCGAGGTGGCCATTGTCGCCGAAGTCGGTCCCGAGGTCGTGTCGGGCTCGACGCGCATGAAAGCCGGCAGCGCCCAGAAAATGATCCTGAACATGATCACCACCGGCGCCATGACCCGCCTGGGCTATGTGTACGAGAACCTGATGGTCAACGTGCACATGCAGAATTCGAAGCTGGTGGAGCGCGGGATCCGGATCCTGATGTGCGCCTGCAAGATCGATCGCGCCACGGCGGTCGAGACGATCAAGAGCGCGGGACGAAGCGTGCCCGTGGCCCTGGTCATGCTGAAAGCGAAAGTCGACAAGCCGGAAGCGGTGCGCCGCCTCGCAAAGTCAGACGGCAATGTAAGACTCGCGATCGAAGACAACGTGCTGGAACTCTAGGTTATTGCCTCATCCTGAACGCAACTGAAGGATCTGCGGCTGCTTTGAGAAGTTTCAAAGTTGCATTACTTCCGAGTTGCCCACGATCGCTCGCAATCGAAGACCATCTAAGGCATGGCTCGCGGAAGGATTCACCTCTTCGGGAAGAGTACGGAAAGCACGAAACCCGCCGTGAACAGCACGATGAAGAAAGCCCAGAAGCCCACGGAATGCGCCAAGTGACTCATCAGACCCATCGGGCTGAATGAGACCGTCATGCTTGTGCTTGGAGATTTCCCGTGGTCCCAGATAATCAATGCAATCGGCGCAAACAGACATCCCAACAGCACGGTGCCAAACCCGCTTAATACGCCCTTTACGTACATCATCTTTGCCGCACCTCGCAGGATTGCAACGAGTGTAGCGCCATCGGCCGGGCTAGGTTCCGAGTAACCGCTAGCCTACATCGTAAACGCCTCGCGCACGACAACTTCGGTGTGGGTGACGTGTGGTTGCGAGGCGTTTTCGATTAGGAGGTAAGAAGGAAGCCGCAGGCGCCGTGGTCGCGGTGATCCTGGCTGGGATTATGGATATTGAATAGCATCCGGACTCGCGGCGAGTGATTCTGTGGGCCGGCGTTTCGTCGTTGATGATGCACCACGGCGGTCCAACGGCAGCGCGGATTGCGGTGCGGCGATTTCAGAATGCGATTGAGCACAGCCATGGAACTGTTCTGAGCGCGGCGCGCACACTGGCGCGGAGACGTGCAGGGAGCAAGCCGTCGGAGCGTGCTGGCGGTGGTGTTCATGAGGAATCGAAGCCTGCGAAATAGAGTTCTGCGGCGGTGAAGCGCTGGACGACGCGCATGGCTTTTCCGCAACGGGGGCAGTGCCACGGAGCGCAATCGGGCAAGGGCGGAGGAATCAGCGGTTCGCGTCCTTGTTGGGCGAGCAGGGTGCGTGCCAGGGGCAGCAACTGTTTGCCGAAGCGGTTGGCGAGCAGGCCATAGCGGCGGATGCGCACGAAGCCTTTTGGCAGTACATGCTGAAGAAGCGGCAGAGGAAGTTCACGGCGTCGAGAGTCATGACGTGCTGCTTGCCGCCATGCGCATAGTCGCGCCAGAGGAAGCTGACGCGCTCTCCGTCGAAGGCGGTGATGCGGTGGTTGCTGATGGCCATGCGATGGGTGTAGCGGCCGAGGTAACGCAGCACATGTTCCGGTCCGCCGAAGGGTGGCTTGGCATGGACGTACCAGTTCTTGCTTTTCAGCTTCGCGATCAGTTGCTCGAATACCACAGGATCACGGAGGGGAGCGGCCGAACCTCTGAGGTTAAGCAGGCCCTTGCGATAGAGGTGGCAGAGTCCATCGAGGAACTTCTTGCGGAAGACAGTACGCAGAACGGGAACTGGCAGGAGGAACATCGGGGGTGGCTGGTATGAATCCAGCGCTGGTGATCGGCTGACAGCCCGCCGCCGGGAACGACAGCGTGGATATGGTAATGGGGCAGGATGTTGGATCCCCATGTGTGCAGGATGGAGAGGAACCCGATCTCTGCACCCAACCGCTGAGGATCAGCGGCGACTTCGAGCAGGGTCTGGGAACTGGCAT
>CAWCTA010000014.1:0-949958 GCA_963798315.1 uncultured Acidobacteriota bacterium | reverse complement strand
TCGCCTGCATCGAAAAACTTGGTAGCACCTATTTGCTTGGCAAAATCAGCAACAACTTTGATGGCGGCCGGCTGTGGCAAGACCGGTTTCCGCCACATCTCATCGTGCAGCGGCGGGCACGCAAAGCGTTTCGTGCTTATAGGCAGCCCACTCCGCTTTCTTGGCGGCGCAGGTTTCGAGCCAGTCTTTCTGGTTCTTGGAAGCCCCTGTGGCTTCCAGCTTTGCAAGCCGGGCAGCCACTGCACCGATGTCGCCCGGCAAGCCAATCGTGTTGTTGTAGTGGCGCGTCAGGCTCAGCGAAATCGCCATTGATATTGATGACGGCCTGCGCGTTTTTATAACCGATACCCTGAGCAATCGGCCTGCAGACCGCGCGCGAGCCAATCACGACGACCAATTCCGCCTCAGCCATTGCGTAATTGCCACAGATCGAACCCTTGGTACTGCTGACATGCATGTTCTGCGGGTGCGCATCGGGCAGCACGCCGGTGGAACCAGGCGAGAGAACGACCGCAGCGCTGCTGCCTCAGCCAGCCGGCGCACCGCCGCATCATGGCCGCGCGTCCCGCCGCCCGCCTTGATCGCGACCTTGCTTGCTTTTCCGATCGTCGCGGCCGCTTGTTCGATCGCCTGGTCGTCGGCGGGTGCGAGCTTCGGCAGTTCCGGCTGGTCGGCAAAGCGGCGAGGTTGACGGTCAATTTCGCGGGCTGGGTATTCAACGGCAGCAACAGATAGAACGGCCCTGCGCGGTAGGGGTGGTTCACGCACAGCGCTCGCTGACGCAGCGCATCGCGGATACCTTCCGGCGTATGCAGGACATAGGACTGGCCCATGATCGCGGTCATGCGACCGAACAAGCCCTGCTCTTCCTTCGGCACCTGCTGCATATTGTAGCCTTCGCCGAAGTCGTCTCGTCGCCGTAGATATGATAGACGCCGACGCCGTTCGACGCGGCCGCCAGCGAGCCGGCAAAGGCCTGCATCGCGCCCGGACCGATCGAGGTCACCACCGCAGAGATTTCGCCGTATTACGGAGCGCGGTCGCAGCATGCGCCATCTCCACCTCGTTACGGCAATTGATCGTGCGAGTTGCGCCCTCCGCCTCGTAGATACGCAGAACGTTGCCAAGATCGGTCGAGCCGTGGCCGAAAATGGCAAAATATTTGCGCACGCCCTGCTTGAGCAGGCCAAGCACCAACGCTTCCGACAGCGAGCATTCGATCAGTTTCGGCAAGCCCTTGGCCAGCGCTTGTTCGATGTCGCCGGCCTTGGCGATGGCGCGGGCGCGTTCGCGTACCGCGCTTTCACTGTCGCTGCGCGTCAGCATCAGTTGGTCTTCTCCGCCGCTGCCTTCAGGATCGGATTTCGATGCGTAGATCGCCTTGAGCTGGCTCGCGAGGTGCGCCGGACCACGATCCGCCTTGGCCGGCACCGTACCCCCGAGCTCAAGGAGGCGCTTGGCAACCGCCGGATCATTGAGCGTCTTGTTAAGCGCGTCGTTGAGCTTGTCGACGACGGGTTGCGGCGTGTCTTTCGGAGCGAAGATCGCACTCCAGATATTGATCTGGTAGTCGTTGGCGCCGACTTCCTTTGCGGAAAGGAACATCGGGTACGGCCGGAGAGCGGCTGTTTCCCGACACGACGTAGGCCTTGACGGTGCCGCCCTTGATCGCACCCTGCACGCTGACGACCTGCTCGCAGAAAAAATCGACGTGCCCGCCGATAACGTCATTGAGCGCCGGTCCGGTGCCGCGATAGGCGACCAAATTGGGTTTGAGACCCAACTCGGACGTAAACAGCAACAGGCCATGTGCGACGACGAGCCGACACCGCCATGGGCCTGTTTCACGTTATCGCCATTTCTCTTCAGATAGGCCACGAACTCCTTGAAATCGTTGGCCGGGGAATCCTTGCGCGCCACCACCACCGCCGGCGCGTTCGAGGTGAGACCGATCGGCGCAAAATCCTTGGTCGAGTTGTATTTTCAGATCGCGTAGAGCGCCGGCGCCGATACGTGCGTGCCCATGCTGGCGGCGAGCAGCGTATAGCCGTCGTGTTCAGCGGCGGCTGCACGCGCAGTACCGATGGTACCGCCCGCACCGCCCAACATTTGATCAACCAGATATTCTGGCCGAGCGCCTTACTCATGCCATCGGCCATGATACGCGCAACCACATCACTCGGGCCGCCTGCGGGATATGGAACAATCATCGTGATTGGGCGCGTGGGATAATTCTGTGCCTGCGCAATTGCGGTCAATGCCGCCAGTGCGACCAGCGCCGATAACATTCTTTTCATTGCATCCTCCCAGTTCGATTTGCCGCAGATTTCTCGGCGTGTGCTTGAGTATTTATCCGGCGGCCTGTGCCGCTCTCTCGGTCTCTTGCCTTCTCTTGTCCCGGATCGCCATCAGCACCTTTTCCGTGTTGCCGGCAGCGCGGTGATACGAACGCCAACCGCATCATAGATTGCGTTCATGATCGCCGGGATCGTCGGCACCATGGCCGGCTCGCCAACGCCTTCGACGCCGAGCGGCCCGATCGGATCGGGATCCTCGATGATGATTGAATTGACACGCGGCACGTCGAGCGACGTCGGCAAAATGTATTTGGCGAACCCCGACGTACTCGTGTGCCCGCTGTCCAGTCTGTAGTCTTCCATCAACGCTTGGCCGAGCGCCTGCACGACACCGCCTTCGATCTGGCCTTCGACGCCTTGCGGGTTCACGGCGCGCCACATCGTGCGCGGCCCAGATGCCGAGCACCTGCACCTCGCCGGTGACCGTATCGACCTCAACCTCGGCGACCTGGGCCCCAAAAACATAGGCTTGCCAGGGTCGGCCCGATCCGTCGACCGGATCAAGCCCGGTGGTATCAGTTCCAAAACTCGCCGAACCGACCGGCACCACGCCGCGGCTCTTTGATGTTTGCACCGCCTCGCCCATTGTGACCCGGTGGTTTGTATTTTCCGCCCAGATTTCTCCGTTGCCAGTCCGAATGACGTCAACATCAACGTCCCAGACCTCCGCCATAACCTCGACCAGTTGCTTGCGCGCTTCGCGCGACGCGAGCGCAACAGCATTTCCGATCATGTAGGTCTGGCGCTCGCGCCGGCATGCGAGGCCTCCGGCGAGCGTGCGGTATCATTGTCGCCAATAACGACGTGTTCCGGTTTCACGCCCATCTCGTGGGCCGCAATTTGCGCCAGCACCGTGAGAATGCCTTCGCCAATTTCGGTGACGCCGGTGACGATCTTGGCACTGCCGCCGTCATCGATCTCGGCCACGATGCGGCACGATCTATCACCGCGGTACGCGCGATGCCGTACCAGCAGGCGGCCATGCTCGTCTTGTGTTTCTTCTGCCATTATTCGGCCGCCTCTTGTTTCTCGTCCTGAGCGAACCGTGCCCCGAGTGCACAGGGCGGGCGGATATCGGCGCGATTGAGATCTCTGCGTGTGCCGCCGCGTGAAACCGGTGCGCCAGTTCGAACCGAGGACTTTTTCAAGCGCATCAAGCGCTCGCGAAGACTGACCGACCCGAGCCTGGCCTTCGTGTGTGTGAGCGCGCCATCGCGCATGGCGTTAATGCGACGGATATGGAACGGGTCCAGGCCGAGCCGCTCGGCACAAATATCGAGATGAATTCGGTCGCAAAAGCCGTCTGCAACGCTCCAAAAGAGCGGAATGCACCGGACGGCGTATTGTTGGTGTAGATGCCATAGGTATCCACACGAACGTTCGGAATAACGTAAGGGCCGGCCGCCAAGATTCCCGCCGCCTTGCGCATAACGCCTTCAGTTGAGAGCCCGTAGGCACCGCCGTCGCAGATCATCTTCATTGCCAGCGCGCGGATGCGGCCGTCGCTGTTCAGGCCCATACGCAGCGTCGTGCGCGACGGATGACGCTTGGCCGTGGAAATGATCGACTCTTCACGCGTGAACACCAACCGCACCGGCCGCTGCGTCTTCATCGCCAAGCAGAGCCAGCATGCCCTGGTAGATCATGTCTTCCTTGCCGCCAAAGCCACCGCCCACCGGGCTCATGATGAAGCGTACCTTGGATATGGGCTTGGCGATGATCCGCGAGAGCATATGGCGGTGATGGGTGATGTTCTGGTTGGGCGAAAACATGACGATCCCATCGTGATCGACATAAGCGAGCCCCGCCTCAGGTTCGAGGTAGGCATGCTCGATTGCCTGTGTCGAATAGGTCTCTTCAACAACGAGGTCCGATACGGCAAATCCTTTTTCAACGTCACCGACACGTATTGGAATGTGCTTGGTGATGTTGTCCAAGCATAATCGTGAAGCACCGGCGCCCCGGCACGCATGGCCTCATCGGGGTCGAAACGGCCGGTAGTACGGCTCATCTACCTTGATTGCATCAACCGCGCGCCGGGCGATCAGCAGATCTTCCGCCGCCACGGCTGCCACCGCCTCGCCGACATAACGCACCTTATCGCGTGCCATGATCGGTTGGTCATTGACGAAGACACCGAAGCCGTCCACGCCCGGAACATCGGCGCAGGTGATGACACCTTCGACTTCTTCCATCGCCTCGGCGGCAGACGTGTCGATCGACACAATCCGCGCGTGGGCGTGTGGCGCGCAGCACTTGCACATGCAGCATGCCGGGCATGGTCATGTCGGCGGCATACCGGAAGCCGGCCCAGACTTCGCCGCCTGCGCATCGACGCGGCGCACTGCCTTGCCGATGACTGTGTCCTCGGTTTCAGTCTCCATCAACGCGGTCGCCGGCTGGCTGCCATTCTGAACGTCCGGCGCCAGTTCGACGGCGTCCTGAAAATTTTCTGATAGCCCGTGCATCGGCAGATATTTCCACCGAGCCGCTCCTTGATTTCCTCCCGATCGGCAAACGGATTGGCACGGAGCGCCGCGGTGGCGGCCATCACCATGCCGGGAATGCAGTATCCGCATTGGCTGGCGCCGGCCTTGTGGAAAGCCTTTTGCAGCACACTTAACTCACCGGTCGTGGCCAGCGCTTCGACGGTCTCGATGATCGCACCCTGCGCCTTCGCGACCGGCAGCAGGCAAGATTTCATCAGCACGCCGTCGACGAACACCGAACAGGTGCCGCACTCGCCGGCACCGCAGCCTTCCTTGTTACCGGTCAGGTTGAGATCGTCGCGGATGAAGTCGAGCAGCCGTTGCTGCGGCTTGGCATTGCGAACAACTTTTTCGGCCGTTGATGCGGCGGTAAACCGGAGATCAGGCATAAGCCGCCTCCAGTTCAGGCGCGATTGCCTGCAAGTCCGCGCCTGCGCGATTCGCCGCGTTATCAAGCCGCGCAGCACAAATCCGCGAACCACCTCGCGTCGATACTCCTGACGGGTCCGCGACGCAACGAGCGACACTGGGATATCGGCCGCCTGCTCCAGTCGTTCCGCGCTGACTGGCCCCCCACGAAGGAATTTTTCGACCTCACCAAGCCGTCGGGGCTTCGGTCCGATACCGGCAATGGCCAGGCGCACGTCCTCGATTGTGCGGCCCTGTGGATCGAGCTTGAGCAGCGCCGCCAAGCACACCAAAGAAATCACCAGAGAACGGCGGTGGCCGACCTTTTCGAAAAGCTGCCGCCATATCCGGGCAGCGCATTGCACTCGATGGCGGTCAACAACTCGCCGTCTTGGAGTGCGGTCTGGTTTGGACCGGTCTACAAATTGCTCAAGCTGCACACGCCGAAGCTGGAGTCCTCCTCGTCGACCTGCTGGAATACCGAGTTCGGCCTCATGCGCGATCAGGCAGGGCGTCGCATCGGCCGCCGGCGAAGCATTGACGATATTGCCGCCGATGGTCGCTTGCGCACGAATTTGATCGTCGGCGAACCACACCGCGCATCGCGGATGGATGGCAAAGCGCAGACGAGTGCGGCATCGTCGAGGAAGCGCTGGATTGGCGTGGCGGCGCCAAGCCGTACCCGCGTGTCGCCAACGGATCGTTCAAGTAGTTCCGGGATTTTCGCGACGTCGATCAACGCGGGGATATGCACATTCCCGGCGCGTCCCTCGCGCGCCCAGGGAAGCGTATCGGTCGCGCCTGCTACGATGCGATACCGCCCGCGATGCGCCTCCATCGCGGCAAATGCCTCAGGAAGCTAGTCGGCGTGATGTAATCGTCACAGGTCAGCATCGCGGTTCCCGGATTCCTTTCCTCATCGCCAGAGGGGACTAGGCGTTACTCCGCCGCCACTTTGTGCGCAGTGTCCATCTTCGCCTTCACCACCACCTTGATGGCTGTCCTCAACCCAATCCTCGGCGACGGATCGCGGTCGGCAGATCGTCAAGCGGGAAAGTATGAGTATGGATCTTGGTGGCGTCGAAGCGTTTCTGCTTCATGAAAGCCTCGGCGCGGTGCGTGGCACTCTTCCCTTCGCCGTGCATGCTGAAACATAAACATCGTTGCGCACGATGTGCGCGACATCGACCGGCACTTCCTCATGCGCAAACGCCGCGAGGCAAACACGCCCGCCGCGGTTCACCATGCGCACCCGCGTCGTTGACCGCGCTGGTAGCCGCCGAGGATCCACCACGTAGTCGACACCCTTGCCGCCATTGAGCTTTTTCACTTCCGCCACCACATCGGGCGAGCAATACGAAACTGAACCAGTAGATGTAAAAAAAAAAAAAACGGAAAAAAAAAACGTTGCCATGTATCGTTTGTGTGGCTTTTTGTTGTCGTGGCGGTCTGCGGCGGGGCTGGCGCGCAAGGCTCAGGCGCGCCGATTTATCCGCTGAAGCTCAGTGAAAACCACCGCTACCTGGTTGATCAGAATGGGACTCCGTTTCTCATGGTCGGCGACACGCCCCAGGGATTGATGGGGCGGTTGACCGAGCAGGATGCGGAGTATTACTTCGCTGATCGCGAAGCGCACGGATTCAACACGCTGGGATGGATCGACGTGGCTTGCGCGGGCAACGATTACCCGACCAACAAGGATGCGGTAACTCCCGATGGGATCAAGCCTTTCACCGCCTATGTTGCAGGGGGCACCGATTTCACGCATTATGATTTGAGCAAGCCGAACGAAGCGTACTTTGTTCGCCTCGATCACATTCTTCAGCTAGCCACCAACCACCATCTGTTCGTCTTTCTTGACCCTATCGAGACCATCGGCTGGCTGCCGGCGTTGCGGAACAACGGTATGAAGGCTGCTTATGCCTATGGGCAATTTATTGGAAGCCGATACAAGCGCTTTTCAAATCTGGCCTGGCTCAACGGAAACGACTTCAATCTCTGGACCATCCCTGACGACGACAATCTCGTGCAGGCAGTGGCAAAGGGCATTCGCTCCGTGGCTCCCGATCAGTTCCACAGCGTGGAACTCCACGTCAGGACCAGCTCCTCCTTCGACGATCCGCGCTGGATTCCCCTGATCGAGCTGAATGGCACCTATACTTATTCGCCGACGTACATTCAGATGCTGCACAGCTACAACCAGAAGCCGGTTGCGCCCGCTTACCTGATGGAAGGGCACTACGACCTGGAGAATGTCGGGGATCCGCCCGATTTCGGGACCCCGCTGGTGCTGCGCAAGCAAAATTACTGGACGATGCTGACTGGCGGTATCGGCCAGTTCTACGGGAACAAGTACACCTGGTCATTCGCAGACGGGTGGAAGAATCAGATCGACACACCGGGAGTGGAACAGCTCGGAATCTGGAAGGCCTTCTTTTCGTCGTTGCCCTGGCAGGACCTCGTGCCAGATCAGGACCACTCGGTTCTTACGGGCGGTTACGGAACCTACGGCAACGTGGATACAAGGGTCAGCGAAAGCGACTACAGCACCGCTGCGAGGACGACGGACGGCTCACTCGCTGTTGTCTATATGCCAACTGCTCGCACTATCACTGTGAACATGGCGAGCCTGCGGGCCGTCGCGAAAGCGAGATGGTTCGATCCGTCAAACGGCAGCTATCAGGACGCAGCGAATGGGTCTGTTCCTAACAGCGGATCTCACGACTTCGTTCCCCCAGGCAAGAATCACGCCGGTGATGGCGATTGGGTTCTGTTGCTCCAGGCGTCCGCACGATAAGACATCTGACTCCAGCCAGAGGCTACGAAGCCGGACGCTACAAACGTCTCTACTCCGGCCTGACCAGGATCTTAACGTGCCGGTCCTTCTCGTTCAGCAGCCCGTAATATCCCTGGCCAATGAGATCATCGAGGCCGATGCGATCGGAAATGAGGACGTCTCCGCGAAATCGGGAATCGGTCATCATCTGAATGGTCTCGTTGTACAAGCCGTATCCGCTCATGCTTCCGGAGACGATCTTTTCGCGAAATACGATATCCGTGAGGTCAAGAGCTGCGGGCTTTTCAAACACTCCCATGATGACCAACCTGCCCCGGGTCCGCGTGAGACGGCCCGCCATCAGGACGGTCGCCGGCTGCCCGGCGCATTCAATCACTACGTCGAAACCTTGCCCGTCGGTCATCTCCAGCGTGGCCTGCAGCGCATCCTGAAAAGCGGGATTGATCACCGCATCCGCGCCACAACGCCGCGCCGCTTCAATGCGCTTCTCCGCAACCTCGAAGGCTACCACCCGTTTCACGCCGATGATGCGGGCCGCCATCAGCGACATCAGGCCGATCGGACCCGCACCCACGATGGCGACGTTATCATGAACACCTGCGCCGCTTTGGACCACCGCACGAACAGTCGCCGAGAACGGCTCCACCAATGCGCCGATTTCATCGGAGATTGAATCGCCGAGGCGATAACACTGATACGCGTTCAGATTCAGGCGCTCCGCCAGCGCCCCGCCGGTCCACGAGGTTCCCAGAAACGCGACACGATCGCACTGGGCCATCGATCCGCTTCGGCACCAGCGGCATTCTCCGCATCCGATGATGGGACAGGCGGCGATGCGATCGCCGGGTGAGAAGTCTTCCACGCCGTCCCCGACTGCCGTAACCTCGCCCGACATCTCGTGACCGATGATGACCGGCGCCTGCACTCCTGTGAGCGAATGAGGCTTTTCCAGCGGGATATAAAGCGGGCCGCCTTCGTATTCGTGCAGGTCTGTGCCGCAGATTCCGCACCACGCTACCTTTACTTGTACCTGGCCCAAGGGAGGGGGCGGAGGTTCGGGCACGCTCTCGATGCGTACGTCGCGCCTGCCGTGCCAAATCGCGGCTTTCATCTCTGATTCTCCTTGTGCGGCCTCCCGAGGCCGCCAACGAATGATGGACGCCTACGGTTCAGGTTCCACCGTGCGGCTCATTCAAAGGTCATTCCGATCAGTCAGCGTTTTTGTCAACGGCCTTCACTTACGATAACGCAGTTTCCATCCACGCGTGCCTGCTTCACGGAACTCGCGACTCGCTATAGAAACGAACCGGATGGCTCTGTGGCGTTCGAGGAAACGCAATAGCCGGCGGAGCCTTCACTCAGAGGCTCTCCGCCGGCTCTGCTTTCTGACATCGCGACACTCCCCCAATCATCGCGCCGCCAGAATTTCCCCTGCCGTTAGTTCCCGGTGCCGGAGATCGCCACGGATTGCGGAGACGAAGCCGCGTTGTCGGCGATGCTCACGGTTGCTGTGTAAGCCGCGGCGGCGGCCGGTTTGAAGGCTAGAAACACTTGGCAGGTCGCTGCCGGTGCCAGCGTCGCGCCGCATGTGTTCAGCTGTACGAAGTCCGCCGGACTGGTCCCCGTCAGCGTGATCGAAGACAGATTAATCGTTGAGGTCCCGGCATTGGTCAGCGTCACCGTTTGCGCTGCAGAGGTAGTTCCATGGGTGGTTGTCGGGAATGCCAGACTCGTAGCGCTTAGCGTAAGCGCTGGCGCCGCAACTCCGGTTCCTGTCAGCGTCACGGTCTGCGGCGAGCCGGCGGCATTATCAGTTACGGTTAGTGTTCCCGACAGCGCCGCTGCCGAAGCAGGTCTGAACGCCACGTAGATGGAGCAGGACGCACCGGCTGCGAGGGATGTTCCGCAGGTGCCGATCTGCACAAAGGAAGTCGCGTTCGTACCGGCGAGCGCAATCGAGCTGATGGTGGCGGCCGCCGTGCCGGTGTTTTTCACCGTCACCACCTGGGCCGCGCTGGTGGCCGCCGTCACCGTTGCCGGAAAAGCAATCGACGTCGGGGTCAACGTGATGGCCGGAGCTGCGGCAGCGGCGCCGGTGCCGGTCAGAGTTACCGTTTGTGGAGAGCCGGTCGCGTTGTCGGCAACCGATAGCGAAGCCGTCAACGCGCCTGCCGCCGCCGGCTTGAATTCCACCGAAACCGCGCAGCTTGCGGCCGCGGCCAACGAAGTGGTGCAAGTGTTTGCCGAGATCAGGAAGGAGGTAGCGTTGGTGCCGGTAAGGGTCTCCGACGTTAGCGTGAGTGCCGCATTCCCGGAGTTCTTCACTGTCACGACTTGTGCAGCAGTGGTCGATCCCACAGTGGTCGAGGCGAAGCTCAGGCTGGTTGGCGTCAGTGTTACGGCCGGGGCTGCCGCCGTGCCTGTGCCGGAGAGAGTCACCGTTTGCGGAGAGCCGGTCGCGTTGTCGGCAATCGACAACGAAGCTGTCAACGCGCCCGCCGCCGCCGGCTTGAATTCCAGCGAAACCGTGCAGCTTGCGGCCGCCGCCAATGAAGTCGTGCAAGTGTTTGCCGAGATCAGGAAAGAGGTACCGTTGGTGCCGGTAAGAGTCTCAGACGTCAGCGTCAGCGCCGCGGTTCCGGTGTTCTTCACCGTCACAGTCTGCGCCGCGGTGGTCGATCCCACCGTGGTCGAGGCAAAGGCTACGCTGGTCGGCGTCAGCGTTACAGCCGGGCCGGCTGCCGCGGCACCCGTGCCGGTAAGAGTTACCGCTTGCGGAGAGCCGGTCGCGTTGTCGGCAATCGACAGCGAAGCCGTCAATGCACCCGTCGTCGCCGACTTGAATTCGACGGAAACCGTGCAAGAGACCGCAACTGCCAGCGACGTTGTGCATGTGTTTGCCGAGATCAGGAAGGAACTCGCATTCGTGCCGGTGATCGTCTCAGAAGTTAGCGTCAGTGGGGCGGTGCCGGAGTTCTTCACCGTCACGACTTGCGCAGCGGTTGTTACACCCACGGTGGTCGAGGCAAACGCAAGACTGGTTGGCGTCAGCGTTACGGCAGGCGCTGCAACCGCCGCCGCCCACGCATTCACAAGGTTGGTCACGTTCATCGAACCCAGGCCAGTGGTCAAATCGTAGCCCGCTGTTGCGCTGTAGCCGCTCAAGATGCCGATTGCATCGCCCGTCACGCTGGTAACGCAGTCTGTGTCTCCGGTTGTGCAATTCATTGCGTTGGAGCCCGTGGTGGTGTCGTAGAAGATGCATGTGTTGCCGGCCGCTACGGTGTTCGAGTTGCAGGCCGCGTAGTTCTCCTTCGCCGCCAGGCTGTAGAAGACGGGATTGGCCAGGCCCTGCTTCGCGCCTCCCATTTTTTGAACCACAAGGGCCATAATCCCGGCCGCCATCGGCGAAGCGGCCGAGGTGCCGCCGTTCTCCTGATAAACGATGGAGCCCGGAGTGCTGTAATTGCAGGGCGTCGTGGCTGAGGACTCGCAGATCAGCAGAGTGCTGCCGGGGAGCCCCGTGTTGTCCCCCTGGCCCCAGCCGTAGGACCCAAACAGGGAGATGTCAGGCAGGTCGCGCTTGCCGTCGGCTGGAATGCCAGCGACGCCCGTTTGCCACGACGGTTTCGCGTATCCTCCGGAACAGCTGTTTGGGAACCATGTGGTGCTGGTGGGAGTGCTGGAATTGGTGGTGCAGGCGCTCACTCCGCCGCCGCCCGACGCCATCTCAACCATCGACCAGGTCGAGATTGTGGTCGAGTTCAGCGCGGCATTGCACAACGCTTCGACATTCGCATATGCGGTGTACACGGTCAGGAGAAGCGGGTTTGAGCAGGTAGTGTTCCACGACATCTCGGGCATGTACCCCTTGGCGGTCGCTCCATGCACATCTGCGGTGGTGTTCCAGTAGGTGGTGTAAGGGTGGGTGGCTGCGACAAACGGCCATTCCAGATCGGTTCCACCCACAGCGGTCACGTATGGGCTCGAAGCCATCCCGCTGACCGCCAGGCCAAAGGGATCTGAATAGGGAGGTGCGATTCCGTTCTGCGGGGTGCAGGTCGCCGATCCCGAGTCTCCCGCGGCTACAAACGAGCTGATACCGGCCGTCGCGGCTTGCTGGAATGTCTGGTTATACAAAGTGTTGCCGGCGGTACCGAGTTTGAGTTCGCAAAACCCGTAGCTCATAGTCAGAATCGGCGCGACCGCGTTGTTCACAATGTAGAGAATCCCGGTTGTGAGGCCGTTCGTCGTGGCGTTGTTGACATCTGAGACCAGCACAATCGACGCGCCCGGAGCCGTGGCAGACACCATCTCCACGTCCTCGGTATTTTCCAACTGGCTGTCCGTTAGCCCTGGATCGGTCCCGCTGTGCACAGTCGTCAGGGTCGTCGCCGGAAGTCCAAAGGAGCTGCGATAGGTGTTGAGGTCGGAAGCGACAACGTCGCTGAGCGCTACGACGGCCACCTTCACGCCCGTTCCATTGATCGGCGTGGCCGCGTTCCAAAGCGGCAGAATGTTATAGATGGCGGCGAGATCGTAAGGGGTGAGATCTTCGCGCTGGTAACCGGTCGTCGGGTCCACCCAGCCCAACATCGGCTGCGCGCCGCCTGGAGCCGTTTTTCCGGCATTCGAGCCGGGTGCACCCGTATTCAAGCCTTTCGGGAGAAGAGGGGTGGGCTCGAGCGCACTGCCGGTAGCGGGCGGGTCGGGTGGCAGCACGGTGTACTTCCCCGTCTTCAGGTCGCGCTTGACAAAGTTGCCGGGCCGCGAAAAGTGCATAGGCAAGAAATCGTGCAGCGAAGCAATGCCCGTCACCACCGGCGAAAGCGCGGCCGGAATTTCCGGATCTCGGTCGTTGGCGAGGTGCATTTTGCCTTCGGCCATGTAGTTGTGCATCTCCAGGTGAAAGGCTCTCTCCACGTTCGCAACGGTCCCATCAAATTGAATGTAGACACGTCCCTTGCCTACTTCATGAATCTGCAGGCCGTGATTCTGAAGCCAGTTGGTCACAGCGGCAATGTCGGCATCGGACGGACCATAGAGTTGGCCGAACTCCTCGGCTGTCAGCCAATGATGGAAGTCCGGAGAGTTGGGGTCATACTGCCGCTCGTTAAATGCCGCCAGAGCTGCGTCCTGTTCCGGGCTGCGCTTCAGCACCATAACCACACGCTCGAGGAGCTTGTTGGAGTCAACGCGGCCCATGTCAGACTCCGGGCGCGCCATCGGGTGCACATTACCGGCCAACCTCACCCGCTTTGCATCGTCCACTTGCTCCACCACACGATCCACTACGCGCGCTGGAACCGCTTTGAACTCCGCAGGGTCGGTGGAGGGACCCGATTTCTGCGCCGTCGCGGAGATCGCCATTCCGATTCCCAGGAACAGACCAGCCAAAACTTGAGTGAATCTTCTAACGCACATTGCCGTCTCCCTCTTTGGCTGGCCGCGGATCTTTGGATTCCGGCAGCTCGGTTGGGTGGATTTCTCCACGATGGGACGATCGGCTGCCCGGAAAGGAAAGATCCCTGGTCGGCAACCGGCGAATACTAAGCTGACCCTGCCCTTCAACCTCGGTTCCGGCCTCATGAGTCACCGGAATCCTTTTGCGGTTCAATTGAGAAGGCGCAAACTCTGTGCGAAATGAATCAACTATTCTTAGGTTGTGATTCCAGGGCCAGGAGATCCTCCCGATTCGGGTACTTAAACCGGCCAATTTGATAATTTCGGAGGCAAGATCCCCTGGGACCCAACGATCGGAGAAAATTTGCAAGCGGAAATGGGAGACATCACTCTGCTACTGGCAAAGTGGGGAGGCGGCGAGGACTCGGTCTTCGAACAGCTAATGCCGCTTGTCTATCCCCACCTGCGCCAGGTCGCCGCTGCATACATTCGGAGGGAACGCAACCCCGATCTGCTCCAAGCGACCGCTCTTGTGCATGAGCTCTATCTGAAGCTGTTGAATCAGAAGAAAGTGGCCTATGAAGACAGAGGACATTTCTATACCTTTGCCGCCAAGGTAATGCGCAGGATACTTATCGATCATGCTCGCGGAAATCAGGCGTTGATTCGCGGAGGTGGGAGCATTCATGTCCCCCTGAGCAACGACCTCCCATGGGTAGACGTTGGCAGCGTGGAACTCCTCGAACTCAATCGGGCGCTGGATGAACTGAATGCCGTTGATCCCTATAAGGTTCAGCTCGTGGAATTGCGCTACTTCCTGGGCTGCACCGCCGAAGAAACCGCGGCATTGATGCGAACTTCGAAGGCTACCGTTGATCGGGAAATGAGATTTATCAAGAGCTGGCTCTATCGCCGCCTGCATCCGGAATTCAGTGAAGAATCCAGCTGATTCCTGATTCATCCCAGAAACCTGCCTCCCTCCCCTATAACTCCAGCACCCACCAACGCGGCGTGATTTATGCGATAGCCATCGACAACGACTTGCTATGGTCTAGTCACGACGGACGCGCCACCGGCAGCGCTGTGGAACCGGCATGGTGGATTCGGCGATGGCAGTGTTAGCTGGGCAGTCAGCTATGGAAAGAGGGTCGGCGTTGGTTGGAACGCGCAGGAGATCTTTTCAGGCGCGACTCTGCATCGGTAGATCGATTGGGAGGGTGGCCGGGCAAGTCACTCGCTGCGGGGTCGAAAATATGAAGATAAGGGCTCGGGAGGCGAAAACGCAGTCCGAAATTGAATCAAGAGAACCGGTCGTCTGGGACACAAGTCGCTGGCGGAAGCACCGGTTGCTGTCAATGAGAATTTGACTCGATGTAGAAGATCCATGGCGCTCCTTTTGGGAACAGTCGTTTCCGAGCAGACAGAAGTGCCGACCCGCGTGGATCATTCATTCGATCTGGACATTAGTTGCAACTAGCAGAAAGGCAGAGGCTCTTGCTGAAGAACGGCATCACGTGATTCTGAAATCGATCCGCAACGGCGCTGGTATGCGTGCCGTGATAGATCTCGAAGTTGTTCGCGATGCCGTAATTGTCGAGCACTTCGTGCAGCTTAGCTGTATCGACACGCAGGCCGTCCTGGTCTCCGACGTCAATGGAGATCGCGCGATATTGCTTGAGGTTTCCGATGTACTGATCGATGAAAGCGAGAGGAGCGTTGGCCGCCCACTTTGCAAGGATGTCGGGCTGAACTTCACCGTTTTTGAAGGGCAGATCGAAGTACATCGGCGGGTTCTTTGGATCAGGTGACCACGCCGCGGCGGTCGCCAGTTGTGCGCGTTCGAAGAACGACAGCTTGGCAGAGTCTTCGGCCGTTTTCACTGATTCCAGCTTCTTCTCCAATTCGGGATTGACCGGACCCGCCGGGCGAGCGGACATACAGCACGGGCTCATGATGTATAAGCTGCCGAAGACATCGGAATGCTTCATGCCGATGCGCGAAGCACCGTAGCCGCCCATGGAGTGACCGACGAGGCCGCGACTCCGGCGATTGGGAAGGGTCCGGTAATGGGCATCGATATAGGAAACAACATCGTGGGCAATAAAGCTCTCAAAATCCCCCGTCGTCCCAGAGCTTGAATACATGGAGCCGTTGTGAATCGTCTTGGAGTCGGGCAGGACGACGATCATCTCTTTGGCGCCCTGCTCAAACGCGCCTTCTATGGTCTGCGGGACGTGGATCTCGTGCGTCCACTGTTCAGCCCCGATCGAGTATCCGTGCAGCGCGTAGACAACGGGATACCGGCGGTCTTTGTCTTTCTGGTAGCTGGGGGGCAGAAAGACAAAGACGTCACGGTCGACGGAGTCGCCCTCGAGATTGCCTTCGAGTGATGTGCCGTGAATCTTGATGTGCTCCACGGCTACGGACTTCGCACCAGCTATGACGGGAGGAACTTCCGTCTGGACCTGGGCTAGAACTTGTCCGCTCAGGCAAAAGCTTACCCACACTGGCGCAAGTTCAACCAGCTTTCTAAACATTCCGAGCCCTCTCTCTGTAACCAACACACTATACAGAAATAATTCCGACATCGACAAACGGAATAAATCGCTTTATTTATATGGATACAATCGATGGAAAACCCTGGCAAGGAAAGAGCATCCGGCCCTCTGTTTTTAGATCTCAACGGAGGCTATATTTACTTCGCCGGCCAGGGGGTCATGCCTCCGCGATTGTAGGCCAGGTTTCCGATATGGCCCGCCCGCGCCGCGGCGATTCCCGCTTCGACGGGTGCATTCGGGTCCTTGCGCGTCTTGATGCAGTCGAAGAAGTTCCTCATGTGGGGCGTTGTCCCGTCCTCGAAGCTCTCTTCTTTCAGTACGGGATTTCGATCGCCCTTCACATTCTCGTGAAAGATACTCATTGCCGCACGGTTGATTTTGAGCGTCGCATCCGTACCACGGAATTCGAGGCCACCGTCGTCGATCGACGAGCTCATCATGCCTTCGTAGACCACATCAAAACCTGGATAGCGGAAGGCCGCCTGGATGGTATCCGGGCACTCCCATTCCGTGAACACGTATTTGTCGCCCAGCATGAAGGCCATCGTCGGCTCGTCCGCTTTCATCGCCCATTGCGCGACGTCGATCCAGTGACTGAACAAGTCGGTCATGGCGCCACCGCCGAAGCTCCAGAACCACCGCCAGCGGTTGTACTTCTCCAGGCTGAAAGGCTGGTCCGGCGCTCCGCCGAGCCACTGTTTCCAGTCAAGCTGTGCCGCATCCACCGGCTTGGGCACCCAGTTCGAGCCGTAGTTCTGCCACCAATATGTCCGCACCTGGTTTACCTGCCCGAGCGAGCCGCCCTGGATGAGGTCTACGGCGTTGCGGAAGTGGGGCCAGCTCCTCTGCTGCATTCCGCATTGGAGGATCTGCCGGCTTGATCGAACGGCTTTCTGCAGGACGTCGCCTTCTTCGAGGGTATGCGTCACCGGCTTCTCGAGGTACACATCTTTGCCCGCGGCCAGCGCCGCAACCGCGATGCGGACATGCCAATGGTCCGGGGTCGCGATGATCACAGCATCGATGCTCTTGTCGTCCAGCACGTTGCGGTAATCCCCGCACGCCGTTGCGGCCGTGGCGGTCGGCCGCGTCTTCACCTCCTCGCACCGCGGCGCGTACACATCGCACACCGACACTATCTCGAAGGGCACGCCCGAATTCTCGGCCGAGTTGAGCAGTTGTCGCATGCGACCTCCCGGGCCGATGACACCGATCCGAAGTTTGTCATTGGCTCCGAAGGCTCTTGTGGCGGCGAGGACGGTGAGTCCCCCTGCGATGAGGAAGCTGCGGCGATTGGGCGTGTAGGTCATGGCACTCCTGTGGATCCTGCAGTGAGTCTCGAGGATGGTAACAAAGGCTGGTCAAGGTTTGGCCCGGAAAGACTGAAGCCGGACCTTCTACTTCTTCGGATCACGATCCCACTTCACAGCCGGTCCTTCGCCGGGGAAAGGCCAGTTCTTGTCGAGTAAGAGCTCCTTCTCGCGCTCGGCCTTCGGCACGGTATCAATCCGGAGATTCTCATAAAAGTGCACGCCGGTCTTGCCCGCCGTGGCAATGTCGAGGTCGCCGTCCCCATCGAGATCCTCAACCACGAACTGCGTTCCGGCGGCGGCGGTCCCATTCATTGAGATCGGATAGCGGGTGAAGGCCCCCGTCTTGCGATCGATCTTGTAGTAGTACACGACCAGCGGATCGTAAGATCCGGGATCGTCTCCCGAATGCCCGCGGTAGCGCTTGCCGGCGAGCAACTCCAACTCGCCGTCGCCATCGATGTCGGCCATCTTGAGCGCGTGTACCTGCGAGAACGATTCGTCGATGGTGTGTTTGACCCATGCGCGGCCGGCGCCACTGGCCTGCTGTTCAAGCCAATAGATCCCGTAGCTGTGTCCCTGGCCATAGATCACATCCATCTTGCCGTCGTTGTTCACGTCGTAGCCGACAATCGGAAAGCCCGCGTCCTCCATTTTCCAGTCGCCATGCCACTTCCACTGATCCTTGTCGGCGTCGATCTGCTTGAACCACCCGTTGGGCGTAAGAATATCCGCCTTGCCATCGCCGTCGATATCGGCCACCCCAATGCCGTGCCCGTCCTCAGTTCGTCCACCCACGTGATGCACCTTGGGCTCAGATCCGGCGAAGTCGATCCACAGGACGCCCATATGCCCGTAATGGCCGAAGATCAGGTCGGGTTTGCCGTCGCCGTTGATGTCGGCCATCCAGCCGCCTTCCGTCTCATAGCTGTCAGTGATAAAGTGCCGCTTCCACTCCGCGCCCAGCTTGCCCGGATTCTCCCACCAGAAGATCCCGTTGGTCATCCAGCCGGCGGTCACCACATCCGGCCGCCCGTCGTGATTCACGTCGACTGTCCACTCGCCGCAGTCCGAGACGAACTCATTCAACACCTCCACTTCCCGATACTGGTGCCGCGTCCATTCGCCACCCTGCGGTCCGGGATTCTCATACCAATACGCTCCGCTCACAATGTCAGGCCGTCCGTCGCCATTCATGTCCAGCGTAGTAATACCTTCGGCATGATCGGTGCCCAGACGATGAATAAAGAACGTCGCCGGCTCCACGCCGCCCGGTGCGGGGCCACGCTTGAGGTTGTGCTGGTAATGGGCTTGCGCCGGCGGTTGCGCCGCGGCGGTGCATGTGAAGATCGCTACCGCAAATCCGAAGGCCGCCGCCACGCGGCCCAACCGGAATAAAGATTGGCGCCTAGAACGCAATTTCATCTGATAGATTCCCCGCCGCGCCATTCTCAAATATCAGGGTAGGCGTCCACAAGGCAAATCAGGGCCGCGGTCGATTTCGAGTGTGCTCACGGGCGAGGTTATATCTCAAACGCTCGCGGGCATGGAAGAATGATGTGATCGCTGGTCATCGCGGAAATGAAGAGGAGCAGTGAACGATTCAGTCACTCAAAAAATCGCGCTCGTTACCGGCGCCGGCAGCGGGATAGGCCGCGCGGTGGCGCTCAGCCTGCAATCTGCCGGCTATTTCGTGGCAGCCGCGGGACGCCGCGTGGCGGAACTCGGGCGGACCGCTGCCCTGGCCCCCTCAGGTGCAGGCCGCATCGTTCCCATACCCACCGATGTTGGCAATCCTGATTCAGTTCGAGCGTTGTTCGCGGAGATCCGGCGCATGTTCGGCCGGTTGGATGTTCTCTTCAACAATGCCGGCGTGTCCGCCCCCGGTGTTCCGTTCGAGGACATCTCCTTTGAGCAGTGGAGCGCGGTGGTGAATGTCAACCTGACCGGCGCATTTCTTTGCGCCCAGGAGGCTTTCCGGTTGATGAAGGAACAGTCTCCTCGCGGCGGACGGATCATCAACAACGGGTCGATCTCGGCGCATGCTCCGCGGCCAAACTCGGCGCCGTACACCACGACCAAGCACGCCATCACCGGCCTGACCAAGAGCCTGTCGCTCGACGGACGCAAGTACGACATTGCCTGCGGTCAGATCGACATTGGCAATGCCGTGACTGAGATGAGCGAACCGATGATATCCGGCGTGCTTCAGGCGGACGGAACCATAAAGCCGGAACCGCGCATGGATGTGCAGCACGTAGCCGACGCGGTGTTATACATGGCCGGGTTGCCGCTCACCGTCAATGTTCAATTCATCACCGTAATGGCCACCAAGATGCCGTTCGTTGGACGCGGCTGAATCGGGAAGGCCCACGTGTGCCGGCAAGAAGATATTGACGAACTTCGTCCCCCGCGGGTGCTTCGAGCCGAACCGATGTCAGAACTGGCTCAGAAGCTGACCGCATAGAACAAACGCACCTCTGCCCCTGTCTTGCGAATTTTACTTGACTCGTTTTTGACGGCCTCGCTACAATCCGGCGTCGTGCAAAGATAGAGCTTTCGCGTTTCTTTTTTGAGATCGTCGGCGCTCGTTCCTCGATCTACGAAATTCCTCGGGTCATCAGGGGCCTCAAAATCTGCGCCCAGTTCCCATTGCCATCTCAAGGGGGAGGACACCCATGTCCAGTGCGTACACGTACCCCGGTGTGTATATCCAAGAATTGCCCAGTGCGGTACACACGATTACCGGCGTAGCCACGTCGATTGCGGCGTTTGTGGGCTACACGGCGCGCGGCATTGATAACCGCGCGCAGGCGGTCTACAGCTTTTCCGATTTCGAAAGGCTGTATGGCGGGCTGGCTTCGAACAGCGAAGTGAGCTACGCGGTGCAGCAGTTCTTCAACAACGGCGGAACGCAGGCCTACGTGGTGCGATCGCCGATGCACTATCCCACGTCGGGCACCCCCGTGCCGTATGCAGAAGTGGCGATCGCCAGCGGCGAGCTGACCTTTGCCGCATTGAGCAGTGGCCAATGGGCCAACGATCAACTGTTGGTGGACGTGGATGTACAGGGGCTGGACTTGTCAGTGGCGACAGGCGATCCACTGGCGTTCAACCTGACCATTACGGATCTGATGGATGGCACCTCGGAATACTTTCCATCGATCACGCTGAACTCGGCGGCGCAGAATTTTGTGGCCGCGGTTGTGAACGATCCTGACAACGGATCGCAGCTTGTGAGCGTGACGACAAATCTATCGTCGACGCCGACGGCGTTGGCTGTGACGGGAATCCTGGGCACGGCGCTCACGATTACGGGCGCGGGCAGCGTGGACGCGAACCTGGGCGGCGGCACGGCCACGGCTACTGCTGATTGCAACCTGGTGCTGACGCTTCCGCACATTTCGTCGACGCCGGTGACGATCAAAGCCATCGGAAACGGCAACTCGATTCCGCAGACAGTGTCGGGACTTGCGTCGCAGTTACAGCAGGCGATCGCCAACTGGCTGATGGTGAATGTATCGGGGGCGTCCGTGAGCTGTACGGCGGCGCCGAGCGGAACAGGCACGGGGATTCGCGTGAATGTGCTGTTGCCGAACCAGCCCGATGCGGTGATTACATTTGGTTCGCCGGCTACCGGGCATGATGCGGCAAACGCTCTGGGTTTGAAGACTCCGGGCAACATAAATGTGGCGCACTATGCGCTGGGCGGAAGCACACAGCACCCCCTGGCCAGTATTACGTGTACGCCGGCGACGGCGCCGTCGGGCCTGCCGCAGTCGGCTGAGCTAATTGGCGATCCGCTGGCATTTACAGGCATTTATGCGCTGGCCAAGGTGGACCTGTTCAACCTGCTGAGTATCCCGGAAGCGGCACGCTCGCTGCCGGGTAATCCGAATGCGTCAGATCCGAACATCAACGCAGTAGAGATTTATTCGGCCGCGATTGCGCTGTGCGATCTGCGACGGGCGATGCTGCTGATTGATCCGCTGCCGAATGTGACGACGGTGGCGGGTGCCGTGGACTGGAAGTCGAGCGGCATTGGGGTGGTGGATGCGAATGGCGCGGCGTTCTGGCCGCGGCTGCGGCTTGCGGACGCGCTGAACAATGGGCAACTGCGTACGTTCGCGCCTTCGGGAGTAGTGGCGGGCGTGTATGCGAGGACCGATGCGACGCGCGGCGTGTGGAAGGCCCCGGCCGGGATTGAAGCCACGCTGAACGGCGTACAGAGCATGACGTACAACCTGAGCGACCAGGAGAACGGCTCGTTGAATCCGCTGGGCCTGAATTGCTTCAGGACGTTCCCCCTGTATGGGCCTCTGCTGTGGGGAGCGCGCACGCTCAGGGGCGCGGATGCACTGACCGATCAATGGAAATATGTGCCGGTGCGGCGCACAGCGCTGTTCCTCGAAGAGAGCTTGTATCGGGGCACGAAGTGGGTGGTGTTCGAGCCCAATGACGAACCGCTCTGGGCTGCGATCCGGCTGAACGTGGGATCGTTCATGGACTCGCTGTTCAAGAAAGGCGCGTTCCAGGGAGTGACTGCCACGCAGGCCTATTTTGTGAAGTGCGACAGTGAGACAACGACGCAGCAGGACATCGACAGCGGGATCGTCAACATCCTGGTGGGATTTGCGCCATTAAAGCCGGCGGAGTTTGTGGTGATCCAGATTGAGCAACTGACGGGGCAGGCTTCGGCGTAGCGGAGCGAATACGTCGTTCGCAACCTGATCGAGAACGAGACAGACAGATGAGGAGTGGAGCATGGCCGAGTTTGTGGTGAATGCGCAGAGGTTCGATCCATATAAGAACTTCAAATTCCGGCTCAAGTGGGATGGGCAGTATGTGGCGGGGTTGAGCAAGTGTTCGCCATTGAAGCGCACCACGGAAGTGGTGAAGCATCGCGAGGGCGGCGACCCCAGCACCAGCCGCAAATCGCCGGGGCGGAGCGAGTTTGCGCCGATTACGCTGGAGCGGGGCGTGACCCACGATCTGGCTTTCGAGGCGTGGGCGGCGAAGGTGTGGCAGATCGGCGCGGGACTGGGCGCGGAGGTTTCGCTCAAGGATTTTCGCAAGGACGTGATTCTCGATTTCTACAACGAGGCCGGACAATTGGCGATCAGCTACAAGATTTATCGCGCGTGGGTCTCGGAGTATCAGGCGCTGCCCGATCTGGACGCCAACGCAAATGCAGTCGCGATCCAGCACATCATTCTCGAGAACGAAGGGTGGGAGCGGGATACGTCAGTTACAGAGCCGACGGAAGTGAGCTTCAGTTCGACACGGGCGTAACTTTTCCGGAGCCGTCGAGTGAGCAACGCATACTCGACATTCCTTCGTCGCGAAGAATTCATGGGACGACCGGGAACCGCAGATCCTTCGACTGCGTCCGCCGCGGCGGACTTCGCTCAGGATGACAGGGCTGAGTGATCTTTCATTACCGTTTCAAAAGCACACGCTATGCACTCATTGAGCGGAGAACGAATTCTCACCGCATGGGAGCGGGGACAGGCGAGCCGGGAGCCGTGGCGCGCGCTGGCTCTGCTGGCTGTGGCAATGCCGGAGAGGAAGATGACAGAGCTTGCCGCCTTGCCGCTGGCAGAGCGCAATGCGACGCTGCTGCGGCTCCATGCGATGACGTTCGGCCCCAGGGTTGAAGGGTTTGCGGGCTGCACGGAGTGCGGTGAGCAACTGGAGTTCGCAATGGATGCCGAGGACATGGTGCGGACGCTGTGCGCGGCGGAGACGGAGACATGGGTCGAAGCTGACCGCCAGATGGGCATGCGCCCCGCGAACTCGAGTGATCTGGCAGCGTCAATGGAAGCATCGAACGAAGAGGATGCGCGGGCGCTGCTGCTGGCGAGGACCTTGGGCATCGAGGGCACGGACCTGGTTCGAGCCGAGCGGGCTGATTGGATGGATCGGTTCGACCGGCTGAACGCTTCGGCAGAGATACGGTGCGTTTTGCCTTGTGCGCATTGTGGAGCGCGGGCGTCGCTGGATTTCGACGTAGCCGGTTTTGTGTGGCGCGAGATTCACGTGGCGGCGCGAAGGCTGATGGCGGAGATACATCGCCTGGCCTCGGCCTATGGATGGAGCGAGAAGGCGGTGGTGCGCATGAGTGCGTCGCGTCGCGCGGCCTACCTGGAGATGCTGAACGCATGAGCGGAGTTCTGGACAGGATGGTGCAGCGGTCGCGCGGGCAATTGCCCGCAATTGAGCCGTTGGTGCGTGCGCAGCAAACGGCGGCAGCGGCGCTGCCGTTGGTGCTGGAGGAGAATGCAGCGACAGTATTGCGGGGGCGGAACGCGGCTTTGGCAGTAGGAGAGCGCGCCTTGCGCGAGGAATCCGCTGGGCTGGTGCAGAACGATCTGAGGCGTGATGCCGCGCAAGCGAGGGATGCGACTCGGAAGGGTTCCCGGCAATCCGAGGCTCTTGAGGCTGCTCGTGTCAAAAGGACAGAGGAGAGCGATGGAAGAGTTGCGCCGAAAGATGCCGATGAATATGGATCGAAGAGAGCGCGCCTGGAACGGGCGATAGAACTGCGGGACGTTGCGCGGGAGAGCGACGAGCCGCGCGAATCGTCAATCGAGATGCGCGCAGAGAAGGCGCCCGCGAAGCCTGAGGAGACCACGGGCGAGAGTGTTCGAACCACAGCCAAAGTGGAGCCGCGGGCTGCAACGCCGGCTATATCTGCGGCACGAAATGAAGTTGCCGACGCGGGTTCGGCAATGGATGCGGCCGAGCACACCGAGATTCACATCACGATCGGCAGCGTGGAATTGCGCGCGCCGCGGGTCGTACCTGCGCCGCCGAAGCCTCCGGCCTTCAGGCCGCGGGTCACGTTGGATGAGTTTCTGAAACGTGGGGCTGGATCCGGCGGCTCAGGAGCGAGGTCATGAGCGATTACCTGGCCGTCGGCGGCGTGAGCGCGGTGTTGATGTCGCTGCTGGGAACGGCTCTAACAGACGGCGGCCCGATAACGATTCTTGGCTCCGCGTCGGCGATTACCAACAAGGCTCCAGATTTGGTTACGACCGGCAAGGACGAGGCAGCGGGAGTGAATCTGTTTCTTTACTACGCCAGCATCAATCCCGCGCTGCGCAACCTGAACCTGGCCTCGATGAGCGCGGGCGGAGGAAAGTTGAGCAATCCGCCGCTCGCGATCAATCTGCATTATTTGGTGACGGCGTACGGGAGTCATGCGTTCGATGCGGAGATTCTGCTGGCGTGGGCGATGAAGGTGTTTCATGAAACGCCGGTAGTGCCGCGGGACACGATTCAGCAGGCGCTGGCGGATTTGCTGTCAGTGATGCCTGCTCCGCCGGAGAATCAGTTGATTGCGGCAAGCACACTGGCCAGCCAGGTTGAGCACATTCGCATCACGCCGGAAACGCTGACCACGGAAGAGATCTATCGGCTGTGGACCGCGTTTCAGGCGGCCTACAGGCCGACGACTTCCTACCAGGTGTCGGTGGTGGTGATTCAGGATACCCAGAGCTATGCGTCGAACCTGCCAGTGCAGCAGCGCGCGGTGCTGGCGCTGCCGCTCGTCAGCCCCATGATCGATACTGTGACGCCAACGATGGTCGCGGGCGGGCAGACGATGACGATCAACGGCAGCAATTTTCTCGGCGACACGGCGGCAGGCACGCTGGTTTCGTTCGATAGCGCGGCGGGAATCGTGGCGGCCACGGTGCAGGGCGCGTGCGTGCGCGCGGTGGTGCCGACTACGCTGACCGCGGGCACGCACACGGTACGCGTGACCCGGACGGTGACGTTTCCATCGTCGACGCGGCCGCATTCAGGATTTTCATCGAATCCTGTGCCGTTTCAGTTGATCCCGGTGATTACGCCGGCGGTAACGCCGCCGTTCAAAGCCAAGCTGGGCACGGCGTTTACGCTGACGTTGACGCCCGCGGTGGGCGCGATCCAGCAGGTGGTGTTCTATTTTGGCGACCAGGCAGTACCGGTGCCGGTGCGCTCAATGACGGGACCGCCGTTCCAAACACAGATTACCGTAACGGTGCCGTCAACATTGACTGCCGGCACCTACCCGATTCGGGTTGAGGTCGATGGAGCGCAAAGCAAACTCACGCTGGATACGAATTCGGGCAGCCCGACGTTCGGGCAGTACCTTCCGCAGGTGGAGGTGAGCGCGTGATCCTGCTGCAGCAATCCTCGTCATCGGCGCTGTGGGATGAGCTGGAGCGCGTGCTGACGCGGCTGCGGGCGCATGCGCGCCAGCAGGTGGAACGCACGGATTTCGAAGCGAGCGGGCTTGGGGGAGTTTCCGATGGTCTGGGGCGAAGCGGTATTTCCCAGAGGCCGGAGCAGGAAGCCTCCCCGGAGCGATGGAATCCCGCGGTGCAGTTGCAGGCCTTGTTCGGACTGACCAGCTTCGAAGTGGATACGGTACTGCTGTGCGCAGGGTTCGCGCTGGACCGGCGGTTTGAAATGGCATGCGCGGAGCTGAATGCACGCGCACCGCTGCAGACAAAGTATTCGCCCAGTTTCGGACTGGCGGCGAGCGTGCTTGAGGAACCGCACTGGAGCGCGATGACCCGAACACGACCGCTGCTGTATTGGCGGCTGTTGGAGTTGGGGCAAGGGCCGCTGCTGCAGGCGCCGCTGGAAATCGACGAGCGCGTGCTGCAATATCTGCTCGGGGTGGCGGCTATCGATTCGCATCTGGACATGGTGTTTCACTCACTCCAAGGCGGCGAGGAGGATCGCGCCACAGGATTGCGAGAAGCGACACTGCGCGGCGTGGCGCATTGGCGGAGCGGCGGCCGGAATCCGCAGCCGCTGCTGATCAGCGGGGCAAGCGCGGATCAAAGAGAAGCGCTCTTTCTAAGCCTGTGCAAAGAGGCCGGCGTGAGAGCGATAACGCTTGACGCGGCAGATCTGCCTGCGGATCCAGGAGAGCGGGAGCGGCTGGCGCGCATGTTTACGCGCGAGGCAGCGCTGTGGCCCGCTGCGCTGTGGGTACGAACGACGCGCGTGGAGAACGCGTTGCCGCTGCAGGCGTGGCTGGAGCGCGTACATGCCCCACTGGCAGTCGAAGTGGAAGCAGGATCGCCGGCGGAGCGCCTGGCGGGCATGCGGCTGGATACGCCGGCGCTTAGCCACGCAGAGCGCAAGGCGCTTTGGGAAAAGCATCTTGGCGGGCAGGCTGCGGAGATGAACGGCGCGCTGGACACGATGGTGGATGTATTCGGGCTCGATGCGGCGGAGATTCGCGCGACCGCCGAGGCAGTCAAGGAAGAAGTGGAACTCGGTCTGGCGCACGACGGTGCGGCGGCGAGCGCGTGGCGCCTGTCGCGGACGGCGGCGCGAAGGTCGCTGGACGATCTCGCGGCACGCGCGGAATCGTTTGCCACGTGGGACGACCTGGTATTGCCCGAGGAACAGGTGGAAGTGTTGCGGCAGGTTGCGGCACATGCGCGGCAGACATTTGTGGTGCTGCGTGACTGGGGGTTCGCGGCGCGCTATGCGCGGGGCCTGGGATTGTCAGTGTTGTTTGCTGGGGCCAGCGGCACCGGCAAGACGATGGCGGCGGGAGTGCTGGCGCAGGAACTGAATCGCGATTTGTACCAGATCGATCTGGCCACTGTGATGAGCAAATATATTGGCGAAACGGAGAAACACCTGCGGCGCATTTTTGACGCGGCGGAACGGAGCGGAGCGATTCTGCTGTTCGATGAAGCGGATGCGCTGTTTGGCAAGCGCAGCCAGGTGAAGGACAGCCACGACCGCTACGCGAATCTCGAAATCAGCTACTTGCTGCAGCGGATGGAGGCGTATCGCGGAATCGCGATTCTGACCACCAACATGCAGAACTCGCTGGATCCGGCGTTCCAGCGCAGGCTGCGGTTCGTGGTGCAGTTTCCATTTCCTGACGCGGCGAGCCGCGAGCGGATCTGGCGGGGCGTGTTTCCCACGGACGCGCCGGTGGCCAATCTGGATTATGCGCGGCTGGCGCAACTGAATGTGACCGGCGGTGTGATTCGCAACATCGCGCTGCTGGCGGCGTTTCTCGCTGCCGATGAGAAGGTGGCGATTACGATGCGCCATGTGCATGCGGCGGCGCGCACAGAGTACGCGAAGCTCGAGAAGCCGCTGGTGGGCGCGGAGATACGAGGGTGGGAATGAGCAACCGGACTGTGCACATTCATATCGAACGGCTGGTGGTGGACGGGATCGATGCGCGCGGACAGCAACGGTTCGTGCGGGCTCTCGAAGCGCAACTGGCGGAAGCCGCTCGCGGAGCGGCTGCGTTCGGGGCCTTCGCGGAAAATGGGTTGGCGCGGCGGATTGGGCGAGTGGACGCGGGCGAGATGCGCGCCGGAGCTACGCCGGAGCGCGCGGCAGGACAGGTGGCGAAGGCGGTCGGCACTGCGATCGAGGGAAAAGGGAGGGGCCGTGGCTAACGTATCGCCGCTGCTGCAGAAGGGCGCGATCCTGGTGCTGGAGCCGAACACCGGGGTTCCGCTGAATACCATCAAGCTGCAGTACAACCCGGAGACAATTCGGCGCCATTTGCAGCCGCAGAGCGTGGGCGACCAGCCGGACCGCACTGAAGTGCTGCGGTTGAAGGGACCGCCGATCGAGACGATTTCCTGCGACGTGGAGATTGATGCAACCGATCAACTGGCAGCGTCCGATGCGACGGCCATGAGCCTGGGAATACAGCCGCAATTGGCGGTGCTGGAACTGCTGGTGTATCCCTCGAGCGCGATTTTGATTGCGAATGAAGTGCTGTCGCAGGTGGGCACGATCGAGATTCTACCCATGAGTTCAAATTTGACCTTGTTTGCGTGGGGTCCGAACCGGGTCACGCCGGTGCGGCTGACGAGTATCGAGATCACGGAACTGGCGTTTGATCCGAAGCTGAATCCGATTCAGGCGAAAGTGTCGTTGGCGATGCGCGTGCTGAATGTAAACGATGTGGGATTCATGACGCCGGCGGGCGCAATGTACATGGCTTACCAGTTGAGCAAAGAGGCGCTCGCGGGAAGGGCATGAATCTGGGTCGGTGGTCAGGAGGGCGAAATGGATAACGCGTTGGCGGCGATGGTGCAGGCGGCCGCGGGGACAGGCGCTCCGGCGAATCCCAACAGCCGCTACTACGGATTTGCCGTAGAGCAGACGACGTTGCCCGACGGGACCCAGGTGGCTTACCTGGCGCGGCGCATTATTCCGCAGGCGAGTATCTACGGGCAGACGCAGAACTACAGCGTCGTGGCTGGCGACCGGCTCGACAACCTGGCGGCGCGATTTATCGGCGATCCAATTCTGTTCTGGATGATTGCGGATGCGAATACCGCGTTTGAGCCGGATGATCTGACGTCGGAGGCGGGCAGGGGGATCGTGATTCCACTGGTGTCTAGCATTCCCGCGGGGGCGCGCAATGGTTAGTCCGCTGTACCTGACGTTGCTGGTGGGGCCGATGGAGCCGTTGCCGGCCCCCAAGCTGCTGGTCGACGCGCTGGTGTCGGTGGAAGTGACCGAGAGCGCGACAGGACGCAGCGGCTTCCAGCTAACGTTCACGTTGTCGGACAAAGGAATCATGGAGACTTTCTTTCTGCTGGCGGGAAGTTCGCCGCTCCCGGTTTTGCGCGTGGTGCTGCTGGTGACATTTCCGGGGATTCCGCAGGTGTTGATTGACGGCGTAGTGCTGCACACGGAGGTGCAGCCCGATGCGATGACCGGGTCTTCGAAGCTGGTGGTCACGGGCAAGGACCTGGCTGCGATGATGGACCTCATCGACTTCAGCGGGCTGCCGTATCCGGGCATGAGCCCCGACATTCGCGTGCTGACGATCCTCGCCAAGTATGCGGTATTCGGCGTGGTGCCGGAGGTGATTCCGGTGCCGGCTCCGGACATTCCGATCCCGATGCTGCAGATTCCCACGCAGAAGAAGACCGATTTGCAGTACATCGAAGCGCTGGCGCAGGAGGTCGGATATGTGTTCTACATGGTGCCGGGGCCGCTGCCGGGCATGAGCCAGGCGTATTGGGGTCCCCAGATCCGTTTGGGGCTTCCGCAGACAGCGCTGAATGTGAACCTTGACACGTGGACGAATGTAGAGAGCTTGAACTTTCGCTATGAGCCGCAGAATTCCGTATTACCGATCGTGTTCATCCAGGAACCGATTTCGAAGATGACGATTCCGATTCCGATTCCGCCGGTGACACCGTTTAACCCGCCGCTGGGCGCGTTTGTTCCGGTGCCGCAGAAGATCGAGCAGCTGACCGAGACGGCGAAGCTGAATCCCGCGCAGGCACTGATGAAGGGCTTTGCGCGGAGCGTGGCGACGGCCGATGTGATGACGGGCGAAGGCACTTTGGATGTGATGCGGTATGGACAACCGCTCAGAGCGCGCAGCCTGGTGGGCGTGCGCGGCGCGGGGCTTCCGTGGGATGGGATGCACTACGTGGATTCGGCGACGCATCGGATCAAGCCGGGAGAGTACAAGCAGAGCTTTGTGTTGAAGCGGAATGCGCTGGTGACGAACACGCCGGTGGTGCCTTCGTTGGCGTTCTAAAGAGAGGAACGACCCCAGTGGCGGAGAAGTATTACGGCAAGTATCGAGGAACGGTGCTGCAGAACGTCGATCCGATGAATATCGGGCGGATCATGGTGCAGGTGCCGGATGTGTCGAACGTGATTCCCTCGACGTGGGCGACGCCGTGCTTCCCATTTGCCGGAATACAGAACGGATTCTTTGCGGTGCCGGCGATCGGATCGGGGGTGTGGGTGGAGTTTGAGCAGGGTAATCCGGATTATCCCATCTGGTCGGGATGCTTTTTCGGTTCGGCCGCGGAGGTGCCGGCACTGGCGCTGGCTTCGCCGCCGGGGTTGCAGGGAGTGGTGATTCAGACCGTGGGGCAAAACACGCTGATGATCAGCGATACACCGGGACCGACGGGCGGAATTCTGCTGAAGACAACGGCGGGCGCGATGATCTCGATCTCTGACACGGGGATCATCATTTCGAACGGACAAGGCGCAACCATCATGATGAATGGCCCGGCAGTGACCGTAAACCAGGGCGCGCTTGAGGTGATTTAGTGGCAGGACTTCTGCTGCACCAGGGAGCGGTGGTGATGTGCCTGCACGGCGGCCAGGCGATGCCGGCGGCGCCCAACGCGCGGGTGATGGTGAGCGGAATGCCGACCGCAACTATTGCGACGCCATGGACGGTGGCGGGGTGTCCGGGCGTTCCGGGCGCCGTGCCGCCGTGTGTAACGGGGCAGTGGGTCGTGGGCACTATGCGGGTCTTGTCGAACGGGCAGCCCTTGGTGGTGCAGTCGGGAGTCGCGATCACGGCCCCCGGCGGAGTCACGCTGATGCCGGTGACCATGCAGACGCGCGTGCAGGCGATGTGAGGAAGAGATGAATCTGGCTTTCCCCTATGCATTCGATTCGACAGGTCACACGGCGCAGGCGACAAGCGTGGCGCGGCACGTGGAGGACATGATCGAACTGATCCTGTTTACGTCGCCCGGCGAGCGCGTGAACCGGCCGACGTTTGGGAGCGGAACGGCGCAACTTGTGTTTGCTCCCAACAGCGATGTGTTGGCGGCGGCGCAGCAGCAGGCGATCCAGTCGGGGCTGCAGCAATATCTGTCGGATTTGATTCGCGTGAACTCCGTGACGGTCGAGGCCAATGACGCCACGCTGCAGGTGACCGTGGTGTACACGCTGGTGGCGAACCAGCAACAGCAGTCGCAGCAGTTCTTGTATGGGGGGCCAACGCAATGATCGCCTTCTGCCGGGACAAGCGGCGCCGCGACCTGGTGCTCCAGACCCAGGATCTGAACGGCATCGATTACATCGAAGTCCTGGGCGCGTCGGGCTGCGGAAAGCAGTTGGCGGTGACATTTCTCAAGGATCCACGGACGCTGCAACTGGGGACGGCAAATTTTGTCGTGACCGGAGATACAGCGCCGCAGGTGCTGACCGTTGACGGGCCAGTAGCGGGCGATCCACTCACGCTGTTGGTGACGCTGGATGCAACCGGAGATTTCTCGCCGTATACGCTGACACTGATCGCGGGCGGAGCGAACACCGATCCGCCTGCGGGAGTGGACCGGCAACTGGCGAGCGTGGACTTTTCATTCAAGGCGGGGTGCGTTTCGCCCGTGGATTGCCTGCAGCCAGACTGCTGCCCTTCTCCGTCGGTGCCCGCGCCGGACATTCACTATCTCGCGCGCGATTATGACGGATTCCGGCAGGCGATGCTGGACCGCATGGCGACGCTGATCCCGGACTGGACGGAAGCACATTCGGCAGATCCGGGCATCACGATGGTGGAAGCGCTGGCGTACGCGGCCGACCGCGTGAGCTATCTGCAGGACGCGGTGAACACCGAGGCTTATATCGGCACGGCGCGCAGCCGCATTTCGTTGCGACGGCATGCGCGGCTGGTGGACTACCACGTGCAGGAGGGAGCCAACGCGCGGGCATGGGTGTGCCTGGCGGCGGAGCGCGATGGGATCACGGTTCCGGCCGGGACCCAGATCTATCCGCTAGTGCCGGGACTGGCCGCGTCGGTAGAGCCGCTGAGCTATGCATCGACAGTGCTTGCCGCGAGCCCGGGGCCTGTGTTTGAGAGCCTCGCGCCGATCACGATTTACATCGCGCACAACCAGATGGATTTCTACACCTGGGGCGATGGGCAATGTTGCCTGCCGTCCGGAACAACGGAGGCCTGGCTGAACGGAGTGTTTCCGAAACTGCACGCCGGCGATGTGCTTATTTTTGAAGAGGCGATGGGTCCGCTTACGGGAGAGCCGGCGGATGCGGATCCGGCGCATCGTTGGGCGGTGCGGCTGACAAGCGCGACGTCGGTGGACCAGAGCGGGCAGCCCCTGGTAGATCCCGTGAACACGCCGCCTACGACGCTGACATACATCACGTGGCAAAGCGAAGATGCGCTGCCGTTTCCGCTCTGCATCTCGTCGGCGACGGACGCGGATCATGGATCGCTGCCACTCGCCGGAGTTTCGGTGGCACACGGAAACGTGTTGCCCGCCGACCAGGGTGCGTGGGTTACCAATGAACCGCTGGGGACAGTGCCGCCACCGCCGCCAGCGCCACTCGCGCGAGCAGGGTGTAACTGCGCGGGTTTGGGATCAACGGTGCCGGGAGCGGCGGTGGTGCAACCATACTTCCGGCCTGTGCTTACGAATAGCCCACTGACGTTCGCCGTGCCTTTCGATGCAAACGCTGCGGCTTCGACGTTCCAGGCGCCGGATATTTCGACGGTGGTTCCGCAGATCACGTTGAAGAGCAATGACGCCATCGGCTGGTCGCCAGTGGAGGACTTGCTCGAAGAAGATGGCGAGTTCGCAGGTTTTATTCCGGAGATCGAGTTCGACAACACGGCGCATCTGCGCTTTGGAGATGGCACGTATGGCGCGTCTCCCAAGATGGGGCTGACGTTTACGGCGACGTACCGCGTGGGCAATGGCACGGCGGGCAACGTGGGACGCGAAGCGCTGGCACACGTGCTCTTCAACGGGCCGGGGATCAAGGGCGTGCGCAATCCCCTCGCTGCTGCTGGCGGAACTGATCCGGAGGCGATGGAGCACATACGGCAGGTGGCGCCGTTCCAGTTCCAGAGCCAGTTGCGGTGCGTGACGGCGCAGGATTATGGCGTGATGGCCGCGGTGCTGCCGGGCGTGGCCGAGGCCAAGGGAACGATGCGGTGGGCGGGTTCGTGGTACACGGCGTTTGTTTCGGTTGAGCCGAAGGCGGGACAAGGCGCGGCGTTGACGACGGCGCTGACCACCAACGTGACAACAAGCCTGAACACGTTGCGCATGATGGGTGTCGACCTTGGTGTGGAAGCGGCGGTGCTTGTGGGCCTGCGGATCGGGCTCGAAATCTGCGTGGCGCCGGAATACTTCCAGGGCGATGTGTACGAAGCGGTCTGGAAGGTGCTGGTGACGGGCGATGCGTGCACCGGCGTTTTGGGAGTGCTCGATCCTGCCAACTTCCAATTCGGCGAGACGGTGTACGCGAGCCCGATTGTCGCGGCGGCGCAGGCCGTGACGGGCGTAGTGGCGGTGAGCGTAGTGACGTTTGAGCGCATGGGGAGCCCGACTCCGGCAGGCCAGGCGCCGCCTCCGTTGTTGACGATGGGCAGGCTGGAGATTCCGCGCTGCGATAACGATCCGAACCATGCGGACCGGGGATTGCTGGTGCTGACGATGGACGGTGGCAAATGAGCTGCTCTTGTCAGGACACGGGCGCGAATTTATGCGGCTGCTGCGCGGGCGTGACGGATGCGACCCCGGCGACGATCTCGAATCGGCCCGGGTTGCCCACGATCCAGTATCGCGTCGGCAGGTACGCGACGTTTATCGAGACCATGCAAGCGGCGCTGTCCAGCTCGAATGCGCCGGCCCTGGCTGGACTGCGCACCCGGTCGCCGCAGGATTTTTCGCTCGCTCTGGTGGATGCGTGGTCCGAGGTTCTGGACATATTGACGTTCTACACGGAGCGGCTGGCGAATGAGGCCTATCTGGGCACGGCGATTGAACCGCGCAGCGTGTTTGAGTTGGCGCGGCTGGTGGGCTATAAGCCATCGCCGGGGGTGAGTGCGTCGACGGTGCTGGCGTTTACGCTGGCTTCGGCCGTGGGAGCGCCCGCGCTGGTGCCGATTGCGGCGGGGACGCGTGTGCAGAGCGTTCCTGGGCCGGGGCAAACGCCGCAGGTTTTCGAGACTTCTTCCGCGCTGACGGCGACGATTGCTGCGAACGCAATTCCGGCATTGACCGCGCAGCCGTGGCAGCTGACGGGCGGCGATACATCGACGTGGATCGCAGGCACCGCGAACAATGTACACACCGGTGATGCGCTCATGTTTGTCAGCGCACCGGGCGGGATTCCTTCGCAGAGCGGACCGGCCGCGGTGGTGTACGTGACGGCGGTGACGGTGGATGCGGTGGGCGGGAATACACAGATCGCATGGGACCAGGCGCTCCCCTCCAGCCTGGCGGGATCGGACGTGAGTATCTACATCTTCCGCACCAAGGGGGCGCTGTACGGCGCGAATTCGCCGAAGCCGGGGATGTTTGCGACGTCGGTGCTGGCAAACATTCCGGGATGGCCGGGCGGAACGGTCAGCGCCAGTTCGGACTGGGGATGGGCGTATGGTGACAACCAGACCGTCAATCTCGACAACGCGTATGCGGGTTTGAATCCGGCGGCGAGCGGGGCGGGCGCGGCGGCGAGCCGGTCGCAATGGATGATTCTGACCGGGCCGCAGTACACGTCGTTTTTTCAGATCAAGAGCGCGTCGGAGTCGAACCCGGGGCTCTATGCATTGTCGGCAAAGACTTCGCAGATAACGCTGGCGAGCGGCACGGTGCTGGCGGGGTGGATGGCGCTGAGCCAGCATCTGGATGAACTTCTTTACCTGTTTGTGCAGGAGACGCGGGTAACCACCGCATACGTGAATAGCCAGTTACTAATGGGTGCAAGTGTGCCGTTGACGGACTGGGCGCTGAGCGGGGCTTATGCGCGCGCGAGCGCAATGCTGGCGCCCGTGGAGGGTGTGTCGCTGGTGTTGCAGGGGCTGCAGGCGCTGGCGGTGAACACACCGGTGGCGGTGAATGCCAAGCGCGTCCGCGTCGCGGCGACTACCTCCCTGGCTTCGCCAAAGGGCGGATTTACGCCGGCGGGCGCGACGGGAATATTGGCGGTGAGTGCGAACCAGGCGTTCCTGGTGGATGCGTTTCCACCCCAGACTGATTCCGCAGGAAACCTGCTATGGAGTGTTTTGACGGTTACAGGTCAGGCAGGCACGTTGATGACTCCGCCGGGGTCGTTTGAGTTGCGCCCTTCGGCATCGGCGGACGTCGCCACGGGCGAGGCGGTAGTGCTTTCGGACGTGACAGTGAAGAGCGCGAGCGGCGGAGTGACTGCGCTGAGCTTCAATGCCCCGCTGACACGCATCTATGACGCGGCCACGGTCACAGTGAATGCGAATTCCGTGGAGGCCACGCACGGCGAGACGGTGAAGGAAATCATGGGCTCGGGCGATGCGACCAACGCCGGGCTCAAACTGCAGCTGAAGCAGTCGCCCCTGACGTATGTATCCGCGGCGACCGGCAACGGGGTGCAATCGACGCTGGCGGTGCGGGTCAATAATCTGCTCTGGAAAGAGGTGGACAACTTCCTGAACGCGGCTCCCGCGGATCGCGATTACATCACGCTGCCGAGTTCGAGCGGCGGGCCGGTGGTGCAGTTTGGAGATGGGCTACGTGGATCGCGCACGCCGACGGGGCAGTCGAACATTGTCGCGACTTATCGCAAAGGGATTGGCGCAGCGGGCAACGTGGCTGCGGCACAACTGACGCAGCCGCTGGACCGGCCGCAAGGATTGCAGGCGGTGACCAATCCCAGCGCGGGTACTGGCGGTGCGGACCCCGCGACGCCGGCGAGTGCGAGGCTGTCGGCGCCGCTGCCCACGCTGACGCTGGGACGCGTCGTCTCGCTCGAGGATTACCAGAACTTCGCCCTGAACTTCGGCGGCATCGCGCTGGCGCTGGCAAGCTGGACGTGGTTTGGAGCAACGCGAGGCGTGTTCCTCACCGTAGCAGGTGAGGGCGGCACGGCGCTGACCGCGAACGATGCGGTCGTGGTGAATCTGTTCGGCGCGTTGCAAAACTTCGGGCTGCCGTATGTTCCGGTGCAGGTGGTGTCGTATACGCCGGTGCTGTTTGAGGTTGCGATGCAGGTAAAGGTGGACGCGCCGACGTACGATCCGGGTGTGGTGCTGGGGCAGGTGTGGCAAAGCCTTGCGGCGGCGTTTGTATTCGGAAGGATGCAGCCGGGGCAAAGCGTGGCGGCGAGTTACGTGATTCAACTGGCGCAGCAAGTGGCGGGAGTGATGGGAGTGAACATGATCTCGCTGAATCGCAGCGGCGACCCTGCGGTGGTGCAGAGTATCTTGTGCGCGGCTGGACCGTTGCCGACGATGACTCCGCCGACCGGGGCTGAGATTCTGCTGCTCGATCCCGCGGCGCAGGGGAATGTGGGGGTGTGGGCATGAGCACGAACCCGCAATCGCCTGGCTCCATCTACTCGCTGCTGCCTGCGGTGTTCCGCACGCGCGATGCGCAGCAGGGCGGGCAACTGGAAGCCTTCTTCCAGGTGCTGGAGGCGCAGGCCGCGATCGTGCGGCAAAACGTATGGCAGCTCTACAACGACCAGTTCATCGAGACATGCGCACCGTGGGTGATTCCTTACATCGGAGAGCTGATCGGGTTCGACCCGGTGTACACGGTGGCCCTGGTGAGCGCGGACAGCCGCGCAGAGGTGGCGAACACCATTGGCTACCGGCGGCGCAAGGGTACGCTGCTGGCAATGGAGCAGGTGACCCACGATGTTTCGGGGCGCACCACGATTGCCGTGGAGGAGTTCAAGCGGCTGATCACCACGCTGAGTTTGCGCGACGTGCGGCCGCATCACGCCGATACCGCCGATATTCGCGACGGGAACGATCTGCGCGACCAGGAAGGGCCATTCACGCGGCTGAATCGCAGCGTGGATGTGCGGCGGATCGGGCCGCGGAACCGTGTGGCGTCGCCGGCTCCCATGCCGGATGCGACGCCGCTGGAGATCGCTCTGCACGGGGCGGGACGCTTCAACGTTCCCGACATCGCGGTGTGGATGTGGCGGTGGAAGAGCCGGCAGATTAGCGAAGCGCCTCTGTTCCCGCTGGGTGGGGGTGGATTCTTCTTCAGTCCGGTGGGCGGGCCGATGCCGCTGTTTCAGCTGCCGCCACCGCCGCCGGCGCCCTTTGCGCGGTTGATGACGGAGGCGGATGCTCCAGATCCGATCTCGCGAAGGGATTTCGCGGTGCGCATAGCGGATTTCTACCCGTCGAGTGTGGAGCTATTTGAGAACGGCGAGCCGGTGGACGTGAGCAGGATTGTATGCGCAAACCTCGCGGAGACGCCGAAGGGATTGTGCCGGGTTCTGAATGGAAAAATTGCGATCGATCCGGAACGGGGGCGGATCCAGTATGCGGCCGATGTGAAGGTGCCGGACGATTTGCGCGCAACATACAGCTATGGTGCGGCCGCAGCGATGGGCGGCGGTCCCTATGATCGCACAGCAAATGTAACGCCACCGGCGAATCCTGTGCTGACGGCGATAGTGGGAACGGCGGCTTATCCCACGCTGCAGGCGGCGGTGGCGCAGTGGAACTCGCTGCCGGCAGGGTCGGCGGGAATCATTGTGCTGCCGAATTATGAGTCATACGCAGTCGACCTGACAGGGCCGCATGCGATTCACGTTTCGTCGCAGTGCCAACTACTGATCGCGGCAGCAGACGTGACGAAACGGGGCGCGCCGCCGGAGTGGAACCAATCGCGGGTGACACTGCGCGGCGATATCGAGGTGCTGGGATTGCCTCTGCCGCAGTTGAAGGATGGACTGGCGGCGCCGGTGGGGCAGGTGCAGTTCAGCGGGATCGTGTTTGCAGGGGAGATGCGGATCCTGGGCGATTCTCCGTGCGTGCAGATTGCCGATTGCACGCTGACGCCGGGGCGGCTGCGCACGAACGTGTGTGGGGCGAGTTTCCCGGGCGAGGCGAGCCTGAGCGGATCGGCGATCGGGGCGTGCGTGGGCATGACGCGCACGATTACGGGGCCAGTTGCTCTTCCGGCGAACTGCTCGCTGCGGATTGTGGACAGCATCGTGGATGCGGGCTCGCCATTCTGCCCGGCGATTGCTGGCGCGGATCTGGCATCGGCGGGGGCGGTGTTGCACATCGAGGACTCGACGGTGGTCGGGCGCGTGTGGACGGAGCAGATGAGCCTGGCGTCGAACACGATCTTTCACTCACGGCTGGGGCGCCGCGATCCCTGGAAGGGGGCGGTGTGGGCGAACCGGAGGCAGACGGGCTGCGTGCGGTTTTCGTCTCTGCCATTCGCATCCATCGTGCCGCGAAGATATGAGTGCCTGCCGCCGGATGCGGCGAACGAGGGCGCGCTGTTACCGCAGTTCATTTCGCTGCGGTTTGGAGAGCCGGGCTACTGCATGCTGTCGGGCGATGTGCCCCTTGCGGTTTGGAAAGGCGCGGACAACGGATCGCAAATGGGGGTCTTTCAGCAGATTCAGGAGACGGAGGCGGTAACCAATATCCAGATCCGGTCAGCGGAGTATCTGCCGGCGAACCTGGAACGCGGGGTGTTTCTGATTCCGTCGCGACCGCGTGTGGAAGGGGTGTCGGTGACCCCGCCATATGGGTACGGGAGGCGGAACGTGCCGCGATGCTCGGTAGAGGGCGAAGAGTTGGATGAGGCTCCGGGGATTGGAGCGGGGTTGTTGTGAGCGTTCAGCCGATATCGGATTTGTGCTATCCCACCCTAGCGACAAAAACAAAGACGTCGCTAGGATGGGGCACCTAGCGTTCAAGGATGAGAAAGACTTTTTGCTACTCAACACGAGACTGATTTATAGGCAGGGCACGGTATGAGAGGCGATTTCAGCAGAATCCGGTTTAACCCCGCGAAGCACTACTCGGCGGTTCTGGAGCAGCAGGGGCGGGTAGCTGTCGACGCGGACGGCAATGAGCAGACCGCGATTGATGCCCATTTGCGCGACAGCACCAACTTGGATGTGATTGGCCCCTACGGCGGGCCAATGAACGATGCGGGCTTCGAAATCGATGTGGTGGGCAACGAGATTCGCATTGGGGCAGGCCGCTACTACGTGGAAGGGCTGCAGGTGGAGAACGAGACTCCGGCGCTGTTCGACAACCAGCCTTTCTTTATCAATCCGCCGTACACTTCGCAGCAGATTCTCAATCAGATTGCGGCGGGAAAAGGCAGCGTGACGGCGCACCTGGAACTTGAAGTGTGGCAGCGGCTGGTGACGCAATTGGACGACGCGTGCCTGCGCGAGCCGGCGCTGGGACAGGCGGATACGACGGCGCGCCTGCAGACCGTGTGGCGGGTCGTGGCCACCCTGGACCAGGGAACAAAGCCCTTCCCGGGGCAGAAGTCGGGCAGCGCCTCGTTCGTGGACCCGGTAACGCAGTTGTCGCAATGCTGCCAGGGCATGTACCGGGAATTTCAGTCGTTCCGGACCGGCGCGATGGGCGCCGACAGCGGACCGGGCAACAACACGTGCGGGTGCCAGCCGATTCCTCCAGCGGGCTACCAGGGTCTGGAGAATCAGCTCTACCGCGTGGAGATTCATACCGCGGGGACGCTCGATACCGCGACGTTCAAGTGGTCGCGGGAGAACGGGTCAGTGGTCACGGCGATTACGGCCTACAGCGGGCCGGTGGTGACGGTGTCGAGCCTTGGACCGGATGCGAACCTGGGATACCAGGCCGGGCAGTGGGTCGAGATCAGCGACGACAGCAATCTTTTTGGTGACCCGCCCAATCAGGCGGGCACTTTATACCAGATCCAGTCGATAGGGCCGGGGCCGCTGCAAGTGACGCTTACGTCGTCGCTGGTGGGAATCGATAAAACACGGAATGCGCGCATGCGGCGCTGGGACCAGGGCGGCGCGGGAGCGACGGCGGCAGGCATAAAGCTGAGCGGCAATGCCATTCCGCTGGAGAACGGCATCGAGGTGACGTTCCAGGCGGGAACCTACGTGGCCGGAGATTACTGGACGATCCCCGCGCGGACTTCCGACGGGGCGATCGAATGGCCGCCCTGCGGAGGCAATGGCAATTTCTTCCAGCCGGCGAAGTTTATCCAGGTGTATTCGGCGCCGCTGGCGTGCATTCACCCGCGCAGCATTCACCTCACGACGGGAGTGAAGGCGATCAATCTGCCTCCGTTCCTGGTGGATGACTGCCGGCTCACGTTTCCACCGCTGACGGCGCTGAACCAGGAGCAGATTCCGGCGGCACTGCACGTGTCGGCGATCAGTTGGAACAACGACGACGTGATGACGGTGGATACGCTGCTCCAGAACGGGCTTTCGATCTCGCTGGACGCGGTGCCGACGTGTCCATGGGGCGGAGGAAACTTCAAGGTGACGCTGGAGCCGCCGCTGGCCAACGATGCTTTTGCGGGGGCGGCGGAGGCGCTGAAGGCCATGGCCGCGGCGGGCAAGATTCCCGACCGGACCGACGTGTTCATGCGTACCGTGGTTGCGCTCGATCCGCCGGGCGGAATCACTGTAAAAGGAAACCAGGTGATCTGGCTGCCTCCGCCGGTGACGCAGGGATTTGCTTTGTACTCCACCTACTGGCTGGACGTGGTGCTGAACACGGCACTGGTGAATGCGGGCACCGGCGGATTTGGCCGGGTGAGGGTGCAACTCATCGGGTCTAGCGTGTATTCAGAGGCGGGGAACGCGACGCTGTATCTCGACGGAGAAAGCTTTGGAGCCACGGCGACGCGGTCGAGCGACGGCGCGCAGTGCGTGAGCCTGCAGATGCCGAGCGGCGGGTCGGCCAAGGCGAGCGATTTCGAGGGCTGGTTCTATCTTGCGCCCACGGTGCTGATTGCCAATGTGCAGATCCAGGGCATTGAGAATGGCGTGGCGCAGGCGTTGAATGCGGTAACGGTGAACGTGAACTTCCAGGGAGTCATGACCGGGCTGCAGACAGGCCCGGCGACGGCGCCGATCCCGGTGACGGCGGTGCAGGCGCTGATCACCCTTACCTATCTGCCGACTGCGCCGACCGTGGTGACGTTGTCGCTGACGGGAAGCGGCGTAGGGACGGTGGTTAATATCCAGGGAACAGTGACGGTGCCGGCGGGACAGTTGTCGGTGACCGTGCCGATCAACATCACAACCAGCCCGGGATTGAACGCGCAAGGGGTGGGCAACACGGATACGGTGACGCTGAACGCGTCGGTTTCATCGGTGGTGGGCAACCGGAGTTTTACTCCGGCTCCGACCCTGGCGATTACCGGCGGTGCAATTCCGATCATCATCTTTAAATAGGGCGGGGATGGCATGCGGGCAGTGTGGTCATTCTGGAGCAGGCCGTACGAAGAGCGCGCGGGGCGAAGCTGGCGCGAGCCGAAGCACCATCTTCTGGCCTGGGGGTTGTCGCTGCGCCTGGCGCGACAGCATTTTGACGAGACGATGCTGGTGACGGATTCGGAAGGCAAGGCGCTACTGGTGGACCGGCTGGGGCTGGAGTTCGGCGAGGTTTCCACGGAGCTTGACCGGTTGAAAGATGCCGATGCGGGGTGGTGGGCGCTAGGCAAGCTGGTGGCCTACAGCATCCAGGACCGGCCGTTTGTGCATTTGGATACCGACGTGTTTCTTTGGAAGCCGCTGTCTCCAGCGCTGCGGTCGGCGGCGGTGCTGGCGCAGTGCCCGGAGTGGCATGCGTTTGACCAGGGGCGTTGCCAGCCGCGGCAGGTGGAGGAATTGTTCGCGCGGCACGGGCTGAGCCTTCCGGCGGAATGGGAGTGGGCCCTGTCGCGCGATTGGACGCTGTTCCGCGAGGAAAGCTGCGGGATCATGGGAGGGAACCGGGTCGATTTCATCCGTCACTTCGCGCAGACGAGCATCCGCATGGTGATGGATCCTGCACATGCTGCGGCGTGGCGCGAGGTGCCGCATAAAGATGGTTGCAACATGCTGATGGAGCAATACGCACTGGCCGCCTGCGTGGATTTTCACCGCTTTCACCCGGACTCTCCCTATCGCGGCGTGGCGATGCGGTACGTGTTTCCGAGCATGGAGGAGGCGTTCAGCCCGCAGTCCGCCGCGCAGGCGGGGTTCACGCATCTTCTGGGAGACGCGAAGGCGCATCCCGACGTGGCGTCGCGGATGGAGCGGCGCATGGCCATGATCGATCCGGGGTTTTACAAGCATTGCGAGCGGGTTGCGCAACACGCATGGGGGGCCGGGGCCTGAGATGGCCTTTATCTCTTCCAAAATAGCTGTCCACGCGAAGACCGCCTCGCCGGCCGAGAAGGGGCGTTGCCAGGCGATCGCAGGCAAGGAAAGGACGCCTTCAGAATCGGGATTGGCGTGGGCCCTCCCTGATCATCCCGAATTGATTCCCAGAGAACATAAGAGGAGTAGACCGGGATTTCAGTTGCGAGACGATGCGGCGCAAGGGGCAGAACAGGCAACCGGAGGCGATACCGGCGCCACGGGGCAGACTAACCAGCAGGTGGGCGGCCAACAGTTACAGCAACCGACGGGCGGAGTCCCGCGGGCCGGCAAAGTGACGGCGGTGACGTTGATCAATTCGCCAGCCGGGGCCCTCAGCGGATTTCCCTCGATCGCCAATGTGCCTGACCTGAACACGCCGGGTCCGTTCAACGATACGACGACGGGAGCCTGCCAGAACGTCCAGCAGATCCGGTTCGACTTGACGGGCATTCCGAATAACGAAGTGGATTTGTTGCGGACGAAGGACGGGGTTGCGGGACCCGTCGGCCAGGAGCAGCCGCGTAAAGGCCCGGATGGGCCGTCGGATCCCACCAAGCTGCGCCAGAACAGCTTGATCGCGGTGGCGGACACCCCAGGAATTTCGAGGGCGACATCAGGGTTCCCGCTGCGGTACGCGATGAACTTTCAACTCTTCGCATTCGATATCGTCAGTCACGCGATCATGGCCAAGGCGACATACAAAGTAAACATCTTGAAGCAGTCAGTCGGAGATACGAAGCCGGTGAATGAACTGGTGAACTTCCAGCCGACGATACTGTAGGACGGGCGAGGAACGAGGGGACTTATGACGCTGAGCCGAATGCCGGTACAGAGCCGCAATGCCACGTCGGCAGCACCCACGCGACCGATGATTGTAACCGTCCGGCCGCGCGGAGAGTTTGCGGCGGCCGCGCGTGCGTTGCCGGGGGAGCCGAGGGCTATCCCCGTGAACGCCAACGAGAGGTTCGGGGGAGGGTCATTCGCGCTGCCGCTTCAGAGGAAGCTCGCGGTCGGATCGGGGCTGGATCCGCATGAGGTAGAAGCGGACGCAATGGCGGCGCAGGTGGTGGGTGGCAGGATGGCCGGGCAGACGCGGACGCGGGCCGCAGCGGATGGGATGGAACAGACGGAGGCGCCTCTAATCGTGCACGAGGTCCTGCGTGGCGCGGGGCAACCGCTCGATGGAGGCACGCGGGCCTGGATGGAGCTTCGGTTCGGACGCGATTTAAGCGGGGTGCGCGTGCACACGGGTGCGCAGGCGGATCAGTCGGCGCGTGCGGTCGGGGCGCGGGCCTACGCGGTAGGGCAGGATGCGGTGTTTGCGGCCGGGCAGTACAACCCGGGATCGCGGGATGGTCTCCGGCTGCTGGCGCATGAGTTGAGCCATACTGTGCAGCAGGCCGGCGGCGGCGTGGGACTTTCGAGCGCGGCGACCGCGGTGGTGGCACGCGAGCCCACGCCGCAGGATGCGCTGAAGAAGGACGATCCCAAGAAGAAGCCGGACCCGGTCACAGTGACCGCGCCGGCAGAGGAATTGGTGAATCCTTCAGGGCCCATCGCTCCTGTGAAGGGGACTGGACAGACGTCCGGCGGCGGGGCCGGCCAGACGCCCAGTGCCGCACCGACGGTTCCAGCGCCGCAGCAATACACGCCATCGCAGCCGCCCCTGGTGCCGCCGGGATACACGCCGCTTCCGCCGCTGCCGAGCCAGGCGGGAGGAACGGCGGCGGGAGCGGGAGCGGCTGCACCGTCGCGGCTCTCGCTGCACGACTTTGGACGATTGAGCCTGGGCCTGCGGCTGGGGTTTCCTGAGTTGGAGAAAAATCAGGACCCGAACGCGCCGCCCTCGGCGCTTCAGGAGTCGATCAAGAAGGGAGAGATTCTGAATTTCCAGCTGACCGGTCAACTGCCCTCGGAGTATAAGCTGGATCCGGGCAAGCTGGTTGGGGCGGCGTGGGGAATCTTCTCGCAGAGAATCGCACCGGATATCGCGGCCAAGATTGCTGCCGGCATGTCAAGCAAGCCGCAGGGGAGCGGAGTTTCCCTTCAACTGGACACGGTGCTGATTATCGATTCGAGCGCGACGAAGAAGGGTGGCGGAGGGGGAGTCTCTCTGACGCTGACGTTTTAAGTCAATGCGAGTAACATGGCGCGAAACGGCGCACCGCGACCCCGTCTCTTCTCGGCATTTCCGTAGCCGCAGAAAGCGCGCAAACGAATCCCCGTTTCAAATCGGCGATCGGCGATACTGCGTGTACTGGCAGATGCAGAATCAGGCTTGAAGGAGATGGCCAGATGAAGACAAAACCTGCAGTTTGTGGGTTTATCGTGGCCGCATTGGGCTTTACCTTCGGGGCGGCGCACGGCCAAAGCACAGAGATGCAAGTCCCCTCGCCCATCGTCGTCGCCATCGATGCGCAGCAGACGGCGCCGCCGGTTTCGAAGTACGAGTTCGGCATGTTCATCGAACACCTTCGCACCCTGATCTATCGCAGCCTGTGGTCGGAGATGCTCGACGACCGGAAGTTCTATTTCCCGATCTCATCGAAAGAGCCTGATGCACAAGCACAGCAGCAGGGCGGCCCGTTCCGCAACATGCAGCTCCGCAGATGGCATACCGTCGGCACCGACGAAGTTGTCGCGATGGACAAGGACCAGCCGTTTGTCGGCGACCAGAGCCCGCGGATCGAGCTCGACACCTCCACGCCGCACGGCATCCGGCAAGCGGGCCTCGCCGTGGTCAAAGGCAAGAAGTATGCCGGCCGGATTTATCTTCGCGGCACTCCTGGCATCAAGGTGAAGGTCTCGCTGACCTGGGGAGAGGGCGAAAACGACCGCCAGACGGTTTCCATTGCGACACTCACCCATGAGTACAAAAAGTTCTCACTCAATTTCATATCTCAGGTCGATACAGACGCCGCATCGCTTGAAATCACCGGCACTGGCACCGGAAATTTTCATATCGGCGCCGTATCCCTGATGCCGGCCGACAACGCGCAGGGATTTCGTCCCGACACCATTGCATTGCTGCGCCAGCTCCACTCGGGCTTCTGGCGGCTGCCTGGCGGGAATTTTATTTCTGACTGGAACTGGTACGACTCCATCGGCGACATCGACAAGCGTCCGCCCATGTTTGACTATGCTTGGAACGCTATGCAGACGAACGATGTGGGCATGGACGAACTCATGACTTTCTGCAAGCTGATCGACACGGAGCCATACATCACGGTCAATGCAGGCTTTGGCGACGCGCATTCGGCGGCGGAAGAAGTCGAGTACATAAACGGCTCGGTAAATACGCGGCTCGGCGCCATGCGCGCACGCAACGGCCATCTCGAGCCCTATCATGTGAAGTTCTGGGACATTGGCAACGAGCCCTACGGGAGTTGGCAGCTCGGCCGCACCGATCTGAAGTACTACGTTCTCAAACACAATGAATTCGCGAAGGCGATGCGCAAGGCCGACCCATCAATCACCCTCCTCGCTTCCGGTGCGATGCCCGACGAAATGACAGTTACAGGACAGGCGCGCACCCTGCATATGCCTGACCCGCAGGCGCAGTTCGGATCACCGGCGGACTTTACCGGCGGACTTCTGGCGCACAGTTGGGGAAACTTCGACGGCCTCACCGAGCATTGGTATGCGAGGGCGGGGAAGCGCTTCGATTACGAACATGCAAAGGGCCTTGCCCCGGACGCGCCGAACGAAGACGGGTATGTGAAGGTTGACCAGACTCTGCTCGAGTGGGCGCGTTATCCATCCAATCGCGTGCGCGAGAAGGCCGAAGAATGGCAGGAGTACGCGAAGCGCTTTCCCGCAATGCTCGAGAAAAAGATATTCCTGTCCATCGACGAGTATGCGTACAGCGGTGCGCCCCCGAATCTCAAGCTGGCCCTTGCCTACGGCATGGTCTTCAACGAGATGCTTCGCTACACCGATTTTCCTGCAAATGTCGGCCTTCACGATGGGCGTTTCGACGCTCGACTATAACGGCACTGCGGCTATCTACAACACCACGGGACTCCTCTTCAAGATGTACGGCGATCACCTGGGCTCGATCCCGGTCGCCCTTTCAGGCAACTCGCCTCAACCGGCGCCTAAGTACCCAATTGCCGGCGATCAGCCCAGGACAAACCCGGGCAGCCCGACTTATCCGCTCGACATGTTCGCCGCGCTGACCACTGACCGCAAGTATCTAACCATTGCGGTCGTGAACGCGACGGAGTCGGAGCAGAAGTTCGATCTGAACGTGACTGGCACGCGACTGGCGGGGCCATCGACCCTGTGGCAGATGACGGGAAGCAGTCTGGACGCTGCCAATCATGTTGGTCAACCGCCGCAGGTCGAGGTGAAAGAAATTCCGATTGGCGCTGCTCCGCGAACGATCTCGGTCGCGCCAATCAGCGTAAACATCTATCGGTTTCCGATAGATGAAGCGGCGCGGTGAAGACTGATATTCTGATTCGATTCTGGTCGGTCGGCGCACTCTCAACCCGGAGGAAGAGCATGAAGAAATGCATGACGCGAACGGTGCCGGCGATTGTCGCGTGGACCCTGTCGCTGTTCTTTATCTCGATAGTGCACTTCCATATCGAAGGCCAGGTCGCCTTGCCGGAATAGCGCCGCACGCGACGTCGGTCGGTCTCACAGCATTCGTTCGAATCATTCGCAACGCAGTGCGCTCATGGGATCGACGGCAGAGGCACGCCGGGCAGGAAGCAGGCAGGCCAGGGCAGCCACCATGAGCAGCAGAAGAGAGACTGTGAGGAGAATGAGCGGGCTCGCGGAAGCATTCTCAACCCAACGCCCGATGAACCGATTGAGGGCGAAGCTCAGCCCGAGGCCCGCCAAGATACCCGCGCCAACACTGATTCCCGCCGACGCGAAGACAATTTTGAGCACATGACCGCTCCGCGCGCCGAGCGCCATGCGGATACCGAATTCATTGGTGCGCTGGGCGACTGAATACGAAACGACGCTGTACAGGCCCACAGCGGCCAGGATCAGAGCGAGCACGGAGAAGGCGCCGAACAGGACCGAAACGAGCCGTCCCCGTGCATACACCGTTTGACTCCTGATCCAGGTTTCGAGCAGGCCATCGTTCCACATATTCGCCTGTTGGTCGGGATTTACCGCAACGATCTGTTGCCTGACACTGTGGGCGATGTCGCGCGGATTGACCCGGCTGCGCACCAGGATCTGGGTCCACACCCACATATTGACTGTATAAGGCAGATAAATCGCCGGTTTTACGGGCTTGTCTAGGCCATCATCAAGAACGTCTTTGGTCACGCCGATGATTTGCACCCAGCCGTCGCTGCCAGGCACGACAAGAGTCTGCGGAGAATCGCTTTTCATCGCGGGGATCTTTAAAGAGTGGCCTAGAACGTTGCCATCGGGGTAGTAATGCTTCACGAATGATTCATTCACCACCGCCATCAAGGCGCCGCGGTTGAGTTCCGACGTGTCCCATAACCTGCCCGTCCTGAGCGGGATGCCGAGGGTGCTGAAATAGCGTGTATCGACGAAGTTGACGCTGGCCTTCTGGTCTTCTGCCGCGGTCTTGCCCTGAAGTTCGAAGGGCTGGTTCCAGCCGCTGTCGGGCGGCGTGGCGTTTGTTGAAATTCCGGTCGAAACGACATCGGGCAGCGTCGCGATCTTGTCTCGAAGCTGAGTGAAGTAAGTCGCTCGCTCGCTCCACGTCTTGAAGGTATTCTCATGAACTGGTATGCCAACTGACATGACGTTGTGCGGGTCGTATCCGAGATTCACATGCATGATGCGCACGAATCGTTCAATCGTCGCTCCCGCGGCGGTCAGCAACAGAAGCGTCAGCGCGATTTGCCCGGCGATCAGGATACGGTGGAGTTGTTTTCCGCGGACACTGCCGGCAACTTTTCGCGTACCGGATTGCATGATCTGGCTGATTTCCGGGCGCGCACATTGCAGCGCAGGGAAAAGTCCGAAGAGTATTCCCGTGAAAACGGCAATGCCGACGCTGAACAAAAGCACGGGCACATGGAGGTGAAAGTCGGCCTCGTTAGGGAACGAGTCTTCCGGCAGACGGGCAACGATAAATCCAAGGCTTTGGTAGGCGAGAAGCACGCCGAGACCCGCGCCCGTGAGCGCCAGGATCAGCGATTCGGTAAGAAGCTGGCGGACAATGCGAACCGCGCTGGCTCCCACCGCGGACCGAACCGCAAATTCATGCTGGCGGGCGGTGCCACGCGCCAGCAGCAGAATGGAAACGTTGCCGCAGCCGATCGCCAACAGCAAACCCACGGCGCCAAAGAGCAAATAGAGCGTAGATCTGATGTTGCGCAGAACCCAGTAGCTGAGATTCTGAATGGCGAGTTCCTTGTATTCCTTTGGAAAGTGGTCAGGCGTTTGTTTGGCGAACTCCTTGAAGTATGGTTGCAGCTCGGCCGCGGCAGCTTCCGGCTTGACTCCGGGCTTGAGCTTGATGAACGTGCCGTATTGTTCGCTGGCAGTGCCCGTCATTTTCAGCGGGAGATAGACATCGGGACCCAGAAATCCGAAATGAGGCGGCATGACGCCAATCACGGTGTAGGTCTTGTGCACCAACTGAATGGTCTTGCCGACAATCGAGTTGTCACCGTGATAGTGGCGCATCCAGAACTTGAAGTTCAACACGACCACCGGCTGCGGATCCTGGCCGTCGGGCGCGTCCGTTGGCACAAAGTATCGGCCCAGCATGGCCGGGACACCCAGCATCTGAAACACGTCGCCCGTGAAATAGCCCGCTTCAACGTTTTCGGGCACATCGCTTCCGGTTACAGTCAGCGACCACTCGTTGAAAGCCACAACGTATTCGAGTGATTGGGCCTTGGACAGTTCACGCGTCTGCGGGCCATTGAGCCCGTAGCCCTGACCGTTTCCGGACTTGTCGAGCAGGGCGACATTGGCGATGCGATCGGCTCCCTGGTAGGGCCAGGGATTCATCAGCACGGCATAAATAATGCTGAAGACCGAAACCGTTGCGCCGATGCCCAGTGCCAGAGAGAACACCGCCGTGAGTGAAACTCCGGGGTTCTTGTAGATCTGCCGCCATGCATATTGAAAATCCTGAACAAACGTGGACATTATTAATCCTCGCGGGGATACGGGATTTACCTCATGATCGCACGTGCTTGGTGCTCTGCTCAGGTGGGTAGGGAAAGATCCCGTGCGAGCGTCCTGAGGCTCTGTGTAGCAATTCCAATTCCCATCAACCCTCCGGCAAGGGGCCTCATAATCAATAGTTTAGCGAAACGTGCAATTCCAGACATTGCACGGAATTGAGAACAGGCGTTCGAAACCGGACGCCCTGCGAACCGAATCGTGCGTAATCGCCAATTCTCTTCCACGAGACGTTGAAAACGACTGTCTACTTTGCTTTCAGTGCAGTGAGCAATTGAGCCTTCCACCCTGGCACGTCGATCTTCCAGCAGATCTCGGCCTTCTGGCCGCTCCGCAGAACGTCACTCCACTCAAGCGAGTTCCTCGGGTCGGCCGTCACATCGAGACGGTCCACTACGGTCATTCCCCTCGTCAGGTCGCTGTTGCACTCAATCGCCACCCGGTGCCGGCTCACCTCCAGTTTCAACTTCGGCTCGAGCAGTACCGCCATGGCGACTGGGTCCGGAAGTGAAATGCCCTTCTCGCCCGTCTGCTTCTGATAGGCGGCCGCAGCGGTGCTGTTTGCACGGATAGCGAACTCCGCCAGTGGCGTTTCGAGCGCCAGCACCTCCTGGATCTCGCGCTCATTCAGGACTGCGTCGAAGCGCGATAGATGCCAGCCGATCATTTCGATGGGCGCGCCGGATGCGAAGACGTTCCGGGCGGCTTCGGGATCGACCCAGATGTTGAACTCCGCGGCGGGGGTAACATTGCCCTCGCAGCAGGGCGCTCCACCCATCACGACGCACCGGCCAATGGAGTGCGCGAGCGCGGGCCAACTCTCCAGCGCCAGCGCTAGGTTCGTGAGTGGCCCGAGCGTGATGATCTCGATTCCCGGCGTCGACTGAACTGTTGCGATCAGAGCCTCGACGGCCTCTCCTGAGGAAGCCGCGCGGACCGAGGGCGCATACCCGTAATCGCCTAGCCCATCCCGTCCATGGAACCAGTCTGCGGTCTGCAGGTCCCGTGTCAGCGGCTTCGCAGCCCCGCGGTAGACCGGCACTTCCGCGCTGCATAGCTCGACAGTGAAGAGTGCGTTACGCGTCGCCTGTTCTACTGCAACGTTGCCGGCGACGGTGGTGATTGCCTTGACCTCGACCTTCGGCGAGCGCAGGGCCATGATCAACGCAACCGCGTCGTCGGATGCCGTGTCCGTGTCGATGAGAATAGGGCGGCGAAGGTGGTTCATCTCAAGCAATTCACCCATGATAGTTGGCCGGCGAGGCTCTACACGGGGAGCCGCACGTTTCTCCCCCGCTTGGCAATTCGTTGAATCCGGCCCTCCCGATTCCGCCAACTCACATTGCATGTGGCTGGCAGCAGAGTCCTTGCTATACAATCCCATGCCATCGGGCGGGAAGGGCAACTTTGCGAATCCCTCCGCCATGGAGGGACCCGTGTCAGCTCCCGATATCGTCTGGAAAGACGGCAAGTTTGGTCAAACATCGCGGCGCGACGCCTGGTGGCTTTCCCCAGCGGTAATCTTCCTGGGCTTCGCCGCGTTCCTGGTCTATGCGAACTGGGCGGCATTCCAGAACAGCCATTACACCTATGGACCGTATATCTCGCCGTTCTATTCGCCCGAACTTTTCGGCAGTTCCCCGCATGCTCTGTTTGGCCCGAAGCCGGGCTGGTACCCTAATTTTCTGCCCTTCTCTCCGGCCCTGCTGGTTCTCTGGATCCCCGGATTGTTCCGCCTGACCTGTTACTACTACCGCGGCGCGTATTACAAATCGTTCTGGGCCGATCCTCCGGCGTGTGCCGTGAGCGAACCCCGCAAGAGTTATCTGGGGGAACGGACTTTTCCCCTCATTATGCAGAATTTTCATCGCTACTTTCTGAGGTTCTCCTACATTGTCTGGGGTTTTCTGGTCTACGACGCGGTAAGGGCGTTCTTTTTTCCGGAGGGATTCGGGATCGGGATTGGAAGCCTGGTCCTGGTCGTGAATGTCGTGCTTCTGGGCGGCTATGTTTTCGGGTGCCACGCGTTCCGGCACATGATCGGGGGGACGTTCGACCAGATCTCTCATCACCCCGTACGGCACAAGATATACAACTTCGTGAGCCGCCTGAACGCGGGCCACAAGAAGTGGGCCTGGGCCAGCCTGCTTTGGGTTGGATTTTCCGATATTTATGTCCGCCTTTGTTCGATGGGAATCTGGCACGACTGGAGAATTCTCTAGATGCCGGAATTCCAACGGTTCTCCTACGATGTACTGGTGATTGGAGCAGGCGGAGCAGGCCTGCGCGCCGCAATCGAAGCCGGAGCCGCGGGCGCAAAGGTGGGGGTGGTCTGCAAATCCCTGCTCGGTAAAGCACACACCGTGATGGCAGAAGGCGGCATTGCGGCGGCGCTGGCCAATGTCGACGATCGCGATAGCTGGCGGGTCCATTTTGCCGACACGATGCGCGGCGGCCAATATCTCAACAACTGGCGCATGGCCGAATTGCACGCCAAGGAAGCCCCCGAATGCGTACGCGAACTCGAGGCGTGGGGCGCGCTCTTCGATCGCACCAAAGACGGCAAAATTCTCCAGCGAAACTTCGGGGGACACAGGTATCCCCGCCTGGCTCACGTCGGCGACCGCACCGGCCTGGAGATGATACGCACGCTCCAGGATCACGGCATTCACACCGGAATGGAAGTGCACATGGAGTGCACGGTGCTCAGCCTGCTGCTTGATGGAAACCGCATTGCAGGAGCCTGCGGATACGACCGCGAGAGGGGCCGGTTTCAGTTGTGGGAGGCAAAGGCGGTGGTATTGGCCACCGGCGGAATCGGGCGTGCCTTCAAGATCACCAGCAATAGTTGGGAATATACGGGCGACGGCCTGGCACTGGCGTATCGCGCCGGAGCCGAACTCCAGGACATGGAATTCGTTCAGTTTCATCCCACCGGCATGGTGTGGCCGATCAGCGTGCGCGGCATCCTGGTCACCGAAGGCGTGCGCGGCGAGGGCGGTGTCTTGCGCAACAATGAAGGCCGGCGGTTCATGTTTGACGACATTCCTGACCTCTACAAAGAGCAAACCGCTGACACCGAAGAAGAGGGCTGGCGGTATACGCAGGGCGACAAGAATGCGCGGCGTCCTCCTGAACTGCTCACCAGGGACCATGTCGCGCGGTGCATCAATCGCGAAGTCAAAGCGGGCCGCGGCTCGCCGCACGGCGGCGTCTTTCTCGATATTTCCTGGATTAAGGACCGGCTCCCGAAAGCGGGGGAACACATCAAGCGCAAGCTCCCCAGCATGTACCACCAGTTCAAGCAACTCGCCGACCTCGACATCACCAAAGAGCCGATGGAAGTCGGTCCCACCACTCATTACATGATGGGCGGAATCCGCGTCGATGGCGATTCGCAGATGTCGGCTGTGCCGGGACTCTTCGCAGCCGGGGAAGTAGCGGCGGGATTGCATGGCGCCAATCGTCTGGGCGGAAATTCCCTGTCGGATCTGGTTGTTTTCGGACGGCGCGCGGGACGTTTTGCCGCTGACTTCGCCAAAGCCAATGGCCCGGTAAAGGTCGACGAGGCAGAGATTCAGGCTACGGCTTCAGCGGCTCTCGCTCCTTTCGATCGCGGTCCTTTGGGAGAGAACCCTTATCAGATTCAATACGACCTGCAGGAAGCCATGCAGGACCTGGTCGGGATCGTGCGCCTCGAAAGCGAAATGCAACAAGCGCTCGACGCCATCGGGCAACTGCGCGTGCGGGCAGAACGGGCTGGCATTGCCGGGAATCGCGAGTACAACAATGGCTGGCACACGACGATTGATCTTGGAAACATGATGATCGTTTCTGAAGCCATTACCCGCGCTGCGCTGCTGCGAAAAGAAAGCCGCGGCGCGCAATTCCGCGAAGACTTCCCCGGCAAAGACGCGGAGTGGGGTAGGTACAACATCGTCATCCGCCGCGGCGCAGACGGCGAAATGCAAGTCGAGAAGCGGGCAGTTCAGCCGATGCCGGATGAGTTGAAGAAAGTGATCGAGGAGATGAAATAGCGGGATACCAAATAGCCGGGAGACACAATCGATGGCCACTTCAGCGACATTTCGAATCTGGCGCGGAGACAATACGGGCGGCGGATTCCAGGACTACACCACACCCGTTGAGGAGGGAATGGTCGTACTAGACGCCGTGCACCGCGTTCAGGCCCAGCAAGCACCCGACATGGCGGTGCGATGGAACTGCAAGGCCGGCAAATGTGGATCGTGCTCCGCCGAGATCAACGGCATGCCCAAACTCATGTGCATGACCCGGCTCAGTGACATCAACCTGGACATGCCGGTCATCCTGGAGCCAATGCACGCGTTTCCGGTCATACGCGATCTGGTCACCGATGTCTCGTGGAATTTCCGGGCCAAGAAGACCATCAAGCAATTCAAGCCCCGCCCACCCGACGCGGCCGATGGCACATGGCGCATTCAGCAGGCCGACGTTGAGCGCGTGCAGGAATTTCGCAAGTGCATCGAGTGTTTTCTGTGCCAGGACGTGTGTCACGTTCTTCGCGAACACCACAAGCATGAGGAATTTATCGGCCCGCGTCTGCTCGTCTATGCGGCGGCACTCGAAATGCATCCGCTTGACACCGAAGACCGGGTCAGCGATTTGCGGTACAGCCACAACATTGGCTACTGCAACATCACCACATGCTGCCGGCAGGTGTGCCCCGAGTCGATTACCATCACCGAAAACGCGATTATTCCGCTCAAGGAGCGCGTAGTCGACCGTTACTTCGATCCCCTGAAGCGTCTGTTTCGCATCCTCTGACTCGAATGGGCGCCGAAGCTTGCTTATCTTGGCGGAGCGTCTTGAGCATCGAACGGAACGAGTTCCTGTTCCAGTTCATCCCATCCGTAGGCTGGGTCTTGGAGCAGGCGCACGCACCGATTCCAGCGCAGAATGGCATCATCGTTTCCGGCCGGACGAATGTCTTCGGCCTCTGCGAACGATTGCAAAGCCTGTTCGAAAAGCGCCAAGACTGAAACAGGCGGATGCCCGGCGTTGAGCTGTGCTTTCGCACGCCGCTCGCACAGAATCCCGGTATAGTAGAGCCGCTCGTAGGGATTCTGGAGCTGTTGGAAGATCTGTTCTGTCTCCCGGTAACGATCGGACCCGCGGCCTGTGAACTGATCTGTGAGGGCTAGCCCGAGCAGGCGCAATGCGCGCTGATGCTCTGGCTCGATGGCCAGAATATCGCGACAGATCGACTCCGCCTCTTCTGGTTCATTGAGAGAGCGATAGAGTTCAGCCTTCGAGATGGCTTCATCGATCCCGGCTGTCGAAATGCGCTTGATCCTGTATCCCATGGCTGTTCCCCTCCACCCGGCCGGCCAGCTTGATCAGGCCATTATGCGTCTTTCGCCAGGCATAGTCCAGACTTGATTCATTCGTGAATTCACTCGCCGAAGACAAGACCAGTTAGATCAAATGAATCAAGTAGGCCAGCACCAGTACCTCAAGCCCCACGAGCGTAGCGAGAATGATGCTGTGTTTCAGGGTGAATCGCATCAGTTGCGATTGCTGCGAGACGGTGATTCCAGTAGCAGCTGCCGCTACCGCGATGGATTGAAGACTGATCATTTTGCCCAGCACGCCACCGGACGAGTTGGCCGCGGCAATCAGCACTGGACTGAATCCAAGACGCTCGGCGGTGATGGCCTGCAGGCTGCCAAACAGCGCGTTCGATGATGTGTCAGAACCCGTGAGGAATACGCCGAGCCAGCCAAGGAATGGACTGAAGAAAGGGAACGCCGCTCCGGTCGCAGCGAAGGCGAGGCCCAGGGTTCCCGTAGCCCCGGAGTAATTCATGACAAATGCCATCGAAAGTACGGCCGCGATGGTGAGGATGGTAAGGGCTAGCAGGCGCGCCGAGGCAAAGACGATCCTGGCAAACTCCACAATCCGCATGCGCAGGAAAATCGCAGAGAGGATGCTGGCAAACATGCACGATGTCCCCCCGGCGGATATCAGGTTCAGGTTAAACACCGCCGCATAAGGAGAGGCTTTCAACAATACAGGCGGCGTGCGGAAGATCAAATTGTGAAGCGCAGGCCAATGAACCACGATGGTTGCCAGGTTCAGGATGTTCTGAAATGGCTTAAAGCCCCAAAGAAGAACAAGGACGACCACAAAGATATAGGGCGTCCATGCCGTGGCAATCTGCCCGGCGGTGTGCCTCGGCGTCGAGGATTGCGCCGGCACTCCACTCGCTAGTTCGAATGGACCCGGCTCTCCGGCTCCTCTGGCGGACTGATCCCTTGTTACGTTTCGCGAGCGCGGGCGCCAAAACCTTAGAAGCACAACCACTGCGGCTATGGACGATGTTGAGCTAAGGATGTCGCTTAGTTGAGCGCCGACGTAATTCGACACCAGGTACTCGACCGTTCCAAACGTGAGCCCGGCCGTCAGGAGTGCGGGCCAGACCTCCAATGCTGCCGTCAAGCCTCCCATGACGAAGATCATGTACGCCGGAAGAATAACCGCGATCGGTGCGCAGAGAGTTCCCACTGCACCGCTCAACTTATCGAGCGGAAGTCCGGTAATTTGCGCCAGCGTGATGACAGGTACGCCAATCGCGCCAAACGCGACGGGCGCTGTATTCGCCAGTAAGCAGAGAGCGGAGGCATAGTAGGGCGAGAATCCCAAGCCAACCATCATGGCTCCCGCAACCGCTACGGGCGTGCCAAAACCGGCGGCGCCCTCGAGGAATCCGCCGAAGCCGAAGGCGATGATAATCGCCTGAATCCGCAGATCGGGAGTCAAAGATCCGACCGAATCTTTGATGATCGTAAACTTACCTGTCGCCACCGTCACGTTGTAGAGCACGATCGCCCAGAACACAATCCATGAGATGGGGAACAGTCCGAAGGCAGCCCCGTAGGCCGCCGAGCTGAGAGTGAGCGGAACCGGCATGCGGTAGCCCGCCAGCGCCACCAGCAGAGCGGAGCCGAGGCCACACAAAGCCGCCACCCACGCGGGTTTTCGTCTTACTCCCAGGAGAATGAGCAAGACGGCGATCGGAAGTGCCGCGATCATTGCCGAAATTGCGAGGCTCTGCCCCCAGATGGAATAGCCCTGGGCCCAGACGGAGTTCATGCGTGGTTCCTTCCTCGATTATTTGCGGGACTGACAGACGTTCGCTTAGCGCCCAACTGCGCCGGGGAACCCCTGACTTGGATCGCATTCCATGCGCTCAAATGAGGGACAATTTGTGGCCCATCGGGCGCCTACAACCATAGCTGAAGAGTTACGCACCGCGCCACAGGCAACCTGACTGGAGGAGTCGGATTAGCGAGCCAACTCCCGCATTCTTCAAGTAAGCTGTTTCGAGAGTGCTGACCGCGAGCCAAATCGCCGGGTTGCGCGCTGCCGTTGGTGCGGACGGGCTGATCACCGGGCCAAGCCAGTTGCAGACGTACGAATGCGACGGCCTGACGAATTTCCGCGTGATGCCTGAAGCCGTAGTGCTGCCACGCTCCGCCGAGCAAGTGCAGGCCGTTGTCCGCCTCTGTGCCCGGGACAAAATTCCCTTTGTCAGTCGCGGTGCCGGCACAGGCCTGAGCGGAGGCGCGCTGCCCGCGGCGGGCGGCATCGTGATCAGCTTGGCCCGCATGAATCGCATTCTCAATGTCGACCTCGCCAACCGGCAAGTCGTCGTCGAGCCCGGAGTGATCAATGCGCATGTGACCCAACGAGTCTCCACCCAGGGGTATTTCTATGCCCCCGATCCCTCTTCGCAGTCGGTCTGCACCATCGGCGGCAACGTGGCGGAAAATTCCGGCGGCGCGCATTGCCTGAAATACGGCTTCACCGTCACCCATGTGCTTGCAATCGACGTCGTGCTTCCCTCCGGCGAACTCGTCCAACTGGGCTCCCCCACCCTGGATACGCCCGGCTACGACCTGCCGGGCGTGTTCGTCGGCTCAGAGGGCACGCTCGGTGTGGCGACGAAGATCACTCTCCGCATCGTCAAACGCCCTGAAGTGGTGCAAACGCTTTTAGCCGCGTTTGATTCCATCCAGGCCGCAGGCCAAACGGTCAGCGATATCATCGCCGCGCGGATGCTGCCTTCGGCCATGGAGATCATGGACGCGCTCGCCATCCAGGCCGCCGAAGCCGCTGTGCACGCCCACTACCCCGTTTGCAAAGGCTTGCTGCTGGTCGAACTCGACGGCCCGCGCAGCGAGGTGGATGCACTCATGCTCGCGGTGCAGAGACTGTGCCGCAACAATGGAGCATGGGAGATTCGCGTGGCGCAATCGGAGCAGGAGCGCGCCCTGGTCTGGAAGGGGCGCAAGGCGGCCTTCGCCGCGGTAGGACGCATCTCGCCCAACTACATTGTGCAGGACGGCGTCATTCCGCGTACCGCGCTTCCGCACCTTTTGGACGAGATCGACCGCCTGGCCTGCGCAGCCGGCCTGCGTGTAGCCAACGTCTTCCACGCCGGTGACGGCAACCTGCATCCACTGGTGCTTTACGATCAGGCGGTGACAGGCCAGGAAGAAAAGGCGCTCGAACTCTCCTATCGTATCCTCCGGCTCTGCGTCGACAACGGCGGCTCCATCACCGGCGAGCACGGCGTGGGCAAGGAGAAGCAGGAGGCGCTCGGCTACATGTTCTCCGAGCCTGACCTGGCCACCATGCAACTGGTTCGCTGCGCCTTCGATCCGGACAACATTGCCAACCCCGATAAGGTCTTCCCACGTCCGCGCCTGTGCGCTGAAAAGCCCGGACCCTACACGCCCCACCCGCTAGAGACAGCGGGCATCGCGGAGATCTTCTGATGAGCACTTCAACCGCATTCACGCTGGAGCAGGGCGTAGCTCATCTCGCCGCAATCGTCGGAGCGGAACACTCGATCGTGTGCGGGGAAACAATTATCGCGTCACCCGCTGACGGGCAACAGATTGCCGCGGTAATGCGATTCGCGAACGCCAACCGGTTGACTGTGATGCCCAGCGGAGGCCGCACGAAGCTTGGCTGGGGGAACCCGGTTGTCCCGGATATCGAATTGAGCATGAAACGTATGTGCCAACTCCGCGAGCATGCCTGGCAGGACATGACCTGTACCGTTGAGGCCGGATGCTCGTGGGCGGCGATGCAGGCTCAACTGAAGGAGCACGGGCAGATGGTTGCACTCGATCCGCTGTGGCCGGACCGCGCCACGATTGGCGGCATCGTCGCCTCGAATGATAGCGGCGCATTGCGGCTGAAATATGGCGGCCTGCGCGACCTCATCATCGGCATGACGGTTGTGCTCGCGGATGGCACGGTGGCGAAAAGCGGCGGCAAAGTAGTGAAGAATGTCGCGGGCTATGACATTCACAAACTGATGACCGGCAGTTTCGGCACGCTGGGCGTGATTGTCGAGGTGAATTTCCGCCTGCACCCGGCCGAGGAGCACTCACGGACGTGGACTGCGGTCGCACCGAACGGAGCAGGCAACGCGAAGCTATTTGCAGAACCTCTCCGCGCTTTGATGGACTCGCTCATGGTTCCGTCATCGGTTCAGTTGCGCATCTCAAAAAAAGAATGTTCGCTCGACGTTCGCATCGCCGGGCTGGCGGAATGCCTCGACGAATATGGGGCAGGCCTTCAGATGATTCTCGGCGGTTTCCCTATGGTTGGCCGGGCACAGAACGTTTGGAGCGCACGACAGGAAATGTTCGACAACAAGCAGGCTGTCGTGTTGAAGATCTCAACGCTTCCCGCCGAAATCTGCTCGATCAGCGCAGAATTGCATCAGTGGAGTTTCGGGGATGGACGGGATGTGAAAGTTCTTGCGCAGGCCACCGGCTTGATGACGGTTGCTCTTGAAGCCGCACCGGAATTGGTGCCTGCGCTCGTTGAGAGACTGCGCGCGCGCGTGCATGAATTCGGCGGCAGCGTGGTTGTGCTGCAGGTTCCGGACGTACTGCGTGGCTGGATTGACGTATGGGGTCCGGACCGGGGAAGTGGGGCATTAATGAATGAGATCAAGCGCCGCTTCGATTCCGGCCGCATTCTCAACCGCAGCCGTTTTGTAGGAAACATCTGATCCCTATGCCGCAGACTACCCCTCAGCAGGAACAACATCCTTCCAGCTTCGACGCGCATCGTCCGCCTGAGAAGAAGTACATCGACGAGTGTGTGCACTGCGGATTCTGCCTGCCCGCTTGTCCCACCTATGTCCTCTGGGGCGAGGAGATGGATTCGCCGCGTGGCCGCATCTACATGATCAAGAAAGCCGCGGAAGGCCAGGCGCCCATCGACGCGGGTTTTCGCCAGCACATGGATAATTGCCTTGGTTGCATGGCCTGTATGACGGCTTGCCCATCCGGCGTCCAATACGACAAGCTTATCGAGCCAGTGCGCGCACAGATCGAGCGCAACCTGCCGCGGAGCTTCGGCGAATCGCTCTTTCGCCGCTTGCTCTTCGCAACGTTCCCATATCCAGCGCGGCTGCGGCTGCTCGCGCTGCCCTTGCGTGTTTATCAAAAATGGCGGCGTGCGTTCTCTGGTCCGGTCAACAGGAATGACCAGGCTGCTTCCGAAACGGCTGGCGGCCGCTGGAGGCCTTGCTGCCCGATGTGCCGGCCCGTCTGTTTGAGCGGCCGCATCCGGCCATTCAGCCCAGGACAACTCCGCGCCGCCGCGTCGGAATGCTCAGTGGATGCGTGCAACAAGTCTTCTTCTCTCATGTAAACGCAGCCACGACGCGCGTGCTGGCCGCGGAAGGCTGCGAAGTGATCATTCCCCGCGAACAATCATGCTGCGGCGCCCTCATGCTCCACTCCGGAATGGAGGCCGACGCGGTCGCTCTCGCCAAAAAAATGATCGCCGTATTCGAGACCGCCAAAGTCGACACGATCGTGATTAACTCCGCCGGTTGTGGGTCCACGATGAAGGAATACGGTCACCTGCTGCGCGACGACCCGGCATGGGCTGAACGCGCCGCGGCCTTCTCTGCCAGGTGCAAAGACATCTCCGAATTCCTCTGCGAACTCCCAGCTCAGGCGCCGCGCCATCCCCTCAAACTGCGCGTCGCCTATCATGATGCCTGCCATCTGCAGCATGCGCAGGGGGTGCGCGAACAGCCGCGCCGCCTCTTGGCCGGAATCCCCTCACTTGAAGTCGCCGAAATCCCGGAAGCCAGTCTCTGCTGCGGTTCAGCAGGCGTGTTCAACTTATTGCAGCCCGAAACAGCCGGCCAGCTCGGCAGCCGCAAAGTTGATAACCTTCTGGCCACGGGTGCGCAGGCGGTGGCTTCGGCCAATCCCGGCTGTCTACTCCAACTCACGAGTGGTCTTCGCCGTCGAGGGTTGAAGACAATGCCAGCTTTTCATATGGTTGAGTTACTAGATGCGTCCATGCGCGGCTTGTCCAGCGAAGCTTTACTGCACGGAAAGACCAGCGGAACGATTTTCTGAAAAGGGAGAACCACAATGTCCACCACGATTCATCTATCAGGCGTTGAGATTCTCGCGCCCGTTCCCGAAAGTTACGCCACAATCCTCACCCCCGAAGCCGTTGCTTTCATCGTGGACCTGCAGCGCACCTTCAACGCCCGCCGCAAAGAGTTGCTCGACGCACGCCAGGAGCGGCAAAAAAGACTTGACGCGGGCGAGCGTCCGAACTTCCTTGAAGAGACGCGCTCCATCCGCGAATCCGCATGGACGGTCGCGCCCCTGCCTGCGGATATCCTGGACCGCCGGGTGGAAATTACCGGACCCGTTGACCGCAAAATGATCATCAACGCGCTCAATTCCGGCGCGAAGGTCTTCATGGCCGATTTTGAAGACTCCAGCACCCCGACGTGGAACAACCTGCTCGACGGCCAGATGAATTTGCGCGATGCCATCCGGAGAACGATCACCTACACCGACCCCGCGACGGGCAAGCAGTACAAGCTCAACGACAAAGTCGCAGTGCTGTTTGTGCGTCCGCGCGGCTGGCACCTCGAGGAGCGCCACGTGCTCGTCGATGGCGAACCGATGTCCGGTTCCATATTCGACTTCGGTCTCTACTTCTACCAAAATGCGAACGAATTGCTGGCCCGCGGCAGCGGCCCGTATTTCTATTTACCCAAAATGGAGAGCCACCTGGAAGCGCGGCTGTGGAACGATGTCTTCATCCGCGCTGAAAAGGAAATCGGCATCGCCCAGGGATCCATCAAAGGCACAGTGCTCATCGAAACCATACTCGCCAGCTTCGAGATGGACGAGATTCTCTATGAACTGCGCGACCACTCCGCCGGGCTCAACTGCGGCCGCTGGGATTACATCTTCAGCTTCATCAAGAAATTCTCCAATGACGCTCGTGCGATACTTCCCGATCGCGCCCGGGTCACGATGACCACGCATTTCATGCGCAGCTATTCAAAGCTGGCCATTAAGACCTGCCATAAGCGCAATGTGCATGCGATGGGGGGCATGTCGGCGTTCATTCCCATCAAGTCCGACCCGGTAGCCAATGAAAACGCGATCGCGCAGGTGCGCGCCGACAAGGAACGTGAGGCCGGCGACGGTCATGACGGTACCTGGGTTGCGCATCCTGGGCTTGTGCCTGTGGCGCTCGAGATATTCGACCGCCTGATGCCCCAGCCCAACCAGATTTCGAAGCAGTTGCCCGACTACCATCCCACCGCGGAAGATCTGCTCCGGGTTCCGGAAGGGGAGATCACCGAGACCGGACTGAAGCAGAATGTGGCCATCGGCCTGGGATATCTCGAGGCCTGGTTGCGCGGCATCGGCTGCGTCCCGCTCTTCAACCTGATGGAGGACGCCGCGACCGCCGAGATAAGCCGCGCGCAACTCTGGCAATGGGTGCACCACAATGCAAAACTCTCTGACGGCAGAGTCGTGGACCTTGCCCTTGTTGAAAGCATGATTGCCGGCGAACTCAATCGGCAAAAGATCGCCGTGGATGGGGCGCGATATGCTGCCTATGCCGCGGCCGCGGATCTGATACTGGAGTTGGTCCGGGCGCCGAAGTTCGTAGACTTCCTGACGCTGTCGGCGTACCAGCGCGTTCTGAAGGAGGAAGGATTTTGCCCCATTGACAAAGAAAAGATCGCGGCCAGCCCCACATTTTCTGTTTGAGTTGGGCGCCGGCAGCCGTATAGTGGCCTCGTGATCCATGCGGGCAAATGGGAGCAGCGGCACAATGGACCGAGCAGCGTGTCTGAAGCGATGGCAAGCGACTAGCGGGGCAGGAACCCCCATCATCGGCGCTGGCGCGGGCACTGGAATTTCCGCTAAATGCGCGGAAGCCGCGGGGGCGGATCTCATCATCATCTACAATTCGGGCCGTTACCGTATGGCCGGTCGAGGATCCTTGGCTGGTCTCATGCCCTACGGGGACGCGAACGCCATCGTCATGGAGATGGCTCGCGAAGTGTTGCCGGTCGTTCGCAACACACCGGTGTTGGCCGGCGTCTGCGGAACCGATCCTTTTCGGATCATGGATCAGTTTCTTCGCGACCTGAAACAGCTCGGCTTCTCAGGAGTGCAGAACTTCCCAACTGTGGGCCTGATCGATGGCCGCTTCCGCGAGAGTCTTGAAGAAACCGGCATGGGATACGATCTGGAAGTTGAGATGATTGCGCGAGCGCACGATCTTGACCTGCTCACCTGCCCGTATGTCTTCAATGAAGACGAAGCGAAGGCCATGGCAAATGCGGGCGCAGACCTCTTGATCGCGCACATGGGATTGACCACCAAAGGGACGATCGGCGCACGGACAGCCATCACTCTTGATCAATCGGTCGAGCGAATTCAGGCCATCCAGGCGGCTGCCCTCTCCGTCCGCCCCGAGATTTTGGTGCTGTGTCACGGCGGCCCGATCGCCGAGCCCGGCGATGTTCAGTACGTTCTCAGTCGGACCCGGGGCGTCTGCGGATTCTTTGGGGCATCGAGCATCGAGCGCCTGCCCACCGAGCGCGCCATTACCGAGCAGGTAAGGAATTTCAAAAATCTGAACATCCATATGGACCACGACTAAAGGAGCAGGCATGTCCAGGTTCGCCGGTCGCCGTTTTGTATCACCCGCCGCTGTTGAAACGCAGGTCTTTGATTGGGGAACGATCAAGTGGCTCAGCGAACCGCGTGTCACCGGCACGGAGCGCTTCACCATGGGTGTTGTGCTCTTGCAACCCGGGAGAGGCCACGCCCGGCACAATCACCCGGGAACCGAAGAGGTCCTCTATGTAGTCTCAGGCCAGGGCAGGCAGATGATCGATATCGACGGCGAACAATGGGAACCCGTCAGCGCCGGAGACATGATTCACATTCCCGCCGACATCTACCACTCCACAGTGAACACCGGCTGGGAGCCTTTGAAATTGATCGCCATCTATTCGCCGCCGGGCCCCGAGGCGCTTCTCCGCGCCATGCCGGAGTGCCGGGTCATTGCCCCCGGCGAGCTGCGATGACTACCCGGACCATTGCTTTGATCGGCACATTCGACACCAAGGGAGAAGAGTTTTCCTTCCTGCGCGAGCGGATCGAGAGCGCGGGCCTGCGAACGCTGATGATTGATGTCGGCGTGTTTGGCAGTCCTTCGTTTGCGGCCGACATCTCCCAGGAAGAGGTGGCCGCGGCGGCAAATGAAAACCTTGCCGCGCTCCGAATGGAAAGAGACCGAGGTCGAAGCGTCGCCGCCATGGCCGCCGGAGCGACGGCAGTTCTTGTGCGGCTTTTTGGCCAGGGTGCCATTCATGGAGTGGCTTCTCTGGGCGGTTCCGCGGGCACGGCGATTGCCACCGCGGCCATGCGAGCGCTCCCTTATGGCTTCCCAAAAGTGATGGTTTCCACGCTGGCTTCCGGCGATGTCAGGCCCTACGTGGGGACCACCGACATTTGCATGATGCCCTCGGTGCTTGACATCGCGGGTTTGAATCACGTTTCCCGCCGAATCATCAGCAATGCTGCCGGAGCGATTTGCGGCATGGTTCGATCCGAGGCGGGCGTCGCCCTCGACGAGAAGCCCGCGATCGCGGCGACCATGTTTGGCGTCACGACACCTTGCGTTACGGCCGCGCGGCACACCCTCGAGCAAAAGGGCTACGAAGTTCTGGTCTTTCACGCGACGGGAACCGGCGGACAAGCAATGGAAAAGTTGATCGAAGACGGCGCTTTTCGAGCCGTTCTCGACATCACGACCACGGAACTCGCAGACGAACTGGTGGGCGGCGTGATGAGCGCGGGACCGCACCGGCTGGAAGGGGCGGGCCGCAAGGGCATTCCTCAGCTGGTCTGTCCGGGCGCCATCGACATGGTTAATTTCGGGCCTAAGGAAACTGTGCCTGCCCAGTTTCGGGGTCGCAACCTGTACGTCCACAACCCAAGCGTAACTCTGATGCGGACGACGCCCGAAGAATGTGCGGAGATCGGACGCATTACCGCCGTCAAGCTCAACCGCGCAAACGGCCCGGTCATCGTGGTGATTCCTCTACGCGGTGTTTCCGCCATCGACGCCGTCGGAGCGCCGTTCTATTCGCCAGAGGCGCTCAACGCCTATCGCCGCGCCTTGAAAATATCGCTTAGCCCAGCCATCCGGCTGGTGGAGCTTGACGCGCACATCAACGACCCAGAATTTGCGCTTCTCGCCGCAGATCTGCTGATGGAATCGCTCGGCGCCTCAATGGAAATGAAGGCGGTGCGAATACCGAGGTGAGTTACAAGACGGCTTCGATTCCTTCAGGCAGAAGGGCTCGATCCAGCGGCCGAGAACCGCGAACGACAGCTAAATGTCCCAGAATGAGGGATTCTGGACTACACTCATTGGTAGCGTACGCGCAGTCCCTGAATTGCGCCTCAAAAATGCCTGACCCAAAGCAACCTTGCGTGTCGTGATCCCAATAGCGCTCCTCGTGCTGTTGCTCGGATCTACGCTCGGAGCAGGGTGGCACCACCACGCCAACACCTATTCCGACACCCGCGTGTTATGCCATCTGGTCATAGCGCCGTCGGTGGCAGGCATCGGCGCATGTGTTCTGGTCCCCAAAGGCGCAGGGCCTGAGCCGCGATACATCAGCTTTATCGCCCGCTCTGCCGCCCGGCAGATTCCCGCGCGCGCCCCTCCCGCATAGCTTCTGGACACCTTCCACGCCTTAACGGTAATTCCAGATCAGTGCATGTCTCTCGTGAAGGGGCTGATTGCCTATGCATTTGCTAGGTTTCTGCGTTCCATTGTTGCTTGTAACCGGGTCGCTTTTCGAAGCCGCGAGCGCCCAGGCGCCGCCCGATCAAAGCCAGTCGCCGCCGCCTCCGCAAGCAAGCAAGCTCGCCCAAAAGCCCGGCGCTGTGACCATTTCGCTCGACGACGCCATTCAACTGGCGCTCCGGCACAATCACAATCTGCTGGCCGCGCGCACCACGATTCAGCAGAACCAGGCGGCAGAAACGACGGCCAACCTGCGACCCAACCCGGTGCTTTTAGGGGACTCGCAGTTCTTGCCGATCTTTGAACCAAGCCTGTTCAGCGCCGATTATATCGACAACATCGCTCAATTTGACGTCGGCGTCAGCTACCTGTTTGAACGCGGGAGGAAGCGGCAACACCGTTTGCAAGCCGCCCGGGACCAGACGGCTGTAACCCGTTCGCAGGTCGCCGACAACGAGCGAAGTCTCACCTTCGGCGTGGCTACTCAGTTTATCAACGTTGAGCTTGCCGAATCGACGATGGAACTGGCTACCGAGGATCTCAAGAGCTTTCAGACCACGGTGGATATTGCGGAAGCCCGTTACAAGGCCGGTGACATCGGCGAGAACGATCTCCTGAAGATCAAGCTTCAGATGCTTCAGTTCCAGACCGATCTTTCCGCGGCACAACTCGCCAGGACGCAGGGACTGTCAGACTTGCGGCAACTCCTTGGCTATGACTCGATCGGGCCCGACTATGACGTCGCCGGGGCGTTCGATTTTCAGCCTGTCCCAGGCAATCTCGAAGATTTTCAATCGAAAGCCCTGCAGAACAGGCCGGATCTGCGGGCGGCGCAGTTGGGCGTAGCCGCCGCGGACAGCCAACATGAACTGCAAAAATCCATTGGCAAAAAGGACGTTACAGGACAGGTGAGCTACACTCACCTGGGATCCAACGACATTTCGCTATTCGGACAAATCCAGTTGCCCATGTTCGACCGCAATCAGGGCGAGATTGCGCGTGCCGGTTTTGCCGTCACACAAGCACAGGAGCAGGCGAAGTTCGCGATCGGGCAGGTCATGACGGATGTGCGGGACGCCTTTGAAGGTCTGCGCAGCAATGATCAGATCGTGGGCCTCTATCGTTCGGGGTACCTCAATGAGGCTCAGGAATCTCGCGATATCAGCGAATACGCCTACAAGCACGGCGCTGCAAGCCTGCTGGACTTTCTCGACGCAGAGCGCAGTTATAGAACGATCCAACTCGCTTACCGGCAGGCGCTCGCATCGTACTTGCTCGCGCTCGAACAGCTTCGCGAAGCGGTAGGAACCAGGAGCTTACCATGAACATCGCATCCATTACCTGCCGCAGGAACCAACCCGCGCTGGCGCTTGCCTTTATCGTCATGGCGACGGCCTGCCACTCCAACGATCGCGACCAGGCAAGTCAGATGACGTCGTTCTCCGCGAGCGCTTCCAAGTCCGCGACTCCGCAGCTCTTCACCATTCCCCAGGACCAGATGTCGCACGTGCAGGTAGTTGCGGTCGAGCCAACCACTTTGAAGCGCACGCTTCGGTTCACGGGAAATGTGACATACAACGCCTTCAATACCACGCCAGTGATCACTCAGGTAGGCGGCCCCGTGAGCCGGATTCTGGTCGTGCCCGGGGAGCATGTGAATGCAGGCCAACCCATGCTCGACGTGAGCAGTCCCGACTATTCCCAGTTGCTGGACGCCTATTTGAAAGCTGCAGACTCTTTCCGCCTGACGCAAAAGAATTATTCCCGCGCGCAGGAGCTCTACCAGCACCACGCCATCGCCGAGCGCGATCTGGAACAGGCCGAGTCCGACCGAAACCAGGCAGCAGGCGGATCTGAATGCAGCGGAACAGGGGATGAAAATTCTCGGGATCAAGAATCCGGCCGATCTGGCGAAGGCTCCTTCGTCCGCGCAAATTCCGGTGCTCGCGCCCATCGGCGGCGAGGTGGTGGAGCGCCTGGTCGCGCCCGGCCAGGTGGTGCAGGCGGGGCAAACCCAGGCCTTTACCATCTCCGATTTGAGCACGGTGTGGGTGCTCGCCAATGTTTACCAGACCAACCTTGCTTTTGTTCGGAGTGGAGAAGATGTCGTTGTGCAAACAGATGCCTATCCAGACAACTTCCATGGAAGGATTTCTTATATCTCGCCGGCACTCGACCCAAACACCCGAACCCTGCAAGCCCGCATCGTAGTGGATAACCCGGGCGAAAAACTGAAGAGAGACATGTATTGCACCGTCATCGTGGCGGCTGGCTCATTCTCAAATGTCATCGCTGTCCCTGACTGCATCGATTCTGCGCGATGACGATAATCAGCCGTTCGTCTATGTCGAAAATGGCACAAACCAGTTTGGCAGGCGCGACGTGGAACTCGGCGCGGACCAGAATGGCCAGATGCAAATCCTGAAGGGCATTTCCGTTGGAGACAGGGTAGTCGGCGATGGCAGCTTGTTTCTCCAGTTTGCCAATTCGCTGCAACACTGAGGGGGCGGCTTCGAATGATTCATCGTATCGTTCAGTTTGCGCTGCGGCAACGGGTATTGATCCTGCTTCTGGTTGCATTCATCTGTGTCGGCGGCGTCATTTCTTTTCACCACATGCCCGTGGATGCGTATCCCGATCTCTCGCCACCGATGGTAGAGGTCATCGCGCAGTGGCCGGGTCATGCGTCCGAAGAGATCGAACGTCTGGTCACCGTACCCACTGAAGTGGAGATGAACGGTGTGCCCAAGATGTCGGTGATGCGTTCCATTTCGCTGTACGGGCTTTCCGACGTCATCCTGACATTTGAAGAAGGCACCGACGACTATTTCGCGCGCCAGGTCGTCTTTCAGAGGCTGAGCGAGGTGACCTACCCTCAGGGTGTAACTCCGACACTCGCTCCACTTGCCAGTCCCTCCGGGCTCGTCTATCGATACGTACTGGAGAGCCCCGACCGCACCCCGCAGGAGCTGAAAACCTTTGAAGACTGGGTAATCGAACGCGAATATAAACAGGTGCCTGGCGTCGCCGACGATTCCGGCTTCGGCGGCACGGTGATGCAGTATCAGGTAGTCCTCGACCCGGCAAAACTCTACGCTTACCATCTCACCGTCCCGGCCTTGATTCAGCAGCTCTCCGTGAATAACTCCAATGCGGGAGGCGGATTCTACGCGCAGGGCGGCCAAATCTACTACGTTCGCGGCCTCGGTCTCATTCGCGATACCGCGGACATTGGCAATGTGGTCGTGGGCTCGCAGAACGGCGTTCCCGTCCGCATCCGCGATATAGGCGACGTGGTCATAGGAAACGCCCCGCGCCTGGGTGAATTTGGTTTTAACAAAACGGATGATGCGGTCGAAGGCGTCATCATGATGAGACGCGGCGAACAAACGCAAAATGTTCTGAAAGGCGTCGAGGCGAAGACCCGGCAGCTGAATGAAGAAATCCTGCCCTCGGACGTAAAAGTGCGCCCCTACTACGACCGGAGCGACCTAGTTCAGCTCACCATCGATACCGTCGGACGCAACATGCTCCTGGGAATGGTTCTTGTCTTTCTCGTCTTGATGGTCTTTCTGGTCAGCATCCGCGCAGCGGTGATCGTGGCGCTCACTATTCCAGTGTCTCTGCTCTTTTCGTTTATCTTCTTGCACGCGCGGGGAATCCCTGCGAATCTGCTTTCAATCGGCGCCATCGATTTCGGAATTCTCATTGATGGAACCCTGGTCATGGTGGAGAATATTTTCCGCGAACTGGGCGAGCGCGAAGGCCAGAAATATGACCTTCAGGAAGTCATCCGGTCGGCGGCAAAGGACGTCGATCGTCCAATTTTCTACTCTGTCGCGGTCATTATTGCGGGTTACTTACCCATCTATGCTCTCAGCGGGCCGTCAGGAAAATTATTCAAGCCAATGGCCGATACGGTCGCGATCGCACTCGTCGGTGCGCTGATTTTGACCCTCACACTCGTTCCTGTCTTGTGTGCTTACTGGTTCAAGAAAGGAGTCCATGAGCGCGAAAACAAGCCCTTCAACTGGATTCGCGATAGATATGCGGTGCAACTCGAGTGGTGCCTCAATCACCCCAAGACGACCATGATCGGGTCGACGCTTGATCTTCGCCGCCACGCTCCTGCTCGTCCCTTTCATTGGCGGAGAGTTCATGCCGCATCTGGACGAAGGCGCCCTGTGGGTTCGAGCGACGATGCCTTATACAGTCTCGTTTGAAACCGCGAGCGATTTCTCGCCCCAGGTTCGCAACATTCTCTTGAAGTATCCCATGGTCACCGAAGTCGGCTCGGAGCTTGGGCGTCCCGACGATGGCACAGATCCCACGGGATTCTTCAACGATGAGTTCTACGTTGGCTTGAAACCTTATAGTGACGAGTCATGGAAGACAGGCTCGGTCCATAACAAGAAAGAGTTGACTGAAGACATTCAAAAGCAGCTCAATGCATTTCCCGGAGTCATCTTCAACTACACGCAGCCCGCCGAAGACGCTGTCGACGAAGCTCTGACCGGCCTGAAGAGCGCTCTGGCTGTAAAGATTTATGGCCCCGACCTGAATGTTCTCCAGACCCAGGCGCTCGAAATCAAGCGCAGGCTCTCGCAGGTACCTGGATTCGAGGAGTTGACGGTGGTGCGCGAACTCGGCCAGCCCAGCCTCTTGATCGACGTAGATCGCGAGAAGATCGCGCGTTACGGGATCAACGTGGCGGATGTAGAAGCGATCGTTCAGGCTGCCGTTGGCGGCCAGGCGGCTACCCAGGTGATCCAGGGCGAGAAACTCTTCGATCTCGTAGTGCGGATGAAGCCGGAGTTCCGTGAGAATGCGCAGCAGATCGGCAACCTTCTCGTCGGAACACCTTCAGGCCAGCAGATACCTTTGAGCGAGGTTTCGAACATCCACCAGGCCGGTGGCGCGTCGTTCATCTACCGCGAGAACAATTCACGCTATATCGGCGTGCAGTACAGCATCGAGGGGCGCGATCTACAGGGCGCGGTGCAAGCTGGCCAGCGCTCCATTTCGGATATCGCAAAATCCTTGCCCCCCGGATATCGTCTCGAATGGGGCGGGGAGTATGGTGAGTTGCTTGAAGCAAAGCACCAGATGGAATTCATTGGCCCGGCGGCTTTGCTTATCATCTTCATGATCTTGTTTGCGCTTTACGGAAACTTCAAATTCCCGTTGACTATCGCTCTTGGAGTCGTACTGACTGAGCCTGTCGGCGCCTTGATCGCCCTCAAGATGACCAACACGCCGTTCAGCGTCTCCTCGGCGCTCGGATTACTTGCGTTGATGGGCGTTTCTGTCGAGACTGCTGTTATTCTCGTCTCGTACATCAACAAGCTGCGTCTCGAAAACAAAGACATTCGCACCGCAACGCGCGAGGCTTCGCTCTTGCGCCTGCGACCCATCATGATGACCGCGCTTGTTGCGTGTCTGGGGCTTTTGCCCGCGGCGCTCTCCACCGGTATCGGGTCTGACACACAGAAGCCTTTCGCAATCGTCATCGTGGCGGGTCTGGTTTCGCGGCTCTTTCTCGGATTTTTCGTGAACCCCGTGCTCTATGAAATGGTCGCCCGCGATGGAGATGTATTGCAGGTCTGACCCTGGCCGGTCCCGTTTCGTGCGTGTCGCGTCGAGGCGGACGGAATCAACTCGTTCTCCGGCGAAGATCATGCACCACGAGGCGAGAGTGCCAGATAATGATGTTGAGGGAGTGGATGAAAAGGATTCCCAACAAAGCGACTGTGGGACTGGCACTCCTTCTGTGTTTCGCTGATTCATATTGCCTCGAAGAGATTGTGGCGCAAACAGGCGGACAGGCCGCCGGACAAGCGTCGGCACCAGTGCCGGGCCAGGCCGATAGGCCCACGAGCACGCCATATGCGGGGGACCTGTCGATCTTCGAATACCCCGACCGCGATAAGAAGTTGCATGTAGACCGCGTAATGGATCTGCTTGGAATAACGCCTGGAAAAGTAGTCGCCGACGTTGGCGCGGGATCAGGATGGTTTACTGTGCGCGCGGCAGCACGTGTCGGACCCAGCGGCGCGGTGTACGCCGAAGACATCAACCCAAAGGCGATCGACTACATTACGGAACGCGCATCCAAAGACAAACTGGAGAATGTGTGGCCAACGCTGGGATCGGTCGATGATCCAAAGCTGCCGGCAAATAGCGTTGACGCCGTTTTGATTTTGAAGACCTACCACGAATTTGCACACCCGGTCCCGCTTATGGAGAAGTTGAAGCTCTCGCTGCGCCCCGGGGCTAAGGTGGGCATCATCGACCGCAATGGCAGCGGAGCCGACCATGGGATCATGCCCGAGATAGTGGAAAGCGAGTTGGCACACGCGGGGTTCAAGCGCGTTGGCAAATTCGACTTCACGAAAAGCGACGGGCAGGACTACTTCCTGATATTCGTAGCGAAGTAAATTCGTTCAGCAAGTCAGGCTGTGACTTCGAAGATCACTTCGAGTTCACCGGCATATCGAGCCACGTCATCGATGACCAATGAAGCCATAGACGTAACTCGGCTGGGGGGTCGGAACTGTAATATATTGCTCTCGAGAACTTTGCGAGACAAATTCCCGCCAAGTCGCCCTTTTGGCGATTTCGAGCCCAAAAAGGAGAACACATGAGCAAAGGCTATTGGGTTGTCGCATACCGTTCGGTCTCAGACACGTCTGCGCTCAAACATTATGGCGAACTCGCGGGTCCGGCCATAGCAGCCGGTGGCGGCAAGATTCTGATTCGGACGGCAGACGCGATCGAACCGCGTGAAGCGGGATTGAAGCAGCGAACCGTCGTAACGGAATTTGAAAGCTTTGAAAAAGCCCTGGCGACTTACAATAGCCCTGCTTACGAAGCAGCCCGGAAGGTACTCGGTTCCGCAGCAGAGCGGGACTTTCGCATCGTTGAAGGCTTCGTATGAGGTGCCCGGATGGAGTTATTGAAAGCCCCTCCTTCGGAACTGTCCCCCGCCAGGTTGCCTTTCCAACCGGCTCCCAGGTCGGCCATTTCGCATTCAAGACGGGATATCCGGCCCATGGACTTGGCGTTATAAGGGTGAACGACGGGCTCCGGCTCAGGTTCCGGCGAAACCTCCGCGACATAGCTTGGATTTGCGGAAGCGGTGACTCAGCTCAACCGCCGGTCGAGTGTAGTGACCGCGTTTCCGAATGAAATATCTCGCTGTTCGCGTGCGGCGTCATCGCCCTCCTGAAGGGCCCTCACCTCTGCCCATTCTTATCACAAGCCGCTCGAGACTCCGCTCGCCAAGCATTTCAGCGGTGAAGGATCCGTTTGCCTGAATGATCCGCGCAATGCAGCCCGTCCATCCGGTCTGGTGGCTGGCGCCGATGCCAGCGCCGTCGTCGCCATGGAAATACTCGTAAAAAAGGATGTTGTCTCGCCAATACGGGTCGGTCTGGAATTTCTCCGTTCCGCCAAACACCGGCCGGCGCCCCGAACTGCTCCGGACAAATGTACTAATGATGCGCTCGGCCAGCATCTGCCCGACCTCGAACAAAGTCAGTTGCTTGCCCGAACCTGTCGGGCATTCCACCTTGAATGAGTCGCCGTAATAAGCGCCAAGCCGCATAAGTGAGAGATAAAGCAGGAAGTTAACCGGCATCCAGACCGGCCCCCTCCAGTTGGAGTTCCCGCCGAACATTCCACTGTCAGAATCTCCCGGCAGATAGGAAACGCGATACTCCTGACCGCTGAGGCCGAAAACAAAAGGATGGTCAAGGTGGTAGCGTGAGAGCGCTCGGATGCCGTGCGGACCCAGGAACTCGTTCTCGTCGAGCATTTTCGCCAGGATGCGGCGTAGTTTCTCCTCGTTCACGGTGGCGAGCATGCGTCTGCCCGCCATACCAGGCGTTCCCGGCATGTGGAGATTCGCCGCGAGTTCGGGGTGGCGTTGCATAAACTCACGAATCGCTTTTCGCGGCTGTCGGCAATTTTTCGAGCACGTTTTCCTCGAAGATTGCCACCGCCGCCAGCGGCAAAAGGCCGACCATGGAACGCACCTTCAACCGAAAAGCCTGGCCGTTGGGGAGACGAAGCACGTCGTAGAAGAAGCCGTCCTCTTCATCCCACATCTTGTCTTGATGGTCGCCCATCCGGTCCATCGCCCCCGCGATCCACATGGTGTGCTCGAAAAACTTGACGACGAATTCCTCGAAGGACGGGTAATGCTGCGCGAGTTCCACCGCAATTCGCAGCATCTGCTGGCTGAAAAACACCATCCAGGCGGTCCCGTCTGCCTGTTCCAGATACCCACCGGTAGGCAGCGGCGAACTGCGGTCGAACACGCCTATGTTGTCCAGGCCCAGGAAGCCGCCCTCGAATACGTTGTTTCCCGAACGATCCTTGCGGTTGAGCCACCAGGTGAAGTTGACCAGCAGTTTGGAGAATGCGTAGACGAGAAACTCGAGATCTCCCTTACCGTTGTTTCGCTCCTTGTCAGTCAGGTAAATCTGCATGGTGGCATACGCATGCACTGGCGGATTGACGTCGCCGAAGTTCCACTCATAGGCCGGCATCTGCCCGTTGGGGTGAAGATAATCGTTGCGCAGTATCAGGTCGAGTTGCGACTTCGCAAAATCCGAATCCACCTGCTGGAACGCCAGCATGTGAAACGCCAGGTCCCACGACGCATACCACGGATACTCCCACTTGTCCGGCATCGATATGATGTCGTCATTGTCCATGTGGAACCACTCGCTGTTACGCACCCGCCTGCGCGTCTCGGGCGATGACCATGGGCCGACATTGTGTTCTTTCAGCCATTTGTTGAGGTCGTAGTAGAAATACTGCTTGCTCCAGAGCAAGCCGGCCAACGCCTGTCGCATCACCATGGCGCGATCCGGATCGGCCATGACTGCGGGCGGCGTGACGCTTGCGTAGAATTCGTCCGCTTCTTGAAGGCGCTGGGCGAAGAACTCGTCAAAATCCTTGAAAGGGCTTTCGGTCGCGCCGGGAGTGTCTTGCGCCAGCCGGAGACGGACAACCCGAGTCTCGCCCGGACCGACATTCAGGACGTAATGTGGACACGACTTGGTCCCACTGGAGGCGTTCACTGCCTGGGCGTTGCCGCCTACGATGAAATCGTTGATGCCGTCCTTGACGTAGGCAGAAGCGTTCTTGCTGCCGAAGAGTCTTTCGTTATTAGACTCATTCTCGGTGAACAGAAGCGGTGGCTTTCCCTCGCAAAAGAGGTTATAGCCGGCGAATGATTCCTTCACGAGCGGGTCGGTATGGTGGGCCGAGATTACACTCAGGCTTTCCAACTGACGACCTTCCATCACCGGCTTGGCAGCGCCATCCTCCCACGACCAGGTATTGCGGAACCAGAGCGTCGGCAACAGGTGCAGCGTGGCCGTTTCAGGTCCGCGGTTGGCCACGCTGATTCGAATGCCGAGGTCGTCAGGGCCGGCCTTGGCATATTCCACAAAAACGTCGAAGTAACGGTCTTCGCTGAAGACGCCGGTATCGAGCAACTCATACTCCAGCGCCTGGCGGCCACGCTCGCGGTTTGTCCGGATAAGGTCCTCATAGGGATAGGCCGCCTGCGGGTACTTATAGAGGTACTTCATGTAGGAGTGGGTCGGCGTGCTGTCGAGATAGAAGTAGTACTCTTTCACGTCCTCGCCGTGATTGCCTTCGCTGTTCGTCAGCCCAAAGAGCCGCTCCTTGAGAATCGGGTCCTTTCCATTCCAGAGAGCCAGCGCAAAACAGAGTATCTGGTGATCATCGGAAATGCCCGCGAGGCCGTCCTCACCCCAGCGATAGGCCCGCGACCTCGCCTGATCGTGCGTGAAGTAATTCCAGGCGTTCCCGTCCTCGCTGTAGTCTTCCCGCACGGTCCCCCATTGCCGTTCACTGAGATAGGGACCCCATTTCTTCCAGGGGGCTTCCAACGTCCGGGCTTCATCCAGCCTGCGCTGCTCGTTCGTCATCGATCGCTCCATCGTCCTCGCCCAATCCAAGGCTGCGCTATCGCGCGGGCAAGGCAGGAGCCATTATCCAACGATCCTACCCGGGTCTGCAACCACACGGGAAAATGCGAAGTAACTGGCATGACTCGCAGTTGCGCCTGCAAAAAGGCTTCTGCGAAGATCGCTTGTCGGAATCCGCAGAAGGAGCCGGATCGCGGGAAAAGGTGGATTGCACAAATGCGCTGTAACCTCCCGATCAGCGATCGCAGACCGATCCTGGAGTTCACGACCGCGATTTCTGTTTGGCGGTGCTCCCCGTCCAGTCCACGAAGCCCCTCTTTTCACGACCTCAGGCCGAATCCGACTAGTAGTTCTTACAGTGTCACGGCCGCCGATATCCCGGATATCCTTCGAGGGTTAGTGCCACGAAAAGGCCCGCTTAACGCCCGATCAATGTTGGGCGAGCGGCACCGCCGACTGAATCACGCATCTTAACATCATGAAGAGGAGACATCGGTTTATGACCAGGAAAATGGGTGTGCTGGCAATGGTTCTTGCCACCACGCTGCCCTTGATGGCCCAGGAAAAGTCATCGAAGCGTTTGGCAGAATCCACGGCCGTACTCAAAACAATCGTGAATGAACAGGGACTCACAAAGAGCCTTTTGGGGAAGGCAGTATGCGTAATTGTGTATCCCGCAGTCAGGAAGGTTGGCGTTGGCATTGGTGTGACCTACGGACGAGGCGTGATTACGTGCCGCACCGGTGCGGAGATGAAAGGCAAGTGGAGCGCTCCGGCGATGTACACGCTGGACACAGGCAGCCTGGGAGCGCAATTTGGGACCACCTCCACCGACTACGTCCTGCTTGTGATGACCCAGAGAGGTGCAAATAAGGTCCTGTCGGGCAAGCTGAAACTGGGCGCGGACGCGTCTGCCGCTGCGGGCCCAGCAGGTGCGCAGGCCAGTGCCTTCAATGATCCAAACGTGGACATCCTGACTTACTCCCAGGCGAAGGGGCTCTTCGCTGGAGCTTCGTTGGCTAGCGCTTCGATGGCTACGGACGACGACATGAACAAGGAGCTTTACGGAAAACCCATCGATGCTACTCAAATTGTCCGCGACGGCGCCGTTCCCGTACCCGACGCCGGGAAAGACATGGTGAATTTTCTCGACAGGATTTCACCGAAACACTTCTGACGAATTTCCAAGTAATTCCGGCCTCCGGGAATGCCCCTAAGTCTCTCCACTCCTGGGCCAGGCAACGGATTGCCGGGACGCAGGCAAACGATCCGGATGCGGCATGCTGGCGCCCTTCAACCAGGGCGCCCGGCAGCGCGTTTCGTGGCCTGGGCGCGGGATAGATCCGGATCGCAACTTCTCGCCAGTCGCCGCCCAAATAGCAATCCCGGCCGGACTCGAGAAACTGGACGGTTCCGCTGCTTTTACTGGGCGCCCTCGGGGCAGTGTTCTTCGTCTGTACTGCTGCGCTCATCTTCTATCATTCAGCAAAGATCAGCGGACGGAATCGCGTAAGCCTGGCGGAATCGGTTATTCCTATTTGATGCGATTTCGAAGTGTGATTGCGAATCCGTTGGCGACCGGACTCCTTTGACGATCGCGCCAGAATCAGTCCCTCGTCACTGCTCGCGGATTGCGGCCACGGGATCGACATGGGCTGCCTTCAACGCCGGTAGCAGGCAGGTAACCGCCGCAATCGCCAGTAGCAATATGGTGACGCAGACGACCGTCGACGGATCGGTCGCCGACACTCCATAGAGCAATCCGCGCAGAAAGCGTGTCAAGAGTGTTGAGACCAGCAACCCGAGCCCCAGGCCGACCGCCGTCATCCGCAGCCCCTGGGTCAGCATGCTGTTGGCACAGATTCCCAACTCCAGCATCAGCACGGCCACGGTCGTGAACCGTGGATTCTTGCCCAGCTGCCTCAATGCATTCCGGAAGTCCTCGCCAGTTCCTGCCATAGAAGTCGATCCTGATTGGTTGCCGCGTCGGGGTCGATGCCAGCGGACGACAACACTCCTTGGCAACCATGAAACAGTTGCCAGGCAGGCGCGTCCGGCGAGTCGCTCCACTTGAATGCATAATCGGCAAAGAAATACCACGGCCGGTCCTGAAGCCTCTGTGATCATCCACACAGCGATGATTTTCGCCGGACAGCCACAGCGAGGGAAGGGGGGCCCCTTACTCGTTTGGCTGCTTCAATAACCGGGCGAGATTGTCCAGGGCGGCCGGGTCGGCGTCGCTCACCAGGACAAACCTGAGTTGCTTCGATTGCCACGTTTCAATGCCGAAAGAAGTGCCACGGTCCAGGATTCCGTCCGGGGAAAACGATGGGCCCAGGTCCACCGTTCGCTGAAAGATCAGCACGGAGATTTTGTGCTGACGGATCGACACGATTAGCTGCGCGCCCGGCTGTTGATGGAAATAAACCATGCGCCCGCCGACCAGTGCGTAATCCGTGCCGTTGAACTCCGGCAGATTGAAAGAGAAGGGAATCTTGCCCTGGAACCACGGCTTCACCGTATGCCTGTCGGTTGAAACCACATCGACCAGGTTGGTGCTGGACAACGCATTGACATGCAGGTCCGCCAGCTCCGCAAATGCAGCGGTACGATGCGCACGCCCGATCCAAACGACGGCGGCCAGCAGAATCGTCGCGAGCGCGACTCCGATCGGCGCGGACCAAATCATCCAGTTGCGGAGCCTGGGCCTCGCAATCTGCTGCTGCACTTTCCGCCGAAACTCCGCACTGGGCGCGAACTGTCCGCGCGCGCCACGAAGGCTTCGCCGCAGCCTTGCCATCTCTGCAATTTCTGACGAGCAGCGCGTACAGCTTCTCAGATGTTCCTGGACAACGACCAATTGATCGCGACGAAGCTCACCATCCAGATAGGCTCCGAGCATCGTGGCGGCGGAACTACATTGCATGGGTGGACCTCCCCGGCGAACCTGCTCGCAATGCCTCGCGAAGCATCTTGCGCCCGCGCGACAGGCGCGACATAACTGTCCCGATCGGTACTGCCAGTACTTCTGCAATCTCCTTGTACGAGAGCTCCTCCATGTCACTGAGCAGAATCATTTCGCGGTAAGGAACAGGCAACTCCGCCAGGGCATGCATCACCGACTGCGAGTTCTCCAACTGCAGCAGGAGTAACTCGGGTGTGGTGTTGTGAGCCGCAAGATCGACTCCATCGATCTCGTCTTCGATCAGCACCGTATTTTGGACCTTTAATCCGGTTCGTGATGTGAGGAAAGTGTTTCTCAGAATTCGGAACATCCACGCCCGCAAGTTCGTGCCTTCCTCGAACGACTTGAATCCCTTGAGCGCCTTCGCATAGGTTTCCTGCACCAGGTCTTCGGCATCCGAACGATCGCCGGTGAGCCAGTGAGCCAGGTTGTACAGTTGGTCGAAAAGCGGCATCGCCAGCATTTCGAAGAACTCGGGGTCCATCTGAGCCTTCCCGAAAATTAACTTCGGACTGGATCCTATCTGCCTGAGGATACCCTGAGGAACTGGATGATGTCTGCGCGTTCATCGGCCTTGGGTAGGTGAAAATCCATATCGTTTTCCGGGACCACGGAGTCGGTATTGACGAGCCACTTATCGAGAGAGGCCTCGTTCCAGACCACATGAGCGGATCTGAGCGAATCGGAGTACTTGAACGTTGAGATCGTGCCCGCCTTTCGACCAAAGACGTCGCCAAGACGCGGGCCTTCCTTGTCCTTATCGAGGGAGTGGCAAGCGCCGCAGCGCCTTTCAAAGAGTTCCTTGCCCCGTTGCGGGTCGCCCGATACTGCCCCGCTCTGCGAAAACCCGCCCTGGGGTGCGGATATGGCTAACAGAATGACGACAGCCGAAAAACATGTGGTGGCAATGGTGAAGGTCTGCCTCGTTCGTTGAAGACCAGAGCGCAATCCGATTTTGTGGTTCATGGTTTCTCTATCCTTGACTGGAGCCCAGGTTTGTCTGGACCCCCGCTTGGCTGCTGCCGGATGCGTTTTCGCTCCGCCTTGGCCCAGTTGTAAATGAGTTCCTGCTCCCGGGTGGTGAGCCGGTTGCCGGGATGAAAAAGCAGGTACTGTTTCAGTGGCATCTCGCCGCTGCGCGATTCCGACCCGATCCGGGTCAGCAGACTGATTTGTCTATCCCCGGTGTAGTCTTGCCAGCGCGACATGTCGAACGCGCCGCGGCCCTCATGGACATCGCGTTCAATCATCCAGGACACCGGCGCCAGCCTTGTATAAGCCGGGTAATGGGTCTTGGCGGAGTGGCAATCCCCGCACTTCATTTCGAGTACGCGCCGCACGTCTTCCGGAACGTTGCTCCCCTGAAGAAGCGGTGCGCCTGGTTCGACTCCGGAGCCCGGGTTTCCCCACGGATGAACCGTCGCCAGAGCGATACTCGCCGCAAACAAGCATCCGCACGCCAATTCGATCTTGGCCCGATTCATAGCAACAACCGAGCCTCGTGCGTTTCGATCGGCGCGCCCGAAAGGGATGAGTCGATCACCGCGAGATCGTGCTTCTGCGCAATGAAATTGGCATGCGTGATCCCCAGGACATTGCGCAGCTTGTCGGCGGGAACCTTCATCGGCCCCGGCGACGGCGCCGAGCCGGGGGCGGGCTGCGGGAACGCGGTCGACATCGCCGTATGGAAGGTGAGGTTTCCTTCCACCTTCTGCATGATCTGGTGGATGTGGCCGTTGAGCACGGAGACCGATCCGAAGCGGCGCAGCATTGACAAAGCTTGCTCGCTGTCCGAGGTGCCCCATCCCCAGGTCGGATAAATCGCCCACAGCGGAATATGCGCGAAGACCACGATCGGCGTACTGCTCGTGAGCCTGGCGAGATCCTGCTTCAGCCAGTCCAACTGCGGCTGGCCTAGTTTGCCCATGCCCTCAAGCTGCACCACGTTGACGAGCCCGATGAAGTGGACCCCTTTGTGATCGAAGCTGTACCAGCCGTTTCCCCTGGTTCCCTTGCCATAACGTTCCAGGTACAGTTTCCCGTCATCGACCGAAGTGTCGTGTTCACCCGGCACGTAGAAGGTCTGTCTATTGGACGCCGTCAAAACCTGGTCGAGCGTGTCGAATTCGGCAGGTTTCGAACCGTGAGTCAGGTCGCCGGTGTGAATCAGGAAATCCGGCGCGACTGGTTCGGCACTGATTCTGTCCAGCGCGGCCTGCAGTGTTGCAGTGACGTCGGTATTGGCGGGCTTGTTGAAGCCAATATGACTGTCGCTGATCTGCACAAAACTGAAATCCGCCTGCCGGCTTCCATGCCTGGGTCCACGGAACGCATGCGAAACCGGAACGCCTCCGACGAAGCTCCACACCAATCCCGTACCGGCCCAGGCCATGCACTTCAGAAAGCCACGGCGATCCACTCCGTCGGCGCCAACAGATTCCAGTCCTGATTCGGCAGCTTTGTTTTCCGCATCACCCCACCGTGCAGTGTTGTCTTTCATGATTACTCCTTGCGCTCGTTTCACCGGCGTTTATGGCGGTGTACCGATGCAAACTGCCTGGCCTTGCTTTTATTCCCGGCTCGATAAAAATTTTGGCGAACCACCGCCGTCCACCGCATGGCGGTGTTCATTTTCGGAAACAACAAGTACGAGCGGACAAAGCATCAAGTGATGCACATCACGCATCGCCGCGCAGGGCACTGAAATAATTCCACTTATGCCATCAATGAACATGGCAAGTTAATTGCTTCTTTCCAATTGAACGGGATGCGTAGAGGTCCGCATGCCATCGCAGGCAGGGGGCCCGGACGATGACGAAGTACTTGAAGCAAGATGTATTGTTCGCCGCGCGGCAATTGCGCAAGAGTCCCGCATTCACGTTTGTCGTAGTCATCACCCTGGCGTTGGGCATCGGCGCGAACACGGCATTCTTCGGAGTGCTGAATGCGACTCTGTTTCGTCCGCTGCCTTATCCGGACTCCAGCCGGCTGGTGCACATCAACGAACGCCCGATCAATGCCGATGGAGTCATGCCGGTCTCGTACCCCAACTTCGTTGACTGGAAGCGCCAGCAGACATCCTTTTCCGCGCTGACGATCTATCGCACCAGCGCGGCCGTGAACCTGACGACCCAGGTAAGCACGGACCGCATGTCGACGGTGATGGTCGATCATGACTTCCTCAAGGTGCTGGGCTTCCAGCCGATGCTTGGACGGGACCTGAGCGCCGACGATGATCGACCGGGCGCCCCGCTGGTCCTGATTCTGACCCACGCTACCTGGTCCCGGCGATTCAACGCGGATAGGGAAGTCATCGGCCGCACGGTCCAGGTGGACGGCAAGTCTGCCACGATCGTGGGAGTTCTTTCGCCCGCGTTCAATTTCTTCAGCGACTCCGAACTGCTCCTGCCTCTGGGACCGTTTGTCGAGCAGTTCTACATGCAGACGCGCAACAACCACAGCAACGCCATGGTCCTCGGCCGCCTCAAGCCGGGCGTTTCTCTGGCATCCGCGGCCAGCGAGATGGAGTCCATTGCGGCGCATCTGGGCGAACTCTATCCCAAGAGCAACAGCTTCGTTGGCGTCAGGCTCCTGAGTCTTCATCGATACCTCATGAATGACGCCAGGCCGCGTCAGCTGCTGCTGATGGGCGCGGTGGGCCTCGTTCTTCTCATCGTCTGCGTCAACATCGCCACCCTTTCTCTGGCTCGTTCGTGCGCGCGCGATCGCGAAATGGCCATCCGTGCGGCTCTCGGTGCCGTCCGCAACCGGCTGGTCCGGCAGCTCCTGGTAGAGAGCGTGCTTTTCGCCGCCATTGGAGGCGCGCTGGGCCTGGCCCTGGCAGTTTTAATCAGCGTGACGCTCCATTCCCTGGTGCCCTTTGAACTACTGCAACTCAGTGGCGGGAATGTCTCCCTGCTGGATGTTCGTGTCGAAAGTTTTGCGTTGCTCATCACGCTAGTCACCGGAATCGGCTTTGGACTTTTTCCCGCCTGGCAGCTCTCGCGCACCAACCCAAACGCGGTGCTCAAAGATCGCACGGCAGCCGCTAAATCGTTCCACGGTGTCGTTCGCACTCCCGATCTGCTTGTCGTCGCCCAGGTTGCGTCGGCCACTCTGCTGCTGGTGAGTGCCGGGCTGATCCTGCGCAGTCTCTGGACACTTTCAAGCAGGCCGCTCGGATACGAGCCGGAACATGTGCTGTCGCTGAATCTCGCTTCTCCAGGTGCGCGCCTGGGCGGATCGCAGTTGCGCACCGCCGCCTTCTATCAGGACGCCGTGGAGCGCCTGGCCCAACTTCCAGGCGTCGAATCAGCGGCCGCCACCAGCAACCTGGCTTTCGGCGCCAACGAATCGCATAACCAATTTCGAGTGGCCGACCGCCCCGTGCCCCCGCCCACCGAATTTCCCGCGGCTTCGTTCCGGATTGTCACCCGGGATTATTTCCGCGCCATGGCAATACCGCTGCTTCAGGGGCGCTTCTTCAGCGGGCAGGAGCCCTTGCCGGCCTTCGTTTCCGATGCTCCCAAAATGGATGAAATCATCCCCGCCTTGCGCAAGCTGCCCGTGGATATCATCGTCACTCGCAGCTTTGCCCAGCGCTATTGGCCCGGGCAGGACGCCATTGGCAAGGCCATCATCATGGGGCCGCCCGACCTCGAAATCGCCCATTGCACCGTGATTGGCGTAGTCGGCGACAGTTCCCAGTACAGCCTCGACCAGACCGACCACGACGAGTACTACATTTCTCTTCGTCAATTTGCCTTCTTCCCGGAATATTCGTTGCTCATGCGCACCCGCGGAAACCCGGCTTCTCTCATCGAAGCCGCCAAGACGCAACTGCGCCAGATGACCACCACAGAAGCGGTGTATGACGTGCATCCGCTCACATTCCGGATCGCGGAATCTATTTCCACCAAGTCTTTTCAATCAAGGCTGATCGGCTCATTCGCCGCGGTGGCTCTCGTTCTGGCTTCGGTAGGCCTTTATGGAGTACTGGCCTTTAACGTCGGGCGCCGGTCCCGCGAAATCGGTATTCGCATGGCGCTCGGCGCCTCTCCGAAGTCGGTCTTCGGGAATGTATTCTTCCGCGGATTCGCGATGGTGATCCCCGGTCTCGCCTTGGGCTTGGCCGCAGCCTGGGCGGTGGGGCACTATCTGCAGAGCCAGCTCTATGAGATCTCCGCCAACGATCCAGGCACTTACGTGTTAGGCGTGGTCGTCCTTGCGCTCTCAGCTTTCCTCGCCTGCTTGCTGCCCGCGCGGCGCGCAGCCAAAGTTGACCCTATGGTTGCCTTGCGAGACGAATAGGAGAAGAGTTCGTGGGCGCGCCCGATCTTCTGTTGACATGCTGCGGGGAAGCAGGGCACATTCATATGGTCATTCGATAGGACGGGTCGATGAGCGTCGCGCAGCTAGAACTCGTGTGGCGGGATGTCCTTTTGGGATTGCGCCAACTACGGCGCAGTCCGGGATTCACGATGGCCGCCATCGCCGCGCTGGCCCTCGGCATTGGAGCCAACACCGCCATCTTCTCTGTCGTGAATACGGTTCTGCTCAAGCCGCTCACCTACCCCGACGCCGATCGCATGGTCGATTTTCTGGCACCCTCGTCCATCATTGCCAATAGCCTTCACTGCATCCCGGAGTTTCACTTCTTTGAGAGGCAGACCAAGGTATTCAAAGAGGTCGCAGCGTTCGACAACGCCGGCCCGGGCTTTAACCTCACCGGCGGCCGTCCGGAGCAACTCCACGGGATTCACGTGACCGAGGGTTACTTCCGCGTGTACGGCGCGCCTGTGGTGCTGGGACGGACGTTCACGCCGCAGGAGAACTCGCCCCATGGCGGCAAGGCGGTGGTCCTAAGCTACGGCCTGTGGCAGCGCAAGTTCGGCGGCAACCCGGCCATCGTGGGGAAATCTCTTTCACTTGGCAATGAGCCGTACACCATCGTCGGCGTGATCGGCAAGGATTTTGTCGCCGAGCCGCAGTCCGACCTCTGGCTGCCGTTTCAGTTTGATCCCGTCAGCGATGATATGAACCACTTCTTTCAGGTGACCGGACTGCTCCAGCCGGGCGTCACCGTGGCGCAGGCCAACGCCCAATTGCTGGCAGAGGGCCCCGAGTACCACCGGGAGTTCCCCAGCACGGATCCCCATCCGCATTTTATGGTTGGACCGTTGCGCGATAGCATCATCGGCGACGCGCGCAATTCGCTGCTGATGATGCTGGGCGCGGTGGGTCTGGTGCTGCTGATCTCCTGCGCCAATGTGGCCAACCTGCTGCTGGTGCGCGCCACGGGCCGCAAACGCGAATTCGCTATCCGCTCCGCACTGGGTGCCGGCCGCGCGCGCATCGTGCGCCAGTTGCTTACCGAAAGTGTATTGCTCTCCCTTGCCGGCGGCATTCTCGGCATGGCTTTCGGCTTTGCAGGCGTACGAGCACTGCTGGCGGTCAGTCCCGCCGGCCTGCCCCGAATCGGCGAGGACGGCTCTGCGATCAGCCTGGATTGGCGGGTGCTCGGCTTTACGCTCGCCGTGTCACTGCTTACTGGCATCCTTTTTGGAATGTTCCCCGCATTCAGCGCCTCGCGCTCCGACTTGAACTCCACTCTCAAGGAGAGCAGCAACCGCTCCGGCACCGGGTTCCGTCAGGGAAAGGCCCGCTCGCTGCTGGTCGTCAGCGAAGTCTCGCTGGCCCTGGTGCTACTCATCGGCTCGGCGCTGCTCATTCGTACATTCATCGCTCTGCACGGCGTCGGTCCCGGGTTCGATTATCACAACGTGCTGACCATCGAGATGTCGCTCAACGGCGAGCGCTACCAGAAGTCGGCCGGCGTCACTCAGCTGTTGCGAGATGGACGCAGACCGGCTGAATGCCATCTCCGGAGTGGAACTGGCGGCCGCCGCTTACTGGCTGCCCATCGATGTCGAAGATGCGATGCCGTTCCAGGTCATTGGGCGTCCGGTGAAGAAAGACTGCTGCGGGAGCAAATGGATGAGCATCTCGCCGGGTTACCTGAAGCCTGTTCAGGATTCCCATCCTGCGTGGACGCGACTTCACTGAAAACGACAAGGCCGGTGCGCCCGGTGTGGCGTCTGGTCAATGAGGCCCTGGCCAGGCAACTCTGGCCCAACGAAGACCCGGTAGGGCAGCACGTCATGTGCGGGCAGGGGATAGGACCCGAACTGGAGGGAGAACCTGACCGCCAAATCATCGGCATCGTCGCCGACTCGCACAACAGCGGCCTCAGCCAGCCTGCCGACCCCATGATGATGGTCCCCATTGCCCAGGTCCCGGACGGTTACGCCGCCGCCTACTCCAATATCCAGCCGCTCTTCTGGCTGGTGCGAACCCATGGCGACCCGCACCTGTCGATACCCGCCGTCACCGAGCAACTGCGCATCGCCAGCGGCGGATTCCCGGTGGCGCATATCCGCACCATGGAAGAGGTGATGGGCCGATCCACGGCGCGGCAAAGCTTCAATATGCTGCTGCTTTCAATCTTCGGTGCGGTGGCGTTACTGCTCGCCGCCATCGGCATTTACGGCTTGATGGCCTACTCCGTCGCACAGCGCACCCAGGAGATGGGCATTCGCATGGCGCTGGGCGCGGACCGCCATGCCATTCGCAAGATGGTTGTGTGGCACGGCATGCGGCTCGCCCTCGTCGGCGTAGTCGCCGGCATCGCCGCGTCCTTCGGCCTTACGCGCCTCCTGTCCACCTTCCTCTTTGGCGTCAAGCCTTGGGATCCCGCCGTGTTTGTATCGGCGCCAGTCATTCTCGCCGCGATTGCGCTCGTCGCAGTGTGGTTGCCCGCTGCGCGCGCCTCCAGAGTCGATCCAATGCAGGCCCTTCGTACGGAATAATGTCGAAATAACTCGCGCACCCCGAATCCCGGCGCCGGAGTCCTACCAGAATTCCGAAGCGACGATGTGGCCATGGCTCGCTTTGCCGTCGACGATTGGAACCTCGAGCACGAGTTCCAGGTTCTTGTTGCGCCAGCCGGCAGGTGCGACGGTGTTGATTTGTTGCAGGTATTCAGGCGACGACAAGAATTCGCCGGCGCTCTCGGTAGCGCTGGCGCCGAGCCCCGCGATCACCGCCACTGGACCTTCCGTCAAGTCGCAGTGGAGGCGAGCCACGATGGCATAGTCTTTCGAATTCACCGTGACTGGCTTGGCAAAATCGAAGTTCCACATCGATCCTGGGTGGCGCCGGTCCACGATGCTGCCGAGAATGGTCGACCCGTCGGGAGCCACCTGCTGCCGAAGCAGAGAGAACCGCAGGGGAGCAAGAATGCGCCCCGACCATGGATTCCCAAAAGCCGCGATCAGCACCACCGGCCGCTTGCGCAGGTCGTCGAGCGAAGTAGCGGCTGCCGCCTGCACGCGGTAAGAGCGATGATGGACTTCGAACAGGCTGGCGACATCGGCGAGCGCCAGAGCGTCGTTCAAGGAGAGGTGTACGTGGCTGTGACTGTCCGGAGTCCCGCCGCTCCCCACTGGTCCGGCAAGGGTGCCAAGCGGGCTTCCAACCACGATCAATGCTTGATCGGGCGAGTCGAAAAACGGTCGCCACATCGATTCCAGGGGTGAAGACCTCCACACCCAGAACCAGGCGGTTGCAGTCGTCAGGGCCAGGGCCGCGGCCAGTGCAGCGGCAAAGATCCAGAGCCGCAAACTCCAACGTCGCCGCGGTAGTTCCCGATCCCCGGTGGGTGCGCTCCGGACACCAATGGGTTCCTCGGCCGATTCCGGCAGCCGAAGATCCTGCGGGGCGATCGCAGGGACGGGGAAGAACACAGGTACATACGAACCCGCCGGCAACTCAATCCGGAGCTCCTGCCCGGTTCCTTCATCGTGGTAGTAGAGGGCGATGCGTTTGCGCACTTCGCCCGCTGCAATGCGAACCACGGGATCGGCCCCTGTGTCGTAGTCGTGGGCCCGCTTGAAGACCTCAATGCCCAGGATTCTCTCTTTGAGGCTATCGAGATCGCCCTCCAGCCGGCGACGCACGACATGGGCGAGAAAGGCGGGATACCGTCGGCTGTTTCGAAAATGGCGGCTCTTCAGCATTCTGTCGAGCTGCTGGAGAACGGCTTTATTGTCGATTGCGGGCGGCGACTCGCGGATCAAGCCCGCCGATTGATCCTCCATCCGGGGAAAACCTCTGATCCTGGATTCAGGATAGCCGATCATCGTCGAAGCTGTACAACACTCTAAGTTCCCGGAGAACGTACCAGGAAACGCGCTTTAGCGGACGCGCAGGCGGGCGGGTTGAGCCAGTTCGAAAGTCGAAAAGCGCTTGTTCTGGCCCGTGATTTCAGACCGCAGTTCGTGCCATAGCTCGTTGGGGATCTTGAGGAAGACCTCGACCACCGAAGGATCGAATTGGGTGCCCGAACACCTCAGAATTTCCTGCCGCGCTGCGTCAAAGCTGCTCGCTTTTCGATAAGGCCGGTCGCTGGTAATCGCGTCCAGCGTGTCGGCTACGGCGAAGATACGGGCGCCTATGGGAATTTCGCCACCCCGCAACCCGGTCGGGTAGCCGCTGCCGTCGTAATGCTCCTGGTGCGAAAACACGATTTCCGCCGCTTCGTTGAGAAACGGGATCTTGCGCAGGATATTGAAGCCGCGCGTGCAATGCTCGCGCATGACCCTCTGCTCATCCGAAGTCAGGGCCGCGGGCTTGCGAAGAATGTCGTCGGGAATGGCCATTTTCCCGATGTCGTGCAGGAATGCGCCGCGGGCGATCACCTTGATTTCCGCCGGCGAGATGCCCATGGCGCGAGCCAGGGCAATGGTGTAGGCCGTCACCCGTTTGGAGTGGCCCTCGGTTTCAGAGTCCTTCAGGTCCAGCGCGTCCCCGAGCGCCTCCAGGGTGATGTCGTAGGAGTGCTCCAGGTCTTCCATCGCCTGGCGAAGCATTTCCGTCCGCGCGCGGACCACCTGCTCCAGGTTCTGCTGGTAATTGTGACTCTCCTGCAAGGCCTGGCGATACTCGAGAGCGCGGTCCACGGTCGCCACCAGGTGCTCGCGTTCAAACGGCTTCAACAGGTAGTCGTAGGCGCCGCGCCGCATTGAATCAATGGCCACGCTGATGTCGTGGATGGCGCTGACCATCACCACCGGTACGTTGGGCAGTTTGCCGCGGATGCGGTCGAGAAGAAAGATCCCATTACCGTCCTGCATGACGATGTCGGTGAGAACCAGGTCGAAGGTGTTGTGTTCGAGGATCTCCAGCGCCTGGCGGCCGCTCGACGAAAGCTGCACGTCATATCCGCGGCGCTCGAGCGTGGCGCCGATCATGGAGCGCACATGATTCTCGTCGTCAACGACCAGGATCCGGGCGGGTCTGCGTGCACGAGCAAGGACGCCGGCATTCTGGTCCGCGGGCACTTGCATGGCGGCACTCCGCGCTTCCGCTCCTGTGAGCTCAAGACCCAAGATCAATCTCCCAAGCACAAGTTGAAGACCGTGCAGGACTTGTCCCACTCCAGGGCTCAGGATAACCCCGCGGCGAAACAACTCCCAGCCTTCAATCAAAAAGCAACCTTAGCGCCTTCATCATCTCAATACGATGAATAGCGGAACTTGTTCCAAAGCGAACGCAGATTTCCAACCCTGCGTGGACTGCCGTTTCTCTAATCGGCAGAAAAGTGCGGAGTTCTTAATCGACCCGGGAAATCGAAACACTTTCTTTCAGTAACTCAATGCGAAACGGATAAACCCGCTCCGTCGTTCTTTGACATTCCGGCTCCGCCTATCCTGCATCCTGCCGGATTCTTTTATGTTAAGCCAAATGAAGCCAGAGAGTTTGACCTGAGTCACACTTCGTTGAGCTTCCCAGCCTTAGAAATTATAAGTCGATAGAGAATCGCTGCCCAATACAACTTTCAGGTGCAGGTGGCAGCGCCCGCTGCGCTCGATGCCACGGCGGCGGCGCCGCATGCGCGCAAGACCGTTGACTCAGCTATCACAATGGCATATAGTTCCCCCGTTTTCCTTCCTGAATTCCCTTCGCAGTCAGAATCCAGCCCCTTGGAGGCTCCCGTGCCTGGCAAGCTTTATGTGTACCGGCCGGCCCGTTGGTTCGTACTGGTCCTGGTCGCTGTTCTCGGTCGATCAGTCTGCAATGCCCAGGGACTTCCAGACCCTGTGCAGTTTTCAGCGATTCAGACCTGCATCTCTACTCAGCCATCCGCCATAGGCTGCGATGTCGAGTCTTCTCTGCAGGAGGCGTCTGACTCTACGTTGTTGACTCTGAACACCACATTTGCGCCCGCGACCGCGCAGGTACGAATGCATGTGAACAATGTCGCCGAAGCAGGGTATGGCTTGCTGCGCGTGGCCGCCGAAGATACCTTCCGGATCGGGAGCGTGCCCCTCTTCACCCTTTCCTATTCCATAGCATGGTCTTCGGACAACATCACGGTCAGTTCTCCCCCCTTCAACGGGCAGACGGGTTACATGATCATTCACTACACGCTGAGCGGCAACGTGAATTCCTCCACTGGCACGGCCGCGGAAGGTATTTTTAGTTGCAACGTCCAGGCGTTGGGTGTTTACCACAACTGGGAGGTGAACTCGGTGGGCGCTGTCAACGGCCTTTTTACGGCTCCGGATTTGATCCAATTTGCCTACGGACAGCCATTCACTCTCAATTGTCTGCTTCTCACCATCGCCGGTACATACGACGCTCAAGGCGAGTATGCGACCCGGACCGGAAAGGGAAGCGCCATCGCGAACTTCGCCAATACGGCGCTGATTTCCGGATTTGAGTTGACCGACGCAAGTGGCAATCCAGTATCGGTCACTCCAACCTTCACTTCGGCCTCGGGCACCGAGTATTTCTCCACAGGCATCTTGGCTCCGTTCAGAAACCTGGACATTGAAGAGTTGGAAGTGGGGAGCCAGGGAAAGGAAATTCAGCTGGAAGGGGCCTTTGTGCTCGCCGGCAACGGGCATGATTTCGATCCCCTTACCGACGATGTTGCCTTCCAGGTTGGAACCGCCTCAAGGGTCATCCCGGCAGGATCATTCCGGGCGTCCGGGCGGAACAAATACGCTTTCGACGGCACTGTGAATGGAGTCACCGTGCATGCGTTGATCAAACGGCAATCAGAGAATGACTATAGTTTCGAGTTCAAAATACTTGGTTCAAATCTCGGGACCACCGCAAGCCCGCTGCAGGTAACAATCCAGGCCGGCATGAACGGCGGGAGCACCAACGCAACGGTCGACACTCAATTAGCCCGGAATGGACGGTCTCGTGCGCGGTCCGAACGAGAATAGTCGGATGGATCCCGGGTCCGATAATCCGGACCTGGGATCTACACCCAGAGTCTTAACCGATCTTTCACCTTTGAGACCGGGGCCACCCGCCGACGCAGTGGATCTCGCGGTATTCTTGACGTTGAAGCAGTGATTCCACCATCAATAGAACTGATTGTGTTCAATTCTCTTGTTTAATTCTGACGCGGATGCCATTCGGAAGATCAATCGTGATCGAGAGGCATGGTGTTACACCGTCCTTGGCGCGGATGCCGTCCGAGAATTTGTACTCCGTCCATCCCGTGATCTGTTGAGCAGCGCCGCCATCGAACCAGAAATCGAATACTCCGTTTAGGTCATCCGGTTTTGGCTTGTCGCGACGGTTGGGAGGGTTTCCAATGCACTGCAAGACCCTTGCTATGTCTTTCAATTCACGAGCGCGTTCTTTGTAGAGTCCGGCAAGCGTTTCGGCTTGCGAATCAGCTTCGCTATGGTCGCTCGAATGAGGTCTGGTGACTGACCGTTCTGATGATTCGTGACATGGACAGAAACAACGCCCAAAAGATGCCGGAATAGAATAAGGAATCTCTCCCGTAAGCCGGTTCTTGCCGGGACAGTGGCCGTGATTCTCCTGATCGCATTCAGCCGAATACATCAGAACCTCGTATCCTGCCGTTTGTAGACTTGCCGCAAAGGCTTCAAAAAGAAGATCGTTGGCAAACTCAGCAAATTCAGGGCTGGATTCCGGAACAAACTTACCGACCGCATTGCATGAGGAGCATCTCAAATCCTGTACAGTCAGGTGGCTTTGATCCAGTTCGAGATGTTCCGCTTCAGCTCTGGGCATAATCTTCCAGCAGCTTGTACATATCCAGAGTCCCGGTGCTTTGATTTCCAAGGCAGCGACCAGCCCGGAAATTCTGCTCTTACCGCTCTTGCCTGTCAACATAAGACTCTCTTCCAATGCAAGATGAGCCTGAAAGGGGGAAGTTGATTCCAAGACAAGATGAGGCGGGTCCCCCGGTCCTAGTGGACAGTCACAACATTGCATTGGGGTGCGCCAGGGCCGCTTTTGGGACCTGGGAGTTCGTCCGCCCCCCGCTCCCGCCCGCCAGTCCACCGCTCCATCCATCCCGGTCCCATAGTGGCGGACTATTGTTTCTGCTTCTGCCGGGCACGCCGCGCGGTTGCCCAGCCTTCCTTGGTGATCTGACGGGCGCGGCCCACCGCCAGGGCTCCCGAAGGGACGTCTTTGGTGATGCACGATCCAGCCCCAATGTAGGCGCCGTCCCCGACGGAAATGGGGGCCACGAGAGTGGAATCGCTTCCCACGAAAGCCCCTCTGCCGATCCGGGTAGGATGCTTGTGCACTCCGTCGTAGTTACACGTGATCACGCCCGCCCCGATATTGGTGTCCTCCCCGACATCGGCATCTCCCAGGTACGTGAGATGGCTGGCCTTGACGCCCTTGCCCAGGCGGGCTTTCTTGGTTTCGACGAAATTGCCGACATGCGCCTCTTCGCCGATCTCGCTTCCCGGCCGCAGATGGGAAAAAGGGCCGATCTTCGCCCCGGCGGCGACCGTGCTTTCGGCCAGAATGCAGCTCTGGCGGATCAGGACATGGTCGCCGATCGTGCAGTCTTCGATCACAGAAAAAGAGCGGATATGGCATCCGGCGCCGATCCGGGTACTTCCCAGAAGCTGCACGAACGGCTCGATGACCGTGTCGGCCCCGACCTCGACATCCGGATCGATGACAGTCGTGTCGGGCCGGAAGATCATCACTCCGGCGTCCATCAGGCGTGCAGCCGTAGCGGCGCGCGCCTGCGCATCGAGCGCCGCCAGTTCAGCGATGTTTCTGGAGCCCTTGGGTCCAGCAGACCCCGCCGTCGCGCGTTCTTTCGTCGCATCCGTCATGGCTTTACTGCTCTTTCTCCGCTGCCCCCGGAGTTCCCCCCGGCCCCTGGGGTTGCGGAATCGTAATATCGACTGGGTGAACCGCTCCCAGGCTCAGCGCGTCCAACCCCGGCTTGATCTCCGGCTCGTTGCCCACCACCAGCACCGCCAACTGGTTGGGGTGAATATACTTCTTGGCCGCCGCTCCCAGGTCGGCCAGGGTGACTTTCTTGAGCGCCGCTTCATAGGTTTCCAGATAGTTGGGAGGGTAGCCGTAAAACTCCAGCCGCTCGCTCTCCGCAAGCACCTTGTCCTTGGTGTCGTACCGGAAGAGGAAGGAGTTCAGGATGTTGTCCTTGGCTCGTTTCAGCTCCTCCTCAGTGAATGGCTTGTCGGTCAATCCCGCAATTTCCGCCAGGGCGGCCTTCGTGGCTTCCACCGTGGATGCGCTTTTGGTCAGAACCTCGACGCGAAAAAGGGCCGGATGGTCATAAGAAAACCCGTAGCCCCCGCCCACTGCATAGGCCAGGCCCAATTCGGTGCGGACCTTTTGAAACAGGCGGCTTGAAAACCCGCCGCCCAGGATATCGTTCATGAGCGCGAGCGCCGGCACGTCCGGGTTGTGGCGATCAGTTCCAAGCCCGACGATCTGGACATTCGACTGGTTCACGTCGTCCTTGTTGATGAAGTAGACGGCCTGCTTGGGCGGTTGGAATGTGTCTTTGCGGGGTGGAAGCGGCCTGACCGGCGGCAGGCTTTCGAAGGCGGCGCGAAGCCGCGCCTCCATCACCGCAGGGTCGAAATCACCGCTCACGCCCACGATCAGCTTGCCTCCAATAGTCCGGTCATGCCACGCCTCGAGATCGGCCACTGTGACCGCCCCAATGGTGGCCAGTTCCGGCTGGCGCGTATAGGGGCTGTCGGGTCCATACACCAGCTTCGCTGCTTCGCGATCGGCGATTCCGGCCTCATCGTCGTTGCGCCGGACGATAGACGTGGCCGCCTGCTGCTGGGCCAGCTGCAGCTTCTCTGGGTTGAACTTCGGGTGCAGAAGCAAGTCCACGGCCAGCGAAAAAACTTGGTCGGCATCGCCTTTCAGCGAGTCCCATCCCAGCGATGTCGAACCCTCGCCTCCGCCGGTTTCAATGTGCGCAGCCTTCGATTCGAGCAGGTCGTCCATCGCATCCCCGCTCATCTTGGCCGTGCCGCTGGTGCGCCATGCCTGCCCGTAGAGTTCCACAAGACCCGTCTTGGCCGCCGGTTCGTCGCGCCCACCACCTGGAATCAACACCGAGCCCGACACGAACGGCAGTTCGTGGTCCTCCTGCAGAAAAATCACAATCCCGTTCTTGAGCTCGATGCGCTTGGGCTGCTGCGGCTTGAATTCCCGCAGCGGAGGAATAGGGATCTTCTCCCAGGGCTTCTCCTGCTGGGCGGGCGCGGCCAGGGGCAATGCGATCAAAGCAGCCAAGCCAAGCGCCACGGGCCTTATCCCCAGGCTGTGCCTTGTAACAGGGCACGACTTCAGTCGTGCCGCAAATCCCGCCAGTTGAATCGAGGCTTTAGCCCCTGGGCTCAAGTTCTTGCGGTGCGCAATCGATCCGGTCATCGCGTGCCTCCATTCTTCCCCGCGGCCGCCGCCGGAGGAGGCACGGTCTCGATCCAGGCCGCCGTTCGGTTGGTGTCCACAAACACCTTGTTCGCAACGCGCCGAACATCCGCCTTCGTCACCTTGTCCACCCGGTCGAGCTGGCGAAACAGCTCGCGCCAGTCCCCAAAGCGGGTCTGATACTCGGCCAGGGCGTTCGCGAGGCCCTGGTTGTCGGCCAGGCCGCGCAGAAGGTCGGCGCGCGTGCGCGTCTTGTACATCTGCAACTCGTCGTCGGTCACGTCGCTGGTCTTCAGTTTGTCTATCTCCTTATGAATCGCGTCCCGCATCTGGGCCGGCGTATGGCCAGGCAGGGGAACCGCGACAAATGCGAAAAGGCCGGGGTATTTCTGCCCGGGAAAACCGCTGAACCCTTCCGCCACGGCGGCAATCTGCTCGTCGCGCACCAGGCTTCGGTAAAGCCGCGAGACCCGCCCGTTGGAAAGGATGTCACTGATCGCGTCGTACACCGCATCGTCGGGATCGCGATAGCTTGGCCGGTGATAGCCCTCGAGGTAGATGGGCTGTGTCGCTTCGTGGATCACCACCGTCTTCTCCGCATACTGCTTCGGCTCAACCGTGGTCATGTCCTCAGGTTTGGGCCCCGCGGGCACTTTGCTGAAGTACTTCTCCAGCATCGGCATCGTTTCGGAGGCTTTGACGTCTCCGACCACCGCCACCACCATGTTCGATCCCACGTAATACTTGCGATGGAAGGCCATCGCCTCGGTTGCGTTGATCTGGCTCAGTTCGCTGGCCCACCCGACATTGGGCCGATGATACGGATGGGCCACATACGCCGCAGCCGCGAATTGCTCGATGAGCCGCCCCTCCGGGTCCGAATCCACGCGCATGCGCCGCTCTTCCATCACCACGCTGCGCTCTTTGTAAAACTCGCGCGGCACAACGTCATACAGCCGGCTGCTTTCCAGCCACGCCCAAAGCTCCAGGCGGTTCTCCGGCATCGACCAGAAATACATCGTTTCGTCCAGCCCGGTCTGGGCGTTCAGATCGTGTGCTCCATTGCGCTCCGCTATTTCCGTGAACTGGTTGGGGACCACGTATTTGTGCGCCTCGTCCTGGACTTCCTGAAACTTCTTCTTCAACTCGGCAAGCTTGGCGTCATCGCGGCCTACCTGCTTCAGGTATTCGGCCTCGTAAGCCTGGTTGGCCTCTTCGACCTTCTCCAGGGCTACCTTTTCGGCTGGCCAGTTGTTGGTTCCGATCTCCGTCGTGCCCTTGAAGGCCAGGTGCTCGAACATGTGTGCGAGCCCGCTCTCGCCGGACGGATCGTTGACATCCCCGGCATCCACGAAGGTGATGTAGCTGAAGACCGGGGCTTCCGGACGTTCGCAGATTAGAATCGTCAGCCCGTTGGGCAGAACCTTGGTCGTGATCTTCTGTTCGAAGCTCTTCAGATCCTGGGCTTCGATTCCGGCGCACACCATGGCCCCGGCCAGCACACATGCGGCAATCCGCGCAATGCGGTGAAAAATGCTCATCCACGCTCCTGGTTGCGGGAGGAAACTCTCCTGTCCCGCACCTTCAAAGCTATTGCGCGCGACTCGCCCCGTCAAACCACGCTCGTCACAAACGTGCGTTGAACGCGATGACAGCCTGGGTGCCCCGGAGCCTGCCCTGAGCGAAGTCGAAGGGTCTCGATTCTGAGACCTGGGATCAAGATCCAGCTGACTCCGTCACGGCTCCTTCGAGAACTCCGACCCCCTGAACTGCGTATGTCTACTCGGGGACCCGGGTACACATGCGCAAAGTTCTCTTCCGGCTTTTTCTTGTTCTCGTTTTCATCGTTGTTCTCGCCGCTTTCGCCGTCTGGCTGTTCGAGTTCTATCCGCGCCACAATTCGCACCCACCCCTGCGCCTCGCCCGGGGAACCCTGGCCATCGAGCACGCGCGCATCTATGTTTCGCCCACGGATCCGCCCATTGAAGATGGAACCGTCCTGGTGCGCGACGGAGTGATCGCCGCCGTGGGCTCTCAGGTTGCCGTGCCGGGTGATGCGCAGATCGTCCCCTGCGACCCCTGCATCGTGACGGCGGGCTTCTGGAACACGCACGTGCACTTCACCGAACCCAAGTGGACCATGGCGCAGTGGAAATCCGCCGCCACCCTCAACCCGCAGCTTGCCGACATGTTCCTGAGCCGCGGTTTCACGACCGTGATCGATCTCGGATCCAACCCCGCCGACACCTTCTCCATTCGCCGCCGCATCGAAAAAGGCGAACTCACCGGACCTTATATCTACACCGCCGGCACCGCGCTCTATCCGCCCCACGGCGTGCCGTACTACATTCGCGAAACCGCGCCCGGCTGGATGGTGAGAATGCTGCCGCAACCCGCCACGCCGTTCGAGGCGCAGCGCATCGTACGCGACAATCTCAACTCCGGCGCCGATGTGACCAAGCTCTTTACCGGATCCTGGGTGGCGCGCGGCCATGTGCTGCCCATGCCGCTCGGCATTGCCCGGGCCGCCGTAACGACCAGCCACCTCAACGGCAGGATCGTGTTTGCCCACCCCAGCAATCTCGCCGGCACCGAGGTCGCCATCCAGGCTGGCGTGGATGTCCTGGCCCACGTCCCTGACGATACGCGCGGCATTACGCCCGACTTGTTCGCTTCAATGGTCCGCCAGAACATGGCCATCGCGCCCACCCTCAAGATGTTCACGACAACCGTGACCACCGACCCCCACTACATGGACCCGCTCTACGAAGAGGTGCGCACGTTTCGTAGCCTCGGCGGTACGCTGCTGTTCGGCACCGACGTCGGCTATATGACCGACTACACCACCGAGGGCGAATTCGATGCGCTCGGCAAAAGCGGTCTCAACTGGCAAGACGTACTCGCCATGCTGACCACCAACCCCGCAACCCGCATGGGCGTTCAGGACCACAAGGGCACAATAACCGCCGGCAAACTGGCCGACCTGGTGATTCTCGACGCCGACCCGGCCGCCGGCTTGAAGAACTTTTCCCGGGTGCGAACCGTGGTGCGGTCAGGCGCCGTGGTGTGGCAGCGCTAGCGTCACCTTGATCCGGCTCAGGGACGAATTTGTTTTGTGAGACTATCCTTCTGCTGTTCCGAAAGCGGGGATTGCGCATGAAAGCGATCATTTACCGCAACTATGGTCTCCCCGATGTTCTCCGATATGAAGAAATAGAAAAGCCCGAGCCTCGCGACGGTGAGGTCCTGATTAAAGTTCGAGCAGCCTCGGTCAATCCGCTGGACTGGCATTTTATGCGCGGCTCGCCCTCCTTTATTCGCCTTTTCACGGGGCTGCGCAAGCCGAAATCGCCGCGAATGGGCGCGGACGTTTCCGGCCTGGTAGAAGCGGTGGGGACCAACATCACCGAGTTGCAGCCGGGCGACGCGGTGTTCGGTACCTGCCGTGGCGCCTTCGCCGAGTATGCGTGTGCGCCCGAGTCAACACTGGCCAGGAATCCGCGCGACTTGACGTTCGAACAGGCGGCTTCCGCGCCCATTGCGGGTCTCACTGCACTGCAGGCCCTGCGCGACAAGGCACACGTGCAGCCCGGCCAGAGGGTTCTCATCAACGGCGCCGCTGGAGGTGTGGGCACGTTTGCCGTGCAAATGGCGAAGTGCCTCGGCGCGGAGGTTACGGGGGTCTGCAGCACCAGGAATGTCGAGATGATCCTGTCTTTGGGCGCTGACCACGTAATCGACTACACGCGGGAGGATGTCACCCGGGGTGACAGGCAATACGACGCGATCCTGGAGTGCGTCGGGAACCATCCCTTTTCTGCGTGCCGCCGGATCCTGACTCCCACGGGAATCTACGTCGGAGTGGGAGGAGGAGGACCGGATACCTCGGGTATGGTTCTCCTTGCGGGCATGTTCAAAAATACGGCGCTCTCCTGGTTCGCGAGTCAGAAGATGGCCGGCATCCTGGCCAAATCGAACCCCGCAGACCTGAATGCGATAGGCGAACTCATGCAGGCGGGAAAGGTGCAACCGGTGATCGACCGGCGATACAGGTTAAGTGATGTCCCCGAGGCGATTCGTTATCTTGAGAAAGGCCATGCGCGCGGGAAAGTGATCATCAGTGTGTGGCCTGAAAGCGCGCCATGACCCCCGTCGGCTCGGCTCCCGGCGTTCGCCTTTCCCGCGATGATTGCCGGGAATTAGCCTGCGGGGTCGCACTTTCTCCGGTCGCTCTGTTCCTCTACGATGGCAGGCGTGAGCGATATCCACACCGATCGAATACTTCTCCGCGGCTGGCGCGACTCGGACCGCGAACCCATGGCCCGCATCAATCGTGATCCGGTCGTGATGGAGTTTTTCCCCGCCCCGCTCTCTGAGCACGAAAGTAGCGCCCTGTTTGATCGCATCGAGTCGCACTTTGAGCAGCATGGGTTCGGGCTGTGGGCAGCGGAATTGCGCGAGACAGGCGACTTCATCGGGTTCATCGGGCTGGCCGTGCCCCGCTTTGAGGCGCCCTTCATGCCCTGTGTCGAGATCGGCTGGCGGCTCGACGCGGCCCACTGGGGCAAAGGACTGGCCACGGAGGGCGCGAAAGCCGTGGCGCGCCATGCATTCGACGTGTTGCACCTCCCGGAACTCGTGTCGCTCACGGTGCCGGCGAATGTGCGCTCGCGCCGCGTGATGGAGAAGCTGGGCATGACCCACGATCCCTCCGAAGACTTCGATCATCCCATGATGCCCTCGGGACATCCCCTGCGCCGCCACGTGCTGTACCGTCTAAAGCGCTGAGCCGGCCCGGTTTCTTGACCCGCCCTCGCGCCGTTCCGTATGCTCGGGACACTTCGCGCGGCGGGCATCAGCAGCCGCGCAGAGGAGACGCGCATGAGCATCGCCGCCCCGGCTCCGGTTGCCTCGCACGAGACTTCCACTCAGCCATTTCTGGTTCGCCGTGCCGCCGTGCTCGGCGCCGGCACCATGGGCTCGCGCATTGCAGCACACCTGGCAAATGCCGGGATTCCGTCCCTCCTGCTCGATCTCGTCCCCGAGGGAGCGGGCGCGCAGCGCAATACGCTGGCCATGAAAGCCATCGACGCGTTGGGCAAGTCCAGGCCCGCCGCGTTCTATGAGCCGGGCCTTGCCGCCCTCATCACTCCCGGCAACTTCGAAGACGACCTGGCGAAACTGGGCCAATGCGATTGGGTGATCGAAGCCGTGGCCGAGAATCTCGAAATCAAGCGCGCCCTGCTCGAACGCGTAGTGCCCCACTTGTCGCCGCGGGCCGTGCTGACAACCAATACCTCCGGCCTGCCGGTAAAGCAGATCGCCGCGGGGTTCGGACAAGCTTCCGGCGCCATTGAGAAGCGATTCTTCGGCACCCACTTTTTCAATCCGCCGCGCTATATGAAACTCCTCGAGATCATTCCCACGCCCGCGAGCGACCCCGCAGTCGTGGCCGCCTTTGCGGCCTTTGCCGACCGCCAACTTGGCAAGCAAGTCGTGTTCGCCAACGACACGCCCAACTTCATAGCCAACCGGATCGGCGTCGCCGTCACGTTCACGGCCGCGACGCTCATGCTTGACCGGGGCCTCACCATCGAAGAGGCCGACGCGTTGACCGGACCGGCGATCGGGTGGCCACGTACGGGCACTTTCCGCCTCGCAGACATGGTGGGCATCGATATCCTGGCCCACGTCGCCGCCAACTTTCCCCAGGGCGCCTCCCAGGGCAGCTTCTCCGCCGTGCTCCAGGAGATCGTCAAGCGCGGATGGCTCGGAGACAAAACCGGACAGGGCTTTTACAAGAAGGTCCGCGGCGCGGACGGCAAGGAAGAGCGCTTTGTTCTCGACGTCAGGACATTCGAGTATCGTCCCCTCGCCAACGCGGCTCTTCCCTCGCTGGATATGGCGAAGAATGCGCCCACGCTGAAGGAACGGCTGAAGCTGTTGCTGGCCAATGACCCGGCGAAGGACAAGGCCGCCAGGTTTCTGTGGCCGCTCCTCGCCACGCTGTGGAATTTCTCTGCGGATCGTATTGGCGAAGCCGCCAACGACGCCCCTTCCATCGATCGCGCTACGCGCGCCGGCTTCAACTGGGAAATGGGCCCGTTCGAGATGTGGGATGCGGTCGGCGTGCACGACACGATTTCGCGGATGAAGAGCCTTTCGATTCCCGTCAGCCTTAACGCCGAGGCTCTGCTCGCCGCGGGCCGCGACTCCTGGTATGCCTCGGATCCCGCCGCCGAACGGGCATGTTTTCAGCCGCTCACGGGGCAAATGGAAGCGCTGCCGCAGGTTCCCGGCCACGCGCGGGTTACGGATTTCCGCCGCTCCAACGGGGTCGTCCGAGGCAACTCCGGCGCTTCGCTGGTCGATCTCGGCGATGGCATCGGCTGCATCGAACTGCATTCGCTCAAGAACGCCATCGGCGGCGACGTCGTCTCGGTGATCACGTCGGTTCTGCAGCCCGGCTCCGACGCGGTCCGCGATTTCGCTGGTTTCGTTATCTCCGGCGACCGTGACAACTTCAGTGTCGGCGCCAACTTGCTGCAACTTCTGCTGTCGGCGCAGGAGGGCGAGTGGGACGAAATCTCGGCGGCCATTCGCGCTTTTCAGCAGATGACGGCGGCCATCAAATTCTGCCCGCGCCCGGTGGTAGTGGCGCCCTTCGGCATGACCCTCGGCGGCGGCGCCGAAATCTGTTTGCACGCCACGCGCCGCCAGCCCCACGCCGAAACCTACATTGGTCTGGTCGAGGCCGGCGTGGGACTGATCCCCGGTGGCGGCGGAACCAAGGAAATGCTGTTGCGGGCCGTCGATGCCGCCGCCGCGCTGGCGCAGCCAGACCCAAAAGACCCTCCTGCGCGCTTTGCCCAGTCGGCCGAGGTGCTGGCCGCGCTTCGGCGCACGCTCGAGACCATCGCCATAGCCAAGGTCACCACGTCGGCCGTCGAGGCGCGCGCGCTTGGCCTCGTGGCTCCTTCCGACCGTATTACGCTCAACCGCGAACGGCTGCTGCTCGACGCCAAAGCCCAGGCGGCAGCACTGGCTGAGGCTGGGTACTCGGCTCCCCAGCTGCGAACCCAGATTCCCGTGCCGGGCCTGGCAGTCTTGGGCGCGCTCGAGACCGGCATCTTCCTCATGGGAGAAGCGGGGTACGCCTCCGAGCACGATCAGAAGGTGGCGCGCTGGGTGGCGTACATCCTGGCCGGAGGCCGGGTGACAGCCGGATCCCTGGTGAGCGAGCAGTACCTGCTCGACCTCGAGCGCGAGGCTTTCCTCTCTCTTTGCGGCGAGCGCAAGACCCAGGAGCGGATCGCGTTCACTCTCAAGTCGGGCAAGCCACTGCGAAATTAAGCGTACGCGCGTAGGATGAACTGCGGGGAGTGCGCGGGTCGATGCGGTTCATGCGTTGCCCGCAGAGTACGCAATGCTGCATGGCTGGCTCAGAACGGGATTTGCGCTGTGCGGCCTTCTGTGGCCCGGCCTCGCGGTACCAATGCAGCAGCCCGACGCGGATACGCAGCGACTGGTCGAGTCCGGCCAGCTGGTCGTAGACGGCCAGAGATCCGCTTACCTGATCCGGAGGCTGCCGGTGAGTTCGTTCCCGGATTTGCCTTCGGGCGTTGCGGATCTCCTGAATCAACGCGAATGCCTGGTCCCGCAGACCTATGCCGCACATCACCCCGAAAATGTCATTCACGCCAGCCTGGAACGGTCCGGATCGTCCGATTGGGCGGTGTTGTGTTCGGCCCAGGGAACGGTTTCGCTGCTGGTTTTCTTCGGCAGCGCTTCGGGACGGCCGATCGTGGTGTCCTCTGCGCCGGAGACGAATCGCCTGCAGCGCCACGATTCCACCGGCGTACTGGGGTTCAACTGGGCCATCGATCCGGCCTCGCCGGAAGCCGTGCACCATGCGCAAAATAGCCTGCCGCGGAAGCCCCCGCCGCTCGATCATGACGCCGTAGCCGATTCCGTTGTGGAGCATGGCACGGTCTATCGGATCTATACCCAACACGTGTGGACGGTGGTGGAGACGAAGGACTAACCGGCTCCTGAAAACTCCTCCAAAGCAATGTCTTATACCAGGAGCCATGTCTTGTATCAGGGCACGACTTTAGTCGTGCCGCAAACCTGTAATCAACTCCGGGCTTTAGCCCCTGGGGGTTCCGTCCATCGAATTGACTTTTTCCCTCAGCCTTCTGAGGCGTCCGCTGCCCCCCGGGGAAGCCCCATTTGCCAGCCCGCGCCTGGACAACTAAGAATGAGCCAGTTGCAAAGATGGAACCTGGAACTGGTCCCAGACATCCAAGGCCAGAACGCAGCAGGAGTATTCCCAATGCCCGAAGCCGTCATCGTCAGCGCCGTTCGCACGCCGGTGGGCCGCGCGCCCAGGGGCGCTCTCGCTACCACCCGCCCCGACGACCTTGCCGCAACTGCGTTGAGTGGAGCTTTGGACAGGGTTCCTGCCCTGGACCGAGCCGAAATCGAAGATGTGATCCTGGGCTGCGCGCAGCCGGAGGGCGAAGCTGGTTTCAACATGGCCCGGTTCGCCGCGCTGCGGGCCGGTTTTCCGGTCGGGGTTCCGGGCGTCACGGTGAACCGGCTCTGCGCCTCGGGTCTTGAAGCCATTGCCCAGGCTGACATGCGCATTCGCACCGGCACCGACCGGGTGGTTGTCGCCGGTGGCGCTGAGTCGATGAGCATGATTCCGATGGGTGGCTCGAAACCAAGCCCCAATCCGTATCTGGCCGAGAATTATCCTGCATCGCTTCTGACCATGGGCCTGACCGCGGAGCGGGTGGCCCGCCATTACAACGTTTCGCGCGAAGACCAGGACGCCTTTGCGCTCGCCAGCCACCAGAAGGCGCTGGCTGCCCAGGCCGCCGGGCGTTTTGATGGAGAACTGGTTCCGGTGACGGTGACCACCGCCACGCCCGGAGCGAAGGCCGGCAAACCTCACGTGACGGAGACCGTTTTTGGTGCCGACGAGGGGCCGCGCTCCGACACTTCGGCGGAGGCCCTGGCCAGGCTCAAGCCCGCCTTTCACGCGCAGGGCACCGTCACGGCAGGCAATACCTCACAGACCTCCGACGGAGCGGCCGCGGCGGTCCTGATGGAGGCCGGCCGGGCACAAGCGCTCGGGCTCCAGCCCCTCGCGCGCCTCATGGCCTACGCGGCGACAGGGTGCCTGCCCGAGGAGATGGGCATCGGCCCCATCCACGCCATTCCCAAAGCGCTGAAGATGGCCGGCCTCACGCTCGACGACATTGAGCTCATCGAGCTGAACGAAGCGTTCGCGGCCCAGGCGCTGGCGGTGATCCGCGCGCTCGGCCTCGATCCCGCCAGGGTGAACGTGAACGGCGGGGCCATCGCCCTCGGGCATCCGCTGGGTTGCACCGGGGCTAAACTCACCGCGACATTACTCCAGGAAATGAAACGCCGGAAGGTGCGCTACGGGATGGTGACCATGTGCGTGGGCGGCGGCATGGGGGCGGCTGGAATCTTCGAGCGCCTGTAACTGAATGCCGGGCTCGCATCTTCAAGCCAGAAACTTCTCCAGCGGTTCCCAGTAGTGGAGTCTCCACCCCTCCGCCAGGTGCGCACCCAGCCCCTTGGGAAATCCGGTGTGGTCGAACACAATTCGGGTTCCGTCTCCGTGCTCTTTCAGCTCAAACCGGGCGATGGAGTACACTCCCGGCTCCCAGTCGACCACGCGCCAGCCCTGGATGATCCGCTCGTTCGGCACCAGGTCGATCTGCCGGCCGATAATGTGTCCGCCGAAAATGACGAAGCTGCCTCCCACCTCACCGCTTATCTGAGTGGGCCTGGTGCCCAGGGCCGTGGACTTCTTCGCCCCGCTGATTTCGATCACCTTGTCGAATTGCCCCGTATCTGTAAGCGCCTCGTAAACCCGCTTCCGGCTGGCTTTGAAAGTATTCTCCTGGTGAATGGCTTCCGCCGTGTGGGAGATTTCGTCTTCAGATTCAGCGCTCGCCAGAATGGGATTCAAGGCCATTCCGCCCCATCCCATCGCAACCGCGGTGATCGCCCCCCGTCTGCTGAGCCGCCTGGCCGGTATGGCCTCACTCGTTCCATCGCCCATGATCACCCTCCCACTCTCAGTTAACGAATTGATTCCCCTCCGAGAAGAACAGGGAGCGGAAATATGTTCAAGAACATATTTTGCTAGGCTCGCAAACTTCCTCGGGGACATACTGAAATTCCCGGGCAATGAAGGAGAAATCATGCCTTATCCAGCTGGTCATCGCACGGCCGTCAAGAAAAAGATCGTAGACAGCGCGCGGAAGCTTTTCAATCGGCATGGCTTTGAAAATGTCTCGCTCAACCAGATCATGGCCGGCGCCGGCCTCACGCATGGCGGCTTCTACAGCTATTTCAAGAGCAAGAGTGACCTGTATGCAGAGGTGCTGGGATGCTTCTTCACCGATCCGGAGTGGAAGAATTGCTGGGAAGGCGTGCACGTTGACTTGTCTTCAACCGATGTGGGCGCGCAAGTTGTCCGTGCCTATCTGTCTCGCCAGCATTTCGAGGACGTGGAAAACTCCTGCCCCATGGTCGCGCTGCCCACGGACGTTGGCCGCAGTGGCATCAGTGCGAGACGGGCGTTCGAGACCGTGTTCAAGGCGATGGTGAGCGTCCTGGAACGGAGCATGGTTCAAAACGGCCGTCGTCGCCGCAATACTGCGCAGGCCATCGCCGCCCTGTCGATCGGCGGCATGATCGTCGCTCGCACGATTGCCGACCGCACCCTCGCGGACGAGTTGCGCAACGCCTGCATGGCAGTCGCTCTTCAACTGGGCGGCTGGACTGGGCGGCTGAAGCCTGAACAGGTCGTGACCGCAACCTGCGATTCACTCCACTCCGATTCCAAGAAAACACAAACGGCCAAGGTCGCCCCTGGCCGTTTGAGATCGTGCGAGGTAAAGGCTGCTACGCCTTGGCGGTCGCCAGGGCTTTCAGCCGCGCGTTGAGGCGGCTCTTGTAGCGGGAAACAGTGTTGGAGTGGAGAACGCCCTTCTGGACGCTCTTGTCGAGAGTGGAGACGGTCTCGCGGAACTGCGCCTGTGCGGCCTTCACATCACCCTTGGCCAGCGCCTCGCGCAACAGTCGGAGGCTGCCGCGCACACGGCTGCGATTGGCGCGGTTCACCGCGGTGCGGGTTTCAGTCTGACGGGCGCGCTTCAGCGACGATACGTGATTTGCCATTCGTGTTGTTCCTTAATGTCTTTGGGATCAATAAGCCGGAATGCAAACACGGCCGCATCCCTCGCAATTTCTTAGTTTAGTGGAACGACGTGGAGCGGTCAACCGCAGCTTGGTCCGGAAGTGACAAAACAACTTCGCGCCCTTCGCAACATGTGTGAGGCCGGACACTTCCCGCGGTGAGCGAACGGTCCAAAATCAGAGAAAATTCCCCCATTTATTGCTGATGCCTTCGGCGGGCCGCTGCGATGAGCAGGTCGCCTTGGGACTGTTCATTCTTGGGAACCATTTTCCTTGATTCCCTGTGTTGGAACGTACCATTCGCTGAATCACCAACAGAGGACGACGATGGGAACACTCGCACTCTCTTTAGCATTGATTGCAATTCTCGCCATCTTAGGATACCTATGGGTCCGTCGAACACCCGACTCAGGCACCCCTCCTAAAATCTCAATCAAACCGGATACACTCGATGGCGTAGTCGAACCCGGTACCCCCGAAGCCTCGATCGGACAGGGTACTCCCGAACCGAAAGTCACACCACCCCCCTCACCCAAGCCCCTGCAGCCCGTCCTCCCAAAGCAGTTTGTTGTCTTGGATTTGGAGACGACAGGGCTTGACCCGCATACGGACGAAATTATCGAGTTTGGGGCAATTCGTGTGAACCGGGATTCAGATACCCACACTGCATTCGGCACGCTCGTGAAGCCACAGAAGGGAATCCCTCGACTCATTACGTCTGTAACGGGAATCACCCAAGCGATGGTAGACAAGGACGGGGTGCCGTTGGCCGAAGCGCTGACGGACTTCATTGAATTCATCGGGGACCTCCCGCTTGTCACCTACAATGCAGAGTTTGATATCGGGTTCCTACAACAGGCTTCTAGACGCCAAGGACACTCTCTCAACAACAAGTACACATGTGCGCTGAAGATGGCTCGGACTGCTTGGCCCGGTTTGCCGAGCTACAAGCTTGCGGACCTTGCAAAGAGAGGGAACTTGTCTGAAGACGACCCTCACCGAGCGGTGGGTGATTCCAAGCGTGCTCTGATTATTTTCGTTTCCGCAGTGCAACGCGTAGGAAAAGTCTCTTGGACGACACCCCCGTTAGAACCCGTGGTGGGGAAAGCGCGGGTGCACTCCCCAAAATACGAACACATGCTGCAGGTTGAACACGGGGTTGCCGTTAAAGCTTATCCGGCAGGTCCCCTATTTGGAGAAGTGGTTGTTGTCACGGGAGCGTGTTCCATTTCTCGTTCCCAGATGGCAGAGATCGCGGCAAAGGCCGGGTGTGAAGTAATGGAAAGAGTCACCAAACGTACGACAATCTTGGTTACTGGCACTAGGGACCCGAGTCTCTACGATGGTAAGGAGAAGAGCACGAAACTCCTGCATGCGGAGTCTTTGATTAAAGAGGGACAATCCCTCCGCGTGCTTACCGAAATGGATTTCATGAAGATCGTTGCTAGTTGACTCATTTTGCATATCGAATACGAAAGCCCACCGATGTCGTAACGGGTGGGGAAACTTTTCATCGTTTCTTTGACGTGCAGCATTGACGGCGTTGCCCGGCGGCGCTACTCTCACCCCAGATACCGGATTTGGTCGCTCACGCCATCCCGTCGGTTCTTGAGGCACTTCCGAGCAGCTGCTCAGGTTTGCCTCGGATCTCCTGGACCCCATTCCAATCGAAATTACGCCTTAATCATCAGAGGGCTGCGCAGCGTTGTGCCGCCCGGCTGACGATTGCATCCAATTTTCAAAGAGTTGTTTTCCCGCCATTGTCTGCCGATGAGCAGGACAGAGTGGCAGGGGCCATCGCAATTTCAACGTCAGTCGCTCTCATGGGAGGATATTGAAAACATTGAAGATCGCTCTGGAGATCACGCCAAACCTTGAGCCCCTGTTCGGGACCCGCGATGAAAACCTCAGGTTGATGGAAGACTCACTCGGTGTTCGGATCGATCTTCGCTCGGATGCCGTGCACGTGGAGGGCCCCGACGACGGAGTGGCCCGGGTCCAGCGCGTTTTTCAGGATTTCGAGGCTTTGCGCCGTCAGGGCGTTAATCCCCACAATGGCGAACTGAACGGGATGCTCCGCCTGGTTGTGGCCGATCCCGCCATCACTCTGCGTTCCCTGGTGGACTCGGGCAAGCAGCGCTCGGCCGGTATCAAGCGTTGCGTGCAGCCGCGCTCCATCAATCAGCGCAAGTACGTCGAGGCCATCGAACAGAACGATATGGTGTTTGGCGTAGGTCCCGCGGGTACCGGCAAAACCTATCTGGCTGTAGCCATGGCCGTCTCGGCCATGAATGCGAAGAAGGTGAACCGCATCGTGCTTGTCCGCCCCGCTGTCGAAGCCGGCGAAAAACTGGGCTTTCTGCCCGGATCGCTTCAGGAAAAGGTCGATCCGTATCTTCGCCCGCTGTACGACGCGCTGTACGACCTGCTCGACGCCGAGAAGGTGGACAAGATGCTCGAGAAGAATGTCATCGAGGTAGCGCCGCTGGCATTCATGCGCGGCCGCACCCTCAGTGACGCGTTCATCATCATGGATGAGGCGCAGAACACCACCATCGAGCAGATGAAGATGTTCCTGACCCGCATGGGCAATAACTCCAAAGCTGTGATTACGGGCGACATTACGCAGATCGACCTGCCCAATCCGCGCAAATCGGGCTTGATCGATGCGATTAACGTGCTGGAAGGGGTGGAGGGCATTCGCTTCTGCCACTTTGAGGATTCCGACGTGGTTCGGCACGCCCTGGTTCAGCGCATCGTGCGCGCCTACGAGTCGGCCAAGCCGCAGCAGCAGGAACTGCCGCTGGGGATCGGCGAAGGTATGCCGGAATCGATTCAGGTACAAGCGCAGACACGGGAGCCCCGTGCCGCCAATCCGGCGATGCACCCGGCCAAGCCACAGTAAAGGCCCGGTTCGCGTAAAATCAAAAGTGACTGGGGGCTTCGCCGCGGCGGAGCCTCCCGCACGATGATTCTCGTTGACCCAGATTTGGACACAGACCCTCCCAGACTCGCCCCGCCGACGATGAGGATGTCTTCGGCTGATCTCCCAATGACTGACCGTGATCGCCGTGTGCCGTCGGCACGGACCCTCAACCGCTTTCTTTCCGAAGCGCAGGCGGCTGTGCGGTTGCGCGGCGAGGTTTCGGTACTTCTGACCACCGACCGGGCCATGCGCCGTCTCAATCGCCAATTCCGCCGCATGAACAAAGCCACCGATGTGCTGTCGTTTCCGGCGCCGAAACTAGCCGCTGGTGAAGTGGCGGGCGATCTCGCGATCAGCGTGCCGACGGCGCTTCGCCAGGCGCGCCAGCAGGGACATGCGCTCGCCGTCGAAATCAAGGTGCTGATCCTGCACGGGCTGCTGCATCTTGCCGGCTTCGATCACGAAGCAGACGATGGCCAAATGGCCCGGCGCGAGCGGCTGCTGCGCGGACGGTTGGGACTACCGCAGGGCTTGATTGAACGCGTCAAAGCAGGAGTGCCCCGATGAGCTGGCTGGCCATTTCGCTGGTGGCTCTGGTGGCTCTCGTGGAGACGCTGGCCGCGTACATCACTCGCGTCTATGCCGAATTCGGCAAGATCCTCTCCCGCGAGGTTCAGGACAATCTGGACGAATGGGAAGAGAAGATCGAGCCGCACCTTGGACTGACGCGGGAGCACGCCGCTCTATCCGCCGCGGTGCTGCAACAGTTGGCCCTGGGCGTGATCGCGCTGGAGTTCGGAGCGGTCCTGTTCGATCGGGGCCCCCGTATGGGGCGGCCGACTTATGGCGAGATCGCGCAGGCCGTGCTGGGCGTGGTGCTGGTGGTCGTCTTCTGCAACCAGGTCCTCCCCTGGCTGCTGTTCGAGCGCACCCGGGGACGCTGGGCGGTCCGGTTACTGTGGCCCATCCGGCTGCTGCTGTGGTTGATGACGCCGATCACGGTGCTCATCCGATTCTTCTTCTCCGTCGTGACCTTGGCGGAAGAACCTGCAACTCCCGAGGAGGAAGCGGCTGTCGATGTGGAGGCGCTGCTCGAAGCCGGAGAGGAAGAAGGCATCCTGGAAGAAACCGACCGCGACCTGGTTCGTTCCGCTGTCGAATTTGGCGACAAGCTGGTGCGCGAAGTGATGACGCCGCGGCCGCGCATGTTTGTCGTGCGCGATTCCACGACCCTCGAGCATTTTCTGACCATGCTGCAGGAGCATAACTATTCGCGCGTGCCGGTGTTTCAGGGAACGATCGACAACATTACGGGCATCGCATTCTCCCACGATCTGCTGCAGATTACCGATGAAGAGGCGCACACGCGCACGGTGGCAAGTATCCAGCGTCCGGCTGTATTTGTTCCCGAGACCAAGCGCGGATACGAGTTACTGCGCGAAATGCAGCGTGAAAAACAGCACATGCGCATCGTGATCGACGAGTACGGCGGCGTGGCCGGGCTGGTGACGATCGAAGATCTGCTGGAGCAGATTGTCGGCGAGATTCGCGATGAGCACGAGGACGATGCTCCGGTTGAGGATCTGCAACATGAGCCCAATGGCGCATGGGTGGTGCCCGGCAGCTTCGCCGTCGATCAGTTGGGAAGCCTCTTCGAAACCCCGCTCGATATTGGCAATGGATACGAAGCCACAACGGTCGGCGGCCTGGTCAGCGAACTGGAGGGGCGCATTCCTCTCGTGGGCGAGGTGGTGATGCTCGACAATGCCGGTTTGCGTATGGAAGTGGTGGCTTCGACGGATCGGAGAGTGGACCGCGTGCGCGTGTTCCCCCCGGCGCTCGCAACTGCCGGGCATGCGGCGGGGTAGATATACTCTAGTTCTGTCGATGGCTCTCATCACTGAACCAGCCCTATGAAATATGACGTTCTCATCGTCGGCGGAGGGCCGGCCGGTTCCATGGCCGCAATCCAGCTGATCGGTAGTGGTCTGCGGGTTGCAATTCTGGATCGGGCGCAATTCCCGCGCATCAAGCCGTGTGGCGGGGGCATCAGCTGCCGCGCGTACAGGAGATTCGCGAAGCTTCAACACGTGTTGAAGAGTGTTCCGACCAACCTCGTGCACAAGCTGGTCTTCGAGTCGCCGTCGGGCGATGCGGTCCAATTCAGCGCCGATGGCCCGCTCTACGCGATGATTCGCCGCCTGGAGTTTGACAACGCACTGCTCAACCACTGTAAAGCCGGGGGCATCGAAGTTCGCGAAGACGTGACTGTTTCCCGCGTCGAAGTGGGTGCGGATGGTGTTTGTTTGACCTCAACGGCGAACGAGGAATTTTTTGCGGACCTCGTGATCGGCACCGATGGGGTGAACAGCACAGTGGCGGTTCAAACCGGCATGCGCGGTCCGTGGAGACACAACCAGATTGCAATTGATGGCACAGAAGAGAGTCCGCGCACGAGCCTGAGTGTCAGTTCGGACACAATGTATGTCTATTACGGATATGGTGGAGGGTACGGGTACGGATACCTGTTTCCCAAGGCATCGCACGTAAATGTCGGGGTGGGTTATTTTCTGGAGTATTACAAGCGGGACGTCGCGCAGAAACCATATGTCCAGCATCTCGACTTTCTCGACCATTTGAAGACGACCGCTGTGTTGTCGGGCCAATCGCAGCGCGAGAATTTTCATGCCTACGTCCTGCCGGTTGGAGGGCCCCTGGAACGCATCTCTCGGGATCGCATCCTGCTGGCGGGCGATGCGGCGGGATTTGTGAACGGATTTACGGCCGAGGGGATCTATTACGCAATGGTCAGCGGAGAACACGCCGGCCAGGCGGCTCTCCATGCCATCAGGAATCGCAACGTCACGGCGGAGTTTCTTCGCCGCCATGACCGTGCCTGCGCAGCCGAGATCGGTTCTGAATTACGTAAGTCGGTCACGCTGCAGAAGCGGCTGTTCGCGAATCCTGCTGTGATCGACAGCCTTGTCCGGTTTGCCAAACGCAACGCCACGGCGCGCGACCTCCTCGCTCGATTCGGGGTAGGCGAGATATCGTATGAAGAGCTCAAGCGGCGTACGGTCACGGAGGCTTTGCCAGGATATCTGCGCTATCAGTTCGAGAAGGTGTGGCGGAAAGCGACCTGCTTCTCCGGGGCTGCGCTCCAGACGCGTCGGTCGTGAGTGGGCGGCGCATAATCAGATGAAAGAGCGGAGTTCATTTATGGTATCGGGAAGTCGCAGAACTCCCATGCGGTCGGGATTTGTTGCCATTCTGGGGCGGCCCAATGTGGGCAAGAGCACGCTGCTCAACGCGCTGACCGGCGAAAAGGTCGCCATCGTCACCGCCAAGCCGCAAACCACCCGCAACCGCATCGCCGGAGTGGTTGAAGTTCCCGCGCGGAAAGGGAAACATCCGGCGGCGCAGATCGTTTTCGTCGACACCCCCGGCGTCCACAAGCCGGGATCGCAACTGGACCGGCGCATGCTGCAGGAAGTGTACGAGGCGCTCGAGACGCGCGATGTGGTTCTGGTGCTGGCGGACGCGACGCGGCGCATAGGTTTGGAAAAGCCCGCACCAGAAGATTCCCAGGCCTCGCAAGCAGGCGCTGAGGCCCCCGCTCCTGCCCAGAAGAATCCTTCCGCGATCTCAAAAACGAAGTCTGGAGGACCCAGATCAACCTGGGCCAGCGAAGACGAGTTCCTATTCAGCCTGGTACGAAAGCTTGATTGCCCAGTGTTCCTGGTGCTGACCAAGATCGATCTTGTGGCCAAGGACCAGCTATTGCCGCTGATCGATTCGCTGACAAAGCAATACAATTTCGCCGAAGTGATTCCGGTAAGCGCGCGTAAGCGCGATGGGCTCGATCTGCTGTTGAGCAAGATCGTGGACAAGCTTCCCTCCGGAGAGCGTTATTACCCACCGGACCAGTACACCGATCAGCCGCAGCGTTTCATGGTGGCGGAATTGATTCGCGAGCGCATTCTTGTCGACACCGGCGAGGAAGTGCCGTACGCGTCGGCGGTCGTGATTGAGCGTTTTGAAGAGCCCGAGCCTTCGCCACTGAACAAGAAGGGGCAGCCCGTGCGCTCGCCGTTGACCCGCATATCTGCGGCCATCTATTGCGAACGCGACGGACAAAAAGCCATCCTGATCGGCAAGGGTGGAGCCAAGCTGAAAGAGATTGGAACCGGCGCGCGCAAGCAGATTGAGTCGCTGCTGGGAACACGCGTGTACCTTGAACTCCACGTGATCGTCGAGCCCGGCTGGCGAGATTCGAACAGCTTTATTCAGTCGCTCGACTGGCGCCATCAGTTGGAGAAGCTCGCGGAGAATCCAGGCGGAGACGACAACGAATAGACGCTTGTGCATGCGCATGTTTCAGAACCGAGACATGCGGCCCGAACCTGCAATCAGATTCCCCGGACGTGGCCTCGGCCGTTGGTTTTCACCGCGTACATGCGGGTGTCGGCGGCCCCGATGATGGCATGCACCGTGGAGCCGTCCTGGGGGGCGGTGGAGAGGCCGATGCTGGCGCTGACCCCCAGTTCAAGGCCGTTCTTCATGCGGAATCGAGTCGTCATCAACGTGCGGTGGAGCTGGGTCGCCTGGGTAAGGGCGGCGTTGGCTCCGGTTTCCGGCATCATGATCACAAACTCGTCCCCGCCGTAACGGAAACAGTGGTCTTGTTTGCGGCTCAGTTCCTGGAGGCGCTGCCCGGCGCGCGCGAGCAGTTCGCTCCCCACCAGGTGGCCATGCACATCGTTCACGAGCTTGAACTGGTCAAGATCGATGAAGGCCAGGCTCACCGGGGATTTCGACCGGTGCCCGCGCTCCAATTCCCGGCCGAGCACGTCGTAGAGATGGCGCACGTTGAAAAGGCCGGTCGTGTCATCGGTAATCGTGAGCTGCTGAATGCGCGCCACATCGTGCGCATTCTCGATAGCGATGGCGGCATGGTCGGCGAGGATGTGCAGAAATGCGATGGTGTAGTCGGTGAGCTGACCGGCGCGCGGATTGAGGATTTCGATTACGCCGTGGGTGCCTTTGCGGCCCCGCAGGGGAAGCGCAATCACCGACCGGACCTTGCGCAGCCTGTCCGAGTGCGGTGTGTGAAGGCGCGGATCGTCGAGGGCTTCGGGCACGATGAGCGTCTCTCCGTGCTGGGCCACCCAGCCGGCCACCCCTTCACCGACCTTCACGCGAAGGTCCTTAAGAGCGGCTTCCTCGCCTCCGGCGGCGAGAGCGTAATACAGCTCCTGGGTCGCCTGGTCGAGCATCAGAAGCGTCCACAACTCAGCATCGATGAAGCGCTCCATGTGCTCCAGGATGGTGCGCAGGATCGCATCGAGGTCGAAGCTCTCGGTCAGCGAGCGCGCCAGGCGGTGGAAGACAAGCAGGTCATCGAGCGGGATGCGGTTTTCCGTCTCGTTCGTCATGCGTGCAACCATGAGTCAGCTAAATTCCTAGCAATTCTGTCACAGAGTGGTTCGATCCGGGTAACAGAAAAGCTGCTTTGTGACAGACTGCGAAAGCGATACGCAACACAAACATGAGGACAGGAGGGATTCTGAAGGTCCCGCGTCATCCCCCGATGTGCACCATCGAGCGGGATGGCTTGAGGAAGCCGGGCTCACCGATGTGGTGCCGCGCTTCCTTCTGCTCTGCTGTACGGAAGATGTACTGCCGCAGTTCCGCATCATCGGCTCCGGCGCGCATGCGTCCATAGAGGTCGTGTTCCACTTGCGAGAACAGGCAGGTGCGTATCTTGCCGTCGGAGGTCATCCGGACGCGGCTGCATGCGCCGCAGAAAGGCTGGGTCACCGGCGCGATGATGCCGATTTCGCCAACGCCGTCGGCAAAAGTGTAACGGCGAGCGGTTTCGCTGACCTCGTTGGGTGGCAACTCGACCAGCGGGAGAACGCGGCTGATGCGGGCAACGATCTCGCGAAGCGGCACCACGATCTCCGGGGTCCACAATCGTCCTTCTTCGAGGGGCATGAACTCGATGAAGCGGACGATGACGTCTTCATTGCGGGCAAAATGCGCGAAGCCCTCCACCTGGTCGTCATTGAATCCGCGCAGCAGAACGCAGTTGATCTTGATGGGGGTAAGACCGGCGGCGCGTGCGGCGCGAATTCCGCCCAGAACCCTTTTGAAACTCCCGGGCACGCGGGTGATGCGTTCGAAGATCGCTTCATCGACCGCGTCCATGCTGACGGTCACGCGATCGAGCCCGGCGGCCTTGAGCGGCGCAGCAAGCGAGTCAAGCAGATGGCCGTTGGTTGTAACCGCCACGTCGAGCGGATCACCGGCAGGCGTGCGCAGAGCGGCAAGTTCCCGGATGAGGTCGATCAGTCCGCGGCGCAGCAGCGGTTCGCCTCCGGTAAGGCGCACCTTGGTGATCCCGAGATCGACGAACAGCCGGATCATCCGCAGATATTCAGGGATCGCAAGTTCCGGGTATTGAGGACCGTCCTCGCCGGTGCGGCAATAGATGCACTTGTAATTACACCGGTCGGTCACCGAGACGCGCAGGTCATGGATGACCCGCCCATGGCTGTCGGTGAGCCGGGCCGTGCGCATGTCCGAAAGCGAAGAGGTGAGGGAAGAAGCCATCGCCACACTCAGGCTATACCCTTTTGCCGCGTGGTGCACCCGTCAAGCAGCCGCACCCCGATTCGCAGCAGGGAAGCGCCATTTTCGAGGAACTGGAACAGATTGAAAGTTGCAGCTAATCGATTCGCGGAGTTCCGCGGCGCAGGACAAGCCCGGCAATGCCGAAGACTGCAATGATGCTGCACGCCAGGATGAAGTAATACGCCATGGGGTGCGCCCATCCGGGAGAATAGGTCAGGTCCTGGCCCACCCAAAGCATAAGCACAGTGGCGATCACAGCAAACTGGCCCGCAATGACCAGGAACGTGTGTCCCAGGTCGCGCCTCTTGTCCAGAGCTTCCACCTGATCGGGGGTCAAGTTGCGTTCTTCCGGGGGAAGGAGGGAATTTGCCATGCGAGTCTCCTTGGGGGTGCCTGCCGCAACCTCCAGACAGGCGACCTTGCAATTTCGATTCAATCACATCCGGGTCGGAAGCGGCTACACAAGCAGATCCCCACCGAGCCCCCGGTTCCGGTGTATGAGACGGCTCATTCCTGAACGGCAAACACCAGCAGCCGTGCCTCGTTTGCCCCCTGGCGCGGAGCGGCGACGAGAAGCTTGTGCCACTCCGGAACGTAAAGGCCGGTTCGCGCTCCCGGACTGGTCGGCACCCGGGCGCGCGATACCATCGCGTCGTGTTCCCTGACGTAGAGCACATCGACCAATCCGTCTCCGCCGATGACGTACAACATCCGCAGGGCCTCGTCGATGAAGATGTCGTCGGTATCGCCCACGGTCATGGTCCATGCCGTGATGCGGCCTATGTCGGAGTTTATGACCTGCAGTCGAGCCGGCTGGCGGCAGGGGATAAACAGGCGGTGAATGGTATTGTCCACCGCCATGGAAAAGTTACCCGATGCGCTGGGATGACCCCAGGTTGGGTTGACCGATTGAGTGGCGAGGTCGATCGAGGCGATGCTGTGGTTGTCGGGCAGATTAACGAACACCTGCTTTCCATCCGCGGTCAGCTGGAATGATTCGGGATGGACAGGAAGCGCGAAGTTGGCCCGTCGCGAAAGGTCCAGGCCCAGCGCGGCGATGGCGCCGGTTCCATATCCGACCAGCAACTGGTCGTGGACCTTGTCGTAGCGCACATTGTCGGCGTCCTCCCCAAGGCTCACGTCGTGGAGCGGCTTGAGTGTGCCTCCGTCGAAACTGCGCACCGTGCCGTCCCCGCCGCTGGCCACGTAGATGGTCCCGTTGGAAGGCACATAGGCGACGCCCTGCGGGCTCTTGAGACTCTTGATCTGCGCGGTGCGGCGGCCCTGGGCGACGTCGACCACCTCGACGGTTCCATTACCGAGTGCGGAGACAAAAACGCGCTGTCCCTTGACGTCGGCGGCAAGATGGTCGATGCGGCCCTCCACGCCGGGAAGAGGAATCTCGCGTTCCAGTTTGAGCGATCCCGGGGGTGCTTGTGCCACAGAGAGCGCGCAGGCAGGAATCAGGCAGGTCAATGCAAGAGCAAAGCTTCGCAGCATGGTTATTTTTCGCCTCGCGTGGATTTGGCTTTCTTCCGGACTAATCGTTGAGAAACGCCAGGGACTGAAGCCCGACGATTTCGAACGGCTTGCGGCAGCGGACGTTGGAGCAGGCCAGCTTGTCGTCGCGGCGCACCATGTAAGATTGCGCCTTGGCGAAGCGGGCGCGGTCGCGTTCGTCGGCATGGCGGGGCAGTTGCGCGCGTTTGCGGCGGACAACCCAGGTGACCCTGTATTCGTTGGCCTGGCCGCATTTCGGGCAGCTGAGAGTGTGTGTGCGCTGCTCCGTCGTTTCTGTAAAAAACTCCCGTTCTTCCATTTCCCGGTCTCCACCCTTTAACGTTTCAGGAATACCGCATCCCCTCAGCACCGATCCAACGTAACTGCGAACAAACGGGAGCGGTGACCCCGTTCTCTCATCGGCATACCTCTTTTTCCTGAAACGCCGGAGAGGCTCGACTCCTGCCAGCTCTTCCCCTCGGGCAGAATCTATTCCATACTCGTCTTTGCCACCGGGAAACGCAAGAGGCTGAGGAAGCGAAACCGGTGCGGGGGACATGGTGCCGAAACGCAAGCCAGGACAGTTTTCCGCCACCAAGGCGGTGAAAGCCAACGCGCGCGATCGTGTGGGCCAACCCAAGCCCGCCCGCGTGGTGGAAGACGCCCCGCGGACCGGCCGCCAGGCTAAGCACAAGCCCAAGATGGACGATATAATCCAGCAGGAAGAATGATCCGGGAGGGACCATCGTGGCCAAAGCCGTCGGGGTGGGAGGAGTGTTCCTGAAAGCCAGTGACCCAAAAGCCCTGAGCGCCTGGTATAAGACGCACCTTGGCATCGGGCGGGTCGACGACCAGACGCTGACCTTCGACGGTCCGGAATCGACGGGGATGACACTCCTCGCCCATTTTCCCGGCGATTCTTCGTATTTTGGTGAAGGGCCACAGCAGTTGATGCTGAACTTCCGGGTCGACGATATGGATGCGCTGCTGGCCCAACTGGCAGCTGCAGGGGTGCGGATTGATCCCAAGCGGGAGGACCAGTCCTACGGACGCTTTGCCTGGATCTGGGACCCGGAAGGAAACCGGGTGGAGTTGTGGCAACCCTAGGAAGGCTGCGAAAGAACTCTTCCAGAGCCATGTCTTGTATCAGGGCACGACGTTACTGAAAAATCGTTCGGGCGGGCCGGGGATTTATCCCCGGTATAAGCGATGCAGTATAACGGGGGCTTCAGCCCCTGAGGTATGCTTTTGGGGAATTTCGCTCGAAACCATGCCTTTTTCAGCAGCCGGTTTAGTCGTGCCGAAAAGCAGAGTTACCTGTCGCCCCATGGCCAGACTCGTCCCGATCCCCCCAGGACTCCGATGGCGTCGAAGAACAAAAACGCGGCCACCGCGAACACCACCAGATGCCACGGCTGAAGCAGATCAAACAAACTGCGCATTCAGGCACCCCCGCGCGCCAGTGTCGCACAAAACTGGCTAGCCGCGCAGAGCGCGGGGCTGGCTGCGGAAACCGGATTCCGGCGTAGACCGTCCCTCAGATGCTGGGAGAACCTGTGGGCCCGGTTTCGTCTTACCGCTGTCCGGCGATGTCGTTGCTGTGCCAGACGGCGTAAGACGCAGGTCGTACACAAGGCAGGCCCGGGTCTTACAGGCGTATCACGACATTGCCGGCTGTCGCACAAGATCGTTTCGGCTCGGAAAATCTCTTCGTTTCGGGTTTGCCGAAAATTAAGGCTGCGTGCCGCAAACTGGAAGCTGGAGATGTCCCAATGCCCTTCGTCACCGTGTCAGCAATCTCCCCGGATCAAAACATATGGCATTTGCCAGGTTTTACAGCGACTGTACGCGCTTTACAGCCCCTGTAAGCCAGTATCGATTCTCCCTTTGTTCGCCCTTTCCTCTCGACCCCCACCCTCCCCCTATGTAGATTCGTCTTCCTTTCGCTTCTTGAAATAAAGACACTGAATCTAAATGCTTTACTAGAAAAATCTCCAGCTGAAACAGCATTTTTTGTTACATTGGTCCCTTTTTCGCCCCTTGCCAATCGTTTCGCGTTTCCAGCCGGCATCGCCCGGCTACGACACTCCGGAAGGACAAACAACCGCGGCAGCTCGAATTGCAAGGTGAGAAATCCGCGCTAAGCCGCTTGGGCGTCAAGCCAATCGGCCAACTCGCCATGGCCGCGCTCGCGGGCAAAATCCGCGGCAGTTTTCTCCAGATCGCAACGATGGTGAGCCCGCGCCCCGTTCTCGATCAGCATGGCTGCCAGGTCGCGGCGGTTGGCGGTAGCTGCCGAAAACAAGGGCGTAAAGCCGCCCACCTGGGTGGCATTGGGATCTGCGCCGTGGGCGAGCAGCAATCGAATCGTTTCCGCATTTCGTGAGAGCGCGGCGGCGGCATGCAAGGGCTGGTTGCGCTGCGTGTTGCGGGAGATCGCGTCAACCGGCGCTCCATGCTGCAGAAGCATATCCGCGGCCTCCGGAGTGCCGAACCCGGCCCCAAGATGGAGGGCAGTCCAGCCATCTCCACTGAAGGCATGGCTGGCGCCCGGATCGCCCGTCAAAATATCCTCAAGGCGGAGAACATCTCCGACCGCGGCGGCCTCAAATACATCGAGAAGAATTCCGCGTGCGGCCAGTTGCGCCAGCAGGTAATCGCGAACCTTGGGCTGGCCGGCGAAAACCGACCACAGCAACGCGGAGACACCCTGCGGGTCGCGGGTCTCGACAAGTGCCGGGTCGGCTTCCACAGCGGAAGCGATTTCGGAGGTTGCGCCGGTCTGGATCAGCTTGACGAAATGCTGGCTCATGCTTCCTTCCGAAACGTCCTACTGCGGCTTGGCTACGGGCTGGTTTGCCGAATATGGGCCGGGGAGAGGGGCAGCCTCCGGTTCCGTCAGACTGGCTGCTGACTCCGGGCTGCCCGAAACGCCGGTCGTCTTGGAAAAAATACGAAACTGCACGATCAGGTCGACCACCACCGAAACCGGTTTCCCATCTTTCATGGCCGGCTGAAACGACGCGTTGCGGATGGAAGCCACCGCGTTCTCGTCCAGGCCAAACCCGATGGGGCGTCCGATCCCGATTTCTGCCGGCTTGCCGTCAGGCGCGACCAAGACGCGATACTGAGCCACACCCGCCACCCCGGCATTCTGCGCGAATTCGTTCGATGGCGGCGCGAAGGTAGTCAGGAGCCGCGCTTTCTGATCGACATCGCTCTGGCGCAGAATCGATGCATCGCTCGGCGGGTAATTGGATTTTTTGGCTGCAGCCTGGTAGTAGAGCTGCCAGAAGTCAGGAAGAGACGCGATCATGCGCTCGTCCATTCCCCTTGAGAAGACGCGATCGAGGGCCTGTTTGAGTAACTCATTCGCCTGAGACTTGGTCAGCGAAGACGTCGCTTCGGGGTTGACGGCGGAAGCGGATTCTGGCGGTGGCGGCGCTCCGTTCTTCGCATCGGATTTGGATTTCGTTTTTTTCGGTGCGGTCACCATCGCGCGATCGATCGCGATTTTGACAAACTTCTTTTTGGGAGTGATGCGGACCTTGTCCGAGGCCTGCATGGGATCTTCGCTCGGCGCCGCGCCCAGGAAGTGCAGACCATAACGGACGCCTTCGAGCTCGAGTTTGTGCTTGGCCAGATGAACCTTGTCGATCTCGATCAGGCTCAGCGTGTACGAGGCCTTGGGCGAACTGCCCGCGTATTGGCCGCGCTCATTGAAGCGGAGCTCGTTATCGAAATATCCGCCGCGCAGAAAAAGCGTCTTGCCGGCGAATTGCTGCTTGAGTTCGTCTTCGGTGATGGTGTGAACCTCGGGTGCCTTTTTGGCGCCTGCGGGTTGTTGCGCGCGGACAGGACCAAGCGCCAGACCCAGCGCCGCAACGGCAGCCAGCGACATAAATGACGGGAATGGATGACCGCGATGATGAAAACGAGGTGAATGCATGGGGAAGCTCCCTCGACCGCACTGTAACAGGAGACACGTGACGGGCTGAAGATTTCTCTGGTTACGTAAGGTATTGCATGGCTTCCGCCTTTTCAGTAGTCAGCGGTCGCCAAGATCGCCGCAACGATTCAGGCGGTAGAGGATGCGGCGAAAAAGCCCCAGCATGCGCCGCGTGTCGAGCGCAGTGGGCGCAAGGCGGCGGAGAAACAGGCGAAGGTCGTGGCGATTGGCTGGCTGCATCACGCGAGGCGAATAGCCGGAGGCAGTCATTGTCTCTTCAATGAGGCCACCGAGGCGATCGAGTGCCGCGGAACTCGAAGCAGGCTCAACCTCCAGCTCTCCGTGCACGATCCTTTCGCTTTTTTCCTGGCGAAAGGGTGGGAGACCACGAGTCCCGCCAGTGTCGCGTCCATCGTCGCCGTGCACAGTGAGTCGCGAAATTTCATATAAGCACACCGCGGCTGCCTGTCCAAGGTTCATCGAGGGCTGGCGCGGGTCGGTCGGGATTTCGATCAGCACGTTGCAATACGACAGATCGTCCCGTGTCAGGCCGTGCTTCTCGGGGCCGAAGACAAGCGCAATACGTCCGGTGCCATCGAGTTGCTGGCCAAAGATCGGGCCTGCATGGGGCAACGAGATCACGGGCTGTTCGGGCCTTCGGTGCGTGATCGTCCCGGTCCCCGCGACGAAGGTGCACTCCGCAACCGCGTCGGCGAGGCACTCCGTGCATTTCGCGTTTTGAAGTAAATCGGGCGCGCCCACGGCCGACCGGGCCTCGCGCCAGTGAGGCGCGTAAGGAGCAGCCACGCTGAGCCGCGAAAAGCCGAAGTTGGCCATGGCGCGGGCGACCGCGCCAATGTTCAGAGGATTGCGCGGGGAGACAAGAACTATGTCGATGCAGTCGCGTTGGGCCGGAGTGAGCAAGAACTGATTGTAGAGCGAGGCAACCTTGAGTGAAATTGCTACACTCGGAGCACGTATGGTCCCCGATACTCACTCGATTCAATCCGAAGCGGAAGCCTTGTGCGCTACGGCGCGCTGGTGCTATGCGCGCGGGTGGGTTCCGGCGACCAGCGGCAACTTCAGCATGCGCGATCGTGCGGCGGGGCGGCTGCTGATTTCGCCCAGCGGGCTTGACAAAGGCCTGATGACCACTTCCGACCTGCTTACGACCGACATGGAAGGGCGCGTTGTGGATAGCGGGAAGAAGCCTTCGGCGGAGACCGCGCTCCATGTGGTGATTTATCGCGCGCGCCCGGATGCCGGGGCGATTCTGCACGTGCACTCCATCTGGAACACGCTGCTGTCGGATCGGTTTGCCGATTTGGGTCATGTGCTGCTCAAAGGGTACGAACTGCTGAAGGGGCTTGACGGCGTCAGCACGCATGAGCACGAGGAGCGCGCTGCCCGTTCTCCACAATTCCCAGGATTACGAAGAACTGGCCCTGACGCTGGGTGAGGCGTTGCGCACATTTGGCGACGCGCACGGAGTGTTGCTGAGCCGGCATGGGCTATATACTTGGGGCAAATCGGTGGCCGAGGCGCGCCGCCACCTCGAGGCGCTCGAGTTTCTGTTCGAGGTCGAGGGGCGTCGGTTGACGAGTTTGCCACACGATTGAGGAGCACGCCATGGCTGTTCTTCGCTTCCCTGATAACTCCGAGATGATCGAGAGCGAATCCGACATTCGGTCCGCTCTGGCTGGAATGGGCATCGATTACGAGCGCTGGAGCCTGGATCGCGTGCCGCCCGGCAGCTCTGCCGATTCTGTCCTTGCGGCATACGCGGACGAAATCGACGACATGAAACGCCGCGGCGGCTATGTGACTGCTGATGTGATCGATGTGAATCCGTCCACGCCAAATCTCGAATCCATGCTGGCGCGCTTCGACAAGGAGCACACCCACGACGAGGACGAAGTCCGGTTCATCCTCGCCGGCCGCGGAATTTTCTTTCTGCATCTGGGCGAGCGGGTCATGTCGGTTGAAGTAGGTCCCGGCGACATGCTGCGCGTTCCGCGCGGCACCACCCACTGGTTCACTCTCTGCGAAGACCGCCGCATCCGCGCCATTCGCTGGTTTCAACAAACCTCCGGCTGGACGCCGCACTATACCGGCTCCGGAGTGGACAAGGATTATCAGCCGTTGTGCTTCGGGCCTGCATACTTGGGTGCGCGCGCTGAGACGCGGCTGACACTCGACCAAAACGCATGAGCGCGAAGCGCCTCTACCTGCTGGACGTTGAAGGCACGGTTGCGCCAATCTCGCTGGTTTCCGAGCAGCTGTTTCCCTATGCGCGGGCGCATTTCGAGGAATTTCTGTGGCATGTAGTACCGGAGATGACGAATCTAAAATCGGGTGACAATCCTGAAGGTACCATCTTCATGGACATGATGATGCTCTCGATGGAGAACCGGAAAGAAACCGATCCCGATGCGCCGCGCATCTTGCCGCCGGAAGCTGACGATCAACAGACGGTGTCAATGAGCCCGGCCTATGGGATTCCGCGGATTCTGAAATACATCTACTGGTTGATGGATCGCGATCGCAAATCGACCGCGCTGAAGAGCCTGCAGGGAAAGATCTGGAAGGCGGGGTTCGAGAGCGGAGAGTTGAAGGGCACTTTGTTCGACGATGTGCCGGAAGCCCTCCAACGATGGTCGATGCATGCCAGGGTTGCGATCTATTCGTCGGGTTCGGTCGAGGCCCAGCAACTGCTGTTTCGCCACTCGATTTTCGGCGATTTGACGCCGTACATTGCGGGCTATTTCGATACCAGAACAGGTGCGAAGACGGCCAGCGCGAGCTATGCGGCCATTGCGGCGGCAATGAATGTCCGCCCCGATGAAGCGCTCTTTCTTTCCGACGTTGTTCGCGAGCTGGATGCGGCGCGCGAAGCCGGATGCCAGACAGGACTGGTGGTGCGGCCCGGCAATCAGCCGCTGGATGATTCACATGGGCACGGCGTTGTTGAATCATTCCCTTGTTTGTAGGCTCTAATGATCGTGATCTGGACGAATCAGGCAGAACAGGCTTTGACGGAGCTGACTCGAGCGCCGCTGGTGCGCTTCTCGCTGCTGGCGCTGAGTTCCATTTTCTTTCTCGTCGACCCGTTCGCTGCGATCGGATCGTTCCTGGCCATTACCGCGGGAGCGGACGCCACGCGGCGCAAGCGCATGGCGCGCAAGGCTGCGTTGACGTGCTTCATCGTGCTGACGTCGTTTGCGCTTGCGGGACAATTCATCTTTCGCATGTTCGGCATTACGCTGCCTGCGTTTGAGATTGCGGGTGGGCTGATCCTGCTGTTGATCGGACTCGACATGCTGCAGGCCAAGCGTTCGCCGACGCAGGAGACCTCTGGCGACAAGGAAGAAGCTGCAGAGAAGGAAGATGCCGGCATTGTGCCGCTGGGCATTCCCATGCTGGCCGGCCCGGGCGCGATCTCGTCGGTGATGGTGCTGGTAGGCCAGGTCGTGCACATCTGGCAGTGGCAAATGGTCGCGATCCTGGGCTCGATTGCCGTGACCGCACTGGTCAGCTACTGGGTGCTGGCCGGCGCGGGCCGGGTGCGCAGAGTGATGGGGGAAACCGGCATTCGCATCCTGGTGCGCATCATGGGGCTGTTGCTGGTGGCGCTGGCCATGCAGTTCTTCGTGAACGGGCTCACGGACCTGGGGGTCATTTCGAAGCAGGGGTGAATTTGTGCCTGACACCCCTCCGCGAGAAGCAAAGACCTGCGAGGCCAGGAGCAATATGGACTAAAGCCTCGTGCGAGGGGACGATTCCCACAGAAGGATGGGCTTTCCCACAAGGGTGTGGCTTGCGTTAAAGCCGGGTGATTGCTATTCTCGGGAAGTTGCGGTCAGGCGGTAGACGTAGGCTGGCCGCAAGTTGCAAGCGAGGGTAGCTTGTGCTACTCTTAAAAAGTTGCAGATGAGCGGTGGAGCCTCCCGGTGGCCGTGTGGCCTGCCCGTTGAGGGAAGTGGGAAGCTGGTTCGTAGGGTCAGGTGAAGGAAAGCACGATCCCTGAGCCCCTGTAGGGAATCCCGCAGAGAACAAGCCATTGCATGACCCGAGAGTTCATCTCCCGCGAGCCCTAGTGGCTCGGGTAAATGCTGGTCGCTATTTGATATTTTGCGCTGCGCGAAGTAGCTGATCCGGAAGGACTTGCGAGTTATCCGTTTCGGGCTCACGGCATTCGGGGAACGACCGCCAACAACGAGTTTGGACGGCCCAGGAATGTACACGATGAGCACGAAAATGAGGTTGACATAGAGCAAGAAGTTCGATAGGTTTAAAAAGTTCGCGCAAAAACGCCGGAAGTCGCAATCAAATGCGGTTTTCGGTGAGCGCAACAAGTTCGAGGACACCTTGGCGTAACAGCCCGGGCCTCGATCCAAAAGGGCGCCGCTCAGGCGGAGGCTCTCAAGGATCTTTGACAATTAGGTTGAACATGCCAGTCGTGAGAAGAGATCAGGTTTGGCTTGATCATTCTCACAAGTAAGGTTCCCTGCACCTCAGTCGAGAGATTGTGAGTGCGGGAACAGTCGACCCCGATCTGACCTCCGTCAGAGACGGGTTGACATCAGGTTTCAAACGAGAGTTTGATCCTGGCTCAGAATCAACGCTGGCGGCGTGCCTAACACATGCAAGTCGAACGAGAAAGTGGTAGCAATACCATGAGTAAAGTGGCGCACGGGTGAGTAACACGTGACTAACCTACCCTGGAGTGGGGGATAACTGAGGGAAACCTTAGCTAATACCGCATAATACCTACGGGTCAAAGGAGCAATTCGCTTGAGGAGGGGGTCGCGGCCGATTAGTTAGTTGGCGGGGTAATGGCCCACCAAGACGATGATCGGTATCCGGCCTGAGAGGGCGCACGGACACACTGGAACTGAAACACGGTCCAGACTCCTACGGGAGGCAGCAGTGGGGAATTTTGCGCAATGGGGGAAACCCTGACGCAGCAACGCCGCGTGGAGGATGAAGTCCTTCGGGACGTAAACTCCTTTCGATCGGGACGATTATGACGGTACCGGAAGAAGAAGCCCCGGCTAACTTCGTGCCAGCAGCCGCGGTAATACGAGGGGGGCGAGCGTTGTTCGGAATTATTGGGCGTAAAGGGTGCGTAGGCGGTTTGGTAAGTCTTATGTGAAATCTATGGGCTCAACTCATAGTCTGCATGAGAAACTGCCGGGCTTGAGTGTGGGAGAGGTGAGTGGAATTTCCGGTGTAGCGGTGAAATGCGTAGATATCGGAAGGAACACCTGTGGCGAAAGCGGCTCACTGGACCACAACTGACGCTGATGCACGAAAGCTAGGGGAGCAAACAGGATTAGATACCCTGGTAGTCCTAGCCCTAAACGATGACTGCTTGGTGTGACGGGTACCCAATCCCGCCGTGCCGTAGCTAACGCGTTAAGCAGTCCGCCTGGGGAGTACGGTCGCAAGGCTGAAACTCAAAGGAATTGACGGGGGCCCGCACAAGCGGTGGAGCATGTGGTTTAATTCGACGCAACGCGAAGAACCTTACCTGGGCTCGAAATGTTATGGACCGGGGTAGAAATATCCCTTCCCCGCAAGGGGCCGTAATATAGGTGCTGCATGGCTGTCGTCAGCTCGTGTCGTGAGATGTTGGGTTAAGTCCCGCAACGAGCGCAACCCTTATCTCCAGTTGCCATCATTTAGTTGGGCACTCTGGTGAAACCGCCTCGGATAACGGGGAGGAAGGTGGGGATGACGTCAAGTCCTCATGGCCTTTATGTCCAGGGCTACACACGTGCTACAATGGCCGGTACAAACCGTCGCAAACCCGTGAGGGGGAGCTAATCGGAAAAAGCCGGCCTCAGTTCGGATTGCAGTCTGCAACTCGACTGCATGAAGCTGGAATCGCTAGTAATCGCGGATCAGAATGCCGCGGTGAATACGTTCCCGGGCCTTGTACACACCGCCCGTCACATCACGAAAGTGGGTTGCACTAGAAGTCGGTGAGCCAACCGCAAGGGGGCAGCCGCCCAAGGTGTAATTCATGATTGGGGTGAAGTCGTAACAAGGTAGCCGTAGGAGAACCTGCGGCTGGATCACCTCCTTTCTAAAAGAGAAACTGATGGCATTTGCATTCCTTCCGCGATAGCGGACCGTCCCCTGATGTCGAATCGGACAGGCGTCGGATGCGAGTGTCCATCTAACCCGCAATCGCCGTCCCTGACGGCAGGCGCGGGAATCCTGATACAAGCCTTCTTTGCTTGATCTGGCATCTGCACGATGGTCACGGGCGGCGTAGCTGCCCAGCATGTTCAACCTTGTCCTCGAAACCCTTTAGCAATGAATGAGAGTTTTGTGAGAGCCGCCGGGTTCATCCTCGGCGGGGGAGCCGGCCAGCTTAGTTTCAAGCCTCGGGCCTGTAGCTCAGTTGGTTAGAGCGCACCCCTGATAAGGGTGAGGTCGGTAGTTCGAATCTACCCAGGCCCACCATCTCTGCCGCAGGCACCCGTAAGTGGGGCTGTAGCTCAGCTGGGAGAGCACCTGCTTTGCAAGCAGGGGGTCACCGGTTCGATCCCGGTCAGCTCCACCAGAACTCATTCACTGTTTCCAGATCGGCGTCTCCTTCACTTAGGACGAGGCTTCGATCTGGAAGCAGGCTGTGTCCAGTCTCTTCGAGATCGGGTTTCGGCAGGTTTCACAGCCTCAGGGCGGGTCCTCTTCGGCGAAAGAAGAGGATTTGATGTTTGACAACGAAATTGATTGGGTAATGCGCGTTTAGAGGCGCTGCCGTTGCTTTGAACCGCCGCGAGGCGGATGAGAGCGGCGCCAGCGAAGATCTAAACACGTATAAATACAAGGCCGAGCACATGCAATGAGTTGGTGCAAGTTACTGACTCGGGCAAGTGTTCAAGTAAGAAGAGTGTCTTTAGGAGTGTGACTCGATAGCGCGTGAGCGTAGCGAGTTGTTCTCAGGCGGATTTAAACGTAGGTTAACTCTGATCAGGACCGAAGTGATGCGGCTCCCTGCGCTGGAGTTAATTCTATGGTCAAGCTACTAAGGGCGCACGGTGGATGCCTTGGCAGAGACAGGCGATGAAGGACGTGGCAAGCTGCGATAAGCTTCGGTAAGCCGCACACAGGCGTTATAACCGGAGATTTCCGAATGGGGAAACCCTCCTAGGCAAACCCTAGGAACTACCCGCTGAATACATAGGCGGGATAGAGCGAACTCAGGGAAGTGAACCATCTCAGTACCTGAAGGAAAAGAAAGAAACCTCGATTCCGATAGTAGTGGCGAGCGAACTCGGAACAGCCCAAACCCGTAGCATTTCGGTGTTTCGGGGGTTGTAGGGTCCGCAACAGTAGAGTTACCAATCTGGTTGTTAGCCGAATCCTCTGGAAAGTGGATCCATAGAGCGTGACAGGCGCGTAGGCGAAAATAATCCAGACTCGAAGCGGATACCTGAGTAAGGCGGGGCACGTGAAACCCTGCTTGAATCCACGGGGACCATCCCGTAAGGCTAAATACTAGTCTCTGACCGATAGTGAACCAGTACCGTGAGGGAAAGGCGAAAAGAACCCCGTCGAGGGGAGTGCAAAGTACCTGAAACCGTGTGCCTACAAGCAGTGGGAGGACTATGCCCGCAAGGGAATGTCTGACCGCGTGCCTATTGCATAATGAGCCGGCTAGTTATTCTTGTCAGCAAGGTTAAGCGTAAGCGAGCCGAAGCGAAAGCGAGTCTGAACAGGGCGTTCAGTTGGCAGGAATAGACGCGAAGCGGGATGATCTACCCATGGCCAGGTTGAAGGTGGGGTAACACCCACTGGAGGACCGAACCGGTGTTTGTTGAAAAAAGCTCGGATGAGCTGTGGGTAGGGGTGAAAGGCTAATCAAATTCCGTGATAGCTCGTTCTCTCCGAAATAGCTTTAGGGCTAGCCTCGGACGAATTGCACTGGTGGTAGAGAGATGGATGGACTAGGGGGCTTTCCGGCTTACTGAATCCAACCAAACTGCGAATGCCAGTGACAACATATCCGGGAGTCAGACGGTGGGGGCTAAGCCTCATCGTCGAGAGGGAAACAGCCCAGACCGCCTGCTAAGGTCCCAAAGTTACAGTTAAGTGGGAAAGGAAGTCGGAACGCTCAGACAGCCAGGAGGTTGGCTTAGAAGCAGCCATCCTTTAAAGAAAGCGTAATAGCTCACTGGTCAAGCGGTCCGGTGCCGACAATACAACGGGGCTAAAACTGTACACCGAAGCAGCGGATGCACACCTTTTAGGTGTGCGTGGTAGGAGAGCATTCTCAACAGCATTGAAGCCAGACTGAGAAGACTGGTGGAGCGTTGCGAAGAGACCCTGCCGGCATAAGTAGCGATAACGGAGGTGAGAACCCTCCGCGCCGAAAGTCTAAGGTTTCCTGAGGAAGGTTAATCCGCTCAGGGTTAGGCGGTCCCTAAGGTGAGGCCGAAAGGCGTAGCCGATGGACATCCGGTTAATATTCCGGACCTCCCAATGTTCGTTTGACGATGGGGTGACGCAGAAGGATAAGCAGGCCGTCCTATGGCTATGACGGTCGATGCGCGTAAGCTGGATCTGGCAGGCAAATCCGCCGGGTCTTAACAGTGAGGCGCAAAGCAGGCCCGTATGGGGCATTACAGCTGCTGATTTCACGCTGCCGAGAAAAACCTCTAAGGAGAACAAAGGGAACCGTACCCCAAACCGACACAGGTAGACGAGGAGAATATCCAAAGGCGCTCGAGTGAAAGCTCGTTAAGGAACTCGGCAAATTGGCTCCGTAACTTCGGGAGAAGGAGCGCCCGCGCAAGTGGGCCGCAGTGAAGCGCGTACGGCGACTGTTTAACAAAAACACAGGTCTCTGCTAAGTCGAAAACGACGTATAGGGGCTGACGCCTGCCCGGTGCCGGAAGGTTAAAAGGAGAGGTTAGCGCAAGCGAAGCTTTGAATTGAAGCCCCGGTGAACGGCGGCCGTAACTATAACGGTCCTAAGGTAGCGAAATTCCTTGTCGGGTAAGTTCCGACCTGCACGAATGGCGTAACGATCGTACGACTGTCTTAACGAGTTGCTCGGCGAACTTGTAGTACCGGTGAAGATGCCGGTTACCCGCAGCTAGACGGAAAGACCCCGTGCACCTTTACTACACCTTAACTATGAGTTATGGTTCTTGCTGCGCAGGATAGGTGGGAGGCTTTGAGACCAGGTTCTCGGACTTGGTGGAGCCAACGGTGAGATACCACCCTGCGAGTGCTGTGATTCTAACCTCCTCCCGTAATCCGGGAGAGGGACATAGTTAGGCGGGTAGTTTGACTGGGGCGGTCGCCTCCTAAATTGTAACGGAGGCGCGCGAAGCTACTCTCAGACTGTTTGGAAATCAGTCGTCGAGTGCAAAGGCATAAGAGTGGTTAACTGTGAGACCTACAAGTCGAGCAGGTGCGAAAGCAGGCCTTAGTGATCCGGTGGTTCTGTATGGAAGGGCCATCGCTCAACGGATAAAAGGTACGCCGGGGATAACAGGCTGATCAATGCCAAGAGTTCATATCGACGCATTGGTTTGGCACCTCGATGTCGGCTCATCGCATCCTGGAGCTGTAGAAGGTTCCAAGGGTTAGGCTGTTCGCCTATTAAAGCGGTACGTGAGCTGGGTTCAGAACGTCGCGAGACAGTTCGGTCCCTATCTGCTGTGGGCGTAGGAGATTTGAGGGGGGCTGTCCTTAGTACGAGAGGACCGGGATGGACGAACCTCTTGTGTTCCAGTTGTCCTGCCAAGGGCACGGCTGGGTAGCGAAGTTCGGTTGTGATAACCGCTGAATGCATATAAGCGGGAAGCACGCCCCAAGATGAGATCTCCCTGAAGGGCCCAGGAAGACGACCTGGTTGATAGGCTGGAGTGTGGAAGCGCAGTAATGCGTGTAGCTTACCAGTACTAATCGCCCGTTCGGCTTGTCCATAGAATTAACTCCGCGCAGTAAGGCGGACGCGCTTCTTACAAGCCTTGTACCAACCCAATCAATTTCGTTGTCATTCAGCTCTGACTGAGCAAAAGTTTTTGGCGCCAGATTGCAGTCCGCGTTCCTACCCGGCCCGGGAGAAACCATCCGGGAGCACAAGTAGACGCCGCGGCAGGCTGCGGGCAACCACCCGCCAAGCGCCATTCAAGTTTGCCGGTGACCATACTGCGAGGGATCACCCGTTCCCATCCCGAACACGGAAGTTAAGCCTCGCTGGGCCGATGGTACTGCACGGGTGACTGTGTGGGAGATTAGGTGATCGCCGGCAATATTATTGAATCAAAAGGCCATGCCCTCCGGGCATGGCCTTTTTGCGTCCAACTTGATCATCGTCAGTCCGCTACCGCCGGGGCCGGCCGCGGATCGGCCGAACCAGCGACGGCAGACGCGCTCGTGCTTAGCGCTTGAAGCAAGTATCCGGCGATCGGAGTGCCTTTGCCGGTGCAGGCATCCCATCCAGGTCCGGCCGAAAACGCACCGTTGTTGCCCTGGGTAATGTCGCGCAGCCCCTTGGGCGGCGTGATCGCGTACAGCGCGGGGTTCACAAAGCCCAGCCGGCGGCCCAGTTTCTGGTTCAGCAGGACCACCAGGCCCGCCCAGAGCGGCGCGACCGCGCTCGTTCCGCCTACGACAAAGCTCTTTCCATCGACGAGAATGTTGTAACCCGTCTCGGGATCCGCATCTCCAGCGATGTCGGGAACACCACGCATGGTCTGAGTGACAGCCCCTGTCTGCCATGTCGGGCGAGCGAAGACGGTGCTGTACCCGCCGCCTCCGGCTCCACCCTGGGCTCCATCGTTCCACACCACTTCGGCGGCAATCGCGCCACCCGAGGCGGTGAGGCGGGTTCCACCCGCAGCCAGGACATGCGGCGACGAAGCCGGAAAGTCAACGTGGCTCTGGCCATCGTTGACCCCATCGCCTGACCCGCTGTCGCCCGAGGCAACCGTAATCGTAATGCCGAGAAGCGCCGCCTCCTGGGCCACCTGGTCAAAGTTCTGCATGGATTGGGCGGTCCAGCTATTCTCCGGCCCGCCCCAGCTGATCGAGACGGCACAGGGCTTTCGGAGCTGATCATGGATCGCAGTGCTGAGCGCATCCTGGAATCCCTGCGAGGTGTTGGGGGCGAAGTAAACCGCGATGGTTACCCCGGGTGCCACGGCTCCCGCTACTTCGATGTCGAGCATCACCTCGCCATCGGCGCTTTGGGCGGTGGAGGGATGGTTGCGCCCGTGATCAACCGAGATCGACTTCATGCTGGGAGCTGGCAGCCCTAGGCCCTTGAAGTACTTGGTGATGTCGGCGGGACGGTAGCCGCCGCCCAACTCGATGAGACCGATGGTCTGTCCGGCAAGATTCACACCCTCGGGGAACCCGTAGAGTTTCCCAACCTGGGGTGGATCGAAGGAGAGGCTGGAGGCACGCGCGCCAAAGATGCCGTTCGGGACGTAATACCGGAAATGCGGACGAGCAACCGGCCGGTCATCGAGCCCGAAGACTCCTGATACCAGCGAGGCATATTCTTCCGGCATCTGCAAAGGTCCGGTATGTCCGCGATAGGTGCCCTCGGGGTGTTCAAATTCGTTCAATTCGACGCCGAATGCCTTTTCCATTGCCGCCGCGGTTCCCGCCAGGGTCACCGTGCGGCGCAGCACTTCGTTGCCACTATCTAGCACTTGGAGATTGTTTTCGGCGGCAAACTGACGAATCTTGTCCACGGCTGCTGGGTCGGCGCCGTAGGTCTGCGCAAAGTCCGAGTGACTGATCTGCTGGCGAATCTCGCTTGCCTCGGGCAATGGTCGCCGATGCTTGAGGACGACGGAAACTTCGATGAGTTGATGGGGGTCGGTTGGACCGACGGTACGAACTCCGGCAAGAGCAAGATGTTCCGTACCGGCAAGGGGAACCCGTTTGGAATCGGACATGACACGCTCTCCTTTGAAGGCGGTTGAATTGCCTAGTGTCCCAGCAAAACTATGGTTGGGCGAAGAGCCCCGGCGTTTCTCGATCTGAAAAGAAAGCTTACGCCCATCTCTCTTACTGGGAAGCCCCAACATACTTCAACGCATTGGCAAGAAACAGGATCGATTTCGGAGACAAAAAAAGACCCTTGTCTTCCCGGCTTTCGTGATGCGGCAGGAAGACACATTTCCACGGTTATCCGCGCAACAGTTGATCACTATACTCCAAAAAACGGCTGCGCTCCGCGTGGACTCAGCGCGTCACCAGGACATCACTTTCCCGTTCCCTTGGTCAGGGTCACAATCCGGTCCACGCCGGGCACGGTGAACTTTTCCACCCTGCCATCGGGCCAGTGCACTTCGATCGCGTCCACAGTCGTCGCCTGGCCTAGGCCGAAGTGCGGCCGCGGATCATTCGAAGACAGGTAACTGCCGCCGCTGATAACGTCCCCGCGCTGCTTCATGCCATTGGCGGTGAGATACACGGTGGCGCCCACCGCATCCCGCGGCCCTTTGTCATCGTGCACACCGGGGGCCGCGGACGATCCTACCAGCTTCAGTTCCAACCAGTGATTTTTGTCGGGGTTCACATTGCGGAGCAGAACCGGATGCCCATCCATCACGTTGATCACCGCATCCAGCTTGCCGTCATTGAACAGGTCGCCGACCGCCATGCCTCGTCCCGCAATGACCACGGCCAGCCCGGTTCCCTCGACCGCCGGCACGGGTTCGAACCGTTTGCCTTCGATGTTGCGGAACAGCATCGGCCGCTGCTTCCAGCTCGTGCCCCACGGGTATTTGTCGGCCTCGGGATAGACGTGCCCATCCGACATCAGCAGGTCTTTCCAGCCATCGTTGTCGTAGTCGATAAAGGCGTCGCCCCAGCTGAGGAAGGGAACTGAGATCTCGGCAATGCCCATGTGATAGCTGATATCGGTGAGATTAGCGTCGCCCTCGTTGTGATAGAGCGGCTTGTAGTCGTCGGAGAAGGTGGTGTCGAAAACATCCAGCATGCCATTGTTCTCGTAGTCGCCGACCGCAATGCCCATCGAAGCCGTTTCGCGGCCTGCCTCGTTGAGCGCGAAGCCCGACGCGTAGCTCACATCTTCGAACGTGCCGTCGCCCTTGTTGAGATAGAGATAATTGGGCGTGGAGTCGTTGCCCACCAGCAGGTCGGGCTTGCCGTCGTTGTTGATGTCCGCAAACACCGCGCCCAGGCCGTAGTATCCAGGCTTGTCGGCCACGCCGGCTTTCTCGCTCACGTCGGTGAACGTGCCATCGCCGTTATTGTGAAACAGGTGATCGCCCTCGCCCTTGAGGCCGCGCGGACCGCAACTAACTTTTTCGCCGCGAAACGTGCAGAAAGCATTGGGAACGCCGCTTTCTCCGGCGGTAGGGAGGTGGTTCCGGTCGTAGTGCAGATATCCGGCGACAAACAAATCGAGACGTCCATCGCCGTCGTAGTCGCCCCAGGTGGCGCCGGTGTGCCATGCCGCAGGATCGTCCAGCGCCACTCTCGCCTTGTCGGCCACATCGGTAAATGTGCCATTGTGATTGTTGTGGTAGAGGCGGTTCTTTCCCCAGTTGGAGACGAAGATATCGGGCCAGCCGTCGTTGTCATAATCGGCAATGGCCACGCCGAAGCCCCAGCGATCGTTGGTTACGCCGGCCTTGGCCGCCACGTCGGTAAATGTTCCGTCATGGTTGTTATGAAACAGCGCGGCGTGGGGCGGCGTTTCCTTGCCGTCGAGGGCGTTGAAGGTCGAGCCGTTCACGATGTAGATATCAAGCCATCCGTCGTTGTCATAGTCGATCAGCCCCACGCCCGAGCCCTTGGTTTCCACAATGTAAGTTTTCGCGGGCGTACCCATTTTGTGGGTCCACTTGGTCAGTCCGGCTTTCTCTGAAGCGTCTTCAAAGACAATGGGGCCGCTCTTCACGAATCCGCCCGCGGTGACGGGGCGATGCTGTTCGTCCAGTTGCACGGGATGGGGCGAGCCGGTCTCCTTGCCTGCCGCGGCTTGCGCACCCTCGCTCGATTTCGCCGCCTCCGGCGAGGAAGTCGCTTGTCCCCCTCCGCCTTTTTCGATAGAGATTGCAGGAATTGCCGCCGCCAGAATTCCCCACGCGGCAACAGTAAAAATGGCCTTGAACATGGTTGCCAGTATACGGGGCGGCCCGCAGCCAAGTCTCGACCGAAGGATGGAGAACTCCGCGCCCCTTACCGGCCGATCTGCCAGTGCAGTACTGCGGCGACTCCCACGGGATGCTGGCCGTAAATCATCGTCAGGCTCGTGGGTACGCCGTACGTCGTCGCCTGCGCCCCGATCTCAGCCGCACTCCAACGATTGCCCCAGATGCGATGCGCATATCCCCCCGTATAGGCCTGCACCCGGCCCACCACACTCTCGACGGCCGGTGCATCGGTGCCGAGCAGATCCGTGGTTCGATCCGCATTTTCAATTCGTGTCCATATCGTCTGAGCGCGCAGCCGCAAAGCTCCCTCCAAGAGATAGCCGTTGGCGTTTTCCGTCGAAGCGACGGTATGGTTTCGGCCCCAGACCGCGATGGCGTCGATCGACGCAGGCTCCGCAGAATGATGAAAGGCAATTGAAGCGGTCTGGCGCAACACGTCCTCTTCTGGATGTTGCGCCTCCGGCGAGTGCAAATGGCCAACTGAGTATTGCGCTGTCCAATCCCGGCCTGGGGACGCGGTAAGCCGGCTTGCCCACGAGTCCAGTGCACCCGCTTCGATGGTCCAGCGGTTTTCATCCGGTTCGTGCCCGTGGAAACCGCATGCCTCGATGCGCACTCCGCGCTGGCCGCGGCCCAACGCTACCGCGCCGGTGATGACGTCGTAGGCGATGTGCGTCGAGTCCTGAAGATGATGACCGAGCGGCGCAAGCGGATTGTCGCCAGTCGATGGGCGGTGCGGGAATGCTTCCGGTCCCAGCGAGGGGTCGCCCACCGGCGCGACGTAGAGGCTCAGCAATCCATGCGTCCCTGCGATGTGATCGTAGAGGCCCGCAAGTTCCATAAGAAAGTTGTGCGGATGCTGCCCGTCCACAATCGGTTCGCCAAACGCCGTTTCCCCCTGCTGAAAAAGTTCGGGATAATACCGTCCCGTGATCGTGGCCGGCTCCAGGCTGAGCATCCCGCGGAGAGTGATCTGTCCATGCTCGAAGCTCCGTTGCGTCATTGGCATGACCCAATTCACGCTGAAGAACTTGTCATGGCCTCGTGGGCCGGTCTGTTGCTGTTCAACGAGCAGTACTTCGCCGTGCAGCATGTCCATCCAGCTTTTGCGCATTACCATCAGCATCGGCGGCGCGTCTGACGCCGGTTCAAGGCTGGTCCCGGAACCGGTATGCCGCAGGATGTTTTCGCTGAACGAGGACGCTGGGCCGCCCATGTTCGCGCTCGTCTGCCCATGAACCTGCGGCGACGCCAGAAGAATTCCGGCGGCCAATATCCAACGCAAAATTATTCCTCCGGGAATCGCAATAGCAGCCCAGCCAGAGGTGCCATTGGGGTGCAATCGCTTGCCACGCAAGCCCGCGCCATTTTCTTAGTCTATTGCGTTTGGTGTGAGACTATGAAGCCGGATTCGCCGCCGTTGAACCCTGCGCGCTCTCCACCTGCCATCCTTTGCTGGTCTTGACCACGGTGGCCGTTGCCACCTGCTGGCCCGACGTCTGTTGTGCCAGCTTCGGGAAGGCGGTCTTCATCTCCGCGGAATTGGCCCAGGGCTGTGGCGTGCTCGCGCCCAGGTGATAAGTCACGTTATAGCGCGTCTCACTGTCGTCCGTGGGCGTGTAGCCGTCAATCGAACTCACCTCAGGATGTCCATAACAGAAGTTGCCATAACCGGGTTGCGAAGGGTCGGCGGTCCACACCGGGCGACCCTGGTCTGACAAGTCGTAATCATTCACCTGTTTGGACCCAATCAGAAAGCGCTTCTTCTCCTCCGCTTTGCGCGTCAGAAGCCCGGCATCGGTCAAGGCATCGAAGGATTTTGTCTGCTCGTCGTTTGACGTATCAGCCTGCACAGGAAACTTCACCGGCGCGGGCCACAAGCAGTCCTGGCGGCCGCTGTAATAGTTATCCAATGCGGATTTGAAGGCCATCTTGTCGACCGTTTCCTTCTTGCACCCGATCGTAAGGAGGAACATCCACGCCATGACCAACGCCAGGACCCGGGTTGTGCGCATTCTAAATTCTCCTCCAGCATTTGGATGCAAAGACTGGGCGCGGCACAAAGCCAAAGTTTGCCGGTGAACATCACGTTGAAGACCCGGTTATGCACCGTCTCTGAAGAAGGGGGATCATCATTGGTCGCTTGTGCCGGTTTTGCCTCCCGGGGTTACGGAAACTGGACATGGTTGCCATTGGCAACGTCTGTAATCCGGGCTTCGTTCAAGACATCGAGCAACGCCGTCTGGGCTTTGACCCAAACCGGGTGCGCGGGACACCACAATCTCCGCGGGCAGGCCTGGTCGTTTCCCAGGCACACGTTGAGGTGCATGGGTCCGTCGATCGCTTCAATTACTTCCCGCATCGATGCCTGGCGGCCGGGTGCGGATATTTGAAAGCCCCCGGCAGGCCCTCGCCGCGATGTAACCAGGCGCGCGCGCGTCAAACTCTGCAGGACCTTGGAGAGAAAGCTGTCCGGAGCTCCCGTCGCTCCAGCGAGCTCGGGGAGCGACACGCGCGTGCCGCGCGGGCTTTTGGCCAGGTGAATCATAACGCGCACGGCGTAATCAGCCGCGCGCGTGAGTTGCATCGACGAATAGCATCTTTCCATCGTTCGCCTCGTAGCAATCGAAGGCCTTGCCGACGCCGCGCGATGCGCGCAGAGGGAGGATCGAATGGCGAGTGTAGCGGAGTACGTCACGGGTTTACGTGCCGGCCATCACAGCCCCTGAGTCGCCTCCAGCGATAATCTTCGCTTTCCAAATGAATACTGGAGAGAAACAGTCCAAATTATTCTGCGATCGCTGCGCTTCCCATCGCCAACTCCGGTGCGTGCCGGCCTAGCCGGATCGCACCGGTGTGCCCTTGACAGCACACGCACCGCACGGAACTGTCGAACTCCGCAGCCGCAGAGCGAAAGTAAATTAGTCCATCGTTATGCAAACATTTCCCGCTGTCGATCCCATTCCCTTGCCGGCCCCGATATGGTTGTTCAAAATTCTCTATCGTCACACTTGCGCTCCACTTCGTTGCCGTTGAGATGCTGCTGGCGGCCTCTTGCTTGCGGTCCTGTACAGTCTCCTCCGCGGTTCGCCAGGGTCGCTCGTAATCGCGCGCGCACTGGCCAGGCGGTTGACCGTGGTGATGACCTACGTGATTAACCTGGGTGTCCCGCGCCGGACCAGAAGAAGCCGGTCCTCGCCGCGATGAAATAGCCCGCGTCCGAACTCTCCGCGTTTACGATCCCGCAGCAGGTGCGGCTTCGCCGGCATTCGGCTCCGCACTTTTTCTAATCGAAGGCTCGGCGGTGATGCCTGCACTGGAAGTCCCAGGTTCGTCCCTCCACAGGCACACGATCCACCACACCGCCACCACGACAAACATGGCGCTGTTGGCGTTGAAGAGTTTGTCGCGCAGGCCCATGAGGTGCTGGTAGTCGGCCATTGATTTCGGCGATGCACTGTGGGCGATGCGCTCCCATATGATCCCAATCGCAAGCTGGGTGAGGGAAGCGGTCGAGAGCCCGATTGCGATCTGTTGGGTGTGGCTGCGCCATCCGGCCTTGTACTTGCTGCCGAACAGCACAATCAGCAGGCCAACGGCGATGTTTTCGATGTCGACAAACAGGCTGGTCTTCTGCGCCAGCAATTGCACCAGTTGCAGAGCTGAAGTCGCGGACTGGGCAGTCAGTGTCTTCCACGAGGGCCATGGGCCCCAGTACTTGAGGATCACGACGCCCAGCGCCAGCAGCGCCACCGCCCCGATCAACCACGTTAACCGCCGGACAGACCCGAACGCCCGGCGGGCGACCTCCAGCACCACCAGCAGCCCAAGCAGCGCGGCGATTTCCGCCATCACGATGAATAGGGCTGCCATCGTCATCTGGGGCAACCGGCCGTTGAGAAGCTTGGCCGTCAGCAACCGCAGGGCCATCATCACGGCGGCGGCGGTAAACCAGGGAAACCGGGCGATACGGTCGCGGCCCATGAGGACCACGAGCAGGACCAGCTCGGACGCGAACGCGAGCGTCCACAAAATATCTTGCGCGGAAAAATGGAAATGCATTCTGGCTTGTATCCTGGCGCGTCAACTCTCGCCCGCGCCTGTCACCAGTCTAAATGGCCCAGTTCCGCGTGGGCGCCACCTTCCCGTTCGAATCACTCGCGCTATTGGTTCGCCCGCTTCGTCCAGGCGACGAGAGACTTGGCGGCTCCGGGCTTATTGGCGGCCACATCCTGGTAGTATGCAAGCCGCTGCGCTTTGAAGGCATTCACCAGCGCTTCGGGATCCGCCGCGTTGACCGCCGCGACCGTCTTTGGTCCCCAGTGGCCGTCTTCGTCGATCGAAGAGCTGTTGGTCGGCAGGCCGTTGACTGCCTCTTGCAGGCACTTGACCGCGGTCCCCGGTCCGCCATTGACGGCGAAGTCAAATACCCGCTTGCTGATTTCATCCGATGTAATCTGGTCGAACCAGGTGTTCCAGAAATTATCGTGATAGAACTGCTCGACCAGCGGTTCTCGTTCACCTTGCGCCACAGCGGCGATACCCGCAAACTGAGTCGGATATGAACCCGAATTGATGCCGCTGATCGCATAGCAGGGTCCGGAGACGTTCGCGGGCGCCAAATCCGGAACCTGACTGCACGCGCGGTTGGAGTCCTCGTTGTCCATCATCCAGTTGTAGGCGGTGTTCCAGTCGGCCATTTCGCTTCACACTCCCGGAATCGCATATTGAAATCCCCCGCAGAATGTACCATACCGCCCAGGACGGAAGACTGACACGGGGTAAGCCGTCCTCTTGCCCGAAGAAACCGAAAGGTCCTCGAAATGAGTTATCCTGATAGAGCGCGCCCGTAGCTCAGCTGGATAGAGCGAACGCCTCCGGAGCGTTAGGTCGGGAGTTCGAATCTCTCCGGGCGCACCATTTCACCTCCCCACCAACATTTTCGGAAGTATTTCATCAGCCCCGCTCAGTTGGATTTTCTGTCTGCTTCCCGCTGGGTCCTGAGTTCTTCCATCACCGACTGAATCAGCGCCTTGGCGCCTTCCATCCCGCTCAGAACCGCCTGCAAATCGAGCGCCGGCTTGGAGGGATTGCGGCTCGATGCGCAATAAACTCCGTGCTGCCCGACCAGAATTAGGGAGTCCGTCAGCAGGTCCAGGGCCACCGCCAGGCGGCCCCGCTCCGGCCCCATCATGAATTCGTGCCGCTCCAGTTCCGTCCGCTTCTCGTCGAAAACACTCATATGCCCAGCCTAACGCAATGCGGAGCGTGCCTGGCCGGCGGGCCATCTCATGCCGTCAGCTTGTGCATGTACTCCACGTCTTCGCGGAGCTCCGTCATCGGATCGCCCTGGAACTCTTCCTGCTCGATGAAGTAGTGCTTCAGCCCCGTTGCTGCCTCAAAAATGGGCTTGTAGTCGATGGAGCCATGTCCCAGGACCACGTTCCGATACTTTCCGTCCGGCTGCTTGACCATGTCCTTCACATGCAGCATCGGGAACCTGCCCGGCGTCTTGCTCAGGTAGTCGACCGGGTTGTGGCCGCCGGCGAACACCCATCCGCAATCCATCTCGAAGACCACAAACCGGGGATCGGTGCGCTTGAGAAGTTCGTCAAAGAAAATCACGCCGTTCTCGGTTCCGAACTCAACGGTGTGGTTGTGGTAGCCAAAGCTCATTCCCGCACCCCTGATCTTTTCGCCAACCTTGTTGAACTCATCGGCCGCATAGCGCCAGTCGTCCAGAGTCATGTCACCCTTGGTCGCGGGGTCGCGATGGATCCCCGCCCAGGAGCAGATCATGTATTCCAGGCCCAGGGTATGAGCGTACTCGATCCACTGGTCCAACTGCGGTTTCAACTGCGCAAACGGGTGATGCGTGCTTACGCAGCGGAGCCCAGCCTGGTCCAGCGAGTGGCGAAACTCGGTGGCTGATTTATTGAAGTATCCCGCCGCTTCCACTTCCTTGATACCGATCTTGCTCAACTGGTGCAGTGTTCCGTCGAAGTCCTTCGGCAATTGCTCGCGCACCGAATAGAGTTGGAGCCCTGGGGGCAGGTGAGGGATTTCCGCGATCCCTCGTTTACCTGCGCTCGTTGCGGCGGCGAAAGCCCCCGCGGCCTTCAAAAAAGTTCGGCGCGAAGAATGGTTCATCAACATGTTCTCCTCAGGTTTTAGACACCCTTAATGCTTTGTGCCGATGCATCCCACGTGGCCACGTTGCGGTGAAAATAGGAATGATTCGCCATGTGACAGGCGATCGCGGCGTTGTTTCCGAATACCTCGTCTTCGACCACGTGCTCGCGAGTCTCGATGGCCTTGAAGAAGTTCGCGATATGATCGGCCGTATCGTCGTAGCCATGAGGAGCGGAGTAGGTTTCTACCTCGCCGAGCTTCGCCGCAGGCTCGGGATGCGCTGCCCGCCACTCCTCGATGTACTGCTTTTTGGCTGTGGCGGTCCATCCGTTCAGCGAATAGCCCTCGGGTTGCGGACTGGTGTCCTGCGGACTGACGGTCACTGTTTCGCCGGCAATGGTCATTGTGCCTTCTTTGCCGTAGAAAACGATCGATTCGCCGGAGGCGTTGTTCTGGTTGCAATGCATGTTCACGGCCACGCCTGGATAGTCGTAGAGCGTCGCCAGCAGGTCGGGGTAATCGCGCCCGTCCTTGAAGTGGGTCAGGCTCCCCGAAGAATAGGCGCGGTCGGGAATGGCATTGATGCCGCTGACGCATTGAATTCCGGAAATCAGGTGCACATAGAGGTCGCCTGCCACCCCTTCTCCGTAATCGGCAAAGCAGCGCCAGCGAAAAAAACGCGCCGCATCAAACGGCCGCTGGGGCGCATCGCGGATCCAGGTTTCCCAGTCAATGGTCTGCGGGTTCGCCTCCGGAGCGATGGGATAGACCCAGGCGCCAGAGGGCGAATTCCGATCGGTGTAGGCTTCGATGTAGGTCACCTCGCCCAGCCTGCCGGACTTGTAGATATCCGCTGCCTTCTTGTATACGATGTTGCTTACCCGCTGGCTGCCCGCCTGGAAAATGCGCTTGCCCTTCTGCACCGCGTCGACCATTGCCAGCCCATCGGCCACGTTGTGCGACATCGGCTTCTCGCAGTACACATCCTTGCCCGCCGCGATGCAGTCCAGCACCACATGGCGATGCTGGAAATCTGCGACGGCTACGATCACGGCATCCACGTCCTTGCGATCCAGTAGGGAACGATAATCGCGTGTTGTGGGTATGTCGGCTCCGTAGGCCTCCTGGCCTGCCTTCTGGTGCATGGTGTAGAGATCCGCGATGCCCACACATTCCCCGGTCGCAACCTGGCGCGCTGACCGCAGTAGATCGCACCCCCGGATGCCGGTCCCGATGGACACAAAGCGAGTCTTGCGGCCGGTCGCATTGCCGGTGCCTTGCGCCCGGAGCGTCGGAGGCTCCAGCAATGTCGTTTTGACGGCCGCTCCCGCCGCCACGGCCCCCGCGCCGAGCCGCACGAAATCTCTGCGCGTGATCGATATGTTCATTCCTCGCCTCTCCGCATGCAGCGCAATTCTCTCTCCTGAAGCCGCGCGATGTAAAGCAACCGTGCCTCCCAAGAATCCTCATCGGAACGCCGGTTGATTCCAGTTGGCTAACTGAGCGCTCGACCGTTACCATAGCCAGCAATCATTCGAGCAACCAGGACAGCGTTGCGAATTCGGAGAGATCAGCATGAATGCGCTCCAGGATACGCGCGGGATATGGAATTCTTTGTTCTTTCGCATGGGCGTGGCTATGACCGCACCCGCTTGGGCAGTCTGCGCATTCTCACAAGCCGCCGCTCCATCGAAGCATGCTCAAACTCCCGACCTCGGTCCCAACGTGCTTCTCGTCAAGCCGTCAATGTCCGCCTCTGCAGTGCAGGCACGGATCGACAGGATCTACTCCGTTCAGCAGCACAACGAGTTTGGTTCCGAGCGCAATGCGATCCTCTTTCTGCCCGGCGAGTACCACGTCGACATACCGGTTGGCTTTTATACGGAAGTCGCCGGCCTGGGCCATGTGCCTGAAGCGGTTCATATCGTCGGCAATATGCATGCCGACGCCAGCCTTCCCCACAACAACGCCACGTGCACCTTCTGGCGCGCCGCGGAAGGCCTCGCGGTCACGCCCACCGGAGGCACAATGCAATGGGCAGTGTCGCAGGCCGTGTCCTTCCGGCGCATGCACGTGCTCGGCAATCTTGTCCTTCACCAGAATCATGGCTGGGCCAGTGGCGGCTGGATGTCCGATTCCCTGATCGACGGCAACACCGACTCAGGCTCGCAGCAACAATGGATTTCGCGCAACAGCGAATGGCGCAGTTGGACCGGCTCCAATTGGAACATGGTCTTCGTCGGCATGGTGCACGCGCCGGATGGCGACTGGCCCACTCCGCCGTATACCAAGATTGCGGAGACCCCGATCGTTCGCGAAAAACCTTTCCTCCTGGTAGACTCGCACGGAAACTGGTTTGTCCGCGTTCCATCCTTGCGTACCGACAGCGTTGGCATCACATGGCGCAACGGCACCACACCGGGACGCTCGATCCTTCTCTCGAAGTTCTACATCGCACATCCCGGTGCGGACACAGCCGCAACCATCAATGCCCAGCTCGCCCAGGGTAAGCACCTCTTGCTCACGCCCGGCATTTATGAGCTCACCGAACCGATCCGCGTAACGCAACCCGATACGATTGTCCTGGGCCTGGGCTTCGCCACGCTCAAGCCCATCAACGGTACCGCCGCAATGACGACTGCGGATGCCGACGGCATCATCGTTGCCGGCCTGCTGTTCGACGCAGGCGAAAAAAAATCTCCGCTGCTGCTTGAAGTCGGTCAAGAGGGTAGCAAAGCCAGTCACGCCCAGAACCCCATTTCGCTCCACGACCTGTTCTTCCGCGTAGGCGGGGCCGGCGTCGGGCGGACCAACGTCAACCTGCGCATCAACAGCAACGACACCATCATCGATCACACCTGGATCTGGCGCGCCGACCATGGCGCCGGAGTCGGCTGGGATGCCAACCTCAGCGCCAACGGCCTGGTTGTGAATGGCAACAACGTCACAGCTTACGGGTTGTTCGTCGAGCATCATCAGGAGTTCCAGGTGGTGTGGAACGGCGAGAACGGGCGGACATACTTCTATCAATCCGAAATTCCCTACGACCCTCCCGACCAGGCGAGCTACACCAGCGCCCCAGGCATCAACGGCTGGGCGTCGTACAAAGTTGCCGATCAAGTTGTTCATCACGAGGCCTGGGGACTGGGCGTCTACAGCGTCTTTCGCCGCCCCAATGTGGTGCTCACGCGAGCGATCGAGGTGCCGAAGAAGCCGACTGTCCGGTTTCACAGCATGATCACGGTTGCGCTCGACGACAAAGGCGAGATCTCGAATGTCATCGACGACGCGGGCGGGGCCACGTCGATCAAGCCGCGGGTGACGCCGAAGCTCACGACCTTTCCCTAGAAATGCTTTTCCGTGCCCCATCCGTTCGCCTTACCGGGGTCCCCGGCTTACCGGGGTCCCCGGCGACAGGTCTTCGTCGCTGGGGTGGTCGGGCGAATGGGTGGGAGACCACAATCGCCGGCGACGGACCGCATCCCTCGCGATCATGAAACAATAGACACGTAACCGCCATGACGAACGAGACTACTCCGGAAACCCAGCCTACGCCCGACGCCCCCACCGCCTCCAGCGAACCCGTCATCACGCCTGCCGCGGAACCAGCTGAAGACTTCGGCGAGTTGCTTGCCCAGTTCGAGAAGAGCCACAAACACACCGGCGAAAGTGGGCAGAAACAATTGCGGGGCACAGTCGTTTCCGTGTCCGCCGACGAGGTGTTTCTCGACATCGGATACAAGACCGAAGGCGTTCTCCCGCGCTCGGCATTCGAAAACAACGCCGGCTCTGTAAAACCCGGTGATGCGGTTCCAGTCTCCGTGACTGGCCGCAACGAAGAGGGGTATTACACCCTCACGCGCTTCAAAGTGGCTCAACCGCGCGATTGGTCGGCGCTCGAAGAAGCCTTTGCCCAGAAACTCGCCGTGGTTGGCACGGTCACCGGCATCGTCAAGGGCGGCCTGAACGTAGATGTCGGCGTTCGCGCGTTTATGCCCGCCAGCCGCAGTGGCGCCCGCGATGCCGCCGAGATGGAGGCACTGGTCGGCCAGCAGATCAACTGCCGCATCACCAAGCTCGACGTTACCGATGAAGATGTCGTCGTTGATCGCCGCGTGGTTCTCGAGGAGCAGGCGCGCGCCGCCGCCGAAGGCCGTTTTGGAGCCCTGAAAGAAGGCGACTCCCACGCCGGCACGGTGCGCAGTCTCATGAGCTACGGCGCCTTTGTTGACGTCGGCGGAGTGGACGGCCTGTTGCACGTGAGCGACATGGCCTGGAATCGTGTCAATAAGCCCGAAGACGTTGTGGCGGTCGGACAGCAATTGCAAGTGAAGATTCTCAAAATCGATCCCGAGACAAAGAAGATTTCTCTCGGCCTCAAACAATTGCAAACCGAACCGTGGGAGACAGCGCCGGGGCGCTTTCAGGTTGGTCAGCGCGTGAGTGGAAAGGTCACGCGTGTGGCGGAGTTCGGCGCATTTGTCGAACTCGAGCCGGGAGTCGAGGGCCTCATCCACATCTCGGAGATGTCGTGGGGCAAAAAGATTCGTATCGCCAGCGATGTCATCAAGCAAGGCGAGATCGTCGATGCCGTCATTCTCTCCATCAAGCCCGAGGAGCGTCGTATCTCGCTTGGCCTGAAGCAAACCCTGACCGACCCGTGGTCTGAAGTCACACGCAACTTCCCGGTCGGCTCGCAGGTCGAGGGCCCGGTCTCGAAGCTCATGAACTTTGGCGCATTCGTGCAGATTGCCGAGGGCATCGAGGGCCTGGTGCATATCAGCGAGATCGTCGCCGATCGCCGCATTCATCACCCCTCTGACGTGCTGCGCACGGGCCAGGTGGTCAAGGCGCAGGTGCTCGGCATCGATACCGAAAAGCGCCAGATGAAACTCAGCATCAAGCAGCTTGTGCCCACCAGCATCGATGAATATATCGCCGAGCACAAAGTGGGCGATCAGGTTTCCGGTCGAGTTGTCGAAGAAACGCCTGCGCTGGTGGAACTGGGCGAAGGCATTCGTGCCGCCTGCCGCACTGCTGCCGGACCCGCCGCTGCGACCCCGGCAAAGGCGGAGGGCAGCGTCGATCTTTCTTCGCTGTCTTCCATGCTCAAAGAGCGCTGGAAGGGCAACGCCCCCGCTCCCGCCGCAAAGCCAGAACCCCTGCAGGTGGGCCAGATCCGCAGCTTCAGGATCGTGAAGCTTGAACCTGCCTCAAAGAAGATCGAAGTCGAACTGGCCTGAGTTGCCCTATAAATACGTGTCGTCGACGTAGCACCACTTCCAGTCTTCGCCACGCTCCGCCGATTGAATGATCGGATGCTGGGTGGAATGGAAGTGCCCCCGGGCGTGGCGATTCTTCGACGAGTCGCAACAGCCCACGTGACCGCACTCCAGGCACATGCGCAAGTGGACCCATGTGTCCCCCAGCTTCAGGCATTCTTCGCAGCCCTTGGTGTGCGCTTTCACTTTCTTGATGTGATCCTTGATGTGTGTGCACGTGGCCGGCATGAGAAACCTCCGCGGGAATACTTTCTACATTACCCGATACTGCCGGGTGCCCCATCCTTGCGACGTCTTTGTATTTGTCGCAAGGGTGGGAAAGCAACCATCTGCGTCTGCGTTCTAAACCACCCGATACTGCTCGGCGAGTTGACGGAACTCCGCGACCTGCGCATCAACCCAAGCCTGATCGCGCCCCAGTTCATTCGCAAGCAGCCTGGCAACGGCGGGCGCCATAGCGATCGCCGACCCCGCATTAAGAAACAGAGCGCGGGTTCGTCGCGCCAGGGCATCCTCGACGGTGCGCGCCATCTCGGCCCGCGCAGCCCAAGCCACTTCCGCCGCCAGGTAGGGCAGTTCGGGATCGAGTTGCATGGCAAGCGTTGAATCTGCCGCCGCGAGGGCGCGGATGGCCTCGGCATCCGTGCCGTAGACGCCCAGCGCATCGAATCCATTGACTTCAGTTCCATCGCGGTCGGTGCCCGCCTCCATATAGCCATGGATGTGCAGATTGCGCGTCCGGCACGGTTCGTCGCGCAGCCGGCCCAGCGTGATGCAATGGTCCACGCAGTCTTCGGCCATGTGGCGATAGGTCGTCCATTTACCGCCCGTAATGGTCAGCAACCCCGATGGATCCACGTGAATGATGTGATCGCGCGAAAGCGCCGAGGTCTTTCCGTCGCCTTTCACGAGCGGCCGCAGGCCCACATACACGCTGAGCACATCGGCGCGGGTCGGTGGCCGGGTCAAATAAAGTCCCGCCGTGTCGAGAATGAATTCGATCTCTTCCTCGAGCGGCCTGGGCTCCAGGCTGGGAGCGTCGATGGGTGTATCGGTGGTGCCGGCCACGGCGTGTCCATGCCAGGGAATCACGAACAACACGCGCCCGTCGCTGGTGCGTGGAACCATCAACGCCGTATCGCCCTTTAGAAACGATCGATCGAAGACCAGGTGAATTCCCTGGCTCGTCACAACCAGCGGATCGGTGGATGGATCAGCCATGCGGCGGATGGTGTCGGTGAAGACGCCGGTGGCGTTCACCACGATGCGCGCCGGGAGCCGGAACTCTTCACCGCTCTCGGCTTCCCGCGCGGTCAGGCCGTTCACATAGCCCTCCGCATCGCGCAGCAAGCCGGTCGCGGGACAATAATTCACCAGCGTTCCGCCCTGATCGGCCGCCGTCATCGCGAGATGGATCAACAGGCGCGCGTCGTCGAATTGGCCATCGTAGTACACAACCCCGCCGCGCAATTCCTCCGGCTCCAGGGCGGGAAGGCGAGCCAGCGTTTCCTCCTTGCTGAGCACTTTCGACGCGCCGAATCCATACTTGCCCGCGAGCAGGTCATAGAGCTTCAAGCCGATGCCGTAGAAGGGCGCTTCCCACCACGAATAATTGGGCACAACAAAGGCAAGGTCATGAACAAGGTGAGGCGCGTTCTGACGCAGCAGGCCTCGCTCTTTCAGGGCAGACATCACCAGCGGCACGTTGCCCTGCTCGAGGTACCGCACCCCGCCATGCACCAGCTTGGTGCTGCGGCTGCTGGTGCCTTTGCCGAAGTCGTGCGCCTCCACCAGCACTACGTCCAGGCCGCGGGAAGCCGCGTCAACTGCCACGCCCACCCCAGTGGCCCCTCCGCCGATCACCGCAAGGTCCCAGGGCTCGCTGCGTTCTCGGATCTTGCGCAGCATTTCATCGCGCTGCATCATCGGCTTCCTTTCTGTTTATTCAACCCAACCTTTGGATCGCTCCACCGCGCGATGCCAGAGGCGGCGACGCTCGGCCGCGTCTTCCTTGGCCATGGTTGGCTCAAAACGGACATCGTTCTTCCGGCTGGAGCGCAATTCATCAGGTCCGGCCCAGAAGCCCACGGCCAGGCCGGCAAGGTAGGCCGCGCCTAGGGCGGTCGTCTCAGTTACCCGCGGACGCACCACCGGCACTCCCAGCACATCCGCCTGGAACTGCATCAGAAGGTGATTGACTGAAGCCCCGCCGTCCACGCGCAGCGCATTCAGCGGCGCTTTGGTCTCGCTGTGCACCGCCTCCAGCACGTCGGCTACCTGGAATGCGATGCTCTCGAGTGCCGCGCGTGCAATGTGCCCCGGCCTGGTGTCGCGGCGCAAGCCGATCAGCAGGCCGCCGGCATGTGGATCCCAATGCGGCGCACCCAGGCCTACGAAGGCCGGCACAAACACCACGCCGCCCGAGTCGGAAACGCCCGAAGCCAATGCTTCAACATCGGCCGACGAGCCGATCAGGCAAAGGTTGTCGCGCAGCCACTGTACAACGGCTCCCCCGATAAAAATGCTCCCTTCAAGCGCATACTCGAGGCGCCGCGTCGCGCTGGCGGCCAGTGTGGTGATCAGCCTGTGCTTCGATCGCATGAATTGCGTGCCGATGCTTTGCAGCAGAAAACAGCCCGTGCCGTACGTGTTCTTGGCTTCGCCCGGTTTCCAACACATCTGGCCGAAGAGCGCGGCCTGCTGGTCTCCGGCAATGCCGGCAATCGCCGTACCCGCCAGTCCCAGCGTGGTTGTCACGTCGCCTACGTTCTCGCTGGACCACACCACCTGCGGCAAAACGCTTTCGGGGATGTCGAAGATCCTCAGCAGTTCGGGATCCCACTCCCCCCTAACGATGTTGAACAGCAGTGTGCGCGACGCGTTGGTCATGTCCGTGACATGCCGCTTTCCGCTGGTCAGGTGCCAGACGAGCCAGGTGTCCACGGTGCCGAACGCCAGTTCGCCGCGCTCTGCGGCAGCGCGCGCACCGGCAACGTGGTCCAGGATCCATTTGAGCTTGGTCGCGGAGAAATAGGGATCGATGACCAGGCCGGTGCGGTCGCTGATATCGTCGCCCGCGCCGCTCTTGTCCAGGGCCTCGCACTGCGCAGCCGTGCGGCGATCCTGCCAGACAATGGCCGGGTGAATGGGCCGGCCCGTCTCCCGGTCCCACACAATCACGGTCTCGCGCTGGTTGGTGATGCCGATGGCTGCCACGTCGCGGGGGCGCACGCCGGCCCTCGTCAGGGCTTCCACCGCGCACGACAGCTGGCTGGTCAGAATCTCCATGGGGTCATGTTCGACCCAGCCCGGCTGCGGATAGAACTGTTGGAACTCGTGCTGCGCCACCGCCGCAATGGCACCCGCTGCATCGAACAGGATGGCGCGAGAACTTGTGGTTCCCTGGTCAAGGGACAGGATGTAGCTCATGCGTGGTGCCTGCCTTCGGCAACAAGTCAAACACGGAGGGGCAGGATGCCGCAAGGCGAGGCGACGAGCCTCCGGATGTCCTCAGCGCTGTGGTCTTTATTGCACCTGTCCGATGTACACACCGAATGACCCCAGATCGATATGATCCAGTGAAGCTGGATCGCTGCCGCCCGGGGACTTGAACAGCGTCCGTACCGGTCCCGCCTTCAGACCCGCGCTGCCGCCTGTCAGGTTCACGGTCTGCGCTTCTGCCGTGAAGTTGACCGACACCACGATCGGCGCGGCTCCCGGCGCCTGCCGCATCCAGCTCAGGACATTCGGATTTTCGTTATCCAGCATCACCTGGGCGCCCTGGGCAAGTACCGGGATCGTTCTTTTTCAGCTGGATCAGGCTTTCGTACCAGGCAAGCAGCGAGTGGGGATCGGAGTCTTCTGCCCGCACGTTTACCGTGGTGTAGCTCGGCGGAACCGGCAGCCACGGCGTACCGTTGCCGAATCCGGAGTTGGTCGTTGCATCCCATTGCATCGGGGTGCGTTCCCCGTCGCGCCCCTTGTCCGTTGGCCACCCCGTCAGCCCCACCGGATCCTTCACGTCTTCTTTGCGCGTGGGCGGCGTCGTCTTCATCCCGATCTCGTCGCCGTAGTAGAAGAGAGAAGAGTCGCGGCTGGCGAACAGAATCGTGGAGAGGACACGCTGAATGTCGTCATTGCGCAATCCATCGCCGTAGCGTGCGTCCAGCCGCGGATTATCGTGATTGTCAAACACCAGCAGCGGGATGTTGTCGCCGATCTTCGTCTCCACGTCGTTCAGCTTCTCGCGAAATGCCGCTACATCGAGCTTGTTGATGAACCCGACCTGCGTATCCATCGGCAAATGGAACTCGGGATGATCCGGAGTCCCATATTGCTTGGCCAACTCGGCGATGTTGGGCAGATATGTCTCCCCAATAAAGATTCGCCTGCCCGGAAACATGTCGGGCTTGTACTGATCGGCCAGGGCGCGCATCTCCTGCATCACCGGATGCACGCCGGGAAGATTGTTGGTCATGGTATCGTTCAGCGCGACATCGCCGTAGGCATTCTTGTATGAATTTCCGTTCTTGTCCTTCAGAACCTCGTCGTCCCGCATCTGCGGATCTTCAAACAATGTGGTGATCGCATCGAATCGGAATCCGGCTACGCCACGGTCGAGCCAGAACTTGAGGATGTCTTTGAACGCCTGTTGCACTTTGGGGTTGTTCCAGTTCAGGTCGGGCTGCTGGATATAGAACTTGTGATACCAGTACTGGCGCGTCTTCGGGTCCCACTCCCACGCCGAGTGGCCAAAATCCGACTGCCAGTTGTTCGGGGGCTCGCCCTGGCTTTTGGCCGTTTGCCCCTTGCCGTCGTGCCACACATACCAGTCGCGGTAGGGATTGTCTTTCGAAGAGCGCGACTCGATGAACCACTTGTGCTTGTCCGACGTGTGGTTCATCACCATGTCCATGATGATGCGGATATTTCTCTGCTTCGCCTCAGCTACCAGCCGGTCGAAGTCCGCCAGCGTGCCGTACTGCGGATCGATGTTCTCGTAGTCGGAAATGTCGTATCCGAAATCAACCTGCGGCGAAGGATAGATCGGTGAAAGCCAGATAGCATCCACGCCCAGGGTCTTCAGGTAATCGAGCCGCTGGGTGATGCCGTTCAGGTCGCCGATGCCATCGCCGTTCGAGTCCTGGAAACTGCGTGGATAGATCTCATAAAGGACAGCGTTCTTCCACCAGTTTTCGAGATCGTTCGAATTCGTTTGGGTGGATTGCCCTCGGGCGCCCAGTGCCGAAGTCCCCAGGATCAGGGCGAGCGCGCAGGCTGTGATGTGCTTGGTCCAATACATTGCGGTCTCCTTTGAAATGTGTCCGCTGCTCTTGGATTCGGCAGCGGTGTAACGCATGAAAACTAACACATTCGTCTGAATTCGGGAGACCCTTGTCACACTGTGGTTCCACAAGAACGGCCCGACGGGGGAGCCACCGGCCTGTTCATGGCTGCTTTTGTCCGGGCGTTTCCGGCTCGCTCTTCTTCATGCGGCCGAAATCGATTGAAAACTCGGGCGCATCGTGCGCCCCCCGGATCTCGATCGGAACCAGGGTTCCGGCTCCGTCTTTCTTGAAAAAACGATCAGCAGGCTTGAGCAGCAATCCCTTCCATCCCCCCACCATTTGCGATACGGTGGCCTGCATGCGGGCGGTTCCCTCAAAATGCATGAAACCCTCCAGCGCATAATGACCGTTCAGTTGAATTGCGGCGCCCGGCACATTGTAGTGAATCTCCGGCAGATTAATCACCGCGCCGGCCATGTGAAACTCTCCGTCCATCTGCGAACTGACCTGGTCTGGATCAGTCTTCTTGATATCTCCCGGGTGTCCTTGTCCGCGCAGACTCAGCTCTTCAATTCGGCCCTGGATCTTATCGCTGGTAAATTTCGCCTGGTCGAGCTTGAAGGTCCCATCGATCGTGATGCGCTGATACACCGGCGCCTTCCCGGGCGGAATGTGCAGTGAAGCCTTGACCGACAGGTCGCCAGTGAGAACGGGATTGGGAGAGCGATTGGCGAGGCAGAGAAAGTCCTCGATGCGGCCGCGATCCACATCCACAGTCAGCCGGATATCGTGCCCCTGGTCCGCCAGCGGCGGGAGGTTTGCACTGCTCACTGCCTGGTACCCTTGCGCGCCGGGTTTCTTGACGCGTACCACCTGCCCACGTGTCGTAAAGTGCGAATGTCCCAGCGTCGCGTCTACCGGGTCCAGCCACGTGTCCCCGTTGGTCCCATCCACCCTGGCGTGAAACTCGGTGTGCAACGCCATGGGATTGCCGAAGTGGCTAAGCCGGAAGTCGGGCACGTCCGCTTTGCCCTCCGCCTGGATGTCCCGCAGCGTGCCCTGGTAGTTGCCGGTCGAAGACAGAATGCCGGCAATTCCAGAAAACGTCGACAGGTCCGCATGGTCAAAGGTATAGGTGCCGCTAACCGGTGTTTCTCCCGGATCGATGGTCTGCCAGGGCCCAAGCCTGCCGGTGCTGTGAATCACGCCTCGAGGTTTGGGATTCGTCAATTCTGCCTTGAATGCCATCGGTTCACCGGGCACGACGTGGGTGAGCTGCAGGTTGGCGATTGCGAACTCCAGCGGCAGCTTGTCCGGCTTGTCGGTTTCAAGGATCAGTTGCGCGTTCTCGCAGTCGATGCGTTCCACGATCACCCTGCGCAGCATCGCGGAGGATCTGGATTGCTGCGGTTCAGTGCTGTTCGTGCTGTCCGGCGCGGGGACGTTTGTCGCGGGCTTTTGCGAGTTGCCGTTGTCGCGCCCTGAACTCGCCGGGGAAGGGCTCTGCCGGGTGACCGCGGATTCAACGCCCGTGAGCTTGTCCCGTTCCGACCGCGGAGGCACCACGATCCTCAATCCGGCCAGGCGCACCCGCGAAATGTTAATGGTCTGTCCGGGCCGATGGCGCAGTGGAACGTGAAACCGGAAGTCGTCCAGCGTAATCAGCGGGAGGGATTGCACTGCGGTCTCCAGGGGCCGGTCGCCATCGGTGCGATGGGGCCAGATGCGCAAGCCCCGGCCCGTCGCCCAGATGCCCCATTCGCCCTCCAGGCCGTTTCCCAGGGCCACATGGAAAGAGTCCAACTCCACCCTCGTGTGAAACCGTTCCTGAAGCCCCTCCACCAGGGCCACGCGGAGAAGGGGCTCAAATCGGCGCGCGAGGATGGCCAGTGCCAGGCCGATAACAACAACCACTGCCAAGGCGGATGCCCCAAGAATCGTGAGCCACCAGTGCCTGCGCCAGAATGAGGGCCGCCTCTCTGCCATTGTTCCCCTTTAGCGATCAATTCCGGACCGGAAAGCGTCCCTTCTCGATTGCCTACCCAGTTGGATGCGCCGCGCGCCATCCTTCGCGGTTGTTTGTGATTACGCCCAGGATGCCCACCATAAACTCCGTGTCGCGCCCTTGGGGTTGAGCCGCCGCAGTGCCCAGTACGCGACCTCGCACCGGGCACCCCCTGTGGATGTTAGACTTCATTCCACGGATGCAGGCTCAGATTGAATACCTCGTAAAGCTGCAGAACATGGACTTGGTGCGCGCCCGCCTCGCCCAGGCGCTCCGAGCCTTGCCGGCGGAAGTGGCCCAGGCCGACGCTGCCGTGAAAGCTGCGCAGAAAGATGCCGCCTCCGCCTCCGATGCACTCAGCCGCGAAGAAGCATTGCGAGTCCGTCTGGAGCGGGAGATCGCTGGCCACAAGCAGAAAGCAGCGCGTCTGCAGGCCCAGCGAGACACCGTGACCACCGCAGCCCAGGCGGAAGCCCTCGAGCACGAGATCGGGTTCGCCACGGCCGAGATCGAACGGCTCGAAAATGAGGAATTCGCCAGCCTGGAGCGGACCGAAGCTCAGGAAACTGCGCTGGCCGCCGCGCGCGCCCAGGTGGAAGACCGCGCCGGAGCCCTCGACAAAACACGCCTGAACGTCGCCCGGCGCCAACAGGAAATGAACAGCGAACTGGCCGGACTGCATGCGGAACGGGAAACCCTGCGCCAGGCCATCGATCCCGATCTACTCGTGCGCTTTGACCGCCTTGCGGGCAGCCGCGGCACGGGATTGGCCCGCGCGGAAAACCAGCAATGTACCGGGTGCCGCATGGGCATCCGCCCGCAGACATGGAACCAGCTTCGCGAAGGCCAGCTTCTCACCTGCGACAGTTGCTCCCGGCTGCTTTACTGGGACCCGGCGATGGCGGCGCCGCCCAAGGCTCCGCAACCCGAATCCATCAATAGCGCTCCACCAGCGGTCCCGAAACCGCGCCGCGTCGGCGACTAGCGCGCAATCCGGCACCTTCACCTGGAACAGGCATTCGCTTTGTTATCCTCAGGACAACGACCGAAAACCCAAGCATTCCTTTCCGGGAGCAGCTGTGCAGCGCGTTTGTGTAGACATGGACGAGGTAATGGCGGACACGCTCTCCGAGCACCTCCGCCGCTACAACGAGGAATTCGACGAGGCATTGACCGTCCACCATCTGGCCGGCAAAGGCATCTGGGAGGCGGCGCCGGCCGATCGGCAGAAACAGGTGCGTGCCTTTCTCGATGCCGAAGACTTCTTTGAAGACCTGCCGCTTATGCCCTACGCACAAGAGGTGCTCAACGACTTGAGCGGCCGTTTCGAGATCTTTATCGCCACCCAGGCCATGACCGTCCCCAACTCTCTCGGTCCGAAGTACCGCTGGCTGCAGCGCCACTTTCCCTTCATCCCGCCCACGAACTATGTCTTCTGCGGGAACAAATCCATTCTGAGGGCCGACTACCTCATCGATGATCTGCCGCGCAACCTGGAGCGTTTCGAGGGCCAGGGCTTGCTCTATACCGCGCCCCACAACCTGACGGCCACTGGCTTTACGCGCGTGAACAATTGGCCGGAAGTAGCCGCATACTTTGCCGGAATCCGCGGCTAGCCTTCGAAATTCCGGCGAACTTCCTCAGCGCTTCTCCCCGGGAGGAACCGTGGTAATCGACAAAGGGCGTGCCATTGAGGCGCCCGGGACATGCCGCGGAGGCGCCGCGGAAGGCGCGGGAGGCTGATGCATCGTCACGATCAGCGCGCTGGCGGGCTTGGGACCCGCGCAAAAGTAGGAGTGGGCGGTGCTCGAGTCGAAGTACACCGCATCGCCCGGGCCCAGCGTTGACTGATGTTCCCCGTGCTGCAGGCCGAGTTCGCCTTCCAGTACATAGAGGAACTCGAACCCCGGATGCATGTGCGGCTTCAGTTCCTGATGTTGAGCCAGGGGTATGAACTCGGCGAAATAAGGATCCATGTGCCGGTCGGGCACCATGTAGCCCAGACTCTCAAAGAAGTAGCTGGGCGACTCCACACCTGTCTGCGGCAGCCGCACGCGGTCCTTCCGCCGGTGGATCCGGAAGATCGAATGCGGTTCCGTCTCGAAGAAATGCGAAAGGTCTTTCGAGAACACCATGGCGATGCGCGCCAGGTTGCGCAGCGTCGGTACCACGCGGCCGGTCTCCAACTGGGAGAGAAAACTCGCTGACAGCCCAGTGTGGCGGCCTAGTTCGACCAGGCCCATCGACTTCTTCAACCGCAGCCGCTTGATCCGTTCCCCGATGTGTTTCTCGGCGATAAAGCGTTCTGTGGTCTCCTCGTCGACCTGCGACTTTTGCGTTTCCTCAGTTCGAACCGTTGCCGGGTCCGTCATCCGCCACTCCCAGGAGTACGAGTCGGGCAAATTGTTGCCCGAATCAAAATCTGTTCTCATGCTACTAAAGGAGCACGAATGGGGCAAACCCCGCGTGCTCCAGGGAAGAAGGGCGAATGGGCTCAGTGAATGGCGAGACCGCGGGCAGGATCCTGCTGAGCGGCGCCTCAGGCATGGTGGGCTCCGCGTTGCGCGCCGAACTGGGTGTGCGAAAGACCAGCTTCACGCAACTGGTTCGCCGCGTTCCTCAAGCCGCGGGCGAGTTGCAGTGGGATCCCTCCGCCGCGATCCCCATCGCCGACACCGGGCCGATCGAGGGTCTCGCCGCCGCCATTCATCTCTCCGGGGCCAACCTCTCCGCACGCCGCTGGACTCCCGCGTACCGCCGCGAAATGGCTGCCAGCCGACTCTATTCCACCCGCGCCCTTGCGACATTGGTGGCGGGCCTGCGGCGGCCTCCGCGCGCGCTTCTGGTCGCCTCGGCGATCGGGATCTATGGGGATCGCGGCGACGAAGACCTGGACGACAGCTCCGCTCCAGGTCACGGTTTTCTCGCCGATTTGTGTCGCGAGTGGGAAGCCGTCGCCGCGCCTGCAGCCCAAGCGGGCGTGCGTGTCGTGCTCTTGCGCTTAGGCGTGGTTTTGGCGCCCGGCGCCGGAGCCCTGGCGATGACGCTGCCGATCTTCCGCCTTGGACTCGGCGGCCGGCTTGGCTCGGGAAAACAGTGGATGAGCTGGATCTCGCTCACCGACCTCGTGGCTGCGGTGTTCTTCTTGCTTGAATCACCATCGCTCCACGGCGCCGTGAACCTGACCGCGCCTGAGCCGGTCACAAACGCCATTTTCACGCGCTCGCTGGCTCGCCTGCTGCACCGGCCCGAATTACTGCCCGTGCCGGCCTTTGCACTTCGCCTGGCGCTAGGCCCGATGGCCGATGAAGCGCTGTTGTCGAGTGCGCGCGTCCTGCCGCGAAAGCTCCTCGATGCCGGCTTTCGCTTCAATCATCCGGAGATCGAGGACGCGCTCAACTCGGTGTTGCGGCCGCAGGCCTAGGGTCTGTGACCGCGGTTGGTCTGCGACTACCGGCGTCCGGCGATAGTGGGCGGTTTGCCGCCACCGATTTTCTTGGCCGCGCGCTTGGCGGCAATGGCGTGCATCTCCTTGCCAATGTGCGACTGATTGATGGCCAGTTGCATGCCGAGATTGATCAGGTTGCCTGTTCCCCAGTAAAGCGCCAGGCCCGACGCGTAATGCCACAAGGTAAATCCGAAGATGATGGGCATCATGATGGCCATCATGCGCCGCTGGTTGGGGTCCATGCCCGGCGAGGGCGTGATGAACTGGGTCACGAACATGGTCACGATGATGATGATCGGCAAAATGTGCAGAGGGTCCGGCGCGGAAAGATCGGTGAGCCACGCCCAGTGTGCCTGGCGCAGCTCAACCGTATTCTGGAGCACCCGGAAATATGCGAAGAACAGCGGCATCTGGAACAACATGGGCAGGCAGCCGCCGTACATGTTGACGCCCTCGGTCTTGTAGAGCGCCATCATCTCCGTATTCATTTCGGCCCGCTTCGGGTCGTTCATCTTCAAATGGGCATAACGCTTCTTCAGCGCCTCAACCTTGGGCTGAATGCGCATCATCTTGAGCGACGACCTCATCATCATGATGCGCGTGGGCAACAGAAGAAGATTGAAGATCACGGTCAGAATGATGATGCCCCAGCCCCAGTTGGGAATGCCGTGGCTGTAAAGGAAACGCAGCGCCAGGAAGAGGGGCTTGGCGATAACCGTAAGCCATCCGAACTGGATCAGCGACTCGAGAGAGGGGCCGTCCTGCTTGCCGTCGGGGCCGATGGCGCGAATCCCGGAGATGATATCCATCTGCTTCGGACCCGCGTAGAGCCGGAGGCGCGTGTAACCGCTGGTATCGCCCACGGCAATGCCGATAAGGTCGGCTGGCTTCTTTTCGCTGCCCGGATTGGATGGATCGCTGGGCAGATCGATGGTGTGGTGGAGCGTGACCACCGTGGTGCGCGAAGGTGCGTCAGGCAGAAACGCCGCGGCAAAGTAGAGATCGGCAGTCGCGAGGTATTCGTAATTGCCTTCAAGCGTGGCGCCGTTGCTGACCTTGCCGGCCGACAGCGTGTCCTGTTTGCCGTCGATGGACCACGCCAGTTGTGCGGGTGTGCGCGTCAGGCCCGGAACTCCGCCGCTCCGCCCCTGAAACTCTTCCATGTCGCCGAGCCCGGCGGGCCATTCCAACAGGGCGCGCACCGGTTCGCCGTTGCGCTTGACCTGGACTTCTGCCGTGAGGACGTAGCTGGTGTCGAAGTGAAACGTCTTGACCGCGTCGACGCCATTCTGGGCGAGGTGGAACGTGAGAGTGTTGGGAGCCGTCAAGGCTCCTGTGGCGGAAGCCTGATACAGCGAATCATTCAGTTGGGTCGTGAGGGCCTGGTCGTAGGTGAAGAGTGAGAGCGGCAATCCAAATCGCTGCGAAGCCTGAACCTGGACCATGTCCAACGGTTTGCCGGTGGTGTCGAAATAATGCTTTAGGACCCAGTGCAGCACCTGGCCGCCGCGATTCGTAAACACGATCCGATAGTTGGCGTTCTCGATCGTGGTTTCAGTTTCAGCTGCGGCGGTGATCGCGGGACCGGCGGATTGTCCCTGCCGCGTTGCAGGCGTAGCAGAAGAAAGCTGTCCTGACGGTGCTTGCGCGTCTTGCGAAGGAGCCTGGGGCTGAGTCTGGGTCGGAGGCGCGGGTGCAGTGGGCTTGGGCTTGACGAAATATTGAAATCCGAAAAAGACGACGATGGCCAGAAGGCCGAAAGTCAGCAGCGAGCGCATGTCGCCGCCGCCACCCCCACTGGGGCCGCCTCCCTGCGATTGAAGATTGGGATTCTGATATTCGGGCAAAGGAAACTTCCTGTCGTTTCGCGAGCGGTCCGCTTGGGAGCGGTCCCGGTTCTATGGTAACGGTTCGTGAGAGGCGTGGCGCGGAATCGCAGGCGGAGGCACTTGATCCAGGCCTCCGCGGCTGAAAGGATGGCAGCGCAACAGCCGCCAGAGCGCCAGGGCAGATCCGCGCCAGGGTCCGTGGATGGAGATGGCTACCGCGGCGTATTCAGAGCAGGTGGGTTGAAACCGGCATCCCCCCGCGCTCAGCGAGTGCACCGCCGGCGAAAGCCAGCGGCGATAAAAGACGAGCACGGCGAGCAGAATGCGAGTCATCATGCGGGCCCGACCACGGCAGGGCGCGAAACCATCCGCACCGCATCGGCCTGAGCCTGAGTAAGAATACGCACGATCTCTGCTTCAAGTTTCGTGAATTCAATAGTGAGCACACTGCGCCGCGGATGAAGGATCAGGTCCGACCCCTTGGGAAGCAGATCGATATGGCGGCGCAGGGCTTCCCGCATGCGGCGCTTGATGCGATTGCGTTCGTGAGCCTTGCCCAGTACCTTGCCCGCAGTCAGCCCGACCCGCGAGCCGAAATGGCCCTGGGGCGGGAAGAGCGGCGCATTCTCCAATGGACCCTGCACATCGGTGCGCGGAGCAAGGAACCAGCTCATGGACGCGGATTGCCGCTTGCGAGCCGCGGCATAAGCCCGTTGAAAATCGGCGTGCTTGCGCAGACGTGTCCCCGCCAGGGATTGGCTCTGGAGATGGACAAGTTTGCTTGGGGCGCTCATACGATTGCCGGGATGGGTTCGGCCGGAACTACGGAGGTGTGCAACATCTTCCGGCCTGAAACGATGCGGCGGGAGCTAGTCGCGGTGACCCGCGCTCACGGAGACACGCTTGCGGCCGATGGCGCGACGCCGGCTCAATACCGCGGCTCCGCTCTTGGTTTTCATGCGGGCGCGGAAGCCGTGCGTTTTCACGCGGCGGTGGCGGTTGGGTTGGAATGTGCGCTTGGGCATTGGAAATGCGCTCCTGTGTCCTAGTAGATTTCCTAGTAGAAATTTCGCCTTGACGGCAAGTATTAAGTTTACAGGAAGCTGCGCCAGGAATCCAGTGCGCACCCCGGGTGCCCTCACTAGGATGCCCGCTTTTTTTGCGAAAGAGTCCAATCGTCCAGACCTGCGCCGGAAATGAAAAAACGCGCGGCAACCCAACGCGAACTCCGCGTTTCAAAGACAGAGATTGACCTTCATTTGTACGCAGCACGAATGACTCCGGCACCTCTCGTAATCAGTTTCACCACCATTGGTGCAACCCTCTTCGCATCGGCCAAAGTTATGTGAAAGAGAGGTTGCAAGAACCCCCAAATGTGCTACCATCGGGACCGTTCAACAAAAGTTTTCCAGCGTCCCACAGACCGAAATTTTATCCACGCCCCGAGGTTTAAATCCAGCAGGGCAGATCAACGGCAGCAGGCGATTTCGACTAAGCATAGACGGGAAAGACAAGCATCCCGCCTAGGGAAAGCCATTGCCAAAATCAAGCGGATGAACAGGCCGGTGGTAGCAGGCAAGGACTAGTTCGATGGCATTCGCAATGACGCCGGCAACGGCTTTAAATCCCTGGCTTCAGATACTCGCTGCCCTAGAAAAAAAGGTCATACGCCAGTCCTTTGAGACGTGGTTCAAGCCCACCCGGTATAGTCACGCCGCTGGCCGCACCCTCTATGTTCGCGTGCCCTCTGCTGAATTCCAGCATATCGGCGACAAGTACGGCGATCTCATTCAGGAAGCGATCGATCTCCAGTCGCTCGAATTTGACGACGTGTGTTTCGTGACCGTGGAAGATGATCCATCGGTTCCGCCGGTTCGCAAGGACGGAGGCTTCGGTCCGGTTGCGGCGCACGCTCCTACGGCTCCCGCCGCGCCGCCCATGCGGACGCCGGAGCAGGCGAGGTTCGACTTTTCCACTGCGGCGCAGCTGAATTCGCGCTATACGTTCGACAACTTCGTGATCGGCAACGGCAACCAGTTTGCGCGCGCCGCGGCTCTGGCGGTTGCCGAGCGCCCCTCGCGCGCCTACAACCCGCTCTTCCTCTACGGCGGTGTGGGCATGGGCAAAACTCACCTTATGCATGCCATCGGCCATGATGTGAAGCGGCGCCAGCCCTCTTCGAGCATCTGTTACGTTTCCGCCGAAAAGTTCACCAACGAGATGATCACCTCGTTGCGCAACGATCGCATGACAAGTTTCCGCGACCGTTTTCGCACCGTCGACGTCCTGCTCATCGACGACATTCAGTTCATTGCGCAGAAGGAGCGCACCCAGGAAGAGTTCTTTCACACCTTCAATGCATTGCATGAAAGCATGAAGCAGATCGTGATCGCTTCTGATCGCCCGCCCAAGGAACTGGCGGAGATCGAGGATCGTCTCCGCTCCCGGTTCGAATGGGGATTGATCGCTGACATCCAACCGCCCGATCTCGAAACCAAGGTGGCCATTCTCCAAAAGAAGGCGGAGACCGACTCGGTTACGTTGCCCACGGACGTCGCCCTCTTTATCGCATCCAACGTGCGCACCAACATCCGCGAGCTCGAGGGCGCCCTATGCCGGTTGACGGCGTGGTGCCAGATGAATCATGTGGATATCACCCTCGCTGCCGCGCAGCAGTGCCTGAAGCAGTTCATCGACATGCAGGTGCGCAAAGTGACGATCGAGGCCATTCAGCGCGCCGTTGCAGAGCAGTTCGGCATGCGCGTCGCTGACCTGAAGCAGAAAAACAATTCGCGCAACGTCGTTGTGCCCCGCCAGATTGCGATGTACCTGGCCAAGCAGATGACTGAAGCCAGCCTGCCCGAGATTGGCCGCCAGTTCGGCAACAAGCACCACACCACGGTGATGCACTCCATCGCCAAGATTGACGAGCATCGCCGCGCCGACAAGGATCTCCACCGCACGCTCAACAAACTCCAGGAGCAGCTAAACGGCTGATTGATGCAGGGAACAGGGAAGATAAAGAGGGCCGAATCAGCGGCCCTCTTTATTCGCGAGCAATCTTTCTGTCCTCCGCATTCACGCAGGGCAAACAAGGTGCAGCCCACACGGCCCTTGTTCCCTACTCTCTGTTCCCTGTTCTATCGATAACCCTTGGTCCGGAACCGGGACACCGCCACATAAAACGTATTGGCATCCGTCCCCGGATTGTGCAGACTGATATTGGCATTCGACAGGTGCTGATAGCGATAGCCAATCGTCACGGTCTGGCGCTGTTTCCTGAAGATCTGCACTCCGCCGCCAAAATCGATGGTGTACATGAACTGCGAACCCTGAGGCGAAAGAACACGGTCCAGAAAGTAGATAAAGCCGCCATCCGTCGATAGAAACGGCTGTACCCGGCTCTCCGGATAAAAACTTGCCCGGAAGCCCACCGGGCTGATGCCACTTCCATAGGTGCGTTTGCGCTTGTCGAGAAAATTCGGGTTCTTGGGAGTGGGCTCGTCGAGCATGGCCAGCGCGGTTATCTCCGGGGCATAGCGGAAATTCCATTTGGCTCCGGGATTGAAAAGATACGAGTAGGTTACGTCGATGGGCATGTACTTGATATCGCTTGCATACCCCCAGATGTGCCCGCTGATCAGAGAAAGTCCCCACCACGCTCCGAATTCATGCACACCCCCGGGACGCGGCCAGACCGGTAGCACTTCGCCCGTGCTTACCGGATGAACGCCGGTCGAGACAACATTTCCCGCCGATGCGACGGCTGCTTCTTCCGGCGGGTCTCCGTTCCGTGCATTTCCCGGCCGACCAGCCGCATCCTCCGGACCGGGCGGATCGCTCCAGAACGAATTTGCCTTCACCTGGCGCCCGTCGCGATACCACGGCGGACGGAAGCGGAGGATGTTCGCCGTGGCGCGGGCAGGGGTCAGGAAGCTGATCAGCAGTAAAGTTATCGGCCGCCTTTGCTTTTCCTCCAAATGCTTTACGACATACTTGTCGAGAGCGTCTTCTCCCATCGTCCACAACATGCCGCCAACCGGAGTGGTCACCATTTCTACCCATCCAGTTTCGTTAGTCCAGGGGCGATTGCCTTCTTGTGGAACAAGATGATCTCCGTTGTGCCCAATGCCGGCCTCTCCGAATGGCCCCAGTTTCCACTGGACGCTGTACACAGTGGAGAACGCCAGGGCGCGCAGGCGGCTGCGCCAATATGGCCACGTGTTGCTCATGTCAAGGGTCATTCCCTTTGGGTCGTTCTGGATCCACAGGTAGCTGGTAATTCCTCCCATCATGGGATGGCCGATGTAGTCGTCCAAAAACGGGTTCTGATCATTCCAGACGTTCCAGCGCCAACCCCCCGCGCTGTTGATCCAGCGGTCGAACCATTTCCCGGTTGTGGTTTCATAGCGATACCAATAACCGGTGTAGAGGTTTCCCGCGTTCTGGAAGGTGAGAAACACGGCGGAACTGATCAGCAGGGGCTTCCAGTGAACGCGGCACTCCCGGGCATGTGTGGTGTCGTAGGGGCACTGATCGAGCGGCACATGCACGGATGAATTTGGCGTCACTCCAAAGCCTGCCGAATCGAGCATGCTGCCATGGATGAAATCAAAATCCGGGGGAAGGGAACTGGAATCCTCTCTCGGCGAATCGGCGATGTTGAATTCAGGCGTCGGTGCGTCCGGCAACTCGGCCGCTTGGGGGTGAGGCGCTTCGGTCACGGCCGGGATCAACGGCACAACCGCTTCCCTTGCGGCCAGATCGTCAACCTGGCTGGCCGCCTGCGCCCGTGCGGATTGATTGCTGCCGGTAAATCCAAACAGGGAAATGACGATCAAAATAAGAACGCCACTGCGCGTGGATGGCGCAAGGTTGTCACTCATTCGCCTTCATCCTCTCGTTGGGGGCCATGGCTCTCTAAACTCCCGATCTTTGTTCGTGCCAGAAGTGAATTGCATCCGGCTGTCGGAGATCCGAAAACGCAGTGCGTCTAGTCAAGACGTTGAAGGAACAGCCGATGTGGGGCAGAGATCGTAAAGATGCGAGTGTTGTTTTTTTATGGATAGAAACGGCGCTTGCACTGCAAGTTTAGCCAAAAAGTTTGCCGCCATGGGTCCGGCATTTGCCTTTCGGCCCCAGCGGAACCGAATCTTAGAAATAGGTGATCGCGCATTCGGGCCGGATTCTGTCCCGCTCAGACGTTTCCTTACCACCTGAAACCAGCCAAAGCTAGTAGTCCCTCCGGGTTGGATGCAATTACCGGTATCGCCGGAGTTGCTCTTCCCGATAGCATACCTCAGTCATTCGCGATCCATGCCACGCCGGCCGGACCGATGTGCTGTCGCGATCCGCCGGGTTTGCCAGCTCATCTGGACATCAACTCCACAAACATTTTCTGAAATCGCGGTAGATCGAGATCGAGTTGCGCGTGAACCATGCGCACGCCCGTGGCCGGTTTCAGTTTGTCAGTCCACGTGAGCGTGTCGCCATAAAATGGCCCATGGCTCAGATCGACGTCCATGTAGATCTGCTTTTCCTTTGTGATGAGGGTTGGATCCAGCCATGCGCACGCCGTCAGTTCGTCCCAGAGGTAATAGCGGTCCTGGCTCCATGCCGCGACGTAGCGTGCCGTCGGGCTTTGCGATCGGGCAATCTCATCCAGCATGGCTTGCGTGAACGGGGCCTTGATGGATACGTCCACCGTGGTTACATCCACCCGCGGCCAGGCCGCGCGAAGCACAATGTGGGCGGCCTCGGGATCGAACCAGAAATTGAATTCATGACGGGGAGCGGTGGCGAACTCGGGATCGTCGGTCTGCGGGTTCAGGCTGCCTCCCATCAGCACAATGCCCTGGGTGAGCCCGGCAAATTCCGGATCGATCGAAACGGCAAGGGCAATATTGGTCAGCGGCCCCGCGGCATAGATCGTTACCTGGTGCGGATGCGCGCGCACTTGCGCAATGAGGAAATGAACCGCATCTTCTCCAATCGGTTTGAGGGCGGGTGCCCCCTCAGGCAACGGCGGAATGTCATAAGGCCCAAGGACCTGCAAGTGCGCCGGCGTGATCGGCGTAACTCCGCCGCCGTGTTCCTCCAGTGTGGTCGGGCCCTGGCCCCAGGCGCCCAGCCAGGTCACGTTTCCAACCAGCGCCGCCGTCAGTCGTGTCTCTTCCTGCGTGCGAACCAGCGGAAACACCGCGCCGCGGGCCACCGGAACATTGCCGTGCCCGGTTAGCTCCAGCATGCGCAGTGTGTGCAGGGTCTCTTCGTCGCGCCAGGCGTTTCCCGTAACCATGGTGATGCCCAGGACCTCGACCTGTGGCGCCTGCAGCAGCGCAAGCATGGCCATCTGGTTCGAGCCCCCGGGCCCGGAGCCGTCCTGATCAATGAGCACCATCCGCTTCTGGGCCGGACTCACAGCCGCAGACAGCGCCAGCAAAAGGCAAGAAATTGCAACTCTCATTGCTGGGTATTGTGGCACACCGGAACGGGCAGTCCCGCACCTTGGAGCTTGCCGCGTTACCGCCGGCCGTAGGGCCGGGGGCGAACCGGGGCCACCACCGGCAGATGCGTTTTGCCCGCCGGATACACGGCAAGGAAGCGGTCCTGTCCTTCTCCGGAACTGGCGGTCTCCACGCCTTCGAGGGAGCGGAAGGCCAGGTGCAGCAGGCGGCGCTCGCGGCTGTTCATGGGAGGAAATGCATAGGGGACACCGGACTTGCGCACTTTCTCGGCCGCGGTCTCCGCCGCCATGCGCAGTTCTTCGGCGCGCAGGGCTTTGAAGTTGGCGGCGTCGAAGCTGACTAGGTCATGCTCGCGCTGGTCGAGTCGCAGCATCTGGGCGGCGACCGTCTCCAGGGCGCGCAGCAATTCGCCATTGTGCTGTGTGACCAGGGGAACATCGGGGCCGCCCAGTTCCACGTAAATCACCCGGTCCTCCAGGCCCTGGGGGTCGCGCGCGCCGTCACCGGCCGTGATCCGGTATTTCAGGCGGAACCCGCCCAATTTGTTGAGATTGGCAAGTAAACCGGCGAGCTTTTGTGCAGCCTCTTGGAGATTGGCGATCGGCATGACAAATTAGTATCGCAGAGCAGGGCGAGGCGGGGCACGGTCCTCTTCGTCCCCGGCTCGTTTTCCAATGAGAAGAAAGCCGGGCAGCCCGGGATTCCTGACACGTAAATGAACTCGTACACCTGTAAATCGCACAGGGGCTCGACCTTAAGGAAACTTTCAGCTTCGCCGTCGTATCCTGAATGAGATTATGCAGCGGACATTCGGTTCGGGTCGCAGAAGCCGTCTCATTCTTTGGTTGACCTGCACAAACATTTTCCTTGTCCTGGCGCCAGCCGTCCTTCCAGCCCGCGCTCAGTCCGCCGCCGCTGATCCCGCCCAGCCAGCCACGGCTCAGGCGGTTTCGATCACCCTTGAAGAAGCCATCCATCGCGCCCAGGCCAATGAGCCGTCTTACGCCGCGGCTGCGGCCGACAGCCGGTCTGCAGCTCTCGACCGGTCCATCGCCCGTTCAGCCTTGTTGCCGGGCGTCGTGTATCACAACCAATATCTCTACACCGAGCCCAATGGCCTTCAAAATCAGGCCGGCCAGGGTGCTGCTGCACAGCCCGCGCCCAAGTTCATCGCCAACAACGCCATTCGCGAGTATGCCAGTCAGGCCGTCGTGGACGAGACCATCGGACTCGCCCAGGTAGGTGGACTGCGACACGCCAACGCAGCCGCCGCGGTGGCCGCCGCAGAATTGGAAATCGCCCGCCGCGGCCTCACCGCCGCGGTGACCGGCCTCTACTACGGAGCTATTTCGGCCGACCACAAGCTTGCCATTGCCGAGCGCGCCCGCTCTGAAGCCGCCGAGTTCACCGCGCTGACCGGCAAGCGTGAACAGCAGCGCGAAGCCGCCCACGCCGACGTCGTCAAGGCCCAGCTTCAGCAGCAGCAGCGCGAGCGGGACTTGTCCGACGCGCGGCTGGCCGCTGAAAAAGCCCGACTCGAACTGGGCGTACTGCTGTTTCCCGACCCGCGCACAGCGTACGTGCTTGCTGCGCCCGATACGGTTGCGTCGCTGGCCTCCCGGGCCGAGGTTGAGCAGGCCGCTGCCAAAAATAATCCAGAGCTGAGCAGCGCCATGGCGGCTCTGTCAACGCAGAGCGATGCCGACGTCCTTGCGGCGCGCGGCGCCTACCTGCCCGCCCTCGGCCTCAATTACACCTACGGCATCGATGCGCCCCAGTTTGCAGTCAACGGCCCCGACGGCGTCAGGAACCTTGGCTACTCGGCCAGCGTGACACTCGACATTCCGGTATGGGACTGGCTGGCGACGGCACACAAGGTCAAGCAAAGCGAGATTCGTCGCGACGTCGCCAAAGTCGCTCTCACCAACACGCAGCGCCGCCTCATCGCCCACCTCGACGAGGCTTATGCCGAGGCTGCCGCCGCGCGCGATCAGCTGGCGTCGCTAGACGCGAGTGCGGCCACCGCCGAAGAGAGCCTTCGGCTCACCAAGATGCGCTACACCGGCGGCGAAGGCACGGTGCTGGAAGTGGTGGACGCGCAGACAGCCCTTGTCACCGCAGCGAACGCGCGCGAGGACGGGCGCGTTCGCTACCAGGCAGCGCTGGCCGATCTGCAAACATTGACGGGAACCATGTAAACCGACGAATGACCGACCCTGGAATGACGGATCTCGATACGATGACGAACCCGCAACACTGCAAGTCAACACGGCGTCCGACAACAGCCATTCGCTCGCTGGCGACGGCCGCCATGGCGCTGCCACTCCTCTTCCTGCCTGGTTGCAAAAAAGAAGCGACGCCCGCCGTCGAAGTCACTGTGCAGGCGGAGCACCCGGAGCAAGCCTCGATGTCGGAACACATCAACGTCGATGCCATCCTGGCTCCCCTGGCGCAAGCGGCCATCGAGCCCAAGATCACCGCCCCCGTACGCCATTTCTATGTGCAGCGCGGGGACAAGGTCAAGGAAGGCGAGTTGCTCGTAACGCTTGAAAACACCGACCTCACCGCTGCCGCGCTCGATAACACGGGCTCCTACATGGCTGCGGAGGCAGCCTACGCCAACGCCACCAAGGCTCAGGTGCCCGAAGACGCTCAGAAAGCCGAGCTCGATTTCGCCCAGGCCAAGGCCAATCTCGATCTGAACCAGAGCATCGTCAACAGCCGCAAGCAGCTCTTTGCCGATGGTGCCATTCCCGGGCGCGACCTCGACACTGCCCAGGCCGCCCTGGTGCAGGCGCAGGCTGCCTACGACTCAGCCGCGAAGCATCTCGACTCGGTGAAGAACGTCAGCCGCGAGGCCGCCCTGAAAGCCGCGCAGGGCCAACTCTCCTCCGCCGAAGGCAAGCTGAAGGGCGCCCAGGCCCAGGTCAGCTACTCCGAGATTCACAGCCCCATCAACGGCGTGGTCACCGAACGCCCCCTATATGCCGGTGAAACGGCGGCCGCCGGCGCGCCGCTGCTCACGGTGATGGACACGTCCTCCCTGCTGGCCAAGACGCACGTCGCCGCGAGTGTTGTGCAGCAGATGAAGGTGGGAGATGAAGCCGAGGTGCACGTGCCCGGCGTTGCCGATCCGGTTCCCGCCAAAGTTTCGCTCATCAGTCCCGCTCTCGACCCGGGCAGCACCACCATCGAAGTCTGGCTCAAGATCGACAATAAGGCCGGCAAGTTGAAAGTCGGCACGCCCGTCAAGGCTTCGGTTACTGGCAAGACCGTCGACAAGGCGTGGAAGATCCCCACCTCCGCCGTGCTCACCGCGCAGGACGGCAGCAAGGCAGTAATGCTGGTCGCCTCTGACGGCACAGCGCATCGCAAGCCCGTCACACTTGGGATCTCCGATGGCGACGATGTGCAAGTCACGAGCGGCGTCTCCGCCTCCGACATGGTTATCACCGGCGGAGCCTACGGCCTCGATGAGGGCACCAAGGTCAAAGTGGGACCGGCCGAAGCGGACGATGAAGCCAAGCCATCGGCGGGCAAGGCCGGAGGGGCTGATTAATGGCCATTGCCTCTCCCCCGCAGGTTGTTGAGGCGCCGTCGTTCTGGCTGGCGCGCTCCACCCGCACCATCTTTTTCTTCGCCACGATCTTCACCTTGATTGGCATCTATCTTTCCTTCAAGGTACCGATCTCGGTGTTCCCTGAAACGAGCTTTCCCCGCGTCGTGATCGGCGTCGACAACGGCGTGATGCCGGTCGAGCAGATGGAAGTGACGATCACTCGGCCCATCGAGAATGCCGTCAACTCCGTCCCCGGCCTCGAAACGGTGCGTTCCACCACCAGCCGTGGTTCGGCTGAAGTCAGCCTGTTCTTCGACTGGAACGAGAACATGGTTCTCCAACTCCAGCTTGTCGACGCCGCACTCAGCAAGGTGCAACAGACTCTGCCCGCAACGGCTCGCATCACCACCAACCGGCTGACATTTGCGACGTTTCCCATCCTCGGCTACAGCCTCACCTCCGACACCGTTCCGCAGACCCGGCTGTGGGAGATCGCCACCTACGACCTGAAGCCCCCCTTGAACCGCGTCTCGGGGGTCAGCACCGTCGTCGTGCAGGGCGGCCAGGTGCCCGAGTTCCACGTAGTCCCGAACCTCGCCTTGCTCGCATCGTCCGGCGTGACCATCACCGACCTGGTCAACGCCATCCAGGCTTCGAACATCATTGACTCGCCGGGCCTCTACGAAGCCAATCACCAGCTGATCCTGGGGCTGGTCGGGGCTCAGGTTCACGACGCCGATCAACTGCGCCAGCTGGTCGTCAAGACCACCACCGCCGGCGCTCCCGTGCACATAGCCGACGTGGCCACAGTGGAGCAGGCCACGATGCCCGTCTACACTACGGTTACAGCCGACGGCAAGCCGTCAGTCCTGATCAATCATTGCGCGCCAGCCCTCGAGCAACACGGTTGCCGTGGCGGACGCGGTCGCCGCACAAGTCACCGAACTCCGCCGCAGCCTGCCGCAGGGAGTGCGCCTCGAGCCGTTCTACGACCAGTCGCAACTGGTGCGGGACAGCATCTCCAGCGTGCGCGACGCCATCTTCATCGGACTTATCCTGGCCTGCATCATTCTGTTCCTCTTCCTGCGCGACTGGACCTCGTCGCTCATCGCCGGCCTCGTCATCCCGGTCACCGTGGCGGTCACAATCCTGGCGTTATGGATCATCGGCCAGAGCTTCAACCTGATGACTCTCGGCGGTCTCGCCGCAGCCATCGGCCTGGTGATCGACGATGCCATCGTGGTGGTCGAAAACATCGTGATGCACCGCGACAACGGCGAGCCTCGCGTCGAGGCAGTGCGCAAGGCCCTTCACGAAATCACAATTCCTCTGGTCGGATCAACCATCACCCCGGTGGTCGTCTTCCTGCCGCTGGTCTCCGTCACCGGCGTTACCGGCAGCTTCTTTCGCGCGCTGGCGATCACCATGGCCGCCTCGCTGCTGACCTCACTGGTGCTGGCGCTCACCTGGACCCCCGGTCTGAGCCTCGTCCTCCTGCGCGATCGCCGAGCCGACTCAGCAAAGCACGACCACACCGCCGGCCGCTTTCTCACCCGTATCCTCGCGGTCCATCGCCGCGCGCTCGACTGGGCCTTGGCCAAGCCCCTGTGGCTCGGCGTGGCCTGCCTGCTTCTGGTGGTCGCCACGTATGCCGGCTATCGGGCCCTGGGGTCCGATCTCCTCCCCGAAATGGACGAGGGCGGATTCATCCTCGACTACATCATGCCCGCCGGCAGTTCCCTCACCGAGACCAACCGGGTTCTCGATCATGTTGAGCGCATCCTCCACGACCAGCCCGAAGTGGAAAGCACTTCGCGCCGCACCGGCCTGCAGATGGGCCTCGCGGCTGTTACCGAGGCCAATACCGGCGACTTCACCGTCAAGCTCAAAGCCAAACGCAGCCGCGGCATCGACGACATCATGTCCGACGTGCGCGCCGGCATCAAGCGCACCGAACCCGAACTTGACGTCGAATTTACCCAGGTCCTCCAGGACATGATCGGCGACCTGTCCAACGCGCCCGAACCCATCCAGATCAAGATCTTCTCGCCAGACGAGGCCCTCCTTTCGCAACTCGGCCCCCGCGTCGGCGACGCTATCGGCAAAATCCCCGGAGTGGTCGATGTGGAGAACGGGATCGACAACACCATCAGCGGCCCGGCCACCAGCTTTCAGGTCAATCCCGTCTTCGCCGCCCGCTTCGGGTTCACGCCCTCGGAAGTCTCAGAAGACGCGACCGCCATTCTCGATGGCATTCCCGCCACCGATCCGCTGATTGCCAACAGCCGCCCCTACACCATCCGCGTGCGCCTGGGCGACGAACATCGCGCCTCTCTCGACGCCATCCAGAACACCGTGTTCAACAGCGCCTCGGGCCACACGGCGACACTCGGCTCACTCGCCGCTATCCAGCAACTGCCGCCGCAAAATGAAATCCGCCGCGAAAACCTGCAGCGGCTGGTGAGCGTGACCGGCCGGCTCGAGGGTTCCGATCTCGGCACCGCCATGAACAAGGTCCGCCAGACCGTAGCCGACATGCATCTGCCCCCCTCGGTGCGCGTGACCTACGGCGGCACCTACGAGGAGCAGCAGAAATCCTTCCGCGACCTTCTCCAGGTCCTCATCCTGGCCCTGGCCCTGGTCTTCGGCGTTCTGCTGACGGAATTCCGCAACTTCCCCGCGCCCATCGCGATCCTCACCTCCTCGGTGCTTTCCATTTCGGGAGTGATCCTCGCGCTGCTCATCACGCGCACGACATTCAATGTCGCGTCCTTCATGGGACTCATCATGGTCATCGGCATCGTCGCCAAAAACGGGATTCTTCTCCTCGACGCCGACGAGCGTTTCCGCGCCGAGGGAGCCAGCCCGGCCGACGCCATGATCCACGCCGCCCAGCGCCGTCTCCGCCCCATCGTCATGACCGCCATCGCCGCGGTCTGTGGAATGCTGCCTCTCGCGTTTGCCCTCGGCGCCGGCTCGCAGATGCTGCAGCCGCTGGCCATCGCCGTCATTGGCGGCCTGACCATTTCCATGGTGCTGAGCCTGATCGTCACCCCGGTGGTGTACTTCCTGCTCACCCGCAACCGCGTTGAAGCCCAATAACAAACTCTGGGTGCAAGCAACACACCTGGGTGCCCCATCCTAACCGCGTCTTTGTCTTTTCGGTTAGGGTGGGAAACCCCGAATCCATCCCGGCCGGGTGCCCCAGGTCTGGACTCTCAAACCTGCGATAGCAAGGCCGAGTATCCGCCTCTTTGTGCAAAATCTGCCATCACCCAGCCGGGCGGTGGCACAATGTTTCCATGCCGCCAAGTCAGCCGATTCGTCTTACGCCACCCGAAGCCCGCGTCCTCGGCGCCCTTATCGAGAAGGAAGTAACGACGCCCGAGTACTACCCGCTCTCGCTCAACGCGCTGATCAATGCGTGCAATCAGCGCTCCAACCGCGAGCCGGTCATGGACCTCGATGAAGAGGCGGTGCGCCTGGCGCTGCATGGACTGGAGGACGACGGCCTGGCGGGCCGAGCGCGCTCCGCCGATGGTCGGGTCACCAAGTATGAGCACTGGCTCGGCGAGGCCTTCAATTTCAGCCGTGCGGAGACGGCGCTGGTATGCGTATTGCTACTGCGCGGACCGCAGACGCCCGGCGAACTGCGCGGCCGCACCGAACGCATGCACCGCTTCGAAGAGATTGCGGATGTGCTCGCGGGGTTGCAAAAGCTCATGGAGCGCGAGCCATCACTGGCGGTCATGCTTCCACGTCAGCCCGGCACCAAGGAGTCACGTTACGCCCATCTGCTTTCCGGGCCTGTAGAGGCTGCCGCAGTCGCCGCCCCTGCACCGGCATTCACCCCGGTATTCAATGGCGAAGCCGCCGGCGACCAGGACGGCCGACTCGCGCAACTCGAAGCGACAGTCGCTCAACTCAAGAGTGATTTAGAGAATCTGCGTAGGCGCTTCGACGACCTGTTCGCTTAAGCCCGAGCCTTGAAAAACTGATCACTGACAACTGTCTTTAAATCAGTTCATACCCGGCAAACCAATACCCGATCTCGAAAGCCGCAGTCTCTTCGGCGTCCGAGCCGTGAATCGCATTCTTTTCGATCGATTCGGCGAACTTCTTGCGGATCGTTCCCTCGTCGGCATTGGCCGGATTGGTCGCGCCCATCAGCTTGCGAAGCTCGGCGATCGCGCTATCCTTTTCCAAAACCAATAAAACCAGCGGTCCCGACGACATGAATTCGCACAAACCGCCAAAAAACGGCCGCGCCTTGTGGACGTAATAGAAGCCTTCGGCCTGCTTCCCTTGAAATCGACTGCTTTTTGATGCCGACGATCTGAAATCCGGCTTTCTCGATCTCTGCCAGGATCGCCCCCGTGTATCCCTTGCGGACCGCGTCCGGCTTGATGATGCTGAAGGTGCGTTGCGCCACTCCATCTGCTCCTTCGAAACGATCGCTTTATCCCATTTCATTGTACTGGTCACATCCCGGGCGTTGGTCGGATCCTATCTGGTACATTGGCGACATGTTTTCCTCTGAGTCTTCCTCCATTCGCTTCCCGCTTGCCGTGGCCACCGTGTTTTTCGCGTTGATCGTCCCGGCGCCGCGAGCCGTGGGGCAGGACTCATCTAACCGTGCGTCCGGCCCCCAGAGCCCATCCGAACTGCGGGTCTTCGACCCCTCCCTCATCGACAAGGCGATCGATCCCTGCGAGAACTTTTATCTGTATAGCTGCAACGGCTGGTTCAAGCGCAATCCGCTGCCGCCCGACCAGACAAGCTACGGCCGCTTTACCGAGCTGGCGGAATTGAATCGCCTTCACCTCCGGCAGATTCTTGAATCAGCATCCGACGCGCAGGCAGACGCCCGCAGCGCCAACGAACAGAAGATCGGCGACGAGTATGCCAGCTGCATGGATGTTGCCGCCATCAACAAGTTGGGGATTGCGCCCTTGCAGCCGGAACTGGATCGCATCGCCGCCCTCAAGTCAGCCAGCGACCTGCCCCCGCTTCTCGGCCATCTGCATAGCATCGGAGTCAACGCGTTCTTCACCATGAGGGCCGAGCAGGATCTTTCCGACTCGACGGCTGTCATTCAGAATTACCTGGCCGGCGGCCTTGGCCTGCCCGAGCGGGACTACTACACGCGTACCGATGCCAAGAGCGTCGAACAGCGAATGCAGTACGTTGCCCACGTGCGCGCGATGTTTGTCCTGGCCGGGGAACCAGAAGCCCAGGCATCAAAGGACGCCGAAACCGTATTGGCTTTGGAAACCCGTTTGGCCAAGGCTTCGCTCACCGTCACCGAACGGCGAGAACCCACAGAATCTGGACCATCCCACCAGCGTGGCCGCCCTGGGCAAGGAGTTGACCCACTTTTCGCTGACCGCGTATCTATCCGCGGACCAGGCGCCGGGCAGCGGCAAGGCGAACGACGAACAGCCGAAGTTCTTTGCGGAGTTCAACGCGCTGGTAGCCGACACGCCGGTCGATCAGATCCAGACATACCTGCGCTGGTTCCTGCTGCACTCATATTCGACAACCAGCATGCCGGAAAGCTTCGAAACGGAAAGCTGGAACTTCTATGCGCATACGTTGAACGGCGCGGAGCAGCAGCAGGATCGCTGGAAGCGCTGCACGAGCCGCGTCGATCGCGAGATGGGCGAGGCCCTGGGTCAGGTCTATGTTGCCAAATACTTCCCGCCGGAGGACAAGCAGCGCGCTCTCAACATGACCGTGACCATCGAAGCAGGTCATGGCAAAAGACATCGACGGGCTGGACTGGATGAGCGCGGAGACCAAGGTCAAGGCCAAGGAAAAGCTGCACACCGTGATGAACAAGATCGGCTATCCCGACAAGTGGCGGGACTACTCCGCGCTGAAGATCGTGCGCGGCGATGCGATCGGCAACCAGGAGCGCGCGCGGGAGTTCGATCACGCGCGCGATCCTGGCCAAGATCGGCAAGCCGGTAGACAAAGGCGAGTGGTATATGTCGCCGCCGACCGTGAACGCTTATTACGACCCGCAACAGAACAACGTGAACTTCCCGGCCGGCTACTTCCAGCCGCCCTTCTTCAGCGACAAGGAAGACGACGCCGCCAACTACGGCGACATGGGCTCCACGATCGGCCACGAACTGACCCACGGTTTTGACGACGAGGGTCGCCAGTACGACAAAAACGGCAACCTGAAGGACTGGTGGACCAAGGCGGACGAGCAGAAGTTCAATGAGCGCGCCCAATGCATGGTCAAGCAGTACGACGCGATCGAAGCCGTTCCCGGTGTTCACCTGAACGGAAAGCTTACGCTGGGCGAGAACCTGGCCGATCTTGGCGGCCTGTGGCTGGCATGGCTTGCCTGGCTCGACAAGGCCGAAGCTGCGCACCTCGACATGAACGCGAAATTGGACGGTTACACACCGGAGCAGCGCTTCTGGGTAGCCTACGCGCAGCAGTGGTGCACGCAGACGCGGCCCGAGCAACTGCGTACCCAGGCGCAGACCAATGAGCACGCCCCCGACGAATACCGCACCAATTCCGTGCTCCAGGACCTGCCCGAATTCGCCAGGAGCTTTAGCTGCAAGAAGACCGCGAGGATGGTGAGCGCGAATCCGTGCCGGGTGTGGTGAAGCCAGCTCCGAAAGCTAGTCAGAAACAAAATCTCCGTGCCCCTTTCCGCTTTTTTCTGCGGAAAGGGTGGGAGACCACAAAAGCCAAATCCAGTTTCATCCATCAGGGTCGCAGAACCCAGTGTCTGACTGAAAGCTGATAGCTGACGGCTGAAAGCTGCTTTTCTAAGCCTTCCCAATCGCCTTCGCCATTGTCTCCCCGATCTCCGCCGGCGACACCACCACGTGAATGCCGGCAGCCGTCATGGCCTTCATCTTGTCGGCCGCGGTGCCCTGGCCGCCGGAGATGATAGCGCCGGCATGGCCCATGCGACGGCCGGGAGGGGCCGTCTGTCCGGCGATGAACCCGACCACAGGCTTCTTCACGTGCTGCTTCACAAACTCGGCAGCAGCCTCTTCCGCCGCGCCGCCGATCTCGCCAATCATGATGATCGCTTCGGTGCCCGGATCATCATTCAGCAGGCGCAGGGCGTCGATATGTGTCGTGCCGATGATGGGATCGCCGCCGATGCCGATTGCGGTCGACTGGCCGATCCCGCGCTGCGTCAACTGGTGAACCGCCTCATAGGTCAGCGTTCCCGAGCGCGAGACGATGCCCACCGAACCCTGCTTGTGAATGCGTCCAGGCATGATGCCGATCTTCGCCATGCCCGGCGAAATCACGCCGGGGCAGTTGGGGCCGATCAGCCGCGACTTCGACGTGCTGATTTTGGCCCACACCTTCACCATGTCCAGCGTGGGAATTCCCTCGGTGATGCACACGATCAGCGGAACGCCCGCGTCCTCCGCCTCGAGAATCGCGTCCGCTGCAAACGGCGGCGGGACGAAGATCATGGTTGCGTTCGCGCCGGTTTCCTTCACCGCATCGGCCACGGTGTTGAACACCGGCCAGCCCTCGTGCGTGCTTCCGCCTTTGCCCGGAGTCACGCCGCCCACGACCTTGGTGCCGTATTCGGCACAGCCCTTGGCGTGAAAGGTGCCTTCCTTGCCGGTGATGCCCTGAACGATGAGCCGCGTGTTGTTGTCGACCAGAACCGCCATCTTATGCTCCCACTCCTGCCGCGGCCTTTACGACTAACTCAGCGGCGTCTTTCATCGTTGCGCCCACCTGGAAATTCAAACCCGAGTCTTTCAGAATCTGCCGGCCCTCTTCCACGTTGGTCCCTTCAAGCCGAAGCACGATCGGCACCTTCACATCCAGCTTCCGCGCCGCTGCTACCACGCCCGTTGCCAGCCGGTCGACGCGCAGAATTCCGCCGAAGATATTGATAAAGATGGCCTTCACATTGGCGTCGGACAACAGAATCTCGAACGCGTGCTCGATCTGCTCCTGGGTTGCGCCGCCGCCCACGTCGAGGAAGTTGGCCGGACTGCCGCCGGCATATTGAATGATGTCCATGGTGGCCATGGCCAGGCCCGCGCCGTTGACCATGCAGGCGATTGAGCCATCCAGCTTGATGTAGTTGAGCGCGTATTTGCTGGCCTCCACTTCGAGCGGGTCTTCTTCGGCCGTATCGCGCAGCGCCTTGATGTCCGCGTGCCGGAAAAGCGCGTTGTCGTCGAAGTTGATCTTCGCGTCGAGAGCAAACAGCTTGTCGTCCTTGGTGGTAATGAAGGGATTGATCTCGAGGAGCGAAGAATCGGTATCGACGAAAGCCCGATACAGGCTCTGGAAGAAGGCGACGGCCTGGTTGATCTGGGTCGGCTTCAATCCCAGCGCGAACGCCAGCTTGCGCGCCTGCCAGGCGCCAAAGCCCACCGCCGGGTCGATGCTCTCCTTGTAAATGGCGGTCGGATCCTTGGCGGCCACTTCCTCGATCTCCATGCCGCCGGCCTGCGAAGCCATGAACACCAGCTTGCCCGTGGCGCGGTCGAGCACAATGCCCAGGTAGAGCTCACGGTCGATGTTCGCAGTCTCCTCGATCAGCAGCCGCTGCACCTTCTGTCCCTGCGGCCCCGTCTGGTGCGTGATCAACTGCATGCCGAGAATGTTCTTGGCGTGCAGTTCGGCGTCTTCGCGGGTGCGGGCAACCTTTACGCCGCCGCCCTTGCCTCGTCCGCCGGCATGGATCTGTGCCTTCACCACCACGCCGCTTGCGCCCTCGGCAAACAAGGTACGCGCCACGGCATTGGCCTCTTCCAGCGTGTTGGCCACTTCGCCCTTGGGCACAGCCACGCCGTACTTGGCCAGGATTTCTTTCGCCTGATACTCGTGAATCTTCATGTTGGTTGGGACCGTCACGGCCGCTCAAGATTTGGAGGATTCGGGGCCGGCCCGGATGATTCCGGACCAGCGCGATACCGTGCCAGCGGTAAGGAAATACTATCTTGCTGCCCGAACGGGCGGCAATTCACGGGTCCCAGACTGCGCCGACACGCTGCTCCCGGAACGCACCGTTACCATAATGAAAGATATGGGACTGGTGAAGCAGCTTTTGAAGCCGCTGGCCGAAGACGGCGCAGCGCTCACGCGAGAACAAGCGTCCGCAGTTCTGCGCGAGATCCTCGGCCGGCGAGGCGCCGGAAGTCGAGATCGCCGCTTTCCTGTCTGTTCTCGCCACGCGCGGCGAACAGGCCGCCGAACTGGCCGGGTTCGTCGATACCATGCGCGCCCAGGCCACGCCCGTCCCGCTGACCGGCGAAGAGCGCGAAGAACTGGTCGACACCTGCGGCACCGGGGGTGGCGGCCCGCTGACCTTCAACATTTCCTCGGGCGCGGCGCTGGTAGCCGCGGCTGCCGGAGCCAAAGTGGCCAAGCACGGCAACCGGGCGGTCACGTCGCGGTGCGGTTCGGCCGACGTGCTCGAAGCCCTGGGCGTGCCGGTCATGCTGACCCCCGAATTGGCTGTCGAATGCCTCCGCGCCACCGGCTTCATGTTCCTTTTTGCGCCCTACTATCACCCCGCGATGAAGGCCATCGGCGCGCTGCGCCGCGCGCTCGGATTTCGCACCATCTTCAATCTTTGCGGTCCGCTCACCAATCCGGCTGGAGCCCGTGCGCAGGTGATCGGCGTGCTCGCGCCCAGCCGCGTATTGCTTGTCGGCCGGACCTTGGTGACGCTGGGAGCCCGTCGCGCATTCGTGGTGCATGGATCCGACGGGATCGATGAATTGACCACCACCGGCGAATCAGTCGTGGCACGCATCGAGGAATCCCAGCCCGGCGCTGCGCCCGAGATGAAAGCCGCGCGCATCACTCCCGAGATGGCCGGCCTGCCTCGCGCCACGCTGGACGACTTTACCGGCGGCGACGTCCCGACCAATGCTTCTCTGCTCTACGACGTGCTCACCGGCATCCCCGGCGCGCGGCGCGATATCGTTCTTCTCAATGCCGCCGCGGCGCTCGTGGCCGCGGGCCTCGCCTTTGATCTGAAGGAAGGGGTCGCCCTCGGGGCCGATGCGATCGACTCCGGCCAGGCCGCCGCTACCCTGGCCAAACTGCGCCAGTTTGGCGAGAAGCACGCCCATTGAATCTTCCATCGCCGCCCGCCTCTTCTATCCTGAGTGCAGGTTTCTGAGAGGAGCCAGCCATGTTCGCCACCCGCATTCTCCCGGCAGCCCTGATGCTCTCTGCCCTTGCCGTTGCTGCCCAACAACCCGGTCAGCCCGAACTCCGAATCGAACCAACCAACCGGACCCTCACCGTGAGCGCCGACGACGAAGTGTCGGTGGAACCCGAGATCGCCATCCTGCACATCGGTTTCGATACCCAGCTTGGCGATGCCCAATCGGTCTACGCGGATGGAGCACGCACCTCGAACGCCATCATTGCCGCGCTCAAGCAGGCGGGCGTCCCGGAAGGCTCCATCCGCAGCGAGACACAGCATCTTGACCGGGATTACGAAAAGCCGCACAAGTTCAAGCTGGTTCAACGGTGGAACGTGCGAGCCCCATCGGAACGCGCCGCCGAGATTCTGGATGCCGCGATCACCGCCGGGGCCACCAGCAGCGGCGATATCGAATGGACCGTGAAAGATGAAAAGGCGCTGGAACAGCAGGCGCTCGACAAGGCAGCTACGCGCGTAAAAGAGAGTGCCGCGGTGTTGGCCAAAGGTATGGATGTCCGCCTGGGAGCGCTCATCTACGTCAGCAATCAGTTTGCGACCGGACCCCGTCCTATGATGCGTGCGGCGGTTGCTTCGTTCGCCCAAAAGGCCGACACCGCCCCTCCGCTTTCCATTGAACCCCAGAAGGTGAGTCGCTCGGCCAGCGTCTATGCGGTGTATGCCATCGAATAATGTCCTTCAGCCCGCGACTCGCCGCGACACTACCCACGTAATCAGCGAGACCGCCAGGGCGGCGACCACCCAGCCGGCCTGCTCCAGCGGGCGGACCATCGCGGCATTCACAGCAACATGAGCCTGCGTCTGTCTCAACTCGACCAGGGCGGGACCTGCAAAACGCACCAACTCCACCGCACCCCAGCCCAGCACGCACCCGGCAATCACAAAGCCCGGCACAGCCCGCTTCCAGGGGAAAGGAATCGGCGGAGGCACTGCCGTTTCCTCGCGTATACGCTCCATCACCGAAGCCGCAAAGCCCGACGAAGGAACTAACTCCGGCTCACTTCCCAAAATCTCATCGATCCGTTCGTTGGTCACTCTCAGGCCTCCTTTCCGTCATCGAGCTTCGATAGCTCCATCCCCGCATGCTCATGTTCCAGCTGCGGGAACCTTCGTCGCAGTAGCGCCCTCGCCCGTGCCAGCCGTGCCTTCACCGTACCTTCGGGCAATCCCATCGTTTGCGCCGCTGCGGCCACATCCTTTTCATGAAAATAGAACAAAATGACCGGTTCCCGATAGCGCTGAGGGAGCGCCAGCACCGCGCGGCGCACCAGTTCGTGCCGTGATTTCTGTTCGAGTTCCGTGAGCTGGCCGGCGGGCCGCGAAGGTTCGGCGATCTCCTCCAGCGGCAGGTTCACCGTAGGAAAGCGCTTCAACTCACTGCGAAAGACATTTGCCGCCACAGCGAACAGCCAGGTCGAGAAACTCGACTCGCGCCGCCACGCTGCCAGCCCCCGCCACGCCCGGACAAACGCTTCCTGCGCCATTTCCTCGGCCCGTCCCCGGTCGCGGCAATACCGCCAGGCCATATTCACGAGAGGCCCCTGCCAACGTCGCACGATCCCCTCAAACGCAGCCACGTCGCCTGCCAGCACGCGCGCCACATCGCCAAGATCAGGTTCGGGTGCCTCTTCGCGGGTGCTGTGGACAGTCACACTCAGGACTTCCTTCATGCGGTGGGACAAACAGTCTCGGGGGCCGGTTGCATTTTATTCCCAATACGTCGTGAGACTTGGTGCGACACAAAAAATTGCAACCGCTCGGCACCCCCTCCTGTCCCACCGTGCGTAAGGGGAACGAAACACCCCTGGAGGAGACTGAGATGACGCACCTGGTATTGCACTTCCTTAACAGTTCCGACAATGCGGTCTTCGGCAGCATGGGGCTGTGGCTGTTTCTTTCCATCGGGGCGGTTTGTCTGTTCGTTGTTTTCATCCCGCTGGTCACCTGGATCGAGAACCGACGCAAGGAGCGGGAGGCGTTCTATCAGGCGGAGACCATCCGCCGCCTGGCGGAAGCGTCAGGCGAGGGCGCCAAGGCAGCCATGGAGCTGATGCGTGAACAGAACCGCTTGACCCGTATCAAGATGCTGGAGGGGATGAAAATCGGCGGCATTATCAACCTTGGTGTCGGAGTAGCTCTGGTGATCTTCCTGCGCGCTCTGTTGGGAGCCGGGCAGGGTTCTCCATTCCTCTGCGGCTTGATTCCTGGATTCATCGGAATCGGAATGCTCGCCTACGCCTTCTTCCTGGCAGCTCCAGTCGATTGAATCCCTGGCCACTCCGTCGCATCAATTAGTTGTTAGAACAACTAATTCCTTCGATCCCCTGCGGGGCCGAAGAATCGGAGAGACCTCATGACCGCCAATCCGCAACGCCAGCCCGCGCTCTTCATTCCTCACGGCGGCGGGCCCTGCTTCTTCATGGATTGGACCTGGGGCCCCGCCGACACCTGGGAGCCCACGCGCAAGTTTCTCGAAGGCCTCGCCGCGTCGCTGCCGGAGCCACCCAGGGCACTTCTCGTGATCAGCGGACACTGGGAGGAGCCGGCGTTTACGGCCAGTGCTGCCGCGTCTCCGCAACTCATCTTCGACTATTCCGGCTTTCCCGAGCACACCTACCGGCTGACGTGGCCGGCTCCGGGCGATCCCGTTTTGGCGGAGCGAGTAGCTGCGATGTTGGACAGGCCGGCCTGCCATCGGCGCTTAATCGGACCCGCGGCTACGACCACGGCGTCTTCGTCCCGCTCAAGGTCGCGTTCCCTGAAGCGCAGATCCCGGTCGTTACGCTGTCGCTGGCTGCGGCGCCGAACGGGTCGTTTGACCCAGCGCTGCACATGGCTGCCGGGCGGGCCCTGGCGCCGCTGCGCGATGAAGGCGTATTGATCGTGGGCAGCGGGATGAGCTTCCACAACCTGCGCGCGTATCTTCGCCCCGAAACCTGCCAAGCCGCCCGTGCGTTCGACGAATGGCTGACGCACGCCGTGGAGTCGCCGGCTTCGCAGCGCGACGCACTGTTCGCCGATTGGCAAAGCGCTCCGCATGCCCGGTTCAGCCATCCGCGCGAAGAGCACCTGGTGCCACTGTTCGTCGCAGCCGGGGCCGGCGGTGAGGCTCCGGGAAAGCGCATCTTCTGCGATGAGCCCATGGGCGCAGCGATCAGCGCCTACCGCTTCGACGGTTGAATGGCCCGGGGCCTGATCGCGTTCATCCCAATCCGCGCAACAGAATCCCCACCACCGCACCGCCCAAAATCAGCCAGGTGGCATTCAATTTGAACCGAACGAGCGCCACGACGCTCAGCAGCGCCAGGGCCCAGGTCCAACCGTCCACGAGCGTTGCGCGTCCCAGCGCCAGGGCGACGGTCGCCATCAGGGCTAACGCGGCCGCATTGACACCGTCCAGGAACGATGCCGCAAGTTTCGATCGGCGGATCCGTCCGGCGAAGGCCCCCACGGCGCCGGCCATCAGGAATGATGGCGCAAAGATGGCAATTGTGGCCGCAGCCGCGCCCGAGTATCCGTGCAGCAAATAGCCAAGAAATGTGGCGGTAGCGAACACCGGTCCCGGCGTCACCTGCCCGGCCGTGACCGCATCGAGGAGTTGCGCCTGGGTCACCCAGTGCAGGCGGTCCACCAGGTCGCGCTGCAGGAAGGCCAGCAGCACGTAGCCCGATCCGAAGACCACCACGCCCAATTTGAGAAAGGTCAGGGCCAGCGGCAAGAGCCCCACCGTGCCGGCCATCGCCCCTGCTCCGCCAGCAACACCTGCCACCGGCAAAACCGCAAAACCCTGCGCCCCGCGAACGCGGATTCGTCCGCGATTAGCCACGAGCGCCGCCACTCCGCCCGCGGTCAGCAGCAAAGCGATGGGAGGAACGCCCGCGAGTGCCGCGGCGAAACACGTGAGGCCGGCCAGAAGAAGAAACCAGCCGCGGAGGGCCAGCCGGCCCAGACGCCAGATGGCCTGCACCACGATGGCCACCATGACGGGCTTGGTCCCGTAGAGAAGGCCTTGTGCCTGCGGCATGTGCCCATAATGGACGTAGGCCCAGGCAAGGCCAAGCGTCGCCAGGGATGCCGGCATGATGAAGCATGCGCCGGCAATAGCCAGTCCCACCCAACCCGCGCGGGCGAACCCCAGGGCCATTGCCACCTGGGTGGAACTCGGTCCGGGAAGAAGGTTGCACGCGCCGACCAGGTCGAGGAAATGTTCCCGGCTCAACCAGGCGCGCTCTCCAACGGCCTCCCGTTCCATCAGCGCGATATGCGCTGCCGGACCTCCAAACGCAGTCAGGCCGAGGCGCAGGAAGAATCGAAACAACTCTCCGAGCTTGCCGCCTGTCGTTTGGTGCATACGCGCCCTATCGCTGATAACCACGTGCCTCGCGGCGGAATATGCGGATCAAAATCATGGGAAGGCTTCGACGCATATCGCTCCTGTTCCTCCTTGCGCGGGACTCGGGTCCGCCTCGTGGCATTCAGTTGTTCAAGAGGGTTTGGATCCGCGCCGCGAGATCCCCGGGCCTGGTGGCCGGGGCAAACCGGCCCACGACTTTGCCTCTTCGATCGACGAGGAATTTCGTGAAGTTCCATTTGATCCGCTGCGTGCCCAGCAGGCCCCGGCGGCTCTGTTTCAAAAGGCGATAAAGCGGGTGGGTGTTTGGCCCGTTCACATCGATTTTGGAGAAGATCGGAAAGCTGACCCCATAATTCCGCTCGCAGAACGTAGCAATCTCTTCACTGGAGCCGGGTTCCTGCGCGCCAAATTGATTGCAGGGGAACCCCAGCACGGTGAAGCCCCGCTCTTTGTTCGCCCGATACAGCTCCTCGAGCGCGGCGTACTGCGGAGTGAACCCGCAGTTGCTGGCGGTGTTGACGATCAGGAGCACCGTGCCTTTGAAATCGGCCAGGCGGATCGTGCGTCCGTCGAGCAGGTCCGCGGAAAAATCATAGAGGGCGCCGCCATTTTGTTGCATTCCAGGACAACCTCTCTTTCTCAAGGATGTCATGTCGCGTGATCTTGCGTCTAAAGCTCATGCGTTCCACAGCAATATGGAGGGTTTACTGCCGTGCCACCCGGGGTCCCCAACGACAAGTCTCCGTCGCTGGGGTGGAAGCCACCCCGGTTCGTTCCGGTAGACTGGGGCAGGGTCTATTTGCGGGCCCGGTCCCGAGTCCAGCCGTTATCAGAAGGCGGCGTCGCGGGCTTCTTAGCGTCGATGGAAAAATCGCAATCTGCAGGCGGCTGATTTCTTCCCAACCGTGAACCGTGCGGCTGCGCAATGGTTTCATGTCCGGACGAATCCGCATGAGGGCGGAAGGAAGTTTTTTGGGGAAGGCAGGATTTCCCGGCGACCAGCAACCTCCCGCGTTTGGGCAGGGTGGCCGCGGTCCAATATAATCAGACTTTCCTCGAAGGGGCAGAACGACTTTCTTAGCAATGAGGGTGTGCATATTTCTCGCGTGAAACGGAACCATGGATTGCACCAATTTTTTTTGTGCTCGCCGCGGGGTCATCGGGGCCCCCACGAACGGGTCTTTGTTCGCGGGGTGATTGATCGGGGTCCCCAGCGACAGGTTTTCGTCGCTGGGGTGAATCGCCGCCCGGTGAAGATCAAGCACACTTCCATTGAAGGCCCCCGGACTCGCATCGCCGGGATGATGTGCCGGTTGGCTCGCACCCTCGTTTTACTGGCGGTCGCCTTCACGGCTGTCGCGGCGCTTGCTCAACACGCTCAGACCATCGAACAGATCCGCGTCATCGGAAACCGCCGCATTCCCAGGGAGACCATCCTCGCCCGGCTTTTCACCCACGTCGGCGATACCTACGATCCGGTCTCCATCGAACGCGATTTCAATTCGCTTTGGAACACCGGCTATTTCGAGAACCTTCGCATCGAGCGCGAGGATTCCGAGAAGGGGGTCATCCTCAACGTTTATGTTCAGGAAAAGCCGACCATCCGCGAAATCAATTACCCCGGCCTCAACTCCGTCTCCCAGTCCGATCTCCTTGACCGTTTCAAGAAGGAAAAGGTGGGGCTGACCCAGGAAGGGCAATACGACGCGACCAAGGTCAAGCACGCCGAGGCCGTCATCCGCCAGGTCCTCGCCGAGCACGGGCATCAATTCGCCACCATCAAGACGGTGATCAAAACCATCCCCCCGGCCTCCGTCCAGGTGAACTTCAACATCAAGGAAGGTCCGACCGTCAAAGTCGGCCAGATCAAGTTCTCAGGAAACCAGCACGTGAGTGCCCTCATCCTGCGGCGCTCGATGGCCAATTTGAAGCCCATCGGCATCCCGTATTCGATCATCTTCGAAGACCTGTTTGCCAAGACCTTCGACTCCTCCAAGCTCGAGGAGGACTCCGAACGCGTTCGCCAGGCGTATCGCGACCGGGGCTACGCCAACGCCGCCGTCGAGGAGCCTAAGACGCAGATTCGCGACCAGGGCGGGTTGAACTGGCTTACCTTTCGCCCCAACAAGGGCAAGCGCATCGATATCTTGATGCCGATTGAAGAGGGCGGCCGCTATCGCTTGGGAAGCATCACATTCACCGGCAACAAGGCGGTCACCAACGAGAAGGCTCTGCGGGCCACCTTTGCTCTGAAGGACGGCGACTGGTTCAATGCCACTCTCGTCAACAAGGGGCTTGAGGCCTTGAAGAAGGCTTACGGGCAATTGGGATATATCAACTTCGGGGCCATTCCCAAACTCAGTTACGACGATCAGAAAAAGACGGTCTCGATGCAGATCGACATCGACGAAGGCAAGCCCTTCTACGTCTCGCGCATTGAGTTCCAGGGCAACACCATCACCCGCGACCGGGTCATCCGCCGCGAGCTGCTGCTCGAAGAAGGCCAGGTGTACAACTCGCAGTTGTGGGAATACAGCCTGCTGCGCCTCAACCAGCTTGAGTATTTCGAGGCCCTGAAGGTGGATCAGGATTCAGAAGCCCATCAGGATCAGGAAGCGGGAACGGTCGACCTGCTCCTCAAGGTGAAGGAGAAGGGCAAGAACTCGATCGGTCTGAACGGCGGCGTCAGCGGGCTTTCCGGAGCCTTTCTCGGCGTGAACTATCAGACCAATAACTTTCTGGGCCTGGGCGAAACCCTCAGCGTCCAGGGCAACCTGGGCAACGTCAGCCGCCAGTTCCTGTTCGGCTTTTCTCAGCCCTATATTCACAATCGCCCTCTCAATATCGGTTTCCAGATTTTCGACAACAAGCAGGACTTCAACGCGGCCAAGAACTACCAGGCGACGACGGGCCAATCGGTCAACCTGACATCGGCGCAGCAGAACCTGACCCAGAACTACAACCAGGCCTCCACGGGTCTGAACTTCTCTGTCAGCTATCCCCTGCGACGGCACGCTTTCCAGCGCGTGGGCTTTACCTATTCGCTGAGCAAGTCGTCTATTACGGCCTTCAGCACGGCCTCGCAGACGTTCTTCCAGACCATCAGCTTCCGGTCAGGTATCGAGGGATCGAATGCCCTGCAGGGGATCGTGAACAGCGAGGCCTCGTTCAGTTACACCTACAACACGGTCAACAATCCATTGCGCCCTCGGACTGGCAAAGAGTACAGCGCGGTCTTCCAGTTTTCGGGGATTGGCGGCAATCTTCGCTATTTCTCTCCATTCGTTGCCTACAAGAGCTTTCGGTCCATGCACTACCTCACCCCGTCGCCCAACGGCCACAATGTGCTCGGGCTGCGCGCCCAGCTGGGCTACATTCAGGGCTTCGGCGGCGACGTAGCGCCGCCCCAGAACCGCTTTTACGCTGGTGGCGAAGGCGAACTCCGCGGCTTCGACGTACGCGGGGCCACCCCCTACGGCTACGTCCCCAATCGCGTCACCGTGCAGCTTACCAATCCTGACGGAAGCTGCGTCCCGCGCGATCCGAACAATCCCCAGTTGAACCAGTGCATCCAGGTGCCTCTGCCGGTTTACGGCATCGCGTCCATCGGCGGCGACACCCAGTTGACCACCAACATGGAGTACCGCATCCCGATTGCCGGACCGGTCATGTTCTCCTTCTTTGACGACTTCGGCATCACCACTGCGCTGAACAAGGGCCAGCTGAAACAGAGTCCAGAAGGATTCGATTCACTCACCGCCCCCCTGTATGGCTGCCCGGTCTATAACAATGGCTCGTGTCAGGGTGGAATTTCCGGGTCCCAGGTCGGTTTCCTGCGCGATATCCGGCCCGTCTCGGGTACGAACTTTGTTCCCCGCATGTCGCTCGGCGCCGAAATTTCGGTCATCATGCCTGTGGTCAACGCGCCCTTCCGGCTCTACTACGCGTATAACCCTCTGCGCCTCTATGAGCGCCCATTCTGCAACAATGTGTTGAGCCCGGGAATCAACCAGAGTTGCTCGGCGCAGCTCATCACGCGAGACCTTTTCCCGCCCGGTGGCGCGGGTGACTACACCTACCAGGAAGCCCTGCAGGGATATGGCGCGCGCAACCTGTTCCGCGAGCCTCGCAAGACCTTCCGGTTGACCGTTTCAACAACGTTCTAGACGCTGCGTTGTCGAAGTCGCAGCGTGGCAAAGACAGAAAGGGGTGTTCACCAACATGCAGCGTTCAATCCTGTTGATTGCAGCTTTGGCCGCGGGCATGGTCCCCGGTTTGTGCGCGCAAACCGCGGCTGCGCCGCCCCCTGGCCCCCTCAGGATTGCCGTGGTCGGCTTCCAGGACGTGGTGACCCAGACCAATGAATTCCAGCGCAATTTCGCTGATTTACAAAAGAAGTACGATCCCAAACGCCAACAGCTCAAGGCGTTGGGAGACGAAATCGAGAGTCTCACCAAGCAATTGGACGCTCAGGGTGCAAGCCTGAGCGATGCCGAGCGTGCCTCCCGAGCCAGGACCATCGACGAAAAGAAGAAACAGGCCCAGCGGCTGGGCGAGGACGCGCAAAAAGATTTTCAGGAAGAGATGCAACAGCTATTCAACGGCACGGCTTCGAAGGTGGGAGACTTGCTGATCGACTATGCCAAGCAGCAGGGCTATACGCTGGTCCTCGACGGCGGGGAACTCCAGCAGGGTCCGTTCGTGCTCTATTCTGTTCCTTCCACAGACATCAGCAAGGCGATTGTTGAGGCCTACAACCTGAAATCGGGCGTGGCTGCTCCAGCGTCACTACCGGCAGCTCCAGCGCCCAATCCCGCGACCAAGCCGCCCGGCGTACGGTGATCCTGCGTGGGTCACACGAAATTGGCAACGCCGTCTGCGACCCTGTTTCGTGTGGAGGTCGAATGAAGCCTTCGAAAGCCTCGCCAATGTGGGCCGAATTCGCAATTCGCCCGTTTGACGCTCCCACTTGGCCCTCCTATAATCCATACAGTTCCTGCTGACGTCTCCGTCCGCGTCTTCTTTCCGCTCCGGCCCGGAGTGGAACCTCCCCTAAGGATGACGAGAGGTTTCTCAGGAGGCACCGGCTCGTTTCGAGCCACGCAGGGATTTCGAAGGAGTTTTTGATTCAGATGAAGCACTCGCTAGCACTTGCTGTATTCTTGGCCTCGGGCGTCGCCCTGGGTGCCGCCGCCCAAACGCCCGCTGAAGCACCCGCCGCGGCGCCTGCCAACACCCCGGCCACTGCAGCCCCCGCTGGCCCTCCGAAGATCGCCGTGATCGCTTTCCAGGTGGCGGTCGGCCAGACCAATGAGTTCCAGCGTAATTTCGCCGACCTCCAGAAAAAGTACGATCCCAAGCGGCAGCAACTGAAGGCCTTGAGCGACGACGTGGACAACCTGACCAAGCAGTTGCAGACCCAGGGCGACAAGCTTAGCGACACCGAGCGCGCCAACCGGGCCAAGGTCATCGACGACAAGAAGAAGCAACTGCAGCGTGACGGAGAGGATGCGTCCAACGATTTCCAGAACGAGATGCAGGAGATGTACACCGGGCTGGCCTCAAAGGTCTACGACGTTTTGTCGACCTACGCCCAACAGCACGCGTACACCTTGGTGCTCGACGTAGCCCAGCAGCAGACCCCGGTCCTCTACGCCGTGGACTCAACCAACATCACAAAGCCGATTATTGACGCCTACAACACGAAGTCGGGTGTGCCCGCGCCTCCAGCCCCGGCTGCCGGCGCAGCGCCGGCACCGGCCCCGAGGGCTCCGAATACGGCTCCCAGAACGCCGCCACCGAGCCACTAAATCGCGGCAGCCATTTCCAAATGGAGCCCCGCGTGAGCGGGGCTCCATTCTTTGCGTTCTGCGCCCTTCAAGTGGGTTTAAATCGCGATTACCAAAAAGGTTGTCTGTCTTTCCTGGTAAGTGCCATCGAGGACATACGTCTGTGGAAAAAAATGTGGATTACGCGTGGCACCCACAAAGAAAAAACCCTTTCTAACCTCTTGTCAACTTGAGAGGAATTCTGGTAGATAATCTAATTCCTTATTTTTCAATAGTTAAGCTGGCTTGAATACCGCCTGTCCGGGGTAACCACAGGGATTGGTGCCTGGACCCCTTGAATGTGAGCTTTCCACAGTTGACGATGAATGGGGGGTTACTGAGTCGGTGCGCTCGGTCACAGCCCTTAGGTTACTTTCCCTGATCTTCGCCTACTCGAAGCACCGCTAGAAAGGCTTCCTGTGGAATATCCACCTTGCCGATTCGCTTCATCCGTTTCTTGCCTTCCTTCTGTTTTTCCAGCAACTTCCGCTTCCGCGAGATGTCGCCTCCGTAGCACTTGGCGAGCACGTTTTTGCGTAGCGGGCTGACCGTTTCGCGGGCCACAATTTTGGCGCCGATGGCGGCCTGGATAGCAACCTCGAACTGCTGGCGGGGGATCAGTTCGCGCATCTTCGAAACCAGCAGCTTGCCGCGCTCGTAGGCGAATTCCTTGTGCACGATGATGGAAAGCGCATCCACCGGCTCTCCCGACACCAGGATGTCGAGCTTGACCATGGGAGATTCCCACTCGCCCGCCAGCTGATAGTCCAGGGAGGCGTAGCCGCGGGATATCGACTTAAGCCGATCGTAGAAATCGAGCACGATTTCGTTCAGTGGTAACTCGTAGGTCAGCATCACCCGCGTGGGCGTAACGTATTCGAAATTGATCTGGCGTCCGCGCTTCTCCTCGACCAGTTTGAATATTCCTCCGACGTACTCCTCGTTGGTGAGGATTTTGGCGGTGATGATCGGCTCGCGGATGCTGTCGATGTTGGTGGGCTCAGGCCAGCGCGAGGGATTATCCACCTCCGCCACCGTCCCATCCGTAAGCGTGATGTGGTAGCGCACGCCGGGTGCCGTGGTAATCAGGTCCAGCTCATATTCGCGTTCCAGGCGCTCCTGGATGATCTCCATGTGCAACAAGCCGAGGAAGCCGCAGCGAAACCCGAACCCCAATGCCACAGAGCTCTCCGGCTCGAAGAAGAACGACGAATCGTTGAGCCGCAGCTTTTCCAGGGCGTCGCGCAACAGCGTATGCTCGTGCGAATCGACGGTGTAGAGTCCGGAAAACACCATCGGCTTGATGTCTTCGAATCCGGGCAGCGCCGCTGCAGCCGGCCGAACGTCGTCGGTGACTGTATCGCCGATCTTGGTGTCGCCTACGTTCTTGATGGTGGCGGCAAAGAACCCCACCTCGCCGGCACGCAGTTCGGCGATTTCCACCGGCTTGGGCATCAGCACGCCCATGGATTCAATCTCGAACGCCTTGCCGTTCGACATGAGCCGGATCCGCTGTCCCTTGCGCAGCACGCCCTGCATCACGCGCACCAGCACGATGACTCCCCGATAGGCATCAAACCACGAGTCGAAGATGAGCGCCTGGAGAGGCGCCTCAGGATCGCCTGTCGGCGGAGGAAGGCGATGCACGATCGCCTCCAACACGTCCTCGACCCCCTGGCCGGTCTTGGCACTCACCGGGATGGCATCGGTTGCATCCAGTCCCACGGCCTTCTCAATGGCTTCCTGGGTGCGCAGGATATCGGCTGACGGCAGATCGATCTTGTTGATCACCGGAATCACTTCCAGGCCGTGATGAATCGCCAGGTAGGCGTTGGCGAGGGTCTGCGCTTCCACTCCCTGGCTTGCGTCCACCACCAGCAGAGCTCCCTCGCAGGAGGACAGCGCGCGCGAGACTTCGTAGCTGAAGTCCACATGCCCCGGCGTATCGATCAGGTTCAGCTGGTAGGTGTTGCCGTCCTTGGCCTTGTACATCATGCGCACTGCGTGCGCCTTGATCGTGATGCCGCGCTCGCGCTCCAGGTCCATATCGTCCAGGATCTGGGCCTGCATCTCGCGTCCTGTCACCGATCCGGTCAATTCCAGAAGGCGGTCGCTGAGCGTCGACTTACCATGGTCGATGTGGGCAATGATGGCGAAATTGCGTAGAAAGCGAGCGTCCATTCAGTGTCGGCGAGATGGGGTTTTGAGCCCAGCTCAAGCGCATCGCCGTGGCGAGCCCCCATGGCATAGCTTATCATCGGCATAGGGCCTTACATTTGAATCAGCGGGGGCGTCCCTGCCGCCTGGACGATCGCGGTTTGTACACGCATGAGCTTTACTCGAAACTGTTGTATCGGCGGCGCTGCGCTTGCGATCTTGCTGGCCGGGTGCGGTCCCTCCAAAACAGCAAGTATCCCGCCCGACGCGACGCCTGAAGCCACCGCGCCCGCCTTGCCCGCTCCCCCCCCCGCACCCGTTCCCGCGCAGTCCGCGCAGCAGACATTTCATCAACAGCGCGTGGAGCAGATCATCGACCAGGTAGAGAAGGCCTACGCCAACGGAGAAGCTGCGTACCGCAAGGGCCACCTGTCGGAAGCCAAGGCCCAGTTCGACCGCGCCGTTGACCTGATGCTCACGGGCGGCCTGGATATCAAGAGCGAGCCCAAATTGCAGGACGAGTTCGACCGCATCGTCGACCAGGTCAACGCCTTGGAAATGGAGGCCCTGAAACAGGGCAACGGTTTCACGCCGAACGTGGAACCCTCCCCCGCGGACGTTGCCAGCGATGTGACCTTCAAGGTCGATCCCAACGTGGTGGCCAAGGCCCAGACCCAGCTCGCGACCACCAAGTCCGACCTGCCTTTGATGGTGAACGACTATGTGGCGGCATTCATCAACTTCTTCGCTAACTCGCAGAAGGGCCATAACACCCTGCTCCACTCCTTCCAGCGCTACGGGCGCTACAAGGCCATGATCGAGCGGGTGATGGCGGAAGAGGGCGTGCCCCACGATCTGATCTACCTGGCGGTGGCCGAGTCCAGCTTTCAACCCCGCGCCCTCAACGCCCGATCGCATGCCGGCGGTATGTGGCAATTCATGCCTTACGGCGACTATGGCCTGGCCCGCACCGGGTATGTCGATGAGCGGTTCGACCCCGAAAAGTCCACCCGCGCTTACGCCCGGTACATGAAGTTCCTCTATGAGCAGCTGGGAGACTGGTACCTTGCGATGGCGGCCTACGATTGGGGCGCCGGCAACGTGCAGCGGGCCGTTCAGAAGACCGGTTATGCCGACTTCTGGGAGCTGTACAAGCGGCATAACCTGCCGGGCGAGACCCAGAACTACGTGCCCGAAATCCTTGCCGCCATCATCATTGCCAATCACCCCACGCAATACGGCTTCGACGAAATCACCCTCGATCCTCCCGTCCTTACCGATACGGTGACGATCAACTACGCCGTCGATCTGCGCCTGATCTCGGACCTTGTCGACGCGCCGGTCGACGAGTTGATGGCGTTGAACCCGAGCCTTCTGCGCATGGCAACCCCGCCGGAGACTGCGTTCGACCTGCATCTGCCCGCAGGTACGGCCGCGTTGTACGAGCAGCGGGTTGCCGGCATTCCGGAAAGCAAGCGCACTGCCTGGCGCTATCACCGCGTGACCCCGGATGACTCCCTTGCCTCCGTGGCGCACACCTATCGCGTCACGGTCGCCGAACTGGCGGCAGCGAACCAGTTGCACGCGGACCAGAGCGTAGCGGGCATTGAAGCTCTGGTCGTACCGGTCGCCCCGGCTGCCGCTCCGTCCCTGCACACCTTGCTGTATACGACCCGCCGAGGAGACACACTGGTCTCCATCGCCGATCGCTTCGGCATTTCCCTCGACCAGTTGCGGCGCTGGAACAAGATTCCCAGCGGCATCAAAGTGGAACCGGGACGACACCTCCACGTGGCCGAGCCGGCGGCATTGCAGCGGACCAGCGCCAAAAGCCATCACGGATCAACATCGGCACACGGTGCGAAGCATGGAAGCGCGGACTCTACGGCGGCTCGCCGCGGCGATCCACCATCCCAAAAGGAAAGCACCCAGCATAAGTCGCAGGCCACGACCGCGAAGAGTTACGCAAAGAAGCAAAAATAGTCAGGGGAGCCTGACTGCATACTTGTGTTTTGTTGGCCATGCGTGCAAGCTATTGCTACAATGGCTTCCGCATGCGGAGTTCAATCACCGCAGCGCCAAGCAATCAAAGCACAGCGCAAGCCGCTGGAGGCAACGTGATGGATGATGTGTACAGGATGTACGCGATGAGTGATGGCAAAGACGATGCTGAGCCCGCCGAAGTAAATCACGATGAAGACATGGACGACGAGGACGAAGAAGTAGAAACCTCCAGCGTGCTGACCTCTTCCGACGACGACGAGGGAGTGCCTGAAGAGACCTCCGTGGTAATCTCCGAGTCTCCCCAACCAAAGCCTGCCAAGAAGGCTCCCGCCAAAAAAGCAGCCAAGGCTCCTGCTAAAAAAGCGGCCAAGGCCCCTGCCAAAAAGGCAGCAGCCAAGAAGGCAGCGGCCCCGGCCAAGGCCGCAAAGAAGGCCGCAAAGAAGTCTCCCGTAAAGAAGGCCGCAACGAAAAAGAAAGCCAAGGTAGTCGCGAAACGAGGCAAACCGGTGGCAGCAAAAAAGGCAGCAAAGAAGTCGCCCGCCAAGAAGGCCGCAAAGAAAAAGTCCGCGGCAAAGAAGTCGATCATCAGAAGGGTGGGAGCGAAGAAGGCTGTGGCGAAAAAGGCTGTAGCCAAAAAGGCTCCGGCAAAGAAAACGGCCGCCAAGAAGAAGAAGAAGTAACCCGGCAACTCTTAAGTCAAAGGCAAGCAAAAAGGCCCGGCATCACGCCGGGCTTTTTTGCGTATCGGCTGCGATTTCACTTTCAAGTCCCCGCCAGCGGGGCATTGATCTGTTCGAAATGGTGAAACTGGTGGCGCGTGTAATCCTCGATCAGGTAGCGCAGCGTCACCGGGGCATCTGTGCCCACAGTGCAGAGCGAATTCATTCGCTCCTCCGGAATACGCTCCACGACCGCCATGAGAATGTCGTGTTCTACCTTCCACCACTCCACCAGCGTCTTCCACGACAGATGTGCATAGCCGTGTGCCGCCACCCAGGCGTCCTGGGCGTAGGAAGGTCCGGCGAACGAACCGTCGATCGCGGCCCGCACAAATCGTTGCCGGTTGTTGGCCGCCGAATCCAAAAGGTGCCCCAGGATCTGCTTGCGCGTCCATCCGCCCTGGCGCCACGCCACATTGGCCAGATCGGCCGCTGCCTCATCCAACAGTTCGCGCAGTACATGGATTTCCCCGCAAAATGCCTTCGCCACCGCTGTCGACATGGGCTTCTCCCTCGTCCGTGAACGGACATTGCGCACCGCACGCAATTGCGGCCCCGTCACCGGGGCCGCATCACTTCCACGTACTCTCAAGCTACTTCTTCTGTTCCGCCAACTCCGCCAGCACCTCTTCGGAATGGTGGGAGGGGTCGACCTTGGTCCAGACCTTGACGATCTTGCCCTGCGGATCGATGAGGAACGTGTTGCGCTGGGCAATGGTCATGGTTCCGAAGTGACCCAGCGAGCCGTACTCGTCCACAACCTTGTGGTCGGGGTCCGCCAGCAGCCGGAAGGTCAGCCCTTCCTTGGTGCAGAACTGCTTGTGGCTGTCGGGGGTGTCGACGCTCACGCCCACCACCACCGCATTGGCGGCCTCGAATTTCGAGAGGTCGCGCTGAAAGTTGTGAGCCTCGATCGTGCAGCCCTGGGTCATGTCCTTGGGATAGAAGTACAGCACCACCCACTTGCCGCGGAAGCTATCCAGGGAGATCTGGGAGCCGTCCTGCGAGGGGAGGGTAAAGGTGGGCGCCACTTGTCCAGCCCCAGGCATGGTCTGATCGGCCGCCTGGACTGTAACCAACGCCTGCACCATAACGAATCCGACCGCGATCACCAGAACCGCGGCAATGAGTAAGAATACCGACCTCTTCACGCGAGACCTCCTCTTGATAGATGGAACACCGAACCAGCGGAAGTGGGAATTTCTTCCTGTCCCCAGTATCGGCGCGGGACCATAACCATGGCAATCCCGCAGTTGTCTCTGTTTTGTCATTCTGAACCCATTAAGGACGCTGCTCTGCTCTGAAAATAGCTGTCGGGAACCCCCAAACGCTGTCATCCTGAACGTAGTGAAGGATCCACGGTTGCATTTTCACGTTTTCCGGGTGGAGGACAGTTCCACGCGTGACTGCATTGATCCTCCCCCCCAAATGTTCCGTGCCCCATTCTTTCCGCTTTTTTTGCGGAAAGGGTGGGAGGCCACCGCCCCCCAACCACTCGCGGTCACCGCGGAGAAGCCACAACGGCAATCCCCGCGTCGCTGGCGCGTTCCAGCAGCGCTTCCCGGTCAAACAGCAGTGTCCTGTCCGCCTCGACCGAGAGGCAGCTTGCCCCCGCGGCGATCATCGTCTCGATGGTTCGCATTCCAATCACAGGAACATCAAAGCGCATGTCCTGCTTGGGCTTGGCCACCTTCACCACGGTCAGGCGGCGCGCGAGAGTGGTGGTCGCCCCTGACAGGTCTTCGTCCCCGTTTTGAAGAGCAGAGTCCTCCTGTTCCAACGACCGCATCAGCGCTCCGGCGCGTGCAATGGCCGCGTCGGTGCCTTCCATGGCTTCCACGGCCACACAAGCCTGGGCCGCCACGACGACCGTTTGCCCAATATCGAATCCGGCCACCGACCGCGCCACACCCAACCCGTATTCAATGTTTTTGCGTTCCTCTTCGTCGGGAGCGCGCCTTGTCAGCACGCCCTCCTGCGCCAGCAGGGGTTCAAGAAACGCCGTGGAACTGATCAACTCGATGCCCTCGTCCCCCAGAACCTTGGCCACCGCACCGAGCAGCATGTCGGTGTTCCGCGTGCGCAGGTTCAGCAGCAGCTTGGCCAGGCGCCAGTCGGGCCGGATGCTGGAGAAGATCTGCTTGTGCTTCACCTGTCCCGCCATCACCGCCATCGACACACCCTCCCTGTGGAAGATGTCGATGAGCCGGGATAACTCGCCCAGCGAAAGCCAATGCACGCTGATCTTCTCGTCGACGGCGCCGCGATGGTTGATCTCCGGGTCCGTCTCCTGGCGGATAGCGGCGACGGTCACGGCAAATCCCTGCGCCCGCGCCGCGTCGAGCAGCAAAAAAGGGAACCGCCCGTTGCCGGCAATGAGGCCGAGTTTCATGGCTACCGGATGATCCCGCGCTGGCTGCGCTCAATGAAATCGGCTACGATCTTGGCGTCTTCGCCCTCCAGTTCCCGGATCTTCTCCACCGCCTGGGAGGTGTTCAATCGCGACGCCAGCAAGAGCCGGAATGCCTTCTGCAGCCGGTTCAGACGCTCCGGCGTAAAGCCTCGCCGCACCAGGCCAATCTTGTTAATGCCAAATGCCTTGTTCTCCCGCCGCGACGAGGTCAGCGAAAACGGCAGCACATCCTGGGTGACGATTGTCCCGCCACCGATGAAGGCATATTGGCCGACGGTACAGAACTGGTGCACAGGACAGAATGCGCCGACGCTGGCGTAGTCCTCGATAGTGACGTGGCCGGCCAGTGTTGCGGCATTAGCCAGGATGCAATGGCTGCCGACCAGGCTGTCGTGGCCGATGTGTACATAGGCCATCAGCAGATTGTCCGAGCCGATGCGTGTAATACCGCCGCCCTTGGTGGTGCCGCGGCTGACCGTCACGCATTCGCGAATGGTGTTGTTGTCGCCGATCTCGGTTTCGGTCGCTTCTCCGCCATACTTCAGGTCCTGCGGCGCCACGCCGATCGACGTGAAAGGAAAGATGTAATTGCGCCCCCCCAGGCGGGTGCGCCCGTCCACGACCACGTGGGAGACCAGGGTGCACTCTTCCCCCAGCACCACCTCGGGACCGATGGTGACGAAGGGGCCGATCGTGCACGAATCCGGAACGACTGCGCCGGGCGCGACGATCGCGCTGGCGTGAACGCTCACTCCGGCGTCCCCACAGGCTGCGACTCGGGGACATCGCTGGATACCGGCGACATTTCCTGTGCGCTGGGCCTGGGAGGGGGATTTCGCGGCACCACCTGGCACGTCAGCGTTGCCTCGCAGGCGACTTTGCCGTCCACGTACGCTTTTCCCTGGATGCGCCCAGCCCGCGTCCGGAACGACAACACGCTCACCTCGATCCGCAGCTGATCCCCAGGCGTTACCGGCCGCCGGAATTTGGCTCGCTCGATGCCGGTGAAGACCACCAGCTTGTCGTTGCGATCGGGCAGCTCATGCATCATGATGATGCCGCCGGCCTGCGCCATCGCTTCCACCACCAGGACTCCGGGCATGATCGGGTAGCCGGGAAAATGACCCTGAAAAAAAGGCTCGTTGATGGTCACGTTCTTGATGGCCACGAGCCGCTTGGTCGGCTCGAACTCGACGATCCTGTCGATCAGCAAGAACGGATATCGGTGCGGAAGAAACCCCAGCATCTCCCGGATGTCGAACGTCATTCTCTGGCTCCCGAAACGCGTGTCCACATGCCGTGGATCGCACGTCAGGATTATAGCGAACAGAAGCCCGGCTCTCGGATAAGAGGGTTATTTAGATGCCCTTGGTTAGATCGGCCAGGGGCAGGTCGCCCTTGACACCGAATCCCAGCTTGACGCTTTGCTGCGGCCATGCGCGGAGGAACGCGATAAAGTCCTCGGGTGCCGCGGGGCGCTGGAACAGGTAGCCCTGACCCGCATCACAGCCAATTTGCTGCATCACGTCCAGTTCTTCCGGTTCTTCGATGCCTTCCGCCACGGTACGCAATTTCATGTGCCGCGCCATGGCGATGATGGTGCTGCACAAGGTGCGCATGTCGAAGGACTGGTGGATGCCGCGGATAAAACAACGATCGATCTTCATCGAATCCAGCGGCAACCTTTTGAGGATGTTGAATCCCGTATAGCGGGTCCCGAAGTCGTCGATGGCCAGCCTGACTCCGATCGTCTTTAGCTGCCGCATGCGGGCGCTGAACAACTCCTCGTCATCCAGGAGCAGAGTCTCGGTAACTTCGAGTTCAAGCTCGATCGGGTCGATCGGGAACTCGGCCATCAGCCTCCGCACCCGCCGGGCGAAGTCATCGCGGCGCAGGTTCGCTGCCGATACGTTCACGGAAACAACGCCCGGCGCGATGCCCAGGTCGATCCAGCGCCGGGCATTTTCGAGAGCCGTCCTTAAACTGAAATCAAACACCCGCTGAATGAGGCTCGACCGCTCCGCGATGGGAATGAATTCCGATGGCGGCACAGCGCCCCACTCGGGGTGCTGCCACCGCATCAGCGCCTCGGCGCCCAGCACCTGGCCGGTCGTGAGGTCGATCTTGGGCTGGTAAAGCATCGAGAACTCATTCCGCTCCAGCGATTTCCCGATCTCAACCTCGAGTTGATGACTGCGCAGAAGAAGCTTGTTCATGCCCGGCTGAAAACTGAGCACCGAGGTACTGCGGGTGTAGCGCGCCCGGGCGGATGCCAGGCTGGCGTAGCGAAGCAGATCTTCGGCGCGGTTGGCGTCCGACGGGAAAAATGCCACCCCGGCCGCCACTTCGGGGCTGGCTTCCAGCCCGCCCGCTCCCAGCTGTTGCAAAGTATTCAAAACATTTTGAAATCCGTGGCGCGCGATGGGATCGGCTTTGGCGGCCGGCACGGCCAGGACGAAGCTGCGCGCCCCCAGACGGCCCAGGAGCGCGCTCTTGTCTGCCGTGCTGCGCAGGCCCTCAGCGACATTGCGCACCAGCAACTCAGCCGCGTCCATTCCCCATAGGGCAAATTCCCGGCGCACGTTCAGCAGATCGATCCAGACCGTTGCTACTTCCTGATCCGGAGGCAGAGTCCGCAGCAGCGAGTCAAGCTCCGCCTGAAACGCATGAAAATTTAACAGCCCTGTCTGGACGTCATACCGGTTTGCGTACGCGATGAGTTCCTGGCGCAAGCTGTAGTCGACACTCTCAAGCAGGCTCAGTACGGCCTTATGGCTCTGCGCGGCAGTCCGGGTGCCTGCGCCATTCGCTGCCGGCTCCGCGGCGGCGGGCGCCACGCACTGCGGCGGCAACGCACCTTTCCCCTTGGGATTAATGTCAACGTCGGGCATGTCTCGTCTGTTGGAGAGAACCAAGGCAACCTAGCGTGAAAACTACAAAGAGAGCAGGACTTACTTCGCTCTCAAAAGGAAACACTCCTTGTTTGTACCCCGAGCCGTAGCTCTCCACAAGACGGAACGGAGTCATTACCCACTACCACCTCCGTGGTAGGTGCGCGGCCCGAGAATTGCTGCGGACGCCACTGATCGTGCGGCCCAGGGGGTTACTTCTTGATGCGGCGCTCCGCGGCGTCCACGCTCCAGAAGTCGGGTGGCAGATCCTGGTTGTAGGTCACCTTGTCCAGGAAGAACTGCCGGACCATGTCGTCGTTCTTCAGCCGGGTAATGGTGTACGGTGTCGCAATTCCATTCACGTCGTGGTACCCGTCGTACTCTTCGGTGTCGGTATTCTTGTCGTGGTAGACCGGGTCGCGCCACTGAAAACTGCGGTTGCGCGGCAGGTGGGTCTGCGCGTCCATCTGGATGGTGATGGCCTCGTTCGATGCCGAGATCAATGTCACTTGTTCGGCCAGGTGCCGCCCGGCCAGCTTCTGGCCCTCGTACATCAGGATGGTGTTGGGGTCCTTCATCCACACCTTCACCGCCGTTTCCACCGAGTGGTCGCGGCGGCGCAGGTACTCTTCCATCTGGTCTGCGGGTAGCGCCTTCTTGCCGCGATAGGTAACCTCCCAGCCCTCGCGGCCGAGATAGAACTGGACCACGTCGCGATGCGTCGTGAACTCAATGCGATCGTGATCCGGCCACGAATGAAACTCGTACACTTTTGTGGTCCCGGGATCGGGGTTGCCCTTGTAGAAGCCGGCAATATGGCCCTCCCGCTCCGTGTTCTTCAGGTTCAGCCACGCGTCTCCTCCCATGGCTTTGATCATGGCCTCCAGAACTGAACGCGCGTGCGCGGTGTTGATGGCAGCATCATCGATCGCCGGGCTGGACGGCTGGGGGGTCTGCGTGGGCGCCGCCAATGGCGTCCCCAACATGGCTGTGCCAAGCACCACCATCAGAATCCTTTGCATCAAGTTCCTTCTCCTCATGGTCCGAAACCTGGGTGCCCCATCCTTGGCGCGTCTTTGTTTTTGCGCCAAGGGTGGGAGAGCACGAACCCCAACCAGCCCATCACCGATCAAACCCCTCACCCCACCAGCACGGCGCCCCCGTTCACATTCAGTACCTCGCCTGAAATAAATCCCGCCAGCGGAGTGCACAGGAACAGCACCGGCCCCGCAATCTCGCGAGGGCTTGCGGGGCGTCCCACGGGAATCCCGGAGACAATCGTCGGCCCAAGCTCGGGATCACCCAGCGCCGCAGACGACATCTCCGTGGTGACCCATCCCGGCGCTACGCAGTTTACCCGAATTCCCCTGGGAGCTAACTCACTTGACAAGCTCTTTGTCAGACTGATCAACGCCCCTTTGGTAACGGCGTAGTCGGCGTGATTGGCCTCTCCGCGTTGGCCGGCAGTGGAACTGATCAGGACGATATGCCCCCGAGAGTCCCCCGGATTTCCCGATGCCGGCATCTGAGTTTCCATCTGCCCCACGGCCGCCTGCACCAGTCCAAAGACCGAGTCGAGATTGACCGCCAGTGTGCGGCGCCACTGTTCTTCAGCCATCGTCGCTATGGGCGCATCCGCCGCCGGCCAGATGCCGTGATTGACCACCAGCACATCAAGGCGGCCGAAGGACCGGACGACGGCAGCGACCAGCGCCCGGCCGTCCGCCGGCGTGCTCAGGTCTTGTTCGAGGGGCAGGCATCGTGTGAGGCCGCCGCACTCGGATGCGACCGCCTCGGCACGGTCGCGCGCCTGGCGGTAGCTGAAGGCAACCCGCGCGCCGGCCTCGGTAAAGATCCGCACGATCTCCGCGCCAATCCCGCGCGAGCCGCCGGTGATCACCGCAACCCTCTCATCCATAGCCAGGGAAACAGCCATGGGGCCACCCTAAAGCATGTCCGACGTCTGTGTCGAGGCGACAAGGCTCGACTGGACAATGCATGGGGAATCTTCGACGGGGGTGGGAATTCAGATCGCCCGGAGCATCCGGGCGGGCAGGAAGATGATCGCGCGCACTAATTCCAGAACTCCGCCGACGGCGATGCCCACGATGCGAAAGGGCAGAAGCAGCAGCCACACCAGCGGATAGAGCACCAGCGCCACCAGGGCCAGCGGCCAGCACAGCACGAGCAGAATGCAAAACAACAGAAACTTGGCCATTGTCTCACCCGGCCCGCGCTCGGACACATCCGCGCCGGCTCCTCCTTAACTACGATAGACCGGCGGAAATGGTTCCATTCCCGCTCCATTGGTGGTTTCTGGTTTTGTATCAGGGCACGGCTTCACAGCTTGCTGAAAAATGCATTTCGTGAAGGGTACGGGCTTCAGCCCGTACGTTTAACCCAATCAATTTCAGCGCGGCTTTAGCCGCCGAGGGACGTCTCGAGTATGAGACCTGAATGATTCACACGCTCACTTTGCTTTCACCTTAGCCTTCTTCGCATTCTCCCGCGCCGCCAGCACCTTCTTCCGTTCCCGGATCAACTTGATCCGCTCCTTTTCCGGCAGAGCCAGCAAAGTCCGGGTCCGCTTGGGCAGTTTCGCGAAAATGAGCTCGTGCGCCTGCCGCAGCTCATCCTCGATCTGGCGCGGCTTCAGCGCATTCCACCGCTCCAGCGTCACCCAATGCGCCTTGGCCAGATAAGGCGATGCGGAGATCCCCTCGATTTCCAGCAGTTCGTGGAAGCGCTCGGCCCCGCAATGAAACCAGAGCACGCCAAACCCCGTTCCATCCAGGTCGGTCATGGCGAACATCTTGCCGCCGATGTCGCGGTCTCCGGCCCAATACACCAGGTGATGACCCCAGTTCACCGTCTCGGCCACATGCGGCAGCGCCATGCAAATCGCGCGAATGCGCTCGTTGTCCATGGAGAGAGTGTATGCCGCGGCGAGCTGTTGTTCTTGACGCCTGCTCTGTTTCTCACCCGTGCGGGACATCCAGGCTGGACCCGATTTCTCGGAGCAAATTTCTTGCGCGCTTGGCAGATTAATTCGATCGAGTGGCGCACACTGGAACCATCATGACGAACGGATCCGCATCCCTTCTGCGCACCTTGCCAACGAGCGGATGGACAAGAGGTGCACGCAAGAAAAAATTCCCGGGCTGTGAAACTGTGCAGATAATTATAAACGGCAGTTATTTATAGACTTAGGTGCGCAGCTGTCCGGAAAAAAAGGCCCAAAATTGCTGAAAATCGCGGTGATTTAACTCACAAAAGTGAGCAAAACGTGAGATCGATCACCGGCTCAAGCCTCGCCGAAAAGCGCCTGGCATGTACCCGCCGTCACACCGGCCCTGTAGCCCCTGTCACAGGGACATTCGTTACACGGGGAGTATATTGCTCCTCGGCCAATCCTATGACGAACGCTGCTTTGCTCACCCATACCCTTCTGCCCATTCAGGACATAGCCGGCAAGCTTGCACTTCTCCCTGAAGAATACGAATGTATCGGCCCCTACGGCGCCAAGCTCCGCCTTGATCTACTCGAGAACGGCGCCTTCCCTGTGCATGGCAAACTAATCCTGGTCACCGCCACCACGCCGACCACTTCCGGCGAGGGAAAGACAGTGGTTTCCATCGGCCTGGCGCAGGGACTGGAACGCATCGGGCAAAAGTCCATTGTCACTTCGCGCGAGCCGTCGCTCGGCCCCGTGTTCGGCATGAAGGGCGGCGCGGCCGGTGGCGGCCTTTCGCAGGTAGAACCAAGCCACAAGATCAATCTCCACTTTCACGGCGACTTCCACGCCATCACCGCGGCCCACAATCTACTGGCAGCGATGCTGGATTCGCACCTCTTTTTCGGCAATGCTCTCGATCTCGACCCGGCCCGGATTACGTGGCCCCGGGCAACGGACATGAACGACCGCGCCCTGCGCCGGATCACCGTCTCTGTCGGCGCGAAGGGCGAAGGCGTGACCCGGGATACGAGTTTTGTCATCACCGCGGCATCGGAAGTCATGGCCATCGTCGCCCTGGCTTCCAGCTCGGACGATCTGCGCCATCGTCTCGCTTCGATTGTGGTGGGAGCGTCTCGCGCCGGGCTGCCCGTCACGGCGGCCGATCTGGGCGCGACCGGGGCCATGATGGCGTTACTCGGCGAGGCACTTCTGCCCAACCTCGTCCAGACCACCGAGGGAACGCCGGCGCTGGTCCACACCGGCCCGTTCGGGAACATCGCACACGGCACCAGCAGCATTCTTTCGCAGAAGATGGGAGTGCGGCTGGCCGATTATGTGGTCAACGAATGTGGATTCGCCGCCGACCTGGGCGCCGAGAAGTACTTCGACATCGTGATGCGAACCTCGGGGATTCTGCCCGCGGCCGCGGTGCTCGTGACGACAGTCCAGAGTCTGCGCGCCCAGGGAGAGGGACACCTCGAGCCAGGACTCGGAAATCTGGGTCATCACATACGGACTCTGCGTGCCTTTGGAGTACCGATTGTCGTCGCGATCAACTGGTTCCCAAATGACACATCCGCCGAACTTGAATTGATTGCCGCCGAATGCAATCGGCAAGAGACCCCATGGGCGCGCGTCGAGGCCTTCTCCAGAGGAGGCGCGGGCGCTGTTGACCTCGCCGAGAAGGTCGTCGACCTCATTGAAGCGAACCCGTCTCCCGAGGTTAAGCCGGCCTACCTGCTCGACGATTCGCTCGAAGACAAGGTCGTCAAGGTTGCCAGGCAGGTTTATGGCGCGGGTGGGGCAAATTTCAGCGACAAGGCACGCGGCAAGCTCGCGGAGTACTCCAGATGGGGCTACGGCCGGCTGCCGGTCTGCATCGCAAAGACGCAGTATTCGCTTACCGACAACCCCAAGTTGATGGGCGCGCCGACAGGCTGGACCCTGCAGGTGAACGATGCCTCGCTATCGGCCGGGGCCGGCTTTGTGGTCGCGATTTCCGGAAGCATGATGCTGATGCCCGGCCTGCCCAGCCATCCGCGTGCCATGGACATCGACGTGGACCCCGAGGGAAATATTATCGGAGTGTGATCGGCTCGCTTCAGCCCGTCAATGCACCTCGGCCTTTTGCAGCAGCAGGTCGGCATAGTCCTCGATGGACATGCGATGCTGGCTGCGATCCAGAAGATATAACTGATAGCGCATCTTTTGCGCGGCAGCCTGCCGGTCCGCGTCCTTGGCGGCCATCGCAGTAAGGCTGCCGGGTACGATACTTTCCTTGCCGCCGGCCTTCTCCTCGATCGCGGCCTTTTGGGTGGGCAACAACTCTACCGTCTGCAGGATCATCGTGTGAACCCTCCGCTGATATGAGAAAGGATTCGAGAGCATTCCTCTCCGAATCCGGCGCATGCCTTGTCATAGCAGCGGGAGCCTCCCCGTTCCATAGGGATCGCATAAGGAAACAAAAGAAATTCCGATAGGATGGCTAGCTCGAGTAGCTCCTCACCCACTCCAGGATCGATCGCACCCCCACCCCGCTTGGCCCCTTCGCGATGTACGGGCGCGCGTCTTCCACCCAAGCCAGGCCGGCGATGTCGAGATGAATCCAGGGGGTGTCTTCGGCAAAGACGCGCAGGAATTCCGCGGCCGTGATGGCTCCACCCCAGCGGCCGCCGGTGTTCTTGATGTCGGCGATGTCGCTCTTGATCAGGTCTGCGTACTCTTCGCCCATCGGCATCCGCCAGAACTTTTCGCCTGAAATCTCCAGGGCCGCATCGAATTTCTCAAACGTTTCATCGTCGTTGGAAAATGCTCCGGCGTTGATCATGCCCAGCGCTACGCCAATGGCGCCCGTCAGCGTAGCCGCATCGATCAGGTGGGTCGCTCCCAGCTGACGCGCATAGGTCAGCCCATCGGCCAGGACCAGCCGCCCTTCCGCGTCGGTGTTGATGATCTCGATCGTCTTTCCCGGCTTGTCCGGGGTGATAGGCATCGCCGTCTGCACGTCGCCCGGCTTCTGCGCTTTGCCGTCGGGCATGTTTTCTGAGGCGCACACGATCCCGATCACGCGCACCTTCGGCTTGAGCAGGGCAATGGCGCGCATCGCGCCGATCATGGCGGCGCCGCCGGCCATGTCGTACTTCATCTTCTCCATGTTCTCTGAGGGCTTGATCGAAATGCCGCCCGTGTCGAACGTGATGCCTTTACCCACCAATCCCAGCACCGGGCCATGGGTCACCCCTTCCGGCTCATAGCGCAGCACAATCAGGGCCGGCGGCTCTTCCGACCCTTGCGACACGCTCCAGAAGGCGCCCATCTTCAGCTCGTGCAGCTTCTCGGTGGAGTGCACCTCGCAGCCGAGTCCCACTTCTCTGGCCATCGCTGCGGCACGCTGCCCGAACACCGTCGGAGTCAGCACATTTCCCGGCTCATTGACCAGCGAACGGGTAAAGTTCTGGCTTTCGCCGATGACCACGCCCTCGGCAAAGGCGGCCTTTACTTCCTCCTCATCGACGCCCGCCGGCGCTACGACCGTAAACGACTGCACGCTCAGGTCCTTGCGGTCGCTGCGATACGTGTCGGGGTCGAAATCGCCCACGAAACGCGCCCTCAACAGCCGCCCGAACCCCTGCGGGGAGCAGACCTTCGGATGAGGGCAGCGCCAGAACAAGCTCACGGATTCCGCGCGGCTTCGTAAGCCGCACCGCGGTGCCGGCGGCATTGCGGACGCCGTGTACCGTCGTCTTCGCCTGTTTGCCCAGGCCCACCAGCAGCAGCCGCCTGGCCTTGAGACCCGCGGGTGCATGCAGCAGCAGCGTTTCGTTCGGACCGGCCTTGAATTCGCCGCTGGCCAGCACGGTCGCCGCCGCGGCCTTCACAGCTTCATCAGAAGTAAGCAGCACGGGCTGCGGCTTCACATCCGCGCCTTTGGCGGTCTGCGTATCGGCGGCCAGCACGGCCAGCAGTTCGGTTTCAACCTGGGCCAGGGGAGCAAAAGAGAGGTCGATCTTCATGAGGTAATTATAGGGATGGGATCGAAGGGCTCAGACGAACGGACCGGCAACAGACGCCAACGGCGCTACCGCCCCATGCGGTGCTTGTTGGCGTTGATCGCCGTTCGGGCCTCGCGATCCGCCTCGCGCCTCCGCTCCGTCTCCCGCTTGTCCCAGTCCTGTTTGCCCTTGGCGACAGCGATTTCGCATTTTACCCGCCCCTTGCGGAAGTAAAGCCGGGTGGGAATGAGCGTGTGACCCTTCACCTGCGTCTTCGAGAATAGCTTGCGAACCTCTTCGCGGTGCAGCAGCAGTTTGCGCGTCCGCGTTTCGTCGTGATTGGCTATATTTCCGTGCGAATAGGGACCGATATGCAACATTCAGCAGAAACGCCTCGCCGTCCTTGATCAGGCCGTAGGCGTCCTTGAGGTTTGCTTTGCCCTCGCGGATCGATTTCACCTCGGTTCCCCGCAGGGCCACGCCCGCTTCGAACCTTTCGATCAGGAAGTAATTGTGGCTGGCGGACGCGATTGAATGCGCGCGTCGCGTTCACCCGAGGCCACCGGATCGCGCGGACGCGCGGCTTTAGCCGGTCCGGGCCGGTCAGCCGGTGCGATCACGTGACTGGTTTGGCGGGCCATCGGGAAGCGTCCTCAGTTCTTCATCCTAGCACCGGGCCAACTTTGCCATCTTTCCCGTCCGCCCGCAACGCAACTGCGCCGGGATATGATCTGTGTACCATCATCGAGTCCCCCATAAGGCTTTGCTAAAATGAGGCTTCGTACGTTGAGCACGACCGCCAAAAATCAATGCGTCCTGAGCGGCCACGGCATTCCGCAACAGTTCCATACAATCGGCAAGCCCAGCCAGACGCCAGGGAGTACGATGAACCGCGTTCGTTTTGCGGTAGCCCCCCGATCCGTTTTCTCCCCATTTGGGATCGCGCTCGTTCTCGTGATGGCAGTCCTGAGCCTTGCGAGCATTTCGCTCTCCGCCGAATCAGCCAGCAACTACTACAAGCGAGGAGAAGCCGCCGAAGCTGCCGAGAACTATGACGTCGCCTTTGACAACTACCAGAAAGCGGCTCAATTGGCGCCGAAGGATCTCCGCTATCGCACCGCGTTCGTTCGCGTGCAGCTATCCGCATCAACCCTCCACGTCAGCAAAGGCCGCAAGCTGCTGCTGGCCGGCGATGAGCAGGGCGCCCTCGCCGAGTTCCTCCATGCGATGGAGATCGATCCCGGCAACGATGTCGCTCAGCAGGAGATCGCTAAAATCCGCGCCCGCGAGAACCAGGCGCCGCCCCCAACGCCCGAGGTCCCGCCGGAAATGGCCGGCACCCAGCAGGAAATCGATTCCATCGGCTCCCCGGTTAGACTGAAGCCCGTCTCCACTGAGCCCTTGACCCTCCATATGGCAGAAGATGCGAAGGTGGTCTACCAGGCAGTGGGCCGGGCTGCCGGCGTCAATGTCCTCTTCGACCCGGATTTCAACTCCAAGCGCATCCAGGTGGATCTAACCAATGTTTCTTTGCTCGACGCCCTGCGGATCGTCGGGACCATGTCCAACACCTTCTGGCGCCCGGTTACCTCCAATACCATCTTCGTCGCGCAGAATACTCGTGCCAAGCGAACCGAGTTGGACGAGCAGGCAGTCCAGACGTTTTACCTGGCCAATGCCTGGCAGCAGAACGACCTCAACGACGTCCAGACCGCTCTGCGCAATGTCCTTACCCAGATCAAGGTCTATGGCGTGCAGAGCCAGAGTGCCCTGGTGGTGCGCGGCACACCTGACGAATTGCTCCTCGCCCAGAAGTTCATTAACGATCTCGACAAGGCGCGGCCCGAAGTGGTGGTCGACATCGCGGTCATGGAGGTCAGCAAGAACTGGGAACGCAACCTCGGCATCCAGTGGCCGGCCAGCGCCAGTGTGAGCATCGCGTCCGTCACGACAAACAACACGGGCTCCGGAAGCGGCACTGGAACTGGTACGGGAACCGGCACCGCGCACAAGCAACAATCTGACCATCTACAACCTGGCTCACCTGAATTCCAACAATTTCGCCGTCACCGTGGGCACCGCAACCGCCAACCTGCTGCTCTCCGATGCAAACACCAAGATTCTGCAGAATCCGCGCCTGCGCGCCACCGATTCGCAGAAAGCCACCATGAAGATCGGCGAGCGCATTCCCATCGCTACCGGCTCTTACCAGACGGGCGCCGCTACTGCCCTCGTCAGCTCGCTGGTCAATACCCAGTTCCAGTACCTCGACGTGGGCGTCAATATCGAGATCACGCCTACCGTCCACTACGACCGCGATGTCACGCTCAAGATGAAGATTGAAGTCACCGCCCAGAGCGGCTCCGTCACCATCAGCGGCGTTACCGAGCCAATCATCGCCCAGAAGAGCACCGAGGAAGTGGTCCGCCTGCGCGAAGGCGAGGCCAACATCCTCAGCGGAATCCTCAACCAGCAGGACCAGGTAAGCTGGAGCGGCATCCCCGGCCTGAGTTCCATTCCCATTCTCAAATACCTCTTCGGCGCCAAGGATCACACCATTACCGACGACGAGGTGGTGTTCCTCATGGTGCCCCACATCGTCCGCTCGCAGGATTTGCGTCCCGCCAATCTGCGCAGCGTCGACACCGGCGTGGGCCAGTCGATTGAATTGCGCCATATCGCCGTCGAAGGTCCGGGCGCCAACACCCCGCCCCAGGTCCAACCCGTTACCTCCAATTCCAGCATAGGCAGGGTGCCAGGCACCTCGGCCTCGGGCGCGGTCTCGGCCGCCATGGCTCAGATGAAGGCCGCGGCCGAGGGAAACCCCGCTGCAGCCCCGGTCCCCCAGACAAATCTCGGGCTCCCTTCTGAGACCCCTCCCCGTCCGCCGATTGGAACCCCTCCCGCGGCTCAACCGCCTCCGGCCCCCGGTTCGAAGCTGAGTTTCCTCATGAATTCCCCGGGACCGGTGCCCATGGGTTCATCGTTCCAGGTGCCCATTGTGATCAGCGGTGCCGCCGATATTGCGTCCATACCCCTGCAGCTTCAATACGATGCAACCAAGCTCTCCCTGGTGAATGTGGATTCCGGCGACTTCCTCAGCCGCGACGGCCTGGCGGTCAGTCTGGCCCACCGCGACGACGGCCCGGGCGCTATCACCATCAATGCATCGCGTCCCCCCGGGGCCACCGGGATCAATGGAGCCGGGGTCGTGTGTGTGCTCACTTTTCAGGCGAAAGCTCAAGGGGATAGCACCCTCTCGATTACTCGCACGGGAGCCACCAACAGCAAGCAACAACCTGTCCTAGCGCAAGGAACCGATTTGACCGTCAGTGTTAAATAACGAGGTGTGGACGTAAAAAGCAAATGATCAGCAAACGGCCAATGCGGAGAAAAGGCGAGCGGGGACTCACGCTCGTCGAGCTGATCGTAACCGTCGCCATTCTGGCCATTCTCGCCGCCGGAGCCGCTCCTATCGCCCGTTACAAGGTCAAGAGGGAGAAGGAGAAAGAACTGAAATACTACCTCTGGACGATGCGCGACGCCATCGACAAGTACAAGGACGCAGCCGACAAGGGCGCTTTCCAGACCAAGGTGGACAGCCAGAACTATCCCCCGGACCTGGAAACGCTGGTCGAAGGGGTAGATGTTCAGAGTAAGAAGGTCAAGTTTCTGCGCCGCATTCCAATCGATCCCATGACCGGCAAGCAGGAGTGGGGTTTGCGGTCGATGCAGGACGATGCCACATCCGACTCCTATGGCGGCCAGAGCGTGTTCGACGTCTACAGCAAATCCCAGGGCACGGCCCTGGACGGCACCAAGTACTCTGACTGGTAGGGCAATCATGCGCACGAATCACAAAAAAGACGCAGGCTTCACCCTGGTGGAACTGATGATCGTCATGGCCATCATCGGGGTGTTGGCCGTGGTGGCCATTCCCAGCTATGTGGGCGCGGTCCGGCAGGCCCGCGAAGCCGTGCTGAAAGAAGATTTGCACGTGTTGCGCGCCGCTATCGACTCCTACACCGCCGACAAGCAGAAGGCCCCCCAATCCCTGCAGGATCTGGTCACCGACGGTTACATTCGCAGCATTCCGGTCGATCCCATGACCCGCAGCGCCGAGACCTGGGAGACCAGCGCCAGTGATGCGCTTCACTCCCTGGACCAGACGGATCCCGGCATCGACGATGTCCATTCGAATTCGCAGGAGCAAGGGTCCGACGGCCAGCCTTACTCAGCGTGGTAAGTTGAATCAAGGCAAGAAATGGCCATAGCCAAGACTTGGATTCTCCCGGTTCTATTCCTTCTCACCGTCCTTTGCCAGGCTGTTCCCGCGCAAACAACTAGGACGATCACCCTTCGCATTCTTGATGGCAAGACCGGGCAGCGCATTACACCCACTGGTTTTCTCGTCCGCATCGATCATCAATCATCCGTCCATAATGAGTGGGTTCATCCCAATGAGGATGGAACGGCGCAACTGTCGCTTCCCAACGAAGCGTCCGCCGTCATGATTCAGGTAACCTACGACAGTTCCACTGAAACCTATCTCAACTGCGACGCGGTGAAGCGATATCAGGCCTCGAGTCCGCGTTGGTATCCGGTTTCAGAGATTGAGGCGAAAGGCCTCGTCACTCAGAACGGATGCATCGACCAACCCCACGAAGACAAGCTGAAAACCACGGCGAATCCCGGCGAATTTGTATTCTATGTAAGAAAAGACTGGCTGAAAGAGGCCACGAACTAGAACTGAGGGATCCGCAGTGTTTCTGAAGACCGAGCCGTATTTTCGTCACTTCGGGCGCGGGTACCTCCGAATCAATCACTTCCGTTCGACTGCGACAATCAATGCAACGAACTTCTGTAACCCCACGGACCTCCATTTTCACGAGGCCGCAAAGCCAGCCATCGCACAAAACCATCATGCGGCGAATTTGCGTAAAATTGAGACCTTTTGCTGCAAACTTGGAGTGGAGATACCAGAATGCCCTTCGTCATGCCCTTCGTCGCGGTATCAGCAAAGTCCCGAGTTCAAGACTTCAGGCCTGCCCCCGGTTTATACCCCCAAAACGGCACCCCCACCCTCCCCCTATGTAGATTCGCTTTATTTTCGCTATTTTGAATTCTTGAACTGAACCTAAAGGCTTTACGAGAAAAATTGTCGTCTGAAACAGCAATTTCTGTTACATTACCCCCGTTTTGGCTCGTCTTCGAATGATCGGTCCATGCCAATGAGCCCCATCCCGCATCACTTCCGGGAATCAGAAGTAGCGGCCATCTGCCGGCTCTATACGGTCCTGTCCGTAGAATTCGACGGGGAGTTCGGCCTGGGCGGCAAGCTTCTCTTCGCAGGAGAACTGGACGAGCAAAGCTGTCGCCTGGTGCGGGCGTCGAACATCGCCGGAGGCGCATCGCTCAGTGCCACCGCGAACGTTGCCACGCAAAAGCAAGCTATCCGCGAGGGAGTCGTCGATTTTCTCGTCACCTCTCTCGATGAAGCCGTGCGCATCCTCAAAAACGAAATTCGCAAATGCCAACCGGTCGCGGTGTGCGTAGCTGCAAAGCCCGATTCCGTGAAGGCCCAGATGGCCGAACGGGGCATCGTGCCCGACCTGCCCCGCCCGTCCAACCAGGCATTAGCCATACCCAGCCAGCCCGATCCGGCCGACGATGCAGTTCTGGTGGCTTGGAGTGTCTCCTCGGCACCCGCACGCTGGCTGCCACGGCTCGATGAGTTTGCGCTGGAGTGTCTAAATCACGATGCCCCGGCAGCCCGTCGTTGGATTCGGCAGGCCCCGCGTTATCTCGGACGTCTGGGAGGCGACTTTCGGCTGGTCTCCGTCGGCCGTGAATTCGGATCGCGCTTTGTGGAGCGCGTGCGCGAGCGATCGGCGGCAGGAGAAATCGGTGCTTCAGGGCAGATTCAGCTGAGCTTCCGTGGGAGCTGCGATGAATTCAACTTTGGGACAGAGAGCCCGTCCTCCCATTGACCCCTTCACACCTGCTCGATCCGTGACCACAGTTCCTTGATCCCAACTTCCGTCTTCGCCGAAACCGGGAGAATGTCCTCGACCTCCAGGCCCTTCCTGAGAGCTGCCAGGTTGCGGGTGCGCTGATTACCGCTGAGCCGGTCGATCTTGGTTGCGACCACCACGAAGGACCGGCCCACGTGCCGCAGCCAGACAAGGAGTTGCGCGTCCCTCGGCTGCGGCGGCACGTTCGAGTCCACCAGGCAGACGCAGAGGCCGAGCGTCTCCCGTTCGGCCAGATAGGGCTCGATGAACTTGGGCCACTCGGCTGAAATGGACTTGGAAATCTTGGCGTAGCCGTACCCGGGCAAGTCCGCGAACTGCATTCTCGGCCTGCCGTTCTCGTCCATAACCAGAAAAAAGTTGATGGCCCGGGTACGCCCGGGGGTGGAAGAGACCTTCGCAGCCTTCTCACCCACCAGCGCATTCAACAAGCTCGATTTACCCACGTTCGATCGGCCCAGAAAAGCGATTTCCGGCACAGTCGGTGCAGGGAACTGCGCTGCCGCCAGAGCCGAGAGCAGGAATTGAGTGGTATAGCGCATAGCGGCCTAGTCGAGCATACAGGATGCTGCGCCTTTCGGTTGGGCTGGATCTATGGGACAACCTGGTTTCCAACCGACCACTCAAGCGTGACGATGCTTGATACATTGGAGGCGCCAGTACTGAAGGGGCGGTTATGCCACGCAAATCTTCGGGCACAGGAAAGCCGGCGGCAAAAAGCACGGCAAGGGCACGCTCGGGTTCGGCCGCAAAGGCTCCGAAACCAAAGGTCGTTCCAATTGATGAGCTGGCCGCGTGGGTTGAAGGCATTTTGCCGCAGGCCTCAGTCGTGAGAAAACCAAGCGGGGCCATGTTCCAGATCGGGACAAAGATCTTCGCCTTCACCCGCCCGGAAGGCGTGGCGATGAAGCTTCCGGAGGCCCGCATTGCCAAACTGGTGGAAATCCGCGATGCGTCGTTTCTGGTGATGGGCACCAAGACGATGCGCGAGTGGGTGCTGCTGCGCTACAGCAGCCCGGGCGATTATCTGAAAGACGGAAAGCTGTTCGGAGAAGCGCTGAACTTTGTTGCGTCGCTGAAGAAGTGAAAACCCCGCCCCCGGCGCATGAACTGCGCGCAGAGGCGGGGCAACCGATTTCCAGTTTTATTGATGCGCGACCTGGCCCGTGGTCACATCTGGGTTCGGGGGCACGGTCGCGAGCACTTCAGCCTCGGCGGGAACCGGGGTCGGAAGCGGGCTCTCGAGCGCCAGCGCCAGCACTTCATCCATCTGGTCGACGAAATGGAGCTTCATCGAGTTCTTGATGTTGTCGGGGAGCTCGGAGAGGTCCTTTTCGTTGCCGCGGGGCAGAATGGCTTCGAAGATGCCGGCCCTGAGTGCAGCCAGCAGTTTCTCTTTCAGCCCGCCGATCGGCAGCACCTTGCCGCGCAGGGTGATTTCGCCGGTCATGGCGATGTCGCGGCGCACCGGAATCTTGGCCAGGGCGCTGGCCAGGGCCGTCGCCATCGTGATTCCTGCCGAGGGACCGTCCTTCGGGATCGCGCCTTCGGGAACGTGGAGGTGGAGGTCGATATTCCGGTAAAACTCGCGCGAGAGCCCGAGCACCTGTGCCTTGCCGCGAATGTAGCTTAGGGCGGCTTGCGCCGATTCCTGCATCACGTCACCCAGCTGGCCGGTGATGGTGAGCTTGCCCTTGCCGTCGAGCACCTGCACCTCGGTGGTAAGGATCGAGCCGCCGACTTCAGTCCAGGCAAGGCCGGTGACCAGCCCGACTTCACTCTTCTCGTGCGCCTCGGAATCGCGGAACTTCGCGACGCCCAGAAATTCGTGGATGTTGGCACCGGCAAGCTCTTCCTTGTGCTTGGCACCGGTTTTCACGACTTTGCGAGCCACCTTGCGGCACACGTTGCCGATCTCGCGCTCCAGGTTACGGACGCCGGCTTCGCGAGTGTAATAGCGGATGATCTCGAGGATTGCATCGTCCTTGAAGGTGATGTTTTTTTCGCTCAGGCCAGTCTGCTCGCGTTGTTTCTTCACTAGGTATTGCTTGGCGATTTCGAGTTTTTCGTGCTCGGTATAGCCCTGCAGGCGGAGGATCTCCATGCGGTCCTGCAGCGCCGCGGGAATGGTGTGGGTCACGTTCGCCGTGGCGATAAACAATACCTGTGAAAGGTCGTAATCGACGTCGAGATAGTGATCTTGGAAGGTGGTGTTCTGCTCCGGATCGAGAACTTCAAGCAGCGCCGAAGCAGGGTCGCCGCGGAAATCAGAAGCCATCTTGTCTACTTCGTCAAGCAGGAATACCGGGTTCTTTGTTCCAGCGCGTTTCATATGCTGGATAATTTGGCCGGGTAAAGCTCCGATATAAGTCCGGCGGTGGCCGCGAATTTCGGCTTCATCGCGCACGCCTCCGAGGGACAGGCGGACGAACTTGCGGCCCGTAGCTTTGGCGATCGACATGCCGAGCGAGGTTTTGCCCACGCCCGGAGGTCCGGCGAAGCAGAGGATGGAGCCCTTCGGATTCTTTACGAGCTGGCGGACGGCCAGGAATTCGAGGATGCGGTCCTTGATCTTTTCGAGGCCGTAGTGGTCTTCATTCAAGACTTTTTCTGCGTATTCGATCGAGCGGGTTTCCTTGGAGCGCTTCTTCCACGGCACCGCCAGCAGCCAGTCGATGTAATTGCGGCTCACCGTGGACTCGGCCGACATGGGCGGCATGGCTTCGAGTTTCTTGAGCTCCTGGACAGCCTTTTCGAGGACTTCCTTGGGCATCCCCGCGGCTTCGATTTTTTTGCGGAGCTCGTCGAATTCGCTCTTCTCGCCGCGGCCCAGTTCTTTCTGGATAGCCTTGATCTTTTCGTTGAGGTAGTACTCTTTCTGGGCGCGCTCCATCTGGCGCTTCACGCGCGACTGGATGTTCCGATCAAGATCGAGCTTTTCGATTTCGACATCGAGAACATCGGCAATGCGGGCAAGGCGGGCGGCGGGGTCGAAGATGCCCAGCAGTTCCTGCTTTTCCTCTATGCCGAGCTGGAGATTGGCGGCGATGATATCGGAGAGCTTGGCCGGCTCATCCATGCGCACGGTGGCGATGATGGTTTCATAGTTGAGCGACTGCTGGAGCTTGACATATTGCTCAAAGAGGCTGGTGACGCGCTGCATGAGCTGCTCGACGGCAGGCGTCATCTCGAACTGGGTTCTGCCGGTGCGCACCGTGGCGACAAAAAAGCCGTCGCGGTCGCTGACGTCGGTGGACTTGGCGCGCTCCACGCCCTCAACCAGAACCTTGATATTGCCATCCGGCATCTTGACGCTCTGCACGATGTTGCAGATGGAGCCGACCTGGTAGATTTCCTTGGCCTTGGGCTCATCGATGGAGGCGTCATGCTGGGTGGCGAGAAAGATCTTGCGGTCGCCGTTGAGGGCCTCTTCAAGGGCGCGCACGCTCGACTCGCGGCCCACAACGAACGGGGTCATCATATAGGGAAAGATCACCATGTCCCGGATGGGCATCATGGGCAATTTACGCGGCTCGGACTTATCGCGCGATGTAGTCATAAGGACACCAAGGTTTTTAAACGCGCGAGACAAACTCCGGCTGCGGGTCGGATAGGACGGCTCATGTTGGGATTGTACAGTGGATTGGGGTTGGGGCTTGCTTCCGCGGGAGTACGAAAGCGTCACGACCCAGAAACGGGTCGCGCCCGGGCCGAGGGGACCCCGACGCGACGGTTTAGTGATTCAGGGTAACTATTTCCCCATCAGTTCCTTAGGGCTGCCGAGTCCAAGGCACATTCCTAGCGCCCCCCCCGACCCCAAAGCAAATCCGGGTCTTGAAATCAAGACCCGGATCGGATTTCAACCATTGCAATGCCGTGCGCGATCAGCCCGCTTTTTCGAGCAGGCACAGCGACAGGTCGCGTCGCTCGACCATCTCGCGGGTGATCTCGAGATCGCGTACCCGCTTGCTGTTGGGCAGGTGGTACATCAGGTCAAGCATCAGTTCCTCGAGAATCATGCGCAGGCCGCGCGCCCCCACCTTGCGCGCCAGCGCCTCGCGGGCCACGGCCGCTGAGGCGTCTTGCGTGAAGTGCAGGCGGACGTTTTCAAATTCAAACAGGCGCTGGTATTGCTTCAGGATAGCGTTGCGCGGCTTGGTGAGAATCTCGACCAGGGCGGCTTCGTCCAATTCGTCCAGAATTCCCATAACAGGAAGGCGGCCGACGAATTCCGGAATCAACCCGTATTTGATCAGGTCCTGGGGCTCGGTCTTGCGCAGCAGTTCGGTATCGCGATGGTTGCGGGTGGTTGCCGCATCTGCCTCGGCGTCGACGGCCTTGAAGCCGAGGGCTTTTTTGCCGACGCGACGTCCAACTACGCGCTCCAGGCCGACGAAGGCTCCGCCGCAAATGAAGAGAATATTGGTTGTGTCGACGGCGGTAAATTCCTGGTGGGGATGCTTGCGGCCGCCTTGCGGGGGAACGTTCGCCACGGTGCCTTCGAGGATCTTGAGCAGCGCCTGCTGCACGCCTTCGCCGGAGACGTCGCGGGTGATGGACGGGTTCTCGTCCTTGCGGCCGATCTTGTCGATTTCGTCGATGTAGATGATGCCCTGCTGGGCACGAGTCACGTCGCCGTCGGCGGCCTGGAGCAGCTTGAGGATGATGTTCTCAACGTCCTCGCCGACGTAGCCGGCCTCGGTGAGGGTGGTGGCATCCACGATGGCAAAGGGCACATCGAGCATCTTGGCCAGGGTATGGGCCAGCAGAGTCTTGCCGGAGCCGGTGGGGCCGATGAGCAGGATGTTGGACTTGGCCAGCTCCACTTCGTTGTTGCGCATGCGGTTCATCTGGATGCGCTTGTAGTGGTTATAGACGGCGACGGCGAGTTTCTTTTTGGTCTGGTCCTGGCCGATGACGTAGTCGTCGAGAAAGTTCTTTAACTTCCTGGGGCTTGGGCAGGTGTCCGGCGGTGGTCGAGGGATGGGAATCGCCGCGGTCGTCCTCGAGAATCGAGTTGCATACCGCGACGCATTCATCGCAGATGTAGGCCCGGGGATAATCGCTGGGCGACGAGATCAACTTGGCCACAGCGTCCTGTGACTTGTGACAGAACGAGCAGCGCAATGCTTCTTCAGGTCCCGTGCGCGTTTTCATGGTTGGACTACTCCTGGATGCCTCTTTTTTGAATTCCGCCCGTTGGGGCTGTCCCTACGTGCGGGGCCGATCAATGATTTCGTCGATGATTCCGTAATCCTTGGCTTGCTGCGAATTCATGATGAAGTCGCGCTCGACGTCTCGTTCGATGCGGTCCAGCGGCTGACCGGTGTGTCGCGCCATCAGGTTGTTTGTGATTTCCCGGATGCGCAGAATCTCGCGGGCATGAATGTCGATGTCGGTGGCCTGGCCGCTGAGCCCGCCCATCGACGGCTGATGGATCAGAATACGCGAGTTGGGCAATGCAAATCGTTTACCCTTGGTGCCCGCCAATAATAAGAATGCACCCATACTGGCCGCTTGTCCTATGCAATAGGTCACAACATTATTGCGAATGAACTGCATGGTGTCGTAAATGGCCAGACCCGCGGTAATGGAACCGCCCGGCGAGTTGATGTAAAGCTGAACATCCTTTTCCGGATCTTCCCCGGAAAGGAAGAGCATCTGGGCGACGATGAGATTCGCTACCTGGTCATCAATTGGAGTACCCAGGAAGATGATGTTGTCGCGAAGCAGACGGGAGTAAATGTCGTAGGCGCGCTCGCCCCGGCTCGTCTGCTCAACCACCATTGGAACCAATGCCATTTTGTCTCTTCTTCTCGCTCGTCCTTAAGGTGGGGTTTCTTCCCCAGTTTTTGAAATACCGCACAACCCGTTGTTCAAACTCCGCCGGAATGCGCGGCAACTGCTGCCGTCCTGCGATCAGGCGGGCAGTCGTTCATACAGGAGATGTGCGGTTTTCTCTCTTTTCAGTTGTTCACGGATTCTAGCCATACCGCCGTCCTGCGTCAATCGCACTTTCAGGCTATCTACCGGTTCGCGCGATTGGATTGCAGCCAGATGAATCTCGCGATCAAGTTCCTCTTCGCTAACCGTTACATTTTCTTCGCGAGCAATTCGCTCCAGCAGCAGCGAGGTTTTCACCTCAGCGACCGCGCTGTCACGCTGGGCGGCGCGCAATCGGCTGAAGTCCAGCTTGCGCATCTGCTCCGTATCCATGCCTTGGGCAGCGAGGGCACGCAATCCGCGCTCCAGACGAGCGTCAACTTGCTCCTGTACCAGAGACTCGGGAACGGGAAATGGAAAACGCTCGATCAGGGCCGCAAAGAGCTTGTCTTTGGTTTCAGCTTCCACCGCGCGGCTTTTACGATTGGCCAGATTTTCGCGAACCCGATTCTCCAGTTCGCCAAAGCTCTCGAATGCGCCAACCTCTTTGGCGAATTCGTCGTTCAGCTCCGGCAGGGTGCGCTTCTTGATTCCCTTTACGTCGACGGTGTAATCCACCGTTTTGCCGGCCAGATTGCCTTCGGGATAGTCGGCTGGATACTCCGCGGCGACGTTGATGGTTTGGCCGGGAGTGGCGCCGCGCAGGGCCGTGGTGAATGCCTCAACTGTGTCCTTGCCGCCAATTTCGACCAGCGTGTCTTCGCCCCCCACCGGAGCGGCTTCGGGCTGGCTTTCGATCGTCCCGGTATAGGAGATCTGCGCCCAATCGCCGTCCACGAGGGGGCGGTCTTCTTCCACAGGCTCGATGGTCGCGCGCGATTCGCGCAACTGGGTGAGTTCCCGTTGGACTTCCTCTTCCGTAATGTCGGTGGCTGGTTTAGAAACGGTCACGTCCTGGTAGCCTTCGATGGAGAAAGAAGGAATGAACTCAAACACCGCTCTCACGTGCAACGGGGTACCCTCTTCGACCGTCAGCTCCGTCACCTGGGGCTGGCCCACCGGGGTCACGCCGAGGTCCCGGACCGCCTGGCTGAAGCGCTCGGGCAACAGGCCGTCGATCACATCCTTGCGGATTTCGTTGGAGAAGCGCCGCTTGACGACGGCTTCGGGAACTTTGCCAGGGCGGAACCCGGGAATCTTGGCATGCTTCTGATAATTGCGCGCGACCCGGCTGAACGATTTGGATACCTCTTCGGCCGGAACGTCGAAGACCAGTTCGCGGGTGCAATCGGGGTTTAGTACGGGCCCATGGGCGTGTTCGTGCGGATGTTCGTGGGCATGCTCGTGGTCAGGGCCCTCGTGTGAGTGCGCGGCTTCGGCGGGGGTAGGTTCGGAATTGTTTTCGATGGTATCGACAGAACTCAAGGGCATTGCCTTCCAGGCGCCTTGGCGCCATTCATTTCCACATCCGGACACCGCGGCTCGGGCGCGGGGCCACCGGGGTCCGCGTGGCTGGGGAAATCACTTATCTCATGGTAAGAGGGTTTACTACGCAGGGTCAAACCGGGCCCGGGACTTGAAAGGCCGAGCCGGTAGCGAAAGGCACGTTACCACCGGACCCGGCCGATTACCGCTCATGTTTAAGAGGCTGGCGCACGTGCGGCACGAAGCGCGGATGGGAGGCGCCGCACGTGCGGTAATGCATGCGCGCCTCCGAGAGGCTGAGCGAGCCGTTGACCGTGAGGTGAACATCGCCGGCGTCTTCATCTTCCTGACCGTCATCTTCCCACCAGCACACGGGACACAACAAGAGCGTGCATGGCGCATCGAGGGTCCGGAATCCGCAACAAGGGCAGCGGTAATTGGGGTTCATCCACGGGGATGGACGGCAGCGCGGGCATCAGGATTACACCCGGCCGGGAATTGCCAAGGGGAATCGAAATGGTCGCTACCGCTGAAAGCTCTCGGTTCCCGCGCCTCGGGGTTTCAGAATCGGAAGACCAGGCCGGTGTTGAATCGGGCGTGGTTTCCTCCACTGGGAGACTGAGAGGGGGCGTCGATGCGGCCGGCAGAAAATCGCAAGGCAAAGAACGGAAGGATGGGGAGATCCAAGCCGCCGCCCAGATCGTAAGCAAACGATCCACCTGAGATGGGAATATTGCTGGAATTGTTAGCCGAGTGCTCCCCGCCCACCAACCCGTGCGCGAACAGATTGATGCCAAGAGCCCTGACGCTGAGTCGCGGCCCTACCAGCACTGTCGTGGTCCGTGGTACCAGGGAGCTTGCCCCAAGACCGTAGTGGGCGACGTCGCCTTCGACCCCCAGGAAGGGGTACAGGTGAATGTGCAGGGTGGCCTCCCAGCCATTCAGCCCGCCGGTATTGGGATAGAAGGCGTCGGAGCCGGTGCGGCTGTATCCGAAGAAGGCGTCGTGATTACGCAGGGATGCGGCCGATGACGGAACTGCCGATGAGAGTATGCAGGAAATGACCAGGATCATCAGGAAGGAACGCATACGCATGGATGTCTCCGTTGCAGCGGCAGCGCTGTGTATAGGCAAGGATGGGACCGGAAACACCTCGGTTGCTTCCGTCTGGTCCGGCGGACGACATGCGGCGCCAATGCGCCAGCGGCCGGCAGAGTAGAATCGGGGGCCAGGGAGAAATCCGGGTGACCATGCCGCAGGTTCTGGTTCGCAGCGCACTTCGATTGGGACGTTGGTTGATGATTGGGATGATGACAGCCGCTGGGTCTTCTTGTCTGGCTCAGGAGCAACAGCCTCCGCTGCGCGTGGCGATTGTAGGCCTGGTGCACGATCACGTCGCCGGGTTTCTAGCCCAATTGCCCCAGCACCACGAGGTGCAGCTGGTGGGCATTGCCGAAGCCAATGCCGCCCTGGTGGCCAAGTACGAAAAGAAGAACTCGCTCGCGCACGATCTTTTCTTTCCCGCGACCGAGGCCATGATCGAGGCCCGGCATCCGCAAGCGCTCCTGGTCTACACCTCGATTGCCGGCCATCGCAAGGCCATCGAGACAGCGGGAAAGTATGGCCTGGCGGTGATGGTCGAGAAGCCGCTCACGATTTCGGTCGACGACGCTTTGGCCATTCGCCGCGTGGCGCGGGACCGGCACATTCAGGTCCTCGTAAATTACGAGACGACGTGGTACCCGAGCAACCGCGCTGCGCACGACGAAGTCGAGAACGGGCGCCTGGGGCCGATTCGGCGTGTAGTGGTACACGACGGCCACGAGGGTCCGAAGGAGATTGGTGTCAGTCCGGAGTTTCTAAGCTGGCTCACCGATCCGGCTGAGAACGGCGCGGGCGCGCTTTACGACTTTGGTTGCTATGGGGTCGATCTTATGACCTGGCTCATGCACGGCCAAACGCCGGAGTCGGTAACAGCGGTGGTGAACCATGACAAGCCAGAGATTTATCCCAAGGTGGACGACGACTCAACCATCGTCCTCAAGTACCCCACGGCTCAAGCGGTCATCCAGGGCTCATGGGTGTGGCCGTTCAGCCGCAAGGACATGGAAGTGTACGGCGCCACCGGTTATGTGATCACGGTTGCTTCCGATGGCCTGCGCACGCGTCTTGCGCACGAAACGACGGAGCACAGCTCTACGGCTGCTCCGCTGCCGATGGATGAAAGCACGTCCCTGGGGTACCTTGTCGCGGTGATGCGCGGCCAGATCGCGGCCAAAGGAGACCTGAGCGCGCTCGACACCAATGTGACCGTGATGCAGATCCTGGATGCGGCGCGGGAATCGTCACGCACCGGAAAGACGGTGCGGCTTACCAAGCTGCCGGATTGAGACGAACGAACGGACCACTGCTTCGTTGGGTTCACTCGTCTATGGGACAAAAACGTGCAGGCGCACATGCCACTTTGTGCTCTGTCCCGGCTTCAGTGTCACCATTCCGGTGTCCATTCCGTTCCACTCCTTGCCGAATGGGTCGGCAAAGTTGTACTGGTGCTCAATGGCAACGAATTTCTGCGTGGGCGGGGCGTAGGCCTGGATGGTCTTGATCTCCTTTGACAGGCCTTCGATGTCGACACCGTAGTGCGCAGCGGGATCGATGACCTTCACGGTGACCGCGCCGTCCTTCCACTCCAGCCTGCTCCAGTTGTCGTCGAAGAAGTTGCTTCCCAGGGGCACGCCGTCCGGGGCGCGCAGGTCATAGCGCGTGCCGTCCACCGGCGTCAGCTTTCCGGTCGGGAACACGTTGTCGTAACCGTCGACTTCGGCGAGTTGCGATCCCGGAATGTGGAGACGGGCCTGGGTTCGGTCGCCGGAAGGAATCGCGAAATACGGGTGCCAGCCAATGGCGATCGGTTCGGCTTCGCTTCCGACGTTGCGGGCTACGACGGTGGCATCCACAGCCTCGGCTGTAAGAGTGATCGTGAAGTCGAGGTCGGTCTTCGACAGCCAATGGCCTCCGAAGTCGCCTGCGTGGATGATGCCAGTTACTTCTTCTCCGCCGGGGATATTCTTCACGCTGACATTGTCGGTTTTGGCCTTGAGGATGAGTCCGTGCATCGCGTGGCGCTCAGCGCCCGGATTCTTGCCGATGTTATTTGCCGGCAGCGTGATGGTGTGGCCTTTCCACACGGTCGTGAGCGTCTTGCCGTCCGCCGAGAGCGGTCCGCGAATTCGATTGGGGTAGGGAACCAGGAACGCCGAACCCAGGCGATAGCCCAGGTCCCCGTTGGTATCATCGTCCTGGTCCAGCATCTTGGCCGACGCGGCGAGGTCAGGGGAGGCAAGCACATCGATATTGCCCTTGCCCGGAAAGTTCGCCGTGATCTGCTGGATTTCCATGCCGCGGCCGGGAAGGATGGTGAGGCTGGTAAACTCGGGTTTTGTAGTGCTGGTGGCCTTGCGGGTCAGGGTGACGATCTTCTGGCCGCCGATTTCAGTAACAGCCTGGGCGCCGGCCCGCGGTATCGACATGCAGGCGATTATAGGCAGCAACGCAATGGCGCGAACGAAAACCTTCATCTGGGCTCCATCCCTGGAAGTGCAAGTTGAATTCTCCGGTTGTGGACGCCCCGAGGCCAGTATTTTGGCCGATCCGGGAAACGTATTCCGAAGGCGCTGCCATTGTACGACAATGCTCTGGGCGATCGGGCGGAAGCCCGGCGATCCAGGGGTGACGGCAGGTTACGTTCATTTGCTCGTGAAGTAAACTACCGGCGCATTCCCGCGTCAGTGTAGAAGTCAGCTTGTAGTTTTGGAGGTAGCCTTGGCGAACGTACAAGAAAAGCTTGCCTGGCTAGATGCGATCAGGCAGCGAGTGCAACAATTTGTGAATGAAGGTGGCGATCTGAAATCAGCGGACGCAGCTCCGTTGGCCATGGCCTTATTTCACGCCATCAATGATCTGACCAACGAATTCGGAGTTCAGCCCGCGAAACCTATCTCCAATAGTCCGAAACCCGTCAAGCCCGATATTACCGCTCCTTACAACTAAGCGGATTTGCGCCGAGCCGTAGTCTTGGCCGGCGTCTTGATCAGGCCAATACCCTTGGCAGGAGCGCCGTTCTCGCTCGCCGGCGGCTTCTTAGCAGGCCGCGGGGCGGGAGCCTCAGTGCCAATGCTCTTGCGGAGCGCGTCCATCAGATTGACGACATTGCTGGGCCGCGGCTTGGGGGCCTCGTCGACGGGAATGGGCAGATGCTTGATCTTGGCTTCGACCAGTTCGCGGACCGCTACCTCGTAGCCGTCCTCGAATTTGCTGAGATCGAATTTGGCCGATTTCTTGGCGATCAGCGCTTCGGCCATTTCAAGTGCATCTTCGTTGATGGCCGTCTCCTTGATGTCGCGGAAGTATTCTGCCGCGTTGCGCAACTCGTTCGGAAACCGCAGCGTGTAGGCCATCATGCCGCGGTTGTCGCCGCTCGCCGGCGCCACAGCAACGATATGTTCGCGGCCAGAGAAGGCAACTTTGCCGATGGCGGCCTTGCCGGATTTGACCAGCGCCTCCCGGACCACGGCAAATGCCTCGGCCTGAGCGTCGTTTTCGGGAACGACGAAATAGGGCTTCTCCACGTATTCGGGATTCAACTCCGCCAGGTCGATGAATTGCGAAACGGCAACGGTGTGCTTCGATGGCACGCGCAGGTTTTCCAGTTCGCTGGGCTCGATGAGGACGTACTGGCCTTTGCTGTACTCGTAGCCCTTCACAATGTCGTCTTTGCCCACGGCTGAGGCCGACTCGTCGTTTTCAGCGGCGCTCTGCAACACCTTCTGGTGTCGGATCCGTTCGCCGGTGCTGCGGCTGATCTGGTGAAAGCTGATCTGGCTCTTGCTCTCCGTGGCCGTGTAGAGGCTCACCCCGAACTGCACAAGGGAAATCTGGATCTGCCCCGACCAATAAGGACGCGCCATCTGTTGACTCCTCCAGCGGACGGTCTTGAGTTCAAGACAATCTCAAGCCGCACACCACCATAGAATCAGGAGTTTACAGTATTTCTTATCTCCGCGGAAGAATATTCTTTGAAAGGCATGCGAGTGGAATGCCTGCGATAACCCCGGTGGAGGTGGATCAGGCGGCAGCATCGTGATCGGCTATCATGTTGGCCGGGGCGAGCCGGCAGCCTCACAGCGTCCCAAACAAAGGAAGAGTACAAGATGAAGAATGAAATGTCTGATCCGATAGGGCAGCCTTCCCGCCGGGATTTTCTCCGCCTTGGCGCCGCCACCGCGCTCGGCGTGGGTATCACGCAGTTGCAGGCCGAATCGTCCGCCGATGATGGGCCGGAGCCGCACGCGGCCAGCGTGATCGATATGCCGTTTGCGGCGGTGACTCCGCGGATCGGCCTCATCGGAACGGGAGGGCGGGGTACCAACCTGCTCGAAAACCTGCTTGGAGCCGACGCGAAGGTATTGGCGCTTTGCGATGTCGTTCGCGAGAAGGCCGAGCACGCACAGTCGCTGGTTGTAAAAGCCGGACAGAGCTCTCCGGAACTCTACACCAACGGAACTCATCATTTCGAATCGCTCGTAGCCCGGGAAGATCTCGACCTGGTCATCATCGCGACGCCATGGGATTGGCATGTGGAGATGGCCGTCGCGGCCATGAAGCATGGCAAGCATGCCGCGGTCGAAGTTCCCGCCGCCACCACCATTGAAGATTGCTGGAGGCTCGTCGATACATCGGAGCAGTCCCGCCGCCACTGCATTATGCTTGAGAACTGCTGCTATGGCGCCAACGAAACCACCGTGCTCCGCATGGTTCATGCCGGCTTATTTGGTGATCTGCTCTATGGAGAGGGTGCCTACCTTCATGACCTGCGCGACGAGCTCTTTTCCGCCAAGGGCGAGGGCCTGTGGCGCCGCGACTTTCACACGCGCTTCAACGGTAATCTCTATCCCACGCATGGCCTCGGGCCCGTCGCTAACTACATGAGCATCCAGCGCGGCGATCGCTTCGATTACATGGTTTCCATGAGTAGCCCCCAGCGCGGACTCGACGAGTACCGGAAAGCCCACGTGGCTGATTCAGACCCGCGCTGGGCCGAGCGTTATATCACTGGCGATCTGAATACCTCCCTCATCAAAACCGCCAACGGGCTCAACATCACACTCAAGCATGACACTTCCAATCCGCGCCCCTACGATCGCCTGAATGTGATCGGTGGAACCAAGGGAGTCTTCGTTGACTATCCGCCGCGCATTTACTTCGACGGGCAGTCCGGAGAATATGCGTGGAGCGCTTTCGATGCTTCGAAGCAGTACCAGCATCCGCTGTGGGCACAGGAAGGCGAGATTGCCAAAAAGATCGGCGGCCATGGCGGGATGGATTACATCATGCTGTACCGGCTGCTCCAGTGCATGCGCGAGGGTCTCGTTCCCGATATGGATGTCTACGATGCGGCGGCCTGGTCGGCTCCGGGTCCGTTGAGCCGGGCCTCGGTGGAGAATGGGAGCGCCCCAATGAAGTTTCCCGACTTTACACGTGGTCATTGGCGCGACCGGGCAGGCTCACAAATCGCGAAATGATCGAGGAGATGTTCGATACTCATCGGCTAACCCGGCTAGTACTGGCAGGCTTTTTTGGCGGCGCTGTCGCAGACCGTGAAGACAACGTCCAGTTTCGCCGCTCCTGGACGCGAACCCATCCCGGATCTGCTGCGCTGGCCGGGTCGATAACCGGCGGATTGGATGTGGATGAGCGCTTCCGGGCGTGGCTGCGGCGGGATAACGTCTAACTGACTTCTCACTGAATAGTGCGCGTCTCCGCATTCATGGCAAACTGCTCATCGTGTATTCGTACTACCCCGCGAGTCGATAATTTACATCCGCGATCTCGCTCGTACATTAATTAGTGCGCAGATCGATTGTTCAAAGCTTCGGTGCTTAAATGGCCGCGCGGTGAACAGCCTATCTCTAGTGTGATGAGAATCTTAAGAGCGCACGACTGCCGAATAGGTTTCCTATCTAAGTGCACGATTAGAAATATTGCGTGCGAATTACATTCTAGCAATCTTTGCGCAATAGCAAAAAGGCGATGTTGAGGTGGGCCGCATGCTTCAGAGGCTTCCACAAGTTGTCTGCTGTCTCGGGTTCAAATCTGTGACGCCTGATTTCCCGGCAGAAGCTTGATCGAAGAACTTAGGAGGGATTGCATGGGCGGCAGAGCACTGCGCAAGCTTTTTGTAGTGTCGTTTCTCGTTGGCCTTACCACCTGGGCACGCGCCCAATCATTCCGCGTTCAGTGTCCAACTAGCACTATTACTCACCCGGACCCGACTAATAGTGGGGTCAACAATACTGAGCCCGCGTACACCGTCGCGACAACATATACCGCCGGGGCAAATGGATACCTTGTTCCCAACAGTGGAACTGTAAACGGCGCCATTAAATGTCAACAGATCTCCGGTGGCGACGGTTACTCGACAATGGCGGATGGAACGCAGACGTTCATGTTCTCTTTCGGGCCTTTGTCGGGGCTCGCCGACATTTCCATCGGTAAGGCGGGTACGGAGTTCCCAAGCGTCTTCAACAGCGTCTATACCGGCACCCTGTTGCCCGGCGATCCCGCTACAACGGACGGTGCCAGCGACAATGACGGTACAAGCGGCGTATATGCGTCAGGCACCAACACCGGCCCAGGCGCGTTTGCATACAACGGCGCCGTGGGCCTGACCCCGGACCTGGACCGGATCGGCGATGGTGTTTGCACGGCGCCGTGCCTTGATGGGCACGTTGATCCCCGTCAGATCATGGACATCGGAGTGATGAACGGAAACATCCCCGCTCCACTGATGGCATTTGATGAGGATGATGAATTCTTTTTGACGCTCACGAATGTGGGAATGATCATGCGACCGGACCTGTTCGAACAGCACACGGTCCATTTCCACGGTTATCCCAATGCTTCGTCATTCTACGATGGCGTCCCCGACGCGTCGGTGGCGATCAACATCGGTGGCAGTTTCACTTACTACTACCTGGCGCCAGATGCCGGCACTTACTTCTGGCACTGCCACATCACGCCTCCCGAACACCTACAGATGGGCATGGTTGGGCAACTATATGTTCGTCCACGGCAGAATCGCGTTCCCTCAGGCGCCAGCCTTTATACCGCCCTGCAACAACAAAACGGACTTGGGGCGACGGTCGACTTACGCACGGCTTGCAACCCCGGCGCCGACATCCTCTGCAGCGCCTCAATGCCGGCGATCAACACAGGGAAAACGCAAGGCAACGATAAGCTGGGCAACCCGCAAAAGTACACCTACAACGACGGCGACGGCTTGACGGCCTACGACGTTGAGTATCCGATCCAGATTCACGGTTTCGATCCAAACTTTCACTTTGTCGGCATGACGTTCAATCCGGAGGCTTTCGCGGATATGAAGGACAAGTACTTCCTTTTGAACGGGCGGAGCTACCCCGACACGGTCACGCCTGGGCCAATGGCCACACAATCGTCGGATGGCAGGATGCACTATTCGCAGCCGCTGCCTTCGATCATCAACATTCCGGTCGGCGGAAAGGCTCTCCTGCGCATTTCTGATCTCGACGTGACTGAGTATCAGACGCTGGCTTCACTGGGGGTCAAGATGCATGTAATCGGATTCAATGCCAAGCTGCTGCGGGATCAGGCCGGTAACAACATGGACTACTACACCAACTCGATCACTCTCGGCGGCGGCGAATCCCTCGACGTGATTCTGGATGCGAGCAATATCACGCTTTATCCGGCAGGCAGCGTTTTCTACCTCTTCACTCCGCAACTCGACCACCTGACAAACGACGCTGAAAACTTCGGCGGCCTGATGACAGAGGTCCATGTCTGCAATAGCGTCAGCGGCAGCACATTCGGAAATACCTGCAATTAAGGAGAGCAGCAATGAGGCCGATGAAAATGACAAACGCGATTTTGAAGACCCGACTGCTCCTGGCGGCAATGGTGGCAGTGACTTCGCTAACGGCGACGGCTCACGCTGCGGCTCCAGGTATCACTGGTCCGACCTTTAACCTGATTGCGCAGACAGCCTTGCTCAACCAACCCGACGGGAATGCAGTTTATTCGTGGGGTTACGGATGCAATGGCGCACCTGCCGGCTTTGCGCCCGCGGCGATCACGAACTCTGCTTGTCCCACCATGCAGGTTCCTGGCCCGACGCTGATTGTCACGGAAGGTCAGACGGTCACCGTCAATCTAACGAATGATCTGCCTGCGGCGGCCGGCAACACATCGATTCTGTTTCCGGGGTTCACTGTGACCGCCACGGGCGGCGTGGCCGGCCTGATGACGCAGGAAGCGGCGCCGGGCGGAACGGTCAGCTACACGTTTACTGCTTCGTCGCCGGGGACCCGCTCCTATTACAGCGGAACGCAAGGCGACCTGCAGGTCGAAATGGGTCTTTACGGTGCAGTCATAGTGCTCCCGGCCAGCGTGCCCGGCAACTGCAAAACCGGGACTCATGCCTCAAATCTGACCGCGGAAGCATTCTGGCATGAATCCGATTTCCGGCTCTCACAGGCTGCATTTGATCACCCCGAGACCTGCTACGACCGCGAGTACCTCTTCCAATTCGCGGAGATGGATCCCAGGATTCATAATGCGGCGCTGGCGCAAGTGACGGCGACCACGGGGTGCACAGCCGGGGCGCCCGGATGCAGTCTTGAAGTTCCGACTGAGCCATACCATCCCGCGTACTTCCTTATCAACGGGCGTTCGATGCCCGACTTGATGGACGCAAACTATGGAGCCGAATATCCGCACCAGCCTTACAATGGCAACCCCCACATGCATCCGGGTGAACTGACCCTGATCCGTGTGATCGGTCAGGGCCGATGGCAGCACCCTTTCCACGAGCACGCGAATCACGTGCGTATTTTGGCCCGCGACGGAAACCTGATCCTCAGTTCGACGGATCCAACCAAGCTTGCCGGACGGTTGGAGTTCACGACCGATACGACTCCCGGCCAGGCCTTCGATGGAATCTTCTATTTCACGGGCCGGGGACTGAACTGGGATATGTACGGGCACAATCCGCTTTCGACTGATGCGAGTGCCAAACTGCCGTGCACGCCAGATGCGAACGGCTACAACACCAGCGCTCCCTCGGCAATCAACTATTTCGAGTGGTGCCAGGATCACAATAAGCCGCTCGAGGTCGCTCCCTTCGGCGATGTCGCCAGCGGCGGACCGGCAACTCTGCCGGATCCGGACATTCTTACCAACGGCGCCTGGTACAGCGGCAGTCCTTATCTCGGGCCGGATGCAACTGTTCGTTCAGCCGGAACCAACACCGGCAATTTTCTTCCCGCCAATACCCAGGCTAATCCGGCAAATGAGCGCGGGTGGGCGTTCATGTGGCATTCGCACAATGAGCGCGAGATCACAACCAACAACGTGTTTCCCGGCGGAATGATGATGATGATGCTCGTCGATTCCCGGGAATTCGTGATTGACGAATCCAACTAACGAGGAGAACAGAAATGCAAATGAACTCTCTCAAAGCGATGATCAAGACAGCTATGCGGGGAGCGGCTGTTCTCCTTCTCGGAGCAGGGGCGGCTGCCGCCACGGCGCAGGTCAATCTGACGGCAGCGCCCACAACCCTCACTCTTCCGGATGGTTCGACGGTTCCGATGTGGGGTTACGCTTGCGGCACTGCTACGGGGGCAACGTGTGCCGCGTCGAACCCGAATGCTGGGACCGGATGGTCCCCCGTGGTGATCACTGTTCCTACGGGCCAGGCCCTCACCATTAACCTTACAAACAATCTCTCGTTTGCGAATGGCAACACCCTGCCCACATCGCTGATGATTGTAGGCCAGGTAGGCGGCGGCCTCGGAAAGACTGCGACTAGCGCGCCGAGCCCGGCGCATCAGGATCTGAGCGTTACCTGGCCAACCGCAGGCGCACCCGGCTCATTCGCGCCGCCGCTCCAGAGGCCGCGCGTCCAATCGTTCTCGACGGAAGTCACTACGGGAGCGACGACGGCTTTGACCTGGGCAGCTCCCTTTCCAGGTACGTACCTGATCGAATCCGGCACGCATCCATCCATTCAGGGTCCGATGGGCCTGTATGGAATTCTCGTGGTCACAGCGGCTCCAGGATCCGCATCGGTCGGAAGCTGTACCGCTGGATCCGGCCTGGCCTATCCAGCCGTCCCCGGGAAGAGCGGAGATGTATGCTACAACGCCGAGGTTCCGTTGATCCTCAGCGAAATTGACCCGGTCCAGAACAAATCTGTGAGTACAGCTGTCAACACAGCGGGGTTCAGCGAGACCAACGTGTGGTCTGGTCAGCCTGGGAAGTGCGGGAACCCTTCGGCTCCTATCGGGGTTCTCAATACGTGTTACCCGCCAGCGGTGAACTACACGCCGCTCTACTACCTCATCGATGGAGTTGGGTTCAACAAGAGCAATGCGTCGGTATCGGTGTTTCCGACTTTGCCCGCGATTGGCCTGACCGCAGGCACAGGGACGGTATTGGTGCGCATGGTGAATGCCGGCTCACATATGCACGTGCCTTCGATCGTCGGCTCGAATACAGGGGTCGCGCCTAGTGGGGGAACTGTCGTGCCGGGCGGCTTCTCGCTGGTTGCGGAAGACGGTAACCCACTTCCTGGACTTCCACGGGTACAGAGCGAAGTATTCATGGCCGCGGGCAAGACGTATGACGTGACGATCAATGTGCCGGCCGCGGGAGGGACGGCCCTCCCGATCTACGACCGTGAGTTAAGCCTGTCGGGCAACGCCATTACGCGGGATGCCGGAATGCTGGCTTACATCAGTGTCAATGGTGCGGGGCTGCCGAGTGCTGGCGCAATCGCGCCCGCGGTTGCCAGGGCCGATTCCTATAACTCCCTGGTCGCGGGACAAACGCTCTCGGTGTCAGATCCCTCCAAGGGCGTAATTGCCAACGACACCAATGTCTACGGGGTTCAACTCCTCCTTCCGCCATCAAGCGGCACCGTGACCCTGAACGCCAATGGAACGTTCACCTATGTTCCCTCCGGAACCGGCACATCGGACTCATTCACCTATTGCGCCAATGGCGCAGTCACGGGGGCGGGGTGTTCGTCCGGCTTGACCGCAACGGTGACACTGGGCGCGGCGGCTATCGAGTCGTCGAGCGGCATCACCGTTAATCCGATCACCTTCACGTCGACGATGGCGACATTCATCAAGATTCCGCCGGCCGGCGTCCTGTCAGTGGACTCAGACGGCAAAGGCTATCCACTTTCGGTTGCAGCAGGGAGTGTGAAACCCGCGGCGGGCCTGACCGTGAATATGGATGCCACCGGGGGATTCACTGCGTCGGTCACCACCCCTGGCACATACACGTTCACCTACCAGGCGCAGAACTCTCAGGGTACGGTCAGCGCCGCAGCCGCGACCGTAACCGTGATCTTCCCGCAACCCAGCAACCTTCAAGTATCGGTTGTAGATGGAAAGACACTCGTCCCGCTGTCCGGTCAGGACTATCGCTGGATCATCGAGGAAGACAGGACATTCTACGTCAACCCCAATTGCACGACGAACCCCCCTCCGGCCGGTTGTCCAAGTACGACAAGCGGAATTGTCCCAACCTTCGGGGTTAATTTCGCCACCAGCCATATGCCCTTCGTTGCCCAGGGCTGCACGGGACCAAAATCGTGCGAAGGCGGCCAATTCGCCATCGATCCGGCCACAGGTGTTCACAGCGCGGTGGTCTGCGATCTTGGGAATGGCGCTTGCCGTCCCGATACCACAGGAAACGGCCTGACGCCCGTGCTTCCCAGCCAGGTCGCACTTGACCCGACGAAGCGCTACTACATCTCTGTTCTGCCTGGTGATGCGGGCGACCCGTTTGCTGCTGGATATGCCGGAGGTGCTTGCCAAGACGGAGCGGTGTCGACAGCCGGGGTAACCTGCGGCCACGGCATGGGTGGTGCTCCTATCCTTTTCCCAGCGACCAATGCGAAGGTAACGGTGCTGGTGCAGTCCGCTCCCTACCCGCCGGGCAAACTCTCCGTGTCGGTATTTGAGGATGACTTCCCGCTCAACGGAGAGCAGGATTCCGGTGGCGGAGTCGATGTACTGGCAACCAACGAGCCCGGCCTGGGTGGATTCAACCTTGAACTCGTGGACCAGGCAGGCCGCTTTGGTGACGTCACCGGACAGATGACCTACGACATGTTTAACCAGCCGTTATCCAACAGCCTGGCTGGACAGAAGGACGCGGCCACGGGATTGGATGCGTGCCCGATCTCGCCACAGGTCACGACCAATTCCCTGAAAGGTGATGGGACTCAACAAGGCGTTACAGGCCAGATCGTCAGCTGTCCGAAGTACGAATCGGACGGCAAAACTCTGTCTCCGCTGGCGGGTCAGGCGGTGGTTGTCAACCTGATGCCGGGCTTCTACAGCGTGATCGCTACGCCGGGAGCCGACCGCATCGCAAGAGGGGAAGAGTGGCTTCAGACCAATACCCTCGACGGCCAGAAGGCGCACGACGCCTTTATCCGCATCGGTGAGCCGGCATACTTTCAGGAGTATGGTCCGGCGGGATACCACGATTCCATCGGCTTTGCCAACCCGGCCGTCATCAATGGGCGCCATGCGGGTGTGTGCGCTGGAACTGATCTCAACATTACCGGCTCGAACTGCGCCAATACGTTGACCGGCAAGATCACCGGTGAGCGCTTGAGCCGTACGCCGGATGAGCGGCTCTACAGTAGCGGTTCCCATGATACGTATGCTTTCACCCAGTGCTACGTGAGCTTCGGAGATCCGGACGGAGAGGACTTTGCGTTTGCCAAGTGCAACGACGATGGGACCTTCACCCTCTCGGGTCTTCCCGATGGACAGTGGAGACTCACCGTCTTCGATCGGTGGAACGATCAGATCGTGGACGGACTTTCCACGCCTGTCTACCTGACGGGTGGCAAGACTACCAATCTGGGAGACGTCGCGGAACAGCAGTGGCAGCAAAATGTCTATACCCGCACGTTCATCGACGACAACAAGGACGGAGTTTCCCAGGCCACCGAGGCCGGGATTCCCTTCGTCAGCACTACGGTGCGTTTCCGTGACGGCAGCCTCGCCAACAACGGGCTCACGGATTTCACGGGAGCTGTCCCTTTTAACGAAACGTTCCCGTTGTTCAACTGGTACGTAGTCGAAACAGATACCACCCGTTACAAGACAACCGGCATACACACGGTTTATGACATGGGTGGACCCGCGGACGGTTCGGCGTCCTGCGGTGTAACCGGCTACCCGCCATGCGGTAGTTCTGTGATCGGCAAATTCCTCGCCAACACGGCAGAGACAGTTTCGCTGCCCACAAACCTGCGGGTACCCGGGGCGGTCTATTGCGCCAATGCCGACTGCACGGGCTACTCGGTTGCGAATGGCCCGGGGAGTAGTGCGCCGCCAAGTTCCTGCACGACATCGAGCACTGGCGCCATTACCTGCTCGAACGTCCTTTCAACTGGCCGCATCGACGCTCCCTGGGTTCCCGCCGAAGGCTGGCAGGCATTCATCGGGCAGAACAATTTCATCGAATTTGGCAAGGCGCCCTACGTGCCCGGTGAGAACGGCGGGATCCATGGCCATGTCGTCTATGCTTCGACCCGTCCCTTTGACGATCCGCAAATGTTGGTCCAAACGCAGTGGGAGCCGCTGGTACCGAATGTCACCATGAACCTCTACAAAGAGGGGACCGCGGCGGATGGCATCACTCCAACTCTTACGCTGGTTGACACTACTCAAACCACGAGCTGGGACGATTGGGCGCAGGGCTTCCGGTCCGATGGCATGCCCAACATGAACTGCCCAGGTCAATCGACCACCGACCTCTTCTACTTCACGCTGTATAACCAGCCGAATTACCTGAACGCGTACAACGCAGCGCACGGTGGACCTGCTGCGACCACGCTGCCGTACAACTCGCAGTTCAAATGCTACGACGGCATGCACAACTGGGATCAGCTCGAGCCCGCGCCGTACGACGGGATGTACAGCTTCCCCAGCGTCCTGGCCAGAAATTCGCAAACCGGCAACACGACCGGCACAAACTGCACCATCTGCATCAAGGATCCTGACCCGACCGACGCCTTCCGGTTCGGCAAGGAAGACATGCTGCCTCCAGGCAAGTATGTCGTGGAAGTGGTTCCGCCTGCGGGCTATGAAATTGTGAAGGAAGAGGACAAGAACATCCTCATTGGCGATAACTTCATTGCGCCGGTGACGCAGGAGTTCGGAGGCCTCGGCAACATCTTCATCATTCCCGATCAGGCCTCGGTGGCTTCGTCTCAGCAATACCCTGGCCCTGGTTACAACCAAAATAACGCCCAGAATCCGACGCAGAGCCTGGGAGCCAGTCCGAGCAATGGCATCGTTCCGGGGTTCGTTCCCGAACCAACATGGCCATGCGCAGGCGAGGCACGCGTTGTGCCCGACTACATCAGCCTCTTCCCGCAGACGCAACAGGTGGCGCCGTTCGCAGGAGCTACCCGCCACCTTTGCGACCGCAAGGAAGTCACATTGGGCGACCAGATGGGGGCGATCGCGAAGTTCTACGTCTACACCTCGACGCATATCGCCGCCCACTTCACCGGAATCATCACCGACGACTTCACTTCGGAATTCGATCCCTTCTCTCCGACCTTCGGTGAGAAGTTCTCGCCGCCCAACATGCCCGTGGCCTTTAGGGATTGGACCGGCGTCGAAATCAGCCGCGTGTATTCCGACCAGTGGGGAGTATTCAATGGCCTGACTTACTCCACATGGGAAGTGAATCCGCCCAACCCGACCGGATATGCGCCGACCATGATGGTTACCTGCATGAACGATCCGGGACCGATCCTGGACACAAATCCATCTTCGCCGACGTTCGGCCAGACGGTTACCGATCCGTTGTACAACCCGTACTACAGCCAGTTCTGCTACGAGAACCCGTTTATGCCAGGGGCAACCGACGTCATGGATACCCCTGTTGTGCCCAACTCCGCCTTTGTTTCGGCAGGATACAACAATCCCGACTGCGCTTATCCCGATGCCACGCCCGCTGTCAAAGAAGTCGATGGCGATGGAGTTGGGCCCTGGGTGAGCAAAGCGGGGAACAAGCTGACAATCACGGCGCTGGGCGACCAGACCGTGAATAACTATGGGTATGCTGGGCCTTCGGCGAAAACAGCACCATTCAACCAAAAGACGATTACACGACACTATGGCTTCGGTACGACCGCGGGTACTGTAGCTCTCGTCGGCAGCGATGGCGCATCGCATCCGCTGACCGGCGTTAGCTGGAGCGACGCGACCATCACCGGCACCGTTCCCTCGGGCGTGCCCAATTGCGCGATGCAGCAACAAGTGCAATATGGAGGACCAGCCACAACCTCCGCATATGCAAAGTGCGGTCAACTTGTCATCACGGCAGCCAATGGCAAACAATCCATCGACACCGTGACTGTCACCATCGGCGGCAAGGTACCGCTTCGCGCGGGCTCGGGGCAGACTTACCCGACGATCCAAAGCGCGCTTGACGCCGCTGCGCCGGGCGACCTGATTCTCGTTTCTCCCGGCTACTATCAGGAACTCGACATCATGTGGAAGCCGATCCGGTTGCAGGGCGTCGGCGCCGCCTCCACCGTCATCAACGCCAACACTCAGCCGGCGGGCAAGCTCGATCCGTGGCGCCGGAGAGTCGAATGTCTGTTTGGATTGGCGATTGACGGCCAACCCTACACCGCCAACACCGGCACCAATCCGTACGATCCCACCGGCGCCAGCGCGTGCCCCGCTTCCGGATGGAATTACTACATCGGAGGGCCTAACAATCCGCAGGTCGACCGCGTACCGCTCGAAGGAATCGTCGGCTGGGATACCACGGTCAACGGCAACCTGGCAGAACTGTTGCAGGAGCCGTCTCTGATGGGGGCCTACGAAGGTGCTGGAATCACTGTCCTGTCGAAGGGCGTGAATATTCCAGCCGGATCGGCCAACGTGTTCGGAACCGGGTCAGAAGCAGGATTCCCGACGGGAAGTACGCTTCTCACCGGGCCTGTGACTGCCGCTGACGGTTATAGCACCGGCGACGCCAACAGGCTGTGCACAAGTGGATCCAAGGGAACCAATCCGTTCCCCAGCAACTTCATGTGCAACCCGTCGAGCATTGACGGCCTGTCGGTTACCCAGAGTTCTCAGGGTGGCGGCGGCATCGCCTTGCACGCCTGGGCGCATAACATACAGATCGCCAACAATCGCGTCACCAACAATGCCGGAACGTTGTCCGGCGGCATCTCCGTCGGGCAGGGCGAATTCCCCGAGGCGTACCTCGCCCCAAACAGCTCTGCGCTCACCATAACCCCTCCCGGATCGTGCCAGGACAGCTTGATCACCAATACCCAGTTGCCGTACTGCTTTAACTTGAATGTGAACATTCACAACAACATGATCACTTCCAATTCTTCCACCGGCGACGAATTGTTCTCGGCCACGCCGGCGGGTGGAGGCGCTGTCACCTTCTGCACAGGCGCTGACTACTACAAGTTCAACTTCAACTGGGTATGCGGAAACCTGAGCACGGGTGACGGTGGTGGCGTCGTTCAATTGGGCTTTGCCTATAACGGGGACATTGAGCATAACTCGATCCTGTTCAACCAGAGCACGAACCCAACCATCCCCACCAACGGCGGCGGAGTCCTGGTCATGGGAGCGGCGCCGGATGGCACCACGCTCGTCAACGGGGTTGCCACCGAGTGTGGGAGTGTCACGGACAATGACTGCATCCCTGGCCTCAGCGATGGCGCTGGCCCGGGTTTGAAGATCAACGCCAACCTCATCCAGAGCAATTCCGCCGACAGCGGCAGTGGCGGGGGATTGCGGTTCCAGGCGGTGAACGGGGCTGATGTGCCTCGCTTCCCCTCTAACCCGGAACGGTGGTATGGAGTTACGGTCACCAATAACATCATTTCTAACAATGTTGCCGGCTGGGATGGCGCAGGAGTATCGCTGGAAGATGCGTTGAAGATCAACCTCATCAACAACACCATCGTCTCCAACGACACCACCGCCTCCGCCGGCGTTCTCTTCAACACCCTCGGGGCTCCCATGGCCAGCACCCAATCGCCACCCCCGGTCACCACAAACAACGGCACAACATCTCTGCCTCAGCCCGCCGGCCTGGTCACTGTGCAGAACAGCCCACAGCTGACCTCGTCACTCACCGGGAACATTACCTGCCCGGCGAACCACTATGCCGGCACCACCGCCACCAACGGAAGCTGCAGAACGGTCTCGTTCCCGTACCTGGCGAACGATGTTTTCTGGCAGAACCACGCGTATTACATCGGGGTGGGCGCGCTAAGTGCCTCATACCAGCAAAATATTGTCTCGCTGTACAACGCGTTTGCCAACACGCCGGCGGCGACTCAGCCGTCAGCAGACGCCACCGCGGCCAACGGGAACGGAGTCATTGTGACCGGAGGTACCGGCGCCTGCGTCCCGGGCACCAGCCCTTGGGACATCGGTGTTCGCGGCGATACCGGACCGAGCAACCATGCTTCGGGAGTAACGCTTGCCCCGACATATTCGGTGTTGACGGATGCCTCTGACTACCCTGGCTTGAACAACCTCGCGTCCAACCCGACGCTGGTAAGCCAGTTCTGCAACGGTGCGCGGACCCCTCCCGAATTCGCGTCGGGCGGCTACCAGGTGCCTCCGGGCATCTCCGACGCCACCATACCTAACCCAGTCTTCAGCCTCTCACCCGCGGCGACCGTGGACGAGGGCAACAACTGGATTAACATCGGCTGGGGTCCGCTTGCGTTGACAAACCCGATTAGCGGCACAGTGCTCGGCAACTATGCGTTGGCGGTGAATTCACCGGCCATCGATTACATCCCAACCAGTGCTCCTACCTACTCGGTGACACCAGGTACCGACTTCTTCGGCAACCCGAGACCCGACCCGGCGGTGCCAAACCGGTTCGACGTTGGGGCAGTCGAGAATCAAGGTGAGGATACGATTGCTGCTCTCGCAGTAACTGGCGGACCCCTGGCGTTCGGCAATGTTCCAACCGGATCCACCAGCGCTGCGCAAACCCTTAGCTTGCAGAATTATGGTGGAGCTACTGCAACTGGTATTACTGTGCTTGTCACTGCTCCGTTCGCAAGACCAGCCGGTGCAGCGGGCGGCACTTGCGGAGCAACTCTGGCCGCCGGAGCCACCTGCACGATAAACGTAGTGTTCGCGCCGACGACATCCGTTGCGTCGACGGGGACAGCTACCATTACCGCCAACGTCGCGGTGAGCGGTTCGCCGGTTTCGTTGATCGGAACGGGGATCACACCGGTGGTAAGTGCGTCTCTGACACCGGCATCGCGTAACTTCGGAACCCACGCCCGTACCTGCCCGGGTACGACAGCAGCTCAGATCCTGGCCTGTTCGCTTGAACCGGTTCAAGCCTTCACACTCACCAACACCGGCAACCTGCCCTTGACGGGCATTGGCCACGGAACGCTCGGCGGGACGAATCCGACGGAGTTCAGCGTTGTCAATCTGCTTTCAACCTGCGGAGCAGTCGGCGGCGGACAGCTGATGGGCAATACAACCCTGGCGCCTGGAGCGACCTGCGTCGTGACAGTGCAGTTCAAGCCCCAGACTGGCCAGGCCACCGGCGCCAAGAGCGCAACCGTCTCGGTCACCGATTCGGCCGGCTCTCAAACCTCAACCGTGACTGGTACTGCGAACCCGTAATTCCAGTCAACCACCGGAACGGAATGCTGCCCGCGGATTCGGTCGCGGGCAGCATCGCCGCTCCGATCGATAGTAGTTACGAAGCACCGGCAAGACCAGTTCCAAAGCCACGCACCGCTAGCTAGACGTGCGGGCTGCAGTCCATGGTTCCAATGATCATAGGGAAAGAAATGACATCCGCCTTTGCGTTCTCAAGTTAATAAATGACGCTCTAGCGCAGCGCGACGCAAACCGCAGCCTTGCAGACCGACGCAAACCCCGGCGCCCGCAAAACGGAGATCAGTATATGGACCGTGACAAGATCAAGTTGGGCTGGTGGGGAGTCCCGGCAGTGGCGACGCAGCTGGCAATGATTTTCGCCGCCGGCATTTTCGTTTTGCCACTGCTGGGCCAGTCCATGATGCCCGCATCGGATCCCACTCCTACACTAGAAAAAGTCGGGCAACTGCGCCAAAGCAGCACACCCGAGCCAGGCAAATCTTATTGGATGGCATTCTCGAACCCGGGCAGAAGAGTAAAGCGCGGGGATCGCGTCGACGTGGTAATCGGGCAATTCCGCGCCGACAAACTCGTGGTTGAGTAGTGTCGCATGTCCGCACAAGCGACACACAGGCGTCAAATGTTCCTAAAGTTCAAGAAGCCAGAAAATTTTGGTCGTAGGCGAAGGCTGAACAGAACCAGGCCTCAGTCGACCTCAATGAGGCAGAACCAAATCACCTTGGCACGGCATCATTGATGCCCAAGTTCTCTTCAGCTAGAAAATACAAAGCCACGATTTCGGCCTCGGAGCGAGAGTGCAAAGAATGATCTAACATGAATATGAGTCGAGAGTCGAAGGCGCAAGGGTTTTGCCTCAAGGGTGCCGCTCCAAGGACGGCGACAGCGCGATCATGGTTTTCCTGTGTGTACCAGATAGGGCTACAGTCTTCAAGTAATTCAAAGAGCTCTTGTAACACCTCAACGGGAGTTATCGGCTTTGGTCTATTATCGTTGTTGTGTTGATTTCGGCAGCCACTTACTATTTCCAGAAGATGAGAATTCATATACTTCCCCCGAATGATTTGTTTTTGCCGCGATACGCGCTCCGACAGTAGCTCAGATAGCCCCATTGAGTTGTCGTCTTTGCAGATCATCAGTGATGATCTTTCGTTGGAATACCCGATTTGCTTCCGGGACTCGGACTGATCCGGTTGTTCACAACTCATTTTCACCACCATTTCTTCTAAGAGTTATTGAGATCTTGGATTGAGTATGCATAACGTGACGCAACTCTAATCCTGTGGTAGCCTTGTGAGAATCCGGGGGGAAGCGTTTGAAAATGGCATCCGATCAGGCCGATACTTGACGCAGATAGTCGAGTGATCCTGCTCGGGTAATTATCCATTTCCTAGTTGAAATTGAAACATGGGTTAGCCTGAAGAAATTCTGAATTCCTTCTGAATTTCTTTGTTGGCATGCTACAGTTTATCGGTGTCCGGATCGCGCAATGCGTATATTGATCATCGAAGATGAGCGAAAGCTGGCAGACGCAATTGGAGAGGGCCTAAGAGGAAACGGGTATGAAGTGTCGCTCGCTCATACTGGAGAATCGGGGATCAGGCAGCTCTACGACAATTCAGCCGACCTGATTCTCCTCGATGTGATGTTACCGCGTGTGGGCGGCTTAGAGGTCTTACGGGAGATCCGGAGAAACGGCTTCAGGATCCCTGTACTCATCCTGACGTCCAAGGGGTCTGTTGAGGATCGTGTGCGTGGGCTCGACTCAGGCGCCGATGACTACCTGGTTAAGCCATTCGCATTTCCAGAACTCCTCGCGCGATTACGCGCTCTGCATCGCAGGGCGAATCCCGAATCGCCCTCGATGCTTCAAATCGCCGATCTCAAAATGGATACTCGAGGGCACACGGTAGCTCGGGGTGATATCCAGATCGACCTCACGGGGCGGGAATTCGAATTGCTTGAGTACCTCCTTGTGAATCGCGGTACAGTCGTTTCTCGTGAAATGGTTGCGCGAGATGTGTGGAAGACAACCGTCCGCTATACGTCCCTGGATAATGTGATTGACGTTCATATCGCACGAATCCGCCGCAAGATCGATGATCCATTTCCAACTAAGCTCTTGCAGACAGTCCGTGGTGTCGGTTTCATACTTAGAACTGTTGAGGAGAGTTAGTGCGCATACGGCCCACTTATATCAGAAGCCGCTTGACGCTTTGGTATGTCGGCATCTTTAGCTTTGTAATTGGTCTTTATGTATGTGCGGCCTGCTCCATTCAATACTGGGAATTGAATGACCAGCTCTACCACGCTGAAGTTCAGGACATGGAAACAGTTGAAGGACTCCTATATTTCGCAGCTGACGGACGGCTTTTACTTCACGAGGACTACCATAGTCATCCCCAGTCACGACTCTTGCTTGACCGGTTCATGGAAGTCCTTGATCCGAAGGGGAATGTCTTGTTCCGGAACGAGAAGTTGAATGCTCTTGCGCTCGGCGGTCCTCCACTGCGTCAAGAATCGATGGTGAGTCATTTTGCTCAAAGGAGCCAGCTCGCCGACGGTACTCATGTTCTTTCCGTGAGCCACTTTCACCCGGTTCAGGGAAAGCGGGTTCTAATTAGGATCGCGTATAGCACTGAGCCCCTCAGGCGGCGCTTGATCGAGTTATTAGCCGCGCTGATGCTGGTGCTGCCCATCGCGCTGATTGGCGCCGGATTCGCGGGATATCGGGTTGCCGGTAAGGCGCTGATCCCGCTTACGGCAATGGCTACGCTGACCGAGCAGATCACGGCCAGCCGATTGAGCAGTCGCATTCCCGTCGAAAATCCCAATGATGAATTCGGTCACATGGCCCGCGTTCTCAATGGTTTGCTGGAGCGACTTGAGGAGTCGTTTCACAAATTGCAACGATTCACTTCGGACGTCTCTCACGAACTGCGAACTCCGTTGGCATCGATTCGCAGCGTCGGGGAGGTCGGACTTCAGCGAAGCCAAAGCAGTGAAGAATACCGGGACATTATTGGCAGCATGCTTGAGGAAGTTGCCCGCGTTACGTCGATCATCGATACGCTTTTGACCATTGCTCAAGCGGACTCCGGAGTAATGAAATTGAATCGGACGGTCTTCCCCCTCATGGACGTTGTGGAGGAATCTGTCGGGGTTGTAGGAGTCCTTGCAGAGGAAAAGAAACAAACCATACATGTCGGGGGAGACCCGACATTATCTGTTTCGGCGGATCGTGGATTTCTTAGGATGGCGATCATTAACCTTCTGGATAACGCAGTCAAATACTCGCCCCCGGGCAGTCCTATTCACGTCGAAGTGAAATCTCTAAAAAGGGAAGCCCAGGGCGTGCACTATGCGAAGCTCCTAATTAAAGATGAGGGGTCCGGTATCCCAGAGGCAGAGGCGAGTCGCGTGTTCGATCGTTTCTATCGGCTGGATGAAGCTCGCACTCGCGATACAGGAGGGGCGGGTCTGGGTCTGGCGATTGCTAAATGGTCAGTTGAGGCACACGGCGGTCAAATTTTCCTAGACTGCGCTGCCGAAAGAGGAGCCGTTTTTGCGATTCACTTGCCGTTGGTATGATTCGAGTCGGATCCTGTCGAGCTAGTCCGAAATTCCAGCCATGAAACGGCCTAAGAATTGAAACAGGTAGCCATGAATGAAGGACATGGGCTAAGTGCGTGGTTGTTGATTAGGTGACAATGTACCCATGTAATATGAATATATAACTTGACATTGCAACTATTATGTTGCATATATTAAGCCATGTATATCGACGTCGTCCCGAACCGGAGCTCCCCGCCCGCGGTTCTGCTGCGTCAGGCTATTCGCGAAGGCAGCAAGATCCGCAAGGTCACCCTAGCCAACCTTTCCGACTGGCCCGAGGAGCAGGTATCCAGCCTGAGATTGTTGCTCAAGGGCGAGTCGCTGGTTCCCCTCAACCAGGCCTTCACCATCACCCGCTCCCTGCCTCATGGCCACGTTGCGGCGGCGCTGGGTACGCTGCGCCGTCTGGGGCTGGAGCACATCCTCCATCGAGAGCCATGCCGGGAGCGCGATCTGGTGGTGGCCATGATCGTGGCACGGATCCTGGAGCCGGCCTCCAAGCTGGCTACGGTGCGGGGACTGGAAGCCGAGACCGCCTCCAGCAGTTTGGGGGCCTGCCTGGGGCTGGACACAGTCAGTGAAGACGAACTCTATCGAGCCATGGACTGGCTGCTGGAGCGCCAGGAGCAGATCGAAAAACACTTGGCCAAGCGTCATCTCGAACACGGCTGTCTGGTGCTCTACGATTTAACTTCGACTTATTTTGAAGGCCGACATTGTCCTATAGCTCATTATGGTCATTCCCGCGATGAGCGTCCTGGCAACCTGCAGATCGTCTTTGGCCTGTTGACCGATCAGGCCGGACGGCCGGTGGCCGTAGAAGTATTCGAAGGCCACACGGGAGACCCCAAGACCGTTGCGGCACAGGTGGAGAAGTTGCGCGCTCGATTTGGTCTGGACCGGGTCATTCTGGTCGGCGATCGCGGCATGCTGACTAGCGCCCGCATCGAACAGGATTTGCGCAGCGCAGGTCTGGATTGGATCACGGCTTTGCGCAGCGTGCAGATTCGCGCTCTGGTGGATTCCGGATTCCTGCAGTTGTCCTTGTTTGACCGCCAGGACTTAGCCGAGATCTCTCATCCGGACTATGCCGGGGAACGGTTGATTGCCTGTCGTAACCCTCTGCTGGCAGAGGAACGCTCCCGTAAGCGGCTGGAGTTGCTGGCCGCTACGGAAAAGCGGTTGGAGCAGATCGTGGTCGCTACCAGGCGGAAGAACCGCCCCTTGCGAGGCAAGGAAAAGATCGGCATCGCCATCGGCAAGTCTCTGGGACGATACAAAATGAGCAAACACTTTCAGTTCACGGTTACCGAGACCAGCTTTACCTATGAGCGCAACTTAGCCAGCATTGCCGCAGAAACTGCACTGGATGGGATCTATGTGCTGCGCACAAGCGTTGCACCCAAGGTGCTCTCGGCAGAACAAACGGTGCGGGACTATAAGCGTCTGTCGGTAGTGGAGCGCGCATTTCGCAGCCTGAAGAACGTGGATTTGAAGGTGCGGCCGATTCATCATCACCTGGCCGACCGCGTTCGGGCTCACGTCCTGTTATGCATGTTGGCGGCTTATGTGGAGTGGCACATGAAACAGGCTCTTACTAATACTGTGTTATAAATGGCGAAGGCAACAAGGACACCGGGGCAGAGATCGAGTTAAGTGGGTAGCGATTAGACGGCGCAGGGTGGCGATAGAGTATGGATTATGCCGTTCGGTTCTGACGGGTAGCGCCTCGGGGCGTGAAGGCTGACAAGCTGGGTAAGGGAAACCGGATGTCGGCAGCTTGGAGCAACGGAGAGTTGCCTGAGGGGGGAAAAAGACATCGCTCCTGCACCAGGAAGCCGTAGGCGGCGATCGCCAGGGTGGCATGGTGATGAAAACCGCGCCAGTTCCGGCCTTCGAAATGTCCCAGCCCGAGTTCCTGCTTGAGCTCTTCGTAGTCGCGCTCGATGCGCCAGCGCAGTTTAGTAATATCAACCAGTTTGCGGAGACTGATCGACGCTGGCAGATTTGACAGCCAGTATTTGGTCGGCTCCTTTTCTGCCGCCGGCCATTCGATCAGCAGCCATTGCTCAGGATGTGGCTCACTGCGCCAGTAGTCGCGATGGGCCACGCGAACACGCAGGGCGGCAAAGCGGGAACGCATACTGCCGCGGGTTCCTTCGCGCCAAGTCACGCTACGCAGCTCGGCTGCGGTCAGGCATAAGGCGATCTCTTTGGCTGGCAGCGGCTGATGCTGTTTATCTCTCCGCAGCAACCGCGGTGGACGGCCCATTTTGCCCCTGGGTGGCGGCGGAAGCGGCCCGGTGCCCGGTGCCCACAGCGCAGTCGAGGACTGAATGCCGACCGCGTAGGAGAGCCCCAGTGCTTCGAGTCCCTCGCGAAAGGCGCCGTCGTTGCCATAGGCAGCATCAGCCAGTACGACGGCACGCGGCACATCTTGGTTCACCAGCCCACGGATATGATCGAGCGCCATGTCCGGCTTGGTCTGAAATCGAATCTCTTTAGGCACGCCCGCTTGCTTGCGCCGCTCTGGATCGTTGGTCCATATCTCGGGAAGATAGAGCTGACAGGTCGCGGGAATGCTGGCATGCTCAGTGGCAAGCGATACGCTCACCGCCAACCTGCAGTTATCCTGCTTGCCCAACTGACCGCAATACTGGCGCGTGACCCCCACCGAATGAGTTCCCTTCTTGGGGAATCCTGTGTCATCCACGATCCAGCCTGCCAGCTTATGCTTCTTGGTCATCGCCGGCAGAACCTGACGCCGCACTTGCTCCAGAAGCGCCTCATCGCTCCATGGTGCATCGGCCACTATGTGATGCAGTGACTGGTGCATCTGGCGTACGTTGCCTGGAGCCAGCCGCGCCGCCATCGGCTCGACGCTCTTGCGCTCGATCGGAAGCATCAGGCCCTTGGTGTAGTTTTCGATGGGGACTACTCGATCCGCATGTCCGACTACCTGAGTCAAACCATCCAGATAGGCTTGCAGACGCTCAGGCTGGCGCGAGAAATACGTCCGGTGGCGGCTCATCGACCCCAGCGTAAGGCATTACTAATACCAGCGCCAGAGAAATCGAAATAAAGGTATACATTTTATAACACAGTAGTATTACTCCCTTGTTATTTATCGATGAAGAGCCCCAAGCCGGGGAGGCATTGCGCTCCTCAGTCGTGGCCCCAGCGCAGCGCTCGCCAGCGGCGATGGAAAAGATACAAAGCCATCGCACCACCGACGGACTTGCGGTCCATAGCTTCCCCTCACTAAGGCGCAAGGAGTGATCGAAGACTTCTTTCCGATCGGAGACACCGTCGCCAAGACCCCTGTTCAGCTTGCCGCCCAGATCGGATTCGCAAGCTCAGGCTTCGCACCTTATGGTGGAACCATTACTGTCTCGGATATCACAAGCGGGGTACCTATCGTTCTGGGCAAAGGCAAAGTTGATAGCTCGCTGTATGGCGGATACTGGACCGCCACTGTCACCGTTCCCACTCCAGGAACACATACCCTCCGGCTCGACTATAGCGGCGACAGCAATGTCAAAGGCGTGTCACAGACCTACCACGTGCCATTCGCAGCTAACGACTATTCCTACGTGAGCTTAAGCACTGACGTCACAAACTCGTTCGGCGGACAACCTGTCACTCTGAGCGCAACGGTGGGCTAAAACTTGCCATTGCATGTTGCCACGGGCACATTGACTTTCTTTAACGGCTCGATCGCGCTTGAGGGAGTCAAGCTTCCCAAGAGCGGGGCCGCCGTTTTCGTCACGAGCAAACTTTCGCCCGGCATCAACAACCTGACCGCAAGCTATTCAGGCGATGCTGTCCTGACGCCTTCAGTCTCAACTCCCCGGGCGGAGATCGTCTCCGATTACATTCTGCAAGTCATCCCCGCGACAGTCGCCGTCAACCAAGGTAGTTCCGCAAGCGTCACTCTGAATCTCATTCCGCAAGGTGGCTTCACGAACCCCGTGCAGCTGACCTGCTCGAATCTGCCGTCTGATGTCACATGCAAGTTCAGCAAGTCGACCATCACACTTGACGGCATCAACCCGGTCACCACCTCTCTGACTCTCAAGGTCGGCGCGGCGGCGGCGGTTTCCCAGAAACCACTTGCCATTATGGTCGCAGCGACGAGCGTGGCTGGAACAACTCCTAGTACTACTATGTTATAAAATGTATACCTTTATTTCGATTTCTCTGGCGCTGGTATTAGTAATGCCTTACGCTGGGGTCGATGAGCCGCCACCGGACGTATTTCTCGCGCCAGCCTGAGCGTCTGCAAGCCTATCTGGATGGTTTGACTCAGGTAGTCGGACATGCGGATCGAGTAGTCCCCATCGAAAACTACACCAAGGGCCTGATGCTTCCGATCGAGCGCAAGAGCGTCGAGCCGATGGCGGCGCGGCTGGCTCCAGGCAACGTACGCCAGATGCACCAGTCACTGCATCACATAGTGGCCGATGCACCATGGAGCGATGAGGCGCTTCTGGAGCAAGTGCGGCGTCAGGTTCTGCCGGCGATGACCAAGAAGCATAAGCTGGCAGGCTGGATCGTGGATGACACAGGATTCCCCAAGAAGGGAACTCATTCGGTGGGGGTCACGCGCCAGTATTGCGGTCAGTTGGGCAAGCAGGATAACTGCAGGTTGGCGGTGAGCGTATCGCTTGCCACTGAGCATGCCAGCATTCCCGCGACCTATCAGCTCTATCTTCCCGAGATATGGACCAACGATCCAGAGCGGCGCAAGCAAGCGGGCGTGCCTAAAGAGATTCGATTTCAGACCAAGCCGGACATGGCGCTCGATCATATCCGTGGGCTGGTGAACCAAGATGTGCCGCGTGCCGTCGTACTGGCTGATGCTGCCTATGGCAACGACGGCGCCTTTCGCGAGGGACTCGAAGCACTGGGGCTCTCCTACGCGGTCGGCATTCAGTCCTCGACTGCGCTGTGGGCACCGGGCACCGGGCCGCTTCCGCCGCCACCCAGGGGCAAAATGGGCCGTCCACCGCGGTTGCTGCGGAGAGATAAACAGCATCAGCCGCTGCCAGCCAAAGAGATCGCCTTATGCCTGACCGCAGCCGAGCTGCGTAGCGTGACTTGGCGCGAAGGAACCCGCGGCAGTATGCGTTCCCGCTTTGCCGCCCTGCGTGTTCGCGTGGCCCATCGCGACTACTGGCGCAGTGAGCCACATCCTGAGCAATGGCTGCTGATCGAATGGCCGGCGGCAGAAAAGGAGCCGACCAAATACTGGCTGTCAAATCTGCCAGCGTCGATCAGTCTCCGCAAACTGGTTGATATTACTAAACTGCGCTGGCGCATCGAGCGCGACTACGAAGAGCTCAAGCAGGAACTCGGGCTGGGACATTTCGAAGGCCGGAACTGGCGCGGTTTTCATCACCATGCCACCCTGGCGATCGCCGCCTACGGCTTCCTGGTGCAGGAGCGATGTCTTTTTCCCCCCTCAGGCAACTCACCGTTGCTCCAAGCTGCCGACATCCGGTTTCCCTTACCCAGCTTGTCAGCCTTCACGCCCCGAGGCGCTACCCGTCAGAACCGAACGGCATAATCCATACTCTATCGCCACCCTGCGCCGTCTAATCGCTACCCACTTAACTCGATCTCTGCCCCGGTGTCCTTGTTGCCTTCGCCATTTATAACACAGTAGTACTAGGGGAATCAATCAGCCGGAGTGCTCTGACTCGGCAGTGCATGCGGCCAGAGCATGTTGCAGCGGAAGGCCGCGAAGCGGCGCTATCTCTTGTGTGCGCGTTGACTCGCCGCTGGTGCCGCGCCTGAAGTTCGGCATGGATTACCAACTGTATTGCTGGAACGTGAATCGGTGGTGGCCACACGTGCGAGGCTGGAGCTTGTGGGCTTCTCTTCGATAGCGATTCCGTTCTCCTCAAGCCATGCTTCCCATCTCACCAACTCGGTGGCCGGAATCGCGAATACTGCGCAGTCGATTCCATCACCGCTTCCTCCACGCCCCGTTCTCGCAACCAGTTCGCCAATCGACGCAGGTCGCTCGGCATGGTTACAAATCGACGCCGCTCCGGTGACTCGTCCGGGTAGTTGCGTCGATCACGACTACCATCAGCACTTTCTTGTGTACGTCAATTCCTGCTATCTTGCGGGACACGGCATCCTCCTGGCGTGGAAGCGGTAGAACGAGCTCAATCAGATGCTAGACACCGTCACGTGCTACCACCCTCCCTGCCAGGATGGGTGGCGCGACAAAGATTGGTTCAGAACGCGCCTTCCAGATCAAACTCCCGCACGGCCTCAACATATCCAGAGTCCATACAACCTTTACCGTTCCACGCGTTGCCCACCCTACATCGGACTCGAACCAATTTTCATTCATATGGGTGGGCCGCAGGCCCATGTCAACTCCCGCAAATGTCAAACTTCTACTGCCACCCCGCCCAGGCGGGGGGCCCGCATTGCGGCTTTGACGATCTTGGTTGTGCCTTTGGGGTACGGCCAGAGATCAGCTAGCCCTAACGAACAGTTGATATGGAAACAACTCCGTACATGGCCCACACCAGGTTCCCAAGGAATGGGCGGATAACTATAAGGGCAAGTTCGACGACGGTTGCGACAAGTATCGCGAACGCATGTTTGCTCGGCAGAAGCAAGATTCTCACGAAGCAACACCACTCTTATCTGACCTTGACGACGACCTTGCCTTTTGCGCGTCCAGTTTCGACGTAAGCCAAAGCCTCTTTCGTCGAGTCAAATGGAAACACCCGATCCACAACTGGGCGAATGACCTCGGCATCGATGAGCGAAGTGATCTCGTTTAATTGATCGCCATTTGCTTTCATGAAGAGAAATGAATAACTGACGTGATGACGTTTCGCTTTCTTCCTGATTCCATAGCTTAGAAGACGCATGATCTGTCGCAAGAACCAACTCGCTCCTTGGTCTTTCGCGAAATCGGGATCAGGAGGACCGGAGATGGAAATGAGCTTGCCGCCGGGCCTCAGCACCTCTAGTGATTTGTTAAGCGTCTCTGTGCCAAGACTATTCAGAACAACGTCGTAGTCACGCAGGACTTTCTCGAAATCAGTCGTCTTGTAGTCGATCGCAATATCTGCGCCCAGGCTCTTGACCAGATCAAGATTCGCCGTGCTCGTTGTTGTCGCCACTGTCGCACCCAGATGCTTCGCCAGTTGAATCGCGAATGTTCCGACACCGCCGGAGCCCGCGTGAATGAGAACGTTTTGCCCTTTCTTCACGTTGGCTAACTCTATCAGTGCCTGCCAAGCGGTCAAGCCGACCAGAGGGATGGAAGCCGCCTCTTCCATTGTGAGTTTCTTAGGCATCATCGCCACGGCATCTTCATTCATCGCGATGAGTTCGGCGAAGGAACCGATTCGATCCTTGGGTGGCCGCGCATAAACCTCATCGCCAATCTTGAACCGCCGCACTCGACGTCCGACCTGAACGACGACTCCCGCCACATCATTGCCCAAAATAAGCGGTAAACGATAAGGCAAAATAAGTTTGAACTCACCGCTTCTGATCCTGGAATCCACGAGGTTTACACCAGCGGCGTAGACCTGGACCAATACATCGTTCTCCCGCAGCTCCGGATCTGGCATTTCACCAATCCGGCCTTGATCTTTCTTTCCATAACGATCGACGATAAACGCCTTCATAGTTCTCCTTAGTCTTGGTGTACCAAGTCTCCAAACAGTTCAGAAGAGGTACTCGAATGTTCCCTTTTTCAATGCCCGGCTTTGTTGGCGCGTGCGATCTACAACGACGCCACAGCGAGTGCGATTTCGATGAGAATGGCAACCGAGAAACAGAAAGCCAGCATGACCAGTGGCAAGCTCGAAGACCCCAAGCGTAGCATGTGTCAAACAGGCAACAACAATGCAGTAACCAACGCCGACCGGGGCGGGCGAAGGCCCAGCGTTTCTTGCCGAAAAGTGCATGACACCGATTCCCGCATACAGAGCGGCGCCACGCTGAGCCATCAATCCGAGAGAGAGTGGCGATAAGGCTCGTTTATTTTCCGCCACACGGTTCTTGGCTATCTTTCTACCGATTCCTAGTGGTGCATGTGGACTGGAAACCCGTGAGCGCTTGCCGATAGTAGGTTTTCGGCTCGGAGCGGCGGACTTTGAAGAGAAGCTGGCTTTGCGGGGCAACAGGCGGCAGGAATTGCGCACCTGGCGACAAGCACGTCTTTGGCTTGATTGGCACGTCTGTTAAATTGGTCGTAGGTTTCTTCAGGCCGACCGGGATTCAGGATGGGCTCACATTTTGGAATGGAACGTCGGGATTGGGATTGGCATCGAGCGGAGGCGTGTTCGACACCGGAAAAGATCCGTGTCCAATGCGGCGGCCCAGGATACCCTGGCATCGTTGGTAGATAACCATGTTATGTTCGTGATCCCAAAACCAGGTCGTCTGTTTGGGAAGAATGTCCTTCACCTGCGGCAGCAGTTTTTGATTCACCGCGTTGCCGCCCATAATCTCCCTACGGTTGCTCGTTAACGCGTCTAACTGGCTTGCCTCCGTAGACGGTGTTGAAGATCAGAGTCCCAACCCAGGTGCGGTCATCGAACCTGTCAAGCAATTCATCACGGGTATTGAAGAAGTCCGTTTCACTCAGAACAAAACCCCTTAGACTGTACTTCGAACTCTTGCCCAAGAGGTCGACAGGCTGGCTATGCACCGCGTCGAAGAGCGACATCCCGGCGTTGGTGAATCGGTGAGTGACTAATTTGCACAAATCGGAGATGGACTGAAAGATCTCGTCGAAATCCACCCACCTCTCCTCCAACCAGAACTGCGGCCATGGCATCAGAGTCTTGGGCATGATGGGCTTCAATAAGGGCAGGCGTTCTTTCCAGAATTCCTTGCGCAACCAGAGGCCGCGCACGCGCGTGCGTACGCCGTAAGCGCGCGCAAACGCCTCAAGGCATGCCATGCGCTGGCTGCATGAACCTCCATTGAGCTTCACCGTAACCGAGGCGGGCTGCTGTTCGGCTACGCTGTAAATGGGCCGCATTACGTTAGAAAGATGCTGATGGGCTTTTTGCACGAAAGCTCGGGGAGAGGGTTGGCCTTCGCTCAGCAGATTCACAACCTGCTGCAGCACGGGACTTGGATAGTCCAGAATCGGGGTCGGGCGCAACGTCGCGTCATCCATGCTGCACCTCAAACACCATGGACCTCCAGCGCCGCTGGATGTCGTTTCAGCCACCACGCCCGGATGCGAACGCCCCAGCTGATAATGAGCCCGGCTGTCATCGCATATCCAAGCACATTCACGAACCCCTTGAAGATGACCACCGATGCGACAAAGAACGTCAGCGGCAGGAATACATTTAGTGCAAAGCGCTCGATGCGAATCCATTTGTGATCGGCCGTAATGGCCCATGCGAGAACCACGTCCAGGCCCCACCAGATCGTGTCGATGAAATTGCTCGTCGCGATGCGTGTCCCCTGTTCGCGAAACACCTCTCCAATGCTCGCGTGATAATGAACGATCACCGCGTAATAGAAGTGTACAAGGTACAGCAGATAGGCAAACGTCCAGCACAACAGCCAAAAGTTCTTCTGCGCCTGGGATCGGGTCGGCAGCCAGAATAGACAAAGTGCCGGTATGAGGAGCGCCATCGACGCCCAGACGGAATAGATCATTCTCTGGAAGGGAACGTCGAGGGCTGTTTCAGCCGCCATAAGCGCCGCCACCAGCAACAGCCCTGACGGAACAAAAGTGGCAGTAACCTGGCCGAGAGTAAAGTTTCGAGAGTTCATATCGTTTTCAAGTACTCAAGCAGATCCTGCAAATCCGCTTCATTCCATCCTGGCCCCTTGTAGGCCCACGGATAGTCGTGTCCTCGATTTGAATTGCCCGATACGCTCGTATCGAACCGGAAATATCGTTTCGGATCCGGAGTACTGGGCACGACGAGACCCGCGTCAACTGGGTTATAGTTGTTGGCGCCCCGGTAAAAAATTGCGGAACGAGGCTTGAGATTGATCAACTCGGCCAGCGTTGGCACGGCGCCGTTGTGCAGGAACGGTGCGCGAGCATAGGCGCCGACAATAGGAACGCCTACGTAGCCGCGCGTGCTTCCCAACGGCCCGGGGCGGATGTCTTCGCGCTTCGGCCGTAGCGGTTGCTTCGCCGGAAAGGAATTGACCAGTGCATCGCCAAGGGTGTCGTAGTAACGAAACGTAACCCGCTCACCATCGACGCCCAGCTTCTCATATGGAATCACGACATCCTGCTCCGCACCGCGAACCCAGTTCCCGCTCAGGTCCGGATGCCCGTGGCAGCGATCGCAATGTGCCATGTAGACCTTGGCGCCCCGGCCGATCTTCTGTGCGTCAAGCCTCTGGTCAGGAAAAGCCTCGGTAAACTTGGGCGGCTTCAGGTCGAGCGTATAGGCAATCGACTGCTCGACATTGTTCGAGATTTCCGGCGTCGAAAGGTTGTACATCGTGGCGCCGATCGCCATGGCAGCCAGCACGCTGCGCGTCAGCCGATCATGAACGCTCCCGTCAAACTGCCCCCACGTCCGGTCCTTCTGTTCGTAGAGAACCGGCAGTTTACAGTATCCACGGTCCAGCAGTGCCGGGCGATCCATTATGTTGCGCACCAAGTTGCGGAAAGGCTGGGTGCGCGAGGGACCGTTCGGCATAAACTCGGCATTGCGCAGGTCCGCGCCCCCATAGGGATTGTCCACCTGTGGTTCCAACTGCTTAACGGTCTTCCGCGTCTGAGTGAGCCAAAGCCGAATCATCAGCTTTTCTGAAAGCGAAAGGTTGCGGCCCGATTCCTTCTCGTAAGTAGAGAAGATGTTCTCCGGCGTCATTCGCTTTTCATCGAGTATGGCGGTCTTGAATCCGTCGACCCATGCGATGAAATCCAGCGACGTGCTTCCCATGCCGCGCACCAGGACGCCGCGGTCACTGTCGCTGCGCTTGATGAGGGAAGAATGGCATAGGGAGCAATTGATCCCGACGAATTGCACAGGCGAGGGCGCGCCCGATTTGGGTCGATGGTTCGAGACAAAAAAGCCGGAAGGGAGCCCCTCATTGACGCCCGGCTCGCCTCGGATGAATCCGAACTGGTCGATCCAGTCTCCTGCGGCGGGGCCGCCCGGCTGAAACTGATCCGGAAAAAGAGTAGGCAGGACCTGGAACACGGGAAGGGGCATGATTTCCGTTCCGGTGGTGGAGTAGCGAAACGATTCTTCTGGCCCCATGGCCTTCGGATGCACCCATGTGCTCTCGGCGTGCACAAACAAGAGCGTGCTCACAACCAGAACCGCGGTCAGGCCCATTCCGGCCCACATGGCGGCCCTGGCAATCTTCTGTCCGGTGCTCATGCTTCATCTCCGTGCCAATTGGCGCGGTGTTCAGCCTGCGTACTCGAATACCCGCGTGTGTACAGCTTGTCGTAGTAGGCAAGATCGAGATGATGCGCCTGGACCTGAACGCCGGGCACATACATCGCGTCTACGTGCCCCGGAAACCGTCCATAAGTGTCATAGATATAGTTGCAGATATCTTTGCAGCAGGCGACAACCTCATCCGAGAAGTGGGGCACCTGCTCCAGGAATTCTTCAGCGAGCTTCGGCTTGAAGACCTGGTCGAAGTATTTGGGGTCGGTATAAAGGCCGTCCTTGCCGTACTTCACATTGAGCAGTGCATCTACTGCTTCAGACATGTTGTTGTAGTATGGCGGGCAAAGAGCTTCGAGGAGTCCATCGAGCCCCACCGGGTTTGGCTGCCACGCGGGAAGCGGCGTAATGGCGCGCTTCAGAAGCCGCCCCAATGTCTTTTTGGGAGTAACGAAGCGGAACCCGAGCCCCTTGCCGTAAAGAGGAACGCTGTCGGGTGAGCCAAGCAGATAAGGACCTGCAAACGCTCCGTGAACCCACCCGCCGAGACCCAGAGCCTGAATGGTGAGCAGCAGATTCTGAACCAGCAGATCCGCTTCAATGTGAATGCGAAACGTGTTCATCAATCCCAGCGGGATCGGAATTTTCTTGTTAAGAAATCCGTTCTTCACCCACTTGGAAGTTCCCGCACAACGATAGAAGTTCCAATCGTCGATGAAGTTTGGGCGCTGCCCATCCTCTTGGGATAGCAGGTACATCATGCCGTTGATGTACTGCCGGGTGAGATCGACGATGGGGACCAGGATGGTGCTGCCGGGAACATTGGAAACGTAACGGTTCCGTCCGAGATAGCAGGGAAACTCGCGCGGCATGTCGAGGCGCTTGTCGAGAAGCTTCACCTTGCATTTTTCTGTGTATGCGATGAGCTTATCGGGCGTAAGGTCGCCCTCGAGAAAGAAGGGATCAACATTGTCGGGCGGCTTCAGCAAATATGTTCCGCTGTCGTTGAAAAGGACGAAGTGGGTCCCTTGTGCATTGTCCGGACTGCTTGCCGCCCGGCCGTTCAGATTCATCAGCGGCGAGCCCAGCAGCGGGTTGCCCGTCGGTGTCTGGAAAGGCCCGTCAGGCATGGTGACGCCCGTCGTACCGGTCGCGGCGATCAGCATCGCCTCCTCGAGCGGGCTCAGAGGCTGAGTTTTCTCACTCGACGTGTAGGTCAAGGTGCCGGCCCGGACAGACTCCAGCCCGGCACTTATGCGCCGCGAGCGGCGATTGAAGATTGCGCTGAACAGAGGATAGTTCAGCGCCGCATCCAGCCCCTTGCGCCGGATATCAACTTGCATATCACTCATAGAGGTTCACTCCGCATTGGGCGTGGATCGCGCTGTAAGGACATAGGCCCAGCGTGCATCGTTCGCGGCAGTGGACCAAATCATCTTTCTGTGGTGGAAAGAAGGAAGCACTGACAGATGCCACTTCGACAGGGCATTGCGTGCTGCAGCCTGGTCGACGCTCATGCCTTGCGCGTGTGCCGCACGGGCCTCCGCTTGCATCCCCTCAAGAAAGTCCGCATACCTGAGCAAATCCGCAGAGCTCGCCAGTGGCCCGTGACCGGGAAGAAAGAGCGCGTCAGGATGGTCGTGCGCCAAAATCCGCAGCACATCAATCATGCCCTCGATTGAGGTCCCACCCTCCGGCTGATCCAGGAACGGATAGTACTCGTTGAAAAGGATGTCTCCCGTGGCAACAATGTTCTGCTTTGGCAAGAACACCCAAAGATCCCCGTATGTATGAGCCGCCGGCGGATGCTCGAGGCGGACCTCAATCTCGCCGACGTGGAGCACCCGGCGATCAGAGACGAGATCCGTGGGGATGCCCTGCTCGTGCGATCCCCACCAATCGTTATCGTTCTGGCGCATGAGTGCCGGAACAGCGCTTTGTGCAATCTTCGTTGCACCCGGGTATAACGAGTTTCCCTGCGTGTGATCGTAATGGTAGTGCGTGTTCACGACCAGGTTGACGGGTACCTTATGCTTTTCAATCCAGCTATGAAGCGTGTTCGAGCCCGGTGGAAACTTGGTGTCCACCAGAAGCGCGCTTCCCTGGCTCTCCACAAGCAGCGAATTACCACCGCCCCCGAAGAATGCGTGCACGCCAGGACTGAGTTCGGTGGCGCGCATGCGCACGTACTTTTCGTAAAAGACTCCGGCTGCGACCAGTCCGCCGAGCAGAAGAATCAGGAGAAACACAATGATCCGGAAACGGGTATAACTCCGCGTCCGCATATCAGCAGGGTCCAGCTTCCCGGTCTTCTTGTACTGTTCCTGCAATTTCAGGGCGCCCTTGAGCGACTCATCCTTCACAAAAGTGAAGTGCCGCAGCCAGAACCATAGCAACAGCCGAAAGCCCCAACCCGTTCCCTGCTCCCAAGAACCGAAGCGGGTTCTTCCGTTGCCCAGATCCTCAACGTGATACGTGTGGCGCGCGTACATTCCCGGAAGCGCCGTCACTTCCCAGGTCACCTTCTGCAGGGGCACATACTCCACGATGTTGGCAATGGACCACATCTTGTACGGCAGCCATGGCTTGATCGGCTGAAAGGTCCAGATCAGGTGCTGGCCCACGACGAGGTCTTTGTTTCGCATCCAGAAGAAGCAGTCGTTCCATTGCGGCCAGTGGTTCGCCTGGATGAACGAAGCCCACAGCGTCTCGATGGGAATGTCGACGTCCACAGTTCCCTGCACCGGCACCATATCCTTCGAAGCCATCAGCTTCGCTGCCTTGATCTGGTCAGCAGTCGGAACTGTCCCGCTTGGTTGTGCTGTCACATTCATAAGGTCGCCTGTAGATGATCGAGCATGAAGGGGTACACGTCTTCGGCGGCATTCTTTCCGTAGATGCAATCGATGTGGCCATAACCCGGAATGACGTGGCGGCTATAGAACTGGGTGCCGTTTGCCGAACGCAGCGCCTCATAGGTGAGTTGAGTGCTAATCGGAAGATAGCACTGGTTCTCGGCTCCATGAATAAAACAGATCGGCAGCTTGAGGCGATCAAGATGGCCCATGTAGACCTCGTTCCCCGTCGCGTCCACAAGATGCTTGGTCCGCACCATGAGCGACAGATGTTCGAGCGCCCGGATGTTGGCCACGCCAAACATCTCGTGCAGGGCTTCGTGGGTGGCCTCGTTTAACGAGGCATGCTCGTACAGCAGCGAATACAGGAAAGTGATCCGGTGGCATACCGGACTATCGCAATGCTCCTTGAACTCAAGCGGATAGAGTCTCAACGCCTCGTTGAAAAGCCGGTCTTTCCAGTCCGCGTGGGTATCGGTATACGCAGTAAGAGACTGGAAGCCAAACTTCTCAAGAATGTTGGAAACATGCAATCCGGCCTTGGCCTGCGTCATGGGCACCGCTATCACATGGCTCGCAATCTGCGAGCATACGATGGAACGGACACCCTGCAACCCCGCCAGCATCGACATGAAGAATGTAGTGGACCCGTAGCAATGCACGAGCATCTGCACTGTGTCGGCGCCAGTTTCCTGTTTTACCTTGGCGACAGCTGCCGGGTAGTCATAGTTTGCCGAGTCGTCGGCGGTGGACTCCATCAACGACGCCGGCAGGTCGATGCTAAAGCGGAGATCGAGCAACCATACATCGAATCCGTGCGCGACCAGAAATTCGGTGAGATTGGTTTCGATGGTGTCGATGGTGAAAATAGTGCTCGAAACGCCCAGTCCGTGCGCCAGAATCACCGGGCCCTTGGATCCGCCTTTGTAGCGCGTCAGGAGCAGGGGAACGCCATCCAGGGAATTGAATGGGTGCAGTTCCGGAGCGGGCGCGCGCAAGGGGCGCTTCTTGCGCGGTGGCGCATCCGGATTGAAGACCGTAGCACCTGCCAGGACTCCGCCATACGTATCGAAGATCGTCTTGCCGAAAAATGCGCCGAACTTTACCATGCCCTCCAGGCGCTCCGATGCGGTGGCATTGGTGATCTTCATGGTTGTGAGTTGCCGCGCGAAATCGGAAGGCAGGATGTGCAGGATGCCTCTGCCGATCACAGCTCCATTGGCGTCCGGCCCCTGGTAAAGAGTGATGTAGAGCGTCGATGTATCACCCCACACGTTCAGCCCCGTATCGCTGTGGGTCTGTTTGAAGCCTTCGAAATAGAACTGCCGTCCATCGCTGGCGGTCAGCTTCATTGCGTAGGTCATCAGCCGCTGTCCGACCTTGTCGGGATCGTCGATAAAGAGATGGAACTTGCCTTCGTTGGCCGTAAGCGAGTCGGGCGAAAGCGCCGGAGCATCCAGCGTCCCCACGATCGTTCCGGCATGGGCCGGATTCGTCAGCATGTCATTCAGGTCGTCTGACGAAACCGTTACGGTGAACTTCAGGGCGGATCCGTCTTGCTGACCCTGCGCTGCTCCGTTCCCGAAATCCACGAGTTCCTTCAGAGAAAAGTACCCTGACATGGTCTCGGTGAATTGCATGCCGACCTTGAGGGGAGGCGGCACGCCCTTCGGGGCTGACGGAAGCGTGTAGTCGATCGTCCAGCCGCGTTCGGCGGCAGCCAGCGCGGTTGCCCTTTCTGCCAGCGCGGAGATGGTCAACAGCGGATTGACTCCCAACGGCAGGGGAATCACGGCGCCATCGCTCACATAGAGGTTCTGGTAAACCGCAGTTCCGGTGATGTCAGAAAAAACCTGTCCCTTGTGGTTCACAACGCCCGTTGTGGCATCGTTCCCCATCACGCATCCGCCCAGCGGATGAACCGTAATCAACTGCTGATGAAACTGCTTCGTCCACAGCGGGTTTTCGACGTAGCGCCCGCCCAGCGCCTTTCCAGCCTGGAAAAGAGCTTCATTGGCTTTTTGGAAGATGGGTTGCTGTCCAACGCCCGGCCAATCCACGCGGAGCTCATCATTGGAAAGATACATCCTGCCATTCCCATCATCGTGCGTCATGATGAGATAGGTCTGCATATTATGAATCGCGCCGTGGTATGGCCCGCGAATCAGGCTCTCCTGTTCGCGCTCGAGCTCCTCGATTCTGGTTGCTATGCCGGGCGCTTCTTCGCGCCCGCCGATCAGCGAGGACCCTGCGAGACCCGCTGCCAGCACTGGCCCTAGCGCGCCGGGGATCGATCCTTCTTCGATGACCATGCCGTCGGTCAGAACCGGCTGGTTGCGCAAATCGATGATTCCCGTGATGCAGGGGCCTACCGGATCCATCGAACTCGGATCGCGATGTCCGCTTCCGATGCCGTTGATCGCTTTGTCACCGTTGTATCCAAAGGCGAGCACATCTCCGTTGCCCGTCATATGCTGGCCGAGTTTGTCACTGACTTTGAGGCCGTGCTCTCTCGAGCGAAGAAGAATCTCAGTGGAGCCAAGCGTTCCGGCGGAGATAAAAACGATATCCGCGCTCACCGTCAAAGTCGGCGCATCGAAGCACTCCCGACCGGAATCCAAAATCTGGTAATGTACCAGCCATTTGCCGTCCTTGTTCTCAACAAACCGGACCGCCGTCCTGGTGTATATCTCTGCCCGGTGATTGACAGCGTCGGGAAGATAATTCATGATCAACGTGTTCTTGGCGCCATAGTTACATCCGGAGCAGCAGTCGCCGCAGAGTGTACATTTGTGCTGCTCTACGCCGACGTGGTTCACGCCATCTTCAAACGTTACGTTGATTGGTGTGCGATAGAACTTGCCAGACAAATACTTCGCCGAGGCTTCTAATGCCTGGAGCTTGGGCAGTGGCGGCTGGTTCTGCGGGTATTCAACCGGCTTCAGCATTTCCCGCGCGAGTTGATACCCTTTCTCAACCAGAGTGGGCAAGTCACTCACCACTTCGGCTGGCCAGCGCGAATCTTCAAAAACCCTCGGTTCGGCCTGCAGAGACACATTCGCGTTGAGCTGCGACGTGCCACCCAGCCCGCACCCGACCAGGACGTTGATATCCTGATTTTGATGCATGTCATAAAGACCCGTGCGATCCCCTATGTGTTTTCCATCAGGCAGATGGATTTGCGTTTCGCCGAGAGCAGTCGGTTCGGTGTCGGGGTATTCGCCTGGTTGGAATTCTTTGCCGCGCTCCAGCACGCACACGTTACGGCCTGCCCGGGCCATACGCGACGCGGCAATGGCGCCGCCGTAGCCGGAACCTACGACGATCACTTCATAGTGATCCTTAATCGAAGACACTGAATTGGATAAACGGAACACAAGTACACCTCTGACGGGTGGGGGGAGCTACTGTTCCTTTAAATCACGGAAAGCTTAGTGTTTGCTTCCGGACTATATCCCTCATATTTGTGTCCAGTCAAGGTAATTCGTTTCATATCTGGTCAAGAGAAATCGTCCAATATAATCTGGTAACCCGCGAAAAGGGACGCAATTTCTGGAGTGAACAATCCCGGATGAAGAGAAGAAGTCTCCCGGAGGCCCAGAAGATCAACCGCCACCGCCCGGGAATGCTCAGTCTTCTGCCGCAGGTCCTGCCGCAAGTCCGAAGAAGCGGCCGTCCCGCCGCGCCGGAAGCGGGCCTGCGCTGGCACAGTCCGTAGCGCCACCGGCTCTGAATGACAAAGATAGCCGTGTACGGTGGGGATTGCCCGCGGACGAAGACACACCGGGATGGTACATGGTGGAGCTTAACGTGGAACACGGCGCGGGTATCACGGCAGCCGGGGACAGATTTGTCGAGCTTTTCAGAAAGGTTGTTCCGCCTGAGCAGTTAGCGATCAACCCTCCGGTTCCGCTGACCAAAACGTATATGCGCTGCTGGATGAGCGTTCATCAAATGGCGCGCTCTTGTCCAGGTGGATCGGGAGAGCTCCGATAGATCCCATCGCGCTATCTACAAAATCTGGCCCGACTTCCCGGTAAGGCCACTCATCGACCGGTCCGGTGCGACTGTCAAGGCTGATGCTGCCGTTCGGTCGTATGCGGCCACCGGTGAAGGAATCTGCTGGGCTGTGATCGACTCTGGAATCAGCGTGAAGCATCCCCACTTTGGCGACCCGGTGACCAATCCTCAATTCTGCACGCTCACGCATCCTTCGGTGAGTGAGCTACACCGCGATTTCACGGTCCCAGGCCCACAATCAAAGGAAAACTCGGCTTCGGCTCTGATCCGCCGGCCGCCCTGGAAATATGTCCAGGCGATTTGCCGCTCGCCCAGATGAAATGCACCAGATTGCATTGGCCGCTCTCAAGCCATGTACGGGCTCTCGGGCGACGCCTCCCCTGATTCGCCAGAAGCAGTCGGCATTAGAAGCGGCCATCCCTTGCGCAGCACATAGTCCAGCCACGCCCCGGCGATCTGCGAAGTGAGGACGGCTGCCACCACCAGGGTAGTGTAGAACTTCGAACTGATGATACCGGCGTCGAAGGCGACACTCGCCAGAACGATGCCCGGGCCTCCACGCGCGTTTGTAGTAACGGCGAGATTGACAAGGTCCAATCCGCGAAATCCCGCAAAGCGGGCGGCAAGCGAAACGGAAAGAATTTTGACAATGCAAGTCCCGGCAATAAAGGCGAGCATCATCCAAAGCGACATTAGATCCAGCTTCAAGCCGACGACAGCGAAGTAAACAGGAATGAAGAAGGCGAATGAGACCTTGCCGATGGCGTCGACTGCCTCAGAGAAGAGCCGGCGCTTCTTGTGCACAACGGCAAATCCCGCCAGAAAGGCTGCGAACACAAGGCTGATATTGAGCGCTCCTGCGACGGCGCAGTAGGTGAGCAGCACAGCTATCGCATAGCCGGCAGGAGAAGACCTTGCCAGAACATTGAAGCGCGCTTTGTTGATGCGCTTAATCAAGCGCGGAACGATGGTCAAGCCCAGGGCGAAATAGGCTACGGTCGCCAGCAGGTGATACGACATCGCGCGTGGATCGAGGACTGCTTTTCCCGCCGTGGCCGTGGCGACCGCCAGGGCAAGCCAAGAATGATGTCTTCCAGGACAGCGACGCCGAGAACCAGCCGCGCGAAACGAGTGTGAAGGATTTTGAGATCGGAGAAGATTTTGGAGACAACTGGGAGCGAGGTTACCGCCACGCTAACGGCAAGGACAATTGTCAGCGAGATGCGGTTGCCGTTTGGACCTGCCAAGGACGGCCGGATAAGCCAGGGAGCGAAGACCAATCCGAGGGCGAACGGTAGTCCCTGTGCCGACAATGGTGAGCGAGCCAACTTCGCGCCGTTCATCTCGAGTGAAAAGTTGCTGAGTTTCCGCACCGGCAAGGAACATGAGCAGTAGCAGGCCCAGCCAGTAAACAAAATCCAGAACATTGCCCTGGTGTTTGGCGCTCTCAATGAAGCGGGCTGCAAATGGCAAGTGTCCGATGAGTGCGTTGCCGAGAACGACTCCGGCGAGTATTTCGCCGACGACCTTCGGCTGCCGCATCTTTACGAAGAGCCAACCCAATGACTGAGCAAGGCCAACCAAGAGCAAGAGGAGGAACAGAACTTGAGTCAGTTCCAAATTCGTCATTTTCTGTACACTCTGGAGATGTTGGATGCCATTCTCTCTGGATTTGTTTTTTCTGATTGTCCGCGATGTGGAGACCTGAAAGTGGGGAAAGTGTGTCGCCACTTGTGCAGAGTCCAACGGTCGCAGTATGGGCCCTGCGAGCATCTCCCCTAGTCGTCGTGCAATGCCGGCAGTTCAGCTTCGCTCGCCATGCAATCTGTTTGCACAGTTCTAAATGGTGGGCATCTGGCCTTTGTCCGCCGTACTCCGGCCGCTTGGGATGAGGCGGGGTGGGAAAGACCTTCCCATCGATCATCACGGTGCCGGGATAGGGGATCCCATTCTGCTTCAGCACGGGGACGAACCGCCATTTGCCATCGACCTTGGTATACTTCTTGAGGTTGGCTTTGGATCCGCGTTTACTATCCATGCTTACTATCCAACGTGGTTCACGGCGAAGACTGCCAAGCGGGAGATTCGGATGCATCGATTCTCCCAATATGGATAGTAAACTGGATAGTAAGCCAAGTTATTCGCTGTAAGTTGATGATTATAAATGGCGGGAGTAGTTCAGTGGCAGAACGTCAGCTTCCCAAGCTGAATGTCGCCGGTTCGATCCCGGTCTCCCGCTCCATAAAATCAACAACTTGGGAAATCCGATCCTGCGACGTGCTCCGGCTGTGCTCCGATCACGTGATAAGCAGCTTCTTTTCCAGCAGATTGACCTCCGATAATCTGCTGGCCGCCGGGGATTGGCTATGGACGTTCTGGCTGACATCCAGCGTGTTCGCACACCCGTCGCCTCCAGGCTTCCGTCGGCGCCAGTTGTCCCCTCAATGCAGAGTACGTCCGACCCATGGCAAGGTAATTGGCCGGCTCCCGGAGCCGACTTTTTGAAGCTTCGGTTTGATGCTGCGGTTCCGGCAATTGTCGTTGACATTGGCGCCATCCGCTCGGATGTCAACGCCCAAGCGTCATCATCCCTTACGATCGATATTGCCTGCCAGGCTTCGATCTCCGAACGGAATCTTCGGGCAGGGCAGAATGGCGAGAGGAAAGCGTGTTTTTCGTTAAGACTTCAGGAGGCGGTTGCTGGTGAGGTCCATTCGATTCGCGTGGACTTTTTGTCTTTACTTGAAGACGAACGAGCGAATGAACGGTATTAGCCGCCCGGCATAACTCGATTCGTTCAAAACCTGCCATTATTACCAGTGGCGACGGTTCTGCGGCCAGGTCTAGCATCACTCCGGGTGATGCCGTGAACCCCAATGCCCCGAACAATGCGCAGCCGAGCGAGCAACTCTTCCGCTCGATCTTTGAGAATGCCCAGATCGGGATCGCTTATTTCAGGATTGACACGCAGGAACACTTCTCGAACCGGGCACTCCACGAGATGTTGGGCTACAGCGGAGTAGAGCTAAGCCGCCTCGAGCAATGGGATGAGATTGTAGCTCCCGAAGAACGCGCTTCCGGCGCGGAACGATATGCCCAACTCATCCAGGGAAGACGGGATACAGACGAATATGAGCAGCGCCTCATCCGGCGCGACGGCAGTATTCTTGTCGCTAACGAAAAATTTCAGTTGATCAGGGATGCTGACGGCAAACCGCAGTACATTGTTGGCTTAACGGCAGACATCACCGAAATGAAGCGTGCCCAGGAGGGTTTGCAACAGAGCGAACAGCTCTTCCGCTCGATCTTTGAGAATGCCCAGATCGGGATCAGCATCTTTGGGATAGAGACTCAAGCGCATCTCACCAATCGCGCCTTGCAAGAAATGTTGGGCTATTCCGCGGAGCAGCTGAAGGGGCTTGAGCAGTGGGACGAGATCGTTCATCCGGATGAGCGGGAAGCCGGGGCGGAACGTTATGCTGCCATCATTGAGGGCAAGCGGGAGGCTGATGAGTTTGAGCACCGTTTCGTCCGCAGTGACGGCCGCGTCGTGGTTGCGAATGGCAGGTTTCAGTTGCTTCGGGACGCCTCCGGGAAGCCACAATATCTGGTCGCGCTGACGGAGGACATCACCGGACGCAGGCGGGCACAGGAGGCTCTCCAACAGAGCGAGAAGCTCTTCCGTTCAATCTTCGAAGATGCCCCAGTCGGTATCGCCCTATACAACGTTGCCAAATCCCAATATTTCACCAATCGCGCCTTGCACGAAATGTTCGGCTGCACTTACGAAGACCTGAACTCCGTGGAGAAATGGGACCAGATCGTGCATCCGGACGATCGCGCGTCGGGTGCGAAACGTTATGCCGAGCTCCTCGAGGGCAGGCAAGACCATGATGAGTGGGAGCAGCGGTTCGTTCTACGCGATGGCCGTAATGTCATCGCCGATCTCAGTTTTTCGGTCATCAGGGACCCCGCGGGGAATCCGCAGTACTTGCTCAACATGACCCGAGACGTCACCGACCGCAAACAGGCTGAAGCCGACCTCATTGCCGCCAAAGAACAGGCCATGGCCGCCACCCTGGCCAAGTCCGAATTCCTGGCCAACATGAGCCACGAGATCCGCACTCCCATGAACGCCATTCTGGGAATGACCCATCTGGCCTTAAAGACAGAGTTGACCGCGAGGCAGCGTGACTACCTGACAAAGACGAAGGTGGCTGCCCAGGCCCTCCTGGGCATCATCAACGACATCCTCGACTTCTCCAAGATCGAGGCTGGCAAGCTGGAAGTCGAGGACACCGAGTTCCGCCTCGATAAGGTGCTGGAAGATCTCTCCTCCGTGGTCGGCCAGAAGGCCCATGACAAGAATCTGGAATTCTTGATCGCCTCGCCCAACAACTCACTGCCAAATCTGGTCGGCGACCCCTTGCGTCTTGGTCAAATCCTGATCAACCTCGTCAACAACGCGATCAAATTTACCGAGCGTGGCGAGGTCGTAGTGAACGTCACGCTTGCAGAGAGAACCGAGGAGAGAGTCAAGGTAAAGGTCTCCGTCCGTGACAGTGGTATCGGGATGACACCGCAGCAGGCGGCGCGCTTATTTCAAGCATTCAGCCAGGCCGACACCTCCACCAGCCGGAAATATGGCGGAACCGGGCTTGGCCTCTCAATTTCGAAACGGCTCGTCGAAATTATGGGAGGCGAGATCTGGGTTGAGAGCACCTCCGGCGTGGGTAGCACCTTCTTTTTCACCGTGTGGCTTGGGATCGGGGCGGCTAAGCCCGAGGAAATGCGCTTTGTCCCGGACCTCTCAGGCATCCGGGCGCTGGTAGTCGATGACAACCCCTTGGCCTGTGAGATTCTCACCGAAGCCCTGACGTCGTTCGCGCTCAGGGTGGATTCAGCTTCCTCAGGCGAACAAGCCATCCGCGAACTCCTCGCGGCCGACACGCTCGACCCCTATCATGTGCTTCTGATCGATTGGCAAATGCCCGGCATGGACGGCCTCGAAGCCAGCCGGAACATCAAGCACGGCGCCTTCTTGAAGCATATTCCTAAGGTAGTCATGGTTACAGGATTTGGAAAAGAGGACATTCGCGCGCAGGCCGAGGCTTTGGGTATCGAAGGCTTCCTGCTGAAACCGGTTAGCCCATCGTTACTCTACGACATGTTGATAGACCTGTTTGGAAGCAAGGACAGCAAAGGAGACCGCGAGCGGTCTGCAGGCGACATGGCTCCTTCCCAAGCTGCAAACGGCATTCGAATTCTTCTTGTCGAAGACAACGAGGTAAACCAGCAGGTTGCAACCGAGCTTCTTGAGAGCGCAGGCGCCCACGTAAGGATCGCCAATCATGGCGGAGAAGCAGTCAATATCCTGACGGATGGCGATGAGCCTCCGCCGTTCGACGTTGTGTTCATGGATCTGCAAATGCCTGGAATGGACGGCTTCACCGCCACGAAGCTCATTCGGGAGCAGCGACGCCTCAAGGACCTGCCGATCATTGCGATGACAGCGCACGCGTTGGTCGAGGATCGACAACGTTGCCTCGATGTGGGAATGAACGATCATGTTACGAAGCCCATCGATCCCGATGCCCTGCTTGCAACGCTGCTGCGCTGGGCCAAACCACGTCAGCGGCCTGCAACCGGAGAAGAAGCTATACCAGCAAAGAGAGTCGAAGAGATCACGCTGCCTCAGATTGAAGGTGTTGACCTGGAAGATGGACTGAAGCGGGTGGTCGGGAACAAGCGACTCTACCGGGACCTACTCCTGCAGTTTGCGTCAAAACAGGCCGATGCTCCCGCGCATGTCTTGGCCGCAATCGAAAGTGGAGAGCGGAAACTCGCCGAGCGCATCGCACATACGGTCAAAGGCGTCGCTGGAAATCTGGGACTTGCCCAGGTCGCAATAGTGGCGGGGAAGCTCGAAAAAGCAATTCGCCATGGAGACGCAGTGGAGCCTAAGCTGTTCGAAGAATTTGCTGAAGTCCTTCGCCACCAGGTTCAAGCCGTTCGCCAGGCTCTGCAAGGCAGTATGCCGGATCCGCTGTCAATCGAAGAGAGCCATGAACAATTCAACAGCGAAGCGGCATCGGTGGCGATCGGGCGTCTACGATTTCTCCTCGAGTCCAGTGATGCCGATGCCGGCGAGGCGTTTTTGGGCGTCGAAAGGATGCTGGCCGGCACGATCGCCAAGTCACGCCTCGATGCCCTTAGCACAACCATCGGCGAATTCGATTTCGAATCCGCGCTCAAGAGCCTGGATGGAATCGCAGGGGACGTCTACGAGAAGCAAGCGCGTAATTAATGCGACCCAAGGATTGGAAGAAATCCCTTGTCTTGGTTCGATATCGCCTGTTGACCAATGGGTTAGGGATCTTGTCCTTTGCTCCCCAAATTTTGTTCGCACAATGTTGAGCTGCGAGCGGTTCCGAGATCGAGCGGGTCGCGTCCATTGTCTGCCGAATCTATGAACTTTACTTGTGCCCACTGCAAGTTCTGGTAGTTCTCGAAGATTCGAATCACGCCTAGGCTTCACATCACGAAGCGTAGTTCTTCTTCCCCGAAGTGATCGACTCGTTCGTGCTCCATCGGCCCGCCGCCGACCCGTGAAGATGGAGAACCTATCTGAGCCAAGCCCAGTTTAGTGAGCAGCATGGGGAGATAGAGCACACGCGCGGAGGCCGAACGTATGAATTCTGCAAGCGGTATTCGGAAACCAGCCCATGGAACAGCTCCCATTCCAAGTCTAATGGTGGTGCTTCTATTTGCTTTTTCTTTGGCGTCGACCAGGGCCCAGCAGGTCACGGGCCAGATGGGTTCGCCCAGCGCCACGACCACGATCGACGGGAAGCAACTTCCGCCCCCGCCACCACAATTTGGCGGAGTGATCAAACCAAGCGCCGCCGATTCCAAGCCCTGGTGGCCGCCGCGCGTCGTACCGCCCAAGGGCGCGCCCAACGTACTTCTGATCATGACCGATGACCAGGGCTATGGTGTATCCGGCACGTTTGGCGGTGTCATCCCGACTCCCGCACTCGACCGTATAGCCGAAGCCGGATTGCGCTACACCCAATTCCATTCCACGGCTCTTTGCTCGCCGACCCGGGCGGCGCTGATCACTGGCCGCAACCACCACTCGGTCGGATTCGGCGTCATCGGCGAGATGTCTACCGGCTTCCCGGGATACGACTCCATCATTGGGAAGGACAGCGCTACGATCGGCGAGATTCTGAAGGAGAATGGCTACGCTACGTCGTGGTTTGGCAAGAACCACAATACGCCTACTTATCAGTACAGCGACGCCGGGCCTTTCGACCAATGGCCCTCAGGGATGGGCTTCGATTACTTCTACGGCTTCATGGGCGGGGAGACCGACCAGTGGACTCCCTACCTATACCGCGATCATACCCAGATCTTCCCGTATACGGGCAAGCCCGATTACAACCTCACCACAGACCTGGCGGACGATGCCATCAAGCATATCCACGACCTGAATGCGGTCGCACCCGACAAACCGTTCTTTGTATATTACGTCCCCGGAGGCACTCACTCGCCGCACCAGCCAAAACAGGAGTGGATCGATAAGTTCAAGGGCAAGTTCGATATGGGCTGGGAAAAGCTACGCGAGCAGATCTTTGCCAATCAGAAGCGGCTCGGCGTGATCCCCCCGAATACACAACTCACACCGTGGCCGGATACTCTCCCGCATTGGGATTCGCTTTCAGAAGTCCAAAAGAAGCTCTATGCGCGCGAGGCGGAGGTCTATGCCGGCTATGCAGCCTACACCGACTTCGAAATTGGCCGCGTGATCCAGGAGGTCCAAGACGAGGGCAAGCTGGACAATACACTCATCATCTACATCGTCGGCGACAATGGAACCAGCGCCGAAGGCACTCTGGTCGGAACTTTCAACCAAATGACGGCGTACAACGGCATTCTGGATGCCCCTGAGGCCCTGCAATTATTGCATTACAAAGACTGGGGCTCTGACAAAACCTATCCGCATATGTCGGTGGCGTGGTCGTGGGCGTTCGATACTCCCTTCAAGTGGACCAAGCAGGTGGCGTCGCATTTCGGCGGTACCCGGCAGGGCATGGCCATTTCGTGGCCCGGCCACATCAAGGACGTGGGCGGGATCCGGACCCAGTTCCACCACATGATTGACATCGTTCCGACGATCCTCGAAGCCGCCGGCATCCCGGCGCCCGACATGGTCAACGGGATCAAGCAGAAGCCGATCGAAGGCGTGAGCATGGCCTACACCTTCGATCCTGCAAACGCAAATGCCCCATCGAAGCGCGGCACGCAGTATTTCGAGATGTTCGGCAACCGAGCGATTTACCACGATGGCTGGATCGCTGCCACCACGCCCCCTGCCCCACCCTGGCTCCTGGGAACGACCAAATTACCCAATGTGGAAAATTACAAGTGGGAACTATATAACATTGCCGACGACTACTCGGAGAACGACGATCTCGCGGCCAGCAATCCTGCCAAGTTACAGGAACTGCAGGCGCTGTTCCTGACCGAGGCGGCTAAATACCAGGTCTTCCCCGTGGATAACTCTATCCTCCCACGCTTGCTTACGCCGCGACCGAGCGCGGTGGCCGGGAAAGCTACTTTTACGTACACGGGTAAGAACGCCGGCATTCCCGTCGGCAATGCTCCCAGCATTCTGGATAAGGACTACACCATTACCGCCGAGGTGACGATACCCAACGGCGGCGCCGAGGGAATGATCGCTACTTTGGGTGGCCGATTCGGCGGCTACGGCCTCTTTCTCAGCAGAAGCAGCAATTGGTGGCTCAGAAGCACGCTGCTTAAAGTCGTTGTCTGGGGGCTGTTTATCCTTGGGTTTCTGCTGACATGGCTGGCTCGCAGCCGACACTGGTCAGGTTGGAAGACCTGGCCTGGCCATGCCATGTTGCTGATCGCTCCGCTCTGGTTGGTTGCGGGTCTTTTTACCGATGTTGCGCAAATAGGCAGAGGCAGGCCGGTGTTCGTTTACAACCTGTTAGACCTCGAGCGCTTCAGGTGGTCAGGACCGTCGCTGAGCGCTGGCAAGCACACCATCGTCTTTGACTTCAAATACGACGGGCCGGGACCCGGTAAAGGCGGCACCGGCGTGCTGACGGTGGATGGCAAAGAGGCAGACCGCAAGACGATTCCGCACACGATTCCGATTCTTATGTCCATAGACGAGACATTCGACATCGGAAGCGATACCCGCACGGCTGTGGATTTCTCCTATGACGTCCCGTTCGAGTTCACTGGGGCGATCGACAAGCTGAACTATCAGCTGGGACCGGACCAGTTAAACGCCGAGGACAAACGGAGGGCGGCGCAATTGCTCGCCAGTGCGCATGACTAAGATGCCTTCGAGGCTGTCACGAGGCGAGTCGAGACAGCGATTCAAACCAATTAGCTAGTCAAACCAGCGAGCTCACTTAGCAGAGGGAGACTACTCCATGAGCCAGAGTCACTTTACCATCAGCTTTCCGTTGAGGTCGGCAGCCGACGCAAAGGCGCTGCCGGAGGAGCTTTCACCGTTGATGCCCGCGCTGTTCCAGGCGGAGGATGCGATCGGAACGATCCACTATTCGCGCTTCACGGTGCTGAGCGACAAGACCTTTCTGTTTCTTGGCGACTTTGATGGAGAATTCAGCCAACTCATGACCGACCTTGCTCAACACGCAGGGCCGGTGTTCGATGCCATCTTCCCGCACGTGGTCAATCCGCCGCCCTCTCCGGTTGCCGAGCATGTCAGCGCATTAGTGGATTGGACCGCGAATCAACTTCTGGACCCTGTCAACGTTTTCTCTGCGTATCCCGACGTGACCGTCAAGGATATCAAGGCCCTGGCCGCGGCCGCGGACGTTGCTGCCGCCGGAGTCCTCAATCCCTTTCTGGTCATCCTGAACGCCAAGTCGCGTCTTGCATTCATGGAGATGAAACTGCTGTTGCGCGCGAGGACACGCGGGACACAGAAAGACCTGGAGAAGGTCGGAACGCCGCACTTCGCGCAGTTCGTTCCGCTTGAAGACAACCAAGTCGGGTTCTTTACCGTGTATGACGGGTCGTTCGATAAGTACATCGCAGATTTCACTAAGAACATTGGCGGGACCTTCGACTTGGTCTTCAAATTCATCACCGGCCCACCCCCCTCGCCCTGCAGAAAACACACCCAGGAATTCATTGACTACGCGGCGGGAGCGAACCGCGCTCCAATCGGCTTCTATCAGGCCTATCCTGGGCTGAGCGTGCAGGACATTCACGCTTTGATCGCCGATAGCCAGGCTACCCCGGCGAATTAGACAAGAATGGGGGAGACACACCGTGAGCCACGAGAAACTGGACGCTCCAGCACCGCCGAAAGCGGGAGAGGGCTTTCTCCACAAGCTGTTTGCGAAAAAAGATGAGAAAGGCCATGCCGACAAGGGTTCGGGTGCATTGGACCTTGACGATATTCAGGGTTTCATTCTGCGCGGCTACCGCATGCCCATGGTGCGGCATTTCCTGCTTGAAATTGGCGAGGCGGCTCAGGCACGAAAGCTTCTGGGACGATTTATCAACGGCGATGAATCGGACGCGCCGCAGATAACCACGAGTCGCGACTGGCATGTGGGTTTCGAGCCTGGTCCCGGAGACAACCCAGCGGAGCCGCCACGCCGCAAGCCGGACTACTGCCTGAACGTCGGAATCACCTGGCCGGGTCTCATCGCCCTCGAAGTGACGAACCGCGTCCCGTCACTTTCTTTCAAGTCGTTCAGCGCCTTTACGGCCGGCGCTGCCGAACGCGCAGCGTTGGTCGGCGACACGGGACAAAGCGCGCCCGAGAATTGGATCGGCGGCTTTGGCAAAGGCCGGGACCACGTCCTCGTCACTTTGCACGCCATAAGTCCAGACGCGATGACAGTGTACAGCGGCCGTTTGACAGCTCTGTTTGCCGAAGGTGGCGCATATCGGGAGATTTGGCGCCAGGATGGCATGGCGCTGATCGAAATTCAGGACGGTCAACCCGTTCCGACTAGTAAGGTGCACTTCGGTTACACCGACGGCATAAGCATGACGACCATTCACGGCGGTCCAGAACGATATACGCCGGATCACCAGCAGCCGTGTGAGCCATGGCTCTTCGTTTTGTGCGACGAAGCTGAGAATTACATCGTGCCGGAGCCTCGGGAACTCGGCCTGAACGGGAGCTTTGCCTGCTTCAAAATGATCGAGACAGACGTCGTCGGCTTTGAGAACTTCCTGCAATCGAACAAGGACAAGATAGATCCCGAACTTCACGCCGCCAAGATTTGCGGCCGCTGGCGCAATGGCGTGCCTCTTATGTTGTCGCCGGATACTGATAGTCCTGCGGGAGGGATTCCGCTTGAGCAGATGAACAACTACGAATACGTGAACGCCGATGGCTCGGGCGATCCGAAGGGGCTGCGCTGCCCCGTTGGTGCCCACATGCGACGCATCAATCCACGCGGCCAGCCAGTTACGGGACAGGGCGTCCCCGGAGGCAGCAATAACACCCACCGGTTGATTCGGCGCGGCATGCCATATGGGCCGGTCTATGATCCGACGAAACCCTACGACGGCATCGAACGCGGCCTGCTCGGATATTTCATCAACTCAAGTATCGAAAATCAGTACGAGTTCGTCTTGGGACACTGGGTCAACGACAGTGAATTCGCCGGCGCGGTCAGGCTGCCTCCCAAAGCAAAGGATCCTATGATTGGCACGCAGGATCCGGCGGAAAGCATTTTTGTAATTCCGCAGGCAAACGGGGCGTCTCCGATCAAGATCACGGGTTTTTCAACGTTCATAATGACGAAGGCGGCGGCCTACTGCTTCTTGCCAAGCATTACGGCAATCAAATTCATCTCCGGACTTTGAAAGGTTCAGATGTTATTTGTGACTAGATGGTTCGGAGTAACCGGCAGCGAGGCTGAGCGAAACCTCGCCCGGGAACAGGCAGACATCGCGGAGATCACTGAAAGAAGCCTATTGCTTCAGTCGATTTCGGCCGCCAAACAAAGACGGCCTCTCGCTCGCGGAACTCATGCCAAGGGTGTCTGTGTTCAGGCCCAATTCGAGATATTTGACGTTACCGTCGGGCGCAATTCTGAACTCGCCGCGAGGCTGGCAAAGGGAGTCTTCGCAAAGCCAGGCGTATATCCAGCGACCGTGCGATTCGGAAACGCGGACCCAAAGAAGAATTCTGATTTCAAGGCAGACGTCCGATCGATGTCCTTTTCGGTCGACCTCAATGGTAACGGCACGGCCAACCCCGGGGGGAATCCCGGCCGGCAGGATTTCTCGCTGCAAAACGCGACAACTCTACCTATAAACGACTCACCAGCATTTTTAGCGATCATGAAGTTACTTACGGCATCCAACCCCGCCGCCGGCCTGTGGTCCCTGCCATTCAAGGACAAGTTGAGAGTACTGAGGACTCTCGCGTTAGTACAGGTTCAGGCACACCAGACGATCAAGGCCTATCAGCAACTGCGCTATTGGAGCAATGTTCCGTTTCGTCACGGACCGGTCGACGTTGTGAAGTTTTCTGCCACACCGTCCCCGAACAACCCTGCGTGCCCTCTGCAAAAGCATAACCCCAACGGTCTGCAGGACGAACTGGTCCGGCACGTTGAGGAAGACAACATCATGAGCAGCTTCGATTTTGGAGTCCAGTTCTTGGATTCCGACACGATGACTTATTGGGGCAAGCACCATGACAAGATTTTCTGGATCGAAAACGCCAGTGTTGAGTGGAACGAATCGGAAGCGCCCTTTCACATCGTTGCAAGGCTCACGCTGCTTCCGAATTCGCACCTTCAGGCCGATTCCTCCGAGTCAGTGTATTTCGATGTGACTGGGAACTCGACACCAGACGCCACGCCCGTTGGGAGCATCAATCGCGCTCGATGGCCTGCGGAAGTTGCCAGCAGAAAGGCACGCATGGCGTCGGCTCAACAAGTATGAATGGCACGATCCTCGCGACCATCCCACCGCAGGGGGGCACAATCGCAATCAGCAAGGAAGAGATAACCGCAAGCGGGCAAGCGAATCGTCGGTGCTTGGCGCCATTTTCGCTATGATGCTGGTCTGCTTCCGGTTTCACGCGACAAGGCGTCGCGAAAAGGCTGGCTTCCTTGGCTTTTGGTTTCACCGCGTTGGAGCTTCTGCGTCTTCACGTCCCAAGCCAGGCGAAGCAATCGGAGGACCCAAATTCCATACCAGTTCGGGTCGACTTCATACCAGGCCATGCCATGGCGAGCTGATTGAGGATAGGCATGATGATTGTTGTGCCAGCCCTCACCAAACGTTAGCAGAGCCACCCAAAGGCTGTTTCTAGAATCATCCCGGGTTCGAAAGCGCTGTCGTCCCCACATATGCGTGGCAGAATTGACCAGCCATGTCGAGTGGAGCCCGATTACCGTACGGAGGAAGATGCCCCATAGAAGGTACCGCCATCCACCAACGGCAAAAAGCAGTACTGCCAGAGCGGTGATCGGAACCCAGTGCCAGCGGCTGATCCATCGATGGAACGGGTCGTTGCGAAGTTCTGGAACATAAGGCAAAAGCTCAGCCGAATTGCGCTGCATGGTCTGGCCAGTGAGAATCCAGCCCATGTGAGCCCAAAAACCTCCGTCATGGGGAGAATGCGGGTCACCTTCTTTATCAGTGTTCTGGTGATGTAGTCGGTGGGTCGCAACCCAGAGGAGCGGTCCGCCTTCCAGGGCCAGCGTACCGCACACTGCCAGGACATATTCCATCCATTTGGGAGTCTTGTATCCACGATGCGTGAGCAGCCGATGGTATCCCATCCCGATGCCGAGGCTTCCGGCAACCCACCACAGCAGCAGGGCGAGCACCAGGGCTTTCCAGCTGAAAACGAAAAGGGCTGCCAATGCGCCGACGTGAAACAACACCATGAAAAAGGTCGTGAACCAGATGATGGGCTGCTTGAAGGTCCTGTCACGTCTGAAAAACCCTGGCATTCGCATAATTCCGTCCGATGATCTCGCCAACTGCTTATTCGCGGGAGCCCGCGTATTAAGTGGAATAGCTGAAAAAGAGTAGCGCCACAATTCGCTATTATGACGATTTCACCGCATCATTTCCTATGCTGGTCAATTTTGAACAGTTCGGCTGATTTCTTGGCGGCCAAAGCGGCTGGATATCTGGCTTGACGGTGCCGTCATCGGGCGGTTCATCGCGAAGCCGTAGGTTCAACGACGACATGCACCGAAGGCCGGCGCGTTCTCGATGTTCTGCACGCCATGCAGACTCTGCACAACGACTTGGCTGCCCAGATCCGGGAGAGATTGATTCGCGACGAGGCGGGGCAAAAGATAATTTGACGTAGGACTGGAGTCATATTCCAGGGTGCTCACCCGACGCCTCGCAGAAAAACCAGCCCGGCAGAATGGACTGCTCGCAGAGCAAAACGAAATGACGTTTCACTCTTGTGTTGATTTCCATACACCGTGGGCTTGAGTGCCGATGAAACCGATCGGCGTCACCGATTTGCCAGGGATCGCGTGCTCCATGGAATAGTCATTGGAAAATGCTGACGGATTTGGCCTTATTTCGTCCGGTTCGGCCACCGAGATGCCGGCTGCATCTGGCTGGCTTAATGGCCTGCATAGATTTATGTCTCTACGGTGACGTTCTACATCGCTTTTCTCGATAATGCTCATGGTAGCTCCAGCCGTTCGGTTGCGTACTTGGAGAGGAACTCGTCTGGAGCGAAGCCCGGAATGCTGGAGGCGAGAAGAAAGAACCGACTAAGTTGAGCATACTCTTACAAGACCTTGCAACGCATGCGAACGCATGGAACCAGGACTAGCCTTCTTGAATTAACAAGGCGCATGAATCATGAGCGTGGTTAACTCAAATAATCAAGAAACCTCTTGACAACGTCGACGCCCCTATCTAGTGTTAGCAGTCAGAAGGCAAGAGTGCTAAGTGCTCTGCTGGTGGAACTGCTAGACCGGATCCGCCGCTCCAATCTTTTGAAGCCCCAGTCCGCAATCTCAGAAGTCTCCCTCTCAAAACCACCCCAGAACCCACGGCTTAGGGCATCACTCTGCCTGAGCCTGAAGGAGAATCACAAAATGACAGCGACATCCGTGACAACCACGTTTACCCCTCTCCACGACCGCATCCTCGTCCGCCGCGTCGAAGAGGGCGAAACTGTTCGTGGCGGGATCATCATTCCGGACAGCGCCAAGGAAAAGCCCCAGGAAGGCAAAGTCATCGCTGCCGGCAAGGGCAAGTCCAACGACGAAGGGAAAGTTTTCCCTCTGGACGTCAAGGCTGGCGACAGCGTGCTATTCGGCAAGTATGCCGGCACCGAAATCAAGATCGACGGCGAAGAGTTTCTGATCATGCGTGAAGAAGAAGTTCTTGGCATCGTCAAGAAGTAGCGCCCGCGCTACTTCTCAGTTTTCAGCAGGCCCCGGGCAGCCCTAGCGTCCGGCTGATAGCGAAACAGAAGGCTGACAACTGACAACTGATCACTGACAACTGTTCTTAGGAGTTACAAGTATGGCAAAGCAAATTCTGCACGGTGAGGATTCCCGTCAAGCGATCCTGCGCGGCGTCAACATTTTGGCCGATGCGGTCAAGGCGACGCTCGGGCCTAAGGGCCGAAACGTTGTAATTGAGAAAAAGTTCGGCTCGCCGACGATCACGAAGGACGGCGTGACCGTGGCCAAGGAAATAGACCTGAAAGATCCGATGGAGAATGTGGGCGCGCAACTTGTGCGCGAGGTTGCCTCAAAGACCAGCGATGTGGCTGGAGACGGTACCACCACCGCGACAGTCCTGGCCCAGGCTATCTTCCGCGAAGGCGTGAGGACAGTGGCGGCGGGCGCCAGCCCGATGGCACTGAGGCGCGGCATCGAAAAGGCCGTGACCGTGGTCATTGGCGCGCGCGATAAGGACGGCAAGTGGGCTCAGGGCGGCGCGCTCGGCGAACTGTCCCGGCCCGTGGACGAGGGCGCGGTGGCCAAAGTGGGTGCTATCTCGGCCAATGGCGACCAGGAGATTGGCAACATCATTGCCGGAGCGATGAAAACCGTTGGCAAGGATGGCGTCATCACCGTGGAGGATTCGAAGACCGGGCATACTTTTCTCGAGACTGTGGAGGGCATGCAGTTTGATCGTGGCTACCTGAGCCCCTACTTCGTCACCGACCCCGGTCGCATGGAAGTAGTGCTCGACGAGCCGTCCATCCTTATCTTCGAAAAGAAGATAAGCAATATGAAGGATCTTCTGCCCTTGCTGGAGCAGGTTGCCCGCGGCGGAAAGCCGCTGTTGATCATCGCCGAGGACGTCGAGGGCGAAGCCCTGGCTACCCTGGTAGTGAACAAGCTGCGCGGCACATTGAACGTGGCTGCCGTCAAGGCGCCCGGCTTTGGCGACCGCCGCAAGGCGATCCTCGGTGATATCGCTATCCTGACCGGCGGCGAGGCTATCACTGAAGACCTGGGCATCAAGCTGGAGGGCGTGAAGCTCGAGAATCTGGGCCGCGCCAAGCGAATCACAATTGACAAGGACAACACCACCATCATCGATGGCGCCGGCGACGCTGCCAAGATCAAAGGCCGCGTAAACGAGATCCGTTCACAGATTGAGAAGACGACGTCGGACTACGACAAGGAAAAGCTGCAGGAGCGGCTTGCTAAGTTGGTGGGCGGTGTTGCCATCATTCAGGTGGGCGCCGCAACCGAGACCGAACTGAAGGAGAAAAAGGCTCGGGTTGAGGACGCGCTGCATGCGACCCGCGCGGCAGTCGAGGAAGGCATCGTTCCTGGTGGTGGCGTGGCCCTGGTTCGCGCCATTCCAGCGGTTGACGCCCTCATCAAAACGCTCACCGGCGACGAAAAAACCGGCGCGCAAATCGTTCGCCGCTCGCTCGAAGAGCCTTTGCGTCAGATTGTTGCCAATGCTGGCGAAGAGGGCGCTGTCGTGGTTGGAAAGGTACTCGCGTCCAAGGAGCCTAACTTCGGCTACAACGCCGAAACAGGCGTCTTCGAGGATCTGGTGAAGGCCGGCGTTATCGACCCAACCAAGGTGACCCGCACGGCACTCGAGAACGCAGCCTCGATCGCTGGTCTCCTGCTCACCACTGAAGCCATGGTGGTCGAGTTCCCTGAGCACAAGGTAGCGGCGCCAGCCGGCGGCTATGGAAACGGTGATGGGATGTACTAGGGCCGCTCATGCGGCAAACCTGCCGATCTTTGCAATCCAAAACCGGAAAGGCCTCTCGCTTCTGCTAGGGGCCTTTTCTGCTGGGAAGTATGGAGAGCGTGCCTATATGGCATTGCTTGCTCGACATCGGGTATGCACGGTAGGCGCTTGCCTCTCCGCACGGGCTATCGGCGAATCCATTCCAGTGGGCGAATGAGACACCTGGCAAGACCGCGTGGTACCTGCAAATTTCCTGATTTCTCGTTCCATCCCCGACGTAGGTCCCGATAAATGATGGCTGTAGGACAGACAAAATTGGTGTCCCGCGCGACATTTATTGGATGGAAGCTTCTTTGGATTACGTTGTTGTCTACGCTGAAAGAGTCGGCGGAGACGTCATCATTGAGTTCAATGATGGCAAGTGTGCACTCTATTCAGCGTCATTTCTTCACTCTATGCTGACCCAGGTTACCGAAATGGACGCGTCAGACTCCGAGGAGGAATAAGCGTCATCTTCCACCCAATGCCAAATCTTTGCCGTCCGCTTGTTTCGAAGAGCGTTCATATATCGACGATGTGAGCGATATGGCTCAGTATTTGCCCCTGAACATTGGAATAATCACTGTGGAGAAGAGTCTGGTTGTCGTCTCCCTCATGGTTTCTGAGCTAAGTCAGCCCATCTGACATCTGTCCCGCCTTAGCTCTCCCGTATTGTGCAAGGAAAATTCATGAAAATTATGGCTACACTATTGGCCGGCGCCGTCGCGCTGACAACGGGAAACCTCTGGGCCGCCTCAGGAGCCGAGGATTCGATTGAACGTCTGCAACTGTCCTCAGGCACCCTCCGGGCCATGATTAACGCGCCGGACAAAGGCATTCCCGAAGAAGTGATGAACGACTCGAAGTGCATCGTTGTGATTCCCCATCTGGTCAAGGGCGCATTCGTTGTCGGCGGGCAGCACGGCCGCGGTATCGCCACCTGCCGCACAAACGAAGGCTGGAGCGCACCTGCGTTTGTCTCTATGGGAGGAGGCAGCTGGGGGCTACAGATCGGCGTTGAAGGAGTGGATCTCGTAATGCTGGTCATGAATGACCATGGCTTGCAGCGCCTGCTCTCGAGCAAGTTCCAGATCGGCGCCGATGCGTCAGCTTCGGCTGGTCCCGTGGGTCGCCATGCATCCGCCGGGACCGACTGGACGATGAAGACCGAGATCCTCACTTACTCGCGGTCCAACGGTGTTTTCGCCGGAATCAGCCTGGACGGCGCCGTGATTCAGCAGGACGAAGATTCCACGCGCGCAATCTACGGCAGTGATCCTTCTTTCCACGCCATCCTTTCAGGCGAAGTCCATGCGCCAAAATCCACCCTCAACTTCCTGAAGGCGGTCTCTCAAGCTGCACATGCCAGTGCAGTCGCCGAGGCGAAGTAACCCGCACTAGGTTGAAGCGTGTCGCACTGCCAGGCTTTGCCGGATGGGAATCACCCATCCGCAGGGCCGATCGGCTTCAACCGCTCGAAAGGAGCATCTTATGCCACTTATGAATGTTGTTTTCGCACTGATCGCGGTGGGTGTGTTGCTTTGGCTTGTGAACCGCTTCATTCCGATGCAGGGGTCCATCAAGTCGATACTGAATGCCGTGGTGGTGGTCGTCGTAGCTCTCTGGGTGTGCAATCTATTTGGGCTATTCCACACCCTTAGCCGGTACCGGATAGGGCATTGAAGTTTGCCCGATGTAAGTCAGTCAATAAGCTGAAATGTTTCGTACGTGATGATCCATGTACTATGGCAGACATCTGCCCGCAGGAGATATCTTGAATACCCCACACTTAGTTGCACTTGGACTTGTCCTGAGTCTGGGCTCAGTCTCTCAGACGAACGCGCAAACAACGCTGCCGAGCACCGGGTCAGGGGCCGCCATTGGCGAAACCGTGACCACCCGCACGGTCGAAGCGATCAACTATCGGCATCATGGCGGAGCCACAAAACTCGCCTTCCGCGGCACAGATCTGATGCCGGCAGCAAACGGCGTCGCCAGTGTGAAAAGCAATCGTGGCTCGATCGCAATCGAAGCGGAGTTTGGCGAGCTGCAAAGGCCCACGGCGTTTGGAACCGAATATCTCACATATGTTCTGTGGGCGATCTCTCCCGAGGGTAGCGCAGTCAACCTGGGCGAGGTTCTGGTTGGCGACAATCACCGCAGCAAGCTCAACGTCACCACCGATCTCCAGGCATTTGCTCTGATCGTAACGGCGGAGCCATACTATGCCGTTCACCAGCCCAGCAACGTTGTCGTGCTTGAGAATGTCGTACGCATCGACACCAAGGGGACGAGCGAGACGGTCAATGCCAAGGTTGAACTAATGGAACGCGGAAGCTACATTCCAACCGGCTACAAGTTCGACCCCGTGGTCCTTGATGCGAAATTGCCGCTCGAATTTCTCGAAGCACGAAATGCGCTGCGTATCGCTCAATCCCAGGGCGCCGAAAGATATGCCAGCGAAAGCTATCAACACGCATCCAAACTAATGGACACCGCGGATGGATACGCTACGACGAAGCACTCCTCCAGGAAGGAACTGATCGCAACCTCTCGCGAAGTTGTACAGACGGCCGAAGATGCGCGCACGATCGCGGTGAAGCATATGGACGAGGAGCGTCGCGCTGGTGAACGTCAGGACTCCGCCGATGCGCAGGCCAGGTCGCAGGCACAGGCTGCCGACGCCACCCGCCAGAAGGAACTTGCCCAGGCAGATACGGCGAGGGCGCAGTCGGATACTGCGAGAGCCCAATCTGACACCGCGAGGGCACAGTCTGACGCGACAAGGGTGCAGGCCGACGCACAGGCGCAAACTGACGATGCGACCCGGCAGAAGGAACTCGCCCAGGCGGACGCGGCAAGAGCCCAATCTGACACCGCAGCCGCCCGATCCGATACCGCGAAAGCCCAGGCCGACATGACGGCTAATCAAGCCGCATCGGATGCCAGCCAGGCGTTAGCGACCGCCCAGGTAACTGCGGCCCGTTCGGATGCCGATCAATCGCGTCAAGCGGCACAGTTAGCCAAGCAGAATGAAACCCAGGCTGTAAGCGACAAGGCAGCCATGCGCGCCCAATTGTCAGAGCAGTTGAACAAGGTGCTGCAGACACGCGATAGCGCGCGAGGGCTCATTGTCAGTATGTCCGATGTACTGTTTGACACGGGGCAATTCTCATTGAAGCCTGGCGCTCGGGAAAAGCTGGCAAAGGTTGCAGGAATACTGATTGCTTACCCGACGCTGGACATCCAAGTAGGCGGATACACCGATAATGTCGGCGGCGATGAGATGAACCAAAAACTGTCTGAGAATCGCGCTGGCGCAGTGCGCGATTACTTGGTGCAACAAGGCGTGGCGAACATGTCGGTTAGCGCGAGGGGATACGGCAACGCTTCACCGGTGGCTTCCAACGACAACTCCGCAGGCCGTCAGGAAAACCGGCGAGTCGAACTGGTGGTTTCAGGCGAAGCGATTGGCAGCCCGGCGAATGTTACCACGGGCAGTCTCCGCTAGCGTGATACGGGGTCAAGATTTCGCCCGTGTCCCGGAAATCGCAGCTATCAGCAAACGGCGCGGTCTCGAATCGGGGCTGCGCCGACGTGTTTGAGCATAAGAGGAAGAGAGGGATGAGGGATGCTCGCAACTGTACTGATCGTGATTCTGGTTTTGGCGCTCTTGGGCGTGTTGCCACGATGGAACCATAGCCGAAGCTGGGGTTATTACCCGACCGGAGGACTTGGTCTGGTCCTCTTAGTCGTCATTGTCCTCCTGCTGATTGGGAGAATTTGACCTCCATCAACAATGCAAGACTGCAACGGTGTTCTCGCTTAATGGGCCGCACGCGTGCAGTTTAAGGCGTATGCTCGAAGAAGATAGAAGCGAATCGATTTCTCGCCTTCCGCAATCCTGGCTTTGCTCCAGACGAGCACCCTTCAAGCACGCGACCGAACCATTGGAGTTGTCAAGGTGCTCATCAAGAAGAAAGATGTAAATGACTACTTCGCCGCTCGCCGGAGCAGGCACCCTCTCAGCCCCAAACAAGCAAGCGGCGCGGCGGCGACCAAGTCTTCCAAGGCTAAGCGTGATGGCAACATCTCGAGCCCCGCTGCCGCAATCGAGATACCGGGATCGTCAGCCCCAACCCTGAACTCGTATGTTCCTCCCTTCACAGGTGAGCGCGGTCTTATCGACGCACCACCCCAGGGCGTAAAGAGATGGACAAAAGTGTGAAGCAGCACTCGGTGTTTCTTCGTAAAGGGTGCGACATGCCGGCACATTTCGGCCTTGCACAACAGCCATACGCCAACAACTGGATGGTGGTGGTAGAGATCGAGGCCCCGGTACTCGATGGGATGATCCGTCATGCGGGCTGGCACTTCGTGTGTGTGCAGGGAACTCAGTCGCGTTCGGGCGTCGGTCTGTCCCGCGATGAAGCAATCCATCGCGCTTTCAATCGTGCCCTAAAAGGGCTGAGGATGCGATTCAATGCTGCCGAACTCGAATCGGTTCGTGTGTCTCGTTATCCGGTATTCCATATCGCAAAGGTCACCCTGCAACCCCGCCATTTCCAGCAACAGACTTCGCTCGAAATGGCACTCGAAGTCGACGCCCAGACTGTACCGGCGCGGTGACTGCATACCGACCCGCGCAGTCCGAGTTCGAATGAAAGCAGGCTCCAAGAGTGTCAATCCATGAAATAGTCCATTCGGACACATCGGCTGGAAAACCTGTTCCCGACGCGCCTGTGGCGGATGCGTCACAGGCTTCCCGCCTTCCTTTGCCGACACGCATCGCATTTGTCGGGAATTATCTTCCTCGCGAGTGCGGCATCGCTACCTTCACCACTGATCTCTGCACCGCGCTCGGAATCGACTTTGGTCCCGAGCGTCTGTTTGCCATTCCCGTCAATGATCCCGATTCCAGCTATGACTACCCGGAACAAGTGCGGCTCGAGCTTGCACAGGAAGACCTCAGCTCTTATGAGCGTGCTGCCGATTTCCTCAATTTCAATGGCAACGATCTCGTTTGCATGCAACATGAATATGGCATCTATGGCGGGGTCGCCGGCAGCTACATCTTGACATTGCTTCGTAGATTGAAGATGCCCCTGGTTACAACTCTGCATACGGTTCTTCGCGAACCGGATGCAAATCAACGAGCAGTGCTCGAAGAAATCGCGCAGCTTTCCGATCGCCTCGTGGTTATGAGCGAACTTGCGTCTGAACTCTTGCGCGACGTATACGCGGTTCCCGAAGGAAAGATCGATATCATCCCGCATGGCGTCCCGGATATGCCGTTTATGGACCCCAATTACTTCAAAGATCGGTTCGGGACGGAAGGAAAATCGGTCCTCCTTACATTCGGATTGTTATCGCCTAACAAGGGCATTGAGAACGTCATTCGGGCACTACCCGCTATTCTGGCAGCACATCCAAACGTGGTATATATCGTCTCTGGAGTTACCCATCCCCACATCCGGCGGCGCGAAGGCGAGCGATACCGCGAAGAACTGAGGGCATTGGCTGAGCAACTGGGTGTATCTTCGCATTTGATCCTGAACAACCGATTCGTGAGCGCAGAGGAATTGGTTGAACATGTAGGCGCGGCGGATATCTACATCACCCCGTACCGGCAAGAGGCTCAAATTGTTTCCGGCACGCTCGCCATCGCGCTTGGCGCAGGGAAAGCAATCGTCTCCACCCCCTATTGGCACGCGAAAGAGCTGCTCGCGAATGGGAGAGGCAGAATTGTCCCTTTCAATGATCCTGGTTCGATCGCCGTCACAGTTGTCGATTTGCTGGAAAAAGATGCGGAACGTCACGCCATGCGCAAGCGAGCGTATCTTCACTCGCGCCAAACAACATGGCCGAAGACGGCGCGGGCCTATATGGCCAGCTTTCAGCGTGCCCGGTTCGAACGAAGTCTGCAGCCGAGGCCAACGCAACACGATGAAGGAATCCCGGGCGCTCCAGAAAATCAGCTTCCCATACTGAATACCTCGCACCTGTTGAACATGACCGACGATACCGGGATGTTGCAGCACGCCATTTTCTCATTGCCAAACACACGCGAGGGCTACACCACAGACGACAATGCGCGCGCGCTGATCGTGTCGAACCTCCTCAATGAGGATGCGACGTACGAGAGCGGAACGCAGTATGCAAAACTTGCTCACCGCTATTTGGCCTTCCTATGGCTTGCATTTCGCTCGGATATCGGGCGGTTCAGAAATTTTCTCGGATATGATCGCAGATGGCTCGAAGACGTGGGCTCCGAAGACTGCCATGGCCGCGCCCTGTGGGCGTTGGGCGCCGTGCTCGGCCGCTCACAGGACGCCGGCTTGCGCGGAGCGGCAGGCAGACTGTTCGAGGCCGCCGCGCCTCTAACTTTGACATTCAGCAGCCCTCGGGCATGGGCGTTCTCCATTCTCGGAATGCAGGCGTATTTGGATTGGTTCCCGGGAGACAGAGCTATTCAAACTGCGCGCAACCTGCTCGCCAATCGCCTGTTGGATCGCTATGAGCAAAGCAGAACAGAAACCTGGCATTGGTTTGAGAAGAGTCTCGCCTACTCCAACGCCAGGTTGTCTCAGGCGCTGCTTCTGGCCGGTTGGCGCGGCAAAAATCAGAAGATGATTGCGATGGGAATCGAGTCTCTGGATTGGCTTGTCGCGGCGCAGCATCGAGGAGACGAACGGATCTTCGTTCCAATCGGCTCCAATGGCTTCTTCAGGGAAGGCCATGATAAGGCGCGTTTCGATCAACAACCCGTCGAAGCTTGTGCAACTGTCTCTGCCTGTCTGCAGGCATACATGTTAACGAATGAAAATCGTTGGCTTGAAGAAGCGCAGTGTGTCTTCCGCTGGTTTCTCGGTATGAACGATCTGCGAGTCCCCCTATACGATGATTCAACGGGCGGGTGCAGAGACGGCCTCCATCCCGATCGCGTAAATGAAAACCAGGGTGCGGAATCGACGCTTTCTTTCCTTATGGCTCTCCTCGAAATGCAGAGAGCAAGAACGCCAATCGCAGACGAACTGCTTCAGGAAATGAGTGTTTCTCTTTGAACCCAATTGCCCCGCTAGATTCGTCGCCACAGGCTATTGAACGCGAGCAATTAGAACGCGCGACATACACCGACGTTCCTCTGTTTGTCCGGTATCACGGTAACCCGATTCTGAGCCGGGATAATTGGCCCTACCCAATTAACAGTGTATTCAACGCCGGAGCCGTACGACTGGCGAACGGAGAGACGTTGCTTCTCTGTCGTGTTGAAGAACGGACCGGCCTTTCGCATCTGTGCGCGGCCCGCTCGGTGAATGGGGTCGATGGATGGCGCATCGACTCAGAGCCCACACTGAAGGGAAATCACCGCGAGTATCCCGAAGAGATCTGGGGCATCGAAGATCCGCGTATTACTTACGTCCCGGAACTCAAACAGTACGCCGTGGCGTATACCTCCTTTGCACGGGGTGGGCCCGGAGTCTCACTTGCACTCACCAGGGATTTTCGAGACTTTGAACGGTTTGGCGTGATCATGCCGCCTGAGGATAAGGATGCGGCTCTTTTGCCGAGGAGGATTAACGGGTACTGGGCCATGATCCATCGGCCCGTAACGAGCCTTGGCGCGCATATGTGGATCTCGTATTCGCCTGATCTACGCCACTGGGGAAGCCATAAGATCATTCTCGAAGCGCGGCGCGGTGGTTGGTGGGACGCGAACAAGATCGGGTTGTGCTCTCCGCCGATTGAGACATCGAAAGGCTGGCTCACGATCTATCACGGAGTTCGGCACACTGCTTCGGGGAGTATCTATCGCCTGGGCCTCGCCCTCTTTGACCTCGAACGTCCGGATGTCTGCTTGCAACGAGGAGACTCTTGGATGTTCGGGCCGGAGGCACCCTACGAACGCGGCGGAGATGTGAGCGACGTTGTTTTTCCTTGCGGGCAAACCATCGGTGCGGACGGAGACACCATCCACCTGTATTACGGGGCGGCAGACTCCTGTATGGCCATGGCCACGGGCAGCATACGCTCTCTACTCGCATGGCTTGACTCGCACTCTGATCCAGAAAGAACTACCGGCTTGTAATGTGCGAAGGGAAAGAGGTTAAATATGGCAGTCTGGAATCGGCCGAATTGGCTACCGCATCTGCTTCTTACTCGGCACGAGTGTCCGCGATGCACATCGGTTGAATTCAAACCAGCCGAATTGCATTCCTCCGACGGTTTGCTGAGCATGTTTGCCCTTCGACCTTTTCGCTGCACCTGGTGCTGGCGCCGCTATTATTGGTTTACATTCCATGGCGCAAAGGCAGGATGAGATTTTGCGGAATTTGAAATGATTTGTCTCAGCATGGCACCACGACGGCGCCATAGTCGAGTCATCTCGTGGATCCGGTTTGTTGATTTCAGAAAGAGCAAACAATGTCCAGGGGAAGCGGAGTCGTAGAATGGTCAGGCTGCGCAGCCACGGGTTGGACGGGCATTGGAAGAACGACCCCTTTCCTGATGGCGTGTGGATACACTGCGACTGTGGCCACGTAGAACCATGGATACTGTTCCACCCGCAAATACTCCACCCTCGCAGCATTAAACAATTCACTCACCTGCCGAAGAGCCAATTTGAGCGCATCTGCGGTCGCAGCACGCGGGGTCATTCCCAAGCCTCCCGTCAGCAATGGCTCGGGATCCGCGACGAGTTGCCACTCGAGCCTCTCGACTCGCTTGCGGAGCACTCGAATGTCGCGGGGTGGCACATATTCCCAGCCTTCGCGGAATTTTTTCTTATTCAGTTTCAGCCCAATCGGTAACTGGGCGTCGACGCGCATTAGAAATGCAGGTTCATCGGGCTTGAGCATTCAATACCTCTTTCTTGCTCGCGGTATTCAATTCGCTGCGTCGGGCAACCGAAGTGCCGGAAGAGAGAGAGTGAACCGGCTGGCGGCGTTGTGGAAACTCGCGGCTCTGTGGATCGAAGATACCGTAGAGGATCCATTCATGGCAGAAAACGCAGCTTGTATCGAGAATCTGGCCGGCTGTGCCGTTGATTGCCTGACGAAATGTTCGGAAACATTCCGGGCAGGCAATGGTCACGAAGTCTCGTCCCACGGAGTCGTGACCATTTCTGTGAATCCAGATTGTCTCCGGAATTTCAGGGTGCCCGCGTTTTGGCAGAGGCCGGGTCTCCAAAATCCTCACCAAATCATCCACACCGCCGCCCTTTCGATAAAAGGCGTCCGCCGTTACTCCCGGAGGATCCTTGCTTTCAGTAAACATGCCGCTCATGGCGATCACGTATATGGCGGGAAACCGACGGCGAATGATGGAGAGCAATTCAAAGCCGGACATTGCGGGCATGTTAAGGTCCGAAAGCAGGATATCCGGGACCTCTTGACGAATCTCAATAAGTGCCGCGAAACCGTCCGCCACAGAGCGCGTGCGATATCCCCAAAAGGCGATAACGTCCGCCAGGGAAGTGCGAACGACCTCATCATCCTCAACGATCAGGACAGAAACCGTGATGTCTCGCATGATTAACTCCAGCGCTGGGAATGGGGGCCATCATTCGAGTATCCGGTATCTTTATTTCCAATGCTGGTCAGTTTTGGACAGGTCGGCCGATTCTGGCTGCTCGTGGCCGTCGCGCCGGCGCACCCGGAATATCGGGCCTGGCCGCGTTGTCATCGGGCAGCTGATCATGCAGGATCACGTTCAAAAGCGACTTATGCACCCGGATGCGGCCGTTGTATTCAACGAAGCCAAGTTTGCGAAAGCGGTTCATAAAGAAACTCACCCGTGACCGAGTGGTGCCAATCATCTCCGCCAGCGTCTCCTGCGAGATTTTCGGAATCAGGGTTTCCGGCTCGCCGGGTTTGCCGAATTCCGCCATGAGCAGGAGAATTCTGGCCAGGCGTTTTTCGCTGGAGTTAAAAAGCTGATCGACAAGGTCGGCTTGAATTCGCATGCTGCGCGCCAAAAGAAACTTCATGAACAGATCGGAGAATTCATGCTCTTCATGCATCACGCGAACCATTTCTTCGCGGCCGATCTTGAGCGCGGTGCAGGCGGTAATAGCGGTGGCCGAGGCCAGCCGCAACCCAGGCACTGCCGCCAGCGCCTCTTCTCCTACAAAGTCTTCCGGTGCCAGCAAGGTAATGGTGGCTTCCTTGCCGACCTTCGAAACGACGGTGACCTTCGCACTCCCATTTTGAAGATAGAAGACGGAGTCCGCCGGATCGCCCTGGGAAAAGAACGCCTCTTTTGGTTTCAATTCGACAATTCGTCGACCGAGCCCAGCCTTGGCCAGAAAGGCCGCAGGATCGAATAAGACGGGAGCAGCGGTATTCATCCTCAGGCCTCCTTTCGGCCAGTCGGCCATCGTTTATGAGTTCGGCTACACTCTTCGCTGCCTTATTTTTCCATGCGTTCCGGGATCGGTCTGTATAGATTTATACACCTTTTGTCGTTTGTTGGACACAGCGCGCGCGGCGGCTCAATTTTGTTCGGGTGGAGCGCTCGTGTCGCTAGGAAATGAGGCAGCCGGCGGCGTGGTTTTGAGTTGTGTCGGGATGATTTACCCAACGGATGATTTCCATGCAAGCATGTGCCAAATTGATCAGACTGCAAGCTCCGCTAGCCGTAAAAGATAAGACCAATTGAGGCCGCGCTTTCTTCCCTTCCACCCTGGTTGCCCGCACCGGCTCCGTCCTAAATTCCGCATTCGCACTTCCCACCTCCAGATGCCTCTCAGAGTGGCTCGCCGGAAGGCGAGCTTAAGTTCTTTGCATTCGCGCGGCATTGTCCACCTGGACAGGGAACCCGGACGGCTCCATGATCGAAGCCAGCGTCCGGAAGTGTGATCCGTCGTCGCTCATAAGTGCAACCTTTTCACAGTTAGATTGCCGGCTCATCGGGCACTGGCTCTCACCCCCCTGAAATTCGGAGGGTATCCCCCTGTGCAATTTTGATCAGACAAGACCGGTGGCAGAAGAACATGCTGCCAATGAGGCTGGTGTCGGCGCAAGTTTTGCCTGGGCGAGGCCTCGGACACTTTTCAATTCCTTCGCAGTCGCACTCCTTGACCACAAAGCAAAAGACACACTTGACCCAGCAAGTCGCGATTGAGGTTCAACTTGGATTCGAACTTTGGCACTGCCGCAAAGGAATCAGGCAACGGTGCTGGCTCCCACACCGTCGAGAAGGCCACCTCCATAGAACTGTTCGCAACCGGCATTGTCGGACTTGACGACATTCTTGGAGGGGGCCTGGCCCGCAATCACCTCTATCTGATCGAAGGCGATCCGGGGACGGGAAAGACCACGATCGCGATGCAATTCCTGATGGAGGGGGCGCGCGGCGGGCAGAAGGGCCTCTACGTCACTCTCTCGGAGTCGAAAACTGAGCTTCTGGAAATCGGGGAGTCGCATGGATGGTCGCTCGACGGGATCGATTTATTTGAGCTTGCTCCCGATGGGAAGCACCTTAATCCCGAAGCGCAATACACGGTCTTCAATCCTGCCGAGATCGAACTGGCGGACACAACGAATGCAGTTCTATCTGAGGTTCAGAGGCTGCAACCAGCACGGGTTGTATTTGATTCGCTCTCTGAATTGCGCCTGTTGGCTCGCGATTCGCTGCGTTATCGCCGGCAGATCCTGGGCTTGAAGCAATACTTTTCAGGTCGCAAATGCACCGTGTTATTGCTCGATGATCGCACCGCCGAGGGGCACGATCTGCAACTCCAGAGCATCGCTCACGGCGTGATCATGTTGGAGAGCGTGGAGCGGGAGTATGGCATTAAGAGGCGGCGCCTGGAAGTCAAGAAGCTGCGCGGCTCACGGTTCCGCGAGGGCTTCCATGACTACTCCATCAAACGTGGTGGCGTCGAGGTATATCCACGTCTTGTCGCCTCGGAGCACTTGTTTACCTTCGAGCCAACGCAGTTGAGAAGCGGCCTTACCGCACTCGACACCTTGGTGGGCGGAGGTCTAGATAGCGGAACCAGTACGCTTCTGCTAGGACCTGCCGGCTGCGGGAAGTCCACTATCGCCGTTCGTTACGCCGTGTCTGCCGTTGAGCAGGGCGGCTCCGCGGCGCTTTTTGCCTTCGACGAAACTTTGGCGACTCTGGTGATCAGGGGCAAAGGCCTGGGACTGGACATCAAGAAACACGTTGACTCTGGAAAGCTCTTCCTTCGTCAGGTCGATGCGGCGGAGCTTTCTCCCGGTCAACTGGTTCACGAGATAAGGCAATTGGTACAGAAGCACGATCTTAAGGTGCTGATCATCGATAGCTTGAATGGCTTTCTCAATGCCATGCCCGGCGAGAAGTATCTGGCCATGCAGTTGCATGAGTTGCTGGCCTATCTGAGCCAAAAGGGTGTTACCACGATAATGACTGTTGCGCAGCATGGTTTTGTGGGAACGAATATCGATACGCCCGTGGACGTAAGCTATCTGGCGGACACCGTCCTTTTGTTTCGATATTTTGAAGCGGCCGGCGCGGTTCGGCAGGCACTCTCAGTAATCAAGAAGCGCAGCGGAGAACATGAGCGTACCATCCGTGAATTGGTGATGAAGAACGGGGCCGTCACTGTGGGAACCGTGCTGACGGAATTCGACGGCGTGTTAACCGGCGCTCCCACTTATCGCGGCGAGATGGAAGGCCTCCAAGGATCCAAATCGTATGCAGAGCCTCATGCAACGACATGACCAGCCGGGATTATGAGCAACGTGTCCTCGTGGTTGCTCCCACGGGGAGAGATGGCCTGCTGATCGGCAATCTTCTTTCCACCAAGAACATCTCTTGTGTCCTTGTACCATCCGCAGTCTCGGCGCGGATCGAATCGGAAATGGGTGCGGGAGCCGTGATCCTGGCGGAAGAGGTCCTCACACGCGCCGGCATCGACGAGTGGGCTGAACTGATCACTGAACAACCTTCCTGGTCTGACCTTCCTATCATCCTGCTCACCTTCGCCGGAGAGGTTGACCGGGAGAGCCAAAGGAAAATGCTTGCTCGCCAGCCTCTCGGGAACGTAGTGCTGCTGGAGCGGCCGGTTCGGCCTGAGACGTTTGTCAGCACCGTCCAGGCCGCATTGCGCAGCCGCAGCCGGCAATACCAGATGAGAGATTATCTGGCCGAGCGCGTCGTCGTAGAAGATGCTCTGCGTAAATCAGAAAAACTCGCCGTGGCTGGGCGTCTCGCCGCCAGCATCGCCCATGAAATCAATAATCCACTCAACTCCGTCACCAATTTGCTCTACCTCATTGGCATCTCGTCTTCCTTGGAAGAGTCAAAAAGGTTCGGAGAGATTGCTACTGGAGAGTTGGCGCGAGTGTCTGAGATCGTCACTCAGACTCTGAGGTTTTATCGGGAGCCGGCGGGCCCGGCTAGCGTGCAGATCACCGAGATCGTGGACTCCGCTCTCATGCTCTATCAGACGAGACTGAACGCGGCTGGAATTGTGATTGAGAGAGATTTCCGCGAATGTTCTCCCCTTATCGCCAGGGGCGGCGAACTCCGCCAGCTGATCTTAAACCTGATAGGAAATGCGCTGGACGCCATCGGGAGAGGCGGTAGGCTTAAGATCCGCGTCACCAACGCGCGAGAACACAGAAATGGATTGCGTCCCGGCATTCGTATGACCATCGCGGATAATGGATCCGGGATACACCCGAAAATCAGGAAGACTCTCTTTGAACCGTTTATAAGTACCAAGGGCGATACAGGAACTGGCCTCGGGCTTTGGGTTAGCTCTGAAATCGTCCGTAAACACGGTGGAACCATTCAAGTCAGGAGCAGCGCGCGATCCCCAAATACTGGAGCCGCCTTCTCGGTCTTCTTGCCGTTACAATTCCAAGTCAGTGCGCCTTCCGCGATTGTCAATAAATGCGCGATCGCTGCAACGAGGCAGGACAATGTCCCGCATAATTCGACGGCGGGAACAGTCTTTGCCGGGTAACCTGCGATGGTCAAGTAGTTAGATTCACCGTGGGTGACGGAGAGTCAGACATTTCTTAGTCCAAATGGAACACTTCTTCGATGCGGGTCCACCAATCGCCCTGCTTCCCTTCCGGCAGCGGGTTTTGCATGGGCTCCATGACGGCCCACCATTCCTGCGTTGCTTTGTCAGCAGCCATCCGGGCCATATCGGCTGCGTAGTCCTCACCGTGGTATTCGAAGTAAGCAAACAACATGTGATTGTGCAGGTAGATAGAGTAGTTCCGAATGTTGCAAGTGCGAATTGCGTCAAGCACCGCGGGCCAGACCGCAGCGTGATACTGTTTGTATGTTTCTTCCGCCTCGGGCCTGAGCCCAATCACCATTCCATAACGTGTCATAAGAATCCCTCAATACGAATGACCGAACATTGCTTGACTATAGACCTCATTCCACATCGCAGTGACTAACGGAATTGGAATGAAGCCAGATCCGCTGGATCTGAGTAGATCCGTCCCTGGCCGACTTGCAATTTCTGCATTTCTACAAAGTCCGGAGAGCAATTACGCTCACATTAGCGTCGGGAACCTGCGCAGGAAGGTCTAGTTGCAAACCGTTCTCGGACTGCCGAAATTTCAAAACCTGTCCGGTCGGCAGCAGATGCGCAGAGATGATCTTTGGCTTCAATCCCGGCACATCCAGAGCCGCCGATGGCCATTCGAAGACGTGAACAAAGACGATGTTTCGCTTGGACGTCGTACGAATCGAACTGACACCCTGGACTGGCCCGTAACTTGTTCCATAAATCGAATCCCCATTGACTGCAAGCCAATCCCCGACGGAGCGCAACCGTTCCTGAAACTCTGGTTGGATGTTGCCGTCCGGCTGTGGACCAACATTCAGCAGGAAATTTCCACCGCGACTCGCCACCTCCACCAGGCTTCGAATCAATACCTGGGCTGATTTAAAGTCACGGTCATGCATGTTATAAGCCCAGGTGTTATTGATCGTCATGCAGGTCTCCCAAAGCTGGAAATCTTCCGGCCGGGGAATGCCTGGTTTCAATTCGTTGTTGACGTTCTGATCGACGGCATCGAAGTGTGCCTGCCTAGTCGGAATCGCATTTGGAATGAACTGTTCCGGCGTCACGTAATCACCCGGTACTCCGATCCGGTCATTTACCAGGGTCGCGGGCTGCAAAGAATGAATCTGCGTGAGGAATCGCTCACCATCATACTTCTCCTGATGACCGAGGCCATCGAACCAAATGAGAGCCACCGGCCCATACCTGCTCAGCAGCTCGGTCAATTGGAGTTGCATGTATTGAAGATACGACGGCCACTCTGGACGCTGTGGCTCGCCTTGCCAGTTTGTGCTGGCGGGCTTCGACGTGTCGCGAAAGCCGGGATGGTGCATATCTGGCGGCGAGTAGTAGAATCCGAGCCTCATGTCTCGCGCATCGCAGGCCGCCGCAAGCTGCTTCACTATGTCTTTCCCATACGGAGTGTTGGTGATTTTGTAATCCGTGTAAGATGAGTCGAACATGCAGAATCCGTCATGATGTTTAGTCGTCAAGACCATGTACTGCTGGCCGGCAGAGCGCGCCAGGTCGATCCACGCATTCGGGTCGAAGCCTGTCGGGTTGAACCGTGCTGGCAAGGCGCGGTACGCCGCCTCGGTGATGCCTCCCGGTGTTGGGCGCATGATCGGCCAGGAGGCTTCGACGCTGGCCAGTGAGTACGGACCCCAGTGGATGAACATGCCGAATTTCGCGTTACGATACCATGCAGTTCGCTCCATCTCGATCGTCGATCCAAACCCCAGCGGGGGAAGGAGCGAAAGCGAGGTCATGCCAAAGGCGAGTCGCGTGAATTCGCGCCGACTGCAAAAATAAGCGCTCATATCACGAAAACGTTAGATTTCGGGATTGGCCACTGTCAAGCGACGATTTCCAGATAGTTGAGATCGATCTCCGTATTTGCCTTGCAATCCTTCAGAGCCTCGATTGCTTGTGGTCGAATATGAGCGCTCATTTGTATAATCGTTCGGATCGTGCTCGGATTCAGCGAGGCTGTTAAACCAATGAACATCCAATCGGTGAGCGTGCGGGATGCGCGATTTCAACTCGCGCCGGGAGAGGGTTCCGATGCGGTTCATTCAACTCCACAATACTCGTTTGGGGTCACGCTGCTTAGTCTCGACTCCGGTCTGCAGGGCACCGGCATCGTGCTCACCATGGGTGTTGGCAACAACCTGGTGTGCGAAGCGATCCGGATGCTCGCCCAACCCCTCATCGGGGCCGATCTCGAAGAGTTGATGGCCGGATTCGCCGTGAGGTTTCGGCAGATGGCCGACGACCCATACCTTCGCTGGCTTGGGCCTCATAAGGGAGTGGTGCATCTGGCCCTGGCGTCCATTACAAATGCCTGTTTCGACCTCTGGGCAAAGGCACGCCAAAAGCCGTTATGGAAACTGCTCCTCGATCTTCCTCCCGAGACATTTGTCAATCTTCTCGATTTGAGTTACCTCGAGGATGTGCTCGACCGAGAGTCGGCATTGCGTTTGTTACTTGACGAGCAGTGCAACCGGCAGACTCGCTCAGATGTGCTCGACCGCGGATATCCCGGCTACGACACCAGTGTCGGCTGGTACCACTACGACGATTCCAGGATTCGCGAAGGTGTGCAGTGCGGCCTCGACCAGGGATTCCGCGCGTTCAAACTCAAGGTAGGAGGCTCGCTGGAGCGAGACCTGCACCGAGCCCGGTTCTTGCGGGACCTTGTTGGTCCGGAAGTCATCATCATGCTCGATGCCAATCAGCAATGGTCATTTCCGCAGGCCGTGATTGCCTGCCAAGAATTGGCAAGCATCCAGCCGTGGTGGATCGAAGAGCCGACTCACCCCGACGACATCGACGCGCATCGCAGACTGGCGGAAATCATAGCTCCCATTCCGCTTGCCATCGGCGAGCACGTTCCCAATCGTGTGGTGTTCAAGAATTATCTCGAAGCCCGATGCATCGGATTTCTCCAGCCTGACTGTACGCGCCTCGGCGGAGTGAGCGAATTTCTGACGGTCAGCCTGTTGGCGCGCAAGTATAACGTCCCAGTCGTACCGCACGTCGGGGACATGGGTCAGATCCATCAGCACCTCGTTTTAGTGAACCATATTGCGATGGGTCACAAAGTGATCTTTCTTGAACACATTCCCCATCTGCGACACCATTTCGTCAACCCGGTGCAGCTAACCGACGGCCGCTACGTCACGCCTCAGGAACCAGGCAGCAGTTCGGATCTTTTATGAATGCGAGCACGGCTGGCGTCGTTCTCGCACTCATGGGTGGTGTGTGTGTAGGCAACTGCATGTTGCCTTTAAAGCGCACCCGAACGTGGACCTGGGAGTGCACCTGGCTCATCTTCAGCCTGGTATCACTCATCCTGGTGCCGTGCATGATTGCGTACCTTGTGATTCCACATTGGCCACATCTCTACACTGCGTTGCCTCCGGCGTCCTGGTTGCCATCATTCTTGCTCGGAGCCGGCTGGGGAGTGGCGCAAGTGCTGTTCGGCATTTCAGTAGTGCGCCTGGGCATGTCCCTTGCATTCACTCTCATCGTGGGTTTGGGAACGATTTTCGGAACTCTTATCCCGCTTGTCACGCTGCATCGTCGCGAGTTGTTCAGCGGTGACTCCGCCGTTCTGATCGCCGGATGCGGGATCATGTGCCTCGGCATTGTGCTCTCCGGTATCGCCGGCAAGATGCGGGAGTATCGTCCAACCGGTGAGCACGCGAAGCAATCCGCTGGTCGCGGAATCGACGCATCCTATCTCGCAGCTCTGACCATTGCAGTGGTTTCCGGCGTGCTGTCCTCGATGCTCAACCTGTCACTGGCATTTGGCGGGCCCATTTCTCAAGCCTCTCTACGCAGTGGCGCCGACCCCGCCACGGTGTCGTTCGCGGTTTGGCCGGTAGCTCTCGCTGGAGGATTCATTCCCAATTTCGCATACACGGTGTGGCTTCTGTCGCTGAATCGAAGCTGGAAGCTATTAGGCCGCGGGGTTCACGATGCATTACTCAGCATGCTGATGGGCCTGCTGTGGATCGGGGCTGTCGCGATCTATGGCGTTTCCACCCGCTATCTCGGCCGGCTGGGCGACTCGGCCGGATGGGCCATCTATCAAATCGCGATGGTACTGACCGCAAATATCGGCGGAGTCTTGGCCGGTGAGTGGAAAGGTGCTTCGCGCCGCTCCTTGGTCGTGCTCTCCTGCGGCGTTATCGTGTTGGTTCTTGCCACGGTGACGACGGCATTCTCCACACACTGACGGCAGCTACATCCGGCCGATTGGTTAGCATCGGAGTTGCAGCAGAATCTGAAAGATCGTTTCGATCGGTATTCAACTGGGTAGAAAGGACACGCTCGAACATGCCTGGCGAACTGGACGGAAAAATCATTGTTCTAACCGGTGGCGGCGAGGGAATCGGAGCGGAATGCGCGCGGGCCTATGTTCGTGAAGGAGCCCGCGTCGCAATTCTCGACCGCAATCTCGAAGCTGGGGAGGATGCCGCTCGAAGAGCGGGCGAAAATTGTATTGCGATCTCCGCCGATGTTGCCGACGGCGGCATGGTAGAGGCGGCGATCATCAAGGTCCAGGATCGTTTCGGCCGCATCGATGCGGTGCACAACAATGCAGGGATCGCGTCGCCGTCGCTGCCATTGCACGAAACCAGCGAGGCCGATTGGGACCTTCTTCAGCGCGTCAACGTGAAATCGGTTTATTGGACGACGCGTTTCGCCTTCCCGGCACTCGTGGCATCAAAAGGTGCCATTCTGAATACGGCAAGCATGGTGGGGCTGATCGGTCAGACCAACCATGCAGCTTATGTCGCGAGCAAGGGCGCGATGATCTCGCTCACGAAGGCGATGGCCGCCGACTACGCCTCTCTGTCCATCCGCGTGAATGCAATTTGCCCGGCCGGCGTCTGGACTCCGACGCTCGAACGCTGGTGCGCCGAACAGCCGAACGCTTCTGAGATGCGCGAGTACCTGGATGCGATCCATCTATTAGGTCCCTGTCCTTATGGCGATGTAATAGCCGATGTTGCCGTATTCCTGCTATCGCATCGCGCGCGCTTCATGACCGGATGCATTGTGCCGGTCAGCGGCGGCGCCGAACTCGGATATCGACGCTAGCCAGAACTCGTGAGGCCGCCCTTTGCCAGTCAATTCTTACTGTTTTCGCTGGCTGCCTGCCGCGCGCGGCTGCCGGAAACGGACCGGGGCCGCCGGCTTCTTCTCCCAGTTATCGTATGCTGTGAGAGCGAAGCGCTCCATCATATGGTGAACATAGATCTCTGCGACCGTTCCCTGCCCGTCTTTCACGAGATCGACAATTCTCTGGTGCGCTTCGAAATCCTTGCCCCAGACCGCGGTGTCCTGACCGCTCGACAATACCCTGATGCGCACAAAGGCGAAGAAGGGCAGCAAAACCCTTCGGGCATGCTCGAAGACATAGGAATTGTTCGACAGCCGGCAAAGTTCGAGGTGAAATCGGAGGTCGGCATCGATCAGTTCTGCGGCACGTCCCCGTTTCCACGCCCGCCGCATCATCTCGAGGGCTTCCTCCAGCGGTTGTATCTCGTCGGAACGCAAGGCGAGAAGTCGCGCCGCCAGCCCTTCCAGAGCGCCGCGCATTTCGTAGATCTGCAGTACATCCCGCTCGGTCAGGTTCACCACCCGCGCGCTCCGGCCGGAGGCTTTGGTTACAAAACCTTCCTGAGCGAGCAGATTGATCGCTTCCCGAATCGAGGCTTGTGCCACTCCGAACTTTCGCGACCAGAGGCCCTCAACGATGCGCACTCCGGGGCGCAAAGCGCCGCAGGCGATCTCCGCACGCAGACGATCGGCCACTGTATCCTTGACCAACGGGCCGCTGGAATCCATAACTGGAACAAGCTTCTTCACAGCAATACAGTTGTAGCATCTCTTTCGGCGTGATTGGAGGAACTTCGCCAAAGCCGGCATGAGTGCTTAGAGGCCGAATTCTCATCCCTTCGTTAACTTGTGATGGCGGCTACTTCGTAGTCTCCGACGGAGGGAACGGTGAAGTGCAGGAGCTGGTCTTCAAAATGAAATTGTGCTGGCTGTTCGGCCTTGAGGAGCACGACCGATTTGACGCCGACGCCAGCGGGAAGCTTGATCGCGATGCGCTGTTCGCCGATGGGGTCGACCGACTGCAACCAGCCGTGAAAGGCGTCGGCGTTGGAGTAGTTGAGAAGGTGAATGGCGTAGCCGGGGCGCGTCTCCCAGCAGAATATTTCGAGGAAGCCGGGGCCGTCGACGGTGACGGGGGATTCGTTGTGCGTAAGCCAGAGAATGGTGTTGTGGAGAAGGCGCAGGAGATCGCCATGGCCGGTGAGCCAGAAGGTGCGGTCGACGTCGCCGGCGAGCCAGGCGGTGCGGCTATTGCCGGACTCGGCCAGCACGATGGCTGGCTCCTGTGTGTGGGAGACAGGCGGATAGGCAAGCTCCGGGGGATAGCGCACGAAGCCGGGAACGACTGTGAGCAAGGGATCCTGAATGGGTTTGAGGGGGACGCGGTTTTGAGCGCCGGGGAGCCAATGTGTGCCGGTGAAGCCGTTGAGGATGGGATGCTGCGCGGCCGGATCGGCGATGCGCGCGTAGTAGGGATTGCCGTTGGTGCCGATGACTTCGCTGGCCTTGCTGGCGCCGAATAGATCGGCCAAGGCGAAGTCGGCGCGGGGGACGAGGTTTTCGTCGTAGAGGCTGGTTTCGAAGGTGGCCATGAGCGAGCCTCCGGCGCGCGCATACTCGCGGAGCTGCTCGCATTGACGATCGCTGAGCATGGCCACGTTTGGCAGCAGCAAGGCGCGATATTTGGCGAGACGCTCGGGTTCGAGGCGGTCTTCGTGAACAAAGTCGAATGCGAAGCGGCCGCGCAGCAGGACTTCATAGATACCCTGCGTGGTCTCTTGCATATAACCCCGCGAATGCGAAGTTTGTGGGCCGGGGTAGAGGAGCTGTGTGCTTTGGCCGATAACAACGCCGATGTTGGCGATGGAACGTACGGCAGCGAGATGGGCGTCGTGGCGGGCAGTCCACTCGAAGTATTCGGCACCGACCTTCTGCCAGCGCAGGTCCTCGCCGCGGCCCGTCTCGGCGCCCACGAAGTGGAAGTAGGGCACCATGCCACTGGCCGAGGTTTGGCTGAGCCACATGCGGGCCTCCTCGGGATTCTTCGACAGGTTGCGCCAGCCGGGATTGCCGGTGGAATAGGCCGCGGTGACGTTGGCGGCAAACTTGCCGTCGAGCACGGCATCGCAAACGCGGCCCTGCAGGCTGCAGCCCCAGATGGCGGGCTCTTCCCAGGTGCGGCCCTGGTTGTCGGCTTGAAACCAAGCCGCGGTTTTGCCGAGGCGGTCGAGGTTTGGGCCGCCGCGCACGTTGCCCCCTGAGTTGGCGAAGAAGAAGCTGTCGGGCTTCTTCTCCTTGGCGAGCGCGTCGTAGCGGGTCCACAGAGAGAGGACGCGATCGGTGAAGGCGCGCCAGTAGGCCGGGGTTGAGGGCAGCGGAAGATTGGCGCAGATGGTGCAGTGGCATTCCGGCAGGGTGCCGAGAGGCGGCCAGCCGTTGGCGTAGAAGCAATCCACGTCGTATTGAGAGTTGACTTCCCGGATGATGGCGGGGATGTAGTCATCCATGTAAGAAGAGAACATGCAGGTCTTGAAGAGGCGGGGTTCCTCGCCGCTGAACTGCACGGAGCCGTCTTTGTGTCGCATGGCCCACTCGGGATGCGGGGTGATGGCGTCGCCCCAGTTGAGGTCGGGGCTCATGCGCGCCACTACGCGCATGCCACGCTTTTTTGCGGCGGCTACGCATTCGCCGAAAAAGTCGCGGTTGTTGAGGAACTTTCCATGGCGATGAAAGGGGACCTTGGATGGGTAAAAGGCAAGGATGCCGGTGACGCTGACGAAGACGATGTCGGCTTTGACCGAATGCCAGTAGTCGGCCCACGCATCGATGTCCATGACCGCCGGATCGTGCTCGGTCATGTTGGTTTGGCCCACGCGTCGAATCTGCTTCTGCCACGGTTCCTGGGAGCCGGGCACGACTGGCAGACGGGAGGGCAGAGTGATGAGATTGGTGGGCGATCGATCGGTGGTTGCGAGTGTGTGATCGGCGGCGGCGGGTAAGGCGGCGCTTGACCCCAAGGGAAGGATGGCTGCTCCGGATACAACGCCGCTCCGGAGAAAGTCGCGTCGAGTGATCATGGGGCCCATGTCTCCACTGAGGAAGCAGTGTATAAGGCGGGCGTTAAGGTGATCCAGAACCCGATTCGGCGATGGTGGTGTTGCCTCTACCCTGTGGCGATGGAGAAGGGGTCTACGCGTCGCGAAGGGCATGAACCACTGGGCAGCAAAAGACCGGAGCATGCGCGACCTGGCTCATGATCCGGTCTGGTTTTTTTCAAGATCGATGTGGTTTATTCCTTGTTGCTGACGAGTGAGAACATGGCTCCCAGGGGGTCCTGGCCGTTGACGATCCAGCCGCCGCCGGGGACCTGCATCGGGCCGTTCAGGATCTTGCCACCGCCGGATTCCACGCGTTTGACGGCCGCGTTGATGGAGTCGACATTGAAGTAAAAGTTCCAGCTTGAGACTGGTATGTGCGGCGGTTTGGTCATCATGCCGCCGTCGCCCATTTCCTTGTGGTCGCCCTCATCGAAGATGCGATAGACGCCCATGGGCCCCATATCCATATCGGTGACCTTGGTCCAGCCAAAGAGCTTGTTGTAGAAGTCGAATCCGCCATTGAGGTCGGTTGTGTAGAGTTCGTGCCAGCCGATGGTGCCGGGGGTCGGTGGCGCGGGGCGCTCCGGGGATGGCATGTTCGGGTTGGGGGTGAAGACGGCGATGGCGGCGCCCTGCGGGTCAGACAAGACTGCGAAGCGAAGCATTCCGGGAACGTCGGTGGCGGGTTTCCATAGCTTGCCGCCGGCCTCGACAATCTTCTCGATGTGAGCATCGACATCATCGACGGAGATGTAACCAATCCAGGAGGTGTGTCCGGTCATCTGCAACATGCCGGCGATTCCAACGTTACCGAGGTTGAAGGTGGTGTACGGGGGGCCGTCTCCGGAGGGCATCTCCTGGGTCGTCCAGCCCACGACGTCCGAGTAAAACTTGCCCGTGGCTTTGGGATCGCTGGTCATGATTTCGTACCAGCTGAACTTTCCTTTTGGAGTGAACATTTGCGGGAGTTCTCCTTGTTGGGGACGCACCAGGATGCCAGCGTCCAGTCGACTCGTAGCGTTGATATCAACTCAATCAACAGTCTGTCAACGGGGAATAGGTCAATTTCTCCCTTCACGCACAAGCGCCTCGACCTTCCCTCGATTCAGTCGGACGCTCAGGAGCCCGGCCACCACGATGTCCAACAGATCGACACGGCGGTCGTTCCATCGTGCGCCGGCATCGGAAGTTCCGTCGGCTATACCGCGCATCTCACCACGAAATTTTGTTCCCTTGACAACAAGGCAGCCACGGCCTATGACTTTTGCGAGGTCAGACCACTAACAAGTGTCCAAACTGAAAGGTCGAATCCATGAGCATCCGTTTGTCGATGGTTTGCTCAACATGCCAGGTCGGTTCAGTTAAGTGAAACCACCTATATCCCTCGGACAAGTAAGAAGGATGCCGCCCAATGCCGCAAGCGATCCAGAATTCAAATAGCAGCCACCGCACGATGCAGGTGGTGAACCACGTTCGCGCTCTCATTGAAAACGGCGCTTTGCAGCCAGGCGACAAGATTCCGCCGGAGCGCGAGTTTGCGCTCACCCTCAAAATCAGCCGGGCGAGCCTTCGGACAGGCATCGGCTACCTGGCCGCGATGGGGGTCATGAAGATCCGCCACGGCGTAGGAACCTTTGTTGCTGATGGTCCCCCCGACATCGGCAAGGCCTCCCTCGGCTTCATAAGCGCTCTGCATGGATTTCAATCCCGGCAGATGTTCGAGGCCCGCATCATCCTCGAGAGCAACCTGGCGGCTCTGGCCGCGGAGCGCGGCAAAGAAGCTCACCATGCTGCCCTGGCTGAAGAAGTGGCCGACATGTTTGCCAGCTTGAATGCACCGGCCGAATATCTCGTCCACGATGTGCTCTTTCATCGCATCATTGCGCAGGCATCGGGGAATCCTATCCTGGCGGCCATCATGGAAACCGTGACCTCGTCGATGTACGACAAGCGCCGAAAGACGGTGGAGCACGCGAAAGACTTGCGTGAATCTGCCGAGATGCACCGTGAAATCTATCGTGCGATTCGCACCCACAATTCCCAGGAGGTCCGCAAACTGATGGAAAAGCATCTGCGCATGGCCCAGGCAGCCCAGGGAATGGAACAGCCCGGCGAGCGCAAGCCGCCAACCAGAGGTAGGCCTTGACAACAGGTCAAACTACCTGCAACACTCTTCGGCGATTGAGAGGTCGGACCACTATCCCTCAATGGCTACGATGGACGTCCCTCCGAGGGCGCGCACCAGGCATTCGACAGAATTTGAGTCACCATCACCGCGCAAGCTTGACCGGCGTTTGAGGTTTGAATTTGTGGCCGGGCCTCATCTACGGAAAAGGACTTAGCTTCGGAGCCAATCGGGTTGCGCGGGGGAATTATCCGATCTATGTTGCCGAACAGACCGGAGTTGGCAACAAGGCCATCGCGCTGAAAAACTGCCACAACGTGATTCTCCGCGACTTTTCCATCCTCAAGGGTGGGCACTTTGGCCTGCTGTTGACCGGTGTCGACAATCTCACGATTGACAACCTCAAGATCGACACGGATCGCGATGGCATCGATATCGATTGCTGCCAGAACGTGCGCGTTTCAAACTGCACGGTCAATTCACCGTGGGACGACGGCATTTGCCCGAAGTCAAGTTTCGCACTCGGGTATGCGCGTCCGACAAGCAACCTCACCATCACGAACTGCCTGGTGACTGGCTCCTACGTGCTGGGCACGGTGCTCGATGGAGCATGGAAGAAGTATGGAGATACCGAGCAGGTAGGCCGCACCGGACGAATCAAGTGCGGCACTGAATCCAATGGCGGATTTATCAATGTCACGATCTCAAACTGCGTTTTCGAGGGATGCCTCGGATATGCGCTGGAGAGCGTGGATGGCGCGTTGCTTGAGGATTTCACGATCACGAATACAACTATGCGGGATTTATACCGCGGGCCGATCTTTATGCGCCTGGGAACTCGCCTTCGCGGTCCAAAGGAAAGCACGAAAGTTGGAACGATGAGGCGCGTGCTGATCAGTAATCTCACGTGTTTCAATGCGCCCCTCCCCGGTTCTATTCTCACCGGCGTTCCGGGCCGTTCCATTGAAGATGTAAAGCTCTCGAACATCTATATCGAGACCGCCGGAGGTGGCACTGCCGACATGGCGAAGGTCGTTCCTCCCGAGCTCGAAGACGGATACCCCGATCCCCACAGGTTTGGACCGATGCCGGCCTCAGGCTTCTTCATGCGCCACATGCGCAACGTGGAGATGAGTCATGTTGAAATTGCGAACGCCACCAACGACGTCCGTCCCTCCTTCTATCTGAATGATGTTGACCGCGCAGATTTCTTCGCCATCACCGCGCCTCCCGGTGCCGACGGTGCTTTCGCGCTGCGCAACGTGAAGAACCTGCGTATCGGCTGGAGCCGGGCTGCTGCGGATACGGTCCTGACCAGTGTTGACAACAAGATGATTTGATTACCCTATGGTCCATGCACCGCATGTCTAGTGAACCGATGAATGCTCCTCGCTACCTTCAAGTAAACCCGCGCGACAACGTGGCCATCGTCGTGAACAAAGAGTGCTTGCCCACGGGGACGCAGTTCGAATCCGGCCTGGAACTGATCGAAGACATTCCGGAAGCGCACAAGGTAGCGCTCGTCGACATTCAGGCCGGGTCGCCCATCCTTCGGTATGGCTCCGTGATTGGCCTTGCAACTGAGCCAATCGCAAGGGGAAGTTGGGTGCATGAGGGGCGCATGCGCCCGCCGGCAGCCCCGCCCCTCGACAGTCTGCCTCACTTCAGCGTGCCAATCGCCGCTCGTCCGCCCATTGTGGGCCGTACGTTTGAAGGGTATTTGAACGATGACGGATCGATAGGCACAAAGAACATTCTTGGCATCGCCACCACAGTTCAATGTGTTGCGGCCATTGTCGACTACGCCGTCAAACGAATCAAGGCCGAGATTCTGCCACGCTATCCCCATGTCGATGATGTAATTTCATTGACCCATAACTATGGATGCGGGGTAGCGATCGACGCGCCCGGCGCCGAGATTCCAATCCGCACCCTCCGCAATCTCAGCCTTAATCCGGATCTCGGCGGATCCCCGATGGTGGTCAGTCTGGGTTGTGAAAAGCTGCAGCCCCAGCGCCTGCTGCCCGTTGATACGCTACCGATCCTTGCTTCTGCTCCATATGTTGTCCGACTGCAGGACGAGGAATACCGGAGCTTCGGAGATATGGTGGCGGCCATCATGGAGTTGGCAGAGAAACGCCTGTCGCGCCTGGATCAACGAAGACGCACCGTGCAGGCGGCGTCGGCTCTCGTCGTCGGCGTGCAATGCGGCGGGAGCGATGCAATGTCAGGCGTCACCGCGAATCCGGCGGTGGGCTGGGCTGCGGATCTTCTGGTGCGCGCGGGTGCGACTGTTCTCTTCTCCGAGATTACCGAGGTACGTGACGCCCTCCATCTGATCACTTCGCGCGCTACCGACGAGGCGGTATCCCGAGATTTCATTCGCGAGGTGGCCTGGTATGACGGCTATCTTGAACGCGGCGGCGTCGATCGCACCGCCAATCCCACGCCGGGAAATAAATCAGGTGGAATTGCCAACGTGGTAGAAAAGGCGTTAGGTTCAATTGCGAAGGCCGGAAGCAGTCCCATTTGCGGCGTTTTTGGTCCGGGGGAGCGTGTCACAAAGAAAGGGCTGATCTTTGCGGCCACTCCCGCCAGCGACTTTATCTGCGGAACGCTGCAACTCGCAGCCGGCATGAACGTCCACGTCTTCACCACCGGTCGTGGAACACCCTACGGACTTGCAATGGCTCCTGTAATCAAAGTGGCGTCACGGACCGCACTGGCAGAGCGTTGGTCAGACCTGATCGACATCGATGCTGGAACGAGTGCGACCGGCGGCGCAAGCGCTGAGGAGGTTGGCACTCAGATATTCGAGTTTATTCTAGAAGTAGCCAGCGGGCGCAAACAGGTGTGCGCTGACAGGCTAAATCTGCACAATGGTCTTGCATTATTCAACCCCGCCCCGATTACATAGCGGCCTCGGGTCATCCGGCTTCGAGTGTCGGTGGAGATCTGCTGGTGAAACGAGAAAAGGGATCGAGCGAAGTGTGAACCCGGGGGCTGACGGCCTATGACTTATGCGTTTCGGTCCGCGCCGGTTCATCCCGAGTTGCCTCTATCGTCACCGGCATCTTCCTGGATTTCCGGTAGACATTTGCTACTGCTAAGGTCCAGAACGGGACTAGATCAACTCCCGGCACCAGCTTGGCAAAGAAAGATGGCAGAAATTCCCAGTGCCAGCCAAGAAGGTAAACGAGGAAGGCTCCGACACCGAAATCGATCAAATCATCCGCCGGCGATGCCGCACCCTCAATAAATAATGGGAACGCGAGAATTTGAAGTGCATCCGCAATGATCGCCAGGATGATGGCGACTCGAAAATGCGAACGATCTGGAATGATGACAGGATCTTGGGTCATGTCCACTTCATTTATTTTCGTGCGTGACTGTGTTGGTGCGCCGCCTCCCAGTTTCTACCACGCGTTTCCCTTCGTCATCGCCGATACGCTATTTCCGCTCTGCGCGCTATTCTTCGCGCAAGAGGATCATCTGGGCGACTGCAAGGGCGTGCCGTAATGATCGACAGCACTCGGGTTGCGAGCACGCCCAGAATCATACCAGCCACAGAGCCGATCGCCAGCGTCGAAAAGCCCGCCAACCAATGCGCCTGGGGTAGGCCGCCTGAAATAGAGTTGTTTATAAGACGATAATCACCTCATGTTCAGTTGAGGTGAGCAGTTTGCGGTACCGCGGAGTTGGGTAGGCTGTCTCGCGTGAGTCATCGCCGACAAGCCTGCTTCTGTGATCTGGCAAACCTTTAAGGGCTGCGCGATGGGCATCTGTAGCACCCCGGCGTCACGCTCCGGAATACTTTTCTGAACCAACCCGATGGGCGTGCGCCGATGAGACGAATGTACAACCCATCAGGGCCGCCTCAATCGCCTGAACAAGATGTGTTTTCATGTGAGCCTTTAGCACGTACCCCTGCCCACCTTCGGCTAAACACGCTCTGACAAATTCGTCTTCGTCGTGGATGGTCAGAAACACCAGCTTCGAGGAAAGCCCGATTTCTCTCAACTTACGCGCTGCTTCGATCCCATCCATTACCGGCATCGTTATGTCGAGCACGATGACATCCGGGTTCAGCCGAATTGCTTCTGTTACCAGTTCTTGACCGTTGCTGACGGCTCCTACTATTTCGTATGAAAAGCTCAAAAGGACCGTCATCCGTTCCAGCAAAGCTCGATGGTCATCCGCCAGCAACACCCGAGGGCGACTCACAGAATCCCTCCAATTAAACAGGAACCCGGTATTTCTGGATTGAACGAAAGAGTTGCGCTTTGGCCCCTGCTCTGACTGCCGGGAACCTCAAATTGTGAACGTCAAAAGTCATTATCGCCGGACGTGCTGTCCGACAATCGCCAGACGGGGGTTCCAAACTCGTCGCAGGGAACCGACTTCTTTGCGAGCAACTGCGAGGGATATTACGGATAAGCTGTATTTGGTCACAACTAGGAAAACGCCTAGGAAAGGAGAGTTCTATGCGCGTTGCGGACCCCTCGTAGCCGCAGGATCAAGCATGATCAGTCCTTGTCTAAATGCGAATAAGACCAGATCGGCATTATTCTTCAGGTTGTATTGCTGCATAATGTGATATTTGTGAAACTGGATTGTCTTTTGACTCAGTTGGAGAATTGCAGCAATTTCTTTAATTTGGCGGCCTTCCGCGGACATTTGAACGATGTCCTTTTGCCGGGATGTTAATTCCTTAGTGTATTGTCGTGCTCGCGACTTCACCTCGACCCAATCCTCGGTTCTGAGCCTTGGGGTAATATACGACCTTCCATGCAACAAAGAATCGATCGCCGTAAGCAATTCCGTGGCGGCCTGTTGCTTTAGAACAAATCCGACTTTTCCGAGTTGGGCGGCTGCAGCGGCCAGGTTGGGGTTGTTCTGCATGGTAAGGAAGACGATCTTGACGTCCGGAAGGTGTTCCCGGATGCGTTGCGCGGCGTCCAACCCATTCAGCAGAGGCATTCCGATGTCTACAATGACTAGATCCGGATTCAGTTGGTCCGCTGCCTTAACGAGCGCTCGGCCGTCAGACGCAACTCCGACTACCTCATACTTCGGTTCGAGAAGCAGGCGAAGCGCGTCAACAAGAATCGCGTGATCATCGCCAATAAGAAAGCGTGGGCGGGGAGGAGCCTTGCGATCCGGCCCGTTGGGGTGTATACCGTCGGGCATCATCCTCGTTTACCTCCTCGCGCCATGCGAGAGATTGTCTCTCCATTGTTCTGTGACGCGCATCATTTCTTGAGATCGAGAGTGGAGTGGCAACCGCACGTCAACGGTTGTTCCTTTATGAGGTCTCGAGGTGATCTTGAGTTCTCCGCCCTGCAATCGACATCGCTCTTCCATGCTTAACAAACCTAATCCTTTGCAATCGTCGAGATTCGTTTCGAAGCCGATTCCCTGGTCGCGAACCGAGAGATGCAGTGTTTTTGCCTCAATCTTCAAAGTGACTTGAGCTAGGGTAGCACCGCTGTGTTTTTTCACGTTGCGCAGCGCCTCCTGGACAATACGAAACATGCAGAGCGAAGTGTCCGGGGGAATGTTTCGCCCAATGTTGCCATGAAGGAACTCAACTTCGATGCCTTGGTGCGCGGCAAATTCTTTACAGAACGAGCTCACTCCTGGTACCAGCCCCAGCCGCTCCAAAGTCGACGAGTGCAGACGATGAGACACGGTGTGAAGATCGGCGCCGATCTCACTGGCTGAATCGATAAGCTCATGTACCTTCCGGCACGCCTGGTGCGGTTCCCGCATGATCATCTCTTCCGCGGTCTCCAAACCAATAGAAAGGAGCGCCATCCGCTGACTGAAATCGTCGTGCAGTTCCGACGCGAGGCGGCGACGTTCCTTCTCCTCCGAGTCAATTAGCATGCCACTGAGCTTAATCAGAGAATTCTTCGCTAACTGGAGCTGACATGTCTTAAACCAGGCATAAGCGGCCAGAAGAAAAAGCATTGTAACAACTAATGCAATGGCAGTGATCGACCGGGGGTGACCTTCCCAAAGCGATTGCTCCCGAAACATAACGATGCTACCTTGAGGAAGATTCGCTTCTCGAACGTGCCATCGTTTCAATTCCTTCCAATCGAATATGAAGAAACTGGGAGCCGTGACGATGGGGATATCCTGGGCTCGCGTGCCGCTCAAAATCTTCAAAAGTACATTCGCGACGATCTTGGTCTGCTGCAAAAAACCCACCACACATCCCCCCACTGCGCCATTTCCAACGTATGTGTCCGACATCCCAAAAACGGGCGCATTTGAGGCCTCGGATATCAGCGGAAGTGCCACCGTGGCGTTGATGAATTGATTGCCCGCGCCGTCTCTCCAAAGTGACGTATAAAGAACGACGCTGTGCGCCGGAAGACGCCGCAGGGTCTCGAGGAGCGTGTTCATTTCAAGGTTCGTAAGATACGTAAAGGAGACAGGCGCCTGGTAATTGTGTAATCGTGTTTTGATCATTTCCTCTGTGACTCGGTCGTAGGCGGTGGTTCCTCCCACAACATAGATGCTTCGTGTCTCAGGGAAGAGCTTCAAGGCGGCATCAAGGGTTCTTCCTGGTTCCACATCGAACCACGCCCCTGTAAAGCGCCAATCGAGGGTGGGGGATCCAGCCTGCTCGATGGTGCTGCAACATATGACGACTGGCACGCCAGGGAAGAACTTATTGGGCGACTGTGCAAGGAGCCGAATTGGTTCCGGCCCCATAGCGACAATCGCGTCTATCTTGTGATTGCGATACTTGTAAATGAGCCCATTCAATATCTCGATCTGCGCCTGCTCGTCGGAATGAGTCGAAGTATCGAGACTCTCCGTGTAAGACTCCAAGTGGAAGTCGGGATTTCCGCGAAAAACTGTCTGGAGTTCCTGGGTCAGCAACTGGGTGGCGGGATTGGAGTTTCCCACTTCCGTGATGACTAGCACATTCTTGCGAGACGGAACTCGGGCTTCTGCGACACAGTTCCAAAAGCACAACAAGGCCGCAAAAAGAAGCAAAGGCAAACCGACAATCTCGTGGCGAGATTTGCATTGGCTACGGGCCGCACTGTTCCGGCATGAGCGTAAGGCGCCCCTGGCGGAGATGTGCCGAACTTGCACACAAACTAAATACATATGGGATCCACTGCAAATGCCCCAACCGGCGGCGCAAGTCCAAAGGAATGACCAATATCATCCGGTAGATGAACCTAGCACTGAGCGGACGGAGTCGGGAACTAGCAGAACTTGCAGTAACGCGCGCCCAGTCATCTTTTTCCGACTGGCAGACAGTTGCTCATAAGGTGTTCACAAGACCGCACAGCTATGTTGTCCAGGCGACCAAACGCAGCCTGGACCAACGCGGCGATTTATAAGCACCCCGCTAGCAACTTTGGAATTCCCAAACTAGGCTTATTCCTAGTTTCCTCTGCCAGGTCCAAGAGGTATGTTTCGCAACGAGAGACTCACCTTTTGAAACCCTGGTGAAGAACATGACCCCCCCTAGAGCATCGGTTTCAGCGTTTCTCCTCGCGCTCTTCGTGTTCATTCCTGCGAACCTCCGGCCCCAGTCCAACACCCAGGACGCAGACAAAATACAGGCTCTGCAGAAGCAGCTGGACGACATGAAGGCGCAAATGCAAAACATTCAGGCGCAGATACTTGAACTCTCAAGCGCTGCCGGTCGTCCTCCGACTGCAGTTACGACTACGCCAACTGGCCTTTCGCAGACGACCGTAACTGCCGCCGCCCAAGAGGAAGGTGCAACCCAGGCGGCGGAATTGAAGGTTGTGCCCAAGCGGCAGGTAAGTCCTGCTACCGCGAGCTATCAGACCGACGCTCAGGATCAGATTGCTGCGCCGCGCATTGACAACGCCCCACTCGACCCTCGATATCCGGGCTACTTCCGCCTTCCGGGAACGCAGACGCTGCTGCGGATCGGCGGCTACTTCAAAACCGACTTTATCTACGATCTGAAGCCGCCAGGAAACGTTGACAGCTTCATCCCGTCCACTTTTCCTATCCCCACACTGTCGAGTGTGAACAACACCACGGTCTCGATCCGCCCCACCCGACTCAATCTGGACTTCCTGATTCCGGTCAAGTCGACGAGCGTGCGGTTCTTTATCGAGGCGGACATGTTTGGGACCAACGCAACCACGCCGCGCTTAAGGCATGCCTACGCACAGGTCAAAAACGGCCTGCTCGGGCAGACTTTCTCAAATTTCATGGATCCCGATTCCGGGCCGGATACCCTCGATTTCCAGGGGCCGAACAGCCAAGTATCCATCCGCAATCCTCAGTTCCGGTATACCATCCCGATCGGCGAAGGAACCAGCCTGAGTCTCTCGGTCGAGAAAGCGTCCTCGGATGTTTCCTTCACCACACCCCAATTCAACTCGCTTCCTAATAATCCGACTCCGGATGCGGCGATCAAGTTCCGCCAGGAGTATTCAAAAGGTCACTACCAGCTTTCCGCACTGTTTCGTGACGTTGCGGCCTACCTTCCGAATGGGAAAACAGGCTCGGTGTTTGGATGGGGCATAAACCTGACCGGGGCACAGAAGCTTTTTGGCACAGACACTTTTGTGTATCAGGCAGCATACGGCGACGGCATGGAACGATACGTGAACGATACTTCGGGCCTGGGTATCGATGCCCAGCCCGCAGACCCTGCAAGCCCGCATCTCGAGGCCGTGCCGATCACGGCGATCTACGGGGGGTACCAGCACTATTGGGCGAAGAAGCTTCGTTCGTCCGCCGTGTATGGTTTCGCCCAGACCGAGAATACGAATCTTGAATCTGCCTCCTCGTATCACCAGAGCAATTACGGTGCGGCCAACATTATCTGGAATGCGTACGGTTCCCTGAACGTGGGCACGGAAATTCTGTACGGCTGGCTGGTGGATCAAAACAAAGCCAGTGCCAACGACACGCGCTTCATGTTCAGCGCCAAGTACAACTTCATCAAGATGGCGGAACCGGCGAAAAAATAGCACGGCGGGCCCAGGGCCAGGGAATCGAAGTGCACGCAAGGGAAAGGACGTATCTTTTATGAGCAATGCAGCAGTTCCCCAAGTGGACCGTTTCTTCACCGGCACCGAAGCGAGATATGACCGGTGGCGCACACTTTTGCAGCAGGCAAGAGAATGGGAAATGTCATCGAAACAAGCCGTGGCGGGAGACGCCAACGGCGCGCGTGTAGTCAAGAGCCTGGAGGACCTGCGCCAGTGGGAGGATTACTTCGCCTATCCAGGGCCTGCGCTGCTCAATCTTCTGATTGAGCGCGCTACGTCAGGGGACGTGACCGGCACCGTGCGGCTGGCCCGCACCATCAGCACGGCCATTATCACCCATTCCTATCGCGCCAATGTGGGGGAGTGGGACAAAGAGGACGAAGGTCTCACCAACCTGGGTGACCGATTGCCGGTGGGGGGAGAACAGAAAGCCGCGCATCGTCCGTATTTCGAAGTGCTGTTTGTCAGTCCCGCCCGCCAGGCCGTGTGGAGAGAACTCGGGCAGGAACTTCGCAAACTGCGCAGGCCGCAGGACAAGTTTGTCTACGAGTCGGTCTTCGTGGGCAGTTTTGAGGACGCAATCCTGGCTGTGATTCTGAATGGGAGCCTGGAAGCGGTTGTCATCTACGACGACGTGCCGATGGCATCCCAGCACAACAATCCGTTCCTCCGCGAGTTCCTGACTTCGTATCTGACCGCGACCGGCATTGAGGCGACGTCGCTGATTCGGGGGCTGACGCTCGCGCAAGCACTGAAGCTGATCCGGCCGGAACTGGATATGTACGTTCTCTCTGATCGGGAAGTGGAGAAAACGGCGGGAAGTGCTGATGCCGCCTGTGTGCGGCGAATCTTCTACCAGGTTGAGGAACCCCTGGAAGTGCACTTGAGCATTCTGGACGGCATCGCGGACAGGTATTCCACGCCTTATTTCGACAATCTCCAGGTGTACGCGCAAAGGCCGATCGGCACCTTCCATGCATTGCCCGTCGCCCGAGGCAAGTCGATATTCAAATCGAACTGGATACGCGACATGGGCGAGTTCTACGGGATGAACCTGTTTCTCGCCGAATCGTCCGCGACCACGGGCGGATTGGACAGCCTGCTCGAGCCGACAGGAAACATCAAGGTTGCGCAGGACTATGCTGCCCGCGCCTTCGGGGCAGACCACGTGTTCTTTGTAACCAACGGCACTTCGACGTCGAACAAGATGGTGGAACAGGCGCTGCTGGCTCCGGGCGACATTGTGCTGGTGGATCGCAACTGTCACAAGTCCCACCACTATGGAGCGGTCCTTACCGGAGCGCTTCCGCTCTACGTGGAGGCGTATCCGCTTACCCAGTACTCGATGTATGGCGCGGTTCCGCTGCGGACCATCAAGAAGGCGCTGCTTGACCTGAAGGCGGAAGGTAAGCTCGATCGCGCAAGGATGCTGGTACTGACTAACTGCACGTTCGACGGCCACATCTACAACGTGGAGCGGGTGATGGAGGAATGCCTCGCCATCAAACCCGATCTCATCTTCCTGTGGGATGAAGCGTGGTTCGGATTTGCGCGATGGAGCCCCTTCTATCGCCGGCGCACCGCAATGGGGGCTGCCGCCATTCTCGAAAAGAAGTTCGCTGACCCTGCCTATCGTGCTGCGTATCAGGAGCAGGCCAGGAAACTGGGCGAGGATCTGGATCCCGCCAACAAGAAGATTCTCGAGACCCGCCTGTTGGCGAATCCAGATAAAGTGCACCTGCGCGTCTATCAGACCAACTCGACGCACAAGTCCATGTCGTGCCTGCGGCAGGGATCGATGGTGCTGGTGAAGGACCAGGACTATCACACCGTGGAGGAGCAATTCCACGAGGCGGTGTTCACGCACGCTTCCACATCGCCGAATCTTCAGATCATTGCCTCCATCGATGTGGCGCGCCGCCAGATGGAATTGGAAGGCTATGAACTGGTGAACCGTTCGATGCAGTTGGCGCTGGACGTGAGGCATGAAGTCAACACCCATCCGCTGGTCTCGAAGTATTTTCGTGTTCTCGGGGCGGATGACCTGATACCGGCTGAATTCAGGAACACAGGGTTCGTGGACTACTTGACGCCCGGGGCGAACTGGACGACGGCGGTCAAGGCTTTGCGCGAGGACGAATTCGCCCTGGATGTGACTCGTCTTACGCTCGTATGCGGGTCAGCCGGATTCGACGGCACCCAATTCAAGAACCTGCTCGCCGCCGAATATGACATTCAGCTCAACAAGACGTCGCGCAACAGCGTGCTGCTGCAGACCAACATCAACAACACGCGAAGCGATATCGCCCAGCTGATGAAAGTCCTGGTGACGATTTCTCAGAAGATCGAGAAGAGACTCGCTCAGGGTGGGAGCGGGGAACGGGAAGCATTTGCGGCACGGGTTCGTTCGCTCATGCACGACGTGCCCAATCTACCCAACTTCAGTTGCTTCCACGACAGCTTCCGTGAAAATGCGAAGAGCGGTACAAGTGAAGGCGATATGCGTACGGCTTTCTTCGGCGCGTACCGGGAAGAACAATGCGAGCACGTCAAACTGGCGAGCCCGGAAATCGACAAGCGCCTCAAGAGCGGACCGGAGCTCGTTTCCGCCAACTTCGTCATTCCTTATCCGCCCGGATTCCCGATTATGGTTCCCGGCCAGGTGATCAACTCCGAGACCATCGAGTTTATGCGCAAGTTGGACGTGAAGGAGATTCACGGGTATGAAGCAGGGCTGGGGTTGAAGTTGCTCAAGCCGTCGTTCCTGTCTTCGATCAAGAGCAAAGGCGCGAAAAACAGGGGGGCGGAGCAAAAGCCGAAGCATGAACTGGCGCACGCATAGCAATTCTGGTCCCTGATTTAAGGGTGCGCGCAGCGGTGGGCGGCCGGCGAGAAAAGTCCGCCTCCGCTGCGCCACGCATTCGGATGAGAAGCAGGTTTGAACTCAACAGATAGCGGAGAAGAACAATGTTTACATGGTTCGCAGGAACGCTCCGACAGTATCCGGAGATCGCGATCTTTCTGGTTCTCGCCCTCGGCTACTACTTCGGCAAGTTCACCTTCAAAGGCATCGGGCTTGGATCCGTCACCGCCACGCTGCTTGCTGGTGTCCTGATTGGACAGCTCGGAATCACGGTTTCACAGCCACTCAAGGCCTTGGTGTTTCTCATGTTCCTGTTCGCCGTCGGCTACGGTGTAGGTCCGCAGTTCGTGCGCGGCGTGGCCAAAGACGGCCTGCCGCAGGCGATTTTCGCAGTAGTCCAATGTGCCTTCTGCCTGGGGGTTCCAGTAGCAATTGCCAAAATGGCGGGGTACGATCTGGGCTATGCCGCGGGCCTCTATTCCGGGTCCCAGACCATCTCCGCCGCGATGGGCCTCTCGACGGATGCCATCAACCGGTTGGGTTTGGCGCCCGAACAGGCCAAGGCCATGTTGGATTCGATGCCGATCGCCTATGCGGTTACCTATATGTTCGGCACGGTTGGATCGGCCCTGGTTATCGCCCTTCTTGGCCCGGTGCTGTTGCGCATCGATCTGCCTGCCGCCTGCAAGGAATACGAACAGAAACAGGGAGGCGGCGACAAGGACTACGGTGGGGCGGGATCGGCATGGCACCGTTGGGAGGTACGTGCCTACAAGGTAAGGCCTGGCGGAGCCGCTGCTGGTCTACGGGCTGTTGAGGCCGAGGCGATGATTCCTGACGCACGTGTCTTTGTCCTGCGTGTTCGCCGGACTGATGGCACGATCGAAGAGGCGACCGCGGATACGGTGCTCCACGAGGGCGACGTGGTCGCAGTCGCAGGTGCACGCGACGTAATGGTGCGGGTTCTAGGCCCAGGGGCAAGAGTTGCGGCGGTCGCAGATGGTGGCGGTAGCGTTCCTCCCCCGACTGAAATGGACGATCGCGAATTATTGAGCATGCCCATCGAAGGCGTCGACGTATACGTGACGAACAAAGAAGTGGATGGCAAGACACTCGCTGAACTTGCCACCCAGCCATCGGCCCGCGGAGTCTTCCTGAGAAAGATCACGCGGGGCGCGGTTGCCACCACGATTCCCATCCTGCCCAACACAAAGATCTATCGCGGTGACATTCTTAACGTGGTTGGCCGCACCCAGGACACGGCCGCGGTGACCAAGACGTTGGGTGTGGCCGACCGCCAGACCGATGTTGCCGACGTCGCCTTCATCGGCGCCAGCATCACGGTTGGCGCGCTGATCGGTGCTCTGGTGCTGAAAGTCGGCGGCGTGCCCCTCACGCTCTCCACCGCCGGCGGCGCACTCATTGCAGGACTGGTAGCCGGGTGGTTCCGGTCGGTGCGGCCAATGTTCGGCCGAATCCCCTCGTCCACCGTCTGGTTCATGAACTCCGTCGGCCTGAACATCTTCATCGCGATCGTCGGCATCTCCGCTGGACCGGGATTTGTAAACGGTCTGAAGACGCAGGGCGCCGGCCTGTTCCTTTGGGGTGCCGTGGCAACCACGGTACCGCTGATTCTTGGCATGTTCGTTGCCAAGTACATCTTCCGCTTCCACGATGCGTTAACCCTCGGCATTGTTTCCGGCGCGCGTACCACGACAGCCTCTCTTGGCCTGGTGTGCGACCTGGGCAAGAGCCAGGTTCCGGCGCTTGGTTACACCGTAACTTACGCTGTCGGCAACACGTTTCTCACCATTTGGGGCATGGTACTCATCCTGCTTCTGAGTTAGTAACCCTTTTTGATTGACCAAGGAGACAGTTTATGGATGTTATGGACCTCCAGACGTTTGAGCAGCTCAGCCCATTCGAGATCAAGGATGAGCTCATCAAGCTGGCCAAGAAGACTTCGAAAACAACGCAGTCAGCCTTTCTCAACGCCGGACGCGGAAACCCCAACTGGATCGCCACTACTCCGCGCGAAGGCTATTTCCTTCTCGGACAGTTTGCGATCACCGAAAGCAAGCGGGTCATGGAAGATGCCGCCGGCCTGGGCGGGATGCCGAAGGCCCGCGGGATCGCGGGCCGTCTCGAGATGTGGCTGGCAAAACACTCTGATATGCCCGGCGCCTCATTCCTGGCAGAGATGGTTCCGTTTGCCGTGAAAGCCTTCGGGTTCGAGCCTGATGCTTTCGTGCACGAACTCGTCGACTCGATAATCGGTGATAACTATCCTGTTCCCGATCGCATGCTCGTCCACAACGAACGCATCACGCACGAGTACCTGATGTGGGCCATGTGCGGAGAGCCAAGACCGGCGGGCAAGTTTGACCTCTACGCTGTTGAAGGTGGCACGGCTGCCATGTGCTACCTCTTCAAATCACTGAAGGCAAACCGCCTGCTTCTGCCCGGGGACACGATCGCCCTGGGAACGCCGATCTTTACGCCCTATCTTGAAATGACGCATCTTGAGGACTATGACCTGAAGATGGTCACGATACGGTCTCCCCAGGAGAATCGTTTCCAACCCACGGACGATGAAATCAAAAAGCTCGAGGATCCCAGGATCAAGGCGTTCTTCGTCGTCAATCCCGGCAACCCAACCGGCATGGCACTCAGCGCCGAATCCATCGCGAAAATCGCCAACCTGGTCAAGACCAAGCGTCCTGACCTCATGCTGCTCACTGATGATGTCTACGGAACGTTCGTTCCGGGGTTCCGGTCGCTGCTTGGCGAATTGCCCCACAACACAATCGGCGTCTATTCCTACTCGAAGTATTTCGGCTGTACCGGGTGGCGCCTCGGGGTCATCGCAGTCCACGAAGAGAACATCTACGATGAGAAAATCGCCAAATTGAAGGGTGCTGATCTCAAGGCGCTCGACAAACGTTACGGGCCCATCACACTCGAGCCGCGCAAGCTCAAGTTCATCGATCGCATCGTCGCTGACAGCCGCGATGTGGCGCTGAACCATACGGCCGGTTTATCCCTCCCGCAGCAGGTCATGATGAGCATGTTCTCGTTGGTCGAGTTGATGGACATCGAGAAGCGTTATCAAAAGGCGTGCCGGGATATTGTGTACCGCCGCCTTCACGCACTGCTTGATGGACTCGAACTGCAACCGCCACCGAACCCCAACTATGACGCCTACTACGGCCTGATCGATTTCGAGTTCTGGGCAAAGAAGAACATCGGCCCGGAGGCGGTCGAGCACCTGAAAGAGTTCGTGCATCCTCTCGATCTGGCATTTCGACTGGCCGAAGATCATGGAATCGTTTTGCTCAACGGTGGGGGTTTCGAAGCTCCCGACTGGTCGCTGCGTGTTTCGCTCGCTAACCTCGACGATGACGCGTACGAAGAAATCGGACGCGGTGTCCGGTCAATCGCCAGGGGCTATCGGCACGCCTATGACACTTCGAAGCGCCGCGACGAAGCCAAACGCGCTGCTCCAACACCGGTGGGCGATTGAGTTGCGGAGTCTGACGAGAGGGTTGCTGGCGAATGCTGTTGCTTCGATCATGATTACTGAAGCATCAGGCGCACAAGGCCGGCAGCCCTCATCGGCTGCAGTTCAAGCGATGCGGTGTTGCCCGGTTGCTGTGAACACTGCCAGACTTTGCAATGTTGAACAAAGAACGTGAGTGAGCTTCGAAAGCTTGACGCGGTCTCAGGAAAGATGGCAGCGAGGAGACTGAATGGAGTGGCTGGCGAAGCTGTTCGAAAAGTATCCCGAAATGGCGGTGTATCTCGCGGTCGGGATTGGATACTTTCTTGGCCGATTGAAGTTTCGCGGTTTCGGGCTTGGCGTTGTCACGGCATCCCTGCTTGCCGGCGTCTTCATTGGGAACCTCTTTCATGTTCCGGTGTCCGACCAGGCGAAGTCGATGCTGTTTCTGCTGTTTCTGTTTGGCATCGGCTATTCCGTGGGTCCAAGCTTCTTTCGCAATCTCAAAGGCGACGGATGGCGGTGGGCCGTCCTCGCCGTCTTCGTCCCTGTCGTTGGTCTGCTGGCGGCGTATGCCATGGCTCGAATTCTCAAACTGGATGTAGGGTATTCGGCCGGAATGCTGTCGGGGGCCCTTACTGAGTCTCCTGCAATCGGTACCGCGAGCGAGGCGATTCGGGGGCTGGGAATTTCCGAGGAACAGAAACAACTGTTGGTAGGGCACGTCGCAGTTGCTGATGCGATCTGTTATATCTTCGGGACCATCGGAGTGATCTGGTGTTGCAGTTCTCTCGGGCCGAAGCTGCTGGGCATCGACCTCCGGACCCAATCCAAGAAGGAGGAAGACAAGCTGGGGGTCCGCCATTCGAGGCTGGGCATCAGCTCGGGTTGGCAGCCCTTCGGTTTCCGCGCCTATAGAATCCAGCCCAATTCACCCGTCATCGGCGAGTCTGTTTTCGCTACCGAAAGGTCGGTGTCGGATGGCCGTCTCTTTGTGGAAAGGATCCGGCGTGGTGGAGAAATGTTTCCTCCTACCGAAGAAACCAGATTCGAAGCGGGCGACACGGTGGCCGTGCTGGGGCGCACCGAGATGCTGGTCAAAGTATTGGGGCCTTCGTCTGCCGAAATCGCCGATCCGGAATTGCTCGAAATCCCCGTTGCGTCTTACGACCTCTATGTGACGAGCAAACGTATCGCTGGAAAAACATTGGAGGAAATCGTCGAAACGGTCGATCCGGCGCGTGGCGTGATGCTGCGTGGCATCACTCGCGAGGGCCGCCCGTTGCCGATTGGTTTGAATCTGATTCTCGAACGCGGTGATACGGTGCATGTCACGGGACCTGAGGATGATGTGGAAAGGCTGGCGCCCGTCGTAGGGAGAAAAATCCAGCCAGGCGAAGACAGCGACATCGGCGTATTGGGCATCGCGATTTTCTTCGGAATCCTTGCCGGCGCAGCGATCGTGTTTCCGGTAGGGCGGCTTCACATCTCCCTGGGAACTAGCGTCGGGACGCTACTGGTGGGTTTGAGCATTGGCTGGGCGCGGTCCACCCGTCCATGGTTTGCGAGAATTCCGGACGCCGCGATTCTTTTCATGCGCTCCATTGGCCTGGCCGCATTTGTCGCAATGATTGGGCTCAAGGCGGGCCCGATCTTCGTCAGCGCGGTCAAAGAGTCTGGTTACCTGTTGTTCGCCGGCGGAATCGTGGTGACGCTTGTCCCTCTGATTTCGGGCATCTTGTTTGGGCGGTATGTCCTTCGGCTCGACCCGGTTCAATTGCTCGGTGGAATTGCCGGTGCGCAGACAATGATCGCCGGCGTTGCAGCAGTGCAGGAGAAGTCCGATAGCCCAATCGCCACCCTGGGTTATTCATACACGGTGGCGATCGGCCATATTCTCCTCACGACCTGGGGTACAATCATCGTCTCGCTATTGGCGCCCTAGATGGAGCACTCTAAATTTCGCCTTTTGACGGCGCGCCTCGCGAATGTGCGTTTGGGGGGAGCACAAGCTCCCTGGAAGTGTGGTTACGCAACAACGGTACTTCACGCCAAAGCCTGGTATTGCGCAGGTCTGGAGTGATCAACTTGCTTTGGGTTGTGATTGGGAAATCTAACGAAGCATCTCTTGTCGAAAGTGGGGTCCTGATGGCGAAGAACGGGCAGAAGACGGAAACGCGCATTGATGGACTGAAGCGTAAACAATACGAAGAGGAATTGCGCCGCCTTCAGGCGGAGTTGTGCAAGCTGCAGGATTGGGTGAAACACGCAGGGTTGCGCATCATCGTGGTATTCGAAGGCCGCGATGCCGCCGGGAAGGGAGGTACGATTCGCGCCCTTACGGAACGTGTGAGTCCGCGTGTATTCCGATTGGTGGCGCTTCCGGCTCCTTCAGACCGCGAGAAAACACAGATGTATTTGCAGCGCTACTTCCACCATTTTCCCGCCGCCGGCGAGATCGTGATCTTCGATCGAAGCTGGTATAACCGCGCCGGGGTGGAATCTGTCATGGGCTTCTGCACCAAGGAGCAGCGCGACCGATTCCTCCAGCTCTGTCCGATGTTTGAAAACCAGATCATGGAATCGGGAATTATTCTCATCAAGTATTGGCTGGAAGTCTGTCAAGAGGAACAAGAGCGTCGCTTTGAGCAACGCATCAAGGACCCCGTCCGGCAATGGAAGCTCAGCCCCATGGACACGGAATCGTATAAGCGCTGGTATGAATATTCGCGCGCACGTGACCTGATGCTGGAAAAGACGGATACCAAAGAGTCTCGGTGGAACATCATTCGTTCCGATGATAAAAAGAAAGCCCGGCTCAATTGCATCGCCCACCTGCTAAGTCTCATTCCCTATCAAGCAGTTCCCCATGAGAAGGTCAAGCTGCCGCGGCGAAAGACCAAAGATCACTATGACGACCAAAGACCTCTAAAGGGAAGGCATTTCGTGCCGGAGAAATATTAACGGCCGTTCGTGGCGCATCAGTTTTTCAAACGTATCCTGCAATCCTCACCGTGGGGTTGCTTTCCAATGGCCCGCTCCAAGTGCGGATTCGCCGCCCACGAGGTAACGCGCTCAGGCTCATAAGCGGCACTGTCCCCGTCGCGAAATTCCTGCTATTCAGCGGTGTTGTCATCGCCGTCGCAATCGCAGCTGGCGGGCCATTGGTCGTCCGTCTCATGCCATGTTTTATCCGGGTTGTAGAGCTCCATGTCTTTCGCGGTCTTGAGCGAATCAGGTCCCATATCTTTCTGGTAGACCAGGCCGGTTGGGCCAACCATGAACGTCTTGACACCGGTCACGCGGTACTCGGCCGGCACCGCGACCAGGGCAAAACCGCCGATCATGGCGTCCTGGATTACGTAGTCCAGCCTGCCCAAAGGTGCATCGGGTCCCTGGCCTTTCAGTATCTTGAAATAGTAACCATGGTAGGCAGTGTTCTTCTCCAGGGTGTAGCCCTCCGCGAGGGCTTTGGCAACCGCTTCACTGACCGAGCCTCCGGGTGTGCCGTCGGCGTTCTGCCAGTACAAGCCGTCCTGTCTCCCGGGCGTGCTGATAAGTTTCTGCGCGTATTGATTGACGCCGGAATCATCATGGACTGTCAAAGCGTATTGGCGTTGTGCATCGACATAGCCGCGGCAAACCTGTATGGCATCCAACTCATTCGTTCCGATGCGCCGGTGGAGAATCTCGGTGCGGCCCTCGGCAGAGTTGAATTGCCATTTCCCGGACTTCTTGACAAGGGGAACAGGGAAAGGCCAATCGTTGTCTCCGACAATAACGATGGCGCGGCTTGATTTTTTCGGGTCGATGCTAATGGAGTTCTTGGTGCGAGCCAGATTGGAAAACGCGATGCTCGTGTTCTTGTCTTGAACCGGGTCCGCCGAAGAAATGAAGTCCTCTCCCGAAGGCCCGAAGATCTGCATAAGCGTGGGAACGTCGTAATCCCCGGTCGCCTTAATGAGCATCTCGACTGCGGCTTGGGGCGTAGAGAACGTCATCTGAGAGATCGGCTTGGCCGGGGCGCCAGCGTCAGGCTGTGTCTGCGCCGTCACCGAGGCGAGATTCAGAACCGAAATACCCAACGCAAATGTCAGAAGCGTGTGTCTCATTGTCTTCAATCCTTTCGGGGTCATGTGCTTCGCGTCCATTCCTGTTGGCTATCTGCGACGTCCCCCGCCGGAACGGCCACCACCGCCCCTGGATCCGCCCATACTCGAGGAGCCGCGCGAGCTACTGGCGCGAGCCGAACTGCCACTCCCTCCACCGAAAGCGCCGCCGGAGCCAGACTTCGGGACACTCCGGTTGCCCACTTTATCGCCACCGCTCGCTCCGCCGCGATTGCCGCCGCCCGCTCCGCCGCCACGATCCATGGTTCCCGCCGACGGCGAACTGCCGCGATTGCCGCCGCCTGCTCCGCCACGATCCATATTTCCCGCTGACGGCGAACCGCCACGATTGCCGCCGCGATCCATGTTTCCTGCGGAAGGACCGCGGTTGCCACCGCCCGCATTCGAACGCTGGCTATCTCCGCGTGCGCTCCCGCCGTACTTATTGGCCGTGCCTCGATCTCCATAGGGTGCAGCGCCGCGGTGCTGCGGATTGTGCTGCCATTTGCCATTGCCGCCGCCGTTGATCTGGTTGCGATTGCCGCCGTTAATATTATTGCGATTGCCCCCGTTTATATTATTGTTGGAATTCCTGACGAAGTTGTTGTTGACATTGATATTGACGTCGTTGTGGCCCCAGCCGCAGCCCCAACCGCCGCCGCCCCAGGCCGCTCCCACCATCATCCCCACGCCGAAGGAAATTGCCATGCCGGCGGCATAATATCCGACCGGGGGATAAACGATGGGTGGATAAGGATAAACAGGCGGTCCGTACACCACGGTCGGGTTGTAGCTCGGTACATACACCACTTCCGGGCTCGACGGCTGAATAACGATCACATTTTTGTTCTCAATAACCTGGGTCTCGACCTTTTGCTGTTCGCTGGACTTCAGATTCCCGTTATCCTTTGCCTTGGCGCGCATGCGCTGAACCGCGTCCATCACATCGCTTTGCTGCGCCAGGAAGGCATTGCCCAGGTCCGTGGTCCACTTGATGTTTTCCGCCAGCTGTTTCACTAGATCGGGAAGCACCGCCATGGCCTGTATGCTCGCGTCCCAATCCTGCTTCATTGCGGCATCTGTCAGCGCTTTGTCCTTTAGATCCTTGTGTGCCGCCAGCCACTGCTGAAGCTGAATGATCTCAAGCGGGTACGTGGAGGCAACCAGGGCCTGGCTGAGCAAGGGATCGGGATACAGTGCGATCGGCGCTACCAATGCATCGAGTTGGTCTGCAGGGAGCTTTGCTGGCGCCTGGTCTGCCGGCGCCGCCGCTGTATCCTGTTGCGGCGGAGCAGCCCACAGCGCGTCGCCTGGAGCGATCAAAAGAGAGCACAATATGGCAACAAAGCTCCGGACCACATGCTTGCAAAGTGCCAATTTCGAGCTTCTGAATTTCATGTGAACATCCCTTCCCGCCGCGCTGTATGAAGGTATTCGCCAGAGTGATGGGAGCCATGACCTCTTAGGCCCCCGCGTTCTAACGCCAGAGATACGGCATCCCCCCAGGACCGGCTTGGATTGCGACTATTACTCTAGGAAGGAAACACGGGGTAGGGTACTGGGAATACTCCTAGTTTCCCCCATCTGAAGTTTGCAGGTAGTGTTCCAGCGGGGATCAAAAATGCCGTAGCAGTCTGCTTTGGGGACCCCTACGCGATAGGTGTCACTCCCTTTTTCAAAAGCAGGTTTCCATACTTGCGGAGTTCACCCGTCATGACGATGGCGAACGCTCCCTTGGCGCGGGCGTAGAAGGCGTGGCGCTCAATGCGCTGCGGAATCGGTGCGGTAGCCGTGTGTCTCCGGATGGCGTCCATGTAGTCCCTTTCAACTGCAGGATCGAGCGTGTCGCCCGGAACGACTTCCATCATCACAAGCGGGGGCGCATAGGAATCCAACTCAAACAGAGGCAAAATCCCATCCAGAAGGTGTTGGATGGGAGTGCCGTCGGCGCGAATCACTCTGGGACCGATCGAGTGGCCCGGGAAATGCGCGTCGGCTAGGATGATCTCGTCTCCGTGGCCCATCTCGTGCAGGACGGCCAGTAGCTCTGGTCCGATGTATTTTGAGATTCCCTTCAGCATTCTTTTTCTCCTCGGCTCAAGCGGGAAACGGCCTCAGTGTCAGGAAGCGGGGCAGACGGCGACTTTACCGCATCGGCCGGAGGCCATCAGCGCATAGGCTTCGCTGGCCTGTTCCAGAGTAAACCGATGGGTAATGATATCTTCCGGATGCAGTCCCCAGCGAACCAGCCGCTCCACAAGCTCTTCCATCAACCATGTCGATGTCACCCACGATCCAAAGATGGTTTTCTGATCGTGAATGATGTCGGGCGAAGGGTTGAAGGTTACGGTTCCTCCTTCGCCAACCATCACCATTTTGCCCCATTTTCGCGTGGCGCGAATGGCGGTTGCGCGGGCGTCCGCATTGGCGGAGCAATCGATGGCTCGCTCGACTCCGTGCCCTCCCGTGAGTTCGCGCACCTGGAAAACATTGTCCGGGCCGGAAGAAAGGACGGCGTCGCAAACACCCAGATGTAGGGCCAGTTCGAGCCGCTCACGGGCGACGTCGATTCCGATGATCTGCTGCGCGCCCAGCTTCCGGCACAGGGCGCCGGCTGCGAGGCCGACCGGGCCAAGACCCGTGATCAATACCGCGTCGTTCCCGCAAATACCAATCCTCTCCAGTGCTTCGTAGACCGTCCCGAAACCGCAGGCTACCTGTGCTCCATCCGCATAAGTGAGTTCGTGTGGAAGAAGGAGGAGGTCCTTCTCCTCGGCGATCATGTACTCCGCCATTCCGCCGTCGCGCTGCCAGCCATACGCACGTCGATAGGTCGGACTGGTGCAGGAGATCATGTATCCACGGCGGCAGTCATTGCAAACTCCGCAGCCCGAAATGTGGTAGACGATCACGCGATCGCCCACCTTGAAGCGGCGACACCCGGGCCCCGACTCCACGATGAGACCGGAAGGTTCATGGCCGGCGATCACGCCCTGATAGCCTTCGGGCCCCTTTCCAAGGTGCTCGTGGTAGATGCAGCGAATGTCGGAGCCGCAGATGGTCGAGGCTTTAACCTGCACCAGAACTTCACCATGAGCCGGGGTCGGGACCGGTACGGTCCTCATCTCGACGGTGCTATTGCCGGGCAGGTAGGCGGCCCTCATTGTTTTGTCCATTGCACACTCCTCCACACTTCAGGCCGGCGTAATCTCGCCATGCACGTCCCAAAGATCTTCCCAGGACTGGTTGTCTCTCCAGAGAAATACCTGTCCCTTGATCAGGCGGCAATTTCGGTCCACCGCGCGGATCGCCTCCATGTCGGCGGTGCTCAGCGGCTCTCCGGCCACGGCTTCAAGGTTCCTCGCGATATTGCCGGGGTTGGCAGAAAAGGGAATCGGAACCTGGCCGCGCTGAACCGCCCACTTGATGCAAACGGCGGCCGGATGTACTCCCAGGCGCTGTGCGATTTTGAGGATGACGGGGTCCTCGATCGGCGAGGTATCTTCCGGCGTTCGATCACGCTCGGGGCGCGTCGGGGACCCGATCGGAGAGTAGCCGACGGGCTGAATTCCGCTTTCGAGCAGGTAGCGGAAGAACTCCGGCTGCTGGAAATGCGGGTGCAGTTCCATCTCGTTCACGGCCGGTTTGATGCGGGCGTCGCGAAGCACGAGCTTCATCTTCGGAATGGTCATGTTGGACGTGCCGATGTGCCGAACCAGGCCTCGATCCACGAGTTCTTCCATCCTCCGCCAGGTTCGCATGTAGTTCTCGTGAATGTAGGGAACCGCGTGCGGATTGCGCGCGCTCACATCGCACCCGGGAGGATGGTGATTCGGAAATGGCCAGTGAACCAGATAAAGATCCAGGTATTCGAGTTGCAGGTCAAGGAGGGACTTTTCGCAGGACGCGAGGACATCTCTCTCCCCATGCTTGTCGTTCCAAAGCTTGGATGTGATCCAGACTTCTTCCCGTCTGAGGCCGCTCTGGAAGAGTCTATTCAATGCCACGCCGATCCTGTTCTCATTGCCGTACACCGACGCACAATCGAAATGGCGATAGCCGGCTTGCGATGCGAAGGTGACGGCATCGGCCACAGCCTGATGAGTAACGTGGTCAGATCCAAACGTTCCCAAACCAATGGCGGGCATGGTAGCGCCGGTGCATAAGATTCGTTGAGGCACTTGGGCCGGATCGATTGCATCGGCATTGAGCCGACTGGCTTCGGAAGTGGATGTCATGTTGAATAGCTCCGGCAACTCAGGACTAAGAGGAGGGAATTGCCCGGCAGCGATTTCCGCTGCCGGGCGTTGGTGCGAAGCCAATGGATCAAAGTTCCTTCATACACCGCAGAGGTGGACATTGACGCCAAGTTCGGCGAACATGGCGGCCTTCGCCGCCAGCGCTTTGTCGGCAATTTCCGCAGTTGGGGCATATACAACGTTGACGTGATTGGCATGATGCCGGGCCATGAACTGGTACTGCGAAACGCCGTGCAGCACCGTGTGCATGATGGGCCATTGAGAAGTTGTGGCCTGCCAGCGGCGCTCGGTCTCTTCGGCAGGCAGTTCAACCGCGGTAGCTCGGCCCATGTCGAGGTGAACCTTCCCGCCTTCTACAAACACCCGGCTCCACACCACGTGCCCCGGCTTGCAAATGCCCTTCAGAGTTCCACCCCCGAGGCGGAAATACATGGGAGGCTGGCGCTCGCTGATCGCCTTGGAATATCCACCGGCGATGTGGGACGCAGGCACCGCCCCGGAAATTTGGAACACCCACACGAAGTCATCAATGCCATTGCCGGTGTAGTGTTCGCCCCACCGAACATCATGCAGCGTGGTGGCCGGATCGAGGTGCATCGCGGTCCACACGCGGTTCGTCACCAGCGCGTCCAGACCGGCGCATTCGTCTACCTCGTTGAAATGGGGCAGGGGTTTTCCCGCGTAGAGTTCCTGACCGTCCTTCGAGAACACAGGCGGCCGTTCCACGTTGTTCAGCAGGGCTTCCGCAAGATCCGAAGCCGGTGCCATGTCCTTCAATCCCTGCTGGTATTGGATGCCGATGGCATCGCAGCCAAATTCCGCGGCGATTCGCATCGCGGCGATATACATCTTGCACTGGCCGAGGATCTGGGCGTCAGTCAGGTCGGCTTCCTCGTTGGGACCGGTCCTGAAGGTCACCCCGCGTTGGTCGAGCCATTCTCGAACTTTCTGTGCTTCCGCGTCAGAGACATCGCGCATAGCGGCTACAAGGGCAGACTGGCTCAGGCGCTCCTTGTAAACGCCGAGCTTGTTCAACAGGTTGTCTTCGATGATGGCGTTGTACATGCCCATGCACCCCTCGTCGAAGACACCCATGATGGCGCCGTGCGATTGAAGATTCTTTGCGAGGGAGAAGCCCAACTCCTGCTCTGCCGGTTGGATAGCATCAAGGTCGAGGTCCCGCACGTGGTTGGCGTCGGTCACGACACGGTTCTCGCGAAGCCACTCACGCAGCCCCTCGCGGAAGATTGCATCGTCGAAGTCCTTGCTCCAGAGTGTGCAGAACTTCACGCCCGCTTTGTGCAGGCAGCCATTCAGGTTCAGCATGCCGACCAGTCCCGGCCATTCTCCTGACCAGTTCGCCACGGTGAGAATCGGTCCGCGATGGCCAACCAGGCCGGCAAGAATGTGATAGCTGTATTGCCAGACGGCTTCGGCAACCACGATCGGCGCATCCGGATGGATGTGCTCGAAGATATCCATCCCCATGCGCTGGCTATAAATAAATCCATGCTTGAGGCGCTCATCGTAAGGATGAGCGCGGCGCAGAGTGTACCCCTCGGCACGGAACGCCTCGATGAGTTTCGCTTCCATTTTCTCTTGCGCAAGCCAGCACACTTGGTTTGCCGACTGTCGAAGATCTCCGCTCGCGACCAGCAATACTTCCTTGGCTGCTGTCGGTGTGGGTGTTTCCAATTCGGGAACGGCATAGGTAGCCATTGCAATTCTCCTGAGGTTCTCCTCATCGTTAAGCAAGCCGGTTCTTGACCACTGCAGTCAGTGATGGGGAGCACGTTTGTGCCGTTGGATTCGGGCGTTCTAATTCCTGTGGCTATGAGCTCAGGCATCACGCAGGCGGAATAACCTCGCCCCGAATTGAATTCCTTCATGCGGAGCAGTATGATGGCCGCATAAATCCGAGTTCAATCAGACCTTTGAAGGGCTAGCATGCAGAACGGCGCGCGCTTTCTTTCGGTGGACCTTGGCGCCTCCAGCGGTCGAGTCATGGCGGCTCATTGGGATGGACGGCGCTTCGAATTAGAGGAGATGCACCGCTTCGCCAATGGCGGAGTCCGCGTTGGCGACCGCCTCTTCTGGGATGTGCTGCATATCTGGTCGCAGATGCAGATAGGATTCTCCAGGTTCAAGACCCGCTATGGGGAGAGCCCGGTTTCGGTAGGCGTCGATGCCTGGGGCGTTGATTTCGCATTGCTCGATGAGGCGGGCCGGCTCATCGGCAACCCCGTTCACTATCGCGACGAGAGGACCAGGGGGGTGCCGGAATTGTTGTTCTCGAAGGTGAGTGCCGAGGCGCTCTTCGAAGAGACCGGTGTTCAGACGTGGCAGATCAATACCATTTTTCAGCTCTACAGTATGGTTCTTGCCAATGACCCGCAGCTCGCCGGCGCGGCCACTCTACTCACGATTCCGGACCTGTTCTCATATTTCTTGTGCGGCGCCAGGCGCGTCGAGTATACCGAAGCTACGACGACCCAAATGTTCTCTCATCACGTGGCGGACTGGGCGACCGGAACGTTGGAGAGATTGTCGATTCCCGTGCACGTCCTTCCTGAGATAGTGCAGCCGGGAACCATCGTTGGCCATATCCACAAAAGTATTCTTGAGGACTGCGGATTCGACCGGGATGTGCCGGTAGTTGCTGTTGCCTCGCACGACACCGCTTCCGCGGTGGCCGCCATTCCCGACATGGGTCCCGACAGCGTGTTCATCAGCAGCGGCACGTGGAGCCTGATGGGCACCGAGGTGCCGCACCCCAACGTCTCTGCAAATGCACGCCGATTGCAATTTACCAACGAGGGCGCCGCCCATGGAGGCTACCTTCTGATGAAGAACCTGGCCGGCCTCTGGATTATCCAGGAGTGCCAGCGCCATTGGGAAAGGGAAGGGCGGCATCTTGAGTGGAGCGATCTCCTGAAGGCCGCCGCATCTGCCGAGCCCTTCCGATCGATGCTCGAACCCAACGATCCCCGGTTTGAAGTGCCCGCCGATATGCCGTTCGCAATCCAGGAGTATTGCCAGTCGACGGGCCAGTGCATTCCCGAAATTCCAGGCGCTGTTGCCCGCGCTGTCTTTGAGAGTCTGGCCTTGAAGTACCGTTCGGTGCTCGCTTCCCTTGAACTGCTCACATCCAGAACCTTTTCCACCATCCGCATCGTCGGCGGCGGGTCTCTCAACCCTATGCTCTGTCAGATGGTCGCCGACGCATGCGACCGGAAAGTCGTCGCCGGACCTGCCGAGGCAACCTCACTTGGTAATGTCATGTTGCAGGCAATTGCAACAGGCCGTATCCCCGGCTTTGACGCCGGCAGGGCCTGCATCAAGCGGTCGATTCAATGCGTCGAGTATGAGCCGCGTGCCACCGGCTCATGGAACGACGCGTATGCCCGGTTCCGATCCCTGGAAGTGCGTTAGGCACCTCAAAGTCAGGCAGCTTCAGCGAGTCTCTTCGACCTTCACCACAAAATAAGTGACCGTCTCGCCCTCGGGTACCAGCATCTGGTGGGGCATGCCGGCGGGAATGTGGACGACGTCGCCGGCCTTCACTTCCTGTTGCGAGCCACCTTTGACGGATGTGCCAAGAGTTTCGCCCGGGCCTGTCGATTTAGGATCGACCACTTCGCCGCCCGTGATCACTACGGCATGCCCGTCGAGAATGTAGAAGAGGTCGGCGAAATTCTGGTGCGCTTCCCCCCCGCCGTTACGGTTTCTGAACGCAAGCATGGTGTAGTGATGCGGGTACTTCTCCAGGGTCTCGCTGGCGGAGCCTTTCTCGGCGGCCAGTTGCTGCAAGTGTTTTGCGCGTTCAAGCAGTTCGGGAGGCGACCAATGATCGGATTTCATGCTTTGCGCACAGGCTCCTTTCCAGGGTGTGAAACACGACAGCAGCAATACCGCTGCCGGAAAAACGTTATGCCCAATCTTGGCCATTCTTTCCCTCACGATTTACTGGTGCTCGAATCCATGCCCGCGAGATGACGCGCACGGTTGAAGACGGCGAGGAACATCGGCCGTGTCAGCTTGCCGGTGTTCGTGTTCTGCAACGACGGATGATAACTCGCGATGACAATCAAGCCGTTGGGAAAAGTGTACTCGGCGCCGTGAGCAAACCGGTAGTCTGAGCGCGAAGTTATGTGGCCCTCTCGTTTGGCCCACGCGAGCAGCCCGTCAAACGCAATGCGCCCCAGGCATACCACAGCCCGCAGGTTCTCTAACCGGCGCAACTCCTCGTCGAGCCAGGGTGCGCAATTGCGCTGCTCTTCAGGGGTGGGTTTGTTCCCCGGAGGTGCGCACCGAACGACGGCGGTAATCCACAGTCCGTTCAACTTCATCTTGTCGTCACGCGAAACGGCGCGCGGTTGCGATGCGAATCCTGCCTCATGGAGAACGGGATAGAGGAAGTCGCCGGAGCCATCGCCGGTGAACGGACGGCCGGTACGGTTCGAACCGTGAGCGCCGGGTGCCAGGCCCAGAATCAGAACTCTCGCGCAGGGGTCGCCGAACGAAGGGACGGGTCGGCCCCAGTACTCCCAATCGGCATAGGCGCGTCGGCGAACGCTGGCTACCTGCACGCAGTGGGCGCGCAGCCGTGGACATCGTTCGCAGGCGATGATGCGCGTATTGAGTTCCTCCAGGATAGAAAGGGAAGAAGGCATGGGCACGATTCTATGCGATGATGGCCCCGGCAGGTTCGAGGATGGTCACGGTTTCATGGTGTGGTAGACGCATGAATCCGGGTCGCTCAAGTGTCATTCCATACTTGTCAGCTTTCTGGCGGCAAGAATCGCGCACCGCGAATCCACCTGGCGGAGATGCGGACCAGCGTGGCAAACTTCTTTTTGACTGGAGACGAATGCAATGAAACCTGCAAAGCTGTTGCTGCTCGCCGGCGATTTTGTTGAAGACTACGAGATCATGGTTCCCTTCCAGGCCTTGCAAATGGTGGGCCACACCGTCGATGCCGTCTGTCCCGGGAAAAAGAAGGGTGAACAGGTGCGGACGGCGATCCACGACTTCGAGGGCGATCAAACCTACTCTGAAAAGCGCGGCCACAATTTCACTCTGAATGCGACCTTTGATGACATCAAAGCAGCGGATTACGATGCGCTTGTGGTTCCTGGCGGCCGCGCTCCTGAGTACCTGCGCCTGAACGAGAAGGTGCTCGACATCGTGCGCTATTTCGACAAAGCGGGCAAGCCGATTGCTGCTTTGTGCCACGGGCCGCAACTGCTCGCGGCCGCAGGAGTTCTGAAGGGGCGCAAGGTGAATGCCTACCCGGCTTGCGCGCCCGAAGTGGAACTGGCCGGTGGAACCTTCGTGAAGGTCGATATCACAGGCGCGGTCGTGGACGGCAATCTTGTCACCGGGCCGGCATGGCCGGCACATCCGGCGTGGCTGGCGAAATTCCTCGAGGTCCTGGAAGCGCACCTGGCAGCAAAGGCGGCTTAAGACCCACGGCCCGCGAAAACAATCGGGCGCTCGTTCCGTCGCCTCGCCTGCGTGTAAGCATCCGACAATGATAAGCTTTGGCCAATATTTAACGAGGTTGCCATGGCCGGGCTTATCTTCGGGATGCGGGTTGTGTCGCGTTCCATTCTGCGGGTTTCCTTCGTAATTGCCGTGCTGGGTGTCCCGGCAGAATTCCTCTTCGCCGTCACCTGCAACGTCGTCAAGCATGGTCCGCCTTCCGAGGCGGACAAAGCCTTTCTGGCGGCGGACTACGACAAAGCCGCCGGTTTATACAAGGCCGATCTGGAAAAGCATCCCGGCGATGAGGCCGCGACCGTGGGCCTTGTGCACGCCTTGGTGCGCCAGCAGAAGGTCACCGACGCCGCGGAAATCGTGAAGGCCGCTTTGGCGTCCGCTCCGAAATCATCAGCGTTTGTTACGCTGCGGGGAGAGATCGAGCTGCGCGCGGGGGAACCCTGGCTGGTCGAGGCCACCGTCGTTGAGGCGGCAAAGATTGACCCCTGCAATCCGCGCACCCGGTTACTCTTTTCCCGGATCAACGCGATCACGTCGCGCTATGCCACGGCGCGTCAGCAAATCGGCATTGCCCATCAGTTCGATCCCGAGGATCCGGAAATCCGTACGGTCTGGATCCAGACTCTTCCCATCGAGCAGAGAATCAAGGAAATGGAGGACTATCTTTCGGCACCGCGCGGTGACGATGCGGTCACCGTCGGCATGATGCATGCCGAACTCGATCGCTTGAAATCGAAGGCGGTCCAACCTGCCCACGCCTGTGGCCTCGCTTCTTCCGGGGCGGCCTCCGCGGATATTCCTTTCATCAAGATGACGGGCTGGGCGGGACATACGCGCGGTTTCGGCGTGGAAGCCGGATTAAACGCGGCGAATGTCCGGTTGGACCTCGCCGGCGGAGAGGGCGGGCTGACCATATACCGCGCTGCGGCCGAGCGTGCGGGCCTCAAGCTCGGCGCCGAACAGAAGGCGGCCTTCCCCGGAGCCAAACCCAGCCATATCGGCTATGCGGATATCATCAAAATCGGCAATCTGGAGTTCAAGGATTGCGCCGTCAGAGTGATCGACGGTTCAAGCCCGTTCGACGACAGCGAAGGCAGCATTGGGATCGATGTCTTTTCCGACTTTCTTCTGACATTGGACTACCCGATGCGGAAGCTGCAACTTGCGCGACTGCCGGCTCGCCCCCAGGATGCACAACCGTCGCTGCCGGGCCTAAGGTCGGACGTGACCGAGCCCGTGGGTGTTGCCAGTCTGCAGCCCACCGATCGATATCTCGCTCCGGATTTCAAAGATTACACGCAAATCTACCGCGTGGGACGAAGCCTGATTCTGCCCTCGGCGCTGAACGCAGAAAAAGTAAAGCTCTTCATCCTCGACGTCAGTGTGGGCGAGACCTCGGTCTCACCTGACGTAGCCAAAGAAGTGTCCAAGGTGCATGAAAAAGATTTGCAGGGACGCAAGATGCTGGTGGCTGACGAGATCACGTTTAGCTTCGCGCATTTCTCCCAGAAACTGAATGGGGTGGTCGCGTTCGATACCTCCGGACCAACGCTTGCTTCGGGCATGGAAATATCCGGCTTTATCGGCGCCAATACTTACCAGCAACTGATCATGCACTTGGATTACCGCGATGGGCTGGTAAAGTTCGATTACATTCCCAACCGCGGGTACAAATTCGAGTAGAGCCGGGGCCGGGTTGAGGTGCGCATTCTATCGGTTCGGCTCGGAAGATCTCCCTCTCTCGACTTGCAGAAGATTAGGGCCTTTTATCGCAAACTTGGAGTTGGAGATATCCGAAATGCCCTTCGACGCCGTGTCGGCAATTGCACCCCGGTCTATTCTGTCGGACATCCACCCGGTTTGTACCACCCGGCCCCCCACACCCCACCCCCCCTTGTGAACCTGTGAACCTGTGAAGCTGTGAGGGCAATGCAAAAACGTCTCATACGCGGCCCTCCTATGTAGATACGCTTTCCTTCGCTTTTCGGAATTTTTGGAAAGAATCTAAAGGCTTTACGTCTGTATGAAACAGAAGTTTTTGTTACATTAGCCCCTTTTTCGCCCTACGCCAATTGATCGCGCGTCTCATACGCGACCCGCGTGACGAGGAAGCAACGGAAAGGCAACAAAACTTCGACAGCTCCATCGAACGGTGAGAATCCGGATTAGCAGATTTCCACCTTGGTCGCGCGCACCTGGCGCAGGGGAAGTGCCGTCGCCGTATTCAGAGTCTGCTGAATCTCGGCCAGGATGGAGAGCGCGATGGACGCCGATGTATCGGCCCCCAGGTCGATGCCGGTAGGAGCGTGGAGCTGAGCTAGCCAGCCCTCAATGCGATCGGCCTCCGGCATAACGCCCCGGAGCCGTGCCACCTCCGCCAGTGCCTCCCGCGCACGGCGTTGTGGCCCGAGCACTCCCACGTAGGCGCAGGGAAATTCAAGGTCGTCGTTCAGCAGTGCAGCCAGGATTTGCGAGTCCTGTTCGAAGCTGTGAGTCATAAGCACGGCTGCGTCGGTGGGCAACACCGAGGGGGTGTCCGTCGCGGAACTGGGCAATTCGCTGATGGTCAACGACCGAACTTCATCTGCAGCGGGGAATCGGTTTTGCGTCGCAAGGTGCGAACGTCCGTCAGCGACGGCGACAAACCAGCCCAATTCGCGAGCGAGGCGAACCAGCGGCCTTGCATCGTCCCCGGCGCCGAAAATCCAGAGGCCGGGTCGCGCGCCACGATAGTCCGCCCAGGCGCGAGTCGCCTTTCCATCGATCTTTATGTTTTGTTCGAAGGACGTCCGGCGTTCCAACGCGTCTTCGGCCAACTCCTGAAGCAATATCGCGCTGATTGGATCGATCGTTGAACTTCCTGCTGGCGGATGCAGTCTCGCAAAGGCTCGTTCCCCGATGTGCGGGCCTTCGAGAACCGCGGCGATAGCCAGAGGCTTGCGTACGTCGAAGGCGGACTTCAGGGCATGGAGCAACGGGCTGGCCGTTTTGCGTCGCTCCAGCAGGATGTAGACCACGCCGCCGCAGCCGGAACCGTAAGGGAGATCGCCGTCGTCTTCGAGAGTGGAATATCGTTCGACCACGGGCCCATCGGTGGTGAGCCACCAGGCCCGTTTGGCCACTTCTGCTTCAAGGCAACCGCCGCTCACGGTGCCGGCGCGGCGTCCATCCTGGGCCAATAGCATACGCGCACCGGGCCGGCGGTAGCTTGAGCCCTCGACGGCCGCGACGGTGGCCAGCACGTAGTCAGCCCCCGATGCTTCCAGTTCGTTCCACAGGGGCAGAATGTGCTCGAGATCGGTCATTCTTCTTTGTGCCGGCTACGCTTCCAGTATTTTAGACGGCAAGAGGTCTTCGATGCGCACCGGGAGTTCGCGCACCCTGATGCCGGTGGCGTGATAGACGGCGGCAGTGATAGCTGCCGCTACCCCGGCCAGGCCGATTTCGCCCACGCCGCGCGCGCCATATTCACCCATGGCGGGATCGGGGTAGTCGAGGAAGGTCACGTCGATGTCGGGCGCATCGGCGCAGGTGGCAACCAGGTAGTCGGCAAAGTTGCCATTGATGGGCTGACCGGTGCGCTGATCGTAGACCGTTTCCTCCAGCAGTCCCATGCCCACCCCCATCACCACCGCGCCCGCGATCTGGTTGGCGGCAGCCTTGGGGTTGATAATGCGTCCCGCGTCAATCACAGTCACGACGCGGCTTACGCGCAGGCGCGCGATCTCCGGCTCCCACTCCACTTCGACGAATTGCGCGCCGTACGAATGCAAGGAAACGTCTTTGGCTTTGGGATCTTCCCACGTAGGCACGGTCTTTCCCTCGGCGCTGATCCCATTGAGGCGCGTCATCTGCAGGATGTCTGCAAAGTAAATTCCATCCGCCGGAGGCTGATCTTTCTTGTGCAGGCGGCCGCCTGTAAACGCCATCGTCTCCAGCGCGGCCTCATGGTAGGGCGAACCCGCGGTGGACGCCGCGACCTGTTGCAGCCGCTTGATGGCGCCGTCCGCGCCCGCAGCGATGGCATTCAGCACTGACCCTGTTACGAGCGAACCTCCCGACATGGGTCCTTGCGGAAGCCCGCTGTCACCGATGATTACATCGATGCGATCTAGCGGCACGCCGGTCTTCTCGTGCATTACCTGAGCAAAGATGGTGTAAGTGCCGGTGCCAACATCCTGGGTGGCGCAACGCACGCACAGGCGTCCGTTGGCGCAGAACTCAACGGTTGCCGTACACGGCAGGCGCATCGCTACCCAGCTCGCGCCGGCGAGTCCCCAGCCCAGGATCTTGCCCTCGCGTCGCATAGATCCGATGCCGGGGATACGTTTGTCCCAACCGAACTTCCTGGCGCCGGTTTCGTAGCACTCTTTCAGGTGGCGGGAAGAGAACGGTTTATTTTTATCGCTCTCGTCCGTGTCGGCGTCGTTAAGCAGGCGCAACTGCAGGGGGTCCATGCTGAGGGTGTCGGCCAGCTCATTCATTCCCGATTCAAGCGCATAGAGGCCGGGAACCGCGCCCGGCCCGCGCATCCACATGGGCGCTCCGAAGTTGCGGCGCGGCTGCGCCCCGGTCACTTCGAGGTTGGCAACGCTGTAGAGGTACGGCGTGGCCTCGCCGCAGCCTTCATCGAAATCATCGAGCATCGAGGTGACGTTCAGATAGTCGTGGCGAAGAGCGAGCAGTTTACCTTCTTTCGTTGCGCCCAACGTGATGTGCTGCTCGGTGCGGGGACGATAGCCGACATTGGAGAACATCATGCGGCGCGTGAGACTCAACTTGACGGGGCGGTCGAGCTTGCGCGCGGCGACGGCGGCCATGGCGGCGTGCGGCCAGGGAAAGAGCTTGCCGCCGAACCCGGAGCCGAGAAAACGCGTCACGACGCGCACGTTTTCGACCGGCAAACCCAGGACCTGCGCCATGACTACGCGGTGGTTCACAACGCCCTGCGAGGTTTCATAGAGCGTGACGTCATTACCGTCCCACACGACCACCGAGGCGTGCAACTCGATGGGATTGTGCGTCTCGATGGGCGTGATATAAGTTTGGTCGACTTTGACCGGCGCAGAGGCAAACGCCGCATCCGGATCGCCGCGTTTCGAGACCGATTTGCGCTTGCCATCGTAATCGCGAAGGTCAGCGTGCACGAGGGCGGGTTCCTTCTGGTACTCCACCTTGACCGCTGCTGCCGCGGCCGTAGCCTGCTCCAGAGTTTCTGCGATCACAACCGCGACGTACTGGCCCCAATGGCGGATGACCTCATCTTCGAAGGGAGAACGAACTTCGCTGTTCGTCGCGTTGTCGTCTCCGGGAACGGTGCGATACAACGGGCCGACGTTGCCGTGATGAAGGATGAGCAGGACTCCGGGCATCTTTTCAGCAGCCGATGTATCCAGGCCGGCGATGCGTCCGCTCGCGATCGCCGCACAAACAGGGACGGCGTGCGCCATACGGTCAAAATGAAAATCGGCCGCGTATTCGGCACTGCCGGTCGTCTTTTGCGGTCCATCGATGCGAGGGGTTGGATTGCCGATGATTGAAGCCGAAGCAGAAACCGATGTCGTGCTCATACGTTCCTTTCTGATTCTGTCTCAAGCTGAAAGCACGGTCGACTTTAACAGGTCTTCAATGCGGATCGGCAGTTCACGCACGCGAACGCCAGTGGCATGATAGACGGCCGCTGTGATCGCCGGAGCCACGCCCGCCATGCCGATTTCGCCGATGCCGCGCGCGCCATACTCATTGACGATCAGGTCGGGATAATCGAGGAACGTGACATCCAGATCGGGCAGGTCGGCGCAGGTCGGCACGATATAGTCGGCAAAGTTGTTGTTGATCGGCTGCCCGGTCCGCGGATCGTGGATGGTCTCCTCAAACAGGCTCATGCCCACGCCCATCACCGCCGCGCCGAGGATTTGATTGGTTCCGGCTCCTTTGTTGATGATGCGTCCGCAATCGAAGATGGAGAAGATGCGGCTCACGCGCAGGCGCGCAATCTCCGGCTCCCACTCCACCTCGGCAAAGTGCGCACCGAAGGAGTGCAATGAATACTCCTTGGCCTTGGGATCTTCAAACGAAGGAAAGGTCTTGCCCATAGCGGTAATGCCGCTCAGGTTGGCCAGGCGCAGGACTTCTTCGAAAGGCAGGCCGTTTGCCGTGAAATCTCCGCCGGAATGATAGGCTGCGCCGATCACCTTTGCCTGCTGTGCGCCGTTCCTTGTTTGAATGCGCCCTTGCGCGAGGGTCAGCGAATCCGGATGAGCCCCGTGGAAAGGCGAACTGGGCAGCAGAGTCGCAATGTTGAGGAGCCGCGAAACAGCCTGGTTCACCGCGCCCGTGGCGGCGGGAAGAATCGCACTGGTAACCATGGAACCGCCGGACGTGGGGCCGTCGGGCAACGATGTGTCGCCAAGAAAGACATCAATGCGATCGAGTGGAACGCCGGTCTTAGCATGCGCGATCTGAGCAAAGAGGGTGTAGGTTCCCGTGCCGATATCCTGAGTAGCGCAGCGCACGCAAACACGGCCATTCTGGCAAAGTTCGACACTCGCCGTGCAGGGAACGCGTGCCGCCGCCCAGGATGCGCCGCCCACACCCCAGCCAATCACTTTACCGTCGCGCTTCATGGAGCCCACCGCGGGCGTGCGGTTTTTCCAGCCGATCTTCTCCGCGCCGGTCTGGTAGCACTCCTTCAAATGGCGCGACGAAAAGGGAAGATTCTTCCCCTGGTCTCGTTCGGCGTCATTCTTGTAGCGCAATTCGAGCGGGTCCATTTTGAGCTTGATCGCCAGTTCGTCAATGGCCGACTCGAGGGCAAACAGCCCGGGCACGGCTCCAGGACCGCGCATCGGCGCCGGCGCACCCACATTGCGGCGAACCATGCCGGTGGTGACTTCAAGATTGGGGCAGCTGTAAATGAATGGCGTCTGTTCGCCGCAGTGCTCGACAAAATCATCGAGTTGCGAGGTCTCGGTCAGGAAGTCGTGGCGGATGGCGGTGAGCTTTCCGTCCTGCGTCGCTCCCAGGCGGATGCGCTGCTGGGTCCGCGGGCGATGGCCAACGTTGGAGAACATCATACGCCGATCGACACTCAGCTTGACAGGGCGATTCAGCTTGCGCGCCGCGGCAGCCGCCAGGGTCGCCTGCGACCACGGGGAAAGCTTGCCACCGAATCCCGAGCCGATAAAGCGGGAAATCGTGCGCACGTTTTCACGGGGAATGCCCAGCACCTCCGACATCACGGTGCGATGGCTTACCACGCCTTGTGAAGAGTCATAAAGCGTCAGGTTCTCGCCGTCCCACACGGCAACGGTGCCGTGCATCTCCATGGGATTGTGAGTTTCGACCGGAGTTACATAGGTCTCATCGACCACAACCGGAGCCGAACCAAGCGCCTGATCTGGGTCGCCACGCTTCCAGCTGCTTTCGCGCGGACCCGTGAAAGCAGCACTCAGATCTGGACGCACGTCCGGCGCTTCTGCCTCGTACTCCACGCGCACCGCGTTGGCCGCGGCCCTGGCTTGCTCCAGAGTTTCGGCCACAACCGTTGCGACGTATTGACCCCAGTAGTAGATCTTGTCGTCTTCAAACGGGGGCCGCGTCTCGGCCATGCTGCCATCCTGCTGGTGTGGGAAGGTGCGATAGACGTTCTCGAGATTACGGTGATGGAGAACGAGCAGCACGCCGGGCATTTTCTCGGCTGCGCTCGCATCAAGCGAACGAATGCGCCCTTTGCCAATGGTGCTCTGCACCGCCACTGCGTGGGCGAGATTGGGAAAATCGTGATCAGCTGAGTAACGCGCGGTCCCGGTCGTCTTGAGGGGTCCGTCAATGCGCGGGACTACCGCACCGATGATGTCGGCACCTTGAGGAAGATTGGACGTCGCCATGATTAACTCCTTCAGTTTCGATCTACAGTCGAAGTGACATCCCACGTCTCAGAATCGAGACGAGCGGCACTCGGATTTCGATCTACGCGGTTGCGAGTTTCAACGTTCGAACGAGGCAACGCTCGGCTAGTTCTACCTTGAATGCGTTATCGGTGCGCGGTTTTGCATCTTTCAGCGCCGCCTCAGCCGCAGTACGGAAATGCGCTGCATCGACTGCCTTTCCCGTCAATGCGGCTTCGGCCTCGTGCGAGCGCCAGGGCTTCGTTCCGACGCCGCCCATGGCCACGCGAACGTAGCGGATGTGCCCGCCTTCCACCTTGGCCACAACGGCAGCCGAAGCCAGCGCGAATTCATAACTGGCGCGGTCGCGCAGTTTCAAATAAACGCTCTTCGCGCCTTCTATCGGCTTGGGAAGATCGACATACGTGATCAGTTCACCGGGCTCGAGAGCATTCTCGATATGCGGCGTGGCGCCGGGCAGCTTGTGGAAGTCTGCAAACGGAATCGTCCGCTTGCCCTTCGGCCCCTCGACCAGGATCGTGGCCTCGAGAGCCGCCATGGCCACGCACATGTCCGAAGGATGCGTTGCGATGCACTGCTCGCTGGTGCCGAGAATGGCATGCGTGCGATGGAAACCCTCGAGCGCAGCGCAGCCCGAACCAGGAGTGCGCTTGTTGCAGCCGTAGCCGCCCGGTGTGCCGGCGCTGGGCTCACGGAAATACATGCAGCGCGTGCGCTGCAGCAGGTTGCCGCCGGTGGTGGCCATGTTGCGCAACTGCGGCGAAGCGCCGGACAAAATCGCCTGCGACAGCACGGCATAGTTCTTCTGAACATCCGCGTTCCATGCGAGATCGGAATTGCGCACCATGGCGCCGATGCGCAGGCCTCCATTCGGCAGCGGCTCGATCTTGTCCAGCGGCAGGATATTGATGTCGACCAACCCCGACGGGGTTTCGACGTTCAGCTTCATGAGGTCGACAAGCGTGGTGCCGCCGGCGATGAACTTGGCTCCATTGGCCGCGCCCAGTGCCTTGTCGATACTGGCGGCCTTGATGTAACTAAAGGTCTGCATGGTTCCTCCGTTCAGGCCCGCACCTGGCGGACGGCGGCAACAATGTTGGTATAAGCGCCGCAGCGGCAGATGTTTCCGGCCATGGCGTGCTTGATGTCTTCGTCGCTGGGGCCGATGGGCTCTTTGAGCAGGGCGACTGCGCTCATGATCTGACCGCTTGTGCAGTAGCCGCATTGGTAGCCGTCGTGCTCCACAAATGCCACTTGCATCGGGTGCAGGTTGCCGGGCTGGCCGAGACCCTCGATGGTGGTAATCTCGTCGCCTTCATGCATCACGGCAAAGGTCAGGCAGCTGTTCACGCGGCGTCCATTGATGTGGACCGTGCAGGCGCCGCACTGGCCGTGATCGCAGCCCTTCTTGGTGCCGGTGAGGTGGATGCGTTCGCGCAGCGTGTCGAGAAGCGTGGCGCGGGGATCGAGGCGGCCGAGGTTATATTCCTTGCCGTTCACCCGAAGACTGACTGCGTCCGATCCGTCGACCGCGGCGGCATCTGCCGGCGCGGGCGTCACCGAAGGGGCTGCCTGGACCAGCGGAGGCGCTCCGGCCAGAAATCCGGTCGCTCCCAGGCCCGAGAGGAACGAACGGCGGCTGAAACGTCCTTGGGGCTTCTCGGGAGTCAGCGGCTCCAGATCGAGTTGCTGTTGATCCGGGGCGAGCTCCCCGGTCGAATTTTGTTGAGTTGGGGGTCGCAAATGCTTGAAGCGCAGGTCGTATGAGTCTGCCACAGGGGACCTCCTAGGGAAGGTTCGCTCTCGCGCGTTTCGATTTTTCCAGGCCGGAGCAAAGCGGTTAATTCTCTAATTCCCTGCGAATGGTGTGGGGAGCAGGGAGAAAAACACATTCACTCGGCGGCTCAAGCCGCAGCATAAGTGCCGTCGTGCCTATCCTAACGGAAATTGTTCATGGATAGGAACAGGTTGTAAGCGCAAAGGTTTCATGTCGTCAATCGAGGGCGGCTCGATGCGGAATTACCTGCCGAATCGACTTCGATCGATGTCCGAAAGTTTCAAACGTTGACCATCAACACTCCCCGTCGCGAACCCGGACTGCCTTCAGCCGCCAGCTAACTGGCGGCCGCCAACGAGTGGTCGACCTCCGGCTCCGTCAGTACCGGGTTGGGAATGCGGGTGCGCGCTTCAATCTTGCGATAGTTGGCAATCTTGTTTGTCAGCAGAGCGTGGGCCCGTTCGAGCGCGGCAATTTTTCCCGCAATGACCGCCTGGTGATCTTCGAGCAGTTGACGCCGCTGATCAAGGGTGGCTTGCCCCATAGCGCGCATCGCGGCATAGCGCTGCATTTCGCGAATGGGCATGCTGGTGGCGCGCATGCAATGCAAAAAGTGGAGCCAGGCCGCATCGGCCTCGGAATAACGGCGGTGACCGTTGCGTGCCCGGCCTACCGGTTGAATCAGCCCCACACGCTCATAGTAGCGCAGCGTGTGCGCGGTCATACCGCATCGTTCTGCCATGGTGCGAATGGTGAATCCTGCATCCTGCATACATCCACCGTAGACTTGCAAGTGCGCTCAAAGTCAACGTTCATTGCCGTAGTGCACGTATGTTACAAATCCGTATTTCATGTTGACACAATAAGTTACGCCTGGTTCTTCGTGCGGAACTTTTAGGCTGGCCGAGCGCTTCGTTCCTTTATTCTTGACAGGGAAAGGACATCGATCGAGTGACGGACCTTTACCAACACATGCTGATGGTGGCGCTCAAAGAGGCGCGGCTGGGCTTTGACGAAGGGGGCATACCCATCGGGGCAGCCCTGTTTACGACGGCGGGGGAACTGATCAGCCGGGGCCATAACCGGCGGGTGCAGCAGGGCGACCCCAGCATTCACGGCGAGACGGACGCATTTCGGCGCGCCGGCCGGCAGCGCAGCTATCGCGACAAGGTCATGGTCACTACCTTGGCGCCCTGCTGGTATTGCAGCGGGCTGGTCCGCCAATTTCGCATCGGCACGCTGGTGGTTGGCGAGAGCCGAACCTTTGCCGGCGGACTCGACTGGCTGCGCGAAAACGGGGTGAAGGTGATCGACCTCGACAACCGCGATTGCCGGGAACTGCTCGAGTCCTATATCGCTAAGTTTCCCGAAGTGTGGAACGAAGACATTGGGGAAGTGTAGCCCCGCCGGTTAGGATGGACCGGCTTTCGTCGGGTGGTCTGAGGGCCACCCAACCAGTTTGGAGGACCCATGCACCGCCGCCAGTTTCTCGCCGCTTCGCTTGCCAGTTCAGCTCTCGCCGTTACCCGAACCGCCCGGGCCCAGGCCGCTGCCGCGCGGGGGCGGGAGTTCTACCAGATCCGGCGGTATACGCTGCAGAGCGAAGTGGCGCCGGCGTCGCAGGCCGGCTTGGCGGAGCGCTATATCGGCGAGGCTCTTACTCCTGCACTTACGCGGCGCGGCATGGGCCCGATCGGGGCATTTCACCTGGATTTCGGGCCGGAGACGCCGCAGCTGTACGTGCTAATTCCGGGGCCGTCGGTCGAAGCGCTGGCGACATTAGATCTCGATCTGGCCAGGGATTCCGAGTTCCTCAAGACGGCCGAACCGTTCTGGAGCGCGCCGGCCGCCAACCCGGCGTTTCTGCGCGTGGAGTATTCTCTCCTGGCCGCGTTTGAAGGCTGGCCCAAGGTGACGCCTCCTCCGGCTGCGGCGACCAAGTCAAAACGCATCTACCAGCTTCGTACCTATGAGAGTCCCAGCTATCGCGACCACGTGCGCAAGGTCGAGATGTTCAACAACGGCGAATTCGACATCTTCAAGGCTGCCGGCTTTAACCTCGTGTTCTTCGGGGACACCATTGTGGGGCCTCGCATGCCCAACCTGACTTATATGTTGAGCGTTCCCGACGCCGCGACGATGGACGTGCACTGGGATGCTTTCCGCAATAACCCAGACTGGAAGAAGCTCTCCGGAGATCCGAAGTACGCCTACGAGGCCATCGTGAGCAATATCAGCAACTATGTGCTCAGCCCGCTGGCCGTGTCGCAAATCTAGTTAGGGCGCCTGCACTGGCTCAAACTGGTGGAGTAGTAACGACCGCAAACGGGCGCGATCATTCGGCGGGTGGTCTTGATGCCGGCGATTCCCAGACCGGAGAACCGATCACAGAAATCCCCGTGAACGTGTTCCGAGCCAAGTGCCGCCTATGAAGGACTTGCTAAATCTTCGCTGGGTAGATCCCTGGCAAGTCCATCTGGGCTGGCCAGCAGCAATGAAGTGCATGTGTGGCAGCAAAGCGCTATATCCAGCATTTAATTGATATTCGCGAACACAGCCCCGAGAACGTCTTGTGCCTTCTTGCCTTTTAGCGGAGTCAAATATTTCGCGGTCATCTCGAGCTTGGTGTGACCCAGGATATGCTGAACCGTCCGAATGTCCAATCCTCCGCGGAGTGCCCATGTGGCAAATGTGCTACGGAATGTCTTGATATTCCAGAGTTCGCACTCGTTCTTCTGAATAAAGGTAGGACATTTTCCGCAGTTGAGGCCGGCACGATGGGCCGTCCGCTTTACTGCATCGAGGAAATGACCATTGGGGAGATCTGAGGAAGTGCCGAATACAAACCGCGCATCGGAGCGTTCGTCATACCACGCCTTTAGTTTTGGCAGAAGCACCGGTTCTATCGGGATTTCGCGCGACTTCCGTGTTTTGGTGCGAAACCTGAATACCTTCGGCTTTTCGTCAACGACCAGCGTGAAGCGCTTTTCACCCTTTATCGTGATGGTGCTGCTGCGCCAGTTCACGTCTTTCCATTCCAGGAAGGCAAGTTCCTGTTCACGGCAACCGGTCTTCAGAAAGGTTTCGAATGCTAACGATTGCTGGTCAGAGTTGCAGGCGTTGAGGAACATCTTGACGTGTTCCGGGTCGTACTCCACCGGAAGAGGATCTTCCTTCTTCGGTCTGTTCTCCTTGGCGACGAGCGTCTTGTGGTCGATGCCACAGGACGCGAGGAAGGTAGTGATCGCGGAATAGTAATTCTTTACAGTGCGCTCTTCACAACCCCGCTTCCGGAGTGCAGCGCAGAAGCGCAGCAGATCGACCTCTTCCAACTCGTCCGCGAACTTTTTCTTCACAACAGCGAGGAATTCTGTCGTGAGTTTTTCGTACTGAGTGACGGTCTCTCGGTCGTTATCAATGAGGCGCTTTTTTTCAAGAAATCTAGTCCTTGCCTGCGGCAGGTAAACGCGATTCGGCGTCTCGGGAGCAAGCTCGCGTCCAGCGACAGCGGCGGCGCGCTCCGCGTCCAATGTCGCAACTTGATTGTCACGGGACGTGATAGCTTCCTGGAGATCTTTGCCGACGCCTTTGAATCGGGAGCGGTCGCCCTCGTACCAACGGAGTTGATAGTCTCCGACTTCCAACACCTTCTTACCTGCCGGGACTTTGATTTGCTCGTCCCAACCCCGCCCTTTGCGGACCGGGGTGACTGTCAAGCGGCGCCATCCTGCATCGAGACGGCAGTAACGCAGTAGCGCTACCTTAAGATTCGCCATATGGGGTTCCTGGCGAACATCATACGGCAAATTCACCGCGCTAGAACCGCGCTATGGAGGAAGGCTTCTGGTAAATTACTGAATTTAAATGGAGATGATCGTTTTGGTGCCGAAGAAGGGACTCGAACCCCCACACCCTTGCGAGTACGTGGACCTGAACCACGCGCGTCTGCCAATTCCGCCACTTCGGCACGGGACACGGGCCAGGCACGATTGGCCCGACCGGCAGCATCTCTGAGTCTCGCAAAAGCGGCTTGCGGTGTCAAATCTTCGCGGCCTTGTTGCGCACCTGCGGTGATCGCCCCGCGCCGTCAGGCGTTTTCACCCCGTTGCGCAGCATTTCCACGGCCTTCCCGAGCCGGTTCGCGCGCGTCTCTTCCCGCTTGGCTTCGGTGATCCAGCGGCAATACTCCCGCTTGTGCGAGTAGCTCAATTTCTCAAACACAGGCAGCAGCTTTTCTTTCTTCAGCAGCTTCTGGAACTCTGCGGGGAGTTCGATGACACGTTCCGTTTCGTCCTTTTCGATCGTGACTTCGATGGTATCCCCGGGTCCTTTGCCGATCTGCTCGCGGATACCCTTCAATATCCCCAGCATGTGCTGAGGAGCGCCATACTTGACCAACGAACCCGAGTAGGGCACTCCGTCGAACGTGGCCTTCACCGGCACGCGCCCTCTGGTCCCAAATTCCTCTTCCACGTTGTAGGGAAAGTACACGCATGCACCGCCGAGGGATGCACCTTCAATCCTGGCTTTGAATCTGTAGGTTTTCATGGGAAGTTTTGAAGCTCCTCAGAGCCCGTAGTGACAGCACCCTCACTCTCCCACACGCGAAACGCGAGCGCAAGCATTTCCTGCGCCGCAAATGAGGTCCACAAACGAGGAATGCTTCCCGTCCCGGATTGGGGGAGCGGGAAGCATCGGTGGTAAACGAAATGAGACGGCCTTACACCAGCTTGGCGTCGAGGGTAATGTCGGTGTTGTTGGCGAAGAGCTTCGAAATCGGGCATCCCGCCTTGGCGTCCGCGGCCGCCTTGTCGAAGGCTTCCTTGCTGGCGCCGGGAACGCTGGCCGTCGAGGTCAGCGCGATCTTGGTGATCGCAAACCCGCCGTCCGTCTTGGCCAGGGTCACGGCCGCGTGAGTCTCAATCTTTTCCGGGGTCAGGCCCGCGCCGCCTAGCTGTGCGCCCAGCGCCATGGAGAAGCAACTCGCGTGTGCCGCGGCAATTAGTTCTTCAGGCGTGGTGCCCGAGGTCGCGCCTTCAAACCGCGTGGCAAACGAATAATTGGCGTTGTTCAAAACGCCCGTTGCCGTAGAAATCGTGCCCTTGCCTTCCTTCAGTGAACCAGTCCAAACCGCACTTGCCTTGCTTGCCATTCAATTCCTCCTTCGGGGTTCGTAAATCGTGGTTGGTCCAGCGGCATGTCGCACCGTCTCCTTGGGGAAGTGGATCGGGCGGCGCAAAAAATTCAAGCCACCGGGTTGATGCTTCAGGAACCTGCCGGGCTGCCGTCAACCAGGCTAGCCCTCTCTTCCATGCTAATCTCTCACCCATGCTGCCCGAACGTCCGCGCGCCCTGGACCCCGACTTCGCCCCGGACTTCACCCCCGACTCCGAGCCTGGCCCGCGAGCGGGCGTCCCGCAACGTGGTCCGCAGCCGACTCCGAATACTGCCGCTCCGGTCGATCACCATTGTCAGATCTGCCCCACCTGCGGCCATCGTCTCACTGGCCACCATTGCAAGCTGGTGTGCACCCAGTGCGGCTATTACCTGAGTTGTGCCGACTACTACTGACCGGCCCCGATCGACCGCCGCGCTGGTCTATGATTGGGAGCCGGATACCGCTGACATTTGAACCGTCCGCGAAGGCAGGAATAATGAAAGGGATCGGCACGCTTGCTCTGCGTTTTTCTCAACGATTGAGATTTGTTCGAAAGTATTCGATCCTTTGGCTGGCGACGGCGGTCGCGCCTTTAGTCGCCACGTTCGGGGCTCCAGTCGGCTTGGATCAGCAGACTTCGTCAATCAAGGTGACATTCGACGCTCACCGTCCCGGTTTGAGCGCGCTCAGCATCGATTCCTTGCGGAAGGGCACCTTCCGACCCAACCCCCTCATCGATTCCGGCGTGCAGACGATTCAGTACACCGCGGCCATTCAGGATGGCTGGGCTCGCTATGCCTTCCCGTCTCATCCCGACCGTATCGCCTGGCAAATGCGCACCGACGGCGACCGCCTGGTCATGCGCAGCGTGTTCCAAGCCGCCGCCCCGCCCCAGGACATCGCGCTGAAATTCGACCCCAACGTCACCCACGCCACGCTGCTGGGTCACGTCACACCGTCTGGAGACATCGCTCTTCCCGCAGTCCTCCATCTCCCCGGCATGGGTTCCATGCGCATCTCCGTATCGGGCAATGATTCGGCGGTGCTGCACTACGATGCGCGCCGCGCTCCCGAGCAGTTCGTGAAGGTCGTATTTCCCGCGGCCACAGCCCAACACCCCACCGTTGAGTATTCTCTTCAAACGGTTGCCATCTATCCTGGCGTGCCGGGCATTGAAAGCGACCCGCGATACGATGGCTTCCGTCGCGACTTTCTCGACATTTTTCAGCAGCAGGCGGAAATGCACGTGCTGGCCAATCACGCCGCCAGCGATGCCTGCGCGTTCACCGTGTACGAATACGCAGATATGGCCCGCTACACCCCCGAGCTGGCAAAGGGACTCACCGCGCTCGACCTGGTGCGCGATACGCTCGACCGCTATCTGGCCGGGTTTCTCGGTTACGGCATGCCAGGGTATCAAGGGTTTGATTCGCCGGTGGAGACCGGCCCAACCACCACCCCGTACATATACAGCGATGTTTATCCGTCATTGTTGATCTCCGCCTTTGACTACGTTTCGGGTAGCGCCGATGAACAGTGGCTGCGCAGTAATTACCCCAAGCTGCGCAAATGGGCCGAGGCCATGATCGCCCAGAACTCCGATGGTGGTCCGCTCATCGAGTACCCGGCCAGCGGCAACTCGGGTTCATGGCCGGAGAAGATTGCCCTTCGTCCCGCAAACTGGTGGGACACGATTGGATTCGGCCACCAGGATGCCTACTCCAATGCACTCGCGTACCGGGCTCTGCGCGGCATGGCGGCGCTCGCCGATCAACTGCACAACTCCGCCGACGCGGAACGCTACCGCCAGCGTGCCCAGCAGATCCGGGATGCCTTTGTGCCCGCGTTTCTCGACAAGGATGCGGGCGTGCTGGCTGGCTGGAGAAGCCGCGACGGCCAACTGCACAACTACTACTTCACCTTCGTCAATGGCATTGCGGCCCTGTACGGCCTGGCCGACGAGGACCTAAGCCGTCAGCTGATGAGCCGCACTCTCGCCAAGATGCAGAGCGTGGGCTACACCAACTTCTCGCTTGGTTTGCCGGGCAACCTGGTTCCCATCCGCCGCGCCGACTATGTTGACCTTGACCCGCGCTTTGGCGGTCCCAGGCGGGAAGATGGGAGCGACGGGTTTCAGGTCTATGAGAATGGCGGCGCCACTGCCTGCTTTGCCTATTTCACCGTGGCCGCGCTCTACAAGCTGGGAGAGAAAGAAAAGGCCGACACGATCCTCATGCCGATGCTCGACGCCTTCGCGCGCCAGGGATTCTCAGGCCGCGCGCCCGACGGCCTTACGTACGACTGGAAAGACTGGAACGGAGGCGCGCACGGATACGAAGGATTCCTGGTCGACAACTACTACGCCCTTCTCGCCGTTCTCGATCGGGCCAACATGATCGCGAAGATACCGTGAACGGTGAGCAATAACTCCGCTGAAACTCTCCGGAGTTTCCCTCAGTTTTTCGCTCAGATATTGCTCATCCCGCCATCGATTAGTAGCTCGCTGCCCACCGTAAACGCCGATTCAGCGGACGCGAAAAACACCACCGCGCTGGCAATCTCGCCCGGAGTGCCGAACCGCTTCACTGGCACCTGGCCCTGGATCGCCGTCGCGACTTGCTTCAACTCGGCGCCGGAAAAGCCCAGCTTGCCATACAGCGGCGTGGAAATGGGACCCGGGCTGACTGCGTTCACGCGAATGCCGCGGCCAATCAGTTCGCCGGAAAGCGTTCGAACCAGCGAAACCAGTGCTGCTTTCGTAGCTGCATACACGCTGGTGTTGGGCATCCCGATATGCGCGTTCACTGAGCCGTTCAGCACGATCGAAGCCGGGTTTGCAAACACCGGCAGCAGTGCCTGGATCAGGAAATACGGGCCCTTCAGGTTGATCGCCATCGAGCGGTCAAACCCCGCTTCGTCCATCTGCTCCATCGGCCGCATGTCCACAATTCCGGCGTTGACAAACAGCACATCCAGCCCTCCGAATGCCTGCCGTACGTTATCCGCGAGTTCCTTTTGTGCGCCGGCATCGGCAGCATTCGAAGCCACTGCAAACACGTTGGGACCAAGCTCGGAGCGTGCTACTTCGAGGTTCGCGGGATTGTTGCCGGTAATCATCACCCGCGCTCCTTCGCGCAAGAAATGGCGCGCGGTTTCAAGGCCGATGCCGGTTGTGCCGCCGGTGATGAGCGCGCGCTTGCCTGCCAGTCGGTTCATCTCTTTCTCCATTCTGTGTTATCAGCTCTGAAGGGGTGGCATCACCACGACCGCTTTGCCGTAGCCGCGCCGCGTTTCGATTTTACGAGCGTACGCAGCCGCCGCCTGGGACATTGGTACTTCTGCGTCGACAAAAACGCGCAGCTTCCCCTGATCCAGCAGCTTTCCAATCTCCGCGAGCTGTTGACTGTTTGACTCGACGATGAAGAATGCATCCTTGATGCGCGGATCCTCGGCGGCCTCACTGTTGGAGGCGATCGTCACCATGCGGCCTTCGGGCTTGAGCACACTCCATGAGCGCCGCAGGGTGTCGCCTCCCACGCAGTCGAAGACTACATCGAGATCGCGGACTTGGTCCTCAAATCTCCCGGCTGCGTGGTCGATCGCACGTTCGGCGCCGAGCCTGCGAACGAACTCAAGATTCTGCGCAGAAGCGGTCGTGATGACGTGCGCCCCGCGCAGCCGCGCCATCTGAATCACAAATACGCCCACCGCTCCGGCGCCTCCTTGCGCCAGGATTCGCTGGCCTGCTTGAAGCTGCGCACGCTCGAGACCCTGCCACGCGGTGAGTGCGCCAATCGGAACCGCCGCCGCTTCGGCATGGGTGAGACTTGCCGGCTCTCGCGCGATACCCGACGCATCAGCGACACAGTACTGGGCCGTCGCTCCGTCCGCGAACCAGTCGTTTAGCCCGAAGACCTCCTCGCCAGCGGAGAATCCTTTCGCGCCCGCGCCCAGCGCCGCAACCACGCCGGAAAACTCGTGTCCCGGAATCGCTCCCTTGCGATCGCTGCCGTCCTTGTTATGCAAAGTCGGATACCACCGCAGTTCGGTGGGCGTGACTCCGGCAGCGTAAACCTGAACAAGCACTTCATTCGCCCCGGGCGCCGGTTTGGGCGCATCCGTTTCCACCAGCACTGGCGCGTTTTGCGATCCGGTCAGTTGAACAGCTCTCATGAGGTTCGCCGAAACCAACAGTTACACAGATGTGGCTGCATCGCGAAAAGTCGCAGTGAACCGTGAATCATGCTGGTCTACTTTGCTTCGTTCTTCTTTCGCGCCGCTTCGAATTCGTCGCCCGGCTTCCACTCCACCGGCTTTGGCTGCTCGCTGGCCAGCCAGCCAAGCACAAACCCGAATTGGGCCAACTTGGCGTTGCCGCGAAAATCCCAGTCGGCGCGATATTCATCGGAGGGCTGGTGATAGTGGTGCGCTACGTAGTCCTCGTACTGGTCGTGGCCCCAGGCTACGTCGTGACCTTCGAAGAGATTGCCCTGGTCCACTGAGAACGCCGGAATACCCACCCGCGCCAGCGAAAAATGGTCGCTGCGATAGTAGTGGCCCGCGCCCGGCGTGGGATCCGGCAGCAGCTTAAGATCAAAGTCCTGGGCAACCGTCTGCACTGTGGGCCAGAAGTCGATGCGCTCTGCGCCGCCCAGGTTGGCTGAGAGTGGTATCCCCACCGGCAGCACCATGTCGTAGTTCAAATCGAGTGAGATCTGCCCCGCGGGCACCGGCGGATGCATGCCCAGGTATTGCGAGCCCAGCAATCCCTGCTCCTCCGCGGTCACGGATGCGAAATAAATATCGTGGGGCGGCTTTTCGCTCGATTGCGCAAAGGCCCGCGCCATCTCCAACAGAATGCCGCAGCCCGTGCCGTTGTCCGCCGCGCCGTTATAAATATTGTCGCCCTTGGCGTCGGGATCGATGCCCAGGTGATCGTAGTGGGCGGTGTACAGCACCGCGTTGCTGCCGGCCGCGACTCCGGCCACCTTGCCAACTAGATTGGTTGAGTCATAGCGCCGCACGCGGCTCTCTACGTGGCCCTTCAACCGCACGGAAAGCTCGATCGCATGGAATCCGGGCTTGCCCGCCTTCTCAATGGCCGCGTCCACATCGCCAAGCCCCGCGGCCGTCAGCAGTTTCTGCGCCACGTCGTGCTGAATCCACGCGGCCGCTCTCAGCGTCGCATCGGGATCGCCCTGCAGATAGCTCTTTTCGATGGCTTGCGAATTCCGCACTACCTCCCAGCCATAACTGGCCAGGTCGGTGCGATGAATAATCAGCATGCCCACCGCGCCCCGCCGCGCCGCTTCTTCATACTTGTAGGTCCAGCGGCCGTAATAGGTCAGCGCTTTTCCCTTGAAAAAATTCACGTCCTCCGACGGCGGCTCGTTCACGATCACCAGCGCCACTTTGCCCTTCAGGTCCACGCCCGCATAGTCGTCCCAGTGGTACTCGGGCGCGTGAATGCCATACCCCACAAAAATAATGGGCGCATCGATATCGGCCGCTGCCTGTCCGGTCTGGTCCTTGGAGACAATCTCTGTCCCATAAGCAAGGTCGACCGGCGATCCGCTTGCAGGCACAAACGAGAATTTCGTCTTGTCCTCGATGGTGTGCACGGCGTAAAGCGGCACGCGCTGAAAGTAAGTGTTGTCATCGCCGGCCGGCTGCACGCCATCGAGCGCAAACTGGGTGGCAATATACTCGGCGGCCAGCTTGTCGCCGCGCGTCCCTGGCCCGCGGCCTTCCAGCAGATCCAGTGACAGGAAGCGCACATGGGCGCGAATCTTTTCCGCATCGATCGACATGGCCGCCCGACGGGCTGCCGGCGGAACGCCGGGAATCTCAGGGATCGCCTTTTCGGCGCCCGGCTGGGCGAAGGAACTGCATGCACTAAGAATCATGCCGGCTACGATCAATGCTTCCTGCTTACGGCTCATTCAATCTCCATCAGGCGACAGAAGCACTTCACCACGGTTTCTTCAGACGCTTGTCGCGGATACGATGATTTTATCCGCAGGCTCGGCTCACGCGCTCGCCAGAACGCGCGCTTCTGGGGCCTCGGAATCCGGATGGCTCGCGGGCACGAGAAGTGCGCGACGCAGCACTTTCCTTGCCAGCCCCGTCAATGCCATCGTTCCGGCCTCCCGCAGCGAAACCCACCGCCGCTCTCCGCCGGCCACGGTTCGCGCAACGACCTCCTCCTCCCGCACATCGCAAACGCGGACAATATACATCACCTGCATGATGGCGTGGCGAACCGTCATCCGCGCGTCGTCTGCTTCGCCGGCCCCGTCGCGCATAGCCGGCAACTCCCACAGGCCGGGCATGACGCTCGCCGCGTCCGGCCGCTGCTCCAGCAGGACCTCGCGATCGGCCCTCCCATCGCTGCGGTTCGCATCGGCCGCCATCCGCACGCACAGGGCATGCGCCACCTCGCGCGTCGCAGTCCGCCGCCGCGGCGCCGTCTTGTGCTCGCCGCGCGTCTTGCAACTCGCCGACACCGCGCACACCAGGCACTGCGGATTGCGCGGAAGACACACCGTTGCGCCCAGTTCCATGACCGCCTGGTTGAAATCTCCCGCCCGCTCTGGATCCAGCAAGCGTCCGGCCATCGCCTCGACCCGGTTTCGTAGGTCAGTGCTGCCTTTGCCGCCGTTCGCGTTCCATCCCGCCAACCGGCACAACACCCGCTCCACGTTGCCGTCCACCACGGCTACGGGTTCGCCGTGGGCGATGCTCGCAATCGCCGCCGACGTGTAGCCGCCAATGCCGGGAAGCCTACGCAACTCCGCTGCCGTCTCCGGCATGACGCCACCGCGGTCCGCGACGATTACCTGCGCTGCCTTGTGCAGCATGCGCGCCCGCCGGTAATAGCCCAGCCCGCTCCACAGCGCCAGAACGTCCTGTTCCGAAGCCCGGGCCAGGGCGGCCACCGTCGGAAAGCGCGCCATGAAAGCCTGATAGCGGTCCACCACTACGGCGACTCGCGTCTGTTGCAGCATGATCTCGGAGACCCAGATAGCGTAGGGATCGCGGCTCCGGCGCCACGGCAGATCGCGCCGGCTGCGTTCGTACCACTCCAGTAACGCCGTCCGCATCCGGGTAACCTGGCCCGCGTCGGCCCGAATCTTCGCCATGCGCCCAGATTACGGCATGGGATCGGTTTCGGCGGATGCGGAAATCGCGGTCCGCGATTCGGAGAGCGCCGGCCCGGCACGTCTGAAGCACCTCCTCGGGCTATTTCATGCAAGCACTCGGAGAAGGGACCGCGCAAGCTCGATGAGCGACTCGGCCTGTTAACCGTCAACCGAGAATCATGCCTAAACAGATCAACGAACACTGGCCGAATTCGCGGTGCCTACGCCCCGTTTAGGAGGAGCGGACCACTTCTCAACGGAGCGCCATATTTGAAGGCTTGTCTTCAATAGACTCGCAGCCATGAAGTTCAGTCTCTCTGTTAGTTCAACGTATAGCCGAGCAGAAGCTCTACACTCATAGGTACAGAAATCCTTTGATACTACTTCCAGGGACGACACATGGCGCATACCCACAGTTTCGACACGATGAATGAAACAGACGTTCGGGAAACCATCGTGAGGCCACTCATTGAGCGACTCGGATATCGACACGGCACAGATGCCAACATCATCACGGAAAAGACACTTCGCTACGAAAAGGCCTTCTTGGGACGCAAGAATCCGAAAAAAGATCCGCCACTCGTTGGGAGAGCGGATTACATTTGCGAGGTAGTCTCCTTTGGACGCTGGGTAGTGGAAGTAAAGGCGCCCGCCGAGTCGATCTCGCATGATGCTGTCGAACAAGCTCACACGTATGCGAGCCATCCTGAGATAGCAGCTACTTTTTTCCTCGTCACCAACGGCCGCACTTTCCAGCTCTACGAAACCTCGAAGCTGTTGGAACCTGCTCTCACATGGGAGTACGAAGATGAGGACGACAACCTGCTTCGACTTTTCAATGTATTGAGTCCTGACGCCTTCAGAAAGAGGGCAAAACTCACCTTGGTTGATCCCGGAATGCCGCTGGGAACTGGACTGGCCTCTCGGCTGCGAATCATCGGAGGAACGGTCACTTATGAAGAACACAAAGGAAGCCACCCATTCCTACAAGCAGATTCGATCAATGGTATGGCTTTGCCGGTCACGGGAGGCTACGTAACTCGTGGAGATGACAAGCGGATCGTCGGCCATTTGAAGATGGCGAAGGTAGCCACAGGCCCCTTTGACTTCAATAAGATGCTTGGTATTTCGGACGAATATGACTTCTACGCTGCTGCCGAGTACATCGCGACTGATGCTGAACGGCCAAACATTTTTCAAAATTGGGTCAGCAACATCGTCCCTTTCGGGACGCACATGAGTATTCCGGGCCTCGGCAACTTTTCTCTGCCGATGGAGATCTCATCGACCGCCTCCACGGAGGCGGTCGGTTACGTCTACGACGATAAATTTGTTGGCGTCATGCGCCTGGAGTTGAGCTTTACTTTCACGAAGGTCACATCACAGACGAGAATGGCATTGGCTTCCCGGTTCGGCGATATACCAGAAGTGGCGGGGATCACCGGCTCAGGACGCTTCGAGATAGAAGTGCAATCTGACCTGTAATGCAACCGGTGGCGGGTGGCGCAGGTCCTGGGTCTGCAAATCTTGCACAAAAGTGGGTGCCCCATGTCCCTCGCTTTTGGGGACATGGGAAAGCACGAAACCCTCCCAGCCACGGATTACTCCCGAGATGCGCCGTTGTCGCCCGGAGGAATTCTGGATTCACGTCGAATCTCCAATGCACCGAGCGACTGCCCGCCTCTCAAGGAAGTCGCTTATCTTCGAGCACACCGCCTTGCAGATAATATCCCTCCTACGGCGCACACTAATCTCATGGGGATCGGCTGCCATGCCGATGCCGCCCAGGAGGAATCCATGCGAAAGAACATTACCGTCTCCATCGACCTCCACGTCTATTGCGACGTCCGCCTGTGGTGCGCCAGGCGCGGTGTCTCCGTGTCCCATGTCGTGCAGGTGTTTCTTCAGGACCTGACCCGTCTCGAGAACGTCGGCCGTTTTCCTCTTCCCCCGGCCCCCGACTCTGGTTCGCTGGCATCGTTCTTTAACGCATTGGAACCCGACGAGGCTTTCTTGATGTCGCAGTTCGACCTTGAGTTGGTCCCCCCCACCCCCCCTCCCCCTGTGAACCTGTGAAGCTGTGAGGGCAATGCAAAAACGTGTCATACCCTCACCCTGATCCCGCGCAGATCTGGCTGGAACTGATCCCATCAAGCCCAGTCTGGGTTCGTTGACGTTGGGGAATACAACTTTAGGGGCAAAGCAAGGTCACTTCTGGTTCATTCCCAAAGTTCAGACCGATGGTAACCTTCAGGAAATATCCGATTTTGGTTCTGTATTCGGCTCAGCGCAGCGTTGCCCACGATTCGGCACTCGGGTCGGGCATGAGTCCCTTATCAACTGTTAAAGGCCAGCAAGGCCAGGTCGATTATTTAACAAAGGGGTCTTGATCGTGAAAACTAGAAAGTCCGTGATTACCTTTGTTTTGCTTATTGCATCTTCAAGTCTGTTCGCTCAATCTTCAACGTCGCTGGTGAGCTCCCTTGATCTCGAAGCCATTCCAGGCGCGGGTAATGCGGCTGTTACTCCCGAACAAACTCCAGCCCCTGCCATCGATTCCTGGTCTCCGCGGCCATTTTCCAGGGTGGCCTTCGGGGTCGGCTTCTCGCCCCTGGGGGTGCAGATGGCTCTGACCACCAACCTCAACCAACACTTCAATTTACGCAGCACAGGCAATCTCTTCGGCTACTCCAGCAGCTTCACCACCAATGGAATCCCGGCTAACGCCAAACTCAACCTGAAGTCCGCCGGAACTGCGGTGGACATCTATCCCTTCCACACAGGGTTTCGTATCAGCCCCGGGTTATTGTTCTACAACGCCAACCAGGTCACCGCCGAAGCCAGCATTCCCGGCGGCACGAGTTTCACCCTCAACAACCAGACGTATTACTCCGCCAACGCGAACCCCGCCACCGGAGCCAGGCCTGTCGATGGCACTGGACAGATGAGCCTCAACACCACCAACCCCGCTTTCACCATTACCACCGGCTGGGGCAACACCCTGCCGCACAAAGGCCACTGGTCCTTCCCGTTTGAAGTCGGGGTTGCCTTCACCGGCGCACCGTCTGTAAAGGCAAACCTGAACGGATGGGCCTGCTACGACAACGCGCAAACCATTTGCACGGACATCAACAGCAAAACCGATCCCATAGCCCTCGAAATCCAGAGCAACCTCCAAACCCAGGTAGCCAAGTGGACGCACGATGTAGAACCGTTGAAAACCTACCCCATCGCCTCATTCGGTGTGGCTTACAGCTTTGGGTTAGGTGGCGTGGCTAGACGATGAACTTCGCAAACTATAGAAACGGGGCCCATATATAAAGAAACCGGGGCCATTAAATTAAAAAGCTTGGGCATCAGCCTGAAGGCCGCTTCTCTCCGTCGGAGAAGCGGCCTTCGTGTTTGCGTCCCTTGTATTGCAGGGGCGGTTGAAACCTGCGACAGCACGCTACCCCAACAACTCCCCAACAATCCCGGGAGCCGCATTCAGCGCCGCATCGATCTGGGCTTGGTCCTTGCCCCCGGCCTCGGCGATCTCCGGCTTGCCGCCGCCCGATCCACCCACCAGTTTCGCCACCGCGCCCACCAGTTTCCCGGCCTGAATGCGCTTCGTCAGTCCCGGCGTCACTCCGGCGATGATCGCAACCTTTCCTTCCGGTTGCGCCGACGCCAGCACCACCACGCCCTCGCCCACCTTTTGCTTCAGGTTGTCGACCAGGGTCCGCAACTGGCCGCGCTCCAGGTTGTCGGCGCGGTGTACCAGTACTTTGAGTCCATTGACCTCAGTGGCGCGCGCAACCGCCTCGTCCAGCCCGCCCGCGGCCGACTTCATGCGCATCTCTTCCAGTTCGCGGCGGAGGCGCTTGAGTTCGTCCTCATGCGACGCTAACTTGGCGCGCAGGGAATCGGAGAGGTTGCCGTCGGCCGACGGAGCTACTTGCGAGGCAACCTGAGCCACTTCGAAGTCACGGCGGAACGTGTCGAGTGAGCCGAGGCCGCTGATCGCCTCGACTCGCCGCACGCCCGACGACACGGAACTCTCGCTGGTCAGTTTCAGCAGCCCGATCTCGCCGGTTGCTGCCGTATGTGTGCCTCCGCATAACTCGGTCGAGAAGCCATCCGACAGCTTGACCACGCGGACCTTGTCGCCGTATTTTTCGCCGAATAGCGCCATGGCGTGATACTCGTTCACCGCCACATCGATGGGCACGTCCTCGAGTGTCTCTACCCTGGCGTTGGCCAGCACTTCGCGGTTCACGATGCTCTCGATTTCCTGGAGTTCTTCGTCTGCCACCTGGGCAAAATGCGAGAAGTCAAAACGCAACCGCGTCGGATCCACCAGCGACCCCGCCTGCTTCACATGCGTGCCCAGCACCTGCCGCAGAGCCGCGTGCAGCAGGTGCGTTCCCGTGTGGTTGCGCCGGATGGCGTCGCGCCGTTCGCCATCGACAACGGTCCTGACCAGATCGCCGACGGCGAGGTCTTGCTTGAGCAGCGCCTTGTGCGCGCGCACTCCCTGCACCGGCAGCACGCAGCCGACGATCTCCGCAACCGTGGAATTCCCGTCCAGAGATAGGAAAAAACCGGTGTCGCCGACCTGGCCGCCGGAGTCTCCGTAGAAGCTCGTGTGGTCCAGGACCACATCGACCTGTTCGCCTGCCTTTGCCGCGGGTATGCCGACGCCGTCCTTTACCAGCGCCAACACCTCAGAGTTGTTGGCTGTCAGGCTCTTGTATCCTTCGAAGATCGTCTTAGGCAGATCGCGAAACGTCGGGCTGGCGGTCTTTTGCGCTCCGCCCTTCCAACTGGCGCGCGCCCGGGCCTGTTCTGCCTCTTTGGCCCTTAAAAAACCTGCTTCATCAAACTCGACACCTTTGTCTCTGAGGTAGTCCCGAATCAAATCTTCGCGAAGGCCGAAGGTTTCATAGAGAGAGAATGCCGTTGCACCGTCCAGAACCGCAACTGAGCCAGGGCGTTCACGTTCGGGAATTGTCGATACATAGCCTGACTTCAGCAACGCTTCGTATATCTTCGCGTTTGAAGCATCGTCGAAAGAGTCTGTTTGCCGTCCCGCCAAATACTCACGTTCAAAAATCTGCCTCAACACATTTTGACGAGGGGAGGCGGCGAAGTTCTCAAAGGCAATTCCCATCGATGATTCAAGAGCTTCATCGAGTTTAGCCAAACCCATTCTAAGAACCCGCTCAAACTGACGTTCTTCTGCCTCAACAACTTTGGATACGCGGTCGGCTGAATCTCTCAATTCTGGATAAGCGCCCGCCATGAGGTCCCTTACAGCAAAGACCATCTCACACATGAATGGTTTGTCTTGGCCAAGGTTCCTACCGTGATATATGCCCCGACGAAGTATCTTGCGCAGAACATAACCGCGGCCCTCATTTGCGGGCAAAACTCCATCGTTGATGAGAAACGTCGTCGCCCGCGCATGATCGGCGATGATTCGCAGTGAAGCTGAGTTCAATCGCTCCCATTCCTCCCTTTTGCATTGCTCCTCTTTTGGGGGTGGTCCCGACCCATCGGCCGAGAATACATTTATGGGAGCGTATTTAAAGTCGACTAGCTTGGCTGCTTGGTCAATCAACGGCGTAAACAAATCCGTCTCGAAGTTCGAAACCTTCTCCTGCAAGACCGCCGCCACGCGCTCCAACCCCATCCCCGTATCGATCGATGGCTTGGGCAGCGGCGTCAGCTTGTACCCGGTTGTCTTGCCCAGCGCATCCGCTATCGCCGAGCGGTCAAACTGCATGAACACCAGGTTCCAGATCTCCACGTACCGGGCGTCATCCTCACCAAACGGCTCATCGACCCCCGGAATCTCCGCCGCCTCCAGCCCCATGTCGTAGAAAATCTCCGAACACGGCCCGCAAGGTCCCGTCTCGCCCATCTGCCAGAAGTTGTCCTTCACGCCATAGGCGCGGATGCGATCCTTCGGAACTCCCACTTCGAGCCAGTAGCTCTCGGCCTCGTCATCGCGCGGCACCCCGTCTGCGCCCTCGAAAATCGTCACATACAGCCGGTCCTTGGGAATCCCCATCCACTCTTCGCTGGTCACCAACTCCCATGCAAACTGGACGGCCTCGCGCTTGAAATAGTCGCCGAAGCTGAAGTTGCCAAGCATCTCGAAAAACGTGTGGTGCCGCCGCGTAAACCCGACGTTTTCCAGGTCGTTGTGCTTGCCGCCCGCGCGCACGCATTTCTGCGATGTCGTCGCTCGCGAGTAGTCGCGCCGCTCCGCACCCAGAAAAACATCCTTGAACTGGTTCATGCCCGCGTTGGTGAACAGCAGGGTCGGGTCGTTGGCAGGCACCAGCGATGACGAGTGCACGCGCCGGTGCCCCTTCGTCTCAAAAAAGTGCAGAAACAGCTCGCGTATTTCGTTCCCTGTGCGATATTGCATGTCAATTTCAGTGTAATCGGCCCCGCACGGCGCAGTGCCTTCGCGGTCTTATCTCCCGACGCTGCGGCGGCCGCCCACGTTACTGAGATTTCATTGCAACCCGTAACTCCGCCCCGCATCTCAACAACGAAAAGCAAAGGAGATTCTCGTGGATCGATTTGCATTGCTGGCCTTACTCCGCGCCAAGCCGGGAAAAGAACAGGAACTAGAGGCGTTCCTCAAATCGGCTCAGCCCATGGCCGTCGCCGAGCCTGCCACCACGTTCTGGTACGCAATCAAGCTGGGTCCTGACCGGTTCGGCATCTTCGACACCTTCCCCGATGAAGCCGGCCGCGACGCCCACCTCAACGGCCCGATAGCCAAGGCGTTGATGGCCAGGGCCGGTGAGCTTCTCGCCGAAGCACCGCAGATCGAAAAGCTCGAAATCCTTGCCGCCAAGTCGCCCTCTTCCTGAGGCTGGGTGCCCCAGGTCCCGGGGTCCCCACGGACAGGTCTTCGTCCGTGGGGTGGAGATCTCGCTTTTGAGACCTGGGAGGGGTCGCCTGCCGTCAAATGAATCCATGGCTCTGCGCTGCTGCTTCCCCCTTCTGCTCGTGCTCGTCCCCGTTTGCCCAGCGCTCGCGCAGGATGGTCCGCCCGGTCCCTCACACGTCGAAATCGCGTCTACCCACGAACTCAGGTTCGGCCCCAACGTTCTCCAAGTGGATTTCGCCGCCGGCGATCTCGATCTTCCCACCGCCACCATACTGGCGCACGTCCAGGCCGCCGCCTCGGCGGTCGCCACCTACTATGGCCGGCTTCCCGTTGCCCGAGCCCGGCTGTTGCTGGTTCCCGTCGCTGGCCGGAGCGGCATTCTGCAGGGAACCACCTGGCCCGGCATGAACGGCTTTCAGGGATTCACGCGCATCCGCATCGGCCAGCACACCACAACGTCGGAGCTGGCCGAAGACTGGACGACTACCCACGAGCTGGTGCACATGGCTTTTCCCACCCTGCCGGACGACCAGCACTGGATGGAAGAGGGTCTGGCCACCTACGTCGAACCCATAGCGCGCGTGCAGACCGGAGAACTTGAAGCGCGCCAGGTGTGGCGGGACATGGTGTACGGCATGCGCAAGGGCGAGCCGGCGGATGGAGATTCAGGGCTGGATCAGACGCATACCTGGGGTCGCACCTACTGGGGCGGCGCCCTCTTCTGCCTGGTGGCTGACGTCACCATCCGCCGGGAAACCCAGAACCACAAGGGCCTTCAGGACGCTCTCCGCGCCATCGTCGCTCACGGCGGCACCATTGATCACGAATGGCCTCTGGATCAGGCGCTCACCATCGGCAATCGCGCCACCGGCACCCAGGTCCTCACCCGGATGTATGCGGAGTGGAAGGACAAGCCGGTTCCGGTCGATCTCATGAAGCTCTGGGGGGAACTCGGCATTCGCTGGACCGCCGGAGGCCCAATCGAGTTTGTCTCTTCCGCACCCCTCGCCCACATCCGAGAGTCGATTGCGAGTCCCGTGCCCCATCCTTTGAAGCCCGACCCGGTTCGCTAGCCCCGATCGGACATTTCTACTCTTCGTGGACATCCTCGCCCAGATTTTCCAGCGCGCTTAGCGCCTCATCCGGAACATCCCATTGGCGCAGGATTCTGTAGATCACGCCCGTCGAGAATCCCGCCGCCACCAGCCGCCGCATCACGCGCGCCGTCTCCTTCTCATTCTCCGGCTTCCGAATCCGTTTCTGTTCCAGGTGCTTGCGCGCCAGTGCCTCTTCGTCGGTGCCTTGGTAACGGGCTTCGACAGCCTCGTTCACAATCGGGGCGGCCACGCCCTTCTGCGCCAGCTTCTGCCGTACGTTCCGCTGGCCCAGCTTTTCGTTTTCCTGCCGCAGCCGAGCATAGGTCTCGGCAAAGGCCGCATCGTCCAGGTAGCCATACTCCTTGAGGCGTGCCACAACCGTGTTGATAACAGCCTCCCCACGCTCCCCGGGCTCGACCCGCGTCCGCATCAGCCGCCGCAACTCGGCCTCGGTGCGCATGGCGCGCCCCAGCGCCTTCACGGCGTAGTCGTGCAGGCCCGTCTCATTGAGAAAAGTTCTTGGCTTGCCGGATTTGGATTGGAACGGCAACTCCTGGCTCCTGGCCGAGCTAATAGCTAAAAGCTAACGGCTGCTCTTGGTCCATTGATCCACCCAATCATTCACCGTCTTGTACCAGAGCTGCGAGTTCTGCGGTTTCAGCACCCAGTGGCCTTCATCCGGGAAATACAGCATCTTCGACGGCACGCCCATCCGCTGCAGCGTGTCGAAGAGTTGATACCCCTCACTCACGTCCAGGCGGAAATCGAGCTGGCTATGAATTACCAGCGTCGGCGTCTTGAAGTTCTTTGCGGACATCATCGGCGCCCACTTGCGATAGGGATTCTCCGCATCCGGTTTGCCATAGTAGTCCCAGGGCTTGCCCTTGAACTCCCACTCGTTGAACCACAGCTCTTCGGTGGTGCCATAGGCCGACTCAGGGTCGTACATGCCGTCGTGCGAAACAATGCATTTGAAGCGGTCGGTGTGGCCGAGCACCCAGTTGGCCATGTAGCCGCCGTAGCTTGCTCCCAGCGCGCACTCCCGCGTCTTGTCGATGAAGGGATAGTGCTGCTCGGCGTAGTCGATGCCCGCCATCAAGTCGGTAAACGGCTTGCCGCCCCAGTCGCCGTTCACGCCGTCGACAAAGTCCTGCCCATACCCCGTCGACCCGCGCGGATTGATCATCACCACGACGTAGCCGTTAGCGGCAAACAACTCCGCATTCCAGCGATACGACCACGAGTCGCCCCACGCCCCCTGCGGCCCGCCGTGAATGAGGAATTTCAGCGGATACTTCTTCGCAGCATCAAACCCCGGCGGTCGGATGAGGAATCCCTGCACCTTTACGCCATCCTTGGCGGTGAACCAGAAAGACTCCATCTTGGGAAGATCGAGTTGCGCGACCAGACCGTCATTGATGTGCGTGACCCAGGTTAGTCGTCTTCCCTTGTCTCGGTCTCAGACATTGCAATCTTTCCGTTGTTAGTCGGTGAAAACATTCTCGGTCTTCCGGCGGAATTCGTCGGAGTGAAGCTGTACTGGACCAAGTACGATTCAGCCGGTGCGCCGACGGTCACCTTAGTAGCGACAATTCTGGACTGAGGGAGGGAATGAAGACTGCCGTACTCGCCATCCCACTGATGTGATTCTTTCCGATTGTCCATTGAGGGTAGTCTCAAAAATTGGAGCTTCTCCTGCGATTCCGCTGGTGAAATACAGCACCTTGGAGTCAGACGCCCACGCAAACTCATCCACCCAGTTATCAAACTTCGGCAGCAGATCCTTGATCGTCTTCGCCGCCCGGTCATACACCACCAGCCGGAACTTGTCGCTCTCATACCCGGCCCGTGCCTGCGACCGCCACGCCAAGCTACTTCCCATCCGGCGAGTAAGCCGGATTGAAATCCCCGCCCGCCGACGTGCTTATTTTCACTGGTTTTGCGACTCGCGTCAGTCAGGTCCAGCGTGAAGATATCAGCATTCGTCGAAATCGCCGGTTCCGGATCGAGATTCTCCGTAAACGCCAGTTCTTTCGAGTCGGGTGAAATGTCGAAGCCACCTCCGCCTTCGAGCGAAAACGGCGGAACGTCATGCGTGTCGTTTGGATTCAGGTCCCGCATCGCTCCCGAATCGAGAGAAACCAGGAGCAGGTGAGACCTCTTATCCCCCGTGAAGTGATTCCAGTGCCGGTAGAGCAGGCGCGTAAAGATCTGCGCCTTCACCTTGCTCGCAGCCGCGGCCGCGTCGCGATCTTTATTGCACTTGTCGCCGGTTGTCTGATCGGCAGTTGTAATCGGCGTGCAGTCCGGATACACCCCCGACGTAAACACGATCGCCTTCCCATCCGGCGACCACTTCGCGTTATCGGCTTCGGTCGCAATCGACGTCAGCTTCTTCGCATTGCCGGTCGCGCCCGTCGCCCCATCGAAATCCGCCAGCCATACCTGCTGCCCGCCCTCGCGCCCGCTCAAAAACAGAATCCGCTTTCCATCCGGCGCAAACTCCGGCCCGCCGTCGCCCGGCTGCGCAACAGCGATCTTGATCGGCTCGCCGCCCGCAATGGCCTGAAGCCACAACTCCGGCGTCTTGGTGTTCTTCTCCAAATCAACCGTCGTTACGGAGTAGGCCAGCCACTTCCCATCCGGCGAAACGGCCGTCTCCCCTAGCCGCTTCATCTGCATCATGTCTTCGAAGGTCATGGGCCGTTTGGCCGAACCCGCCTGCGGGAAAGCAGCCGTGGCGACTGCACAGAACGCGACCAAAACCAGGAATAAAACACGACGATGCTTGTGCATGGATCTCCCCATACGCGTGGAGCAGCAACGCAACTCTGCGCGAAGGAAAAGTCTACACCCGAACGAGCAACGAGGCGGTGGGCCGCACCCTTTTGTCGCCGGGGTGAAAGTTATCGCATCTGCCTTGCAGAGAATTATCCCGCGCGATGAGAAAATAACTCAGATCGCACGAATTCCCTCCTGGAGAAGAGCGGCTCGGAGAAAAACAGCATGTGCATCAAAAGCACTTTGGCCACCATTAAACGGGGGGGTAGGACCGTTTCAAATTCCCCTTCATCCGACGCATATCAATCCCATTTGTTTAAGGATCGCGCCTCGGAAAAAGTGAATGGCCGGGGAGAAGTCCGGCCCCCCCCACCCCCCTCCCCCCTGTGAACCTGTGAAACTGTGTAGCTTTTGTTGCGCCCCGCATCCCTGATTCCTATTTGCTTACAGGTCGGCGCTGCGATTGTCGAAGGCGTCGATCATGTGCATCAACGGGGTAACCGGACTGGTCGCCTCGTTCACATCGCTGTCCAGCGCCGAGTGCGAGTGGGGATCGATGACGCCGGGCGTGAGCCACTCGCCCGCAGCGTCTACCACCACCACTGATGCCGGCGCATTTACCGTTTCGCCCACGCCGGCGATCTTGCCCGCATGCACCCAGACGGCCCCGTGCTCGATGGTGCCGTGGCTGGCGGTCATCACCGTTGCAGTCCGGATAACCAGGTCCGATGGCGGGGCCGCCGCCTGCTGAGCGTTCAATGCTGCGCCCGTCGTTGCACAGATGAGGAACAGGCGAATTACCGACCGCCCATAGTGGGGCCTTTTATGGATTTGCTTCAAGAGGCCTCCTGAAAGCGCAAAGACTGCGCATGAAGTCAAAGCTGAGAAGGGAAGAATGCCGGCTTGATCGAACCGATTGCCTTGGCCGCATCCTATCGCATTCGGGACCCGATGTGGCGGAGAAGACCAGCGCCTCAACCTGCCGCCAGCACCGCATCGGCAATGCGAGCCGCCTCCACTGCGGGCCTGACGGTGTGCACGCGCACGATGGAAGCGCCGTGCAGGATGGCCGCCACCGTAGCCGCGATGTTCGCCGTTTCGCGCGCATCCACGGGAGCCGGCGATCCCCCGTAGAGTGGGGCCAGTGTATGTCCGAGGAACGATTTGCGCGAGATCCCGGTGAGCAATGGGCGACCCAGCGACAGCAGTTGATCTTGTCGAACCAGCAGGGCATAGTTCTCCCCAAAGCGTTTGCCGAAACCGTAGCCGGGATCGACGACGATCGATTGCGGCCGAACGCCTGCGGCCACGGCGACGGCAAGGCTCCAGGCAAGCCCATCGCGCACCAGGTTCAGAACCGCGTCGGGCGCGAGTTGGGGTTGCGTACGCCATTCCTCAGGCCGTCCGCGCGTGTGCATCAGCACGACGCCGGCCTTTGTTTCGGCGCAGGCTGTCGGCATCGCAGGGTCCCACGTAAAGCCGCTGACGTCGTTGATAATTTCAGCCCCGGCCGCCATCGCCGCGCGCGCCGTGGCAGCTTTGTATGTGTCTGCCGAGACGACTGCATCGGGCCGTTCCTTCAAAATGCCTTCGAGCACGGGAAGCAGCCGTGCCTGCTCTTGCTCGGCGCTGACCAGGGGCGCATCGTCTGAGCCCTCGGTTCCTCCGGCGCGCGAACCCGGCCGCGTGCTCTCCGCTCCAAGGTCGAGAAGATCGGCGCCATCCTCCAGGCATTGCATGCAGCGGGCCACGGCTACCTCCGGGGCGACGAAAGAGCCGCCGTCGCTGAAGGAATCGGGCGTAATGTTCACCACGCCCATCACCAGCGTCCTCGCGCCAAGCTCAAGCGTGCGAGTCCGCAAATGCCACGCGATCTTTGTGCGTCCCGGAAATTTCATCAGTTCTCGCGTTCCCTTTCAGGCGTGACTCGATTCTAAGCCGCTCGGCGATTGATGCTGACAGGGCCTCCCCGTTTGAGGGGCCTGCTAAACTCCGGAGCATGATCCCTTCTCGCCGCAGGTGGGCGCTCTGGCTGTTGATCGTTTTGATCCCTTGTTCAGTTCTGGATTCGCAGACAAAATCTGCCCGGCCCGTGGGGCCGCATACCCCTCTTGCCGATCGCATCAACGCCATTCTCGCTGACCCCGCCGTGAGTCACGCCCAATTCGGCATCAGCGTCGTCACCCCCGACGGCCAGCAACTCTACGGCCTGAACGAAGGCCGCCTGTTCGTGCCGGCATCGAACGTCAAACTGTTCACCACTGCTGCGGCTTACGCTCTGCTTCCCGTTGAAACGCTCACCTGGACGACCAACATCGTGGCCGGCGGCACCATCGATGCGAACGGCACTCTGCATGGTGATCTCCTCCTGCTAGGTGCGGGCGATCCGACCCTGAGCATGCGCCACTATCCTTACCAGCCGCCCGCGCCTCCTCCTGCGCCAGGCACGCCTCCGCCTGCCGGCCCGACTGCGGGGACACCACCCCCGGCCGCACCCAACCCGATGGAAGTTTTGCAACGGCTCGCCCAGCAGGTAGAGGAGTCAGGTGTGCGCAATGTCGAGGGCAGCGTGGTGGGGGACGACAGCTATTTTCTCCACGAGCCTTTCGGCACGTCCTGGGGATGGGACGACTTGCAGTGGCCATATGGCGCCCCGGTTTCGGCGCTCTCGTTCAACGACAACATTGTCGAGTTGAGGATCGCGCCGGATCCCGCTTCGCCCAACGCGACGGTGGCCGAATGGTCTCCCAGCATCGAGTACTACACGCTTGACAACACCGTCACGCTGGCGGCGCCGGGCGAAACTCCCCACCCCGGCCTCGATCGCAGCCCCGGCAACATGATGGTGCGCGCCTATGGCACGGTCGCCGCCCAGGGCTTTCATGAGGGACTTGCCGTCGACGATCCCGCGGCGTTTACCGCCACGGCATTCAAGGAAGCTCTGCGAGGCCGTGGCATCACGGTAGCGGGTTCCGCCACCTCGGCACACCGCTATTCCATCGAAACGGGGGCCTTTGCCGCCGAGCGCGCCATGCCCGTCAAACCCGCGCCCACCCGTGCCGGCCCCGACACCATCGCTGCGCCGCTCGAAGGTCGCAAGATCCTGGCCACGCGCGTTTCGGTTCCGGTGGCCGAGGACATTACGATAACCAACAAATTGAGCCAGAATCTGCACGCCGAATTGCTTCTTCGCCTGCTCGGGAAAGTTCACGGCACAGACGGCAGCTTTGCCGAGGGAGCCCGTGTGGTGCGCCAGTTCATCACCGGCATCGGCGTGGATGATAATGATTTCTTTCTTTACGACGGCTCGGGCATGAGCATGGATGACCGCGTTGCTCCGCGCGCTCTTACCAAATTGTTGGTCTACGCAGCGCGGCAGTCGTGGGGAGAGGCCTGGCGGAACTCGCTGCCCGTGGCCGGCGTCGATGGAACTCTTTCCGGGCGCTTCCGGAATGCGCCCCTCAAAGGCCGCATGTGGGCCAAGACCGGGACACACAACGAGAGCGATGCGCTCTCCGGCTACCTGACCACCACAAGCAGCAAGACGCTCGCGTTTTCGATCATGGTCAACGGTCATCGTCCCGGCAGCAAGGTCGAGATCCAGGCGATCGACCGGATCTGCGAAGCCATTGCCGCAGACTAAACCCGAGTCCATGCACCCGGCCCGGAAGCCATCGAAAACGCCGCCCGGCCCTAGTATCATCAAAGGACAGATGCGCATCCGTACGTTTCGAGCTATTCTCTCCGTCGCAGCCGCTTCGGTTGGCTTTGCTCTGGCCTTTGCCGGCTGCCGTTCGCTGCCACGCTCCAAGCCCGAGTCGGAGTGGACCCAGCAGGAGGCGCGCGGCGCGCAGGTATTCCATGATGCCTGCGCCAAGTGCCATTACCCCACCAATACCCATTCGCTCCACGGGCCCGGCCTGCAGGCCATCACCAAGGTCAAAGCCATGCCGTCGGGCGCCCCGCCCACCGATGAGCGCCTCACAAGCGTGATCATCCGCGGACGCAACATGATGCCCGCCACTTCGCTGAGCGACGATCAGCTCAACGACCTGCTGGCGTATCTGCATACGCTATGAGCAGCGAAAGTGAGCAAGACCCCGGGCGGCAATTAGCGCCCGGAGTGAAACCGGAAGCCTCTGATCCCGCGGCTGCAGTCCGGCGCGAACTACTCCCCCTGCCCGGCCTCGCAGTGATCGCTCTCTACATGCTGGTGCTTTCCGGGGTTGACATCCTGGGTGTCGCCGGAGGATATATCCGGCCTATCTACCTGATTTTCGCTGCGGTGTTCATCGCCGCGGGCCTGGGCTTGCTGCTGCTCTTTCGCTGGGCCTGGACACTCACCCTGTCCGCTGTCGTTCTTCTCTTCGGTCTATTTCTGTGGAGATTCTCAGCCGGCCACGATCTTCCATCGCTGGCCCAGGGTTTGCTGAATCTCGTGATTTTTCTCTATCTCATCCGGCCCGAAGTGCGCACCCACCTGCGCTGATGTGGAAGTCCCAAAATCTGCACCACCCGCCGAGCCCGCAATGTTAATCTCGGCCCATGCCGCGTGAAACGCTGAAACCTTTACTTTGCGCTGTCTATCTGTGTTCCGTTCTCGGGTCCGCCCACGCGGCGGACGCTCCTAAAAAACGGGCCATCACCCTTGATGACCTGGCTCGCATCGTGCGCGTCGGACCTCCCGTGGTTTCGCCCGACGGCCAGTGGATCGCCTACACCGCCACCCAGGTCGATACGAAAGAAGACAAGAATCAGACTCATCTCTGGATGGTGAACTGGGACGGCTCAGTCCATCTCCAACTCACCTATGGCAAGGAAGGGGCCTCGGCTCCGAAATTCAGCCCCGACGGCAAGTACATCAGCTTTCTGTCGTCGCGACCCGGGCCGGCCAAGGGCTCGCAGGTCTGGGTCATGGACCGCCGCGGTGGTGAACCGCAGCAACTCACCGCCATTACCGACCAGGAGATCGAAACCTATATCTGGTCGCCCGATTCGCAAAAGTTGCTCCTCACCCTGCATCCCAAGGCCGAGCCCGACGCTGAAGAAGGCAAGCCTCCCGCGCCGCCCAAGCCGATCGTGATCGATCGCTATCATTTCAAGCAGGACATTCAGGGCTATCTGCGCGACGACGCCTGGGACGCGCTGTATCTCTACGACCTGGGTACGAAGAAGGCAGAGAAACTCACCACCGCCAAGAACGTCAATGAGGAGAATGCCGCGTGGTCGCCGGACGGCGCCTGGATCGGCTTCGTCAGCAACCATGACACCGACCCCGACCGCTCCGACAATACCGACGTGTTCGTTGTGGCCGCCAAGACAGGCTCCGCCCCGCGCAAGCTGACCAATTGGAACGGTCCTGATGGCGGGCGACTGGCGTGGTCTCCGGACTCCAAATCCATCGCGTTCACGCAGGGCGCGGAGTTGAAGCTGCTCGAATACTCGCAGGCCAAGCCGGCCGTGGTTACGCTGGACGGAAAGGTGAGCTATCCGGCTGCGACCCTGGACCGCTCGGTGAGCCAGCCGTCTTACTCGCCCGATGGCCATCTCTCGTATCTCGTAAGCGACGATCGCAACGAGTATCCAGCCGGAGTGGAGGTGGGAGAAAACGGCGCGCGCCGGCTCCTGACCCAACCGGGCAGTGTCGCCTCCTGGGATAGTGCTGTGGGACACACCGCGGTGCTCTACATCAACGACGTGGTGGCCGGCGAGATCTATGCGTTCGAGAATGGCGGGTTGCGCAAGCTCACCACCCACAACGATGCTTTGATGGCGGAGTTGAATCTCGTGCCCACCGAAGACATCGAGTTCCAGAGCAAGGATGGCGCCGATGTCCACGGCCTGCTGACCAAACCCGCCGACTGGAAGGCTGGGTCGCCCGTTCCCATGATTCTCTTCATCCATGGCGGCCCCAACGGCCAGGACACGCACAGCTTCGATTTTCTACGCCAGTTCGTTGCCGCGCACGGCTACGCCGAACTCAACGTCAACTACCGCGGCAGTTCCGGCCGGGGACAGGACTACTCCAAGGCCATCGCCGCCGACTGGGGCAACAAGGAAGTGATCGATCTACTTGCCGGCGTGGACAAGGCGGTCGCCATGGGCGTCGCCGATCCCAACCGGCTCGCTGTGACCGGTTGGAGCTACGGCGGCATCCTCACCGACTACACCATTGCCAGCGATCCGCGCTTCAAGGCCGCCATCAGCGGAGCCGGGGTGGCCGCGCCGCTTTCGTTCTACGGCACCGACCAGTACATCCTGCAATACGACAACGAGCTCGGGCCTCCATGGAAGAACGCCCAGCTCTATCTCAAGCTGAGTTATCCCTTCCTCGAAGCCGACAAACGTATTCACACCCCAACGTTGTTCATGGGGGGCACGTCGGACATGAATGTGCCCATCCTCGGTGGCGAGCAGATGTACCAGGCGCTCAAATCGCTAGGAGTGCCTACGGAACTGGTCGTTTACCCCGGCCAGTTTCATGGTTTCACGCGTCCCAGCTTCATTCGCGACCGCTATGAACGCTGGCTGGCGTGGTGGGACAAGTACCTCAAGCCTGGCCCGGCCGCCAACTCGTCTGCGGAGATCAAGAAATGATTCAAACCTCGCGCGTCGGATCGTGAGCGCAGTTCGGAGGATTCCGAATGAGGCTGATCTTCATTTACGGCATGCCGGCAACGGGCAAACTGACCGTGGCGCGGGAACTGGCGCGCATCACGGGATTCAATGTCTTTCACAATCACCTTGCGGTGGATCTGCTGCTATCGATCTTCGAATTCGGGAGCAAGCCGTTCGTCGAATTGCGCGAAGAAATCTGGTTGTCGGTCTTCCGCCAGGCTGCAGAAAACCAGGTGCCCGGACTGATTTTTACTTTCGCGCCCGAGGCGACGGTGCGGCCCGTTTTCATATCGTCAACGGTGAAGACCATCGCTGACTCGTGCGGGGTAGTGGATTTTGTCGAACTCACCTGCCCCGTGGCGGAGTTGAAACGCCGCATCCCCGATCCGGCGCGCCTGCAATACAAGAAGGTCAGTTCGGTTGTGCTATTCGAGCGGCTTCATGCCGACGGCGCTTTCAGTGACTTCGCGATGCCGCAACCGCAGGTCTCGATTGATACCAGCACGCGCACGCCGGCACGGGCGGCTCTCGAAATTGCGCGGGCTCTGGAACTGTCGGGGTTTTCAGCGCCGCCGAAATCCGATTAGGAGATCTGGGCTATTCTTCAAACGGCTCCTGGCGTTTTGTCGGCAATTCTGGAGTATGGTCCGGCTCGGGCCGGCGGAACTGCGAGACGATCGCCGCAATCAACGCGATAAAGAGCAACAATGCTCCTGCGGCTACCAGAGGAAGCCCCGCGATGACCGGAATGCCGGTCGTCGTGATGTCCACATGCAATTTGGTCCCGGAGAACGGATACCCAAGGTTCACACCCGCGGTTCCGTCGGTGAAACCACATAACAAAGCCAGTCCAGCCGCGAGGAAAAGGACTGCTCCAATCACCATCCGATCTGATTTCATGCCGTCTCCCGTCGGTGTGGTTACGTTTGCCTTTGCCGGCTCCTGTCGCCGGCCCTTCTATTGGCACAGGGTTTTCAATCGGTCGAACGGCTTGGGCTTGAACGCCGGATACGGCAAATGGCGCGAATCCATAAACTGGTCGGGCAGCGTGCCGCCATATTTCAACGCCGCGTCCGGGTCAAGAGCGTACGCCGGATCTTTCTCCACATCAGGTAATGATGCAAATTGGAAGCCTTGCGTGCGCAGCATGTTGACCAGTTCGGGCACCATCAGGGTGGTGAAGGCGGTTGCATGCAGCAACATCACGTTGGGAATCTCATGGCCAAACGCGATCTGCTGTTCTTCGCGACCCAGGCGGATGTACTCCGTGGCCGTTTCCAGGTAGCTCTGCTTCAACCAGGCGATGGAAGCGGCGTCCTGCTTCGCGGAGCAGCGAGCATATGCGTCGTTCCATGCATAGTCTTCGAAATCCAACGAAACCTGCGCCACCCGGTAGCCATGTTCGCGCAGATAATTTCGCACCGCGTTGCGCTTGTCCAGGGTATCGCCCTCCCAGAGGAAGGGATAGCGGAACCAGTGCCAGTCGCGGCCTCCGGCATATGCGGCCAGCGCTTCCTCGTTCTGGGCGATGTCCTTTTCGAAAGCTTCAGCGGAATTGCTGGTGAGCGAAATGTGCGACCACGTATGGCTGCCGATGTTCATCCCGGCGTCGACCCAGACGTGCACAGCCTGCTGCGCGTCCGGATCGTTCTGGAGCTTGCTCGCATTCACGAATCCGTAGGTGCCTTCGAGATGATTGGCCGTCAGTTCAGCGGCCAGGGACGTTGCGATTCTTGTGCGATTCTCACCTAGAGGCAGGCTGCCCGCGGCGGGCAGGTCGTCAAACGTCAACGCAACCACCGGATGCGCGGCGAGCGGCGGAAGTGCAGGCACAGCTTTGTGGCCAGAGGCGCTTGGGTCGGGATCGTGCGAAGATTGGGCGCATTTTGCGGTCATAGCCGCCAGCGAGAAGCAGGCCACGACGACCGTCAGCATTCGGTTCTTCATTTCGCATCCATGTCAATCGGAGGTCCGGCCGAAATTTGTTCCACGATCAGCCACCGCCCTCTTTACTGCGCCGGTAAACCGTCAAATAGCTGCCGGTGCTCTCCTGGCGTTTTCCCGTAGCACGGCTGATGAGGGTTTCCCGGAGAGTTCCGGAATCGTATGCAAGATCACCGGAGGTCTCGACCCGCAGCGAAGTGAAAACGGGATCGCTCTCGAAAGTTGCCGTAATGTTTTGGAACAGCTGGCGGATCGCTGTCCTTCCATGCACGCGATTTCCGACGGGGTCGATGAAATCGGCTTCCTCGGCGTATTCGGCCACCGAAGCTTCTATGAGCTTGCCGTGCCGATTACGCACCCATTGGTCGCGCAGTCCGGCGAAGGGATCGTTCGCTGAAGACTGCAGTGCGAAGGCCAGAACCAGCGCCATGCAAATCATGTTATCGAAACCATTGCCCAGGGATTTCCGCGAAGGGTGGACGAGGCCGTGAAGCACATGGGCAACAACCATCCGCCGGATATGGACGCGCAGAAGCAACACGTCCTCGACGCTATGATTAAAGCGCAAAAGCTGGCGAGTGACGCGGGGAAGCGAAAAGATAGCGAACAGAGGGAACGAGTCAACAGGCAAACGAGGCCACGGAACCGCTCTTGTTCACTCGTTCACTTATTCACTATTGTTACAGCAGTATCTTCTTCGGCTTTCCCTGCTGTGCGTTGTAGTTGGCGGGGCGGCCGATGCTGACGTATGTGAAGCCGTGGTCGGCCATCAGTTGCGGCTTATAGAGATTGCGTCCGTCGATCACGATGGGAAAGCGGACCGCGCGGTTTAACTCGGGAAGATCGATTTCCGCGAATTCCTTCCAGTCAGTCAGGATCAGCACCGCATCCGCGTCGTCAGCGGCTTCATATAGGTTGGCCGCATAGCGCATCTTGTCGGAAGGAGGCAGCACAACCTGCGCGCGTTCCGTGGCGGCAGGATCGTATGCGGTCACGCATGCGCCGGCCTCGAGCAGCCGGCGAATCACATCGAGGGCCGGGGACTCGCGAATGTCATCGGTATCCCCTTTGAAGGCCAGGCCGAGAGCGGCGAGTTTTTTGCCCCGAAGCGTCCATAGCGCCGCGCGCACCTTGTTGAAGAACACGTCGCGCTGCGCGTCGTTGATGCGGCGAACTTCTTCGAGCAGGTGGAAATTGAGCCCTTGCTGTTGCGCCACCCAATGGAAAGCAGCCACGTCCTTCGGGAAGCATGAACCGCCATAGCCCAGGCCCGCGCGCAGGAATTTGGGGCCGATGCGGCTGTCGAGTCCGATCCCCGCGGCGATGTCCTCGATGTCAGCATCCACGCTTTCGGCAAGATTGGCCACGGCATTGATGAACGAAATCTTCAACGCCAGGAATGCGTTCGAGGCATGCTTGATGATTTCCGCGCTCTGCGGCGACGTAACCAGCAACTTGGCGGGACGAGCCGCGCTGCACGCCCCTGCCAGGGCGTCCGGTCGCTCGTAATAGCTGCCGTCAGAAAGCGGCGCGTAGATGCGCCTGAGTAGATCCGCGGCGCGCTCCGTCCCCGCGCCGACCACGATGCGGTCGGGGTGAAGGAAATCAATTACCGCTGTTCCTTCGCGCAGGAATTCGGGATTCGACGCCACATCGAAGTGCTCGGGCTCGACGCCGCGCCGGTGCAGCACGCGCCGGATCCACTCGTTGGTGTACACCGGAACGGTGCTCTTCTCCACGATGACTTTGTAACTGGTGATGGCCCGCGCAATCTCTGAGACTACCGCCTCGACATACGAGAGATCGGCTGCGCCCGTCTCGCCCTGGGGCGTGCCGACGGCGATGAAGATGGCCTCGCTCCGCTCTACCGCTTCGCCCAGGTTGGAAGTGAAATCGACGCCTCGCCTCAGGTGCTTGCCCAGCAGTTCTGGCAAGTGGGCCTCGTAAATAGGAACGCCGCCCTCGCGCAGGGTTTTTACTTTCGTTTCATCGTTATCGACACAGGTGACCTGGTGGCCCATCTCGGCGAGGCAAACCGCCGCTACAAGTCCAACATATCCGGACCCGATCACACAGATGGAGACTGATTTCGGCATGCGCTGGCGTTTCTCCTGCGCTCTGCACAGCAGAGCCTGGTTGTCCGTTGCTGTTTTACCGGCCGATCGAAAGAGACGATAGTCTGACCATATCTAATGCATTGCTTCTATTATAAGCCGGGTCAATTTTGCTTATGGGTGCCGGATTGCCGGAATAGTCGGGCTGGCACAGTCATGAGCCCTCCGACCGGCAATGGGGTTGTGGGTATAATCGGACCCATGGCGGCGCCCCAACAAACCGGCCTCCCTGACCCGGTTGCTGGCACACAATCGAGGTTGGAAGCGCTCGAAGCGCAGCTCCGGCTACTGGGCAGCATGATGGTGGCGTACTCCGGCGGCGTGGATTCGGCCTTTCTCGCCGCGACGGCGTACCGGGTGCTGGGCGACCGGATGCTGGCCGTGCTGGCCGACTCGCCCTCTCTCGCCCGCCGCGACATGGAACAGGCTAGCGCCTTCGCAAAATCCATCGACATGCCGCTTCGAGTGATTCGTACCGAGGAACTCGATAAGCCCGAGTACCAGCGCAACGATGCCAACCGCTGCTTCCACTGCAAGACCGAGCTCTTCGACGGAATGAGGGCTCTCGGCGTTGAGCTCGGCTATACCAACATCGCCTACGGCATGAATGCCGACGATACCCGCGACTTCCGGCCCGGGCAGCGGGCTGCGCAGGAACACGACGTGCTTGCGCCGCTGGCCGATGCTGGTTTGACCAAGCTCGAGGTGCGCGCCCTGGCCAAGGCGGCAGGCTATTCGTTGTGGGATCGCCCGGCGGCGCCCTGCCTCTCCTCGCGCGTCGAATACGGCCGCACGGTTACACGCGAAGTTCTCGAGCAGGTGGAGCGCGCCGAAGAAAGCATGCGGCAACTCGGCTTTCGCGAATTCCGCGTCCGTCATCATGGAGACCTGGCCCGCGTAGAGATTGCTCGTGCCGAGATGCAGAGGGCGCTTTCGATGGAAATGCTCGACGCCATCACCGCTGCACTCCGCAGCGTCGGCTTTCAATACGTCACGCTTGATTGCGCCGGTTTCCGTTCCGGCTCGCTGAATGCCGTTCTGCCCGCCGAAGTGCTGCTGCGCCGCGGCGCCTAGCGAGCCTACACACTGCCCAGAGCAATACCGTAGAATCAGCCTCGATGCGTATTGGCTATCTGGACTGTTTTTCCGGCATCAGCGGGGATATGCTGTTGGGCGCAATGGTCGATGCCGGCGTTCCCCTCAGTCTTCTCTCCGACACCGCGAGTGCACTCGACGTGGGCGCAAGACTCGAAGCGCGCAAGGTGATGCGCGGCGGTCTGACGGCGACCAAAGTTGATGTGCTCACAAGCGAGAACGCGGCCTTAGAACCGGCGCACGAGTCTCATGGCGTTCGCGCGCACGAAGAACACTCCCACCACGAACAGCCGCATTCGCATGCGCATCCCCATGAACGCGCGCACCCTCACGATCAAGAGCACACGCATCATCGTTCGCTCTCGACCATTCTTGGCATCATCCGTTCCGCTTCTCTTGCCGAGATGGTGAAGGACCGCGCTGCGCGCGCCTTTCAATTGCTCGGCGAAGCCGAAGCCGGCATTCATTCCATTCCCATTGAGCAAGTCCACTTTCACGAGGTCGGCGCGGTCGACACCATCGTGGACATCGTTTGCGCAGCCGCAGGCGCCGCGGCGCTTGGCGTCGATCGCTGGATGTCTTCGCAGCTCAACGTTGGAAGCGGCACCGTGCGTTGCGCGCACGGCACGGTGCCCGTGCCCGCGCCTGCCACGGTCGCGCTTCTCGGCGATGCTCCCATCTACTCGGCCGGCCCGCCCATGGAACGCGTTACGCCCACCGGCGCGACCATCCTGCGTATGCTCGACGTTCAATACGCCGCACTGCCCGCCTTGCGCGTGTTCGCCACCGGGTATGGAGCGGGAGGTCGCGAAACTCCCGGCGAGCCCAACGTGCTGCGCCTCCTCGTTGGCGAAGAGCTCGGACGCCGCACATTCCGAAGTCGAGCCCATCGCGGTCATCGAAACCGTGATCGACGATTCGACGCCGCAACTGCTCGCCTACGTCAGCGAACTGCTGCTCTCCGCGGGCGCATGGGACGTGTATCGAGTTCCCGTGCAGATGAAGAAAGGGCGCACGGGCGTGCAGTTGACGGTGCTTGCAAGCCCTGACCTTTTGCCGGCGCTCCGCGACCTGCTCTTTCGCGAGACGACCACCATCGGCCTGCACTGGCGCATCGAAAGCAAAATCTCGCTCGAGCGCGAGTTCGCCACGGTCGAGACAGAGTGGGGTCCGGTGCGGATGAAAGTCGCGCGCTGGCCCTCGGGCGATGTGGCGAACGCCACGCCTGAATACGAAGATTGCCGCAAGCTCGCTGCGGAACGTTCAGTGCCGCTCAAGCAAGTGATGCAGGAAGCCGCGCGCCTCTACGCCGCTCGCGGCGATGCCACAGGAAGGGACCGCCGATGAATCGTGCGCAGATCGAGGCGCTGTTACAGGATGTGAGCCAGGGACGCACCCCTGTGGCCGACGCGATGGATCGCCTGCGCGATATGCCCTTCGAAGACCTGGGATTCGCCAAGCTCGATCATCATCGCGCCCTGCGCACCGGCATGCCCGAGGTGATTTTCGCTTCTGGCAAAACCGCGGTGCAGGTCGCGACCATCTTTGCACGCATGGCAGCGGCCGGAGGCAACGTGCTTGCGACGCGCGCCTCTCGCGAATGTTTCGATGCCGTCGTCGTGGCCGAACCGCGCGCGATCTACCATGAGACCGCCCGCGCCATTACGCTAAGCCAGGCTCCGGCCATTCCCGGGAAGGGAACCGTCGCCGTGGTCTGCGCCGGAACCAGCGATTTGCCGATTGCCGAGGAAGCCGCAATAACCGCGCGCCTGATGGGCAATACCGTTGAGCTGATCGCCGACGTCGGCGTCGCCGGCATTCATCGTCTTCTCGCGCAGCGTACTTCGCTGCAGTCCGCGCGCGTGCTCATCGTCTGCGCCGGGATGGAAGGCGCTCTTCCCACAGTCGTCGGCGGTCTTGTCAACGCCCCGGTCATCGCGGTTCCCACCAGCGTGGGATACGGTGCGTCATTCGGCGGGGTGGCCGCGTTGCTGGGCATGTTGAACACCTGTTCGCCCAACGTCTGCGTGGTCAACATCGACAACGGTTTCGGCGCCGCCTGCATCGCCACGCTCATCAATCGTCTCTAGAACCGGGGTGCCCCAGGTCTCGAACTTGAGACCTGGGATATGGTTGGCAGCGCTACACCCACTCGCCTCCGCGCATCAGCGGCTCAACCGTGCCGGACGCGGTGATGCCGTCGATATCGAGCTTCTCCGAGCCGATCATCCAGTCCACGTGGATGAGGCTGTCGTTGGCGCCTTTCGCGGCCAGTTCCTGGGGCGTGAGCTTGTCTCCATCGCGCAGGCACGACGTGTACGCCTGCCCCAGCGCGATGTGGGACGCGGCATTCTCGTCGAAGAGCGTATTGAAAAAGAGCAGCCCGCTCGAGGCAATGGGCGACGAATGGGGAACCAGCGCGACTTCGCCCAGGCGTCCCGCGCCATCATCGGTGTCAATCAACTTCTGCAGCACTTCCTGTCCGCGGGTGGCGCGCGCCTCCACGATGCGCCCCTTTTCGAAACGCACCTGGATGCCCTCGATCATGGTTCCTTGGTACGACAGCGGCTTGGTGGCTGTAACCGTGCCGTCCGCGTGGTCCTTGTGGGGTGTGGTGAAGATCTCCTCGGTGGGCATGTTGGGAATGCAATAAAGTCCGTTTAGGGCGGTGGTGCCGCCGCCCAGCCAGAGATGGTCATCGGCTAGGCCCAGGCGGAAGTCGGTCCCGGGTCCGCGATACTGAAGCGCCGCATACCGCTTCTCGTTCATGAAGGCGGCGCGCCGATGCAGTTCCGCGTCATGCGCTTTCCAGTTGGCCACCGGATCGTCGACGTTGATGCGCGAGGTGGCGAATATCGCCTCCCACAACTGCTCCATTGCCTCCGACGGCGCGGCGTCGGGGAACATGGCGGCAGCCCAGGCGGGGGTTGCGCTGGCCACGATCGTCCAGTTGATCTCGTGGCGCGTAATCAGTTCGAGCGCCGGGCGGTAGGCCTTTGAAACCGCATGGTTGGCCCGCCCCACTTTGGCAGGATCCTGGTTCGAAAGGAGCAGCGGATTCGCCCCCGTGATGGCCAGCCGCGCCGCTCCGCTTTTGAAGGCCACGCCCATCCCGTCGTACAACCAGCCGGCGGCCCGGTCGAAGGCCGCGTCGGGTGCAAAACGGTACCGCATCAAAGCCGCTTCGTCGTCGGTATACAGGGTCGTGACGAGGGAGGCGCCGGCGCGGTACGCTTGCTCAGTGATGCGGCGCGCCAGGGGCACCGCATCGAGCGGCGCGGTCATCACCAATTCCTGCCCGGAGTTGAGGCCAAGTCCAACTTCGATCGCTACCCGTGCCAGCTGATCGAGCTTTTGTTCAAAAGTAAGTGCTTGCGCAACAGTCGCCATCATGGAGCCATTGTAAGGGGGTGCACCGCTGTCCCGCCGCCCCGATTCCCAAGTCAACGGGAAGCGAAACTATTTCCGCAGCGCGGTGTTTAGACAACGAACTCTGCTGGAATCTGGTTTCATGTTTCTTCAGTTGACCTAAAGAGCCACCTTGGGTTTTCCATCAGCACGCCACTCCCAAACTGGAGAATCGCTCTTGACACTTCGTTCCAGGGCCGGAACGCCTTATACTGGGGATGCTCAGGGTTCTCCGCTCACTCCAGTCATGTTGCGGATCGTGTTTATTGTTCTTGTGTTGACAACACTGGCCGCAACGTCGGCCGCCGCATCGCCGGTCGTACCGTCGAACGCGCACCGGCTCGCCCACGGCTCGACGGCCCATCCGAGAACGATCCATCAGTCCACTCACCAGTCTGGCGCCCATTCGTCCGCGCGTCATGCCACCCATTCCGCGGCATACCGCGCAGGCTATCGCGGGCACTCATCGAATTCGCTCCACAGGGCATCGACGGCCCACGTCCCGACCTCGCGAGCCGGGCACGATTCCTCTGGGCACGATTCCTCTGGGCACGTTTCGTCTCGGCACGTTTCTCCTGGGCACGCCTCTGCGGGGGCAGTTATCCGGCCCGCCTCGCTGGAGCGCACCCGGCTTGTCATGCCTCCGCCCCTCAAAGGCTCATTCGAGTCCCTTGCCCGCCAGAACGAGCGCGCCGAAATGGACGGACTGGAGCGCATTCTCGACGAAGACGACCTGACAAGCCGCATCGAGCAGAAACTGCTGGTTCCGGTCCCGTCCTCGTCGGAGTTGGTGGTCAATGCCAACCTTAGCGAAAGCCACCGCTATTGCCGTCCCTGGACCGCCGATTTTCTCAGTGATCTTGCGGCCGCCCATGCCGTCCGTTTCCATAAACCTATTGAAGTCAGCTCTGCGGTGCGCACCGTCGAATACCAGCAGCAGCTCATGAGGGTGAATGGCAACGCCGCTGCCGCCGAGGGGGATATAGTCAGTCCTCATCTCACCGGGGGCACGGTTGACGTCGTCAAGCAGGGCATGACCCGCCAGGAACTGGGCTGGATGCGCAACTGGCTGCTGTCCCGGCAACTGGCCGGCACCATCGATGTCGAAGAGGAATTCCGCCAGCCCTGCTTCCACATCACGGTCTACAAGAACTACGCGTCGCCGCCTCAGGCGCCAGGCCAGACGCCCCGGCGCCATCCAGCGCCCGCTGCCCAGATCGCCGAAGAAGGCAAATAAAACGCCCGCGTCCCGGCTGCGTCAGGGAAAATCATGTTCGATCCGGCCGTTTCGGGGTACAATCGCGGGCGAACGCACTTCCATCCCGGTCCGGACCGTCTCGTGCGGACCATGGAGTGCGCCTGTACGTGATGTGATTTGCTCGAGAGGCGGAAACATGAGTGACCTTGGCGTTCAACCTGTGGCCGGCGTGGCCTCGGGCCTGTCCCAAATGCAGCGTTTAACCAACACCTTTACGGCGCCTTCGAAGACCTTCGAAGACATCAAAAGGGGAAACAAGAGCTGGTGGGTGCCGTTCATCATTTACGTCGTTCTTGGCTTTGTCTTCTACGGTGTCGTGAACGCCAAAGTGGGCATGCGCCAGGTGAGCGAGAACCAGGTCAAGCTCAGTCCAAAGACTGAAGAACAGATGGCGCAGTTGACTCCCGAGCAGCGCGAGCAGCGGATGAAGATCTCGACCTCGATCACGCAAGGAATCTTTCTGGGCACGCCAGTCGTTTTGTTGATCATGGGTGCCGTGATCTCGGCGGTTCTTCTGGGAACGATCAACTTTGGCTTTGGCGGCAAGGCCAAATTCGGAAGCATTTTCGCCGTCTGGATGTATGCGATGCTTCCGTCATGCATCAAAACGCTCCTGGGAGTCGTGGTGTTGTACGCGGGCGTGGCGGCGGAGTCGTTCAACATCAAAAATTTCGCGCCCACAAACCTGGGCGCATTCATGAATCCACTCGAAACGAATCCGGGTCTCTACAGCGTTGCCAGCTCGATCGATATCATTACCATCTGGAGCCTGGTCCTAGTGGGCATCGGAACCGCGCTCGTTGCCGGGGTCAAGCGCAGCTCGGGCTATATCGCCAGCTTTGGATGGTGGGCGGTAGTTGTATTGGTCGGCGCAGCTATTGCCGCGGCCTTCAGTTGAAACCGTGAGAAACACGACCGGCGCGCCAACCCTCAGAGGCTTGCGCGCCGTCGTCTTTTAGTCCCGGTTCCCAGCCTGGATTTCTCACAAGGTTTGAACGCTTGAGTCGTGGCGTGATCGAAACGATCGATTCACGGTTTCACAGTTTCACAGCACCCCCCCGGGGGGGGGGTGCCCATTTCAGCTTGAATTTTAATCTGCAAGTTGCTGAAGGAGGCGACTGATATGGGAAGCCATTCCCGCAAATGCAAACGGTCCGGAAGGGCTGTTTTGGGGCTCCTAAACGGCTCAGAACGAAACCGACTTGCTTTCCGGGCCCGGCGTTCTGCCTGAGGTCCCGCTTTGATCCTCTCTTCCAGTTCCATTGTGGCAAAACCGGTAGAAAGAAAATGCAAAAGCGCGCGCATTTAAATCTTTAAAATTCGCTACGCTTACGGCACAGCTGAACTGGCTGGTTAAAAAGGCTTGGGTTCAAGCGAAATTCCCCAAAAGCATACCTCAGGGGCTAATGCCCCCGTTGATATTTGCATCGCTTATACCGGGGATAAATCCCCGGCCAACCGTCCGAACGAGTTTCCGCAATCTGTGAAGCCGTGCCCTTCAAAACCGGGATTTAAGCAACCAGTCGTTAACCGGTGGCTTCATCCCAACGGCGCATGATCAACGTTGCATTGATCCCGCCAAATCCGAAGGAATTCGACAGCGCAACATCGAAGGTGTGCGGCACCGCCTTGTTAGGCACATAGTCCAGCCTGCATTCGGGGTCCACATTGTCGAGGTTGATGGTCGGCGGCAGCATCTGGTGTTGCAGAGCCAGCACCGTTATTCCTGCTTCCAGCCCGCCCGCGCCGCCGAGCAGGTGGCCGGTCATGGACTTCGTCCCGCTCACCTTGAGCTTTCCGCTCAGCGCCTGTTCGCCGAAGACCAACTCAATGGCCCGCGATTCGTTGCCATCGCCCGCCGGTGTCGAGGTGGCATGGGCATTGACGTAGCCCACCTTCTCTGGCGCTATCCCGGCGTCGTTCAGCGCCGCCCACATGCTGCGCTGGGCTCCAGCACCTTCCGGCGCGATCCCAGTCATGTGGTAGGCATCGGCGCTCATGCCATAGCCGATCACCTCGGCAAGGATCTTTGCCCCGCGCTTGCGGGCAAACTCGAGTTCCTCCAGGATCACGATACCGGCGCCCTCGCCGATCACAAATCCATCGCGATCCTTGTCGAATGGACGGCTGGCCTTTTCGGGCTCGTCGTTGCGTGTCGACAACGCGCGCATCGCGGCGAATCCTCCCACGGATAAGGATGTGACCGCGGCTTCTGACCCCCCGGCGATCATCACGTCGGCGTCGCCGTGCATGATCATGCGCACCGAGTCGCCAATGGAATTGGCCGAGGTGGCGCACGCCGTGGCGGTGGCTGAAATCGGCCCGCGGGCTCCGTAACGAATGCTCAACTGCCCGGCCGCCATGTTTACGATCGTCGCGGGAATGAAGAAGGGTGAGATCTTGCGCGGGCCGCCCTGCAACAGGTTTGCGTGCTCCCGCTCGATGATCTCGAAGCCGCCAATCCCCGAGCCGATGAACACCCCTACCCGGTCGGCGATCTCCGGTGTCACTTCCAGGCCGGCCTGGGTTATGGCTTCCTGGGTGGCCGCGAAGGCGAAATGAATGAAGCGCCCCATCTTGCGCGCTTCCTTCTTGTCCACGAAGTTCAGCGGGTCGAAGTTCTTGACCTCGCAGGCAAAGGTCACGGAAAAGCCAGTGGTGTCAAAGCCCCGGATGGGCGCCGCACCGCTGGCTCCTGCCAATAACTGCTGCCACACTTCGGGGGCGGTGTTGCCCACACCGCATACCAGCCCAAGGCCGGTAATGACGACTCTTCGGCTCACCGGCTACTTGCCTTTCGCGGTCTTTTCGTTCTTTTCGATGTACTCGATGGCGTCTTTGACGGTCTTGATCTTTTCCGCGTCTTCGTCGGGAATCTCCAGGTCGAATGCCTCTTCGAACTGCATCACCAGTTCCACAACGTCCAGCGAGTCCGCGCCCAGATCCTCCTGGAAGCTCGCTCCCGGAGTCACCTCGGCCTCATCCACCTGCAGTTGTTCCACAATGATCTGCTTGACTTTCTCTTCCACCGCCATGCGCGTGTCTCCTCGTTTACTTCGAATCTCTGGGAATCTTTCAGGGCTTCATTCCAATCAGGTTCCGCGTGCCTACAATACCGGCCCGCGGCTGGGGAACACAACTCGCGTGCCCAAAAAAACACGCATTGCCCCGAAAGTCCAAGTCTATCAAAGGATGCCTGTCCGTAACGGCCCGGAATACCGTCAGTTGTGACGGTCACAGACATACGTGAACGGTTTTGATTACTCTCGGAATTCGTACCCGGAATTGCACAGCCAAAGGGCGTACATTAGGCGAAGGGCAGAAGGGACTATTATGCAGGCTTTCATCTACTTAGTTGCGGCTTTTGCCGGTATTCTCCTTGGTTACCTGCTTCGTCACGCCTCGGCAAAGAATGAGAAGGCGGAGGCTGAACAGCGAATAGACCAACTGGCGGCCGATCTCAGCGCGGTGCGGGCCGAACTCGGCCAGGCGCAGTCGCTCGCCGATACCCGCGCCGGCTTTGAGTCCCTCGCCATCGAGCGGGAGAAGACCGCAGGGCAGTTGACCGCCGAGCGCGATGGCCTGCGGACCGCTTTGCAGGAGAAATTCGAGGCGGAACGCCTCGAGGCGGCCAAGGTGAGCGCTCTCGAAACCGAACTGCGCAATGAACGCCAGAACATGGCGGAAAAGCTCGCGCTGCTCGAAGCCGCGAAACAGACCCTGGCGCATCAGTTTCAGGCTCTGGCCGGGGAGGTCCTGGAAACCAAGGCGAAGTCCTTCGCCGAAACCAGCCGCCACGATCTTGGCAATCTTCTGGCTCCGCTCCAGAACCAGATCAAGGAATTCCGCGAAAAGGTCGAGCAGGCGCAGAGCGATTCGAATACCGGAGTGACCAGGCTCGAGACTCTTGTCGGGACCCTTAATGGCCTGAACCAGCAGCTGTCGCAGGAGGCGCACGATCTGACCACCGCCTTGCGCGGCTCGGCCAAAACGCAGGGAGACTGGGGCGAATTCATTCTTCGCGACCTGCTGGATAAGGCAGGGCTGCGTGAGGGGGAGCAATATACATTCCAGCAGTCTTTTGCGGGTCTGGAGTCTGACGCCGGAGACCGCTCCCGGTCGGTGCGCACCGACGTTGTGCTGCTCCTTCCCGGCGGCCGCAACCTGGTGATTGATTCCAAAGTATCGCTGAACGCTTACACCGACTGCGCCAAGGCCACGTGCGAAGACGACCGCAAGGCTGCCCTCAAGCTCCATCTCGCCAGCGTGCGCGGACATATCGCCAATCTCGCCAAGGCGGGGTATCACCGGCTGCCTGAACTGGAAGCGCCCGACTTCGTGGTGATGTTCGTGCCTGTCGAACCGGCGTTTCTGATGGCCCTGCAGGCCGATAGCGAGCTGTGGGCCGATGCCTACAAGCAGGGGATCCTACTGGTCGGCCCCACCACCCTGCTTTATGTCATTCGCATTGTCAACGTGCTCTGGCAACAGGAGCGCCAGGCACGCAACGTGCGTGAAGTGATGGATCGGGGAACGGAACTCTACGAGAAATTTGTGGGGTTCGTCACCGATATGGATGTTCTGGGCGAAAGCCTTCGTAAGAGCGATCAGCACTACGCCAACGCGATGAGGAAGCTCACCGAGGGCCGCGGAAATCTCGTTCGCCAGGTGGAGATGCTCAAGAAGCTTGGCCTTCGCACAACGAAATCTATTCCGAGAAAACTGCTTGATCGTGCTGACGTTGATCAGGAAGAACTCGCTCTTGCCGCCGAGGCAGAGGAGCAAAACGGCTCCGGGCTCTAAAACGCATCTTGAGGCACGGAGGCCGAGGCGCTGCGGGCCGGAGCCGGAATCGAGTCTGGGATCCGTGTCCCGGCGCAGGCTGACAAAAGCTGACGCTCGCTAGTTCAGATCGTCCACGTAACGACCCACCAGCACGGTTTGTCCGCTAGTCGGATCCTTCAGGAGCAGACCTACGACGCGAATGTTGGTGCTGGCGGCGACGTCGGACAATGCCGTCAATCCATCCCGGAACTCGGTTTCGCTGGTGAGGTAGACGGTTACCGTCTGCGGTATCAGCACGCCGGCGAATCCGTTGATCGTCATCTGGAAACTGTCTTTGCCGGGATCGACGCTTCCAGGTACCACGGTTCCATTGAATCCCCAGTTACGCAGTACAACTCGTTTTACTGTCACCGCTTGCGCATTGGCTGCACCCGAAGCCGGCCCGCCCACCGACACATGCTGTCCCGGCAGTAGTTCGCTGGGATTGAACAAGAATTGAGCGAGCGGCCCATGCATCCAGTAGATAGAGAATTTCTCACTGCCGTTCAAATCGACGGTCGCGAGCTGCCCCAGCGTGATCCCGGTGGTCGTGGGCAGCAGACCGCGCACATAAAGATCAAAGCTGGTGGCCGGAGCTGCCGCCGGGTTGACATAGGTGATCTGGCCCGCGGCGTAGAAGCCATCCTGGGAGAGAATCGCCACCTCGTCGGCGTCGATCGTGGCATCGGCGCCATCGAGGGATCCCGAGATTTGTACGATGGAACTGGAGGTAAGGTCGCTGAGCGTGGCGTTACCGTCCCACTCCGTCTGCCCGTTTACATTCACGGTGAACTGCCGGCCGTGCGGGCCGTCAATGACGAACGACTGTGAGCCCGCATTGACACTGACAACCGCCGCATCGAACTCGTCGATGTATGCACCCTTCGCGGTGTTGTTTACCGCATTCACATTGAAAGTTGGCGTGACGTTCCCGGTGATCTGGCCGTTCATGTCCACTGCGATCGATTTGCGCAAATCGAAGTCGAGGTGAAGACCGACAGGCGCGCCCACCTGGGCAACCACGAGAGGGTTCGACAGAGTGATGTTGATGGTTGGAGTGGACAACGTAGCGTTCTCGGTCTTGATTACCGGCTCAGGACTGGTGGTATCGAGATAGCCGATCGTTGCTGCTCCCAGGGTGATGGTGACGTTGCTGTAAGATCCGACCGGCACATCGTTCATGTCGAGCAGGGTTTGCAGTCCGTTGAATCGTGCGAAGTCAACGGTAGGCGACCCGCTCAGCAGCGAAACACTCTTTCCGTTTCCGTCGGATGCGGTGATGGTCTTGACCTGCACCGCAAACGAGGTCACGCTCGCTACCGGCGCGTCGGTAGCGACGATGAAAGCGGGACCGGTTACGGTCTTGGGGGCGATGGTGGATTCGATCTTGGAAATGGCACTGCAACCCGCAAGGATCAGGGTCGCAATGGTCAGAGCAGCAATGGACGGAAGAACACTCCGCCCCGGTCTCTCAAAAGGCATGTCAGATCCACCGTTTCTGCGAACTCCGCAAACTGCACGGGATGATCGCCGGTCGGCGCACAGAATAAAGAGGAGGGTTCCACTGTGGGCCTTACCTTTGTGCCAACACATAACAAGATAGAAAGTTGTAAAACTCTTCGTCGATTCTTTAGAAGCCGGTTACAACCGTGGCTTGTTCAGTGTACCTCTTGACCAGAAGAGGCTCTCAGTGTCACAAGGCAGCCTGCTTTAAGAATTGATATGATCGGCCACCCAAGGCCTGGAGAGCCAAATCGGAATGTTCAGGCCGGCGTCGCCGCCGGTTCATTGCTCAGAGCAGCGCCCGACTCACTGGTTGCCAGGCGCTCGACGGTGACCACCGTGATGTCGTCAGACTGACCGAAGCGGACTGCTGCCTCAACAATCGTGGCGGCGGCCTCCGTTGAGATCGCCCTGCCACGCTCGAACCCAAACAGTTCTCCCATTCGGTTCTGCGCTTCGACGACGCCGTCAGAATAGAACGTGAGGCGGCTGCCCGGTTGGAGTTCCAGGCTCGTGGCTTCGTATTGGCCACCGCTCTCGACTCCCAGCGGCAAGGCTCCCGGGAGGGCGACTTCGCGGCCGTCAAGATAGGGGGATAAATGGCCTGCATTGGCGATCGTCACGATTCCGTCCGGGGTAATGTAGGCCGTGAGGGCGGTGGTAAATCCATGGTAGTTGCGCCCGATAAGTCGGTCGTGGAGACGGCAAAGCATCACAATTGGGTCATGGGTGTCTTCGGCGATCGCTCGGATCGAGCCAATCAGCATTGCCACGAGCATCGCGGCGGGAAGGCCCTTGCCGGCAACATCGCCGATCACCAGGAGCAGACCGCGGTCGCCCGCCTGTAAAACCTGAAAGAAATCGCCTCCGACTTGTTGTGCAGGCTGGTAAACGGATTCCACCAAGTAACCGGGAAACGATTCGCCCTGCCGTGGCAGGATGACCTGCTGCACTTCGCGCGCGGCGGCCATTTCCGCTTCCAGCATAGCCTTTTCAGTGTTGACCCGGATATGGCGCTTGCCTTCGCTTATGAAAACAAAAACGAAGCCCACATAGCCCAGACACACCGCTGCAATGGTTGCGCATCCATCAAACGTGAGCCGGTTTTCAAGCCGCCCCATTTCGGCGGCGCCCAACTGTCCGGGCCGTGGCGCGTCCGGAAACCATCGGACCAGCGAGCCCATCACAAAAAACTGCACCACGAATATTGGTATGCATGCCTTCCAGAATTGACCACGAAGAACTGTCCCGATGGCGGCGTATCCCACCGCGAATAGACCGGAAAGCACTACCCCCACCGCGAACCGGAACAGAGGCTGCAGTCCCAGGTCCATCGTGTCGCTGGCAAACCCGAAGGAAGCGAAGGTGAAAAATACGGCGAGCAAAAAGATAACAATCGATTTTCGTGGAGTGGTTCGCCATGGGCTAACGCGGCTCATGAGATTCGGAGTTGTCCTTTTTGACCGATCGCCTATCGGGAGTTGCAGGATCGGTCCGCTTCGTTGGATTGTAGACTTCCCGGCGCACGAAATGGAGTTCTCCCGCATCCGCGTCGCAGCTCGAACTTGCTCCGCAGTACATCCAACCACATTGATCAATCGCGGCTTCCCATCGTGCCTTTTGGTTTTTGCTACACTCCCTCCATGCGAATTCTGGCAGTGTCTTTGATTGCGGCCACGGTTTCGATTGTGGCTCTTCACGCCCAGCAGCCAGAGGGGTCCATCGATCTTCCCGGGGGCGTGCGCGCGGTGTTGGAGGCAAAAGGAGTCGGATTCCAGATTTACACGTGCACCGAAACCCAGACCGGGCCCAAGTGGGTTCTGACGGCGCCGGATGCAAAGTTGCAGGATGCCTCAGGAAAGACGATCGGAAGTCACTTTGCCGGACCCACCTGGAAACTGGAGGACGGCAAGCCAGGTTCAGGGAGAGCGGATTGCCAGCAAGACCGCTCCCGAAGCCGGCTCAGTGGCCTGGCTTCTGTTGCGCGCCAAGGCTGGAACTGCCACAGGAAAGTTCGCCGACGTCGCATTCATCCGGCGCACTGAGACGCACGGTGGTATGGCCGCAGAGTCTGCCTGTACAACCGGCGATACCTCGCGGGTTTCTTACACGGCCACCTACACTTTTTACACCGCGAAATAATACGACGCCGCGGTGGGGACCGTGACCGCTCAACGCCAAAGATCTGGTACCGCTCGCACGCTCTTTGCCGGACAGTCCATCACCCTAATCCGAGGCGTGCTCTTCACCGCGGCGATGGGTCTACCTCGAGCGCGGCACGGTCCCATTTTGCGCAAATGGCCGCGGCTTCATAGGTGCTTTGCAGAAACTCGAGCAGCGCGCGGTCGGGATCCTCGGACGTGCGCATCGATTCGTAGGGCAGGACGAATTCGCCGAAATCCCTGCTGTAGGCCGCCGCAGCGGGCGCGATGGGGTACTCCGCGTATCCGGATGGTTCAGGGTAGGCGTAGCTGTAGAACATGGGGTGCATGCCGGGCGCGCCTGGCCAGAAGCCGCAACTACTCACTTCGTGCGAATATGCATCGCGGGTGACTCGGTCGGGCAGCCCGGGCATGCTCTGGTGCTCGGGAGCTGTTCGTCCGGAAAACCGCGTGCAGGCCAGGTCGAGGGCTCCCCAGAACAAATGAATTGGGCTCACCTTGCCTTGGAAGCGGGAGCGAAACAGCGTGAACACCCGCGTGGATTCGAGCAGAACCCGCCAGAACCGCTGCGCATACTCCGGATCGTAGCTGCAGTGAATATTGTCCTGTTCAAAGGGAATGGGGTCCGCTACCTCGACCGGCGTGGGCCAGATGTGCACATCGGCGCCGAGACTCGCGAGCGCATCCTTCAGCAGGCGATAAAAGGCGGACACACACATCGGTTGCAGAGGGATGGTTCTTTTTCCGCCGGCATTCATTTCTATACACAATGCGTGCTCGAGAAAATCGAAATCGATTTGCAGGAAGCGGTCTCCGTACGCCATGGGGGACGTTGTCACGCCGCGAACCGTGGGATAGAGGGTAACGTTCCAGGTATGGTTGACGGGCGGCGTCAACGCGAGACGGATTTTTCCGACGATCTGCATCCACAGCTGCAACGTGGCGCAGGTGTCGCTCCACTCGCTCTGCGGCAATGGCGGCCAGGCTTCTGCAAATCCACTCGGGCGGGACGAATGCATATGAGGTCTCCTCATCGGGTTCGTGGTCTCCCACCCTTGCGACAGGAAAAAGTCGCAAGGATGGGGCACGGAGCGTTTGTTTCTTTTCAGTCCCCACCGTCGTTGCCGACCCGCAGGGGATGAAATGGGATGACTGCCACAGGTCCAGGCCTAAAGGCCGCCGACTGCGGGCGTTCGCTTTCAGGGGCCTGAAGGCCCCTGCTCCCTCCCCTCGAGTACCAAGACTTGTTTCTTTCTAGTCTTTGGTCCCTGGTCCTATTGCCTGAAACACTCCCCGCATTCGCTTCCAGGTCGTCTCCAGATCCTCGGGCAGTACGCGCGTTTCAGACACGGTGGTCATGAAATTGGTGTCTCCCACCCAGCGCGGCATGGCGTGCATGTGCAGGTGTCCGGCCACGCCCGCCCCGGCGGCCTGGCCGAGATTGAGGCCGAAATTGAATCCGTGGGGATGATACTGCTCTTCCAGAGCCCGCTCCGTTTGCTGGGCCAGGTTGATCAGTTCGTAGGCCGCTTTCTCGGGCATCTTGGCGATCCGGTCCAGGTGCGCGTAGGGCATCACCATGACGTGGCCGGAGGTATAGGGAAACGCATTGAGGCAGATAAAACAATATTTTCCCCGGAAAATCAGTCCTCCGGCTGCCTCCGCCTCGTCCCGGCTCATCCCATTCTCGATGGCGAAATCGACGGACGCGATCAGGTTGCAGAACACGCAGCCCGTATCGCCTGGAAATGCATTTAGCCGGGCCGGTATGCCCGGCCGTGGAGCCCCGTCGGCCGAAGTGACGTAGGCAAAGCGCCACGGTGTCCACAAAATGTCCATAGAAAAAAGGCCGTCGTGGATCAGTATAGGTGCGTGAAGGGCGAGGCGACGATGCGCGCGCACCGCCAAGCCGATCTTTTTCAGCGCCACGAGCTGCCAATGAAAGGAGTGCAACTGGGAAAGCAGGCAACCCATTGCATTGACGCAGGAAACACGACATTGGTACACTTGCAGTGTAGCTTCCTGCGCGGATTCCAGCAGCAAGCTGCGGCCGCCCTTCAGCCAGCAGTTGCATGCCGGGTGTTTCCCAAGGAGTTCAGCCGATTTCACGCCGCTCAACGGCGGGGTGGGCTGTCTCTGTGGTGACCGAACGGCTCACGAGCATACTTCCGGCCAGAGACCTCGGCCTTGGGCGTCCCGCGCCAGCGCAGTGCGGGAGCCAATCGACCCTGATTAGACGCACAGATTCGATGTATGGAATCCTGGAGCCAGCAGTGATGTCAAACGTCCTCAATCCCGAAACCGAGAGCATAACCCTGAACACCGAATTGGAAACGCCAACCCTCGAGCCTGCGACGGAGCTACAGCAGCCGTCGTTCGAATCCACGTCCAACCCCGAGACCGCCGAAATCACCGCGGCGATCGAACCTTTCGCGCTGGACGCCGATGCCACAACCGAACCCGAAGCCGCAGCCGCGCCCGACGAGCAAGCCTCTGTCGCGCCCGAGGTTGCGCCGGTGGAAATAGCGGAGAGTCCGGCACCTGTCGAGACCGCGCAAACGGTTGAACCTGTGCCAGTGGAAGAGGCGATTGCCGCCGCTGCGCCGGAAGTTGAGGCGCCCGCCGCAGCAGACCCTGTCGTCACAGATCCTGTGGTCGCCGCGCCCGCCGTGGCAGCGCAACACGCGCTGTCGCCCAAGAGGCCAACTGCGCATTCCGAGCATGGCACCGAGTCCATGGAAGACTTTTCGGCCGCACTCGAAGCCTTCGAGCGGGAGCAGGCCGCCGAGGCTGCAGCGGTGGAAGCTTACGGGGACAAGGTCGTGTCCGGCACTGTCATCAAGCAGACCGAAAAGCACCTGGTGGTCGACGTAGGCCTGAAATCCGAGGGGCTGGTGCCGCTCGAGCAGGTCGTAGACCATACCGGGGCAGCCAAGTTCCAGCCGGGTGACGTAATCGAAGTGGTGATCGAGCGCGAGGAGCCGGAGGGTGGCTACCTAGTCAGCTACGAAAAAGCCCAGCGCCTGCGCGTTTGGGACACCATCGAGAAGGCAGCCAACGACAAGACGCCAGTCATGGGCACGGTCGTGAGCCGCGTCAAGGGCGGCTTGACTGTCGACATCGGCATGAAGGCGTTCCTGCCCGGTTCGCAGCTCGAGATTCGGCCGGTTCGCAATCTCGACGGCTATCTTGGCCAGCAAATTGAAGTCCGCGTCATCAAGCTCAACAAGAAGCGCGGCAATGTGGTGGTGAGCCGCAAGGAAATCCTCGAGGAGGAGCAGACCAGCAAGCGGTCACACACCCTCGAGCAGTTGGGCGAAGGCGCGGTTCTTACGGGGACAGTCAAGAACCTTACCGACTATGGCGCGTTCGTAGATCTGGGTGGAATTGACGGACTGCTCCACATTACCGACATGAGCTGGGGCCGGCTAACGCACCCCCGCGACCTGGTCAACGTGGGCGACGAGATCCAGGTCAAGGTGCTCAAGTTCGACAAGGACAAGCAGCGGGTCTCGCTGGGCTTCAAGCAGTTGACGCCCGATCCGTGGCTGGACGCGACGGAGCGCTACCCGGTGGGAGCGCACGTCAAAGGCCGCGTACTTTCGGTTACCGACTACGGTTCCTTCGTGGAACTGGAGCAGGGCATCGAGGGCCTGGTTCATCTCTCCGAGATGACCTGGTCAAAGCGGCTGAAGCATCCGTCCAAACTGGTCAAGCCGGGCGATGAAGTGGAGACGGTGGTTCTCAGCGTGAATCCCGCCGATCGCCGCATTTCGCTGGGCATGAAGCAGCTCATGGAGAACCCCTGGGAGCACCTCACCGAGCGCTATCCGGCCGGTACGGTGGTCGAAGGGCGGGTTCGCAATCTCACCGACTTCGGCGCCTTCATCGAAATTGAAGACGGCATCGACGGCCTGGTACACGTCTCGAACCTGAGCTGGACCAAGCGCGTCAAGCACCCGTCGGAAGTCGTCAAGAAGGGCGAAAAGGTAAAGGCGGTCGTTCTCGGTGTCGAGCCGCAGAACCGCCGGCTCTCGCTCGGAATCAAGCAGCTGCAGCCCGATGTCTGGGAGAGCTTCTTTGCCAACCATCGCGTCGGCGACGTGGTGCACGGCAAGGTGCTTCGCACCGCCCAGTTCGGCGCTTTCGTCGAGATCGCCGAGGGTGTGGAGGGTTTGTGCCACATCTCCGAAGCGGTTGGCGAAGACGGCGGCCCGGCCAAACTCGAACAAGGCCAGGAGCACGAGTTCAAGATCATCAAGATCAATGTGGAAGAGAAGAAGGTGGGCTTGAGCCTGCGCGCCGTCGGCCACGAGGCCAGCCGTGCAACAGTCGAGCACTACAAGGAGACTACCCACAAGCAGCCGGTCTCCAGCTCAACCACTACACTTGGCGATCTATTGAACTGGCGCAAGAACGAGCGCTAAGGCTCCCTCGCTTCACACCAAAATAAATCGGCCACCCCTTGGGTGGCCGATTTTGCGTTTGCGGCGGGTTCACTTCTCAGGGCAGGCTCTTGGTCTCGACACTGATTTCAGGCGCCTGGGGGGTTTCCATGGATTCGGCTCGAAGGAAGCAATAGAAGGCTGCGGGGTAGTCTGGGTGGGCTTGCTGGAGGTCGCGAGCGCGAGTCCTGACCACAACTCCAAGTCACGGGGCGTTCCCGCTCGTGCTCTTGCATTACTCCCCAGGAACGGGACGCCCCGTGTGTTTCACCATCCGATCACTCGTGGATCGGTTCATTTTTCTGGCCCTTGCCTGCCGGCTTGAGTCCGAGAGAACCAGGGAAAGCCGTGCCGCCGGGCAAGCACTAACAGATAGTACCCCGGCCGCGGTTCATCTTGCGTTCATAAACGCAAACAAACCGTAAACTCTTGTAAAGTGTCCTCGGCCGCGGACGCCGGATCTCTTGTAAGACTGCTTAGTCGCCGTTGATCGCGCGCAGAAACATCACGATCCCGAGTGCGGCCAGCACGCAAGCCAGGGCAAAAAGGAACACGCTGGCATAGCCGAACGCTCCAATGACTGCGCCGGCGACGGGCCCGACGAGGAAGAAGGAGACGTCAGCGAAGACCGTGTAGACGCCGAGAGCCGTTCCGCGGTTTTCGAGAGAGACCCGCTGGACCGCTTCGACGCCCAAGGCGGGAAACACGAGGGAATTGCCGAAGCCCGCCAGGGCCGCGCCGGCAAATGCCATCCAGGGAGAATGTGCCAGCCACAACAGCAGGACTCCTGCTGATTCGACTGTCAGGCACACCATCGCGACGGGAAATCCGCCAAACCGGTCGATGGCGCGGATGAAGAGAAGGCGCGCGCCTATGAAGGCCGCCCCGAAGGCGGTCAGGCAAAGAGCGGCGCCGTTCCAATGACGGCTGGCATAAAAGAGAGTGACAAAGGTGGCTAACACGCTGTAGCCCACGCCGCCCAGCGCCAGCGCCATCCCATGCGGAGCCACCCGCCCCAGCACGTGGCCGAACGGCAAGTGTTGTCCGGGTTCGACGGGAACGGGGGCTTTGCGGGCGGCGATGGCAAAACTCAGGCCGCACAAAAGGATAGTGAAGATGCCAATCGACGAAAGACCCCAGGCGTTTTCCATCAGCACTCCCAGCGGAGCACCGAGCGCCAAGCCGCCGTAGGTGCTGACGCCGTTGAACGAGATGACTTTGGCAGTGTTTTCGGGACCTGCGCTGCTGATGCCCCAGAGCGTCGCGCCCGTTGATCCCAGACTTTCACCCACGCCGAGGACGAGGCGGCTGGCAATCAGGCTCAGGACACTGAGACGCGGGCTGACGTGGAGGGCAACCGCGATCAGCAAGAGAAAGCCGCTTGCGGTACAGGCGCCCATGCCCCACAACACTGACACCTTGGCGCCCCGGCGATCGGAAATCCGCCCTGCCCAGGGCCGGCTGAGGAAAGTGGCAATGTACTGAATGCTGATGACCAGGCCCGCCAGCACCGCGCTGAACCCCATGCGCAAATGAACATAGGCAGGCAGAATGGCCAGGGGAAGGCCGATGGAGAGATAGCAGATCAGCGTGAAATAGGTGAAGGTCAGGATCTGACGCGTATCGGCGGCCGGCGTTGCAAGGGAAGTGGCGGGAAGATCCCAGGCCGGCGCCCCGTCGGTCGAGACTTCTTCCAGGCGAAGAGGGTTGAATTTAGGGAGTATCGGGGCCAAGCTCCAGTATACCGAAGGCCGATTTTGGGTGCTCAGCTCGTGCCGGTTTTGCCGCCGTCCCTGCCGTAGACTTGAAGCATGGCTTCCACCTTTCACATCGAGAACTTCGGCTGCCGTGCAGCCCGTGCCGATGGCGAAGCGGTCGGCGAGAGGTTGCGTGCCGCCGGGCTCTGCGAGCAGCAGCAGCCGACGGCAGATGTGGTGATTGTGAATACCTGCAGTGTGACTGCCGAAGCCGACCGTTCGGCGCGCGCCTTCATTCGCCGCGTTCACCGCGTGAATCCGGAAGCCCAAATCCTGGTGACTGGCTGCTATGCGCAGCGCGCGCCGGAGGAGCTTGCCAGCCTCCCGGGGGTTGCCGCGGTGGTCGGCAACAGTCACAAGGCGCTGGCGCCATCGATCGCCATGGATCTGGTTAGAAAGGCAAGCCCGGACTCAGGAGCGGAGACGCCCGCCGGACTTGTTCCCATTCGATCTTTGCTCTCAGGGAATGGCCATGCCTCCATCTGGGCGGACGACCACTTCGCGCATTCCTTTCTCGAAGAAGCGCAACTGGTTCCGGGCACCCAGACCCGGCCTAATCTCAAGATTCAGGAAGGCTGCAGCAACCAATGTACGTTCTGCGTGATTCCGCAGACGCGCGGCTCTTCGAGAAGCCTGGCCGCCACAGCCGTCGTTCGCCAGGTCGCAGGGTTCGTGGCCGCCGGCGGGAAGGAACTGGTGTTATCGGGCATTAACCTCGGCCGGTGGGGGCGCGACCTGCCACCAGATGCCGGCGACCCCGCGCTTTCGTTGCCCAAGCTACTCCGTCGCATCTTTCGGGAGACCGACCTTCCCCTGCTTCGGTTGAGTTCCATCGAGCCCATGGACTGGGATGCCGACCTGATCGGCGTGATGCGCGAATTCGGCGGTACCCGGCTGGCCCGCCATGCGCATCTTCCGCTGCAATCCGGCAGCGATGCGGTTCTGCGCCGTATGCACCGGCGTTACCGTCCCTGGCATTACGCAGAAAAGGCGGCGGCCCTCGTAGATGCCGCCGGACCGGGGCTCACCCTGGGCGCGGATGTAATGGTCGGCTTTCCCGGCGAATCGGATCGCGAATTCGAAGAAACCTGCGAATTCGTCCGTGCCTTGCCTTTCGGCTACCTGCATCTGTTTCCGTTTTCACCCCGGCCGGGCACGCGCGGCTGGAGCCTGCATGCTGAATCGCCGGTGCCGGCCAAGGTGGTCGAAGAGCGAATGGCGGCGCTCAGGGCGCTGGCGGCGGAGAAGAGTGAAGCGCACCGCAGGTGCTTTATCGGCGCGGAGGTGGAGGCAATCACGCTGCACACGCCGTCCCGCATCGAGGCGGTGGGACGGACAACGGCCCTGACCGAGAATTTTCTGGCTGCCGAGATCGAGGCACGGATGCCGGCCAACGAACTTGTCCGGCTGCGAGTGACGGGGCTCATGGCTGACCACACGCTGATGGCTGTTTCATGTTGTTAGCGGGTCAGCGTCGCTTTGCGACGTAGCGAGTTCGCAAGTCAGCGGGTTCGCGGGTGGCGCAATTTCCGCCGAGTCCGACCCCGAAAGTCACAACCAAACCAGTGCTATACTCAGTCGTGCGCTGACCCTCGCGGCCGTATCCGCAGAGACCGGGACGAGCCGGCGGGAACCGCAATGGGAGGAGTACCATCGCTTTCGATAAACGAGCAGCCAAGTCCTTTATTCGCATCAACGATCGGATTCGCGCCCGCGAGATCCGCGTAATCGACGAAAACGGCGAACAACTGGGGATTCTGCCGCCCTTCGAGGCGTTGAAGATTGCCCGTGAACGGGGTCTGGATCTCGTGGAGGTCTCCCCGACTGCCGTTCCTCCTGTCTGCCGCATCCAGGACTACGGCCGCTTTCTCTATGAAAAGGAAAAGAGCGAGCGCGCCGCCCGCAAGAAGCAAAAGGTCATCACTATCAAGGAAGTCAAGTTCTCCGTCACGGTGGATGAACACGACTACCAGACCAAGAAGAACCAGGCGGTCCGGTTCCTCAACGAAGGCGACAAGGTGAAGGCAAGTCTCCGCTTCCGCGGCCGCCAGATGGCCCACCGCGAGCTTGGCTATGCCATCATCAATCGGCTGATCCAGGACATTGGCGACGCCGGCACGGTCGAGTTCATGCCGCGCATGGAAGGCACCATCCTGCACGCGATCGTGGCGCCATCAAAGAAACAGGAACAGCCCAAGCCCAAGCCCGCGACGCCAGCGCAGCCGCAGGCCGCTCCCGCCGCGCACTAGATTCTTCCGCCCACATTGAGATCGAAAGGCCGCCTTCCGGCGGCCTGTTTCGTTTGTACCCCATCGCACATTCCGGAATTCTCCGCCGCCAGGCCGGCAAATGGGCTCCAGATTTTGAAGGACGGAAGGTATCCTCTTTTCATGCGTTTGAACCGGAGACTTGGTGCCTGCAAGCTCGCGTTTGTGCTGATAACAGCGGCATCCATGTTTTGTGCCGCCGAAGAACCGCATTTCCCGACCACGGATGACCTGCGTCATCTGAAGGCCATCGGCGGCCCGCAGCTTTCGCCCGATGGCAACCTGGTTCTGGTCACCATCACCGACGCCACGGCCGATGGCGGCAAGAGCCATCTATGGCTGGTCTCTTTGGCGGCGGGTGAAAAGCCGCGCCAGATCACGTTTTCGCCGCCATCCGAGAAGCGCGGGGAACGCAATCCGCTGTGGTCTCCAGATGGCTCGGCTATCTACTTTCTAGCCAAGAGAGGCGAGCAGACGCAGCTTTTCCGTCTCGATCTGCGCGGCGGCGAGGCGGCGCCCTATGAGTTGAAGGTGGTTCCCGTCGTCGATCAGTCCAAAGACAAGAATGCGATTCCTCCGCCCGGCGCGGAGAAGACGGAAGACGACAAGACAGGAGCGCCTGCGAAGGAGACGGATAAGACGGCGAAGACGGGAACTCCGGAACTGCTTTCCATCGATGTGGCCGGCTACTCCCCGTCACCGGATGGCAAATGGCTGGCACTCTGGGCGCGCGACCCCGAAACTCCGGGGGAGAAAAAGCAGAAGGACGCCAAGGCTGACGCCGTCTGGGTCAACCACGGAGTTCACGAGGCGCGTCTGTATCTCGCTGCGCTCAAGACGGACGGGTCGCTGGACGGTGCGTTGAAGCCCGTGGCAGTGGAGCCCGATGTGCAGCGAGCGATCTGGTCAGAAGGCTCCGATCGGCTCTTGGTCATCACCGAGAAACCCAATGAGGCTTCGGATCTCGGGCCGGCGAATGCGGGATGGCTGGTCGAAGTTGAAAAACCGGAGAAACCCCTTAAGCTCGAGGCGATTCCGGCCACGGTCGGCGGGGCTGCCTGGTCGCCGGACGGCAACACGATTGTTTTTTCAGCCGACACAGCCGAAGACGCGCCTCCGGGATACGACGAACTGTTCGCTCTGCCGCGCGAAAGTTCCGGCCCCAAGGTCGTGTCGCTGTCGAGCGGGTTTGCCGGCCAGCTGAATGCGTCGGCTCTCTTCTTCCTACCCGATCAAGGGCTCGTGACGCAGGCCGGCATTGGCACGCGCTCGGCAGTGGTTCGCCTCAGCCTGGATGGCAAGACTCCGCCCGTTCCGATCGATCTCGGTGCGCCCGTGGTGACTGGGCTTCACACCAACCAGAACCAGACCGGCTGGGTATGGCTGGCGGAGAGCGGCGGCCAGCCGGTCAAGCTGTGTTTTGCCGGGCGCCTCGTCGACGCGTGCACGGTTCTTGCCATTCCCGAACTGGCGCCTGCGAATCTGCGTTCCGTCGAACCGGAATTGATTCACTGGACAAGCGGGCCCTTCACAATCGAGGGCCTGCTCTACCTTCCTCCCGCAGCCGGCTCTTCCAAAGTCCCGCTCATCGTCGATGTGCACGGTGGGCCGTTCGGCGCCTGGGAGAACCGCCATGACCCGTTCCCCGATTTTCTGGTGGGCCAGGGGTGGGCGGTTCTGCGGCCCAATCCGCGCGGCTCATCGAACTATGGCGTGAAATTTGCCGCTGCCAACAAGAACGATCTGGGCGGCGGCGACTTTCAGGACGTCATGGCCGGCGTGGATGCGGCTCTGGCCAAATACCCGCTCGATCCCGCGCGCATGGCGCTCATCGGCTATAGCTACGGCGGGGAGATGGCAGGCTTTGTCGAGGGCAAGACTGATCGCTTCAAAGCCATCGTGAGCGGCGCGCCGGTGATCGACCAGTTCAGCGAGTACGGCACGGAGGGCGGGTCGTGGTACGACCGCTGGTACTTCGGCAAACCGTGGGAACACATCGAAGATGCCTGGCGGCAAAGCCCGCTGGCGGGGGCGGCCAAGGCGAAGACGCCGTTTCTTCTCATTCAAGGTGAAAGCGACTCAACCGATCCGCTGGGGCAGGCGCAGGAGATGTACCGAGCGCTGCGGCAGGAAGGCGTGCCGGTGGAACTGGTGACCTATCCGCGGGAGGATCATGGGCCGCTCGCGGGGGGAGCGTACGGCCGCCCGTCGCCCGAGCCATGGCACGGGTATGACGTACGGCAGCGCATGATCGAGTTCATCGACAAGGCGTTTGGCAAAGCTCAAGACCGGAGCGATTCGACGAAGCCCTGAGGAGCGCCGGCGCGGTGTTATACTCCCTGCCGCCATGCAAATCCAATTTTTCGCGTTGCCATTTCTTTGTCTATTCGTGTGTCTCGGAACCACCGTCGTTTCCGCGCAGCAGCCGGACCCTCAAATGCCGCACCTCGAAAAGCGTGGCGCTGCCACCCAGCTGATCGTCGACGGCAAGCCCTTCCTGATGCTCTCGGGCGAACTGCACAACTCTTCCTCGTCCAGCCTCGAATATATGAAGCCCATCTGGCCACAACTGGCGGCCATGGGCCTCAACAGTGTGGTCACTCCCTTGAGTTGGGAGCTGATTGAGCCGGAAGAAGGCAAATTCGATTTCGCCCTCGTGGACGGTCTGCTGGGTCAGGCGCGGCGCGAGCACCAGCGGATCGTCTTTCTGTGGCTCGCGAGCTGGAAAAACGGCATGTCGAGCTATGCGCCGGTGTGGGTCAAGCGAGACACCAAGCGGTTTCCGCGCGTGATCGCGGACGGAAAGGCGATCGAACTCCTGACTCCACTCGCCACCGCAACCATGGAAGCGGATGGGCGCGCCTACACGGCGCTGATGCGCCACCTGAAGGAAGTCGACAGCCGCGACCATACGGTGGTGATGATGCAGGTGGAGAATGAAGTTGGCGTGCTGGGCGATTCGCGCGACCATTCCGAGGCTGCCAATCAGGCCTTCGCCGGCGCGGTGCCGGCAGAGCTGACGAAGTACTTATCAGCCCATCGTGATTCGCTGTATCCCGACTTGCGCGCACGTTGGGCTGCGAACGGCGACAAGAACTCCGGAAGCTGGGCGGAGGTGTTTGGAGACACTGTACGGGCCGACGAAATCTTCATGGCATGGCACTATGCGCGGTTTATCCAGTCGGTGGCTGCGCAGGGCAAGGCCGCCTATGACATTCCCATGTACGTGAACACGTGGCTGGCGGGGGATGATACTTCGCCGGGCGATTATCCCAGCGGCGGACCAGAACCGTGGGTTGTGGATGTGTGGAAGGCCGCCGGCACGGCGCTCGACATCTTTGCGCCCGATCTCTACGATCCGAGTTTCATCAGCTGGAGCCGGCGGTATCATCGTGCCGGGAATCCCCTGTACATGCCCGAGACGCGCGGCGGCGAGGCGGGGGCGGCGAACGTGTTTTACGCCCTTGGTGAGGAAGCCGGCCTGGGGTTTTCGCCCTTCGGCATCGATGACGAGATGGATCCCAAGGGCGCGCTGGCGGCGAGCTATCACGAGATCGGGACGCTGGCTCCGATGTTGCTCGAGCACCAGAGCGCCGGCGACCTGCACGGATTCGTGCTGGACAAGAGTCATCCGTCAGTGGATTTCACGGTCGCCGGATACACGGTGCACGTAACCCTGGACGAGATCTTCGGCAATCACGCCCAGAGCGGCTTCGGGCTGGTTATGCCTATGGGGCCGGACGAGTTTCTGGGCGCCGGCAAAGGATTCCGGGTGACGTTTATGCCTCGTTCTTCGTCCGGGCACGTCGGGATTGCCGCGGTGGATGAAGGGGCCTTTGTTAATGGCAAGTGGGTGCCGGGCCGGCGGCTGAACGGCGATGAAAACGACCAGGGCAAGGCCTGGCGATTCGATTCAAAGCAGGTGAGGACGGAAAAAGTGTCGCTGTATCCGTACCAATGAGATAGCGGGGTTAGCGGTGTCAGCGGAGCTAGAACCCGCCCCACCCAAGCAGAGCTTGAATGGGGCACCCCGGCTGGGGCTGGAGTGCTGTCGGATGGCACTGAAAGCTGGTGTCAGGTATACTAGTTGAGGCTCACCTGGGCAGGGAAGTCCCTGTCCTACCAACAAGGTGAGTCCAAAACGAGAAGAAAATGCCCAAGTTGAAGACCCATACGGGCGCGGCCAAGCGCTTCAGCAAGACCGGCACCGGCAAGATCAAGCGGGGCCAGACGAAGACGCGGCACATCCTTACTTCCAAGTCGCCAAAGACCAAGCGGAAGCTGGGCAGAACCCTGCTGGTTTCCGACGGCGACTACAAGAAGGTAGCGCGCATGATTCCTTACGCCTGACCACCTGCGGTGGGCGGAGCCTCGGATGAGATCCGTACTACTGAAGTGATGGGCCGAAAGGCCCCCGCTGCTTTTGAAAAATGCGTTCGCAGCAGCGAGAAGTTCAGGTTTGCAGAGCGAGTGAAGAGGTTTACCGCGTGCCCTCAAGGGTTTCGCCTCCTGCCTCCAGCCGCCATACCGACGCAACAAAAATGGAGAACCCGATATGCCCCGCGTAAAACGCAGTACCAAGCGGAGTGACCGCCGCAAGAAGATTCTGGAGCGCGCAAGCGGTTATTTCCTTACCAAATCGAAGCTCTACCAGGCAGCCCAGGAAGCCGTAGAGCGCGGCCTTAAGTTCGCCTACGTTGGCCGCCGCCAGAAGAAGCGCCAGTTCCGCTCCCTGTGGATCGTGCGCATTTCGGCCGCCGCCAAGCTGAACGGGACGAGCTATTCGCAGCTCATCAACGGCCTCAAGAAGGCGGGAGTCGAGCTGGATCGCAAGATTCTTGCCGACATCGCCGTGCATGATGCCGCGGGCTTTACCAAGCTGGTGGAGCAGGCGAAAGCCGCTCTCGCCAGCGCAGCCGCTTAAGCCCGGCGCAGCAAGTCGTTTTGACGGCCCGGAGCTTGGCTTCGGGCCGTTTTCCTTTGTGGCACAACGCGGGTCCAGAACGTGAGGGCGCGGAAGCGCTATTCTGAGCGTTAAACAATGACGAACGATTCGATTCCAAATCTGACGGCACACGATGATGCCGCGCTTGATCGGGCCTTTGCCGAACTCGCTGATCAGGCCAGTCGCGATGCCTCGCTGCTTGGCACTCCGGAGGCGGTAGAGGCCTTCCGGCTGGAGTGGCTGGGGCGTAAGCAGGGTCGCCTCAACGAAGTCTCCGGCCGCTGGTTGAAGTCGGCACCGCCCGAAGCGAAGAAGTCCATGGGGCAGCGCTTCAATGAACTCAAGAAGCAAGTCGAGAACCTGCTTGAGCAGGCCACTGGCGCAGGTCCCAGTGATGCCGCGCTCGCCGCGGAGGCGATCGACATCACGCTGCCTGGCACGCGCCGCCTCACCGGCGCCGAGCACCCCATTACGCGCACGCTGAACGAAATCACCCAGGTGTTCGCGGCGCTGGGTTACTCGGTTGGGGTGGGGCCGGAAGTGGAAACCGACTTCTACAACTTCGAAAGCATGAATTTTCCGCCCGGCCATCCAGCCCGCGATACGCAGGATACGCTTGTCATTGCGAATCAGGAGCGTCGTCCGCTGCGCGATCGGCTCCTGCTGCGCACGCACACTTCGCCGGTGCAGATGCGCACCATGGAGCAGAAGCCGCCGCCGGTGCGGATCGTGATTCCCGGAAAAGTGCATCGCAATGACGCACAAGACGCTACGCATTCGCCGATTTTCCACCAGGTGGAAGGCCTGTGCGTCGACCGTGACATCACCTTCAGCGACCTGAAGGGCACGCTGGACCACGCCATGAAGGCACTGTTCGGCTCGTCGGTCAAGACGCGGTTTTTCCCGTCCTTTTTCCCGTTTACTGAACCGAGTGCGGACGTGCAGATCAGCTGCATTTTTTGCGGAGGCAAAGGCTGCCGCAAGTGCAAGCAGTCGGGCTGGATTGAACTGTTGGGCTGCGGTATGGTCGATCCCGCGGTGTTCGCATTCGCGGCGGAGAAGCAGCCGGCTTACGATCCGAAAAAGGTTTCAGGCTTTGCCTTTGGCATGGGAGTCGAGAGGATCGCGATGATGAAGTACGGCATCAGCGAAATCGGGCAGTTGTATGCGGGAGATATGCGTTTCTTGAATCAGTTTGTTTAGCAAGTTGGCGCGCTTCGCGCGATGGCAAGTTGGCAGGTTGGCAATGAGCAGGACGAGGCATTATCGCGATTTGATTGCATGGCAGAAGGCTATGGAGCTGGCACGCATGGTTTATGTGCACACGGAAGAGTTTTCAAGGTCGGAGACCTTCGGGCTGCGGATGCAACTGCGCCGGTCGGCCGTAAGCGTGGCGAGTCACATCGCAGAAGGTCATGGTCGTTTGAACGATGCCGAGATGCGAAGAGGCCTTGGTTCGGCTCGCGCGGCGATCAACGAATTGCAGACACAAACTGAACTGGCTGCGAGCCTGGGTTTCTTCCAAGGCTCGTCGAGTGAAGAACTGCTGGATTTAGCCACCCGCGTTGCGAAACTCATCAATGGCCTGCTTGGCGTGCTTGACGTAGAAGCAGAACCTATGCGCGAGCCCGCCAACCTGCGACGCGAATAGCGCGAACTTGCGAAGAGAGAAATCGATTAATGAAGATTCTGACGAAATGGCTGCGAGCGTACTTGCCGGCCTTGACTGTTTCCGACCCGCAACTCGCCGAGGACCTGACCCTGCGCGGCATTGCGGTCGAAGGTATCTTCGACCTGGGCCCCAGCAACGGATCCCTTTACGAAATGGACATCACCACCAATCGCGTCGACGCCATGAATCACTACGGCATTGCGCGCGAGGCCGCGGCCATCTATGGGCTCGAACTCAAGCCGCTCAGCATGGCGCTTCCGGAACCCCGGCCGGCCGCCCAGGTCTTTTCTGTGCGCATCGGGGCTGAAGACGGATGCGGTCGCTTTACTGCGCGCGTCATCCGCGATGTCAGCATCGGCGAGTCGCTTGACTGGTTCGCGGACACCCCGGTATCGACCTATTTCGCGCTGCTGGAACAGAAGAAAATCTCCAACGCCGTCGACGCGACAAATTTCGTCTGGCTTGCCATGGGACAGCCGACCCACGTGTTCGACCTCGACAAGATCGAGGGCGGCATCCTCGTGCGCCGCGCCCGCAAGGGTGAGCGGCTGAAGACCCTCGACGGCATCGAGCGCACCCTGGATCCCGAAGACCTTGTTGTCGCCGATCATGTCAGGCCGCTGGGCCTGGCGGGCGTAATGGGCGGCTGGGACTCGATGATCACGGCGGAGACGAAGAATGTTCTGGTCGAAGCGGCGTGGTTTGATCCCATCGCTGTGCGCCGAACCGCTCGACGCCACGGGCTGCACACCGATGCCAGCCACCGCTTCGAGCGCGGCGCCGACTTCAACGCCGGGCCGGTCGCTTCGGCTCTCGTCAGCCGCATCCTTCTGGCCAATGGGGGCCGTCTTGAAGGCGACCTGGTCGACGTTCGGGTGCCGGCGATGGAAGCCCAAACGGCTCATCGCAGACCCATCGCCCTGGCGCTCGGCGAAGTGCATCGCATTCTGGGCAAGACCGAAGACAAAGAGGGCATTGTTGCGTCAAACGTCGAATCGGTGCTCACGGCGCTCGGATGCGGCCTGAAGGTATCCAGCCATGTGCAGTGGCAGGTCACGCTGCCCAGCTGGCGCCTCGACCTCGAGCGGGAAATCGATCTCATTGAAGAGATCGCCCGCGTCTACGGCTACAACCGCTTTGCCAACACCCTGCCTGCGTTCGGCGAAGGTGTTCGAGCGCTGCCCTGGGCGGAGAGCGAGAGCGCCGTACGCCGTGCACTGCTGGCGGCTGGATTCCATGAAGCCATCGGAAGCACATTCTGTTCTTCCGCCGATGCGGCTCTTACCGCGCCGCAGCCGGGCCTCGCCGTGCCGCTCGGGAATCCCCTGAGCGAAGAGGCGGGCGTGCTGCGTCCCTCGCTGGTGCCCGGCATGCTGGCCATGATCGCGGGCAATCTCAATCGCGATGTGAACGATGTGCGGCTGTTCGAAATGGGCACGGTTTTCAGTGGCACCATTGACAGAGTGGACGAACGCCCCTCGCTCGCGTTCGGCGCAGTCGGCACTGTGCCGGAACAGAGCGCGCTCCATCCTGCGCGCCTCATCGAGTTCCAGGATCTGAAGGGTGTCGTCGAGCAGGTGCTGGCACGCTTTCAGTCGAGCTCGTTGTACTTCGATCGCTTTCCCGCCGAAGCCGGCCTTACCCCCCAATGGCTGCATCCGTACCGCGCGGCGCGCGTGGTTATCGACGGCCTGGGTGCAGGCTGGTTTGGCCAGCTTCACCCCCGCGAGGCCGCGGCCCGTAAACTCAAGAATCTTGTGTTCATCGGCGAACTCTATCTCGATCGCCTCTACAAGCGGCATCTGCGCAAACCGGTAGCCCGCGAAGTCTCGCGCTTCCAGCTGGTCCGGCGCGATTTTTCCCTGGTCCTGGACGAAAGCGTCGGGTGGGAGAGGGTTGACCAGGCCATCGCCAGACTGAATATTCCGGAACTTGTGGAGTGGCGCGCGCGGGAAGTCTTCCGTGACGCAAAGCTGGGCGGGCGCGAATATGCGCTGCTGCTGGGAGTGACGTTCCAGGCGCCGGATCGCACTTTGCGGGAAGAGGAATTGCAGGGCTTTCACGCGCGCGTGATTGAGGCGGTTGGCAAAGCGGGTGCCCGGCTCCGGGCTTAATGTGGCGCAGGGCACTCAGGCGCTATACTGGCACGGACGACGGAGGTTTTTTGATGTCCGAGTTACCCTGGGGGCCCCAGGTCATGGAACATAATCAGGACCAGAATCAAGCCGATCGGAACGACGCCGGCAGTCAATCGCATCATCCCGCCAGCGAATCGGGCACCCTGGCCCTGAGTGTTGACGATTTTTCTTCCCTTGAGGACCGAATTCTGCGGGCTGTCAACCTCGTCAAGCGCGAACGGCTCGCCCGCGCCGCCGCCGAGGAGCGGGCTTCCCACGCCGAAGCCAGGCTGCACGAGCAGACCCCCGCGATCGAGCAGTTGCAAAAGGAAATAGCCACGCTGCACGCGGAGCGGGATCATGTCCGCCAGCGGGTCGAAAAGCTCCTGGCTCAACTCGATATGCTTGAACTGTGAGAGGGTCATGGAGCAGAATCCCGCCAACTACATCACGGTAGAGATCTACAACCAGACCTATCATCTGTCCGGGCAGGACGCGGACCACATCCGCAAGCTGGCCGCGCAAGTGGACGCCAAGATGCGCGCCGTGGCCGCCCAGGGCCGCACCGTAGATTCGCTGCGGGTCGCCGTACTGGCCGCGCTCAACCTGGCCGACGAGTTATCCCAGACGCAGGAGGGTACGAGCGGCCTTGCAACTCGTGTCGGCCACGCCCGCGCCGCAAGCCTGCGCGTTCTTCTCGACGAAGTACTGGAAGAGGATCGCAAGACGGGTTCCTGAATTCTTGATCATTTCCGTGCTTTTCGAGGTCCAGGTAGATTGCTGGACTCGAAGCTTCTCGCCCGGGACCGTCCTTTCTAAACTAAAGTTTCACTACGCTCAAGGCGCTAAAGCAGCTTTGTACTGACGGTCACATGAAAGGTGCGACCGCTGTCCTAAAATGGGCCACAATTTTCATTCTGGAAACTCCCTTGTCCCGGATGGCGCATTCGTGTGCATCCGCCCTCATCTCCCTCGGATGATGGCAGTGAGGGGAGGCGGAATCCGAACGGCGAATGTTTGTGACCCCTGGGCTAAGCGTACGAACTTCCAATGTTGCTGCAGCCTTTTGCGGCGCGGACGAGCCCGTCTTCACAGCTTGGCGTTTCGGGGAGTGCCTGCGATTGCTTCCGGCCCGACTGGGGCTGTTCGGCGTGATCCTGCTGGGGTGTTGTTCGCCTCGAGTGCTGAGCCAGTCCGGTGGTCCTTCTTTTGTTGCCGCTGCCCGGTCTCAATCGAACCTGCCGCCGCGCGTTACGCAGGCGCAGCGCTTTCTGGCCCGTCGGGGCGTTGCCTCCGGCCAACGTGTCGGTGCACGGGTCCGGCCGCATGCGAATGGCCTGACGCTGCGCCCGCAGGCAACCGGTTCGCAGGCGGCGTGGCAACCGCTTGGTCCGACCGGCGTGCTTTCTTCAAACTACGGTCTGGTGACGGGACGCATCTCCTCGCTGGCCCTCGATTCTTCCGACGGCACCGGAAACCGGCTTTATGCCGGAACCACCGGGGGAGGGGTCTGGCTCTCGCAGAATGCGGGAACTGCCAATCCTGCGGACGTCGTCTTCACGCCCTTGACCGACAACCTGGGCGCCTTGGACACAGCTATCGACCCCTCTATCAGTGTTGGGGCGGTCACAGTGCAGCCGGGCGGCACCGGGGTAGTCCTGGCGGGTACCGGCGACCCCAACGACGTCCTCGACTCCTACTATGGAGCGGGCATTCTGCGTTCCGCCGACGGCGGCAACACATGGAGCCTGATCCAAACCACTTCGGACTTGCAATACAGCTTCGCAGGGGAGGGTTTCGCAGGATTTGCTTGGAGCACCACGAATCCTCAGATGGTGGTGGCGGCCGTTTCCCAGGCCTGGGAAGGGGTGTTGGTTGGGGCTGATTTTCCCAACCACAGCTATGAGGGACTGTATTACTCGGCCGACAGCGGAGCCACGTGGTCCCTGGCGCGCATTACAGACCTGAACGGCCAGGACGTGCAGGGACCGCTGGACGGCTTTACGCAGCCCGACGGCAATGCGTCCACTTCTGTAGTCTGGAACGCGTTTCGCGGCGTGTTTATTGCGGCGGTGCGCTTCCATGGCTACTACCAGTCCGCTGACGGCACTCGATGGACGCGTCTCTCAGCCCAACCCGGCGCGAATTTGACGACCGTCTATTGCCCGACCCGGCCAGCCGCCACTGGCTCTCCCGCCTGTCCCATGTATCGCGGCGCCCTGGCGGTCAATCCGCTCACCGGAGATACATTTGCCTGGACCGTGGACCTGGACGACCAGGACCAAGGCCTGTGGCAGGATGTATGCGCCGCCAGTGGAAACGCATGCACCAACTCCGCCATTGCGTTCGCAAAACGGTGGGACGCGTCGGCACTCGAGACCCGGAGCTCGCTCGGTTCAGCCACCATCCAGAACGGGAACTACGATCTGGCCCTGGCGGCGATTCCGTCCGGTCAAGATACCATCCTGCTGGCCGGAGCCAACGATCTATGGAGGTGCAGCCTGGCCATGGGCTGCGGGTGGCGCAACACGACTAACGCCACGACGTGCATGAGTGCCGGGGTGGCCGAATACCAGCACGCCCTGGAGTGGAATGCCAACGATCCTGTGGAACTGTTTGTCGGCAACGACAGCGGCCTTTGGCGTTCTACCGACGGCATCGCGGAAACGGGCAAGGTATGTTCCAGCAGTGACGCCGGCCACTTTCAAAACCTGAATGGCGGACTGGGCTCGCTGGCGGAGGTGGAGAGCATGTCGGCCGTAGGAGGCTCACCCTACACCATGATGGTTGGACTTGGCGCCAACGGGACGGCCGGCGTCAAGAGCACCAGCGGTCCGACAGCCGTGTGGCCCGAAATCCTGAGCGGCGAAGGCGGCCCGGTGGCTATCGATCCGGCCAACCCGTTGAACTGGTATGTCAACAACGGTGCGGGCGTTTCCATTCACTTGTGCTCGCAGGCCGGGGCGTGCACTCCGACGGACTTCGGCTTAAGCCCGGTTGTCTCCAGCGCAAATGTGGGCGGGGATGGGCTGACTATGACTTCCCCGGCGCCCTTCCTGGTTGACCCGGTCGATCCTACCCAATTGCTCATCGGCACCTGCCGCCTGTGGCGCGGCCCGGCCAGCGGAATGGGGTGGACCGCGGCCAATGCGGTGGCCCCGATGTTCGATGGGAACCAGAACAGCACCTATTGCAACGGCAATGCATTGGTCCGATCCTTGGCTGCAATGGCTCTTCCGGGGGGCGGCGAGGTCGTCTACGTCGGCACCTACGGCGGTCTCAACGGCGGAGGAACATCACCCGGCCATGTGTTGAGCACGACGATGAGCGTTGGCGGCGCCTGGTCTCCTTGGGTTGACCTCACCACGTTGAATGCCGTGACCAACGATCAACTGAGGATGAATTACTTCGGGTTCGACATTTCCAGCCTTTTCATCGATCCGCACGATTCCACGGGAACGACCATTTATGCAACGGTGGAGGGCATCCCGACTCCGCGACAGAACGTCTGTGTCGTCTATCGATCTGTCGACGGTGGCCGGCACTGGTCCAACATTCGCTCGAATCTCACCAGTTCAGCAGCCAACAGCCTGGTCGTTGACCCGCAAGACAGAAACACCGCATACCTCGCCACCGATGTGGGTGTGTATTTCACCCGCAACATTGCATCCTGCGGAAGCACATCTTCGACTTGCTGGTCGCAGTTTGGCAGCGGGCTGCCGGCGTCGCCCGTGGTTGCGCTGAGCGCCGCTCCGGCAACGACTTCGCCCAACGTGCTGGCGGCGGCCACGTACGGCCGGGGAGTCTGGCAAATCCCGCTCGCCGCCGCGGGTATCCAGCTAACCACCGCGTCGCTCGACCGGGCATCGATCGACTTTGGCTCCCAGCCCGAGGGGTCGGCAAGCTCGCTGCAGACTGTCACTCTTACCAACACCGGCGGAATTGCGCTGGCTCCGACAGCGACCGCAACCAGCGGCGCCAATGCGGGGGACTTCACGATTGCAAGTGACGGCTGTACCGGAAAGCAGGTGAACAGCGGTGCGCGGTGCGAAGTCGAAGTCGTGTTCACACCGGGCGCCCTGGGCGACCGCTCAGCGACGCTGACGTTGAGCGCGAACGTGCAGGGCGGGCAGTTAAGCGCGACACTCGCCGGCAAGGGGCTCGCGCCCGGCAGTATCAAGTTAATACCGACGGTATTGAACTTCGACAATGCCTTGTTGGGTCCGACGGAAGTGGGGACGATCTCCAAACCCCTTTCCATCACAGTGGAAAACAGCGGAGGAACGGCGGTACCGGTCACCAGCGCAACCGTCTCTGGGCCGTTCGTAATGTCGAGCAATGTGTGCGCCACGAACTCGCTTGCCGCGAACTCCGATTGCCAGGTGACTGTCGAGTTTCAACCCACCACACCCGGTCCGGCGACCGGGGCCCTGACCTTGATTGACGGAGCCGGCACGCAGACGGTGGTCCTGACGGGTACTGGCGCGGCGCCTCCCACCGATACCCTCTCCACCACTTCGCTGACCTTTCCTCCCACCACCATCGGCCAGTCATCGGCGCCACTGACGGTAGGTATATCCAACGCCGGCGACCTTCCCTTGACGTCCATCGCGGCTTCCGCGACCGGGGCCTTTCAGGTATCCAGCAACTGCACGACGAAGCTGGCTGCCAACTCGACTTGTTCCATCGGCGTGGTTTTCACACCCACCCAGGCCGGCGCTCAAAGCGGCACCCTGACTATTTCCGACATTACCAACGCAGGGCAGACTGTGAGCTTGAGCGGGAACGGGGTGCTTCCTCCCGTGGGTGGAAAGGTCCAGATCGTGCCGGCCCAAGTGAATTTCCCGACCACCGGGGTCGGTACCGCCAGCGGTGCGGTCACGCTGACGGTCATGAATTCAAACGACGGGACGGAACTCACTGACTTGAGCCTCACGGTTTCCTCCGGATTCCAGCTCGTGAACAACACCTGCGGTCCGTCCCTACCATCGGGCGCGACTTGCACCACCGGCGTACTGTTCACTCCGACAAGCTTGGGGTCCCAGAACGGGACATTTGCGGTCTCGAGCAGCGCGTTGGCATCCAGTCTTACGGCTCATCTCTCGGGGATGGGATTCGACTTCCAGGTCACCATGGCGGGCGCATCCACCGTGACCGTTAGCGGCGGCCAGACCGCCAGCTACACTCTCCGCCTCGAGCCTTCCGTGGGCTTGCCAGGCACGTTTGCGTTCGAATGCGGAAAGCTGCCGTCGTATGCGGCCTGCACTTTCAATCCGTCTACCGAGAATGTTGCCGCGGGCGCAACCGGCACCGAGGCTGTACAGATAACCACAGGCCAATCCGCTTCGGCTCGAGTGGTGGCGCCGTCCTCGGCCGGAGGCCGTGGAATGACCCTGGCTTTCGCCGTGTTGATCCTTCCGCTCGCATGGCGCCGGCGGAAGTTGCGTTTCCCGATGGCGGTCCTCGCCATCCTGCTGCTTGGGTTCTCCGGTTGTTCCTCGTCGGGCGGAGGGATCCGGCGGAACGCCGCCGCCGTCGTCGCCCACCACCCACACCACTCCGGCCGGAACTTACTCGGTTCCGGTGACCGTGGTGTCCAACGGGGTTCAGCATGCCGTCACCCTGACCCTGGTGGTGGACTGAGATGCAGATTGGACTGCGGTTCGAAGTCGAAATTGGCCAGGTCGGAGTCTCCCGAATCCGCTTTCCGGAACAAGCTATACTTCAATCATCAAACAGGGATCGGACGCTTGCTCCCGACCCGCCCGAAAAGAGCACCGAATGACCGCCAACGTAACGGTTGAAGACGTGGAGCGCGTGGCCGAACTGGCGCACCTTGAACTGGCGCCGGACGAGATGCCGCGCATGGTCCAGGATCTGAATGCCATTCTGAACTACGTGGCCGAGTTGAATGAACTAGACACCGCCGGTGTGGCTCCCCTGGCGCAGGTCAGCGAACTCGACGGCGCAAGTGATCGAAGCTCGCTTCGGAAGGATGTGCCGGTGCGTTCGCTCGAACGCAGGGCGGTGATGCCCCAGGCGCCCGATACAGACAGCGTGTTCTTCAAGGTGCCGAAGGTGATTGAGAGATAGGGACTCGGGACCAGGGAAAATGGAAAAGGACGAACCCACCTGAGAGGATTCGGATTTGGCGAGCGAGACAGGAATAACTGAAACGTTGGTTGAGAAGCCGGCTACTCTGGCCCGGCTACGCCAGGACATCTCCTCCGGCAGCGTGAAGGCGGCCGACCTCGCCGCGGCTTATTACGACCGCATCGCCGCAATCAACGGACAGTTGAATATCTACCTCAGCCTGACCAAAGAGCGGGCCATGGAGCAGGCCTCTAGGATTGATGCGCTTGCGGCCAAGGGCGATCGGCTGCCTCCACTGGCGGGCATACCAGTCGGTATCAAGGACGTACTGCTGATGCGCGGCGCGGCGTCCACGGCCGGCTCCCGAATCCTGAAAGGCTACCATCCTCCCTATGATGCAACCGTAGTGGCCAGGCTTGACGCTGCCGGGGCCGTATTGCTGGGCAAGCTGAACTGCGATGAATTTGCCATGGGCTCCTCCAACGAGAACTCGGCTTACGGGCCGGTGCGCAATCCGGTGGACCCGGAGAGGGTGCCGGGTGGGTCGAGCGGCGGATCCGCGGCCGCGGTGGCGGCGAACCTGGCCGTGGCCACCCTGGGCAGCGATACGGGTGGCTCCATCCGCCAGCCGGCGAGCTTCTGCGGAGTGGTGGGCGTGCTTCCGACCTACGGGCGGGTTTCGCGCAACGGGCTCATCGCCTTTGCTTCGTCGCTCGACCGCGTAGGTCCGTTTGCGGGTAACGTCCGCGACGCGGCCACGCTGCTGGGCATTATTGCCGGGCACGATCCCATGGACGCGACCAGTTCGCCGGCGCCGGTGCCGGACTATGCGGCGGAGAGCGACAAGCCTGTGGACGGGCTCCGACTGGGCGTACCGGCGGAATATTTCGGCGAGGGCCTCGATCCCGACGTCCGCGCCGCGATCGAGAAGGGAATCGACGCCCTGAAGGCCGCCGGATGCGAGGTGAGGCCTGTCTCGCTGCCGACCACCCGCTATGCCATTCCCACGTACTACCTGATCGCGACGGCTGAGGCCAGTGCCAATCTGGCGCGCTTCGACGGCGTTCGTTATGGGTACCGGTCACCGGCTTCCGAGAACCTGAGCGCCATGTACAGCCATTCCCGCGACGAGGGCTTCGGCGCCGAGGTCAAGCGGCGCATCCTCCTCGGGACCTACGCGCTTTCGGCGGGCTACTACGACGCCTATTACCTGAAAGCGCAAAAGGTCCGGCGGCTGCTGGCGGACGAGTTTCTGCGCGCCTTTGGCGAAGTGGACGCAATTGTGACGCCGACCTCCCCGGTACCAGCGTTCAAGCTGGGCGAGAAAGCGGATGACCCGCTGTCGATGTACCTGGCTGATATTTACACCGTGACCGCCAGCCTGGCGGGGATTTGCGGCGTGACAGTGCCCTGCGGGACAACGCCTGCCGGTCTTCCCGTCGGCATGCAGGTGCTGGCGCGCCATTTGAATGAAAGCACGGCATTTCGCGTCGCGCGAGCGGTCGAAGCAGCGCGCCCATAGAGGTAGAGGAGTCGTAGTTACGGGGGTCGAGTCAGGAGCAGCACCGTCATGCTTGGTGGACGGCGATTTGGGCTTTTATTTGGGGTTCTCGGACTATCCTTCCTGGTTGTTTTGCAAGGCATCGCTGCCGCAACCCACAAAGAGCATGTCGTGGTGCTGGGCACGGTGAAGCATGTGCCCTATTCGCGGGCCGGCGATCCGTCGGGGGCCGCCTCCGGCGAAGATTCTCTCAAGATCCGGCCGCTTGTTGTCGATGGGGTGGTCAAGGAGTGGACGACCGGTGATGCCCACGACGTGACCGACCGCAGCTTTGTGGTTCGTCGCGTTCTGCGACTGAACGATGCGCTTCCCGGCGACAAGGCGGGGCACTGGGTGTGGCAGCGTGGACCGTGGCTGCTGGTCGACCGCACCGCCGGTCATGTCACGGCGCTCAAGCTGCCCGATTACGATCCGGGTGTGAGCCAGGTGAGCTGGTTCCGCGATTACGGGGCTTACTGCGGCGTTACCGCGTCGGGCAAGAGCCTTTATGCGGTTGTGGCACAGCTGGCAGCGCGCAAGCCGGTGCTGGCGAAGAAGGTGGACGCCTTCGACGCCGATCCGAAAACCCGGCCCGACCCCGTCTGCACCCAACCTGACTGGCAGCGGGAGCCGCTGCGGGTTACCTTCCATCCCACCGGCAAGGGCGATCTCAGCTATGACATTGTTCCCGGCTCGGCAGTTTTGGTGGAGGATTCAGGGGACGATTCGGATACCGAATCGTCTTCTCCGCCGGCCAAGCCGAGCAATTAAAGCCAAGACTGTTGCGTCTCTGGGTCTCCCACCCTTTCCGCAGAAAAAAGCGGAAAGGATGGGGCACGGGGTATTTGTTTCTTTTCAGTCTGAATTTCACAAGCTTCGAAGGCTGGCGTCTTGCTTGATCGAAATGATCGACTCACATTTTCACAGCTTCACAGCGAAACGGGGGGGGAGGGTACCCATCCTGGGTATAAAACGGGCAGTCCCAGGTCTCAAAATCGAGGACCTGGAGCACCCAAGTTTCATCATCCCTGTTTACCGTGAAATCTTCTGCAAGACGAGCCGAGGGGTTGGCTTCGCCTGCGCTGGTGCCGGATCCGTCAGTTTTTGCCGGGCAGGGACGCGATGTACGTGCGCCAGAGGCCGACCAGCGCGGACCACTGCGCGTCGGACGGGGCTTCCTGTGTTGCTTCCGTCTTAGACACGAAGTAGAGCGCGGGGATACCAATCGACGGCTGGGCCTGCATGTAATCCCACCAGTCCTTCAGAGTGGTCGAGGAGGCATTGTCGGTGTCGAGCACCGGCCATCCGCTGATGTGCGCAATGCGCGCCCGCATGCGCATCATGTCGGGCACGTTGCGGGTGGCGTACCAGATGTCGTTGAGTCGGGTCACATCCGATGACTCGCGGAAGAGGGCGTTTACCGTCTGGGTTTCCACCAGCGCGTCGGGCTTGGCCTTGTGGGTCTCGTCGTAGAGGATCCACTGGAAGCGGCGGACGAACTCGATGCCCGCCAACCCGCCGCTGAGAGGCACGCCAGGAACCGTGGGCGCATCCACCCAGTCTTCTTTGAAGCCGTCCACGCCGATGTCCTGGACGAGATGGCGGATGCGGGGACGCAGCCAGGCCTCGTACTCCGGCTTGCCCACGTCAGCGCCCATGCATTTTCCCTGCACCAGGATGCAGAGCGATTCGGGCAGGCCATCCGCATGGGCGAGGGGAACCCAGAGCAGCACATGGCGTCCCTTTGCATGCTGGGCGGCGACAAAGCCCTTCATGTCGGGCCATTTTTGCGGGTCGGGTTCGAACGATCCGTAGCCCTGCTGCCACTTGTCGTCGATCACCACGGTGCCGAAGGGAAGGCCGCGTTGCTCGAGAATCGCAATCCACTTCTCGTAATTGGCCTGCGTGGCGAGCTTGTTGGGTGCGCCGCCGGAGGGGACCGATTCGACTGTCTGTTCCGCCCAGCCGCAGAAAACGGGCAGGTGGTGCCAGGCGGCATCGTTGGCCGCGGCGCGGGTGGAAAAGCCGCTCTTGTCGAGCCAGGCGGTGTAGGCCGCGAGCGCGTCGAGCGGATCGTAGGCGAAGGTGAAGGAGAGCACCGGCGAAGCGAAATCGCCGTCGATGGCCTTGTAGCCCAGGTAGTCGACATAGAACGAAGCCCCGGCGTAGCGCGAGCCGGTGAACTCGAGGGCAGGAAACAGGTAGTCGCCGGGTTTGGCGCCAATGCCGATGCCGGTCCACGTTTTGTCCAGGTGGAAGGCAAGAAAAAGCGGCGGCGGGGCAAAGATGCCAATGATCCGCTCAGGGCGGAAGTCAGTGTCCGAACCGCTCTTGCTGCCGTCGCTGAAGCCCACGGTTTGCGGCATGGCGATGTTGAATTCGAATTGGTTGGCGTGATTGGGATTGGGGGAGAAATAGCGATCGGCGTTGATGGTGGTCGTCCGGGCGCTCCCGCCCGTGGTGCCGTTGTCCCAGCGGTTCGATACGCCATTGGAGAGGAAGTAGCTGCGCCCCAGCTTGCCATGGCCCGAGGCGAATTGACGGAACTCGATGCGGTCGGGAAAGAAGCGCCACTGGAAGCGGCGGCCTGACCATAGGTTGCTCTTGGCGGTCGCGGTCAACTCCCAGGTTCCATCGTCGCTTTGGCGGAGGGAGGAGTCGACTCCGGACAGCTGTTCCTGCTGCGAATCGGAGGCCAGGCCGGAGACTACCGGCACCTCGAAAACGGCTTCGCCGTCGCGCGCGATGGTGAGCCGGGGAGGGTCGCCCGCCTTGATTTCAACGGAGTAGGCCGGCATGCGGATGTTGGTGGTGGAGCTCGAGGGCTGACCGAAAGCCAAAACCGCCAGCGCGCCGGAAATGAGGATTGCGGGCAGGCGCCAGCGAAGCGATAAGGACATGGCGAAATCCTATTCTGATGGATGAAACGCCAATCCTATGCCGGGCGCTGACCCGCTGTCCATAAGCGCCAGGCCGGCTTATTCCCAGAATTCGGACTTGTCGCGCCGGCGCGAGTTGAATCCGGCATAATGCCGGCGATGCCGGCCAATGTCCCGGGCGAGATTGAGAAACACCCAGACCATGAAGACAATGGCCGCAAAGGCCGGAACGAGCAAAAGCAATCTCAAATCAAAATAGATCGGCATTTCAGCCCCCGTCCGTCCGTGCAACCGCCAATTCTGGCCCGAAGCTCGACCACGTGGAAAAGCGCGGAAACCGGACATCTTCAGGAGAACCCGGGCGGCGTAAATAGGGAGCAATCAGAAAGTAAGGGTTTTATAAACAGGGTTGATGCCGGATATTCGCTGCGGGTGCGCCGCAGGATTATGGAGCCGATATCGTGGCCGGCGGGAGGCTCTTGGGCCGGAGGAGGGCCAAAACGGGGCTGATGTAACAGAAAATGCTGTTACATCCGGAAATTAGGCTCGTAAAGCCTCTGGATTCAGTACGCGATTTCTACTAAGCGAAAAAAAAGCGAATCTACATAGGGGGTGGGTGGGGGGTGCCCTTGGGGGTACGGTCTGGCGACATACCTGACTGCGGGTGGATGCCCACACTTCGCAACCGTGAGCGACAGCCGGGATTTCGAGCGCGTGGCTGGAATCAGGCGGTGCGCAGGGCGCGAAAAGATAGCGTACGGTTTCGGTCATGGAAGGATTCCCCGTCAGCGGATTGGTTGCAACTCTTCTTATTATGCGCGGGGGAACGGCAATCTTCTGCAAGGCAGCTTTACGGCGCCGTGTTAATGCGGCTGGTCGAGTCTGGTGGAATCCCAGGTCCCAAAGCGAGACCTGGGGCACCCGGCAGAAACCGATCGATATCTCTGCGGCCGTATTACGGCTTACTCTTGACTGGCAATTCCGAGCCTGAACGGGCGAAAGGGCGGCAAAGGGAAGAGTAGCCCACGACACACCAACTATCTGCTTAAAGCACTAAAATCAGCTCGGACTCAAATGACAAATTTCGCACCTCCGAAATCCGATCGCGAGATAGCGGGCTTTGAGGGCCTGTGAAATCGACCTTCACGGAACGTCCATTCCGGACAACCTCCCTTGCTCATCGAGATTATCGAAATGATACCCGGAACCTGATCTTCGTCGATTACCCGCGCTACAAGCTCGTCCGATCCTTCTCGAGTTGGCGAATTTGATCGACGACCGAATGCAGTTCGCGTGTCTACCGGAACCGTCACCTCTTACTTTCAATTCTCTCTCGGAGGAGGCATTGAGCCGTCTCGGAGCCAACTCAACAATCGCGATGGTCGCACAGTGACTACTTACTACGACGACCATGACCGGCCTGTCGAGTCCGAAGTTCGCGATCTCTCAAGGCACACTGGTCAGGAGCGAGGTACAGATGTACGACCAGTTGGGACGCATAACGGAGGAGCAGGAGAAGGTCCACCATCTTGCACTGAGAATCCGTTTTGTCACAGATTCATCTCCGCAGTGTGATTGCAATTCCCAGTCAACGACGCAGCAAGTTCCAAGGAGCTGAGGAAATACCTCGATAACTTCGAACACCTTGAGACAACCCAGTACTTGCTATGACGTACCGAATCCAATCGGCGTTGTCCGTTATGATGAAGCGTAATCCTGCCCAACCGAGGTTCGTGGCAGATGCACCACTGTACATGACCACGAGTGACCCGGAACGCAGCTCCGCTTTGATCCACCGATGACGGCCTAGAGATCAAGGCAAATCCTGATTGACGGACGACGGTCTGATCTACATGTACCTGTACGACAGCATGGGGAACTGGACGGAAAGGATCGTGGAGGACCTCCACAGTTGGTATCTCGCACATAAATGCAAGTCGCTGAGAACAGTGACGTACATGGTTGTCTGTGACCGAGGCTCGAGTTCGGAGTTTAGCACGATTCCTAGCGATCTGGGACTATCACCGCCAATCCGGACATTACCTCGATGTATCCCTCAGGGGCTAAAGCCCAGCGGTTTTGCTGTGTTTTGCGGCACGACTAAAGTCGTGCCCTTTCGCAAAACTCTTCGAGATTGGCTAGTCACCGCCTCACCAGATTGAACTCGTCGGTGCGGATCATGAGTTGAACCGACGAACAACCGCAGATGTTTCGACTCCAGTCGCTCCGGCGACCTTTGCTCAACATGACTGCTGTTGGAAGAGGGGTTCGGGGCCACAATCGGGCCGGGTTGGGTTTGCGCGGCGCTGTCACTCCCACATTTGTGGGGTGGGAGAAGGGCCCCGCAACCGGCCTGGCACCTTGACACGGAAGAGGCTCCGCGTATCTTATTTTGAAAGGCCTTCTTTTGGGATTTGTCCGGTTTTGAATGCACTGAAAGCCGCAGTCTCGCCGGATGCGGATTTCCCTGGGAAAGTCGTGTCGAACAGGAAACAGATGGCAGTGGGGCCGCCAGCGTGGGAGCGCGCGGGAGGTAAGTTCCATCCAATGCGCGCGGCAGCCGGCCTTTCTTCCAGGATCTGAGGCGGAGTCCGCGTCCCCCAGCGGATGAGGACCATTCCCGGAGACAAATCTATCGGGCGTCCGGCAGGAGCCGGGTGTGCCTATGCCTGAACCGCCCGAGCTTCATGCCGGGACAGGCAGCAAAGGACGAGTGTGACATTGAGTTTGGCAATTCTGGCGGCTCCGGGCGGGGGCGGAAGCAGCATACCGATGCTTCTGCCGCTGTTGTTGATCCCGGTTCTGTACCTGGTGATGATTCGCCCTCAGCAGAAGCGGCAAAAACAGTGGCAGGAAATGCTGAGCAGCATCAAGGCCGGGGACAAGGTGACTACCGCGGGGGGCGTTCGCGGCACCATCATTTCCATCAAGGACGATGTGATCATCATCAAAGTCGCCCCCGACGGGATCAAGATGGAGATTGCGAAGAACGCCATCGCCTCCGTAACCACCCAGGAAGGCTCGGCGGCTTCCTGACGCGCTTCGCGCCTTTACTTTTTTGGAATAGAGAACTGGAACCATGAAGAAAAATCTCAACAGCAAAATTGCGCTCATCGTCGCGGTGCTCCTCATTTGCGTGTATGGCATTATTGGAATCCCATCGGGGTTTTCGGGCCAGGCCCTGAAGGATTCCTTGACCAGGCGCATTCACCTTGGACTCGATCTGCGCGGCGGAGCGCACCTGATTCTTGAGGTGGTGGTCTCCGAGGCGGTCAACGCGGAGACCGACAACATGGTGGGACTGATCCAGCAGGAGCTGCGCAAGGCGCACCTGACCTTCACCCGGGTCTACAAGCCCGATCCCGCCAAGCCCCAGGTAATCCGCATCGAGGGCGTGCCTCCGGCCAGCGTCTCAGCTGTGCGCTCCACGCTGGACGCGAAGTATTCCAACGAGTACGACATCTCGGGCGGCTCTGATAACACGTTCGCGCTGGCCATGAAGCCCAACGTGCAGTCGGCGCTCGAAAAGAAGACCGTGGAGCAGGCGATCGAGACCATCCGCGACCGCGTGGACTCGCTGGGCGTGAGCGAGCCGGTGATCCAGGAATACGGCCTGGGCGCCAACCAGATCCTGGTGGAACTGCCGGGCATCGACGACCTGGATCGGGTGAAAAGCATTATCCAGTCCACGGCGCGGCTGTCGATTCATGCGGTGGTCGGGGGGCCATTTCCGGATGAGCAGGCGGCGCTGGCCAGTGTGAGCGGCGGTCTACCGGCCGACCAGATGCTGGCCCACGGCTCCGGCGCCATGGCGACGGGCTCCGATTCGGATAGCGTCTACATCCTGCAGCGCACCTCGCAGGTGGCGGGCAACGACTTCCGTTCCGCGGACCCGAGCACCAACCAGAACACCGGGCAGCGGATCGTGATTTTCACTCTGACCAACGAAGCCGGCGACCGGTTCTATGACTACACCAGCGCAAATGTCGGCCGCAGCATGGCGGTGGTGCTGGGCGGCCGGGTTCGCGAAGTGGCGAGCATCAAGAGCGCCATCCGGGACCGGGGCGAAATCGAAGGAACGTTTACCGAGGACGAAGTCACGACCCTCTCCAAGCTGTTGCGCACCGGCGCCCTGCCGGCCTCGCTGAACTACCTTGAAGACCGGACGGTGGGCGCATCGCTGGGCGCCGATTCCATCAAAGAGGGGGTCACGGCGGCGATTGTGGGCGTGACGGTGGTGATGATCTTCATGCTCATCTACTACCGCGGATCGGGGATCAACGCCGACCTGGCCTTGTTGCTGAACCTGATCATTCTGCTGGGCTTCATGGGCTATTCAACGGCGACGCTGACGTTACCGGGCATCGCGGGCGTGATTCTGACCATTGGTATGGGCGTGGATTCGAATGTTCTGATCTTTGAGCGCATCCGCGAAGAGGTACGGGCGGGCAAAGCCCCCTCGGCTGCAGTCGACCAGGGATTCGCGCATGCCTGGGTCACGATTGTCGACACCCACGTTACGACTATCGTTTCGGCGGCCATTCTGTTTATCTTTGGCAGCGGGCCGGTGAAAGGATTCGCGACGACGCTGACATTCGGTCTTCTGGCCAACCTCTTCACCGCGGTGTTCGTCTCGCGCGTCATCTTCGACGCACACTTGAACAAGATGAAGCCAGGCGAAATGGTGTCGATCTAGAAACAGGGAACAGGGATCAGGGAACAGGGAACAGAGAAAAGATTTGGGACTGGAACAACAGGGATGAGGATTTAGGGAGCAGGCGTCAGAAAATCGATTCGCGCAATCGACGGTTTTCTGATCCCTGATCCCTGATCCCTGGCCCCTAATTCAGGAAGGCAGAGACAAGTGGAATTCTTTCGGGGAGTAAACATCGACTGGCTGGGGAAGAAGTGGTATTTTCTGGCCTTTTCCCTCATATTCAGCGTGGCCGGCATCATCTCGATGGGCTGGCATTGGAGGACGATCGGACATCCCGTGCCGCTGGGCGTGGATTTTCGCGGGGGCACCGAGGTGCAGGTTCAATTCAAGCAGACGCCTGACATCGGCGCCATTCGCAAGGCTGTCGATGCCGCCGGGTTCAAGGATGCCAAGATCCAGAACTATGGCGGCAGCGCGGCGCGCAACGAAGTGCTGATCAGCCTTCCCGAGGAGCATAACGAGAGTTCACTCGATACCGGCCGGCAGCAGATCGTCAATGCCCTGCACACGTATTACGCCGGCAATCCGTTCGACGACTCCGGGGTCAAGGTCGACGTGGTAGGCCCCACGGTGGGCCGCCAGCTGGAGAAGCAGGCCGGCCTGGCTACGCTGTACTCGCTGCTGGGCATGCTGGTTTACCTCTGGTTCCGCTTTCAGCTGATCTACGGGGTCGCCGCCGTGGTGGCGTGTTTCCACGACACGCTGATTACGATCGGCTTCTTCTCGCTCACCGGGCAGGAGATCAGCCTGACCGTGATCGCCGCAATTTTGACGCTGGTTGGCTACTCCATGAACGACACCATCGTGGTCTTCGACCGCATTCGTGAGAACCTGCGCCTGAGCCGGCGCGAGTCGCTGCCCGATGTAGTCAATCGCAGCATCAACCAGACCCTGAGCCGGACAGTACTGACTTCAGGCCTGACTTTCATCACCGTACTCTCGCTCTATATTTTCGGCGGCGAGGTGTTGCGCGGTTTTTCGTTTGCGTTAGTGGTGGGGATTCTGATAGGAACTTATTCGTCCATTGCTATTGCGGCGCCGATGCTGGTGGCGTGGCAGCAGTGGCGCACGGGCAAGGGCCAGACGGTCGTTCTTCCAGCAGCGAAGCGTGCGCGCATGTAGGGCGCGACTCGGTGCATTTCCAGGGGTAAAGAAAACCTGATTCGGTTCTGGAAGCATCCTTTGCATGTCTGGGCGTGTTCTGGTATAGGTTTGAGTCACGTTGTTTGGCGCAGTTTTGATGCTCTGGGAACATTCGAAGTTTCCGCGGTGTCTAAAGGAAAGTAACCAACACCCGATTTCGAGGCTGGCCATGTTTGAAGATTCCACGTTTGAATCCGCGGGCAGGATAGGAAAGGCGAGCAAGAGCAAGTATTGGATGATGGTGACCTTCATCATCAACGGATCCATACTGCTGCTGCTCATCCTCATTCCGTTGATCTACCCTGAGGCCCTACCGAGGGCCGCCATGCAGACGCTGCTGGTCGCGCCACCGCCGCCACCGCCACCCCCGCCTCCTCCTCCGCCACCTGAGGTGATCAAGGTGGTCCACGTGCAATCGGAAATGATGAACAACCAGCTCACCGCTCCTACCCGGATTCCGCACGACATCAAGATGGTGGCCGAGAAGGAAGCACCGCCGTCGAGCTTTGGCGTGGCCGGCATGGAAGGCCTGGGTGGCAGCAACAGCGGAGTTCTGGGAAGCGTGTTCGGCAGCGGTAACGCGCCGAAGGTCAAGGCCGAGGCTCCCAAGAAGGTAAACATTTCGGCCGGCGTCGCGGTGGGTATGCTTCTGCAGAAAACGCAGCCGATTTATCCGCCCATCGCCAAGGCGGCCCGTGTATCCGGTACGGTGGTGCTGCAGGCCACCATCTCCAAGACCGGATCCATTGAAAACCTGCACGTTGTCAGCGGGCCGGCGATGTTGCAGCAGGCCGCGCTGGATGCCGTAAGATCGTGGCGTTACAAACCCTACCTGCTCAACAACGAGCCGGTCGAGGTTGAAACCACTGTCAATGTGATCTTCAGCCTGGGTGGATGAGAATTTCTTTGGCCCTTTTCCGCGAGGAAAAGGGTTTGGTTTTTTATTGACCTGAATGCGAATCCGGAAAGAAGAGCCGCATTCTTAGCGCAAGACCGGGATCGAGTCTCTCGAAAACAGCCCAAATCTGGCCGCTGCAGTGCACGACGGTCTTGAAGGAAGCTGAATTAGAACTGGTTTCCTGATTTTGCCAGGACCTTGCCCGCAACGGCGGGCACTCACACACCACAAGAAAACTCCGCAGGAGGAACGATTCAGTGATTCTCGCTCAGCTCGCACATTTCGCTTCGCACACGGTCAACAGCCTGGCGCTATTCCAGGAGGAGACGGTCAGTTTCAGCCCAATGGGGCTGTGGAACCACATGGGATGGCTGGCCCGCTGTGTGGCTATCCTTCTCTTCATCGAGTCGATCTGGTCACTGGCCGTCATGATCGATCGTTACCTCTACTTCTCCGCGGCCCGCAAGCAGTCGCGCGAGTTCGCTCCCAAGGTTGCCGGCGCGTTGAAGGACAGCAAGCTGGAAGAGGCAATCAAGATCGCCGACCGCAACAAGAAGTCGCACCTGGCCGAAGTGGTGACTGCGGGCCTGCAGGAGTTTCGTGTCTCCGGCGGCATGGCTACCGACGAAACCATCGAGAGCTCGCAGCGAGCTCTGGAACGTGCGGAAGCGATCGTTCACGCCAAGCTGAAGAGAGGCCTCAGCGTTCTGGCCACCATCGGGGCGACCGCTCCCTTCGTCGGCCTGTTCGGCACCGTCGTCGGCATTCTGAACGCCTTCCAACAGATCGCTACGCAGAAGACTTCGGGCATCGGCGCCGTCGCCGGCGGTATTTCTGAAGCCCTGGTTACCACGGCGTTCGGGCTGCTGGTCGCCATCCCCGCCGTGATGGCATTCAACTACTTCACGGGACGCGTTGAGGCGTTCGACGTCGAAATGGACAACTCATCGAGCGAATTGATCGACTACTTCATCAAGCAGAGCCACAAGTCGCAGCGGTGAACGGATGCGATTCAGCTGGAGCGAGATTTTAGCGCGGGCGGGAGAGAGCTCTTCCGCCTGCCGAATTCGTTCCCTGCTGGCAAGTCAACAACAAATACCGGATGCCCTCCGGAATACAAATTCTCTAGGCATGGAGCTCCACAATGGGAGTTGCAGTTCGAAACGAAGGCAGTAAGGTCAACGCCAACATCAATGTGACACCGATGGTGGACGTGATGCTGGTGCTGCTGATCATCTTCATGGTGATTACGCCCATGCTCCAGAACAAGGTGTCTATCGACATGGCCAAGGTGGATAACCCGACCTCCATGCCGGACGCCGACAAGGAAGATGCCATCGTCGTCGCCATCACCCGGGACGGAGGAGTCTACCTGGGGCAGGACAAGATCGCCACGAGCGAGCTTGGCCCGAAGGTGCGCGACAAGCTAGCTGACAAACCGGGCAAGACGATCTTTGTCCGGGCCGATGCGCGTGCGCAGTTTCGCGCCGTGGAAGACGCCATCGACGCCGTGCGTACTGCCGGGGTGGATGAAGTGGGCTTGCTGACCCAGAAGCGCGAAGCGCCTGGCGGGGCGGGCGGCCAGTAATTCCGGTTGTCCCTTCTAACGAATTCGATGAATTGAGGAGTTTGAAAACATGGCATTCTCAACGGGGGGCGGGGGTGGCTACTCGTCCGACATCAACATGACGCCGATGATCGACATTCTTCTGGTATTGCTGATCATCTTCATGGTCATCGTGCCGGTAACGCCCAAGGGCCTGGATGCCTTGGTGCCGCAACCGCCGAAGGACCCGCAGAAGCAGCCACCGCAGAATGACCGCACCATTGTGGTCCAGGTGATCAACAACCCCGGGCACGCGCCGACCTACAAGATCAACGAGACCGAGGTCAACAAGGGCGACCTGCTTGGCAAGCTGACCGACATTTACTCCAACCGTGCCGAGCGCATCATGTTTGTCAAGGGCGACGACGATGTCAACTTCGCTTTTGTGGCCGAGGTCATCGATATCGCCAAGTCGGCGAACGTCGATCACATCGGGCTGATGACTCCCAAGATCATGGCCGGGCAATAAGGCGAACTTCGCTGGGGACGTTTTCGCGAAGCGGCGTCGAACGAGTGCCCGGCCGGTGAGCTGAAGGTAGTTTGCCGAGGTTGACCGGCCTGCCTTCCGCGTAAACTTGCCACCTTCCCGGTCACGCCGGAGTGCGGGTCAAGAATTGCCCGGACGAGCAGCGCGCAACCCGGGAAAAGCGTTTGCAGCAGCGACCGTTTGCCCCGGAGAATTTTCCCCTGGTGCTGTTGGTTTGGGGATTGACGCAAAACCGGGGATTCGTTCCTTAGTTTTGCTCTGACTGGAGTACAATTCTTTTTCGCCTTGGATTTCGGTTACTCCCGCCCGAATCAAGGGGTGAAGATTCGCGGCGCGCGGACGACAGCGCGACCTCAAGGAGAAGAATACGAACATGAATGGACCCGCACGTATTACGGCTCTCGCGATTGGCTTGACCGGCTTGGTGCTTTCCTTGAGCGGGTGTAACCGCCTTGCCGCCCGCGACCAGTTGAACAAGGGAGTGGATGCCTACAAGAGCGCCCGCTACGAAGAGGCGATCGGGCACTTCCAGAAAGCGACCGAGCTTGATCCCAGCCTGCCGATGGCCAAGAGCTATCTGGCTACCGCCCTGGCGCAGAACGTCGTGCCCGGTCTCGATACGCCGGACAATCTGAAGACCGCGCAGCAGGCCATCAGCATGTTCCAGGAAGTGCTGGCCAAGGACCCCAGCGATGTGAACAGCCTGAAGCAGATTGCGGGCATTTATTTCAGCATCAAGAAATTCCAGGATGCCAAGGAGTGGCAGAAGAAGGTCCTTGCCGTCGATCCCAAGGATCCTGAGGCCGCGTATACGATCGGCGTCATCAACTGGACCCTGGCCCACGAGAACGCCCTGAAGGCCCTGGTGCCGGCGGGCGTAAACGACGACGGTGAAGGCAATGTTAAGGCGCCGAAGGCTGTGATGCAGCAGATTCAGATGGAAAACGGCGCGCTGGTTGAGGAAGGCCTGCAGTATCTGAATCAGGCTGTGCAGAACCGCCCCAACTATGACGACGCCATGGCCTATCTGAACCTCATCTATCGCCGCAAGGCCGATGTGGACTACGGCAACGCCGAGGAGGTTGCTAAAGACGTTGCGTCCGCCAAGGAGTGGAGCGCCAAGGCCATGGGAACCCGCAAGGAGAACGAAGCCAAGAAGGAAAAGGGCCCGGGCGGCATCACCATGGATTCGAACGGCAACATGAAATAGTTCCGTCGGAATTTATTCGATTAAAACGGCCTCCGCAAAGCGCGGAGGCCGTTTTGCATGCCAGGGCGGTGGCTCTCCATGCTGCCTTCAGAGGAGATGATCATGAATGCATATGGGCTGAAATGCCGATCCTGCCTCTTCAGCCTGGGGGCTTCGGCTTGAGCGGGGTGTTGCTGCAAAGCGGCGTCGGGGCTCAGACCGAAGCGCGGCAAGGATATGTGCTCGAACCTACAGGTGGCGAGCATCTCGTTCATTTTCGCGACCATGGCAATATCTTCATCAAAATCAACTCCGACAACTTCGCATTGGGGACCCAACAAGTGATGGCGGGTTCGGGGATTCCGATCCCCCGGCACTTCGAGATGGACGAAGCCTTCTACGTTTTGGACGGCAGCGGAATTGTCACCCTGAACGATGTACCCCATCCTTTTGAGAGGGGCGAAACGATTTTGATCCCCAAAAACTCCTGGCATGGATTTCGAATCCGACTCACGAACTGCTCCTGCTCTGGCTCGTTTCGCCTGCAGGCCTGGAGGGCTTCTTCCGTGAGACCTGCAATCCGCCCGGCGTGCCGCCCAAGCGGTTCACTCGAGAGCAGCTCAATGAGATCTCCCGGAAGTATGCAACGGAATTCAGATAATCAGCCGCGCGGAGGCTGGAACAGACTTGGGATGATGGAGGGGGGAGGGGAATTGAGATGCGCCCAAGCCGGATTGGAGCGAATGGCGGTCGTTATTGAGCGCCCCTCTTCAGGATCTGTTCAGCAAAATAGTTCCGCACATTGGCCTGGTCGTGCAGCATCTCGAAGTATGCATTTTGCAGAAGCTGCGCTTTGCGGTCGCGCAGGCTCTGGCGGATCGATTGCTGGACGCGCGGGTCGTTGAGATCGCGCTGTCCGGCGGCTTCGCGGCTGAGGAGCTTATAGATCGCGTAGCCAACGATTTTGTGTTGAACGTCGTAAAGGGGAAGACTCTCGGTGATCTGCCCCGGTTTGAGCCGGGTGATTGCATTGTAGACATCGGGATCGGCGCGTAGTTGGGTTTCGGTCCAGAACCCCATGTCACCGCCGTTGGGAGCCGAGTTGCCGTTCTCGGAGAACTGCGAGGCGAGGGCTCCGAAGTCGTCGCCGTTTTCCAGCCGGGCATGCAAAGTCTGAATCTCTTTGCGGGCCTCCGGCTCGTTGGGGACTTTGCGAGGTTGCAGATTGCCCTGCTGCGGAGGCGCGCCGCTCACGACGATCTGAGCCAGATGGTAGCGAGGCTCAATAAAGTTGAACTCCGATTTGTTGGTCTTGTAATAGTCGGTGATTTCGGCGTCGGTGATGTTGATCTTCGACTCGATTTCCTTGTTCACCAGCTTGGTCCGGGTCAGCTGCCGGCGCAGGTCGCGCTTGACGTCGTCGAGCGTGAGATTACGCTCCTTGAGCCGCTTGTCGAACTCCTCCTGGGTGGAGAGCGCCTTCATTTCGGTCAGTTTGCTGTTGACATCCTCGTCGGAGGCCGCGAGGTTCAGTTTGGCCGCCCGCTGCTGCAGGATCTCGTCCTCGATCATCTGGTGCAGAATGTTCAACCGCACGATGTCGGCCTGCTCCGGCGCCGGCTCCTGGGGAGCATCTCCGAGGCTGCTTTTGTAATACTTCTCCAACTCCGACCGCATGATTTCTTTGCCGTTGACAGTCGCCATCACGTCCGGTGAGGGAGGACGCTGGCAGCCGGTGGGCGCCATCAGCAGGATTCCACTCCCCAAAAGGAAAACGGCAAAGCCCCGGCACGTACGGGAAAAACCTTCGACTTGCAAACCTGATCTCTCCTCGGGAACCAAAGGATTCCCGGCACTCCAGAATAAATCCCCAGCGTGCGGCGGCGATAGGATGTGCGACGCAGAACCCGCCCACGAACACGGAGGTTTCGCGCCCGGGAGGCCTACTTGCCGGAGCCCGCGGGCGCTTGAGAAGGCGCAGGAGCCCCGGGCTGCGCAGGGGGCGGCTGAATACCGGCGGCTCGCAGTGCGCGATCGATGACCACCCAAAGCTGGGCCTCGGGCAGAGCGCCGGGAATTCTCTCTCCGTCGATAAACAGGGCCGGGGTGCCTTCCAGGCCAAGGGATTGAGCCTCGTCGGCTGACGCGCGCACCTGGCTTTCATCCTGTTTAGCCAGGCATGCGTCCAGCTTTCCCGAGTCGAGCTTGCCCAGAGTCGCCTCTTGCCGCGCAATGCGGTCGAGGGTCTCGAAACTCTTCTTGATGTCGCGATTCTCGCCGTTGCCGTTGACCTCGTCGCCGTGGGAGTGCAGGTAATCGACGTAGGTCCAGTAGACGCTACCGCTCTGCGCGGCGAGGCAGTTGGCGTCCACCGCGGCATGAACCGCCCAGGGATGAATCTCCTCGAGAGGGAAGTCCTTGTAAATGAACTTGATCAGGCCCTTATAGTGATCGACCGTGGAGGGAAAGAAGGTCTGGTGCATGCGGGCGCAGTAGCCGCACTCCAGGTCGTCGAAGTTGATGATCGTCACCTTGGCTTCAGGATTGCCGCGCACCGGGCGATCTTTGACATCGATATTGAAGGAGGGGTCTTTTTGCAGGTCGAACGTCTCCAGGCGGGCCAGCTTGGTGTTGTCTGTGGAAATCAAGAAATCGACATTTGTGGTCTTGGCGCCGTGGGAGAAAATGACGGTCAGGCTGTCGTACCCCGGAATCTGGCTGGGCTTGCGGGGGCCGAGAAGAACGGCGTAATCCGGAGGCACGCTGAACTTGGAGCGGACCAACACTTCGATGCGCCGCATGAGCGCCGGGTCGGATGGCGTCTGCGGGGTCGATTGGGCTCGGCAGCCGGCAGCCAAGGCGACAATCAGCAGGCTGGCCAGTAAATGAAAACGTGACAATTCAAAATCCTCTCCTGCAAGGATACTCCAGCACAGGTCTTTCTAACTTGACGTAATGAGTTGACGGGCGGGGGGGAGAAAGGTTTGGGGATGCCTGCTTGATGCGCAATATTCGACCAGTAACAGCAAGCGCGACCGATTCCCTAGGTGACTATGAGTTTTGCCAGTTGGCGGCGCGCCATGCGAATTGTAGTCTTGTTCCGCAACCACCAACAATGCTCAGGGTGAGTTAAAGCCCCACCGACGGTAGCGGAGGAGTTCAATCCGCGTCCGAGACGGCGATGGGCGCCTGGGGCATGCTCACGTGGCTAGCATTCGTTCGATCGGAGATCAAGATGGAGACAAGTCTACTGTGGAAGGGCGTTTCCCTTGCAGCCGTGCTGGCCCCGAGCATTCTCGCGAGTGTAAGCGTGAATGCAGACGCCCAAACGCCCACCAAGCCCAATATCGTTATCATCTGGGGCGACGACATTGGTCAGTCCGACATCAGCGCCTACTCGATGGGACTGATGGGTTTTCATACGCCCAACATCGACCGCATCGCCCATGAAGGGATGATCTTCACCGACTACTACGCCGAGCAGAGCTGCACGGCCGGCCGGGCATCGTTCATCACCGGCCAGTCGGGCTTGCGTACGGGCATGACCAAAGTGGGTTTGCCGGGCGCCTCGGTGGGACTGCAAAAGGAAGACCCGACCATTGCAACGCTTTTGAAAGCCCAGGGCTATGCGACCGGCCAATTCGGCAAAAACCATCTCGGCGATCGAAACGAGTATCTGCCCACCGTGCACGGCTTTGACGAGTTCTACGGAAACCTGTATCACCTCAACGCCGAGGAAGAGCCGGAACTCCCCGATTATCCGAAGAGATCCGGAATTCCTGGCCAAGTTCGGCCCCCGTGGCGTGATGGATTGCAAGGCCTCTGACAAGGACGACCCGACCGTGGACCCGCGCTTCGGCAGGGTCGGCAAGCAAGTGTGCACCGACACGGGTCCCCTGACCAAAAAGAGAATGGAAACGATCGACGATGACATCGCCGCGCGGGCCGTCGACTTCATTCAACGGCAAAACAAGGCGGGCAAGCCGGCCTTTGTCTGGGTGAACTTTACTCACATGCACTTCCGCACCCATACCAAGCCGGAGAGCCTCGGCCAGTCCGGGCGCTGGCAGAGTCCCTACCACGACACGATGATCGACCACGACAAGAATGTGGGCACGGTTCTCAAGGTGATCGACGATCTGGGCATCGCGGACAACACCTTCGTCATGTACTCCACCGACAACGGCCCGCACATGAACTCCTGGCCGGATGCGGCGATGACGCCGTTCCGCAACGAGAAAAACTCCAACTGGGAGGGCGCCTACCGGGTGCCGGCGATGGTTCGCTGGCCGGGCCACATCAAGCCGGGCACCGTGTCCAATGAGATCATCGCTCACCTCGACTGGCTGCCGACCTTTCTGGCCATGGCCGGCGACACGCAGATCAAGGAGGAGTTGCTCAAGGGGTACAAGGCCGGCGACATGACCTACAAGGTTCACCTCGACGGCGACAACCTCGTCCCCTACCTGACCGGGCAAGTCGACAAGAGCCCGCGTGAGTCCTTCCTGTATATCAACGACGACCAGCAACTCGTCGGTCTGCGGTATGACAACTGGAAGCTCGTGTTCATGGAGCAGCGGGCCGACGGCACGTTGCTTATCTGGGCGAATCCGTTCACCTCGCTGCGCGTCCCGAAGATTTTCAATCTCCGGACGGACCCATACGAGCGTGCGGACATCACCTCGAACACCTACTACGACTGGCTGCTTGACCATGCCTTCCAACTGGTGCCGGCGCAGGCCTACGTCGGACAGTTCCTGATGACTTTCAAGGACTATCCACAACGACAGAAGGCAGCCAGCTTCAACATGGATGAGGTCATGGACAAGCTGAAGGAAAGCGGCGGATCGAAGTAACACACAATTGACGGAAACACTGACTTGACCCAACCGGGCCGCACCCGCCTGAAGCGGCGTGCGGCCCGCGAGTTACGAGGGGACGAAACGAAAAGACCTTGAGGAAGACAATCATGAAAGCCATTCAGCACGGCCGGAGATTCCTTAGCGTCGGTATAGCTGGTGTCCTGGCGTTCAGTCTGTTCACCGGCTGCGCGAACGATGCCCGCACCAAACTTGGCACAGTTCCCGAGTTCCATCCTGAGATGGGTCTGGGCGCTCTGCAGGGTTATCTGGACCCGAATATGCTGCCTGACAGCCTTGCCCTTATTCCTCCGCCTCCACTTGCCGGTTCGGCCGCCCAGGCGCACGACGACGAGGTCGCTCGAGGCACCTTCAAATTGCGCGACACACCCCGGTTCGCGCTGGCGTCTTCCGACTACGATTTGAAACTTCCGCATTTGACCAGCGATTTTTCGTGCGCGCTGAACGCCCCGATCACCAAAGAGGACGCACCCTATCTGTACACATTGCTGTCGCGCGCCTTCAGTGATCTCGCCATGTCAACCTACGCGGCAAAGAATCACTACCTGCGCAAACGTCCCTTCCAGGAGAACAATGAACCCATCGGCGTTCCGGATGCGCGAGCATTCCTGGAGAAGGACCCGTCCTATCCGTCCGGGCACACGGCAGTCGGTTGGGGGTTTGCTCTCATCCTGAGCGAGATAGCGTCAGATCGTGCCGAGGAAATACTCGACCGCGGCCGTTCTTTTGGCGAGAGCCGTATCGTCGTCAACCATCATTGGTACAGCGATGTGGTCTGGGGCCGCTTCATGGGCGCGGCAACCGTAGCGCGACTGCACGCGAATCCAACCTTTCGCGCGGATCTGGAGGCCGCCAGGGCCGAGGTCGCGGCGATGCGCGCCAAGAGCCTCGCTCCGACCGTCGATTGCAAGGCGGAAGCCGCGGCGCTGGCATTGGGATACCAAACCGACGACGTGACTGCGATCGACATCCTCCTCAATCCGGATGCGACGATGCTGAAGCACGCGGCGGCGGCGAACACACGCCTGCGTTCGGTGTACCCGAAGGGCTTCGCGCTCGATGCGACGCACCTCCCGCACGTCACGCTCTTGCAGCGCTTCGTTCGTACGGCGGACCTTGACCAGGTTTATGCCGCCGCAAACAAAGTCCTGGCGGGCGTCAATCTGGCCGACATCAAGCTGAAGGCGGTCAAGTATTACTACATCCCGGCGGGGCCACTTGGACTCTCTGGAATCGTCGCGGAGCCGACGCCGGAACTGCTCAAGCTGCAGCAGGATTTAATCGACGCAGTGGCGCCATTCACGGTGCCCACGGCCACGTCGGGAGCGTTCTACACCACGCCCAAAGAACCAAACATCCAACCGACCCTCATCACCTACGTCTCGGCGTTCGTGCCGTCAGGTTCGGGCACGAATTTCAATCCTCATGTCACCACGGGCCTCGCTTCCAAGGAGTATCTGGACAAGATGGTGGCCGAACCGTTTGAGTCCTTTACGTTCGCGCCGGCGAGCGCGTCCGTCTATCAGCTCGGTGATTTCGGGACGGCGGCGAAGAAACTTAAGGATTTGGACTTAAAGCGTTGAAGGACGCCACTGTGGTGCGACCCGAAATCGGGCCAAGAGAAGAGGCGTACTCCACAAGTGCGCCTCTAGGTCTTTGCGCGGCTTCTTCTTGATCTCGTTGCCATGATGCAAATCGATTACAGTGACAAGCGCATGATCGTTGATCGTCATTCCAAACAACCTGACCAGGTTTGAAATCAGTATTTGGTTCGGCGGGGTGAGCGGGCAATCGTATACTCCCCTCACGAGAACTCGCCGCGATGCCAGTTCTCCCCGGGGATGAATAAGCGTCTTTGCAGTTGCGTTGCCCTGTTATTTGCCATGCCGAGGCCGGCATTTGCGCAACCGGAGGGAGCGCGGGCACCCGCCGACTCCCCAATGGTCGTCCTCTCTCCTGTGGAGAGGGATAGGGCTGAAGGCCTGATCAAGCTCGATGTGGTGGTCACGGACTCGGGAGGGAAGCCGGTCGCTGGCCTGGAGAGCGCGGATTTCAGCCTGCTGGAAGAGGGGCAGCCCAAGAAAATCCTTTCCTTTCAGGAATTTACTGGCCGGGGAGCGGGTTTGGAGCCCCCCGTAAAAATCATTCTCCTGATCGACACAATCGAACTGCCCGCGAATCTGGCGTCGGAGGAGCGCAATTCGGTTGAGAGTTACCTGCGAACCAACGGCGGGCATCTCGCGCATCCGGTATCGGTGCTTCTGCTGGCCGACACGGGGTTGTGGACGGTTTCGCACCCTTCCGGGGATGGAAACGTGTTGGCCAGGGAGATCGAGCACAATGAATTCGCGCAGTTTCGCCACAATATGGGTCGGCAGAGAGGGATTGTATTCGGGGAATCGGGAACGAAGGACCCTCCTTCGGAGTCGGCATTGAAGGCGCTGGCGCAGATAGCGGCCGAGGAAAGAACCAGACCGGGCAGGAAGTTGTTGTTGTGGATTGGCCCTGGGTGGGGCGTCGGGAGCGGAGCTTACGCCGATGCAAAGCCGGGGTCGCCGCCCGTGTTCAACGCGGTCTGCTGGTTCTCGGCTTTGCTTCGGGAAGCGCACCTGGCCCTCTACAGCTTTACGGTCGGAGAAGGCGCCAATTCCCAGGGCGAACTCTATAAGGATTACCTGGACGGGGTGCGAGTGCCGCGTAAGGCGAGCTTCATGCACTTGTACAGGAAAGTGCTTGCGGTCCAGAGCGGCGGACGCGTGGTGGACAACGTCTCCGACGTCGCGACTCAGATCCAGCGGTGCGTTCAGGACGACGGGTACTTCTATCGGATTTCATTTGACCCGTTTCGCGCCGATCATCCCGACGAGTATCACGATCTGAAGGTAGATATCACCCCGCCGGGACTCGATGCACGCACCACGACCGGCTACTACGATCAGCCGTATTACTCGATTGAGCAGATTCCCGCGCCGAAACGTGTGTCGATCGAAGAAGTGCAAAAAATATTGGAACTGGATGAATCAGATGCAGAGAAGGCGAAGCAACTCACCGGGCTCGAGCTGACCGAGCGGCTGAGCGAACGCAGGCTTGCATCGCTGTATGGCATCGCGCACGGCAAACGGACCCGGCAGGAGCTGCGCCTTCTCGCCGACGCATCGGCATTTCTAGATCCGCCGGCCGACGAGATACTCTCTGACCCGCCGCCGGACGCGAACGCCCAGAAGCAGATGCTTTCACTGATTTCGGAGTACCTGGGCAGGACCATTCACAAGCTGCCGGATTTATTCGCGAAGCAGACCACGGTGCGTTACCAGGAAACGCCGATGTACCTGGCGGGGGATACCAGCCAGACCTATCGGCCTCTCCACACTACCGACAGTTGGACGACCACGGTTCGCTACCGCAACGGCTTTGAGATGGCCGAAGCCAAGCCACCGAGGCGCAAACCCAATGAGCCCGAATTAATCACATACGGGATTTTCGGTCCAGTTCTCCAAGGGGTGTTCGCAGCCATCGACAAGAATGGCGCGCTGACCTGGAGGCGATGGGAACAAGGATCGCAAGGCCGCATGGCTGTCTTCCGCTACAGCGTTCCCCTGGACAAATCGCTCTACGAGGTAATGCTGTGCTGTCTTCCCGACGGGGATGGAACCAAAGCTTTTCAGCGCTACGCGGCATACCACGTCGACATCGCCATCGATCCCGAAAGCGGAGTGATCCTGCGCCTCGAGTTCCGGGACGATCTCAAATCCACCACGCCTCTGACCCGGTCAGACATCATGATTGAATACGGTCCGGTCGAGATCGGAGGAAAGACCTACTTCTGTCCCATCCGAAGCGTCTCCATCGTGCGGGGGCGGGATGTGGGGGTTATCCGGGAATGGGACGAATCTTTCCGGACCTGGGGACCGTACGGAACCATGTTGAACGACGTCAGCTTCGGCGATTACCACATGTTTCGATCGGAGTCGCGCATGCTGACGGGTTTCACCTCAAACGAGAAGTAGCGCGGGTTGCATGTGCCAGTTGGCAAGGACGCCCAGGGTTCGGGTGGCCCTCCGGGACGCGGGTACGAGGGAGCGCAATCCCAGGGTTCCGCTGCGCTCCACTCCAGGCCATTGTCGAGCGTTCCCTCGGAGAACTCAAATCCGTCGGGTGCAATTTTGACGCAGGATATTAGTAGGGCGGGGGGACGGTCGGGTCGTGGAAGACGGTGTTCGAGCGACGGATGTCCCCCACGGATCCAAAGTTGGCCAGGGTAAAGCTGTAGAGATACTGCGTTTCGTCGCGCGCGGACCCCAGCGCGAAGCGCCTGTAGCCAACTGTCAGGCCGCAACAATTCCAGTTGTACACTGCCTGCACTCCGGCGTATTGGAGTGCGCCATGCACAAAATCATAGCCGCCGTTGGCGGCCAGGTTGAAGCCGACTTTCTGCTGTTTGCCGATCTGTAGGAACGGCTCCACCTGGTTGCTCTGGATAATCGAGGCGGCGCTGCCCATTTCGTCCACTCCGTTGAGCAGCGAGTGGCCGATCCCGATGGTGGTGTCGCCCCAGCTGTAACCGGCGAAGATGTTGTTCCCACCCAGCCGGCCGGCTTGCGGATCGTAGTCCAGATCCCATTGGATACGGAGGTTGTCGATGGCCTCGAACCGTATGCGGGAGATGACGGGCGACAGGTTGCGTGGTTGAGTGAGAAAGGCAATTCCGCTCAGATCCAGCGTAGTGTCGAAGACATTGCGCCGGTAAGGGATGAGCGCGCCTCCGAAATTGGCGTCGAAGAAATATTTCTGCGCGATCTTCCAGCTGGCCCACTCGCGCGGGGCGGGGCAGCCCTCTCCACCCGGGGCCGCGGCAGGGTCGCACGGTTTCGGGTAGATTGGACGGAGGTAGAAGCGCTGCGTCAGGGAATATCCCACCTCGTTGGTGTTGGTCACGATGTCGGTGGTGTCGATCGTCAGCACGTTCCGCTCCTGGCTGCCGATACCGCCCACAAAGTGATAGGTCAGCTCCGGTTCGATAACATGGCGCAACACCCGATTCGAGCGGCCGAGGGTGAAGGCGCGCTCGAGGGCCGGGGGCCGGATATCAATCGTTGCCTCCGCATCGGTCCGCAGGAGTGCTTCGTGGCTCACGGTGGGAGTGCCGCCGTTCAGGGAAGTCAACTCCGGTGTCTGGCTGCCTGTGTAGAAAGTCAGACGCGCCCCAAGTTCGGGTACGATGCTCCATCCTCCGCCCACGATGGGCAGGGAGACATGCGGATAAAGATCGAAGCGGCCGACGTTGTGGGCGTGAAATTCCGGCTCTGAGCGCCCCAGGTGCGCGATCGACGATCCCATTCCCCAGTACAGGGGCGATGCACCCACCGGCTGGTCTACAACGTCGAACCGGACGCTGGGCAGGTGAAGGATCCTGACCTCGTCCCCTTCGGTCGACCCGGAGAAGTTCTGCATTCGTCCAATCCACAGCGATGGCACAAGCCCGTCGTGAACGTGCGCCAGGTAGGCTTCACTGCTTACTTCGGAACTGATGGCCTGCCAGTAGTTGTCGTTGAACACGAGGCGGTACACATAGCTCGAGAGGTACTCGACGTTGCCGGCAATCCGCGTCTGCGGAGAGAGATCCTTGCGGCCCAGCGCCAGAATATCCACGCCACCCTGGTTGACATAGATGGTTTGTCCGGCCTGCGGACCCGAGGTCTGCAACTGCTCGAAACCGCGATCGATCAAGGCATTCCAGCGCGCCGTCAGGTAGGAGAGTCCGGGCCCCTTGTAACGAAAGTCGCCGTTGGGCGCCCAGCCGCGCTTGCTGTAGTACTCGGTGCCGAGGATCATGTCCATACTGCGGTTGAGCACGATGTAGGCTTGCTCGCCGGCGGTGAAACCTCGAATCGAAGATCCGACGCTGAAGACGGGAGTGAGCAGACCGCTCACGCGGCCGGTTTCGTTCACCGGGCGGCTCAGGTAGGGCAGGTCGAAAATGGGGACCCCAAGCAATTTGAATATCGTGTTCTTCGTCGAGGCTTTGCCATTGGCAATATCGATCTGACGCGCCAGCAGCTGCCAGTCGGGCTTGGGCAGCCGGCAGTTGGTCATGGTGCCGTCGACGATCTTGTACGCGGCTTCGCCGGTCTGAAGCAGGACGCGCGCCGAAAATAGAAATGGATTGGGCGTGGAGTACACAATGGCGCGCCCGGCGCGCCGCACCCCCAGGGTCCCGGTCACGTCATAGAAGCGCGCGGTGTGCATGTTGAGGCGCATGTCTCCGTGCGAAGCGGAGAGCACAAGGTCATCGGGACCGCCCGACATCTGAAGATGCCCCTCGGCTTCCAATTCCGCAGTCTCCTGGTTGTAGACAACCTTGTCGGCACGCAGGACATAGTCACGGTAACGGAATTCCTCGACCCCGTAGAGAGTTGCGGTATGACCGGCCCATGTCTGGCGATCGGCCTTCCACTGCACAGGCACTCCGGCGCGAGGAATCGGTTCAGGCTGCGCGACGGGCAAAGCTTCCTGTCCCGGATCGTCGGGAAGTCCTGGCCCTGGCCCTCCGGGCGGGGAGGTCTCGGAGGAGCTGTCTGGCCGGTGTGCATCCTGCGTGGGAGGTAACGCATTGGTCAACACCTGCCCCCTAACCATCCAGTGACAGAGGGCCATCATCGTGATAAACACAAAAGTGCGAGGACGCATCCGCAAAGCCAAGGCCCAGCATAGCAAATGTGGGCTCTACGCTTGAGGACGCGCACCGAGCAGCTCTGGCAGCAGGACAACCCGGCTTCTCATAACGGCGCACGGATGGCACGAATCCGGCGAAACCTGCTATTTCATCCACCGATCTCCAACCTCCAGCGAGACAACGTCCGCCGCGGCGGACCAAATGGCGGCCCCAAACAAGAGCCGCACCTGAAGGGACTTTTGGAGCTTTGAGCACACAGCCGAACTTTACGCCCCAGTGGAAAGAAGAAGTAAACCGGCGGCTAGCCGCCCACAAGAACCGCAAGACCTCAACCACAGACTCGGAGACTTCTTCTCAGACTTCGGCGCCTGGCACGAGTCGCGCTGCCGAGGCCGCGGCCCGTGTGGCTGCGCGCTATGCCAAGGCGCCGAGCTACAGCCAGCTGCAAGCCGAAGAAGCGCGGGTTGCGGTGCGCCATGCGGAAATCGCCACCAAGGTTGCCCTCCAGGCGCAGGCGGCAGCGGAGTCGGCGCTCGCCGGATTGCATGCCGCCGCCCAGGAGCAGCCTCCCCGCGGCCCTGCGGTTGTTCAGTCGATCGCTCCTCCCGTGCCTCAGGCGCCAATTCCGGGACCGGCTCCTCAACTGCTGGGGGACCAGAGCACAATGGAGCAGGTTCCCGCTGCGCCGGCAGTCCCGGCTCCTCTTGAACCGGAGCGCCAGTCGTTTGCCATCCGCTGGGACCCCGACCTGCCGGTGCGTCCGGTTGAGCGGAAGCCGGCGCCACCTCTCAGACGAGCGCAGGAAGAATTTGAACTGTCGGTCGAAGACTGGTGGAGTCCGGCCGCGGCGTCCGAGAATCTGCGCCAAACCCCTATCGAAGTCGAAGAGGCCGAGTCGGGACATGCCAACCTTATCCAGTTCCCGCGCGAACTGGTAGCGACTCGGAAGATCCGGCCGCGACTGGCCGAAGGCTCTATTACCGAGGCAGAAGGGCAACTCAGCATCTTCGAAGTCGATCCGGGCGTGATTTCAACGGCTGTTGAAGCATCCTCTGTGGGCCAGGATGCGCCTGCCTCCATCTGGAACCGGCCCGACTGGTCGGGCATGCGGCTGGATAACCAGCCGGTCAACCTGTCGTCTTCCGCGTCCGCCGTCGACCAGGCGGCAGCGCGGTTTCCGGTGGCGCCCGTGGGTCTGCGTCTCATGGCTGGCGCCGTCGACGGCGCCTTGATCCTCGCGAGTTTCGTCAGCGCCGGATTTTTAGTGGCACACCAATTCAGCCATCCGCCGGAAGGCAAGGCCGGGGAGATTTTCGGCGTCTGCCTGCTGGCCCTGATCGGACTCCTTTACTACGCGTTTTTCTTCGCGTTCCCGGTTTGCACGCCGGGTATGAGGTATGCAGGCATCGGTCTATGCACCTTTGACGACCAGAGCCCCACGCGCGCGCAGCTGCGCCGCCGGCTCGGCGCGATGGCCCTGTCTCTGCTACCGGTGGGCCTCGGCATCGCGTGGTCTATTTTCGACGACGATCACATGAGCTGGCACGACCGCTATTCGCAGACGTATTTGCGCAAGTTGTAACCGGGGTTTACTTGGCAGGAAGCCTTCATCTGCACGACTTTTGAAGCGGCACATATTAAACTATGTGCCGCTGTTTTTTTTGCGAAGACACGGTGAACGCCTCACCGGAACTGGCGGAAGAAGCAGCGCAGGTCGTCGGTCAGCAATTCCGGCTGTTCAAATGCGGCGAAGTGGCCTCCCCGCGGCATCTCGGTCCATTGTTCCACGTTGAATCCGCGCTCTACCCAGACAGGGGGCGGGAACAGGAGTTCACCAGGGAAATGTGCCACCGCGGTCGGCACGTTGACGCGCTCATTCTCTTGCATAACCAGCGGAGCCCTCGCCCCTTCGAAGTACATCCGGAACGACGAGTAGATTGTCTCGGTCATCCAATAGAGGGTGATATTGGCAAGTAGCTCGTCGCGCGTGAAGAGTCGCAGCAAATCGCCATCACAGCCCGACCAATTACGGAACTTTTCGAGAATCCATCCCGCGAGACCGGCAGGCGAATCATTCAAGCCGTAGGCGGCCGTGAGCGGTGTCGTACGCTGGAGGTGGGCATAGGCTCCGTGGTTTTCGCGCCACGTGCTCGCGCTTCGCATATACGCTTTTTCGACCTCGAAGAGCTTGGTTACCTCCGTGAGGTCGGGATTGTAGGAGCCGGGAATGAAGTTCAGGTGAATGCCGAAGAGCCGGCCGGGATGGCGCAAGGCGAGCGCCGTAGTCACGCCCGCGCCGATGTCTCCGCCCTGGGCCGCGAAGCGCTCGTGTCCGAGTTCGCTCATCAAGGCTGCCCAGAGATCGGCGGTGGTGAAGGCATTCACTCCGCGCCCGGGCTGGCCCGAGAATCCGAATCCCGGCAGCGACGGCACAACGACGCTGAACGAGTCGGCGGGATCGGCTCCGTGCCTGCCGGGGTCGGTCAGCAGCGGAATGAGCTTCATGAACTCTAGGAACGAACCCGGCCAACCGTGGGTGAGAATCAGAGGGATCGGGGCGGGCCCCTTGCCAACCTCGTGAACGAAATGAATATCGAGTCCGTCGGCTGAAAATATGCAGTGGCGCAGGGCGGCCATCTGTTCGACCTGGGCCTTCCAGTTGAACTTCTCACGCCAGTAGCAGCAGATGTCGCGGAGAAAACCCGGATCGGTCCCGTAGTCCCAGCCCGAATCCGGAACCTCTTCGGGCCAGCGCGTTCGATTGAGACGCTGTCGCAGGTCTTCGTCCGCCGCGGCGGACCAGGGCAGAGAAAACGGCCGAATAGGCATTGGGTATACCTGCTCGTTTTCGCGTTTACCAGGTCAGGGCGCGGAGCGCGCTGACGCCCGCACCCAGCAAAGCCGTTTCGTCGTCGTTGGGAAGCACTTCAAGCGAGAAGCTCTGCAGCGGGCTCATTTTCACCATGGTTTCGATATGCGCCCTCAGCAAATGGCACGTCGACGAAGCCCACATTGTGCCCGGTGAAGTAGAAGCGCCCCGGTCCGGCCAAGTGGATAAACGAAGCCGTCCCTGCCGCCAGTGCGCGGTGCCACAAATCCACAAATTCACGACACTTCGCGTCGCCCTCCTTGGCATGGGCGAAGATTTCTTCGGGCTCGCGGTCGAGAAAGCGCAGGCGCATGGCGCGGTAGCCCATGATGCCTTCGAGGTGGCCGATGCCACCGCAGCCGCAGAAACGCTCCCTGGGGTCGAGGGAGACGGTGATGTGGCCTCCTTCCCATACACCTTCGACGTAGGGCCAGCGGCCGTAGCCGATGCCGTTGCCAATGGTCCAGACGCGTGTGAGCTTGTCGAGCTGGCCATGCTTGGCGGCCACGCCGGCGGCGATGGCGTCAGCGTCGTTGGCAATGTGTACCGGTGCATGGATGCCGCGGGCCGCCAGGACCCGACCCAGTTCTTCCGCCATCCGCATGCCCTTGATCTGGGCAAGATTGGGCGCGTCCTCGACGATCCCGTGGCGAACCACGCCCGGCACCGCGACCCCAATGGCTTCTACCTTCGCACTGCCACTGCCGGCAAGTTCGGTTACATGGTTGGCCAAAATCTCCAGCAGATCCCCACCCGGAAGGACCGTGAGCGCGTCTACTTCCGTCAAATCGCCGGGATAGCGCACCGGCGTGCCCACCAGCTGATGATTTTCCATCCGCCCGGCCACGATGTGTTCGGTCATCACGACGCCGATGGCAGTTGTCATTTTTCCCTCCCGGGGGACGCGGCTTCCGCCCTCCGCTCCGATCCCTCTTCAGCCCTGGTAACGGGACAGCCTGCCGAGGCCGTTGAAGGCTGCGGTCTTGTAGCACTCCGCCAGGGTCGGGTAGTTGAATACCGTCTGCACGAAATAATCCACGGTGCCGTCAAGCGTCATCACCGCCTGGCCGATGTGCACCAGTTCGCTGGCTCCCTCGCCGATGATGTGGACTCCCAGTATCTTGCGCGTGTCGCGGTGGAAGATCAGCTTCAGCCGGCCGGTTGTATCGCCGCGAATCTGTCCTCGCGCGACTTCGCGATAGTACGCCATGCCCACCTCGTACGGCACGTCTTCGTCGGTGAGCTGTTCCTCGGTTTTGCCGATGAAGCTGATTTCGGGAATGGTGTAAATGCCGTAAGGATAAAAACTCGGATTCGAGGCCGTGGCCTTGTCGTTGAAGGCGCGCGCCGCCGCGATCCGCCCCTGTTCCATCGACACCGACGCCAGGGCGGGGAAGCCAACCACGTCGCCGACGGCAAAGATGTGGGGCACGCTGGTCTGGTAGTTTTCGTCGACGACGATGCGGCCGCGATTGTCAGCTTCGATTCCGGCGGCGGCCAGGTTGAGATCGTCAATGGCTCCCTGCCGGCCTACGGCGAAGAGCAGGGCGTCTCCGGAAATCCGTTTCTTGCTCTCGAGGTTGGCGACCACCGTGCCGTCGGGCAACTCCTCCACGCTCTGGACTTCTTCCCCGAGGCGCATGGTCACGCGGCTGTCGCGGAGGTGATAGCTGAGCGCTTCGATGATTTCCTGGTCAGCGAATTCGAGCAGCTTGTTGCGCTTCTCGATGATGGTGACGCGCACTCCCAGGATGGCAAACATGCAGGCGTATTCCACCCCAATGACCCCGCCGCCGACCACGATCAGAGAACGGGGCAGGGTGGGGAGGTCGAGCACCTGGTCGCTGTTGATGATGGTGCGGCCGTTGATGGGCACCTTGGGCGACGAGGCCGGCCGGGTTCCCACCGCGATAATGATGCGCTCGGCCTCGAGGGTGCTTTCGCCCTGGAAGCCTTCCACGCGCACATGGGTGGGATCGACAAAATGAGCCAGCCCGTGAACGATGTCGATGCCGTTGCGCGAAATCTGGGCCTCGGTCACATCCACTTCCGTCTTGATCACCGCCTGGACCCGAAAGGCGAGATCGGCCATGGTGATCTTTTCCTTGACGCGGTAATTCATGCCGTAGACGGAACGGTAGTTGTAGCCGGAGAGGTGCAGCACCGCTTCACGCATGGTCTTGGAGGGAATGGTGCCGGTGTTGACGCACACGCCTCCCACCACGGCACGACCTTCCACCACGCAAACGCGCTTCTTCATCTTGGAAGCGGCTACGGCGGCGCGCTGTCCCGACGGTCCGGAGCCGATGACGACCAGGTCGTATTTGGCGGCGCTCATGCGAGTCTCCCTGTTCAAAAGCGAGTGATCATTCCGCGGCGTTACGAACTGCCGCCCCGCGATGACTACAACCGGAGGCTACCATAGCACCTTCATGGCAAGGTAGGAAGAGTGTGATCAATCTCGTGGGGCTTGCAATGATGGGAAGGTTACCGGGGGTTCGCCGTCCTGATGTGAGCTATGATCGCAGGAGAGAACGACACGGGTCTCCCGGGCCAGGCGGAAGTGTTGAACTCCCTTCACATCGCCGTATTGTTTCTGCTGCTTCCAGGCGAGCGCGCATCGACAGCGGAGGCGCCTCGCCTGTCGGCTGATCAGGCGAGGGTCCTGGAAACGGCGCGGGCCGTTGCGCTCGAGTACACGCAAAAATTGCCAGACTTCATCTGTACGCAGACGACCCAGCGCGAATTCTCGAGTCTGAGCGACCCATTGACGGGCCTTACCGGTGTCAGCGCGAATCAGGCCGCATCGCAGATGTCTACAATGACGCAAGGCGCGGCCGGTTCAAACGGCGTGATCGAGGAAAGGCTAACCTTCTTCAACCAGAAGGAAAGTTACGAGGTCACCGCCATCGATGGGAACAAGGTTTCCGGGATTGATCACATGCAGTTCCAGGGAGCTATCAGCGCCGGCGAATTCGGCAGCGGCCTTAACCACATTTTCAATCCGCAAGCGCATACGGTGTTTACGTGGAGCCGGATGGCGAATCTTCACGGAAGACGCGCGTATGTATTCGGCTTTCATGTGCCCCGGGAGGCCGGCATTGCGGTCATTTACAAGAATTCGGGGCAGCGGATTGTTGTCCCCTACGCGGGGCAGGTGGCGGTGGACGCCAACACGCTGAATGTGATGCGGATTACCTCGAAGCTGGACCTTCCAGTGAACTTCCCCATCCAGATGGGTGAGACCACGGTGGAGTACAGGCCGGTGCAAATCGCGGGCAAGAGTTACAACCTGCCCTACCGCTCAGAAGTCCGAATGAAGGACGCTTTCCACCTGTTCGTGAACACAATCGAATTCAAGAACTATCAGAAATTCGCGGTCGAATCGACCATTCACTACTAGTCATCATGGAGTGACCGGTTCCAGTGCGCTGGTCGTGGGTTAGTCTGTGAACCGCAGAGGAACACAGTCCAGAGCCACAAGCGGAGAGGAACCGGCCATGCAGAAAAAGGTACGATTTTTGGGTTTGGATGTCCATGCCGAGACGATCGCGGTCGCGGTTGCCGAGCAGGATGGGGAAGTGCGCAGCCTTGGGGTGATCCCGAACCGCGCCGAGTCGGTGCGGAAGCTGATCCGCAAGCTGTGCGCAGGGGAGCATTTGCGAGCCTGCTACGAAGCGGGACCGACAGGATATGTTCTGTATTGGCAGTTAACCGAGCTGGGCGTGGAGTGCACGGTGGTGGCGCCGACGCTGGTTCCGGTCAAGTCCGGGGACCGGGTAAAGACGGATCGGCGGGATGCTTTGAAGCTGGCGCGCTGCCATCGCGCGGGCGAACTGACAGCGGTGTGGGTCCCGGATGCCAGCGCCGAGGCGTTGCGCGATCTGGTGCGAACCCGCGAGGCGGCCAAGCAGGATCAGTTGCGGGCCCGGCATCGGCTGAATAAGTTTCTGTTGCGCACGGGGCGTCGTCCGGTAACGTGCGTGAAGCCATGGACGGCGCAGTACATGGCCTGGGTGCGGCAACTGCGCTACGAGCAGGCGGCGCAGGAGTGGACGCGGCTGGATCTGTTGCACGAGGTCGAGCACATGGCGGAGCGGGTAAAGCGTCTGGAGGATGCGATTCGCGAAGCCGTCAAGTTGGCTCCGGCCGGGATGCAGGAAGTGATTCGCGGCTTGCAGGCGTTGCGCGGCATTGCCGAGATCTCGGCGGTGACGGTGGTGGCCGAACTGGGCCAGATCTCGCGCTTCGAGAACGCGCGGCAGCTAATGGGTTACAGCGGCGCGGTGCCCAGTGAAAATTCCAGCGGCCGCCGGCAGCAACGCGGCGCGATTACCAAGACGGGCAATGCGCATCTGCGACGCATTGCTATCGAAGCGGCCTGGAGCTACCGGCTCAGGCCAGCCGTGGGACCGGCGTTGCGCAAGCGGCAGGAAGGTGTGCCGGAGGAGATCAAGGAGATGGCCTGGAAGGCGCAACTGCGCTTGCACAAGCGCTACGCCAAATTGGCCGCGGCGGGCAAGGAGCAGTGCAAGATCACGACCGCCGTGGGGCGCGAACTGCTGGGCTTTATCTGGGCCATCGGTGTGAAGACGGAAGCCGCCGCCAGCCGGGCCATGGCGGCATGACCGGCAAAAAGCAACAGCAAGAACAAAAGCAAAAACTTTCCTAAGAAGGAAAAAACAAAAACTCGAAACCGGATGAACAGCGTCAACCAATTCGAAGACAGTGCCAGCCGCAGCCGGGGCAAGCACGAAGGAGAATCCTCGAACGCCCTATGCGACAGGCTCAGCCGGACTCGCGACACTAGTCCGAGGCAGCTCCCCACGGATCATGACCATGCGGTTCCGACCCGCGAATATCAGACTGATCAATCGTCGCTCAAACCTGCCCCGGCTGCTGCTGGCCCTGTCTTCGATCAACGGCAAAAGCAACCACAAAAACAACACCACGACTGTGCAGGGGTTGACAGGTCACTCCATATCAGGGCTTGCCGCTGACGTCGCCGGCTACCCGATCTCATTGGGTGATTTGGAAGGAGTGAACCAAGGCAATGGTTCGGGAAAAGGGTCTACTTTTCTGCCAGGTACTCAGAGCAGGCCCGGACGGCAGAATTTGCCGGAACCTTGACCAGCGTGTCGTTGGCCTGCGCCAGTGCCTGCAGGTATTCGCCGCTGCCGCGAGCAAGCCGGACTTCGGCGTCGGAATGACCGCGCATCGCGACGGCCACTCTCGTCACGTATTCGGAGTCGGACGCCGGGTCAACGTTCTCACAGTAGGAGGTGACGGCCTCGACGCGGGCGAGCGATGCAGCGTTCAGCCTGGGTGCCGTCCGGGTCTCGGCCAAAGCGGAAGCCAGGACCACAGCCGCGGTAGCGCAAACAGCGATAAAACTGGATTTCATGTTGACCTCCCCAGCGGCTGGGCTCCCTTTTATCTGCCCCCGCCAGCACGTGATCACAGTAGTGAATCGCGAGAGGGATGTCGTTAATTCCGCATCCAGAATTCGTCAAGATTCTGGGATGAATAAACCGGAAGGTTGGACGAGATGCATTTTTCGAACCGCGAATCGACCCTGATGAATGAAACCCTACCCTAGCCGAGTCGGGATGGGAACCCGGCTTGTTGCGCTGTCTACGCACGCACGCCGCCCAGCGCGGGGTTGAATGCCGGCCGGGGCTTGCCGGTCGTTCCGCCGGGCTGTTTCTCCTCTTCGAGGTGGAACTGGCGCATCATGCCATCCAGTTCGGTGGCCAGCGAAGCGAGATTCTTCAGCGCTTCGACGGCTTCTTCAGCGCCCTGCGAATTCTCTACGGCGAGTTGCGAGATCTGACCGGCGGATTCGGAGATTTCGCTTGCTGCCGAAGTCTGCTGGGTTGCCGCGGTGGCGATGAACTGGATCTGGTGTTCGACCTGCCGCGAGGACTCGATAATGGCCTCGAGGCTAGTGCGGGCCCGCGCCGTTTCGTTCATCCCCGTCTCGACCGCAGAACGGCTCTCTGCCATAACCTGCAGGGTAGAACGCGTCTCCTCCTGGATGCTGCGAATGGTGGCGGCGATCTCTTCGGTGGCGCCCTTGGTGCGCTCCGCCAGCCGCCGCACTTCGCCGGCAACTACCGCGAAGCCGCGGCCATGCTCGCCGGCGCGCGCGGCTTCGATGGCGGCATTGAGGGCCAGGAGGTTGGTCTGCTCGCTGATCTCCTGAATCACGTTGACTACCTTGCCGATTTCTTCGGAGCGCGCGGCCAGCGAGGCCATTTTTTCCGAAACCGAAGTGGTGGCGGCAGCGATCTTTTCCATGGTGGCCGCGGCGGTTTGCATCACCGCGCCGCCGTTGACGGCGGTGTCTGCCGAACCGCGGCTGGCGCCCGCAGCGCTCTCCGCGCTGTGGCTGATTTCGCCAATGGTGGCCGTCATCTCCTGGGCCGCCGCAGCGATCTGGTTTGTGCGCCTGGATTGCGTGCTGGCATTGCCGGCGCTTTGCACCGAGCGCGCGCTCATCTCCGTGGTAGCAGCCGAAAGCGTCTCCGCTCCCCTGGCCACTGACTCGACCACTTCGCGAATCGCGGCGACGGAATTGTTGAGCGCTACGCCCATTTGCCCGATTTCATCGCCGCCGGATACCTTGACGTGCGCCGTCAGATCCTTGGCGGCGAGCTGCTGAAGCATGCCCATGACGCGCACAATGCGAGGCGCAATCACCCGGGTGAGGCTGGCGCCGACCAGCGCGGAAAGGGCGACAATGAGCAGCGTCACAGCGATATTGATCCAGATTGCGCCGCGGCTCACGGCCGTCGCGCTGCGCGAGGCGTCGGATCCTAACCGGATACTCAGGTCGAGGTCCGCGGCGACCGCAGTGCCGGCCTGGCTCACCGAGTTCACCGCCGCGTCGGAGGCGAGGGTGTCGAGCGCGTCGCCGATTTTGCCCGCCGCGCGCTGTGCGCCGCCCAGACGGCTGAGTTCCAGGTATTGATCGAACGAGTCGACGAACTTTTGATAGAGCTCGCGCTCACCGGGATGACCGATCAAGGGCTCGTAACCCGTCAGGGCCGCGCGATATTCGTCGATGGCCCGCTGGCGCTGCGCCGTATTGAGAGCATTGCACTCCGGGGTCTGGCACAGCAGCAGGGCCAGGTCCGACCGGCGTACAAGATCGATCGAGAGCTGGATCCTTGCCAGGTGCACCACTGATGGGAACGAATCCTCACTCACCGCAAAGCACTTCGACACGATGCTGCGAAAGGTGAAAAACGAATAAGTCCCCAGCCCCAGGCACAGGATGCATACGAGTCCAAAGGCCAGGGTGAACTTGCGGGCGATGGGAAGATTGCGAGCAAACGACATGATGAGATTCCTTTCCTGCCCCGAACCGGACGCAGGGCGCCGGTGCCTGGAACTGGCCCGCAACGTCGCCGCGGAGTGGTTCGCTGAGCAGAGCGGACACTAGCGTAATCGGCAATTTGCACTGAAGCTTGAAGGGACGGGGGTTGATCAGAGAGGCATGCCCGGCCGGGCATGTTTGCCAGAGACTTGAGTAAATCGATATTCTTCCCCCCACGATTCATTCGGAAGCCGCGGAGGTTCCTGTCCATGCGCACATTCTTTCCTGCCTCGGGCCGCATTGTTCTGGTCACGTTGTCTGCGCTGGCGGGGATCGTCGTGCTACCCGTGACCGCACAGGCGCCCGCCGCGGCCACTCCGCCGGCCGCTGAAACACCGTCGAATCGGCCGGCACCGCCGCGGCCGGCATTCACGCCCACGCCGGAGATGCTGGCCATCCAGGCCGCTTCAGAGAAGGACCACCAGCGGGTCATGGACGAACTCGGCATCAAGGAGCTGCGTCCCGGCGTGGATAGCGATCCCAAGTCTCCGCATGCGGCCAACTATGACGAGTCGAAGGCCAATGTTTACCCCAATCTGCCCGACGCGCTGCGGCTCAATAATGGAAAGCCTGTCACCACGGCCAAGATGTGGTGGGACGATCGACGGCCGGAAATCGTCGAGCTCTATGACCGCGAGGTTCTGGGGCGCACGCCAGCCCATCTACCCAAGGTCACGTGGGAAGTGAAGAGTACGGTCCAGGAAAAGAACGGCGACGTGGCCGTGGTGACCAAGACCCTGGTGGGGCACGTGGACAACTCGGCTGATTCCAGCATCACGGTGAACATCGACCTGACGCTGAGCACTCCGGCCAATGCAAAAGGGCCGGTGCCGGTGATTATGGAACTCGGGTTCAGCAAGGAATTCATGGCCATGCTCATCAAGCGCTTTCCGCAGTTCGCGCCGGAAAACCAGAAAGGCCCGACGTGGCAGCAGCAAGTTCTCGCGAGAGGCTGGGGATACGCCGAATACGTTCCTACGAGCGCGCAGGACGACAACGGCGCGGGGCTGACCAAAGGGATTATCGGGCTGGTGAACAAAGGCCAGCCGCGCAAGCTCGATGACTGGGGAACGCTGAAGGCCTGGGGCTGGGGCGCGAGCCGCTGCCTCGACTACTTCGAAACGGACAAGGCCGTCGACGCGAAGCAGGTGGGGATCGAAGGGCATTCGCGTTACGGCAAGGCCACGCTTGTAACCATGGCGTACGACCCGCGCTTTGCCGTTGCCTATGTCAGTTCGTCGGGCGAAGGCGGCGCCAAACTCTACCGGCACATCGTCGGCGAGCAGGTGGGCAACGTGGCGGCGACCAATGAATATCACTGGATGGCAGGCAATTTCCTCAAGTATGCCGGCCCGCTCAATACGGGTGATTTGCCCGTCGATAATCATGAGTTGATTGCGCTGTGCGCGCCGCGGCCGGTGTTCATCTCCGGAGGCGCCACCGATGGCGATGATCGCTGGATCGACCCAAAGGGGATGTTCCTTGCCGCGGTAGCGGCCGGACCCGTGTACCGTTTATTGGGCAAGAAGGACCTGGGCACCACGGAATTTCCGCCCATGGAGACGGCGCTGATCGATGGCGACGTCGCGTGGCGGCAACACTCCGGTGGGCATACGCCGGGTCCCAACTGGCCAACGTTTCTGACCTTTGCCGGACGTTATCTGCATGGGCCGGGTCAGGCTGCATCGGTCGATTCGGCTCCGGTTCACCTCAGTGCGGCGCAGGATCGGGAGCGGATGGTCGCCCTTCTCGGCCTCAAGGACGCCGATATGCGCCGGCCGCCGGCCGGTGATGCCAGAGCTCCCAACGCTACCAACTACGATGAGGCGAAAGCCAGCGTCTACCCCAATGTTCCAGACCCGTTGCTGCTCAAGAATGGCCAGAGGGTAACATCACCGGAAGCGTGGTTTGACCAGCGCCGTCCTGAAATCGTCGCCGACTACGAACACGAAATCCTGGGCCGCGCACCTGCCAACCTGCCGGCGGTCATGTGGCAAGTCGTGAGCAGCACGCGCGAAAAATACGGTGGCGTGGATGTCGTGACCAAGCGGCTTTCGGGCCATGTCGACAACTCCATCGATCCGCAAATCTCCGTCAACATCGACCTCGTCCTCACCACTCCCGCCAAAGCCTCCGGCCCCGTTCCCGTCCTCATGGAAGTTGCCTTTGACAAGGACTTCGCGCGTGCCGCGGCTCGCCCGCCCACCGATTCGCCGGGAGGCAACGGCGCGACCGGGGAGTGGGGAGTCGCCTGGCAGCCGGTTCTCGATAAAGGCTGGGGATTCGCCGTCCTCAAGCCCACCAGCTTTCAGGCGGACGACGGATCGGGCCTCACCGAAGGCATCATCGGACTGATGAACAAAGGCCAACCGCGCGGGCTCGATGACTGGGGTACGCTGCGGGCCTGGGCCTGGGGCGCCAGCCGGGCGATGGACTACCTTGAAACCGACCCGGCCGTGGACGCGCGCCAGGTTGGCCTCGAAGGCCACTCCCGCTTCGGCAAGACGGTCCTGGTCGCGATGGCTTTCGACCCGCGTTTCGCGATTGTTTATTCCAGCTCTTCGGGCGAGGGCGGCGCCAAGCTCTATCGCCACATCTTCGGCGAACAGATGCCCAACCTCGCTAATACGCCGCTCTATCACTGGTTCAATGGAAACTTCCTGCGCTACGGCGGGCCGCTCACTCCCGCGGATCTGCCTGTCGACAACCATGAACTCATCGCACTGAGCGCCCCGCGGCCTGTATTCATCGGCGGCGGAGCCTCGAACGGGGACGGCTACGCCGATCCGAGCGGCGATGGGTGGGCCGATCCGCAGGGCATGTTCCTGGCCGAAGTGGCGGCGGGACCCGTATACCGGTTGCTGGGCAAGAACGATCTTGGGACCAGCCAGTTTCCGCCCATCGAGACGGCTCTCATCGACGGAGATCTTGCCTTCCGCCAGCATCGGTATGGTCATACGCCCGCGCCCAACTGGCCCACCTTCCTCGAATTCGCCAGCCACTATCTGCACGCGCCGCAATCCGCGCCAGTGCTGGCGCGGGCAGCGACTGAGAAGTAGGCATTGTGCCGGGGTGTGCGTCAAAACGGGATCGGGACCGAGCTTATTTCGCTGACCAGGGAGGCACCACTCCGGTCATGCGCGCGTACGCGACTAACTGGCCCATGTGTTCGTTGGCATGAACGATGATGCGCAAATACATGCCGTCCACCGTTGAGTCGCGGTCGTGAATGCGGACCTTGCGCTCGAGGTCCTTCGTGGTTTCAGCGAGATGCGCTTGCTGGACCGCATCGAGCGAGCGCTTGAGCCAATTGATCACTTCCGGCTTCGATGTGACCTTATTTTCCATGTCCTCCTTAAGGTCTGGCGGCACCTTGGGACCGGTGACCCTGAGCAGGTAGAAATTCGCGATGGCGATATGCATGTACACCTCGCTGGTCGAGCGCACACCCGCTGCCGGGCGCCAAGCGAATTTCTCGGGCGGGGTGGCTTCCGCCAGCTCGATCAACTGCCGCGAAACGTGCTTCCACTCGCCGTCGTAGCCTTGCCAGACGCCCTCGAGCGGATCCTGGGCGAACGATCGGGGCGCCGCCGCAACCAGCAAAAACAATGCAATCGCCAAACGTGTTTTCACGGTGCCACTCCTTGAATGATTGGACTCCGATCCAACAATAAAGCTGGGACGAGATCGGTGTGGAGGTCTTTCTTTACCGGATTGGCTTTTCCATCACGATGCAATGACACTCGAGGCCGGGCGCCAGCGGATGCGGATAGTGAAATTCTTCGGTGCCTGTTTCAACAAAGCCGAATCGGCGGTAGAGGGGCAGGAGCTCAGGGCGCAGGCTGAGTACGGTGATCTCGACGATGTCGCAGCCGTGCGTCCGGAAATGATCCTCGGCCGCTTCCATCATGCGGCGGCCGAGGCCTGACTTCTGGTGTTCTGGGTCGACGGCGAGCATGCCAGCGTAGCCATGCGTTCCGCGCAACTCGGTGTAGATCGAAGCCAGCAGCCGACCCCCGCGATCCTCTCCCACCAGGATTGTGCCCTTCTCCATCGCTGCGCCGAGGCGCTGTTGGTCGGTGCGCGGACCCCGCAGAAACGTCTCCACTGAGAACGCCCAGTTGATCAGCGGGATGAGTCGCGGGCCGTCGTCGGAGGTTGCCGGACGTATGCGGATATGATCGGCGTCGTTGGTTTCCAGCATGGCTCTCCAAGTGATTTTGGTTCAGCGGCCGGACGGCAGGGTCTTCCACGCTTACGAGGGCCACACCGGTGCCAGTCGATCCTTCAACCATAGAACGAAATCCGTTTGTGGAGGAGTGCCGCCCAGGCTCCGCAGCCTCATCGCACATTGAGCCCGGTGACCGATGCTGTGCATTACGACTTGCATGATCGCCTCGGTGACCGAGAAATCCTGACCGGGCAGGCGCGGAATCTGAAAAACGCGATCGAAGTCTGCATCGCTCGCCTGCAGCAACCACTCCATCTCCTCTGTCTCAGTCTGGCGATACCTGGCAATCAGGTCGCCGAGCTTTCGGAAATGCGCGACTCTGCCTCCCGGAAGAATTCGATATCCCGCATGCGCGATAACCAGTAGCGATTGGCGATCAGGATGTGGTGAAGAAGCTTTCGCAGTTCCTCGTCGTTCGCCGCCGCCGCGTTCTGCCCAATGGCACTGAGCGGCGCGGCATTTGAGTGCCATTTGTGGCGAACCAGATCATCGATCATTGCAGTCATGCCAGAACTTTATCAGAATGCAGAAGCTCATCAGTAAGGAGTAATGCCGCGTTGCCTGAGTATTTGCATGAGGTCTTGGTTGGCGAGATAGAACACGATCTTGAATGCCTCTCCTCCGGTATCCACGATGTAGATCGAATCAACCAGGACACCTTCTGCCTTAGCCCCGTTCCGGGCAAAGGTCATGCGCCAACGGGTGCTGGCCATAACATAGCGCGCGTCGAGGGGCCTTTCCTCAAGTGAGACGAGGGCGGTGGATTGGCATCCAAGCCGGTCGAACAACTGTTTCTTCCTGGGAAGCGCGACGGCGAAATCGCTTGCGTAGACCGCCTGTGTTCCCTGTGGACTCGCGGCCATGAAAACATCGGCGAAGTGGGCGACCTGCGCGGAGATATCGTTTGAAGATGCGCTGGATTCGAAGGCGCGAAAGAATCGCTCGAGAGTGTCGGTTGTCTGCTGCATAATCCTCCAGTGCGGGGCATCGCATTGTGAACCTCGGAGTTACCCGCACCTTTAGTATTATACCAGATACTAACAACAAAGTCAACCAAAATATGAGTAACTAACTAGCAATCGCCGCAATGCGCCGTATAACTTGGTAAGTCAAAGCAGGAGATTCCGCTGACTTACTGATTCGGTCGCGCGTCACAGGGTTCCGCTCAGAATATGGGCGCACGGAACGAAGCCGGCCTTCTGCAGTGTCTTGCGCGAGGCGATGTTAGTGGGGTTGCAGCGCGCGCAGGGAATGCTCCCCAGCTCATAACAGACTCGCTTCAGTTCTTGCACGAGATAGGAGCCGAGGCCGCGCTGCCGGTATGGTTCTGCCACTTCCATGTAGATGTCGCCATACGGGCGGTTGTAGTGATAGAGGATTCCCCCAGTCGCCGCGATCACCCCGCCGACCTCCACACACCAGTCATTTTCCGGCTCTCGGCGACGGCGGAAGATCGCACCGTCCAGCGTGTGCGCCGTCGTCAGCTTGTCCTCGAAAACGATCGATTCGCTCACGATATTCTTCGCCCAGGCGTGCAGCATGACGGTGAGTAGAGCGTCGTTGGTCTGGGCCTTGATGGCTGTGGCTTCGCTCGCCGTCAGCAGGCTGCCGAAAGCATCGAAGACGCGCGCGCGGTGTTGGGGGGCGAGAAAGAACTCGAACACGGTCCGCGTCCCCGTCCACGGACCCCCGATCAAAATGGATCCGTAACCGGCCGCGGCCCCTCCCAACTCGACCAGGTAAGCCTGGGTCCAGCCCGGCCGCGCATGCATATTGTCGTGAACGATCTGGCAGTGCATCTCCTGGCGATACAAGTCGCGCCAGGGCGAAATATCTGCAACGGAAACCGGCCTTGCCTGGAGCACATCGCGGATCGGCATCTTCGTCTCCGGTTGACCTCATTGGGAGAATAATGCGCAAGGAATGAGGAAAAGAAAAGTGTTGCATGGCGACTATTTCTTCGCCATCATTGAATTAATGACGGAACGAAGCTATCTCGGAGAATTTGAACTGATGATTCTCCTCGCCGTGATCCATCTTGGCGATGAGGCGTATGGGGTTCCGATCTCGCGCGAACTCGAGGCGCATCGGGGCCGGGATGTGTCGGTGGGCAGCGTGTATGCGGCCCTGGAGCGGCTGGAAGTGAAGGGGCTGGTCGCCTCAAGCCTGGGCGATCCCACTCCCGAACGCGGGGGCAAGGCCAAGCGCTATTTCCGGGTGACCCATGAAGGATTGCGGCAGGTCCACGACACGCGCCGGGTTCTGACTAGGCTGTGGCAAGCACTCCCGGATCCCAAGTTGGACCTCCTATAGGAGCGCTCATGCGACGCAGCCAACCCCCAACCCTCGCCACATGGATGCTGGAGCACGGCATTCCCGGCGATTATGACGAAGCGCTCGTCGGCGATCTGCTGGAGGAGTTCCGCGCGGGACGCTCGGAGGGATGGTATTGGCGGCAGGTCCTTGCTGCCTGGTGCGTCGGCTGGTTGAAATACCTCAGCTTGCGCAGGTCGCTGCTGATATTTGCTGCTCTGTGGTCCACACTCGCTCCCGCGTGGGCCACAATCGTCGACACCATCGACCGGTTCAATCCTGACGTCACCATCGGCCCACTCTTTCGGATGTTCTGCCTCTGGGTGGCCTTGAACACGGCCTTCATCTGGACGGGCATGCTTTTGTTCGTCTTGGTCCACAGTTGGATCGCCAGCAATTTTAGAATCAGCAAGCTGTGGCGGGCCTTCATCCTGGCGCCGCTCATCTTCCTGCCCGTTTACTTTGCCACCTTCGTAATGATGAATCTGTTTGCCTATCCCGGCTTCGTTATAGACCAGGACGCCAGAACACCTCTCGGCGAAATCGCCGATTGGAAGATGCGCGCCGATGCCCTGCGCATCCCTTATTTCCTGACCATTCTCTGGACCATGTGGGCAGCTACGCCGCTCATGAGCATCAAATCGCCGATTTCCGTCGCGTGGAGGCCCGCCAAACCCCCAACCCAGGCCCGTACATCGGCAGCGAATGCAGTGTCTAAACCAGGCCTTGACACCTACACGGCCAAGCGATTCCTTGTTTTCGTGGTCGGCGCCGGGCTGCTCAACGCTCTCATCGCCGGCTTCCTCATTTGCCGCCTGCCCTCGTCGCACACTCCAAGCATCGGGTCCCTCGCAGTTCGGGCCATCATTTATGTCACCGCTGGTGCGCTTGCAGGAATAGCAGGCATCTATCTCTACTGGAACAGCCCATCAAGCCCATTCCGCACCGCGTCGCCGCTCCCGTACTCTCTGTTTGCCCTGGCTAGCGTGGCCGGCTGGATCTGGGTACCCTCCATGGTCATCTTCTCAGAGCAACTCTCTGCCGCTACGGCCCTGGTCGGCGCAGTCGGAGCGTTCCTGCTCACCGCGGCACTTCGCCACGCCACTTCCTCCCTCTTCGCTCCCGTGCCCCGCACGCCTTCCCACTGGGAGACGGACGAGGGTGAACTCTTCAACGAATCACTCTACCGCGCTCCCCTGGAAGTGCATGGGTACGTGATCGCGATCTGCCTTTATGGGGCGGGGTGGGCGCTCGCTACACGTTCAAACTACACCGCTTGCACTCTGCTCGCGCTCAGCGCATCTCTGTTCGCCTGGAAGCGGACGTTCGCGCCAGGTCAACAACTCGATCCCGACCGCGAATACAAGCGTGCCGCTCTGCGGCTTGCGCTCGTATTCATTCCGGCGGTCCTGGTCACCATCTGGTCGCTGATCGACGGCGTAGGACACCGCAACCGCCTTCAAGCGATCGCCGCCGCGCAGTCGCGAGACAACGCTCAGTCCCCTGGAGAAGATGCCGCCGGCAAGTCCCAACCCGACGGCCGCCCCTCCGACCCAGGCATCTCCGGCTATGAGAGCATCGTCCTCTGGCCGGTCCCGGAGAAAAAGCAGATCATTCCTCCGCTGCCGGCGCGCCCGAATCTCCTCGCTCCCGGCACCTTTAAGCCGCTCATCATTCGATTCGACGGGCCGTACTTTTATTTCCAGGCCGGCCGGCGTCCAGGTTCGACGTCTCACCAGGCGCAGGGCACGCCCCTGGCAGTGCACATCGAGGCCACCAATTCCATTCCCTTGTCCATCGAGGCGCGCCAGACTCTGTCGACCACCATTCCGCTCGCACGGTGCCGCGAAATAGAGGTCGAAATTCGAGAATCGCGATAACCAGCCGGGCACCATCGCGATGGCAGTGCTGCTGCGCGATTCGACCAAACCGCGCAAGCCGGCAGTCTACTTGGGGCAGCAGCCGATCGAGTCGACCCAGCCGATGCATTTCACGTTCAAGTCCGCCCCGGTTTTCGAAACCCTGCGGTTTGCGGTTCCCGCCCACGCGAGCTTCCGCGCGTTCGACGAGATTACGGTGATGCTGCTTCCCGACGTGAACCATGCGCTAGTTGGGCCGAAGATCGCGATTCGGGAGTTTCAGTTGATCCCGCGGTGAGTCCTGATCTTATGCGGCCCGGCGGCGCCTCCCGCTCAGCAGGTAAATGGCCGCGCGGAGTTCGAGCAGCGGGTCGGCCGAAGCCTCGATGCCCTCCACGCGCGGAATTGGATCGAAGATGATGTGCTTCTGCTGCGCCTGGGTGTCGGGCACCGCCTTGTCCAGCTCGACGGTCCCCAGTTCCACCTGCTCGCGGCTCTCGGGCCAATGCTGGGTCGCGTCGTCTGCCGTATCTCCGTCCGCGGCAACCTGCACTTTGATCTGAAAGCGGGCCGGCTCTTTTGCCACGCGTTCCGCGATTTCATCGAAATGGTGGTTGGGCGAAAGTGCGGCAACCTGCGCATCGGAAAGGTAATCGTTGCCGAGTTCGGGAACGATCCGATAGCGGCCGAACCTTGTCTTCCCGGCATCATTGGTGAATGCAAATGCGGTTACGCCGAAATACGACTCGCGCGCCAGGCTGGAAGGAAACGGCTTGGGGGCCTGCACAAACGCAAGGGCGGCGGGATGAGAGCCCAGAAATTTTTCTACCGGTTTTGGAGAAGGAACGTCTGGCCCGCTGGCGGCAATCGCACGCAGTAACTCCAGGAATTCGTACCCATCGCGCGTGGGAAAGCCGTCGGTCGAATGGCTCACGATGTCGGTGTGGACATGCTCGGCGAGATTGAAACGAATGGCGAGTCCGCGGGGATTCGCATCGGGCACGTGATCGGGTATATCGGGAATGCCGGTGGAGTTGGAGAAGCGGGCGGTTACGGGGGTGGACTCGCGCCTAACGTGCGGAGCTTTGGTCAGCGCCCTGGCACCGGCGGCCGGCTTGAACGTGCCGGTGAGCATGACGCCTTTCGCGTGGGCAGCACGGTAACCGGGATGAAGCCCGAAAAGCTGGTCGAATTGCTGCAGTAGTTCGCCCGCGAGGGCAACGACGCGTTCGTCCTTGGGGAGGGGCATTGAGGGATCACTCCTTATTCGGGAATCGACAGCAGAGGCTGGTCTCCTGATGACGCAACACGGAGCAGGATGCCATTTTTTCGCTGACGGCTCGCCTTTTGCCGGATGCCGAAAAACGCCTGGCTACAAAAAGTCGGCACCCGCGTCATCTCCGCCCCGGAGCGAACCCGCTCCACGTTATCACGCCGGCGCCTCAATTGGAGTTTTTGTCGAGGTCGGCCTGTACCAGGAGGAAGAGGTAGCGATTCGGTTTCTTCCCTCGTTTTTGGCCTTATACAGGGCAGCGTCGGCTGCCAGCAGGAGGCCTTCCGGCATCTTGATGGTTCCCCCAAACCGGGCCAGAGCTGTCGAGACGCCGCCGCTGATTGTGACCACGCCCCTCGCATCATTTGTGCTGTGCGGTATCCGCAAATCGGCCACGTGATGACAGAGTCTATTTGCGAGGATCTCTGCGCCTTCAGTGTCCGTTGCCGGCAGAAGAACCACGAACTCTTCGCCGCCGTAGCGGGCGACAACATCCCCCGGCCGGTTGACCGCGCCGCGAAGAGTGCAGGCGATCGCGCGGAGGCAATCATCCCCAACCTGATGTCCGTAGGTGTCGTTGAACGATTTGAAGTGATCGACATCGAAGAGGAGGAGCGAAAGCGGTAAGCCGGTGCGCAGCGTTCGCTTCCATTCCCGATCGATCGCCTGATCAAATGCGCGGCGATTCTCGATGCCGGTTAGTCCGTCGATCAGCGCCTGCTTTGCGAACTGGTCCTGGAGGCGCTTTCGTTCGGTTACGTCCCGCATGTAAATGACGACTGACAGCTCTCCATCAGGAGCGCGATCCAATAGACGCACCTTGTTTTCGAGCCAGATCTGGTGGCCGTCCCTGCGAACTGCCTCGACCAATACCGTGCTCGTTGGTTGACCGCTTGAGATCCTTTCAACATCTTCCGCGATCACGAGCATTGATTCAGGAGTAAAGATTGCCTCGAGCGACAGGTGAGCGAGCTCCTCCACGCTCCAGCCGAGGATCTGCAAGCTGGAAGGAGAGCAGTAGGCGAATCGGTGCACGCCGTCTTTCACTTTTGCCTGCCAGATCATATCCAGACTGCCTTCGAGCAGCATCCTGAAGTCCACCTCTGGGGCAGGATGCGAGTCAGGGACGGGGCTTCTCTTGGCTCGCGCTAAAGCTCGAACGGGTCGATCTTTGAAGCCTGCACGCATCACTGAAGGTTATCGGCATATTTCAGTAGATATTCATCGAAAAGGCCATCCCTCCGTTGGGTCACTCACCAGCGACCCACGATTGACGGTCAGTTCCCTTGGCCGTAGGCTCATATTTATGGAATTCAAGATTAGCGAACTGGAGCGGGAGCCGATCGATTTCGATCTCCAGTTGAAGCCTGGGAGAATCGACTACGGAGACGAGGCGACACAGTGCGGGCCTTTGGCCGCCGATGGCCGGGCTGAGGTGCTGCATGAGCACCGCGGTCCGAAGGACATTGTGGCCGATATCCGGCTCAGGGGGCATTTTGACGGAAAATTCGAAGTTCCCTGCGCCCGCTGCGTGGAGCCGGTGACGATTCCGCTGGAATCGGACTTTGACCTGATTTTCCGGCCGGTGGGAGCCGACGCGGACGCCCCGGAACGGTCGATTACTGCGCCCGAAACCGAAATCGGGTATTATCAAAAGGACAGTCTGTTGCTTGAAGATGTGCTGCGCGAGCAGGTACTTTTGTCTCTGCCGGTCAGGACCCTGTGCAAGCCCGACTGCAAGGGACTTTGCCCGCGCTGCGGCCAGAACCGCAACAACCAGGCTTGCTCCTGCGAGGAGGGTCCGGGTGATCCCCGCTGGGATGCGCTGGCTGGCCTCCGCACCCGGATCAAGCCCTGAAGAATGAGCCCCTTGAGAACTCCGATGCTTCTGTCTTTGCCGCAAGGCTAACAAGAGGATTGCGGTCTGACACCGGATCCAATGTCGGACAGAAACACGAAAGGAATTGCACCATGCCGAATCCGAAAAGGCGCCACTCCACGCGCCGCACTGCCAATCGCCGGGCGCACGATTTTCTGACCGCCACAGGCGTTTCCGAGTGCCCCAATTGCCACGAAAAGAAGCTGCCCCATCGGGCCTGCCCCAAGTGCGGGGCCTACAAGGGCCGCGCTGTTCTGGACATCAAGGAAGCCGCCAAGTAAGCTGGTCTACCGATGCTCATCGACATCGCGCTGGATGCGGTAGGTTCCGACAAGGCACCTGAGCCCGAGATTCGAGGGGCAATCCTCGCCTGCCGGGCTCTGCCTGTGCGCGTGCATCTGGTTGGGCCGGAGCGTGAGCTACGCGACCTGCTCGACGAGCATCTCGAAGACGAGGACTTGCCCATCGTCGTTCACCATGCATCGGAACGTATCGGCATGGACGAGAAGGCGGCGCAGGCCGTCCGAACCAAGCGCGACAGTTCCATGCGCGTCGGCCTGAAGATGGTTCGGGAGCGCAAAGCGGCCGGATTTGTGACCGCCGGCAATACCGGCGCCGCGATGGCTACGGCAAAGATGGTGCTGGGGGCTTTGCCTGGTGTGGACCGGCCGGCCCTGGCAACGCCGATGCCCAGCGCATCCGGGAATCCCTGCGTGCTGCTCGACGTGGGCGCCAACGTCGACTGCAAGCCCCACAACCTGGAGCAATTTGCCGTCATGGGCGAGATGTACGCGCGCAGCGTGCTCAAGATCGAATCGCCGCGCGTTGGACTGCTCTCCATTGGCGAGGAAGAAACCAAAGGCAACGAACTCACACGCGAAGCGTTTCCGCTGCTCAAGGCGCTGCCCATCAAGTTCATCGGCAACGTCGAGGGCCGCGACATCTTCAGCGGCCAGGCCGACGTGATTGTGTGCGACGGCTTTGTAGGCAATGTGGCTCTCAAGACCAGCGAAGGTGTGGGCCGCTTTGTGCGCGACGTGCTGCGCGAGTCGCTTACCCGCACTGTGACCGCGAAGGTGGGAGCGCTGCTGTCGCGCCAGGCTTTCAACGCGTTTCGCCGCCGGCTGGACTATACAGAATATGGCGGCGCGCCCCTGCTGGGCGTGCGCGGCGTATGCATCATCGGCCACGGCTCTTCCAACGACAATGCGATCTATAACGGCATCCGCGTGGCTTATGAGTTTGCCAAGGCGGGCACCAACGAACGAATCGAGCAGGAGTTCGCCCGCAATTCCCACCGGGAAGCTCGCAATTCCGAAACAGTCGATGACGCCACCATTCACTAATCCTTCCCATGTCTGACATATCCGGGCAATCCGGTTCCTCGCCTGGGCCCGGGGTCACCCAACTCCTGGCTTCGGTCCTCGACAAGTTTGCTTGCCCCGCCTGTTTCGGCGAACTGCATCTGGACGGACCGCGGCTCATTTGCAATGGATGCGGGCGGGTTTATCCCATCGTCGATGGCATTCCTGTGCTGATTGCGGAGCCTATCGAACAGCCTGCAAGAGAGTCCTGAAAGAGCCCAGGCCGCAGAGAACCCTCACCCGAACAGCGCCGCAATCTCCGACATGTACAAGGTTTCCTCGGTGAACGTGAACGTGCCCTGTTCGCGCACCTCACGCGCCGCGCGCAGAAACGCCGTCATGGCCGCGCGGGCAAACCCGGAACCTAAACTGACCCTCCGAACGCCGAGAGCGCCCAATTCCTCGAGCGAGAGCATCGGGACTCCTTTGAGGCCCATCAGCACGTTGACCGGCCTGGCGACCGAGGCACATACAGTGCGAATGTCGTCGGGGCTTGTAATCCCGGGCGCATAGAGCACCTCGGCCCCTGCGGCTTCAAAAGCCTGCAGCCTGCGGATCGTATCGTCAAGGTTGGGACGGCCGTGCAGATAATTCTCGGCGCGCGCCACGAACATGAAAGGGAAGGGAAGGGCGCGAGCCGCGGCCGCAGCGGCCGCAACCCGCTCCACGGCATGGTTAAATTCGTAGATCGGATGAGCCGGGTCGCCGGTAGCGTCTTCGATCGATCCGCCCACCAGTCCGGCCGTTTCGGCGGCGAGGCGGATGGTCTCCGCTGCGTCTTCGGGCCGGTGCCCATAGCCGTTTTCGAGATCGGCGGCGACCGGGAGCGCTGTCGCATCGGCGATGTCCTTCGCGTTGGCCAGGGCTTCGGCGCGGCTCACGCTGGCGGTGCCATCCTTCCGGCCCAGAGTAAAGGCCAGCCCGGCGCTGGTGGTCGAAAGCGCCTCGAATCCGAGGCCGGTGAGAATGCGCGCCGTCCCGGCATCCCATGGGTTGGCCACAACGAATGGTTCCGGGCCTCGATGAAGAGCATGGAACCGGGCCGCCTTTTCAACTTGAGTTGGCACGTCATTCTCCTTGTGCGGATCGCGTTCATCGCTCTTTACCGCCGATGGTAGAACGGAAGTACGATAAACGCCGCAACCGCGATGGCGGCCACCAAAGCCAGCGCGATCAGGCCATAGATGAGGGCAAGGTTTGGTCCGCTGCCATGCTCCTCCGGCTCGCCTGTTTCCTCTGGATCCTGGCGCGTCTCGTTATTCATATTTAAGCGACTCGACAGGGTCCATCTGCGCGGCGCGGGTAGCGGGTACAGTACCAAAGACCACGCCCACAATCGTGGCCGCCGCGAGGGCGATCATGACCGACCAACCCGAAATCGGCAACGCGTAGTCAGTGAAGAACCGGATCGAAAGCGGCAGAGTCAGACCAACAATTACGCCCACCACACCGCCGGAAAGCGAGATGAGGACCGCCTCGGCCAGGAACTGGAGCTGGATCTCCCGATACGTGGCCCCCAGGGCCTTGCGGATACCAATCTCCCGGATGCGCGAGCGCACGGTGGCCAGCATGATGTTCATGATGCCCACGCCGCCCACGGCCAGCGTCACCGCGGCCACCATCACCAGCACCAGCGTCAGAGCGTTGGCGATGGTTGCGGCCGTGGTGAGCAGCTCTTTTAGGTTTTGCGCCTTATAGACTGAATTCGGCTTGTGGCGGGCGCTGATCACGCGCTTGATTTCCCTGGTGGCGTCGGGGACTTCTTCCATACTGCGCACGGTGAAGTAGAGTTGCTTCACGTTGTCAGTTCCGTTAAACAAGCGGGCCACGGAATAGGGGATCAGGATGGTTTCGTCGGAGATTTCGGTCTGGCCGAACGTGTCGACACTCTCCTTGAAAGTGCCAATGATTGTGAATGGAATGCCGAGGATCTGGAAGGTCTGGCCAGTGGCTGCATCCGCGCTGCCGAACATCTGCTGGGCAAACGGTTCAGTCACGACGGCGCACTTGATATGGGCATTTTCGTCCTGATCGTCCATGAAACGCCCGGCCAGGACGATGAGATTGCGCACGTCTTTGTATTGCGGGCTCACGCCCAGGACCAACGTGTCTTTCACCACGCCTCCGCCAAAGCTGATGCGGTCATGGGTTTCGAGCACGGGCGACGACGCGATGACGCTTGGAACCTGGGTCATTACGGCCTTCTCATCGTCGCGGGTGAGGGGGTCGTTATAAAGGACGCGGCCGGAACTGGTGGATCCGCCGCCCGCGTACTCCACCTCCACCTCGTTGGTCCCGATCTTCTGGATTTCGTTCAGAATGAACTGCTTTCCCGTGAGACCGATGGTGACCACCAGGATCACCGAGGCGGTGCCGATCACCATTCCCAGCGCCGTGAGTGCGAAGCGCAGCTTGCTGGCGCGAAAGCTGTCGAGCGCGAGCTTCAGAATCTCGCTCAACATCATGGTGCGGCGCGCGCTCAGCAGGGTCTGCTGGAAAGAAGTTTGCCGGGAATCGGTCGTCGTCGGGGTCATGGATTCTAACTGCCTACTGGTTAAACGGATGCGGCGGCGCCCCTGCTGGCTTCCACAAGGTTGAGACGGAGCCGCGAACCTATGGGGCCGAGGCTACCGGCCATCGTATTTCTCCAGCCATTTCAGCTCCTCGCGCAGCTTGATATAGCCATGCCAGGGATTCTTGCTCAGGCTGTGGTCCTCCCCGGGAAAGACGAGAAACGTATGGGGAACGCCCAGCTGATCGAGGGCCCGCTCCATCGCCACGCCTTCCAGATAGCTTACGCGCACGTCGGCGTCCCCCTGTACCAGGTGGGTGGGCGTTTTGACCTTATCGAAGCGAAAGAGCGCGGCCTCGCTCTGGTAGAGAGCAGGATTCTCCCACGGCTGGCCGCCGAGGTACCAGGCATCGTCCCAGGTCCCATCGTCGTTGCCCCAGTTGGCGGCGTGTTCCACCGCTCCCGCTCCGGTTACGGCCGACCGGAAGCGGGTGGTCTGGGTGATCAGCCAATTGGTCAGGTACCCTCCATAGCTGTAGCCGCCGATGGCCAGATGGCCGGGATCGGCATAACCATCCTTCACCAGGGCGTCGACGCCGGCCAGGATGTCTCGCCCCGGCCGGGAAACGAGGTGCGGCGAGATTCCCAGCATGAAGTCATCCCCGTAGCCGGCCGAGCCGGTGTAATTGGGGCGGAAGACCAGCCAGTCGTTCGCGGCGGCCAGTGTCGCCCAGTCATACCAGTCGGCGCCGAAGAAATCGCCGTCAGCGTCGGCCGGACCGCCGTGGATCAAGGTCAGCATGCGCAAATGCCGGGCATCCTTCTTCCCAGGCGGAAAGATCAGGACGCCCTCGATGGTGTGCCCGTCGTCGGACTTCCAGGAATAGGTTTGCCACTCGGGCTGGGCGCGCTGGGCGAAGATCGGGTTGAAATCTGTTATGGGCTTCACCTCGCTCGGACGAAGGGGATCGGCGGCAAGGTAAGCCTCCTCCGGCTCCAGGATCGTCGAGTGCCGAACCAACAGCGCGCTGGCGTTCCTGGCGGCGCTTAATCCCGTGTAGTGGCCGGGCAGCCCTGGCAGTTTGGTGGCGTTACCGCCCTCGACGCTGTATATCTGCTTTTCGGTGCCCTTCAGGCCCAGCGCCAATTCCCGTCCGTCGGGCAAGAGAACAAAATCATCATAGGAGCCCTCAAAGCTCCCGCCCAGGCGCTCCACGTTCCCGGTCGCCGGGTCAAGACGATAAAGCCGGCCCTGGACGTCGCGATATTTGGCGTCGAGGGACCCAAATCCGGCCTGAACCATCCAGTAAAGCCATATGCCCGTCGGGCGCCCACTGCAGCCTCGATTCGACCGCGTTGTTGTGCGTGATCTGGCGAAGTTCGCCGCCATCAGAGTCAACCAGAAACACCTCGTATGGTTGGGGGCTTTCCATTCTCTTGTGCACCGGCTCGGTGGTGAAAGCCAATGCTTTGCCGTCCGGCGAGGGAGCCACTTCGCCGATCCAGAGCGTGCTTTGAGCGATCGTCTCGGCGCCGGGCGGCAGCACGGGAGGTTCCTTTTCCTTTTCCTTTTCCTTTTCCTTCGACTTGCGGCCTTTCCCGTCTTTCGCTTTTTCCGGCGGCGGAATGGAGAGGGCGCGCTCTACCGCTTGCGCCACATTTATTTTCAACAGCACGTCGCCCCGGTCCTGCTCGCGCCAGCGGATCACGTCCTTCCACTGTGCCTTCTTCTCCTCTTCCTGCTCGGGCGTCAGCGGAGCCGTTACAGAGAAGTACAGACTGGCCCCGTCCGGCGACCAGGCGAACGAATGCACCTCGAGCTTTTCTGTGTAGAGCGGCAGGGCCTCGCCGCCGGACACCGGAATGACCCAAACCCGGCTGGTCTTCTCGGAGGCGCTCGCGGGCTCTCCATCTTCATCGGTGTCGTCGCCGGAGCAGCGGCCGGTCGCTGTCGAAAGCGATCCATTTGCCGTCCGGGCTCCACTGCGGATTCTCCTCGCTTCCGCCGTGGGTGAGCGGACGCAGCCCCGTCCCGGCCGTCCAATACCAAAGATCCTGACGGTATCCGCTATGTTTCCAGTCGGAAATCTCGGTGGCGATGACCGCGGCCTTCCCGTCGGGTGAAAGTCGCGCATCCTTGATGTCCGTTGTATTCAGGTATTCGTCCAGCGTGATCCGGGGTTTTGCCGGTTGCGCCCGGGAAATGGAGCATGCCAGACAGGCGGACAGCCCGATGATCTTCCACAGAGGTTGTAAACCCATATAAGCACTATAATTGCGGGCTTGGGGCCGCCGATGGATTTGTCCAAAACCAAAAGAAAAATCGACGCACACCAGCATTTCTGGCAGTATGATCCTGCCGAACACGCATGGATGACTGACAAACTGGCCGTGCTGAGGCGCGACTTCATGCCCCCGGACCTGAAGCCGCTGCTTCAACCGCTCGATTTTGACGGCTGCGTTACGGTGCAGGTGCGGCAGAACATCGACGAGACGCGTTGGCTGCTGGAACTGGCCGATCGGCATGACTTTATTTGCGGTGTGGTCGGATGGGTCGATTTACGCTCGCCCCAGCTTCGTTCGCAGCTGGATCACTTTGCCGGGCATCCGAAGCTCGTGGGCGTGCGCCACATTGTTCAGGACGAGCCCGATGACAGTTTTATGCTGCGCGACGATTTCCGGCGCGGGATCGCGCAGCTGGCGGCATTCGGCCTCACCTACGACGTGCTGGTCTATCCCACGGCAGCTTCCGGCCGCCATCAGGTCTGGTTCGAGGAATTTCCCGGCCAGCCATTCGTGCTCGACCACATCGCGAAGCCGCCCATCGCGGAAGGCAGGCTCGCGCCGTGGGAATCCGACCTGCGCGCGCTGGCCGCGCTGCCGAATGTCTGCTGCAAGCTCTCCGGCATGGTGACCGAGGCGCTCTGGAATGCATGGCAGCCCGGCGACTTTCATCCCTACCTTGACGTCGTGTTCGAGGCATTCGGCCCCGAGCGCCTGATGATCGGTTCGGACTGGCCAGTCTGCACTCTCTCGGCCGAGTATGCCGCGGCGATGGGCATCGTGCTGGACTATATTCGACAAATTCCGCCCACAGCGCAGGCCGGGATCCTGGGGGAGAACTGCGTCCGCTTCTACGGGCTCGAATAGGCCGGATCTCGAGGTCGGACGATTCTCCGCAATCGTTTTCCGACGGATTTGATTTCGTTACGCTCCACCGGTCCTGCCGATGTGCGCAGTTGTCATCCCACGGTCATTTTGCTCCAGCCAACTCCAGCTATCTCGCTCGTCTAAGACTCAAACCGCAACGCCGGCGGTCAGTCGATTCGGGTAGATTAGAAGGATACTTGTCTCCCTTGTGTTGGTTCTCTCATCGTTCCAGGCCAAGAACTGATTAAAAAGAAAGGCTACTGCACGTCAGGAAATCGTCGTACGAAGCCCGTGATCTCAAGCTGGCTCGCCCGACCTGTGGTTACCCCTGCACATCCCAAGCAGGGCCACACTCGGTCCTGAAATGTCGTAGATGTATTCGATGAGCTGGTCACGGATTCGTCTACCTCTGTTGTTTGCCGTTTTGTCCCGGTTTCTGTGCGGATGTGGCGGATTCAACGGAGTTCTGCCTCCGACCCTGGCTTCTCTTTCCCCTGCCTCAATTGCCGCGGGGAGCGCAGACTTCGTCCTCACCGCGACCGGGACAAACTTCGTCAGTGGCACGACGATCGTTTGGAATGGCGCTTCGCTTTCCACTTCAGTCTCCTCTGCGACCCAGCTCACGGCGAAAGTGACCGGGGCGCAAATCGCCGCCCCCGGGAACGTCAGCATCCGCGTGATGAAGCCCGACAGCACGACTTCCGCCACGCTGACCTTGACCATTACCGGAAGCTCTTTCAAGCTCGCTTCCATCTCTCCCGCGGCAGTCACGGCAGGCAGTGGGTCTTTTACGCTCACCGCGACCGGGATGGGATTCGTCTCCGGGGCGGCGATCACGTTGAATGACGCTGCCCCGGCGACCACGTTCGACTCCGCAACCCAGCTCCACGCCACGGTTGCAGCTTCCGCCGTCGCCGCTGCGGGAACCATCACGGTAGGCGTCACGAATCCCGACAAAACGACGACCAATACGCTCCTCCTCACAGTCACGCCCGCACCCCTTGGCCCGGTGCCGACTCTCGTCTCGATCGATCCCAACACCTCGCCCGCGGGAATCGTGACTCCGCTGGCCCTCACCGCGATAGGGACCAATTTCGTCAGCGGCAGCCAGGTACTGTGGAATGGCGTAGCCATGGCGACGACCTTTGCCTCCGCAACCCAGCTCACGGCCTCCATTCCGCCCAACTATTTCACCAACGCCAACCTTGGCACGGCCCAGGTGTTTGTCGTCAACCCCGACAGTACGGTGTCGAACGTGTTGCCTTTCACCATCACGGCTTCGCCGGGCACCGTTCCTGTCCTGACCGGAATCGCCAACCCGGCCGGAACCAACCGATCGCAGGTGGGCGACGCTGCTTTCACTCTCGCCTTGACGGGAAGGCTCTTCGGGCCGGGCGCGGTTGCCTGCCTTGGCTCGCCAGGTCAGCCGACCGACTGTGCGCAGGATCTCCCCACCACCTTCATCAACAGCGGCACGGCAACAGCGCAGTTTCCTGCTTCCGCGCTGGCTGGGGTGGCCGAAATCCCAGTGATGATCCGCAACGCGCAGTCCATGCCATCGAATCCACTTCCTTACTATGTGGGGATAAACATCTACGGCGACGAGGCGGCCGACGTGGTTTGGGATCCGCAACAGAACCTTCTGTATGTCTCCAAGCCCAGCACGTCCGGCGGCAATGCCGATACGGTGATGGCCTTCACTCCGCAGCAACTGACCGACGCCGGAGCGGTCTGGATCTACCAGTTTCCGGCCAACAGCAATCCTGACCGGCTGGCCATCTCTCCCGACGGCAAATACCTGTACGTAGGTCTTGATGGCGCAGGTTTGGTGCAACAACTGGTTCTGTCCGGCGGCACGACGCTTCCGACCGCGGGCAATACCGTTTCCATCGGGTCGGCTCCCGCCAGCGGTCCGTATTACGCTATGGACCTCCAGATTTCTCCGCTCGACTTCAATACCATCGCCGTGGCGCGCGGGGTTCCCCTAGTGAGCAAACCGGGCACGGTCGCCCAGGGAGGAGTGGCCATCTATGATGGGACGACACAGCGGCCCAACGTCGTCTCTCCAGCCAGCCTGCCCATTCCGCCCCTGCTCGATACCATTCAGTGGAGCGTGGACGGACGCACGATCTATGCGGCCAACAACGAGAACGCGTCGGGCAATCTTTACGAACTGGCGGTCTCTCCCAATGGCGTGACGCTGGCCAGCGCGGACGATCACCCCGGTCTGTTCACGATTCCCAATCCCTACATTCACCTGGATCCGATAAGCGGTTTCATTTACGGGGACGATGGCCTGATCGTGGATCCGGCGACAGCGAACGTACAGCCCTACAATTTTCTTGTGAACGGGGTGATGACTCCGGATGTCCCCACGGACACTGCGTATTTCGTTGCCCATACGCCGGCGGATCCGAATGTGCTGCAGTATTTCGTATACCAATTTGACCTGAATACGACGGCCCCGGGTCCCACACTCGAACTCTATACGATTCAGGGAATTCCCCAGCACCTGGTGCGCTGGAACAACGCCGGCGATGGAAGCAGCGGTCTTGCCTTCACGACCCAGAAATTCAATTGTGTGTACTCGCCCTGCAACGTGGGCGACGGCCAGCTCTATGTGATCAACTTGCCGTTCTGACCGCCAATTAAACGCCCAGGAGCAGATTTTGGTACAGCGATGCCTGATTTTGGCCGTCTTGTCCGCGGCGCCAATCCTGGCCGGTGGGCAGGCGGTTTATGACGCTCAGCGATCACCGGTTTCGTTTAGCACCGGCGCCTCGTTCAGCTACTTCGACGGCGATTACGGCGGGTACCAACCCATGGGCTTCACGGCTTTTGTGGATTTCTCTAACCTTCTCTGGGAGCACCTGGGCGCGCAAGCGGAAGGGCGCTGGCTCACGCTCAACACGTCGGCGGGGTTCAGGGAATACAGCTACCTCATCGGCCCGGTGTACCGATTTTCGTTTACGAAACACAAAACGGTGCATCCATATGTAAAAGCGCTTGTGGGCCAGGGCGACATCGATTTTCCCCACCACCTCGCCTATGGCAGGTATTTCGTGGTCGCACCGGGCGGCGGTGTCGATCTCTCGCTCACGGGTCGATGGAGAGTTAGAGTTGATTATGAGTACCAGATCTGGCCGGATGCGCCGGGGATTCCCGGTCTTCCCAGCGGAACCATGAACCCCAATGGTGTAAGCCTCGGCTTCTCGTATCGTGTTTTCTAGATTCATGTATTACGACCGTTGGATGGTAAGCCGGTTCAACGGCAAACAAGGCTGAAGGAACAATTCATTGACCGCCCAGAATGTAGTGGAATCCCGCGGGAAGGCGTTCGTCACTGGGCACGCGAGCCTCGCCCGAACTCTCCTCGAAGCGCTTTCGACGCGGTGCAAGTCGTACTGCATCCTCTCCGGCTACGATCGTCTGCCCGATCATTTCGATACCGATTTTGATTTCATGGTCGACCCGGACGATTTCGAGCGCATGCCCCGCATCATCGACGAAGTGGCTCGCCAGACCGGGAATCGTTTGTTTCAGGCCATCGACCACGAACTCACTGGGCGCGCTTATTTTCTGGGATCGCTTGATGGACCCGCGCTCACCATTGTTCAGCCCGACTGCGCCGCGGACTACCGCCATTTTGGACGCCGCTGGCTGCTGGCCAAGGAGGTGCTGGCGGCCCGCCGCCTCCATCCCGATGGCTTCTTTATTCCTTCGACTGCGCATGAGTTCGCCTACCTGCTGATCAAGCGCCTCAACCTGCGGAGCTTCAACCGCGAGCACGGCTACCGACTGCATCGCCTGTACGTGGAAGACCGCATCGAATGCGGCCGGATGATTGCACGCTTTTGTCGAGGCCCGGAAGGCTCCTCGATTGTCCGCATGGCCTCAGCCAACGACTGGGCCGCGATGTACAGCTCGCTGGACTCGTATCGATCTGCGATGATGCGGAGCCAGAAGGACGCGCTTGCGCAAAAGCTTCAGTCGATCCCACACCATGCTGTTCAATGGGTTAGGCGGGTGGTGCGGCCGGCGGGTAGCTGGATCGCCGTAACAGGAGCGAACGATTACGCTATCGATCTGGTCCTTGGTGCGGTGAGCCGGGAGATGGCTCCTTCGTTCCGTACCGTCAGCTATTACCGGATGCTGGCGCGGGGGGCGGGGCGTAAACAAGCGAATGAGGCTCGCCAATCTTTCTCTCACGCGAAGGCGCAGCAGGGCGCGGCTACTTCCATCGGCACGGTCGTGGGCCTGTGGATCGAGAACCTGCTGACCTGCCTGGTTCGGATCCTGCCCGGAGTGATCGGCACGGAACTGGTACTCTCCGATCACTGCCTTCAGGATCTTCTCGTGGACAGCAAGCGCATTGGATATGGAGGGCCGCCATGGGTTCTTCGCGCCGCTGCCCGATTCTCCGCGCGTCCCGGCCTCGTGATCCGTCTCGATATGCTGCCTCAAGAGCCGAGGTCTGACCAATCGGACATTCCGGTGGGAGAAATGACGCGGCAGCGGTCCGCCTATCTGGACCCCTTCCGCGATTTTTCCTCGCAGACGGTGATCGATGCGTCGCAGGAGCCCCCGGCCGTGATTCACGATGCTGTGGAGGCAGTCCTGGCGCATCTGGAGCGCCGGACATGGAAACGCCTAAAGATTCAAGCGTAATTCCAGATCCGAAAGTGACTCTAATAATGTCGTTTATCCGACTGAATACGTTACCATAGTGCTCTTTCTCGTGTGATGGCGATCACCACTGAGTATTTGCTTTGCTATATTCGTACTCACATCCCACAACAGATGGGAACGTTTCCCCCAAATTGACCTGATATCTGTGCGTTTGGCGGCGCACCCCTCCAAGGGGTGAGGCAATACATGTGGGCCGAATACGAAAGAAGCAAACTTCAGTTAGAGGGAGATTTCGAACTGGCAATGAGTTCACCCACTGTGGATCGAAGTGTTTTTGTCGCGGACCCTGTTACCCGAACCAATCCTCAAACCTGCCCCGACAAGCTAGTCGAACGCGGGGCAGAACTCACAACTCGCGCAGTTGTTGCGGTTACTCTTCTCGGCGCCGGAATGTGGTACCTGCTGTGGAAAGTAGCCCTCTACTTCGAGTCCGGGCGTTGAGTCAATCCCAGGTTTTGCTGTAGTCACATCCGTCCAAAGAGACTATCCCCATGAGTTCGGGCGGATGTTTTTATCCGGGTTGTTCAATTACCTTTATAAAGATAGACGGTACCCCGCGAACAACCCGGAAATTTCTTCAGATTTCCACTCAAAAGACAACACGATGGACGGACAGGTTGCTCGCGGTCAGCCTAAGATGCCGCATTTGCCGGCTCAGTCGCTTGAAACTGCCGGGCTGGGTTTTGTCTGGCATTGACGGCAGCGGAATCCAGGGCGCTAGGATTGTGTAGATCCGACCGCGAGATTTATGCGAAGTGATGAGTCTTTTGTCATCCATCTGAATAGCCGGCCGATCAGCGTCCATGCCGGAATGACGGTGGCCGCAGCCATCCTCGAGGCCGGTTCGGCCAGCCGTCTCTCCGTCCGGGGCGACCCGCGCCAGCCGGTGTGCGGCATGGGCGTCTGCTACGAATGCCGCGCCTCGATCGATGGCAAGGCTCATCAGCGGACCTGTCAGATCCTGTGCCGGCCCGGCATGACGGTGGTCGCCGGGTGAGCGAGGCATTCGACCTGGTCGTCGTCGGCGCCGGGCCCGGCGGGTTAGCCGCGGCGGGTGCGGCCGCCGAATCCGGGATGCGCGTTTGCCTGGTCGACGACAACCCTGGAGCCGGAGGGCAGATCTGGCGGACCAGAGTCGGGGACGGCCCAGATAAAGCGGCTGCTCGGTGGCTTCGCCGGATCGAGACTGCGCATGTTGAAGTGCGCTACGGATGGCGCGCTGCGTTCTCTCCCGCACCGGGAGTTCTGCGCATCGAGCAATCTGCGCAAGTCGCCGATCTGGAATATTCCGCGCTCGTACTTGCGACCGGGGCGCGTGAGCTGTTCCTCCCCTTTCCGGGGTGGACTCTTCCCGGTGTTTACGGTGCGGGAGGCTTGCAGGCTTTTGTCAAATCCGGTTTCAGCGTGCAGGGCAAGAGGGTAGTGATTGCTGGAACAGGCCCACTGCTGCTCGCCGTCGCTGCCCACCTCCGTGCTGCGGGCGCCCACATTGTTTCAGTTGTCGAGCAGGCACCGATACGCCGGCTTTTGCGGTTTTCTGCGGGTCTGCTTGGCCGGCAGGCTGGCAAGCTCTTGGAAGGCGCTGGGTACGCGCTTCGTCTTGCAGGGATTCCGTATCGTACCGGAGCCTGGGTCATGCGCGCGCATGGTGACGAGCGGCTGGAGAGGGTAACGATCCTCTCCGGTTTGGATGTTTTCGAACTCGAAGCCGACATTCTGGCCTTCGGGTACCACCTGATTCCCAATACAGAACTGGCCCAGCTGTTGCATTGCGAAGTCGACCGGGGCTATGTCTGTGTTGACGAGCGGCAGCAGACCTCGGTGAACGGAATCTACTGTGTCGGGGAATCAACCGGCATCGGCGGCGCCGACAAGGCCCAGATCGAAGGCCGGATCGCCGGGTTGGCGGTAGCGGGGAAGCTGGACGCGGCCAGAAGGCTGAGCCGGGCCCGAGACCGCCATATGCATTTCGTGCGCAGTCTTGCCGATACGTTTGCCTTGCGCGGCGAACTGCGCCATTTGCCGGCTGACGACACCCTGGTCTGCCGCTGCGAAGACGTTTCTTACCGGGACCTGGTGGAATGCGATTCGTGGCGCGAGGCCAAGCTCCACACGCGGTGCGGCATGGGACCATGCCAGGGCCGGATCTGCGGTCCAGCCACCGAATTACTGTTTGGGTGGAAGGCTCCGGCCCCTCGCCCCCCGCTGTTTCCGGTGGACGTGGCAACGCTGGCCGGAGCCGCGAAGAGTGCGCCCAAGTGGGAGGACTGACTGCGCTCAACCCGCTGGAAATCGCGTGCTGACGCGTGCCACGCTCGGCCGCCCGGCCATCGCGAGGTGCACAGCCTCACGGGCTCCCGCCAGCTCCGCTCCCGCCAACTCACCGCGCGGAGCCCGCACGCGCGCACAGCCCACCCCAAGTTCCTGCTGCACCTGCTTGATCAGCTGAACGAATTTCGGTACCGTGTCCATGCGCAACAGGGGGAGAAACCAGCGGTAAAGCTCGAATGCGTCCTGCGCCTTGCCCGCACGCGCCCATTCGAAAAGGTCCACGCTCTCGCGCGGCAGCGCATTGACCAGACCCGCGATCCATCCGACTGCGCCCGCCGCGATGCCCTCGACGATGGCATCGTCCACCCCGACAAAGATTGCCAGCCTGTCGCCCACGAGCGCGCGGATGGCGGTCACGCGGCGCACGTCGGTTGACGACTCTTTCACCGCCTGCAGGTTGGGGAACTCCGCCGCCAGTTCCTGGATCTGCTCGGGCGTGAAGTCCGTGCCATACGCGACCGGATTGTTGTAGAGCATCGCCGGCAGCACCGTGGCCTCGAGCACCGCGGCCACATACGCCTTCATCTCGGCCCAATCGCCCTGGTAAACATAGGGGGGCAGAATCATCAGTCCGCTCGCACCGCGCTCTTCGGCTCGCTGCGCCAGCGCTACTGCCTCATCGGTCGAAAGCGCGGAAATGGCCGCGACCACCGGCACCCTGCCCTCAACCGAACTCACCAGGGTTTCAATGATGGCGAGCTTTTCGTCCATACGGAGCGTTGCCGCCTCGCCGAGCGAACCCAGGGCCACCAGTGCGCTGACTCCGTTTTCGATTTGCCATCGGGCGTGGCGCGCCACAAATTTGTGATCGACCTGCAGGTGCTCATCGAATGCCGTGGTCAGTGCCGGCATGACTCCAGTCCACTTCATGTTTTCCCTCGTTCCCGGAGAGTTGTTCCGTTGCTTTCGTTCGCGCATAGCGTGATGGGAGATACGGTCCCGCCGCGATCGCGGGTTGCCGGTTGGTGATCATGTCTGCAAGAAGCTCCGCAGTTCCCAGAGACGTTGTAATGCCCAGCCCCTCGTGGCCTGTCGCCAGCCACAGGGTCGGGTCTTCTGGATCGGGGCCGATCAGGGGCAGCTTGTCCGGTGTTGCGGCACGAAATCCGGTCCATACCCGGATCGCGCTGAGCCTGGCCACGGCCGGAAGATAGACACGGGCGCGCGCGAGCATCGCCGCGAGAATGTGCTGATCTACTTCAGTGGAGCCGGCGCCAAATTGCCGCGATGAGCCGATCAGCAATTGTCCCGTCTGGCGCGGCTGCACGTTGAACGCAACCGAGTCACTGGTCACGCGGTGGGCGCTTTTCAGATAGCCCAGCTCGACCAGCTGGTGATGCACAAAGTCCGGATAGCGATCGGTAATGACGAGATGGCCTTTGCGCTTGCGAATCGGCAACGCGGGCCGGAGCGAAACAGATTCGGCGCCCAGTGCAAGAATCACTCGCTGCGCGCGAATCTCCGTGCCATCGTCCAGGGCCAGGGCGCCGTTGCCGATCGCGCGCACCGTCTTGCCCACCACCAGGCGGGCGCCCAGCGCCTGCGCGCGCAGTGCGAGGTCCAGAGCAACCGTGGGAGGATAGACAACTGCGTCCTCGGAGATGAGAAGCGCGCCCGCCAATCCATCGGCAAGATTCGGCTCGGCCTTGCGCAATTGGTCTGCGGTCAGCAAGGCGCATGGAACGGAATGCGCTGTATACCACGCATGTTTCAGTTCGGCGGCTTCCATCTCCGCGCTGTCGGCGGCGATCCACAACGTTCCGCGCGGTTCATACTCGGCAGAGGCGGGCAGCTGCGGGATCATGCGCTGCCACAGCTGTTGTGAGTAGCGCGTGAGCGCAAACTGGGCCTCGGAATCATCCATGACGACGATGTGCCCCATGCCCGCGGCTGTGGCCCCGCTGCCAAGCACATCGCGTTCCACCAATGCCACGGTCAGCCCGCGCGCGGCGCAGGCCAGGGCGCATGCCGCGCCAACGATGCCGCCCCCGGCAATTGCCACATCGAATACCGGTTCCGCTGTCATGGCTCTCGGGCCGCCGTGATGCCGGAACGAAAGGGATCTTCCGGATCGAAGATCAGCGTAGACTCGGCGGTCACGAACGCCGACCCGGTAATGAACGGAGTGATCCTCTCTCCTTCGCGCCGGATGCTTCCTGTGAAAACGGTGCCCAGAATTCCTTCCTGCCGCCAGGGCTGCCCCGGCTCAAGCTTTCCCGCAGCCGCCAGGCAGGCCATTTTCGCGCTGGTGCCGGTGCCGCATGGAGAGCGGTCATAGGCCTTTCCCGGGCATAGGACAAAATTACGCCCGTGATTGATCGCGTCGTGCGGCGGTCCGCAGAGTTCAATGTGATCGATCTCGGCTCCATCGGCACCTGTGATGCCGCGCGGGCCCAGAGCCTGCCGCACGCGCCACGTGAGGTCCGTCAACTCTTCGACGCGCTCGAGCAAAAGTGCGTGGTTGTGGTCCTCCACCAGGAAAAACCAATTGCCGCCCCATGCCACGTCTCCGTGGAGCAAACCGAAGCCGGGCACTTCGAGGGGCACCTGGGCGCGATAGCGATATGCTTCCACGTTGGCAATGGTAACTTCGCCATTGGCAGCGAGGGAGACTTGCACGTCCCCCACCGGCGTCTCGAAGCAGTGCTGCCCTACACCGATGCGTCCGAGGTGAGCCAGGGTCGCTGCCACGCCGATGGTGCCATGCCCGCACATGCCCAGGTAGCCGGCGTTGTTGAAGAAGATCGCTCCGGTCACAGCGGCGCGATTGACTGGCTCTACGAGCAGTGCGCCGACGAGCACATCCGATCCGCGCGGTTCCAGAAGAATTGCCTGGCGGTAGAGGTCGTGCCCGGTGCGCATCCGTTCCAGCCGCTCTGCAACCGAACCTGAGCCTAGATCCGGTCCGCCCGAAATCACGCACCTCGTGGGTTCACCCGCGGTGTGGGAGTCGATCACTTCGATGCGGCGCGGCAATTCATTCATGATGGGCCTACGTTGCGGGGGTTGAGTGACTGGAAAAATCCTCAGTCACGAGGGATTTCGAGCGGCCCTCCGGGACGCGAGACCCTGTGTGGTGCTTACCCAGGAGTGCGCTGCACTTCTCCTGGGCTACTCTCGATTCGTCCCTCCGGGACGGGGAGGCCTGATCCGTTTCGGTGGGCCATGAGGGCTATCAAACCTCAGGATGACAGGCTTTGTCGAGGGAATCAACGAGTACCCTCTAGCGCATGGCAGCGACCGCCTTCTGCTGCGCCTGCCACTTGTGGACGTGCTCCTCCAATACATCGAGCGGCAGCGGCCCCTCTTCCAGCACGGCATCATGGAATTTTCGAATATCGAAGCGGTCGCCCAACTCCCGCCGCGCTTCCTCGCGCAGCCTGAGAATCGTCATCTGCCCCAGCTTGTAGCTGAGCGCCTGCCCTGGCCACGCGATGTAGCGGTCCACTTCGGTGGCAATGTTCTGCGCGTCCATGGCGGTGTGCGCGGTGAAGAAATCGATCATCTGCTGCCGCGACCAGTGCTTATAATGCACGCCTGTGTCCACCACCAGGCGGACCGAGCGCCACATCTCGTTTTCCAACCGGCCATATTCGCTGTACGGATCCTGGTAGAAGCCCATCTCCTTACCCAGGCGTTCCGAATAGAATGCCCACCCTTCGGAATAGGCATTGTAGGAGCCATTGCGGCGAAACTCGGGAATGTCGGGCAGGCTCTCGGCAATCGAGAACTGAAGATGATGCCCCGGTATCCCCTCGTGATACGCAATGGCCTCAACGTTCAGGAGCAGCCGCTTTTCCGGCGCATATTCATTTACGTTGATCCGGCCCGGCCGGGAACCGTTGCCCGTGCCTGGCGAGTAGTCTGCCGGCACCGCATCGGGAGCGCGGAACGAATCCATCACCACCACTTCGAGGCGCGTTGGTGGCTGCTTGCCAAACCATGCTGGCAGCTTCTGTTCCATCTGTTCCGCGTAGTGCTTATACAGGTCGAAGATTTCCTGACCGGATGTCCCGTAGAGCTTGCGATCGCCGCGAATGTGCTCGTTGAAACTCTTCAGATCGCCGTACCCAAGCGAGTTGGCGAGCTTCAGCATCTCGGCTTCGATGTCCGCCACCTGGCGCAAACCCATCTCGTGAATTTCGGCTGGACTCAGGTTCGTGGTGGTCTGTTTCTTCACCGCTGCCGCGTAGAGCGCGTCGCCATTGGGCAGCGCCCAGATGCCGTACTCGGTGCGCCCATGCGGTGTGTATTCTTGTTTCACGAAGCGTGCGAAGGCGCCGTAGGCCGGATTCACTTCCTTCTCGATGGTGGCCAGAATCTGCTTGCGCAGCCGGTCCTGTTCAGCGGCCGGAACCGCCACGGGGAAATTCCCAGCCGGCTTGGCGAATGGACTGCGCTCCGGCGGGTCATCGGCGATGCCTTGTGCCTGGTCGCCGGCTTTCTCGAGAAGATACTTGGGCGGCATCAGGCGGTCGCGGAGTCCGAGCTTCATGACCTCGATCGTCTGCTCCAGGGCGCGGGGAATGGCATGCAGACGGGCGATATAGTTCTCATAGTCCCTGACGGTGGTGAAAGGCATCTCCGATGGGAGCGAAGCGAGGCTCAGATGGATGCCGTTCATCTGATCGACGGGCATTTCCCAACGTTTGAGCCGGGTATCTTCAATCGACTGCCGCAGGCCCCGGATCATCAACTCTTTGTTGAGCAACTCTTCGGGGGAAAAGCCGGTCGAATCGATGGCCGAGAACAGCGCCAGCTGCCGCTTCTCTTCTTCATCTTCTTCTGCGACGGCCTGCGGAGAGAGATCGTTGAGACGGTCGTTATAGCGGGCGTCGCCGACATCCGTCGCCAACTCGGGATGCGTTTTCAGTTTGTACTGCCACTGGGCCTCAATCGCCTCGCGAAACCGCACCCGGCGAGATCCAAGATCCGTGCCCTGGCCGGCCAGCAGGAGACTCGAGCAGCACAGAAGACAAACCAGCAGACCAACTGCGGCGAAACGCTTCATTGGACCTCGCACCCGGGATGGTTCCCTAGGAGTATAGGACGTCATGTACAATTCTCCAACTGACCCGACCTTGATCCTGCGCATTGGCCCAGTCCGCTTTCCGGACTTAAAATGTGCGTGCAAGCAAGATCGTGCCATCCTGCCCATCGAAGCGAAGACTTCCCGGGCAGCCTCGGGAGAAGAAATGCCGGAGAATCCGATCAGGAACCATTATGTCTCGCTCGCTCTTTGCGCGGGACTGCTTTTGTCTGCCACAATCGCCGTCTTTAGCCAAGCGGCTCCAGCCGCGCATACGTTTGCGCTCGCGGGTAGTCGATTTCTACTCGACGGCAAGCCGTACCAGATCATTTCCGGGGAAATGCATTATCCCCGCGTACCCCGCGTCTACTGGCGCGACCGCTTCCGCAAGGCCCGCGCAATGGGCCTCAACACCATCACGACGTATGTCTTCTGGAACCTGCACGAGCCGCGTCCGGGTGTCTACGACTTCACGGGTCAGAACGACATCGCGGAGTACATTCGCGAAGCCCAGCAGGAGGGCCTCAACGTCATCCTTCGCCCCGGGCCCTATGTTTGCGCGGAATGGGAATTGGGAGGCTACCCATCGTGGCTGCTGAAGGACCGCAGTCTTGTTCTGCGCAGCGACGATCAAAAATATGCCGCGGCCGTCGATCGCTGGTTGGCGCGGCTTGGCAAGGAGATCACTCCGCTGCTGATGCGCAACGGCGGCCCCATCATCGCCGTCCAGGTGGAGAACGAGTACGGATCCTTCGGCGACGACCACGCGTATATGGAAGCACTGAAGAAGTCTCTCGAAAAGAACGGCCTGGCCGCCGATGTGCTTTACACCGCCGACGGTCCGGAGCAGATCCCCAACGGCTCGCTTGCGGAATTGCCGGCGGTCATCAATTTCGGAACCGGCGAGGCCAAACAGAGCTTTGGTGTCCTCGATTCGCTCCGGCCCGACGGTCCCCGCATGAGCGGCGAATACTGGGCGGGCTGGTTCGATCACTGGGGCGAAAAGCACCACGAGACCGACGGCGCGAAAGAGGCCGCCGAACTGGAATGGATGCTCGGCCAGAGCTATTCCGTCAGCATGTACATGTTTCACGGCGGCACCAGCTTTGGCTGGATGAACGGCGCCAACAGCAACGGCACGAACTACGAACCTGATACCACCAGCTACGACTACGACGCGCCGCTCGATGAGCGCGGCGTGCCACGGCAGAAGTATTACCTCTTCCGCGACGTCATCGCGCGCGTCACGGGCCATCCAGCCCCGCCGCTGCCTAACCCTACACCGGTGGACCCGTTCCCGCTTTCTCCTGTCACGGAATCGGCGTCCCTGTGGCGCAATCTGCCTAAGCCCATCGAGTCCGACACCCTGCTCACTATGGAAGACATGGATCAAGCCTACGGATATGTGCTGTACCGCACACATCTCGATGCCGGCGACGGGGGCGAACTGGTCCTCGATGGCCTGCATGATTATGCGCAGGTGTATGTCGATCAGAAACTTGCGGGCACACTGGATCGGCGGCTCGCGACCGATCGCCTGACGTTACCGGCCGTCACTCAGGCCGCTACGCTCGATATCCTGGTCGAGAACTCGGGTCGCGTCAATTTCACAAAAGTCATTCGCGGCGAACGCAAGGGCATCACCGGCAAGGTCACTCTCAGCGGCAAGGAGCCGAAGCACTGGCAGATTTTTTCGCTTCCGATGGATCATCTCGACAAGTTGCAATATAACTTCGAACTCTGCGACGGACCGTGTTTCCATCGCTTAACCCTGATGGCCGTTGCCGCCGACACGTACCTGGACACCACGGCCCTGCACAAGGGAATGGTGTGGGTCAATCAACGTCCCTTGGGACGTTTCTGGTCCATCGGTCCGCAGCACGCATTGTTCTTGCCCGCGCCATGGCTGCATCGCGGGCCGAACGAGATCGTTTTCTTCGATTCAATGAGCGTAGCCGGGGAGTTGATCAAAAGCACGGATAAACCAATCTTCGATACGGCGGCTCACCACGAATAAATGACGATCCTTTGATGGCGTGTGCGGTTTTTGTACTCAGCTCGGCGGGCAACTCTACAGGTTGGAGGAGCGATTCCCCGTGATGAGACGCAAAAGCACGGTGAGGATCACCGCGCCGATCACTGCGATTACGATGCTCATGGTGAGGCCGTGCTGCCCGGCTCCCCCGAATCCGAGACTGCTGGAGACAAACCCACCCACCAAAGCGCCGACCAGGCCGACGACCATATCCATGAAGAACCCGTAGCCGGAACCCTTCATGAGCTTCCCTGTGATCCACCCGGCGACGACGCCAATGATGATCCACGCAATCAGTCCATGTCCCATGTGCCTCGTTCTCCTCTACGCGCTTGGATGCCGACTGCGCGTGCGACGAAGATACGCGTCCGGTACATATTCCTGTGCATGAATACGTCAGCTACTGGCCGAGTGCAGAGGTCGAGCCGCTCACCGCGTCTCTTCTCCAATGAATGTATGGAACCCGGAGTTACTCCACACGCGCGGAAACGTCCACGGCGCCGAAGGCGATGCCGGTATTTTTCAGGAACTCGGTCGGCGGGATGCCACCCGCAAACACCCAGACAAAGTCGTTGGGAAGTTCCCTGATGGTTCCGCCGCCCACATCCATCAGCACGCTGCCTTTTCGAAACTCCGTCGGCATCGAGTTGAACAGCACCTCAACCTTTTTGGATTTGCTGTATTCTTCGATGCGCTTGGTGTTGCGCTCTTTCAGGCGGCTGAATTCACCCTTCCGATAGGAGAGCGTCACTTTGTTGCCGGGCTGATGCGCAAGGCCCATAGCGGCTTCGACGGCGCTGTCTCCGCCGCCCACGATCAGGATGTTGTTATTGATGTAGTGGTCGGCTTCAATCAGCCGGTAGAGCACGTGGGGCAGGTCTTCGCCGGGCACGCCAAGTTTGCGCGGGGTGCCGGCCCGGCCCAGCGCCATGACCACTGAACGCGATTGGAATGTATTGGCGCCCGTTTTCACGTTGAAAATTCCGTCGTCCTGGCGCTGAATCCCTTCTACACATACACCAGTCTTGATGTTGAGGTCGGCGCGCCCCATCACTTTTTCCCAGAGCCCTAGTAGCTCCTCCTTGCTTAACGCGGTCTTATTGAACTTTCCGTAGAGCGGGAATTCGACGGGGCTGGTCATGACCAGCTTTTGCCGCGGATACTTCGATACCGTTCCACCGACCGATTCGCGCTCCAGCGTGAGGTGGGAGATGCCGTTCTCGGTGGCCCGCAGTGAGGCGCTGATGCCTGCGGGACCCGCTCCCACGATGATCACGTCGAGCACATCGGAATGCCCGTTGACCGATGGGTTTGCGGTACGCAATTCCTGCATCCTCGAAGTAATCAGGTCCACGCACTCGCGGCCCTGGTTCACCGCGTTCTTGATGAGCGCCAGGCCGCCCAGTTCGCCGGCGATGAAGAGATTGGGAACGGTGGTTTCATACTCCGGCGTCAGCGCCGGCATATCGGCGCTGGCCGATGCCTTGGCCATCACCATGGTGATGGCGCCCACCGGGCACACGTCGGCGCATATGCCGTGCCCGATGCATTTATGGCCTTTGACGATGGTGGCCTTGCCGTTCAGAATTCCCAGCACATCGCCTTCAGGGCAGGCGTCCACGCAGGTGCCGCAGCCGATGCACCCTTCGAGGTTGATATGCGGATGCTGCGCCTTGGGCCCGTCGGAATACAACTTTCCGTGTTCGGACGCAGCAATCGCTGCTGCCTCGCGCTTTCGATGCCCGATCAAGTACCGGGCCACGAAAAACAGGACGACTACGGCTGCAAGCAGCCAGCTGTAGAGATTCTCCATGCGTCAGAAGTACCCCAACCGAACCGAGTTGACTATGTGAAAGATCGCGAGGACCGCAAACGCATAACTAAATGGCCGATGGATCACATGCCACAAGTGAAAGACGCGTTCAGCGCGATCGAGAAACAGGATCCGCTTGGAAAGGGACGCCTTCCTCCGAACCAGGGCAACAATGCGTTCAACTTCCGGTTTGCTTGTCGGTAGGAGGCCTCCGAATGAGGCCAGGGCTCCTCCGAAACTCAACGCCTGCCGGCGCAATGCCGCGACCTGAAAGGGGCGCCGGATATCAAGAAGGATCATCTGCCCGAGTGCCATGAGCGTGGAACTCTTGCGAACCTGCTCGGTAGTCGGCATGGCAAATATCCGGGCAATTTTCTCGGCTGAAAAGAGCGATTGACGCCGCAGCACCTCGGCCAGCATGTCTTCGTTGGATTCCAGTTCCTGGAGGGAAGTCTTCGCGGCATTCAGAGACTGTGGAATCTGCGCATAGAGGTATCTGCCTCCGAGTCCGCTCAGCGCCACCGCCAGCATGATCCAGAATGCCACCCCGGCAATATTGTTGAACTTGAACGAGGCGTGAAAGGCAATGATGATGGGCGCGGTTACCCCGGCGATGATGTGAAAATCCATCCAGTGCTTCGCCGTGCCTAACCTACCCAGCCAGGGAATGACTTTCCGGAGTGCATAAAGAAAGATGATGCAGAATAGAACCGTACCAAGAACCCCCAGGTTAATACCGATCGGGCCGCTTGGCCGCAATAATTCATGCTTGTCAGAGAATGGACGCAACTCCCGGGGAAGGGTGTAGTAACTGTACCCATAGGCTCCCACGGCGACGCAAAAAACGATCGCCGCGAGTCCGGCAATCCAGACTCGAACCTTATGCGCACGTTCCGCGGCCTGGCGGGTGCGGGCAGCAGCAGAAATTACAACAGTACTGTGGGCCATAATTAAGGGCTTCTCCTTGGCTATTGGGGTGTCGAGGACGGTGGTGCATTCGGATCGGCCGGGTCGGGCTTGACCTTTACGGACGGGTCCTGTGTCGCCTCGATCGAGAAAAGTTTGTAGTTGTGGAACGTATGCGTGTTCTTCCAATGTTGTTTCGGCGTCTCGAGGTCCACGACGGCCTTGGCAGGCACCATGAAATTGTCCGTGGTCTTGGGTGCCGGCATGTAGTCGACCTCGATCTTCAGGGCCTTCAAGCCGACATCGGTCATTTCGTGCTCCAGGCCTGCGTCCATGCGGACCACCTGCCCCGTAGAGGAGTCGAGCCACGCCGTCCCCTCCAACTCCAGGGGAAACTCACGGCCGCGCAAGGCCAGTGCCGCCGGTGTGCGCGCACCCTGGATATGGGCGAAATGCACCGGCACGACCAGCTTTCCTTCGAGAATGACCACCGGCTCCGCTGTGAATTCGAAGGCGTTGCGGTAGTAGGGATGAAACACCAGAAGAAGGGTCGAGAACCCGTTGCTCAACAGCATCGGCGCGTGCGCCGGTTTTGACGTCCCAACTTCCAGGCGCGACTCGGAAAGCTGGAAGTCGTAGCTGGTGCCCTGCATGTACAGGAAGTAGTCGTACTGGCTATGCCGGGTGACATCGATGTAACCGTTTGGCTTCAGTTTCTGCTGCGTGACATCTTCGGTGCAGTGCAGATCGGCGAGCTTTCCGATGTAGTCGACGACCTGTTTCTGGGCCTGGTCGATCAGATTCGCCGGAACTGGGGTATCCGCCCCACCCCACGAGGACACGGGAAGCAATACAAGAGCCAGGTTCAGCCAGGCGCTAGGGAATTTGCGCATGGGAAGCCATCCTTTCACGGGAGCGGTTGTCGAAACGGTAACCAAAAGTGGCCGTGTACTGGTTGTACTCCTGGGCGCCGCCGCGCTGTGTGGTGTAGCTGCCTTCCAAGAAGTAACGCGCTCCGAGATTGGTATCAAACAAAAAGTTCAAGAAGTATTCTCCGCGGTCGCTGGAAAGCGAGGATGCGAAGGACTGGGTTCCACCTTGCAGATTGAACCGGAACCGGTCTCCAAGATCGCGCGAAATGGTTACAGTGCGATAAATTCCGGACGCAAATGAACTGTCAAATTTCGAATAGCGGGCATCTATCGTCATTTCAGTCTTCCAGATGCGGGCCATTGTCGCTCCGTACATGGTGTTCCACGAGTTCGTCTTGTCGGTCGAGGCGCTGCTCTGCCCTACCGAAAAGTATCCCGTAACACGATGAGGCAACTGGAAGCGAGAACCACCGCTAATTCCCTGAAAGAGATATTTATCCAGCAATCCGGTGCCCACAAGTGCAGCGTCAAACGTGGGAACATCGCGGAAATAGGTGTCAGTCAGGTCGAACTCTACTCGTGGGTGCGCCTGAACGCGCAATGTAAGCAAACTTTGTCCCACGCCGAAGTTAACCGGCGGCGAACCCGGATTCGCTGCCGGACGATCTATCTGAGTAGAATAATACAAGGAAACTACCCGCTTGTAGGAGAAATCGTTCTCAGAAAAGAGGAATGGTTTGTCCACGGCCCAGTTCAGCAGTTCGAGCCCGGCCCCGACCGTGGTCGAGAACCGGAACTGGTCCCAGTCCCCGCCGTGAAAATTCACCAGCCCGCCGGCCAATTTGCGCGCCGGATTGTAGTTCCACGCCGTTGGGTCAGGAGTAGATCCGGCGAAAACCCCGACCACGCTGTCCTTCGACATGGAACGGGCCACGTACCCGCCATCAATCACCTCGAGGCTCGAGGCCCAGGGCAAATACAACCGCCCAATGCCGGCTGTCCAAGGCGACCCCGGGTTGACGTATGTGAGGCTCATCTCGTAGGTGCGATTGATCAGGTCTTGGATCGACGACTGAGCGGGCTGGGTGCTCGTTTGCACCCGGCCGCGCCAATACCCGTTGAGGTTCCAGTGCGTGCCCCACATTCGGCTGATGTTGGCGCGCACCACGGTCCCGACCACCGTCGACGTAAAGCCATTCCCGCCCAGGCCTTGAATGGTGCTGAAGTCAAAGCCGAACCGCAGCCGCGCCTGATTGATTTCAGGCAGCGGCGGATGCGGAATGGCCTCCCGCACCTCCTCGTCCAGAGGATCGCCTTCGCTGAAGCTGACAATCATGGGATATTTGCGCGAATTTCCCAGCGTATCTTTTGCCACCATCTTTTGCACTTCCGCGTCCGGCAGGCTCAACACGTCGCCCACGGCAAGGGTGCGCGTCGATGAGTCGACTTCGCACACCGCTGAGGTCGTGGCTACTGAGACCACGGTCAGGGAAGCGACAACACCGGGCGCTACGGGCGCATCGGTGGACCCGTCACTCACTTTTCCGGGCGACTGCTTAAGCTCCACTTTCGTGCCTGGGGCCAAGCCCGCATCGCGGCCGGCATCAATGTACACATCGGTTCCGTTTACATAACGCACCTTAAATTCAGTGCGCATCGGAGCGGCTTGGGATGGTGCCGCCGCGTCCGCTCCGGGCTGTTGCGCTGCGCTCGAAAGCGTCGCAAACAGCAGCAGGGAAAACCACAGGGGACGCATTCAGATCTATCCTCCGCCACCATTTTTGTGACATGCGTAGCAATTCACGCTGTTGTAGACATAGCTTTTGATGCCGCTGTGCCGCTGGTCCGTGGACGCCTTCGCATGGCAGTTCGTGCACGTAAACACGGAGTAATCCGCGGAGTTGGTGTGGCAGGTGGCGCATACCCCGTTGGCTCCGCCGTGGTTGGTCGGGAACCATGTGTGATTGAACGTCGCGCCCGTCCACGCTGTCGTGGTGTGGCAGGTCGCGCAAGTGGTCGGGAAACCCGCCGTCGTGTGGTTGGGGTTAGTCGTGCCGTTGTAATCCGACTTATGGCAGGAGTAGCAATCGGTCGGGGTGCCCGCGAACACGTTGTTGATGTGGCAGAGAGTACAGGCCACGGTCAAGTGCGCACCCGTAAGCGGGAACGGTGTCTTCGAATGATCGAACACCGCGCCGGCCCACGAAGTGGTGGTGTGGCAGACGGTGCAGTCGGTTGGGAATCCGGCGGCCGCGTGGGCGGGATTATTGGTGTTGTTGTAGTCCGTCGCGTGGCAGCCATAGCAAGCAGTGGGAAGCGTCGTGTAGTTGTTGTTCACGTGGCAGAGAGCACAGGCCACCGTCGTATGTGCGCCGGTCAAGGGGAAAGTTGTATTGGCGTGATTGAAGGTCGATGGGTTCCACCCGCTGGTTGAATGGCAGATCGAGCAGTCGGTCGGAAACCCGGATGCCACGTGATTGGGATTCGTGGTTCCCGTGAAGTCCGCCTTGTGGCACGAGTAACAATCCACCGGCGTGTTCACGTAGCTGTTGTTGGTGTGGCACTGCCCGCAGGTCAGCGTTGCGTGCATTCCGGTCAGGGCATAGTTTGCGTAGAGCGCGTGGTTGAAACTCGCATTCAGCCAGTTCGTCGTGTTGTGGCAGAGTGTGCAGTCATGGGGAAGGCTGGACGACACGTGGGGCGGATTGTTGGTTGCGCTGAAGTCGGCTTGATGGCATCCGTAACAGGTGGTCGGCAGGGTGGTGTAGTTGTTGTTCACATGGCATTGGGCGCACGGAACAGTGGCGTGCGCGCCGGTGAGCGGAAACACTGTGGAATGGTTGAAGGTGGCCGCCGACCAGGATGTGGTGGTGTGGCAGAGCAGGCAGTTGGTGGGGAATCCGGCCGAGGGATGGTTTGGATTGGTCGTGCCGGTGAAGTCGGTCTTGTGGCATCCGTAGCAATCCGTCGGCAGCGTCGTGTAGTTGTTGTTGATGTGGCATTGCGCACAGGACGTTGTGATGTGCGCGCCGGTGAGCGGAAATGCTGTTTTGGAGTGATCGAACGACGCCGGACTCCACCCATTGGTTGTGTGGCACAAGGCGCAGTTAGTCGGGAACCCTGACGCGACGTGGTTGGGATTGGTTGTCGAGCCGAAGTCTGCTTTATGGCAGGAGTAACAATCGGTCGGCGTGGTCACGTACTGGTTGTTCACGTGGCACGACGCGCACGGCACCGATACGTGCATGCCGGTGAGCGGATAATTCGTAAAAGTGTTGTGGTTGAATTTCGCATTGAGCCAATCCGTCGTGGAGTGGCAAATGCCGCAGTCGTGCGGCATCCCGGTCTGCGCGTGAGGCGGGTTATTGGTTCCCGAGAAATCCGCCTGGTGGCATGCGAAGCAGGCCGCCGGAGTGCCCTTGAACTTATTGTTGATGTGGCATGCTGTGCACTCCAGGGTGGCGTGCATGCCCGTTAGCGCGTACCCGGTTACGGCAAGGTGATCGAACGTCGCTCCAAACCAGGTGTCCATCGAGTGGCACGATTGGCACTGGGTCGGAAATGCCGAGTGGTCGGGCGTGGCGGTCTTGAAGTCCTGCTGGTGGCATGAATAGCATTCTGTGGATAGACCGACAAACTGGCCTGTCGCCGCGCCCTTGTGGCACGCCTCGCATTCCAGCATGGCGTGTGCACCTATCAGCGGAAAACGATTCTGGTGATTCTGAATGTCGCGCGACGAAACCTGCCATCCCTTCACCGAGTGGCAGCTTGCGCAGTTGTTGCCAAACTGGCCGCGATGTAAATCGGCGTGGCAGTCTCCGCATTGCGTGCTCACATTTTTGAACACCAGCGACATGTGACACCTGGTGCAACTCACAGCCTGGTGCATGCCGCGCAATGGGTAGCCCGTCTGATCGTGGTTAAATTCCGGCGTGGAGCGGATCGGCTTCCAACTCGTATAGGTGTGACAGTTCTGGCATGTGCTGATCGCAGGTCCGTGAGGATTGGTCACCTTGGCGCGCGGACCCTGGCCTGCCTGTGATGCCGGGTCGGGAGCCTGCGCGTGCGCGCTCATTTGCAGGCATGTGCACAGGAGTATGGCCACGGCCAACTCCAGCGCAACGCCGACAGGCATCTTCCCGCCCGCCCAGAGAAGACTCAAGCGTCGACGCGGCGCCGTCGGGGAAGTGCGCCCCTTCGGCATTTCAAATTGTCCAGGCGATCTGGGGAACCGCCTTGCACCCGTTTTAAGAAAAGAGCGGGCGAGAATCATCGTCGTAATCTCTTTCAAACGCCGAAACCTCTCGACTGCACTGTGACAAGCAAGCATTCAGGCAATAGGAATCCGCCGCCTGGTGTTGGTGACTTAGTCACCAGAGCATCCGGAAACGTCAAGACTCATCTTCTTGGGACGAATCTAGTGCGCAAAAGCATTACAGAGATTCGGCGTTTGAACGGGTGCGAGAGTGCGCCGAATTTATTTGGTCGCGGAATCCTCGAAGCAAGCCATCGATTTGGCCAGGCGTGCCGAACAATTCAGCGTGTACGGCCTTCTCGAGAGGCCGTTTCTTCGGTTGTCCCTTCAAAAAGGACAATAAATCTATCACGAGGAGAGACACTGATCTTAGACAAACTAACTTGAGTAATTGTTAGCCTTACCTCGCAAGTTATCGTGTTATGGCGAGAAGTAGACGAATACGTCATCTTCTCGTCATATAACGCATCCTTCGTATGCCATTCAGAACCCAGGCGTCGCAGGCTTGGGCACTCCGTTTGAGTGGCAGGCTTCGCAGGCCTTCGGGGTTGGCTTATAGAAGAGCACCTGGTCTCCATTCACCTCGCGCTTGAGTTGGTGGCATGCCCCGCACGCCACGTTCTCATGCCCACCCTTCAGTGAAAACTCGGTCTTCTCGTGATCGAACAGAGAGGGTTTCCACTTGTTGGTGTTATGGCACTCGGCGCACTTCAGCTGCCGGTCGCCGAACTGGTCAGAGTGCGGATTTTCATGGCACTCATTGCAGGCCAGCGGAGCATCGGCGAAGTTCACATGCAGCATCGTCCGTTCCAGGTTTGGCGGCTTGTGGCAGTCGATGCATTGCACCGCGCGGTGCGAACCATCCAAAGCAAATTTTGTAGTGGAGTGATCGAATCGGGTCATGTCGTGCCAGTCTTTTGTCTGGTGGCACGCCGCACAACCCAAAGGCTTGTGGTCTTTGGAAAGCATTGCCATGCGGCTCGCAAATTCGCCATGGTGGATGTCTTCATGGCAGGTTGCGCATTCCGTTGTCTTGAAGTGGTAGAGCGCCACCGGAGATCCCGCCATCGGCTTGTGGCAGTCGTTGCAGGCCACCGCCTGGTGCGCGCCGGTCAAGGGGTACGCGCTCTTCTGGTGGGTCGCAATGGTGTAGTTCGACGTCTTCCAGGTGGCGCCCGTGTGGCACTTGTCGCACTTGTTCTGCCACGGCGCCGCGGCGAACTGGCCTTTGTGCTCATCCTTGTGGCAATCGAGGCAGTTCGCAAACGCCATCTTGTAAATCGTCTTTTCGCCGGCCGGTTTATGGCATTGCGCGCACTCCACCTTGGCATGTGGACTCACCAAAGGAAACTTTGTCCGGGCGTGGTCTGCCACTGTGAAGGTCGTGGGCTTCCACCCATTTACCGTGTGGCAGCTCTCGCACATCCCGCCATCGGCGCGCTTGGCGAACTGGCCGCTGTGCGGATCCTTGTGGCAGTTCGAGCACAGCTTGTAGGGGATCGGCACCTTGAAGTCAGCACTTTTGTGGCACGCCATGCAACCCACTTCCTGGTGCTTGCCGAGCAACGGAAAACTCGTTTTCGAGTGATCGAACGTTGACTGGAAGCCTGACTTCTTCCACGTGGAAGTCGTATGGCACGATGCGCAATCCTGCTTGAATTCACCTTTGTGCGGGTCGGCGTGGCAGCTCGCGCAGGTATTGAAGGGGAGCCCGAAATACCGTGGCTGCCCGTCCGCCCCGGCCGTGTGGCACTTCTCGCAGGCAACGTCGCGGTGCTGCCCAGTCAGCGGATAGTGCGTCCTGGAGTGGTCAAAGTTTTTCTCATCGATCCGGGCGTTCTTCCAGTCCGACGTATTGTGGCACTGCGCGCAGTTGGGGCCGAGCCGGCCCTGGTGCTTATCCTCATGACATGTGGCGCACTGCGTCGACAAGCCGAGATAGGTCTGGCTCAGGTCCTTCTGCGGCTGTGCCAGGAAGCCCCGCGAAGCGGCCGGAATATTTTTCGCCTGGTGGCACTGGCGGCAATTCACGCCCACATGCTTCCCATCCAGCAAGTAGCCGGTCTTGGTGTGATCGAATCCTTTTGGAGTCGGATCCCAGTGCAGCAGGGCGAAGTTCTCCCCGTTGTGATCGGAGTGGCACTTGGCGCAAGCCTCGCCGGGCTTGCCCGCATTCGGGTAGGTGCTGTGGAGGCCACGATGCTGGTCGAGTTCCGCGGCAATCTCGCGATGGCATTCGGTGCAGCGAAAAGAGCGCTCGCGCAACGACTGGGTGTGGCACTTGGTGCAGTTGGCCGGTCCGTCAAGGCTGTGATGAGGACGCGCGAGGGGCCCGGGAGAAATCTGAGCCTGCGCCGAGTGCGCAATCGCCATGGCGAGCAGAAGCATCCCCGCCAGGCACACCCGAGTGAAGAATCTGCTGGACATACGCTCGAAACAGGAGGCCGCACGTGCGCATCGAAACGCGGGCCCTGCTACGTTCCTGCACACATCGCGGGAAGTTGTCGATCTACTTTCGTACATTGCCATCCGTTGCGCACCATACCGGCCTATAAATATCTTTGTCGGAGTATAGACGGTGACTCCCCCTCGACACAATTACAGGCCGTTCATCTTTACGTTGTTTGATCGCTCTCCGCGTGCGCAGCGAAGACCGCCGAACACAACTGCGTTATTCTCTTCTGTACGCGTTGATCGTGCCTGTTTCGTGCGGAGTGTCCCATGCCTGAATACGTTCTCAACGTTAACGGCACGCGTCTCCACGTGACCGCTCCTGCAGAGGAGACGCTTCTCTCGGTCTTGCGCAATCGCCTCGAACTCACCGGAACCAAGTACGGGTGCGGCGAAGGGCAGTGCGGAGCCTGCACCGTCCTGCTCGATGGCCGCGCGACGCGCTCCTGCATGATGCCGGTTAGTGCGGCCGCGAGTGCAAGGATCACCACCATTGAAGGACTTGAACAGCACGGCCTTCTCACGCCCCTCCAGCAGGCGTTCCTCGACGAGGGAGCGTTCCAGTGCGGCTATTGCACCTCGGGCATGATCATGAGCGCCACATCGCTGCTGCGCGACACGCACAATCCCTCCGAAGAGCAGATCGTCGAAGCCATGAACGGCAACGTCTGCCGCTGCGGCACTTATCCGCGCATTGTGGCCGCGGTGCAACACGCGGCACGACTGTCCGCGCGGGGAGGTCGAGGATGAGTTTCGATCAGACACTGCTTCAACCCGACTCCGTCCGTGCGGAACATCCATCTCCCATTCCGCAACTCGACCGCCGCAGCTTTCTCAAAGTCCTCGGCGGCGGCCTTCTCATCTGTCTTGCGCCGCACTCCACTTTGTCGCAGGAGTCGGGTCGCGGCGGGGGTGGCCATGAACTCCCCAAGGACCTCAGCGCGTGGCTGCACATCGACGCCGACGGCAAGGTGAAAGTATTCACGGGCAAGGTTGAAGTCGGCCAGAATATCCGCACGTCGCTTGCGCAGCAGGTGGCGGAAGAACTGCGCGTACCCTTTGACTCCATCACCATGGTCATGGGCGACACCGATCTCGTTCCATGGGACATGGGGACTTTCGGCAGCCGCACCACGCCCACCATGGGCCCGCAACTCCGCACCATGGCCGCGGCCGCGCGCCAGACACTCATCGAAATGGCGGCCGCGCGCTGGCATGTCGATCGGGCCGCTCTCACCTGCGACAACTGCAAAGTCACCGACCCGGCCACTGCGCGATCGCTCTCGTATGGAGAACTGACGCGTGGCGAAAAGCTCGTCAAGACCGTCTCCGCTGACCAACCCCTCACGCCCGCAGCGGAATGGAAAATCGCCGGCACTGCAGTCCCGAAAGCCGAAGGGCGCGACTTCGTCACCGGCAAGCACAAGTATCCCTCCGACGTCGTGCGCCCGGGCATGATGTTCGGCGCCGCTCTTCGCCCCGACGGCTTCAATGCCACTCTCGCGATGATCGACACCACCGGGGTGGAGAAATTTCCTGGGGCGAAAGTCATACATGACGGAGACTTCTTCGGAGTGGTTGCGCGGGACTCTTTCACAGCGCAGCGCGCCTTGGCGGCCGTCGAAGCCCGATGGACTGTCCCGCCGCAGCCTTCCAATGATGGTCTCTTCGAATATCTGAAAAACAATCCTGAACCCGGCGGCGACAGTGCACCTCAACATGTCGCAGGTTCCGTTGCCGATGCCATTGCTTCGGCCGACATCAAGCTCGAGGAACGCTACACCGTCGAATACATCGCCCACGCGCCGCTCGAACCCCGCGCCGCCGTGGCTGAATGGACCGACGGCAAGCTCACGGTATGGACCGGTACCCAGCGCCCCTTCGGCGTGCGCGACGAACTCATGCAGGCCTTCCATCTTTCGCCCGCGCAGGTGCGGGTCATCCAGCCCGACATGGGCAGCGGCTATGGAGGCAAGCACAGCGGCGAAGCGGCCATCGAAGCGGCGCGCCTGGCAAAAGTAGCCGGTAAGCCGGTCAAGGTTGTCTGGACGCGTCAGGACGAATTCACCTGGGCCTACCTGCGTCCCGCCGGCCTCATCGAAATCCGCGCCGGCGTCAAGCAAGATGGCACGCTCGTGGCCTGGGAACACCACAACTACAACTCCGGCCCCGCCGCCATCGGCACCCCTTACAACGTCCCCAATCAACTCATCCAGTTTCATCCGTCGAAATCGCCGCTGCGCCAGGGTTCCTATCGCGGTCTGGCCTCAACGGCCAACCACTTCGCGCGCGAGTCGCACATGGATGCGCTGGCACACGCAGCGAAAATCGACCCGCTCGAGTTTCGTCTGAAGAATCTCATCGACCCAAGGCTGCGCGCGGTTTTTCAGGCAGCCGGGGAAAAGTTCAATTGGGGCCAGGCGAAATCAACGCCGGCCCTCGGCTACGGCATAGCCGGCGGCGTCGACAAGGGCGGCTACGTGGCCACCTGTGCCGAGGTTGAAATCGAGCCCGCCACGAGAAAGGTCCGCATCCGTCGCGTGGTGCAGGCCTGGGAATGCGGCGCCGTTATCAATCCCGACGGGCTGAAGAACCAGCTCAGCGGCGCCATTGTCCAGGGTATCGGCGGCGCGCTCTTTGAGAAAATCCTCTTCGCCGACGGCCGCATCCTCAACCCGCACTTCGCCCAATACCGCGTACCCCGATTCAGCGACACTCCCACAATCGAGATCGTCCTTATCGACCGCAAGGACCTGCCCTCCGCCGGCGCCGGCGAAACCGGCCTCGTGGGCCTCGCCCCCGCGGTGGGCAACGCCCTTTTCGCCGCGACCGGCAACCATCCCCGCAGCATGCCCATGGTGCCCGAAAACAGCTAGACTTTGCCGCCGTTTCCGCGAGGGAAAAGTTGGGGCTGCCGTGATAACGGTGGAACCGATTTTACTTCCGCCGCGCCATGACCTGCAGGTACTCGTTCTGAATCAGGGTCCGGTTGGCCGGGTCGGGAGCCGTGTTTGCGCCGGTCCACAGCGCTTCCAGGTCGGCCGCCAGCCTTGCCTGCCCGGCTTCATCCAACCCGTCGAACGCAGCCTGGGTGGGGCCGAAATACCGTCGGAAGAACGCCACCGCCCCCGCCGGGCTTGCCGGTATATCGAATTCCAGGGGAATCTGTTCCAACTCCACGTACTCAAATGAGCCGGCTAGCCGGTCGCGAACCAGCTTGGCATGCCCCCAATGCACCGGAGGCGCGAGGCCCATGGGCGAGCCGGTATGGCGCGCAGTCACCTGGAACATCTGGCCCGCGAATCCGCCTGGCGTCCAATTCGCCATGGCCAGCAAACCGCCGGGCTTGAGCACGCGGGCAAATTCCGCCACGACCAGTTCATGGCGCGGAGCAAACATGGCCCCGAACATGGTGACCACGGCGTCAAAACTCGCATCGCGGTACGACAGTTGTTCGGCGTCACCTTCTTCAAACGTGATGACCAGCCCCTCGGACGCTGCCCGCGCGCGGGCCTGTTCCAGCAGATTGGTCGCAATGTCCACGCCCGTGACCAGCGCGCCGCCGCGGGCCAGGGGAATCGACGTATTCCCAGTCCCGCAGGCAACGTCGAGCACGCGTGCTCCGGGTGCAATGTTCAGACGATGGATGAACGCCTCAGCGGCGCGCGCCGTATTCCGGGCAATCATCCCGAAATCGCCCGCCATCCATACTTCGCGCATGGTTCGCTTGAGCTGATGCATGTACAGCGGCGTATCCACCATTCAGCTGCTCCGTTTTTCGAATTCTAACTGCGCTTCTTCAAGGCGAGTTCGACTGCCCGTAGCATCTCCGCTTCGGGAGCCGGTTTTCCCGTCCATATCTCGAACTGCCGCGCGCCCTGTTGTACAAACATCTCCAGGCCGCCAATGACCGGAATCCCTCGGGATGCTGCCAGCTTCAGCAGCGGCGTTTCGAGCGGGTTATACACCAGGTCGAACACCAGTCCGGCGTTCAACTCATCTTCTCGAATGGGCATCGCCGCTTTATTGCCCGCCATCCCGCATGGCGTGGAATTGATCAGCACATCAAATCGGCTCTTCGCCAGTTGCTCATGCTTCAGCGCCTTGGCCTTCGCTGCCTTGGCCAGCGCGACCGCGTGCTCATGGGTGCGGTTGACGATCAGGACTTCGGCACCCTGCTCCACCAGGCCAAACACCGCCGCCCGCGCCGCGCCGCCCGCGCCCAGCACCGCCACCCGCGCGCCCTTCAGCCGCAGCCGCTTCTCAAGAGGCCGCACCACGCCCGCCACGTCCGTATTGAAGCCATAAAGCTTCCCATCAGCCCCCGTTCGGATCGTGTTGCAGGCTCCGATCTTGGCGGTCAGGGGATCCATGTTGGCCAGATGCGGCAGCACCTCTTGTTTTAGGGGCATGGTCACCGCAACGCCGCTCACCGGCAACTCCAGCACCAGGGTCAGAAGATCGGCCAGCGTGCGTACCTTGAGCGGCAGCAGCACCGCGTTCACGTGCTCGCGCCGGAAAGCGGTGTTCTGCATCAGCGGAGACAGCGAGTGCGCAATCGGATTCCCGGCTACGCCGAAGATGCGCGTCGCCGCGTCCAGCTGTTCAATCCGATACAAGTCGCGCAGAGTCCGCGCCGTCACTTGCCCCGGCGCTGTCTCCACGCCGTTGTCGAGCGACGCAAAGGTGAATGCCGCGCCGGCGCGCGGCCCGAGGACGCGGCTGAGCAGTCCCTCTTCACCCATGGCAATGCCAACGACGTGAGTCGACCGCGACCGGTCTTCGATCAGCCGCAGCACTGCCAGGTTGTCGGCCAGCGCGCGCGCCGTCGAAACCACCTTCAAAAAATCGGGCTGGAAGGCCGCGATCCGGGCCGCCGCCTGCTCCAGACCCCGCGTGCGCGCAAAATCGTGAAAGCTCACCAGCAGCGCCGCGCTCGCGCTGCGCAGGCCTTCGCGAAACTTCTCCAGCTGCGCCGGCCGGGCCTCCTCAGCCGATTCCACTTCCAGGTCGACAATCCGGCAACCCGCCTGTGCCGCCTTCAGCAGCACCTCCAACTCTGCAGTTAAGGAGCCGGCGAAATGGCCGCCGTGGTCCTTGCGCCGGCAGGTCGCGATGGCGGTTACGTCTTTATGCTCGCCGAGGAACTCCGTCAGTGCGCCGAGCGCCGGTCCCGGCCTCGCCAGGGAATCGAGCCGGAATTCCAGAAACTTCGCATCCTTGAGCGCCGCCTCGGCTCGCTCCATCATCTCCGCCGTCGAGGCCGCCTGGATGGCGACACAGAGCTTTCCCAACTGTAGCCTCGGGCGAACGGGCCCCGCCGCCGGCGCGATTTGTGCTCCGTGGGTCACAAGAGTCAATTGCGCATCTTAGATGGGTCTGGCTCCCGATGCAAGGGCGGCCATCTTTCCTTGACATTGACTGTACTATGCGTAATAGTACACACGTGATCCCGTTCAAGGTCCAGTTTCGCGCCGGCGCCTCCCTCTTCGACCAGATCGTCTATGCGTCGAAGAAGGCGATGGTCTCCGGCCAACTGCGCCCCGGCGACACCTTTCCCTCCGTGCGCTCGCTCAGCAAGGAACTCAAAATCAATCCCAATACCGCCGCCAAAGTGGTGGCCCACCTGGTCAACGAGGGGTTGCTCGAAATGCGTCCAGGCATCGGCACGGTTGTCTCCCGCCTTCCCGATTCGACCCGCGGCGAGCGCACCCAGCTGCTCGGCCACGAGATCGAAACCATCGTCGTCGATGCCAAGCGCCTCGGAATCGACCTCGATGACATGCTCGACGCGGTCTCGACCCACTGGCATCGCCTCTCGCGCGAGGCCGGAGACGGCGGCGCCAAAGACGGAGGAAAAGGAGGACGATGAACGCCCCCATCCATACCGAAAAGCTGGTGCGCCGATTTGGCCGGACTACCGCGGTCGACAGCGTCGATCTCGATGTCCCGCAGGGAGCCGTTTACGCGCTGGTGGGCGCGAACGGCGCCGGCAAAACCACCCTGATCAAGCTCCTGATGAATATTCATCGCCCCACCTCGGGGCGCGTGCAGGTCCTGGGGATGGATAGCCTCCACCTCGCCGGCAAGGCCTTTTCCCAGATCGGTTACGTATCGGAAAACCAGGAAATGCCCGAATGGATGACCGTCGGGGCATTGCTCGACTACTACCGTCCCTTTTACCCGCAGTGGGACCACAATCTGGAACAAGACCTGGTGCGCCAGTTCGCTCTTCCGCTCGACCGCAAACTCAAGCATTTGTCGCGCGGACAGCGCATGAAAGCTTCATTCGCAAGTTCTATGGCCTACCGGCCACCGCTGATTGTGCTCGACGAGCCTTTTTCCGGTCTCGATCCCCTGGTCCGCGACGAACTGATCGAAGGGCTGCTCGAACGCGCGCCGGAGACGACGATCTTCCTGTCGTCGCACGACCTGGCGGAAATCGAAAGCTTCTCCAGCCACGTGGGGTTCCTGGAGCAGGGAAAGCTCCTCTTCTCGGAAGAATTGACCGAGCTGACCGATCGCTTTCGCGACGTGACCGTCACGCTCGAAGGCCCTTCGCCGCTGCCCGGCCGTATTCCCGCTTTGTGGCTTCAGGCGCAGGCCTCCGACAGCGTCATTCGCTTTGTGCACAGCGGCTATCGGCAGCATGAGACCGAGCGCGAACTCGCGCAAGCATTCCCCTCGGCGCGAGACGTTTCCTTCGACGCCATGCCATTGCGGGCGATCTTTCTGGCCATTGCCAAGTCCTCGCGCAATGTGCCGCCGGCCGCGGCTCCCGCAACAGAACCAAGGAGAATCGAAGCATGAAGCAAATCCTGCACATCTTCGCCAAGGACTCGCGTCATCTGTGGCTTGAAATCCTGATCTCAGTCGGGTTGACGGCGGCTTTGGGAGCCACATCTCCTCATTTCTGGTCGCCAGGCGCGACGAGCTACAGTCCTGCGGGAATGTGGGGTCACTTTTCGGTTAGTGCTACCTGGTTGCCGGGCTTCCTTGTCGTCCTCGTCCCATTCAGTTGGTGGATTCTCGTTTCGCCTCTCATTCATGAAGAGCGGCTCGTCGGCCATCGCCAGTTCTGGATCACGCGCCCCTACGAATGGAAACGACTGCTCGCGGCGAAGATGATTTTCATCGTCGCTTTTCTGTATTCGCCCCTCTCCCTTGCCCAATGTTTGGTGGTGGCGAGAGCGGGCTTCAACCCGCTCAGCTATCTCCCCGGGCTTCTCTACGACTTGTTTCTGATTACAAGCCTTGTCATTCTTCCCCTGGTTGCGCTGGCAACCGTCACGCGCAATTTCGCCCGCATGACGCTGGCAATACTCGGCGCGGGCGTTTCGATCCTCGCCATCGCGGGATTGACTTCCATTTTTCCCGGCACTGAGATCGCCACCCCTTTTCTCGACAGCCTGTCCATCTTCCTTGTGATTTGCGGATGCATCATGGTCATCGTGCTGCAATATGCCGCGCGGAGGCCAACGTTGGCCTGGGTCGTCCTGGCGGTAACCCTTGGAGTTGTGGCTTCATTGGCGTGCGCGGCCCCGGACCAGGCGCTTATGCGCCGCAGATATCCTGCGGGGCCGGCTCCCGGTGTGGTGCTGGCCACCGACAACGAAGCCGGCGGCGGAGCCATTGTTTCAGTCGCGCGCGGTCCGCATGACGTCGTCATCAACGTCCCGATGCGCGTCTCAGGAATTGCACCCCGATCGATGATGATTTCAGAAGCCCTCCGGGTAACGCTCGAGGCGCCCGACGGCTCGCACTGGACGTCGTTCTGGCAGCCCACCTACGACAGGTTTTTAGCGGAGAAGCTCCTGCCTGGGGAGAGAATCGCGCGGGCCGCCTTTACCATGCCGCGGTCCCTGTATGAAAAGCTCAGGCCCATGCCGCTGCGCGTGCACATCACCATGGCATTTATGCGTGCCCTCCAGGGGGAGACCACCACCGTCTCCTTGCCGCTCGATGACTTTCAAGTCCCGGGATTCGGCATCTGCACTCCGCAGACCGGCTTCTTCTACAAGCCGTACGAAATCGGCGGAATCGTCTGCCGCGCACCCCTGCGCCAGCCTTCGCTCACCTTCGTCCGGGTTAGCTGGTCCTACGATGATTGCCATGCTCCCAGCCAGGAGCGCCGCAACGTCGACGGCGAGGCCTGGGTGGGATCACTGAATATCCTGCCCGCGGAGTTCGCCATCGCGCCTATCTGGAGCGACTCGATTGGCTTCACCAACCAGGATCCCGGATACCGCTCCAATGAGCCCCGCCACATTTGCCCCGGAACTCCCGCAACCTTCACCAGCTATCAGGCTGCCGGGAGGACGCAAGCGGCTTTTGACATTTCGGGTCTCGTCCTCCCCGAACTGAGCCGGGGCCAGATTAGAGTCATGGCGACTCCCTGACCCCGACTTCTAACGTGTTTATTTGTGGCGGATGAATTTCCCGCTCTGCAAGTCGCTCATGGCCTGGCGCAGTTCTGCCTGGGTATTCATGACGATCGGCCCGTACCACGCCACCGGTTCTTCCAGCGGCTTGCCGGAGACCAGCAGGAAGCGGATGCCCTCCGGACCGGCCTGCACCACGATTTCATCGCCGCGATCGAACAGGATCAATGAATGGTTCCTGGCATCGTAGCGAGGATCGGCATTGGGATCAACTGCCGATTCGGTGAGGACGGCCTGCGGGTCCGACGCATCCCGGAACGTTCCTGCCCCGGCGAATATGTAGGCGAAGGCATTGCGTGTGGTCTCTACCTGGATGCGTTTCCGTTGGTTGGGCGGCACCGAGATATCGACATAGCGCGGATCAGCGGCAACGCCCTCGACGGGGCCCTTTTTGCCCCAGAATTCCCCGCAGATAATGCGCGCCCTGGTGCCGTCGTCCTCGGTCACCTCGGGGATGGCGCTCGAAGGAATGTCCTGATAGCGCGGATCGGTCATCTTCAGCGCTGCTGGTAGGTTGGCCCAGAGCTGGAAGCCATGCATGCGGCCGTGCGTGTCGCCCTTGGGCATCTCCTGGTGGAGAATGCCGCTGCCGGCTGTCATCCACTGGACGTCCCCGGCCGTCATGCGACCCTTGTTGCCCAGGCTGTCGCCGTGCGCCACCTCGCCCGCCAGGACGTACGTAATCGTCTCGATGCCGCGGTGCGGGTGCCACGGGAATCCGGCCAGGTAATCCGCTGGATTTTCATTGCGGAAGTCGTCCAGGAGCAGAAACGGATCGAATTCCTTGGTCTTGCCGAAGCCGAAGGCCCGCTGCAGTTTGACGCCGGCGCCTTCGATGGTGGGTGTAGTTTGGATGATGTCCTTCACAGCGCGGAGAGACATTTGACCTCCTGTTTTTTGCCTTACAACTATTGGATTCACGAGGACGATATTCGTTGCAACAACTATATTCCCGGCCTTTGCCCCGGGGATGGCCTATCCCCTCCCGTACTGCGCTGCCGCTCAGGCCGGCGCACTCGAGATCGCCACTGGCCCTCACCCGGCCCCGAAGACGTATCCATGAAGAAAATAGTTGCCAAGGAAACTATTTTCCGATAATCTCAATTCAGGATCGGCGCCGGAGAACCGGCGGGCTTCGGCCCGAGTTGGCCGCCCGGATTAGGAAAATTCTGATGAGCATCCATGTCATGCGCGACGTTTCTATCGCGACCCAGCGGGGGGAAATGACCTTTCCCGAGGTCGTCGCCAAGCTCCTCGAGACCGGCGTCGAGTCGTACCTCGTTGACTTCGCTTCCGGGCGCAAGACTTATTACCTGGCTGACGGCGGAACGCATACGGAGTCGATGATTCTCGAACTGCTCCCGGTTGCGTCGGACTTCTGTGCCGCCGACCTGGTCGCGGCCATCCGCGGCGCGCAGGCTGATACGGTGCGCTATCCGGAGTTCGTCCGGCGCTCGACTGCCGCCGGAACGGTTGGCTACTGGGCCTTCCTCACGGGAAAGAGGGTTATTTACTTTGGCCGCAAGGGCGAGCAGCACATTGAGGAGTTTCCCCGGGCGGACCTATAGTTACCGGCAATACTCGAAGCAACGGGGCGTCAGCGATGGCCATTCCCTCGGCCGGTCACTTCGTTTCGGGGACCACCAGCAAGAGGATCGCACCCGGCGCCAGCTCGATATTGCGCTCTGTGCTGGTCAGCTTCGCACTGCACTGCGGGCCCCCCTGCGGTTCCAGTTTCAGACTCTTGTAGCCCAGCACAACTCCGGGGTGGATGCCGTGCGATGAGCCGCCGGAATTCTGTTTCGGATCATAACCGTTGGTATTCGCCGCGGTATCGGAGATCTGACGGGCGCTCCCCTGGAGTTCGGTAGGCATCGCATCGTGCGAGTTCTTTAGCTGGTCCGGAGGCGCCATCAACCCGACCACCAGCAGTTTGAGCGGCTGCTTTGAGTGACCTGTGCAATCGGCGCTCGAGAATTCGAGCGACAGTTCCGATGCGTTGGGGTTTTTGGACGAAGCCGCTGAGGTCACCGTGCCATAGATCGCCGCATCCTGCTCCAGCGTGCATCCCGGATAAACCATTCCAAACGCTGAATTCAACCAGATCTTCTTGCCCGGCTTCAGATGCGCCGCGTCGATCATGTTGGTCACCTTGGCTCGAATCGTGGCGTTAACGGGAATATCCGTATCGCCGATCGCCGCGCAAGGCTCAGCCTGGCCTGCTTCATTGCCGGCAGCCTGCTGCGCAGCCGCGTTGGCCCGCGCCGGCGCAGCGCATTGTGCGAAGCCGATCATCGGGATCACCGCGATCTGAAGAATCATCCTGTACCAACGCCGGTCAACACGCATCATCCTCTCCCTCTCAATCCGAAATCACCCGGAGTATACAAGGATCGCGCAATTGTTCTCGTCCCATTCGCTGGGTGTTCCATTCAGGCGTCCTCATCTGGCGGCGCTTGGGTTGGAAAGTCGAGCCTGTAAATGCCGAAAATCATTGGGGGCAGAGGACCTCAGTGGGGCTCTTCGATCCGCAATAGCGGCGTGCCGACGGCGCGCACTCGTCCGCCCCGTTTAAAAAGAGTTATTTTCGGGGATTCGGAAATATAGGCACAATATCCACAGTTTTGTCAAGTTTTGCACTTGCGTCCACAGGCGGCGTAATCCTACATTCACATCAGTTGGTAACAAGTAGCGAATCGGAAAGAACATTTCCTGCCCAGCAGGAAGATGAAAGGTTCGACGGAAGTCGGAGATTGGGCCTCGCGGCGCGAGTCGCGGGATGCGAGATTCGAGGGAAGTCGGAAAACTCATCCTCGGCGTGGCAGGGCGATGCGAAGTTCGGTAACAGTTTGAGTTTCGTCGCCGGCTGAGCAGCACGGCAGCCTTCAACCAAAGTCGGAGATCCATCCTCGGCCAGGCCGAAGATAGAAATCCGAGAGAAGTTGGAAGCGAGGTGCGGTTCAGCAGGAGAGGCAACAACCAGCGGAATTCAGCAGACGAGCCAACGGCTTCGGTCGAAGGCGCGAAAGCTGAAGGAAACTGGGAGTTACATCGCCGGCTTGGCTGGAGTGAAAGCACTCGATGGAAGTCGGAGACTCTGTTCGCGGTCTAGACCGGGAACGGGACCTTCGGGGAAATTGGGCGCCGGACTGAAAGCCTGGCAGCGGGTGCAACGATCGATGGAAAGTGGAGATAGCGTCAACGGCCTCGGTCGAAGATGCGGTCACCGCAAGAAGTTGATAGGCGCGCCTACGGTTTAGCAGCAGATGTAGCGGAAAATCGAAGTCGGAGATTTCATTGCGGCCTGGCCGGGGTGAAGAATCCGAAAAAGATTGGAAGTTAGATCGAGGGCTTAGCGGGCAGACGGAATTGAAGATTGAGATTGAAGATTCATCGTCGGGTTATGCCGGATGGTGTCCGATCCGATGAGCTATGAGGTACCCAGAAAGCGCCAGAGGCCGTAAGGCTTCTGGCGTTTTCGATTTTGTGCGCTTTTATTTGCCCCAACCCTCCCCTACTTCGTCTGCAACGCCTCGATCAACTCTTTAGCCCTCACTACCGTCCCCAGCCTCGGAAATATTTTCCCGGTGAGGCAGGTGTGCACTTCGTCGTCGTTGTCGCTGCAGCAGTCCTTGACCACGATCACGCGATAGTCGGCGTCAGTCGCGTGCAGCAGGGTTGAGAGGACGACCCCGCTGGTGGCAATTCCCATCAGGATGAGCGTTTCGACTTCCTGGGCGCGCAGGATCATGTCCAGGTCAGTTCCAGCGAACGCGCTGACCCGGTGCTTGACAATCACGATCTCCTCGCCCTGCGGCGCAACCGCCGGGTGGATCGCGCCCGCGGTCCCCTGAAAGATCTGCTGCCACTGCGGCGAACTCTTGATAGCCGCAAAGAGCGGATTGCGCGTGCCGATCTCCGGCAGCCCGGGACGAAAACCGACCTGTACATGAATCAGATTCATCCTGCTCAGGCGGGCCGCATTCAACACATCGGCGATCCGGGGCAGGAAATCATCCTGTCCCTTGGTATAGAGCGCGACGATAGCGCTCTGCAGATCCATGCTGAGAAGCGCCGCGCGGGAAATGTCCGGAATCATGCCTGCCATGGATGCTTGCCCCCGCGCCCAGTATCACCTATCCGGGCCTTTGTGGGGCGAGGCGGTTCGGCCAAAGCTCTAATGCATGGCCGAAGCGCCCGGTCCCTGACCTGGCCGATTGCTGCTCAGCATGAAAGCGAGCAGGATCAGGCATACCGACATCCAGGACAGCTCGATATAGACATCCTGGTATCCCTGCATCTGGGCCTGCTGATTGAGCTGGTTGTAGAGCGAAGCCAGGGCCCTTCCAGCGCCATTCGGATCGCCGAAGGTGTTGCCCAGAAAACCCTTCAGGGCGTGTAAATGCTGCTCGTATCCGGGCAACCCTGCCTGCATGTCCGATTGCAGGTGCTGCTGGTGCCACATGGCGCGGCTCGGTCACCTGCGCATTGGTGATGGCGATCAGAATACTGCCGCCGATATTGCGCGCAAAGTTGATCAGGCCCGCTACCTGGTTGCTCTCCTCCTTGGGCATGCCCACGTAGGCCGCGTTGGTGATGGAGATGAAGCAGAAGGGCAGCGGCAGCATCTGGATCACGCGCAGCCACGAAGATTGCGCAAAGCTCATGTCCAGGCTGGTGACCGCCGCGGCGTAGCGGAACGTGAAGGTGAACATGATGAATCCGCCGACCGCCAGCGTTCGCGCTGAAATCTTGCTGGTGGCAAAGCCTGCCAGGGGCATGACGATGACCAGCGCGATGCCGCCCGCCGTCAGGGCCAGGCCCGCGGTCGTGGCGTTGTAGCCGAGCAACTGCTGCATGAATTGCGGCTGCAGGACGGTGTTGGCATTCAGCACTCCGCCCACCAGCGCCATGAGGAAACAACAGATGGCGAAGTTCTTGAAGCGGAATAATCGGAGATTGATGATGGGATTTTTGGCCCGCAACTCCCAGATCACCAGGCCTGCCATGCCGCCGACGAACAGGAAAGCAAAGAGGCAGATGAAGCCAGAGGAGAACCAGTCGTTTTCCTCGCCTTTGTCGAGCATGATCTGTAAGCCGCCCATGGCGATGGTGAGGAAACTCAGGCCGAGGTAATCCATCTTGGCCAGACGGGAACGGTCGGGCTTGATCCAAGGCGGATCATCGACGAGCCGGGTCACCAGAACAAACGCCAGCAGCCCAACAGGAATATTGATGAAAAAGATCCAGCGCCAGGAGAAGTTGTCGGTAATCCAGCCGCCCAGGGTGGGCCCGATCGACGGCGCCAGCACCGCGACCAGCCCGTAGAGAGCAAAAGCCTGGCCGCGTTTGTGGGGCTCGAACGAGTCGGCCATGATGGCCTGGGCCATGGGTTGAAGACCGCCGCCCCCGGCTCCCTGCAGGATGCGGAACAGCAGCAGCATGGGAAGCGAAAGCGCCGCGCCGCAAAGAAAGCTGGCGACCGTAAAGATGACGATACAAAAGAGGAAAAAATTCTTTCGCCCCATCACGCTGGACGCCCACGCGCCCAGCGGAAGGACAATGGCGTTCGCCACGAGGTAGCTCGTCAGTACCCAGGTTCCCTGGTCGGTGCTGGCTCCCAGGCTGCCGGCGATGTGCGGCAGGGCCACGTTGGCGATCGAAGTGTCGAGCACTTCCATGAAGGCCGCGAGGGCCACGGTTGCGGCGATGAGCCACGGATTGGTGCGCGGCTTCCACATCGCCTGCACCGCCGAAACTGCCGGAGCCGCGCTGCGCGCAACTGTACCTGTACCCGCCCCTCCCGCACCCGCCGGTAAAGGTGTACTCAACTCTGACAATCAGCTTCTCCTGGAGAACCGCCGCTTGCGTGGCTCACATCGTGGAAATTCTGACGCGCCACAGGTTAGCAGACGCATGAGGCAGTTGCCGACCCATGCCTCAAGAAGGAACAAAAAACCGCATTCCCACCTTAGATTCGGTTTATGGCTCAAGAGGTTCATGGATTGTGGAATGAGCCGCTTCCGGCCGGTTTGATTCTCCCGTCGGTTGCCGCGCGCGCCACCCAACCAGCGCAATGGCCAGGGCGACGGCCTGCATGGCCACGATGAAGGCCACGCACGCCGGCCATTTGCCCAACGCCCAGAACAGCCCCGGAACCACAGCCGCAGCGGTGCCGCCGAGGTAATAGCATGTGAGGTAGAGGCCGGCAGCGGTGACCCGCGCTCCGGGCCGCGCCGCCATCCGGAGGTGGCTTTGCGAAGCCGTCTGGGCGATGAACACGCCGGTCGAAAGCAAGGTCAGGCCCGCGATCACCACCACCAGCGACGGAGCCAGCGTGAGCAGTACCCCGGCCATGGCGCAGGCGATCGCTCCACCCACCCCGGCTCGCAGCCCGATGCGGGTAATCACGTACCCGGCTGCCGGCGTCACCACCAGCCCGATCAGGTAAACGAAAAACAGTGAACTCAGCGCCGCCGGAGAGAGAGAAAAAGGCGGAGCGCTGAGGTGAAAGGTAATCCACGTAAAGACGCCTACGAGCGAAAACAGCACGTTGAATCCCACCGCAAACGTCGCAACCAGGCGGCGGTTTCGAAACAGCTCCTGAACCTGGTAGGGAAAGGCCGGCAACCCGCCATGTGTCGAACGAGCCGACGCGCGCCGGCGGCCCCGAGGCAGCCAGGCGGCGACTGCCCCAGCGCCGATCAGCGAAACCGCTCCCAGAGTAAGGAAGCTCGCCCGCCAGTTGAAAGCCTCGGCCAGGATGCCGCTGGTGATGCGGCCCAGAAAGCCGCCCAACGCCGTCCCGCTCACGTAAAAGCTCATGATCAGCGCGACCCGATCGGGCGGCCACTCCTCGCCGATGTACGTCACCACCACGGCGAAGATGCCGGGCAAGGTTATTCCCTCCAGAAATCGCCAGAAGATCAGTTCGCCCAGCGTGTGCGAGGTTGCCGCCAGCAATGTAGGAAGGGAAACGCCGATGAGCGAGGCAACGATGACCCGCTTGCGGGGCAGCCGCTCCGTCAGCGCGCCAAAGATCGGAGCGGAGATGGCGACCCCGAGCGTAGCCGCTGAAACCGTCAGGCTCACTCCGGTTTTCGAGGCATGAAACACGCGCGCGAGCAGCGGGAGCAACGGCTGGGTGCAATAGAGTTCGAGGAAGGCGCACACGCCGCAAAGAACCACCGCTGCGGCGGCCCACCGGCTCGGGACCGGTCGATCGTGGGAGAGACTGTCCAAGCGTAAGAATATCGGACTGGCGCACAGACGGGCGCCGTCGCGTCTGAGCGGATGCTAATTACTTTTAAGTTCCCATTCCGCCTTACGGGGATTGCGGGCGGACCTTTTTTCGTGCATGGTGGGAATATCCGGATTTTTTGAGTGGAAAGCTCGTTCGCATGTTAGCTTTGCAACCGCGCCTTGGCTTTGTCATCCTGGGGCTCGCGCTGGCCGCTTCATCTTTTGGCCAGGCTCCCGCGAATTCTTTCGCCGGCGGCGACGCATTGATCCCGCCTGCTTCCGCGGCTTCGGTCTCGTCCGATGCGCCGGCGATCCAGGTGCCGGTGACGATGAGTCCCGCGGTTCAGCTGCTGGGGAGTTTTCAGCCGTCTGACATCAAGTTTGACATCGAAGACCTGATCGAGGTTCTCCGGGACCGCCGCCACGAAGGCTGGGTGCTGGCGGCTTATCCAGACCCTAAAACGGGCCGGCCCCTGATTGGTGCCGGATTCAGTCTCGATCTGCCCGCCCGTGAGCACCCGCAGCACGATCCTCTGAATCCCAATCCATTTCTTGAGCCCTCGTCCGCCGAGCTTTGGTCGGCTGCCGGGTTGGATTCTCAACGGCTGCAACAGATTCTGGCCGACTATCAGGCTCGCCTCGATGCATGGAGCACGAGGAAATATCGCAGCCAGATCAAGACCCTGCCTCCGCAAATCAGCGACGACGAAGCGGTGCTCCTGGTGCGGGTTGCGGCCATCCAGGCCATTAATAATGCCAGGGCCTACTGCCGGAACTTCGATCAGTTGAGTGGCTCGCAGCAGATGGCCCTCAGCCAGCTTGTCTACCAGATGGGCGTGAACCTGGAAGAGTTCAGCCAGTTCCTGGGACTGATCAACACTGACTCTCTACCAGCCCCGGCTCTGCACCACGTTTCCGCGGACGATGCGGCGTACTGGAAGTCGGTGCAGCAGTCGCTCGAACAGAGTCAATGGGCGCGGCTTTATCGGACGCGCGCGATCTCGGTGATCGCCATGCTGGATCCGAGATACAACGAGAATCCGACCATGGCTGAACGGCGGGTGGGAGCGACGCTTCGCCCCGCCGTCGTCCATCGCCGTGGAGGCCGGTCGGGGGCAGCGACGCGACTGGCGTCGAGCGGGAAGAACTCCGGCACACATCGGACCACCCGGACGCGTCACACCCGCAAACAGAAGACGTAGGCTAGTTCCGGCTCCGCGTTTTTGACAGCAAGCGCAGGACCTCAAGGTATAGCCAGATCAGCGTCACCATGATCCCAAAGGCCCCGTACCATTCCATGTACTTGGGAGCGCCATAGTTTACGCCCCGCTCGATAAAGTCGAAATCGAGGACCAGGTTCAGGGCGGCGATGGCGCAGATGAACAGGCTGATGCCAATCCCCACCATGCCCGAGCCGTTGACCGAGCTGAACCGGACGCCGAAAAATCCGAGCACCATTTGCAGGAGGTAGAAAACCATGATGCCGCCTGTCGCGGCAATCACGCCCAGCCGGAACTTCTCCGTTACTTTAATGATCCGCGAACTGTAGGCCAGCAAAAGGACGAACAGCGTCCCGAACGTAATGCTGACAGCCTGGATCGCAATGCCCGGGTAGCGAAGTTCGGTCATCGCTGAGATCCCGCCCAGCACCAGCCCCTCCAGCAGGGCATAGATGGGCGCAGTGACCGGCGCCCACTCCTTCTTGAACACCGTCACCATGGCGACGATAAACCCACCGAGCGCGCCGACCAGCAGCAGAGGCGCGACGTCCGAGATATCCCGTGACGCGAGGAAGCGGTACCAGGTCCAGGCCGCGGTAGCGAATGCGCAGATCAGCAGGATGCCGGTTTTGTTCACGGTTCCGCTGAGGGTCATGCGGGTGGTGACGTCGATCGATCCGCCGTACTGGCTGTCCGACACGCCGCGGAACGTGTTCTCACCAAGGGCTGGATTCGATGTCTTCATCAGGGGCATTGAGCAAATCCTCCATCGTGCAAGGGGCGTGCCTGGCTTCGCACTCCGAGTCGGGACGCCTGCCTCTATTTTAGACGTTCGAGGGCCCGCGACGATGCAGGGCCGTATTCCGCAGGGTTGACGCTACTTGTTATACCGGCCGAGCCAGTCGGCTATTTCCTGAACCAAGTTGAGTCTTTGTTCCCAGAGAACAGGGAAGTGCGGCGAGCCGGGATAGGTAACCATGCGCACCGTCTTGCCGCGGGCGGCAAGAAGCTGAAAGAACTCGGTTCCCTGAAAAGTTGGTACGCGTTGATCGGCCTCGCCATGAAGGATCAGCAGGGGCGTGGTGACTTTGCCGGCAAAAGCCACGGCAGAGAATTGCCGAAATGCTTCAGGGTTTTCGTCGGTCCAGCGCGCGTCATAGTCGATCTGCTGGACGTCGCTGGTCCACAAAAAGGGTCCCCAGTCGGTAATGCCGGCGCCTTCAATCGCAGCCTTGTAACGGCTGGTCTGGGTCACGGTCCAGGAGGTCATGAACCCGCCCGCGCTCCAGCCGAAGATGGCCAGGTGCGCCGGATCGGCCCAACCCTGGGCGATGGCGAAGTCGGTCGCGCTATCGACATCGGCGTAGGCTCGGTCGCCGAAATGCTGGTAGATGGCGGCCAGAAAATCGGCTCCGTAGCCGGTTGAGCCGCGGTATTCGGGCTGAAGTACGACATAGCCCAGCCCGGCGATGATGCGGGAGAGGGAATCGAAACCCAGCAAGTCGTTGGCTTCGGGACCGCCGTGCGGCAAGACCAGAAACGGGTACTTCCTGCCCTCGACGTAGCCCGCCGGAAATGTCGCAATGCCTTCGAGAGCGATGCCTTCTTTGCTTTTCCACTGCACGGCACGAACCGGGCCCAGTTCCAAATTTGCCAGTTGCTGATCGCTCTCGTGTGTGATGCGGCGCAGGGGTTCGCCATCGGGCACGGCAACATTGCGCGTGTGGCTGGGGTCGCCAACTGTGAGCGCTGCCTGATTGCCTCCCCCGGTATATTCCGGCGTGATCGGAGTGCCCCCGATGACGCCGTCGGGCCATGTATATGCGAGCTTTAACGCTCCATCTTGGAAGCTGTCGATCTCATTTTTAACGCCGCGGTTGACAACTACCCACACGTGTCCTTGCGCGGAGCCGGTGAGTTGGGCAGCGGTTCCATTCAGATCGGGTGTTCCGTCCTTCGCCGGACCGCCGCCGGCTGGGGCGGTCCAGACATGTTCCGGCGTCAAAACCTGGGATTTCGTGGAGAGAAAGGCGAGCGAGCGTCCTTCATCAGCCCACGCGATACCGCTCACGGCGTTGGGAATGTCGACGATGTGGCGCGCGCCGGCCTGACTGCAAACATCGATGGAACTGCTCACGTCGTGATGGCCAATCCGGGGAAGCTGCGAAAGCACCGCAAGTGAATCGCTGTCGGCGTTCCAGGCCGGCGTGTCGGATCCTCCACCAATGGAAGAGGAGGAAACGAATTTCAGATTTGGGCACCACCACTGACCAGCAGTGCCGTCGGAATTGACGACATAGATGCTGGACTCATCCGCTTCCTGCACATGACGGGTCTTGTCGAGAGGATCCGGCGGCCGGGGATCGGCGATGACGGCGAAGCGCTTGCCGTCCGGAGATGGCCGGGCAGCCTCGATGCCGCGAGGCAACAGGACAACCGTCGAGGGAACGGCCGCGGCCTTGGTCTTCTCCAAAGGGAAGATGGCAAGCTGGCGGATCTGGTTCACGGAGTAGGAACCGTAGAGGCCGTGCGCATCACGGGTGAAGCCCAGAGGGGTGAAGTCGCTGGGCAGATCGAGCTTAGCGGCATGACTTCCCGCGGGATCGGTCGTCCACCATTCCTTTTGCGTGGGACCGTGGTCGGCGCCGAACGTGACCTGGTAGAGGATCGTGCCGTCGGTGGCAACTGCCGCCGCTGCTGCGTTGCGGAGCGCTGCCCAATCCTTTGCGGTGAAGGGGCCCTTTGGTTGGGATTGGGCCAGAGTCAACAAGGACGGGGCCAATGCCAGAGTCAACAATGCGCGGGAAATCGATTTCATTTTGTGATTCCTCAAATATTGTTCAGCGTGTTGCGGAAACCGTGGGCGGTTCACACGCTTGGTGGTCACGAACCGATGTGTTCCTTTGGGCGCCTGATGCTGCGAGCATCGGCTGATATCCCGGCCCCCGCAGAACCTTGCCTGGCAGCGCGCCTGTCATCTTGCCTGCGGCAATCACGGGCACGCCATTGACAAGTACGTATTCCATGCCCTGCGAAAGTTGGTTGGGTTGCTCGAAGGTGGCCAGATCGCGAATCGTGGCGGGATCGAAGATGACCACATCGGCCCACATACCCTGCTTCAGCACGCCGCGATCGGTAAACCGCATGCGCTGCGCCGGCAGGGCGGTGAACTTGCGGATGGCGTCCTCGAGCGTCAGCGCATGTTCTTCGCGCACATACTTGCGCAGGATGCGCGGAAAGGTTCCGTAAGCGCGGGGATGGGGATGCTCTTGGCTGAGGAGTCCCTCGGGCGAAGTCCCCTGCGAATCGTTGTCGATGGAAACCCAGGGCTGCTTGAGCGCCAGCACCACGTCCGGCTCGCTCATCCCGAACACTGCTACCTCGGTAAACGCGTTGTCCTTGATGAGCAGGTCGCACAGCGCATCGATCGCGTCTTCCTTCCACAGTGCGGCCACTTCCGAAAGGCGCTTCCCCTGGAGCGGCATCAAATCGGGATTCTGCACTACCGCAATCAGGATGGCTTCGGGTCCCGGAATCTCCTGCCACTCGTTGTCCCACGTCCCCGCGGTGGAGAGCATGTCTTTGCGGATGCGGGCCCTCGTCTCTCGATCCTTCAGGCGTTCGATCAGCTTTTCGTCGCCTCCATCGTGGGCCCAGGGAGGAATGAAAGCGGAGAAGGTGTTGAACCATGCGGTATAGGCATAGGTGTTGGCACTGATATCGACACCCGACGCGCGCGCGGCGTCAATCTGGGCGACGATCTGCGGCATGTGGCCCCAGTTCGATTTGCCCGCGGCTTTCAGGTGCCAGATCTCGACCGGGATATGCGCTTCGCGGCCGATCTGCACCGCTTCGTCGATGGCCGCGGGCTCGGCGTCGCCCTCGCTGCGCATATGGGTGGCGTAGATGCCGCCGTATTTCGCGGCCTCGCTGGCCAGGGCGATCAATTCGTCGGTCTTGGCATAGGGCGCCGGAGCATACTGAAGCGCGCTGGAGAGGCCCACGGCTCCATCCTCCATAGCGTGATCGACGAGCGCTTGCATCCGGGCCAATTGCTCCGGTGTGGGCTGTACGTCGGCATCGCCCAGCACCATGCGACGCACGCTGGTCGCACCCACATAGCTGGCAAGATTGATACCCATTCCCTGGCGTTCCAGCCGGGTAAAGAATTCGCGGAATGTAGTCCAGTCGGGCTGAATGTGCAGGTGGTCGTAGCCGGCGCGGTCGGCTGTGATCATCGCCTCATTCAGGGGTGCGGCGGAGTTGCCTTCGCCGGTGACCTCGGTGGTAATTCCCTGAAAGATCTTCGACGGCACACGTGGCTCGACCAGCATCGTCAATTCCGATTGGCCCAGCATGTCGATGAACCCCGGCGCGACGACCTTGCTCCGGGCGTCGATCGTTTGTTTGCGCGCTGCACTTTCCAGATTGCCAATCGCCGCGATGTGTCCGGCGCGGATGCCAACGTCGGCCGAGTACCAGGGAGAGCCGGTTCCATCCATCACATGCCCGTTCACGATCACGATGTCGAACGGCTCCGTCGAAGCAGCAGTCGCGGGGCGCTGTGCGAAGATCCCGATCGAAATCTGAAGGGCAAGGAATGCGAATGCCGCAGTTCGCATGGATCGGCGGCGGAATGAGATGGATGATGGATCAACAGTAATTCGCATGTGCGCGCATCGTAACACACGCCGTCCTGGCCGGAGGGAAGATCGTCAGCCGACGGACCGGATCAATTCCGCCATCTGGTCTTCCTGGAATTCGATCGACTGGACAAGCTTGAATTGCGCGCGGCATCGGTCAAGGTTATGACCGTCGCGGTGCACCTTGAAATAAGTATCACCGGACAGATAATCGGTGAGAAAGCGAATCCCGATCTCAAACGTGATGAGCTTGCCGGCAAAGGCAAGGGACTCCTTTTCCGCCGGGGTGAGAAAACCGCCGGCGGTGCTCAGGTATCCACGCGCCAGAGCTTCGAACAACGGGAATTCCATGTTCACCCGGCTCAGGTCTTGCTCGTCTTCGGGAGCCGGACTGGTTGCGGTGCGCACCATGTCTCCAAAGTCATAAGCCGCCAGTCCCGGCATGACCGTATCGAGATCGATGACGCAGGTCCCCTCGCCGGTCGCATCGTCCAGCAGCACGTTGTTGATCTTGGTGTCGTTATGGGTAACGCGCTCCGGCAGTCCCGCTTCCACCAGCCTGGCCGTAATCGACTTTCGCGCCAGGGCGAAGTCGATCTCCGGCCCGGCCGTGATGGCGCGCCCAGCAACGTCGGAGGCGATGGCCTGCTCCAGCGCGGCGAATCGCTTCGGCGTGTGGTGAAAGTCCGGAATCGTATCGTGCAGCCGCGGCGCAGGAAGATCGGCGAGCATCCGCTGGAATTCGCCGAATGCCTTGGCTGCCTGGAATGCCTGCTCCGGAGATTGCACCGAGTCGTAGGTCGTGGCGTTGCCGATGAACTGATAGGCCCGCCAGTAGTTTCCGCCCGCATCCACATGCAGCACTCGGCCAGCCCGCGTGGGGATGAGCGTCAGCGCGCGTCGATTGTGGTCCGGATCATCCGCTACCTGCTTGGCGAGATGCGCTGTGACCCGCGCGATATTCTCCATCAGCGCGACGGGGTTCTTGAAGATGTGATGATTAATGCGCTGAAGGAGATAGCGCGTACTGGCGCCTCCCTGCTCGAAGACCGCGCAGTACGAATCGTTAATATGGCCGCTGCCGTAGGGTGCGGCTCCAGCGAATTCCCCGTCGATGGCAAACGCGCGAGCCGCGGTTGCGGGGTCGCCATCGAGCCGGGACCCTCGAGAAGACGCCGGTGCTTCCGGGGCTTTTGCTTCCTGGTTTGGACCGGCAGGTCCGGGTCGCTCAGGTTCAGGTCGCTGGGGTGGGGCGTCGGCCACGATCTGCTTACGGTTCATTGCCACAGTGTGCTTGGATACTTGCCTTTCTGTATGAGCGCGGCAATGCTGTCGACCACCCGCGGGCGGTCTTCGCGGTAAGTCACGCCAAACCATGCGTCGTTGGTGCGCAGCACTTTTACGCGGGCTTGTCCTGATGCTACCAGTTCGTTCACGGTGGCGGGAACATAGTTCTCCGACTTCAATTCCGTGCCGCTTCGTTCGAGGAAATTCTGGAATCGCTCGCGAAGCTGGCTGAAGACCTGCGGAGTAAATCCCCACATATTCATCGAGACCAGTTCGTCGCCGGTAAGCTCTGTGACGTTGCCCTGGGGATCGGTGTTTCTGGCGTGGCTTCCATCCCGTTCGATGCTGGTCAACTCGACTGACACTCTGGAGATAGCCGTTGCTGTCCGCCTTGCTCACCCCGCGGGCCACCGAACCGAAGTCGGAAAGGGTATTGCGCAAAACAAACCCCACCATGGCGTAATCCGATGTGCCGGACTGGAGATGCTTCGCCAGCACCTGGTAACCCTCGGCTCCATAGAAATCGTCGGCATTGATCACCGCAAAAGGCTCATGGATGGCGTCTTCCGCCATCAGCACCGCCTGCGTCGTGCCCCACGGTTTTGTCCGTCCCTCCGGCACTTTGAAGCCTTGCGGAATCTTGTCAAGTTCCTGGAACACGTAATCAACCGGCGCGTGCTTCTCGAATCGGGCGCCGATGGTGTCCTTGAATGGCTGTTCGATGTCCTTGCGGATCACGAACACAACTTTTCCAAAACCCGCGCGCAGGGCGTCAAAAATCGAGTAGTCCATCAGGGTCTCGCCACTCGGGCCTACAGGATCAATCTGCTTCAAGCCGCCGTAACGGCTGCCCATGCCTGCGGCCATGACAAGGAGAGTTGGCTTGGTCATCTTTATCCGTCCAATCGTGTAGAGATTAACTCGGCGCTCGACAAGTATAGTACGTCGGGGTTGGCGGGATTTCACATCCACTGAATCCGGTCGCACAGGTCGATCGGGCCCGGTAGTCTGGTAGCAAGTTTTTCGCGCCCTCGCCGCAGGCCGGATGATGGAACCGTTTCCTCCCTGGATTTGGAAAGGGCAACTCGCAACATTGGCGGGGAATCTGAATCAAAAGGAGCCTGGGTCGACGCCATGGCAAAAGCACGAAAGAAAGTGTCACAGGCGCCAGCGAATTTGGCCGACGAGCAGTTGGAGCGCTATCGCTCCATGCGTGATTTCGCAGTTACCAGCGAGCCCAGCGGGGTTGAATCTCGCGACGCGGAGAAGGGCGGAAAAGAGGGACTGCCCTTCGTCATTCAAAAACATGCTGCAACGCGCCTCCACTACGACTTTCGACTGGGCTGGAATGGAGTGCTGAAAAGCTGGGCGGTCACCAAAGGACCGAGCTACGTGCCCGGAGACAAGCGTCTGGCCGTGCAGGTCGAAGATCATCCCACGGACTACGCAGGGTTCGAAGGCATCATTCCCAAGGGCCAATACGGCGGCGGCACAGTGATGTTGTGGGATCGCGGAACGTGGGAGCCGCACGTCGACGTGGACCAGGGATTGGAGAAGGGCTCGCTGAAGTTCGCTCTGCACGGCCAGAAGCTGAAGGGGAACTGGGCCCTGGTTCGCATGTGCGGCCGCGCCGCCAACGCGACCAAGCCAAACTGGCTCCTGATCAAGGAGCACGATGAATACGAGCGCAGTCCAGCTGCAGAGCCCATCACCGAAGAGGCTCCGGACAGCGTATCGACAGGACGCACAATCGACGAAATCGCCCGCGCGGAAGACCGCGTGTGGCAATCGAATCGCGCCGAATCGAAGACGGTGCGAGTAGCGGCGCCCGCAGGGAATGGTGCGCGCCCATCGTCCAAGGTCGGGTCGTCTCCTATAAAGGAGAAACGTAACTGGTCGCGCGACCTGGCGCGCGCTCCCAAAGAGGCTCTCCCCGCCTTTATCTCCCCGCAGCTTGCGTCGCAGGCTACGTCGCCGCCTGCCGGGAAAAACTGGGTCCATGAGCTGAAGCTGGATGGTTATCGCATTCAAGCCCGCATCGACGGAGAGAAATCAATGGTTCAATTGTTGACCCGTACGGGACTTGACTGGACCCACCGGATGAAGTCTGTTCGGGAAGCCATTCGCGAGATTCCGGTTGACTCCGCGCTGTTCGATGGTGAAGTTGTAGTGCTCGAACCGGATGGAACGACAAGTTTCGCAAATCTCCAGGCAGCTTTCCAGGACGGCGCAAAGCATAAGCTGACATATTTTGTGTTCGACCTCCTCCATCTCGATGGACACAACACGCGTAACCTTCTCTTCCAGGAACGGAAGAAACTGCTGATGAAGGTGCTGTCCGGCGCGGATGCTTCGGGCGCGATACGGCTCAGCGAAGATATCGTGGGTGACGCCGGGGCAATCTTCCGCAACGCCTGCAAACTGGGAGCGGAGGGAATCATCTCCAAGCTCGCCGATGGTATGTATGCCTCGGGCCGCGGAAGCAGTTGGCTCAAGCTGAAGTGCTACCGGGAGCAGGAATTCGTGGTCGGGGGATTCACTCTTCCGTCCAACGGCACTCAAGGAGTGGGCGCGCTGATTCTTGGTTATTACCGCGATGGAAAACTGATCTACGCGGGTCGGACCGGGACAGGATTCACGCAGAAAACGCATCGTCTCTTGCGCGACCGGCTCGAAGATCTGCGCCGTGCCACTTCACGCTTTCAATCTCTTCCCCAGGGCGTGAGCCGCGGTGTGGTCTGGGTGAAGCCGGAGTTGGTAGCGCAGGTTTCCTTTTCTACCTGGACCGCCGACAATCTTGTGAGGCAGGCAGCTTTTAAGGGACTGCGGGAAGACAAGCCCGCCAAAGACGTTCAGCGGGAGGAGGCGCGGGTGGATGTGAACAAGGCCATGCAAGATGACACAGACGCAACGCCGACGGATCCCGTTTCGACCGCCAGAGGCAGCCGTGCAACGAAGAAAAACAGCTCCAGTGATCTGCCCATTCGCCTCACGCATCCGGACAAAGTGCTCGATGCCGACAGCGGCGTGACCAAGAGAGATCTGGCAGCGTATTACCTCGCTATCTCCGAGGCGGTACTGCCATTCATCGCCAACCGGCCATTGACGCTGGTGCGTTGTCCGGAGGGAAGCGGAAAGCAATGCTTCTATCAGAAGCACAAGACCCAGATGCTCGGCGGGAATCTGGACAGCATCGATATCGTCGACAAGAAGTCCGGTAAGCCGGAGCCTTACATCACCCTTTCTACGAGCGAAGCAATTGTCGAGCTTGCGCAGATTAGCGTGCTTGAGTTGCATCCGTGGGGGTCTTCCAATCAATCTCTTGAGCAGCCCGACATCATCGTTTTCGATCTCGACCCGGATGAGGTGATTCCCTGGGAAACTCTCGCATCGAGCGCTCTTGAAGTGCGCAAGCGGCTCAAGGATCGTGGCCTGCAGAGTTTCGTAAAGTCCACCGGGGGGAAGGGCCTGCATGTCGTCGCTCCCATCCACCCCGAACATCCCTGGCCTGCGGTTAAACAATTCGCGCATGATTTTGTCCGATCGATGGAGAGAGATGTGCCCTCACTGTTTTTGACCAAGATGACCAAGGCCGCGCGCGCTGGAAGGATCTACCTCGACTATCTCCGCAATGAACGCGGGTCAACCGCCGTAGCGCCCTATTCGCCGCGCGCCAGGGCAGGCCTTCCGGTGGCCATGCCGCTCGCGTGGAACGAATTGAAATCGGAACAGCCGCCGCGCTTCCATGTATCGGACCTTTCTCAATGGAGCAAGCGCCTCTCACGCAACCCCTGGGAAGATCTGCCCGGCCTGCAGCAGCATCTACACCTCTAGGCAGTCCTGCATTTGCGGATTTTGTCACTCGCATTGAACGCATCCGACTGAAACGTCAGCTCCCGGACAATCGGCTCACGCATTTTATGGAAGGCGAGCGTCCCGAGTAGACCCACATTTATCTCCCGGTGAAGCATGCGAAGGGTTCCATCCTCGACCTATCGATTGCAGTTGAATGCCGCCTTCACCTTTGAAGACGCGGCCAGGGTCGCGGCCTATCTGAAGGCTCTTGGCGTCTCGCATGTGTATTGCTCTCCCTATCTCCAGGCCGCCGCCGGAAGCATGCATGGCTACGACGTTGTTGATCACCAGAAACTGAATGAGGAACTGGGAGGCGAAGAGGGCCACAAAGTATTTTGCAGCCGTCTGTCCGAGCTCGACATGGGCCAGGTGCTCGACATCGTACCCAATCACATGGCCATCGGGCCCAGGAACCTTTACTGGTGGGATGTGCTTGAGAATGGCCAGTCCAGCCGATATGCGACGTGGTTTGACATCGACTGGCAATCGGCCGAAGTCAAGCTGCAAAACAGGGTGCTGATTCCCGTGCTGGGCGATCAATATGGGAAGGTGCTTGCTGCCGGCCAGATCCGGATCGAGTACAAGAACGAAACCTTCCGGGTTTGCTACATGGATCATTTCTTTCCGCTGTCTCCGCGATCCCTTGCGAAGATATGGATGAAGACGGCGGAGACTGCCGGAAACGATACTCTCGGTTTTCTAGCCGATAGCCTGTCGCGACTTCCCTCTCCTGACGCAACCGATCCGATGATTCAGGAGCGCCATCGCGATAAAAACGTGATCTACACGCTTCTGAAGCGCCTCTGCGACGAGCAGCCGCAGATATGCGCTCTGATTGGTGCGACCGTGGAAGGCATCAATAGCGACATAGATGAACTGGATGACTTACTGAATCAACAGCATTACCGGCTGGCCTATTGGCGCACTGCGGATCAGGAGCTCGGGTACCGGCGCTTTTTCGATGTGAATTCCCTGGTCGGGCTCCGAATGGAGCGCCCCCACGTATTCGAAGCCACCCATAGCCGCATACTCGCATGGCTTCAGAACGGCGTGCTGGATGGAGTTCGCATCGATCACCCCGACGGCCTGCGCGATCCCCAACAATATTTCGCGCGCCTGCGAAGCCGAGCGGCCGAGGCCTGGATCATCGGCGAAAAGATTCTGGAACCGGGAGAGTTCCTGCGCCAAACCTGGCCGATCGATGGAACTACGGGCTACGATTTCATGAATGTGTGCAATGCCCTGTTGGTGAACGGTGACGGCCTCCGCGAGTTCAGCCGCATCTACAGCGAGTTCACGCTCGAGACAGACGAATTCATCGCAGTGGCACATGAGAAGAAACTGGCAGTGCAGCACGAGGCTCTCGGGAGCGATGTAAATCGCCTGGCCAGTCTGTTTGTCGAAATATGCGAGAACAATCGCGACCGGCGGGACTATACGCGCGCCGAAATACGCCGCGCCCTGCGCGAGGTTGCCGCATGCTTTTCGATCTACCGGACATATGCTGTCGCGGAGCGCAATGAGGTCACGGATGAAGACCGATCGGAAATTGAACAGGCGGTCGCGTGCGCGAGGGATCGGAGGCAGGATATCGATGGCGGCTTGTTCGAATTCATCGCCGACATTCTCATGCTTCGCGAGCGCGGCGCGCGGGAAAGCGAATTCGTTCTGCGATTTCAGCAGTTCACCTCTCCGGTGATGGCCAAGGGGGTTGAAGACACGGCATTCTACTGCTTCAACCGCATGATCGGGCTCAACGAAGTAGGTGGAGCACCGGGGCGCGATGGCCTCACGATCGAAGAGTTCCATGACTATTGCTTGCACATGCAGGCCACGCATCCGCTGACCATGACTACGCTTTCGACGCACGACACGAAGCGATGTGAAGATGTGCGCGCTCGCCTCGCCGCGTTGACCGAGGTTCCGGGCAGATGGAAGTCTTCACTAAATCGCTGGTCGCGCATGAATGGTGGTTTCAAGACCGGGCAGTTCCCCGACCGCAACACGGAGTATTTTCTTTACCAGACGCTCATCGGGGCGTGGCCCATAAGCAAAGATCGCCTCCTTGCATATATGGAAAAGGCGGTTCGAGAGGCAAAGCTCCACACGTCCTGGACGCAGCAGAACAAGGAATTCGAAGATGCTCTGCGGAATTTCATCGAGCGCATACTGGAGTTGCCCGAATTCGTCCAAGATCTCGAAACATTGGTCGCGAGGCTGCTGGCTGCCGGCCGCGTCAACGGCCTGGCCCAGACTCTGCTCAAATTCACCACCCCGGGCATTCCAGACACCTACCAGGGAAGCGAACTGTGGGACTTGCGGTTGGTAGACCCGGATAATCGAACCCCTGTCGACTACGAAGCAAGGCAGGCCATGCTCGATGAATTGAAAACCAGCCTTTCGCCGGAAGAGATCATGCTTCGTGCCGACAGCGGTCTGCCCAAATTGTGGGTCGTCCATTCAGCCCTCGCTCTGCGCTGCGGTCGCCCGGAATGGTTCGGCCCTGACGCTCCCTACACTCCTCTGCCTGCGACCCCATCCAGGAGCGAACACCTGGTTGCTTTTCTCCGGGGCACGCATCTTGCCGCCATCGTTCCGCGCTGGCCGATGAAACTGGGCAATAGCTGGGGTGGAACTTCTCTTGACCTGCCCGGCGGGCTTTGGCGCAACGTTCTCACAGGTGATGTGGTGAAGGGCGGAAGGTTGCGCGTGCAGGCACTTCTGCATCGGTTCCCTGTCGCCCTGCTAACCAAGGAGTGGGACTAGAAATGCACCAGTTCGAAATATGGGCTCCCCGAGTCGAGAAGATCGCGGTGAAAGTGAATGACGTGTCTTCGCCCATGCGCGGGCCGGACGAAGAGGGCTGGTGGCGCCTGTGCGTGGAAGAAGCCGGCGCCGGGACCGACTACGGATTCATCGTCAATGATGAGGTTGCAGTCTACCCTGACCCGCGATCGATGCATCAGCCCCACGGCGTGCATAAGTTGTCACGGGTGTACGATCAAGGTGCTTTTGCGTGGACCGATGCCGGCTTTCAACCGCCTCCGCTCGCCAGTGCGGTGGTCTATGAACTGCACGTGGGAACGTTTACGCCGGATGCCACTCTCGACGCGGCGATCGACAAGCTTGCGTATCTCAAAGACCTCGGCATCACGCACGTCGAATTGATGCCGGTAGCGGCCTTCGCGGGGAATCACGGCTGGGGTTACGATGGCGTGGCTCTGTTCGCCGTCCATGAGCCGTATGGCGGCCCTGAGGCCCTCAAGCGATTTGTAGATGCGGCCCACCAGGCAGGACTTGCGGTTCTACTCGATGTTGTCTACAACCATTTTGGCCCGTCAGGCAATTACACGGGAAAGTTCGGTCCGTACACGATCGACGCGCACCACACCCCGTGGGGCGGCGCTGTGAATCTCGAAGGCAAGTGGGCTCACCAGGTCCGCCGGTTCTTCTGCGACAACGCCTTGATGTGGTTGCGCGACTTTCACATAGATGGGTTGCGCCTGGATGCCGTTCACGCCTTCGTCGATCGATCGGCGATCCATTTCCTGGAACAGCTCTCCGTTGAAACGAAGCACCTGCAGGCAACCGTGGGCCGGGGCAAGGTACTGGTTGCCGAGAGCGATTCGAATGACCCGCGCATTGTGACCGCGCGCGAGGCGGGAGGATATGGCATTGACGCGCAGTGGAGCGACGATTTCCACCACGCGCTCTTCGCATTGCTTTATCCCGGACAGGCGGAAGGGTATTACACCGATTTCGGCTCACTGGGCCAGTTGGCGAAAGCGATCGAGCACACGTTTGTCTACGGCGGCATCTTTTCGAGGTATCGAAAGCGCGTCCACGGGCGCGCGCCACGAAATCTTTCGCAACACCGGTTTCTGGGTTACATCCAGAATCATGATCAGATCGGCAACCGCGCGGTCGGGGAACGCTTACACGAAAGCGTGGGGATTGAGCGCGCGAAGATCGCCGCCGCGATCGTGTTCCTGAGCCCGTTCGTTCCCATGATCTTCCAGGGCGAGGAGTGGGCCGCGTCGTCGCCTTTTCAGTACTTCGCCGATCACGAAGATCCGGAGCTGGCTCGAGCCGTCTCGGAAGGTCGACGGAAGGAATTTGAAGCATTCGGATGGACTCCGGAGTCCATCCCCGATCCAGAAAAGCCCGCGACCTACCTGCGATCCAAACTGAAGTGGGACGAGGCCGGCGAAGGAAAGCATGCGCGAATGCAGGCCTGGTATCGCGAACTGATACGGCTTCGGCGATCCACGCCACCGTTGAATTGCGGCGAGCCGGGCAACGCCCAGGTGACGTTCGATGAGGCCGGTCAATGGCTCACCCTCAATCGCGGCGAGATTCAATTGCACTGCAACCTTGGAACGCAGGACCATTCCTTTGCAATCGCCGGTGGATCCTCGCTTCTCCTCGCGTCGCGCTCCGGAATCGCCATTCGTGATGCGGTTGTTTTGGTTCCGCCTGACTCGGCCGTGATTGTCAGGTGCGGCGATGGAGTCGACAGCCCCTGCAACCGCAGCGGGCTGTGACCGGGCACAGAGGTCGGATGTTTCTCGAATCGGTGCCCAAAGCTGCCGATCTCCTCTGAATTTCTCCCGGAACCTTCCACCCAAAAGACAACTCGCTTGTGACATGCGCATCCTAACTTAGAAGAGGGGTGGACCAGGATTGGCCCAACCCCTCGCGCTCAAATCTCTACAAGAAATTTGGTCGCGAGGATTCGTTGACATGAGTGAATTTACTTTTGATATCGCCGATTACCGACCCGTATCCGCGGTCAGAACCCAGCGGGTTCAAGAGATCGGCTCTGTGGCAAAAAGCCCAAGCGGTTTCGTTCTATTGACTTCCAACGCCAGAGAGCGCGAGGACAGCTGGATGGAGGCGACCCGGCCCGCTGTCGTTGAGATACGGTCAATCCGCGAAGCCCATCGCACAAGTCATGCTTCGTGTCACGTCGGCGCCTATCCGCGCCGGAAGATCCTGCGTTTTACGAATTTTACTAATGACGTTCCCCAGCACGTGATTACAATGGCGCTCCCCGACCGCGCCCCCCGGTCCGATGACGATCCGGATCCGACAGATTTTCCCACGGCTGCGTAGCTTGCTTCAATTACAACCGGATTAGACTCACCCACCCCTATCCAGCCGAGCGCGCTTTCGACTGGATGGTTTTTTTAGCCGTCCACCCGCGCCTGTTCCCGACGAAATTTTCCACCCGACTGAAATAGGAAAGACGCCGGCGATGCTCAGAAGCCGGCAGCCATTTGGAGGACTTTTTTGTTTCCCCTGGCGTCTGCCGCGCGGTTGAAATAGCGTTCACGCAGCTGGTTCGCGGCCCCCACGGCAGATTCAAGGCGCTCGTTCACTATTTTTTCCAATTGCTTCAGATTTCCGCCATCGGACTCGGCGTCGAGCACTTTCTGCGCAATCCCCAGCAGTTCAACAGAGTCGTGCCATTCGCCAATGGCGTCCTTGACCGTGCCCAGGCTCCTGATCAGCGTTTGGTCCGCTTCGTCGCTGAGCTGAAGCATGTAACGCAGTTCTTTGATCCGAATCCGGAACATGTGCAGATTGCCTGCATTGAGATCGGGCCAATGGCTGAGTTCCGAGATAAGGGTTCGGGGTGCAGCCTCCCCGCTTCTGTCTCCCCAGTCCTTCTTGACCGCTCTTTTAAGCATCTTCGACGACTGCTTTAACTGCTTCCGTGCTTCCGGTCGTTGCTGCCCCACGATGTGGTGGAGCCTTCGCGCATGTTTCACCCGCATCCGCGCGAGGTGTTCAACCAGGCGAACCATGCTTTCGCTGCGGTGAGAGTCGGCCAGCGCCAGCACGTCCCCAATCAGAACGTCCATGTCCCGGACCTTGCCCGCCGCTTTTCGCACTGGCGCTATGAGCTTGAGGAGACGGCGCGATGCTTTGTTGCGGCCCAGAGCTACGGCGGCCACGGTCGCTTCCAACCGGCGCGCCTGCGTTCGCAGGGAGTGCACAGCGGCCGGGCGTGGATTGGACGGCAATGCCTTCAATTGTTTGCGCAGCTTCCGAAGGGGTTTTTCGACTTGATCGGGCTGGAGTTTCACGGCTTCTTGAAGTCTCCCTATCCGACTGCGGTGGAATCGACATCAACCGGAGACCGCGCGTGCGAATCCGCAACTCCACGCCATCTCGGAATTGTGCCGTCAGAAGGCGTCGGCAAGATAAGCATACCCCTTCATGGATTGGTTCCGCGGCTGATATGTTTGCAATGAAATGAGCAAGCGCCTTGTGATTGGCATCGATACCGGCGGCACGTTCACCGATTGCGTGTATCGGACGGGCGGACGGGTCGAAGTGTTCAAGACCCGCTCCACCCCCGACGACCCGAGTCGCGCGATTCTGCAGGCCATCGCACAGATAGCTCAACGAACAGGAGCGCAGGAGTTGGAGATCCGCCACGGCACGACTGTAGCGACCAATGCACTGCTGGAGCGCAAGGGCGCGCGGGTGGCATTTGTGACCACTGCGGGATTCGAAGACACGCTGGCCATCGGGCGCCAGGCGAGGCCAAGTCTCTACGACTGGAATGTGCATCGCCCTCAGCCGCTCGCCGAACCGGGCCTGTGTTTCGGGGTGGCAGAGCGGATCGGTTCCGACGGGTCGACACTGCGCAAGCTCAACCGAACCGCGCTCAAAGAACTGCGCCAACGGATCGCTGCATCAGGCGCCGAGTCGATTGGCGTTTCTCTGCTGTTCTCCTTTGCCAATCCGGAACACGAGCGTGCCATCGCGTCCGCATTGAATACTCTGAACCTGCCCATCTCGCTTTCGCACCAGATCCTGCCCGAATTTCGCGAATATGAGAGAGCCGCAACGGTCACGCTGAACGCGTACCTCATGCCGCGACTGGCGAGCTATATCGGGGGCCTCGAGCGCACACTGAGTCGCCGCGGAGCGCAACTCAGCATCATGCAGTCGTCGGGAGGCATTCTCTCCGCGCAAGCCGCGGCGCGGGAACCAGTGCGCACCATCTTGTCGGGACCGGCAGGTGGCGTAACCGGCGCGCTCAGCCTCGCTCGTCGCGCGGGCATTGAACGCCTGCTGAGCTTCGATATGGGCGGCACATCCACCGATGTTGCGCTGCTCGATGCCGGTCGCGAGCCAGCTACGACCATCGAAGGCCAGGTGAGCGGGTTGCCGGTTCGCGTTCCCATGCTCGATATCCACACTGCCGGCGCAGGCGGCGGTTCGCTGGCCTGGATGGATGCCGCCGGCGCATTGCAGGTTGGGCCTCAGTCGGCCGGCAGCGATCCCGGTCCTGCGTGTTACGGACGCGGAGAAAAAGCCACGGTCACCGATGCCAACCTGTTGCTCGGCCGGCTTCATCCCGAACACTTCCTGGGCGGGGCGATGCGGCTTCATCAGCAGCGTGCATGCGTTGCTCTTGAGAGCCTTTGCGCGGGCACCGGATTCGCCACCAACGAAGCGCTGGCCGAAGGAATTGTGCGCGTGGCCAACGCGCGCATGGAAGCTGCGCTGCGGCAGGTCTCGGTGGAGCGCGGCCACAACCCGCGTTCGTTCACGTTGCTTGCGTTCGGTGGTGCAGGACCGCTGCAAGCCTGCGCATTGGCTTCGGCATTGGGCATCTCCGAGATCCTCGTGCCTGCGGTTCCTGGCGCGCTATCGGCCCTTGGAATTCTCGACGCCGATTTGCGCCGCGAGTTCTCGCGAACGGTGATGGCCTTGCCCGGATCTCCTCATATTGCCCGGATCTTTACCGAACTGGAGTCTGAGGCCCGGGACACGTTCCGCCGCGAGGGAGTGGTGCCGTTGCTTAGCCGAGCTGCCGATCTCCGCTATCAGGGCCAGGGCTTTGAATTGCGGGTTGATTGGGGGCGCGATGTCTTCAGGAAGTTCCACGCTCTTCACAAGCAATCGTATGGATATGCTGATGCGGAGCGTACGGTGGAGATTGTCACTCTGCGCGTCCTGGCACTGGCGCGCACCCGCAAGCCCCGGCAGATGGCAGCAACGCTGAGGCGCGGCGATGGCGGTCATGCCCGCATCGATCTGCATCGCATTTTTGAGGATGGAGGCTGGCGGCGAGGAACTCTCTACGATCGCGCGCGGCTGCGCCCCGGTGATCATTTCGCGGGGCCCGCCGTGATCGTTGAACTGAGCGCCACGACCTACCTGCCGAGCGGATGGATGGCCGAGGTAGACGGATTCAGCAATCTCCGCCTGTCTCCAACGCATCTGAAGCGAGGAGGCCGCCGATGAGACTGCGCGCACTCGATCCTGCCGATATCGCAGTTCTCGGCCACGCCTTGCATTCGGTCGCGGTCGAAATGGGCGCAGCCCTTCGCCGCACCGCGTTCTCGCCCAACATCAAGGAGCGGCGCGATTACTCTTCTGCCGTGTTTTCCGGCGCAGGCGACCTCATTGCCATGGGTGATGACATGCCGGTTCACCTCGGATCGATGCCGATGTCGGTGCGCGCCGTCCTGACGGCGCTCCATTTGGCTCCTGGAGATGTCGCCCTGCTCAACGATCCCTTTCGCGGCGGAACTCATTTGCCCGATATCACCATGGTCGCTCCGGTGTTTCTTTCCCGCGGGGTCAAGCCGGCCTTCTACGTTGCGAACCGGGCTCACCACGCCGATGTCGGCGGTATGTTCCCGGGCTCCATGGGCCTTTGCCGCGAAATCGCGCAGGAAGGCATTCGCATCCCTCCCGTGAAACTGATGCAGCGCGGTGCGATGGACCGCCAGGTGCTTGAGATCCTGCTCGCCAATGTGCGCACTCCGCGCGAACGTGAAGGAGATCTCACTGCCCAGTTGGGTGCATGCCGCATTGGTGTGGAACGAGTGCGCGAACTCGTCGATCGTTTCGGCCATGCGCACACCCTTCGAGGAATCGAGGCCATGATAACCGGTTCGGAAGGGCTGATGAAGTCGGTTCTCGCAGAACTGCCGAACGGCGAATGGTGCGCGGAAGATTTTCTCGACGATGACGGAGTGCGGCCGGGTCCGGTTGCCATTCGCGTAACCGTGCACAACGACCCGGCGCGCCGCCGCGCTGTGGTCGATTTCACCGGCACCGATCCGCAGGTTCCCAGCAGTCTCAACGCGGTCTTCGCGGTCACCTGGGCCTCCGTGTTTTATGTCTTTCGCTGTCTGCTTCCACCGGGAGCGATTGCCACGGCCGGCCTCATGCGGCCCGTGCGGGTGATCGCGCCGGAAGGAAGCATTGTGAACGCCGTGGCTCCCGCCGCGGTGGCGGGCGGAAACGTGGAAACCTCGCAGCGGATCGTCGACGCTGTATTGCGCGCGCTTTCCTCAGCGTTGCCCAGCCGCATTCCGGCCGCGAGCTCCGGCACCATGAACAACCTGACCATCGGAGGCATGGATCCGCGCTCCGGCCTGCCCTATACGTACTACGAGACCATCGCCGGCGGACTGGGCGCTTCGCCGTCGGGCGGGGGTGCAACTGGACACCACGCTCACATGACCAACTCGCTCAACACACCTGTCGAGGCGCTCGAGTATGCGTATCCATTTCGGATGATCCGCTACGCAGTCCGCCATGGTTCAGGCGGTCGCGGTCGCCATCCCGGCGGCGATGGCCTGGTGCGCGAAATCGAATTGTCCGGCGATGCGCAGGTGACGCTGCTGGCCGATCGCCGCAACATCGAGCCATGGGGTTTGGCCGGCGGCGAACCCGGTGCTCCGGGCAAGGCTGTTGCCACCATCAATGGCGAAGAAGAAAACCTTCCCGGCAAATTCACACGGGAATTTCGTGCCGGCAGCCGGCTCAGGATTGAGTCGCCCGGCGGGGGTGGATGGGGAACTCCGTGAGATGGTCTGCAGTATGCGGGGATGATGGTTAGACATTCTAACGCTGAAATTCGCCCCTGCTCAACTTGACCAAAGTATCACGGAATGCGGGAACCCCTTCCCACTTCGACACATAATGGTCAACCCGGAATAGATTGCAGATTTCCCGCTGCTCCTCGCCTAGAAGGGTCCAGACGATCATGCAGATTTTCTTCAGTTGCGGAGTGCTGTGCCAGAAACGCAGGAGCTCATAGCCGCTCTCGTATCCCAGATCCAGATCGAGAACGATGCCGTCTGGCAACGGCACCTCCTCGCGAAGCCCCTTCTCGAGGTAGCTGATCGCGGCTTGTGAAGAGGTTCGGGCCTCCACCTCGGTAATTCCGGCAGAACGGGCAGTTTCTGCAGCGATGTGCAGGTCGTTCGCTTGATCCTCGACGACAAGAAGGCGGGTCATCTTTCCTCATAATTTAGAAGACTTGAGTGGGGCGGCGTACGTTATCCGAAGTCTACAGGAGGGGTCAACACCGGTAAAGACTTATCCGGATTTCCCTGCGGGTCGCCCGGCGGCCATCAAACCATCCGTCGGACTCGGGCTAGCCGCGGAACCCCGATGAGAGCCAGGGCAAACAGAAAGATGGATGCGGCGATAAACTCCATGCGTCCGTGGCGCAGGTCTTCGAACAGTAGCTTGATCGCCAGGAATCCGAGCGTCGCATATGCGATGCGCCGCATTTCCGGCCGGTGCCAGCGCGATCCTGCAAACGCCAACCCCAAAGCGATTCCGCACAGGACCAGGGTGCGTATCAAGGCGACGTGAAAGACATCTGGAGTGATCCGGAGCGCCAGCAGACGCACAGTGCCGTTTGCTGCCAGAGAGCTGGCGGCACTCACGGCCAGCAGAGCCGAGACAAGGTGAAGAGTCTGCTCCTGCCAGGCTTCGTGTTCGCGCTCCCGCGCCGCAATATAGCAAAACACGGCGCAACCAGACACCAGCAGGATGCTCCATGCCACCTTTATGGGCATTGTTCCCGCCAGGGCCTGAAAGGAATATTCCAGCAATCCGCAGGTGAGAGCCGCTGCCGTCAGATAGATGATTCCGTGACATTCGAGCGTGATGCAGCACATGCGCCCCGCAAGGATCGCACTGCCCATGGCTGCCAACGCGAGAAGGGCCACCGCCCAGGCCGGCGGGAAGCTCAGCAGGATTCCCGCCAGCAGGAGTCCGGCGCTCCAGAGCGCGAATACGTGAAAATTGCGCGGCTCCGGCGCGCCCCGGAATAGCACGAATGCCGCGGCATAACAGGCCGCAGCAAACAAGAGGCAAATCAAGCCAACGATGCGACCGCTGCCTTGCGGAACAAGAAACAACAGGCTGCCCATCCACAACAGAAACGCAATCATGGACTGAACCGTTTCAAAACCTGTGATTTTGCCCCGTAGCACCGCCGTCTTGTACACGACGCTCGCCGCCGTGATCAAAAGCAGAAAACACGCCGGAGCCACGAGCGACGCAGGTCCCAGAGCCGGATAATCGCCCCGCACACTTGTCGGGCTTCGATAAATCACGACGAGAAACCACACGGCACAATCGGCAATTGCGGCCACGACGATCCGTATCCATTGCACCCCGCTGCGTATGCAGCGGTACTCGCACACCGCGATCATAAGCAGCAACAACACAAGGAACGCGATCATCACGTGCGTGACAACCGATAAGGCAAGGGCCGTAAGAGCGGCGGCGCCAAAGGCAACCGAGAAATCCGACGAGTTTTCCCTTTTCCAACTGAGCGCTGTTGCGGTAGCGACCAGTAGTCCAAGTACGACGGCGGACGCTCCGGGCGCCAGCACATGAAAGCGCATCGTCAGTTCCCATAGCATGGGAGCAAGGATCAGGGCTGATGTTGCGGCGTAGAGAATGCCCGCGAGTCGCTGCGAGGCCGGCGTTCTCGACGCCGCCACCAGCCAGGCCATGGCGTATCCAATCGCGATCGCAGCGACGAGCAGGCGTGGCATCACGCCCGCTTCCGCCAGAGCCCGCAGAACATAGGCGCCGGCAATGCCGAGCATCGCTTTGCCCATCACCAGGAAAGCCCCGCTGACTTGCTCGCCGGAAGGAACTTCGATTGCTGGTGGCGGTGTTGGCGCTGCGGCCTGACTTGTCGAATCCGCGAAGACTGCCGGAGAATGTTCCAACTCGTGCACACGCTTTTCCAGCGCGTCTATCCGTGAGGAGAGTTGCTCGAGAGTTTCGGGAAGATCGTTCATCAGCTCCACCCGAGTTGAACGGACTGGCTGGCGCGGCGCAGATTGGTCTAGTCGCCGGCTGCTCCTTGCGCCACGTTCTCGTCAGGCCATGGTGGCAGCAGTTTTACAAGCACCCACAGAATCCCCAAAGGCAGCAGGGTCAGGGCTGCCGCCACCAGGAAACCTTCCTTCGTGACCAGCGCCATCTTGTAGGTTGTGTAGCCCAGCAGGCTCTTTGAGAACAACTGCCCGCCTATGACCACGTTCCAGCGCATGGCGAAGATGCCGATCAACGTGAGGGTGCCGGCGGTCGCATACATGCGCTTACGGACTATCTCGGGTAGCTTGAGCACCTGCGTGATCGCCAGCAGAATCAAGGGCACCAGTGTGCCGAGGCAGATCTGGACGACGATATGTGAGAAGTAAAGCTTGGTATGCACCATAAAGTTCAGGCTGTGGAACGATTCATCAGCCTCGTAGACCCGGTGAATCAAGTCCAGCATCTCCAGGGTGAAGTCGATGATGAAGGTATAGAAGAGATACATGGCGATGGTGTCCACGCAACGCATGTCGAGCTTTTTCCCGCGCAGCTTTGTCGTCGCCATGTAGATGAGCATCACCGCGGCGATGCCTGAGACCATGGCCGAGAAGATAAACACCACCGGCATGAGCGGCGAGGACCACCACGGATTGGCTTTGATGGAGCCGAAGATAAAGCCCACGTAGCCATGCAGCATGAACGCCGATGGAATACCGATCAGCGTAATCACCCAGCCGACCCGCTCATCGATATGAAGTGCGCGCGGGCTGATGTTGCTGGAGCCGAGCGTCATGATGCGATATACCAGGCGCGTGAGACCTTTGCTTTCCTGCGACAGAGTGACGATATCGCGGCGGTAGTCGAGCCAGATTTCGAACACCAGCACGGCCATCAGGTACCACAGGTACACATAGCCAAACATGGCCATGGCGGAAGTGCTGTGCGGCGTGAAGTACATCTCGGGGGAGCGCTCCGGGTGGCCAAGGTGGAACTGAAGCGGTAACGGGGCAACGATGAGGAACGACAAGGCCGTGAGCAACGCCAGCCTGTAGGTGGGCGTCACTGCCTCGACGCGGAAGACGCGTTCCAGCGACGCCAGGATGAATGCCCCTGCCACCAGTCCGGTGATAAACGGGTACAGGACGATCAGCACACTCCACTGGAGCCCGATCTCGTTCGGATACATGAAGCCTTCTACACCATTCATAATCAGCTCCGAGTTATCAGCTGTCAGTTGTCAGTTCTCAGTTCGTCGTTGGCATGATTCGGGGGGTGAAAACTGAAAACTGAAAACTGATAACTGTCGTTACCGCACCGATCCATCCAGGTCGTTGTAATAGACCTTCGCGCCGGTCGCCATTTGCGGCTTCAATACCTGCACGCTGTGGGTCTTAAGGAACGCGTGAATAGGATCGTTGGGGTTCTTCAAATCCACCAGTTGGCGCGCGCCTGTGGGACAGCTTTCGCAGCAAGCCGTGGTCAGGCCCTTGGTAATGCGGTGATAACAGAGGGTGCACTTGTCCGCGACATTCTTCTTCGGATGGATGTACCGGCAGCCATAGGGACACGCCTGCACGCAATAGGCGCATCCCAGGCAGTACGTCTGATCTACAAGCACCGCGCCGTCCGGAGTCACAAACGTCGCGCCCACCGGGCAGACCTGCGTGCAGGGCGAATCCGCGCATTGATTGCAGAGTTTCGGCACGAAAAAGTACTTGCCCGCATCTTCCTTCGCGACCGGGAATCCGTCTTTGCCGCCGTTGGGTGAAATGACCTCAGGGTGGGTCATGTTCTCGTCAGTTACGTGATACCTTTCCACCCACGTCCGAAAGTTCCCGTCCGGGACATCATTTTCCGCCGCGCAGGCGCGCACGCAGTTGCCGCAGCCGATGCACTTGGGGATATCGATCAGCATGCCCCACCAGTGATCCGACATCTGGTAGTTGGCGGCGGCCTCGGGTGTCCCCGCAAGCACCGCTTTCCATGCCACCGCAGCCGCGGGCAGCAGAACCAGGAAGTGCCGCCGATTCAGATTCACTTTGCACCTCCTGCGGATTTGGCCGGCGCGCCTTTGGCCGGTGCGGCTGCTGCCGACCCGTCAATCGCCGGACTATGAGGTTGATGGCAGGTTTCACACGGCACTCCGCTGGAGTGCTCTTCTGCCTCCACTTGCGGGAAATCTTTTGGCCGGGCCGCGCTGGCGGCGTGGCAGCGGACGCACAGGACTCCCGTATCGAGCTTGGCCGGGGTTACCGAACCCGGGTCATCGGCGTGCGCCGCCTGGGGACCGTGGCATGCTTCGCAGTTCACATGGGCGTGTTTCCCCTTGGTCTTGACGTCCACGATGTCGGAGTGGCACGTCTCGCACGCTGCGTGGCCGGCATACTTCACCGGGTGCGCGGCGATTTCCGCGAGGGCCGCGCCCCGGTAATGGCCGTACTGGCCAAAGGTTTTCGGGACCACGTATCCGCGAATCACCCAGAACAGCAGAAAGGCGATGACGAAGAGCCCTGCAAAACGAAAAAGATGCCCTATATCTTTAAAAAAGTTCATTACGGGCCAGACTCCCTGAGGTGATCCGGCATGGGTGGCGCCTCATGTGATCCAGATCATTCAACAGGGACAAGACTGGCGATTTGAGATGACAAGTGTATGTGAGGAAAATCACGTTCTACTGTGACGGATGGACAAAAGTAGCCACTAGCTTCCAATTCGCATAAAAGCGAAGCTGGCCCGCAAGGGTTGGGCACGAAACGGTTTGAGTGAGGCGATGACGAGCGGTCAGGCTAATCCAAAAGGGAGATCCCCCGGCTCTCCTAAGGAACAGCATTGATGGGCACGAGGTGGAATCCGAGTTCTCGGGCTTGGGCGTGAAGCCTTGCTGATTTCTGTAGCCGTCTGCGTTGTTCTTGCTGTTGAAAGACAGTTGCGAAAAGGCCCCTTAGAAACCGTAAAGCCACCGGCTCTGCCGGTGGATACTTACATGCGGGCGGGGACGGCGCGCGCCGGAAGCATGCTGCCCCAGAAAGCGAACAGCGCGACCACCACGTAGCAGGCCAGCGGAACCGTCATGGCCAGCGCCATGCTCCGGGTCGACTGGAAGACCAGTCCGATCATGGGCGTGAAGACCGCGCCTCCGATAATCGCCATCACCAGCAGGGAGGCTCCGGCCTTGGTGTTCGGGCCCAGATCGCGGAGACCGAGGGCGAAGATGGTCGGGAACATAATGGACATGAAGAAGCTGGTGAGAAAGATGGCCCACAGGCCCAACCAGCCCGGAAACAGGATGCCGACCGTCACCAGGGCGACGTTGGCGATGGCAAACAACCCCATGAGAGTGCTGGGGCGGATGAGCTTCATCCAGTAGCTTGAGCCGAAGCGCCCCACCCCGAATCCGGCCAAGGTCCCTGTCAGGAAGTAGCCCGCGGTTTTCTCCGGTAGGTGAGTGTAATCCTGAACGTATTGAATGAAGTAGCTCCACGTGCCGACCTGCGCGCCCACATAGCAGAACTGGGCAAACACAGCGAACAGAAAGTGGGGGTAGCGAAGTAGATCGCTGTATTTGCCGTGAATCTCGCCGGAGTCGGACGATCGGGAGACGGCGATGGCCGGAAACGGGGTCCGAAAGATGAAGAACGCCCACAGCAGCACCACGACACCCAGAACGAGATAGGGCGCGATCACGCGCATCGTCTCGTGTTGAAGGTAGGCGTCGTAGCTTCCCGCGAGCTTCAATTGGGCAATATCGGCCGGTTTTAGTTCCACTCCGGAGAAGATAAACACCGTGCCGATCAGCACCCCGGTAATGGCGCCCAGGGGATTGAAGGCCTGGGAGAAGTTGAGGCGCCGGACCGCGCTCTCCGGTTCGCCCATCTGGGCGATCAGCGGATTGGAGCCTGTTTCGAGAAAGCCCAGACCGCTGGCAATCACGAACAGCGCCAGGAGAAACAGGGAATAGCTGCGTGCTTCGGCCGCCGGCAGGAAGAGGAACGTCCCGACACTATATAGCAGAAGCCCGGTGAGAAGGCCTGACTTGTACCCATAACGCCGCATTACCAGGGCCGCAGGAACCGAGAAAACAAAGTAGCCCGTATAGAAAGCCGACTGGACCAGGCCCGCCTGCAAGCGGCTGAGCTCAAAGGACTTCATGAACTGGCGAATCAGAACGTCATTCAGATTATTGGGAATGCCCCAGAGAAAAAAGAGTCCCGTGACCAGCAGAAAGGCGGTCATATTGTGTTGTGGGAAAAGAGGGGTGCTGTCGTCCTGTCCTGCCTTCGGCGGGGCCACTGCAAAAGCCATCCATTGACTCCTTGAAATGACGCCGGGAACCTGCCGCGGCGCCCGGACGCCATGATCGCATACCGACCGCAGGACTGGCATAGGCGCCAGCGAAAGCAGCACAGGATACGTCCGCAGCCCTGCGCGACGGCTTAGCGGTTCATAATCCGGGATGAATTATCCCGTCGGGTTCTATAAAGCCTTTCTTTTCAGACGTCGGTTGATAGCCAAGATTCCGGGCTCTCATTTGAGCTTGGGCGGGTGTCGACGAACTAGTATCCTGTAAAGGTAAAGGAATGGCACAGGCCGCGGCAGCTTGTGGGGCATCGTCAACGGGAAACCGAGACGGACGTTCCGAGGTCGTCGGCCTGACAACGTGCCGGTGCTGCAGATCCTTCTGGAGTCCGGGTTATCGGGTTCAAGCGCCGTGCAGGCTCGCTCCCAATGAGTGAGTCAAACAAGAAACAAAGGGATGCCTTCGTAGAACAGAACATCGCTTCGTCGTGAAGGCCATAGAGAACATGCCGGGGAAGAGAGGCGCGGGCAGGATTGCGCTCGGTCTCCCTCAAGCGGTTTCACCAACCTAATGCACGCAATTATGAAGGAGAACATACCGATGGCTGAGAAAGCAAAGACAGCGACCACTACTGCAAAACCGCGCAAGCCCGCCGCCAAGAAGGCGGCTGTGCCGTCCAACGTTACCGAGATCAACGCACCCCGGGAGCAGAAGGCCGTCTCGCGCGACGAGATCGCGGCGCTCGCCCACAAGCTCTGGCTGGAGCGCGGCCGCCAGCACGGACAGGATGCCGACGACTGGTTCCGGGCCGAGCAACTCCTGCGCGGAAAAGCTTCGTAACAGGCCCGCGAGGGAACTCCAAGCGGTTCTGAGACCTGCTGGTCTCCGGATTGAGTCGTCGGCGAATGCGCGAGACGACGCCAGTTTTGTTGGCCTATGACATATTGCCCCGTCTTTTAGTTGGTCAGTCCTTGGTCCAAGGGGGCAATGTTCTCAAAATCCGAGAGATTCGACCCTGGGAAGGCGAAGCGAAGCCATGTCTGCAGGTCATTTCGGCGCCGCGCCCGCTCTCACCGAGCGGTCAACCCTTCGTCGCAAATATCCGGCCCGGCCTCGCCTCCAAAAATGGAGGCGATTTTTTTTGGACGCATCCGAATGCCAGCCGCGGTGGAGCGGAGGCACAAAGGATATGATCGTCGAGGTACGGGCCGCGCGAGGTTTCGGGAGCGCAGGAACAGGAGGCATATTGTGGCCGACAACCATGACGTGCAGGACGGAAAAAACTACTATCTCGATGTGCCGCAGGTGTGCGCGGCGTTTCCACTGAAGGGTAGCAACTCTCTCGATTGGGGCATGAAGAACCGGCTGGCCCGGATCTTTTCGCCCGACGATTGTCGCACCGTCATGCTGGCGGTGGACCATGGCTACTTTCAGGGGCCGACCACGGGCCTGGAGCGCATCGACATCACGATTTGTCCGCTCATTCCTTTTGCGGACGCGTTGATGATCACGCGGGGCGCGCTGCGGAGTTCGATTCCGCCGGAAATGGCGAAGCCGGTCGTGCTGCGCTCCACCGGCGGCCAGAGCATTCTGAAGGAGCTGTCGAACGAGCGCATCGCCGTGGATATCGAAGATGCCGTGCGCCTGAATGCCTCGGCCCTCGCCGTCCAGGTCTACATCGGCGGAGTGCATGAGCACGAGTCGATCGGCAACCTGGTGGAGATTGTGGATGCGGGCAATCGCCACGGCATTCCCACCATGGCGGTCACCGGAGTGGGCAAGGAACTGGTGCGGGACGCGAAGTACCTCGGCCTGGCTACCCGCATGTGCGCCGAACTCGGTGCCCACTTTGTGAAGACCTATTACTGCGAATCCGGCTTTGCGCGCGTGGCTGCGGGCTGTCCCGTTCCCCTGGTCATCGCCGGAGGAAAGAAATTGCCCGAACCTGAAGCGCTCGACATGGCCTATCGCGCCGTGAACGAAGGCGCCGCAGGCGTGGATATGGGACGAAATATATTCCAGTGCGAGGCGCCGAAGGCCATGATCCAGGCGGTGCGGGCAGTCGTGCATGGAGACGAGACGCCGGAGAAAGCGCTCGATCTTTATCACTCCCTGAAATCGATCGAAGAAAGAAGTCAAATCGCCAAATGAAAGTCAGCGATTTCCGCGAATTGCAGCGAGGAGATTTGAATGAAGAGAAGAAGAAATTCTCGGCTGTTGCTTCCAGTGGCAATTGTGGTCGTGGCCTTGTCGGTCGCAGCCGTGATTAACGGACCCGCGGAACGTGCCGCATCAAGTGCTGACACTACCGGAGTTCTGGATTCGGCGCCGGTCAAGATCGATCGACTCGACCCTTCCATCGATCGGATCATTCCGAAGGGCGCCATGCTCGAGCGCGTCGCGGATGGGTTCAAGTGGGTCGAAGGTCCCATCTGGGTGAGCAATAGCCTCTACTTTGCCGAGATACCCAGCAACAGTATCCGCGAGTGGACTCCGGGCGCGGGAGTCAGCATCTTTCTCCAGCCCAGCGGCTACAAGGGCACCGAATCCTACGGCGGGCCCGAGTCAGGATCGAACGGGATGACGCTCGATGTCCGCGGCCGCCTCACGGTCGCAGGGCACGCGCAGCGCGATGTGTACAGATTCGAGTCGCTCGACCCCAAAGGGCCATTCACAATGCTTGCCGACTCCTACCAGGGCAAGAAACTGAACAGCCCCAACGATCTCGTCTACAAGTCCGATGGTTCGCTCTATTTCACCGATCCGCCTTACGGATTGCGCACGCAGCACGACGACGATCCGGAAAAGCAGCTCAAGGTCAACGGCGTATACCGTATCCCCCACGCGCTGGAGCAGAAGCCTGGCACCGCTCCGGCGCGCGCTGAATTGCAATCACTGGTGACCGATCTTACGCGGCCCAACGGCATCGCGTTCTCACCCGATGAGAAGTATCTGTATGTGAATAACTCCGAGCCCAAGAAGATATGGATGCGCTATCGCGTGCAGCCGGATGGCACATTGACTGAGCCGAAACTTCTGTATGATGCAACGGCCGACACCCGTCCCGGCGCGCCCGATGGCATGAAGGTCGACGAGCAGGGCAATATCTATAGCACCGGCCCCGGCGGCCTGTGGATCTTTTCGCCGGAAGGCAAGCCGCTGGGAACGATCCTGATTTCAGAGAAGTCGGCCAACGTAACCTGGGCCGGCCCGGATCGCAAGACGCTGTACATCACGGCCAGCAGCAGCATCTATCGCGTCCACCTCAACATTGCCGGAGCCCCGCTGACCAAGAACCGTTAAGACCGCACGGGTTGAGGAACCGGACGATCGCGCATCAATGCGATCAAAACGGCATTGACCACCGTAAGTCCGGCCAGGATGTACAGCCCTGCGCGCGGGGAGCGGAAATATTCATCCGCCCAGACCTTCACGTTGGGTGCCAGAAATCCACCCAGGTTGCCCATGCCGATCAAAGCGATGCCGCCTGCCGCCGCTACGTCGGCCAGGTAGGCGGTCGGAAACGTCCAGAAGAGCGGCTGCACCGAGATAAACCCCGACACTGCGATCGACAACGCTACAAGCCCCAGCTTCGGTCCCGCCGTGGGAAACACAAAACTGGCGCAGCCGGCAACGAACAGAATCGAGGCCGCAACCTGCCGATGGTTTCTCCATCGATCAGCCAGCTTCGGAAAGTAGTAAACCGCGGCCAGCGTGCAGATCCAGGGAATCGCGGAAACCAGCCCTACTTCCAGCCCCGCCGGCTTGTGCAGCAAAGTCGAAATCTCGGCGGGAAGATAAAAGATCGCGCCATACGTACTCATCTGGATGAGGGTGTAGATGAGCAGGAAGCGCAACACGCGAAGATCGCGCAGCATGGGCAGCAGCTTCGCCGGACCGATGGAACGCCGGTCGAGTTCCTCCGTCGCGAGTGCGTCCGCGAGTGCTTCTCTCTCATCAGCCGGAAGCCACGCGGCTGTCCGGGGCTTGTTATCGAGAAACCAGTAGGCAACGGCTCCCAGCGCGACGGCCATAAAGCCTTCCACGAGGAACATCCATTGCCAGCCCTGCAGCCCGCCCCGGCGAGGCATTTCGAGCAGGAGGCCGGAGAGCGGGCCGCCCACGATGAGCGCCAGCGGAACGCCGAGATAGAACAAGCCCATCATCTGCCCGCGAACCCGGTTCGGAAACCAGTACGTCAGATAGAGGATTACGCCGGGGAAGAATCCGGCTTCCATCACGCCGAGGAGAAGCCGCAGCACGTAAAACGAGGTGCTGCCCGTGACAAACATGGTGGCCATCGACAACAACCCCCACGTCACCATCAGAAACGTCATCCATACTTTGGCGCCGATGCGATGCAGGATCAGATTGCTCGGGAACCCGCACAGCGAGTAGCTGAGGAAGAAAAGGCCGGCGGCCAGCGCATAGACCCGTTCGTTGACGCCTTCGTATGTCTGCAGCGCCTGCTTCGCAAAACCGATATTCGCGCGGTCAAGAAACGAGACCACGTACATCATCATCAGCCAGGGAGCCAGGTGCCGCGTCGCGCTGGAGATGGCGCTGCGCAACGCCGGACCATGTTCGAGACTCATGGGATCCGGGCTCATGCCCACTTCTTCAATTCGGGATAACGCGTATAGATTCGATGCTGATCTTCTGCGGGTAGCTGCCGTAGCGGCGTCGGTTTGTCCTGGGGCCGCGTGCCTTTCTGATTCAACACGTTCATCAGGCTCCATTCCCGCTGTGGCTGTTGCGGCTCCGCTGCCGGAAGGTCGTAGCGCGTGAAGTCAATGGCCATGGGCGGAGCGTCTTTCGTCCAGTCGCGCAAAAGCGCCAGCCGGAACTCACGGTTCATGAACCATTGAATCTCCAGGTTCTTCTCAGAGCCGGGCGCACCCGTCCCCTTGGCATCGAATCGGTAGTTCAGGCCGGCGTTGTTTGGATTGTGCTTCCGCCACTCCAGTCCGAATTCTCCTTCGGTCATCACGCGGGTGTCCGGCCATCGATCCCGTACCGCTTGCAGCCACCAGGCCAGGTCCTCATGGTGGCCGATCGAGACCTCCCAGATCCCGGTGACCCAGCCGAAACCATTCAACCGGTAGCCGGTATCGAAATGCATCGCGGTGGTGTCCATCATTTCCTTGCGGCCGGTCGCCGTTCCAAGGTTGCCCACCGTCTCGATGGGTCCCACGCCCATCCTGCTGTTGAAACCGCCCTGGAAACCATCGCGCCGGGCAGTCAGGAAATCGCAGGTCCAGCCGTCAAGGCAAACGCAGTCGACGAAATCGGTCGCTCCCTGCGCGGGCTTCAGATAATGCTCGTGGCTGGGGTAATAGGGATAGCAGATCCCTCCATCGCCATCTCCGTTGTCGATTGCGTGCTGGCTCCAGATCTGCCCTTGGCACACATGAATGCCCTCGTCCTCGGCAAGCAGCCCTTGATTCTCCGCATCCATGAACCCGGCGACGAGGCATTGCGGACGATAGCCACCACCGACCAACGCCGACACCTTATTCAGCGCTTCGTGAATCGTCTTTCGATTGTTTTCGCGCGTGTCGTACATAGGCGCGAAATAGCCGCCGGGGATAAATGTGACTTCGTCCCCATATCGATCGTGATAGGACGCAAGCAGGCGCCGCGCTTCCTTGTATTGATCGCGGCTGTCGTTCAGCGCCAGCCAACTGATGGCCCAGGTCATCTTGCCATCGGGGCAGCCTTTTGCAAACGCATCCCGCCGCGCGCGGATCAGTTCCGGCCGGTTATCGGCGACCTCGTCTTCGCCGATGTTGCGCGTCGGAGTCACTTCGATCTGGTTCACACGGACGATCGAAACGTGAGTCACGAACCGGCCGCGAAGCGGCCCAGGACCCGCCGCTCCAGCCCCGGTCTCGGAGCCAAAGATAGACGCGCCCAGCGCGATAGACGCCGAGGACATCGCCGCACTGCTCAGGAACTGACGCCGGGTCCAGCCGTTGTCGAAGTCCCGCTCACTTCGTTCCTCGTCTCCCAGAGGCTTGTTTCGGTTCATTTGCAGAATGATACAAGAGCGTCCCGCAACGCTTTGCGGGTCGGCAGGAAGGCCGGCAAAAAGAACGACGATTAGAATTGCTGCAGGATGGCAGACCGCAAGATCGTTCATGTCGACATGGATGCTTTCTACGCGTCCGTGGAGCAGAGGGACAATCCGCAGTTGCGCGGCCAGCCCGTGGTCGTGGCATGGCGGGGGACTCGATCGGTCGTCTGTGCGGCTTCCTATGAGGCCAGGCGTTTTGGAATCCGCTCGGCGATGCCGACGGTGCGCGCCGAGCGCCTGTGTCCCGAAGCGATTTTCGTCGCTCCCGATTTTCCGCGCTACCGCGCCGTATCGCGACTCGTTCGCGAGATATTTCAACGCCACACCGATCTCATTGAACCGCTCTCGCTCGACGAGGCTTATCTCGACGTAACAGAAAACAAGACTGGATTACCGACGGCCACCCGGGTTGCGCAGACGATTCGGGAACAGATTCGAACCGAGCTTGATCTCACCGCTTCGGCCGGTGTCGCGCCGAACAAGTTCCTGGCCAAAATTGCCTCCGATTGGCGCAAGCCGAATGGACTCTTCGTCATCCAGCCCAAAGACGTGGATTCGTTTCTTCCCCCGCTTCCCGTCGGGCGCATTCCCGGCGTGGGGAAAGTCACCGAGGCAAAGCTTGAAAGACTGGGCATAAAGACGGTCGGAGACTTGCAAGGCATCGCATTGAATGCCCTCGAGAGCGCGTTTGGACGGTACGGCCTTCGGCTCTATGATTTGGCAAGAGGCAACGATCTTAGCCCTGTAGTTCCGGACCGGCCCACGCAATCGGTCTCGGCCGAGGATACGTTTCCGGAGGACGTTCCTCTGTCGGAAACAGAACCTCTGATTCGCATGCTCGCCGAGAAAACCTGGAGCGCCTCACGCAAGCAACCCAGGACCGCGCGCACCGTGGTGCTCAAACTGAAGACCAGCCACTTCAAGATTCTCACTCGCAGTCATACCCCTCCCTCGCCCCCCGCTTCATGCGAGGAACTCACGCGCATCGCACTGTCGCTGCGAGACAAAGTGAATCTCGATCCCGGGCAGCGATACCGGCTGGTTGGGGTTGGGCTCAGCAATTTCAACGGCGCCGAGAATCGAGAACAGCCGGAGTTATTTGAGCCGGACAAGTAGAGAGTTTCCGTTTCTCGCTTTTCTCTTGCCTCGAAAACAGGAGTTATGTTTCTATTGGGCCACGCAGTTTACATCTCTTTTCCGGAAGCCCACCGATTGGTTAATACGTATGACCGGACGGGCGCATGGAACGCAAGCGAAACAACCTGAAAAGCTGCGTTCTCCAACCGTGCTTTATTCCTCATTTGTCGGGACATTGAAAGACCGGGCGCCAGTCGTCGAGCGATAGTGCCCGGCTCGTCATGCCGGGGGCCAGTCAGCAAATCTAAGGGAGGGTTTATGCCTCGTCTTTCTTCATTGATAGAAGACCTCAAAACTCATTATGCAGTGGTGATTATCGGATCGGGTTATGGCGGCGCCATAACAGCGTCGCGTCTTGCGCGGGCCGGCCAGCAGGCGTGTGTCCTCGAACGCGGCCGGGAATTCCAGCCCGGAGAATATCCCAACACACTGCCCGAGGTGCTTGCCGAGGCCCAGGTGGACACGCCCAACGGGTTTCTGGGCTCCCGGACCGGCCTTTACGACATGCGCGTCAACGATGACATCGACGTCTTCTGCGGCTGCGGACTGGGCGGCACTTCGCTCGTGAACGCGAATGTATCGCTGCCCGCCGAGCCGCGCGTGTTTGACGATCCGCGCTGGCCCGACGAGTTCCGGGCCGACGTTGCGACACGCCTCCAAACCGGGTATCAACTCGCGCAGCAGATGCTGGGAGCCACTCCTTATCCTGACAACTTTCCCGCGCTCCCGAAACTTCAGGCGCTCGAGAAGTCTGCTGCTTCTCTCCAGGAAAAATTTTACCGCCCGCCCATCAACGTCACGTTCAAAGATGGGGTCAACTCTGCTGGCGTGCAGCAGCACGCATGCACTCTGTGCGGAGACTGCATCACCGGCTGCAACTACGGTGCAAAGAATACCGTGCTGATGAACTACCTGCCCGACGCGCGCAACCACGGCGCCGAAATCTTTACCCAGGTTGGCGTGCGTTATCTCGAGCGAAGGGATGGGCTTTGGGTCATTCACTACCAGGTGCTCGATTCGGGACGGGAAAAATTCGATACGCCGACGCAATTCATCACCGCGAATATGGTGGTGCTGGCGGCCGGAATGCTTGGCTCCAGCGAAATCCTGCTGCGCTCCAAGGCCAATGGGCTCGGCCTCTCCGACCAGGTGGGCAAGCATTTCACGGGCAACGGAGACGTGCTCGCGTTCGGCTACGACACCGACAACGTCATCGACGGAATCGGTTACGGCTCACTTGCGCCGCAGGGGCGGGATCCCGTTGGGCCGTGCATCACTGGGATCATCGATGACCGGCTTCAGCCTCAACTTGATGACGGCATGGTGATCGAAGAGGGTTCGATTCCTGGGCCTCTCGGCGCAACGATTCCGGCGGCTCTGGCGGCAATAGCTCCCTGGGCCGGCACCAACCTTTCTCCAGGCGCCGACGCATTCGCTAAGGAACGCGAACGCGAATTCGAAAGCCTGGTTTGCGGGCCTTACCACGGCGCAATCCAAAATACGCAGACCTATCTCGTAATGACCCACGATGACGGCGACGGCTTTATGACCCTCGAAAACGATCGGCTCAGGTTGCATTGGCCGGGCGCCGGGACCCAACCCGTATTCACCCGCGTCAACGATCGTCTGGACCAGGCGACGAAGGCGCTGGGCGGAGTTTTTGTGCACAACCCGCTGTGGAGCGATCTCACCAATCACAATCTGATCACGGTGCATCCATTGGGCGGTTGCTCAATGTCGCCAGACGCGTCGGGCGGCGTCGTCAATCACAAGGGCCAGGTGTTCTCTTCGAATGCTGGAAACGGGGTGTACGACAGTCTCTACGTGAGCGATGGCTCCGTGATGCCCAGATCGCTCGGCGTTAATCCGCTGCTGACCATCTCGGCGATAGCAGAGCGGTGTTGCGTGCTGATGGCGCAGGACCACGGCTGGACCATTGACTACGATCTCTCGAAGCCCGTTCAGCCGCCTCCTTCACCTGCTGTGACCACCGGACTGCGCTTCACCGAAGCGATGAAGGGATTCTTCTCGATGAAGGTCACGGATGACTTCGCGAAGGGAAGCATCCAGGGCAAGCAAGACGGCTCGAGCTTTGAATTCATCCTGACCGTGATCGCCGACGACCTGGATCAACTGCTCACCAATCCGGATCATCCTGCGCGCATGGTCGGTTCGGTCACCGCTCCTGCGCTTTCGGCCGAGCCGCTGACGGTGAGCGAGGGCCAATTCCACCTTCTTGTCACCGATCCCACGCAGGTCGATGTTCGACTAATGAAGTACGGAATGAGCCTGACCTCGGAAGAAGGCAAGACCTTCGTCTTCGAGGGCACAAAGATTATCAAGAACGACGGAATTCTGAACATCTGGCGCGACACGTCGACGCTCTACATCACGATTTCGGATCCTTCCGGAGCAGTACTGGGCAAGGGGATCCTGGTGATTGAGACCGCAGACTTTCTGCGTCAGATGACGACCGTCGAAATTACCAATGCCAAGGATGACCAGGAGCGCCTCAGCAGCGTAATCCGCTTCGGGCAGTTTTTTGCCGGAGTCTTGTTCGATATCTACGGCAGTGCACTCGCGCCCGCGAACGAGTTCTATCCGCAACCCGTGCCGCGCAAGAAGCGGCCGCTCCGCATGTGTGCTCCGGAGGTGTATCACTTCCTGACCGAAGACAATGTAGAGTTACGACTGACTCGATACAAGGGCGGCACCAAAGGGCCGGTGATGCTTTCGCCCGGCTACGGCACTTCGACTCTGGCATACACGATCGACACGGTGGATACCAATTTGCCGGAATTCCTCTTCGCGAACAATTACGACGTGTGGTTGTTCGACTATCGCGCCAGCCCGGCCTTGCCCTCGTCGCGAACTCAATTCACCTTGGACGACGTTGCCACCAAGGATTATCCGGCGGCGGTTGCGCAGGTGCGGGCGATTACCGGTGCTGCCGACATCCAGATCATGGCCCACTGCATCGGCTCGCTCACGTTTTTGATGAGCATGCTTTCCGGAAAGCTCCAGGGGATCCGGTCGGCGGTGTGCTCGCAAGTGGGCTTTTATCCGACCACCTCGCCGGAAAACAACGTCAAAGCCGCCTTCGATATCGGACAGTTTTTCAAAAATATAGGCATCGACACTCTCACCACGGACTTCGATCCATCCAAGTGGGGTGATGTGATCGAAGACGGATTGCTGAAACTGGCGGGCGCCCTTGGCCCTCCCTGCAACAATGCAGTGTGCCGCAGAATCTGGCTGATCTATGGTGAGGTGTACGGCCATACCCAGTTGAACGAAGCAACTCACGAGGCCATTCACGAGATGTTCGGCATCGCCGACATCACCACATTCAACCATCTGTTGACGATCGTTCGCGCCGGTCAAGTAGTGGACAAAGACGGAAAGGATGTTTACCTGCCCAACATACAGCGCCTGAAGATTCCTCTCACCTTCTTCCAGGCACTGGGAAATCGTCTTTTCCTGCCGGAGGGAACCGAACGCAGTTATGAACTGTTAGTGGCGAAGAATGGCGCAGACGGATATTTCCGCGTAGCGGTTCCTAACTATCATCATATGGATTGTTTCATCGGCAAGGATGCGGCGCAGGATATCTATCCGCTGATCCTGGCTCAACTTGACGGTTACAATCCTGCGCCGCCCGCGACTAATCCGGCTGCGCCGGCCGCCGCAGCGGTGCTTCACTAAAGGGAGCCTCAATGGCAGACGATAGATCCGATGCGACGGTTCCGCGCAGTTCAGGTATAGACGCATTGTTCCAATATCCGCTGATGTCCGCGCTGTTTGACCGGCGGACACGTCGGATCGCGCGCGGCACTTCGGTGCTTGCCAATGGCCTGAGCCACACCAGCACCAATGCTCCTGCGCCCCTCTCGGCACTTGAGGAGGCAGTGCTCATCGTATCGACCGGCCTGACTGGTTCGGTTCAGCACGATGGGCCGCTCGATATTCCCACGGGAGGGCGTGAACTTGGTACGCCGTTCGTCAATGCCCTGGGACGTTCGGCCAGCAGCCCGGATAACTCCCAGGCAACTACGTTCTTCATGATCAACGATGAAGGCATCTTTCTACTTAAGAAACTGGAAGGCGAGGAGGCACTCCAGCTATTGGGTGGCCTTCCGCCCAATAAGGCGGATTGGGCGGACGCCGATTGGCTCGCCGCGGCGCAGGCGGTCAAAGTCAAACTCTACGACCAACGACTGGAGTTTCCGCGCCAGTTTCCCTACTATCTCGGCTGGAACAAGCAGATTTCGAATCTGCCCGGTACGACAATCTTCTTACCCGTGGTGGACTGCACGCGCGGTTACATCAACATCATTCTTAATTTATTGACAGAGCCGGACGGCCAGCGGCCCTTGTTTGTCGATGACTGGAAGACCTTCAAGCCCGCCGATGTAGTCGAGGCCGTGGAGTGGGCCGGGGTTGAACTCGGGCTTGCGGGCTCTAACAACAAAATTCCCTATGAAGTTATCGGAGGCCTTGCGCGCGCGCAAGACAAGTTTGTCAATCCGAATATCGTATTGCCCCTGGGACTGGCGTCGACGATGCGCGTCAACTACGAAGCCTTCTTTCAGTTGCAGAATCTGATGCTCGTGGGGCAGGCCGTGGGTCTGGGGGGATGGGTTCATGCCTCGGTGGCTCCGCCTTACATCCTGGAGCGCGATCCGTCCAAGCAGTTTTTGGGTCTCGGCTTTCGCATGTTGACTGGAAAATCGTGGCCCGATACCGGATGGCCTCCGGTGCCGGCATCGCAGCCGAATCCTGTGGGCATCGATGGAGTGCTCCAGGGCCTCTGCCCGCCGTACGTGGCATCGATGAACGATGCTGTAGACCAGCTTCTGGCGGAGAAATACGGTCCCGGCGGGCTCTACGGCGATCTGAATGTTTTCAAACGGCCGTATCTTTCGGAAGCCATGGCCCAGGACTATCTTCAAAACGCCAGCCATTATTCGGACCAGGCTGTCGCGTATGCAAAAGAGATCTGCAGCTACATCTTCGACACTTATGGGCGTTTCCCCGCGCACTGCGACGCTTTTCACGTTCCCGGAATCTGGCTCCAGTTCTCCCATCTCGAACTCGAGTACTACGAAAAGTACTACAACCCAAACCAATTTGCGCGACAAAGTCAGCATGCGTCCATATGGGGCGAGCCATAAGCGCTAGTTCGATTGATCAAACCACGAGGTTACAACGCTCGTTGCAGGTAAGAAGCGGCTGAATAAGTGAGAGCGAAAGGAGCTTCAGTGTTTCCAACGATCAAGATCACAGACCAGGTTGGTACGCAGATTTCACCCGTCGATCTTTCCAATCCCTCGTCTCTCGGCAATTACCTCAAGGCAGAATTGCTCCACCTGGCAGTGCTCCCGGATTTCATTGCGCGCAAGGACAGCAAACTCAGCAAGGCCGCCACGAAACCGATTGAGTTCAAGGCCGACGTGGCAAATGATTTTCAGCTGGGGAATAGTGTGCCGGAAATCGATATTACTCCAAATGTACAGGCGACGATCCGGGTAAACGCCTCTCCGGGAACGGCACTCGATGACGCTGACCCGTTCACTGGTGGCACCGAGGTGCCGGACCAGACCGGATATGTTTCGGTTGGCTTTGTGGGATCGCTCGACCTGGGGGTTAGCGGCTCCGCGGGCGATCTGACGTTTGGACTCGATGCCACGGCGACCGTGAGTCTCGAGTATTTCAAAGCGTTCCCGCTTGGAGCTAACGAACCTACATTGGCGGATGCTCTCGGCCAGACGATGTCAAGCTATGTCATTCCCGCGGACATTTCCGATCTCAACAAACTTGGTATCAACGACATTGCAACCGTCTCCGGACAAGGGAGCCTCACGATCTCGGGCGGAGTTGAGGTCAACGCTTTTCCGAATCCGCTGGCATCTGTAGACCTGCCCCTAGGCGCGGGATCTGTTGCCGTACAGGCGGGCGTACTGGCCGGTCTCACCGTGAGCTTCACACTTTCAGGGTCTTATCAGATACGGGCGCGCAGGCTGGATGCCGATACGATCGAGTTGAGTTTCCTGCGGGAACACGGGACCACCTGGGAAGCCGACTTCTCCGGTTCTGCTGGAGTTTCAGTAACTGTCGGTAGCACTGATCTCCTCGGGTTACTCATGAAAGCCATAAGTACGGATCCGGCGGGGGATACGAATAAGCTAAGTACATTGGGATCCGATGAGAGAGATGCCATCGCGGATGCGATCAAGAAAGGGCTCGATCATTCTCTCCAGGCTTCTATCGATTTGGATCTATCCTCATCTACCGATGACCAGGCCGCATTTCAGTATCATGTTCAACCCGCAAAGCTGAGCCCCGATTCAAGCCTGGCCGTTCATAAGGCACTCGACGGCGACTTGAGCCTTCTCACCGCCATGGAAAACGCGATGCAGGAAGGAGGGATTCTTGCCCCCGGATTGCAGATGACACAAAGCCTGTTCTCGAAGGTGCGCAGCAGAGACACGACATTCAAGATCAACCTTCTTGGGATTGTGAATCTCGTTACCGTGTCTGACCTGATACTCAGTAGCGAGACTCTCATCGACGAAGTTACTGGTGATGTAACCATTAAGGAGACAGTAAGCGGAAGCCGGATTAGCGCGATCACCGATCCGATGGATCGAGACGAAGCCCTGCGCAAAGCGATGTATGACTCGGTCCTTGCGACCACCACGTATCGGGCCGGAAAAGCGATCACACTTCCGACACTAACTTGCGAGCAGGTCCATTTCGTTCTGAATCACAATACCAATCAGCAGATCATGAGTGACTACCTGAACTGGTTCTGTGCCCTTCGGATTCTTGCCGCACCCGAAAAGATCGCCTTGATGGGTCAGTTTATTCCTGGAGGTCCTTCCACTTGCGTGCTACGGACCGCGTTTACCGACAGCGATTCTACTTCGATGTTCTTCGATGGATCCGGCAATCTGCGTCCGGAATCGTACTTTCTGGAAACCGGCCGCCTGGTGATGCGCGCATTACTTGACCCGGCACATCAGGATATTGACAAGCTGCGTTATCAAATCGTGGATGACGCACTGTGGCCCAAGGCGCTGAGTGTCGGGGCGAGTCCAGGATTGGGCCCGCTGGTGGGCCTCAGCTCAGAAGATCCTCGAGTGGGGGTTCTCAGGGGCGATGTCTTCGTGATAACCGAATGGGCGGACGCGATGAGCAAGGTGGGGGCGATTGTCCAGGATGTCCGTAAGTTTGTGGGCAATGCCGACCCCGCAACCCTTGCCCAAAACAACGTTTTCAAGCAAAAGAGCGGTGCGCTTCAGAATAAGCTTGCCGGAATCGCAAAGACGAGCAAGATCCGGTTCGCTGAGCCCTGGGGTATGGTCGCTCTCTATTGGGCGGCCGGGTCGCCGGCAACTTCATACGGCAAGGCTGTCGCAGGTTCCTTTGCATTAGAGCGCGGTCATCAGCCCGAGTTGACAGGTTGAGAGGCTAAGTCTCGCGTGGTATGGCGAGTTCGCATCGAGGGGGAAACCATGGCAATGAAGATCAGCGTTAATCCTGTTGACGTTAGTCAAATCAAGGACAGGATGGATCAATTAACTCGATTGCGTCCTGAGTTGGCAGCACAAATCCAGGCCGCAATGCTGAGCGCGCATGCGCAGGCTGTGCAGGTTGCCAGGACCGGCATCGTGCCCGCTGGTCCAGCTGCGCCTCATTCCGCTTTGCTTGCTCATAGCGCATTCACCGACGATTCCGACTCCGTGATCAGCAGCCTGGAAGCGGGCGTGTTGATCGCGGTCGGACTGGACGGCGTAATCTGGGGCACCGGCAAGTGGCAACAATTCGACCCAGGGTGGGTTGGGTCCTTTGCTGCATTTCTCTTGAGCCTCATCGTAGGGAAGCAACAGTTCTCCAAAACGCCGCAGACAATCAAAATCCCCAACCAGGTAAAAATCGGCATGGCTGGCGACTGGGGGACAGGCGAATGGCGCACCAAAGCAAATCCGGCTCCCAGCACCGGCGTGCGAAACCAGATGGCAAACCTCAACCCGGATGTGACGATTCATCTCGGGGATGTCTACTATTCGGGCCTTGCGGACGAGGAGCAGCATCTGCTGGTCAATCTCTGGCCGCCGGCGCCCAGCGGATCCTTCGCGCTCAATTCAAATCACGAGATGTATTCCGGGGCGCAGCCATATTTCAACGCCATCAGCCATGCGCCGTTCGACAAACAAGGGGGATGCAGCTATTTTGCTCTCGAGAACGATAACTGGGTCATTGTTGGACTTGATTCGGCTTACTTCTCGCCTGAAGGAAATCTCTATACGGATGGACTGTTATTCGACACGAATCACCCCAATGACCAAAATGCGTTTCTACTGCAAAAAGGTGTGCAGGCACAGCTCGACGGCAAAAAGGTGATCGTGCTGACCCATCACAATGGTCTGGATGATCCCGGCATCAATTCGAACGCTCTCTTCGACCATGTGATGAATGCATTTCCAGGCAACAGCGGGCCGGCATACTGGTACTGGGGACACCAACACCTCGCAGTTGTCTACGAGCCCCACGGTCCGGCCCGAGTTTCATGCCGCTGTTGTGGTCACGGGGCCCTTCCATGCGGCCGGGCTTCGGTTCTGGCGAACAGCCCGAATGTGGTGTGGCATGAGAATCGTCTCGCTAACGATCCGGATATTCCGGAGCGGGTTTTGAATGGCTTCGCGATGCTCACGCTGGACGGACCCAACATCCAAGAGGTGTTCTACGACGAGAAGGGCGAAGTAGCCTGGGCAAGTTCATAGCAGGCCGTGCTCCCGCGCGTTCTCTCGGGCGGCCTTTTCGTTGCCCGTCGTAAGGCCGCCCTCTTGGACCTTAACGTGCCATCATTTCGAATCGCCGTCTGTTTTCAAGCCGGAAAATTCATCCGACGGCCTTGCGGTCGTAGGCAGAAGCCGGTATCCGTCCCGCGTGCGAAGATGATATTTCTGCAGATTCTTGCCGACTAACTTCACCTTGATCGAGCGCCAACCGCGATTCGGATTGGCCTGCGGGTAATAGCTCAGGGTATAGAGGTGAACCAGGTCGTCCCGAATCGAGGCGAAGGCCTGATTTTCTTCGCGCCAGTTCTTTGCGAAATAGGCTTTGCCACCGGACACTCTGCTCATGCGTTCAAACGCCGCTGCGGAAACGGGGTCGTCCTGAGCCTGCCGTGTGCTGATGATGTAGATGATAGTTCCGGTGGATTGGGCTAACTCCGCGACATCCTCCGGAGGAACGGAACTGGCGTTGTCAGGGCCGTTGGAAAACACCACGATCGCCTTCCGTCCCCGGAGCGGCGCCGCATCCTTTACGGTCAATAAAAGGCTGTTGTAGAGTGCGGCATCATCTCCAGCAACGGTGCTGCGAACGCCATTCACAATACGGAAATGATCCGAGGTCAGGGCCGTCTCCCGCAAAAGATCCCGGCTATAGGAATAGAAGGCTACCCTGCTGGCCTCATCCATGGAACGGATGAAGTCCGCGATGGCATCCTGAGCAAATACGAAACTCCGGTACATGTAATTGCTGGTATCAAAGAGAATGAATACGTTGTCCTCGGATAGGTGCGAAATCGTAACATCGGCTGGATCTTTTGCATCCTCTGCTGAACCGGCCGCAGGACTCTTGCCGGGGTCTTTCGACGGGCGGTCCGGGCCCGTGGCTTCCATGGAGCCGTGGCGGGACTCGCTGCTCTCCTCGAATGTCGAGACCTTCTGCGGAATGTTGTCTTCGGTCACGGAAAAGTCCTCGGGGCGAAGGCCGGTTACATAGTTTCCCTTGGCATCGGTCACCGCCACGTTGAGTTGCACCAGGACCACATTCACGCGGAGGTGCATCGGGTCATCCTGCGCGGCGGTTGAAGTCGAACCGCCCTGCACAAAAACCAGAAACGAATATGCTCCGAACCAGGTGATGAGCTTTTTTGCCGTAACCGATCCGATACGCACTGCGGTCTCCTTGGATGTTTATTGCCGTGCGATAGTACTTGGGGCCTGGATTGCGATCTTGCCGTCGCGAAATTCGTCGCCGGTTTCTTCAAGGGCGCGCAACAGGGCGGGCCAGTCGTCGATGTTGCTGGCGAAGATATTGGCTATCATGCGGCGAGTCAGTGTGGGGACCAGAATGTTGAGCATCACCGGAGAATAGCCCATCTCGTCTGCTAGTCGGGCCCAATACAGGTTGTTCGATTCCCAAGACTCGGCCAGGAGCCTGCTGGCGTTTCCCCCATAAGCCGATACCGGCTTCATGTTAAGAAGCGCGCAGGTGTTGGTGAGCACAAGGGCGGGATGCGGCACCCCGAAGTCGGCTGACAATCTCGCCGGGCTGATGTCGGAGGGATCCTTTTTGGATAGGTCTTCCAACTCGCGGCCCGCCGGTCCCCACTGCGAAATCTGGTCTGGATATTTTTTCTTGAACTCAACCGCAAGATAAAAGTTCTCCGCAGGTAATGTCTGCCTGACCAGCGCCTTGGTGGCATTCGGATTCAGCAGGGCCTGTTCGGTCCGTTCCAGTCGATCCGGGGTCATGCGATCGTCAAGGATGCTGATCACCTTCGCTTTCAGTTCCGCGTTGGTGGCGGAAGCAATCAGAAGCTCTTCCCCCGCCCGCTGATAGAGAGCCGCAGCATGCAACTCGTTCCGGCTCACCCACCACCAGCGAGGCAGCACAGCACCCACGAGCAGATCGGGCACAACCTCTTTCCAGATCAGAGCCTGGACATTTTTGGGAGCTATGAAGTCCTCTTCTGTCGAAGCCAGCGCATAGGGCAGATCGGCCAGCGAACCCATCAGATAGGCTCCTCCTCCGGCGGTCGCCCCCACTCCTATCAGTTCGGGAACGCCCCAGATGTGTTCAATGCCCTGAACTGAAATTGAGGAAAAATCATGCGAGCGAATGAAGAGCGGATTGTTATGCAGGACCTCGGCGCCGGGCGGCTCGTAGTAGGCATAGTTCAATCCCACAAGAGTGTCCCGGAGAAATGGGGTAAGCTGGCCGCGGGCGGCTTCCAGCTGCGCCGCCGATCCAGGGGATCGAAGGATCTTGGTCAGATCGGTTCGCACCTGCAATTCCGCGTGCCGGCTGCTGTAGACAATGGGAGACCACGAGCTCTTTTCATTTCCGGTGAAGATGGGCCGAGGCATCTCGAATTCACGGAGATTTCCGGCCAGCGGAAGAAGGCTGTTGCCGACCGGCTTCCCGTGGGCCATTTCGGTCAGACCATCATAGAGTCCGAACAGCGAATCCAGAGAAACCAGGCGCTGGTCATCCATGACGGCACGAATTCTGGCGGCCAGTTCCTGGTGCACGCGTTGGCTGTCGGAGTTTTCCTGGGACGGGCCCGCGAGCAGATCCACGATCTGGTCCTGGGTTAGATCCCCGTTCCCGCCGGCCGCCTGCAGAATGGACTTCAACGCGGTTCGGGCAGCCTCGAATAATTGCACCGAAGAAGTAATCCCGGTATAGGGCTGTACAGCAGCCTGCCAGGACGAATTCAGGTTCTCGGTCCGGATCTGGCCCTGGCGGGCAAAAATCTCCCAGAGACCAACTTCGGCCTGAAATGCTCCCAGCGCATTGGCACGCAAAGCCGGATTTGATATCCCGTCAATCCGGTCTGCGGCACTGACGAAATGGGTGATCGACGTATCGTCCAGAGCCGAAAATTCGGCAAAGATCGGAAACCAGCGATTGAATTGGGGAAGCCGCTCAGCGACCAGCAACTCGGTTGGATCGGACATGCTCCGTTCCCTGGGCCTGCCCGCGTTGATCGCACTCAACATGAGAAAGATCTGCGTGGGGCCGCTGTCACGATCCTGATTTGCGGCGGCAACGAGGGTGTCGAGCAATCTTTCCGGGTTGTCGCAACAATGACCCCGCTTTGCCGTCTCTCGGATACTGGTTGATTTGTTCTTTTTCGAAAGGATATCCTGCCAGACTGCGATGCCTCCGGGAATCGCAAGCTCGCCGTTTTCTTCCCATTTCAACGAAGTGAACAGCAGCAGGAGTTCAGCGTTTCTTGGAAAAACCCCGTGCGCCGCGTTGGCGGGTGACGCGGTCGATCGATACGCATTGTAGAGGCGTCGCGTGCGCGATCCATCCGCGAAGTGGGCCTGCTGGGCCTGGTTCAAACGCGACAGGACGTCGAAATAGGCCGCCAACCAGCCGTTATCCTTGGTCAGCAGACGGATCACAAAGTCGCCGGCGGAGTTTGGACTGGCCCCAACCAGTTCCTCCCAGGCTTTATCGGCATTGGCCGGAACGAGCACCTTTCCGGAACGGATGCAGATCTCACGCCCGTACAAATCAAAGACTGACGCTGCCGTTGCCAACCGTTTCAGTCCCGGCGACTGTAACAAGGCGAGCCGGGTTTCCTGATCGCTCTTGGATAAGGCCACGTAAAGCCGATCGAGATTCTGATCGTGCAAGAGCTGGTCCACCAGGCTTTCACCGGCCTTCCTGTTCCACGTGCTGACGTCCACCCAGTCCTTTTCTTCGAAAATCATGGGTACCTGGGTCGCCGGAAACGAATAGGTGAAAGGCTCATTCTTATCCAGGGACTGTTCAAGGGTGGTCAAGGGGAAACCAGAGTCGATGGTCAGAAATGCGCGTTCGGCGTTGGCGGTCACAAACGCGACATCTTTCTGTCCGCACGCCCGCTGATACTTGTAACCCAAAATCTCAATCAGCCGCGCCGCCTCTTCGCAGCCCGCAACGCGGATTGTGCCATTCGGGTCGGCGAGAGCCTGGAGCTCCCTTGCCTGGTGCAGATATCGATCCACCAGCACAAGGAACTCGGTTTCACGGCCGCCCTGGTAGCCGTAGAGAGAAGCATTGCGCGCCAGCATGGGCAGCACTTCCTCAAGAGTGACCTCCTGGCTGATTCCGGCCATGCGCAGGAAGGATCGCAGCGGGCCTGGAATGACCAGGGTTCCCGGCGTGGGCGCTTGCGATCGACCTTCGGAAGCTTGCGCATTGCTGGAATGGCTAGAGTTGGTCTGCCCCACAGCGGGGCTGTTAGCCGTGTAGCAGGTCACCACGAGAAGAAAAGCAACGATGGGAACGGATTGGTAGCGAAGAGGAAACTTCATTGAGCATACCCCTGCCTGTCGGCGATAGCGTAGCCCGGCGCGCATGGCCGAATGCCACTCGGGCCTCGAAAGGGGGCGCAAGCCGCAGTGCGGTCTGGGCGCGGAACAGCCATATTCCTTTTTCACTAGCGTGAAACAAATGCTGCCGACGGTCCACAGCTGCCGCGGGACGCTACGCGGGAAGCCGTACTGCCTCAAGTTTGCGGGTCTTGGTCCAGCGCCCACATCCTCGATATTCGGGTGACGTGAGGGGAATCACCCGGACCGGTGAACCATCATCGCAAATCATCAATCGCCCGGCAAGTCTTCTCTGGAAATGGCTTTGATCGGGCAGAGCGGGTGTTCCCTCCAGTCCGGAGAAATGGGGCAATTTCGGCGCAGCCGAAGGCCGTATCTCACCGGGCCGGAGGGGCAAGTGTTACACGTTGCCAGGTTCACAGTTTCCTTGGAATCGGGCGGTGGTCTCGTTGACGAAGAACAAGTTATCCTCGAGTCCACGCGTGCGCCGACGGAAGGCTGTTTCGCAAACGCTGACCAGAAACAAAATCTCCGTGCCCCATCCTTTCGCTTTTTTCCTGGCGAAAGGGTGGGAGACCACGAACCCACAGCATTCTTTTTCATCCACCGCGGGTGGGCAACGCCGGCGCGAGGCTAGGACTTTTCTCCCCCAGCTGTGCCGCTGGCCGTTTTTGTTCCTGGTCCTTCCTGTGGCATGGGGCGGTAATGACATGTTCCCCCTCCCAGCACCGGGATCCACAGCGGTGCATCCGCGGGTTGTTCGCTCGAGCCGAGAAACAGAAACCCATCGGGTGCGAGGAGTCGATGCATGGCGGCCAGCAGATGTTGGCGGGTTTCCGGGGTGAAGTAAAGCATAACGTTACGCAGAAAAATCAGATCGAAGCGGCCGGAAAAAGGCAGGGGACGGGCGCACAGGTTGGCCCGCCGAAACCGGCACACGTCGTGGATCACGGACCGTGCAGACCACTCTTCGCCCAAGTGATCGAAATAACGCGCCAGATAGCGGGCGGGCAGCCCGCGGTTCATCTCGATCCGGTGATAGCGTCCGGCCCGGGCGCGCTCCACGGCTTCCGAGCAGAGGTCGGTGCATTCAATGCGGATGTTCCACCGGCCGATCTGCGGAAAGTGCTCTCTGAGCACCATCGCCAGGCTTAACGCTTCCTGCCCGGTCGAGCAGGCCGCGCTCCAGAAGCGCAGCGTTCGCACCGCACGGCGGCTTTCGATAAGTCTTGGCAGCAGGTCTGTACGCAGTAATTCGAACGGCCGATGATCGCGGAAGAAGCTCGTCTCGTTGATGGTCATGGCCTCGGCAATGGCGGCTTCGAGCTCTGCATCTTTGCGCAGCCGGAGGTATCGCACCAGCCCCTGGAGATCGCCCATGCCATGTTTGCGCACCAGGCGGGCAAGACGAATATCAAACCGGTAGTCGAGGGTGGGATCGAGCACATTCTGCGAATGGGAGACGACCACCCCGCGCAGGTAACCGTAGTCGGCCGTTGACGCCGTGGACATGGCTAGGCCACCGTTCCCTGCACTGTGGGACCGGCGGCGCGGCTTCCGCCGGCGAGGCGAACAATCTCCGGACCGATGGCGCTGAGGGGAAGCACTCGGTTGGCCAGCCCAGCCGCCGCCACCACACCCGGCATGCCCCAGACTGTGCTGGTGGCCTCATCCTGGGCCAGAACCAGGCCACCGGCGTCGCGAAGCATGCGACAGCCGGCAAGTCCGTCCGATCCCATGCCGGTCAAAACGACCCCCAGGACGCGGCCCGCGTACACGGCTGCCACGCTGCGAAACAACAGATTCGCCGACGGGCGGCAGTGGTTTTCAGGCGGCCCCTGGGTCAGATGGAGCACGGGCCGCGGATCGGATCCGGCTGGCCAGCGGGATCGCTCCCAGCTGGACCGGTGCGGGTTGACGGCAACCACCTCCAGGTGCCAGTTGCCGCGAGCGATGGAAATCATGCCCGCACTCACGGGGGCGCCTTCCTCCGCTTCGCGCACCTTGAGCCGGCAGCCGCGATTCAGCCGCTCTGCGAGCAGAGCCGTGAACAGTTCAGGCATATGCTGTACCACCAGAATCGGCAGGGGAAAACAGGCTGGAAGTGCGGGAAGCACGACGTCGAGCGCGGCCGGACCACCGGTGGAGGCTGCGATGACCACTACCCCGGGCGCGCCCAGGTCTCGCGCTGCCGGCCGCAACGCCGGCGTCGCGCCCCCCACCGGGTCTGAAGATAAGCCCTGTGTGGGAGTGGGACGCGAGGTAAGCGCCTTGATTTTGGGGATCAGGTCCTGCGCCAGGGTGCGCAGGGCGGATTCGCGATCCGCATGGCCCGTCGGCTTGGCAACGTAGTCCGCCGCCCCGCAAGCCAAAGCCTCGATCGTGACCCGCGCGCCCCGCTGAGTAAGCCCACTGCACATGATGACCGGTACGCGATGATCGCGCGTGCGCAGGTTTCGCAGCGTTGTCAGCCCATCCATCACCGGCATTTCGACATCCAGCAGCACCAGGTCCGGCCGCAGCCGCTCAATCGCCTGCAACGCCGACTCCCCGTCTGCCGCAGTCCCAGCCACCTCCAGCGAGGCATCCGCGGTCACGACGGATCGCAACAGAGTTCGCATCACGACCGAGTCGTCGACGATCAGAACGCGCGTGCGGCGACAATTTGCGGTTGCATTCACGCCGATCTTTACCCCATCCTCGCCAGCCGCATTGGATCCAGACGCTCCGGATCAAGCGCGACCAGGACCCCGCCGTTGAGGCGATAGGCGCCAGCGAACAGCATTCGCTTTCGCTCCTCCACGGTGGAGGGGTTGGGTTCGTAGTCGGCGGACGAGACGGTCAGCACCTCGCCGACGGAGTCAACCATCAGGCCAAAGCAGCCGCCCGTGCCTTCGAGAACGAGCATGTCCTGCGGGCCATCTCTGGCGGGAAGATCGAGCAACTGGCGCAGGCTAACGGTCGTCAACACCTCGCCGCGATAGTGCACAATGCCCCCCACGAAGCGAGGCGCAAGCGGCACCTGCTGCGGGTTTGCTTGCCCCACGATCTCGAGGATGTGGGTGATCGGGACGCCGAAGAGCCGCTTGTCCACCCGAACGGAACACATTTCCGCCACTGCCGCTGAAACGTCTCCGTTGCAATCAATCCCAGCCGCCGGTGTGCTCATCGCGTCGCCTCCGCGTATTCGCTCCATCCCCGCGGGCCACACTCGGCAGGAGCAAGGGGCGCAACTCCAGCCAGGTCGATGACCCCTGTGACCCGGTTCTTCAGGAGCGTGACCCCGCTCGCCGCCTGGCGCGTTCCTGCCTCGAAGAGGGTTCCGCCGGACGCTACATCCAGCACATGGGAGACGGCAATGCCCACGTGGCGGCTGCCCTCCTTGCAGATCACGACGATGATCCGGGCCCCGGGATTGGATTGGGCCGCCGCCGCTACCAGGCCGCCTGTATCCTCCACTGGGACAAGCTCTCCTTCGAAATTGATGACCTGCCGGTAACCGAGGGACTCGACCCGCGCCACCGGGATCTGCTCGATGCGCACCACATCGGCGAGGCGTACCGCGGCCTGGTATTCGGCGATCTCAACCAACAGATATTCGGCGCGGACTCCATCGTTCCTCTCGGCTTCCTGCTGTTGGGCTAGCAAGGCTTCGTCTTCGCCGCGGATCGCGATACCGGCCCGGAGGGCAATGGCGCTCGGGTCGAGGATCAGGGCCAATTCGGCATTGCCCAGCACCGTGGCGCCGGAGTAAAGCCCGATGCCTTTCAGCACCGGGCTCAACGGCTTGACAACGATTTCTTCAGGATCGGCGAGCCCTTCCACCACCAGCCCGAAATGCCGCCCGTCCGCATCCAGTACCGCAATGAAGTTGTGCCGGTGAAGGGTATTTTCAGTTGCTGCCGCGCCCGTCAGCAGGCGCTCGAGAAAGACCAGCGGGAGCAGCTTTCCGCGCAATCGATACAGGGGGGCGTTTTCGATCCATTCGATGGCCGCGGCTGCCTGTTCCTCAGACACATGCACCAGTTCCGAGAGCGCTCCCTGGGGAACGGCAAAACTCTGGTTGAGGCTGCGCACAATCAGCGCCGGAATGATGGCCAGCGTGAGCGGGATGCGCAGCCGCAGGGTAGTGCCCTTGCCGGGGCGCGAATCGAGCTCGACTTTGCCTCCGATCTTTTCCACGTTAGTGCGAACCACGTCCATGCCCACGCCTCGTCCGCTGACGTTGGTCACAGCGGCGGCGGTCGAAAACCCGGGCACGAAAATCAGTTGCAGCAACTCGCGCTCGGACTGTTGTTCAGCGCGTTCGGCGGTGATCAGCCCGCGTTCGATCGCTTTCTGGCGGATCCTGTCTACCGCGATCCCCGCCCCGTCGTCCGAGATCTCGATCAGGACGTGGCTGCCCTCCTGGAAGGCGCGCAGCCGCAGGGTCCCTTCGGGATTCTTCCCTGCAGCGCTGCGCACCCCCGGTGGTTCAATACCGTGATCGAGCGCGTTGCGGACCGCATGGGTTAACGGATCCTTGATGGCTTCGAGCAGGCTTTTATCCAGTTCAGTCTCCTGCCCTTCCATCTCCAGCCGGACCTTGCGGCCCAGGGCGTGAGAAAGGTCCCGCACCATCCGAGGAACCTTGGAAAACACATTCGACACCGGCTGCATGCGCGCCTTCATCACCGATTCGCGCAATTCGGCTGTCACCATGTCGAGGCGGCGTGAAAGCAATGTCATCCGCGGATCGGTGGAGGTGGCCTGCAACACCTGGTTGCGGGTCAGAACCAGCTCGCCGACGAGGTTCATCATCCGGTTCAGCAGGGAGATGTCGACGCGCAGGGTGCTTTCGGCGGCGGAAGGGGGGATCGGGGCGGCTATCGCGGCCGGCTCCGGTGGACTGGCTGCGTGTATGTCTTGTGGGTCCGCGGCGGCGAGCGGAGGCACGGGCCTTACCAACTCATCCAGATTGGCCAGAGGCCACGGCGGGTCCGGCCAAATCGGCTCTAACTTGTCGTCCCCAAGGGTCTGCAGCGCTTTCAATTGATCGATCAACTCGGAATCGTCGCCGCCTCCCTCGCCCCCGTCGGACTCGATGGTCTTCAGAATGAGCCGCAGCCCGTCCAGCAGTTGCAGAAGACCGGTGATCACCGGCCGGTCCGCGGCCAGCTTTGCATCCCGGAGCAGTCCCAGCAGGTTCTCGCCCGCGTGCGCCAGCTTCTCCAAGCGCTTGAATCCCAGAAATCCCGTGGTCCCCTTGATGGTGTGAACAGAGCGGAAGATCTCCGCTAGCAGGCCGCTGTCGCCGGGCCGCGTCTCCAACTCGGTCAGGCACCTCTCCATGCGATCCAGGCCTTCCTGGCTCTCGATCAGGAATTCCCGCGTCAGTTCGTCCATCACGCCGCTCTCGGGCCGCGTTCGAAGGTCCTCCTCCGGCGCAGACGCCCACAAGTCGTTTATCGGAGAAAGCCGTTGCGACTTGAGATGGACCCGGGTCGAAGGGACTTTAATTCTGGGATGGCAGGTCGATGTGATCGATGACGAGAATGGGGACCGGCCCTTTCTCGGACTCGAGCTTAAGGCCCAGCTGCTCCTGAATGGCGGTGAAAATCGAAGGGCCCATGTCGGCAGGCGCAGTGTCGGCTCCGGCAGGGGCATCGTTGGGGGCCCACTTCAGCGACAACTCGTATCGGCCGTCGAGGCCGGTCTTGTCGACCACGACCCGCCCCAGTGTCCTGGACAACTGCTCCGCAAGCAGAGCCACCGTATGATCGCTGCCGGTGACGGTGATTTGCCCATGACTGTTGTTGATCGTGGTCCCATTGATTTTGGAAGGCTGAAACCGGGGTCCGCCTTTGGCCACTACCAGCGCGTAGATGGGCAGTTGGCGGGTCTCTTCATGAACTTTCAACCCGAAACGGTCAGCCAGCAACGCCTGCAGCATGTGCTGCTTCTGCTCTCGCGCCGGGGCAGAATCAAGCCCCCGCAACTTTGCGTTGATGTCCGGATCGGATTTTGCCTCCATATCCCATTTTGCCGAGCGCATCCATCCGGGGCCGCCGGAGATGCGCGTCTCGGGCATGCCGAATGCGAACCGGATGAGCTCCATCACGGTCACGTTCTGCGCCTTGAAATTTCCATCGGACGCCGAACTCCAGATATGGGAACGCCTGGTCGTGTCGCCCGGGTTGGGGCGAATGACGGCAACGTCGAATCCAGGCGCGGCGCGAGACGTTTGACCAGCGAGCGCGGGCGGGGCGGTCTGGCCGGCCTGGGACGGGGCGCAGCAAAGCGGCACACCCGTCGCCAGCACGAACGTGGCCGCGGCGCATACCAGGCATTCGAGGCCGAGATGTGCATTCATGGCGTTCCTCCCTGCCCGCACCGCGCGTCTCAAGCGGATCGGCGACCCTTCGCATCTGGACTCACCGCGTATGATGCTTCCATGTCGATGACGAACTTGCCCGTTTCGGCGCTCAAGTCACTATACGAGGACGCCAGGAAGGCGGCGCAGAACTCCTACTCGCCCTATTCCGGCTTCAAGGTCGGCGCGGCCCTCCGTCTGGCCAGCGGCGAAATCGTCACCGGAACCAATGTCGAGAACGTTAGCTTCGGCCTCACTATATGCGCAGAGCGCTCCGCGGTGGTGCGCGCGGTCTCTGAATTTGGCCCTGGCATTCGCATCGCTGCCGTGGCGGTGGCCAACCTGAACGACGCGCCCAGCCCCCCCTGTGGCGCCTGTCGCCAGGTGCTGGCAGAATTCGTTCTGCCCGATGCGCCGGTTGCGTTCCCTGCGGCCGGGGGGCTGCGAGTAATGTCCTTTTCCGAGGTCCTGCCGCTGGCCTTTGAGATGAAACTGAAATGAGGCGCGACACAATGAACGATGCGAAGTCCGGAGCTGGCTCTGCGAACCAAGCCCTGCCTCTCCACACCATCGACATCATCCGCAAAAAGCGTGATGGCGGCACGCTGTCTGACTCCGAGATTCGCTTCATGGTTGCCGGGGCGGCCAAGTCCTCCATTCCACTCGAGCAGCTTTCGGCCTGGCTCATGGCCTGCTTTCTGCGCGGCCTCACGCTCGATGAGACTCGCGCACTGACGCTCGCCATGCGCGACTCCGGCGAGAAATTCTCGCCCGCGCGGCTGGGCAGGGTCGCCGTCGACAAGCACTCGACCGGTGGCGTGGGCGACAAGACCAGCTTCCTGGTTGCACCCATTGCCGCGGCCTGCGGGCTGGCCGTGCCCATGATCAGTGGCCGCGCGCTGGGCCACACCGGCGGAACCCTGGACAAACTGGAGTCGATTCCCGGCTTTCGCACCGCGCTCTCGCTGTCCGAATTTGAGGCAGTCCTGGCCGTGTGCGGAGCCTCCATCGTTAGCCAGACGCCGGCGTTGGTCCCCGCCGATCGGGTGCTCTATGGCCTGCGCGATCGCACCGGCACTATCGAAAGCCCCGGCCTGCATCTGCGCTTCGATTCTTAGCAAGAAACTGGCGGCGGGCCTGGACGCGCTGGTGCTCGACGTCAAGACCGGATCCGGAGCGTTCCTGCGCAACCGCGAAGATGCCGAATATCTGGCCGCGCTCATGGTTGCCACTGCGGAAGCCGCCGGCACCCGCACGGTGGCCCTTCTGACCGACATGAGCCAGCCTCTGGGCTCGGCCGCCGGCAACTGGATCGAGCTTGCCGAATGTGTGGAGTTGCTGCGCGGCCAGCGTCCCGTCGCAAGCGAAGACCTGCGTGAGCTCTCGCTGACACTCGCCGGCTGGATGATTCACCTGGGCGGCAAGGCCCCGTCGCCACAAGCGGGATATCAACTGGCCGAGGCCGCGCTGACGGACAGTTCCGCGCTGGCTCTTTTCATCAAGATGATCGATGCGCAAGGTGGTGACGTCTCGGTGTTCGATGATCCAGCGGCATTCCACAAGCCGGGCGCCACGCAAGGTCTTGCTGCATGGAGGAGCGGCTACGTTGCCGACATGGACACCACTGCCGTCGGCTGGGCTGTCCAGCGCGCCGGGGCGGGGCGCGAGAAGGCAGGAGAGCCGGTCGACCCTCATGCCGGCATCGTCTTCCACGCAAGGCGCGGCGACCACTCGGAGCAGGGCCAGCCGCTCGCCACCCTCTACGCCACGACCGCGGCGCAGCTCGCCGAACCTATCGCGATTCTCCAACAGGCCATTCGCATTTCCAAAGAGCCACCCGACGCGGTGGTCCCTCTTGTTGACACCATCTTCACCCGCGAAAAGGCGGAGGCGTATCTCGGAGATGCTGTTAAGGTAAAAAAGACAGCTCTTAGCCCTTAGCTTTTAGCACTTAGCCTCCAATCGCGTCCCGCAGGACTCTCGCTTTATGCCTGTGAATTCGAGGATCATCCCAGCTTGATCCTCGAAAGCTGAGAGCAGAAACAAATGAGCTAATGGCTAAAAGCTAAGAGCTAATAGCCGCCCTTAGGAGCGCCATTGGGTCGCTTTACCGGCATACTCGGAATTCTCGCCGTGCTTGCTGCGGCCTGGCTCGGCTCCACCGACCGTCGCCACATTCGCTGGCGCACCGATTGCCTGGGGTCTCGGTCTGCAAGTCACATTTGCGTTCCTGGTTCTGCGCTTCGACTTCGGGCAACGCACCATGCGTGGGCCGGCGACGTTGTCACCAACATGCTTTCCGCCACCTTCGCCGGCACGCGAATCCTCTTCGGCGAACTTGGCCTGCCCAACGCCGGCGCATTCGGCAAGGTCATCGCGCCCGCATCCGGGTCCATCTTCGCCTTCCAGGTCCTGCCCACCATCATCTTCATCTCCGCATTTTTTGCGGTCCTCTATCACATCGGCGCTCATGCAGATCATCATTCGCGGCATGGCCTGGATCATGCTCAAGACCATGCGCATCTCCGGCGCCGAGAGCATGAACGTGGCCGCCTCCATCTTCATGGGCCAGACCGAAGCGCCGCTCACCATCCGGCCATTTCTCCCCCGTGCCACGCGCAGCGAGCTGATGACCATCATGACCAGCGGCATGGCCCATGTCTCGGGCGGCATCATGGCCATGTACATCTCGCAGGGCGTGGAGGCGCGGCACCTTCTTTCCGCGGTGATCATGACCTCGCCGGGCACCATCCTCATGGCCAAGATGCTGGTTCCTGAGACCGACGTTCCCGACACCGAAGGCCGCGTCGTGATGCCCAAGAGATGAGGAGCACAAGGAAGAGAACCTGATCGGCGCCATCGCCCGCGGCACCATCGACGGCGGCAAGCTGGCCATGAATGTGGCCATCATGCTCATCTCTTTTCTGGCACTGGTGGCGCTGCTCGACATGCTGCTCGCATGGGTCCATGGCGGGCTGCCCTGGTTCCCGTCGAGTCTCGGACAGATTCTCGGCTTCGTCTTCTCGCCGGTCGCCTGGCTCATCGGCGTGCCGTGGCACGACGCTCACGCGATCGGCAACCTGCTCGGCACGCGCATGGCGCTCAACGAAGTAATTGCCTACATCGGGCTCGGCGCGGAGAAGGCCTCGCTCAGCCCGCGCTCCTTCACCATCGCGACGTTCGCGCTGTGCGGCTTTGCCAATCTTGGATCGATCGGCATGCAAATCGGCGGCATCGGCGCCCTGGTCCCCGAACGCCGCAACGACCTCGCGAAGCTGGGCGTCCGCGCCATGCTCGCCGGCACCATGGCGAACTTAATCAGCGCCTCGATTGCCGGAATGTTCCTGGGTTAGCGCGAACTCAATCTGGGTACCATTCGTTTCCATGCTCCGGATCAATCGGCAAACCGCGCAATCCCCCGCGCCTTCGCCTTGGCTGCTTCCACTTCGCGATTTCGATGTGGCGCCGTGGTTTCGAGAGAAACCAGCAGGCGTGCCGAAGCCGCCGCAACTTCCTCCACCGCTAGGTTGAATGCCGCTTCGTTCGCCTGCGAAGGCTTGGCGAATCCGCTGATCTTGCGCACGAACTGCAGCGACGCGGCGCGAATCTCCGTTTCCGTCACCGGCGGATCAAAGTTGAACAGCAGCTTGATATTTCGGCACATGGCACCGTCCCTCTCAAGTTGAATTTCTCTTCCACAAGGTCATCTTCTTTCATTGTCCGACGTCGCGCCTGCGCCGCACCCGGTAATAGATCGTCAGCAGGGTCACCGTCCCGCAACTCAGCAGGCTGGCGGCCATGCCCAAAATCAGCGACGGATCGCGCTGATACTGCCCGTGAATAATTCCGATGGCCTGCAGGACGCTGAACCCGCCAAAGGTGATCAGCGAGATGCCCTCATCGCTCTTCTTGCGCCACACCGCGATCGCCTGCGGCACAAAGAGGAGGGCATTGCAGAGTAGTCCCAGCCCGAAGATCACGGCCACAAATTCCTTCATCCCTGTCCTCTTTCGGCGCCCGCACATTGGCAGGCGGCGTCCCACATGCCGGTTCGGCCTGGGAATCGGGTAATTCTGACCGGACCTGGCCCATTTTTACATATAGATCGAGCAAATTTTTCTGGTATAAATCTTTATTTTTCATAAATTTAGTCCCTCAAACGGCTATCGTGATTGGGTCGGCATCACACCACATTGAGGTTGAACATTCGATGACAAAGATCGCATGGATCGTAGCTGGCGTCGCGATCAGCACCGGATTGGGCGCCGCATTCCTTCCCGTCCCCGGGCGGAATATGCAGGATGTCCAGGCGCAGGAGATGGCCCCCGCGCCGGCTCAGCCCGAAATCAAGGCCGCGCCCGCCACCCCGATTGCGGAGAAAAAAGCCGAGTTGGGCGATGACCAGACCTGGAATCCGCTGTGGGATGGGTTTATCGAAAAGGCGCTGCCGCCCGAGATGCTCTCGCCCGCGGTGGCCAAGGCCGTGAAACCGTTCTGCCCGCGATTCACCTCGTTGAGCGAGGTCGACAAGCGTACCTTCTGGGCCTATTTCTTTCAGGCACTCGCCGGGGCAGAAGCGGGCCTCGTGCCGACACGGGACGTGCGCCATATGGACCCCGAACTCCAGGTTAAAGATGACGTGACGCACCGCATGGTGCGCCAGCAAGGCCTGTTGCAACTCACCTACATGGACCAGGAGCGGTACGGATGCGACTTTGACTGGGAAATAGACAAAGAACTGGATGAACACGATCCGGCCAAGACCATCCTTCAACCCCGCAACAATCTTCTGTGCGGTGTGAATATCATTCACAATCAGTTGATCGAACAGCACAAGCTTCTGTTGAGCTCAACCAGCTATTTCTCCACGCTGCAGCCGGGGACGATCAGCATCAAGGTCTTCCTCCAGCAGATGACCAATGTGCCCGAACCTTGCGGCCAAAAGCTTCGCAAACAGCGCGTGGAGCAGCCCGTGCGCGAGACTGCGGAGTCGACGCCTTTCTCCTCATCGCAGCCGGCCGCGACAGTACGGACGTCGTTTGCTCCGCAGCCAGGACCCAACACAGCGCACTGACTGAAATTTCCCCTGCTTGAAAAGAAACAAATACTCCGTGCCCCATCCTTGCGAGTTTTTTCTGTCGCAAGGGTGGGAGACCACGAACCCAAACCATTCGAGAAGGGCCGGCAACTGAGTGGCGAGCCCGTCGCTGAAGCCTGTGTCGTAAAGTATCCCTGATGAGTTCTGAATACTTCGAACAGGTTTCTGAGGCGGCAGTGTATCTGCGCTCCAGGCTGGGCGCACCCGCGAGCACGCTCACTTCCCGCCTCGCAATCGTGCTCGGGTCGGGGCTGGGCGCGGTGGCCGATGCAGTTGCCGAACCCGTGATTGTTCCCTATGCCGACATTCCACACTTTCCGCAATCGACAGTGGAAGGACATTCCGGCCGCATTGTGGCCGGGGATCTGGGCGGCGTCGCGGTCATCGTGATGCAGGGGCGCGTGCATTTCTACGAGGGCTACTCGCCGGCCCAGGTCACATTCCCCATGCGGGTCCTCGGCGCATTGGGAGTGCGAGCGGTGATTCTCACCAACGCGGCCGGGGGCATTCAGGACGGTTACCACATTGGCCAGTTGGTCGCGCTTTCCGATCACATCAACTTCATGGGCTGGAACCCTCTCACCGGCCCCAACGAGCCGCGCTTCGCCTCCATTTCCGGCGCCGGCCTGCGCTTCTTCGACATGACGGAAGCCTATTCGAAGCGTCTTCGCGCCCTGGCCGCGGAGGCCGCAGCGGCCGAGGGTATCGATCTTGTCGAAGGCGTGTACCTGGCCACGCCCGGACCCAGCTTCGAGACTCCCGCGGAAATTCGTGCGTTCCGAATCATGGGAGCCACGCTGGTTGGCATGTCGACTGTCCCGGAAACGATCGCGGCGCGGCACATGGGCATCGAGGTGCTCGGCATTTCATGCGTCACCAATCTTGCGGCTGGCTTGGGTGCCGAAAAGCTCAGTCATGTCGAAGTCTTTGAAGCGGGCCGGCGTGTGGAACACCGTCTCGCGGCACTGCTCAAGCGGCTGGCTCCCGCCATCGCCGCGACATTTCCAGAAGAGTCCGCCAATCCGCAGAAGGTCGAGCCGTGACCGCCCCATTGCCTCCCAAGCAGCCCCCATCGTTTTCCCCTGTAGTCCTGGGAATCGCCGGGTGTTCGGGTTCCGGGAAAACCACCCTGGCGGTGGAACTTGCCCGCACCCTTGATGGAATTCACTTCCCCATCGATCACTACTATCGCGATCTGGCTCATCTTCCCATGGCCGAACGGATACGCCAGAATTTCGACGACCCGGCACTCATCGAGAGTTCCCTCCTCGCCGCTCAGTTGGAGGCACTCGCGCGCGGGGAAGCGATCGAGCGGCCCTTGTATGAGTTCGCCACGTACACACGGATCGCGGGACGCAGTGAAACTGTGCAAGCCCGCCGTTTCGTGATTGTCGAGGGATTATTCACGCTGGTCTATCCCGAATTGCTTCCCCTTTACCGGCTGCGTGTTTACGTCGACACTCCCGACACTGTGTGTTTCGAGCGCCGCCTGCGGCGCGACATCCATGAACGAGGACGCACTCCGGAATCGGTACTTGAGCAATACGCCGCCACCGTGCGTCCCGCCGCAGAGGCTTGTATACGGCCGTCGGCAAAGCACGCCGACTTGGTCGTCGATGGCGCCGGCGCACTGGACTGGAAAGTGGAACAGGTCGTGGCGGAATTGCGCAAACAAGGACTTGCGTAAACCTTCCCGTTTTGAGTTGCCTCGTGCCATTTCTGATTCCAGTACAAAAGTTTCACTGGACGTTCAATCCACTTTTCATCTATCTGCGTAGTCTGAATATGAGGCAATCCTTCGTGCCAACTTTGGAAACAATGCGGCTGAGAGCTGCGGTGTATCTGCGCCAGGGAATTTCTCCGCGCCGTCTCGCGCTGGCGCTGGCGCTCGGCTTTGCCCTTGGGTGCATTCCGATCGTTGGGCTTCCGACCGCGCTTTGTGCAATGATCGCGCTGACATTCAGGCTGAACCAGCCGCTGATCCAGGCTGCCAATTACGCGGCCATGCCCTTCCAGTTGGCGCTGATTCTGCCCCTGGCGCGGCTGGGCGCAAAGCTGATTCCCGTGGCCCCAGATCCGGGTATCAATCTTGCCCTGCTGTCTCACTCACCGGCGCAATTGCTGACTGACTCCCCGCGCCTGGTGATCCAGTTGGGAGGCATGGCGGGGCAGGCGTTGCTCGCATGGTTGCTGCTCGCTATCCCCGTCGTCTTTCTGCTCACACCGGCGCTTACCCTCGTGCTGCGGCGGGTCCCTGCCCTGTCCAACGCTAAAGCCGCGAACTGACGCTCTATTCCTCGCGCAAGGTCCGGGCCGGATCAATGCGCGCAATCCGCAAGGTCGGCAAAAGAGTCGCGATCAGCGCGATCGATGCGAGCGTGGCCACCACCACGACGATGGTCGTCGTATCGTACGGGCGCACACCGTAGAGGACGCTGTGCATGGCTCGGAGCACGATCGCACAGAAGACGAGCCCTGCGAGCAACCCCGAACCAGCTGCCAGCAGACCGGACCCACCGACGTGCACCATGGCCCGGCGGATGCTGGAGCCAAGGGCAATCCGAATCCCGATTTCCCGCGTCCGCTGCGCCACCATGTTTGCCACCAGGGCAAAGATGCCGACCGTGCTCAGCAAGAGCGCCAGGCCCGCCATGGTGCCTAGCAACGCCACTTCGATGCGCTGGGTCGCCAGAGTCTTCGCCATCAGGTCATTCATGCTGTAGAAGCCGGAGAAGGGAAGTGCGGGATCGACGCTGGCAAGCGCCCGTTGCATCTGCGCCGTGAGACCCTCAACAGGCGCAACGGTTCGAACGATCCAACTCGGCTGGAACCACACGTGCACCATCGCCAGCGTTTGCGCTCCGAGTTGCGTGGCGGGGATGTACATCGTCTCTTCGCTCTGCAGCGGCGCGGTCGGGTTAAGGCCGGAAGAGAGCTGCGTGTCAGACACCACGCCGATAATCCTGGTTCCCTGGTCGAGCGTGCGGCCCACAGGGTTCTCTCCGGGAAAGAACTTCTGTGCGAAGGTCCGATTCACAATAGCTACCTCTTGCGTATCGGGACCGTCCGAGGCGGCGAAATCGCGGCCCGCCAGCAGTGACATTTCGAGAGTCGCAAAGTAGCCCGGCGTCACGTAAATGACGTCCGTTCCGACGGTCTTGCCCGCCAGCGGCCCATTGTGGAGAAGGACGCCCTCGTTTAGCGTCCGTTCGAAGGGAAGCGTGATCCCTACCCCGGCGCTCTTCACGCCGGGAATGCGCTCCATCGCCGCAGTCGACTCGGCCAGCAACTTCCGGAATGCTGCCGGATCGTGATAGCGCGCATCATCGAGAGACGCCTTCCCGGTCATCACTCCGTTGGGATTGAAGCCGGGCGGCAGAGTCTCTAAATGAATCAGGGTGCGAATCAGAAGACCGGAACCGGCCAGCAGCACAACCGTAAGAGCCACCTCGCCGGCCATGAGCACCTGGCGGAAGCGGAGGCCTTCGCCGCCCGCCACCACGCGGCTGGCCATGGAGGATCGAAGATCGACGCGGCGAACGGCGAGCGCCGGCATCATCCCGAATAACATCGCGGTCATCATCGACACCGCAACCGTAAATGCCAGCACGCTCAGGTCGAGCGGCACGCTGGCCACAGGAAGGAAGTTTTCGGGCAGGAGCGAGAGCAATCCGCGCAAAGCTGCAAAGCCCACGCCAATTCCGGCCGCGCCGCCGATCATTCCGAGCAAAAGATTTTCGATCCAGAATTGCTTCTGAACCTGCCAGTGCGAGGCGCCAAGCGCCAGCCGGGTAGCCACCTCCGGCACGCGGCGCACAGCGCGCACCACGGCCAGGCCTGCTAGATTGGCGCAGGCGATGAGTAGAATGAACCCCGCCGCCACCATCAGTGCCAGCGCCTTCGGCCTGAACGAGGAAGTCTGTCCCTTTTGCAGCGACACGAAGTAATAGTTGTAGCGCGATCCAGGATTGCGTTGCTCCATGTGCGCCACGTGATCGGCCCATGCGCGGCTCAATTCCGCATCGGCCTGCTGCCACGTAGCTCCATCTTTCAGGCGATTGATCACCAGGTAATTGGTGCCCGAGCCTTCTCCGTCACGGCGCGGTTGCAGCGCCGTGTAGAGATCAGCGTTCAGTGGAGTTTCCGCGCGTTCAGGCAGCACCCCGATCACGGTGTAGGGTTCGCCCTTGAGGTGAATCATTCCCCCCACCAGGTTTCGGTCTCCCGCGAACGTGTTCTGCCACAATCCGAAGCTCAGAATCGCGGCTTTCGGTCCGTGAGGAACGTCCTCCGCCTCGGTAAAATTGCGCCCCAGCAGCGGACGGACCGCCAGCACATCCAGATAGTGTGCGGAGATGCGTCCCTGGTGCACATACCGCACCTGCGCGCCGGCCTGCAGATTTACCCCGGCGGCCTCGCCGCTGGCCACCGCTGAAATTGCCGAGGGGACGTTGTCGCGCAGCAATTCCCATTGCGCTCCGTCGAGCCAATGCGATTCATCGGATGGTTTGGCGCCTTGGACGCGCATGAAAATGGTGCCCATGCGTTCCGGGTGCGCATAGGGGAGATCCTTCAGCAGCAGTGCGTTCACGATCGAGAAGATCGCCGTGTTCGCGCCGATGGCAAGCGCAAGCGTGACAACCACCGTCGCGGTAAACCCGGGGTTTCGCACCAACTGTCTTAATGCGTAGCGAAGGTTCTGTCCAAACGCACCCATGCCGACCTCCGTGCAGAGCCCGCCTATGTTGGAAATGGTACACGCGCCAGCCTCGAATCGTTCCGCATCTTATCTCTGGATGCGTGGGGGCCCAAAGTCCGGATTCTCGGACGGGGAGGGCGATCCAACCCGATGTGGTGCCCGGTATGGCAACCTAGAAGCTGGAGGAGTTTTTCCCGTCATGGCCACCAATCCAAGTGCCGCCCTAACCGCCGATCCCATGGCCGCCGTCTGTGTGTGTTCCGAACTGCACGCCTGGGAGGCCGGCGGCGCCGAGTCCGCCGAAGCGCTTTCGAAGTGGGTCACCGCGCGCCTGGCCGGCCACGAAGCCGCGCTGGCCGCCCTACTAGCCATCGACACGCCGCGCACCCCGGAGAACACCCTCCGCCTGTTTGACGCGGCCATCGAGCAGCTTAGCCTTGCCGGTTCGCAGGCCGGCGTACTCAACTCCGTGGCTGCGGACAAGGCGGTTCGCGACCAGGCCCAGCTGGAGGCCCAGCGCATCGCCATGGCCGGCTCGGCCCTGAGCCTGAATCGCGCCGTTTATGACGCCGTGGCCGCCATGCGCATCGACGCCTGCAACCCGGCGACTACCCATTACGTTCAGCGCACCCTGCTCAGCTACCGACTCGCCGGCGTCGACAAAGACGACGCGACCCGAGCCCACCTGCAGTCGCTGCATGAAAAAGCCACCCAGCTTTCGCTCCAGTTCAGCCGCAATATCCAGGAAGGCGCCAAGACGATCGTGGCCACCCAGGCCGAACTCGACGGCCTGCCGCCCGACTACTTTGGCCGCCACCAGCCCGACACCAACGGCCAGATCACCCTCTCCACCGACCAGCCAGACATGCAGCCCGTCATGACCTTCGCCAACAGCGCCGCGCTGCGCGAGCGTATGTTTCTGGCCTACAACACGCGTGCCTACCCGGCCAACAAGGAGTTGTTGGAGCAGCTCCTCGCCACCCGCCAGGAGATCGCTACGGTGATCGGTTTTCGCAGCTGGGCCGATCTGGCCACGGCTGACCAGATGATGGGCTCGGCGGCCAACGTGCGCACCTTCCTCACCAAACTCGACGAGGCCAGCCTTAGCGGGGCCCGACGCGAGGTTGAACAGGTGCTCGAGTTCGCGCGCGGCCGGCAGCCCGGCCTTTCGTCCATCGACATCACTAGCCGCGGCTACTGGTACGAGCAGTTTCGCCGCTCGGCGTACGACTTCGACTCCCAGTCCGTCCGGCCCTACTTTCCCTATGACAAGGTTGAGGCCGGCGTGCTCGAGACGGCGGCGCGCCTGTTCAAGGTCGAGTTCCGTCCCTCCGAGGTACCCGGCTGGGACCCTGCGGTCTCTGTCTTTGAAGTGCGCGAGGGCGGCAAGCTGGTCGGCCGGTTCTATCTCGACATGCACCCCCGCGAAGGCAAGGACAAGTGGTTCTCCGCTGCGCCTGTGGTCACGGGCGTGCGCGGCCGCTATCTGCCCGAAGCCGCCCTGATCTGCAATTTCCCCGGAGGCGATCCGAGCGAACCGGGGCTGCTTCAATACAACGACGTGGTCACGTTCTTTCACGAGTTCGGCCACCTGATGCACGCCATTCTCGGCGGCCACACCGAGTGGGCCGGCCTCTCCGGATTCGCCACGGAAGGCGACTTCATCGAAGTTCCATCGCAGATGCTCGAAGAATTTTTCCGCGACGAGAAGCTGCTGCAGTCATTCGCCCGGCACTACGAGACCGGCAAGGTCCTGCCCACGGAACTCATCCAGAACCTGAAGCGCGCCAGCGCGTTTGGCCGCGCCGACGGCATGCGCACCCAGCTCTACTACACCACCCTCTCGCTCGATCTGCACGACCAGGATCCCGCCGGAATCGATCTTGATCGGATCATCAAGCAGCTCTATCAACGCTTCCAGCCGTGGACGTGGCTCGAGGGCAACCGGATGTACTGCAGCTTCGGCCACCTCACAGGCTATTCGTCGAATTACTACACCTACGCCTTCGACAAGGTCATCGCGCTCGACTTCTTCGCCCAGTTTGATCCCGCCGATCTGCTCGGCGGCGAGGCCGGCGCCCGTTATCGCAAGACCGTGCTCGAACAAGGCGGCTCCAAACCTGGCCGCCAGATGGTCCGCGACTTCCTCGGTCGCGACGAGGAGTTCCAGGCCTTCACAAACTGGCTCAACGAAGAATTTGAACAGCAACTAATTGCGGGTGCCCCATCCTAGCCGCGACTTTGTTTTTTGCGGCTAGGGTGGGATAGCACGATTCTCGCGCGATCATGTCTTTCCCACAGGAGGTCGGATGGCTCACTACCACATCGCCCAGGTCAATATCGGCCGCATTCGCGCCGAGCTCGACGCACCCATCATGGCCGGATTCGTCAACCGGCTTGAGGAGATCAACGCCCTTGCCGATGCGAGTCCCGGGTTCGTATGGCGGCTTCAGACCAATGAGGGTAATGCGACTTACTTCCGTCCCTTCAGCGACGAGCGCACTCTGCTCAACATGTCGGTGTGGAGAGGCGTCGAGTCGCTCCGCCACTACGTCTACCAGACGGCGCACCGCGAATTGCTCCGCCAGCGCCATGCCTGGTTCGAAAAATTCGAAGGCGGCTACATGGCGCTGTGGTGGGTGCCGGTGGGCCACATCCCCGGTATCGACGAAGCCAAACGCCGCATCGCGCATCTCGACGCGCACGGGCCAACTCAGTTCGCCTTCACCTTCAAGTCCGTCTTTGAGCCCGACGAGGACTTTCAGCAGGGAATCGACTGGTCCTCCTTCCAACCCTGCTCGGCAGCATAGTCAGTCGCGGGCGCAATATCATGACTTGCGGTCTAGTGTTATCTAAGAACCGTGAACTGAAAACTGTGGTGTGTCACGACACGAGCGAGAGCTTGTGATGCTGTATCAGAGATGGGAGATGGCCTCCCGGAGTCGGCTTTCTGGAGCAGGCTTCAAACCGCCCACTGCTGCTACGTTCAAAAGGCGTGGTAGTGAACGAGTGAGGAAAAGGCATCGGAAAAGATGTCAGGTAAGTATCGAGGAGATGAGCGAAAGCAAACCGTCCGATGACGCATCGAAACACAGTCAGATGCTGTCAAAACTGGAGCTGCACAGTTGCTCCAGGATGAGCCGGGAAGAAACCAGATTACTGTCCCGGCGACAGCCGGTGTATAGGCGGCATGAACTCGATACAGGCTTTGGTAGGGAACGTGAGAACCTCGTTCTGGATGCAAAGGGAAATGACAAGTGGCAAACACCACGAGAAAGAATACCGATGCCGGGGCGAGGGGCGGATCATCCTGCAGTAGCGTCGAAGCGTCTGTAATGGACGGGGAGCGAAGAGGATGACATAGCTTGATGGAGGGCTTGGCCAACTGGGCAACCAGGAGGAGCCCCTCCCTTCAGAGAAGGTTTGTGCTCGCGAGAGACAAATGCAGGGCTATGAAGAGCCGTGTGAATCGAGAGGTTCAAGCACGGTTCCGTGAGGGCCTCGGGGTGAAATTCCCCGGGGCTACTCGACAACTGAAAACTGACAACTGACAACTCTCATGACTCCGTCTGACTTTCGCCGCATCGCTCTCAGCCTCGAAGGCGCCGAGGAAGGCTCGCACATGGGTTCGCCCGATTTCCGCGTGGACGGGCGCATCTTCGCCACCCTCGCGGCGCAGGCCCAGGGCTACGGAAATCTCATGCTCACCCCTGAGCAGCAGACCATGTTCGTTGCCGAACAGCCCGATGTGTTTATTCCCATTGCGGGCGGCTGGGGCAGAATGGGCATGACCCACGTTCTCCTCTCGGCTGCCAATGAGGATCTGCTCTTCGGCGCTCTCACCACAGCATGGAAACTGCGCGTCGAGAAGAACCGCACCGTCGGCAAAATGACCCGCGCTCGCGCAAAGAAGAAAAAGCCCGCATCCGAATGACGACTGGCTCATCTCTAGCTCGTGAGATTGGACCAGGTCTCTCCATTTGGAGGTTGAGCGTGAAGGTAGGCGTTTTAGGATCGGGTGAAGTGGCGAGGACGCTGGCAAGCGGTTTTCTCAAGCACGGGCACGAAGTGACACTGGGCTCGCGAACCCCGGACAAGCTGCAGGACTGGGCGGCCGCCAATCCGAAAGGCAAGACGGGCACTTTCGCCGCCGCCGGCGAGTTCGGCGAAATGATTGTTGTCGCGGTCAAAGGCTCCGCTGCCTCTGAAGCCCTGGGCCTCGCCGGGGAAAAGAATCTCGCCGGCAAGGCGGTGGTCGATGCATGCAACCCCATCGCCGACAGACCGCCTGTCAACGGAGTGCTCCCTTTCTTTACCTCGGTGCACGAGTCCCTTCTGGAGCGCCTGCAGGGCGAATTCCCCTCCGCTCACCTGGTGAAAGCGTTCAATTCTGTCGGCTCGCATCTCATGATCAATCCGCAGTTCGAAGGCGGCAAACCGACCATGTTCATCTGCGGCAACGACGCCGCGGCGAAGAAATCGCTCACCGGCATTCTCGATCAGTTCGGCTGGGAGACGGCCGACATGGGCACAGTTGAAGCCGCGCGCGCAATTGAGCCTCTGTGTATACTGTGGTGCATCCCTGGTTTTTTGCGTAATGAGTGGACACACGCGTTTAAGCTCCTGAAGAAGTAGATTGCTCCCCTGGATGTCCTGCCTGCCGCATCCTTCTTTGCGGCTCGGGCAGGTGTGCACGAAGCTGATCCGCGTTCAGGGTGTCCAATGACAAGCACAATTGACTTCCAAGGCCGATGGGCCGTGATCACTGGCGCCAGCGCCGGGATCGGGGTCGCGCTGGCTCATGAACTGGCCCGCTGTGGCGCAAAGTTGATTCTTACCGCCCGTCGCAAGGACCGCCTCGATTCCCTCGCCGAGGAACTCGCCGCCAAAGGGACGGAGGTCCGGATCGTCGTCGCCGACCTCAACGATCCCGCCGCGGCACAGCAGATCTACGACGCCACCGAGGGAGCGGGTCTGGCCGTCGACATCCTCATTAACAATGCCGGGCTCGGCCAGTACGGCGCGTTCTTTTCCAGCCCCATTGAACTGGAAGCGGGCCAGGTCCGCGTGAATTGCGAATCCATGGTGCGGGTCGCGCGGCTGTTCGTGTCCCGCATGGTCGAACGCCGCCGCGGATGGGTGCTCGTAACCGCCTCGACCGCCAGCTTTGTGCCCTTGCCGTACCTTGCGACTTACGCTGCCACCAAGGCCTTTGACCGCTTCTTCGCCGTGGGTCTCGCGCAGGAAGTGAAGCGATTCGGCGTCAAGGTGACAGCCCTGTGTCCGGGACCAACGGAGAGTGAGTTCTTCGATGTCTCCGGCGCCGGAACTCTCAAGCGAGGCGTGCAGTCGGCCGAAGATGTGGCCCGCATCGGCATCGCCGCTCTGGCCCGCGGCAAACGCACGATCATTCCCAACTTTACCGGCCGGTTCACCGCCTTCGCCGTTCGCCTGGTGCCCATGGGACTCATCACTCACTTTGTCGAAAAGCTTGCCCGCCCGTCGTTGCCCCCCATCTGAATTTGCATTCCCCCGGTATCGCATTGGATGATTGCCACGTGCCCGCTCAGGCGCGGCCAGAATTGCTCATGCGGAGAAATGCTTTGCCCAAATTTGTGATCGAGCGCGAAATTCCCAACATTGGCGACTCCACAGCGGAAACTCTAAAGGCCATTTCACAAACTTCCTGCGGGGTGCTGCGCAAGCTGGGCCCGGAGATTCAATGGCTGGAGAGCTATGTGACCGACGACAAGATCTACTGCATCTACATCGCGCCCGATGAAGCTCTGGTGCGGCAGCATGCCGAGATGGGCGGCTTTCCTGCGAATCGCATATCGCAGGTGCGCCAGATCATCGACCCAACAACAAGCGAGTAAGGCCGAGCGAGTAAGCGAGTAAGTTTACCCCGATCATTGAAAAGGTTGCCTACGAGCGCAGTTATTGCGTGGGGTAATTAGTGTGCCTTGCAAGCCCTGAAGCCTGGAACAACGTAATCCGCCCGTTCGACATCTCACTTGCCGTGTGTGATTTATCCGTAGCGGAGTTACCCGCGATACGGAGTTCAAGACAAGGAGATCAGGGCAATGAAACTGGATCGTTCCCCCCAGCCCTTCCTGCTCGGCGCAGCCATTCTTCTCGGCGGCGCTATGGCAATCGCAGGCTGCAACAAATCCCATCCCGACGAAAAATCCGCTGTGACCAATTCGCTGAGCGGCGCCAATCTAAGTGATGTCAGCGTATCGCAGGACCGCGACAAGGGAGTCATGACCCTCGGCGGCAACGTTGACCGTGAAGATGCCAAAAAACGTGCGGAGAAGCTGGCTCAAGAAGCGGCACCCGACTACACCATCGCCAATGAGATTGGCGTACGTCCTCCCGACGTCGCCAACGCCGGAGCGGTCGCTTCCAACCTCGATTCTGCCATCGAGGACAACTTCAAGGCTGAAATCAAGGCCCATCAGAACCTCGACGATCAGAGCATCCACGCTTCAGCGAAGAATGGCACGCTGGTGATCAAGGGCAGTGTCAAGACCAGCGCACAGAAGAAGGAAGTCGGCACCCTGGCCAAGCAGGTGCCAAACGTGCAGCAGGTCGTGAATGAGCTGGAAGTCAAGCCCGGCAAGCATTCAACGCCCAGCTCCTAGCCCGATCGAACTTCCCCTTCAACGCAATCAGGCACTCTCTCTGGTCTTCTCCACTGCGGGGCAGACCAGGGAGGGTCGCATTTCCAAACCTACGTCCCTAGTCCCTACGTCCCTAGTCCCTGCCGTCATCCCACCGACATCACCAGCTTGCCGAAGTGGCTGCCTTCCTCCATCCGGGTCAGCACCTGGGGAGCGTGGGTCCAGGGAAAGTCCTCGCCGACCGGCCGCATTTGGGTGAGCGCGATGGCTTTCATCATGTCGATAAAGTCCTGACGCGACCCGACGTAGATTCCGCGAATGCGCGCCTGCTTGTGCAGAATGGCGGCCATCGGCAGTTGTTCACCCGGGCCCGACAACACGCCCACCTGCGCCACCGTTCCTCCCATGCGCAAGGCGCGCAACGAGCGGGGGAGCGTCCCGATTCCACCCACTTCGACCACTAGGTCAACGCCTTCTCCGCTCTGCTCCACGGCCCAGCGATCCCACTCCGGAGTCTCGCGATAGTTCAAACCCGCATCGAGTCCCAGATCATAGGCGCGCTCCAGTTTCTCGTTGCTGCCGGAAACCCCCAAGACCCGCGCTCCCCGCAACCGCGCAAATTGCAGGGAAAAAATGGCTACGCCTCCGGTGCCCTGAATGAGCACCGTGCCTCCCGGCTTGAGATCGCTGGCGCATAGCGCGTTCCAGGCGGTCACCGCTGCGCAGGGCAGGGTTGCTGCTTCCTGGTAGCTGAGATGGTCGGGAATCGGCACCAGCCCGTTTTCGTTGAACGCCATGAACTCGGCCAGCGTGCCGTCGATGTCGCCTCCCAGCGCGCCGCGCACCTTGGCTGGAGTGGGCGGGCCATCCAGCCAATTCTGCATAAAGATGCCGGCCACACGGTCTCCTGGCTTCCACTGGGTCACGCCCGCCCCCAGCGCCATCACTTCGCCCGCGCCGTCGGAGCAGGGGACGCGCGGCAGCTTGAGTTTGGGGTTATAGAGCCCCTTGACCATCATCAAATCCCGAAAATTCAAAGAAATTGCATGAATTTTCACCAGCACCTGGCCGGGCCCCGGCTCCGGGGTGGGACGTTCCGCAAATTCCAGAGAATCAATGCCAAACGACGAAACCTGCCAGACGCGCATGCGCTCTCCTAGGTCATTTTGGGCAAGCAATCTTGAGCCCTTTGATGCCCCCCATGCCATTCCAAGGGGTGCATTTTAATAAAACGCTCGTAAAATGAAGATATGGCTCGTGGTTGGGAAAGTAAATCTGTGGAGGAACAGATGGCAAGCAGTGCACAATATGCGCCGGTCCATGTGGGCGTTGAATTTTCGAACGCAGAGGGTCGGCGCGAAGCGGAAAACCAGCGTGCACAGCGGTTACGGCAGAAACAGGCCTTGGTTCTGCAAAAGGAAAACATCCTTTCGCAGCGAACCTCGAATCCGGCGCGACGTAATGCGCTGGAGGCGGCCTTGGAGCAGATCGAGGCCCAAATCGCTGAGTTGAACTAACCCGCATAAGCGGGTTTTTTAGTGCTCGGAAGTGAGGCCCGCGGGGGCCTCCAGGCTCGCCGCATTCCAAATTAGGTCTCGCGGTGGAACAGGATCGAATTCGCCTGGTGGATCGTGGTCATCGACACCCGCGCGATGTTTACATGCGGCGGCCGGCTGGCAGCCCAGACGATTACCTCGGCGACATCCTCAGGCGCGAGCGGCTTGACGCCCTTGTACACTTTGGCCGCGCGCTCGTGATCCCCGTGAAAACGCACCAGGCTGAAGTCCGTTTCCACCATGCCCGGATCCACGCTGGTCACCCGCACCGGCGTTCCCAGCAGGTCCTGGCGCAATCCATCATTGATCAGGCGTTCCGCCGCCTTGGTGCCGCAGTAGACCGCGCCCCCGGGGTAGGCGAGCTCGCCGGCTGTTGATCCCAGGCTGATGACATGACCGCGCCCTCGCACCACCATGCCCGGCACCACCGCGCGGGTCACGTAGAGGAGCCCTTTCACGTTGGTGTCGATCATCTCGTCCCAGTCTTCCGTCTTGCCCATGTAGACCTTGTCGAGCCCGCGGCTCAGCCCCGCATTGTTGACCAGGATGTCGATCTCTCCCCATTCGTCCGGAAGCGAATCGATGGCGTTCTGCACCGCGCGATGATCGCGCACGTCAAGGTCGATGGAGTGCACCGCCGGCGCCCCGCGCTCCAGACAGGCAGAGGCCACTGCCGCAAGTTTGCCCGGCCGGCGTGCCGCCAGCAGCAACCGCGCGCCCTCCGCCGCAAACCCAAGAGCCGTGGCCGCCCCGATCCCGGCGCTGGCCCCAGTAATGAAGACAATCTTTCCTTTAACACTCATGCAAGTATCCTAACCAATCCTCGGTCGACCCCGGGTGATGGCAGCTACGGACGCATGTGAGTTGTTATACGTAGGGCCTGTTCCTTCGACCTCGCCCGAAAACTCCGCCTGTCCGGGAAGTCGGGGACACGCGCTTTAGGGATCCGTACGAATAGCGGGGTATAGTAACCCGGTCCGCAGGTTCCCGTCTCTCTACTGTGACGCGAATACCGACGGAAGCAGACCAAACATGCATGCGACAAGGAAGAGACGTCGAACCGCCGTCCACAATCCCTTCGCGCTGTGGCGGATTCCGACGAATGCATTCAGCCGCTCGAGCGTCTTGCGTGCAAACGGGAACCAGTTGATCTCCCGTGGCATCCTCCCGGTGGAAATCATCACGCTCTTGATGCGCGAAAACGTGTAGAGGCCCTGCTCCCCGTGATACCGCCCGTAGCCGCTCGCCCGGTTGCCGCCAAAGGATGTTTGCGGATTGGCGATATTGCGAATCACGTCGTTTACGGCGCAACTGCCGGCGTTCAAAGCCGCGGCCACCCGCCGGGCACGCGCGCGATCGCGCGTCCATACGCTGGCGCTCAAGGCAAAGGCGCTCGAATTCGCAAGCGCAATGGCTTCGTCCTCAGTCGCAAACGGGAACACGCACAGCACCGGACCAAATGTCTCCTCAACCAGCAGGCGCGCATCGGGCGCGACGTCGCTGAGCACAATGGGCGTGGCCCATGACAGCGCGGCATTTCGCGGTATATGCAGCTGCGCGCCGCGCTGGAGCGCATCCTCGACCTGCGCAACCAGGCGAGCTCTGCCGGCCGGGTCCTGCAGCTGGCCGAGATCGGAATCTGGATCAGCGCCTATGCGAAGCGCCTCGACACGCGATCCCAGCCGCGAGAGGAACTGGCCATAGATGGACTGCTCCACGAAGAGCCGCTTGATTCCGACGCACACCTGTCCCGCGTGCGAGAACGCTCCGTAGGTGACACCTTCCAGCGTCCGCTCGAGTGGACAGTCCGCGAACACAAGGGCCGCGTCCTTTCCCCCCAGTTCCAGAACAGCCGGGATCAGCTGCTCGGCCGCACGCCGGGCGACTAAACGGCCATTTACGGTGCTTCCGGTGAAGAAGATCAGATCCGGCCCCGCGTCTATGAGGGCCGCGGCAAGCTCGGGAGCATCATCGATAACCTGCACCAGGTCCTCCGGAAGGCCTGCATCGCTGCACAGTTGTTCGATGGATCGAGCCACGCGCGGCGTCTTCTCTGAACACTTGAGAATCACCGCATTGCCCGAAAACAATGCGGTGACCATAGGTACAACGGCGAGTTGGAACGGATAGTTGGAGGGCGCATAAATCAGCACCACGCCATGCGGTTCGAACTGCTCATGGAACCGTGCCCCGATGTAGAGAAGGGCCGGCTTGCCAACGCGTCTCGTTCTCAGAATGCGCCGAGCGTGTGCCTCGTAATAGCGCATCTGCTCCAGTGTGACCAGAACGTCGCCGGCGAGGGCGTCGAGGGGCGGCTTTCCCGTGTCTTCACAGATGCGGGCCACAATTTGTTCACGATGTTCGGCGATGTGGCGGCGCAGCTTCCTCAGCACATCGCATCGAGAAGCGAGGCTCCTCTTCGCCCACTCAACCTGCGCTGCCCGCGCCCGCTTCACCCTATCCTCTGGAGTCATTGCGTTCATGATAACGCCGCTGCGAAAAACGGCTCTGGGCGCGCATGCGGGATCCGGTGGCGATCGGGCTCATGAGACTCGCAGAAAAACTCAAAGCGCCTTTTTTATTGGCTCATGGGAAAGAGACCGATCTGAACCGGCCCGAGTCGCTTGGCGCTGGTCGCCGGCGTGCCGCTGACCACGGCAACGCGCGAATTAGCACCGGCGACGTCATCGCTTTTGACAACATACGTTGTGCCGGCGGTCGCAGGGAATTCGACGACCGTGCCAGTGGCGCCCGTCAAAATCCTTTTTCCGGTTTTCGCAGAAATCACGTCGACCGGTCGTCCCGGCCACGGGTTGCGAATCCTGAGAGCCTGGTCTGTTCCAGCTTCAATCACCAGCGTGGTGACCTCTCCATTCCTCGTCTGGACGTCAACCCGAGCGTTGCCGCGGACATAAACGCTTCCGTCGAAATCCCAACTGGGTGGAATGGCCGGAGCCACGCGGATGAGGCCGTCGTAGTCCTGGACCAGCGCCTCCTGGAGCGCGGCGGCAACCACGCCCGTCTGCTCGACATAGAACTCCTTGGCGGAGGCTTCCCACTTGGCCATACCGTTGACGAAACCCTGAAACTTCTGAGTGGACGCAATCAGGGTCGAGCCGACTTCGCTGCCCAGGCCAAGGCGCGCGGCCTGGATGGGATCGAAACTCCAGTCGACCGCCGAAGTATTGGGGCGATGCGCAAAAGTGCGTTGGGCCAGGGCAAACAGCGGCGACGTATCGCTAATGATGGAATACGGCCACACCGGTTCAAGCCCGATGTTCTCAATGTTGTGGTCCTCGGCGCCAGGCTGGTACGACTCGGCAATGACGTCCGCCGCATCAGCATCAGCGGAGGGCGTCAGCAAGGTGCGCGGACCGCTTGACTGCGTTCGCGGCAGCGGAGGGATCTTTGACAAAGCCGCCTGTAACTGCCGAACCAGGTCGGCATCTTTGCCAAGCAGTTTGGCGGATTGGATGGTGGCCGGATAGAGCGCCAGAATAGCCGAGATATCCGTGGTTGGATCGGTAACATCCCATTGCGTCTCGTGCGCGTTGGAGGGGCTGGTATGCAACAGCCCGTCCGGCCCCAACTTCTGGTAGGCGAGCAGAAAGCGGACCGAGGAGGCCATCAGCGGATAGTTCTCGGCGAGGAAATTGCGATCGCCTGTAACGAGATACTGTTGCCAGACCCATAGCGATACCTCGGCCCCGGTGGAGATGGTGCGCGCGTTGTAATACGGCTTGAAGTTCGCATCGCAATTTCTGCCCATCGCGATCGGTTTCCAGGTGGATTCGTATTCAATGCCCGGCCCATTGAAGCGCATGGTCTCCGGCACGCAAACTCCGGGAAGGCCCTTCATGTTCTCCCTGGTCCACTGCTCGATGCTGGCGAGGTTCTCCCGGTAGAGATTGAAGTACGTGGCGTTCAGCTCGGGCAGGCCCGCGCCGATGTTGGCCGCCACTTGCATGCGCAGATTCCAGTGCCAGAAAGCCGATGAATCCCAGCGATGTTCGTCCTGGGCTGCGGAGATCATGTCGGCGATGCCGGCCTGCGAGCCCGGATACTCGAGCCCTTTTTCAATCGCGGCGACAAAAAGGTAAATGTTGCGGAGATTCTCCATGTACTCGCCGGCGCCGTCTTTGGAGGTGATTTTGATCATCCCGGCGCGCGTCCAGAAATCCTGCCACCAGGAGAGGTGCGCCCGATCGGGGTCGGGCGATAGTGACCGGACTGCAATGTTCCTGGCATCTCCAGCGCCGTCATAATGAGGAGCCGCGACGATGACCCGGTAGTGCCCGTCTTCTTGCGGTTTGAACGAAACGGTAACGGTAAGAGGGTCGGTCACCGCGGCAGAAACATCGCGTCCTTGCGCGGTGATGGCGGAGAGCGATCCGAAGGCGCGGCCCGATGCCCCGGGGTTCTTGTCGTCCACCCACGATTGAGCGAGAAATCCTGCCGGACCGTCGGCGCTCGTGCGCGGAGTCCGCGGCGCCCAAAGCTTCAGTACGGCGGTTTGCGGTTCATTGGGATTCGCCCCGGTCACGTCGACCACCAGCGTATCGGAGCGTGGCTCGACAAAAGCCGTTGCGGTCATGCCGCCGCCCTGCTCTCGAAACTCGCCGCGAAAAAGATCCAGGCGTCCGGAGTAATCCTTGGCTCGCGTGAGAACGGCAAGGCCTGGGATGACAACCTGCCCTGCCGACAGGCGATCCGGCAGGGTGTCGTTTCGGTTCAGCTGGGCAGTGAAGCCTTCAGCCGACCAAACCGCGACGCCAAGGCTGCCGTTGCCCAGGGGCATGGCTTCGCCGGGTTCCACATTCGGTCTGCCCAAAACAATGTCGGACCGGCCGATCACACCCGGGGTATCCACCTGGAATCGGCGGCTCTGCCCCGCTGAGGCAGTTTCCTTTTGAGGTTCCTGCGCCTGGCCAATATCGGTGAAAGCCCAACAGAAAAGGCCAAAGCAAACGACACGGAGCAGCAGATTCTTCAAGCGGTATCTCCTCGCACGGTGGTAATCACCCCGAATTCTATCGTTTACCACCGTAATCAGCCTGCTATCTCCTCCTTGGTGTGACTGCACCGTTACCGCCTTCGAGGAACGCAAAGAACTTTCGGTCGCCCATGTTTGGCCCCGGGATAGCATCCCGCGTCAAACGTTGCTATCGTATTAGCAATCGTTTGCCGATGTGACTTTTGGAGTGCCGCGAGGTTCGATGGCGCGGCGTCCGTTTTATTTGATACGTCGGGGTGGCTCACGATGAGTAACGGGCAGCAGGCAAAGGCGAATTCTGCCGGTCCAATACGTTCTGGCGGGGTACTCGTTAATTTTCCAGCCGCTCCCATCCGCTCACCAGAATCGCCGGCAATGCGAGCTGCGGATCTGCCTGTTGGTTCCAGTCCTAACCTCGATGACGAACTTTGCCAGGAATTCCCGATTTGCCGTTCCGAAGAGCAATGGGACGATCAAACCTTCTCAATAACCCGGAAAATCACCGGCCGCGATCCTGAGACCGAAACCGTCCTATGCACAGTCCATTCGAATAGCGAGTCGTCTGAAGATCCCGGTCAAGGTCTTTCGCAACAAAGCAGCCCGCCAGCGGACGTGAAACCGGAATCCCTGCAGGCTGATGAAGTCCTCATTCAGTCTGTCCCCGCTATCCAGCCGAAGAGGAGCTGGTTGGAGCGGTGGTTGTTCCCGGACACTTCAAGCCAGGACAAACGAAGTGGCGCGCGGAAGCCGGCACCAGGTCTCGTTGCCCACTTCTGGACCGGCGGCCCTCCCAAGTCGCAGCCCGTTCGGGACATCAGCGCGACAGGCATATACGTGGTGACAGAAGAACGTTGGTATCTGGGCACCCAGATCCGGATCACCCTGACGAAGACGCTCGAGGATGGTCCGCCGGCCGGACGGTCAATCACGGTGATGGCAACCGCGGTCCGTTGGGGCAACGACGGTGTCGGTCTGGAGTTCGTTCGGAATGCTGACGGAAAAACGCGACGGCTCGAGCCTCTGCTTTCGGAGGGTGCGGACGGCGAGCAACTCGGCCAATTTGTGGAGCAGTTTGGGGCGACGAGCAATCCAGGTCCGAGAAACCGCCGCAAACCCTAGCGGTAAGGCCCATCCAAGGCCGATGTACCGATCAGTTTTTGCGCTCGACGAGGTAGCGGGCGACAGACTTGAGGCCCTCGGCTCGACTGCCGTACGGCTCCAGAGCCGCAAAGGCTTCATCGATCAGGTCCGCGGCATCGCGCTCGCTCTGCTCGATTCCGAAAACGGCCGGCCAGGTGGCCTTTTCGGTTGCGAGGTCCTTGCCGGCGGTTTTGCCCAGGTGAGCCGAATCGACCGTCATATCCAGAACGTCGTCCACGATCTGGAAAGCCAGCCCAGCCTTCCGACCGAATGTGTCGAGCGCGGCGACATCCGCTGCTGAAGCCCCGGCATAGATTCCACCCGCCACGACGCTTACCCGGATCAGGGCTCCGGTCTTGGCGCGATGGATCGCTTCCACCAGTTGCGGCGTCGGCTTCAGATGCTCGCTTTCAAGATCCAGCACCTGGCCGCCGATCATGCCCTCGACAGTGCCCGTGGCTCTGGCGATCAGGCCGATGATCTGGACGGTCGCTTCCGGGGGGCACTCCAGGCCGGCCAACACCTCGTAGGCGCGCGTCTGGAGCGCATCGCCGGCGAGAATGGCGATGGCCTCTCCAAAGGCCACGTGGCAGGTCGGCTTGCCGCGCCGCAAATCGTCGTTGTCCAGCGCCGGCAGGTCGTCGTGAATCAGCGAGTAGGTGTGAAGCATTTCAATGGCCGCGCCCAGCCGCTCGATTCCCTTGGGAACCATGCCCGCAATGGTCGCGGCCGCCTGGATGGCGAGTACCGGCCGCAGCCGCTTGCCGCCGGCAAAGGTGGAGTGGCGCATGGCTCCGTGGATCGACGCCGGAACCGTGTCGGCACTGGGAAGTAGTTCCTCCAGAGCCCGGTCGGTCAGTTCCGCGCCTTCCTGAATCAGCGATTTCACATCCACAGGCATTGCCATCATGATAACCGAGGTCGGAACCGCCGGTACTCCACTAACCACAGGGCAGTGACCAGCATCAACGCCAGCCCGCTTATCATCCGCCCGATCCGAACGTCGGGCGTGGTTCTCCAGTCGACTGCCAGATCGACTCGCCCGCTGGGAACCCGCACGGCTATCAGGCCGTCCTGGCGCGGCGGGATCGGTCCGGTGTCGCGGCCGTTTACGCTTAACTTCCACGCGGGATAGGCGCGCAGGCGCAGCACCAGGTACCCGGCGTGCGGCGTAGCCGCTGCCAGGCGAATGTGTTCGGGCGATGCTCTTTGCCCCTCGTCAATGCGAGGGTAGATCGCGTCGCAGGTGCCCTGGTCGGTCGACCAATCCGGGGTGGAAGCCGGATCGCCCTTCCCCAGCACAATGGCAGGATCACGCACCAGGCAGCCGAAAGGCAGATCCGTCGCGACCATCGAGTTGTCCGCCTCCACTGGCGCGTACTCGTCCGTCCCCTCGAACCCGGTTCCCGCGTTGTAGTCGTCCAGCATCCCTCGTACAGCGTCTTCGCCGTCACACGCCTGGAACAGCGAAATGTCTGCGACCGCAGCCCCACTCAGGAATGCCAGACCGCAAACGAAGTACACGACTGCGCGTTTCCAACTCGACTCCACCCACACTGCTGCAGCGAAGAAGATGGCCATCGGCGCCTCCAGCACCACCAGCCAACGCCATGGAAACTGCAAGAACCGAAGTTCGGGCAGCACCTTCCAAACCGGATCGGAGAAAGGAAGCTGCAAAAGGAGAACAACGACCGGGATCAAGCCGAGGGGAACCCACCACGTGCGACCGGCGGGTAGAGTGCGCCGCCACCGGCTTACCGCCAGGCATATGAGTGCGAGAGCGACCATGGTGACCGCGATGATCGAGACCCTGATCAACTCGATATCGTGCAACTCCAGGGTCGGATTGGGGTGGCGCGCGAACAGCCAGCTGTTTTCGATCCGCAAACCCGGATCGTCGATTGCCTGTCGAATAGCGACCCAACGCCGCTCCCAGGCCGCCGGGACGAGGAAGAAGGCGCTCAGCCCCAACCCGAGTCCAATGGCAACGGCGGCGCGCAGTACCGGCGCCCACGATTTCGCCAGCACCGCGACGGTGAGCGCGACCCCGGCCAGCAGGTAGGTGATCATCACTCCCAGGGGTGCGTTGGACAGCCAGGCGCCGGCGACCACCAGGGTCAGAAGCAGAGCGGACCCATCCAATACGCGACGGACCAGCTTGACTGGCGTCGCCGGCTCCCTTCTGCCCGGATCGCGCAGGATGAGCAGCAGCAGGATTGGAACCCAGAAGCCGCCGGTCAATTCGGCATACGCGGATCGTTCGTAGGCCGTGAACAGTGCGTAGCCGGAAAAGATGGCGACGCAGCCAGCCAGGGTGGCGATCCGGGCGTTGAGTTTCTGGCGGGCCAGAGCCCGTGTCCCGAACCCAGTCGCCGCCAGCAGAATGAAGGTCATTGCCTGGGGAACAAAACGCCATGGCAGCAGCACGCCCAGAACGGCCCCAAGCATCCAGGTCAGGGGCGGATAAAACATGAATCGAGGCTCGCCTGCCCCATAGTTGGGGCTGGGTGTCCAGTGGGGATAGAGGATGCCGACCCGCCAGCTGTGAAGAGCGTCGAGCCAGGAAACGAGGTGGAAATCAAAATCGTGGCCGCACGACACGCCGTGCCACAGTTGCGGCGCGATCGCCAGGGCAGCGCACAGCAGGATGATCGCCGGTCCCGCCATCCGCCGCCATCTCGATCCTTGACTTGCAGCTCCTGATCCCTGATCCCTGATCCCTGATCCCTGTCTCATGGCAGCAGGCGCAGGGCGTGCCGACTCTGGGAGGCTACCGCCGGCGCGCTGAAGGGGAGCGCAAAAGTCGCTCCGGCGTAGTAGTCGCTCCACTGATCGCGGAAGTAGGCGCTGTAGGGGTTTCCACTTTCGCCCAGCGCGATGTTCTCGGTCGAACCGTCGATGTTGCTCCAGTCCATCGTGAAGCGTTGTGAAGGTCCAAAGGTTCGACCCACCTGCTTCACTGTGGTGGTATCGCCGCTGAGCGGGTACGCGCCGGTTCCGGCGATGCGGCCGATCATTGGAAGAAATGCCGACAGGGGATGTTCAATATCGACGACGTGCCAGCTTCCATAAGCCCACTGGCTCAGGTCGGATGGCGCGGCGGGATGTTCTTTGGTTCTCTCCATGCCCTTGCGCACGGCCTCGGCCAGCACCGCGTCCCAGTTCTCGTAGCCGGGCGGAAGCCAGTCCGCATTGCCGTGCATGATGATTTCTTCTTCGGCAAAGTTGGATTCGGCCCAGCGGTAATCGCGGGCCAGGGTGCCCAGTTTGGGTTCCAGAATCAGCGGCCACAGCGCGGCTCGCGCCTGGGTTACGAGCGAAGCCGCGGGCGAATCTACGGTCAGCTTCCCGTCCCAACTGCGTATGAGATCGGCGGCCTGGTGCATCCGGCCGTCTGTGCCGGTGGCGTGATCGATCGCGTAGGCAAAGCGATGCGCCAGTTCCTGGTCCACCTCGCTGTAGATATCGGTTTGGACGGCCAGCAGGTCTTTCGGCGTGAGCCCATCGCGCCCCTGCAGCGATTTGTAGATGCGCTCGGTTCGGTAAGGGTCCATCCACTCGAGCGTGAGCGGAAAGGGGGACTTGTCGGTAGTTACGCGCGAGTTGGCGGAGGCCAGAAATCCCGACGGCGGATCGAAGGCTGCGGGCATGGCGTCGAATTGAATGTAGCCCTGCCACTCATGCTGCCCATCCTGAATCGGAATGCCTTTCAGGCCGCCGGGCCGCACGGGCACCCGGCCCACCGCGTGATAAGCAATGTGCCCCTGGTCGTCGGAGTAGACCACGTTCTGCGTGGGCCAGCACCACGCGCTGAGTGCCGTCGAAAACTCGCCCCAGTTCGAGGCTGTGTTCATCGCGTACAAGGGAAGGGAATTAAGGGTCGGATCGTAGAGCGTCCACTTCAGGGCGATGGGTCTTGTTTCATGACGAAAGATGCCCGAAAGGATGGGAGTCAGCAGCGGCCCATGGTCTGTGGATCGAACATCCACGATCACATCGCTTTTACCGCGAACGTGGATAACTTCCTGGTCGACAGCGAGCGGTTTCCAGGTCGAGTCGCCTCCCTGGTAGTTGCCCTTGCCATCGAGTTTCTCCACGTATAGATCCTGCACGTCGCCAAACAGCGCCGTGAATCCCCATGCAAGGTGGTCGTTGTGTCCCGCGATCACGAAGGGCATGCCGGGCAGGGTGACTCCCGCCGCATGGAAGCCCGGCGCGCGCAGGTCGGCCATGTACCAGATGTTGGGCTCGGTGAGCGACAGGTGCATGTCGTTCGAGAGCAGCGGTTTTCCACTCGCAGTGTGCTTGCCCGCGATGACCCAGTTGTTCGAGCCCGGCGCGCATCCGGCGCAGTCCGGCAGGCCCAGCGTCGTCCGGAGTCCGCGCAGATCGAACTCATTGCCCGCCTGGGTCCGGTCATCCTCCTCGTCATCGTTGACCGGCGGCGGCGCCGGCCGGGGCTGGGTCAGGTCGACCACCTCGCCGGTCGGTGGCCGATCGCGCCACGAGCCCACCGGATAAAGTTCCGCTTCCAGTTTGGGATTGTTCAGCCGGGCGGCGATTTCTTGACGCGCGAGCTTCACATCCCAGTGGGTGTCGAGCATGTCCACCATCATCATGCCGATGCTGATCGAGTCAGCGCCGCTCCACGGCCGCGGCCGATACATCAGGAGACGGAATTCGGGCGGCAGCGCATCCGGGTGCTGGGTAATGAAGAGGTTCACGCCGCGCGCATACGCGTCCATGCGCCGGCGATCATCTGCCGGCAGATGGTCGTAAATGCGGCGGGCGGTGGCGCGAAACCGCAAGACGCGCTGAGCCGTGTCGTGGTTGATCAGCGCCGCACCAAGGACCTCCGCCAGTTCGCCGTTGGCATTGCGGCGATAGACATCCATCTGCCACAGCCGGTCCTGAGCGGTCACATACCCTTGCGCAAGAAATAGATCGTCCTGGTTAGCCGCATCGATGTGCGGCACGCCATGGGCATCGCGGCGCACGCTGACCGGAGCGGCCAAGCCGGCCACCTGAACGTCGCCATCCAGCACCGGCAGCGCGGCCCGCGCCACCGAGCGGAGCCACACCAACCCCGCTGCGATCGCCACCGCGACCAGCACAACCATGCACAGCACAGCCCATGCGAGTCCACGAAGCCACCGCCGTTTACGCGGCTGGCTTGCCCGAAGGGAAGTTGGTTGAGTCGATGAATCGAGAGCGTCTGGATTGGCCATCGGTCAAGCAACAGAATAGCTCGGTACGCGAGGCGTTTGCTGCCTCCGAGACTTGTCGCAAAGAAACCGAACCCTGAAATGGGTCTCGCGACCTTCGAAGTGAGCTGTTGGGGTTGTTCACTTTTTGCAGCTGTCTGGCTGCGCGGATCGCGGTATCCACCGGCGATCAGTGGTGAACCGTGAAAAAAGGGGCTCATGTAACAAAAAATGCTGTTACATCCGAAAGGGTGCGCTGTAAAGCCTCTGGATTCAACGCGCAAGTCCTAACTAGCGAAAGAAAGACAAATCTACATAGGGGGTGGGTGGGGGGGCCGTCAGGAATAGACCGGGAGGATGTCCGACAGAATAGACCGGGAGGATCTCCGACACTGCAAGGGCAGGCGACGGGTTTACAACGTTGCTCATGCCCTGGAAAACGAGCAGTGTTATGGACGAGAAGCTTCGGTTTGTCTTTGAGTATGAGCGGGATGAGCAGTCGATGGCGGAGTTGTGTGCCGCTTTTGGCATCTGCCGAGACACCGGCTATGTGTGGCTGCGGCGCTACCGCCAGTACGGAGTGGCTGGACTGGTGGAAGCAGACCGGGCTGCGAAACAGCATCCCAACCAGACGTCGGCCGCAGTCGAGCAAGCCGTGCTGGAATTGCGGCAATCGCACATGCGCTGGGGTCCGCGCAAGCTGAAGCGGATTCTGGAGCGGGACCAGCCGGGAGGAGCGTGGCCGGCGGCCAGCACCATGGGGGAGATGGTCAAACGTGCCGGACTGGTGGTGGCGCGCAAGAAGCGCCGCCGGACCGAGCCGTATACCCAGCCTTTGGCCCATGCGGTGGAGTCGAATCGCGTCTGGTGCGCCGACTTCAAGGGCTGGTTCAAGAGCGGCGATGGCAGGCGCATCGATCCGTTGACCGTCACCGATGCCTGGAGCCGTTATCTTCTGCGCTGCCAGGCGGTGGAGAAGACCGACACCGAGCGGGTGCGGGCCATCTTCGAAGCCGCTTTCCGCGAACATGGACTGCCCGAGGCGATTCGCACCGACAACGGCGCGCCGTTTGCCAGCTCGGCGGTTGGAGGCTTGTCGCGGCTGGCGGTGTGGTGGACCAAGCTGGGCATCGCGCACGAACGCATCCAGGCCGGACATCCGGAGCAGAACGGGCGTCACGAGCGCATGCACCGCACGCTCAAGCAGGATGTGCAGACGGCCGAGGACTGGCGCAGCCAGCAACGCGAGTTGGATCGTTTCCGCCATGACTTCAACCAGGTGCGCCCCCACGAGGCGCTCGACATGCAGACTCCGGCCAGTGTGTACGAGCCTTCGCCGCAGCCTTATCCAGCACGGCAGCCGGAGGTCGAGTATCCGGACTGGATGGAGGTGCGCAACGTCAAGGCTCATGGTTGTTTCCGCTGGAAAAAGAAAGACATCTTCCTCACAGAAGTGCTGTGGGGAGAACCCATCGGCCTGCTGCCTCTGGGCGATGGATTGTTCACCATCTACTTCAGGCGAACAGAGGGAGAATCGATACTGGCATACAGGGGCTGTACACCCGTACAGCCACTGTAAAACGGGGCAAACGACCTATGTTTCGAACCGGGGACATTGCTGACACGGCGACTAAGGGCATTCGGGTATCTCATTCAACTTCAAGTTTGCGGCACGAGGCCTTAATTTTCTGCCAAATCCGACGTGAAAAGGAGTTCTTCCGCGGGATGTTGTGCGACCGCAAGCATCAACGCAGGATGGAACCGAGCCTTCCCGATCCACACCCGCGAAAATTGGATCCGCGCTTTCCCGCCGGGTCCCTCGATGGACAATGGAAGAGTGAACCTGACCGAAGCCGACATCCTGACCGCGTTGCGCGATTGCTTCGATCCCGAGGTGAAACTGAATCTCGTCGATCTGGGGTTGATCTACGGAGTAGAAACGGGGCCCGATCCGGATTCAACTCCAGCCTGGCCGCGCCAGTGGGTGAAGGTCACCATGACGTTGACTACGCAGCAATGCCCTGCCAGCGGGCTGATCTTCGAACAGGTACAGAACCGGCTTGCCGGCATTCCGGATATCAGCAAAGTCGACGTCAACCTGGTATGGGAACCCAGGTGGACGCCGCATCGCATCAGCGAGGCGGGGCGGCGCCAACTGGGAATCTGATGTCAGCTACTCCCGGTTGAACATGGCGCGGAGCTTTTCGCGCTTCGCCGCCAGGTCGTCGACGGTGCTCTGCGCCTGGTCGAGAAGACGCTGGGCCTCGTCGAGGTATTGAGGCAGTGTGTTCCACCATTCGCGGATCGTGTCCTGCTGATCAAGCAGAGTGAGGGCCGTCGCAGCCGCTGTAACCACCAGCCCCGCGCGTTTTTTTCCGCTCAGCAGCAGCAGCGAACCGACGAGGAAAGTGCCACCAACCGTGATTCCCATCCAGTCGGGACTCTCCTGCGGCTGCGTCATGCTTTCAGCCTGACCGTACGGATCGTCAGGATTGGTCACCGGATGAGGAAACGCTGTCACGCCCATGGATTCTCCTTTGACGGTCGCGATACCATTGCGGCCTTTCGAAACGGGGGGTTCTGGCGGCGCACGGAGCCTGCGGGTGGCTCAACTGCCGCTTTACAAGAGATGCCGGAACGGACCGGCTGGTGGCCCTGAAGCTCGACGGTCCCTAGTCCAGATCGAAGTCGCGCAAGGGTCTCCCCTCGGGCGCGTCCTTGGCCTTCTTCAAGGCCTCGGCGAACTTCTTTTCGAGCAGATCAGCCTTGTTGCGCTCCGCATCCACGCTCTGGCGGAAGATGGACTCCTTTCGTTCGTCCTGTTCGCGCATCGCCTTGGCGGCTGTTTCCAGGTCTTCGAACATGCGCTTGCGCGGGGCCGGCGTGTGACTGACGACCAGCCCCGTGGCAGCGTCAATTTTTATCATCGCCCCGCAATCCGGACACGCGACTTCGAATAGTTTTTCGGTTGCATTTGCCATTTCAAGTGGCATTGTAGGCGCTGCGGGGCAGGATTGCCCAGAGGGAACCCTGGCTCGCGGAGCGCACTCGGCACGGGTAGGGCGGTCTTCCATTCGTCACATTCATCCCAATCCGAGCGCAACTGAAAGGTTCCGCCGGTGTCAACCCGACTGAAGCTGGAACCCGGTACCCATTCCTCCCGTAGGTATGTCCAGATGATTTGCCTTCGACCCGCGATCGCCGGCGCAACCCTGGTTTGCTGGTGCCTGTTTGTGGCTTGGTCGTGCCCGCCCGGGGTCGCCGAGCGGGCGACGACTTCTGATCCGCTGCCTGCCGCGGAAGCCGTGATGGCCAAGGTGGCGACGAATCAGGACCAGGCAGAGGCAGAACGCGCCCATTACGTGTATGTTCAGCACGCCAAGATGGTCTCTCGAAGGGGCGACCACGTGATGTGCGAGGAAATCACCGATTACCGCATTACGCCATCCAGCGACGGATCGCATGCGGAACTGCTGAAACTTGATGGCCGGCAGCTGGAGAATCACAAATACCTTGCGTACAGCGCCCTTCCGCCGGATGAAAGCACCCCCAAGAAGGAAGAAGAAAGCGACTCGATTTCCGTGACCATCAAGGACGACAGCCTGGATCGCGACCTGGTCGAAAACATGCGCTCGAATCTGATCCATGACAAGTCGAAAGACGGGATCAGTGCGCATCTGTTTCCGCTGACGTCGAAAGATCAAGCCGATTATGCGTTCCACATGGTCGGGCGCGAACGCATGAATGGCCGCGATGTGTATCACATCTCATTCCGGCCCAAGGACAAGGATGATTTTGGGTGGAGTGGGGACGCCTACATCGACACGACCGCTTATCAGCCGGTGCTGGTGACAACCGGCATGGCGCGCAAGATACCCTTCGCGGTGCGCACGTTTCTGGGGACGAATCTCCCCGGGTTGGGATTCACGGTAACGTACGCGCCGCAGCCGGATGGGGTGTGGTTCCCGGTGTCGTTTTCGACGGAATTCAAGATCCATGTGCTGTTTTTCTTCCATCGCGAGATCATTCTCGATGCGCAAAACCGGGAATTTGAGAAGACACACGTGACGTCGAAGATGGTGGGGGAGGCGACGCCGGTGGAGGAGAAGCAGCCGTGAAGCGGCTTCCGGCTCCTGGCGCGCCCCTGAGGGGACACCAGCGGGTCTGCTAAACGAGTAAGGCGTGCATGCGGCGCCTTTTATTTGGCTTCGTAATTGTTCGTGCGAATCTGCGATCAGTGTTTCTCGGCAGCCGTGGCCAGCTTGGCTTCGGCTTCGGCGATGACCTGGAGGGCCTCGTCGTAGGCTTCTTCGCTCTCGCCGGCTTCGTCCCACATCTTGTGGCCGCGTTCGAGTTGCTCGTTGGCGCGCCCCACGTTAATTTCGCCGGGCTTCAGCGCGTCATTGGCGAGGATCGTGACCCGATCGGGCAGGACCTCGACGAATCCCCAGCTGACGTTGTAGATTTCTTCGCCTTCCGAACCAGATCCCGACCCGCCGTGGAGGCGCACGTCGCCCGCGCCAAGTTCGGCCAACAGCGGAGCGTGCCCAAAGAGTACTTCCATGTAGCCATTCTTCGCGGGCAGCTCGACGGCATCTGCAGTTCGCTCGAAGAGGATGCGCTCGGGGGTGACAAGCCGGACGCGGAGTTTGTTGTCGTCAGCCATTGTTTAGTTCTCAGTTCTCAGTTCTCAGTTCTCAGTTGAAGCGGCCTACAGCAGATCGGGACAAACTGACCACTGACAACTGATCACTGACGACTGTTTATTACGCCGTCGCCTTCATTTTCTCGGCGGTTTCGAGCACTTCTTCGATTGCGCCCTTCATATAGAAGGCCTGCTCCGGCACGTCGTCGTACTTGCCCTCGATGATTTCCTTGAAGCTGCGCACGGTGTCGGCAATCTTCACATACGCGCCAGGAATACCGGTGAACTGTTCGGCCACGTGGAAGGGCTGGGAGAGGAACTTCTGCACCTTGCGCGCGCGCGCAACGGTCAGCTTGTCCTCGTCAGAAAGTTCGTCGATGCCGAGGATAGCGATGATGTCCTGCAGGTCCTTGTAGCGCTGCAGAATCCGCTTGACGCCCTGGGCCACATCGTAGTGCTCCTGGCCGACGATGCGCGCCGACAGGATGCGCGAGGTGGAAGCCAGCGGATCGACGGCCGGGTAGATGCCGAGTTCCGAGAGCGGGCGGCTCAACACTGTGGTGGCGTCGAGGTGGGCAAAGGTTGTGGCCGGCGCCGGGTCGGTGAGATCGTCGGCCGGCACATAGACGGCCTGGACCGAAGTGACGGAACCCTTGCTGGTGGAGGTGATGCGCTCCTGTAGCTCGCCCATTTCGGTGGCGAGGTTGGGCTGGTAGCCCACGGCGGAAGGCATGCGGCCCAACAGCGTCGATACCTCCGAGCCGGCCTGCGTGAAACGGAAAATGTTGTCGATGAAGAGCAGCGTGTCGGCGCCTTCGACGTCGCGGAAGTACTCGGCGACGGTGAGGCCGGTGAGGGCCACGCGCAGGCGGGCGCCGGGCGGCTCGGTCATCTGGCCGTAGACCAGGGCGCACTTCGAGTCCTGCCACTTGCCGGGCTTGATGACGCCCGACTCGGTCATTTCGATCCACAGATCGTTGCCCTCGCGGGTGCGTTCGCCCACGCCGGCGAAGACCGAAAAGCCGCCGTGGTTCTTGGCGACGTTGTTGATGAGCTCCATGATGACCACGGTCTTGCCCACGCCGGCGCCGCCGAACAGGCCGATCTTGCCGCCCTTCAAGAAGGGCTGGATCAGATCGATGACCTTGATGCCGGTCTCGAACATTTCTTCGTGGGTGGACTGCTCGTCGAACAGCGGCGCGGGGCGATGGATGGGCATGCGCTGCTTCTCGCCGATGGGGCCGAGTTCGTCCACCGGCTCGCCGATGACATTGATGACCCGGCCGAGCGTCTCTTTGCCCACCGGCACGCGAATGGGGCCGCCGAGGTCGATGGCCTTCATGCCGCGGACCATGCCGTCGGTGGCTTCCATGGCCACGGTGCGCACCCGGCCTTCGCCGAGGTGCTGCTGCACCTCGAGAACGACGTCGATGGGGGTCGGTACGGTGAAGCCTTCGCTGACGACACGCAGCGCCTGGTAAATGGGCGGCATGGTCGCTTCTTCAAACTGCACGTCCACAGCGGGACCGGAGACCTGGATTACTTTGCCAATGTTTTCTGCCATTTTCTGCCTTCTCTTGAGCTATTAGCTCTTAGCCTTTAGCTGTTAGCCTCAGGGCTTGCCCTGGATCGAAGCTAATCGGCTAATAGCTAAAGCTGCTGTTCAGCTTGTCTTTACACCGCCGCCGCTCCGCTGACGATTTCGATGATTTCCTTGGTGATGGCGGCCTGGCGCACGCGGTTCATCTGCAGCGTGTAGGCGTCGATCATGTCCGAAGCATTGTTTGAAGCCGCGTCCATAGCGGTCATGCGGGCGGCGTGTTCGGCCGCCACCGACTCGACCATGGCGTGATAGAGCATGGATGCGATGTACTGGGGCAGCAGGCCGTTGAACAGCTCCTCGGGCGGCTGCTCGTAGATGTAGTCGACGTTGGCGGTACCGAATTTCCTGGCTTCCTCATCGGCTTCCCGGGTATCGGCCGGCTCCAGCGGAACGCCCGCGCTCACCGCGGCTTCCGCGGCACGCTCCCGCTCTTCGCGAGTCGGCTCGGCAACGCCGGTAATCTGCGGAGACCCGATATCGATGATCGGCAGAATCTTCTCCACCACGACGCGCTGCTGGATTACCGATTTGAATTCGTTGTAGACGATGTAGGCGGCGTCGATCTCCTCGTGAATGTAACGGGAGATGATGCTATGTGCCAGTTCGAATACCCTGTCCGTCTCGATCTTGCCGAGCATGCCGGTGTGGTCGCCGGTGAGCTCGATCGGCCCCTTGCGCTCGGCACGGGCCTGGCGGGTGTCGCCGTCTTCGCCGGTTTGCTCGACATACACGGCCGCTGGATAGCGGCGACGCATCTGGTCTCGCCCCTTACGCCCGATGGCCTCAATGTCCACTTCCCGGCCCTGGTTCGCGGCGATGAACTGGAAGGCGGCTTTAAGAATATTGGAGTTGAATGCGCCGGCGAAGCCCTTGTCGCCGCTCACGACGACCAGGAGGACGCGCTTCTCTTCGCGGGTCGCAAACAGGGGGTGGCGCAGGTTTCCGGTTTCGGGGTCGTAAATTTCGATGCGGCCCTTGAGCGAGTTCAGCACGCTGCTGATCATCCGGGCATACGGCCGGGCGGAGATGGCCCGCTCCTGGGCACGGCGCAACCGGGCCGCCGAGACCATCTTCATGGCCTTGGTGATCTGCCGCATGTTCTTTACGCTGCGGATGCGGCGACGAAGATCGAGGACGTTTGCCATTGGTTAGTTCTCAGTTCACAGTTCGTAGATCATAGTTGTCAGCTTTCAGTTGTCAGTTTTCAGTTTGATGGCTGGGTGCTGAGAACTGAGAACTGTGAACTGACGACTGCTGCGGTTACGCAGTAACGCGCTTCCTGCTTCTGACTGACGAAGTTGGCCTTGTATTCCTTGAGGGCTTCATGCAGCCGGTTGCGCAGATCGTCATCGAGCGACTTCTTCTGCGTCAGGTCGGTCATCAGCTGTTGCTGGGCGCTGTCGATGTAGGGATAAAGCCCGTCTTCGAAGGCCCGAATGTCGCTGACCTTCAGGTCGTCGAGATAGCCCTGGGTGCCGGCGAACAGAATCACCGTCTGCTGCTGCCATGTCAAGGGATGGAACTGGGGCTGCTTCAGGAGCTCGGTCAGCCGCTGGCCGCGATTGAGCTGCTTCTGGGTGAGCGGATCGAGGTCGGAGCCGAACTGCGAAAAGGCGGCCAGTTCGCGATACTGTGCGAGGTCGAGTTTCAGAGTCGAACCAACCTGTTTCACGGCCTTGATCGCCGCCGAGAAGCCGACGCGCGAAACCGAAAGACCCACGTTGACAGCCGGACGCACGCCGGAGTTGAACAAGTCGGTTTCGAGGAAGATCTGGCCGTCGGTGATGGAGATGACGTTGGTCGGGAATGTACGCCGAGACGTCGCCCGCCTGGGTTTCAATCACCGGCAGCGCGGTGAGCGAACCGCCGCCTCGTTCCTTGCTCAGCTTGGAGGCGCGCTCCAGCAGGCGGGAATGGAGGTAGAAAACGTCGCCGGGATAGGCTTCGCGGCCTGGCGGACGGCGCAGCAGCAGCGAGATCTCGCGATAGGCCATGGCGTGCTTGGAGAGATCGTCGTACATCACAAGCGCATGCTTGCCGTTGTCGCGGAAATACTCCCCCATGGCGCATGCGGAGTAGGGGGCGAGGTAGAGCATGGGAGCCGGTTCGGAGGCGGAGGCGGCCACGATGATGGTGTGGCCCATGGCGCCGGCTTCGGTGAGCGTCTGCACCACCTGGGCGATCGAAGAGCGCTTCTGTCCGATCGCGCAATAGATGCAAATGAGGTCGTTCTTGGCGTTGTTGATGATGGTGTCGAGCAGCACGGCGGTCTTGCCGGTCTGGCGATCGCCGATGATGAGCTCGCGCTGGCCGCGGCCAATGGGAATCATCGAGTCAATGGCTTTCAGTCCGGTGGCCATGGGCTCGCGGACCGGCTGGCGGTCGATAATGCCAGGCGCCAGGCGTTCGACAGGCAGCGTTTCGGTGGTAGCGATAGGCCCCTTGTCGTCGATGGGCGCGCCCAGCGTGTTGACCACGCGGCCCACCATGGCCGGGCCCACCGGCACGCTCAGAATCTTGCCGGTGCGCTTGACTTCGTCGCCTTCGCTTAACTCGGTGTATTCGCCCAGGATCACCGCGCCCACGGAATCTTCTTCCAGGCTGAGGGCCAGTCCTGCAATGCCGTGCGGAAAGCTGAGCAGTTCTCCCGCCATCACCTTATCCAGCCCATGCAGGCGGGCAATGCCGTCGCCGAGAGAAGTAATGGTTCCGACTTCGTCGACCTGCACCTTCGAGTCGTAGTTCGCGATCTGTTCGCGAAGAAGCTGCGTAATCTCGTCTGCCTTGATCTGAGCCATTGTGCAAGTTCCTTGCAGTTTTCAGTTCTCAGTTGTCAGTTCTCAGTTTTCCGATTGCGGAACTCGGATTGAACAAGAACCAGACTGCAACTCTCTGACCACTAAAAACTGACTGCTGAAAATCTGTTGATTACCGACAACTGAAAACTGTGAACTGGCGGGCATCAGTCCGCCACCAATGCTTCTCTCAGCCGCTCAAGACGGCCGCGCAGCGAACCGTCGTACACCGTGGACCCGATACGCACCACCGTGCCGCCCAGAATGCTCTCATCGAGCTTGAAGGTGGCCCGGACCTCGGCGCCCGCCAGCTTGCCGACGCCCGCCAACAGCGAGCCGCGCTCATTTTCGTTCAATTCGCGGGCGGTCACGATTTCCGCCTGGCGTATCCCCTGGCGCTGCTGCAACTCCGCGCGATAGGCGACGGCCACTTCGTGGATATGCGCGATGCGATCATTATTAATCAACACCGCAAGTAAATTGCGCAACTCGCGCTGCAGGCCGAGCTTCGCATTCATTTTGTCGAGAATGGCCACCTTCTGCGGGGCGGGCACGGCCGGATTGGCGAACAAATCGCGCAACTCGGCGCTGCCGTCCCAGGTGGCGAGAAAGTCGTTGAGCTGCCGGTCAATCGCCGCCGTATCCAGTTTGGCCGATGCCACCACATCGGCGAAGGCGCGGGCGTATCGGGAAACGAAGGCGGCCATTTAGTTCTTCCCTCCCCTGATGCTGCCATCCGTCTTGCCCACGGCCTTGCCGTCGGAACCGTTCTGCGCGGTCTCGCTCACAAATTCGGCGATCAGGGCGCGGTCGGTTTCAGGCGTAAGAACCAGTTGCCGGACGGCCTGGTCGATGGCCAGGTCGGCGGCAAAGTGGCGAAGGCCGCGCTTTGCCTGAGCGGCGGCTACACCGATTTCCTGTTCGGCCGAGGCTACAATGCGCGCTCTCTCTTCCTCGATGGTGGCCTTGATGCGTGCCGCGTCCTGCAGGCTCTCTTGCTCCACCTGGGCACGGATCTTTGCGATCTCTTCGTCGAGCCGGGAGAGTTGCGCCTCAACCGCGCCGAGGCGCGCGTTGGCGTCGGCGGTCGTCTTGCGGGCGGTTTCGAGATTATGGCTCAGCGTGGTGCTGCGCTTGCGCATGATTTTGGGCAGAATTTTGGCGATGGGGATGACGATCGCCAGCGCGATGACGGCGAAATTCATGAATAAGAAGACTTTTGCGGTGGTTTCAACCGACAGATGGAACGCCTTGCCGATGGAGGCAACGAGCGGCGTGTGCAGGTACGTTGATTCCTCGTCCTCTTCCGCCGTTTCCGGTTTCGGCTTTGCCGCCTTGCCACCCGCCTGGTCAGGAGCGTCCTGGCTGGAGGAAGCGGAAGCAGCGGTGGGATGATCCGCATCCTGCGCCGCCCCGCGGACCGGCACAATCGCCAATCCGGCGGCCACAATCGTCAACAGTGCCAAGCCAAGAATTCTGTGCGACCAACGTGATTGCCGTATGGTGATTCTCAACGCGTACCCCCGGCAGTCATCGGCAGCACGGCACGGACCACCTGGTTGGCCAGATCTGCGGCGGAAGCCTGGATCGCCTGCCTGGCGTTTCCGGCCTCGGTTTCCAGTTCGGCCTTGGCCTGGTTCACCTTGAGCCCGGCCGACTTGCGGGCCGAATCGAGCGCGGCGTCGCGCTCCGCGTTCCACTGCTTGATGCGCTGCTCCCGGATCTTGAAGATTTCGGCACGAGCCTGGCGGAGTTTATTGGCGTACTCTGCGGCCCGCGCTTCGGCCCTGGCGATGGCGCGGTGCGCGTCTTCAATGGCCCCCTCGGTGCGCGCGCGCCGTTCGTCCAGTGTCCGGCTCAGCGGTTTCTGCACCAGAAACTGGTAGCACAGCACCAGCACGATGAACAGCAAAGCCGTGGGGATGGCGCCGAGCAAAAGTGTCCCGACTTGTTGAATGATTTCGTCCATGCGGAGAACCGGTGTTCGATCAGGCGGTCAGTTTCAATGTCGCTTTGAAGAGAACCTCTTTTTGTATCAGGGTGGACTGGGCAAGTCAACGCACCGGGGCGGTTTGGGCTGGCATCTGTGACTGTGGTCACGAAGCGGAAAGTCGGGCAAAAATATAGCTTGCTTTCCGGTGAAACTGGCCTACACTTAAAAGTACCACCTAGACCCGGTTCAGGGTCCAGCGGGCGGCCGGTTTCGGGAAACCTTCCACTCCCGATTCCGGTTGGCCCGCCTCTAATTTTTTGGGCCAAATTCCCTGCTAACACGTGTGCTGGAGATACGTCCCAACCCCGTGGAAAACATCGCGGGTGGCGGGTTCGCCCGAGGCTATTTCGGCGCCAAAAGCGGACTGCACCAGAGAACATGGGAAGAGATTTTCCATTGGGCAGGCAAAAGTCTGCCTATCTCGGAGTAGTTCCCAAATACAAGTTATTGCCCACCGCATAGAGTTCCATTGTGGAATCCCCGACGAGCATTAGCCGGGAGGCAGCGTGCCATATCCGCAAATGGCGGGGATGTTTATATCCCTGGCGCCATGCCCAATTTGCGGCGAACGTATACGCCGCCGCCACGCCCAGCGAATATGCCATTGCGCCGGGCGTAGTGCTCATGACCGGCTGCAGGGGCAATCCGAAGAATTCGCTCGACTCTTTATGGCAACGACATGGGTCGGTCAGATCGATCCGAGTGGTGAGTCCGTCCATGAATCTTGCGGAGAATTCGGTGGCAATCAGCCCGCGATTGAGCTTAGAAGTTGTAAACCGGGGCGCGCGCAGTTCCCGGACCGAGGGCAGAGGCGCCGGAGCGATCATGGATCTCTCGACGCTGGAACTGAAGGGCAAAACGGCTACCAGGCTGTTGTTTTGAACGTTCAAAGTCGTCGAAGGTTCGTCTGGCAAAGCCTGCTTTACGGTCTGCGCAACCGCCGAAATCGACATGCTTAGAACCAAGGCTAGGGCGGTTTTCATTGCTCTCCGATGGCCTTTGCGAGAATCCAGGCCGGGCCATGCGGTTGGTGGAGCACGTTGCGTTCCATCGTTTAGCACCGAAAAGGCGCCGATTCATCATTTACAACAATGTCGGTTCGCTGGCCTCTAAACTTCGGTGGTTCCGGGGATTCGCGACCGGCAAATCCGAGGGATGCAACCACTTACCGGCTCCCGCACCTCTTAATTGAGATAGGAAAGGTTGGCGGGCGGCGACAGCCATGCAGTTCTGAGGCCGAAAAGTAAGAGCGCCGCGGTGGAGAAGACTCATTCCCCAATCGCCCGGGCGAGGTTCCGATGAAGAACAGAAACCCTCGTCTCTCCGTCCTTTGCGGGCTCCTGAGTGGCCCAATCGTGGCTGCGATCACCGCCTGTGGCGGCGGGGCCATGGCTGGGACGCCCCAGCCAACGCCTGCACCGGCCCCGTCGATTTCCTCGGTGGCCGTGACCTGCAATCCAGCTACAGTTGCCGGGGGCGGGACATCGCAATGCAATTCAACCGTTCAGGGGACAGGCAGCTTCAGTTCGTCGGTCACGTGGTCGGCCAGTGCGGGCATGATCAGCTCGACCGGGCTCTTCACCGCACCCTCTTCGGCCACCACCGCAATGATTACCGCGATCAGCACGCAAAATCCGGCTGTATCCGGAAACTCAGCCATCACGGTGCAGGCGGCGCCGGGCCCGTCGGTTAGCTCGGTCTCGGTCACGTGCATCCCTTCGACGGTGAATACGGGTCAAACCACCCAATGCAGCGCAACCGTTCAGGGAACAGGCAGCTTCAGTCCCTCGGTCACATGGTCGGCAAGTGTGGGAACCATCAGCCCGGCCGGCCTCTTTACCGCATCGGCTGCGACGGGAGCCGCGGTCGTGACGGCGGCCAGCGCGCAAAATCCCACTGTTTCCGGACAGGCAACGATCAGCGTGCAGGCAGCGCCGGGCCCGTCGGTTACCTTGGTCTCGATCACCTGCAGCGCGCCGACGGTGACGACGGGCCAAACGTCCCAATGCAGCGCAACCGTGCAGGGGACCGGTAACTTCAGTCCATCGGTCACGTGGTCGGCAAGCGTGGGAACCATCAGCCCGGCCGGCCTTTTCACCGCGCCGTCGTCGGCCGGCGCCGCGATGGTGACCGCGACCAGCGTGCAAAATTCGTCTATCTCGGGAGAGGAGACGCTTACCGTGCAGACACAAACCACAACCCCCGTAACACCGGCCAGCAAACACGTGGTGATGGTGATGGAGGAGAACCTGGGCTACTCCTCCGTGGCAGGCAGCACCAACGTGTGGCCGAACTTGAATGCACTCATTGGCCTGGGCGCCCTGGCCACCAATTACTACGGCGTCACCCATCCGTCCATCGGGAACTACTTCATGCTTACGACGGGACAAACGCTGACCAACAATGACAGCTCAACAGCCGTGTGGAACGTGGACAACATCGCGAGGCGCATGCAAGCCGCGAACATCCCATTCAAGGTCTATGCGGAAGGAATCGCCAACGGATACCTGGGCGGCAACACAGGGTTATACGTGATCCGGCACAATCCGTTCGCGATGCTTTCCGATGTAGCAGGCAGCCAGCAAGCGGCCAACGCAGCGCTCTGGCCTTTCACGCAATTCACCACGGATGAAGCAAGCCACACATTGCCGGAATTCTCTTTTGTGGTTCCGGATGTCAACGACGATGCGCACAGTGGTACTCCACAACAGGCCGATGACTGGCTGCAGGCGAATATCATCGGGCCCCTGTCGGGCAATCCTGCGTTTCAGCCCGGCGGAGACGGCATCCTCATCGTGGTCTTCGATGAAGCGCTCGTTTCCGACAAAGCCCATGGCGGCGGGCATGTGGCGGCGGTTTTCTGGGGACCCAACGTGAAGGCCGGCTTCACACAGACCTCGACGACCGTGTTTCAACACCAGAGCATGCTGCGCACGGTCATGGAGGCGCTTGGGCTTCCCAATCCTCCCGGCGCGGCGGCCAATGCCCCCACGATGGCCGAGTTCTTCGTTCAGAAATGATGTTGGCGGATCGAGAATGATGGAACGTCGGGCGCCGGCCTAATTATGGCTTCGGCGGACTTACGACCAGCAGACCTTGTGCGCGCAGCCAGAACTCCAGCAGATTGGGCCATTGGTCGAGTGCAGCATCGGCTTTGCCCAGGCCTACGCCGTGGCGTCCATTGGCGAAGATGTGCGCTTCGGCGGGGACGCCGGCCTTGACCAGCGCCTCGTAGTAGCGCAGACCCTGCTCCACCGGAACCGTTTCGTCGTTGAAGGTGTGGAACCAGAAGGTGGGCGGCGTCTCCTTCGTGACAAACAGGTCGGGAGAGTAGGCCGGCCGCAGTTCCTCGCAGCGATCCATGACGTTGAAAAGCTTGCAGTAGCTGAGGTGCGAGGTGTCCGACGAGATGGCGCCGATCCAGGGGTAGCCGAGCACGGTGTAGTCGGGACGGCTGGAAACGCGTTCGATGGGATCGTCGGCGTCGGGTTTGCCGGGAACGAACTGCGTTGACGCCAGCGCCGCCAGGTGTCCGCCGGCCGAAAAACCGATGATCACGATACGGTTGGGGTCGATGTGGTAATCGGCCGCCCGGCCCCGCACCATCTGCACGGCTCGCTGCGCATCGAGCAGCGGCACCGGAAGCAGATAGCCGTTGGAACTGAGCCGGTATTGGAGAATAAAGGCCAGAAAGCCGCGAGCGGTGAACCAGTCGGCCACCTGGCGGCCTTCAAGGTTGGCGGCCAGACCAACGTACGCTCCGCCAGGGAACACCACGACGGCCGAACCGTTTTCGTGACCGCGCTGCGGGGCGAAGATGGTAAGCGTGGGAATGTCTTCGCAGGCTTTCCCTTTCGCCTGCGGCGCGTCGCCCGGCCACAGGCGGACGGTCTGGATGCCGAGGAACGCATTGTCTTCGCCGGCTGTCGAGCAGGGCTGTTTTTCGGCAATTGCGGTGGCGGCAAACAGCAGGCACGCGAGTGTGGCGAGACGATTCAAGGGAGACCTCGATGCTGATGGCGAGGATTATAGCGAAACAGGGAATAGGGATCAGGGAACAGGGATCAGCGAGTTCGGTGTCGAAATCGGGCGAACTCAATTTTGGTTGATTTAGAGCACTGGATCCCTGACCCCTGAAACCTGATCCCCGTTTTACTGGTGTTAGCATCAGTTCTGACAGGAATGCAAATCCAAAAACTGAAAATCATTCCCCTGGGTGGGCTGGGCGAGTTCGGGATGAACTGCCTGGCGCTGCGGTGGGAAGACGACATTATCGTGATCGACGCTGGCCTGATGTTTCCGGAATCGGAGCTTCTGGGCGTCGATATCGTTGTGCCCGATATCACCTACCTGGTTGAAAACAGGCAGTATGTCAAGGCCATTGTGCTCACCCACGGTCACGAGGATCACATCGGAGGCCTGCCCTGGATTCTGAGCGAGATCAAGGTCCCGGTGTACGCCACCGAGTTCACCCTGGCCTTTGTCGAAGGCAAGCTCGAAGAGCATCATCTGCTCGACGAAACCACGCTCATCGAAATCGCGCCCAAGGAGAAATTCTCGATCGGGCCGTTCACCATCGAGCCGATCCGGGTGACCCATTCGCTGGTGGATTGCGTGGCCTGGCGATCGAGACACCGGTGGGCGTCGTGATCCACACCGGCGACTTCAAAATCGATCTTTCTCCGCTCGACGACAAGGCATTTGACCTGCACACCTTTGCCGAGTACGGAAAGCGCGGCGTGCTGGCGCTGCTGCAGGACTCGACCAATGTGGAGCGGTCCGGCTATACGCCCAGCGAGCGCGCGGTGCGGCCGCGCCTCGACGAGATCTTTTCCCGCGCCCGCAAGAAGCTCTTCTTCAGCTGCTTCTCGTCGTCGATCTACCGCATCCGCATCGCCATGGAACTGGCGCGCGAACACAAGCGGAAGATCGCCATCATCGGCCGCTCCATGGTGGAAAGTACGGAGATCGCGCAGGACCTGGGATACCTGAATGTGCCCAACGGGCTGGTGATCAATCCGGGACAAATGCGCGACTACCCGGTGGACCAGTTGATGATCCTGATCAGCGGCACGCAGGGCGAGCCCATGAGTGCGTTGAGCCGCGCCGCCGTTGACAATCACCGCCACGCGCGCATCGATCAGGGCGACACCGTGGTGCTGAGCTCGCGCATCATTCCCGGTAACGAGAAGAGCATCTTCCGCGTGATCGACCACCTCTACCGGCGCGATGCCAACGTGATCTACGACGACGGATCGCACGGGCTGATTCACGTCAGCGGTCACGGGTGCCAGGAAGAGATGCGCCTGCTGATCAACCTGGTGCGGCCCAAATTCTTTGTGCCGGTCCACGGCGACTACCGCTACCTGCGCCGCCACGCCGAAATTGCCATGGAGACCGGCGCGGTGGAGCACGCCATTGTGATCGAAGATGGCGACGTGCTGGAACTCGACAAGGACGATGCGCGCAAGGTCGACAAGATCACGGCCGGGCGCGTGCTCATCGATTCGGGCTCGAGCATCGACGTGGTGGAGGACCTCGTCATCCGCGATCGCCGCATCCTCAGCGAGGATGGCATCGTGCTGGCGGTGCTGGCCATCAACAAGCGTACCGGCAAGATCGAGCAGCCGCCGGAAGTGGTGATGCGCGGCTTCGGCGGAGCCGACATCACCGAGCAGGCCCGCGAATTGGTGCTGAAGACTCTGGACGGTTTGAGCGGCGAGCAGAAAACCGACTACGGCATGGTGAAGGAAAAAGTGCGCGTTGATTTGAAGCGCATGATCCAGAAGACCACCGGCCGCCGCCCGCTGATCATGCCGGTGATCATGGAGATCTGAGCTTTCGCGCGACTTTTGTGGGCTGGTGGAGTCATCCCAGGTCTCAGAATCGAGACCTGGGGCACCCAGATTGACGAAGGCAGACGCAATGGATCGCAGAAAATTCCTGGCAAATTCAGTAGCCCTTCCCCTGGCGGCGCGAGCGGCGATGCTCGAGGGACAGCCGGCGCCGCCGGATGAACAGCAGCACCATCATGTTGCCCCGGAAGCGGCCCGCGAATCGTCAGGCCAGCCAAACCTCGATCGCTATCACCACACGCTCAACCGTGTGCTGCGAGGGACCCAGCCCGAATATACTCAGGAATTTCTGCTCGAAGACCTGCGCGGAGAGCCGGGGAGACGCTTTACCAACTTCAGCGGCGACCTGTCGGGGCGCTGGATTGGCGCGCTGGCCGCGTCTTCCGCATCCTTCGGCGAAGAATTTCCGGCGCTCGACGAATTCGTGAAGAAGGCGCTGCCGCTGCAACATCCGGAGGGCTACTTCGGCAAGAGCTTCGATGCGCAGCATCCGGGCGACGACGACCTTGCGTTGCTGTGGGGCAACGGCCGGCTGCTTGTCGGACTGATGGAGTACTACACCCTGCGGCGTGATCCGGCGGCATTGGCTGCAGCGCGGAGGCTGGGCGATTTCCTGGTGGGGATCGGCCCGCATGTTCAACTCGCAGAAGATGGCCGATGATTTCGGCGCCGGGCACTTCGCCACCTCGTACATCTGCTGGACCCAACAAACCGAGGGTCTCGCCGCGCTGTACGCGGAGACCAAGGACGCAAAGTATCGGGACCTGTGCTCGGACATCTCCGCCCGCATGGAGCGCAGGCCCGGAGACCACGTGCACGGCTACCTGTGCAGCGTGCGCGGAACGCTCGCCCTCTACCAGGCGACCCAGGACCGACACTTATCTCGATCGGACTGTAGCCGCGTGGAACGACATCCGGAATTCGGGCGACATTCTCATCACCAGCGGTGTTCCGGAGGCGTGGTCGCCAAAGAAAAGGCGCACCGAGGGCTGCGCGGAATGCGACTGGCTGCGGCTGAATCTGGCCCTGTATCGGGCGACCGGCGACGACAAGTACCTCGCCACCGCGGAGTCGGTTCTCTTCAATGAATTCGCGATGAATCAGTTTGCGAGCGGAGATTTCGGCCATGCCGTCCTCTATGAGGACTTCACGCCCGAGACGGTCGAAGTGCGGGCCTGGTGGTGCTGCACGCTGCACGGCTTGCGCGCCTTCCCCGACGTGCATGACAGCGTGTTCCACCAGCAGGGTGGCAAGATTTTTTACGACCTGCCTCTCGACGGTAAGTGGAAATCGCAAACCGCGATCATCGAGGCGCAGTCGCGTCTTGCGACGGAAGGCAAGATTCAACTCGTTGTCGAAAATATGGCCGGCAACCATTCCCTCACGATCCGCAAGCCGGATTGGGCCGAGGCGGTGGTCGTAACCAGGAACGGCAAGCGCGAAGCGGGCCTGAATGTTCCGCTGATCAAAACCGGCGATGAGATTGTGGCGAAGTACACAATGAACGTTCGCTCGACGGTCGCCGATGGCGTGCAGACGCGGCCGCGGCCGCAAGGCGCTGTACTTCGGGCCCTGGCTGCTGGGCGCCTCATCGCACGATCAACCCGAATATTTCAACGAGATGTATCCCGACAACCAGATCACGATGGAGAGCGGGCGGATGCCGTACCCGGGCCGGGCCTTGCCGTTCGCGGTTCCGATTGCGGCGACACCTGCTTCCTGCATTCCGGCCGAATTCCCCGGGCAGCCGATGAAGGTCGAATTGCGCGCGGTTGCCGAACAGACCGGATACGAACCGGCTCGCTGGCAGACGGCGTTCCTGGTCCGCGCAAAGTCGTAACATCGGCCGCAATTAGAACGGTGCTATCCTTGTTCGCGACAGTGCGTCCTCTGATAAGGAGGTGTGCAATGAAACTCCCATTGCTCGCGCTTCTGTGCGCCGCCACCGCGGCGTTGTGCCAGTCGCCCACACCGCCTCGTGCGGATCCCGACAAGATGTTTCAGATGCCGGACAAATTCTCCCAGCAGGGGCCGGACTTCAAGACATTCAAGACCCTACCCCCCATGAAGAACGAATTGTTCATGGGCCGTCCGCCGGTTGGCGCGCCGCGTCCGAACTTGAACGATCCTCAGATCGATCCGAAAATCATTATTCGTCCGCCCTGGCCGGACAAAGGGGACGCACCGAAGGGACAGGATGTCTCCCACAGTCTTTATCCGCATCTGAGGTTTTTGCCCATTCATCACCCCCGGCCGATTCGGTAGAATCCGCCTATGAGCCGCCTCGGTGTTTTATTTGCGTTCGCCGCTGTCCTTCTGTCGCCCGGGATAAACGCGCAGTCCAACCCTCCAGCGAGCGATGCGAACGTTTCCGCTTGCCCCAGCGCCACCACGCTCGACGAATTGACGAAGGCCCTCGATGAGGCGGTGAGCGGTCCAGGCAACAAGGATCGCGCCTGCCTCCGCGAGTTGCTGCTTCCCGGCGCTCGCCTGACGCCTATTCTGAAGGCGTCGGGGAACGTGGCGCCGCACCACTTGACTGTGGATGAGTGGATCAAAGCCGTTGCGAAGCGGGGCAGCCAGGAAATGTACGAGCGGCAGGTGAAGGTCACTAAGGAAGAGTACGGCCACATGGCGGCGCTCTGGTCGGAGTACGAGATCCGCCCCACCCCGGATGGCAAGGCATCTCAGCACGGCGTGAATAGTATCCAGGCGCTCTTCGACGGCTCCCGCTGGAGAGTGCTTACCGTGCTTTGGGAGACGGAGGCCACCGCGGGCGCCGCGCCGGTGGACAAGCCATGAGCACCATGACTGAGAGCCTGGTGACGATCGAGGCCATCAGCGCGGCCGCGGCGCGCATCGCGGGTATTGCCATCAAGACGCCGCTGGTGCGGGCGCCGTTCAAGGGCGTGAGCGGCCCGGGGACGTCCCGCGAGGTATGGCTCAAGGCCGAGAGCCTGCAGCCCATTGGCAGCTTCAAGCTGCGCGGAGCCGCCAACAAGATTCTGCAGCTTAAGCCGGACGAACTCCGGCGCGGCGTGATTACCTACTCGAGCGGCAACCATGCGCAGGGGGTCGCGTACGCGGCCCGCTCGGTGGGCGCAAAGGCGGTGATCGTCATGCCGTCCAACGCCCCGGCCATCAAGCGCGCCGCCACCCTGGCGCTGGGCGCGGAAATCGTCGACGTGGGCGTGGCCTCGAGCGAACGGCTGGCCGTGGCTGAGCAATTGGTCCGCGAGCACGGCTATATCGTGATCCCGCCGTACGACGATGAGCAGATCATTGCCGGCCAGGCGACGTGTGGTCTGGAGATCGTGGAGAAATTGCCTGACGTGGACCTGGTGCTTTCACCGGTCTCGGGCGGAGGCTTGCTGAGCGGCACGGCGACCGCCGTCAAACTGCTGCAGCCGAAAGCGAAGGTGTTTGGCATTGAGCCCGAGTTGGCAGGTGATACGGCGGAGAGCTTTCGCACCGGTGAAATTGTGACCTGGCCGGCGGAACTGACCAACCGGACTATCGCCGACGGATTGCGGACCCAGAGCGTTGGGGTACGCAATTTCGCGCATATCCAGGCGTACGTGGATGGCATTATCACCGTCACCGAAGCCGAGATTCGCGCCGCGATGCGTGCCATCGTGGCCACGGCGCGCCTGGTGCCCGAGCCCAGCGGAGCGGTGACGACCGCGGCGCTGCTTTTTCACGCCACGGAACTGCCGCCCTTTCACAAAGCCGTGGCCGTGGTGAGCGGGGGCAATGTCGACCCGAAGATGCTGGCCGAAGTGCTGACCGAGAGCACGTAGCGTCTATCGCAGTATGATGCCGTTGATGATCTGCCGCGTGTTTTCTCTCCGTTCTATTGCTTTTTGCGCCCTGCTGCTGAGCGTAGTTTCGGCTCTCTGCGAGCAGAAACCGAAGAAGGACAACCTGCAGAAGCCGCTGGCCGGGCCGAGGGCTACGGCGCTCCGCGTGACCTGGCTCTACATTGCGCCCGACCAGGGTTCGCAGAAAGTAGACCGCGTACAGACAGGCCGCGAGATGGTGATCGCGGAAAAGAGTGGCCCCTGGATTCGCGTCTACGCCAACACCGATGTGCAGGAGGTGAGCGAGAAGGACGCGCCGCTCATCGGCTCGCCGGGGGATGCTCCGCCTCCCATTTCGGGCTGGATGGAAGCCCGCGGCGTCGTGGTCGAGACGACCCCCAACGGCGACCAGGTACTGATGGGCGAGGCCGCCAACGAGGAAGCGCTGGCAAGCGATCCCCGTGGACCAGCGCATGCAGCCCAGACCGCGCGCCTGCTCTATCGCCGTGTGGCCGAAATGTATTCCGATTCACCCCTGGCGCCCGAAGCCGCCTGGCGGGCTGCCGACATCCTGTGGCAGATCCAGAAGGCTGACGTGTCCACCCGCCCTTCTTCGCGTGAGAAAGAGGCCTACATGCGCGAACAGTTGGACGAAGACGAGATGAAGAAGATCCTCAAGTTCCATCCCGGCACGCGGCAGGCGGCGATGGCTGCCTATGCGCTTCTCGATAACAAGCTGTGCGGCGACTGGCAGGGCCAGACCAAGTGCCCGGAGAAGGAGTCGGAATACTACGAGAAGTACGCAGCCGAGTATCCCGACGGCCCCCGCACCGCGCAGGCGCTTTACCAGGCCGTCTACCGACAGGCAGTGCTGGTGGACATGTTCAACGCCGACGGGAACGACAAGAAGGCGGAGAGCGCAAAGGCCCGTGCTCACGATCTGGCGGCGCGCATGAAGGATAAATTCGCGCAGTCGGACTATACGGAACGCGCCCTGGCAATCACGTTCAAACTCGACCAGGGCATTCCGGTTTACGGGATCGATCGGCAATAAGTGAATACTTAGTGACTGCGGGCAAGACACAAAGCCCCTCATTTGCGAAAACATTCTCTCGTTCAAACGTTCTTTGATGCGTTCTGATTCATAAGTCCTTGCCGATATGGGGCTATATCATCGAAAGAGGCTCTCGCTCACTTGATGGCGAGACTACGCGAAGGAAGTCGCCACAAGCGCATTCCGGAGGCTTTTTGAATTCATACATTCAGTCTGTCATTCTGGGCATTGTCGAGGGATTGACCGAATTTCTGCCGGTCAGTTCCACCGCGCATTTGCGGATTACTGAAGCATTGATGAAAATCCCTCTCGATGATGCGTACTGGAAGATGTACACCATCGTCATCCAGGCGGGAGCGATCCTGGCGCTTCTGTTGCTCTACCTGGGCCGCATTCTCGAATTCATGCGCACCTTTCCGCGCGGTGAACGCGGCGACCGAAACTTCTTCACCCATCCGCTGTCGCTTACGATTCTGGCTTTCATCTGTACATCGATTCCGGCGCTGCTGTTGAAGAAGTGGAGCGACAAAAACCTGGGAAGCCTCACGGTTATCGCGATCGCGCTCCTTGTGGGCGGGGTGATCATGTGGGTTGTGGACGCATGGTCATCGCGGTTCGAGCCCAACACCATTCATGTGGAGGAGATCGCTCCAGGGCAGGCGGTCTGGATCGGCCTGTGCCAATCGCTCTCGGCAATCTTTCCGGGGACATCCCGTTCGATGTCGACAATTGCCTCAGGGCAGATGGTGGGGATGGACCGATCCACGGCGCTTGAGTTCAGTTTCCTGCTGTCGATTCCCACCATGCTTGCGGCCACCGGCTACGACCTGCTGAAGGAGATCCATCCCAGCAAGGCAGCGATGGCGGCGGGCGAGGCCGCAGCGCACGTGACCATGACCGGCGAGCGCTGGATTGTGCTGGCCATCGGATTCGTGGTGTCGTTCATCGTGGCCTTCGGCGTGGTGGAGTGGTTCCTGATGTGGGTGCGCAAGCACGGGTTCACCGTGTTCGCAATCTACCGCATTGTGATCGGGATCGTGCTGCTGATCTGGGGGGCCAGGATCATCGGCGGATAGTCCGCGCGGTGGCGAATCCATACTTTCTCCGACGCTGAGGGATGAAAACGGGATTTGGCTTTTGTGTGTCACACCCTTTCGCCAAGAGAGCAAAAGGATGGGGCACGGCGTCACTGCGGAAGATTTACGCGCCGCAGCAAAGCGCGGAAACGTTGGTCGCCGCGAATCTTGTCCAGGCGCGGATCAGAGGAAAGGTCGAAAACCGTGAAGCTGCAGTGGTTGTCCAGATCGCGGTTGAACCAGCGAAATGCCTCCGTTGGATTGCCCAGGCGCACGTAGCTCATCGCGAGGGGGTTTATGTCGCATTCGTTCATGGACCGGGGCCGCAAAAACTTCACCCTGGCTTCCTGGTAGGCTTTCCATCCTCCGGTCGCAAATGCCGAGCGGAAAGTGTTGATGTCCTGAGGAGAAAGCTCCTCCGACACCACCTCTTTCAAAGAGGCTGCGAGGGCCTCGCTGTATCGGCCCTGGGTCTCGTAATTGCGGGAGTTCCAAACTTCAACCATCTCGAACTTGTCAGGTGCGATCTCCGAGGCTCGTTTGAGGGCAGCCAGAGATTCGTCATAGCGGCGAGCATAGTAGAGCATCGAGCCGAGAAGCCGATTGGCCCAGAACGAGAGCGGGTCAAGCGTGACGGCGCGTTGCATGGCGTTGACCGCTTCGGCCGGTCGGCCCACCGAAGTGAGATAGACTGCGTACCAGGTTTCAGCGTCGGAACTGCTGGGACTGAGTTCGATGCCCTTGCGAAGGTTCTGCTCCGCGGCGGTCCAGTCGCAGAGAAAATTTGTGTCGATTGCACCCAGGGCGGTGTACCCTTCGCCACTGTAGGGATCCAGTTCGATAGCTCGCCTGGCAGCCGCTATGGCAGGCGGCATGATTTCAACAGTATCTTTTGCGCTGGCCAGATACTGTGTCACCAGGGCTTCTGCCAATCCCGCGTTCGCGGCTCCGTAATCAGGTTGGAGAGCAATAGCTTTACGGAAGTAAGACGCCGCCAGGTTGCCGTCACGCCGCTGGATAAAATACAGACCGCGCAGATAGGCGTCATGGGCCTCTGGATTGACGCGCCTCGCGTTGGTCATTCCGGCCCGCGCAGCGGGTGTGAGCACGGAACGGGTTTGGAGCGCAATCTCGCGCGCAACACTGTCCTGCAACGACAAAATATCGCCGAGCGGCCCTTCAAAGCTCTGTGCCCAGAGATGCTTGTCGCTGCGCGCATCGATGAGCTGGGCGGTAATGCGGGCGCGGTCGCCGGACCGCGCTACCGATCCTTCCACAATCGCATCGACATCAAGCTCTTTTGCTATCTGGGCGAGGGATTTGGGGGCACCCTTGTACTGCATCACTGAGGTCCGCGAGACCACGCGCAGACCCGGGATGTGCGCCAGCTCGGTGATCAACTCATCCGTCATCCCATCGGCGAAGTACTCTTCGTTGGGGTTGCCAGAGAGATTTTGAAGGGGCAGTACCGCCAGGGAGCGGATGGGCGCGGCAGGATCGCTCTTGTGGGTCCGGAATTTGACGAGAAAAGCGAACAAAAACAATAAGGGGGCGATCAGCGCCAGCACCCATCCCCGCCTGCGAAACCAGGAGGATTGCCCGGCAACTCTCACGACCGCCGGCTGGGGCATATGGGGCGCCTCTGGCTCCTCGGCCACGGGGAGGGCCGCTGTCTCGGGCCCCTCATCCGCGGCGGACTGGCTATCCAGGGAGGCGTCCGTCTCCTCAATTCGAGCGGGAACCACAAGTTCGACGTCGGCGATGAATCGGTACCCTCGCCGGGGCGCCGTCTGGATGTACCGCGGTGCGGCGGCTGAATCGCCGAGCGCTTCGCGCAACCGGTTCACGGCGTTATTCAGGCCGTGGTCGAAGTCGCCAAATGTGTCACCCGGCCATAGCTGCGAGCGCAATTCCTCGCGCGTCACCAACTCGCCCCGCCGTTCTACAAGCAGCACCAGCAGCCGCGCTGGTTGCACTGCCAGCCGCTCCTGCTGGCCTCGGCGCGTCAGGCAGCAGGTCTTCAGATCCAGCTCGAACGGGCCAAATCTTACCGCTTTCGCTTGTTGCGGGGGAGGGATCACAACGAATCCTCAGTCGTCCCAGGTTGTCATTTGAGCATACAGGACCATCGCTCGCGTCCATAGTCGATCTAAACCGCTCATAAGCAACGTCTTGGTCGTGGATATTTTGGGGACATTATCAAGAGCTTGCCGTGATTGCACCCGGCTGGCAGTTCGCGCATGGTGATCCCACTCCGCTCAGGAGCTCACAGGAGATTCCCCATGAAAACGAGCTTTCCCGGATCATTACGGTCCGCCCTCCGCCTCACCCCTTGCCTTGCAATCTGGTTCGCCGTCATGCTGCCCTTGCGTGCCCAGGCGCAAAACGTCGTAACGCAGTGGAACGATATTGCGATTACACAGGCACGCGCCAGCACCGAACCGGGCGCCACCTCTGCCGGAGCCACGAGCCTTTACGTCGCCTACGTCGAGCTCGCAGTCTACAATTCGGTCGTCGCCATCGAAGGCCGCTTCCAGCCCTACGAGTACAGCGTTCCGGCGCCAAAGAACGCATCGCCCGACGCCGCTGCGGTGGAGGCCGCCTATCGCTTGCTGCTCCATTTGCTGCCCGACCGGGCAGTGGCGCTTGCCGCGGACTACGACCTGTCGATGGCAGCGATCCCGGATGGCGCCGCCAAGACAGCGGGCCAAACTGTCGGCCAGTCTTCAGCCAACGCGCTCATCGCCTTGCGTGCTGGCGATGGCCTGGGCGTTCCCTGGCCGTACACCTATCCCTCCACCCCCGAACCCGGCGTCTACATCCCGACCCCCGGAGTCACATCGCTGGTGACGCCGTGGGCAGGCCAGATGAGACCGTTTACCTTCGATAACCCCGCCCAGTTCCTGCCGGATGAGCCGCCTCCCTCGTTGAAGAGCCGGGAATGGGCCCAAGACTACAACCAGGTGAAGTTGCTGGGAGCGGTGGACAGCACCGTCCGCACGCCTGCCCAGACAGAAATCGGCCGGTTCTGGACGGATCACACCACGACCCAGTACGGACGCATGCTGCAGTTGCTGGCCGTGGAGAAGAACCTGAGCCTTCTGGACAGTTCCCGCCTGATGGCAATGTCTTTCACTTCGCTCGCCGACGCTTATATCGGCTGCTTCAATGCCAAGTATCACTTCAGCTTCTGGCGTCCGGTCACGGCCATTCAGAACGGCGACATCGACGGGAACGCGCTGACGGTGGCTGACCCGGCATGGACTCCCCTGGGCTCCACGCCCGGGCATCCCGAGTATCCGGCCGCTCATGCGTGTCTCACGGGTTCGCTCGCCAACACGCTGGAGCAGTACTTCGGAACCCCCAAAGTGCACCTCACCGTGACCAGCGCGGTTACGAACACAACTCACGACTTCCAGAACGTTTATGACCTTGAAAGCGAGGTAGAAGGCGCACGAATTTACGCAGGCTTTCACTACCACCACTCCCTGGTGCAGGGCTTTCTCCTGGGGCACAAAGTCTCCCAAAATGTCACTGCCAACTACTTCGCCCCGGTCAAGCACCACGAGGACTGAAGCCGATTGAGCGCTGATTCATTGTGAGGCAGCGTTGCCGCGCAGATCTGCGTGGCAACGCCGCATTACGAAGATGCCTAAAGTAGTACCGGGACGCGGGCGTGCCGGAATCTGGAGAGGTGTTGTGCGAGAGCTTTCCATTTCGCGCCTTTCCGGCCCCGACCTGGCCCGCACTATCCTCTTCCGTTGAAGCGAAACGTTGCGGGTAATGCCGCTGGTTCCCCTTGCCGGGTTTTGCCCTGTTTCCACCTTGCCGCCGGGGATAATGGGAATTGCTCTGGGAATCTCCGTCCGCCTGACTGGCCGATCGCTCCTTAGGCTTGCGCGGCGGCCGAAGACCGGGAGGCGGACCCCACGATGAAGCCCATCCAGATAGCCCTCGCGCCCACGCGGAGCCGCCCCCTGAACATGTTCCTCGGCGTCGTCCTGGCGCTGATTTCAGTTTTGTTCCTTTGCGCCCTCGCGACATATCACACCGCGGATCCCTCGTTGAACACGTCCACCGATCCAGCCGCGCAGGCAGCCGGCCCGGGCATGGTGGTCAACTGGGTAGGGCCGTTCGGCGCCTTCATCAGCGACCTGCTGCTGCAATGGATCGGGTTCACCGCCTTTTTGGTGCCGCTGTGGATGGGCAGCCTGGCCTGGGCGTGGGTGCGTTCGCGGCCGGGCACGTCGGTGATTCTGCGCGCGGTCGGCTCCGTCATGGCGCTGATGTTTTTACCGGCGCTGTTTGCCCTGCTGCCGTGGCATTGGCGCTGGGCGCACGCCATTCCGGTTGAAGGCGTAATGGGCCGCCTGGTCTCAGGTGTGCTGGTCGCATACCTGAACATCCAGGGAGCATGGATTGTGGCCAGCGTGCTGGCGCTGGCGGGTGTCTACTTCGCTTCGGCCATCAGTTTCTGGGCGCTGAAAGAGATGGTTGCGGATCGCTGGATCCAGTGGCAGGCGTGGCGCGACCGGTGGAGAAACTGGCGCGAGGACCGCGCCGACCGCAGAGCCGAGCGCGAGGAGATACTCGAAGAGCAAAACAATCCGGGACCCGCCCAGCGCATCTTTACGGGAGCGATGGGAACCGAAGCGGCTGTGGAGACGGCGATGCAGCGGCCCCCGAGCCGCCTGGCCGCGCTGTTCGGGCGGCGTCATCGCGTGCCGGAGCCCGATCCGGTGGACCAGCCGGCATTCCAACGCAGCGCCGCCCAGGCAGCCGGGGATCAGATCCCGATTGGGCAGACCCGGCGTTCGAGCATCTGGGAGAGCGGGCCGGAGATCCCCGTTGCGGCGCGAGCGGAACAAACGCCCGCTCCGGCAGCAGTCCCGGTGCGGCAGCAACCCCCGGTGACTCAACCGAGACCTGCAACTGCCGTCCCGGCCGCGACCGCGCCGATGGGCTCGGCGGCGACGCAGGCATTCGCGGAAATGCGCGGCGGGCCAGCAGGATCCCAGGTCTCAGAATCGAGACCCTTCGACCAGCTCAGGGCAGGCTCTGGGGCGCCCGGCTCGCTTGGGCCCTTGCCCAACCGGATGGAGCCGGCGGCACCGATGCGGCTGGAACCTGTGTCGGCCATGCGGCCGGAGCCAGCGGCGACCATGCGAACTGACCCGCCCGTGCCGCAGCAGACGGCCGGAAACGGCATTGCCATTCATGAGCGCGCCGATGCCGATGTGCGCACCACGACCGTTCCTCCGAAGCATGTAAGCGGATTCAAACTCCCGCCCAGCACACTGCTCCATGCCGGCGGCGGACCGCAGGCCATCCGCGAAGATGAGTTGCGCGAAGAAGCCAAGGTGCTTGTTGAGAAATGCGGGGAGTTCGATGTGCGCGGCCAGGTGGTGCAGATCAATCCCGGGCCGATGGTGACGACTTACGAGTTCAAGCCCGAGGCCGGGGTCAAGTATTCGCGCGTCACCGGGCTGGCCGACGACCTGTGCCTGGCCATGCGGGCCGAAAGTATCCTGATCGAGCGCATGGCGGGCAAAAGCACGGTCGGCATCCAGGTTCCGAACCACGAGCGCGAGACGATTCATCTGCGCGACGTGCTGGAGTCGGAGACCTTTGCCAAGTCGAAAGCGCGCCTGACCCTGGCCATGGGCAAAGACATCAACGGGCGCATCGTGACCGCCGACCTGGCTTCGATGCCCCACGTGCTGATCGCCGGATCGACCGGCTCGGGCAAATCCGTGGCCATCAACGCCATGATCATGAGCCTGCTGTTCCGCACCACTCCGTCGCAGGTGCGCCTGATCCTGGTTGATCCGAAGCGGGTGGAACTGGGCATGTACGAGGGCATCCCCCACCTGTTCACGCCCATCATCACCGAACCCAAGCTGGCCGCCAATGCGCTGCGCAATGCGGTTCGCGAAATGGAGCGCCGCCTGAAGCTGCTCGCCAGCCGGAGCGTGCGCAACATCGACCAGTACAACAAGCTCTTCGAGGGTTCCATGGCTTCGCTGTTTGACGACGGCGAAGAAGAAGAGCCGCTGCCCTGGATCGTGATCATCATCGATGAACTGGCCGACCTGATGATGCTGGACCGCGCCAACGTCGAAGAATCCATTACCCGCCTGGCGCAGATGGCGCGCGCGGTTGGCATCCACCTGATCCTGGCCACGCAGCGGCCCAGCGTGGACGTAATTACCGGATTGATCAAGGCCAATGTGCCGACGCGCATCAGCTTCCGCCTGGCAACCAAGGTAGACTCGCGCACCATTCTCGATACCAATGGAGCAGAAGCACTTTTAGGACGCGGCGACATGCTGTTTCTGCCTCCGGGCACCAGCCGGCTGATGCGCCTTCATGCGCCCTATGTGAGCGAGAAGGAAACCGCGGCCGTGGTGGGGTTCTGGAAGGATCAGGGCCAGGCCGAGTACGTCGAAGGCTTTCTGGAGTCGCCCAAAGACGAGCGGGTGTCGGTCGAAGGCTCGAACAGCGATCCGGACGAGAACGATCCGATGTTCGACGATGCGGTGCGGCTGGTGTTCGAGTTCGGCAAAGCTTCAACATCGCTCTTGCAGCGCAGGCTTCGCATCGGCTACGGGCGTGCGGCGCATCTGATCGACTTGATGGAGCGGGACGGCCTGGTCGGTCCCGCGGACGGCTCGCGGCCCAGGGAGTTACTCAAGGCTCCGGGCTGGCTGCACGAGATCGCGGCCAGCGAATGAAAGCAGGGAACAGGGAATAGGGATTAGATCCAGCGAGCGTGCGACCGTCGATTCGCGTCCAATCCAACATGGGAATCAATGCGCTTTGCCGATGGGGCGCGGTGTGGGCGCTGGCGGGCGTTGCTGCGCACGCGCAGCAAGCGCCCATTCCGCGTGCCGATGAGCTTCCCGGGCAGCCCTTCGCGATCAAGAAGACCTGGGTCATTGGCGGGTTGGGCAACTGGGATTACCTGACCCTCGACCCCACCGCGCGGCAACTCTTCATTACCCATCAGACCCGGGTGCAGGTAGTGGACGTCGACTCCGGCACCATCGCCGGCGAGGTGACAGGGTTCCTCGAAGCGCGCGCCGTGGCTCTCGATCCCAACGGGCAGACGGGTTATGTCAGTGACGCTCGAGCTAATCTGATCCGGGTTTTCGACCGCCGCACATTTGAGCTGCTGGCGAAGATTCCGGTGGCGTCCAGCCCGCGCGCCCTGGTGTTCGAGCCGCTGACGGGCATGCTGTTCGCGTTCGGTGCTCTGCCCACGCCGGCGCCCGCGCCACGCCAGAATCGGCCTCCGGTCAGAGAGGAACTCGACCCCTGCAGCATGTATGCCGGGGGATCGCCGCCCCCTCCCGCGTATCATTCGCTGATCAGCGTGATCGACCCCGGCAAACGTGCCCACGTCGCCGACATCCAGGTATGCGGCATACTCGGCGCAGCCCAGGCCGATGGGGCCGGCAAAGTGTATTTCACGATTGTGAATTTCAACGAGGTGGGCCGGCTGAACGCTCCGGCCATCGTCGATTTGGCGCAGCATCTCCGGTCGCGTGACTTGCGCGCGGTGGATGGGTCGGTCGCTGCAGACGGTTCGCTGCTGCTTAATTTCAACCGGTTCGCGACCATGGGCTGGGGTTCGCAGTTCAGCGTGTTCCGGCTCGGCCAGGAGTGCCAGGAGCCCCGCGCCGTCGCGGTAGACGCGGCCCACGGCCGGCTCTTCGCAGCCTGCACCAACATGAAACTCAATGTGCTCGCGATGGACACAGGCGCTTCCCTGGCTGCACTCACCATCGGCCCTGGGGTCGATGCCATGGGCTACGATCCCAGCCGCGGCCTGATTTTCACCGCCAATGGCGGCGGCTACGGAAGCGTCACCATCGTTCGCCAGCACCTGACTGATTCCTACGCGGTCATACAGAATCTGCCCACCATGCAGCAGGCGCGCACCATGGCCATCGATCCGTCGACCGGACTGGCCTACCTTGTGACGACGCTCTATGGTGCAAAACTCGATCACCCGCCGGTGAATGGCATTGGCACTCTGAAGCTCAGCCCGGTGGACGGAAGTTTCCAGGTGCTGGTGATTGGAAACTGAATCCAGACGGGTTCTGTGGGGCATGAACTTGCGGAAAGCCGGGCCAAAGGTGACACACTATTGCCATGCTCGGCATTGGGGCAAGTCGCGATCTGCCTACGGTTCTCATTATTGACGATGACATGGTCAGCCGCGAGGTCATGGCCACGGTACTCACCATGACCGGATACACCATCCACACGGCGGTGCAGGGGGAGGACGCGATTGCCCTCCTCGATGCGGGAACCTGCGCTCCGCAAGTGATCCTGATGGACGCGCAGATGCCCGGGTTGAAGGGAGTCCGCCTGGTGGAGGAGTTGCGAGCGAGAACCAAGGCCAGCATTTACGCCATGAGCGGCAGCGACGTCGCCGAGGACGTCAGGATCGTTGTGGACGGGCATCTGTCCAAGCCCTTCGGTCCCCAGACGCTGCAGCAATTGATCGAGCAGCATCATCCCGCAGCGCCCGCGATCGAGTTGGAAGATGCCCCGGTGATCAGCGCTGAGACTCTGGCGCAGTTGCGCGGCATGATGCCCGAGGACGCCGTGCGCGAAATATACACTGCGGTGGTGGAAGACCTGGGCAAGCGGGCAACAGCACTGCAACGCGCCGCGGCTGTGGGAGACGCGCCTGAAATCCGGCGTATCGGCCACTCGATCAAGGGAGGCTGCGGCATGGCCGGTGCGCTGCAGGCCGCGCGCCTGGGGGCGCAACTGGAGGCCATAGGTGACCAATTAGATAACGTTCCGGGCCTCCTTCTGGAATTGAAAGCGGCCGGGCGAGACCTGCGGCGTATGCTTGAGGCTGAGTTCCCGGCCTGACCGGCGGGGATATACTCCGTGCTGAAGAGTGCGGGCTTCAACCTGTACATTACGTTCAGCAGAGCAGTGAAGGACCAAGTCTCTGAAGTTTGCTTCTTGTTGAATTGACTTCGATTTACCCCTGATTCACAGCTCCCGGCGGAATCTGCGTTTGTATTGGATTCGTATAACTAACGAATGCACCGGTTGCAGGCTGAAACCCTGAGCGTGCCGGCTAGTGGAGGAACATTCTTCCCGTGGAACGACCGATCCGAATCGTATTGGCAGATGACCATCCCGTAGTCCGCATCGGTGTACGCAACATGCTGACCGAGCACGAGGGATTCGAAGTGGTGGGCGAGGCTTCCGATGGCGATGAAGCCATCACCCAGACGCTGGACCTGCAGCCGGACATCCTGCTCCTGGACGTGCAGATGCCGCGCCTGCCCGGTCTCGAGGCGATGCGCGCCATCATGAACGGCACGCCGACGGTCAAGATTTTGCTGCTCACTTCGACGATCACGACGCAGCAGATCATTGAGGCCCTGCATATCGGAGCCCGCGGCATCGTGCTCAAGGATGCGCTGGCGGGCCACCTCCAGGTAGCCATCAAGACCGTGATCAGCGGGGATTACTGGATCGGCGGCAAGCGGGTCGTAAACCTGGTTTCAGCTCTCCATGATCTGATGCAGCAGGCCGCCGTGCCCCAGCGAAAGACCTACGGCCTGACGCCGCGCGAGCTCGAGGTGGTTGGCTCCATCGTGGAAGGCTGCAGTAACCGCGACATCGCCAAGCAGTTTGGCCTGAGCGAAGAAACGGTCAAACGCCACCTTTCGAATATCTTCGACAAGACCGGCGTCTCCACGCGTTTGGAGCTGGCGCTGTTTGCCATCGCGCATCAGCTCGTGACGCCGCCATAGAGGACCGTCCATCACTATAAGTTGGAAGTGTCCCACCCTTGCGACAAAAAAATCGCAAGGAGGGGCACGGAATTTCGTGAGCGCGTTCACCCTCAAGCACTCAAAAACTGCGTGGCGAGGCGGTCGAGCACGCCGTCGGTCGAGTCGCAGACGCCAGTGTGCACCGGCGAGGGCTGAATGATCGTGCTGCGCGGCGCAGTAAGCCAGTGGAAGCGTTCGCGCTGGGAAAGCTTCGCGATCGGGCCTCCGGCCGGATCGCCAACACAGATGCGGGGTATGGCATCCAGATGCTCGCGCACCAGGTCGACATCGACTTCCGGCCACAGGGCTTTGAGGCGGTCCGCATTCAACAGGATGCGCGCCTCGAGGCAACGCTTTTCGAGGCAGAATACGACTACGCCTGCGTTGACGAACTCCTCGCGGTCGACGCGGGGCACAACGCGCAGGATGGCGTAATCAAACGTGGCGGGCGCGGGCCTAATGGGCGCGGACACGGATTGCCTCCTGTTCGAAGATGTGCGACGCGTCCAGGCGGCGCATGAAGAAGTCGAGGTAGCCGGCGCGGCGCTCCGCCGGAGTGAGATTCCCGGGAATCGTGTCCAGCCATGCGTCCGGGACCTCACGGACGATTCGAGCGAGCCGTTCCGGGGTGAGTTTTTTCCGGGCCTCGATACTGGCCGGTCCAATCTCGTCGGCCCAGGGCAGCAGGATGTGCTGCTGGATCTGGGGAAAAGGCGACTCGATCTTTTGGTTCATGGCGGGCCAGTCGTGATGGAAGAACAAGGCCGCGCCGTGGTCGATCGGGTAAAGCTTGCGATGCCACACCAGGAGATTGGCATTGCGGGCCGTGCGGTCGACATTCTGCGTGAAGGCGTCGAACCAGACGATCATTGAGGCTTCACCGGGCGGAGCGGTGTCACGCGCCGCGGGATCGAACATCGTCGATCCGGGCAGATAATCGAGGGCGAGATTCAGCCCGGGGCTGGCCTTGAGAAGCTGCCGGATTTCATAATCCGGCTCGTTGCGGCCCAGGGCAGGATCGATTTCAACGAAGACGATCTCCGGCACGCGCAGCCCAAGAGCACGCCCGATTTCGCCCGCAATCAATTCGGCAATCAACGCGAGAATCCCCTGACCTGCTCCGCGGAACTTCACGACATAAAGTCCGAGATCGTCGGCCTCGACGATGGCCGGCAGCGAGCCGCCCTCTCGCAAGGGCAGAACATAACGCGTCGCTTGAACGGTGCGGAGCATGGAAGATTCAGTGTAGCGGGACTAGTGGGGTTAGCGGGGCATGACCTCAGGTCACGTCCCCTTCGCCCACTTCTTGGCCGCGACGCTGATAATAAGACCGTTGATGCGGCGTCTAATAGATTGCATTCGCACCCTCGGAGAAGACTTTGCGTTTCTTCAGGATTATTGAGGGCTTGTTCCTGGTTTTTGTCCTCGTGCCTGCCGCCCCGGGGCAGGAAGTCACCATCATGCAACTCCGTGACTTTCTGCTGGCCCAGCATAAATCGAGGAGGCCCGACACTGAAACCGCAGATCGCCTTAGTGCAGTTACGCTTGCAGAGCGGCTCACCGAGCAGGCATTGATGCGGATCATTACCGAAACCATGCCGGGACCGCACAGCGTTGAGCAGCTTCGATTGTTGGCTGATTACTCAATCTTTTCTGCTCCGCCATCGAGCGGGAATCCCATTCTTCCGGCACCAAATCCAGAGGCGCAGCAAGAAATGCTCAAGGCGGGAGCCGAGTACGCTCAGAATGCCTTACGCCATCTTCCTGATTTCTCGGCTATCCGGCACACGCAGCGATTCGACAACACGCCACTGGGATCGGGCAATCAACACTCCCCGCCGAAAATCCAGTTGCACTGGATTGGAGAGTTCAAGAGTCGAATCACCTATCGCAATGGAACCGAGGTCGAAGCTGATTCTCGTACTCAACCCGGAACACCGGAGACGACTCATCCGGGGTTGATGTCGATGGGGGAATTCGGCCCGATTCTTTCGGTGACCTTTGCAGATTTCGCAAAGGGCGAAGTCGCATGGGTGAGGTGGGAATTGGATCCCGCAGAGGGGCAATTGGCTGTATTTCATTACGCCGTTCCCAAATCGGCGTCTCATTACCTTGTGGATCTTTGCTGCTATTTGTCGTTCCGGGATCATCCGGCGTACCACGGAGAAGTAGCACTCAGCCCGGATTCCGGTGTGATCCGCCGCATCACCATTCAGGCGGATCTGGACAATTCCGCACCAATCCTCGGGTCGGATCTCGCTGTGCAATACGCAGAAGTCGAAATCGGGGGCCGAGCCTACGTCTGCCCGGTGCGAAGTATCGCCGCGACCGCGATACACGACGTAACGATAGAGCGTATCGACGGAATTGGGATTGAACTCCACTTGAATGAGGTTCAATACCTCGATTACCACAAATTCGGTTCCACTTCCCGCGTGATTGGAAATCCGTAACTCAACCGGAACGGTTGACGAGAATCACTTTCCCGGGCGGTGTACTGCTGTCTCACGATGACACCCGCGTGAATTCGCCGGCGGAGCGCTACGGCACCGGATCGAGTATTTGCGGCCCTGGGCCGAGTTTTCCAAGTTTGTCCGCGGGGTTGTACAGAGGACAGACTCCCAGCGAGAGACACCCGCAACCAATGCAGCCATCGAGTTGATTGCGCAATCTCGATAAACGGGCGATGCGGTCATCGAGGTCCGCGCGCCACCGTGCCGAGAGTCTCGACCAGTCTTCGGAAGTGGGCGTGCGTTCATTGGGAAGCGCTTTAAGCGCTTCGCCGATGGCGGCCAGCGAAATCCCCGCCCTCTGGGCGACGCGGATGACGGCCACCCGGCGCAGGACTTCGCGCGCGTAGCGGCGCTGATTGCCTTCATTGCGCCAGCTTCGGATCAATCCCGCCGATTCGTAAAAGTGAAGCGTGGAAACAGCGACGCCGCTGCGGACTGCCACTTCGCCCACGGTCAGGGCGGCTCCGGAGCCGGGCTGTTTGGATTTGTCCATCAAGCCCCCTTGACCTCAAGTTAACTTGAGGTCTTACTCTAATCTTAGCCCAAGGGCTGAATTCAAGGAGGAACACATCGGATGGACGAGCAAATCAGGATTGCGCTGATCTATGGGAGCACGCGCAAGGGACGGTTCTGCGACAAGGTGGCGGGGTGGGCGGCAGAGCAGATTCGGGCCAGCGGCAACTACACGGTGGATGTGATCGATCCGGCGGTGGTGCTGCCGCAGTCCGGCCAGGAGTCTGACGGGCATCAGGGCCCGGCGAACCTGTGGCAGCGCATGGCGGCGGCCGATGCGTTTGTGGTGGTCACGCCGGAGTACAACCATGGCTACCCCGCGGCCCTCAAGTCGCTGATCGATTCGGTGGGCGCGGAGTGGCAAGCCAAGCCGGTTGCATTCGTTTCCTATGGCGGAGTCTCGGGCGGGCTGCGCGCGGTGGAGCAATTGCGGCTGGTGTTTGCGGAACTGCACGCGGTGACGATTCGCGACTCGGTCAGCTTCGCCGGGGCCTGGGAGCAGTTCGACGATGCCGGCAAGCTGCGCCAGCCGGAGCGGGCGGCGAAGACGATGGCGACGCTGCTGGCGCGATTGCACTGGTGGGCGGTTGCGCTGCGCAATGCCCGCGGTTCCATGCCGTATGCGCCCGCACTCTAAGCTCCTGAATTTGAATCCGCTGCATAATCCTGCGACTCTGTTGTGCGTAGGACGATTGTCAGGAGGAGCGCGCTGTGCGGATTGGATTTCTGGGTTTGGGAAACATGGGCGTGCCGATGGTCAGGCGATTGATGGCCGCGCGGCACGAACTGACGGTGTGGAACCGCACGCGGGAGAGAACCGAGGTCCTGGCCCGGGAGGGCGCGCAGGTTGCGTCCACTCCCGCCGACGTCGCGCGGACCAGCGACGTGGTCATGACCATGCTCTTTGATGACGCGGCTCATGAAGAGGTTCTCTTCGGCCCCAGGGACCTGCCGGTGAACGGGCTGCTCGGTGCACTGAGGCCTGGAGCGCTGCACATTTCGCTCAGCACTATCAGTGTTGCGCTCTCGGAGCGGCTGACCGGCGAACACGCGCGCCGCGGCCAGGGGTTTGTGGCGGCGCCCGTGTTTGGCAGGCCAAACATGGCCGAACAGGGCAAGCTGTGGATCGTGATGGCCGGAGCGGATGAGGCTGTCGCCAGAAGCCGTCCCCTGATGGAACCGCTTTCGCGAGGCATCTCCATCATTGGGAAAGAGCCGCGCCAGGCCCATGCTCTGAAACTGGGCGGCAATTTCCTGATCAGCGCCATGATTCACTCCCTCGGGGAGTCGTTTGTCTTTGCGGCTTCGCAGGGCATCGACCCGGAAGTGTTCATCGAGACGGTCAACAACGCGCTGTTTCAATCGCCGTTCTACGCGGCTTATAGCAAGGTCATGCTGCATCCGCCCGAACACGCCGGAGCCAGCATGGACCTGGGCGCCAAGGATCTTCGCCTGCTGCGCGAAGCGGCCGAGAACTGCGGCGTGCGGCTCAGTCTCGCGGACGAGCTCGCCGATGTGTTCGCTCAAGCCAGGGAGCAAGGCCTGGGCAACGAAGACTGGGCTGTGGGGCAGTACCGCATGGCGCAGCAGCGAAGCGCCATTGGCGGAGGGCATTTGAAACCAAATGGTGAGGTGTTTCGCTCTGTACTCGGAAAGACATCCTTGAGTGACTGAAGCCGCACTATTTTTAAACTTTTACGGCACGACGTAAAGTAGTGCCCTAGGCAGTGTCTGACGAATCGCGATTGAATCGCTTTGTATCAGGGCACGGCTTCAGCCGTGCCGCAAAAACCCACAAAGGGTCGGCCTTTAGGCCCTGCGTACGGTTTTTGCCGGTTCTCGAAACCCCGCTCGATTCATCAGATACGACACTAGCCTGCGAGCGGCTGGGCCGCCCTTTGCGGGGCGGTTGCGGACTTGCGCCGGCCGTAAATCAAATACACGGCCATCACCAGAAGGAGCATGACGGGGAACACAAGGGCGCTTCCCTCAGGTCCGTCCGCGCCGCCGCTCAACAGCGGAGAGCCGGCCGGGACTGTAGTCATCAAGTGGCCGCGTGCCGCAAAGCCGCTGTCAGCCGTTCCGTAGAAGTAGGACTCCGCCCAGTCCCACGCGGTGTGGCACCCGATGGCCCACCACGCCGATCCGGTGATGCGGACGCTGACACAGAAGACAAAACCGATGGCGGAGGCAGCCAGCACGCCGATCCAGTTTTCGCCGTTGTTGAAGGTGTGAATGAATCCGAAGCCCACCGATGTTACCCACGCCGCCTGCCAAAAGCGACTTTGTGGTGATTGACTCCATTCGAAGTAGAGGCAGGGGAACAGGCCGGCCATCGCAACCGCATAAGTGCCCCATGCTCCATGGCCCGTGGAGGTCAGCGCCAGCCAGAGGCAAATTGGGCCGACGGACGCCAGAGCCCACCAGAAATTGATGCCGCGGGTAAACGTCGAAAGGAGGTAACAGCGGAACGTGCCTTCCTCAAACAGCGCCACCAGCGCAAAGGCGAGGCCCCACAGCAAGGCGTATTTGAAGATGTGCATCCCGGACAGCGCGAGGGGGCCAAATCGGACCCATCCTCCCTGGCTCAAAATGCCAATCAACACCGAGACCGCGATAAACCCTGCCGCGAGGCCGCCCAGGAAAAGCGAGAGTCGCTTCGGTCCGGCCAGGTTGTAGTCCGTCACGCGGCGGCGCTCCAGTGCGGCAATGATCAGCGTCGCCGCCAGCAGCGCGGCTACCCATTCTCCCTCGCCGAGGATGGTGTTCAGGGGTGAACCGGAGACGATGGTGAGATTCTTCACGTCGAAGACGAGGAAGGAGAGAAAGGTGCTGAAGACCCGAGCGAGCACAAAGAGCAGAAATCCGAAGATCACGAGCGACCAGCCGGCACGGAGACCCTGGCTCCCGAAGAAGACCCAATTCATATCGTCCGGGGGCGGCGTTCCGAACAGGGCCTCGGTGGGCTCGGGAACAGACGGCTCTTCCTTGGATGGGTTTACAGACTCCGGGCCCATGGTCTCCTCAAAAAACGAACCAGAACTCATTGTGGGCTGAATTTCCGCTGCCAAGATTTTACGCGCAAAGGATGGGAGTGGTTCGCGAGTCGACTCTCCGGCGGCGGCAAGATACGTGAGCTTGTAAAAGGATTTGAACCCGGCGCCCACGCCGAGAAGAGCGGAAGACCGGTCATCGCGCGAGGCGTCAGTTCAGCCCTCGCAGCGGAGGAACCGGAACGGTTCGGAGCGGATCGTCGACGATGGGGAATTATCATTACCAGCGAATCGCGGATCGGAACACACTCTCTCTGAAGGAGAAGACGTGCGGTCAACATTGAGGATCATAGGCGTTGTTGTTGTTGTTGTCCTCCTCGCAGTCTTCGGTTTCTTTCTCTACGTCGAGATAAGAGGTGGATTCTACCCCACCTACCCCGCTGCCATTTTCTCCAACCTGTCGGTACCCGCTGCGGGTGGCCATGCCGCCGCCGATCTCGTGGCGCAGACGGACGCGGGAGCATTGCGGGGAACTTCCGTGGGATCGGCGATCGCGTTCATGGGAATTCCTTACGCGCGTCCCCCGGTGGGTGAATTGCGCTGGGAGGCTCCGCAACCGGCCGCGCCATGGACCGGAGTGCGAGATGCAACGCAGCCGGGACGCGCATGCGCGCAGGATCCTGCCGGACTGACTCCGTTTATATCCCCCATGGCCAGGGCGTATGGTTCGAGCTTCGCAGAGCCTGTGGAGTCGTCAGAGGACTGCCTCTACCTGAACGTGTGGACGCCGGAATGGCCAGCGCAGCAGGCTCTACCGGTGATGGTCTGGCTCCACGGAGGCAGTAACAGGGTGGGAAATGGGGCGCAGCCCACCTATAACGGCGTCTCGTTGACCGCGCGCGGCGTCGTGCTTGTCACACTGAATTACCGGCTCGGCTCGATCGGTTTCTTCAGTCACCCCGAACTTAGTGCGAAATCGCCGCATCACAGCTCGGGGAATTATGGGTTGCTGGACCAACTTGCCGCACTTCGCTGGGTACACAACAACATCGCGAAGTTTGGCGGCGATCCAGAAAATGTCACGCTGTTTGGTGAGTCCGCGGGGGCGATCGACTCCGCCATGTTGATGACCTCTCCGCTCGCGGAGGGACTCTTTCGGCGCATCATCTCCGAAAGCGGGCCGGCATTCAACTCTGCGCAAACTCTGGCCCAGGCGGAAGCGTTGGGCAAGGCGGTCGGCGAACTGGCGCCGGGAGACCCGCACGCCGCGCCGCTGGAGAGATTGCGCGCTTTGCCTGCAGCCGATATCGAGAAACTGGTCGCCCAGGCCAAAGCCCGCATCGGCGCGGATACTTCTACCTTCACAACCGATGGCTGGGTGTTGCCGCAATCACCGCGGAAAGCCTTCCTGAAGGGTGCAATTCAAAAGGTCGATCTGCTGATCGGTCTGAACGGACGCGAACTGAGCGCCTTCCGTTTTGCCGCGGCCGCTGCGGCAAAATCCTCAGGGAATCAAAAGGGCGACGCAGGCTCCGGCTCTCTGAAACAATTCTCGGATGCCGCCCGCCCCTTCTTTGGAATCTGGACCAAACCGGCCATCGCGCTCTACGTCGGACATATCCTGGTGGGGCGTGACGCGGGCGTGGACGGGGCTGCCAATGACATCGTCGGCGCCTGCCCGATTGGCGCGATGGCCGATCTGACCAACGCCGCCGGCCAGCACGTTTTTGTGTACCGCTTTGATCGTTCCATTCCGGGCAAGGGAGAAGGAGAGCTGGGAGCATTTCACAGTCTTGAGATTCCCTATGTTTTTGGAGTCCTGCACGATCCAACCTGGCAATGGCTTCCGTTTACTCCTGACGACGCGGCACTTTCAAACCTGATTCAGACTTACTGGACGAACTTTGCCAAATCCGGCAATCCGAATGCGCAAGGCCTGCCCAACTGGCCAGCATGGAGCGATGGCAAGAAGGAATTTCTCGTCATCAGGAAGAACGGAGCCATCTCAGCACAACGCAATTTTCCTCCGCTCTTCAGCAGTCTTTCCACTGAGGATCTCAGGAAAAGCTTCAAGAGCGAATAAATGGGGAGGATCAAAGGAGGTCCGCCCGGCGTGCTCTATGTCTATTCGTCGTGCAGGGCCACCATGGGATCGATGTGCGCCGCGCGCCGGGCCGGGATCCAGCTTGAGGCGATCGCGATGAGTGCGATGGTCACCGGGATCACCGAGAAGACGACGAGATCGTTGGGGCTTACGCCGTACAACAGGTTCGCAACTCCATGGGCCAGACCAGAGGCGAGTAGCAGACCCACCCCCAACCCGGTGGCCGTGATCCACGACGCCCGCCGCAAAATCATGTGCAAGACGTCTTCCCGGCGCGCACCCATCGCCAGCCGCACGCCAATCTCACGCGTGCGCTCGCCCACCATATTGGCCATGACCCCGAAGATGCCGATGGCCGCCAGCAGCAGCGCGATCAATGCGTCAGTTCCGAGCATCACGGCCACGTAGGCCAGGCCGATCAGCTTTTCCCGCATGTACTCCGCGTAAGTCTCCAACCCATCCAAGGGGAGCGCGGGATCAAGCTGCGCCAGCGCCTTCCGCGCCGTCGCCGCGATGGTCATAGGATCGCCGCTGGTGATCACCGAATAGGTCGCCTCGGCCGGGGGCATCTGCGCCGCGCTCAGGTAGACTTCGCCGCTATCCACTTCCCGCAGGAACAGGAAATAATTGGTTTCGGCGACGACCCCTACAATTGTCAGCCATGGGGTTTGGTCCTTGGGCCCGGATCCCATCCGGATGCGGCGTCCGAGCGGGCTCTCCCCGGGGAAATAACGCGCCGCGAATTGCCGGCTCACGATGGCCACGGGCTGCGAGCCAACATTGTCGTCCTGAGTGAAACCGCGCCCCGAGATCATGGGAATGTTGAATGCGGAAAAGTATCCGGCACTGACCGGCAGGCGCAGCGCACTCTGGAATTTGCCCGGGGCGACGGGGCGATTTTCGATCTGGCATTCGTTGAGCCAGCCGAAATCGCTGTGGGGGAGGGCAGTGGTCACCTCCGAGTGCTGGACGCCGGGCAGCGACCGCAATTTGTCCAGGCTCTGCTGGTACCACGCGGCCTGTTTTTGCGCGGTGTCGTAGCGCGCGGCCGGCAGATGGACGCTAAAGGTCAGCATCCGGGCGGGGTTGTGCTGATCAGCGGAGTGCATCATCGCCGCCATGCCCTTCGACATCAGCGCCGCGCCGATCACGAGGGCGACCGCCAGGGAAATCTGCGCCACCGCGAAGACATTTCTCAACCAACGGCTGCGCCCGGTTCCCGCGATGGCGCGCGACCCCGATTTCAGCTGATCGACCAGGTTCATGCGCAAGGCCACGAGCGCCGGAGCAAAGCCTGAAATCACGCCCGCGCCCACGGCCAGTAACAAGGACAATGCCAGCGCGCGGCCATTCAACGAGATATTGGACCAACCGGCCATGTAACGGGCGACGCGCTCCGGCATCGAGATAACAGACAGGCGCATGTAGACGATGGCAAAAACCAGCCCGCCGGCGGCTCCAATCAGCCCGAGGAGAATGTTCTCCGTGAGCAGCTGCCGCAACAGACGGGCGCGGCTTGCGCCCAGCGCGGTCCGCATGGCAATTTCGGTGCGCCGCGCAAGCCCGCGGGCGAACTGCAGATTGGCAACGTTGGCGCACACCACCAGCAAGACAAACAGGGTGGCACCCAGCACCAGGTTGAAGTAGAGCGGCGTGTATTCTCCGTTGATGCCATCCAGAAGAGACTCAACTTTGACTCCCCAGCCCTGGTTCGTAGCCGGATACTGTCCGGACAAATGCTCCGCGATCACGTTCAATTCAGCCTGTGCCTGTTGCGCAGTGACTCCGCGGCGCAAGCGCCCAATGACCAGGTAGTCATGCGCGCTTCGATTGCCAAGCTGTGCATCGGAAGGGGCAAAGGGAAGATAGAGATCGGCCGTCGACGGGTATTGCATGGTCTTGGGCATCACGCCGATTACCGTATAGACGTGCTGGTCGAGTTCGATCTGCCGGCCCAGGACACCTGGGTCGCTGCCGAAGTGGGACCTCCAGAAACCGTAGCTCAGCACCGCAACAGTGTTCTTGCCACGCTGCGTCTCACTTTGATCGAAGATACGGCCCAGGAACGCAGTTGTCCGCATCACGCTGAAGAAGGAGGGTGTTGTGAACTCCGCCTGCACGTGGGCGGCATCGCCTGCCCCGGTCAGGCTCATGTCGGCCGGGCTGCGAACCGCCATTTCTTCGAACGAGCGGCTTTGCCGCTGCCAGTCCGCGAAATTCCCCAGGGCAACCTGCTGGTTATCGGCTCGGTTCTGTTGCTCATAGACGGTCATGACCTGGTTCAGGTTGGGGACAGCCAGGGGACGCAGGACCACCGCGTCCATGATGCTGAAGATCGCCGTATTGGCGCCGATGCCGATGGCCAGGGTCAATGCCGCCGCAATCGTGAATCCGGGCGACTTCCGCAACTGCCGCACCGCGTAGCGCAGGTCCTGGAGTATCGTTTGCATCGGTTCCTCCGAAAACAATTCTCAATGGTTATAAGAATGCATCTGATTCATTGCATTCCTTCAGCCAAATCAGAAATCCGGGAAATGAGCGATTCCATGCAGGTTAAGGCCGCCTGCGATAGGAACAACCGCAAGGGCGCGTCCACAATCGCCAACCATTGTTCGCAATCGAACACTCCGCGCCCCGTGCTTCAGCTTTCCAGTCCGCTTAGCCGCGCGTCCTGCGGGCAGTTTGTATTCCTCCGGGCGAAGTGATCCGTCTCACGCAATTGTTTCCGCTCCTTGACACATTGAGCCGAGCCCTTGATCCTTAACTGTTCCGGGATTCAACTCTGGTCCCATGGGAGGGGTGCGGCTTTTGCGGGTTCGCGTCTTTTATCACGACAAATGCTTCGACGGAGCTTGCTCAGCCTCGTTATTTACCCGCTTTCATCGCGAGCGCATCGCCGTCGGGGCCAGCTATGAGTACCACGGCCTGGTGCATCGGGCCGGCGCCCTCTTTAACGAAGGCGACTTCACCGGCGATGAAAACGCCATCGTCGATTTCAAGTACTCGGCATCGCCCCGCATCACGTGGTGGTTCGATCACCACCAGTCGGCGTTCCTCACTCCGCAGGACCAGGCCAATTTTCGCGCGTGCCAGGCAGGATCCGGCCTGCGCCTCGCGCAAGTTCTTCGATCCAACCTACGTTTCGTGTACCGGATTCCTGGCCCACATCGCCTCCACCCGGTTCGGATTCGACACCGCTCCGGTCGCGGAGTTGATCCACTGGGCCAACATCGTGGACGGTGCGCTCTACGAGAGCCCCGAAGCAGCAGTCGAAATGGCCGAGCCGGCGATGAAGCTGACCCTGGTGATCGAGTCGAGCCAGGATCCGCAGTTTGTTCCCCGGCTCATTCCGCTGTTGACGGAGATGCCTCTGGCCGAAGTTTTAAGCCAGCCCTTTGTGGCCGATCTTTTGCCTCCGTTGCTGGAGCGCCACAAGCAGGCTCTGGAACTGATCCGCAAGCGCAGCGAAGAGCGCGACGGCACGATCTTCTTCGATATCACCGACCATCCGCTGGAAGGATTCAACAAGTTCATCCCCTACTACCTGCATCCGAACGCGACTTATTCGATCGGCCTGTCGAAATCGAGCTTCCGCACCAAGGTGGCTGTTGGGTCTAATCCCTGGACGAAGGCCGATCCGGCGAAGATGGTGAACCTGGCGCAGGTTTGCGAGCGCTATGGGGGCGGCGGGCACGCACGCGTCGGCGCCATCAGCTTCCCGCCCGACCAGGAAGATCGCGCCCGTGCGGCCGCGGCCGAAATTGTGGCTGAGTTGCGCGCAAAGAATCCGCTCTAAGCCTCGAGCCGCCTGCGATGAGCCAATTTCTGTTCGCGTATGGCACCTTGCAGCCGGGCCTCGCGCCAGACCAGGTTGCCGATGTGGTTCGCGATTTGGTGAGCGTAGGGAAGGGATCAGTTCCGGGAACGCTTTACGATCTTGGCTCCTTCCCCGGAGCGGTTTTGGAATCGAACTCTTCACGCCGAATTTCGGGGACGGTTTATCGCCTGCCCGCGGACAACCATGTTTTACTCAGGCTGGATGAATATGAGGAATACGATCCAGAGTCACCGAAGGCCAGCCAGTTTATTCGCAGGCAGTGTTCTGTTGAATTAACGGACGGGCGGACGTTGGAATGCTGGGTCTACGAATACAACGGCGAAAGAGATCACGCGCTCATTCTCCAAAGTGGAGTTTATATTCCTGAGTAACGTGCGCCACAGTACGGACAGAGGACGATTCCTACACCTTTACCGGCTGACTCGGCCACTCGGGCTTGCGGCGTTCAAGGAAGGCTTCAACGCCTTCCCGGAAATCCTCTGTCGACCGCTGTTGCGCGTTCACCTGGATCGCCTCTTTCAGTTCCTCGTCCAGGCGGCGGCTGGCGTGTTGGGAAAGCAGGCGCTTCACTTCCTGCATGGCCTGGGGGCTGTTCAACAGCAGACTCTGGGCCAGGGCGTGCGCCGTTCCCATCAACTCATCGGCATTCACGATCTGGGTGACAAGCCCCATCTCCAGAGCCTCGTGCGCGTTGATCAACTTGCCCGACAGGAGCAACTGGCGGGTTCGCAGTTCGCCAACCTGGCGGAGCAGGAAGGAAGCCGCAATGGCCGGCACAAAGCCCACCTTCACTTCGGTGTAGCCAAACTTGGCCTCCGGCACCGCCAGGGTGAAGTCGGGGATGGTGGCCAGCGTCATGCCGCCGGCGATCGCGTGGCCGTTCACCGCCGCAATGACCGGCTTGGGAAAGTCATACAGAGTCCGCAACACGCGCGCCATGTTTTCCGCATCGCGCCGCGAATCCTCCGGCGTCTCGGCTTTCATCGTGGCCAGGTGCTCCATATCGAGACCTGCGCAAAACGCCGGCCCCGCCCCGGTCAGGATCACCACGCCGCAGTCGCTCTTCTCGCACTCCTCCAGAGCCTGGGTCAGTTCCTCGATCAGAAGCGGGCACAGCGCGTTGCGCTTGTCGGGACGATTCAGGGTGATCGTACCCACTCCGGCGGCTGACGTGGTCAGGATGTGACGGAAACGGGACATGTGAATATCCCTCCACCGATCGTGCACGGCCTCGCCAACGGCGAGTGATGCTTATCGTAGCGTAAAATCGACCGCCTCGCTGTGCGGCTGCGCACCGGATCTCAGAGCCCCAGGTCAGCCGCCCGCCGCTTCATGGCCTCAATGCAGAACGCGATATGGGCGTCGAGGTCGATGCCCAGTTCCGCCGCGCCCAGGATCACATCCTGACGGTTGACGCCCTTGGCGAAGGCTTTGTCCTTCATTTTCTTGCGCACGCTCGGAGCCTCCACGTCGGCGATGGATTTGGTTGGCTTGACCAATGCACATGCAGTCAGGAAGCCGGCCAGTTCATCGCACGCAAACAGAACCTTGTCGAGATGGGTGACTCGCGGCACGCCGGAATACTCCGCGTGCCCCAGGATGGCGGTACGCATTTCCGGCGGCCACCCCTGCCGCTCCAGTTCGCGCACGCCCACGAACGGGTGTTCCTCTCGCGAGGGGTGGCGCTCGTAATCGAAGTCGTGGAGCAGGGCAGTCGTGGAGTAAAGCTGGAGCAGCGCCTCCCGCTCCGCTCCATTGAGGGCGAGCCTGTCCGCCTCGGCCTCCCCGTAGGCAGTCACGCATGCCTCGACCGCCAGTGCATGCTTGCGCAGGCTCTCGCTCAGGGTCCATTCCGTCAAAAGCTGCCAGGCCTGCTCGCGGCCAAACGATTTACCACATCCCGGATCAATCGTCATCAAAAAAATCTCCGTGTTGCTGCATTTGGTTCGTGTTTCTTCGGGTTTTTCAGGGTATTATAGGGGAGACTTAGGGTTGACCCTAAGTTTCTACTTGACAATTATGGTTCATCCATCTCAAAGTAGCACAAGTAGTGGTGCTGAAAAGCGCCCCGGTCGCCCTGCTCTGGCGCTCCGCGAACAACCCATGGCCACAGCTCTTGTGAGTGTTGAGACTCGCGAAGTCGTGCGCTGCGAGTACTGCGCCCTGGTGCAGTATCGGACCAGCAATTCCCTTTGCAGAAAATGCCATAAACCGCTGGATATCGAGGAGCCGATCGTCCTCGGGCCGCAGCCGCTGCCCAGCCCCTCGATTCACAGCTCCGCGGAAGCCGGCTTGCACGTGGCGGGGCAGGTTAGGGATATCCGCAAAGCACGCCATCTGAGCCAGCGGCAACTGGCCAGCCGCATGCAGGTCCCGCGCACCTATATCTCCAAAATCGAAAACGGCAAAGCAGTTCCCACGCTCGGTTCGCTCGAGCGGCTGGCGGATGCGTTGGAAGTCGACGTCTGCCACCTGGTGCGGGATGCGCGCAGCCGGCGCGATGAGGAGGTTGCGGCGATTCTGGCTGATCCGTTCCTGGCCGAGGTTGCAGCAATGCTGCCCCGCCTGGATTCGCTGCAGCGCACCCTGTTCTACGGGGCTCTGCGCGACAAGGCCGCGGGCCAGCGCCGCACGGCTTAGCAGCCGGGCGCGCGACGCCTAGCCGCGCGAAGGCGGGGAGACCTGTCGCTGGTTCCTTACCTCGGCGAGCGACGTCGCCAGTGCATGGTGCGGTTCGTAGAGGCCCAGGTGAGCGCCGCCCGGCAGCCGGATACTGCTGGCGACACCCCATCCCGCCTCCTGAATTTCGGTGTGTTCCACGCTCTTGGCAGCCAGTAAATCGAGTGTTTCCCTCAAGTCGTCGCACATCAGGTAGACCGTGGCGGCGGCCAGGTTCTGGCCCGCGTGCGCCTGGGCGAGGTCCTTCTCGGCCGGGTGAACGGCCATTTCTGCGGGCGGAAGCGCAAAGATAAGCCATCCCTCGCCCGCATCCACGTGCGGGAGGTTCAGCACGTCCCGGAAAAACGCGCGATCGGCCACCGGATTGACGCTGTTGAGCAACAGATGCACGCCGTGAATCATGCAGGAATTCTAGCTCCATTCCGGCCAGGCGCACCCAAAACTCCGCCAATTTCCGCATCTAACAACTTGAATTGCGGCACCACGGCGGTTGTGCTAGGGTCGATAATGATTTCAGTCCTTCCGTAGGATTCATATCATTTGCGGCCGGGCGGAAGGAGTGCCGTGGGCCGAGGTTGCGGAGCGACGGACTGAACAGCCGCCCCCCCCGAAAAACAGGCAAAACGGGCCCCACGCCGCAGCCGCGAAGAACAGCCGCCGGGTCGGAGCAAAAGGCAGGTCATTTGTATTCTGCAGGCACGTTGCGCATTCATGAGCTCACACCGGAAGAGCGCGCCGTTTATGCGACGCTGAAACCGGAGTGCCTGCCCCAACATGTGGCCATCATCATGGATGGTAACGGCCGCTGGGCAGGGAATCGCTCCCTGAAACGCTTCCTCGGCCACCAGCAGGGCGCCAAGAGCGTGCAGCTGGTTACGGAGACAGCCTCGCGTATCGGCCTGCCGTGGCTCACCCTCTATGCATTTTCACTGGAAAATAACCTGCGCCGACCCAAGGCGGAGGTCAACTTCCTCATGCGCCTGCTCAAGACATACCTCGAGAACAACGTGCAGCGCATGATGGACAATAATGTACGGATCCGTTATATCGGGCGTACCCACGAACTTCCGCGCGAAGTCCAGGACAGGATGCAATGGGCCGCAGACATCGACCGCGCCCAACACGGGAACCACTCTAACCCTGGCGCTCAACTACGGCGGCCGCTCCGAGATTGTGGATGCCGTCCGCTCTCTGGCCGAAGAGGTCGCCGGCAAGCACCTGGCGCCGGACGGGATCACGGAATCCGACATCAACCGCTATCTGTATACCGCCCACATGCCTGATCCCGATCTACTGATCCGGACCTCGGGTGAGATGCGCATTTCCAACTACCTTCTCTGGCAGATCGCCTACACCGAGATCTACGTGACCGACCGGCTGTGGCCCGATTTTCGCGGCATCCATCTGCTTGAAGCCATCGCCGAATTCCAGCGCCGCGAGCGCCGATTCGGAGGCCTGAGCGACAGCGTCGGCACCACCGACGAAGAAGCCGAGCACGTGAAGATTGCGGCTAGCTGAGAGGACTTCACAATTCACCGGATTTGGAACCTACCTCACAGAATTGGCGTAGTAAAGTCCGCGATAAATTGAATTCCCGGCACATCGAGTCGCACTAAATCTTTATCTCCGGTCAGAAATAGATCCACGCCCGCGGATGCCGCGCAGGCTAAATGAATAGCATCAGCCACCTTTAATTTCTGTTTGGCACGAAGCGAGCTGAATGGAACTACAGCGCGATCGCCGAAGATCAGAAACGAGAAGCCCATCTCTTCAATAGCCGATCGAATTGAGGAGGCTTTACCTCGGATTGGCGACTTTTCCGCCCCGACAACGATCTCCCCCAATGCGAGATAGCTTGTGCAAAGAGAATCACCACGCCTATACGATCGATCCAGCAACTGCCGAACTCGGGTCGAGTAAGCGGGGTGGTTGTCCATCAAGTAAACGAACATCATCGTGTCCCAAAAAATCCGACTCATGCGGCTTCCTCATCGTCGCATCGGATCCATCGCATGAATCCCTCTGCCCCTCCGTATTCTGCGAGTTCTTCCTTCAATATGCCGCGAAGCTTCTCAGTTAGCCGAAATGCCCGCTCAGATGGGTCCTCTTCGGAATTGGTTCGTGACTCGGCCTGCTCAACATCGGCTCCAGAATCGAGTGGCGAACCTGGTGCCTGCCCGGATTCCTTGACTCGGTAATGGACAACCACCGTTGGGCTCTGTAAAGACGGAGGCCCTTCCACTTTCTCGATCGCCAGGCCGTTATCCCGAAGAAACTTCGAGGTCACCAACGCGCTACAAATCTGCGGTGTGTGCCGCGGCGGAAAGCCTTCTGCTTGCAGGTCGTTCAGCAAGTCACGGACGCGTATGTAGAACTGTCCTTCCCCTGCCGATAGTGCCGGCTTTACATACTTGGTCGCCGCAAGTTCCCGAATCCGATCACTCAGTCCCACGTTCATTTCTGACACCCTTCATTCAAAAACAAAGATAGAATAAGACACATTGCTATTGGATGTCAAGATATTGTTAGATAGACTGTCTATCTACATCTGCAGCGTTTTCGAATGAACCATTCGCGGAGGTGCGTGGTGCTGTATCCTCAACCCATCGATGAAACGTGTACTTACCGCTGCTGTCCTGATCCCCCTCGTTCTGGTTTTGGTGTTTCTCGGCCCCCGATGGCAGTGGCTTTTCACCCTGGTGACAGCGGTTGTGGCGGCTCTTGCAAGTTGGGAATATCTGACCCTGGCCCGGCAGAAGGGCGCACAGGCTCCCCGCTTCGCCGTGGCCATCGCTATCCTGGCGCTGTTTGCCGCCACCTTCGAGTGGCCTGATCAGGTTGCCTCCATCCTTGGCATCCTCAGCCTGGTCTTGCTTCTGGTCTGCACGTTCTCCAGTCCTATAGCCCGCGTGCTTCCCGACGCATCCAACGCCGTCTTTTGCCTCCTCTATACCGGATTCACCCTTATCTCCCTGCCGGCTCTTCATGCCCAGAACAACGGCCCCTCGCTGGTGGTTTTTCTGCTCTTCGTGGTGTGGGCAGGAGACATTGCCGCCTTGTATATCGGCCGTCCCTTTGGCCGCCGTAAACTGGCTCCGACCCTCAGCCCCAACAAAACATGGGAAGGCTCGATCGCCTCTGTCGCCGGAAGCCTGCTGGCGGCGGGCGGGCTGCTGGGCATATCGGAATACCTGGCCGGCTGGAATTCCGTTGCTCTCTCCTATGCCGATGAGGTCTGGTGGTACTGGCTGGTTCTTGCGGTCATCGTGAACATCGCTGCTCAGGTGGGTGACCTGGCCGAGTCGGCGCTCAAGCGTTCCGCCGGCGTCAAAGATTCCGGGACCCTGCTGCCCGGTCACGGAGGGATCCTCGACCGCATCGACGCCCTGCTGCTGGCCGCTCCGGCGCTATGGTACGCTCAACTTATCCACCAGCGGTTCTAGAATTTGAGGCCGCCGAGTTGCTCCTAAGACATTGAAAAAGCTGGCCATTCTCGGTTCCACCGGCTCCATCGGCCAAAGCACGCTTTCCATCGTCGAACAGTTTCCGGAGCGCTACTCCGTGGCTGCCCTGGCCGCCGGCCGCAATCTGGACGAAGCCTTCAGCCAGGCCTCCCGCTGGCGCCCCAAAGTTGTTTCGGTGGCCACCGAAGAACTGGCGGCCGACCTGGCCGCCCGCCTGCGCAAGGCCGGAATTTCCGGCATCGATGTTGTTCATGGCACCGCGGGCACAATCGCCTGCTCTACGCTGCCCGAAGCCGACTTTGTCGTGTCGGCGATCGTGGGCGTGGCAGGTCTTGAAGCGACCCACGCCGCGATTCTTGCCGGCAAACCGGTGGGCCTGGCCAATAAGGAGTGCATGGTGGCCGCGGGCGAAATCCTCACCGCTGCCGCCCGGAAGCGGAACGTACCCATTCTGCCCATCGACAGCGAGCACAACGCGGTCCACCAGTGCATGCGGGTGGGTGCGCATGCCGAGGTCAAGACCATCTGGCTGACGGCCTCCGGCGGGCCCTTCCGCCACACGCCCCTCGAACAGTTTGCTTCGATCACTCCCGAGCAGGCACTCAAGCACCCCACCTGGGTCATGGGCCGGCGCATCACCATCGACTCAGCAACCATGCTCAACAAGGGCCTGGAAATCATCGAGGCCTGCCGCCTGTTCGATGTTTCGCCCAGCAAGGTGCGGGTTATGGTTCACCCGCAGTCCACTGTCCACTCCCTTGTCGAGTACGTGGACGGCTCGATTCTTGCGCAGATCTCCGTTACCGACATGCGCCTGCCCATTCTCTATGCGCTTGCTTACCCGGAGCGCCCGACCTCGAGCCTTACCTTCGATCTGGCCTCCCTGCGACATCTGGATTTTGAAGAGCCCGATTTTCAGCGTTTTCCATGCCTCCGCCTGGCCTACGAGGCAGCGGAAAAGGGCGGTTCCCACTGCATCGCTCTCAATGCCGCGGACGAAATCGCGGTCGAAGCATTCCTCAACCGCCGCATTCCCTTCACCGGAATCCCGGATACAATTGAAAGAGTGCTCGCTTCCACGCCGGAAGCGCATCCGGCCACCATTGCCGAAGTGCTCGCAGTGGACCGGGAGGCGCGCAGGCAGGCTGGAACGCTGGTGGCTTAGTTCGCGTATTACAGGGGCGAACCGCCCAAGGATTTGTCGCTTAATCTATGCAAAATCTCCACGACGTTGTCGTTGCCATCGTCGCCTTCATCGTCCTGATCGGCGTGATGGTTGTGGTTCATGAATTCGGCCACTTTGCCGTGGCCAAGCTGTGCGGTGTCCGTGTTGAGTCGTTCTCCGTGGGCTTCGGGCCTCGGCTCTTCGGCATCAAGCGCGGCGATACCGATTACAAGATCTGTCTGCTGCCTCTGGGCGGCTATGTAAAGATGACCGGCGAGAACCCGTCGGAGGGCGAGCCGGTGAACGATCCCGGTGCATTCACCTCCCATCCCCGATGGCAGCGCATGCTGATCGGTCTCGCAGGGCCCGTGGCCAATTTCATCCTGGCCTTCGTGCTCATGGTCGTTTACTACTACTTCATCAATGAAGTCCCCAAGAATGTCGTAAATCAGACCTCGATCGAGTGGGTAATTCCCGGTTCGGCCGCCGCCCAGGCGGGCATTGAAACCGGCGACCTCATCCGGCACTTCGATACGGTCGACAATCCGGACTGGATGCAGGTCGGCAACCGTTCCTCGCTCAACCTCAATCAGACCGTGCCCGTCACCGTGGAACGCGGCGGAAAACAGGTTCAGCTTTCGCTGCATATCCCTCAAGTGGCCAAAGGGCAAGACTTCGATCTAAACGACGCCGGCCTCCTTCCTCAGATCAATCTTGGCCCTATAGGCGTGGACGAAGTTCAGCCGGGGACCCCGGCCCAGAAAGCAGGGTTGCGCAAGGGCGACCAGATTCAGACCGTCGATGGCCACGAGTTCCACTATGTCGGCACGCTGCTGGCCTACATGCAAGCCGGCCAGGGCAAGCCACTTACCCTGGGCGTGCTCCGCGACGGCAACCCGATAACCCTCGTTGCCACACCCGCCCGGCTCGATTCCGGCTGGAAGCTCGGCTTTCAGGCTTTGGGGACTCCGTCGCGCATGGACCCGCTGCCCTTTCCGAAAGCCGTTTCCCAGGCCAAGGTCTTTTGCCGCGACAACTCGTTCTTGATCGTCGAAGTGCTGGGCCGCCTGTTCACCCGCAAAGTCGCGGTTTCGCAGCTTTCCGGCCCTGTCGGTATCGCACGCATGGCCGGCCAGGCCGCGGAAATGAAGGGCTATCTGCCCAAGTTCGGGCTCGCTGCTGCCATCAGCATCAACCTCGGCATCCTGAACCTGATGCCGTTTCCAATTCTGGATGGCGGGCTCATCCTGCTGCTTCTGATCGAGAGCGTGCTGCGCCACGATATCAGTCTCAACGTCAAGGAACGAATCTACCAGGCCGCCTTCGTGGTGCTGGTGGTCTTCTTCGCTTTCATCATCTTCAACGACGTGACCAAGCTGCCGATCTTCACTCATATCAAGCCGTAACGCAGTTGTCAGTGATCAGTTCTCAGTTTTCAGTCAAAGACAGCGAAGACGGCGGAGTCATCACGCAGGTTTCTGACAACTGAAAACCGACAACTGAAAACTTTTAAAAGCGAGTCGCACGATGCCAACAATCACCCGCCAGAGGGTGCGCTATGCCGAGACCGATCAGATGGGCATTGTGTATTACGCCAATTACCTGGTGTGGTTTGAAATCGGCCGCGTGGAAGTTCTCCGCACCCTTGGCCTGACTTACCATGAGCTTGAAACGCAACACAAGCTGATCCTGCCGGTGGTTGAAGCCACCTGCCGCTACCGCGCTCCGGCCCGCTACGACGATGAAATCCTCATTGAAGCGCGGCCCTCGCTGCTGCGCGGATCGGTGCTCAAGTTCGCCTACCGCATTCTGCGCCTGGACTCTGACGGGGAAGAGCCAAGGCTGCTGGCCGAAGGCGAAACGGTCCACGTGGTCTGCGACGAAAAGCTGAAGCGCATGGCGCTGCCCGAAGAGTACGCCAAGGCTCTCAAATCCATGATGACGTCAAGCTGATTGCCGGGGTTAGGCAGTGTCTGATGAATCACGATTGAATCGCTTTGTATCGGGGCACGGCTTCACAGCTTGGTGGAAAAATCGTTCGGGCGGTAGGCTGGGGATTCATCCCCGGCATAAGCGATGCAATGTCAACGCGGGCTTTAGCCCCTGAGGAATGCTTTTGTTGAGCTTCGCCCGAAACCATACCTTTTTCAGCAAGCTGTTCAGCCGTTCGCAAAAAACACACAAAGCATCGGCCTTAAGGCCCTGCGTGCGTTTTTTGCCGGTTCTCCGAACCCCGCTCGATTCATCAGACACTGCTTAGCGCCGGCAGCTTTTGGGCAAATCACCGGATTTATAACAGCCCGCGGCTCTCGTCTTCGTGATTGCGTAAAAGAATCCGCGCGCTTTTGCATTTCCTTTCCACCGGTTTTGCCACAATAGAAGTGAAGAGAGGATCGAAGTGCGGCCAAACCCAATCTCCTCGTCGAAAACACTGCTCGCTTTCCAGGGCATGAGGACGTTGTACGTCCTCATGCCCTGCGCCGCACTGTCGGACATCCTCCCGGTCTATACCACCGGTTGACCCCCTCCCCCCCCGGTGGCCGTGAAGCTGTGAAAACTGTGGTGTGTCACGACACGAGCGAGAGCTTGTGATGCTGTATCAGAGATGGGAGATGGCCTCCCGGAGTCGGCTTTCTGGAGCAGGCTTCAAACCGCCCACTGCTGCTACGTTCAAAAGGCGTGGTAGTGAACGAGTGAGGAAAAGGCATCGGAAAAGATGTCAGGTAAGTATCGAGGAGATGAGCGAAAGCAAACCGTCCGATGACGCATCGAAACACAGTCAGATGCTGTCAAAACTGGAGCTGCACAGTTGCTCCAGGATGAGCCGGGAAGAAACCAGATTACTGTCCCGGCGACAGCCGGTGTATAGGCGGCATGAACTCGATACAGGCTTTGGTAGGGAACGTGAGAACCTCGTTCTGGATGCAAAGGGAAATGACAAGTGGCAAACACCACGAGAAAGAATACCGATGCCGGGGCGAGGGGCGGATCATCCTGCAGTAGCGTCGAAGCGTCTGTAATGGACGGGGAGCGAAGAGGATGACATAGCTTGATGGAGGGCTTGGCCAACTGGGCAACCAGGAGGAGCCCCTCCCTTCAGAGAAGGTTTGTGCTCGCGAGAGACAAATGCAGGGCTATGAAGAGCCGTGTGAATCGAGAGGTTCAAGCACGGTTCCGTGAGGGCCTCGGGGTGAAATTCCCCGGGGCTACTCGACAAGTGGTCGTTTCGATCAAGCCATGACTAAGCTTTCAGAACTCGCGGTGCGTATCGAGCGCCTGACCGCGGCTCATGCCGATGCCCTCGCGATTCTCGAGGAGTATTACGAAGCCGTCCATGTTGTGCAGCGCGACAGCCCGGCGAGCACGCGCAGAATGTTCAATGAGCCAGGTTCCGGGATGTGGCTGGCTTACCTGGGAAACGAGGTGCAGGGCTGCGTCGTCTTGCGAAGGCTAGCATCCATGCCACGTGCGAGCGAATGCAAGCGGCTTTATGTAAAACCAGCCGCGCGCGGAAACCATATCGCCGACAAGCTTCTCGATGCACAGGAAGAGTTCGCCGGAAACACCGGCGTGGAATGGATCTATCTCGATAGCTATGACGACTTAAAAGCCGCCATTGCCCTATATGAACGGCGGGGATACGAGCCGTGCGAGCGCTACAACGACAATCCGCAAGCGACGCTCTTTATGCGAAAAAGGATCGTCCAGACCGCATAAGATGTCGCCTACGACCGCCCATCAAGCGCTCTGTGATGGGTTATCGCTGCACCCTCCTCAGTGCGAGCGGGATGCTGGAAGGAATCTTCCAGGAAGCATTGAACGAGGGATCCGAACCGTCGGGCGGAGGTCCAATCGCGGGTGCGTCGGCCGGTTTTTCGGGCGGCTTGGGCATTTCCCAGCCGATATTGATGGAGCGCTGGAGTTCGATCCGATCGCCCTTCACCGTGCCGGTGTAGCTATTGCCTGCCGCTTTGAAGCTGATCGAACTGCCGTCGACCTTTCCGTCGACGAGGGGAGCGGGCACATCCATGCCGCCGGTGAAATTGATTCCTGTGCCTTCGACCGTGCCGGAAAGCGCGCTGCCATCCTGCTTCAGTGAGTAGACCGAATTTCCGCCGGCGAAGAAGGCGAGAATTTCGTTTCCGCCTGCGGGCTGCGGTTCGGGTCTCCACAGCCCGGTAATGCCTGAACCGGTCGGCACTTCGCGTTCCCAAACGGCCACTTGCGGGCGGAGCGTCACTGGCTTGGCGGAGATGGTCACCGTCGCCGGAGCAAGGCCGGGAGAGGTCGCTTCGATCGTGATGCCGCCGCCTTTCTTTGTCGATTGCACCACCGCCATGCAGCATCCCGAAAAGGCCTTGCGCGATGATCCCTTGTCGGAGGCCTGATCGGCGGGATCTCCGTTGCCGACTCCGATGAGCCTGCCTTCGCCGGAAATCTTGAATGTGACTTCATTGTCGGTGATGGGCACAACGCGGTCTTGCCCATCCTTGACCTCGACCGCGAACATGGCCACATCTTCTCCATCGGCTGCAAGTTCCTTCCGGTCGGCGGTCATCACGAGCGTGGCCGCAGGGCCGGTGGTTTCACGCTTGGCTGTCATCACTACCTTGTCGCCCTTGTAGCCGCGCGCTTCGATCGTGCCCGGAGCGTACTTCACGTTCCATGCCAGGTGCGAGTCCTTCTTCATGTCCTTTGCGCCGAGGCTCTGGCCGTTGTGGAACAACTCGACTTTGTCGAGGTTCGAATGGACCCAGACCGCGATCTGTTGCCCTTCCATCCCGGGCCAGTTCCAGTGGGGAAAGAGGTGAAGAACGGGGCGCGCTGTCCACCAGGACTGGTAGTAGTAGAAGGTGTCCTTGGGGAATCCGCAGGTGTCGATAATTCCGTATTGAGAACTGACATTCGGCCACCCATTGGGGGATGGTTCGCCGCGATAGTCAAATCCGGTCCACACGAATCCGCCGGAAAGCCAATCGCGCGCACTGCAGAAACTCCACCAGCCTTCGGCGGAAGCGCGGCCGGTCGTGGTGTAGGGATCGTAGGAACCGACGTAGCCTTTCGCGGAATCGGTGATGTAGATGCCGCGCGTGCCTACGGCGCTCACGGTTTCCGTGCCCATGACGGGCTTTTCGGGATGCGTCTTGTGGAAAGCCTCGGCCTGCGGATCCATGTAGTTGTATCCGGCCACATCGCAAACCACGAGGCCCCCGGCCGTGCCGATGGCGCCCGTGGGCGCGATCGATACCGGCCGCGAGCCGTCAAGCTGGGTTGCGAGAGCCTTCATGGCGGTGAGAATGGAAAGACCCTTTGGGGTGTTGGCCTGGCCTTCTTCGTTGCCCATCGACCACATGAAGACGGAGGGACGATTGCGATCACGGCGGACAAGATTCGCGAACTGGTTCATGCCTTCCGGGTTCGACGACATCATGCGCGTTTCGTCGAAAACGAGCATGCCCAGTTCGTCGCAGGCGTCGAGCAATTCGGCCGTGGGCGGATTGTGCGAAGTGCGGAGCGAATTGCAGCCCATCTCCTGCAGCTTGCGAATGCGGTAGTACTGCACCGCGTCGGGCACGGCCGCTCCCACGCCGGCGTGATCCTGGTGATTGCATGTTCCCTTCAGCTTGACGGACTTGCCATTCACGAGAAGTCCCTTTTCGGCGTCGAATGTAGCTGTACGGACGCCGAAGCGGGTTTCATAACGATCGACAATTTCACTGCCGGCCTGGATTTCGGTCACCAGCTTGTACAGGTTGCGCTCCTCGAGCGACCAGAGGAGCGGCTGGTTCACAGAGAGTTTCTGTTCACAGTTCTGCACCTGTCCCACGGGAATCGAAATCGCCGCGCTGGCCGTGCGGCCCACCTGGTCACCGGAGGGATTGAGTACGGTCGAGACTACGCGCACGTTCTGCGCGGTCTTGCTGTCATTGGTCACCTCGGTGCGGATGGAGAGATTCGCTTCGCCGGGCCGAACGTCGGCGCGCACGAATGTGCCCCACTGCGGCACATGCACGGGATTGGTCTTCACCAGCCACACGTGCCGGTAGAGGCCGGCTCCCTCGTAGAACCATCCGTCGCTGGAGGTCGCGTCTACGCGAACGAGCAGCACATTTCTGCCGCCGGGAGTGGCGAAATCGGTGAGGTCGAAACTGAAGGGATCGTATCCGCCGCTGTGGCGGCCGATATAGAAGCCGTTGAAGACCACCATGGTCTCGCGGTAGGAGCCGTCGAATTCGATGGTGATGCGCTTGCCGGCGTCCTCGGCGGGCAACTCGAACACGCGGCGATACCAGCCGACGCTGGTGGCGGGGTATTTCCTTCCCAGGGGATAAAAGCCCTTGTTTGCCAGGGTGGGGTCGTTCTGAAACGGCAGCTCGACGGCCCAGTCGTGGGGCAGGTCGACCGCTCGCCAATCGCCATCATCAAATGCAAGGGTGCCCGCCGGCATGAAGTTTCCGGTCTTCTGGAAGTTGCCGGTTTCGCCGCTTCCGAAGCCGAAGTCTTTGGCGGGGTCGTCGGCGTTTCCGAAGTGGAAGCGCCAGCCGAAATCGAGAAGGAGGCGCTCGCGTCCGGCGCTTTTGTTGGCCTGGTCGTTGGCAGCGCGAGCGATGGGCTCGAAAGAAGACTCGCCCGGATCGCCTGGAATTTCCATTGCGGCGCTCATCGGTCCGATGGAGTGCACGGCGGCTACAGCGGCCGGCGCCAGCAGGGTGCTCTTCAAGACGTCGCGGCGTGAAAAGGTTTTCATCAATCCTCCTGTCAAACCCGATGTGCGGCCTCTGCGGCCGGAAAACAGTTGTCAATTTGTGGTCAGAATTCTTGGCGACCGAAGTATACGCCCTGACCGGAGGGTCGACAAATGACGGTTCAGGCGCTGCCATGCCGACTGGTTCGAGGGGGGTGCGAGCGAGAGCGCAGGCCGTTGCCCGCGTCCAATCCTTATTTCATGCTGCTCATTGTGGGCGTGATCCAGGAAAAGACGAAGTCCGTAATTTCGGGGAATTGGGCCACGATCAGACCCAGGGCCGGAACCCCGACGAAGCTCAGCATGCGCAGCCAAAAATGCGTCCCCAGGGTGCCTGGTTCTGTATTCGTGATATGGCTCAGGGTGCTGTCACGGTCAAGGCCGGCGAACACGGCCCCCACCACGGCCCCGATCAGAAGCAGCAGGAAGAGCAACGCAATCGAAATGGTGGGGCGGGGCGTGAAGGGGTAGAAGCCAACCGAGAGCGCGATGGCTGCGAAGAGGCCGGCCATCGAGAGCACCATGGTTCGCATCCGGCCCAGGAGGTTCTGCAGATAACCGACATACGTCAGGCACACGAATTCTTCACCAGCCTGCACGGGTGGCTTGTCGCTGAGCTTGATCCGTTCATGCGCCGATGAGCCTTCGGCGGGCGTCTCCTGTACGGCCAGGGAACACCGTTCTTCCTCCCATTCCGGAACCAGGAGATCCTCCAGGACCACTTCGGAGCAGGCCCGGAACGTGAGCCGTATCGCTTTCGCGGGCGTGTCGTTCACCATGGCGACGTCATTGTCGGCGTCGGCGCGCTTGCCGATAAAATGGTGTCCGGCCTCCCATGTGGTGCGTACAGAGTCGCGCAGCGCGATGGTTCCGCATTTGGCCGACTCAGGCGCGTCCAGTTCGTTCCGCAGGTGAAGCAGGGACTCCATCTGGCGGGAGAAAATCTTGTATCGAGCGCGCGACGAGGTGCCGCTGAATCTCCACAGAGACCGCATCGACAGGCCCTGCAAGGCGGCGAACGTGCGCCGCAAGGGATAGCGGTCCAATGCCTGCAGCAGGCGTTTGAGAACCAGCCACGTAGAGTAAAACTGATTGGCCTCGAGCAGAATCAGATAGAGCGCGATGGCGACCAGGACGTGGAAAGTGCGGTTGAACGCGGTGTTCTCCATGGAGTGCAGAACCATGTCGAAGGCCTGCGTCCATGCGCGCTGCAAGACCACCGCCAGCAGCAGGACAAGAAAGAGCGGAAGGATGTACAGGAGGAACGTCTGTTTTCCGAATGGCGGGAAGGGAATCGCCGCTCGCTCGATGCCCTCAGCCAGGCGATTCCCGACCTTGGAAATGCGCTCCTGCACGCTGCGGGGAAGGACCGGACGGCCATTGCCCAGCAAGGCCAGGCCGGCCAGCGACTGCCAGAACCACCAGTAGAATCCTGCGAGCAACGCGATCAGCGACACTACTGGGGATACCCCGCTGGTCAGGTGAACGGAGCGATAGGCGGTGGTGACCGCGCTGTCACTGCCTCGGCCGAATTCTAGGATCAGCCATCCGGCGGCAGCCCACAATACGATGGCGGCAAGCATCGAGGCGGCTAACCAGGGATAAAGGCGCAGCCGGGTTCGCCGGAGGTGTTCGGTCTTGCTGGTATTGTGGGTTTTCCGCTGGCTCGTTTCGACCACACCGTTGGCAATGGGCTTGCTCCACCACCGCAATTCAACCAGAGCGGACGTGCACGCGGCTGCCGTGGCGATTCCCATGATCAGCACCCAGACCTTGTCCATGGAATCGAGATATTCCACAATCCTGGCCGAAGTCAGAAAGAGAATCATCAATAGAGAGCAGATCACTGTCCAGCCCGCGGCGATGAGGGCCGGTCCGCGCCGGGTCTCGAGCCGGGTGAATTGCACGAACATGCCCAGATCGGGGCGTTTATATCCGTAGCGGCAGGCAAAATAGTGCATTCCAAACACCAGCAGCGCGAGCACGCAGAAGAAGCGCCAGGAACCGGAGAGGCTTAACCGCCGGGGCTTATTCGGCGAGTCCGGCGACGGCTGGCTCTGGCTTTTCAAGACCTGGGCTACGTTGGAAAAGCGCTTTGTCTCTCCGAGTTGCTTGCTCAGTGTGGCGAGGGGCCAGTAGCCGTCTCGCCCGACCACGGCAAGCCATGTGGCGGGTTGCGATGTGAGTCCCTCTCGTGGTTCCCAAAAGGGAGATGCGTAATCAGGAATGTCCGGCTTTGCGGGGTGTATAAACGGTTTGCCTGAACGAGTCTCCTCGGGAGTTACTTCAGGATCAGTGATGAGGAAGCGGGCGGCCAGATAGGCGCCTTCCATTGTGTAACCGCCGAAGATCCGGTGGGCATGTTGCGCGGTGTTCGGGACCTGCTGCGTCCAGTCCTGTCCGAGGGGAAGGAGCGGAAAACTGGAGAGTGCCACGACGCCGCGGAATTCGGTTGAATCGACCTCGCGACCGAACAGCAGGTCCGTCCCCATGGTGACGATGTAGGCCTCAGGATAGGCCCGATGCATGAACCGGGTCAGAAACAGGTAATCGAGACTGTTGGTGCTGCGGAGAATGATGTACCGGATCCCGTGGGTCTTGAACGTATTGACGATTCCGTACAGTTGGGCTTCCTGGGTAAGGGCCACGTTCGTGCCGCTGAACAACTGGACGGTATCCGTATCGTTGCGGTCTGTCGCGGAAGGTTCGTCACGCAGGACCGTATGGGGCGTCCCGGACGAGGTACCGGAACCGGACGAAAAGATCGATTGTTCCTGGTATGCGGAACGAAGCGCCGAGATGTCGCGTGGATAGTAAAGATGAACCGGCCGGTCGCTCGGCCCGTAGTCGGGACTGCAGGAGCCTTCCTGATCGGTCAATTGTCGTTCTGCCGAACGGGCCGCCGTATCGGCGCCGCTGCCCAACGCCGGATCGCGCAGCCGCGCAGACGCGTCCGGCAAGCCGCCGTATGCGGTTTCGTCCTCGGATAAAACGGCAACCTCCGACAGGCGGTGACCGCGATCCTGCAGAAAGCGAAAAAACCGATCCGACTGCAGAGCATCGTTTTCCTCGAAGTCCGCGATGCGCGCCGGAAGATGGATGGTTGTGGGTGGAGGAGATCCGGGCGAGAGCGGGGGATTCAGCTCGCGCTGCAGCCAGCGCCACGACGCGCAGCCGCGAATGCGGCCGGTATAGAGCAGCGTGCTTGAGAATGAGCCCGCATACTGGCCCGTCTCCTCCAGAGCGCGCACGAATGATGGCATAGAACCGGAAAAATTTGGCCCATGCACGCGCAGCACCTTGTCGGGCCGGGTCTTGCTTGCGTACTTGTCGATCCATTGAAGGGCATTGTCCCATTGCCTTCGGTTCAATCCCTCCGTGGGCTTTTCCGCGACCACGAAAATCAGCATCCCGCAGCGGAAAAGAGCACCGCCCGAAAGCGGGGCACCGGGGGCCACTTCTTTGCACGTCGTATTGCCGACACCCGATGTCGCTTTCCGGAACAAGAGCAATCCCGGGCAGGCCTCCAGCCGGGCTGCTTCTTTGGTCTCGGCTTTTCGTTCCGCAAGGCCGCCGGATTCGACGCTGGTGTTCTTCCACGGAAGCCAGGATGAATCGTAGGTATATCTTTCGTCCTGCGCGGCTTGTTGGATCGCCTCCAAGGTGCGGTCGAATTGCAGACTCAAGTGGGTATGACGCGGGTCCGGAACGGTAACAATCATCAGGCGGATGCCGTCCGGCAGTCCTCCCGCCCGCAAATGAGTCGAGTCCGCGGTTCCATAAACGAAACGATCGATTCGTTCGGCGATCTCGCCATTGCCCTCTTCACTCTGCTGCGCATTTTCGGGATTCGCTGTATTCGCGGACGGATATTCGAATGCCGGGCACGTGGTGGCGGCGTGCGCCGGCATCTTCGGCTCGGGCTTGAGCGCCTCGGCCGCGTGCACCTCTGACGTTTCCCTGACCGTGGTCGCCGGTCCACTTGCAAACCGAATCCCAGTGAGGAGGAACGCGAACAAGGCCAGCAATCCTGCCCCACGCTTCATGATCCGTCTCCATGGTGAAATGACTCAGATTGCACTTAACCTCGAACAAGAACCGATCCGAAGAAGTTCTGTGCGCCCACATACACCTTCAACTGACTTGTGCACTCAACTCCCGGTCCGTTTCAACGCGCAGGACATATTGTAAGAAATGAATTGACTTACTCACCGGAAATGCGCCGGTGTAACGGGGCCCCCGAATAGCCGGAATACGATGTTACAGGTTCCCGAACGGGGGGTCACCAAATTATTCAGCTGAAGGGCGAATTGGCTCGGTTGGTATGGATCGAACGGGAGGGTTACGAAGACGGTGGTCCTGCGACTTGGTCTTGTAAGAGCTTGTTTAATAAATGGACCGCGTGCCCGGTTCGAAATCCCTCAGCGGTTACCCCCCTTGCATTTGCCGGGGCTTTTCGGCTCGACTAAAATCGTGCCCTGTTACAAGACGGTATATGAAGCACGCTCTAGTAGCACTGTGGCCGTGCGGGCGGAACGCAGCTGCCTACTCTGATTCCCGGCAACTCATCGACCTGACCTGGAACCACTCCATCGTCCGTTGCCGTGCTGCCGCTATCCCACTCTGATGCCTACAGAAATGCAGCAGTCGTCTAAGATGTAGACCGGGAGGACCGCCCGCATGTTTTTGTTCAAGCCGATCGGATTTGTTGAAAGTCCCTATAAGGAATCGTCCGAAATTCCCAAGGGACTGGGTGTCAAACACGATGCGGAAGGCGTTCTCAAGGTGCTTCCGGAATTCGAGACCGGTCTGCTGGATGTCGAGGGCTTTTCCCACCTTTTTGTGATCTGGGCGTTCGATCGTGTTTCTGGATTCGATCTCACCGCTTGTCCTCCGTCCGATAATCGGCCGCACGGAGTATTTGCCACCCGCTCTCCTCGACGGCCGAACCCGATCGGACTTACTGTGGTGCAGCTTTTTGGCCGCGATCATGAGCGACTTCAGGTGCGCGGAGTTGACATGCTGGATGGCACGCCGATCCTGGACATCAAGCCATACCTTTCCAGTGTCCCTCAAGAGACATTGCGGCGCGGCTGGCTCGCCGAAGCCGAGGCGCGCAAGGCCTGACAGGCTGGATTCGGGCCCCCTTGATGTTCCCTCAAGCATTGAGCTTACAAACGTAACGGCCGACGGGCAGCCGGCGACTCCTCGAGGCAACTACTTTTCAGGCCCGCGCATCGAAAAAAATTACTGCGCTTCCCCAAACCGTGCTCTATGTCTCCTTGGGCCCATATAACTTCCGGCCGTTACGAGCGATCTCCACGACCGAGGCATGCACGGGTCTTCCAAAATTCCGCTCAGGAGTCTGATCGATGGCGTCCTCCGTTCAGCAGTCCGAACTAGGGAAAGGCGCCGAGGGCCATTTTCCGCCGAATGGTCTCGAGCCACCCGCCGATTACATGGCAGTCATTCTCGAGAGTCTCCAGACGATGAAGAATGGAGATTTCAGCGTGCGCCTTCCGGTGGCATGGACGGGCCTGGCAGGTAAGATTGCCGACAACTTCAACGAGATCGTCGCGACCAACGAGCAGATGGCGTTCGAACTGAAGCGTGTGGGGCAGGCGGTGGGGAAAGAGGGCAAGACCCGCGAGCGCATCCGGGTCGAGCGGCGCCGGGGCGCCTGGGACGATATGGAAGTCTCGGTCAACACCCTGGTGGAAGACCTGCTTCGGCCCACCAACGAAGTGACCCGCGCCATCGCCGCGGTTGCGCAGGGCAATCTCACGCAGACCGTCCGCCTGGACGTGGACGGCCGCCCCCTCGAAGGCGAATTTCTCCGCTCCGCCAACATCGTCAACACCATGATTCAGCAACTCGGCATTTTTACCGCCGAGGTTACGCGCGTGGCCCGCGAAGTGGGTACCGATGGCAAGCTGGGCGGCCAGGCTGTGGTGCCAGGTGTGGCGGGTACGTGGAAGGACTTGACTGACTCAGTCAACTCCATGGCCTCGAACCTTACCGGCCAGGTGCGCAACATCGCCGAGGTGGCGACGGCTGTGGCCAGCGGCGACTTGTCGCGCAAGATCACGGTTGACGTGCGCGGCGAGATCCTTCAGTTGAAGGAAGCCATCAACACGATGGTCGACCAGCTGCGCTCCTTCGCTTCGGAAGTGACGCGCGTGGCCCGCGAAGTGGGCACGGACGGCAAGCTGGGCGGTCAGGCCGTGGTACCCGGCGTGGCCGGGACCTGGAAGGACCTGACCGACTCAGTAAACGCCATGGCCGGCAACCTCACCGCGCAGGTGCGCAACATTGCCGAAGTCACGACCGCCGTGGCTCGCGGCGATCTGTCTCGCAAGATCACGGTAGACGTGAAGGGCGAAATTCTGGAGCTCAAAGACACCATCAACACGATGGTCGACCAGCTCAACGCATTCGCCGGCGAAGTAACACGCGTGGCTCGCGAAGTGGGTACAGAAGGCAAGCTGGGCGGTCAGGCCAGCGTGCCCGGCGTGGCCGGAACGTGGAAGGATCTGACCGACAACGTAAACTTCATGGCCGGCAACCTAACGGGCCAGGTCCGCAACATCGCCGAAGTCGCGACGGCTATTGCGAACGGCGACTTATCGCGCAAGATCACGGTCGATGTCCGCGGCGAAATTCTGCAGCTCAAAGAAACTCTGAACACGATGGTGGACCAGCTCAACCGGTTCGCCGGCGAAGTGACGCGCGTGGCGCGCGAGGTGGGCACCGAAGGACGTCTCGGCGGTCAGGCCAACGTGCCCGGAGTTGCCGGCACGTGGAAGGATCTTACTGACTCCGTCAATTCGATGGCCGGCAACCTCACGGCCCAGGTAAGAAACATTGCCGAAGTCACTACGGCCGTAGCCCGCGGCGATTTGTCGCGCAAAATCACGGTGGACGTGAAGGGCGAAATCCTGGAGCTCAAGAACACCATCAACACCATGGTGGATCAGCTCAACGCATTCGCCGGCGAAGTGACGCGCGTGGCGCGCGAAGTGGGCACCGACGGCAAACTCGGCGGCCAGGCGCAGGTGTCCGGTGTGGCCGGCACGTGGAAGGATCTCACCGACAACGTCAACTTCATGGCCTCGAACCTGACCGGCCAGGTAAGAAACATCGCCGAAGTCGCAACCGCCGTGGCCCGCGGCGACCTTTCGCGCAAGATCACCGTCGACGTGAAGGGCGAGATCCTCGAGCTGAAAGACACGCTGAACACGATGGTGGATCAGCTCAACGCGTTCGCCGGCGAAGTGACGCGCGTGGCCCGCGAAGTGGGCACCGACGGCAAGCTCGGCGGCCAGGCGCAGGTACCCGGCGTGGGCGGCACATGGAAGGATTTGACTGACTCAGTCAATTCCATGGCCTCGAACCTTACGGGGCAGGTCCGTAACATCGCCGAGGTCTCGACGGCTATCGCTTCGGGCGACCTCTCCAAGAAGATCACCGTGAACGTCAGCGGCGAAATTCTGCTGCTGAAGGAAACCATCAACACGATGGTGGACCAGCTGAACCGGTTCGCCGGCGAAGTGACGCGCGTGGCCCGCGAAGTGGGCACCGAAGGGCGTCTCGGCGGCCAGGCCAACGTGCCCGGCGTGGCTGGTACGTGGAAGGATCTTACCGACTCAGTCAATTCGATGGCCGGTAACCTGACGGCGCAGGTGAGGAACATCGCCGAAGTCACCACCGCCGTGGCCCGCGGCGATTTGTCGCGCAAGATCACCGTCGACGTGAAGGGCGAAATTCTCGAGCTCAAGAACACCATCAACACCATGGTGGACCAGCTCAATGCATTCGCCGGCGAAGTGACGCGCGTGGCGCGCGAAGTAGGCACCGACGGCAAGCTGGGCGGCCAGGCGCAGGTGCCTGGCGTGGCCGGCACGTGGAAGGACCTTACCGACTCGGTCAACTTCATGGCCGGCAACCTGACGGCGCAGGTGAGAAACATCGCAGAAGTGGCGACCGCCATTGCTAACGGCGACTTGTCGCGCAAGATCACGGTCGACGTGCGCGGCGAAATCCTGCAGCTCAAAGAAACGCTCAACACCATGGTCGAGCAGCTTCGCTCCTTCGCTGCCGAAGTGACGCGCGTGGCCCGCGAAGTCGGATCGGAAGGCCGGCTCGGCGGCCAGGCCAACGTGCCCGGTGTCGCCGGCACGTGGAAGGATCTCACCGATTCGGTCAACGCCATGGCCGGCAACCTCACGGCCCAGGTCCGCAACATCGCCGAAGTGACGACGGCCGTCGCGCGCGGCGACCTCTCCCGCAAAATCACCGTCGACGTGAAGGGCGAGATCCTCGAGCTGAAAGACACGATCAACACCATGGTCGACCAGCTCAACGCGTTCGCCGCTGAAGTGACGCGCGTGGCCCGCGAGGTTGGTACCGACGGCAAGCTTGGCGGTCAGGCCGTCGTCTCCGGCGTGGCCGGCACGTGGAAGGACTTGACCGACAACGTCAACGTGATGGCCGCCAACCTGACCGAACAAGTGCGCGGCATTGTGAAGGTGGTGACCGCCGTCGCCAACGGCGCACTGACACAGAAGCTCACCGTGAACGCCAAGGGCGAAGTGGCCGCGCTTGCCGAGACCATCAACAACATGACCGACACGCTGGCCACCTTCGCCGACCAGGTGACCACGGTGGCCCGCGAAGTCGGCGTCGAAGGCCGACTCGGCGGCCAGGCCAACGTGCCGGGCGCCGCAGGTACGTGGAAGGACCTTACCGGCAACGTCAACCTGCTGGCCGACAACCTGACCAACCAGGTGCGCGCCATTGCCGAAGTGGCGACCGCCGTGACCAAGGGCGATCTGACTCGCTCCATCCAGGTGGAAGCCCGCGGCGAAGTGGCTGAGCTCAAGGACAACATCAACACGATGATTGACAACCTCCGGCTCACCACGGACCGCAACACCGAGCAGGACTGGCTCAAGACCAACCTCGCCCGCTTCACCGGCATGTTGCAGGGCCAGCGCGACCTGGGCACGGTGGGCCGCATGCTGCTCTCGGAGCTGGCTCCGCTGGTGAACGCGCAACAGGGCGTGATCTACCAGATGGAGAGCGAGGCGACGCAGCCGGAAAGCGCACTGGTGCTGCTCTCCACCTACGCCGACACGCCCGAAGGCCACCTGCGCGAAATCCGCATCGGCGAAGGACTGGTTGGACAATGCGCGTCGGAGAAGCGCCGCATGCTCATCACCGACCTGCCCAGGAAGGCCGCGCCGATCCGCTCCGGTCTTTTCCAGGCAGTGCCGAAGAACGTGATCGTACTGCCGGTGTTGTTTGAGGACCGAGTCAAGGCAGTCATCGAACTTGCCAGTCTGAGCGCCTTCACCGCATCGCACCTCTCCTTCCTCGAGCAGCTCACTTCGTCGATCGGCATCGTGCTCAACTCCATTGAGGCCACGATGCAGACCGAAGGCCTGCTCAAGCAGTCGCAGCAGCTGGCCACTGAACTGCAGACGCAGCAGAAGGAGTTGCAGCAGACCAACGAACAGCTGGCGCAAAAAGCGCAGCAGCTCGCCGAACAGAATTACGAAGTGGAACGCAAGAACCAGGAAATCGAGCAGGCCCGGCGCGCACTGGAAGAAAAGGCTCGCGAACTGGCGCTGACCTCCAAGTACAAGTCGGAGTTCCTGGCCAACATGTCGCACGAGTTGCGCACGCCGCTCAATTCGATTCTCGTTCTCGGCCAGCAACTCGCGGAGAACCCCGACGGCAGCCTCACGCCGAAGCAGGTCGAATTTGCCCGCACCATTCACGGCGCCGGAACCGACCTGCTCAATCTCATCAGCGACATTCTCGACCTGTCGAAGATCGAATCCGGAACCGTGTCGGTCGAAGCGGAAGAAATCTTCTTCGGAGCGCTGCTTGAAACCGTGGCCCGGCCGTTCCGTCACGAGGCGGAAAACCGCCGGCTCTCGTTTGAAGTTGCGAGCGATCCGCGCATGGGACGTAGCCTGGTCACCGACTCCAAGCGTCTGCAGCAGGTGCTCAAGAACCTGCTCTCCAACGCGTTCAAGTTCACTGAGCAGGGAAGCGTCAGTTTGCGCATTGCGTCGGTCATGAGCGGCTGGAGCCCGGATCACCCCATTCTCTCCGGCGCCGGCTCCGTGATTTGCCTTCGAGGTGTCGGACACCGGCATCGGCATTCCACCGGAAAAACAGCGCATCATCTTCGAGGCATTCCAGCAGGCCGATGCCGGCACCAGCCGCAAGTACGGCGGAACCGGACTGGGACTGGCGATCAGCCGCGAACTGGCCAACCTGCTGGGCGGCGAAATTCAGCTTCGCAGCGTGCCTGGAAAGGGAAGCACATTTACGCTCTACCTGCCCCAGACCTATGTCGGCCCCGCGGCGCCCACCATCGTCAAGACGGATCGGCCGGGCTCGACAGCGCCCGCGTTGCCGGTGTTCCTTGCCAATGTCGCGGCCGTCGAACAGGAATCGCGCATCGAGGACGACCGCAACAATCTGCAGGAAGGCGATGCCGTCCTGCTGATCGTCGAAGACGATCCGCACTATGGCGCGTGTCTGTGCGACCTGTCGCGCGACAAGGGTTTCAAGGTGCTGCTGGCGCAGACCGGTGCTGAGGCCCTGGCCCTGGCCCGCGAGTACAGCCCCACCGCCATCTCACTCGATGTCTTCCTGCCCGACATGCTGGGCTGGACCATCCTGAACCACCTCAAGCAGGATTCGAAGACGCGCCACATTCCGGTGCAGATGCTCACGCTCGACGAGGACCGTCATCATGGCCTGTCGCGCGGAGCCTTCTCCTTCGTTACCAAGCCGACCTCAACCGAGGATCTCGATGCGGCAATCACCCGCATCCGCGACTACTCGCAACCCCGCCGCAAGCGCCTCCTGGTGGTCGAAGACAATCCCGCCGAACAGATGAGCATCCGCGAACTGCTGGGCCATAGGGACATCGATATCGACACCGTCGATGATGGAGCGACCGCTCTCGTGGCCCTCAAAACGGGAAGCTACGACTGCGTGGTGCTCGATCTGCGCCTGCCCGACATGACCGGCTTCGAGGTGCTCGAGAAGCTTCGCGACACGCCCAGGCTGCAGGATCTGCCGGTGGTTGTCTTTACCGGCCGCGAACTCACTCCGGAAGAAGATGCGCAGCTCCATCAATTTGCTCGAAGCGTGGTCGTCAAAGACGTCGAGTCGCCCGAGCGTCTGCTGGACGAAACGGCGCTCTTCCTGCATCGCGTGGTTGCTGACCTTCCCAAAGCCAAGCAGGATATGCTCGACCGGCTGCATCGCTCCGACGATGCGCTGGCCGGCCGCAAGGTGCTGGTGGTCGACGACGACGTGCGCAACATCTTCGCCCTTTCGCAGCGTGCTGGAGCGCCGCGGCATGACGGTGCTTTCCGCCGGCACCGGACGCGAAGCCATTCAAACCATCGAAAACACCGACGATTTGGCGATTGTTCTGATGGACATTATGATGCCTGAAATGGACGGTTACGAGACCATGCAGGTCATTCGCCAGAATCCCGCATTGCGGCGTCTGCCCATCATCGCCCTTACCGCCAAGGCGATGAAAGGCGACCGGGAAAAGTGCCTCGAAGCAGGCGCTTCAGAGTACCTGGCCAAGCCGGTCAACACGGAGCAACTTCTGTCCGCGCTTGCGCATGTGGCTGCATCGTTAGCTGCACGTTCACGAAAGGGGAACATGATTTGAGGAAGCGGGAGTGAGGGCCTTATGAAGGCAGATGAAAAAGTCAATATCTTGATGGTCGATGACCAACCAGCCAAGCTGCTGAGTTACGAAGTAATTCTGGCAGAGCTGGGCGAGAATCTCATCAAGGCGACGACTGCCACCGAGGCGCTCAGTGTCCTTTTGAAAACCGATGTTGCCGTGGTGCTGATGGATGTGAGCATGCCCGAGCTGGACGGTTTTGAACTGGCCGACGTCATCCGTCAGCACCCGCGGTTTCAGAAGACAGCCATCATTTTCATTTCCGGAGTTCACCTCACCGATTCCGACAAGATCCAGGGTTACCGCAGCGGCGCGGTCGACTATATCTCCGTGCCCGTTGTGCCCGAGGTGCTGCGCGCCAAGATCAGCATCTTTGTCGATCTGCACCGCAAAACCCGGCAACTGGAAATGCTCAACAACGATCTGGAGCGCCGAGTGGCTGAGCGCACTGAAGAGCTGCGCCTTCGCGAGGAACAGTTCCGGACGCGCGCCGACTTGCTCGAGCTTGCCACCGAAGCCATCATGGTTCGGGATCTGGAAGGCAACGTTCAGTTCTGGAGCACCGGCGCCGAGAATCTCTACGGGTGGCGGTGCGAAGAGGTCATGGGCCGCGAAATGCACTGCAGTGCTTCACACCGTGTTTCCCGGTGTCCGAGGCAAGAGATTGAAGCTAGCCGTGCGCGAGAAACGGACCTGGCAGGGCAACCTGCTGCAGAAGACCCGCGACGGCAGCGAGATCGTGGTTGCCTGCCGCAAGACCATGAACCGCGAGGGCAACGCGATTCTTGAAGTGAGCCGCGATATCACGGCGCAGGTGCAGGCGGAAGAAGTTCTCCGCGAAACCGAGAAGCTGGCCGCCATGGGCCGCGTCGCTGGCATCATTGCGCATGAAATCAACAACCCGCTGGCCGCCATCACCAACACGCTGTACCTGGTTCGAAATCATCCGTCGCTCGACGACACCGCCCGCCATTTTGCCGACGTGGCCGAGCAGGAATTGCAGCGCGTGTCGCACATTACGCGCCAGACGCTCAGCTTTTATCGCGAATCCAAGCAACCCATCGCGGTCAATCTCACCGAACTGCTCAACGACGTGCTCGAATTGCAGGAACGCGTCCTTCATTCCAGTCATATTCAAGTGCAGAGAAAGTACGCCTCCACGCCTGTTGTGCAGGGATTCCCGGTCGAACTCCGGCAAGTATTTCTCAATCTGATCGGGAACGCGATGCAGGCCATGCCGGCGGGCGGCAAGCTGCGCGTGTTCGTGCGCGAGACGACCGATTGGGGACGGCAGCGTCGCGGCACGGCGATTTCCATCCTGGACACAGGAGTGGGGATCAGGCCCGAAGATGCCCGGCGGCTCTTCCAACCCTTCTTCAGCACCAAGTCCACCAAGGGCACGGGGCTGGGCTTATGGATCAGCAAGGGCATCGTGCAGAAATACGATGGCAGCCTCACCTGCCGCAGCTTCAGAACGCAAGCGGGGTGCAGCACGTGTTTCCGCGTCTTTCTGCCGATCGCAGGTGCGTCCGGCATTACGGCCGGATCGGCCAACGATTCACAGAGGCTGGATCAGGAATTGTCGCCCGTGAATCATCGTGCCTGGCAGACGGCATAAGGCTTCCGATATTGCTCACGAACGGGGATGTCCACTATCGTTCGAAGTGCAGCCCAGGCTAACGCGTGAACCGGCTGAGAAACGGGGTGCCTCATGAGCCTCTATTGCGCCGTCGGCAGCGAACACAGCGATCTTTCGCCTGAACAGTTGAACCACCTGCTTGTGGAGACCCTCGCCAGGCTGGGGTGGCGCTCCAGCGTGCTCGCGATCCCCCCGGATATTACGCGGCTTCATTCGCAGGCCGGCGTGCTGACTCAGATGGTGTGGCACTACTATGGCGAGCACCTCAAGGCGGTTCTTCCCGCGCTCGGGACCCACGCGCCGATGCGGCCCGATCAGCTTACGCGCATGTTCGGCGACATGCCGCACGAGTTATTCCGCGTGCATAACTGGCGTACGGACGTCGAAACCGTGGGCGAGGTTCCGGCCGAATTCATCCATCAGCAATCGGAGGGCAGGCTCAAATTTCCGTGGCCGGCGCAGGTGAACCGCATGCTTCTCGAAGGCGGCTTCGACCTGATCCTCTCCATCGGGCAGGTGGTGCCGCATGAAGTGATCGGCATGGCCAACTTCAACAAGAACATCCTGGTCGGCACCGGCGGACGCGAAGGCATCAACCGCAGCCACTATCTCGGCGCCGTCTACGGCATGGAGCGCATCATGGGCCGCGCCGAAAATCCCGTCCGCGCGATCCTCAACTATGCATCCGAGCGCTTCCTGAGGCATGTGCCTATCGTCTACGTGCAAAGCGTGGTCGGGCGCCGCGCCGATGGTACCCTCGCTGTTCGCGGGCTTTACATCGGGGACGACCAGGAGTGCTTCCTGCGCGCCGCCGATCTCAGCGTGAAGGTCAATTTCGAGCACCTCGACGAGCCCATACGCAAGGCTGTCGTCTACCTTGACCCGCACGAATTTCACTCCACCTGGATCGGCAACAAGGCGATCTATCGCACCCGCATGGCGCTGGCTGACGGCGCGGAGTTGATCATCCTTGCACCGGGCGTCAGCACCTTCGGCGAAGACATGACCATCGACACCATGATCCGCAAGTACGGCTATCGCGGCACGCCGGCGACAATTGCGGCTGTCGAAGCCAATCCCGATCTTGCCGCCGAACTCGGTGCCGCCGCGCACCTGATTCACAGCTCGTCCGAAGGACAGATTCAAGATCACCTGGTGCCCGGGCCAACTCAGCCGGGAAGAGATTGAAGGCGTCGGCTTCAGTTATGGCGACTTAGCCGAGATGTTAGAGCGCTACGATCCGGACAAGTTAGTGCATGGATACAACAAGGTCGGCGGCGAAGAGATTTTCTATATTGCCAATCCCGGCCTGGGTCTGTGGGCGCATTGGTCGCGGCTGGTCGCGGCTTGATCGCGGCGGCATTAGCTGCACTATTGTCCAATCTCCTTTCAGCAGGAACGCATAGTCGAACGCGATCTCCTTCAGGTAGTCATAGCGCCCGCTCGCGCCGCCGTGGCCGGCTTTCATGTTGGTGACGAGCAGGAGTGGCGTGTCATTGGTCTTCAGGGTGCGCAGCCTGGCCACATACTTGGCCGGCTCCCAGTACATGACCTGGCTGTCGTGGAGGCTGGTCTTGACTAACATCGCCGGATAACTTCCCGGCTTCAAGTTATCGTAGGGCGAGTAACTCAGCATATATTTGAAGTATTTCTCCTCGTTCGGATTACCCCATTCCTCGTACTCCGGCACGGTCAGCGGCAGCGTCGCATCGAGCATGGTATTCATCACGTCGACGAATGGCACGTGAGAAATGACGGCACGGAACAGATCGGGACGCATGTTGACGACCGCGCCCATCAAGAGTCCGCCCGCGGACCCGCCCTCGATGGCCACGCGCGCCGGATCGCCGTAGCCGGCCGCCGTCAGATGCTCGACCGACGCGATGAAGTCGGTAAACGTGTTCTTCTTGACCAGCATCTTGCCCGCGTCGTGCCAGGGCTTGCCCAGGTCGCCTCCGCCGCGAATGTGGGCGTAGGCCATCACGATGCCGCGATCGAGCAGGCTCAGGCGGTTGGAGTTGAAACCCATGGGCAGCGAGTATCCATAGGAACCGTAGCCGTAGACGTAGAGCGGATTCTTCCCCGGCTGCCGCTGGTCTTTGCGATAAACGAGCGACACCGGCACCTCGACGCCATCCGGGGCCTTGGCGTGCACGCGCTCGCTGGCGTAGAGGTCGCGGTCGAAGCCGCCGGGGATCTCCAACTGCTTCAGCAGCGTGGATTCGCCGGTCCTCAGGTCGTACTCATACACCGAACTGGGCGACACCAGCGACTGATACGCATAACGGAATGCGGTGGACTCGAAGATGCGGTTGATGTGGGGTTGGGCGCTATAAGCCGGTTCGGGAAAGGCAATTTCGCCCATGGATTCGGCCACCGCTGTGTCCCCGACAAATCGCCACACGCGCAGCCGGGGCAGCCCGTCTTCCCGCTCGCAAGCCACATAGAAGGCGCTGAAGATGTCGACCTCTTCGAGCATCACATCGGGACGATGGGGAATGCGCTCGATCCAAGTCTCGCGTGCGGGGTCGGCAACTGGCGCCGTTACCAGGCGGAAATTGCGGCCTTTGTCGTTGGTGCGGATGTACCACTGGTCATTGCGATGATCGACAGAGTACTCATGCTCATCTTCGCGCGGGCAGATAACCTTGAACTCGCCTTCCGGTTCGTTGGCGGGAAGCACCCAGGATTCGCTGGTGGTGTGGCTGGCCGATTCCATGACGATGAATTTGCCGTCGCGTGTGCGCCCGGCGCCAATATTGAAGCGCTCGTCGTCATCCTGGTAGACCAGCATGTCGGCCGCATACGGTGTTCCGCGCATGTGGCGGTAGAACTCGAATTGGCGCTTCTGCTCATCGTCCTCTACGGTGTAGAACAGCGTGAAACTGTCCGCCGCCCAGACCACCGAGCCGACGCGCTCCACCGTGCCGGGCAGTAATTCGCCAGTCTCGAGGTCCTTGATGTAGAGGTTGTACTGGCGAAAACCAGTGAAGTCGACCGTATAGGCAAGCCATCGCCCGTCGTCGCTGATATCGATGGCGCCGATGGCGAAGAAGGCATGTCCTGCGGACAGCTCGTTGCCGTCCAGGAGGACTTGTTCCTCAGACTCCTCGTTCGGGCCCGCGAAGGTGCCGCTCTTTCGGCAATGGATGGCATACTGCAGCCCCTCCTCGGTGCGGGTGTAGTACCAGTAAAGGCCGTCGCGATAGGGAACCGAGACATCGGTCTGCTTCACATGGCTCAGCATCTCGGTGTACAACTGCTCGCGAAGGCCGGCGAGGGGAGCCATGTCCGACTCGGCATAGGCATTTTCAGCTTCGAGGTAGGCGGTGACGTCGGGATTTTCCTTGTCGCGCAACCAGCCGTAGTCGTCCGAAAGGGTGACACCGTGGATTGTGGTTTCTTTAGGATCTTTGCGGGCCACGGGAGGCTGAAGGGTCTCTGTTTCAATCATCTCGTATTCATTTTAGCTTCTAACTTCTAGTCGCCAGCTTCCAGCTTGTTCCGAGCCAGGGAGGCGGTTTCCGATGAGGGGCGAGGGCCGAAACCAGAAGAGAGAGCCAAAAGCTAACAGCTAAGAGCTAATAGCTCGTCGGGAACTTTTCCCTCGCGGTACCCGTACAATTGAAAGCGATGGAAGTGCGCAATCGCTCGTTTATGACTCCTTTCCGGCTACTGGTGGCCGTAGTTTTAGTCGTTTCTGCTTCGGTTCTCCCCGCCGAACGGGTAGAGGACCTGCCCAAGCCCACCGGTTACGTCAGTGATTTCGCCCACGTGCTGTCACCGGCGGCGATCGCGCGTATCGACCAGATCTGCACCCAGCTCGATCACACCGCGGCGAACGCGCAGGTCGCGATCGTCACGGTGCACACGCTGGAAGGCGAAGATGCGGCGGACTACGCCAGCCGTCTCGAAGACAAGTGGAAGATGGGCAAGAAGGGGTCGGATCGGGGCGTGCTGGTGCTGCTCGCGGTCCAGGATCGCAAGCGCCGCATTGATGTCGGCTATGGCCTCGAAGGCATCCTTCCCGATGGCAAGGTGGGCGACATTGGCCGGGAGATGGTTCCGTATCTGCGTGCCAACGATTTCGATGGCGCGGTGCTGACGGCGGTAACGCAGATCGCGCAGGTGATCGCGGCCGATGCCAACGTCGCGCTTCAGGATGAGGATCGCGGGCCGCCGCCGGCGCATTATGGCCAGCGGCCGGTGCGGCATGGCTTTCCCCTTGGCGGGCTCATCTTTCTGATCATTATTCTGGTGTTCTTCGGTGGTTTCCGGTTCCTTGCCTTTCTTTTTGGATGGAATCTGCTCACCGGCGGATTTCGCGGTGGCGGCTTCGGAGGCGGCTGGGGCGGCGGCGGTGGGGGTGGTGGAGGCGGCGGTGGCGGATTTGGGGGCTTCGGCGGTGGCGGTTTTGGCGGCGGCGGAGCTGGAGGCGACTGGTAGGCGTTCCCGATAAGGTTTGAAGGCGGTCCGCCGCGGCGGACCAGAGGAGAAAGCACTGTATGCGTCGTGGGCTTTTGGTTGTGCTCGTCGTGGTAGCGGTCTTCGTGTTTGCCGGTCTTTTCGTGTACGGCAGCTTTGTGAGTGCGCAGCATCGACTGGTGGAGAAAGATGAAAACGTGAAAACGGCGTGGTCGCAGGTAGATATACAGTTGCAGCGGCGTGCCGACCTGATCCCCAACCTGGTGGAAACGGTGAAGGGCTTCACCAAGGAGGAAAGCACGGTGTTTGGCGACATTGCCAACGCGCGGGCGGGCCTGCTTAACGCGCATACGCCCAGCGAGAAGATCCAGGCGAACGGGACGCTGGATTCGGCCTTCGGGCGGCTGCTCGCACTGACCGAAAACTACCCGCAACTGCGCTCCAGCGACCAGTTCATGCGGCTGCAGGATGAGCTCTCGGGGACGGAAAACCGCATCGGCGTGGCGCGCCGGCATTACACCGACGCCCTGAAGGATTACAACATCTTCGTGCGCCAGTTCCCCAACAGCATCTGGGCAGGAATGCTGGGCTTCCACCAGAATGACGCGTATTTCGAAGCCAGCGCGGCGTCGCGAACAGCGCCCGCCGTGAAGTTCTGACCCGTAAAGTTCTGACCAAGCTCACTCACGCACAAAGGCCATCCCGTCGGGATGGCCTTTGCGCGTAGGTTGAAGAGGCGTGAGCGCTACTTGAAAGAGGCGATGGCACTCGCCTCATCGTCGTAAATGTCGAAGACGGTATAGAGCTTGGTCAGCTGCAGCACGTCTTTGACTTTCTTGGTCAGGCTGAGCAGCTTGACACTGGCGCCCTGGTTTTTGGCCGTGGTATAGGCGCTCACCAGTTCACCCAAGCCGGAGCTGTCGATGTAGTTGACGTCGCCCATGTTCAGCAGGATGGTTCTCGCTCCCTTGCTGATCAGGTCGCGAATGGCCTCGCGCAACTGCACACTGCCCTCGCCCAGGGTAATCCGCCCGTTAAGGTCCAGAACGGTCACACCGTCCACTTCACGGGAAGCAATAGTAAGTGCCACGGAAATTCCTCCTTTTCGAGTCGTTACGGTTATAGCACCTTTGGGGGGCAGCCTTGAAAGGAATCTGCAATTTGCCCGAACCATGGCTCGGAAATGAGCCACGTTCGCCTCCGTCGTGCCTAGGTTTTTTCGCCCGCCGGCGGGAGATGCTTCACCAGCGTCAATTCGGTTCCGGGGTGCAGTTGTCGAAAGTTTACCTCATCCATAAACGACCGGATGATGAAGATGCCGCGGCCGGTGCCGCGGAGCAGGTTCTCCGGCGCAAGGGGGTCGGGGAGGGTTTCCGGGTCCAGGCCCTTGCCCTGATCGGTAATGATGAACACCAGGTCCGAGCCGGTGTTTTCGAATGTAGCAGTGATCTGCTTGGAGGGGTCGTATTCGTTGCCGTGGAGAACCGCGTTTACGGCAGCTTCGCGCACCGCCATGGTTACGTGGAAGCGCGTGTCCTCGTCGAGGCCGGCCTCCTCCGCCAATTTGTCGGCGATGGCCTCAACCTCGTTGACACTGTCCATCGTCGACTTCAGAGCAATTGTCTGCCGTCCTGCCTTCGGTCCGCTCAAAATGGTTCTGAACCCGCCTCTTCCGGAGCGAAGAATCGTTCTACGCCCCTGTTGCGCCCCTCAGCCACCTTGCACGAAGTTTCATGGCTGGACCCGATTGTGTCAAGAAGCGTTCTGAATCGGCCTGGCATCGGGTACTGAATCGCGCGTAATTGGGATAGTGAAGGGGCGACGCCGAATCGTGGTCAGAACCGGCTACACTTTCCTCATGCATCGGCCTCGCACTACAGCCCGCGTAAGCCTGACCGCGCTGCTCGGTACCCCCGTGACCGACTCCAAGGGGCATCTGCGAGGCAAGCTCAAAGACATAGCAGTGGCCACCGGTCCGGATGCGGGCAAGGTTGCAGGCCTGGTGCTCAAAACCCGTACCGGCCTCGCGATTGTGCCGTCGGAGGAAGTGATGGAGACGCCGGCGGGCACCCTGGAACTGCGTTCCGCCGGCACCCTCGTGCCGCTCAAAGACGAGGGCAACTATATCTACCTGCAGCAGGACCTCGTCGACCGCCAGATTATCGACATTCACGGCCGGAAAGTTGTCCGGGTCAACGATGTCGATCTCGAATGGCTGGGCCATGGAGCCGCTCATCTGCTGCGCGTGGCCGAAGTTGAGGTCGGGCTGCGCGGCGCCTTGCGGCGTGTCTTCAAGGGCGTGCTGCCGCGGGCGACGCTGGAGGCCTTCTCGCGCCGCTTCGCCGCGCATGGCATTCCGTGGCAGTTTGTCGACGTCATCGAGGTCGATCCGGCGCGGCGGGTCAAGCTGCGCATCGAGTACGAACGCCTCGCGGAGATGCATCCATCGGACCTGGCGGAAATTCTCGAAGACCTGGCTCCCGCCGAGCGCGAAGCCGTCTTCACCTCGCTCGACGAGGAAGTGGCTGCCGAGGCGCTCGAAGAAGTCGATCCCAAGCTGCAGAAAGCGCTGCTCGAAAAGCTCGACGAAGAAAAGATCGCCGACATCGTCGAGGAGATGGACCCTGGCGCCGCCGCCGACCTGCTGGCCGAACTGTCCGAAGAGCAGTCCGACGCCATTCTCGAGGAGATGGAGCCGGAGGAGCGGCATGAGGTCGAAGAACTCCTCGAGTTCGACGAGAAGTCGGCTGCCGGAGCCATGACGACCGACTTCGTTTATGTCGGCGTGGGGGGAACAGTCGCGCAGGCGGTGCAGGCGCTGCGCAATTTCGATGGCGATCCGGAAAGCGTGACCGAGGTCTATCTGCTCGATGAGAAGCGGGTGCTGCGCGGCTCAATCGCCCTGGCGCGCGTCGTGATGGCCCAGCCCGAGGCGCGTCTCGCCGTGCTTGCCGAACCGCGGACTCTCTCCTGCCCCGCCGACATGAGCCAGGACGAATTGGCAGAAATGTTCGACAAGTACAATCTTCATTCCTTGCCGGTGGTCGACATCCAGGGCCGCATGGTCGGTGTGGTGCAGGCCGACCACGTCATTAGCTTCCTGCGCGAAAAACTTTAGAGAGTTCACGTGTGTTCCACATCACAGCTCTTTGCAGGAAACTCGGAAATATGTTGGACATACGACAGATTGTGAAACAATCCATAGATGGTCCAGTTTCCCAAAATTATTCAAGGCGGCATGGGCGTCGGTGTGTCCAATTGGCGCCTGGCGCAGGCTGTCTCCAGGCTCGGGCAGCTCGGCGTCGTTTCCGGCACCGCGCTCGATCAGGTGTTTGTGCGCCGGCTTGCCGATGGCGACTGGGGTGGCCATATGCGCCGCGGGCTGGACGCATTTCCCTTTCCGGAGATGGCGCGCCGGCTCTGGCAGGAATACTTCATTCCCGGAGGTAAGGCCAACGACGCCCCCTACCCCACGACTCCCATGCACCAGCGCCGGGATCCCCGCAAGCTCATTGAACTCTGCATGGTAGCCAATTTTGTTGAAGTCTTCCTTGCACGCGAAGGACACAAGAATCCGGTGGGTATCAACTTCCTCGAGAAGGTCCAGCTCCCTCACCTTTCCTCAATCTATGGAGCCATGCTGGCCGGCGTGGGCTACGTGCTGATGGGTGCCGGCATTCCGCTCCATATTCCCGGCGTGCTCGACGCCTACGCCGCTGACCGTCCCGCCGACTACAAACTTGCCGTCACCGGAGCCGTCCAGGGCCAGGGCGAAGACACGATGATGCGCTTCGATCCCGTCGAGTTTGCGGAGGGCCCTCTTCCCACGCTTTCGCGGCCAAGATTCCTGGCCATCGTGTCCTCCAATACGCTGGCCACAACCATGCTTCGGCGGGCCAGCGGCCGGGTCGACGGCTTTGTCATTGAAAGCCCCACCGCCGGCGGCCACAACGCTCCCCCGCGCGGCAAGCTCCAACTCAGCCCGGCCGGAGAACCCGTCTATGGCGAACGGGACCGCGTGAACCTCGCCGAACTGCGCGAACTCGGTGTCCCATTCTGGCTTGCAGGCGGATTTGGAAATGCGGAGAAGCTTCGCGACGCCCTCGACCAGGGTGCGGCCGGCATCCAGGTTGGCACCGCCTTTGCCTTCAGTGAAGAATCGGGCCTGCGGCCTGACTTGAAGAAGCAACTGCTGTCCCAGGCCGTGGCCGGAACAGGCGAAGTCTTTACGGATCCGTTGGCCTCACCGACCGGGTTTCCGTTCAAGGTCGCGCAACTCGAAGGAACCTCGTCCGCGCTGAACGTCTATCAGGAACGCAAGCGGGTCTGCGACCTTGGCTACTTGCGCGAACCCTACGCCGGTCCCGACGACAAAATAGGTTATCGCTGCTCCGCCGAGCCGGTGGCCAACTATCTTGCCAAGGGCGGCAAGATCGAAGACACGGTCGGACGCAAGTGTCTATGCAATGCGCTTCTGGCCAACATTGGCCACGCGCAAACTCGTCAGGGTGATACGGTGGAACCGGCTTTGGTCACTGTGGGTGACGACCTGAACACCGTCGCCGGCTTTCTCGCTCCCGGCCGCGATACATATAGCGCAGCCGAGGTAGTCAGGTCCCTGCTCAGCCTGATCCCTGCCGTCTTTTCGCAGCCGGAGCTGTCGGAGCCTGTGCTTGCGGCTACAGCATAGTCCTGGGTCGCTAGCCCGAATCCTGTTCAAATAACGCCCGCATTTCACACTTCACTCCCGGGAGACCGGTGCCGGTCTCGGCGCAAATCCCTTGCCCGCTTTTGCAGATTTATTCGATCGAATCGCGCACACTGGAATCATCATGACGAACGGCTCTATATCGCTATTGCGCACCTTGCGATCGACCAGATCGACAAGCGTGGGCACGCAAAAAAATTTCCGGGCTGTGAAACTGTGCAGGCAAATTCAAAGCGCCGGGATTGAGAGATTTAGGCGCGCAGTGGTCCGGGAAAACGGGGCTAAAATGGCCGAAAATCGCGGTGATTCAACTCACAAAAGTGACCAAAATGTGAAATCAATCACCGGCTAGGCGGGGCCAATCAGAAACATACTCTCCGTGCCCCACCCTTTCGCTTTTTTCCTGGCGAAAGGGTGGGAGACCACAAAAGCCAAAAGCCAGTTTTCATTCATCACGGTCGGAGAACCCGGTGTTTGACTAGGACTGGTCCTCTTCTTCGAGCAATGCCCCTAGCCTGTCGAGCCTCCGTTCCCACAGAGTACGATGATCGCGGATCCACTGCTCTAAGGCGTTGAACCCGGTGGACTCGATCCGGCAGGTGCGTACCCGGCCCAGCTTCTCAGTGCGAGCCAGCCCGCACTCTTCCAGGATCTGGAGGTGCTGCGCCACGGCTGTGAGCGTAATGCCCAGCGGCGCGGCCAGCGCCGAGACGGACACTGGCCCTTGGCTCAGCCGGTCAAGCATCGCTCGCCGCGTCGGGTCGCCCAGGGCGTGGAACAGGCGGTCGATATTGATTTTGGGGTTACTCATCGAGGGCTATTGCCCGAGTTCCGTGGCCAGCTTTTCCATAAGGCTCCGCCACCCGGCCTCGAGCATTTCCGGCGTGAGGCCGCCCTCAAAAAACGCGCCCTGGTGGGTCAGGATAAGGTCCGTCCCGTTTCCGTTGGGCAGCAGCTCAATCGTCACCTGGGATGCCAGGATGCGTTTCGCCTCCAGGTCCATGGTCGAGGCGGTTACGATGCGCTGGTTGGGGACGATCTCCTGGAAGCAACCTTGGTTGTTGATGGTCATGCCCGCTACCGGCGTCCCTTCCTTGAGCTTATAGCGAAGGGTTTGTGTTCCGCCGACACGGAAATCCGATGTGAACTCTTCCACATGATGACCGTCTCCCTCTCCGTACCACCGCCGCGCCTTGGCGGGGTCAGAGAAAGCGGCAAACACGGTTTCAGGCGGCTTTGGAAAACTGCGCTCGACGACGAATGTGCTGTGAACTGTTTTGGGGTGTTCCATGGGAAATCTCCTTTGCGTGAAAAACTGAAGTAACGACTTCAGTATTGATCAGCTCGGGAAAATAGTCAAGTGCATACTTCAGTATTTGGGATGCTCCAGGCCGCAACCAGAGACTCAGAGACAAGAGGACTGCCTCACCAGGAAACATGGACCCGATCGCCTATACTCGTGCCCATGCAACCAGCAAGTGCTCGTCGGCTTTTTCTGTGTTCGTGGATCCTGAGCCTTGTCCTCCAACCGGCGCGCGGGCAACGCGCAACGATCGTGCCGCCACTCCACACAGACGGACACGACATTGTGGATTCTGCAGGTCATCCCCTGCGGCTCGCCTCGGTCAACTGGTACGGATTCGACCAGAAGGAATATGTGGCCGGGGGTCTCGATCATGCTCCGCTGGATGTCATCATCGCGCAGATCCGGCAAATTGGCGTGAATTCAGTCCGGCTACCCTGGGCCAACGAAACCCTCGAACATAATCCACCTGTGCCCGACTATGCCGTCGCAGCCAACCCTCAGTTCAAGGGCAAGCACGCGATGGAAGTGATGGACGCAGTGATCGCGGCACTGGCACGCGCGCACATCCTCGTCATCCTCGATAATCACATGAGCAACGCGGATTGGTGTTGCAGCGAAACCGATAACAACGGGCTCTGGTACAACCGGGAATATCCGGAGACGAACTGGCTTGGTGACTGGCAAACCATTGCGCGCCGCTACCGCAAGCAGCCCTGGGTGATCGGCGCCGATCTGAGAAATGAATTGCGCAGTTCTGCGGCATGGGGTGGACCTGATCCGAAGCTCGATTGGCATGCGGCAGCCGAGCGCGGCGGCAAGGCCGTTCTTGAGGCCAACCCGAAGCTTCTTATTATGGTTGAGAGTCCCGAGTACTCCACGAACTTCACCGGGTTCGACAAGCTGCCGGTGACGCTGCCCGTGGCTCACAGGCTGGTCTATTCGCCCCACGCCTATTCTGTGGAAGGCCAGAATCCCAGCTTCGACGAATTGAAGCAGGCATACGAGGCTCGCGCGACATTTCTGCTGCACGCTGAGCCTGCGACTCCCATGTGGGTTGGCGAATTCGGCACCTGCCAGACACTCGACTGCGGCGGGAATTCCGAGTGGTTCAAGCTGTTTATCCGGTTGCTTCAGGAGAATCCGCAGATTTCGTGGAGCTATTGGCCCCTAAACGGAACGCAATCCACAGGGACAGGCCGCAAATACGACGCAGTCGAGAGTTACGGACTTCTCTCGGCTGATTACCGCCACATAGGCGCGCCCAAGGTTGTGGAGCTTCTGCGCACAGTGGAAGGCGGCCCCTAGATACTTCGCTGCCGCATGACAAATTCAGCTTTTCGGCACATCCGCCGCGCCCGCGCCGCCTACGCGGAAGATGCGCGGGATACGCGCCTCCGGCGCGGGCAAAGCAGGGAACTGCGCGTGGGGTTCCGTCTGGTACCAGTATGCAACGGAGTAGAAGTTGTCAGCACGGTGGTTGGCGTGGCCGTGCTCGATGGTGACTTTGATTGATTTCTCAAACGTGATCGGGCTCTCGGTATGCCAGCGATAAAGGCAGTAGCGGCCGCCGATTCGTTCCGCATCGACGATGTACGGTGCGCCGTTGTGCATATAGGCAAAAGGCTGCCCGTTGAAGTCCCACGCGCCGTTGAAGTAGTCTTCGGTGCCGGTGCCGTTGATGGTCGGCAGGGCGTCGCCGTCGATGAAGATCATGTCGTCGCCTTCGCCGAACCAGAACTCCTGGTTCTGCTCCACCGCGTGCGTGACGCCGACAAAATGCCCTCTCCCGGACGCCTCCAGGTAAACATAGTTTCCCTCGCCGTTGAGGTTCTTCTTGCCGTTGACGTCGTCTCCGTACTCGTTGCCCCAGTTATCGGTCCATCCCTTCTCGGGCGCCGCCTGGCGGTATTGCGCATGGAAGCGCGCCACATCCCCGGGCAGCGAGTCGAGCGTGACATAATCCGCCGCAAAGTAGAGCGCATCGGTCTTCTTCTTGCCTTCGTTGGTCACCGTAATCTTGGCGGCGGTCGCGAAGGGCATCACGAAATACGAATTCAGCGCCTTCACGGGCGCTACGGCCAGCAGCGCCGACTGGTAGGTGAAATATTCTCCCAGCCCCAGCCCGAAGAAATCGCCGATGGGCGCCTCGATCGACGGCGAACTCTCCCCATCCCACCATGCGCGCAGCACCAGGTTTTTGAGATGATGTTGATCGTCCGAAGCGATCGTGAACCACAGGTGCGTGACGACTCCGGCACCCTTCACATCGAGGATCGTCGCGGTCTGCCCGACCGCAACCGGCACCGAATCGCCATTGCCTCCACTGCGGTCCCAACTCGAAGACCGACGCGCCTTGTAAATGCGCAGCCGCGCCGGGGCTAGCAGACTCTCCGCAGTTTCGGTCGGTGTTTCCGCCGCACTTGCCTGCGCGCCACCGGCCGCGCCCAGTCCCAGCAATGCTCCCGCCGATGCCATCCCGCCCAGCAGCTTCCGCCGTGTTGCCGCACCTGCGCTCAAATCCTTTGCATTCATCGCATCATCCTTGGCATGAATTCGTGAAAGCGTGTTGTAGCCGTGTGCGCCCGAAGCTGTCAAGCCGCCTTCCCCTGATCCTCGCGCCCGCCCTGGCTTGCTATAGTCTTTGAGGTTGAAAATCACGGTAAACGACGGTGACCCAATTATGTTTCGTAAATTGATCCGCGGCCTTCTCCTCTCCTTTCTGGGCTTGTCGTTGATTTCTGCCTGGATTGCGACGCCAGCGCAGAAGCCTGCAGCGGCAACCGCCACGCAATCCACAAAGAGCCTGATCAATGGCTACGAGCTGAAGTGGTGGAAGGAAGCGGTCGTGTACCAGATTTATCCCCGTTCGTTTCAGGATTCGAACGGCGACGGGATCGGCGACCTGAAGGGCATCACCTCCCGGCTCGACTACCTCAAGAAACTCGGCGTCAATGTCATCTGGCTATCGCCCCACTACGACTCGCCCAACGCCGACAATGGCTACGACATTCGCGACTATCGCAAAGTGATGCAAGAGTTCGGCACCATGGCCGACTTTGACGAGATGCTGGCGGCCATCAAGGCGCGTCACATGCGGCTGATCATCGATCTCGTCGTCAACCATACCTCAGACGAGCACCACTGGTTTGTGGAGTCGCGTTCGTCCCGTGACAATCCGTATCGCGATTACTACTTCTGGCGCGACGGCCGTCCCAACCCTGCTGACCCGGATCAGCCGCTGCCGCCCAACAACTACCCCAGCTACTTCTCGGGCCCGGCGTGGCAATATGACCCGGCGACGAAGCAGTTCTATCTGCACCTGTTTGCGGTCAAGCAGCCGGACCTGAACTGGGACAATCCCAAGGTGCGCGAAGATGTCTTCTCCCTGATGCGCTTCTGGCTCGACAAAGGGGTCGACGGATTTCGCATGGACGTGATTCCGCTGATCTCCAAACAGCCCGGTCTGCCTGACCTGACGCCCGAACAGTTGAAGGATCCTTCACGCCTGTGGGCCAACGGTCCGCATCGCGATGAATACCTGCAACAGATGAATCGCGAGGTTCTGTCGAAGTACGACGTGATGACGGTGGGCGAAGCGATCGGCATCACGCTCCAGGAGGAGCCGCGGATCGTCAACAGCGAGCGCCATGAACTTAACATGGTTTTCAACTTCGACGCGGTCCGCATCAACCGCGGCGAGCACTACAGCGAACGAAAGTGGACGCTCCCTGACTTCAAAGCCATCTACGCCAATCACGCGCGCGATCTGGCGAAGTCTGACTGGGATACCGTATTTCTCTCCAACCACGACAATCCGCGCCTGGTGTCGAACTTCGGCGATACCTCTACGGCCGAGGCCCGTGTTCATTCGGCCAAACTGCTGGAGACAATGCTGCTCACGCTGCGCGGCACGGCCTTTCTCTACCAGGGTGATGAGTTAGGCATGACCAACTACCCCTTTACGCAACTCGATCAGTTCAACGATATCGAGGTCAAGAATCTCTACAAGGAGAAGGTGGTCCCGGGCCTCATGACGGAGGCCGAGTTCATTGCCGAATGTGCACGCTTTGGCCGCGACAACTCCCGCACACCCATGCAGTGGAGCAGTGCGGCCAACGCGGGCTTCACGACGGCGGCCGCCAAGCCATGGCTTGCGGTCAATCCCAACTACAAGAGCATCAATGCCGCCCAGGAGGCGGCCGATCCAGATTCCGTTTACAGCTACACCGCGCGCTTGATTGCACTGCGAAGCAAAACGCCCGCGTTTATCTACGGAGACTACAAGGACATCGACCCGCGGCATCCGCATGTCTTCGCCTATGTGCGCACTCTTGGTAACGAGCAGTACCTGGTGGTGCACAACTTCTCGCCTGACCCGATCGAGTACACACTGCCCGAGGGCGTCAAGGCGGGCAAGTCTTTAGTGGACAATTACAAAGGCGATGAGAGCGGGACCGCAACGCTGCATCTGAAGGGCTGGGAATCGCGGATCTACAAACAGTGAAGGCCAGACCTGCGGACGGCTCACTGTGTTTTCCTGTTCACCGGCGCGCGAAAGCTGCGCTCGACTTTGTCATTCGGGTCGGTTGACACCGGACCGTCGCGCCACAACCAGCGCATCATGTCGGGCAGAATCGCGCCGCCGAATTTCTGCCCATGCAGATTCATGCCCCACGTGTAATTCACGTCGTAACCCTTCTCGGTGAGCGCTTTCATGAGCCGCACATTCTGGTAGAACCAGTCGAGCCGCTGATCGTAGACGGGGTTGTCGGGGCGCACGCCGCGATTGTCATTGCGCCCGTCGCAGAGAAAAATCCGGATAGGCTTCTTCTCGCTGGCCAGTACGCGCTCCGGATACACATCGCCGCCGCGCAGATTCACAAAGCTGCCTACATTGCTTAACACCTTGCGGAATTCGTTGGGCCGTTCCCATGCGACGGTGAATGCCGCAATTGCGCCGGAACTCGAGCCGCCGATGCCGCGCTGGTCGGGGTCTTTGGAGATGTTGTAATCCTTTTCGAGCGCCGGCATCAGTTCTTCGGTGATCACACGCGCATACTTGTCGTCGGGCGTGTTGTATTCGGTGGGGCGATTGGTCGTGTGATCACCCCACTCCTGCGGGGTTGGCTCGGGCTGCTCCGGCGTGCGCCCCGGATTGATGAACACCGCCAACATCACCGGAATCTCACGCCGGTAGATCAGGTTGTCCATCACGTTCTGTGCGCGCATATCGCCATCGGGATTCTTGAATGCCTGTCCGTCGTTGAAGACCATTAGGCTGGCCGGGACCGCTGGATCGTATTGTGCGGGAACATATACCCAGTATGTGTGCTGCGTTCCCGGGTACACCTTGCTCGGCAGCGTAAACGGTCCGCGGATTTCGCCTTTAGGCACGCCCTCCTGGGGCAGGGAATCCGGCCCCAGCCGATACTGCGAGTCAGGAGACGGAACTGGCTGCTGCGGCGCGGCCTGCGTTAGAGCGATCCTGATTGGAAACACAGCCGCAAGCACGGCCGCACTCAAGAGCAGCACACGGGTCAGCTTCATCCGGTTAATCTCTCCTCACAATCCGCAGCGTGGGTCTATCTCCAGCGGAAAATCTTCATCGTCACCGCAAATGGGATCAGCAGCCATGCCAGCAGAATTAACATCGGCATCATCAGGTGATCGAGCCCGATTCCCTGCAGCATATTGCTGCGCAGCGCATCAATGGCCGCGGTGAGCGGCAGTGCGCGCACAAATGGCTGAATGACAGCAGGGAAGCGCGTAGCCGAGAAGAAGACGCCGGACAGAATCCACATGGGCAGCATCACCAGGTTCATCAATCCTGATGCGGCTTCCATGGTCCGTGCGCGGGAAGCGATCAGCAGCCCCAGAGCGGAGAACGCGAGCGAAGTGATCAGGCAGATGATGCCCAGGTCGAGCAGCGATCCGCGCAACGGCACCCCGAATGCCAGTCGCGCAAAGCCCACGAACACTGCGACCTCGATCACAAGCATCGCCAGGCGGGACAGGATGAACGACGCCATGTACTGCCAGCGCGGCATCGGCGAAGCCACGAGGCGCTTCAGCAGTTTTTTCTGTCGTGATTCGACGATGGAGAAAACGATGCCCCAGATCGCCGAGCCCATCAGGTTCATCCCCAGCAGGCCGGGTATCACAAAGTCGATGTAACGCGCGCCGGTCTCGTGGATGAATTCGTCTTGCGATGCGACCGCGTCCTTCCGCCCCGCCGCGGTCTGAATGGCGCGCTCGGCGAGCAACCGCGCACTGCGCGCATCGGGATTCGTCGAGTCGTATTTGTAGGTCACGCCCTGTGGGGTTTCGATCGCAAGCAGATTAATGGTACCGATCGCCAGCGCGCGGGTGCCTGCCGCTTCTTCCATCGTAGTTGCGGACAGGCCTTTGCCCGCGGCCAGGGCCTGCGTCAGGTGTGCCGTGGTGCCGCCCACCGGCAGCACGTCCGCGGGCCGGTTCCGGAACGCGATCCCCAAGCCAACGGCCAGCAATATGGGAAAGATGAAGACCCAGAAAACTGCCTCCGGCTCGCGCAGGAACAGCCGGAACCGCGTCGATGTCAGTTGGTAGAGAGAACTTTCCTCGAGCTTACTCATCGCGCAGATTCCTCCCCGTGAGTCCCACGAACACGTCTTCGAGCGAAGCGGAGTGGGTGCGGAATTCGCTCAAGTGAAGTCCCATCCGCGTGAGCGTTGAAAAGATGCGCGGCACAGTCGTGTGCAGATCTCTGACCGACAATTGGTGCACTCCGGCATCCACGCGGTGCGATTGCACTCCGGGAATTTCCTTGAGCGCCTCTGGATCGATCTGTCCCCGCGTCGCATCGGCGTTCGTGACTGCAAACTCCACGATGTGGTCTCCTCCGGTGGAGGCGATCAGCTGCTGCGGCGAACCCAATGCGATGATGCGTCCGTGGTCCATGATGGCGACGCGGTCGCACAACCGCTCTGCCTCATCCATGTAGTGCGTGGTCAGAATGATGGTTCGCCCAGCGCTTTTCAACTCGTCGACAAGGTCCCAAAGATGGCGCCGCGCCTGCGGATCGAGCCCGGTGGTGGGCTCATCGAGAAACAAGAGTTCGGGATCGCCCACCAGCGCGCAGGCCATTGCCAGCCTTTGCTTCTGGCCGCCCGATAGTCCACCCACCCGCGCCGATCGCTTCTCTTCCAGTTGCGCAATTCGGATTGCCTCGTCCACTGAAATGCCCTGTTTGAAGAAACTACGAAAGAGGCGCAATGTTTCCGCGACGGTCAGCTTGTCAGGGAACTGGGTCTCCTGCAACTGAATTCCGATGCGCTGGCGCAGTTCTGTGGCCGCGGTTTTCCAGCTCAATCCCAACAGGGTCACGTTTCCGGCGTCGGACGGCGTCAATCCTTCGCAGATTTCGATGGTGGTGGTCTTGCCGGCGCCATTGGGTCCGAGCAATCCGAAACATTCCCCGCGCACCACCTCGAGGTCGAGATGATCCACGGCAACTACGTCGCCGAAAGTCTTGCGCAAGCCGCTCAGCGACAGGGACGGCCCAGTGTAGTCTTTCCCGTTCGGAGCTTTGTAAGCCAAGATGAATTCCTCGAAGAAAGAGTATCGTTTGCCTTTCCACCGATCAACCGGCAAATTCCCGGGCGTGCCATTCACAAAGCATTCATGCCGATTACGGGCACCAGCGTCCTGTATCATGTCCCGATGCAGCACAAAGCGTGAACGGTGACGCCATGACCATTCCTGCGCCCTTTTCTCATGAACCGAAATCGCAATTGCGCAAAACCATGGGCTTCTGGGACGTGCTGCTGTTCAACATCGCTACGGTTCTTGGTCCACGCTGGATCGCGGCCGCCGGGCACAACGGCACATCGTCGATCAGCTTGTGGGCCATCGCCGCCATCTTCTTTTTTGTTCCCGGAGCCCTGGTTATCAACGAGCTATCTTCGCGATTTCCCGAAGAGGGTGGGCTATACGTGTGGTCGCGAGAGGCGTTCGGTCCGTTTCATGGATTCGTTGCCGGATGGACGTACTGGATCTACACCGTGTTCTATTTTCCCGGCCTGCTGCTGGCCAGCGCGTCCATGTCTGCCTACATCATCGGCGGACGGGGAGTCGCGCTCGCCGAGGACCGCACCTTCCAACTCACCGTATCGCTGGCTCTTCTGCTGGTGGCCGTAATCCTGAACATCATCGGGCTCAACATCGGCAAGTGGCTGCAGAATGCGGGCGGCGTAGGAACGTATGTGCCGCTGGTGATGCTGGTTGGCATTGCTGCGCTGGTCGCATTTCGCCATGGCTCCGCGACCCATTTCACGATTCAAAACATGCTTCCAGCGTGGAACTGGGACACGGTGAATTTCTGGTCGCAGATTGCGTTTGCGTTCACGGGTCTCGAACTTGTGTCGGCCATGAGCGAGGAAGTGCGTGACCCACGGCGCACCCTGCCGCGCGCGGTGTTTGGCGCCGGTGCGCTGATTGCACTCATGTATATCGCCGGCACGTTCGCCATTCTCGCCCTTGTGCCCGCGGCTGACCTCGATCCGCAGAGCGGCGTGTTCCACGCCATCACGCTGGGATCGATCGCGCTCGGAGTCGGCTTTCTCGGAATCGTGGCGGCCGTCCTGGTTACTGTCGGCAATGCCGGCGGCGTGGGCAGCACCGTGGCGGGTATCGCTCGAGTTCCATTCGTGGTGGGCATCGATCGCTATCTGCCCGCGGCGTTCGGAAAGATTCATCCCCGCTGGAAGACGCCGTACGTCTCCATTCAGGTGCAGGCCATCGCCTCCGGAATCATCCTGCTTGCCAGCCAGATCAAGAGCGCAACGGTCGCAGAAGCGTATCAACTGGTGGTCGACGCCGCCATCATTCTCTACTTCATTCCCTTCCTGTACATGTTCGCTGCCGTGATCAAGCTCGCGCACCGCAAGGATCGAGCCGATAATCCCCACGCAGTGCTGGTCCCGGGAGGAATTGCAGGCGTGTGGATCTCGGGCGGTCTTGGGTTCCTCGTGATCCTGGTCGGCATTCTTTTCTCGCTTGTGCCACCCGGTGATGCTTCCAACAAACTCGTCTTCGAACTCAAGCTCGTCGGCGGTACACTGGCTTCCATCCTGCTGGGCCTGTTCCTCTACTGGCGCGGCGCGCGATCGAAACAGGCGGGCGCGTAATCGCCATACGAGTCAGATGAGCGAGCACTATGGTTCGACTTCCTCGAAGGTGTGACTCTGGTCCGCTGTCAGAGTCAGCCCATACAGCCCTTTGAACTTTTCGATCGCCTTGAGAGTCTCGGGCGAAAAGGGGGTCTTGTCTTCAAAGGCGTGCAGCACGATTCCTTCGAGCAGATCACCCAACGTCATGTCCTTCAATTCGGCGACTGCCTTGAGGACCTTCAACAACCGCTTTTCGATGCGGACTCCCGTTTGCACGCGCTCGATCCTGATGGGCTGGCGGGGAGGTTCTTTGGGCTTCATTGGTACCAATGTACCGACCAACAAGCCCACCGTCAATGGCTTACGCGGCATCGACCGTGGAAGGCAAAGAACAGCGCGACACGTCAGAGAATCGCGGATTCAGGCTGCGTCTTATGGGTGCAATTCGCCGGTCGATCCGGGTTTCGCATAACCGCGTTTGTCCTGTTATGGTCAGTGAGGAGTTTCTGATTGAATCCCCAAGGAAAGCACAGGCATGCTCAGGCGTTGGCGAACCCGAATACTGCTCTTTCTGGCTGTGCTCGGGCCGGGATTCATTACTGCCAACGTCGATAACGATTCCGGCGGGATTCTCACCTACTCCCAGGCTGGGGCGCAGTTCGGGTACTCGCTGCTCTGGACCATCATTCCCATCACCATTGCTCTGATCGTCGTGCAGGAGATGTGCGCCCGCATGGGTGTGGTTACCGGCAAGGGCCTAAGCGACCTGATCCGCGAGGAATTTGGTCTGCGCCTCACGGTCGTGCTGATGCTGCTGCTGGTGGTGGTTAACTATACCAACGTGGTGACAGAGTTTATCGGCATTGCTGGTTCGCTCCATTTGTTCCACGTTCCCAAGTTCATCTCGGTACCGTTCTGCGCTTTGCTCGTCTGGTTCATGGTGGTGCGGGGCAACTACAAGACCACGGAAAAGATCTTTCTGATCGCGTCGACTGTCTATATCGCCTACATCTTTACCGGGGTGCTGTCGCAGCCCAGCTGGCACGACGCGCTGTTGGCCACTGTCAAACTGCCAGCGGAGAAAGTGTGGCGCGACAAGTCCTACATCTACATGGCCATCGGAATCGTGGGCACCACCATCGCGCCATGGATGCAGTTCTATCTCCAGTCTTCGGTGGTGGAGAAGGGAATTCGCGTCAAGGACTACGCGGCTTCGCGTCTGGACGTCATCGTGGGCAGTTTCTTCACCGATCTCGTGGCCTGGTTCATCATTGTTGCGTGCGCGGCCACATTATGGGTTCACGGCATGGGCGCCATCGAGGTGGCGTCAGATGCGGCCGAAGCCATGCGCCCGCTGGCCGGCGATTATGCTTTCATCCTCTTCGCCTTCGGGCTTTTCAATGCCTCGCTGTTTGCGGCGTCCATTCTCCCTCTCTCGACGGCATACACAGTTTGCGAGGGCCTGGGCCTGGAGTCGGGCGTGGACAAGAACTTCAAGGAAGCGCCGATCTTCTATTGGCTTTATACGGCGCTGATCGCCGGAGGGGGGCTGACCGTTCTGGTTCTTCCCGATGCGCAATTAATCAACTTTGCCATTCTCTCCCAGGTGTTGAATGGGGTGCTCCTGCCGGTGGTCATCATTCTGATGTTGCTGCTGATCAACCGCCGCGACCTGATGGGCGAGCACAAGAATTCGCGCCTGTGGAATGTGATCGCCTGGGGAACCAGCCTCATCGTCATCGGCATGACGATGGTCATGCTGTGGGGATTGATGCCGGGGCACTGAAAGACAGCTATAAGCTTTCAGCTTTTAGCTTTTGATCGTACGTCTGCACCGTCTTCGGGAGAAGCTGATAGCAGATGGCTGCTTTTAGAGCAGCTTGCCGCTGGCCAGGTCACGAATCAGGCCGCGGTCGGCGGCCAGAAAATCGAATTCCGGCAGGTCTTCGAGCCGGGTCCAGCGCACCTGGGCGAAGATGCGGTTTTCCAGGTCGCCGGAAAACTCCCGCACAGCGAAGAATTGCAAGTCGACCGCGCCGCCATGGCGATAGTTGTGGCGGACGTGCGTGACCCGCGCTCCGATCGTTGCCTGGATGCCCAGTTCTTCGTGCAGTTCCCGCGCCAGGGCCTGCTCGGGGGTCTCCCCGGGCTCGATCTTTCCCCCCGGGAACTCCCACTGCAGGGCCATGGGTTGATCGGGCCTCCGTTGGCAGATCAGGACTTCTCCCCCGCGGACGATCAGCGCTGCGGCTACAAAACGGAGAGCGGGGCCCGGCGTCCGTGGGCCTGCGAGCTGCTGGGGTCCTTCCACATGGATAGTTTACAGGGTCCGCAAGCTTAGCAGAATGTGTGTGTTGCCTTGTACCTTGTCCAGGTCGATACCCCGAGCTTGCGATGATCCGCAAAAGAGAGGCTATTCTCCGTCGACCGCTGCCTCGATGCCCTCTGCGGCTGCCGGCCGGAAGTATCCCCAGCCCTTGCGGGCCGCGGCTTCGAGCAACGCGGGTGAGGGGTTGACCGGGAATGCGTGGGCCGCGACCTCGAGCATGGCAAGGTCGTGCACGGAGTTGCCGAACACGGCGTCGGGCCGTGTCAGCCCTACGCGCGCGAGCGCGGCGGCCTTGCCTTCGTCGGTGGGCACGTCCACGATTTCGCTTCCAATGATGCCGGCGACCGTGGCGACTTCAGCCGCGAGGACGCGCTGCCCGGGAATGCCGAATTGCCGAACGCCTTCCGTCACGACCCATTTGTTGGTGGAACTGACCGCCCACAACTGGGCGCCTTGCCGGGTCAGAGCGGCGACCAGGTCTGCCACTTCCTCAAATACCCGCCCATGCACGAATTCCTCGACGTACTGGGCCGCCGCCGTCTGCAACTCCTGCTCGCGCAAACCGGCGTAAATCTGCACCATCTCGCCGCAGATCTGCAGTTCGCTTACCTGGCCGGCGCGGTACGCCCGGTGCCGGCTGTCGATCCAGTCGCTGGTGGAGCGGGAAACAAGCCCCTGCTCGATCGACCACACCATGAAACCGTAACCCGAGTCGCCGCTCCACAGGGTACCGTCACAATCAAAGACGGCGATCTTCGGCTTGAGATCCAGTACAAGCTGCTTGAATTCCTTCGCCGACCATTGGGGGATTGCAATCTGTGCCGATGCCAAGCGCTTCTCTCAATCTTTCTCGAAAAATCCGTTCATCTCTATCTTCTGTCAATTAGCGCAGTTTTGCACGTGAAGCATTCGGTCAATTTTGTGTGTATTGGCCGCTCAGCCTCGGGGCTAGCAACACCTTCGACGAGAATGGTTTTGCGCCGGGGCCTCGTTTTGGCGGCGACTTGGTCACTTCAGCGCGGGCTGAGCTTCGGTGGCCAGGGGCAGTGTGAAGTAGAAGGAGGCGCCGGCGCCGAGTTCGCTTTCGGCTCGAATGTTGCCGCCGTGGGCCTGGATGATGTGCTTGACGATCGCCAGGCCGAGGCCGGTGCCACCCGATTCGCGGGAACGGGCTTTGTCGACGCGGTAGAAGCGCTCGAAGATGCGGTCGAGATGTTCTGAGGCGATGCCAGGCCCGAAGTCCTGCACGCAGAATTCAACTTCGTGTTCGAGTAATCGTGCCCCGACGCGGATTCGCTTTCCGGTCTTGCCATATTTCAGGGCGTTCTCGATCAGGTTTCCGAATACCTGGTTCAAGGCATCGGCGTCCGCCATGACCAGCCCGTCCGGTGCGCCGGACGACTCCAGTTCCACACCCGAATCGACCACCAGGCCACCCAGCGATTCGATGGCATCGTGCACAAGTGCAGAAGCGCGGACGGGCTGGCTGGCGAGCTTGTAATCGGGACTCTCGACGCTGGCCAGCGCCAGGAGGTCCTCGGTGAGACGGTTCATGCGGCTGGCATTTTTCTGGATGACACCGAGAAACTCGCGGCTGGTTTCAGGGCTGCAGGTTGGATCTTCCACGAGCGTTTCTACGTAGCCCTGAATCGACGTAAGGGGGGTGCGGAGTTCGTGACTCACGTTGGCGATGAATTCACGGCGGGATCGTTCAGCGGCTTCGATCCGGGTAACATCGTGCAGAACGGCGATGGCCCCGCCCGAGGGCAGGGGAGCGGCGTTGACCTCGAAGACGCGGCCGGGAGCCAGCGAACTGGCGCGTCCGGTGCTCACTTCTCCGTTCTCCAGGGCACCGCGCACACAGGCGAGCAAATCGGGATCGCGCACCGAATGCACAAGGGGGCGCCCCACGCGAACCTGCGCGCCGGCCACGCGCTGCATGACGGCGTTTGACCACCGCGCGAAGCCCTCCGGAGTAATGGCGACCACCGCCTCCTGCATGGAATCAAGCATGGCGGCCAGTTCCTGGCGGCGGCTTTCAATCTCCGCAAAACTCTTGCCCAGGCGCTCGGCGGTAAGGTTCAAAGCCGCTTCCATGGCCATGAGTTCATCGCCCGACGCCGGGTCGAGCCGTGCATCCAAATCGCCCTCGGCGATCTTGCTGGCAAAATCGACCACGCGTTGCAAACGGCTGGTGACGCGCGAGGCTACCCAGCTGGCCAGGGGCAGCGCGACCGCCAGCGCGATCAGTCCCGACCAGAAAGCCTGGAGCCTCAGCGAATGCACCGCGTCTGCCCCGGCCTGCACGGTGAGACGGCGCAACACGACTTCGAGGACCACGGTCTGAAATACGAGCAGAAGGACAAACAGTCCCATCAGCTTGAAGAACACTTTGCGGGTCAAAGGATTCCGCTCCCAGCCGGCGAGGACCGGCATACGCATGGTACGCGTGCGAGCCGATCCGGCCCGGCGCTAATCCGTTTTGGGTATCTCAAAACGGTAGCCTGCGCCGCGCACGGTCTTCAGATAGCGCGGGTTTTCCGGATCGATTTCGATCTTCTCACGGATGCGGCGCACGTAAACATCGACGGACCGCGGGGTGACAAACCGGGCATCGCCCCAGACAGCATCAAGCAGGTGGTCGCGACTATAAACACGGCCGGGATGACGAGCCAGGTAATCCAGGAGGCGGAATTCGGTGGCCGTGGTGGTGGTCAGCGTCCCGCGCACCGTGAGCTGCATGGCGTTGGCGTCGATGATCACTTCTTCGAAGCGGATCACCGACGGCGATGTCGGCCGCTCAAACCGGCGCAGCACCGCCTTGACGCGAGCCACCAGTTCGCGGGTGGCAAAGGGCTTGGTGATGTAGTCGTCGGCGCCCAGTTCAAGGCCGAGGACGCGGTCGTTCTCACCGGCGCGCGCGGTGAGAAAGATGATTGGAATCGTGGAAAGAGCGGTGTTGGCGCGCAGCCGGCGGCAGACGTCGAGGCCGTCGCCTCCCGGCACCATGATGTCGAGCAGGAAGAGGGCGGGCGGCTGGCGCTCGGCGTCGGGGATCAGGTTGGTTGGAGTGAGATACGGCCGGACGGTAAACCCTGCCGCTTCCAGGTGATGCTGCACAAGGCGCGAAATATCGGCGTCGTCTTCCAGCACAAATACGGATTGGCTCAACCGGTCTGCCTCGCCCGGCGGCGGTCGGAATTCAGCTACTTGAAGCCGCACGGAATCGTTAACAGACTACTGCATTTAGGCAAACAAATTGCAAACGTACGGTTAATTCGGGGGGGCGGGACGCGCTGTGTGGACGGCCTGGCCATGGCTGTCGAGGGATTGTCGTGGCGGTTTTCCGCTCAGCCACCGGTCTTGGCCATTGCCGTGACAGGCTCAGGCTGGCAGACGGCCCCTGGTGCGGCCGCGTCCCGGTCGACGGCCGAGTCCATGGCTATGGCATCGTGGCTTCCCCCGGAATCAGCGCCGTGGGTGTGCAACTGTTCCTGCTTTCGGCGGTCGCGCTTAGCATGCTTCTTTTTCACTTCGTTGGCGGCCACGACAATGAGGGCTGTGAATGTAATGGCCAGCAGGGCTATGGCGGGAATTCCATGCAGTTGATCGAGGCCATCCGCATTGAAATCTCCATAAAGGAGGGCCAGGCCGGCGAAGACAAAGAAAATATGCGCGCAGAAGACTTTGAGCGAAGCCTTACCCAGGGTGAGAAAAGGCTCGATCGATACCAGCTTGGCGAGATACTTCCGGGCCCAGTACACAACCGTCGTGAAGGCTACGAGGTTAACGACACGCAAGGGGCCAATCTGCCACTTGTCGAGCTTGAGGCCGAGCGCTTGCTGGGTGAGGTGCGGCCCCAGCCAACCAAACCGGACACCGATAAAAAACAGGCAGGCCGCTGCCGACAGGGCCGCCAGCCACCCCGGAACTCTGCGGAATTTTTCGGTTTGTGTGGCTGATTTAGCCCCCAGCCACAAGCCGACGATCCACATGCCTTGCCAGGCGAACAGGTTGAATGCGCCGGTTTCCTGCAGGGGAATATTCAGGTGGGTCACGTGCACCACCCAGTTATGGACCACGTCGCGGAGTCCGTACTGGGCCATCAGCCAGATCAACCCGCTGACCGCCAGGATCCATTTCCAGCCCCAGCGCACCGCCGCCGACAGCACCAGAGGAGTGAAGAACAGGAAGGTCACGTACATGGGCAGAATGTCGAGGAGCGGGGGGCAATAGAGCAACAGCACTGAGCCGAGAATCGCCACCGCGGGGTGGGCCAGGTAGAAGGTCAGCAGGTTGGTGAGAGCCGCCTTGTGCGTATGTACCGCAAAGCCCGCCACAACGGTGAACGCAAGCGCCAGCATCAGGAGGTGATAGGCGTAGATCTTGAGCGAACGCTTCCACAGCCGCGCGCGCACATTGGCAGGATTCTGCTTGAGATCGCGGATATAGAGCCGGCCGACGAGCAGCGCCGAGATAAACACGAAACCTTCGGCCGACGACACAAACCCCAATGGCTGGTTGACGAAATCGGCAAACCGGGTGGGCAGATGGGTGAGCGTCATCCATACCAGAAACAGCCCGCGCAGGGCGTCAAGCTCCGGCCTCCGTTCGAGCTTTGGCAAGTGCAGGTGCTTCGGCATGTGAATGTGCAGGCGAGACAACGATTCGTGACCTCCGCGCCAGTCGTCCCTTGATTAGATGATCCGTGTGCACAAGCGTAACCGTTCGGGGCGGGAGATGGTCGAAATCAGCTTGGAAAGTGCCAGATTGCGGCAAAAAGATTTTCTTGACTCGGCTCCGCACACTCTGCCAAACTCCGGGCGCGTCTTCCACTACAGAATTTGACCGCACTCATCGTTCGGGTGCCCGCCGACTCCCCCGGCGGCAGCCGTGTCTGTAACAGCGAAGGATACATGCCCTCAGCAGCGGGAGGCTGGGGCTGAACGGCAAACAGGAGGAACAATGAAAAAGTACCTTGCGGAAGGTATAGGGACTTTCGTTTTAGTGCTCTTTGGCTGTGGAAGTGCGGTCATCGCCGGCGACAAGATCGGTTTGGTGGGCATAGCGTTTACTTTCGGCTTTGCGCTCATCGGTGCGGCGTATGGAATCGGGCCTATCTCCGGCTGCCACATCAACCCGGCCGTGAGCCTGGGCGTGTGGGTGGCGGGCCGCATGAAGACTGGCGACCTGCTGGGCTACATTGTCGGGCAGTGTGCGGGAGCGATTGTCGCCGCGGGGTTGCTCTCGGTGATCGTCGCCGGCAATGGAACGACCGTCGCCAAAGCCGGGCTGGGCCAGAACGGCTGGGGACCGGGTTATTTGGGAGAGTACGGCCTGGGTGCGGCGATCGCATGGGAATTCGTTGCCACCCTGATCTTCGTCATTGTCATCCTGGGCTCAACGCAGAAGGCGTCGCCTGCGGGGTTCGCGGGCCTGGCCATCGGTATCACCCTGGTGGCGATTCACCTGGTTGGGATTCGCATCACCGGAGTGAGCGTCAATCCGGCGCGCAGCCTGGGACCGGCCCTGTTTGTAGGCGGGCAGGCGCTGGCGCAACTCTGGTTGTTCCTCCTCGTTCCGAGCGTGGCGGGAATCGTGGCGGGGCTGCCCTTCCGGACGAAGTTGCTGGAAGCCGATTGATCGATCGCGGGAGAAAAACGGGGAGCCGCGGCGTGGGCTACGGCTCCCCGGAATTGTTTCAGGTTGGTGGTTAGAGCAAGGCGGCGTCAGGCCACGGCATCGCCTCGCTCGAGTTCGGCAATGTAATCCACCACTGCCTCGCTCCAGCCGTCGATGTGTGTCCACTCGCCGTAGCCCACGCCGTTGCGGCTGCTGGCCACGTTGATCACGTAACCCTTTCCGCGCGGCGCGCCGACGTGGTCGTGGGCCTGCTCGTCGGTGATCACGACCAGACGGTCGTATCCCGCCCGACTGTGCCCCTCGATGTGGGCGAGAGCCCGGCCCAGGAACGTGCCGCCGTGCGGCTGGCTCTTATCGAGCGCGTCTCGAAGCGCCATGCCGCGCCGCGAAGGCACCAGTTGCGCATGGTCCGAGAAGGTGTAAATCGATACCTTCTCCGCGATCTCGCGCAACAGGATGGCCAGGCCATAGGCAGCATCCGAACGCCGCATCTCCGAGCGCTGCGACAGGTTCACTTCCATGGACCCCGAGACGTCGACCAGCAGGACGGTGTGTCCGGCCAGATGCGTTCCGCGCCCATTGAGCGCACGAAACATCGCCTGCTCGAGCGCGTCTTCCCACTGCGGAGCATTGCGCGCCGCAGCCAGGAAGCGGAACGGCAACAAGCGATCCGTCTTCACGGTTGCCAGCGCGCTGAGGACCGACTCCTCGGCCACGCCGGCCTCATGGAGGTTGCGCAGATTGCGGAGCAGGGCGAGCGCGCCGAGCTTCCGATCGGCGAGCAGGCGTTCCCAGATGGCGCGCTTGCTGGTGTCGCCGCGGCCTGCAGCCGAGAGTGCAACCTCCCAGGTGTCGGGCGTGGCGAGCTCGTTGGCAACCAGCCGCTTCCAGAGCGCGGCCTGCGCCTCGTCCAGCGGCCGCGCGTGGGAGAGGAAGAGAACGTCGCGCAGTCGCACCTCGCCCGCCCGATCGTACTTGGCCAGCGCGTACTCGTCGAACTTCGAGAATGCCACAGCCAGTCCCTTCTTCACCTGCGCGGAGAGCGGCTGACGCCCGCCGGCCCAGTAGATGGCCAGGAACTCCGCCAGCTCATCGGCGCGCTGAATGACGCGCGCCAGCGTCTCGCCGACCAATGCGCGATGGGTGGCATGACGCGCCATCTCGCGGATCAGCAATAGCGGTGCGTGGCGCAGCTTCATGCGCTCGCGCGCTTCGACTGCAAGCGCGGCCACCTTCTCCGCAGCCACGTAGGGAACGAGCAGCCCGATGCGTCCGGCAATCTTCTCGCCGTCCTCATAGAACTCGTTCTCCCACAGCATGCAGGAGAGAACCGAGCGCCGCAGCGCCTGCTCAGGCGTGATCTTTGCAGCCCTTGCGCCCTCATGGGTGCGCGGCAATGGCCTTCGCGGCTCGACGAGGTGACTCAACTTCAAAATATTCAATCGCACTTTCGGCCTCCTTTCCGAGAGACATCAAACAAGTCTGCCGGGGAAAATCGGGAGCGGTATAGCTACATCAGGCCTTCGCCCGACGGCAGGAATCGAACCTGCATCTCCGCTTACGCGGCGCTTTACCATTGAAGTACCCGTGCCCTGCGCCACCGGCAAATGAAATGGTTGTGGTTTAGAAGAGGCGGGCGACTTCATCCTCACCCTCATCTTCGTCATCGTTTGTACGCCGGATTGGCTGAACCCTGGTTACGGTGCTGAAGCCCGGGGTACGCGTGGAGATGCGCGCCGGCTGGACATCGAGCGCCAGCTTTTCCATCTGCTCCCAGTCCGGACGGTACTTGTCGTTGAATTCGCTGCAGTCGCAAACCGCGAAGGGGACAGCGATGTTCGGGCTGGTGTTAGTGCAGATCACCAGCAGGTCCGACTCACGGTATCCCGTCATGAACTGGCCCCAGCTGCAGCTCTTGCACAGGTGGGCGCTGCCCACTGGTGTGCCGTTCTTCACGTTGAGCTTGCCCATGGCAATTGCTTTCTAATCCGGCACGCCGGAAGGTTATTGGCCGGGGAACAAGCGATCTCGGGCTCTTGCGGCGCTCTACCACTGAGCTACTGGAACTCGCGTTCCAGGCGGGGCTCGAACCCGCGACTTCCGGCTTCACAGGCGAAGTATCCGTGATCTACGCCACCGGCCAGGGTGGAAATTAAAAAAAAAGCACATTTGGGTCAAATTGGACCGGGGAGCGAACGACGAGAGTTCGGAAACTCTGCTCTGCGGCGACCCGCAAAGTGAGCCTTCCGGCAGGGCTCCCCTGAACCCTGCTCTGTTTGTCAGGCAGTAGAAGTAACTCTCCCCTATTGCCACTGGCGCCGACCCATCAGCAATTGTGAAACACAAACCTATCCTCGGCACTGCGATTTAACTTATCGCAGCGCCAAGCAGGCGCACTTAGTCACGCAAGTTATCCCGAGGGAACAAGCGAGGACAGGTGTTTGGTCGATTTGCAGTCGATGAACCTGGTCTCTTCGCCACTCGGGCTTATCGAGCCCAACTGGACGCGGAGCGCGACAGCTTATTGCGCGGACCTAGTCCAAATGTTGGTCGTAATTCGGGTTTTTATGCGATTCGCGTAGGAGGGAGCAAATGGCTAGTGAGAATCGACGAACCATGCCCGGCGACCGGTGCTGGCCAATTGCAGCCGCTCCAGCCTACGCATCGAGATTTGCGTTGATTTCTTCATCGGGCACGTGCTCCTACGCACTTAGTACTTTGCCACAACTTATAAGAAAAACGCAAGTCATTTGTCAGGATTATTTGTAAGTTTGTTGAGATTGATGTTATTGGCCACTTATCCGAAGCAATGGCATGGGCAGATGCGGTTCTCAATGAACTGCGTGTAATCGTTTACGCAGGAGCCTGATCTTGTTAGACCCGCGCCACAAACCTGAGCCGTACATAGTCAGCCATCCAATTCCCGTCTTCATCGCGCAATGCAGGCGCAAGCAGGCTGCAGCACTCATCGACCACGGCGGCGCGTACGTCCGGCGGGAGACGATCGAGCACGCCGCGGCGAAAGGTATGCAACCATCCGGGCATGCCGCCCTTTTCGAGTGGAGTCGGGCGTGGGATCAGCGCCATGCGTTCGATGGTGAAGCCATGCTGCTCGAGCCGGCGGCGATATCCGTCGGGGGTGGGGTAATAGTTAACCCCGTCCTCCGCGCCGCCGAAACCATGCCGCTCCAGTACGGCCATCAGCGCCACGCGAATGGCAGCAATGTTGCCATGGCCGCCCAACTCGGCTACAAAGCGACTGCCCGGCTTCAATACGCGGTGGACCTCGGCCATCATTTCGTCCTGGTTGCGAACCCAATGCAGGACCGCATTCGAGAACACCGCATCGAAGGACGCATCGACGTAGGGCAGACTCTCGGCGCTGGCCACATCCGCGGCGATGCCGCGAGCCCGGGCCGCCGCCACCATTGTTTCCGAGGCGTCCACGCCAACAACATCGGCGCCGGTAGCCGCGAGGCGAGCGGTCAACTGGCCGTCGCCGCATCCGAGGTCGAGGATTCGCTCCCCCGGCCCGGCCGCGAGCCACTCCAGCACCCCGCTGGCCAAACCGTGGACGAACGCCCCATCGCGCGCATATGCTTCTGGATCCCAAGTCTGAGTCAAATGCGTTTCCTCCCGTGTCAACCCCAGTGTCCGGGTTTTGGGGTATATTCGGCAAAGTTATTCATTTTAGGGAGTCGATAAAAAATGCTTATGCGACGTTCTCCACAACCCGGGGCGTCGTCGGTGCTATAGTTCGTTCACTCTCGTACGAAGGATATGTCATGGCGGTTCGCATCAAGCCCCCATCGCCGAAAACCAGTTTTCAATTGGTGATCGGGATCCTGATCATGATTGCAGTACCGGCCGCGCTCACGCTGCATACGGCGCGTGTTTCCCCGACGATCGCTGCCACGCGGAACCTGACGCCCTACGGCTACACCGTCAGCCTGCTTCTCTTCGTCGTGCCCATCCTCGCGATCAGCGTGTGGTTCCTGCCCAAGGAGGAAGTGCACATCTCGAGAAAGTCATTCGGGCGCACCATCGCACTTTTGTTTCCACTGGGTGTCGCCCTCGATTTCTTTTTCGCGCATGCTTTTTTTGTATTTCCCAATCCGAGTGCCACGCTCGGCATCAAGGCTCCCGCGATGGGCGGCGGCGTGCCTGTCGAGGAATATCTCTTCTACTTCACGGGATTCGTGGCTGTGCTTCTCATCTATATATGGCTCGATGAATACTGGCTTGCCGCTTATAGCGTTCCGGTGGACGCAGCTGAGCGTATCAACTTCGACCGGCTGCTGCGCTTCGATCCGCGATCGCTGATTCTGGCCGTGGGGCTGATTACAGCCGCGATCCTGTTCCGCTACCTCTTCGTGAGCACGCCGGGTTTTCCCGGCTATTTTGTGTTCCTGGTCGCGGGAGCGTTTGGGCCATCGTCAATACTGTTTCCATCCGCGCTGCCGGTCATCAACTGGCGAGCCTTCGGCCTGACGTTTTTTCTGATCCTTCTGATCAGCCTGTTGTGGGAAGCCACCCTGGCTCTACCTTACGGCTGGTGGGGATTTCAGGACGCACAGATGATCGGTATTTACATCACGGCATGGAGCCGGCTGCCCATCGAAGAAGTATGCATTTGGTGCGCAGTGACGTATGCCACGGTGATCGTCTATGAAATCATCCGGCGCTGGCAATCGTCGGGCAAGAGCGTAGCCCATGCCTTCCTTGGGCGGCGGCCATCGCACTAGGACTTTGCGCTGACGGTACGCCTCATCTTCTCGCGGACCGGTTCGTTATCTGCATACACCTGCCACTCCGCGATGAGTCCGTCCTCGACCAGGGCGCGCAGGGCTACGGGAGTCTTCCAGCGATTCTCTTCCTGCAGCGCTCCGTCAGAGGAATACGTACCTTGCGCAATGCCGAGCATTACCACTGCCGGCCCTTCGGCAAAGGATTCTTCAATAGCCAGCGAGTAATCGGGGACACTGCGAAAATACGCGGCCCATCCCGCGCGCATCGCCTCACGACCCTGGTAGATGTTTCCCAGCGAATCGGTAAAGCGGTGTTGCGAGGTCATCAGATTCGCGATGGCTTCTGGATCCTGGCGGTTGATTGCCCGCACGAATGCCTGGGCTGAAGCAATTGCTGAATCGCTCATGCCGTGATTCTACTGATTCCGGTTTCCGCAGCGACAGCCCAATGACCCCGCGCGTAATTGATCCGCGGGCTTTCCGCCGCCCGATCTCACCGCCTACAATGGAACGAGAATCAATGTTCCCGAGGGATCCAGCCATGCCGCTTTCCGGAGAAGCTATCCGCCTGATGAATTACATCGATGACGTTGCCGTGACCCTGCGCCGGGTGCTGGCTTTTGTTCCCACCCTTTCACCGGAGGAGCGCGCGCGCGTGAGCGAGCACCTCAAGCGCTCCAAGCCCAACGCCGAGGATGTGGCCAAGGCCCTGTCTGAGTAAGTCCCGCTTGCTGACAACCGCTATTATCGGAGCCGGTCCGCTGGGCCGGTGGCTTGCCATCGCGGCTGCACGCGCGGGTTATCGCGTATTGCTCGAGGACGTGATGCCCTCGAACCTGCACCACGCGCAGGAGTACATCCGGCGGCAGCTCAGCCCCTCAAACCTAAGCGAAGAGGCACGGGTCGGCTTCGTATCGAGCATTGAGGACGCGGTTCGGGAAGCGGACCTCGCCATCGACTGCGTACCCGACGAACTCGAATCAAAACTCGAGATCCTGTGGCTGCTCGACCGCATGGCCCCGCCGCGCACGGTGTTGGCGACGCCTACCACCCGGCTCTCGATCACGGATCTTGCGGCTTGCACCTATCGCCCGGACAAATGCGTTGCCATTGTTGCTGAAGCCCGCGGACTGGCGGAGAGCCCAGGTTCGGAGATTCTTCTTCGGGTAACGCCGAGAACCAGCGCCGAAACCGTGGCCCTGGTGGGGAATTTCTGGCGGCGGCTGGGCATCGCCCCGCGCTTTGAAACGGAGTGGACCCCGAACGTGCCTGTCGAGTCCGCCGAGCCGGCGAATCAGCTGGCCTTCCCCAGCACCGACTCGTAATACTTGACATATTGCGGCAGCACCAGCGTGGAGCAAAACCGCTTCTGCGCCGCCCGGCGAGCGGTGTCGCGCATCTCCTGCAACCGATCCCGATCCTCAAGCAGTTTGATCGCTCCCTGCGCCATTTCGTCGACGTCGCCCACGGCATACAGCAGACCGGTCTCGCCGTGATCGATCAATTCCGGCACGCCGCCTACGCGCGTGGCAATACAGGGAACCTTGCAGGCCATCGCTTCCAACGCCGCCAGCCCGAACGACTCAAGCTGGCTGGGCATCACCATCAAGTCGGCCAGCGGCAGCAGCTCATTGACGCGATCCTGCTTGCCCAGAAAGTGGACGCGTCCCTGCAGGCCGAGATCGTGCGTCAGCCATTCTGCCGCCGAGCGATCGGGGCCGTCGCCAACCAGGACCAGTTGTGCGGGCATGGCGTGCGCCACTTGCGCGAAGACCTTAACCACGTCCACCACGCGCTTCACCGGCCTGAAGTTCGAAAGGTGAATCAGGATGGGCTCGTCGGCGCCAACGAGCTTCTTCCGAGCCTCACTGCGCGTGGCGTCATCGCGCACCGGACTGTACACATCGCAATTCACAAAATTGGGAATGACCGCGATGTCGCGGGTGATGCCGAAGTCTTCGAGCGTCTTGTCCTTGAGGTATTGCGAGATGCTGGTCACACCGTCGCTCTCCTGGATGGAGTAGCGGGTGATGGGGAGATAGCTCCGGTCCAACCCGACGAGGGTGATATCGGTGCCGTGCAGGGTGGTCACAAAGGGCAGCCGCCTGCCGCGCGCGGCGAGCATCTGGCGGGCCAGCAGCGCGCTTACCGAATGGGGAATCGCATAATGCACATGCAGCAGGTCGAGTTCGTAAAACTCGGCTACTTCCGCCATGCGAGAAGCCAGGGCCAGATCGTAGGGAGGGAACTCAAAGAGCGGATAACTCGAAACCGGCACCTCGTGATAGAACACGCCGCCGTCCCGCCCGCTGAGGCGAAATGGCTGGGAATAGGAGATGAAATGGATCTCGTGTCCAAGGGCGGATAACTCGATGCCGAGTTCTGTGGCCACAACACCCGAACCGCCGTAGGTGGGATAGCAGGTGATTCCAATGCGCATGAGGCTCCGTCGTGCCTTTGGGTGGTTGCCATTGACTTGGACGTTTGCGGCGGGCGGGAAGATGCAGCTAAGTGGGAGAGAACAAATCGCCAAATGAGATGAGGTCGACGGCGGGAAAATCTTTCAGCGTGGTCAACGCCTGCCGCTCAATTTCGCGCGATGCCCGCAAGCGGGTACGAATCCTGTCCAAATCGGCATCGTTGTATCCGGGGTGGGTCACGAGTTCCCACGTACCTTCAGGAAGTTCGCTCAGCAGCGAGCGAACCGCGCCGGAATCGAGTGTGCCGGTGCCGACCACGGCGATGGTTCCGTCGGTGGTCGCGAACTTCTCCTGGGCAATCAGGCGGCGAAAATAGGGGCCCAGCCGCCGCAACGCGAAAACCTCAGCGGCACGCATCCACGACGCGCGCGGCGTGGCTCGCACAGCCCATTCGGGTTCAAAGGGATTCCTCACCGCGCGAATGCCGGCGGCGCGGGCAGCGCGTAACACCGGCCGCAGGACGGACGGGAACATATGCGTGTGCTTGTGGGTGTCAATGTGGGTGAGGCGCAAGCCGCTGTCCTGGAGCCTGGCAATCTGCGCGGCGGCTTCGGCTTCGATTTCTGCGGGTCGAATACGGCCAGTGAACAGGCGGGTCAGGAAAACGTTCAGACTGACTGGAAAACAGCCCGTCTTTTGATCGATAAGGCTTCTGATTTCGGCCGGCGGAAGGACCGGGTCGCCATCCACGAGGACGACGTGGCAGCCGACTCCCAGGCTCGGCGTGGCCCGCGCTATGGCGATGGCCTCGCTCGTCGTCCCGGCCTTGGCCATGAGCGTGGTGCTGGTCAGTACGCCCGCCTGGTGAAGTTCAACGATGGCGCGGTTGACCCCCGGGGTCAGGCCGAAGTCGTCAGCGTTCACAATCAATCGGCTCACCGGGTGAGTCTATCAACTCCGGGCTCGCCTGCACGGTGGTGGGTGGCTGGCGGGGTTGGGGCGATGCGATGCTGGGCGCTGCTATGATGGCAGAAGGCCGGTTCCGGCCTCCCGCCAAGCGTGGGCGGTTAGCTCAGTTGGTTAGAGCGCCTGCCTTACAAGCAGGAAGTCGGGGGTTCGAGTCCCTCACTGCCCACCACCTTACAATGCAATTCGCTGATCAAAAATGTATTTCTAACAAACTAAACGGCTTATTTGTATGGCTTAGGCGTGCGTCGCGGGCTCCATATGCGCCCCGGTAGGTCGTTTACCCGGAACTTACCTTACAAAATGGCAAGCATCTTACAAAATCAAGTGACAACACGGGCATTCGCGATGGTGTCCCTTTCCCCCAGCGGCACGTAACGGATTTCCGCAGGGAGAAAATGGCCGTAATGGGAGTTCGAAATTCGTGCAATGCGCAGGCAACGATATCCGTTCGCTGGGCTCGCGCCTGTTTCAACGTTACGTGGCACATGAGCTTCGTCGCGTTTGCCATTTTCAACGCCTCTCTCAAGTGTTCTTCGAATCCGCGAATTTGTAGCCAACCTTGGCCACGGTGAGGATTAGCTCCGGGTATTTGGGATTGGCTTCCAATTTTTCTCGCAAGCTGGAGATATGCATATCGATGGTTCGCGTCATAGCGTCACTCGCGTAACCCCACACCGCTTTGAGAAGTTCCTTCCTAGAAATGCTCGCGCCGGGCCGAGCTATCAGGTATCGAAGCAGCTGGTATTCACGCGCAGCCATATAAACGGGTTTGCCGTCACGCGTAACTTCAGCGCATCGCACGTCCACCTTAATTGAACCGACCTGGTGCACGCCGTGGCCAACACGGGCAGGGGCACGCCGCAACAGAGCCTCGATGCGGGCCAACAATTCAGCGGCGTTGAGGGGCTTGGTGACGAAGTCGTCAGCGCCCTGCCGCAGGCCGAGAACCGCATCGGTCTTCTGGCTGTGAGAGGCCAGCAGCAGGATCGGCGTTGCCATTCCCATTTGCCGCATGTCGCGACACACGTCACACCCTCGGCCGCTTGGCACCAAGATGCCGAGGATAATTAAGTCAAAAGGCTGGCCGGTGGCCTTCTCGAAGCCATCGATTCCCTCGTTCGCCGTATCCACCACATAGCCCTCTTCACGCAAGCGGCCGCTTAGCGTGGAGCGGAGTGCCTCTTCGGCTTCTATGATCAAAATGCTTTTCTGCTCGGTGCTCACTTCCGCTCACCTGAAGAACCCCGTCGAGAGGGATCCTGGAAGCTAATTGTTCATGTTGGCAGAAGAATGCCTTCGCACCATCCGCATCCTCTTGGGCACTATTGCGCGCTTGAAACCAAATCCGTATTAAGTTGATCGCGTAGTTCGGTCACCATGGCGTCGTGAGCCCGCTTGACAACCTGCCACGACAACCATGGAACGGCAATCTTTCGACCGATCACCTTCAGACGTGCCATCCGCAGGCTCGCCGGCCGGATCGGGGCTCCGGAAGGAGTTGCCAGAACGAAAGCATTCCGATCTGGAGACAACGCTTCCTGTTTCAGCCGTAAGAGTATGACGGACAATGGCTCGGGCACCTTTATCAATCTGATTCGATTGAAATGTAGCTGTACTATGCCCTCGGCATTCCAATGCTGACGAAGCAGGATGCTTCCGGATGGAATCGCTTCTCCGTCGCAGTCGGCGCCAGCCTCGGTCAGGTTCACGTGCTTCCACTGTAATCCGCAGATCTCCTGGATACTGATTCCCGTGGTAATCGCGATGAGTGCAATCTCCCGCTCGGGGTGCCGCATCATCTTCAGCATTGCCATCGCCTGCGCAATGGTCAAGTCCTGCGGTTTCTTGTGGCAGATGGGCGGTAACTCCACACGAGAAACGGGATTCTCGTCTACGAAAAGCCGCTCTCGTTTGGCATGCACGACGATCAGACCGAGTACGTTCCGAATGTGCGTCACTGTCTGCGCCGAATACCCATGCGCAAACGCTGCTCCGGTCAGATCCCGCACGTGCTCTTCCCGCAGTTCGCAAAGCTGAACGTTGTCTAGATATGGCCAGCCGGGGATCGCTTTGAGTCTGGATTTCCGCTGCGCCATGCCCGGGTTCAGGAGTTTGTCCACGGTATCGGGACATAAGACGTGCTTGAGCATCGATTGGTAATGCGTACGCCCAGCGAGGCTTTTGCGCTCGACATACTCCGGGAGGAACTTTCTTCCCACAAATTCCGCCACACTAATGCCCGGACTTGCTCCATGGCGCACACTTCGGGTAGCAGAAGGGAGATCAGGCCCCGACAACGACGGCCAGCCGTGATCAGAGATGGGTCCAACCGATTCCCGCGAGGAAACAAAATTGTATCGATTTCGGGCGATTCCTTCGCTCGCCGCATTCTGATCCAGGGGTGTGACGACACCTTCCCGCCCACTCCGCGAATCCCAGTTCGTATTTGTTAGCCGGCCCATGTTACACCTCCACAATCGCCAGGTCTATGCGGCCTGGACCCGATGCGACATCTGAATCGTGAGGTTGACGTGAACTAGGCGGGAGGATTCACGGTAATTCGAACCACACCCACCGCGGTTCTCCCATGACCACGGTACGGACAAGCAGGACCCTGTTTTCCAAGATGCTCCCGGGGCTTACGAGTCCAACAACCGAGTTACTGATTCATCGGCATGCTGTTCTTCCGTCGAACCGCAAACGCAAAATTACAAAAACGTCATCTACGAACGGCAACCTATCATTGCAAACAGTCCATTTATTTGATAAAAAGCAAAGTGACGCGCAAATTATGAAATTAATTGGCAAATTATATGGCAGTTTTACAATTTTTACAAACAAATGAACGCAGCGATTGACAAGAGCATAGGACACGGAGCGCTTACCTGCATCTCGTCAAGGCGAAGCGTTTCTCAGAACCCTGCATTCTCTTCAACCGTCCCACGCCTGCCGTACATGCATTCATAAGCAGCCATCGCTTTGGAAACTTACATTGCATTCAATACATTTCTCCGCCTGAAAGTTACATGCATTCGTCACGCGACCATCCGCCGAACGTGACCCGCCATCACAAACCAGGCCGGATCAGTGGCTGGAAATTTATGCCAGACGAAGTCGCGTCTAACTTGCCTGTGACGCGGCCCGTCGGTTTCGAGCCCCCAGCCGGCATGTTTTTCCCTGAAGATTGGCTTTGTTCCCATTCCTTGGGTTAAGGTCCAGCGGCGCGTCTCCTGCGAATGATCATGCTGAATCTCGTTAATGCCACGAACCAAGAAAAGATCCTTAATAAATACCTTCACTCTCCAATACTTCTCAGCTGGAGCGTTTCTCGCGCCCTTTTGCTGTCTTATTAAAAGAAACAATCCGAATGCGCGCAGTTTGAAGAGTGGGAGTAAGAATCGGCCACCTCGTTTGCATTTGCTACGGCTCAATCTGTTTGCGTTGATCGAACTTACTCCAAGTGCGACTCTTCTATATCTTGTGCAACTCGGGACCATTAAGGCAGTCGATAGAATTAACAACTCTGCAAATAGCCGCGTATTTGCTGCTCAGCAGAGTAATGTCGCTCTACTGACCGTTGTCGTATTTATGCTGACTCGCTGGATGGTACTTATGTTTCTCGAGTAACCATGCGATGGCAAAGATAGGAGCGGTAAATTCTGTAAATTTCGGTGCTTCATTGCGGAAAGTCAAATTAGCTCCACCATGTGTCGCTCAAAGTGCCGGTATTACGAAAATGCTCAACAATCGCTTAGATTCGGCGCCGGAACGTAAGGCCATAAGCCGAATTGCAAGAGATGTCTTTTCCATGCGTCGCGCCCTGGACACTTGCGACCTATGCCTCGTTGCACATGACGAACTTCTCTCAGGCAAGCTAACGGCAACGAGGCGAAGCACTGCGAGTCAGTGTTTCCTCGCGCCAGCAAGGTTTTCGTTCTGTTTCCGGTGTCCCCTCGGACACCTACTTTCTGTCCACCCCGCAGCTTGACCATTTGCCCAACGACTCCCGGAACTTCGGCGGGTTGATGACCGAAATCGTAGTAGTCCCGTAGGAGAGCAACCATGAGCCACTTGAAGTCGTACCAGGTTTGGATCTCCGTACTCACCGTCGCCTTCGCGGCTGTTACCGCGAGCGCGCAGTCGTTTCGCGTGCAGTGTCCAGCCAGCACGATTACGCACCCGTTGACCGGGACCGCCTGCATCACGAACCCGACTGGCACGGGGTGCAACAACACAGAGCCTCCATACAACGGACCGACGCAATTCAAGGCCGCGTCCTCTGGCGTACCCGCCGGGACGAGCGGGGACTTTGTCACGCCGGTTGCCGGAACCGTGAACGGCGCCATCAAGTGCCAGCAGATCTCGGGCGGTGACGGCTACTCGACGATGGCCGATGGCAACCAGATCTTCATGTTCGCGTTCGGGCCGCTGTCTGGCCTGGCGGACATCGCCGCCGGCCGTGGCGGCAGCGAGTTCCCATATGTCTTTAACACCCCGTATCCGGGCACACTCACGCGCGGGGACCCGGCCTTCACCGACGGGGCGACCAGCGGCGACTCGCCCGGGGTAGGCGTGGCGACGGGAACGTCCACTCCGGCGTTCACGTGGAACGGCGCGGTCGGCCTGAGCCCCGACATCGCAACGCTCGTGACTGTCACCGACCTGCTTGAGGGTGCATTTCCCGTGACCACCCCCGCCACCACTGCACCCGGCTGCCCCACCACGGCCGCCGCTGCCACAGCCCTCGGCCTCAACATCAACCAAATAGTAACCGGCTGGACGGACGCTCCCCTGGGCCTTCCCGTCGGAGCAACAATCGTGATCACAAACGGCATGGGTGATGACGGCACTCCAACCCCAACCGGGTATGCAGGCGCCTGGACAATTAGCTGCGTGTCCACATCAGCGGGTACAAGTCCCGACGCAGTCAGCGATTATGCCTTCCAGTACGTCGCTACCGCGACAGGGATAGCCGCAGATACCGGCAATGACGAGGCTGCCACCGTCTCAACACCCCCGGGAATCGATGGGCATGTGGATCCCCGGCAAATCATGGACATCGGGGTGATGAACGGCAATGTTCCGGCTCCGCTGTTCGCGTTTGACGAGGACGACGAGTTCTTCCTCACCCTCACCAACGTGGGCATGATTATGCGCCCGGACCTGTTCGAGCAGCACACGGTCCACTTCCACGGCTACCCCAACGCTTCCTCGTTCTATGACGGTGTGCCCGACGCATCCGTGGCCATCAACATCGGCGCCAGCTTCACCTATTACTATCTCGCTCCCGACGCGGGGACCTACTTCTGGCACTGCCATATCACTCCGCCCGAGCACTTGCAGATGGGCATGGTGGGACAGGTCTATGTGAGGCCGCGGCAGGATCGAGTGCCAGCGACAGGAAACCTCTATACCTACCTCGGGTACCAGAATGGAGTCTCCGAGCCCGCAACCAATCCTGTGGTGGATCCGCGCACCGTCTGCAATCCCTCGACCGACATCCTGTGCAGCGCAACCATGCCGGCCATTAACACCGGCGCCATTCGGCCGCCGGCCGGTACCCTCTGTAATGGTACAACTCCCACGGGAGAGGGAACAACGGCTGAATATGTCTACAACGACGGCGACGCCTCGAGTTGCTATGACGTGGTTTACCCCATGCAGATGCACGGTTTCGATCCCAACTTCCACTTCGTGGGCATGACCTTCAATCCGGAATTGTTTGTGGACATGAACGACAAGTACTTCCTCTTAAATGGTCGGAGCTACCCCGACACAGTCGCGCCCGGTCCGCAAGCCACGGTCACCAGTGATGGCTCGATGCACTACTCGCAGCCGCTGCCCTCCATCGTCAACATTCCGGCGGGCGGAAAGGCTTCCCTTCGCCTCGTCAACCTGTCGGTCGCCGAATACTTCACTTTGCAAAGCCTCGGCGTTCCCATGCATGAGGTCGGATTCAACGCCAAGCTGCTGCGGGACCAGGATGGCAACAACACCGAGTTCTATACCAACTCGATCACGCTGGGCGGCGGCGAATCGCTGGACGTGATTCTGGATGCCAGTGACGACGGCTGCAGCGCCTACCTGGGCACGGGGTGCGCCGCGAAGCTGTATCCAGCGGGCAGCACCTTCTATCTCTATGAACCCGACCTCTTCAGGCTGTCAAACGATGCCGAAAACTTCGGCGGGATGATGACCGAGGTCCACATCTGCAACAGCGTGTCGAGCGACACCTACGGGAATACCTGCAATTAGGAGAGCAGCCATGAGGCCGATGAACATGAAAAACGCGACGTCCAAGACACAACTGCTCCTGGCGCTGGTGGTGGCCGCGACTCTATCGCTTGCACAGGCCGCTTTCGCTGCAGCTCCCGGAATAACCAGCACGACGGGTACGGCCGGCACGTTCAATCTGACGGCCCAGGACGCTTACTTGAATCAGCCGGACGGATCGGCAGTGTACTCGTGGGGATACGGCTGCGTCTCCGGCTCGGCGCCGGCGTTTGTCCCCAAGGCTACCTTCACCTTCACGCCTTATTGCAACACCATGCAGGTGCCCGGCCCCACCATGGTCGTCACCGAGGGGCAGGCGGTCACGATTAATCTGACGAATAATCTGCCCACGGCTGCCGGCAACACCTCGCTCCTGTTTCCGGGCTTCAGCGTTACGGCAACGGGCGGTGTTCAAGGGCTGCTTACGCAAGAAGCGGCTCCGGGCGCCACGGTGACCTACAAGTTCACCGCCAGCGCGCCGGGTACGCACGCGTATTACAGCGGAACGCAGGGCGACCTCCAGGTCGAAATGGGGCTCTACGGCGCGGTCATTGTGTTGCCGTCGAGTGTCCCTGCCAGTTGCAATAGCACCCTAACGAACCTGTTTGGAAAGACGGATTACGGAACGACGAATCACATCGAAGGATTTCCCGAGCAGGATTTCCGGCTCGCCCACGCGGCCTACGACCACCCCAAGAGCTGCTACGACCGCGAGTACCTGTTTCAGTGGGCCGAGATGGATGCCAGAATCCACAAGCAGGCAGAGGCCCAGGTTCAGGCCAAGATCGGCTGCACGGCGGGAGCCATGGGGTGCAGTCTCGACGTACAGACCGAACCCTACCATCCAGCCTACTTCCTGATCAACGGACGCTCCATGCCTGACCTCATGGATCCCAACTATGCGTCGGAATATCCGCACCAGCCCTACAACGGCGACCCGCACATTCATCCCGGCGAGCAGATGCTGATCCGCACCATAGGCCAGGGGCGCTGGCAACATCCCTTCCACGAGCACGCCAACCACGTGCGCATCCTGGCTCGTGACGGGAACTTGATCCTGAGCCCGACTAATCCGACCACGAGTCTCGCCGGTACCCTGATGTTCAACACCGATACCACTCCGGGCGAGTCGTTCGACGGCATCTTCTACTTCAGCGGCAGGGGATTGAACTGGGACCCGTATGGTCACCACCCCGCGGGCACCACCGCGAGCACCAATCCGTATCCGACCGACGCCCTCGCATCGTTGCCGTGTACTCCTGACGCGAACGGCTACAACACCGGCATGGTGACCCTCAGCAACGGAACCACGGTTTCGGCGGCAACTCAGCTCAACTACTACGAGTGGTGCCAGGACCATAACAAGCCGGTACAGGTGAACCCCTTTGGCGATGTGGCAACGGGCGGCCCCGCAACTCTACCTGATCCGAATGTCTTTACCAACGGCGCCTGGTACGGCGGCTCTCCTTACCTCGGTCCGGATGCGACTTTGCGCGGGTCGCATGCTAATTGCGATACCACGACCAACGCCAACTGCACGGACCTGCTGCCTTCGAACGTACAGCTCAACCCCGCCAGCGAGCGCGGCTGGGCGTTTATGTGGCACTCGCATAACGAGCGCGAGATCACGACCAACAACGTCTTCCCCGGCGGAATGCTGATGATGTTGCTGGTGGATTCGCGGGAATATCCGATTGACGAATCGAACTAGGGGCGCGCGGAGTGCCTGCCTTGCAAGGCCGTCCGATTGAGCCCCACCCGGGCCGGCGGACGGCGGAGAAGAATTCTATGTCCAGGACGCAACGAGAGCGAGAGGCGACGACCATGATCCGGATGATCAACGATTCCAAGGCAAAGACCACACTGAAGGCTGCAGTTCTGAGCGCCTTCCTTCTCTTTGCGGTCGCGACAGGCTTCGGCCAGGTCAACTTGACGGCGGGGCCGACTACCACAACCCTGCCGGATGGCACGACGCTGCCCATGTGGGGCTACACCTGCGGCGCGGCGGTTACGGGCGCGACCGCGACTTGCGCGCCCTTGGCCGGATCCAGTTCCGCAGCAGCCACTGGATCACTGGGCGGAATCTACATCCTCAATGGCGGATCCGGCTATACGTCTGCGCCCACCGTCACCATTACTCCCGCCACTGGGAATACGCCCACGATGGCGGCGGTAGCGGCTGCGGTCGTGAGCAACGGCCAGGTGGTGGGCCTCAGCGTGACCAACCACGGAGCCGGCTATACTGCGGCGCCCACCATTACGCTCACAGGTGGAGGAGGTACCGGAGCGTTTGCCGCGGCGGCACCGGCCTGGTCCCCGGTCGTGATTACGGTCCCCTTTGTTACCGGGGGAGCAAGCCTGACGATCAACCTGACCAACAATCTTTCCTTTACCCCTGCCGCGGGTGGCACGGCGAATACGATTCCCACATCCATCGTGATCGTGGGTCAGGTGGGCGGCGGCCTCGGCGGGGCGCCAACCACCACGGCAAGTCCGGACCACTCCAACGCTCAAGGGTGCGTGTCGTGGTTTATTGCCGCCAACCCGCCGGGCACACCATGCACCAGCGCGAACAATCAGGGTTTGGCCACGCCGCCTGCCCAGGGGCCGCGCGTGCAGTCTATGGGCACAGAAGTGACGGCGGGTGCGACCACGGCAACAGCACTGACGTGGAAAACGCTTAGGCCGGGCACATACCTGCTTGAATCCGGCACCCATCCTTCGATACAGGTGCCCATGGGCTTGATTGGCATGCTGGTGGTCACCACCGCCCCCGCCGGCACTACAGCGGGCACAGCTTACCCCGCAGTGGCCGCTCCCACTACGAGTGCGGCGGTTCAGGCCGCGGTTCCCGCGGTGCAGTACAACGCGGAAATCCCACTGGAGTTCAGTGAAATCGACCCGGTGCAGAACAAAGCGGTCGACCTGGCTGTCCGCAACGCCAAATTCAGCGCGACGAGGGTGTGGTCCGGTTTGCCGACCGACCCGCAGGGTAATCCAGGATGCGGCAACCCCGGGTCAGGCGCTCTTTATCAGTCGTGCTATCCCCCAGCGGTGAATTACACGCCGTTCTACTTCCTCATCAACGGGATCGCGTTCGACAAGGCCAATCCTGGGCCCTCGCTGTTTCCGGCCACGGCTGGAGTCAGTGGCACGACCCCTGTCACGACAGGAATCTCCGCCACTGGCAAGGTCCTGGTGCGCCTGGTGAATGCCGGCCTGCACATGCACGTGCCGGCGATCGTGGGATCGCATACCACCGGCTTTAGCGGCGCAGGCGCATCCGCGACCGTGGGTGGATTCACCTTGATCGCCGAAGATGGCAACCCTGTCCCGAGCCTCACAGCTCCGCGGGTAAAGACCGAAGTATTCATGGCCGCGGGCAAGACTTACGATGTAATGGTCAATGTGCCAGTCAGCCCGACTGCCGCCGCACCACCCCCGGCGTTACCGGTATTTGACCGCGAGGGAAGCCTGTCGGCCAATTCATCCATACGTGATGCCGGAATGCTGGCTTACATCAGTGTCAACGGAGCTTTGCTCCCAGCTGCGGTAGGGGGGACGACGGGTGTATTTGCAGCCGGGCAAGCCAATCCGGATACCTACAACTCTGTCATCCCATGTCTGACCGGGGCCGCCTCGTGCATTCCCCTGGTCATCACCGACCCATCCAAGGGCGTGATCGCGAACGACATCAATGTGTATGGCGTCGAGCTGTCGACTCCTCCCGCCCACGGCTCGCTGACTTGCAATGCGGTTCCGGGGAGCACGGTCGCAGGAATTTGTGCCAACGGCACCTTTACCTATACTCCCAGTCCGGTCGCAGGCCCGGCTCCCAGTCCGGGGTCGCCCGTAGACTCTTTCGGATATTGCGCCAACGGTATGCCTGCGGGCACTGCCGGCATGTGCACAACGGTTGCACTGAACACGACGACGCTTGCCGGATCCCCTATTGCGAACTCCATTACCTACACATCCAAGATGGCCACATTCCTGAAGATTCCATCGCCCGGTGTCCTGTCGGTGGACTCGGACCCCAACGGCCTTCCGCTGCAGGTGGTCACTTCCAGCGTTACGCCAACAGGAGTAACGATCAATATGGACCCGCAAGGTGGGTTTACGGCAAGCGCATCAAGCGCCGGCACCTACACCTTTACCTACATCGCGCAAAACTCTCAGGGCGCGCAAAGTACCGCCGCGACTGTGACACTCATCTTCCCGCAGCCCAGCAATCTGAAGGTCAATGTACTGGATGCCCAGGCGTATAACAACTGCAACGGGAACAGCGCCTGCATCAGTGGCTTAAAGCCGTTTGGCGACTATCGCTGGATCATTGAAGAAGACAAGACGTTCTGGGTCGACCCGAACTGCACAACCAACAGCAGCATTTCCACGCCGGGCTGCCCCACCGTTGTGGGGACCGGCGGCAGCATCCCCGTCTTCGGCGTGCAATTCCATACCAGCAACATGGATTTCGTTGCCCAGGGCTGCACCGGGCCGCTCTCGTGCGAAGGCGGCCAGACGTTCCTGAACCCCGCGACCGGCACTCATGTTAAGGCGGTGTGCGACGTGGGCAACGGCGCCTGCCGGCCCGATCCGACGGGAAATGGATTTACCGCGGTGCTGCCCGGCGAGGTCGCCCTCGATCCATCCAAGCGCTATTACATCTCTGTGCTGCCTGGTGATGCGGCCAACCCGTTTCCGGCGAACGTGGGCCAGCCTATTTGCCCAGCCAATGGCGGGGAAGCAGCTGCAGGCAACATGAATTGCGGTCACACCATGAGCGGCGCTCCCATACCGCCGGCCTGCAATATTCTGGGTGGGACAAGTGCATGTTCGACGACCTCCGCCTTTACCCAACCGGTCAGCGTGCTCGTGCTGCCTACCCCGCTGCCCACGGGTAAACTTTCGATCATCGTGTTCGAAGACGACTTCCCCGTCAACGGCGAGCAGGATGGCGGAGGCGGAAACGGCACGGTTGCGCCCATTGAGCCCGGCCTGGGCGGCTTCAACATCGTCCTGTGGGACACCTATGGCGGACTCGGCGATGTCACCGGGCAGGACACTTACGACATGTTCAACCAGCCCCTGTCGAATAGCCTGACGGGGACCATCGACCCCACCACAGGGCTCGACGCTTGCCCGATTTCGGCCCAGGCTACAGCGGATCCCACTAATCAGGCCGGCATCACCGGCATGATCGTGACTTGCCCGAAGTATGAATCGGACGGAACCACGCTCTCTCCCCTGGCCGGCCAGGCGGTCATTGCCAACCTGATGCCGGATAAATTCAGCGTCCAGGCCTACCCCGGGGCGGACCGGATTTCGCGCGGAGAACAGTGGGTTCAGACCAACACTCTGGACGGGCAGCATCCCCACGATTCCTTCATCCGCATCGGCGAGCCGAGCTACTTCCAGGAGTACGGACCGGCCGGATATCACGTGGCCATCGGTTTTGCCAACCCGGCAATTATCAACGCCCGCAACAAGGATGTCTGCGCCGGCTCCGGCAGCCCGGGCGCAGTGGGCCCGTGCACCAACAGCATCGACGGACAAGTGGACGTCCAGCGCCTGAGCCGTACTCCGGACCAGAGACTCTATCCTAGCGGTTCACGCGATGCCCTTGCCTGGACGCAGTGCTGGGTCAGTCTGGGGGACCCCGACGGCGAGGACTTCCAGTTCACCTTCTGCGACGCCAATGGCAACTTCAAGTTCTCCAATGTTCCCGGCGGGAACTGGAGACTGACCATCGGCGACCAATGGAATGACCAGATCATTGATGGCCTGTCGACGCCGGCGAACGTAGGGTGCATCCCCACAGGGACCGCGACCACCTGCACCGGAGGAATCTCCGCTCTCCACTTGGGGAATCTCGGTGCCCAGCAGTGGCAGTCGAATGTCTACACGCGCACTTTCATTGACGACAACAAGAACGGAATCATGGACCCCGGCGAGATCGGGATTCCGCTCATCTATACCATGATCCACTACCGGGATGGACATAACTCCAACGCGGGGGTTACGGACTTCAACGGCGTTATCAATTTCAACGAGACGTTCCCGCTGTTCAACTGGTATGTGGTGGAATCGGATTCGACCCGCTACAAGACGACGGGTATCCACACCGTTTATGACGCGGGCGGTCCTGCGGATGGATCACCCTCCTGCGGGAATGGGACTACCGCGCGGCAATGCGGAACTTCGCCTGCCTACACTTTCCTGGCGAACACCTATGAGGCGGTTCCTTTGCCCACCGACCTGTCCGTGCCCGGCGCAGTCTATTGCGCCAAAGCGGATTGCACGACGGAGGCCGCTGGGTTCGCAGCCGGCACGGCCAAACCCAGCACGGGAGCGGCAGGGACTTCCTCCACCGGCCGCATCGATCCACCGTGGGTGGACTCCGAAGGTTGGTCGGGGATGACAAGCCAGAGCAACTGGATTGAGTTCGGCAAAGCGCCGTATGCATCCTGCCCGCCGGCTTGCGCGACGGTCACCGTTACGCCTCCGGGAGCCACCGCGGCCACGACCACGCAGGTGGGCGAGAACGGCGGTATCTATGGACAGGTGGAATATGCCTCCACGCGTCCCTTTGATGATGCGTCGCAAATGATACAACAGCCCTGGGAGCCGGATGTTCCCCACGTCACCGTCAACCTCTACAAGGAGGGCTTTGCAGCGGATGGCGTGACGCCAACCCTGACCTTGGTGGACACGACCCAAACCACCAGCTGGGATGACTGGGCGCAGGGGTTCTACCCCGGCAGCACGGCCGGCTCGGGAACAGGCGCGGGAGAAAAGCCATACATGAGCTGCCCCGGCCAGGGCACGGATGCCAGCACCTCTGCCAACCAGGACCCGTTTTACTTCACGCTGTTTGACCAGCCGAATTATCTTGACTGGTACACCTCTATCCACAGCGGTGGCGCGAGTCCGCTTCACCCGCTCCCGTACAACTCCCAGTACAAGTGCTATGACGCGATGCACATCTGGAACCAGATCCAGCCGGCGCCTTACGACGGCAAATACTACTTCCCCAGCTCACTGGGCATCAACCCGACAACCGGAAAGCTGGTTTCGACGGTAGGATCGACCAATGGCGTGACCGCCAAGATGGCCGGGACCAACTGCACGATTTGCGTGGCGAATCCGGATTCGACCGACCATTATCGTTTCGGGAATCCCATGCTTCCCCCCGGCAAGTACGTGGTGGAAGTGATCATGCCGCCGGGCTATGAGGTCTATAAGGAGGAAGACAAGAACCTGCTCATCGGCGACAACTTCATCGCGCCGGTCAACCAGCAATTCGGCGGGCTGGGTGGGGACGTCTTCATTCTCCCCGACCAGGCCTCCGTGGCCTCCATGTACGACGAGACCGGCGCGGGATACAACCCCACCAACTACCAGAACTCGACTACGGGCTCAGGGTTGGCGGACGAACTCTCCGGCGTCCCGGGCTTCCCCGGCTATACCGATCCTGTGTGGCCATGCGTAGGTGAGATGCGCGTGGTGCCCGACTATCTGAGTCTCTTCCCACAGAACCAGGAAACGGCTCCATTCGCCGGCGCGACCCGGCCTTTGTGCGACCGCAAGGAAGTGACACTGGCCAACCAGATGGCGGTGAACGCGAGGTTCTTCGTCTTCACCTCGACCCACATCGCCGCGAAATTCACCGGCGTGATCACCGACGACTTCACCTCGGAATTCGATCCGTTTTCCCCGCAGTTCGGCGAAAAGTTTGCTCCGCCCAACCTGCCGATTTCCACCAAGGACTACCTCGGAAACGAACTCTCCCGCGTGTATTCCGACCACTGGGGAGTCTATGACGGCTTGATGTTCTCCAGCTGGGATGTGAACCCGCCCAACATCACCGGGTATTCACCGAGCATGCTGACGCAGTGCATGAACGACCCGGGCCCGGTCCTGGACACTAATCCCACCTCTCCAACCTACGGGCAGACGGTCCAGGATCCTTTGTACAACCCGGCTTACAGCGATTTCTGCTACGAAGAGCCGTACATGCCGGGCTTGACCGCATACCTCGACACCCCTGTAGTGCCCACGGAAGGATTCGTGGGTGCGGCGTACAACAATCCGGATTGCGCCTACCCGGACGCCACCCCCGCGATCAGCGAAGTGGACGGCGACGGGATCGGTCCCTGGGTCAGCGCAGCCGGTAAGACCCTCACCATTACGGGTCTTGGCAGCGTGCAGGTGAGTAACAGCGCATACTCAGGTCCCTCGGCCAACGCGGCTCCTTACAATTTGAAAACCATCACCCGCCACTATGGCTTCGGCGCTACGCAGGGAACAGGAACAGTGACCATCGGCGGGATGGCCGCGACAGTCGCAAACTGGAGCGACACCTCGATCACGGTCACAGTGCCCACCGGCGTTCCCAACTGCGCGGTACAGCAACAGAAGCAGTACGGGGGGTCGCCTGCGCAGTGCGGCCAATTGTTCATCACCGCCGGTAACGGCAAACAGTCGATCGACACGGTCACCGTCACCATCGGCGGCAAAACGCCCACCCACGTTAACGCCTCGGGTACGATCCAGAGCGCGATTGACGCTGCTGCTCCGGGCGACTTGATCATCGTCGACCCGACCTGCACGGCCACCGGGACTACGACGTTGGCTACGTGCAGCACAGCTTCATCTCAAACCAAGTCAGCGGCAGCCCATAACGAGATGCTGCTGATGTGGAAGCCAGTCCGGCTGCAGGGTGTGGGCGCCGTTTCATCCATCATCGATGCCAATGCCTTCCCAGCGGGCAAGCTGCTCGATCCCTGGCGCCGCCATGTCACCTGCCTGTTCGGCTTGACGTTGAATGGTGTGCCTTCCGTCGGAACGGGGGGGGCGACGGTCCCGTATGACACTACCTACAGTTGCCCTGATACCGGTATACCTGGCGACGTTTGGAATTACTTCACCACTCCGTCCAAGCTCGGTGTTCCGCAGATTGACCGTTTGCCGCTAGAGGCGGTCGTAGGCTGGGACGCTTCGGTCAACGGCAATCTCGCCGAACAACTGCAAGAGCCCTCGCTTATGGGCGCGTATGAGGGAGCGGGAATTACGGTCCTGGGCAAGGGCGTGTGGACCTCACCCGGAGAGAACACATGGACTGACACCTCTGAGGGAGGCGCGTTCCCGCCAGACGCCCTGCTCCTGCAAGATGTTCCAGAAAACTCGGACGATGAAGGAGCCGCGCTGGGACCCCAATACTCCTATTGCTGGACTACCACCGCAACTGGATCAACAACGACTGAACTCAATCCCAACCCTTACCCCAGCAACTACGAGTGCAATCCGTCATCGATTGACGGCCTCACGATCCGAGATAGCTCCCAGGGCGGTGGCGGCATCTTCGTCCACGGCTGGGCGCATAACCTGCAAATCGCCAACAACCGGGTCACGAACAACGCCGGTTCGCTCTCCGGCGGAATCACTGTCGGCCAGGGCGAGTTCCCCATAGCCCTCACCGTTGTGGACCAGGAAGGCACCTCCGGTCCCCTTGCCCCGGTAGGAGAGTTCGTCCCCGACAATCCTCCCTCGTGCCTGTGGATCCCGGTAATCGGTGCGCATCTGCCGTACTGCCTGGACGTCCACGTCAACGTGCACAACAACTACATCACCAGCAACTCCTCGCTCGGGGATGAACTGTTCTCCGGCACTCTGTCGGGCGGCGGCGGTGCCACCTTCTGCACCGGCTCCGACTATTACAAGTTCCAGTTCAACTGGGTATGCGGAAACCTCAGTTCGGCCGAAGGCGGCGGCGTCGCCCACCTCGGATTCATCTACAACGGCGACATCGAGCACAACACGATCGCTCTCAACCAGAGCACCAACCCAACCATTCCCACCAACGGCGGCGGAATTCACGTAATGGGTACGCCCGATACCGATCCCATCTGCGGGACTCAGATTGACGCGGATTGTCCGCCGGGACTGAGCGACGGCACCGGTCCGGGCCTGGTGATCAACGCCAACATGATCCAGGCCAACACGGCCGAGAGCGGCAGCGGCGGCGGCATTCGTCTGCAGCAGGTCAACGGAACCGATGTCGCCACCTTCCCGAACGGGTGCATCGTCGCCCTCACAGGGCAACTGGGTGCCTGCATTTTAGGCAGAACTCCTGCCTACAACTACTGGAACTCGGTCTCCGTCACCAACAACATCATCGTCAACAACGTGGCGGGCTGGGATGGCGCTGGAATATCGCTGCAGGACTCGTTGAACGTGTCCATCATCAACAACACCATCGCGAGCAACGATTCCCTTGCCTCCTCCGGCGTGCTGACGCAAAGCATTGGGACTCCTGAGGCCAGCGCGCCCGCGGGGAACTGCGTACAACCTGGTCCCACCGGCGCGACCTCGGCATCATGCCCGCAATCGTCCGGCGTAACCAGCACGCAGAACTCAACGCTCCTGACCACGACATTCACTGGCTTATCGATCACATGCCCATTTGGAACGGCATACCCGTGCACGTCAATCTCGAACCCCTTATTGCAAAACAACCTGATCTGGCAGAACCGCGCGTTCTACATCGGCATAACCGGCGCGGGTACCGGATCCCTCAACCAGCAGAACCTCGTCTCGCTGTTCAACGCCTTCACTGGGACAGCGGCCCCGGTGCAGACCGCTTCGGGCCAATGCACGTCGGGCGTCAGCTACTGGGACATCGGCGTCCGCGGCGATACCGGGCCGGCGAATCACACCGGTGGGCTGCTCAACCCGACGTATTCAATGATCACCAGCACCACCGGATATGGCTCTACAAACCACAGTACCGTTGCCCCCGGCTTCGTCACCCAGTATTGCAACGGTTCGCGCGTGCCCCCAACATGCAGCGTGGCGGACGGGTGCGGAGGCCCCAGCGGGTATGGCGTACCTCCGGGTATTGTCGATGCGTCGAGCCCGAATCCGGTCTTCAGCCTCACTCCAGCAGCCACGGTGGACGAGGGCAACAACTGGATCAACGTGAGCTGGGGTCCGCTGGCGCTGTCCAACGATTCGGTGACGGGCGGGGCGTCCGGGAACTACGGTGGCGGGAATCCGTTTGGCAACTACGCGCCATCGGCGTCCTTCGACGGCACCGCTGCCGCCATCCCGACGACCGAGCCGAACTATGCTCTTGTGCCCAAGACGGATTTCTTCGGCAACCTGAGGCCGGAAGCCGGAGACACTACCTCCTTCGATCCGGGCGCGATCGAGTTTGGCTCCGGTCCGCCGGTGGCCGCAGCGACACTGACACCGACAATCTGGAACATCTACCACGCCGCAAACTGCCCGGGCACGGGTGCCGCCGGTATTGCGGCCTGCCTGCTTGACCCGACTCAGACGTTCACCCTCACCAACACCGGCACCGCGACGCTGACAGGAGTCGGAGCTGGTACGCTTGGCGGAACAGCAGCGAACGACGCCAACTACGTGGTAACGATCCTCTCCACTTGCGGAAATGCAACCCACACTACCTTGGCGCCCGGAGCAACTTGCGCAGTCGTCGTGGCGTTCAGACCCCTCACTGCCCAAGCGGCTGGTGCTAAGCCCGCAACCATCAGCGTGACGGATCTGGCCGGCACCCAAACCTCCACCTTGAACGGGACCGATGCTCTCGCCGCCGTAACGTTCTCCGGACCGACTCCCGCGTTGACCACAACCACGGCCAACACAACCACCAAGACCGGCACCATCACGGTCACCAACACTGCGGCCAGCGAACTGATCCTGACTGCGAATTCAACGATCGCCAAGGTTGGTACCGCAGGCGGTGCGTTTACGATCGCCGCCGGTGGCACCTGCGTCTCAGGGGCAGTCGTCGCCGCTGGAGGGACTTGCACAATCAACGTGCAATACGCGCCAGGCACATCGACAGCCACGGCCACAGCACACGTAACCATCACCGCGAATGTGACGGGAGGAACAGCAACCAACGCCAACTTCACGGCCAACTAACCAACTTCACACAGGGCCGGACATCCGAATCAGGGTGTCCGGCTCATTTTCGTAACAAATTACAAAGCGGCACCCACCTCGAAATTTTGGTCGAGCCGCGCACAGAACCTGAGGAGCAATTACCCATGAGATGTAGAAATAGGTTTCGCGCGGTTACGCTGTCAGCGTTGGTCCTCGGCGTCCTATTTGTTCTATCGGCAAATCCAGCCCATTCGTCAGATCCGGCGCAAGCCACGGCCCCGGACGGCCGCCAATCGGCGATCCCCGCCCAGTCAGCCTCGCCGGCTCAAGCTGTGGCTCCCGCCCAGCCTGGCGCTCCGGCCGCGCACCCGGCAGCGGTTTGGCAAGGCTCCACGGTGAATCGCCTTTCGCGCCGGGCGGAAATGTATTATGAGGGGGTTTGGGGCGTTGGCGAACTCCGCGTAAAGGTGGCAGAGGCGGGCCAGGTCATTCGATTCAACTATCAGGTGTCGGACCCGCAGAAGGCCGCGGTCCTCAACGATAAGAAGTCCGAGCCTGGGTTGTTCGACGCGCAGGCCGGGGTCAGGCTCGTGGTCCCTCAGATGGAGAAGGTCGGACAACTGCGCCAGAGCAGCACGCCTCATGCGGGCATGACGTACTGGATGGCTTTCTCGAACCCGACACTGGCGGTGAAACGCGGCCACCGCGTGGATGTGGTCATCGGCTCATTCCGAGCAACCGGCCTCGTCGTGGAATGAGGCAATCGGCCGACCCAGTCACTGGGTAGCTGGTGCATCAAGTTCGCGCCAGCTCGAGCCGATCTTGCCTCCCTGCAAGGCACACCACCCGCTGCGTCCTTCGAGCTATAGCTGATCGTCTCCTTGTGAACATCCAGTCCCACCTAGTCCATACCGTCTCTGAGGAGCCTCTAAGGTCGTTCTCCGAATGAGCGAAATCGCTGAGTCCCTTTTGTAGCACCTCGTGGTCCTCTTGGCTTAAATTCAAACAAGTGTCCACGAATCATAGCAACAGACTCTTGACTCTCCCCGCCCCCGCTGGACAGTGTTTCGATTTCTACTGTCGACGAGCGGTATGGCCAGCCCGCTTGGCCCAAAAAGCCGGCTACGCGGACGAGTGATCTAGAACCTGCCGCGACTTGCCGACCCAGGTGGTTAATGATGAAGGACGTCAACATTCACGAACGGTGGTAAAGAAGAGAGAGGATCTGCGCTGTATCGAGCTGGTCGTTCGGACACGTTGGAGCTTTTGACGTGGTAAGGCGGTTCGCCCTTTCCAGGGCTTGTTCGGGCGTTTGCCAACGCTCGTTTTGTAGTTGGGCCCTGAAGGAACCAGATGGCTACTCGGTCCGCGCCTGGCATTCTGCCTTGATTCTCGTTACGAATTACAACGGTCAGCCCGCAATGAGGCACAACTCGCGCGCATCGGGCTCCGGAATTGGCGTTTTATAGGGCTTTGACAGCGTTATTGATGGGTAATTCAGTGGCGGAAAATTTGCTCCTCGATACAACTTTCGTAATGGCTGAGTATGAGTGTGAGCGATCTATCGCTGAGTTGGCGATGATCCTGGATGGAATCGACATGACGAAGCTGAAGCGCGTTCCACGCGACGAGCGAACCAGAGAAAGCAACAGGGAGAAGGTTGCGGAATAACTTATCCGCGCCAAGTTATGGCATAACTTACTCGTGCCTGCCGCGCCATCCAACTTACCTGACGATAAGCAAGCTTTGAAGGCTATGGTGGCTGCGCTGCTCCGTGAGCGCGACGATCTGCACATCGAAAACCTGCGTCTGCAGGTAGAGCTGGATAGCTACAAGAAGCGATAATACGGGCCGCGGGCGGATCAGTTGAGATCGGCAGCCGATCTGGCGCAGTTGCTGCTCGGCTTCGCCCAGGAACTGGATCGCAAGCCGATAAACGCTGACGACGTTCCGCCTCATTCCGAGCCGCAGGCAGAACTTCGACGCGTGAAGCGTCGCAAAGGACGGCGGAATCTTGCCAACTTCGAAAACCTTCCTGTAACCACCCATGTCTGCACTTCACGTAGCGCTCAGGAAGAAGACGCCAGGATTCCGGTACTGGAGGCGGAAATCGAACGGGAGTGGAGGCAGCACGGCAAGGGATTGGTGCGAATCCTCCAGCAGAGAGGCATACTCCAGCAGAGCAAAGGCCGGCGGCTCAATGATTCGAACTGCCGGATGCTATCCCGACAAGATTCAATGAGGCGCCATGGCAACAAGGTCCGTTTCACAGCCAACGAGGCATCGGACCTTCCAGAGTTGGTCTTTTTCTTCGGCGCTGAATTCGTGTTTGTTCCTGGTGTTCCTGTAGAACTCGCGGTGTATATCCAGGAAGCGATCGTGGACATACACAGCACGAAGCGTGAAGTGCTGATCGAAGTCATACCAGATCGTGCAGGCATCCTGATGGCATTCCCAGACAGACACTCGAATCGCACCGTTCGCCACGGTGATTTCCTGCGCCTGATTGTACGTCTCTGTTGCCAGGTTGAGATCGCTGCGTGGGAGGAGCAGGCGGAATCGTTCTCTAGGGGAGCCCATCCCGTGTATCTGAAGCTCAGGCCTCATCGGCTCATAGGAAGAGCCGGATACCTGGTCAGGATCGAGCACAACGAGTGTGGCCTGCCGATACCCGTTGGCCACTCCACTGGCCAGGATCTGATCGCGGCCGGTTCCATCGAGATCGGCCAAAGCCAAATACAGTAGCCAGCCGGAGTGCCAGTACTCCGATATCGTTCGGCCATGCGCATCAATCAGCGCAATTTGCGTGGGGTAGAGCGGAAAGTGGACGCTCGCGGTGACGATTCGACGAGGACTACCTGGTGGCGCCGGGAGCACCTTCAGAGCCATAGTGACGAATACGGACGGCTCGCCAGCCAATTCCGGTAATACCCTGCCGGGTGTCCATCTCCAAAGTTCGTGCCCTTTATCGGAATAACAGATAAGTTTCGAGGAGTATTCCCCGGGGGGCGCATTCGGAAGATAAACGAGAAGAACTCTAATTTGCCCGTTCCCCTCTAAATCCCCGATCCACGTACGGGAAGAACCCCTTTGGTAATAGTCACTCGAAAGCCCATCCGGAAAACTCTTCGTCCAAAGCAATTTTCCTGTTGCGTCGAATACCTTAAACGTGTTGCCGTCGAACGCTCCGCTTTCCGGCCGATCACCCGAATCGTGAATCTTAAATGCGTAAGCCGATACCAACCCGATCAATACCGCTATGAGCAGGTAAATCCCGAGCCATCCCCTCCTGCCGAATCGTGCGCGGGAATGGGTAGAAACAGCGGATACCGAAACACCTGTCGCGCCATCTCCCGCCGGACCGACTGTAGTCTCGGACAGACTGTTTAACCTTTGTTCTCCGGCTTCTTCATCTGACGTTCCCAGTTCCTCATTCGCGGAGAAGGTCGGAGAGGTGATGGCGCCAGCATTGTTTTCGGATTCTTGCACCGACAAAGGTGGTACGACCGAACGTAAATCCTTCGCGTGGTCCCGGGTTCTGAGCCAGTCTTCAAGTTCATCTGTAAAGGCAAATACCGATCCGCGTTTGCGGCCCGGTGGGCGGTGTATGGGCAATCCACGTTCTTGTTCCCAGCGCTTAAGGGTTCGCTCGTCTCGCCCGAAATAGGCAGCGATCGCCTTCCATGACACAAGCATTCCCGCAACCCTGGAGTCCGGGTCATCAGAACCCACTTGACCCATATCAAATTTCCGCCTGGCTTCACAGATCCACTTAATTCCTGGGGAGGATCGAATAATAGCACAGAGGAAAGTGAAAGAAGATCGAATATTTACTCAGCTCGTCCCGTAATGTCCTTTTCTTTTCCTCTCAAGTCATTCGCAACGTCTTATGCGCTGTGCTATTTGAATTAGACAGTGCCCAATCGGTTAGACGATTGCTTCCTCCAGGCTACGCAAATACGCATTGTGACAGAGAAGGGCGTCGGCCGTCGTGTCTACCAACTCCGGGCTCGGGTCCATGAAATCAGAAATTGATTCTGATACTCGCACAAGCGGAGGCGATTATGCTCGTGAATTCCCTGTACAAAAAGCGACTGGGTTCGTATGGATGCATGCTGATTCTGTTTTCAATCCTGAACTGCTCCGCACAGGTGGTTCCGACGTTCGTCAAGGAAGCGCTGGTTAACTCCAATGGGGCGGGCGATGTCAATACCTCTCCTTCGATCGCGCCTCTCTCGAATGGGCGCTTCATCGTTTCCTGGCACGACCTGAGCCCCACGACTGGTTGGGGCCGTGTTTACTCGAGCGACGGAACGCCGGCAGGCAGTGAATTTTCACTGAACCCGAATGGCTCGGGTTGGCAATATGGTCACGTGGTTGTCGCTCTGCCAGACGGGGGAATCGTCGCGTTTTGGGGCGATGAATCCGCTTCTGTTCAGGGTCAGCAATTCGACTCTAACCTTGGTGCAGTTGGTGGCCAGTTCACCGCGGCAGGATGCAATTGCTGGCCGGCGGCGGCATCCTCGGCCGGCGATCCCATTCTGGAGTGCGTCACGGCGTCAGTTGCAGTTCCACCAATCCTGATCGTTCCCTTCAATTCTTCGTTGAATCCCGAGCCGTCTTTCCTCGCGAATGTCAACCCTGCTGCAACCTCTACGGATCCATCGTTCTCGGCAGCTCCCAATGGAAATTATGCGCCGGCGTGGTGGAATGATAGCGGCGACATCATCGTGCGCATCTTCGGTAGCAATGGTGGTGCCTTGACGGGTGAGGTCGCCGTCAATTCGTCTTCCGGTGGTCTTCGGTTGGCTCCCAGTCTGGCTTTCGGGCCCGACAATGGGTTATGGGTTGCCTGGCAGGGAAACCAGTCAGGCAACTACGGCATCTACCTGCGTCATCTTCTCCCGAACGGTATTCCCGAGGGGATAGAAATGATGGTCAATCAGACCACCACTGGCAATGATACGTTGCCGCAGATTGCCGTAGACGACCAGGATGGCAGCGTTGCAGTCTCGTGGACGAGCGAGGACGCAAATGGCAACAAGGAGGTCTTTGCCAGAATCTTTAAGTCCGATGGCACTCCTGCGACAGGCGAATTCGAGGTCAACCAATATAAATCCGGCAACCAGTACACAAACTGGGCGGGTGGACAGCATGGAACCTTTGTCGGCGGCGGATACTACATTTTCACATGGGTTGGGACGGGCGCGCAGGGCGGTGGCGTTTACTTGACTGTGTTCCAACTAGGGACAACGCCAGTGGTGACCGTTTCGCCCGCGTCTTCAAGCGTCAGCACCGCACAATCGCTGGCGGTGACGGTCACTGTGAGTGGTGGTGCGGGCAACCCATCCCCCACCGGCTCCGTGACTCTGAGCGGCGGCGGCTACACTTCGCCAGCGGCGACGCTTGCGAACGGAACCGTTACGATTACAATTCCTGCCGGGGCGCTGTCCGTCGGGAACGTCAAGCTCACTGCAACCTACGCCCCTGACACATCGAGTTCGTCCGTTTACACCAGCGCGTCCGGAACCGCCTCGATTACCGTCTCTACAACGCCAGTTGTGACAGCTTCGCCCCCGTCTTCAAGCGTCAGCACTGGGCAATCGCTGGCGGTGACGGTCACTGTGAGTGGCGGTGCGGGCAACCCATCCCCCACCGGCTCCGTGACTCTGAGCGGCGGCGGCTACACTTCGCCAGCGGCAACCCTTGCGAACGGAATCGTTACGATTACAATTCCTGCCGGGTCGCTCTCCGTCGGGAACGTTACCCTCACTGCAACCTATACCCCTGACACATCGAGTTCGTCCGTTTACACCAGCGCGTCCGGGACCGCCTCGATAACCGTCACGAATCCTACGTATTCGATGACGGCAACATCAGCCACCGTTACACCCGGAGGTTCAGGCACTTCCACCTTGACCGTCAGCTCAAAGAACGGCTATGCGGGAACGGTCACGCTTGCGTGCTCTTTGACGGCGAGTCCAACGGGTGCAACGGACCTTCCCACATGCACGGCAAGTCAGACGGTCACGCTGAACTCGACAACGACGAGCGGGACCGCAACTGTCACCCTAAGCACGACCGCGGCGACCGCGTCACTGAACTGGCCCAAAGTGCGGAACGGAATAGGAAGAATAGCCGGGGAGGCAACTTTGGCTCTGCTCTTGCTTCCGTGGATCCCAAGGAGACGCCGCCGCTGGCTTTCGCTGATGGGCGTTCTGATGGCTGTGGCGTTGTTTGGCGGTCTCGCGGGGTGCGGCGGCGGTGGATCAGGGACAACTCCGCCGTCGAATCCGGGTACGACCCCTGGCAACTACACAGTAACAGTGACCGGCACAGGCAATGATTCCGCCAAAACGACGGCGTCGACCACATTCACTCTCACAGTGAATTGAAGAAAACAGCGGGGGGGGGCGACTGTCGGCGAGGGGATTTCGAGACTACGCCCTCGCCCGGTCACGCCAAGAATTAAACGTGTGCCGCTTTGTAGCCGAAAGCTAAGTGACGGCGTGCCATCTTTGTAAGTATGATGTTCCAGCGAATGAAGATTCCTTCCGAGTAAATCGGCAGGATCGGCGTATCCAAGAATGCGTGCGGCGGACCGATTCGCGAACAGGCATGTGCCGGCAGAATCGCACCCACAGATGGCCTCGGCGGCTGAGTCGAGGATGAGCAAAACTCGCCGCTCGCCGTTGCTCAGAGCTTCTCTTGGCCGCAACCGTAACGGGTTGTCGTCAGAAGAGGTCATGCTTACTTCCGCCCGCGTGGAGGAAGAGACACCGGATGGCGAGACATTCACAGTGGTGTGAACATGCTTCCGCCGGATACCATAAAATACACTCGGCGTTCTTTACTGGTCTCGGGAGGATTTTATTACATTCTGCTGACATCTCGAAGATGGCGGGTGATTTGGATTTTAGGTTGGCAGAGACGCGGCAGAGACCAAGGGAACCGAGAGTGCGATACCGGATGTCAATCATCTGCGTAACGCCCGCCGACGCGAATAGCCTCATCTCGTGGGAGACGCTATCGCAAGAAATCAGGCTTGCGGCGGTAGCGGGCGGCTTCCTATCGATCTTGCGGCTTTGTCAGTCTCAAGAAAAAACAGCCACGAGGGATCCTGCGCAAGCACTTCTTCCAGTTCCGGCTCGCTCAAAACCATGCATGCCGTTGAGAGCGCGTCCGATTCAGCCGCGGTATCTGCCAGGGCCCAAGCGCGATTTTGCCGCAACGCTGGCTGGCCGGTGCGCGGATCGAGAATATGGTTTCCCTTTACCGCCAGTCCCGATCCGCTCAAGGAAGTGTGGCTTAGAAAGAACCGCTGCGGCGCACGGTCATCACCCAGGCCGCACGACCAGCCGGCGGTGTCCTTCGGCGCGACCGCCTGCGAGAATGCTGCTGCCGCCGGCAACCAACATGTAGGCGGGGCAATCCCAGCTGCGCAACAGCTCCGCCATCCGGTCGAGCGCAAATCCCTTGCCGATAGCGCCCAGATCGAATTGCAGCCGCCCGCTCTCGCACTGAATGGCGAGTTCCTGCGGCAGTAAATGCCACTTAGGCAAAGATGCTTGCGTTTGCATGGCAGCCGCCGTGGCAGAAAATGCACCGCGCGTAGCCGACTCCATTTTCTCTGCGATTTCGAGGCAGGCAAAGGCGGGCTCGCTCAGGCGCATCTTCTCGCCGGGCGCGAGCTGAGCGATCTGCGCTATGTCGCTGTTGGCGCGAAAGCGGCTTAAGTGCGATTCCAGCTTATCCAGAAGATCGACCGCGGCCTGCGCAGCCTGCGCGGCATACGTTCTTTCTTCATCGGCGATGCGCACCTCGAAGTAGGTCGCCATGGCGCGATGATTGCAATTGGTAGATGTCAGCCATGGCATTTCATTTCGGCGCAGGCGACCACAAAAGGATCAGCACACCGGGCCGGACTCCGAAAAATTCCGGGCGAAAATCTTTGAGCTGTTCCGCATATTGGTCGGCAGCTTCGGTGGACGTGATGTAAAAATCCGCCTGTCCCGGTTGCTGGCCTGGCTGCCAGAATCCGACTGCGGCAACGTGGCGCAGATACCACGGCAAGGGCCAGGGATCGGCAGCGATCACGGCGATGCGCGGAGCGGCGATCGCATCCTGACGGGCAAGCCGGTCGATCTCCGCGGGCAGTCCGAGCAAATCTTCCGAGGTGTGGGCATAGGCATAGGGATTGGCTTCGTCGGCTGGATGGACAAAGACTCGCTGGCGTGTATCGTGGGCGATCAGCCCCGCGGCTACAGCTCCCGCAAGGATGCAAACGGCGCGAATCGCCATGCGAAAGGCGGGAGACTTCGCCGGCATGCGCCAGAGCGACTCGACCGCCAGCCCCGCGAACAGGGCGATTGGCAGCCAGGAAATCAGGGCCAGCCACGGCGTCTTGTATGGAATCAGGCTGTAGATCACGACCGAGGAGAAGGGAATAGAACGCCAGAAAGCCGTAGGGCGAAGGGCTTCGCTTTTTCACGGTCAGGAAAAAGCCCATGCAGGCGAGGGTGAAGATAACTCCGCCTGACCAGCCGCGGGTTAGAAGCTGGAAGTAATACCAGACGGGTGCCTGATGGCCTTCACCGCGGGCTCGCGCAAGAAGATCGGGCCCTGCGTGCAACAACGCGGGCAGCGCATTCCAGTTACTGCCAAACCAGGTGAAGAGCATCACCTCCAACAGCAGGAAAGCAGCAGCCGCGGCCAGGGCCGTTTTGGGCTGCCACAAACCGGCAGGGGTCTTTCCGCGCAGATTCCACCGCCAGAAGACGAATGCGGCGCCGGCCAGCGCGAAGAAATGAAGAACAGCGGTCTCCTTGCATGCGAGCATCACCGCGGCGCAGGCGCCGGCCAGCGCGGCATGCCCGGCGGAGTGCCTCTGACAAGCGCGCCAACCGGACAGAATCAGTCCAAACGTGGCGGCGGCAAAGATGGACTCATGAATGAAGTATCGATCGTAGTAAACGGGCAGGGGAGCGCCGGCAAACAGCAGCGCGGCGATCAGGCAGGGCATGAAGCCAAACATTTCGACCGCCGCGCCAAACAGGAGGATCGTAACACTTCCGGCGAGAACATCTGTCAGGCGCAGTTCCGATTCTGTGAGGTCGGAAAACACCTTTGCACCCTGCATTTTGGCAACCGGCAGGGCGAATGCGGCTAATGCTGGACCATGGCGGTCCACCGGATCGTAGGTGAACGGTTGACCAGCCAGCAATTGTCCGATGATGTATGCGTTGACGGCTTCATCGGTGTGCATGGGCCGCTCACCCAATTGCGGCAGGCGAAGGAGAAGTCCGAGAAGCGCGATAAGGAGAAAAGCAGCCCAGCGAGCCCACTGCGGAGGACGAGCGGAAGCTTCGGGCGATCTGTTCCGATCCATCGAGAACAACCTGGGCCAGATCGGAGCTTATCGATGGGGGCGGTCACACGGCAGGCTTGCCCCACACTTCAACCTCGATGTAGTGGTTCAGTTTGTTCGACGTGTTCCCATCGCTGTACAGACGAACATAACGCCCCTTCGCGTCCTTGGCATCGATGAGCTTGCCCTGATAAGTCTCGATGTAATTCAAATCCTTGCCTGCGCCAGCGCCGACTTCGTTGGAGAAGTCATTGTTGAAAATGGTCGTCACGCCGGACTTGAACGTGGGATCATCGGAGACCTGCACCACAACATCGCGATACACGCGCGCCTGGGCGTGAAAATGCCAGATGAGGATCGCGTAGATATCCGCCTTCTTCGCCAGATCGATCTGCACCCATTGCTTGCCGGGCCCGAGTTCGACCCAGGAGCCTTCGTTGCCGTCCTTGTCTCCGTCGACAACCATATCCAGCGTTCCAACATTGGGATTGCTGTCGCTGGCTGTGACCTTCTTGCCCTTGGCGAGGTTGACGGTGCCGGCGGGAACCATGAAGTCGGGGCGCTTGCCTTTGGTCGGGGGCTCAAGATTGGGCACATGGAGGGGCGCAGGCGTCCCCACAAACAGAGGCGGCGGCAATTGGGTCTTCAGAGACGACCTTGTCCTGCGCAAGTGCGGCAGTTGCAACAAGCAGTACCGGCAAACCGAAAAAATTCCTGGAAAGGATTCTCATCATCTTCTCAAGCTCTCACTTCTTCGGTGGTGATGGCAATTCTTGTCTGCGCGGCAACGGCGTCGTTGGCTTTGTGAATCGATGTATTCGCTGGTGAAAGCTTCATCGGCGGGGCAATTCAGTTTTGCCGTGCCGCGAATGGCGTTGAAAAAGTTCTCCAGATGCGGCTGATGGGGCGGCTTATTGAAGAACACCGGAATTTCGTACTCCGCCAGCTGCGCGGTTTCACGCACGTCCACTTTCGCGGCGTCCTCCGCGGCGGCAGCCTTGCCGCGGACATAGCCCTTCTGAACGAGATCGTCCCATGAAACCTCGCGTGGCGCGAGCCTCGCGGTAAATTGCGCAAAGGGAGGGATCTTCAGACATCTTGATGGTGCCGTCGTCGCCCATGAACATCTCGAAATAGCCGCCGCCGGCGCTGGTGGTGGTCTGCACCTGGTAGAAAGCGCGCGCGACGCCCTGGGCCAGCGGATACTCGTAGATGACCATCGCGTTGTCATACCAGTCGTGGTTGCTGTAGTAATCCAGTCCGCCGCTGCCGATGACGGACTTGGGCGGCGTGCCCAGCCACCAGTTGAAAATGTCGATCTGATGCGCGCCGAGATCGGACAACGGCCCGCCGCCGAGTCCCTTGTACCAGCGCCAGTTGCGGAACTGGTGCATGTCCTTATAGCCGTATTTGGCCAGCGTGCCGGCGGGCATCTCGTATTTCTTCGGCCAGCCGAAATCTTCCTTCACCGCCCGGTTCCATTGCGCCTGCGCGGCGGTCAGGCGGCCGCAGAACTGCGCCTCATGCAGCAGACGGTTCATAGTGAAAAGGTAGCGCGGGTTGCTGCGCCGCTGATGACCGATCTGCAACAGCTTTCCGGTTTCGCGCATGGTCTTGCACCATGGAGCGCGCTCCGTCGATGGTGTTGCTCATCATCTTTTCGCAGTACACATGCAGGCCGGCCTTCAGGCAGGTGTTGGTCATCGGCGCATGCCAGAAATCCGGCGTAGCGATCAAGACCGCCTGCAGGTCTTTTTCCTTGGCAAGCATGTCCTCGTAATTCTCGTAGGTGCGGACCTCGTTGCCGAGTTTCTGCAGGTAGCGCTCGCCCTCGTTGAGGTGGTAGTCCCAGATATCGCAGAGGGCCACAAGCCGGACGCCCTCGATGTTCAGAAGGGATTCCAGCAATACCTTGCCTTCCTCGCCGTAACCGACGAGCGCGATATTGATGGTGTTCAACGAGGATTTGTGGACAGCCGCGCCTTGTTGGGCGGTATCGGACTTGCAGCCGTCCAACAACAGGCCAGCGCCGGCGACGGCGGTTGCGCCGATGAATTCTCGACGATTCAGGAACGGATTTACCATTTTTTGAGGACCACAAATCTGTTGTGCTCGACGAGCAGAAACGCTCCCGCAACCAGGCCGATATGAATGCCCAGACAGGCGACACCGTCCGACTGATCGATCAGAACCAGGCCGACGGTCAGGGCGATGAAGAGTGCCGCCTGAGCGAGCAGCGACAGGCGAGTGCCCAGGCCGATCAGAAGCATGATTCCGGTGAGAATAAATGCCGGGCCAAGCATGTTGTCGAAGGCCACCAATGCGAATTTCGGCAACAGCGGTTCATGGGCAAACTTGTCTCTGAGAGCGGCGGGGATGCCGGCGTAATTGGCCAGCGCATAGGACTTGATGTTCACATTGACCATCACTCCGCTGGCATCCGGCTGGCCGGTTGCGGGATCGATGAGCGGCATGGCCACGGATTTATAGGCGCCGAATTTCTCGATGCCGACAAACAGGGCGCGAACGCCGAGCCACAGGCGCAAAGCCAGAAACGCATAGGTAAAATCCCAGTTCACTTTGCGGCCAGGATCCGGCCTTGTTTCAGTTAAATCAGTCATGTCTTTCCCCGGTCCATGCCAAGTTTGAATGGCAAAACTTTAAAGAAGCTTCCGCCGCGGCGGAAACAAGGAATCGTGTTCGGCAAAAAAGCCTTTAGCTCATCTTCCAGGGCGCCCGGTATTCGCGGGTCATCAGCTTGCTGGCTTCGGGATCACCGATGATCTTTTCTTCCTTCACGTCCCAGCGGATTTTTTTCCCCGTCAGCATGGAGATCAGGCAAAGGTGTCCAGGAATCGCCGAGTGATGCCCCACTTCGACCGGCGTCACTGTGGATTGACGGGTCCGTACGCAGTCCAGGAAATTCTGCTGGTGATTCGTCGAGGTGTAGAGCTTTACCTTGCGCAGTTCTCTGGGCAGGGATTTGCCCTGCTTCCAGGCCGGATTCGAGGCATCAAATCCGTCGCGATCGACCCACACCCAGCCTTCGCTGCCGATCCATTTGACGCCGGACTTGATGTCGGGGTGACCGCCCGCGATGGTCATGGTCACGCCTTGCGGATATTTCAATTCAAACCGGTACGTTGGCGCGGTGTTCCATACCGCTTTGGCTGGCGGCAGCTCGCCGCTGCCTTCAACCTCCGAGGGGCCGGAATGATCGAAATCCAGGCCCCAGTGCGCAATGTCGCAATGATGGCCGATCCAATCCAGTAACTCGCCTGCCGCCGGTGTTGTAATTCCAGCGCCAGGATTTATGAGAGCGCGCCTTGATGTAAGGCTCCATCCTGGATGGACCGACCCAGGTCTCGTAATCCAATTCTTTCGGGGGATCGCAGACTAAGCAGATCCCAGGCTTTCGTGCCGGCCTGGACTTGCTCCAGGCTCGCGACATTTTGCCCCTGGGCGGCCAGCTTGGCCAGCGCCTCTTTTTGAACGTCATCAAAGTCCGAATTGCCGCCCGGCAGGCCGACTTCCACGTGGGTCACGGTGCCGATGAGCCCGTTGCGGACGATTTCCGCGGCCTTATGAAAGGGTCGGAACCGAGCGCTGCCATGAACCCATCTGCCAGATAATGCCGTTCTGCTGGACCGCGCGAACGATGGATTGCTGTTCGGCGATCGTTTTCGCGAGGGGTTTTTCGCCGTAGACGTCTTTCTTGCGGCGTGCGGCTTCGGTCGCGACGATCTCATGCCAATGATCGGGCACGGCGATCATCACCGCATCGATGTCGTCGCGGGCAAGCAGTTCCCGGTAATCGTGATAGGCCTTGCAATCCTCGTTGCCGTAATACTCGTTCACCATCTTGACCGCGGCCTGCAAATGATTGGTGTCAATGTCGCATGCGGCGACCACCCGGCAGTCCGGCGACGCCAGGAAGGCCTCCGTATTGCCCGGCCCCTGCCAGCCCATCCCGATCACACCAAGATTGATGTTGTTGTTGGCCGATGTTCCCGCACTCTGGCCGGCGAAGGCGGGAAGGACGGCAGGGAGGATCGCGGCCGATCCGGCAGCCTTCAGGAAGTTGCGGCGATTGAACGAACGAGGATGCAGGGTGTCTTCGGAACCAGACTGTTGGGACATGATCCATTTGAATATCACTTTCCCGAGTGGGGTGGCAACCGCGCGTCGGGGCCCGGCGGCATGTTTTGGGCCGTTTTCAGGGAGAAAGACCCCAGTGAAAGGAGCTTTGCACGATTCCTGGCCCAAAACGGGTGCTGCGGCGATGGTTGAGGCGGGGGCCGATGGCATGGGAGCCAACTGGGGGGATCGGCCGTTGATTTCTGCCGGCGGTTGCGGGCCGTGTGTGACCTGCCCATCTGGATCAAGCCCAACGCTGGGTTGCGCATCGTGGACCCAGGCGGGGAGGCTCAACCTCGGGGCCCGCCGGCGATGTGCGGACAATTAATGATAAATTTTGGTCAGAACCAGAACAGGCAGCCCGATATGGCGAGTGAAGCTAACGTTTCATCCAGCAGCGCAACGAAGCTCGACTACAGCCTGACAGGCGTGAACTCGAGGCTCGCCATAGAAAAGGGCCTGGCCGAGGCGGACTGGTACCAGTGTCCTGTTCCGCGCGACACGTTGCGCCGGCTCTTGGAGCGGCGCGACGCACCCGCGATTCGCGATACCATTTTGTGGTTTGCGCTGATCTTCGCCAGTGGATATGCGGTCTATGCGCTGTGGGGAAGCTACTGGGCCGCGGTCCCCTATCTCATCTACAGCGTGCTCTATGCGTCCACTTCCGATTCACGCTGGCACGAGAGCGGGCATGGCACTGCCTTCCGCGCCGACTGGCTCAACAACGCGCTCTACGAGATCGCTTCGTTTATGGTGATGCGCGAATCGACCGTCTGGCGCTGGAGCCATAACCGGCACCATAGCGACACCATCATCGTCGGGCGCGATCCGGAAATCGCTGTGCCGAGGCCGCCGAACCTGGCGGCCATCCTCAAAGGGTTCTTCAATCTGCACGTATATCCGAAGTATTTCAGAAGAATCGTCCTGCACTCGTTCGGACGAATGGCCGACGAGGAACGCTCGTTCATCCCTGCGATAGAGTTTCGGGCCGTCTACTTGCGGGCGCGCGCTTACGTCCTCATCTACGGCTCGGTCATCGCGCTGGCCATCTACTCCAGAAGTGTTCTTCCACTGATGTTTGTCGGTTTTTCCAACTTCTTCGGCTCCTGGCTGCTCTCGGTATACGGATTGACCCAGCATGCCGGTCTTGCCGAAAACGTTCTGGATCACCGCCTGAATTGCCGAACCGTCTATATGGGGCCGATCCACCGTTATCTCTACTGGAACATGAATTATCACGTCGAACATCACATGTTCCCGCTCGTCCCCTACCATGCACTGCCGGAACTGCATGCCGCGGTGAAAGAAGATTGTCCAGTGCCCTATGCGAGTCTTCTTTCCGCTTGGCGTGAGATCATCCCCACAACCCTCAGGCAGGTCAAAGACCCCGCCTACTGCGTGAAGCGACGGATTCCGGAGCCTGCAACCGATGCGCGCGCCGGTGCCGTCGTATCGGATGCCGAGGCAGATCCAAATGGCTGGGTGGATGTTTGCGCGAACCGGGACCTCCGCCATTTTGACATCGTGCGATTCGATCATGGCCTCAAAACATATGCGGTTTATCGAAGCGACGAAGGGAATCTATACGCGACCGACGGCCTTTGTACGCACGGCAACACCCATCTCTCGGATGGACTCGTGATTCAGAACATGATCGAGTGTCCCAAGCACAACGGGCGCTTCAATCTTGTGGATGGCTCGCCCGCGCGCGCGCCCATCTGCCGTGGGCTCACGACCTATCCCGTGGAAGAGCGTGCCGGAAGAATTGTGATCAATGTCGCGCGCCCAGCCGGGAGCGGAGCTCGCACCCAGCGCCCATTCCGCTTTCGCGTCGTGAGCAATCAGAGTGTTGCCACCTTCATCAAGGAAGTCGTCCTCGAACCGCTCGATACCGCCGCCCCGATCGTCTTTACTCCCGGCGATTATCTCCAGTTTGAGATCCCGGCGTACGAGGAGATCCGCTTCCGCGATTTCGATATTCCGGAACCATATGCAACCGTGTGGAGAAACCAGCACGTGTTCGATCTTGTCTCCACGAATCCTCCTGTTTCCATGACTCAAGGACCGGCGCGGCGCAACAACTACTCCCTCGCCAGCAACCAGCGGACGGAACGCCTGCTGCGGCTCAATGTCCGCATCGCAACCCCTCCGCCTGGCCAGGACTGCCCCCCGGGAGTCGGCTCAAGCTACATGTTCAGTCTCAAGCCGGGCGACGTCGTTACTTCGATCGGGCCGTTCGGCGAATTTCATATCAAGCCGACCCAGCGTGAAATGGTATACATTGGCGGCGGCGCCGGTATGGCTCCGCTGCGTGCTCATCTGTCGCACCTGCTCGAAACCGAGCGATCGCCGCGCAGGATCAGCTTCTGGTATGGCGCTCGTTCGAGCCAGGAAATCTTTTACGCAGACTACTTCCGAAATCTGGCTGACGTGAATCCGAATTTTCGCTTCCATCTCGCCCTGTCTTCTCCGCTGACTGAGGACGCATGGACAGGACACGTCGGCTTCATTCATCAGATCGTGCTTGACCAGTATCTCCGCAACCATTCCAACCCTGCTTCTGCCGAATACTACCTGTGCGGTCCTCCAATGATGATCAAGGCCTGCATCCGGATGCTCCATTCGGTCGGAGTCCCCATCCGGCAGATTGCGTACGACGAATTCTAGGCAGGCCACGCATGAAAAGGGCTTCCCGCTCATCCAACGATGTCTCGATCAACCTGGGGTACGTACTTTTTCTGGCCTGTACCGCGGCTCTCGGCGGCCTGCTGTTCGGATTTGACATCGCGATCATTACCGGGGCTGGTCCCTTCATCACACGCCACTTCAGCCTGAGCGATCTCGGATTGGGCTGGGCATTCAGTTCCCTCCTTTTCGGATGCGTGTTCGGAAGCTTCGCAAGCGGACGGCTGGCCGACCGCTATGGGAGGAAGCCCTTGCTCCTGATTGTGGCGGTTTTGTTCGCGCTCACATCAGTCGCTACGGCTCTTGCGCCGTCCTTCACCGCATTCATCACCGCCCGTTTTCTGGGTGGAATCGCAGTCGGGGGAGTGTCTCTGCTTTCTCCGATGTACGTATCCGAGGTTTCGCCTCCTTCGATTCGTGGGCGATTGGGCACGCTGTACCAGATGTCGATTGTGGTGGGAATTATCGTCTCCTACGGTATCAACTTCCTTCTTCGCAACACGGGGCCCGCCAACTGGCGATGGATGTTCGCGAGCGGAGTCGTTCCGTCCGTAGTCTTTCTGGCCTGCGTGCTGGCGGCTCCGGAGTCGCCTCGCTTCATGGCGTTGAAGGGAAGGCGCGAAGACGCATTCGTACTGCTCGAACGCATCAGCGGCAAGCACGTCGCCCAGGCGCAGTTTACAGAGATCGAAGCAAGCCTGCACAAGGAAGCGCAGAACTGGCGGAGCCTGCTTCAACCAGGAATGCGCAGGGCCCTCGCAGTTAGTATCGGGTTATCGATCCTCATTCACTTCTCCGGAATTAATACCGTGATTGACTATGCACCTGCTATCTTCCAGTCGGCTGGATGGAAGGTCGATGCAGCGTTAGCCTCAACGGTTTTGACGGGCCTCACGGAATTGCTATTTACCATCGTGTCGCTTTGGTTTATCGACCGTTATGGCCGCAAGCCACTCTATCTCGTCGGCTCGACGGGAATGGGTCTCTGTCTGCTCACCATGGTCTGGGCTGTTCTTACGGGCCACTTTCACGGCGGCATGGTTCTTACTCTTATCCTGTCTTACCTTGCTTTCTTTTCCGCATGCATAGGTCCGGTGTACTGGACCCTGGTGCCGGAGATCTTTCCCAACGACATCCGCGGTATGGCAATGACTATTCCGGTGCTTGTGCAATGGATCGCGAATGCGATTGTCGTATTGCTGTTTCCGTATGCATTTCAGGTCATCGGGAAGGCGTTCACTTTTGGCGTGCTTGCACTCATGGCCATCGCGCAAGGCGTGTTCACTCTGCTTTACGTGCCGGAAACGAAGGGCAAGAGCCTTGAAGAGATTGAGAAGTCGTGGAGTGTTCCCGCGCAAGTTGCGATGCGCAAGACTGTCTAGAGTCGTAAGACACCGGCCGGTCTCCCGTAACAGTAAAATCCGATAGGGATGATTTGGCTCAAGGCCGCAGCCCACGAATGGTGCCCACTTGGATATTTTCCGAAGCGCGATGAAAAACTGTTACTTCTCTGAAATCCTCAAAATAGTCTTCCTCATCCTTCCTATCTCCTTACCGCCCCGCGTTTCTGCGCAGGTGGAATATGTTACCCCGACCATCGGCAATGTCGGAATCCTTCTGGAGCCGACGCGGCCTGCCGTGTATCTGCCCAACAGCATGGTCCGGGTCTATCCGATTCGCGGCGACGCGATGAGCGATCGCATCGAATCTTTTCCTCTGACCATCAGTTCCCATCGCCAGCCCGAGTTGTTCAGCATCATGCCCGGCAAAGACGGAGCTCCCGCAGCCTACGATCAGGAAAAGACCACGCCTTACTACTACTCAACGCGCTTTGACGATTCCCTGATTCAGACGGAGTTTTCTCCTACAGAACGCTGCGGCTATTTCCGGTTTACCTTCCCCACGGGAAACGCCTCTCTCGTACTGGCGAATCGTCAGTCGGGCACCCTGCATGTGGAACAAGATGGTGCGGTGACTGGTGAGGAAGTTGTGGGTGACTTGCAAGCGTACATTTACGGAGAATTCAGCACGCCGGTGCAACTCAAGGCTGAGAAGATGAGCGGCAAGGACCACCTGGTCGCAACCGCGCAGGGAACGGTGCTCGAGTTTCGATACGGTGTTTCATTCATCAGCGTCGGGCAGGCTGAGAAGAACCTTCGCCACGAAATTCCGGAGTGGGGCTTCGATCGCGTCAAGGAGGTCCGCGCGGACGCGTTGGAACGAGACGCTCAGCCGCATCGCCGTGGAAGGCGGAACCGAAGCGCAGCGCAAAGTGTTCTACACTGCGCTCTATCGCTGCTTCGAGCGGATGATCAATATCAGCGAAGATGGCCAGTACTACAGCGCCTTCGACCGCAAGGTACATCGCGACCCGCGCCCGTTCTATGTCGACAACTGGCTATGGGATACCTTCCGCGCGCTCGAACCGCTCCAGACCCTGCTCAATCCCGATGTGCAGGCAGACAAGATCCAGTCCTACGTCCGCATGTACGAACAGTCAGGCATCATGCCCACGTTCGCCATCGCCGCCGGAAACCTCGCCTGCATGAACGGCAATCACGCCGCGCCCTGGTTCGCCGACGCATGGTTCAAGGGAGTGCGCAACTTCGATCTTGAAACCGCATACGATGGCGTCCGTAACAGGTCCCTGCGCGACACGCTTCTTCCGTGGCGGCTTGGTCCTAAGGGCCCGCTTGACGACTTCTACGCCGCGCATGGCTATCATGCCTGCTCTTCGCCCCGGGGAAAAAGAAACCGACCCCCGTGTCCATCCCTTTGAGAAGCGCCAGCCCGTTCCAGTCACTCTCGAAAACAGCCTGGACGATTGGGAAATCGCGCAGCTCGCGCGCGTCCTGAACAAGCCGGAAGACGAAAAGCTCTTCCTCGGCCGGGCTGCCAATTACAAGAATCTGTTTCGAGCCGACAAGGCGCTGATGTGGCCCAAGGACGCAAGCGGTCAGTGGATCGAGCCACTGGATCCCAAGTTCGGGGGCGGCATGGGGGGACGCGATTATTACGATGAGAACAACGGCTACACCTACACATGGGATGTCGCCCAGGACTTCAACGGCTTGTTCACCTTGATGGGCGGCACTGCAAAGGCCGAAGGCAATCTGGATCGACTCTTCCGCGAGCCGCTGGGCCGCTCCAAGTATGAGTTCCAGGCGAAGTTCCCCGACTCGACGTCCATGGTCGGCCAGTTCTCGATGGGCAATGAACCGAGCCTCGCGATTCCCTACATCTACAACCGGCTCGGCGTGCCTTGGAAGACCCAAAAGCGTGTCCGCATGCTGCTCGAATCCTTCTTCACGGATACACTCCACGGCATTCCCGGTGATGAGGATGGGGGCGGCATGAGCGCTTTCGTCGTCTTCTCGATGTTGGGCTTCTATCCCGTCACCCCTGGCATTCCCACCTACGACGTGGGCAGTCCCATATTCGATAAGGCGACGATTCATCTCAAAAATGGCAAGGACTTCGTCATCATCGCCCGCAACACGTCGCATGAGAACAAGTACGTCCAGAGTATCCGCCTCAACGGCCAGCCCCTTAACCAGGTCTGGTTCCGTCACGCGGACATCGCCAACGGAGGCACACTGGAAGTGACAATGGGCAATACTCCCAACGTCGACCTCGGGTCGGAACCGGCAACCTTCCCTCCGGATTCTCTCGCTGTCAACCCGGAAGATTTCCGACGTTGAGACGCAGGCGCACAGCTCGCTCGGCGGTTCTGCTGGCTCTCGTCATCGGTGTCCTCTACGCCGCGCCGCCGAAGCCCGACCCGCTTCTGAACAAGCCGGCGCCGGAATTTGTCCGCACCGATCTGGCCAACCGCCCGATCGACCTGGCGCGCTTCCGCGGCCGGGTGGTGCTGCTCAACTTCTGGGCCACGTGGTGCGCTTCGTGCCTGGTGGAAATGCCCCGGTTTATCGGCTGGCAATCGAAATACGCGGCCAACGGCCTGCAGGTCATCGGCGTATCCATGGATGACGATTCGGCTCCGGCTGCCTCCCTGGTTCGCGAGCGCGGCGTGAATTATCCCGTCGTCATGGGCGACGAGGAAATCGGCCTTCGCTATGGCGGAGTTCTAGGACTCCCGGTGACCTACCTGATCGACCGCCGGGGCATCATTCGCGCCCGATACAAGGGCGACGCCGACCTCGGCGCCATGGAGTCGGCCATCCAAAGGCTGCTTGGAAATCCGTGATTTTTTCGATGGTCAAAGATATTGCTGAATTTGATTCGTTGTGAATCAGGTTCAGCGATCGCAGCAATGGGACCGGCGGGGCGGCAAGGCGCACATAATCGACCTGTGGACTCGACCGCCAACCTGGCGCTCCTCAAGGATTACCAGTCCTATTTGCGGGTGGAGAAAGGGCTGCGGCCGCTTACCTGCGAGGCCTACCTGGGCGACCTCAGGACCTTCGCCGAGTACCTTGAAACCCAGCATGGCGTGCTCATGCAGGCCACCCAGCGGGATGTGGCCGGTTTCCTCGAGCATTTGCGCCACCATGGCATCGATTCCCGTTCCGCGGCGCGCAAACTGAGCTGCCTGCGCGGGTTTTACAAGTGGCTTTTGCTCGACCGCCGGATCCGCCACGACCCCACCGTCAACATCGAGTCTCCCAAGGCATGGCGAGTGCTGCCCAAGTCTTTGGCTGAGCCGGAGGTGGCGGAAATGCTGGAAAGGGCGGCAATGGCCGCCAACCATCCGCAGGCGCGGGCAACGGCTCTGCGCGACCGGGCCATCCTGGAGTTGCTTTACGCCGGAGGCCTGCGGGTTTCCGAAGTCACATCGCTCAACACCAGCGACCTGGCCCTGGATGCGGGCCGCGTCCAGGTGCGCGGCAAAGGCGACAAGGAGCGCATCGTGCCCCTGGGTCGGACCGCGCTCGAAGCGCTTGAAACCTATCTGACCGAAGGGCGCCCCCACCTGGCCCGAATCAGTTCGGCTCGCAAGGGCCAGCCGTCGCGCGGCGAACCCTCGCGCATGTTTCTGTCGTTGCGCGGCATGCCGCTGACCCGGCAGTGGGTCTGGCACCTGGTGAAACTTGCCGACAGTTCCGCCAGCCCGCACACGCTCCGGCACAGTTGTGCCACGCACATGGTGGAACATGGCGCCGACTTGCGCAGCGTGCAGCTTCTGCTGGGCCATGCCGACATCTCAACCACGCAGGTGTACACCCATCTTGCCCTGGGCCGTCTCAAAGCCGTGCATCGCCAGCACCACCCCCGCGCGACATTGCGCGCCTCAAACGTGGTTGAATTCCCCGCCGGGCCGCGTCCCACCGAAGGAGCAGGCGAATCCGACCCTCAACGCTCCTCGCGGCCGCCGGATTCAGGCCCGGAATCGGCATGATCACTGTGACAGCGCGAAACTCTGAATATCCTGAGGCGGTGTCGCTCGGCCAACTCGTCTCGGAGTATTTGCGCGTGCTGGCCAATGAGCGTGCCGCCTCAGCTCACACGCTGCGTGCCTACGAACGCGAACTGGCGGGCTTCGCGTCCTTCATCGTGAAACATTACGGCGAAGCGCAGTCTCCGGCTCAGATCGAGCACACCCACATTCGCGGCTATCTAGGGACACTGTACGACCGCGGTTTGTCCAAGGCATCGACGGCGCGGGCACTGGCGGCCGTTCGGAGCTGGTTCAAGTGGCTGGCGCGCACCGGACGCGTGGAGCAGAATGTGGCGTCGCTGGTGGCAACGCCGCGGCTTCCGAAGCATTTGCCGCGCGTGCCCTCGATCGAACAGATGAATCGCGTGGTCGACAACGTTGGGGATGATGCCGCGAGCTGGCCGGCGCGCGACAAGGCGATTCTGGAGTTACTGTACGGATGCGGAATACGGAATGGTGAAGCTGACGGCTCTCGATCTCAAAGACATCTATTGGGCGCAGGACGTTCTCCTGGTCCGGGGCAAGGGCAAGAAGCAGCGCTACGTGCCCCTTGGAGACGCGGCCGCGCAGGCGCTCCGAGGATACCTTGCTGAACGCACCGAGAGGCTGGCTTCCGGCACGTCCACTCCGAAGCGGCGCACCACCCCGGCCCTGTTCATCAATGTCCATATGCGGGGGCTCAACAAGTCCGGTGGAGAAGCACGCCTTACGACCCGCAGTGTTGGCCGCATCGTCAAGCGGGTGGCCATGCTTCGCGGCCTTCCCTCGGATGTGCATCCGCATACCCTGCGTCACGCCTTCGGAACCCACTTGCTCGAGGAGGGCGCAGATTTACGGGCCATTCAGGAGCTTCTTGGACACGAGCGCCTCTCGACCACGCAGCGCTACACCCAACTCACCACCGCCCAGTTGACCCAGGTCTACGACAAGACCCATCCGCGAGCTAAGTAAGTGTGTCGAAGTTAGAAACTAACCTTGCGGTCCGGATACCAGGTAAGTTGGATGTTAGTCGTTGTTACTGTCTGTTGATTCGTAAGATACATGGGTGCTTTGTAATGCTCGAATGTAAAGTTTCCGTTGATTTCAAAGTTGGGGGTGAGGCGCTTGACGGCCTCAAAGGTAATGTTGTTCAGGGTCGTTCCGTATTGAACGGAGCCATCGTGAATGAAATCCTTGGCGGTTTTCTGATGGCGGTACCTCACCTGGAGCCATTCGTTTCCGCTCAGATGATAGGTGAGCCAGGCCTGGCCGCCCTTGCCCTCGCGGCCCACCCAGTCACCAAACAAATTGCCTTTGTTGGTGTAACCCTGCACCTGCACCACCTCCCAGTACATGAAATGTCCGCCGTTGCTGGTTGATACGGGGGGATCGGTGTAGACACCTTCCGCGCGGATATCAAGCGCGGGCACTCCCGGTACATGGGAAAGATACAGCCCTGGCCGCCACGAGGCGCGGCGGGGTGCATCGATTGGTGAAACGTCGTCGTGGACTTCGCCATCGGCATACAGTGTGAACCAGTTGCGAACCCCCGGAAGCCGGTAGGAGAAATCGAATGCGCCGAAGCGCGCGCCGGGATCATCACGGCTAAACTTTTCTGCTTCGGTGACCCCCGTGAGACTAAAAAAGCTCTTCAGGAAGGAGTGGATCGTGATCGGCACGTGATCTTGTCCGCCCCAGATGACGGTGCGCTCGAAGCCGAATTCGAGGTTTTCGGTCGGTTTGAAACTCACTTTCTCGACATGGACCCACGGCGCGTTGGGCGCTACATGACCCTTCAGCGATCCGACCAGGAATTCGTAGCGGAAGGGACCGGTGATATAGGACAGCCAGGGAATCCGCAAAGGCTCAACCCGGTTGATATTGAACGAGTAGATATTCTCAGCGTTATTGGAATAGGCGAATCCGGCGCCCAGGCCAGGGCCCATCCAGTTGTCCTGTTTGCCAAAGGATATTTCGTGGTTGAGGACAAGATACGAGGCATAGAGCTCCATCCAGCGCATGGTAGCGGTGGAAGAGATGTTTCCCGCCGGAAAGGTCGCCTGGTTGTAGGGAAGGCCCGTTGCCGGGTTGATATACGGGACTTGATCGTTCGTGGACAAGGACTGTGCCACTGCGGGCGAGTAGCCGATGGAGGAGGGCGCGTATTGAAACTCGCCGCGCGCGTACAGGGTAAAGCGGCCGGCGATGGCGTATGCGCTGGCTCCGGTGTAGCTATTGAACCCGTTTGCGTACGGCCGTCCATAATCGTTGACGAGGGTCGAACCCATGTGAAAACTGTCGCGCAGCGGCGTGCCCGTCATGACTCGCGAAAGCGAATAAACCGACTCAATGCGCGTGTTTCCCCTTAACGCCAGGCACGGGCCGGCCATCTCGTTGCGCAACTCATGGGTCAGCGCTTCATACAACTGCTCGGCCTGATCATTGAGGGGACTGGAGTCGGCATCCTGGATGCGGGCCGCAGTGTCCTCCAGCATATGGTTGATGCTTTGCCGGGTCCACGGCCGCAGGCCCAGGAACACGTGATCCACATAGCCCATTCCATAAAGGCGCATCATCGCGGGATAAACCCAGCTATCGACTGGCACAAATGGCGAACCCATCATGGAGGGCTCGCAGGCAGGCGCCGGAGGACCGCCCATCGATCCCTGAGCGCCAGCGCCGGCCCCAGCGGGTTCAAATGTGAAAGGTTGCGCGGATTCCGGTTGCTCAGCCGCGAGGTTGGCGGCACCTACCAATAGAAATCCAGCGACTAAGACGATTCGTTCGAGTATAGAAATGCCAGCCTTCCTAGGGCTTAACCACATATCCTCACTTTACCATCCGGTGTCGAGGCAAAATGAGTGCCGCCGAGTTGGTCCGGCGAACGGCACCAGCAGCACCTGAGGGGCTGGACGGCTGCGTACTTCAACGCTTTAGACGCGAAATGGCTCCGTTTGAGAGCGTCGCATCCAACTCATTGGTAAACCCGGCCAAAATATCGTTTCGCAGATGGCGTTGAAATAGACCTTTTCGGCGCAGATAGGCTTCCATGTTGGAAATAGGGTCAAGCGTGTGTCGGCCATTGCCGCTCTTGTTCCCGTCGCCCGTCGTCATTCCCTTAAGACGAAACGGCTGGCACTCGATCAAAGTGGGTCCGCGGCCTAGCCGTGCTCTTGATATTGCCTCGTTGGCAACGCGATAGACGGCCACGACGTCGTTGCTGTCGACAACAATGTCCGGGAACCAGGGTGTTCCGGGGTTGGCGCGCTGATTCGTTTTCGGGTTCCTGGGCGTCCGAGCCGCCGGGCTTCGCTCGCGCTGCTCATGGTTGACAAAAATCATGGGCAGCGCGTGGAGGCTCGCGATGTGGAGAGCTTCATTCCACAATTCTGAGGCGGCGTTATGGCCAAAGACCACTGCGATCCTGCCATTCTTCGTAGTCTTGTTGGCCAGGGCGGCCCCGATGGCTGCCTGGGTATGAGTCCGACTTGCAATAGCGGGAGCGACGCCGTTGCCGTTCAAAGAATGGGACTGCGATCCGGAACGAAATCGCCCCGTCAATCCGTCCGCGCCGGACAACAGCAGAATCGCCTCGATGGGCGGGTCCTTTTGGAAGCCGGTTACGATCCCATGATCCGGGGAACACATCGCATCATCAGAACTCAAATCGATTGCGACTCCCACCGTTCCCGCCTCATGGCATCGGGATGATGAGTAGTTTCGGCGCGTGCCGCCATTCCCCAGGCGCTGCTCGACCATGCGGCACTTGAGCAGATTCGCGTAGAGCGCAATCAGCTTCTCATCGGATATCAGCGAAAACCCCTCCAGGAGGCTGTCTTTGGCCTTTGCGAGGGCTGTCTTCCGGTCCTTGTTCTTCCCTTGGCTGTTGCTGCCCATCTTCCTCCGATACGACTTTGCGACGCTGCAGTTGCTGCGATTGTAAACGGCCCCGCCTCGTCAGACGTCTAAGCCGTGACGGAAATTGACACGGTCCTGTCACGAAACTACGATCGGGCCTGGATTTGGGCCCGGAAGGTTCCGTTCCGAGTGCCTACGAGGTGCTGGCATGAAGGCTTATAAACTGGCTAGTCCACTTGTGGTCTGCTTTCTCATTGTTACCTTGGCGCAAAGCAAACCAAAGAAGCCGGATGTGTCGGCTGTTTTCCAGAATGCCCGATACGTGTATGTTGAGGCGGTCGATGGAGATCTTCTCCAGCCGAGTTTGTACCCTGAAGACCGCCAGGCCATCAGCGACGTGCAGGACAGCGTCCGCGTGTGGAACCGGTACGCCATTGCGCTCGATCGCAACGAGGCTGACCTGGTGATTGTGGTGCGCAAGGGACGATTGGCCGGCGCGCAGCTTCACGGTGGGATCTCCGGTGGAACGCGGACGCAGCCGGGGCAACCTCCGAATCCGGATTCGGGCGGCGGCCCGAGCCTCCAGGGTGGCCGCAGCGCGGAGGTAGGCGCAGGCGGGGAAGTGGGCCCTGATGTGGATATTCTGCGCATCTACATTCAGAACGACGGCAAGCTGACAGGAATGGTCTGGTCTCGCGAACAGGACGGCGGACTCGATGCTCCGGGCGTGCCATTGATTGCGCAGCTAAGAGCCGCCGTCGAGCACGCCTATCCGCAGACGGCTTCGACCAAAAAGCAATGAGAGTGAATGCATGCCTTCGATCTAGGTCGAGTAGTCGGCGTTGATGTGCACGTATTCCGCGGTCAGGTCGGTGGTCCAGAAGACGCAGGACCCCGCGCCCTGATTCAGATCGATGGAGATGGAAAACTCCGTCTGGCGCAGATAGGCGTGCGCAGCCGCCTCATCGAATTCCGCGGCCCGGCCGCCGTCGCGGCAAATGCGCTGCTCGCCAAACCAGATGTCGATGCGCTCGGGATCGATTTCCGCTCCCGAGTATCCAGTAGCCGCCACCAGCCTTCCCCAATTGGGATCGCATCCAGCCCATGCCGTTTTTACCAGCGGCGAGTGAGCAATTGCCTTGGCCACTCGCAGCGCGTCGGCATCGGTCGCGGCTCCATCGATGCGAAGTTCCACGACATGCGTAATGCCTTCGCCGTCGGCGACGATCTGTCGCGCCAGAGAGGTGCATACCTCGGTCAGTGCAGCTGAAAAGCCCGAGTCGCCGGCTTCGATGGTGACCCCGCTTGCGCCCGATGCCATCACCAGCACAGTGTCGTTGGTCGACGTATCGCCGTCGACCGAGATGCGATTGAAACTCACCTCGATGGCCTTGCGCAGATAGCCGTCCAGCACCGCGGGGGTCGCGTCGGCGTCGGTCATCACGTACACCAGCATGGTGGCGTGCGGCACCAGTTGCGGGTGAATCATGCCCGAACCCTTGCAGGTTGCGGCGATTCGAATCTCGCGGCCCTCCACCTCGAGTCGCGCAAACGCGGTCTTCTCCACGGTATCGGTGGTCATGATTGCTTCGGCCAGTTCCTGGAAGTGGTCAGACTCGGAGCCGATTGCCGCCGACAAAGCGGGCAGCGCGGCAATTAATTTTTCAGCCGGCAAAGGAACACCGATGATTCCCGTCGACGAGGGAAACACTTCCAACGGACTGCAGCCAAATACCCGGCCGGCTGCTTCGCAGGTGGCGCGGGCGGCATCGAGCCCCGCCTTTCCCGCGGCGCAGTTGGCGTTCCCGGCATTGATTGCCACCACGCGCACTTTGCCGCCAGAGGCACGCAGGTTCTCCTGGTCGACCAGCACCGGGGCGGCCTTCACGCGGTTGGCGGTAAAGGCGGCGGCAGCGCTGGCCGGCGCGTCGGCCACGATCAAGGCGAAGTCGGTGCGGCCGCTCGCTTTGAGTCCCGCCTTGGTTGCGCCAAAACGGAAGCCTTTCGGGATGAGAAATTGAGAAATGTCGCTCATGGGTTCCGGGGTGGATTGGTTCTAACCCTTTAATCTAGCAGGTGGGGGAAGGATGACGGAGCCGCGAACGAACGCACCCGCAACTGTCGACGAGCGACATTTTCTGGAACTGGAAAACGTGAACGTGGCGCGCGGCGATCGCATCGTGTTGCACGACATCCATCTCAGCATCCGCGCCGGCGAACACGTGGCCATCCTCGGCCCCAACGGCTGCGGAAAATCCACCCTGATCTTTACCATGACCTGCCAGATCTATCCCATGGTGCAGCCGGGAATGCGGGTGCGTATCTTTGGCCGCGAACGATGGGACCTGACGCAATTGCGCAAGCACTTCGGCATCGTCGCCTCAGGGCTCACAGGCACCGAGTTGCCTGGGGAGCGCACGGCTGTCACCACCGGCCTCGACGCCGTCATCGCGGGATTTTTCTCCGCGTCCACGCTGTGGCCCAATCTGCACGTCACCGAGGAAATGCGCGAGCGTGCCGTGGAGGCGCTGGAGCGCATGGAAGCGTTGCATCTTGCGCGGCAACTTGTCGGGGAAATGTCGGCCGGAGAAAAACGCCGCATCCTGATCGCGAGGGCGCTGGTGCACCGGCCGCGTCAACTTCTGCTCGATGAGCCATCCAACGCGCTCGATCTTGCCGCCCAGCGCGAACTGCGGGAAAGCCTACGCCGCCTGGCCGCCGAGGGCACGGGCCTGGTCCTGGTGACGCATCACCTGGGCGATATCCTGCCCGAGATCGAGCGCATCATCTTGATGCGCGACGGCCGTATCGTGGGCGACGGACCCCGCGAAGAACTGCTCACCGCGCCGAAGTTGAGCGAACTCTTTGACACTCCCGTGCGGATTGGACGCGACGAAGAGTGGCTGCATAGCTGGTGAGAAAAAACAGGGAACAGGGATCAGGGGACAGCGATCGGTAAATGCGGCTCGACCGCCTCTCCACGCGCCCGCCACTACCCTCTAGCCTGCGGTCGGTTTCGCACCCGGCAGCCTCTTCCGCAGCATTGCGATCTGGCCGGTGTGATGGGCTTCGTGCTCGCAGACGTGGAACCACTTGCAGAGGTTGTTGGTCGGTCCCCAGGGCCAGTCTTTGTCAACGGCCATCAACCACGCATCATCCTTTTTTCGGAATTCCGCCAGAGATTTCTCGCGCACTTCGTGAAGAATGCCGACGTAGTATTCGCGATCGTGGCCCTTGATTGTCTTACGACCTGAATCGCCAAGGTCCATCGCCGGGTCCCACTTCTTCTTCACTTCTTCAGACCAGCTGTCCCATTTCATCCCGTCGAAGGTGTTCATCTGGTAGTAGGTCTCGGTGGCCGCCAAGTGGAGCATCAGAGCGCCGATGGTGTTCGCATTTGGGTCGAATAAAACGTCAAGATCGGCCTGCGTCAACCCCTTCGTGGCGTTCAACACGCCGTTAGCGTCCCGCATCCAGGTGAGTTGCGATACGAAGGTGCCCACCTGTGGCGAATACCCAGGCCGGGGCCCGAGAATGTCGAGCCCCGGCGCGTCCGCTGCAGTAGCTTTTACTATCACGAACGATCCGCAAGCGCCGCCGGCCACGGCGGCAGCGGTGGCGCTAAGGAAGCTCCTCCTGGTGGAGAGATTGTTGCGGGTTGAACGAGATTGGGCGCTCACGTGTCTTTCACCTCCGGGAACGATCGGTCTGTATACGGGGCCCGCGAGCTGTGCTGCGGCGGGGGCCCAGTATACATCGCCCCTGTTACGACGAGTGAGCTCTTTCGGCTCGCGCGCGGTTTCAGGCAAGCCGGCTCGATGGCTCAAATGCGGCCGGCCGCCAGTTGACCCGCCGTCGCAGGTTCTGCAGCTTTGGCAGTAACTATTGCCATTCCCAGGCACGCCGCGATCAGGATCTCCGCGATCACGGGGCCCAGGAAGATATAGGTGTAGGCGTTCACCGCCACGGCAAGATAGGCGACCAGAAACGAAGCCAGAATTGGCCGCAGCCGCAACGCATCTGTCTTGGCGAGCGTGCCCAGTTGCCAGAAGACGATAGCTTCGACGGTCAGGAAGACGGTTACGGCGAGTCCCATCCCTCTGAGGAAGTCCGAGTAGGTGCGGTTTACGCCCATCACGTCAAACGCGTTTGCCTTCATGATGGCAAGAGTGGCCGCGGCCACGCCCGGCGAGGGTTTGCCAAACACACCGCCGATTGTGTGCAGCGCCGAATGGATAAGCGTCAATACGGATGCAATGCGCAGAAACAGTACTGGTTTCATCGGATTCTCCGGGCGCTGGGTCGGTGAAGGTTTTGCGGCTCCCACCCTTGCCACAAGAACAAGTCGCAAGGATGGGGCATGGAGGTTCAGGTCGTTCGAGCTTCAACCACTTTGCTCAGGCGCTTGTCGATTGGCTCTCGATCTTCTTGGCAAACTCCGCCAGGATGCCGCTCCACGCACCGGGACCATCGAACAGGGCGCGCAACTGCTCGAATCCCTCGCCGTGGCGCTCCAGCTTGCTGTGTTCGAGCTCAACCAAAGTAGCGGACGGGCCGTCGGGCGAGAAGCGAATCTCGACCTGGCTGGCCTTTGCCAGGTCGCCATTAAACGTCCAGTCCGGACTGTCGTGTCCTGGCCCGACGTGCCAGGAGAACGCCACGCGGTGGGGTGGGTCCCATGCCAGCACCGTGCCCCAATCGCACAGGCTGCCCTCGGCGTTTCTTTCGTACCAGCGGCCTCCCACGCGCGGCTCCACGAAGATCGCCTCGAAGGGAGTTTTGCCGATGTGATGCGTAGCCGGCCACCACGTTTCCATCTGTTCCACAAAAACGGTGAAGGCGCGCTCCACGGGGGCCTGGACGCGCACGCTCTTACGAACGACGGCTTCTGCGATTGTGTTTGCCATGCTTTTCTCCAGTCGGGGTTTCTTCTGCGGCCGCTTGAAATGCGCCCAAAGCCCGGGTCCACATCTGGTCGAAGTGAGCACGCAGACGGGCGACGCCTTCGGGGTCCAGCTGGTAGAGCCTGCGGGTTCCGGCCCTGGTGTCGAGCACCAGGCCGGCATCTTTCAACACGCGCAGATGCTGGGAAACCGCGGGCCGGCTCACGGGCAGCATGCGGGCGAGCTCATTGACGGCGATGGGTCCGCCCGACAGCTTTTGAAAGATGGCCATGCGGGTGGCATCGCCGAGGGCATCCAGTCCGGCTTGTAGGTAAGCGTCCACTTACGGTAAGCTACCACGAACCAATGGCCGCGTGTCAACAGGAAAGTTTCGACCCCATCCCAACCTCCGACGCGGCCATGCGAGACCGTGGTACCATTCCGGCAAATGGCTTTACTCAGGCCAATCCCCGGAGGTTCAAATGAGCGGTTACTCGAGACGAGACTTCATCAAGACCGGCATCGCCGCGGGAACCCTGGCCAGCGTGGGAACCCTGCCGGCGCGCGCTACGGCGACGGACAAGGTGACGCTGGGAAACTCCGGCCTGCAAGTGACGCGTCTTGCATTTGGCACCGGAAGCAATAACGGCCATGTGCAGTACGCGTTGGGCCAGGCTGAATTCACCAAGCTGGTCCGTTATGCCTATGACCGGGGCATCCGTTTCTTTGAGACCGCCGAGGCCTATATGACTCCGGCCATGCTGGGTGAGGCTTTGAAGGGCCTTCCCCGCGACAGCTACCGGCTGATGACCAAGGTGACGACGGACAAGGGCGTCGATCCGCAGATGCGATTCGACGAGATGCGAAAGAAATCGCAGACCGAATATTTCGATATCATGCTTCTCCACTGGCAGCACACCGCGGACTGGGTTTCGGAGACGCAGCGCTGGCAGGATGGCATCGACGAGGCGCAGGAGAAGAAGGTCATCCTCAAGCGCGGAGCTTCGGTACACGGGCTGCCCGCCCTGCGCCAGGTTCCGGGCAACAAGTGGCTCGAAGTTGCAATGATCCGCATGAACCACAACGGCACGGTCATGGATAGCGCGGTCGCCGACGACGGCAACCTCGGCGATGTGGCGGAAGTGGTGCAGCATGTGAAGCAGGCGAAACAGCAGGGCATGGGCGTGATCAGCATGAAGCTGGTGGGCAATGGAACATTTACGCGCCATGAAGACCGCCTGGCGGCCATGAAGTTCGCTTTCCGCAATGCGGGCATCGATTGCGCCACGGTTGGCTTCAAGAGTCCCCAGGAAGTGGATGAAGCCATCGACAACATGAACGCAGCGCTGGCGTAGCTCTTGACTCGCCTCCCTCCCCGGCGGTATTTTGGCTGTACACGGGAAAGGAGGTTGATCCAGCGAATGCAGATTGAATGTTTCAGTTGTTTCTTACGTGAGGTGACTGAGGCCTAGGGCATCGCGCCCCAGACCATGCATGTCGCCCAGCGGTTCAACCGCCGGGCCCTGGCTCTCGCGGCAGCGCGATGGCCTTAGTCCAATCCCAACAGTTCACCGGCAGCGGCCTGGGAAGATTCCCGGGCCGTTGTTGTTTCATAACCAGCGATCGTTGACCCGATCGCCGTTCGTCACATTCCGGGTGCAGAGCGACGCATTTTCTGCGGCCTCATGCGGACACCCGCGTCCAATAATGAACAGCAGCGTGCCGAAGCCGGATGCACGCGGTTCTCATTATCTGCAATTAACAGCTGCACATATTACTGGCGGGCGTCCCCTCTGACTCTGGAACGCCGCTTGCAACAGTAATCGAAGAACCCCATTTTCGAGGGTCCGCTGAGATGAAGCAGTTTGATTCCTTCCGACTGGACACGTCCAACGAGTGCCTCTGGCACAGTGGCGTCCAGATCGCTCTGCCTCCCAAGCCCTTTGCCATTCTGCGCTACCTGGTCGAGAATCCGGGCCGACTGATTACCCACGACGAACTGCTCGACGCTCTCTGGCCTGAGACCTACGTTCAACCCCAGGTACTGCGAACCTACATGCTCGAACTGCGCAAAGTGCTGGGCGACGACGCCGGAGCTCCGCGTTTCATCCAGACCCTTCCCAAGCGCGGCTATTGTTTCGTGGCCGCGGTTGTCGAAGGGGCAGAGGCCCGAGGCGCCGCGTCGCACCGAACCTCGATCCCGAACCCAATCTCAGCTCCGGCGTCGCCGGCCATCGTCGACCGCGAAGCGGAGATGCGCCGTTTGCGCGCCCTGTTCGACCTGGCGGCCGGCGGGCAGCGGCAGGTCGTCTTCATCGCCGGAGGAACCGGCATCGGCAAGACCGCGCTTCTCGATGCCTTTCTGCGCGAGGCCGAGGCCTTGGCGACGGCCACCATCGCTCGGGGTCAGTGCCTCGAAGCCATCGGAAGGAAGGAAGAGTATTACCCCGTCATGGAGGCGCTGAGCCACCTCTGCGCCTCGCCCGACGGCGAACGAGCGTGCCGCATCCTGGCGCGGATGGCGCCGTTGTGGCTTCCCGCCCTGGGGCGTGATGCGGAAAACGGCTCCGAATTGGCTCCTCATGTGGGGACCGAGCGGCTACCCGGCGAACTGTGCGCCGCGCTGGAAGAGCTTGCCATCGAGAAACCGCTGCTCCTGGTGTTCGAAGATGTGCACTGGGCCGACGAGTCAACGCTGGGGTTGATTTCGGCGTTGGCCCGCCGGCGGACGCCGTCCCGGCTCATGGTCGTCGCGACCTGCCGGGCCCAGGAGGGCTCGGCCGATCAGCCGTTGAAACGCCTCAAGCAGGACCTGGTGATGCGCCGCCTGGGCGTTGAACTCGAACTTCAGCCCCTGGACCGGCAAGCGGTGTGCCAACTCTTGATGCGGGAACTCAAGCAGGATGACCTTCCCCCGGGGCTTGACGAGTTCATGTATAAACGCTCGGAAGGCAATCCCCTCTTTGTCATCACCATGCTCGAGCATCTCATCACGCAACGCTACCTGGTGCGCGAGGGAACGGATCAAGCGGGGACCTGGAAGCAGCGCACACCATTCCTCGACATGGATCCGGATCTGCCCGACGAACTGACGCGGATGATCGAGCTGGAGATTGAGCGTTTGAGTCCGGACGACCAGCGCCTGCTCGAGGCGGGAAGCCTGATCAACGTGGCGTTTCCGGCCTGGGCGGTGGCGGCGGCTCTGGAGGAAGACACCCCCGAGACCGAAGAAGCCTGCGACGAACTGGCGCACCGGCTGCATTTTGTTCGCCGCGCCGGCCAGGACGAACTGCCCGACGGCACGCGCTCGGCATTCTACGTGTTCGCACACGGCCTCTACCGTGAAGTTCTGTACCAGCGCCAGTCCGTATCGCGGCGGGCGCGGAGGCATACGCGCATCGCGGAGCGGCTGGGCGAGCTTTTCGCCGGGCGGGAAGCCAACGTGGCCCAGGAAATGGCCATGCACTATGAAGCAGCGGGGAATTGGTCGCGAGCCGCAAGCGTTCTTCGCTCGGCGGCTTGGCAGGCGCGGCAGCGGCGCGCGCATGGCGAAGCCGCGGCACTGCTCGAGCACGCCTTGCGCGCGGCGGAGAACATGAGCGACGCCGAAGCCGGGGTGGCGCGGGAAATCCGCTTGGACCTGGTGGCCGCGCGCGAATCCATGCAGGCGTCAAGCGCGCAGCACGGAGTGACCGGAAAAGCTTGACGATTTCTGGATGGAAAGTTCACACCTTAATTTTTGTTGATCGCTAGTGTGTCCTCTGTAGCGCGGAGGTCACTTACATGCGATTCCTGGTTTCCAAGTCCATTCTGGCGGCGATCGTTATCACCGCGGGCTCCCTTGCCACCCACACTGCACAGGCGGAAACAACCCTCAAGGTTCCCTTCAACTTCACCGTTGCCGGCCAGAGCATGCCAGCCGGCGTCTACTCGGTCTCTGAAGATGCCATTCACAACATCGTGACCCTCAAGTCCATGGACGCGGCAAAGTCGTTTTCCGCGGTGCTGGTTCCCGGCGATCCGGCTCCCAGCGACACGCATGTCGCCCTCAAGTTTGATCAGTCCGGCAATGGCCACACCCTGAAATCGATTCAGTACGGTCCCCGGACCACGTCTTCGCTGGAGCGGGCAACGTCGGAACGCGGCTACGATCCCACGCGCCTTTCCCAGGGCCGTTAAAACCGGCTTTACCAAGTTCGTTATTTTTCACAGGGCTGTACCTTCCTTTTCAGGGAGGGCTCATCGCCACCACGATGACCCTCCTTTTTTTTTACCTGAAACCTTCTCGTGCCGCTGGCAACTCTGCGCAAACAGCACACCCGCACTTTCTTCTTCTTCTCTTTTCTACTCGTAGCATCCGCGTCTACTCATAGCAACCGCCCTCTTTGGCTTGAGGCCATTCGTCAATTCGCGAAGCCTCGCCGGGAATGCCGCCGGTCCTCTCTTTCATCCCATTCATCTGTCACTTTCACGTTTCCGTATCGGTGATGAAACCCGCGTCTCTTTGTCGCTATTAGGAATGAAGGCGCAATCAAGAATAGAGATCACCACTCTTCACTCCGCCATTGGATTTCCTGAAAGCCGCCTGAGCCCATCCGAAAACCTGCAATGAAAGGGATTCAAGTATGAGAAAGACTGTGCAATCCGCGATGCTCTGGTCAGCTTCGCTCTTCGCCCCTGTGGCTGTTCTTGCCCAGGCACCACCGACGTACGACACCTTCAGCTACTCCGCTCAGCCCAGCAAAAATTTCGGCGCGTATCCTATTCTCCTGGTTGAAAAAGGCGCGACGTCTTACCTGCAGTTCAACCTGTCGGCTTTTCCGGCGAATGCCAGCGTGAGCAAGGCAGTGTTGCGCCTTTACGTGGATTCCGTAGGTCAAACCGGCACACTCGATGCATATGAAATCGATTCGCCGTGGACGGAGTCGCAGCTGACGGCCGGCAATGCGCCGGTCATCGGGCCTTCGGCGACCGGCGGCAATCCTGTCTCAATCACCCCGGCCAGCAACGGCCAATTCTTGTTGCTCGACGTTACAGAACTCGTTCAGAAATGGCTTGCAAATACCATCGCCAATGATGGAGTCGCCCTGGCGGTCGCCGGAAATGCCGGGGTGTTTTCATTTGACTCCAAGGAATCGACCCTCAACAGTCATGAGCCGGAGTTGCTGGTGGAGTTGAATGGTCCTCCCGGCGCACAGGGACCGGCCGGCGCCGCTGGCTCGCAAGGTCCAGCAGGACCAGTGGGCCCTGCAGGAACCCAGGGCGCAGCGGGGCAGCAAGGACCGGCCGGCGCGGCGGGTGGGCAGGTTTGGGCGGCCAATATGACGCTGCCGTCTTCGGCCTACTCGATCATGCTCGGTTCTCCGAGCGGCCTGAGCACCGCGGAGGATTACTTCAGCCCTCAGGCCAGCGAAGCTGCCGGCATCCCGGTTGCGCAGGACTGTACGGCGATGAATCTACGGGTTACGGTGATCGGCGCCGCGAACACTTCGCAGGCGACCATTGGCATTACCACGACCACCGATCTTTCGGTCGCAGGGGTATTTCCAACTTCCCTGCAGTGCATCGTGACGGCCGCCAATGGCATTCCGGTTTCGTGCACGTCGACCGGCTCCGTCCCTTTCACGACGTCGGACTTTTTGATCCTGACGGCCGATTTCGTCAGCAACCCGCCGGACTTTGCCAATGCCCACGTTTACACCAGCTTTGTGTGCCAATAGACGCCCGGCAACATTTTGGCGCGCTTGAGCGCGCCAAAATGCGCAAGTTCTTGACGCTTTCGGACGATCCATTCAGCGCAAATCACTCTTTTCGGCGTTTAAAGACGCTCGATCTATCGAAAGACCACTTATCCGGCCGTTCTGCCAATTTTCTCGGCTCTCGACACAGGTACCCCTCGCGTCGGTGCTGCCGTAGCCGCCTTTCGGTACCGTATCCCTGTTCTGGGGATAGCGTTACTATGGTTGCGTGTAACGATCCGCCACCGGATCGCACTACACCGAGGGGCCCGGGCTCAGACTCGTCTTTCGGATGTTCGATAACAAATGACATCCATGGCTCATCCGCGACAACACAGATCCAACCGAAAGCTTGCCATCCGAAGCCATACAGCTTCCAGTGCACCCTCCGGAGGAAATTCATGCGTGCGTCCAGTTCCTGCAAGTTCGCTGTTCTGACCCTAACCCTCGCAACACCATCATTCGTATTTGCCGACTATACCTACCAGGAAACCATCCAGATCACCGGCGGCTCGGTGATGAGCATGATGAAAATGGCGGGCGCCTTCAGCTCGCAGGCCCGGAAAGCCGGCGAACCGGTTGTCTCCACTGTCTACATCAAGGACAACCGCATGGCCAAGGTCTCAACCGACAATATCGAGATCATCGATCTCGATAAAGAGACCATCACTCACGTCGATGCGTTGAAGCACACCTACACGGTGATGACGTTCGAGCAGATGCGGCAACAAATACAGCAGGCCCGGCAGGAGATGCAGAAGAGGCAGGCCGAACATGGCAATAATGCTCCCGCGCCCAGTCCCGATTCCAACGACGTCAAGATGAGCTTCGATGTGAAGGTGCGCAAGACGGGAGCCGAGAAACAGATCAGCGGCCTGGATTCAAAAGAAGCCATTCTGACCATGACCATGAACGCGACCGACCAGAAGACGCAGCAGACCGGATCCATGGCGATCACCAATGACATGTGGATGGTGCCGGCGATCCCGGGCTACGACCAGGTACGCGATTTCTACAAGCGCATGGCGGAGAAGATGGGGCCGGAGATGGCCGGTGTGGGCATGGACATGGGCAAGATGCTGCTTCAGAATCCGGGCGCCGGACAGGCCCTGGAGGACATGGGCAAAGAAATGCAAAAGCTTGAGGGAGTGCCGGTGATGCAGATCATGCGCATGGGTACGACCGCCAATGGGCAGCCACTGCCCGCTGCTTCTGAAGCGCCGTTGCCTCCCGATGCCACTCCCGCCATGCCCAGCGCCGGCGATATGGCCAAACAGAGTGCCGCCTCCGCCTTGACCAGCCACTTCGGCCTGGGAGGTTTCAGCCACAAGAGCAGCAAGAACGATCCGCCCCCTGCCAATCAGAATTCCAATCAGAATTCGACCACTCCGCCCCCCACCGCGGCCATCCTGATGGAATCCCAGACCACGACCTCCAAGTTCTCATCTGATCCTGTCGACTCCGCACACTTTGATGTGCCTGCGGGCTACAAACAGGTCCAATCGCAGATGGAGAAGCACTAACTCTCCCGCCCGAGGCTCTCCCTCGGGCTGAGATTTCGTTTGCGGGATTGCTCACTGCGGACCGGGGGGCTCGGGAATCGGATTCCACCCGGTATCGGGATCGTAGGTGGTCATCGCGGAGGCGACCTGGGCGGTGTTTGCTCCGAGGTCCTTCTGCAGGAGCAACCCATCCTGGTTAACGATGAAGCTCATGATCCCTGAATCGCCGTAGGTTGCCGGATAAGCAACAAAGGCGAATCCACGGACCATCTTTCCGTCCACAACGTAGTCCTTCGCGCCTCCGGGCGCCTTTGCACTTTGCCCTGTCAGTATTTTGAAGAAGTAGCCGTGAAACGGGGTGGGCCCGTTGGCATTCTTGCTGTATCCCTCGGCGACAGCCTGGGTTACCTGGGGTCCGAGAGGGCTCTCGGGCTGGCCGTTGTCCGACTTCCAGTAAAGGCCGTTCTGCTTGCCGGGGTCGCTGATGAATTTAAGCGCGAATTGCCCCTTGGCTGCCCCATCGTGCGGCTGCGAATGGTACTGTCCCTCGGCGTCGACCAGCGCATTGCAAACGTCGATGATGGCCAGTTCATTGCGGCCGATACGGCGATTGAGGATCTCGTCTTTTCCCGCCGCAGTATCGAAGAACCACTGTCCGCCGGCGTTCTTCTTGAGTGGAATGGGAAAAGGGAAATTGTCAGCCCCGATTAGGAGGGTTTGGGAGCCATCCTTCATTTTGCGCCAGCGGTGCATCACGCTGTATCCCGTCGCGAAGGTCTGAAGGCCGTTCTTGTCCTGCACCGGATCGCCGGAGAAGAGGAGTTGCTTGGCTTCGGGGCCGAAGATGGCCATGAGTTCGTCTTGATTGCCCGACTTCGCCGAGGCGAGGACCGCGTCACCCGCTTGCTCCGGTGTGGCGAACACATTGGGGGCCGAGGCGGTTTCGGTTTTGTGGCACGAAGCAAGCGGCATCACCAGCGCCAAGAGTACAAGGCGGCTTGCAACTTCAAATTTGTGGAGCTTGCGCGACATCTTATCCCTCCAGAATGTTTGGCCGCAGCAGTGTTGAGCGGCGCGATTGGGTAACAGAATCCTGTTCGCGAAGTGCGTCGCCGGTTCACCGGCGGTACGCCGCCCCCGCCCCCGCTCCGGCTGTACGAACCGCGAGCACTTTCTGACCTGGATTGCCACCCGCTGCTTCCGCCGCCTCCCCAGGCCGATGAGCCGGATTTCTCCTGCCCTCCGTACCCCTTGGACTCAGCAGATGACGCCTGAGACGAGTAGTTCTTGTTGCTCGGGGTTCCCGAGGTTTGCGACCACCCGCTCCCGGTGTTCTTGTAGATATTGCCGTTGGCGCTCGCATACTTGTCGCCATTTGACGTCTGCGCGGCGCCATAGTTGCCGTTCACGCCCGACGAGGCAGCAGCCTTGCCGCCGTTCGAGTTTGTTCCAGATGCAGTGGTCCCGTACGCATTCGACTGATGCTGGGTATCGGTGGTCGTGCCGTTCTTGCTGTACGTCGAGGCTCCGGCGCTCCCGTAGGCGTTGGAGGTCTGAATCGTGGAAGCAGACGCACCGGTGTGCGGATTGTAGGCCTGGCCGGCGGCGGCGCTTCCGTAAGCGTTGCTCGCCGACGCGCCGCGGGCGTAAGTCCCGGTTGACGGGTTGTAGCCGTTGCTCGCGTGCGCGACACCGCCGTAGGCACCATACGCGGTGGCGCTGGATCCGTAGTAGCCGCCATGCCAGGCGGCGTTACCGTAGTAGGAGCTGCCGTGGTACACCACGGTTGTGCTGTGCCAGTTGCAGTTCCAGGAGCTATAGCCCCATCCGCAGCAACTGTTGCTCATCGCCGCACCTACCGCGATACCGACGCCAAACGCCAGTACGCCCGCGGCCACAACCTGTCCCGTGGTGTAACCCGGCGGCTGGTAGGGATACCCGTAGACGACCGTCGGGTTGTATTGAGGGACGTATATGACTTGCGGATTGGCGGGTGCAATCACGATCACCTGCGGCGACTCCTGCACAACGGTGATCTGCGAGCCCGACTTGAGGTTTCCAGCTGCTTGTGCCTGGGCCCGCAGAACCTGGACCGCCGCCATCACGTCAGCCCCCTGGTTGTGATAGGCCTCTCCCAGTGCCGAAGTCCAACTCAGGTTTTTGGTCATGTTATCGACGACGGACGGGAACTGGGTAAGCGCCTTCACGCTTGGATCCCATGGCTGCTTGTCCACTGCCTTCATCAGGTCATTGCCCTTGAGCTGCTGATTCTGCTGAAGCCATCCGGCCGCCGCCTGCTACCTGGTCGGGAAACGTTGCGGCGCCCAGAACCTGGGCCACCAGGGCGTCGGGATAGAGCGCGATGGGCGCCACCAGCTGCTGCAAATCGTTCGCAGAGAGTGGGGCAGCCCCTGACGACGATCCGGCTGGCGCCGGTTGCTGGGCCCCTGCTTCCCATTGCAGGGTGGTAAGGACGAGCAGGAAGGATAACCCAACTGACAAAAGCTGTTTGGCGAAGGTCCTGATCATGGTTTGCTCCCTTTGCAGATCGAACTGGTCCAAATTGAAGTTAGGACGGCCAACCGAGAGATACAACTCGCAAAATTGACAGTCCGCGCTATTGGAAGGGACAGTTTCAACCGGAATTCGCACGAAGCCCGAGAAAACGGGTTTGCAATCTCCGTGGCTTTCCGCGAAGAAGATTTCGACATCGATAACCTCGCTGCTCTTCCCTCTACAGGCACAGGCCCAACTGCGGTAAACTGGCCGGCATGCGGGTCTTCGGGATCGATTGTGGCACGGAGATTACGGGCTATGGAGTGGTGGAAACCTGCGAGACCGACCGCCGGCCACGACTGATCGCGATCGCCATGGGGGAAATCCGGCTTTCCAAGACCAAATCTCTCCCCGAGCGCCTCGAGCAGGTCTATCGGGAACTGACCGCCGAACTGGAGCGCTGGCGGCCCGATGCGGTGGCAATCGAAGAGGTCTTTTACTCGGTCAATGCCAAGTCGGCGCTCAAGCTGGGACAGGTGCGCGGGGTGGCTTTGCTGGCGGCCGCCTGCCAGCGGCTTCCCATTGCCGAATACGCGCCGCTGCGGATCAAGTCGAGCGTTGTGGGGTACGGCCTGGCCAGCAAGGAGCAGGTGCAGTTCATGGTGGCGCGGCTGCTGGAACTGTCCCAAGTGCCCGAACCGGCCGATGCAGCCGACGCCCTGGCCATCGCCATCTGTCACATCCACACCGCACAGACGCTTGCGCTGCAGGGAGCGGGCCAATGAAGGCTCTTGTCCTGGCACTCGCTGCGGCGGCATTCGCATCGCCCGCACTGGCTGACGAGGGGGCGGTGTTCCGCGCCGACTTCTCGAATCCCGGCCTCACCCCATCGCAATGGACGCTCGAGTTTCGTCCTGACGGCAGCGGTCACTTTCACTCCGTGCGGGGCAATGCCGCACCGCAGGATTTCAAAGTCCTCCAGCCGCCGAATATCAATCGCGACATCCAATTGACCGCGAAATTTGCCGAACATGCATTCCAGGTGGCCCACCGTCACAGGTTGTTCAACTCCGGATGCGAAAGCCACCTGAAGGTGGCGTTCCAGGGCACCAAGAAGCTGACCTACACCGGTCCCGAGGGCGAGGGCTCCTGCGAATTCAATTATTCGCGCGATGTCGAGATCCAGTCACTCGGGGACTCGCTGGTGGCCGTGGCCACCACCATCATCGAGGGTGCCCGGCTCGAAGCCCTGCTGCAGCACGATCCCCTCGGCCTGGACCAGGAGATCCAGAACGTGCAGGAAGCGGCTGGAGACGGGAGAGCGCAGCAGATCTGCTCCATCCGCGACATTCTGGAGCGGCTTTCGGAGGATCCGGCGGTGATGGAGCGGGTTCGGAAGCGGGCCAGGGCGCTGCTAGCACGTGCCGACGAATAAAGCAGCCGGGCGGCGGCCTAAGGCGCGACTTTTCGTGTACCCGGAGTGTCTTATCTGTGTAGTTGGGGTTTTACGATGCACGGCAAGGGGGTGGACCCCATGAAACGAATGAACAAGGCTCTTGGCTGGGCAGGGAGTCCTCGTTGTTGCGGCGCTGGTTTTGGCCGCGCTTTCGCTTGGTCCAAGTCTGAAGGCAGAAGACACCGATGCTTCGCAGGCGTCTCGCGCGGTCCGGCTCAGCAATGTTGAGGGAGAAGTCCATCTTTCGCAAGGGAACCAGTCTCTGGCCGATCAAGCGGTCGCCAATACGCCTCTCTTTGAAGGAACCACCATCAATACCGGGAACGATGGACGCGCGGAAATCCAGTTTGAGGACGGGAGCGTGGCCAGAATTTCGCCCGCAGAGTTCGCTCACGCTGGCGCTGCTGCGGGGGGCGAGTACAGGCGGCGACCGCGACTCGGAACTTCAACTCCACAGCGGCCTGGCCTATTTTGAACTGCAGGGCGACAGCGACACCAATCGGATGCAGGTTCGTTTCGGAGACACTGTGGTGACCACCGGCGGATTTACCGTGATCCGCATCAGCATCGACAAGGCCCCGGGCGAAGTAGCCGTGTTCTCGGGCAATGCCCACCTCGAAGTTGGCGCCACTGCCGCCCTCGACCTGCACGGAGGCGAAAGCGTCGCTCTAAACGCCAACGATCCCAACAGCTACAACCTGTCCGAATCCATCGAGCCCGATTCCTGGGATACGTGGAATTCTGATCGCGATCAGGCACTGACCGCGGCGTCTGCCGACCGCACCGCGGCCACCAATGACGAACCCGACAGCAACAACCCTGCCTGGAGCGACCTGGACGCCAACGGCAACTGGTACAACGTTCCCGACCAGGGTTATGTATGGTCGCCGAATGAGGCAGCCACGCCGGGATTCGACCCCTATGGCAGCGGGTACTGGGTCAGTACGCCTGTGTATGGCTACACCTGGGTTTCCGGATATACCTGGGGATACCTGCCGTATCAGTGCGGAGCCTGGAACTACTACAACAGCTTCGGATGGGGCTGGGCACCGGGCGGATGCAATCCCTGGTGGGGAGGTGGTGGCGGCTTTGTGGTCAATATTGGCGTAGCTCCGCATAGCTATCGTTATCCCGTTCGCCCGCATCCGTACAATCCGCGGCCGATGGTGGCGGGACGAACTGGTCCGGCGCCAATGGTTGTTGTCAATCGTCACGCGCTGGCAGGAAATATCTCTCCGGCTCCGCGGGATCGCAGCGGCTCGGTGATGATTGCCGGCAACATCGTTCACCCGTTGAAGCCGGTGCAACCGACACGCGAGCCCTACAATCGCTTTGCGCCTGTGGGTCCGACGCACAATGCGCCGAACGCGCCCGCGTCTTCTTATAACGGCAGATCGGGAATGCAGAGCGGCCCGAGGGCCATCGCCGTTCCGGCACACCCCGGCAACACGTATAGTCCTCCACCCGCGCCTCGGCCGAGCGGCAATGTCTATTCACCGCCCCCATCAGACCAAGCGGCAGTACGTACGCACCGCCCCCATCGAGGCCGAGTGGCAATACGTACGCTCCGCCGCCACAGGTCTACCATCCGACGCCCCCAGTCCACATGGCTCCGCCCCCTCCGCCGCCAGCCAGCCACCCGGCTCCACCCAGTGGTGGTGGAGCACACCCCAGCGGAGGCGGCCCGCATCGCTAAGCTAAAGCTCGTTGCGCGAATGGCCCGCTTCAGCAGCTGAAGCGGCCTTTTCTGTCGGCAGGGAAACCCAGAGTGCCGCAAGTTTCTCCAGCGACAATTCTTCGGCGCGGGCTTGCGTACCAATTGAAGCAGCCGCCAGCGCGGTCTGGATGTCAGCGGGTTCGAAGCCGGCGGCACGGAGGTTGTTGGCCAGGGTTTTTCGCTTTTGCGCGAACACCTGCCGCGCGAAGCGCAGGAATCCCGCCTCTTCAACTCCGAGTTCCGCAAAACGCGGGGCAAATCGCCAGCGAAAGACTGTCGAGTGCACGTCCGGCGGAGGAGAGAAGGCGGAGGGCGGCAGGGTAAACAGGCGCTGAACCGGCCCGTACATCTGGACTGTGACGGAAAGAAGCCCGAAATCACGCGATCCCGGTGCCGCGACGATGCGATCGGCTACCTCGCGCTGCACCATCAGGACGGCGCGATCGAGGGCGGCATGGCTGGCCGCCAGTTTCAGCAGAATAGGTGAAGTGATGTAGTAGGGCAGATTTCCAGCCACCACCAGACGCTTTCCGGCCGTATTCCAGGTCGCGGTAAAATCGAACTCCAGCACATCCGCCTGAACCACAGTGACCCGCTCCGACGCGAATTGGTTTCGCAGGAGTGCGGCCAGGTTTGCGTCCAGTTCGATGGCCAGGACCTGGGCCGCTTTCGCTGCCAGCGCCCGGGTGATCGCGCCTTGCCCCGGTCCGATTTCAATGACGGTTTCGCTGCTGAGATCCCCCAGGGCATTGGCAATGCGCTGAATGGCTTCCGCGTCGCGGAGAAAGTTCTGGCCGAGCTTGGGCTTGGAAGGCATTCCTTTTCTGATGGTAGTTGAAACGCCGACATCTGCCAGAGACCTCAGCCGTCGTTCTTCAGCACTGCCAACTCCAGGTTGCGCCGCAGCGTGAATCCCAGGCCCTCGTATACGCGGATGGCCGAGTAATTGTCCGCGAAGCTATGCAGGTAGGCCGTCTTGCCGCGCTGCCGGATCTCGTCCATCAGGGTCGCGATCAGCATGCGCGCATAGCCGCGGCCGCGCGCATCGGGATGCGTACATACCGCGCTCACTTCGACAAACTGGGGCAGATGCGTCCGCTCCCCGGCCATGGCCAGCAAGCGTCCCGATTCGAAGATGCCGAAGAATGGGCCAAGCTCGATGGTCCGCTCGCGAAATGGGCCCGGCTCGGTCAACTCGGCCAGCTCGACCATGGCGGGCACATCGGCGGCCGTGAGGCTGCGGAAGTCTTCACCGCGCGTGAGCGTGATGGGAACGGGATCCGCGGGTTGAGCGCAGATCATCTGCGAAAGGACGCCGCCGCGAATGAGTGTCCAACCCGGCGGCGGCGCCGGCTGCTCCTGGCAGAAAAGCACAACCACTCCGCCGGGTCCCGCCAGTTCGCGCAGTGCCTCATAATTGGCTGCGGACTGGTGGGCGATTCCGCTGAGCGGGCCGATGGCGGCCGGGTAGCGCCGGGCCAGCGCGTTTGAGACTGCGAACGACCTGTGCTCGGTAAGAAGCGAATTCCAGATCGGGTTGTCGAGGGGAGGCGATTCGGTGCTTTTGTTGGTTGGCGTCGACTCGTCGTACATCAGATCGGGACTCGGCATAAGTCAAAGATGAATCAGGACTATTTTCGATGCGCAAGCAAGCGGAAACCGTAGACTAATTCAGAGGGCTAATGACGATCTTGACATCCCCGGACTATGGCGAAGACGAGGCACAAAAGCCGGAACGCTGGCTGGATTCCCTTTTCGAGTTGAAAGGACTCGGAAAAGAGCACTGGAAGAATGTGGACCCCGATGAATTTGTGCGGCAGTTGCGCGAGGGTTGGGATGAGCCGCATCGTTCGCTGGAATCGTAGTCTCAGAGCTTCATTTCATAACGTTGTTTGAGAAAGCCCCATTCTGATCGGATGTCGGCTTGAACGGCACTTCGCTTGATTTGCAACCACCAACTCTTCACCGACCCGGATTCCGACCCCCGACGGGACCGGGACCAGGGACACGCGAACAGATGGCATAGCGAAAAGTGGGCCACAAACCGCCAGCGGATCGTGCATTCGCCGTTTACGCTGCAGGAAGTCGCGTGAACTTCAGACCTGCAGCATCAGAACCGTGGCGTTGAGATTCGAATTGCTCAGTTTTTGTGGACGGGCGGAACCTGATAAAAGCCCAGACCGACCCCGAGAAAATAAATCGTCATGGCCGAGAAGATGAGCGCCCCAATGATGTAGAGCGCGCGACGGCCCGTAGTCTGCGGATCAGTCGCACGCGGTCGGATTCCCACCCGCCACATTCTGAACGACAGCCACGCCCAAACTGCAAGAAACAACCAACCCTGTACATTCGTGCTGATCTTCATGCCGGAAATACTGTCACCTTTCTTGCAGAAGTCGCTGTGCACGCCGCCACAATGATAGATAGTAAATGACCGCCGGATTTCGCTCGGGAGTCTCAGTTTATCTATGGTGAACCCGCACCGCGTTGGTGAGTCTACCCTGAAAATCGGACCCGAAGGGCATTCACGGTCGTGTAACCGCCGACTCTTCCCCAACCCGGTGACGGCGCTGCCGCCGGAACCAGCGCCGGGTGATGGTGGGGCGCTCTCACCGACTTGCGATCGAGGAGCCATATCTCCTCCGCACCAACCAGAGCACCGGCAAGCCGAGCAGGATGAGGGCGGTTCCCAGCAGTGAGCCTTCCAGGTTGGAGGCATAACTGGAAACCAGCACGGCAGCGGCGCAGACAACGAAGATTGCCGGGAGCAGCGGATACCCCCACACCCGGTAGGGCCGCGCATACTCGGGATGGCGCCGGCGATAGACGAACACCGTGGTCGCCGTGAGCATGTAGAAGAGCCACTCCGCGAACACCGCCAGTTCGAAGTGCTGCTGGAATTGGCTCAAAAAAAGCAGCAGCACCGTGGACAGAAGCCCTTGAACGACCAGCGAGGTGGAAGGGGACTGGAAGCGGGGATGGATGTGCGCAAACTGGGGGAAGAAGAGCCGGTCGCGTGCCGCGGCAAACGGGATGCGCGCCCCCGACATGACCGTCCCGTTCAGGGTGACGAAGATGCTGAGCGCCATGGCGCCCGCAACGAATCCGGCTCCGCGCGGTCCAGCGACGACTGACAGCGCCGCGACCGCCGGCCGCTCGCTCGCGGCAATCTGAGCCGCGGGCAGGATGTACTGGATGGCGGCGTTGGTGGCCATGAACAGTATGCCCACAACGAACAGGCCGCCGATAAGAGCGAGGGGCAGGCTGCGCTCGGGGCGGCGCACTTCGCCGGCTACCATGGTCAGATCGTTCCAGCCATCGTAAGCCCACAAGGTGGCGATCAGGGCGGCCATGAAGCCGTTGATCCCCCCGACGGCGTGCGGAACAGAAGTGGTGAAGTTGGCCCACGAGCCGGTTGCCGAAGCAAAGCAAAGACCGGCCACGATCAGAATCAGGATGCCCTTTAGGATCGTGAAAACAAGCTGGAAATCGCCGGCCTTCTTGATGCCAAGGTAATTCAGGCCAGTCATGAACCAGGTGACGGCGATAGCAAACACCTGCGACCAGAGCAGGGGAAACGGGCCGGGAAGCGACGCGCCGAGCCAATAAAAGGCCGGGAACACGCCGAGGGTTCTGGCCAGGCCGCTTGTCACGGCGGCGATCGAGGCCGGCTTGGCCACGGCAAACCAGGTCCACATGTAGAGGAAAGCAGGCGTGTCGCCGTAAGCGCCGCGCAGGTAGACATACTCGCCGCCCGCGTAGGGCAGCATCGCTCCGAGTTCGGCGTATGTCATCGCGCCGAAGAGCGAGAGCAGGCCGCCCACGATCCATGCCAGGTAAACCAGCGAAGAGGAGCCGACCTCCCGCATCATCTCGCGGGGAACAAGAAAAATGCCGCTGCCGATAATGGTGCCGACGACGATGGCAATCGCCTGGCTCGCGCCCAGCACGCGCGGCAGGTCGGCGGGGGTTTGTTGCGCCTGGGGAGAGACCGTCTGGCTCATGCGTTAAGAGAGGTTAGCACGGTCGCGAATGAATTCCATCCGCATCCTCCGGCAAGAGCTTGATCAGCGGGGATCGACAAGGCCCATCGCGATCATTCCCAACGCGGTGATGCTGGGCAGGAAGAAATAATCACCGCCGCGCAACTCGACAAAATTGGGCAGCTTGCTGCAGACGAATGGCGGATTAGTAGCGCTTGTATCGCCCTGCACCACGAACTTGCCCTGTCCGCCGTGATTGCCCATAAGCATGTCTTTGTCGTTTCCCTGGTGTGCGTCATTGCCATACTCGATCCACTGCTGTTGAACGAATTCGAATTGGCGGGAAAGACTGGCATTGAGAGCCATAAAAATGACGCCGCGCTCTTCGCGGTCTGACGCCGGCTCATTCGGCGCTACTGGACGTCCGTAGGGAAGTCCGCGACGAGTCATGCGCCGCCGATCGATCAGTCTCCCATTGAAGCCAAAGGCGTCGCGGGGATGCACGCGGCGGACGTGAGCGCCGATGGGACAACGCGTTCCCTCGGGGTCGGAACCGTAGGTGAAATTCACATTTCCATTTGGATCCTGGACGATCGATGGATCCGGCTTGTCGGGCGAAAGCTCGAGCGGCGTTCCATCCTGCCAGCGCCCGATAAATTTAGCGGCCAACTTTTCCTCACCGCCTCCATATCGTTCGGACTGCTCCTTGAGGTAAGCCCGGAAGGTCGCCACATTTTGATGCAGCTTGCGATAGACCATGAATGTTCCATTGGTGGCCAGGATGTGCGGAATCGGCGCGACCGGCAACTCGCCCGCTTCATCGGCATAGCCAAGCAAAAGCTCTCCCGTGGCCAGCGGAGCCCATGTGCCATCGGGCATCAGCTTGCCCTGGCCCGGCTGCTTGGTTCGTTCCACACCCAGGTAATCGGGATTGCCAAAGCCATCGGTGAATCCGAAGTGCTCGCGCGTTGTCGCCGTTCCGGCATCCATAATCGCGGCGGCATCCTGCGATCCCAGTTCGACAGCGCCGGCAGTCTCCTGAATCAAGGATCGAAGCGACGCGCTGCTTGCTTCGATCGCTGCGATTGACTGAGCGTTAATGGCGACCCAGGCATGGACGCGGTTCTCGTGCCATAGCTCATCCCAACGCTCGGGAGAGTTGAGCCCGGTGTCGCCCAGAATGGCGGCGCGGCTCTTCATGCCCTGCTGAAATTCGACCGGGAAGCTCAGGAGAGTCGCCAACGGGAGTTGGAGCGCGGCCAGTCCGCGGTGCGTGAATGCGATATTCACCGTTCTCTGCGGCTTCCCATGGTCCCAGCGCTGCCCGGTAGTGATGATCTGAAGCAAACGGCCGATCAGCGCGCGTGCGCGTGCCGCGTCTTCGAAACGCAGAAAAACATAACGCGCAAAAGGAAGGTTGTAACCGCGCAGAACAAACCCTTGAATATCGGTTTCGTTGAGCTTACTCATTTCGCCCGCCAGTCTTGAGTGCGCGTTGCGGACCCATGGTGCCCGGTTTCGGAACCGGTTCGGATTCCAGCTTGCCAACAAACTCCAGGAATTCCGCCTGAAGCTGCGCGGCCTCCATGCCCTGGTGGTTGGCAATGAAGTCGGTGACGGCGCGCTGCGTCTGGAGCGCGCGAAGAGTCACGGGGACGGACTTGTCATTGACCGCCGCAAAGAACAGAGTGGTTTCAAGCTGGCAGGCTTTCATGTACTCGATGAATGCGCTGGGATTGGCCGTGCCAGGATATCCGATGCAGTGACTCCAGATCGCGTCGAGATGTTCTGGAACCGCCTTCAGGAGTCCACTTAGATATTCGTCCAGATCAGCGTCGCAGTTCGTTTCAAAAACAAGATACTTTGAGTGGAGATGTTCTTCGATAGCGGGGTAGCCGACGAAGATGACATCGTCCATCACCACCAGCCGGGCCAGATGCGTTCCGGGAGCCTGCGCAAACGGACTTTCCGGGCCGGTGGGCAAGGTGGCGAGATATTTGCGGATCTGCAGGTCGTGCGATGGCGTGGCCTTCTCATCGTCGATGATAGGCGAAAGAATCGTAAGTCCGTAAACACTACCGTTTTGATTCGGCATAGATGGGTCGTCACCTAGAAAACGATCGGAGCCTCGCCGGTTTCACCGAGGTGGCCCTGCACCTGAATCACAAAGTTGAGATAGGCCGTGCTGAATTCGGCAGGACTGCAGCTACGCGCGCGCCCGACGAGGTTGTCGAGCGAGGCTTGCACGATGTGCGCCGATTTCAAGTCATTGGCGGTAGCCTGAGGGTAGGCGGTGTAGTAATAGTCGGTGTCAAACTGCACCTTGGCGATGTATTCCTTGAAACCAGTAACGGGATTCGATCCTGGAAACTTCTCGCTCCATCGCCAGATCAGATTGAGCTTGCTGCCGAGCACATCTGCAAATGCGTCGATATATTGGTTCCACGTTCCATTGAAGTTGCTGAAAAACAGCAGATAGTCATACTTCAGCTCATTCTTCACCTGCCCCTGGCCCACGTAAGGAAATCGGCTGCGCGGGATCACCACCCAGCGTGCGAACTCGATGAAGGAAAGGTTGATCAAATCGTTCTGCAGCGGCTTCACAAGCCTCAGCAAGAGGAAGAATCCTTTCACCACCAGGGTCTTCCATGGCTTCATGGGGGTGATGGCATTCATCGCATAGACTTTGCCATTGATGTTGCTCATGCGACTCCTTGATTCGGGAGGAACGGTAAAACCAGGGAAGAATGGCGCCGCTTGAATGAGAGTTCTTTGTGACCTGTCAACGATAAAGCCCGACCGTGACGCCTGTCACCGGCAACGCTGTTTTTTTCAGACTAGACTTCGGGACTGCAGACGATCCCGTGCATGCGCCGACGCGAGGCGCGAACGAAAATCCGGGCTTCCGGGCGTTTCTCCAGGCCTCCGCCGGGGTTGTTACACGCATTACCCGTAAGGAGCGGTACGCCTATGAACGCCCAATGTTCGAAATGCGGAACGCAACTCGCGCTGCCGTGGAGCTTTTGTCCGCAATGCGGACTCGCGGTTACCCACGAGAGCCAGGCTTCGGCGGCGCTGCCTGCAGAGCACAAGAAGAGCTCCATGCCCGGCGCATTTGGGGGATTATTTGTCGGAGTGGTGATGGCCCCGGTTCTGATCATCTTCGGAGCCTTGTTGTGCCTTACCGGCCTGGGTGCAATTCTGGGGATCCCGATGATCATCGCGGGCCTGGTTTCGCCTCTCGCCGGCCCCCTGATGGGGATGAAGGAACACCAGGGCAAATGCCCGTGCTGCGGCACGCACGTGGTCAGCGTCACCGACGGGCAACCCCACTATTGCCCCTCGTGCGACAGTGAATTTGAGCTGATCGATCATCCGATGGCGAAGGCCAGCTGACAGCAATTCAGGAATTAGCTGCCGGCTGGGCCTCATGAAAGTGCCGCCAGATGGTATCGGCGGTCTTGCGCGGGACGACCGAAGACAAAGATTCGGCAGTGGCCTGCTGCACATCGCGCAGGCTGCCAAAGTGGGCCAGCAGGCGCTGCCGGGTGAGCGCCCCAACCCCGGGAATGTTGAGCAATTCGGAATCGCGGTCGCGCATGGCGCGTCGCTGGCGATGATAGCCCACGGCGAAGCGGTGGCTCTCGTCGCGAATGAGCTGGATGAGATGCAGCACCGGCGAGCGGCGATCGAGCACCACGGGCTCCTCTTCGTTGCCGTAGAGGTAAATCACTTCTTCGCGCTTGGCGATCGAGGCCAGCGGCTGGGTGGTGAATCCCAGCTCTTCCAGCGCGTCGGCCGCTGCATGCAACTGCCCCAGGCCTCCGTCGATGAGCACCAGCGAGGGCATGGGCTTTTTCTCCTCCTTGAGGCGGCGATAGCGGCGATAGACCACCTCGCGCATCGAAGCGAAATCGTCGACTCCCAGCACTGTCATCACTTTGAACTTGCGATAAGCCGACTTGTTCATCTTGCCGTCCTCCCACACCACCAGCGACGCCACCGTCTCGGCGCCCTGGATGTGCGAGATATCGAAGCATTCGATGCGGCGCGGCAACTCAGGCAGCATCAGGACGTCGGCCAGCGCTTCCTGGATGGCCTTGCGCGACGGCTCGAGGACGCGAAAGCGCTGCATGTAGGACTGCTTCGCATTCTGCCCGGCGAGGTCGACGAGCGAGCGTTTCTCTCCGCGCCTGGGAACGGCAAGCTCGACGCGACGGCCGGCGTGCTCGCTCAGCAGCGCGCCCAGGCCTTCGCGGTCGGCGAAGTCCACCGGCACCAGGATGGTGCGCGGCACGTAGGGCTGGTCGATGTAGAGCTGCTTGAGAAGCGCGCTGAATATCGGACCGGAGCGAAACGGCGAGTCCGCTTTTGAGGTTTCCCGGGTCTCAGAATCGAGATCTCCACCCCGCCGACGAAGACCTGTCGGCGGGGACCCCGGACCTGGGGCACCCGGCTGTTTTTCCTGATCCCTGATCCCTGATCCCTGTTCCCTGTCTTCCAGCAAGTCCGGCAGGTCTTCCCAGAAGAATTCGCGGCGGTCGACGATCTTGCCGCCGCGCATGTGGAACAGGTTCACGGCAAGGCTGCCGGACTCGAAGTGGTACCCGAACACGTCAGCATCATCGTCCTGCTCGGCGGTGGCGATGCGCTGCTTTTCCTGCAGTTGATGAACGGTAGTGAGCTGGTCGCGCAACCGTCCCGCGGCCTCAAACTGCTCTGCTCCCGCGGCGGCCATCATGCGCGCCGTCAGGGCCCGTTCCAGCTCCCCCTGTCGTCCTTCCAGGAAGAGTTGCGCGTCGCGCACGGCTTGTTTGTAGGTCTCAGGCGTCGTGAGTCCTTCCACGCACGGTCCCAGGCAGCGGTGAATGTAGTACTCGAGGCAGGCGCGGGGGTGAGAGCGCGTCAAGTCGACTTTGCAACTGGGCAGGAGAAAGCTGCGATGGATAAGCTCCGCGACGCGATACGCAAGGTTGCCTGGAAAGTAGGGCCCGTAGTAGGCGCCTCCGTCTTTGCGCAGCCGGCGGGTCACGAGCACCTTGGGAAAGCGCTCGTTCAGGGTCAGCTTCACAAACGGGTACGTCTTGTCGTCGCGGAGCAGGATGTTGAACCGCGGCTTGCGCTGCTTGATCAGGTTGTTTTCCAGCGCCAGCGCCTCGTGCTCGTTGGCCACCAGGATGTAATCGATATCCACGGCTTCGCGCATCAGGGAGCCGGTCTTCGCGTTTGCCTGGGAGGCCTCCAGAAGGTAGGAGCGAACCCGCGAGCGCAGGTTTTTGGCCTTGCCGACGTAAATGACTTCCCCCTCCGCGTTCTTGTAGAGATAAACGCCGGGCTGGGTCGGCAAAACGCGGATTTTTTCGTAGAGATCCATTCAGGATGTTTGCGGCTCAGTCATTAGATTAGCGGGTACGAGGGAACGGCGCGGCACTCCGCAAAATTCAAGCAAACCTTACTGGGTTTCGGTAAAGTTTACATGGTCCGGACGGATTTGCAGCGGGGTAAATAAAACATAACTAGTTTTAATTCTTACACTTATGATTTCGCTATCCGTTTGGTCCTTGGGATGCATCCTACTCAGGTGTCAGACATGACTGTGCCGGGGTGCGGCTAGCGACATCGGCCTCCCGAAAACCGGTAATAGGAGATCAGAAGATGATGAAAATTGGGTTTGGGATGTGTGCGGCGGCCTTGGCTTTGGTGAGTATTACCGGTTGTACCACCAAGAACTATGTGAGGACGCAAACCGCGCCTCTGGTCGACCACACCAACCAGCTGGATGAAAAGACGGCTGCCAATAATCGCAGCCTTCACGACGTGGACGATCGTGCGCAGGCCGGCATCAAGACGGCCCAGGGCGCGGCGGACAGCGCTAACCAGAATGCGCAGAACGCGACCAAATCCGCTGGCGATGCGGAAACGGCAGCTAACGATGCGGTCCATCGCGCCGACTCCCTTGACAGCGTGATCAGTGGTCTGGATAACTACCGGCCCCTGGCGAATGTTTCCGTGAATTTCGACTTCGCCAAAGCCGACTTAACCAAGAACACCAAGGAACAACTGGATGGGTTTGCCCAGCAACTGGGCTCAGCCAAGACCTACATCCTCGAGGTCACGGGGGGAACCGACTCGATTGGATCAGCCGAATACAACTACGGCCTCAGCGAGCGCCGCGCGGATTCAGTCGTGCAGTACCTGGCCACGAAGTATAACGTGCCTGCCCGCCGGATTTACCTGATCGGGATTGGCAAGGACAAGGAAGTGGCTCCGAACACCACCGCGGAAGGGCGCAAGCAGAATCGCCGCGTTGAGATTCGGCTGCTGTCCAATTCGACGGAGACCGCCGGGCCGCCAGTCACGCCGGTGGGCGGAAGATAAGTCTTGGATAGATAAATTACATTAGCCGTTTATAGACTCTCGCCTGAAAGAAACATGGCCCCGGCGCTCACCGGGGCCATCGTTCTTTACGCAGTGAACGGTTGTCAATGATCAGTGGTCGGTTGTTTCGTGCCAACGGATCCTCGCATTGCTGACTATTCGCGAAAATGAACCTACGATGCCTTTGTGCCAAGCTGCCGCACGTGTTCCGCGCGGACTTCATTGGCTGAAAAAAGGCGCAGGAAGGGTGCACTTTGAGCCGCGGCCTCCACGGCCGGGCGGCCATTGGCTTCTTCTCGTTCCACGATGCATGCCACGGCGGCGACAACCATGCCCGCCTCGCGCGCGGCCTCGATGGCCGTGATGGTCGAAGCTCCCGTCGTGCACACGTCGTCCACAATCACTACCCGCGCGCCCTCGCGGCAGAAGCCCTCGATACGGCGGCCGGTTCCATGGGACTTTTCGGCTTTGCGCACCAGGAAGCCATGCAGCAACGGCGAACCAGGATGAGAAACTGCGCGCCATGCGCTGGCCGTGGCCACGTTGGAGACGATGGGATCGGCGCCCATGGTCAGCCCACCGACTGCCTCGGCATCAATGGCATGCTCCGCAAGGAGTTCGAGAATTGCCTCTCCCGTGAGGCGGCCGCCCTCGGCATGCAGCGTGGTGGTGCGGCAATCGATGTAGTAGTCACTGGTGCCGCCTGATGAAAGCTTGAACTGGCCGAGGCGAAAGCTGGTGCGGGCGAGAAGCGCGAGCAATTGCTGGGCGTGGCTGGGTGTCATTGCTTAGATTCTAGCGAAAAAGGGAACAGGGATGAGGGAACAGGGATCAGAAGGAAAGAACAAGCTATCGCCTATTTCGAAGTTTGTTCATGATCGCAACCAGCATGCGACTTACCTCTTCTGAGAGTCCTGCAGTGGCCTGGCGTAAGGATGCCGTACCGAAACCAAGCCCCTCTGCAATAACGAGTTGCGTTTGCAACTCGCAATTTGAGCCCCTCGCATGGCCCAGAAAAAGGAGATACTCCCCCTTGGTGGAGCGGCCGTATCCTTTGGCAATGTTACTTGCAACCGAAACGGACGCGCGCCGGAGTTGATTGGTCAGGCCAAATCGCTCGGAGTCCGGGTATCCTGCAGTGAGTTTGTAAACGGCGAGGCTCAATTGAACCGCTCTTTGCCATACCACTAGATCTTTGAAAGAACCACCCAAGTGACGGTTCCTTTCTTAGCTCCGTTTCCTCCATGAGCGGGACTCAAGAATTATCAGGAGAAGAGTAACCGCGAGATACACAAATTGAACTGTCCAGAACCCTCTCCAACTCCAAACGGGTGTCACGAACGTACATCCGCCAGCAGTGCATTCCCCAACCAATGATCCCTGAAAAATGTGCTTGTACCACGCGGAAACTCTTGCGGCGCCTCCTTCGACCCACTCAGCGGCCGTGTAACCGATGAAGATAGTCCAGTAAAAGAGAAGCAGGCATAATAGCCCGCGGAGGAACCACCGCAGAGCAGTTCTAAAGAAGCTCATTGTAGTTTTGCCGTTGATTCAACCTACCACAGAAGCTCGGTTCCCTGTTCCCTACTCCCTGTTCCCTTTTCCCTTTTCCCTTTGTTTCTCACATTTTGTCGAGGTGTTTGAAACCCCCCGTGCCGAGAAACATCAGCGAGAACAGCAGCAGGTTATAGCTGGAATGCACCAGCACGCTGGCGGCGAGCGATCGCATGCCGAGCCGTACCCACGACAACACCAGGCTCACACAGACCAGGAGCAGAAACGGCCCCAGCGAATAGGCAGTCTGGTCGCCGTGCATCAGCGCAAAGGGAATGCTGCTGACGATGGAAGCGACCACCATCGCGGGCATGGACCAGCGCGGCCGCCCATTCGTATCCACCCGCGGGGCCAATGAGCCGGTAAGATGTTCGACAACCCAGTCGTATGCGGTGCACAGCGCGGGCAGCAGGAATCCGCGATAAGCGATTTCTTCGATCAGCGGCGCAAGGGTCACTCCGAAAACGAACAGCAGCCACACCGCGCCGGGCATCCGAAAGGTCTGATCGATGGGGGTATTGGTTGGCCCCGGGAGAACGATCTCGTCGATAATGGCGACCCCGAAGCAGGCGAGGGCCGCGCCGAAAAGACGCCAGCGCTGATGCACGGCGGCAGAGGCACGCCACTCCAGTCCATCGAAAAAACTCCGTTGCCACAGGAGCGGAAAGATCCATACACAAAAAACGAGAGTGATGACGTACCATGCTGCCTGGCTGCCCAGCCGGTAATGGATTTCCTCCTCGGCCTGCTTGAAAGTCGTGACCCCGAACATGTGCTGGTGCACTGCTGCGAGGATCACCAGGCCGGAGCTGAGATATCCGCCGACACCCAGCAAGATGAACACGAGAAAATGGCCAAAATTGGGAATGCGCTGGACCGCCGGCCGGGGAGGGACGAATTCGTAGCGCGCAAACAGGGGCTCTTCGGCTGGTGGAATGTCGTTCTGCAGAGCCGGCGGCGCCGCAAATTCGGGCGCGCTCCCCTCTTCAGCCGCTAATAGTGGAGCGACTACCGCTTCCTCGTGAGGAATGACCGTGGGGGCCTGCGCCGGGATTTGAGGTGCGGAGCCGGTTGCGAGCGCCTCATCCGCCTCCCGCCCCCCGGCCTCTCTCTCCGCCTCGTCGGGAAGGGAATCGGGAAAACTGCTCATGGGCGCACCGGCTGTCTACGTTTCGCGGACTTTTTTGCGGGGGCGCCTTTGCCGTTTGCGCCGTTGCGGCGTGCGCTTTTTGGGGGAGCCGATTCGGAACGTGCAGCCGTCCCCCCGGGATCGGGCCCGTTGCCATGAGGCCATGCGCCGCCGGAAACGATGGCCAACTCCGCGCCGTCTTCTTCCGCTTCGATCGGTTCCAGATGGCCGTTGCTCGATGCGTAGTAGCGCTTGAGAAACTGTCCCGTGTACGACTCCGGGGTCGCCGCTACTTTGACCGGCCGTCCTTCGGCCACCAGCCGTCCGCCATCCTCACCGCCCTCCGGGCCCAGGTCGATGATCCAGTCCGCATTGCGAATCACGTCGAGGTTGTGCTCGATGATGATCACCGTGTTGCCAAGATCGACAAGACGGTGCAGCACCTCAAGCAGCTTGCGCACGTCGTCGAAGTGCAGCCCGGTGGTGGGTTCGTCGAGGACGTACAATGTGCGGCCGGTCTGGCGTTTCGAGAGTTCGCGCGCCAGTTTCATGCGCTGCGCTTCGCCGCCGGAGAGGGTGGTCGCACTTTGTCCCAAGTGGACGTAGCCCAGCCCCACATCGACCAGCGTCTGCAGCTTCTGCTTGACGAGCGGCACGTCGACCAGCACGGTGAGGGCGTCTTCAATGGTCAGCTCCAAAATGTCGGCAATGGAGTGGCCGTGGAATTTCACCGCCAGGGTTTCCTGGTTGTAGCGGCGCCCGTTGCACACTTCGCATTGCACGTAGACATCGGGCATGAAGTTCATTTCGATCCGGCGCTGCCCGTCGCCCTGGCATGCCTCGCAGCGCCCGCCGGCCACGTTGAAGCTGAAGCGCCCCGGCTTGTAGCCGCGTTCGCGCGACTCGGGCAGCATGGCAAACAAGTCGCGGATAGGCGAGAACACCTGGGTATAGGTCGCCGGATTCGATCGCGGCGTGCGCCCGATTGGCGACTGGTCAATGCGGATGACCTTATCCAACTGCTCCGCCCCGGTGAGCGATTCATGCGCGCCCGGCTCCTCACGGGACCCATAGATCGTCTGCGCCAGGGAGCGATAAAGAATGTCGTTGATCAGCGTGCTCTTACCGCTGCCGCTTACGCCTGTAACCACGGTCATGACGCCTAGGGGAATGCGGATGTTCACGTCCTGGAGGTTGTGTTCGCGCGCGCCGTTGACGACCAGCCATTTGCCGGTGAGGAGGCGCGGCTTGTCGCGATGCAGGATGCCCGCCGTGCCGGACAAGTAGCGCCCCGTAAGCGACTGCGGGCACGACATGATCTGATCGGGCGTTCCCTCGGCGACGATGTGACCGCCCAGCCGCCCCGCGCCCGGCCCGAGATCGACCACGTAATCGGCATGGCGAATGGTTTCTTCGTCGTGTTCGACAACCAGCACGGTGTTGCCCAGGTCGCGCAATTGTTCGAGCGCGTGAATGAGCCGGTTGTTATCGCGCTGGTGCAAGCCGATGGAAGGCTCGTCGAGCACGTACAGCACGCCGCGCAGGCGGGATCCGATTTGCGTCGCGAGGCGGATGCGCTGGCCCTCGCCGCCCGAAAGCGTCGCCGCATTGCGCGCCAGCGACAGATAGCTGAGGCCCACCTCGCACAGGAATTCCAGCCGCTCGACGATCTCGCGGCGAATGCGCTCGGCGACGAGTGCTTCGCGCGCATTGAACTTGAGATTGATGGCCGCGGAGAGGGCGCGGTTGAGGGGCAGGGAAGTGAAGTCGGCGATGGAGAGGCCGCCGATCTTGACCGCCAGCGATTCGGGGCGCAGGCGTTTGCCGCGGCACACCGGGCACGGCGTCGCCGACATGAAGTTCATCATGTAATCGCGGTACCCGTCGCTGCGGGCTTCCTCAATGGTGTCGCGCAGGTAGCTCAGAATGCCGTGGAAACCGGTGCGCGAGGTTTCATTCTTGGGCGGCCCATAGACAAGAATGTGCTGCTGCCGGGCGGGGAGCTCTTCGAACGGCTTCTTCAGGTCGATATCGTAGCGCTCGGCGGCCAGATGAATGAGCCTGAGGAGGTACTGCGATGCCGAGCCGGGGCCGAGACCGCCATCCAGCAAGGGCTTCGACCAGTCGGTGATAACCTTGGCGGGATCGAGGTCATAGAGCGATCCCAGGCCGTGGCATTCCGGGCAGGCGCCAAAGGTGGAGTTGAATGAAAAGCTGCGCGGCTCGAGCTTGGGCACGTCGAGACCGCAATCGGGGCAGGCCATGGACGACGAAAACAACTGTTCTTCCTTGCCTGACAACCCCACAAGCACCAGCCCGTTAGCCATCTGCAAAGCCTTGGATACGGCGGCCTCGAGGCGCTTCTCAACGGATGACTTGGCGCCTGGCGCCGGAGCTGGCGGCGCTTCGTGGTCTCCCCCCTTTGCCGCCCCCGGCTGCGTCAATGCAGGGGCCGGCTCGGTCTTCAGCAGGATGCGATCGACGATGGCTTCGATCGTGTGGTTTTTGCGCCGGTCGAGGGGCACGGGCTCGGAGAGGTCGCGCATTTCGCCGTCGACCCGGGCGCGGAAGCCCTGCTGGTCGAGCTGATCGAGCATTTCTTTGAACTCGCCCTTGCGGCCGCGGACCATGGGCGCCATCACCGTGACGCGCTCGCCGGTTCCCAGTTGCAGGATGCGTTGCACGATCTGCTCCGCCGTCTGGCGCGTGATGGGCCTGCCGCAGTTCGGGCAGTGGGGCGTGCCCACCGACGCATACAGCAACCGCAGATAGTCGTAGATTTCGGTGATCGTGCCCACGGTTGACCGCGGGCTGCGGCTGGTGGTCTTCTGCTCGATCGAGATGGCCGGGCTCAGGCCTTCGATGGAGTCCACGTCGGGCCGCTCGATCTGGTCAAGGAACTGGCGTGCGTACGCCGACAGCGTCTCCACGTACCGCCTTTGGCCCTCGGCATAAATGGTGTCGAAGGCCAGGGAACTCTTGCCCGAGCCGGACAATCCCGTGACCACCGTCAGCGTATTGCGGGGGATGCGGACGTTGATATCCCGGAGATTGTGCTGGCGCGCCCCGCGTACCGAAATGTGCGTGATGGCCATTTTGGGAAAAGAGGGAAGGATCCCCGCGACATTACTTTGGGGAGTTACGCTTAGTTCACTCTCTAGAGGTATTCTATTTGTCAATAGAATCAAGGGTCAATGAAGGGGCTTTTCTGCGAGAATCGCAGAGAGGTCAGACTGCACCGGGTATGCCGGGCGCAGTGCAGGTACATTGTTTTATTTGTTCGATACCCCGGGTCCTCGGTTGAAGGCGGATTAGATGGCTGACTTATTCAATTTAGTGATGTTGGTTTGCGCGGCGATTGGCTCCATGGCATTTGGTGTCCTGGGGGCTTACGGAATCTTCCGGGTCGGGTTCGCGATGATGCGCCCTCGGCGCAAAGCTGTTCCCGTCGAGGCCCAGCCCGAAGCGGCGACTCTACTTTAAATTTTGATTTGAATCTTGGTTCTGAGGTCACGATACCTGGCCGGATGGCCATCTCCAACTTGGGTATGCTTTGAAAGGGCACGACTTCAGTCGTGCCGCGAAGCCAGCCAGTGAGACCGGGCTTCAGCCCCCGAGGGGCGTTTTTCACGTTAATTCCGAATAGGGCGGTGATACTCTCGCGATCTATATCAAGCCCTGATCTTCGCCGCGAAGAATCGGATTCCGTGGTAGAGCAGAAACGCTTCTACAAAGATGCCGGGAATGCAAATCAACAGGCTCACGTCATCTCGATTTCGGAGCAGAACCCCGAACACGAGCCACAGCAGGCCGAGGTGCAGCACGAATCCTCCGGAAAGGGAAGTCCACAGCTGACTCGGTGCTAGTTTATGCCTGAAATACGAGAGCATTCCCGCAAACGTCGGGATCGTGCAGAAAACCGCTGCCAGCCACTTGTCTCGGCCATGCACTAGGAATACGATCACGCAGGCCAAGAAGGTAACAGCCACAAGAATGACCTGCTCGCGGAAGCTGACCGCGTTTTGCGTTCTTCGTCTTTCACGCACGTCACGTCATTCTACGCTGGGCTACTCGGAAGTAATGTCACTTTGAAACTCTCAAAGGCAACCGCAGATCCTTCACTGCGTGTGGTCGACTCGTCCCGTTGGCGGATCTTCGCCCAGGCTGGCCGCAAATTGAGCAGGGGAACGATCCTGGGCGGCTTCCGTTGCAAATTTGCCCGCTCGTCTGCCGCCGGATATGCTGAAGCCCATGCGAGCGCTGCCCCTCCTTATTTCCTTCGCACTTTCGACTTCAGTGGTCCTGGGTCAAGCCTCGACAACGGCGCCAGCGTTTGACGTTGCTTCGGTGAAGCCGAGCCAACGCTCAGTCGGGCCGGACTATAACAATCAATTGACATACGAGCCAACCGGGATCAGCGGCAGGAATGTGACTCTGAAGCGCCTGCTGGCGGAGGCATACCATCTGCAGCAGAATCAGATATCGGGGCCAAATTGGCTGAACCAGAACGAATACGATATCGACGCGAAAGCAGCAGGAGTCGTCACGAAGGAACAAATAGCCCTGATGCTGCAACGCCTCGTTGCCGAGCGGTTCAATCTGACCCAACACAGCGAAACGCGGGAGATGCGCGTGTATGAGCTCGTTGTCGACAAATCGGGCGCCAAAATCCACCCTATCAACGGCGGACAAACCACGAGTGCGCAAGGGGGGTTTCATTTCCACGGCGATCTGCGCCAGTTCGCTGATCTGCTGGCCGTCCAGTTATCGATACCGGCGTCAAACAATCCAAGCGAACCGGCGAGAGCAAGCACATCCCAGATCCCGGTGGTGGACAAAACAGGGATGGCCGGCATTTTTGACTTCAGCGTGGACATGCACCCTGAACTGGGTACCGATATGTTCGCGGCCTGGCAGAGAGCACTGCAAGATCAGTTAGGGCTCAAAATCGAAAGCCGCAAAGACAACCTGACCGTATTGGTTGTGGACCAGGCAGCAAAAATCCCAACGGCAAACTGACCACGGCGCCTAAAACTTTGAGAATGACGTCACGTATCCCTCAAACGCGATGACTCCGGCATTGGTCAAAAACGGAAAATGACGCCGTTGATGGGGATGTCGATTTCGTCGAGCATTGCGGCAGGCACTACCTCTACTTTGGAGCCCTTTGGCCTGCGGAGGAAGACGTAGCCGGTGGCGTTCGATCCCTTTTTGACGGTGACGATGCGCAGGAACACCGGTGGATGTGCCGGATCGAGCGGCGGCGGTGTGGAAGCGCTTCCGGTCTCGTTCCGCAGTTGTAGCTGACGAGCTTCTTCTTCTGATCGATTGCCCACATGGGGGTCCATCTGTGCCATGGCTTCGGGGTGCGTCGGCGGCGGTGCGGCGCTGTTGCTGTCGCCGACGGAGCCGGATCCGCCCGGACCACCTGGGCCCGCGGGAGGACCGCCGCCCATGCCCGCTGCGCGCATAGTGGCCAGCGTGTCCAGATCATGGGCCTTGTCGAACCAGTGGAAGCGCGTGTGAGCGGGGTCGGAGAACAGGGCAGAGATTTCTTTGGGATTGACTGTAGCTTCCCCTTCCCCGACCTGGGCGACGGCGACGTACACCGAGAACTCCCCATTGCCCCAGTTCTGGGGTAGGGTGATGGCCACGGTTGTGCCGTCGTACGTGGTTTCGAGCAGGGGCTTTCCGCCGACAACCGCTACCTTGCAGTGTTCCGTATCGGCGCGGTTGAACGTCACGATTCGGGGACCGTCGGAGGTTTGGGCAAATGCCGCGGCGGAAAGCAGAAGAAACGAAAGGAGGGGCTTCACCGGAATTACCTCGGAACAAAGTGGACTCACAAGCCGACGAACCCATTATTCCGCATCGCGGAGCGGGGCTTCTGTAACCATTGGCACACAGATGAAGGACGATGCGATTCGGGGCTGACTTCACCCGCGAGCCTCGAGCGAGGGCGCCCGCCGGAATGCGCCGCGCTCAGGGTTGGTTCAGTCTCAATGGGGTTGTTGCTGCTGTTGTTGCTGCTGCATCTCCTGCTGGCGCTGCTGCAGTTCCTGCAGCACCTGTTGCGGAGTGCGCGGAGCGCCTGGCGGTCCCTGGGGCGGCATCGGCATCGGCGGGCGGCCGTTGATCAGCGGCTGCTGGGGTGGTTGCTCTTCCACTTCCGGTTGTTCCGGCACATCCTCGTCCTGCGCGTCCTGGGATGGACGATTGGCCGTGGCAGGAGGGCTGCCGGCTTTGCGCGGGCTCAACACGATCTGCCGCGGCGTTCCTTCGCCCTGGTCTCCAATCATCAGCACGTTGTAGCCCGATCCGTGCAAGAGTTGCGAAAGGATGTCGCGCGCCTGACCGGGCCCATATTCGCCGAAAACACGCTCATCGGCGCCAAACCCTTCTAATTTCGCGCCGGTCGCGGTTGAAACGTCATTCAGGATCTGGTGAAGGCTGGCGTTGCTGGCGTCGATCTTCAATCCCTGGCTGTCCCAGATCACGGTGGGCTTGGTCGGCGAGTCATTGACGGGCCAATGGGGAAGCTCAGGCGCCGGCTGGGCCGCCTCGGGTTGTTCCGGGAGAACGGGCGCGTGGGCGGGAGACGGTTTGTAGCGCGCATGGGCGGATTTGGGGGCCGTTGTTTCCGTCGGGGCGGCGGTCGATTGGGTGGACTGCGCCGCATGCATCGGGGCTGTCAGGAGTGCCCCCGCCGCGAGCGTGGCCAGCCCGAAAAACATCGGCACACCGATTGAGCTTAGGGGCAAAGCTGAAACGTGGGGTGGGTTGATGCTCATGGAAACTCGGCTCCCGCCGGGGAACGGCATCGTTCCTGTGTACTAGACTATCAGTGACCCAGGGACGCTCGCAGCGGCGATCACCCCAACGCTTGTTGGGGACCCGAGGACGCTCCGGGCGGAGAGGAAGCCTTATCGATGCGCCATTGCGCAAGCCGTTGGGGCCGAAGAAGTTGGACCTGGAACGATTGTGGAGCTGCACTCGTCTTGTGCCTGTTCCTGGGCCTTCCGGCGGCCGGTCATGCCGCCAGTTGCACAACCCAGGGGGAGATGAACGCGCAGGATCGCGAGACCCTGGCCTCCGCCGGTCAGCAATTGACCATTGCCGTGATTCAGCAGGACTTCTCGTCGTTGCAGGCCACCCTGCTGCCGGCTGTGGCCCCGCAATGGGAAGGGATTCGCGGGGTCGTTGAGCAGGGCGCGCCCATGGTCAAGGGCGGCCAGGTGCAACTGAATGCGCTCTATCAACTGGACGCCACGGCATTGACCAGTCCTTCCGACACGCAGTTTTTCTGCTCCAACGCCAACGGCTCCCTCACTGTCACCATCTCCATGCGCTCGCTGCCCCCGGGGAAATACGCCCTGATCCTGGCCTATGTGATGGGTTCTTCAACTCCGGGTCAGCCCTCGCCCGCGGTTTCGGCTCAGCTGGCATTCATCCTGGGGTTGGACGGAAATGCATGGAAGATCGGCGGCGTCTTCCTGCGGCCGGGAATGTTGGACGGGCATGACGGCGTCTGGTACTGGCAGCGGGCCCGCGAACTCGCCAGGGCCAACCTGGGGTGGAGCGCCTGGTTCTCGTACGAGGCAGCTCGTTATCTGCTTGTACCGGTGGACTTTCTCTCCTCGCCCAACCTGGAAAAGCTGGGCCAGGAGCAGGCGCAGGTGAAGGATTCGCCCGCCGAGGCGTATCCCTATTCCGTGCCCGATGGCGCGCGCACCTGGAAGATCGATTCCGTCCGGCTGGATGCCTCGCTGCGCCAAGCCGACCTGGCAGTGACCTACGAATCGACCGGCGTGACCGATCCAGCAGCCCTGCGCACCGAAGCCACCGCCGTCCTGAGCGCGGTTCTGCGGGCTCAGCCGTCGCTGCGACAGAATTTTCATGGCCTCTGGGCCTATGCCTCCCGGGACGGCAAAGCGTCTCCGGTCATGGAACTGCCCATGGGGCAAATACCGTGAAGGCAGTTGTCAGTTCTCAGTTTTCAGTTGTCAGTAAGATCACCAAATCAAGCGCCTTGCTGACAACGAATAGAGACAATCGGCTGCCGGGATCAATAACTGACAACTGTAGACTGACGACTGAAAACTGGGGGAACTGCATTGGCAGAGATCATTGATTTACGTTCGGACACGGTGACTCGCCCCACGCCGGAGATGCGCGCCGCCATGGCTGCCGCCGAGGTAGGCGACGACGTCTATGGTGAAGACCCCACGGTCAACCTGCTGGAGAGACGGGCGGCGGCCACATTCGGCCGGGAAGCCGCGCTCTTTGTTCCTACCGGAACCATGGGCAACCAGATCGCTCTTCGCCTGCATACGCAACCGGGGCAGGAGATCATCTGCGAATCGCGCTCGCACATTCTCGATTGGGAGATGGCCACGGCGGCCGTGTTTTCCGGCTGCCTCATTCGCGCGGTCGCAACCGAGACAGGCACACTCACCTGGAGAGACATCGAGCCGGTCATCTATGGCCGGAGCAGTTTTCGCGCTGCCACCGGCCTGATCGAGATTGAGAACACGGCCAACCTTGCCGGCGGCCGTTGCACGCCGCTCGCGGTGATGGAAGAGGTCTGGGAAAACGCGCAAGAACGCAAGCTTCCTGTGCATCTGGATGGAGCGCGTATCTTCAATGCGGCCACGGCCCTCAGCGTCGACGTGCGGACTCTCACGCGCGGATTCGACACCGTGATGTTCTGCCTGTCGAAAGGATTAGGCGCGCCGGTCGGTTCCATGCTGGTAGGCTCGGCGGAGCTGATGGAGCGGGCACGCATCTATCGCAAGGCCCTCGGCGGGGGCATGCGCCAGGCCGGCGTGCTGGCTGCGGCCGGACTGGTGGCGCTGGAGCAGATGCCGGCGCGGCTCCATGAAGACCACGCCAACGCGCGCCTGCTCGCGGAGGCTCTGTCGCACATGGACGGTGTTTCCATCGATCTCGACGCGATCGAGACCAACATCGTGATTTTCCGCCTGACGGGCGCATTGACGGCAGCGGACCTGGTTGCACGGCTCAAGACGCGCGGCATTCTGGCCAGCACCGTCGGCCCCGATGCGATTCGCCTGGTCACGCATCACGATGTGAATCGAGGCGCATGCATCACGGCCGCCGAAGCCTTGACCGAGGAAACGGAAGCTGCGGCGTCGATGCGCGTATAGGATAGACCTATACGAGACAGGCGCTATTCTTCTAACAACTAATCGCGCAAATCTACGTTGATACCGGCATACGGCCAGGGCGTTCCCGGATCGGGGCGTCTGTCGACCTTGGAGGGTCACCCGTTTATGAGAAAGATTATGCTCACTGCCTTGCTGACGTTCGCGATGCTTCCCGCGCCATCGTTCGCGCAGGTTTATGTGAAGGTGGCTCCGCCAGCGCCCGTCGTGGAACGTTACGGTGCACCCCCGCAGGCGGGATTCATCTGGATCCCCGGCTATCAACGTTGGAACGGCACGCGCTATATCTGGGTAGCTGGTCACTGGGTACGTCCGCCCCGTCCGGGCGCGGTCTGGGTGCCGTATTCCTGGGTTCACCGCAGCGGCGGCTGGATTCTGATTGAAGGCCACTGGCGGTAAATCGAATCGCAGTCAGAAGCGGGGCTTCGGAAGCCCCGCTTCACTGTATCTCATGCATCCCAAGGTTTCTGCCCTCACTCCAGCATCTTTCGATACACCACAAATCCGGAATTCTCCGCAACCTTGTCGTACAACTGCATCGCCGTCGCATTGGTCTCATGGGTGTGCCAATAGACCCGGCTTGATCCGGCAATTTGCGCGCGCCGGTAGACTTCCTCGATCAACGCCCGACCCACTCCCCGGCCTCGCGCCAATTCCAGCGTGAACAAATCCTGCAGATAGCAATTCGTCGTCAGCGCAATCGTGCTGCGATGAAAAATGTAGTGCACCAGGCCCAATAGCCGGCCATCCTGATCCGCCACCAGCGCGTGAACCGGCTCGTACGCGTCGAAGAATCGCGCCCACGTTCTCGCCGTAACTTCCTCCGGCAGCGCGGTTTCATCTTTGCGGCCGTAGAAGGCGTTGTAGCCGTCCCAGAGCAGTTTCCACAGGGCGAAATCGTCCGGTTCGACAGCGCGAATGAGGAAGTTGTTTTTCAAGTCAGACAATCTCTTCCTTCCTCGTGCGAGATCAGCTGACCTCGATCACATCGCTGCTCGCCGCAGCCGCGGCCTCCGCGCGCTCCATCAGCTTTTGCGTCACGGCGTAGAACTCCGCCGCTTGCGGGCTTTTGGGGCCTGCCAATGCCACTGGCAAGCCGCGGTCTCCGCCCTCGCGAATGGCTGGCACCAGCTCGATCGAGCCCAGGAAGGGCACGTTGAACTGCTTTGCGGTGCGCTCCGCGCCGCCCCTGGAAAAGATGTCGATTTCATGGTGGCAATGGGGGCAGGTGAAGTGGCTCATGTTCTCCACGATGCCCAGGACCTCGACATTCACCTGGCCGAACATTTCGAGTGCCTTGCGCGCGTCCTGCAAACTCACGTCGCTGGGAGTGGAGACGACCACGGCTCCGGTCAACGGCACGGTCTGCACCAATGAAATGACCACATCGCCCGTCCCCGGAGGAAGATCGACCACGAGATAGTCGAGCTCGCCCCAGTCCACCTGCTGCAGAAACTGGCGAATGATCTGGTGCAGCATCGGTCCGCGCATGACCATGGGCTTGTCGCCGGGAGAGATATAACCGATCGAGATGGTCTTGATGCCGTGAGTCAGGTTGGGAATGATCTGGTTGCCGGGGCCGACGACCGGCTGCTGCGACGAGCCCATCATCATCGGCACATTGGGCCCGTAGACGTCGGCATCAATGAGGCCTACGCGCTGGCCCAGCTTCGACAGCGCAATGGCAATGTTGACGGCCACGGTGGTTTTGCCCACTCCGCCCTTGCCTGAGCCGATGGCGATGATCTTTGAAACGCCCGGTAACGCCGCGGGCGAAGGCATGGCATGAGAATGCGCCATAGTGTTCACTGCTCCTTTTCTATCTTTCTGGGTCGGTTTACGATTTCGCCAGCTCTGCTTCTTTTAGGGCCGAGAATGCCTGCTTGGCCTGTTTGCGTCGCGCTGCCTCTGCTTCGCGATACTCGCGGCGGCGCTGCGCGCCTTCATAGCGCCGCAGTTCATCGGCTGTGACGGGTTTCAGTTCCGGCACCCGCACGCGATGCCCCTTTGGATCGATGGCCACGAAGACCAGGTAGGCGCTGGCCACATGCAGAAGGGAACCAGTTTGCGGGTGTTCCACCCAGATCTTCACACCCACTTCCATGGATGTTGAAAACGCGCGGTTCACGCTCGATTTGAGAATCAGCAGGTCGCCGACATGCACCGGCTGAATGAAATCGATGTGATCCATCGCCGCGGTCACCACGTGGGTCCTCGAGTGACGGTAAGCCGCCATGGCGCCAGTGAGGTCGATGAAGTGCATGAGTCGTCCGCCCAGCAGGTTGCCAAGCGTATTGGCGTCGTTGGGCAGGATGATTTCGGTCATTTCCGATTGCGAATCGGTGACCAGCCGTGGCGCCATGGCGGTTTCGGTGGAACTCATGTCTTGCTCACTCCGTGTTTCGCGGCCCACGGGCCGGGGCTCGTTTCTGGCCTTGCATTTCGGTTCGTATCCGGGCTCGAATCTGGGCTGGTCTCTCGGCTCGTCATACCGCCTTCATCAAACTGAAGCACGCGGGGCCTCCTTCCGGCTACAATGGAGATGGCGGGGGCCGATCGTGCGGGGCACACCTTTCCAGTTTCGGCAATCGCCCTGAAATACGCAAATCCTTCCCGGGTGAGGCTCTCCAATCGATGAGCAGTGTAGACAAGATCGCAGGATTAAAAGAGATTCTCGCACTGGACCCGAAGAACAGCTTTGCCCGCTATGGCATCGCCGTGGAACTGGCGAACCGGGGCGAGATCGACTCCGCGATTGTCGAGTTCGACAAACTGCTGGACCTCGATACCGACTACACCGCTGGCTATTTCATGGCCGCGCAGACATTGGCCAAGCACGGGCGCACCGCCGAAGCAATTGCGCGCCTGAAGTCGGGAATCAGCTGCGCCGCGCGGACCGACAACCGCCATGCTCTCAGCGAAATGCAGGGCATGCTCGACGAGCTTGACCGGTAAGCACCCTGTTTTCACCACGGATCTTCCGGCATTGTCGTCCCAAGTCCCTGCGTCCTCAATCTTTTGCTCTCTTTTTGCATCGCCCCGCATCTATAATATTTGTATGCCGAAATTTTCAATCGTCGTCCCGTTCCACAATGAAGAAGAGAACGTGACTGCCCTGTATGCGCGCCTGAAACAGATCATGGAGCAGGTCGGCGAGACCTTTGAGCTGGTTCTGGTCGACGACGGCTCCAGTGACCGCTCGTATAAGCTGCTGGAAGAAATCGCCGCGGTTGACAGCCGCGTTCTTGTCGTCAAACTGCGCCGAAACTTCGGTCAGACTTCGGCATTGGCCGCCGGCTTTGACCACGCATCCGGCGAGTTCATCCTTTCCATGGACGGCGATCTGCAGCACGATCCCAACGAGATTCCCAACTTTCTCGAGAAGCTTGAAGAGGGCTACGACGTGGTTTCGGGATGGCGCAAGGAGCGCATCGACAACTTTGTGATGCGGCGCTTTCCCTCGCGCTGCGCCAACTGGCTGATGGCGAAGCTTTCCGGCGTCGACATTCACGATTTCGGCACCACATTCAAGGCCTATCGCCGCGAGGTCATTCAGAACATTCCTCTCTATGGCGAAATGCACCGCTTCATCCCCGCGCTGGCAAGCTGGTATGGCGCGTCGATTTGCGAGATTCCGATCAAGAACGTGATGCGCGAACGCGGCAAGAGCCACTACGGCATCGGCCGCACCTTCCGCGTGTTTTTTGATCTGCTGACGATCCGCTTCCTGCTCAAGTACATGAGCCGCCCATTGCACTTCTTCGGCAGCTTTGGCGCGCTGGGCATCCTGGCCGGCAGCATCATATCGTTCATGCTGCTGGTGCTCAAGGCCATGCATCCCCACCAGAGCGTGATGGACGAGCACGGACCGATGTTCGTGATCGCCGGAGTGCTGATCGTGGCCGGAATCCAGATGCTCGCCATCGGCCTCCTCGGCGAGTTGCAGGTGCGTCATTACTACACCAGCCAGCAGCGCACGCCGTATGCCGTCGATCGCCTCGTACGCCTCGCACCTCCCTGAAGAGCCAAGCATGCTGACGGATCGGACCGACGGGAACTACTAGAGCAGGGAATAGGGATCAGAAAAGCCAAGCCCGCGTGGAGCAATCTGCGCGGGTTTTTGATCTTGAGGTTTCCGGTGCACTCCCCAGCATAGCGTTCGCATTTCGATTCCCTATTCCCCGTTTTCTGATCCCTGTTCCCTGATCCCTGTTCCCTGTCACTTGCAGTACCCAACCCTTTCAGTGCATCCTTGCACCTGTCATGAAAGCGATCCAGATTCGTGCAACGGGTGGGCCGGAGGTTCTTGAACTGGCCGAATTGCCTATTCCTGTGCCGGGACCCGGCCAGGTGCTGATCCGTAATGAAGCCATCGGCGTCAACTTCATCGAGATCTACTTTCGCAAGGGCACATACAAGGCGGCGCTGCCGCTGATCCCCGGCAGCGAGGCCGCAGGCACTGTCGAAGAGCTTGGTTCCGGCGTCAGCGGTTTCAAGCCCGGGGACGCCGTGGCGTCGGTATCGGTGCTGGGCAGTTACGCCGAATACGCGCTGGTGCCCGCCGCTCAACTGGTGAAAGTGCCCGCCGGCCTGAGTCCCGAAAAAGCCGCGGCCGCGATGCTGCAGGGAATGACCGCTCACTATCTTGCGCACTCCACCTATCCGCTCAAGTCCGGTGAAACAGCATTGGTGCATGCGGGCGCGGGCGGCGTCGGTTTGCTGCTTACACAGATGGCGTGCCGCCTGGGTGCGCGGGTAATCACCACCGTTTCCAGCGAAGCCAAGGCCGAACTGTCGCGCGAGGCCGGAGCCTCCGACGTGATCATCTATACGGAACAGAATTTCGAAAGCGAGGTCAAGCGTCTGACCGGCGGCAGAGGTGTCGACGTGGTTTATGATTCCGTCGGCAAAACGACCTTCGAGGGCAGCCTCAACTCTTTGCGCCCGCGAGGGCTGCTGGCCTTGTTTGGCGGATCCAGCGGGCCGGTGCCTCCCTTCGATCTCATCCAGCTCAGCGGAAAGGGTTCGTTGTTTATCACCCGCCCCACGCTCTGGCACTACGTGGCCACCCGCGCGGAACTCGAATGGCGCGCTGGAGACGTGCTCGGCTGGGCCGCCAAAGGCGACCTCAACCTGCGCACAGAGCATGTATATTCGCTGACCGAGGCGGCGCAGGCGCATATTGACATGGAATCAAGAAAGACGACGGGCAAGCTCTTGCTGGAGCCGTAAGACAGCTATCAGCTCTTAGACGTTAGCAGCGATTGCGTTCCCTGAAAGCAGACGCGCGCAGGGCTTGTTGTGAGCTGATAGCTGAAAGCTGAATACTGCTTTCCTCACTTCTTCAGATTCAGCAGCGCTTCCCGGTCGATCACATTGCCGTCCACGATCAGCGTGGAGATGCGGCGCACATTCCAGATGCTCATGGTGGGATCGGCATCCACCACCAGGATATCGGCGCGTCGGCCCGGCGTGACCAGGCCGAGTTCGTTCCAACTGAACTGGATGGCGTAATTGTTCGTTGCGGTCGCCAGAGCTTCGCGCGCGGACAGCCCGACCCGCACCATCATCTCCAACTCGGTATGCATGGAGATGCCCGCCATGGTTCCGAAGACAGGCGCCCCTGACGCCGCAAGGTAGTGCGGATATGCTGCGAAGATCGTCTGATCGATCCGCCACAAGCGCATCGCCGACACGTCCGCCTTCTTTTGCAGATTCACTTCCATCCAGCGCGTTGTCATTCCAGGCAGGTGGCGTGCCCACGCGGGCAGGGGATAGACCATTTCCCCGGTCGCCGGGTCAGACGGACTGAACATGTGAGACGGGTCGAGCAGTTTTGTTACCGGCTCCGTCCACAAATTGCGATGCCCAGGCAGGCGCAGGTAAAAGAGGCTGAAGGTGGGCATCAGGGCCGCGTGATGCCAGGCCAGAAAATGGGCGTATTCGCGCATGTGCGCATCGCCGGGCGGCAGATGCTCTATATAGTCGTACGCGGTCGTCGCCGCCGATCCTTCTGGATCTTCCACAAGAGGCGCTTGCAACTCGTCGGGAATCACGCCCAGTTCGTAACGGCCCATGTGCAGAAGGGCATCGACGCCCGCTTCGATTCCCACTTTGTAGGGAGTGGAAACGAATTCGCCGTATGTCACCAGCCCCACCTGGTGGGCGCGTGCAATGATCCATTGCGTATTCGCCGCGGTCAGATTGTGTCCTAGCCACACCACGCGTGTGCCGAGCTTGGTAGTGTCGGCGAGTTGACGCGCGGTATCTTCAGGGCTCAATTCCACGGCGTGGCCATTTTCGCGCAGCTTGTCGGTCCATTCGGGGTGGCCGATCAACAGACTCCAATCGTCCTTGCTGCCCAGCGAATCGAGAAGATAGATATGCGGCGTGGGATTGGCCGTGAGGTCGACGTGCCCACGGCGTTCATCCGAACTGGCAACCACCGTGGTCACGCCCATGTAGAGGTTGGCGTTGGCTTCAGCCTGGCTGCTCATGCCGGCAAAACCATCGATCAGTCCGGGGACAATGAACTTGCCTGTGCAGTCGATCACGCGCGCGCCTTTGGGAATAGGAATGGATGCGCGCGGCCCCACATCGGTGATGCGGCCGTTCTGCACGATCACAGTGGCGTCCTGCTGGTCTTTCGCGGAACGGCCCCAGTCGGTGACATCGATGATCGTTCCGCCGGCCAGGACCAGGGGAACCGGAGGCACAGGCGGCGTCGGCGCCTGCGACCACGCCAGAACCGAGGAAAAAACCGTCCCGCCAAACCACAGCAGGAGAATACGAGCAAGTCCCATAGTGAAATCAGTCTTCTGAGGATTGTCGCACAGCGAAGAACGGGAGCTATGTGACAAGGCCTTGCTTCCACAACGCCCCGTCGAGCGAACTGAACCTATCTCTTCGACTAAGATACGGGAACAAGGCTAACTCGCAGCTAACTCGCAACTAACTCGCCACCAGGGTGCGTCGCTGGCGGCGTGCCAGCAGCGGCGTCAATTGCGCCTGGGCTTCATCAACCGTGACTCCGTGCCGGGCGCGCAGATCTTCGATCTTGCCATGCTCGATAAATTGATCGGGCCAGCCAATGCGCACCACGGGGACCTTGCTCCCGATCTCTTCGAGAACTTCGAGAACCGCGGAACCGAAGCCGCCCATTTTCACGTGATCTTCAAATGTTACGAAGGCGGCAACGCGGCGTGCATATGTCTCGATCACCTCGCGATCGAGCGGCTTGATGAAGCGCGGATTGATGACGGCCGCGGAGTAGCCGTCGCGCTCCAGCCGTCCGGCCAGCTCCCATGCCATCGATATCATCGGGCCGAGGCCCAGCACGGCAACGTCCGACCCGTCGGCCAGCACTTCCGCTTTGCCGATCGGCAATACTTCCGGCTCCGGCTTGCGGGTCACGCCTGCCACGGTGCCGCGCGGATAGCGGATCGCGCTGGGCCCGGGAAGCTCAAGAGCCGTCTTCATCATGTCCGCAAGTTCGTCCTCATCCTTGGGCGCCATCAGCACCATGCCCGGAATACCGCGAAGATAAGCGATGTCGAACAGGCCGTGATGCGTAGGTCCGTCGTCGCCCGAGAGCCCCGCACGATCCATGCAGAAGAGCACCGGCAGCTTTTGCAGCGCCACGTCGTGCACGATGGGATCGAAGGCGCGTTGCAAAAAAGTGGAATAAATCGCGCATACGGGACGATAGCCACGCGTGGCCATGCCCGCCGCGAAAATGACCGCGTGTTCTTCGGCGATCCCCACATCGAAGTAGCGCTTGGGATGATGGGGCCGGAAGTGGTCGAGCCCGGTCCCGTTGGGCATGGCCGCCGTAATGGCCACAATGCGTTCATCCTTGTTCGCCAGTTCGGCGAGGGTGTTGGCGAAGGACTCGGAATAGGTCGCCAGTCCGGCCGGCCTCGTATTGCCGGTTTCAGGATCGTACGGTCCAAGGCCATGGAATTTCTTTTGCAGATCCAGCGCTGGCTGAAAACCGCGGCCCTTTTGGGTAAGCACGTGCAGGAGCACCGGCCGGTCCGCCGCTCTCAGAAACTTGAATGTCTCGATCAACTGGGGCAGGTTGTGTCCGTCGATGGGGCCGAAGTACTCCAGGCCGAACTCCTCAAAAAGCATCGACGGCCAGAGCAGGCCTTTGGCCGCTTCTTCGGCGCGCCGCATCACGTTCACCGCGGTCTGGCCGCCGATCTTCTGCACGATCTTTTTCGCGGAGTTGTGCAGTGACTGGTAGTGCTCGTTGGTGACAATGCGATGGAAGTAGCGTGCAATCGCGCCGACGTTGCGATCGATGGACCACTCGTTATCGTTGAGCACCACGATGAGGCGATTGGTCTGATCGGCAATGTTGTTGAGCGCCTCAAACGAAATGCCGTTGGTGAATGCGGCGTCGCCCGCCACGGCGATGATGTTTTCAGTGCCACCGGCAAGATCGCGCGCCGCCGCCATCCCCAGGGCCGCGGAGAGCGCCGTTCCAGCATGGCCCGCGCCGTAGCAGTCGTGCTCGCACTCGGTGCGCAACGCAAAGCCGTTCAGGCCGCCCGGCTGGCGGATGGTTCCAAAGCGCTCCCGGCGCCCGGTGAGAATCTTGTGCGTATACACCTGGTGGCTGACATCGAAGACAAATTTGTCCTGGGGCGTGTTGAAGACATAGTGCAACGCCAGTGTCAGTTCGACCACGCCCAGGTTGGGGCCCAGGTGGCCTCCCGTCTTCGAAAGCGTTTGAATGAGAAATGCGCGGATTTCTTCCGCCAGGTCCGCCAGTTCAGTGAAGCTCAGGCGTTTTACATCGGCGGGGGATTGTATGGTGTCCAGCAATACTCCCATGTATGTCCTCTCCCGGGATCAATGCCGGGGAATCAAAGAAAAAAGCCCCGTTCTTGCCGGGGACTTCCCCTACCGGGTGGCCAGCCTTAAGTATAATCGCGCGCACCGTTTCGCGCTGAAAATTAGACGTTTGGAGGACCCTTCCGGCTCAGCCTCGGGGGCGGTTATCGATCGGCCGGCGAGACCTCGCCCCGGAAGCCAAACCCGTCTGACCGGCGCAGAAATTGCAGTAGGAAACGGGAAATTCCATAGGATTTTCCCCTTGACAGCTTAGGAGAACATTCCTCATACTCCTAATCAGTTTAGGAGGGGGGTCGTTGACGATCCAGGCTCAACTGCTTCCGGGCACGCTTGAACTCCTCATTCTCCGTGCGGTTTCTCGCGGCCCTTTGCTCGGTTATAGCCGGCCGGAGGGCCTATGAAACTGTTGCGTTCCTTCGCTTCCACCGCGTCTGCGGTGTTTCGCCGCCCGCATCTCGATCGCGAAATGGAGGACGAACTCCGCTCCCATATCCAGCACCGTGTCGACGACCTTGAACGGTCGGGCATTCCGCGCCCAGAGGCGCAACGGCGCGCCCGCATCGAGTTCGGTGGATATGAGCGCTACAAGGTCGAGTGTCATGAAGCGACCGGCGGGCAAACCCTCGAAAACGTCCTGCAGGATCTCCGCTTCGGTTTGCGGATGCTGCGCAAATCGCCCCGGTTTACCTGCGTGGCGATATTGACCCTCGCCTTGGGCATCGGCGCCAACGCGGTGGTGTTCAGCCTTTTGAACGCCCTGGTCCTGCGCCCTCTCAATGTTCCGCAAGCAAAGAACCTCTTCATGATCGAGCGAGGCAAGGATCGGGCTCCCTCGAATTCGTGCCCCGACTACGTTGACCTGCGCGACCGGAACCGAGCCTTTGACGGGCTTGTCGCCTACGAGATCACGCCCGCCGGCCTCAACACCGACGGCACCCCCGAGCAGGTCTGGCTGTATGAGACCAGCGGCAATTACTTCGACGCTCTGGGCATCCAGCCCTGGCTCGGACGCTTCTTCCATGGCTCCGACGAGCATGGACCGAATAGCGCGCTCTATCTCGTTCTCAGCTACGGCTATTGGCAAAGTCATTTTCAGGGCGATCGAAGCGTAGTGGGCCGGGTGGTTGAACTCAACCGGTATGCCTACACGATTCTGGGCGTCGCCCCACCCGAGTTTCGCGGCACCGAGTTGTTCTTTTCCCCCCAATTGTGGGCGCCCAAAGTAACGTCCAGCAGATCGAGGGCTCCGACACCCTGGGCTCGCGCTTGCAGCGCGGCATGTGGCTGGTGGGCCGCCTGCGCCCAGGCGTAACCCCGACCCAGGCAACGGCCGACCTCAACAATATCGGAGCGTGGCTCTCCAAGGCCTATCCGCACGAAGACGACGGCACCACCTTTTCGCTGGCCAAGCCCGGGTTTGTTGGGGACATGCTCGGCGGGCCGGTACGCGCCTTCATCGCCGGCCTGATGCTGCTGTCAGGCCTGATCCTGCTCGCGGCCTGCACCAACCTCGGCAGTCTCTTTGCTTCTCGCGCCGCGGACCGCAGTCGTGAAATTGCCGTGCGTCTGGCCCTCGGATCGAGCCGCTCCCGCGTTCTGCGCCAGATGCTGGTCGAGGCTATGTTGATAGCCCTTGCTGGAGCCGTGGTGGGCGTGGCCGCAACTATCCCGCTACTGAAGGCATTGAGTGCCTGGCAGCCGATCCCCGACTTCCCCGTCAACGTTCCGGTGAATCCGGACTGGCACACCTACGCGCTGGCGCCGATCCTCGCCGTCGTGAGCGGGCTTCTCTTCGGCCTACTGCCGGTACGGCAAGTGATGAAGGCGGACCCCTACCAGTCCATGAAAGCAGGCGCCTCGATCGCCGCGGCCGGACGCCGTCTCATGTTGCGCGATGTGCTGTTGGTGGGCCAGATCGCCGTGTGCGCCGTGCTGGTGACGTCATCGCTGGTCTCGGTGCGGGGCATGGTGCGGTCGCTGCACAGCAACTTCGGGTTCATTCCCGAGCATGCGCTCCAGGTCAACACGGATGTTGGCATGGGCGGGTACCACGGACAGCAGGCGACCGCCATGCAGCGCCGGATCTTCGATGCCCTGGCGCGCGTTCCCGGCGTCACCGCGGCCGGATACGCTGACCGGGTTCCACTCAATGTGGGCTGGGCGGATGCCTCGGTTTTTTCCGACAGCACCACCGATTATCGGCCGTCCAATATCGCTACCGACGCCATGCAGTATGACATTTCGCCGGGATATCTTGAGGCGGCCGCAACTCCTCTTCTGCTCGGGCGCAGCTTGACCTGGGATGACGATGCGCACGCGCCGCGGGTTGCGGTTGTGAACCAGGAGTTTGCGCGCAAGATGTTCGGCTCGGAAGCCAGGGCCATCGGCAACGCCTTCAAAATCTGGGGTGGTACGCGGGTTCAGGTTGTCGGGGTAGTGGGCGATGGGAAATATCGCACCCTGAGCGAAGATCCGCAGCCCGCGATGTTCTTCCCCATCCTGCAATCGCCGTCGAGCTACACGTGGTTCATTGTTCGTTCCCATCGCGACACAGCGGAACTCGGCACTGCGGTCCAGCAGACATTGCGCGAACTGAACACCGGGTTGCCGTTCACGGTGAACACCTGGACGAAGGAACTGGATACGGCGCTCTTTGCGCCGCGCGCCGCATCGCTGGCGCTGGGGGTGCTGGGCGTCATGGGGTCGATGCTTGCGGTCACAGGGATCTTCGGAATGGCAGCCTATTCGGTGAGCAAGCGCCTGCGGGAACTGGGAATTCGCATCGCCCTGGGAGCAGGCCGAAGCCAGGTCCTGAGCACCGCGCTCGGCCGGGCTGTCCGCCTGCTGGCGGTCGGATCGGTGGCAGGACTGCTTTTGGGTTTGGCCGCCACAAAGGTCCTGTCGTTCATCGTGTACCAGGCCACGCCCCGCGACCCGGTTGTCTTGGGCGGGGTGGTTCTTTTCATGCTGCTGCTTGGACTTCTGGCCACCTGGATTCCGGCGCGGCGCGCTCTGGCCGCCGATCCTCTCATCCTGCTGCGCGACGAATGAACTGTCCGTATCTGAACGCCCCGACGCTGCTTCGCGCCCCCAACATTGAGCAGCCTTACCAGGTCATCGGCGTGGTCGGCGATGTGCGCACCGACGGCTCGGTATCCGCACCGCCCTCGGTGCCCCGCAATGGAATGTTCTCCTGCTCACGCTGGCTTCAACCGCTCGAACCACCCGGCATGGGACTGATCCTCGGCATTGGCCTAAGCATCGGCCTCCGCGATGCCGTCCATCGCTGGGCCCAGAGCAGTCTGCGCGACCCTTCTGTCCTCGCCGTCATCGCAGGTGCATTCCTTCTCGCCTCGGCCGTCGCCTGCCTTCTGCCCGCGCGAAGAGCAACGCGCATCGATCCCATGGTTGCTCTCCGCGACAGCTAATCGAGAGGCAGGCGTCGGCGTCCGCGAAATCTGCGATGTTGACGAACACGTTCTCTTGTTAATGCACGACAAACGGCTTATTGCTCTTCAGCGTGCCCTTGCTGGTCGTCACTGTGATGAAACCGGTGGTCGCTCCGGCGGGTACCGTGGCTTCAATGTAAGTGGTTGAATCACCGGATTCTGCGCGGGCACTCCGTTGAAAGAAACCACGCTTCCCGCGGCGAAGTACTCCCCGAGAATGTAGACTTTCGCGCCGACCTGCCCATAGACGTTCAGAAAAGTCACGAACGGCGCCAGGCCCGGATCGTACTCCCATATCGCGCCGTAGTTATTCGCATCGCCCGCGCCCGCGGTTCCATAGAGTTTCCCACTCGTGTGCTGCATGGGAGTGCTCCCCGGGTACATACCCGATGCGACGCGGAAGTCGTGGAACTTGGTAAAGACCCCGGCTGCGTGAGGCGGTAAAGAGTCCCACCCCCATCCGCACCCTCCTGGTTAAGCACGCCATAGAAATTTCCATCCGTGGCCTCAACCGGCCCTCCGCCTGGCTCAGATCCATCCTGGCCGCCTGCGAAGCTGTAAAGAACGGTTACGGTTCCGGTGGGCGTGATTTTCAAGACCCCACCGTTGCTCGGGTATCCACCGTCCGCAGTGGCCCCAGTCGAGGGAACATGCGGCATCGAGAAGATCGAGCAGAGTCTCGCGCTGGCCATCATGCACGCCCCTCGCCGGCCAAGTCAAACAAGGCGCCTGCGTCGGTTACTGTCCGGCCTGGAGTGAAAAGTGTTCTACCCGATCTGTTATCGGATGAGTCTCCATTTCTATCCACCGTCGTCGAGACCAGAACGCCGGCATATGAGGGCGAGCGCAGCGAACTCCACCCGATCGGTTGTAGGATGAGCCTATAGACCACTGCGAGGAAAACTGGGGAAGTTTGTCATGCCTGTTTCATTCAAGCGCGTTCTTTGCACCATCGCCGTGACCGCAATACTGGCCGGAGCAACTGGACAAGCCGCCCGGGCGCAGTCGCTGGAGCCCGTGGCGCCGTCCGCCGCGCCCAATCCGCTGTCCGATACCACCGTGAACAATGGAAAGATCCTGCTCTTCGATCTCGAGGCCCGTTTTGCCAAAGATGTGCTCGAGCGCGGCGGGGCCGCCTTCGCCGACTGGTTTGCCGAAGACGGGGTGGCCCTGGGCAATGGCGAGGCCCCGCTGATCGGGCGCGTGGCGATCGCCAAATCGGCCAACTGGTCGCCCAAGGCCTACCAGCTTACCTGGACCCCGACAGACGCGGTGATGGGGCCTTCCGGAGACATGGGGTACACATGGGGCCACTTTGAGGGCCACAGCAAGGACGCCAACGGCAATCCCGTCACCACGTCCGGCCGATTCATGACCATCTGGCGGAAACAACCCGACGGAAACTGGAAAGTGGCTCTCGACGCCGGGGCCAATGAACCCGCCGCGGCGGGCGACTGCTGCAAGCTGACCCCCGGAAAATGAGGGTTGAGCCGCAAAGTTATTTTCCGCAGAACGATTCGAACCAGCGGCTGATATACACCTGCGCATGGGCCTCGCCGCAGTAATGGCGAGCGCCGCGAGTGTCGGCCGCGTCCTGGGTCCACTTGAAAACCGTCAGTTTCTCGTCGCTGCAATGGATGACCACCCACCGCACCGGACGCTCAGACTCCTCGCCGCAAATCTCACATCGATAAATTGTGTCGATCACACCTGACCCCCGCTGCCTTCGCTTTTCTGATCCCTGTTCCCTGATCCCTGTTCCCTGCTTTATTCCAGCATCTGCAGATCGAGCGGAGGCTCGAGCAGGCATTCCATCGTCTGGATCCGTTCCAGGGCCCGATGCAGCGCCGAAGACCGGCACGGCTCCACGGTAACCACAAACGGCAGCGCATGCTGCGGAAAACCCGGCTTCTGGACGATGGCACGAATGTTGATACGCTCCCGGGCCAGGGAACCGGTGATCTCCGCCACGATGCCCGGGCGGTCGTCGACCAGGAATCGGATGTAGTGCGGCACTTCGAATTCCGCGGCCACCGTGGCCGCTGCGGATGGAATCTCGACCCGCCGCGAGCGATGCGCCAGGGCGAGCAGATCGCTGACCACCGCGACCGCGGTGGGATGTCCTCCGGCTCCATGACCGGAGAAGACGACGTTGCCGCCATAATGGCCGCTGGCGATCACCATGTTTTCCGTCCCCCGCGACCACGCCAGGGGCGAACGCTGATCGACGAGCATGGGACCGACCGTCGCCGCGACGGTTCCACCGCTCTTTTGGGCGCGCGATACCTGGCGGATGGTGTATCCAAGGTACTGCGCATAGCTGAAGTCCACGGCCGATACCGAGGTGATCGACCGGGGCACTATCTCCTCGGGGTTGACTTCGACCCGCAGCGCCAGGCGCATGAGAATCGCCAGCTTGGCGCGGGCATCGAAACCGCCTACGTCCTCGGTGGGATCGGCTTCGGCATAGCCCTTGGCTTGCGCCTCGGCCAGCACCGCTGCAAATTCCGCGCCCTCCTCCATCTTGCTGAGAATGAAGTTGCAGGTGCCGTTCAGGATGCCCTCGAGGCGTTCGATGCGATCGCCGGCCAGGCCCTGCTCAAGGCCCGGGATCACGGGGATGCCCCCGGCCACAGCCGCCCCATATTTGAGGTGTCCGCCCCTGGCCGCGGCCAGCTTCTCCAGTTCCACGCCGTGGAAAGCGATCAGCTTCTTGTTCGCCGTAACTACGCTCTTGCCCGATTCCAGGGCCCGGCGAACCCACATGCCGGCCGGGTCCAGGCCGCCCACCAGTTCCACCACGACGTCAACCTCGGACCGCAAAACCGCTTCGAAATCCTCGGTCCACTCCACAGTGGCGCCGGTCCAGTCGACGCGTTTGCGGGCCACCCCCCGGTTGAAGACGTGAGTCAATTCCAGCCCTTCCGGCCTGGATTCGGCCAGGATGCGCGCCACGGAACTGCCCACGGTGCCGAAGCCGAAGATGCCGATACGCAGAGGCTTGATCCCCTGCGATTCCTGGGCAGTGGGGGCCGGTAACGGATGCGACGGATTGGACACGTTGACCTCTGACAAAGTCGTACCCTCGAAATGAGCGTATGAAATTAAGCTATGCCTCGATCATACCCGACCAACATTTAGGGATTGTCGAGTTTGTATTTTGATGGCACGATACATCTACGCGATAGGGCAAATGCGGCGCGCACTCTCCATTTCGCTGGTTCTCCTCCTCTGGCTGGGGCCGTTTGCGGCTGTCCTGCCTGGGATCGACGAGGCACGCCTGCCGCTCTGCTGCCGGCGCCACGGAGCGCACCACTGCGCGGACGCCGATACGAGCTCTTCCCAAAGCTCGAATTCCGGCCCGTCGTTCAATGCTTCGTCCCGCTGCCCGCAGTTTCCCGCATCCGTGGCCGCGGCGACAACGGCGGCCTTCACACCGGCCGTTGGACCCGCCCGCGCTGCGCCGGTCGTCGATATAAACGCATCCGGCGCCAGCCGGGATGCCGCCCGCATGGGCCAGCTTCGCACGCAATCCAATCGCGGTCCTCCTTCCTCCTCCATCGCCTGAATCCCTTTCCGGAACGTCTTTCGAACTCTTGAATCGATCCAATGTTGATCGCGTTGGAGACTGATCCGGTTGCGGTGAACGGCGACGGCGCGTGCGTTGCGCGTGCCATCTGCCTTTGCTTCCCTCTAAGGAGGTCCGACGCTGCTATGCGCCTTTCTTCTTGTTTTGTCTCTGCCGTTTTGGTTGCCTCTTGTCTGAATGCCCGCGCCACCGTCTTCGCAACCGTGCACGGGGTAGTCCATGATCCGCAACATCGGCCGGTCGCGGGCGCGCATGTTTCCCTGAAGGCCGTCGATTCGCAGTTCGCCTTGCATTCCGACACTGACGGTACCGGAGAATTCAACCTGCCCGAAGCGCCTCTTGGCCTTTACCAACTGGAGGTAGCCTCCGCCGGCTTCGCGACTTTCAGTGAACCCATTACCGTGGCGTCAGGCACCAATCCTGTGGTGCACATCGCGCTGAATGTGGCGGCCACGAATCAGACGATTACCGTGCACGGCCTGGACATCACGCCGGCCACGGATTCGGTAACTCCCACCACGCTCATCACGCGCGCCGACATCGATGCCACACCCGGCGCCAGCCGCACTCTGGGCGTGCAGATGATTACCGACTACGTGCCCGGCGCCTACATGACCCACGACATGCTGCACATGCGCGGCGGCCATCAGATCAGCTGGCTGCTCGATGGCATCTCCATTCCCAACCTGAAGATCGCCTCCAATGTCGGCCCGCAGATCGATCCCAAGGATATCGACTCCCTGGAGGTGCAGCGCGGCAGCTACTCCTCCGACGTGGGCGACCGTACCTATGGCGCTTTCAACGTTGTGCCCCGCAACGGATTCGACGGCAACCGCGATGCCGAGCTGCGCGTCTTCGGCGGCAACCTGTATACAGGCGAGGCCCAGCTTTCGCTCGGCGATCATTCCGCCGCGACCGCATGGTACGCCAGCCTTACGGGCGGGCGCTCCAACTATGGACTGGCCACTCCGGTGCCGGAGATCTATCACGACGCCACAAACTCCCAGAGCGCATTCGCCTCCGTCATTCGCAACCAGGGCGCCGCCGACCAGTTGCGGTTCAGTGGCCAATATCGCCAGGACTTCTTCCAGGTTCCGTACGACCCCGACCCAAACGACTATGAGTGCGCATCCGGTTACTACTGCTCAACCGGTCTGCGCGACGGCCAGACTGAGCGCGACGCCTTTGTGATTGCCAACTGGGTGCACACCTTTAATCCCAAGTCGATCCTCTCGGTGGCGCCTTACTATCATTTCAACCTCGCGAACTATGACTCGCCCGCGACCGATTTTCCCGTTGCCACCACCTGGCATCAGAAATCGAACTATGTGGGCGCTCAGGCTGATTACCACACCGAGTTCAAGTACAACGACTTGTCCGCCGGGCTTTACTCGTTCTACACCCGCGAAGACGACCTCTTCGGCACCATAGTCAACGACGGGTCCGCTGCCTCGCAACCCAACGAACCGGCCAACGCGACTGCGGGGCTGCTCGAGTTCTATGTCTCCGACCACCTGCACATCGGCCGCTATGTCACGCTTCTCGGCGGCGAGCGTTTCTCGATATTTCAAGGAAGTCTCGACGAGTCCGCTACGTACCCGCGCATCGGCGCCACAGTTGAGATTCCCCGTCTCCACTGGGTTCTGCGCGGATTCTACGGCCACTTCTTCCAGCCCGCGCCGCTGGAGACGGTCAATTCCTCGGTCCTGAATTACGCATCAAGCCTTCCCTCGGGCGAAAACACCTTCACATCCCTGCCTTCCGAGCGCGACGAAGAGCACCAGTTCGGCATTCAGATTCCGTTCAAAGGCTGGTTCCTCGATGTTGCGAATGTGAAGAACCGCGTCAACAATTTTCTCGACCACTCCAATCTTGGCGAATCGAACATGTACTTCCCCATCGCCGTGGATGGCGCGCTGGTCCGCGCATGGGAGATGACGCTGCGCTCGCCGCAGCTTTTCCGCATGGGGCAGTTTCACCTCACCTATGCGAATCAGATTGCAGAACAGCGCGGCGCCATCATCGGCGGCTTCACATGCAGCCTTCCCGGTGATCCCGCCTGCTATCCGCCGGACTTTTCTTATAGTCCCGTCGATCACGATCAGCGGCAAACGCTGAATACCGGATTCAATGCGAATCTGCCCTACCACACGTGGTTTGCCACCAATGTCTATTACGGCTCGGGCTTCACCAACGGACTTGGCGGATCAGGTGAAGGCCCATACAACGGCAACTATCTGCCCGTGCACACGACGTTTGATGTTTCCGCCGGCCACCACTTCGGAGAAAACTGGAACGCCGCGGTGAACGTAATCAACGTCACCGATCACCGTGTGCTTCTTGACAACTCGGTCACCATCGGCGGCTTCCACTACAACGATCCGCGCATGATCTCGGCTGAGGTGCGGTACCGCTTTCATTTCTGAGCGGAGTTTGCGGAGCTAGCGGAGCTATAGGTCCCGTCTCCGGGTTTCTCCTCATAATTGAACTGTCATCCTGAGCGAAGTCTGCCGCGGCGGGGTCCCCGGCGACAGGTCTTCGTCGCTGGGGTGGCGTGGCGGACGAAGTCGAAGGACCTGCATTTCGAACCGCTCCAATGATGCAACAAACTTCTGGGACACCACATTTTATTGAAAGTAATTGGGTTCCACCGCGAACAGCCCCGGCATCACTTCGCCCGCTTTGCCCTCGACAATATCTGAAAACGACGCCGCATTGAGCGGGCGTTCAGGGCCGATATAGATAGTGCGAGCGCCGGCGTGCCGAGCCCAGTTGACGAAGTTGGCTGCCGGATATACCGAGCCTGACGTGCCCACCACGAGCATGACCGTGGCTTTGCCGATCTCGCGTTCGATGCGGCTCATCTCCAGTGGCATCTCGCCAAAGAAGACGATGTGGGGGCGCAAACGGGCGCCGCACGTACAGCGGGGCACTTCCTCGATGCCGCGATAGACAGCGCGATCCTCGACGGGCGGCTGGCCGCACTCCGCTTCGCAGCGCGACTTCGCCAATTCCCCATGCATATGCACAAGATGGACGGAGCCGGCCCGCTCGTGAAGGTCGTCCACATTCTGAGTGCAGAGAAAGAAGCCGTCGCCGACTTTGGACTCCAGCTCCGCCAGGGCCAGGTGCGCCGGGTTGGGTTCGGCCTTCGCGCAGGAAGCTCGCCGCTCGGAATAGAACTTCCACACCAGTGCCGGATTGCGTTCGAGCGCTTCCGGCGTGCACACCTCCTCGATGCGATGGCCAGCCCACAATCCGTCCGAAGCACGGAACGTGGCGAGCCCGCTCTCGGCACTGATCCCGGCGCCGGTGAGCACGAAGACACGATCATTGCGGCCGATGGCGATCCTGGCCATTGCGTTCAAGCTCCTCGCTTCAAGACTAATCGCTGGGGAACCTCTGCATAAGTCGCAATGTTGAAGGGTACGGGCTTTAGCCCGTACATAAAAGGTGGCAAATTCGGACGGGCTTTAGCCCCTGAGGGAAGACTCGGTCGCCGAAAGGCACTTGTTCAGAGGTTCCCTCGCCTATCGAGACCAGCCTTCACTGTCTCCGCACCGCCTGTTGTGCCGCAATCGCCAGGATTTCGGGCAAACGCTTTTGCCGATAAGCGAACGCCTCTTCGAATCGCCGGCCGATCATGCCGTGCGCCAGCCAGCCGACGGCTCCGGCAGGCGATTCATACTCGATCACATCCTCCACCAGTGTGCCCTCGACGCCTTCGCGGGCTTCGCCGCCAGTTACGTGCCGATGGCGGAACTGCCGGAACGGCCCGCGCACCTGCTCATCGACGAAATGGCTGTTCCAATCGAAGTCCACGATCCGCGCCATCCAACTCACGCGCTGGGGCAACCAGCGCAGAGGACAGAAGCTGATGAGGATCTCCGACCCTGTTCCAGCGGCAACGCTGCGAAACCGCCGCGACGGATCCGCTGCCACCGGTCGCGGCGGTGGAGGCTGCATCCGGATGTCTTCGACGCGGACCTTCTGCGCCGGAGGCATCAGGTGAGGGAGATTGGAAGGATTGGCGAAAAATGCGAAGACAAGTTCCACCGGGAAGGGAACCCATTGACGAGTTTCGAAACGCTGCGCCACTGGCTCGATGGTACCGCCGTGTGCCGGGGATTGCTGCCGCGCTGAACCAGAATATGGGGGCTGACGTAAGATTAGAACGAGCACGCGCGGATGTCGCAAGTCGCTGGAGAACATGACGGGTTCCTCATTGCAAGTAACGAAGACGCGGCGCCGCCACAATAAGGGCCTCGTACTCATCGCGGTTTACAAGTTGCTGCAGGCGCTGCTCTTTGTCGCCATCGGAGTGGGAGCCCTTCGCCTTCTGCACAAAGACATCGATGATGTCCTGATGCAGGTGGCGCATGACTTGCGGTTCAACACCGAATCCCGATTCGTGGATTTTGTGCTCGAACGCGCTTCGCTGCTCAATGATCCGCTTCTCCGGCGGATTGGTTTCGGCGCGTTTTGCTACGCTGCCATCGGCATCCTCGAAGGGATCGGCCTGTATCTCGAGAAAGCGTGGGGTGAATACCTCACCCTGATCATTACCGCGTCGTTTCTGCCCATCGAGGTCATGGAGATCCTGCGGAGGCTCACGATGCCCAAGGTGACAATCCTCATCGTGAATGTGCTGGTGTTGATCTACCTCACCAAGGTGGTGATTGATCGGCAAAGGCACCCGAAACGATCGAGAGCGGAGTAACATGGGCAGGTTTGGCGAGTGATTTTCGCTTTACGTTCGCCTTACACCATGCCGCATAAATCCGCAAGGCGGTCGTGGTAACCACGAACCAAAAGAGTTAACCAGCCCAATTACTTGTGTGCCATATTCGTTGTGCGTCTATATATAGCGCTTTTGGGCGCGCCCCACGCTGCATATCCCTCTAAAGTCCGCCAGTTCTGCACAGAACCACGATTTTTTCCTTCTATCGCAGAGCAGCATTTTGCGCCATACTGGGTCTGCATGGGTCGAGCTGGGACTGGACGGGACATTTCTCAATCGAATTCTTGCAAAACGGTATCACCGGCGAAACAATGAGTCAAGACCAGCAACCCGAGACCCCTGAGACCTCCAGCGAGGCCATGGGGCAGAATGCGGGTGCCTGGGAGGATCTGAAGTATGGCTACAGCGGCAATCCCAAAACCAAGCTCGATGAGAGAGGCCGTCTGAAAATGCCTGCTGAGTTCAAGGCATATACGGAACGCAAGTACGGCAAAGGCTTCAACGCCTTTTATATCACCAGTATGGACGGCGAGAGCGCAGAAATTTATCCCCTGCCGGAGTGGCTGGAGCGGCAGAAGAAGGTCGTGGCCATGCCGCAGAGCAGCCTGGCCCGCAAGATGTTGCTGGCGAGGTACAACCTGTACGGGGACAGGGCAGACATGGATCCGCAGGGCCGCATGCAGATTCCGGAAGAGTTGAGGAAGAAGGCAGATCTGTCGGGCGACGTGAAGGTTTCAGGGGAAGGGAACCTGCTGCGCGTCACGAGCCTGAGCAGGCTGAGAGAGAACGTGGATGGGAGCGAGTTTACTCCCGAACAGCTGGATTCACTGAGCGGATACGGCTTGTAGTAGCAAATCACCCCCCAGGGGGAGCGCATGACGAGATCGAGTCAACGCCATGTGCCGGTTCTTTTGACAGAAGCGATCGAGTATCTCCAGGTACGTGATGGAAGCACGGTCCTGGACTGCACGCTCGGCCTGGCGGGTCACGCTGCGGAAATCGCCCGGCGCCTCGGACCGACCGGCAAGTTGATCGGCTTTGACCGCGATCCCGAAGCGCTGGGGCTGGCGAAAGAGAAGCTGGACCAGGTCTGCGAAGAGCTAGGCAGCCGGGCGCCCGCAGTCGAACTGGTTGGGGAGGCATTCAGTGCGGCGCCGCTCCACCTTAAGCCGGCGTCAGTCGATGGAGTGCTGGCCGACTTCGGCGTGAGCAGCCTGCAACTGGATGAAGCATCGAGGGGATTCAGTTTTATGGCGGACGGGATTCTGGACATGCGTATGGATACGCGTTCCGGTCCGACCGCCGCACAAGTGGTGAATGAGGCGAGTGAACGAGAGTTGGCGGACCTCATTTACGAATACGGAGAGGAAAGGAGATCGCGGAGAATCGCCAGAGCCATTGTTCGCGGGCGGCCGGTCACAACCACGGGGCAACTTGCACGGATTGTCGCCTCAGCCGCCCCGGCAATGAAACAGGATCGGATTCATCCCGCGACGCGCACCTTTCAGGCTCTCCGCATTCACGTGAATCGGGAACTGGACGAGATCAAGGCACTGATGGAGGCCGCACCAAAGTTGCTTAAGCCCTCCGGACGGCTGGTCGTGATCAGTTTCCACTCGCTGGAAGATCGCATCGTCAAGGACGGCCTCCGCGAGGGAGCGCATAACGGCATCTGGACGGTGCTGACAAAGAAGCCGGTAGTGGCCGGCGAAGAAGAGATCGAGCAGAACCCGCGCTCGAGGAGCGCGAAGTTGAGAGCGGCGGAGAGGACGAAGACAGCTATTAGCCGTTCTAGCCATTAGCTTACTTAGCCAATGAAGCGCAGGGACGAATGTTAGGGATCAAAGCGAATAACGGGTGAACGGGCAGATCTGAGCACGACAAAGCTAGCAGCTAATAGCTAAGAGCTAATAGCTCGGGAGACAGACATGGCGGCATGCACGACAACCTACTTTGAAGCTGGCCGGAGCTTGAGTGCGCGGGTAGCCGAACGGAACACGGAAATCCTGGCCCAGCAGCCGGAGCGCCGCCGCGGTATCCCCACACCCGAGTTCTACTTCACCCGGCACCTGGACAACTCGCGGCTCGTCAAGGCATCGGACCCCGTCCGGGTGCGCGAGATGCGCGTGTTCGCAGCTGCCTTGACGGTGCTGTTCTCGCTGATCATGGTCTACGCCGTGCAACATTTCAGCGCCATCGAGAGCTCGTACAGCGTGGAGTCAGAGAAGCAGGTGCGCGACCAGTTGCGGGAAGAGAATCGGCAGCTTCGGCTGTCGGAAGCGCAGCTCACGCAGCCGGGGCGCATCGACGGAATGGCGCGCCAGTTAGGGCTGGCGGCGCCACAGCCCGGACAGGTCGTGCATCCCAGTGCTCATCCAGATGCGGGCGCGCCTTCGCTTGCGCAAATCGTTCCACCTCCGCCCGTACAATGAGCCTTTAGATACAAAACTCCTTTCGGGGACCGATCCGCCATGCAGGCAGCCGTCCGGGCCAACCGCAATCGCAGCATTTTGACGCGCGCTGTCCCCCTCAGGGTGGCGCGCTTCTGGCTTATCAGCCTTTTTTTTATGTTTTGGGCGTGCGCGATCGCAGGCCGCCTGTTCGTCTTGCAGATTGTTCGCCACCAGGAATACATGGATCGGGCGCAGAAGCAGCAGCAGCGCACCTTTGAAGTCGCGCCGCGCCGCGGCGTTCTCTACGATCGCAACCTGCACGAACTGGCCATGACGGTACAGGCCGATTCTATTTATGCCGATCCCTCCGAGATTGGCGACAAGAAGGAAGCGGCCCGGGTGCTCGCGGCCATCGTTCACGCCGACACAGACGATGCGCAAACCAGCCAGGAACAGATTGCCAACCGGCTCAACACCGGTCACAGCTTCGCCTGGATTGCCCGTCGCGTGACTCCGGAGAAGGCAGCTAAGGTCAAGGCGCTGGGCCTGAAGGGCATTTACTTCCAGAAAGAGTTTCAGCGCTTCTATCCAGACAATGAAATTGCGGCGCAAGTCCTGGGCTACGTCGGCGTGGACGATACTGGGCTGGGCGGTCTGGAGCAAAAATTCGAACCGCAGCTGCATGGCTTGGCCGGGCGCATGTATACAGCCATGGATGCGCGGCGGCGTGTGCTGGGCTCGACCGAGCGTGAGCCCGAGCCGGGCCAGAACCTCGTGCTGACCATCGACTCCGACATCCAGTTCCTTGCCGAACGCGCCCTCGACCATGCAATGGAACGAACGAAGGCCGATAACGGCACCGTCGTGGTGCAGGACGCGCACACCGGCCAGATCCTCGCGCTCGCGATTCGTCCGACATTCAACCCTAACCAGTTTCGCCACACCACGCCGGCGCTCTTGCGCGACCACGCGGTAAGCGACGTGTATGAGCCGGGATCGACGTTCAAGCTGGTGACCTATTCAGCGGCCATCGACGAGGGAGTGACCAAGCCGGACGATCTGATTGATTGCCAGGGCGGCCAGATCACGCTGAATGGCCGCGTGATTCATGACGACAAAGCCGATCACTACGGCGTGATTACGGTGCACGAGGCCCTGGAACATTCGAGCGACGTGGCCGCTGTCAAGCTGGCGCTGAAAATGGGCCCGGACAACTTCTACCGGTACATTCGCAATTTTGGGTTCGGCAGCCGGCCCGGCGTTGAATTGCCCGGCGAAACGCGCGGTCTGCTGCGGCCCGTGAACAAGTGGGGATCGACCTCGATTGGATCGATCGCCATCGGCCAGGAAGTGGGCGTGACCCCTCTGCAACTGGTCTCGATGGTTTCGACGATCGCGAACGGCGGCATTTACCTGCCGCCGCACGTGCTGATGCCCACCCCGGTCAGTTCGGCCACGCCAACCGACAAAAAGTCAACCCCACCGCAGGCGGCCGCACTCCAGCCATCGCCCTTCCGCGCCGGCGGCGAGTTGCCCAACCCGCTTCCGACCGGCGCGCATCGCGTGATGTCGGAGCTGTCCGCCGCGGAGATGCGCAAGATGATGGAAGAGGTGGTGCTGTATGGCACCGGCAAGGCGGCGCAACTCAACGGCTACTCGTCTGGAGGCAAGACCGGCACAGCGCAAAAAGTCGATCCGAGGACGCACCTTTATTCGAAGACGATGCACGTGGCATCGTTTGCCGGCATCGCGCCCGTGAACGATCCTGTGATTTCGGTCGCCGTTATTATTGATACGCCGAAGGGTGCGTCCTACTATGGGGCCGCGGTGTCCGCGCCGGTGTTTGCCGAGGTAGCGCAGCAGGTCCTCGAGTACCTGGGCGTTCCCCACGATGTGGACCTGCGCGCGCCGAAGCCTGCCGCCAAGCCGGCCAAGCCTGCGCACGAAGACGACCAGGACAACGAACCGGATATCAACGCCTTGTTTGCGGCGGTCAATGACCTGCCCGCGGACGATCCGCTGCGCGAGCCTGCACCGCAGGCCGCCGCGCCGCAGGCACAGGCGGTGGCAGACGGCAACCCGACACCGGCTCAGGCAAAACCAACTACGGATGCGCCCCAACTACCGGCGAACTCGACGCCAGTTCAGCTCACACCCGCGTCCCAGGTCGTGGTAAATACCGACCAATTGAAGGTTCCGATGCTCATCGGCTTGCCGGTGCGCAAAGTCATTGAAGCCGCAGCCTTCGCGGGGCTCGAGGTGCAGGTGATGGGCAGCGGCACCGTGCGCGAGCAAGCTCCCGCGCCCGGAAGTATGGTCGGCCCCGGAACGCGCATCCTGGTGCGGTGCTCGCGGTAACACCACATCAACTCAGTCGCACGGCGCCCGCCGCGCCCGTCAAACTACAATCGATCACGACATGCATTGGAAAGAGCTGATCGCCGAAATCGCGGCCGTGGGCGCCTCAGGCGATACCGCGCAGATCATTAGCGCAATTGAATATGATTCGCGCCGAATCAAGCCCGGCGCGGTCTTCGTCGCCATGAAAGGCGGCTCGACCGACGGCAATCGCTACATCGACAAGGCCATCGGGAACGGGGCGCTCGGCATCATCACCGATTCGTCGCCAACCTTCGATCATTTGCTCGTCTATCGCGCGGGCCTGCCAGTGCTCGAAGTCGAACACGGCCGACGCGCTCTGGCGCAGGCGTCGGCCGCTTTCTTCGGTCATCCCGAGCGCACCCTCGCCGCAACTGGCATTACCGGCACCAATGGCAAGACCACGACAGCATTTCTGACCGAGGCGCTCTTGAATGCTGCGGCACGCACTTCGGTACTCATTGGCACAATCGAATACCATGTCGCCGGTGAGGTGCGCCCGTCGATCCACACCACGCCTGAGTCGCGCGATCTTTTTGAACTGATGGCGGAAGGGGCCGCCCGCGGAGCCACCGAACTGATCACCGAGGTTTCCAGTCATGGACTCGACCAGGGCCGCGCCGCCGGCGTGCCCTTCGATGTAGCGGTCTTCACGAATCTCACTCGCGATCACCTCGACTACCACGGCAGCATGGAGAAATACTTTGCGGCGAAACGGCTGCTCTTCGACGGCACGGTGTATCCAGCGCCGCGCGTGGCCGTGATCAACGCACACGATCCTCGCGCAAAAGAACTGGCGAATGTATCGCGCAAGGCCGGCTCGGAAGTCCGCACCTACGGCATCGGCAAGGGCGAATGGCGCGCGGCGAGTTTCTCGCTGACTCCTGGCGGCGCGGTCCTGGAACTGGAGACGCCGGCAGGCTCCGCGCGGGTTGCCTCGCGTCTCGCCGGCGAGGTGAATATCCTCAACCTGCTTGCCGCGTTGACCGCCGCGCACGCCCGGGGAGTGCCCTTCGAGCAACTCGTCGAATCCGGTGCCGCAGCTGAAGTCCGTGCCTGGCCGCTTTCAGCCCGTCGATGCCGGGCAGCCCTTCACGGTCATTGTGGACTATGCCCATACCGACGATGCCTTGCGCAATCTCATCGATCTGGCCCGGCAGATGACGGCACAAACTGGCGGTCGCGTCATTACGCTGTTCGGATGCGGCGGCGATCGCGACCGCACCAAGCGGCCCAAGATGGGTAAGGTTGCGGGTCAGGGAAGTGACTTTGTCATCGCCACCAGCGATAACCCGAGATCGGAAGATCCGCGGGCGATCCTTGCCGAGATCGAGCCTGCCTTAAAGGATAGCGGCGTACGTTATGTGGTCGAGCCGGATCGCGCCGGGGCAATTTGCCTGGCGCTCAAGGAAGCGCGGACCCATGACGTCGTGCTCCTGGCGGGAAAGGGCCACGAGAAACAACAGATCCTCGCAGACAGAACGATCCCTTTCGATGACGCCGAGGTCGCGCTATCCGAACTGGCGGAGTTGGGATATGGTGAAGGGCGATGAGACTGACTCTTGCCGAAGCCGCGGTAGGAACCGATGCAGTTTTGGAGGCTTCGTCCAACGTGCCCCACGCAGGCGCTCTTGTGGTGCGGGGCTATTCCATTGACTCGCGCACCATCGCACCGGAGGAATTGTTTTTTGCAGTGCGCGGGCGAGCGTTTCGACGGCCACGATTTTGTCGCGGGTGCAGTGGAGCGGGGAGCCATCGCCGCGGTGGTTTCGCGCGCCCGCGTGGCCACGCTTCCGGACGCGGCATTGTCTGTGCCGCTGCTCATCGCCGACGATCCGCTGATTGCGTTGCAGGGGCTGGCCACCCATGTACGGCGGCAATGGGGCAAGCGCGTGGTGGCTGTGACCGGCTCGGCAGGAAAGACCACCACCAAGGAAGCGATCGCCGCCGCCCTGGGCGCGAAGTTTAGCGTACTCAAATCAAAAGGCAATCTCAATAACGCCTATGGACTGCCATTGCAGCTTCTGCGCCTGGAGCCGGAACACGAATTTGCGGTAGTTGAAATGGGCATGAACCACTCCGGTGAGATTGCGGCCCTGGCGCGGATTGCCACGCCCGATTGGGGCGTCGTTACCAATGTAGGCACGGCCCACGTGGAGAATTTTGCCGACGGCCAGGCCGGCATTGCGCGCGCGAAGTTTGAACTGGTGGCTTCGTTGCCCGCCAACGGCATCGCCTTCCTCAACTGCGACGACCCCTACGTGTCGCAGTTCGGCCGCGATTTTGCGGGCAAGGCTGTGTACTTTGGCTGCGGTCCCTGTGCCGATCCGCAGATCCTGGTCGCCGGTGAAGACGAGAACGGCTTGCAGGTCCGGTATCGCAGCGGACGCCGTGAGGCGGACATAACCCTTCGTCTACTCGGCGGGCACAACGCACACAACGCGATGGCCGCCCTGGCCGTGGCTCGCGAGGCCGGAGTCGACACCGCCGCCGCCGCCGACGCGCTTGCGTCGCTCACCCCCGGCGACAAGCGGGGAGAAGTGATCGATCTTGGTGGAATCACGATTCTCAACGACAGCTACAACTCCAACCCTGAGGCTCTGCGCTCCATGATTCGCACCCTGGCCGCACGCCCCGCCCGGCGCCGCATCCTGGTGGCTGGAGAGATGCTGGAACTGGGCGAATACGGGCCGGCACTGCACGCAGCATGCGGCAAGGCCGCAGCCGAAGCCGGAATCGACATTGTCGTCGGCGTGGGCGGAAATGCGGAGCGCCTCGCCGCCACCGCCTGCGCGGGTGGAGTCGCTTCGCTGTTTCTGCCCGATGCCGAAACCGCTGGCCAATGGCTCGTGAAGAACCTGCGCCAGGGAGATGTTGTCCTGATCAAGGGCTCGCGCGGCGTACGCCTGGAGCAGGCGATTGAAATCGCCAGGACTCACGCCGCTTCTTCGGAGGAGAAGTGATTCATCGCCTGCGATTCATTGCCGTACTTCTGTTGTTTCTGGTGTTTTCGCTGCGACTCAAAGCGGCGAACGATCCCGCCTGGACGCGAGCTTTTCCCCCGTTTCGCATTGCCGGCAATCTGTATTACGTAGGCAGCGAAGATCTTGCCGCCTACCTGATTGTGACTCCGCAAGGCGATATCCTCATCAACAGCAATCTCGAATCGTCGCCTTCGCTCATCCGGCACAGCGTCGAGGCTCTCGGCTTTCACTTTAGCGACATCAAGATACTGCTCATCAGCCACGGTCATTTCGATCACTGCGCAGGAAGCGCCCAGATCAAGAAGATGACCGGGGCGAAATATCTTGTGATGGACGCCGATGTGCCGGTGGTCCAATCCGGCGGCCGCAACGATTTTCGCTACGCCAACTCGAAGGACTTCTGGTTTCCGCCCACGCACGTCGACCGCGCGCTGCACGACGGCGATACGGTCTGGCTCGGCGGGACTGTCCTCACCGCGCACAAGACCGCCGGGCACACCAAAGGCACGACCACCTGGACCCTCGACGAAACCGAGGACGGCAAAACCCTGCACGTGGTCATTGTCGGCAGCCCCAATGTGAATCCCGGCTACAAGCTGGTCGACAATAAGGAATATCCGCAAATCGCCGACGACTACCGCCACGAATTTCAAGTCTTGAGGTCGTTGCCCTGCGATATCTTCCTCGGGGCGCACGGCGGCTACTTCGGCATGAAGGCAAAGTACGAGCGCTGGAAGGCCGGCGATCGCGGCGTATTCATCGATCCCGAGGGATACAAGCTCTACATCGCCGATCGCGAACAGGCGTTTGAAACGGAATTGAAGCGCCAGTTATCGGCCGGGCACTGACGGCGCAATTCCACTCCCATCGATATGTCCAGGCCTGTAAAATCAGCATGAAACCCGCGCCAAGTCCAGCTCTGGAGGCCACTTGCTTTACTGGCTGCTCTATCAAAAGCTTTATCCGTACTTTCACCCCTTTCGCATCTTTCGCTTTATCACGTTTCGCACCGCGTTTGCCTCCGGCACGGCACTGTTGATCGCCCTGTTTATCGGTCCGTACGTCATCCAGAAGCTGCGTGAATTCCAGATTGGCCAATACATCCGCGAGGACGGTCCCCAGTCGCACCAGAAAAAGTCGGGTACCCCAACCATGGGCGGCGTGCTGATTGCCATTGCCATTCTGTTGCCGACCGTCCTGTGGTCCGATCCGGCCAATCCCTTTGTCTGGATCACCGTCGTCTCCACTGCGGCGTTCGGCGCCATCGGCTTTGCCGACGACTACATCAAGGTGGTCATGCGCCGCAACCTCGGCCTCACCGCTCGCGCGAAACTGGGATACCAGGCGCTGGCCTCGGCCGCTGTAGCAGTCGCGCTGGTCGTCCTGCAGCAGTTCAAGATGTTCTCCACCCAGATGAACGTACCGTTCATCAAATCCTGGCGGCCGGACATGCTCTGGCACAGCGCCGCCTACCTTCCCCATCTGGGATTTCTGATCTATCTTCCCTTCGTCATTTTCGTCGTTTTCTTTCTCACCGGCTCGTCGAATGCGGTCAATCTGACCGACGGCCTCGACGGTCTTGCCATCGGCTGCACGATTATCGCCGCCGGCGCGCTGGCCGTTTTGACGTATGTGACCGGCCACGTGGTCTTTGCCGACTACCTGGAACTGAAGCATATGGAGGGGATCGGCGAACTGACCATCTTCTGCGGCTCCATGGTGGGTGCTTCCATCGGCTTTCTCTGGTATAACGCCCATCCCGCGGAAATTTTCATGGGCGATGTGGGCTCCCTCGCCCTGGGCGGCGCCATCGGCACCGTGGCCGTGATCATCCGCCAGGAATTGCTCCTCCCGTTCATCGGCGGCATCTTTGTGATTGAAGCGCTTTCAGTCATGCTGCAGGTGGGCAGCTACAAGCTGCGCAAGAAGCGTATCTTCAAGATGGCGCCGCTTCACCATCATTTCGAGCAACTGGGCTGGAGCGAGTCCAAGGTAATCGTCCGCTTCTGGATTCTCGCCTTGATCTTCGCGCTCATCGCTCTCACGACTCTCAAACTGCGATAGGTCCTGATAACGGGCGTTATTTTACGGTCCGCTTTCAATTTTGAAACCGACGTCTCAAACTAGATAACAGACCCTCATTTGCGCACTGCGGATGCGGTGCAAAATAGAGGAGTCGCGGATCATACATGCCTGAGGTAGAACGATGATGGAACTCAAGGGCAAGAAGGTATTGGTCGTCGGGCTGGGTAAATCCGGCCTGGCCGCGGCATTGTTTTTGCGCCGTCGTGGCGCCCAGGTAACCGTCTCCGACATCCGCAGCGCCGAAGCGCTGGCCAACGACATTCCGTCGCTGCTCGAGGAGGGCATCAACGTCGAAGCCGGAGGGCATGGGCTGCTCACATTTCGCCGCCAGGACCTGATCGTGGTCAGCCCGGGCGTTCCCCTCGACACGCCCGAACTTACCCAGGTGCGCAGCTTTGGGCTTCCCGTGATCGGCGAACTGGAACTGGCCGCCCGCTTTCTCAAGGGAAAGACGCTCGCCATCACCGGCTCCAACGGCAAAACCACGACCACATCGCTGGTGGGTGAAATCCTGAAAGCCGCGGGGCTGTCCACCCTCGTCGGTGGGAATATCGGTGTGCCGGTTGTCGCCCTGATTGACGAAAGCACCGACGAAACATGGTCGGTGCTCGAGGTGTCGAGCTTCCAGTTGGAAACCACGGAGCAATTCCATCCCGCCATCGCGGTCATTCTGAACATCACTCCCGACCACCTGGACCGTCACGGCACATTTGAGAATTACGCGCTTGCCAAGGAGCGCATTTTTGCCGCGCAGAAGCCGGAGGATTTCCTGGTGCTGAACGCCGACAACGCGCGCGCGGCTGCCGCGGCTTCGCGTACGAGTGCCAGGGTGTATTGGTTCTCTCTCGAGATTCCGGTAAGGCAGGGAGCGTGGGTCGAAGAAGGCCAGATCATGTACCGGGCATCGAAAGACGCGCACCCGGAAACCATCATGCCGTTGACGGGGATTCCGCTCAAAGGCGAACACAATGTCGAAAACGTGCTGGCAGCGGTGTGCGCCTCGCGGCTCGCCGGCGCGTCTCCCCAGATCATCCGTCACGCGGTTGAAAAATTCCGCGCCGTCGAGCACCGCCTGGAATACGTCGCCACCGTCAACGGAGTCGAATTCTACAACGACTCCAAGGCCACCAACGTCGATGCCACCGCGAAAGCCGTCGCGTCCTTCTCCGGAGGGATTCACCTGATCCTCGGCGGCAAGGACAAGAATTCAGACTACACGCAACTCGCCGATCTTCTGCACTCGCGGGTTCGTGCCGTCTACACCATTGGAGCTGCAGCGGCCAAGATTGAGTCCCACCTGCGGGGGGTGGTTTCCATCCATTCGTGCGAGACGCTCGACCGTGCTGTTGCGACCGCCGCCGCCGCCGCGCATCCCGGTGAGGTGGTATTGCTCGCTCCCGCCTGTTCCAGCTTCGACCAGTTCGAAAACTACGAACATCGCGGACGGATCTTCAAAGAACTCGTGCACGAATGGCGAGGTTGGAAAGTATGGCAAAACGCGTAGGCGTCGACAAGTGGATCTTTTTCACCACCCTGCTGCTCGTCGTGGCCGGGTTGGCGATGGTGTTTTCCGCTTCCGCAGTGGTTGCCCAGGAGCAGTACCACACACCCTATGCCTCGGTCGGACGCCAGGCCGGCTGGGCTTTTGCTGGCGTCCTGTGCATGATGGTTCTCATGCGCGTGGACTACACACGCTACAACTCCCCCCGATTCATCTATCCGGTGCTTTGCGTAGCGACCATTTTCCTGGTCATGGTCTTTTTCGTCCATCAATCGCACAACACGCATCGCTGGATCCGTTTCGGGAGCCTCTTCACTTTTCAACCCTCTGAAATCGCCAAGCCGGTTCTGATCCTCTTCCTGGCCTGGTTCCTGCACACACGGCTTGACCAGATGCGCGACTGGAAAAACACACTGGTGCGCGCGGCGATCATTCCGGTGGTCTTCATTCTTCTGGTCGTAAAGCAGCCCGATCTGGGAACGGCCCTCGTGCTCGCCGGCATCGCGGCCCTGATGATGGTTCTGGCAGGCATGGAGTGGAAGTGGCTCGCTGCCGCCATCGCTGCCGCACTTCCTCCGCTTGCGGCGCTGTTGTTCTGGGTGTCGTGGCGCCGCCAGCGCATGCTTGTGTTTCTGCACCCCGACTCCGATCCTCAGGGCGCCGGATTTCACATTAACCAGTCGCTGATCGCGGTGGGTACCGGCGGATTTACCGGCCGCGGCTTCATGGAGGGCATGCAGAAGCTGTTTTACCTGCCCGAAGCCTCCACCGACTTCATCTTTGCCAACATCGCCGAGGAGCTCGGTTTCATTGGCGCGATCTGTATCGTGCTGCTGTTTGTCGTGTTCGGAGTCCGCGGACTGCGGGTGGCGTTTCGTTCCCAGGATCCATTCGCGCGTCTCATCGCGTTCGGCATTACGGTCGCAATTCTTTTGCAGGCGTTTTTTAACATCAGCGTGGTTCTCTCGCTGGTGCCCACGAAGGGAATTCCGCTGCCGCTCATCTCATCGGGCGGGACATCGCTGTTTTTCACGCTCGCCGCTATCGGCGTATTGCTGAACATCTCGCAGCAAGTGGAGTGAGAAAGCAGCCCCTAGCTTCTGAAAGGAAACAAGATGCTCCGTGCCCCATCCTTGCGACTTTTTTCGGTCGCAAGGGTGGGAAACCACGAACCCAAACCATCCTTTTTCATCCACCGCGGGTCGGCAACAGTGCCGGGTGAGCGCTGTCGTGTCGAAGAAAAATTCTTTTGTGTGCTTTGCGGATTAACTCCATCGAACGGCGCACACTTGAACCATCGTGAAGAACGCTCTCATCGCTGTCCACCTGTCATCGACTGAAACAGCCGACGTAACGGACACACAAAATAATTTCCCGAGGCTGTGAAACTGTGGTGTGTCACGACACGAGCGAGAGCTTGTGATGCTGTATCAGAGATGGGAGATGGCCTCCCGGAGTCGGCTTTCTGGAGCAGGCTTCAAACCGCCCACTGCTGCTACGTTCAAAAGGCGTGGTAGTGAACGAGTGAGGAAAAGGCATCGGAAAAGATGTCAGGTAAGTATCGAGGAGATGAGCGAAAGCAAACCGTCCGATGACGCATCGAAACACAGTCAGATGCTGTCAAAACTGGAGCTGCACAGTTGCTCCAGGATGAGCCGGGAAGAAACCAGATTACTGTCCCGGCGACAGCCGGTGTATAGGCGGCATGAACTCGATACAGGCTTTGGTAGGGAACGTGAGAACCTCGTTCTGGATGCAAAGGGAAATGACAAGTGGCAAACACCACGAGAAAGAATACCGATGCCGGGGCGAGGGGCGGATCATCCTGCAGTAGCGTCGAAGCGTCTGTAATGGACGGGGAGCGAAGAGGATGACATAGCTTGATGGAGGGCTTGGCCAACTGGGCAACCAGGAGGAGCCCCTCCCTTCAGAGAAGGTTTGTGCTCGCGAGAGACAAATGCAGGGCTATGAAGAGCCGTGTGAATCGAGAGGTTCAAGCACGGTTCCGTGAGGGCCTCGGGGTGAAATTCCCCGGGGCTACTCGACAAGACGATTAAAAACGATGGGGAATCAGAAACTTAGCCGCGCAGTGGTCCAGGCAAAACAGGGTCAAATTGGCTGAAAATGGCGGTGATATAACTCACAAGATTGACCAAACAGTGAGATAGATCACCGGCTCGCCCATCCCCCCAACCCCTTGGCGCGAGGCACCGGTGAGCTAGTAGCTAGGGGCTAGCAGCTAAAAAAGCCTGTATTTGAGAAAGGTGGCCATTTGTCCCAATTGCGCGTTCTCATTGTGGGCGGAGGCACAGGTGGTCACATCATTCCCGCCCTGGCGGTGGCCCGCGAACTGGTGGCGCATCACTCGGCCGAAATCTTGTTTATCGGTACGGAGCGCGGAATGGAGGTCCGCCTCGTGCCGGAGGCCGGATTCCGTCTCCGCCTCATCAATGTGGGCCCTCTCAAGAATGTCTCGCTCCTGACGCGCCTGCGAACCTTTACTGATCTGCCCGCCAGCATTCTCGCTTGCCGCGGTCTCATCCGCGAATTCAACCCCAGCGTTGTCTTCGGCGTGGGAGGGTACGCATCCGGCCCGGGAATGGCGGCGGCTCTGCAAATGAAGGTGCCGACGCTGGCGTTCGAGCCCAACGCTATGCCGGGCTTCGCCAATCGGCTGGTGGGCAAGCGGGTCCAGGCCGCTGCGGTCAACTTTCCCGCGGCCGCGCGGTGGTTCCGCAACGCCGAGGTGACTGGGATTCCGGTGCGGCCCGAGTTCTTCAATCCGTCTCCGCCGCTGCCCGGGCCACCGCACCTGCTTGTCTTCGGAGGCTCGCAAGGCGCCCGGCTGTTCAACCAGAGCCTGCCCAGGATAGTCCCAGAGCTTCTCGATACGGTCCCAGGACTGACCATTCTTCATCAGAGCGGCGTGCGCCACGCTAAATCGACCCAAGCCGCCTATACTGCCAGCGGCGCCGATCCTTTGCGATGGAATGTCGAACCATTTCTCAACGACATGCCGGCCCGCTTCGCCCAGGCGCACCTGGTGATGGCCCGCAGCGGGGCATCGACAGTCGCCGAGCTCGCTGCCGCCGGCAAACCCGCTTTGCTCGTCCCCTTTGCGGCCGCAGCCGATAACCACCAGAAGCGCAATGCGGAGGTCATGGTCGACGCGGGAGCGGCTTCCATGCTGGATGAACCCGAGCTTGAGGTTCCTGGAAAACTGCTCGAGGCCCTGACTGCTCTGCTCGGCTCTCCGCAAAGACTCGCGGCCATGTCTTCAGCCGCGCGGACCCAGGCGCACCCCGACGCCGCCGAGCGCATTGCCGACCGCCTCGCCGAACTGGCCAGACATGATTCCTGAGTTCATGATCTCTCGCCTGGGGAAGTGGCGCGCAAACAAAAGCCCGTCTGCCAAAGCAGACGGGCCATTTCCGGGTGAGCAGGACTTATCTGTGACCGCCGCCACCATGGAATCCGCCACCGCCGCCGCCGTGGAATCCACCACCGCCGCCTACATGGCCGCCGCCCGCGAATCCGTTACCCATATGGGCGCCGCCTGCAAAACCGCCACCGACATGTCCGCCGCCCGCATACCCGGCGCCATTAAATGTGTGCGCCGCCGCCATATCGATTTCCACCGCCCCCGTACGGCATGGGCCGGGCGCCCCCATAACTGCCGCGATAGCCGTTAACTCCGTGGTATCCGTTACCGCCGTGATATCCGTAGCCGCCGTGGTATCCGTATCCATAATGGCCCCAGCCATGACCCCACCCATACCAGGGACCCGCGCCGATAAAGATGCCGCCCGCAAACCAGCTCGGCCCGTAGTATCCATAGGGGGCGCAGGAATAGGGATAGTAAGCGTAATAGCCCCAGTCACAGACCGGGGGACCGTAAGCGTAAGGAGCGGCGCACGACCGCCGGTCCAACGCCGATTCCGACCGCGACCTGGGCATGCGACGTTGCTGCAAACGGCACAATCAAAAGCATTGCAAGCAAAACCAAGCGTAAGCTCTTCATGAAGATCCTCCTCGTGCCGCCCCAACCTTCGTTACGACCTGGGGCGCCGGAGGATTTCTCCTCCGTCTTCAGCACATTGCCGGCGGGATTTTTCTCCTCATCCGGCTTCCACCTTTTAAGACAGCAGTTATGCGATTAAGTTGCGGTCAACATGAAGAATTGCGCGGCGACGCGGTTTATGCAAGTACTTTTCTTTCGAACAGAAATCGGGAGGCGCAGCCATGCGGGCATCTTCGCCGGACCGGCTGGATTTGGTCGGCTCACAACCCAAAAGCGGCCCCTCCGGGTGGAGGAGCCGCTGGGGGGTAGAACTATAGGTCTATATATTTACCGGCGGAAATGGTCCCCCCGGTCATCCTGGTCGTGGCGATCCCGATCGTGATCTCTGTCGCGATCGCGGAAATGGCGGTGATCATCCCGGTCTCCGTAGTAACGGTTCACGCGGTAGAAGTTGTTACCGTACCCGGCACCCACAAAGTTCCAGCGTCCCGGCACCCAATAGCCACCGCTGTAATAGCCCGCAGCCCATTCATATCCCGGTCCCGGGCATGGAGGAACATAGGCTACCGGTCCGCGGACATACACTCCGAACTCGGCCGCCTGGGCCGACGTTGTTCCCAAGCCCAATCCACCCGCAACCACCGCTGCACCCAGCACCCATTTCGCCATGCTTTTCATAAGACCTCCGTCCCACCCGACCTCCGCCCCAAAGGGCGGGGATCCGTCCGGCTTTTCCGGTGAGGCTTGGTTCCTGCCGCCTCTCCATCTCGCCGGTTATGTCCTGATCAAACACTGGCTTTTCAGAAGGTTGCGGCATTGGCACAAAAATAAATGGGCGCAACTTTTTGAGATTTTTCGTGTCCGAGGCGGCCTTTTGGCGCCGGATTCTTCGGATGGAATGTGTCCGAAGCGGGGCACGAGTCGCGGGTGCTACCCTAACCTTTCGATCAAGAATGTTCGCCACCTCCCAGCACGCCCATTTCATTGGCATCGGCGGTATCGGCATGAGCGGCATCGCCGAAATCCTGCTCAACCAGAAGATGAAGGTTTCCGGGTCAGATCTGCGCCGGAGCCCGATCACAGACCGGCTGGCCCAGCTGGGCGCTGTGATCTTCGAAGGCCACGAAGCGGGACACGTGGCGGGATCCACGGTGGTGGTTACAAGCTCCGCGGTGAGCGCTCGAAACCCCGAGGTCATGGAAGCCCATGCGCGCAAGATTCCGGTCATCCAGCGCGCGGAGATGCTGGCCGAACTGATGCGCCTGAAATACGGCATCGCCATCGCCGGGATGCATGGGAAAACCACGACGACTTCGATGGTGGCCAGCGTTCTGGGGGCCGGCGGCCTCGATCCGACCGTGGTGGTGGGCGGGCGCGTGGACGCGATGGGATCGAATGCTCGGCTGGGCGCTTCGCAGTACTTGGTGGCCGAAGCGGACGAGAGCGACCGATCCTTTTTGAAGCTGTCGCCGATCCTGGCCGTCGTGACCAACCTTGATCGCGAGCACATGGACTGCTACAGCGACATGGACGACGTGGAGCGCGCCTTCCTCGCTTTCATGGACAAGCTGCCTTTCTATGGAGCCGTGACGGCGTGCATCGACAATGCGCAACTGGCGGCGATTCTGCCCCGGGCGCACAGGCGAGTGTTCACATATGGCGCCGCGCCGGAGGCTGATTACCGCCTGGCATCTGTCAGCACCGAAAAGGGATCATTCTCGCGTTTCGTTGTCGCGACGGCGACTGGGCAGATCGGGCCGCTTGAACTGCACGTACCCGGCCGGCACAACGTGTTGAATGCGACCGCGGCGGTGGCGATCGCCCACCAACTCGAGGTCGACCCGGCAAAGATTGCCGAAGGCATCAGCGGTTTCCGCGGCGTGGATCGGCGTTTCCATCAACGCGGGCAGGCGCGGGGTGTGACCGTGGTGGACGACTACGGGCACCACCCGACCGAAATCCGCGCCACCCTGGCAGCGGCGCGCGAGTGCGGATACGGCCACATACACGTCGTCTTCCAGCCGCACCGGTTCTCCCGGACTGCTGATCTCCTGGACCAATTCGCGGGTGCATTCGGGGACGCGGATACAGTGACCGTGCTTCCCATTTATGCGGCGAGCGAGGCGCCCATTCCCGGTGTCACGGCGGAACTGCTGGCCAACAAGATCGAGGGTCCGCAGGTTGAGTTTGCGCCTGATTTCGCGGCGGCCCTGGCGGGAGTTACCAGCAAGGCGAAGGACGGCGATCTGATTCTGACACTCGGGGCCGGCAGCATAAGCCAATTGGCGGCGCAGATCGTGGCGGCTCTGGAGGCCGAAGTTCGGCAAGTTTGACTTCGTGCTCTCCCAGCCTTGCGACAAAAACAAATACGTCCAAGGATGGTGCACCCCGGACCGGGTCTCAAACTCGAAATTTACCGCGCAAACGTTTTACTTGCAGGCTCGGGCGCTGGTATTATGCGTGCGTCTTCCATCATCCATGGAGCAAGGAGCCTGTATGGCGAAGCGTTCGCGCAGGAGTTTTCTCAAGTCGGCCGCGGCCTCGGCGGCGGCTGTTTCTTTATCGAGCCGGGTTGCGGCGTGGGGTGAGTCTCAGTCACCGGTCCGCATGTGGAGCACCGATCGCCAACAGCGCCATGCCAAGGCTGAGGCACCGGGATGGAAGGCTGCGACACAAGTACCCGGGGCCATCGTCCTTGATCCCGGTTCGACAAAGCAGGAGATTCTCGGCTTTGGCGCGGCCATGACAGACGCCTCGTGCTACGTGCTCAGCCAGATGAAGGACGATGAGCGGCAGGCTCTGATGCACGACCTGTTTGCGCCCGGGGAGATGGCTCTGAATGTGTGCCGCACCTGCATCGGAGCGAGCGACTATTCGCGGACGTTGTACAGCTTCGACGACAGTCCGGAGCCCGATGCCGAACTGAAGAAGTTCTCGATCGACCACGACAAGGCCTATATCCTGCCCATGCTGCGCGAGGCGCGCAAGCTGAATCCCGACATGTTTTTGTTCTCGTCGCCGTGGAGCCCGCCGGGGTGGATGAAGCCGAATAACTCAATGCTTGGCGGCGCGATGCGCAAGCTGAGCTTTGGACCATATGCGCTGTACTTCCAAAAGTTCCTCGAGGGCTACAAGGCCGAGGGCGTCGCCATCGACGCAGTCACGGTGCAGAACGAGACCGACGCCGAACAGGAAGGAAGGATGCCGGCCTGCCTCTGGGCGCAGGAGCAGGAGATGGAATTCGCTGCAAAGTACCTCGGGCCCGCGCTCCGCAAGGCCGGGCTGAACACGAAGATCTGGGTGCTGGACCACAACTACAGCTTGTGGGGCCGGGCCCTCGACGAACTGAGCGATCCGACGGTCTACGAATCCATTGACGGGATCGCATGGCATGGATATGTCGGCGAGCCATCGGCGATGACGCGGGTTCATGATGCGTTTCCCGCCAAGAGCGCGTACTGGACTGAAGGCGGTCCCGACATCGCCCAGCCTGATTACCAGACGGACTGGACGAAGTGGGCCGATATGTTCAATGGAATTCTCAACAACTGGTCGCGCTCGATTACGTCATGGAACGTTGCGCTGGACGAGAAGGGAAGTCCCAACATCGGGCCATTCTCGTGCGGTGGCGTGATCACGGTTGAAAACGGAACTCACAAGGTGACGCGCAGCGGCCAGTATTGGGCTTTCGCGCATTACTCGCGGCATGTGCAGCGAAGAGCCAAGGTACTGGCTTGCGCAAGTGAGGCTGAAAAAGGCGGATCGATTTCGCACGCTGCTTTTCGGAATCCGGGCGGCGGGTATGTGGTCGTGGTGGCGAACCACGGCGAAGCGAGGCCGGTCGAGGTTCAGGTCGGGTCGAATGCGCTCGAATTCAACGCTCCGGCGGATTCGGTGCACACGCTGGAATGGGCATGAGCGGGATTGCGGGTCAATAGATTCCTCCTCCGGACTGCGAGGATTGGAGTTTTCCGTTGGTTGCGGACAGTGTGTAAGTCGAGCCATCTCCGGTCCACGTCAGCAGATTGAAGGTGCGCGCCGGCGCTATCCTCGTGAGCGAATACGGGCCAAAGGTCAACGCCTGTGGTCCGCAGAGCGGTCCGTCTGCGTTGCGCGCATCGATGAACCAGGCGTTCCCATTTCCCACGATCGTAGCCTTGCCATCCGGAGCGAGCAGGACTGCTGATTTCTGGTCAACACCAATTCCGCGAACTCCAGGTGTGGATACGGGCAGCGTTTTGCACTCGGTTTTTTTAAGCCGCGCCAGGAAGACAAGCAGGCGGCCCATGCGGTTGCGTTTGGCGAAGTGGCTGTCGGTGATGATGTTTTTCAAAACGGGTATATCAAGAAAGCCCTGCGCCAGCGTTACACGCGAACTGAACGGATTAGCCAAAGCGGTCTTGCTGTCGAGATTGGGATCGTCGGGCTTGTCGCCCTGTGCGGAGTAGGCATACTCTCCCATCACCGCGAGGCCGGCGCTTGTGCCGCCGATGGGCACACCGCGCCGGATCGCGTCGTTCAGCGCGGCCTGCACGGGAGTTCCCATCCAGAAGTTGATGTAGTTGGCCTGGTCCCCTCCGGTGATAAAAATGGCGCTGGCGGCGGAGATCGTGCGCGCGACCACAGGATCGGCCGCGGCGGCGCGATTGGGAATAATCAGCGTGGCAACGGAGTTCAGGCGGCAGAGTTTCCGGAGATACGGGTTGTATTCGTCGTCCCCTGTGGCGCGGAGGACAAGAAAATCTCCGCCGTCCGCGCGATTGCAAAGCCAGCGGAACGCCTCATCCAGATCGTCGCCGCCGCCCATCAAGGCAAATCCGGCCCGCGGTGAAATCGTGGAAGCATTGGTCGCACTTCCCGCGCGGAAATAGCGGAAGCCTGGTGGCTGATCCGAGGCTGCAGCGGCCACCGTCGCCGCAAACAGGATCGCGATCAGCCCCACAGTCCGATTGGCACACATGTTGGCAGATTAGACCAAGCCCCGCCTGTGGTTATCTGGCCGGCCCGGCCAGCGGTGTTTTGGCGCGACGCGGGAGCGGTGATCGATCTCACATTTTGTCATTTTTGTGGGTTAAATCACCGTGATTTTCAGCCATTTTGGCCCCATTTTTCCGAACTGCTGCGCGGTTAAGTTTATGAATCGAGGCGGTTTGAATTACCTTCACAGTTTCACAGCCCCCAGAATTTTATTTTCCGTCCACCGGCTGGTCCACCTTGTCGATTGCAAGGTGCCCGGAACGAGTGCAGAGCCGTTCGTCATGATGGTTTTATTGTGCACGATTCGATCGAATAAACCTGCAAAGCGGGAAACGGATCGGCGCGGAGATCTGGCTATCTCCAACTCCAAGTGTGCGGCAGGAGACCGGAATTTTCTGCAAGACACGGCGCAAGGAAGGTTCTTCCTGGCCGAGTCGCTGAAACCCTCGCGCCGAACGCCGCCTCGAGACTGGCTCGCGCAGCAGCACCCCTGGAGAGGGGTTCCTGGTGCTAGCTGATTCGCTGCTGAAGAGTAGGCTGTCAACCACCCACAACAGAAAACCTGCGCAACTCTCGCTTCTCGAATCACGCCTCGGCGATTATTCACTCGTTGACGCCAGCTCACTACTGTCGACGGCGAGTGGATGCGCTCTTACGTCCACCGTGGGTTGCCCTGCACCGAACAGGCTTGGACTACGTTCTCGACTGACGACTTCAGGCCAATGCGCGTTTCACTTGGACGGTGCGCTTCACGACGGGCGCGGAACTCCCACGGTGAATTGTTTCCGGCAGGAGCACCAAGTTGGCGGCTTTCTCAGCATCTTTGATGAGCGTCTTGCGCGGGGTGCCTATCTGCGCACGCATGGTCAGCCCACGCGCTAGATCCGTAACCTGGATCGCGCGCGCGGCTATGGGAAAGTCAGATGGGATTTCTCCAGCGCTGATCCCGTCCCGGAGACGGCGCTCCACCAGCGCCGCGCCGCCCGCGGCCGCGCTCTGCAGGAACCGCTGAACCTCAGCATCGTTCACAAGCGGCGCGACGCACATCATAAGGCATCCCCGGGCGGACCCTTTCTCGGTCGCACTCTCGACGGCGTACCTCAGAAAGCCCGCGATCGAGTCGCGAAGACTCTGTGGCGAGAGGAGTGCCTTCGCGGCTGATGCGCCCTTCCGTTCTGCGTACGCCCGAAGGACACGTAAGAATATCGCTCGCTTATCCCCAAAGACGGCATACAGGCTCGGCCGCCCCACACCCATCCCTTCGACGAGATCGTCAATCGTCACGCCGTCGTAGCCTTTCGACCAGAACACCTGAGTCGCCTTTTCCAGCGCCCCTGTCTCGTCGAAGCTGCGCGGTCGCCCCCGCGGCCTAGCGGTATTTTGAATCATTTGGTTCAAAACTCCTTGACACTGTCCATTCTACCAATATAGAACTAAATAGTTCGTAAATCGCAAGCTGGCTTTGGCCTCGTGCTCTTCCGGTTCTACTTTCCCCTTTCACTAAGGAGCAACATGAAACATTCCATAGCACTCGTCACCGGTGCTACTTCCGGGCTCGGTTATGCGGCAGCCCGCTTGCTCGCCGCCGAGGGCTACCGCGAGGTCATCGTCACCGGGCGCAGCCTGGCCCAGATCAAGGAAACGGCCGCTCAGCTCGCGGCGGAGACAAAAAGGCAGATATTCACGCCGCTGGAGCTTGATCTGAACGACCCGGTCAACGTTCACTCCGCCGTAGCCGCGCTGGTCAAGCAAGGTCGGCCGGTCGATTTCCTGCTGCTCAATGCAGGGTTGGTTCCCTTTAAGCAACGCGTGCTCACTGCGACGGGCGTAGAAGCATCTCAGGCCCCGCTCATTGGCCATCATCAACTGACTGTTGGGTTGCTCAATGCCAACCTGCTGAGTCCCAGTGCGCGGATCGTTATCGCCGGCGCGGAGCCTGCCCGCGGGGGCGTACCCATGTTCAAGTACACCGACCTGCCAGAGTTCACGGCCAAATACCACCAAGGCAACCGAACCGCCGCTGTGGAAGCCTTGATCCGCAACGGGCCAAACGTGAAGTATGTGCCTAACAACACGTATGCCGACGCGAAGCTCATCATCGCTTGGTGGACCGCGGCACTGGCGCGCCGGCTGCCCTCCGGCATCGCCGTGTACGCTGTCTCGCCCGGTGGGGCGACCGCCACCAAGGTGGTGCGAAGCGCTAGCCCGTTGTTGAAGTATCTGTTTATCCCAATCGTGAACCTCATTCCCGGCATGAATCAGACGCCGGAGACCGCGGCCCGTCGCTACATCCAGGCGTCGGAGTTCGGAACCGACGTCTCAGGACAATTCTTCGCCTCGGCTCAAGGGAAGTTCTCAGGCCCAATTGAGGCGCAGCGCCAACCACACCTCCACGATCGCGCCAGCCAGGAAGCCGCGTGGCAGGCCGTCGTCAAGGTCTCCGGTATCGACTTGTCTAGCCCAGCATCCTTAAGCGCGGTGTCCTGAAGGAGCGCTGATCGGCGCGCCACTGATGCAAAACAACATCGCCACATCACTAACTTGGAATCACGGCGACAGAACGAATAACAACCAGTCACCGGGAGAATAAACATGAAACGGTACGAAGGTAAAAAGGTGGTAATCATCGGCGGCACGAGCGGCATGGGGCTCGCTACGGCGAAGATGCTCCTCGATGGAGGCGCGCGCGTTGTGGTGACGGGTCGCTCGAAGGAAGGGCTGGAATCGTCCCAGAAAGAACTTGGGAATGACGCCATCGTGGTTTCGAGCGACGCGCGGTCGTTGACGGACCTCGATGCACTCGCCTCTCGAGTGAGGGCCGAGTTCGACACCATCGATTTGCTGTTAGTCAACGCCGGGTTCAGCACCCGAGCGCCTCTGGATAACATCACCGAGGCCATCTACGACGAGATGTTCAACTTGAACGCCAAGGGACCGCTTTTTGCGGTGCAGAAGTTCGCGCCACTTATAAACCAGGGAGGCTCTGTCGTCCTCACCACCTCGATTGCCAACGTCAAGGGAATGGCTGGCAACGCCCCATACGGAGCCGCCAAGGCCGCGCTACGATCATTCGCTCGGACGCTCGCTGCTGAGTTGCTTCCTCGCGAGATTCGCGTCAACGCGGTGACGCCCGGTCCCATCGACACGCCCATCATCGGCAAAGCGTTTCCCGCTGACGCAGCCGCTCAGATTAGACTAGGGAAAAGATGATTGGCATGGTCCCAATGAAGCGCTGGGGGACGTCGGACGAAATCGCGAAGGCCGTCCTCTTCCTCGCGTTCGATGCGACCTTCACGACCGGCGCCGAACTTCCGGTCGACGGGGGATGGGCTCAACTCTAAGGCTTGGACCTCGCTTGATGAACTGACCGATGAGTATCGGCGCGGAGATGCAGGCCGGTAAAAGGAGAACTAGGGAGATGCACAACTCAGTAGTGAGCTGTTTGGCGGTTGCTTATCTCGCAGCGAATGTATACGCCATCGTGAAGGTACGAGTGTTTGAGTTGGCCCGTTCGCGCAAGCATCTCATACTCTACGGCGTTCCCTTCATATTGTGGGGCTCTGTCATCCTGTTGGGATGTTGGCTCATGGAGATCATGCGCCGATTCGATGAATGGGCCGCCTAATGGCCATTGAGATGACTTATTTGCGGACAAAGCTCCGAACAAGTTAGTTGAGAACCGGAGTGCATTGTCAACTTCGGATACGAGCAGCGTGGCCAAGTGTTCCCGACTGACGACTTCAGGCCAAACCGCGTTTCGAGGTTTTTGGGCTCTCATCCGAGAGGATCTCCCCGGCTTTGGAAGCCTTGCAACTCCTGGAATTGAGGTAATTGATGGCTGCTCGGCCATTCGTTGCTCGTTTCGACACCCTCTCCTGTCACAGCTTTTCAAATCCCGATTGGAATATTGGGGTTCAGCGCCGTTAACCCCCCGGGTTCCCCTTCGCGGGCCGGCGCGGAAATCCACTCCTATCCATCCCATAATTGAGGCTGGCGATTCTCGGGACTCCTGCTCAGGCGTGACCACACAACGAAGCACGAAAAATCGTTCCCTGCCCTGGGAAGAAGAAGCGTCCGCGGAACCCCGCGTGCGGCGCGTACAGCAGGTTGCGCCTGCGCCGGGAAGCGTCCGGCGGGGCGGTCCCGGCGTACCTCTTGCGATGCCGGATCCGGACGACGATGATTACCCATACCCCGTCAGGCAACGATTCGAGGAGGCGCGCAGCCCGTGGTGGCGTCCTACGACCAAGTGGGGGCGCATTTTCTTCGGATTGGGCATCCTGACTGTCGCCGGCGTGCTGGTCACGGCGGGATATATTTTCAAGACTTACCTCGAACGCGATCCGCGTTTCCGCATCAATGGCGGGGGAAATATTCAGGCCGCCGGCCTGACGGAAGTCACGCGCGCGAACATACTGCCCGTCTTCGGCGAGGATATCGGACGCAACATCTTCTTTGTTCCATTGAGCCAGCGACGCAAGCAGCTGGAAAACATTCCGTGGGTGGAGAAGGCGACCGTGATGCGGCTGCTCCCCGATCAGCTTCGCATCTCCGTAATGGAGAGGACGCCGGTGGCCTTTGTCCGCCACGGGCAACAGATCGGGCTGGTGGATGCCAACGGAGTTCTGCTGTCGATGTCCGCTGGTTCGATGACCAAGCACCATTACTCATTTCCGGTGGTAACGGGCATTGACGGCGGAGATCCGCTGCCCTCGCGGAAGGCGCGGATGGCGGTCTACGGGCGCCTGGTCGCCGATCTGGACAGCAACGGGCAGCACCTTTCCGAGCAGATCTCGGAAATCGATTTGACCGATCCCGAAGACGCCCGCGTGCTGATGCCCGAACAGGGAGCCGATATTCTCGTCCATTTCGGGGACGATCAGTTCCTGGCGCGTTATCAGCGCTATAAGGTGCATATCGCCGAGTGGCGTCAGCAGTATCCAAAGCTGGCGTCGGTCGATCTTCGTTACGAGCAGCAGGTGGTGCTGGAGATGGCGCCCGGGGCAGGAGCCACGCAGACGACGGGCGATGACGGCAAGCCGATAGGGAATCCGACGGAAGTTGCCGGCAATGCGGCGCCCGCGAAACCAGCGGCGGGAGTCAAGGCTGAACCGGCATCGAAAGCGCCGCTGCACAAAGCTCCGGTGAAACCAAAAACTGGCAAAGAGAAGAACAAGAAACACGCCGCTGTTGCGGAGACGCGGAATGCCGCGCCCGGGCACAGCGACGCGGAGTTGGGGCTTCCAAGTAAGTGTGGTGTCTCGTGTTAGTCCTTACAACTTTGTACTCGGGAAGACATCCCTCAGCGGCTAAAGCCGCGGTCATTTTTAGCCTTTACGGCACGACTGAAGTAGTGCCCCTTCAAAATGCCGTGGCCAGCTCAACGCGGGACCGGACACCAGGGCAGGCAAGCTGAGCGGGGACGATGAGCCAGAAGGAAGACAATCTGATTGTTGCGCTCGACATCGGCAGCATGTCGACGCGGGTACTGGCCGCCGATCTCAATGAGGGGGCGCTGCGCTACCGGGGGCACGCGGTGATGGAGTCGGCCGGGATGCGCAAAGGCCTGATTGCCGAGCTTGGACCGGCGTCGAAGGCTGTCAAAGGCGCCAGCGAACAGGCGGAACGCGTAGCCCGCGCCAACATTGACGAGTGCGTGGTGGGCGTGGGTGGCCCCCATATCTTCGGAGTGAATACCAACGGCGGATTCGCACTGGGCAGCCGGATGCGCGAAATCACGCGGGAAGACGTGCGCACCGCGGTGGAACGCGCGCGCGCCGTGGAGCGGCCGCCGGACCGCGAGATTCTGCACTTGTTGCCCCGGCAGTTCATCGTGGACGACCAGCCCGGAATCTTCGATCCGGTGGGGATGATCGGCGCGCGACTCGAAGTGGATCTGCACATTGCCACCTGTTCGGGCAGCGCCTTTCAAAGCACGGTGACGTGCGCCAACCGCGCGGGGCTCGAGGTAACCGAAGCGGTTCTCGAATCGATCGCCGCCGCGGAGGCTACGCTCTCGGCCGATGAACGCGAACTGGGCGTGTGCCTGCTGAATATCGGCGCGCATTCGAGCGACCTGGTGGTCTTCTTCGAGGGCGCGGTCGCGCATACAGCCGCGGTTCCGGTGGGCGGAGCGCACTTCACCAACGACCTCGCGATCTGCCTGCACATGCCGGTGGCGCAGGCCGAGGAATTGAAGCGCCAGTACGGACATGCCGTTGTGACCGCGGTGCCGCAGGACGCGGAAATCGAAATCGCCAACCCGACGGCGGAGCTGCTGTCGCTGCGCCGGGTTGCCGAGGTTCTTGAGCCGAGGGCGCGCGAGCTTTTTTACTTCGTCAAAGAGTGCCTGCGCCAGGGTGGGGTGGTGGAGGCGCTGGGCGCGGGTTGCGTTCTTACCGGAGGCGGGGCGATGCTGCCGGGCATGCTCGACCAGGCGGAAAGCCAGCTTCGGGTGCCGGCGCGGACCGGGATGCCGGTCCGGTTATCGAACATGCCCGGAGAACTGGCTCATCCCGCTTTCTCGACCGTGATCGGCATGCTTTTGTACGCCCACCGCACGCGCGTGATGCGGGACTCGGAAAACGACGGACTGCGCGCCAAGCTGCGCGCCATTTTTGCATCGAGTTTTTGAGTTCTTGAGGAAGACACATGTCATTCAACCCGGATTCGACCCAGGTTCAGGAGGCCGCCATGGAGCAGATGATTCAGCAGCCCGGAGAAATGCGCATTCACTTTCACGACGAAACCCCGCGCGGGGCGCGCATCAAGGTCATCGGTGTGGGCGGAGGCGGCGGCAATGCCGTAAACCGCATGATCCAGGCGAGGATGGAAGGCGTGGAGTTCATCGCGGCCAACACCGACGTGCAGGCCCTCAAACTGTGCCAGGCGCCAGTGAAACTGCAGCTCGGCGTGCGGCTCACGTCCGGCTTGGGTGCGGGGGCGAATCCTGACGTAGGCCGCCGCGCCGCACTCGAAGACTCGGAGAAGATCATTGAAGCCCTCGAAGGCGCCGACATGGTATTCGTCACGGCCGGCCTGGGCGGCGGCACGGGCACGGGCGCGGCTCCGGTGATCGCGTCGCTGGCCAGCGAGATGGGGATCCTGACCGTCGCGGTGATCACCGTCCCGTTTGCTTTCGAAGGCAAGCGGCGGCTGCAGCAGGCCGAGCGCGGGCTCAAGGAGCTTCTCGACAGCGTGGACACGATGATCGTGATCCCCAATGAGAAGTTGCTGGCGGTGGCCAAGGACGCCGGCTTCTTCGAGAGTTTTCGAATCGCCGACGACGTACTGCGGCAGGGCGTGCAGGGCATCTCGGATATCATCACCATTCCCGGCATCATCAACCGTGACTTCGCGGACGTGAAGACCACGATGGCGGGCATGGGCCACGCGGTTATGGGCACGGCGATCCGCTCGGGCGAGAACCGGGCGATTGAAGCAGCGCAGGCGGCGATGGCTTCGCCGCTGCTGGAGGCGGGCGCCATCGACGGCGCGCGCGGCATCCTGATCAATATCACCGGTTCCAGCAAGCTTCGGCTTTCGGAGGTGAACGCGGCTTCTTCGCTCATTCAGACATCCGCCCACGAGGATGCCAACATCATCTTCGGCGCAGTGCTGGACGAGAAGATGGCCGACGAGGTCAAGATTACGGTGATCGCCACCGGCTTCCGCGACCAGATGCCCGCGCGCCGGGCTCGCATGCTGGATGTGGAAAATATCCCGGTGGTTTCCGTTCCCGTGATGGCGACGGAAAGCTGGATGCAGGAAGGCGGGATTCCGGTGGTGAAAATGTCGCCGCCGCCGGTGATCGAATTCGAAGTTCCCGCTCCGCCTCCGGCCCCCCGGTTTCTAAGCGAAGACGAGGAGCCGGAGCCGTTCCGGGCGGAATCGCCGCGGGTCACGGTGGCCCAGGCGCCGGCGGCTTTCGATGATTCCTACGTGGAGACGGAAGGGCAACTGGTACCGGCGGCGGCTCGTCCCAAGTTTGCAGAGATGGAAGAGGAACCGGCGTACACGCCGTTGCCTCGGGATTATGCATCCGAAACAGGCAAACCGACCGATGCCTCAGAAGCCGTTGAAGAACGACGGCCGCAGCCCGTAGGGGCCTTGTTCGCGGAGGCGGCAGCCAACGCCGAGCGGGACCTGGACGTGCCGGCTTTTATGCGCCGGGTGCAATTTTAGGTTTCTTGCTTTCAGAAATGGGCAGGTTGGTCCCATAATGGGAGTTGCAACGGTTTTCCACAGGAGTCGGGCAGAGCATTCGGTTTTGAACCCGGGTCCAAGTACCAAGGTCATGTGTTTTCCGTCACATGGTTTTGGATCAGACTGAAGCATTTTGGCTGTATAGTTTCATTTAAGTTCTCCATTGCAGGCTGTTTCGACTCCGGCTCCCGGAATTTTTGGACCGAAACGTCTTTTTGCGCCGCGAATATTGATCATGCGGCGAGATTTTTCAAAACGGGAATTTAGCCCGAAGCGGCCAGGACTCGAAAGAAGGACTTGTTCGCACCTGAAAATGAGTGGACATTGCCAGCAAATGGACCGATAAGTACGAAGTGCGACTCCTCCCTGGAGGCAGACGCATGGCACGAATCCACGTAAAGGGGAAGCTGGCTGGATGAGATTGTCTTGCGTTTTGCTTGTGAACCTTGCTTTGGTTGGAATGGGAGCCGGCGCAGCCAGCGCGGGCGCCCTCGATGCGCCTCACACGTTGCATCACGCCAAGACGACGCCTCGTCTGGTCGAGTCGCATCACACGGCAAAAAACACAGCGTCGCATGAAACGGCCCGGACTGCCACCCCGACGGGCTCGGTTCACAGCCACACGACCGCCAGTCATTCCTCCGGCAAGGTTGGAAACGGTTCCGCTACCATTCGCCGTACTCGCCTCGTCGCTCGCCGTCACCACTACTATGAGCATTTCACCGCCAGCTCCTTTGCGACCGGTGACATCTTTGCCGAAGACAACACGGTTGGCGAAGACCCGGTGATCCGGCAAGCAGCCATCGATGCCCTTGGCGACATGAACGGCACCGCGGTGGTGATCAACCCGGCCAACGGGCGCATCCTGGCGATGGTGAATCAGAAGCTGGCTCTTTCGCCGGGCGCGGAGCCCTGCTCAACGATCAAGCTCACGGTGGCCATGGCCGCCTTGTCCGAGGGTCTGGTCACGCGGGACACCATGGTGCAGTTGCCGGGCTTCCGCATGAACATGACCCAGGCCCTAGCCAAGAGCAACAATCTCTACTTCGAGGAGCTGGGCCGAGAGCTGGGCTTCGAGCGTGTTCGCCACTACGCCAACCAGTTTGGACTGGGTGAGCTGGCGGGATACAACATTGAGGGCGAGCAACTTGGGATATATCCCGACCAGGAGATTTCCGCCGCCGAAGGCGGGGTAGGCCGGATGTGCAGCTTTGGACAGGGCGTTTCGATGACGCCGCTGCAACTGGGCGCCTACGTGGCCGCGCTGGCGAATGGTGGAACCCTGTACTACCTGCAACACCCGACCTCGCCCGAGGCTATCGCTGGGTACGAGCCGCGGGTCAAGCGCACACTCGACATCGCCCGGTTTGTTCCCGACCTGCAGGACGGCATGGCCGGCGCGGTCGAGTACGGAACGGCGCGGCGCCTGCGCGCCAGCTTTACCGAACTGCCGGTCTTCGGCAAAACCGGGACCTGCTCCAACGATGGAACGCGCTACGGGTGGTTTGCTTCGTATTCGGATTCGCCGCAAGGCAGCCTGGTGACAGTGTTCTTCCTCGAGGGCGGCCGGCCGACCTTCGGTCCCCGCGCCGCGGAACTGACCGGCGCTTTCTATCGAAACCTGTGGGACCACGAATACTTTGCGGCAAAGGCCCAGGCTTCGGACCCGGTCACTCCGGTTTCGAGCCCGCAGCCGGCCGCGCAGCCTCTTGCTTCGGGCGTCGATCAGTAAGCCACCGCCAGGGTCGGGCATTTCTGTCCGACACCGTCAGCCGGCCGCAAAATTTCACTGAAGTCAAGGGCTCGCGGCTTCGTGTCTCGATTCATCCCGAGTTGTTCTTTTGCGCGGATTCCTGCCCTCCGGTGTGCTAGTCTCAGCGCACAATGAAGCTCGATACTGCGCTCACCCTTCTCAAGTCGGGGCCGGTGCCGTTCCTCGGAACCCACTTGTTGGCCATGGCAGGATCTCCGAATTCCCAGGTGTATCCGTATTACTTTTCGCACCACCAGGGCGCCGCCAGCCATACCGGGATGGGCGAATACTTCAAATTTGACACCATCGCGCCCACGGGGTCCATCGTGGGCAGAGACAACAAGCTCTACACGAAATTTAATGTGCACAACGTGCGCATGAACCCGAACACAGAGCCGCTCGACATCTCCGCAATCCCTGCTTACGTGCTGGATGGCGGTGGTCCGGACATGATGATCACCGGACAGTTGAGTGCGTGCATCTTTGCGATTCGCCAGGAACCCGGGCGCCTGCTCGTCGCCCATATCCAACCGGGTGGCGGCAGGCAGACAGGGCAGATGCTTCGCCAGACCATCAAGCTGATGGGCCACCTGGCGATTCCCGGCGGCGGAGGCCGGGTGACGCACGTGTTCGGTCTTCCCGACTATCCAGCGCGTGCGTACGTACTCGGCCTGCGCACGGGAGGCACGTGGCATATCTATGCGCAGTGTGTGGCCACCGGGAACGGGCCTATCACCAATTCACTCATGATCGTTTAGGGTTCCCGATCTCTGTTGCGGCCGCCAAGTCCGGCGCTGCCCAGTCGTTCGCCAAACCGCAATGAGCCAGGATTCTTAGAACCCGGAAATACGCCTGAAACGATTTCGTTTTAAATTCATCCGATAAGGTGAGGCTTCCCCCCTCTTCTCCGTTTACGCTCCGGCGAGGTCGGATTCCTCCGGTTTTTCAAATTCCTCAGGTACGGGGTCTCCCTCCGATGGCGCTTCCCACGCAGATACTTCTTGTTTACGGCTATTTACTCCTGTTCGCCTGGGTGCTGGTGGAGCAATTCGGGATTCCGTTACCGGCCACGCCGGTCCTGCTGGCGGCAGGCGCGCTTTCGGCGCAACAGAAGATCAGTTTTCCCGAGGCAATGCTGGCCGGACTGCTGGCCTGCATGATTTCCGACAGTTCCTGGTTCTTCGTCGGCAAGCGGTACGGGCACCACGTGCTGCGTCTTCTCTGCAAACTGTCGATGGAACCCACCATCTGTGTGCGCAAGACGCAAGATTCCTTTGGCCGCCGCCGCGGCACGATGCTTCTCTTTGCCAAGTTCGTTCCTGGCCTCGCCACCCTGGCTGCCCCGGTGGCCGGGCAGAACGGCATGGCCTACCCGGCGTTTCTGTTTTTCGACACCATCGGCGCCGCCCTCTGGGTGGGGGCGATCCTGGGTGCCGGACGGCTCTTTGGAGACGCGCTCAAACGGAACCCCGGTCTCCTCAACTGGGTGGGCCAATTCTCGGGAGCGCTGCTGATCCTGGGGATTATCGGGTTCATCGTTGCACGGATGTATCGCCGGCGCATGGTGCTCCGGCAACTGGTGGCAGCGCGCCTGGAACCCGAAGAACTGAAGCGCCAACTCGACGCCGGAGACGAGGTGTATATTGTGGACCTGCGCCACCCCCTCGAACTGCTGCCGGACCCTTTCACATTGCCGGGCGCGCTCCATGTCTCACCGGAGGCCCTGGCGGCCAGGGCGCACGAAATTCCCAGAGATCGGGACGTGGTGCTCTACTGCACGTGCCCCAGCGAAGCGACCGCAGCGAAGACGGCCTTGACGCTGCACAAGCTGGGGGTGAAGCGGGTGCGCCCGCTGAGGGGCGGATTCGACGAGTGGAAGCGGCTGGGGTACCCCATGGACGCCATCGAGCCGGTCATCCCCGAGACCGCGCCGCTGGTTCAATTAGGGAAATAATGCCAAGGACCAACGCCGGTACCAGTAAGACCCTGGGAGTCAGGCCGATCAGGTTCGTGCTTTCCCACCCTTGGCGCAAGAACAAGGGCGCGCCAAGGATGGGGCACCCGGCTTTATCGGTAGATGAAGGCTACGTCGAAGCCGCTGCGGCCACAAATAGAGCGGCGATTTTGGTTCCGATGGGCGCACCAATTCCGCTGCATGCGTCCGGTCCCGGCGCCGCACTATAGATTCCGTTGGTTCCCACGGTGATGTCGTTGAAGGCGCCCTGATTCTGCCAGAGTTTGGGGGTTACAAACCCGAGTTTCTTTCCAAACGCGGCAAAGAGGCCCGCGTACAGCGGCGCCACTGCGCTGGTCCCGCCGACCACCGTCTGCGCGCCGTGGACGACGATCGAATATCCGCTGTTGGGGTCGGCGTCGCCCGTGACATCGGGGACCATCCTGCCAGTGCCAAACTTGGTGCCGGCCGGGGCAGGGGGAGCGCCGATTTGGAAGGACTGCACAGGAAAGATGGTGGAATAGCCTCCGCCCGTTCCCTGGCCGTTGGTCTGGCCGGGAGTGTCGTTCCAGACTGTCTCCGTGGTGGCGGTCTTAAAGGTGCCTCCGCAGCCCGTCACATGTGGACAGGACGCGGGCACATCCACGTTGGCTGGGGACGAGCCGCCATCGCCGGAATCGTTATCGCCGGCGGCGCCGAACACGACCATGCCGGCGGCGGTGGCGGCGGCCGCTGCCTGCTCCATCTGCTGAGCTGCGGCGTTGCCCCACACGGCTTCGTCGGCGCCCCAGGAGATGCTGCACACGTCGCATCCATCAGCGGTGGCCTTGTTTACGGCGGAGGCGATGTCCTGCGACCAGTAGACGCGCATGGTGGCTTGGCGTCCGGTGGCTGCGAAGTAGGAGGCGCCGGCGACCTCGATATCCAGAGCGACCTCGTAATCGGGATCGTCCGATGATCCGATGCTCTGGTTGGGGCTGTTCTGGGTGCCGTCGACGGAGACGTCGGTGATTTGCGGGGAGGGCTGGCCGACGGACTGGAAGAACGCGTCCAGATCGGATTGCACCCAACCGCCGCCCAACTCGATGATGGCGATCACACCACCGCCAGCGAGGCCTGTCGGCCAGTTGTATGCAGCGCAAAGGTTGGGGACAGTCCAGGGACCGGCAGTGGCATCCCGCGCGACCGCTCGGGCAAAGGGAGTAAACAACCTGCGGCGCTTGAAATACGGTTTGCAGAGAATGGCTGGGGATGGGCTCATGGGTTTCTCCTTGGCACCATTTTCGGTGGACGGACTCGGAGGGTGCAACAACATGGTTTGAATCTACCGTCTGCTGCTGCGTGCGCGCGAGTATGCCACATACGCATTGTGAAAGGCAAAACCCTGCCGTTTCAGAAGCCTTAGTATGGGTTGGGGAACAAAACATTGGCTTACGATGATCTGCGCGATTGGATCAGGACACTGGAGAAGCAGGGTGAGCTGCGGCGGATCCGCGAAGAGGTTTCGCCGGAACTGGAAATCACCGAGATTACCGACCGGGTGTCAAAAATCGGGACCCGGAGCGGCGGGAATTCAGGGTCGAATAAGACCGCGCCCGGGGGCCCGGCGCTGTTGTTCGAGAACGTCAAAGGGCATCCGGGGCACAAGGTCCTGATCAACCAGTTCGGCAGCCAAAAACGGATGGCGCTGGCCCTGGGCGTGGAAAGGATCGAAGAGATTGCGGACCGGATTTCGGGGCTGATGCATCTCAAAGCGCCGGAGGGCCTGTTCGACAAGCTCAAGATGCTGCCGCAACTGGGGGCGCTGACGAGCGCGTTCCCGAAGACGGTGAGCGCGAAAGATGCGCGGTGCAAGGAAGTCGATTCTACGCGAGGGCTTCGACCTCAATGCGTTTCCGATCCTGAAGTGCTGGCCGCACGATGGCGGCCGGTTCATCACGCTTCCCTGCGTGCACACGCGCGACCCGCGCAGCGGCAAACGCAACATCGGCATGTACCGGATGCAGGTATACGACGGCCAGACAACCGGGATGCACTGGCAGCGGCAGAAGGTGGCCGCGGAGCACTACCGCGAAGCGATGCGTGCGGCCGCGGAGGGAGATGCGGCGGCCTCCGGGAGCATGAGCGAGAGGACTGCCCGGGTGGCCATCATGGCGGAGTCGGCGGGGGGCGCGGTGGCCATTCCCGATGGGCCGATTGGCGGCCTGCCACAAGTTACGCTGGGCAAGCAGAAAGGCTCGCGATTTGAGGTCGCGGTGGCGATTGGAACTGATCCGGCTACGACATTCTCGGCCATTGTTCCCGCGCCGCCGGAAGTGGAAGAGTTCATGATCGCGGGGTTTCTGCGCGGCAAGCCAGTGGAGATCGTGAAATGCGAGACGGTCGACCTGGAGGTTCCGGCGCATGCGGAGATCGTGCTCGAAGGCTACGTGGAATTGGGGGAACTGCGCGCCGAAGGTCCGTTCGGCGATCACACCGGTTTCTACACCTTGACCGACGAGTATCCTGTATTCCACCTGACCTGCATTACTCACCGGCGCGACCCGATTTATGCGGCGACGATTGTGGGCAAACCGCCCATGGAAGATGCATGGATGGGCAAGGCCGTGGAGCGCATCTTTCTGCCGGCAATGAAGATGACGATTCCGGAGATTGTCGACATTCATCTTCCGGTGGAAGCGGTATTTCACAACCTGATGCTGGTGTCGATCCGCAAGAGCTACGCCGGACAGGCGCGCAAGGTGATGAACGCCATCTGGTCGCTGGGGCAGGCGATGTTCACCAAGTGCATCATCGTGGTGGATGAGGATTGCGACGTGCAGGACGTTGGCGAAGTCGTGCTGCGGGTGGCGAATAACATCGACCCGGAGCGCGACATTCAATTCACGCTGGGGCCGGTCGACTCACTCGATCACGCGTCGCGGATGCCGAACTATGGGTCGAAGATGGGGATCGACGCCACGCGCAAGTGGAAGGCTGAAGGCTTCGAGCGTCCGTGGCCGGCGATGATCGAAATGGATGCGGGGACGAAGGCACGCGTGGATGCGATCTGGTCAAAGCTGGGGCTCTGAGCCGGTCCGTGATAAGTCGACCGCTCGGAGCCCGTGGTCAGCCGGTGTTGGCCCTATGTCAGATTGAGGCAGTCTGCACCGCAACCTGACATGGAGTTCCCAACGAGAGGTTATCCGGAATCAGTTTGATGAGCCTGTGCGCCTGAACCGCACGACGGTGAGGTTGCAATCGCCGTCGTCGCTGCACATGCTGGGATCCTGGCCCGCGACCCAGTAGGTTGTAGCCTGGCCGGGAACCTGCTGCTGGAAGATTGCAAAGACGTGGTCCCCCTGACCGGTGTTATTCGCATCTCCGGCCGCAGTGCAATCTTCGTCATTGAACGCGAAGATCGTAGACGCCCAGCAGCCGTGTGGCGGACCGTTATCGTCTTCCTCGTCGCTCACGTCGCTGTAGTAGAAACCGAAATACTGGGTTGGCGTGAACGTGACGGTTGTGCCGACAGGGTCAGGCGTCAAATTATGCGTTATCCCGCTCCCACGGAATAAAACATGCTTTGTCCCGTTCAACGTGCCGGTAGAGTTCGTCTGAAACCACCCAAACTCGTTGATTTCGGTCGTGTTGGTAGCAGTATTGAGGAACAGCGTTGCGGTGTACGATTGTCCGCCTCTGATGGTCCTGAAATACATGGCTGGGTCCATCGTGCCGCCGGTATCATTCGCCGAGTTGTAGTCGCTTCATCCCCCAGTACGGGATCGGCCCCGGCGCGTACAGTGCACTCCCGACTCCCTGGCAATCGCCGGTCGAGGTGAGGCAATATCCAATACTCTTACTCGCGGGATCGCCCCCATACCCTCCAGTCGCAGTTGAAACGTTAAAGGTCAAGAACGGAACGTCCCAATACGGCGCCCCGTTACTGTTGAGGTCGATATAGTCACCGTATTGGTCTAGTGCCAGGTTCCAGGTTTGCCAGCCAGCCCCAGCACTGCCGATCAACGTCTGCGCCTGGGACGCTGTACACGCGGTTGCAAGGGCAATTACGGCGACGAGGCATAGACAAATTGTCCAGCCACGATTCGTGCGGACTTCGTGATATGTCGTTTGCATGCATACCTCTTTCAGGAGAAGTCTTCTTCTCGGATCATTGCTGCATTGGTCGGTGAGGGGCTGGGCGAACATCGGTCCGGGTTACAGCTGGGGATCGGACCAACAAGCCTGCCACGAGTCTCCAAACCTAATCCGACAAGGGGCGCACGGCAATTATCAGAATCTGATATTCGCTATCAGAAGAGCACATGGTGTGGAAAAATATCCTGATTTATAAGAAGGATTCTCTAACTCAATCCGAGGAAATTATATAAGTGATGCAAGCAAGCTATCGAGGGAATGGACTTCGGACTAACAGATACGCACTTGAGGGCCTGCATCTTTGATAACATCGACTGCTTTCGATAGGCTCGAAAAGTGTCCGCTCCCGCGATGATGCAGTGCAACTGCATGCATTGCAAGATTCATTTTCATCACGCGCATTTGCATCGGGCTTATCCCATAGACGATTTTGAAATCACGATAGAAGTTACATACGACGGTATAGCCGCAAATCGATGCGATTGTCTTAATGGGGATTGAGCAATCTTTTAACAATTCAGCAGCCCGCGCCATTCTGACTTCGCGCGTGTGGCTGCGCAGTGTTTTTCCAACTTCCGCGTTGAACAAGCGGAGAACATGCGCCTCGCCGAGTCCCAACAAGCTGCCGATCTGCTTGGAACTCATGTGCAGCACACCGGCGCGCTCTTCAATGATCCTCAAGAGAATTCGAATGCGAACGTCCACTTCGCGCTCCTCGAGTGAGTCGTGGCAATGCGTCAATTGGGCCCAGGTACGCGAGGTCAGGAGCAACTGACCCCCGGTGTCGTTGGTGAACCGGACTCAGTTGGCGAGCGGGAAATCGCTCGCGGTCTTACTTTGCAATCGGCGGACTGCCAAGCAGTCTGGGGATAGTGCGGGAAAACGCGCGAGCGTTTCCGCTGAAACAAAGTAAGTCAGCTGTCGGTTCGGACGTCAGTCTCTGCGCGCCATCGGCAGGCAACCGAGAGCGGCGCACGTTCTAAGTGCGGTCCGAATTTGCTTTTTCGTTTTGTCCGGCGGCCTCAGAGAAATGGTGATCGATCCACAAGCGGTACCTGGCAACCACACACTTCACATGACCCCGTCGCCGGCGCGTTAGCCATAGTCGACGATTCGGAATCGAAAGTCAAGTGACGGTGCTCCACCGATCCAGCCATGGCTTGCGATCCGCGAACACTGCGGCCGGTACCGATTTCTAACAAGGTGAAGTCTGCTATATCTAACCCATGCGCGGTATCCCGTTTCGGTTGCTGGCTTCATTGGGTTGGATCCTGGTGGCGCTCTCGAACTACGAGCCCATCCACGCGCAGGAAGATTCCTTTCGCTGGATGGACTTTCACTCGACGAAGGACCAGGACGTGATTGTCTGGGTGACGCGCGCGCTGGAGGCGGAGAAGTGGAGTTCCATTCGCGAGATTGGGGTGCTCTACGATGCGGCGCTGGTGGTGACTTCGCTGCGAAGCAGTCCGGAGGCTTCGCCCAACTCGGATACCTTCAACCTGTGGAGCATCTCTCTCACTACGCATGCGCTGACTCCGCTGCTGAGAGGAGTCAACCTGCGCTGGCTCGACTGGATGCCGTTTTCGGGGAGTTCGCAGCGGGAACTGGGATTACTCTACGACGACTGCGGCGAATGCGCAGCGACGACCTACTTTACCGCTTTGTATTATGACCGGTCGCAACATATCTGGAATGCCCACTGGATGCGCGGAGGGCAGGCTGTGCCGATCTGGAGCGCGGCTACGCCCGAAGGCGTGACAGTGACGCATGTCTATGCAGGTCTTGCGGAGCCGGACGGGCGTCAGCTTGTGGCAACCTGGAACCACTTCGACTATGGCAAGCAGAAGCCGGCCGAGGACTTTGTGTTTCGCTATGACCTGGACTCATTCAGCGGCCTCGAGCGAACCCAACTGTTGAGCGGGAAAGAAGCCGAAGCCATGAAACAGCGGCTTTGCCTGGCGCAGGGAGGTGCGGGAGGCCTGGCACGGGGACAGGATTCTGCTCTTTGCGAGCAGACGGTCCATCCACGGACGGAGCGGCGGCCGACGACGAGCCCTCCGCCCAATAATCAGGGCCGGTCTGTGCCTCCGGGGACCCATCGGTGAGAGATCCCTCCCGCCCAAGCAGAGCTTGGACGGGGCACCCGGCCCATAAGATAAGTAGCGGCGGGGAAGCAATTTCGGAGCGCGCTGGGAAGAGATTCTCACTTTTGACGAATCGCTCGTATACTACCCGTATGTCGATTGTGCGCAACATCGCCGGCATCGCTAAAGGTATGAGCATCACCTTCAGCGAGATATTCCGCCCCACCGAGGTGGAGAACTATCCCGACGGTCCGGGTCCGCTGAAGGGCGCCAAGTTTGAGCAGCGGTTCCGCGGCGCGCACGTGCTGCAACGGGACGAAAACGGGCTGGAGAAGTGCGTGGCCTGTTTTCTGTGCGCTGCGGCCTGCCCGTCGAACTGCATCTACATCGAAGCTGCCGAGAATACCGAGGAGAAGCGCATCTCGTCGTCGGAGCGTTACGCCAAGGTGTACAACATCGATTACAACCGCTGTATCTTCTGCGGTTATTGCGTGGAGGCCTGCCCAACCGACGCGATCACGCACGGGCACGGGTTTGAGCTCGCAACGCTGAACGCCACCAACCTGGTGATGCGGAAGGATGACATGCTGGTTCCGCTCCAGGGGCTCGTGAAAACAAAGTAGAGCGGCGTGTGCCGGCAGAATATTTTCTAGTGTAATACCCATGGCGCATCGCGGATTCGACGAGCAAATGGCGGCACTCGAGGCGCTCAAAGGCCGCGAACTCGACACCGATGCTGTCGCCCGGATCAAGAAGTCACTCGCCAATCGCAGCAACTTTCTGGTCGCGAAGGCGGCCCGGCTTGCGGAAGATACGGGCCTGGCCGAGCTGGTGCCAGACCTGGTGGCCGCATACGATCGCTTCTTTACAAACGGGGAGAAGACCGATCCGCAATGCTGGGCGAAGAATGCGCTGAGCCGGGCGCTTGCGAAGCTTGAATGCCGAGACAAGGATGTATTTCTCCGGGGCCTGGGCCATCATCAGATGGAGCCGACCTGGGGCGGCAGGTCGGATTCTGCCGGAACCTTGCGCGCCAACTGTGCCCACGCGCTGGTGGCTTGCAACGGGCTCGACAACCAGGAGCTGCTCGTCATTCTTCTTGATCCGCTCGTCGATAAAGATAAGAGCGTGCGTGTGGAGGCGGTGCGAGCCCTGGCTCAACTGGGCGAGATGGCAGTGCCGGTGTTGCGGCTTCGCGCGCTGATTCCTGGCGAGGACCCGGAGGTGCTGGGTCAATGTTTCACAGCGCTGCTGGCGATCGAACGCGATAAGGCGGTTCCTTTTGTGGCCGGCTTTCTAGAGGCTGGTGATGATCCCGCCGGCGAAGCGGCGTTCGCGCTGGCCGAGATGCGCAACCCTGCCTCCCTGGCCGTGCTGCTCGAGCGGCAGAAGGGAATTACGGACGAGTGGTTTGGCGGAGTCCTGCTGAGCGCGATCGCACTGACGCGCCTGCCCGAGGCAATTGACTTTCTGCTGGGGATGATCGAGCGCGACGAACGCGAAGCTCCTATGGCGATCGAGGCGCTGAGCCGCGTGGCCAGCGGAGAAGAATTGAAAGCGCGACTGGAGCGGGCGGTGGGGGCAACGGGAAGCGAGCGGCTCAAGAAGGCTCTGAGCGCATATGCAGCGCAGAGTTCGCAATGATAATTGGAGAATCCATGTGAGGACGGGTGCTGGCATGTTGAATTTGTTCCTATTGTTGGGTCTTTTGATATGCGGGTGCGGAGGTAGCGGCAGTAACTCCGGTTCAAGTGGGACGCCGGCCGCGGCCGCACCGACCATTGCGACCACGGCGGCGCAGAACGGCGCGGTGATTGTGACCCTGAAATCATCCACCTCGGGCGCCGCCGTCTATTACACGCTTGATAACTCCGCGCCAACGACCGCGGCGCAGAGATACGAGGCTCCGTTCCTGGTTGCGGCAAATCTGACCGTGAAAGCGATCGCCGCGGCAACGGGAAGCGCGACCAGCGGCGTGACTACACAGGCTTTCGCGCCCAACATACCGCCGGGGACACTGGTATGGAGCGATGAGTTCAACTCCACGGGTTCCAAAAGCCAGCCGAATCCGCTGATCTGGACTTATGACACGGGCAACAGCGGCTTCGGCAATCATGAGTTGGAGAACTATTGTGCGTGGGGTTCCGATGCTGCGCCGTGCACGGCAGCAAGCCCGAGTGCCTACGTGGGAACTGATGGCTACCTGCACATCGCGGCGCAACAGCCGTCGTCCGGTGTCTATACCTCGGCGCGGATGAAGACGCAAGGGCCTGTTCAGCTTTCAATACGGACGGTTCGAAGTGCGGGCGCAGGTCCCGGAGGCACAGGGATTCTGGCCGGCGGCCTGGCTGCTGGGGAATAACATTACGACCGTCGACTGGCCAGCCTGCGGTGAACAGGATGTGCTGGAGCGGGTGAACGCGGCTAAGTCACCGGACTGGAATGAAGGATCGGTTCATGGGATCGGGTTCACGGGTAATATCGGCTTAGGAACTGTATATAACTTCCCGGGAGGACAGACGGCTGCGGGCTGGCACACTTACGGGATGATCTGGACCAAGGGCAGCGTTGCTTACTACGTGGATGATCCGGGTCATCCGTATGTGACTTACTCCACCAGTAATCTAAATGGGCTAAGTGGCGCGGTGTGGCCGTTTGACGCGGGGCAGAGCAGCTTTATTCTCCTTAACCTGGCGATTGGCGGCGACTGGCCTGGACCTCCGAATTCGGCCACGCCATTTCCATCAGAGATGCTGGTGGACTATGTGCGGGTCTACTCAAACTGAGCTGAGGAACGGCGACACCGCGGTGTGGAAGGGGTCCGTGATACTATTCCCACTTTCGGAGAAGCCATGCCTCGTTTACGCCTGTTTTTGCTTGTCTCGTTGATGTCGCTGGTTAGAACTATCGCGATTGCCCAGGATTCCGAAACCAAATCGATTCGAGTGGCTTCACCCAACGAGCAGATTGTCGTGATTCTGTCTACGGGTCCTGCACAGCCAGAGCCGGCCCCGGGCCCGCCCCGGCCAATTGTCGACAGCTTACGGTATGCGGTGGAGTTCCACGGCAAGAGGCTCTTCGAAGATTCGACGCTGGGCCTGAAACTCGAAGGCCAGTCGCCGATCGGGCCGGGAATGCGGCAGGTAAGCGAACAAAAGGGGAGCGTCGACGAGAGTTACACGATCCCGGTGGGCAAGACCAGCATAGTTCGCGATCGTTACAACTCGGCTCGCGCCGATTTCCTGGATGCGACGGGACGAAAGCTGTCTGTTGAGGTGCGGGCCTATGACGATGGCGCGGCGTTTCGGTACATCGTTCCCGAACAGTCCGTGATCAAGGACGTGCGCATCGAGCACGAGCTTACGGAATTCCGCTACAGCAAGGACGCAACGCTGTACCCGCTGATCCTCGATGGCTTTCAGTCTTCGTACGAGGACGAGTACCAGATGCGGCAGGTGAGCGGCATCCATCGCGACTGGCTGGTGGCGCTGCCGTTGCTCGGGGAAGTGCCGGCTGTGGGCTGGGTGGCGGTGACGGAAGCCGACATCGACAACTATGCGGGCATGTATCTGCGCAAAGGCGGGGCGCCGTTTGCGCTGCGAGCGGAACTGCCGCCGCGGCTGGACCAGTCGGCAATTGTTGTCGAAGCAGACACGCCGGTGACGACTCCATGGCGGGTGCTGATGATCGGGGATGAGCCCGGACGGCTGGTCGAATCGAACATCATTCTGAATTTGAATCCGGCTTCGAAGATTGCGGACACTTCGTGGATCAAAGCGGGCAAGTCGGCCTGGGACTGGTGGTCGGGTGAGGCCGCGCCCAGCGTGAGCTTCAAGCCGGGGATGAACACGGCGACCATGAAGCACTATATTGAGTTCGCATCGGCGTCCGGTTTCAGTTACATGCTCATCGACGCCGGGTGGGCGCATGGCGGATCGCAACGGGCCGCAGGATTACTCGGCACTGGCTGATATCACCAAGGTCACGCCGGAAATCGACATGCCGGAACTGCTGCGCTACGCGAAAGAGAAGAACGTACGCATATGGCTGTGGTCGCACTGGACGTCGGTCGACAAGTACATGGACAAGGCGTTTCCGCTGTTCGAGCGGTGGGGCGTGGCGGGGGTGAAGATCGACTTCATGAATCGCGACGATCAGGAGATGACGCGGTGGTATCGGCACGTTGTCGAACTGGCCGCACAGCATCACCTGATGATCGACTATCACGGCGCGTTCAAGCCCGACGGGCTGCGTCGGACCTACCCCAATTTGATTACGCGCGAAGGCGTGATGGGCAAGGAGTACCTGAAGTGGAGCGCACGGGTCACGCCGACGCACAATACGACGCTGCCGTTCACGCGCATGCTGGCCGGGCCGCTCGATTACACGCCGGGCGCGTTCGGCAACGCCACGCGCGACCAATTCATTCCCCGCGACAAGGAGCCGATGGCGCCGAATACGCGGGCTCACGAACTGGCGCTGTACGTGGTGCTGGAGAGCCCCCTGATGATGGTGTCGGATTATCCGGAGCATTACGCCGGGCAGCATGACTTCGAATTCATCAAACAGGTTCCGGTGACTTGGGATGAGGTACGAGTACTGGCTGGGCGGCCTATGGAAAACATCACTGTGGCGCGTCGCAGCGGGAAAGACTGGTATGTGGGATCGATTACGAATTGGGACGCTCGCGCCGTGCAAGTGCCGCTGAGTTTCCTGGGGGAAGGGAAGTACGTGGCCGAGATTTACGCCGATGCCCCTGATGCGGACGCCAATGCAACGCACACGACGTTCGCCAAGCAAGACGTCGACCGGTCGACCGTGCTGGACGTGAAGATGGCGCCGGCCGGTGGGAATGCGATCTGGATTCACCCGGAGAAGTGAGGAAACCAATGCCATGTGGGGATCGTGCTTTCCCAGGTCTCAGAAGCGAGACACCTGGCCACTAAGGGTGCAAAGCGAATGACGCCGTCATAAGTGAAGAAGGGACCGATGAAAATACCTACTTCCGTGCGAATAGGCTGCGGGGTCGTTCTCATCGTGACGTTCCTGTGGTGTTGGTACATGATGGCTGCGGACTACAGCTATAGAACTGTGTCGGGAACGTATATGTTTCACGGCGATGGAGAATCATCCACGCTGGTTCTTAGGCAGGATCAGAGCTTCCAGCAAGACCTCAATCGTGACGGAATGATAGAACACGTCCGAGGCACTTGGAGACGCGTCGGTGAGGGTGGAGTTGTATTTTCAAAGGAGTTTCTTAAGCTGAGGGGCCAAGAAGTGCGAAGCGATGGACAAGCCGACGGGGAGATCGAAAAGAGATTCGCGGGCTTTTTCCCTTCGATTAGGTTCGAGCCGCAATTCAGCGGTCCTAAATTCAATAGAAGATTATTTGAATGACTTTTCCGGCAAAGAACGCGACACCGAATCAGGGAACGACTACTTCGGGGCTAGGTACTACGCAAGCTCAATGGGTCGGTGGCTGTCTCCTGACCCAGCTGGGCTAGCAGCAGTTAATCCAAGCTACCCGCAGACGTGGAATTTATACGCCTACGGTGCGAACAATCCTCTTATCTACACCGATCCCAACGGTCTTGCGTGCGTGTACTTCAATAATTCGGGGACTGGACTCGACGACCAGCCTGGAGCTGATGGTACGGTGAACCCCATTGACAACAACTCGACGAGCGGTGAATGCAAACAGACTGGTGGGGCGTGGGTCGACGGGAATACCGATTCATCCCTTGTTTCTGCGAACAAGGACGGAACATTCAATATCGCGAGTACCGGAAACGGAAACGCATATTTTACCCAGGTAATGGCCCCATCAAACGCTGGCGCAATATCGAACTTCTTTGGGTTTAGCTGCTCAGGAGGTACTAGTTGCCAAGTCGCAACTTCTGCTTCACAGAGTTTGGCCGACCTGCGAGAACAACTCGGTCCAACAGGCGGGGACGTTTATGGGATGCTTCAGTGGGCAGTAAAGCAGACAAATGGTGTTCCGTTCTCGGAGAATCAGAGCTTCGGCATGGACTCCGCTTGGTGCGGACACGGTGGTGCAGGAGTGCCAGGAGCAAGTTCCGGGTGGGCTTGCATGGCGCATGACTACAACTATCTGCTCTCGAGAAACACATGGCCGGGCCACAATGCCGATCCAAACCAATCGTGGCCTGGTGGCCCGCAATTGCAGCGGATCAATCAACAGCTCTGCACGCATACTTCAAACATCCTCATCCAGACGTTCTTCTCGCAGGGATACAACTCAACATTCGGCGTCGGATCGACTTGGGGGTGCCAATGAATCGTCGCGCAATTGCTTGGGTTTTGTTGGTGGTTGTAGGCATCTACGGCTTGGTCATATCACTGCTCGGAAGAGTGGCGTTTGCCTATGGATATCGACCGGAGGCTCACAACACGATTATGTTCATCCGGTATCTGCAACCTATGTTGGTGCTTCCGTTCTTCTTGGTGGCGTTGGTGCCTCGCAGATGGGCAACTCTTCCCCTATGGGTTTTATGCTTGTCCATAGCCAGTTTCCCCTTCCTCATTAGGGATGCCAATTTGCGAGCGCTTTTGGGCTATTGGAATGTCCCGTTCGGAGCCCGCGCCGTAAAAGAACTTGCCATGGTGATGGTAATTCCTGTCGTAGTTCAAGTGGCAGTTTGGTTAAGATCGAGGCCCAAGGTACATGAGGCGGGCGGTCCAGATCTGACCATCCACAAGTGATTGCGTACCCAGGTTTCGATTCTGAGACCTGGGATTCATCTACGATGGCAATGCGCACAACTACGACGCTCTCCACCGTTTGTACAAACACAGTGTATTTTCCGGGCCCCCGTTCTACCGGCAAGGAACGCGACTCCTCCTCATCCTTAGGATTCGGATATCCTCGGTACACGACTCGTAGCTGAGTACACAAATACAGCGACTTAGCCGCTTCTTTTCCCCGTTTGCTGGAGGTGCTTGCGTTGGGCCGGGCGGTGTGGTACAAGTAAATCATTCAAGTTTGCCCCCAAAGGGCAAGCCTGAGTTTCATGCAGAGTGGCTGAGGGACGGGCCCTGTGACGCCACGACAACCTGCCTGGGCAAACCAGGAGTATGGTGTCAACTCTCGCTCGCTTAAGTGCGGGGAACATGAGATTCGGGGGTTGCTTCAGCGCTCATAGCTGAAGTGGCTTCGCAAGGTTTTTCGAGTCAACTCACGTTCGCTCTTTTTGAGCCGGTCACGCGTACCCGTATCCGCCGTCGCTCGCGCACATGCGAGGGATCTGGTGACGACTGCTTACGAATTGCGATGTCGGGAATGCGGACGGACCTACGGGGTCCAGCCGCTGTCGATCTGCGACGAGTGCTTTTCCCCGCTCGAGGTGGCCTTCGACCTCGACTATGCCCGCACCCGCTTTACCCGCGAAAAGATCTCCCAGGGCCCGGCCAACATGTGGCGCTATCGCGCGCTGCTGCCGGTCGCCGACGATTACGTGCCGCAGACGCCTTCGGGCTTTACGCCGCTGCTGACGGCGCCGCGGCTGGGTTCGCGCATTGGCGCCCGCAATCTCTACATCAAGAACGATGCCGTCTGCATGCCTACGCTGAGCTTCAAGGATCGCGTGGTAGCGGTGGCGCTGGCTAATGCCCAGGCATTCGGATTCGATACGGTGGGGTGCTCGTCGACGGGGAACCTGGCCAACGCCGTGGCCGCCCATGCCGCGCGGCTGGGACTGAAGACCTACATCCTGGTTCCTTCGGATCTCGAGCCCGCCAAGATTCTGAACACCCAGGTATACGGCGCGACCCTGGTGCGGGTGGAAGGCAGCTACGACCACGCAAACCGGCTGAGCAGCCAGATCGCCGAGCGCTACAACTGGGGGTTCGTGAACGTGAATCTGCGGCCCTACTATGCCGAAGGCTCGAAGACGGTGGGATTCGAGATCGCCGAGCAACTCGGCTGGAGGCTGCCGGACAACGTGGTGGTCCCGATGGCAGGCGGATCGCTGATTACCAAAATCCGCAAGGCCTTCAATGAACTGATTTCGCTCGGACTGGTCGAGGACAGGCCGGTGAAGTTCTTTGGCGCGCAGGCCACCGGCTGCTCGCCGATCTCCAAGGCGGTGAAGAACGGCACCGACCTGATCGAGCCGCAGCGGCCGCACACGATCGCCCGCTCGCTGGCAATTGGCAATCCGGCAGATGGTATTTATGCGGCCCGCGCCATTCGCGCGACGGGTGGATGGGCCGAAGACGTGTCGGACGTGGAAATCGTTTCGGCGATCCAGGAACTGGCGGAGACCGAAGGCATCTTCACCGAAACGGCAGGCGGCGTGACCACCGCTGTGACGGCTCGCCTCTATGCGCACGGCCGGATTCAGCCGGACGAACTCACGGTCACCTGCATTACCGGCAACGGGCTGAAGACGACCGATGTGCTGCAGGGAGCCTACGATCAGGAGCAGGCCATCCGCCCCCGCCTCGCCGATTTCGAAAACTTTGTGGAAGAACATGCCGCCGGGAACCAGGAATTGAGCCTGGCAGGAGCGAGGGTAGGAGAGAGCTATGTCCGTTAAAGTACTGTTGCCGAATGCATTTCAAAAACACACCAACAACGTGCGCGAGATCGCCAGCACGGCTGCCAATCTGCCAGAGTTGGTGACTGACATCGAGGGACGTTTCCCGGCGCTGCGTCCGCACCTTCGCGGCGAAGACGGCCAGATACGGCGCTTCATCAACTTCTATGTGAATGAAGAGGACATCCGCTTTCTTGGGAATGACAAGTACAGCTTTCAGGATGGAGATGAAGTGCTCGTGATTCCATCGATCGCGGGCGGGTGAAAGACGGCTGCTAGCTTCTAGCCTCTAGCTTCTAGGCAAAGTCCAATGCGAAGCATAGAGCGCCGAACTGCAGGTCCTTCGACTCCGTCCGCCGCGGGCGGACTACGCTCAGGATGACAAGTCGTTTTATGAAGCGAAGTTCTAAATTCAAGAGGTTATAGCTAGAAGCTAATAGCTGCTTTTGTGTTCTGCATCACTTGCGAGTAACGATCTGGCCCTCCCCCCGCGAGGGCCTTTTTGTTACTCGCGTTTAACAAATCAGATCAAAGTATTCGCGTTGTATTTGCATCGGCTTCACGGTCCTCTTACAATCCGCGCCAGATACTACAGGCGTGATTCCGGATATGTTGCGCAAGGCCCCGATCGAGTCAGGCGGCGGTCCCGAAGCCCTGGTGAATCTCTCCTCACCTTCACTTGCTTCGTCTTTTCCAGCACGTTCCCCATCAAACCGTATTCACGCCGAGGTAGGGCGGTACCGTCTTCGTTTGGCCGAGTCGAGCGAAGACCGGATCGCGGCCTGCCGCCTTCGCTTTCGAGTTTTCAATATTGAACTTGGGGAGGGTCTGGAGAGCTCGTACCAGACGGGACTCGATACCGACCAGTTCGACGCGGTGTGCGAGCACCTGATTGTGGAGGACGAGCGGGAAGATAATCCTGCGCGACGGATTGTCGGCACGTATCGAATGCAGACGGGCGAGACAGCGGCGCGGTCACCACGGGTACTACTCCGAGCAGGAATTCAACCTGGCGCCGTATGAACCTCTGCGTCCCGGCATTCTGGAACTGGGCCGAGCCTCGATCGATCGCGAACACCGCACGCCGGAAGTGCTGACCCTGCTGTGGCGCGGCATTGCGCAGTATGCTACGGACATGGGACTGCGTTATCTCATCGGCTGTTCCTCGCTGACCTCGAAAGACCCGGCCGAAGGCTGGCAGCTGTATCGCCAGCTGGAGCACTACCGGGTTCCGCCGGAGTTCGAGACGTGGCCGACCGACGGCCTACGCATGTCCCATCGAGCGGGCGGGCGCAAACGCACAGCCGTCATCCTGCCTCAGGGAATCGAATTCCGCCGGTGGTGAGGGTACTGGGTCTGAAGCCGGCGGGCCGGTACAGGTGAGAGTCCCCAAGCTGCTCAAGACCTATCTTGCGATTGGCGCGCGGATCGCCGCGCAACCGGCCTGGGATCGGGGATTCGGCACCATCGATTTCCTGACGCTGCTCGATTTAAAGCTGCTCTCGTCTGCCGCACGGAGCCGCTTCCTTGCGCCTCTCACGCAGTGAGGCTGCGTGGCCTCCGGCGCGCTGTGGCGCTGGTTTTTGCACTGGCTGCATGCGTTCTCACTTACTGGCTGGTGCGGGTCCGGGGTCCGCTCAGCTTGTCGCAGCGGGCGCGGTGGCTTCATGGAGCGGCATGCCGCGTTCTGAAAGCACTCGGCATTCGGTGCATCGTGCGCGGCCGAGCGCCGTCCATGGGGCTGGTGGTGTCGAACCATCTGAGTTATCTCGACATCGTGATCATCAGTTCGGTCATGCCCTGTTTCTTCGTTTCCAAGTCTGAGATCCAGCGGTGGCCGTATTTCGGCGAGGCGGCGCGGAGCGGGGGAACGATCTTTATCGATCGCAAAAGCCGCGCCAGCACGGCGGAGGTCGCCGGGCAGATTGGCGAGCGCCTGAAGCTGCCCATTCCGGTACTGCTATTTCCGGAGGGAACAAGTTCGGATGGGGCGCAGGTGCTGCGTTTCCATTCGTCGCTGTTTGAGCCGGCAGTTGGGGCGGGGGCGTCAATTACGGCGGTTGCGGTCCGTTATCGGCTCGAGGCGGGGCGCCAGGAACGCGATCTCTGCTGGTTTGACGACACTGCCTTCCTTCCCCACCTGTGGAAGACGCTGGGGTCTGCGGGATTCTCCGCCGAGGTCACATTCGGAGAGCCGCGCCAGTATCCCGATCGGCGCGCGGCCGCGGATGCCACGCACGATGAAGTCGCGGCGATGCGGGCGCGGGAGCAGTTCTCAGCTATCAGCCATCAGCTTTCAGCCTCATCGCGATGAAGCAAGCCGGACCACTCGATCAGAAGAAAAGCTGTATGAGCATGTGACTCATAGTTGACAGCTGAAGGCTAAAAGCTGGCTTTCACGCTGCAGGGGCGCCCGTCGAGCCGCGGACGACGAGGCTGGTGGAGACCAGGAACTCGCGCTGGATCTTGGCGTTTCCATCGGTCTGGGCGCGGAGGGCGTCGAAGGCGGCACGGGCCAGATCGGCCCGGGAAAGGCGGATGGTGGTCAGCGGCGGGAGCGTGAACTCGGCAAAATCGATGTCGTCGAGCCCGATCACGGACAGATCCTGCGGCACGCGCAAGCCGCCCATATATGCGGCGCGGAGAACACCGATGGCGGTCATGTCGTTGGAGCAAAGAATCGCTGTGGGCTGGGAGCCGAGGGCGCGCAGCCGTTCGAATCCGGCCACACCTCCGCGCAGCGTATGGTCGCATTCGATCACCCACGCCGGATCCACTTCGAGTCCCGCCTCGCGCATCGCGGTGCGAAAGTCATTTTCCCGGGTGATGGCCGAATGAAGCTTGTGCGGCCCGGCCAGGAAACCGATCCTGTGATGCCCCAGGTCCATCAGGTGATGGACTGCGGCGCGCACGCCGGTGGTGTAGTCGAGCAGGATGGTGCTGGTCTTGGGGTCGTCGAGCCTGAACTCAGCCAGGACCATGGGAATGTCGCGATGGGTCAACTGGTCGAGCACCGGCTCTTCCTCGCCGAATGTCATCACCGCGACGCCCTCGACCTTGCGTTCCAGCATGCGGCGGACGCAGTTGGTGAGGATGGCGGGATCGCTGTTGGAGGAGCTGACCAGAATCTCGTAGCCGTGGGCGACGGCGACTTCCTCGAAATTCTGGATCAATTCGGGAAAGAAGGGATTGGTAATGTTTTCAACAATGATGCCAAGGATGCGGCTGCGGCCTGAGACCAGGCTGCGGGCGTGGGTATTGGGGAAGTAATTCAACTGCTCGATGGCCTGCCATACACGCTTCATGAGCCGGTCGCTGACTGCGGGCGAGCCGTTGATGGTGCGCGAGACCGTGGCTATGGAAACTTTCGCCAGAGCAGCGACGGTCCGAATGTCCGGCGCCTTGGCGACGGCCTTGCGGGTTCCTCTTCGTGCCACGAACTCATCCTAAAGCACTTCGCGGCAGAAATGGAAACGAAGTTGCAGGGTAGGCCGGATTGGGGCACACAAGTAACCTCGGGTTTGGCGCTTCTTGGGTCAATCATGGAGCGCCTGCCTTGTAGAAAAGAGAGTTGAACTTCTCGATGCCGAGCACCTCCCGTAATTCCCTGAAGGCAAACAGGGGAACGAATGTGCAGAATACGATCAGACTTCGGCCCAACAGATCATTGAAGCGAATCTCGTGCAAGACGGTTCCAGCCGGGTCGCCGTGAATGAGGCGCTTCACGAATTCCTCTACGAAATGGAACGCCAGAACCAAGAGGCAATAGAGGAATGCTTTGTATAAAGCGACCTGGTAAAGCGGCCTGGCTCCAGATCTTTCGCCCAGGTGTGCCATCTCTCCTATGAGTATGATTTTGGCGACGACCAATGCATTGATGAGCGCAAAACCATAATTCAAAACGCTGGTCGTGTCATACTCGTTCAGTAATAAAACGGTATAGGTAGTGAGTGCGCAGAAGAAACAGGCCAGATACAAGGAAATCAATGCAAAGTCTTTCAAATCTTGCACTGCCTTTTGTTTGAGCGTGGGTTTTGCCACATTCTCCATATTTATTTCCCTCCTTTCGAGTCTCTTTCGTACGAGATGGTTTCGCCTGGCTTCTCTCTTGCATGCAATGGAACACACGGGCGGGGCTGAGGTCAAACTCGTTCTGATCCCGAAAAGCCGACCCGGAAAACGGGCGACCCCGTAACAATTCGAACCGCCAAAGATGTAAGAAGTTGTAAAGAAGGGGTTATAAGGTCGGTCCTCGGAGAATGGCGGTATATCCTTTACAAGACCTTGGTTAGATTAAGAAATATTTGAATTCAAGTTGACCGGTTTTGCGCCCGACGCAAGGCAACATAAAAAAGCCGCCAAACCCGAGAGATTCGTAAGGAAATTGTCACTTGAACTGGTTTCAAGGGATTCGTATTTCAGGGCGTTGGCTAATCTGAACTCTGATTTTCATATTTACGCTCGAAGCAGATGCACGCCCATCTGTATCCCCCAATGAAGGAGATCAAGGTGAAACCTATTGATGAAGTCATTGCTCTCGCGAATGCCACAGTAGCGAAGGCGGAACGGTGCCGCCGGGAAGCGCAGGCGACCATCGAGAAAGAACCCGACCGCTATGCGGAGCTCTCCGGCCAGCCATCCGGTTGGTGCGTAGTAACTCAGAGCGGCTTTTGGTCGCGAAAGTATCATGACCGACTTGAGGAATCCCGCCTCAGGGAATGTATCGAACGAGGTGAAAAGGTGGTCCTTGCAGTGGGAATCGTGGCCAAACGGGATGCGCCTCTCACCTCCGGCAACCACGTAGCGACGGTAACTGTCACAGAACCCTGCAAACTGTCAGAGGATAAGCTCGCGTCGATCACAACGCGCGCCAAAATCCATGCTACATTCGCGCTGTCCAATTAGAGGAGTGCGACGGCCCGGGTGATTGGATGTCACCTGGGCCGTGGCATACCATTTCAAGTCGACGGACAGGGTTCTTCACGATTCGTTTTCCACAGCCTCCAAGAATTTCCGGCGGAAGATTGATCTTTTGCTATGCTGGCCGTAGGAGGTAACCGATGCCAGTCCAGGAGCTCGCTCTTCCCGCCCTCGTCAAGCGCAACCCCAAATCGCCCCACCTCCAAATCCTGATCTGTGAAATATGCAGGACCGAAGCCGAGTTCGATCCGCTCGAACCCGGCGACTTCGAACATGCCCTCCATCAAATCCAGCATCACCGGTGCAAGAATCAATAGCGTTCCAAGAGAACCTCCAAAACCAGCGCTTTAGCTCTGTGCGGAGATACCCCATTCCCCGATCTGCTTAACAACAGCTTCGCGATTGACACGGCAGCCATGCGGGTGTCCGGGGAAGCCTTGGGCTGATTCCAGCCCGCGCGGCTGTTGCGATCGCTTATAAAGACCAGCAGGTGCAAACCATACAGGAAAAGAGCTATAGCTCAACTCGGTGGCGCGCCTGGTCCCGCGCCATCAGTCCGATGGACAAGACCCTGTTTACTTTCGCCAGTTACAACGCCGGCCAGAACCGGATCGTTCGCCTGCGCAAGGAGGCGGCAGAGAAAGGACTCGATCCAAATAAGTGGTTTGGGAACGTGGAATTGATGGTGGCCGAGGATATCGGCCAAGAGACGGTGCAGTATGTGAGCAACATCTACAAATACTACGTCGCGTACAAGATGACGATCGAGGTGTCTCAGATTCGGGAAGCGGCCAAGAAGGGAGTTACAGGGCAGTAGCGAACTGGAAACGGGCGTGTTTCTTCTTTCCAGGTCCCCGATGGCATCATCCCGCGCGCCTTTGGAGGTCAACTGTGCGCGAGACTCGGTCTGTATGAGCAAGATTGATCAGACAGGAGGCAGGATCGGAGTAAATTGGAGTTGTGAAGGACCCCATAAAGATCGAAGCAGCGGAACCGGAAGGCGACGACGGGCTAATCGTGACCTTTTCCGACGGCACGACCACCGGCTATGTGACGGAAGAGTTACTGGCTTTGAGGCCGCACCGCGAACCAATCGAGCTATACGGCGCCGTTGCTCGACGGATTCAAATTGGACCCCAGACGCCCAAGGACGCGCCGCAGTCCCGGCCGTGAGACAATCCGACGCCCGCTTCTGTGCAGTGGGCACTTCGTGCTCCTGGCGGGTGGTGGGCCATCCGGACGTTGGCTCTCGACCATCTGGATAAAGATTTTTAAGCTACACTCGGTGGCGCGTCCGGAGGTGCCGCCCCGCACATCGTGCCCCAGACGTAGAAAGATCGCACGGCCGCTTCCGCTGCCGCGCGATCGTTTCTCCCCAGGTAAATCTGTGCCAGTCGCAAAGCCTACTGCAGACGGGTGCAATTCTCTTTGACCGAGCGCAAAGAGCAGCGCCACGGAATCGCCCCCAAAGGCTACGGATTGTCGGCGAGGAGGAGGCGCAGGTCGCGGAGGTTATGCCCCGTCGGACCGGTAACCACAGAATCGCCCAGCGCAGTGAACAGGGGGCAGGCATTGAACTCGGCGAGCGATCGCTCCGGATCGTAGCCGAAGGCGCGGGCCCGCGCGACAGTGGTGGGATCGGCGATGGCCCCGGCGGAGCGGGTGTTGCCGTCGATTCCGTCGGTACCGGCGCTGAGCACGGTGAGCGGCTCGCGGGGATGCTTTGCCAATTCGAGGGCGCAGGCGAGGGCAAACTGCTGGTTTCGGCCGCCTGCCCCGGGTGTCCTGTCCATGGTGACAGTCACTTCGCCGCCGGAGATCAGGCACAGGCGCGGATGGGCTCCGCGCAGGGAGTGGAATCGTTCCAGCAGGTAGCGGGCTGCTTCGGCATAATCCCAGTCGTCGCAGCTGTTATCGATGGCGACAAAATAGCCGGCATTCTGTGCGCGCAGGCGGGCATTTTCGACCATGTCGTGGCTCGAAAGCAGGATTTCGAAGACCGAATCGCGAAATGCGCCGTCTTCGCCGAACATCGTCGCAGCGGCAGTGACGCGACGGGCCAGGACCGCGTCCGGTTTGGCCAGCATTTTGGACAGGAATGGAGGCCGCCAAGTCTTGTTGCCGGGAGACTCGGGCAGGTCTTCACGCTCGAAAAAGGTCCGGACTTTGGAAGGCAGCTTCGGCCCCAGATGGTATTTGTCGATGATGAAGCGGACATCTTCGACGGTCGAATGATCGGGAGACGTGGGACCGGACGAGAGGGCGTCGAGCGACCGGAGCGGCACGTCGGGCAAAAGAAAGGAGACTTTGAGCGCTTCCGGCGCGGCCATGGCCAGGCGGCCGCCCTTGACGGCGGAGAAATGCTTCCGAAGGGTGTTGATTTCTCCAATGGGCGCGCCCGAAGCGAGCAGGGCCTGGTGGAAGCCCATGGCGTCTTCCAGGGTGATTCCCGGATCGAGGGGCAGGTCGAACATGGCTGAACCCCCGCCGGAAATGAGGAAGAAGACCAGCGTATCCTTCTTTGCCTTCTTCAAAAGCGCCAGGGTTGCGCGGGCTGCGGCGAAGGATTCCTCGTTGGGAAGGGGATGGCCCGCCTCGAAGTAGCGGAAGCGCCAGTTGCGCTTTTTGGGTTGCTGGGTCGTGCAGCAGATGCCGCGAAGGCCCTTGCGGCGCTTCATTCTGTCGAGCAGGACGGTCAGCATGGGATCGGCGGCTTTTCCCAGTGCGATGACGCAGACGCGCTTGAAGGCGGAGATGTCGATGGTTTCAGGGCCGCTTCCATCGGGCAACAGACGGCGAAGGACGTTACCTTCGAAGCGAATGCGGCGATCAAAGGCCGATTCGATGTTACAGCCGGCGAGGGCTCCAGTAAAGATCTGCGTAGCGGTCGAGTGCAGGGTGTCAAATACCAGGTCGCTGACCGGGGTCATAGGACGTGCTCCTTCAGCCAGCCGGAGAGGGTAGTCTGCATGTACTCCAGGTGGCCGGTAAAGAAATGATCGGCGCCCGGAACCAGTGCCACCTGGCTTGGCGGCGCCGCTGCTGTTGCTACCTGTATGAGTTCCGATGTGGAGGTATACCGGTCCCGATCGCCGCTCAGAAACAGCTTGGGAATGGGGCAATCGGCAAGGAAGGAATAATCATAAGTCCTGGAACCGGCGGCTCCCGACCGGACCGGCAGGCCGATGACGGCGAGAGCGCGTATGTCGGGCGCGTCCTGGGGCGATCCGCCTCGGCAACAGGCGTCGAGCGCGATGGCAGCGCCGAAGCTGAATCCCGCGATCACGATGGGCAGGTTGTATTCGTTTTCAAGCCAGCGAAGAGCAGCTTCGAGATCGGCTGTTTCAGCTGTGCCGTGGTGGCTGCCCTGGCTGAGTCCGGCTCCGCGGAAGTTGAAACGAAGCACCGGCCAGCCCAAACCCCACTCCGGGGAGTTCATCGCCTTCATGGCGTGATAGACCACCTTGTTGTGCATGGAGCCGCCGCCCAGGGGGTGGGGGTGGCAAATCAGGGCTGCGACGGGGGCTTGCGGGAGGCCTTCATTCACCAGGGCCTCGAGTCTTCCGGCGGGACCGGCGAGGTCCACGCTCCTTAAGCGCCCGGAGGGCATGCTCCGCACCGTTTGCATCATGGCAACCCTGGCCTGCTGAGAGGGTCTGGATGTGGTGATGGTCATGCCACTCTCTATTTTACGCCGGTGGCCGGAAATCGCCATGGGGAACCGCCGCCGCCGAGGGTGTTGTGATGAGCGTTGGCTCCGGTTCAATGGGGGGACTGATGTTGGTGAAATGGAAAGGAGGGAGAGGCGATGCTTTACCATCCATAGGCAATGTGCCTGATCGACGCACCCCTGACCGCCAACGAGGTTCTTCGCCTCTTTCATCGCGATGAGCCCTTCCTGTTTCTGGGGGCCGCATTCACGACGGTGGCCCTGCTGTGCGCGGCTCTTTCTCTGCTGCGGCACAAGTTCGATGCGTTATTGCTGTGGCTGGCGGCGTTTGCCTTCCTCTATGGGCAGAGATTGTGGCTGGATACCAACATTCTTGGCGTCACGCTGAACGGGAAAGAATTGTTCGGCCAAATCCGCTGGGCGGTGAGCTTTCTCACCCCGGTTCCGGCGTTTTTCTTCTTTCAGTCGGCCGGCCTTATCCCCCGGCGGGGCCGGCCGTTCATGTTTATCCTTGTTTTTTTGTTTCTCAGCCTTGCGATTACGACGCTCGTGGTTGGGCGGATTCCGCTGCTTCATACGATCAACAATGTGCTGGTGATCGCGGCTCTCCCGTGGCTCCTGCTGCGGACCTATCTTCAGGGTAGGGTAAGCCGCGATTTCGTCATCATGCGGTGGGGACTTCTCTGCTTCGTGGTGCTTGCTTTATGGGACAACACGATAGGAGACCTGTGGCGGTGGAGAAACATTGAACCGTATGGCTTCGCGGTCTTCCTTTGCTGCCTGGGGTATGTTGCCGCGCGTCGGACGTTGACTCGGGACCAGGAACTGGGCGAGATCCAGAAGGAGCTGGAGCTGGCGCGGAGCATCCAGCTTTCGTTGCTGCCGGGAACCTGTCCTTCTTCAGACGCGTTCCGGATCGCGGCGCGCTATGTGCCGATGAAGTCGGTGGCTGGAGATTTTTACGACGTGATTGCGGCGGATGCCGGTCATGTGGGCTTGTTGATTGCCGATGTATCGGGGCATGGCGTACCGGCGGCGTTGATTGCCTCGATGGTGAAGATGGCGGCCGTTTCGCAGCGGGACCATGCCGCGCATCCAGCGCAATTGCTGAGCGGGATGAACCGGGCTCTCTGCGGAAATACGCAGGGACAGTATGTGACCGCTGCGTATGTCTACGTGGATGGAGAGAACAAGGAACTGCGCTATGCCGCGGCGGGGCATCCGCCGATGCTGCGTTTACGGAATGGAGCGGTGAGTGAGATCGCCGAGAACGGGTTGTTGCTGGCGGCGGTGGACGGCGCGACGTACACAGACGTGGCGGTTGCGCTCGAACCCGGCGATCGGTTGCTTCTTTACACCGACGGGATGGTGGAGGCACGAAACGCGGCAGGAGCAGATGTTCAGCGAGGCTGCGCTGATTGCGGCGCTTGACAGAGACTGCGAGGCTTGGGCCGGATGAGGCGGCGGACGGCATCATGCGTAAGGTGCAGGGGTGGGCACCGTTACAGGAAGACGATTTAACGCTGTTGGTATGCGATTACGCGGGCGATTGAAGCGGAGAGTGCGGTCCGGCAGGCGGCGGCGTAAGTGCTACCCCAGGTCCCAAAAACGGGACCTGGGGCACCCGGCGTAGAGGTCTGATTCCCGTGAGGCAAGATACCGGTCATCAGGCGTAGATGCCGCGCTGCTTGATGGTGAAGGCGACGCGATCGATGGCCAGCATGTATGCGGCGATGCGGTTGTTGACGTTGTGGGCTTCGGCGTAGCGCACCACGTCGTCGAAGCTGTCGCGGAGGATGGTTTCCAACTGCTCGTTGACGACGGCTTCCTTCCAGAAGTAGCCCTGGCGATCCTGGACCCACTCGAAATAGCTGGCGGTCACGCCGCCGGCGTTGGCGAGGATGTCGGGAACGATGAAGATCGCGCTTGTCGGCGAGGATCTCATCGGCCACGGCGGTGGTGGGACCATTGGCGCCTTCGACAACAATGCGCGCCTTGATGCGGTCGGCATTGCGGCTGGTGATCACGTTCTCGGTAGCCGCGGGGATCAGCACGTCGCAATCGGAGACGATCAGCTCTTCGCTGGGCATGGCCTCGGCGCCGCGAAATCCTAGCAGACTTCCGTTGCGGTACTTGAACTCGATCAGCTGGTGAATGTCGATGCCGTTGGGGTTGAAGAGGCCGCCGTCCTTTTCCGCAATGCCGATGATCTTGTACCCGTGCTCCTTCATGAGGCGCGCGGCATTGGAGCCGACGTTGCCGAAGCCCTGGATGATGACGCGGCAGCCGTCGATGGGCATCTTGAGGTAGCGCAGGCTCTCATCGCAGACGACCATCACGCCGCGCCCGGTGGCTTCGAGGCGTCCGCGGGAGCCGCCGATGTTCAGCGGCTTGCCGGTGACCACGCTGGTGACGGTCTGGCGCATGTGCATGGAATAGGTGTCCATGATCCAGGCCATGGTCTGCTCGTTGGTATTGACGTCGGGAGCGGGGACGTCTTTTTCCGGGCCGATGAATTCGATGATCTCGGAGGTGTAGCGGCGGGTCATGCGCTCCAGTTCGCCCTGGCTCATGTTCTTGGGATCGCAGATGACTCCGCCCTTGGCGCCGCCGAAGGGGATGTTGACGACGGCGCACTTCCAGGTCATCCAACTGGCCAGGGCCCGGACTTCGTCGAGGGTGACGTCGGGCGTATAGCGGATGCCGCCCTTGGCGGGGCCGCGAGCCTGTGAGTGCTGGACGCGAAAGCCGGTGAACATCTGGATCCGGCCGTCGTCCATGGTGATGGGGAAATGCACGATCACTTCGCGCGAAGGAGAGCTGAGCACTCTCCACAAACCTTCATCGAGATTCAACTTGCGAGCCGCAAACTCGAAGCGGGCGCTTTGCGCCTCCCAGGGATTGATTTCCTGGTCTAGAGTTACGGTTGGGGTCACTACAGCCATATCTATCTCCAATTCCGATTACCTGCATTGCCTTGCCTGCGAAACCGTGGACTGCTTTTCGGATATGCCGGCAAAAGAAAGACGCAGCAGGGCTTATTCCGTTTCCACGGAGGGTTTCCTACTCCGGCCATCCGCTGGTTTTGATGCCTACGACGGTTTGGACCCCCAGAATGAACACAATTAGCCCAAACCCACAAAAGTCTAGCCCCCTGAAACATGCTCGTCAAGCAACTAGGAACCTTGGTTAGCAGGTAAGTTTTAATTTGCAGGAAATTTGAGTGACGGAGATCACATTCGCGAGGCGAAGCAAGCCTTCAAAGTAATCCTTGGGGGTCAGGGACACTGTGACAGTCACGATGTTGTTGCATAAACTTATCGATATTGAAAATTCCATAGGTATAGAAAGCGATAAAACGATCCTCCACAAGATTCGCGACGCCGAGAACTGCCTCCTTGAGTTGCAGAAAGAGACATTAAAAAACCGCTACCCGACTGGACCCAAGCCCGAGGCGATGCGGAGACATGTCAATTTGGTTTTTTGCCCCGTAACTGATTCAAACTGACCGATTACTTGAGCCTTTTGAAACGATCGTAATTCCGTGGGATTTCCCCCCGGCTCGCCTCATTGCCTGTGAAGGAATGCACCGTGGCTCGGCGGCGGTTGGCGGCCGAGTCACGCCTTCGATTCCCACAACCCCCTGTCAATCTGCAACACTTCACAGACCCTTAGATCACCTTACGGTTGTAGTCTGCTGTTGGGGGCGAAATGCGAGTCGCGGAACGCGTGGGGCTGATGATCGCGGTCATGGGGCTTCTGGCATTTGGCCAGGCGCAGGCACCGGACACGCCGGCGCCTTCGCCGGCGGTACCGTCAGCGACGCCCCAGGCACCGCCCGCAAAGCCGGCAGCGCCCCTGGTCACGGCTCCCCCGACAGCGACCCCCGTGACAGCTCAGCCGGCTACGGTGCCGGCCGCTCTCCCAACGCCCGCAAACCCGATGGGCGCGCACCCGCTGACCACTCCCGACCTCGAAGCCTTTTTTGACGGGATTCTTCCGCTGCAACTGGAGCGCAGCGACGTGGCGGGGGCTTCTGTCCTGGTGATGAAGGACGGTAACGTCCTCCTCGAGAAGGGCTATGGATACGCCGATATGAAATCGAAGAAGCCGGTTGACCCGGCTACAACGATCTTCCGGCTGGCTTCCATCTCCAAGCTGTTTACGTGGATTTCGGTGATGCAGTTGCAAGAGCAGGGAAAGCTCGACCTGGACACCGATATCAACCGGTATCTCGATTTTCAGATCAGGCCGGCGTTCGGCAGGCCGGTGACTCTGCGCAACCTGATGACCCACACAGGCGGGTTCGAGGAGGTGCTGGACGACATCATTCTTACCGACCCGAAGAAATCCGTTTCATTGCGCGACGATCTGATGCACAACCAGCCGATGCGGCTATTTCCCCCGGGCGAGATTCCGGCTTATTCCAATTACGGCGTCGGGCTGGCGAGCTACATTGTGCAACGGGTGAGCGGCGAGTCCTTCGAGCAATATGTGCAGCAAAATATCTTCCTGCCGCTGGGAATGATGCATTCGTCGTTTTATCAGCCGTTGGAAAAGCGGTTGGAGTACAGCGATTCCCTGGGGTATCGCGAAGACACGACCAAGCCGCCGGTGGGATTTGAGATCTTCAATCCGGTGGGTGCGGGGGGCGTGTCGTCGTCCGCGGGCGATATGGGGCGATTCGGCCAGGCCTTGCTCAACGGCGGCGAACTGGACGGTCAGAGGATTCTGAAAGCGGAAACTCTGGCGCAGATGTGGACGCCGCAATTTCGCGCCAGCGATCAGCTTCCGCCCATCTGCATGGGGTTCTACCAGACCTGGCGCAATGACCTGCGCTGGATCGGCCACGAAGGGGACCTGATCGCCTTTCACAGCCTGTTTTTCGTCGAGCCGCAGCAGAAGCTGGTGCTCTTTGCCTCCTACAACTCGAGCGGAGGCGGGGGCGAGCCTCGTCCGGAAATGATCAATTATTTCTCCGACCGCTATTTTCCTGGCGGCGCCAAGCCGAACTTCCTCAAAATACCGGTCAATGAACTGAAAGACATCGAGGGGCAGTATCTATCGACCCGGCGGGCGGACAGCACCAAGCTGCGCTTCTTCAATGTGTTCCATCAGCACAGGGTGAAGGTGGATAAGGACGGTGTGCTTACGGTTGGAGGCTTGAAAGACCTGCGTGGCCATGCCATCAAGTGGAAGCCGATTGGCAAAGACCTTTGGCAGGCGGAGGAAGATCAGAACCGGATCTTTGCCATACGCGACGGCAAGAATCGTATTGTCCGAATCGCTTTTGATTTTCCGGGGGCCCAATGGGAGCGGGTGCCCTGGTATGAGAACGCGATCTTCGTACGGCCGGCAATCTACGCCAGCCTGGGCATCTGCGCGCTGGTGCTGCTGGCAACGCTGATTCGTCTGGGCAGGCGCATTTTTCTGGGCAGACGGCCGAAGCTGGTTCCCCAGCAAGGCACTCTCTGGCTCACCTTCTTTCCCCGCTGGGCGGCGATCCTGTGGGCTTTGTATGGAGGATTGCTGGAGGTGTTCTTCCGGGTGACTGGCGACGACCTGATGCCGCCGACGCCGGAATGGTATCAGTGGTTCACGGCCATCAATTGGGTAACGGGATTTGCGCTGCTTCTGAGCCTGTTCGGGGTGCTGTCGGGGATTCGCATCTGGTGGCGGCCGCATACGCGCTGGATCACCCGGGTGAAGTTCACGCTGGTGGCGCTGGCGTGCGTGATCCTGAGCTGGTGCGCAGTGCACTATCACCTGATCGGGCCGGCGCGGCGGATCTAGAGAGTAGTTGTCAGTTTTCAGTTGTCAGTCTTTAGTCGTTAGTGCTCAATGCGGACTGCGATTGCTGACAACTGACAACTGAGTGCTGACAACTGTTCAAGTACACTGGACGCTGTGAAGCTCTCTGACCGACTCGTCCAACCCAGCCGCAAGGAGTTCCTGGCTCTGGCCCGGGAACACACGCTCGTTCCCGTCTATCGCACGCTGACTGCCGACCTGGAGACTCCGGTATCGGCCTTCCTGCGCGCGGCGTGGCAGGAGCGGGAGTGCTTTCTGCTGGAATCAGTGGAGGGCGGCGAACAGGTGGGCCGATACACCTTTATCGGTGTCGCGCCTTATAAGCGGATCGTGGCGCATGGGCGGCAGATCGAGATTACAGAAGGTAAGCGCACGACGCGCATCGAAGGTGACGTATTTGCAGTGCTGCGCGATGCGCTCGGGGGGCACCGGCCGGCGCGGATCGCGGGGCTTCCGCCGTTCACGGCCGGTGCGGTAGGCGTTTTTTCCTACGATGCCGTGCGTCAGATCGAGCGGCTTCCGGAACTGGCGAAGGACGAGTTGGGGCTGCCCGATGCGTGCCTGATGTTCTTCGACGAAGTGCTGGCCTTCGATCATGTGCGGAAGGAAATCTGGCTGATTGTGACCGCGGACGTGACGCTGGTCTCCCCCGACAAAGCCTACGCCGAAGCGGTTAAGCGACTGGGGCGGCTGGAAAAGCGCCTGGCACAACCGCTGCCGAAAATGGAGGTTCGCAGGGCGCATGGGAAGCTGAAGGTCGCGCATCGGACGCGCAAGAGCGATTACCTTGCGGCCGTGGAGCGCACCAAGGAGTACATTGCCGCGGGGGATGTTTTCCAGGCCGTGGTGTCGCAACGCTTCGATCTTGAACCGGGGGTGGACACATTCCAGGTGTATCGAGCGCTACGCACGGTGAACCCGAGCCCCTATATGTACTTCCTGCGCTTTGCAGGCGACGGGCCGCTGGGAGGCGCCGCGGCCAAGTCGAAAAAGTTGTCCAAAAAGTCAAAGGCGCCGGAGACGCTTGAGTTGGCGGGGTCGTCGCCGGAGCTGCTGGTGCGTGTGCATGGCCGCAAAGTGGAATATCGTCCCATCGCCGGCACACGACCGCGCGGGGCCGATGAAAAAGCGGACCACGCTCTGGCGGACGAGATGCTCCATGACGAAAAAGAGCGCGCGGAGCACGTGATGCTGGTGGACCTGGGCCGCAACGACGTGGGGCGGGTGAGCGAATACGGCAGCGTGAAGGTCGACCGGCTGATGTTTATCGAGCGTTATTCGCACGTCATGCACCTGGTAAGCACGATCGAGGGCAAGCTGAAGCCGGAACTGACGGCGGTGGATGCACTGCGCGCCTGCTTCCCGGCGGGAACGCTTTCGGGAGCGCCCAAGGTCCGGGCCATGGAAATCATCGAGGAACTGGAGCCAACACGGCGGGGGACGTACGGTGGGGCGGTGCTCTACGCCGATTTCTCGGGCAACCTCGATTCGTGTATCGCGATTCGATCGCTGCTTACGAAGGACGGAAAAGGCTATATCCAGGCGGGGGCAGGGATCGTTGCTGACTCGGTGCCGGAGTCGGAGCACCAGGAGTCGATGAACAAGGCGCGGGCGGTGATTCGGGCGGTCGAGCGGGCGCGGGAGTTATAGATCGGCTGCGAACCTCTGCCGGGTTATTCGCTGATCCAAGCCTCGCGCCGCCAAAGCGGACTGCCTGACAGCCGGGCTGCCCCAATCGAAAACAAAACTCCCAACACGAGTACGACCGGCACGACGGTCCAGCGCTCTTCCGCGCAGTCGATGCAAACATCGAGGAACTGGACCAGGGCAAACAGCGCCATTACATTTCCAAGAGCGCGCCGCGCGGCGAGGGCCAAGAGTCCTGCCAGCATCAAGGCGAGGGCGAGATTCCGCGCGGCGAAATATCCGGCATAGATGTGAACCGCTCCATTGCCCTGGTCCTGAAGGGAGACCAGTATTGCCGGACGCACAAGTGCGATCAAGGCTCCCAGCGCCGCGAGCAGAGCGCCTGCAATGACCAGCACGCTAACCCAAAGCGGAATGTTCGCGGGCTTTTTGGGCCCTGTTTCGGGTGTCGTTTTGGGGCCGTATTCGATGCTGTGTTCAGTCATGAGGACGCTCCGGGCAATAGCCAGATTTTGAGAGCCTGGTCGGATTCGATACGAACCAAGGAGGGTCGCGGTTCCCTTCGGGCTGTACGTTGGATCAGTGGCGGGCCGGATCGAGAGATAAAGCTGCCGGCCAGCTGTTACACTCCCCCTTGCGTTGAGAGTGTATTCCAAATGAGTGACATTCAGACCGTCGGAGTGGTGGGGGCGGGCACCATGGGTTCAGGCATCGCGCATGTGTTTGGGCGCGCCGGATTGCGCGTCTTGCTGTGCGACGTGGAACAGCGATTCCTCGATCGCGCCCTTGCGCAGATACGCACAAACCTCGGCCGCGAAGCGACGAAGGGCAAACTGCAGGAGAGCGAAATCGAGCCGGCGCTGGAACGGATTGTTTCCACGACCGACCGCGACATGCTTGTCGAGGCGGATCTGGTGATCGAGGCGGCGAGCGAGCGCTTTGAGTTGAAGGCCGAGATCTTCGCGGCGCTCGACCGGATGATGCCGCGCGACGCGATTCTTGCAACAAATACGTCGTCGATTTCGATTACAAAGCTCGCGGCACAGACGCGACGGCCGGCGCAGGTGATCGGGATGCATTTCTTCAACCCGGTGCCGGTGATGGCGCTGGTCGAAGTGATTCGCGGGCTGGCGACGGACAATGCGACGTACGACACTGTGCACGCGCTGGCGTTGCGGCTGGGCAAGACGCCGGTGGAAGTGAATGACGCTCCGGGGTTCGTTTCGAACCGGGTGCTGATGCCGCTCATCAATGAGGCGGCGTTCGCGGTGATGGAGGGCGTTGCGACCCCCGAAGCGATCGACCAGGTGTTCAAGCTGGGTATGGCCCATCCCATGGGGCCGCTCACACTGGCAGACTTTATCGGGCTCGATGTGTGCGTCGATATCATGCGCGTGCTGCAACAGGGCTTGGGCGATCCCAAGTACCGGCCTTGCCCGCTGCTGGTGCGCATGGTGGATGCGGGATGGCTGGGGCGCAAGTCGGGACACGGGTTTTATACGTACGACACGTAGCGAGAATCACTGCGCGAATTTTAGCCCGTAAGCCGTGGCCGGGTCGAAGGTGGTCTGCAGGATACCGAGCGACTTGAGTTGATCGAAACTGGTTTGCCAGCGTTCGGCCGTCATGCGGCCGACTTGCGCGCCGCTCGAGTCGCCTCCGGTGACAAAGCCGCCGTCGCGCAGTGCCTGCGTGGTGTAGGCCTCCTGCGCGGGGTTCAAGGCGGGATTGAGCGTGAGCAGGTGGGCATTGGTGGGGCCGGGGTTGCGCAGGTATTCCTGCCAGCCGCGAATGGTGGCCCGCACGAATTTCGCGACCAGGTCGGGATGCTGGAGCGCGAAGTCGCGGGTGGTGAATTGCACGCGATAGGGATCGTAGCCCGAGGAACTGATCAGCAGGGTGCGTACTTCGGCGCCGCCCTGGCGGGCAAAGAAGGGCTCGCTGGTGACAAAGATCTGCTGGACGTAATCGGGGTCGGCGAGGAAGTTGGCCACTGAAAGCGTGGAGGGGATTTGCCGAACCTGGTGGAGGTTGTAACGGCTGATCACATATTTCAGCCAGGTCGCGCCGGTTTGTGCTGCGACGGTGTGGCCTTCGAGGTCTTTGAAATCGTGGATCGGCGAATTCTTGTGGACCATGACGGCCTGCGGATCGTGCTGCATGGTGGCAGAAACAGCGACCAGCGGAAGACCGTTGGAGTTCCATTCAAGGATCTGGTCGCTGGAACCGAGGCCAAAATCGGCTTTGCCGCTGGCCACCTGCTGGGCCACGCTGCCGTATTGGGGCAAAGGCAGAAGGGTAACATCGAGTCCTTCCGCCTTGTAATAGCCGAGCAACTGCGCGGTGAAAAAGCCGCCATGCTCGGGCTGAGGATACCAGTCGAGTTGAAGGCTCACGGGCGTGAGGCCGTTGGGCTGAGCTTGCTTGCTGGAGTGACAACCAGTCAGCAACAAAGCAAGGGCAACCACGCATGAAACTGCCGAGGATAGACAAATGGCGCGCGACCGGAAGAATGGCTTCATAAGGGATCCTTGCTCATCATGATTATCAAGCGTTCAAAACGGGCGCAGACGCCTTTCTGTGCGCGCCAATGACGGCGGCGATGGCGAGCAGAGCTTCATCGGCGTCGCGGGCGGCGGCCAGTTGCATTCCGCCCGGCTGGCAGGGAATGGTGACAGCGGGAACGCCGGCAAGACTGAACGGCGTGGTGTAGCGCAGGAGCCGTTTGCGCGTGTTGCTGTGATCGGCGCCGGAGGCGAGGCGCGCGACGGGTGCGGCGGGAAGCAGGATCAGTTCGTGGGCGGCGAACAGATCGTCCATGCGCCCGCGGAATTCTACATGGCGCTGGCGAAGATCGGCGATTTCGGCAGGCGCGATGCGGGCGCCCCACGCGAGCCGTTCGCGGATCGCCGGTTCGAAGTGGTCGAAATGGCCGGCGTGAAGACCGGCTGCCTCGCAGGCCTGGATCGGCGCGAAGATCTCTGCGGACTGGGCCCACCAGGAGACATCCAATCGCGTGAAGCGCAGGCCAATGGCTTCCAAGTCGGAGATAGTTTTTTGGTGGCTGGTAATGACGCCCGGTTCGCAGTCGTGGAGAAAACTGTCATCGACGATGCCGAAGCGGGTGTAGGCGGGCGTGCAGGCGGGTTCGGATGGAGCGAAGATACTGGCCAGGAGGGGCGCTTCTTCAAGGTCGCGAAAGAGCCAGCCCATAGTGTCGAAGGATGCGGCGAGGTGGGCGGCGCCGCGCCAGTCGCCACGGCCGAGCGAGGCGCGATAGCCGGCGAGGCCGCAGAGCGCGGCCGGCACGCGGACGGAACCACCAGTGTCAGTCCCAATGGCGACGACCGCTGAGCCCTCGAGCACGCTGGCGCAGGCGCCCGAGGAAGAGCCGCCAGTGAGAGCGCCGGGGTCGCTGGGTTGAAGGCAGTCACCGAATTCGGGGTTCTCGCCGGTGATGCCGTAGGCGAGGGGATGAAGGTGCGTCTTGCCAGTAATCACCGCGCCGACAGCGCGCAGTTTTTCAACCAGCCATGAGTCGCGCGCCGCGATGCCGTTGCGATCGCGATAGAACTTGACGCCGCAGGTGGTGGGCGCGCCGGCGAGGTCGAAACAATCCTTGACCGAAATGGGCAGGCCCCAGAGGATGTCGCGGCCATCGCCGAAGGAGCCGCCTTCGCCCTTCGGCACGGCCTCAACGCGAGCGGCCTCGGCACGCGTCCATTCGACGTCCTGCCAGAGGTAGGTGTTGCGGCCGGGGTTCTGATTGGAGCCGGCAAGGGCCTGGTTGGCGATTCGCGAAGGTTGCGTGATTCCGTTGGCGAGAGCGCTACGCAGGGCTCGGATTGTGAATGCGACCGAGGTTGAGCTCGTCGCGGGGGAAGCGGCCATAGGGTGATTGTAGAGAAGAATTGAGGCACAAGAAAACGCGGGCCGGGGCCGCTCATTTTGTTGAGCGCCGCCATTGGCTGACGTGCTAAGTTCGGATATGGGAGTTGCATCGACAGCCGTGCGCCGGCCTGCGGGGAAGCGGCGGGCGGAGACGAGTCTGGGTCTTGGTCTGGATCTAGGCGGGGACCTTCCGCACATGGCGGCGCTGGCGGCATTCACCGCGCGATCGATGCAAACCGAAAGCCCGCGACCGTTTGGCGCGGCCATCGTTCACACAAGATCAGGCCGGCAGCTGCTGCGAGCCCTGAATGCCGTGAAGCAGCAATGGGATCCAAGCGCGCACGCCGAAGTGCGGGCCATTCGACTGGCAACGAAGCGGCTCAAAAGGCTCTCGCTGACCGGTTATACGCTTTACACCACGTGTGAGCCGTGCCCGATGTGCATGAGCACAGCGCTGTGGGCGGGGCTCGATCGCGTGGTGTACGGCGCGACGATTGCCGACGCAAACCGTCATTGCAACCAGATCCAGATTCCGGCGACCGAGGTGGCTGCCCGGAGCGATATGACGTGCGTCGTGGAAGGGCCCGTTCTCCGCGATGAATGCTATGCTCTGTTTACTCACCCTCGCATGCTGCGGGCATTTCGGCTGTGGTCCACTCGCAAGCGCACTTGATCTGCAGTCGGCCCCGATTCATTTTCCTTGATGAGGTTCTCCCCATGCAGGACGGAATCGCAGCAGCACTGTCGCAAGTCATCGCCGATCCCGCGCGCGTGTTGACGGCGCCCGCAGTCCTCGACCGTCTGTCGCACGATTTCTACTGGTACTCGCCGATTCTGCGCCCGCAGCTGGCTGCAAAAAGAGGTGATGTGGCCGTGCAGCCGTTGAGCGCGGATGAGGTGCTGGCGGTGATGCGCTTTGCGGGAAGGCATGAGATTCCGGTGACAGTGCGCGGCGCGGGGACGGGGAATTACGGTCAGTGCGTTCCCCTCAACGGGGGCATCGTGCTGGATCTCTCGTTAATGGACAAGCTGGAGGAGATCACGGCGGACGGAGTCGCGGTGTGCCAGCCGGGATTGCGGCTGGGCGCGCTCGAAACGGAGGCGCGCAAGCGGGGCTGGGAACTGCGTATGTATCCGTCAACGCTGGTGAAGGCGTCGGTGGGAGGTTTCCTTGCCGGCGGATCGGGCGGTATCGGGTCGGTGGCGCACGGCCAATTGCGTGATTTCGACACGGTGCGAGGGTTTGAAGTTGTGACCATGGAAGAGGAGCCGCGCGTGGTGCCGCATGAAGGCCCGGCGGTGCACGAGATTCTGCACGCGTGGGGCACGAATGGGGTGCTGACACGCATCTGGTTCGCGCTTGCGCCGGCGGTGGAGTGGATGCAGGTCACTGCGGCATTTGATACGTATGAAGAAGCGTTTGGTTTTGGTGAATCGATCGCTGTGGATCCTGGGTGGACGAAGCGCCTGGTCACGGTGTTTGAGTGGCCCATTCCTTCGTTCTTTACGCCCGTGAAACAGGTCGTCCGTGAAGGCAAAGCGCTGGTCCTGATCATGATTGCGCATGAGCAGGCACCACATCTGCGCAAAGCAGCGGAGAGGTCGGCTGGGGAGGTGACGTTTGAGGGGTCGTACGAAGGGCCGCGCACGCAGCCTCTTCTGAGCGACTACACCTGGAACCACACCACGCTGTGGGCGATGAAGGCGGACGCGGCGTATACGTATTTGCAATGCGGATTCTCGCCGACCGAGTGCAGGGAGCAATTCCGCCATCTGCGCGACCGCTATGGCGACGAAATTCTGTTCCACATCGAATTCATGAAGAACGGAGACGGCGTTGTGACCCCGGGTGCCATTCCCGTAGTGCGCTTTACGACCGAGGAGCGGCTGAACGGCATGATCGACTTTTGCCGGTCGATTGGCGTGTTCGTTGCCAACCCGCATGTGAATTACCTGGAGGATGGAGGGCGTTTTCGCGCCGACAACATTCAACTGCGCGCCAAGGAGAAATATGACCCGCGCGGGCTGATGAATCCGGGCAAGATGATCAGCTTCCACAAGGAGGCGGTAACGCGGTGAAGACCTGGATTCGCGATGAACGCAACTTTGCTTACCTGACGTGGAAGCAGGTGGATGCGCTGCCGCGCGACACCACGTTGCTGGTGTTGCCCACGGCGGCGATCGAGCAGCATGGACAGCATCTGCCGCTGGCAACCGATACGCTGATCAACAACCTGCTGCTGGGCAAGGCCCTGGAACGATTACCGGCGGAGATGCCGGTCTATGCATTGCCGCCGGTCTGCTATGGCAAGAGCAATGAGCACATTGGGTTTCCGGGGACGCTTTCGGTGAGCGCGCAGACCTTTCTGGCCGTGGTGCGCGACCTCGGCGCGAGCCTCGCGGCGGCGGGTTTCAAGAAGCTGGTTCTCTACAACACGCATGGAGGAAACACGTCGCTCGTGGATGTGCTGGCGCGCGATCTGCGTGCGGAGTTCGGACTGCGGACGTTCTCGTTGTTTGGCTCCGGGGGAGCGGCGTTTGAAGGACTGAGCGCGCAGGAGCGGACGTACGGATTTCATGCGGGTGAAGTTGAGACGGCCTTCCTGCTGCACGCGACGCCGGAACTGGTGCATCGAGGGGAGTACACGTCGAACTATATTGCAGGCGTGGATCATCCGGAGTTGCTGAAGCCGGAAGGTTCGGCGGCGAACTTTGCATGGTTGACGAAGGACATTGCTCCGAGCGGGGTGATGGGCGACCCTTCGCCGGCGACGGCGGAGAACGGAGAACGCTGGGCCAACGAAGCAGCGGCGAGGATTGCGGAGATCCTGGTGGCGATGTACAAGTTCGAGCCGAGGCATGGTGCCTGAGGATGGCGTTGGTCGATTGTGGAAACGGAGTGCGGTTGGAGCGCGGCGTGGAGTGCCGACTGAGCGATGGCACGATGCTGGTTTCCGATCACTACTATCCGGCCGGCGAAGGGCCATGGCCGACGCTGCTGATGCGGCAACCGTATGGGCGGGACATTGCGTCGACGGTTGTATATGCGCATCCGGTATGGTTCGCGCGGCACGGCTATCACGTGGCGATCCAGGATGTGCGCGGGCGGGGCGGTTCGGGCGGCGAATTTTATCCATTTCGACATGAAGGCCGCGACGGTGCGGAAGCAATCGCGTGGCTGCGCGGGCACGCGGCATGTAACGGCCGGATCGGGATGTATGGCTTTTCGTACCAGGGCATGACACAACTGCTTGCGGCAGTTGAGCAGCCGGAGGGCCTTGTCTGCATTGCACCGCACATGACGGCCGCGGACCTCTATCACGGCTGGTTCTATCACCACGGGGCATTGCGGCTGAGCTCAACGCTGGGCTGGGGAATCCAGATGCTACGCGAAGATGCGCGGCGCGTTGGGATGCGTAAGGCCAATACGAGGCTGGAGGCGGCATGGGCTAATATTCGCAACCAGGCCGGGCAGGTTCCTTATGCAGACCACCCCGCGATTGCCGATCCCGAATTGCCGAGCTATGTGCAGGATTGGATGTCGCATCGCGAGGCGGACGAGTACTGGTCCAGCCAGGACATCAGCACTCGCTATGAGGGAATTGTCATTCCGGCGCTGCACATCGCTGGCTGGTTTGATACGTACCTTGAGGGTTCAATTGCAGGCTATGTCGCACTGCGCAAATATGCTGGGAATGAGTTTGCTCGCGAGAATCAATATCTCATTGCGGGGCCATGGGTGCATATTCCATGGGGCGACCGGGCAGGCGATGCAGATTTCGGCGAGGCCGCAAACCTGAACACGGACGAGATTCTTGCTGCGCTGGTTCAATCATTGGCTGAAGGATTCGCGTGAGTTCGATTCGGAGGCGAGGGTCCGCTACTTTGCGACTGGCCCGAACGCGTGGCGCAATTCGGAGGAGTGGCCGGAAGAGGCAGAGTTCGCAATCTATTTGCGCAGTGCGGGAAGCGCCAATTCACGCAAGGGCGACGGGTGGCTGGCGACGACCGCACCGGAGGACGAAGAACCGCGCGATGTCTTCGTCTATGATCCCGAGGTGCCGGTGATGGCGCCGGGCGGCCCGCAGGCACTGAGCGGGTGTTTCGACCAGGCTGCGATGGAGTTGGGAAATAACCTGTTGGTGTATACGTCGGAGCCGGCAGCGCGGGCCACGGAGGTTTTCGGACAGCCGCGCGTGAGGCTGTTTGCCGCTACTTCCGCGGCGCACGCTGATTTCACGGCCAAATTGGTACGCGTGAAGACGAACGGGCGCGCGGAATTTTTGTGCATCGGGATTGCGCGCAGTTCGTGGCTGTTTCGCGAAACGGGCTATGCGGCGGACGAGATCCATGCGTGGGAGTTCACGTTGGAGCCGATTGCATTCGAACTCGCGCCGGGCGAACGATTGCGGCTCGAGGTTGCGAGCTCAGCCTTTCCGCTCTACGATCGCAACCCTTCGACGGGGGTGGCTCCGCAGCAGTCGGACAACTGGAACTGGGCGCGATCGACGCAGCAGGTGCTGCACAGCGCGGCGCATCCTTCGTGTGTGTATCTGCCGGTGAAGGGAGAGCCGGGATGGTGACGATGCCCGCTTCTTCCGTCACTGTTCCGGAGATTGCTTTGCAGGGAGTCAGCAAGCGCTACCGCAACGGGGCGCCAGCGCTCGAAGACATTTCGCTGACCGTGAACCGGGGCGAGTTCGTGACTTTCCTGGGTCCGTCGGGGTGCGGAAAATCGACGCTGTTGAAGCTGGTGTCAGGGCTCAGCCCGGTGAGCGAGGGTTTGGTGCGCGTGAACGGCATGACGCCCGAGAATGCGCGCGAGATGATGAGCTTCATCTTTCAGGACGCGACGCTGATGCCGTGGCGAACGGTGGAGCAGAACGTCGGCCTCGCACCGGAACTGGAGCATGCGGCGCGCCCGTTGCGCAAGGAGCGGGTGGCGCGCATGCTCGAGCTGGTGGGGTTGAGCCACGTCGCGCATCACTATCCCCGGCAGCTTTCCGGGGGCATGAAGATGCGCGTTTCGATCGCGCGCGCCCTGGTGAACCGGCCGCGCATCCTGCTGATGGACGAGCCCTTCGCTGCGCTCGATGAAATGACGCGGGACCGCCTGAATGAGGAACTGCTGCGCCTGTACGCCGAACAGAAGTGGACGGTGCTTTTTGTGACGCACTCGGTGGCGGAGGCGGTGTTTCTATCTTCGCGGGTGGTTATCCTGGCGGCGCATCCGGGGCGCGTGACTCACGAAATCCCCATCGACCTGCCCTGGCCGCGGACGGCGGAGACGCGCGAGTCGATGGAATTTGAGGAGGCTGTGACGCATGCGACGCGCCTGTTGCGAGGGGTGCATCACGCATGAAGAAGCAGGCGGGTCTGGCTCTCAAAAGCGCGATGGTGCTGATTTGCCTGGTGGGATTGTGGCAGGCGCTGGTGAGTGTTTACAAGGTGCCGGCGTACATCCTGCCTGGACCGCTGGCGGTGGTGTCGGCGTTGCGAGGACGTTATCGGTTGCTGCTGAACTCGCTTTGGATCACCACCGAAGAAGCCGCGGGTGGTTTGCTGGCCAGCATCGTTGTGGGAGCTGCGGTGGCAATGGTTTTTGCGCAATGGCGCTGGCTGCGGCAGCTCTTCTATCCGTACACGATTCTTCTGCAGACGGTGCCGATCGTGGCGATTGCGCCGCTGATCATTCTCTGGATCGGAGCCGGAATTCCAGCGGTGATGGTGGTTACGTTTGTGATTTGCCTGGCCCCGATCATCGCCAACACCACCCAGGGACTGATCAGCGTTGACGAGAATCTCATCCACCTGTTCATGATGCACCAGGCGACTCCAGCGCAGGTCCTATTCAAATTGCGATTGCCGAATGCCATGCCCAACCTGTTTACCGGGATACGAATTTCGGCCGGCATCAGCGTGATCGGAGGCCTGACCGGCGAACTCTTCGCGGGTTCCACGCGCGTGGGCGAGGGAGGGCTCGGTTATGCGATTATCTATGCGAACAACCAGATGGAAACGAGCTATATGTTTGCGCTGGTGCTGGCGGCCACAGTGTTGGGTTTCGGGTTCTTTTTTGTCGTGATGTTTCTTGAATGGCTGGCGTTGCATAACTGGCATGAGTCGAGCCGGGCACAGGTTGCGGAATGAGTGGCCAGATCCGAAAAGCAACTGCAGGTCCTTCGACTGCGACCGCTACGCGGCCTTCGCTCAGGATGACAACATTGCTTAAGTGGAGTCGGAACGACCTATGTTGAGGATGGAATCGGAGACGGGGTGGTGGCTGATCCGGCATCCTGACCACGCGCGGCTGGCGGGAGAATTTGCCGCGGCCTGGGGGAACGAGCTTTTTCGCAGGCCGGAGCCGCGGTCGCGCGTTCTGTATGGGATTGCCACGCACGACGATGGCTGGGCGGCGCGCGATGCGCATCCCTCGATCACACGCCAGGGCAAGCCCTCGGCTTTTTCGAGCGAACTGGTGGGCAAGTATTCTGCTTTTGAAGAGATCGACCTCGCGGAGTACCTGGCCGTGCGCGACCGGGCGGTTCGCATCATTGCGGAAAAGGATCCGTACGCGGGGCTGCTGATTTCGATGCACACGTATAGCCTGCTCACCGCACATGCGGACCGCACCATGATTGCGGCGGAAGGCCTGGTGCTGCTGGACGCCTTTCTTGCGGACCAACGTTTGTACCAACGTGAATTGCTGGCCGCAATCTCGGCCGACCCGACACTTACGCCGCTCGAGAAATCAGAGCAGACAATCCTCGAACATTTCCGGCTGTTGCAGGCGTGCGACAATCTTTCGCTGTTGTCCTGCGTGGCGTATGGTCAGGAGGCGCACCTGCTGCATCCCTTGCCTTTGAAGGATGGATCGACGCTCGAGGTGAAGGTGCTTCCTGTTGCGCAGCGTCATTTCCGGCTGTCGCCGTGGCCGTTCGCAGAAGGCGAGCTGACGTTTCAGTTCCCGGCGAAGCACGTCGCGGGCCATGTGTTTGGGTCTTCAGCGGAACTGGAAGAGGCTTATTCCGCGGCAGAGGAAATGCAACTTTGCGTCACTCTGCACGAATGACCGCTCTGGGTTGAACGACTCTCAGGCAGAACAAGAAGGGCGGCCCTGATCGGGCCGCCCTTCGTTGTCAACGCCGCGCCCGGATCAGAAATCGAATCGAAGCGACATCTGGATCTGGCGCGGGCTGCCGATGGTGTGAGTCACGATTCCCAGACCGCCGGGGCAGTTGTAGAAGCTGCTATTGGTCTGGGAGCCGTCCGCGGCGCAACCGGTGGGCAAGGGTGTCAGGCCTGACGCCGGAAATGCGTCGTAGTACTGGTTCTGCGAGACTTCGTTTCCGGGCACATCGAGGCTGGTGGTGTTGGTCAGGTTGTAGACGTCGAAGGTGTATTTGAAGGAATACCGCTCCTTGAGGTTGAGGACCTTGACAAGCGAAATGTCAGCCCGCTTCTGAGACGACTGGCGGAAGATATTGCGCTGGCCAGTGGTGAAGCCAGTTTCGTAGGGGTCGTTGGCGGGAATAGCGCCATCCAGATCGCCAGGGTTCAGGAGTGGGAGCGTGAAGCACTCGGGTCTCAATGCGCTGACGCCCGTGCTCGGGAACCATGCGCCCGAATGCCCCGTGAGAGCGCTCTTGGCGGTGCATCCACTGGCCAGCGGAACAATGGGATTGGTGATGCCGTCAGCGGTGGAGTAGTAAATGCTGCCCACGGCGCCAGAGAAGTCGATGACGCTGTAGGGCTGTCCGCTCTGGAGAACGGTGAGGCCCTGCAAGGACCAGTCGTTGATGATCTTGCCCATCAACGAGGACTGGTGGCCCAGATTGGGGATCCTGAAGACGTAGGTGAAATTGAGCACCTGGGGGCGGTCGAAATCGGCGGAGCCGTAGGACTCGCGCAGATTGAGGGGATTGTTGCCGTTGTAGAAGAGTCCGAGACCGCTTTGTTCGTCGAGCGTATGGGACCAGGTATAGGAGGCGCCGACCTGGATGCCGTGGCTCATGCGCTTGTCCACGTGAACCTGAAGCGCGTCGTAGGCGTTGACGCCAGCGGCGGCATAGGTGATGGATTCTGCCGCCCATCCGATGTACGGAACGCGAAGGTCGACGTTGCCGCCCTCATAGTTGGCGAGGTAGGGAGTGCCGTCGGGGAGCATGAGGGGCGGGCCGAAGTCCGGTTCGCTGACGGTGTAGCCGTAGGTGTAGTTCTGCTGGTAAGGCGTTCCCGCCAATGCGGGGTTGGTCGGGGACGCGATAGTGGACTGATTGAAGGGCACGGGGATGACCTGGTGGCGGCCCCGATTGCCTACGTAGCCCACCTCGATGGCGAGATCGTTGCGCGGCTGCCACTGGAAATCGAGCGTGTAGTTCATGGTGTAGGGCAGCTTGTTGTTGCGGCTGAAGACGCCGAGCGAAACCGGGCGGCCGAAGTTCATGATGCTGCCGGCGTTGGGGAGATAGCTATTGAGGTCTGAAGCTTTGGGGTTGTTGGGAGGAGGCAGCAGAGACGTACCGTAAGGATTTTCGAGATTGCCTTCGTCGTCGGTGCCGCCGCAGGTGGGGATGTAGCCCAGGTAATAGTACTGGGTCTCGACGGGGCAGCTGGACGCGTTCACGAAGGGGAGCTGCTGGTTGACGCCGAAGGGACCGCCGGTGACGGTGCCGATGGCATAGCCGGGCGAGAAGTAGCTAAAGAGTTCACCTCGGTCGTAGTACATGCCGCCGCCGGCGCGAACGACAACCTTATCGTGGAAGAATCCCGGCTGCCACGCTGCTCCCAGGCGGGGAGCGATGCCCCATTGGCGGCCGGTGAGGGTCGTGGAACTTACACCGTGAGTGCCGTTGGCATTGTTGCCGGCAATGATGAGGCCGGAGTTCACGATGGTGTCAGTACCTGCGTCGTACTTGTAGCTGGCCGGATCGAAATTAAAGATGCGACCGTATTTCTCTGTGAGGCCGCCGTCCCAGTCGTAGCGAACACCCGCGGTGAGGGAAAGAGACGGGGTGACCTGAAACTTGTCCTGGATGTAAGTCCCGAGCTGGTTGGAGCGGTAGTAGCGGTTGGCATCTCCTTGCAGAAACGAACTTACATAGAAGCCGGTGGAGGAGCTGCCCGGGGTGACCTGGCCCTGGACAAACTGGCTGAAGTCGTCGGTGGCGATGGTGCCCGCGCCGGTGCGCTTGTCGATGGTGTTGAGCTGCGTATAGCTGTACGTCGCGCCGAAGCTGACGGTGTGCTTGCCGAGCATCCAGATGGCGTTGCCGGAGGGTGAGATGCGGTTCTGAAAGACGCCGGTGTTCGGTGCCTGTCCTTCAGCGTTGGGGCCGATATTCAGGATGGCCGTGGACGTGCCAAGAGGCTGATTGTTGCCCAGTACGTTGTAGACGGAAACGCCGGGAAAGTAACTGGAACCGAAGACATTGATGGCGGCGTTACCCGCCGATCCTCCGGGAATGGAATCGGGTCCGAAGGCCTGTTCGTTCGTGCCCCAGATCTTCTCGCGAATGTAGCCCAGCGTCTGCGTGGTGCTGAGGTTGGATTTGAGGGTGAGGGTGTTGATGATGGAAAAGACCTGGGAGCCGGAGTCGAGATGCTCGGAGAATCCAGGAACACTGGAGTAAGAGTAGGGTGCGATGGCGGGATCGTGCTGATAGAAGTACTTCAGCGCGATGGTGTCCTTGCCGGTGGCGTTGTAATCGAGATCGGCGACCGCCATATCCGCAGTGAATCGGCCCGTACCGGGCAGGAAGGCGTTGAAGATATTGTTCACCGTGGGCGGCGTCCCGTTGCGGGCGTCATTCGGAATCAGCCACTTGCCTGGTTCGCCGGGAAGCGAAGGCGAGTTGAACAGGGCCAGTGCGACGGGATCGATTTGGGCCGAGGTGATGGTGGTGCCAAAGGAGTTGTTGGCGAGGGTTGCCAGACCCCCGGCGTCTCGGTTGGTGTCGTTGAGGCCGACGGGAACGTCGGTGAGCGTGTCGCCGATTTCCTGGTCGGAGACATGAATGTGCTGATAGGAGAGAAAGGCAAAGAGCTTGTCCTTGATGATCGGGCCGCCGACATTGCCGCCGAGAATCCAGCGGTGCAACTGGGGGACCTTGCTGGCCTGCGGGAATATCCGGATCCTGGTTGAAGAAGAACGGGGCGGCATTGATCCAGTCCGTGCCGCGGCGGAAGTAGCCCGTTCCGTGGTAAACATTGGTGCCGGATGCGGTGCTCATGTCGATGTGCGCGCCGGAGGTGGAGCCTTGCTGAGCGTCGTACATCGAAGCGTTGACGCGAACTTCCTGGAGGGTTTCGGGAGCAGGGGTGGGAATGGCGTTGCCGATGGAGAGATAAACGGACGCCAGGGTTTGAATGACGCCGCCGGCGCCGGTGCTGGAGGACACGCCGGTGCTGTTGATGACCCGGGCGGAGGGAACCTGGCTGGTGCTCTTGCCGTTGAACAGGTTGCTGGCGTCGACGCCGTTGAGGAGAAAGCTGTTCGATGTATCGCGCTGGCCGTTGGCCCAGATGGGGGCGTTGCCGAGGCCGCTGTTCGCGCCGGTGCCGCCCGAGAGCTCGGCGTTGACGCCGGCGGAAAGGATGGCCACGCCAGTGAAGCTTCCGGTGGCCAGGGGTACGGTTTCGATCTGCGCCGTATCGAGCACGTAGCCGTTGGTGGTATCAACGGCATTCATCAGCGGCACGGCTTCCACTTCGACCGTAACGCTGGTCTGTCCTACTTTGAGGGCGGCATTCACGGTCGCCGTGCGGTCAGCCTGCACGGTGATGTGCTGCGTCTTCTGCACGCTGTATCCGTCGGCGGTGTAGGTGAGGGTGTAGCTGTCGATGGGCAGGTTCACGAATGAATAGACCCCGGCGCCATTGGTTTTCACGGTGCGCGTCAGCGAAGTCTGCTCATCAACCACGGTGACTGTCGCGTTGGGAATCACACCGCCGGACGCATCGGTTACTTCACCTGTGATGCCGCCAAGCGTTTGCTGCGCCAATACAAACGAGCCGCACAGCGCGAAAGCTGTCGCGATTGCGAGCAGCCGCACGAACCGGGAAGAAACACATCGCATGGGATACCTCAAGATGTCAGGCCTCAGAATAGGGATTTCCCGTGGGTCTTTTGAATGTCTCAAGAAACCTTCGGGGGAGCTAAACAAGCTGCCGATTGTGGAACGCTCAAAAAGAGAGAGAAGGGAGCCGTTTCAGGTGTTTCAGTTTAGGTGAGTTGGATTCGGCTTGGAACATCGGGGTTACACATAGAATAACGGCAATGAAATAGATTTCAACGAAAAATATTGGATTGTATGTTGCGCATCGCACGTTGAATATGAATTGAAGTTATAAAGACGGTATAAGGGAAACATGCGCTGCGACGATTCGCCAGCCCTCTGGAAATCGCACCCACGTCTGGCTCTGCCGGCCCCGCTGGGACCCCCGTTCGAACTCCAACGTGATGCTCGCAAAGTCTTTACCGAAAGCGACGATGTCGAGACGCGTTACGGTACGGGCAAGATTTGCGGAAGGACGCGCCTTGCGGAAATCGCTGATTTCCTTATGTCCATAAAGATTCTCAGTGGCGCCGAAGCGCATGACGCAGGGATCGGCCCAAAACATTTTTACGAGCTTTTCCACATCATTGGTCACAAGCGCGCGCTCGTACTGCGGATACAGCTCGCGAAGCTGGGCGATGACGTCAGGATCGTTGATGGTCATGGTTGGAGAATAATTCTCGCGGGGGCAGGATTTGCTTGTTGATGGCGGCGCTCACGGTGTGGACGGGTTCATTCACGACCTGGCTCAGCCGGAGGCGCATGGCCACGCTGCAAAGGATGTAGGCGTGCACGTCGGTGAATCCCCAGTGGCTCACAAGCAGATCGATCATTCTATCGGTCGCGGCGCGGGCGGTCTCGGCGAGATCCGTGCCGGTCTCGACAACGACCCAGGCGTCGGCTGAACAGTCGGCCGCGACGGCATCGCTGGCCTCGACAATCGGGCCCGCAAGGCGATAGCGCTTGTGGAGGTGGAATCGGAGCGTCACGTCCAGCGGGCACTCGATGCCGTTGATGCAGACTTCGCCATCGCCCTGCGCGGCATGACCGTCGCCGCAACTGAAAAGCGCGCCTGGATTGTAAACGGGAAGATAGAGGCGCGATCCGGCGCACAACTCGCGCACATCGAGATTGCCGCCAAAGGGGCCGGGCGGGCGCGTACGGAAGGCTCCGCTCTCGGCGCGCGCGACCCCCATGACGCCGAGAAAGGGGCGAACCGGAACGACCGCGGGGTAGAGCGAACTGGTGGATTCGCCATCGAGCTGCCAGTGAAACAGGCAGGGCGCGTGGAAGCGATCTTTCAGAAAGCCAAAGCCTTCGACGATGCTTGACCAGCCCCACCCGGAATGACGGGTCGCCAGCACGTCGATCTCAAGCACATCGCCCGGTTCGGCGCCATGAATCCAGATGGGCCCGGTGAGGGCGTGAATACGGGTGCGGTCGATGGTGAGGTATTGTTCGGTGGTCATGCCGGGATGCACCTGGCCGCCGCTCGAGTCGACGCACGCGATCTGCACCTCATCACCGGAATCGATGTGAAGCCGCGGCGGGAGCGAGCGATCCCAGACGGAATGGGTTGGCTCGGCGCTGAGGTGATGCTCTTTCATGACTCCTTCACCCGGACGCTCATCTGCACCTCAACGAGGGCGTTACGGGGGAGAGCACTGACACCGAGGGCTGCGCGCACGTGGCGGCCGGATTCGCCGAACACGCGCACCAGCAGGTCAGACGCGCCGTTGATGACCGCGGGCGAGTCGCCGAAGCCGGGTGCGGCGTTGACGTAGCCGTTGAGGGTGAGGACTTCCGCAACGCGATCGAGAGAGCCAAGTTCGCGTTTGAGGACCGCGAGTTGCATGAGGGCGCAGGCCCGTGCCGCCGCGTAGCCATCCTCGATGGTCCGGTCGGCGCCCGCCAGTCCTGCGATCACGCCTTCCGGTCCGATGGAGATGACTCCGGACAGGTATAGAACGCCGCCGACTTGCTTTGCTGGAACATAATTGCCGCCGGGGGGCGGCGGTTGCGGGAGCGATAAACCCAGTGCAGTGAGATTTTCTTCAGGTGTCGAAGCCGGTTTCATTTGCATTGAATGTAGCATGCCGGACAACTGATTTCGCTTGGGAGGGGCGGATCGGCCACGTTAGGATGAGCCATGTTTCGAATCCTCGCATTCGTCGTGGTTGCCGCCGCTGTCACATCCGTTCCGGCTCCCGACCCAAAGACGATTCTGCGCGTCGAACGGTCATCGCACGGCGACCTGGAAGTGGGCGGCGACCTGGTTGGAGCCGCACCCGGGTCAACACGGTATGTGCGCTACGAAGACCTGCTGCAACTGCCGCAGGAGACTTACAGTGTGAGCGACGATTCCAACTTTCGCGGGACGACGGAGATCAGCGGGGTTGCACTTGTAACACTGGCGCAGATCCTGGGCCAATCGGCCGACATGATGGTGGCCATATGCTACGACCATTACCGCACCAACTATCCGGCCGATTACCTGAGCGCGCATCATCCGCTGCTAGTGCTGCGGATTAACGGGAAGGAGCGTGATCACTGGCCGGCGTCCGCCGAGGGTGGGTCGATGACGCCGTATCTGATCTCGCATCCGGTGTTCAAGCCGTCATTCAAAGTGCTCTCGCATGAAGATGAGCCGCAGATTCCCTATGGAGTGACGCGGATCGAGTTTCGCCGCGAGGCGGAAGTCTTCGGAGCCATTCGTCCGCACGGGAACTGGCCTGCGGACTCGCCCGTGGCGCAGGGATATGTCATCGCCCGGCAGGATTGCTTTCGCTGCCACAACATGGGCTCCGAAGGCGGGACCATGGCCGGGCGCTCGTGGTTGCAACTGGCGGCGATAGCAAGTTCTGATGCAACACGATTTCAGTACACCATTCGCGATCCTCAATCGGTGAGACCGGATGCGAAGATGCCGGCGCACAAGGATTACGACGACGCCACGCTGCGTGCGCTAACCGAATACTTCAGGACCTTTGCCATTCCCGCCCGCGGCATTCACGCGGGGAAAGATTCGATGCCATGATCACACGCACTGCGAAACTGATGTTGTTGGCCGGTATCGCGTTGTTTTATACGCTGGTCGTGTTCAACAATCTCACTGACTTCAATTCGAACTACCAGTTCGTGCGCCACGTGCTGATGATGGACTCAACGTTTCCCGGCAATCATGGCATGTGGCGGGCGCTGCCTTCGCCCGCGTTTCACATGGTCTTCTACATCTCCATCATTGCGTGGGAGACTGCGACCATGGTTCTGCTGTGGTGGGGCGCTATCCGGCTGCTGCGCGCGCTTCGTCTTCCGGCCGAGGCTTTTAACCTGGCCAAGCGTACCGCGGTGTTGGCGCTGACGCTTTCGATGTTGATGTGGCTGGTGGCGTTCCTGACCGTAGGTGCGGAGTGGTTTCTGATGTGGCAATCGCATACCTGGAACGGACAGGAAGCGGCCTTTCGGACGTTTGCTGTCGTGGGACTGGTGTTGCTGATTCTTATGCAGCCGGAGAGCGAAGGACAGCCGTGAGCCATCGGGAGGTTCGCGGGTTCCTACCCATTTCACGACGAGACCGTGAAATGGATGGGGCACGGAACTTAGTCAACGGGGAGCGTGGCTTTTTTGCGGCGGAGAAGATACACGGCGATGCCGGCAATGATGTATCCGAGATAGATGTAGGGAATGCGGGCGTGTGCGGGGTCGGTGCTAGAGCGAAGATCAAAAATGGTAATCAAAATCATCACAACAACCGTGAGGATACTAACCACGGCAACGGTGTGGGAGTGCTGGCCGAGCGCTGAGCGCGCGAAGGGCAGAGCCAAGGCGACCAGCGCGTAAGCGGTTAGAAAGCCAAAGACGGCGAGGGAGCCGAGCAGGTCGTACATGTCGGAACCGGTGACGCTGCGCAGGGCCATCACTAAAGTGCCGGCAAACATCAATCCCGCCGACGCAAGCACCGCAGCGGTGGGAGTCCGGTGTCGGCTGCTGGTGCGCTCGAACAGGGCGGGCAGCAGTCTGCCATGCGCCATGCGCATGAGCAAGCGGGCCGCGGCGGTGGTGCAGGCCAGGACACACGCGAACATGCTGATGAACGCTCCCATGTCGATGGCCACCCCGAGCGGCGAAACTCCCACTCTGCCGGCCAGCAGATGCAGCGGGCTGGTGGTTTCGCTGAGTTTGCCGGACTCACCGCGAAAACCCAGAACCTCGGAGTACGAACACAGCATGAAGAACGCGCCGGTGAGAAGTGCGCATTGCAGAACGGCGCGCGGAATGGTGCGGAGCGGGTTGCGTGCTTCGGCGCCCAGGGTGGTGGCGCTTTCAAAACCGACAAAGCTGAAGATGGAGAGGACGAGGGCCGGCCCAAGCGAGGACAGAGTCACCCCCTTAAGCCGGAACTGATCGAGATCGAAGTGGAGACCGAAGTGCACCATCATCACTAACAGAACGATGAGGATGAGGCTCACTGACGTCACTTCAATCCAAAGCATCAATTCCGCTGAGAGCTTAACGTCACGATAGGCGATCCATCCAGCCACTGCGCACACCACTGCGAGCGTGGGAATTGCCGGCGGCGCCCAATGGAAAAATTGTTGTGCGAGAACGGTGGCGTAGTAGAGGGCCCCGCCGGCGACGGAAGCACCGGTCGCGAGATAGGCGAGAAGCAGGCCCCACGCCGTGGTAACGCCAAAGAGGGGGGGCAGCGCGTTGGCCGTGTAGGTGTAGAGCGATCCCGGCGATGCCGAGAGACGTGCAAACCGGCTTACGCAGAAGCCCACCAGAAGCATTGCGACCGTGGCGAGCAGGTAGACGAACCAAGTGCCGTTGCCTGCGAGCGCGAAGACAAGAGGAATGGTCAGCGATGGCGAGGTTGAGGGCGCCACAGCCGAAACTGACTGCGCCAGCGTCTCGACCGGACCCAGCGCACCTGCGTGAAGGCCGTAGTTCTCGGGCGCTGACTTTTGGGTGTACACCCCGCCCGCCGTGGTTGCCTGTTCGGTCAACTCGTCTCCCTCTTACTTGTCTTCAGGTTGTTCTAGTCTTGCGCGTCTCCGGGCGCAGGTCAAGCTGGAAGGGCTACACTGACCTCGATGCCTGTAGCCGCGATCATTCTTGCTGCCGGGGAGAGCCGGCGCCTGGGCCAGCCGAAACAACTGCTTGCGTTTCATGGTGAGAGCCTGCTTGCACGCGCCATCCGCCTGGCGAACGAAGCGGGCGCCTTGCCGGTGCTCGTCGTGCTGGGTGCGAACTTTGCAACGGTCCTTGCTGCCATCCACACCTCCAACTCGATTCCCGTTCACAACGATCGCTGGCGGCAGGGAATCGCGAGTTCGATCGAGGCGGGAGTGCGTGCACTCAGTGTGTGTGCGCCCGAGACAGAGGGGGTGCTGCTGATGGGCTGCGACCAGCCGCGGCTGACTGCCAACCATCTGCGTGCTCTCATCGAATCGTTTGAAGCTCAAGCCGCGGCGGTAATCGCGACTTCATCGTATGCCGGGGTTCAGGCGGTACCCGCGGTGTTTCCGCGCGCCACCTTTGCCGAATTGCGCGCGCTTCGCGGAGACAAAGGAGCGCGCTCCGTGATTGAGAGCGCGCCGTGCCATGTGATCGCGATGGAGTTTCCCGGCGGGGAGGTCGACATCGATTTGCCCGAGGATCTGGCGGCACTCGAGTAGGGTTATCGCTCGATGGTGGCTTCGATGTAGCCGTGGGGCTCATCGACGGGCACGAAAATGTGATTGGGATTGTCCTGACCGAACGGGCTCAGATCCGCGAGCAGGTGATGCAGGTTGGGCATGGTGAGCTTGATGCGGGCGATTTCCGGCGCCGCTTCCAGGGCCGCTTTGCCCATGTCGAAAAGCGTATGCTGCACGCTCATGCTGTCGTGGGCGGCGAAGGTCCTGAGCAGCGAGCCGAGAATTCGTAATCGAACGTTGACGTAATTCGGCTCGCCGGATGCGTAGGTCCACACCACCGTAGCGCTGGTGCCGAAGATGCGGTCGGTGGCTGGTTTAAGCGTGGTCAGCCGATCTTTGATGTATCCGGTGAAGGCCGACTTCGTTGTCTTCAGCATCGTTAATCCATCGATGCCCGCGGTGATGTCCCATTGGCCTCCCTTTTCGCGGGTTGCGGACACGGTATTGAGTTCGGGCCCGCAAAGTCTGAACGTGGTTGGGGCTGCCCCGCCGTCGCAATGCATTCGTTCCCATGCCTTCTCGTCGATTTCGACGCTGGCATGGGAAACCTGGGGATTGTTTTTGAGTAGATAGTCGCCGAGTTCAATGGCGAACTCTTCCATCGTGGCGGTGTTTGAGTCATGGGCGATGGAGTAGACGGTGTTCTTCATCGTGTCGGTGGGAAGGATCTTGCTGTTATCCGCCTCGGTGAAGCTGGATTCAAAATCTCCTTGCAGGAGAATGCGCACGGTCCATTCCTGAAACTCGTGCCGGTCGCCGTGCCGCGTGATGCGCGAGAGCCGCACGCGCGATTTTCCATATTGATTCTCACCCAGTCTTGCCATTAGCTTCCTCTGTAGGTTGTGCAGCTGTTGTCACTGAGAAGGAACTACAGGATATAGCAGGCGCCCTGCGGCTCTCCACAGTGGGACCACCGCCGAATCTGGTTTCATCTATTTTCATTCGAAGCAGGCACAGTTCTCCGCAGGACAAAAGCGCGTCTTCTCATCAGCCAGTGATCAGAAATGGCGAGAATGCCTAATGGTCGTCGCCGTCGTGGTCGTCATCGCTATTACCGCCACCAACGCCGCCGCTATTGCCGCCGCCAATGCCGCATCGGTTGCCATTGCCGCCATTGCCCAGTCCGATCACCTTGACCACCTTAAAGAGGGTGGCGCCTATGAGGATTCCGTTACCGGATGCCGTCGCATGAAGGTAATGGAGCCGGGGGTTGTCACTCACGTAGTTGTTGCTCTGGGAGGGGAGGGTAAAGCCGCCGGATCGCAAGATCGACTGCACGGCGGGCAATTCGTGTGGCCGCAGCGCGAAGTCAATGTTGATGGTGATGTCCGCGCCCCCCGAGAAGTCCACCTGGATGTAGAAGGTTTGTCCGACGCCGAGGCCGGTCTGCGCCGCGACTCGAGTATCCAGAGAGATCGAGCACTCATCGGGCCGCGGCAGCCAGAACACGAAGACGTTATCCACTTGAGCCAGGAAACCTTCGTTGAACAGATCGAGGATCGGTTGCGGAAGAAGGTCGGGGTCAAACACAAAATTGCTGCCCGGAATGAAACTTCCACCGAGTTGGGGGTTATGGATGGTCACCAGCGCGGCGGCCAGGAAGGTTGCCAGATCGGCACCCGGGCCGGTCGCCTCAAAGTGTACCCAGATCAGCTTCGGAGAGATGTTCGTGACGTGGCTGTAAACCGCTGTGATGCGGATCGCCCGGCCATGTGAGAGCAGCGAGTCTTCAAGCGCTGAAACCTCGGATTCCTGGGCAGGAAGGGCGCCGTCGGCGAAAAAGTCATTACGGCGCTTTTCCTTGAAGGCGACAAAGCCGTTCGAGATTGCCGCATTATACCCGCGAAAGTCGCCCCCCAGGGGCACTCCATCGACCGAAAAGCCCAGATCGCGCCGGGCCAGTTGGAAACGCAGCACATCTCCCGAGAAGACGTACCCGTCGGTACCCATCGCGGCCTGGATTCCACTCCAGTCCGTGGCTGCAAAAGCTCCGAGAGTTGACAACAGGACAACCGCCAGAACGAGCATCCGGACGGCACAGTCGCGGACGAACCGCGCGCAAGTGATCTTAGGCATGGGGGTGCCTCCACAGAGAAAATCTCTGTGCGGTAATGATCGAACGGAGATGCCTGATTTGCGTATGAATCTTTCAGACGCGATTGGGTACTTTAGACATACCTGCGCTTCGGGCGCGGCGCCTTATGGGATTGTTTGGAGACGCCCATGCCGGCTTTTCTGGCTTCAGCGCACAAGTTGTGCAAATATTCTCGATAAGTGGTTCACTTATTGGATGTTATCTTCACCTAAGTGGTTGATGCTACTTAGCTTCCTCGATAGGTTGTGTAACTGTTGTCACTCAGCAGGAGCGGCACGTGGTAGTGGGCTTCACCGCGGCAGTGAAACGTGACGCATGCTTCGGGGTAAATGCTGGTGCGCCCCTGCTGTTGGAGGTAGGTGCCTGTGGCGAAGGTCAACCGGTACAAGCCGGCAGAGGCGTTGGCGGCGAGATTGCGGCAACGGCCGTCAGCGTCGGTTGCACTTTCGGCGAGCATCAACCACGAATCTTCATCGAGTTTCTCGAGGCGAATGCCAACGCCCGCTGCCGGCTTGCCGAGCGTTATGTCCAAAACGTGGGTCGTGATTCCACTCATTCCATCAACCACTTTCTCAAGCGTATCTGGGTGATTTGACGCTGCTGCTCTGCTGCTTCGCGCAATTCCGCGGCGCGATCATTGGCCAGGCGGCGTTCGAGGATCGCGAGCATTTCATCGGCGCTCTTGCCTGTCGCGCACACGATGTAGGTGAAGCCGAATCGCTGCTCATAGGCCGCATTGCCCTCGGCCAGTTGGGCCAACACGCTGTTGCAGGCGCTGGATGCACCGGATTGTTCCTGCTCGGACCACGCGGCCGATTGAGTCGGCTGAGGCGCGGCTTTGCGCACGCCGATGCGGGGATGGCTCGCGAACGCTTCCATCCAGTCAGCCTCTTCCACGGTGCTCCACACTGCGTCGGCGGTGAGGCTGAGCGTTTCAACGGTCTGTAAGGGGCGCTGAGCGACCATGGATTGAGCCCATCGGTGCGCGGCGCAACAGGCGATCATGGCATCGAGCGCAGTTGCCTCGTCGGCCTTGTTCCACGCGGCGAGAACTGAGTTCATTGGGTTCCTTCCGGCGATTGCAGTTCGGTCAGGAACTCTTGAAGCAGGTTGGCGGCGACACGCCTGCGGTATTCGGCGGTGGAGCGAATGTCGTCGATGGGGAGCACTTCGGCCAGGAGTGCGGCGCGTGCTGCTCCGATCGAATCTGCGTTGACGGGCTTGCCGCACAACGCATCTTCGGTGCGATAGAGACGGGTGGGGAAGGCGGCAAGACTGGCGGCCGCGAGGCGCAGTTCATGCACCAATCCATCCTCGAGCAAGGCGGTTGCGCCCAGGGCAACTTTTGAAATGGCCATGGCGCGCCGGGTGCCTACTTTGCGGAGATACTGTCGATGCGCTCTGAACCGGCGCGGCACATAAATGGCATAGAGAAGCTCGTCGGCGGCCAGAGCATTTTTTTTGTAACCCGTGTGGAAGTCGCGGTACGGGAGGCGGCGACGGCCGCGCACGGAGATCAACTCGACCTCCGCATCGTAGACGAGCAAGGCAGGGGAGGAGTCAGCGGCGGGCGAGCCATTGACCAGGTTGCCGCCCAGCGTGGCGCGTGTCTGGTTGGCGATGGAGCCGATCCATGCGGCGGCCTTGGCGAGGAGGGGAAGATCGGATGCGATGGCTGCGTGGGCACGCATGTCGGTGAATGTCGTGCCCGCGCCGATGGCGATGCTTTGTGGAGCGCTTTCGATGAAGCGCAGATCGGGAATGCCCCACAGGCTGACGAGGTCCGAGGGGGGCAGCCGACCGGCGGCGTGGGCGACCATCAATTCGGTGCCGCCGGCAATCGGCGTCCACTTGCCGGGTGCGCCGGCCATGCAGTTCGAGAACCGCTGCCAGACTCCCGGGCGCAACAAGCTCATGTGCCTCGGCATCACCGCGCATGATCACCCCACCGACGAAGACCTGTCGGTGGGGACCCCGCATGAGTGTCCTGCTCCGGGCGCGTGGTGGCGGCAATGACAGACTCGAAGATACGGACAAAGCCCGTGCATCGGCAGAGATTGCCGGCAAGGCCTTCGCGGATTTCCGCCATCGTGGGGTGAGGATTGCGCTCGAGCAGATGGGAGGCAGCCATCAACATGCCCGGAGTGCAAATGCCGCATTGCGCGCCGCCGCACGCGAGAAAGGCCTGTTGCAGCGGATGCAGGTTACCGTAGCATCCGAGTCCTTCGACGGTCTCGATGCGCGAGCCTTGCGCCTGCAGCACGGGGACGAGACAGCTATTCACCAATTCGCCATCCATGCGCACCGAGCACGAGCCGCATTCGCCTTCGCCGCAGCCTTCCTTGGTTCCGGTCAGGTGAAGGTCTTCGCGCAAGACATCGAGCAGCCGCTTCATGGGCGGCACGTGCACCTCGTGCGCGATGCCGTTCACGGTCATGCGGATTGCAAGCCAGTGGGTGCTCATACCGTGGCCGGCTCCTCGATGGCGGCGGCTGCTCCAAGCTTTGCGAAAAGGTCTTCGGGAAGCAGGGGGATGGAATTGAAGCCCACACCGGTCGCGGCGCGAATGGCATTCAGGATGGCGGGTGCGGGGCCGTCGTGGGGCAACTCGCCAATCCCCTTGGCTCCGAAGGCGCCGTAGGCGAACGGAATCTCCTCGAAGTAGACGTGGATGGGCGGGACGTCTTCGGCGGTGGGCATGATGTAGTTGGTCATCTGGTTGTTGGCCATGTGGCCGTTCTGCCAGACGACCTTTTCATAGAGCGCATAGCCGATGCCCTGGGCGATGCCGCCTTCAATCTGGCCGCCCGCGAGCACTGGGATGGAGGACGCGGCCCACTTCCTGCACAGACCAGAATTCTTCGACCTCAGCCGAGTAAGTAACGGTGTCGACCGCGACTTGCGCAACCTGCACGGACCACGCATAGGCCGGGTAGGCTTCGCCATGATAGGTCTGGTCATCCCAGTAGATGCCGGGCGGGGCTTCATAGCGGCACAGCGAGACAACCTGACCGTGCGCGGCGCGATATTGTTCACAGGCAGTGAAAAATTCATCGGGCGTGAAGTCTTCGGGAAGGCTGGAGTCTTTGCCTAGCATCTCGATGAGCTGTGCTGCAGCCCGCTCGATGAGGCGGCCAACCACCATCGACGTGCGTGAGGCGACGGTGGGCCCGCTGTTGGGAATGATTCCGGTGTCGCGCGGCGCCATGACCACATCGCTGTAATCGACTCCGATGGTCTCGGCTGCGATTTGCGTGAGAATCGTGTCGGTGCCCTGGCCGAATTCGGTGTTCGACACAAGCACGCGAACTTTGCCATCGGGGGTTACATCCAGCCCCGCCAGGGAGTTTAGATAGCGCTCACCCGAACCGGTGAAACCCGCGCCGTGAAAGAAGGCGGAGATGCCGAGGCCGCGCTTGACCGGGCTGGTCTTATTCTCTTCGGCGAAGCGCGCGCGGCGGGCGTGGTAGTCGCTCTCGGTGAGCGCACGATCGAGGAGCTTGTCGAGGATGACCGGATCGCGCATCACCTGTTCGGTGGCCGTGGTGTCGCCGTCGTGGAGGAAATTCCGACGCCGCAGGTCGATCGGGTCCATGCCGATGGCGGCGGCGATCTCGTCCATGTGGCGCTCGATGGCAAAGATGGCCTGCGGCGCGCCAAAGCCGCGGAAGGCGCCGTACGGCACCGTGTTGGTAGCCCAGGCGCGAGAGCGAACCCGCACGTTAGGGCAGACATAAGGACCGGGCGAGTGCAGCGTGGCGCGCGACAGCACGGTCGAAGAGAGCGTGCAGTAAGCGCCGCCGTCGGTGGCGAGGTCGATGTCCATGGCCAGCAACTTGCCGTTGGCATCGAGGGCGGTGCGATGGCGCACGCGGGACGGATGGCGTTTGGTGGTGGCGGCCAGGTCTTCCATGCGGTCGTACACAATCTTGACGGGGTGACCGCACTTCATCGCCAGCAGCGCGGCATGCGCGCAAAGCGTGGAGGGGTAATCCTCCTTGCCGCCAAAGGCTCCGCCGGTTTCAGTCTGAATGACGCGCACCTTTTCTTCGGGCAGATTGAACACCGCCATCAGCGACTTGTGGACATAGAACGGGCACTGCAGCGAGCCCCAGACGGTGATACCCGTCTCGGCGCTGTACTCGGCGATGGCGCCATTGTTCTCGATGTAGAGATGTTCCTGGGCGCCGGTGCGGTATTCACCTTCAATGATGTGGGCGGCGGTTTCCCATACCGAATCGACGTTTCCCTTTTCGAGGAGGAAGCTTTTGAGGATGTTGTCTTCGCCCCAGATGATTGCGTCCTGGCGTTCGCTCTCTTCGATGGTGAAGACGGGCGGCAGCGGATCGTAATCGATGCGAATGGCGGCGGCGGCTTCGCGCAACTTCTGCCGGCTGGGGTGGGCGAGCAGCAGGATGGCTTCATCGCAATGATTCACTTGTTCATCGGCAAGGCAGGGCTGGTCGTCGAAGATGAGGTGAATGTGATTGCGGCCGGGAATGTCGAAGGCGGTGACGACAGCGAACTGGGTCCAGTCGATGCAAGGATCGAAGTGGATGGAGCGAATGAGGCCGCGGGGGATGGTGCTGCGTACGGTGGCGCCGTGCCACATGCCTTCGCGCTCGAGGTCATCCACGTAACGGGCGCGGCCGAGCAGCTTGTCGATGCCTTCTTTGCGGAAGACGGGCGTGCCGACAATGGCGGGCTTGGCGATGCGGGTTTTGGCAACCGTGCTCATTTTGGGGAAGCCGAAAAGCCGTACAGGTTGAGGGTTAGGATACATCGGGGCGGGCGGGATGCAAAGGGGATGGGGCAAATATCCCAGGTCTCAGAATCGAAACCTGGGGCACCCAGTTTCAATGCGACTGGTTGTGCCCAGGGTGAAATCTCAGCTTGCCAGTTGTGCGAGGGTGCGCGCCAGCACGTGGACGCCGGTTCCGATCCATTGCGGGGAGGCGTATTCGTCGGGCCGGTGGCTTACGCCACCGCGACAGGGGATAAAGAGCATGGCCACGGGAGCGATGCGGGCCATGAAGAGCGAATCGTGGTAGGCGCGGCTCACCATTTTTTTGTAAGCTTTGGATGCGGCCCGTGCGGAATCCTCCAGAGCGTCGAGAATTTCCGTATCGCAGGTGGCGGGCGGATCAGCGTTCACCAACTCAGTCGTGATGGCCACGCCACGCCGCGCGGAGACATCGGCACACGCCGTGCGAAGCGCATCGATGACACGATCACGGCGCTCGGCGTCGATGTCGCGGATATCCGTTTCGAGGCGGACGCGGGACGGGATGCTGTTGACCGCGCCGGGAAAGACTTCGCACACGCCCACCGTGGCGACGGTGTCAATGACGCCTGTCGATTGGGCCGCGGCTTCGAGAGCCAGGATCAACTCGGCGGCGGCTGCAAGGGCGTCCTTGCGGCCGGGCATGAGGCGCGCGCCGGCGTGGCCGCCCTCGCCTTCAATGAGGATGCGCATGCTGGCCGGCGCGGCAATGTGCGTCACAAGGCCGAGGTCGATGCCCTCCTGTTCGAGAAGCGGACCTTGTTCAATATGTAACTCGATGAACCTTGCGAAACGGCCGGCGGGCAGAATAACGGATTCGAGAGTGCCCGTGAATCCGGCGGCGGTGCGTAATTCCTCGAGGCCGCGGCCCTCCTTATCGCGGAGGGTGAGCGCTTGGGCGGGCGTGAGCACGCCAGCCATCATGCGGCTGCCCATGCACCCGATGCCGAAACGGGTCGGCTCTTCGGCGGTGAAGATGACCAGCTCGATAGAGCGCCGGGGCTTGAATCCGAGCTGTTGGAGGACGCGGATGGCTTCAAGGCCGCCTAGCACGCCCACGCATCCGTCGTAGAGGCCGGCGTTTGGAATGGCGTCGATGTGGGAGCCGGTGCCGATGGGCGAAAGGTCCGGTTCGGCGCCCTGCCAGCGGGCGAAGGTGTTGCCGATGGCGTCTTCGGTAATGGCGAGACCGGCGCCGGCGCATAGGCTTTTCACGTAGGCTCGAGCGCGCAGGTCAGCCTCACTGAAGACGACGCGCGTCACGACCGGGGGCTCGGCCTCGGAGATTTGAGCCAGGGCCTGGAGTTCGGCGATTACGCCATCAATACTGAGTCTGGGGCTGAGCTGGGGGCGAGCGGTGGTCATGGTGTTCACACTCCGAGCGGGTGGCGGCGCCAGTCTTTGTAGATGAGGTACTTCGCCGGTTGCTTGCCGAGCGCTCCGAACCATTGCGGGCAATAGGGCGCCATCCAGATGAAATCGCCGGCCTGGACTGGATACCACGAGTCTCCGAGGCGATAGATGCCGCCGCCTGCGAGCATCAGGAGTCCGTGCTCCATGACGTGGATCTCCACCATGCTGAGGGCCGCGCCGGGATCGTAGGTCATGGTGTTTACGGCAAAATCGTAGGCCGGACCATCGGGCATGAGAGGGCGCACACGCAAGGCCGGATCTCCCATCAGGGGAACATCCAGCACATTGGACTCGTTGCCAATCACGACTTCAGGATCGGGGGTGCCGTCGCTCGGCTCGTAGGGCTTCTCGATCAACACCGCGCGCGCCGGGCCGATCGAACGCACACTGTGCAGAGTGCCTTGCGGAAGATAGGCAAAGCCTCCGTCGGCAAGGAGATGGCTGTCCGTCTCGACTTGGACGGCTATCTCGCCTTCGAGCACAAAGATAAATCGCTGTGCTACGGCTGGGCCCAGCGTTCCGCCGGCAGAGAACTCCGCAGTCATCTGGGTGAAGCCGGCACCCAGTTGGGGCGCCGTGTGAATGACGAACTCGACGCTCTCGGCACCTGGAAGCGGCGTGCGGATGAACGTGTCGGGCGTTTGCAGCAGGTGATCGGCTTTGAGACTGCTTCGTGTGGCTCCCAGGTGATGCACGCTTGACCTCGTTGTGTAGAAAGTTGAACCGGCGCGTGGGTCGATTCTAATCAATTTCTTGTTAGACGAACACGGGGCTCTCCGACCCGATGATTGAACCCCACCCTAGCAAAGCTAGGATGGGGCACCCAGGTTGTGTCTATGTTTTCAGTGCTCTGCGGCGAGGCGTTCCAGGAACTTGCGGCCGATGTGGAGGGAGGCCTCGACGTCTTCTTCGCGGACGGCTTCGTCGGGATGATGGCTGATGCCGCCCGGGCTGCGCAGGAATAACATCGCGGTCGGTACGCGGGTGGCCATCACCATGGCATCGTGGCCGGCGCCGCTGGGCATGGATTTTGGGGGGAATCCGGTGGCCTCGATCGCATCGGAAAGGTAGGCGGTGAGGCGCTCGTCCATGGAAACCGCGGGCTCGTTCAACTGCCGGGTCAACTCGATGGAGACGCCTCGACGATCGGCGATGGCGCGCGCTCGGGAGACAAGCTCTTCTACGGTGGATTCGCGGCGGAAGTCGCGGGCGTGGCGAACATCGAGGCTTATGCGCGCCATACCGGGGATGACGTTGGACGCGTTTGGTTCCACGGCGATCTTTCCCACGGTGGCGACAAGCCCGTCGGTGCGGGAGGCGAGTTTTTCCGCGGCCGCGATCCATTCGGCGGCGGCAGCGAGCGCATCCCGGCGCAGATGCATAGGGGTTGTGCCGGCGTGATTGGCATGGCCGGAAAACTGGAGGCTGAGACGCGTTTGTCCGACGATGCCACTGACGGCGGCGACGCTCAGGCCGTCGGCCTCGAGGACCGGGCCCTGTTCGATGTGGACCTCCACAAAGCCGATTACATCGCGATTGACCTGGGCGTCTTCGATGCCGCGGGGGTCGAGGCCGAAGGCGCGAATCGCATTTTCGATGGAAATGCCGTCCGCATCTTTGAGTTCGAGAAGCGCTGGATCGAAGCGGCCCGCTACCGCGCGGCTGCCGATGAAGGGGAGACCGAAACGGACGCCTTCTTCTTCAGAAAAGGCGATGACTTCAATGCCAATGGGCAGGGCGGCTTCCTGGGCAAGCTGCACCCATTCGAGGGCCAGGGTGACGCCCAACACGCCGTCGTAGGCGCCGGCGTCGGGGACCGTATCGATGTGGGAACCGAGAATCAGGCGGCGAGCACAGGGAAGGGCGGGCCAAATGCCGCGCAGATTTCCGGCGTCGTCGGTGCGGACTTTCATGCCGAGAGCCTCCATCCGTCGGCGCAGGTGGGTGTGAACGTCATGCACGGGAGGCGTAAGGAAGCGGCGGGTGATGCGGCCCGGCTCTTCCGTCATGGTCGCGATGTGCAGGCACTCCGCAATGGCCCGCTGGGCGCGGTCTCTCATGAGCGAACGAGCTCCCTGCCGCGGGGATCGCCGAGAAAGCTGTCCCTGTTGTTGGTACCACCGGAGCGGCGGTACACGGGAGCGCCGCGCAGCCATGTCTCCTGCACCTGGCCGCGCAGATCCGTGTCCATGTAGGGAGAAAGCTTGTGACGGAAATGCAGACTTGCAGGAGATACCGTCCATTGCAGGTCGGGATCGAAGATGACGATGTCCGCATCAGAGCCTGCGGTGAATGCGCCTTTGTGCGCCTCCAGGCCGGCGAGCCGAGCCGGCACGGCTGCCATCCACTGGCCAAGGTGCTCGAGGCCGGCTCCGGAACCGAGGCCGCGCCGGACCATGGCTGTCCACATCACGGGAAGGGCGAGGCCCAGGCTGCTGATGCCGCCCCAGGCGAGATCCCATCGGGCCAGGCCGCCGTTTGGGTCACGCCGCTTCAGGGCCGGCGGGCAGGGGGAATGATCGGTCACCACCATGTCGATTATGCCGTCGGCCAGTGCGCCCCAAAGCGCCTCGCGATTGGCCGCTCCGCGAATGGGCGGCGCACATTTGAATTCAGTCGCGCCGTCGGGGATTTCTTCCGCGGCAAACCACAGATATTGGGTGCAGGTTTCCACGGTGATGGGCAAGCCGCGCTGCCGCGCTTCTGCCAGCAGAGGCAGCGCCTGCGCGCTGGATAGATGCACGATGTGGATGGGCGCCTCATACTTTTCCGCGAGGCGGATGAGCAAAGCGATCGCCTGAACTTCGGCCTCGTCGGGCCTCGAGGCAAGATAGGTGGAGTATTTGTGCCAGTCGGCGCCAGCCTTGTTGAGAGCCTCAGTGGCGGCGTCGATGGGGCCGCAAATCTCGGCGTGTGCCAGCACAGGCAGACCGCTGCCGCGCAGGCTGGTCAGCGCAGTGGAAAGATGGGCTTCATCCACCCAGGAGAATCCATCGATTCCCGAGAAAACGAGGAAGCACTTGAAGCCGGGTACGCCCGCCGTGGCCATGGAAGCCAAGGCGTCGACATTGCCACGCACCAAGCCACCCCAGGCAGCCCAGTCGACCCAGGCCTTGCCGCAGGCGGCGTCGCGTTTGCGTTCCAGCGACGGCACATCGAGGATCTCGGGAATGCAATTGAGCGGCATGTCAACGAGCGTGGTCACGCCGCCGGCGGCCGCGGCCTGGGTCGCGGTAGTGAAGCCTTCCCACTCGGTGCGGCCGGGCTCGTTGATATGCACATGCGAGTCAACCAGCCCGGGCAGGAGCACGTAGTCCCCATAGTCGTGGAGATGGGCAACGGCCGGCACTTCATCCCACCCGCAGACACCCGTGATGCGCTCCTGCTCTACCAGCAGCGTGGCGGGAACGAGGCCCGCCGGCGTCAGTACACGGGTGGAGCGAAATGCCTGTGCCATACTGTGTTTACTTTCGCCGTTCGGGGAGGGTTAGAGCAAGTCAACGATGGCAACTGCGCCCAATCCTGAATTTTTACGACGCGCGATCGCCCTGGCCACGGCGAATGTGCTCAGCGGCAACGGCGGCCCGTTCGGCGCGGTCATTGTTCGCGACGGCGTGGTCGTCGGGGAAGGCGCTAATTCGGTGACTGAAACTTACGATCCGACAGCCCATGGCGAGGTGAATGCCATTCGCGCCGCTTGCCGTTCGCTGGGAACGTTCACCCTGGCGGGATGCGAACTCTATACCAGCTGCGAACCCTGTCCGATGTGCCTGGCGGCATCGTATTGGGCGCGCCTCGATGTCATTTATTACGGTTGTTCGGCAGCCGACGCGGCGCGCGCGGGGTTCGACGACGCGTTTCTTTATGCGGAAGTGCAGAAGGATCCGGCGTCGCGTGCGTTGCCCGCTGTGCAACTGCTCAGCGAAGAGGCCTGGGCAAGCTTCGATGCCTGGATGGCTTCCCCGATCAAGATTGCGTATTAGCGAGACGAGCGGTCGTGGTCTCGCACCCTAGCGCCGCCTGACGACGTCGCTAGAATGGGGCACCCAGGTTACGAGATTACTCGCCGGTGAACGGGTTGCTCTCTTGCGGCTTGATCGTGGTGGGGTCACGAGGCGCCGGTAGCTCGTGTTCCGCTGCAGGAGTGGCAACGGGGCTTTGGGTATTTTCGCTTTGAGCGTCGAACGTGTTGAATACACGCAATGGGTCGCCGGGCAACATGTGGTGCTCCTCGAGTGCCATGCGGACGCGCCGCTGGAATTCCCGCATGGGCGCGAACTGCTTTTGTGCCTTTGTCTTGAAGACCACGGGGAAGATCAGCTGGGATCCCCTTACGGCGTCCACGCCCAGGATCTGAGGGTCGGCCACGAACAGGTCTTTGAACTCGGGACTGTTGCGCACATCGGTCGCAGTGGAGCGGAGAATCTCGATTACCTTGTTGGGATCGGCGGAAAAATCCACGCTGATGGGGATGGTAGCGACGGAAAAGTCGGCGCTCTGGTTGGCTACGGTGGTGATCTGTGAGTTCGGCACCACAAACAGGGTCCCGTCCCCGCCGCGAACAGTGGTTTTGCGAAGGGTCATGGTTTCAACGGTGCCGGTGAGGCCGGCGATGGTCACCACATCGCCCACACTGAACTGGGCTTCCAGCAGGATAAGAGTTCCATTGAGCATGTCCTTGACAAGATTTTGTGCCGCCAACCCGATGGCCACGCCGGCGATTCCAGCCGAGGTGAGCAACGGCGCCAGGTTTGCCCCCATGGCTGCCAGGAATTGGAGGCCCACAATGGAAATAACAATGGTCAATCCGGTTGCGCGAATGACACCTGCCAAAGTCCTGATCTGGGAAACCCGGGTGACGCCGGCGGCGTGATGCTCCGCCAGCCGGACGACACGGTCGGTCAGTATGCGCAGGATACGGCTGAGAATGAAAGCGACGATCGCCAGCAGAATGAGACGGGGAAGCTTGGTGCGGATGAATTCCTGAATATCGAAGATCCATTCATCGAGCAACTTGCCCATGAAGCGACCTTCGGCAAAAATACCAGTACGTAACGCAATGAGAAGGAATGTATACATCCCAATACACCTCTTTATCTATCTATATTTGCAGAGTCCGGGCCGGCGATTTCAGTTGGAGGCATACCGGCGCTTGAGGATTTTCGAGTTACTTGCTTTGAAACAAGACTGGATTACCGGGGTGGAGGTAGAATTCACCCTACACGGCGTTGGCAGGTAGCGGAGCGGCAGATCCGCCGGCACCACCTGCGTGGAGGACGTAAAGCAGAGCTTCCCCGGGACGCGCATTGTCCGCGACCGAGCGCAATGGAAGCAGATGGTCTCGTAGTTCGAGGCGATGGGCTTTGGTTTCCTCATCGGCATTCCTAGCCACCGGTGCGGACCGGTTCGGAAACAGGGTAAATGGGCCCACAGATCTGCCTTTGCCTGAGGTGCATACAAGCCGCTCTCTGAGGAGGTCACGATGCGATTCAAATCGTCACGGGGCTCTGAATCAGAACAACCAGGCAACCGGACGCGCAAGTGCGCCTGGATTCTTCCAACGACCTTAGCCGGATCGGCCATTCTCGCTATGTTTACGCTGCTGAGCTTCGCCCAGACTCCGGCTCCGCAGTTACCGACACATCCGCCCCACCCCCTCCTTCTTCCCGAGGCCAACCGGCTCCCGGACGTGAACCAACAGATGGAGATGCGGGAACAGAAGTCGAGAAAGCAGAACTTCGATGCGGCCAATGCCGAGCGTCTGCGACAGATGACGCAGGCTACTGCAATGCTGGAGACGATGGCGATTGCTTTGAAGGCCGAGGTCGATCATGCCGGTTCCGCCCGGCTCTCGGAAAACGCGCTGCACAAGGCGGAGACGATCGAGAAACTGGCCCAGCTTGTAAAGGAACGGATGGAACTTACGGTAAAACCAAACTGACCGCGCTGGGCGCACGTGCGGTCCTGCCGCGCGATTCGTTGTTCAGGCGGTGTAGTCGGTTCCGAGGAGAGCTATCCATGCGGTGCTTGAGAATTCCGGATTCACCCCGCCTATCGAGCCACGGCTGGATTGCGCATGGTGCAGGGAAGGTCCGTGCGGGTGCCTGTGTTGCGATCCTGGTCACTGCGGTGTGCCCGGCCCAGGACTCCCGGCCAGCTGGATTCTGGCCCGATAAGGCCGCTTCAGTCGACCCCGCCAATCGACAGCCCGACGCGCGCATGCAGATGGAAAGAAATGCGAAACGCGCTCAACTGCAGCGCTATGAGGCGGCAAATGCCGAGCGCAAGCGCCAGTTGGAGCAGGACTCCGCAGTTCTGCTGCAATTGGCAGCAGAACTGGAGGCCGAACTGGAAAAGGCGGGGTTTGAGGCGCCCCCTCCTTCTGCGGTTCGCAAGGCAGAAACTATCGAGAAATTGGCGCATACTGTGAAGGAAAAGATGAAGCTGACGGCGGCTGCAGGTTAACCGCAGGGTCGCGACGCGAATGACGACAACCGGCTCACCCAAGGAGAGTTCCCATGCTGCTCCGAACCCATCGAAATCGATATGACCGATCTGCCTCCGGCGCTTCCCGTTGGCATTCCCGGAACGTACTTTGGGTACGCGGGTTTCTTTGCTTGATTGGCCTCGGCTTATTGTCGACCGTCTCCAATTTCAGTTCGCAAGGGGTGTCGCAATCGACGTTACAAAACCCGGACAGGCCGTTGCTGATGCCGGATGCGAATCGTCCTCCCGATGCCAACCAGCAGATGGCCATGCACGACCAGCAAGCGAAAAACAAGAATGTCGATGCGGCCAACCTTGAGCGCAAGCGTCAGATCACCGACGACAGCGCCCGCCTGCTGAAGCTGGCAAGCGATCTGAAGGCCGAAGTCGACAAGACCAGCAAGGATACCCTCTCCCTGGGTGTCATTCGCAAGGCCGAAGAGATCGAGAAACTGGCGCACAACGTGAAAGAGAAGATGAAACTGACCATGGCCTCGAACTGATCCCCGGAAAGGGCTGGAAGCGGGGTTCACTTTTTCTTTTGCCAAGAGACGATTGCAGTGGATGAGCAGCCTCAAATCCGTAGAAAGATTGGCGTCGGCCGGGAGCGGCGAATGGTCAGGCTTGCCGTCGGGCTGGCGCTGATTCTGGGAATTCCGATGGCGGGCCAATCGCCTTATCCGCAGTTTCCTTCGACCAACAACGGCAAGTTAGGCCGGAACTATCCGGATGCGAATTCGCAGTTTGGTGCAGACCCGAACGCGGATCCGAAACGGATACGCCAGTTGAATGCCGAGCGGCAAAGAGAATTGGTGTCAGATACGCAGAAGCTACTCCAGTTGGCGCGGGAACTGAATGCCGAGGTATCCGATGCAAACGCGGCGGCCATGACCGATGCACAGTTGCGCAAAGTGGCGGAAATCGCTAAATTGGCCCGCAGCGTCAAAGAGAAGATGAGCTTTAGTGTTGGAGGATCCCCGAGTTTGAAAGGTCCCCCGACTTTCGATAACCAGCAATAGCCTATTTAAGACGCGGAAAATCGAGCGCAAGAGACAGAGGTTGGCTTTCGGGATTGATACAATCACTTTTGGTTTTCCCGGGGAGATACGGGAACCGCGATAGGGAGTCACGCTCATGGAATCTGCGGTTTCCAGCGCCCGCGTGCCCGGAACGGCAGCCTTCAACGGCAGTCTAAGCGCGCAGGAGATGGTCGAATTCTACCGGCTGATGTATCTTTCCCGCCGGTTGGACGATCGCGAGATACTGCTCAAGCGGCAACAGAAGATCTTCTTCCAGGTGTCCGGCGCCGGCCACGAGGCTTTGCAGGTGGCGGCCGGTCTGGCCCTGCGTCCCGGGTATGACTGGTTCTTTCCCTATTACCGCGACCGGGCGCTTTGCCTGGCGCTCGGCGTGACGCCCCTTGAAATGTTGCTGCAGGCGGTGGGGGCCGGCACCGACACCGCCAGCGGCGGCAGGCAGATGCCGATGCACTTTAGCAGCCGAAGACTGAATATCGTCAGCACATCGTCCTCTACGACTACCCAACTGCTGCACGCGGTAGGCTGTGCGGAGGCGGGCCGCTACTTCAGCCGCCACCCCGAGGCGGCCGAGAAGGTGCCGGGCGATTACCGGGAATTCCGCGACGTGACGTTCCATGGAGACGAAGTCGCGCTTGCCTGCCTGGGGGAGGGTTCAACGTCGCAGGGCGAGTTCTGGGAAGCAATCAATACGGCCTCGAATCAGAAGCTGCCCGTGATCTTCTGCGTGGAAGACAATGGCTACGCGATCAGCGTGCCGGTCGAGGTGAATACGCCGGGCGGCAATATTTCGCGGCTGGTGGCCAATTTTCCCAACTTCCATTTCGCCGAGATCGACGGCACCGATGCGGAGGAATGCCTGCGCGCATTCCAGGCGGCGGCCGAGCATTGCCGCGCGGGCCTTGGCCCGGCTTTTGTTCATGGCCACGTCGTGCGCCCCTATTCGCACTCACTTTCCGACGACGACAAGCTGTACCGGTCTGCGGAGGAGCGCGAGGCCGACGCCATGCGCGACCCGCTGGCCCGCCTGCAGATGCGACTGCTGCGCGAAGGCATTCTCAGCGCTGAAGAGATCAACGCCTTAGAGAAGTCGCTCGATCACGAGGCCTCGGAGGCCGCGGATCGGGCCCTCGAAGCTCCGCTTCCACCCATCGCGGAGATCACGAAATACATTTACTCGGAAGATCTTGACCCGACCGGCGCGGCGTTCGACTCTGAGCGGAAGGAAGCCCAGGGCGCAGAATCGGGCAAACCGGCTTCAGGCAAGAACGCTATGCCGCGGACCATGGCTGACCTGATCAACGCCTGCCTGCGGGACGAAATGCGCCGCGACCCGCGCATCGTCGTCTATGGCGAAGACGTGGCGGATGCGAGCCGCGAGCATGCCTTGAACGAAGTCAAGGGGAAGGGCGGGGTATTCAAACTCACCGCCGGATTGCAGACCGAGTTCGGATCGGAGCGGGTGTTCAACTCGCCGCTCGCGGAAGCGAATATCGTGGGGCGCGCAGTGGGCTATGCGGTGCGCGGCATGAAGCCGGTGGTGGAGATCCAGTTCTTCGACTACATCTGGCCGGCTATGCACCAGCTTCGCAACGAAATGCCGCTGATGCGGTGGCGCTCGTACGATGCATGGGCTTCGCCGGCGGTGATTCGCGTGCCCATTGGCGGCTATCTGACCGGGGGCGCGATTTATCACTCCCAATCCGGGGAGAGCATCTTTACCCATACCCCGGGACTGCGCGTCGTTTTTCCATCCAACGCCCTGGATGCCAACGGCCTGCTGCGCACCGCCATCCGCTGCGACGACCCTGTGCTGTTTCTCGAACACAAGCGGCTCTATCGCGAGACCTACGGGCGGGCGCCTTATCCGGGTCCGGACTTTGCCATTCCCTTTGGGAAGGCGCGCGTCGTGCGCCCTGGCGAGCACATGACGCTGGTGACCTATGGCGCGGTGGTGACGCGAGCGTTGCAGGCGGCCCAAACAGCGCACCGCCAGCACGGCATCGACGTGGAGATCCTCGATCTGCGCTCGTTGAATCCTTACGACTGGGAGGCCATTGCCACCTCGGTCCGCAAGACAAGCCGCGTCATCGTGGCGCATGAGGACATGCTGAGCTGGGGATATGGCGCGGAGATCGCCGCGCGCATCGCCGACGAACTCTTCGAGGATCTGGATGCGCCGGTCAAACGCGTGGGCTCGATGGACACGTTCGTGGCCTACCAGCCGGTGCTGGAAGATGTGATCCTGCCGCAGCCGGAAACGATCCTCAAGGCCATCATGGACCTGAGGGCGTACTGACGAGTTGACCGGCGCGAGGTGAATCGCTTATCCAAACGATAGACTGCTGAGGCGGCTGCGGGATTTTCCCGGCACCGCCGGATACAATACTTCAATGGACTCGTGCGCCCAACCGGAAGACGTCGCCGAATTGCCAAAACCTAAGGCGGTCTTCCCTGCATGAGACAAATCCTCCGGCTTTTGCGCTTCGGGCTGCCGTACTGGCTGCACTGGTTCCCGGGCGTTCTGTTGCTGGCTGCGGTTGGCTTGCTCGAGGCCTTACGGATGGCCTTCTTCGTGCCGATCCTGGGCGTGGTGCTCAGGCCGAGCAATCCTTCCAGCGCATTGCCGCTCTTCCCGTTTGCTCCCCCGCCGTGGCAATTCGACATCCACCGCTTTGTTCCGTACTGGATGCACAACGCGTGGACGGTGGTCGCGGTTGCGCTCGTCGGGTCGACCATCATCAAGGGCATCTGCGATTATGCCGGAACCTACCTGGTCAACTACGCCGGCTACGGCATGGTGACCGACATACGCAATCATCTCTACGAGGCCATCATGCGCCGGTCGGCGAGTTTTTTCCATCGCTATCCGACGGGGACGATTCTTTCGACGCTCATCAATGACGTGGATCGTGTGCAGATGGCCGTGAGTTCGGTCCTTGGCGACTTTCTGCAGCAGTTCTTTACTTTTATTGCGACGGTCGCATTGGTGATTGCGCTGGGGGGGCGGCTGAGCTGGGCCCTGCTGCTGTTTGTGCCGGTGGTGATCACGTCGGCGCGGCGGATCGGGCGGTCGGTGCGCACGCGCACCAGGACCGGCCAGGACAAACTGGCCGAGATCCAGAACATTCTTCATGAGACAGTGACGGGCAATCGGATTGTGAAGGCCTTCAACACCGAGTTATGGGAAATTCTTCGGTTCAAGAAGGCAGCCAAGCGCTTGTTTCGGGCCAACCTGCGCAGCGTTCGCATTCAGTCGATCAGTTCGCCGTTGATGGATACGATCGGGGCCATCGCCATTGCCCTGCTGCTGTGGATCGGACGCAACGAAATCCAGCATGGGCGCATGACGGCCGAAGTCTTCATCACGTTCATCATCGCTCTTTTCAAGCTCTACGATCCCGTGCGCCGCTTTGCTTATTACTACAACAGTTTTCAGCAGGCCCTGGGCGCGTCGGCCTCCATCTTCGGCTTCCTCGACGTGAAGGACGATGTGAAAGAAAAGGTGCACGGCGGGACGCTGCATCGTTTCAAATCGTCGATTCGGTTTGATAACGTAGGTTTCTCTTATTCGACAGAAGAGGGCGAGCACCAGATTCTGCACAATGTCGATCTCGAGGTGCAGGCCGGCGAAGTGGTGGCGTTGGTTGGCCCCAGCGGCGCAGGTAAATCAACTCTCGTTAACCTGATCCCGCGATTCTTCGACGTGACCTCTGGCCGGATCCTGCTCGACGGCAAAGACATTCGCGATTTGACCCTGTCGTCGCTGCGCAAGCAGGTTGCGCAGGTCACGCAGGAGACGATTCTGTTCAACGACACGGTGCGCAATAACATCGCCTACGGCCGGCCCGATGTTAAAGCCGAGCTGGTGGAGCAGGCAGCGCGCAATGCCCTGGCGCACGACTTCATTCTGCGCATGCCGCAGGGCTATGACACGGTGATCGGCGAAAAGGGCTTCCGGCTCTCCGGCGGGGAGCGCCAGCGCATCGCGATTGCGCGCGCCATTCTGAAGAACGCGCCCATCCTGATCCTCGATGAAGCTACCTCGGCGCTCGATGCCGAGAGCGAGTCTCTAGTGCAGGCTGCCCTGGCCAACCTGGTGGAGGGCCGGACGGTGCTTGTGATTGCCCATCGCCTTGGGCACCATTCGCAACGCCACCCGCATCGCGGTACTGGAAGATGGCCGGATCACCGCGGTCGGCTCGCACGAGGAACTGCTGGCCAATTCGCCCACCTATCAACGGCTTTATCAATTGCAGTTCATGGATGGATCCGAATCGCGCGCCCTGCAGCAACTGGAGCCGGATGCCGTTCAGCACGATCTGCAGCTTCTGGAGCCCGCGCTCTCAGGGGAGACCGAGGAATAGCAAGATGCCCATATACTCAATGACAGGGTTTGCGCGAGTTCAGGTGCGCGTCCCCGTCCGTGATCAGGACCAGCTCAGTTACACTCTCACTCTCAAGAGCGTCAATCACAGGTTTCTCGATGTTCAATTGCGCCTTCCTCCCGGTCTTGACGCCCTGGAGATGGAGCTGCGCCGCATCCTGAAAGAGCACCTGGTCCGCGGCCATGTGGAACTCATGCTTTCCGTCGATCGCACCGCGCAACAGACAGCCGGTTACAATCGCGATCTGGTCACTGGCTACCTGGCCGCTTTCAACGCCGCGCGCGACGAGCATGGGCTCAGCGGGCAGCCGGATCTCAACGCGATTCTCCGTCTTCCCGGCGTGCTGCAAGCCGACAACCGCAGCAATGGAGACGAGGATCTCTCGGCGCTCGCGGAGAGCGTGCAGCAGCAGATCGTTCCCCTGCTGGGCGAATTGAAAACCATGCGCGCCCGGGAAGGGGAGTCGCTCGAGTCGATCCTTCGTGCCTCGCTTGGCCGTCTGGCCGAGGCCGTAGAAGGTGTGGCGCTGTTGCGGCCGGAAGTCGAGCAGCGCTATCAAGAACGCCTGACCCAGCGGCTGATTACGGCCACTGGAACGGAGTTCAATCGGCAGCGCTTGCTCGAGGAAGTGGCGGTGTTGGTGGACCGCAGCGACATCGCCGAGGAACTGGCGCGCATGACGACGCACATTGGCCATTTCCGCGAACTGCTGGCGTCCAGCGGCGAAGTGGGCAAGAAGCTCGATTTCCTGCTGCAGGAGATGAACCGCGAGGCCAATACGCTGCTGTCGAAGACCGGCGGCGTGGGCGGGAAGGGAACGCGCATCACCGAACTGGGCCTGGCCATGAAGGCGGAGATCGAGAAGGCTCGCGAGCAGATTCAAAACGTGGAATAAGAATAGTTGTCAGTCTTCAGTTCTCAGTTGTCAGTTCATTCTTGCGGGACACGAAGATCTTCATTCAGCAAGGAGCCTGGAGACATGAACCGGATGCTGAAAGCTGACAACTGAAAACTGATGACTTAGGAAAGACAATCGTGGCGGGAATTCTTTTTATTATTTCGGCGCCTTCGGGCTCGGGTAAAAGCACGCTGGTGAGCGAACTCCGCAAGCAGGTGAGCGGAGTCGATTTCTCCATTTCGTGGACGACGCGCAGCCCTCGCGGGTCAGAGGAGCATGGGCGGGAATACTACTTCACCACCAGGGCCGAATTTGACCGCATGGTGCAGGAAAGCATGTTTCTGGAGCATGCCGAGGTTTTCGGTCACTGCTACGGAACGGCCCGCAAGTCGCTGGAGGATGCGCGCAAAGATGGCCACGACCTGCTTCTCGACATTGATGTGCAGGGAGCTGCGCAAGTGCGTCGCACCATGCCGGAGGCGGTCAGCATCTTTGTGCTGCCCCCGAATCCCAAGGTGCTGCGCACCCGGCTGCGCAATCGCAGCCGCGCCGAGGGGCAGGTGAACGAGGCAGAATTGTACCGGAGGCTGAGCGAGGCAAGCAAGGAAATCGAGAACTATCGAGACTACAGCTACATACTGGTCAACGACATACTGGACCGGGCGGTGGCCCAACTTGAAGCAATCGTGCTCGCTGAGCGATACTATCGCAACAGCGAACCGATCGCTTATCGTTCTCGCCGTGTGCTGGAAGTTGCCGCGGCGTGCCGCCAGTCCAATTCGCAGGAACGGCTCAAACCAGTGCTCGAGGCTTTTGGGATCCTCCACCCCAGCGGCCAGCAGCAACTGAACTTTGACGAGGATCCAGATGACGATTGAAACCAAATTCGATTCCAACTATCGCAAGGTTCTCGTGGCCGCACGCCGAGCCCGTCAGATCCAGAGCGGCTCCCAGGCGCTGGTCCCTACCCACTCCACCAAGGCCTGCCGCATCGCGCAGGAAGAGGTGGAAGCGGGCAAGATCGCTTATGTCAAGAAGGACGTCCCGGTCGTCAAGCCCCCGGTGGATGAGGGCGGCGTGCCCATCATCAGCTAAAGACAGTCGACAATGATCAGTGCTCAGTGCTCAGTGAACAGAGGCTCGCCGATCACTGACCGTGGTTTGTTTTGAACTGACCACGGACCATTGATCCCTGTGCACTGTCCCCTGTTCTACAATCGATCCATGAGGGTCACGGTTGGTGTTTCGGGCGGAATCGCAGCCTACAAGGCTGCGGAACTGGTGCGGGAACTGCAGCGCCAGGCGCTCGAAGTGCACGTGGTGATGACGGAGGCGGCGACGAAATTCGTGCAGCCTCTCACCTTTGCTGCATTGTCGGGGCACAAGGTCATCACTAGCCTGTGGGACGCAGCGGACGGCGGGTACGAGGCCTCACCCGAACAGAGTGGAATCGAACACATTGGCGAAGCGCAGTGGGCCGAGGCGCTGGTCGTTGCCCCGGCCACCGCCAACATCCTTGCCAAGTTTGCCCACGGCATAAGCGACGATTTCCTGACCACGATGTACCTGGCGACGACCGCACCGGTGCTGGTTGCGCCCGCGATGAACGTGAACATGTGGGAGCATCCGGCCACCAAGGCAAATATTGAGGTACTGCGCCAGCGCGGCGTGCGCGTGATCGAGCCGGGCACGGGCGACCTGGCCTGCGGCATGGTGGGCGCAGGGCGCATGGCGGAGCCGGCGGCGATTGCCGATGCGGTGCTCAACGCGCTTGGACGGCGCCACGATCTTGCAGGAGAAGTTGTACTGGTGACCGCGGGAGGTACGCGTGAGGCGCTCGATCCGGTTCGCTTCCTGGGTAACCGTTCCAGCGGCAAGATGGGATATGCGCTGGCCGAGGCGGCACAGGCACGCGGCGCGAAGGTGATTCTCATCAGCGGACCGTCGGCGCTTTACCCGTCCGCTCGCTGCGAACTGGTCAAGGTGACGACCGCGGAAGAGATGCGGCAAGCGGTGCTTGCGCGCATGACGGAAGCCACGCTGGTGATCAAGGCGGCGGCGGTGGCGGACTATCGCCCCCTGAGTGTTTCCGAGCAGAAGCTCAAGCGCACCGGACCGCTCACGATTGAACTCGCGCCGACCGAGGACATCCTCGCAGAGGTAGTGCGGAAGAGGCGTCCCGGGCAGCTCATCGTCGGTTTTGCCGCCGAGACCGAGAACCGCATGGAAAATGGTCGCGCCAAGCTGCTGCGCAAGGGCGCAGATGCTATCGTGGTGAACGATGTTGCCGGCGATAACGTGGGAATCGACTCGGACCGCAATGCGGCCACGTTTCTGACCCTGTCGACGGCGATTGAACTACCGGAGATGCCCAAGCGTCAACTTGCGGATCGCATCCTCGATGAGATTCTTTCCCTGCGCAGGCCGAAACCGGTCATGGTGGAGTTGGAAGGCGATTCGTTGCAGGATGAGGTACTCAACCAATCGGCTTCGCCGGCTGCGTCGCGGCGCCAGCTGATCGTGGAGTAGCACGAGTGCCGTCCGCGCTGGATCCAGCATTCAGGGAAGCTCTGGCTGCCCGGCTACGCTTCTACCGCGACCTGGGTCTGGTCGAGATGTATCGCCGGCCGGTTGATCCGGAATTTCTGGCTCAGCTAGAGGGAACCTCCCAGGTCTCAGAAGCGAGACCTGGGGCACCCACATTGGGTGATTCAGTTCTTGAGGAGACCGACACTATTCCACCGCGTAGGTCCGCACCCCAGCCGCCCCCAATTGCCGCAGCTACCAAGCCGGCCGACAAAGCAGCAGCTCTACTCTTGATCCGCGAAGATCTTGGAGACTGCACACGTTGCGCGCTCCATAAGGGCCGGAACAAGCTGGTGTTCGCCGACGGCTCGTCGAATGCGCGACTGATGTTTGTCGGCGAGGGGCCAGGAGCCGATGAAGATGCGCAGGGACTGCCTTTCGTGGGGCGCGCCGGCCAACTGCTGAACAACATGATCACAGCCATGGGCCTGAAGCGCGAAGAGGTGTATATCGCCAACGTGGTGAAGTGCCGGCCGCCGGGGAATCGAACCCCGGAGCCGGAAGAAGCCAACACCTGCTCGCCGTTTCTCTTTCGGCAGATCGACGTAGTGCGACCGGAAGTGATCGTGGCGCTGGGGGCGACCGCTTCCACGTATCTGCTTGGACAGCGCCAGCCCCTGGCGGGCCTCCGGGGACGCGTCCATTCATTTCGTGGCACCAAGTTGATCGTGACGTACCATCCTGCATTCCTGTTGCGCGATCCGCGCCAGAAGAAGGAAGCGTGGGCCGACCTGCAGATCGCCATGCGCGAGCTAGGGCTCAAAGCACCCGCAAGGAGCTGATCAAACGCTGCGCTGGCCCTCGTTGAGCCCGGTCAGTCGCAATCAACGTCGACAATTTCAGGTTCGAGCGATCCGTCCGCCGCGACGTGGAGGTAGCCGATGGTCACTTTGAGGTTGAAGCGGCGAGGGCCGCAAGAGCCGGGGTTGAAATAGAGCACGCCTTTGTGCCTCCAAATGGTGGCTTTGTGCGAGTGACCGTAGAGGACGACAGCGAACTTCGCCGCAGCCGGGTCGAGGTGCAGAGTCCCCAGATCATGAAGCAGGTAGAGATATCCGCCCTCGACGAGGAGGACCTCGGTCTCAGGGAGCCGCCCGCAGGCGCCCTCGTGGTCGATATTGCCGCGGATGGCGGTGACAGGCGCAATCTTGGCCAGAGCCTTGAGAATCTTGGCGTCTCCAACATCGCCGAGATGAAGAATGGTGTCGACTCCGGCCAGCAACGGCGGAACCTCGGGACGAAGCAGGCCGTGGGTGTCACTGATCACGCCGATTTTCATAGCCCAATCTCGAGGCGGGTGCGGGGGTCTAGCTGATCCCGAAGCGCATCGCCGAGAAAGTTGAAGCCGAGCACCGCGCCGGCAACGGCGGCAGCGGGAAAGAGCACGAGGTGAGGCGAGTCGAAGAGGTGAGAGCGGGCGTCGTTGAGCATGGCGCCCCAACTGGGAGCCGGCGGGGGAATTCCCAGCCCGAGAAATGACAGCGTCGCTTCAGCGAGGATGACGCCGGCCATGCCGATGGCGGCCTGCACGAGAATCGGCTGCAGGATGTTGGGCAGGATGTGGCGAAAGAAGATGCGCAACCCCCCGGCACCCAGGGCCCGGGCGGCGTCGACATATTCGCGATCGCGTACGGCCATCACCTGCGCCCGGACCAGGCGGGCATAACCGGCCCAGCCGCCGATGGCCAGCGCCAGCACCAGGTTGGAAAAGCCGGGGCCAAGAAAGGCGGCAAACGCGATGGCGAGAAGAATGCCCGGGAGGGCCAGAAAGGTGTTCATGGCGAACGTGGTGAGAGCGGTGTCGATCCAGCCACCGCGATAGCCGGCAAGGCCTCCGATGGCGAGGCCGAGAGTCAGGGAGACGGCGACCACCGTTACCGACACCGTCAGGGAAAGGCGCGCGCCCCACAGCAGGCGAGAGAGCGTATCGCGGCCGAGCTCGTCCGTGCCCGCCCAGTGCGCGGAGGAGGGACTTTCGAGGCGGTGGAGAAGATCGATCGCTGCGGGACTGCGCGGAGCGATCCAGGGTGCGGCGAGGCCGCCGAGCACAAAAGCGGTCAGCAGGACAACTCCCACAAGAGCGAGGGGCTGACGGCGGATGCGGTTGGTGACTGCGGCGGAAGGCGACATCAATATGGAAAAGAATACAGCGACTCCGGCGGATGGCTCGGGTTTAATGGAGGCATGGGGAATCTGGATCTAAACATGGGCCGGTTTGCAGTGGTGTGTCTGCTCGGCCTTGCCGTGGCGTGCTCGCGCAGTCTGCACGCTCAAGCGGGCGAGCGTGTGCCGCAGCCGGCCAAGGCCGAGCAACTGTTCGCGATGGCGAATGAAACGCGGGCGCAGGAGGGCCGAGGGAGGCTCCTGTGGGACCAGGCGCTGGCCGATGCCGCCATGAAACACTGCATGCTCATGGCCGCGGAGGGGCCGATCTCGCATCGCTACGGCGGCGAGCCAGACGTGTCGGCGCGGGCGAGCGAAGCGGGCGCTCACTTCAGCCTGGTCGAGGAAAACATCGCTGTAGGCTCCTATCCGAGCCGGATACACCAGGGATGGCTCGACTCGCCGGGCCATCGGGCCAACCTGCTGAACCCGGAGATTGATCGCATAGGAGTAGCGGTGGTTGCTGCCCAGGGCGTTCTGTTTGCAGTGGCGGATTACGAAAAGGCTGTGCCCGTGCTGACGCTGCCACAACTGGAGAGCCGGGTGGCCGGATTGCTGCGGAACAAAGGGGTGGTGATCCTGCGCGACACCACGGATGCGCGGGCTGCGTGCCGCCTGGATCATGGGCTTCCGGCACTGGCTGGGTCCGAATCTCCGCAATTCGTCATGCGTTGGCAAGGCCCGGATACCGACGTTTTGCCGCCGCGCCTGATTGAGACCCTGTCCTCGGGAAGATACCGGCAGGCGGCGGTGGGCAGTTGTCCGGCGCGCGACGCGGAGGGGTCGTTCACGGTGTACCGCTTCGCCGTGCTCCTGTATTAAGAGATCGCCACTGCCTCACCCGTAAGACTGATAGGCCTTCCAGAAATCGGGCCAGCTCTTGAGCGGAGGACCGCAGACGTAGATGTTTTGGTGGTACAGGCTCTCTTCGTTCTTGATACCGAGCGAGTTGCCGTTATGTCCTGCCAGGCGGCAATTGGCAAAGGCGTGGTTGGCTTGCTCTTCCCGGAATCCAAGCACGATGAGCGTCCGTGGCGTCGGGACAGGATAGCCACGCAGCCATGCCGAGTTGGTCATGCTGATTGGCAGAGGCAAATGGTAGGCAGGCCCGAGCATCTCGATGGCGCCCTGTTCGCCGTAGTTAGCCACGATGATGCCCAGGCTGTCCTGCTGATCGGGGGGCAGCGAGTCGCGGATCTGGGCAACGGTCCTGACCAGTTCATCCCAGCCAATCTCTTCGCGAAGGTCGCCGTTGTTCCTGAGTGTGAAATCGCGCAGTGGACCGCTTGGCGCCAATGGAATGATAAGTGCGCAGACGTAGGCGCCGACTGCGGCAAGCCCGGTGAAAAAGACGGCTTCGATGGTGAGCCGTGCCGGCCTCCGCAGGCGCGTGAGCCAGCGTTCGCCGGCCACCGCCCCCATCGCCAGCAGCATGGGATAGGCAGGCGACAGGTAGTAGAAGCGGCCTTTTGCAATGCAGAACAGGGCCAGGGGGATCAGGTACATCCAGGCCAGCAAGCTAAAGCGCCGGTCGCGCAGGTAGAACACGATTCCGGCGACCCACAAGGGGGTTGCAAAGAGATTGACGTTGAGCAGAAATTGACCTTTGAAAAAGCCCTTCGCGCGACCCTCATCGACGTCGCGGACGTGGATGTGCTGAAGAAAGTGGTAGGAGATGAAGTCGTGACGCGCCAGCCAGATCAAGTTGGGTAGAAAGATGAGACAAGCGACCCCGATGCCCGCCCAGAACCACCCGCTTGTGAAATAACGCCGCGCCCGCGTGAGGACGAGACCACCCAGGATCCCCGCGATAAAAAACAAGATGGAGTACTTGGTGAGCAGCCCGAGGCCGACGGCCGCGCCCGCACCGAGCCACCAGCGCGGGGCTTCCGTTCTGATCACGCGGATTATGAAATAGGCGATCAGCACCCACCACAAGAAATCGAATGAGGAGTATTGGAACTCCGTGCCTTCAAAGAGCGGCAGCGGTGACAATGCGACCGCCAATGCTGCCGTGACCTGGGCCAGACGGCCGCCGCCGAGTTCGCGGGCCATCAGTCCGCTCACATAAATGACCGCTGCCTGCGCGATCACGGAGAACAGGCGCAAACCCACGAGCGAAACGCCAAACAGGCTGAGGCCGATGTGCTCGAGAAAGGGCGTCATGGGCGGGTAAGAGACGAATCCCCAGTCGAGGTGACGAGCGTCGCTGAGGAATTGCAACTCATCGCGGTGGAAGCCGTAGCGGCTGTTGGTGAGAAGGTGAAGGATTGCGATCGCAGTCGCGACGCCCAGCAACAGCGCGTGATTGGTGCGAGGCTCCTCGCCGGCGAATTCGGCCTTGTGCGATTGGACCGGTGCAGTCGTATTCGCGGGGAGAGACATGAAGGGATTCCGATCTGGGTTAAACTACGCCGGCGGTACCTTGCCGGTTCCCCCGTTATACACTGCGCGGCGGGTTAATCACGTGACGCTGGCCCGCGCATCAGGCGCGCTCGAGAGGGGCAGGCACGCGCACGGAAGCCATGCCGGCCGCAGTGGCGGATTCGATGCCCAGGTCGGTGTCTTCAAAGACGAGACAGTCTTCAGGCGGCACGCCAAGGCGTTCGGAAGCCACCAGGAAGCAATCGGGCGCAGGCTTGCCGCGAGCGTAGTCTTCCGCGCAGACGAGTACATCGAATTTGTCAATGAGATGAAGCGCGGTCAGCGAGCCACGGACCGAATCGCGGCGGCTTCCGGAGACAACGGCCAACGGGATGTGCCCATGCTTCGCCTCGATGTGTTCGACCACCTCGGGAATTGCTTTGATCTGCGGGAGGAGTTCGAGGTAGAAATCCTCCTTGCGCCTGGCGACCGCATCTACGGGCATATTCAACCCGTCCCGCTGGTTGAGGGCGGCAATGATCTCGGTGACGGGACGCCCGCCCCATGCGTAGAAGAGCTGTTCTTCAAACAAGCAGTTCCACTCGGCAAGAGCCTTCTTCCATGCGATGTAGTGCAGCGGCATGGAGTCAACGATGGTGCCGTCGCAGTCAAAGAGATAGGCGCGAAATGAACGCGCGGGCAATTCCAGCTTCATGCGATTCCTGTAGAGCTTGGGTTATTTTTGGCGTGGTTTGAATTACTTGACCAAGGCCGCTGCGATCGAGGGCGCGCAGCCGCCTTCGCCCGGCCGGGTGGGTTCCATCCGAAGAGCGTTATTGAAGCGGTTGAAGTAGTTGAAAAGGCCGATGGCGCAGAGCAGTTCCACGATTTCGCCTTCAGAATAGTAGCCGCGCAATTCAGCAAATTGGTCGTCGTTGAGAGTATGAGCATCCCGGGTTACGGTCTCGGCGAGCTGAAGGGCAGCCTTCTCGGCCGGATTGAAATCGTCACGACGGGGCCAGTCAGCAAGATGGGAAAGCTGGTCGTCTGTCCATCCCAGGTTGCGAGCCAGCATAGTGTGGCTGGCGAGGCAGTAGGGAGTCTCATTCAACTGACTGGTGCGGACGATAATCAACTCCTTGAGCCTGGTCGGGACGGTGCCCGTATTGAGGACGGCTGCGAAGTGAGCCTGCATGGTGGAGAAGATCTCCGGCCGGTGGGCCATGACGCGGAACATATTCGGCACATTTCCGCGCTGAGCAAAGACCTTGTCATAAAGAGAAGCGATATCAGGGGTGACATCACTGCGATCAAGCCGGGAAATTCGCGACACGCCAGCCTCCGAGGATCAGAGATCCACTTCATTATGGTATTGCAGCGGCGGGGCCGGCGAGGGAAGGCTTTTCCGGCCCCGACTTTGGCCCGGATGCTGCGATTTTGACGCGATTTGCCCTGTCTGCTACCTTGGTATAGAACAATTTAACGCCCATCACTCCTCAGTAGCTCAATGGCAGAGCATTCGGCTGTTAACCGAAGGGTTGTAGGTTCGAGTCCTACCTGAGGAGCCAATAAAATCAACAACTTAGAGCAGTAGAAAGCGGCAGAAAGACGCGAAATTGGCCCGATTGTAGTCAATTTTGTCGTCACTCACTTTCAAAACGGGTGCTAACCCATAGCAACCGATCTCAGTTGTAGCTCCCCTCGATAGATCGACTCCAGACCTCCAGCCTCATGTCCTGAACCACGCCCTCGCGTGGCGCCGGGACTCCTGAAATTTGATCGAGTTTTGCCTTCGCCTGAACCTTCAGTCGCGCGCCCACAATGGCGTGCTCACCGACAGGACAGGAGTCACCGAATGGCAACTTATCAGAGAGGAAAGTATTGGTGGTACCGGTTTCGCTTCGCCGGCGAACGAATCGACGAACCGACAAAATCGACATCGCGAACCGTCGCGAAAGAGGCCGAACGGCAACACCGAAGAGCACTGGAAGCTGGCTACAACAACTTCAAAGAGGTTCGGCAGAACCGTGTCCGGATTCTTGAGGAGATCATCGACGAATATCTGACGGGCTACCGGCTACGCTACCGGTCGGCGAGCTTTGCCGAGTATGCGCTCGGACACGTCAGCCGTCTTCTAGGCGCGAAGATCGTCGGCGAGATCACCGAAATTTCGGTTCTTCGCTACCAGGAGGACAGGCTTCGCGAGAAGGCAGCGCCAAAGTCGATCAATGAAGAGGTCCGGTTTCTTCTGAAGATGCTGGGAGACCCGGGCGAAGTGATCCGCGCTCATCTCAAGAAGACCAAGCAGCTCAAGCTGACCGTCCACAAACAGATCGGCAAAGCCTTCGACACCGAAGAAACGGAGTGTCTCGCAACCAAAGCAAAGAGCTCACACAGTCCCCATATGTACCCGGCCTTCATGCTGGCCCGCAACGGAGGTCTACGAGATACCGAGATCAAGACCCTTACCTGGAGCCAGGTCAACTTCGTCGCGAAAACGGTCCAGGTAGGCATTGCAAAAAGCGAGGCCGGAGAGGGGCGAATCGTTCCTCTGAACTCCGAGGTCTACCAGGCGCTCATCGACCATCGCGCATGGTATCGCAAGCGGTTCGGCGAGATCAGGGACGAGTGGTACGTCTTTCCCTGGGGTAAGCCCAGGCCCTCGGACCCGGCGCGGCACATTACCTCGTTCAAGACGGCTTGGAAGACCATCCGCACCAATGCAAATGTGAAAGGCAGGTGGCACGATAACCGGCACACTCTCATTACAGAACTCGCCGAGAATGGCGCCGGCGACGAAACCATCATGGAGATCGCCGGGCACGTCGATCGCCAGATGCTTCGTCATTACAGCCATATCCGGATGAAGGCCAAGCGCGAAGCGGTGGAGTCCGTCATCGCCTCTCGAAAGGGAAACTCCCAATTGGGTTCTGCTTCGAAAGCAGGCTCCTCCGCGTAGCAACTGGGGATGCCTGGTCGAATTGACCGAGACCGGAGCTCGGGTTAGCCTCTCGGTCAGTTCGGCCTATGGCTGCCAGCCACAAGGAGAAAACAATGGAATCACTACTGAACGAAATCCAGCTTTCAGAAAAGATCCACGTCAGCCTGGCTTGCTTGAGACGGTGGCGGCTTCGCGGAGAAGGACCACAGTATGTGAAAGTGGGTCCGCTCGTGCGCTACCGTCCTGAAGCGGTAGAGCAATGGGTGGATGCCCTGCCGACTGGCGGCAATGGTCGTAAACCGAGGCCAGTCCAGGCAGCCCGCGACCGACTTGCCCGAACGGCTTAGCCTCTACCATACCTCGGATTGAAGCCAGAGCAATTCATCTTTGGCCAGGCCAGAATCGTGGACCGAATGCAGCGGGGTGAATCCAGAGCCACAAATGGGAATTTGACCGAGTTTCGCGACGGTACCATGCTGGCTCCGCATTGAGAGGAGGCCCAGGTGAAGCGGCGACTAAGCCATCTGATCATCGCGGTATTGCTGACGGTTCTCGATGGAGCTGTGACGGTCTTTTACGGCACAGCAATTTGGGCGGGGGCGCGAGGACGAAGCGATGTTTGATTCAATCATCGATCTCGGCACCAAACTCGCGGCCACGGGCTACTTCATCGACCCGGTGATGACCCAGGTGATCTTTCTCGCCGCCAAGCTGCAAAAACCGCTGCTGCTCGAAGGGCCCGCAGGATCGGGCAAAACGCAATTGGCCGTCTCTGTTGCCGCCGCAGCCCGCACACACGTCGAGCGGCTGCAGTGCTACCGCGGTGTGACCGAGGACAAGGCCATCGGCCGCTTCGACGAGGGCCTGCAGCGGCTCTACATGGAGTTCTCAAAGGGCCAACACGAAAGCTGGCAAACCGTGCAGGCAAACCTCAAGGGGCGGGACTTCTTTCGACCTGGCCCCCTGATGCGTGCGCTCGAATGCGAGCGACCCTGCGTGCTGCTCATTGACGAGTTGGACAAAGTAGACGAAGGTTTCGAAGCAATGTTGTTGGAAATCCTATCGGCTTGGCAGCTCTCGATTCCTGAGTTCGGCACGGTTTCAGCAAGGAGCATTCCCTTCGTCGTGCTCACCAGCAATGAGGAACGCCGGCTGGGTGACCCGATCCGGAGGCGTAGCCTCTACGTCCGGGTTGAACACCCGTCCCCGGAGCGGGAGGCGGAGATCATCGCCAGCCGAACGCCGATTGCCAACGAGATGTTTCACCGCGAGATGGCCGGTATCGCGCTTTCGTTCCGGAACTATTCGCTCGAAAAGCCGCCCTCGGTTTCAGAGATGATTGACTTCGCCAACGCACTTCAGCTCCTGGGGACTGACCACGTCACCGCGGAACACCGCGATGTCCTGCTCCCATTCCTGGCGAAGACCGAGAAGGACCGTCGACACCTCCTGTTGCGGGAGGGGTTCAAGAGCTTGCTCGACGACGGAGCCAGGTTCGCGACAGAGTCTCGCGCTCGCAGGAGGATCAGCATCATGACTCGGTGCGTGTTCCTGCTGTTGTTATTTCCCAGTCTCGCCTTTGGGCAGACGGATCCTGTACCGGCGGCGCGGATCGTAAGGCAGTATGCGGCGCATTATCGTGTGCCGCCTGAGTTGATCGCAGCATTCATCGACGTCGAATCGCGTTGGAACCCGCGAGCAGTTTCCGACAAAGGAGCGATGGGGCTGATGCAGCTCATGCCGGCGACGGCGAAGCGCTTTGGCGCTTTTGAGCCCTTTGATGTCGAACAGAACATTGCCGCCGGCACGCGCTATGTGACGGCTCTGATGTGGGAGTTCCACGGAGATCTGCGCCTGGTCACCGCGGCTTACTATGCCGGCGACCACAACATCGCTCGGAAGCAACTGGATTATCGCAATCCGGCGGTCGTGGCCTACGTGCAGACCGTACGTAAGCAATACATGCTTCGCAGGTACCCAGCCAACAGGCCGCCAAGGAGGTCAAACCCATGAGGTTTCGCTGGCTTATCCCGGTCGCAGTCCTGATTCCACTCCGTCTCAGCGGGACCGATGCGCCGGTTAAAGCGCGTGTTGCCACCATCACGGTCAATCCGAGAGAGGTTACCGTCCTCCATCTGCGGCCGGAGTTTGAGTCTACGATCCGCATGCCGGAGGAGATTACATCTGTAATCCTCGGCAGTCCCGGTGAGTTCAAGGCCGAACACAACGAGGGCGAGCCGGAGTACATCTACGTCAAGCCGATCGTTCAAAGAGGCTGCGCAGTCGAACCTCCTCATCGCCACCAAGTCGGGCCAGCATGTGACGCTTGAACTGGTCAGCGATGGCGCGAACACTCCGAACCCAACGCAGCCGGTTGATTTCCTCATCGAGTACAGAAGTGCGCGGAGCTTCCTCATTTCCGCTGATTCCGGGCCTATCGCTATACCAACCACGCCAGCAAAGGAACCCGAGCATGGCACGACGGGCGGAACCCGCGGCATCAGCGGTGCACCTGGGTCTAGTCTCGCCGCTGCGTTCGCGCAGCAGGAGAACATGAACGCTCCCAAGTGGACGAAATGGGAAGACAGACAGATTGAGACGTCAATTGGCGACGTGCGGCAATTGAGCAACGAAACCATGATCTCCTACTCCGTCCTGAACAGCTCGAATGAGGCAATCGAGATTGTTCCGCCGCAGATCCAGATTACGGGGCGCAAGGCCACGAAGAAGAAACGGAAGGATGGCAAAGGCATTATCTCGGATCAACTGGAAATCCGGGACTACAGGTTAAGCACGACGCGCCTTGAACCGGGAGAACGTGCCGATGGCGTGGTCGTCTTTGATCGGCCGAATATCAAGGAATCTACAGAGAGACTGTTTCTGCAAATTGCCCAGGCTGATCAGGTGGATCGACCGATTCTGATCCACCTGCCATTTACTCCACCGATTTCCGGCGATGGCCAACAGAAGGGAGTCGCTACTTATGAGCGTAGGTGACAACAGCAGGAATGGAAGTGCGAGCCAGAACACTCCGGTCGCCGAACCGACAGAACCAGCCGTTTCGCAAGAACCGATTCATGCTCACGAATCAATCGATGGTAACGAGAAGGTGGAGCCCCTCATCCAGTTTGCAACCCGAGCTGCTGTCAAGAGAACAGACGGAAGCAAGGGCAAATTGATTCTTTTGGGGACCGGACTTGCCGTAGCGGTGCTCTTCTTTGTTTTTACGGCGATCGTCGGCAAGTCGACGAAGAGGCCGGCGCCCGTCAAGCAGGCGCCTCAACAGGCAAAGCAGGAACCAGCGACACGGGCCAAGGGTAGTGTGACCCCTCTAATGGACACCGTTCGGACGCCGGCGCCGGACAACACCACTGGGCAGCTTGGACCGGGGGACATTCGGCGGACACGAAACCTGGACAATAGCCCAGGCTCAAAGCCAAACGCAGGCAAGCCTCCTGTTGCCAGCTCATTGGGCAACATTCCCACTTTCGCGGATACGCAGCAGAAGTGGGAAGATCCGGCACCTTATGGGGCAAATCCCACTCCAGAGACACCGCAAACGCAACAGAACAGCCTCAAGGAGGCATCTCTGGTCTTCGTGCGAAGTGTGGCGCAAAGCCCCGTATTGGCAGCACAGAAGGTCAATACCGATGAAGATGGAACTCCACGATTGGATCTCACACCAGGCACGCGCATTCAGACGAAGCTTGAAACTCAGATTTCGAGCGCGGTGCTGGCGCCCGTGGTAGCCGTAGTCGAATACACTTACGCGATCGGGGACAGAATCATCGTTCCTGCCGGCGCGCGTGTGTACGGTCGGCTACAGCAGGCCGACCGCAGCGGGCTGGTCAGCGTCAGTTTCGACGAGATCGAACTGCTGGATGGCGCGCGGGAGAAAATCGACGCCGTCGGCACCGGGTTGGATCTCGGACCAATCAAAGGAAACGTGTACGGGAAGAACACAGGCAAGAACTTTCTAGTGCGTGCAGCGTCGGGACTCGGTTCCGTGCTAGCGGAAGTGGCCGGAAACAATACCAGCGGTGCGTTCTCCGAAGACGACATGCTGCGTGAGCGTCTGGCCGAGAATATCGGCACCGCGGGCGACACTGAGGTGATGAATCTCAATGCAAACAGCCGGGTGGTGGTTTCGGTTCCTGCAGATACCAAGATCTACGTCGTGTTCACTAAACACGAACGGACGCCCTCCGAGCTTCACAAGGTAGCCCAAGCAACTCAGTAGGCTTCCACATGTCACAAAGACCTTCTCTTCGCCCCGGCCGAGTGCCGGGGTTTTTCATGTTGGACAATCGCACAATCGTCTCCGCTCGGCTGGCCCACGGGCGTTCAACTGCCTGTTGGCGCACACTCAGGGATTTCCCGAATCGACTAGCCCCCCGACTCGTACGTGTTGATCCACTTAATCGTATAGGCGGATTGGCTAGCTTAGTGAGTCCCAGAATCCATAGCGGAGATGAGTAAAGATCGGTCCCGTTGACCCAATTCGCGGGATGAGGAAAAGACCGTCCCGATTCCCCGTTTCGCGTATTGAGGCATTATCGATCCCGATGTCCCAATGTGCGACTTGAGTAAAGATCGGTCCCGTTGACCCGATTCGCGAATGAGGAAAAAACGGTCCCGATTACCCGGTACGCGTATCGAGGCATTATCGATCCCGATTCCCCAATGTGCGACTCGGGCTATTGTCGGTCCCGTGATGCACCGTATCCGTAAGAGAACGATCGAAAAGTTGCTGAATTGACCGAACTGTAACTGCGATTCGTCGGGAATTGGGGTAACTCCGTCTAGCGAAACCAGATTGAGTATTTGAGCTACGGGGAGATGAGGCGGAACCGTCCGCAACGCCTACATACATAGGTGTGTTCCCAAGTCCAATGAAGGCGGGGATAAATCTCACGATTGTAACGAGCGATCCTTCTAAAATTCAGAAGCATCCCACCGAGGAGGATGAAACCCAAAATTAAGAAAATGGCGACCGTCTCGCTTAGCGTTGCGAGCGACGTTGGATGCACGCGTATTCTGTCAAGCCCGGCGAAACCCCAAAAGAAGGTAAAGCATATAGGTATTCCCCAAAGCAGCAGGGGCCTTCCATAACCTCGAGAATCTGGAGGAGCTGCTGCCTTTGCGGAAAAAGACTGGGTCGTTCCCGAATAGAACCTGGTGGAGTATGAGCGCGTTCCCTGTTGATAGAGAACAGGTGCAGCCACGACGTTCGCCGCTCCGCACTGGTCGCAGTGGTATGGATTCAATTGCGATAAGCATGCCATGCTGTTGTCCCCGACCTGGCGACAGCTTGCGACACCGGGCTCCTCGAATGAGATTTTAGCTCGATTTCTCCAAATTGTTCCAACAAACCAGTAGGGGCAAGGTAGCCAAGCTCTCCTCTGATTCGAAGAAACTTCCTCAGCCGATTGGAGATAGAGCATAGCCTAGCCTGGTGCCAGCCGGGTGATTTGACCGAGTTTCAGTTCCAAACCATTCTCTTCCTCGACACGGATGCCTGAGAGCAGCCGGGTCCAGGAGAGAAAACCTATGAGAACCGCAATGGCCTTCCGGTGGCGCTCCCAAGTGCCCGCTTCCACCGCTACCTTCGTTCTACACCGCCCTGACGACATCAACTGGATTCGCATCGCCTTGCAGCTGACGCTGGGACTCATGCTCCTCGGAAATCTTCTAGCGCCCTTGGCAGCGACCGCCCAGAACCTTGGGACTGCTCCCGCGTTCGGTAAAGCCGTTCAAGGTCAGCAGGCAACAACCGTAGAAGGCACGGTGCTCAATGTCGTGAACTGGGGATGCAATGTCATTGCCCCGGTGATCGCCGTGGCCTGCCTGGGAATAGCCGGATGGCATTTCAAATCCGGACGCGGCTACATGGGGTGGGGCGTCAGCGGCGTGGCTCTCATGGTGATCTCCGGCCTCGGACGCATGGCCGAGGGGTTCATCACCCAAGCGCAGGGCATTCAATAGCGAAGGCGGAGAGGTGATGCAGACCCCGCAATTCCTTCTCGACCTTCTGCAGCTGTTGCTCGATCTCGCGGTGCCGGCGGCGTTCTGCACCCTGGCCGCCGCGGGGGTGAGCTTACGACATGAAGGCGGGGTCAACTTCCACGTGAACGGGCGCACCGGCAAGTGGATTCTGTGGACCGTGGTTCTTTTGACAATTCCGCAGCTGTTGTCGTGGATCGCGGCTCAAGGCATCAACATTCCGTCCGCAAGCGGATCGATAGGTACGAGTTGGCTGGCCAGTATGGAGACCGTATTCAAGAACTTCGTGAATCAGATCGTGGTTGCGAAGCTGGTGCCGGTCCTAGCAGCTTACTTCGTATTGAAAGCAACGCTCGATGCTGCTGCAGGCGAGAACCCCCTCGGCTCCATTGTTGCCGCGCTTTTTCTGATGTCGCTTTCGGCAACGATGCAGCTATTTCAGGGATGGAACTCGGGAGGCCCGTATGCGATGACGGATATGCTCGCCTCCCTATGGAACTACATAGCCGCACAGATTATGCCTGCAGCGGCGGGACTGGCATGCGTCGGAGCAGTGATCAATTACGTCCGGCACAGACCGTGGACCAGGCTGGTCTTCGCCGCGATTTCTTTCCTGAGTGTGAGTGGCCTTCTCTCGCTCTTTCGGGCGATGGCGGCGTAAGGAGCGATGCATGAGTCTCGACGGAGCCATCACAAACCTCGCGTCCTGGGCCGGCAACACCATGATGCCCACGATGGCAGGACTTCTTGTTTGCCGGTGCGGTCTATCGCTACAGCAAGGGTAGCCCGTTCGAGCAGCTCTTATATGGAGGCTTCGCCTCGCTCATGTGCTCTGGAATCTTGAGGGCCTTGGAAGGATTTGTGCAACAAGCCGGAGCAACGAATGCCGACGCATTCTGGATGGCCACGATGAGCCTCGTGAACTGGACGGCGAACGTGATCCTGCCCATGTTTGCGCTCACGCAGTTGGGTGCGATGGCCATGCACATGGGCGGGGTAGTTTCGGAAATCTATCCGGGCTCGAGCTGGATAAGAAAGTTCATTGCCGCCATGGGGGCACTGATGGTTTCAGGCATGGTGCGACTGGCCGAGTCCATGGTCACGCAGGCGCATGGAGTTGGAGGGTGAAGCCATGAGTCTCGATCTGACGCCGGTTCACCGCAATCTCCATACCAAGGTGACGTTCCTTGGCCTGGAGTTCGAGGACCTGATTCTTGTGCTCGCATTGGCGGCGGTCATGAACCTGCTTGCACACTTCGTTAGCGGCAACGCACACGTGTTCGGCATTCCGCTCAACGTTTTTATGGAGTTCATCGTGCCCGCGCTGGCCGTGCCCTTCCTGATCCTCTTCAAGTACGGCAAACCGCGAGGATATATCGCCGATCTTGTGCGGTCGTTTGTCGCGCCGCATGCGTGGTGCGCGCTTGAACCTGATTCCGAACTGACCAGGCCGTACATCATCGAGGAGGAATAAGGATGTGGGCATCCATCACAACTCAAAAGAACGGAATGGTCGTCGCCTTGCTCGACGCGGAAGCAGCACGCGTTACGTTCGCCTGCGTGATCTTTGCAGCGCGCATTCATGAGGAGATTGCTCCCCTCGCACGGATCGTGGAGCAGCAATTGCAGATCGATGTAGATGAAGCGTTAGCGAGAGAGGTTAGCTATGCCGGTGACCCAAGCAGAACACGATAGGACTCTCAGGGCGCCGGCGGTTTGCGAACTGTTGCCCCTGCGCGATCTTCCCGCGGGCGAGAACATCATGGTGCGCACCAACGGGGCGTTCGTTGCCGGTTACGAGTTGCGAGGGATCCTTGCGTACTTTGCCACGGACGGCGATCGCAACCAGAACAAGTCGATGCTTGAGGCGATGTTTCGCAGTGTTCCCGATGTGAGCATGCGCGTACAGTTCCGCTACGAGATTTCCGAACGGCTCGGAGATCTCCTCAATGATTACGTCCGCGAACAACACACCGAGCAGTCGGAGGTGATGGCTCTCGATTCCCATCGGCTCCGGATGTGGCGGCAGAAAGAGAACGATGGCTACTTCTTCGAGAACCGGCTTCAGGTGTACTTGATCTGGGATCCGCGCATTCATGCGAAGCTCTACCACTCAGTTCAACAGAATCGCAGTCTTGGTGGATTCACTCTAAGCCAGAAGAAGGCCATCCAGCGTGCGCGGAAGGAGCACGAGACCTTTGTGGCCGAGTTCGAATCCATCCTCCGGGGCATCGAGGGGTCGATGGAGGCGGCCGACCTCGGGCCCCGGAGACTCTCGACACAGGAACTGTTCGAGGCGCTCAAACACGCGCAGCATCCGACCCGCCGCGATCGGCGATCGTATGTGCCCGGCGAGGAAATGATCGAATACCGCAGCGCTCGGGAGCAGGCGACCGAAGCGAGCATCCTCAACGAGACAGAGACCTACCTGAACATCGATGGGTATCTTTACGCAGTCGTCAGTCTCAAGGAACTTCCCGATGCGACCTTCCCCGGTATGTTACAGAATCTTTCGGCTCTTGGCTTTCCCATCGTAGTCAGCGGGCAGGTCCTGATCCCCGACCAGGTGAAGGTGCTCAAGAGTTACAAGAAGCGCCTTCAGAAGATGACAGCCGCGCAGAAGGACGCAAACGGAAACTTCAAATCGAATCCGGAAGCGGAGGTAGCGCAGGCGCAGCTCATCCAGGTGCAGCGCGACATCATCTCTTCGTCCCTTAAAGACGGCCAAGGTGAGTCTCTCTGTTGTCGTTCGCACTTCGCAACCGGCCATTACGCTTGGTGACCTCGAACGGTCAGAACGCGAACTCGCCAATCGTACGCAAGAAGTCCTGAACGCCTTCACGCACATGAATGGTGCCAAGAGCCGTGGCTGAGACCATCGCCAAACGGCGGATCTTCATCGGGTCGTTGCCGGGAATGGCGGAAACGGACAAACGGGAGCAGGACTTGCTTACGTCCAATGCCGCCGATCTTGTTCCCGTGGAGATGCCCTGGACCGGGACGCGCAGGAGTCCGCTCATTCTCTTCGAAACGCCGTACCGTCAGCTCATTCCATTCTCGATGTTCGATCCGGATCTTTCCGATGCGAACGGCCTGCTGATGGCAAAGAGCGGCGGCGGCAAGACCCTTGCCGCACAGCAGATGCTGCTGATGGCAGCCCGCGCGAACCCTTTGATTTCAATTCTTGAGCGCGGAGATTCCTATCAACCGCTGGTCGAGCTGATGGGCGGGGAGATGATCGAAATGTCGCTCGACAGCGACCAGACGATCAACCCCTGGGATCTGCCTCGGGGAGAGACTAGGCCCTCCAATGATCAGATTTCGTTTCTCAAGAACCTCACCCGGCACATGTTGGGGGAAAACACATCTCCGGATCTAGACATCGATCTGCTCGACAGTGTTCTGCTTGAGGCCATTGCTTCCACGTACAAGAGATGCAGCGCCAAGACCTCGAACCCGATTCCGCTCTTCGGCGATCTGGCTGCGGAATTGGCGCACTGGCAGGACCGGGATCGCAATCAGAAGATCAACGCGATGGCGCAGATGGCCTCAACCAAACTGCGGGCCTGGGTTGACGAGGGACCCTATGCACGGCTCTTTGACCGGCCGACCACAGTCCAATTGAATAATCCGTGGCTCTACTTCAATGTCGAAAAACTGAAAGACGATCCTCGCCTGGAGCGAGCCATGAGCCTCCTCATTGCGCACACAGCCACGTACCGTGCGTCGGGAGCCACGGGTAAGCCGAGCATCGTCCTGCTCGATGAGTGCTGGGCTCTACTCGAATCGCCGATCCTCGCCAGCGTCGTAGTGCAACTGTTTCGCACCGCCCGCAAGCGCAATGCCAGCGTCTGGGGAATCAGCCAAACGCCGGAAGACTTCGTCGGGCACGCCTGACCGTCCAAATGAGCATGGCGCCGGCATCGTCAAGAACGCGACCACGAAGATCATCGGCAAGCAACCGGGCGATATGACCGCGCTTCGAGAGCATGTTCATCTGAACGAGACCGCGCTCAACCAGATCAAGACGTTCGCCCACCCGAAGAAGGGGCACAGCGCCGAGTTCCTGATTGCGATTGGGGAGAAGGCTGAATCGACGCACGCAATCCGGATCGTTCCGAGCCCCGTGGATTACTGGATTACGACCACCTATGCGCGGGAGCGCGCCTATCGCAAATGGTGGCTGCGCCAGCAGCAGCAACTGCCGCTGATACAGGCTTATGAGGAACTTGCCGCGCGGTATCCACGCGGCTTGGCAGAACTGGCGCCTTTACCGGTCGAGCTCTCCGGGGAGATGCAGGAGGCGATGAGTCAATGACTGAGAATACCCAACTCCGAACAGAACTGCTTCTGAATGGAGAACCGTATACCGGTGATCCGCAATGCGCCCGAAGGGAGGGTGCCTGCGTTCGCTGGAAGAGGAGAATGCTCATTGGTGTTCTCGTGATCGAGACTTGCCTTGCTCTGCCGAAGCTGGCTCATGGGCAGTTCCTCGGCGTCTTCGACTCGATCTTCGGCTCCATTCAAAATGACATCGGCAGCTCACTGAGTTCGATCAACCAGATCGCCCAGCAAATGCAAAAGCTCTATCAAACGACAGTGGCGCCGCTGGCGGCCATCAATCAGGCCCGCGGATTCGTAGCTAACTCGATCAATGCCTACCGTAGCCAGATGAACGGAATATTCAACACGCACTTCACGAGCGCAGTGACTCCCGGGCCGCAACAGTTTGAAAGCATCCTGCATAGCCGGCTGTCAGCGCAGATTCCGGCTTTACAGACAAGCTTCATGAACGAACTTCGGTGCGATCCCACAGGTCAATGCTGCTTCGCCGCAAGACCGCGTGATGATGGACGTCGACGACGCATTGGCTCAGGAGAATCTCAAAACAACCTTGATCGCCGATCAGGGGCAGGACGTCATTCTCCAGACCGCCGACCAGATGGAAAACCAGGTTGCGGTGAGCACCCCCGGATCCAATCCATTCCTGACCGCCCAGGCTCAAGTCGCCGATCTCCGCTGCCAGGCATTCATGCAGAAGATGCTTGCGGCGGAACTACGCCAGGAGGCAGGGCGCATTGCGCACGACAACGTTTTGGTAAAACGCAGGACCGCCGCGACTGGCGGAATCAACAGCCTCATCACTGGGGCGCTGACGGCTCGATAAAGAGGTTCATATGACGGATCCGAAGAGAAGCCCGAACAAGCAGCACAAGTCGTTCTTCTGGAGGCGCAAGCTCGTTCCTGCCCAGGAACATGCGAAGCGAGAAAACTCCGCTGAAGCGATCGAAACCAAAGCGCAGCCCTGGTATCGACCAACCATCTTGAAAGTTGCCGTGGTCGTACTCGCTGTAGTCGCAATCCTTCCGACGCGCGCGAATGGGCAATTCGGCATCGACACAGCTGCGATCATGGCGGCGCTTTCCAAGATGCAGTCGCTGATGAACACCTACATTGCAGCCCCGCTCAAGACCATCAACAAGTACGAGCAAAGCGCGGCTAAGTATCAGCAAGAAGTTATGTACCCGCTGGCCGCGATCAATCAGGCCAAATCTTCGGTCATGCAATTTGAGAATCAGTTCAATCAAGTCAGCGGAATGTTTCGCGTGAACGTTTCGAGCGCAACCCTGCCGCAATCGCAAAATCTCGAAAACCTCCTGCTCTCGCGTATGGCGTCGAATTTGCCCGGTGTATCCGGGCAATTTCAAAGCGTGTACGGCGTGGTGATGGCCCAGAATGCTGCGTCCCCGCAGATGAGGACAATGACCGATATTACGGACGCACAGGCACAGGACGCCATGAAGCGGGCGATCGAGATTGACGCCCTGGCGGACGCAGAGTTGAACGAGGCCGATCAGATGGGCCAGCAGATCTCTCAGGCCGCTCCCGGTAGCGCCGAGATCCTGGAGGCTGAGGCCGACGTGTGGGTTGTGCGGGCTAATGCGTACACACAGGCTGCGCTGGCGGAACTGATGCGAACGCGCGGCATCGATCTTGCCAACCAGAGCAAGGCTTCGAAACTGGCGACGAGTGACAACACAACCAACAATGGTCTCATCAACGGAGCGCTGACCAACAGGTGACAGAAGATGTTGAATGCCAACTTACATCCCGGAGTTAATGCTCGCGCTTCTTTCAGTCGACACAGTTGAACCTGTTCGAGCGGTTTCTGACGCAGGCGAGGTCTGGTATCGACTCGACCGGCATTACCTCCGGCATGCAGAACGTGGCCTATGTGGTCCTGCTTGTGGGCTTTCTGTGGCAGGTCTATCAGTCGGCCCTGCACGGCGGGGATGTGCGCGGATTGGGAACAGGTCTGATCAAGTATGTGGTCACCGCGGTTGTCGTGATGAACTACGGGACTGTGTTCACGACGATCAATCAAGGCTTTGTGAACGCGGGCAACTGGATGAGTAACGCTTCGGGCGCCGGAAGTCTTTCGAGAACTGGAAGAGCGATCTTGCAGACGCAATTCAATCAGGTGGATTTCAAAAGCTGTGGGGGCTGATAACCGGGATCTTCCTGGGCTCTTAGATGCGCCTTCTAATCCTTGTTGCCTATCTCCTCTATCCGATCGTCATCGTTGTCTTCGGATTCTTCTATATCTTCTACGGCAGCATTCTCTATATCTTCGGCCCGATTGTGATTGCTCTCATGCCTCTCGGGCGGCGCGAACCGCCTTGCCAAGTCCTACATCGAAAATATCTTCGTCTGGAATGCCTGGCCGATCCTCTACGGCGGCTTTGGAGCTCTGCTCACCGCCGTTCAAATGGGCCAGGTTGGGCAGATGCTCAACCAGAATGACTTTCTTGGTGGGCTGGGCAACCTCGAAGGCTCAATTTTGATCGGCATTGTGAGCATTGTCTACTCGCTGGCGATCGCCGTCATTCCATTCATTGCCAAGCGCATTGTCAGCGGCGATGTGGGGAGTACCGCGGCAGCGATGGTGGGCACGGCGGTGACGGCACTGACCGCGGGCGCGGCAGGGTTCGAGGGAGCGGCGGCAGGCGTGGCGGCAGCGCGAGCGGGATTCTGCAGGTGCAGCCTCAGCTGGGCTCTGCCGGTGCAGCGACGGCGGGATCTGCGCGAGCACTCACGGCCGCAGCGGGTGGCAACCAGCCCGCGCCGCCGCAGCAGATACCGGCGCGCCTCATCTCCAGCCGCAAAGGGACACTCGCTGGGCGACGGCAGTCCCACGCTCGAAGGCCATGCCGATCAGATTCGCAGTTCGATCAGCGACGTGATGGGCACGAGCAACACCGGGGAGGAGAGCAGTGGAGCAATCACCGTCGCGGCCGAAAACTCGCAGTGCATCCCCGACTCACGCAAGCGGCGCAGGTGTAACGCCCAGGTTTGTCAGGCAGATCGTCGGCGTCAGCGAGAAGAGGCCCGAGTGTGCATCGCTACAACCTGGGCACATGGGCTGCGTACCATGCCGCCCGGATTGCAGCGGGCAGCATCGCGGGAGTCACAAAGAGCGCGGCAGATAAGGAGTAGGAGGACTGATGAAAACCAGCACGGTTACATCGGACGAAGCGCCTCTTGCGAGGCCGAAGTATTACGAAATGGACGGAGCGCTCCGGGCGAACGCGAACCGGGCCTGGCTTCTTGCCTTCCTGACCATCCCGATCGCACTGCTGGCAATCGGATTTGCAATCTTTGTGCGCCTGCAGCCGCCGACGGTGATTCGCATCGGTCCTAACGGCGATGCGTCTGTGCCCGGCAAGCCGGCTAAGGGCGCCGTAACGGATCTTGCCACCGGCGGGACCGATCAATTCCTGGACGAGGCGTTCGTGAAGCGCTTCCTGACGAGCTATCTCAACTACTCGCCGGCCGACGTGGACGACCACTGGGCCAACAGCCTCAATATGATGACGCGCAACCTGCGCGCCTACACGCTGAAGGCGCTGGGAGACGACGACACGCGCGGCAAGATCGACGAAGGACAGATTCAGTCCGTCTTCCATCTTCGCGAGATCGACGCGGTCTCCGGTGAGCCGCTCACCTATCTGGTCTACGGCGTGAAGGACGTTCACCACCTGTCGAACGGAACAGAGACAACAGACCATTTCGTCAACGAATACCGGGTGCGCCTCATCGCGGACAAGCGTTCGGATGTGAATCCGGACGGGCTCTGGATTGCGGACTACAGTGAACGCCCGATCGACGGCGAGCGCCGCGACCGCATCCTGAATGCCCCCGATGCTGTTCCGGAGAGTGGCGACGCTCAAAACAAGGGAGGTCAGTGATGGAAGCTACGCTCGCTCGTGTTGCGGAGATGCAGCCGCAACCAACGCAGGATATCGAAGTCCGGGAGCACGCGCAGATCTCGCCGGCAGGCGGAGGAAGGTGTTCGATACTTTCTCGCCAAGGACGGATCGTCGGTCGAGAAGCCTGAGCTTGGTGTCGAGGTGGCAAGCGAAGGCGAGGCTCTGATCAAAGCATTTCAGTCGAAGAACGGCGTGATCTACACCGTTCTCGCCTACAAGGCGGAAGCGGAGATACAGGGAGGATCTCCGACATTGGTAAAGCGGCCCCTGCGCAAGTAGGGCGCCAACATAAGTAACAGCGGTCAGCTCGGATTCAAAGAGGAGACAAACCTGAAACACGGCTCATGTCGCCTCCTTTGACGCCTTATCGCTCAGCGCGATGAGGAATTCCGCTGACCCGGTTTGCACTCTCGAAGCCTGGTTCGGCTAACACCCCACCCCTAACCCGGGCGGCCAGGCGAGGAGATTGAAGACCGGCGTCAGCCAGTCTCTTGTCACTTCGTCTCGAAGCGCCAGACAAGTGAGGAGAACATGACAGCGAACAGGACACAAAACGCGGCACTCGATCAACAGCTCATTCTTGAACTGAGGATCGATGCGTCCGGTGAAGTGACCCGCAAGCCAACCAAGCTCGGACGGAAGGATACGCTCGAGGGAAAGCTCCTCGGTCAGCTCTATCCCGGCATCCGAGTTGCGCGTGTCAGTGTGCCGTATGAGTTGACGCCGTATGAGCAGTCTGTGGTCGAAAACCGCATGGCGAGCCTTCATTATGGCGGGGTCGAGTACAAGCTGGTCGGCGCGAGCGGTTCGGCGAAGGATGGCAAGTTCTACTTCGTCGATCAGGCGCACGCCGGTCCGATTGCTGAGCGCTTTCAGCATTGGCCCGAGGCGGCGATCGTGTACTTTGCGATCCTCGTCTCCGACTGCAAGCTGATGGTCGAGGAACCCGACCTGCGCATCGCTGTGGTCAAGGATCATGTCCTTGGCACCAACGATTGCCGTGGCTGGGCGCGTGAATCCCTCTACCGGAAGCTGAAGATCGGCACGAATCGTTTTTGCCAGTTCCGGCTGGCATTCGACGCGAGCGAACCGAAGCAGGCAAAAGGCGCATTGAAGGCGATGAGCGATCGTGTGGCCGACAGGCTCGCGGTCGATGTCATTCTGCCCGAGAGCGCCTGCAAACCGGCCCTGAAGGGAGGAGTTCGATTTCTTCCCCAGTTGGGCACATCGGGCCGCATGTACACGGGTCCGGCGATTCTCGGGATCAAGCAGATCTCCCGTCAATCGGAGTTTGGGTCAAGCTACACCTTGATCGAACATGCTTCGGAAGAGGCGCTGCAGTTTGAACTGAAACTGTGGGCGCTCGAACGAATCAAGGCAATGAGAAAGGCATGGGACGAGGGCGACTACCAGGCGCTTTTCGAAGTAATCGGCAAGTCCGAGGTTACAACGATCGACGATGGTGTCGACTTCGACCCCGACTCCCTGGAGCGAGAGGACGATCCGGCTTCAGAGGGATGTGACCCGGCGGAGGCGGTTCTGTTGGCGGACCGTAGCGGAAATGCAATCAAGATTCCCTACGTCTTCAACCAACTGAACCGCAAGCTGGCCCGCTGGGCGTTTCGTGCCTGCACGAGCGCGGATCTGAAGCTGCCATCGTTCGCTCTCGCGGACGACGGTGTCCTGATCGAACACCGGGGAAAGATTCTCTCGGCGTCCGACTGGATACCCGAAGACAGCTCGATCACATCCTTGGCGGCGGAGAAGGGCCTGTGCATCCGGTACCCGATACGGATGCAGGAGGATCTTCTGCCCGTTCGTCATCTCACCAACGACAGAGCTTGTTCCGGCGCTCAAACAGGCGCTCGGAACAGCCGACCTCGACGAATCGCTAGGTCGCATACCATTCTTGAACGGCAACTTCGCATGGAGGGGACGTACATCCTCCATTCGAAGACCGCGAGCAAGAACGGCGGCGACTTCGACTTCGACACCATCTGCGTGATGCCGTCCGATCAGTTCCCGAAGTTCGTTGCGGGAAGGATCGCGTATGGGGAAAGATTCCGCCAGGAAAAGACAAAGCATCAGAAAGCCAAGTCTCCCTGGTGGAATGCCTGCCCGGTTGCCATGAAGGCGCGGGGAAACCGGATCGGCTCGATCACCGATCTGAAGACCTCATGCCTTGCGGCGGGACGGCCAGACCTGGCCTACAAGCTCGTCGAGCAACTGCAGAACGCACTCGATTCCCTGAAACACAGGGTCGAGATTGATGAAGTCCGTTGTCAGTGAAATCAGGAAGGAGGTAGCGCCGGCGCCCTGGCTCCGCTACAAGCGTGAGCGCAGAGTGTCGGATCTGCCGGCCCATCTTGAAGTCGCGGATACGGACAAGGTTGGAAGGCTCTACAACGTCCTGCGCAAGGAGGTTGGCTTTCTTCCCGACGAAACCGGCAACGGATTCGAAGAGAAGATGTCGATCGAAGACTTCCGCGGACTCTTCTCGGGCGAAACCGTCACCCGGGAGATGTTCGAGGAATGCCAGTTGGTCAATTCGATCTACGGGGACATCGCAAGCCGGATTGTCCAGCGCGAGGACGAAGTCAAACAGCAACTCAAGGACGCTCAAGCGCAGTGGGAAGCTGTGCGCGGGAGCGAGGACAAGGAAAAGAGAAAGTCTGCGGTGCTTGCGCGAAACAAGGCGCAGGCAGCCCTGTGGGAACACGAACAGGATGCACGGGATCAGTTCAGCTCCTTGCATCTGTTCGTTCACTACTGGGCGCAAGGCAAGCAGGAGAATCGTCGGGCATGGGCGCAGGCGATGAATACTGTCGTCACCGGTGGCTCAGGTTCCGGCGCGGTTCTCTTCCAGTCGTTTCCGCAGGAGGTGATCGATGCCTTCGCGGAGGTCACCGGTGGTCAGCGGGTACGAGTGCGACTGCCGAAGACTGTCAATGGCTATGTCTGGTTCGACGATGAGCAGCGGGCATTTCTGGTCGAGCGGATGGCGAATCCTCAAGGCCCGGAATGCGAGAAGAGGGTATTTCTCTTCCAGTACAAGGGAAAGCGCTCGCTTGTCTTCGAAAACACGAGTGTTCCAGTTTCGATGGAGCATTCCTAACCGGCAAAAGAGAAGCTGCGGCCTCTGGCTCGGCTTCTCTTTTCCTTTTTTTGACTCAATCGGTGCCCAAGGAGGCCGCCATGAAGATCATCACGATCCTTTCCCTTGCTCTCGTTGCGGCCGCGGCCGGGGCGCAGACGACCAGCCAAAGCCAAATCCGTCACATCGAGACATCGCTGAACCATCTGACGGTTCTCGAATTTGGCGAGTCCGTGACGACGCTTGCGATCGCCGATCCAGACAGCTTTCAGGTCGAGCGACATGACGACAAGGTCTTTGTGAAGCCTCTTCGGGAGGGCGTGTCCACCAATCTCTTTGTCTGGACCGCATCTCGGGAGCTGAGCTACGAACTCGATCCGGCAGGCCAACTCGCTCAAATGGATGTCCTGGTTCGCACCGAACCTGTGCCCAATCCGCACACCAGCACGCAGGCTTCGGCTGAGCCCGTCAGATGCAGAGATTCGCAAGATCGCCTCGCTGGTTCTTACGCAGGCAATGATGGGAGTCGAGGACATCGTGCATGACGCGGAAAAACCCGCCACGGGTCGCGTCGAGGTCGATCTTGAACAGGTCTATCGCGCGAAGGATCGCATCTACATTCGCTATTCGGTCGCCAACCAGACCAAGGCTCCGTTCCGGGTCACGACGCCGGATGTGTGCGCTCCTGTCCCGACCGAACAGCCTATTTCGCTCGTGAGTCTCAGAAATCACCAGATCACGTCGCGGACCTTCACGGCCTTCAAAGCAAAACAGGTCTCCGGCCTCGCAGTGATGCAGGCCGAATCAGGTACGCGCGATCTTGCGCCGGGAGAAAAGACGACGGGCGTCATCAGCATTGGAAGCTTCGACGGGCAATCCGCCGCAGATCTATCAACTCGACCTTCGGCGCCGACCAAAGCGGACCTCTGAAGATTGAGGCGGTTCTCTAGTCATGGACGCGCAGGGCTACATTTCACCGGACGAAGTGCGCCAGGCGCTGAGACAGATCTACCGCAGCGATGCCGAAACCAATCTGCAAAGCTCCCTCCTCGAATCCCTTTCTGATGAACTCAAACCGATCGATGAGAAGGGCCGCTGGAAACCCAGTCCGCTGCTCATTCTCACGTTCGTCCTGCTGTGCGCTCTGCTTGGGGTCTTTGTGTATTTCTCGATCGGAGGGCGCGGATGAGCCCCTACTACGATCAGCCCACATGGCGTCAGAGAGGACCAGAAGATGTCGCTGGCGTCCTGGTTCTGTTCGCCTGTGCCGTGCTCGCCTTCGCGTGGTACGTTGCTGTTTCACGCCTCCATCTCCGCAACCAACAGTGTCTTGAGATCTTCCTGTACGTCGCCATCCTGTTTTTCGGCGGAGGCCTGCTCTTCGCACAACTGGTTGGTCGGAGACGAAAGAGAGAGGAGAACTGGCCACACCCCGCCATCCTGATTCCGGCATCGAAGGATGCGGCAACAGTCCGTGAACGCCAATCAAGGCGAAGCTACTTTGCTCGGCTATAACGTGCACAAGGAGCCGTGGCTCTGGCCCGACATCGTGCGCATGAAGCACGGTGTCATCGTGGGCGGCACGGGTTCTGGCAAATCGACGTTTCTCGAAAACATCATCGCGCAGGATGTGATGCGGCGCTTCGGCGCGCGCAAAATGCCGATGATCATCTTTGACGGCAAGGGAGAACGGGAGTTCCTTCATCGCCTTTTGCCGCATATCGAGGCTGCCGGCCGCCTGCAAGATCTGCGCGTGATCGATCCAACCCACCCCGCGGAATCGGCGCGATACAACCCGTTCTATGCACTCGACGATGCTTACCAGGAACACGTGAATTTCATTTTCCGGTCCTTCGGGCTGCGCGAAGACTTCTTCAAGGGACACCAGGAGGCGTACCTTTCGGATCTTGTTCGCATACTCCAGTACACCGGAAAGCTGTTCAACGTCTACGACGTGCTGGTGATGGCGCTCGATGAGAAGGTTCTGGAGGAACAGATCGGGATTGCGAAGGCGCGCCTGGCCTCAGTGCCGGGTATCTCCATGCAGAAGCGGTTGAACTTCGAGATGTCGGTCAAGATGCTGCAGCGATCGCTTGCAGACCGGGAGCGTGTGGAGAAGATTCAGGGGCTTTTGAATGAGCTTTTGAGCTTCCTTGAGGACGAACTGTCGATCGTTACCGGCTCCTATCAGGACCTGCTTACGCTCGACGATGTTCTCGAAAAGGACCTCATCCTGTTTGTCTCCCTCAACGCCAACCGCAATCAGCGTGCCGTTGAGGCCTTGGGAAAGATCCTGCTTCAGAACATTCAGCTGATGGTGGGCAAGCGCTACGCACAGCCGGCGAGCGATCGGGATGCCGATGAACCGATGCTCTCGGTGATCCTCGATGAGTTTGCGCCGTTCGCCTATCCAGGGTTTACCCAGGTACTCCAGACCGCACGCGGAGCACGAGTCTCATTCCTGTTTTCGTTCCAGAGCATTCCGCAGTTGCAGCGTGTGAGCCAGGCGTTTGCGGACGAAGTCTCGTCCGCGCCGGGAACGAAGATGATCATGAACGTTTCGGAAGAGCACACGGCGCAGTGGTTTTTGAAGGCATCGTCCCGGATTGCGACCAAGCGCCGCAGCCTGTCGGTGCGCAGAACCGGGATCTTTTCGCACCAAATATACAGAGACCGGAACGGGCAGCGAGAGCGACATCAAGGAAACGCGTGCGCGCGAGGACCACATCAAGAACCTGCCGGTCGGCCAGATGGAGATCCTGATGGTGGACAGCCGCGAAGGCACCCGCCACTCCCATTTGCACGTCCGGCGTGTTCCGCGGTTTCAGATGGAGGGCCTTGAGCCTTCCCTCTATCCGAAGATGCACAGCTATTTCGACCCTGAGATCGGTGTGAATCTCCGCTTCAAAGAGGCGGAGAACCGGAAGCAGCGGCGCAGGAGAACGGCAGGATTGTTTCTCGGCGAGGCAGGTGGAGAATGAAGATGCGAAGTTCAGCTGTCATCCGATGGGTGCTTATCGCGATCGCATTTTGCTGCGTCGCCGGCCAATCCTTCGGTCAAACCCAGAGCGAACCGGGCGCTCAGAACCGCGCAGTCGGCGCCCAAACGCCAGGGTTTCTTTGACTACGCTTTGGGCAAGGTCAATCCACACGACACGGACTACGGCTCCAAAATGGTGTCCGCGCGGAATGCCGTCGTCGGATACACGATCGACGATCTCTACTTCTGGTCGAATGTAGTGACGCTGCTTTTGCTCAGCGGGCTGGTCGCAATTGTCCTCTTTCAGTGGCGCGCTATGGACAAGCGCGAACTCATCGCAGCGTCTCTCATCGCGCAGTTATGGAACGGCCGCGTCAGCGACCGGGTCGAGATAGAGCGCCGGACCGAACAGTTCAATCAGCTGGTCGAAGCGCATAACGCCGAGGCTGAAGCAGCCCTGTCCCGCAAAACAAGGCCTTCGGAACAGGAAACCGACACGAACGGGAGCTTGACGAAGAGCGTTCGCACTCTGGCGGACAGCAAAGGAATTTCGCCAGCGGAAGCGGAGAAGATTGCCGCCGTGGCGCCGGATGCGACCGCAGCGAGCCTCGCAACAAAGCAATCTCTTGCTGCAGCGGCGTGTGGAAGCGTTGCAGAACAGCGAACAGAATCTGAAGCAGCGCCTCAACCAAACGACAGTCTTGCTCGACCAGGAGCGGCGCCGTAACGCAACCCTCAAGGGCGCATAAGAGGGCCAGAATGACCAGAAAGACTCCATCCGATTTTGGAAGTCATGACGATTGGCTCGCGCATGTCCGTAGTGAGATTCCCGTCCCGGAGCAGCCTTATGCGCTTGCCGTCGGCCGCATGGAACTCTTTCGGAGCTTCTATCGGATGCAGGGACTTCCGTTCCCAACTCAGTTCGCGGAGGAACTGAGACGCACTGAGACAATGCACGACCCTGAGCGGACAGTCGCATTGGAGGCACTGAACGACGTGATCTTCAGAACTCTCACGGTGCTATCTCTTCAATCGGGCACAGTCGACGACTTCAATCGATGATCGGCAGACACCAGCATCTCCGCGCAAACAGATTGAGGAACTGCTCAGGCATCTTGCGCAGAAGAACCCCTATTTCGCGCTTTGGAGTGTTTACAAAAGTGGCGTATCCGACCGCTCGGTTGCCGAGGAGTGGGACGATTATCTCGTTCAGGAACTCGGACCGCAGTGCGCCGAGGAAATCGACTTCACCCGCGCAATGGTCGAGTTGGACAGGCTTCTCACCCTTTTTCATGACGAAAATCTGCCGCTTCCCAGGCTCGCATTCGAGCGCATCTGGTTCCTCCACTATCTCCGTGGCCCCGAAAGAATGGCCCAAACACGCGCTGTCCTGGGCACGCTTATGGCGGAGTTGGGGGCATGCACATCCGCGTAATCAGCTTCGGGACGAACTGGTGGGCCATGCGTTCACGCGACGTCGACGATCCATTTTGCTTCCGGCGGAAGGCAGCCTACTTCAACGCGGCCGCACTCATGTCGGGAAGGCGTCTCCATCACAGCGCGATCTTTCCCGGACAAATTCGCTTCAACGCGAAGAGCGGATTTGATCCGGAGTTCCCGTTGCGCGCGATCGGCAAGACATTTCTTTGCTCTGCGCCACGCCAATTCGCCGGGAAGATGCATCTGCTATTCGAGCGACGCGCCGGTGAGATGATGCCAGACGCCTATCTGGTCACTCTCAAATCCGCGGAGCATGGTGCAATCCAGTTCGCTAAACCCGGTTGGAAGTCGGCTGGAGTCCGGCCAATTTCGATCAGCCTGCGCGGTGAAAGGTACGAAGCAATGTTGCTGTTCGGCCCTGGAGACTGGGTCGAGAGCGACCTCGGACGGTGGCAGGTTGATCAGGCTGAATGCCGAATCCGCTTAACGACTCAGCGAAGGAGCGCTCCCGTGAGGTATTACAAGGGCCATATCGCACTGTCCGAAACACGCGACGTCCCGGTTCTGTTGCATGTACGGAACGCGCGGGCCATCTGTTTTGACCAGCTTTGCGATCTGCTTATCGCTCGAAATTGTCACTGAATGCCCTCGTTCGCTCCGCTGGCGGCTGGCACGCCTTGAAAAAGCGGGGCTGGTTGCAAGGCTGCCGGGCAGCAACATCTTCCAAAACCAGTCTTCGGAATTACGCAGCAGGGCCTCATCTTTCTCGAATCCCGCGGCCATTACTTGTTCTCGCTGCCAAGCACAACGGAGTTGACTCTCCATCCGTCCCAGGTTCCCCACGCTCTTGAAATGGTGAACATCCGCATCGCTTTAGCCAAGTCTGGGGTGCTTCACTCCTGGGAATCAGACCTCGAGATAGCGTCGAAGAATCTCGTATTGGAAAACGGAATGGCAAAGGATTTCGACGCGGTTGCGGAGATCGAAGTCGACGGAAACAGCCGCACGATCGGCATCGAATACGAACGGACCCCGAAAGCTGCGGCCAGGTATCGCGCAATTCGAGAGGTCTACGACCGGGACCAGACAACGGATGCCATCTTGTATCTCACAACTAACGACGACCTGCTGTATCTGCTCGCCATGGAATTGCGCGCAACGCGCAAGCGAATCGGGTTCGCGTTGACCGAGGCGTTCCGCCGTTCGGTGCTCGAAACGCGCACACTGACGAATTCGAACAACTCCGAAGTCGTGCCTCTGAGAGCCTTCCTGTGCGGCAATCAGCGCTAATTGCTCATGACGCATCGTTGCATCCCCTTTGCCGACCTATTGACCGTCCTATTCTCGCCCCATGTCACGCCCGATTGACGTCCTTTGCCTACCCTTTGGGCAGAATCGACCCTCCATAAGTAATGGCCCATCAACGAGTTGCTTCTTGACTATCCCCTTGTACATAGACGTTTTTGTGGAGGTGTGGATGAGTTGAGGAGAGGTGAATGGGCGTGATTGTCGGAGCGAGATGTACGGGCTGAGTGAAGTGAAAGCGCATTGTGAGTGGACCTGAGCCGAGGTAGGCGCGCTCAACGCCTAATGGGTCGTGAGCGGCTGACTTCCGAGCGCCAGTATCAGATCCCTCTGTTCGCCTTGTCTCATTCTCGAAGTCGCAGAGGTTAAGTGATCTCATCATCGTTCGCGGAAATCAGGACTTGGTTGCGATCTGCATTCACGGCAGTTACCGGTAGGTCCACCTCAAGGCATCCAAGGGTAAATGCGAATGGGAACGGACCCGTCGAGCTGGTTCGGTAAAGCCCGTCGAAGAATACGAATGCGCGGCTCGCATTCTGTTCGTCGAACTGGAGCGAGGGCTTCCACGGACCACTGTGCCATCCGCGATCCTCCGCAGTCATTATCTGAATCGGCCGGCTCCAATCGGAAAAGACTCCGGATGGCGTATCCGCGTGGCACCACCAAAGTCCCGTGTCGGCTGGCGCGTTGCCCTCTCCGACCCAAACGCGCGCGAAGATCGCGTCGAACGAGCCAGCTCGTTCGCGGATGCAGAAATCGAACATCTTCATCTCTGGCGGCGCGAAGACTGCGTGGCTGCTCCATCCGGTAATTCCATCGTCACTCTCAGCGTAGCCGTGCACCAGGTAGTTTTCATGGTTCGACCCAGCGACATACCACATCTTCCACTTGCCACCTTGATAGATGAGGTTCGGCTCGTATACACTCCCGTGTTCCCACTCCTCACTCGCGGCAAATGCAGGTGCGGGTTGATCGATCCACGCCTCACCGTTCCATTCCAGAAAACCAATCGTATAGGGCCCCCACAAGTTTTCTGCAGCTCCCGCGTAGTAAATTCGCTCGACCCATTCGCATTTTTTCGGATCCCATCCTTTTACATATGAGGGACAGTGCCGCCCACCGTTGCCGTCCCACGGGCGGCTCACTTCCTGTCCGGCAAGTGGGGCCAATTCGCCGGATTCAGTTTGGGTGAGATTCCAACCCAATGCGGAAAGAGGCACGCCGGGATCGAGTGAAGCGCTGAAGAGCTGCGTGGCTCCCTGTCCGCTCGCCTGCCCTGCGAGATACATCCACCATCGATCCCCATGTCTGACCACGCTCGCATCGAGGACCTCTGCACCGCTGCCCGCGGCGCAATTCTGGGGATCGAAGAGTTTCGTCTCTTTCCCTCGGGGAAGATCATCGGTAGTTTCCATGCCGCTCCCTATTGATGTTGCAACCCAATTTTAGTGGCATGTCGCACAGTTCAGCCAACAACAAACCCCATCAAGCCCAATCTCAAGTGAGAGGAGAACCGCCATGCAACCCAGCTTAGGAAAGATGTCCGCGTACAAGATGTTCAACTGGCGGGACCGTGCCGCCAGTTCCGTCGAGCAAACCGTCGCCGCCTTTCTCGAACTCGGCGAGGCCATTGCCACCCGCTGGATCCAGACAGCCAAAGGTGTCCTGCTCCTGCAGATGGTGCCCGGACAACAGTGAATCGGGAGCAATCTACGTCTTCGATCGACAGCGCGAGCAATGGTACATGCTGTCGTTCGAAGGGTGCGAAGACCAGTTCACCTCGGAGAAGTTCGACCGCGCGTTCTCCGAGTACGACCTGTTCCGCCTGGTTGAGCAGCCTGGCCTGTTGCTCACCGAGTTCCAGCCGGCCAACGCCTAGCCCACCTCGCCACACCCCAATCAACCAAATCCATCCTTACCCACGGAGGAGCCGTCATGCGTCTGTCCGCAAGTCGTATCCGCTCGATCAACCGCGCGATCGCCAGGGTTCAGTCGTCCGCCTGGTCCGCGCCAGACAGAAACCCCCACCGCTACTCGGCCCAACCCGACATCAGGCCGTCTCCGTGAGCGCGGCCGAATTCGTGAAAGTCGTTGTGGTCCCGAGAGAGCGCCACGCCGTAACGCCGCCAACCGGAATGGGCGAGCAAATGCACGGATGAGCATGTTTTGCTCGCCGCGTTCCGGAAATTTGACCGAGTTTTGGACCCGGGATACAACCACACAACGGATGAAGGAGGCAGGACGCCATGTATGCCAAGTTCTGTGTAAACCGGGAAACGGCAAGCAACTTCATGCGACTGTTCGTGAACCGGCGGGCCTATGCAATCCAGGGAGAGCGGCCGTTGCCGAACGGTTCCGTCCCCTATTACCCGGCGAGGGATTGGAAGACCAAAGAACCGAAACCGCTCGATGATGGCGTGGTGCGGATGCACCTCAACGGCGACATCACCATCAGTCTCTACGCGATCAATCCCGAGACACAGCGCTCGAAGTGGGTCGCAATTGACGCCGACTTCGATGGAGCGTTGGAGTCCCTGTTCCAGCTGCAATGGGAACTGAAGCAGGACGGAGTGGACGCCGCGCTGGAGCAATCGCGCCGCGGCGGTCATCTCTGGATCTTCGGCGCCGAGCCGCTGCTGGCGTCCGAATGCCGGATCTATGTCTATAACCTCGCGCTCCGGCTCGGCGTTCCGGTCAAAGGCGGCGGTCTCAAGGAAGGCATCGAGGTCTTCCCGCGCCAGGACCGGCTCGAAGACGGAGAGTACGGCAATGCCATCCGCGCTCCGCTCGGCGTGCACCGGAAGACGAATCGGCGCTACTGGTTTTACGAAGCCGAGCCCACTCCCGAAGCGCAACTTGCCTATCTCGAGCGGTTGACGAAACTGACTGAGGCAGAGCTGAGGACATTCATTGAGGGGATGAGTCTGCCCGAAGCGTACAGGCCGGTCGTCGCGATTCCGTATACTCCGCCTGCCTCATCTCCCCGCTACCCGGAGTTCCGAATTCTCGACTATGTGCGGACGACGCGCAAGGACAGCCGGAACTGGTGGGCCCGGTGTCCCTCCTGCGCAGCAGCCGGCCACGACCGCTCGGGCGACAACCTCGCCATTCAGATCAAGGATCCCCGGTTCTACAAATGCTGGGCCGGCTGCACAAAAGAGGAGATTCGCGCCGCGCTCGGTCAGCCGATCCGAAAGCGCGCGGTGGTGTAGGGAGCGAGAACGATGAGCTATTTCCGAAAAACAGAGACCCGAATCCGCCTCATCTCGCCATGCTCTTCACGGACTCGCGCTTCCCGCCAAGCGTGCTCAAGGCGCTCCAGAAGCGAGGCATCTACTGCACGCCCGGAGTCTCGCTCGAACACCAGCACCTGGCCAGGCGCTATGTACTGCGCGGCGTGGAATCCGGCGGCGCGGTCTCCGACATGGGCAGGGCCTGCGCTTTCGTCGCGGAGGACGGGTCGCCATTGCCGTGGCTACAGTCCATCCACTCGATTGCCGTGAATGGCCGTCACGCGATCTTGCTGGCGGAAAGCATGGTGCGCATTGGAGATGCTGCGCAGCGAACGGACCTGGGAGCTGGCGATTACGCTCCACACTCTGTCGCGCGTTCCGGATCGGAATCGCCCACAGGTAGTCTCGAAGCTGCTCTTTCGTGGCAGAGATGGAGTTCTTTCCGTCGATCTCTGGAAGGAAGAACACCGCGGGCTCCGGGGAAAGCTGGCTCCCATCTTCTATAGCCGCGCCGGCGAGGTGCTGCCTCTGCCGCAGCCGTTTGAAGAGGCGATCAGAAAAATGACGGCGGCCGTCTGCTGCGTCGGCTGCAAACACGCGCATCGTCGGAGTGCCGCCAGTGGTCGTCGTGTCAATCACGTCACCGACAAGGGACAACCGCATGACAGACCCCAATCAAGTTGCGATTACCGTCGGCGAGCCGAACTGGGCTCCGCTTGAGCTGGTCGTTCCGGCCTGCGAGCTGGAGAACTTCATGTACATGGGCCGCGCCGGGGAGATCGAGTTCTATAAGCACCGGATCACGCGGCGCTACCTCAACATTGGGCGGAACTCACAAAGGTTCTACCGGTATCTCAACGGAGAGTACGTCGAAATCTCTCAAGCAGCGGCGCTCGAACACGTGCGCAGCTGAACCATCAGCAAAAGGAGCACGACTATGTCAAAAGGTGTCAACAAAGCAATCTTGCTCGGACACGTGGGCAAGGATCCCGAGATCCGTTCTACAAACGGCGGGACCATCGTTGCTTCATTCTCACTCGCCACCGCCGACCGGCAAAAGGACGGCCAGGGCAACTGGCAGGACAGGACCGAGTGGCACAACCTGGTCGCTTTCGACCGGACCGCCGAGATCGTTCGCGACTATGTGAGGAAGGGCACGCAGCTCTTGATCGAGGGCAAGATCCAGACCCGCACCTGGGATGACAGGGAATCTGGCCAGAAGAAGTATCGGACCGAGATTCTCATTTACGACCTCACGCTGCTGGGCGGTCGTCCGGAAGACGAAGGCCGGGGCTCCAACGGGAGAAGTCATGCCCGAACGGGAAGCGCGGGCTTTGGTCATGCGCAACCTGCGAATGGCGAGGAATACTCCGATCAGGGCATCACGGCGGACGACATTCCCTTTTGAGCGGTTCGTAAGTTGAATTGATTTGCTTTGGAGATCAGTTCAACCTGCTGTTCAGTCTCTTGCAGGTGAGAGTCCTGCCACAGGAGTTGGTTCGTTGCCTGTGTAGCTATGGCGTACGCGTGGATGGCGACTGAAACGCGGGAGCAACGCCGGATAAACGTGGCCCCAGACCTAGACCGTGGGTACGCGCAAGCATTCAGCCCGTAACGCAAGTGAACCTTTGTTAAGCCTCGTAAATTTCAGCCGTGCAGTCATGCTGGGAGAGCGCGGTGTAGGGTGGTTCCGCCGAGCCTCTAGAACGGGGGCGAAGGCCGCGATCTCTGGTGGATGAACGAACCATTCGAAGCCAGAGTAGGAACTCGGGGTATAGAGGATGGGATGTATGCACAGAACTGAGCGGAACGAACGAGACCTCTACCTGTCGTGGCCTAACCTGCCGCGTAATTGAGGATATAAGGTAACCGCCGAAAACCTGAGAAATGCAGGATAGAGGAGTCGGAGGAGGCTCATAGTGTGCGCTGAGCAGCGCATTGTTCAGGAGGGTTGAAGTCCCTCTGGCGCCCAGATGAGGGGCGCCATATCCAAAAGCGGGAGTAATGCCTCGCTGGCCGGAGAGCGAGTTTGGTCACTCCGGAGGGCAGGGTGTCCATCGCGAGGTGGAATCCGAAGGGCATGAGGAGAAGTACCGGGCCGTAATCGATGGGGGCTACCCCGACGATGAACCGGTCGGCCAAAGGTGGGGCAAGGTCGAGCCTGCACTATGGAGGCGAAGGCGTTCTCATTCACCCACCGCACCAAGGTGTTTGCGGACGGCACGGTACGGAAGAACAGTGCGTGACCTCAGGAGGACTGGCAGGGTCTCCGGGTGGCACCGGAGTAAGCGGACCTATAAGCGCAAGCGAAATGGCGAGCGATGCTCTGTCAGTAGTCGGACGGCTGAATAGTACCTGAAGCATGGTGAAAGCCATGTGACCGGGCAACCGGCGACAGAAATGGGTCGGGGAAGGCAGCCGGCGAAGATGGTTGGGAAGAGAAAGAAGACCAGATGAGTAAGGACGAGGGAGGTGGATCAGTTCCATGAGTGAAAAACCCGTACACTCTCGTCCGAGGAGACTGGTGGACTGGATCAACCCGACGGGTGCAAAGAAGGTCCATTCATTAATCGACAAGGTGTACAAGCGGAAGAACCTGGAGATGGCCTGGGAGAAGGTGAAGGCGAACCGGGGCAGTGGAGGAGTCGATGGGCAGACTCTGGAGGCTTTCGAAGCGCAGCTGGACCAGCAGTTGGATCGGCTGCAACAGGAGCTGAAAGAGGATGCCTATCAACCTCTGCCGGTGCGGCAACATGCCGATCCCGAAGAGGGACAAACCGGGCGAGTATCGAATGCTTGGCATTCCGACGATCTACGATCGCGTATGTCAGCAAGCGCTGCTCAATCGGTTGGAGCCTATCTTCGAGCCGGTATTCGATGATGCCAGCTTCGGATACCGGCGAGGGCGATCGACGAAGGATGCGTTGCGCAAAGTGTGGAAAGAGATCCAGAGCGGATCGGAGTGGATCGTGGATGCGGACCTCCGAGACTTTTTCGGGTCCGTGGATCACGAGAAGCTTCTCACGCTGGTAGCCCAACGAGTAGCCGACGGCCGAGTGCTGCGCCTCATCGAGGCGATGCTCAAGGCGGGAAGCTATGGCAAAGGGCGACTCTTTCCGACCGAGCGCGGGACTCCGCAAGGCGGGGTGGTTTCACCCTTGCTCAGTAACATTCTTCTGACGCCGTTTGATCGGGAGATGCGGCTGCAGAGGGTATCAGCTGACGAGGTATGCCGACGATTGGGTGGTCACCTGTAAGTCGGCAGCAGAGGCACGAGCCGCCGTGGACGCGGCCCGCCGAATCCTGAAACAACTGGGCGTGGAACTGCATCCGCAGAAGACGCGGATCGTTCATGTCCGGTACGGTTTCGAGTTTCTCGGCTACAAGATCAAGCGCGGGAAGACGAGCTCTATCTTCCCGAGAGCAAGATCCGTAGCAGGTTCGCGTCGGGGGCGCTGTATGCGTATCCCGCGCGAGAAATCGATCCGTCGTTTCATGGATCAGGTGCGGCAGCGAACCAAGCGGCGCGTACCTCTGACGACCCAGCAGCTGATCGAGGAACTGAATCCGCTCCTGCGAGGTTGGGGCGAGTACTACAAACGAGCCCACGTCCGAAAGCTCTTCCACCGACTCGACCGATGGATCGTGCGACGCATCTGGTCGCATCGATTCAAGCGATGGCGCAACTGCGGCTGGCAAGCAACTGCCGGAGTCGATGCTGTACGGAGAGTACGGGCTGGTCAACCTGATTGGGTTAATTCCTTCTCTTGCATCCTCGGCACGTTGAGTCTTCGTGAAAGCTGCATACGGGAAAACCGTACGTGCAGTTTGAGCGGCGGACGGAGGCCAGCGCGCAAGCGCGCCTCCTCCGACCCGACACCGACGAGGGCAAGGACAACAGAACCTTGCCGGAGGGAAGGACCTCTACTTCTGTCATGTTTTCGATGAAGGAGGTGCCGCGTGATTGCGAAAGCTCAAAACACGCCGATAGACAAGGTGCGATTACTTCAGCGAAATCTATACCTGGCAGCCAAGACGAATCCGAAGCGGAAATTTGGAGTGTTGTACGACAAGGTGTGCAGGGAAGACGTGCTACTCGCGGCCTACGCTCAGGTCAGGGCCAACAAAGGTGCTCCGGGCATCGACCAGCAAACCTTCGAGATTATTGAGAAGGAAGTTGGTGTTGAAACTTTCCTGACTGAAATCCGCGCCAAGCTCGTTGTGAAGCGGTACAAGCCTCTGCCTGTTCGACGGGTGTATATCCCGAAGGCTGACGGAACGCAGAGACCGCTCGGTATTCCTGTCATTGCCGATCGTGTAGTGCAGGCAGCAGTGAAGATCGTCATTGAACCGTTGTTTGAGGCGAACTTCAAGGACTTCTCGTATGGCTTCCGGCCTCGCAAGAGCGCTCAACAAGCCTTAGCGGGACGTTCGCAAGTGGCTCAACTACAAATGCCACTGGGTTGTCGACGCGGATCTCAAGTCGTACTTTGACACGATTCCGCACGACAAACTGCTGCTTTCAGTCCGGTCCAGAGTCATTGATCGGTCGGTTGTGAAGCTGATCGCGATGTGGCTCCACGCTGGAGTCATGGAAGAGATGGGTGTCCGGACGGAAACGACCGGTACGCCGCAGGGAGGGGTGATTTCACCGCTGCTTGCGAATCTCTACCTGCACTGGCTGGACCAGACTTGGGAGAAGAAGGGCTTCGGCAGTCGCCTCCACGACGCGCATCTGGTGAGGTATGCCGACGACTTCGTCATCCTGTGCAGAGAGCGACCAGAGTTTTATCTGGAACAGGCCAAGCTGGTCCTTGACCGGCTGGGCTTGACGCTCAATGCCAAGAAGACGCGGATACTGAACGCCCGGGAGGAAATGTTTGACTTCCTGGGACACCGGTTTGCCGTACAGCCTTCGAAGCGAACCGGCAAACTGAATACGTACTACTATCCGTCTCCCAAGGCGATGAAATCCGTCAAGAAGAAGATTCGAGAGGTGGTCCGCACTGGGCAACACTGGAATCTCCCCACTTGGTGAAGGAGAAGGTCAATCCGATTCTCCGCGGCTGGGGTAACTACTTCAAGACGGGGAACTCAAGGAAGCAATTCGTGAGCATCGCCAACTACACGACATGGACACTCTGCATCATGCTGCGGAAGAAGCACAAGAAGCGGTCGAAGGGATGGAGGGACCATCCGCCGTCCTGGTTCTATGACTATCAAGGGCTGTTTAAGCTATACAGCCTCTCGGTAGTTGGCAACTACCAGAAACGGTACGGCCGTCTTGCGCCGTCGTAAAGCTGCAGGCCGAAGACAGTCGGAAAGCCGTGTGCGGGAAAACCGCACGCACGGTTTGACGAGGGGCCGCTGAGGAGATCGCTTCAAATCAGTGGCCTACTCTACAGTTCT
>CAWCTA010000013.1:0-70369 GCA_963798315.1 uncultured Acidobacteriota bacterium | reverse complement strand
TCGCTTCTTTCCCAACCAGGACACCATGCCCAAGGGTGGGTTTGGCAACCTGATCGCCCTTCCATTGCAAAAGCTTCCGCGGGCAAACAATAACAGCGTTTTTTTGGATGCGGAGTTTCGTCCTTATCCAGATCAATGGGGGTTTCTGGCGGGCGTCAAGAAAATGCCTGCTGACGCCGTCGAAGCCCTTGTGCTTGTGGCGCAAGGGCGTGGAGATCTCATCGGCGTACAGTTCAGCGTTTCCTATGATGAAGACGTTGAACCATGGATGGTGCCGCCATCAAGAACGCGAGCGGATCGTGCAATTCCAGGGCCCTTCCCGACGCAGGTTCAAATCATTCGGTCAAACCTTGTCTACACAGAGAAGAACGGTTTGCCCTCTGCGATGCTGAACCGACTGCTTCGCCTGGCGGCTTTTCAGAATCCTGAATTCTATAAGGCCCAGGCAATGCGGCTTCCCACATTCAACAAGCCGCGAGTTATTGCATGTGGCGAAGATCTCTCCAACTACATTGCGCTACCGAGAGGGAGCTTCGCCGAAACGGTGCAGTTGCTTGAAACGCACCACATCAAGACCGTGATTCGCGATGAGCGATTTGTGGGCCGTGCAATTGACGTGGAATTCTCGGGCCAACTGAGACCGGCACAAGTCGATGCCGCCGCCATGATAGCCGAGCACGACGACGGAATCCTGTGTGCCCCTACGGCATTTGGAAAGACTGCGTTGGCCGCTTGGATGATCGCATCCCGGAAGGTAAATACCCTCGTGCTGGTTCATCGTCAGCAATTGCTCGATCAATGGCACGCAAGGCTCGCTATGTTCCTCAATCTCCCGGCCAAATCAATTGGGCAGGTAGGCGGTGGTAAGAATGAGCGCAGTGGCTGTGTCGATATTGCCATCATCCAAAGCACTCACGATAAAGCAGGGGTGAAAGACCTCGTCGCGGATTACGGTCAGGTCATTGTTGATGAATGCCACCATCTGTCAGCGTTTACCTTTGAACAGGTCATGAAGCAGGTAAAGGCGAAGTACGTTCTCGGTCTGACGGCAACGCCGGAACGCAAAGACGGCCACCACCCCATCCTGTATATGCAGTGCGGCCCTATCCGATACAAAATGAGCGCGCGCACGATGACCGCAGGCTCTCCGTTTGAACACGAGGCCATCCCGCGATTGACAGAATTCCGCATACCAATCGAACAAGTTGAGATGACGATTCAGGAAATCTATGGTGCGCTGGCAATTGACGATACTCGCAACGAACTGATCGTCGGCGATCTGTTGAGTGCCGTTCACAATGGGCGTTCACCGCTGCTTCTTACAGCCAGAACCGAACATCTGAAGCATTTCGAGGAGGCTCTTGCCAGTGAAGTTGGAAACGTATTTGTGCTGAAGGGGGGTATGGGGAAGAAGCAACGCCGGTTGATAACAGAGGCAATTGGAGGCCTTCCAGAGAATGCGCCAAGGGTCATTCTGGCCACGGGAAGCTATATCGGCGAGGGGTTTGATGATGCGCGTCTAGACACGCTGTTTCTGGCAATGCCGATCTCATGGAAAGGAACATTGCAGCAGTACGTCGGACGGCTTCACCGGCTTCACGATGCGAAACGCGTTGTTAGAGTCTATGACTACGTCGATTCCAACGTCCCCATGCTGGCGAGAATGTATGCGCGGCGGTTGAAAGGCTATAACTCCATCGGTTACCGAATTTGTAGTATCGCCAGCGAGGAGTCTGCCACTGAACGATAAGGTTCCGGCCCGGACAAGATCGATGTAGAGAAACTCGGAAACAATGCACGACATGGCGGAGGAGCAGATTGAGTCAACAATGGCTCAAAAGGAATCCCGCAGGGACCAAATTTGCACAAATAGCCAAGTCTCCGTCCTTGAGCAAGGCCATCATGGAAAGACTGATTGAAGGAGCCGTGGTGGATGCTTTGGTAAACAGGAACACACCGCTGGCTTCTTCACGATGATCGAGGACCATCTTGCTCTGCCATTTTTCACGAGGTTCCTGGGGGTTGAGACCATCGTCGAGAAGGTGGGCATGAACCGCGATGACCAGATCGCTGCGGTTTGCGGGCAAGAAGGATTTAGTCAAACAGAGAATTGAAATTTCTCGATCTTTCCCTGCCCGAGCCGATCCCGGCGAACGCGGAAGGGATCGCGGCAAACTGCCATTGGCGCAAGCGATTCTAAGGAGCGAATGTCAATATTACGGCTTCAAAATGATTGATCGAACGCTGACAGACGCAGTGCATCGAAACCTCTCCAGGCACAGACTACGGGGTGGACGTGCAAATCTCAATTCTTGGCGCTCCTTTGACGGTTACGTCGAACAGAATCAGTTGCGAGAATCGCCGGAGGCCTTCGCGGTTCCACCAAATGCGTTCAGAAGAGCGGCCAACGCGCCGGAGAGCCGTTGCTGTGTTACTGACTCAGGCAAGGGGATGGATAGAACTGGGCGGTTCGTCCGGGCATCGCGTGTGAACAGTTCTGCTAACGGCTGATTCTTCCGGCTCGGTGGCGCGACCTCGGAGTTCCCGGCACCGCGGTCCGACGCAATCGCCTCAATAAACCTCAGCCCGGCCTCAATCAACGTTGCCGCTGCCGTCTCGATGCCACTGCGCTCCGATCCAGATCCAGGTGCGGGTGGTCCACCGGTGGAAGCGAAGACCTCTGTACCCGTCGGGGCGGGCGCAGGTTCCTGCACGCTGACGGCCGCCCGTGCAGGCAAAACCGGAGCGGGAGGAGTAACGTCGATGATGGGTTTCGGCCTGGCTGACTGATTCGCAAAGATCTCCTTCACGGCCTGGAAAACCGTCTTGCGGCCCAGCTTGGCAAAACTGACCTCGCCAGTGGGAGAATCGAATACTCCGGCGAACAGCGACTTCTTCAGGCTCAGTGTCTCCCACACACGCTCCTCGATGCTCTCGGTCGTCAGCATGTGAATGACATGCACCGGACGCGACTGGCCCAGTCGGTGCACGCGTCCTATGCGCTGCTCCAGCCGAGCCGGGTTCCACGGGGGCTCAAAATTTACCACTACGGAAGCGGCCTGCAGGTTGAGCCCAACGCCTCCCGCGTCGGTCGAAAGGAAGACCTTGCATTCCGGATCGTTGCGGAATCTCTCGATCAGGGCCCCTCGCTTGCGGGAGGGAACTCCGCCATGAAGGGACACAAATCCAATTCCCAGTTTGCGCAGCTCCTCGCCCGCCAGAAATGTCATCCGCTCATACTCGCTGAATACCACCACTTTGCGATTCTCCTCGACGGCGAGTTCAGTGAGAATCTCACGAAACTCCTGGAGTTTGGGCGAATGGTGGGTCTGCTTATCGAAAAGAAAAGTCGAGTTGCACAACATGCGCATGTTCTGGATGCAACACAGAATCCGCTTCTGATCGATCTCCGAAAGCCAGCCTTGCCGCTCCCACTTACGCATGAGCTGCGCGAGCAGATCGCTCTGCTCGTAATAGGGCCCTGCCTGCTCGCTAGTCAACGGCACGCGGAACACCTGGTCGGTTCGTTCCGGCAACTCCTTCAGCACCTCCTGGCGTGTGCGTCGAAGCAGAATGGGAGCCAACTGCTGGTGAATGGTGTCTAGGCCGCGATAGCCCTGCAGGCGGCCGTGCTCATCTACCACGCGGTGTTCATGCACGAAGCGGAAGGCGGGGCCCAGCCTGCGTCCGTCAACGAACTCGACGACCGAAAAGAGCTCTTCCAGCTTGTTTTCGAGCGGCGTTCCTGTAAGCACAAATGCGTAGCGGCTCTTCAGTTGTTTGATGGTACGCGCGGTTGCAGTGGTCCAGTTGCGGATCCGCTGCGCCTCGTCCAGAATGATCAGGTCCGGCTTCAGCTCGTGCATATGACGGATGTCCTTGAGCACAAGTTCATAGCTGGTCAGATTGAAGAACGAGGGAGCAGCGTACAGGCTCCGCCGCCGGGGTAACAGCCCATCAATCACCTGCGCCGAATGATCTGTAAACTTCTCGATCTCAGTCTTCCACTGGTATTTAACCGAGGCGGGTGCAATCACCAATACTCTTTCGATTCCCTTTCGACGGCGTAGAAGCTCGGCCGCGGCCAGCGCCTGCACTGTCTTGCCCAAACCCATGTCGTCCGCCAGAACCACGCGGCCCCGGCTAGCCGCGAACACAGCGCCTCTGGCCTGGTAAGGTAGAAGCTTTGCTTTCAGCACGCCCGCCACAGGGTCCTGACCGCGTTTGAGTTTCGCGAGCAGTTTGCGTTCCAGTTCCAGGCCCTCGGCCAACTCGTTCTCCCGATCGATGTAATCCAAGACGTCGCTATAGATTACCGCCTGGCCGTCCGCCTTCCGGAGTGCTTCCAGCACTTCGGCGAATCGTCCGTAGTCCTGATGGCGCAAAAGGCCGGCGCCATCAAAATACTCCGCGGCAATCGATCGGAGGGTGGGTGAGGTCTTGGCCGGCACTCGCAGACGCACCTCAATCGAATTCCCGTACTGAAGCGAAATGGAAGCGCGCGTGCGCTTGTACTCCGCAGTCTCCAACTTTTTTTGATGGCGGTGCCGTAACCGCAGCAGCATTGCTTCAATGTGCTTACAGGTCCCCAGCGTATTGACCGCGAAATCTGGACAGGAGCAATAGTTCTCAAAAAGCCCCGAACCGCGAACTGCAATCCGATAGGTCTTCCCACTGGCAGACTTCACGGTGTAATCCCCGTAGGGACCGCTTTCGGGCAGCTTCAAGACCTTGAGCGGTGTTGCCTTTGCCCTGTCCTGCCGTTCGGCAATCTGCTGTTCGACTAGCATGGTGAATCCTCTCAATGTTCGGGCGAATTGCATTATCGGGCGACGCCGTCCTATAGAAATAGCAAGCCAGACGGCCCTACAGGAGGCGCGGAAGACTGAAATGTGACGGACTCACTGTCGCCACCTCGCCAGTATCTCTTCGACCCGGTCGGCGATTTGCTGGCGGGCTATAGCGCGGTCCACTCCATTCGCCAACAACTCGTCGTACGGGGTATGTTTGTGGCGAATTGCGGCGATAACCGCTAAAGTCAGGGCATTTTCGGCAAGATTCCTGCCAGCCTCTGTCCGCCCAACCCGGCCGCTTCCCCTTTGAGCGGTGTGCTCTGCGATAACCGCGACCTCGCTTGCCGGACACCCGGGGAACAACGTTGCGATCTTCTGGGTCATTTGCGCGGCCAATTCAACATCCTGTTTTCGTCGCCGCTCGGCTCCGTGTGCCCGCGCCTCGGCACGTTCGTCGGCATCCTCCAGGCATTCTCGCTCAGCCTTCTCGAGCCCTGCCGTTTCCACAAGGACACCCTGCCTCTCGTAACGCCCCCGTGATCGGCTGAAGCGTACGACCACGGCCACTCGTCCACTGTACTTAGTGGCGCGCCTCGTCAACGCCGTGTCACCCGATGGAAGAAACTCGAGATCGTCGAGACGCGCGCATTGAAGGCAGAGCGGCTGCTCCAGTTCCATCAAGAGAAGAGAATCCTGTTCAATCTCCGCTCCGCACTCCGAACATTGGGCCTCGCGCAGGTTCTGGAATACGACCGGCTTCGGAGACTGGTTGAGCTTCTCTTGAAGACGCTGCAGCTTCTTTTCCGAGAGTGCCGGCGATACATAGTGCGTGCGATAGCGCTTCTCAATGCCCGGATCTCCACTCTTGGAGAATTGCAAGGCCATGGTCCCGCCCCGTGTGTGACGCACATATCCGGTTTCGCTGGGCTTGAGACCCTTCTCCCCTGCCCAGCGGCGAAAGATCGCCATGGATGAAGAAATCTTGCTGAGATTCGCTTGAATCACCTGCTCCAGGAAGTCGACGCGCCCTCTTCGCCAGTCGTCGACGTGCGGGGCAGCCAACAGGCCCATTCCACAGAGGACGTCGATTGCGCTTACATACTTTTGACGGGACAAAGCTGCTTCCGCAGCACGATGAACCCGGCTTTCCAGCTTCAATTGATTGGGATGCATACCTCTGACCTGGCAAAGGGATCCAGGAACTCTCAAGCGGATCGCGCACGCGCAAGTTGTTGCGATGCGCTCCGATCTTCGTGAGGCCTGTTCAACCCAAGATAAACGATGCTGCGTCAGGTGATGCTTTCTTGATGGGGAAATTACGGAGAGTGGTCTTGGCACCCCTTGGCCGGTTGCGGGGGCTTCCGGCCACATCCCGTGTTGCCGATCAATCGCCAGAAGCGCGAACGCTATTTTAAGAGGACACAAAGGTCGTCTCGGTGTCGGTCGGGTCCGGCGTCGGATCTCCATAAATCTCCCACGAGTGTCCAGCGGAGTCCCTCCGATTCGCCGCCATCCATTTCCGGATCGCGTTGTGCGCCTCGTCCATGCGATTGTACGGGCCGCGGTGGACGGCGACGGCAGCCTCGCCCCCTGGAGTTTCGGTCGCGTACACCTCGCCCCCAGCTTCAAGAGTACGCGTGACCTCGACACCGAAGTCGCAAAGTATCGGCGCGCCCGGCTCTGTCGGGTGGTGGTAGAGAAAAATGTTGTGGCCGTCAGACCATAGGCCAGGCTGGCTGCGAATGAACGGCCAGACCTTGCCGATGGCCGGCTCCCACGCTGAGCCAACCGCGCCCGGCGCGACCTCACGCCGCACTGCGGCCAACTTGCGGGGGTTAACGGCCAGTAAGTTGACGGTGACGACGCATCCTTCGATCGAAAACCAAGATCGTAATCGCTTCCCGTAACCTTCCGGCATCGAGACTAAAGTGGCGTACGAGTTGAGCGACGATACTCAGGGATGGCCGAGTCCAGCTCGGCGGGGCTTCGGTCGCAGTAGGGACGACCATCGCTGGTCGCCCCCTGCGCAGATCCGTACGAGCGCGTCTACGCATACGGCTCTTATGAAGGATGGATGGCGTAGAAGCGAGCTTGAGGATAAGGGTGCAGGACTGTCGGGCGCGGGATCCATCGTTCGAACAACGGAGTGAGAGTCTCCCACCTTTTGCGGGCGCGCTGGCTCCGGCGTGCGAGTACCTGATACCACAGCCGGTTGATGCGCTGCCTGAAGGTGCTCAGCTGACGGAGGTTTCCGGGCACTGCGTGGTATTGGTAATAGCCGTTGACCACCTTCCGAAGCCATGCACCGACCTCGCCGGGGCGATCATGCATTCGGCGGCGAAGCTCGACCTTGATGGCATTCAGCTTCGCAACCATCCGCTTTTTCGCCGTGATACGCCAGACGGTGAAGGTATCGGTCTTGTGGCGTCGCCCACAGTAGTGAGTGAAGCCCAAGAAGGTGAACGTCTCCGGTTTTCCCGCGCCACGTTGCTGCCGATCTCTGGCAGCATAGCGCCCGAACTCGATCAGCCGGGTCTTCTCCTGATGGAGTTCCAAGCCGAACTTTGCGAAACGTTCCTTAAGGTCCTCAAGGAACCGCACGGCGTCGGCTCGGTACTGGAAGCCCAGCGCGAGATCGTCGGCATAACGAACGATGATGACATCGCCCTTGGCCGCCTTTCTGCGCCAGACATCCGCCCACAGGTCGAAGCAGTAGTGAAGGTACACGTTGGCGATCAGCGGTGAAACAACTGCTCCCTGCGGCGTACCCTTGCTTGTCTCCGACCACTGGCCGTCCTCCGATACCCCCGCTTTGAGCCATTTCTGGATCAGGCGGATGATTCTTCGGTCGGCCACCCGGTGCTCGATGAACTTGACCGCCCATTCGTGGCTCAAATTGTCGAAAAAGCCCACAATGTCGGCGTCGAGCACCCAGTTCACTTTCTTCCGTTCCAGTCCCACCGCAAGCGCGTCCAGCGCCTGATGCGGGCTGCGCCCCGAGCGAAACCCGTAGGAGAAGCCTTTGAAGTCGACCTCATAAATCTGGTTGAGGATCGTCACCACGGCCTGCTGGACGATTTTGTCCTCCACTGCCGCGATGCCCAGCGGGCGTTGCCGCCCGTCGGCCTTCGGTATATAGACTCGCCTTGAAGGTTGTGCCCGGTACGCTCCACGGTGAACCCGGCTGTGAAGATCAATAAGCCGATCGTCCAGTCCGGTTTCATACTCCTGCCATGTCACCCCATCGACTCCCGGCGAAGCCTGACGCTTGAGGGCGTAGAAGCTGTCGCGCAGAAGATCGATGTTGAGATGGTGGAGCAGAGCGGTGAACCGTTCCTGTCTCCTTTCCCTTGCTGCTTTGCGCACACCGTCCAGTCCCTGGGACATGCCTTTCCCACTCTGTGTCAGGGGCATGTGTGACTGACCGATGTTCTCCTTCATCTGCGCCCTTCCCTCCCCCACCTCCGCAGGAAGTTGCCCTCCCTTGTTCGGCCGGTTCACAGGTACTTCGGCGCAGTCCGACTTCTCCAGCACGTGCGTGTCCGTCGTGCGGCTTTGGGCCTTCACGGACCGGCCTTCGCAAACTGCCGAAGGCGCACTGAAGATCTCCCGGTTCTCGTCCATGTTGTTTTCTCAGCGTGCGCGGGCTCTAACGACTACGCAGGACCGGACAACCACTCGCGTCTAACGCAGCTGCCGTGTTGCCTTCCTCCTACTCACCAGGGAGTCGGCATCCTGATCCGCGGTTTTTCGAAGCTCAATCACCCCGCCCACCGATGCCTCGATCTACGCTTCGCCACACACCTCGCGATGGGCCACGCAAGACTAGAGGTCAGGATGGATTCGCTATTTCCTTTCCTGCAGGGACTTGCACCCCTACAACACGTCGGTTTATCCCGGCGCACGTCGGATCACGCGCCATAAAGAAGTTGAACGCTCAATCGCTTACTTCAGGCCGACGCACGTTTCGACCATGGACCCACAAGGATCAGCCCCACAGACGCCGATGCAGCCGTTGAGACTGGATAGGCGAAATGTCCAGTTAAATCGTCTACATCATTGCCTGCGCAAAGCGATAATCTCGGACTGACAACAGAAGCGAAAATCCACTTGCAACGCTACTGAGGTGCAGGAGGATTTTATGCAACAAGGAAGCATCATCAGGTGTGAGCGCAAGCACGGCCCGGCTGTCTGGCAGTTTCGATGGTCAGAAACTGGACCTCAGGGCCAACGTATTTACCGCAAGCGCGTAGTCGGAACCGTTGAAGAGTATGTTAACTCCGAAGCAGTTCGTGAGTCCGTCAGAGCTTTGATCGCCCGGCCCGGCCGCGCGATTCGGCAAATGACGGCAGTGGCTATGACGGTCGGTGAACTTTGTCAGCATTTCCAGCAGCGTGAACTGGTACAAGATGACAATTGGCGCAGCTATTCGACGAGAAGAAACTATTACTTTCTTCTGAAGTGCTGGATCGTCCCTCATTGGGGGAAGCATGAACTCAGCGAAGTGCGCACCATCGAGGTCGAGTCATGGCTGCGCGGACTGGCGCGCGCAGGGAGCACATGCGCCAAGATCCGGAACTTGATGTCCGTTCTCTTTAATCATGCGTGGCGGTATGAGTTATTCGATCGCAATCCCATCAAGCTGGTTCGCCAGAGCGCCAAAAGACGAGCCGCTCCCAATGTACTCATTCCCGCCGAAATCAAGTTGCTATTGGACAATCTCGAACTTCGAGACCGGACGCTGTTTCTCGTGGCGGTCTCAACCGGCTTGCGTCAAAGTGAGTTGTTTGCCCTCAAGTGGTGCGACATCGACTTTTCGCAAGGCGCCATGAACGTGACGCGTTCGATCGCTTATGGCATCATAGGTCGATGCAAGACCGAGGCATCGCAGAAGCCGGTTCCTGTCCATCCGATTCTCGCCGCGGCTCTCATTGACTGGAGAGACCTCTGCAAGTATCGCGAACCCGATGACTGGGTTTTTGCTCATGAGCACCATCGCGGACGCCATCCGTACTGGGGGCAAGCAATTCTCCGCTGGATTATCCAGCCTGTTGCGGAGAGACTCGGGATCAAGAGGCGGATTGGCTGGCACACATTTCGCCACACCTAACTCGACGCTGCTGAGGAGCGTGGGAACGGAATTCAAAGTCATGCAGGAGTTGCTGCGACATTCCTCGTTGCGCTCCACGATTGACATCTACACTCAGGCGGTCACGCCGGCCAAGCACGCCGCCCAAGCCGCAATGTTGTCACTCGTATTTCCCGTCGATCAGGTCGTTGAGGTTCAGTCCGCGGAGCACGAAAAGCCAGATCATAAAGCTATCGCCGCAGCATCAACGTAAGGGATTTGAGGGTGCAAAAGGGGCACCATATCATGTCCATTTTGCACCCCCGAATGCAAGGCGAAACCTTGCGTATCTCTTTGATTCTTAATTGGCGTCCCCGACGGGATTTGAACCCGTGTTATCGCCGTGAAAGCGCCATTTTTGAACAACATTAACGCACTGCCGAGAACCAGAACGCATCGGTACGAATCGTAGCAACATTAGCGAACAAGTCAAACGCTCCCCAACTGCTCCGCGGCCCGGTTCTCTTGAACTGGCGCTTACACGCAGTCATCTTACTCTTCGAGTGGCTCAAAGGCGACACAGAGATTGCACGGTTTCGCATTGGCCCGATCGCCAGCTTCCGAATTGAACCGCAAACACGAGGCAAAATGATCGCCTAAATTAGAGCGCAATGCGGCGGGCAGAAGCTAAGACCTGGCATAGGAGGCTCAAGTCGAGATGATCTTGCGTGCCTCCCCGTCGGGGTCATTGACCATGCGGCACTCGTTGTCCCAAATCATCGTCCGGTTGGTTTCAGGGTCTGTCGCCTCCCAGGTCAGGCCCGGCATGCCCGGGTTTCCAGTTGCAGCGAATGCCGCCCAGGATGTGGCCATCTTTTTTGCTAGTGCCTGCGCTTCGGGTGTATTGCCCGTCCCCTGTTCGCAGCGCCTCGTGTTGTCGAAGCAGAATTGTAGATCTGCCGTGTGCCATGCGCCAGGCAGGCCATCGAAGATCGGCGTCTGCCACGTGAAGTAGTAAGCGTATGCCGGCGCGGCCTTAAGTTCGTGTTTCAGCCGCCCCATTTTCACCACGTTATTGCGCATGGCAAGGCCGTTCAATCCGGGACTTCCGCTGCACATGTATGACAAGGTTTGAATCTTCTTCTTGGGATATGCCTTCTTCAGCGCCGCAACGATGGCGGTCGCCTTTTCGTCGCCATAGGTTTTTGTCAGATTGCCATGCCACTCGTCTTCTGTAGGACGGGACGACATTCGATTGCCTTCTTCTGTAACAGACCCGATCAGTATCGGCACGTTTTTCGAAATCTCCGGAGCAGCGTCAAAAAACGAGCGCACGGTAATGATGTGGCCGTCGACACATGGTGACCACCCGACGCGCGGCTTGCCCGGCGCACCCGGCCCCATCATAGGCGGCCCCGGTGGATTAATCTTGGCCGCGGCCGCGTTGCCGGCGGCGATCAGTTTGTTCCACTCCATCTTCTGCAGCGAGTCGATGTCGTTCGGCGCGAGGCCAAGATCCTTCATCACCAGGCGCGCAACTTCGGTTTGCTGCTCCCGCGTGGGAATGTTGCCGCCGCCGCCTGATAGCGCCGCGGCACGATGGAAGAGTCCCGCGGCAGAGGACATGCCCATGAGAGTTGTCACCTTCGATCCGCCACCAGACTGGCCGTAAATCATCACCCGGTCCGGATCGCCCCCGAAGTTCTCGATGTTCTCGTGAACCCAGTGCAGCGCGGCCACCAGGTCAGTCATGCCAACGTTTGCGGAACCGTCGTAAGCTGACCCGCCGATCTCCGCGACGTCAAAGAACCCGAGGATATTAAGGCGGTGGTTGACGGAGACCTGTACGACGTCGTGATGTCGCGCCATCTGCGCGCCGTCGTGCGAGGGCAATTCGTAGGAGGATCCGAAGCTGTATCCTCCGCCGTGAATGTAAAACATCACGGGTCGTCGACCCGTCAGGCTGGGCGTCCAGATATTCAGCTTGAGCAGGTCCTCGCTTTGCCAGCCATCATCCCAATCGAAGAGGAACGTTTGTTCCGGGCTCGTCCAGGTGTGCAGGTTCTGCGGGCAATTTGCCCCATAGACGAGTGCCGGAAATTCATCCGTCCAGGGCGCCGGAGGCTTGGCCGGAAGCCAACGGTTCGACCCGGCGGTGGTCTGGCCATAGGGGACACCCTTGAACGTGAAAACACCACCGTCCAGAAAGCCGCGCACTTTGCCGTATTGGGTTTTCGCAACCGCGGAACCCGGCGTCGAACAGTTGCCGGGCTCCTTGTGAGATGCAGTCTTGATGCTGGAGGCGGCAAGCGCGGAGTTACCCCCGACCATGCTTATTCCTGCGGTCGCCGAAAGAAGCAGCGCCTCGCGGCGAGTGAGGACAATGCGCTTTGAAGACTCAGACATGTATGCCTCTCCTTTGCTTACGGCCTGCAACGTAGATTCGCGTTAAACGCTACTCGGGCAAAGCATACTGGCCATCAATACGGAAGTGCCCGGTCGCACCAGGCGCTCCTGTGTCAGGCTGGCCTCCCCCGATGCTGATGGTGTAGTCCCCTTGCGCGATGATCGGATTCCCTTCCTCGGTCACCATGCCCAGGTCGCGCGGCTTCAAGTCGAAATGAACTTTTTGACTTGCGCCCGGATCGAGATGAATGCGTTCGAATCCACGCAAAGCTACGCGGGGAGCGCCCTTGATATCCGGGAACTTGAGGTAAAGTTGCACGACCTCATCGCCCGGGACCTTACCGGCATTGGTCACAGTCACATCGGCGCCGATGGGTTGTCCGGCAGCTGTGGCCTGCTCCGGCAAGGCGAGATTGCTGTAGCTGAATTTGGTGAAGCTTAGACCGTAGCCAAACGGATACAACGGCTTGCCGTTGAAGTAGCGGTATGTGCGATTGGCCATGCCGTAGTCTTCAAAGTTGGGCAACTGGTCGACGCCTGTATAAAAGGTGACGGGCAGGCGGCCGGCGGGATTGTTCTTCCCGCTCAGGGTTTCTGCCACTGCCGCACCGCCCTCTTCCCCGGGATACCACGCCTCAAGAACGGCGTTCGCATGTTCGTTAATCCAGTTGGCCGCGAGAGCGCTCCCGTTCATGAGAACGACCGCGAGAGGCTTGCCTGCGGCCGCCACAGCTTCCACCAGGTCTTCTTCTGGCTGAGGCAGGTCGATGCTGGTGCGATCCCCACCGAGAAACCCGGGTTCGGTGACTGGCATCTCTTCGCCTTCCAACTGGCTGGTGATGCCCACTACTGCAACGACGACGTCGGCACTCTTCGCAGCGGCGACTGCTTCAGGTGAAGGCGCGGCGTTGTACTTTGCCCAAATCAGTTCCGCATGCGGCTTGCTGTTCCTGGTTCCGTAGGAGATCTCGAGTGCGGCCTTGCGGCCCTTTTCGAGGTGAACGCGACCCACGCTCGATGAGAGTCCGCGGGTACCACCGCCGAACGCCATTGCGACCTGCTTGCCATCAACGGAGAGCCTTCCAAAACCTTCGCAGCGAATTCCCATCAGGAAGTCGCCTGTTTCGGTGGGGGTGAGGAATCCAGACCATTGCACGCCGAAGGTTTTCTTGGCGGCAATCTCTGCCGGCACATTGCTTTCGGAGAGTTTGACGTTGGATTCTGTGCGGCTGACGATCGGCTTGGTGTTCGCTCCCGGCGCCGGTGGACCACGCCGCATGCCTTCGTTGTAGTCAGCCGTCAGTCCGGGCTTGCCATCAGGCGTGCTGAGCGCGGCGTCAGGCACCGGGGTTCCATCCGTCCGAAGGAACTGCGTTCCGGGAACGAAGGTGACAGCCGCGTTGGGGAACTCAGCCTTGAGACCATCCATGATCGACACGATATGGGTGGGCTGACCGGCGTAGTTTCCGATGAGCGGCCTAGTCTGGTCGGCAAGAGGCCCGATGACGGCGATCTTCTTGACATTCGGTTTCAGCGGAAGCAGGCCGTCATTCTTGAGCAGGACCATGGATTCGTTGGCGAGTTTGCGCGCGTGCGCACGGTGCTCCGCGCTGTCGAGTTCCTTCTCGTCAATCTTTGTGAAAGGGACCATGTCAGGAGGATCGAACATGCCGAGCTTGATACGAGCGGTGAAGAGCCGAATTAGTGCGGTATCGAGAGTGCTTTCCGGCAGATAACCCTGCTGCACCGCATCGACATAGGCTTTCTCGACGGGCTCGCCAAATCGCGAAGTGAAAGTCACGCACTCATTGTCCATGCCGCGAATGACCGAGATCGCCACTCCCTGCGCCTGGGTCGGACGATAGCGATGATTCGCGGCAACATCTCTGACCGCATCGCAGTCCGAGACGACGTACCCCTGAAAACCCCACTTGCCGCGCAATTGGTCCTGCAGCGAAAACTGGTTGGCGCAGGCCGGCTCGCCATTGATCGCGTTGTACGCGCACATTACCGATCCTGCCTTGCCTTCAACGACAGCGGCGCGGAATGCCGGCTCGTACGTATCCACCTGGTCGTGCTTGCTCACATCTACATCGGCGAAGTGACGGGTCGGCTCGGGGCCGCTGTGCACGGCATAGTGCTTCGGTGTCGCGATGGCGAGATAGTACTTCGGGTCGGTGCCCTGCAAGCCGGTGACATAGGCGACACCCATGCGGCCGGTCAGAAAGGGATCTTCGCCATAGGTCTCCTGTCCACGGCCCCAGCGCGGGTCGCGGAAGATGTTCAGATTGGGTGACCAGAAATCGAGGCCGCCCATGATGCCGGTATGTCCCTCGCGTAGGTTTTGCACGTGCTTGATGCGTCCTTCAATACCGATCTGCGCCGCCATGGTGTGAATGCCCGGCGCGTCGAATGTGGCGGCCAGGCCGACCGGCTCCGGATATTCCGTCACGCCCTCGTTGATCACGCCATGCAGTGCTTCGCTCCACCATTGATAAGCCGGGACCTTGAGCCGCTGGATCTCCGCGGAGTTGTTCTGCATCTGGGTGGCCTTTTCAGCCAATGTCATGCGGTGCACCAGGTCCGCTGCGCGCTGCTCGGGTGAAAGCTGAGGATCCAGATACGGAGGATTGGCAGCGTCCTGAGCAATTGCATTTTGAAGAGATGAAGCAAGGACGAGCGCTGCTGTGCAAGCGAAGATGCACTCAACAATTCCCATCAGGCGGCATTTCATATGTCTCTCCACTTTGATTAGTCACGGTTGCGAAACTCTCGCGATGAGCTTGGGTGTTATTGGCATTGGAAATTGCGGGCGTCCTGGGTGTCGCCGGTTCCTATGTAGTGTGCATGTTTTGGATACGGACAGAGCGGACGACTGCGACCCGGGAATGCCTGGCCCGTAGCTATCACGGAATCGGGGGCAGTTCCCTTCTCGACCCAGTTGACGATGGCAGTGAGCATGTCGAAGTGATCAAGGGCGGGTCCTCCGCCACAGTGAGCCATGCCGGGGATGAGGAACATGCGGCTCCATGTGGCCACGTTCTCGGAGCCGCCATTCGTCGTCGCCAGCGATTTGTAATAGCCGAGCGTGTCGAGCGGCGAAAACCAGGGATCACTGTCGCCGTGGAAGAAGATAAGTCTGCCGCCGCCGAGCGAGAACGTCGACAGATTAGTGGATGCGGGCTCAAGCAGGGGGTCGGAGGCTTGGAGCGCGGTCTTGTCGACGTCGAGCTCGGTCGCGGTCGTATAGGGTCCGAAGAGGCCGTTCTTTCCCAGGGCCAGCAAACCCGATACAGGACCTTTCATGGTGATCCCGGCGTCATAAAGGAAACCAGGATAGACCTGGGTGCCGTATGCGTTCTTTGGTCCCGCAAAGGCTTTCTTGATGGCGGCGATCTTTTGGGGCGGGATGCAGGCGTCGCTTTCGCCAGGTTTGCAGGCAAGAACCGCGGGATCGAAGTCGCAGCCGAGCGGGTCGGAGATCAGTCCATCGGCCACGCCGTCCCTCTTATCGCACTGCTTCATTAGGGCGTCCATGAAGAGCTTGCGATCGTCATCGGTAAGGAACATGTCGATCTGCGGCTTGCCGGAATCGTCTTTGGGAGCGGCCTGGTTGTAGGCCACTGGAATCCACTGGGCGATCGCGAGATTTGACAGGCCGGTGCGCATCGCCGGATCTCCCGAGACGATTCCGTTGAACGCCGTGGGATATCGCTGCGAGAGGATCATGCCTTCGCGGCCGCCGGTGGAACATCCTACGAAATAGGAAAACGAAGCAGGTTTTGCGTAGTAATGCGCGATGATCTGCTTGGCAACTCCTGCGACCTCTGCATTGGCGAGGAACGCAAAATCGAGATATGCCTGCTGATCGCGCATGAAGCTGAAGTCGAAGGGGCCGGTCTTCGCTTTGTGGCCTGTGTCGGTGCTGGCTACGGCGAAACCGCGGGCAAGTGCCGGCTTGTCACCGGCGTAATTCGCGCCCGTGGGGTAAGAGACAATCCCGTTGCCACCACCGCCGCCTTGCATCATGAAGTCTCCATTCCATGCGTCGGGGAGCGGAAGCGCCACTGCGAATCCGATCCCGAACTCCTGCCCGTCCGCTCCTTTACGGCGGGCTAGGACACCATCCACACGGCAATGCGCGGGCAAAGGGCCAATGGCGGGAGCGCCTGGATAAGGCGGCGGAACGCTCGTGCCCGCGGGAACCATTTCGGCTTTAGTAATCTCGACGTTGCTGAGAGTGAGCCCCGTGATCTCGGCACAGCGTTCGGACGGCTGAGCCGCGGCGAGTGCGATCGAGCAGAAGAAAGTGACGGCGAGCGGCAGAATGGCGAAGTACCTCATGCGGTGTGGCCCTTCCTTCGAGCGTTTTTAAGGCTGTTGCCGGGTTTCGTTTTCCCGGAATCCTCGAATATATCGAGTAACTGCCGACGTGATCAAGCCAAATAAATCGGTTTAATTGGTCCGGAAATCGTTTACTATTCCCGTGTCGCAAAACGTCAAGGCAATTCGATTTCAAAAAAATCGCCTCGGTGTACGGCCACGGCGAAGGTACGTAACCTCGAACGGAGGGGCGCAATGAGATTGGCTGGAATTGCTGTTCTGCTCTCAGCAAGTTTGTGTTTCGCTCAGGATACGAACAACTTCAAACCCGCTCCATCGAACGTTCTGGACGCGCAATATCCCATGGTAGACAGCAACTCCCGCGTGCAGATCCGTTTCAAGGCACCCGATGCTTCGAAGGTGCGAGTCAACTTCTGGAGTGGCCCCAAGGCCGACATGGAGAAGCAGCTCGACGGATTCTGGACGATTACGACGCCGGCGATGGCCCCCGGGCTTCACTACTACACGATCATCGTGGATGGTGCGGAGGTGAGCGATCCGGGCAGCACGGCGTACTTTGGAGGCAGCAAGTGGGCCAGCGCTGTCGAGGTGCCCGAAGCCGGAGCGGATTATTACTTGCCCAGGGATGTCCCACACGGGCAGGTGCGGGAAATCTGGTACCACTCGGGCGTGACCGGTACGTGGCGGCACGCCTTTGCATACCTGCCCCCGAATTACGACACTTCGAGCGCGCGTTATCCGGTTCTATATCTTCAACACGGCGGGGGCGAAGACGAAACCGGCTGGATACGGCAGGGCAAGGCCAACTTCATTCTCGATAACCTGATCGCGAGCGGAAACACGAAGCCAATGATCATCGTTATGGCGAACGGCTACGCGAGCCGCGCCGGATACGTGGTGCCTGACCTTACCGGAAAGCCGTTCGGCTCGCCGGAGTTTATCAAAGTGATGCAGGAGCGGATGGGCGCATTCGAAGACGACATGACGCAGGCGCTGATTCCGTTTATCGACAAGACTTTTCGCACGATCTCCGATCGCGATCATCGCGCCATGGCCGGGCTTTCGATGGGCGGCATGCAGACGTTCCAGGTGACGTTCAATCATCTCGACCTGTTCTCTTACATTGGCGGATTCAGTGGAGCGGCTAATCCATTCCTGGCTGGGAGCAATAAGTTCGATACGAAAACCGCGTATCAGGGCGCGATGGCCGATCCGGCGGCATTCGCGAAGCGAGTGCATCTGCTATGGGTCGGCGTGGGGACCAACGAGCCCGAACGGATGAAGTCCGGACTGGAGAATCTACACACGGCTCTAGACGAAGGCAAGATCCAGCATGTCTTCTATGAGTCGCCCGGGACGGATCACGAATGGCAGACGTGGCGCCGTGACTTGAAAGACTTTGCACCGCGCCTGTTCCAGGGATCCGGTCAACAGATTTCCCCGGCGCATGGAAAGTAAAACACTGTCTTGTTCACACCGATCGATTCAACACGATGATGCGAATTGCGACGCTGCTTGCCATTGCAGGCTTTCTGATTCCGGCTGGACTCACCGGCATTGTCACGCGGGCACAGACCGCTAACCCGCGCGAGGTGCTCTGGTATCGGACTCCAGCGCCGGTCTGGGATAACGCGCTGCCGATCGGGAATGGGAGGCTGGGCGCGATGGTGTTCGGCGGCGCGAATGCAGGCTCGAATATCTATCGCTTTTCCCTGGCACAGAACATGCCTTAGCGGCACGCAGATCGAAACGACTTCACGGTTCGAAGGCCGATTGAATCTCGTCCCGATCATGCTCTCCATCATCAGCAACAGTTTGTATGTATGCTGATCTGATCCGGAAAGTCTCGTATACATTGAGGCGATCGTCAGAGCAGCAAGGTTAGTTTGGACATCGCAGTGAATAACGTACTCGTGGTGCGTGATCACGGCAGCGATGATCAATGGGCAGCTAAAGCCGCAGCGCAACAACGCGCCCTGAATGCCGATTGCACCAGCCCTCTTCAAATAGAGGCGTCTATGGCTCCCCAGGTTGACGCTGTAGCCCTCTCGAGCCTTTCCGTTATTACCAGTACGGAAAGCGAACTGTCCATATCGATGGTTGCGTTGAAGTCGACGCCGCCTACTATGGTGCTCCGCCGGGCTGGATCGGCCGACAGGTGGATGTGCAATGGGACGCGATGTTCGTGCGCCTGCTCGATCCGCGCACCGGCATGTTGCTGCGCGAACATCTGGGACAGAAGCGCGGCGCCCACCGCATCCGCGACGAGGATCGTCCGCGGCGCACTCCGCTTCATACGCATCGCCTGCTGGCCCGTGCTCACAAGGCCGGGCCCAGCATCGGAGCTCTGTGCGATGCCATCCATCATCGTCAGGCCGAGGCTGGAGTGCGTCGCATCCTGGGTGTGCTCTCGCTGGCGAAGAAGTACGGTTGTTCGGCTGTCGATCAGGCCTGCGCCGCTCCGCTGGAGCTGGGTGTGAGCGAGTATCGCTTCGTGCGCCGCTATCTGGAGCGCACCCCGCAAGCGCCGCTGACGCTGCGCCAGGTCGATCCCCTCATCCGTGAACTGATCCAGTATCGCGACCTGATTCAACAACGTCTCTCCTTCGAGGAACCGAATCCATGAATCTTATCGAACTTGATCGCGCCCTGCGGCAGTTGCGCATGAGCGGCATGGCCAACACCTTGGAAACACGTCTGCTGCAAGCTCAGACCGATGCCATGACACACATCGATCTGGTTTCCATGCTGGTATCGGATGAACTGGAATGCCGCAGCAAGCGGCTCTTGGAGCGCCGCCATAAGCAGGCTCAGTTCCGCGACCCTGACAAGCGCCTGGACAACTTCGACTTTCAGTTCAACCCCAAGATGAATCGCAACCTGATCTTCGACCTGGCTACCGCAGGTTGGATACAACGACGCGAGGACTCTTTATTTTGCGGTCCTCCCGGAACCGGGAAGAGTCACTTAGCGCAGGCCATCGGACATGCCGTGATCCAGCAGGGATACCGCGTGCTCTACCGCGAAGCGCACATCCTGCTGGAAGAACTGGCCGACGCCACGCTCGACGGTCAGCGCAAGGAGCACATGGAACTGCTCTCCACGGTGCCGTTGCTGATCATCGATGACCTAGGCATGAGAAAACTGCCCCTCACCGCCGCCGAGGAGTTGCTGGAAATCATCATGCGCCGTTACGAGCGAGCCAGCTCACTTATCACTTCCAACAGGCCCGTGGGCGACTGGGGCAAGCTGCTGGGCGATAGCGCCGCAGTCTCGGCCATGCTGGATCGACTGTTGCACCACGAGCATGTGCTCAAGTGCGGTCCACGAAGTTGGCGAACTCACGTCAGCAATCCGGGAGATCTGCAATGAAAAGAACAAAAGCAATAAGGATGCCGGGCAAAGAACGCCCGGCGGCGTCGCAATCTCGGATCCAGAGGCCTCCCACGACGGAGCTTCACCATAAGAATGCTGGCAGAAACACGAAACCCTCCGACAGTCGGCTCGCAAGCCAACCGCAGAGGGTCTCGATCGCCGATTCTTCCGGAGCCAGCCCCGTGTCCTCGGCCCTGGATCACTCCGCAAGGCGCGACCCCGGCGGAGCGAATACCACCTTAACACCAAGCCCGGCAGTTGATCATCACTGCCCACCAACTACGCCTTGCTAAGAAACACCGAGTCAAGGTAAAACAATCACGTCTTCGGCCAATCTCTATGGCCGGTTTTGAAGTGACCACATATGGCCGGTTTTAAGGTGACCGCCGAGGTTAGCCGAGATCTCTCATCCGGACTATGCCGGGGAACGGTTGATTGCCTGTCGTAACCCTCTGCTGGCAGAGGAACGCTCCCGTAAGCGGCTGGAGTTGCTGGCCGCTACGGAAAAGCGGTTGGAGCAGATCGTGGTCGCTACCAGGCGGAAGAACCGCCCCTTGCGAGGCAAGGAAAAGATCGGCATCGCCATCGGCAAGTCTCTGGGACGATACAAAATGAGCAAACACTTTCAGTTCACGGTTACCGAGACCAGCTTTACCTATGAGCGCAACTTAGCCAGCATTGCCGCAGAAACTGCACTGGATGGGATCTATGTGCTGCGCACAAGCGTTGCACCCAAGGTGCTCTCGGCAGAACAAACGGTGCGGGACTATAAGCGTCTGTCGGTAGTGGAGCGCGCATTTCGCAGCCTGAAGAACGTGGATTTGAAGGTGCGGCCGATTCATCATCACCTGGCCGACCGCGTTCGGGCTCACGTCCTGTTATGCATGTTGGCGGCTTATGTGGAGTGGCACATGAAACAGGCTCTTACTCCCTTGTTATTTATCGATGAAGAGCCCCAAGCCGGGGAGGCATTGCGCTCCTCAGTCGTGGCCCCAGCGCAGCGCTCGCCAGCGGCGATGGAAAAGATACAAAGCCATCGCACCACCGACGGACTTGCGGTCCATAGCTTCCCCTCACTGCTTCAGGACTTAGCTACCCTGACTCTCAACAAAGTCACCGCTGCAGGCCGCACCCTGCAAATGATTGCTACTCCAACGCCGCTGCAGCGCCGCGCCTTTGAATTACTTGGCCTTGCCCCAGCCTTATAGTTGTACCCAGAACAGGCTTCGCTCTTTCCCATTACTTCGCTGAATACATGCACCTTATCGCCTCTAACTTAGAGGAACTTCGGGCTAGTTGTCTGTCTTGAGGAACTGCATAGCAGACAAGGTCCCATCCTTCGAGCATGTGTGGTCGCAAATAGAAGGAGTAACCGGGGTTGATTTCATGGATGAGCAGGGGAATATTCCACAAATCGCTCTGGCGGTGATATGCGGATATAGCAAGAATCGGACTGTCTCTGCGGATAGAATCGCGCGCTCCGGCCAGGGTTGCAAGCTCCGATCCCTCGATATCCATCTTGATAAATGTAACCGGGACTTCGCGCAGGACGGAATCAAGAGTAAGGCACTCAACGTCACATTCGCCGCTCCCCAAGTGCGATGCCGGGCCACTTCCCACCTCCATTTTCACCCGCTCCTGAACGGCACCCGTCGCGGCCTGATGAAGCGTGATCTGATTGCGAAGTTCGATGGGAAGCGTATTCACGCGGTTCGATAGTTTTGCGAAGTTGTCGGGATCCGGTTCAAATGCGATGATGCGATCAAAAGAACTGGCCGTTGTCTCGAGGAACAGCTCCAAAGTGTCGCCGTCGTAAGCACCGCAATCGACCAGGGTTTCCCTCTCGCCGATGTGGAATTCCTCTTCCCGAAAATAAATCGGGCCTTCTACAGGCGAGGGGAGGGTAGCGAAATCTCCCAGCAAGCGGAATTTCAATTGCGCCAGGAATTCGTGTCTCGACGTATCATCGGCCAAAAGGCTAAAAGCGTCACGAATCCGATCGGCCTCCAGATGGACATGATGGGGGAGATCGATGGTGTAGTGGGGAAGAAACAGCTCTGGAAATTTCCAATAGAGCGGAACGAAAGTCGTAACTGACTGGCAGCCAAGCCGGCGCAGTTGCTCAATCCGGGTAGACATGCGGTCATTGCCGAGGGCACCCCATATCGAAACAACGAATGTCCCCCCTGGTCCATAGAACTTGGCGGCTTCTTCAGGGCTGATCAAGAGAAGCCCATCAAGGGTTTGTCCCCATCGTGAGCTATTGTTGTCGACAAAGCATCGCGGCTCGATTCCGGTCTTCCTCAACCCTGTCAAAGTGCGCCGTCCGAGATTCCCGGCGCCGAATAAGACCCACTCCGACCCTGGTCTGGCTACTTCGTCGAACGCCGTGGACTCGCGTTTCTGCGCGCTCTCCACAGGTTCAGAGAGCAGGAGTTCGAGTTCATGTTTGAGATTCGTACCGACTTCGAGCATAGAGCTCCCAACGCCTCCAGACATTTCGGAGCGACTCACCAGCACGTGCGTCCGCCGTCGACCACCAGATTCGATCCTGTCATGTAGGACGAAGCATCGGAACAGAGAAAGAGAATTGCCCCCTGATACTCATCGCGCCGGGCCATTCGCCCCATCGGAATCAGTTGCTGCAAACGGTTGAGGAACACTTCTGGCTGGCCGTTGAATACGCCGCCCGGAGAAATAGCGTTGACGCGGATGTGGGCGTCGTTCCAGTAGGTTGCCAGGTAACGCGTCAGGCCAATGAGCCCGGTCTTAACCACGGAGTAGGTGACGGGTTTGACCGGCTGTTGTTCGTTGGGCAAGCCATCGAGTCGATAGAGGCGCTGGTCTGGTGCGATGAGACCGAGGTCTGAAGCGACGTTGACGATTACCCCTCCTCCGCGCTTGACCATTTCTGTCCCGAAGATGCGGCTGCACAAAAATGCGCCGGTCAGCCCTACCCGGATGTCGGCGTCCCATAGTTCAAGTGGAAAGTTCTCGAGACGCGACCAAGTCTGTCCTCTGGTGTCTTCAATTTTGGGGTTGTTGGCGGCATTGTTAATCAGGATATCGATGCGCCCAAAGGTTGCTATGATCAGATCGCGGGCCTTCCCGAGAGAACCCTCGGCGGTAATGTCGACGTCGATTCCGAGGCATTTCACACCCGATTCAGCGGTTAGTTGAGCGGCTCGCGAGGCCGGGTTGGCTGCGTGCAGATCGAGCAGCACGGCATGAGCTCCGGCGGAAGCGAGTATGGCGGCATGATAATAGCCCAGCAGCCCGGCGCCTCCTGTGATGACGGCAACCCGACCGGAGAGGTCGAACAACTCCTGCGCGCGACTTTTGTTTGGCTCTGTCATGACCAGCTCAAATTGGATTCAAACCACCGATGCGATGTCAACAGGTTGCCGGATTGCGATGGATCTCTTCGCTGCCAGAGCCATACGAAGACTCTGCAGCCCGTCGTGGAGATCGACCAGGGGACGAGTGCGTGATTGTACGCACTCCATGAAGTGTCTCACCTGATCGAGGAAGAGCTGATTGCGCTCGAAACCTTCATAACTATGGACATCGGGCGTCGGATTACCGCGCGTAAATATGGCCACGGTCAGGGCATGGAGATCCATGATTACCCGGCCGCAATCTCCGATCACTTCGCATTGCCGGCTTGGCGGCGATTGCAGGTAGTCCTGGTGGAGATGGATGGGAAGCGGCCGGCCCGCCACGTTGCATTCCATCAGGATACTCGCCGTGTCCTCGACGTCGATCTCAAGATCGCTCCACTTTCCGCCCAACGCATAGACTCTCCCGGGCACACCGAAGAGGGAGTACAGATAATCGAACTCATGAATCTGGGAGAGAATCACGCCACCGCCCAGATCGGCGCGCGAGGCATACATCTGCCGGTAATCCTCGTAAGGATGCCAGTTGGGTAGATATTCGCCGATTGCGGCGCGGACCGCGAGCAAGTTACCGAGCCTGCCGCTCCGAATGACCTCGGTCAATTTGCGCAAACACGGATGAAAGCGCAATTGATAACCCACCATCACGATAGCCGCGTGCTTTTCCGCGGCTCGCAGCAGCTCAGCCGTGCCCTCCAGTGAATCGCTGAGCGGCTTCTCGATGAATAGATCGCATCCGGCGCGAACACACGCGAGCGCAACCGGAATGTGCAGGCTGCTGGGGTTACACACGAAAGCGATGCCGGGTTTTTCTGCCAATGCCTCGTCCAGGCTGGAAACGACGCGAATGGCTAACTCAACTTCCACGTTGCGGCTGGCGTCGGCTCCCATCGTGGGCGTGAGTACGTGCATCTGCCGGCAAACTCGATAAGCGATGATCTCGGCGCTGCTACCTAGCAGCTCGCGAAGATTGCGGGTATGACGCTGGCCTATACTTCCGAGGCCTACCATGAGAATTCTCATAGTGAGACTCCCTTGGTTGCATCGATCTGGCCAGCAATCCAACTACGGTAATGCTTGATCCACGCCAACTCGCCGCCTTGCGACGGACGCGCGATTTCCATGACATAGTCACCTTGATAGCCCATCGCTTCCAATCCGGCAAAAACTGCTGGCAGATCGGCGTCTCCGGTACCGAGAGGAACGGACACCCCGCCGCGTCGTCGGTCTTTGATGTGAACGCTGCCGATTCGACATCCGTAAGCGGCGAATTCCTCCTGGGCAATATACCCGCACGAAGCGCTATTGCCGGAATCGAATGTCACATTGAGCAGGGGGTGCGGGCACTGATTCAGGAAGCTGCGCAGAGATCGCGGGGAAAGTGTGGTTTCCAAATCGAGTGCGATGTTGAACTCTTCGGCGATGGGCAAGAATGCCCGCACCATCGCCATGACCTCCAACTTCTCATCCTCGGTCTCAATGCGGGACTCGTCCAGAAGGGGAATAACAAGACGCAGGATGCCTGCAGTCCTGCAGCGCGCGAGCAGCCACCTCATTCTTTGAATCCAGGCAGCTGCTTCGGCCGCAGGGTTGCGTAGAAAGGGGCGGTCCATGAAGTAGTTTGCGCACAGCGAACGCACTTCGATGCCAGCTTGGGCCGAGAGCGAGCGCATCTCGGCGATGCCTGAATCGGTGGCCAGTGGATTTACCGCTTCGCCGTAGAGATCATAGATCCACTCGATGCCGTTCAATCCCGCACTTTTCGCCAGCGCGAATTCATCCCGCCAACGCTCTCTTGGGAAGAAACGCATGTGGCCACCCTCTGGTGGAACCATGCGGCCTTGCATGACTGTGATAAAGGGCATGGGCGTCCTCCTATCTGTCGATCACCGGAATAAGCATGTTGCTCTTGAATTCCTCGCGTTCCAGAAACGGCCAGAGGTCTTCCAGCGGTTTCGAGACGAAGGAACCGTCGGGCAACTGGGTGGAAGACAGACGGGGTTGGCGCACCTCGTCGAGGACTAGATGCACGTCGCAGACAACCGGGCCAGGGGTAGCAAGAACTCTCTTGATCTCATTGGCCAGATTTCGCTGGCTAGTGATTGCATCCGTGGGTATCCCGTACGCCTCTGCAACGCGGCGAAGACCGGGAAGCGTCTGGCCGGTGGCGGCGTCGCAGCCAATGTTGGGCTCCCCGAAGAATGCCGTCTGCGAAGCGCGAATGGAACCATAGCCCTCGTTATTGAGAACAAAGAACTTTACCGGCAGCTTCAGGCGCGCCACCGTTTCCAACTCCTGGATATTGAACTGAAAGCCGCCGTCTCCGTCCACGCAGACGATGTTCCGACTCGAGTCTTCGGCTGCACCCACAATTCCCGCCCCGATCGCGGCCGGGATGCCAAATCCCATGGCCCCCAAAGCGGTAGTATGGAAGATGCGCTGCCCCCGCTTGGTGCGAAAAGCAAGCAGGCAAAGCTCAATCCCAGTTCCCGAACTTCCTGAAATATAAAAATCGTCATCGTTCAGAACTCCGGACATCACTTCGGCAAAGTTGTATGCGCTCACCCTGCCTTCTGCTTTGTGCTCGGGTAAGACGAGAGGATAGCGCTTTCGCCACTCGGCACACTGAGCCTTCCATGCAATGCGATCTTTCTTCTCGATGCTTGAGGCCTGGACCAGCATTTCGCGCATGAAGTCCCTGGCATCCGCGCAGATGGGAAACTGAACCGTTTCCCCCATTTTTATCAGCTCAGCAGGATCTATATCGACCATCACTTTGCACGCCGCCCGGGCAAAGCGTTCAGGCGCGTAGCCCGTCACTACGCGGTCTAGCCGGGCACCGATAGAGAGAAGGAAGTCACAATTCTGAATTGCGAAATTGGCTCCACGCTGCGCAATGGTACCGGGACGGCCAACGTAGAGCGGGTCATCGTCGGCCATCAGGTCAATCGCAAGCCAGGTGACCTCGGCGGGGATATCGAGCGTGCGCAGGAGAAGTTCCATCTCGGCTTCCGCACGGGCAAGCCGAATTCCATTCCCGATGAGAAGCATGGGGCGTTCAGCCTGGTTCAGATTCTTCAGGATTTCGCCGACATTCTCCTTCAATTCGGCAAGCGTGATCCGGCCATCAGGAGGAAGTTCCGCAGGATCGAAGCTGCGCAGCGTGGCCGGATCGTCGATCGGAGAGGCTTGAACATCCAGGGGAATATCGATCCAAACAGGTCCAGGTCTGCCACCGCGCGCCAGATATAGTGCCCTCTCCAAGTGATAACGAATGTCATTCGGCTCAAGTACGGTAACGGCGTATTTGGTGATGGAACTTACGATGGAGATGATGTCCACCTCCTGCACACCAACTTGTCGCATGCCGAGAGGCTTGTTATTGCTGTCAAAGGCACGGTCCGGGCGCTTCACTTGGCCGGACACTATTAGCATCGGCGTTGAGTCCAGCCAGGCCCCGGCAACGCCACTCACGGCATTGGTGCCTCCGGGGCCGGTGGTGACCATGCAAACTCCCAAATTGTTCGTAGCCTTCGAATAGTTCTCCGCAGCGACTGCACTGGCTTGTTCATGCAGATTGCAAACGGGGATCAGTCGCGTCTCGCCCGCGAGTGAGTTGTTCAGGTGCATGGCGCCGCCGCCCGTGACCAGAAAAACGTGTTTCACACCCTGCTCGGCGATAAAGCGCACCACGTAGTCGGAAAGCTTCATGATTTCAACCGTTCTTTATCAAAATAACCCAGCTCGAGACTCAAGATCGGCCGAAGACTTCCAGCGCACTTAAACCGCGCGCCTGTAGTAAGGCGTCGATCAGCTCACGCACCGCGCCGTTGCCTCCGGGCTTTGTCGAGACAAAATCCGCCCGCGCTATGACTCCCGGGTTGGCGTTGGAAGGAGCGGCGGAGAAACCGGCGATTTCCATCGCTGGCAGGTCGTTCACGTCATCGCCCATGAAGCAGATGTCCGGCAATTCGATTCCGGCGGCAGCGGCGAACTCCGCTACAGCCTGTGCCTTATCGCGGCGTCCCTTGGCCACATGCTGAATGAACAGCTTATGCGCATACCGGTCTACAAGGGGGCTATCTTCGCCAGATATGAGTCCTAACGTGAGTCCAGCGCGTCGTGCCAGAGAAACACCCATAATGTCGACGAAACAGACACGTTTCCATTCCTCGCCGTTGGGCCCCCACCAGAGGCCGCCGTCCGTCAGAACTCCATCAAAGTCGAAGACCAGTCCCCGAATTCGCGCGAGGTCTTCATTCCCAGAAGTTCCTTCAACCATCCCGGGCTATACCCCGGCGCCGACGCGGCGCAGCTTCTTGATGATTGGTACCTCACGCTCGTACACGCGCTTGGCGCCATCTCCCTTTGATTGCTCCCACAGCCGGATATCTCGCACCAAGCGGGTAATTCCGTTCGGCTCGAGCGAAGCTGCCTGGTCGGAGCCCCAACTCGCGCGATCCAAGGTGATGTGGCGTTCGACGGAGCACGCCCCAAGAGCAGCGGCACACACGCTGGTGGGAATGCCTGTTTCGTGGCCGGAGTACCCGATCGGAACCCCATAGCGCGCTGCCATCGTCTGAATCGCGCGCAGATTCAGTTCGTCGTAGTTGGCCGGATAGGTACTGGTGGCGTGCATCAGAATAAGGTCTTCTTTGCCAAGCACCTCGACGGCATGATCGATTTCGGCATATGTGCTCATACCGGTGGAAAGGATAATGGGCTTTCCGGTAGTCCTGACATGCCGCAGAAGGTGATCATCGGTGAGAGAGGCAGATGCAATTTTGTAAACGGGAATCCGGAACTGTTCCAGGAAGTCCACCGAACCCTCATCCCACGGAGATGCGAACCATAGCATTTTAAGCGACTTGCAGAATGCAGCGATCTCCTCATATTCCTCTTGGCCGAACTCCAAGCCGTATTTCAAATCCCCGTTTGTCGGTCCAAAGGGGTTGTCCCGAGGCTTGGCCAGCTCTTCAGGAGTGTAGACAACCTCTATGGTTCGCTTCTGGAACTTGACGGCGTCACATCCGGCCGCAGCCGCGACGCTGATCAACCGTTTGGCAAGATCGATGTCGCCGTTGTGATTGATGCCGATCTCCGCCACGACGAAGCAGGGCTGATCTTCGCCGATCGGCCTATTCCCGATCTTGACCATACTCATCTACAGCAACTCCTTTGGGCAATTCCGATCCCGGAATGCGGCCGTCCTGGGCCAGCCGACCATGTTTTGTGGTGGTCGCCGAAGACTATGATACTAAGTCCTGGAAGGTGCAAAGGGCAACTCCCGGGAGGGAAATGGAGGACAGGCTGCGGTGGAAAGAGCGCCTGCGCCTGTGGGGTCACTATGGGTCCGATCCCGTTGCACCATGCCAGACCGAAGTTCCGGGGACCCTCAGGATGTTGGAAACTTGCAAAAGCGGACCAGAGCTAGGGTTCTGCTCTTTAGCGGCGGTAGACTACGCAATATCTGCGCTGCCTTCATGATCTAGTGCGTGCCACTTCCGCCGCTTGGTAACGAAAATATACGTGGCGTAAGGTAGGCCAAAAAGAATTCCCTGGGAGAAGACTCCAAGCACAATAGCGTTGGCTCCGGAGTATTTTCCCAACACAAATGTCAGACCGCCGACGATCAGTGCGGAGAGAAATGCCTGACCGACGAAAGGTTCTTCTTTATGGGCACGGAGGTAGAGCGCCTGGCTATAAACGATGTGCCCCAATATGGTGTTGCCGAGCATAATACCGACAACCCAAAGTGGCAGGAGGCGCGCAGGAAGGCGAGGCCAATAGTGCCCGCAAACCGCAAGCAAGAACAAAGCCAGAGCGGCTCCAAAGATTAACAGAGCTGTCGACTGCTTGAGCGTGCGAAAGAATAAATGGTCTAACTTCTCATACTCGCCGCGTGCGACTAACGCGCCAAAAGGAGATGCCTTGGTGTTCATCCACGCAAGGGCCACCGAGCCGATTCCGGCGCAAAGATTCAGCGACATGCCCATGCGGCCGGCTACTTCAGGACTCTGATAGGCAAAGAGAATCGGGTTGACGAGCTGATAGATAAAGTAGCCGCAGATCCAGCTGACGGCTATCTTCCATTGAAACGGCCAAATCTCATCTCGCCATCCGACGGAGTGTTCGAGTACGGAGTGGCTGAGAAGGTTTGTCAGCAATTTGCGGTGGCGCGTACTAAGAAGATAGGCAAGTCCGATCGTAACCTGGCCAAGGATCAGCAGAGCCGGGGCGAAGAGGCCTCGATGGAGAATCAAAGCAGACCAGCAGAGCGCACTGCCGAGAACCGCCTGCGCAAAGCGCCTTTGCGCAACTTGAGCAACGAATCCGCAACCTTCAAGGAATGAGAATATGGGATCGATCTGAAAAGCAAGCATGGCGGCGAGAACCAGGGCACACCAGGGCATTTTCCACGCTACTGGGACTCCAACAACCGGATGGGCATTGAAGAAGATGAATCCCGCGGGTATTAACGCAAGGGCCATCAGTATTCCGGCAGCCATATACCAGTAGACGGCCTTCTGCAGCACCGAGGCGAGGCGCGAATGGGCCACCAGGTTACCCTTGATCATGCCTTCTGGAAGGAATTCGAGGTGCGCCCTTTCGTGTGCAGCCAACTGCAAGATTACGAAGGAGAAACCCAGTTCAAAGACAATCTGCAGAGCAACAATGCTATAGAACGTGTAGTAGTATCCCTGCTGGCTTGGGGTAAGAAAACGGGCGATCAAAAACAACGTTATGACGCCAGAAAACGCCTGCCAGAAACGTGCTAGGATCGTGAAGGCAATGGCCCGATCCAATCCGATCGAGTTTTTGAGGAGATGTTTCAATCCAACGTCCCGGCTCTCCCACGGGACCTGAAGGTCATTCGCCATAGACGAGTTGCCTTTCTGTCTGTGCACGATGCCCAATCAATCCCAAACGGGCTACATAAACTCCGAAGCACGGCTGGAGAGTCCCAATTCTTATTGAGCCTCCCTGGATCATGTTTTTAAGATATGAGGCCAAGCACAGATTTACAGGGGCACGCGGCGAGCATCCTCCGGAGCGACTGCCCTCCCCCTCAACAGGCATGCTGTTCCTCCAGAGATGCTGCGCTTGATAAATCGTTATCAGAATCAACTTCATCGACGCGTCCAGCCGTAGTACCGGGCGGTTTTGCGAATTGCCTCTTCCAGCGAGACTTCGCAGTGCAAACCGAGGTACGCTTCCGCCTTCTGGACACACGGGACATATTGTTGCACGGGCGCGCCCAACATTGCTTGCCCATCAATTTTGATGCCTGAAGTAGAACCCAAAGCGTTCTGCACCGTCACGGCGAGCTCCTTTATGCTAACGGATTGAGGTGAGCCTACGTTGAATGCCTCGGCGGCAGGAGCACGCAGCAACATGGTCCACAGCCAGCGCGCCAAGTCGGCCGCATACATGTACGATCGCCGTGCTGTACCGTCCCCGCGGATGTGGATGGGTTCGTTACGCAGGGCATCGCGAATGAAATTGCCGAAGGCGAAGTGTTGGTCGAGAGGAAGGAGCGGTCCGGCAAAGGCAAAACAGCGCGCGATTTTGCAAGCCAAGCCAAATTGCCGAACGTAGGATGCGCAAAGGGCCTCACCTGCGCGTTTTCCTTCGCCGTAAGCACTGTCCAGCGCGAGCGGGTCAGGAGCACCTGGGTGTTGTTCGGAGATTTGGGGAATATCCTGCGGCTGGGGCCCATACACGGCGCCCGAGCTGGCGTAGAGAAGTTTCTCGGTCCCGTGGGTGGCAGCGAACCGCAAGACCCTCTCTGTGCCACCGAGTATGGTGTCGAGCAAATCCACTGCGCTGCCAGATCCTGGACGTGCCCAGGTCTCCGTCGCCGCATGAATCACATGACGAAATTCGCCGAGGGGAAAAGCAAAATCACGCACATCGCCGCTCCACAAAGTCACAGCGGGATGTAGCGCTGAATGAGGCTGCAACCTGCGAAAAGCCTCTGGATTGCGGGTCAAGACGGTTATCTGGACGCCGAGGGCATTGGCGCTGTTGGCAGCCAGGAGACTTTCCAGAAGCCAGCTTCCGAAGAAACCCGTGCCGCCGGTCAGAAAAATGCGTTGATTACGCAGTTCGTTCCACAGGTCGGGTGTGCGCCTGAGTATGAAATCGAGATCTCCTTGCGGCAGCGGTTGGGCCATTTTCTCCTCTGCAAGCCGGCGCTTTGGATGGCCGGATAAAATGCGCCAGGCCAACGTAGCACGAATTCGCCGAGATGACATGTTCTCCTGAATGTCAGGTGCTCTCCCTAATATTAGCGGTGACCTGGTACGAAGATCGTCAGAATCCATCCCGCTGGCCGGGTGCGACTTTCCATAGGTACGAATCAAAGCGTTTTTTCGAAAGGTTTCTCTGTGGACAGGCGCTGAACGCGAAGGGTAAATTTAGATCACACCTTTCATGGTCGCCCATCCGGGGAAATTGTGGGAAGATACGCACGCACACATGCCAGCCCTCTGGACCGACGCCGCTTCCTTCTTAAAGCGGGTTTTGCCGCAGCCGGTTCGGTGATGGGGAGCTCGCTCCTGAGCTGCGCCAATGTTACTGACGGCACAGTTATTCCGTGTCTCGGTCCGGCGGCTGCGCCATCGCCGGTTCCGGGGATGACATACATCAGGGCATCGGAGATAGGATGCGCACTCGATTGCGATCTTGAGTGGGGATATAACAAGTACACAATGGGGCATGCGACCGATGATGCGCCCAGGATCAATGCCGCCATGGCCGGTGCGTCGGCAAGTCATCCAATTACAGTGATTATCGATGGGAGTGCCCTCATTTCGGGTCTGTTCCTGCCCGCGGGCGGTTACTGGAGCATTGCGGGACTGGGCTGCGGCACCGGCTTCTTTATAAAGTCGGGCACCAATAACGACGGTATCCATAATGGTCCCCCCGATGCGGCTGTGCCGTTCGATCCGGGACCGGCGGCTCCCCCTCGTGGGATGAACGTGTCGTTAAGCAACTTCACGCTGAATGGCAACCAGGGAAATGGGCACACTGGAGATTCGAGCAGCGGATTGCCGCGAGGCAACGCTAGCCAGTTCTTCTGCAGCATCAACCTGATGAACCTCGACAATATCCGGATCGAGAACGTGGTGGTCGTGAATTCGCCCGCGTATCACGTTCGGCTCTCGAACGTCGGCAATGTTGTGGCAACCGGGTGCTATTTTGAGAGCCATGGCTTGGCCACTGACGGACTGCACTTCGATGGTCCCGCGAACGACATCTCGATTTCGAATTGCACCTTTGCCACCGGCGACGATTCGATCGCGCTGAACTGCCCGGAGGGTTACTCCGGGAATATCTCGCGGGTGACGGTAACAAACTGCTCGTTCAAGAGCTGGACGCTGATGCGCCTTTATACGACTTACGGCAGTTCTATCAAGGACCAGATCGACTCCGTGAGTGTGAGCCAGTGTAGCGGCACCTTGGCTGAGGCCGCGTTTCTGATCGGTTTGAGCAGCGGCAGTATCCCCGATTCCGTGGCTTCACTGACTGTCTCCGATTGCACGTTGAAGGCTCCCACGATCCTCGGAGTCGCAGAGAACTTTGGCAACATCACGCTGAAGAACGTCATTTTCACTCCATCGGTATCGGGGGTCGTCTGGAACCCGCCGATAACGAACCGCATCTGTGCTTTTTTACGGCCGACTCCGCCCTACGGAGGTGGGACATGTGGAGGTTCGAGTCTTACGTTGGAGAATTGTCAAATCACCCGGGACAGCCATACTGAGGTGGCCGCCGTGATTCTCGAAAACAACTCCAGAATCGACAATGTCTTGTTCAACGGTTTTACGGTTCAAGACTCGTACTCGCCGTTGCCTGATTTGCTTATTATCGGAGCAGGATCAATCGGGCAGCTAGCTCTCAATTCCATCGGCAGCAACAGCATTAGTCGCCCAATTGCAGCGGGCGGGTTTGCGAAAGTGGGAATGGTTTTGGGAGCCGGCGTGCTGGCCACTGGCTGGGAATTCCCTGATGCCGTGATGGCAAACGAAGTTCCCTACATCTCGGCGAACTCGGGTCTTCCCTCAATCAAGGTGGAAGGTGTGGTCGAGCCGTATACCCCTGCCTGATTCGCGAACGCGAACAACTTCGAACTGTTCTGCCACCCACCCGGCTCATTTCCGTATTGATGTCGAATCAGGGTTCGATCTCCCCGTATAGTCGGGCCGGAATATTAACAAGGCACTTCATAAGTAACACAGCGCAAGCGCGGCTGCTTCAGGCAAATTACATCCGACAAAGGCCATGTGTTGATGATCTTTGAGCTGATGGTGCGTCCGTAGAGAGCGAATATGCGAGGATCTATAAAAGAGGGCGACCCTTGGCTCTGAGTTTCAGTACAGCGAGAAGTATCCCGGTGGTGAAGCCGGAAACCCGCGCCTTTTACCCCGCCCTCGACGGGCTCCGTGCCGTGGCCTTCCTGATGGTGTTCTTCCAGCATTACATGTGGGTTCCGTGGGGCTGGAGCGGGGTCGACTTCTTCTTTGTCCTTTCAGGCTTCCTCATCACGGGGATTCTGTTTGACACGCGCAATGGACCCCATCGCTTCCGCAACTTTTACCTGCGGCGGACTCTGCGGATTTTTCCGCTTTATTACGGGATCATGCTCCTTCTCGTCTTGACCTACCCGATCCTCCATTGGCGCTGGTCGTGGCAATGGCTGGTATGGCCTGCATACATTGGAAACTTCGCTCGTTTTGTTCACCCTTATCTGGATGGCTCACCGGTCCAGAGGCTGGCTGATTTCCAGCCCGTAGGAAGCTTCCGTGGGTTGCACGTGCCGCTCGCACTTGGGCACTTTTGGTCGCTGTGTGTTGAGGAGCAGTTTTATCTCATTTGGCCCTGCGTCGTCTTTGTGGTCCGAGACAGAGTCAAACTCTTGTGGATTTGCGCCCTATCGCTGCCGATCTGTCTAGGGATGCGCCTTGCAGGTCAACACTTCCTGCCGACCTGGATGCTCGACAAGGAAGTGCTGTATCGTGCCACTCCATTTCGCTTCGATGCATTGCTGATTGGGGGATTGATCGCGCTCCTGGTGCGTGGGCCACGCGCAGATTTCATGCGCAGAGTATCACGAATCGTGTTTCCGATCGCCGCGCTGTTGGCCCTCGTGGGTGTTGTCGTCATACCCGGCGGGCACATTTTTCGTGATCCATACCCGTATCCGGACTGGAGTTTTACTTTTGGATTGAGCGGCCTTGATGTTCTTGCGGCTCTTCTGATTCTGGTGGCGATTCAACCACCTTCGCTTGCTTGTCGCATCCTGAGCCTCCCGCCCCTGCGTTGGGTGGGACGCATCAGTTACGGCGCGTATGTCCTGCATGATATCCCGCATTCTATCTTCAACTGGATCGGTAAGCACGTGGCGCCGGCTTACAGCGCAGAGGTTTCAGCCCTGATGGCCCTGGTCTTCACGTTGCTGTTTGCCTGGCTCAGTTTTCGCTATTTCGAGCGCTGGTTCCTTGGCTTGAAGGAGCGTCTGACCGGCCGCGAAGCGACCTAGCCGGCGTCTTGCTCGCAAATCTTCGATTCCACCCAATCGCAAAGCATGTGCCCGCACAGGATATGACCTTCCTGGATACGGGCCGTGTCCTTGGAGGCGATTCGGAGAGTTGCTTCTGCAATTTGAGCGGCGCTTCCTCCGGCTTCTCCGGTGAGAGCCGCAGTGAAGGCGCCTTTTCGCTTCGCGGTCTCGAGCGCGGCGCAAACGTTCTTGCTGTTTCCCGAGGTCGAAATGCCTACCAGAACATCGCCGGGTGAGCAAAGAGCTTCGACCTGTCGCTGGAAGACCATTTCGTATCCATAATCGTTGCCAATTGCCGTAAGGATCGAGGTATCCGTCGTAAGCGCAACCGAGGGCAATCCACGCCTCTCGCGGCGAAAACGCCCCATGAGTTCGGCGGCCAGATGCTGCGAGTCGGCAGCGCTTCCCCCGTTGCCACACCAAAGCACCTTGTTTCCGTTGAGGATTGCGCGCGCCATTTTCCCGGCAATGGTTTCGAAAATCGGTTGCTGACTCCGCAGGGCCTCAATCACGGAAAGGTGTTCGTCTATAGCGTTGCGAAAAAGAGTGGAGATATCGAAAGCTGCTGGCATGGGCTCCTTGGCCTTGTAACTTAACTTGTACCTATGCGGGATCCGAGGGCATCGTTTTCCATCGATGGAGCGGACAATTCCGTCGAGACCGGCGTCGAGTGTGATGCGAAATCGATGATCGTACTCGAAACAAAATCAAGCATTGGCTTGGTCAAACCTGGAAAAACGCCGATCCAGAAAACGTTGTTCATCACGAACTCGGTATTTGGAAGATCGCCGACCACCCGGTACTCGCAGGCCTCGTATGCCGGCTGGCGAAGAAGGTTCCCTCCGAACAGGAGACGCGTCGCGATTTTCTTTGACTCGAGAACACGAATGAGTTCGTCTCTCGTAAACGGCGCTCCTTCTCGAATTCCAATCGGAAAGCCAAACCAGGAAGGATCGGCACCTGGGGTCGCCCGGGGAAGCAGAAGAAAATTTTCAACTGGCTCCAACGCGGTGAGCAAGTGACGGTAGTTTTCCTTGCGCCGCTCGATGAAGTAGGGCAACTTCGAAATCTGCGACGCTCCGAGAGCGGCCTGCATGTCCGTAGCCTTGAGATTGTAGCCCACGTGCGAATAGGTGTATTTGTGATCGTAACCGCAGGGCAGGGTGCCGAGTTGCCAATCGAAGCGCTTTCCGCAGGTGTTGTCTTTGCCCGGATTGCACCAGCAATCACGGCCCCAATCGCGAAACGACTCGATCAGCAAGCGAAGGTTCGGATGGTCAGTCACCACCGCTCCTCCTTCGCCCATGGTGATGTGATGCGCGGGATAGAAGCTGAATGTTGCGATGTCTCCGAATGTGCCCACCCGACGTCCGTTCCAGGTCGAACCGAGGGCATCGCAGCAGTCCTCGATCAGCCATAATCCATGCTTGCTCGTGAATGCCACCACCGCATCCAGATCAAATACATTTCCGAGAGTGTGGGCGACAATCACGGCCTTGGTCTTTTCACTTCTTGCGCGCTCGAGTTGCTCCACGTCGATCTGATAGCTTGGCAGGGTGACGTCCAAGAAAACCGGCACTAGCTGATTTTGAAAGATTGGGTTCACCGTTGTCGGGAAGCCGGATGCCACGGTGATCACTTCATCTCCCGGCGTGAGGCGACGAGAGCCGAGTTTCGGTGAAGTAAGTGCGCTGACAGCGAGAAGATTGGCGGACGATCCGGAATTGACCAGTGAAGCGCAGCGCAAGCCAAGAAACCGCGCCAGCTTGCGCTCAAAATCCTGGGCAAAGCGCCCGGTCGTGAACCAGGCGTCCAGAGCCGAATCCACGACTGCGCTCACATCCGCGCCATCGATCACTTTGCCGGATACAGGAACGGGCGAAACACCGGGCTCGAACTCCGGCTGAGAGTGTGTCAGGTCTTGGTATTGTCTGGATAAGTCGAGAATTTGCTGTCGAAGCTGAGTCGCGTCAAGTCGCATGTTCTAAAGACCAAGATACACAATCGAAACAGCGCACGATAGTGTACTGTATACGAGAGAAGATGGGCGCCCCGGCGCATGGCCCAAGGGGAAGCCTTGTTCGAGCCGTAAGGGGCAGAAATGAAAGCGGTTATTCTGGCGGGAGGGATGGGAACGCGCCTCAGCGAAGAAACCATCAATCGTCCCAAACCGATGGTTGAAATTGGCGGCCGCCCGATCCTCTGGCACATCCTCAAGATCTACTCCCAGCACGGAATCAACGACTTTCTGATCTGCTGCGGATACAGGGGATATTTGATCAAAGAATACTTCGCGAACTACTTCATGCATATGTCAGATGTCACGTTTGACATGCGCGAGAACCGCACGCAGATTCACCAGAGCGTTGCCGAACCCTGGCGTGTGACCCTTGTCGACACCGGAGACAATGCCGGCACGGGAGGACGATTATTGAAAGTCTCTTCCTTCCTTGAAGGGGAAGACACCTTCTGCATGACGTATGGCGACGGCGTAAGCGATCTCGACATCTCGGCCTCGATTGAATTCCATCGAAGTCACGGTAAACTGGCCACGGTCACTGCGGTTCAACCTCCGGCTCGGTTCGGCGGCCTGGGGATAGATGGAACTTCAATCTACACATTTCAGGAAAAGCCAAAGGGCGAAGGCGGGTGGATCAATGGCGGGTTCTTCGTACTTTCTCGCGACGTGTTGAAAGAGATTGGCGGCGAAAGTTCCATGTTCGAAAGAGAGCCGATGCAGAGCCTGACTGCCAAGGGCCAGGTTCGAGCGTTTTTCCATCGCGGTTTTTGGCAGCCGATGGACACATTACGGGATAAGCAGAGGCTCGAGGAATTATGGTCCAGTGGGGGAGCGCCATGGAAGACTTGGTAAATCCCTGGCGCGGACGCCGAGTCTTTCTTACCGGACACACGGGGTTCAAGGGTGGCTGGTTATCCCTCTGGCTGGCCAGCCTGGGAGCCCGAATCCGGGGCTTTTCGCTTGATCCCTTAACGGAGAACAACTTCTTCACCGCGGCATCGGTGGGGGAATTGGTCGAAGACATCCGCGGAGATGTAAGGAGCTACGCAAATCTCGAAGCGGCCTTTACCGAGTTCGCTCCCGAAGTGGTCTTCCATCTGGCCGCACAGCCGCTGGTGCGACACTCTTACGTTGATCCTCTCGGTACATATGCCACGAATGTGATGGGTACGGCCCACGTGCTCGAGTGCATCAGAAAGACTCCCAGCGTTCGCGCGGCAGTTGTTGTCACGACCGACAAGTGTTATCAGAATCGCGATTGGGTCTGGCCCTATCGGGAATCGGACCGTCTCGGCGGATTTGATCCATATGCTTCCAGCAAGGCTTGCGCCGAGATTTTGACCGCGGCCTACCGCGACTCCTTTTTTCCTGTCAGCCGGCTCCAGGAGCACCGCGTCGCGGTGGCTACCGCGCGGGCCGGAAATGTCATCGGTGGGGGAGATTGGTCGCAGGATCGGCTCGTGCCCGACCTCATCCAGGGATTCCGGGCGAGACGACCGGTGCTCATTCGCAACCCCGATTCCATTCGCCCCTGGCAGCATGTCCTCGAGCCTCTGAATGGCTACCGGATGCTTGCAGAGCAACTCCTAGCCGGGAGGGAGCAATTCGCTTCCGCGTTTAACTTTGGTCCGGGCGACGATGATGCCTGGAGAGTCCGGCAAATTGCAAACAAGCTCGCCAGTTTGTGGGGTGATCAGGCGACGTGGACGAACGACGGCGTTGCAGGCGTTCACGAGGATCATTGTTTAAGACTGGACTCCAGTAAGGCTCGTTCCGAACTGCATTGGCAGCCGAAATTGAATATCGAGGTCGCGCTTGAATGGACGGTAGCCTGGTTCAATGCCTGGCTTAAAGGCTCAGACATGCGTCAGGAGAGCTTGCTCCAAATTAGCGCCTACCGGGCACTTCTCGGCGAGACGCTTCTGGCCACGAGCGTACGATGAATTTGCCGCAGGCCATTATCCTGCGTGCGGAATCAGATTGTTAAGAAGAGCTCCCGATAAAAGCCGGATCAAGCGTTAGTTTCGATTCCAGTTTTGCAGTCATCATTCGACTCTTTGCGGGACTTCCGCCAGGCGCATATACTTTTTCTTAAAATACCGGAGAATGTCGGATGTCTGGTAATTCCCCATTGCTTACGATCGCAATACCAACGTACAACCGTGCGCGCTGTCTTGAACGTCTTTTAGCGGTTCTCCGTGAGGAGATTGAGGGCGAACCACGGGTGGAGTTGTTAGTCTCAGACAACGCCTCCACCGACGGTACCGGGGCACTCGTTGAGGCATATCGGGCCGGCGGCGCAGCCATACGCTACATCCGCAATGCGGAAAACATCGGCCCCGACCGGAACATTCTGCAGTGCTTCAACCGCGCAAATGGGAAGTATGTTTGGATTTTCGGCGATGATGACATTATGGCACCCGGTACTGTTCACCGCGTGCTGGAGGCGATTTCCTACCAGACTTACCAACTTATCTGTGTAACCTCCTACTTCTCAAAAGATGAAACCTTTCACCCTAAGAGGTTTACACATTCCCGGGATGTGGAGTTCACGAGCGCCAACGACCTGGCGCGCCGGGTTCACGTGCTCTTTACGTTTATTTCTGGCGTAATTATCAACAAAGAAAGCATCTCATCTGCGTCGCACCCACCTTTCGAATCTCTTTTCGACACCAACCTTGCTCAACTCGGACTTTTCTTCACCGCACTGAATTGTCACCACAGGAGCCTCCTTATTCGGGATCCAATCGTTACGGCGACGGCGAACCGAAGCGTGGGGTATGGCCTATATAAAGTGTTCGGAACCAACCTGGCAAAGATCACGGGCGAATGGATCGAGGACGAATCTGTTCAAAGGTCAATCATCAACGGAACCATCCAGAAATTCTTGCCGGTGTGGATTCTGTTGAGCCGAAAATCCCTGGCTTCGAGCATTTCCGAGGATCCCCATCAGATTCTTCGAAACTGTTTCGGCAAATATTCGCGATACTGGATTTTCAATTACCCGATCTACGCTCTTCCGCTTCCGATGGCGAGTGCCTGGCTGATGCTGATAAGGGTCATTAACAAGTTCGACAAACTGCTGCTTTCTGCCACCTAATTTATAGGCTGAGCGGACTCCAGGCCGAGAGTCCCGATCAGATTCGTCGGATCGATCCCAATTCGTCAACGAACTGCATCCGAGCTCGCTGTGAGTTTGGTTCGCTGAAATCCCTTAGCGTCGAAGTTCGATTGGTCCAGCCAGGCTTCAAAGGCGCGTATGCGGGCAGGCCACTCCCGATCGAGCATGGCGAACCATGCGGTGTCGCGGTTGCGGTCCTTGATTACCATGTGCTGGCGGAAGATGCCTTCGAACGAAAAGCCGAGGCGGAGGGCGGCGCGACGGCTGGGCTCGTTTTCGGCGTTGCACTTCCATTCGTAGCGGCGGTAGCCCAGGTCGTCGAAGACATGGCGCGCCATCAGGTACATGGCTTCGGTGGCAGCCGTGGTGCGCTGGAGGCTGGGGGAAAGCAGGATGTTGCCCACTTCGACCACTCCGTGGGCTGGCTCGATGCGCATATAACTGGCGTAGCCGGCGGCGGGATGGGGACTAGGGATGTAGGGACCAGGGACATAGGGACTAGGGACATAGGGACTAGGGACGTAGGGACTATTCGGATCGCGGCTGTCAGGAGTGGGCAGGATGGCCAGGAAAACCGCATTTTGCGATGCTTGCTTTTCGGCAAGGGCGGCGCGCAGGGCCGATTCGCTGGCGTAAGGGCCATCTGCCAGCCAGGTCCACACCTCGTCATGGCCGCGCACCGCATTCCAGATGGCGGCGGAATGCCGGTCCGCGTCGAGCGGTTCCAAGGTCACGGAACGGCCGTGGAGGGTTACTGGCCGGGGCGGCAGGACCGGCTTCCAGTGGAGAGACATTGCTGCGGCGGAAGTCACAGGGCCAGCTTATCAGGCACTTCGGGTGCGAACGGCGGATGCGGCGAACCCCGCGGCTCTATGGCTATTCCTCGACAGGCCGCCAGGCTTTCACGCGTTGATCGATTTCCGCCTTCTCTGAGGGAGGCAGCCTGTTGGCCGCCTCATTGCGGAGGGTGGTTGTTTTCTGCTTTGTGTCGCCGGTGAGGTGGGGCTCGGCAATGCTCAACCAGAAGTAGACCAGCGCCGGCTGAGCTTTGAGCAACATGGCGTAGTTGAACATCGCAGCCACATCGCCCTGTTGCGCGGATCTGTGGAGCCATTTTCTGGCCAGATCATTATCGGGCTGCAGTCCCTGCTCGCCCTGGTAGTAGTCCATGCCAAGCTGGAACTGCGCATCGGCCGAGCCAGCCTCCGCGGCCTGGCGCAGCAGATCGAACGATCGCGCCTCGTCCTTGGGAACCCCCTGGCCGTTGTGGTAGAGGAAGGCGAGGTTCAGCAGGGCATCGGAATTCTTCTGCTGCGCCGCCTTTTGATACCATCCAAGGGCCTGGGCGAAGTCCTGCGGAACCCCTTTGCCATGAACGTAGAGGAGTCCCAGCGAGAATTGAGCAGGCGCGAATCCCTGTTCAGCTGCCTTGCGATACCATTGCGCGGCGGTGGCTGGGTCCGCGGCGACGCCGGTTCCGAACTCGTACAGGATTCCGAGACTGTGCTCCGCCTGCGGGTACCCCTTGTCCGCGGCCTTGCGGTACCACGCTGCGGCCTGAGCGGGGTCCTTGGGAACCTGCGCGCCCAGCTCGTATTTCGTGCCGACTAGAAATTCTGCCTCGACATTCCCGGCGTTCGCCTTGGCCAGCAGGGCGGGGTCGATCCCGGCGGACCTGGCTTGACTCTGGGCTGGGCCCTGGCCGGAGCAAATGGTTGTAATCACTATCATTAAGACCGGTACGGCCATCAGCTTTGCGCGGCTGCTCATCCCACGTTCCTCCGAATCAAAGAGCAAGATATCAGAAAGCCCCGGTCGCCATCGTTGATTTAGGTCATGCGGACGGGGGCGTTTCCTCAGCATTGCCCGGCCTGGAGATTTGGCCCCCGTTACCCACAACATGCACAGGGGAACCTCGAAATGCACTGGTTTTGTGGCTTGTTGGCGGTGTCGCCGGGGACTAGGCTTGGAGGGTGAAATATTCGCCGATTTTGGGGTGGTGGCCGGAGGGTCCGGAGAGGCGGCAACCGGCATTCCCGAACGCGGAGACCCACGCCAAACGCGGGCTGCCGAGCTTTCCACAGGAAAAGCCCAATGTTTTGAGGCGGGTTACCTACGGATGCATCGAAAATACAAGATATTGTGGTTTGAACTTGACTTGCACCATAGACAGCGGTATTTTTCCATCTGCGGCTGTAACAGGACCTTAAAGATGTTCGGCGCGAAATCCGCCGCCACCAGCCCGACAACAGAAGAGAATTCGCGGTAGAAATCACCCTATTCCCGTCCGTTGAGCGAACACCCCAGGTCCCGATTTGCCGATGCGGCTGCGAGCCGGATCGAGAATGCATCGTATCCAATTTTGCCGGCTTAGGAGATTCCCATGAATGAGGCTCACGTACATACTTCTGCAGCGCAGATTTCTTCCTCTTCTCTTCAAAAAGGGCTGACCTTTTCGCGCCGTTTCTCGACCGAAGACGTGTCCCCCTACGATGAAGTGCAGTGGGAGCGCCGGACCGCGTCCATCACCGACAGCAAAGGGAATTCGATCTTCGAGCAGAAGGATGTGGAGGTGCCGATCGACTGGTCGATGACGGCCACGAACATCGTAGCGTCGAAGTATCTGCACGGGCAGATGAATACCCCGGAGCGGGAGACAGGCGTACGGCAGCTGGTGCAGCGCGTGGCGGAGACGGTGCGCGACTGGGGTGTGGCAGGCGGCTACTTTGCCACCGCCGAGGATGCGGCCACGTTCCACGACGAACTGGCCCATATGCTGCTGACGCAGAAGGTGGCGTTCAACTCGCCGGTGTGGTTCAACGTGGGCTGCGACCGGCTGGAGCCAAACTCCGACGGGCAGAACTGGCACTGGGATCCGGCCAGCGGTGGCGTGAAGTTCTCGGCGACAGGTTACAGGAATCCGCAGTGCTCGGCGTGCTTCATCAACGCGGTAGACGACTCGCTGGATTCGATCCTGACCCTGGCCAAGACGGAAGGCATGCTGTTCAAGTGGGGTTCCGGCACGGGAACCAACCTGTCGTCGATCCGCGGATCGATGGAACTGCTATCGGGCGGCGGCCAGGCCTCAGGGCCGCTGAGTTTCATGCGCGGATTCGATGCCTTCGCCGGCGTGATCAAGTCGGGAGGCAAGACGCGGCGTGCCGCGAAGATGGTGATCCTGAATGTCGAACACCCCGACATCGTGGACTTCATCGAGTGCAAAGCCAAGGAAGAAGCGAAGGCATTTGCGCTCATCCGCGCAGGATATGACGGAAGCGGTCCGGATTCGGAAGCCTACTCGTCCATCTTCTTTCAAAACGCCAATAACTCGGTGCGGGTGAGCGATGAGTTCATGCGGGCCTACGAGAACGATGGCGAGTTCACCACGCGTACGGTGAAGGATCACAAACCCATCAAGACCTACAAGGCGCGGGACATCATGCACAAGATCGCCGAATCGACGTGGCTGTGCGGCGATCCCGGCATGCAGTTCGATACCACGATCAACCGCTGGCACACCTCGCAAGAACACGGCGCGCATCAACGCGTCCAATCCATGCAGTGAGTACATGTTCCTGGACAACTCGGCGTGCAACCTGGCCAGCTTTAACCTGCTCAAGTTTGTCACCCCGGCGGGGACGTTCGACATCGCCGCCTATCGGTACGCAGTGTCGATCGTGATCACGGCCATGGAGATCCTGGTCGACAATTCAGGATACCCGACAGAAGCGATCTCAAAGAACTCGCACGACTATCGGCCCCTGGGGTTGGGGTACGCGAACCTGGGCGCGCTGTTGATGGCGTTCGGACTGCCGTATGATTCAGCGGCGGGCAGGGACCTGGCGGCGTCGCTCACGGCCATCATGTGCGGGCAGGCGTATCTGCAGTCGGCCGTCCTAGCGGGCGCGTGCCCGACGCTGGCTTCGGCTACTCCGCTAACAGCGGGCGTGGAACACACCGGAGGCGCCTGCCCCGGCTTCTACGTCAACCGCGAGCCGTTTCTGGACGTGATCCGCATGCATCGGGCCGAAGTAAACAAGATTGGCAAGTCGCGGGTGAGCGGCGAACCATTCGCCGTGCCGCAACTCGATGCGCTGATCGACGCCAGCCGCGAGTGCTGGGACATGGCGCTGCTTTATGGCGAGCGGCATGGGTACCGCAACTCGCAGACCACGGTGCTGGCGCCGACGGGAACCATCGGCTTCATGATGGATTGCGACACGACCGGCATCGAGCCTGACCTGGCGCTGGTGAAGTACAAGAAGCTGGTGGGCGGCGGCATGATCAAGATCGTCAACAACACGGTGCCTGCGGCGCTGTTCAAGCTGGGCTACAACAACGAGGCGGTCAACGCGATCGTGAGCTACATCGACGCCACGGGTACCATCGAGGGAGCGCCGGGCATCAAGCCCGAGCATCTGGCCGTGTTCGATTGCAGCTTCAAGCCGGCCAAGGGGACGCGCTCGATTCAGTACATGGGCCATATCAAGATGATGGCCGCGGCGCAGCCGTTCCTCTCCGGCGCGATCTCAAAGACAGTTAACCTGCCCCACGAAGCGAGCGTAGAGGAAGTCGCCGAAGCGTATGCCGAGAGCTGGCGGCAGGGGATCAAGGCCGTGGCCATCTATCGTGACGGTTCCAAGGGCACGCAGCCGTTGAACACCAGCATGGATGCCAAGAAGGAGCCATCGGCGCTCGACCTTGTGGGGAACCGGGTGCTTACCCAGATGGCAGCGGGACGCGCTCCGGCGGATGCGGATGTCAAGGTTCTGGAAGCCAAGATCGGCGAAAAGCTCGAGGTGACGGCGAAGCAGGTAGTTGCCGCTGCCGCTGCATTCCAGAAAACGATGGACGAAATCGCCAAGGCCGCATCGGTTCCGGTGATCAATGCATCGGCAGCGTTTGAAACGGCGGCCAAGGCGGCGGCGCAGGATTTGAATGCTCCTCCGCGTGCGGTGCGCCACCGGTTGCCGGAAGAGCGGGCTTCGGTTACGCACAAGTTTTCGATTGCGGGCCACGAGGGCTACATCACGGTGGGCCTCTACCCGACCGGGCAGCCCGGCGAGATCTTCATCAAGATGGCGAAGGAAGGATCGACCGTCTCCGGCATGATGGACTCCTTCGCGACCGCCATCTCGCTGGCTCTGCAGCACGGGGTGCCGCTGCGCGTGGTCTGCGAGAAGTTCGCGCATACCCGCTTTGAGCCCTCGGGGTGGACGGGCAACGAGAAGATCGGCTATGCCAAGAGCCTGATGGACTACATCTTCCGCTGGCTGAATCTGCGCTTCTTGTCGGGCGAGCAGTTGACGCTGTTTGCAGGATTGGCTCCGCAGGCTACGCCGCTGCCGGTAAGCCCGACCCTCTTGCCGGAAACAGAGCCGGAAGACGAGGGCGGCATTTCGCAGGGACAGTTGTCGCGGCTGGCGGAAGAAGTGGCGCGCCAACTGAACCAGATGAGCGGCCAGACGGGGGCGAGCGGGCAGGGCAGCCTGGGACTGGGAAGCTCCGGCATGGGTTCGAACTCCGCACCGGCGGGCGGCATCGCGCCGGAGATTGAAGCTCAGGGAATTGGGGCGGCCCGGCCCACGCACGGGCCCGGCCTTCAGGATCGGGGCCTCTACCATGCTTCCGACGCCATGCGCGATCTGTACGACATGGGTGACGCGCCCAGTTGCGGCGTATGCGGCGCCATCATGGTCCGCAACGGCAGCTGTTATCGCTGCATGAGTTGCGGATCGACGAGCGGATGCAGCTAGGAACTTATTGTTACTTTTACCATGGAGCAGGATTATTCCTGCTCCATTTTCTCTGGTTGGCAATCTCAATGCAGATACCAACTCTACTTATTCTGTGATTGTCATTAGAGTGGTTAGGGTGGTGGAATTTCCACGCAGGTTCTATCGCGATCGAGCTTATACCCAACCGTGCGATCATCGAGTGACTGTCGTCACTGTGTTGAGGCAATTAATTCTTGCTTCATGGTAAGGTTTCAGACTGTGGCAGCGAGGAAGGGAAATCACAATGGCGCGCACAGCCAAGCTCGAATCACCGAAGTCCCAGAAAAGCATCGAAAACGCGAACCCGGCTCAGATGGACCACCCGTCGCGAGCTGAGCGGTTGGCGATGGGCAAGTCATTGCGGGACAAGTGTCCGCGCGATGCGCACGCCGCATGGAAGGCGCCGCACAACCGGCCTGACCCGGTCCGCCTGGTGCTGAAGGCCGATGAGGGGCGACTCCCCGATCTCCTGCCCCTTCGCCACGGGCGCATGGTTCAGTCTCCCTTCACTTTCTACCGCGGTTCGGCGCTTGCCATGGCAGACGATCTGGCGGGCTCTCCGTCTACCGGCGTCCGCGTGCAATGCGGCGGAGACTGTCACCTGGGTAACTTCCGGGGTCTCGCCACCCCAGAGAGGCGAGTCATCTTCGCCATCAACGATCTCGACGAAACCCTCCCTGCGCCCTGGGAATGGGACCTCAAGCGTCTTGCGGCGAGCTTCGTGATCGCCTGCCGCGACAACGGCCTCAGCGAATCCGTCGCCAGGGATGCTGTCCTGACCTGTGTCCGGTCTTACCGCGAGCACATGGCCGAGTTCGCAGAAATGAAAGTGCTGGACCTGTGGTACTTCGAAGTTGGAGCCGAGATGCTGATCTCGGGGGTCAAAGATGCAGGGATCCGCCACGGCGCGGTAAAGAGACTTTCCAAGGCGCGTGAAAGCAGCACATCTGAAGGCCTGTTCCCGAAGCTCGTAGACGATGCGGGTGGCTTGCTGATTATCAAAGACCAGCCCCCCACAATCTTCCACTGGAAAGGTGAGCGCCCAGGAGAGATCAATTCGGACGTCCGCGATATCTTTTCCCGCTACCGGAAATCCCTGCTGCTTCACACCCGCACCTTGCTGGATCGATATGAAGTTAAAGATGCCGCAATGAAGGTCGTCGGTGTCGGAAGCGTCGGCACCGCTTGCTGGCTGCTCCTGTTGGTGGCCGATAAAGGAGATCCGCTCATTCTCCAGGTCAAGGAGGCGCGCGCCTCGGTCCTGGAGGCCTATGCGGGGAAGAGCATATTTCCCTACCACGGGCAGCGCGTCGTGCACGGCCACCGACTCATGCAGCCGGCCAGTGACATCTTCCTTGGCTGGACCGAGGGGAAGTCGGGACGACACTACTATGTCCGTCAACTCCGTGACGTCAAAATCAAGCTTCCTGTAGAGACCTTCGACGCGGCAAGGATGAACGTCTTCGCCAAGTGTTGCGGCTGGACGCTCGCGCTCTCCCATGCGCGCTCCGGGGACCCCGCGGTGATCAGCGGATACCTTGGCAAGAGCGATGTGTTCGACAGGGCGCTCGCCGCGTTCTCCGTTGTCTACGCCGACCAGAACGAGAAGGACCACGCCGTGCTCCAACGTGCGATTCGCGCCGGAAAGGTTAAGGCGGAAATCGAAGAAGCAAAGTGAGCCGTCGCACTGAGGGAAGCGAAAGGACAGAGGGTAAACGAGATCTTCGAGGAGTTCATTTCGATTCGTGCACAGCGGAACGGATGATTCTGGATAAAATCGTTGGGCAACCTTCCATAACGCGGTTATGGAAGGCTCGACGCGATTTGCCGGGAATTACTCGAGAAAATTCAGTGCCGCAGTCGAAGCGTCGAAGCGACCTTGCTACCAGGAGCTATTTTGCCAGCGCAGTTTCAGGCATCGCCAGATATTTGTTGACAGCGATTTCGAGATTGAATTGCATGCCCTCTCTTCCAAGTTCTTTGCCGAGTTGCGATCTCTGAACCATCGCAAGCACTTGCGGGTTCATCCCGACAAGCCAAAGTCTCAAGCCTTGCTCACGGTTTCTCTTCTCGGCCTCAGTCAGTGTTTTCAGAGCGGTGTACTCGAGATCGGGAATTCCGCTCATATCAAGCGCCACAATCCTGGGCTTGCTTTGGTCGATCAAGGGCTTCATCTTGTTCACAATCTGGCCGGCATTGGCGAAGAAGACTCGGCCTTCGACTCGGAGAATCAGCAAACCCGGGAAATCCTCGTCGTCGGGGTTCTCCTCCGAACGGGGGCGAAAGACATTGGTGCCCCGTTTGCGCCCGAGGATGTACACGGGTGGGTCAGCGACCTGGAATGCGAGGGAGAAGAGAGAAACGATGATCCCAACGATAATCCCTTTGAGCGTTCCCAGGAGAGCGACCCCGGCAAAGGCGACCACTGCCCAAATGAATTCAGTGCGCCGAATGCTTAGGATCGCGCGGAACTCCGCCGGCTTGATGAGGCCGATGGAGTAGACAATGACCACGGCCGCGAGGGTGGCGAGCGGCATGAGAGCGATCATTGGCGCCAGCAGGAGCATCACGATCAGGGTGATCGCCGCGGTGACGAGTTCCGCCATCTGCGTGCGTGCGCCTGCGAGGCGGTTGACTGCGGTCTGGGTGGTTCCACCGCCACCGGGCATCGCACCCAGAAATGCGCCACCGGCATTGGCCAATCCGGTGGCCAGCAGTTCGCGGTTGGCTTGCGGAGTAGGCTCATCGTTTCGTACGAATGCACGACCAGCCGCAATGGTCTCGGTGAAGCTCATCAGGGCAATTCCCAGCGCCCCAGGCCAGAGTTTGCCGGCCAGCGAAAGAACGGGAACCGTGAGGGATGGCAGCCCCTGAGGAATATGGCCGACGAGGGCCACTCCGTGCGCGTGCAGGTTCAACAGGTAGGCGCCCGTGATGCCCAACCCGACCGCGAAGAGGGGAGCAGGGAGCTTGGGCGCGAAGTGCTCAAGACCAACCAGGATCGCAATCATCGAGATTCCAACGGCGAGAGTGATCAGGGAGGTGTCGGGAAGATGTCGGACCAGCGAGATCTGGGTCCGCAAGAAGCTGGTCTTCTCAATGTGAAACCCAAGTATCTTCGGTAGCTGATCCAGAACGACCACGAGTCCGACGCCGGCCTTGAATCCGACGAGCACAGGCTCAGAGATGAAATTGGCCACAAAGCCCAACCGCAGGATGGAAGCAAGGACAAGCATTGCTCCGACCATGAGTGTCAAAGTGGCGGAGGCGGCGAGCAATGTCGCGGGATCTGCTCGGGGCACAACTTCGCCTAGCTCCGCGGCGGCCAGAATTGCGATGGTTGCGGTCGTGCTTACGCTGAGAACCCGCGAGGTGCCCAGCACCGCATAGATCACCATCGGCAGAAATGCCGTGTAGAGACCCACCTGCACCGGAAGTCCGGCGACGGTTGCGTAGGCCATGGCCTTGGGGATGATGACCGCGGCGGTTGTCACCCCGGCCAGTACATCTGGCCGAAGCCAATCCTTCCGGTACGACGTCAGCCAATTCGGCAGCACAGTTACAGACATCCTGCCCCTTTCTTGAGTGTCACGCTCGGAGCTCCGGCCATGGCCCTGGATCCGAGTGACCGCTCGCGGCACGACATGCTTTTGGGCACATCTCGCGCCCATGCCTTTGGAGAAGGAAGCAAGCATAGACTTTTTGCAATTGGACTGTCAAAGATGACAGCGAGAGAGATGTTGGTTCCGTTGAGCTTGACGTGAATGGTACTGCATTGAAGCACCGCAAGGTATCGGCAGTCACGATGAGTGTAATTCTGCGCAAACACTCATCAGAAAGTGAGGCCGAGGTTAAGCACGATCGTGGGATCAGTCCAGCCTGCGTTGAAGGTGTAGACGGTGAAGTCCAACTTTTTACGCGCTATCCCCATTGAGAATCCGCGCTGCACATCGAGGCTGGTGTGATAGGCCCTCGTTCGTTGAGCCACCAAGCCAGCGTGCAACCAGTCCGTCGGTGAGAACACCAGCTCGTCCCAGCTGTACAGAAAGCTGTTATCACTGTTTTTGGTGTCGAATACGTATTCGCCGTCGCTCGTCAGCGCGAGTTTCTTATAGGTGAGAGATAGTTCATAACCCGGTGCCACCCCTGCTGTGTTTCCGAAGACTGCGCCTACCATCGGGGTCGCCTCCAGCACGAGCTTCTTTCCCACGCTCAGGTTGTAGCCCATCCACAACGATCCGGTTTCCTGATCTTCGTAGTTATACCGCGCTTCCAGATGCAGGTGTTCGCGGTTGGCTGAGAATGTGGGCGACGCATAGGAGCGATCGTTCGGCACCAAGTATCCGGCTATGTTGAGAGAAAAGTCCCATTTCTTCTGGGAAGTAGCTTCGGGGCCAGGAGCAGGGGCATCCTGTGCGCCGGAGCGCATCGAAGGAGCGACCACCAGCAGGAACAGCAATATGAATTTCAGATCTGTTTTCATCCGCCCAGATAAAGTGTGATTGCTACAAGCACAACGCCAATAAGCACCATCCAGAGGCCCATTCTCCATGGGCGATAGTGCGCGTACCGGCCAAATGCATAGCCGGTTAGAAACAGCATCAGCAATGCGATTCCATTCGAGACTCGCAACGCAAGTCTGGTGTTGGTAATGAATAAAAACGGGGCAGCCACCGGAAATGTGGAGAGAAATACGGTCAGAAACACGCCCAGACCTTCAAGCCACTCATGCGGGGTAAGGCTCGGCCGCGCCTGAATTTCAGGCAGCCTGTTCAACTTGTTTCGTATCGACTCAAGTTCCGCATCAGACATAACCCCGGCAATCAACGGCGGCATCGCATGGACAATCAGCTGGTGCGCACTTTCACGGTCGGAAGTGTGACGCAGTGCCCGCAGAGAAGCGACGTTTCGGGCGCGCCGAGTAAAGGCCGCCTGGAGGTACATGAAGCCGTCGAGGATTCCCCAGGCAGCATTGCAGCCAAACGCGGCGAGGATCATTCCCATGACATCCTCGCGGCCGGCGTTCTTCACGCTGAGCGAACAGGTGAATGTCAGTACGATGATCAGTCCGAACCAGACCTCTGAAATCCTGTCCATGGGCTCAAGGACGTGCTTGGAACGCGTCATGGAGCTTTCAGGCAAATCCTCGTTGACCACGTATATAGCCTCCCCTTCGATCTTTCAAGTAACCTACTGCGTCTTCTCCGTTTGTCTGGATGCTACGAGACGGGCCACCGTGATCGCGACGTACAACACCCCTGTCGCGGCTTCGAGTGTCGCGATCATGCGTGCCGCTGGTTTCACTGCTACAACGTCGCCGTATCCTAACGTCGTCAGCGTTGTGAGGCTGAAGTAAAGAATCGTACTCCAGCGTGCGTCCGAGGGCAGCGGCACGCCTCCTTCCGTGAATGACCCCGGCTGAAGGATATTGATTACGTTGTAGATCGCAAACCAGCTGACGCCCAGCATGAAATAGAGACTGACAGAGACAGAGAGGCGTCCCTTGGTGAAAGCACTGTCATGGCCTAGATAGTTGTACAAGCTCACCGAAACGAGGAAAAGAAAAACGGCCAGGACGATACTGTTTGCCAGCAGTAAAGACGGTGTCCGGTGAAAGTGACTCACCAGAAGAAGGATCATCGAGCATAGAGCGATAGGGATGGCACTCCACAGCACTACCCGTCGTCCCGCAAGTTCCATCGTTGCCGTGACCAGGGTAAAGTACAAGTTCAGGATAAGAACGATCTGGCCAACCTCATGATCCTCCAAAAACGGCGCCAGAATGAAGAAAAGTACCAGAGAGGCCAGCAGCAGTTTTGAAATGCGGTCTGTATTGAGAAGGCCCTTTTCGGAGAGGACTTCCTTGAGGTTCATGGCGACTCGCAGTCTGCAGCAGCAGTCCTGCGCAGTGGGATCGCCTCGGGCACAGGCCAGCTTTGAATAACCTGGCTGCCTATGGCGAAATCGCAGGATTAAGTAAGACTACTTCCGTTCGAAGGCGCGGTAAAACTGGCAAAATTGTCAGTGCAGCGGTTGATTACTGGACGTGACAGGCATCACAGAGGGTCCTGATCAGGACTGAGAGTCTTTCACAACCTGTGCACGCGCATGGCTTCAATCGCTGGCCGGACACATCGACCGAACGGTATAACGGCTCTATTTGACACTGGGCGGAAACTTCTTGAACATTTTGTCTAGAACATTACGAAGATCCGACTCCGTCTTGCTTTGTTTGTTCTCGCGATATGCAATCCCATTCGCCATCCAAAGCAACTTCTTGGTCTTGGCGTCGCCAATGTCCACCGTGAGCTCGACCGCATCAAAGTCGGGGTTAGGTGCCGTGGGTTCATCAGGCCTTCCATCCCACCAGCGGCCCCAGTTGTACCCTCCCGGGTTATTGGTGTTTATCTTTGTATTGGTGCTGCCTGCCGCGTGGTAGAGAACAATAAGATCCGGATTGGCATTGGCTTCGACCTTCCGCAGGCCCTTCGCAATTAGCCGACTATCGATTCCGTCAGTGATCCACTGGCCGATCTCGGGGGTTTTGGCCGGCGTTCCAATCGTCCATGCAAAAGTCTTGTATGCAGTGAAGTCGCTGTGCTTATCAAAGTTCACAGTCACTTCTTGAGCACCCACGCTTAGAGTTCCGGCGGAAAGCAATAGCAAGACGAACCCCGAAGGCAGGATGTGCTTCATCGAATTCTCACTTTCAGAACAATCGCCCAATTCACTCTATGCTAGAAGAAGAGAGCTGACAAATTCCCTTTGGGAAGGCTCCGCGCTGAAGTGGAGGAGACGCCTGTCGGATAACCGGCTATGCAGAAGTTTGGAAGCTGGGCCGGTTCCGGGTGATTTGGCTCACCTGACACTTCCCATAGGCCACCATCCGCTCGGCCTTGGCCACCGTAGCGTGTGGCCTTACGCCAGGCGTCCATATTGCCAGCGAGCACCGGGTGTAGCGGCACTGCCGTTTACCCCATCGTTCTGCGGCCGCGTCAATCACAGCGTCATTTGGTGGTACCCGATTCAGAGGACCCCGAGTGAAGCCCGAGTTGCGGGTCCCCGCCGACGGTCCCCCGGGAACCGAAGTCAGGTCCCCGATCCCGTCCTGTGTACGCTCGTCTCCACGCATGTCTGTTAGACGATCTGCTTCTTCACCGCGACGCCACAGGTACCTATTTCAACAAGTTCTTAGACGCTCACGATCGCAATTCCCCTGATCGAAAATGTCTTCGAATGACCATACGCGGAGTCATCCAGATGGTTCGTTCACAGTTTCCGCGCTCTTCAAAGTCTCACCAAGGAGTTCTTTGATCGCGAGGGTGAGAGGAATCGCGACAATTGCCCCTGGTACACCAAGCAAAAAGCCCCAGAGCAGGAGCGATAGCGTGATTTCCAGAAACGAAATGTCCATCGTCTTCTTTGCAATAACAGGCGTGATGACGTTGTCGACAATGAGGTTTGTCAGGATCAGGCCGCAGCCCACAACGGCCGCCTTTCCCCACCCGTACATCAAGAGTGTGAGGACAGTCGGCGGTATCAGCGCGACCATGAATCCCAGCGTGGGTATAAAGTCCAGAAAGAAATACACAAAACACCAGAAGAAGGCGCCGTCAACTCCCATGGCCAGCAAGAAAACGAGATTCAGAACGGCGTTGATAACCCCCGTTACTGACGTGAGAATCACATATCTCTTCGAGTGCGTTCCATGGCGTCCAAGAAATTCCGCCAACATGCCGGGTTGTACTCCTCTCACCGGCAACATCTCCGAAACGAAGAGAAACGTCATGAGAAGCACGAGCATGGCCTGGATGAGAATCGCGCCAGCCACGGGAACCACCGATTCGGCAGCGTCGCTGAGTCGCTCAGCAGTGAGCATCCTCCTCGACGAGAACCCCGTCGTGTCAATGCCGTGTGCATTCATCAGCCCGATCACCTGCTCAGATAGGCTTGCGAACCGTTGCTCATAGACTGGCGCTTTGGCCATCAATCGGGCAACGCCCACCTCTACTCCGAAGACTGAGAGCAGACCTCCCATGGTAAGAACGACAGCTACGATGGCAATCGCTCTGTGCCTGGGCATACGGAACCGATGGATCAGCCATTTGGGAAACGGTGAAACGGCATATGCGAGAATCAGACCAAGCACGACAGGCTTCAAAACCAGGGAAAACTCTCTAACGCCCCACAGGACCACCACAGTGATTGCGATAGCTCGAAATATCTGCATCGGGGTGAACGAAGTGTCTTTCATATGCTGGAACCTGCTCCAAGAATCCGCCCACAACCTTACCTGACGTATTGCCTCACCCGTCCGCGGCCGGTTGCTGCAGGCGCTGTTCCTCCCATTCCGCCATGCTGGACGGGACGTGGAACCATTCGTCTGCGGACACCGGCTCGAAGGACACGTGTCCTTCCGACGTGCCTTCGGCATGCCCCGCGCAGATAGAAATACCAACTCGCACCAGGCGCCGCCACTGACAGTTCTGCTAGATACTCGGCTCCCGAAAGCGCATAAGTCCATTGAGGTGGCCGGACGTCAGCATATTGGCCATCGACGAGTTTACCGAATATAGTCAGACCGTCATCGGTTACCTGCAACTGTCGGGCCGTGGCCATTGCTTCGGAGGACTGACCTGAAGCTTGCTTGGCGCAGGGGCTGAAGTATTGTGATTTATATCACATCAGGGTATCGGCCTGCCGGATAGGATCGCTTGAAGTCCTGGGCTACCAAACCCACATGGATTGAAGCTGTGCCGGCATATGAAGTAACGGGTCAATCGTAGGTTTTATCTGCACTCCCATCCCCCCTAGCACTTTGAACGGCGCTGAAGAACGAAAGGAGAGAGTGATGGCCTTTAATGCGCAGTTCCAGCCATACGGGCACCCCGTCCCTGAGGCCTCACCTGTGTCTGAGCGTCCCCAAAATCCCGCGACGGAACTCGAATCGTGTAAAGCAATTCCCGCGAGCGGTGAAGTGCTGCAGAGCACCGAACAGTTGAAGTTTGAAGTAATGCTGGGTGAACTGCTTGCCACATTTATTAACGTCCCCGCCAGCCAGTTGGACGCCCACATCTTAGAAGCTCAGAAGCGGATTTGTGAAACGCTCGGCTTGGACCGCAGTTCACTGGTCCAAAGTGTCGAAGGCGACGACATCATCGTCACGCATAGGTGGGTGGCGGACGGATCTGATGACAGCCGGCCTTTGTCGCCGAGGGACATCCCATGGTTAGCGCGAAAGTTGCTGGGGGGGCAAGTGGTGTGTCTTGCGCGGCTCGACGATTTGCCGGAGGAAGCCGCAAATGACAAGGAGGCTCTCCGCCAAAATGGAATCAAATCGACTGTGCTATTTCCTCTCTCTGCGGCGGGGAAGATGTTGGGCGGATTGGGTTTCACATCGTGTCGAGTCGAGCGCGAATGGCCTGCATCCCTCGTAAGGTGGCTGGGTATTGTAGCGCAGGTTTTCGCCAACGCATTGTCCCGCGCGCAGTCCGATAAGAGTCTGCTTCAAGCCTATAGACAGATCGAAGAGTTGAAACAACGGGTCGAGAGAGAGAATACTTACCTCCGGGAGGAAGTAAAGCTGCAACATCGCCACGACGAGGTGATCGGCGACGGCGAAGGCATTCGACGCGTACTCAAGAAGGTCGAACAGGTGGCGCCGACCGATTCCGCGGTTCTCTTGCTGGGTGAAACCGGGACGGGCAAAGAGCTGATCGCACGTACCATCCACGCACACAGTCGCCGCCGTGCCCGTCTCATGGTGAAAGTGAACTGCGCGGCGTTACCCGCCAGCCTGGTCGAGAGTGAGCTGTTTGGGCGGGAAAAGGGCGCATTTACCGGCGCACTGACCCGCGAGATGGGCCGCTTTGAACTGGCCAATGGCTCAACGATTCTCCTCGATGAGATTGGAGAGTTGCCCATGGAGCTGCAAGCAAAACTCCTGAGGGTTCTCCAAGAAGGCGAATTCGAGAGGCTGGGCAGCCCCAGGACCATCAAGGTGGATGTGCGATTGATCGCGGCTACCAGTAAGAACCTGCAGCAAGAGGTGCGGCTAGGCAAGTTCCGCGAGGACCTCTTCTATCGCCTCAACGTCTTCCCTATTACGATTCCGCCACTTCGCGAGCGGCGGGAAGATATTCCGTCGCTGGTCTGGCATTTTGTGAATGATCTTAGCCAACGAATGGGACGCTCCATCGAAACCATTCATGGTTCAACGATGGAGGCTCTTAAGGCCTATTATTGGCCTGGAAATATCCGCGAGCTTCGAAACGTGATTGAACGCTTCCTGATCACGAGCACGGACACCGTGTTCCGAGGGGAATTGCCAATGGAAGAATCCGCTGGGCAAGTTCCCCACTCTGAGAAGTTCGAAGACGTAGAGCGAAACCACATTTTACACGTCATGGAGTTAGCCAGTTGGCGCGTTCGTGGCGACGGTGGTGCTGCACGAATTCTAGGTTTAAAGCCAACAACGCTCGAATCGCGGATGCAAAAGCTCGGCATTTCCCGTCAGAAATAGGCTCCGATATTTCGGAGCCTGCCCGAAATGTCGGATGGTCGGGCCAACATACTGAAAGTCCCCTCATCTCGCCAGAAGCTGCAACACGCTGGCAACTCAATCCTTAGCTCCACGTTCCAGTCGCACACAGTTTTGGAAGTATTCGTGCACCCATCTCGGGTGTGATACGGACCTCGTATGTCTTGAAGTCATATCAAAAGTCCGGCGATCTGGTTCATATAGGCGGGTCAAGATGATTATCGAGATCGTTCGCATTGCGGTGGATCCAAGAGCATACGAACAACTGAAGAGGGCGCTTGCTGCATGGTCCGGTCCTACTACAGCGGAGACGGGCTGTATTAGTTGCCGGATTCTACAGGAGAAGAATGAGTCGCAGGCTCTTTACTACCAGGCACAGTGGAAGACCACGGAAGACTTGTTGCGCCACCTGAGCGCAGACCACTACAAACGGCTTCTTGGCCTAATGGAGTTAGGCAGCGGGCCGCCGCTTGTTGAGTTTCATACCGTGTCTGAAACCAAAGGCTTTGATTTGATTGAGCGCACACGAAACGCATTTGAAGAACACGGACCGGTGGCTTGATCGCACCGATCCTTCCTCAACTAACTTGGCAATTGGCTGGTAGTTTTGTCAGTGTTACAACGGACTTGACGCGAGTAAGTTCGAAAGAAAGTCACATACGCGGCAAGTCGGGGAGCTAAGTATGTCTTTCCTTAAGCTGTCTTACCCTGCGTTTTACCTGGCGATCATACTTGGGGCTCCAGCAAGCGCATGGACTCAATCCGATACTTCGAACGTCGAGAAGGTTCAGGCTCTCCAGAAGCAACTCGATGACATGAAATCGCAGATGCAGAGTATCCAGGCACAAATACTGGACCTCTCGCGCGCAACGGGTTCTTCTCCGGCCACAGTGACGACCACGCCCACGACTGCTCCCACGACCACCGTTGCTGTGCAGGCCACTTCCGCTCCGGCGGAAGAAAGCGGCGCAGCCCAGGCGGCCGCTTTGCACGTCGTCCCTGCACGCCAGGTCAATCAGGCCACGGCGACATATCAAACTAACTCTGAGGATCAGATAGCCGCGCCGCGCATTGATAACGCGCCCTTGGATCCTCGTTATCCCGGCTATTTCCGGCTCCCTGGAACCCAGACGCTGCTGCGCATTGGCGGCTACTTCAAAACAGACTTTATCTACGATTTGAAGCCCCCTGGGAACACGGACAGCTTCATTCCGTCTACGTTTCCGATCCCCACAGTGTCGTCGGTGAACAATACCACGGTCTCGATACGTCCTACCCGCCTCAACCTGGACTTCCTCATTCCGGTGAAGTCATCGAGCGTGCGGTTCTTCATCGAGATGGACATGTTTGGATCAAGCGCAACGACACCCCGCTTGCGACACGCGTATGCACAGATGGATAACTTCCTCCTCGGACAAACTTTTTCCAATTTCATGGATCCCGATTCCGGGCCGGACACCCTTGATTTCCAGGGGCCTAACAGCCAGGTGTCGATCCGCAATCCGCAATTCCGGTACAGCATCCCCCTGGCCAAGAAAACCAGTTTGAGTTTCTCCGTGGAAAAGGCATCCTCGGATGTTTCGTTCAGCACGCCGCAATTCAAATCGCTGCCCGACAGTCCGACTCCGGATGGGGCGATCAAGTTCCGCCATGATTATGCAACGGGTCACGTCCAGCTCTCCGGGCTGTTTCGGGATGTTTCCGCCTACCTGCCCGACGGAAGGAGCGCGTCGGTATTTGGCTGGGGCATCGACCTGACCGGCGCGCAGAAACTCTTTGGCACGGACACTTTTGTGTATCAGGCGGCCTATGGCGCCGGCATGGAGAGATACGTGAATGACACGTCCGGCCTCGGCATCGATGCACAGCCGGCAGATGCTGCCAATCCGCACATGGAGGCGGTACCGCTGACGGCAGTCTATGGAGCGTATCAACACTACTGGATCAAGAAGTTGCGTTCGTCTGCCGTGTATGGTTTTGCGCAGACGCAAAACACCGACCTCCAACCTGGCTCCTCGTATCACCAGAGCAATTACGGCGCGGCCAACATTATCTGGAATCCGATCGGTTCGCTGAATGTAGGCACGGAGATTCTCTATGGCTGGCTCGTGCACGAGAACAGGGCCAGCGCCGACGATACCCGCTTCATGTTCAGCGCGAAGTACAGCTTCATCAAAATGGGGGAAACGAAGAAGTAAGCATCTCCGGCTGACTCCCGAAATTGAAAAGGACACGCTGGAAAGAACGCTGCCGTTACGACGTATTCCAACCAGAATGCAGGTTTCCACGAAACCAAGAAGCGGAGAAGAACAATGTTGACATGGTTTGCTACAACCCTCCGACACTACCCAGAGATCGCGATATTCCTGGTGCTGGCGCTTGGCTACTACTTCGGCAAATTCACCTTCAAGGGCATCGGCCTCGGAGCCGTCACCGCCACGTTGCTGGCCGGCGTCCTGGTGGGACAACTGGGGATCACGGTTTCACCGCCTCTCAAGGCCCTTGTGTTTCTGATGTTCCTGTTCGCAGTCGGCTACGGCGTGGGGCCACAATTTGTGCGAGGCGTTGCCAAAGACGGCCTTCCGCAGGCGATTTTCGCTGCCGTCCAATGTATTTTCTGCCTGGCTGTTCCCGTCGCCATTGCGAAATTTGCCGGCTACGATATGGGCTATGCGGCGGGACTCTATTCCGGTTCTCAGACGATCTCCGCCGCCATGGGCCTCTCGACCGATGCCATCAATCGCGCGGGAATGGCGGCGGAGCACGCCAAGGCAATGCTGGACTCGATGCCAATCGCCTATGCCGTGACCTATATGTTCGGTACGGTTGGGTCGGCACTCGTCATCGCGCTCCTTGGTCCGGTGTTGCTGCGCATCAACCTGCCTGCCGCCTGCAAGGAATACGAGGAGAAGCAGGGTGGCGGGAAGGAATATGGGGGGCTTGGTTCGGCCTGGCACCGCTGGGAAGCGCGCGCCTTCCAGGTGCAGCCTGGCGGGCTGGCCGTTGGTCTGCGGGCCGCGGAGGCCGAGTCGCTGGTTCCCGATTCGCGGCTGTTTGTCCTGCGCGTACGGCGGGCGGATGGCACCATCGAGGATGCAACGGCAGACACCGTTCTGCACGAACGCGACGTTGTAGCCGTGGTGGGCGAGCGCGAAGTGCTGGTGAAGGTTCTTGGAGGCGCCAAGGTCGCTGTGACCGCAGGTATGGCCGCGCGAGGCGGCCAACTGAACAGCGACATTCCAACTCCCAAGGAAGTTAACGACGCCGAATTGCTGAGCATGCCGGTCGTGGGCGTCGACGTTTATGTGACCAACAAAGAGGTGGACGGCAAAACGCTTGCCGAACTTGGCCAGAGCCCCGCCGCCCGTGGAGTGTTCCTGAGGAAGATCACGCGGGGAGCAGTTGCGACAGCGATCCCCATCCTGCCCAACACCAAGATCTTTCGCGGTGACATTCTTACTCTCGTTGGCCGCACCCAGGACATTGCCGCAGCTACAAAGCTGCTCGGCGTGCCCGATAAGCAAACCGACGTAGCCGATGTCGCGTTTATCGGGGCGAGCATCACGATTGGTGCGTTGATCGGGGCACTCGTGCTGAAAGTGGGCGGGGTACCGCTCACGCTTTCAACCGCGGGTGGTGCGCTCATCGCTGGATTAGTGGCCGGTTGGTTCCGCTCCGTGCGCCCCACATTCGGCCGGATCCCCTCCTCGACCGTCTGGTTCATGAACTCCGTGGGTCTCAACATCTTCATCGCCATAGTCGGCATCTCCGCCGGTCCGGGTTTTGTGAACGGCTTAAAGACGCAAGGCGCCGGCTTGTTCTTGTGGGGAGCGCTGGCAACCACGATCCCACTGGTGCTTGGCATGTTCGTCGCCAAGTACATCTTCCGCTTCCATGACGCGCTCACCCTCGGCATCGTCTCCGGAGCGCGCACGACCACAGCTTCGCTCGGCCTGGTTTGCGATCTCGGGAAGAGCCAGGTCCCGGCGCTCGGTTACACGGTAACCTACGCGGTGGGCAATACGTTTCTCACCATTTGGGGCATGGTCCTGATTCTGCTGCTCAGCTAACGATCGTTCGCGTATCTTCCGCATCAGGTCCAAATGACACCTTGAAGTCGCGGAGACTATCCGCCAGGAAGAAGGAAATCGCGATGCAGGGAATCACGGGCCTATTCCATCGACTTCCGGAACTTTCTCTCTTTGTCACCATCCTCGTCGGGACGATGATAGGCCGGTTGCGCATAAAGGGCTTCAGCCTTGGTCCAGTTGTCGGCTCACTCATGGCCGGGATTGCAATCGGCATCTTCGCCAAGCCTGAGTTTCCCCAGCTGCTTCGTTGGACGTTTTTCTATCTCTTTTTGTTCTCGATTGGCTACTCGGTGGGACCGCGATTCTTTGGGAGCCTGCGTAAGGAAGCGATACCGCAAATCATCCTGGCAGTCACAATGGCCGTAACGGGACTTGCGACAGCGGTTGCTGTGGCGGTTGTTTTTAGGTTCGATGAAGGCATCTCCGTTGGCCTGCTTTCCGGCAGTCTGACGCAATCGGGCGCGTTGGGGACGGGACTGAATGCTATTGCCGGTCTGCCGGTTTCGGACGAGATCAAGTCACAGCTTTCCGGCAACGCCCCTCTGGCTGATGCCATCACCTATGGATTCGGGGTCCTCGGCCTGACTCTCTTCGTCAGCGTCTTTGGACCAATGTTGATGCGAGCGAATCTCAGGGCCGATGCGAAGGTATTGGAGGCTCAGCTATCAGGGGGAGGAGCTGCCTCCGGTTCGCTCCTCGCAGGCCACCGCTTCACCTTTCGCGGCTACCGTGTCGAAAACTCTTCGATAGCGGGCATCAGCGTCGCCGAACTTGAAACAAGATACGCGGCGGGTCACTTGAGCATACAACGCTTAAAGCGCGGAAACACGTTAGTCTCCCTCACTCCGGAAGTTCGAATCCAGCCTGACGATATGCTCGTCGTTGCCGCGAAGAGGGGGGTACTCGCTAATGCGGAGCGAGAGATCGGGCCAGAATTCGATGATCTCGAAACTCTGGCCGTTCCGATGAAGTTTGTGACGGCGGTAGTGACAAACCGGTCCGCAGTGGGAAAAACGCTCGGCGAAATGGCTGCCGATCAACAGCTTGCGCGCGGAGTGTATCTCGAATCACTCAAGCGAGGTGAGGAGGAGATGCCGCGCGACATTGGCGTGAAGGTTGAGCGCGGCGACGTTATGCGGCTTGTCGGCTCACCGCAGGACGTCGAGCGTGCAGGGAAATGGCTCGGTTATGTTGAGGCTGACCTGGCCAAGACCGACCTCACTTTTGTTGCAGCGGGAGTCGCGTGCGGAATACTTGCTGGCCTGTTGACTCTCAACGTTAAGGGTGTGCCTCTTGGACTAGGCACAGCGGGCTCGATACTCGTGGTTGGCCTTGTCGCAGGTTGGGCCCGAAGCCACTATCCCGTATTCGGTTCGATCCCGGAGGCGGCACAGCGCCTGCTTGCTGATGTCGGCCTCATTGTTTTTGTAGCGATCGTGGGTCTGGGTGCTGGACCCCACGCGGTCCAGGCATATCTGCAGCGAGGAGGAGGCTTCTTCGCCAGCATCTTTTTTGGCGGCATGGTCGTAACCATCGTCCCGCCCCTGATTGGCATGATCATGGGCCGGTGGATCTTCAGGATGAACCCTTTGATGGTCCTTGCGGGCGTAAGCGGTGCGCAGACTTGCACACCCGCGCTGAACGCCTTGCGAGAAGCAAGCGGAAGCAATATCGGCGCACTCGGTTACACCGTTCCGTATGCGATCGGAAATATCCTGCTCACGATTTGGGGGCCTGTTATGGTGGCCATCATACATACCCTTCGATCTTGAACGGGAGGCCCGATCGCCGATGGAGCCCACTTGAAATTCAGCAGTCTCGAAGCCGTAACTCTTTGTGGTTGCTGCAAACAGGAGCAGGCGATGGATCTACAACATGTCCTGATTCAAGTCCTGATCCTAGTCACCTTAAGAGAAGACAAAGGAGAATGAGAAATGACAACGTCAGCTACACTGCAGCCGCAAGTGGGGCATCCACCGAGCAATTCCGAGAAAGAAACACCCTACGATCAATTCAACCTGCCGATCCCCGTAGATTTTCCCGAAGAAGGCATGTCGGCTAAGGCTGCCCATGCCGTTGTAATGAGCGAGTGTTGGACCGACGCAAATCCGATGCTCAACCTCTCGTCGTTCGTGACAACCTTTACGGAACCCGAAGCTCGCGACGTCTTCGCATCCGGTTCGTTTCGAAACTTCGCCGACCCGGACATGTATCCGCATACCAAAGAAACAGAGTTCACGTGTGTTCGCTGGCTGCACGACCTGTGGAATGGACCGAAGGACGCCGAACCTTATGGCGCCGCCACCATCGGCTCATCGGAAGCCTGCATGTTAGGTGGGCTGGCGCACAAATGGAATTGGCGGGAGGCGCGACAGAAGGCCGGGAAGGACACGAGCCACCCGAACATGGTCACCGGAGGCAACGTCCAGATCGTCTGGAAAAAGTTCATGCGTTATTTCGACGTCGAGCCTCGAGTCGTTCCCCTAAGGCCCGGCAATTATCGCCTTACCGCTGAACATCTCGACAAGTACGTTGACGAAAACACGATCTGCGTTGTTGCCATCGCCGGGCAGACTTTCACTGGTGAGGACGACGACATTCAAGAGATTCATGACTGGCTCGACGCCTATGAACAGAAGACGGGCATCTCCATCCCCATGCACATCGATGGTGCGTCCGGTGGCTTCGTGAATCCCTTTCTCGATCCGGATTACAAGTGGGATTTCCGCCTGCCGCGAGTTCAATCCATCAACGCCTCTGGACACAAATATGGACTGGTGCCGCCGGGCCTGGGCTGGATCGTCTTTAGAGACCGCAAAGTGTTCAACGAAAACCTGGTCTTCTACGTCAACTACCTCGGCGGGGAAGCCGCCACCGCGACCCTGAACTTCAGTAAGAGTTCGGCTACCATTCTCGTGCAGTACTACGCATTCTTGCGGCTTGGTCGTGAAGGCTACACGCGAGTGATGAGACACGCACTCGAACACGCCCAATATCTGCGCGATCGCCTGACCAAGGGCGGCAGGTTCCAGATCATGAACAAGACCCAGCGAATTCCGGTGGTCGCACTGACTCTCGACAAATCCGTGACGCGCTACAACGAGTTCGACATTTCGAACAAGGTGCGCGAACGCGGCTGGATTCTCGCCGCCTATTCGATGCCACCGGATGCCCAGGCGATCAACAGCCTGCGGATAGTGGTTCGTCCACATCTGAACCGTCAACTCGTCGAAATTCTGGCAGACGACATCGAACGGGCCTGCGACTTTCTCGAGAAGCATGGCGGCAACGCTACGCCTCCCCAGTTGCACGATTCCCACAAAACATCTGTAGCCAAGTGCTGATTTAGAAGGAGCGGGGCGCGCCCAGATGAGGCTGCAAAGCCCATCTGGGCGAAGTTTGAGATCGGTCGTAGCCGCCGAAAGAGTTGATCGGGGTAACCCTCCGGTTTTGGCGCGACGCGACGGTTTCTCGGATCCTCCCCGCGGCGTGTGCGTTGGTAGGTTGGTACTTGATAGAATGTTCGCGATTTGGGCCCAATGGATAGAACGGGAGAAGTGATTTAATCAGTTCCAACACCCCCCCCGATTACGCACAGCGCCGTGAAGGCGCAACGAAGGAGAAGTAGAGATGGCCTCGTACGCACCCCTTCAGCCGCTCGGCCCTGGTGTCTCCCCGACTCGAACTGTTTATGGGCGCAGCCGAGTTTCTAGGGCCGAAGGGGAATCGCGCCGGCCAGTCGCCGCATCCCACGATGTGCCGCGAAGCATTGATGCCGCCTGGCTTTTTGAGTTTGCGCCTGACGCGGCGATAGCCGCGGTTGGCGCTCGGATCGAGTCGACGAAGATCCGAACCGCGGTTTTGTGCGCTATGTTTTGTTTTTCGATTGGTGTCTGGGGTCAGGCCACTGCGCCAGTCAACGAGAACGCGGGATCGCAAGTAAAACCACCGGAATCCCCGCCAATCGATATTCGGATACCCGATCGGCTGAGGCGTCAGATCGCTCCGACGCCGAGCGCGCCCTGGCATGCCCCGGATCTTAGCGGCTACACGAACGCGCCCAAGTCGGCTGAGCTTTCACCCATCGATCCGCAGAAGCATTATGAACTCGTTGAGCTAATCGACCTCGCTCAACGCATGAACCCCGAAACGCGCGTAGCTTGGGAGTCGGCAGTCCGGGCGGCGATTGGCGTTGGATTGGTTCAAGCTGAGTACTACCCGATGCTCACTCTGGCGGCGACCGGTGGTTACCTGACGGAGGCCATTCCGGCACCCACCGATGTCGCGCCTACTGGCTTCTTTCGAGCGGACCTCGCCACGGTCTTGCCCGTAGTGAGTCTGCGCTGGCTGCTCCTCGACTTCGGTCGTCGGAGCAGTGCGATGGACACGGCCAAACAGAATCTGCTGGCGGCCAACCTTGGTTTCAACCGCAAGCACCAGGAGATCATCTACCGCGTCCAACGCTCATTTCTCACGCTAACGAGTCTTCGAGCAAAGGTCACGGTTGGCGAGAGCTCAGTCAACGCGGCTCGCGCAGTACGCGAGTCAGCGGAGATGCAATTAAGCAACGGATTGGCGACCATCCCGGAGGTCTCTCTCGCTCGTCAACAGGAAGCGCAAGCCGCTTTCGATTTGGAGGACTTGCTTGCGAACGAACGTGATGCGGAGATAGCGCTGGCGGAAAGCATAGGAATTCCGCCAACAACGCCGATTCAGATTACCGAATTCCCTTCGTTGCCACCCCCTGCAGCACTGGAGACCTCGGTCGACAAAGTCATCGACCATGCGCTGGCAAATCGCCCCGACCTCATCGCCAAGGTGGCGGCTCTCCGTGCAAAGGAAGCCGAGGTACGCAGCGCTCGAGCAGCCAGCTATCCGGTACTGGCCCTCGCGTCCAACTTCAACACGATTAGCGGTGGGGTTCAAATCACCGGAGGAGGACACGGGTCGACGGGATGGTTCAGCTCCACCCAGCCAAGCGGGGGCGTGTTGCTGTCTTTTGAGTGGAACATCTTTGATGGTGGGGCCGCCCACCGACGGGTAGAGATGGCCGAGGCTGAGCGCCGGACGGCCGAGGACGAGGTGACACTCGCCCGCGACAAAGCAATTCAGGACGTGTGGAAGGCTTACTCGGATGTACGGCTTGCGTTACGCAAGGTTGATGTTGCGACGACGCTGGTGGACGCCTCCCAAAAGTCCTACGATGCCAGCCTTGAAGCGAATCATCGGGGTCTCGGAACGCTCACGGATCTATTGGCGGCTCGCCGGGATCTGAGCCATGCGCAGTTCGTCGAGGTCGATACCAAGCTCCAGTTGCTCAATGCTTCGTCAGCGCTTGCGTTTGCTAAAGGCGATACGCAGCGGGGACCGTAGTGAATGGAAGAATTGTTTTCGATTGGAGTTTTTCAAATTAACACTGAAGGTGAGCGCAATGGGACCTCAGATTAATATCGTCGGTTCGTTCTTCCCGTCGTGGATGCTGTGCGCAGCAATCGGAATTGCAACGGCTTTTGCCGCGCGTTGGTTCTTCATCCGCGCCGGCCTCGATCCTTATCTTGGCCCGAGGCGACTGGTGTACTCAAGTCTCGCAATTCTAATCACCCTGGTGCTTTGGGTGGCTATTTCCAGGAGCTAACTATGTCTGAAATTGATCCTCGATCAGATCCCGGCGCCCGCCGTGTCATAGGCCGAATGCTTGGCATAGCCATCATAGGGGCCGCAGCCATCGCTGTTGTAGTAGCTATACTCCAGTGGGAGATAAGGCCGCAGACGGATGATGCTTCGATTCGTGCCAACTTCGTCGGTATCGCGCCAGAGGTGAATGGCCAAATCAACGAGATACTTGTGCATGACAACCAAAGGGTTGAGGCGGGTGACCTCCTCTTCGTGATTGACCCTCGGCCGTACGAGATCGCGTTGGATCGCGCCCGGGCCAACCTCGCCCTTACCCGTAAAGAGGTTAACGGCCTGAAGGACAGCGCGCTTTCTGCTGGAGCCGCCGTATCCAAGGCTGAGGCCGATCTCAACGCCTCGGCGGCTAATGTCACAAGCCGGGAGACAGATCCCGTTGTTGCTGATGCCGAGATAAAACGGTTGGAAGCACAGTACCTGCAAGCCGATAATCATTTAAAGCGCGTTGAGCCAATGGCGTCAGGACAGTTTGTCACCGCAGACAGCGTCGATCAAGCTCGCACCCAGCGGGACATCGCCGCCGTCGCGCTCGAAGAGGCTCGGGCCAAAAAAAGCGCGGCAACCGCGGGGTTGGCGGCCACTCGCGCCCAGCATGTTTCCATCGAAGCAGCTCTGCAAAAGGCCCGAAGCGACCGGTCTAGTGCCGAGGATGCCATCGGCGAAACCGACGGAGTCAATGCGAGGGTAGTGGCAGCTGAAGCCGCAGTGCACTCAGCTGAGCTGGATCTCAGTCACTGTCGCGTACGTGCGCCGTTCCCTGGCCTGGTAGTCAACATGAACATATCAAATGGTGCCTTCGCCCACGCGGGTACGCAGGTATTCACTCTGGTGGATACACGCACCTGGTATGTCGTCGCCAACTTCCGTGAAACGCAGCTTCGTCGCATCGCCTCAGGGGCGCCGACTGATCTCTATCTGCTGTCGCAACCGGGAAAGCACTACCGAGGAACCGTAGTTGGACTCGGATGGGCAGTGGCGCCAGAAAACGCGGGCACCGCCAATGGCTTGCCAAGCGTCGACCGCTCTCTCGACTGGATTCAGCTAGCCGCTCGCTTTCCGGTGCGTATTAAGGTAGAGAATCCGGACGACTCCTTCCGCATCGGCGCCTCGGCGGTAGCGACGGTGCACGGTACCTGGCGCAGCGTAGGCCCATGAATTCCAAATCACTTCTCGACTTCCTTCGCCGCGAGTTGACTCCCACAGCCGGCAGGCGCAGCGCTACTTTCCGCCTCGTTCTGGCGTGCATGGCAGCCACTGTCCCAATTTTGAGCCACCACATTCCCGAAGCGGTCCTCGTCATGATGGTCATGTACATGGTCGCTCGTGAAGACACGGCCGCAACGCTCATCGGATCGATCATGAGTGCGGCGGGCGTCACCATCGGTCTGGCTTCAGCGCTCCTCGCCTGGGAAATTTCCCTGGACATCCCGTGGCTACGTCTCTGTTTCTTGATTGCATTCATCTTTGGGAGCCAGTTTCTCCAGCGCGTTCTGAGGATCGGCGCGCTGGGCGCCGCCATCGGCATTCCGGCGGCCATGGTCATGATCTTTCCAGACACATTTCCGCCGAATCCGGAATTGATGGTCGAGATGGTTCTGTGGATCTGGTGGTGCGTAATACTCGGACTCGCCATCAACGCCGGCGTGCAGCTCCTCTTGTCTCCGGGAGACCCGCTCACGCTGCTCCGACGCGCGCTAGACACAAGGCTCTTGGCTGTTGAGCAGGCTCTCCGGCGCCTCGCAGGCAACGCCGCAATGGAGCCGCCGCCGGCGTCCCTGAATGCTCTTGCCATCGAGGGCATGACCCGGCCGCTCTTTCTCCTGAAAAGCGCCTCGATATTTCAACCCTGGGCACGTAAGTATCGAGAGCAGCTTGCGGCGATTATCACACTCACCGATCGGCTAGTCACGTCTGCCGTGTCACTCGAAGCGATCGCACCGCTCTCTAACGATTTGACGAGTCGCGGGCGTCTCTTGAACGTAGCAGACAGCTGTGATCGTACGCGGCTTGCATTCAAGGAGCTGCGGTTCCCGTCGCCCAGTAAGTGGTCAGAACTTGCGGCCGGCGAGACGTCGGACATGTTTTCCCCACTGGCCGACATGGAAAGCACACTCGATCAGATCGCGCTGGCCGTGCCTGATAGCAGGGTTCACTCTGCTGAATCCGCTGCGGCTCCCTCTGGAAAGCCGGGTCTCTTTCTACCGGGCGCTTTTACCAATCCCGAGTATCTTCACTTCGCGATCAAAAGCTCACTAGCAGCGCTGATCTGTTATGCATGCTTCATCGGCTTCAACTATCCGGGCATCTCCACCTCGTTGCTTACCTGCCTTGTGGTTTCGCTATCGACCATCGGTGCCAGCAACCAGAAAGGAATACTCCGAATCGGGGGAGCCGTCGTCGGCGGCCTGATAGGTATGATTGCGCTGATTTATTTGATTCCCAATGTGGAAACATTCAGCGGCTTTCTGCTGATCTTCGGTGCCGGTACCGCGGCAGCCGGGTGGCTGAACTTCGGCAGCCCCCGCATCTCCTACGCAGGGAACCAGCTCGGCCTCGCGTTCTACATCACTGTCCTGCACTTTGGACCGTCCATGAACCTCACCGCCGTCCGCGATCGCATGATCGGCATCGCCTTCGGACTCATCGTGTTCGGCATCATCGAGCATCTGCTGTGGCCCGTACGCGCAGCAAACACTCTGCGCTTGCGCGTTGGCGAGTTGATGCATTTGCTGGCGGAGCTGGCCCGTACGGAAGCTAGCGGTGAGGCGCAGGCATTGGCCAGCAAGGATGCAACTTCTTGGCGTCGACAAATCTCGATCAAGGTGGAAGAGATCCAAACCCTCATTGAATCGTCCAAGTTCGAATCGAATACTTTCAAGGTGAGTGAGATCCAGAAACATATTGGTGATGCCCAGATAGTTTTCACATTATTGATCGCGCTTGCTCGCCAGAGGCTCGAAGTCACGCAGTCGGATAGGGTCGTGACGGCCGCGAGCAAGGTCGATGATGCCATAGCAACGGCCTTACTGGCCTTGGAGACTTACGTAACCAGCGGATCCCGACCGGCGTTACCGAATCTTGAAGGTGAGGTAGATATGTTTGAGCGTTCCGATGCTGGCACGGATGCGCTTCATACGGCAGCCGCCGACCCTCGCCTTGTCGAACGGTTGGCCATTTATCGCGCGCTTGTCGCCGCTATAAAACGCCTATCCGCCGCAATGAGTTTTGACGATCAATCGATCGGCCAGCACCTCAAAGTAAATGAGAGTCCGAACCATAACATGGCGTAATGAAACATCCCCAACGGGAAGTCGCGGACACATAACTTAGGAGACTTTGCACAAGTTTTCGATTGAGTCGCATCACTTTCGCCCCAACTCGCATTAGCTCCAAACGGTGGCGCCGATTGAACCTTGAAGCGGCTACCAAGATCAGAATGACCAGACCCAGACGAAACGCACCAGCGAGTGTCTTAAGTCCGGAGTATGCTGGACCCATGACTCCGTATTTACTGCGGCTTTCGCTCCTGACGGTATTGGTCTTGCTTGCCCTTGAGCCCGCTCTGTCTCAGTCGAAAAGTAGCGACTGTCGCATCCGCTCCCTCGGTGCACACGTTGGTTCCCGATGGAGTGGGAAAAGGTCTTCGTCTCCCTCGACGGCCCCTCCGCAATTCCATATCCAGGCGACGACCCAGCATCGGCCTCTCCCTCCTTCGACGATTCCAAGTCGGAGCAACTTACCGCCGATGACACTTGGGGCACACAGCCTCACGAGGCTACGCCGATTCGCCTGGTACCGGCGTCACATCCAATTGTCGCCATCGGCTATTGCCAACGAAGAGCTCGCGATCCTGATACCGCCCGTTGACGACGCCTCAGCTTGTTGGAACGAGTTGAAGATGGCAACCTCGGCAGCCTCCGCCCCATGCAGACTATTCTACAACGGACATCGCCAGTCATTCGCGCTGCCGGTTTCATCTTCCATCGGATCGGATGGCGTCCTCGCGCTTCGAGTTGGAAGGCGCCACTCGGAACAATCAATCTCGCCGCGGGAGGAGCTCCATTCGCCACCCGTTGGAGACGCAGATACCATTGCGGCCGATGTTGCCATGGGCGATTTCCGACGACTGCAAGCAGCCTATCGCCGGTCGCTCAGCTACTTCTTCATGTTGTTCGCGGC
>CAWCTA010000012.1:0-16548 GCA_963798315.1 uncultured Acidobacteriota bacterium | reverse complement strand
CGGCCATGGACGAAAAGCGCGAATTGCTCCGCCACACCGTGGCCAGCCTCGCCTACCGGGCCGCGCGGGTCCTCGAGGGCGCGCCCGATGACTTTGCTCAGTTCGAAGGGGCCGGCCTGCAACCGGTTCAGATCCTGGCCCATATGGGCGACCTGTTCGACTGGGCCCTGAGCACCGTCCAGGGCCGCGAGCGGGCACCTTCAAGGCCGCACACCTGGGCGATCGAAGTGCAGCGGTTTTTCGCTGTGCTCCATGCCTTCGACGCGGACCTGGAGTCCAGCGAGCCGATGTACGCGGTGATGGAACCGTTGTTCCAGGGACCGATCGTCGATGCGTTACCCACGTCGGGCAACTGGCCATGTCGCCGCTGGCGGGCTCGCCGACGCGCGGCGAGAATTTCTATGTGGCCGATGTCAGGGTGGGCCAGGTGGGCGCTGAACAGCCGGCCGCGGTGCAGCCTTTCCGGTAAGTTGCAATCATTGCGGAATGGATCGCCTGCTTGATACGGCGTCGGGCCGAAGTGAAACGATGCTCCGCAACCATCTTCCCTCACAGCCTGGAGAACACATGACCGCGATCAAGAGCTTCCCTGTCCTGGGCGACGAGGTCGACATGTCAGTGACACAGACCTACCGGCGGCACCTCGGCGACCCTGGTCGAGACCTCGCCTCCGGTGGTGACCGCCTCCTCACCAACACCAGAATGAGGACGAAACCTTCTTTGTGATCGAGGAGAATCGAATTCCTCATCGGAATAGTGTGTCCGGATAAAAACCTCGGCCAGCGATTCGTTTTATCGCGGCCGCGGAACGATCCACGGCTATTGGAATTGCGGCACAACCAGCGGCAGAATCCTGATCTTCGTTCAGCCGGGCGACTTCCAAAGTTATCTCGAGGAAATCTCGCCCCTTTCAGTCCCGCCGATCTTCCCAAATTGATTGAAATTTCCAATCGTTACGGCATTTCCTTTCCCGGGATCTCCCCAAGTGACGTGCGCCCCCGTTCGCAAGAATCATGCGGAATCGGTCTCGGTCCAAATCCCTCGCACGCTTTGCAGATTGATTCGATCGAATGGCGCACACTGGAACCATCATGAATGACCGCACTTATCTCGTTCCGCCCACAGTGCCATCGACCAGATAGACAAGCAGATGCACAAATTTTTATTTTCCGGGTTCTGAAATGGTGCAGATAATTTTAAAGCGCTGGGATTCTTAGGCTTACGCGCGCAGTGGTCCGGAAAAACAGGTCCAGAATGACCGAAAAACGCGGTGATTTAACCCAAAAACGCAGTGATTTATCTCACAAAACTGACCAAATTGTGAGATCGATCACCGGCTTATGCGTCGCTGGCCGGGGCCATACGTGAGAGCCACAGGCGAGCCTTAGGCAAGCGAAAGACTAGCGGATAAACGGCAGGTACGCACGCGTCGATCGTCGGTACTGAGCAAACTCCTCGCCGAACCGCGATGCCAGCAACCCGTCTTCCGCCCGCACACGCACTTCCGTTCCAGCGAGGTAGAAAACGACTCCGGCAACAATCAGGGGCCACCACGCCTTGGTCAATCCGGTTGCGAGCAGCATGCCCAGCATCGAGGCATAGATCGGATGCCGGAACCAGCGATAGGGACCTGTCCGGATCAACTCGTGGTCCTCGCTCAGCGCAGCCTCGAAGCGCCAATGCTTATCGAGATGACGGGTGGCCATCCACGCCAGTACAACCGCCAGCGGCCCCAGGATCATGGAAGCAATGAAGGATGGAGTCGACTTCTTGAATCCCTCCGGCTGAATGAACGCCCATTCGCAGGCAAAACCGAGCGTCACAAGAAGGATTCCCCATCGCGAGGATGGCGCCCGGACCACTTTTTTGCGGCCCGCCGCGCTTCTCTGCGGTTTGACGAAAGCCAGCGACCACGAAACCCAGCAGATTCCGAGTACGACGTAAGCGGCGATTTGCAGCATGGCAAGGATTATGTCATTTGCCGTCGATGCGAATCGATTCCAGCAGGCGCCGGTCTTCGCCGCTCAGCGCCGCCCGCTCCAGCAGGTCGGGCCGGTTGGCGAGCGTCTTGCGCAGCTGTTGCTCGCGACGCCAGTGGCGGATCTGCTGATGATCGCCGTTCAACAAGACTTCGGGGGCGCGCAGCCCGGCAAATTCCGCGGGGCGGGTGTAATGGGGATAGTCGAGCAGACCGCCGGCGCCGTGTTGGGAACGCGGGACGCCTTCCTGGCCGCTGGTAATCGCGGCATCGGGCACACCAAAGCTTTCAAATTCTCCTGACGCTTCGTTGCCCAGCACGCCGGGAATGAGGCGCATGGTGGCGTCGAGCACAACGGCGGCGGCCAGCTCACCGCCGCTCAGCACATAGTCGCCGATGGAAAGCTCTATGTCGCAGTAGAGTTGGTTGATGCGCTCGTCCACGCCTTCGTAGCGGCCGCAAATCAAGATGACGCGGTCGAGCCGGGCCAAATCGCGGGCGACCGCCTGGTTGAAGGGGCGGCCTTGTGCGGAGAGCAGGATGACGCGGGTGTTCGAGGCGATTCTTTCAGGGGCCTCTCCGGAAGCAGCATCGCGCGGCAGGATGCCCAGCGACTGCAGCGCCTCGGCCAGAGGCTCAGGCTTAAGCACCATACCCTCGCCGCCCCCAAAGGGCCGGTCATCCACGGTGCGGTGCCGGTCGTGCGTGAAGTTGCGCAGATCGTGCAGGTCCACCGCCACCAGCCCATCGGCCCGGGCGCGGCGCACAATGCCGTGCTCGAAAAAGCCCGCGAAGAATCCGGGAAAGATGGTGATGATGTCGAAGCGCATCGGCTGATCCAAGCATATCGTTTCGCGGGGCCGCGAACGACCTGGAGCTAATAGCTAACAGCTAAAGGCTGCTCTTCTGTGCTCTAATATTGGCCAACCATCATGGCTGACATTGACGGATTGCTAAACCGATGGAAATCGGCGGGTGTCCTCGAAGGCGACACGGCCGAGCGCATACGAGCCTGGGAGTCGAGCCAGAAACGCCCCTCCGGTCTCAACTGGCAGGGAACTGTCGCTCTCATTCTCGGCGGGATTCTGCTGGCGACGGGGGTGGTTCTTTTTGTCTCCGCGCACTGGGACGATCTCAGCCCTGGGATTCGGTTTGCGCTGGTGGTCGCCATGGTCGCCGTCTTTCACCTCGGCGGCGCGGTTGCCCGCGAGAAATACATCGGCCTTTCGACCGCCCTGCACGCGATCGGCACGGTCGCGACAGGCGCGGCGATTGCGCTGGTCGGCCAGATCTTCAACATTGAGGAACACTGGCCCGCGGCGATTTTGCTCTGGGCGATCGCGGCGCTGGCGGGGTGGGCGCTGCTTCACGATGAGGCCCAACAGACGCTCGCCCTGCTGCTGGTTCCGGCCTGGATCTTCTGCGAACTCGAGTTTTCCACCGAGCGCCACATCGGCCAGGGTGCTTATCTTGGGCGCTTTCTGTTCGTCTGGGCAATCTTCTACTTCACCATGTTCCTGGGTTCGCGGCGCAAAGTTGTCCAGGGGATCCTGTTCGCGGCGGCGGCCATTGCGGTAGTGGTTGGTACGGTGATGATGACCAGCGGCTGGGCGTCCTGGTCCGCATCGCAGACGGCCATCCCGTTTGGCATGCGTTTCTGGGCGTGGACGGCCATTGCCGCCGTGCCGCTGGCGATTGCCGCGTTCAGGAGACACTGGGGCCTGATCCCGCCGGCATCGGCGGTCGCTGTTGCAGTCGCTCTGCCCTGGTGCCAGCACGTCTGGATCGAGCACTACGAATACGGCAACGGGCGGAATCGATCGTTGACGCGGAGCGAACCCAACCTGCTTGCTCACGTGCTGATCGCCGCTTTTGCTGTCTTCATCATCGTGTGGGGAGTGCGGCAGATGAGTCGTGTGCTTGGTCAATCTTGGCATTGTGTATTTCGCGATCGCCGTCACGTGGTTCTACTTCAGCAACATCTTCGACAAGGTCGGGCGGTCGCTCGGCCTCATCGGGTCTGGGGATCCTGTTTCTGGCGGGCGGATGGGTTCTCGAAAAAGCACGTCGCGGTCTGCTGGCCCGCATGAGCCAACCCGGCGCGGCCCTTGAGGAGGCACGATGAAAGCGGGACGAGTCAAGCTGTCGGGCGCTTCGGTGGCTCTGCTTGTGATTCAGTTGGCGCTCGTGTGCTCGGTGGCCGCGAAATACCTCTACCAGCGCTGGTCGTGTCCGCGAGTGTGGACCCGGCACGGTGGCCTACGATCCCGAACTCGTGATGCGCGGCCGTTATCTGAGCCTGGAACTGATGGTTGACGGCTGCCAGAGCACGCTGCCTTCCGCAAAGCGAGCCGATTTTCCGCGTGATGTCAACGGCGCAGCGAGTCCAAGGCCACTACGTCATACGCGGCTGAGGGAATGTGGAGTTTCCGGCCGAATTGAAAGTGGCCAACAACCAAGCTGTGGGCGATCGGATTCGAGACGGTGAAAAGCGCAGCGTGGAGCCGAACGGTGATGGCATCGCCCGGAGCGCCGTGCGACCAGATGCGGCTTGTCGACCCAGTCAACTTCTATATCGCCGAACATGCGCGTAGTCCGCTTCCGCTTGTGCCCGGCACAGAGTTGTGGATTGAAGTAACGGTGCCGCCGAAGGGGCCGCCCCGGCCCATCCAGCTGGCGCTCAGGCAGGCCCACTGATTCGGCTCGCCGTGATCCCTACGAACGGTCAACAGACGACTCGGTGGCGTTCACTCACCAGGGAAGGGGCTGCCCGAGGTGAAAGTAGCCACCGCTGGGACCACTCTCGGGGAGCGTCGCCAGGGCAACACTGGTCTTCGAACCGTCGCTCAATTCCATCGGTGCCTGTTCGCCGCCCATGTCGGTCTTGACCCAGCCGGGATGGGCGGAGTTGACCTTGATTTTCGTATCGCGCAACTCGTACGCGAGGTGAACCGTGAATGCGTTGAGCGCCGTCTTCGACGCATCGTAGGCGAAGGACTTGGCGTTATAAATGGGCGACTTGGGGTCGGCGTGAAGCGTCAGGGACCCGAGAATGCTCGAGAGATTGACGATTCGGCCGGCGGGGCTCTTTTTGAGCAGCGGCAGCAGGGTCTTGGTAAGCGCTACAGGCGCGAAGAAATTGGTTTCGAAGACCTTGTGGAGAAGATCGACGGGAACATCGGACGCACGATGCTCCGGGCCATCACCCGGGAAAACTCCCCCGGCAATGCCGGCGTTGTTGACCAGGATGTCGAGCCGGCCGTAGTTGGAATTGAAGTAGTCGTAGGCGCGTTGATAGTCGGCAGGCTTGGTGATATCGAATTGAAGCACGTCGGCATCGGCACCCGCGGCGCGCAACTTGGCGACCGCCTCTTCGCCTTGCTTGAGATCGCGAGAGCCGATGACAACCTTGACGCCGTCCTGCTTCAGATCGAGTGCGGTTTGAAATCCAAGGCCGCGATTGCCGCCGGTGATGAATGCGATTTTCTGAGCCATTCGTATGTAAGCCTCCTGTCGTGCTTTGGATTCCGATTTCCGGTGCCAAGGTGCAGGGAATTCAAAAGGCCAGACGTTTCTTGCGTGGAGACTGCGGGGATCACGCACCGAGAGACTTGCAAATTCACTAGTTGCAGAGAAAACATCCCGGCGTCTATTGTGTCGCCTAAGGAACACTGTAATGCGTTCTTCCGATTCCCCGGGATTGGACGCACCCCCGGGCCACGAGCAAGGCAATACGGAAATCGCTGTCGCGCTGGAGAATCTTTTCGAGTTCTCTCCAGACGCGATTTTTGTCACGGATGCCGATGGGATCATCCGCGACGCGAACCCGCGCGCGTCGGAATTGTTCGGTTATGCGGCGGCTGAGTTCGAGGGGTTACACATCGAAGCCTTGGTTCCGGAGCGCTTTCGCGGCCGCCATCCCTCCCACCGCGAGAACTACAACGCGCATCCACGAGCCCGGCAGATGGGCGCGGCGCTGAATCTGTTCGGGCTGCGCAAGGACGGGACCGAATTTCCCCTGGACATCATGCTCAAGCCGATGCAGACCGCGGACGGCCTGGTGACGCTGAGCTTTGCACGCGACGCGACCGAGCAAAAGGAAGCAATCGAGGTGGCTCGCCGGCAGGACCAGCACTTGCGCTCCATTGTGGACAGCGTGCGCGACTACGCGATCTACCTGCTCGATCGCGACGGCTACGTCATGACCTGGAACCCGGGTGCGGAACGCATCAAGGGGTACACGGCTGAGGAAATCGTTGGAAAGCATTTCTCGGTGTTCTTTACCGAGGAAGACCGGGAGCGGGACCGACCGGCAGAGTTACTCAGGCTCGCCATCCAGAAGGGGCGGGTCGAAGAAGAAGCGTGGAGGTTGAGGAAAGACGGATCGCGGTTCTGGGCAGATGTCGTCCTGACCGCCATTCGCGACTCGCACAACGAGATCATCGGCTTTTCGAAAGTGACCCGCGACTTTACCGACCGAAAGCGCGCCGAAGAGGCTGTGATGCTGCAGTTGAGCAGCGCGCTGCTGGCGAACCTCGACGTGCGCAAGCTGTTGGGCGCGATCTCGGCGAGCGTCGGCGAAGTTGTGCCGCACGACGTCGCCACGCTGGGACTGTACGACCCGGCAACGGACGCCCTGATGGTGCAGTTTCTCGCGTCCGAAGATGGCGAGCGCTCCGCGCGGCGAGGTACGCCTGCCGCTCGAAGGCTCGCCCGCCGGTGTGGCTTTTCGCAGTCGTGAACCAGTCGTGCTTCAACGGATCGAAGGGTCTCGCTTTGTCGCTGAAGGAGTGCGGCACCTCACCGGTCGGGGAATGCAGTCGGGCTGCTGGGTGCCGCTCATTCATCGCGGCAACGCCATCGGAGCTCTCGCGGTCGCCAGCCGCTTGGAGGCTGCGTTCAGTCAACGCGAAGCCGACATGTTGGTCCAGATTGCGGACCAGGTGGCCATGGCAGTAAACAACGCCGTGGCATTTCGGCAAATTTCTGAATTGCGCGACCGGCTCACTCAGGAGAAGCAATACCTCGAGGAAGAAATCAACGTCGAGAATCGCTTCGAGGATATTGTGGGCGAGAGCACGGGCCTGCGCCAGGTTTTGAACGAGATTGAAACGGTCGCGCCCACCAATGCGACAGTGCTGATCCAGGGCGAGACGGGGACAGGAAAAGAGTTGCTGGCGCGCGCCATTCATCGCCTCAGCCCGCGCAGCGAACGGACATTTATCAAGCTCAATTGCGCCGCGATTCCGGCCGGCCTGCTGGAAAGCGAACTCTTCGGGCATGAGAAGGGCGCCTTCACCGGCGCGATCGCGCGCAAGCTTGGCCGGCTGGAATTGGCGAACGAGGGGACGCTGTTCCTGGATGAAGTGGGCGAGATGCCCCTGGATCTGCAACCCAAGCTGCTGCGGGCGCTGCAGGAGCGGGAGTTCGAGCGGCTGGGAGGAACACGGCCCATCAGTGTCAATGTGCGCCTAATAGCGGCCACCAACCGCGACCTGGGAAAGATGGTGGCCGAGAAGCTGTTTCGGGCGGATTTGTTTTACAGGCTCAAAGTGTTTCCAATCTTCGCGCCCCCGCTGCGTGACCGGGTGGCTGACATTCCCATGCTGGTACGGCATTTCGTAGCCACGCACAGCCGGCGGATGGGCAAGAACATTGAGAAGATTTCCGACGAAACCATGGACGCGCTGAAGCGCTGGAAATGGCCTGGAAATATTCGTGAACTGGAAAACCTCCTGGAGCGGGCGGTGATCCTGACCCGCGGGCCGAATCTGTATGTTCCCCTGGCTGAGCTGGACGACGCGGAAGAGGAACAGGCCGAAGAGGCGGAGACGGAGAATCCGAGCCTGCGTGCGGCCGAACGCGAACATATATTACGAGTGCTGCGGGAAGCGAAAGGCCAGATCGGCGGCCCGGAAGGCGCGGCAGACACGGCTGGGCGTAAAAAGGACGACGCTGAATTCAAAGTTAAAGAAGCTGGGCATCGAGCGCAGCGATTATCAGTGACAAGTGACGAGATATAGTCCGATGACGAAATATCGTCTTCGTCACGTCGTCACCGAGCCTTCGTCACGCAGACCTCGCCTGAAAATAGCTTTCATACAAGCCCTTTGTTTTCAATCTTCTATTCCACCATTGTGATCTGGCGCACAGTTTGGCATGCGGCTTGCCTTTGTCATGGCGTGGCTTAAGGCGGGCCGGCATACGTTGAAGATCACGATTCAGGAGAACGACGAGACGATCGAGATCAAGCTGGAAGGGCGGGTCGTCGGGCCGTGGGCCGTGGAACTGAGCCGGGTCTGGCTTCAGACGGCTCCGCGCCTGGGCCCGAAAGATGTGTCGATTGACTTGCGAAACGTAACTTTCGCGGATGAGGCAGGCAAGCGGGTGCTCAGAGATATCTATGCTCAGACCCAAGCCAACTTTGTTGCCAGTACCCCCTGGTCACAGTATCTGGCTGAAGAAATCATCCATAACCAATCAAAGGCGTGCTGACGAGGAGGTCGGACGTGGAAAGCACATGCACCACATCGAGCAATTGCAGGAACCAGACGAATCAGACTGGCGGTTTCTTTCACAAGCTGACCCCCTCAGCCATGCAGGATTTTAATTCCATGCAGTTTCCCTCGTCGTACGCAGCGAATGTCGTGATCTTCTCAGAGAAAGATCCGGCCGAGTGCCTTTACGTTGTTCTCGAGGGAGAAGTAAAACTCTCCATCAATTCAAGCGAGGGCCGGCGGCTCAGCCTCAGTATTGCGCGGAAGGGCGACATCGTCGGGCTGGCTTCCGTTCTGTCCGGCAGCCCGTACGACGTGACCGCGGAGACCCTCTATCCCGCCAAGGTCGCTCATATCGGGCGGCGCGATTTTATCAACTTTCTTTCCCACCATCCCGAGGCGTATCAAAATGTGATTGAAGAACTGAGCCGCAGCGTCACCAAGGCCTGCGACCAGTTGCGCACTGTAGGGCTCTCTGCCACAGCGCCCGAAAAGCTGGCCCGGTTGCTGCTCGAATGGAGCGACAATGGGCAAGCCACGGAGTGCGGCGGAAAGCGCTTCCGCTTCTCCATGACGCACGAAGAGATCGGCGAATTCATCGGGGCATCGCGTGAAACCGTAACGCGCACCCTGAGCACATTCAAGACTCGCCGGCTGGTGGCCTTTCAGGGCTCGATGCTGACGATCACTAACTGCACGGCCCTGGCGACTTACGCGCATGCCTAGCAGGCGATCCGGCTGTGAACCCACGGCGGGCCTCGATTTGATTTGACCCTGGCGGTGAACGCGAAGGCGTCGCCGCCAGTCCAAAACCCTCCTCCCAGACAAGCGCATCGAGCCTTCGCGATATATATTTGCCTTTTGACCGCGGAGGCTCCATGCGCAAACTTTTGCTCTCTGTCCTTGCCGTTCTCCTCACACTTCAATTCACCGCGGCACTCATGGCCCAGGGCGCGCCGCCGCAGGGTGGGGCCGACCAGCCTTACACCGTCGAGTACTACTACAAGGTGCAGTGGGGCCATCAGCAGGAATTCCTCGACCTGTTCCTCAAGAATCATTACCCGCTGTTGCAGAAGATCGTGACCACGGGGCGCATGCTGTCGGTGAAGATTGAAGCCCCGGCGTACCACACCACCGAAGACGGGCGCTGGGATTACCGCGTCACGATCCGGTTCAAGAATTCAACCGTGGCGACGACGGACAATCCTGACGACGACGCAATGATGAAAGAGCTTTGGCCGGACCAGGCGAAATACAAGCAGGAAGAGCAGCGCCGGTTTGAGATTCTCGCCGCCCACTGGGATTTGCCCGTGACGGAGATAACGCCGAAAAAGCAGTGAAGAGCGATCAATCGTAGCGATGGCGCCAGCGGTAGACGAGGTCCTGCGCGGCTTCGGGCCAGGTGGGGAATTCGAACTGAAAGCCGGCATCGAGCAGGCGGCCGGGGATCACGCGGCGGCTTTTCAGCACCAGTTCAGACTCGGTGCGCAGAAAGATCGCGGCCAGCTCAATCAACGGAGCCGGCGCCGGGAACCCGTTGGGTATGCCCCAAGTCTCGCGCAGAATGGCCATGAACTCGCGGTTGGGCAGAGGATGGGGTGAGGCAACGTTGACGGGGCCGTCGATGTCGCCGCGCGAGATGAGAAATGCGACGGCGCGCGCGAAGTCGAGTTCGTGAATCCACGAAACAAACTGGCGGCCGTTGCCCTGGGTTCCTCCAAAGCTGAGGCGCACCAGGTTGAGCAGAATTGCGAACGCATTGCCCGCCACCGGGCTGAAGGTGATGGCGCTGCGCAGCGCGACTTTGCGCGTGCGCGGCGTTTCGGCGGCGAAGAAGGCGGCTTCCCAATCCTTGGCCACGCCGACCGAGAAGTTCCACGTATAGGGTGCATGTCGCCGCGGACCGATCCGCTCGTGCCCACCGAGTTCCCCCGTGGCTTCGTCCATGGGGCGATCAAGAGCGTGGCGATAGATGGTTGCGGTGGACGCGTTGAGCCAGACTTTAGGCGGATCGGCAAGTTCGCCGATGACCTCGCCGAGCAGGCGGGTGCTGCGAACGCGTGAATTGTGGATGGCGATGCGATTGGCTTCAGTGTAGCGGCAGTTGACGCTGCGGCCCGCAAGATTGATGCACACATCGGCGCCCTCGAGGTACTCGGTCCATGGGCCGACGGTCTCGCCGTCCCAGCGCACGGTCTGGTAGGTCGCCGCATAGGGCAGCCGCGTCAGCACGGTCACATGGTGTCCACGTTCCTGAAAATAGCGGGCGAGCACCTGGCCGACCTGGCCGCTGCCTCCGGGCATGACAATGCGAAGAGGGCGCGGTGTGAAGGCTGCAACGGGGTGCATTCTTCCAGCGTACAGGGTTCTGGCGGGCGGGGATCAGGTTCGTGGTCTCCCACCCTGACCGAAAAACAAAGGCGCGGTTAGGATGGGGCACCCAGGTTGATGCGTGTGACGCGACCCCGAAACAAAGACCGTTGCGCGCGGCGCTAAGGACGTGGCGGAATGGGGTAACGCATATAAGCCCGGCGGCGATGATTGCGGAATTCGTGCACCACGAGGATGATGACCAGCCCAATGATCATCAGTGGTCCCCAGAAAACCCAGGCAGGCTGAACCACGCGTTGGCCACCGACATTGACCGATTCGCCGGTGCGCAGGCTGCCGAACATGGCCACCAGGTCTTTGCCGACCGAAACATCCTCGCCTAAGCGGATGCCTCCAAACATGCTGACCATGTCCTGGCCGATATGAGCGTTGTCATCCGCGGTTATGCTGCCGAAGAAGTTCACCACATCGTGGTTGGCGGTGGTAGCGATGTGAATGTTGCCGAAAAAGACGACGATGTCGCCCTCAACCGAGCCCTGGGCATCGACATCGCAAAAGAAGCAGACCGCGTCATGAATCGACGTATCGCGCGGCACGTGGATGTTGCTGCCGAACTGGACTACATCCCCGGAGGCCCGGGCCGGAATGGAGAAGATTCCGAGGACCGCGATCAACAGGCAGACGCTGAGCAGGTGGCGTTTCATGAGGCCTCCCTCCGTGCGGTACGCGCGATGAAGCGCGGAAGTTCCCTGGCGGAGACAGCTTCGAGTCTCCGGACAGGACCAGTGTAAGGGAAGGGGATCCCTAGAATTCGAAGCGCATGCCGAGTTGAATGCGCCTAGCAGGGTTTACCGCCGTCACTTCGCCGAAGCCTGATGAGGTGACGATCTGGTTGATGCTGGCGGGATTTTCGTGGTTGAGGAGATTGAATGCGCCGGCGGAAAAGCCCAGGCGCGGCGCATCCTCGTCCTTGTTTGGGGTAATGGCGAAGTCGTGCCCCCAGCGAAGATCGAGGTCCACGTAGGAAGGCATGGTTTCGGTGTTGCGCGGCGTATCCTCGGGGCGGGCGTTGAAAAGAGCCGTGCCGTAGGGGTCGGTGCCCGTGAGTACGCTCCAGGGGCGGCCCGTGTTGGCGAAGATGCCCGCGGAGAGATTGAACACGCTTTCGGGATTGAACATGGCGTACATGCTTAGCCGCTGACGACGATCGAAGCTGGCGTTGGACCACTCCGAATCGGGGTCGAACTGGTTCTCGGGGAACCAGCCTATGCCGTCGGTGTTGGACTCGTAATGGGACCAGGTGTAGCGGCCAAAGCCGGTGAAGTACTTGTTGAGACGGCCGCGGTAGGAGACGTCCATGCCGCTGCCTTCCCAGAAGCCTTCGGGCTGCATCTCGCGGATGCGGCCGTAGCCCGCGTCTGGCCGTTCGGTGTAGCCGGACTCCGGCGTGGGCGCGTTGATGTCGATAGAGCGGAAGGCTCCGATGCCGCGCGCAGAGTAGGCGCTGACCACGGCAGTCGCTTTTTCGCCCAGTTGGCGCTCGATGGAGAGGCCGTACTGCACCTGGTAGGGCATCCGGGAGAGGGGGTCGAACACGACCCGCGCAACCGGCGATGCGGCCACATCGATGCATACCTCGATGGGTACACAGCCGGTGCCGGGCTGCGCGGCAGGATCGAGAGAGAGGGTGATTGCACGCCGGCGCGGCTCGGTGCCCTGGTAACGGACGAGATCGAGCAGGGAGCCGGAACCGGTGCGGTCGTAGTAGATGCCTCCGCCGCCGCGCAGGACCGTCTTGGAGGCTTCATCGAGAACCCAGGCGAAGGAGACGCGGGGTGAAAAGCCAAGCCTCTTCTGCGCAAAGAAATTCTGCCAGTCATAGCGAAGGCCGGGGGTCACGGAAAAGCGGCTATTCACTTTGAACTGGTCCTGGACGAAGGCTCCCATCTCCAGTTGGTCGTAGATGAAGTGCACGTCGCCGGAATTCTGCGAGTAGCCTGACGGATGGTTGGCCTCGTAGTTGTCGAGGGCCGAGGTGAGAACCGTGATACCGTCCGGGGCCAGGGTGGGCCCGAATGTGTAACTGCCCAGGGCGTTGGTGTTGTCGTCGAAGGCGCGGCGGCTGATGTGAGGAACGGCGGCGCCGAACTTGACGAAATGACGTCCGCGGGTCCACGTCATCATGTCGTACAGGCGCAGGTTGTACTCGGTCGAGAGGGAATCATTCTGGGCGGACCCGGAGGTGAAGTTGCCCTGCACGGTGACGCGCGGGGCTTCGGCGACGTTCACGTTGTGGCTGAAGTCGTGCTCACCCACGATCGAAGCCTGGTTAATCAGGACGGAGGAAAGGGTCGAGTCCATGTGAAGCTTGAGGTCGTCTTCGTGATAGCGGTTGTTGAAACCGGCGGCGGCCATCGTTTGTCCGCCTACGCCCTGGTTCTGGCCGGTCCAGTCCTCGTAGCTGTATTCCGCGTAGGCGGAGTGGTGTTCGCCGAACTGATGCGCCGCCCGCGTGCTGAATTCGGTGTCGCGTGTCGGGGCGGGAACGTTGGCGTTGTATGTGCCGGAAGGATTTTCAGCCGTGGGGGCCAGCGTGGCGTAAACGACGGCGTCGCGATCCTCTTCGGCGCGATTGAACGACGCCAGAAAACTGCTCTTGGGCGCGAAAAAGATGGGGCCGGTGGCATGGCCCTCGTAAACGCGCCGCTGTTCATAGGGTTTGGAAGGAGCGAGCGCATTCTGCGCATTCATGGCCGAATCGCGGAAGAGGAAATTGAACTGGCCGTGGTAATTGTCGGCGGCGGATTTGGTGACGATTTCCATCTGGCCGCGGCCGGGCCAGTAATACTGGGCGGAATACGGGTCCTGGTTGATGCGCACTTCCTGCACGGCCGAAGAGGAGACGGTCGCCCGGTTGGCTTCGACGCCGTCGACGATGAGGCCCGAGCCGCCCGTCGCGGTGGCGCTGTCGTCGAGGAAGGCGCTCATGGCGGTGGCGTAGTCGTTGTCGAAGATGGGAAGCGACTTCAGATCCTGCGAACTCATCACCGAGGAATCGTGATTGTCTTCCGACGCGGTGAGATCCTGGCTGGATTCGGCGTTCACCTGCACGTTTGTGGAGAGAGCCGCGATGGGAAGAGTGACGCGCAGGATGGCGCTGAACCGCCCGGCTGCGGCGGCGCCGGTGACCGCGGAAGCCGGGGCCGCGACCACAACCGGAGTCTTGGTTGTCTCGAACCCGGGCTCAGAAACTACGAGGGTGAAATTGCCGGAATGGGGTGGAACGAGTTGGAAGGTTCCATCATCGCCGGAGTGACAACTGCCCGCCACGGTCCCGCTTGTGTCGACGAGATCGACCTCGGCGCCCGGGACAATCGCGCCTGTTGGGTCGGCGACCACGCCGTTGACGGCCGGCGCCGGAGGCGGAGGCGTGGCAGCCGAATTGGAAGCAAAAACTGCAGGCGGCGCAAGCAGGACAACGAGCAGAGTAAAGCGGCGAATCATTCAAGTCTCCAGGACAACTGCAAAAGCCAGCACCCCGCGCGGGCGGGCGTTAAACGTTTACAATCCGATCGCTCTTTTCCTGCCGTTGAAACGACCCAGCCAACTGGATTGCAAAAGCAGGAAGCCAACGTCGGTCCTACGATATCGATCCCAGCTGTTGGCATAAAAACGTACCAGGAAGCGGCTTCGAGTGTGATTGAAGTTGTAGGGGAATATACTACTTATTCCCCTAAATCGATTTTCGCAGGGATCAGAACCGCCGTCCAGTCGAAAGCGGAATCCACCACCACGTCGGGCGGTTCTTCCATGAGATTTTGGGGACCGAACCCAAATTGGCACCCCAGGCTCCAGGCGCCCGCGTTGCGCGCAGTCATCACGTCGACCTTGCTGTCGCCGATCATGAGGGTCTGGTGGGGAATTGCGCCGGCCTCTTCCATGATGGCGCGCAGGCCCATCGGATCAGGCTTCTTGATGGGGAAACTGTCGCCCCCATAAATGCTCATGAAGTAGCTGCCCATGCCCAGCCCCTCGCAGATGGCGCGCGACGGACGGACCGGCTTGTTGGTAAGCACGGCCATGGCACGCTGCGTGCCGTCGGGCATCAGACGCAGAGCGGAGAGGGAGTCCAGAACGCCGTCGTAGGCATAGGTGAAGTCGAGTTTGTGCTCGCGGTAGTGTGCCAGGAAGAAATTGTATGCAGTGGCGAGTTCGTCATCATGCACTTCGTCCGGGGCCACGCCGTTTTCTACGGCGAGGGAGCGGCGCACCAGCAAAGGCGCGCCGTTGCCCACAAAGCTGGCGATGATCTCGTCGGGCAGATGGGGGCGGCCCATATGCTCGAGCGCCGCATTGACGCTGTTGCTGAGGTCCCGCGCGGAATCGATCAGGGTCCCGTCGAGATCGAAGACGATGAGCCGGATGGATTCGACGGGAATGGGATTCAGGACCCGAACCATGGATCTAGTGTAAAGGGCAGGGACTAGGGACGTAGGGACCAGGGACTGCGGTGTAGGATGGGCCGCATGAGAATTTTGCTGTTGGTTTTGGTCGGGATCTTCGCCGTGCGCGGCGAGGCGGCCGAGAAACTCGGCGCCCCTGAACTGATATCGCTAGCCCAGGCGCACAGCCCGGAACTGCGAGCGAGTATCGAGGCCAGCTTTGAAGCCAAGGATCTGAAAGAAGGCACTGCCTGGGCGGGACACGGGCCGGATTTCTTCTTCGCCGTGGAAGCGCCTTCAACGCCGACGCTGATGATAGACGATGCGGCCGGACCGGCGATGACGCAGTTGCCGGGCGCAAAACTCTGGTACGGGGTCGCGCACATCGAGCCGGTCAGCAGACTGCACGAGTTTCACTACCTGGTCGACGGCGCAAAATTTGGCGGCCGGCTCGATCTGCCGGCGTTCGGGCCGCTGAGTTACCTGCAGCCGGGCGTGCCCTCGGGAAAATTGTCGGAGAAGCTCACACATACGAGCAAGATCTACGACGGGATGAAGAGCGAGTACTGGATCTATGTGCCGGCGCAGTATGATGCGAAGACGCCGGCCGCGGTGATGGTGTTTCAGGATGGAGGCGGTTACATCAACCGCGATGGCAATAACCCGATCCTGAATGTTATTGACAATCTAATCGTGCAGAAGAAGATTCCGGTGATGATCTGTATCTTCATTAATCCCGGAGATATCAGCGACTCGCCGGGCACCCCGACTTATAACTTCGTCAAAGCTTACTCGGATAAGTGGCATCGCACGCTGAAGGACTCGATGCGGAGCACGCTCTATGACACGGTGAGCGATAAGTACCCGCGATTCCTGCGCGACGAGATACTTGCCGACGTGGGCGCTAAGTATAACTTGCGCAAGGATGGCTATAGCCATGCGATCACAGGGTTATCCTCCGGCGGGATATGCAGCTTCAATGCAGCGTGGCAGATGCCGGATCTCTTCAGCCGCGTCATTACCTGGATCGGCAGTTTCGAGAGCATCCAATGGAAAGAAGATCCGGCGGTTCCGGATGGGGGGCAGGACTATTCCGACAAGGTGCTCCGCGAGCCGCACCGCAATATCCGCGTATGGCTGCAGGATGGATCGAACGACCTGGAGAATCCGAACTACGGCGACTGGCCGATGGCCAATATTCGCATGGCCAATTCGTTGAAGACCAGGGAATACGATTTCCACTTCAGCTTCGGCAAGGGCACGCATAACCCGGGGCACGGTGCGGCGCAGTTTCCCGAGG
>CAWCTA010000011.1:0-744499 GCA_963798315.1 uncultured Acidobacteriota bacterium | reverse complement strand
GAACCCCCACAACCCTCTCGGGTCCGCGGATTTTAAGTCCGCTGCGTCTGCCGATTTCGCCATCCGGGCTTCACTTCTTGCTCTTTAATTTAATCCTTTTCATATACTTAAATCAATTTCTCGTTGCAGCCTCCAAAGACGCTCGGTGCGGTTCCACGAGGTTCTATAAGGGTCTCTGTGGGTTGTTTGGGCATAGTTTAGGCATAGCCGCAAATCACACAGCACCCAATTCAGCACGCCATCTTCCGTGCATTCCGAATCTGTTTCGCAGCCGCCCGACACACGAAATTGGAAGAACACGATTCCAGGCTCCTTAATGAACGTACACCATAATAATTCTATCGTTCGTCTCGCGTTCTCAATCGCCTTTCAACCGCTTTCAAGGGAGCAGTCTCGGCCTTGAATTCCCTGACGCGAATGTGTTTTCAGCCGCCCTGTGCCCACAAGCAATGTACCGCTATAGTTCGAATAAAACCTTGTCTTTCAATGACTCTAATAGGGCCGGGCCTCGCAGCGGACCGCAATCCCCGAAGTGTATCCAGGAACAAAGTCCTTGAAACTGCCAATGAGATTCCTCGCATCACATGGTGAATGCGAGGCCGAAGAGCAGAATGGTTAGTTCCCTTCCCGCCGTTCAGCGCCCAGAAGGCTGGATGAGGAACCCTTCGATTAACAGCAACTGGCCCGGCTCGTGCCGTGGCAATGCGGGAAGGAAGTCGGCTTCATAGGTCCACCGCAAAGCTATACGTAATCTCTTCTCTAGGGAATCTCTGCACAAGTCCCAAATCCACAGCCGAGTTGAATAAAGTTGTAAGTGGGTAAGGAGCACGATGCGACAGGTCACATTGGCGTCCCAGGGCAGTTTCGAGAAGTACGGCCGGAAGAGTAAGCGGGAGCAGTTTTTGGAGACGATGGAAGCAGTCGTTCCGTGGAGCGAAGTGGAAGCGCTGATCGAGCCGCATTATCCCAAGGCAGGTAATGGCCGCCAGCCCGTAGGTCTGTCGATCATGCTGCGGGTTTACTTTCTTCAGCAGTGGTTCAACCTGTCGGACCCGGGAGTGGAAGACGCGTTCTATGAATCGCCGGCGCTGCGGCGGTTTGCTGGGGTGGATTTGGGACGTGCGCCGGCGCCGGACGAGACAACCGTCCTACGTTTCCGCCATCTTCTGGAAGAGCACGAGTTGTGCGGCAAAATCCTGGACACAGTGAACCTGTATCTGGAGAGCAAAGGCATCCGCATCGGCACGGGGACGATTGTGGATGCGACCATCATTCACGCGCCGTCGTCGACCAAGAACTCCAGCGGGGAGCGCGATCCGGAGATGCACCAGACGCGCAAAGGGCAGCAGTGGTACTTCGGTGCCAAGGCGCACATCGGCGTGGATGCCAGAGAAGGTCACGTGCATTCGGTGTGTACTTCGGCGGCCAGTGTGTCCGACGTACATATGTTGCCTGACTTACTGCACGGGGAAGAAAAGAAGGTGTGGGGCGACGGAGGTTATCAGGGGCAGACGGATGTGATCCGGGAGGCCGCTCCTGAGGCGCAGGATATGACCTGCCGCCGCACCCAATACAAAGACGGAGTGGACGAAGAAGCGCGACGCAAGAACCGGACCAAGTCCAAAGTACGAGCCAAGGTGGAATGGCCCTTCCGTATCTTGAAGCGGGTGTTTGGATTTACCCGCGTGCGTTATCGGGGTCTGAAGAAGAACCACGAATGGCTGCTTGCGGCCTTCGCACTGGTAAATCTCTACTTGCACCGCAGACGGCTGGTTCCTCTGGCGGCGTAGTGTCTCTGGAGAGCGCGAAAACGCTCTCCAGAGACAGAAATGAAGCCCCATGCGGCGCGATTCTTGAGATAATTCGCCGCCAAAAGCGCGTACACACGCTGCGAAGTTCTCTCATTCGAAAGTCGAGAACCTGCGCAGAGGTTCCCTAGCCCCGTCAGGTCGAGACACAGAGCGCTAGATTGGTGAAGCCGGCTATTCTCAATGAGAGTTCCCCGCTCCCAGGCCAATTCCTTCCATCGTGGCCCGGCTCTCGATGAGCGCCTGTCATTTCCCAATCGAGAACGGAAAAGCACGTGTCCGACAAGCGACTATTCACTCAAGTGGATTGCCGCGGCGAAATGTTCCCCAGTGCTCTGTCGAAAGGGAGCGATTGGCCCAAGGCACAATGTGTTGCGAACTACAGATCTACATGCACCCGAAAGCCGGGAATAATCACCGGTCCGCGATCGCGGTAGTAAGCTGGATCGCGAACGTATTGCAGATCTAACGCCACATATACGCCCCGCCAGAGGTGAGCCGTGTAAATACGTTTCGAGGATATTCTGGCGCCCATAGTTCAGATCGCCATCTTCAATCATGAGCCGAAGCTGAGGCTCTGGTGGCAGAGTTTGAAGCGAGTGGATTGATGCGGGAGGCGTTTTGCGAACTGCGCGGCCTGGCTGTGGGGACTCTGGATAAATATCGTCGACGTGTGCAGAGGGGCTCGCAATCGGATGGCGGGTCTCTGCTTCCCGTGGAAGTGATTTCGTCGAGGGGGCATGATGCGAACAGTGCCGGGCACGATGGTGTTCTGGTAGTCGAGTCGCGCAGCGGGCGTCGGATCGAAGTGCGTCGTGGATTCGATGCAGTGACGTTGGAGCGCCTGTTGGCCATATTGGACAGGGCGTAGGCGGTGTTCGGATTTGGGCCGGCCACGCGGATCTACGTGGCCACTGGGGCGTTCGATATGCGCAAGGGGTTCAACGGCCTTTACGGTCTGGTGCGCGACCGGCTGGAATGCGATCCCACGAGCGGCCATGCCTTCCTGTTCACAAATGCGCGGCACAATCGTTTGAAGTTGGTCGTATATGACGGCAGCGGGCTTTGGGTGTGTTCGAAAAAGTTGGACGGCGGGAGATTTCGCTGGCCGGAGAGCGACGGCAGCGCGAAGAAGATCGTGTTGAGTCACGAACAGCTTGCGCTGCTGTTGGGCGGCATTGATCTGACCCAGACGCGGCCCCGAAAGTGGTATCGCAAGCCGGTCGCCGAAGCATCAACAGAGTCACTGAAAACCTCATAAACACTGGACATTTCCCTCGTGTTCTAAGCCGTTCTCTGCTATTCAAGAAGCATCGTGAGCACGCCCTCTGAGCCCACTCTTCCCCCGCACTCGGACCCCTTCATGGCCGAAGTGATCGCGCAACTGGAGAAGGAAGTTGAGTCGCAGAAGAGAGAGCTCGAGTACGCGCGATTGAAGATTCAGGTGTTGGAAGAGCGGCTTCGGCAGCAGCGGATTGCACGCTATGGTCCGGGCAGCGAGAAGTTGAGCAATCTCCAACTTGATCTGCTGGAAGAAGAACCCGCGGTGAGCTGCGATGAGGTTCAGGCAGAGAGCGAGCGGGAGCCGGTGGCTCCGCCGCCAGCCACATCGGGCAAGAAGCAACGTGAGCCGCACCCTGGCCGCCAGACCTTGCCGGCGCACCTGCCCCGCGTAGAAAGGGTGGTGGCGTGCACGCCGGCGCAGTGCGTATGCACCGGCTGCGGAGCCCAGAGGACAGTGATCGGTTATGAAGCCAGTGAAGTGCTCGATGTGAAGCCCGCTGAGTACTTCATCGAGGTGACGAAGCGCGAGAAGCGTGCCTGTAAAAAATGCGAGGAGCTGGGCGTAGTCGCGGCGCCGCTTGCCACGCGGATCATCGACAAGAGCCTGGTATCTGACCGCGTCATCATCGATACGATCGTCAGAAAATATGCGGACCACTGCCCGGCTTATCGACAGAGTTCAATTCTGAAGCGCGACACCGGTATCGAGATCAGCCGTGCGACGATGTGCGGCTGGATCATGCGGGTAGGTGACATGCTGATCCCTGTGGCCGGCGCCATGCGCAGTGAGTTACTGGCCGGAAACTACATCCAGGCCGACGAGACCCCGGTCGATGTGCAGACCCATGACGGCCGCGGAACCAATCACCAAGGCTATCTGTGGCAGTATGGAACGCCCGGCGGAGCGACCGTGTTCGATTTTCGCATGAGCCGCGGACGCGAAGGGCCGGCTCACTTCCTGGGTAAATTCGAAGGCATACTGCAAACCGACGCGTATGCCGCCTATGATCGCGGGGTTGGAGGAGCGAACATCGTGCACGCCGCCTGCTGGGCACATTCACGAAGGCGGTTCATCGACGCGGTGAAGCTCAACAAGCAGGATGCCGCCTCGATCCGGGCGGTGGAACTGATGGACGAGTTGTTTGCGATCGATGCCCGGGCGCGCGACGCCGACATGGATCACCAAAGCCGCCATGCTCTCAGACAAGAGGCAGTTCCATCTTTGCTCGATCAGATCCGCAGCCACATCCAGGCGATAAGCAAGACGGTGCTGCCCAAGAGCGCCGCCGGCCAAGCCTGCAGCTACACGCTCTCGATCTGGACCCGGCTTACACGTTTTCTGGAATATCCAGAACTGGAACTGAGCACCAATCTCGCCGAAAATTCGATGCGTCCCATCGCCTTGGGTCGGTCCAACTGGATCCACATCGGCAGTGAACAGGCCGGCCCGCGTGTCGCGGCAATCTTCTCCGTCGTTGAGAGCTGCCGCAGACTCAAAATCCCGGTGCGCGGCTACCTCGCCGACGTCCTCCCCGGACTCGCATACGCGCCCGTTCAGCGCATCGCAGAAGTCACACCTGCAGCCTGGGCCGCGAGACATCCACGGTTGTCAACCATCCGTTTGGTCTGAAAAAAGCCCAGCCTCCAGCGGCAAGAGAATTTTGGTGAGCGCCGAGAGATGGCGTTTGAAGCAAGCGCCATTGCTGCACGGTCTTTACCGCGATGCCACTGATCACTGCTAGCCGTACAGCCGGTGCTGAGCGTATTGCGCTTGTCGTGATCGATCAGGGCCGTAGGAGAAATCTGGCGGATTGCACGCGGGGTCGCCCTGGCAGCTGCAGGTGAAGCCGCCTATGATGGCGCCGTGCTGTTCGGCGACGTCAAGACACTTCGTGTATTTAGTAGGCTTTGGTGGGTTCTCCTTGCTGGGGATGCAATGAGACATCTGCGTTACTGCCGCTGACCTACATATCAGCAGGCGGTAAATTTGCAAGCCATGCTGACACGACCAATACAACGACCATCAACAATGCCTCGGCGCGAAGCCAGCGATTCATGATAGCAATTCGATCCGAGTTCCAGCTGATGGTTTCCCGAAGCAAGAGCCGCACGCGGGCTCCATGAAATAAGGCCAAGAGCACGATGCAGACTTTCACCACCAACATTCGCCCCCACACCGTGTGCGTCAACGGAGACAAAGATCCGTCAAGCCCTCTCCAGGAGTTATACACACCACTCACGACGACGAGGATTAAAGCTATGGTAACGGTGCGCGAAAGGCGCCTTACAAACTCCCGTACTTCTTCTGGATTGACGGTAGCGGTCAACTGGGGGACGACTACCAACCCGCCGATCACGACACCTCCCCCCCAAACGGTAATCGAAGAAATGTGAAGTAGCTGCACAAATTCTCGAAGCGTGAAATCACCGTCTGAGGCTGCATGACCGAATGCTGCTCGGAACGCAGTTTCCTCTAGAAGAAGAGCAATCCCGACGCATATCCCTACCCTGTTCCTCAAACCAGGTGGGAAAAAGGAGAGAGCAAGTAAGAAGGGTACGAAACTTAAGCTCATCATCAAGATATGCCCGGCGTGAGTCGTCAACACATCCGGCAAGGCACTCCCGGCGAGCGCCCATGACAGGTCGCCAGTCATTGCAGCCGCGAGCAGGAGAACCTGCAAAGGGATGGCGAGCAACATCAGCAACGCGCAGACAGCCAGGCAATGCCGCAGCAACCTCTCGCATGCAGGAGTGATACTTCTGCCAAGCCAAAGAGTATTCAGTAGACTTCCGCATGATGCGGCATAAGCAACGTCGAACACCGCTGCCGCGCAGACCCTCATTGTTAACGAAGGTTCTATCATCTTTTGACGGCCAGCTTACTGCACCGTAAATTTGTAGCTACCCTCAAGCCGATGACCGTCGACCGCAACACTGATCCAATGAACGATGTAGGTTCCTGCCGACAGCTTTGGAACTGCAAGGGTCATCGTCTTCGGATCAGCGGGTACGGGTTTTGAGACCTCTGAGCCTTCCGGCTGACCCTTCTCATCGGTAAGCCGGATGGAGCTGAACTTCGGCTCGACCGCCTCGGAAAATGTGATCGAAATAGAACCGGGCGCTGGACCCGCGGAGTCAGGAGCGGGTTTCATCACCTTTGGGTGAGCGTGCGCCAGGGCCGATGGAACGGCTGAGAGCACGAGCGAAAACGCGAAGGCAAGTGGACAGAACACTTTTGTCAGTCGGTTCATAATTCTCCCGAATTGATGATGCTGTTACAGTCTCTCAGGCAGCGTTCAAATGATAATGGTCGATATTACAGTCAGGCCGATGCTCAAATCATAGAAATTCATTAGCGCGACGTTGTACCCGCTAGAGTTCGCCGCCTTTGAATCGGGCTTTGGTGTCGGCATATAGCCCGCGGCGCGTTGGCTCTTCTTCGTAGCTAATTGATACGGGATCGACCCGACTGAGTCAACGGGAAACCCGCGAAGAGAGAGGCAGACGCGACCGCCAAAGGCGTGTCTCTACTTGGCTCTGGGAGCTAACACTTTTTCCGTAAGTCGATGATAAATAGGCTTCAATTGCGTCATGGATAGTGCCGAAGTCTTTCTAAATCGAATGAGGTAGTGCGACAATTTGACGCACTACCTCGCGATGCGACATTGAACCATGGAGGTTCAGAATCGGGCAGTCAAACTTCCGTAGACCGAACGTCCCCGGCCGGTCAGCGGCTTGATCTGGGCCATCCACATGCTTGCCATATAGTCGTCGAAGTTGACTCCTCCCAGAGGCAACTCGTAGAACTTGTTGGTGAGATTTTCGGCGGCAATGCTCATCCGAAAGTGTCCCCGCGTGTAGCCGGCGTGCGCATTCAGCAGCGCATATCCGGGTGTGGATTGTTCAAAGCGATGAGGATCCACATTGGATTTGCGATCCACGTCCAGGAGCCCGATGCCGGCCGCGAATCCCTTCAGTTCCTCGTCGAAGGCGACCCGGACATTGAACGGCATCATCTGATAAAGTCCGGTGGAAGTGTCGAGTCTCTCTCCGTGCAGCCATCCCGCGACGCCGCTTATTCTGCCTTGCCCGAATTTGGTGTTATTCCAGAACGTGCTATTCCCGGAGATGTCTATCCCACTAATCCTGGTGTTGTGATTCGCGAAGCGCAATTGCGCGAAGGTGCTCATCCCATACATCGTGGTCATCAGCGTGTCAACGTCCACAAAGTCCTGGATATAGTTTGAGTAGGGCGTAACCTTGATTTCCCGTTCGCCGCGGTTCTTGTCGTGCCAGCTGGCTGTGCCGCTGACGATGTTGGCGATTTCCGGCTTCAGGGCCAGGTTGCCGACGTAGTAGTTGCCATCGCCGAACCAGCCGATCATGCCGCTCGCCATCATGTTAGTCGACCATGCGTAGCGCTCGTAGGGGTTGGGCGCGCGGGTCTTGCGCGCATAACCGAATTCGTAAGAGCTGTGCGAGTTCGGTTCGTAGCGGGCTGCACCGGTAAAGTCGAAATCAACATCGGTCTTCGCGTGGTTCAATGCATTGAAGGCATCCGCGTTGGCGCCGTACATCATGTCCGAGTAACCCTGCACCGGGCCCGCGTTCGACCAGACTGTATCGTTGCGCAGACCGAACTGAGTGCTCCATTGCGGATTCCACTTGCTGGCCAGCTCAGCAAAGGTTCCCAGCCGGATTCGCCGGCCGTCATTGATGCTAACGAAAGTATTGGGTCCCATCATGGGCGCCGTTCCAGGAACCGCGGGCCATGTGTCGTCGAGGACAAAATGATGCAACTCATTTCCCACCCGTAGAACGTGCTGGTCGGAAAGGGGAACGTCGAACTTGACCGAATAACCGAAGTCTCGTCCATGTGTGTTCATCGGCATCCACATGGGCATGGGAAAGGTGGACTTGTCCTTGCCGATGTTCATCGAGTGCCAGGTATTCTGGCTGTAAACGCGCGTGTCGAGCACGCCGTGTTCCAGGCTCCTTCGATAACGCAGTTTGAGGGACTCGGCGTAATTGCGCACCAGGTCCATTTGGGCGTTGGTGAAGCCTTCGTATGGGGTGTGATGGATACCGCCGGAAAGCACGACGAGGTTGCCTGCACCGCGCGCTGCAATTGTTACCGTGTTGTCCGCGGTCTGAGCGTATGTCGAAGTTACTCTGTGGCCGCTGCCGTCTGTGTAATCGTCGTTGGTGGCCCAGGAGCCAGTGTAGCCCATGCCCAGGTTTTGCCCGGCAACCCACACGTTGAGTGAGCCACCATAATTCTGGCCGTTGCTGCGATAGAAGCCCGAAAAAACGCCTTCCTCGTGAAATCGTTCATTGGGACTTGCGAAGACAGGTTGTGGCGATTCGACAGAGATGGTTCCGCCAATACTGTCTCCGCCCAGGCTGACTGGAGTAATGCCCGCCATGGCCATAACCTCGGCCACACCGGAAGGAGCGATGTAGGAGAGCGGCGGGTTCATGTGGTTGGCGCAAGCTGAGGAGATGGTCATCCCGTCGACCAACAATTTGGTACGTTCATCGCCCAACCCATGAAGGAGCGGAACCGATGCCAGCTGGCCGTTCTGGCGAAGGCTGACGCCGGGCGTGTTTCCTATCAGCTCGGCAGCGTTTCGGCTTCTGTCCTGGTCACGATCGGAAACCGTAGTCGCAAGATCGGATTCACTGACTTCAATAGATGTCTTTGCGGTAGCGATCTTCAAAGCTACTGTCACGGGCGTCTCGGCTCCCACAGCGACGGCAATATTAGTAAGAACGGCAAGATCAAAACCGGGCGCAGAAACGGAAACCTGGTAGATCCCAACGGGAACATCTGCGAAGTCGAAGCGGCCGTCCGCGCCAGTAATGAGGGTCTTGCGGAAACCGGTTGCGGCATCGGTGATCTCTACCTTCGCCCCTTGCACGATGGCTCCTGAGGGATCCCGCATCGCGCCGGTAATTCGACCTGTCGCTTGTTGGTCGCAAGATTTGAGCGGATTCGATTCGGACGTGCGACTCGCAGGGGCAGGGTCTGAAACAGTTTGGGAATATATAGATAGTGCCGGCCAACAAAGGCACGCAACCGGCAATAACGCCAACGATAACTTGGCATTCATAGTCTCTCCTCTTGCTTCAACTAAACGTCAAATGTCAGGACGTGATCAGACAACCTCAGTTCCGTCCGCAGAGCAATACGGCTGTCAAGCAAGAGGCGAAGGAGGGCCGCGCCTTTGATGGCTGCGGAGAAACGAAACCCTGAAACGGGCGGCGGTTTGAGGAGCGTAAGCCGGATTGGCGACCGCTTCGGCGTAGAACACCGCCGATGCCCGGAGGGTGAACTTTGCAGAATGCACGGCTCCAGTGCTGTCCGGCACGCACGGGCATTTCGCAGAAATCGATGCAATGCCGGTCTCTGTTCCTACTGGCCGTTGCTTCTCGTACATCATGCAGTGGTGCTTGCCGTTTCTCCGGCAGCAGGAAGGAAGGTTGGCCTCAGCGGCAGGTGAGAGGAGCGGCGCAATCAGCACCCAAATGAAGATCGTCACTAGCGAATGTGCGATCGCGCGGCGCATAGAGCAAAGCTAGCCCAGAGTGAAACCAGGATATGTGACCTGGGTCACGATGTGGGGACGTTTCCCAACCCGTGCTGAGCAGGGATGGGCAAAGGAGCTTCTTTCGCATCGGATTTTCTGCCTTGCAACCGGCCGAGGCTGAAACCTCGGGCCACCCTTATGTCGTACAATTGCCGCAAGCTATCAGGAGGCAATCGTGGATCGACGTGACCTGTTGTGTGCACTGGGCGCGGCAGCGGTTTCTGCCAACGCACTCCCGGCTTTTGGGCAGGATATGCCGCATCACCACATGGGCGGCGCCAAGAACCAGGCGCTGATTGACGCCGCGAGCAAGTGCTCCACTGCGGCTGAGATTTGTACCGGACATTGCGTTGACATGCTGGCTGGTGGCGACAAGTCGTTGGCTGCATGCGCCGCCAGTTCCCGGGAAGTAACCGTGGTGTGCAATGGGCTGCGTGATTTGGCTGCACAAAACTCGGCTCACTTGGCCAGCTACGCCAAGGTGGCGGCTGAGATTTGCAAAAGCTGCGAAGCCGAATGCCGTAAGCACCCCGAACACGAAGTCTGCAAGAACTGCGGTGATGCCTGCGCCGCCTGCGCCGCCGAGTGCGCCAAAACCGCTTAACCGCTTGCACTTAGCAAGCTAGTAAGTCGCGTCCTTTCCGGGAATTGTGATTGATTCTTCCGGCTTAGTCTCCGCAGGTATAGTGCCGTGCCTGGCGGGCCAGCGCGTGGCTGCGGTCTTTAGCCCTTTGGTTTGTTCGGGGCTGAAATATTGTAGACGTTGCAGCGAACTACCGCTTGTGGGTTCCGGGAACTGTCATTGGGCGGCAAACTTTTCTGGTGAGGCATCGAAGATTTGTTTGTGCTCTTGCACGCAGAAATAGTAGGTCTTTCCCTTGTAAGTCGAGGACAGAGATCGGTCGATTTCCATGCCGCAGACGGCGCAGAGAGGATGAGTCGCCGTCTGCTTGATGGGTCCGGCATACTCGGCGTTGGAAGACGGGTTCAGCCAGCCCTGGCCCTGATATTCAAGCAGAGAGGCAGTCTGGCTTGCAACATCCCGGCCGAAGTAGCGCTCGACCACCCGCAAGGCGAGATCCATTCCAGAAGTAAGGCCACCAGCGGTCGCTAAATTGCCCGATTCAACAAAGCGGGCCCCACGCTGAACATGAATGTCCGGATATTGCATCGCAAGGTCGACGTAAGCGCCGTGATGTGTGGTGGCAGCCTTGCCAGAAAGCAAACCGGTGCTCGCAAGCACAAAGGCGCCGGTGCAAACGGACATCGTAACATCGGTGCTCCTGGTCGCATTGCGAATCCAGGCTTTGGTGGCCTCGCTGGCAGGACTTTGTGCGGGGATAACGATAACCTTCGGTGCCGGAGCATTGGCAATGGTATAGGTAGGCGTGATCTTCAATCCACCGCCCGCAGTAATGGGAGCCGCAGACTCCGCCACAGTGTAGAGACTGAAGGCATCATACTTCCGACCGGGAATGTTGACTCTTTCGAAAACTTCCCATGGGCCGCAAAAATCAATAACAACAGCACCTTCGGAGATAAGGAGGGCGACCGGAATGGACGCGTTGGCCGGAGGGGTAAGCGGATTGAGCGCGGCGCTTTCTGCGGCCGCGTCGAATGTTGCGGCGGCCGCGGCAGGTAGAGTCAACGAGCCGGCGGCGGTCAAGCCGAGGGCTGCGGAACGCTTAAGGAGTTCTCTGCGATTCATTCAGATGACCTCTGCAATCGGTTTGCTACGAGCGGTCTTTGTCAAAGATGATGTTTCGGATGTCATCGATGCGGCGATTGATGTCGGTCATATCGTTACTCCTTATACAGATGAATCTTCAACGTGACGTAAGCCGAGAACGGCTGGTTCGGCATCACGACCGGGAACCCGAAGTACTCGTACGCGTCGAAGGTCTTACGCGCTGTCAGATTCACTGCGGATCCTTCCACCGTATATCTGCCGAAGTCGTATGACGCTTGCGCATCCACAGCCGCGTAGCCGGGAACGGTGACAGTATTCGGGAGCGTTATCTCACGCTTCGTGAACGCGGTCACACCAGCGCCGATTGCCAGCCCCTTCGCGGGGCCATTGTAAATCCGGTAACGCCCGGCGACGCGCCCCATGTTGCGTGGGACGCGCTGTAGAAAATCACCTACTGGAATCGAGTTGTCCTTGGTGACGGTGGCCTGCGTATAAGCGTAGTTCGCCAGCAGCGAGAACGCGCGAAGGGGCTCCCAGGTGAGGTCGGTTTCCGCGCCGCGGGCACGCTGTTGTCCGGTCTGAACCGAATACAAGAAATTGTCCGGGTCAGGAGTTGCTACGTTGTCTCGAGTCTGATTGAAGATCGCAATGGTACCCGCAAGGTGTGCCCTGGAGAGAGCCAGCTTCACACCACCTTCCACATTCTGCGAGGTCTCCGGCTTCGGAGCCTGCTGGACAACGAGTCCGAAGGCACCACGAAATGCCGTGGCATAGGCCGCGTACAGGGCTACACCATCGGCCACTCTGAATGTGCCGCCAATGCGGCCCGATGCATGGTTGTACGTCTTGTCGGTTGCCTGCTCCCGCTCGCGGAAGTCGAGCTTCGTGTAACGAACCGAGCCGGTCAGGCTGAGCCGCCCGTAGGTGGCTTGGTCCTGCCCATAGACCGCGGTGGTTTGATAGCGGTCCGTTTGAAAAAAACTTGCCGGCGTCTCGGGTCCGAACGACAGGTTATACGTAGGATGTGCGAGGTCCTCTTCGCCCACTGGAATCCCGGAGAAGCCCATCGCTGAGTAGAACTTGGTGTGGTCGTAGCTCACGCCAGCCAGCAACTCATGCTTTCCGCCCAGACCGCGAAGGTTCGCCGCCAAATTCGTATCGAAGGTGCCTTCTCTGACCGGATTGGAAGGCATATCCAGCGTGAAAATCTGGTAGACGGGAGGAGCTGGATCGGGTGGATTGAGCCCCGGAAGTACGAAGCTGCCATGCTCATTCGCCTGACTGAAGTAGTAGCGCGCACTCGTGTTCCACCGTAGACTGTCCGTGAAGGTATGGTTGAGCTCCACCGTAGCCATGCTGCTGTCGAGCCTCGTATGCGGCTGTCCAACAGGTGCACCGGCAAACGCGTTGCGGTCGATCTGTCCCGCCATTGCCTGCACCGCTGGAATGCCTGAATACTCCAACTGGTCGCGATGGTTGAACCGTCCCTGAACAAAGAGGTCTGTCTTCGGTCCTAGCTGGAATGACATGGCTGGTTGCAGGGACCAGCGGTCGCCACTCACGAGATCCACCCAGCTGTCATTTCTCTGATACTCGCCAGGGAGGCGCGATGCGATTCTCGCGTTGATCGGGATATTCAGGTCGCCGTAGGGGTTGAGAGTGTCGAAGTTTCCGCCTCGAAATGCCAAGTAGCCATTCAATCTCGGCTCCGGGCGTACCGACGCCACATTGATCAATCCTCCCAGAGGAGAACCAAGGCCGCCACCGTACAGGGTGGAGTTTGGTCCTTTGACCACTTCGATCCGCTCTACTCCCACGAGGCTTGTCGGATCATTTGCTGTGGTGGTATTGCCGAACATGGCAAGGCCGTCCGTATAAACCTCTGCAGGAAAGCCACGGACGAGGGGCGAGACAAAAAGGATCTCTTCGGACTTGGTCGAAACTACTCCCGACACGTTCACCAGCGCATCGGCCAGCGTGCGGCGGTCCTGATCTTGAATGAGTGTGTGATTAACCACCACGACCGACTGCGGTACTTGGATCAGTGGCGAATCAGTGCGCGTTGCGGAGCTGGCATCAAGTACGGTGTATGGAGTGTACGGATTGGCTAACACTTCTACCGTGGAATTCGTAGAGCCGACTATGAGCTTTGCGTCCACTTGGAGCGATTGATCGCTCACGAGTTGCGCATCAATTTCTTCAAAGCTTCGGAAGCCCGGCGCCGTGATCTTCAGGTTGTACCGTCCCACGGGCAGGGATGGGAGCACATAGTAGCCAGCGCTATTCGTCTTGCCGGTACTCGCATGCCCAGTTGCTCTCTCGCTAACGGAAACGGTAGCGCCGACGATCGCAGCGCCGGTCGCATCCAGCACTGTGCCGGATATCGATCCGCCACTCTTGCCAAATAGTGGCAGCGTTGAAAGAAGACAGAAGACCGTAAGCGCCATCCGTCCCCGCCAGCCCCTCATCCGATTGGAAAATAGTTTCGATAGGGGCCTCAGAGATGTTGTTCGATTTGCCTTGAACATCTCCGAATGCTGTCACGAAACGTCAGAGAAGACAATGCGGCAAGATGTCGCACCCTCATTGCGCTCTAGCGGTCGCCGTAACCGCCTTCGGTCCACCAGTTGTTGGTACCGGCGCCGGGTTCGGGTTCTCGATCTCGTTCAGCGTTCCGGCATCCGCGTTCGGGCCTCCCCATAAGGCTCCGTGAAGACCATCTGGTCTTTCCGGCGGAGTGAAGGGCGCGATCATTTGACCGATTTCAATGGTTGCGGTCTTCAGCGGATCCCTGGAACCACTATCACGGACTCCTGATATTTGCCGCCGGTACCTTCGAATGGCGGCGCGAATGCCGATTGCGTTTCGCACTGGCTGGTCGCCGTGATACTCCAAATTTACTGTTCTGGCGATCAAATCCATCTTGATGCGCGAACCTGTTTGAAAAGCAGGGTCCGAGGCCAGAAACTCAGCAAACGCCATCTCGGGATCAGCGCTGCGCTGACTCGTGGAACGAGCCAGTCTGCGGTAACGTTGCAGCGCGATTTTCAGCGTTATCCGGGTGTAGCGTGGTTCGGCGCTATAAAAGACCTCATTGACCTTCTCGGCAATTTTATTGAAATTGGCGCGAACCGGCCCAAGGTAGTGCGAGTTGGTTGACAAGCGGTAAGCAAACTCCAATTCAGAACACCGCTCTTCCGTGGCGGGTACATACAAGACAAGACCTCTGGCCAAGACGCATGCCACGGCCCCCTTCCTGGCTCCGAGTGGCGCAATCCTTCGGAGGTGCTCGCGCTGCACCTCCGGCGGCCGAGCGTGGCATCCAAACCGAAGCCGGTAGCTCATCGGTCCGAGAATCAGACCGCCCTTGCGGCCAGCTTCGGCCTTCTGCTTGCTGGTTAACGCGTGGAGCCCTCGTCTTTGCTGATACGCTTCAATCCCCGTTTGCCGATTATGGGCCAAGGCCAAACGAGCTCGTTCCGACTGGTCAGAGATGAGCCCCTCGTAGGAATCATGAAAATAGCCTGCATAGCCGCGAAGGGCATTCCGCACCGCGGCAACAGCAGCTCTGCGGCTCACGTCATAGCGTCGGTCGAGCTCATGCCGGTCAACCAGCCTTGGAGCGGTAAGTCCCATACGATATTCTTCCGCGAGTAACGGGAAGTCGCGGCGAATCTGATCGCCGATTGCGGCTTCCGTGCGAATCGCCGATTGTTGCTGACGGGTTAATGACCGCAAAGGAATAAGCCCCTGTACCTTCGTGTTCTCCGTCCTCGTTGCTAGAGTCTCCGTTAGCATCGTTCCCTCTCAGGTTGCGTTCCTTTGAAATGGATTCTCCCGCAGCTCTTGCAATGTGTCGATGCGGTGAATTGACGCAGGATCCGAGCGGACAAGTTTCTTCCTTGCATCGGCACCCTACTCCACTCGTCGAGGATTTGCCGCGCTGGGTACGCATTAAGTTTGAACGCTGCGGAGTCCTTATCAAATCAACGCTTTATGACAACTTGCTCCCCGCCGTATGAATGCAGGGCATCCTATCCTCGCACCCGACACAGGGCGCTGCGGCAAATTGTCGCAGTCCAAAATTGGCGCCGCGATGGCATACTCAAAACGCTACCCATTGATCCACAAACGATCCGAGTTATCATGTCATCACTCTTCATTCCAGCTCTATCATGCCTTCGTGAATCGAGCTGCGACAGTTTGCCCGCACTAGCACCACCAACCACGGCTTTTGTATAAGAAGTGAATCCATGAAAGCTCCGGGAGGATCAGCGGCCGCATCGTGGGAGGCGAGGTTGAGGTGCGGCAACTAAGCGTCTCTTCCGATGTCCATCTCGTCTCCGAGGACAGCGGTCGTTTTTCCATCTCGAATCTTCTTGAACTACTGCAATCCCTACAGAGGACTTCCAATGAAAACCAGACGCAGTTTTCTGAAAGCCGCGGCCTCCTCAGTGATTCTTCCCAAGACTCTGCTCTCCGAAACCTGGCCAACTGCCCGAGTACGCGAGCTTAACCCCACTGGGGGAGACGATGAAGCCTACTTTCTTCAGTGGTACGACGTCGATCGCAGCATGGTGAATCTGGAGAACGCCTATTGGAACGTCATGCCTCGGCCAGTCCTGGAGGAATATTGGAAGCAGACACAGTTCGTCAACCGCGTGAACGTGCCTTTCGTTCGAGGCGTCAATCCCTCCCCCGCCTTACCCGCCGAACTATTGAAGGTGCGAGCGGCCGTCGCGGGCCTGATAGGAGCCGACGTGGAGGAGATCGCGCTGACGCGTTGCGGAACCGAATCCCTGCAGGACCTGATCAGTGGCTATCGCGGTTTGAAGCCCGGAGATGTAGTCGTGTACTGCGATCTGGACTACGACGCTATGCAAAACACGATGCTGTTTCTGAAGGACCGGCGTGGCGTCCAAGTTGCGACCTTTGATCTGCCGGAGCCGGCGAGCACGGCGAATATCCTGGCAGCCTACGAAGAAATGCTGAAGAAAACGCCGAAGGCGAAGTTGATGCTCGTGACCCATCTCTGCCACCGGACTGGCCTGGTCAATCCAGTGAAGGAAATCATCGCGATCGCCAGGAAACATGGTGTCGCAGTCGTGCTGGACACCGCCCAGGCTGTTGGTCAGATGCCCGTAAACATCAGAGAGCTTGATGTGGACTTTGCGGGCTTCAGCTTGCACAAATGGGTGGGCGCACCATTGGGTACCGGAGCGATTTACATTCGTAAGACCAGGCTGGAGGACATGGATCTTTGCCTTGGAAATCGAGAGGATCCTCCGAACGATGTGCGCTCGCGGGTGTACTCGGGAACCTACAACTTTGCTGCAACACTCACGATTCCGCGAGCAATCGCCTTCCATAACGAGTTGACTGTCGATCGGAAGCAGGCAAGGCTTCGCTTCCTGCGCAACTACTGGGTGATTCGAGTAAGAGACATTGCCGGCATCCAGATTCTGACTCCAGATGAGGAAGGAAGGTATGGAGCAACCACTTCCTTTCGCCTCGATGGCATGCATAGCTTTGAGCACGCAAAGAAACTCCAGGACCTCTTCGTCGCGAAATACAAGATACTCTTGGTAGCCCGGACGGGGATTGCTAAAGGAGCGGCGGTTCGAGTTACTCCGGCACTTTACAACAGCACTGCCGAGCTTGATCAATTCATCACAGCCCTTCACGCGGAGCAGCGAATGTTTGTTTAGCGCCCATTAGGGTGTCGGGGGGCAAGAACCACCTCCGTGCTCTTTCCATTCTTTCGACATTAACGACGTTGCGGGCGATCTTGGTTACGGTGCCCATACTGTGATCCATATTGCCATGACCAAACACGGTCAGACTCAGAGTGAGCAGCGCCACGACTCCAATGCTGATGATGCGTTTCATGGTATTCGGCACTCTCCTGCGCCAAACCCTGGATTGAGCCGGTGCCACAGGCGATGTTCGATCCAAGCCTGAGAGGAAACATCGCTTTCAAGGACTTCATTGCCGCGCTCCTTCGAGTTCTAACGGGCTCGTGCGAGAAGCCGCGCGCTTTTGTGCGCTGCGCTTTTTCCACCAGATGTGAATGCCGGTGTATGAGAGGATCACCAGGAACACACCGAGAATGGCAATCAATATTCGATAAGGCAGCCAGTCGCGCAGGTCGCCATAGTGAATGCCCCAGAGAAAGGTGGAGATTGTGTTTCCGAGGTGTTGTCCGCGAGGGAGGTCAATGCTACGCATCTGGCCGGTGTTGCCGTCGATGAGCACGGAGGTGTCCCAGCCATGTCCGCGGAAGTCAATGCTTGAGCGAACGCAGTACGTGTAGGCGCCATAGAACGAGACGTAAGCCATGCCGTAGGGACGCTCGACGGTGAAGTTGTGCAACCTGGCCTGCTCGGCCATGGCCCGTTCACCGGCCTCCTGCGCCTGACGCCAGGAAAGCCGGGGATTGTCGAGGGGCTTAGGCAGGGAGTTCTTGGCGATGGACTCTCCGACCGTGACATAGCCGAACAGCGTCTTCATCACCGGCTCATATACCTGGCTTAGACCGAGCATCACGCTAGACCATCCAAAGATGAAGAGCAGGGGCCATAGCCAGAGTCCGCCGGAGCGGTGGAGATCGAAATGCACTCTTGTTGAGTTGGCGGACCACTTCACCTTCCATGCCTGCTGCCACCGCAGCCAGAATGGACCAGTGCCGCGCGGCAGTGTCAGATAGAAAGCGACAAAACAGTCGATGGTCCAAAGTAGCGCGACGATGCCGACGATGGTCCAGCCGGTGGCTGTGTTTGTGGCCAAACTGGTATGCAGACTGTAGGCGAAGGGCAGCACCTTCTTGCGCCAACTGCCCGGCCCCATCCATGCATTCTCCATCGCTCCCTGGCTCAGCACGTTACCGGTCCAGGGGTCGAGGATGAGCTCGCTGAAACCGAGGTCGTAGGGTTTGCCGGTGGCAGGATCGGTCTTCGCGCCCACCATCATCATGACCTGGTCTTCTTCGATGGAGAAGTAGGCTGCGCGTAGATGCGGATAGGCTGCTTCCGCGCGCTCGGCTAGGCTGGCGAGATCGAGAGGCGCCCGTTTCGGCGGGTTGGCTACGTGGAGTTCAGGATTGAGCCATCGATCAATCCTCCACTGAAAGGCGAGAATAGATCCGCTAAGCCCGACCAGGATCAAGAAGCCTGCAATCAGTAGCCCTGTCCATCGATGGAGCCAGATCAGGTAGCGTCGTAGCATAATGCAAACCTCCAGGCGCGCGAACGGTTTCGTTGTGAAGCAAGACTTGTGGTCGCCACGGGTTTATGTCCTGGCGACTTCAATGAGGTGGCCCCGGGAGCGGATTAGCTGGCTTGAGCGGCGCTTCTTCCACCAGATCAATACACCGGTTGCAGAGAGGGTGGTCACGAGTATCCCAAAGATACCGATGAAGATCCGGAATGGGAGGGAGTCACGGAGATCGGCGTAGTGGACGCCCCAAAGCCAGGTGCTGATGGTGTTGCCAAAGTGCTGCCCGGTGGGTAGCCCCAGTTCGCGCAGTTCGCCCGTATTGCCGTCGATAAACATGCTCGTGTCCCATCCGCTACCGCGGATATCCATGCTGGACCGGACGCCGTAGGTGTATATGCCGTATTCCGGGATGTAGGCCAACCCGTAGGGCCGCGTCACCGTGAAGTGATGCAGCCCGGCCTGCTCCGCCATCAACCGCTCGCCTGCTTGTTGCGCCCCACGCCATCCGAGCCGTGGATGCTCGACCGGGTTGGGTAACGTGAACTTTGCGGCGATGTCACCGTCGCTCTCGTAATCGAAGACTTTCTGCGTCACCCGCTCATAGACCGGCCTCAGGCCGAGCATGACGCTTGACCAGCCGAAGACAAACAACAGCGGCCAAAGCCAGAGTCCGCCCGCGCGGTGCAGATCGAAGTTGACGCGAGTGCTGTTGGCGCTCCACTTCACGCGCCACGCCTGCTTCCAACGCTGCCAGAAGGGGCCTTTGACGCGTGGCAGCGTAAGACAGAAGGCCACGAAGCAGTCGAGTGTCCACACCAGGGCAACACTTCCCACGATCGTCCAACCTGTCTGGTTTCGCGTTGCCAGCGAGGTATGCAGGTCATAGATGAAAGGCAGGAGGTTCACGCGCCCCTGCGCCAGATCACCCATGCGGTAACGCCCCAACTCGCGGCCCGTATAGGGATCGAGGATCAGGTGATCGAAGCTGGACTGGTATGGCTTGCCAGTCGCTGGGTTCACCCGCGGAGTCATCGAAATCGTTGCCCGTTCCGGATCCACCCAGAAGTAGCCCACCTGCGCCTCAGGAGCCAGTGCTTCTGCCCGTTCGGCCAGGGTCGCGAGATCAAGCAGCTTCTGGCCCGGCTGAGCTTTCACATACAGTTCCGGATTGATGAGCCGGTCAAGCTTGGCACGGAATGCCAGAATCGAACCGGTTAGCCCGACAAGGATCAGGAAACCGGCCATGGCCAGCCCGGTCCATCGATGCAGCACCAGTATGGCGGAGCGAATGCGATCTGCCGCTTTCATTTGTATCTCCTTCTTTCTCGCGACCGCTTCAGAATGCGACCCGCACCGACGGCAGAATGGTGAACGGTGCGCCCGGCATTGCCTGGCTGGGGTTTACCGTGGCGAAATACCGGCTATTGAACAGATTGTTGACATTGATTTGCGCGCTGATGTGCGCCTTGCCGTACGTGTGTTCATACGCCATCATCAGGTTGGCGATGACGAATGACGGAATGCGGTCGGCAAGGTAGGAGACGCCGTCGGGCGATTCATAGGCCTGTTCGCCGGAGCGAGTCTGCGTGCCCGCTCCCAGTTGAAGGCCGCGCATCGGACCGGACTGCGGTTCCCAGACGCCCCAAAGGCTGGCGATATTGTGTGGAACCCCGGGAAAGGGGAGGCCTTGCAGGCTGGGCGTGTTTGTGTCCTTCGTCGTGATGGCCTGAAGCGTGGAAAGGCCGGCGATAAGACGGAGGGAACGCGAGAGCTGGCCTGAGAGATCGAGTTCGACTCCCTGCGTGCGCGCAGTACCGATAGCCTCGGTATAGAGCGGGTTGTTCGGGTCGGTGGTGGGGACATTGTGCTTGATGATGCGGTAGGCCGCGACCGTTGCCATCAACCGGCGATCGAGCCACTCGCTCTTGATGCCGACTTCGACCTGGTCTGCCGACTGCGGCGGGAGCGGTTTGCCGTCGGCAGTGTAGACGAATAGAGCCGAGGCTCCGTAGTTCGAGGTGTAGGATCCGTAGAGGCTCACGTTCGTCTTCGGCTGCCAGAGAAGCCCTGCGCGTGGTGTCACCGGGCTTTCGTGCACGTAATTCGGCCAGTAGCTGTAAGGATCAGGCGTGGTGATGTTTTCCATCTCCTCGGTCCAGTTAAGCCGTGCACCGGCGAGCACGAAAACGCGTCCCGGCAGTTCGGCCACATCCTGGATGTAGGCGCCGTATTCCCACTCGCCCTGCACGGCGAAGATGTCTCCGCTGAGATCGGTAGTACCGTAGGGCTGGTCGTACACAGGCTGGTAGATGTTGATCGCGGCGGGCTGAAGGCTCGTGTTTCCGTACCACTCGCCGGTCTGCTTGAAGAAGTCGAAGCCGACAAGAAAGGTGTTCTTCACCTGTCCGAAGGAGAATTTGCCGGGCAGGTTGGCCTGGACCTGATCGCTGCGATGACGGAACGAAGTCTCTGCAAAGGCGCCGCGCAGCAGATTTCCGCCGGCGTCCACATCTCCTAGGTAGTACTCGTCGACGGGCAGCGGCGCGTTGATTCGCGCAACTTTGTATTGCATTCTGAGAGACCACTGGTCGCCAAGGCGGACATTCAACGAGGGCTCGAGGGAGAACTGGTCGATGTTGGATTTGTTGGTGTCGAGATCCATGTAGTTGCTGCTGCGCGGAACATCTGCCGGCGTGCCGTTGGTAAGGAATGGGATGCCATTGTCGAGGATGTTGGACCCGCGCTGATACGAGCCCAGCAGCGTGAAATCGAGGTTGTGCGTGATTCGCCAGGAGGCGGATGGAAAGAGACTGAGTTCGTTGGTGTGGATGAAATTGCGGAAGGAGTCCGCATCGGTTCCGTCTAGTGCGATCCGAAAGAGGAGCTTGTCTTTGACAAGCGGGTGGTTCAGGTCGGCGGTGGTGCGGAAGAAGTGGTGGTTTCCCACCTCCTGCTCCACGCTCGCGAAAGGCCCGGCATGCGGATGCTTGGTGACGATTGCGACCAGCCCACCGGGCTCGGCCTGTCCGTAAAGCACCGATGCCGGTCCCTTTACAACCTGGATCTGTTCCACATTGGCCATGTCCTGCGGAAAGCCAGAAGCGCTGTATTGGTCCAACTTCATGCCGTCCTGGTAGATCATGGAGGCGGCGTCAAACCCGCGGATGGAAAAGCTGTCGGACGTCCCATAAGCGTCGTTGGTCGGGGCCACACCGCTCACGTTGGTGAGAACGTCGACAAGGTTGACGGTCTGCTGATCGTCGATGACCTGACGCCCGATTACCTGCACCGACATGGGCGTCTCCATCACCGGCATATCAACCTTTGTGCCCGCATCGGCGTTGGGCACGGCATAGCCAACCGCGGCGTTGACGCTGACCGTCTGCTGCACGCCGGCTACGCGCATCGTGATCTGCAGAAGCGCCGCAGGTACCGAAGAGGATGCAACCACATCTCGCTCAAGCGACTCGAAGTTCGTGCTCTCAGCCCGAAGAACGTATCGCCCTGGGGCTAGCGAGGAAAAGTCGAAATGCCCTTCGCTATTTGTCGTTGCATGCGCGATCACCTGTCCGCGAGCGTCGCGCAGAGTCAGATGCACACCGGCGATGGCGCTTCCGGTTGAGTCGGATGCTACACCCGCAATCGTTGCCACAGAACCAGGCCGTTGCGATGCCGCCGTCGGACCAGATATCCCCGTCGTCAGACCTAGAAACACGAGCGCGATCGTGCGCGCGAATGACCTGTACATACGCTCTCCTTGATACCTTCAATGTTGAGTCAGCGATGTAGCGATGTTCGCTTTTCCGCGACCCTTGTATCTGCGGGGGACCGGTTCGAAAGAGCTCAGGAAAATGGAACTGCGGGAGGTCCCCGCGAAGGATTCGAGCCGCCAAAGCGAAGGTCTGCGCGCGTGCGCTGGAAAGGAGGAAGGAACAATCCTGAATCAGACCGGATGCCCAGGATATGTGCCGGTCCGAAATATGGAGACGAACTGAGCGCCCCGCGATGCACGCCAAAGGGGCAATCCTCCGAGTGCGCGCGAAAGCCGGGGAGATGGCTAGGGGTCGGTGCCATGTCAGCCATGGCCATCGCGCAGTGATGTATTCCGTGCTGGCGGCAGCACGCCGGGACTGAATTGTTCCACCCGGCTACGGCAAGCGGAGCAAAGGTCGTCCACGCAACCAGGAACAACGCGAGATTGGCGAACACCCGACGCACGAACTCTCCTGGTGAAGAACGACGATTTATTTAAGCTACGTGTTGTTTGGCCCAGGCTGCCGCTTGAAGCGGCCGTGAAGCAGCGTCACATCTGGATGCGAAGCCTGATCAGACAACCTTCGCACACTCTGCCGCACAGGCGGCGCAGGCGTCACCGCAAGTCTTGCACTCCGGATGCTGGCGATGCTTCTGGCACTCGGATTCACAACTTCTGCAAATCTCGGCGGCGACCCTGGCATAGAGGGCGAGGTGAGCGGAACCCTGCGCTGCCAATGCCCGCAGGCCATTGCACACCACCAGGACCTCCCTGGAGCTTGCTGCGCAAATCGCCATCCCCTTTTCCTCGGCGGCCGGGGCCTCAATACAATGGCACACACACGCCTCTGCGGCTTTCGAACATCTATTCGCCGCTTCGAACAGTGCCTGATGTCTGACGCCGCGTGCAAGTCGAGCATGCTCAACTTCACCAAATGACGGCATCGTGCCGGCAAAAGCCGCTGCCGCGCCCAACGCACACAACAGTTCCCGGCGATCCATGCAATTTCCCCATACAGCCCAGTCCGAGGATATAAATGACACGACGCTCGCGGGGACTTCTGACTAGTTCTCATGTGAGGCCCGCAGAGAAATGAATGGAAAACGTAAATTCGGGATTTCCGACTTCTTTGATCCAGATAATACTTCAAATTTGCAGACTTGCAGGTGTGGCAAAATGCCGCACCCTATCCCACTCCCGGGGAAGTGGGTGCGACAATATGCCGCCACACCGAGAGGGGAATTAGTTCTATCGTTATAACTATCCGTCACGGTCATGTATTCCACGCGAGGAAGCGGCATGACTCGCCTCACCATGCGGGGCAGCCGGCAGCAGCGGATCCACCCGATTTTGCGGTTTTTCTGCGGCCAGCCGGCGATGAATAGAAGGGAGGCCGGCAACTCCTCCCTTTGGATGGGGGATGCGGCTACCTCGCTGGGGACGCATCCTCCTCATTTTCCGCTACTCCCAAAAGAGAATGATCGATTCGACGATTTTGGTCTTCCCACACGGGCTGGTGGTCGGCGGAGCTCAGATGCGGGGAGGATACTTGTTTAGCTTCCGCTGAAGGGATCGGCGATGAAGGCCCAATCGTTTGGCGGCAAGAGAGACGTTACCGCCGCAATCGGTAAGCACGCGCTGGATGTGTTCCCATTCCACCCTGGCAAGGCTCGGAACCGATGCTCCTTCCACGTTGGCACCCTGACTCGGCACGGACTGATATATGGATACAATCTGATCAGCGTCGACGGGCTTGCTCAGATAGTGATCCGCGCCGCCTCGAACCGCTTCGATGGCAGTGGCGATGCTGCCCCAACCCGTGAGCATGATGATGAATACGGTCGCATCGAACGAACGCAATTCGCGGACGATGTCCAGCCCGCTTTCGCTTCCCAACCGCAGATCTACGATAGCCAGGTCGGGTGCATTCTCTCTTGCGAGCAGTAGGGCCTGCGCCCGCGTGCTCGCGAGCAGGCACTCCCAACCGCGCGCTTCAAAGGCCCGGCCCAGCCTCGTACGGAACAGCTCATCGTCATCTGCGATAAGTGCCGAAAGCTCTTGCGTCCCTGTGCTATGTGACAAGAGGTAACTCCAAGATAGCCGTCGTGCCTTGATCCACCACGGAATCAAAGACCAGGCTTCCATGCAGGTTTTCAGCGAACACGCAAACCAGGAACGTGCCCAGCCCCATTCCTTTCTGTGGTCCCTTGGTGGTAAAGAACGGCTCCCCGACGCGTTTCAGTGTTTCCGGGGTCATACCTTTGCCGGTATCCTGCACGACAAAGCGAAGCATGTCTCCGGAGATGCCGCAAGCGAGCTTCACCGGTTGACCAACGCTGCTCGCGTCGATCCCATTCTTGACCAGGGCCGCAAGGACCTGGCGTGTGGTTTCGACCGGAAGCGTTGCCTCAAGATCGCCGTCAACCTCGGCCGCGATTGCATGGCGCTGAGATTCGGGAAAGCTGTTGCGAAGCTGATTCATAAGATCTCTCACCCGAATAAGCGTTGGAGTTTCTCCTATAAGTTCAGCGCCCTGGGCACTCATCCCGTGCAAAATGCTGCCGCATCGGTCGACTTCGGTGCGGATTAGACGCGCCTCTGTGGCAAGGTGCGGATCCGGCACCGATCCCGCTGCGTAGTGCTCCAATTCCCGGGCGACGACCGCGATGGTCGCCAGCGGTGTGCCAAGTTCATGAGCCGCGCCGGCCGCTAGAGTTGCAATCGATGCGATTCTTTCCTGGCGGTTGAGTTGACTCTGCAGGCGCAGAACTTCCTGCTCATGGCTCCGCAGAGCCTCGGATACTTTGCCAATCAAGACCGAGATAAGCAGTGCCGCGGCGACGAAGGCGATCCACATTCCGAAAAGATGGGCAGAGAATCCCTGTGCAGGGTGATGTCCTTCGAGAACGGGCACAGGCACATGAGCCAGGAAAAGAAATCCGAAAGAAAGGATCGAGAGTGCTCCCAGCGACCATGTCCACGCCTTGCTCAAAACAACTGCGGAGAGGGTGATCTGGACCAGGTATAGTAGGCTGAACGGATTGGCCGCTCCGCCCGACAGCGCGAGCACGCCAGTCAGCGAAAGAACGTCAAGGGTTAGCGTGAGTCCGAGGACATTTCGGGCACTGAATCGAGCAATCAAGGCTCTCAGCAGAAGATTGGACACCGCTGTCACGAGCAACGGGATGGCCAGCCACGCCAGCGGAAGCTCGATGTGCGAAACAAAGGAGGCTACGCAAATCAGCATTGCTTGGCCTATCAGCAAGCCATACCGCAGGCGAATAAGCCAAGGCAGCACAAGCGCCGGCGCTAGTTCGGCAGCCGGACGCAGGTCCGCCGCAGAAATGTCCTCACGTTCGGTGACCGAGATACGCATCGTCCAGTGGTTCGCTTTCCAAGGGTGCGGATGCTTCCGGGAGACGAATTTCAACAGGTTGGCTCTATTCTACGGAAGTCGCGGCAGCGCAGGTGCGGCAATTTGTCGCATCTGAAGTCGGGGTGTCGCAGTCCAAGTGGTACTCGGCCCATTTTGGATTAGTAAATCGTCTGCCCGCTGCGGCGCTATATCAGGGCTTTATCATGCGAGATGGTAGTCAAACAGGGTGTCATCGTTGACGCACATATCGAGGCATCGGCACAAATTCCCCACTCAGGTGGGAGCGACCGGGCTCGAGCTTAGCTTCGATGAAAACGGAAAGGCACGTTTTCGGCTGATGCTTGGAAGCCTTTAGTGGGAGATCTCCCGAGCCACGGCCATACCGCCACGCGGTCAACGACGGAGTTGAAGGTCGTCAATAGCGCGACAACCTCGACGTCCGGTTGTTAGCGCAAAAGATGCAGCGCCCTGGCGCTGTCTTTGCCACTGCTCCACGACAAGAGAACTTTTCTCAATTCGGCCTCTGACCATTCGCGACACCGTGATGATCTATCGATCTGGAGAATTCCCCAAATTCATTCCCCGAGTATCAACCCAAGGAGACGCAAAGCCTCGAGCAAGTCCGGATCGTCTTCGGCCACTCTGCGCGAGTTCCGCTGGTGAATGGGAAAGCGTTCGGGGATGGTCCAGTCTTCGAAGATGGCCCAGTTCTCGACTGAGTGGCCATATCGGGAGTGGTAATACATTCCCGCGTATCCAAGTTCGAACGCATTTTGGCCGGCCTGCTGTGTCAATAAGCGAGGTTCCCTTGGCGACTGTTTTTAAGTCCTCTGCGTCTGCCGATTTCGCCATCCGGGCTTCACTTCTTGCTCTTTAATTTCATCCTTTTCAAGTAACTTATGTCAACTTAGCATCTTGCCCTTTGGGGGTGTTCTTTCCGGTTCCCACAATGTTTCGACAGGGTCGCAGTGGTCCGCTTGGGTGGAGAAATGAAGCTGAGCGTAGTTGGAAATGCTGATCTCTGGTTTTACCGTGACGCGTATGTTGCTTACGGGTGAACTCACAGCGTTGCAGGGCTGACGGTTTTGCACGCGTCTTTGGAGACTTGACTCAGCCTGTTAGTTCTAGCCCCTCTCACTGTCCACTATTCACCAGCCTACCTCGCCCCTGAGCCATCCGGTACTGGCCCACGGCCCAGTCTTGGCCGGCCGGGCCTATGCGCTTCGCTTCGGCGAAGATCTCCGCCATCTGATCGGCGAGGCTCAGACGCATCTGGCGGCTCGCGGCTGCTTCCCGCAGTAAGCGTAGATCCTTCGCGCCCAACTCGATGGTTGCCGCAACATGTTCGGGCGGATGCAGCATGAGGATGGCATACGTGGTGTAAAAGGGTGACTGGAACAGAGCGTTGTTTACGGCCGCAAAAAATATCTCAGGATCCACTCCCTGGCGGTCTGCAAAGACAAAGACTTCGCCGAGCGAATGAATCATGGCGCAGATGAGAAAATTGCCACCCAGCTTGACGGCATGGGCCTGCATCGGCTCTTTACCGACCACGGTTATCCCTCGCGAAAATACCTCGAGCAGAGGACGGGCACGGTTCACGGCTCTGTCGGCACCGGCTGCCACGACCCAAAGCTGACCCTCTTCGGCTACGCTTGGACGGCCAAATACCGGTGCTCCCACAAAATCGATGCCCCGGTTCGCGTGCTCCACGCTGAGCCGCTCACTGAGCGCAACGCTAATCGTGCTGCACGAGATGTGAAGGGCGCCCGGTGAGAGCGCGTCAACCAGCCCGTTGGCGCCAAAAAGTACCTCCTCATACGCCGCATCGTCGAAAAGCATGGTAATCACAGCGTCAGCGCCCAGTTCGGCCTCCGCTGGGGTCGCTGCGGCGATCGCACCCTCGTGGATCAGCGGTTTAGTGCGCCCTTCGCTCCGGTTCCACACCGACAATTCGTGTCCGGCAGCTAGCAATCGCAGTGCCATCGGCGTTCCCATGTTGCCTAACCCCAAAAAGCCAATTCTCACGGCAATTCCTTTCCTGGCAAAACCACCGGTTTGCCTGCTGATCGCGAGCGGGCCGTCGCCCCGTCGTTGTCGCCGTCGCATCAGGATCATTGCCGAGCGCGCGATCGAAATGGAGGTCGTGAGGACAGGTAAAGATGGCAAGCCCCCGAATAGTGGCCCTCGCCATCGAGCAGTTCAACAGGCAACGTGCGGTTTGACGGCCAAAACTGCGCAACGCTCGTTGTCGATTATGCACGAATTGAGCCCAGGTGTTTATGATCCGTCACTCGAAGAGTCAGAAACTATTCGTAGCGCAGTGCCACCATGGGATCGACCTTCGTTGCTCGGCGTGCCGGAATGTAGGAGCCAACCAACAAAACACCGCTAATCAAGATCACAGCCGCAATGAGGTTCAATGCGTCTGTAGCATCGACACCGAACAGGCTGGCTTTGATGGCGCGGCTGGAGGCGACGCTCATCGGAATTCCGAGCGAAACCCCGATCGCCAGAAGAGCGAGGGACTCCCTCAGTACCATCCAGAGAATGCCGGCCTTGGGTGCTCCGAGCGCCATCCTGACCCCGAGCTCACTCGTGCGCCGAACCACGTTGTATGTCATCACTCCGTAGAGTCCAATCCCCGCCAGGGCCAGCGCCATCAGCGCAAAGAAGCCGGCCAGCTTCGAGACTAACCGCTGCTGATCGATGAGATCGTCGACCTGTTCGGCGACCGTCTGGGTTTTAAGAACCGGCAGGTTGGGGTCGATGTCGGCCAGCGCGGCACGCACCTCGGCTGTGATTTTGGCTGGATCGCCAACGCTCCTGATCTGTAGCCAATAAGCGTATTGATCTTCCCCCTTGAGTTGCGTTACGGCGAGAAAGGCGAACGGCTGGGGTTTCTCCGCCGGGCTGGCGTGTTTCGAATCGCGCACGATGCCCACGATGTGCCAGACGCCTGGAGCGGCAGGATCGGCAATCGTAAAGCTGTGGCCGATCGCATCTCCGTTGCGAAAGTAGCGGTCGGTAAACGTCTTGTTCACCACTGCCGATTTCACAGCGTCGGCGCTGTCGGCGGCTTCAATTGTTCGGCCACGGAGTAGTGGAATCCCCACCGTTTCAAAATAGCCTGTGGACACCCGATTGAGCAGCGTACTGATGTCCTCGGTGGGTGGCGCGGGCCGGCCGTCGATCTCGATGGGCGATCCCCAATTTCCCCGGCTTACCGGTGGTCCCCCGGAGAGGCCCGCAGAACGGACACCGGGGAGCGCGTTGACGCGACGGAGGATCCGGTCGTAGAGCGCGTTCAGCCGTTCAGGCTGGTAACCGGCAAATTTGGGATTGGTGTTAACGAGCAGGACATTCGTGTGATTGAGTCCCATGTCCTGCGCGCGCAGGTTTTGGAGAGTTCGCAGAAGCAGGCCGGACACGGTCAGCAACACAAGCGAGAGGGTTACCTGCGCGACGATCAGCGCCTTCGACAGCAAGCGATTGGAATGGGCTGCTGTACCGGCCAAGGTGCGCATGTTTGCATTGAGCGCTCCAGCGACGATGGTACGCGAACCGCGCATCGCCGGGGCGAGTCCAAACAGTGCGGCCGACACCATGCACGTAGCAAAGGTAAACAGCAGCACGGGGAGGTCAGGCGTCGCGGAAAGAGCAGTGCGAGAAGCTCCCTTATCGATGAATTGAATGAGGACATGCGTGGCCCAGAAGGCGAGCCCCAGGCCCAGTCCGCCGCCGATCAACGCAAGAACGAGCGCTTCAGTGAGAATCTGGCGTGCGATTCGCCCGCGGCTGGATCCGAGGGCAAGACGGGCACAAAACTCGCGCTCGCGCGATGCAGCCTTGGACAAAAGAAGATTGGCCAGGTTTGCACATGCGATGAGCAGAACGACGCCAACCATAATCATCAAAACGGTTAAAGGCATCTGGTACGCCGACCTTATGTGAGACAGTCCAGTTCCGCCTGGCAACACTGGAACGAACGTGCCGCTTATCTGCTGCCTTCGTAGGGCCGAAATCCGGGACCCCTCCCGTTGCATTAGAAAGCGCTGGAACTCGACGGTCACCCATGATTGAGCATGCGCTACCGAGACTTCGGGCCTGCGCCGCGCCATGATATGAATCCAGAAAAGTCCGTCGGGTTTCAGAAGAGACGGCCGCATCATGACTTCCGGCTGCATGGTGATGGGCAACCACAGGTCGGGCGACTGCTCGTTCAGGTCTACTCCGTAGAACGCGGTTGGCATCACTCCGATCACAATGAACGATGTTCCATTGATCGCGATGGTGCGGCCAATCACACTGGGATCGGCGGACAGGTTTTCCCGCCAGTACCGATGACTGATGACGGCAACCGCGTTGCGTCCCTCCGTCGCCGTGTCGTCCGGGTTGAAAACGCGGCCCATCAATGGCTGCGCACCAAGTACGCTGAAAAACGTTCCCGTGACAAGATGACTGATTGCCTGGGTTGCGGGACCCGGACTTACTGAGGCCGCGCGCACACTCACCATGGCGGGAAAGCTGGCAAATGCGCAGATTCCATCTAACTGATTCCGACTCCCCACGATGCGCCTATAGAACTCGAACGGGAAAATATCATAAGGCCCTGGGCTGGAAGGGGCTACGATACCACTGCCGCTTCCGTCGCCGAACGAAACGAGCATTTGAGGGTCGCGAACTGGCAATTGCTTTAGCAGCAGGTCGTTGATAACGGTGAAAATGGCGGTGTTGGCGCCGATGCCGAGAGCAAGCGACAGAATCGCCACAATTGACAGGCCTGGAGATCGCAGGATTTGCCGGAGACCGTACCGCGCATCCCCCCAGAATGGTTCCACATGGGATTTCCACCCCGCCGCCCACACCTTGTGTCTCACCATCTTGCGCTCCTGATCTCGGCGCGGGCAGCGCGCACCGCAGCGCTGCGGCACACCCCCTGGTTTATCTTGTGTTCACCCGCATGATTCCGAAACACTCCGGCGTCTTCCTTCTCCGTCTCGGCGAGGTTGCGTAAATCGTCGCTGATCGATCCTATTCTCAAGATAATCAGGAATAGTCTGCGCCCACCAATCGATTGTCAAGAGAGAGAGAGGCTACTGCTTCGGTCCATGGTGGTCCGGGAAACTTCACTGCTGGCTGCCATTCTGTTCAATCATTCGAAAACCAACTCCGAAACTTCCTAACTGCCTGTGGCGCAATTGGCCATTTCCCAGGCTTTTTTCCAGCGGACGGTAATGAAATGACCTTTATGCCGCGGAGTGTTGGCGGAGCGAAGGTTGAAGTTGTATGCGTTCTTGTACCTGAAAAGGTTGATGAGGCGCTTACTCACGCCTGAAACGAGTTCTGCCATCCGGTTCGCCAGTTCTCGTGGCTTTCCGGCTCCCAACATCTTCCTCATCACCAAGCTGATGTTGAACGCGCCGACGTGAATTAGCAGGCGCTTGAGAATATTCTTCCGTCCGTGCAGGGTGCAGCGTCGCATCCCGCCGGTTTCGTAGCAATGAGCAAAGGTTCGTTCGACGAACTCACCTCTCCGCCTCAGCAGTTTCTTTCCATACCCGCCGCGCACCCGTTGACGGTTTTGATAAACCGCCTGCTGCTGGCCCTTTTTGCCTTTCCAGTGTCGCTTGCCGGGCTGTTTCTTCTCCGGGATGTAAGTGCGAACTTCCAGTTCCTTGATCTGCTCAAGAGCTTCGCCGCTATGGTAGCCCTTGTCCGCAACCAGTTCTTCAATCCCTTCTACGTTGACCTTGGGTTCCTCTTCAGGACGCAGCTCTGCTTCGCGATCGACTAAATCCGCCACCGCTAATCCCGCATCGGCAAGCGTCTCCTGCATGGTCGCCGTATCGCCCAGGTCAGCCGCCTGCAACGTGACGGCGACTACCGTACGGGAAATCGTGGAGTGATCGGGCGTCTCCTCGTCCAATGCAATGCCCACAAACCGCCGCAGGCTCAGCCAGTCCTTCAACCGCCACGCAATGCCGCGTTCAGACTCGATGCCCTCGAAATACCCGATCATCAGTGAGCGGAAATAGATCCCCGGCGTCAGGCCAGGACGCCCAAGCTTCTCGGCCTAAAACCTTGCGCACAACTTCTCTACAAACGCATCGAATCCTTCGCCGTCGAGAACCTCGTTCAGTCGAACATAGAACGGGGGGCCCGGGCCCGCAGCCATATCCGTATACGCTACCCAAAGATCCTCTTGCCGCTCTCGGTCCTCGCGTGTTCCCATCGCCATCATCCGATCTTAAGAATGACTCTTGTCGATACCGCTCAATTCTTGCGGGAAGGTATCAGGACTTGCACCACAGGCAGCTAATCTAAGGCGACCTAAGGCGAGTGTGCATTGGTGTCTCTTGATCCCGGACTAGGCGCCGCATCGCCCTCAATCAACCTGAAGCTCTTTCTTTCATTCTCTCGCTGAAGAGACTGGCGATGCAGAACTGCGATCTGCTTGGAAAGGGCGGCGAGATCTTGAGTCTGCCCGCTGTGTTTCAACGAGATCAATAGATGATATGTGGCTGCTTCATCCGAAGGGTCGTAATGCAAAGCGAGATGGCACTCGTCGATAGCCTGAGAATACTGGCCCGCCTGCATATAGATACTGGCCAGAAGATCATGAACCGGAACGTAGTCCGGCTTGAGTTTCGCCGTTTTTTGAGCTGCATTCATCGCCTCTTTGAACTCTTTGCTTCCCAAATCGGGAGACTGATTCATTAATAACTGGGCGAGAAAGTAGCTCAGAAGAGGATCGTCCGGATGGGTTTTCAGCTGCGAACGGACCCTGGCGAGCGCCTGTTCAGGATTGTTTCTTTGCACTTCGTTCATGTCAAGCGCATAGGAACCCAGGCTCTGGAAAGACGACAAATGCTCGACCATGCTGAAGTCCCGTTCTGCCATGTCGAAGTCGGCGAGTTCAACGTATAGAAGTCCTCGCGAAAGATAGATTGAGGGATCGTCACGGACGTATTTAAGCCCAACGTTCATCATGTCGACGCCGACCTGAAAGGAGTCGTGCTCGAGACAGAGACTTGCGAACTCGGCGTAGTAGCTGGGTGTGGTGGGACTCAGGACGATCGCCTGGCGCAACAGCGCTACTGCCCTCGGTGTGTCCTTTGTGGCTTCGAACGCCTGCGAAGCGAGACTGAGGATATCGGGATCTTTTTGTTCCCCGGTAAGAAGAGGTTCGAGGGTCTTGATTGCGCCCTCATATTGTTTGGCAGATACCAACACGAGGGCGAGATCGTATTTGGGGTAGGAGCGATCGGGTAGCAATGATACAAGCTGGTTAAATACCGGAATGCCTTTATCGAACTGCTTCATTTCGAACAGGCAGTATCCATAAGCCTCGAGCGACTCAGGATGCTTACTGATCGCATCCCCGGCTGATTCAAAATGCGCTGCGGCGGCCGCACAGTTGCCGTCTTTACTCTCGAGCGTAGCCAGCATTTCGTGCGCAGTGAGATCATTCGGGTCGACTTTCAGAATCCTTTCAAGAAGTGGCACGGCACGCTTGTCGCCTGACCGAAATAGGATCTCGACTCCGCCCTTGAGCGCGGGCGCATAAGTCGGCGACAAGTGCAGCGCTTTATCGAACGAAGTGAGTGCCCCGTTTGTGTCGCCCTTGAGAGAGAGTGCGATACCCTGGAGCGTCCAAAGGCGATAATCGGCCGGTGTCTTTTCTAGACTGGCGACCGTGAGCGTCAGCGCCTGATCGTATTGTCTTGACCGAATCAGCGACTGAACCTCTGTAATCGTTGCGCCCTCGTGCGATCCCACACCGGAATTCTGTGCACCAGAATTAACAGACAGCAGAGCCGCCAATGCTACACCGGCGAATTTGGCTCCCCCGAAAGCGCAACGGCTTCTCCAACCAGTCAGATTATAGAACCGCATTCGCTTTCAATTTTGACGGCCGGGTTTTCGTACACCTCCAAACCCATCGCGCAGCGCAAAACGGTGAGCCTTACACGTCCGGCTCACCGCCACTCGTTAGAGTGACTATCATTGGCGGGGCTGTTCAGGATTTGCTGCTTGCGGGTCGCACGACCTTCTCAACCGGTGCGCCCCCCAAGCCTGACTCAAAGCCACGCATTAGAAGCTGGCGCGGACGTGAATGGTGATGGTGCGAGCGGGCTGCGAGTTGGTAGCCTGCCCAAAACTTCCGCTCGTCATATCCGAACTGACAAATTGCAAGTTGGCGCGGTTGAACAGGTTCAGCATCTCCCCCTTCACCTCGATCTTCATCCTCTCCCCGAAGAACCATGGAACAGAGAAGAACTTGGATATGTTAAGGTCGAAATTATTGTATCCAGGCTGGTCGTAGGTGTTTCGGCCCAGGTTGCCCTCGGTTCCCAGAGCTGGCGCCGGGAACTGAGCGGCGGCCGTAGAGGGCGGCCCGAATATTCCGTTCAGGAACTCCTCCTTACTTCTGCCCGAAAGATGCCGGCCGAACGACGGCACATTCGGAGTGTCATAGTTGTATCCGTCGGCGTTGTAATCGCCGCCGGTATTCCCGACGACATTGCCATTTAGGTCGAAGACCGGGTGGAACGGTGCGCTGGTGACAACCGTGAATGGCAATCCGGTCTGCATGAGCCACACTCCCCCGATCTGCCAGCCGCCAAGAATATTTCGCAAGGCAGCCGAGTCATAGTGCGAAGGGATGATCCAGATGCCGTCTGCCGAGAACTGCTGGCGGATGTCGTAGTCCGCACGGCCCCGTTGTGCGTTGAAGTCATCCGGCTGAATGATGTTTGTGTTTGCAGTGGCCTGCCCACCGGAGATGGATTGGGCCGTGCTGTACACATCCAATGCTTTCGCGTAGGAGTAGATGCCACGCAACGACAACCCGCGAGACAACCGGCGTGTAACAATCACCGACCCGACGTTGCCGCTGGAATTGCCGTTTGATGTGCCGTATTCGATGTCGCCAAAACTGGGGTTAAGGTATTGCGGATTGCCTTTGTTGACGATCAGATCGCCGGCAAACCGGTTGGTGTTCTGATAGATCGGCAGGTGGTGCGCTTCAGTACCGGAATAGTTGATTTCAACGATCAGATTATCGGGAAGTTGCTGTTGAACGCTGAACGTCCAGGCTTCTGCTTGGGTCATCTTGTAGTTCGGATCGAACCCGCCGAGACCAGAGCGCTGAGGAACGCCGTTGATGACGACGCCGCCGTGCGAGTCGAAGGTGACATTCGATGTGTCGACTATAGGGCAAACTTGATAGTAGCCCGTGGGGGGATCGCACATCTGGAATAGGGGAGTGGGATTACCCTGCCGCACGTTGATCGCAGGTGAGTAGAAGTACGGCAGGTTGCCGGCGGTGATATCGGTCATGTGAAGGTAGGGCGGCTGATCGGCAAACATGCCAAAGCCTCCCCGCAACGCAGTCTTGCCTTTGCCGAAAACATCCCAGGCAAATCCAAGTCGCGGCGTGAGGCCATACACAATGTGGTCGAGGACATTGGATCGGCCATTGGGGGCCGCAATGGCTACGGCTCCAGCAATCTGCTGTTGGCGGTCGCCCTGGGCGAGGTCCAACAGTGTCAGCTTGGGGCTAATGATGGCAAACAGGTGCCCCATCGAGTCGTATCGAACACCCGCATTTAATGTGAATCGGGGCGTCACCTTCCAGTCATCCTGGATGAAGAGCCCGGTGTACAGTTCGCGGTAGCGTCGCACGTAAGGCGCCTGCCCATGGGTGGTGAGGTCCACGTGGGTGCCGGCCTCCGACGTAGCCTTGTCCTGCACGAAGTCGAGGATACTGTCGAAGTTGTACGTGGGGCGCGTAAATGCGCTGTCTTGCACATCGTTTTCGCGGATGTTGTAGCCGTCGTATCCGAATTTGAGTGTGTGCGATTTGATGGTTGCGGTCATCACGTCGCGCCAGCCCACAGTGGTCTGAATGAAGTTGCCGGCTCCCCAGGTTCCAAAGCCCTGCAGGCCGGTGACGTTGATGTAGGGAATAGCTTCCGATGGAACCGAACCGTTCGCGCCCTGGGGACGGATCATGTTGATGCTCATGTCATTCAATACTCGCGGAGAAAACGTATGCGTCCAGTCCACGTTGCCGTAGTCGGATATGTCGTAGTACGGGATATTCGTCGCAGGGCGCGCCTGAATGCCTTCGGAATCACGCGAGGTCCTGATCGCATCCCCGTAGATGCGGTCGTTCGGGCCCACGTAGTAGTCGCCGCGGACACTCCATTGGTTTCCGTTGTTGGGCGTTGTGACGCTGATATTCGAAGTGCCAACCGCGTTCAGGGTGGCCGGAATCCCAGCAGGTGGCGCATAATATCCCGGGGTTGAACTCTCAACCTGGGCCACGGTCTGGAAATTCGTTTTCGGGAAGGACTGAGGCGGCGCCGCCTTCAGGATGGATGCCGCCAGGGTCGTGGGCAAGTTTGCCTCAACCCAGTTATCGAAGTCCTGAGTTTCCGCTGTAACCGTATAGGCTTGCGCGGAACTGGACCGGAGCACGTCAATGGCGCCGTACAGAAATAGTTTGTTCTTGATCGCGGGTCCGCCAAAGGTGGCACTTATTTCGTTGCGGCTGAACGTCGGAACTCCTGAGGTCTCGAATACGGTAGGCCAGGCGGTGGTGTTATTGCGGAAGTAGTAGTCGATCGTACCGTGGAAATCGTTGGTCCCGGAGTTGGTAAAGACTTCAACGGTTGCACCTGCATTTCTTCCCTTCTGGGCATCGAAATTGTTGGTCTTCACGTTCATAGATTGCACGATTTCCGGATTGGGCGAAATCGAAGTGCCGCCCCCGCGGGAGGGTGTATTGGTGTAGGCGCCATCGATCATATAGCCGTTCTGCTCCTGGCGGAGTCCGGCCGCGTTGATGTTGATGGCGTATTCATTGGTGTAATTATCGCCCGAGGTGACTGCGCTCCCCGTCATACCGGGTGTCAGGGCAGCCAGACCGTAGATATTTTGGTCGGGAAGCGGAGTCTGCTGCAACGTGACGTCGGCGATCACCGATCCGGTAGTCGGGGTGACCAGGTCGACGGCGGTCTCCGAGGCGGAGACCTCGATGTTCACTGAGGCGGCCCCCACCTTCAGCGCCGGGGTAAGGGTTCGGACTTCCCCAACCTGGAGAGCGAGACCGTCCTGTTTCCAGGTTTGAAAGCCCGCCATCTGCACCTCGACCGTATAGGTGGAAGCGGCAATGCTTTCGATGCGGAAGTATCCGGAATCATTGGTCGTGGTGGCTTTGGAGACGCCGATCCGGCTATCGGTGATGGTGACTCTGGCTCCTGCGAGTGCAGCCCCTGAGGTGTCGCGAGCGGTTCCTTCAATGCCGCTCGAGAACTGGGCGAAGGCCGGGAATCCCTTGAGCACCAACAGGAATAGGAACAACGGAAAGAACCTCTTCAGGTTTCTTGCACTGGCCATCATGTGTCTCCTTGCAGCGAACGTTCGAATCGTGTCTGTCGACTCATCTCGAGTTCTGAAAGGCCGTAAAACGTTTACTCTTGGGATCCAACGGAGCTCTTAACTATCCTTGCTGCCAGGAACTGTTTGCCACTTCGATTCGAGCCTCGCATCCGGAGTGGGAAAACATCCTCAAAGCTCGTTAATTGCGCGCTTTCTCTCGACACGCGAGAATTCGCCGGGTTCAGCACCCGACGTGAGTTGAGAAGCCTGGGGCCTTCTCAATCCCAGAATGGCGCGCTTTATGAGTCTTGCAAGCCGATCGATGGAAGTACTCTGAAAAAACCTGAATAGAAGGCTCATCGCGTACCTACGATAGGGCACTTGCCGCGAGCCATAATTCAGGCAAATGTGCTGAGTCCGAGACGGATCCTTGCACTTCCAGCGTTCAGTCGGGGAAAAAGTCGCGTCCTGACCGCGGCAAATCGATATCGGCCAAGCCGTTTCCGCGGGGTTCCACCTTCTCGCTAAAGCAACTTGTTATCAACCAATGGTGGGCCTACGCCGGAAGTAAATATCAGCGGCCGGGTCCATGTCAATCGAAGGAATGCACATCCGTCGTTCGCTTATGCATCTGTGCCCACATTTTGGCAACCAAATCAGTTTAAATCAATGGCATACTCAAACATACCCTGGGACAAGAAAACGTTATACGTATATTCACCGCTATGCAGACAAGCGCGCCGGCATTAAGATCAGGCAGGCTGCGATCCTGTCTTGAATGTCCAGAGAATTTTATACCGGCAACAACCATGCATTACCTGTGAGAGACAACATGCGACATCTGCTGAAGAGCGATCAACGTTCCTGCGGTCCCCAGAAGCTCCCGCAGACCTCCGATCCGACGTTTACCGTGATCGCCGCAGCCACCATTGCATTCATGTTTTGGCTCTCGCCCATCGGAAGCGTGGCAGCTTTCGCCCAGGACACCTACTTTGTCCTTGACCGTGATGGCAGAACGATTGTGCTTGAACCATACGCGCCGAACATTCTCCGGATTACGTTCAGCAAGGACAAGGCCTCAGCGGCCGCAGCCGCCGGATACGGGCTTGTCGGAACGTCATCGATGGCGGGATGGACTCATGAGCAGGACTCCGACGGGAACGAAGTCTTTCGCTCCGCCCGGCTCGTCGTTAATGTCTCTCCGGATCACATTCCGCCATCGCGTTTACCGCATCCCATGCCGCTCGACGAGCTGAATCAATCCCTGCGAGACCACTACTTCGGCGGCGGTTCCGGGAATCGGCCAAACGACGATACAGTTTCCGTAAAAACAGCTTCGGGCAAGGCGCTGCTGACCATGCGCAACTGGTCCATGGTTCCCAACCGCTCCGAAACGGAAGCGACGAATCCGGGTAAGCAGAACGACGCCGGCTCCCGCGTCTCCGCAATCTTTGACTCGCCAGCAGATGAACACTACTACGGGCTTGGTCAACAGCAACAAGGCGCCCTCGATCTCCGGGATCATCGTGTTAATTGCTGGCATGATTATTCGGCCATCGGTGGCCAAAATGTTTGTGTTCCATTCATGATCTCCAGCCGCGGATATGGTCTGATCTGGGATAACCCTTCAAAAACTACCGTTGATCTCGGCTTCAATCAGCGCAACGTCTGGTCGTCTGAAGTCGGGGATCGTGTCTCTTTCTTTATGATCCAGGGCGATACCAGTGACGATATCTACAAGGGCTATCGCCAGCTAACCGGCATCACCCATCTGTTACCGAGGGCGACCTACGGGTATATCCAGAGCAAGGCGATCTATCCGACCCAGGATCAGATCATGGCGATTGCAAAGGGATATCGCGACCGCCAATTGCCCCTGGACGTTGTGGTCGTGGATTTTCTCAACATGACCAGGCAGGGCGAGTTGGATCTCGACCCAGCCCGGTGGCCTGATCCAGCCGCCATGAACCAGCAGCTCCATTCCATGGGCATTGGAACGTTGCTCAGCGTCTGGCCTCACTTCTCTGCAGGAACACGGTACTACGACATGCTGCGGGAGAAAGGCTGGCTTATCCACACCGCGGATGGAACTCCGGACTCTGGCGAGTTCAAGGAGGTCATCGGCCCTAACATCGATACCACCAATCCTGAGGCTGCCAGGTGGTGGTGGGAGGCGATACGAGACCGGTACATCAAGCCGTATAACTTCGATTACCTCTGGCTCGATGAAACCGAGCCCGATATCGATCCGGCGAAAGACTTCTTTTTCGTAGGCTCGGGAACTCGATATTACAACGTCTATCCCTTGTTTCACACCGCTTCCGTTTATGAAGGATTCAGGCGCGACTTCGGAGATAGCCGACGGGTTATGATTCTTGCCCGCGCTGCATACCTCGGAGCGCAGCGAAACGGCACCGTCTTCTGGTCGAGCGACATCATATCGACCTGGGATATGCTGAAGCGCTCCATCCCCGCCGGGCTGAACTTCACGGCAACAGGAATGCCGTATTGGGATACGGACATTGCCGGCTTTTTCTCGCCGCAAATACCGGCGAACTACAAGGCGGCGCACACACCTCTGGTGGATCCGTCGGATGCACGGGATACAGTCGATAACTACGAGGACTATCCCGAGTTGTTTGTGCGCTGGTTTGAATGGGGAGCCTTTCAGCCCGTCATGCGAGCGCATGGAGAGAGGAAACATAACGAGGTCTGGGCCTATGGCAAACAGGCCGAGCCCATCCTCGAAAAATATCTGCGCCTGCGATATCAATTATTGCCGTACACGTACTCCCTCGCTTACGGGAGTTATTTAACAGGCGCGCCTTTCATGCGCGCGCTGTTCATGGATTTCCCGAACGATCCAAACGTCGCCAACATCCCGGACGAATACATGTTTGGTCCCGCCCTGCTGGTAGCTCCTGTCTCGGAACAGGGGGCCACTCATCGTTCGGTTTACTTGCCCGCAGGGTGTGATTGGTATAACTACTGGACAAACGAACGACTCAAAGGCGGCCAGACCCTTACGGCCGGCGCTCCGATCGATACGATACCGCTGTTTGTCCGCGCGGGCAGCATCATTCCGCTTGGGGTTGCTGTGTTGAGTGCACAGCAGAAGCAGGACATTGCGTCCGTCCGCGTCTATCCAGGAGCAGACGCTAGCTTTACGCTGTTCTTAGATGACGGTAACACGTACGCCTATGAAAAAGGTGTCAGTTCGATCACGACGCTTCATTGGGACGATGCGGCCCACCAGTTTAGACACGAAGGCGCTGCGGCCTGGAGCGCGCCTGACAAATCGATAGTGGAGATTGTGGGGCGCTAAGAGCAGCAGAATTGCACGCAGTGGATGCGAAGTCGATCGAGATGCCAACCGGCTGACAAATGGAGATACTATGATTCGAAGCGGGGAGTAGAAAACGCTTTCTGGCTCATAGTTCCGGTCCAAAGAGAGTCGGGCATCCATCATTTTGTAAAACAGACGGCGAGGATATTGACATGTGCAAGACGCGGCGAGACTTCCTGAAGAGTAGTGCGGTACTGGCGGCAGGAATGGCAGTCTTGCGCCATAACTCGCCGGCAATGGATGCAGGCGCGAGCAACCCCGTACAAACGAAGCTCTCGCAGTTCGACTATGGCGACGTGCAACTGCTGGACGGGCCGATGCTCGAGCAGTTCCACAACAACATCTCGCTGTTTCTCAGTCTGCCGGATGACGATCTGCTGAAGCCGTTCCGCCAACTGGCGGGGCTGCCGGCGCCCGGCGAGGATATGGGCGGCTGGTATACGCCGTCGAGTGACTTCGACCCTCCGAAGAACATGACCGGGTATATCCCTGGGCATAGTTTTGGACAGTATTTGTCAGGACTCGCGCGGGCCCACGCAATCACGGGAGACAAGGCGACGCAAGCCAAGGTGCACGGCCTGGTAATGGGGTTCGCGCCCACTGTGACGACGAAGTTCTACGAAGGCTACTGCATTCCGGCGTACACATTCGACAAGACGAACTGCGGGCTGATCGATGCCCATCAGTTTGCCGGGGATCCGAACGCGCTGGCCGTGTTGAACAAGGCAACGGACGCGGTGCTGCCGTGGCTTCCGGAGAAGGCCTTGAGCCGCGATGAGATGATGGCTCGCCCGCATAAGAACATTTCGTTTACCTGGGACGAGACCTATACGCTGCCGGAGAACTTCTACCTGGGGTATCACCGCGGAGCCGGCGATCGGTACCGGCAACTGGCGAAGCGCTTTCTGCAGGACGATTCGTACTTCGGACCGCTGGCGGAGAACCGAAACGTGTTGCCAGGCCAGCATGCGTACAGCCACGCCAATGCGCTGAGTTCAGCGATGCAGGCCTACTTGACCGATGGCAGCGAAATGCACCTGCGGGCCGCAAAGAATGGATTCAGATTTGTGCTGGATCAGAGCTATGCGACCGGAGGTTGGGGGCCGCAGGAAGGATTCACGAAGCCCGGGACCGACGAACTTGTAGACTCTCTGCACTCGACCCATGCGAGCTTCGAAACACCGTGCGGCGCCTACGGGCACTTCAAGATCGTCCGGTACCTGATGCGGGTAACCGGGGAGAGCACGCATGGCGACAGCATGGAGGCGGTGCTGTACAACACGATTCTGGGAGCACGGCCAATTCGACGAGATGGGGTGAGTTTCTATTATTCCGACTACAACATGGACGGCCAGAAGGTCGATTACGGCGACAAGTGGCCATGCTGCTCTGGTACCTTCCCGCAGCTCACCGCGGATTACGGGATCAGCTCGTACTTCCGCTCGCCGCGGGGCGTATATGTGAATCTCTTTGTGCCATCGCGGGTGACCTGGAAGCAGGGCAGCGCGCAGGTGTGGTTAACCCAGCAGACAAGTTATCCAAATTCGAATGAAACATCTTTGCGTCTGAAGCTCGACCGGCCGGAGCGATTCCTCGTCGCGCTGCGCATACCCGCATGGGCAGGAGCGGCAACGGTGGTTCGCGTGAATGGAAGAGCCGCGAATGCGACGGTACAGCCAGGAAGGTGGGCAGAGATCGAACGCGATTGGAAGGATGGCGATCGTATCGAATTCTCGCTTGACATGCCGCTGCGGCTGATGCCGATCGATCCGCAGCATCAAAACACGGTTGCTCTGCTCCACGGCCCAGTGGCCCTGTTTGCTGTCGAACCGGGAACGAAGATGCTGACGAAGGCGCAGTTGATGGCCGCGCAGCAGGCCGGATCGCAGTCGAGTGACTGGGAAGTGGCGTCCGACACCGGCAAGATCCGCCTCAAGCCATTTCCGGCGATTACGAGTGAGCACTACCGGCTTTACCACGACGTTTAGTTCCAAAGCGATGGTGCTCGTGAATAACACACGAATCCTGCCGGTTCTCTCTTGACAGACGTGACTGCGTGTCCCGAAAATCCGCCCTGCATAAGAAGGAGGCTTTTATGTCGAGCAGGAGTCTATCTGCTTCATCGTTTCACAGCTTCGGCGGCTCGCTCCTGGTGCTTGGGATGGCTGCCATCCTGCTGGCTCCGTTCAGCCCACCTATGCTAACAGCGCAGGGGCCGCAGTCCGGTCCTTACCGGTTCAATAACGTCGTCATTGGCGGGGGCGGCGGCTTCATACCCGGGATCGTCTTCAGCACAAAGGAACCCAGCCTGGTGTACGCCCGGACAGACATCGGCGGCGCGTACCGGTTTGATACAAAATCGGGCCGCTGGATTCCTTTGCTTGACTGGATCGGCTTTCCTGACTGGAACCTCAGCGGTGTGGAGAGCATTGCCATCGATCCGCGCGACCCGGAACGCGTTTACCTCGCGGTGGGAACGTACACAAATGAGTGGGCGAGCCAGAATGGCGCAATTCTCTGTTCCTCCGATGAGGGTCGCACGTTCCAGCGGATCGACTTGCCCTTTAAAGTGGGAAGCAACATGCCTGGGCGCGGCATGGGCGAGCGGCTGGCCATCGACCCAAATAACAGTCGCATTCTTTACCTCGGCACGCGGAGCGGACACGGGCTTTGGCGGAGCACTGACTCTGGCGAGACGTGGTCGCAGGTGGCGAGTTTCCCCGATACCGGCCCTTACCATGAGCCTTCAAGCGGCCCCACAGACACGTACGATAACGACCCGATCGGGGTCGTTTGGGAAACATTTGATCCTCGCACAACCGTCAATGTCGGCCACATGAAGGTCTCACAGAACATTTATGTCGGCGTGGCCGATCCGGCGAACAGCCTGTGGCACAGCACCGATGGCGGGCAAACGTGGTCGCCCGTTGTCGGGCAACCGACCGGAGTGATGCCGCACCATGGGAAACTTGCGTCCACCGGCATTCTCTACCTCAGCTACAACAACAACGCCGGCCCCTACGACGGATCTGCTGGCGGTGTATGGAAATACGACACAAGCTCGGCGGCCTGGACGGATATCACGCCGCCTCCGTCGCCACTCAACGGAGGCTATGGGTTTGGCGGGTTGAGCCTCGATGCGTCGAACCCCAACACGATTGTTGTGGCCACGCTCAATCAATGGTGGCCGGACACGCAATTTTTCCGCAGCCTCGATGGCGGAAATACCTGGAACCTGATCTGGAACGCAAACTTTGCGAACCCCTGGCCAAATGTCATGGTCCCGAACTACACCCTCAGCTACGCGTCCGTCGCCCCGTGGCTTACGTTCGGCGCGACACCCGCAACATGCACTGAAACAGGCCCCAGCAATTCATTGTGTCCGCAGCCAACGCCCAAGCTGGGTTGGATGGTCGAATCGCTCGAGATCGACCCCTTCGATTCCAACCATATGCTCTACGGAACAGGCGCAACCATGTACGGCGCGAACAACCTCACGGCCTGGGACAACGGCGGTTCGGTCAACGTATCCGTGGCCGCGGTGGGGATTGAGGAAACCGCGGTGCAAGACCTGATCAGTCCTCCGTCCGGCGCCGCTCATCTGATCAGTGCGATTGCCGACAACGGCGGCTACACACACAACAACCTTGCGGTTCCGAGCGTCATGGATGCGAACCCGGTTTTCACGACCGGCACCAGCCTCGATTATGCGGAACTGAACCCCAGGTTCATTGTTCGCGTGGGAACCGGCGGCACCAACGGGCTGAACATCGGCTTCTCCGCGGATGGTGGGCAGACGTGGGCTCCCGGCGCGTCCCAGCCGTCGGGCGCGTCGGGCGGGACAGTGGCTGCCGCAGCCGATGGCAGTCGCGTGGTCTGGAGTTCGGGCGCCGGCGTGTTCGTTTCTGCGGACATCGGAACCACCTGGACGGCAACCACCGGTGCACCGGCCGGCGCAAGCGTGCGTTCCGACCGTGTGAATCCGCTGAAGTTCTATGCCTTCGCAAATGGCACGTTCTTCGTAAGCACCGACGGCGGGCAGACGTTCGCCGCTACCAGCGCGAGTAACCTGCCCCCTGCAGGTACATCGGCGCAGTTCAAGGCGACGCCGGGGCGCCAGGGAGACGTCTGGCTCGCGGGCGGAAGCACGACAACCGTGTACGGCATCTGGCATTCGGTGGATAGTGGCAACTCCTTCTTCAAGCTGTCGGATGTCGACGCAGCCAGCACGATCGGCTTTGGCAAGACCGCGCCTTTCCACAAGTACCCGGCGCTATACAGCAGCGCGGAAGTATCGGGTGTCTGGGGAATTTATCGTTCCGATGATGCCGGATTTACCTGGAGGCGAATCAACGACAATCAGCACCAATACGCACTCACGAACTCCACCATCACCGGCGACCCGCGCATCTACGGACGCGTTTACGTCGGCACCAACGGCCGTGGAATCATATACGGAGATCCTGCAAACTCCGATGACTAAGCAAGGGGTTCCGACGATGAGTTGTTTTGGAGGTTCGACATGCCCCGAATCGCCGTCGCCTTCATCTTGAGTTTGTCGCTTCAACTGGCTGCGCAGACCGCTTCCACCTCAACCGCCGCCTCCAATCCAAAGGTCAGGGCGATTACCGGATTCATACGCCTCGACAGGGCAACATCCGGGAAACAGATTGCTGAGGCGCTCGTTGTCCTCAGGAAGGTAAAGAGCGAATTCGAAGCCGCCGGCTACGAGGTGGAGACCCTTCGTTTGACTACCCAGCCGCTCGCCGAACTCGTCGCTGGAATGACCGAGGAACAGGCCCTCGCCTTCCTCGCCGGGCTTGACCAGCTTTCCGTCAAAGACGACTTCCTCCCCAATATAGGGCCGGCAATGATGCATGACAGCGACGATTTCTCTACGATGCACCTGCTGGAGCGTGCGCTCTCCACGCTGCCGAATATCGAGGCCAGCACCATCATTGCCGATGAGGCAGGTATTCACTGGAAGACGATCCATCGTACGTCAGAACTGGTGAAGTATGTCAGCGAGCATAGCCCGCGGAGCCAGGGAACTTTCAACTTCACCGCGACAGCGATGCTCAAGCCGATGTCACCCTTCTTCCCCGGCTCATACCACACGGGTGCAGGACGACAATTTGCCATCGGTTTTGAAGGCGCGAATGTGGTTGCGGATGTCTTCACACGAGACAAGGGGAACGCGGACGCGGCGACAGCAGACCTCACCGCGGCACTCACGAAACATGCCATCGTTGCGGACAAAGTCGGAAACAAGGTGAGCGCAGAAACCGGATGGAGTTACGTCGGAGTCGATCCGACCCCTGCGCCCCTCGGCGATGTTTCCATCGGCGGCGCGATCGAAAACTTCACCGGCGCCAAGTTCGGTTCCAGCGGAACGCTCACTGCGGCGCGCATCATCACGGCCGCCGTCAAGGCTGTGCCGGTGAAACAAATCGGTTACTCGGGTTTGATGGTGCCGGTCATGGAAGACAAACTATTGGCGCAGCGATGGGCTGAGTCCACTTACAATATCGACTCTCTCCTTGCCTACTCGGCGGTCTGCGGCACTGGACTCGACACCGTTCCTCTTCCTGGGGATGTGAGCCTGGAACAAATGGACCGTATGTACGCCGATGTCGCGTCTCTCGCAACGAAATGGAATAAGCCTCTTTCGGCGCGCCTGCAACCCATTCCCAACAAGAAGTCCGGCGATCAAACCGACTTTCTGGACCCTTACTTGTTTAACACCTCCTTGCACGCGTTGCCGTAATCTGGTCTTCATCGGCCGTCAGTAGCGCAGCCCGAGCTTCATCGGAAATTCCTCTTCACCCTCCTCCAACTCCATTTGGCTGCTATCGAGCCGCACCACGTCCCGATGCCTCTTGCGAAACCACAGATGCGCAACAACAATCAATATTGCAGCGATACCGAAATGTTCTGCGCTGTTTTCAATCCAGTATTCCGATGCGATCGAAAGCGCCGTCACCACCGGGAAAAAAGTAAAGTAGCGCAGCATGGTGAAGGCCAGGTTTGGTTGCTCTCCTGCCGGCTCTCCGGTGAAAGGCACAATCGTCACGTTTAGGAAGAAAGCATCGGTCAGCAGTACGCACATCCCGGCTGCAACCAGCAACTGAGCGGCCGTTGCCGACCGGCCCAGCAGTTCAGCCGGCGCCACCAGCCGAAATGCCCCAACCGCAGCCATCGTTACCACCCCGCCGCATAACATGACCCACACTTTGGGGGCCTGCAGTTGCTCCATCGCAGCTTCGAAGTGCGGCGGCTTTCCATGAACAATCCGCAAGGCCCAGCTTCCGCGCTGATTGCCTGATGAAACAAAGGCCGTCCGCAATCCGGCAATCACCCAGAACGCCACGATCCCGATTGCCACACGGATTCCATCTGCCGAGACTTTCGCATGCAGATGTTGCCTCTCGATCGTGAATCGTAGAACCGTCGCCACGACCACTGACAGCCCCACGCCGCCGTACAGCACCAGGTAGATCCGATAGCGCGGAACCCGAAGCAGCGTCTGGCCTATAAAGTGAAATATGGCTCGACGGATTGGCGGCCGCACCAGTGTGGTATGCAGCAATCCGTACAGTGGCGCAGCCATGCGACTGCGTGTCGACCGCGTGCTTGCCCCCTCCACTAGTTGCCGCACCCTGCGTAGGTAAGCCAGCGGATAGAATGCCAGCCCAGCCGCTCCAACCGCCAGTATCGCAACCCATCCAATCTTCGCCAACTCCGCGAAAACCGGCAGAACCGATGGGCCTTCCAGCAGTCTCTGATACATGCCCAAAAACCAGAACGGCGGAAACCACCGCGCTGCGCCGACGTCCGACCGAAGCAAGATTGGCGCAATGCCCGACAGAACTGGAAAGAGAAGAAACAGGACCACCAGGACCGTCACCGCCAGCCCCTGCAGAGCCAGCGAAATTCGTCGAAACAGGCGCTCGCCGAGAATCGACAGAAGCATCCCCTGCAATGCCAGGATGAATGCCGCCGCAAATAGCCCGCTCCCCGCCACAGCAACGATATGCCCGGCGACAAAACTTGCCAGGTGCGGAGGATCCGTCGCCGCGGGCAGCACCACCGGAGCCAGAAAATTGGCATCGAACAGGAACCCGAAGATGAGCACCCCAATGGCTCCCGCCCGCGCCAGAAATACTTTGTGCTCGGCCAACGGCAATGTCCCCAGAACATACACGTCCAGTAGATCCGGAAAGAAAAGGTCCCACTCAAACACCGTGACAATGCCCATCGCCACAAACGAATACAGTACAAAGAAAAAGTGATGATTCACCTGCGCCCAGTACGGCACCGGAACATCGGTCAAGGGATGGTCTTGGCGGAATACGATCACGTGATGGTACACCGGCCACAAGTAGATCGCCACTACGAATGGCGGCAGGCCTGTCGCAAACGCGATCAGAATCAGCCGCGCCTTGGCATCCCCATCCGGCGAGGCCGTCTCATGATTGAAGAAGCGCTCCAGAAAATGTCGGATCAACCACGAGACCTGGCTGCGCTCCGGCTGCCGCACCGGCCCCAGCTCTGCCTGTTCACTCAAAGAGAGTGGCCGCGTATCGGACATCGTAATCAGGCGCTGGAATGAATCAGACATGGGCAATCTGCATGATCTCGACAATTCTCTCGGCCGCCGCCCGCGTATCCTGCTGTTGAACCAGTTGCGCAAACACGCTTTCCAGGTTTGGCAAGCTCATGAGTGTAGTCAGTTCTGAAGGCGCTGCGTCTGTCAGCACCTTGCCCCCGGCAATCACAATGACCCGGTTGCAGACCTGCTCCACTGTCTCCAGTACGTGCGAGATATACAACACTGCTTTTCCGTGCGCCGCCAGCATCTCTAACAGGTCTTTAAACAGCCGCCCCGAAGCTACGTCCAACCCCGACAATGGCTCATCAAAGATCAACAGCTTTGGATCGTGCAACAAAGCCGCCGCAATCAGGACTCTCTGCCGCATACCCTTCGAGTACGAAGAAATGGGCGTGTGTTGCCACGATTTCAGATGAAGCAGTTCGAGCAGCCCGGTCGCTTTGGCCTCAATCAGCCGCTCGCCCAGCCCTCGCAACCGTCCCACTAGTTGCAGATATTCCAGCCCCGACAGGTAAGTGTAGAGATGCGCCTCTTCCGGCACATATCCCAACACCTTGCGAAAGGCCACCATGTCATCGCGAATATCGCGTCCTTCGAACAGGACTTTCCCCTCATTCGCGCGCAACAGGCCGGTGATGATCTTTACGGTAGTCGACTTGCCAGCTCCGTTCGGGCCAAGGAAACCAACGATCTCGCCCGGCCTGATCCTAAAGCTCACGTCCTCGACCGCGGGAATCCCTCGAAAACTACGGAAGAGATGCCGGACTTCGAGCATTGGTCTCTGGTCCCCCATGACAGCTTACCCTATGTAGCATTCAGCATATTGGATAATTTGAGATTGTCAAGTAGATTGCTACATAGCTACAATAAACCATGGCCGCAGACGCCAAACTTTCCCACACCGCCGCCATGATTCTTCAGGCCATCAGCGCCGGAGTCGGTTACGGGTTCAGCATCATGGAGATGACCGGCCTTCCCAGCGGAACCGTATATCCGGCCATGCGCCGCCTCGAGCGCGACAAGTTGATCCGTTCGCAATGGGAGAGGCAGTCGATCGCGGACGCGGAGCAGCGGCCGCCGCGCAAATACTACAATCTCACTGCCCAGGGAAAATCCACACTCGAAGCCTCGCGCAGACGTTATCCCCTGCTCGAACGTCTGATGTCCACAGAGGAGGCTAGCTCTCGATGAAGCCTTCATCCGATCAGATTTTCCACGCACTGGATGAGGCCATTTTGCGCTCCGCGGCTTGGCTCGTTCCTGCGGGTCAGCGAAACGAGTGGCATCGTGAGTGGCATGCGGAGCTCTGGCACGTACGCCGCTCCCGCTGCACCGCCGGTCAATTCTCCTGGGCCGCGCAGCGGGAGATCACCGCCTTCTGTCTTGGTTCTTTTCCGGACGCGCTCTGTGTGCGCCGCCAATCCTGGCTGGCCGGCTCCCCACTCGCGCACGTGCCAGGCGTACCGCGCGCCAGACTGGACGGCTCGGCGGCACAGCATTTGTTGTACCTCTTTGCTGTGCTGGCCGTCTGCGTCATCCTGGCGCGCCTTCTGCCCGGCGTGCACGCTGAGGCCGACTCATCCCGCTATCAGGTCAGCCCCGGCCTGATCCTTATTCAGGCTGGGCAGTCCGGCGATGACCTGAGGCCATCGATCTCCCCTGACCTGTTCCGCGGCTGGAAGGCCACGCGCCAGCGCTATTTTGATCAGTTCGCCTTCTATCGCACTGGCCGCGAAACCGCATTCCTGTCGACCGCGCACCTCGCTCGCTGGAGGGTGACGCATGCCAGCCTCAATCTCTTTTCGTTGCTCGGCCTGCAAATCCAGTTCGCCTCCGAGAGCGCTGGAGATGATCGCAATGCCCCCTCCGTCATCCTCAGCCACGAAACATGGACGCGGGACTTTGCCGCAGATCCGCACATCGTGGGCGCTCTGATTCGTTTCGGCCATCGAACGGTGAAAATCGCCGGCGTCCTGCCCTATGGCACCTGGCGCTTGCCCGGGCGGCCCGATGCGTGGATCCTCGAGCCCGATGCACAACTCGTCTCTGACTCACGTGAGGACGACATGGGATACCTCCTCGCGCACTTGACCCCCCTGGGCGAATCCGAAATGCTCGGTGACCGAGTTTCCATTGCGGCGCGCGACGCCGACCCCGATCTCGAACTGTGCGGCGTCTCCTTCGCGAACCGTCTTGAGGGCCCGTGGGGCATTTATCGATTCGCGCTCTTTCTGGCTCTGCTGGCTCTACCGGCCGTCACCTCCGTGACCTTGGGCGAGTCGAACTATAGCGCGCACCGCCCGTCGCGGAAGATCACTTTGATTCGCTGGACCTTCCTCGGCGCAAAGTTTGCGCTTATCGCATCCATCGCGTATTTCGCGTCGCTCGATCTTGCCTATTGGCGCGCGTCTACGTATTCGCCGCTCGCCGAGCTCTTTCAGCTGGTCTGGTGCTTCACCATCTGCCTGTTCGGTTTCCGTTGGGCACTATCCGATCAGCGTCAGCGCTGCCCGGTCTGTCTTCGCCGCGTTACGCATCCCGCGCAGGTTGGCTTGGCATCTCGCACCTTTCTGGGCTGGAACGGAACCGAATTGATGTGCATGGGCGGCCACACGCTTCTTCACGTCCCCAGCCTGCCCACGAGCTGGTTCAGCGGCCAACGCTGGCTCTATCTCGACACTTCGTGGGACTTCCTGTTCGCCGATTCCGGCCTGTTGTGAGCAAGGCGGGAAGGCGGAGTCACTCCACTCGACTCCCCACTTCCGAAATCGAAGAACCCGAGACTCCGGACGTGGCGCGGTATCCTTGAGGCGGTCACACTTGTGTTGACTTTCAACCAGGCAATTTCTACAGTCTAATAATCTAGCGCAGTGCAGTCGATGCAGGAGCCACCTCAGCCGATTTTGTCGAAAGGGGTTTGACTATGAAATGCACGATGGTAGGCGCGAAGTGTCAAAGATCGGTAAAAGATCCTGCCGATTCAAAATTCCACCGTGTATTACTTCTCGGAGCCCTCTGCGTTCTCGCGCTGGTGTCCTGTCCGGCCGTGCATGGCCAGGCCACTGGAAGTTTCTCCGGCAATGTTCTCGATAAATCTGGAGCGGGTATCCCTGGCGCTGCTGTCGCGGCAACGTCGCAGGGGACCGGCCTGGTCCGAGGCGTGAAGACGGACAATGCCGGGCACTATCTGATCCCCTTACTCCCTGTCGGTACCTACACCGTGCGCGTCGATTCGACGGGCTTTCAAAGCGCTGAAACCAGGGATCTGCGGCTTCAGGTTGATGAAGCCCGCGAACTCGATTTTTCACTGGTACCCGCGACCGTAGTCACTTCGGTGGCAGTTACCGGTGAAGTCGTAGCCGTCGAGACGACCAATCCATCTCTTGGCCAGGTCATCACCTCGCAGGAAGTCTCGCAGCTCCCGTTGAATGGCCGCGATTTCGTTCAACTCGCGACGCTCACCGCCGGTGCGACAGCAGAGACCAACCCCAACAGCTTTTTCACTTCCGGCTCTGACAGCGAAGTGGCGGCGCGCGGTTCCTTCTCTCTATCCGTCGGCGGCTCCCGTCCCAACAGCACAGACTGGTTGCTGGATGGCGTCGACAATAACGAACTGACTGCTGGCGGGATCGGCATTTTCTCCTCGATTGATGACATTCAGGAATTCAAGGTATTGACCTACACCTACTCGGCTGAATACGGCACCCGAGCCGGACCCACCGTACTGGTCACCACTAAATCAGGGTCCAATGACTTTCACGGGTCTCTCTTTGAATTTGTGCGCAATACCGATCTTGATGCCAAGAGCTACTTTGCCACCTCCGCGGAGAAGTTCAACCTGAACCAGTTTGGAGGCTCCGTCGGAGGACCCATTCGCAAGAACAAGATCTTTTTGTTCGTCGATGGCGAACAAAAATATCAACGCCACGGCATCGCGTTTACGGGCCTCCTGCCTTCCCTGGCCATGCGCAACGGCGACTTCTCCAGTGACGCTTTTGGCAACGCAGTTTCCGGCCTCGCCATCGTCAACCCGAACATGATCGGTGCTTCCGCCAGCCCCACCGATTTTCCTAATGTCTATTTCCAATGCGATAGCCTGGGGGACCCGATTCCTTCTAACTCCGATGGAAGCCAGGCCCAGGGCACTCCCTGTAACAAGATTCCTACGGGCCTGATCAATAACATCGGGCAGGCCATGATGAACCTCTACCCGACTCCTAACGCCAGCAACTCCACCGCGGGCTACAACTATGTCAATCAGCCCGTGCGCACCTTGGACGACACCAAGTTCGATGGGCGCCTAGACTACACTCTTTCCGCCAACGACAATCTCTTCGGCCGTTTCAGTTACGACCAGGCGTTTTCATACGTGCCAGGCGGCTCACCCGGATTTGCGGAAGCGAACGCCTTCGGCAGCAATCAGCACATCATCAACCACGCCCGTAACGTCGCCCTCGGCGAAACCCATGTGTTCTCCGCCACGATGGTCAACCAGGCGAGTTTCGGTTACAACCGCATCTTCAACTACATCACCTCGCAAGGCACGGGGACCTGCGCCTCCGCGACTCTCGTGCCCGGCGGCATTCCCAACGCCAACCTTGGATGTCCCACGACCACCTGCCTTCCCGGCGCATATAGTTGCGGACTGGTTTCCACGATCGTCGCCGGCGGCTATTGGGCCATCGGCGATCGCGGCTACTCTCCGTTTCAGGGCGGAACGAATATCTATTCTTTCAAAGACTCCCTCGATCTGATTCGCCACAAGCATGAATTCAGGCTGGGGCTGGACTTCCGCGCCAATCAAATGAACGTGGGCACTGAGGCCTTCCAGGATGGCTTCTGGATCATCGGCAACGGCGGTAACTTCACCGGCCTGAGCAGCGCCAACATTGGCGGCAATGCCGAAGCCGATTATTTGCTCGGCATCACGGGTCTGGCCATTCACGATCAGACATTCAATGGCCCCGTCAGCGGCCGCCGCTGGAAAATCTACCGTCCTTTTATCGAGGATGATTGGAGAGTCACATCGTCTCTCGTCCTCAATCTCGGCCTGGCATGGGACATGACAACTCCCATCACCGAAGCCGACGGACGCCTCGCGAACTACGTTCCGGCCACCGGGCAGCTTCTCATTGCCAATCAAGACGGTGTGAGTGCCTCGGCAGGCGTCAAGATGGATTGGACCGCCCTCGAGCCCCGCATCGGCGGTACCTGGAAGGTCATGGGCAGCGAGAAGACAGTGCTCCGCGCCGGTTACGCCTTCTACCACGACTCCGCCTGGAGCCAGGGAGCCCAGGGTCTGTGGCAGAACCCGCCGTTCCTCGGCGAGTCCGACGCCTTCGCCTCCGCCGGCTGCGCCTTTGCCACCTCGTACTGCGCCACCGTGCTTGAACAAACACCCTCCGGCATCAGTCTCTCCAGCGGATTTCTGGCCATTCCTTCGCCGCCTACCGCCTCCACCTTTACGGGCTCGTTCTATACCCAGCCGACGGACTTCAAGCTGGGCCGGGTCCAGCAATACAACGTGAACATCGAACGCCAGCTGATCGGTAACCTTGTACTGACGGCCGGCTACGCCGGTTCCCGCGGCTCGCATATTCTTGTGGCCGGCAATAACCTCAACACGGCCAGCCCATCTGCCTGCGGCACGGTCGCTTCTTATACGATCGGCTGCCTTCCTGATGGTGCGCCCTATCTGCCGCCCTATGGCACCTTCGACACCATTTCCCTGTTCGGCGATGTGGGCAAAGCAAACTATGACTCGCTTCAAATCAAGGCGGAGACCAAGACTCCGAAATACGGCCTCTACGCGCTCTTTGCTTACACCTACTCTCATACCTATGACAACGGGCTATCCGACGGCTTGGGTTCCTTGCTGAGCGCTCCCTATTTTCCGCTTCCCAACTGGCAACAACTGGATTGGGGCTTGTCCCAGATCAATCTTGATAACAGCTTCACGGGCAGTGTGATTTACGACTTGCCGTTCGGCCGCGGAAAACAGTTCGGCAGCAGTTGGAACGGTGTTACCAACGCCCTGCTTGGCAACTTCCAGCTAACTCTGATCCAAAGAATCTCTTCAGGATTTCCCGTTCCCTTAATTGACAGCAATAACCAGTCTGGCTCCTTCTTCCAGAACGGCGGCAATGGAAACAATTGGAACCGGCCTGACCGGGTCGCCGGTTGCAATCAATCCCACGCAGACCACGGCAAGCTGGCGTGGATCAACGCATCTTGCTATGTTGCGCCCCCCGTCGGCCAGTTGGGGAATGCGTCGCGCGTCCCCGCCATCGGGCCCGATTTCGTCAACACCGACTTCTCCGTCATCAAGCAGTTCGCGCTGCCTTGGAAAGAGATGGGTTTGAATTTCCGTGCCGAGTTCTTCAACCTCTTCAATCACGCGCAGTTCGGTTCGCCGGTGAACGATGTGAGCGCTCTTGGATTCGGATCAGTGAACTCCACCGTCAACAATCCCCGCCTGGTGCAAATGGCCCTCAAGCTATCTTTCTGAAGCCCATGCGATGCGGGATCCGCAGGGATTCATTTCGGGCTAGTCCCCTGGCACGGCTTTGAGCGATCCAAACCGAATTCGTTGCCTCCTCAGCGAGTGCCCCGGCGTTGGGACAAGTATCGTCCCGTCAGCGTTTTCGGGTTCCTCGCTAGATCGGCCGGCACGCCCTCGAACTGCACCGTGCCGCCCTCGTACCCCGCACCCGGCCCCAGATCGATGACCCAGTCCGCCCGCGCGATCACGTCCAGATTGTGCTCGATGATGATGACCGTGGAGCCCGAGTCCACGAGCCGGTCAAAAAGCCCGATCAGAGTGTCCACGTCGTTCATATGCAGACTCGTGGTGGGCTCGTCGAGCACATAGATGTTGCCCTTATTGCCCAGCTCGGCGGCCAGCTTGAGCCGCTGGCGTTCGCCTCCCGAAAGGGTTGAGAGCGGCTGGCCGAGGGTCAGGTAGCTGAGTCCCACATCGTCGAGAGGCTTGAGGATTTTAGCGATGGCCGGCTCGGTGAAAAAATCAACCGCGTCCGCGATGCTCATCTCATACACGTCGCTGATCGATTTGCCGCGCAGCCGGTGCTCCAGTACTTCGGGCAGGAAACGCTTGCCCTCGCAGGTCTCGCACGTGGTGGCCATGGGGTCGAGATGGCCGAGGTCGGTATAGATTACGCCCAGCCCGCTGCAGTCCGGGCAAGCCCCCTTTGAATTGGCCGAGAACAGCGCCGCATCGACTCCGTTAGCCTTGGCGAAGGCCTTGCGCACATTGTCGAGAATGCCCGTATAAGTCGCCGTGTTCGACCGCCGCGAACCGCGCGCCAGGTTTTGATCAATAATCACGGTTTCCGGATAGGCCTCAGGCAGGCAACCAACGATCAGCGAGGTCTTGCCCGACCCGGCCACGCCCGAAACGGCCGTTAGCACTCCCTTTGGAATGTTGACCGATACATCCCTGAGATTGTTGTGCCGGGCATGCTTGATCTTGAGTTCCCCGCTCGGTTTGCGCACCTTATCCTTGATCGGCTGGTGCTTTTTCATGTGGTTTCCGGTGAGCGTACCGGAAGTCAAAAGCCCAGCGAAATCGCCCTCGTAGACCACTTCCCCGCCCTTGCTGCCGGCCAGTGGACCCATGTCCACCACATGATCGGCGATGGCGATCATGTCCGGCTTGTGCTCGACGATCAGCACCGTGTTGCCCTTGTCGCGCAGTTGCTGCATCAACCCAGCCATGCGCCCTACATCGTGGGGATGCAACCCCACCGAGGGCTCGTCGAATACATACGTGATGTCGGTGAGCGATGAGCCGAGATGGCGCACCATCTTCACCCGCTGGCTCTCCCCGCCCGACAGGCTCGAACTCTCCCGGTCGAGGCTCAGATAGCCCAGGCCGATGGTGACAAGGTTTTCGAGACGCGCCGCCAAGGCCGCCAGCATCGGGCTTACCTGAAGTACGTTGCCAGCCTGAGGCGCCTTGAGGTTGCGTACCAGCGCGGCGAGGTCACTCACTTGCATCGCCGACATTTCTGCGATATTCCTCCCCGCAATCCTGCCCGCTAGCGCCTCGGCTTTGAGCCTCGAACCCTTGCAGGCGGGGCAGATCTTGCGCGTGAAGATGCGGTCATATTCGGCCCGGACATGCGGTTGTAGGGTCTCGGGGTCCTTGTCCCCCATCATCTGCCTGAGCTTGGGAACCACGCCCAGATACGTGAGGTTGATCTTGTCGACCTTCACCTTGCGCCCGTCATCGAGATCGAACAGGTTGGCGCGTTCTTCCTTCGAATATTTGCGGATCGGTTTGTCGAGATCGAACATGCCGGAGCGGGCATAGATGTCCCACCACCATCCTTTGACTTCGAATACTTTTGGAATCAGCGCGCCCTGGTTAAGCGACTTGCTATCGTCCACCACCGCGGCCATATTGATTGCCCCCACCTGCCCCACGCCTTCGCAGTCCGGACACATGCCGCGCGGGTCGTTGTAGGAAAAATAGCCTGGCGCCGGCAGGCCCGGCTTGGCGAGCCTCGAAAACAGCACACGCAGCATCTGTGCCGTGTCCGTCGCCGTGGCCACGGTCGAGCGCACATTGCCGCCCAGCCTTTGCTGGTCAACAATGATGGCCGCCGAAATGTTTTTGAGCTCGTCGGCGTCCGGTTGCCCGTAATGAGGCATGAACTGCTGCACGAAGGCCGGATAGGTCTCGTTAATCAGCCTCTGGCTTTCCGCCGCGATGGTGTTGAACACCAGCGAGGACTTCCCCGATCCCGACACCCCGGTAAACACGGTGATGCGCCGCTTGGGAATATCGAGCGAGACGTTCTTGAGATTGTTCTCCCGCGCCCCGCGGATGATGATCGAACCGTAGTCTGGCTGGGCCATCGGCCCATCGTTTCCCATCCGGTCCTGTGTCATCTTATTCGAACTCTGGTGTGAAAGCTTCCCAGGCTTCCCCAAATCGACCTTGCCCACATCGACCCCCTGCTTTTGGCGAATTTCAGGTAGCCGGCTGGCCCGTTTTTCAACCTACCACGAACGACGGGTGCCCAGGTCGGATTTTCAGACCTAGGAAACTTCAGAGCCCGGGGTTGGAGAGAACAAGAACCCACTGGTCGAGGATCATCGTCTCGCGCATCTCAAATCGAGATGTGGGCCACCCGTCCTCTGTGGAATGAGCCAACGTCCGGAAGACGGACGCGCCCAAGCGTTGACTGTCCTCAAGCGCGATCTTTCGGGCGGGTTTCAATTCAATTCCTCGCAAACACCTCATCGTTTGGCTGGGTCAAGGTTAGCGGCACGCGGTGGTCGTTGCGTCAATCATCGAATCGGCACACCTCCGTATGTCGCCAGAGTAGAGATGCACCGGCCCCTCGTTCACGTACTCGGGTTCGAAGGGTGGATCATAGATGATACCGACGGCCCTCAAATTGTGGGTCATCATATCAAAGGCCCGAAGAACATAGCCATATCTGTGGAAGGTGGTCGAGCCGCCAGAGGTCCTGCCTGTTTCTGCGTCGTTGTGTACCGTGTACTGCTGACTTTCAAGCTTGTCGTCCTGAATCAAGATCAGGGTTCTAATGTCGGCAGCTGAAAGATATCTGCCATGATCACTATAATCACTCTCCTTGGTGCAATCCAAACCCCTCGATCCTACATATACAAGAAAATAGGGACGAGGTAATCGCAAGGGGCTCTGCGGGGCGACATTGCTTTCCGAAAGATAAGTAAAATTGGAACGGAGCGCATCGACGGTTGGTTGAAGCGCCTTCGTGAGGGCAGACTCCTTCACACTGGCGTAAACTGCCGTGGAGATGAAATAGATGAGCAGCAACACTCCAAGTACCCAAATCTTATTTACAACAACCGCAACCATGCGCTTGAATTCGTATTGCCATTTAAATGCGCCGAGAAGGCGTTGCATCGGGCTAAATAGCCTTCTGGAAGAGTCCCGCAATTCACCCAAGATGCCTACACGTATCGAGAATTGGTACGTTGGTATGCCCTGTTGGTCCTTTCGTTGCTTCGTGTTCGCCCAGTCGGGGTCGCCAAAAGGCCCTCCAGGAGCAGGGCTATTCGACCACACTCTTACGTGTAGATCGAGTCTGTTGTAAGGCGCGAGCAGAACCGCGTTAAGGACAATCGGTTCGTAGGGGGGCCATTGCTCGCGAACCGCCTCCATTAACAAGCAGGTCGCTGTCTTCTTGCCGAACACCCCGTCGGCCCGGAAGCCCCAGATCTCATCACCTGGACCATGATGGTATGGAGCGTTACAACCCAGACTCGACATCAGAATCTCGGTTGCCAAGTAGGGTTGGCGGGAGTCTATCGTGGGGACGTTGATGGTAATTCCGCTACAACCAAGAGGGGACGTGCTCTGGTTGTCACCCTCTACCCGAATCTGAAAACGAGATCTGCCGCCAACTTTGGACATCGTTCCAGCCATAGAGCGAACAGAGATACGAGCAACCTCCCGAGGCGGTCGCGACAGTGTCATCACCCGTTCGAAGAAACGCTTGAAGAAGTTCATGGAGATGACCCCAAACGGCGGAGCTGAAGTATTCTTCAGGTCCTCGCAAACAGGAACTTGTCTGCAATGTCCTTTTTGACCTCAGGAAACGAAGGTGATTCTCCGCAAATCAACGTTGACGGTAACCCACGTTTTAATCTACCACCACGATTGGGTGCGTGTGGCCCACTTCTCTGCCAACCACGAACGATGGGTGGCCCAAGGTCTGAATTTTCAGACCTGGGAAACTTCAGAACCCGGAGTTGGAGAGAGCGAGAACCCGCGCGGATCCGCTGGTCGGTAAGGCCTGGAAGCTGGTTCCCCGGTTGATTGCTCACGACTTCTCATGTCTTTTCTTTCCTTTCTCAGAGGGTATCTTTTTAGCCAACGTTCGCCGCCCTCGCGTTGACCTCCCCGCCGTCTTTCGCTGGAAAGAGCACACCGATGGTACGGCTCCGGGGCCGGAGCGCCCACGATGCCACACAAAAACCAGTGATGATAAGAGGGGCGATGACGTGAAAACCGTAAGCACCGTAACCGCCCACCGCGGCGCAGGATGCGGCCGCGCCTGTCAGGTCGAAGAAGATCCCGGCATACGCCCATTCCTTGAGCCGCGGAAAATGCGGCACAAGGATGGCAATCGCCCCCAGCACTTTCCAGACTCCCAGGATCGCGAAGAAATACATTGGGTAACCAAGCACGGGCACCACGCCATGGGGGTTAGCCAGAAACTGTAGTATCTGCCCAACGCCGCCGCTTCCGATAGGCATGGCTACAAGTATGGTCATCGTCCAATAAACAATGGATTTTGTCTTCTTGGTCATTTCAACCCTCCAACCACCCGCTCCATGTTGCCGATAAACTTCGTCCAGCCGTATTTTGCACCCTTGTAGTTGGCGCCATCTTCCGACGGGAAGCCGGACTGCTCCATGCGAAGATGCGTGCCACCCGTAGTCGGCGTCAACGTCCAGGCGACGACGGTCTCCAGACCCAGGGAACCCCAGCTATAAGCCAGCCGTTCATTCGGTTCGACCACCAGAACTTCAGCGTCGATGATCCCATTCCAGTTCTGCACGGGTTCACGCCGGAACTGGAACCGGTGGCCTACCACCGGCCGAAAATCGTTCTTCAACAGCCACTCCTCGATCAACTGGCCTTCCGTGAGCGCGCGCCAGACTTTTTCCGGAGGATACGGCATCTCCCGTTCAATAACGAGAGTATGTGTCGTGGCGGCCTCGGTCATTTGTCCATCCTTTTCAGCAGGTTTTCGAGTTGATCAAATCGGTCGCGCCAGAAGGCGCCGTAGATGCTCATCCAGTCGACCAGGGGCGCCAGGGCTTGCGGCTGTGCACTGTAGTGGGTCTCGCGTCCCTCGCGGCGATGCCGTACCAGCTTTGCCCTCTTCAGCACCGTCAGGTGCTTGGAGACGGCCGGCTGTGAAACGCCGGCGCGACCCGTCAAGGCGTGAACCGTCTGTTCCCCGTCGCGGGCCAGGCGCTCAAAGATCCCCCGGCGCGTTGGGTCGGCGAGGGCCCTGAAAACATTGTCCGTTACGGCTTGCATGCAGAGCCCTCCTTAATCGTCTGTCATGTTACCAATCCAGGTGTGTGATCTGAATGAGATTTCCGCACGTATCGTCAAGCACCGCGATAGTCGATCCCGTAGTCTTGGTGGGCTCCTTGGTGAACGTCACGCCGTGTTGCCTTAGCCTGTCGTACTCCTTCTGGACGTCCGCGACGAAGAAATTAGCCGCGGGTATCCCTTGCCGAAAGATCTCCTGCTGATAGGTCTTCGTGGCCGGATTGTTGTTAAGCTCCAGAACGAGTTGCACGCCTTCCGGTTCTTCTGCGGAGACCACGGTGAGCCACCTGTATTTCCCCGCCGAGAAATCCATCTTCTTCACAAAGCCCAGAGCCTCGGAATAAAACTTCAGGGCCTTGTCTTGATCGTCCACGAAGACGCTCGTCAGTTTGATTTGCATGGTTTGTCCTCCCTGCTACGCGTTCTAAAGTTTTGGTATGGTTCGTGATCCATTGCACTGCCGGCGTGATCTGATTCGACCACCATGGAGAAACCATAACCAAATGGCTATTGATTGTCAAGTCATTCATGATCGAAGAATGGAGGTCGCGCTCGGACCGAAGCCGCAACCACGGCTATTCATCGAGGCATCACCGAAGTGAATAGCTGAAACACCTCAGATTCAGAGTTAGAACATCTGCACCATGCGCAAGAATCGCCAGGCAGGTAAGATGGCGGCAGGCTTGCCTGAGGAGTTCGTAGTGCCGCCTTTCTTCAAAGCCGCATCTACCCGTCGCAGTTTTCTCAATCGGCTCGGACTATTGGGCCTGGCATCGTCATTTTCTAAGGGCCGGTTTCTCCTGTCCGATCCGCAGGTTCTTGCCGCGTCAGAACGTGAGTCGGACAAGACGTCCCAGGTCAGGAACCGCGCGCCGCTGGCCCCGAATGCTTTCTACTTTCTTCCATTGGGTTCCGTTCGCCCCCTGGGATGGCTGAAGGAGCAGCTTGCCGTCCAGGCCGCTGGACTGAGCGGATACCTCGAAGAAACCTGGGGCGATGTCGGCCCCAATAGCGGCTGGCAAGGGGGAAAGGGCGAGTCCTGGGAGAGGGGCCCCTATTTCCTTGATGGCCTCATTCCGCTTGCATATCTGCTTGACGATTCGCGCCTCAAGTCCAAAGCGCAAAAATACGTCGATTGGACTCTCGAGCATCAGGCCGCGAACGGCATGATCGGACCACCATCGAATGATGATTGGTGGCCTCGCATTGTGATGCTGAAGGCTCTGACGCAATACTACGAGTTCACCGGCGACAACCGTGTTATCCCTGTAATCGATCGCTACTTCCGTTATCAACTGGAAGAGCTTCCCCGCCGGCCGCTGCGCGATTGGGGCAAGTTCCGCTGGCAGGATGAGCTGCTCAGTGTCATCTGGCTCTACAATCGGACCGGCTCCGCGTATCTGCTAGACCTGGCTCACCTGCTGCGCACGCAGGGCTACGATTGGATGGCGCAATATGCCAGCTTCCAATACACCCAGCGCATCACTGCCGAATATATCAAGCTGGAAAAGGGCGAAGGACTTAAGGATCTGGCACTGGCAACCCACGGGGTCAACAACGGACAGGCCGTCAAGACCGGCCCGGTCTGGTCTCAGGTCTCCGCTTCCGCCACGGACCGGACCGCGGCCTCCGGGATGATCTCTGAACTGAACAAGTATCACGGACTCCCCAACGGCATGTTCTCCTGTGACGAACACCTCGCGGGCCGTGATCCTTCCCAGGGGTCCGAGTTGTGCACCGTAGTCGAATACATGTTTTCACTCGAGCAATCACTCGCCATCACCGGCGATCCGGCGCTGGGTGACCGCCTCGAACAACTCGCCTTCAACGCACTGCCCGGAACCTTCACCGTTGATATGTGGGCGCATCAATACAACCAGGAACCCAACCAGGTGGAGTGCAGCCTGCACCACAAGCCTTGGACGACCGATGGGCCCGAATCAAACCTGTATGGTCTGGAGCCAAACTTTGGCTGCTGCACGGCCAACTTCCATCAAGGCTGGCCCAAACTCGTCAGTAGCCTGTTCATGTTGTCCGGCACGCAGGAATCACATTCCCAGGATGGTCTGGTCGCTGCGGTATACGCCCCATGCGAGGTAAGCACCATCGTTCGCGGCACCCCTGTCCACATTGTAGAGGATACAAATTATCCCTTCGACGGTTCCGTGCGAATCTCGCTGAACCCATCCTCGCCTGTTGTCTTTCCTTTGCAGCTTCGTATACCGGGATGGGCCACAGGCGCCACGATCCTCGTCAATGGCAAATCCGAACCTGCACCTTCGCAAGCCTCATTTGCTCTCATCGACCGGACCTGGAAGTCCGGCGACCAGGTCGAAATCAGATTCCCGATGGTGCCGCGCGTCTCCAGATGGTTTAACGACTCGGTCGCAGTCGAACGCGGGCCGATCGTGTTTTCCTACGGCATCGGTGAGGATTGGGTAAAGCTCCGCGACCGCGGAATGACAGCCGATTGGCAGGTTTTCCCGACTACGCCTTGGAACTACGCGCTCGTGCTCGATACCGATTCGCTGGCCACCAGCATCGCCGTCACCAAATCCAAACCTTCTCAGAATCCCTTCACGCGCGATGGCACTCCGATCCACCTCACCGTCAAGGCCCGGAGGGTCAACCAGTGGCGTGCGGAAGATGGTGCCGCAGACCCACCGCCCCAAAGCCCCGTGGTCAGCGATCAGCCAGAAGAATCCATCACGCTCATCCCGTATGCGGCCGCGAAGCTTCGCATCACGGCGTTCCCGCAATGCAAATCCTGAGCGAGGCAATGCCTGCCCTGGTCACCGTGTCAACAACTCAGACACAGGTGGCAACGCCCAAAAAGATGCAGCAAAAAGCCTCGCCCTGCGAGAACTGTGCAGGACGAGGCTGGTTGCCGCTTCTATCGGTGGGTCAGTAATGTATGCAAAAACTCCGGTAATGTAGGTGAATTGAGTACGATAATAACGTCACGACCGTTACCTGCACGTGACAGTCGTCACAAATGACGATCGCCGCCGATATCGGGGTCCGATCTGCCGCCTGCAGTACGAAAGATCATTTGCAACTCCCATGCAAGTTGCTTTAACGCCCGACAGCCACACCAGGCCTCGACCACCCGTTGTCGCTTGCACGCTCCCTCTAACTCAACGGCCTTCCCCGCCGCAGTTCACGCCGCTTCATCAGCAGGAAAAAGACAGGCACGAGGATCAGCACGTGGATTGTGGACGTGATCATCCCACCGATTATGGGCGCAGCGATTGGCTTCATTACGTCCGAGCCGATTCCCGACTCCCACAGAATGGGGGCGAGGCTGAGAATCACCGCTGTCACGGTCATGAGCTTGGGCCGCAGGCGTTGAACAGCCCCGTCAATCGTGGCCTGCACCAGGTCGGCCTCACTCAGGAGCTTGCCCGCTGCGAGACGGGTCTCGAACGCTTCGTGCAGGTACACAACCATCACCACACCGGTCTCGACTGCGATTCCGAACAGCGCGATGTAACCTACCCAGACCGCGACGCTGAAGTTATAACCCAGTATCCATTGCAATAGGAGTCCACCCGACATGGCGTAGAACGTCGGGACGATCAACACCGCGGCTTCGGTCGCGGACTTGAAGACCAGGTAAAGCAGCAGGAAAATCACGAAGAAGACTACCGGCACGATGATACGCAGGCGTTCCTTCGCGCGCAGTTCAAACTCGTATTCCCCGGCCCAATGCCATGTATAGCCGGGCCGCAGAGCGATCTTCTGCCGGAGCAACTGGTCGGCACGACTCACGTATCCGCCATAGTCGTTCGTGGCTAAGTCAAGATAGACATACCCGGTGAGGGAGCCGTCTTCGTCCCGAATCATCGCTGGGCCGCGCGAGAACGAGATGCGCGCAACTTCGGCGATGGGAATCTGTTCGCCCGACGGCGTGGAAATGAGAGCCTGCGCGATTGACTGAGGACTGCTGCGGAAGTCGCGCTGGTAGCGCACCGCGATGGGAAAGCGTTCGCGGCCCTCAACGTTCTGCGCGATGTTTGCCCCGCCAATCTCCGAAGTGATCACGCGCTGCACATCGCCAACTGTCAGGCCATAGCGCGCGGCCGCCGGGCGATTCACCTCGACGTTCAGGTAGAAGCCCTGCGAAACCCGCTCCGCAAACACAGAACTTGTATCGGACATACCGGAGAGCACGTGCTGAACTTGCGCGCCAATGTCCTGAATCTGCGCAAGGTCAGTGCCCTGGATCTTGATGCCCACCGCCGTCTTGATGCCCGTAAGCTCCATGTCGAGCCGGTTCTGAACTGGCATGGTCCACGTGTTTGTCAGGCCGGGGAATTGCAGCTTCTCATCCATGTCGTGAATCAGCTTTTCGTACGTCATACCGGGCCGCCATTGAGAACGTGGCTTGAGCATGATCGTGGTGTCGTACATATCGAGAGGCGCGTTGTCGGTTGCGCTATCGGAGCGGCCCACCGTGCCAAACACGGTAGCGACTTCAGGAAGCGTGTGAATGATTCGATCCTGTTCCTGCATGAGCGACACAGCCTGCGTGACCGAAATGCCCGGCATGGCGCTCGGCATGTAGAGCGCCGAGCCTTCATAGAGAGCCGGCATGAACTGGCTGCCAAGGCGGAAGTAGAGCGGAATGGTGGCGGCCAGAAAGACAAGATTCAGAGCGATGACCAGTTTCCAATGACGAAGACACCAGCGCAGGATAGGCAGATAGATGGCCTGCGTAATCCGCGCGGCAGGGTTGGCCGACTCGGGCCGAAGCTTGCCGCGCAGGCAAAGCGGCATGAGCGCAGGAACCAGCGTGATGGAGAGCAGCGACGAGAAGCCGAGGGCCAGAGTCTTGGTCCAGGCCAGAGGCCGAAACATGCGTCCTTCCTGCGCTTCGAGAAGGAACACGGGCAGAAACGAGACCACGATGATGATGAGCGAATAGAACAGGGCCGGCCCCACCTGTTGCGCTGCCCCGACGAGGATGCGGCGGCGCTCGTCGCCGGTGGGTTGGTCGCTGCGCTCAGCCAGGTGCCGGTAGCCGTTTTCCACCATCACAATAGCGGCATCGATCAGGACGCCAATGGCCAGCGCCAGGCCGCCCAGCGACATGATGTTCGAGCTGACCTGCAGGTAATACATTGGAATGAATGCCGCCAGCACCGCGATGGGCAGCGTAAGAATAGGCACCAGTGCGGATCGGAAGTGAAAGAGAAAGACAATGTTGACGAAGCTGACAATGATCGCCTCGATCAGTAGATCGCGCTTCAGGGTGCGGATCGACTCGTCGATAAGCCACGAACGATCGTAGGCCGTAACGATCTCGACGCCCGGAGGCAGCGATGGCGCAAGCTCGCGAAACCGCTGCTTCACGCCGTTGATGACGTTGAGCGCGTTCATTCCGTAGCGCATCACCACGATGCCGCCGACCGTCTCGCCCTTGCCCTGCCAGTCAGCCGCGCCGCGGCGCACATCAGGACCAAACGAAACCGTGCCCAAGTCGCGCACCCGGACCGGCGTGCCATTCTTGGCTGCTACCGAGACGTTTTCAAGATCCGACAGCGATCGTAGATATCCAACGCCGCGGATCATGTACTCGGCGCCGCTCATTTCAAGCACATCGCCGCCAACTTCGTTTGTGCTCTGGCGAACGCGATCGATGACCATCGTGGCGGAGACACCGTACGAGAACAGCTTCTTCGGATCGAGGTTTACCTGGTACTGCCGTGTGAATCCCCCGATGCTGGCAACCTCCGCGACACCCGGAACGGTTTCCAGTTGGTAGCGCAGGTACCAGTCCTGCAGTGCGCGCAGATCGGCAAGGCTCTTGCTGTGGCTGCGATCCACAATGGCATACTCATATACCCATCCAGCTCCCGTTGCATCGGGCCCGATCGCCGGCATGCACGTCGGCCGGCAGCTTGCCGGCAATCTGCTGCAGGTATTCGGTCACGCGCGAGCGCGCCCAGTAGAGGTCCGTGCCATCCTGAAAGACCACAAACACGTAGGAATCACCGAACATCGTCTGCGCGCGCACGCTTTTGACGCGCGGCGCAGACAGCAGTGCCGAGACGATGGGATAGGAGACCTGATCCTCAATCAAATTGGGCGGCTCGCCGGCCCATTCCGTATGGATGATGACCTGCACATCGCTGATGTCGGGCAGCGCATCCAGGGGAACATGCTGCAACGACCACGCTCCCGCCACCGTGAGCAGGATCGCCGCGGTGAACACGATAAACAGATTCCGCGAACACCATTCAATGGTTCGGGAAATCATCACATGCCTCCCGTAGCATTCAAGCTGAGCTTCTTGTCAGCCACAGCTTGCCCGTTCCTGGTCACCGTGACGGTAACGTCCCAGGTGCCGCCCGCTCCCAGTTGAACCGACCCTTCGTACACGCCCTGCCCTTTGTCTGCCAGGGTCGATACCACGTGCATCGAGCTCATCCCCATCGCAGGCATTGCCGGCATGAAGAAGGTCACGCTGACTGCGGCACCGGCAACCGGCTTTCCGTCCGCGCCGGTCAGGTTCACGCGCAGAGTGTTCTCACCTTTGCGCGGAGGCGACGGCTGAGTCGTTAACGCGACCTGGACCTGATCCGTGGATTTCTGTGCGGTGCCGGCCGGAGTCGGCAGCGAGGCAAATCCCCCCATCGATCCCTGCAGCTGCGCTTCGGAATCAATCAGAAAGTTGGCCGAGCTTACGATGCGGTCACCCGCTTTCAAGCCCTTTAGCACAACAATGGAGTCGTCCAGCGTCGGCCCGGTCTCGATCTCTCGCGGTTCCAGTGAGCCCTGCCCATGATCGATAAATGCGATCTGGCGGTTGCCGGCCTGCAGCACGCCCGAAGAGGGGATGACGAGGCGCCTCCCCAACGGCGCGCTGATGTCCACATCGACATACATGCCGGGCTTGAGCATGATACCCGGGTTATTGAAGATCAGCCGGACGCGCACGGTGCGTGTCGTCTGGTCCACGTCGGGAAGAATCTGGTCGATCCGCCCGTTGAATTTGCGGCCCGGGTATGCGTCGACGGTCACCTGGGCGCGATCGCCGGGTTTCAAGCGGCCCACATCGGTCTGGAACACATTCGCGTACACCCACACGGTGGAGAGGTCGGCGATGGTGTAGAGCTTCGTATCCGGCTGCACGTACACATTGGGCAGAGCATTGCGTTCGATGATGTAGCCGGTGGCCGGCGACTCGATCGCAATTTCGCGTTCAACAGAACCGCTCTGCTCGATGCGCGTGATCTCCGCGTCCGGCACGTCGAATCGGCGCAGCCGCTCTTCCGCCGCCTGCAGAAGCCAGTTCCCTTCGTTCGCCGGGGTTCCGTGCATGTGTTCAGACGATGTCGCCTGGTTCTGCTTTGCCAGCAGAACCTCCTGTTCCGTGCTCACCAGGTCGGGACTGTAGATGGTGAACAGGCTTTGCCCCTTCTTCACATATTGATAAGTCGCATTGGCAAACACGGTGCGAATCCAGCCCGGAAAGCGCGTCTGCACAGAGGAGAGCCGCTGCTCATCGATCGCGACGCTGCCTGACGCCTGCACTTCGCTGTTGGTCTCCTTCATCTCCACAAAGGCGGTGGTGACGCCTATTTCCTGGAGATGCCGGGGTGACAACTGAATGGGAGACAACGTTGGCTCGTCCGTGCTTGCTGGCGGGAGAGCTTTCGTCCCCGGTTTAGCGTCAGCGGGACCACTTGCCACTACGGGATCGGAGTCGTCTTGCGCGTGAACGCGGCCGTCCCGATGGGATACCGTATACGCCAGCGCCGCGGCCAGCAGTGTGCACAATCCAATCGCTACAAAGAGCGCGCGCTTCAAACTTTTATTGTTCATTGCCGTCCCTCATTCGCGCCGGTTTGATTCTCTTCGATAGGCGCGCCAGCGGCCATCTCCAGGTCTGCCTTGCGTGTGTTGAATTCGCCCAGAGCATCAATCCAGGCCAGGTCGACATCGACGACCGTCATCTGGCTGTCGAGCAGGTCAAGCAACGAAGTCTGATCGTTCTCGTAGGCCACGACCGCGGAATGAAGGGCCGCTTCGGATTGCTGCCGCAATGAATCCTGGTAGACCCGTGCCAGCCGCTGCGCGGCCTTCGCCTCTGCGAGTGCCTCCTGAATCTGGCCCCGCGCCGCATTCCGCATCGCATTGAGTTCCGCATCCTTCTCGGTGATCTCCGCTGCCGCCCCGGCCATCTCGGCTTCATGCTTGCCGCGGTTCAGCCAGGGGAGACTGACCGATCCCTCGACCATGTAGTTGTTCCGGACGGTTGACCCCGAGGGCATGAGCATGTAGCCGGCGGCTACAATGAAGTCCGGGACGTATGTCTTCTTCGCAACAGCCTGTTCGCGGCGGCTCTTCTCCGCGGCCGCTTCGGCCTCCAGCAGATCGGGCCGGCCCTCCATCGCCATCTTTTCCAACACCTCGACCGTCGGCAGCGGCTTCTCCAACCCATACTCGCCCTGCACTTGCAGCGACGCGATCGGATCGCGACCCAGAAGCGCGTTCAGCCGGGTTTGCGCCACCTCGGCATCACGCTCGAATCGGATCATGTGCTCGGCCAGACGAGTCAGGGCGAGTTGTGCTTTCAGAATTTCGACCTGGGGTATTTTGCCGACCGTATATTTGATCCGCGCCGCTCCAATGGCCTGCTGCGCGATTCCCACGTGCTGGTCGTGGATACGAATCTCATCCTGGGCCCGCAGCAAGTCGTAGAAGGCCTTCCGCACCTCAACCTGCACCCGCAGCCGGGTTGCGGCCAATTCGGTCTTGGCCACGTCCACGTCCGACTGCGCAACCGCGGTATGCAGACTGCGCTTCCCGCGCCCAGGCAGTGCCTGCCCGACCATCAGCATGTTCTGCGCCGCGTTGTAGTTCCAGGGCTGGTTCAGAGGAACACCCCAGCCGCGATACATGAACTGTGGATCGTCGAGTGTCCCCGCGGCCGATACATGCGATTCGGCCGACGCAACGTGCCGAACGGCGACGTGGATCTCCGGATTCTCACCCAGCGCGATCTGCTCCACCTCGCCGAGGCCCAGAGTGGGACCCGCGTTCCCCGCATCGAGCCGGCCCGCCATCAAAGCGCTCAGGCTTTCGAGCCCGGCGCTTGAATCCGCCTCCTGGGCGCGCGCCGCCGGCACCGGCAGAAGGCATGCCAGCGCCCATACCAAAACAGAAATGGCTTTCATGATTCCCTCAATTGCAATTGCAATGCACGTCGGTCGCATGCTCGCATGCGCCAGGCGCACGAAAGCACACGAAAGCGGGACCTTCGATTGAGGGCTTGCTAGATGCGGAGAACTGAACAGCCGAGTCGCGGGACGGGAGGACTGGCTTCAAATGTCTGACAAGACGAGACGCCGCAAGCCGCTGGAACCGGCAAAACCCGCCCTGCAGCCATCTGCATCGGGAGAACCAAGCGTTCCACAGGGTTAGCCCGGCCCAGAGGAACGCTGGTGTCGGGCGCGTGAACCTGGCAGCAGGATTGGCTTGCACCCATATCGCATGAGCCGCACCCATGCGTCATTTGCCGGCAGCAGGCATCCGCCTGGGCGGGCTTCAAGTACGCAAGCGCCGGCATGGCGGCCCAAAAGGCCACCACAACAATCATCAGCCACGCACTTTTCTTGCCCACATGCATAGTGTAAACCGAACCCTCTATGGTCAGCATGGACCTCTTAACCCTGACTCGCCGTGATTTGGATCACATACTGGCCCAGCACAACGAGATTGGGCACCTCGGTGATGAGGCTGCGCACCGTTTCCTTGTTCAGGCCGGACGTAAACTGCGGCAGGTTATAGAGCAGCACCGACAGACGCGTGGCGTCCGCTACCGTGCGGCAGAAGAGATCAAGGTCTTCCTGGCCGTAGGGATAGAAGTATGGCATCGGCAACAACAGACCCTCCACCTCTTCCGACTCTGCGACTCGGACTAATTCGATGGATTGAGCTGCGCCCGCGGCTCCGACACAGCACAATATTCTTGCCTTGCCTTCGCCGGCTGCTCGCGTGGTGGAGAGCATGGTGCGCAACTCGGCGGGCGATGTCAGGCAGAATTCTCCGGTAGCGCCATTTACGGCAAAGGATGAAATCCCCGACTTCGTCAGAAAGCGGACCAGGTTGCGCAAAGCCGGAACATCGATGTTGCCCTCGGCATTCCGTGGAGTGAGAAGAGCAGCAAAGACACCGGAAATTTCGACGTTGGACATCGTTTCTCCACCCATCGTGCCAATGCCCTACTTCGGTATACGGGTCAACGGCACGCGAACAAAGCGGATCGACTTGCGATCCCATGTATAGGTGATATAAAGATCACCGTTGCTGCCCTGGATCATGGCTGGATAGGAGTATTCTCCGGGCGCATCTTCGAGAGTGTCGAATACTTTGAAGTGCTCTCCGTCCTCGCTGACCGCAAGGTTCAGGGGAGTGCGTCCCGTGGTTGTGTTGTTAAAGACAAGCACGACGCGGCCATCCTTGAGGGCAACGGCGTCAATCCCGGAATTCGGGTTGGGCAGAGCAATCGGCCGGGCACCAGTCCACGTGACGCCGTTGTCAAATGAATCGGCAACCGTGATCCGCGAAATATTGGCGGTCGACCTGGCGTAGAAACGAAGATGCGTTCCCCCGAGCGAAACCACCGAAGGCTGAATTATGCCGGTCGTCTCGTTCCATTCACGCGATCCGGGGACGTGGGCCGTTTCATCGCCGGAGCCCGGTTTGATTACATCGGCGGGAGGCACAATCGGCCCCGTCCGCGTCCACGTCTTCCCATTGTCGGTGCTGCGTTCAATCCACGCCGCCCAGGAGTGGTACGCCTCTGTTGAAGACCCGCTGACGATGGTGCCATCCGGCAGCACGAGCGGCTTGGCGCGAACGGGACCAATCAGTCCCGCGGGCAGGTGCTCTACCGGCGACCAGGTTTTCCCTTCGTCGTCGCTGTATTTTCTGGCTGCCGTCCAGGTGCTGGGGCTGGGGCCAAATTTGTAATACAGCCATAGCCGCCCGTCCTTGGTATGAAAGAGCACGGGGTTCCAGCACGGAACCGCCGCCTCGCGTGCCAGCTCCACCGGAGCCGCCCAGGCAGACTGCCCTGAATCTGTGCGTGAGCCCCATATCGCCACATCCGGATACCCTTCTCCCGTTCCTCCGAACCACGCCGCCATCAACATTCCCCCCTTCAGTTCCACGATGGTTGAGGCGTGACTTGACGCAAAGGGAACGCTGCCCGGCTGGAAGATGAGTTCTCCGGCCGGATCCTGCCCATAAATGCAGACAGCAAGTCCGAGCATCAATAGCAATGAAGTACCTCGAAGCACGGCAGGCCTTTCTCGCTTGAGAATATAGCTCCCTTCACCTCTATAGTTGCCGCACCAGCTTCGCGCATGCAAATTCCCCCGATGGCCTCGTGTATGCTGACCAGATTAGCCCTCACGTTTGAGAGGCACTGCGACGATGAAACCAAGGCATGCCGGCTCCTATAAATGGTTCGTCGTGTGTATGCTTTGGCTTGTCTGCTTCTTCAACTATGCCGACCGCCAGGCCATCTTTTCTGTCTTCCCCTTGATCAGCCGCCAGTTCTCGCTCTCCGACGTGCAGTTGGGCGTCCTTGGCTCATCATTCATGTGGATGTATGCGCTGTTCGGTCCGCTCGCCGGCTGGCTGTGCGACCGCCTCCCGCGCAAGACGCTTGTCCTCGGAGCACTGCTCTTCTGGTCAGTCGTTACTGGCGCCACCGCCTTCTCGCGCAGTTACTCGCAACTCATCCTTTGCCGTGCCCTTGGAGGACTGGGCGAAGCGTTTTACTTTCCCGCCTCCATGTCTCTCATCAGCGATTACCATCGCGAAACCCGCTCCCGCGCCATGTCGATTCACCAGTCCAGCGTCTACGCCGGAACCATCGCGGGAGGCGCTGTCTCCGGCGCCGTCGGGCAATACTACGGTTGGCGACCGAGCTTCATCTTGTTTGGTGCCCTTGGCATCCTGCTTGCCCTGTCATTGTGGACTCTGCTCCGCGAGCCGCCACGGGGAATGTCCGAACAGCCCTCCCATCCCGCGTTTGTTTCCAACGCAAAAGTTGACCCGCAGGCAAGCCTATTCGATGCCGTTAAAGAACTCTCTGCCAATCGTGCGGTCCTCCTTCTCATCGCCGTCTTCATGGGCGCAAACTTTGTTGCTGTGGTCTTCCTTGCCTGGATGCCGACCTTTCTCTTTCAGAAATTCCACATGAGTCTGTCGATGGCGGGATTCCACGCAACCGCCTATCTCCAGGTCGCCTCCGTGCTGGGTGTCCTCTTCGGCGGGATTCCTCGCCGACGCATTGGTCAAACGCCGCGGGAAGATGGCAGCGTGAAGGACGCGCCTTTATCCAGGCCCTTGGCCTGCTCTGCGGAGCGCCCTTCCTCTTTCTTACCGGCTGGGCCATTTCGGTTCCCGTGCTGATTCTTGCCATGATCGGCTTTGGCTTCTTCAAGGGAATGTATGACGCGAACATCTTCGCGTCGCTCCATGACGTCGTATCGGTAGAGCGGCGCGGCGTCGCCGTCGGAATCATGAATTCCCTCGCGTGGCTCGGTGGTGGTGTAGCGCCGATCGCGATTGCCGTGGCCGCCGGTCGTTACGGGATGAGCGCCGGCATCAGCGCCACCGCGGGCATCTACCTGCTCATCGGTCTGCTCATGGTTTGGAAAGCGACCCGGCGGGACGCGACCGGGACAAACCTGGCTTAGGAGCCAAATTCAATGACCTCTGACTCGCTTGCCGTCCTCGAACGCCGCAACTTCCTCAAACTTGCCGGCGCGGCTTCAGTCTACGGTCTGTCGCGAACTGCCGCTGGCGCTTCGCCGCGGCGCATTGCAATCGTCATCGATGCGCAGGATGCGACCGCATCCTCCAATCCCGTGCGGCGCGCCGCAGAACAACTTCGCAAGGACTCTCTGGCCAGAGGATTGACGTGCGCTCTCGTTCCCTCTGCAGAACAGGCGGCGGCATCGGATTTATGTATCGTTGTCGCGCCTCGAACTTCGCCGCTCGCCCAAGGGTTTCCGCCGTCGTCCGCGGACCTGTCCAATGCCGAAAGCACATTTCTCGCATCCGGACGCCTGGGCCAGACCCCCGCGCTTCTGGTCTCGGGAATCGGCCCGCGCGGCTACATCTATAGCCTCCTCGAACTCGCCGAGCGCGTGCGCTTCGCTCCCGATCCCGAATCCGGACTGCACTTTGCAAGGCTCATTGGTGGAAGAGCCCGCCAATCAGGTGCGGGCGGTAAGCCGGTACTTTTGCAGCGAGCTCGAAGACAAGCCGTGGTATTACGACAAGGACTTCTGGCGTGAATATCTTGATGTCCTCATCGCCAGCCGGTTCAATCGCTTCACGCTTGCCTATGGGCTTGAATACGATTTTCCCAGGGGCGTCACCGACGATTATCTGCACTTTCCCTATCCCTACCTCGTTGAAGTCCCGGGATACAGCCAGGTTCGGGTGTTGCAACTGGCGTCAGTCGGACGGAAAGAGGCTCGCTTCGCCGGTCCCTTTGCCTGCGAGTGAACGCGAAAAAAATATGGAGATGCTCCGCTTCATTGCCGCGGAGACCGGAGCGCGCGGTCTGCATTTCCAGCTGGGTATATGGACGCATGCCTACGAATGGACCGCGAGCCCCAACGCCTACCACCATATCGATGGGTTGACTCCCGAGACGCATGCCGCCTACTGCCGCGACGCGCTGGCGATTCTGCTGCGAGAGTGCCCGCAGATCGGCGGACTCACGATGCGGGTTCACGGAGAGAGCGGCATTCCCGAGGGGAGTTACCAATTTTGGGCCACTCTTTTCGAAGCGATTTCCGGATGCGGGCGCACCATCGAAATCGACATGCACGCCAAGGGTGTGAACCAGACCATGATCGATATCGCATCCGCCACGGGCATGCCGGTAAAGCTGGGCGCAAAATATTCGGCCGAACATCAGAGCCTGGGCTACAACCAGGCCGACATACGCGCCCTCGAGATCCCCAATCCCAATCACGTCGAAAACGGCCCATTCAGCCTCAGCGGCGGAGCTCGCCTCTTCACTCGCTATGGATATGCCGACTTCTTTCAGCAAGGCAGCAAATCGCAATTGCTCTTTCGTCTTTGGCCCGGTTCGCAACGGCACTTGCTTTCAGCCGATCCCGAACTGTGCGCAGCCTATGGGCGTACCTCCCACTTCTGCGGAGCGGCGGGAATCGACTTGATGGAACCTCTGACGTTCAAAGGGCGCGAGGGCTCCGGGCATCCCGGTGGGCGCTGTGCCTACTCGGATCAATCTCTCAATCCCAAATCCGACTGGCAAAAGTTTGAATACTACTATCGCCTGTGGGGACGGCACCTCTACGACCCGGATGTGAACCCCGAGGTTTGGCGCCGCTACTTGCGCCGCGAATTCGGACCGCGAGCCGAGCCCGTCGAAACTGCACTCGCCAACGCCAGCCGCCTTCTTCCCCTGCTCACGTCTGCCCATCTTCCCTCGGCATCCAATCACGCCTTCTGGCCGGAGATCTACACCAACATGCCCATCGTGCTCGGCAGCGAGCCATCCCCCTATGGCGATACGCCAAGTCCTAAATGCTTCGGAACTGTCAGTCCTCTCGATCCGCAATTGTTTTCAACCATCTCTGAGCACGCGCAGGATCTGCTGGCCGGGAAACTTACTCCGAAGTATTCTCCCATCGAAGTAGCGCAGTGGCTTGAAGCATTCGCCGGAACGTCCGGCGAAGCGCTTGCCAATGCCCGTATCAAAGCAACCGCGCCCGCCTCGCCGCCATTCCGCCGCATCGAAGAGGACGTCCTCATTCAGAATGGTCTGGGACTGTTCTTCGCTGCAAAGCTCCGCAGCGGCGTATCCTTTGAAATCTTCAGCCTAAGCGGGAATCCTGAGGCCGGCAAACTCGCTGTAACTCAATATCAGGCCGCTCGTCAGGCCTGGGCGAAAACGGCCGACCGTGCTCGAAACGTATACGTGTCCGATATCTCGTATGGCGATGTGCCCATGCGTCGCGGACATTGGACCGACCGCCTCGCAGCGATCGACCAAGACATCACTGCGATGCAAAAGGCGGTCGACGCTGCGCCGAATCCGTCAGAGTCCGAGGCTGCAGGACGCGCTTTGAAGGTCGCCAGCTCCGTTCAGAACCGGCCTTCTTTGAATTGCACGCATGGAGTGCCGGCGAGCTTTCAGCCGGGAGAGGCGCTCTCGCTCTCGCTTGCCACGTCCACCTCGAGCAAGCACGATCCGCAAATTACGGCGCGACTCAATTACCGCCATGTGAATCAGGGTGAACGGTGGCGATCCGTCGAAATGCAACCGGCCGACGGCGAATATCGGGCCGCGATCCCCGGTGAATACACCAGCTCGCCCCTCCCGCTCCAGTACTACTTTGAACTTCGCCGCGAGAACGAAGCGGCCTGGCTTTACCCCGGCTTCAATGCCACCCTCTCAAATCAACCGTATTTCGCGGTTTGGCAGCGAAAGTCCCAATAAGCCGTGAGCCACTCTGCTTCACCGCTTACGTCCCGCAGAAAGTCTGAGTAACGCACTCCTCGGGCCGGGCCGGAGTCATATATTTCTCATGATCCGGCCTGTCCTCGTATGGACTTGATACGACATCCAGCAATTCCTCGAATGGCTGAAAGTCCTGCTCCCGCACGGCGGCATTGAGCGCCGCCTCCACCATGTGGTTTCGCGGAATGAATGCCGGATTCGTCCTCCGCATGGCTGCGGCGCGCTCGTCTCTCGAGACCGGTTCCTCGTCAAGGCGGCGCCGCCATCCAGCAGCCCAACCGTCATAGGCGCCCGGGTCGGCGAAGATCGCGCGCACGTCCCCGTCCCCGTCAGGACTGGCTGCGGCATCGCACAACCGGCGGAATGTCAACGTGAAGTCAGCGCGGTTGGCTGCCATGCGTTCCAGCAGGTCTTCAGCCAAAGCAGCATCCCCCGCGCGCTCGGTAAAGAGCCCAAGCTTCCGATTGAGACCAGCGCTGCGAGCCGCCACGAACTGCGGTTCGAAAGCTGCAAGGGCTTCCTCAGCGGATCCCAGCGCGGCCTCTTCGCTCCCCGCCTCCTGCACCAGAACTGGCAGCAAAGCCTCGCCGAATCGTGCCAGGTTCCACAATGCAGCGCGAGGCTGGTTTCCATAGGCATAGCGGCCGTGGCGATCGATGGAGCTGAACACCGTGGCCGGATCGTAAGCTTCGATGAATGCGCACGGACCGTAATCGATGGTTTCTCCTGAGATGGAAGTGTTGTCGGTATTCATCACGCCATGAATGAAGCCGAGGAGCATCCATTGCGCGATCAGCTGCGCCTGCCGGGCTATCACCGCATCCAGGAGGGCCCGATACGGCTGCTTCGCATCGGCGGCCTCAGGATAATGCCGGGCAATCGCAAAGTGGGCTAGCTCGCGCGTCGCTTCTGTGTCGCGTCGGGCAGCGAAATACTCGAACGTACCCACGCGCAGATGACTCGCCGCCACCCGGGTCAATACGGCTCCAGGCAAGGGCACTTCGCGCAATACGTGCTCCCCCGTGGTCACCGCGGCCAAGGCCCGGGTGGTGGGCACCCCCAGCGCCCTCATGGCCTCACTCACGATGTACTCGCGCAAGACGGGACCGAGCGCCGCCCTGCCATCGCCGCCGCGCGAGAACGGGGTCCGACCGGAGCCTTTGAGCTGGATATCGTAGCGAACCCCATCGCGCCCTATCACCTCGCCCAGCAGGATGGCGCGACCATCGCCGAGTTGAGGCACGAAATGGCCGAACTGGTGGCCCGCATACGCCTGCGCCAGAGGCTCGCTGCCCTCGGCCACGCGGTTTCCCGCCAGGATCTCCACGCTTTCCGGGCTCGCCAGCGCGTCTGCATCCAGTCTCAGGGCCAGGGCCAATTCGCGATTCACCCTGACCAGCCGCGGCGACGCTACAGGTGTCGGGTCAAGCTGGGCATAAAAACCCTCCGGCAACCTTGCATAGGTATTATCGAAGGCAAAACGGACAACGTGGCGGTCAGGTCTGGACTCGCCGGGCGGCGCGATCGCGGTAACATCGGGTGAACTCATAATCCATTAGATGTGGGGTTGGTGTTTTCTGTCCAGGCTCCTGCAGAGGGGGTCCCATTCGCCATCTTCACCCACCCCCATCAAAATGCCACGAGTGCTTCTTCGAAAAGGCCGGCAAGTTCCTCAGCTCCGGCCGGCCGCGGCGAGAGCTTGGTAACGCGGTGCTGCGGCAGAGTGCCTTCGACCAGCGCGGGAATATCGGATGAGCTATAGCCCAGCGCGCCCAATCCATTGGGCAGTTTCAGTCGTTCAATGAACCAGGTGATCCGGTCGGCGAGCACCTTGCCTGCATCGGCTGGATGCACGCCCGATATGTTGGCGCCGAGAGCCTCGGCGGCTTCAAGGTGCCGCTGCGGATTCGCGCTGGCCGTAAAGCGGAACACCGCAGGAGCGTTCAGAACGACGGAATATCCATGCGGCACCATCGCGTGATCGCCCGGATATCCTGACGCGAAGTAGCCTTTCACCATGCCCGACACGGGATACGACATTCCGTGCGGCAAATGCACCCCGGCGTTGCCGAATCCGATGCCGGCGTACGACGAAGCCAGGATCATGTTGGCGCGGGCTTCGTCATCATAAGGATCCTCCACCGCACGCACCAGGTATCGCGCGACCATGCGCATGGCCTCGAGCGACCACACGTCGCTGATGGGATTCGATCCCTGATACGCCGGCCGCAGCAGCGGGCGATCCGGCAAGGGGCGATTCGAATACGGCAAGGCGGTGTAGGATTCGACGGCGTGGCTGAGTACATCGAGACCGGTTGCCGCAGCCACTTGTGAGGGCATCGTACGTGTGTTTTCCGGATCGAGCAATCCGAGTGTAGGCTTGAGCCGCCGGCTGGCGATGCCGGTCTTGGCGCGCATCTTGCTCAAATCGAAAATGGAAACGCCTGTGGTTTCGCTGCCCGTGCCGGCCGTGGTTGGAATCGCAATCAACGGTTTCAGTGGACCCGGCACCGGCAAGCCCTTGCCGATGGGCGGATTCACATAGTCGAGAAAATCAGCAGGCGGATAGCAGGCGTAAAGATTCACGGCCTTGGCCGTGTCAATCGTGGAGCCGCCGCCTACCCCAACAATCGCGCCGTATTCGCTTTGCCCGGCGAACGCGATCGCATCCAGGAACGACTCGTCGTTGGGCTCGACCCGAACATGGTCATAGATCGTGTAGCCGATGCACTCGGCTTCCAGCGATTCGAGCACCGTCTGGAAAGGACACATCCGCCGAAGGGTCGGATCCGTAACTACGAGCGCGCTGCGGACTCCGAGGTCCGTGAGGTCCATCCCCACCTCTCGCGTCACGCCGACGCCGAATCGCACGTTGGACGCCGCCATTTCAAAGGCTATCTCGTGAATCATTGAGGGATTCATTTCCTCTCTGGGTTCCCGGGCACAGACGAGTATACCTGCGTCAATCGAACCAGAGCACCTGTCGATTATTCTCGTTCTCAGAAATCAGGACGGTCAGGCTCGTGGGCGATCGATTAACATCTCCGCAGAGGAACTCAGAGTCATGAACCAGGCAGAGATGATCGCAAAATGGGACGAACACATCAGCTATGAATTTTCGACACGCGACGTCTCTTCAACCATTGCAACAATGGTAGAGGATGCCTACGTCAACCATGTTCCGGTGATGACCGGCGGCTACGGCCACGCCGCCTTGCGCAGGTTTTATGCGGAAGATTTCATCTCGCTGATGCCCGCCGACACCTCCATTAAACTTATCTCCCGTACCCTCGGTCAGGATCAACTGGTTGACGAGATGATCTTTTCCTTCACTCACACTGAAGAGATGCCCTGGATGCTCCCCGGAGTTCCGCCGACTCATCGCCATGTCGACATCCCTCTTGTCGTGGTTGTCGGTTTTCGCGACGGCAAGCTTGCCCATGAGCGCATCTACTGGGACCAGGCCTCGGTGCTCAAACAAATCGGCCTGCTCACGGACTCATCGCTGCCGGTATTTGGAGCCGAGACCGCGCAGAAGCTCCTGAATCCGGCCATGCCCTGACGGTGTCGACCCCGCCATTGGCTTCCGGTGGGGATCCAAGATCAATGACCGTCGCAACGAGACTTCAGCCTTGTATCTCGCTTGCCGCTGACGCTGCCTCAGGGCCTTGATCATCTCCACCTGCTGAGACCGAGGTGACGCCGATGATGTAGAGTTGTTGACGTTGAATGGAGACGAATGCAGTCTTCACGAGCCTGCCGCTCTCCACTTTCTCCACCATCCCTTGAGTAGATTGACTGGACTTATCAAGACGGCACGCGCAAAGCTGGGTCACCAGGCTCGTATCCTTGACGCCGCTTCCGCGGCTTTTCTCGAAAACGGATTCGAATTTACCAGCACCGCGGACATTGCGAAACTTGCCAGAGTTTCGAAGCGCGAGCTCTATGCGTGCTTTGGCGACAAGCGCGCCATTCTTGCCGCGGTGATCGCTCGCCTCCAACAGGAGATCCAGTCGCAGGTCAACCTGAGTTGGTCATCGAGTGAGGATGTCGGAAAAGTGCTCACGAGGGCGGGAACCGAAATCCTGGACTTCGTCAGTTCGGAGAAATTCGGCAAACTGTTCAGGATTGTGGCCGCCGAAACCTTTCGGGACCCGGTGTCGGCGGAGAAATTCTATCTTCTTGGGCCTGGAGTCGGCCGAGAGAACACCGCTGCATTTCTCAAGCGACGCATGGCGTCAGGAGATTTACGCAATTCAGACCCGCTGCAGGCGGCTGACGATTTCCTCGACCTGATCATCAGCGCCCGATACCTGACCGCAATAGTGCTCGGCCAAAACCGCGAGGTTCCCCTTACGCGAAAGCACGTGAAACACGCGGTCAAAATGTTCCTTGGCTACTATGCATCGCCGGCTCCGGCGAGCGAATCAGGGCGCAAAGAACGGGCTGACCGGGGCCGCCGTCTTTGGGCCGCGGTTCAAAAGCAGTAGGCCTGCACCCGGTCATGCGGTTTCACAAATCCGGCTGGGCGCGGCGTCTCCTGCGCTCGCGTACCTCAACCGAATCTGCAATTGGCGGCATGCCTCTTCCGTCAGGCTCAGGTCGAGAAGCACGCCATAGACATAGTGATCAGGTCGAACGATGGCCGCCCTGCAACCATGCCTCTCAAACCAGGCTGCCGCCAATCCATCCAAATCTGTAGAATGTTTTCCTCCGAGGGGTACGGCCCGGATTCCGAATTGCGTGACATCGGGACAATCCTCTCCCTGCCGGCCATCCCAGAACAGACGCCATCCCAATCCCGCCGCATCATCGAGACGCACTCTTCCCTTCTCCGTCGAAAGCGTTGGTTGGGGAAACAGCGTTCCCGTCGCCGAGCCACTCCCGGAAGCAAGAAAGCCCGCCTGAAGGGACGGCACAATCTCCTGGCGGGTTACGATGCGAGCCTTTCCTCCGCCTTGCCGCAGGAGTGCTTCATCGCGTAGCCTCGCCGCTTCCGGATTGCGCTCACAAATTGCCGCGCCGATGTGCTTGATGCGCTCGGTCAGGGTCCGCACATGCTGGCTGCGTTCCTGCTCATAGGTGTCGAGCAGTTCGTCTGCGGCTTCGCCCCGCAAGACCGACACCAGCTTCCAGCACAGATTTGTCACGTCGCGAACACCCTGGCACATGCCTTGGCCGATAAACGGAGGCTGTTGGTGGGCCGCGTCTCCGGCTAGAAACACCTGCCCCTCGCGCCATCGATGAGCGACCAGGGCATGAAAGCGATAGCTGCCGGCTCGCCAGAGTTTGCCGTCGTCAGGGTTGAGCCATCGTGACAATAGCTTCCAAACGCTCTCTTCGCACTCCGCGTGGCGCGGATCCTCCCCAGCATTCAACATGATCTCCCAGCGGCGGTGATTTCCGGGACCGATGATGTACGTGTACGGACGCGCGGGATCGCAGTATTGCGCGCATACGCCCGGCAGCTTCGCGATCGCTGCATCGTTCACGATCAGATCGACCACCAGCCACGGTTCGTCAAATCCGAGATCGTCAAGAGCGATGTTCACCACCCGTCGAACCGTGCTTGAGGCCCCATCGCATGCAATGACATACCTCGCCTTGACCACCTGTTCTCGCCCCGCTTCATCCCGGATCGACACTGCCACGCACTGTTCCTTTTGGTCCAGGCCGCTAACTTCTTTTCCGAGGTCCACCGTAACTGAAGGATGCGATTCCGCCCGGGCACGCAGGATTCTCTCCACTGCGGGCTGCGTAAAGACCATGTTGGGCAAATATCCGAACGGATAAGGCGGAGGAACAACACCGATGCTCCGGATCAGTTGGCCGGCCGCGCCGTAATGCTCCGAAGCGCCGAATGGAGCGGTGTACGGAAGAACCTCGTCAACCACACCGATGTTCTGGAAGACGCGCAGAATCTCGTGGTCCAATGCGATCGCTCTCGGAATCTCCCAGATGGTGCGGCTCTTTTCGACGACCAGCGTCTTCACGCCCGCCTGGCCAAGCCAACAGGCAGCAATCGCTCCCGCCGGGCCGAAACCCACGATCAAAACGTCGAATTCAATTTCAGCGCTCATCGATGCAGAGCCGGAAACCGAATCGCGAGTTGTGCATGTTTCACATAGTCGGGCTTGGGCGGCGCGATGCCCCAGTGATCGGTGCGCCCCGCGGGCCACACCCAATGATCGGGGCCGCGCGGTCGATAGTCGTCGTTCACCTGCAGTACTTCGGCCGTGTACTCAATCACAAATCCGAATGGGTCCACGAAGTAGGCGAAAACATTGTCGCCCGGGCCGTGGCGCCCAACGCCCCAGCCGATTGGGAAGCCATTGTCGATCATTCGGCCCGAGCCGCGCATCACGGATTCAAGATCCGGCATCATGAACGCCACGTGATTCAATCCGTTCACACCAGAATCTGCCAGGACCACCGCGTGATGGTCCTGGTTGCAGCGCAGGAACGCCATCGCTTTCGACCGGTCCGTAAGCTTGAAGCCCAGAACACTCTGGAAAATTTGACTGGTGGCTTCGATGTCCGCGCAGTTCAGATTGACGTGCGACAGGCGAAATGGAAACGAACATCGCGAATAGGCGTGGCCGTGGAGCGCATCACCATGATGGAAGCGAAGGATATAGCCCTCCGATGATCCGACTTTGAGGACGATGCCGCCATCGGGATCATAATTCGGTGTAACCGCGTCAATCACACTTCCATCTACCGAAGCGACCGCCGCCGCGATCCGCTCCAGCGTTTCTTCCGTCCCGACGCGAAAGCTCACGGAAAGAATCTCCGCGTAAGGATGCGGGTGCAAAGCAAGCACATGATGATCGGGTCCGGTCGCGCGCAGGTAAACTGCCCTGCCCTGCCGAGCGGCAACTTCCAAACCCCAGGTTTCCGCATAAAACGCCTCGGCGCGCGCGATGTCGGGAACGCCAAGATCCACGCTGCGAATGGCTATAACCGGGAAATCTCCCACTTTGCCGCCTCCAGAATCGATGGAAGATGAAGCCTATCCGGCTTTGGTCGAAGCCTCGTCCGCGATGCCGTTCCGCAAAACTCCGATTCCCTCGATCTCGACCTCCACAACGTCGCCGGGCTTCATCCAGAGCGGCGGAACCCGCTTCACGCCAACACCGCCGGGTGTCCCGGTCACGATCACGTCTCCCGGTTCGAGAGGGTTGAAGGCCGAACAATATTCAACCAGGGTGGGGATATCGAAGATCATCTGCCCCAGCGTAGCCTGCTGCACGATCTGTCCATTCAACCGGGTCATGATCATGCGTGTTCCAAGATCGGGGAGGTCTTCCGGGGTAACCATCCACGGGCCGAAGCTGCCAGTCCGGGGAAAGTTCTTTCCTGGCGTGAATTGGTGCGTATGGTGCTGCCAGTCTCGCACGCTGCCATCGTTGTAGCAGGCATAGCCGGCGATATGATCAAAGGCTTGTTCCCGTGAAATCGAACGCCCATGTTTTCCAACAATCAGCGCAAGTTCGCCTTCGAAATCAAGATCTGTCGAAACACGGGGCCGAACAATGTCGCTCAAGTGCCCGGTCTGAGTATTCGCAAACCGGATGAAGATCGTGGGATGAGCCACCTCGGCTCTTCCTGTTTCTTTCCTGTGCATCTCGTAGTTCAGCCCCACGCAGAATATCTTTTCCGGATTGGGAACTACCGGCAACCAGTCCACATCCTCGAGAGAATACCGCGGCGCCGAAGCACTTGCTTCCAGCGCTTCACTGTAACCGTCTTGTGCAATCAATGACTTCAGATCGGGGAACTGGTCTCCCAGCACGCTTCCCAGATCCGAGGCAGATTCGCCTTCAATCATTCCCCAGGTCGCAGTTTCCCGGACCTTGAAGCTAGCCAATCTCATCGCAGTCCTCTCCATGAGCATATGCCCCGGCCGGGACTTCCCAGAATTTCGCCGCGGCCCGCGCTCCCGACCTCCATCGAGATCTGCAGTGTCTCAAATGGTACTTGGCCGTACCATGAGCTTGTCAACGCGATCGACTTCACAGTTTCGCCTTTACAACGCTGTTCCGCGTTTGGTATCAATTCTGGTATCCCATGGTACGCGTTAGTACCACTTCGCCTGCCGCGCCATTAGCTAGAGGTCGACCATCGTGATCAAAAATGAATTGCCTGCCACGCAAGCTCCTTACAAGCTCGACGCGGGCGAGGGACTTCGCTATGCATTTGGAAGCCACCTCGCCGCGGTCATTGCCCGGCCGCAGGAGCTTGGGCAACCTGCCTCCGGAGCGATTCTGACAGGGGCCAAGGGTGCTCGATTTCCGAACCACCGCCATGGCGCAACTCATGAAGCGCTGTTTGTCGTTGAAGGCGCCATATCTTTGACGCTGGATGACAAAGCTCACCATCTGACGCCCGGAGATTACGTAAACATTCCTCCCGGCACCGCCCATGAATATGAGTTCCTCGACCACCGCGGCAAGTTGTTGTCGTGGAGCTTTGGCGGAAACGCCACGGAAGTGTACGCCCGGCTCGGCAAACCGTACGCGGGCGCTGTCTATCCCCAGAACAGTGAGCCGCTAAACTTGGCGTCAGTCGACGGTTCGGTGGACACGGAGATCATCCCCGGAGCTCCGCCCCGAAACGCCCCGTGGACCCCGAAGCTCACCACTGCACCGGACGGCATGGTCCCCTTTGTTCTGGCGGCCGGCGAAGGCGAACGCATGATTGCGGGCGACCAGTTGTACACCATCCTCGGGAGCCAGCATCACAGCGGTGGGGTCTTCATCTCCCTGCTTACAGAAGGCCCCATCGGCACGCCGATCCCGCGCCATCTTCACCAGAAAGTGACCGAACTGTTCTACTGTCTGAATGGGGAGATGGAGATGTTCGCCGAGGACGGCTTCGTCACGCTGAGTCCGGGAGACTTCCTTCACGTTCCGCCCCGGACGCCTCACTCATTTCAGTTGAAAAAGCACGACACGCGCTTTCTCGGCTTTATCACGCCCGGGGACTTCGAGCCATTCTTCCGCTATTTATGCGTTCCCTTCGATGGCTATCGTTATCCGCTGGTGCCGCATCCGTTCCGGTTTGATCGCGTCATCCAGCACCTTTCCGAACTGGACCTCACCATTCTCGAACGTCCAGCAGGACCACCGCCGCAAGCGCCGCAAAGCTAGCGAGATGGAAGCCCGACATGCTCGAACCAGTTCAAAAACAAGGCAAAGAGGTTTGCATCCACGCTGACCAGGTCTACAGCAACGCGGGCGGGACTGCGCGGCTGGCGGACGTCTTCCTACCCTCGAGCGGCGCCCTTCCCATTCCGGTAGTGATCTGGCTGCATGGAGGCGGTTGGCGCTATGGCGACCGCCGCCTGGCTCCGGACCTCGCTCTTTTTGCGCAGTGTTCCGGCCTGGCCGTAGTCAGCATCGATTACCGGCTGAGCGACGAGGTGAAGTTCCCCGCTCCAGTAGAGGACGTGAAGACGGCGGTGCGCTGGGTGCGCAGTGTCGCCTCCAGCTTTGGATTCGATGAGCGCAACATCGGCCTCTGGGGATCATCGGCAGGAGCGCACCTGGCCGCATGCGCGGCTCTATCCAATGAGAATGAGTTTCTCAGCGAGGAGCACCCGGGCCTTTCATCCGCCGTGCAGGTAGTCGTGGATGGATATGGACCAACCAACCTGGCGCGCATCGATGAACTTCGTTCTGCGGTGCGGCCGGCAGGAAACGACGCGGAAAGCATTCTCGTAGGAGGCATAATCCCGGCGGGCGATCCGGACTCGTTCGAGTCACGCCTCCTGGGTGCGCCGGTCAATGATGCTCCGCGGCTCGCACAGCTTGCCGATCCGGTTCACTACGTGCGTCCCGGCAGCCCGCCGTTTCTGATCCTTCACGGGCAGGCAGATACTCTCATTCCCGCCGACCAGAGCCGTTATCTCTTCGAGGCATTGAGCGCCGCAGGATGCGATGCCACGTTGGTGCTTTTTCAGAATCTGAGGCATGGCTTCTTCAACAATCCGAATCTTGCCCAGGAAGATATTGGAGCTGTGAGCATAAATCGCTCTTCCATCCCTACCGTCGCATGGTCCTGTGACGCAACAGAGAACATTCCGTCCATGGTGAGCAGCTTCTTTCGAGCCCATCTTCGCGATTTAGATTGCACCTGACTGGGAAGAACCCTCGGAATATATGCGAACCAGACAGATTTTTGTCAGGAGCAGAGCCGGAGTTGGTTCGGATCACCCGAATCAGCGCACATTCATGACATAATAGCCAATCAAACACGCTCGTCCTGAGGCCGCAAGTTGATCGCAGACGTTCGAAACCGGGAGTTTGTCGGAAAGCTGAAAACTGCTCTCTGGCCCGAAGATTCCATGCGTCCGGTCAACATGTGGGCCGTTCTCGACGGCGCCAAAGACGAGAGGGTATACAACCTCGTTTCGCGCTGTTATCTGGATAAGTGCTGTTTGTTCGCCGGAGAGCTCTCCCCCGAGCTCGAACGGGCAGCTCCTCATCTGGTCCAGATTTCTCCGCGTGACAGTGTGTCCGATAGCCTGCTAACACTCGGATGGGGGCGCGCCTGGGGAATCTTTATCCAGTCCGACGATTCCATTCGGGCACTGCGGCGACATCTGCGGACACTGCTTCGGGTCAAGGACGAAGCTGGACGCTACCTTCTTTTCCGTTATTACGACCCTAGAGTGCTGCGGGTCTATCTTCCCACCTGTCTTGACCTGGAATTGAAGTCGATGTTTGGTTCGTCCATCACCAGGTTTTGCGTGGAGTCGGACGATTCTGATTCGGTCATCTCTTTTGAATTGGATTCGGATGACCGGCTGAAAAAGTCGGTGCTTAAAACATAGCGCCGTTGTCGCTCAGGCCGTTGTCTCATCCATGCGGAACGGCGTTCTCCGCAGCCGCTTGCCGGTCGCGGCGAAGATGGCGTTCGCAACCGCGGGTCCGGTGAGCCCTATAGCTGCTTCACCCAGCCCGTGTGGATCCGCGTGCCCGTGCACTTGTCTGGAATGTCGCGGTGCGGAGTTTCCTTTCCAATCAGCGTGAAATGTGCCGGCTCCTTAAGCTTCACCGTCTTTGGATCGGGAAGCGGCATACTTCGCGCCGCCGTTAAAAGTTGTCCGTACGCTAGCCTGCGTCCAGAAGAAGCGTGCAATACTTCACCCTTGCTGGTCCTGCATTCGGATTCCGGCACGCTCCAGGACCGCACAGCTGCGGCCACCATTGCGGCCCGCACCACCGCTCCTGCCTGCCGCAGAGGCATGTAGTTGGAAATCACGCTGCCGCTGCCGCCGGTACCGCGGGAGAAATCCGACTGCACGATCGTCACACGCTCCCAGTCCAGGTCGGCCTCCTCGGCCAGCAGCATGGGCAGCGACGTGTAGACCCCTTGTCCCATCTCCGATTGTGCCAGTACATGTTCGGCACTGCTGTCAGGTCGAATGTGAATCCACGCATCAAAGGGATCCGTTACGGCCCCGGGGCCCGCAGCACTATCCTGGCCATACAACTTGAATTCCACTACCAGCGCTCCACCGGCAACGGTAGCCGATGTGCCCAGAAATTTCCTGCGGCTTATCTTCACGACCTCATCTCCTGCGCTGCCCTGTGAATCGCCTTGCGAATGCGAAAGTACGTTCCGCAGCGGCAGATGTTGCCCGTCATCGCGTCGTCAATCTGGGCGTCCGCGGGTTTGGAATGCGCAGCCAGAAGCACGGCCGCCGACATGATCTGTCCCGGCTGGCAATATCCGCATTGCGGCGCCTGCTCGGCAATCCATGCGCGCTGCACGATGTGCAACCCGTCTTTCCCGAGGCCTTCAATCGTGGTTACTTTCTTACCCCGGGCATCCGCCACAGTTGTCTGGCAAGAGCGTACCGCTGTCCCCTCGACGTGAACCGTGCATGCACCGCACATGCCGATGCCGCAGCCGTACTTGGTGCCCGTCAGCTGCAGCAGATCGCGCAGAGCCCAGAGCAGGGGCATGTCTCCATCGGCCTCGATGGTACGCCTTAGGCCATTTACTTCCAATTCGAACTGCGCCATTGGTTCAACTCCCAGGCAAGGTTCTCCTCCCAATACCCGGAAGACTACACATTTGCAGGGAATCGTGAACATCCTGCAGCCAGTCGCACTGGAGTTGCAGCATCACACAGTTTCGAAAAGCGGCAATTCAGGCGATGCACGGCAAACACATGCGAGCCCGGCTCATGGAGCCGGGCTCGCGTGCTTTTCTGTTGGATTTACCGCGATGAAGACCCCGGCATCGGAGCGGTGCCCATATCCTTGGCCGGAGTCAGCCCCGGGATCGCAGGAGACGCGCCTACGGTTCCCGCCGCTGCGCCGCTCAGATTGATGCCGTAGTGCTGTAACGTCGTTGCCAGGACCTGGTAGAGTCCCGCCCGGTCGCGGGCATACGCGGCCTCGGCCGAAATCAGCGTAGCGTCCGCGGTGGCAAGATTCTTCTGTTGCAGCAGAACGTTGTAGGCAGTGGACGCCCCCAGGCTCAGCTTCTTCCCTTCCGAGTCGAGGCTCTGCTGCGCGTAGTCGTGCGCGGCTCGAGCTGAGATCACTTGTGCCCTGTCGTTGGTCAAAGCAAACTGCGCATTCACGACCTGCATGCGGATCTGCGTGTAAAGCTGCTCCAGCCGCAACTCCGCCTGACGATACTCCAGAAGGGATCGCGCCTGATCGGCTTGCGCAGGGCGGTTACGGATGGGAATATTCAACGTGAATCCCGCACCCTTGTCGGGGCCGGTGCTGTTGACCAGATGGTTGAGCACATCGCCATAGCTCACGGTCGGAAAGGTATTGGGAGCGCACGAACCGCCACTAAAGAAGTCGACGCAGCTCGGGCTCTGCGCTCCACCCAGGCCGCTCGCGCCATAAAACGCATATGCATCGAGCGTAGGCAGCAGCGCATTACGCGCGCCCTTCAGTGAGATCTGCTGGTTCTTGAGTACCAGCACCGCCTGCTCCAGTTCCGGGCGCTGTTGAAACGCCGTCTGTACCAGCTCTTCGACCGGTTGGTGCTCTTCGCTCAATTCCTCGATGCTCACGCGGTCTGTCGGAATAATCGGTGCAGCCACCAGCGCGGGGTCGTTCAGGTTGCGCGCGATGGCCTGCTTCATGATGAGTTGCTGATACTGCAGATTGCTCTGCGAACTGATCAAAGCCTGCTTGTCTGAAGCAACGGTCGACTGGGCCTGCACAACATCGAGCGGCGCCATGGTTCCGATATCCAGTTGCTTCTTGGTATCGCTTTCCAGTTGCGTGCTCTGCTGCAGCGTCCGCTCCTTGGCCTGAACATCCTCAAAGGCGCTCACCAGGCCCCAATAGATGCTTTCCACCTGGTTGACGGTGTAGAGAATCTGCTGGCGGAAGCTCGAATCCGTGATACGGCGGTTGTTCATCGCCTGGTAGTAGAAACGATCATTGATGAAAACTCCGAAGCCCTGCAGCAGATGCTGCGTCACTGTGGCTTTGAATGAGGACGTCAGACTAGGACTGTAGTTCGCGAACGGGTTGTCGCTCGTGACACGGCTGTTGTTGAAACCCACCTGCAGCGCGGTGCCGGAGATGAAGCCCTGGTTGTACGTGAAGTCGTACACATTGGTATTGGTAGTGAGAGCCGATTTACCGCCGGAGAACAACGTGTTCGACTGGGGCGCCTTGGCCCTTTCCAACTGGATCGTGCCGCCAACCACGGGATCCCGGTTTTCCGGCAGCGGGCCTGCGCTGCCGGTAGAGAACACCTGGCCTCCCAGTCCCGACGCCGCGCCGCCTTGTCCGCCGGATGTGCCTCCCGGACCGCCGCCCGCGGTCAGAGTCGACGAAGTTCCTCCGATCGTGTTGGCTACGACACCGGAGTTCACGCCGCGCAGGGTAGCACCCGCCTTTGAACGCAGCACGTCGGTATCGGCAATATCCAGGTTGTAGCGAGCGATGGCGATGTCGTAGTTGTTTTCGATAGCCAGCGCAATCGCGTCAGAGAGGCTGAGATAGATCTTGCCGTCCTTGACCAGGTCGTCCAGCCTTGTCGAATTGTTGAAACTGGCAACCGGAACAGTTGTTCCCCGGTACATATTGATTGGGTTGCCAAGCAGGCCCCCCGAGGGACGGCTGAAATCCCTTTGCGTCTGCCGCAACGAAATCGGCTCCGTTGTTACGGGCGTGGGCGCGGGAGGCAGGTTGGATGCATCTTTGTTTTGGTCTTGAGAAGCCACGTTATCCTGCGAGCCCGCCGCCGGCTGCTGAGCAAAACCCGCCGGCATCCCCGACATCAGGCCCAGCATCAGCGCCGTAAATGCGCGCAACTTCGCTCCGCCGCGCATGCCATGTGCTGCCTGCCCGCGTACTGTGCGCGCCGCGAACGATGGGCGCTCAAACACACGTGTACCGTACAAATGCATGATTCCTCTCCACGATAGGTTGAGGCATGTGGGGTGCCAGTCATCAAGACGCCCGGAAACGGGTTTCGGACGCAAAATTTACGCAAAACCAAAGATCCATGTCCTTCTGTCGTAACACCCGGACGTCACCGCAACCGGCAAAAAAGCGGCAGTCTCGGTGTGCCTTAAGCAGGACGCAGTTTTCCTTGGTTGTGCCGTTGTCACTCCCCGGCGATCACCGCGTTCGGTTCAGATTGCGTTTATCGCTCATCCGACCATACGTGTCCAGCAGCCAAAACGTTCCCGCCATCCGCGGTTTCGCAAGCCGTTCGAGTCGTATTGATCAAGAAACCTGAGTATATCCCACGCCCCTTCCGGACCCCACTCCGGCCAAGTGCCCAATAACCCGTTTCAAAATGGGCCTGAAGGCCGCGGAAATACCGAGTGCAGACCCCGGAGAACTGACGAGAATACACCGTTGTTGTTTGGCGGTACGGCTGCAGAAAATTCCCCTTGCATGCCGCACTATGGACTTGGAACTCGCCTTGCCGAACGCCATGCCACCACGGTTCTTTCGACATCAGGTATGTCCCCGGTCCAATCTGTCAGGTATGTCCCCGGTCCGTACCCAAAAGGCACCCCCACCCACCCCCTATGTAGATTCGCGTTTCTTTCGTTTTTAGACTTTTCTGAACTGACTCCAAAGGCTTTACGAATGCTGAAACAGCATTTTTTGTTACATTCAGCCATTTTGGCGCTTCTCCAACCCTTCGCCGCAGTGGGCGCGAACGCTGTTCGGGCTTCCCTGCCGTTACTCTTCGCGCAGAACTTCGAGCGGCCTTAACCCCAGAATGCGGTAGCTTGCGATCCATCCGGTTGCCGTCGCCAGAATTGCCGTTCCCACAAGGGCCACGCCCGCAGCTGGCCACTCAATATGAAAGCCCACCTGCATCCTGTGGAGCAGAACTCGCGTGAGCAGATTCGCAAAAATCACTCCAACAAGCCCGGCCAGAAGACCCAGCACGCTGAACTCGACGCTGAACGTCCGCACGATGCGCATGCGCGTGGCGCCAAGTGTCTTCAACACCACCGCTTCCCTCATCCGGCGGAAGCGCGTGCTGGCGATGCTCGATGCCAGAATGGTCAACCCGGCAAAGATGGAGAAGCCGGCCAGAAACCGGATGACAACCGTGATCTGGTCCACCACGGTCTCGATGCGCGTCAGCACATCGGCAATGTTGATCACCGTCACGGTTGGATACGCCAGAAAGAATGCGCGTTCCATCATCGGGATCTGCCGGGGATCGAGGTGCGCTCCGCCGTACCACGTCGCAACATCGTTCTTGAGCTGCCCGGAAGGCAACACAAACGGAATGCGCGCACCCATGTGCTCGCCGTCGGCCTTGTACACAGCTGCAACCTTGACCTTGTGAACGCCGCTCGATGCGGTCTCAATCTCAACTTGCGACCCGACGCCCAGGTCCAGCCGGCGCGCTGCACCCTCGCCGATGGCGATTTCCTGTACATTTCCATCCGTCCACCATTTGCCCTGCGTAATCTTGTCGCCGGCAGGAGGCGCGTCCGACCAGCTCAACTCCGCGCTTTGCAGCAGGTAGCGGGGATAGTGTTTGTCCTTCAATTGCTCAACCGTCTTGCCGTTGAGCGACACAAATCGTCCCATGATCCCAGGCATCAGATCCAGCGCCTGTGTCACTCCGGCCTGGTGCTGGAAGAAATCCCTCACTCCAGCCACCTCATCCGTTGTCACATCAATCAGAAACACATTGGGCAACGACGGCGAAGCAGTCTCGCGAATCTCGCGCAGCAGCGACGCCTGCATGAGGTAGACCGCAAGAATCAGCATGACGCCGGTGCCCAGCGCAGCCAGCACCGCCGCCGACTGATTTCCCGGCCGGTAGAGATTCGAGAGCCCATGGCGCACGAAGGAGGGCAAGTGCAACCGAACCCGATTCAGCAGAGCCCGCACCGTCCGCAACGTCACGGCTGCCAGGATCAGCAGAACCAGTAGCACCGCGGCAAGCCCCAACGTGAACCAGATCCCGATCATGGCCGAATCGGAGAGCGCCCACGCAATCCCACCCAACGCCAGAATGACCGCGCACGACAGCCCCAGTTGAAGCCGACGAGCCCACAGACGCGCAAACCAGCCGCCAATGCCTTCCGGCCCAGGCTCCACCAAGCGTCTCAGCACCAGAACCGGCCGGATCCCTCGCACGTCAAGCAAGGGTGGCAGGCAGAAGAGTAATGTCGTCAGGAGCCCGGTGCCCAGGCCGGCCAGCACCGACCGCCAGGGAAACTCAAGCGTGATACGCACCGGCAACAGCTTTCCAAAGACCGCAGGCAGCGCTTCCATAACGCCCACCCCCGCGGCCACTCCAAGCAGGCCTCCGGCCAGCCCCAGGCCCAGTGTCTGGAGCAGAAAGATGCGCAGCAGGTCGGTCGAACCCGCACCCATGGCCTTCAGAATCGCCAGCATATCCATGCGCTGCTCGAGATGTGCATGCATGGCCATGGCCACGCCAATCGCTCCCAGCACCATGGCAACGAGGCAGATCAGGCTCAGAATCGCGGTCGCGCGATCGAGCCCCTCGGTGAGCGCCGGATTCCCTTCCCGGTAATCAATCACCTGCGCCTCGCCCAGCGCAGTTTCCAACCGCTTGCGCAGGCTGACCGTGTCGATTCCCTTAGGCAGTTTGCCGGGCAATTTCAATAGCAGCCGGTGGCTCGCGCGACTGCCCGGAGCGAGAATCCCCGTGCGCTCCAGAGCCGCACCGGAAATCATCACCCGCGGACCCATCCCCGCGCCTGCGCTGATTCGGTCCGGCTCCTGCCTCAGGACTGCAGCGATTTTGAAGTTGCGTCCACCCAGCCGGAGGGTCTGGCCGACATGCGCATTCATGCGGATCAGAAACTCATCCGCCACCACCGCCGAATCGCCGTCGAGAGCCTGCTGCAGGCTCATCTCCGGCTCCAGCACGGCTTTGCCGTAATAGGGGTATTCGGCGGGATCGACGGCTTTGAGAGCGACCAGCAGCGGCACCGGGTCGGGCGGTACCGAGGCCATGGAAAGGGTCTCTGTGACCCACGTCGAGCTGCTGCCCGGAATGTTCTGCTTGATCGCATCAATCTTCCGGTCATCGTCGGCCGTCGGGACGTGGAAGATGCGTGCGCTCAGATCGCCTGCAATGAGCGACCGCGCCTCGGTTGACAGGGTGCGTCGAAAACTCTCGCTGAATCCGCGCACGCCCACTAACGCAGCCACCCCGATCGCGACTGAAAGCACAACGAAACCAAACTTGCCCGGCGCCGATTTGAGGTCGCGCCATGCGATGACGGCGGCGCGCTTCCAGCTAAGCGCGCGATGCCCGTTCGGAATTCCCGGCTCAGCCATGACTCACCTGCTCCGCGTCCACAGGCTCGTACGGTAATGTGTCTTCCACCACCTGGCCGTCCTTCAGCACGATCTTGCGGTCGGCACGGCTAGCCACTTCCGCATCGTGTGTCACCAGGACCAGCGTGGTCCCCGCCCGCTTGTTCCGTTCTAGCAACAAGTCCAGAACCAGGCGGCCGTTGGCAGAATCGAGGTTGCCGGTCGGCTCATCGGCCATCACAATCGGCGGCTCCACAACAAAAGCACGCGCCAGAGCCACTCGCTGCTGTTCCCCACCCGAGAGCTGCACCGGGTAGTGATCCATGCGGTCCGCCAACCCAACTTCCTCGAGCAGCTGCCGCGCCTGCTTCACACCATTCCCATCGGAATTCAGCTCGAAAGGCAACAGCACGTTCTCCAGCGCCGTAAGCGTCTGGATAAGTTGGTAGGACTGAAACACGAAGCCGATCTTGCGCCCGCGGACGACGGCGAGTTGCGCCTCAGCCAGGTTGTGAATCGGAATGCCATCGAGCCAGATTTCCCCCGAGCTGGGACTGTCCAGTCCGGCCAGGAGCCCAAGCAGGGTGCTCTTCCCGCTACCGCTCGCACCCACAATGGCCACAAACTGGCCCGCCGGGATGGTCAACGAAATTCCCTTCAGGATGTCCACGCGACGTGCGCCGTTCTGGATCCACTTCTGTGCATCTCGAACTTCAATCACCCGATTCTCTCCCTCAGGAAAACACCGTCACCCTCAGCTGTGCAGGCCACTTCATCTGTTACGCAATTCCGAGGCTACCGGTTTCGTCAGGCTCCGACCCTGTTTCTGCTTTTACACTGTTCATGTGGACGTTCGCCGGTTCCTAATCGTTTCGTTTTGGATGCTGATCCTCGGGGTTCTGGCGCGTGCCGAAGGCCGGCCCCTCCTGGTGTGTTTTGGCGACAGCATTACGGCTGGCTATGGATTGCAGCCCGGTCAGGCCTATCCCGACGCGCTGCAACGGAAACTGGACCGCAGCGGCTACCAATACAAAGTCGACAACCATGGAACCAGCGGCGCAACCACCAAGGATGCGGTTGCGGAACTTCCCTCCATCTTGCAGTTGCATCCGGAGGTGGTGCTGGTGGAATTTGGCGGCAACGATGGCCTGCGCGGTCTTCCTCCCAACCAGACACGCCGCAATCTCGATGCCGTCCTCACCGGCCTCCAGGACGCCCACATCAAAATCCTGCTGGCCGGAATCACGCTTCCGCCAAACTACGGTGCCGACTACATTCACTCCTTCGAATCCATCTTTCGCGAACTAGCCGCCCGCCATCACGCAGCCTTCGTGCCCATGATCTACACGGATCTTGTCGGTGTGCCCAACACCATCCAGGCGGACGGCATTCATCCCACCGCAAAGGGTTCGGACATCATCGCGGATACGTTGCTTCCGGCGTTGAAGCCGCTGCTACGAAAAACAGCTCCTGGCCGCTAGCTGCTAGAACTGGTTGCACAAGTCCTGTTTTGAAAGGGCCCGGCTTCAGCCGTGCAGTCAATGGCGCAAAAAGCGCGGTCTTTAGCTCCTGAGGGATGCTTTCCGCACTGCTTGAGACGATTTTACGCAACTGGCTTCTTGCCTCTGGCTTCCCGTCCTCTCCTCCCTTCCGGCGCAGTTCAGCTTCGCCAGCTAGTGGCTAGTCCGCATCCGTCAGCTCTGCCGGGTGAGCGGTGTCGGTGACGGAGCAGATTCTTTTGCGCACTTTGCAGATTAACTCCATCGAACGGCGCACACTTGAACCATCTGAAGAACGCTCTCATCGCTGTCCACCTGCCATCGACTAAAAAGCCGACGTAACGGACACACAAAATAATTTCCCGAGGCTGTGAAACTGTGAAGACGATTAAAAACGTTGGGGAATCAGAGGCTTAGCCGCGCAGTGGTCCGGACAAAACAGGGTCAAATTGGCTGAAAATGGCGGTGATATAACTCGCAAAATTGACGGGACAGTGAGATAGATCACCGCCTCGCCCGTTCCCCCTCGCCGCGAGGCGCCTTGAGAAACCCGCGTTAGAAATGCTCTTAACCCATCACCACGACTGGCTGAAACAGCGTCCCGGCTACACGCTTCGCGATGCCGACCAGCTCACGCTGGTCCGCGAAGACTTTCACCATCAGCGCCTTTGAGAACTCGGGCAGGTTAGCCTGCGCACCGTTACGCAGCCGGCCGAGGACAAATGGATCTCCGGTGACCGACGGCATCTCGGGCAGCAGGCTGCGCGGATGCACGCACTTCAAGCCAAGAGCCTCGCTATTGCCCGACAACAGCTCCAGTTCACTCAAAGCATGCGCGTCGGCCAGCGTGAATACTCCGGCATGGGTTCTTCGCAGACTGCTCAAATGCGCCCCGCAGCCAAGATCCCTGCCCAGTTCGTGGGCCACCGCTCGCACATAGCCGCCAGCACTCACGCGCATAGTGAATGTGGCCTCCACACCTTCCAGCGCCATGATCTCAAACGATGAAATCCGGATCCTGGCGGCCTTGAGGTCCACGGGCTTTCCAGCCCGAGCAAGTTTATAGGCCGGCGTGCCACCGATCTTCTTTGCCGAAAAAGGAGGCGGCAACTGCTCGATCTCGCCGTGAAAGCGCACCGATGCGGTGCGAACCTGGTCCAGCGTCAATTCCGGGACGACGGTCGGACCAATTGCTTCTCCTTCGCAATCATAGGTGTTGGTGGCGAAGCCGAAGCGGATGATTCCCGTGTAGCTCTTTTCGGCGGAGGAAAAATACTGAGCGAGCCGGGTAAACTTCCCCAGCAGCAGCGGAAGGACGCCCGTTGCCATGGGATCGAGCGTGCCGAGGTGGCCAATGGAGCGCTCGCCGGTAATCTTGCGCAACCGATGCACTACGTCATGGCTGGTCATGCCCCCCGGCTTATCAATCACCAACAGCCCGTCCACTCAGCTAATGTAGCGGACCGCACCCGTACGGGTCACATGCCCCCTGTCCCCGAAGACCTGACCAGCGAAAGGAACTCGGAGCGTGTTTCCTTCTGCCGGAAGCAGCCCATCATCGCCGACGTCACCGTCGATGAGTTTTGTTTCTCGATGCCGCGCATCATCATGCACAGGTGGCGCGCCTCGATTACGACGCCAACACCTTGCGGCGCAATGGCGTCCTGGATAGCGTCGGCGATCTGGCGGGTCATGCGCTCCTGCACCTGCAGGCGGCGCGCGAATACTTCCACCAGGCGCGCAATCTTGCTCAGCCCCACCACCTTGCGCTTGGGAATATACGCGACGTGCACCTTCCCGAAGAACGGGAGCATGTGGTGTTCGCACAACGAGAACATCTCCACATCCTTCACGATCACCATCTCGTCGTAATCGACGTCGAACAGCGCACCACGCAGCAGTTGATTGGGATCCTCGTGATACCCCTTGGTGAGGAAAGCCATCGTCTTTTCGACACGGGCCGGGGTCGCGATCAGGCCGTCACGGCTCGGATCCTCTCCCATCCTGCGCAGAAGCTCGCGATAGATATCCTCGGTGCTGGCTTCCTTCAAGACGTCAGGTTCCAGCACCGCACTTGATTTGGACTTGCTCAACATCACCGGGTGTGCCATTTACACGATTCCTCCGTGTGCTCGCGATGCCTCTCCGAGATACTCGAAAAAGTTGTTCTCGGTCTCTTCGATGCGCACATGCACCAACTGTGCAGGTTCGAGCGATCCCTCGAGCAACTTATAGACGGCCTTGCATAAATTCTCTGTGGTCGGAACGTCGTGAGTAAACATCGGATCAAGATTCAAGTTGGCGTGATCGAAACGATCCAGGATCCGCGTTCGTACCACTTCATCCATCACCGCCAGGTTCACGACCATGCCGGTTTCGGGATCTACCGCGCCGCCGGCGAGGACTTCGATGATGTAGTTATGCCCATGTCCGTAGGGGTTGTTGCATTTCCCGTAAGCCGCACGGTTCTGCTCCGCGGACAGCTCATCGCTGTGCAGTCGATGGCTTGAGCTCATGGTGTAGCGGCGGCCGAAATATGCACTCATGCTTCGCCCCGATATTCGGCAAAGATCTCGGGTGTTTCGTACATCCGGATGCGGCTTAACGTTGGACCGCCAACTTTGTTGATCACTGGTTCCAGCCGTTGCCACGCGGCAATCGCCATATTCTCCGTAGTCGGAATCTTTGCCGCAAATTCGGGCACCTCGATATTGAGGTGGCGATGATCGTACGCCGTGAGCACTTCGTGCTCGATGACGTCCTTGAGCCATTTCAAGTCGACGACGAAACCCGAGACGGGGTCTGGGTTCCCGGCAACTGTCACCTCGAGCGTGTAGTTGTGCCCATGTCCATTGCGATTCGCGCAACGTCCAAACACCTTCTGGTTCTTCTCCGCAGACCACGAATCGTTCCAGTAATAATGCGATGCGGAAAACGTGGCCCGCCGCGTCAGGAATACCATCAAGCTCCTCTTTAAGAAAGATGCTTTGCGCCTTGCAAGGGCTTCATTTCGCGCCGGAATCAGCCCGGATACGTCCTTCCCTTCCAGCTTACCTGCTTGACAACCCGGTGTTGAAACCAGCTGCGGTAAAGCAGCGCCACGAAGAGGGGCAGGCCGAGGGGGGCAATGGCACAATCCAAGAACCGGAAATTGGACTTGGCCACGCGGCCGTAAAAACGAAAAAGGTTGCGCGCCCACAAGAGAGCCAGCACCCAGCCTGCACCAAGCCACTCCAGCGAATGGGAGGCGAAATGCGCGTTCCAGAGCTCAATCGCCAGGACCGGCAGCCCCACCAAAAGCACAATATCGAGAGCTCTCCAGACAGCAAGCGCAAGCGCATTATCGAACAACAGGGCAAGATTCTTTGTCCAGCCTTCGATCATTGCACCAGTCGAGCGGTACATACGCGTCGATACCGCGTCGTCGGCATAACGAAAGCGCAGCCCCACCCTGCGCCGCTTGGCGGTGGCAGCCAGCACCACGTCTTCCAGCACCTTGTCCTTGACGGCGGGGTGTCCGCCAATCCGCCGGTAAGCCTCACGTTCCACCAGCAGAAACTGGCCATTGGCCGCCGCCACACGCTGGTTGGGGTCGGAAACCTTGGCCGGGGGGTAGGCCAGCGCCAATTCGCTAAACACCAGCGGCATCAACGACCGCTGCGCCAGCCCGCTCACGATCTGGCGGGGCGAGTAGCTCAGCATACCCGCGCTGTGCCGTGCCGCCTCATGCAACGCCCGGCGCAGATCTCCCGGTTCGTGGATGGTATCGGCATCGGTGAAGAGGAGCCATTTTCCGCGCGCCTTCCGCGCCCCCGTCCAGAGGGCGTTGGCCTTCCCTGTCCAGCCCTTTTCCAGGCGGGCGGCTTTGAGAACCGTCACTCCCGTGAATCCGCGCGCGATCCCGGCGGTGCGATCGGTCGAGTCGTCATCCACCACAATCAATTCCCAGTCGCGGCCCAGCTCAAACACGTCTTCCGATTGGCGGACCAGGGACTCCAGGCATACACCCAGGCAGTCTTCTTCGTTCCGAGCCGGTACGATCACCGTCAATTCCAGCAGGGCTTCCGGCTCCGGCTGATCGTAGAACGTGCCCGTCCGCACCGGGAGTTCCGCCGGCGACCCCGGTTCATCGGATAGCCCAAGGACCGGCTTCCAACTCGCCGAATCTGGTCGGCCCGTTGGTTCCGGCTGCTCTTTGCTCATCGCCCCCTCGGCTCTCTCCCCGAACATGTCGTTCCTTATTCTTTTGAGACTTTGGCTTAAGTATTATAGGTATGTGCGTTCCCCTCGTTTTGCATTGTTCCTTTGCCTGATACTGCCCGCAGTCCTGTTCGTCTCGGCGTGCAACCGGGGCGCCCGTCCGGTCCAGATCGGCAAGAAGGCGCCCGACTTCAAGCTCAACGACGGCGAGAACGCGGTGCAACTGACCAAATATCGCGGCAAAGTGGTGTTGTTGAACTTCTGGTGGAGCAACTGCGGGCCCTGCATTCAGGAAACGCCAGCCCTGGTTGCACTGCACCATGAATATCCCGAGCTAGCCATCCTCGCGGTCAGTATCGACCCCGATCCTGGCCCCTACCACCGATTCCTCAATCGCTTCCGTGTGGATCTGACCACTGTTCGCGATCCTGAGCAGACGGTCGCGAAGATGTACGGCACTGAGGCCTGGCCCGAGACCTACATCATCGATCGCACAGGAGTGATTCGCCGCAAGGTCGTGGGCGATCCCGACTGGTCCAATCCTGAAATCCGGGCTTTTCTGCGGGGGCTCTGAAAGAAAGAAGACGGAGTGCCCACATTCCCGGGTTCCCATGGACAGGTCGTCGCCCTGGGGAGGCGTTTGCGACGTCTTCGTTTTTGTGGAAGGCTGGGAAACCTAGAAATTGGCTCCCTCGGATCATTATTATAGAAATGTGCGCTCCACCCGTTTCCTTTCAGTCCGTTGCCTGCTCCCGCTGGTTGTGTTGTGTCTGTCCATTTCTTGCGGTTGCAATCGGGGTGCAAAGCCCTCGCAGATCGGCAAGAAGGCCCCCGACTTTACGGTTTCCGACGGCACCAATTCCGTTCAGCTCGCGAAGTACCGCGGCAAGGTGGTTTTGCTCAATTTCTGGGCCAGTTGGTGCGGGCCCTGCATCCAGGAAACGCCAGCGCTCGTCGAGCTGCATCATGAACGGCCAGAGCTGGCCATTCTTGCGGTGAGCATCGATGAAGATCCGGGCGCCTATCAACGCTTCCTCAACCGCTTCCACGTCGATCTCACCACGGTTCGCGATCCCAACCAGACGGTGGCGAAAATGTACGGCACCGACGGCTGGCCCGAAACCTACATCATCGACCGGAACGGGGTCATTCGGCGCAAGGTGGTGGGCGACCCGGATTGGTCCAATCCTGAGATCCGGGCCTTTCTCCAGGGGCTCTAGCTCACGTACTGCCATACAGCCATACAGGAATACAGCGGCTGTAAATGTGTGAACTTCCAGTCTGCAAACTAGTCATTATAATATAGTTATAACCTTCTCCACAGTTTCACGGCGATTTTCCGGGAGGTGGGGGGTATAAACCGGGGACATTCCTGACAGAACAGACCGGGACATATCTGACACTGCGTCGATGGCATAGGTGGCTCCACTTCCATCATCCGCCGCAGAACGGTTATTTTCTGCAAACTGCACTGAGTAGCCGGTGAGAGCGCCGCTGATCGTCAAAGCTGCGCGCTGAATTGCAGACCTGCTCGGCTTGCTATCATGCACGTATGACCACGGTGGACATTCTCTTCCGCTACGCGGCGCCGCCGACCGAGGCGCAGGTTTTCGCGCTGGCCAATGCGCGCGATGTGTACGGTATCCGCCGCCTCAGTTTTGATCACAATGCGCGGACGGTGCGCGTGGAGTTCGACGCGACCCGGTTGAACGCCGCTACGGTGACCCAGCTCATCCGGGGCGCCGGAGTCCAGATCACGGAAGAACTCCCTCTGATCCCGCCGCCGGCACCAGAACCGGCACCTGCGGCCTGATTGCGCCACTGCCTAATCCTTGGTAATCTGTTTTAGGTCCCGCCAGGGACAGGCGTGCGCCCGTAGCTCAGCTGGATAGAGCGACTGACTACGAATCAGTAGGCCGGGAGTTCGAATCTCTCCGGGCGCACCATGTATCACTTGCCGAATCAATTCGTTCTCCACTCTGCCCCCACCTCCCCCAAGTATTCGGGGTAATCTCTGTGTGCCCAGTTTTACGCCCGCCACGAGGCTTCCAAAGGCTCTTTCGATTGCGAAGGTAGTATGGCTCGACGCCATTCCAGCCCGCCAATCGCACCGGCCTCTCGAGCTTGGTTTCATAAATGGACAGCGTGTTCGGTTCGGAACCCCTCAGGGGTTAAAGAGGGCTGCGGAAAAGCTCAATGTTTCCGATGAAATCGGCGACAAACGTGTTTCCGGGGCTAAAGCCCGCGTTGATCCTGATGGCTTCATGCGGGGGTTGAAACCCCCGCCTCCCTCCGGGTCGGCTTTTTCCGCAGCCTGTAAGCCCCTACATTGCCGGGCCTTTTCGGCACGACTAAAGGGGCTGCGGAAAAACTCAATGTTTCTGGTGAAATCAGCGACAAACGTGTTTCCGGGGCTGAAGCCCGCGTTAATCCTGATGGCTTTATACGGGGGTTGAAACCCTCGCCTCCCTCCGGGTCGGCTTTTTCCGCAGCCTGTAAGCCCCTGCATTGCCGGGCCTTTTCGGCACGACTAAAGTCGTGCCCTGTTGCAAGACCGGTTTATGAAACACGCCCTCCGGATCGCCTGAACTGAATCGATCACGAAGCCGTATGGACATCAGAGGGAGAATCCCCTCGATCGTGTTCATTTGCGCACAGAAGGTTTCGAGATCGCACAGACGCGAGCCTCGTTGTGTTGAGAATTATGGCTTCGGTCGTTCATTTCATGAGGCTTAACGGACGATGGTTTGGCGGGAGAAGTGCTCTCTGATTTTGTAATCCTGGGCCGTTGAGGAGTCCTGCATGCAGAAACTGCGATTTGATCTTCGCGTGGCGATACGGCATCTGGCCAAGTCGCCCGGTTTTGCGATTACGGCCGTTCTGATGCTGGCGTTTGGCATTGGCGCCACCACGGCGATCTTCTCGATCGTGGAAGCAGTTCTGCTGCGGCCGCTGCCGTTTCCGGATTCGGAGCGGCTGATGGTTTTGTCGGACAGGCTCGAAGGGGTGAATGTCGGCGGGAACAACGAAGTGGGCGTGACGGTGCCCGACATCAAGGCCTACACGCGCGAGACGCACGGGTTCGCGGCGCTGGGCGGATACCAGGGAACGGGGTTTGAACTGTCGGGTGCGGGCGAGCCGGCGCAACTCAACGCGGCCCGGCTGACGGCGGGAGTTTTTTCTGCGCTCGACGTACAGCCCGCAACTGGGAAGAGTCTTCACGGCCGATGAAGACGAACACCATCAGCAGGTCGTGGTGTTGAGCTATGGAACCTGGGTGAGCCGGTTTCATCGCGATGCCCAGATCCTGGGCCAGAAGATCCTGCTCGACCGCAAGCCCTACATCGTGATCGGCGTCATGCCGCGTAATTTTGAATTTCCTCTGGTGGCGGGACAACTGAACCGCGCCGAGATGTGGGTCCCGATGAGCTTCCGGCCGGATGAGTTGGTTCCGGTGGCCGCGGCCAACTGGAGCTATCAGATGGTCGGCCGGCTGAAGCCCGGCGTTTCAGCCAAACAAGCCGAGAGCGATGCGGAGACCGTGGCGCAGGAGATCATGCGCGACTATCCGCCCATGATGGCGAACCTGCGCATCAGCGCCATGGTGCGGCCCCTGCGCGAGGACATAACGCTGCAAACCCGTCCCCTGCTGCGGACCCTGTTTCTGGCCGTGGCGGTCGTGCTGCTCATCGCCTGCGTGAACCTGGCCGGCCTGATGCTGGTGCGTGCCATCCGCCGGCAACGAGAAATAGCCGTGCGGCTGGCGCTGGGAGCACGAGCGTCGGCGCTGCTGCGCCAGGCGATTCTGGAAAGCCTGGTGCTCAGCCTGAGTGGCGGCGCGCTGGGACTGACCCTGGCCGCGGTCGCCTTGCGCGTGGGCAAGAGCATGCTCCCTGAGAGTCTGCCGCGCATCAGCGAGATCGGACTGAACTGGAGCGTGGTGGGGTTTGCGCTGGCGCTGGGTGTGGTGACGGGGCTGCTGTGCGGACTGGTTCCGGCATTTGCCGCCCTGCGCACCAACGTGAACGCGAACCTGAAAGAAGGCGGCAGGAGCGGCTCGGAAGGCGGAGGGCATGCGCGCCTGCGCTCCACGCTCGTGGTGACGGAGATTGCCGATTGCGCTGGTGCTGCTGACGGCGTCGTGCCTGCTGCTGCGCAGCTTTGAAAAGATGCGCTCGGTCGATCTCGGATTCCGGCCGGAGCACGTAACCACGGCTGCCTATGGGCTCCCGCAGAAGCAGTATGAGAAGCAGTCGCAGGTAGACACATTCAATCGCGAACTGCTGCAGCGCCTGAATGCATTGCCGGGAGTGACCGCAGTCGGGACTAACCAGCCTGCTTCCGGCCGGAGGCGACAACAACAACCAGACCTTTGTCGTCGAGGGGTACACGCCGCCCAAGGGCGCGGACATGAACCTGGCGACGATCTCGCAGGTGATTGGAAACTTCTTCCCGGCGATGGGGATTCCGCTGCTGCGCGGGCGGTTCTTCACTGAAGCGGACCGGCACGGTTCGCAACTGGTGCTGATCGTGAATCACAAGCTGGCGCAGCACTTCTGGCCGGGTCAGGACCCGATCGGGAAGCGGCTGCGCATCGGCACTCCGGAGATGCAGACGCCGTGGCTGACCGTGGTGGGCGAGGTGGCGGACGTGAAGCTGACCTCACCGGACGAACCGTCGAAGGAGCAGTACTACACACCCGTCGACCAGGGAGAGGATGACGCCGGGGCGCTGGCTCAGCCCGACGGATCTGAACGGCAACGGTGGATTCATCGTTCTGCGCTCCCTGCTGCCGCCGGAGCAGATGGAAAACGCGTTGCGCGCGACGGTGCGGTCGATCGATCCGCTGCTGCCGCTCACCCAGGTGCAGACGATGGAGCAGGTCGTGTCCCAGAGCGAGGCGCCGCGGCGCTTCAACACGGTGCTCATCGGGAGCTTCGCGCTTGCGGCCGTACTGCTGGCGGTGCTTGGGATCTATAGCGTCATTGCGTTTTCGGTGGCATCGCGCGTGCAGGAGATGGCGATCCGCATGGCCCTCGGATCGCAGCGCGGCGCCATTGTGCGGCTGGTGCTGCAGTCGGGAGCGAAGCTGGCGGTGGTGGGTTGCGTGATCGGACTGGGCGGAGCTGCGGCAGCTTCGAAACTGTTGCGGTCGCTTCTGTTCGGGGTGAGCCCATTCGATCCGCTGGTGTTGTCGCTCGCGGCTGTGGGAGTGCTGCTGCTGGCGATAGCAGCATCGGCGTTGCCGGCGCTGCGGGCAGCGTCGATCGATCCCATGCGCGCATTGCGAGGCGAATAGGCCCTTACGGCTTGAATTCCGCGCTGCTTTCGACCGCAAGGGTGGCCTGAACAGGCAGGTTGTCACTCGATCCGCCGGCCAGCACCCGTACTTGTTCTTTCTCGACGCGCCATGCGTGACGCACTGCGTCCCAATAGGCCAGGTCGCGCGGCTTCAGATCGAGTGGGACGTCTGTCTCCGCGCCGGGCTCGATTCTCACCCGCTTGAATCCTTTCAGCTCCAGCCTGGGCCGGTCGACAATGGAGCCGAGATGCTGCACATACATCTCGACAACTTCATCACTGGCGCGCTGGCCGGTGTTCTTTACTTTTATCGCGACTTGAACTGTGCCGTCGGCGGCCGCGGCTGGCGCGCTGAGCTTCAGACCTTCGTAAGCGAATGTCGTGTAGCTCAGGCCATAACCAAAGGCGTAGAGCGGCTTGTCCTTGCTGTACATGTAGGTGCGGCCGTGAGTGATGTCGTAGTCCATGATGGGAAGCAACTGAGCGTCGCCGGTGGGCCAGGTCTGGGTCAGGCGTCCGGCCGGCGAGTAGTCGCCAAACAAAACGTCAGCCAGCCCGTGGCCCTCTTCCTGGCTGTTGTGGGTCATGTGGACGATGGCGGGAAGATTTTGCTGGCTCCAGACAATGGCATAGGGGAAGCTGGAGCGCAGCACTTCGATGGTGCGCGGATTGGCGGCGAAAACCTGCTTCACCAGCGCTTCCTGCTCCAGCACGATGGTCTTGCGATCCACATCTTCTTTGCCGTTGGAGGGCGTCGGGCACTGATCCCATCCGGCATTGCACTCGGGGTGATTACCCACGACCACAATGGCCACGTCGGCGCGGTGCGCGAGGGCGGCTGCCTCGGCAGGATCGGACCCGTCAGCGTAGAGCACCTTGACGCTTTTGCCGGCGGCTTCCCTGAGTCCTTCCAGCGCACTGACAGCATAGGGCGGCGTGCCGCTGTACCAGTCGAGCAGAATCTCGTCGATCCACGGGCCGATCACGGCAATCGTCTTCAGACGGCTTCGATCGAGCGGAAGGGTATTGTTCTACGTTCTTGAGTAAAACGATGGATTCATCCGTAGCCAGCCGCACCAGGTCGCGGCTTGACTGCCGCTGCCAGGGAGGTAATTCGCCATTGGTTTCGCGGCCAATGCCGGCATAAGGGTCGACTCCGGGCGGATCGAATTCACCGAGGCGCAGGTATACCCGCAGCAGATTGCGGAGCACGGCATCCATGTCGGCTTCGGTAACGAGGCCGTCTTGCAGAGCCTTGCTGAGATCGTCCTTGTAGGTGTCGAGAAAGTGATTAATGCCCGCTTTTACCGCCGCCGCAGAGCCGTGCTCCTTGTCGGCGAAGCTCTTGTGGGCGGTGATCAGGAGCCCCAGAGCGCCGCCGTCCGTGCAGATGAGGCCGTCGTTGCCCCACTCCTTGATCATCACGTCCTTGAGCACTGGGTGAATCATCATGGGCGTGCCGTTCCACGAGTTGTAGGCTGCCATCACCGCGCGCGAGCCGCCCTCCTCGAACCCCATGCGGAAAGGCACGGAATAATATTCGCGGAATAGCCGTTCGCCGAAGTCAGAAGAGGAGTGAGCCCGGCCGTTCTCGTTCTCATTGGCCAGAAAATGCTTCATCAGCGACGCGGCCTGCCAGTGTTTCGGGTCGGGGCCTTGCAGTCCCTGGACAAATGCCACCGTCAACGTTCCCACCAGGAAGGGGTCTTCGCCATAGGATTCTTCGGTGCGCCCCCAGCGCGGATCGCGGCTCAAGTCTGCGTTGGGCGCCCGCACCACCACGCCTCCGAAATCGGTTACGGGATTCTGGTAGTAGTAGCGGGCTTCATACCCTTCGAGCGCCGCAATCTTCTTGAGCAGTTGCGGGTCCCACGTCTCTCCAAGGCCCTTCTCCTGGGGAAATGTGGTGGTGGGGAGTGGCTGCTTGCCGCGCGGGCCCCACCCGCCGGGACCGCCCAGGGCCAGGCCGTGCAGCCCTTCGACCTGCCCGGAAAAGACAAGCCCGAGACGTGGGATTTTAGGATGGTCCGACATGAGGTTGACCTTCTCGTCCAGGGTCAAGCGGCCGAGCAGGTCTGCGATGCGTTGGTCATCAGTTAAACTTGAGTCGCGGAAGGGGTAATGCGGCTGAGCGGAGGCGATTTCGACGGCACCTGAAGCCAACATGAATCCCATCATGCAACCGACAACCTTCTGCAGTCCCCAACGCATTGCTGTACCTCCTTCAAAAGACGGGCCTTCAAAGACGACACCAAAGCGAGCCTGGAAAGATGAGCGAAGATTAGCACACACCCCCAATGTAAATCGCTTGAGCTATGGCCTGGCGTGCACGCTATGCTCGCAATCCCCGGCTCCGATCACCCCATGCGAAACACGACTGCATAGAATCCGGGTTTCTACTGTCAGTTATCCCAGTTGATTATGTCGTGCCTTGGACCGAAATTGGACTTGGCGCGGCATTTGTTTCGCCGGCGGAAAGCCTCAAGGGGTATGCCTTCATGTCATCACGAATCTGGTTGAGTTGGTGCCTGAGTGCCGGGATCGTGGCCGGCTGTCCTGCTGTTGCGCAAAATGACGCATCTCCGAGCCCGGAGCCAAAGATCGGCCTGGTGCTGGAGGGCGGAGCCGCGCTCGGTCTCGCCCACATCGGGGTGATCCGGTGGCTCGAAGAGCACCGCATTCCGGTCAGCTACGTCGCAGGCACCAGCATGGGAGGCCTGGTCGGGGGCCTGTATGCCACTGGAAACTCCCCTGGCGAGATTCAGAAACTGGTGGATGGCATCGATTGGGACGTCGTGCTGCGCGGTGAGGTTCCCTACCAAGACCTTTCTGTCCGGCGCAAGGAGGATGCGGAGGAATACCCCAACAGCCTGGAGTTTGGAATCAAAAGCGGAATTCGATTTCCAGAAGGCTTCAATTCAGGCCACCAAGTCGGACTCATCCTGGACCAGATTGCCGTACCGTACTCCGGAGTTCCATCATTCGATGACCTTCCCATCCCATTCGCGTGCGTGGGAACCGAAATGGTGCACAACAAGGCACACGTCTTTCGCGATGGGCCGCTTTCCCTCGCTCTCCGGTCCACCATGTCCCTTCCCGGAGTATTTACTCCCGTTCGAAACGGCGGGAATGTCTACGTTGACGGCGGGCTCCTCGACAACCTGCCCGTGGATGTCGCCAAGCAAATGGGCGCCGATCTCACCATCGCGGTTCACCTGGCGGTCAAGCCGCTCGGAGCCAATGAGCCTCTTTCCTCTGTTGGCGTGCTGGGACAAGCCATTTCAGTCGTCATCGCCGCCAATGAACTGCGCAGCATGGAGCTCGCCGACATCCTGATTCCGGTCCCGCTAGAAAAATACAACGGCATGGATTACAAAAAGGGCGCCGAGATCATCAAGCTTGGCTACGAAGCCGCAGCGAGCAAAGCGTCCGTCCTGTCGCGGTTGAGCGTTGATGAAGCCACCTGGGAGGCCTATCTTGCTCGCCGCAATGCCCGGCGAAGGACTATGCCTGCGCCGCAATTTGTAGAGGTCACCGGTACAAAGCCAAAGCTGGCCACGGAAATAGAGAGCCAACTCTCGGATTACGTTGGAAAACCGCTTGATACGGCCAAATTCGACAGGGATCTCACCTACCTCCTCGGAAACGGCCGCTTCTCAAGCATTGGCTACCAGATGATCGAAAAGGGCAGCCAGCAGGGCCTTCAGATCATTGCCCGCGAAAAAGAGTGGAGTCCCCCCGAGGTTCGACCGCTCATCGTCATCGATGGTTCCCAGTACGACCAGATACAGTTCATGCTCGGTGCCCGGATCACCTTCTACGATATCGGCGGTTTCGGTTCGGAGTGGCGCAACGATTTGATTCTCGGTTCGGAGCACGGCATCCAGTCTGAGTTCTATAAACCCTTCGGCACAAAGCTCCATTGGTTCGTCGCGCCCCGGGGCTATGGCTTTAACCAGCAACTGAACGTTTACCAGGGGGGGACTCTCCTGGCTGAATATCGAAACAAGGAAGGCGGGGGCAACTTCGATTTTGGCTTCGTGCCCTCGCGGAACGCCGAATGGCGGATCGGATACCGGGGCGCATACCAGAGACTCTACCCGACAATCGGCTCGCTCCCTTTCGGAACGGTAGAAGGCAGAGTTGGAGAGACCTATCTCAAATTCGAGCTGGATGGCCGAAACAGCCCCGTCATCCCAACCAGTGGTACGGACGTTCTGTTCACTAGCTCCTGGTTCGATGCCAACCCTGGCGCGCCTACCGGGTTTCCCGTTGACAATCTTCGGATCACGAGATTTAACCCGGTGAAGAAGGATTCCTCGATCTTCTTCAACGCGGCGGGCGGCACGACATTCACCTATCACCAGGTGGGGTTCCCACCCTTTAAGCTGGGAGGCGGTCCCGACTTCTATGCCTACGGGAGAAATGAGTTCCTGACCGATCAGTATTTTCTATTCAAGGCCGGATATATCCATCCCCTATGGCCATTGCCGCCCCTGGTGGGAGACAGGATGTATGCAGTAGCCGCAGTGGAGGGGGGCAAGATGTATGATTTGCCACCGGGCACATCGACCGTACCCGGCGATGTCTCTGTTGCCCTCGTGATGAACACGATCTTCGGACCAGTCCAGATAGGGGGAGCCTTCGGCGCCACCGGGCATTACAAGTTCTTCTACCAACTGGGACGCGTGTTCTAGGACGGGAACGGTTCGTTCGTTATGAGTGGGAACGATCCTGGGTCGCAACAACCGCTTGCGTGGAGGCCAACGAACGGCATGGGCTGAAAGCCCTCGGCGAGTTGCCGCCCGACACTGAATGAGTCATCGGCGACCGCCTTCAGTAGAGCCGGAAGTTGACCTCGATTGTGATCATCACCGGGACGGGGGTTTTGCCGTCTTTCATGGCAGGCTTGAACTTGTACTTTCGCACGGCTTCAAGCGCCTTTTCATCGAGACCCATGCCCAAGGCACGAATGACCCTGGGGTTCTGGGGATTCCCCTGGGCGTCGACAATGAGCGAAACCAGGCAAACGCCTTGGTACTTGGCGCGGCGCGCCTCATCGGAAAACTCGGCTTCGGGGGAGACGATGGGGACAGGCGCCGAAACGCCGCCGCCGATTCGGAACAGGCCGCCGCCCGCGTTGCCGCCGGTGCCAGGACCCCAGCCATTGCCGGTCCCGGAGCCCAAGCCTCCGCCCGAGCCGGTGCCCATGCCGCTGCCGGTGCCCTGTCCGTTGGAGCCCAGGGTGACGTTAGGGGAATTCAACACGCCGATGTTGGGCATGGTGGGGTTATCGGGAAGCTTGAGGTCGGCCTGAACAGCGATCGCGGACGGAACGGAGAGCTTCGGATTGTCGAGGACCGGGACCTGGGGAGGCGTGATCGGCATCTTGGAGCGTTCTGGCAGCTTGCCTTTGATGGGATCGATAATGCTGCGGTCTCCGCCGCCACCGCCGCCGCCGGCGGTCTGGGCCGACTTGGGAGCGCTCAGATCGAAGTTGCCTACATCGATGCTGGTGACCTTGGGGGGGGCGATGGCTTTAATCACTGCCCGGGCACCCCAGAAGAGAGCCAGGGCGAGAATCAGACCATTCACCACCGTCGCGGAACCAACCGCCCAGGGGTTGTACTTCACAGCCATCCGGTCGGGCACCGGAATAGGGGTCGAGGTCAGTTCAAGAGGCGGAAGCTTGGGAGGGAAGAAAACGTCGCGGATGCTCTCCCAGAGTCCGGTCCAGATGGGCTTCTCTTCGAAGGCGCCACCGAGGAGGTCGAGTTCACGATCGCTCGTGTCGGGGATGTCGGATGGCGAACGAGTCTCGGACTGTGTCAGTAGGTCATTTGCCATATTTGCCGCTGGCTCTGCTGCGGTTCGATCCACGGGGTAGGGATGATCAGCCACCAAGCTTATCCTTCCATTATGCGTGACGGAACCGCGATTTGTCGCGGCATCGGTCACCGCATTTTCGGGGTTTTGCTCGTGGCTTTCCAGGTTGTCCCTCTCCAAAAAGTCATATCCTGCGCGCGATCGGACTCCCATATACGATAGACGACCTTCTTTCGAAGTTGTTAGACCTATGTCAATAAAATTGGCTATTTGGCCCTGGGACAACATCACCCGGCCCGGGCGCCCGCTGAAAGCTCAGCCATTCCGAAAAGTGTCCCTCCGCAAGTTACACTAAAGATTGAACCAGATTCTGACCACTGCAGTCTGACCCATACCAATCTGATCGAAACCAGGGAGCGACGATGTCCCCAGCGCCGGAGTTAAAGGCGACACTGACTTTGCCACAAACCACTTTTCCCATGAAGGCGAATCTGCCTCAGAATGAACCTCTGCGCCTGGCCAAGTGGGCTTCGCTGCGCATGTACGAGGAATTGCGCAAAACCGGCGCCGGCCGGCCCACGTACATCCTGCATGACGGGCCACCTTATGTGAACGGGCCCATCCACCTCGGTCACGCGCTGAACAAAGGGCTCAAAGACTTCGTGGTGAAGTCAAAAACCATGGCCGGGTTCGACTCGCCTTACGTGCCCGGGTACGACTGCCACGGCCTGCCTATCGAGATCAAGGTCGATGAGCAACTGGGCCGCCGGAAATTAGAGATGCCGGCCCCTGCCGTGCTGGATGCCTGCCGCGCCTACGCGCAGAAATATGTTGATCTGCAGACAGCGCAGTTCGTGCGCCTGGGTTGTTTCGGCCGCTGGGACAAGCCCTACAAGACCATGGCACGGGATTACGAGGCGCGCACGTTGGAGGCGTTTTACGGTTTCCTCGAAAAGGGCTTCGTATATCGGGGGCTTAAGCCGGTCTATTGGTGCACCCATGACCGCACTGCCCTTGCGGAGGCCGAGGTCGAATACGAAGTACATACCAGCCCGTCGATTTATGTGCGCTACAAATTGACGAGCGACCCCGGTGCGTTCGACCCGCGTCTGGCAGGCCGCGAAGTTTATACCATCATCTGGACCACGACGCCCTGGACGCTTCCGGCGTCGATGGCGGTGGCCTATCACCCGGACTTTGAGTACGTAGCTCTGGCGACGAGTGGTGACTCTTCAGATCAGCGTGGTCCGGTCTACATCGTTGCAGCCGAGCTGGCCGCCTCAGTGACCGCCGCCTGCAGCCTGGGCGAGACGACGGAATTGGCCCGCTTCAAAGGGGCCGCTCTCGAGGGCACGACGTTCCAGCATCCGTTCCTGGACCGCAGCATCCTGGGCGTGCTGGCAACCTATGTGACCGCTGATACCGGCACGGGAGCTGTCCACACCGCTCCCTCGCACGGAGCCGACGACTTTTATACCGGGCAGCGTTACCAACTCGACGCCACTACACGCGTGGACGATTCCGGGCATATCCACGTGGATCCCGAAGCCTGGAACCGGGTCGCACCGCCGCCGTTTGAGGGCAAGACCATCTGGGCGGCGAACCCGATCATCGTGGCCATGCTGGAGGAATACCGCGCGTTGCTGGCCGTGGGGAACCTGGAACACTCGTACCCTCATTGCTGGCGGTGCCACAACCCGGTCATCTTCCGAGCCACGGAGCAGTGGTTTATCAACATGGAACACCCGGTGCAACGGGCCGACGGCTCGGAGACCTCCTTCCGGCAGTTGACGATAGAGGAAATCGATGGGGTGATCTGGGATCCAGCCTGGGGCAAGGAACGCATCACCAACATGATGGCGACCCGGCCGGACTGGTGCATCAGCCGGCAGCGCATCTGGGGTGTGCCGATCGCCGTGTTCCTGTGCAAAAGCTGCAACCAGGCGATCCTCGATCCGGCGCTGAACCGGAAGGTCGTTCATCTCTTCGAAGAAGAAGGGGCCGAAGCGTGGCACACTACGGATGTTTCCGCACTTCTTCCGGGGGGAGAGCGGTGCGTTCATTGCGGCGGAGCAGGCTTCCGCAAGGAAACAGACATTCTCGATGTGTGGTTCGATTCCGGGACCAGCTGGTTTGCGGTGTGCGAGGCTGATCCCGACCTGAAACCGGGCTACACCGCGTTCCAAAAGGATGTCGGCGTGAAGTGCCTGTACCTTGAAGGCGGCGACCAGCACCGCGGGTGGTTCCACTCTTCCCTTTTGACATCGGTGGCGCTGCGCGGCCGCGCACCCTACTCTCATTGTGCGACCGTCGGCTGGACGCTCGATGAGCAAGGCCGCGCCATGTCGAAGTCGCTTGGCAACGGCGTCGATCCGGTGGATATCGCGGACCGGATGGGGGCCGAAATCGTGCGCTTGTGGGTGGCGTCGATCGATTTCCGCGAAGACATGGCGGCCAGCGAAAACCTGATGGCGCGGTGTGCCGAGATCTACAAGAAGCTCCGCAACACCTTCCGCTTTCTGCTCGGGAACCTCCATGGTTTTGAGCCGGCCCGGGATGCTCTGTCTGCAACGGAGCTGCTGCCGCTCGATCACTACATGCTTGCTCGTACCCGCGAGCTGACGGAAAAGATTCTCGCCTGGTATGAGGCATTTGAGTTTCATCGCGTGTATCACGCGGTGAATGAGTTTGCGATCGTCGATCTCAGCTCGTTCTATCTCGACGCGCTGAAGGACCGCATGTACACCTTCGCGCCCACCAGCCTGGAGCGCCGTTCCGCGCAGACGGTGCTGTGGAAGATCACTGAAGTCCTGGTGCGGCTGTTGGCGCCCATCCTCAGCTTTACGGCCGACGAAGTGTGGGAATACCTGCCCCAGGTCGAGGGACGCGCCATCAGTGTGCACCTGGCGCTGTTTCCAAAACCGGACGAGGTGTACGCCGAGGAGCCGGCGAACCTTCTCGCTGAATGGAAGCATCTGTTTGCGGTGCGGGATGAAGCGCTTCGCGTCCTCGAAGACGCGCGCCAGGGTAAGCGGATCGGCAAGGGTCTCGAAGCGGATCTGGAGATTGCTGCGTCGGGTGATCTCCTTGCGTTGCTCAGGCGCAACGCCGGCGGCCTCAAGGAGTTCCTGAACGTGTCGGCGGTTCGGGTCACCGAAAGCCGAGAAGCAGATCTTGTACTGGAAGTCACGGCCGTTCCGGCGGCAGGCTCGAAATGCGCGCGGTGCTGGAACTTCATGCCGGTGGTGTCAGACTACGGCATCTGGAAAAACGTCTGCACGCGCTGCCAGTCGGCCCTGCGGGAGATGAAGATTGCACCGCCGGAACCGTTCGAGGCGGCGTCATGAGCTTTCCTCCGCCGCGGCGGCTGCCGTGGCTGCTGCTGATTTCGGCAGTCATCCTGGCTGCAGACCGCGCAACGAAAATATGGATCGCGAGCCATATCGGCATCGGGGACGCCATCCCGGTCATCCCGCGTGTGCTGCGCCTGACCCACTGGCTGAACGAGGGAGCGGCGTTCTCGCTGTTTGCCGATACGGCTTCGCCGCATACGGTCCGCTGGGCCCTGATTGTCTTTACATGCCTCGCGGCTGTAGCGGTTCTCATCGCGCTCATTCGCATGGGGTCGCGCATCACGCTTGCGACTGTGGCCCTGGCATTGATCCTGGGTGGGGCGGCAGGCAATGTGCACGACCGCATCGCGTACGGATCGGTGGTGGACTTCATCGAGGTCCACATCTTCAGCTATCACTGGCCGGACTTCAATGTCGCCGACAGCGCCATCGTGTCAGGCGCCTGCCTGCTGCTGCTGGATTCGCTGCTGCCGAAGAAGCAGCAGGTCTCTGTCGAGGCTGCGAAAAAATAGGTTATGAACAGCAAATCGCGAAGAAGAACAGCCCGCAGAGGATAAGGCCCGTTCATTCTGTTGTCTTTACGGCACGGCTAACGCTGTGCCTTTCAAAACGAAAAAGTGGCAAAAAGGAGCTCTGGCGCAGGATGATGGGCCCACATCGTCTCCAGCGCAGACTAATGATAGAAGAACGCCAAATCAGGGCTAATGTAACAAAACTTGCTGTTTCAGGCGACATAAAGCCTTTAGATCAGGGCCAAAAATGGAGAAAAGCGAAACAAAAGCAAATCTACATAGGGGGTGGGTGGGGGTGCCCCTCTTCGGGGTATAAATCGGGCGAATATCGGACATTTTGGACCGGGCGCAAGTCCGGCAGTGGGGCGCAGGGCATGAGGACACATAACGATCTCACTCCTTGAAAAACGGGCAATGTTTAGATTCTCGCATTTCGTGGCCTAATCCCCTGCAAATCAGGCCGTCCCGGATGATCGTCCGACGGAAAGACCAGCTGGGCTCGGCAAGAACTCTGGGACCTGCCGCAACCTAGTGCAGATACATTCCCGCCACAGCTCGAGTTAAGACGGGAATGGGCCGGATTTCTGGTATGGTTCAATTCTGTTTATTTGAGGCCATCAGTCTGAGTATGGGTCGCATCGAGAAAACCGTCTTCCTCAGCTATCGCCGCACCAATATCCCGTGGGCACTCGCCATTTTTCAAAATCTCACGCAGTGCGGCTATGACGTGTTTTTCGATTACAAAGGGATTGCCAGCGGCGATTTCGAGCATGTGATTCTTGAAAACATCACAGCGCGGGCACACTTCATTGTCCTGCTCACGCCTTCTGCCCTGGAGCGCTGTCACGATCCGGGAGACTGGCTGAGGCGGGAGATCGAGACGGCGCTGGCGAGTCGGCGTAATATAGTGCCTCTCATGCTGGAAGGATTCGACTTCGGTTCGCCGGTCATCGCTCGTCACCTTATAGGCAGTCTCAGCAGACTCAAGAAGTACAACGGGCTCCGCATCCTGCAGGACTACTTCGACGAAGGGATGGAACGACTTCGAAGCCGATACCTGAATGTGCCATTGAACGCGGTAATTCGCGAGCCCTCGGTCGGTGCGCGACGAGCGGCCGCGAAACAGAAGGCTGCGGCAACCGCGGCTCCGCAGGTCAAAAGGACCGAATTGACTGCCCAACAATGGTTCGAGCGAGGGTTTGCAGCCACCGACACCGAGGAGAAGTTGCGTTCCTACGGCGAGGCGATCCTGCTTATGCCGGGCGACGCCACAGCCCTCTTCAATCGGGGTGTCGCACGTCGCGACAAAGGTGACCTTGACGGGGCGCTCCGAGACTATGACCAAGCGATCCAGTTCCAGCCGGACTACGCCGACGCCTACTACAACCGCGGCCTTGCACGTGACGACAAAGGCGACAATGATGGGGCGCTAAAGGATTACAGTAAGGCTATCCTTCTCAAGCCTGACTTCGCCCATGCATTGGTGAATAGGGGCCTTGCGCGCAAAACTAAAGGCGACCTTGACGGCGCGCTGCGGGACTTTAACGAAGCGATCCGGCTCCAGCCTTATGACGCCGATGCATTCTACAACCGGGGTCTCGGGCGCTACACCAAAGGTGATCTCGACGGGGCCATGCGCGATTATGACGAGGCAATCCGGCTCAACCCGGAATTCGCCGATGCGTACTTCAATAGGGCCTTTGTGCATCAGAAAAGGGCTTCGGGATCTGGAAAAGCCGCGATCGCCGACTACCAGAAGTACCTCGATCTCGGAGGAGGTGTGCGCCACGGCGATCAATCGAGGACAGAAAGAACTATTCGCGACCTGCAGAAAAAGCTCTAGTATCGTGTCGCGCAAATTCGTTGAGGACGTCGAAGAGATAGAAATGCAGGTCCTTCGACTGCGTCCGGCGCAGCGGACTTCGCTCAGGATGACAGCGTTTTTTATCGGCATACTAAAAAGCATGGTGAGATATGCCGGCTCGGGCACTGAATTTCAGCGCGGCGCGGGCTCGGGTGAGTCCGCCAGCGCATAGGCCAGGACGGCCATCACCGCCGCATTTTCACTGAGGTGTTTCGGATCCACCTTGTCGAACGTGTCGGCGGCGGTGTGGTGGTAGTTGAAGTAGAAGCGGTTGTCCTGGACGGGCGCAAAACTGGGGACTCCCTTCTGCGTCAGGCCGGCGATGTCTTCGCCGGTTTCGGGCGCGGAGATCAGGGTTTCGGCGCCGATGGCGTCAAGCACCTCGCCCACGGGACGAAGCCATGGACCCAGGGCGGGCTTGCCGGCGAAATAGATGCCGGTGGGGTGGTCCGCGCCCAGATCGCTTTCGATGGCCCCGATGTGATTTGCAAAGTTGTCCTTGTGGTCGGCCATATAGGCCGCAGCGCCTTCGGAGCCTTCTTCTTCGCTCATCCAGGCGATCATGCGCACGGTGCGGCGAGGATGGATGCCGAGATCGTGGAGCAGGTGAATGGCCTGCATCGACACAACCACGCCCGCCCCGTCGTCGATCGCGCCGGTGCCCAGGTCCCACGAATCAAGATGGCCGGAAACGATGACCAACTGCTCGGGGTGCTCGGTTCCCTTCCAGTCGGCGATGACGTTGTAGCTTTGCACGTCGGGAAGGGTCTGCGGAGTCAGCGTGAGGTGGAGCGTGACGGGGCCCTGGCCGGCCAGGTCCTTGAGCAGGTCGGCATCTTCGGCGGTGACGGCGGCGGCGGGGATTTTGGGCACGTTGGGGGCGTAGTCGGTCTGGCCGGTGTGGGGCAGGCGGTAGTCGGCGCCGCCTACTGAGCGCACCAGCACTGCGACCGCACCGGCTGCGGCTGCGGCAGGCGGCCCGGCCGCGCGATAGATCACACCGCCGCCGTAGGCGAACAGGCCTCCGCCCTGGGCGGCCAATTCTTTATCGAACTTGTGATTGAAGAGCAGGATTTTGCCCTTGGCCGCGCCCTCAGGCAGGGAGCGAAGCTGGCGCCAGTTGTCGACGACAATCACGGGCGCAGTGAGTCCTTCGGGCGGTGTGGCGACGCTGCCTCCGAGGGCGGTCAATACAATCTTTTGCCTGGTTCCGGGCGCCTGGCCGGGCCACGCCAACAATTCCGCCGTCTCGACTCCGCGGACCCAGTGGGGCACGGTGGCTTTTTCGAGGGTCACCTCGGCCCCCAGGGCGCGCATTTCCGCGGCCACGTATTCCACCGCCGCCTGGGCCTGGGGAGAACCACTCAGACGCGGGCCGATGTTGTCGGTCAGGTGGCGCAGCTCATTCAACGCATAGGGATCGCTCATGGCGGCATCGCGCAGGCGGTTCATCGTGGCGAGCTGGTCGGGGGTCCAGGCGGACTTGCCGCCGGAGATCATGGCTTTGATGCGGTCAGACGGGCTGGGCGGCGCCGCATTCTGGGCCTTGAGGCCGGGGGCCGGCACCAGCGGAGATACCAAGAGCGCAAAGGCAAGCAATCGCAGGGTCTTACGCACGAGATCCATGCCGGATCGTACCATGCGTCCGTGGAACTCTTTCCCCGCATCTACGTCTATAACGGAAGGGGAAGAAGCGCCTGAACCGCAGATCCTTCGATTTCGTTTGGCGCAAAAGACGCGCCAAACTGCGCTCAGGATGACCGCTCTATTTTGACGCGAACTCCAGATTCAGTACACGAGAGCGGTTGAAGCACACGGGATTATTCGACTGGCTATACACTGAAGATTGGGACACAGAACCTTCCAGCCGCGAGGCTGGACATCTGACGAGGTCTACAAAAACATGAAATTGCTTTTCGAACGGCTACGCACGCGCCGTCTCGCTTCGATGTTCATTCTTCTTGCTACGCTCTCGGCCGGCATTGTGGCCGGTTCGTTCATCGCGCACGGAGTTCGCGGCCAGGAAAAACAGAACGACAGCGCCGATGCCACGCCTCTCAAAGTAGTCAATTCACCTGTGCCCCCCAACGAGTTTGTGAAGATTGCCAAAGCGGTGGGCCCGGCGGTGGTGAACATCAATACGCAGACGCTGCCGAAGCAGTCGTCGAACAAGAGCCCCCATCCCAACCCTCACAGCCGCGTCCAACCCAATCCTCATAATCCTCCCGGCGGGGATGACGAGGACCAGGGCGGCGGCGACGACCAGGGCCAGGGGAATTTCCAGGATTTCTTCAACCGCTTCTTCGGGGGCCAGGGACCTGACCAGGGAGATGGCGACGATGGGGGCGGGGTGCGCGAGTCGCTTGGCTCGGGCTTCATCGTCGATCCCAAGGGCTACATCATCACCAACAACCACGTGGTCGATAAGGCGGACAAGATCTATGTCAAGCTTTCGACCGATCCTGATACTCAGGACCTGGGCCGCCCGGCGCGGGTGATCGGTACCGACAAGGCCACCGACCTGGCCGTGATCAAGATCGACACCAACACGGCGCTGCCGACTGTGAAGCTGGGCAACTCCGACTCGGCCAGCGTGGGCGACTGGGTAGAAGCCATCGGCAGCCCGTTTACGCTGTCGCAGACGGTGACGGCAGGCATCATCTCCGCGAAAAACCGCACCATTGAGCCGGGCGTGGCGGGGCAGTTCCAGCACTTCATTCAGACTGATGCGGCGATCAATCCCGGCAACTCCGGCGGCCCGTTGCTGAACATGAATGGCGAGGTGATCGGCGTGAATACGGCCATCTTCACGCAATCGGCCGGGTACCAGGGCATCGGTTTTGCGATGCCGTCGAACACCGTCGCCGATATTTACAACGACCTGATCAGCCCGGGTCACAAGGTAGTGCGCGGCTCGATCGGCATCCAGTTCCGGCAGGGACTTTCCGGGGCGGTCAACCGCGTTTATGGGTTCAAGAACGGAGTGCTGGTGCAGCAGGTGCAACCCAGCGGGCCGGCGGACAAGGCGGGCCTGAAGCCGGGCGACATCATCACGACCATCGATGGGCGCTCCATCAAGGACGGCGACGACCTGGTCAACGAAATTGCCAGCCGCAGGCCCGGATCGAGCATCCGCCTTGGTTTCATGCGCGATGGCAAGCCGGAAGACGCGACGGTCACGATCGGCGATCGCGACAAGGTCTTTGCCGATCTCGGCCAGCAGATATCCAGCGGCCAGCCGGAGAATACCGTGCAGCCGGGCGAAGCCAAGCTGGGCATCGTGGTCCATGAAGTTTCGCCGCAAACAGCGGCCAAGCTGCACAACCAGGGCGTCGTCATCCAATCGGTGCGGTCCGGTTCGTTTGCGGACCTGCAAGGGCTGGAACCGGGCCTGGTCATCATCCGCATCAACAAACAGGCTACAAGCACCAAGGAGCAGTTCGACGCGGTAGTCGGGAAGCTCAAAACCGGCGACGACGTGGTGTTCGAGATTCTCGATCCGCGCCGTCCTAACGACGGAATCAACTACATCGGCGGTACTTTGCAGTAAACTGATTTCGGTTCCAGACGCTGCCCTTCGCGTCTGGAACTTTCCCCAATCCGGGTAACAGCACGCAAGACCCGGCTGTTTTTGCTTGGTACGGCTCCTGGGTTTCAGGTACACTTCAGGAACGATCCCTACAATTGATGGAATTATGGAGGGACAATCGGCGTGCTTTCATTTAAAGCTGGATTAGCTATATTGTTTTCGGCGGCGCTGGCCGCCGTACCCGCATTGGCCACGACATCAACCACCACCCACAAGACAACGAGCAGCCACGGGCACTCGTCCCATAAGCCTAAGTCCAAGTCCCACAAACTGCATGGACAGCAGACGATTGACTCCACCCGCGCAACGGAAATTCAGGATGCACTTATTCGCGAGCACTATCTGACCGGCGCGGCCAGTGGGAACTGGGACTCGACGACCCAGGCCGCGATGCAGAAATATCAGAGCGACCAGGGTTGGCAAACGAAGCTGACGCCCGACTCGCGGGCGCTGAAAAAGCTGGGGCTGGGCCCGGATTACTCCACCGCCATCAATGCCAAGGATTCTTCGTTCGCTGCACCGGCTCCGACCAGCAGCATCCCGCCGACACAGGCGGCCGGGTTTGCGGCGGCAGCGGGCGTGAACCAGTAGCGGATCGACCGGATCAGGAATTTTCAAGAAGGGCCGCCGAAATGGCGGCCCTTTTCTGTGCGCGACGGGCGGCAATCCAGATTAGACCTGCTTCCTTGGCCCCGTCTGCGCAAGCATGTGAGTAGGAATTTCACGACTCGCCAGCGGAAACGGATTGTGAATCGGAATGGGGACGCGCCTCCTTACGGGAAAGGCAGGCATGCCAAAAGTCGGGAACAGGTCCGTCGTTCCCCAGTTCTGGGCCCGGGCCGCGGTGATCAGATCCTGGTACATGCCATCCTGGTCGAACCACACCGGGCCTACCGGGGTGGCGCCATTCCAGCAGATCACGGTCGAGATGCCGTCGATTTCAAAATGCACCCCGTTTTGACTGGTCGAAAGACTTCCGCCTTTCTCTCCGAAGAACAGCTTCGTGCTGGCGTTCACGTGCACGCTGTCGAATCCGTGAAAGCCCCAGTGAAACGGTCCCGTCAACGTGGCGGTTGCATTTTGCGCATTCTGCAGCCAGGTCTGGATCATCCCATTGCTCATCATGGGATTCTTGAACGTTGCGCTTAGCGCGGCAGCGACTCGCGCAACATCGGTTGCAGCCGCGGACAGCCCGCCGCCGCCGCCGAGGTTCTCGATGTTGTAGTCGCCATATCCCATGGTGCACATGGGCTGCCCCGTGACCATGACCGACGGCCAGGTCAGCAGGGGGCGCGGATGATACCGCGCTTCGTCCCCGGGCTGCGCGGTAGCCATGGATACCGCGGAGCGCACGCGCGTGATGCTCAGCCGGTTGAGAAAAGTCGACAGCCCGCTAAGATAGTCCGCCGCTCCCCGCATGCGGGCAACGATGAGCCCAAGCAACATGAATCCGGCATTGCTGTAGCTGGCCTGCGTGGTGTCGCCCGGAGTATTTGACAGCCCCTGACGATACAGAAATTCCGCCATCTGCAGCGCGGTAATGGGAAGCGTAGACGATACGCCGGGATCGGTTCCAATAATCGAATACGTAACTCCGCTGGTCATCTCCAGCAGGTTGCGGACCGTGATGCTGTTCCAGTTCGGGTCTGGAGTTCCGTTGGCAATATTGGGCAGGGCATCCTTCAGCAATGTATCCAGTGTGAGCAGCGTATTTGTCCCCGGAAGCATGGCGCCGTCATCGATCAGTTGGTACAGCGCCCCGGCGGTAAACATCTTGGAAACGCTCGCCTGGCGGAAAAATGTCGTGGGCTGCACATCCGCATACGCCGGCTCGGCAAAGGTGTATCCGCGTACATATACGAGCCGCGTTCCGGCCACGACCGCCACCGATGCGCCGCGGATCATGTTGGCGCTCATCACGGCTTCCATCGCGGCATCGATCCCCGGCACCGCCGCGCCCGGGCCGCTGGTCCTGAAGCTCCTCGGCCCCGCATCTTCCTGTTGAGAGAAAATCACGCTGAACCGCGCATTATTCCCCGTGCCCTTGGCGCTCACACGGATCGGCCGCAGCCCCTGCGGGTAAAGCGTATTGAACTTTGCCTGGTAGTCGGCGCTGGTCATGCCGACCCACTGCTGCCAGAACGGCATCTGGCTATCGTCGTAGGCCACCAGTTCGGCAACATCGGGAGTGGCCGCAATGACAACCGGCCGCCCTCCTCCCGTCACCAGTGCGTTGAACCGCTCCTGCGTGGTCGCATAGTTATCGTCCACGCTGTCGCAATTCCACACGCGGTTATCGGGGTTCCTGACCCAGATCGCGTTGTAGCGCAGATTGCCGGGATCGCCATAGGCGTCCGCCCAGCGCAGAATCAAATTCGCATTCATGTTCGACGCGTTCAGCGAAACCAGGTCCGCCATGGTGAGCCCGAACCGCGTAAACGGAATCTCCGGGACGGGGATAAAGATCGCGGCGAAGAGCGGATTATTCGTTGAACCCGTCCCCGTGATCACGAGCGGCCCCCATCCGGCCGCGGCCATGTTGTTGAACTCAGTCTGCAGGCCGGATCCATTCAGAGCGAAGAACGGTTGCTCGGCGGTTTGCCCGGGACGTCTCACCATCGCGGCGGCAAAGCGCGGATCGCCCGAGTCTCCATAGATGCAGAGCGAGACGGTGCTGTATCCGGCGATGCGTGCATTGTTGTATTGGGTTAGATGATCCGCAGCGGTGCGGTCATGCCAGGCGACAATATCAAGGGCCATCGGACGCAGTCCTTCTTTCAGCCGGGATTTGTTGTCTGCGAGGTCTATGACCGCATAAATCTGTATCTCTCCAAACTCCGCAGTATCCCAGGTTAGGCGCAAAAACAAAGACGCGCCAACCTGGGCACCCATAATTGGTACAAAACCATGCGGTCAAAGACCTAGAGGAAAGCCCACCCGCGCAGGTGACGCTCAATCGTAGCCCTGCTTCACCGCACAGCGTCAAGCAGAATTTCGAAGCGAATTTCGAGACTGAGTTAACAAAAGCGGGGCAATGTTTTCATTTTGTGAACCAACGAGGAACTCTGTCTTTGTAGTGGAGATAGACATCACCAAATGCCGATTCCAGGCCACGTTCCTCCAGCGGCACGAGGACGAAATACACCGTTGCGAGCAACACGCCAAAACCGATCAACACGCCGATGCTTCCGAAAAAGAGCGTCCAGCCCAGCCATAGTGCCAGTTCACCGACATACATGGGATTTCGCGTAAACCGGTACGGGCCGCTCGTCAACAGGACGGAAGAAGTCACGCCAAGCTTGACGCGCCTCGGAGCCTGCGCGATGCCCAGGAGCAAGAGCCATAGAAGAAGAATGGTCCCGGCGCCCACTGGTATCAGCCCCAGCCAATTCCAGAATCCAGGTCCGTCCCCGGTCCATCCCCAACGATGCATCCGTGTAGAGATGAACCATGGAACTCCTCCGTGGGCAAGAGGAATCACGATGAGACAGACGATCAACGCGAGAACGATTACGACCCAACGCGGCAGAGTGATTCCGTCCGGAGCGCCGCCTGCGGAAATTGGTGAGGTTCTCACGCGAAAGCATGCCTCGACGACAAGTGTATTCTCCGGCCTCATCGATGCGAATACGATTTCGCAAGATCGATTGCGAACAGTCTAGCCACGTGGCCCCAAAAGCACCGGGGCCTCTACAGGCGGCCCCGGATTGCTCGCAACAACGAATGCCATCAGAAATGCAGCGGCGGCATTCCCTGCTCCAGGAACTCGTAGCGCGGGCGCAGCAGGTCGGGGCCGGACGTGATCTCAACATTGAGGTGGATCAGCGGATAGCTGTCGCCGTTGTACTTGGGCCACGCCGGCATTCCGGCTCCGTTGGGATCGCCGGTCTTGGCGAAGTTGCTCCAGTAGGTCATCATCTGGTCGCTCAGTTTGCGATCCTCGGGGCGAACGTTCCATCCCGGGCGCGTGTCGAGGGTGCCGAAGACATACTCGATGTCGTCGGAGTGAAACGCGAAGGTGCCGGGATGATATTTGCTGGGCGTCGCCGCGAGTTCGAAATGATAGCGATAGACGGGCGATTCTCCGGTCTTGCGGTGGGCTTCAAGCCAGCGCCAGGTGCCAAGTGCAATGAACTGGTCGCTGCCGAAATCGATGGCGGAGCGCAAAGCCTGGGCATCGTCGGCGCCGGGATAGAGTTTGAGGAACTCGTCGGCGCGATCCTTGAACATCTTGGTCGCCGTATCTTTCCACTGATCGGCGGTCATGCCGCGCATGGCGAAGAAGTTTCCTTCATCGGCGTTCCAGCCCGCCAGCAGCGGAACATGAGCCTGTTTGCCGGCCGCGTAGGTATCATCCACGGGTTCGACCAGCACCTTTCCATCGACATCGGGTGGGAAATTCGCGCCCTGCTTGCTTTTCACGGCGTCCAGAATGGCCTGGGTCGACATCGCGCGTAATTGCGCCAGCGAAGTGGCGCTGGTGGATGCCACCCACTCGGCGTCCTTGGTCTCGCGCTCGGCGAGTGAGTCATAGTTGAGAGCACCGCGGCCGATGGCGCCGCCGCTCTCGCCGATTGCCTTGTGGAACAGACCCTTCGCCATTGGCGAAGCCATGAGCGTGCTTACCGCGAACGAGCCCGCGCTTTCGCCGAAAATGGTGACATTGCCCGCGTCGCCGCCAAAGCCCTTGATGTTGCTCTTGACCCATTGCAGGGCGGAGATCATGTCCATCAGGCCGTAGTTCCCTGCTGCGCCGTTGGCTTCCTTGGCGAGGTCGGAGGTGGCAAGAAACCCGAATACGCCGAGGCGATAGTTGATGGTGACCAGGACCACACCTTTCAACGGCAGGAAGTCGCCGTTGTGGCGCGGTTCATTGCTGCCGCCTCCGGAGAAGCCGCCGCCGTGAATCCAGAACATGACTGCGAGCTTGCTTTTGTCGGTCGCGTCGGCGGGCGCGTAGACGTTCAGGAAAAGGCAATCCTCGCTGGAGCCGGTGTCCTGGAACACCATGTCGTCGAAGACGCGGCCCTGGGCGCAGTGCGCGCCGTACTTGGTGGCGTCCCGTTCGTCCTTCCATTTGGCCGCGGCCTGCGGCGCCTTCCAGCGCAGGTCGCCCACCGGCGGAGCCGCATAGGGCAAGCCGAGAAACGCTTTCACTTTGCCGTCATTGATGGTCTTGCCGTGGACTTTGCCCTGTTCAGTCTTAACGGTCAACGGGTCGGCTTGAGCGAAGTGTGCAAGGCCGAACACAAGTCCCGCTGCCAGGGCGCAAATTCCCTGAACTCTCAGCATCAGTAATTCCTCCGGAGATACGTTATCAGGACGGGCTGCGGGCGAGAGGAGTTTCAGGGGCGGAACTTTGGTTAGTCGAACGCCGGGTAATCCACCGCTATGAATCGAACCCCACCCTAGCAAAGCTAGGATGGGGCACCCAGTGCACCCAATGCGCAGGTCTTTTCTTGCTAGAGCATCTCCGTTGCGAGCAGATCGGCCACCGTTTCGCGGCGACGGATCATGCGCGCCTTTGTCCCTTCCACTAGCACCTCGGCGGCACGGGGGCGGGTATTGTAGTTGGAACTCTGGGCCATGCCGTAAGCGCCGGCATCGAGCAGCGCCACCAGGTCGCCGGGCTCGACCGGCGCAAGCTTGCGGTCGCGGGCGAAGAAGTCGCCAGTTTCGCAAACCGGCCCCACTACGTCGACCGTCCGGGCGCGGCCCGCGCGGCGCCGGACGGGCACGATCTCGTGATACGCCTGGTACAGCGCGGGGCGAATGAGGTCGTTCATGGCGGCATCGGTAATGACGAAGGTCTTGCGACCATTCCGCTTGACTTGAAGCACGCGTGCCACCAGCGCTCCGGCCTGTGCGACCAGAAAACGGCCAGGCTCGATCAGCAGCCGCCCGTGAAAGCCTTCGAGCGCCGCACCCACAGCCGCTGCATAGGCACAGACGTGCGCGGCGGCGTCGAATTTGCCGCCGTGGTAATCGATGCCCAGCCCCCCGCCGGCATCAACGGCCTTCAACTCGATGCCTTCGCGGCTCAGTTGGCGGACCAGCTTGTTAAGCCGCTCGAGTGCCGCGCCAAACGGATCGGCCGAGCGGATCTGCGATCCAATGTGAACGCTCACACCATGCGGTTCCAGCGAGCGATTTCCTGCCATACTGCGATAGATGCCGAGCGCGCGCCTGATATCGATGCCAAACTTGTGCTCGCGCAGACCGGTGGAAATGTAGGGGTGGGTCTCGGCAAACACATCCGGATTGACTCGCAGCGCAAAGCGTGTTTTGCGCTTCAGCTTTTTGGCGCGCGCGGCCAGCAGTTCGAGTTCCGCCTCGCTTTCCACGTTGAATTCGAGGATTCCCGCAACCAGCGCGCTATCGATTTCCGCAGCGGTCTTCCCCACTCCGGAAAATACAACGCGATCGACAGCCTCGGGCGCGGCGGCCAGCACGCGCTCCAGTTCGCCACCCGACACGATATCGAAGCCCGCGCCCCGGTCCGCCAGGAGCTTGAGGATTGCGAGCGCGGAGTTTGCCTTGACCGCGTAGCAGACCAGGTGATCGTGGCCGGCGAGGGCTTCCTGAAACATGCGCAGGCGCTCGACGATCTGGTCGGCGGAATAGACATAGAGCGGCGTGCCGAATTGACGGGCCAGATTCTCGATCGAAACCTTGCCGCAGGAGAGCGCGGCGCCCGTCTGGGGATAAACAAAAGGACGCGACAATTGCGTGGGATCTGAAGTCAAGATGCGCTTCCATTCAACGAAGACTTTTCTGATCGTAAAGCATCGGCCCGCGTCTCGACGCCGTGAAGACGTTAGCGGATTAGCCGCGCCGCGATCGGTCCGAGAATGGCCATGATGAGGACATACGCGGCGGAGAGCGGCCCGAGACGCGGCTCAAGCGTGACGCCAAGCCCGGCGATCACGATCGAGAACTCGCCGTGGGCCACCAGCATGAACCCGGCGCGCAACCGCGGCCGGTGTGCGAGGCCGGCGCCCCGGGTCGACAGGTACCCGGTGAGAATCTTGGCCAGGGCGGTAACCGCAGCCAGAACCAGGGCGACGATCAGCACCGGCGGCAGGCTGCGCGGATCAATCTCGAGTCCGAAAAAGAAAAAGAAGACGGCGGCCGAAAGGTCGCGCAGTGGGGCAAGCAAGCGATGCGACTGCTCGGCGATGGGCCCGGAGACCGCAATCCCTACCAGGAACGCACCAATGGCGGCGGAGACCTGGACCTTCTGAGCGAGGCCGGCCACGAGCAGAACGGAGCCGAATGTCGTGAGCAGGATGATCTCGTCCGACGGGTGCGCGAGGACGCGGCTGAACCACTCGCCGAAGCGGATGGCCGCGAACAGCACCACCAGGACTGCGGCGACGGCGATAGCAACCGAGATCAAAATTCTCTCCAGGTCCCCGCCCGCAATGAGCACCGCAGCCAGGGGCAGATAGATGGCCATCACCAGGTCTTCGATCACCAGGATGGAGAGCACAGTCGATGTCTCGGGGCAACCGACCCGGTTGAGCTCCGAGAGAACCTTGGCGATGATGCCGGAGGAAGAGATATAGGTGACGCCGCCCAGCAGAAATGAGGGCAGCGGCTTCCATCCCATCAGAAGTCCGGCCAAAAAGCCGGGCGGAAAGTTGAGGAGAAAGTCGATGGCCCCACCCCCCAACCCGCTGCGCAGATTTTGTTTCAGCTGGTCGCCGGAGTATTCCATCCCCAGCATGAAGAGCAGGAGCAGGACGCCGATCTCGGCTCCGATCTCGATGAACTCCCTGGAGAGGTTGAGGGGCGAGATGCCGCCTTTACCGAACGCCAGTCCGGCGAGCAGATAAAGGGGAATGGAGGAAAAGCTCAAGCGGCTTGCGATGCGCGCCAGCACGGCAAGCCCGATGGTCGCGGCGCCAACTTCGATGAAAATCCGGGCGATATCGTGAACCGGCTCGGTCAGAGAGTCCCCCTTGTCATGAACAGGATGGGGAAATCGGGCTTTTGAATCATGGGCAGAGTATGGCAATGGCCTTGGACGGCCATTGGGGAATGTCGATTCAAGGATGGCCTATGGCTGCCGGTTACGCAACCATTGCGAAAGCAGCGCCGCGACCTTCCCGGGTTGCTCATACGCGGCGAAATGGCCGGCATCGGGGAGCAAGTGAAAATCGCATCCCCCCGGGGCGGCGCCAAAGGCTTCCATGTCAGCCGGATTCACCGCGGTGTCTTCCTCACCGGCGATGGCGAGCACCGGCTTGTCGATCGAGGTCACGGTGGCGATGGAATCAGGCCGCGCCGCGAGCCCAGCCTGCACCGCGATGAAGGCTTCGGTGGTTATAGTCATGCGGGAGCGGCACTCCGAGACGGTCTCGGGCCGCTTGCGGCGAGTGGTTTCGCCCAGCAGCAACTGAACCATGCCGTCAAAGATTTTTGCAACGCCGGATTGGCGGGCGAGCGCGATGTTGGCGGCACGTTTGACCAGGGCCGGCTCGGCGTCGGCCTGCGGCTTGGAACAGACAAATGCTAATCCGCGCATCCGCTCAGGAGCCCGCCGCCAGAGCTCGAGCATCACATAGCCTCCGATGGAGCAACCGACGAACACGGCTTCCCTCACCTCGAGCTTGTCGAGAAGAACCAGAGTGTCGGCGGCCATCTGCGCCATCGTCAGGACCGGAGCATCGGGAACCGGGGCAAATCCGCCCACGGGCAGGGCCGCACCCAGTTCCGAAGCGCCATGCCCGCGCAGGTCAAGAACAATGGCGCGCATCGGCGGCGAGGTCGCCGCCGATCGGGCGAGGTTATCGAGCAGCGGACGCCAGTAATCGTGATCGAGAGGCGTGGGATGCAGAAAGACGACCGGCATGCCATCGCCGGCGTCACCATAGCTGAGTTGGGCGCCGTCGGACTGGTAGGTGCCGTTCATACGTTCGGAGGATAGGTTCCGGGAATGTTGAAGGGCTCTTCGGGGATACCGATCCAGCAGGCCAGGTAGGCAACGCCGACCATGCCTCCGGAGAAGCAGAGGCCGATCACGGCGACAATGCGAACGACCGCGACATCCCAGCTATACGCCTGCGCGAGACCGGCGCAGACCCCGGCGATGACGCGGCCAAGGTGGGGACGAACCAGAGGCCTGCCCGAGCTGGGCGGCGCCACGGTAACAACGGTGCCGCAGTTGGAGCAGAAGCGCGCGCTGGCGGGCAGTCCGGACCCACAGCGATGACAAAAGACGGGCATGACGACCCTCCGAATTCATCCTACACATACGAAGGCTGGGCGGCGACGGTTCCGTTCGGCTTTTTGCGATGGCCGCCGCTATTTGCAGGATGGCAAAGGTGGCTGATCGGACTACTGCCTGGAGACTGCGACAGAAAGGGCATTGCATCGGGCGCGCGGAATGGAGAGGCGAACGCCTATTCTTCGACACGGCTGCTCGATGAAATAGTAGCTTCCGAGCGCGACAAGCGGCATCACGACCAGGAGTATCACAGGACTCCGGAAGATGGTGAAGAGTTCGTGCCAGACGTAGATTGAATATGACAGCACGCCGAGCTTCATCAGTGGCTTGAATGAAAGAGGGCTTGCCGCGATCGAGCGAGGGGCGACGACGGCCGCAGCGGTCAAGAAAGCAATTGCGATGCATTCTGCAAGCGGAGGCAGCCAATGAAACTCCGCCATGCAGGTTAGAAAGATTGCGGCTGCCGGAATCACGAAGAACTTTGCGGTCCGGGCTAACGCAGCGCAGATGCGCGGATCGCTCATCATCAGAGCCAGCAGGCACCCGATGAGCGGCGCATCGGCGCGCACTTGGCTCTGGCCGCTGAGGATATTCGAGTTGTAGTGTGACCAGGCGAACCATCGGTACCCAGCGCAGGCGATCGCTGCGAGACCTGCAATCCATCGAGAGCGCTGAGCGCCGGCGAAAAACAGAATCGGCGGCCAGACCAAGTAAAACTGTTCTTCAAGCGACAGCGACCAGAAATGGCCAGTGAGCCCGTCTGATGCGGAGAGAAGAAAGTTGCGATAGCAGAACAGGCTTGCAAGCGCTGCAGAAGAGCTCATAACGGTTGCGCGTGTGACTAAATGAATCAAAAACAAGAACGCCAGGTAAGTCCACGCCGTTGGCATAAGGCGGAAGAAGCGGCGTATGTAGAAGCGTTTCAGATCAATCGGACCCTTGATAAGTCTCGAAGTGATGAGATAACCACTGAGAACGAAAAAGAGAGTCACTCCGTGCTGACCGGATTGGCACCAGGGTCGCCAGTAGCGCAGCATCATCGCGTGCTGCACATGGTCGGTCAGCACCAGCAGAATGGCGATCCCGCGCAATCCGTCCAACTCGGGTGATCGATCGGCGCTTCGATGGTCGCATTGACTCATCGACGTGTCGGGATTTCGATCACTGTCGACATCGCAAACTCAGCCACGAGAGTCACCGGAGAACGCGGGCCATCGACACCCAGGTGATATTGGGATGGTTTTGGGGCCTCATCTCGATTCTTTCTGCGGCGCAGTTTAGCACACGCCGGATTTCAGATGCTGTGGTGACGCTCACTTCCAGAACACGTAAGGACACCGCCTCTTCTGACTAGCTCGCTTTAGGGGTACAGCAAATTTGGCACGACCGGCTGTATTACTCCTGCCCTGCCGATGTTACCGCCGGTTTGGGCTTCGCCGCCTGCAGCTTCGCCAGCGACCGCTCAAGGCGATGATGGAATTGGCGCCAGTCCGAATCGTCCGGGCCTTCCTGGATAAAAGTCGCCTTCATGGCGCAACCGCCATCCTTGGCCGTCAGTGCGACCTTGTCGGTATACACGGTCAAGCTGCCGATGATAGTGAACGACGCCTTCTGCTCGACTTCGTTCATCGACAAGATCCCGTAGTCGCGTGGGCTTGCCAGGGAGGCCTTCACGGCTGTCCAAAGATCGTCGCAGGAAACCGGATAGACGTCCCTTGATTTGGCGAGGGAGGGAGCAGCAATAATCAACATGAGAAATGATGTAATGAGAGACTTGAGCATAACCGCTTTCCTGGTCGCGAAGCCGTACCGAAGTCCGGCCTGGGCCGGCCGAGGCACTTGCAATCCAGCGGGATTATACGCCCGCACCCGGCCGAAGCTGTGTGATGTTCAGCCCGCAGGTAGTAGCCGAGGCGGCTCCATTTTTCTAACTGCCATGATACGGGCTTTTGAGATATTTTCGTGCGGTATCGGCGCGGGAGGTATTGGGGCCGGCGTCGATGGCGTCCTGGTAATCCTTGATGGCTAGCTGGCGTTCGTTGTTCATGTCGCGACACTGGCCGGCCGCCACGAGGGATCGGATCTTGAGCTCGAGTCCGACGTTGGAGGCGGAGGCTGCCTGCTCGTAGGCCTCCCCGGCATCCTTATAAAGCCGCTGGCCGCGCAGCGCATCTCCCATGCCGAAATACGTAAGCTCCAATCGCGCAGATACAAAGTAGCCGGGCTTTGCAGCGTCGACCACGATCTCTCGATACGCATCGACGGCGTGCATTCCTTCGCCGTCGTCCTTGCGCAGGTTGGCCTCTTCCAGGCGAAACAGGTAATTGTGCGGGTACTTGGCATTGAGGGCGCTCACGACCCCGATGGCTTCCTTGTACTTGGCTTCGCGGCGCAGAAAGAGGGCCATCACCGTCCCCGCTTCAGCCGAGTTCATGACGCTGCGGTCAGCCGCGTCGCGCAGCATTTCCATGCCCTTGCTTTTGGAGCCGGTGATGCCGGCGAATCCGATGAAGAACTTGAATGGCAGCGGAAGCGCGCCGACCACATACTCATAAACCCCGGTGATGAGCTTGGCATCGACGTAGTCGGGATCCAGCTGGAGCACGCGCGTCTCATCTTCCTTAGCCTTGGTGGCGAGGCGGAATCCGGCTCCGAACCCCCGCTCCACCATGGCGAGGTAGGTACACTTGAGGGCGCGCGCCCAGCCGCGGGCATACAGAGCATCGATGTCGTTGGAGTCCTTGTCAATGCGCCAGTCGGCTTCACGAATGGCCTCGTCGGCCAGGCCCAGGATCCGGTCGCGCATTTTCGTGTCTTCCTGGGTGGCGTGCTTTCCACTCAGAAATCCGTCGTTGGCGTAGAACGTGGTGTCGAGAAGATCGAGCCGATACAGTTCCTGAAACAGCAGCGCGTCGAGCAGAAGGGCGGTGGGCTGAGGATCGCCGGGATGTTCGGCGTGGAAGCGTTCCAGCGGTTCAACCGCGCCGGGAAAGTCGAGAAGGTAGAAGCGGGCGTAAGCTTGCTTGACCAGCGGATCGAAATTCAGCGGGTTGGTGTGCGCCGGAGAAGCCCATCCCCCGCGGGCGACACCCAGCAGCACTATCCATGACAAGGTGTTCCAGCACAAAGTCTTGCTTTTCAACGAGACCTTGCTTTTCCAGCCGAGCCGTTTCATCCGTCCCTATTTTCTCACTTCGACTTCCTGGCTGCGTCCTACGGTAGCAAGGAAGGAACTTCGAAAAGTCCGGCGATGCGGCGGAGGCAAAAATGTCCTACGATCGAATCATGGTTATCGCCGGGTCGCTTTCGTCCACAACCACTCGCCGGCCGCATGTCGATCCGCTGGAGATAGCTCGTCAGCGATTGATCGTTGCCCTCGATGTGCCAGATGCAACCTCCGCCGCCAGGCTCGTCGACCGCCTGGACGGCACGTGCACCTGGTTCAAGGTTGGCCTGGAACTGTTCGTCACTGCCGGGCCGTCGGTGCTCGAGCCGCTGCTGAGGCAGGGGCACTCGATCTTTCTCGACCTGAAGTTTCATGACATTCCCAACACCGTTGCCGGGGCGGTGCGATCGGCCGCGAGATTGGGCGCGAAGATGTTGACCGTGCATGCGGCGGGCGGTCCGGCCATGCTCGAGGCGGCGCGCGAGGCGCTGGAAGGGATCGCCAATCCTCCCGAACTGCTGGCGGTCACCATGCTGACCAGCATGGATGCCGGCCAGACGCGGGCCATCGGCCTGGAACGAAGCCCGGCGGAGCAGGTTGAATTGCTGGCGCGGATGGGCCAAGGCGCAGGAATGCGCGGATTCGTCTGTTCACCGCAGGAGGTTGGCGGTGTGCGGGCGCTGACCGGTCCGGGTGGGATCCTGGTGGTTCCGGGCATCCGGCCGGCAGGCGCTGCGGCCGGGGACCAGAAACGGATCGCGACGCCCGCGGAAACGCTGCGCGCCGGAGCAAGCTACCTGGTGGTAGGCCGGCCCATCACGCAGGCGGCAGATCCGGCAGCGGCGGCGCAGGCGATTGTGGCCGAAATGGCAACCGCGGTCTGATCGGGATGGCGAATCTCCCATGTCTCAGAAGCGAGACATGGGGCGCCCATTTGTCAACCCGGAACGAGCATCATGGGACATGTGAAACAGTGAAGATCGTCATCGCGGGTGGCAGTGCAGGAGGGATGTTCGCGTCGTTGATCTTGGCGCGTGCCGGGCACGAGGTGCTGCTGCTCGAGCGGGAAAGCCTTGAAGCGGCGCCGGACGTGGCGGCCGCTGCGTCGGGGGCGTTCCGGACCGGGGCGCCCCAGATTGTGCAGCCCCACATCATCATGGCGAGATGCCGCGAGCTTCTGATCGAACACCTTCCCGACGTGTATGCGAACCTGCTAGCCGCCGGAGTCGCGGAGGCCCCGTTATGGACCCAAATGGCGCCGTCATTGGCCGATAAGACGCCCCGGCCCGGGGACGAGCGATTTACATTGCTGATGTCAAGACGGTCGACGATCGACTGGGTTCTGAGGAAGATGGTCGCTGCGGAGCCCGGGGTGAAGGTGCGAAGCGGTTCGCGGGTGATGGGCCTGCTGGCGAGGTCCGGCAATCCGCCTCGCGTAACCGGTGTGCGCACTGTGGAAGAGGAGATTGCGGTCGACCTCGTTGTGGACGCGACCGGATGCCGGACGGCGATTGACACGTGGCTGAAGGAGATCGGAGCGCGGCCTTCGTCTGTCCAGCGGGCTGAATGCGGCATTGCGTACTTCAGCCGCCACTACCGCTTTCGACCAGGGGCAACGGCACCCGGGCTGCCGACGACACGGATCGTGGCGGGCCTGAATGAATTCAACGCTGGAATCTGGGGCGCCGATAACGGCAAAATGCAGATGGCGGTGGCGCCGCTGGCCATGGATCACCGGTTCCGGACGGCGAAGAGTCCCGCGGTGTTCACCGCGGTGCTGCGGACCGTGCCAACGTTCGCGGCGTGGCTGGATGCCCTCGAGCCGATATCTGACGTATTCGCGATGGGAGGCCTGCACAATACCTTGCGGCGGCTGGTGGTTGAAGGCACTCCTGCGGCCACCGGACTTCATGCCCTCGGTGATTCGGTATGCACGACCAATCCGACGCTGGGGCGCGGACTGAGCCTGGCTCTATGGGAGGCGGTGCGGCTGCGCGACGTCCTCCATGAGTCCGGCGAGGACTGGATGGCGCAATCAATTGCCATGAATGCATTTGTGGGCGAGCACATCGCGCCCTTCTACGAAGAGCAGGCCACGGTCGACGGCAGCCGGATGGCGATGCTGCGCTATAACATCTTCGGTGCGGCCGCGCCGGAAAGAGTACCTTGTGTGTCAGAACGGGTTACGTACGCCGAGGTCCGAACGGCCGCGCAGTTCGATCCGACCGCCTTTCGGGCCTTGTGGAGAATTCACGGGATGGTCCAGAAGCCGCTCGAGGTCTATAACGATCCGGAAGTTGTAACATGCACGCGCGAGGCGCTGACTCGGAATGGGAACCGGCTTGCGATGGCGCAGCCGACGCGGGAGGTACTGGAAGCGGCGCTGCGGGTGTAGAGGCAAGGCTTCACAGCCGCGGCTCGACCGGCGTGCCTGCGCTGGGTGAACCAGGCGCGGAAGCGCCGGGTGATGTCAAAGGATCCATGTCCCCCGGCGTCAGAACGGGCGGATGCTTGAGACCGAGGGGATAGCGGCCCCATACAAGATAATCGACGACCACTGCCCCGGCGAGGTACGGACTGATGAAGTAAAACGGAACCACATAGCCCGAGGTGATGAGCGACAGGGCAATGCTTTTATTCGATCGGCTGTGGTGGCGATTGCCGGGAACCTGCGGAATATCGAACGCCGTGACTTGCGTTTCGGGGTGCTTGCGGGCGTAGCGCAGCAGTTGGTATGTCACCTGCCTGGGAGTGGTTATCCCTCCGTCGGGAAGGATGGTCCGATGGAACGTTCGCGGAAAATAGAAATTCAAAATGCCGCTGTTAAAATCCGCGCAGTTCCTTGCGAGCAGGTTGAAGCGGGTGCGGTTTTCCCCGGCATTCATTCGAGCGATCAGTGCGTCGTCCTGCTCTTCGGTCGTGGGAAATCGGAAAGCGTAGATGCGCCGGTCATACGCCACGCCCACAAATTGACTCCACCCTCTTTTCACGTTGCCGCCCCGGGGCACGTCTTTCCCTATGCTCAGCAAACGAGCTTCATGATACTTGTCGCGCAAGACGGTGACAGCTTCCCGATCCGCGCGCGGGGGAACCTCGGAAGCAGTTTCAACGGCATAGAGATAGGGGAGAAGGGGCATCGCGATCCAGTCGTACCCGGCGATTCCCTGGTAGCGGGTGATCACGGCGCCCGTCTCGCCCGGTGCGCAGCGGCGCAACTTCACGGGAGTCTCGGCGCAGATGCGCTGAAAATAGAGAGCATCGTGTCCGGTGGGGTTCAGGAAGCCAAAAAAGCCGAAGGGTTCGTCCATCAGGAGGGCGGCCTGCGCACAACTGTGCCGGCAGACCGGCACGAAGAACGCCAGGGCCACGAGAAGGAATCGAATCGCATGGCGGGCGCGGATCAGAGTCATGGTTCCCCCTCGGCCCGGTTGCTCCTGTGCCACTTCACGGAAGAAAAGCCCGGTTTGCGGCCGGGCTTTTTGGTCATTGCTTCTTCAACTTGCACTTAAAGTTTTTCGTAGAAGTCGCACGCAGAGCATGAGATGTAGACGCCGCCAGGGATACCGCGCTCGCGGTCCTTTACGCGCTTGACGATGCGCGTCGGCTTGCTGCATTTGGGACAGTCGGTCGACTTCGTCGTGTCCATTACTTTCTGGCGGTCACCTGTTTTGGCTATCTTGGCCATGGGGTCGGATGATTCTCCTTCGTGAAGTGTCTGAGGCTCACACGCTAAACCCAGGTCTCAAAAGCCAGACCAGGGGCACCCCAATGAATGGAATGCGCGCGGCTTCGACGGCGCGGTCGTATGCTCAACTCGTTTTGCAGGAACCCATGAGGGAGCGGGACTCGCTCCCTCGATTTTACATCAGCTTCAGTTGGGCGGGGATTGCTGCGATGGGGAGGGCTGCGCCGGTTTCGACGCACTGGGAGACGCGGCATCCGGTTTCGCGGGTGTATCGGAGTCATCCGCCGGCTTGGGGTCGCGGGGCAGGTTCGTCGCGTCCGGGTAGTCGTCAGGCTTCTGCTTGGGGAACTGCACGGGCCGGTTGGCGTTGGGAGCGCCCATCTGGGAGTCCTGGGGCAACGCCTCGCCATCCTTGCGAAGGCTGGGGGGCGTGGCTGGAGCCTGGGTGTTGGGATCTCGCACAGTGTCTCCCATTTCAACCGTGCGGGTAGTGGCCGAAGGAGCCAGGGGAGTTCCGTCGGTCCGCATCATGCCTTCGACTTCGTCCTTGTCGAAGATCTGCGGAGCCTCGCCGACCTTGGCGATCTCCACGCGGATGACGCGATTGCCGTTGATGCGAACAAATTCAATGTCTTTGGGCGGCTTGCCGTAGATCCATTCCTCGAATGGCATCTGCCCTTCCATTTCACGCGTCTTGTGATCGGGCTGTCCCTTGGCAAACATCACCATCTCGGTGCTCATGCCCACCATCACATGATGATTCAGGATAGCTTGCTTAAGCTGTGGCGGAAGGGTATCGGTAAACGCCTGGATGGGAGTTTTGACGTCGAACGAGATCAGGGGGGCCAGCAGCGCTTTGACCTGGCTGCCGGTCAGTTCGGGAATGCGGTCTTTGAAGTCCAGGGTCAGGCGGGCGCCGACCGGATCGGCGTCGTCGCCCTGCACCACCGGGCTCATCGACGGCCCTGTCCCGATCTGGATGTGACGGAGAAAGCTGTGCTTATGGTCCGGTCCGCCATTCAAACTGAAGATGATCTTCGATTTTTCGATTTTGACGTCGGTCAAGACCACGCGGTCCCCGGGTTTGGCCGAGGTTCCTTCCTTGGTGATCATGTCCAGGTAAGGTTCACCCGCCGGCTCAAGCTTTCCGTTAGCGACCAGGGTCAGGCCCTTGTGTCCCTTCGGAAACGGCCGCATGGCGAAGCCCTGCTCGGCCTGCATGATGCGGATAACCTCCAGCCGGGTCTTGGGATCCAGCTCCGAGTTGGAGAGTTCGACCTTGGTAGGCACAATCTGCGCGAAGCGGCGGTCGACGGTGGCCGCGTGGTTGCCGTCGGTGGCATTGCCGCTGTGGTCGATGGTGACGACCTGCGCTGAGGAGGATCCGGGCGGCAGGAAGGCTGCCAGTGCGGACGATAACAGCAGGACTCGAAGCAAGGGTCTCCCGGGCGGGGAGCGATGAACCTGAAACGGGGGAAAAATCTCGGAGCAGACGACCGTCTTATTCATGGGACCCTCCCATGTCAGTTACCAGCATTGCGCAGACCTTAGTCTGAATCAAGTGCAAAGGTCAAATTTGACTCGAAACGGGCCTTACTCAGAGCCAGCTGGTTTCCAGCGCATGAACAATGGGAGTGGTTGCTACTCGGAATCGTTGCCTGCAATCGGTTGGGGGATATCTTGTGGCAGGTTTTGCGGCAAGTCGGAGCGGGGAGGCACGACTTGTCCGGCGGGGACGATCTGGACCAGCGAGGGAGCGGCGGGTTCGACTGCGGCCACGGCGCCCATCGCGGCTTCGTGCTGGCGGCGGGCGGCGGCGTCGAGATCGACCGGAATCCCCGCAGGCATGATCTGCGGGGCGTTGTGGGTGAAATCGAGGTCGCGGGTAAGGCGATAGACAATGGGAATCGCGGCCACGAGGACGAAAAGGGCCAGCCAGCTGCCGTCGAGGCCAAAGCCGCCGCCGGTGAGCCAGAAGGGTCCCATGGGGTCACCCTGCACAACCGGGGAGTGGCTGTTCACGCCGGTTATGGCCAGTCCAAACAGCAGAGCCCGGGTGGCCTTCCAGCCAAAATTGATGCCCCAGCTCATCCACAGGGCCCGGGTGCGCAAGTAAGCGATGGACAGGACGACCGTAAACGCCAACGCCACCGCCATGCTGAGGCGGTTGGAGCCCGGTTGCAGGGATTGGAGGAAGGCATAGAGCGCCGCAAACCCGATGACCGCGCCCGCCGATCCGAGGGCGCGGGAGAAGCGCTGAAATGCATACCCTCGGAAGGCGATCTCCTCAGCCAGCGCCGCCAGGGCAAAGAACGCCACATCGACCAGGAGCCAGCCCCAGGCCCGCAGATTGCCGGAAAAGCGGATCGCGATTCCGCCGCCCACGGCCAGGATGGCGGCACACAGCACCACCACGGCCCATCCGACGGCAAGGCCTATGCCAAGTTCGCGCGACCATCCTGGCCGGCGCGGCAGGCCCTGGGCCGTTACCGGGTACATCTGCCGATTGAGGGAAAATCCCAGCCCGGCATAGCCCAGCAAGAGAAGAAACACCAGCATGGCCTGCTCGACGAGCGGCGACCACTGCTCATTGGAGAGCCCGGCGGCTCCATGGTGGGCGAGGGCACGGGCCAGAAAGTAGTAGAACAGTCCGACTATAAACTGGAGGTAGGCGCGGAATCGGCCGTCGGGAACGCCAGGCGTGGTCATCGGCGGGGCACCGCCGTTTGCCGGAAGGCGGGGGAAGAACCTGGCTGCTTCGCCGTGCAAGGTTTCGAACAAGGAGTCAAGTACTAACCTTCCGTATAGAACTGCGCAATGTTTCGGAACTTCCGCTGCCGGGCGGCAACCAGTTCATCGATGGACATGGACTTGAGCTCCGCGAGATGCCTGGTAAGAGCCGTTCCCAGGAGGCCGGCTCCGACCTCGTGGTCGGTGTGCGCACCGCCGGGAGGCTCGGAAATAATTTCATCCACGCATCCCAGTTTCGCCACCTCCGGCGCGGAGATACGCATGGCGTCGGCAGCCAACTGCTTCTGGTTGGCATCACGCCACATGATGGCGGCGCAGGATTCCGGGGTGATGACAAAGTAGAGCGCATTCTCGAGGATCAGCACACGGTCGCTAACGGCCAGGGCCAGGGCGCCCCCCGATCCGCCTTCACCGCTAATCACGGAGATAGTGGGAACACGCAGCCTCGACATCTCGAGGATGTTTCGCGCGATGGCTTCGGCCTGTCCGCGTTCCTCTGCACCGAGACCGGGATACGCGCCGGGCAGGTCGATGAAACTGATGATGGGCCGCGCGTATTTCTCGGCGATGCGCATGACGCGCAATGCCTTGCGGTAACCCTCGGGGTTGGGCATACCGAAGTTGCGCTTGACGCGTTCCTTGGTGCTGCCGCCTTTGCGGTTGCCGATCACCAGAACTTCTTCACCATTGAGCCGCGCCATGCCGCAAGCGATAGCCTCATCGTCGCCATAGGCGCGATCCCCGTGAATCTCGCTGAAATCTGTAAAGATCCGCTCGATGAAGTCCATGGGGTAGGGCCGCTGGGGGTGACGCGCCCGCTCGATTCTATCCCACGCAGGCGACTTGACCGGCGTTTGTACTTGTGTCCCTGATTGCTGTTCGCTCATCGGCACCTGCAATATCCATTGATTCTAGTGGGCGCGGGCTCTGAGGACAAATCTCCAACGATCGGAACGAAGGGCTTCTGGCCATCACCCCGCGCCCGTACACTGGGGGCACGGAAGGGCGGACATGGCTGCTGCTATCGAGTTTCGAAGTGTGAGCTTCACGACCCGGCAGGGACGCCTGCTGCTCGACCACATTTCCCTGGTTTTGGATGAAGGTAGCGTCACCGCCATCCTGGGCCGAAGCGGTTCGGGCAAGACGACCCTGCTGCGCACCGTAAACCGCATGGTCGAGCTGACCGATGGGCAGGTGATGATCAATGGCCGCGATGCACGACACGCCGACCTGATCGCGCTGCGGCGGGGCATGGGCTACGTGATTCAGGAGACGGGCCTGTTCCCGCATTTCACCGTGGAACGGAACGTGGCCCTGGTGCTTGAGGCGGAGGGACGGCCGCGCGCCGAACGACTCCAACGGAGCCACGACTTACTCGATACGGTGGGCCTGGAACCGGCCACGTTTGCCGTGCGCCATCCGCACCAACTATCGGGCGGACAGCGGCAGCGCGTGGGGCTGGCGCGCGCGCTGGCTGCCGATCCGCCGATTCTGCTCATGGATGAGCCCTTTGGCGCCCTCGATCCGCTGACCCGGGCGGAAATGCAAGACATGCTGCGCGACCTTCTCAGCCGGTTGAAGAAGACAGTGCTTCTGGTGACCCACGACCTGGATGAAGCGCTCTACCTGGGAGACCGGATTGTGCTGTTAAGTGAGGGCCGGTTGGTGGCTAGCATGACGCCGGAAGAGTTCATGCAGTCGAAGCAGCCCGAGATCGTTGGTTACATAGGGGCGTTTCATCACGGGGAGCGAGGCGCGGAAAGCGGACAACGCGCCGCGAAGGGCGGTCGAGTATGAACACGCGCTTCTTCGCCCAATACGGCAGCCAGATCGCGACCCTGAGTCTCGAACATCTGTGGTTGACCGGGGCGGCGATGCTGTTCGCCACAATGATCGCGGTGCCCGCGGGAATCTGGTTGACGCGCGCGCCGGGTTGGGCCAAGCCGGTGATCGGGGCGGCCAATGTTCTGCAAACCATTCCCTCGCTGGCAATGTTCGGGTTTCTGTTGCCGTTGCCGTGGCTGGGGGAGCGGGCGGCGCGCATCGCTATCGTGGCGCTGACGGCGTATGCGCTATTGCCCATCCTGCGCAACACCTATGCGGGCATTCGCGGCATCGACCCGGCCATCGTCGAGGTTGCGCGAGCACTCGGTCTCACAGACATGCAGCGGCTGTTGAAGGTTGAGCTGCCGCTGGCCGCCTCGTTCATCCTCGCGGGCCTGCGGACGGCAACGGTCACCTGCGTGGGCATTGCGACCATTGCGGCTGCTGTTGGCGCGGGAGGACTTGGCGAATTGATCTTTCGCGGGGTAGCGTCGGTGGACAACCGCCTGGTGCTGGCCGGCGCGTTGCCGGCCGCGCTGCTGGCGCTCGTAGCGGATGCGGGACTGGGGCTTCTGGAACGCCGGTTCAAGGTCTCCGCATGATGATGCTCCCCCTCGCAGGCTGCGGAAATCTTCCTTCGAACATGGGCTCTGTAACAGGGCACGACTTTAGTCGTGCCGAAAAGGGCCCAAACACAGCGAGGGCTTTAGCCCCTGACGGAGACTCACCGGCCTCCAACCATAAAATTCGGGTGCCCCAGGTCTTGCTTCTGAGACCTGGGAAAGTACGATTGATTGCCATCTCGGCGTTTGCGATGGCGGCCCTCTTCACGCTGACATCGTGCGCGCCGCCGCACCCGGATCATCCCGTCATTGGAGCCAAGAACTTCACCGAACAGGTGGTGCTGGGCGAGCTGCTGGCGCAGGAGATTGAAGCCAAGTCGCATCTGAAGGTGGAACGCCGTTTTTACCTGGCGGGCAGTTACATCTGCCAGCAGGCGTTAGTCTCGGGGCGCATCGATGCCTACGTGGAATACACCGGCACCGCGCTAACGGCCATTCTCAAACAGCCGCTGGATCGGGATCCGGAATCGGTGTTGAAGACGGTGCGCGGGCTTTATGCTTCCCGTTATCAGATCACGGTGGCGGACCCGCTGGGATTTGAGAACACCTTTGCCATGGTGATCCGGGGCGACGACGCACGCCGGCTGCACTTGAAGACTCTCAGCCAGGCCGCGCAAGATACGCCGCAGTGGAAACTCGGCGTGGGCTACGAGTTCGAACAGAGGCCGGACGGGCTGCCCGGTTTGAGCGCGGCGTACGGGCTGCGGTTCGACGGGCCACCGCGAACGATGGACCTGGGACTGCTGTATCGCGCTCTCAATGCGCACCAGGTGGACATCATCGCCGCCAACTCGACTGACGGGCCGATTCGCGCTTTAGGGCTCACCGTTCTCGAAGACGACAAGCGCTACTTCCCTCCCTACCAGGCTGTGCCGCTGGTACGGGACGAGGCCCTGGCGCGATGGCCGGAGATTCGGACGGCGCTCAACGCACTTGCCGGCAGAATCACTGCGGACGACATGCGCGCAATGAACGAAGCCGTCGATGGAGAACACCGCGATCCCGCCGAGGTGGTGCAGGAGTTTCGCGCGAGAAAGGGCTTGTGAGCGGACCGGCGCTGACACATCGACTCTCCGGTCTTGCCGTAATTCACCGATCTCACTGGAAGAAATACCAGTTTCGGCGGCGGTGCGCCTCTCCTAAGTTGGAATTACGGCTGCGAGCGTCCGGTTTACCGATTCCATCCGACCAAAGCGGGCGGGATGCGGGATTGTGGGGCGGGATTGGGCACGGGTGACGCGCCGGAGGGAGCGAGGCAGGCGATGAGTACGACGATCAGGCGAATTGCGATCAACACCGGGGGTGGGGATGCGCCCGGACTGAATGCCGTGATTCACGGCGCGGTGTATGCGGCTCGGGGATTGGGATGGGAAGTAGTGGGAATCCGCGACGGCTTCGACGGGATTCTCACCCCCGAGCGCTATCCGCACGGGGGTGTGATCGAGTTGAATCGCACGAAGGTAAGGGAAATCGCCCACCTGGGCGGGACCATCCTCGGCACGACGAATCGGGGCAATCCATTTCACCGCCTGATCGAACAGCCGGATGGAACCATGAAAGAGATGGATGTCTCCGGGCAGATCCTGCAGTATTTCGCGGACCATAAGATCGACGCGCTGATTTCGGTCGGCGGCGACGGAAGTCTCACCATTGCTCATGAATTGCACAAGAAGGGCATGCGCGTAATCGGGGTGCCGAAGACGATCGACAACGATCTGGAATCGACGACGGTGACCTTTGGCTTTAATTCCGCAGTCTCGTTTGCCACGGACTGCCTGGATCGCCTGCACAGCACGGCACGTTCGCACGAGCGGATCATGGTAGTCGAGGTGATGGGGAGATACGTGGGATGGATTGCCCTCCATTCCGGAATCGCCGGACGGGCCGATGCCATCCTCATTCCGGAAATTCCGTACTCCATCGAGAAGATCGCGGCGCATTTGAAGAAAAAGCACGAGAACGGCAAGCCGTATTCGATTGTGGTGGTGGCCGAGGGGGCCAAACCCGAGGGCGGCGAAGCGATTGTGAAGGCCCGGGAAGCCGGCCGGGCGGAGCGGCTGGGAGGAATCGGGGAGACCGTAGCCAGACAGCTCGAAGAATTGACCGGTAAAGAGAGCCGCACGGTAGTGCTTGGACATCTCCTGCGGGGCGGATCGCCCACCGCACTGGATCGTTTGCTCGGAGTCAGCTTCGGTGCGGGAGCGGTGACCGGTCTCTCGCGGGGTTTGGACGGTGTCATGGTCGCCCTGCAGCCGCCCAACCTTAAGTTCGTGCCCTTGCAGGAGGCAACCGCAAAATTGAAATCGGTGCCGCCGGACGGCGAAGGGGTGCTCGTTTGCCGCGCGCTCGATATCTGCCTGGGCGACCAGTGAACCTGAACTCCAATTGAGAAGCCGCCCGTGAGGGCGGAGGGGTTGGAATCGCGGGCTGAGGAAGAAGAGAGCAGAGTTTCTGGCGGCGGGGGTTGAACGCCAACGATGGCAATCACGCCGAAGTCATGTCGAATTCTTGGGTTTTCAGTTGTGGCGCTGAACCGTCGGACGAAACCCAATGTCGAAGATGGCGGGCGGAGCACCAGTTACCCCTTCGGCTATTTGCAAGTCCTTCTGAATGAGAAAGGCGAAGGAACCGGCAAAATCATGGCCGCGACCAAAATCACATTCAACAAGAAAAAAGACCAGGTCGAGTTGGAAAGCTTTGGCAACCAGTACATCAAAGCGGCCAACGTTCGTCCAAACAAGTGACTTCCCAGGTCGAAAGCAGTTGCTGGTTTGCGAGATAGGTAAATATGGCGGGCGGTCGCCTCGCGGGCGATCTCCGGAGTGACTTTCTCCGCGTCGATAATCGCGTTGCCGGCCGCCACCAGGCGTTCAGCTCCTTGTAGGTCGCAAATGATGACCCAAGGTCCAAAGTTGAAAGCATGGTTCGCGGGAATCGGTTACAACGAACTGCGAATTAGGAGTTGGACTCAGTCTACGTACATTTGTGGGTAATAATCGGCGGGCGTGCCGGTGTTTCCACTTATTATGGCTCGCCTAACTGCCTGTGGTGCAAGTCCTGATACCTTCCCGCAAGAATTGAGCGGTATCGACAAGAGTCATTCTTAAGATCGGATGATGGCGATGGGATCACGCAAGGATCGAGAGCGGCAGGAGGATCTGTGGGTGGCGTATACGAATATGGCCGTGGGCCCAGGTCACCCGTTCTATGTTCGCCTGAACGAGGTCCTCGACGGCGGCAGATCAAGGAACTGGAAGTTCGCACTTACATCCCGGAGAAGAAACAGCCCGGCAAGCGACACTGGAAAGGCAAAAAGGGCCAGCAGCAGGCGGTTTATCAAAACCGTCAGCGGGTGCGCGGCGGGTATGGAAAAAAACTGCTGAGGCGGAGAGGTGAGTTCGTCGAACGAACCTTTGCTCATTGCTACGAAACCGGCGGGATGCGACGCTGCACCCTGCACGGACGGAAGAATATTCTCAAGCGCCTGCTAATTCACGTCGGCGCGTTCAACATCAGCTTGGTGATGAGGAAGATGTTGGGAGCCGGAAAGCCACGAGAACTGGCGAACCGGATGGCAGAACTCGTTTCAGGCGTGAGTAAGCGCCTCATCAACCTTTTCAGGTACAAGAACGCATACAACTTCAACCTTCGCTCCGCCAACACTCCGCGGCATAAAGGTCATTTCATTACCGTCCGCTGGAAAAAAGCCTGGGAAATGGCCAATTGCGCCACAGGCAGTTAGGGAGTTAGGCACGAGATAGTAGTCACGCCGGATGAGATCACGGCGAATCGGCGGGATGCGTTCCAGCGACCGGCCCGATGTGGACGCGTACACGCGCTGGGGAGTTCCGGCGCGGAAGTCGAGGAGGAATTTGGGAAATGTCTGTTCTCCCGGCCCCAGAAAAATCGCGTCGCAGTGCGGCGCAGCTTCGTCCGGAAGTGAAGTCACATGCAGGCCTCCCAGACAGACGAACGCACCCTGGCTTCGATAGTGATCAGCAATCCAGTAGGCTCGATAAGCGTTGGTGATATAGACCTGGATGATGACAAGATCGGGCGTGTCCTCAAGAGTCAGCGGCTCAACATGTTCGTCCACAATCACGGCGTGGTCATCCCTGGAAAGATACGCGGCCAGGGTTGCGAGACCGAGGGGCGGAAAGAGCGAATACTTGATGGGACGCCAATACCGATCGGTCGCCTCGGTCAGAGCGGGTAGGAGGAACTTGACTTTGAGCGCGCCTGAACGTGCCCCAGGACAGGGCGTTGAATGCGGCCCCATCATCGAACCCCTCCCGCAATCGGCGCAGTTCCGTCAGGCACACCGCCAAAGCGCCGCTCTCGATGGCGAAATTCTTCGAGCGCCGCATCCAGGGCAGCCTCGTCGAAGTCGGGCCACATCCGGTCGGTGAACACGAGTTCAGCGTAGGCCGACTCCCACAGCAGAAAATCCGAGAGTCGTTTTTCGCCGCCGGTGCGAATCAGCAGATCGACTTCCCCGCTCTCCGCGGTCAAGCTCTGCGTCACCTCTTGTGCGAGCCGTTCCATCGAACAGAGTGATGGCTCCGAAAAGGTAGTTGCCGCAGTTGCAACAGCGCGCGCAATGGCGTCACGGGATGAGTAATCGATGGCCACACGCAGTTGAAGGCGACGCCCCTCGGCGGTGACCCATTCGGCCTTCTCAATTTCGCGCAGCACGAGGTTCGGCAAACGATCGCGCCGACCGATGACCTTCAGCCGGACGCCCTGTTCGCACATTCTCTTTGTTTCCAGCCGTAGAAAAGCCCTTAACAGCCAGAAAATGCGCCGTACCTCCGTTTCAGGACGACGCCAGTTATCAGAGGAAAACGCATAGAGCGTCAGGGTTCGAATGCCCACATCGGGTGCGTATTCCGCAACGCGGCGTGCGGCGGCGACGCCGACGCGATGGCCCGCGATTCGCGGCAATCCGCGCCGGATCGCCCAGCGTCCATTGCCGTCCATGATGATGGCGACGTGCAGCCCGGGGCGAAATTCGCTTTGCATCGTAAAGTTTCCTTGCCAAAGTTGAAAATTGGCCTTGCTTTGCACCGCAAAGTGATGGCGCAAAAAAAATCAAACCTTTGAGGGAGTCAGGTTACGGATGAGGCCAGAGGCAAGGTCATCCCTGGCTACCTTGGCGGCATCCATGACAACCTGCTCCAAAGTGGAAAGGTATTCGAGGTAACGCCGGCGGCCCGAAGCCGTTATGCGACAGACGGTCTGCGGACGGTTACGATCATGCCCTTTCACGATCTCGACCATCCGCGCTCTCTCCAGCACCCGCAGATGCCGGCTAAGATTGCCGTCGGTAAGTGAGCAAAGTTGTTTGAGGTCGCCGAAAGTCACTCCCTTGGGATTGGTGATCAGAGAGGTGAGGACGCTGAGGCGCGCGCGCTCGTGGATCACCCGATTCAGACCTTCATAGGCGAAGCGCCCTTCGATTGCCGGAGGCTTAGATGGCATCGTCCACCGCCTGTGAGTTGAGCAGCAGGATCGCCGCGACCAGTAATTGCCCAACTCCGTATGGAATTCCCATGGCCCACGGTGAAAATGCGCGTGCATCTCCGAGAGAGATGCAGACAAGCCCGGTGAACAGGTACCATGCCCCGGCCGCAATCATCGGACGCGGAAGGAAGCGGCACGACGAAAACACGCCCAGGCTGAAAATGATCTGCCACAGGCCGGGCAGCATCCACAGTGCGGCCGGAACATAGCGAACCAGGACGAACGTGATCAGCGCACCGGCGCCGACCGACGGCAGGAATTGCTCGACGGCCATGCGGATCATCTCATCGGCCATTCCAGAATGCATGCGGCGCGTGCGCGCAAACATCTGGCTCGCAATCAATGCACCTGAAACCAGGGCGGTGGTGATCCAGGTTGCCAGGTATGCCGGAATGCCTTTCGACGCGCTCGGCAGCCATAGCGCCTGCGCGCCCGACGCGATCATCGCAAAAACGCCCGTCGCCGCCAGAGTCGCAGGCCCGTACCCGCGAAACTCGGTGCTCCGCGCCATTTGCCGGCGAATGCTGCTTATGTCTCCGAGCGCCTTATTGAGGTCATTCATGCTATTTCACTTTGCATTGCAAAGTAACCGCAACCCGGGTGCCTTGTCAAGATGTCGGAAATGATCCCTTCCGCTAATGACGCGTTTTGGGCGCTTCACACCCCCAGCTTTCCACGAATGGCCCGGCGTTGGCGCTCGGGTCTGGTCTGTCTCAGGGCTGGTTTGCATCCGCCGCACGCGGGTTTGGTGGGCGGTCGCCCGTTCGAGTTCAAGCTTTCGCGAAAACAAAATATCGTTAGGTTTGTCCGCGAAAAACCTTTAAAAGTTCGGCGTAACTGTCTTTTAAATTAAGCGTTTCGGCCGCGTGGACCCGTGACCGGTATCACTGCGCGCTTTCCCAGCAAAGTCTGACCATACCTCGGGCTTCAGGGAGTCGTTCCCCCGCCTGCAGACTCGTTCACGCCGAGAAGACAAGGGCGATCAGAGCCTGCCCGAGAAGGGAAAGCGGATGATCGTCGGGACGAAACAGGACAGAGGCAAAATCCGTGTGGACATAAACGAGTGCAAGGGTTGCGGTCTTTGCATCGAAGCTTGTCCGCCCAAGGTCATAGCCATGAGTGAGCATTTGAATCACTATGGCTATCGGACCGCCACGTACATGGGATCGGGGTGCACAGGATGCGCCATCTGCTTCCTGGCATGTCCTGAACCAGGCGCGATCGCGGTCTTGCGGCTTGCCAATGCCACCTTGAACCGAGTGGAGACAGCCGGAATCGGCAGTCAGGAGGCGAAAGCATGCCCAGGCAACTGATAAAGGGAAATGAGGCGCTGATGAAGAGTGCCATACTCTCCGGGTGCCGAGCCTTCTATGGATACCCGATCACGCCTGCGAGCGAAATCACAGAAGCCGCGGCGGTCTATATGCCCCGGGTCGGCGGCGTGTTCCTCCAGGCCGAGAGTGAAGTCGCGGCCATCAACATGCTGTATGGGGCATCGTCGGCCGGCATCCGATGCATGACCGCATCGAGCGGCCCGGGGATCAGCCTGATGCAGGAAGGCGTCAGTTACATGGCGGGCGCGGAACTGCCCTGCGTGATCGCCGACATCACGCGCGGTGGTCCGGGCCTGGGCAACATTGCCGCCGAGCAGAGCGATTACCACCAAGTGGTGAAAGGCGGCGGCAACGGCAACTATCGCACCCTGGTCCTGGCGCCCTATTCGGCGCAGGAAATGGTCGATCTGACCACCTGGGCTTTCGACCTCGCTGACCGGTATCGCAATCCCGTGGTCGTGCTTGCTGACGGCTTTGTCGGGCAGATGATGGAGCCGGTGGAGTTCCCGCAGTGCGCGGTCCTGCCACAGTCTCCTGAATGGGCCGTGGCCGGCAACGCCGAGACGCGCCCCAACTTCATCACTTCCCTCCATATGGATACTCATGCTCTGGAAGAACATAATAACCACCTTGAAGCCAAGTACCGCCAGGCAGAACAGCGGGAAACTCGCGCTGAAGAGTTGCTAACCGAAGATGCCGAGATTGTCCTCGTGGGCTATGGCATCGTCGGACGCATCCTGAAGGCTGTCACCGCAGAGGCTCGTGCCGAAGGAATTCGCGTCGGACTGCTGCGGCCGGTCACACTTTATCCGTTCCCGGTTTCAGCTTTCCGGCGCACCGCCGATCGGGCGCGCCTGTTTGTGGTCGTCGAAATGAGCAACGGCCAACTGGTCGAGGACGTTCGCCTGGCACTCAACGGAACTAGGCCGGTAGAGTTTCTCGGTCGCACTGGCGGCAATGTTCCGACTCACCAGGAACTGCTGGAATTCGTCAGAAAAAAGGCGGCGGAAATCGGCGGTATTCACGCGTTCCCAAAGGAGCAAATGGCCAATGTCTAGCCTCTCGGTTTCCGATTACACGGTAGTGCGGAGCAAGGCAAAAGCCTTCTACGACCGATACGAGCGCAAAGACGAACTTCAACACCAGACGCACTATTGCCCAGGGTGCGGGCACGGCATCATTCACAAGATGCTGGCCAACGCGATCGATGAGCTCGGTATTCAGGACCGCACCATTCTCATCAGCCCGGTCGGTTGCTCCGTTTTCGCCTATTACTACTTTGACGTGGGGAACGTACAGGCGGCGCATGGGCGTGCGCCGGCTGTGGGCACTGCCATCAAGCGCAGCCACCCGGGTAGTATTGTGGTCAGCTACCAGGGGGACGGCGACCTCTCGGCGATCGGATCTGCCGAGATTCTTCACGCCGCCAATCGTGGCGAGAACATTACCGCGATCTTTGTCAACAACGCCGTTTACAGCATGACCGGCGGCCAGGCTGCGCCAACAACACTTCTGGGCCAGAAGAGTACAACGACCCCCAACGGCCGCTCGGCTGCTACTGAAGGCTATCCACTGCGGGTAAGCGAACTGCTGGCAACATTGGAAGCACCGGTCTACATCGCTCGCGTTGGCCTGGGCGACAACAAACAGATTGCGCAGGCAGACCGCGCCATCCGGCGTGCCGTCGAGAACCAAGTGCGAGGGCTTGGCTTCTCGCTTGTGGAGATCCTTTCCCCCTGCCCCACCATCTGGAAAATGTCGCCGGTTGACGCCCAGAAGTGGGTACGCGACGTGATGGAGAAGACCTATCCGCTGGGTGTATTTCGGGACCATACCGCAGAAGCGCAACCTCGCTGTGCGCCAGAACCGCCCCCATCTCTCGATCGCATTCCCGAGATTCTGGGCATTGGAGGCGGCGACGCATCTCGCATTTCAATCAGTTGCGGGAGGGACCGCATCACCGTCGACGGCTGGTCGAGCGAGAACGGCGGGAATCACCGGGTCAAGCCGGAGGCCGCTCGCGGCGAGGCAGCTGCCTTCACGGACGCCGACCTGCGCATCCGCGTGGCAGGCTTCGGCGGCCAGGGAGTCCTGCTGGCCGGCGAAGTCCTCGCCGAAGCCGGCCTCGACGCGGGACTCGAGGTTTCCTGGCTGCCGTCCTACGGGCCCGAAATGCGGTCCGGAACCTCCAATTGCCACATCCGCCTTTCGCACGAACCCATTGACTCACCCCTGGTCACGTCTCCCAACATGCTCCTGGCTATGAATGAGCCTTCTCTTAAAAAGTTCGTAGCCATAGTTCAGCCGGGTGGATGGATCCTCTACAACGGCGATGCGATTCCAGACGATTGCAAACGGAACGACGTCCACGCGCTGGCCTTTCCCTTTACACAAATCGCAGACAAACTTGGCGAACCGCGGGCGGCAAATATGGTCATTCTCGGCACATTGCTTGAAATGACGGGAGTACTGCCCCAGGCCAATGTCGACGCCGCACTGCATCGCCTGGTCAAACAGCCGCGATGGCTCGAAATCGACGAACGCGCCCTGGCACGCGGCCGCGAGTTGTACCGCGAGGCGCGCAAAGGAGTCATACCATGAAAGTCGAAGCAGATCAGAATCTGATTGTCTATTTCGACGGCCGATACATGCCAATGCGCGATGCGCGCGTTGGCATTCTCACCCACGCTCTCCATTATGGAACGGGAGTCTTCGAGGGGCTCCGCGCTCACTGGGATGAAACGCAGGAGGAGCTATTCATCTTCCGCGCCAACGAGCACTACGAGCGCTGGATGCAGAACTGCGGTATTCTTCGCATCCATATTCCGCACTCGCCCGAAGAGTTGACCGCCATCACTCTCGAAATCCTGCGTCGCAACGCGTTCCGCACCAATGTCTATATCCGGCCGCTGGCCTACAAATCTGCCGAACGAGTGGGAGTCAGCCTCGATGATGAGGACGCGTTTGCCATTACCGCGCTGCCTTTCGGCGAATACCTGCCCGCAGACCGAGGCGTCCATGCGGGCGTCAGTTCCTGGCGGCGTATTGAGGACAACGCCATTCCGCCCCGCGCCAAGATCTGCGGCGCCTATGTCAACAGCGCCATGGCCAGTGCGGATGCACGCCTGAGCGGGTTTGACGAAGCCATCCTGTTGAACGAGGACGGCCATGTGGCCGAGGGCGCTACTTGCAACATCTTTCTCTTGCGCAAGGGGAAGCTGATCACGCCGCCGGTGACGGAAAATGTGCTGGAAGGGATTACCCGCGATTCGGTGATGAAACTCGCGTCCAGCGAGTTGGGCATCGATACGGTGGAACGGCCGGTCGACCGCAGCGAACTCTACCAATGCGATGAATTGTTTTTCACCGGCACCGCTGTGGCAATAACACCTGTTGTTCGCGTAGATAACCGCCCTGTTGGAGATTGCAGAGCAGGCTCGATAACGCGCAGGTTACAGCAACTTTATTTCGACGTCACCCGCGGGCACTCACATGCTTACCAAAACTGGCTCACGCCGGTGTACAAGGCGCCGCTGCATGACGAACAGGATCTCGTCTTGACGGCAGTGGCCACTGCCTTATGAACGAAAATCTCAGGTTCACTCCATCGGTCTGGTTCGCATAGCCCGTAAGGAACGGCTAACTGAGACAATACTGAAAAACGCTCAGGAATCGGGCCGATAATCGGTTCCGTGGTTTATGGGCTCAAAAATGGGCAAGCTCCATCCCGCCCGGCCCAATCGTAGTGCCTCTCTCTCGCCCCGCCCTTGCCGCTGGCTTCGCGCCAATGCTGAGGAGTGCTGGTTTCCATCCAATCAACCGGCTTCGCGCCTGCTCCTCCACCCGCTGCTATCTCAAACGCTTCGCGCAGGGCCGCTCGCTGGTCGGGCTCACGTTGTGATGGGGCGACAGAAACCAAGGTCGCGGTTCCACTCCGCGCCAGAAGGTCGAGCCATTGCCGGTTTTCGGCCCACGGGACATCATCGGTCATTCCCACTAGGTCCGCGTCGACCGTAAAGAACGTGCCCTGTTGTGGCAGACGGAACGACAGCGCATTCACGCCCATGCGCCGGGTACGTTCCCATTGGTGGCCGCTTGTGTCATCGCCAATGCGCTGCAGGTCGAAGATGCCCTGCCCCAGGTGCCCAATCGTATTGCATCCGTCGAGCAGGATTTGGTCGCCTACAGTTTCGCGCAACAGCGAATAGAGATCGGCGATGATCTCGGCGTTGGTTCGGCTGCGATCTGAAAGAGACCAGCCAGGAACCGTCGGCTGCGGTCCCATTTCAAATCCCCACTGTCCCAGAAGATCGTAGGTGCTGAAATCATGCTTCACCATCTCGTAGCCCCAGCCGGCAGCCTGGCGCAGTTTGGCGCGGATCGCCTCGCGGGCCTCGGGTACGGTGGGATCGTAGGCTAGTTCTCGCGCACGTTCCTTTCGCTCGCCAAACCGGCCAGCGCTCAGGACCATATGGCTTGCGGTATTTTCCGGCGCCTCCAGCGGCCTCACCCACAGGCCGGGAAGCGCATTGCGTTGCTTGATGTCGGCGGCCAGTTTTCCCATGTCCGGCCAGGCGGCCGTCCCTTCCGCCCATCCACCGTCGATCACTGAGAACGGACGGGAAACTCCAGTTGGCGAAACGTCGACGATGAACTCAGTGTCCCGCAGGATGGTTTCCGCGGAACTTTGCCCGTAGCTGTAGCACCAGTCATTGGCTCCATAAATCGGAATTATCGGGCGGGTCTTGCGCCTGCACATATGCCTGCACAACTCCGTCAGTGCCTGGACGGGATCTTCCCCCGCGGCTCCCCGGCGCGAGACGATCGTCGCCATCGTCAACTTCCGCTCGCCGAGTTCCACGCCGTTGCCCCCATTGGTGACATTCAACCAGAGCGAGACTCCGTGCAAGTCGACTTGCCAGAAACAAAGCGCCCTGGCATCGGTCGTCACACCGTACGTGTGGCAAGCCGCGCCATCATGGGTCGCGAAATACCAGGGCATAACGCGCTCTGGAATCACATTCCTCCAGCCCAATTCCCCGTAACTGCGCTCCCACGCGTCACTCAATATAAGAAGGCGGGCAGGCACATTCATCTGCCAGCGAACCTGTACGACAGCAATCGGGCTTTGCGGAGATTCGAGTCCGAGGCCCAGGGAGTCCGGCCCCAATTTGCATTCAACAGCTACACCTTTGCCGACCCATTTCTGCCCACTCCCGCTCAGAGACAGCCTGCCTTTCGGAAGCGTCTTCTCAAAGTGGTCGAACGTTGTCACCTCGTCGGGCAGACGGATTAGGTCCAGAAATGACGATGCGGTCGCCTGCCGCGCGTTTGATCTCTTCTCACCGCCAACTTCTTCGGGCGTCCCCGGCAAAAGGGCTGCAGCTGGAATTACACCCGGCGAGACAGCGGTTCCTATCGCGGCGACAGCGGTTCGAAGGATCGACCGGCGAGTTACCTCACTAGAGTGTTGCGCGTCTCGATTCACATTGGCCTCTGATTGCCGATGTTATATCGTCAAGTGCGTCGTGAAGACAAGAGAGAGGATTCCCCCGCCGCACTCGACTCTAATACAATTCCCAGGGCGATCAGGATCTAACCGCGTCGGGCACTTACTGACCTTCTGAGCCGCTCCGCCCTGCCGTTACTAATACTCCAAGGTGTATGCTGAGGAACACTATGCGCATTCGGTTTTCGCAAATTCTGGCGTTGGCATCCCTCGCTTCCATGACCGCGTTTCTGATTGCACAGGAGCCGGCCAAGCCCAAACCCGAAGATACAGAAGTCTGGGAGCCGGTACCCAAAATTGTCACACCTGGCGCGACCAGCGCGGAGCCGCCTTCCGACGCGATTGTCCTCTTCGACGGCAAGAACCTCGACGAATGGGTGTCGGCCCAGGACCACTCCCCCGCCAAATGGGACGTCGCCAACGGCATATTGACGGTGAGCAAGGCGCACGGCGTGGGCAATATCGAAACCAAGCGGGCATTTAAGAATTATCAACTCCACATAGAATGGAGGATTCCCGAAAACATCACAGGTAGCGGTCAGGCGCGCGGCAACAGCGGTGTCTTTCTCGCGTCCACCGGCCCCGGCGATGACGGGTATGAGTTGCAGGTTCTCGACTCCTATAACAACAAGACCTATGTCAACGGCCAGGCCGCAAGCATCTATAAGCAGAGCCCACCCCTCGTCAATCCGAATCGCAAGCCGGGCGAGTGGCAGAGCTACGACGTGGTCTGGACTGCGCCCACCTTCAACGATGACGGCTCAGTCAAGACTCCTGCTTGTGTCACGGCGTTCTTCAACGGCGTGCTCGTCCAAAATCATTTCCAATTGAAGGGGCAAACGCTCTACATAGGTCAGCCCTTCTATAAGAAATATGACAGCGCTCCAATCAAACTTCAGGCGCACGGCGACAAGAGCGAGCCTCTCAGCTTCAGGAACATCTGGGTCCGAGACATTCCTTAACGGGCAACGCGCCGTCCATCCGTACCGGATCTCGCTCCATTCCGTTACGCTAGGCGCGCTTGAGTTTGCGTCCCTTTGGGTTGGGCCGATAGACTCTTTTCGGGCGAGAGACCCCGGCCTGGCTCACGCACAAGAACATTTCCACCGAAGACCAGAGAATGCTGCCGCTGCGAGCCGGAGAAGCCCATTCGCAGAGATGATTCTTGCGAAGAGCTGAGACAATGCCCAATGGAGATCCCTTGCGAATCCGACGGTATTCCCTGACCTTTGCATGCAATCTGATGGTCCTCGCGATCGCGATTCTGGCCAGCAGCGCCTGGTCACAATCTGCGACCGAACGCCTCGTGCCTCCTCCGCCCCACGGGAAGCAGATCCACCTTAAACATGTCCTGGTGATCGGTCAAACCAAGGGCTTCGAGCACGATTCAATCCCTGCCGCTATGGCCGCCATTTACAACATGGGCAAGGAGAGCGGCCTGTGGGATACGATCATGCGCACGGATACGGAGTTGCTCACCAAAAAAACCCTGGGCAACAATGCGAAAAACCTCGACTACTTTGACCTGATCGTCTTTACCAGCACGACGGGCGAACTGGATATGGATGCGGGCCAGAAACAGGACATGCTCTCGTTTATCCATGATGACGGCAAAGGTTTCGTGGGGATTCACGCGGCGCTCGATACCAATTACAACTGGCCGGAATACGGCGAAATGATCGGCGGCTGGTTCGACCAACATCCCTGGATGACGTTCAATGCGCCAATCATCAATGAGGATCCCGACTTCCCCGCGACGCGCCACTTCCCGAAGTCGTTCGTCAAGTTTGATGAAATCTATCAGCCTAAGGCCTGGTCGCGGGACAAGGTGAACGTCCTGCTCAGTCTCGATCCGAGTCGGCTCGACTACTCAAACAATCCGCGCATCCATCGCACCGATCATGATTTCGCGGTGGCGTGGAGCAAGATGTACGGGAAAGGGCGCGTCTTCTATTCCACGCTAGGCCATACCGAAGAAGCCTGGGAAGACCCCGACATTCGCAAAATGTATTTCGAGGCGATTCGCTGGGCTTTGGGCATGACCGACGGAAGCACGGCGAGCCACCCGAAGCCGGCATCTTCGGCTCCGGCTCCGTGAACTACATGGGCATCTCGATCCAATCATGGTCAGCGGAAATCTCAAAAGAGAAATGGCTGTTCCGATGAATCGCAGGACCTTTCTATCGTCCGCGGGAATTGTCGTGGCGGCAACATCGCTCGATGCGCTCCTCCCTGCACAGGCAAAACAGGGTAATGCACCGACTGGCGTGAAAGCCGATCACGACCTGCGCATCGAGCCCTGCGCCCTCGAAATCGGACCCGGCATAACCGTAAAAACGATCGCCTACAATGGTCAGGTGCCGGGCCCGCTTTTGCGCCTGCGCGAGGGACAGCCTGTCACGATCGACGTGACCAACACCAGCTCAGATCCGGACATCATTCATTGGCATGGGCTCGCCATCGACTCGCTCAACGACGGCGCAATGGAAGAAGGCTCTCCGATGATTGCCGCCGGCCAGACCCACCGCTACAGTTTCACTCCCAAGCCCGCCGGCACGCGCTGGTACCATACCCACGCCGCCGCTTACGGCAGTCTCTCCGTCGGGACGTACACCGGGCAGTTTGGCTTTCTTCTTATCGAAGGAAAGGACCAGCCCGCGCACTATGACCAGGAACTCAATCTCGCCATTCACCATTGGGAGCCATCGTTCGTTCCCATGGTCCAAACCATGCGCGAGCAGTCAGCTAATATGCCGCTGACGGCGGGCTCCGACGTCGGCTACAAATACGCCACCATTAACAGCCACATGCTGGGATCGGGAGAGCCCATTCGCGTGAAGCAAGGCCAGCGGGTACTCATGCGACTGCTCAATGCCAGCGCGACCGAGAATGTGGTGCTCGCCCTGCCCGGACATCGCTTCAACGTCATCGCCATGGACGGGAACCCAGTGCCGAATCCCACCAGCGTCGAGGTGCTGTCGCTGGCAGTCGCTGAGCGTGTCGACGTGGTTGTGGAGATGAACTCTCCCGGCATCTGGATCCTCGGCTCAACGCTCGATAAAGCCCGCCAGATGGGGCTCGGCATTGTGGTTGAGTACGCCGGTCAATCGGGCGCTCCTGTTTGGAAGGATCCCGTTCCCGCGCAATGGGACTATACGCAATTCGCCCGGTCGACCGAGGTTTCCGCTCCGGATGAGACTTTTATTCTCACCTTTCGCGACATCGGACAACAACATGGCTCGAAGTTCGATACCTGGACCATCAATAACAAGTCGTGGCCGGAGATCGAGCCGCTTATGGTGCATGCGGGCAAACGCTACCGCCTTGTGTTTCGCAATGGAAGCGGAGACCAGCATCCTCTCCACCTTCATCGTCATACGTTCGAGGTGACAAGGATCGGAGACAAGCATCTGAGCGGACTGTTGAAGGATGTGATCAATGTCATGCCGCTCGATACCGTGGAAGTGGATTTCGTCGCTAACAATCCCGGCGACACTCTGTGGCACTGTCACCAGCAATTGCACATGGATTATGGGTTCATGCAGTTGATCAGGTATTCCGGATAAAAAGGACGCGCGTTGCCCACGAAACATGTCTTCAGGAATTCAAGGTTGAAGAAGGTGAAGCTACTTCGGATCGTACTGATTGCGGCAGTGGTCGGAGCGGGCGCCTGTCTCGTCTCGATCCCGGACCGGCCAATCCAAGCGGCACAACAGAGCGCCGGCCTCGACAAGGGAACACCCCCCAAGGCCGATACGCTGCCTCCGCAGGATCCAGGTGCGGCGTCCTATGCAAAGCACTGCGCCATTTGCCACGGTGATCAGCGCGAGGGGATTTTGCCGGGATTTCCGCCGCTCCAGGGCATTAATCATCGCATGCCGGAGAACAAAATCGCCGACCTGGTGCATGCAGGGAAAGGCCGCATGCCCGGGTTTCCCAATCTGCAGGGCGGCGAATTGACCGCGCTGCTGCACTATCTCACCAGCGCGGAACCATCGTCGGCAAACGGCGAAAAGGGCGAAGCGTCTTCCGGCCTTGCCGAAGCGGGCGGTGCGCTATTTCATCAAAACTGCGCCTTTTGCCACGGCCGCGATGCCATGGGCGGCGAAACGGGTCCTGACCTGACCCAATCGAAACTCGTACTTTCCGACACCACCGGCGAAAAAATCACGGCAGTAGTGCGCGAAGGAAAGCCGGACAATAAAATGCCGGGATTCAATTTCTCCAGCCAGGAGATCAACAGCCTGATCGCTTTTATCCACTTTCGCGAAGCAGAGGCCAAGGCTCATCCCGGCGGCCGTCGCGGAGTGTCCGTCGAAGATCTCCAAACGGGAAATGCACAAGCCGGCAAGGAATATTTTGATGGCGCCGGGGGATGCAGCAAGTGTCACTCGCCGCGTGGGGATCTCGCCGGACTCGCCAACCGCTACCAGGGACTGCAACTGGAAGAGCGGATGCTTTATCCGCGCGGCGCCAAGAGCACCGTCACGGTTACGCTCCCTGCGGGGCAGAAGGTCACGGGAACCCTTGCCTACCATGACGAGTTCACGATTGCCCTGCGCGACAGCACTGGGACCTATCGGTCATGGCCGACCAGCCTCGTGCGATTCACCCTGCAGTCACCCTCCGATGCGCACGTGGAACGGTTCAGCAAATATACGGATGAAGACATTCATAACCTGATGGCATATCTGCAAACGCTGCGCTGAACGGCACCCAACCGCGGCGTTCGAGGTCGCACTTCGAATGAGACGATGGAAATACGCTAAGCCGTCCGCTGTTCTCTTTCTATTCCTTCTGTCGTTTTTCACGGCGGCGCCTCTCCCGGCACAGGACCTGGAGAATTCCCAGCTTCTGAATCCTCCGCCAGATTCGTGGCCCCTCTATCACGGCGATTATTCGGGCCGCCGACATGTCCACCTGACCCAGATCAGTCCGCAGAATGTCGGCAACCTCACGCTGGCGTGGGCCTTTCAGACCAATCAGGCCGCGCAGATCAAGTCTTCTCCGTTGCTCGTTGATGGGATTCTGTACTTTACGGTTCCGGACAACATCTGGGCCGTTGATGCCAACTCTGGACACCTGGTTTGGCATTATCAGCGCATAGCCACGCAGGGCTTGCACATCGGTCATCGCGGCGTGGCGATGTACAAGAAGTGGCTCTACTTCACCACGCCTGATTGCCACCTAATCTCACTCGACGCCGAAGATGGCAAGGTGCGCTGGGACAAAATCATTGCCGACGTAAACAAAGGCTACTGGATGACCATGGCGCCTCTCGTCGTACGCGGCCACGTGATCGTCGGAGTGTCGGGCGACTTCGATAACTTGCCCGGCTATTTGCGCTCCCTGGACTCTGAATCGGGCGCAACCCAATGGCAGTGGGACGCCACGCCGCCCTTGGGTACGCTCAACGCCACGACCGGCGGCATGACATGGATGACCGGGACCTACGACCCGGAATTGAATCTCGTCTATTGGGGAACCGGCAATCCCACGCCAGTGTTGAATGGCAGCACTCGACCGGGAGACAACCCCTACACCTGCAGCATCGTCGCCATCCATCCTGACGATGGAAAACTGGCCTGGGCCTTTCAGGCTTCGCCCCACGATACGCACGACTGGGATGCGGTGGAGACTCCGGTGCTTGTCGATCGTGATTTCCATGGGCAGCCGCGAAAAATGCTGATGCAGACATCGCGCAACGGCTACTTCTTCGTTCTCGACCGCACCAACGGCAAGAACCTGCTGACGGTTCCCTTTGGGCCCGTCAACTGGGCCACTGGAATCGACAAGGAAGGCCGGCCCATTCCCAATCCAGCCAAGGAGCCGGCGCCTGACGGCAGGCTTATCGCGCCCGACGAGGGCGGCCTCACAAACTATCGCTCTCCCAGCTTTGACCCGAAAACAGGTTTGTTCATCGTCGATGCCCACCCCAGTTGGAGCATCTATTTTGCCAAGCCGGCCGACGGCGTGTATGGATGGGCCGGCGCCGACTACGACGTGTGGGGCAAAGGAGTCATTGAGGCAATCGACTATCAGACAGGCAAGATCCGTTGGACTCACGAAGCTGGGTCCGGCGGTTCCGGCGCCGGGGTCATAACCACCGACTCCGGACTGACCATCACCGGCGACGGCTACGGTAACGTGCTTGCCCTCGACACCCGTAACGGCAAGACGCTTTGGCACGCCGGGACCGGCTCTCCCATGGAGAGTTCTCCCATCAGCTATGAGTTGGACGGTCGCCAGTACATCATGACCAGCAGCGGTGGTGTGCTGTTTGCGTGGGCGCTGCCGGAACGAAAGATCGGCCCCAAGGATATTGATGTGCACCATTAGGGCCTGCCCGCCGATTCCTCGTTGGTGCCCGCGGTTGCCGTGATCAAATGGCGTATCATTTCCGGGATTGATCGCTGATCCGTCAATTCCCCGGATGGGCGGGCGATCGGGGAGTCTCCCTTGTCCCAAGGTACGGCTCAAACGAAGCATCTCCGCGCGGGGCTTCTGAAAGTAGAAGTTCATCCTTCCCGTGCTGCGGCTGGCGTTGCGGCTGCGCATGCGGCGGCCACCGCATTGGCCGGGTTGGCTGCGACGCGCGATTCGATCGGAGTAATCTTCGCTACCGGAGCTTCTCAATTTGCAACTCTCGCCGCCCTCACGACCATGAGTAACTTGCCGTGGAGCCAAGTATGCGGTTTTCACATGGATGAATACGTGGGCATCCCTGCCGATCATCCAGCCTCGTTCCGCCGCTACCTGCGCAAAAGGCTGGTAAGCAAAGTACGGATGAATGAGTTTTTCGAGATGGATGGGAGCGCATCTGACCCCGAGAATACTGCGCGAAAGTACGCGGAGAGACTTCGCGCGGCCGATCCTCAGTTATGTCTGCTCGGAATCGGAGAGAACGGCCATCTGGCTTTCAACGATCCCGATGTAGCCGACTTCGCCGACCCGGTGGACGCGAAGATCGTCCGCCTCGACGACGTATGCCGGCAACAGCAGGCCGCGGAAGGCTGGTTCGGCAGTATTGACGAGGTGGTAGAGTATGCAATTACCCTTACCATTCCGACCCTTAGGCGCGTACCCAAACTCATCGCATCCGTGCCGGGAATCCGGAAGGCGGCCATTGTGAGGCGCACGCTGTATGAGCCAATTTCAACCGCTTGCCCGGCGACCATCCTTCGCACCCATCCGGACGTGACCGTTTATCTGGATCCCGAATCGGCGAGTGCATTGGACGAGCTACCGGATTTCACCTGAATGCCAATTTAAACACTCCCGTAATTAACTCTACAAACGCAGATGGGGGAATCATGGTGGACGACTCAAACCCGGCGACTGACCGTCGGACATTCATCAAGCAGGCAACGGGATCGATGCTTGTAGCAGGGTTGACTGCGCGATCCTACGGACGCGTGCTGGGAGCGAATGACCGCATCCGCATCGCGCAACTGGGATGCGGAAGCCGAAGTGAGGGTCATGTGCACATGGTGCAGATGGCTTCCAAACAAACCCCGGTGGAGACGGTTGCCGTCTGCGATATCTGGAAGTTGGCCCGCGAGCGCCGCGCTGCCCAGGTGAAACGAGTTTTCAACCTTGATCCAAAACTCTACAAATACTCTGAGGAGATGCTGGCTGACAAAGACATCGACGGCGTGATGATTGCGACCGGGGACTTCCAGCACGCCAGGCTCTGTGCGGAGGTGGTTCAGGCGGGCAAAGATTGCTACGTAGAGAAGCCCTTCGCCAATGTTCTCTCCGAAGCCAGGAAAACCCGCGACATCGTGAAGGCCTCGAAGCAGGTTGTCCAGATGGGATCGCAGCACCGCAGCGAACCATATCAGTTGGCAGTTCGCGACATCATCCGTTCCGGCCGTATCGGCAACATCGTCCACATTGAGCAGGAATGGAATGTAAATGAGGAGCGGTGGCGGTTCGTACCATATGACACAGGTCAGACAGACGCCATGTTGCAGGATCGCGACATGCAATGGAAACAATGGATGGACCGACCTTCCCAACTGCGCGAAGAAGACACCGATTGGAAGCGATGGCTTTTGGGTAAGCCTTATCGGCCGTTCGATCCTCACGTATATCTCGAATTCCGACTGTACAAGGATTTCTCTTCGGGCATCTTTGACCAGTGGATGAGCCACGGATGCGACCTGGTGCACTTGTGGACCGACGAGACTTACCCGGAAAGTGTTGTCGCCAATGGGGGAATCTTCACCTGGAAAGACGGTCGCGAGAATCCCGACACTTGCGTCGCCGCGGTCACCTATCCCAAGGGGTTTCTGTATACCTACAAAAGCGTCTTTGGAAACAGCTTCAGAAGTTTCTCCCGAATCATGGGCCGGGACGGCACCATCGCCAACTACGGAGGCGAGGGCGCCACGCTGTTCACCGTCAGCAAAGAAGGGGGCCGCGACGAGTATTGGGGATCGGTCAGTTCCAAATCTGTGCCGATCGTGAGCCCGGCCGCAGATCAGGAAGAAGTTGTAACCGTACCCGGAGCGCCACCTCCAGAAGCACGCGAGCCCAACGACGACAGCCTCGTGCATATCATGAACTGGCTCACGGCCATGCAAACTAGAACCCAGCCCAATGCCAACGTGGACCACGGATTCTCGCATTCCCTTGTGATCATCATGGCCGCGCAATCCTACTGGTCTGGCAAGCGGCTCTACTGGAACCCTGAGACTGAAGAAATCGTCGATGAGCCCGTGAATCATAAAAGCTGAAAGCAAGGATCAATGACGAAGCCGGACGCTCTACCTGAGAGTACGCTCCCGACCTCGCGCAACACCGGCCGTTCCGGCCGCACACGCTGGTGGATCGTCTGGATGCTCTTTGGTTCCACCGTGATCAACTACATCAGCCGGCAGACATTCTCCGTCCTGTCGCCGGCAATTGCGGTGCAGTTCCACCTGAGCCACGTGGATCTGGCTAGAATCTTTGCCGCATTCCAGATTTCCTATGCAGTGACGTGGCTGCTCGGCGGCATCTTCCTTGACATTGTGGGCACGCGCATCGGCCTGGCGGCCGCCGTGGTGTTCTGGTCCGCTGTGAACATACTCACCGGTCTCGCCAACTCAGTATTCGGTTTTGTCGCAGCGCGATTCATGCTTGGCATTGGAGAGGGATTTAACTGGCCGGGAGCGAGCAAGACCGTTGCTGAGTGGTTTCCGAAAGAAGAGCGGAGCGTGGCTGTAGCTATCTTCGACAGCGGATCGAGTGTGGGAGGAGCGTTAGCCGCATTGGCAATTCCCTGGGTTGCCTTGCGCTTCGGTTGGCGTTGGGCCTTCGCATCATCTGGATCTCTGGGCTTCCTGTGGCTGGCTGCGTGGCTGCGCATCTATCATCCCATCGACCGGCATCCCCGGGTTACTCAACAAGAACTATTGGTCATCCGCGGAGGCCAGGACTCGCTGGAGAAATCTGGTCGGCATGGCCTGCAGCGATGGCTTCACCTTGCGAAGGAGCGCAATGTGTGGGGAATCGTGCTGGGACGCGCTCTGACTGACCCGATATGGTGGTTCTATGTTTTCTGGCTGCCCCAGTACCTGAGTGATGCCCGCGGATTCAGCCTGCAGCGGATCGCCATCTTTGCCTGGGTACCCTTTGTCGCAGCCGACCTGGGGAATTTCATGGGAGGAATCATCTCGGGCTTTTGCATCCGTCGCGGAGTCGCCGTGCTTGAGGCGCGCCGCTGGGTGTGCGCCGTCAGTTGCCTCCCCATGCTGCTCGGAATCCCCGCCGCGCGCGTCCAGAGTCCTTACCTTGCACTGACTCTGATCAGTCTGGCGGTGTGGGGTTATGCCGCATGGTCCACGATGGGATTGACACTGCCGTCCGACTTGTTTCCCCAGGACGTGGTGGCGACTGTCACCGGCCTGAGCGGCCTCGCCGCCGGACTCGCCGGCACATGCTTCACCTTCGCCGTGGGAGTCACCGTCGATCGTTTCTCGTACGGACCGGCGTTTCTGGCGGCGGGACTGCTTCCTCTCGCTGCGACCACTAGCCTTTTCCTGCTGATCCGTGTTCCAGAAAGATCTGGGCGCTAATCTTTAGGCAGCTTCTTGAAACGCGGATCGCCTGCAGTCTGGTCGTCCATCGGGTATTCGGTGACTCTCGCGGGCGTCACGTCCGGCTCAACCAGCCAGACTTTACGATCTCGGTAGTAGCGAGTCAATTCAAGATTATCGGCAACGCCCATTTCTCTTGCCCATATGATTTTGGAAGTGTCGATCTCCGCGGAGTTGTAAACCCACTCATTAAAGGGATTGTGCAGGGATGAGTAACGCACAATTGCGAGCTGATTTCCGGGCAGTTGTCTTAGGCTCTCTTCAACACGAACTCGTTCTGTTCCAAAGTGGTCCGGCCCATACCAGGTAAAATTCCAGGCTGCCGCCGGATACTCGGGAAGAGCAAGGTGGAGCGGCCCTGCAAAGAGACGCAAGCCTGTCATGACCACGCAGATCGTCACGATGAACCGAACCATTGCCAGGCCTGTCGGCTTGCCTTCAAATCGCCATTGTCTGAGGTGGCGCATAGCCTGAAGACCGATAGCATAAAATGCCGCAGTGAAAGGGGCCAGGTAGTGTGGAAGAAGAAAGATCTGCATCGCCATACCAGCCATCAATATAAGGACGCACTGAACCAGAAACCGCACGCGTTTATCGATGAAGACTCGACGCAGCATGATAAGGGGAGGAAGCAACGCCACACCCGCAAAGAAAAGAACTGAGCCCGAGGCTAGTATGACCTTCATGTATAAATAGCCGGATAGGGAGCGAGACTCCTCCGCTATTTTCAACTCGGTATCGCGGTAATAGCTCCTCATCACGGCGTGTCTGTAAGCCGGCTCCGGCCGGGGCTTTTGCCAGATGAAATATGGAGCTGTTGCATAGGTGGCGCGACCGACCGTATATGGAAGGGTAAGCGGGCTTCCGAATGCGCGGTAATCGTAGTAACCCAACCAGGCAGCTGCGACAATCATCAGGGCCAGGGGAAGGACGGCGCGTCGCATGATGACTCCCTTGCGCGTGCGGCTGCTTGGCGAGAACGCCCATCGACCGAGTGCAAGCAGCACAGGCAGGCAAAGGAGTAGTCCCTCAAAGGGACGGGACAGGGCCACAATAACGATGCCGGTTACCATTAACACGCCGTATCGATTCGAAGCCGATCTCTTCAACCGCTGCATTGAACCAAGTACGAGTGCTCCACCCAGTGCCGCTATCGCTCCCGCATGATAGGTGTTTATCCAATAACTGAAAAGGCCAAGATGCATGACTGCTAAAGCTCCGCCGAGGAGAGCCCAGGTGGGAGGTAGCCATGCCTGCAGCATCCAGCAGATTGCAGCGCACATAAGCGCGTTCGCAATCACGAGGCCGTACCATGGATGTCCGAGAAACACCTTTCCCGCGGCAAGAACGAGCCCCTGCGCAGGAAAGTAGATTGACGCGTATGTCGGCTGCATGGTGATGTGGATACTTTCAAAGTGAGTCCACATCGCAGGCGTCTGATTTGTCAGTCGTCCATGCGAAAAAGTGTCCCCCAAAAGCAGATAGCTGAAATCGTCTGGGACACTTGGGTTTGGGATCGGACACATGGGCAGAATCGCCAATCGCAAGAGCAAATCTGCCAGACCCACCAACGCGACTGCTAATCCTCGCCTTCTTGCTAATGGCTTGACAATGGGCTCTATCCGCGCGAAGGCTCTCGAACCGAGATGGGGCCATCCCAGCGCTGCCGCAAAAGCTATCGCGGTCAACGCCAGCTCTACAATGATCGGCAAAACCCCATTCGCCTGTCCAGACGGCGTCATAACGGCAAATCATCCTTCACGCACATGAATCCACTCGTTGCCACCACAAACTCTCATCGCTGGGTCGATGTCGACTTCGGCAACGGGTACGGCGCGATTCGCGCCGGCGTCGAATCTGGCTCAACAAGCCATACCTTTCGGTCTCGGTAGTAATTGAGTAACTCTCGCTCGCCGGCAGAGTCAACCTCTCCAACCCAGACAACCTTGGAGCCCTCGATATCGGCGGAGTTGTATACCCATTGGTCCAGCGGTTCGCGCTTGCCTGCGTATCGAACAATCGCGACCTGCTTTCCGGGCTGATGCTCGAGATACGCCTCAATCTGGGCGCGCTCCGTGCCAAAATGTTCAGGGCCAAACCACGAAAGTACCCAATTGCCAGCGGGCCACTCGGGACCCGTAACCTTGAGCGGCACCGAAAACAGTCGAACCGCAGTCAACACGAAGCAGACCGTCACCGTCAGACGCACGATTGCCGCGCCCGCGGATTTTCCTTCAGGGGTCCAAAGCCGCAGGTGCCGCATGCATTGCAAACCAATGGCATAGAAGACAGCGGTGAACGGCGCCAGGTAATGAGGAATCATATAAACCCCGACCAGGGTGCCTGCCATCAGGACGAGAACGCATATTAAGAGGAATCGAAGACGGCGATCGCGAAACACAAACGGCAGCATGATCAGAGGAGGAAGCAGCGCGTAGGCAGCGAAAAACTCGAGTGCAAGCCAGATCTTGTTGAGGGTCTTGGGAACAAACAACAACCGCGAATGCATTTCGGCATAGCCCGTCATCTCCGTCTTATAGTAGAAATCGCGCATTTCCTTGTGACGGTAAAAAGGTTCCGGCCGCGCGGACTGCCAGACAAAGTAAGGCGCCATGGCGTACGTGGTGCGATTGACGGTGTACGGCAGAGTAACTGGGTTTCCGAAGGCCCGGTAATCGTAATAGCCCAGCCAGGCTAACGCTGCAAAAATTAGAATCAGAGGAAAGGCAGCGAGATTGAGCAGAGCGGATGGTTTCGGCCGATTCTTTCCAACCAATGCCCAGCGGATCAGGATCGCTGCCACCGGGAGACACAAAAGCATCCCTTCGTAAGGACGAGTGAGAACCAGAAGTGTCCCACCCATCGCCAGCAGCAAGCCGTAGCGCAAACGCGCCGTTTTCATCAATTTTGGCAATGAACCGAGAACCAGTGCTCCACCAATGGCCAGAATCTGTCCACCCCCGGTGTAGGTATTGATCCAATAGCAAAACAGCCCGAGGCGCAGAACAGCCAACACTCCCCCCAAAAGAGCCCAACCTGGAGGTAACCAGGCCTGAAGCATCCAGCAAATAGCCGCACACATGAAGGCGCTGGCGATCAGAACCCCATACCACGGATGCCCTAAAAAGACCTGGCCTGCAGCCAGGAGAAGGCCTTGCCCGGGGAAGTACATCGACGTATACGTCGGCTGCATGGAGATGTGAATCGTCTCCAGGTGGGTCCACATCGCGGGTGTGGGATTAACTAGCCGACCATGTGCAAAGGTATCCGCCTGGAGGAGGAAGCTGAAATCGTCTGGCACAAACGGAAGAGGAACTGGGAAAACCGGAAGGATGGCTACACGCATCACAAGGGCGCTAAAGCCGACAGATACAACAGCCAGGCGCTTTCTTCGTGCAAACCGTCCCAATAATTGTTCGATCCGCGTAAACCACCTGGCCCCCAACCGCGGCCAGGCGAAGGACACCGCGACTGCAATCGCTGTGAGTCCGCAGTCAATTGCCGGCAGAGCACCCGTGTGCAAAGAGTCGGAGGGTGGCAGCATATGGGATTCTAAATTGTGTACAGCCAGATACTTCGTAACGATTCGCGCATTATGAGAGACGGCACCCTGAAGTTGTTGGCTGCCGCGTATATGTTTTACTTCTACATGCAACTACCGCCACTCTGTAAGCTCCATCCTTCAGGCGACTCAGGACTAATAAGTCAATACCGTCAATCAGGAGATCGCCTAAGTCGGCCCATTGTTAAGATTTGCTGGGTTCTCGGTCCCGCCTTGCACAAGCCGAATACTAAACAGAGTTGCTGATGGTTGAGAACATACTAACCAGTGCTGTTGTCACATAGGGGATCGCGCTAATCGTTCCGAGCGCAACTAAGGCAACGAGAAGTGCGTATTCTGCCAGATCCTGACCTTGGTCACAGACCATCAGTTCCCGGCACTTCGCGTACATCTCAGCCAAGATATTATTCATTTGCGCTTTCTCCGCTGTTGCTCATCTCGGTCTTGACGACCGTCGCACGCTTAGCATCGCGAATCGATTCCCAATTCACTATGCGCGAGTATTCGCCAGAAACTCGATCTCCCCAGACTCTTGCCACTTGTCGAATGAGTTCGGAAATTCCGTTCCCGTGATGTTCTGAAGACTCAAATCAAACAGACGTCGATCGACCTTTGCAGGGAGAGTACCGGCGGCCATGAGCAGGACGCCCGCGCCTCTCCCGCGAAGGAGCTGAGGTACTGGGGATCTATTAGACCCACCCGGAGGTAGGAAAGCGTTAAATTGATGCGCTGATACTGGAAAACACTTTGCCGAGTGCGGTTGTCACATAGCCAATGGCGGCAATCGATCCGAGAGCGACTAAGGCAACGAGAAGGGCGTATTCGACCAGATCCTGACCATCCTCGCGGTTGATCAGATTCTGGGTCTTGACGTACAGCTTGAGTAGCAAATTGTTCATTTGGGCGTTCTCCGCTTGTTCTTGTCTCCCAGCCTCAGCCGGGGTACCCTTTTTTAAGCAAGTCGCGTACCACTCTGATCTCTGTGATTATTCCCTAATAATCAATGACTTGCGTCATGAGTCTTCGTCGGCCCCGGCCAATTCTGTCCACAGCCGTAGACAAAAATAGTCCGACGCAATGGACATACACGAAAGTGTCACCAGAGAACACTTCCCTTTTGCCTTCAGTAACCCCTACGATTGGACGGACTGGCGTTTGATTACATGCGTCGATCCACCATTGTGGGTATCGGTTACTCGCATTAACTTTCCAGCTCTCCTGCCGGAAAGGTGGAAAGTATCCTTCACTTGGAAATAGACAAACTGATCGCAATCCTGTAGAGATAGTTCTAAGTGGAATAATATCTAGTTAAGAGTCAATGCGTGGAGGTTGGGTGCAATCGCCACGCTGTGCTGCGAGACACGGAAGAATGAACACAGCCGATAGAACGTTAGACGCCGCCGCGACGCGAGCACCCATCAGTCTTGCGGAACTGGCGATCGTTTCAGTTACCGGACTGGGCCTCGCTGTGACTGCATTGTTTCTCTGTGTCGTACCGCTAACAGCCCACATGGCAGGGTCACGCGACTTCGTCTCGTACTGGGCTACAGGCCGCCAACTCGTCGACCACGCAGATCCATACGATCGGGAAGCTATTATGAGGATCGAGCACGCGGCTGGACTCGACAACAAGGCTGTCCTTCTCATGCGCAACCCTCCCTGGGCTCTTCCACTGGCATATCCTCTTGGATTCATCGGCTTAAAAACCGCCGCCATTCTGTGGTCCCTCGTCTTACTCGCTTGTCTCACGATGTCGGTGCGCTTGATCCAAATCATCCACAACTTCCCTGGAAATCATATTCATTGGCTCGGGCTTTCCTTCCCGCCGGCATTGATCTGCCTGATCATGGGACAAACCTCGCTTTTCGCACTTCTTGGTTTGGTCCTGTTTCTCAGGTTCCATCGCACCCGTCCTTTCGCAGCAGGCGTCTCTCTTTGGCTTTGTGCTCTCAAACCTCACCTGTTTCTGCCATTCGGAGTCGCATTACTGAGCTGGATCTTCGTCCATCGGAGTTACAGGCTCCTGGCAGGCGCGGCGACAGTAATGGCCGCGAGCTGTGCGGCCGCCTACTCGATTGACCCGTCCGCCTGGCCCCGTTATGTGCAAATGATGCGGGCTCCGGAAATCGACTCTCAATTCATACCCTGCCTCAGCGACGCGCTGCGCCTTTGGCTCAGGCCACAGGCAACCTGGCTTCAATACCTGCCAACGTTACTTTGTTGTGCCTGGGCGCTGCATTATTTCTGGCGACGACGCGAAATCTGGGACTGGACAGAAGACGGCGGCACGCTGATGCTGGCTTCACTCCTCTTCGCACCCTACTGCTGGCTGTATGACCAGGGTCTGGCGCTACCCGCACTACTGCATCGCGCCTACCATAGCCGGTCCGGGACCCTGGTGGTGCTCATTGCTCTGACCGGCCTCCTGATCGATGTTGAGCTCTGTCGATTCAGGCTCTCGTCGGCTTTCTATCTCTGGACCGCCCCTGTGTGGCTGGCGTGCTATCTCATCGCTCACACCGCGGACGACGCACACTAGGATCCTGGGCCATGTGTGTTCGTCGAGTCGCAGCCGATGCGCGCAATAGGTCTTATCGACTAGGTAACGCGTTGTGACGTGTAACAGGCGTCACGCTGCCTTTGGCCGAAATGCAATTACACTTCATAGGGACTATTGTACGTTTGCAGATTCGCAGAGCCGGCTCGTGCTTATTGCCGCTCACTGTTTCAGGTACCGGTCGTTATTGTGCGACCCTGCCGGCCACCGATTGGAAGAAAAATGCGCGCTTATTCGATTCTTTCGAGCCCTGCCTTCATCGGAGTGCTCTTCCTCTTTCTATCTGTACTGTGGATGCTCAGAAACCCAAAAGATACGGCACGCCCGATACTTGTGTTCGCGCTTGTATTTAATCTTTTTTACTGCATTCTTTTGAACTTCTTCATGGGAACCGAAGGAAATTTGCTTCCCTGGAAATACGATCACGTCCTGATCAGAATCGACGAGTCTCTCGGCTTCTCCGCGGCCGCATTTTCGCGGTGGTCATTGCAGCATGGCTGCCTGCTTCCCCTCGTCGTAATCTATCAACTTATGGTACCGATGATGATCTGTTGGTTCTTCGTGACTCGCCATCGGAATGTTCGCGGATCTTTTGTCTCGGCTTATGTTGTCGAGTTGGTGGCGGGGCCCATCATGTATTCAATCTTGCCGGCATGTGGTCCGATTTACGCCTTCGGAACCCAGTGGCTTCATCCGCCAGCCGTACAAGCAAGCCCGATTCAACTGACGGGATCACCGAACGCATTTCCCTCTCTTCATGTGGGAACCGCACTCGTATTCGTTCTTTTCTCCCCGAACAAGTTCTGGCGGGGCGTCGCGCTGGCTTTCCTCACCTGCACCGTTTTCGCAACCCTCGCGACCGGAGAGCATTATGTAATTGACCTCATTGCGGGTCTGGCATTCGGTTGCTTTGCGGTCAGCGTCGCGCGGCGCATGATTGGGGAAGCGATTTTATTTCTGACAACTACTTTAGGCTGGTCGCTTCTGGTCCGGTTCGCATACATCTACTTGATCGCCCATCCAGTCATAACGGCATCGTTTGGGGCCCTGACCGTGGCGTTGGCGACTGCGGCGGTGCTTCGGGAATGCACCATTCCACGCTTGCGGACTACAGAGATTGCTATGGCGCACTAGGAGTAATGCTTCCCCTCTCGTGCTCGATGAATTCACCTCTCAGTTACACTTGAGAAAGCCAATAAATCCCCTCGCTCGGTCCGGGAGGCGCGGATACTTCCCGCAGGCAGTTCCAACACGGAGCACGCTGCGAAACATGCTGACCACCGCCACGGAACGACATCGCTTCTTAGCTTTTCTATCCGTTTGGTGCGGTTGAGGTAGATAAGATCAATTGGGAAATGCATGAACCAAGTGTGTACGCTTTCACACGGAATGATCCACAGTCCCTCCCCCCGAGAAAGCGACATCCGCCCCAGCAGCCCCCTGCGACGAGTTCCACTTGTGTCAGCAACTTCGACAGAGATCGCGAGGTCAGTGCCGCGTGTAACGTTCACTACTCTAACGACCTTTGGCGGAGCTGATATCGCTCCCGGCCTCGGGCAATGGTGTAGTCTCAATTTCATCCGTTGAAGGATTCCCCTTCGAGATTCTCGAGTCGCGACTCCCATTCAGTAAATCATTGTGGCGGGGACGTTGGGGCACCGCTCGTACTCGTTGTACTCGTCGAAGGAGCCCCGAATCCGCCGGTGCTGCTATCGATCACAAGCGGTATTTCCGGCTTCATTGTGTCGATCAGTTTTTCCATCGGCACAGTTGGTGGTGGAGGCGCCAGGGTATTGGCGGACGTTTTGGCATCTGGTTGGTGCATCGGCACGGAAGAATTGGGTGGCAGGAACTCAACCGGATAGTTCAGCTCGGGTAATGGCGCTCCGGCAGCCAGCGGCGCTACGATCTCTGGCGTTACGATAACGATAAGCTCTGTATTCGTCCTGTTGATAGATTTAGACTGAAAGAACTTCCCAATATATGGCATGTCTCCGATAAATGGAATCTTCTGAAAGGTCTCAGTTTCGCGGTTATCCAGCAGACCTCCGATCAAAAAACTCTGCCCATCGCTCAACTCAACCTCAGTGTTGACTTTCCGAGTCGTAATCGCCGGTACATTGAATCCGGAAACTTGAACAGCATTGCTAAAGTCCAGAGCGCTCACTTCAGGCGCAACCTGAAGGCGGATCGACCCGCGCGGAGTAATCGTGGGAATAAAATTGAGCCTGACCCCGTATTCCTTGAACATGATGGTCACGGCGGCCGACCCACTCGAGGTACCCTGAACGATGGGATATGGGTATTCCCCGCCGGCAAGAAAGCTGGCCTGTTTGCCGTTAGCTGCCATGAGATTCGGTTGCGCGAGCACTTCTACCACGCCTTTAGTTTCAAGAGCCTTTATCGTCGCGCCCACACCCAGCCCTGGCAAAAAGGCAAAGATATTCTGCTCGTTCGAAAGCGTTGCTTGGCCGCTCGGTGTAGATACCGAATTACCGCTTCCCCCACCGCTACCACCCGAGATAGAAGGCGGTGAAAACTGACCTGTCGTAAGCCCGCCGATCACATTTCCAAATCCAAGGCTAAAGAGGTTAATCCCAAGATCTTTCGCCTTGTTCCGGTCAACACTTGCAAATCGCACCTTGAGCAGAATCTGTGGGTCAGCGGAAGGCACTTCTACATTAAGTAGGTTCACAACTTTGCCGGCGCCTGAAGCAATCTGAACCGCTCGCCCGGCGCTGGTCAGGTCCTTCGCTGTACCGCGCAGATAGACGCCGTTGTTCTCCGCGCTCACTTTGAAGTCCTGTCCCGGAAATTCCGTCTTCAACTGGCGACGGACCGCTTCCAGAGCGTCGCTGGAGAGTGTTCTGCCAGAGCGCACTGTAACATTGAAGAATTGGCGTCCACCGCCGGTGTCCCAAATGACCAGGGTGGTTTCGCCAGGCGTCTTGCCGCTGACTACGATTTCCGTCGGGCTTACCGCGGAAACCTCTGCCACGTCCCCCAAGCCAATCGCCAGCCGCACAATCGGTCGCGCACAATCCACGACTACGGTCTTTCCCGCGGCGACAGAAAGCTCATTAGCTGAATCCTGATACGCGCCAACGTGAGCACCCGACGAAGATGGCGATGCCTGACTCTGCAGGTTCTTTCCGCCGCAAATGAACAATGACAATGCCGCGAGGCATGCACTCGTAATATAAGCTTTCGTTCTCACTTTTGTACCTCGGGCGAACCGACCTTCAATTCACTTCGTTTAGAGCCGCTAATGACCTCGATCGAAAATGGCTTCGGTGTCTCCTTCTGAGCGATCCTCACCGCCGACCGCGTTGGTGCGGGCGTCGAATTCTGACCCGAGAAAAGACTGCCCATGGCGGTGCCAGGAATGGCGTTGATCTTGGTGTCCAATGGATTCCGAAGCACCAGTTGGATCGCCAGGTGATTACTGGCAAGGCTCAAGGTTTCGGCCTGTTCCGGTGTCACCAGCAGGTTGACCACCTGGACCGGCTTCGCTTTTCCTTCCGCATCCTTCTGTATGTCGGTGCCGGCCGAAAGAACTTCGATGTTCTGGAGAATAGTCTTCGATATGACACCCTGCGTGGTCGAGGTCGCACCAGGTGGAACGCCCGAAATCAAGACGTCGACCCGCATCCCGGGCGTGACGAAGCCAGCCACACCGACTACATCATCTACCTTCACGGCGCACGCCCTCATCCCGTCGGGAATGGTCGCCGCCAATCCACCACCAGATCCGGGTGCCGCCAGGCGATCTTCGAGAATGGGTTCGCCCTGATACAGATTCGACACCACTCCACGGCCAATCGCATTTTCAGCCTTGAGAATGGCCCCCTTAGGGAGGGTACCGGCGATCTCGATTGAGGTCAGGTCAGAAGAGGTCAGCAAGGAGCCGATCTTGATATTGCCTGCCGCCGCGACAACCCGCATCGTCGCTATGGCTTTTGACGCCCCCATCCGAGGGGCTGCAATACGATAAACGAGATAAGCGCAGCTGCCGGCTATCCCAAGAGCAATAAGGATGATAGTAACAAGCCTTCGATTCATTCCCTGGTCCGTTAGAACTGGCTAAGTCGCCAGTTCTGCCTTTCTGCCTTACGCGGCGATACCATACGCTCTAATGAATAAAGCATCCACTCTTATGGACGCGGTCTATACAGGATGAATCCACTTAAAGAATGTCATAATTCTACACCTTTGAAGATGAATAAGTAAGGACCACTAAGCGTCTGTAATTGCCATGTGGTTACTAAGGTGGTAATGGGTCACGTATCGTATGCAACTTGTTTCCGAAAGAGCATACAATTGATTTATGCGGAACACATATGCCTCGCCTAAAGCTCGTTGAGCTACGGATCCGACGCGCCTCTGTTGCCAATTACACAACCACGAAGATTTTGGTCTGTTCATGATGTCGTATAGCGCGATAACTATCTTTTCTGACCACACCGATTTGAGCCAGCGGTCAACCTCTTTTGCGGTTTCGGTCCTGATTCATTGTCTCGTCCTGGGACCGCTGTTCTTCGGACTTATGTATGCGCCCCGCATAGTTAACGGTGCTCAGAGCGAAAGGTATCCTTTCCGCCAGATTGCCCTGCAAACGCCGCCGTACAGAACGCAACAATCTTCCCGAACGGATACGAGTCCAGATAGCCTCCGTTCCGCGTCCGCCGCACCGTCGGCAGCCGATACCTTGGCAGCTTACCTACAGGCGATGCGTAAGATTGAGAATGCAGGAGCGGGAACCCACATATTACTCCAGCCAGAGGTTCACTCCCGCATAACAGTCCTCCGTGAAACTGATATCCCCTCCTTCATCATATGGATGCCAGACAGCGCGCAAGTCAAACACATCGTTGCACCTTTTGAAAGTCAGCCTAGAGCTGCCACTGTAACTCCCTCAGTAAGTACGCCCAATGCCGAGATGAGACCTGCGGACATCGCTATCCGGTCGACCGATCGTCCTGCTTCGGACAATCGGTCTGTCGCTGGCACTTCTTCTCCCGTAACACTTCAAGAACCCGACCTGCCCCAGATGGCTCCGCTTACTGTCACGGAGGTTTCCGAGAAACCCACACCGATCGCAGTCATGTCGGTCTCAGATCTGCGCATAGTCAATGGAACCGCGATTCTGCCTCCCGTCAATCAGAGTGCAGGGTCTAAAGGGCAAGATGGGCTGACGCTTGGTCAATCGGCAAATCGTCTGACCAACAATGAACGAGCAGACGGGAAAGCGAGCGGAACTCAGAAGGGCCAGGGTTCGAGTGACAGACCCAATGCTCATGATCCTGGACTTGCATCTGGGAACAGTGACGCTTTCAGCCCGGGCGAACGACCTTCTGCCACTTTGATTAGCCTGCCTAAGAATGGCCATTTCGAGTCGGTGGTGGTTGGAGCGTCGCTTGAGGATCAGTTTCCCGAGATCGAAGGGTTCTGGGGCGGCCGGTTGCTCTATACGGCCTACCTCCATGTTGGACTTGCTCAAAGTTGGATTCTTCAATATTCGCTTCCCCGTTCCGATACGGCAGTCGCGGCGGGCAATCTCGCTCGCCTTGAGTCTCCGTGGCCATACAGCATCGTGCGTCCTGACCTCGCTCCGGGTTCGATTAACGCCGATGCACTCATGATCAAAGGGTCCATCAGTCAAGATGGACACTTCGAAGAGCCCACTCTTATCTTTCCGCCGGCTTTTCCCCTGGCCCAATTCGTGGTTAACTGCCTCCGGCAATGGCAATTCAGACCTGCTTTCCAAAATGGACAACCTGCGCGAGTTGAGATCCTTTTGATCATTCCCGACTCGGAATAGTGTCCGCATCAATACTGCCCCGACTTATTAGGTCACTAACCGCCAGTTGTCCCCGAGTCTTGTTCCCTGCCTCGCTTGATCGACGCCTAATTAACATTGTCGGGAATCAAGCGCGGCACCGTGAAACTTTCCCCGATATCGGCGAATATCTGCTTGATGGTTGTCGCTGGCATCGCGTTGGGGCAGGTGTCCGAGTAAAAGTTCCCCGAATCCGAGGCCATGGCCTGCATGGCCGCGCATGGGGTTATCGCGGGGATGTCAGTCGAGCAACCGGAAGAATTTGAGGCCCCGTACGCAACCGTGAATACCTTCGTCTGGGCGGTGTTCGCGGCCTGCGCGGCCGTAACTGCTTGGGCACACTGATCGTTATACGAGGGATAAGTTCCGGAGCCGGTGATCGCCACGTTATTAACATTCTTCGAGGCCATCTGATTCGTGCCCGAAGACGAAGAGTTGCCGTTTTGCTTCGGTGTCGTATAGTACTTGGCATTCGCATCCCCGTCGCTGAGGATGATGAGTGCGTTTTGCGAATTTGGATACAAGGCCTGCTCCGCAACAAGCGCCGCTTGCGCTGCATAAATCGCGCCGGCAAAGAAAGTTCCCTCGCCGCCGGGGGTTTGCATTCCCGAGCAACTGCCTGTTCCCCCAAAACTGGTATTCCCATTCACGGCTTTCACCAGGTTTGAAGCGCCTGCCAAAGGACTTATTCCGCTGGTTGTATCAGACGTGCGAAAATCGTTGAGCCAGGGCACGACCTGGTAGGATGCAGTTGTTGATCCCGTCGGCGCATACGTCGAAGCGCCCGCAACCGGGAATGAGTACGGGACAATGCTCAGGCTGCCCCCTCCGCAGTATTCGCTCTTCGCTGTGCCGACTGTGATGTTCGGATACGTAAACAGACTCACCCGGTCCACCGAGTTTGACCCATCGGTGGGGCAGGTTGCATAGGTTTCTGAACAGGGGTATAGCTCCGCCAGCAGCGTCTGCACTCCCTCCATGGCGCACTGTACTCTTGAGAGGTTGGTGCAGTTTGAGTCGTTACTGGCCATCGATGCGGTTGCATCGAGAACGATCGCCACATTGTAGGGGACGGCGGCCGAGCCCCTCATCGCAGCCGTTGAAGAGGCCGTAATATTGAACGTTCGGATACCGAAGAGGCCCAGGAAGAACATGGGTATCGCGGCCGTCTGCTTGACCTGCATGGCGTTGCCGTTGGCAGGGGCAACACAGCCCATTCCCACATTCCTCAAGGCCGTCAGGCACGCAACGTTGGGGTATCCGGAAACCATCGAAACAGTCCCCATGTTAGGAACGGCGTTGAGCTTCCCCGCCATGGCGCTGTAGGAAGTCGCCGTGGTTATCGCAGTGCTGTTGGGGAGATCTTCAGCTCCCGCCAGGGCGGCTGCATCGGTTGCAGCCTGAAGTTCACGATAGCAATAGAAGACATGCCCAACGTCGATCGACAATCCTGCAAAACCCAACAGCATGACCATCATGGTCGCGACCCAGGGGAGGGCCTGTCCTCTCTGGTCTCTGAGAGCCTGGTATACACGAGTCTTGACCGCGTCCTTCATTGGATCATCTCCGTGGTTTGCGCCTGGAGGGTGCAACCAGACCAATAGTTCCTTCCGTAGATACTCAAGTTACAGGGGTAGGTCACGGTGATAGTGGCGGTTCCCCTCTGCTGCAGGTAGGAAGGTGGGCCCGAGGTGGTACTGGTGCCACTGCAGGAAAGCGAGCCCTGGGTGGGCCCGTATGTTCCCAAATTGGCTCCGAGGGAGCTGTTAAGCGTCAATGTGTAGGTCAGGTTCGCCGAATTGAGCAATGAAGCACCACCGCTCACGGCCGAAACAACCGTATTGCACGGGTCCAGGGTGTGGCTTCGCGAGACTGCGATCGTTCTCGCTGCGCTGGCCGTCGCTTCGATTAGTTGCAGGTAGTTGCTCATGGTCGACCCAATGACCACAATACCCATCATGATCATCAACATGATCGGGGCAACCATCGCGAACTCAACCAACGCCCCACCCTCCTCATATGAGGAAAGCCAGGCATAAGCCGTATCCCGAGGCGGCCGCAATCCTGGGCCGCTTTTCCCGGCGACAGGGTGCCCGGGACGGCGTGCCGCGTAGATGCACATGCCGCCAGCACGTCTCACGACCACACCTCTGAGTGTCTTCATCCAATTCGTCCGCTTTTTCATTACTTCCCCGCAACTTGCCGAGGGTCATGCAATGTGAAGCATCACCCTGCCTTAGGCTCGATTGTTGATCCGCTCCAGGAATCGTTCCAGACGCCGCTTGTTTGCCTCGCTGACTGTCTCATCGTCAAGCGGATCTTCGGACAGCACGAACTGCAAGCCGACGCCATCATTGCCACACCGCACTGCACGTACCTTGACCGAGATAACCGGTTTCGTGCCGTTCTCCACGCCTTCCATGTCTTGCAACGTCATCAAAATCAAGGTGCCCGGATACCAGCGGTCCTCGGTGAGCAGATAGAGCCCAGTCGAGCTGACATCGCGAATGTTATGCGCGTTGGGAGTGCTTCCGTTCCAATAATAGGCAGACAACCGGGGCGCCGGTTGCCGCGGCGATTTGCGGGCATCCGAAGACCACCATCGCTTGAACCAGTTTCTGAACGGATCCACTCGTTTCTTCGCAAAAGCGATCGGCGCAGGCTCGGACTCGTCGAGCCCTGCACCTAAACGGTCGTCTATCCCCCCTGGGGCAAGGGCGGGCGGCGCAAGCAACATTTCGCGTGTTGGAACGGCGCTAGAGGTCGCACCGGATACGCTTCCCCGGCCATTGAGCAACTCAAGTCGACGCTGCATTTCCTCACTCACGCATAACACAAACTGATCTCCCAACTGCGTCTCCGATGAAGAGATGGAATGCGCCGGCAGCACAAGAAGGCTCTCAGTGATCGGCCTCAAAGGATTGTTGTGAAGAACCGGAAATGACTCGACAAGATCGACGACACGACAATCCTTGTCCAGGTAGATCAGGTCGAGCGGAACCGTCACTCCCGAATGAGGAATACCCCGGAATGGCGTCAACCACAGGCCTTCGTTGGGTTTGAGCGACAGTGCTCCCTCCATGCCGAGCGCCCTGTACGAGAAGTCTCCCGCCGTGACCTCCAAGCCAAGAAAACACTCCCGAGTCTGGTTGTATGCGCAATACATCCGCAGTTCCATTACGACTCCAGTCCGCGCGGGGTGTACTCCGCATCCGAATTGCCTCATGGGCCCTCCGCCTTCGTTCGTCGGTCTCGTGAACTTCGCCCCTCGAAAAGAACGACCGCGCGAAGGCGATCCACGTTTCGCTCCCGCTCGCTGGAAGGCCCGCACAATCACACCTGCGCGAAAGCTCATGGAAGAGCAACGCCTTGATTGTCCGGGGGCTCGTTCGGGCCTTCAAGCCTCCCGACATCCGTTCGTAGTGTTACTTGACCCTCGAACGCCGGCGCTGGATTAGAACTCCCAAAACGACGACAAACAGCAAGCCGGCGACAAACCGAATGATCATACTTGTTTCCATTTCAGATCCTTTCCCAGAACATTCCCGCGCGCGGTCCGAGAGGTATCGGACCCGTGGCTAGACCTACAATCCAAGCTCCGCCGTGCTTCTTCCACATGGCCCCGGCGGAACTCTGACCCACCCACCTACTTGACGCGGGTGCGACGGCGCTGAATCAAAATTGCCAGAACGATGACAAACAACAAGCCAGCGACAAACCGGATGATCATGGTGCTATCCATTCGCCTTTCCTCCTTCCATCAATGGTTGTTCATTTGTTTAAACGACTCCATCATCAGAATCGCTGCGGGACCGAGAGTAACGATAAATAGCGCGGGAAAGATAAACAGAACGAGCGGAAAGACCAACTTCACCGAGGTCTTGGCTGCCTGCTCTTCCACCGCCTGTATCCGTTGGGTTCTCAGAGTGTCTGCATGAGTGCGCATGGTTTTTGCAACACTGGTGCCGAATTGCTCCGACTGCACCAGCATCGAGACCAGATTGCGCAGGCTGTCGACGCCGGTTCGGTCTGCCATCTGCTTCCAGGCATCGGCGCGCGCGCGCCCCGCCCGTTGCTCCAGTACCACAATGCCCAACTCATCGCACAATTCCGGCTGCGCATGGCTTAGCTCGGTCGCGGTGCGGGCCGTCGCCTGATCCAGGCTGAGACCGGCTTCGGTACAAATCACAAGCAGGTCCAGCACATCCGGCAACCCGCGCCGAATTCGCTGTTGCCGGGCTTTGATCCTCCGTCCCAACCAGAAATCGGGCACTATGAATCCGAGGCCCAGGGCGGAAATGTAGATCACGAATGGGTTTAGTTTTCCGAATCCGGTGACGAGCGCCAGGGTGCACAACACCAGCGGCACCAATACCTTTGAACCATTGAGCACGTTGATTGCCGAATCGCTGCGATAGCCGGCGCGGAGGAGCCTCGCCCGCGACACTGAGATCTCCGTTTCGCTCTTTGGCAGAACGTGCTTGAACACCTCCACCAGGCCCCCAATAGAAGAGCCGGTCTCTTCCACGAATCCCTTCAGTGTTTTGCTTTTGGGGGCGGCGGGATTGATCGCGGTGGAGATGCGATGGACCATTGGGAGACGGCGGAACAACAGGACCCCGCCAATCGCAATGAGCAGGAACACTCCGACAAACACAGCAATCGCAAATTCCATGCTTTCACCCTTTAAACATCGATGTTGACGATCTGGCGAATGATCAAACCGCCCAATACCGTCATGACTCCCGATCCACACAACAGCTTGATGCCAATGGGGCGCTTCCACAAGATACTCATCATGTCGGGGTTGATCAGGTAAATCGCCAGTCCCAGCACCACGGGCAGAAGCGTCAGGATCAACCCCGTCAGTCTTCCTTGCGCCGTGTGTACGCCGATCTGTCGTTTCAGGCGAAACCGCTGGAGAATGGCATGCGATGCCTTGTCAAGAACCTCCGCAAGGTTTCCCCCGCTCTCTTTTTGAATCATGATCGCGCTGCTCACGATTCTGAGATCCTGAACCGGCACGCGTTTGATCATGTTCTCCATGGCCATCTTCATTTCAAGGCCATAGTTCTGTTCATCAAAACAGGTTTTGAATTCGCACCCGATCGGATCGGGACACTCGCGAGCGACCAGGCCCACGGCGGCGATCAGGCTGTGTCCCGCTCGCAATCCGCTCACCATCAGATCCAGAGCCTCCGGCAATTGTTTTACAAACATTTCCAGGCGCTTCGCGCGTTTGAACAGCGCCCACACAATTGGCGCCGACGCTGCCAACAGGGCAGTCATCAATGCCAGTAAGAGATTTCCATACTGGAACTCGACCAGATAAGCCGGCGTCAGTCCGCATACGGCGCATAAGACCAACAGCCTTCCTACCGACCATTTGAGGTCTGCCTGATCCAACAATCTCCGCAGCAGCGGTCCTAGTTCGAAGTTGCTGAGTCTCTGATTCAGCCAGGGGATGCTGCTGAGTTGCTCGTTTTTGCGAAGATCCGGGATATTCTCGCGCTTCGCCTGTTCCTCACTCGCCAGGGCCGAGTCAAGCGCAGACATCACCTGTTTGGATTTCTTGGTCGGCCCGCTCGCGGTAGCGATCAATGGCAGAGCGATCGCAATGAACGCGCCAAGGAAAGTCAATACGAGCATCAGTTCCATAGCTCAATCCTCTTTCTGCTCATTGAACCGGGGTCTCACGTTCGAACAGCGCTTGCGGCAGAACAATCCCTGAGACGCGCAGCCGATCTAGAAATCGGGGGCGGATCCGGGTCGGCTGGAAGACTCCAATGACCTTGCCATCAGCTCCAATTCCCCGCTTTTGGAACAGAAAGATCTCCTGCATGCAGATCACGTTCTCTTCCATGCCCGTGATCTCGCTCACGCTCGTTATCTTGCGGGTGCCGTCGCTCATCCGACTGCATTGCACGACGATGGTGATCGCAGCCGATATCTGCTGTCTGACAGATTTTTCAGGCAGGTTCATATTGCCCATCGCCACCATCGACTCCAGCCTGGAGATGGCATCGCGAGGGGTATTGGCATGAATCGTGGTCAGCGAACCCTCGTGACCGGTATTCATCGCCTGCAGCATGTCGAACGCTTCCTCTCCTCGGACCTCGCCGATGATGATGCGGTCTGGCCGCATACGGAGGCTATTAATCAGCAACTGTCGCTGGCGGATTGCACCGTGCCCCTCGATGTTGGGCGGACGCGTCTCCAGACGTACGATATTCTCCTGGGACAAGCGAAGTTCGGCTGCGTCCTCAATCGTGACAAGCCGCTCGTTGTTGGGTATGAACTGCGAAAGAATACTCAAAAGGGTCGTTTTGCCCGCACCCGTCCCGCCGGAGACGAGAACGCTGATCCGTGCCTTCACGGCAGCCGCCAGCACTTCCAATGCCTCAGCGGAGATACTCTTGAGTTGAACAAGCTGGCTGGCGGCTATCGGGCCAGTCCCGAACCGGCGAATCGAAAGCGACGGGCCATCCAGCGCCAACGGCGGAATGATGGCATTCACGCGCGATCCGTCAGGTAACCTCGCGTCGACCATCGGCGATGATTCGTCCACCCTGCGCCCCACTCGCGAAACAATGCGGTCGATGATTTGGAGCAAGTGGCGGTCGTCGCGAAACGACGTATTCACCCTTTGAAGAAGGCCGCCCTTTTCGATAAAAATATGATCCTTGTCGTTCACCAGGATGTCGGAGATCTTCTTATCTCGCAGCAGCGGTTCCAACGGGCCAAGGCCGAATACTTCGTCCAACAAATCGGCATGGATTTTTTCTTGCTCATCCAGGTTGAGCGGCGCTCGTTGACCGCCCATGATCTCCTTGATCAGTTCCAGAACTGCCTGGCGCGCACGGTCGGAGTTCACCCGCGACAGCTTTTCCAGATCAAGCTTCGAGATCAGGATGCGATGGATTTCCGCTTTGTATGACTCAATGTTGAGTGTTTCCACTTTGGACTTCTATCCAGACTGGCCATCCGGCGCTGCTGTTATCCGAATATGCCGAATGCTTTCTTCTTCTTCTTCTCTGGAACCGGTTCGCCAGTGATGGCTCTGGCCATCTCCTGGATTACCTGAGCTATCGGGGAGTCCCCGGGCAGTAAAGGCGTGGCGTCGATCTGCGTCCGCTGCACCGACGGATAGTCATTCGGGATCTTCCACTGCGGCGACCTGGTGAGAACCTTCGCAATATAGTCGTCGGGAACCAGCGTCGAACGTGGATCGTGCCGGTTCAGAACAATCTCAATCTGCGGGGTTGGCGCCGTGAAAAACTGCGAGATCAGGCGATTTGAATTGCGAAGTTCTGCTACACCCACCTGTGCAATTAGATAAATCACTGAGGCGTCCTTGAAGAGAGACATCTCCGTCAAGTCCAACCTCGATCCCGCATCAACAACAACGTAATCGAAACTCTGCCGCGCCACGGAAAGAAGCTTCGCGATGGCATCATTGGCAAACTGGTACGAGAGGAACTTGCCTGGAGCCGGTAGTACCGCCAATCCGTAACTGTGCTTGACCAGGAGTTTGGCCAGGAAACTCGAATCCAGCCGATCGGCGGCTTGCAGTGCATTGACAGTCGAGTACTCAGACTGAATTCCCAAGTTCAGCGCTACATCTCCCAACGGATCAGCGAGATCGATCAGCAAGGTGCTCTCTTTGCGTTGGTACGCCAGCGCGAGTGCGAAATTGCACGCCAACGTGGTCACGCCGACGCCTCCCTTGGCGCCCATAAACGTGAGCAGCTTGCCGGTCGCCCGCCTTGGGTTGCTGGTCGCAGGTCGCCGGCTTACGGCGCGAATAAGAGCCCCCTTTAAGGCGTTATGCTCCACCGGAACGGCCAGAAACTCCCGAGCGCCGGCGCGCATGCTTCGGACCAACTTATCCGGACTCGCCTCGTCGGAATACACCATCACTGTGGCCGAGCCCTTTACGCTCAAACTCTCCACCAGCTCGAGAGCATATTCCGGGTTGCTGTCCAGATCGATGATCAATGCATCGTACTGGTCCAGTAACATCGGCAATTCATCGCGACTGGCCGGATAAACGGAAAACTCGCGAACCAACATTGATGGGTACTCTCGAAGTGCAAGAACCATCGCCTCGCGACGCCTATCTTCGGGACCAATCAGAGCAATCGACAACGATCCGCTTTGCAATTCGGAGTCGTGCGCCCCGGGATATGAATAGGCACCGTTGGTCGCCTTGCCTTCCCCGCCTGGAGCGGGCACCACTCCCGGTGCGCTTGTTAAGAACCGATAGTCGTTTGGCATGCGTGCGCTCCGGCGGTCAGAATGCAAAAAACGAAAGCAGCGTCCCAATGGCGATGGCCGGCGCATAGGGCATCTTGCGCCGCAGCGGGTTGTCGAGCGTCATCTCCGGATCCCGAAGCCTTCCCCGTTTCACCCAGCCGAACACAAGGTCTCCAGTGCCATGAAACAGCTCCGTGGCAAATCCGGCATACAGAGCCCAGACCAGAACCCATATCCCCCCGACGATGCCGGTGACAACCTGGGCAATGAATAACTGTTGCGGCCCAATCCACGCCCCGATCGCGGCACACAGCTTTACGTCCCCGGCTCCCATGCCGCCCAACCAGAAGAAAGCTCCACAAATCACGAGTGCCAGCGTCGTCCCAGCCAAACTTTGACGAATTCCACCCCAGCCATGAACCCAGCCGGACACGACTAACCCAGTGCCAAGAAATGGAAGCACCACCCAGTTCGGAATAGTCCTGCTTCGCAGATCTGTGATGCTGACCAACACAAGGACGATGAGTGTTGGCCACCAGGCGATTGAATGCATAAACTGTTTCCCCCGTACCTCAACCAAACGCTTTCGCACGAGTTGACCATGCAATTAACAAACCAAACTGCAGTAAACAAAGAAGCTCATAATCCAAGCGGTTAGCGGCGCCATGATGGCTGGTGTGTACACCGCTGCTGACGAACGTCCTCCCCCGCGGACAGGGAACATTTGCGAGCTCCCGCCGGCCAACTGTATGTATCACGGCAATAGGTCCTTGGAGAGCTTGGTAAGCGGCGGAGATTGACTCGAGCGATTGATGAACTGGCTCAACTCGGCCCCGTATTCCGGACAAACGATCTGGCCCTCGTTGAGCGACCACCAACAACATCATCACAGCGGCCATGAATCCCTGGGTCACAATTGGTCGGCTAGTTATGGATAAGTCTTATCGAATAATTCTATCTATGTTATGTGATCGTCATCACACTAACTATACATACCCCACTGCACAGGCTGTGATTACTATCACATAGATTACTGTGATCTGAATCACAGTAAGACTACGAGCAAGCAAGCGCGGGTCCGGGTCATTTTGTGGCTCCTGCATTCGAGCTCTACGAGTCGTCGATCGATCTTGAGCTCGCATGCTCGATCCACGTTGACCTGTTATGCTATTGACTCTACGCATGTTATGCCATTCCATCCTTTACGCGGCGATTGTCAGCCGAGCAAAGATCTAACTGGGTGTCTTCTGGTTGTTCCCACGGTACATTCGCCGAGACAACGACCGTTTTTCGCTTATTCGCTCGCAAGAGTTACACTTTCTTATCAAGTAACAAATCTAATCCCCGATATACAAGATATGACTCCATTGACTCAAAAGATGCATTGTCAGCCGGATAAATGACATGTAGCATCAGCATCATCCATCTCACCAGATTCGAAGGCAACGAGGAATGCAAGAGGAACTCTCGGCCGTGATAAGAATTGGTCTCTACTCAGAAGATCGCACACTGCACAGACTTCTATCGTCTGCGCTCGGTAAGGAATTCCAACTTCAGCAGGATACGAGTGAATCGGCAATCAGAGAAATGGCTGTGGCCGGACGATGTGATGTGCTGATCCTGGATTTTTTCTCCAATCGCGATGATTTGGAGGAACGCCTTGAGTCCTGGCGGCGCTTGCTTTCACTCCAGCTTCCGGCGCTGATCATGGCCGACGAGAGTCTCCATTCGAAGATATGCGAATCCATTCATGACGCGGCCTTCGGGTACTGCCGTCGTCCACCTTCCATTCGCGATCTCAAGAACCTGCTTCGAAGGGCTTCTGAAAACTCCTCGCTCAAGCAGGAACAGCAGACCGCGAGCCAGCGCCTCGGCGAGATCGCCGGATGCGACCGGCTCATTGGATCATCCGCGCCAATGCAGCGTGTTTATCAACTCGTGCGCAGCGTGACAAATCTCAATGCCGCTGTGTTGGTCACCGGCGAAAGTGGGACCGGCAAGGAGCTGATCGCCAGGGCGATCCACAATCTTGGGCCCCGTTCCAGCCATCCATTTGTGGCCATCTCATGTGGCGCTATACCGGAGACGCTGATTGAGTCGGAATTATTCGGGCATGCCAATGGCGCCTTTACCGGAACGGTCGGGCCTCACGAAGGATACTTCGAGAAGTCTGGAGACGGCACGCTGTTTTTCGATGAGATCGGCGAACTCAGCCTCTTCACTCAGGTCAAGCTGCTGCGCGTTCTTCAGGAACTGGAATTCAGCCGCCTTGGCAGTACCCGGGTCATTCCGTTGCGGGCGCGCCTGATTTTTGCGACGAATCAGGATTTGCCCAAGCTGGTGGCGGAAGGGCGGTTTCGTCACGATTTGTACTATCGCATCAACGTGATGCGCATTCAGGCTCCGTCGCTTCAGGATCATCCTGAAGACATTCCTTTGATGGCTGAGCACTTCCTTCGCCGCTACTCCCGTGTGTTCGGGAAGTCAATGGACGGCATCGAACGGAAAGCTGTTGAGATGCTTATGGAGCACTCATGGCCAGGGAACGTCCGCGAACTGGAAAACGTGATTCAAAGGGCCATCGTTGACGCCACCGGACGTTCAATTCGTGTCGACGACTTGAATCTCACGAGCGAAGACGAGTGCCCTTCCGAGTACAACAAGATTCTCGATATCGGCGACTATCTTCCTACCGGCAACTTTGAGAAGCAATTGCGTGAGTACAAGATCAAGCTGGCCCTCGCCGCGGTTCGCGAGAACAATGGAAATAAAGCCCTGGCCGCACGCAGCCTGGGCATGTCCCGGGCCTATTTGTATCGATTAATAGGGCTGGCAGAGTCGGAGACGCTCGTCGAACAAAGTATCACTTGTTCGATCAAGGTCTAAGCGTCTGTGCGAGAGCAAGTCTGAGATTCTGCCTTGTGCCCGGTCCGTTTCTTCGTTTATCGCCGCGGTGAGGCGTTTGGTTTGATCAGGGTCGAGATCTTGCCGTGATGGCCCATGTTTTCAGGTTTGCACATTGAATCCAGGTACTGCCACAGTCACGAGTCCGCTTCTCCTTTGCCCGGCGATGTACCAGCAACACCACGAGGTTTCATGGGTCTCCCGGCCGGCGGGCGCAACGAAGTCTTCATAGGTTATTTTTCCGTACAGAAATATCTTCTCGTCCCAATCCTCCACCCGCTTCAGCCTTTCCCCGGTTGAGCAAAACCGTTTCGCATCCTCCCAGCCGAAAATCCTTAGAGACGAAGATTCTCCCGGAAGAAGAACGATGGGGTACGGTAAGACTCCCATCTTTGCAGTCTCATACTCAGGCACAGGAGGTAAGTGAGCCTCGTCAACCGCAATCGCCATTCCTTCGGCGGTCGCGATAATTCTGGCTGGGCTCTTGCCGCGATTCGTCGCTACGACCGTGGAGGCGTTCTCAAAGCCAGGGGATGGTTCGGCCGTGACCATGATCCACGGTCTCTCCGCTCGGACGATTGCTTGCGCATGCAGCAATGCGGATTGGGCGATCGCGGCCGCGGAGTCGACCGCCCTTTCGACAGATTGTGTCTGCCGTTCGATCTTTCTCAGTATTGATACCGCCAGCATGATCCCGACGTATCCCATCACCGTAAGCAGCAGGCTCGCTACCCATGCGATTCGATCCGGAACAGGCCAGCCCGAAGGCGCTTGAACCGGAGCGGCAACAGTGATGCGCGGCGGCGGGTAATTCCGTGCTTCGGAGTCGACATCATTTTTCTCGGTGGGCCGGCTTCCATCCGACGATCCGGTTGATGAGACGCTCCGCATTGGCGCGGTCTGATCGCTCGCACTGTCGTTGCCAGTCGCCTGTTCGCCAACTGCCTGACACGCTAGCGTAGCCGCCAGAAGGACCAATAAAACTACTGCACTCTTAATCGTCATGGCGTGCATGGGTGAAATGTCAGGGCGAGCATTACCAGAAGCCGTCCGCATGGCTCACGACCGCCGCTGATCGTTCAAACCATCTCCCCTTCTTCAGACCTCCAAATGTCGGCCTATCTCCAGTAGCATTGAACGGAGATACTGTCCATCTCGTGTGAGACTCAAGCAATTCTGACCCGCTAACGGCCTGATTGCAGTCCTCGCCATGCACACAGGCCGCCAACGCGGCGGCCTGCGTGCATGAGTGGAGATTCGCGCTAGTTGAAGATCGCTCCGACAGTGTCGTCGCCAGTCAAAACGACCGTGCAACTGAAGGACCCGTCTGAATTGACCACCTGGTTCTGGCAGTTATAGGACCATCCACCGAAGGCTCCCCCTTTGGCTGTTATAACCACTGGCGTGTTTGCAGGATAGGTTGCTGTACAAACCGAGCCGCCAGTTCCGCCATTCAGAGTCCAGCCGGGACCGCAATGGAGCACATTCGGTGTGCCAGTCGCGGAAGGAGCGGTTACCTCCCAATCGGTGGTGTTTAAGCCTTCGTTATAGACCGTGAGGGTAGACAAAAGCGCCTGGCCAACTGGACCCCAACACGAACCTGGAGTCGGCGGATGGCCGGTCGGATCGGGCAGAGCCAAAGGGCAATTGAACTGCGCCGTAGCCGTCTGGATCGATCCGGTGGCTGGATCAATTGCTTCTGCAATAATCGTGGCGCCTCCACTTCCCCATGCACTCACGACGCCGGCGTTCGACTGGCCCTGAGCCCCGGTGCTGCCGGTGGCATTCGTGCTAACCGGAAAGACATTGGGCGTGGAAGAAGTCCAGGTGACCGAGTTCGTAAGATCCCTGACCGTTGGAGGCTGCGAAAATGTTCCGATGGCGAGGAACTGTCCCGTGTCCTGCAGATCGCCAACGGTGATTGCACTCGGAATGATCGTGAGAGAAAGCAGAGGCTCCGGAGCTGGAGTAAGGGTTACTGTAACGGATGCCGTGGCCGACAGAACGGAGCCGTCCGGATTGGTCAAGACAGCCGTGATGGTGCTTGAGCCTGCGCTTAGGCCGGTAGCAAGTCCGGATGCACTCACACTTGCAATTGTTGGAATGCTGGAGTTCCACGTAATCTGGGCAGATTTGGTCACATCCTCCTGAAGGCTGGAGCTTCCGGAAGTGCCAAAAGCAATGAATTGTCCGGTTTGACCGGATGCCGAGAGCGATTGAGAGCCTGGGATGATCGTTAGGGCGGTGAACTGCTCGGTAGTGCCGCCGACGATGGTGAACGTGGCGGTACCGGTCGCAACAGTCTTATCAGGGTTTGTTGCTATTGCCGTAATGGCGGTGGTGCCTTGCCCAACCCCGGTCGCGAGTCCTCCCGAGGTGATGGTGGCCACCGTGGTGCTGCTCGAACTCCACGAGACTTGGGCGGTCAGATCCTCAGTGGTGCCTGCCGCCGTTGTTCCGATCGCAATGAACTGGCTGGTTTGCTTCGGAGACGAAACGGACTGCGTTCCGGGAATGACGGAAAGTGAAACTACATCACTCCCGGATGAGACCGTGGCGCCCGTCACCCCGACGCTCGCGGTAGCGGAGAGGCCTCCAGGCATGCTTGCGGTGATGGTCGCGGTGCCCGCCGAAATGCCGGTGGCCACGCCGGACGAACTGACGGTGGCGATGGCAGGGGCATTCGAGGTCCAGGTAACCTGGGTTGTCACGTCCTCGTTGGTCGCGGGATGGTTGCCGTGACCGATAATTCCGGTCGCCGTGAATTGTGCCGTCTGGCCTGCCACGAGCGACTGGCTCGCGGGAGTGATCTGAATTGAGCCAACTTGAGAGTTGCTGCAACCGATTATGGGAACGACAAGGCCCAAAATTAAGATAGCGCTTAGGCAGTAACGGTTCAACACGAACTTCTCCTCACGTCAGATCTGCTGAATCCATAAGACCCAGATCAGGTTGCAGACCTCGGCACACTTCGACGGTGCACGTTGGTTGCCATCGCTCCACTAAGCTATTTACTTGAATCAACGCACGTTTCTAACTCAGTAGTCACGAACCACGTACTCTGCCGTAGAATGTCTCGATTCCCGGTGTCCACCTTGGTTGACATGTTTTGGACTTGACTACTGCCTCCCCCGACTTAGCTGAACAGACAGACTGAGATCCAATCGGGAATCCGAACCACGTGTGTCCGAGATCACTGAAGATATATAAGCGAGACGCTATGGTGTGCCAAAAGTTCAAATCGGAAGAGTGTCTCTGATAAGTGCCTTACGTCAAGTGAGCACCATCTCGAACATGTAAGTATCCGCGCACTCGATCGATGCCGTCAGATCATATGCACCGCACCAGGAGAGAGAAGTGTCGGCTTTCGACGTTGAAATCCTATTACCCGTTCACAACGAGGGGGCAAACATCGAGCGCACCATTCGGGGGGTGTACGCCGAGATCTCCAAAGCTGCGAATGCCGGCTTCATCGTTTGCGAGGACGGTAGCAGAGATAATTCCAAGCAAGTTCTCCACGATCTCTCGGGGCAATTGCCGATTCGCCTCAATCTGAGTGGAGACCGAAAAGGATACTCCCGGGCGATGTGTGAAGGCATGGATATGCTGGAAGCGGACTTTCTTCTCTGCCTGGATTCAGATGGACAGTGCGATCCCGCTGATTTCGCGAGCTTCTGGGACCTTCGAGAATCTGCGGATGTCCTGATCGGCTGGCGCACTCGCCGCGCGGATCCATTGGTCCGTCGAATCTTCTCCCGGTTCTTTCTCGTTCTCTACCAGGGTGTCTTCCGTGCCCCAGTTCACGACCCCAGTTGCCCTTTTGTCCTGATGCGGAAGCCCGTAGCCAAAAGGCTGGTGCAGGAACTCGGTGAAATGCAGGAAGGATTTTGGTGGGAATTCGTGGCCCGCGCAGTTCGCCGCGGATTCTCTGTTCGAGAACTCCCGATCCATCACCGTCAGCGCTCCGCCGGTGTAACCCAAGTCTACAAATGGCAAAAGATGCCCGGAATCTTCTTACGGCACGTGGCCGCGCTGGCGACAATTTGGAATCAGACCCGCCCGAATGCTTGAGCGCGCGCCACTGCTCAGGCGCCGCGACAGACGTACGCGCATCGCCGCGAGGACTCACGACCATTAACCGATCTCCGTTGAGATTGAACGAAGATTGATCTGGGCGTGAACATCACGATCTATCCTCATGATCCGCCCACAGATTTACCGCTGGGGGAAGCCGAGGGTTCAAGCTTTGAGCTCCGATAGGCTCCCCGTGTGTAGATCCATAGATAGAACACTCCCATAATCAAGAGACTTATAGGCGCTGGAAAATTCATGACCGGGGTCATTGTCGGTCCGAAGCTTCCCGCTTCGTTCATCCGTAACAGGTGGCTTTTTACAAGATGAGCGACGAAGATGGCCCAGGCGATATCTGCGTTGAGCAGGTATCCCTGCATGCTGACCAGAAGCGCGATCCATCGCGTTGAACCGCCCTCACTCCAGAGCATGGCGAGGGCGGGAATTGTAAGGATGATGATTTTGGCGTCGTATTGCCGATGATACACCGGAAGTAAGGAAAGAACCGCGATGGATGCAAGGGCAAAGTATGTTTTTGCCCGCGAAGGTCGCGATGTTAGTGTAACGATCACCCAGACTATGAGGAGCGGCGCGCAAACGACGCCGGTGAGAAGGTGGTAGATGCGGGGACTGTCCCAAAAATAACTGAAGATCGGCTGCAGGGATGTTATGGCGAGAGTACCGTGAGCGCCATTCGGGTTGTTAATGCCGCCGCGCCCAAAGAACTGGCGCTCGATAGAACCCAGTTCCTGTATCCAATGCGGAGAGACATGCGTAATCCACAAGGTTGCAGGCAAACTCAACACGACGACCAATGCCAGCGTCTGAAGCGCGCGCCTTCGATAGGTTCCTCCAGACAACAGGAAGAAGAGCCAGATCAGGCCAGCGTCCTGTGGTTTCAGAACAAGGCTTATGGCAAGGCATAGAATGCCCCAATTCACAAATCGCTCGCGAAAAAAACACCAGACAGCCAGGATGCAGAGAGGGACCGCTACTCCAGCTGGATTGCCAAAATAAATAACCGATCCGCTGTTGGCAAGACAGAAGCAAAGCAGGATGGCGGCAATTTCCGGCGCGTGGTCTGACGAAAGATCCCACACCGCGAACGACCCCAGAATAAAGCCCCCGGCAATGAGCACCAACCATAGCAATTGGGCTGGCCCGAAAGGCATAAGACCAAATAGAAACGTAAAGCTGAATTCCGAGGGCAGGTATGGATTTCCACTCAGCACGAGTCGGTCTGTGGCGGAAGCCGACGAGATATCCGCATGTTGTGCATAGAGCCGAAGAACATCGCTTTGACTGTAGGGGTCACAGTGGTGCAGAAGGCATTGTGCACTATAGTAGACCACTTTGAAATCCATCAGGGGAAAGCTTGCCTTGCTTTGCAGAAAACCAAAAGCGAGAAAGGCGGCGCTTCCCAAAAGCAAGAACCACAGACTGTCGATCCCCGATCGCTTCATTTTGATCCTTCACAACATATTAGTTCCGGAATCGCTCACTTGGTTGACAGAACTTCCGATGTCAAACGGGCAATTCGTTCCACAGGGGACGAAGGAGCACCGGGCGGTAAAGTTCGCGCGGCGCTGAAAAGTCCGGGTTAGGCTGAATGAAAAAATGGTTGATTCGGCGGCCGTTGCATGGTGCGGCCCCAATCATTCGAACAAAAGGTCTGATGGAGCGCGGCTCTTGCCGCGGGACCGCGACGAGCAGTGCAAGGTTACTGACGGTCAGCGCATCCAAGGTGCTGATCACCCCGGAATTTGAGAATTTCGCATTTGAGCCATTCAGGGTCGCCGTGATCGGATAAGAGGCGAGCGCCGAGGTCGACGTCCCGTGGTAGAGTACGAGGCTGTGATGCCGTCGCCGGCAACCACCCAACTCAGCGCGCCGGTCCGCATCGGCACAGCCTCACGCAAAGAGAAGATTCCGTCTCTAACAGATGCGGGAGCAAATTCGGCAAGGCACATAAGGATAAGCATGAAAACGAGAATCAATCTTGTACGTATGCTCTCACTGGCGCTCGGGCTGATTGGCGCTGGGTTAACCATGGCGCAACAAGCCGATAGGGGACTCAATAATCCTCTGCGCAGGCCGAAAGGGCCATGTGACGTCTACGCCACCGCCGGAGACCCTTGCGTCGCCGCCCACAGCACCACGCGTGCGCTCTACGCCTCGTACAACGGCCCGCTCTACCAGATCCTGCGCCAGTCCGACGGCAAGACTCTGGACATCGGCGTCATCCAGCCTGTCGTGTCGCCGGTCCCCGATGCGGGCGGATACGCCGACGCGGCCGCGCAGGACGCGTTCTGCGCCAACACCTATTGCTGGATCACCACGATCTACGACCAATCCCCCCGGCACAACGACCTGACCCAGGCGCCCCGCGGCGGATTCAGCGGCCCGGCCATGGGTGGGTTTAACAACATCCCCCTCGCCGACATGGCTCCGATTACGATCATGGGCCACAAGGCCTACGGCGTCTTCATCGCGCCGGGCATGGGCCTCCGCCAGAACGACGCCAAGGGCACCGCCGTCGACGACCAGGCCGAGGGGCAGTACTGGGTCATCAACGGTCAGCACTACAACTCCGGCTGCTGCTTCGATTACGGCAACGCCGAAATCGACAGCCGCGACGACGACAACGGCACCATGGAAACCGCCTACTTCGGCAACGCCACCCCTTGGTTTAGCGGGAGTGGCCACGGCCCGTGGATCATGACTGATCAGGAGAACAACCTGGTCGGTTGCGTCAAAGCGGATGGATCCAAAGGCTGTGCAGACCTGCCGAGCATCCCATGGCGATTCGTGACCGCGATGGCCAAGGGAGAACCGCACCATTGGATCTCCATGGGCGGCGACGCACAGCGGGGCGCCCTGTCGGTCATGTTTGACGGACCACGCGTCGACTCCACCTACGACCCGATGCGCAAGCAGGGGGCCATCCTCCTGGGCAATGGCGGCGACAACAGCAACGCCTCGCAGGGAACTTTCTATGAAGGCGCAATGACGGCCGCTGGCACCTTCCCCTCGGACGCAACCGACCAGTTGGTGCAAGCCAACGTAGTGTCTGCCCGATACGACGTGCCGCGGCTGAGCCTTGCGCCCGCGTCGGCAACTTCCGCTCCGCCAGGACTCCAGACGTTCTCACCGGGGTCTTCGCAGGACACGACCGTGACGTTTACGAACACCACGGGAGCGCCCGCGGCGGGTGTCAAGTTGAGCATTTCCGTGCCCGGCAAGCAGTGGATCTCCGTCGTTTCGGGCTCTACCAAAGCGTCGGAGACGATCGCTGGCCCGGTCGCGCCCGGTGCGAGTGTGAGCGCGACCTTCAAGATCACGTCGGGGCCGGTGGCCTTCAACGGTGACCTGGTCGGTAACGCCTCGTGGACCAACCCGGCCAGCGCCAAAACGCAATCCGAGACAACCGCTGAGAAGGTGCGAAATGTCAGCCCCATCAAGATCAACGAATTCCGCATAGGCTCCAGTCCCGCCAACACCTCGGACTCGTTCGTCGAGCTTTACAATGCCGGCAGCGATGACGTCGACATCTCCGACTGGACCCTGACCGAGCACCCGACCCAGCAGGCCATCTTCTCGATGGTGAAGATCCCGACCGGGACTAAGCTCGCGGCTCGCGGCTTCTACCTGCTCGGGTTATCCAACTCCGGGCTGGCGGTCTCCGCGCGCGCGGGCGATTCCACCATCCACGTCAGGACTACGAGCGGCATGTCTGCCGGCGATACCATCACCATCGACACCGGCTTCAACGTGGAGACCCGCAAGATCGCAAGCGTCGGAACTGCGGCCAGCCGCAGTACAACGCTGTGGCAACCGCTCCCCGACGGCCCGGTGATCACCATCCCGGTCGGCTCGACCAACGTACCTGTCACCAGCGCGTCCGGCTTCGTGGTCGGCGAGAAGATCGCCATTGGCTATGGCGCCACTTACCCCGCTGTCGCAAGAACCATAGAGCGGTACGAGGTGGCCACGGTCACGGCGGTCGGGAAGCCTGGCACGCAAGCCTACCTGGCGTCGGACGCACCCTCGGGCGCGACCAACATCCAGGTCACGTCCGCCGCCAACATCTCGGTCGGTGACAAGATCAGGTTGGACATCGACAGCGTCGGCCATGGGATCGAGACTGTCACAATTACGCGCGTCGGCACGCAGGCCAACCGCACCAATCTCGCGGCCAATGCCAGCGCCGCCGCGACCAATATCAAAGTCCGCAACGTGAACGGTTTCGCAGTAGGCGACAAGATCACCATTGGCACCCCCGCGAAGCATACGACGGTTACCATCACGGCGCTTGGCGCCGCAGGTCCGACCGGCGCCGGCATCGACTTCACGCCGGCCCTCGGCCAGGCGCATTCCGACGCCGAGGAGGTGATGGTTCCGGGCACCGGCCTCGACTTGGCCGCCCCGCTGCGGTTCAACCATGCGGCCAACCTCCCTTTCAGCAATCGGGGAACGGGGATCAGCTTTCAGCCGCCGACAGCTTTTGCCCACTCGAGCAACGAGCCCATTCAGGCGCTCGGTACCGGCATCATGCTCGAGAGCGCCCTGGGCCACGACCACGCAATCGAAGCGGTTGTGCATGACGCCGCGGTCACGACCGCCGGCTACCAGGGAACACCGGCGCCCAACCAGTGGTTCGGGGGCCCGGAGTTCACCACCAACGCCGTCCTCTTTGAGAGATTCAACATCGCCTTCAACGAAGGCAGCATGCTGCTGCGGGACGCGACTGGCCTGGCAGTCGACAGCCTCAACTACGGCGGCATCGTCGACCCATGGATCGCCGAGGGTTACCATGCGACCTCCGGATCAGAGCGGAGTGGCTGCCATGCGCCAGCGCCCGACGCGGCCTTAGGCCTCGGACAGTTCGCTACGGCCGCCGGCACCACCAATGCGAGTGCGGGCCGCTTCCCGGATGGCACCGACACCGACAGCAACTGCACCGACTTCCTTGTGCCGGCTGTCGCCACTTTGTCGGCCGTTTCATCCGCCGGAGCGACCAATATCAAAGTCGCCACCGTGGCAGGCTTTGACCCAGGCCAGAAGATCATGATTGATACGGGCGCGAATCTCGAGACCGCTGTCATCGCGACGGTCGGCACCGCAGGGGCCACCACCCTTGCCACCGGCGTCGGCGTGGGCGCGACCGTTATCCCTGTCGCCAGCGCAATTGGTTTTCGTGACGGCCAAGCCATCACCATTGATAGCGGTGCGGACTCTGAGACCGCCTTTGTCGTCTCCGTCAGGAGATTCGGCGGCACAACTATTACCATCGCCTCGCCGCTCACTCATGCGCACGCGGCCAGCGTAACGGTTTCTGGCACCGGCATCACTCTCAGCGGTGCATTAGCCAAGGCGCACGCCCGCGGGGCGCAGGTTACCGATAACGTTCCCACGCCCGGTACGCCTAACCGCTTTAACAGGAGAGCTCGTTGAGGCGCGGGCAGCGCCTGGTGCGGTATTAGAAGAGCCTCGCGCGACAGCATATTCCGTTGGTGGACGAAATGGATATTCATGTCAAGGCGGACACGGTATCAACAAGGAAGCGTGCAGCGCGAGAAGCGGCTCAGCGGATCGGATGTTTGGATTTACCGATGGTACGAGACCGGAACTGACGGAACGAGCAAATACCGCAAGGCTATCGTCGGTACGGTCGCAACTCTTGCCAACGAGACTTCGGCCCTTAAAGCAGCTCAAGCGTTGCGCATTGACGCGAACCAACAAGCCCCGCACGCGGAAAGCGGACCGAGAAGTGTTGCCGAACTGATTGCCCACTACCGGCTCAAAGAGTTGGCCGGCGAAAGCAAGGGACGCAAAGCATTCTCCACGCGAGCCGCATACGAATGCTACCTGAATCGCTGGATCCTTCCTCGTTGGGGGGATCTCAGGATCGATCAGGTCAAGTCAGTCGCAGTTGAAGAATGGCTGGACAGCATCAAGCGGGCGAAGGGAACGAGAGCGAAGATCCGAAACATCATGAGCGCCATCTTCCATCACGCGATGAGGTACGAGTGGGTTGACCGCAACCCAATCAAACTCGTCCGTCAAAGTGCGAAGAGGGAGAAGGCGCCTGAGGTTCTCGAACTCTTCGAACTTCAACTCCTCCTCAGCAAGTTGTTCGTCCGAGAGCGCACGTTGGCTCTTCTCGACGCAGCAACCGGACTTCGGGTCAGTGAACTGCTTGCACTTCGCTGGAGCGACGTCGATTTCGAGAATCTGGAGCTGAATGTCACCCGATCAATCTGGCATCAGGTAATCGGCAATTGCAAGACAGAAGCTTCGGCCAAGCCCGTCCCAATGGACAGCTACATGGCGGAGGATCTTCTCCGGTGGCGACGCCAGAGTGACTACGCATCAGACGACGATTTCGTCTTCGCCAGCGAGACCATGAAGGGCAAGCAGCCCTATTGGCCTGACAACTTGATGAAGCGCCATATCCAGCCAGTTGCGCAGGGCAAATGGCATCAACAAGAACATCGGCTGGCATACATTCCGGCATTCCTTCGGAACTTTGCTGAAGGCGAACGGAGAGGATGTCAAAACCGTCCAGGAGCTCTTACGGCACGCGAATAGCAGGATCACGCTCGATGTGTACACACAAGCATTGAGCACGAACAAGCGGGCAGCACAGAGCAAGGTTGTGAAGATGATGGTTCCAAATCTGGGTGAAATGGAGGATGAAAAACTCTCTCAAAATGGGCGGTAGAACTCTTACTGCACCCATATCGAACCCAGATTTCGATGTCACATTAGGTCCATACGTCCCATAAGTCTTTTGGAATGTATGGCGGGGACGACGGGGCTCGAACCCGCGACCTCTGCCGTGACAGGGCAGCGCTCTAACCAACTGAGCTACGTCCCCAGATTGTTTTTCAACAACTTGGATATATGTCACATAGAATCAAGCGATTCGCAGCTTTCGCTATTTTCGCTCTTTTCTATCGTTTCGCTGGTTTGGACTGAATTTCGGACCTTTTTGGACACCAAGTGGACACCAAACCGGACACCAAGTCAGCCAACCCAACAACGAAATTTAGTTTATCAGATGAGCGACCCCTACCGTGACAGACATACGAAAGTCGTAACTGACTTTAGTGGAACGGCTGTCGGTTCGGCGGCGCAAGCAACTGGTCCTGGATTGTTGCTCTGGCGCTGGGACTAATCCGGCTCAACCAGGGATGGTCTGGCAACCGGAAGGATGGTGCAAATTCCCAGGCGTTGTGGATGCGTAGTACACCGCGTGGGTCTCCGGCGCTTGAGGCTGCACCAGCTTGGGATCGAAGAGCGTGGCCAACCGGACAACGCACGAGGTCGATCCAAAGGCGACATGGCAATTAGCTCTTCACTTCCACTCCCATTTGGAGAGTTCAAAAGCTGATTCCTGACCGCTGCTGAGGACCTTGCTACAACCCAACAATTGCTTGGAGTCTGGCCCTAGACTAAATGGGGGCTGGAGGTCCCGTTCGGTTTTACCGTTCGTAGTCACAATCGCCATCACGACGAGTTCTGCGGTCTTAGAATGGTGATGGTTGTAAGCGTACCAAACTGGACCTATAGAAGTTCCTGTGCACACATGGTCGTAATCAACGGAGTCTCCAAGCACGCTGACACAGGCAACGAGACCACACTCCGCACTACCCCAATCTTCTCACCTTTACAGGGTTTTCCGACCCAGAAACATGCCTTGCGAAGCATCGCGAGACCGAACTTGGTATAGACCACCCACGCGATGAGCCCGGTGAGCGTGAGATAGCCGGCCGTATGGACCGCTGTTGCAAACAGGGCTGTGAAAGGGCTGACGGCCGACGACATGTGATGGTGGCCTGCCATTTGGTCAGCGGCTTCGACCGTCCCGCTGCCCAACAGCGCCGGCAGTACCATCAAGCCGGCGCCGTGCGCCGATGCCATCAGAAACGACCAGACTGTCAAGTCGCGGAAGCTCACCTGCATCCGGACCCAGCGCGGGTGATAATGGCGCACCATGGAGAAGATTCCCAGACCGAACAGGATTGCAGCAACGGGATAGCGGATCGCCTCCGGCGGCAACGCCATGCCAAGAAACGCCACGGCCAGCACCACGCAGCCAATGGATAAGGCGTGGCCAAGCGCGATCGGGACAAGCGCTCTCGTTACCGCACTCCCCTTTCGCTCCTGCATCCCCAGCGCCACCGCGAAGGGCCACCCCATCCCGGGGTTGATTCCGTGGTAGGCGCCGAGAAGAAGCATCAGCCACAACGTCATTGAGCCCATCTCGGCGTGCGTCATTTCGCCTCCGAGTAGCAGTAGGAATCAGATGAAGCGTCCCCGCCATCCAGCCCCACCTGATGCGCTCGCAGCCCGTCGAACTCGACGAAGAATTTGTCGTCAAGCTTCATTCCGCCATTCGGGTCCACGTCGAGCTTCACCATCCAACTCTTCAACCCGTCGGGATAAATCTGCTCGTCCCACGGGGAGTAGAGCGAGTTGGTGAAATAGACGCGCTTGCCGTCACGGCTGATCTCAACCATCTGCGGGCCGCCGTTGAGCGCCTGCCCGGGATTATTCGGGTGAGCAGCACGTCGCACGATGCCGCCGAGGTGGACCGAGCCCGTCTTCTTCGGGTTGGCGGGGTCGAAGACGTCGTACTGGATGAACTCCCCAGTCCCCCAGCACGAGACATAGAGAAAGCGGTCGTCGAGCGACAGGTTGATGTCAGTTACCAGCGGTGGCACCGCCTTGAAAATCTTTAGCAATGGCGGCAGCTTGTCCGGATCAGCCGGCTCGGCAGGGATTTCAATCACCTTGCGGACTGCCCATTTGCCGTTCTTTGCACCTTCCTCCCGATACCACATCCAGATCGACGATGAGAGGTCTTTGATCGAAATGCCCACGCTGACAAACCCGTAGGTCTCATTGGGATCGTGAGAAGGCCGCAGTTCGAGTACCCATTGTTGCTCCGCGCCCAGGTCGATTTCCTGCAGATGACGGCGTTTGTCCAAGTCCCAGATATGAATCTTGTGACCGTACTTACCGGCCAGCAGCAACTCCGGGTTGACGCCGTCCTTTACCATATTCGGCGTGCCCCATTCCGAGGTAATCATCGTGTCGTGTCCCAGGTGCCACCAGAAGTCGTAAGCCAGTTGCTGTGGACCACGATCCTGTTCCCAGGGGCCCTTCAGTTCAAACGTGTTCGCGTCCATCAGGAAAATGCCGCCGGGGCCGTCTCCACTAGCGGATCCGAGCGCGCTCCCGTAGATGCCGTCTGGTCCACAATGAAATGTGTGTGGGGCGCGCTGTAGCCGGTCTTCTCGATGAACTCTTCCGGCTCGATCACCTTCACAATCCTCGGCTGCTTGGGATTCGGTTTCGTATCCAGGATGTAGATACGGGATGACCCGATGCCCGGCACGATAAGGTAGCGACGCTCCATATGCGGATGAGGCGCCTGCGGACAAAGGCACGCGCTGCACGCGTTCCAGCCGAAGTGATGAAGCTCATTGTCACCACGGCCAAAGTCAACCTGCCCGACGAGTTGGCCATATTCGGACGAATCCGGATCAAGATCAATGACGCCCATCGCGTCATGCTTTTAATTTTTGCCATCGTTAAGCAGCGCCACATAAGCAAGGCGTTCTGCCGGCGCCTGCATCGCCATGACTGGTGAAGGGTAAAAGGTTGGATCCGGACGCATCAAAGCCATATCTCTATCTCCTTATTGTGCAAAGATTCGCAGGGAAACCCTGAATCTCAAGCGCGGACTGCGGTCACTTCCAGGTACTCGGATGAGACCACGGTGAGCTCATCCCCTCCGCGATTGTGTGCGGACCACAACGCTTCCAATTCTTCACGGAGCTTTCGCGCGGCTGTTTCATCCAGCGTCGCGAACGCACGATTGGTGGGCCCATAGTACTGACGAAAGAACTCAACCACTTCAGCCGGCGGAAAGGGGTAGGTGAAGTTGTAGTGGCGCCGCGCCATCCTAAGGTCCGAAACCCCGTGGCCGAGCCTCGCGCGCACCACAGTCTCATCGCCCCACAACACCGGAGCCGGCATGCCGGAGGGAGCGATGAACTTGGCGAAGGTTTTGAACATTTGCCCAATGAACCCTTCGGGCGTCCAATTTCCCATGGCGATGGTGCCTCCGGGGCTGCAAACTCGCAGCAGCTCGCGGGCCACGAGTTCCGGCCGCGGGGCAAACATCGCTCCGACCAGACTGGTTACGACGTCGAAGCTCGCATCTTCAAACGGGAGAGCTTCGGCGTCGCCTTCAATAAAACGGGCATTGAGCCCTTCCGCATTGGCGCGTGCCTGTGCACGCTGCACCAGGTTCAGCGCGATGTCCACGCCAGTGACGTTGACTCCATCCCGCGCGGCCCACAGCGCAACCTGGCCCGAGCCGCAGGCGACATCGAGCAGCTGGCATCCAGCGGGAACGTCAAGTTGTTCGTAGAAGATGCGCGCGCCCTGCTCCATATGGCGCGAGAAGCGATCGTAGTCCCCGGCCATCCACGTTTCTTTTAGTCGTGCCTTCAGACCATCGATTTCCGGTGTAGTTGTGATGGTGCTCATGCTTCCTCCAGTGTTTTCTTCTTCGCCAGCAACAAAGGCATGGATTATTCTGGAACCGGCTACTCCCGGCTCATCGGAGTTATCTTGGCAGCAAAGGATTGCGCCACTATCTTCCCGTCCTGCACAACAAACGTGTCGGCCGCGTCTTCGTACGAATTGTCGGCTGTTTCGGCACTCCACAAGATAAAGGCGTAGTCACCCTCAACGAATTGCTCTCGCATTGAAAACGAAGTGCCAGGCTTTGCAAATTCCGAAAAGAAAGCCTCGAAAAAGGGCTTGATCGCGTCTGGGCCTTTTAGCGGCCCGCCAGGTGTAAGCAGCACGGCATCCGATGAGTAATCAGCGAGGACGCCATCAAGGTTGTTTTCCCCGAAGCACTTCAGATGCCGATCGAGAACATCGTTTGTAGTCCACATTTGTCATCCTCTTCTGCCCTTGAATTGATGTGAAGCACTATCGCATCTGCGATCGCTTCTACAAGGCTTACTGTGCGTCACTATCGCGGCCCATACTTACCCGCGCGTCCGGCTTTCTTGCTCATGGCAAGGTTGCCGTAGGATGATTTGCTCGGGGGTCCGCAGAAGTTTGCCTGGAGCCCTCGGGGGGACGTATGGATGTGCTTTCCGAAGTGCTGAAAGTCGTGAAACTCCAGGGGGCCATGTTTTACAACGGAGAATTTTCCTCCCCGTGGAGTTTTTGCTCGCCGCCCTCGCACACGGTTGCGCCCTACGTCGCACCGGCCGCGGGGCACGTAATCATTTATCACCTATTGACTGAAGGGCGCGCCTCTGCCCGCCTCGCGCACGGCGAACGCATCATTCTTGAAGCCGGTGACATCGTAATCTTTCCCCATGGCGACGCGCACTTCCTCGAAAACGGCCCTCCCACTAAGGCTGTTGACATGCTGAAAGAGTTGGCCCGAATCTTCTCCCAGGGGCTGAAGCTGTCGCGCCTGGGTGGCGGAGGAGAAATTACGAAATTCGTCTGTGGCTTCATGGCCTGCGAGCCCCGGCTGAGCCAGGTTTTTCTCGGTGGTCTGCCGCCTGTGTTCAAAGTCAGCATTCGAAACGATGCCTCGGGCCGATGGCTGGAAAACTCGATCCGCTTTTCCGTGAACGATGCCGACGCATCCCGCGCCGGCGGAGAAGCGGTCTTGGCCAAACTGTCAGAGGTTTTGTTCGTTGAAACTCTGCGGGCCTACATTGCGCACCTTCCTGCTGAGCAAACCGGTTGGCTGGCTGGCGCGCGCGATTCTGAGGTCGGAAAGGCGCTGGCGCTCATGCACCGAAGTCCAGCACATCCGTGGACCATTGCTTCTCTGGCAAAAGAAGCTGGAATGTCACGTTCAGTGCTGGCAGAGCGTTTCCGGCATTTCCTCAACGAGCCACCCATGGCATACCTCACACGCTGGCGACTTCAGTTGGGAGCGCAGATGCTTGCCTCGACCAGTTATTCGGTGGCACAGATCGCACCCGAAGTAGGCTATGAATCCGAAGCTGCTTTCAACCGGGCTTTCAAACGCGAGTTTGAAAGCCCTCCGGCGCGCTTCCGCAGTCAGTCGAGGTCCTCTCATGCGAAGCTGCCCCGGCAAGAGAAGTCCAGGCCGGGTGAATAGACGCAATGAGAAGACTATGTTCCGTGCCAGTGTAATGCCTCATGCAGATTGCCGAGGCGAAGAGCGGTCGCGTGTTGACTTTCTCGAGGATGTCAGCGGCCTTTGCGGCCCACACGAACGGCCTGCCTGAACGCTATCCGCGGCAGAGGTTCTGCTTCATGCGTCAATCGAGGCGTGCGGTATTCCGTCAGGACAGAAATGCCACGATCGATGGGGACCCTACCCCTGTATATTGGCCGGTAAATGAAAGCAATCCTGTGTGGCGGTTCATCTTGAAGCAGGTGATGTTATCGCTACGCTGATTACAGACATAGAAGAACTCCCCGGCGGGATCGAAAGTACAGTGGCGCGGATAGTCCCCCATCGTCGAGATTTCCCCGACTCGCGTCAGCCTCCCGCTGTCATCGATTACACAAATGGCGATCGTATCGTGCAGACGATTGGCGGCATACAGAAACCGGCCATCCGGCGAGATGACCACTTCCGAGGTGAAGCTGGTCCCCGCAAATCCCTTCGGCAACGAAGAAATAGTTTGTTGCAAACTCAGCGCGCCATGCATTGCGTCGTAGTCGAACAGCGCGATGGTCGACGACTCCTCTCCCAGCACGTATATCCACCGGCCGTTGGGATGGAAGACGAAATGGCGTGGTCCATCTCCAGGGGGGAAGGAAACAAACGGCGCCGTAGCCGACGGAGTCAATTTCCCGGTGTTCCGGTCGAATTGATAGATATAGATCCTGTCCTGTCCCAGGTCAACGGAAAGAACAAACCGATTTTCGGGATCGGGCGCGATCATGTGCGCATGCGTCGCATCATGCCCGCTAATCGCAAAGCTCCCCGGCGGCGCATCGGTGGCGGATCGGACGCCCACTGAACCGATATCGCGGTGCACATCAACGGCCGCTCCTAATCTTCCTCCTTCCTCGATCGGAAACACCGCGATCGTGCCGCCCGCGTAATTGGCAACAAAGGCGTATTTGCCCGACGCATCGAGGCTCATGTGCGCCGGCCCTCTGCCCTCGGAACTGACCACATTTAACGGAGTCAAATCACCTGTTGTCGGTTCAATGGCGAACGAACTCACCGATCCGCTTTCCCGATCAACGATCTCATTCACTGCGTAGAGATATTTTCTAGAGGGGTGAATCACGATCCAGGAGGGATTGGGAACCTTGGCAACCAATTGTTGCCTGATGAACGCACCAGTGTGTGTATCCATTTCGAATCGATAGATGCCCTGCCCATTGGCGCCCCCATCGACAGCGTTTGTGTAAGAACCCACGTAGGCGAGTCTTCGGCCGGACTCCGGTACCGACGCCAACCCACGTCTTGGAATGAAGTGCGCGAATACAACCGGAGGGGCGGTCTTTATGAAGTCCCGCCGCGACCAGATGCCGTTGCGATTCGTATATCTCATTGTTGTGATCGACCTGCGTCTGCTCGTTGACTCTACCGTGTTTGTGCACGAGGAACAATCATCATGATCAGAGGCAGGTGGGTGCGCACTCAACAAGCGCATTTTCTGCGCATCTCGACAGAGGTTATGAAGACCTCGCGGAACTAGTCGCCATGACGTTTATGCCACAGCAAACTACTTCCGTCGGAAACGGAACTCAGTCCCGATCGCCGCGATGGCGTGGCTGTCCAGCACTTGGATGGCCCGAGCGAAAACAATCGTTTCCTCGACTTGAATATGGTCGGAATAGAGTTGCCTGAGACGCGCGGTTTCGGAGTGCAACTGCCGTGTTTCCACCAATCCTAAGCCGCCCGACTCGATCCAGGTTGAATAGAGCCCTTCGACCGATCCATGCAGATCGTTCGCCACATGATGATCGCTCTCAAGCCCGTCGATCTCCTCGAAGGATTTCGCGTCGGACCTGCGCAATCGGGGGAAGAGTGATTCTTCCTCATCCGCCGTGTGGCGTTGTCCGCCAGTGCGGAAGTACTGCAGCGCAGCCTTGACCGCATCGCGTTCCTCATCAGTAAGTCTTCTGCCTTGTGCTCGATCAACCACGACACAAAGAATGTTGAGGAAGCTTTCGATCCTCCTGTGACAGTCTTTAAGCATGCCAATTGGATCATCGAATCCACTGTCAGGTTTTGCACCGATCTGAATCGCCATCGCCGACCTCATTGGTTCTTCACTTCACTCATTGTCGTTCATCCGAAACGACTGCCCCTCTCATGCGCCCTGAAGAACATGGAGCGTGGTCGCCGTTTTCACTTGCGGTGCCGGCTGTAGCGTAACCCTTTGGAATATAGGAACAGCATGGCTCTTCAGCCTCCGGGTTTCCTGTCAGAGCGTAGGCGCGGGCTCGCGATCCTCCGCAGATTTCCTTGAATTCGCAGGAGCCGCACTTCCCCTCAAGTTTAGACGTGTCGCGCAAATTGCGGAACAGCGGTGATTCACGATAGATCGCGGATAACTCCTGCTCGCGAACACTGCCCGCCGCCAGGGGAAGAAAGCCGCTCGGAAAGACTTCCCCCTTGTGTGAGATGAAGACAAATCCCTTTCCGTCGTTGAGACCGCGCGGTGCACGCCCAATCGCATCAACGGATCTCTCGTGCTGTGAGGCGAAGTCGAGCCCCAACTTGCGCTCAGCGAGCCGTTGCTGCAAAAGATAGCGCCTGTAATGCTGAGCCTCGGTCGTTTTGATGTCGAAGCTCGCGGTTTTGGAAAGGCTGTAGACCTTCGCAAAAACCGATTCGAATTCTTCCGCGCTCAGAAGATCGTTCAGCTTTCCCCGACCCGTAGGAACGAGGAAGAAAACACTCCAAAGCGTTATCTTCAGCTTCTCCATCAACGCGACAATGCTGTCAATCTCGCCGATATTCCGCCGGCTGAATGTAGTGTTGATCTGCACCGGGAGGCCGATCTCATTTGCCCAACGCACCGCGTCGAGCGTTCGCGCGAATGACCCACTCATCCCACGAAATGCGTCGTGAGTTTCGCCGCTCGCGCCGTCCATGCTCACGGCCAGCCTGGCAAGACCTGCCTCTTTGACCCTGACAATGATTTCTTTCGTGAGCAATGGCGTAGCGCTTGGAGTCAGCGAAACTCTAACTCCGACCGAGCGGGCATGGGCAATCAGTTCAAAAAGATCAGGCCGCTTAATCGGGTCGCCCCCCGTCAATACAAAGACCGGAACCTTCAAAGCCGAGATCTGGTCGATCAGATGTTTGCCCTCGTCCGTGCTCAGCTCCAATGGATTGCGGTCCGGCTGCGCTGATGCGCGGCAGTGCACACAGGCGAGGTCGCATGCCTGGGTCACTTCCCAAATTGCGATGAACGGCCGTTCGTTGAAGTCGGTTGTATTGATTTGCGGGATCATGAATCAATCAGACAGCGTGGAATCGGGGGATGCAGTGACCAAAGTCCCAGGCTGTTAAAATTCCCGGGTGACCGCAGAACGCACCGACCTCGCCACCGCCCTCGGAAAGACGCCGCTTTTGTCGGGCCTCACGCCGGCAGAGTTGAAGACACTGGCCGCCCGAACGGTCCGTAAGCTATTCAGTGCGGGAGAGTTGCTCTTTTCAGAAGGCGAGCCGTGCAACGGCTTGCACATCATCGCGCAGGGCAAAGTCCGCATTTTCAAGACGTCTGTGAACGGCCGCGAGCAAGTTCTAGCTGTAAATGTTCCTGGCGAATCTGTCGCGGAATTGCCGGTATTCGACGGCGGGCCATTTCCGGCTTCCGCGGTGGCGATCGACGATGCGGAAATCGCGTTCATCTCGCGGCGCGATTTTCAGGCCTACTGCATGGAGCATCCTGAAGTCGCGCTCAAGGTACTGCAAGTGGTTGGAGGCAGGTTGCGGCGGCTCGTTGGGATCATCGAGGAATTGTCGTTCACGACGATTCGCCAGCGTCTCATATCGGCACTGCTCAAACTCGCGCAAACCGAGGGCAGGCAGAGCTCTCTCGGAATCGAGTTTCAACTGCCCGCAACCCATCAGGAACTTGCCAATCAGCTCGGAACGGTGCGCGAACTAATCTCCCGCAATCTCATGCGCCTGCAGGCAGAAGGACTGCTGGACGTAGACGCGCGGCAAATCATCGTTAAGGATCTGGCCGGTCTAAAGGCGCTCCTGGAGACCTCAATGTAGACCTTTTCGGCTCCGAGTGACATAAGTTACTGCTCAACTCTTCCTTGACCGTTACGGTTGCAGGTGGAGAGTGCTTATGTGTACCGCAGCTCAATCTATTCGGGAAATCGTAACCAGGCAGCCGTCCGCTGTCCAAATCTTCCGTCGGTTCGATATCGACCTTTGCTTGCAAGCCGATTTATCGCTCGAAGGGGCGTGCCACGAGCTACAACTCTCTGTCGAACAAGTGCTCGAAAAACTGGCTGACGCGGAAGCCCAGGGATGCGGCAGTGTGAGCTCGGATCCAGAGAATTTGCCTCTGAGCCGCCTGATTCAACACATCGTCCGCATTCATCACCACTGCGTTCGCCAAGAGCTTCCGAGACTCGCTGAAATGGCCTCGAAGGTCGCGGCTAACCGAAGCGATCGAGCGCCCGAACTGACAAACATCGCCGAGCTGATTGAGAAACTTCGTGGCGAGATGTACGCGCACATTCACAAAGAAGAACAAGTCCTTTTTCCGTTCATCGCGCAAATGGATCAGGAGTCGATCCGTGCTTGTCCGCCTGCACACGTCTGCTTCCGCTCGGTTGCGCACCCGATCTTCATGATGGAACAGGAACACGAAGCTGCCGGCCATATCGTGGCCGAGCTCATGCGCTTGACAAATCATTTCGCGCCTCCTTCATGGGCCTGCGCAACGCATATCGCGCTCTTCGCCGGACTCCGCGAATTCGAGTCCGACTTAGGGCAACATGTTCATCTTGAGAACGAGGTCCTGTTTCCTCGCGCCATTCAGATGGAAGCAGAAATCATAGCGAGGAGGTAGTCATGGCTACGCCTGGGTTGTTCGATCATGCGGTCTCCACCGCCGCGGCCGGTGAGAATGCGGGAATCATCGCTCGTGAACTTCAGAAGAGCCTCATGCTTCGTGCCTGGATTGTGAGCGGCCTGTTCTTTATGGCCTTGCCGGGGACTTTGTTGGGATTCTCGAACCTGATGGCAATCAGCGCGCATCACGGCCTTGGGACATTGCCCGCCGCATGGATGGAAGGTCACGGCCATGCTCAAATGTTTGGCTGGATTGGCAGTTTCATTCTTGGCATTGGATTCTATTCACAGCCCGCGCACGGGCGGTCCGTCCTTCGCATCCCCATATCCTGCTTTCTCTTGTGGACATCGGGCGTCGCTATGCGCTGGTTCGCAAACATCTATGGATGGCACTGGCGCGCGCTTCTGCCCGTTTCTGCGGGATTCGAGCTTGTCGCCGTAGTTCTGTTTCTCTTCGCGGCCTCCCACCATAAGCGCCCCGCATCAATTCCGGGCAACAGAGACAAGACTCCCATGGAACTCTGGATGGTCTCCGTTCTGATCGGCACTGCGGGGCTCGCATCCGCTGTCATCTTCAATTTCGTCGAGTGCGTTCGATTGGGAGTCCAGGGCAACCTGCCGTCGTTTCCTCACGCACTCGATCAGAAGTACCTGGTTTTGCTCGGCTGGGGATTCGTCGTTCCCGTGGTGTGGGGATTTTCTGCACGCTGGTTGCCATCCTTTCTTGCAATTTCGAAGCCTGATGTTCGTTGGTTTAGAGCGGCTCTGTATCTGGATATTGCGGGTGTTCTCTCTGGCATTGCAGGATGGTCCAAGCCTGCAACCATCTTGCTTGCCCTGAGCGCGCCTGCCATTGGAGTGGCTCTCCGTTTTGCAGAGAGGCCTCTTGGGCGTGCCAAGACTCAAGGCATTCATCCAAGCTTCACGGCGTTTGCGCGTCTGCCGTATGCATGGCTGATCGTTGCTGCGTTGATGGGTGTCTGGGCTGCGTTCGCCGATGTGCATGGCGGCATCTGGGGCGCGTCGCGTCATGCGCTTACGGTCGGCTTTGCAGCGACAATGGTGTTTGCCATCGGGCCGCGCATTCTGCCTCACTTCACTGGCATTCAAAGTATCTTCAGCAAACACCTCATGCTGGTCAGCCTTTTATGTCTTCAGATGGGATGCCTGTTGCGCGTTTCCTCTGAACCCCTCGCATATGAAGGCATCGTCTCGTTCGCGTGGAATGTGCTGCCCATTTCCGGCATGCTGGAATTGTCCGGAGTGTTGATCTTCGCGATCAACTTGGCACTTACATTTCTGGTGGGACGCTCAGCATTTGCTTCGAGTGCTCTGAACCATCGTGCTGTTGCGTAGTCACGTGTAACTGGGCGACCAAACACCAAACCCTCTAGCCGGCAGTAGTTGACTCATCCCCGGGATGCGCCCAATCGTAGGTTGCCCCTAGCCAGGACCGGCCTGGAGTCTGTTCTTCGAGATGAGGCAGAAGCGCCCACATTCCGATCAGCGCCAGGCCCACAAGATTAGGGAACAACAAAGGAGCCATCGGAGGCGCGCCATTGACCAGTTTGTCGAAAATGTTGTAACCCGGTTCTACGAGATTCGCATGCATATGAAGGCCCGCCCGAGCCTATCGCAATGGCCGCAGAGAGTGGCTTGAGAATTGCCACCTTGGGGTGGACGCGCGCGCCGCGCAACAGAATTGCCTCGATGGCCTCCGGGATTCCGTGGCCCCGAATCTTGTCGGACCCATAATTTGCCATCAAACCCACGAGTAGTCCGCCGATCACAGGATTCAGCATCATGATCCATGGGGAAAGTGCCGATCCAGCAGGTCCAACCGAGGCGACGCTCAGGCGGCGAAAGTAAAAGAGATTCGTCGCCAACGCAATCGCCTTTAATAGCAACACAGCTAGAGCCGCCGCGCCTGTGCCAATCACAAGCGCTACACTCGTTAGCAGCCACACTCGATGATCCACGGTAAAGTCCCGCAACGCTGAAGGCCGAGACTTCATTCAGCCTCCGCTTGCGAAGCGTCGTGCGCATGCGTGCTGATGTTCCGCAAAGCCTGCGCCAGGCGCGGCGCTAGTTCCTTCAATTCCCGTGCATGGTCACCCGCCAGGCGCGCCAAAATGTACCTCCCCTTGCGAGTGATCTGCAGAAGTGCCCGCCGCTTATCTTCTGAATCCGCAGTTCGCAACAGAAGGCCCTCGCGCTCGGAACGATCAACGAGTTCAACCGTGCTGTTGTGCTTCAGCCCAAGCCGTTCGGCCGCGTGTGCGATCGTCACGGCGGTTGCATCCGGAGCGCCGGCAATTTGCAAGAGAAGCTGGTGTTGCTGCGGCTGCAGCCCGGCCTTCAGTGCTGCACACTCGCTGAAGTGCAGAAAACGCCGCAGTTCAAATCGGAACGCGGCCAAATCTCTCAGGAGGAAATCCGGATTGTCAGACCTACATCTCGAATCCATATATACATCGTGTCACGATATATTTGGCTCAGTCAAATGCGTGAATCGCCGCCGCAAAGAGCTTTGTTCAGGGATGCCTAAGGACCCTTTGGCCAATCCTTGGGCACAAGCTTTAATCTCCACTCCAACGTTCAACCAGCACGTCTTGGCACCAGGCATCGACGATGTCGGCGTGCTCACTGATCAGAACTCATGTCCGAAACTGAAATGGGCATTAATTAAGCGCCAGGTTCTGATAGAATCCGTACTTTCAGGCTCCGGACAAGCACTGCTTCCATCCGATCAGACTGTTATCAGAATCCCCACTCTCTTGTCCGCGAGAAGCCAGAAGCTCGAAATTTGCTATCGCTTTTTCCCCGAGTAATCAGCCCACGCGTACCGGCAGGGAACGCATTGTAAGACCGAGCGCTATTCCGAGGAACAACTACAATGGCCACGGACTACATTGTGCAGCAGGGAGACTACCTCTCGAAGATTGCGAACGACTTCGGTTTTTCGGACTATCGGACGATCTGGAATCATCCCGACAACTCCGAACTGAAATCGAAGCGCGTAAATCCGAACGTTCTGTATCCGGGAGACAAGCTGATGATCCCGGATCGCAAGCTGTCGGAGGAAAGCTGCGCCGTCGACAAGAGACATATCTTCAAGGTGAAACGCCCAGGGCTCCGGCTGCGGCTTGTTCTCGAGGACATGTATGAAAAGCCAATCGCGAACGCCCAATGTCTCCTGACGATCGAGAGCGACTCTCGAACGATCACGACAGACGGCCAAGGGAAGATCGACGAGCCGCTCCCGCCCGGAACGACCAGCGCCACCCTCATCATCCAGGACGCCAAGCAGACTCATCTGAATTTTGTCCGAATCCCGATCAAGATCGGGCATCTGGATCCGCTCGAGGAACTCTCCGGACAGAGGGCTCGGCTGAAGAACCTGGGATACTTCCCCGGTAAAGTGGATGACAAGAACGATCCAGCGTTCGTGACGGCAGTGGAGCGGTTCCAGGCCGACCACGGCTTGACGGTGGACGGCATCTCTGGACCAAAGACTCAAGGAAAACTCAAGGACGTTCACGGCTGTTAGTAATTCCGGGCCTGACAACTTACGGTGACACGAACGTGGCAGACGAGAAAGATAATCCTGCGAGTGCGAGCGTCAGTGAGGGCGGCGTTGCCGGCAAGCACGACGCTCCGGACCCCTTCGAGGTTCTCCTCGCACCTTCCACGGGAAACGAGTTCAACACAGCGAGGCTGCCGCTGGCTCCGGTGGCCTGTTTCCGGGTGGACGACATCCGGTTCGCCTTTGACTCCTCGTTCCTTGCGGCGGAAACGGATGAAAAGAACGACATCCGGTCCGAGCTGAAACTCCTGGCAGAACTCCTTTTGGAGTTGCCCGGCTCCCCTCTCTCGGTGTTCGGCCACGCCGATCCTGTGGGCGACGACGTTCCCAACAAAGCCCTGAGCGGACGCCGGGCCCGGATCGTCTACGCCCTCATCATCTCGAACAAGGAGCCGGACCTCGCATTGAAAATGTGGCAAGAGGTGGCCGCCGAGGAGAAGTGGGGCGCAAGCCAGAGGCAGACCATGGAGTCGACCACCGGACTTCCCCATGGCACTTCGGACAAAGACCTGATAAAGGCGTACCTGAAGGCGCTTTCTCCGCCAGATCTCCAGGTGGGTAAGACGGATTTTCTAGCTCAGGGCGCGGATCCCAAGGGCAAGGGTGATTTTCAGGGGTGCAGCGAGTTCAATCCGGCTCTGATCTTTTCTGAGAAGAAAAACAAGGAGCTGGAGGGCCTGAAGGACAAGACTCCCCGCAATGACGCCAATGCGCCGAACCGCCGAGTGATCGTGCTGCTGTTTCCAAAGGACAGTAAGGTCGAGCCCTCCAAATGGCCGTGCCCGAGTGCCACGGCAGGCATCACGGATTGCCTGGTCCAGTTCCACAAAGATGGCGACAAGCGTCGAAAGACGAGGGAACCCGAAAGGGACCGTACATTCGATACCGCCGGGACAGACCCCTTGCAAGGAACGTTCGCCTGCAGCTTCTACGACCAGTTGCTGACCAGCTCCCCTTGCGAGAAGGCGCTGTCGATTGTCAAAATCCGGCTGTTTGACGCCCAAGCCCGGGCTCTTCCCTTCGCGCCGTGCCTGGTTACACTGAACGGAAAGACGACAGCCGACCGCGCCACGGGGCCACCGCCCAATCCGCTGGGAAAATTTCCAGGATCTCCTCCGGGCTCAAATTCGACCCCCAGCGGTGCCACCAAGGAGGACGGTTTTATCAAGCTTCGGGTGTTGGATTTTCCAGCGTCAGTAAATGTGAAGTGGAGCCGCCCGAAGAACGGGGAGGGATCGGGCGCACCTCTGCCCCCCCTCAATGATCCCGACGACTTCGAATTTGAGATGGACGTGACCGTCAATATTCCGGATGATGAGTCGGAGGTCGCGTCGAAGCTCCGGCTCAAGAACTTGGGATACGACGTGAATCCTCCCCAGCCCATTGTCGGTTTAGCAGAGCCGATCCGGGCGTTTCAGACCGATTACAAGGCCAGGTTCGCGGATATCGTTGTCGACGGGACGTTGAATGCTCCAACTGCGAAGGCCGTCCGAACGGTGCATGACGCGTGCGACCCGGTGTTGAAATCGGGCAGCCAGGTTCCACTTACGAGGTGAAGAATCAATGGGCACGAGCGGCATTCTGAGGAGGCCGGCGGTTCCGCCGCCGGTACGTATACGCCGAGAGCTATCCAAGTTGGTTGCAGCGAACGATCCTACTGTCGACTTGTATCGCCGGGCGATCCGGGTGATGAAGACCCGGCCGCTTAGGGACCCGACGAGCTGGCGCTACCAGGCGGCGATTCATGACTATCCATTTAATGACGGAGGAACGCCGGCCACTCCGGCAGCAAGGGCGGCGGCCACCCAAGCCAGAAAGAATGATCCAGTAAACCCGGACCCATTTGCGACGGACGACGACTACACGGCCGTTGGGGGACCTCTCCCTCCGGACCGAGGTACATTCTGGAGGAAATGTCAACATGGGTCGTGGTTTTTTCTCTCGTGGCATCGAATGTATCTGCACTTTTTTGAGCAAATTATCATGAACATTGTGGCAACACAATTGGGGGGGCCATCGGACTGGGCGCTCCCGTACTGGAACTACAGTGCTTCGGCGGCGGCAGCCCTTGTACCAGTGCCTTTCCGGGCTGAAAAGATGCCCGACGGTACACCGAACGATCTGTTTGCGCCGCGCACTCTGAAGCGTGATGGTACACCTCTGGCCAATGCTGGTCTCCCCTTTCTGGATATCCAAAGCGATGGAACACCGGATCCGCTTAAGCCCCATACGAACCTGAACTGCCTGAAGGCGAAGCCGTTTGCTGGAAACTTTGGCGGAGGGGTGGGCTCGAGTCACAGCGGCCCGTCAGACGGCAGACTGGAGTTTGTGCCCCACAACCAGGTTCACACTCAGCTCGGGGGAGCCACGGGGTTCATGACCCCTTTCTCAACCGCGCCACTCGACCCGCTGTTCTGGCTTCATCATTGCAACATCGACCGGCTATGGGAGGTATGGGTCCAGCGCCAAAAGATGCTAAAGAATGTGGATCGTAACCCCAAGGTCGCGGGGGTGGACCCAAACACTGACTGGCTGGACGTGCCGTTTGATTTCCATGACGCGACGGGCAAAGTGGTAGCACCAAAAATTACCTCTACAGATGTGATGAATACCAGAGTGGCGCCCCTATCATACGAGTATGAGGACACGAGCGATCCGTTCAACAATGCCCCAAATGACCCTTAGAGGCCATCTTTGGTTACATCGATCAAGAGGGGCGTGCGCATTCTCAAGGTTCATTGTCCTGGTGGGTGTTACTTTTCTCGGATGCGCGGTGGATCCTATCATGCCCATGGGCCGAGGACAGGATGTTCCAAAGGAGTTGAAGATGCAACCACAAACGGATCCAAGGAATCCGCGAAAGTCCAGTCCGCCGATTCCTGAAATGGTGGGCGCCACCAGCGCTCCATTTTACATAGGCCCTGGCGTGACACAAATATCCTTTCCGATACATCCGCCCACCGGTCCGGCGCTGTTGCGCGACTTAAAGCAAAGAGTAGTGACCCTCCAGATTGAGAATGTTACCAGCGACAAGGCGGCGCCCACGTTTAAAGTCTACCTGGATGTGCCGCCAGGCGATGATCCGGAAAAACATCCCGAATTGTTCGCAGAAAGTTTGACGACGTTCGGTCTAGTGCAATCGAGCGACCCGCTTGGGGAGCATGGGGGAACAGGAAAAACTTTCAAGCTGGACGTGACCGCCGTGTTCGGCCTATTGACCGCAAAGAAGGATTGGGATTCGCAAAATCTGAGGTTGACGTTCGTTCCGGGCTATTGGGATGCACCGGTGCCTAGGGTCAAGATCGGTCGAGTCAGCCTGTATTTTTCGTGAATCCTGTCCTCACATACGCGCGGGTGCCCACGGGCGTCACGGTTCAATACTTTTTCTGGTTACATCCGGAATGGTGGAGCGTCGCGCTTTGTTTGGTCGCATGGGCTGTAATGTTTCTTCACGGCGGGCAATACGCCGGGCACGGTGTTCACCACCGTATGAGCCTTACACAGGAACTTTCGTACTGGATGTGGATGGTTGCAGCGATGATGCTGCCACTTTCACTCACGTCAGTGCGGTTGACCGCTGCCCGCAGCATGTGGGCAAGGCGGCATCGTGCCATTGCGGGATTTCTCACGGGCTATTTTGCGCCTTGGCTGCTGTTGGGAATTGCTGCCGCATGTCTGCGGGAACTACCTTGGATGCACTCCTTCACTGCGCCGGCGTTGGGTTTTCTCGCCGCCGCCTGGTGGCAACGGACGTCAAGGCACAAAAGAGCTTTCATCGCATGCCATCGCACCCAACCTCTGGCGCCTCTCGGCTGGCGGGCGGATCGCGACTGTCTGCATTTTGGTGCAACCATCGGCGTCGCTTGCGTCCGGAGTTGCTGGCCATTGATGCTAGCCTGCACTTTCACGGGACACAGTCTCATCGTCATGGCGGGCGGGATGGCTGTGGGCGCCTGGGAGCGTTGGCCGTTCCGGCCACGTACGCGCGCTATGCTCGCGGTGACGCTGGCGCTGGCCGGCTACTACGCGGCGCTTGCAGTCCTGGATCAGAGTTTTGCACTCGCGTCGTTAGCGAATCCACTGCGCAGGTAGATTCTATTTCGGTTTGTAGGTGTCCTTGTCCAACCCCGGAAAAGTGACTTAAGGCGTGATCTCCCAGACAACACCGTATCCGTACTGTCCCCCGCCCGACGCGGTGCCGGAGGATCATCCCGAATTGCTCGCAGACAGTTTAGAGCTGTTCGGACTAGAACACGCAAGCCGCACACAGGGCGACCACGTGGGACAGGGCATGAGTTTCAATCTGGACGTGACTGACGTGTTCCTCCGCTTAGCCGCAAGGAAAGATTTCGACTCCCACACGTTGCGCGTATATTTTGTGCAACGGAGTTGGGACGCACCCTTTCCCCGTCTCAGGGTCGACCGCGTCAGCCTCTACTTCTATTGATACCCATGTGGAACGACACGGGCAGGCCGGCCTCGCTTCAACACTTCTTCTGGATACATCCGGAATGGTGGAGCCTTGCCCTGTGTGGCGTCGCGTGGGTAGTAATGCTCGTCCACGGCGGACGGCATGCCGGGCATGAAGTCCACCAGGCAGGCACACTCGGCGAGGAGCTTCCTCGCTGGATTTGGATGGTGGCTGCCATGATGCTGCCGAGGTTGACCTAAGGTGGGCACAAACAAGGTTACAAGCGAACGCGTGAGCCACGCGAAAGCCCCGGTCCGGCCCACACTCTGAGTGTTCATGAGATCATCTCCTTGCTGCAAGAGACGGTGAACGGGGAGCACAAATAGTGCATAAAACACTGCCATTTTGCATGAATGCTACAGTGCCAGCAACACCCTGAGGAGTCGCATCCTAGTCTGACGCCTAACAAGTGTCAAATTCCCGGATTCGTCCTGCGTCAAGCGTCCGTAGAATGGCGTACAACCGCCGGTCGTGCCGCCCGCGAAGCTATAAAGAACCGTTTCGTTGACTAACCTGTCTTCAGGACGACGGTTCCCTTTTCATCGGCAATTATCGCCCTCTCCAGCGTCCGGAATTCGGCCGCCCGATCGGCCGGGATTTGGACCTGGCGGACAACGTATTCGCGTTCGTAATGGAGGACACTACCCTTGGCAGTGATGCTGGAGTGATAGCTGGCGAAATCGAGATCAAGGTTGACCGGGTCGGGAGTTTCGTCGACCACAAGGCCGGGGGGAAGCATGATGTCATAAACGTCGTGCCAGCAGCCGGAAGCGCCCAGGTCGATAGGAACCGTCCGGGGCTTGTCATCGAACGGTACCACCTGTGAGCCCACCACCCGCGGCCGAAGCAATACGAGCGAACCGACAGGATGGGCGTACCCGGCAGCGGTGAACTTGTAGTGCACTTCGGCCGGCTTGTCCACCTCAGGTGGCTGGACATAGCTGAAGGAATCAATAGCCGCTCCGGGCACGTCGTGGACAACGGCCTTCTCGATGGCTTCGCGGCGTTCCTTTTCGTCCCTGGAGAGGATCATTCGGATGTTGGCGCCCGACGGACCGGACTGGAGGCTGTCGACAGAGCCGGTGAGGGTGCCATCTGCGGCCAGCGTGAAGGCGCCCTTGCGCTCCGCAAGATTCGCATCAGGGGCGAGAACGGGCAGCGCGATGATCTGGCTCGCCGGGCCAGCCACCAGAGTGCCATACCCTCCTTGGAGGTCGGGATTGAGATTGCCCACGGGCGTGCGCTCGTCGGTGGGATCGAAGATCAGATACCGCTTGCCGTCTTTTCCCGTGGCCATCGCTTTCAGGTGCGGATCCTGTACGTCGGGCGGGATCTCGATGGCGGTAATCATGTGATCGCCGAAGATCGACGGATTCGCCGGATCCACCACACCGCGGCGATGGTCCACCAGGACATCGTAGGCGCGAATGCCGGCAACTTGAAGCATGGAGATGAGCAGGGTCGCCTTGTCTTTGCAGTCGCCATAACGATTCCTGTAAATATCCGCGGCCCGGTTTGCCTGCAGACCACCAATGCCACGCGTCACGACGAAGTAGCGAATATTCGTCTGAAGCGTATTCGTGATGCTTCTGAGTTTTGCATAAAAGGATGGGGCATCGGCGACAAGCGACTGAACCGCGGCAGTGATCTCAGGCGAAGGATCGGAGCGATTGGCCTCGAGTGTGGTGAACCACTGGCCGATCGCCCGCCACTGATTGTCGACTCCCTCTACGGCCGCATCCCCCCATTGGACAGACATGCGCGCGGCGAGGGCGGCCCAATCAGGAGCTGAAGGAACATCGCGAAGGGTGATCGCCGGAACGTCCTTCAGCTCCCAGCGCCAGTGACCGGGTGCAATTTCGACCGGGTTTACCGGCTGGTGATTGTGCCAGGAATTGATTTGCGTGCGTCCCGCAGCCAGGTCCACCTCGAGCGCCTCTGAAACCACGGGCGTGCTGCCCTGGAAAGTCCAAATCTTCTCCTGCAGATATGGCTCCATGAGTTCCTCGGACTCACAGATAACGACAGCGCCAACATCGGCGGCCGGAGGATGTACAACACGGAACTTGCGCGAGGAGAGCATCACCGGAATATCCGTGTCTCCGTGCTCGACGAAGTCGGTGTCCTGGGCCTGGTATTGTTTTTCGTCGGCAGCTATGGTCCACACCCGGAAGTAGTTGATCTTCTGGGTTTCGTCGTAGCTCACCACGCAGCCGGTATCGCGGCCCTGCGGCTTCAGAATGCGGATGGCCTCGCGTTCGCGTTCGACTGCGCGGCCCTGGACATCAACGGTCTCTACATACTCGTCGAAGAGAATGACAGAAGAGCTGTCCCTGGCGTAGTCGGGCGAATGGATTTTAGCCGCATCGAGTCCCCACTGGGGTACCGGCTGACCCTTGTTGAACCAGCTGCAATGCGCCGCCGAGCCAGCAATGGAAAGCAGTGCGGCGGCGGAGAACGAGATGGAGCGCAGCGCGCGTTTCATAACTATTTTCCTGGCACATCCGAGGTGCGAGTGAGGACCAGTTGTTGTTGATCGGCAGTAGCCACGTCGCGGTAGAAGGAATGAAGACCGGAGTACTCCCTGGGATCTAGCATCGCGAAGTTATAGGCAAAGCTGCGCGCAACTTCCACTGTGTTTTCATGCTGAACAGCACCTATGTTCAACAAGGCACGATCGGACCAGCGAACGGTTGACTTCTGGGGCAGGCTTTCGACTGTATAACCCGGCGGGAGGCGGTAAGTGACGTCGTCCAGTTCGGATTTGGGATAATGGACGTCGACCGGTGTAAGCCGCTTGTCCTGCTCGACGAACGGATGCCTGGCATGAGATTGAAAGAAGAGGCCGGGCAGGAAGAATCGCTTGCCGGTTGCCGCTCCGACATTGCCGTTGACCCGCACGATGGCCATGAGGTTTGAATTGTAGTCATCGAGGGCAAGAAAGTGGTCGAAATCGATCTGCACGCCGTCGGGCACCTCTTCACGTAAATACTCGTTGAACTGTTTCTTGATTTCTTCCTGGTCGTTTTGAAGAGCGAGCTGGCGCCAGTAGAGAGCAGTTTGGCCGGTGAGAACAAAGCGCACGATTCCTTTGACAGCTCCGGTCTGATCGATGTCCAGCTCCCCTAACCGGTTCACCACGGACTTGGTGTAATCGGGTACCGGGGTTTGGGCAATGACGCCTTTCTTGTCCACCAGGCGAAGGCCAGCGGTCAGGGTATGCCTCCAGTGAAGTGTGCCAAACGGGCACATCTTTTCGCCGGGATCGAGATAGACCTCTTTTCCATCAAGCTGGGCGACCGCGATGATGTCCGCGCCGGCGCCATCCAACTGCAGGTAAGAGAGAAGACCGTCGTCAAACATGGCGCGACTGCGATCGGCGACAACCATGGGGTCTACATTGAGGCCTGCCGCGCGGCAGAGTGCGACATAAAGAAGCGCGATTTCGTCGGACGAACCCCTCTTCTGCTTCCACACGTCCTCGATGGTGTTGATGTCTTTGATCTTTTCCTTCTTGCGCTCGGCCTTGGTTTTTTCGCGGGTGTAGGTAGTGTTCTCGAGGTTCATGACCGCCGTATAGATCTTCTGTGCCTTTTGGGTTTGTGTGTCACCCGGGGTCACAATTTCGCCGGCGACCTTCTTCAGTCCCCCAGTGGGGTTCACAAGGTTATAGACAAAAGTTCCCCAGGTCTTGCCTATCTCCTTCCAATACTCGTCCTTGTTCTTGTAATCGGAGTAAAAGAAGGAGACCCGCCATTTCACGGTATTCAGAGGGGGCATCCAGTCTTCGTCGGGGAGGGCGGGAACATCGTCGATGTCGAGCGTGTAGAGGCCGTGATTGTCAGTCACAATCTTGGCGGCAACGGGCATCCGCGAGGCCCACCCAGGAATGCTCAGTTCGTTGAAAGTCCTGAAGAGGTAGTGGGCTTTGTGAACGAAATGCGATTGCTGAATGATCCAGTTTGGGCTCGGCGCGGCGGGCGAGTATTTGACGCGAATGCGATATTCGACGATGCTGCCGACCTCAATGCCAGGGAGGGTCACCACAAGCGTGTTGACCTGGAAGCCCTTGGTCTTAACCTCGACCAGTTCGGAAGGCTTCTCGGCGAGCGGTACGATCGTGCCGTCGGCATGGATAGTCCGGCCCTCAACGCTGACGATCTTCTCCGATTCAGGCTCGTAGGGGAGACGGGCGGTACCGAGTTCCTTACCTTGTTCGGTCAAGATCTTGATGCGCTCGTAGTAGGTGCGGGTAGATTTGGTCTGGTCCGTGATGTCTTCCCGGTAAAGGTAAACAGCGGAAGCGCCCGGGGCCTTGGGGTCCGACGTCATCTGCAGTTCATCTTTGGCGGGCTCCTGGAACTGGGCACAGAGCCAAAGCGGAGAACAGAGGGCAATCAGCAGAGTCAACCAATGACGGAATCGTTGCATGGCCATCGTCTCTTCTTTCGGCAGGCGTAAGAATCCCGCTCAGTACGTCTCTATTTGAATAGAGCGAGATTTCCGGCTTATTCGGGCATCCGATTTTTAGCTTTCGGGGCAATTTGATCGTGCCTGCTGGCTTTCCTCGAGCTTCCCGGTGACTCGCTGACGAGGATCAGCTTCTCCGGAGGCTAGCGGATTCATTCGCTTACAAGACGCTTCTGGGATTGCGGCCCATCAGTTTGAACTGACGAGGCGGTATACGGCTTGATTTGCAACAGAGCCGAGAATAAAAAAAAGTCTCTTCTTTGGAAACTACCCCTACTGGGGAAAAATCCCGCTGTAATGATTGAGGCCCATTCGGACCCTTGACCGGGGGTTGAAGTGCCCAAGACGAGGAGAGTGCAAATGTCCAAACCGATCCGCGCCATCACGGTGGTACGAACTGTCGAAATCTGCCGGGAGTCTAAGATGGATTCAAGCAGCCCTAAGGCGAATAACTGCGTTCATCCCGTTGACTATGTTCTGGAACAGATGGATTCGTCGCTAGCCTCGTTCCACTCAGAGTTCACTACGGCACGGCCGGCTTCGCGACGCGGACAATTGATGCGAATTCTCTTTAATGGAATTCCAGAATGAGTCATTTAGAGCGTGAACAACAACGATATCCAGCTTCGAGGGTCTGTGGTACTTTTGAGGCACGCTTGGGCAGGAGGTCGGGAACATGAGTGACTCCGCTCGCTCGGCGTCCAGCGCCGAAATCACCATCCTTCTCAGAGCCTGGAGTCAAGGTGACGAGAATGCCCTCAGCCGACTCGTTCCAATCGTCTACGAGGAATTGCGTTCGCGTGCGCACTACTATATGAGGCGGGAGAAGCCCGGGCACATACTCCAAACAACCGGCCTGGTGAATGAAGTCTATCTAAAGCTTCTCGGCGCGAAAGGAGTAGATTGGCAGAACCGGACTCATTTTTTCGCCCTCTCCGCCCGGCTGATGCGGCGCATTCTAACTGACATTTTCCGCCGTGAAAATGCCGACAAGGGCGCCGGCGGAAAGATACATGTGCTCTTTGAGGAGGCATGGATGCTCTCGAATGAACTAGACGTCGACGTAGCTGCGCTGGACGAGGCTCTCACTGCTCTTGCCGTGGAGGATGAGAGAAAAAGCCAAGTGATCGAACTACGCTTTTTCGGCGGTCGAACCGTGGAAGAAACGGCGGAAGTTCTGGGGGTATCACCTGAGACCGTAAAGGGTGACTTCCGATTTGCAAAGAGCTGGCTGCGCCGCAGGCTTAACAGAAAGAAGTGTCGCGATGACGGAGAGCCTGCAGGAAATTGAACGACTGTACCAAGCCGCCGTCAAGCTCGCCCCGAGCGAGCGCGGAGAGTTTCTGGAGACTGCCTGCAAGGGTCATCCCGAATTGCTCAAGGAAGTACAGTCGCTTCTGATCCAAGAGGACGAACCAACGGATTTCCTTGAGCGGCCCGCGATTGATGTTCTGGCAAAAGCGATGGCGCGTGCCTCGGGCGCCGAAATGGCGCCCGACCCCATCTCGCCCGGTCTGACGATCGCCCAATATCAAATCCTCGAAAAGATCGAGGGAGGGAACATGGGAGTGGTGTTCAAGGCCTGGGATACAGACCTTGATCGCTTCGTCGCACTGAAGTTCCTGCCGGAACCGTTTGCAGCAAATGAAGAATCGCTACTGCGCTTTCGCCGCGAAGCCCAGGCCGCATCCGCTTTGAATCACCCCAATATCTGTACCGTTTATACCTTTGGCAAGTTTGGCCATCGGCCATTCATTGCAATGGAGTTCCTGGATGGGCTTACGCTGAAGCAACGGATTGCGGGCTGCCCGCTTGACTTGCCTACCCTTCTTGGATTGGCCCTCGAGGTGACGGACGCCCTGGAGGCTGCGCACAGAAAAGGAATAATTCACCGGGACGTCAAGCCAACAAATATTTTCGTCACCCGAGAAGGTCGCGCCAAGATTCTGGATTTTGGTTTGGCAAAGTTGCTGCCTGCGATCCAGTCTCTGGAGTTCTCCAGCGTGACGGAAGATTTGGAGGGATCAATCAACCCCCCGGGTTCGATCCTGGGAACTCCCGCCTACATGTCGCCGGAGCAGATCCGGGGCGACCGCCTCGATGCGCGCTCCGATCTATTTTCCATGGGCGCAGTTCTCTACGAAATGGCCACAGGGAAACGCGCATTCCCTGGTGAGAGCCTGGCATCGATCATAGTGCAGATTTCGCACGAAGTGCCGCAACCGGTGCGGGAGATCAATCCGTCAATCTTGCCCGGCTTTGAACTGATTGTTAACAAAGCACTTGAAAAAGATCGAGTGTGGCGTTACCAAAGCGCGGGCGAGTTGCGTACTGACCTGCAGCGGCTAAAGAAGGAGTTTGAAAGCGGCCCAGCACCGGGCCCGATAGCGCAGGACTCAAGGTTTGTGAAGATACAACAATTCTTTGGGTTTCTGACAAGGGTGCAACCGCGACCGGCACTGCTGGCCGCATTGGGCGTGGCTATCCTACTGGTTGGCGCTCTGGGAATCCTTTGGACAAAGTCAATTCCGACTGTGACCAGGTATTTCAATAACGAGGGTGTCGTCTTGCAACGGAGTGGCCAACTCCGTGCGGCGATCAAGTATTACCAACGAGCAATAATGCTTGACGCCACTTACGCCGAGGCGCACTATAACCTCGCGGATGCGTTCGAGGAAATCCCTGACTACGACAAGGCTCTGGCCGAATATCAGCGGGCTATCGACGCGGATTTCAAGTTCTATCCCGCATACAACAATCTCTCGCGCCTCTATATTCTCCAACGAAAAGAATATGGAACCGCGCTGCGATTGCTGGACCGTGCGCTGGAACTCAAGCCCCAAGAGCCTTCCGTTCAATATTCCTTGCACAAGAATTACGGCTGGGCCAATTCTGAACTCCGCAATCTGTCGCAGGCAGAACATGAGCTGAGGACAGCAGTGGGCCTGTTTCCGGAACGCGGTTCAGCGCACTGTCTCCTCGCCAAAGTCCTCGACGCTCAAGGTAAGCCTTCCAACGCTGAGTCGGAATGGGAGGCGTGTTTGGCATACTCTCCCGGTTCCGATGTCGAGCCGGAATGGCGCGTGGAGGCCCAGGAACAACTGCGAAAGGAGGTCCCAAAGTGAGGCAGCGTCTACGAACAAGCGCGTTATTCCTGGTGACGTCCGCTTTGGTTTGGGGCTCGGGGTCGCCTCAATGCCGAAGCCAGTTGCCGCCTTCGACCCGGGATGCTGGTCGCCCCTTGAACCTGGCGGTTTCCGCGAGCGGGCCAGTCGGGTTCAAGCGGCAAGGCTGGAAGATCTATGTTCCGATTGCCTTCGGCACCGCGTTGCAGTTCGGTGACCTGCTGAATGTTGGGGATGACTCGCAGCTACGGGTTGTCTGTTCGGACCTTACTCTCCACGATGTCCCAAACGGCATGTCCGGCGTGCCATGCCCGCCGACTTCCGGCACGCAGCCGGAAGCGGAAACCAGCCTGCTCAAAGGAACGCTGCGTACACCCGACGGGAGCCTGGTTAACCCGACACGCGGCTGGCGGGATGACGGAGCCAATCCCGTTGTCCTTTCGCCGCGCAAAACCAAGCTTCTTTCGCCCCTTCCCGTGCTGCGCTGGACACCCGTGGAAGGCGCTACGAGCTATTCGGTAATGGTTCGGTCTTACAACCTGGCCTGGTCGACGACTGTTTCCGGAGCCACGGAGACTTTCTATCCGACTACTGCGCCTCACCTCATGCCGGGCAACGATTACAAACTGATTGTTCGAGCCGGAGATCACAGTTCCGTAGAGCCGGGCAATGACCTGGGATTCTCGATTGTCAGCGAAAGTGAACGGAAGACAGTCGAAGACATGCAGCGAAAGATTGCAGCACTGGGCCTTCCTCCCGGTCCCACTCTGTTTCTCACGGCCCATCTCTACCGGACTCATGGCCTGGAGTCGGAAGCCATTCTGAAATTGGAAGTGGCCATGAAAATCTCGAAGGAGCCGGAGATTGCGCGAGCGCTCGGCGATTGCTACCGCGGAGCCGGACTGATGCGCAAAGCCGAGGAAGCCTACCTGAAATCCCTCGAATGGGCCGCGACCGGCACCGACGAAGAAGGCCAGATGATCGCGCACCTTCGACTGGGCAACGATATCTATGGGCGCACATTGAGAAACAAGGCGGCTGCGGAGTTCCATTTGAACGCAGCGCTTGCTCTGGCGGAAAAGATGGGGGATGGCGCGATCGCAGATCAGGCCGAGAAGGGGCTTGCCGACTTGAACCCCGAGACGCACGGGCAGGCCAATGAGCAGTCCCAGACGAAAGGCCAGCTATAACCAACGTGGTGCGTCGCCCGAAACGGTTCTTTTCAAGGAACCCCGCAAGGTGGAAGATATGACCCGTTATGTGGAGATCTCGGACAGGTTCACAGCGTATGCGCTGAGAGGCATTCTCCTTCTCGCGCTGCTCCTGGGAAGCACATGGCCGGCCGGCGGCCAGGCGACGCCTTATAACACAAACTCGAACTCGAACTTTTGGACGCCTCCGAATAATTCACCGGTAAATATGGCATTGCCTCAACCAACCAGTTCTCCGGGCTACAACGGTTGGCAGGCGCCAACTGCAAATCCATGGCAGCAAACCTCCAGTCCAATGATGGCGCCTAGTCCCAATTCGTACCCATCCATTGAGCAGACGAGGTGGTACATAAACAACAGCCCATATTTCGCAAATATAGATCCAGGTATAAAGCAAGCGATGATCTACAGCGGCGCGGGCTCCGGGCTGCTGTCATCGTCGTACTTGCCCAACGGGTCACCCAATCCGTTCTATCAAAATGGCCAGGTAGTTTCGAACTGGTACGTCCCTTCGACATGGTCCTCTTCGCAGATGAACTGGCAGGGCGTGCAGCAGAACGGGTTTGTCCCCCAGACGTCGCAGGGCGCTTACTCCGGAAGCACCTTCAATTGGAACTCCAATACGACGTCAAGGTATTCTGTTTCTCCGGCGATTAATACGAACTATCAACCCAGGTATAGCTCTTCTGCGCCGGTAAGTTCGCAGCCATCAAGCTTGAACATAGCAAGGCTGGCTAATCAGAATCAATTTGAGACTTCGTCAAAGGGTGCCGCACAAGTTGCTCAGGCGCACATTCCCAGTGAGAACGATCTCCTGAAAGCCGCGCATCAGGCCACCCGCGCATCGGAACTCCACGAAACAGCGGACGACAAGATCGCCGAGGCGATCGATCATTCCGAATTGGCCCGCGTGTTCCTTCAAAAGGACGATCCAGACCGTGCCCTCAAGGAGATCAGCGTTGCCGATCCCGCCGCCGCCGCAGCGGGAAACCCTGCGCTCGAAACCGACATACTCGAGATCAAAGCTGCGGCGCTGATGTCCTCCGGCGATTTCGAGCAGGCACTTACCGTCTACCGGGAGGTGATGAGGCAATTCCGTCTGCAGAAAGACGAAACGGGCCAGGCGGAGACCTTCGCATCCCTCGGCTGGGCCTTCCAGGCGCTGGGAAGAGACGCCGAGGCATTCGACGCCTATAACGGGGCGTTCGTTATCTTTCAAAGGTTGCAAAACCGAGAAGGAGAGGCAAGAGCGCTAATTGGAATCGGTTCTCTGTATGGTTCAATGGGCGATTCCCAAAAGGCGCTGCGCGAATATACGCAGGCTTCGTGGTTTGCGTCCGACGATCAGTTTGCCCGGATCCTGGTAAGTACCGCCGAACTCCTTCAGTCGAACGGCGCCGACATTCGTGCTTTAACCGCCTACAGGAAAGCCTTATCGCTGATGCGTCCTGACGCGGATCACGGGTTGCTGGGGGCCATCTATGCCGGCATAGGCCGCAGCCACAGGTCGTTGAATCGCTATTACGAAGCGCGATCGGATTTCGAACAGGCCGAGGCGCAAATGAAGATGGCGGGAGACCGCAGAGGCCAGGCGGGTGTCATCGCCAGCCTCGCCGGATTGAGCTACTGGGTGAATCTCACGTCTGGCCGACGGCCCAATTTCTCGGAAGCTATGGCCGGCTACAGAACGGCTTTGACCATGATGCGCGAAACTGGCGACCGCGAGGGCGAGATCGGCGTGCTTACCGACATGGGACGCGTCTTTGAAGCCCAAGGAAAGCTGCACAAGGCGATCGATTCCTATTGCCAGGGGCTGGCAAAGTTGGAGGACTTGAGAAACTCCGCGCGGCTTGAAGAGTTCCGCATGAACTTGTCCGGTCAATCAGAGAGCTTGTACTCGCGCGTCGTGGAACTCCAGATACGGACCCACAAGATGACGGAGGCGTTCAACTTCAGTGAGCGCGCGCGGGCGCGCAGCTTTCTCGACCTGCTGGGTAACACCAGAAATAATTCTCCACAGGAGGTGTCAAAGGACTTTCTTGCGCTTCAAGAGAATCTGCGCGCAGAAAACATCCGCTTGGAGCGGCAGTTGGGACAGGAATTCTCAAAGCCTCTGCCGGAGGTAGATCCGCAACGAGCGCGCTCGCTCCAGACGCAGCTTTCCACGGTACGCGAGAAATATCAGCAGAAGCTTGACGAACTGAAGACCAGCAATCCCTATTACGCTTCCTTTCTCAGCGTTGCTCCGTTGAATCTCCCCGAGGTCCAGCAACAGCTTGCGCCCGACGTGACTTTGCTGTCGTACTTTACGCTTCCTGACATGACCGTGGCCTTTGTGGTGACCAGGAATGGTTTTCATACCGTGCGGCTTCCGATCACGGAAGGCAACCTGGCCTTTGCGATAAACGCCTTCCTGGACTTCGCTGGTGAGGATGAAACCAGCCGGCTGGCAAAAATCCTTTACGACTCCCTGATTGCTCCCCTTCGATCTCAGCTCAAGAACCGTACTCTGCTCGTCTCTCCTTACGGGGTTCTCCATAACCTGCCTTTTGGCGCCTTGTCTCCTGACGGGTCACAGTTTCTCGCCGACTCGTACTCCATTACATTGCTGCCGAGCATCAGCGCCTGGCCTTATCTGCGATCCAAAAACAACCGCGCGGTCACCAATGCACTTGTCATGGCCAATGGCGATGTTGAAGGACTTCCTCTTCTTGAAAGCGGACGCAGCGAGGCCGAAACAGTCGCGTCTTTGTTCGGATCGAAGCCCCTGTTCGGAAAGGAAGCCTCTGTGTCGACCCTCCGGGAGCACGGGGGAGAGTTCTCGATCGTGCATTTGATGGCGCATCTCGACAACGACATCCAGAATCCGCGATCTTCGCATTTCGTTCTGGATCAGGACTTGAATATCGACGAAGTCCTCGGTCTGAACTTGCAGAAGACCGATCTGGTGGTCCTCAGCGGGTGCCAATCCGACAAGGGAGAGCGAACTCGCGGAGATGACGTAGTAGCGATCAGCCGGGCGTTCATGTATGCCGGCGCGCCATCGGTCCTCGCCAGTCTCTGGAGCGTCGACGATGAATCCACCAGGCAGCTGATGGTGGCGTTTTATTCGCACCTCCGCGACGGGCTGGGCAAGGCCGAAGCACTCCAGGCGGCACAAAGGGACGTCAGGCGCTCCTTTCCGAACCCATATTATTGGGCCTCATTTGTGTTGATGGGCGATCCCGGCGCGCGGACAAAATCACCAGTGGCAACGACCTCGAGGCCATAATTATCGAATCTAAACGAACCCCCTCACCTACTCTGCTCCAATCAGCGAACTGCGGATCTGCAGCCGCAGTTCGCGGCCCTTTATAGCTGTGAAGCAAGCGACTGGCTGCGACCTGGCACCCGGCACGCACAAAGTCGCGAATGCGCCCACCGCGCAACAGAAAAGAATTCGATCCCTTCCCTAACTCAATAGGCTCACGATCCCGCATCAATCAGTAGAACGAATTCGATCAGACCTACTCGGCGGCCAGCGCTCAAGAGGGTCGGCATCGGACTCGTATGCACTCATCAATTGGGGCATCACTGCCAACAGGGTTGTCGAGAGTGAGGTCTAACCGTCGAGACTTCGGTGCTGATTGGCAGCACACGGAGGCGCCTAATTCCTCGGTAGATACCCTCCATCGACCCCAAGCGTCACGAGAACCGGTTGAGCTACCATCGGCCAGAAAGACCGGGAGCGCGCTGCCCACGATCAAGAGCTGTGCCGCCATGCATCGGCAATCGTGCCAGATTTCCGCGTGGCTTCAAGAGCCTTCCGAAGGGGCCAACCTGGATTCGAACAGGTTGTCGACAGTGAGGTCCTTAAACCTCGCGACTTCGGAGCTGATCCTGGCCGCACACGGAGGCGCCTAATTCCTCGGTAGATACCCTCCCTCGACCCCAAGCGTCACGAGAACCGGTTGAGCTACCATCGGCCAGAAAGACCGGGAGCGCGCTGCCCACGATCAAGAGCTGTGCCGCCATGCATCGGCAATCGTGCCAGATTTCCGCGTCGCTTCAAGAGCCTTCCGAAGGGGCCAACCTGGATTCGATTATCGACGTCCTTAAACCGGCTAGGGAACTGAAGTCGATCGATCCCGCTGTCCTGCGGACCGAGGCCATGCTTGGGGAACGGAAACGCAAGTATCCCAATGCCGTGAAAGCTGCCACGCTACTGAAAGAGAGACCTTCTGAAACCCAGGACCCGGTAGTTCTGGCTAAGCTGGCGGCTGCACAGGAGGTATACCGAGACCGCGCTCCGGAAGCATACTTGCATCTTGCGAGTGTGCTCGAAAAAGGATCTCCACAGAGATTTCATGCGCTCGAACGAGGCTTCAGCCTTGCGCTTCGCGATGACGATTTGAAACGAGCGGAAGACTTTGCGGAACTGCTCGATGCAGAGGGACACTCTGAATTTCATAGGCTCCTGGGAGAAAGGGGCGCGGTTCACAACGAGGCTCTCGTACCGGGAGGACTTAAGGCTCTCGGCGTCATCGCGGATGTGAAGCAAAGCACTTCTGCGGAACGATTTTTTGCCGAGTATGCGAATCAAGTTGTCAGCAGGATCATCTTTGCAATCTCAGCCGGCTTAATCGCTGCTATCGGCCGATCGCCGATACGGTTCACAACGTCTTCTTGGATGCGAGTCTTCGTGTCACGGGCATAACGTTCGACTTTGCCCTCTTTCCATTTCTCAAACCATCGCACAGCGACCTCACTAAACGGGTTCTCTACTTTCGTGTCGTTCTCAGCGCGCGTTCTTCGTCTCGACGCCAGTTCAGCACTTTTTCCGCTTTCCTCTCGGCCATCGGGTCAATTCCACGGTGTAATCCTGCACGGGCGGCGGTGTGCGCGGCACGTACATCCGCGAGGGTAATGATGGGGTAGCTTCCAGACGCCATTAGCCGGTATTCGCCCTGGAAACGGTATTTCCAACGCCAGAGTTTCGACCCATTCGGGTCGACGACCAGGAACAAGCCGTGTCCATCAGTCAGGTGATAGGGTCGCGCCGCGGGCTGGGCCGTTTTGAGTTTTAGAATCCGTGAGAGCCATGAGAAGCACCCCTGGGGATACGTCAACTCGAGTCGCTTCCGTATCCCCTTTTCGGGTTGAAAATGTGGGGATATGACGACGCGCAGGTATCCCCGATTTCGCCTGGCTTCCGTCTTACCACGCAGGACGCAGCGGAACGATCATCTTCATTTAAATGAGGGGATTAACAGGGTTGAGGAGGGAACTTCTCTGGACTCTGCCGAACCGCTCTTAACTGCTTTAGATTCGAATTTTGGCTGCCCCCCAGGGAGTCACATCACCTCATAATAAAGGAGATACATTCATCTCTCGGCAAAGTATCCCCAGTCATATCCTCAAAAAATCCAAATACTCCTTCAGGCATTCCGGGGTTCTACCGGGCTTTCTAAGAGCCTCTTTGGACTCTGTGAGACCTCGAGGCGAGTCGTAGTTGAGTGGAGTTAATTCCCTGCCCTTGCTTCAAGATTCGATGGCGGCTCAATGCTCAATGGCTCCCGGTATAGGCTGGCCGGGAATTAACGGAATCATATCCTGACAGACTCCCCAACTCTTGCCCACTTCAGGGAAGAGATCTGCCGCCGGTCCCGAGATTAAGGTGAGTTTTCGCAAAGCCCACTTTTCGCCCATGTGGCCAATCTGAGCCTGCGCTCGACGTGGCCATCAGCCCATTTTGGAACTTCCATCGCATGTGACATACCCGGTGCGAACCGGACTGCCTCCAGTGAGACTACCCCCGGCAGAGCTGTCGGCAGAGCCGGGGGTAGTCTCCCTTGTCCTCGGCCTGCTCCCCACCCGCAACTTCCTTTGCCACCTCCGCTGCTTCATGAGGGAGCGTATCATCATGATTTGCGGTGACATTGTCCGACGTTTCTTGATCCTGCGAAGGATTGGGATTGAGCGGGTCGGACCCAATCTGTTTGCCCGCGGCCGGGCCGATCGATCTCGAATCGACCCCACTGTCCTGAATCCACTGGCAGCCCATCAAGGATTGTGGTAATGCCTCAGGGGCGTGGCCAAGGGCGGATGACGCTTGGATCGGGCTTCTTTGCCGCAGTAAATTTTACTAACGTAACCCGATGTGTCAAAGCGATATTGACGACCGACCGGTGGCGTCAATTCAGTGAGACCTGCCGCGATTTCGGTGCTGTGGTACTCAACGAACGATTTATCGCCGATCCACTCATCTCAGCCAATGTGCGGGTTGTGTGCCGCAATCGTCGGCGGCAAGCCGCGGAACAGATTGCGAACACGAAGGACGGTGGGATATACCTTGGCCGTGAGTATCATGTTGGCCAGTCGCCCCACATCCGGAATTGGGAAATAGCCTGTTTCGCGGCGGAGGTGATCTTGGGTGGGCTCTTTTGGTCTTCGTAGATCGCTCGGCAAGAAGATCATATCCCCGTTTCAGTTGCGCTAATTTAGATCGCCTCTCTTGCTGCCTCGCACACTTCTAACGGTGCTCCCACCGGAGTGGTCTACGCCTCGACCACGACCAGCCGACGCTCAGGTGCCGGCATGGGGGCGTCTCACTGCTCCGCCCTCTTTAGATCGGGTCCAATTTCTGCCGTCGATGATCTTTTCCGCGAGCGCCTAATTAACTCCTCGCCCACATCATCGATGTCCTGGCCCACGCGCTGCCGGACATCCCACCACGTCAACCATGCCGTCAAGCTCAGCCCAGTTACCATAACAAGAACGGGCCAGAGCCAATTCTTTACCTCAATCTCCAAAGCAATACTAGATACTGCATAGGCCAGACATGCGAGTCCCAAAACAGAGTAGAACGGGGATTGTAGCTTTGCTGCCAGAAACACGACAGCGATCGAGGCAACCAGAAGAACAGGAGCCCATGGCGTCAAATTCTTGATCAAAAACGGGGGCATATGCTGACCCTTGACCATCTCGTGCCAGCCATAATCCAGAAATCCGAAACCTGCGAGGAACACAACCGGCGCGAGCCGCGCCAGCGCGATGTATGCAGCCGCTCCCTCGACCCGGAAACGGTCTCGCAGAAAGATTGACGAGCCCAGGTAGACGATGCCCAGGAAGATCTCAAACAGGGCGGGCCGATCAGGCGGCCATCCCCACGTTTTCGGGCCAGCCATGGCAACGCCTTGGCTGGCTACAATCGCTAGTACAATCGCAATCGCGAAGAGAGGCTTTGCCTGACCCCTTCGTTCCGATTTCTTTGCGACGATCGCACCGGTTAAGCCCAAAGTCCCGGCGGCGAGCAGCATCCAGAGCATGCCATCACCGGCCCGCCCATTATCGAAGTCGAAGAGGTAATTCAGGCCCCAGAAGTCCAGAACGACCAGATACAGGCAAAGAAAATGCATGCCCGCGATGGTTGCGCTCGTCAACGTGCGGGATTTGATCGCTACGTATGTATCCCAAGAGAGTGCGATCAAAAGCGCCAAGGCTACCTGTATGTGCCGCATCTGGGGGTCTAACAGCTGCTGACCGGAATCTCCCAAAGTCACCGTCCGGCCCAGGAACTTCAGCCCCGGGAGAGTTGCGGCCTCGTGCAACGCCACCCCAACCGCAAAGGGCAACGAAATGAGACCCACAACCATCGCCGCGAACGCGAACCGATAGCTGCCCCTCCGTGTGAAGAACAGCCATAGCCAGTTGGTCAGCAGAACAGGAAGTACACCCAAGGCCACGCGAAACATTCCGGATTCTTGGACGCCCGAGTGCAGGAGATGCTTATAGGAAAGGGTGAGCCATATGGCGGATCCCGCCAGAAACAACCACGCGCCAAGGTAGAGCGTTAGCACAGACTGATGAACCCGGCGCGATTCGCTGATCGCTTTCAGGCCCGACTGCGTCAGCGTCTCGTACGCCCGTCGAAGCCGCACGTACTCGCTCTCGGTGATCAGAGAGTTCCGGTACCATTCCTCGATCCGTTCGACGTGATCTTTGGCCGGGTTTTCGATCAGGTTATTGTAAAAGGTCGGGCGCACCAATACTGGGTTCCCATGACGATATCGTTGCAGGTCCTCGCGCAATTGGCGCACCGAGGGATATCGATCGGCGTCACTCTTTTCGAGCGCCTTTAGGCAAATGCGCTGAAGCTGTTCAGGCACCTTCTCGCAAATCAGGATGGGCAGATCCGGCGCTTGGTGAAGGTGTGCGTTCCGGATATCGTGGAGGTTGCCGGCCGCGAACGGGGACTTGCCCGTCAACAGTCGGTACAGAATAGCGCCGAGCGCGTAGGCGTCGGCGCCGGGCCGGGATTTTTCCCCTCGAACCTGGTCGGGCGCCATGTAGAGCGCTGCCTCCCTTGCACCCGCCGAGCCGCCCCCCGAGGGATCAGCCCCGTCATCAAGGAGCCGGTCCGTTCCGAAGTCGAGAACCTTCGGCCTGCCATCGGGCCGCATGAGGATCTTGCTGGGCCTGAGGCCCCCGTGGACGATTCCCTGTCGATGGGCGTGCTCGATCACATGACAGACGGCCTCTAGCGCCTTTGCCTTGGTATGCCAATCGGCGCCCTCGAGAGCCTGGTCTATGGGCTGCCCATCCACCCACTCCGTGATGAAGAAGGGCGGGCTGGACTGAGGATGAACCTCCAGAACGGAGACGACGCCTTCGTGGTCCAGCCGCTTCGTGACCTCAGCTTCTCTCAGGAGAAAGTCCCGGTCAGCCACACGCTTGTTGACTGTGAGCGTTTTCACGGCGACCGGACGATCATCCGTGAGCCGTTTTGCGCGGTAGAGGATCCGAAAGTCACTCTGACTTATCTGCTGATCGATCTCGTACCCGAGAGACTGAAGCCTCCGCGCCAACTCCGGATCAAACCCCCTCTTTTCGGCTTCGCGTAACGCTATGCTATCGTTCAGAAATCGCACAGCGACCTGAAACCCGGGGTGGTAGCGCGACGCCCACGCTTCGTTCGGGTGGTTACGATTGCGCCAATCGACTGTTGATTGCAACTGCGGGTCGCGCAAGAGATCGGCGTTGCCCGCGGCATGCCATTCTGCCATGTCCACCAATCGGAGATAGATGGCCGCCGATTCCGCCTCCTCGTCGACCCACGCTGAAAGACGTTTCCATTGCCGGATAAGGCTTTCGTGCCCGATGTCGAGCAGCGACGTCTCGCGTAGCGGGCGGTCGGCTGCGACGATGAAGTTGCAGCCCTCGCGCCGGAACGCCTCGACCACCGGCTCGAGTTCGTCGAAACGACAGCGTGCGATGTCCCTCACTTCACCCAGGCTGGCTGGCGCGCGGGTGTCGAGCCGGCCGCGTCCGCGTTCCGTAAGGCGCCGGAAAAGCACCTGCGCCAGGAGCTGCTGCTCCGGTTTCAGTTCGCCGTAGACGTCCTCGACGTGGTTGTCCAGCATGTTCCCAAGCCGTTCCGTGTAGTCGGCAACCCCGAGCACCACGTTGCCGCCCCCGACTGCTGCAATCGGCGCCGTCCTTCGGGTCCACATCCGCATCAGGGCGTGCTGCAACAGCGGAAGCTGATCCGGATCGCGGCCGAAATCATTGAGCAGACGGTTTATCAGTGCCGCATCGACGTCGCCGCCGCACACGCGTGCAGGTCCGCGGATGGCCATGCCGCATTCGTCGCGCGTCAGGCGAGGCGTGAGGTACTGAGCGTCGTTGATCGCCTCAGGCAGCCCGTTGAAAACCGTGCAGTGGCCCAGGTAGTCCGAGCGCATCGTGATCGCTATGTACGCGCGCAAATCGGGCTGCGTAACGGTTTCGAGCAGGAGCCGTACGAACGCATCCGCCTCGTCAGCGTCGATATGCTCGCGGAAGCGGAAGATTTCCTCGAACTGATCGACGAGCAGGAACAAGGACGCCTCGCCGAGAGGCGGCGACTCGCGAATGATTTGGGCAAGCCCTAGCGGGCCGAGACGCAACGCCGCCTGAATGTAGCCCGGACCGGCGGTGTCTTCGGCGGCATCGCCGACTATTTCCGGAACTGCCAGCGCCGTGGCTAACGCCCGGATTGGGCTGTCGCCCGGCCGCATCCGTGCAACGCGCCAGCGGCCGCCGTTCTCCCCCATGAATCCGCCGAGCAGCGCCGGTATGACTCCTGCCCCGATCAGGGACGACTTGCCGCAGCCCGAGGGGCCGGTCACCGCGACGAAATGGTGGAGCCGCAGCCGGTCGATCAACTCGTCCGTTTGTCGTTCCCGGCCGAAAAAGAGGCTGGACTCGTCCTCACGAAAAGGGCGCAGTCCTGGATACGGAGTGTGCAAACCCATGCCGCTTCGCATCATCGTGCCTGCGCATGAGCGGAGCGCTCACGCAATCGGGAGAGAATCGTTCCGATGTGTTGTGGCGTCACGCCCTCGGACGCGTCAATAACCAGCATGTCCGGAACGATCCAGCTCTCGCACAGTTGCTCCAGCTTCTGGCGCTCACCGGGAGGCCCCTCGAAAACGGCGAAAACGGCGGGCGGGGTGTCGCGCTGCTTCAGCACCTTGATTTGATATTGCAGGCGCTCGCGCACGGACGCCACTTCGCTCGCGCCGAAGACCAGCAACACGCCGTCCGCCTCGTACAGGGAACGCTTCTTGTCTTCCCGGATGTCTTCGGACTTGCCGGAATCGAGCGGGAAGTAGACCGAGACCCCCTCACGCGCGAGTTCCTGTGCCACTTGTATGGCGAGCTTCCGGTCGTCAAGATCTCGGTCCACGAAGACGTAGGCACGGGGCTCGGGTCCGGACTTGGCCTGACTCTTCGCCGAGCTCTCTTCGCGTGCGGGTTCCTGTGCCACTTGTTCGGCGAGCTTCCGGTCGTCACGGTTTCGGTCCACGAAGACGTAGGCACGGGGCTCGGGTCCGGACTTGGCCTGACTCTTCGCCTTATCGACGACCATGCGCTGGAATTCCTCGATTGGGCACGCGATCGCACTTTCGACGAGGCGGCGATGCTCCACATCGGCGATGGTCGCCGGGTTGATTGCCCTGTCCCGCCAGCACAGCGCCGGCAACCCGATGGAAAGGGCCATGTCATGCAGGAGGACCGGCAGCCTGCGGCTCGGATCGAAAGGCATCTCGGAGCCCCGCGCGACGCTGAGCAACTGGACGAACAGGCGGCAGCCCTCCAATTCCGCCCGCATTGCGGACTCGAACTCCGCCTGGGTCGGCTGTGCGTAAATGCGGCGCGGCGCGATGCGGAACCCCTGCATCAAATAGTTGCGCAAGTCGCTTTCCCGGTCCTCCAGATCGTCGGTCGAGCGTGCAACGAAGATCCGGGCTTCAGAAGCTGCTTCGGGGGCGCCTTTACGCGACGGCGTCCGGTTCGTCGGCATAGCCAGCGGCATGAGGACCTTCGCCATCTGGGCGCTGAGCGCGATTACCGCCTTGCAGAAGCCCTCTTCTAGGGGATTGATCGCGCCGAGCGTGCGCGTGGCATTTACGTCGGTCTCCTTGACCCAGAACCTCCATCCGTCGTGATCGCCAAACTCGGGCGGGCGGCTGCCGGGGTCGACGTCTAGGTTGTTGACGATGAAGATGCGTCCCTCCGTGAGGCGGTCTTGAGCGATCTTCAGGAACGCCTGCCGTTCGCGCCGGCACCATTCCGAGTTGAGATAGGCCGGTGACATGACCACGAGCAGCAGGGCCGAACAGGAGACTTCCCGGGTCAGTTCGGGTGTCAGAGGCTTGTTTAGCGCCAGTTGCCGATCTGTCCAGACATCGACTTGGCCCGATCCGAGACGTCGTTTCAGTTGGGATCGCAAGTGCTCCGCCAATTGGTCAATCCAGCCCGTCGCGCTCCCAATGACCTCGTTGTCAATATGGGAGTAGCTGACAAACACGTCATGCACGGCGTCAGGAACGTATGCCATACGCAAGTATCTACATTGCAGCTTTCGTGCAAAGGGGATGTGTAACTAAGGTATGCTAGCGCCGGATCACGTCCGGGTCAATCCGTTTAATGATAATAAATGTTCCGTTGATTTCGCAGTCCTTCAGCGTTCGCCGCCAATGGCCGCTGCGGCTCCGTCAGTGAAGTGCAGCGACTTGTCGTCCGACGGTTCCCAAAGAACACCATTTTGTTCCCGAGGTAATCAATCATCAGCAATTGCCGGCTAATTCAAAAACGGCCGGGCTAATTCTTGAGTTCATTGAAGGCAAAGCTTGACCCCGAGCACTCGATAGAACATTGGATGTATCATCACACTCGTGTCAAGCCCGATCGTATCCGCAACAATGGTAGATGGTCCCTCATGCGCCGATTGATATGCTTCAAATAGACCCACAATGCCGGTCATATAAAACACGTGTACTAGTGAACACAGGAATTTGACCATGACATCGATCGTTCTACGACAGACCACGAACCCACGGAAATTACATCGGTGTCGCTTCGGGTTGGGTCCGCAATGCTGTTTCCAATGCAAAGATCCTCGACCTGCATTTGGTCGACGCTGCTAAGGTGAAATGTACTCGTACCTTGCTTGAGAATGGAAGTGCGGTCTACAAAGCTCGGGAAATCACTGATCCATTCGTCTTGTAAGCTACGGAGGCGGTTTTTCGAATAGAGTCCCTCCCCAAGAACACAACGTCACGCGTAAGCGTCGCTCCACCTGCGGCGTGTTCAATGATATTGTCAAAGAACTCAAACAGGTTGAAGCGTTCGATGAGAGCATCTCGGACAGCTCAGTCTATGAGCAATATTCTGAGCCGGCGGCCAGTATTTCGCGAACGCACTGTCGGGCGATCCTGCCCCGGTGTCCCCCAGCAGCGTGGTTCCAACCGTCTTCGGGCTTCCCTCGCTTGTCCGTTTGCAGCCGACGATTGAAGCGCCCGACAGAAAGCCGAGGTTAGCCATGTTGATCGGCGACGTCACATCGTAGACGCCGCACCCGAGCCAGATGACAGCGCCCTTCGTCACTGCCAGGGATGAAAGGGTCTGGTTTCCCGTCAGGCCTCGCGCATCCACAATTCCGCCGCCGGCCGGAAGGGTGGCTTCGCATGTGGTGATCTTCGCGCCCGCGTCCGCGCCAGGCTGAAAGGCCGCGATGCAGACGTTGTTCAGGCTGCCTGCGATGTTGGTCGATCCCTGCAGACTCTGCGCCGATACCACCGGGGCCACAAAAAGCAAGGCGAGAACTGCAATCCACTTGCGCATCGTTTCTCCTAGGAGTACATCATTGGCCCGAGGGCCTCTGGCGGTTCCGCTTGCGTCTAGTGAGCAAAGCTGTTCGCTCACGCTTTTGGGTGCGGGATTCACGGTGCCCATGTTCTTCATGTTCGCCGGCCAGGTGAAGGTCCGCCCTCCGACCGCATCCTGGATAACCTGAACTGAAAAGAACACCGCCGAGCTGCCGCCGCCCGAAGTGAATGTCGGCGCCGCGTTGCCGGTCAGTGTGATCTGCAGCTTGGAACCTTGATTGGCATTCAGGGCCGGCGTGGCACTGTAGGGAACCACCTTTATCCCGTAGTTCGGCAAGATAGTCGAGACATTCACGACTGCCTGGGCATTTCCGATCGAGTCAAAGCCTAGAAGCAGGCCGGCCCGTTGCGCGGCCGAAGCGAGTTCCACCTGAAGGGCTGGATCAGTCGTGGGTAACTTGATCGACCGATTCACTTGCTCCTGAAGCTGCTGCACGAGGATTGTCAGCAGATCGAGCGCATTTGTGATCACCTCGGGATAGAAGCCGCCGGCATTCGTGATGTCCGTCTCCTGGAGCTCGTCAATGCTCGAGGAGATGATGAGGGTGTATCCCGTCGCCAACACTCCCGCCGTGAGCGTGACCGATCCGCCGGGGCTGCCGTCCTGGTCGGCGTTGAGCGACACCGTGATACTTCGGCGCTAGCAAAGCAGGGTCTCAACCAACTGACGAGGAATAGATCCAAGGCTGGCCTGCGCTTTCTGTAAATGCAAGCCGCCGAGTCACTCATTGCGTGTGATCGGCCCCTACAATCGGCCAGTGTTCGCCGATCCGCCGCTGCATGAGGATCTTTGGACAACGCCCGAAGGCCGAGGCACTCATCGAAAACTCGGCCAGGTTTTGCTTGAGGCGGCCTAAAAGTGGACGAGAAAATGGACGAGATCAACCCGGTAACCTTTGTAATTTACAAGGTAAGTATATTATTGTAAAAGACTTATCTTTGGCTGCCCCCCAGGGATTCGAACCCCGATATGCTGATCCAGAGTCAGCTGTCCTACCATTGAACGAGGGGGCAGCACGCACAGATCATGCGCTCTGGAATTGCAGCACACGTATCCGTAGTGGGTGCCTTGCTAAACCAACCTGTATCATAAGGGCTTTTCCAGGGGTGGGTCAAACGGCCGAAGCGACCGCCCAGCCTCCCATTCTCATGGCTGAACCACTCGATTTTGCTTCAGTCCCGTGAAGTGCCTATCATCATTTTCACCCATCAGACTGTATCGATTCCTCGAGCGGTACCCCGGCGACCCTACCTATCGTCAATCGACACGGAGTCCCCGCTTGCCCGGATGGATGGTCCGCCTCTAAAGTAGGGTACACAAATGGAGTTGTTCTTCAATATCGCGTGGCTGGTCGTGGCTGGAGTTCTTGTGACCCTGTGGCTGCGGGGCGGTGGTCAAGGACATCCCGAACGCCGGGGACAACTCATCGCCATGGCCGTCCTTATCGCGGTCCTGTTTCCGGTTATTTCGGTCAGTGACGATCTCCTGGCCATCCAGAACGCTTCCGAGGCTGACAACTACCTTCGCCGGGATCACTTGGTTCCTTCGAATCCAAGCCCGGTTCAGCCGATGCTTGCGGTGATTTTGCCCGCGATGAGCACCGGCCTCGGATTCGGCTTCCTGCGGTTCATCGCGCCAAATCTCCTTCCACTTCTGCAACCGAAGCACCCGGAGACCGCGGGGATCGATAATCGCCCCCCGCCCGTGGCCTGATTTCGTCCCCGCTCTTCTCGGTTTCTCTGGATCGTTCCCGTCATAATTCATCGCGCCGCACCAGGCGCAAGGGCGTGTATGAAACATACTTTCTCCACTCTGTCCGGTTTGGCCGTGGTCGCGACTCTTGTCGCGGTTCCCGGTTGCATCGGCGCGCAGCAGGCGCTGACCTGGGAACAGGTCAAGGCCAGGTTTGAAGCATCGAATCCATCCCTCAAGGCCGATGCTCTCGGCGTCGATGAGGCGCGCGCCCAGGAGGTCACCGCCAACCTGCGCCCTAATCCAACATTCAACCTGTCGGCGGACGGCACTCAGATCGCGCCCGACAATGGCGTATGGCAGCCCCTCAAGGGAACGTACGTTGTTCCCACCGTCAGCTATCTGCACGAGCGGGAGCACAAGCGCGAACTGCGCCTCCAAAGCGCCCAGGAAAGCACGCGCATTGCGGCGTCTCAACATGACGACCTGAAGCGCACTCTTGAATTCACTCTTCGCGCCGCATTCATAAACACCCTGCAGGCTAAGGCCATTCTCGAGCTAGCCAGGGCCGACCTGGACTATTTCGACCACATCATCCAGATCAGCCGCGATCGTTTCCGCGCAGGCGACATCGCGCAGGTCGATCTCGATCGTATCGAGTTGTTGCGGGTGCAGTACGAGACCGAGATCCAGTCCGCGATAGTGAACCTGCGCATGGCGAAGATCCAGCTCTTGCAGTTACTCGACGACCGTACCCCGGTGGAGAAATTCGATGTCGATGGTCCGTTCGATTTTTCCGAATCCCTGAAGCCGCGGGACGACTTCCGACAGGCGGCGCTCGATGTCCGGCCCGATTTGCAGGCTGCACTTCAGGCCATTCAGCAATCCGAAACCAATCACAAGCTGGCCATCGCCAATGGTTCCACCGACCCGACCTTCAGCGGCTGGTATACATTCAACTCCTCAAACAATAATCCCAATGGCACCCAGACGCTCGGCGCGGGCGTGAACATTCCGCTGCGTATCTTCGATCGTAACCAGGGCGAAAAGCAGCGCACCCTGATCGACATCGACAAGAGCAAGCAGGCCAGCGAGGCCACGCGAGCGCAGGTCTTCAGCGACGTGGATTCCGCCTACGTCCAGGTCGAGAGCAGCCTCGCGCTTCTAAAGCCGTACAAGGCAAAGTACAAGGACCAGGCCACACGCGTGCGCGACACAGTGACCTATTCCTACCAGCAAGGAGGCGCTTCGCTCATCGACATGCTCAATGCGCAGAGCGATTACCGAACAGTGCAGCTGGCGTATCTGCAGTTGATTGGTTCGTATCTGAACGCCGCCGGACAACTCAATCTGGCCGTCGGGCGAGAGGTGATCCCATGATCCCGCAGATCAACCGTAAACGACACCGTTACGCCGCGGTTGTCGCGCTTGCCGCATGCGGGCTCATGGGTCAAGCCGGGTGCAGGAAGCAGGATGAGGGCACCGGCGCTCCGCCTCCGGCCCAGGTGATCCAGGTGCCCGATATGAATCTGCTCACGATTGACCAGAACGACTTGCCGAAATTCCCGCTGGTCACCGCGGAGAAGGTGGAGTTAGCGCCCGAGTTGAATACGACCGGGACTGTATCTCCAGATGTTTCACGGGAGGTTCCTGTCATCACCCTCGCCAACGGCCGCGTCGTCGATGTCAGGGTGCGTCTCGGCGACGACGTCAAGAAGGGGCAGTTGCTGTTCCGCGTGCAGAGTCCCGACATCACCAACGCTTTCGATGCCTACCTGAAAGCCGTCAATGACGAGCAACTCGCCAATAAAGCTGATATCCGCGCGCAGGATCTTTTCAAGCACGGCGCCATTTCCCAGGCCATGCTGGAGCAGGCTGACGATGCCGAACGCGACGCAAAGGCCGACCTCGATGCGGCGGATCAGCAATTGCAGATCCTGGGTGTGGACAAGAATCATCCCAGCAGCGTGGTCGATGTGCATGCCCCGATTTCCGGCGTCATCATCGCCCAGAACATCACCAATGCCGGGGCTGCGGGCGTGAGCCTTTCCGGCTCGGCTACGGCCTTCACCATTGCCGACCTCAGCGAAGTCTGGGTCCTCTGCGATGTGTACGAAAACGACATCCCCAAGCTGCAACTGGGCCAGGAAGCAGTGATCAAGTTGAATGCTTATCCTGATCGACCGGTCAGGGGGAAAGTCAGCGACATCGGACCCGTGCTCGATCCGCAGTTACGTACTGCCAAGGTACGGATCCAGGTGGCGAATCCCGGATTCCTCAGGCTGGGCATGTTTGCCACCGCTATCTTCACAAGCCGCAAAACCGAGGCTCATGCAGCGGTCCCCTCGGACGCCGTACTCCATCTGCACGACCGTGACTGGGTCTTTGTTCCCGGGGGCGGCAATCGATTTCGGCGTACCCAGGTCCGCACCGGCCAGATGCTCACCGGAAACCGCCAGATAGTCTTCTCCGGCATCAATCCCGGTCAACAGGTCGTCTCCAATGCCCTGATGCTCGAAACCGCAGGGAACCCGCAGTGATTCGCGCTCTCGTCGATTTCGCGCTCAAGAGCCGCTGGCTGGTTCTTGGCGGAGTCGTCGTGCTCACTGCGTGGGGCGTCGTCTCCTTCCGTAACCTGCCCGTCGAAGCTTATCCCGACGTTGCCAACAACTACGTTCAGATCATCACCCAGTGGCCGGGCCGTTCTGCTGAAGAGATCGAACGCCAGGTTACCGTACCGGTCGAAATCCAGATGGCCGGGATCCCTCACCTCACCCATCTTCGTTCGACAACGCTGGCAGGCCTGTCCAGCCTGATGCTCATCTTCGATGACGACGCGACGAGCGACGTAAACCGCGAACACGTGCTTGAGCGCCTCAGCCAGGTCAACCTCCCGGCCGGCCTCACCCCGCAGATGGGCTCCGACTGGAGCCCCGTCGGCCAGATCTACTGGTACACCATCGAAAGCACCAACCCTGCCTACGACGTCATGGAGAAAAAGTCGCTCGAAGACTGGACCCTGGAAAAGGACTTCAAAAGCGTCAAGGGTGTTGTCGATGTTTCCAGTTTCGGCGGCCCCACCAAGGAATATCAGGTCCATCTCGATCCCAATAAGATCACCTCGTATGGTCTTTCGATCGCCCAGGTAGAGCAGCAACTGGCCAACAACAATTCCAACGGCGGCGGCAGCTTCATTGAAGAGGGCAGCCAGCAAATCAACGTTCAGGCGCTTGGCCTGTTCACCACGGTGCAGGACATCGCCGATACTGCCGTGAAATCGTCCAACGGGGCCGCCATCAAGATCGGCGATCTCGGCACAGTCCAGCAAGGACCCAAGATTCGACTGGGCCAGATCGGCCGCGCCTGGCATCACACCGAGAACGGCAAAGATACGATCGTCGACAATCCGGATACCGTCGAAGGCATCGTCCTTCTGCAAAAGGGAGACCCCGCCGACCCGGTCCTGCAGGGCATTCACGATGAGGTGAAACGGCTCAACGGCGACAAAGACCACCCCGGCATACTCCCCAGGGGCGTCAAGATCGTTCCCTTCCTCGATCGTTCCGACCTGGTGAAATTCACCGTCGAAACCGTCGAGCACAATCTCACCGAGGGCATGATCCTGGTTTCAATCATCCTCTTTCTGTTCCTCGGCAACGTCCGTGGCGCCATCGTTGTCGCCCTCACCATTCCCTTCGCACTCTTGTTCGCGTCCATTTGCCTCGACTTGAGCCAGATTCCCGCCAACCTGCTTTCGCTGGGCGCACTTGACTTCGGCATGCTGGTTGACGGCTCGGTGGTCATGATCGAAAACATCGTGCGCCACCTTGCCCACACCGACGACACCCGCACGCCCATCCAGAAGATTCGCGATGCCGCCCACGAAGTCCAGCGCCCGGTCTTTTTTGCGCGTGGCATCATCATCGCCTCGTATCTTCCCATCTTCACTCTCCAGTCTGTTGAGGGCCGCCTCTTCAAGCCCATGGCCTGGACTGTCACCTTTGCCCTGATCGGGGCGCTCATCTTTGCGATGCTCATCGCCCCGGTCGCCGCCAGCATGTTGTTCAGCAAAGGCGCGAAGGAATGGCAGAACCCCATGATGGAGTGGCTCACGGTCCGATATCGCCGGGCCGTGCGCTCAGCCATCGTCCATCGCAACTGGACGCTTGGCATCTCAACCGTCCTCTTCCTGATCGCTGTTTACCTCACCGTGGGTGGCCCCATCGGCTCTGAATTCCTTCCCCACCTGGACGAGGGGTCCATCTGGGTCCGCGGAACCCTTCCCCCCAGCGAAGGGCCGACCGCCAGTATCGACTTCACGAACAAGGCGCGCCTCGTGATGGCCTCGTTTCCCGAAGTCACGCAAGTGGTGAGCCAGACGGGCCGTCCCGACGACGGCACTGATACAGCCGGGTTCTTCAACACCGAGTACTTCGTCGATCTCAAGCGCAAGGAGCAGTGGCGCCCCGTCTTCCATCAGGACAAGGAAAAGCTGATCGCCGCGCTCGATACAGAGCTTTCGAGGTTTCCCGGCGTTCTCTGGAATTACTCGCAGCCCATCTCAGACAACATGGAAGAAGCGGTCTCCGGCGTAAAGGGGGAACTCGCCGTCAAGCTCTACGGCGACGATCTGCGCACGCTGGAACACACTGCCGAGCTCATTCAGGCGCAGATGGCGAACGTTCCGGGTGTCGGCGACCTGGGGATTTTTCGCATCGTCGGCCAGCCCAATCTGAACTTCCGGGTCGATCGCGCCGCAGCCGCTCGCTGGGGCATCAATGTCTCCGACATTCAGGACGCCATCCAGACCGCGGTTGGTTCCAATGCCGTCACCCAGGTTCAACAGGGGGAAGCACGCTACGACGTGACCGTGCGCTACGAAAAGCAGTATCGCGACACGCGCGAAGCCATTGAGAACATCCGCCTGCTGGCCCCTTCCGGCGAACGCGTCTCGCTCGGTCAACTGACCACCGCGACGACAGATGACGGCGCCGAGCAGATTAATCGTGAAGGCGGCCAGCGCTACGTCGCCATCAAGTACTCCGTCCGCGGACGAGACCTGGGCTCCACCGTCAAGGAGTCCATCGCGCGCGTGGAACACAACGTAAAGCTGCCCCGGGGCTATCACCTCGAGTGGGCCGGCGAATATGAAAGCCAGAAGCGCGCGGACAAGCGCATGGCCATCGTCGTTCCGATCACCGTGCTGGCCATTTTCCTCATCCTCTACACCATGTTCCGCTCCTTCAAATGGGCCATGCTGATCCTGATTTCCGTCATCATGGCTTCCATCGGAGGACCGCTCGCCCTCTTTCTCACCCATACCAACTTTTCCGTCTCCTCCGCGGTCGGCTTCCTTGCCCTTTTCGGTGTGTCCGTGGAAACCGGCGTCATCATGATTGAGTTCATCAACCAGTTGCGCGGACGGCGCAAAGGGATGGAAGAATCCAGCCGCCAGCACATCGTTGAAGCCGCCGTCCAAGGTTCCGTATTGCGCCTCCGCCCGGTGATGATGACCATGCTGGTGGCAACGCTCGGCCTGCTTCCTGCTGCGCTCTCCCACGCCATCGGCTCAGATTCCCAGCGTCCCTTCGCCATCGTCATCGTGGGCGGATTGCTGGCAAACCTCGTGATCGGCGTATTCCTGTTACCCACCCTCTACGTCTGGTGGGCCAGCGTGGATGACGCATTGCCGGCTGCCGAAAACTCGAACGATTTCTGATGGAGAATTTTTTCCCCATCTCAACACGCTGTCATCCTGAGCGAAGGTCGCCGTGGCGACCGGAGCCGAAGGACCTGCCCTGAAAATTGGAACCGCTTGGCAGCGATCCCCTTGATCGCTTGAGTGAGACGGCGCTACTTTACAGATTGGTGAGAGACTCGGTCGGCTTCCGGTTTGTATCAGGGCACGACTCTAGTCGTGCCGATTTGGGCCGAAACTGATCTGGGCTTTAGCCCCTGAGGAGAGGCGTCCCGTTCTCATTTCATGTTTTTCCGCGTGGAATACCTTTCATCCATGACTGCAGTTGCCGTTTGCGAATTGGGAACAGGCGTCACTTCCGAATCAATCAGTAGCCTTCACTCCAGAAATAGAGACGAAGGTGCAGAGGGATCCGACAATCAATGTGGAAAGCACAGCGACAAAGCCCTTCACAGGTTTTGTGCGTCTGGAACTTCCCCTCGCTCACCAGCGTAAACACCTTCGGCGCCGTGAGGTCCTGCATGCTCTGGTTCTACGAATCTTTCTTTCCCGTGGTCTGGATTTTCTTTCTTCTCTACTGGCAGATCAAAGCTGTCAATACCAAATCCACGCAGCGCCTCGAGCCGGCTGCTTCGCGCATCCTGCGTGTCTTCATCTTCCTGATCGCGATCGTCCTTCTCTCCACAACTCGCATCCCGCTGCCCTGGCTTTACCTGCAGCTCTGGCCGGCTGGCCTTTGGCCCTTCTGGCTGGGAGCTGCCGTCACCATCGCCGGCCTTCTCTTCGCCGTCTGGGCCCGCGAGCACCTCGGCAGCAACTGGAGCCGCTCCGTCACCATTAAGCAGGATCACGAGTTGATCACCACCGGTCCCTATGCCGTCGTCCGTCACCCCATCTACACCGGCATTCTGAGCGGTTTCTTCGGCATGGCGATTGCCATCTCCCAGGTGCGCGGATTCCTCGTTTTCGTTCTGATCTTCCTCGCCCTCTGGATCAAGCTCCGCATGGAGGAACAGTGGATGCGTTCCCAATTCGGCGAGGCGTATGCTACCTATGCTCGTAAGACCGCTGCCCTGGTGCCTTACCTCCTCTGATCGCCGCGCCACGATCTCAGCCCAGTCAACGGATCACCGTTAGGGAAGAGTGGCCACAATCCGACCACAATGTTGTGCTCGGCACAGATCCGCTCCCACCAAAGCAATGTCATCCTGAACGTAGTAAGGATCCGCGTTTGATCACCGGCGGGTGGCCCTGGTCTCAGCGAAGGGTTTGCACAAATCTGGGGTGCCCCAGGTCTCGATTTTGAGACCTGGGATCGCACGAAACTTCAGGCACATTTTCAGTTGCGAGCCGAATCACCCCCCGTTCGGCAGTAACGACTTCAGTTGACCTCAGGGTTCTCCTTCGCGTCGGGTTTGCAGAAAATTAGGACCAGATACCGCAGACTCGAAGTCAGGGGTACGAAATGCCATGCGCCGCACTTTCGGACATCCTCCCGGTCTACGCCATCCGGTAGTACCGTCAGAAGGTGAAGTATGTGATGGCGGCCACCCACCAACCCGGCAATCCCCAGAACTGGAAGGTCACCCTTTCCTATGACGGCACCGACTTTCGCGGCTGGCAGATTCAGCCGGGGCAGCCGACTGTCCAGGGAGAGCTACAGGCAGCCCTCGGCCGGGTTACCGGGGAGGCTCCCCTGCCCCAGGGGTCGGGGCGCACTGATGCGGGGGTTCACGCCCTGGCCCAGGTGGCCAGCTTTGCCCTCCAGGCAGCCATTCCTGCTGAGAATCTCCGCCGGGCCCTGAACCGGACGCTGCCTGCTTCAATTCGCATCCTGGAAGCGCAAACCGTACCAGGGACCTTTCATGCGCGCCACTCCACCGCCGCCAAGACCTATGAGTACCGCGTCTTCCTCGAGAGGCCGGGACCTCCGGGGGGCGATGCGGCACAAAACGTGGTGTGTCCTCCGTTTCTGGCCCGCTATGTTTTCGCTTATCCGTGGCCGCTCGATGTGGAGGCTTTGCGCGCGTCCGCCCGGGCCTTCGTCGGGACCCACGACTTTCTGAGCTTCGCGGCCACCGACCCGGATTCCACGGCGCTCGCGGGCAAATCCGACTCAGCAGCCGGCGTCGATGAGGATGATGAGGCGGACTCACCCACCGCCATTCGCACCATCTTTGGTTCGGACTGGCTGCAACACACCGCAACGGATGGCGATCTTCTCCTCTATCGTGTCCGCGGCAGCGGCTTTCTTCATCACATGGTCCGCAACCTTGTAGGAACCATGTTGGACGTGGGGCGCGGGTATCGTCGCGTGGCGGAGATTCCCGCCATGATCGCCGCTCGCTCGCGGGCTGCCGCTGGTCCCACCGCTCCGGCCCGGGGTCTGTTTCTGCACTCGGTGGAATATCCGCCAGAGAGTGAGCGCTGAGCTAAATTCTGGTGCGTCCTCCAATCCGACGGTCTTTATACGGCGCACCCCTGCTTCCAACCCCTGCTACCCTGAAGTCATCGGTATGCATCTCTCCTCTCGCACGTCCGCATTTGCCCGGGTGACGGCCCTGGCCGGCAAGCGGCCCACACACGGCGCGTTCGCGTGGCTTCACGGCAATCCCAAGACCATCATGGACTGGCAGGAGGAGATGGTGGCGATCCCGGCGCCGCCCTTTGGAGAGCAGGCTCGCGGTCAATGGCTCGCGCGCCGTTTTGCCGAGGCCGGATTGTCCGGCGTTGAAACCGATGGTGTCGGTAACGTTCTCGGATTCCTCAACCCAGTCGGACTCGATCCCGAAAGCACGGGGCCGATCGTCGTGTTGTCCGCCCATCTCGACACCGTCTTCCCTGCCGGAACGCCCCTCCATCCCTCCCGCGTACAAAACGACGGAGTGGACCGCCTGGAAGCTCCGGGCGCCTCTGATAACGGCGCGGGCGTGGCAGGCATGCTGGCCATTGTGCATGCCCTGGTGCACGCGATGGTGGATGTGCCGGTCCCGCTTTTGTTCCTGGGCAACGTCGGCGAGGAGGGCGAGGGCGACCTCCGCGGGGTTCGCCACCTCTATGGTCAGGGGGCCCTGGCCGGCCGCATCGCGGCCCACATCGTTCTCGACGGCGCGGGGTCCGACTCCGCTGTGGCCCAGGCCCTTGGCAGCCGGCGCTTCCGAGTCACGGTCTCGGGGCCTGGGGGACACAGCTTCACGGATGCGGGCACGCCCAACCCGATCGCCGCCATGGCAGCAGCCCTGGCCACACTGGCCAGAACTCCGCTGCCAACGGAGCCGCGAACGACTCTGAACCTGGGCACGATTCATGGCGGCACCAGCGTGAATTCCATCCCTGAGAGCGTCGTGGCTGCGATCGATTTCCGCTCCACAAGCGCCGACGAACTTCTGCGCCTCGAAGTCGCGCTTCATCGTGCCGTGGAGGACGCCGTCGAGTTTTCGAACGCACAGGCAAAGACTACAAATGGCGCCCGGCGCGGACGTCTTGATTTCACCATCAGCAAAATCGGCGATCGCCCCGCCGCCCAGTTGCCCCCGGATTCCCCGATTCTCGAAGCCCTGCATGCGGTAGACCGCCGCCTGAATATCAGAACCATTGTGCGGCTCGGTTCGACCGACGCCAACATCCCGCTGTCGCTGCAAGTCCCGGCGCTGTCCCTCGGCGCAGGAGGGGATGGAGGAGGCGCGCATACCCAGGCGGAATGGTATTCGTCCAAGGACCGCGAACTGGGTCTCAAGCGCGTCCTGCTGCTGACCCTGGCCATGCTGGAGTGGGCCGCCGAGCAATAGCCGTGCGGCTGCTAAAATCCGCCCATGCCCAAGTTCCCTGCCCTGCTGGCTGCCGGCCTGGCTTTGTCCTCGTTCTGTAACGCGCAAACGACTTCCCGCCGTCAGACCCACCCGGAGCCTGCCCGGCGCTCCGCCCCCGACGCCATCTTTTTCAACGGCACCATCTACACCGGCGTTGGTCTCTCCGAAGACAAGCCTGAGATCGTCGCAGCCATGGCCATCGGGGGCGGCAAAGTTCTCGCGGTGGGCACCAGCAACGAGATTACGCGCCTGGCTGGACCGAATACCCACCTCCACGACCTCGGCTCTGCCGGCGCCTTCATCTTCCCGGGATTTAACGATGCCCACACCCATCTCGGCGGGGCCGGCCAGACCAAGCTCAATCTCGACCTGTTCGGCGTAAAGTCATTAGCCGAAATGCTCGCAGACATCGGGGCCTTCGAGGGAAAATCGCCGCAAGGTCACTGGATCACCGGGGGCCGCTGGGACCATACCCTCTGGGAAGAAAAGGTCCTGCCCTCTCGCCAGGATCTCGACAAGGTCACGGGAGAACACCCGACATTTCTCGATCGCGTCGACGGGCACATCGCCATCGCTAACTCGGCTGCGCTGGCCGCGGCCGGCATCACCGGCAAGACCGTGCCGCCCCAGGGCGGAGCCATCGACCTCGACGCCCAGGGCGATCCCACCGGCATCCTGCGCGAATCGGCCATGGATCTGGTGTACAAGGTTATTCCCCCGCCCACCCCCGAAGAACGCCGCCGCGGCGCTGAATTGGCCATCGACGACGCGCTCGCGCACGGCGTCACCAGCGTGCAGGACTTCAGTGATTGGGATTTCTTCCTGGTTTTGGAGCAGATGGAGAAAGAAGGAAAGTTAGACCTACGCATCAGCGAATGGCTCCCGTTCAAGGCTCCGCTCGCGGAGTTGAAGAAAATGCGCGCCCACCACGATCTGAACGACCCCATGTTGCACACCGGCATGCTCAAGGGCTTCATGGATGGTTCCCTGGGCTCACGGACGGCGGCGATGAAGTCGCCGTTCGCTGATGATCCCGGCAACTCCGGCCTGCCCCAATATAACCAGGATGAATTGAACAAGCTATCGATCGAACGCGCCCAGGCTGGATTTCAGCTTGGGTTTCACGCCATCGGCGATAAAGCTACGGTTATGGCACTGGATGCCTATGCGCAGCCAGGCGTATCGTCCAAGGCCCGCAACCGCATCGAACACGCCCAGGTGGTTGACCCGGCCGATATCCTGCGCTTCGCCAAACTCGGCGTGATCGCCTCCATGCAGCCCAACCATCTGCTCACCGACATGAACTGGGCTGAGGATCGCCTCGGCCCGCAGCGCGCGGCCTACTCCTATGCATGGAAGGCGTTCCTCGATGCCGGCGTGCACCTGGCCTTCGGCACCGACTATCCTGTCGAGCCCATCACGCCTTTCCGGGGCCTCTATGCCGCCGTCACCCGGAAGAACGAGGCCGGCACAAAAGAGTATTTCCCGGCCAACAAACTCACTCGAGGCCAGGCTCTCTACGCCTATACGCAGGGCTCGGCATACGCCGAATTCGCCGAGAAGCACAAAGGCAAACTTGTCCCCGGCTACGATGCGGACTTCGTCCTCGTCGACCGCGATCTCTACAAGGTCGACGCTCCCGCAATTCTTCAAACGGCGGTCAGAGGCACCTACGTCAACGGGCAGGAAGTCTTTCCAGCCGCTGAGCCCAACGACTCAACGCAATAAACGCGCGTTCACCACCGGTACACAGTCAGATTGTCCATGTACACGATGGCCGAACCGGACGTGCCGATTCCGTCCACCTGGAAGTTGGTCAGCAGGGCCGGTCCCCATCTAAGCGCAAAGGCCGATGGAACCGTCGCGTTGATCTCCTGCACCGCTCCATCAAACCAGACCGAATGGTAGGTGACGTTGCCCTGGTTGTCGCGCGAGAACTGGATCTGAACGTGATGCCAGGTATTGGGAGTCCAGGCGCGCGGGTTACAGCTGGAAGTGGAGTGAAGCCAGAGATCCTTCGGCTTCTGGGGAGTGCCGCTATTGGTCGTGTAATCCCATGTCCCGGACCAGCCGTCGCATTGAAAACCGAAGATCACCGTCTCTCCGTTCGACATCACTTGGTTTAGATCCATTTCGATGTTGGCAACATCGCTCATGGGGCTGACTGGATAAATCCACGTGTCGTAGAAGAAGTTGGTGGCGGTGGAGTCGGTTCCAAACAAAATGGAGTAGCGTTCCCCGCCGAAATTTGTGTAGCTGGTCAGAAATTCGCGTGACGTTCCGCTCACCGAAGGCGAGGAGACCATGCGCATGGTTCCGGTGGAGCTTCCATTGCCGGTGCCGGAATCGAACGTGGCCATCCAGGTCTTCAATGCGTGAATGCCCGTGACCGCGACCGCATTCGACGGGACGATGGCCGAAAGCGACGGGAGAATGGTGATGGCTATGTTGGCAACGCACGACGCCCCCTTGTTGCCCCACGATTTGATGTGGAGGACATGCGCGCCAACCGCGCCCGTGACATGGGCATCCACAGACGTGCCATTCACGATCGTGGTGTTGCTGCTGTTGTCAAATGAGTAGCCCATTGCGGCAATCGATTGGGCGGAGCATGGCGAGGCGGTCGCCGCCAGTGTGAACGGCGAGACTACGAGAGCGCCGTTGACGGGGCTGGATACGGTTACGTTAGCAAAGGCGGGCGCCGCACACACGACCAGCGCAGGAGCAACCAGGCAGAGAGCTTTCATGTAAATATGCCTTAACGTTCTTCCGAGTACTCGGGTACGGCATGCAAGATCCTCGCTTGCTCGAGCCTGTCAGACACACCACGAGGTACGGGTTTGCCGAGGCAACCTCGCCAACGATCTAGTCGATCCGGAGTCTCAGAATTATTTGAATGAAGAGTAAGCGGAATCCAGCGGAAAATCAACGCCCAAAAGTAATGAAGACTCGTTAGCGTGATGTCTGTCACAAGTGTTATGAGACTTGTCGAAGGCTGAAGAAGGGGAAAAAGAACACCGCTGAGTCGATCAACCCGATCGGGTCAGAATGGCCGTCCTGCAAAGAGTTTTCTGTTTCCTGAACGAGTCGCTGGTACCGTGATCTTGCCATCGGCTGACCGGTTCAGTGTTAGATTTGAGTACCAGGTTTGCCCGCGGCCGCACGATGACGAGCCAAGACCCGAAAACCAATTCCGAGCAATCGACGCCCTGGGGCATGGGGGATACTCTTGCCGCAATCGTGGTCGCCGGTCTTATCGCTCTCGGGGTTTACCTCGGTTACAAAACCTACCTCAACTTAGGGGGTTTTCGCGGCGAGATGGGTTTCGTGGGCCGCGAGTTTCGTCAGTTTGGATTGGTGCTATTAACATTCGCCGCCTATGTGGTCTGTTTCTTTGTCATTCACCTGATCATTTCCATCGTCACCGGCGTCAGGCTGCGGCGCATCCGGGTGTTCATTTCGTTCAAGCATGATTACGAGGCCATCGCCGCCGCAATTGAACAAGGACTGGCTTGCCCCGCGATCGCTGTCATCCGGATTCCGTTCACCCGCGGACGCGATCACGACGAGGTGATTGCAGAGTCTCTGAACGCTGTCACCCGCGCGGATGCGGTCGTCGTCGTGCCCGGTCCGGGGTCCTCGTGGATGGCCAACGAGCTCGGCCACGCGGTGGCAAGCTTTAAACCGATCGTAGTCATCAAGCACCTTCCCGATCAGACGCTGTCCGCTTCCCTCTATCGCGGAACTCCCGTGTTCTCGTGGGACAAGATCCACAATGATCTCGGACCGTTGCGGCGCTTCCTTGTCTTTGCCGCGCGAAGCCGGGCGGACGTCTGGTCGCAATTCCTCAGAAGCGTTGCCGGCTTCGGCAGGACCGCAACAGGAGCCTTTGTTATCTGGGTCGTGGTCTCGGCACTTGCCAACGAAGCCGGAAACTTCGTCTTTGCGTTCGCTTCTCCCCGCAGGGGAGAACTCTTCATTCGCTACTACTTCTGGGGCATGTTTGCATTATTCGCGGCGGCATTCGCCATCGGATTTGGATTAGTCCTGGCGGACAGGATTCGCGGTCTCGCCGTTGCTCGCCAGAAGATTCGCACCCGCGAAGCCACATTCTCCGAATTCCAGCAGATCTTCTCATTCTTCGATGCGGACCTGGAGATTCTCGACGCCCTGGAGAAGGAACCCCTCCAACCCAGGCATCGGGACAGTGACCAGGCAGCTGCCATAATTGCCACTACATGAAGCTGCGCGCCTATTTGCTAATGCTGTTCGTGGTGGCCATCTGGGGTTCCACCTTTGTGGTGATCAAGGGCGCCCTGGCCCACGCCACCCCGGCAGCCTTCAACCTGGCCCGCATGACCTTGGCATTTGCCGTGATGGCGGTGGGGTATCACCGGTACTGGCGCGGGATCCGCGCGTGGCAGGTAGCGGCCGGGGCCGTTGTTGGACTGTGCCTGGCCACCGGGTATCAGTTCCAGACCATCGGGCTGGTGCGCACCACGCCGTCGAAATCGGCGTTCATCACGGGGCTGGTTGTGGTGCTGGTTCCGCTGCTCTCTTCGATTCCAGGGTTGCGGCCGGCCGGAGCGCGTGCTCCGCGCTGGAATGCGTTTGTCGGCGCGGCATTGGCCTTCGCAGGAATCATTCTTCTGACCACTCCGGCTATATCAAAAGGGATGGGCTCGACGGCCTTCACAGGCTGGTTCCCGGATCTCAGCTCCATCAACATTGGCGACGTGCTGACATTTGGCTGCGCGGTTGGATTCGCATTTCATTGCCTGGCGCTTGGCCATGTTTCCCCGCGCATCGGGTTTCAACCGCTGGCACTGCTCCAGGTTGGCTTCTGCGCGGTCTTCATGGCCGTGAGCCTGCCCTTCATCGAACATCCGCATATCGAGTGGACGCCCGGCCTGATGTCGGCGCTGAGTGTCGCGGCCGTGCTGGCCACCGCCGCAGCGTTCTCGATTCAGAGCTGGGCCCAGTCCATCCTGCCCTCCACGCACACGGCGCTCATCATGACCATGGAGCCGGTGTTCGCGTGGATTACATCATTCCTGGTGATGGGTGAGAGGCTCGGGTTGCGGCCGGCGTGCGGCGCCCTGATCATCCTGGCTGGAATCGCTGTCACGGAACTCGTTCCGCAACCGCACGTGCCCACTGCGCATGAAGCATGAAAAACAGCGAACAGGGGACCGTGAACAGTGGACAGAAAAAGCAGTAAGGGATACCTGTCTAATCCACAGCAACTGACTGGGTCAACGCGCCTCGCTGCGCCGATCCGATTTCGAATGTCTGCTCGATGATGTCGGCCGCGCGGTTGAGGCCATCCACTTGCTGAAATGCGGCCTGCAATTTTCGCGCAGAATCGCGGTAGGCCGGATTCTCGAGCACGGTTTGCACAGCGCTGCGCAATTTTCCGGCGGTCAGCTTTTGTTGCGCGCAAGAGAATTCAGGCGGCGCGGGATCGGATTGCTGCTTGCGCGTGCACTTCACCGGTGAGAATCTTGAGCCGAACCGATATTGGCGCCCTACGGTCGAGGGTTGATCTCAATCAACGGAGACGCATTCCTGCCGGGCGCGACAATTCCGTATTTCACGTCCAGAAACTGCTGAAGCTCCACCGGCAAAAACGCCGCAAGCTCCTGCCAGGTGAGCACCTTTAATCGCACCCGCATTTCGGCGCTCCTGACGGTCGCCATCACCTCGAACCAGGCTTCGCGCAGATCGGGCCGGCGCTCGTCGTGGAGGACGCAAAAGCTGCAACCATGTGCATGCGCTGCCAGCACATTGCGAATGAGTTGATAACTCGCGTAACCCGGCGCGACAGCTACCGCGGGTGTGGACTCCGGCGGGATCGGTCGCGCACCTTCCACAATCGGTTCGTATTCCTGCGAATAGTTCTCGGGAAATTCAACCGCTTCCATCCGCCTGCCCACGGGAATCTCTACCCTCGGCAGCGACTCCAGGTCGAAGACGGCGTCGAAGTCCCTGTAGGCCTCGACGATCTCCGCCTTGCGCGTCTGGAAGTCCGACTCTGTGAGCTTGGCCTCGATCAACAGGGATCCCAGCCGCAGGTCCACTTCGGTGCGGTCCACAAGCCCGCTTTTGAGCGGGACCCGCGCCTTCCAGCCGAACTCCGGGGCGGCGGCCGGGTCAAGACCGAGCGCGTTCCGCACCGCCGCCGATTCCGCCACGCCGGGTGTGCAGAACACATTCATCAGCAGCGCATCCGAGCTCATGCTCGAGTCCAGTTCGCGCCATCGCCGGGCCGGATCCCCCGCAGGCTTGGGCAAAGAGCGCGCCGCCTGCGCGTGCACTTTGCCGAAACGCCGCATCCACTCCGGCCGGGCCAGGATGGCCGCGTAAGCAGCGTCAAAGAAGTTGCCGTGACGAGCCATCACGCCGGAAGGGCCGCCGTCTGAACGGGGCTCAGGCGCGTAGACAACCACCGGCTCGGCCCCATAGCTCTCTACATGCAGCCGGCCGCGTGCCCAACTGCGATTGCGCAGAGCCAGTTCGCGCCGGAGGCCGCCGGCGTAGAAGCTCGCTTCCCTCCCCATCTGGCCAGCCTACACTGGCGGCGGCGGCGAGACTCGCTGCCCGCGGCCATGCGAAAATAATGCTCTGTGATTCTTCGTGCAAACCGCATTGCGGTCATTCCCATCGTCCTGCTTTTCGCGGCGTTCGCCGCTCCCGTTTACTCCGCACCCGATAGCAAAGCCGACGAGCAGGCCGGCGCCCTTCTGTATCGCGACAAAGGCTGCCCGCAATGTCACGGCGCAGACCTGGCCGGAAACAAGAAGGGGCCGTCGCTGGCGGATATCCGCAACGACAAGGCCTGGCCTCCCGAAAAAATCACCAAACAGATCACGGACGGCGGTGCGAAGATGCCGCCTTTCGCGGATTCGCTTACCGACCAGGAAATCGCTCAACTGGTCGCGTTTCTTAGAGCGAAGGACCGGCCCGCGCCGCCTTCCGGATCGGGCGGTCCGCCGTCAAACTAGCGATCGACTCAGATTTCATGGCAACCCGGGACGGGGCGCCAGTTGGCTTGAACTTTTCTCTGCAAGTTAATGAAAATGGGGCCTAAGGCCCCAAGCGGTGGAACTGGCAGTGTTTCCCATTACAATGCCGGCAAAGCAGGCGGTTTGGGCGGCGACAGCTCGATCACCTTGTAGTCTGGTGGGATTTGGAAAGCAGCGGGGTGGGGCTCGCCGGGAGTGACGCCCTGGCAAACCTGCGTTATTTGGCCGAATCCGCCGTTTATCTTGGTGAGCATGGGTAGACGGGTGCTGGTGCTGGTCCAGACCTCAGCGAAGGTTGGCCCCTGCGGAGCATTTGGCGCTGACTGAGATCCGGGTGCTCCTGGCATCTTGGGCATTCCCGGCACTTGGGGCATTCCCTGAAGCTGGGGCATTCCCGGCGCCTGAAATGTTGGGGGTTTGGGCGCGGCGGGAATGTTCGGCATTGCTGGTGGTTGAATTACGTATCGCTTTCCCTCAACTTCAAGACCCTGAAGGACGCCCTTACCCAAATCCTGCACCTGTGCCGAGGGCGCAGCTGCAGGCCCCGGAACACTGAGGTGAGGCATCGGCGGCATACCGGGAGGTGACGGTGCGGCTGTGAGCAGTGGCTGAATCGTTGCTGTCTTCTGGATGTGGTCCAGCAGAATGGTCTGGCCGGCAGCCGGGTTGGAAATCACCGACGTGTTGCCGCTGTCCAAGCGCGTGTTTCCACCCGCTGCACGGGTGAGTCGATAAGCGGACTGCACAGGCGGAAGGCTCGTTTCGGCCCGCTGCAGTTCGCTGGTGAAATCAGCCGTGACGGGAGGAACCGAGGTTGGCCTGGTCAGTGCCAAAGCATCCACAGAGTAGCACGGGAGAGGGAAATGATGGGGAGAATCCGCGCCTGCGAGCTGCCTCTTACGAATGGCGGCGTCTGGGGGCGCTCATGGTAGCTCCCCGACCGAGGCCGATTACTATCCGAGAGTCGGCTTATGTTGACCGTCCTCGATCGCAACTGGCGCCCACAGGCCGGGTCATCACGACTGCCGGCGGGGATGGTCAGGCCTCCACGGGAACGTTGGCCACGCCCGCGGTGCCGAAAATGCGACGGTAGCGCTCGATCTCTTCCGGCGGACCCATGGCCTTGGCATAGTTGTCGGAGAGTTTCACTGCCGGGCGGCCCTCTACTTCAGAGAGCTTGCACACCAGGCTGACGGGATCGAAGCTCTGGTCTCCGCGCGGATTGCAGTTGCGAAAATCGTTGGTGAGAAACGTTCCCCAGCCGCTGGAGAACCGGATGCGCCGATGCGGGATCCACTTCCCGGCGTCGCAAAAGTCCTTCGGTGCGCGAAAATCCTCCGGGCTCGCGCCATCCCGGATGGTTCCACCGAAATGACGCATGGAGGGCGAGAATGCGATCCACGTCCAGGGCGTCGGACGCGATGAGCCGCTTGCGCCGCGGGTCGCTCCCGTGCTGCTCGAGCCACTGAATGTATTCGTCGCCGGCTACAAAGGGGTCCTTGCTGTCGACGCGCTGCCCGGTCCAGTCGGCCACCCAGTCGGGCGCATCGCGAAGGAATTGCTTGTACCAAATGTGTCGGGAAGCAGGATAAGCAACTCGCCCTGGTAGGTCTGCTGCCATAGCTCGAGGAAGCGATACTGGGCGGTGCGCATTTCCTCAGTCGGTTCCGGCCAGCGCCGCCATAGCCATGGGGAGTTCGTGGGCATTGGTGCCGATCGCCTCAAGGTCGTGCTTGTAGGCCAGATACGTGTTCGAGCTACCGGCGAAGCCGGTCTCAAGCACATCGCTCATCGCCTTCACTACGTATTCGTGCCAGAGAAAGCTGTGCCGCCTGCGGGTGCCAAAGTCGCTCAGGCTCAGGCCGGGCACGCCGCGCAGCCGTTCCATCTTTTCCCACAGCCGGGTCTTGGCCCGGGCGTACAGAATGTCGAGTTCAAATTCGGTGAGCTTTTTGAGGCTGGCGCGGGTCTTGAGTTCGTCGATGATGGCGAGAGAATAGATCTCCCACATCGTCGTCTCGGTCCACAGCCCGTCAAAGCGCAAAGAGATTTGGCCATCCTCGACGGAAAGATCAAAATCCGAGAGCTGAAAATCCTTGTCGAGCCACTCGAGAAACGCCGGCTCAAACATGCCCCTGCGGCCGTAGAACGTATTGCCGGCCAGCCAGATCAGCTCCGATTTGTGGAAGCGCAGCTTTCTTGCTTCGACCAACTGCTCGCGCAGCTCGTGCAACTCGATGATCTCGCCCAGACGCACTGCAGTGGTCCGGTTCTGCAGGGCAAACGTGGCGCGCGTATTCGGAAAATGCTTCCAGATGAACTGGAGCATCAGCAGCTTGTAAAAATCGGTATCGAGCAGGGACCGGGTGATGGGGTCGAGTTCCCAGTTGTGGTCGTGAGCGCGACGGGCAATGTTAACAATCACGATGTGATTACTTTACTGCACGGTCCGCGCTTCGATGGAGGTCTCGATCCGGGCTCGCACGTGAGCCTCGAGGTCGGGCATCGCTCCGGACTGCGACGCCACCCAACCTGCCCCAGCGGTTCCCTGCCTCGTTGAGCGTGGCAAGGTCCGCGCCGCGCAGCAGGTAATGGGTCATTGCAGCCGTAAACGCATCGCCGGCGCCGATCGTATCCGCAACCTTGACCGGGATGCCGGGATGTTCGTGCCATGCCTCGCGCGTCACCAGCAGGCTTCCCGCGCCCGCCGCGGGTTACGGCCACCATCCTGAGGGTTGGAAACTCCTCGAGCAGGCGCTCCGCCGCGGCCCGCAGCGCGCCCGGCGCCTGCGGATCGAAGGCCTGCAGGCCCAGCAGCCCCAGCACCAGCGGCACCTCGGCGTCGTTCATCTTCATCACCGTCGCCAGTTCCAGCGACTCCTGCACCACTTCGCTGGAGTAGAACGGCGTGCGCAGATTGACGTCGAAGACGCGCACGCAACCGGCCTGCGTCTGCGCCGCGAGGGTCTGGATCGTCTGCCGCGACTCAAGGCTTCTCTGCGCCAGGGACCCGAAACAAATGGCGTCCGCTCGCTCCGCCAGGCTCACCCACTCATCCGAAAGTTCTAAAAAATCCCACGCGGCAGGCTCGTGGATCGTGTAATGGGGCTGGCCATTCTGGAACGCAACCGTGACGCGACCCGTTTCATGCACGGGGTCCACTTGCAGGAATTCGGTGTCGGCAGGCAGCGGGTCCAGAATGTTCCACGGCTGTCCTGCCCAGGTCGTCGCGCCCAATGCGGCTCAGGACCGCGGCGTGACTGCCGAGTCGTCCCGCCATGACCGTAAAATTTGCCGGCGCGCCTCCCAGTCTCGCTCCTTCCGGCAACACATCCCAGAGCAACTCTCCGATTCCAAGGATCAGATGCGGTTCCATCGAACGTACGCCCCCTGGCGTTCCCTGCTCCGCCCTGGTTGCGAGCGGAGGCTCAGTTTGCCAGCAGAAAGCTTTCTACCTGCAGGGCGGTTTCGTCAACTGCATTAAATCCTAGTGATCCTTTGAAATAACGATTCTTCGGCGAGCCGGACGCTCGCGAGTTGTCTCCGGCTTTCCCATCCAACGCCAGATCGAGCAATCCTCGTAGTCCGCCGACGCATACTCGCCGTCGGGCTGATTGGCGAGGATTTGGAAATCTGCCTTGGCATCGCGGCGCGATCGCTTGACCTGGCCATGAAAAAGACGCACGAATCCTGGCTGGGCTTCGAGCACGCTTTCCTGCTCGTTGTTTACGTAAAGAACATCCAGTTCTCCAGGGCGGAGCGCGAAGGACCTGTTCATTGCTCGCAACAGGCGCCGCATTACGGTCGCGCCAAAGGGATTGAACAGGAAGGCGACGCACGCACCCTTGGGAAATACGTAGTCCGCAACATCGCCGCACACCAGGCGCATGGGCGCTTGCGGGTCAGCGATCTTTCGCCAGCGGGTCATGTTCCGTCGAGCCAGGCGCACCAGGGCGGGGTTCAGTTCCACTCCCACAACGGCCCTGAATGGCTGGAGCGCGGCGATCAGCATGGCGCGCCCCATGCCGGCGCCCAGATCGATGAACGTGGTTTGTTCGATTGGAGCGGCCGGCCGGTATTGCCGCCATCGGCGCAGGACCTCGCGGAAAACGGAGGGAGCGACACCAAAGTAAGCTGTCGCGTGGCGGTCGTGGGGGTGGCCGCTCTTCAGGTGGCGGCCGGGGATGAGGCCGCTGGTCCTCAAGCCAAAAGCGGCATCGAATGGATGCCGCGTGAATCCGTCCGCCACCTTCAGTCCGGGCAGGAGGCGCCGCTTGTTCTCCCCTGTTTTGATGGATTCGCTGCCCGGCTCCGGCCTGGACTTCTTCACGGTTGAACGTTAGCACACGGAGCGGGACGCCCCCGGCCCTCTGAAGCGCGACCGGCCAGTTACCCGATTCATCACTCCTTTACACCCAACGGGGGATGTGCCAACGTCAAATCAGTGCGTATGGTCTAAGCTCATAGGACGGATGACAGTCGCACCGCATCCGCGATACGCTTGAATATTCGCGCCCACTCGCGTTTCAAGGAGTTCGTTCACCCTCATGCCCATCCAAACCACTTCGAAAATCTGGCACAACGGCAACCTCATCCCGTGGGAACAAGCCACGATCCACGTCATGAGCCACGTCGTTCATTACGGATCCAGCGTCTTTGAGGGCATTCGCTGCTATGCCCAGCCGCAGGGCGCCGCCGTGTTTCGTCTGCCTGAACATATGCAGCGCCTGCTGGACTCGGCGAAGATCTACCGCATGACGCTGCCCTATACGCTCGATGAGCTGTGCGCCGCGGTGGTCGATGTGATCGAAGCCAACGGAGTCGCGCCGTGCTACATCCGGCCCATTGCGCTTCGCGGCTACGGCGAAATTGGAGTCAGCCCCAAGGGTTCGCCGATCGAGATCTACATAGCAAACTTCCCGTGGGGCAAGTACATGCCCGGCGGTGATGGCGCCGATGTTTGCATTTCGAGCTGGAACCGCCTGGCCCCCAACACCATGCCCGCGCTTGCGAAGGCCGGGGCCAACTACATGAACTCGCAACTCATCCGCATGGAAGCCGACACCAACGGCTACGCCGAAGGCATCGCCCTCGACGTGTTCGGCCTGGTCAGCGAAGGCTCGGGAGAGAACATTTTCGCGGTGCGCAACGGAGTGCTTTACACGCCGCCGCTGGCCAATTCGGCGCTCTCCGGCATTACCCGCGACAGCGTGCTCACCATCGCCCGCCACCTTGGACTGGCGGTCACCGAGCAGGCCATCCCGCGTGAACTGCTCTACATTGCCGACGAAGTCTTCTTCACCGGCACGGCAGCCGAAGTCTCGCCGATCCGCTCCATCGATCGCATCCTGATTGCGGACGGCAAGCCCGGCGAGATCACACGCAAGATCGCCGATGAGTTCTTCGCCATCGCCAACGGCCTGAAGCCCGACCGCTTTGGCTGGCTGACGCCGGTGAAAGTCAACGCGCAGGAGCCTGTGACGGCGTAGCCGCAGCCAAAAGTTGATCCAAACCACAGCGGGCGGTCCCCAAAAAGGGCCGCCCGATTTGTTTTGCTCTAAAACGAGACCGAGACCCCGCCGGAACTAAGGTTATTTCTGGATGGCGGTCACCGCACTCCGCTAACCATTGCTATGCCTGTCGTCCCGAGCGGAGGTCGCCGTGGCGACCGCGGGACTCAACGACGTTTTTCGTTAGCAATTTGATGTAAAGGCCTGAGCCAACGCCGACCGAAGTGTATGCGGCGGAGCTATATGATTGCTCTGAACCTGCCCTGTGCATAGATGGAGGCCGCGTGACAGTGGATCAATTCGCCATACGGGTCTCCTTCGTCCCCCTCGAAACGAGCGCGCCGAAATTCTTCGGTTTTGCCGAGTTCCTTGCAGGCCTTGCGCTTATGGTGCTGGCTTGGACTATTGCAGACGTACGCTACCGCTTCCGTATCCGATCCGCCCCAATCCCCCTCCAAGGACTCACCTTCGCAATCGTCGCCACAGTTGGGGTACTCACCCTCTTAACAGATCTTTGGCGCGCTCAAAGCTGGCTCGTTCCCAAAATCGGCTTCGTCACTCCGGCTTTGTGGCAGGCACTCCTTGCAGGACTTTATCTCTTGACCTTCTTGGTTTGGGTGATCTTCGCCTTCATCAAACCGGCAACCTTCAGCAAATGGAATGCTAAGCGCTATGCGGAGACTCTATTTGGAGCTATAGTGAAAGGCTCGCCGACGGAGTTGGCTGTCGTTGCCGACGAGCTGAAGCGCTCGGCAAGGGAGCTTGTATTCTACGCAACAAGTCGAGGGGAGTGCCCGCCTTTTCTCCGCAATCCCGCGAGAAAGGAAAGGGCGCCCCTTCAAAGGTTGAGGTTTGTGCGAACGACATTCTGTCCCTCATTGCAGACAGGCGGTTTTGCCGCGCCATCGTCGAGTCTTCGCCGAGCACGGCATGGGCCTTCTTCGGCGAGATAGGAGAACAGAAGAAGTTCGGCATTCAGATTCAAACCTTTGCCAACAACATTGTGAGCGAGGCGCTGGAGAACAGGAGCTCATTTCTCTACCACGAAACTGCAGGCTATGAAGCGGGACTGATCGGCAACTACAAGCCCATCTGCCAGGCAATATTCTCCAACTACAAAATCGTCGAGACTATAGGGACAATACTCGACACCAACTTCACAAGTAGGTCCAAATGGGATAGCGACCAGTGGGAAGCCTATTGTCGCGTCGTCCTTATGACCCTTCGTGGCTACATCGAGACAGCGAGTGGCGGCCACTCGTACGTTCTCAACAGAGCGTTAAACGCCATCGGACATTCACTAATTGGTCTCTACAAACTCAACGGAGTGGAAACCAGTAACTGGAATGATGATCTCCTAGCTCGACTTCGAGTAGTCGTTAACTTCATTAAGGAGGTGGTGGAGAACCTGGAGAAGAAGGGCATTCCTGCTGATGCGGGGCGGCGAAAAAAGAGCAAAGACCTTTATCATCCCAAGAGTATCTACGATGAAATTGCCAACCTGACCTTCGAGGTGATCTTTGCGGCCTCCGCCGTGACCTCCCCGCGAGACCAATGTTGGTGGATTCAGCACAATGCACTTTGGGGCGAATTGTTCAACTTTGGCAATTTGAATGGACGAGCAGGCACTGTCGTGAAATTTAAAGTCTGCCGCCTCCTGTACGAAGATGTCTTAAAGATGAACCGCTTTCCAAACTTCAAAGGAGCAAGAATTCTCGGCTTTTGTCTAAACGTGTTGGGGCTGGAGCGGATGAAAGAAGACTATTTCAAGGACAGCCGCGCCCTACACAAAGCCATCCTCACCTGGACAAGGAAGAATTTCACCCGGCTGCACAGTTACGACCCGCGCATCGCCGAAGCTTGCCTCGTAGATGGCATGACGTATGATGCCCCGAACCATAGAATTGTAAGAACCTACCCCCTCGGACTGGGGCAAAGTGTGGCGCAGTGTGTGTACCTAAACATCGACCCGCAGCCAACTACGGCGGAAAACAAAAGTCAGACAACGACGGCCCCGACGAAAGTGAGAGCAGCTAAAGGCCCGCGCCGCGAGCGCAGACCGAAATGAAACCGCGCGACTTTATCAATCGGAGTCAGTCGGCCAGTGTGGAGGGATTTCCTCACCGCGATAGTTTCAAGTGTCGCCGACAGGGAGATAACCGGCCAATAAGCTTAGCCATGCGATCGAGGCTGCGAGTAAGAAGCTATATTCTCTTTCAGTTGGATTTTCTTCAGGAGGAGGAGCTTCGCAGCCGGCTGCGATCTTGGCGGGTCAACGTCGGACAGCGAAGCCCCTTTGAGGTAACGATCCTCTTTGTCCCAGTGTCGGCCGGGCTGGAGCAGCTTGCTGCCTGCTGGGCCAACGACTGCGACCAGATCATAATACGCTTGTGTCCGATCTGTAAGCGCGATTCGATTGTGGGGCACGGGCATCGCCGCAAGCAGGCACACGACGAGCATCACGACTGGATCGGGATTCGACGTGGCCGCTGTTCAACTTGCGGGAAGACTTTCACCTTCCTTCCGTTGTTTTCTCTTCCCTACACCCACTTCAGTTTGTTGGCCCGTTGCCAGGCGCTGTGGCTGCGCTTCAAGGAACGCTGTTCGTGGGAGAAGGCTGCACCCACGCTGAAGGATGGTGATCGGCAGCCCGATGCTTCGACGCTGCGTCGCTGGTCGCGGGGTCTGGACTGTTCTGAGCCGGCCGTTTCATTCGTTCGGCAGACTACGACTTGCATAGCTGGCTGGCTTCAGCGAGGTCATGATAGCGATCCGAAGGCGGTGGCGTTGCCTTGGATGGCTTCGGCCCTGGAGATCCTCTGGCCCTTGCGTTTGTAAAAAAATCCGCTCACCTACCATCCTTGCCTGGGAACAGAACAGGAGTGATTCCAGACTGGGTTCGGGAGGCGAAGAAGCGCTGTGGGCCACGAGGTGGAATCAGTCAAGGGGCGTCTGCCGCTGCTGGAGTACTTGCGGCGGCAGAACTGGACGGGCCGGCCGACAGGCCGCTTCGAGTATGTCGGACTCTGTCCGTTGCACAAGGAGAGCCGTCCGTCGTTCTATGTGAACACGCGCAAGGATGTCTTCTACTGCCATGGCTGCGGCCGGGGCGGCGATCTGATTCGCTTTGTGCAGTTGTCCCGCCGGCTGTCGTTCCGCCAGAGTCTTGCCTGTTTGAACCCGAAGACCACTCCGGAGAGCGGCTCAGCCGACGTGCTCGAACAGACTGCGGCTTTCTACCAGCAGCAACTCGATCACTATCCCGAAGCACTTAGTTATCTCAACAAGCGCGGACTGCATGATCCCGACCTGATAAGGAACCTTGGAATCGGTTACGCTCCCGGCGGGATTCTTCGCCGTCATCTCACGGCACAGGGTTATTCCTTCGATCTGCTGCGCCAGTCCGGACTGCTCAACGCGAACGGCTCCGACGCTCTCTATCAGCGCATCGTCTTCCCGCTCCGTCAGAGCGAACACATCATCAACCTCTACGGCCGCAGTGTCGGCACCGCCTTCGCTCATCGCTTCCTTCCAGGCAGCAAGGGAGGCTTGTATGCATGGGAGAAGGTCCAGCGCTGCTCCGAAGTGATTCTTGTCGAAGGCATGTTCGACTATGCCGCGCTGCGTCAGGCGGGTTTCTCCAACGTGACCTGCTCTCTGGGCACGCATCTCAACACCGATCAGTTCCACCAGTTATGCGACGGGCCGCACACCATCTATATCGTCTTCGACGATGACGTCAACCAGAGCGGCCAGGAGGCTGCAAAACATCTGGTCCATCAACTTGCCGAGCAAGGTATCCCGGCTCGTCGCGTTCAGCTGCCTGAAGGACACGATCCCAACTCCTTCTTCGTCGTCGGCGGAGATGCCCATCAGTTCCAGTCTCTCCTGGAGGCGGCACAGCCATGAAGTTCCGCGTGATCTCTATCAAGACTGCAGCGGGGGCACACAGCCCCTTTCGCGTAGTGGAGCAGGACTCGGGCCGAGAGGTCGGCTGGATCAACCGCTATCTGGACCGGGAGTATGTCCGGCGACTTGCCAACAAGAGCCTCTACAGTTATGCGCACAGCCTGTTGCACTTTGTGCGCTGGTGGGAGAGCGTTCATCACAGCGACGACATCTTCGAGGCAGACCTTGCCGATTCGACCTTGCTCGACTACATCCGCTTCCAGTCGAGCAAGCAACCGCCGCCGTCAGCCTCCACCATCAACGACCGCGTAGCTTGTGCCGATCGCGCTATCCGGAACGAGTTCCCCGATGCTCCCTGTCAGGCCGCACCCGGCTTTCATCAGGTATACATGCATCGCAGGCCACTGGGGCTCGGCCGGCCCAGGTTCGATCTCAGCAGACTGCGCGTAAGGGAACCGAGACTCACCATCGTTCCACTCTCAGTCGACGAAGTGGCACGCTTCTGGTCCAGTTTCCACACCGCGCGCGACCTGGCCATCGTAGGCCTGATGCTCATGCATGGATTGCGCTCGGCCGAAGTCATAGCCCTGAACCGCGATGATGTGTTGTTATCCGAAGGCCAGCTCCGCGTGCGCGGCAAGGGCAGCAAGATGCGCCTTCCGCCTCTGGCGCCGGAGACCACGCAACTACTCGATCACTACCTGCGCCTGGAGCGGCCTGATCGCTGTTCCGCGGCACTGTTCGTGGTGTTGAAAGGCCCCGCACGCGGTCAACGCATGACCCCGGCGGGATTACGCTCTCTGTTCCGCCATCATCGCAGCACCACGGGCGTAAAGATTGCCAACCCGCACCGCTTCCGACACACCTTCGCTTCGGATATGGTGCGGGCCGGTATCAGCCTTCCCGCTCTCATGCAGTTGATGGGCCATGCCGATATCGACACCACCCTGCACTATGTACAGGTCTCGCCGCAGGACGTCTATCTCCAGTACGCCCGCGCCGCGGCACAGTGCATCCATCCCCAGCCGAGGATCGCCCCGTGAAGAAGCGTTGGCGCCGTCCTCCGCTCCAGCATCCGCTGGTTCCGGCCTTCGCCCACGCCGTCGAGTCCCTTTCCACCGCGCTCAGTACTGCAACCGAACGCAACTACAACATCGCAGTGCGAAGTTTCCTCGTCTATCTCGGCGCCGAATACCCCAGCGTCACCCGCCTCGAACAGCTGCACCGCGATCCGCACATCCTTGGATGGTTGGCGCGCATGCGCGCACAGACCCCACCGCTGGCCACCGCAACTTGCATCGGACGCCTCATCGCTCTGCGCGCGGTTCTGAACGAGTTGGCTTGGGCCTACAAGCTTGCTGAACTCGCTCACCTGATACGGCGCGACGATATTCCCCGTACCCCACATGCTCTGCCCCGTCCGCTCACCGCTGAGCAGGATCAGCTTTTACAGCAGGAGTTGATGCGCCGCAACGATCTTGCCGCAAATGCCTTCCTGTTGCTGCGCCATACCGGCATGCGCATCGGCGAGTGCGTTGACCTCTCGTATAACTGCCTGCACTCCATAAGCCAGAACCAGTGGGCGATCCACGTACCGTTAGGCAAGCTCAAGACGGAACGCATGGTTCCTGTTGATGCCTTCGTCCGTGATCTCGTTCATCGGCTGCGCTTCTTTCGCTCTCTGGATCCACTGCCTGATAACGGACGGCTCCTGGCCTGGCATGGATCAAGAGTCTCTCTTCTCGCGCGTCTCCGCGATTACCTGCATCTGGCCTGTAACTCTGCCGGCCTGCCCACCAGTATCGTTCCGCATCAGTTACGCCACACCTACGGAACGGAAATGCTTCGTGCCGGCGTTGGCTTCGCCGCGGTCATGAAACTGCTCGGCCACACCGATCCGGGCATGACCATGCGCTATGTGGATGTGACCTTGACCGATCTGCAACGGGAGTTTGAACTGGCTCGATCCAAGCCAAGGCACCTGGCTCCCCAGCCCAAAACCTCACCCGCGCCCCTACGAGCAGGTCACGACGGACTCATCGACTCCTTGCTCGCCGCTCAACATGTCATGGAGATGTTCCGCCGCTCCCTCCCAAACGATAGTGCTCGCAATCGGCTTCTCAGGCTCTCAAAACGGCTCATCAAGATCCTCGCCGAGATAAGAAAACTTCCTACCGCCTAAATGAAAATGGGCACCGATTGGCCGGTTAACAGGCCAATGCACTCATCCAGACCCTGCCTTGCAGAATATTGCCTCTTCCCAGCGCACAATAAGAACAGTAGTCACCAATCCACTCTCGGAGAATCCCTCCATGACCAAAACCGTAGACTATTTTTCCGCGCCCTGCGCACCGCCTGAATCCAGCCCCGCTCTGGAAAACGCCGCTGTCGCTCACTGTTGCGAAGTGTGGGAACTCACCCGCCGTCAGGCTCGGGAGACGGGCAATAGTGTTGTTGTCGCCAGGGTTGCGGCCCACAAGGCCTTTCAAAAGTCCCTGCCGCCTCTCACCGGACTGGACAACATCCAGAACTTCATCGCCTGCGTCGGCCACGGCATGCTCATCGGCGCAATACCGACTCAGGATGGCACGCGGCTGTTGTATGCCGCTCAGGTCGCCATGGCCGCTGCTCACAGACTGGCGACGCAACCACAGACCAGCGGGAAATGACCCGATCGTGCCCAAAAAAGGCGCCCCCCCACCCACCCCCTATGTAGATTCGCTTTTATTTCGCTTAGTAGAAATCGCGTATTGAATCCAGAGGCTTTACCAGCCAACTTTCCGGATGTAACAGCATTTTCTGTTACATTAGCCCCTTTTTGGGGGGGCGAACCATCCCACTCCGAAAATTCCTTGGAGTGACTCTCTTGATGCGCATGGTGAGATTTCGACAAAAGAATCCCGGACAATTGCTGAGGCAAACGAGGGTTCGAGTTGCGTTATGCCTCCTTTGCGGGGATGGTGATGAAGTTAGTGATCTGTGTTCTCTCTATTGTGTTTGCGTTCGCCAATCTGAGCGCACAAACCCCTGCCTGGCAGCCATCGCCGGGACATACGCAAGTGCCGATATGGCCCGGGGCGGTGCCGGATGCGCAGCCGGTGGGAGGACCAGAGTACGCGGAGACGACGGGAAAGGAGTCGTTGGTTGCCGGCAGACCGTGGGTTGCGGTGGAAAGGGTCTCGCAGCCGACGATGACTGTCTATTCGCCCCAGGGCAAGAATACGGGCGCTGCGGTGGTCGTATTTCCAGGCGGGGGCTACAAGATTCTGGCGATCGACCTTGAAGGCACGGAAGTCTGTGACTGGCTGACATCGAAAGGGATCACGTGCGTGTTGTTGAAATACCGCGTGCCGGGTGACCCGTCGAAGACATATTCGAGATCGGGGCCTTATCCCGAATCGCCGATGGCGTTGGAAGATGCGCAGAGGACGGTGGGGCTGGTGCGCTTTCACGCCGCGGAGTGGCACATCGATCCGCACAAAATTGGAGTGCTTGGGTTTTCGGCGGGGGGGCATCTGTCGGCAGCCATCAGCACGCATTTCGCCAGGCGTTTGTACCCGCCTCAGGATGCCGCCGACAAAGAGAGTTGCCGGCCTGACTTTGCTGTGCCTGTCTATCCGGGACATCTTTCGCTCTCCGCGGCTGAATGGGATGCGAAGCAAGGCCCCAGGAAAATTGCGGTTCCTCATGCGCCGACAGCGGATAAAAATCTTGGGTCGAATCCCGAAATTCCTGTCACCAGCCAGACGCCGCCTACGTTTTTGCTGCAGGCGGAGGATGACCACGTGGACAGCGTGTACGACGCGTTGGCTTATTACATTGCGTTGAAAAAGGCCGGGGTTCCCGCGGAGATGCATTTGTATGCCGAGGGCGGGCATGCGTTTGGGCTGCGGCGACACGAAGTTTCCGATCACAGGATGGCCCAGGCTGGTGGAGACGTGGCTGGGCACGATTGGCATGATTCCACAGTAGGATTTCGAATCCCCAAGGCATCGCCTGACAGCACCCTGTGGCGAACCCGGTCTGAACTATCTGTACGCCGGGCGAGTATCATGAACCTAAAGCCCCGGTGGCCCTGGCATCGCGTGCTGCTGGATGCGGTAAACCAGCCACTGGACGACTGGAGAAGCTTCGCCCTCGTGAAACTCGATATGAAAGTGAAGTTGGCGGGCCTGGAATTGACCAACCCGGTCATCGCCGCGAGTGGCACTTTCGGGTACGGGATCGAGTTTGAAGAGATCGTCTCGCTGGAGCGGATCGGCGGCTTCGTCACCAAGGGAATTTCGCTTCAGCCGATGCAGGGTCACCCTCCCCCGCGCATCATCCAGACAGCAGCCGGCATGCTCAATGCCATCGGGCTGCAGAACGTAGGCGTCGAAGAGTTCATCGCGAAGAAGCTCCCTCCGCTCCGCCGCTACCCCGCGTGTAAGGTCATCGTAAACATTTTCGGTTACACGGTGGGCGATTACATAGCCGTGATCGAACGGCTCAACCAGGCCGAGGGCATTGACGCCTACGAACTCAATGTCTCGTGCCCGAACGTGCACGCCGGGGGCATGGCCTTTGGCGCCGATTGCGGGTCGCTCGAATACCTGGTGGGCCGCGCCCGGTCCGCCACCAGGCGGCCGCTCATCGTCAAGCTTTCGCCCAATGTGACTTCGGTCGCGCAGATGGCCAAAGTGGCCGCCGGGGCCGGCGCTGATGCCGTAAGCCTGGTGAATACGTTTCTGGCCATGTCGATTGACGTGGAAACGCGCAAACCGCGCCTCAGCAACATCACGGGAGGGCTCTCCGGCCCGGCCATCAAGCCCATCGCGCTGCGCATGGTGTACGAGACTGCGCGCGCAGTGTCGATTCCGATCCTGGGCATGGGCGGGATCATCACTCCTGAAGACGCGGTCGAGTTCCTGCTCGCCGGAGCAACCGCCGTCCAGGTGGGCACCGCCAGCTACGCCGACCCGCGGGCCACGGAACGCCTCGCCCGGGATCTTGAATCCTGGTGCCATAGCCATGGAGTGGAGCGCGTTGCCGGGCTGACAGGGGCCCTCGAAATACCCCCCGCGCAACCCGGCCCCGTGGCGCCACCCGACCCTGTTACCAGCCCGAAAACCGCGCTAACATAGATTTGCCATGGCGTTTCCGATACGAACCTGTGTCATTTGTGAAGAGGAATTTGAGCTAAAGCCTGACAAGCCCGGCTTTGCGAACCGTTGCCCGTCGTGCAGCACTCCGGAAGCCGAAGCGGAGAGGGCGAATCGCGCCGCCCACCCCGGCGATCTCAAAGGAGACAGCGAGGTCAATGCCGCCCGGAGAAAGGCGATCCGCGACCTGCTCTACCGTAACGAAAGCTGAGAGGCGAGTCAGGAAGGCTGGTCCGGGGCTGGTTCAGATTTTTTTCCACGCCTGCGGACTGGCCCGGTCCATTCCGGCACTTCGTCGGGGTCAGGCTTTTCCTGCGGCGGGCTGCTCTGGTTCCGGTACATGACGGAGGTTGACGCGGATCCGGGTCCAGGTCGTGTATCTTCCCCGCATCGCATCCACAAGCACATCGTCTATGGCGAGATGCCGGGCCGCCTCAGGGTGACGGGATTTCCATCGTTCCAGCCCCGCCAGGGCTTCGTCCTTGCTTTGCGAGTTGGCCACGGTGATAAGCGGCATCTTCTCGCGGGGAGGCTTTTTCGCTGCGGTCCTGGCCTTCGAAGGAGCTACGCGGGGCGCCTCCCCTTCCATCTTCCGGAAGTGAGGCGGCCATGGCGCGTCGCCAAGTCCCTCGGCCTCATCTCTCGCCGCCATGTCGAGCAGCGCATCGAGCGAGCCCGCCGCCTGATCCATTGCGGCGTGAAGGTTGCCGATTTCCGCAAACCGCCCCGGCATAGTGAAGACGGTAAAATCGGCGGGATCGCAGGACTCCACTTCGCTCCAGTCGAGGGGCGCCGAGACCCGCGCATCGGGCAGAGGGCGCACTGAATAGGCCGACGCGGTGGTGCGGTCCTTGGCATTCTGGTTGTAGTCGAGGAACACCCCGTGCCGTTCCTCCTTCCACCATTTCGATGTGGCCAGCGCCGGCACGCGCCGCTCGATGGCCCGCGAGAGCGCCAGGGCCGCGCGTCGAACCTGGTCGAATCCCCACCGCGGATGAATGCGCACATTGATGTGCATGCCGCGCGAGCCGCTGGTTTTCGGCCAGCCGGTTAGGCCGACTTCTTCAAGCAGCGCTTTAACTTCCATGGCCACGCGGCGCACATCGTGCCCAGTCCACACCCGGCCCGGGATCCAGATCGACGCGCATCTCGTCGGGGTGCTCCAGGTCGCCGGAACGTACCGGATGGGGATGAAGCTCGAGGCAGCCGAGGTTGACAATCCATGCCAGCCCGGCGGCATCGTCCACCACGACCTCTTCGGCCGTGCGGCCGGAGGGGAATGACAATGTCACCGTCCGCAGCCATTCCGGACGGTCACCCGGGGCGCGTTTTTGATAGAACGCCTCCTCTTCGGCACCGTTCACGAACCGCTTGAGGACGATGGGCCGGTCCTGAATTCCCTGCAAGGCGCCGGGCGCGACCGCGAGGTAGTACTTCACAATGTCGAGTTTCGACAGCTTGACTTGCCGGGAGAAGTAGAGCTTGTCGGGATGCGAAATACGGACTTCGCGCCCGCCGACCGACAACATCTCCGCTTGTTCGTGTTTTGTCGAGTTGCTCATGCATTCGGCTCCGTGAGCGAATTGTCACGCCAGAGTCCTGCGGCCGAGGCGGGACCGCACGAACCCAGACTAACCTGACGGTCCGGTGTTTCGATAGACGCGCCGGACTCCGCGCACCCCTGGCGCACGACGACCCGAGCCCTGTTCGTGTATTGTTGGGGAGGTTCGACGATGATTCCGTTTTCATTCACCCTGGCTGAACCGCAATACTTCTCGATCGCGGAGAAACTACTCTTAGCCGTTCTGATCGTCGCTTCGGGCGCGCTTTTCTGGCGCCGGTTCGCTCGGGTTGTTGACCGCATTCTCCAATCGAAGAAAGATCCCGGCTTCCACCTCGGAAACATCGGCCGCCGCAGCTGGGAATTCTTCTCCGAAGTTCTCTGCCAGTCGAAGGTGATTCGCCAGCGCCCGCTGCCCGGGCTCGCACACGCCTTCGTCTTCTGGGGCTTCTGCGCGTTCGCGCTGGTCACCCTCAATCACATCGCTGTCGGGTTCGGGATCGGTTTTCTTGCGCCGGCCGGCATGTTCGGGCGATTCTACTTCTCTTTCGCAGCCGCGTTCGCTTTGGCGTGCGCCGTTGGAATCCTGGGGCTCTTCGTGCGCCGCTTTTTCGTTCGCCCCCGCTGGCTCGGCGACAAGGTTTCGTACGAATCGGGGTTCATCGCCTTCCTCATCTTCGCTCTGACGGCAACCTACCTCGCTGCGTTCTTCACGACCGACAACGCACCCGCGGCGCATGCGCTGTGGTGGGCGCACACGCTTTCTCTGCTCATCTTTCTGCCCATCATCCCGCATACCAAGCATCTTCACCTGGTGCTGAGCCCCGCCACTGTATTCCTCTCGCGGGGCGGATTCAGCGCCATCCCAACCCTTGTCGGCGATGAGGACTTCGGCCTCGTGGCGGGCCAGGACCTGACGCAACTTGTGAGCCTCCAGGCCTATTCCTGCGTGGAGTGCGGGCGCTGCACTGAGCACTGCCCGGCCACCAATACGGGCAAGATTCTGAATCCCAAGGAAATCATTCTTGGCGTGCGCGCGTACCTGAACGACATCGGGCCGCAAACGGAGGAGCCGCTGCTGGGGAAATACAACTCGCAGGAAGCGGTCTTTCAATGCACGACATGCGGTTCGTGCGAATTTCAGTGCCCGGTGGGTATCGAGCACCTGCCCATCCTGATCGGGTTGCGGCGGGGGGCGGTCAACACCGGATCGTGGGAAGACACGTACGGGACCAAGCTCTTCAACGGGCTTGAACGCGGAAGCAATGCGCTGGGAATTAGCGCCGCAGAACGCGATAAGTTTGTTCAGAAACAGCAATTCCCTATTTTCGATGGCACTCAGGAGTATTGCCTGTGGCTGGGCTGCATGGGCGGCTACGATCCGAAAGGGCGCGAGATCGTGGCCGACTTCGCGCGGGTGATGAACTATCTCGGCACCAGTTACGGCGTGCTGCGCAAGGAGAAATGCACCGGCGATCCGGTTCGGCGCCTCGGCAACGACCTCGTCTTCCAACAGCTGGCCGAAGCTAATCTCGAGATGCTAAGTCAGTCCAAAGTCAAAAAAATCGTGACCATCTGCCCGCACTGCGTGCGCACGATTCAAGAAGATTGGAAGGCCTACGGCACGCCGCCGCCGATCGAACATCACAGCGAGTTTCTGGCGCGATTTGTTGACCGACTGCCCAAGCCAAACCAAAACCAAGAGAAAATTGTGTTCCATGATCCGTGCTACCTGGGCCGCTATCGCAACGTGTACGACGAGCCGCGCGCGGTCGCCGCAACAGCCGGAGAAGTAATCGATCCGCCCCGGGCGCGGGAACGAAGCTTTTGTTGCGGGGCCGGCGGCGGACTCGTCTTTCTCGGCGAAGAAACCGGCGAGCGCGTCAGCCACGTCCGAGCCCAGGAGTTAGTCGCAACCGGCGCATCGACGATTGGAACCGCATGTCCGTTCTGCAACAGCATGTTCCGCGACGCACTGGGTGCATCAAACCAACCGGCACCTCAGTTGCTCGACATTGCGCAGCTCGTCGCGCGTTCATTACCAGACAATGACCGGAGTCACTCCGCATGAAGATCATCGTAGCCATCAAACAAGTTCCGGAGCGCGATGCCCAGGTCCGCATCGACGCGGCCGGCAAATGGATTGAAGAAGCCGATATCCAGTACGCCATGAACGAGTCCGATGCGTATGCTCTCGAGGAGGCGCTTCAACTCAAGGAAAAGCATGGCGGCGAAGTGGTGGTCCTTTCGGCCGGCCCAGAGCGCGTCGGAACCACGATCCGCGAAGCCCTCGCCAAGGGCGCTGACCGCGCCATCCACATCGACGCCGACGACCTGGGCCAGCGCGACTCGCTGGGCGTGGCCCACCTTCTGGCCGAAGCCATCAAGCCCGAGTCGGCCGACCTGATCCTCACCGGGCTCCAATCTGACGACCTTGGCCTGGGCCAGACGGGCGTGATCCTTGCGGAACTTCTGAACCTGCCACACGCCTCGCTGATCCTGCAGGTGGAGAAGACCGAGGCCGGGCTGACCGTGAAACGCGAACTGGAGAATGGCTGGTTCCAGACCATCGAGCTTCCCTTGCCCGCTGTGCTGACGATCCAGTCGGGCGGCAACAAGCTTCGCTACGCGACACTCATGGGGATCAAGCGGGCCAAGACGAAGGAACTTCGGCGCATCGCGGCCGCGGATCTCGCTGTCGAAAACAAACCCAAGGCGGTACTTGAATCCGTTGCCCTGCCGCAGAAGCAGCGCTCCACGCAGATCCTGCCAGGCACCGCGAAAGAAGCAGCCGCGGCCCTGGTTGAAAAACTGAAATTCGAGGTACGCGTCTTATGAGCGGCATTCTTGTTGTCCTGGAAGAACGCGACGGCCGCGTGAGCCGCACCAGTTGGGAAGCCCTGGCCGCGGGCCAGCATCTTGCCGCGCAGACAAACCAGGCAGTGCATGCAGCCGTGATCGGCGCGGCACACAGAATCGACTGGCGTGCCGAAGCGGCGGCAAAAGCGGTGGCCAGGATCATCCGCGTGGAGCATCCACTGCTGGCGCCCTATACGCCCGACGGATACGTCGTTGCTTTGCACCAGCTCATCCAAAAAGAAGGCCCGACGCAACGTGGTTTTTCCGCACACCTACCAGGTCCGCGACTACGCTCCCGCCCTTGCTGCGCGCCTCGGACAGGTTCTCATCAGCGACGTGGTCGCCATTGGCGACGGGCCCGTCTTCACTCGCCAGCTAATGCAGGGGCGTCTCACCGGCAATTACCGGTCCCAGGGGGCCGGCCCCTGCCTGATCTCGGTTCAGGCCGGAGCGTTCCGCGCCGACACACTCCAATCTGGTACGGCGGAGGTGACGACTTTCGAGCCCCAGATCGACGCGGCCGCGATACGCACCAAGCCCAGCGAGCCATACCGCGGAGCCGCGCAGACGGTCGACCTTGCCTCCGCTCCACTCATCGTGAGCGTTGGCCGGGGCATCAAGGACGCCGAGAATCTATCCCTTGTCCAGGATCTCGCCGCTGCGCTTGGCGCCGAACTCGCGGCATCGCGTCCCATCTGCGACAACGGCTGGCTCCCCATGGAGCGCCAGGTCGGCAGTTCCGGGCAGACTGTTTCGCCCAAGCTCTACCTCGCGGTCGGCATTTCCGGAGCTATCCAGCATCTCGTGGGGATCAAGGGGTCGCAATGCATCGTGGCCATCAACAAGGACGCCGAAGCGCCCATATTCGAAGTAGCCGATTACGGGATTATCGGCGACCTGTTCGAAGTGGTGCCTGCGATTACTGAGGCTCTCAAGTCGGCGAAGTAGTCCGTGCCTCCATCGCTTGGGGGAGGTTTGTACCCGGCAGCATCGGCCGAGTGAAAGGAATTTGCGCCACTAAGGCGGAAAGCGGTATGGTTCGTCTTTCCTTGCATGTTGCGTGGGAGACATACTGATGTTTCTACCTGAGACGTACCAAGCCGCACTGTTCCTCATGATTCTGAGCATGTTGTGCTGGGGTTCGTGGGCCAACACTCTCAAGCTGTGCCCACGCTTTCGCTTTCAGCTCTTTTACTGGGACTATGTCATCGGGCTGGCGGCGGGGGCAGTTCTCTGGGGACTGACTGCGGGGAGCATGGGCCACACGGGTCTTCCGTTTCTGAGCGCCGTCGCCAACACGCCGCTCGATGCCATGGTGTGGGCGGCGTGCGGCGGAGCGGTGTTCAATGTCGCCAACCTGCTTCTGGTGGCGGCCATTGACGTGGCCGGGCTGGCGGTGGCATTTCCTGTAGGCATCGGACTGGCGTTGGTTGTCGGTTCGGTTTCGAGCTATTTCTTCAAGCCGGCAGGCAATCCGTTGCTTCTCTTTGGAGGCATAACACTGGTGACAGTGGCCATCATTCTCGACGCAGCGGCGTATCGCCAGCGCGGGACCGAAACCAAAGCCACCACGACCCGCGGCATCGTACTCAGCTTGATCGCTGGCTTGCTGATGGGCTGCTGGTACCCCATTGCCACCCACGATCTGGCCACGGCCACCGGTCCCGGCCCCTACTCCATCGCGCTATTCTTTGCAATCGGCGTGCTCATCTCCACAGTTCCGGCAAACCTGCTGCTCATGGCACGGCCGCTCGACGGCAAGCCTCCGGTAAACGGAGCCGATTACTGGAGCGCATCGATGGGCTGGCATCTCGCCGGCATCCTTGGCGGAATCATTTGGTGCATCGGCGCGGTGTCAAATTTTGTCGCTTCCGTCGCACATCTCGACCGGCCCATCGGGCCCGCTGTTTCCTACTCGATTGGCCAAGGCGCCACCATGATCTCGGCATGCTGGGGCGTATTTGTTTGGCACGAGTTTGCCGGCGCGCCTCGGTCGGCCAAGACGCTGCTCTTTCTTATGTTCGTGTTCTTCCTGCTGGGGTTGGGGTTGGTAGCCCTGGCGCCGCTTTACTAGCGAGGCCAACCACCATGGCAGACCGGAAACCAGTCGTCGTCGTAGGCAGCATCAACATGGATCTGGTGGCGCGCACGCCACGGATCGCGCTTGCCGGCGAGACCCTGACCGGGACGGGTTTCGAAACCACTCCGGGAGGGAAAGGCGCGAACCAAGCCGTTGCGGTCGCGCGTCTCGGCTATCCGGTAGCGATGGTTGGCATGGTCGGCGAGGACGTGTTCGGCCAGGCGCTGCTTGACAATCTCGACAAAGCCGGAGTGGATACCGGCGCGGTGGCTCGCATGTCTGGTCCGTCCGGTGTCGCGCAGATCCAGGTTGCCGAGGGCGGCCAAAACTCGATCATCGTGGTCCCCGGAGCGAACGGCCAAGTCAAGCCCGCATACATTTATCAGCATGAAAGACTGATCCGCTCCGCGGGCATGGTGCTATGCCAGTTGGAGCTGCCCATCGAGACTGTCGCCAGCACGCTCGAACTGTGCGCCGCGGCAAGCGTGCCGGTCATGTTGGATCCCGCTCCCGCCGCGACACTGCCGGAATCTGTCTGGCCGCGGGTAACGTGGTTCACACCGAACGAGACAGAGGCAGCGCTTTACGTTGGCAACGGTCTCACCATCGCGGAGACGGCGAAAAGTCTGCTGACCAGAGGGGTCAAAGGCGTCGTCCTCAAACGGGGGAGCGAGGGAGCCTACCTGTCTGTCGCCGGCGGCAAAGACGAACGGGTGCGTGCATTCGCGGTTAAAGCGATCGACACGGTCGGGGCCGGCGACTGCTTCAACGGCGCGTTCGCCGTCGCGCTTCTGGAGGAACGCGATCCGTGGGGGGCGGCGCGATTCGCATCTGCGGCAGCGGCCATCTCTGTGACCCGACGCGGTGCGCAGGCATCGATGCCATCACGATCGGAAGTGGATGAATTCCTCGCGCAGCGCAACTGAACTTGTTTCGATTTCGTTGTTGAACTGCGCGAAACGTCAAGAACCCTACACCGGAGATCAGTGACCAAATGCTTCGCTCTCTCTGTCTTTTCTTCATTGGCGTCGCGCTTGCGCTGGGTGCATATGCGCAGGACACGCAATTCCGCCCGCGCGAGCAACAGATTCCCCCGCCCGACTGCATGAATCTGCATCCCGCATGGCAGGGCCAAGCGGCGACCTGCCCGCCCTTCACGCACGAGCGATGGCTGCGCGACCTGGAACATTGGCGTATGGAACGCCGCATCCGCATTGCCTATGATCCATCGCGTTACGATGTGCCCGAACTTCGCTGGACGCAATCGAGTTTCATTCAGCCGCAGATGATGGTGCACGATCGCTATTTCTACGATCCAGTCGCAGGACGGTACACCGTCGATCGCTATGTCGACGACGTGGAAAAGCGCTATGGGGGCATCGATGCAGTGTTGATATGGGCGACCTATCCCAACATGGGCATCGACGATCGCAACCAACTCGAGATGGTGGGGTCCATGCCCGGCGGACTCGAAGGCGTACGGCAGATGGTTGCGGATTTTCATCGCCGCGGCGTGCGCGTGCTGTTCCCCATGATGATGTGGGACCAGGGAACGCATGAGCCTTCGCAGCCGTGGCCCGACGCAGTCGCCGGGCTGATGAAGCAGATCGGCGCCGACGGAATCAACGGCGATACACAGGACGGCGTTCCCCTCGGATTTTCACTGGCGGCGGAAAAAGCAGGCCATCCTTTGGCATTTGAGCCCGAGGGCAGCCCCAGCGACGAAGCACTGGCCTGGAATGTGCTGAACTGGGGCCAATACAATTTCCCGTTCATTCCCGAGGTTGACAAATACAAGTGGCTCGAGCCGCGCCACATGGTCAACATCAGCGATCGGTGGAATCTCGACAAGACTTCCGACCTGCAATTTGCATTTTTCAATGGCATTGGCTGGGAAAGTTGGGAGAATGTCTGGAGCATCTGGAACGGCATAACGCCGCGAGACGCGGAAGCAACGCGGCGCGTCGCAACCATCGAACGTGCCTTGGCCCCGTTTCTTGTCAGCCCGCAGTGGGAGCCGCTGTTTCCCATGCACAACTATGGCGTCTACGCCAGCAGCTGGCCTCGCGAGAATGAGACTGTATGGACGATCGTCAATCGCAACCCATACGACATCGGCGGCAGGCAGATGGACTTGTTTGTGACGCCGGGCATGCGCTACTTCGATCTCTATCACGGCGTGGAACTGAAGCCGGAGATCGAAGGGCCGCTCGCCGTGTTGAGCTTCGAGATCGAAGGCGACGGATACGGCGCGATCCTGGCCACGCCGGGGGAGCCCAACACCGCCATCAAAGCCCTTCTGCCTCGTATGGCCGCGATGACGAAAGAGCCGCTGGCGAGTTTCTCCCATGAATGGAAGGTACTGCCGCAGCAGATCGTGCCCATCGCGGCCACCAGGCCGGCAAGCGAGGCTCCGGTGGGCATGGTGCGAATTCCCGGCGGCGACTTCGTTTTCAAAGTGCGCGGCACAGAGATCGAGGGCAAGTCGGACAACGGGGTCGATGTTCAATACCCATGGGAAAGTTCACCACGCCGCTTCCACGAACAACGAATGCAGATCAAGCCATTCTTTATCGACACGTATCCCGTAACCAATGCGCAGTTCAAGGAGTTCCTCGACGCAGCGCACTATGCGCCTCAGGACAAAATCAATTTCCTGCGCGACTGGAAGAACGGCACATATCCCGAGGGTTGGGATAGCCGCCCGGTTACATGGGTTTCGATGGAAGATGCGCGCGCCTACGCTGCATGGGCCGGCAAGCGCCTGCCGCACGAGTGGGAGTGGCAAGTGGCTGCCCAGGGGACCGACGGCCGCGAGTACCCGTGGGGCAATACATGGCAGACGGTAAATGTGCCCGCTCCTGATCAGGGCCGCACCATGCGCGGTCCCGACCCTGTTGATGCGCATCCGCTGGGAGCCAGTCCCTATGGAGTGATGGACCTGGTGGGAAACGTGTGGCAATGGACGGACGAGTTTGCGGATGAACACACCCGCACTGCGATTGTGCGCGGCGGCGAATACTACGAGCCACAGGGCTCCATCTGGTATTTCCCCCAGGCATATCGCAACGATGAACACAGCAAGGTGTTGCTGATGGCGCCGGGGTACGACCGCTCCGGGGGTGTGGGCTTCCGCTGCGTGCGCGACGCGCAATGATGCGCCGAAGTGCTCAGTCGATCTTTATGCGACCGTGTTCTCAAGCGTTCCGATCGGCTCGATCGTGATGCGAACCCTGTCGCCGCTCGCCAGCGTGAAGGAACTCGGAGGCACAATCCCCGTGCCCGTCATGAGAAAGCAGCCGTTGGGAAACGGATTATCGCGGAAGAGATACTCGACCAGCGTCCTGGGATCGCGTTTCAACTCCGACAGTGCCACTGATCCCGCAAACTCGATCCTGTCCTTGCGCAAGATCTCCAGCAGGATTTCTGTCGACTGCGGAAGTGGGCTTGACGTGACTAGGATTCCGGGGCCCAGGGCGCAGCTGCCGTCGTAGACCTTGGCCTGGGGAAGATAGAGCGGGTTTTCACCCTCGATGTCGCGCGAGCTCATGTCGTTGCCGATCGTATAACCGATAATCATGCCGCGAGGACTCGACGACAAGTGTCAACTCCGGCTCGGGAACCGACCACTGAGCATCCTTGCGAATCCGCACCTGGCCACCATAACCAACAGTGCGGCTGGCGGTTGATTTGAAAAACAGCTCGGGGCGTTCCGCCGAATAGACGCGATCGTAAAAGTTGCCGCCGCCGGCGTCTTTCGACTCTTCCATACGCGCCCCGCGGCTGCGGTAGTAAGTCACGCCCGCGGCCCAGACTTCCTGGCCATCGATGGGGGCCAGCAATTCGGCTGACTGAAATTCGTGCGTTGGCGCTTCGGCTTCGACGATCGATTCCAGACATGCTTCCAGGTCTTCGTGGGCCAGCAAGGCGTCCCAGGTCAACGCGCCGATGCGATACTGTTGGCCGTCCTCCTCAACGAAACGACCGATGGCTGTGCGATAGAGCTTCACGTGCGTCGCGCCTCCCGCTTGTCATCTCATACTACAAGTTTCGGAACCGGCAGTGGTCGCAGGCTGCGGGTGAACGTCCGGGCTTGTGAATCGATGCACGCCGGGAACTCAACGCTGATTCGACCATTCGTTGAAGGCGCCTGACCGCACCGCGGCGGCGAGCGCGTCGATATCCGTCGCCAGCACGCGATCCTGCTCCAGCGGTGGAACCACCCTCCGCACTACATTATGCACGCGTTCCAGGGGCCGGCTCGAATGAAGCGGACGCCGGAACTCCAGCGCCTGCGCTGCGCACATCAGCTCAATGGCCACGATGCGCTCCACATGCTCCACGATCTGGCGCAGCTTGATAGCCCCGGTCATGCCCATGGATACGTGATCTTCCTTACCGCCGTCGGTGGGAATACTGCCCGTGGAAGACGGATGCGACAGCACCTGGCACTCATTGATCAGCGCGGCGGCCACGATCTGCGCGATCATGAATCCGGACGACAAGCCGGGATCGGTGGAAAGGAATGCCGGCAGCCCTTCGTTGATGTCGGGGTTGAGCAGCCGGTCGATGCGGCGCTCGGTGATGCCCGCCAGGTCAGTCATCGCGATGGCCGCATAGTCAAACGCATACGCCAGCGGCGCCCCATGAAAATTCCCTCCCGAAAGGACTTCGTCCTCGTGTGTTTCGGAGGAGAGACGTGGAAATACGAGCGGATTGTCTGTCGCTGAACCAGCCTCTGTTTCAAGCACAGCGGTCACATGCGCCAGCACGCCTCGTATTGCCCCATGCACCTGGGGCATGCAGCGAAGGCAGTAGGCATCCTGTACGCGCGAACAATGTTCACGATGCGACTCGCGAATCTCGGATCCTCGCAGCAATGCGACGAGATGGGCAGCCGACGCGATCTGTCCCGCATGCGGGCGCGCCTCGTGAATGCGTGGGTCGAATGCAGCCGGCGTACCCATCAACGCATCGAGCGACATGGCGCCGGCCACGTCAGCCAACTGTGCCAGGCGTCGCGCACGCGCGATGGCGAGCGCTCCCACGGCGGTCATTGCCTGAGTGCCATTGAGTAGCGCCAGACCCTCTTTGGCAGCCAGTGCCATCGGTGTCAGACCCGCATCGCGCATCGCTAGGTCGCCGTCCATCTGCTTGCCGCGATAGAACGCCTCGCCCTCGCCCATGATCACGAGAGCCAGGTGCGCGAGAGGAGCCAGGTCGCCGCTCGCGCCGACCGACCCTTTCTCCGGTATCACAGGGTGCACGCCCGCATTGAGCATCGCGACCAGCAGATCCACCAGCTCCGGGCGATTGCCGCTGAAGCCCTTGGCGAGCACGTTGGCGCGCAAGAGCAACATGGCGCGCGACTCGGCCTCTGAGAGCGGACTGCCCACACCGGCCGCGTGACTTCGTACCAGGTTGGTCTGCAACTGTGCCAGGCTTTCCGGTGGAATGCGCACGTCCGAAAGCTTGCCGAAGCCTGTGTTTACGCCATACACAGTCTGGCCGGCGGCGAGGATGTCCTCAATCGTGGCCCGGCACGCGGCCATGCGCGCACGGGCTTCTGCCGCGATTTCTACGCGACAGCGGTCGAGGGAAACCGCCTCGATTTCAGCAAGAGAGAGGGACTGACCGTCAAGAGTAACAAGTTTCATAAGCCCATCGTAGACAGGACGCTGCCCGGCAGCCAGACACATCCAGAATCCATTTCGGCGTCGATTGGCCTTAATCGACTATGCTATGGGTCTATGGTAATGGATTCCACGGCGCTGCTGGATATCTATGGACGAAAGCTGCTTGTCGATCTGCAGGCTAACGCCCGATTGAGCGTTGCCGAACTGGGGCCGTCGCAGAGACAGGTATCCCTGCTCAGGCCTTTGCCTGAATCGGGATGAGTTTGCCCATGTGCAGCAGGTTGTGCGCCGCGGCGGCTAACTGGAACAGCCAGTCCACGCGCCGCAGTCCGCGCAGTTTGATCTGTCGCAGTCGATCGTGCTTCATCCAGCCAAACACCTTCTCTACCAGCTTGCGCTTCTTCGGGCTCAGGGCTGCGCCGGGATCGCTGCGTTCGCTTCCCGTAAGCCAGTTCGGCCACTTTGGGTTAGGGGCGTACTCGGCTATGTGCTGAGCCACTTCGAGGCTGCGCAGCGCGCCGATGAACGGCTTCTGCTCATAGTTCTTGTCGTCGCCCAGTGTCATGCGCCGGTGGTGCTTAAGCCGTTCCCGCTGGAGCCGCTTGACCATCTCCAGCGCCGCCTGTCTCTCCCCCGCGTTGCCCGCTTCGGTGGCCATCGCTGTGATCACCAGCCCATTGCGTTCTCCGTAATCACGTGGCCCAGATAGCTCGCAACCATGGCCCCCGACGCGTTCTTGCGATACAGCCGCGCTTTCTGGATCGGTGATCGACTCATGAGTGTCGCGCAGCAGCTTACGGCCCCGTGCACCGGTGCCACGTTCCGGCGGCTCGAGCTTCTCATGGAAGCTGCGCCGGTTGGCCCAGGCCTGAATCAACGTGCCATCCACGGTGAAGTGCTCCTCGCTCAGCAACTGGAGCGCGCCCGCCTCTTCGACCACCGCCGGCAGAAGTTGCCGGCTGGCCTCGCCGTTGATCAGCCGCTCCCGGTTCTTGGTGAACACCGTCACATCCCAGACCGGATCGCTCAGTACCGAAATCCGAACGATATGTTAATCAGCTGCGTATTGATCCGGGGGCCGGGGGCATAGTGGTACCGCGACTCGGCGTAGAACCGATACGGCGCCTCGCCCACCCTGGCTGTGAACCCGATTCCGCCGTTGAAACCACCGGAACTTGAAGACCAGCTCCTGATTGTCTGGTTGGAGTCGACAGTGCCGGACGTGCACGTGAATCCCCACCATACCCACGTGGGAGTGCACGAGATGTTTGAGCCGGTCGTCACCGTCTGCGACAAGCTGGAATGGCGATAGTAGAGGCCGGCTCCGCCAATAAGGTAGGTGCCCAGAGCCTTGCCTCGCAGCTCATAACGGTAGTTTCCAGTAAGCGCCATCACTCCCGCGTTAGCATTGGCGTTGGGGTTGTCGAGCGCCGCGCGAATCAGGGCCTGCGCTTCGTTCGTAGGAATCAGGCTGTTCCACATGAACTCGCCAATGAGCCCATGGCGTCGGGTGAAGTTGTAACCGCCACCGACCGTAAATCCAAACCCGAGGTGCACGGCCTGTGCGGTGGGGTTCAGGGGAATGACAATCGGCGCGCCGATGTTCACATTTGCACGTGGGTTGTCGTTCTGTTCCTCCTCGTAGGAAGGGGACGGAACCTGCGCAACAGCACTTAAGGACGCCAAGGCGAGAACGGCGATTGCCGATCCAATGCATGTCGCATGTCGCACGGCTCTCCTCCCGCAACATCGTTCGATCGCCCGATGACGAGAATCGACCGGGCACGTGCGAGGAGCCAGGCTATCGCGCGAAGGAATCCAGTCGACCAGGCCCAATACGCTTCGCATGAAGAACACGCACCGTAAGGCAGAATGGTAGCGGCGACACATAAAGATATGAACTGGCAAAAATACCAGCATCGCACTCTGCCAGCGCATACGGGTGAATGCATTCGTGAAGTAAAGCCGGCTTCTTAGTTCTTCTTGAGTTTCGCTGCGGCAACGGCCGCTTGCCCGTAACTCAGGCCGCCATCGCCGGGGCTGACGCGGCGATGCTGGTAAACCTGAAAGCCCTCCGCTTCGAGGCCAGAGCGCAGCAGCCGCGCCAGGCGGCGGTTGTGCATCACGCCTCCGCTCAGCGCCACGGTGCCTATGGCGGTCGCGGCGCGAGCGGCGGCCGCAGCGCGCGTGAAAGCGTTCGCGACGCCGGCGTGAAAGCGGGCGGCCACGCGGGCATTGCTCAGGCCGCTGCGCAGATCATGGAGCAGTTCGGCCCACAGCGGCGCGACCTTCATTCGCATCGGTTCAAGTTTTTCCCAGTCCCCGCCTTCGATCGTGATCGGGTATCCATCCGAATCATCGGGCTGATCGACAGCGATGCCTTCGAGTTCAATCGCCGCCTGGGCTTCGTAGTCGACAACCCGCCGACTCAGAACGACCGCCGCGACCGCATCGAACAATCTCCCCAGGCTCGATGTCAAAGGCGCGTTGATTCCGCGTTCCATCATTCGCGCAAGAAGGCGTGCCTCTTTTTCTGTCGCGCCTAGCAAGGTCAACGTATCGTGCGAGGCCACATCGAATCCGGCGGCGCGCAAATGGGCCAGTGCCATGCGCCACGGCTCACGCACTGCCGCATCGCCGCCCGGCATGGGCACGTAATCGAGATGCGCGAATCGATCAAAACCATCCAGGCGCGCAACGAGCACTTCCCCGCCCCAGATGCGCCCATCCATTCCGTAGCCCGTGCCGTCGAGCGCGAGGCCAATGACCGGGCCGTCCAGGGCATGTTCGGCCATACAGCCTGCGATGTGCGCGTGGTGATGCTGAACTCCGACCAGGGACAAGCCGCGTTCCTGCGCCCATTCCTTTGCCCACCCAGTGGAGAGGTATCCGGGGTGCAGATCGTGAACCACGGTCTGAGGCGCGATCTCGAACGTGCGCATGACGTGGTCGAGGGACTCTCTGAAGAATTCAAGTCCGGTTAGACTCTCGAGATCGCCGAGGTGCTGGCTTTGATACGCATGGCGGCCGCGGGCCAGCGCGAATACGCTCTTCAAGTGGCCTCCCACAGCCAGTAGCGGAGGAGAATCCATCGGCAGTTCCACGGCCAGCGGCACAAAGCCGCGCGCACGCCGGACAAGTTGTGGCGCCCCATCGACGACGGCAGCCACCGAGTCGTCGCAGCGCTGCAGGATCTCGCGGTTGTGCAACAGGACCGCATCCGCGATGTCCTTCAGCCGGGTTCGAGCCTCGTCATTGTCGATCGCGATCGGCTCTTCACTCAGATTGGCGCTGGTCATCACCAGTGCATGCACGCGCGGATCAGCGAACAACAAATGCTGCAGCGGTGCATAGGGCAGGAACACGCCGAGCCAGGGAATTCCTGGCGCAACCGCCGGGGCGATGCCGTTACCGTCGCTGGCGTGCGCCAGTACGATGGGCCGAGTCGGCGCCTGCAGCAGGGCCTCTTCTTCCGGACTCAACACGCATACCTGCCGCGCCGCATCGATATTGTGGACCATCACCGCCAGCGGCTTGCCGTAACGGTGTTTCCTTTTCCTAAGCCGCGTCACCGCGGATTCATTGGTTGCGTCGACAGCGAGATGAAATCCGCCGATGCCCTTGATGGCCATAATCCGGCCGGCCATCAGGCGGTCGATGCATGCGATCACCGGATCGTCCGCGGCGATTTCGTTGCCTTCGGGGTCTACCAGCCACACTTTTGGGCCGCAGTCCCAGCAGGCGTTCGGCTGGGCGTGAAAGCGCCGATTCAGGGGGTCGTCGTACTCCGCCTGGCAGGCGTCACACATCGGAAAAGCGGCCATCGAAGTCTGCGGACGGTCGTAGGGAATGCGGCGCGTGATCGTGAATCGGGGACCGCAGTTGGTGCAATTCAGAAACGGATAACGGTAGCGCCGGTCGTGCGGATCGAGCAGTTCGCGCAGACAATCAGCGCAAGTTGCGGCATCCGCGGGAATGCCGGTGCTCACGTTCCCCAGAACCTGGCTGGTGACGATGCGAAATTCCGATTCGCCGATGGGCTCGAGGTCGCGCACGAAAACCGAATCGATGCGCGCCATGGGAGGCGCATCCGTCCGCAGGCGTTTGAGAAATTCGTCGATCCTCTCGCCCGCGCCTTCGATCTCGATGGTCACTCCATCGGTGTTGTTGCCGATCGATCCTGCCAGGTGACTCTCAAGAGCAAGCCGGTAAACAAAGGGGCGAAAACCGACTCCCTGCACCACTCCCCGTACCAGTACGGCTCGCCGTTTTACCCGTGGAAGAGAAGGCTCGATCAAGAAATTCCTCGTCGCAGGAATCAGCATAGAACATAGCTGTCGAGGGCCCCAAAAATGCGCTATTTCAAGGAGTTTCAGGAATTTTGCCGAGAGCGGGCAACCATTCCGGCGGGCAACCAATTAGACCCAGTTATCATTTATTCCAATAGCAGTGAGGTCGGGTTCTTTGCTATGCCTGAACCCTCCTGTTGGTTGCGGGATGAAAGCCGCGAACAACAATTTCCGGGATTTTTCAAACCAAGCAAGGAAGGTAGGCGAATGAACAAGAAGCTGGTGGTTTTGACTGCGGTGGTGGGCCTTACGACAATCGGCTGGGCTGGCACTAAGAAGGAAGACGCGATCGACCGTATCGATAACGCGACAAAAGTCGTGAACGAAATAATGGCGGCTCCCGATAAGGGCATTCCCCAGGAGGTGGTCGACCACGCCAAATGTATCGCCGTGGTTCCGCACATGATTAAAGGGGGATTCATCGTCGGCGCGAATGGCGGCAAAGGCGTCGCCACCTGCCGGACAGCCGACGGGTGGAGTGCACCAGCCTTCTTTACCGTCGCAGGCGGAAGCTGGGGCTTGCAGATCGGGGTTGAAGGGGTTGACCTGGTGATGGTCATCCAGAACGAGAAAGGGATGCAACAACTGCTGAACAGCAAGTTCCAGATTGGCGGAGATGCTTCGGCGGCCGCCGGACCGGTGGGACGCCACGCTTCGGCCGACACTGACTGGAAGATGGACGCCGAGATTCTTACCTACTCGCGCGCCAAGGGTGTGTTCGCCGGTCTGACTCTGGACGGCGCGGTGGTCAAGCCGGATGAGGATTCGAGGAATGCCGTGTATGGTCCCGATGTGACCGAGCGCGCGCTTCTGACCGGTAAGGTACCGCCTCCGCCAGAGGCTCATGCTTTCCTGGCGGCGATCCGCGGAGCCAAGGCGCAGGCGGAGGCAGCGAAGTAGGATTTCGATCACAGGCGAAGTCTTCGAACACATTTCGTACAAAGCGATGAATTGCCCCAGCCTCGCCGTGATTGGTTCACGAGGGAGCCGGGGCAATTTCATTTTTGTGGCTTTTTCGTTGAGGTGAATCGCCGCCGCGCAGAATACCAGTTGATACACTCCGGTTGAGGACACGTTGATTTTCCAAGCGTTTCATAAAGAACCATCCCGGTTCCGAAAAATCTGCGCCTCCCTTCTCTTCGGTGTACTGGGGGTTGTTCCTCTCCAGACCCAGCCAGACGCAAACGCCGAGATCCTTCAGAAAATCGACGCATCGGTTCAAGCGCGGGAAGAAGGCCTGCTGGGCTACACCGTCAACGAACGATACAAAGTTTTCAGAAACCACGACGAGGGCCATCCGGTTGCCGAAATGATGGTGAAAACCACGTACCAGAAGGACGTGGGCAAGAACTTCAGCATCGTTTCCGAGAGCGGATCGGAACTGATGCGCAGAGTACTCGAAGTGATCCTCGACAATGAGCGACGCTTGACCCAACCAGCCAACCGCGCCGGCACCGTCATCGCTTCGGCAAACTATGAAATGTCTGCCAAAGGAAGCGCGGTGATCGACGGCCGAAACTGCATAGCCGTTGCGCTCAAGCCGCGGCGCACGTCTGAGTACGTGATGAATGGAACCGTCTGGGTCAACGCCCAGGACGGATCGATCGTCCAGCTCGAGGGAATCACCGCGCGGAGTCCCTCCATCTTTTCGGGAGCCTCGCAGGTTTTCCGGCAGTACACGATGATGGACGGATTCCCGGTGGCCACGCACGCGCGGGCGGTCTCGAACAGCTGGCTGGTGGGACAAACGGTGATCACGATCGACTATACCGACTACGCGATACAGCTCCGGGCCTCAAAATGATGCTTGGAAAGCGCGGAAGACCGGCCAGCCTCGCGGGGAAGCAAAATCGAGTGACGAATGCCATTCGTCGAGGATTGTTCCCTGCTCTATACTTCTCTCGTGACGCTCTTTCCGGGTGACTGGAGACTGGATGCCGCGCTGGGCTCGTGCCTGTTACTGGGCCTGCGGCACGGTTTCGACTACGATCACCTGGCGGCCATCTCCGACATCACCGCCGTGCAGCGCAACTGGAAGAGCGGACTGCGCTTAGGAATGACGTACGCGCTCGGCCATGCGTGCATGGTGGGAGTGCTGGGCGTGATGGTGCTTTCCTTCCACATGGGCCTCCCTGAGGGCCTCGATCACTGGACCGAAAGGCTAATCGGACTCACCCTGATTGTGCTGGGGATCGGCGTCGTGGCGGGAATCCTGCGCAAGGATGCACACGGGCACCGGCACACGCGCGTCGAGAGCCGTCTCGCCATCGCCATCAACGGCGTGTTGTGGGTGGGATGGCGCATCCGGCGGATCTGGAACCGGGAGGCTCCGCCGCCGGAACGGTTCCAGTGGATGTACAACGGGAAGTCGGTCTTTCTGATCGGCGTCCTTCATGGCATCGGCGCGGAAACGCCCAGCCAGCTGGGCCTGTTCTTCCTGACCGCCAACCTGGGCGGAACATCGCGCGGGCTGCTGGGCCTCACGGCATTCGCAGTGGGGCTGGTAACCATGAATGCGCTCATGACCGCTTCCCTGGGCGGGGCGTTCAATGCCGGCGGTCATCATCCCCGCTTCTATCACATCATTGCCTGGACCGGCGCGGCCTACAGCTGCATCATCGGCCTGATTTTCCTCTTCGGGATTTCCAGCAAACTGCCGGCGCTGGGCTAGAATTTAGCGATCGCTTACCCCAGTCAAAATCCGTATGCTGCCCGCAAGCCTGGCCATGAGTAAAATCGACAGTTCGCGCCCGCGAGTAGTCGCCGCAGACGCACAGAATCCCTTGTTTGAATTATGAATGGCGAATTGACGACAGGATGTGACCAGGCTCACCGTTTAGTTTTGGAGGACCTAAATCCTTTGTTTCACCGGTTACATAGCAATTCGCAGTACAAAATACTGCAATATGAAACGATCCGCGAGGGGGGTGACCAACGTCACGGCTCATCGCAATCCCCTCACGTACAACAAGGCTAGACCCGCAGAGCGGAGCTGAGCACAACAGAATAACTCCGTACCAGGGTCTGGATCTCCAGGAGGAACCGTGCCAGCTTTCACACCTCCCCCGCTGCCCAGCGACGACAAACGATGGAAAATCGTGAACGGCACCATGCGCAAGAATGGGTTTGCCCGCCACGCGCTGATCGAGACACTTCATACCGTGCAGTCATCGTTTGGATATCTCGACGATGACGCCATTCGCTTTGTGGCCCGCTCGCTGCGCGTGCCCCTGAGCCAGGCCTATGGCGTAGTCACCTTCTATCACTACTTCAGCCTCAAACCGCCGGGCAAGCACACCATGACCATCTGCACCGGCACCGCCTGCTACATCAAGGGCACCGACAAACTGGTGGCCTCGGCCGAAAAGCGCCTGGGAATTCCGCAGGGCCAGACCACAAAGGACGGCAAAATCAGCCTGATGACGGCGCGATGCGTGGGTGCCTGCGGAAGAGCGCCGGTGGTGCTGACCGATGGCGAGTTGCAGGGGCAGATGTCGGGAGAATTAATGCTCGAGCAACTGGAAAGGTGGGCGGTGGAATGAACATTGAAGAACTAGAACAGATAGCCGAATCCGTTCGCCTGGAGAACGCAAAATTCGATTACGAAGTCAATGTGTGCATGGGTACGGGGTGCCTGAGCCAGCACTCTGACAAGCTTAAAGAGGCGTTGACCAAAGCCGCGGAGACATCGGGGAAGAGTGCGTTTGTGCGCCGCACCGGCTGCATGGGATTGTGCGCCGCCGGACCGCTGGTGCTTGTGGATCCTGAAGAGATCCTCTATCAGCACGTAAAGGCGGAGCATGCCGAAGCTGTGGTCGCCAGTCTGGGCGCCGAACCTGTGGCGGCATTGCAATGCAATCTGCGCGAGCACTTCGATCAGCAGGTCCATGTGGTGCTGGAGAACTCCGGCCACATCGATCCGGAGAAGATCGACGACTACATCGCGCGCGACGGCTACCAGGCTCTCGTCAAGGTTCTCACCGACATGGAACCCAATGACGTGATCCAGCAGATTACCGAGAGCGGGCTCCGCGGGCGCGGCGGTGGCGGTTATCCCACCGGTTTGAAGTGGGGCACCGTGGCCAAGGCCGGAGGCGATCTGAAGTACGTGATCTGCAACGGCGACGAAGGCGACCCGGGAGCCTTCATGGATCGCAGCGTGCTTGAAAGCGATCCGCAGCGCGTGCTGGAAGGAATGGCGATCGCTGCGTATGCGGTAGGCGCAAGCAAGGGCTATGTCTACGTGCGCGCGGAGTATCCGCTCGCCGTACAGCGCCTGACCACGTGCATTCGCGATGCGCGGCGGCGCGGCCTGCTGGGCAACAACATCTGCAACACCCCGTTCAGCTTCGATGTGGAGATTCGCCTCGGCGCCGGAGCCTTCGTGTGCGGCGAAGAGACGGCCCTGATCGCTTCCATCGAGGGCAAGCGCGGCACCCCCAAACCGCGACCGCCGTATCCAGCGGTAAGCGGACTGTGGGGCAAGCCCACGCTCATCAACAACGTCGAAACCTTCGCCAACATCGCGCCCATCATTCGCAAGGGCGGCAAGTGGTTTGCCAGCATGGGCTCGGAGAGAAGCAAAGGCACCAAGGTCTTCGCACTCACCGGCAAAATCAAAAACACCGGCCTGGTCGAAGTGCCAATGGGCATCAGCCTGCGCCAGATCATCGAAGGTATCGGAGGCGGCGTCCCTGACGGCCACACCTTCAAGGCCGTACAGACCGGCGGCCCCTCCGGCGGTTGTCTTCCCGCCGAGATGCTCGACCTTGGCGTCAGCTACGACGCGCTGGTAAAGGTCGGCGCCATGATGGGCTCAGGCGGCATGATCGTGATGGACGATACCTCCTGCATGGTTAATGTGGCCCGCTTCTTCGTCGAGTTCTGCATGACCGAATCGTGCGGCAAATGCATTCCCTGCCGCGCCGGGACGGCGCAGATGTACACCCTGCTCTCGCGCATCTGCAACGGCACCGGCACGCTGGACGACCTCGAACTTCTCGTCGATCTTTGCGGAACGATCAAGGAAACCAGCCTCTGCGGGCTGGGCCAGACGGCCCCCAATCCTGTACTGAGCACGCTTCGCTACTTCAGGAACGAGTACATGGAACATATCGTCCACAAGCGTTGCCCCGCCGGTGTGTGCAACATCGAAGCTCCCGCAGGCACCGAAACGAAACTGGAGGTGTTGGCATGAGTGCGGCCGTTGACGTTAAAACCCTGGTGATCGATGGCAAGAACGTGAGCGCGCGTGCCGGCCAGACCATTCTGGAGGTGGCGCGCGAAAACAACATTGAGATCCCCACCCTCTGTCATCTGGATGGGCTGAGCGACGTCGGCGCGTGCCGGTTGTGCGTCGTCGAGATCAAGGGCGGCAACAAGCTGCTGCCGGCCTGCGTGACCTCGGTCTTCGAGGGCATGGAGGTAACCACCCAGTCGGATCGGCTCAAGAGGCATCGCCGGACCATCCTTGAGCTGCTCTTTGCCGAGCGCAATCACATTTGCAGCGTCTGCGTCGCCAACGGCAATTGCGAACTGCAGTCTCTTGCGCAGAGCCAGGGCGTGACCCATGTGCGCCTGCCCTATCGCAACCCTGAACTGCCCGTCGATGCGTCCCATGAAAGATTCACCCTCGACCACAACCGCTGCATCATGTGCACGCGCTGCGTACGCGTCTGCGCGGAGATTGAAGGCGCGCATGTGTGGGACGTGATGGGCCGCGGCATCGACGCCATGATCGTTGCCGACCTGCACGAAGAGTGGGGCAAGTCCAGTTGCACGCGCTGCGGCAAATGCGTGCAGGTGTGTCCTACAGGAGCGCTGTTCGACAAGAGCAAGGTCGGCTCTGATCACCCCAAATATCCCGATTTTCTGCCTTACCTGAACCTGATGAGGGAAGCGCAATGAGCAAAGCGAAACTGGCAACGGTGTGGCTGGATGGATGTTCCGGATGCCACATGTCCTTCCTCGACATGGACGAACGGCTGATCCAACTGGCCGAATTGGTCGACATCGTCTACAGCCCCATCGTAGATACAAAGGAATTTCCCGACGAAGTCGACATCGCTCTTGTCGAGGGCGCAGTGGCTTCGGTGGACGACGAGAAGAAAATCAGGAAGATTCGCGAACACTCGAAGCTGCTGGTGGCAATGGGCGACTGCGCCGTGGCGGGCAACGTCCCGTCGATGCGCAATCCCATCGGGCCGGAGGCCATCCTCAACCGTGCTTACATCGAGAACGCGGACCTGCAGCAGCAGATTCCCTGCATCGTGGTGCCCCAGCTGCTCAAGAAAGTCCGCCCCATTCACGAGTTTGTTTCGGTCGACATGTTTCTTCCCGGGTGCCCGCCCTCAGCCGACACCTTCCACGCGGTGCTTACCGCGCTCTTAACCGGCGGACCGCTGGAAATCCCGGCGCTCACCCGCTTTGGAGCCTGACCCCGGAGCCTATCATGACCCAGACCATTACCATCGATCCCGTAACCCGCCTCGAGGGGCACGGAAAAATCACCATCCAGCTGAACGGCCAGGGTGAGGTCGAGGACGCGCATTTTCACGTCACCCAGGTGCGGGGCTTCGAGAAGTTTTCTGAAGGCCGCCCGTTCTACGAAATGCCCAGCCTGATGGCGCGCATCTGCGGCATCTGCCCGGTCTCGCATCTCATCGCCTCCGCCAAGGCCTGCGAAGCCATCATGTCGGTGCGCATTCCGCACACCGCAGCGCAGCTGCGCCGCATGCTCAATCTCGCGCAGATGGTGCAATCGCACGCGCTCAGCTTCTTCTACCTGTCCTCCCCCGACCTGCTTCTTGGGATGGAGTCCGATCCCAAGGTGCGCCACATCTTCGGCGTAGTTGCGGCCAAGCCGGAACTGGGCCGCGCCGGCATTGCGCTGCGCCGGTTTGGCCAGCACATCATCGAGCTGCTGGGCAACAAGCGCATCCATCCAGGATGGGTTGTGCCCGGCGGCGTCACTGAACCGCTCAGCGCGGCCAAGCGCGACGAAATCCTGGCCATGATGCCCGAAGCCTTTCACAGCATCAAGCTGGCGCTCGCTGCGTACAAGCAGATCGCCGACAGCTTCAGGCCGGAAATCGAAGTCTTTGCCAACTTCCCGACCAACTATCTCGGCCTCATCAACGAAGACGAGTCCATCGAATTCACTGACGGCTTGCTCCGCCTGATCGGCCCCGGCGGCCATGTCATCGAAGACGGCATCACCGCCAACCAATTTACAGAGATCATCGGCGAAGCCGTCGAGCCCTACTCCTACACCAAGTTCGCCTACTACAAGCCACTCGGCTATCCCAACGGCAGCTATCGCGTTGGACCTCTCGCCCGGCTAAACATTGTCCGCACCATGGGCACACCGCTGGCCGACATTGAGCTCGCCGAATTCAAGCAGCTGGCTCTTGGCCCCGTGCAGAGTTCCTTCTACTACCACCACGCCCGCCTCATCGACATTCTCTACGGCATCGAGAAGATCGAGCAGATCCTCTCCGATCCGCACATCCTCGACAAGCACGTGCGCGCCGTCGCCGGCGTCAATCGTCTCGAAGGCGCCGGGCAGGCCGAAGCGCCGCGCGGTACCCTGCACCATCACTACAAGGTGGATGAGAACGGCCTCATTACCTGGGCCAACCTCGTGATCGCCACCGGCCAGAACAACAACGCCATGAACAGGGGCGTTGCCCAGGCCGCGCGTCATTACATCAAGGACGGCAAGTTCACTGAAGGCCTTCTCAACCGCGTCGAAGCCGTGGTCCGCACCTTCGACCCGTGCCTGAGCTGCTCGACCCACGCATTCGGGCAGATGCCGCTGGCCATCTCGCTGCTCTCGTCTGACGGCGAAGTTGTCGACCAGGTCGTTCGCTAACAATCCGCCAAACGGGTGCCCCAGGTCTCGATTTTGAGACCTGGGTTCCATCCCGTTCTTCCGACTTCTACAATGACACTGTCATCCTGAGCGGAGTCCGTGCAGCGGACGAAGTCGAAGGATCTGCATTTAGCCTTGCTCGTGCCAGCCACCAAGCTGCACATTCCGTCCGATGCCTCATCCTCGCCTGCGGCAACACGCTGCGCGGCGATGATGGCGTAGGACCGTGGCTGGCGGCGTGGGCGGAAGAGCGATTCGAAGCAGAACCGGCAGTGCGCGTACTGTCACGCCAGCAATGGACGCCCGATCTGGCAGAGGACGTCGCTCAGGCCGAGTCAGTCGTCTTTATCGATTGCTCGGTCGAGTCCTCACCCGGCGATGTGCGCGTTCATCCCGTTGAACCCGCCGCTGCGGGACCCGGCCTGGCGACCCATCATGTCGGCGCCGCGGAGTTGCTGGCGCTGGCACGGGAACTCTACGATTCCCTGCCCCGCGAAGCTGTGCTGCTGACGATCGGCGCGGGCTCAACCGAACTCGGTGAGACGTTCAGCAAGCGCGTAAACGATGCTCTGGCAGAAGCGTGCGATCTGCTGGACCGCACTGTCCGCGGCTGGATTGCACCGTAACGGCGCTCCGCCCTGGAATTGAAAGCTCATAAATGTCAACGGCGGCCGCACGATCTGTGCGGCCGCCGTTGACTTGATGCGGGTGCCGACTAAGCTTTACGGTTTCCCACCCCAGGCGCAAACTACGCGCCTGATGGGCACCCCAAATCAGGATCGAGGTTTAGAACGCAGCCACCGTTTGACGCAGGCTGTAGGAGCTGAGCGTCTTGATGTAGTTGCCGCGGTCAAAGGGGGAGGTATCCGGTACGGAACGGCGGCTAAGGCAGCCGCGCGTCTCCGCGATCGACGTATACTCGCGCTTTTCGAGCCAGTAGCGAAGGTCGGCGAGAACACGGCCGATGTGTTCGATGCCGTGAATGTGCAGCGCCGACGCCATCATGGCGACGTTGCCGCCGGCCATGATTGACTTCAAAACGTCTTCGGCCGAGTGCACGCCGCCGGTGATGGCAATATCGATATTGGCGTGACCGAAGAGAATCGCCGCCCAATGCAGGCGGGGCAGCAACTCCGAGGGCGTCGAGAAGTGCAGCGTGGGCCGCACCTCCAACGTCTCGATATCAAAATCCGGCTGGTAGAAGCGGTTGAAGAGTACGACGCCACGTGCGCCGGCATCTTCGAGGCGCGCCACCAGGTGAGGAAGGCTGGTGAACGACTGGGAGAGCTTGACCGCGACCGGGATCTTGACCGCTCCGCATACGCTGTCCACCAGTTCAAGCAACTGCAATTCGAGATCTGTGGACGTCTGACTTTTATCGGTGGCGAGCGCGTAGGTGTTCAGTTCGATGGCGTCGGCTCCCGCCTCTTCCATCTCGCGAGCGAAACGCACCCATCCGCCAGTCGTGGCGCCATTGAGGCTGGCCATGATGGGAATCCGGACAGCTTCCTTCGAACGGCGCAGGCTTTCGAGATAACCCTCCTGGGTCATGCGATAGTCGTTCAAGTCGGGCAGGTAGTCGAGCGACTCCGCGAAAGATTCCGTGCCCCGCGACAGGTCCTCATCGAGCGCACCCGACTCGAGCGCCAGCTGCTCCTCGAAGAGCGAAGTGAGCACGATGGCCGCGGCGCCCGACTCTTCCAGGCGGCACACGTTTTCGAGAGACTCCGAGATCGGCGTGGACGATACCAGGATAGGGGATTTGAGCTTGAACCCGAGATAGTTTGTTGACAGGTCAATCATTCTTCACCTCCGGCGGTTACCGGCTCCAGCTTTTCGGCAGGCTTCTCTTGAGGAGCGATGTTGGGAGTGTCTCCGCGGCCGGGCATCGCGGCCCGCGCCGAGTAGACGCGCCATTGGCGCTCCACGTCGTCCTGCGCTTCCTTTAGTAATTCGGCAGCCAGGTCGGGATTGCCGCGGGCCAGCATGGTGTAGCGGGCTTCGCGATAGGTATATTCCTTGAGCCGGATCGACGGCCCCTTGGAGTCAAGCTGGAACGGATTCTTGCCCGTTTCGCGAAGTGCCGGGTTGTACCGCATGAGCGGCCAGTAACCCGATTGCACCGCCAGCTTCTGCTGTTCGAGGCCATGCACCAGGTCGTAGCCGTGGGCGATGCAGCTGGAGTACGCGATGATGATCGAGGGACCCTCGTGGGCTTCCGCTTCCTGGAACGCCTTGATCACGTGGCTGTCGTTGCCGCCGAGAGCTACCTGCGCCACGTAGACGTAGCCATAGCTCACTGCCTCCATGGCGAGGTCCTTCTTGGCATTCATCTTTCCGCTGGCGGCAAACTTGGCAACCGCTCCGCGCGGCGTGGCCTTGGACATCTGCCCACCGGTGTTCGAGTAGACTTCCGTGTCGAGAACCAGCACGTTCACGTTCTTGCCGGAGCCGAGCACGTGATCCAGGCCGCCGAAGCCAATGTCGAAAGCCCATCCATCGCCGCCCAGGATCCACACGCTCTTGCGCACCAGCGTGTCGGCGATCGCAAGCAGATTGCGGGCATCCGACGTGTCAACGCCGGCGAGTTTTTCGCGCAGGATTTTCACCCGCTCGCGCTGCCGGTTGATCTCGGGTTCGGTCTTCTGCGAGGCGTTGATGAGGTCCGTCGCCAGTTCGTCGCCGGCGACCGGTGCAACCCGCTTGAGCAGCGTTTCCGCAAACGCCTTCTGCTGATCGAGAGCGATGCGCATGCCGAAACCGAATTCGGCATTGTCTTCAAACAGCGAGTTGGCCCAGGTTGGCCCGCGACCCTGCGCATTCTGACTGTACGGCGTGGTGGGCAGGTTGCCGCCATAGATCGACGAGCAGCCCGTGGCGTTGGCAATGTAGAGCCGGTCGCCGAACAGTTGCGTGAGCAGCTTGATATAGGGCGTTTCTCCGCAGCCTGCGCAGGCACCCGAGAACTCAAACAGCGGCTGCAGGAGCTGCACGTCTTTCACCTGGCCGTGGGAGAGCCTGTTGCGATCCGCCTCCGGCAGGCCGAGGAAGAAGTCCCAGTTGTCGCGCTCGGCGGCGCGCAGCGTAGCCTGCGGCGCCATGTTGATGGCCTTGTGGCTGGCATCGCTCTTGCTCTTCACCGGGCATACTTCGACGCAGACCCCGCAACCGGTGCAGTCTTCGGGAGCGACCTGCAATGTGTAATGGTCCTGCTCCATGCCCTTCCATTTCGGCTTGGCCCACTGAAAGGTCGCGGGAGCGTCGCCGGCCAGGTCCGGGCTGTACACCTTGGCGCGGATCACGGCGTGCGGGCATACCATCACGCACTTGCCGCACTGAATGCACAGCTCCTTGTCCCACACCGGAACGAATTGCGCGATATTACGCTTCTCCCATTGCGCGGTGCCGGTCGGGAATGTGCCGCCTGCGGGCATGGCGCTGACCGGGAGAAGATCTCCCTTGCCGTTCGCGATCTGTCCCAGCACGTCGTGCACAAACTTCGGAGCCTTGGATGAAAGAGACCCCACCAGGTCGAATTCGGAAGTGGCTACAGAGGGCAATTCCACTTTCTCAAGATGAGCGAGCGCGTGGTCGACCGCCGCAAAATTCTTCTGCACGACCGCCTCGCCCCGCTTTCCGTAGGTTTTCTTGATGGCCTTCTTGATCTGCTCGATCGCTTCTTCGCGCGGCAGCACGCCGCTGATGGCAAAGAAGCAGGTCTGCATGATGGTGTTGATGCGCGTGCCCATGCCTGCCTTGCGTGCCACGGTGTACCCGTCGATCACGTAGAAGTCGATCTTCTTGCGAAGAATCTCTTCCTGCGCCGATTTGGGGAGTTTGTCCCAGATCTCGGCCGCCGAATAAGGTGAATTCAGCAGGAAGACCGCACCGGGCATGGCCGGCTCGAGCACATTGATCTTCTCAAGGAAGCTGAAGTTGTGGCAGGCCACGAAGCTGGCGCGGGTAATGAGGTAGGTCGACCGGATCGGATTGGGACCGAAGCGCAGATGCGAAGTCGTCATGGAGCCCGACTTCTTCGAGTCGTAGACGAAATACCCCTGCGCGTAATTAGGCGTCTCGGTTCCGATGATCTTGATGGAGTTCTTGTTCGCGCCCACGGTGCCGTCCGAGCCCAGGCCATAGAACAGCGCACGCACCGTTCTTGGGTCTTCGGTCGAGAAAGCCGGATCGTAGTCGAGGCTGGTGTGGCTCACGTCGTCGTCGATGCCGATCGTGAAGTGGTTTTTGGGGGAGGGCTTGGAGAGCTCGTCGAAAATGCCCTTGACCATGGCCGGCGTGAATTCTTTCGAAGAGAGACCATAGCGGCCTCCGATCACGGCCGGCATCGTGAAGGGCAGGTGTGCGGAATTCTCCGCCAGCACGGTGACGATGTCCTGATAGAGAGGCTCGCCGGTAGCACCCGGCTCCTTGCAGCGATCGAGAATGGCAATCGATTTGATGGTCGAGGGCAGCGCGGCGAGGAATGCCGATGCATCGAAGGGCCGATAGAGCCGAACCTTGAGCAATCCCAGTTTTTCGCCCTGGCGGTTGAGAGCTTCGACCGCCTCTTCGGCAGCCTCAGCGCCCGAGCCCATCATGATGATCACGCGCTCCGCATCCGGTGCGCCGTAATAGTCGAACAGGTGATAGGCGCGCCCGGTCTGCGCGGCGAAACGATCCATCACCGACTGCACGATACCCGGCACGGCTTTGTAGAAAGGACTGCAGGCCTCGCGGGCCTGGAAGAACACATCGGGATTCTGCGCACTCCCGCGGAGAATGGGCCGATCGGGGCTGAGCGCATTCTGGCGGTACTGGATGATCCACTTGTCGTCCACCATGGCGCGAATGGTTTCGTCGCCGATGGGGTAGATCTTGCCCACTTCATGCGAGGTGCGGAAGCCGTCGAAGAAATGCATGAACGGGAGTCGCGCTTCGAGCGTAGCGGCCTGCGCCACCAGCGCCAGGTCGTGCGCTTCCTGCACTGAGTTCGACGCCAGCATTGCCCATCCCGTCGAGCGGCATGCCATCACGTCCGAGTGATCTCCGAAAATCGACAGCGCGTGCGTCGCCAGGGTACGGGCGGTCACGTGCATGGTGGCCGGGGTCAGTTCACCGGCGATCTTGAACATGTTGGGAATCATCAGCAGCAGGCCCTGGGAAGCCGTAAACGTGGTGCCGAATGCACCCGCCTGCAAGGCTCCGTGCAGCGCTCCGGCGGCGCCACCTTCGCTTTGCAGTTCTTCTACGATGGGCAGCGCGCCCCAGATATTCTTCTTGCCTTCCGAGCGCCATTGGTCAGCCCACTCGGCCATCGGCGACGAGGGGGTGATGGGATAGATTGCGACCACTTCGGAGAGACGATAGGCGACTGAGGCCGCAGCCTCATTCCCATCCATAATGACCATTTTTTGTTCACTCATTCGCTTTGCTCCATAGCGCGGCTGCAGGAGAAGAACCGCTATGGAGAGTCTCGTCTCTGGGTGAGGGAGCCGCTGTGATGAGTGACACAGGGCGGCCTCAAATCCCATAATGCGGAATTAGTTTTCATGGGACGATGGGATAATTCCGTGCCACGCATCCACCTGACCGAACCTTCATCAGGCGGATCTGTGGGCGCTTTCAGAATTCAGTTCTCAGCCCTTTACAACGCCGCGATGGTTACATTGCCGTCGCTGGTGTGGACGGTGAGCGGCGTTCCCCCGGCGTTGAGCTTTCCGCGAATGCTGTGGCCACCACCCGAGTTATATCCGCTCATCGTGAGCGGCAACTGGCAGTCGATTTTGCCGTCGCTGGTATGGATTTCGAGGTCTGCGGAGAGAGTCTTCGGCAGCCGGATCGTCACGTGGCCATCCGAGGCTTCAATGCGGGAAGACGTCGTCAACTGCGAGCCGTCGGCCAGCGTCACGTCCACGCGTCCATCGCTGGTGTGAACCTGGATTCCGCTCAGGCGTCCATCGATCGATACGCGCCCATCGGAGGACTTCGACTCCAACGTTCCGGTCACGTTATGGATCCGAATTGAACCATCGCTGGCGACAAGCCGGACCGAACCGGAGACATCGGCCACATCGACGGCCCCATCGCTGGTATGCAGATCGAGATTTCCATTGAGGCCGGACACATTCAGAGAGCCGTCCGAGGTCCGCGCCTCGAGATCCACTTCGGCGGGGGTGTCGACAAAGACGTGCGGCTCATGGTGCGCCATACCGATGTGAATCCCGAAGTGCTGCTTCTCCTTCAGTTCGAAGTTCACGTGGTCGGCGGACTGAAACTCGTTGAGGTTGTAGTCGTCAGGATGGCGGTCATTCCACTCCACACGGATCCGCACTTCGCGGCAACCGGCGCAGGAGCGAACCTCGGTCGAAGCATCCCCGGTGCTGAGGGTCAGGGAAGGCTTTCCCGACACCGGGTAGGACTTCTGCCAGTCCGCTTCCGCAGTGAGTGCGGGAGCTAAGGCCAATACGGTCAAGGCGAGAACCGGGACAGAAACCGAGGACAGACGCATAGATAGCATAGGGGATACCTCTTCTCACGGATACGCGGCAATCAGGCGGGCGGTTCCCAAAAAATCGACCTCAAGGCTTCGAGAGACTACAACGAAAGTGCCGGTTCGCGTGGTTACTCGTGTTCCAGAGTTGTTTGACCAAAAGCAAGGCAAACTTCACAACGCCCGTTCATGCTCAGTTCATGACGCAGTACTGGTCCATTTCAATCACCATTCCAGGGGAGTGTTTCACCATGGAGAACCTTAGCGAAAAAATAGTTGAGACCAAGAAAGAATGGACTGCACCTGAGTTGAAGAAGATCGACGTAGAGGAAGCCACCTCTCACCTTTTCAACCTGGGCGATGACTCGGGCGATAGCTAGACGATAGTCCTCGTTTTTGCGTAATTCGGGTGACCTGGTTTTTCCCCCCAACCCGCGACCATCCAGAAAATCGGCGCCTCACTCCACCCGGATGCACTCTTCGACCGGGATGGGCACCTGTTCCACGATCTCCAGGCCAAAGCCTTCGAGCGCGGGGATATGCATCGGCGTGTTCGATAACAACCGGATGCGCTGAATGCCAAGGTCCGACAGGATCTGGCCTCCCAGGCCAATGGCGCGAAGGATCCGCCCCGAGCGGTCCTGCGAGCCCTCGCGCCGGCGCAGTTCCTGGTGGAGAATCAGGCGCCCCACGCCGGCCTCTCTCGCGGCCGCAGGAGTCACAGCGCCGCCCGGTTCGAATGCATCCGCCGGGGTGTGATCGATGGCGAATCCCCGCGATGTGTTGTGCAGATAGAGAATCGCGCCGCACCCTTCCTCGGCAATCATGCGCATCGAATGGTCTAGGATTTCGCGGCAGCGGCAGTCGGCGCCGAAGATGTCTCCCGATGTACAACGAGTGTGGACCCGCACAAGCACCGCATGGGAGCACGGAGGGCGCACTGGCTCCCCGGGCAGACCGGACGGCCCATCCACGAATGCGGGACAGCCGGGGCACAGATCGCCGCGCACCAGCGCGATGTGGCTTTCTCCACCGTTCACTTCGCTCTCATAAGCGATCATGCGGAATTCGCCGTAGCGCGTCTGGATGCGGCTCTCGCCGGCGCGCACGATATAGCGTTCGTTGCGCAACCGGTAGCGGATCAACTCCGCCACGGTGAGAATCCTGAGGCCATGTTCGTGACAAAAAGGGATGAGGTCGGGGATGCGCGCCATCTCCCCGTCATCGCGCATGATCTCGCAGATCACCCCGGAGGGATCGAGGCCCGCCAGCCGCGCGAGATCGACCGACGCTTCGGTCTGCCCTGCTCGCACCAGCACTCCGCCCCGGCGCGCCCGCAGCGGAAAAATGTGTCCCGGCCTCGCCAGGTCGGCGGCCGTCGATTCGGGATCGATCGCGACACGGATGGTCTGCGCCCGGTCGGCCGCCGAGATGCCGGTCGTCACGCCTTCACGCGCTTCAATGGTTTCAGTAAACGCCGTTCCGAACCGCGAGGAATTCTGCTGGGTCATGGGAAACAGCCGCAGGTAGTCAGCACGCTCTTCCGTCAGAGTCAGACAGATGAGCCCGCGCCCGTACCGCGCCATGAAGTTGATGGCCTCGGGCGTGACGTGCTGGGCGGCCAGCGTCAGGTCGCCTTCGTTCTCCCGGTCTTCGTCGTCGACCACCACCACCATGCGGCCCGCACGGATCTCGGCGAGCGCACCCGGCACGTCGGTAAACGGAGCTTCCATCGAGCGTTCCCTCGTGGTCATCGGTTCGTCTTATTCTCACCCAGAAAAGTCCTAAACAGCAAAACGCCGCCCGCGGGCGGCGTCTTGGACTAAACAATCGAACAGGGCTTACAACGTCGATTCGATCTCGAATCCCCAAGCCTCGAGAAGAGCTTCGGGGATATATTTCGAATTCTTGTTCCGGCGAGCCCACTCCCGAAGCCTGGTTGACCGGATATATTGATCCGGCGTGAGCTTGAACTCCTTGACGATCTGCTCAAAGGAAGTAACTGTGGGCACTACCGGGCCGATAGGCTCCGGCTTGCCCCAATTCGGATTTCCACGACGCTTTGCCATTTGATTGGTGTCCTTATTAACGAAAATGTGAAAATTAACTTTGCCTGCCTCGAACGCTGGGAGGGGGATACCAGATAAGCGGTCCTGAGGCCATGCTAGAGTTCTATTTTAAGGATTTTTTCTCCAAAAATCAATAGGTTAAGGGTCAATTTCGGGTTCAAGTTCATTTTAAGTTCATCTTCTGACTGCTTGCTATCTCGCTAAGAAAACAAGCGCTTAGCCAAGGGTAATACTACTTTCGGGGTATATCCCGACCCGCCCCGAACCACTCCCGGCACTCCCCCCAGCCAAGATGGCAGGCCGCTCGTATGAAACCACTTAGGTCGGCTTCCGGACTCAGCGCCGGAGCGGCTCGCCTTACGGCAGGCCCAATTCCCGGCCACGCCGGCGCGCATCGGCCTCGGCCATGAAATCTGCTCCCGGTCACCCCCCCGGGTCCCCGCACCGGAGTAAAATGCGGCTGTCGAATCGTCAGGGTCTGCAAGCTCGCCGAACTCGCCCCTCCCCCGGGTCCAACGAACTGCCGCGAACCCGCGAACGTTCAGCTGGGCGGGAGGACCCGTGAAGAGCACGATTTTCCTGTTGCTGGTTCTGTCCGGAATGGTTGTTCCATGTCAGGCGGTCAAGCGGGTCACCGCTGCCCAGCTGGAACAGCTCGTCACAAGTCTTCACGGCAAGCCGGATGGCGATCTGGCTTACCAGATCGGCGACCTGGAGTTGACCGAACGGCTCAGCGCCGAGCGGACCGCCGGCCTGAGCCGCGGCGCTCCCCGGCGAAAAAAGCCGGCAGGCCCTGATCGGCGATCGCCGACGCATCCCAATTCCAGGCTCCCTCCAGCCGAGGAGACTCCAGGGCCACCGCCGCGCCCGATGTCGCCGCCCAGCGGCGAATCATGGGTCTGGCCGCCAACTACGTAACCAAAACCATTCCCCAGCTGCCGAACTTCTTCGCCACGCGTGCGACCACCCGATTTGAAGACACGCCCCTCGTACAGAAACCCGGCGGGTTCATTCCTTACGAGCCGCTGCACCAGGTCGGCACATCGAGCGTCACTGTGCTCTATCGCGACGGGCGCGAAGTCGACGAGCCAAACCAAAAGGTCAAGACGACGACTGCGCAGGGACTCACCACGTCTGGGGCGAATTCGGCCCCATCCTCGGCATCGTCCTGCTCGATGCCGCGCAGAGCAAGCTGGCCTGGAGCCATTGGGAACAGGGGCCGGCCGGCCCTCAGGCCGTCTTCAGCTACGAAGTACCACGAGAAAAATCGCACTACGAAGTGAATTACTGCTGCATCGCGAACCCGGGCGCAACGGTCGGGGCCAATGTCGTTCCGTTCCGGGCGATCGTTGGGCTATCGCGGCGAGATGGCTGTCGATCCAGCCACCGGCACGATCCTGCGCCTGTCGGCGGTGGCCACCCTCAAGCCCGACAACCCCGTCTCCCGAGCCGACATCCTGGTCGAATACGGCCCCGTGGACATTGGCGGAAAGACCTACATCTGTCCGGTAAAGAGCGTGTCCGTCACGACCGCCCAGATGGTGCAGCAGACGACGCGGTCTACGACCGACCCATGGCGCGGCAGATGCAGCCGCTCAAAACCATGCTCAACGATGTGCGGTTTGAGCAGTACCACGTGTTCCGTGCCGAGTCGCATGTGCTGACCGCTGACCCGGGCAGGCGCAGGCCTGCCGCCGCTCCAGGGTCCGCCAATCGAAAGCCCGGCTCCATCGGAGCAGGCCGTCGCCGGCACCTCCACGACGGCGGCGTCCGGCGAGTCAGCGCTCCAGCTGCGCCAGCCGCGATCGCTGCCGCAGAACCGGCTACGCCACCACCTCCTCCGCCCCCACCCGCTCCGAAATCAGCATGAACGATAGTGCTGATGTGCCCGATGGCCCCGCGCACTTGCAGGCTGGCGCGCCAGGGTCGGAGTTCACGCTGCGAACGACCACCCGCCTGGTCGATGTCGGGCTGGTGGCCTACGACAAGAAGGGGCATCCGGTCACAGATCTCAAGCAAAGCGATTTCGAGATCTACGACAACGGGCGCAAGCAGGAGATCAAGTATTTCGTCCAGGCCAGCCAAACGGCCGCGCCCACGCCGGCAGCCCCGGCCGGGCAGGCCGCAAGCGTTCCGGCCGAAGAGGTGATCACCAACCGTCCCGCCGCCTCAACCGCGCCAGCAACCCGCCCCGCCTCACAGGAGAGCCATTCCTCCGTACTCCTCGTCGATGCCTCCAACCTCGCGTGGGGCGACCTGTCGTACGCACGCGAGGAGATGCTGCGCTTCCTCAAAGGCCTGCCCGCCGGCGAATGGGTGGGCCTGTACATCCTGCGCAGTTTCGGCTTCCAGGTGCTCGTCGAACCCACCGGCGACCATGCGGAAGTCGTCGCCCGGCTCAGCAAATGGATGCCCACCGCCCAGGATCTCTCCCGCGCCCAGGACGAAGAGCAGCGCAATCGCCAGCACATCGACTGGGTGGCCAGGGCGTCGGATCTCAACTACGTGAACGGCAACGAAGCCACAGTAGCTGAAACCTCGACTTCCAATAACGGCTACCCTAGCGAAGCGGTGAAATACCCCATGGACGCTCGCCTGCAAGATCTCGGCAGCAATCCGGAACGCGATGCCTTGTTGCTACTGGTAGGAGTCGCCCGCCATCTGGCTGCCTTTCCTGGTCACAAGAATCTGGTATGGGTCGCGAGCGACAACGTTCTCGCTGATTGGAACTACAACGTGACCCGTTTCGAAAAGACCGCGAAATTCCTCGATCCTCTTTCAATTCGCGCTAGGGAAACCATGAACGAGGCCCATGTGAGTCTTTATCCTCTCGATGCCTCGCAACTTGAACCGGGCGGCATTGGCGCAGACATCCGCAACAGGAATGTGCACCAGGTCGGCGGATCAGGCCGAGACACGGAACAAATGGGTCTAGGCGATGCTGCGCCGGTCATGAAGCCCGGCCGCGAGACCGCCGAAATGCACCAGGACACGCACTCCATCCAGGGCGCCTTCCGCGACCTCGCCGAAGCCACCGGCGGCCGCGCCCTCCGCCGCGCCGGCGACATCGCCGCGGAACTCAACGGCATCGCCGAAGACGGCCGCGCCGCCTACCTTCTCAGCTTCACCCCCGACAGCCCCGCAGACGACAAGTACCATCTGATCACCGTCAAGCTCGGCGCCCGCCACGACCTCGCACTGCGCTACCGCACCGGTTACTTCTACGACAAGGATCCCGCCACTCTCAAGGAGCGCTTCCAGCGCGCCGTCTGGCAGCCGCGCGATATAAACGATATTGCCCTCACCGCAATTCCTTCGGGCTCGGCCCAGGCTCGAGCCTTAAAGGTCAGTGTTGCCGCCACGGAGCTCGAGATGGCCCAGACGGGCGATTCGCAGAGTGGCGAATTCTGGACCGACAAGCTCGACATTTTTCTCATCGAGCGTAGCGACGACGCGCTTCATGCCAAGGTCACCGGCCGCACGCTTAGCCTTCACCTGCGCCCGGAGACCTACCAGAAAGTTCTCCGAGAAGGCATTCCCTTCGACCAGTCGTTACCCTCAACGGCGGGCGCTGGCTCGGTGCGCGTCATTGTTGTCGATGAGAATTCGGGAAGGATGGGGTCGGTAACTCTGCCCGCCCAGAGACTGGTTCCGACGTCGTAGGTTCTTGACAGGGGGCGGACCGAGAAACTACGGTGAACTTTCGGCAAACGTTTACTCAAAGCCCCTTTAACGGCAGGAACCACGCATGGCTATCGTTGCAGGAGTTGACTTCGGAACACTGAGCGTTCGCGTCTCCATCGTGGACAGCCAGCGCGGCCGCCTGGGCACCGCAGTGGAGGAGTACCCGCTGCACCGCAAGCGCGAGGATCCCGATTACGCCACGCAGGCGCACGCCGACCACATGCGCGCCCTCGCCGCCGCCACCCGCAAGGCGGTCGCCTCGGCCGGCATTTCGGGCGAGCAGCTTGAAGCCATCGCACTCGACACGACCGGATCGAGCGTGGTTCCCGTTGACGCGCACATGCAGCCCCTCAACGAGTACTACCTGTGGTGCGACCATCGCGCCCACGAAGAAGCCCAGCAGATCACCGCTCTCGCCCACGCTGAGAACCTCGAAGCCATTGAATGGTGCGGCGGCGTCTACTCCCACGAGTGGGGATTCGCCAAGCTCCTGCACTGGCTGCGCCACAACCCTGACAAGCGCGAGCCAGTTCGCCTCGGCCTTCGAGCACTGCGACATGGTCGCGGCCACCCTCTGCGGCATCACCGATCCGCGTCAGGCGAAGCGCAGCGTCTGCGCCATGGGCCACAAGTGGATGTGGAACCCTAAGTGGGGCGGCCTGCCTCCGCAGGAATTCCTGTCCAAGCTCGATCCCCTTTTCGACGGAGTACGCGACAAGCTCGGCGGGCGAATATCAGACCTCGGACCACCTTGCCGGTCGCCTCTCCCCGCAATGGGCCGGCGAATTGGGCCTGCGCCCCGGCATACCCGTTCCCGTCGGAGCCTTCGACGCCCATTGGGACGCGCTCGGCGCCGGATGCCGCGAGGGCGATGTCGTCAACGTCGTTGGGACCTCCACCTGCATCATCGCCATGGCCCGGGAGACCGACCTCATCCCCGGCGTCTGCGGCATCGTGCCCGGAAGCGTCCACCCGCAGTTCACCGGCATTGAAGCCGGCCTGTCCGCCACCGGCGATATCTTTGAAGCGGTCGCACGCCGGGCCGGGGTCAAAGTCTCCGCACTCGCGCAAGGCCTCGAAAACTATCGCGCCGGACAAACCGGGCTGCTGCGACTGAGCTGGGATAACGGCGACCGAACTGTCCTGGTGAACCCGGAACTGGGTGGAGTAACACTCGGGTGGAACCTCATCCACACCGCGCAGGACGAACTGTTTGCTGCCATCGAAGGAACGGCTTTTCATACGCGCATCATTCTCGAGCGCATGGCGGAGCACGGCGTGCGCGTCGACCGCGTGATCAACGCCGGAGGCATCCCGCAGAACAATCCGGTTCTGAACCAGGTGTATGCGAATGTGCTGGGTAAGCCTGTGCTGGTGCCGGCGGGAGTGCCTACCAGTCTTGGGTCGGGAATTTTTGCGATGTTGGCGGCGGGCGCCTACGCGACAGTCGAAGAAGCCCAGGCGGCGTTGTGCCTTGAATTTATGGTCTATACGCCCGATCCCGCCGCCGCGGCGATTTACGAGAGGCTCTTTCCGCTGTATCGCAAGGCTTACTTCGCACTGGGCACGCGGTCTGCCCCGCCCGCTGCACTGGGAGAGATTCTTCCCGAGTTACGCAGAATCGCCAGCGAAGTCTGCTCGGCATAGCCGGGAAGTTGGAAGATATAAAAGGTAATTAGTCGGCGCCAATATTCTGGCGCACAACTCGAGCACCGCCAGCTCGAATCAGGCCGAAGCTTCAACGGACCGGCTGAAATACTCCAGGCACAGATTCAACCCAGTCTCAAGATCAATTTTAGGTTCCCAGCCGAATAGCCGACGTGCCTTCGATATGTCCGGCTGACGCTGTGCGGGATCGTCTTGCGGAAGGGCACGATGAACGATCCTGCCCTTTGAACCGGTAACTCGCAACACCACGCGGGCACACTCCAGGACCGTCCATTCACATGGGTTGCCGACATTCACGGGCAAGTGCTCGTCGGTGCGCGACAAGCCCATGATTCCCTCGATCTCATCCGAGACATAGCAGAAGCTGCGCGTCTGGGTGCCGTCTCCATAGACGGTAAGATCCTCGCCGCGCAATGCCTGGGTCATGAAATTGGAGATGACCCGGCCGTCGTTCCCGTGCAGCCTTGGACCATAGGTGTTAAATATGCGAACCAGGCGCGTATTGACTCCGTTGTAGCGGTGATACGCCATCACCAGGGCCTCGGCGAAACGCTTGGACTCATCGTAGACCGATCGCGGACCGATGGGGTTTACATGTCCCCAATACTCTTCCGTCTGCGGGTGCTCCAGGGGGTCGCCGTAGCACTCAGAGGTTGAGGCTTGCAGGAATTTCGCACCATACTTTCTGGCCAGCTCGAGCATGTTACGAGTTCCGATCGAGCCGACTGCTAGGGTTTCGACACCCAGCCTCAGATAGTCGGGAGGGCTCGCAGGCGAAGCAAAATTGAAAACGTAATCGATCCGTCCGGGATCGAAGCCGAGGCAGATATCCTGCTCAACGAACTCAAACCTGGGCTCGCTCCTGAGATGTGCGATGTTTTCCGAGAACCCCGTGCAGAGATTATCAACGCCGATCACAGAATGTCCGTCGGCAAGAAGAGCATCGGTGAGATGCGAACCCAGAAAACCAGCAGCTCCGCTTACGAGAACACGCATCAATTATTCCCATCTCTGTTGATTTTGTATTGACCCGGATGGAGCACTAAAAAGATATCACGGTGCGAACGGCTCGGTATCGCGATGAAGCATACAACGCGATTCCAGTGATCGACACCCAGATCCAGTTGCATGGCCTCTACCGATTGATTACGCCTCTGCACTCGCGGCAGGCGGCGTGACAGCCTGCATAGGAGGTAGCTGGTCGCGATAACGGCGGAGCAGGGGGACAAGCTTAACCGCCGACCAATAACGTGGAACATAGCGGGCGGGAGCGGAAACGCAACGGAAAAACCATCCCATCTGCGACGTCGGCATTGGTAATGGCCTCACGGTACGACTCGTTGCAAGCAAGATCCTTCAGGGCCGGCGCCGCCGGCACTACCAGCAGGCCGCCGCTGGATATCTGGTCAATCGCGCCCTCCACGTCTCCCGCGTAGAAATCGACGCCGAGAATCCGGCAGCCTTCGCGTCCAGATGTGTTTGGTGTCTTCATCTCCGATTCCGCGCCCATACCTATATGCGCCCCCGGCCCGGTCATGCGTGCGCGAGGGAGCGCATCTCTTGTGCGATCCACTCGTAGGTTTTGCGCAAGCCATCCTTGAGCCGGACAGACGGCTCCCAGCCAAGGTACTGAACAATCTTGGTGTTGTCGCTGTTGCGGCCGTTCACGCCCTTGGGCGCATCGAGCTTGTAGCGGCGATGGAGTCTCACCCCCGCAATCTCCTCCACCATATCGACCAGCTGATTGATAGTCACCAATTCACTCGATCCCAGGTTGATGGGCTCGTGAATTTCGCTTTCCGCAATGGCCTGCGTACCGCGCGTGCAATCGTCAATATACATAAAGCTGCGCGTCTGCTTGCCATCGCCCCAGATTTCGATCTCGTGCGTTCCATTCATCTTGGCTTCCAGGACTTTGCGGCAAATCGCGGCGGGAGCCTTTTCGCGTCCGCCAGTCCATGTTCCGAGCGGGCCATACACGTTGTGGTAACGGGCTACGCGGCACTGCAGGCCGAAGTCTTCTTCAAAATGCCGGCACATGCGTTCGCTGAAGAGCTTCTCCCATCCGTACCCATCCTCGGGCATCGCCGGGTATGCATCCTCTTCCTGGAGAGGAACCACCTCGGGAGACCTTTGTTTGTCCGCGTTGTACACGCAAGCCGAAGAAGAATAGAAGAACCGCTGCACGCCGGCATCGCGCGCTGCCAGCAACATATGCGTGTTGGTCAAAACGCTCAGCATGCAAAGGGCCTTGTTATTTTCGATGAACCCCATCCCGCCCATATCCGCGGCCAGCTGGAATACGACATCAGCGCCCTTGGCTACGCGCTGACAGTTGTCCCGATCCTTGAGATCGAGCACGAGGTTCTCCACGTCCGAAGACGCCTGGTACCACTCCTCACGCGGCTTGATGTCAACGGCTCGAATTACATTTGTGCCGTTGGCCAGCAAGCTGGTGACAAGATGTCCGCCGATGAATCCGCCAGCCCCGCAAACCACCGCTTTTTGACCTTTGAGTTGCATGTAACTCCATTCTCCCTCTTGAAACGGCAAATAAACCAAAACTGTGCCGCTGCGCAAAAATACGAAAATATCAGTACGAGGATGTCTCGGTAAGTTCGACGGTGTCCCGCGAGCGGGTGACCACCTGCGGAGTCAGGATATCGAGCCAGAATTTCGCATACGCCCGGACTGCATCACGACTATCGGGGTGAGGCGGCGTGGTTCCGCTGATGAGCCGGGACAGGTCCGGGTGGACGATGACGGTCATGGCCAGCGCCCACGTGACCATGCGGGGATCGAGGTTTCGAATCCTGCCCGTCTCGATATTCCGCGCCAGGTAGCGGGTGAACGCGGCGAAGACAGGCAAAAGATGTTGCTGACAGATCGACTCCGCCTTCCAGCGCAGTTCAATGAGCGCAACCGCAATCAGGCACAGCAGCTGCGGCTTGAATGTGACCGTCTCCACTAGCAGGGCGAGGACCTGAGGCAAAACCACTTCCGGCGCCTCGTATTCAGCGATGTCGTCGAGAAGATCCTTGCGCAATCGCACCCCACTGAATGACGCCTCCAACGCCGACCAGAATAGATCTTCTTTATGCTCAAAGTAGCGAAAGAGCGTGTTTTCGCTGATATCGGCAAGGTGGGCAATCTCGCGCGTACTGGTCCCATGGTAGCCCTGGCGCGCGAACAACTGCGCCGCGGCTTGAACAATCTTTCCAGTACGCTCAGAGTTCTTAAGTGCTGAAGCCATTCATACACTCGTTCTTCGAAGAGCGGCTGTTCTCGGGCGTGTCACTTGCCGCGCAAGCCAAGCCACGCAGGATAGGTATACCTGCAAGAAGCACTCGATCTCGCGAAGGTTCCGGGCGAGCGACTTTCGAACCCGCGTCCATGAGCGATGACTCTCCGGGCGACCGGTTGGGGACAGAGGATTATCAATCCTGAATTTTAGCGAAGGCAGTCATTTCGTGTCCGGGTGCGACTTCGCCGTGCTGACTTAGCATCAGAATCTTTGTATTAACTAAATGCGACTCGATGTCCAACCAGGGATAGGGATCAAGACACTCAACAGAAAGCACCGACTCGTGAACTGCCAGAAGGGCAGTCGAATGGAGTCATCATACCATAGTGGGGGTGAGCCATTGCTTATGTCCTCGAGGGACCATCTATTGGTCTGGATGGGAAAAACTGCGAATTCAGAGGACGATACTTCGCAAAAATGGTGCAATTGGGGTGTCTTGAGTAATCCAGGTCCGTGGGTTACTTATCAAGGTGTAAGCACGTGCTGTCACACATAACAATAAACGCTCCGGCGCCCGTTATCGCACCCGCACCTGGGCTTCGATCCTTCCGAAGCTGATCTGAAAATCGCCACTCAGAGGAAGGACTTCACCGCTTCGAACCTCAAAGATCGACCCGTCTTCTCCTCGGCAAGTCCAACTGCTGCCGGATAGATTCCGCAATCCCGGCGGATCCTCCGTGACCTCTGCGAGGATACGATCGAAATTGTACGGGTCGAATTCCAGGTGATGGGGAAACAGCCTGGCCCCTCGGCTCAGCGCAACAAACAGCGGTTCGTGTTCTCCACCGACGCGCATCCGGGGCGGAGTCTCGAGCACTTTTCCGCAGCCCCAGCAGGGATTCGTGGTCTTCTTTTGCCGAGCCCGATCCAGATCATAAAAATTCTCCGCAGTGCAACGGTCGCAATAGAAGATGGCATCCCGGATGGCGCACATTTCCTTGCGCCACTCATTCTCCATGACCCGCGCATCCGGATCCAGAAGACCTTCAGTAAATGCGCGCGCAAACAGCCTTCGCAACGAGGCCGGATAGATGGGCCAGAAACTGAGCAGCGCATCGTGCTCGCCGGGGATCGGCCGGTTGGAGTCGTCGTGGGGATGATAGACAAACAGCGGATCGTCCTCGCAAAGGCGGCGCGATTTGTCCGGATCGCTCCCATCGTATGGCAACGTCAGCTCGCGCTTTCCTTTGAGCGGATGACCGAGCATGAAGATAAAGAACAACAGCACCGCCAGCGAAAAACGATCCGACATCGCGTTGGGCTGAACGAGATTTTTTGCCACCTCAGGAGCCATAAACCCCGGCGTGCCTTTAATGCTGCCCACTTTGAGATTAACGTCCACATTGTCGGTGTCGGCGATGCGAATATCTCCGGTCTCTGGATTGAAGAACACATTGCCGAAGTTGATGTCGCGATAGCAGAGCCCCTCCGCATGGAGCTTGAGAAAGCTGTTGGCCAGATTGAATCCCACCATCGTGAGCGCGCGAAACGCCGGCTCGCACTGGCGGCGCAACAAGTCAACCATGCTGATGTACTCAGGAGGCTTGACGGGCATGATATAGCCGCCGTACGCTGCGGCTCCAGGCAACGACACAAAGTCGAAGGGCCAAAGGAACTGTTCGGTCGGCGAGCCGGCATCGATGGCAACCTTCAGGCGGTCCCACAAGCGAGCGTCCACGCCCAGGTATTCCGGCCTGTACCACTTCACCGCAAACCAGGAATCGCCAATGCGGGCGCGGTACACCTCAGCCTGCGCGCCTTCCCCCAGCATGTCCTCGATGACAACGGCGGATTCCATATTCCGCGCCAGAAGCATCTGGCCCCGCTTCAGCAGCCCATCCATCATCAGTTCGACTCCGAAGCTGGGCGACATGTGGTTGAGGGCGGAGCGCTCCGCAGCAATTCGCTCTGCAGAATTGCCAGCGTGATGTCGTCGCCACTTCCCTGTTGTGAAGCGTCCTTCAGAATCTCGGGCAGCGCTTCGGCCAGAGTTTCAATTCCCTGCTCCCGGATCATCACCAGGTAGTCCGAGCCGATCTGCAGAAAGTCCTGGTCGGAGCGGAATGAATTCGCGTACCCATCCGTCGACAGCAGAACCAGCGCCGGCAGGTCCGGTTCAGAGAACCATGCGGATCGAAATTCCCGCCACGCGTCCGGCTGGCACAGAGACGTAGTCTGGTTGCCCAACAGCTGCCTGTCGGCACGCATGGGACGGGTCGTTTCTCCGTTGCTCCCCACGCTGAGGATTTCCCCGTCGCCGAGTTGGAGGTAGAGGATCAGGTCCTCCGTCGCCGCCGCGACCAGGAGGGTCGCTCCATAGGCGAGGACCGGCATCGTCTCGACGGACCTCCTGCTTGCGGGGCCGTCGTCGGCCTCGACCTGGTTCAACTCCTCTTCGGTCAAAGGGTGATTCACAAGATCCGTACAGACTGCCGCCCGCCATTGGTCAACGATCCCTCTCGCCATCGCCTGCACCCGAGCCGTATCGATCAAATCCCCATCGGCCCGCTGGAAAAGGAAGCCCGGCAGGACCTCCGCCGCCGTGCTCACCGCTAATGACGACCCGACCTGGCTGCGGAAATGGCGCGCGCCCCCATGCCCGTCGGAAACCGCGGCCACTGCCACCGCGGGGGACCACCCTCCGAGGCCAATCACGGCGCAGTGCACCGCGTCCTGGTTGGGCAATCCCGATCGCACGTGCGCGCTGCCTCGCACACACGCATGAGCCACTTTCCAACTCACCCCCATGCGCTCTTCGAACAGGGGCGGTGCATCACCAGGCAGAATCGTCATAAGTCCTTGGCCCGATTTCCGGTGCGGGGGGCGCATCTTTGCCCGGCGGCGTGGCGGTGACGGAGGTGGAAACATAACGGAAGTAGCGGACCATTTGTTCTGCGTTGTCGACGCGCAGTACCGGCCGCTCCGGATGATCGACAAATTTGCGCAGCGTCTCGTAATCTGCGTCCTGTCCGATCGCAATGGCCTGGCGCACCGCTCGTCTTCCCCACGGAACTCCCAGCAACGCCTGCAACGCGCTACGCCAATCGTCGGTAGGTTTGCCATCAGAGACAAGCACCACCTGGGGCGGCAGCATGCGGGTGTTGCAGGGCAATTGTTCAAGCTCACGGGCCAGCAGCGCGAAAGCTTGTCCGAGGTCGCTCTCGCCTTCTGCCTGAAGGTCCACCCACTTGAACTCCGCAAGCAGAGTAGGCTTCCCGATGTGCCAGCTGGCGCCTGTCGAAAACCGCATGGCGCGCACAAAGAACTGCACCTCGGGATTCCCTTCCGCGGCCTTGCGCATCGCCGGAACCACTTCGCGGATCGCGTTATTCAGCGCTTCGATCTTGCCCCCCTCCGCCATCGATCCGGAACAGTCCAGCAGCCAGATGATATGTAATGGCCGACCCGCGTATTCCCCGCCCGGTCTTACCGCCATTCTGCGACCCCCTTCCTTTGCAACTGCCGCTTCACCAGTTTGTCGCCGTTTCGACGGGCGGCTTGACTCCTGCCGACAGACGGAAGTGAATCGGAGTCTCCGTCGCCACTATCACGGGTTGCCCCTTCGGCGGGACCGCGCCGCTGCCCGCAGCTCCATGGTGGAAGAGCTTGCCCTTCACAAAGCCGCCCACCGCTCCGGCCGCGGCTCCGATTCCTCCTCGTTTGGGTTGCTCCCCATGGATCGTGGGTCCATCGAATTGTCTGGCGCTCGATGTCACCTGAACCTGTCCCTGTGCGGTTCCCACTTCGACCAGCGCCAGTTGCAAATGCTCGGCTCCCCCGTCCTTGACCGCTCGCTCGAGCCCTGTCACCTTCAATCGGGCTTCTGCCCCGGAAGACACCACCACATTCCCATCCACGGTGACCGGCGAGCTCACGGTTGCATCGACAAAGTCGCCAACGTTCAAATGATCGGAGTTGAGCGGCCCATCCAGCCGAACTGAAACGACGGTACCCAGGGGCAGAAACCGCGGTGGCTGGACGGAAGTGCCCTTTCCCGCTGCGTTATCAGCGCCCTTGATATTTGCGCTGTCGCTCGCAGGATCATGAACGACCTCCCCCGTCGGCTCGGGGTTCACGATCGTCGCCGGCGTTGGCTTCGGCGCGGGTACGGGAGGCGGAGGAGCAGGATGATGCTTCATCACCGCAAAAGCCGCTACCCCGAAAATCAAAGCCGCCGCCGCTCCAACCCCCGCCTTCTTTGGCGCGCTCATTCGCGCGAGGGAAAGCTCCTTCGCGGTCGCGCCGCCCGTTCCCGCCGCGACGCCGCCTGTCCCGTCGCTGGCCGCCCGGCTAGCAATGTTCGCGGATGAGCTTCCCGCCGCCAATGCTCCGGACGCAACCTCTGCGGGAGTTCCCACGGCGGCTTCCTCCACGCGATCTGAACGCCGCGCCAGACCGACACCGAGTGCATACGACCAGGCATCGACGGCCCATCCTGCCACTTCAGACGCCAGCCCCCGGTTCTCTTCAAGCCGATGCACCAGGCGTGCGCGCATCGCCTCCGGAGTCATCGCCGTCTGCCACGAGGATTTCAACTCCAGCGGAATCCTCTCTTCCAAAGCTCCCACCAGCGCTGAAATCTCGCGGCGGTATGCACCGCAGTAGTCCTTCAATAATCCCTCGCAGCGGTCCGGATCCGTGAGCAGGCTTTCGCCATTCTTCTCGACAAGTTCCTTCAGCTTTGCGCGAGGAATATCCGCGGTGATGTCGGCCATGGCCGCCTCCTTTGTGCCTTTCACGCTGAAATCGGCGCTTGCCTTCGAGCGAACGACCGGCACAAAGTCTTTTCAGCGTTTTTCAGTGTAGGACGACGGCAAACGATCGGCCAAAGGCCCATCCCGCGTCTTTTGCATTTCTTGTCTAAGCTACTCTCGATTTGTTTTGGGACCGCGCTTCATTCGACCTCAGATCGCCGCTGTGGTCCCTCAGGCTGCTGCTCTCTATACCGATAATGTGCTGGTCGAAATTCCCGCGAAGCATCCAAGCGACTGTCGGGCGGCAGAGTTCCGAATCCATTCTAAATTTGTACTCCGGAGGACAAGCGCCCGCGCGCAGACTCCGGTGCCTTATGTTCATGGGAGAAAAAATACACTACGCTGAAGACAGGAGGCGATCAAAAAATATGATCCGCCCTCAGCCTCTGTCGGCGCGCTTCGCTGCGTTTTCCTTCACGACCGATTCCTAAAAGCGATACCCGGGCTTCAACTCGCACCGGTATACTGTCGACTTTTCTCCTTCCTGGTTGGTTCTCGCGGTGCACGTGGCCCAGCTCAGGTAAAGATCGGGCCCCAGCGGAAACACCATGGGAGTGCCATCCAGCTCGGCGAGAATGCTGACGCCTTCTTCGGTGGGCGGCAGAGTAAAGTTCAGGGTCTGCCCGAAAATTACAGGATACGACTCACGCACGTTCGAATCGATTACAGTGCGAAACACCTCTGCCTCCAGCAGAAAGGTCGCGGTATCGGACCAGTCCAGCGCCATGGCTGTAATCACCCTCCCACCCTGGCTGAAGCCGCTCGAATCGATGCGGGTGAACGGACACGGCCCGGCAATGCAGGAAGCACGCACATCGCGATACTCATGATCGGGTCCGGCATCCATCGTCACCGACCCGGTGGCCGCTTTCCAGTTTCCGTCCGGCGAGCATGGCGCCTGCCGGTTGCATGGAACATTGCTCTTGTTCACTACGTCGAACGTCTTCACCGCGCTACCAATGTTCACGTTTCCCTGGGAATTGACCGTATACCGGATGCGGATGTTCGAAACCACCGACTCTTTCTTATTCGTGCGCGGCTCAACATCAGGCGCATTGAGGGTGAGTTCAGCCACGTGCAGCTCCTGCGCCGTGGTGCGGAGTCCCGGATGCAGCGTCATGTCATACGACTCGTAGTCGGGGCTTCTGAAACTCAGGGTCACGGTCTGGCCCGGCCAGACATTCTCGCGGAAGTTCAATTTGAAATACCCTGAAGCATCGCTCTGCGTTTTGACCGTCATCAGGCCGTCGGTCGCCGTCACCGCTACGTTGGCGATGGGTAGTTGGTTCTGCGGATCCTTGTCGCGGCGGATGACAGCGCCCTCGATCGTGATGGCCCTCGGCCGCCAACGATGACTGCGCACAACCAGCACAATGATCACGGCAACTGCCACCGCGGTGACGCCGGCCCAGACTACCCACTTTCTCCACTTCATTGCGTTTCCATTCGCGCGCCCAGCTTATTTTGACGCATTTACCGACCAATTCGCTGTCCGTCGTCAGCCCTTCGCGACCGCGAGAGGTTGCATCTAAAATGAAAGGCAGCCAGAATCATTCAGCGAACGCAAAGCTCCGCGACGAGGAAAAATAGGTTGCAACCTTTTGACAAGCTGACTGGGGAATTTGCTCGCGGCGACACAGTCCGCGGAAGAAACCTCTCGCGCCGCAAACTCATGGGGCAAATGGCAGGTCTGTCTTTGGGACTTTCCGTCTCGCGCGACCACCTCTTTGCCTACCAGCAACCTCCCGCAACGCAGCATCAGTCCCCGGCCCCTCCGCCCGCTCCGTCGTCGCTCTCCGCCGAGGACGACCAGTTTCTGAACGACCTTGAACACGCCAACTTCCTTTTTTTCTGGGAGCAGGGCAATCCTGAGACCGGCCTGATCAAGGACCGTTGCAACGTCAGAACCAACGATACCAGCCTGGCGGCCAGTATCGCCTCCAGCGGATTCGGCCTCACCGCCATTTGCATCGGCCTCATGCGCGGCTTCGTGAGTTACGAGGACGCCCGCACCCGCGTCCTGAAGTCTCTGTCCTTTCTATGGCACAAGCTCCCAACGCATCGCGGCTTCTTCTATCACTTCGCCAATATCAACACCGGCGAACGCGTTTGGGACTCCGAAGTCTCTTCTGTCGACACCGCTATGCTCCTTTGCGGAGCCCTCACCTGCAAGCAGTATTTCAAGGACAAGGCGATCGGCGACCTCGCCCACGCCATATTCGACCGGGTCGACTGGACGTGGCTCTCTGAAGACACCACGCTGCTGTCGCACGGCTGGACCCCCGAGATGGGATTCATCCACTCCCGCTGGGACGATTACAGCGAGTTGATGATGATGTACCTTCTCGGCATGGGATCTGCCTCCCATCCGCTCGTGCCCGACACCTGGAATGCGTGGAAACGCCAGATCTTCGAGTACGATGGGCTGCGCTACGTAGGCTCGTTCGCGCCGCTGTTTGTGCATCAGTATTCGCAGGCGTGGTTCGACTTTCGCGGCAAGAAGGACCGTTACACCGACTACTTCCACAACTCAACGATCGCCACCGACGTGCATCGCCGCTTTTGTCTCGAATTGAACGAACAGTTTCCCAGCTACAGCAATGCTCTCTGGGGCATCACCGCGTCCGATTCCGCCAAAGGCTACGTCGTATGGGGCGGCCCACCGGCCATGGGACCCATCGACGGAACCGTCGTGCCTGCCGCTGCGGGCGGCTCGTTGCCATTTCTGCCCGCCGCCACCATGCGCGTCCTGCAAACCATTCATGACCACTATCCCCAGGCCTGGTGCCGCTACGGCTTCGTGGATGCCTTTAATCCCGTAACCGACTGGTTTGACACCGACGTCATTGGAATCGACACGGGCATTACCATGCTCATGGCAGAAAACGCGCGATCGAGTTTCGTCTGGGACACGTTTATGAAGAACCCGGAAGCCCAGCGCGGGATGGAGAACGCCGGTTTTAAGCCGTACGAAGCCCCCAGCAGCTTGTAAAATATTGAGGAAAACGCGGCGCGGCCCGCTTCGCCGCCGGTTGGGTGTCTTTCGGTTCAGTCCGAAAGTTCGCCCTGTCCAGGGTCCCTTCCCCGATGTCCGAACAACAATGAGATTCGAAAACGCATCGTAGATAAGTAGATACGACGCCGGCAGGAGCAACGAGTCCCTTGAGTTCGGCTACAAGAATGGGCTTCTTTCCCGGTTATCCCCTTCGCTGCGGTACTTAACAGAAAAAGGAAGTCAATGTCCTCCGCGATCGATGATCCGGAAGTTACCGGCACAACCAGCGAAACACCGCCCGAGGCTCCGCGACAACCTGCGAGTGCCTGGGGCGATCGTCTGCGCGCCCTCAGGAATGTGCCCCCGGTTCTTCACTTTGTCTGGGAGTCGGGCCCCGCGGTCGTCTTTTGGAACATCGCCATCCGCATCATTGTCGCGTTTCTTCCCGTCGGGATCGGCATCATCGGCCGCTTCATCATCGACGGAGTCAACCGCATCCGCATGCATCAGCCGCTGCCCCAGCACTTCTGGTGGCTCGTGGCAGCGGAGATGGCCCTGGCGGTCATTACCGGCATTCTCTCGCGCTCGGTTGACTACTTCGACAACCTGCTCGCCGACCGCTACACCCACCATGTGAGCGTCGAGGTTATGCGTAAAGCCGCGGCTCTCGATGTCACCGTCTACGAGGATCCGGTTTTCTACGATCGGCTTGAGCGCGCCCGCGTTCAAGCCACGGACCGCCTCGCCATGATCCAGCAGATGGGCAGGCTGATCCAGCAAACGGTCGGGGCCATTGCGTTTTCCGCCGTGCTCCTCAAATATTCTCCGTTCCTTCTTCTCCTGCTGGTCATCGGCATCATCCCCGCATTCCTGGGCGAGAGTCATTTCGCATTTCTCACCTATGCCAAGAACTTCCGCCAGACCCCCCTGCGGCGGCAAATGGATTACCTGCGCCAGGTCGGCGGCAGCAAGGAAGCGGCCAAGGAACTCAAGCTCTTCAACCTGAGCGAGTACCTCACCAATCGCTTCTCCGCGCTCTCGCAAACCATCTATGAACAGAACGTTGCCCTTAACCGCCGCCGCCTTCTCTGGGGCGGCGTGCTGGCCATCGTTGGGCAACTCGGCTACTACGGAGCCTATGGCTTCAGCATCTGGCGCACCGTTAAGGGCCAGTACACGGTCGGCGACCTGACCCTGATCACCACCGCCATCATGCAGGCCATGGCCAACATCCAACAGGCCTTCTCCACCGCATCCGGTGTGGCCGACCAGGCCCTCTTCCTCACCGACCTGCTCGCCTTCTTCGAAATGAAGCCCCGCGTCGAGTCCAAGGTCAACGGATTGCCCGCCCCCAAGCCGATTACGCGCGGATTTGAGTTCCGCAACGTCTCCTTCGCCTATCCCGGCACCACCCGCCGCGTCCTCAGCGACTTTAACTTCACGCTCAGTCCCGGCCAGCGCATCGCGCTCATCGGCGAAAACGGGCAGGGCAAGACCACCGTCGTCAAGCTCATCACCCGGCTCTACGATCCCACCGAAGGCGAGATCCTGCTCGATGGGGTCGATCTGCGCGAGTACGACCTCGCCGACCTGCATGCGGAGATCGGTGTCATCTTCCAGGACTTCATGCGTTACGAGATGACGGCGCGCGAAAATATCGCCGTGGGCCGCATTGAGGTTCCCCACGCACCGGAGGAAATCGAGTACGCGGCCGAGAAGAGCATGGCCGCCGCCGTAATTGCCAAACTGCAGGGTGGCTACGACCAGATGCTCGGCCGCCGCTTCGAAGGCGGCGTGGATCTCTCCGGCGGCGAATGGCAGAAGCTCGCATTGGCGCGTGCCTATCTTCGCGACGCGCAGCTCCTCATTCTCGATGAGCCCACGGCCGCCCTCGATGCTCGCAGTGAATTGCAGGTGTTCGAGCGTTTCGCCGAACTCACCGAAGGCAAGATGGCGCTGCTTATCTCGCACCGTTTCTCTACCGTTCGCATGGCCGACCGCATCGTAGTACTGGAGGGCGGCCGCCTGGTGGAAGAGGGCAACCACACACAGCTGATGGCGCTCGGCGGCCGCTACGCCGCCATGTTTGAGATGCAGGCCGCAAGCTACCGTTGAGGCTGAATGACCGACACTGCCACAATCCTTGACCCGCAGAATTCGCCGCGTGGCGACTTCTCCGAAGAACTCGCCGTCGCAGCACGAAAGGCCTCGTCGTGGGAGGTGGCATTCCGTCCTGCAAATTCGACTGCTTTCGAGCAGCGAGTTCTGGCTCGGCGCAGTGAACTACTCAAACTGGAATCCGACCTGGCTTCCCTCGCGCCGGCCCCCGCGAACCCCGACGAAACCATGATCGCGCTGCTCGACATGCGCGCAAATCCTCGCCTTCTGCGTTCCTGCATCACGGCGGTCACCGTCAAGCCCCGGGATTTGGAAAAGATGCCGCGCGTGATCCTGCCCAACCGTCAGGACGAACCCCGGGTTGTCAGTATTTCCGCTTTATATCTGCGCACTGTCCGGGGAGATTTGTCCGAACCCTCGTTGACGGCCTTTATCCGGGATCTGCAGGCGCACGATCCACTTACCGTCTTCGAGTTGTGGAACCTCCCCGCTTTCCTGCGCTTCAGCCTTCTTGAAGCCATGCTCACTGTATCGCAAACGGCATTGCACGATCAGGACGCATCCGGCCCGTCGCAGCTTCCTGCCTTGTTCACGAGTCTCCGAACCGTCGCCAACACCGATTGGGCGGCGATCATCGAGCCCCTCATTGTGATCGACACCGCGCTCAATCAGGATCCGGCCGGCACGTACACGTCGATGGATTTCGAGACCCGCGAGGCCTATCGGAACAAGGTCGCTTACCTTGCTCGCCACTCCGACTGCACCGAAGTCAAGGTTGCGGAGTACGCCCTTGATCTGGCCCGCGAAGGCTCGCATCTCACGTTCAACGATCCGCGCATCCTTCGCCGCGTCAGCCACGTTGGCTACTACCTTATCGACAAGGGATTCCCGCAGCTTGCTTCCCGGGTCAACTTTCACCCCCCCATCGCCGACCGCATGCGCGCCTCGATTCGCGCCAATGCCGATGATTTTTACATTACCGGCATCGAACTCATCACCATCTTCTTCATCGCCGCGGCGCTCTTCCCCCTCCTGCCCAACTACCCTGTCTTCGGACGGCTGGCAATCACGTTTCTGCTCATGCTGCTGCCGACCATGCAGTGCGCCGTTGACCTCGTCAACAACCTGATCACCTCGATTTACGATCCGGCGCCGTTGCCCAAGCTCGACTACGCAAGGGGCATCCCCGCCGAGTGCAGCACTCTGGTGGCCGTGCCCACCCTGCTGCTCAACGAAAAGCAGGTGCGCGCTCTGGTCACCGATCTCGAAGTGCGCTTTCTCGCCAACCGCGACCCGAATCTGCATTTTGTCCTGCTCACCGATCTGCCCGATTCGGTAAGCAAGCCGCACGTGGATGACTCCAATCCGCTCGTCGACCTCGCCAGCCGCCTCATCGATGAACTCAATGCCCGCTATGCATCTCACGGTGGCGGAGGATTTATTTTCCTTCACCGTCACCGCGTCTTCAACGTCCGCCAGGGCGTGTGGATGGGCTGGGAGCGTAAACGCGGCAAACTCCTCGATCTCAACGAACTCCTGATCGGCGAGTACGATGCCTTCCCGATCAAGGCCGGACGCATCGATGTCCTTCCGCAGATTCGTTACATCCTCACGCTCGACTCCGATACGCAGCTTCCCCGCGGCTCGGCAGCGCAGATGGTGGGAGCCATCGCTCACCCGCTCAACCAGGCCATCATCGATCCCAGGCTGCGCATCGTCGTTGAGGGATACGGCATTCTGCAGCCGCGCATCGGCGTCAGCGTAGGCTCGACCTCGCGTTCGCGCCTGGCGGCCATCTTTTCTGGACAAACCGGATTCGATATTTATAGCCGCGCGGTCTCTGACGCATACCAGGACCTGTATGGCGAGGGCATCTTCACCGGCAAAGGTATCTACGAGGTTGCCGCGCTCCATGCCGTGCTCAATCACCGCTTCCCGCGCAACTCGCTGCTCAGTCACGACCTCATTGAAGGGGCATATGGCCGCGCCGGACTGGTCACCGATATCGAGCTCATCGACGATTATCCCACCCACTACAGCGCCTTCACCCGCCGCAAACACCGCTGGGTTCGTGGCGACTGGCAGATTGCGCAGTGGATGTTTTCGCGCGTTCCCGACGAATCGGGCCGCCTCGTCGCCAGCCCCATTTCCACCGTCTCGCGATGGAAGATCTTCGATAACCTCCGCCGCTCGCTCGTCGAGCCGTTCACCTTCATTCTTTTCGTGGCCGGATGGTTTTATTTGCCCGGCGGGCCAGTGTATTGGACAGTCATCCCCCTGCTTCTCTTCTTCTTCCCGACGATGATTCAACTGGTATTCGGCGTAGGCCGCGCCCTGCTCAGCCGACGCGAAGGAAGCGCGCAGCAGGCGCTTGCCGGTTCGGGCCAGTCCGCCCTTGTCGCTCTCCTCAATCTCTTCTTTCTTCTCCACCAGACACTCCTCGCCATCGACGCCATCGTGCGCGCGATGATCCGGCGCTTCATCACCGGCAAACGCCTGCTGGAGTGGGAGACCGCTGCCGAAGCCGAATCGCAAACCAGGAGAACGACCCCTGTCGATCGCTATCTGGCCATGATGCCGTTTATCTCCTGCGGACTCGCCATTTTGATCTACGCCTTTGCTCCGCGCCCTACGACGATTTTCATTGCCGCTCCCATCCTCGTTCTGTGGTGCCTCACCACCATCATCACCACCTGGCTCAGCCGGCCCCCGCGCGAAGAGCATAAGCGAATCAGCTCGAACGACAAGGCGTTTCTGCATAGCCATGGACTGCGCATTTGGCGCTACTTTTGCGAATTCGGAGTCGAGCGCCACAACTACCTCATCCCCGACAATGTCGTCGAACGCGACCATGTTGAAGCCGCGCGCGTTTCTCCCACCAACATTGGTCTGCTCCTCAACGCCCGCCAGGCGGCCTGCGAGCTTGGCTTTCTGACGGCACCCGAATTCGTCGATCTCACCCAAAAGAGCCTCGCGACCATCCAGAGGCTGGAGAAGTTCCGCGGCCATCTCTACAACTGGTACGACACCCACACCTGCGCGCCGCTGGAAATCAACCCGTTTGTCTCCACAGTCGATAGCGGGAACTTGGTTGCCTCTCTCTATACGCTTCATGCTGGTGGGCTCGCGTTCCTCGAGAAGCCGCTCCTCTCCCGACAGCTCTTTACCGGACTGCGCTTGCATTGGGAGATGATGCAGTCCCAGGGCAAGCTCTCTTCATCGCTGTCGAAGATCTCGCCACCGGGACACTCCGCCACCATCGCCGACTGGATCGCGTGGCTTGCGAACGCTTCCGCCGTTTTTTCCGCCGCCTCCGAGTCGGGAAAGATATTTTCCGGCAGCCAGCCTGCCGATATGTGGTGGTTCGCGGAAACGCGCAACCGCATCAATTCTCTTCTCGCATTGATACGCGACTTCCTGCCCTGGCTGCTTCCCGATTACAAGCCGCTGCGCGATGTTCCTGAACTGGCGATCACCCCGCATTCCGAGACTCTGACCGTCGAGGCGGCGGCCCTGTTCGCCGAGGAACTGGAGAAGAAACTCGTCCATGCGGCGCAAGCGGCGAAGCCGAATTCGTCCTCACCCCCACTCGCTGCCAGGCTCTGCGCCTTGCTGCCTGCGGCCGCGCTCAACCTTCGTGAATGCGCAACCGGCCTTCGCAACGTAGCCCAAGTCTCGGAACAGCTCGCCAACGAAACGGAATTCGCTTTCCTCGTCAATCCAACCCGGAAGATCCTGTCGATTGGTTACGATGTGCGCGGCCAGAAAGTCCACGAATCATGCTATGACATGCTGGCTTCGGAAGCACGCATCGCTACGTTTTTTGCCATCGCCCGCGGAGAGCTGCCGCAGCAGAGCTGGTTCAAACTGGCCCGCGATTACGCCTATGTCTACGGCACACATGCCATCATTTCGTGGACGGGTACGATGTTTGAGTACCTGATGCCTGCCCTGTGGATGCGCAGTTATCCGCACACGCTGCTCGCCAATACCCTCAGCGCCTGCGTCTACGTTCAGCGCACGTTCGCGCGTTCCCTCGGCATTCCGTGGGGCATCTCGGAGTCCGGCTCGGCTCGCATCAACGAGTCAGGCGACTACCACTATCACGCCTGGGGCATTCCGCAACTCGCGCTCTTCTACGATGCCACTGCGGGGCCCGTCATCTCGCCCTACTCCACATTTCTTGCGCTTGGCGTCGATTCCATCGAAGCCGTCAGCAACCTCCGCTACATGTCTTCGGTAGGCTGGGTAGGTGCCTATGGCTACTATGAGGCCGCCGACTATAGCACCTCGTCGCAAAATGGAGAACTGGTGCGGGAGTGGATGGCTCATCACCAGGGAATGTCACTGCTCGCCGTTCTCAACTGTATTTGCGAAGACGCGGCCCAGGAATGGTTCCACGCCAACCCGATCGTGCAATCCGCTGAGCTGCTGCTGCACGAGGCGCCCACCAACATGGCCGACCTCAAGGCCATGATGAAAGATTTCGCCTCAATCCCCCAGAAAGCCGGCGGCGCCGCCTAAACAGCCGATCAGCGTTCGCTGACTTTCACCAGCGCCAGTGTATTCGGCGTCAGGGTCAACTCCAGCTTCCCTCCCTGCAGCTTCATTTCCTCCGGCGCGGGCAGAGCGGTTTCGCGATTGAGCTGCTCCACCTGCGCCTGCGTCGGATCGAGCGGCTTTCCCATGGCCGCGTACTGCTTGAGAACATTGCCATGCTGCTCGTCCACGCGCTCGACGGTGACCCGGGCACTGGGAGCAACATGCGAAAAATTGAGCGTGACGATGCGGGCAGCCCCTTCCTTATCCGGATCAACCAGGTTCCATACCGCGATGGCTAACGCGCCGTCGGCTGTTCGCGTGATGATCGCATCTTTCGCATCGTTGCTGATCCGCTTGTCGCCCAACTCATGCAACAGTCCCCACGCGTAGTAACTGGGCTTGTTGATGCCGCCTTTCGCGCGCAGTCCGAATTGCCCTTCGAAAGGCTTCGGACTCGGACCACCCTCCTCAAACACATCGGAGAAGGTCCAGAACGACATCATCTCCGACAGCCCATCGCATTGGCGCACAGTATTCGCCAGGGCCGGCCCCACGAAGATCGTGTCCCGCGATTCGCGCATGCCCTGCACGTTCCACTCCGTCCAGAAGAGTGGAAGACCGGGCAACGCCGACGCCTTGATCTCCCCTCGCACCTTTGCCACCGCTCGGCAGACGCGCTCATCCATCGGAATATCTTCATTGGTGCCAAAGAGATCCTCCACCGTGTCATCCGCGTACGCATGGGTCGAAACAAAATCAACCGGGACGTGATTCTCCGCCGTGTATTTCAGGAATTCGGGGATCCAGTGCGCCGCTGCCGTCGACGGCCCGCCCACGCGCAATTTCGAATTCACTTCCTTCAGGTCCCGCGCCGTGTGCGCGTAGAGCTCAAAGTACGACCGCTGTTGCGGCACGCCGTTCCAGAAATCGATGTTCGGTTCGTTCCACACTTCGAAATACCACTGCGCAACTTCGTCGATGCCATAACGATCGACGAGGTGCTGTGCGAAGTGCTTGATCAGATCGTCCCAGCGCTCCATGCTTTTCGGCGGCGAAACATTTTGCTTGTACCAGAACGGGTGCAGCGCGTCGGGGTTAAACGCCAGCTTCCTGGGCATGAAGCTGATCTCCACAAACGGGCGCACGCCATTTTTCAGCAGCCCATCGTAGATCTGGTCGACATAAGAGAAGTTGTAAACAGGATTGCCGTGCGCGTCTTCGTTGTAGACACCCACTTCATCATGAAATATGGCGTGAAAACGCACATAGCGGAAATCGGCAACCTTCTTGACCGCGCGCATATCTTCCCGATAGCTCTCGCGCAGCGACAGGATCGCCCTTCCCGAACCAAACATCTGCTCCCAGAAATGCGGAAAGGGCGTCGCCTCTCCCCGGGCATCAATTTGAATCGTTTCCTGCGCCGGCAAAAAGGTTCCAATGCTCACCACGACGGCAAAGAGCCATACAGACCGCAACGTCCTACGGTTCATCGACAGTTTCCTTTCACTTTGTTGATTGGAATCGAAGAGTAACGACCTGCATAGCAAATGAGCAGCAGATTTCTCACGAAACCTGCCGCTCGAATCCATCAAAGATTCAATCGATCACTTGCCACCAACGCAGTCTAGAAATGGAACCGCGCCTGCAAAGTCACGGTTCGCGATCCAAGGGCAGTTCCATCCTGCCCGAAGTTGCTGGATTGAATATTGTCGGAGATGCCGCCGCCGTTGGACGCCCCGCCGGGCTTGAAGTTCAGGTTGTTGAAGACATTGAAGGCATCGGCTCGAACCTCGATGGCCGCTCCCTCGCCCATTCCTTTAATTCTGCCCAACCCGAAGCTCTTGCTTACCGTTGCATCGACGTCGCGATATCCCGGTCCGATCAATGAATTCCGTCCCACTCCCGGCGCCGGCGGAGGTGTTCCCCCGGTCGCAGGAAACGCCGGACCTGCCGTCAACACGGGCGGAGTGAAGTAAGCCAGCCCGCCGTTGGGGAAGTTCGCGTTGACTCCATTTCCCACGCCGGGTCCGGATTTGTATGCGTCGTTACTCGTATCGTGCCCGGCCCCACCCTTATAAGCAGCCGGCAGTAGTTGTGTGTACCCGCAAGTTGAGCAATACAGGCTACCCACGGGGCTGACATAGACCGGACTCCAGGGAAATCCCGTGTGCAGGTTCAGGATCCCGCTCAGCGACCATCCGCCGACAAGCCTCTCCACCCACGCGTGGTCACCGTGGAAGAACACCGGCTGCCACATCCCGAAGATCTTCCCCTGGGTGGTGATGTTGTAGTCGGAACGGCCATACGACAGCCTCGGATCATAGGGGTAGAACTGCTCGCTGTAGGGAGCCGAACTCGTATCCATGCTTTTCGCCCACGTGAGCTGCGCGTCAAGCATGAACTGGTGTGAGAATTGATGTTTCAATCCGGCAAGCATCGCGTTGTAGTTGCCGTAGCCGTTGTTGTCGAAATAGTTGACGCCATTCACCTGGGGATTGAGAGGAATGTTCTGTACCGAAGCCACTGCGTTGCCGTCATAGTGGAAATAGATGTGCCGCGAAACACTGCCCTGGTACCCGACCGACAATATGAAGTTCGCGCCCAAGTCGGTCTGCGTGTCCAGCGACCAGTGCTCGGAGTACATCGTCGGCATGTCGGTCGGGAAGGCCGTCACTCCAACCTGGCTGCTGGTAGGCAGGCCATTGGAGCCGAAACTCACGATGGTATTCGGATTGGGCGGATAGCCGAACAGCGAATGCGGATCGCTCGGAATCGCGTAGATGATTCCCGGATTCGGGGAGGTGGGGAGACTCATCGAGAAGTTCGGCGACACTGTAAGTCCGGGGTTCCCATTCACGTTGCCGGTGATGGCGATTTCGTTCTGGTTGTAATTCAGGCCAAAGCCGCCGCGAATCACTATCTTCTGATGATAAAAACCAGGAGTCCAGGCAAAACCGAACTGGGGCCCGAAATTGAGCTTCTGCGGATTCCACAAGTCGCCGCCCTTGAGCACGGTCATCCCGGTCAACATATCCGCCCCGGAGCCAAACCGCACCTTATACAGATTGTTTTGCTTCGACGTAAGCGCCCCGAAGTAGTTGTAGCGCAAGCCGACGTTCAACGTGAGAGAGGGTTTCACCTTCCAGTCGTCCTGCAAAAATACGCCCCACAGAGTCTCGCGGTTGTCCTGCCGTGCATCCGTAGGGATGCCGGTCGCGGGATCGAATGTTCCTGACTCGGACCGGGGAGCATCGTTCAGAAAATCCCAAACGTTGAAGAAGTTGAAGTTTGGCCGCGCGTTGTACGGGGCCTCGTTCAGATAATAGAGAGGCGTCACTTCGCCGCCAAACTTGATCGTGTGGTTGCCCATGATCTTGGTCGCAATATCGCGATACGAATAGGTCCATTGATTGAACACGCTGGGTCCCGGCGCCCCAAAATTCTGGACCGTGATGCTGCCAATTTGCCCGACCGAATCATTGGGCAAGCCGAAAGGCTCCTGCGGATTGGACTCCACTTCGTTCCACCGCCATCCGGCCGCATTGGCCCGTAATTCATTCAGGAAGTTCGGCGAGAAGGTGTGATTCCAGATGCCCGAAAAAGCATCGTTGATCGCCGAATGATGCCACAGGTTGTATTTGCGCGTCGGGCCCACGTACGAAGTCTGATCCACGGGAACCCAGTAGATAGCGAAGCTGATGTGATCCTTGCCGGTAACATTCGCATCCATCCGGCCGTTGTACTGCTCGTTCACCACGTTGGTCGGATTGGCCGTCGTATAGTCCGCAATATCAGCGACGGAACTGTTCAGCCCGCCTCCGACGCCAGGAGACGTCGGACTTATCCAGCCCAGGTCATGCGATCCGAGCGGCCCCGTCAACGGGGATCCGATATTCAACCCCTGTCCCGGAATCGTGACGCAATTGACTCCTTCCGTCAGACCGATATTCCCGCACGTCTGGTCGATGATGCTGCTGGCACTCACGCCCGCTCCGGGAAAGGTCAGAAACTGCGAAGCAATGCTGCCCGAAGGCGCCAGCCCATCAAAAGCAGGGGTATCGTACCAGCCTGTCGCGCTGACCGTAGAGTTGTTTCGCTCCGTCTCATAGGAGAAGAACGCAAACAGCTTGTTCTTCCAGAGCGGCCCTCCCAGGCTGCCTCCGATCTGATTGAACTGCTGCGAGTCTCGCAGCAATCCGCGCGCATCGGGTGTGCCTGGTTTCAGTGAGCCGGGTCCGTTGTACCGCTGATAGGCGTTCAGTCCCGGCCGGTACGCCTGAAAGAACGCGCTTCCATGCACCTGGTTCGTACCGCTTTTCGATGTGACCTGGATCTGCGCGCCGCTGAAGCGCCCGTTCTCCGCGTCATATCCGTTCGATACCACCCGCACGTTATCGACCGATTCCTCCGAAGGCGTGATCACCGATGTTCCGCCCCATACCACGCTGGCGGTGCTGATTCCATCGATCGATATGCTGTTGTTTTCATACTGCCCGCCGTTGGCCAGCGTCTGCGGTCCGTTTTCGGTTGCGAAGATGCCCGTGTTGGCGCCGGGACCGCCGGGGCCTTGCGTGCCGGGCAGACTGAATGTGCCGCCGCCGCCGGCCTGCGATGCGTCGCCTGTCGTCCCCGGCGCCAGCTGCGTTAACTGGAATACATCGCGCCCGAATGACGGCATGTGCTGGATCTGATTCTCTGAGATGGTTCCGCCGATGGTCGCCGTATCCGTATCGAGCAGCGGCGCCTGCGATGCGTCCACCGTCACCGTCTGCGCCACCTGGCCGATGTCGAGTTTGACATCGATCGCATTCGCCTGTTCGGGAATGATATGCAGATTATCGAGGACCTTGGTTTGGAACCCGTCCTTTTCGGCTACGAGTTTAAAAGTGCTGGATGGAAGCGCATTGAAGTTGTAAACACCAACTTCGTTGCTGCTCCTTTCCTGAATCTCATTGGTTTGCAGATTGGTAAGAGTGAGCTTCGCTCCGGGAATCACGCCGCCCTGGGTGTCTGTCACCGTGCCTTGAATGGACGCGCGATATTGCGCGTACACGGCGGCGTTCATGAATATGGTTACAGCCGCCATCAAAAACAGCGCCCGAAGCGCAATGATGAAGTTGAATTTTGCGGAGGATGTCCTGGCCTTGAAACGGGGGAAGTGCATGGAGTTCTCCTTGTCCATTGCGCGGTTACTCACAACGCCTGCAACCCCGGAGAAAACCCGCTGCACATAACGCGGCAGGCACCGGAACAATACCTCACCGCACAATCGCCTGATATCTCAGGCGCTTATGTCACTCCCTTGTGACGTCTGGCACTTCGCTCTTATCAACTGACAGCTAAGAAATCGCACACACGAAGAGCAGCTCCTATCCTGCCGCGGCATAATCTCTCGTTTGAGCCGCTTTAATAACAGATCAGAGCCGGTGATGGATCGTGGATAAGTCGAATCGCCTTGAGTTGTCTTTGCGATCCGCGTCGATTGGCGAAGGCTTGCAATAGCGCATCTGGCCCAGCATCTTTGATGGCAAACTTCACCTGCGGGTGGCCTGCGGCGTGCTCCGATGCTCAGGCTTGGGGATCGCCCGATTGGAAGCCCGTTCGTTTCCAACCCGGCCTGCCCGTCTGATAGCGTTTGATATTGCAACTCATCGAGGTGCAGGGCCATGTCCGCAACTGATCCCAGGCAGGTGCAAGGGCCGTCGAACTCGGCTGCGGAGGCAAATACAAGCCATCCCCCCGCCGTGATCGCCGGCTTCTCCGCCTGGTTGCTGGACGCTTTCGATTTCTTTCGTGTGACCTTCTGCCTCACCGCCATGGGGCAGGAGTTCCACAAGACCGACCCGCAGATCGCTCTCATCATCACCATGACGATGGCCTTTCGCCCCGTGGGCGGATTCCTCTTCGGAATCATGGCCGACCGTTACGGACGCCGCATTCCCCTGATGATCAACATCGGGGTGTTCGCAATCTCCGACATCCTCACCGGGCTTGCTCCCAGCTATACGGTTCTTCTGATCGTGCGCGCGTTGTTCGGCATCGTCATGGGGGGATGCTGGGGCGTCGCGTCCTCGCTCGCCATGGAAGGCGCCCCGCGCAGCAAGCGCGGCATTCTCTCCGGACTGCTGCAGGAGGGCTATGCCGCAGGCAATGTTCTGGCCGCAATCGCTTATTCCTTCCTCATCGGTCCCCTGGGCTGGCGTCCGCTCTTTTATCTCGGAAGCCTGCCTGCCATTTGCCTGGTGCTGTACATCAGGTTTTTTGTCAAAGAGTCGGCCGTGTGGCAGAAGGAAATCAAATCAAGACAGCCCTGGCGGGAGCAGTTCCGCGAGATCGTCTCCCATTGGAAGCTCTTTCTCTACCTGCTGCTGTTCATGACCACGATGCTTTTCGCCTCCCATGGCACGCAGGATATGTATCCAACCTTCCTCCAGCGCGAATGGCATTTTGGCCCATCCCAGCGCGCGGTGATCACTGCGATCTCCGGAATTGGAGCCATCCTCGGCGGCATCGTCCTGGGCCATCTCTCGGACAAATGGGGCCGCCGCAAAGCCATCATCCTGGCCTTCGCCCTGGGCTCCTTCGTCATTCCCCTCTGGGCCTACGCCCCCAATACGATTCTTCTCGTCACAGGCGCGTTCCTGATGCAATTCATGGTGCAGGGCGCGTGGGGCGTTATTCCCGCGCATCTCTCCGAGCTCTCGCCCGACTCGGTCCGCGCCCTGCTGCCCGGGTTTGCCTATCAGAGTGCCGGCATCATCGCCAGCTCGGTGGTCTACATCGAGGCTGTCTATGCGCAGAAGACCAGCTATGCAACCGCTATGGCCTTGACGGCAATTAGCGTCTTTGTACTCGCGTCGATCGCGGCTGCCATGGGCCGTGAGCGCCACGGCCAGAAATTCGGCTCCTAAGCGGGTGTCAAGGTTCGAACGCGGGTGCCCCAGGTCTCGACTTTGAGACCTGGGATCCCATGATCCGCTGACCGGCTTCGATTTACCGCCATCCGCCCAGAATTGCACCCATCACGGTCAGGGCCACCGTGAGATAGCCTCCATTGATGAGTACGTACTTCAACGGCCGGTGCTCGAACACTGCGACAATCCCGATTCCCGTCATCACCCACCCGGCGCCGGCCAGAAATCCTGCCGTCGCTCCGAACGCGAGCGTGGTTGTGGGTGCATTGAGGAACATGGCCAGGTTAAATGCCATGACCAGGCTGAGAAGAAAGGCGATTGTAAATCCCTTCGGCCCCGCGGCGGGGGGATCGGCCGTAAACCCGTTGGCCCCCTTCCATGCGGAGCCCAGTAGAAACGGCGAATACCATAATCCACCGATGACGAACGCAGAGATGGTAGCGGCCAGGATGGCCCAGATGTTCAACGTATGCATGTTCATGGATTCCGTCTCCTTACTTTCCCTTGCCCGCGGGATCGCCAAACACTTTCTTCCAGTCTATGGGGCCGTCCACGAAGCGCTTGTGCAGCGTGGCCATCAACTCCGCATTGCCTGCAACCAGGTATTCGTAGGCGCGCGTCCATTCCGGACCGCTCTTCCATCCTGTGTGTGTCAGGCGAACGATAGTCGAGTCTCCCCGACTCTGGAACTGAAACGTCGCCCGGGTGCGCTCAGCGCGCACATGCGGAAACTGATCGGGAGCCAGCGCCGCAATCACCATCTCTTTTTCGGGTACAAAGCTTACGATGGTTCCGCCCCCCGTGCTTCCACCCGGAAAGTGCGCCGTCCACTCCCCGCCCGGCCGCAGGTCCACCACCGCATTGGGAGTCAGCCACGTGCTGAGACCCTCGCTGGTAGAAAATGCGTGCCAGACTTCGCCGACCGGAGCCGGGACTTCCACTTCGATGACGAGTTGTTGTGGGACCGGTTGTTGTGACTCGGGGACTGCAGCCGGAGTTTCGGTTTGCGCCACCGCAAATCGAACCGGAAGGAGGGCGAGGACAGCGGCTAAGCTGCAGGTGGTCAGGATCTTCATGACAATTAGTTGATCATTCAAGTAAGATACTTGCAATTAGAATTTTTTCTGTCAAGAGGATTTTTGCTGCCTCATGTCGAAAGCCTCAATCTCGACCCGTGATCGCCTCATCGCATCCGCGCGCTACCTGTTCTGGGAGCGCGGATTCGCCGGAACCAGCATGTCGGAATTGTTGGCGCACGCTGAAGTCAATTCAGGAAGCTTCTATCACTTCTTCGACAGCAAGGAGGCGCTGCTGCGCGAGGTCCTCGAAGGCTATCTGCGCCTCCTCCGGCCGATGGTGATCGACCCGGCGTTCGCATCTATTGAAGAACCGGTGGGGCGCATCTTCGCCATTCTCGCCGGCTATCGCGAGCGCATCCTTGGAACTGAATGCAGGTATGGGTGTCCGCTCGGCCGCCTGGCCCTCGAAATCGACCCCGAAAATGCTCCGGCTCACACCTTGATCGCCCAAAACTTTCAAGGCTGGATCGAGGCCGTACGCGAGTGCCTGCTGGCGATGAAGCCGGCCCTCCCTCCGGAAACCGACCTCGATTCCCTCGCCACCTATGTCCTGGTGGTCATGGAAGGTGGCGTGATGCTGTCGCGCTCCTACCGCTCTGTCGAGCCCTTCGACCGCGCCATCGCACAATTGCGCGAGCATTTCCGATTATTGCTGGGGGCCGACGCGCCGGCCCGTAGCTGATTGGGTCCCCATAGACTTTCATGCGGGGATTGTACCGCGTCTAGGATGACACATAATCGCCTTTGGCCTTTAAGCCTTGGCAAGAGCGAGCAAGTCCGGGCTATTTAGCAGCTCGAAACCCATCTGCCGAATATAGACCAAGTGTGCATCCATGATTGGCTGAAAGTTATGGTCACTGTTAGGTGAGTAGTGAAACCATCCACGCTGGCCCGTGGTCATCAGCGTCTCATACTCGGGCGTCAAAGATGCGTCCACGTGCGCCCCGCCGTCCTTGTTAGAAGCGGCTAGGACTAGGCTTTTTCTAGTCGCGTGTATCTTGCCAAGGATGTAAACAACTTGGTTCCACCATTCTGCAAGCGGGAGCTGCTTGTCTATCGCTCTGCAATCGGTAGCGGGTGCCCATGTGGTCTTAGTGCTTGTAATCGTCATCCGGCCCATCCCGGACAGGAATACAGATTTCGACGTATCAAGACTCGAAACGGTGCTAGACAGACTAATACCAAGAGCGCCTAAGTGATTTAGCAGGGAGGTTGACTTCGGTGTGTCATGTATCAATACACGTATCACGGTAGCAATTCTTATGGCCTCATCCGTGTGGCCCGCGTCGTATGCCGCACAGGACCGCCAAAGGAAGGTGAGCTGCCGCGATAGATGCGCTTTGAAGTCTATAGACATGGCCTTTGTTTCGAGTATAGCCCCGGCCTTGAATGGGCCTTGCAGCCGCCTAAGCCCTATCGAAAACGCGAACGGCGCTGGGTTGTGCGGTGCGGCACCCTGCGCCACGCAATGGGCGTTTAGCACTGTGGACGCGCCCGCGGAAAGGTCCGGGCGGGGTAGGCTCCCCGCCTTTTCATAGGTCACAGTGACGCACATGTGCAGGATTGCGACAACGGCCTCAACAGAGCAGAGAATAGAATACTGCCAATCGGGAGTGCGCGGTCATGGGCTGTATACTCGGACACGCATCAACCGAGTCGATTTGCCGCCAGGAAATCGGAGGAGCAAGCATATGCCTACGAAACATCTTGCTGCCCTACTGACGTTCCTTGTTCTCCTCTGCGTTGCCTGCGAACAAAAGACGACCAACGGCGCTCCCGGCACGCTTCAGTCCCGACTGGACGCCTACTGCGCTGAAAGAGGTAACGAGGCTCTCAACGCCAACGAGAAAATCTAAGCGAGTCGAGGCGTTCTACAGCCCGACGATCAACACGTGCGTGCGGTCTACGGTTACCGAAGCGATCAAGACTGGTCATTCTAGATTCGTGATGTCACGAATGGATTTCTTCGCGGACCCAAGTCGACGAAATCAGAACATCCCCTACTGTAATGTTCCCGACTACGGCTGGGTCGCTACGGCCTCGACCGAAGGCTTCGGCGAGCTACGGAATCGGGCTGTGTCAACAGTTGGTAGCGCCGTTGCCGCCAAGATCGCAGTAACCGTGAGGCCACGTTTGCCGTGAATCTGACGCATCGGTTTTCATGGACTCGCTCAGCCGGACTCACATGAGTGCGCCAATCCTGCCTGGCACTCGAGACGAATCATTGCCGACTGACGCGACGAAGGAACGTGCGGGATTGGCCACCGCGATTTCCATTGCGTCTCAAGAGCCACAGTGTCGTTGTGACCGATTACCCGAAGAAGGTCAGCGCGATGACTCGTGCAGGTTTTTCAATCGGCCAATTCCGACGCATTACACGGCGGCAGTCTCGGGTTTATAAGCGTGAACGAGATTTTTAATTGCGACAAAGACGGCGCTAGCAGCGCAGTCATTGAGAAGGTAAATGAGCTGCACGGCGAGGTCGCAAACAAGACATATTCGCTGTGGATGGACAACGGCGAGGGGGGACCATCAGCGTCTGTGAAGACACCGCCAAAGCCTTATTCGCGGGGTGACTGTGAGCGCCTGATGGAGAACAAACTGAAAGAGCTAAGGAACGGATAGAAAAAGCCGCCTCGATATGGGCAATGTGCGAGTAAATCAGTGCGACGTCGTCGGGGTTTCCGAATCGCCCTGCTGAACCGTTGCAGCGGTTGGTCCGCCGGTCCCCTTGTTCCCTGTCTATTCGTACCGCAGAGACTCGATCGGATCGAGGTTCGCCGCGCGAATGGCCGGAATCATGCCGCTCACCAGCCCGGTCACAACCAGAATGCACGTAGCCACAATCACCGAAGTCGGCGAGATGAGCAGCTGGATATCAGCGCCCTCGGCGTGCAGAGCCAGTTCGCTGTAAAACGGGATGCGCCCCACCGCGATCGACACAGTGTAGGCGAGAGCGATCCCACAGATTCCGCCGACTGCCGTGATGGCCATCGCCTCGGCGAGAAACTGTGTCAGGATATGGCGCTTGTGCGCGCCCAGCGCCTTCTCCACGCCAATCTCGCGGGTGCGCTGCTGCACCGCCACCAGCATGATGTTCATCAGTCCGATGCCCGCAATGCCCAGCGTGAGCGCGCCCACCAGCGACAGCAGCACCTGCAGCGCGAGCGAGAGAATACTGAACTGGTGCAGCTCCGTCATCAGGTTGGCGACGTAGATCGCGTTATGATCCGTCGGCCTGAAGTGATGCGCCGCGCCCAGCGTCGCGCGCATGTTCTGCTCGGTCAGCTCAAAGTTACCCTGGTAGTTGAACCAGATGCCGCCCAGATACGTGGTATCCGTCAGGTCGCTCATGGTGCTGAACGGAATGTAGATTTGCCGGTTGCGGTCGCTATCCGCGCCTTCCTGCATCTTGGGATGCAGCACGCCCACGATCGTGAACAGCACGCCGTTGAGCCGGATGGTTTCACCCACCGCCCAGCCGCCCGAGAAAAGCTTGGTCTTCGATTCCGATCCGATGACGCACACATGCGCCCGCTGCTGTTCCTCCTGGCCGTTGAAGAAGCGCCCGTCATCGGTATCGAGCTTCCAGATGTCCTGAAAGACCGCTCCGCACGCCGTTCACCGTCCAGGTGTAGGAGTGGAGATCGTTCTGTACGATTACATCTTTGTACGACCGCCGGCGAAATGTGATTGATCCCCGGAACGCTGGCGATGAGCCGGTCCACATCATCCATCGTGAACTGGACCTTCACGCCCGACTTTTCGCCGCCGGCCTGTTCGCTGGTGCGCCCCGGAAATACCCCGATGATGTTGGTGCCCCACTGCGCAAAAATAGCCTCGATGGCGCGGCTGAAGCCAGCTCCGTAGGCCAAAAGCAGCACCACCGTCGCAATCCCCCATGCCATGCCGATCATGGTAATGGCGGTCCTGCGGCGGTTGTAGAGCATCGCCTCCCAGGCCTGTCCCAGAATGTCTTTCAGCATTGCGGTTCTCCAAATCGTTAGCCGTCGGCCATTCCCTAGTCCCTAGTCCCTGCTTCTTACTCTCTCCGCATCGCCTCAACCGCATCCAGCTTGGCTGCCTTGCTGGCTGGATAGAGCCCCGCCGCAATGCCGGACAGAACCAGCGAGCCCATAGCCAGCGCTGCCGACCAGGGAACCAGGCGGGGCGGATCCCAACCTGGCATCTTGCCCGTCAACGCCGACTGCAGCAGGCCCATCAGCCCCGCTGAGAACGCAATCCCAATCAAACCGCTCACCGCCGTCAACAGCAGCCCCTCCCAGAAGAACTGCGCCAGGATGCTCTTCTGCGTCGCGCCCAACGCCTTGCGCAGCCCGATCTCCACCGTCCGCTCGCTCACCGAAACCAGCATGATATTGATGATGCCCACGGCGCCCAGGCCCAGAGTCACAATCCCCACGCCGCCCAGAAACACATCCATCGCGGTAAAAATGGCACCGACCATCTTCATTTCCTGGATCGTGTCCCACTCCTGGAACGCGTCCTTGAGCGATGGATCGAACCCATGGCGCTGGGCAATCAATCGGTGCACCGCGGCCACAGCCGCGATGGCATCGCCCTTCTTCGTGGGTTGGTACTGAATCGAAGTCAGCGCATCCCGGGCAATGTTTTCGCCCTTCAGCGCAAATAGTTCCTGCATGGTGGTGATGGGGATATAGAGCTTCTGATCGTCGTAGTCGTTATTGCCCCGCGAGATCTTGTCCACCGAGCCGATCACGGCGAATTCAGTCCCATTGATGGTGATCGTTTCGCCCAGCAACGGGCGCCCCGGGAACAGAAGGTTACGAGCCTTGAATCCCAGCACCGCCACGCGGCGCCGCTCGGCCACGTCGGCATCATTCAAAAACCGGCCCTGCCCCATGGGGATAAAACGAACCGCGGTGTAATTCGGCTCCACGCCGATCACGTGGCTCGAGGTATTGCTCCACTGGCTCACTTCATAGAGATCGGAGCGCGACAGTTCCACGGTGACGCCGCGCACCTCCGGCAACTGCTTCATGGCCGCGGCGTCGCCCAGCGTCAGTTGGTAAGGACGCATCCCCGTGTGCTGGTTGGCGACAGCGGGGATGGTCCCGTTCCACATCAACACCACATCGTTGCCAAAGGTGGCCAGGTTGCGATGCTGGCCCGAGCGGAAACCTTCGCCCAGCCCCACCAGCACCAGCAAAGACCCCACGCCCCAGGCAATGCCAAACATGGTAAGAAAGCTGCGCAGCTTGTTGGCCGCGATCGCCCGAAACACCTGCGAGAGTGTGTCGCCGAAAGTCTGCATGATTTTCCGACGCGCCCTTTCCTCTTTTGCCCACCCCATGCGCAGCCTGTAGAGTGAACGCCTGAAATCTACTTACGAGATAGACGCAGCCGCGGTTCCCTCGTCTCGGTCAGCCATCTGAACCAGCCACAACACCTGGGTGCCCCATCCTAACCGCGTCTTTTCTTTGGCGGGTGGGAGACCACCAACGCAAACACTTCAAGGTTCGAGCACCAAACCAGCATGATAAAGTTGCTGCTTTGAACGCCATCCAGACACCGACGGGACCCAAATGAAAACAGCGTCAGCGCCGCAAACCATCTCCCTTCGCCAGAGTCTCAGCGGCGTCGCGGCGATCTTTCTTTCATCTCTCACCCTGCTCGCTCAGCAGCGCCCCCCGGCGGTGCCGCTCATCACCCACGATCCCTACTTCAGCGTCTGGTCAGCCGCGGACAAGCTCACTGACAAGGACACCACCCACTGGACCGGAGCCCGCCAGCCCATCACCGGCCTGGCCCGCATCGATGGCAAGACCTTCCGCTTCGTGGGAGCCGATCCCCGGGAACTGCCGGCAATGGACCAGGTCTCGCTCGCCGTCACCCCCACCCACACCGTCTACCAGTTCCGCGCCGGCGAGGTGGACCTTACGCTCACTTTCTTCACTCCCGCATTTACCCAGGACCTCGACATCCTCTCCCGCCCCGTAACCTACCTGACCATGACCGCAACCGGCCGGGGCGAACATGACGTGTCGATCTTCCTCGACGTGGATCCCGTGATCGCCGTCAACACCGCCGATCAAGCCGTCACCTGGGGCCGGACCCGCGCCGGCAATCTCACCGTGCTCAACGTCGGTTCCCGCGATCAACGCGTCCTCAACCGTCCCGGGGACGACCTGCGTATCGACTGGGGTTACTTTCATCTGGCCGTTCCCGATGAGGTCAACGCTCAGCTTAGCCTGTCGTCCGAGGCCGCCGAAACCTTTGTGACCAACGGCGCGTTGCCGATCGCCGACGATCTTGACATGCCCCGCATGCCGCGCGAGGGGGCCGCCCATCTCGCCGTGGTATTGCCGCTCGGCAAGCTTTCCGCCACGCCCGTCAGCCGGCACGTCCTGCTCGCGTATACCGAGGACTACGCGATCGAATACCTGGGCCGGAGACTTCGCCCCTACTGGCAACGCAACGGGCAGACGGTGCAGGACATGCTCACCGCCGCCGAAAATGACTTCCCCAGCCTCGAACAGCGCGGCAAGCGCCTCGACGACGAACTCACGGCGGACCTCGAAAAGGCGGGCGGCAAGGCCTACGCGCAAGTGGCCATCCTCGCCTACCGCCAGACCCTGGCCGCCCACGGCTTTGCCGCCGACTTCGACGGCACGCCCATGCTCTTTCCCAAGGAGAACTTCTCCAACGGCTGCATCTCCACCGTCGATGTCCTCTACCCATCGGCGCCCTTCTTCCTGTTCTTCAATCCAGCGCTTCTCGAGGCGCAGTTGAAACCGGTGCTCGAATACGCCGCCCTGCCCCGCTGGAAATGGCCTTTCGCTCCCCACGATCTGGGCACCTATCCGCTCGCCAACGGCCAGGTCTACGGCGGCGGCGAACGCACCGAGGAAGACCAAATGCCTGTCGAGGAGAGCGGAAACCTCCTAATCCTGGTCGCCGCCATGGAGAAGGAATTGAGCAACTGGGACTTCGCCCGCCAGTACTGGCCGCAGTTCTCAAAATGGGCCGACTACCTTCGCGACAAGGGGCTGGACCCCGCCAACCAGCTCTCCACAGACGACTTCGCCGGACACCTCGCACACAATGCCAACCTCTCCATCAAGGCCATCGAAGGCCTGGCCGCCTACGCCGAAATGGCCCGGGGCCTGGGCAAAAACGACGTCGCAGCGGAGTATTCCCGCCAGGCCAAAGACATGGCGGACAAATGGCAGCAAATGGCCGTCGACGGCGATCACTACAAGCTGGCCTTCAACAACCCCGGTACCTGGAGCCAGAAATACAACCTCGTCTGGGACCGGATTCTGGGCTTCAACCTCTTTCCCGCATCCGTCCGCCAGACCGAGATCGCTTTCTACCTCAAACACCTGAATCGCTTTGGCTTGCCCCTCGACAACCGCAAGGACTACACCAAGCTCGACTGGCAGATCTGGACCGCCACCCTGGCCGACCGCCCGGAAGACTGGAACGCGCTTCTCGACCCCATCGGCCGCTGGGTCAACGAAGGCCCTTCGCGCGTGCCGCTCACCGACTGGTATGACACCAAAACCGGCAAGCAGGAAAGCTTCCAGGCCCGCTCCGTGGTGGGGGGCGTCTATATCAAGGCCCTGGCTGACGAACCAATGGCCGCCAAATGGCGCAATCACGTTGAAAAATGATGCCTTATTCGCTTTCCACGTGCAGGCATTCAAATCTCCTTAACATTCCGCGTAGACAATCGACCCTGGCATTAAAAAGCTGCAAGGGAGCGATACGTGAAAAAGACACTGTTAGCTGTTTGTTTGTTTGCACTGGCATTGGGCGCCGCCCAGGCGCAGAAATTGACTGGGGCAGGCGCGACATTTCCCTACCCGATCTACTCCAAGTGGTTCAGTGAATACAGTTCGGCCCATCCCGGCGTCGAGGTCAACTATGCGTCGATCGGCTCGGGCGGCGGAATCACCCAGGTCGTCAAGGGCCTGGTGGACTTTGGCGCTTCCGACATGCCCATGACCGACGAGGCACTTTCCGCTTCGCCCATCAAGCTCATCCACATCCCCACGGTGCTGGGCGCCGATGTCCCCGCCTTTAACGTCCCGGGCGTAACGGACCTCAAGTTCAGCGGCGACGTGCTCGCGGACATTTACCTCGGCAAGATAGTGAACTGGAACGATGCCCGCATCGCCAAGGACAACCCCGGCGTCAAGCTCCCCGACCAGAAGATCATCGTGGTCCACCGCTCTGAAGGCAGCGGAACCACCTTCATCTGGACCGATTACCTTAGCAAGATCAGCAAGGAATGGGCCGACGGTCCTGGCAAGGGCACGTCTGTCAACTGGCCCGTCGGTGTAGGCGGGAAAGGCAATGAGAATGTTGCGGGTCTAGTGCGCCAACTTCCTGGAACCATCGGTTACATCGAGTTGATTTATGCCCTGCAAAACCACATCTCCTTCGGTTCGGTGAAAAATTCCGCTGGCAACTTTGTGAAGGCATCCATCGACGGCGTCACGGAAGCTGCCGCGAGCGTCAAGCAGATGCCGGCGGACTACCGCATCTCCATCACCAACGCCCCGGGGGCGAACGCCTATCCAATCTCGAGCTTTACTTATCTGCTGGTCCCGGTGAAGGCCACCGATGCCGAAAAGCGTAAGGTCCTCAAGGATCTGCTCAGCTGGATCGTCAAGTCGGGCGAAGGAGAGGCATCGCAGCTTTCCTACGCTCCGCTGCCCGACGCCCTGCAACAGAAAGTGCTCAACACCGTCTACGGGCTGCAGTAACCCGCGCCAACACACTTCCGTGCCCATCCTTTCCACGGTTCCTTCGTGGAAAGGATGGGAGACCGCGAAGCTCGTGCCCCAACAGCTAAAATATGCTGGTCATAGCGTTTTGAAAGGGCACGACTTCAGTCGTGCCGTCAATGCTTAAGAATGAATGCGGCTTTAGCCGCGGAGGGATGTCTTTGCGAGTACAGAGTTGTAAAGAATACCAAGGGACACCACGCTAGGAATGCTGCCGGTCTTCCCCGCGCTCGTGGATCAACCTGTCTACGAGTGGCGTCAGTTGTTCCCCAGTGCGCGGCAGAACGAATGCCGGCGCATGCGCATCCCAGTCCAGTTTGAAACTGGTTGACAAGGCCGAGATCCAGATCTGCCGCACCGGGGTATTCGGCGTGATCACAAACTTCCCCGGCGGATCCTCGAATAGAACAATCAGAACCCCGTTCTGTTCTTCGACTTCGAAACCGGCGGCCTCGTCTTCTTCGCGCACGATCAAGTGCCGCTTCAATGCATCAAGTGCGCTTTCGGCTGTGCGGCGAAACTCCAGCTCGTCCATCATGGCCCCAGTGTAGCAAGTTCCGCCCGTCTGCCCTCCTAAACAGTTCCCGGGCGCGCTGCCAGTCGGAAGGGCACGACGAGTCGGCCGATTCCATGCGCAAGGGATTGAATCGGAAAGCGGTTCAGACCTTTCGGATGTTCCTGCACAGCCTCATATAGCCAGCATTCTGGAACGAACCAATTTGACGGCACCTCCCACAACCCAAAGGATCTGGGCTGAGACGTTGGCTGGCGAGTCTTCTCACTGCACCTTCACACTCACGTTCGCTGAAGCCGTGATAGTTGTACTTTTGGAATCAGTCGCCGTCACGTAGAAAACGTAAGCGCCTGCTGTTGTCGGCGGGGTCGTCTGGGGGCTCGAGTGCCCGCCTCCACAGCCGGCAACCACGAATGCGATCGCAATCACGACTAAGGCGAACATCGAAATCCAACGGCGGCGGAGTCGCATGCTGATCAGCCACACCCCTGCAAGGGTAAGTCCCCCATTGCCAAGACCCCACAGCCGATTCTTGAGTGGCACCGCATTCGAAGATGTTCCACCAGTGGTTCCTGCCGTCAGTGTCGTTGTTGCGTTTCCACCCGTCGCGATCGTCACTGTTGCAGGACTCAGACCACACGTAGGCGGGCTCTGCGCATTTGCTGGAGAGCTGCTCAGCGTGCAGCTCAGGTTCATCGTTCCCGAGTAAGTGCTCCCCGCCGTCAGGGTCACTGTGGCGGTCGCGGTCCCTCCGGCGGAAACCGGAGATGGAGCAGGCACCGCCATCACAACCGGGGAAACCGTCACCGTCGCTGTCCCGCTCGCTCCCGCAAAAGTGCCGTCGCCGGAGTAGGTCGCGGTCAAGGTGTCCGCTCCTGCGCTCAGAGTTCCGGCAGGGATGGCAAACGTGGCTGCACCGCTGGAGAGCGACATCTGTGCACTGTACGATCCACTCGCCAGAGTGACTGACCCGGTCGGTGTCGCCGCGCCTTGGCCGCCAGCCACCGTTACATTCACATTGGTGTTTTGCTGGTCAGTGATCGCCGCTGCCGACAGAGCGACCGTTACCGTCATCCCTGCCGACCCGATCTTGATAACCGTCACCGCAGCCGTTTGCGTTGCCGATGTATAGGACCCGGAGCTCGCTGCGCTCGGTGTATAGGTGACCGTCAGCGTGTCGCTCCCCACGCTCAGCGATCCGGCCGGAATGGTGATCGTCGCGGCGCCGTTGCTGTCCAGACTCGTCGGTGCCCGAACTTGCTGTGGTCACCGGGCTCGGACTGGCTCCGGGTGTAACGGCAAGCGTCGTTGTATTGGCCGTTCGGGTTTGCGCCGCTGCGGTATGCCAGCAGCCCCATGTGATCACAATGAGGCCAAGCATGGCGGCATTTCTGAGCCCTCTGCCGGGCAACTGATTAGGACCAGACAAGCGGAGGTACCACGATATCGAGCAAGCAAACCGGGCGCCTGTGATCATGGCAACGGCTCCTGGAACACGAATGGGTTCATTCGATGGCCGTTTCGCGCGATGGCTCACAGGGAGTAGAAATCGGAGCTTGAGGAAGGGTCGACTGCGAGCAAAGCACCCCTGAGTAAGCACAGGGATGATATTACGCACAGAATTCGATACTTGTGCAACGGTTCAGCGCGTGAACGGTCCCACTCAAATAAGCGGAATCGGCGAGCGATGGAGGACAGACGATTGGCCAAAAAGAACAAACTTCGCTCGGACCGGAGCCTACAGCGGCTTCTCGTTCAGAAACGGCTCCGCCTTCAGCGAGCCGTCGCGCTGCTTGATCAGCACCTGCACCTTGCCCTCGGCTTCGTCCAGTTCCTTCTTGCAGGCTGCGGACAGGCCCACACCCTCCTCGAACAGCCTGAGGGAATCTTCGAGCGCTAAATCGCCCTTTTCCAGTTGATCGACGATGACTTCAAGCTTCTTGAGCGACTCTTCAAATGAGGGCATAGAGATTTCCGTTGTCCTCACACCATTGTATGACTCGGTTGCGTTGCCGCGGATAGAACCAACGCCGGTTATCCTTCGATAGCGGTGGGCTCCGACGCCGGCTGCGGCAGTACACTCGAGATCACTTCGGCGGCGGTCGTGTAGCGGCCAAATGGCGCGCTCACCTGCACGCCCTTCCACCATCGGCCGCACCGCCTCCAGCATCTCCTGCGCAATCTTGATTCCCTCCCGCCGCGCCGCGTCGGGCGTGTCGGCCTGGGCCATGCGCAGCATGATCTCTTCGGGCATCGAGACGCGCAGATCGTTCTTCATGAACTCCGCATTGCGCAGGCTGGTCAGCGGCCAGATCCCCGCGATGACCGGAATGCGAATGCCGCGAATCCGCTTGCAGAAAGTCTTCCAGCAGTCGCAGGTCGAAGACCGGCTGGGTGATGGCATACTCCGCGCCCGCCTCCACCTTGTACTGGAAGCGCCGCAGTTCATGCTCGATATCGGGCACGCCCGGGTTGGCGGCTACGCCGATGGTGAAGTTGGTGCTCGCGCCGATGGAATTGTTGCCGATATCCAGCCCGTGATTCAGCCGCTGCACGATGTTCACCAGGCCGATTGCGTCCACATCGAACACCGCGGTCGCATCGGGATAGTTGCCCAGCTTGGGTGGATCGCCGGTGAGGCACAGAATGTTGTGCAGCCCGATCGACGACGCGCCCAGCAGGTCCGACTGGATGCTGAGAATGTTCCGGTCGCGGCAGGTGTAATGCAGAATCGTCTCGATCCCGGTGTGCTGCTGGATCTGGATGCACAGGCTCTGCGCGCTCATGCGCGCCGAGGCCCGCGGCGAGTCGGGCACATTGATCGCATGCACCCCCAGCTGCGCCAGCACTTGCGCCGCTTCGATCTCCTGCACGCAGTCGATGCCCCGCGGCGGCACAATCTCCACCAGGGTGACAAAGGCGCCCTCCGACACCAGTGCCCCAATGCGCGACCGCTGGCTGAGCGGCGCCGGGGGAGTCTCGGTCGATAACGCGGCGTGCGCGCCGCCTTGCGCCTTGCGCTCCTGTGCATCGATAGCCCGCATCGCCGATCGCATGGCCCGGATGTGATTGGGCGTGGTGCCGCAGCAGCCGCCCACGATCTGCGCTCCCGCCGCAATCGCCTTGCGCGCAAAGCTCGCCATGTACTCCGGCGAGCAGAGATAGATGTTGCGACCCTCCACTGCCCGCGGCATCCCCGCGTTCGGCATGGCCGCAACAGGCAGCGTCGTTGCCGCGCGCATCGCTTCGATCGGCCGTCAGCACGGTCGCCGGCCCGGTGGAGCAATTCACGCCCAGCGCATCCGCGCCCCACTCCGTCAGCAGCGCCGCGGCCTGCTCCGGCGACGATCCGTCGAGGCAATTGCCCTCGTCGTCCACCGTCACCATGACCAGCACCGGCAGTCCGGGAGCCGCCTCTTCGCGCCGCCAGCAGGGCTTCGCGGGCTTCATTCAGCGCCGGCATGGTTTCCACAATCAGCAGGTCCACGCCCGCCGTCGACCAGAGCGCGAATCTGCTCGACAAATGCCGCCCGCGCTTCGTCCAGGCCCGGTCTTGCCCAGCGGCTCCAGCCGCACGCCCAGCGGACCAATCGCACCTGCAACCCAGGCTTCGCCGGCCTGCTTGTCTTTCAGGTGGACCACCGCCTCGCGAGCCAGCCTTACGCCCGCGGCGTTGATCTCCGCCACCTTGCCCGCTAATCCGTGGCGCGCCAGCCGGAAGCGGTTGGCCCCGAAGGTATTCGTCTCCAGGATCTCCGCCCCCGCCTGCAGATACTCTTCATGCACCGCGAGAATCAGTCCCGGATCGGAGAGGTTCAGCTCGTCATAGCAGCGGTTGATGAACACGCCGCGGGCGTAGAGGACCGTGCCCATGGCGCCGTCGGCAAGCACGGGCCGGCTGCCGAAGATGTCGGCGAACGATGGCATTCTGTAGCCATCCTACCGCATTGGCTCCTGCGCCGAGCACCCCGCCGCCACCCGGTCCATCCGGCACCAGCCGCATTCGGAAGCACGGGTTGCTTTGTTATACTTCGGGAGTCAAAAGCATTGCTGGAACCGGGGTTGTACCGGATTCCCCGCCGTCGATCTTCGTCCGTATTCGAACGTTCGAGCGGGGTTGTCGGCCGATCGTCGCAGGAATCGGCAACCGCCATCTTGATTCTTTCACCGCGACCACCGCGACCCGATCGCGGACGTTGTGCTTTCCGTAGAGGTAAGGGATTTTGAAGAAAAGCAGTCTTTGGTTGAGCGCCGCAGCAGCCCTGGTGATCGCAGCGGTCCTGTCAGGTTGTGGAGAGACCACTTATTTTGCAGGTCGTCCGCTACCGCCCAGCACGTTGATCAACCGTGTCATGATCGCGGTGCAAAACCCGAGCGCCTTTACCAAAGGGGCGCTCCAGATCGTTGACGCCTACTACGATATCCGGTCCAGCTACAACGGCAAGATCCCCGGCTTTGCCGTTAGCGGCTTCTCCGGCTCCCTTCCCATCTCGATCCAGAACATGCCCGAGGAACAGCTGGGCGCCGTTTATGGATCTGGCGATGGCAGCCTCACCTACATCAGCTACTCCAAGGAATCCACCGCCGGCGCGCAATCCGGCCTGAACGGCGCGTCGGCAAGCGTCTTCACCACACGTAGCCAGGCCTTTGTCTTCGCCGCCAGCCAGTCGTCCCACGTACTCACGGTCGTTGACAAGGCCACGGGCGCCTCCTATTCGCTGAGCCTTCCGGGCGTATATCGGGTCAGCGTCAACCCCGGCGGCACAGCGGCCCTGGCCTTCGTGCAGAACTCCAATTATTTCTACTACCCGGTCAAGCTCACCGCCAACCAGACCATTACCTTTTCCGGCGGCCCGACCACGTGGCCCAAGGCTGCCGTCGATTGCGAGCCTTTGAACGGCCCGGGCTGGTGTCTTTTCCAGGCACAGAGCCCCGATAGCGCGGACCAGTACGGCATCGCGTTTGGCGCTCCCCTGGCCTTCGACCGGCCCATCAAAGCTGTCTTCTCCGCTGACGGCGGAACCGCCTATGTACTCAACTGCGGGCCCGAATGCGGGGGAACAACCGCCTCCGTATCCCTGCTCCCGGTCAACCCCATGATCTTTCCAGGTAGGCCAGGGATCGGGCAAGCTTCCCACCACTGGTACCGTCCCCAACATTCCCATTCCCGGCGGCGCCAGCAACGCATTGCTCACCACTTCGATCATGTACGTCGTTGGCCAGGCCTTACAGCCCGACGGTCTCTTCACCGGGAACCTGACCGTGGTTAACCTGGCCTCTAACACCGCGGGAAGCCCAGTCTCAATCAGTGATGGAGCCCCCAGCGCTCCGAGCCGCATGATCCTGGCCGATGACAACACTCTCTGGATCGGCATGACCAAGTGCACCAACGGCGAGCGCTACGCCAAGGGTCTCCCTTATGGATGTCTGACGATGTTCAACACGTCGACCGGCACGGTTACGCTTCTTGAGCCCTACCAGGGCGACCTTACCGGGATCGCCGACGTTGAGGGGCTGCACAAGGTCTATGTGGCGCAGGGCGGGCAGGTCTACATCTACCACACTACGGACGGGATCGGCGCTCAATAACCAGTTTGTGACCGTAACCGGCACCGCGTACGACGTTGCCTACATGGACGGGACCACCGACGCCAACAACACCGTCTACTGACCGTAGAATCTCAGGAGAACGTGCGCTCCCTGAAGCTGTCATCTCGCACAGGGGAGAAAGCCGGGTGCCCCATCCTAGCGACGCTTCTGTTCTTTGTCGCTAGGGTGGGAAACCACGAATCTCGACCCGTCGATTCATGAGAACCATTCGGCATGACCCCTCCTGACCAGACCGACCCATTCATCGCCGACGTTCTCGCCATCGCCGCCCATCGCGATGACGTGGAGCAGACCTGTGGCGGAACGCTGATGCGGATGGCGGCACGCGGCCTGCGCACCGCGATCCTCGATCTGACCCGGGGCGAAGCCGGCACCCGTGGCACCGCGGAGGACCGCGCCGCGCGAAGCCGCCGAAGCTGCACGCCTGTTGGGCGTGGGCTGGCGCGAGGCCCTCGACCTGCCCGACGGTGCCATTGAAAACACAGTCGAAAACCGCCTCAAGATCGTCCGCGTGTTGCGCCAGGTGCGTCCCCGCGTCGTGATCCTTCCCTATTGGCAGGCTCGCCATCCCGACCACGCCATCGTTGCCACGCTCGGTTACGAAGCCTGCTTCCTGTCCGGCCTCGCAAAGTACGATACGGGTCTTCCGCCGCACCGCCCCTTCAAAATCGTCTATGCCAGCCTATACGCCGACGTGCGGCCCAGCTTTATCGTCGACATCACGCCTTTCATCGAGCAGCGCCACTCCGCCCTGATGGCCTACAAGTCCCAGTACGTCAATCAGGCCGCGGGCAGCGCCTTATTCGTCCCTGAAGAGGAAATCCGCGAGCGCACCTTCGCTGAAGCCCGTCACTACGGCCTGCTTGCCGGGGTCAGGTATGGCGAGCCCTTCGTCCAAAAGGAACTGGGCCTGGTCGACGACCTCACCCTGCTGCCTGTTCAGTCGATCTGACTAGTTCGAGCGAGCCGACTGCAACTAATACCAGTCCCGCTCGCCCCAAATCGCGATTAGAGTTCATTGTGGATGCGTGTCCCCTTATATTTATGAGGCCCCGCTCCTGGGCTTGAGAGGGACCTGTCATGGGTGTCCTGGCTAATTTCAAAATCCGCACAAAAGTCCTGCTCGCTCTGCTTCCTTTGGCGATCATGGTCGTCGTTGCCGCCCTGTACGCCTCCATCCAGATCAAGAGCATCGACACCGCCTACAGCGGCCTCATTGAGAAAGAAATCAAGGCGTATCAGCAGCTCACCGTAGCCCGGGCATTGAACAACAGGTTCAACCAGTATGTCTACAAGGAGATCGCTGAAACCGAAACCGACCAAATGCGCTCGATCGACGCCGACCTGGATCTGACGGCGGCTCAATTCCTTGTGGCGGCGGAGGAGGCCAAGCGAAGAAGTCCGGAGCAGATACCAGCCATCGAGTCCGTGACCACGCTGTTCAACCAGATGGTTTCTGACTCGCGCCCAGTCCGCGCTTGGCGACTCAGGCCCAGAACGACAACAAAGCCATGCAAATCATGCGAGAGACCGTCGAGCCGGAGTGGCAAAAAACGCGGCAGGCCATCGCGGACATCGAAGAAATCGTCCAAAAGCAAGTCGATCAGCGATCAGCCGAACTCACCGACCGGACGCACCGCGCAATTCGGGTGACATGGATCGCGATCGTCCTGGGCCTGCTTGCATCCTTCGGGATCGCCGTCTTCATTGTGCAAGTCGAAGTAGTCAAGGTCGTCGCGTCGTTTCGCAACCGGATCCTCGAGGTCGCGCAGGGTCAACTGGACCACCCCCTCGAAAACCTTGGCCGCCCCAATGAAATAGGGGAGATGAGCCGTGCCCTGCACACCTTGCAGGTCACCGCCCGGGAGCGCGAAACCCAGTCGTGGGTCAAAGCCGAAGTCGCTGCCACCGCTGAGCAACTGCAGTCCGCCGAGGAGTTCGCCGCCTTCGCCGCCATCGTGCTGTCGCGCATCTCTCAGAACCTGCCGTTGCTCTATGGCGCGTTCTACCGGGCCGACGAGAGTCGCACGCACCTCACGCGCGTAGGCGCCTTCGCCGCCGACGCTTCTACTGAACCGCGTGAATTCGCCCTCGGGGATGGATTGGTTGGCCAGGCGGCAGCCGAGCGTCGCACCCTCGCGCTCTCCCCGCCTGAAGGCCAGCCCCTTTCCTTCTCCAGCGGGGTCGGCGCCGTCTCGGCCCGCCAGCTTCTCATCCTCCCCGTGCTTCACCAGAGCACTCTGGTAGGGGTCCTCGAGCTCGCCACTCTCGCGCCGGTGTCCGCGCGCCAGCAGGCGTTCCTCGATGCTCTTCTTCCCGCGGTCGCGGCCAACGCCGAGATCCTGTCCGCCAATCTCACCACCAGGGCCCTGCTGGAACACACCCGGCTTCAGGCCGAGGTCCTCGCAGTCGTGGAGGAGCGCTCGCGCCTGATTCTGTCCTCCGTCAATGAAGGCATCTGCGGCCTCGACATCGAAGGCCACATGACATTTGTCAATACCGCCGGCGCCCGCATGCTTGGCTATGCTCCCGAGGAACTCGTGGGATGCCCCATGCACGCGCGTATCCACTACGCCCATAACGACGGGTCCCCTTTTCCTCGCGAAGAATGCAGCATGTTCAAGACTGCCCACGACGGTCAGTCTCGCGTCGTGTCTGACGAAGTCCTGTGGAAAAAGGACGGCACCAGCTTCCCGGCCGAATACTCCACCACCGCTATTCTCAAAGACCAGACGGCCATCGGGACAGTGGTGGCGTTCCGGGATATTACCGAACGCCTTCAAGCGCAAGCCGAGCTCCTCGCTGCCAAGGAAGTCGCCGAAGCTGCTACCAAAGCCAAGTCCGACTTCCTGGCCAACATGAGCCACGAGATTCGCACTCCGATGAATGCCATCCTCGGCATGACCCACCTGGCCTTGAAGACCGAGCTCACTCCGAAGCAGGCTGACTACCTGACCAAGGTAAGGTCCGCCGCCCAGTCTCTGCTGGGCATCATCAACGACATTCTGGACTTCTCCAAGATTGAAGCCGGCAAGCTGGATATCGAGAAGACGGAATTCGAATTTGAAAATGCGCTCGACAATCTTTCCATCGTGGTCAGTCACAAGGCCCAGGACAAGAAGCTCGAGTTCCTGATCTCCGCCCAGCCCGACATTCCACCTAACCTGATTGGAGATCCGCTGCGCCTCGGTCAAATCCTCATCAACCTGGTCAACAACGCCGTCAAGTTCACCGACCACGGCGAGGTGATGTTGACGGTCGCAGTCGAGGAAAAGCTCGAGGATCGCGTGCAGCTGAAGTTCATCGTCAGCGACACCGGGATCGGCATGACGCCGGAACAGAGCTCGCGCCTCTTTCAGGCGTTTTCGCAGGCTGACACGTCAACCACGCGCAAGTACGGCGGCACCGGGCTGGGGCTCTCCATCTCCAAACGCCTCGTGGAGATGATGGAGGGCACCATCTGGGCCACGAGTGAACCGGGCGTGGGCAGCAAGTTCCAATTCACCGCATGGTTCGGCATCGGAGCCGGCAGGAAACAGAAGCGCTTTGTCCCCGACCTCGCCGGCGTCCGGACGTTGATTGTCGACGACAATGAGCAGGCCCGGGCGATTCTGGCCGAGATGGTTGGGGCATTTGCGCTCAGAGCAGAATCGGTCGCATCCGGCGAAGACGCCATCCGGGAAATTGCCGCCGCCGATTCCCAGGATCCCTATCGGCTGGTGCTCATGGACTGGTATATGAACCCCATGGATGGTCTCGAGACCAGCCGCATTATCAAGCGCAACGATCGCCTCAAGAACGTCCCCAAAATTGTGATGGTGACTGCGTTCGGCCGCGAGGACATCCGGGAGCAGGCGGACAAGATCGGACTGGACGGCTATCTGCTCAAGCCGGTGAATGCCTCCCTGCTCTACGACACGCTGGTCGATCTTTTTGGCGTGCCTGTAGCCGATGATCAGGCCCCGCGCGCCAAGAAGGACAAACCCGGCGAACACAACGCCACCGGAATCCGCGTGCTGCTGGCTGAAGACAACGAGATGAACCAGCAGGTTGCGACTGAACTACTGCAGAGCGCCGGAGCGATTGTGACCATCGCCAATCACGGCGGGGAAGCGGTCAAGCTTTTGACCGCCAACCATCAGCCTCCGCCTTTTGACGTTGTCCTGATGGACATTCAGATGCCGGAAATGGATGGCATTACGGCCACCAAGTTGCTTCGAACCCATCCTTATCTCGACAACCTTCCCATCATCGCCATGACCGCGCATGCCCTTGTGGAAGAGCGCCAGCGCTGCATCGACGCGGGCATGAACGACCACATCGCCAAGCCGATCGATCCGGATCACATGTTTTCCACCATCCTGCGCTGGGCCAAGCCGGGAGCAAAGCCCGCACCCGAAACCCAGGCCGTAGCCCCCGGCCCCAAGGACGAGATAGCTCTTCCACCCATCGCCGGCGTCAACATCGCCGACGGCCTCAATCGCGTGGCCGGCAACCGTCGCCTCTATCGTGATCTGCTCTCGCAGTTCGCCGCCAAGCAAGCCGGCGCGGCCACCGAGATCGCAGCCGCGCTCGACGCCAACGACCGCCAGACCGCCGAGCGTACTGCGCACACCGTCAAGGGCGTTGCGGGCAATCTCGGAATCACGAGCGTCCAGGCCGCAGCCCAGAAGCTGGAAAAGGCCATTCGCGAATCGGACGCTTCTTCTTCCGCGCTGCTCGATCAGTTTGCCCTCGTATTGCGTGTGCACGTGACTGCCATCAGCGAGGCTCTGCAGGACTCAGCTCCCGAACCGGAGTCGCCCCCCGCGGCTTTTGATGCTGCGAGGGCGGCCTCGGCCGTCGGCCAACTCAGAACCTTGCTCGAGGCCAGCGACGGCGATGCGCAGGAAGCTTTTCAGCAACTGCGCGACTCCGTTGCAGCTGCGGTCGAAAAATCCCACCTCGATGCCCTCAATGAGTGCATCAACAACTTTGAATTCGAGCAGGCTCTGGCGAAGCTCGATGAAATCGCGCACCTGTGCGAACAAAACGGGAAGGTGCCACAATGAACCCGGCCGATCAAAAGAAAACCGTGCTCGTCGTCGACGACGCACCCGCCAACATTCAAGTCGTCAATTCGATCTTGAAGGACACCTACAAAATCCGCATCGCCACCAACGGTGCAAAAGCATTGGAGTTGGTGGCCGTCGCTCCCGCCCCTGACCTGATCCTGCTCGACATCATGATGCCCGGCATGGATGGCTACGAAGTCTGCACGCGCTTGAAAGATGATCCCGGAACCAAAGATATTCCCGTCATTTTCCTCACCGGCCAGACGGAGACCGCCGATGAGACCCGCGGCTTCGAAGTGGGCGCGGTCGATTACATCCACAAGCCGTTTTCGCCCGCCGTCGTCAAAGCCCGCGTACAGACCCATCTCGTGCTTCGCGGCATTCGCGAGCAACTCGCCCTCCAATTGTTGACGATTCAAAAAGAGCTGGAGACCGCGCGCCAGATTCAGCTATCGATCCTGCCCCACGAAATTCCCAAAGTACCCGGCCTGGACATCGCCGCGCGCTATATCCCCATGACTTCGGTCGCCGGAGACTTCTACGACTTCCTCGCCGTTGATGAGAAGCATATCGGCATCCTGGTCGCCGATGTGTCGGGGCATGGAATGCCCGCCGCTCTCATCGCTTCGATGTTGAAGATCGCCTTCGCTGCGCAGGCCGCCAATGCGGCCCATCCCGAGCAGGTGCTGTCCGGACTGAACCTGGCGCTGTGCGGCAAGTTTCAACACCACTACGTGACGGCCGCCTATGTGTATCTCGACTTGGAAAAACGCACCCTCACCTACGCCGGCGCCGGCCATCCGCCCCTGCTTCTGTGTGGCAAGTCCGCCGGCGTGCAGGAAGTGTGTGAAAACGGCCTGTTTCTCGGGAAATTCGATTTTGCAACCTATTCCTCCGTCGAACTGCCTCTTGCGCCCGGCGATCGGATCTTGCTCTACACCGACGGGATCCCGGAAACCGAGAACCCTGCCCAGGTCGCCTTCGGCGATGAGCGGTTCCAACAGCTTCTCGCTGAAGTGCAATCCGAGAGCGCGGATCAATTCGCGGATCACCTGCTCCTAGAACTCGCACGCTGGTCCGGCCTCGGCCCCGGCGAAGAGTTGAACGACGACCTCACCATGGTCGCGATCCACGTCAGCGAAGAGAGCTAGCTCATTTCTCGTTTGGGTCGGCGCAGTTGTCTTTTAACGCAGCAAGGCGGTCCATCCTCCCACAAGGAACGGACCGCCTTTTTGCATTCCGGACGATCGAGCCCTGCCCGCCGGAAATCTTCCTCGAGTCGAACTGTCATCCTGAGCGAAGTCCGCCGCGGCGGACGTAGTCGAAGGACCTGCATTTCGGGGATGCCAGCCTAGTCCATAGTCCCTGGTCCCTAGTCCCTGTTTCTCACAACGTCCGCTTGAACAGCGGCGTCGCAATCAGCAACGTCCCGATCCCGAACACAAACAGAAACAGCAGATCCGTCTGGATCGCAACAAATCCTCCATCCTTCAGCAGAATCGCTTTGAACCCGTGAATCGCATAGGTGAATGGATCGACAAGCGCAATCGCGCGCAGCCACTTCGGAAACGCCGCGATGGGATAAATCGCGCCCGACGGAAAAAACAGCAGCGTGTTCAGCACGCCGAACATGGCGCGCGGCACCAGCGGATCGTCCACCCGCACCATCATCAGGAACATCATGCCGTTGAAGGCGAGCGACGTGCCCAGGATCAGCAGCAACAGGTTCAGCACCGCATCGGGATGGAAGATCGACTCCGAGCCCCGCCATCAGCGACCCGATCACGGTGAGGCGAAATGCCCGAGAGCACCGCCTTGATCGCGCCGGCCACATTCAGCCCCATCACCAGTTCCAGCTTGCTGATCGGCGTCACCAGGTAGCCCTCGTGCACCCCGCGCGCCTTGTCGTCGATGTACAGCATGCCGCCGCCGATCATCACCGAGATGTACATGGCCAGCGCGATCGACCCCGACAGCAGGTACTTCATGTACTCGACGTAGGGATAGAGTTCGACGATCTCGAGCGCGATGTTCTTCACCACCCGGTCGGGAATCACCGGCTGGTTCAGCGCATCGACCAGCGACTGCATCTCGCCTTCGAGGCTGCTGCTCATGAACTGGTCGGAGTTGTCCACCACCAGCCCGATGCGCGGCGCATCCTGCGCATACACGCGGCGCGAATACTGCGCCGGGAATGATCACCGCCGCATCCACCTTGCCCGTGCGCACATCTTCGCGCGCCTGCTGCTCGTCGTTGTAATTGACGGTCGTGAACGTGGCGATATTCGCAGCCACGGAGTCGAAGGCTTCGCGCACCTTCACGGACTGCGGTCCGTGATCGTAGTCCACCACCGCCACGCGCGCGCCCGTGATCTTGCCGCCGAACGCATTGCCCAGGATGATCAGCTGCACCAGCGGCAGCATCATCGACATGATCATCAGCACCGGCGAGCGGAAGAACTTGCGCATCTCGCGTTCGACAATGGCGAGGAATCGGTTCATGGCTGTGCTCCCGGCCGCGGCGGCATCATGAAAGACTGCCTTCACCTGCTCATCGCGCAGCTGCCGGCCCGTGTAGTGAACAAACACATCATCGAGCGATGTGTTCTGCACGCTGAGCGACGTGAGTTGCTCGCCCAGCGACGTCGCCATCTCCACCAGCTGGGTCGTGGTCTGCGAGCCGTTCGAAGTCAGCACGCGATACACGCCCGCCGATTGCGACTGCACCTCGGTCACGTCCGGAAGCGCTTCCAGCCGCGCCTTCCACTCATCGTCTTCGCGGTTGAACTGGACCTCGACCACGTTTGAGCCCGGCACGCTCTGCTTCAGTTCCACCGGCGTGCCCAGCGCCACCAGCGTTCCGTGATCGACAATCGCAATGCGATCGCAGAGCCGGTCGGCCTCTTCCATGTAATGCGTGGTCAGCAGCATGGTCAGGTTGCGCGTCTTCTTCAGGTTGTTCAGCATCTCCCACACCGCGATGCGCGAAACCGGATCGAGCCCCGTCGTCGGCTCGTCGAGAAAAAAGATGCGCGGATCGTGCACCAGCCCGCGCGCAATCTCCAGCCGCCGCCGCATGCCGCCCGACAGCGTCTTGGTCTGCGCGTCGCGCCATTTCGTCAGGTCCACCGCTTCCAGCACCGCGGCAATATTCTTTTCGCGCTGCGCCCTGGGCACGCTGTAGAGCTTGGCGTAAATGCTCAGATTCTCTTCCACCGTCAGATCCTGGTCGCTGGTCAGCGCCTGCGGAATCACGCCGATCATGTTGCGCACCGCGTTCGGTTCCTTGCTCACATCGTGGCCCGCCACCAGCGCCCTGCCCGCTGTAACCGGAATCAGCGTCGTCATCATGCGGATCAGCGTGCTCTTGCCCGCGCCGTTCGGCCCCAGCAGACCGAAGATCTCGCCGTCCGCCACTTCGAAAAGCTGACGCCCTTCACCGCTTCGAAATCGCCGTACCGCTTGACGATGTTCTCCACCGCGATCGCCGGCCGCGGCCTTGGCCGGCAGACCTGGGCTCTCCGGCGTTCGAGCTACGCTGCTTGCGCAGCCGCCTCATTGCTTCACCAGCTTGCGCTTTGGGAATGTACACATCGGCCGTCATGCCGGGCACAAAGCGCTCGCCGGGATTGTCGATCAGCAGCTTCAGCCGCACCGTCTTGATGTCGCGCTTGCGCCCGCCGTTGATGTCGCGCTGCGTCGCAAAATCCGCTTCCGCCGATTTGGCAATCACCTTCCCCTGCACCGTAGCCCCGCTCGGCATCACCACGTTCAGCGTGTCGCCCAGTTGCACCGCGTCTGCCTGCGTCTCGGGCAGCGGCGCATACACCCACGTCTGGGTCAGGTCCATGATGGTCACAATCGGCGTACCCGCATTCACCACTTCGCCCTGCCGCGCCGCCCACTGGTTCACCTTTCCGGTAACCGGCGCAAACACCTTGGAATAGCCAAGCTCCACCGCGGCCTGGTCCGAAAGAGCCTTGGCATTGTTGCACCTGGTCGCGCGTTGAAGCCACCGTGTGCGCCGCCGCCGCAGCCTGCAGTTCATGCGCCTGCGCCTGGCGCAGCGAGGCTTCCGCCGCCGACACATTTTCCTTCGCCGTTTCGACCGCAGCCTCATACGCCTTCAGACTTGCGACTGCCTCATCGCTCGCCTGCTTGCTCGAAATACCCTGCTTGGCCAGCGCCACCGTACGCTGCGTATCGGCCTGCTGGTGTTCCAGGTTAGCCTCGGCCTGGGCAAGCGCCGCCTGGTCGCCCGCACCTGGGCTTCGGCGTTGACCGTCTGGCTCGAAGTCTCGCCGCGCGTCTGACGCTCCGTCTCGATGGTCTCCTTGAGCTTGGCCTGCTGGCTCGACACCGTGGCCTCGGCCGCCTGGTGCGCTGCGGCCAGGTCGTCGCTCTCGATCACCGCGATCAGCTGTCCCGCCTTCACGGCCTGACCCTCCTCGACGGTCAGCGTCTGGATCCGGCCCGGAATCTTGGAGCTGACCTCCACCTCGTTTGCATCCACCGTGCCGATCAGGTGCAGATCGCCTGAGGTCCTCGCCGTCAGCAGGTACCAGATCAACGACCCCAGCGTGAGCAGCCCAAGGATCATAAAAACTCGATTGCGTGCGTTCACTGCTTCCTCCCCAAAGACTCGTCGTCCTCAATTTCCGGCCGCGGCGCGTCGGCCAATACGCGCGCCGTCAATTTCCCCCCGGGCTGGCTTCCCGGGAAAACCGCTTCCGGCATCGGAGTATCGGCCAGCACGCGTGCGGCGAGTTCAGCACCATGCTGCCGGTCCCTGAAAACCGCCTGTCCCAGAAACTCCACCAGGCTCTTGCGTCGAATCGCCAGCGCTTCCGGGACCAAGGGCTCGTCGCCCAACACAATCCGCCACACCGGAGCGCTCAGAAAATACATGACATTGGCTCCCAGAGAAGCCAATTGGATCTGCATCCAGTCAACGTCAATCAGTTCTCCCGATGCGATTCCCTCCCGAACCATGGATCGGTACATAATCAACACCGGTTCGAAGACTTTCTTGATCAAGACCGGCATGGCCCCCGGCTCGCCCTTGTGGAACCGGATCATCTCCTGTTGCATCAGGCTCTGGAACTCCTGTTGCGCCAGGATGCGATCGAAGTGGTTCAGCGCCGCGCGCAGTACCCTCTCCCCAGGGCTCGCATCTCTGAGAAAAACCGCCATGGAACTGTCCCGCACCCGGCCTGCAATCATTTCCAGCGCCGCCATGTAGAGCTTTTCCTTGCTGTCGAAGTAGTAGTAGAGAAGCGCCTTGTTGACCCCGGCGGCAGCGGCGATGGTCTCCGTCCGCGCCCCTGCCAGCCCATTGGCTGCAAATTCGCGAAGCGCCGCGTCAAGAATCCGGCCCCGGGTCTCCGCCGAACGCTCCGTCGATACCGAATTGGCTTTGGCCGACATTAGATTTAACTAACTGGTTAGTAAACTACACCCCGCCAGATACCCTGACAAGTTCTTTCGTTAAATTCGAGGAAATCGAATCGTGGGAGAGTTGTTCGGGTCGGAATCGATTGGGCTCGAACGCGCGGCGAGCAGGACGTGGCGGCTCATAGGCTGAAACGATTCGTCCGTCAACTCCACTATCTCGTTCGGGGAGCTCCTGGCGAAAGCTCTCGCCACCGTTAAACTGCCCAAAATCCGGTGTCCCTTTTTGGAGCCTGAAACCGCTTTACACGTTGGGGGAAAAACCACATTTCAACCCGGATTTGGCCACATTTGGGGCTCCGAACTTGATTACCGTCAAAGTGTCCTTAACACCGTTAACTATCGTGAAAATAGGCTATTTAACCACCAAACAACTGTGGTAATGTAGCTGATCACACGAATGGCGCGGGGGTTCAATCGCGCCTATACCTTCCTGTGTTTTGTCTTCATACGCTGCAAACTTTTGATTGCAGTTGAGTTGCGTATTTTTTATCGGCTGCCTGGGGGTCGCTCGACATGGGCGTTCAGCCCTCCATTCGACAGATCGGCAAGTACACCGTGATCGACGTCATCGGGGCGGGCGGGATGGGGATAGTCTTCCGCGCCCATGACCCGGCCATCGGTCGCACGGTCGCGATCAAAATGTTGAAGAAAACAGGCGACACCGGGGCGACAGGGCTCTTTGATCGCTTCTTCTCCCGGGAAATGAAGTCGACCGGCAGCCTCAATCACAAAAACATCGTCACCGTCTTCGACAGTGGAGAGCATGACGGAAATCCTTACCTCGTCATGGAGTTCCTTGACGGAGAACCGATTTCCAAGTTGATCTCTGAGCGCCGGGCGATCACCCTGGTGGACAAACTGGACGTCGTGATTCAGCTCTGCGACGGATTACAGTATGCTCACGACCGCAATATCGTCCACCGCGATATCAAACCCGCCAACATAATCCTCCTTGCCGACGGAACCGCGAAAATTGTGGATTTCGGAGTGGCCCGGATCGCGGGCGGGGAAAGCTCCATTCTGCAGACAGGCCAGTTGGTCGGCAGCCTGTCGTACATGTCCCCGGAACAGATCAACTCCCTCCCCATCGACGGGCGAAGCGACATCTTTTCCAGCGGCGTTTTGCTATATGAGCTGCTGACATTCGAGTTGCCCTTCAAGGGCGCCGACGCGGCCTCCACCTTCGTGAAGATCCTCCGCGAAGAACCGCTGCCGCTGAGCCACCATCTTCGCGAATTTCCTCCCTCGTTGCAGACCGCGCTGAGTCGCGCCCTGGCGAAGAACGTCAATGAGCGGTTCCAGACCGCGGAGGAATTCGGGTTTGATTTGCTCGCCGTCCAAAGAGATCTCAAAGAGGCCATGGTCTCCGAATGCATGCGGCGCGCCGATGCCGCGATGCAGCGCGGAGATCTCGATCGCGCCAGAGATCAACTCCTCGACGTCATCCGCCTCGACCGCCAGAACGAACGGGCGAACCGTCTTTTGCGCGACGTGCGCAAGGCTCTCCAGCGCCAGCAGCGCTCTTCCCAGGTGGACCAGATGCGCTCCCAGGCCCAGGTGGCGCTGGCCGGATTGCAATACGAGGAAGCCCTGGCCTGCGCTGACCAGGCTCTGCGGCTCGACCCCACCGATCCGGATTCCATCCGCCTCTGCGAGGACATTCGGAGCGCTATCTCCAGGGCCAAGTCTGTTCGTGAAGCTTTGAACCGCGCCGAGTCCGCCCTTTTCGCCGGCGACTTCGATGAAGCCAAGGAAGCCGTCGAAGAGTCGATGCGCTTGGCCCCCAATGATTCCGAGGCCCGCGCCCTAGCTTCGGTGGTCAACAAGGAACTGGCCGAGCGCTCGCGCAGACGCAGAGTCCAGGAGTTTGTTGACCAGGCTCGCCGCGGGATCGCCGAGCGAAAGTTCACCGACGCCCTCGACGCCCTGCACCGGGCCGAGGAGCTGGACCCTTCCGACTCGAACGTCCGCGAGTTGTTGCAGTGGGCGCAAAGAGGCCAGGAGCAGGAGAAGAAGCGCCGCTCACTTCAGGAGATCACCGACCAGATCGAGAAGGCCCTGCACGCTGGAGACTTTTCCTCGGCCTGCACCATCTCGGAGATGGGGCTGCAGAGATTTCCGGAAGAATCGACCCTTTTACGCCTTCGGGCGATCTCTGAAAAGCAACGCGACATTGCCGACAGAAGGCAGTTTGTTCACGATCAGAGCCTGGCGGTCAAAGTCCTGACCAATGATGGCAAGCTGTCCGAAGCGGTTCAAGTTCTGACCATCGCGCTGCGGAAATATCCCGGCGAGCCAAATCTCGAGTCGCTTCTGGCCCTCACCAAAGCCGAAATCGAGCGCCATAAAGCGGAGCTTGAAGAAACCGCGCGGCTCAAGGCGATCCAGATTGCGGAGATGGAGGCCAGGTCTCGCCTCACGCAGCAGGCTCTCAATTGGTCGATCGAATTGAGGCGTTCCCTCGACGCGCGTGCCGATCTTGGCGGAATTGTGCGCATTGCGGGCCAATTGCGCACCGCGATTGAAAGCAAGCAGATCGATGACCATGCCCGGCAGGCAGGGGCGCTTGTTCTCAACGAAGTGGACGCCAGGATGCGCGCCCGCGACCAGGCTCTCACCGAACTTGATCAACTTCGGCGTGTGATCGAGCAAGCCCAGGATGCCTCCTCTTTGACCGAGGCGGACAATCGCCTCCTGAGCGTCAAAGCGGCGTTTCCCAATGACGCAAATGTGCAATCGCTATGCGCCGACTTGGTAAACGACCTGGTTCGCGTGCGCCAGGAGCGCGATCGCGTTATCGCATCGCTGACCGGGTTGGCCCAGTCTCTGGACGCAACCCCTGCCGGCGAATTGGATGCCCTGGATCGGAATGCAAAAGAGGCGGCGGCCAGGTTCGAAGGCGACGCCCGCGTCGGAGCGCTGCTGCAGCAGATCGCATCATCCGTCAGCCGTCGACTCGAGCGGCGCGCGGAATTGCTCTCCGACATCGTGGCCCTGTCGGCCGACGTCAATCGAGCGCACACCCTGGATGAACTTGCCCGCATGGTCGAGCGAGGCAAGTCCATCGCCGCTCTTGACCGCACCGACACGCAACTGGCCGAATACTGCCGGCAAATCGAATCCGATGCCGGCAGGGTGCGCGGTGTCATGGAGTCCCTTCTCGGGGACATGCAATCTCTCGCCGAGGCCATATCAAACGCGGCCAACGTGCACGAGGCCGAAGCCCTTGTTCCCCGTGTGAAGGCCCTCATCGAAGGCTACCCGGGGTTTCAGGAGTTGCAGGAAGCTGCCTCGCGGATACTCGCAGAGGCCCAGGGCAGGCGCATCGAGCATGACCTGACCGTCCACGAACTGGAGTCGATTCGCTCCTCCGTTCCCACGCTGGTGTCGACTGAAGACATTGAGTCGGCCGCAGCCAGGGCCAACAAATATCGCGAAGTCCACGCCCACGACCAGACGATCGTTTCCATCTGCTCCGAAATTGAGACCGATGTGGAACGAATCCTGCGCGAACGAGCCGAGTTGCGCGCTCGGATTCTCGAGTGCGACAACGCGATCAAACTCTCATCGGAGCATCTTCAGAATCAAAACCTGGATGGGGCGCTCGAAGTCCTGCTGGCGGTCGAAGGCAGAAATCCCGATCGTGCCGATCTGCACCTCCAGATCACGGTGGTGCGCAAGGCGATTGAAGAATTCAAGGCTGAGCAGGAACGCCAGGAACACGAGCGGATCGCGAGCGAGAAGGCCGAAGCCGAAGCACGCGCCCGCAGAGCCGCGACTGCGCAGGCCATCCAGGATGCGCGGGAGTTGCTGGCTCAGGGGCAGGAAGAAGGATCGCTGCGCTGCCTCCGCTCCGCGCTGGAGCGTGATCCCGAGAGCCAGGACCTGCATTCGGCGCTCGAATTTATCCAGGCAGAGATCAAGTTTCTGCAGTCGGAGCGCGAACGGCTCGAGCAGGAGAGGATCGCCCGCGAGAAAGCCGAGGCCGAAGCCCGGGCGCGCAAAGCGGCGGCGGAGCGCGCGGCGCTCGAATCGTTCGAGTTGCTCGCCCAGGGACAGGAAGAGGCGTCCCTCGCGCGGATGCGCGCCGCCATGGAGGTTGATCCCGAGAGCCGGGACCTCCGTTCTGCGCTGGAGACGATCGAGAATGAAATCGCGCGTCTGCGGGCAGAACGCGAGCGGCAGGAACGCGAACGGCTGGAGCGGGAGCGGATTGCACGCGAGAAGGCCGAAGCCGAGGCCCGTGCCCGGGAAGAAGCCCGGGAGCGAGCCATTCAGGACTCGCAAGACTTGCTCGCCCATGGACGGGAGGACGAGTCTTTGCAGTGCCTCCGCGAAGCGCTGGAACGCGATCCCGAGAGCCAGGACCTGCACGCAGCGCTTGAGTTGATTCAGGCCGAAGTGGTCCGCCTGCAGGCGGAACGCGAACAGCAGGAGCGCGAGCGCCTGGAGCGGGAACGCATCGAGCGCGAGAAGGCCGAGGCCGAGGCCCGCGCCCGCAAGGCTGCCGCGGAGCAGGCGATTCAGGAATCTTTCGAGTTGCTGGCCCAGGGGAAGGAACAGGAATCTCTCCAGAGTCTTCGTACCGCGGTCGAGGGCGACCCGGAGAGCCACGACCTGCACTCGGCGCTGGAGTCGATTCAGGAGGAACTGGCCAATCGCCAGGCTCAACGCGAACGGCTCGAACGGGAGCGCCTGGAGCGGGAGCGCATCGCACAGGAAAAGGCCGAAGCCGAGGCCCGCGCCCGCAAAGCGGCGGCCGAGCAGGCGGTCCGGGAATCGCGCGAGTTGCTCGCCCGGGGGCAGGAACACGAGGCGATTCAGTGCCTCGGCGATGCGCTGCAGCGCGATTCGCTGAATGAGGACCTGCGCTCGGCGCTGGAGTCGACCGAAGCAGAAGTGGCCCGTCTGCGCACTGAACGCGAACGCGAGGAACGCGAACGGCTGGAGCGGGAGCGCATCGCAAAGGAGAAGGCGGAAGCCAAAGCGCGTGCTCGCAAGGCAGCGACCGAGCAGGCGGTTAGGGAATCGCGCGAGCTGCTCACGCAAAAACAGGAAGAGGAGTCCGTGCAGCGGCTTCGCGACGCGTTGGATCGCGATCCCGAGAGCCAGGAACTGCGCTCGGCCCTGGAGTCGACCGAGGCGGAAGTGGCTCTTCGGCGCGCCGAACGCGAACGCCAGGAGTTGGAACGGCTGGAGCGCGAGCGGATTGCACGCGAAAAGGCCGAGGCTGAGGCGCGCGCCCTCGAGGCGGCAAAACAGGCCATTCGTCAGGCTCAAGAATTGCTGTCCCGCGGACAGGAAGAGGCGTCTCTGCAGACTCTTCGCACCGCTCTGGAGCACGATCCCGAAAGCCAGGAACTACATACGGCACTGGAATCGACCGAGACCGAAGTGGCGCGTCTGCTCGAGGAACGCGAGCGACAGGAACGGGAGCGGCTCGAGCGGGAACGGATTGCGCGGGAGAAGGCCGAGGCCGAAGAGCGACTCCTCCAGGAGGCGGCCAACCAAGCCATCGCGGAAGCCCGCGAGTTCCTCGGCCAGGGACGCGGCGAAGAGTCGCTCGCGCGGCTCCGCACGGCGCTTGAACTCGACCCCGAGCGGCACGAATTACAAGCCGCCCTCGATGCCACGCAAGCTGAAGTAGCTCGCCGGCGCCTCGAGCAGGAGCGGTTGGAACGCGAGCGGATCGCCCGGGAAAAAGTCGAGGCCGAAGCCCGCGCTCGCAAGCAAGCCGCCGACCAGGCCATCGCCGGGGCCCATGAATTGCTCGCGCAGGGACGCGGCGAAGAGTCAGTTCAGGTCCTTTGGTTAGCCTTCGAAAAAGATCCTTCCAACCACGACCTGCGCTCGGCCCTTGCGGCGACGCAAGCGGAAGTTGAGAGGCAGCGGGCTGAGCAGGAACGGCTGGAACGAGAGCAGAAAGAACGCGAGCGCGTGGAGCGGGAGCGTTTAGCCCGAGAGCAGGCAGAAGCGGCGGAACGCACTCGTAAGGCGGCGGCAAAACAGGCCATCAATGAAGCCCGCGTCCTGATGAGAACGGAGCGCCTGGAAGAAGCCTTGCAGCGCCTCGCCTCCGCTCTTGAAACCGATCCTGAAAGCCTGGAACTGCAATCCACGCATGCGGAGCTCACACTGCTTCGCACCGAACAGGAGCGCCTCGAGCAGGAACGTGCTGCCCGCGAAAGGGCGGAGGCCGAGGCACGCGCCCGGAAAGCAGCCGCTGATCAGGCAATCCACAAATCTCAGGAACTGCTAGGCAGGGGACAGGAACAGGAGTCACTGCTGCTCCTTCGCTCCGCCCTCGAACGTGATCCTGAAAGCCAGGAACTGCGCGCGGCGCTGGATGCGGTTCAGGCCGAAGTGGCCCGGCTGCGAGAGGAACGCGAACGACAGGAACGTGAACGCATCGCGCGCGAGAAGGCCGCAGCCGAGGCACGCATACGCAAGGAAGCCTCAGAGCGCGCAATCGAGCATTCTCGCCGGCTGCTGGCCCAGGGGCGTGGCGACCAGTCGGTTCAGCTCCTTCGCTCCGCGCTGGAACGTGATCCGGAAAACAAGGAATTGCGATCGACGCTGGACACGATTCAGGCCGAAGTGGACCGGCTGCGAGAAGAACGCGAACGGGAGGAGCATGAGCGGCAGGAACGCGAGCGCCAGGCCCGGGAGCAGGCCGAAGCCGAGGCGCGCGCCCGCAAGGCAGCCGTAGACCTGGCAATCCGGGAATCTCGAGAACAGCTGGCCCGGGGGCAGGAGGAGGAGTCACTCAAGCGGCTGCGCTCCGCTTTAGAAACCGATCCTCGAAGCCGGGAACTGCGATCCGCTCTGGACGCAACCCAAGCCGAGGTAGCGCGGCTGCGCTCGGAACGAGACCGCCTCGAGCGGGAACGCCTGGAGCGCGAGCGCCTGGAGCGGGAGAAGGCGGAGGCTGAAGTCCGCGCCCGCAAGGCGGCAGCGGAACAGGCCGTCAACGATGCGCGAAAACTGCTGGCTCGCGGAAAGGAAGATGAGTCGCTGCAGCGCCTGCGCGCGGCTGCAGGACTCGATCCTGACAACCAGGAACTGAGGTCGACCCTCGATTCAGTCCAGGCTGAGGTGGCGCGGCTGCGCGCAGAACGCGAACGGGTCGAGCGCGAGCGGCTGGAGCGAGAGCGGATCGCACGCGAAAAGGCCGAGGCCGAAGCGATTGCCCGCAAAGCGGCAGCCGATCAGGCCATTAAAGAAGCCCGGGATCTGGCCGCTCGCGGTCAAAGCGACGATTCCTTGCGCCTTCTTCAATCGGCCCTGGAACGCGATCCCGCGAACCGTGAGCTGCGATCGACCCTGGATTCGATCCAGGCCGAAGTGGCGCGTCAACGTGCAGAGCAGGAGCGGCAGGAGCGGGAACGCGCCCGGCTGGAAAAACTCGCCCGGGAGAAGGCAGAGCGCGAACGCCTGGAACTCGAACGTCTGGAACGCGAGCGGCTCGAGCGTGAGCGGCTGGCAAAGGAGAAAGCGGAGGCCGAGGCTCGGGCTCGCAAGGCAGCCGAGCAGGCCATCACCGCAGGCTCGCGAACTTCTAACCCAGGGACGCGGCGATGATTCTCTCAAGCGCCTGCGCACCGCGCTGGAATCCGATCCAAAGAATCAGGAACTGCGCACCGCGCTGGATGTCACGCAGGCTGAGCTGGCAAAACAGCGTGAAGAGAAAAAGCGCCTGGAACGGGAACGCGCCCAGAAGGCAAAAGAAAAAGCCGAAGCCGAAGCCCGGGCCGCAAAACAAAAAGCGGACGCGGAAGCTCGCGCCGCAAAGGAAAAGGCGGAGGCCGAGGCCCGCGCGCGCAGGGCAGAAGCAGCAAAAACCGTCATCTACAAAAAGCCAGGCGTTCAGCCTCAGGCAAACCCACCGAAGAAAGGCAAAGAAGCCGCGGCGCCTTCAACCGCGACCGTTCAGCAGGCCCCTGGCAAGTGGTCGCTTCAGGCGATAGCGGCAAGCCCGAATCGCAATCGGGTAATTGGGCTCGGAATCGCCGCGACCTTGGTTCTGGCCGCGATCATTTATGGCGTCGTTCGACTCTTGTCCACGCCAGCTTCCCTGACCGACGTCCGATTCGACCTCGATCCGGCAGACAGCATATTGGCAATTGACGGCAAGGCTGTTCCGTGCGCAGGCGTCTGCACGGTGACGTTGCCCGCCGGAAGCCACGCCATCGAAGTCTCGAAAACCGGTTATGGAACCGTGAGCTTGCCACTGATAGTCACTAAGGCGCCGATGCGGATTCCGCCTATTGTCCTGCCTCCCGGGCCGACGCCTCAGGTGCTGGCGTCCCTGGCGATCGAGAGCGATCTGGGTTCGGCCGTCGTGACTCTCGATGGACAATCGAAGGGCAATCTTGCTTCCCAGCGCCTCGATCTCAGCGATCTCAAGCCGGGATCACATCATGTTGTGGTTTCCGATAACGGCAAGATGCTTGAGTTGTCAGTAGAGGTTTCGGAACAGGGTTCGGTCAGTATCGAAGGGGCCAAGGGTCTTGAGGAGAATGCCGTTGTAGGAATTTCCCAGGCACGCGGTGGCAAGGCCATCTTCTGCCGCTGCAAAGGAGCAGAGCTTCAAATCGATGGCAAGAAACTGCAATCGTCTGGCCACGACCGATACAAGCTCCCAGCCCAGGAACAGACCGAATACGCGTTAACCCTGGTTCATGGCGGCAGCAGCCAGCCCATTCAATTGGCGGCAGCAGACGGGAAACACGCAATGGTCGTCATCCAAAGCCCTGCCCAGGCGAACTCCCCCGCTTCTGCAGACGAGGCCGCGTGGAACAGCGTTAAGAACACGACAGATGTGCCTGGCCTGAAGAAGTTCTTGAGTGATTACCCAAAAAGCAACTTTGCACCAACGGCTCTCAAGCGGATCGAAGACCTTTCCTGGGATAAGGTGCGGAACTCCACCCAGCAGGCGGAAGTCCAGCAATTCCTGACTGAGTTTCCAAATGGTCAACACGCCTCCGACGCAAAGGCCAGCCTTGCAACCCTCCAGAACAAGGGCCAACAGCAGACCCAGAAGGATGCTGACGCTGCCCGGCTGCTCGCGGAGAAAAAGGCCCAGGCCCAGAAGGACGCCGATGCGGCTCGGCAGCTGACGGAAAAACAAGCCCAGGCTCAGAAGGATGCCGACGCTGCCCGGCTTGCCGAAAAACAGGCCCAGGCTCAGAAAGATGCCGAAGCCACCCGACAGCTCGCCGAGAAACAGGCCCTGCAAAAGGATCGCGAGGCTATTAAACAGGTGCTGGACTCGTATCAATCTGCCTACGCGAGGAAAGACCTGAACACGCTCCAGTCCATCTGGCCCAGTATTCCGCTATCAGTCTTTAAGAAGGAGTTCCAGGCCGACAAGATTCACGTAACGCTGGATCAGAAAGATCCACTAATCAGTGGCGATATGGCCACCGTCGAATGTCGGCAGAGGTTGGAGTTCGTTGTGAGCGGAAAGGTGTCCCCTTTCGACCAGGCAAAACGCTTCACCCTTAGAAAGCTACAGGGCCGCTGGTTCATCGAACGAGACAACTAATACTTCCCGGAGGCAAGACAATCATGAAATTCCGCGCATTGGTGCTTCTCTCTCTCGGTGTCGTCATCGCAACCATTCCGCTGAACGCCCAGACGTGCTCCTCAACAACTTTCACAAATGCGTTGATATGTACCCTGCCCCAGTTGTTCGGCCCCAATGGTCTGACTCTACCCAATCCCAACCACGCAGCGCACTTTGTTCTAGGTCAAAAAACCGCGTTCCTGCCGATCAACATTTCAATCGGCGAGGAACTTTCAACACTGCCGCTTGGCTCTTCCGGCTCGGCCACAACATTCACCCTTGATAGCGCGGGCCATCCTGTACCCGTTCTGGATAGTCTGGGGCCAATTCTCACGGAACGGGCCAATGTGATCGGCCGCGGAGTGTATCAGGTGGGCGTCGCGTATCAATACTTCAGCTTTAGCCAGCTCGACGGCGTCAATCTCCATAGCTTTCCTATTCTCTTCGACCATGTAGGCTCAGCAGGCGTGCCTCCGACCAGTTTCAAGAATGATTACGTTTCAACAACCAATCACGCTTACCTGTCCCTGAATCAAACTGTGATCTACGGGATTATTGGCATTTCTCGCCACCTGGATGCTTCAATCGAAGTGCCGATCGACGCAGTTCACTTCAGGGTCTATTCCGACGCCCAAATCGTCAGGACACAGCCCTGTGAATACCAGCAAGCCGCAAATGGAGGTGGGAGCTGCGTTGGTCCTATTCTGGATCCGGAAAAAGCCAGCCTCTGCGGGTTATTCCACTTTTTCTATTACGACGGCACCAATTGTTCATCCGCTTTTAACAGCGTCGCTGCTTCTTTTCCATCTTTTTTAGGTGTGTCTCCTACAACTGACGCCACGGGAATTGGGGACATTATCCTGCAAGGCAAGTATGAAGTCATCCGGGGGGAGAAGTGGACCGGATCAGTGGGAATGGGCCTTCGCCTGCCCACCGGCGACGAAAAGAACTTCCTCGGCTCCGGCGCCGTTGGTGTAGCTCCATTTGGAGCGATCACCTATCGGGCCAGGCTTTCTCCGCACGCCCGCATCGGCTATCAATGGAACGGTGACTCCGATCTCGGCGGAGATCCGACCGGAACCACGGGCCTTCCATCGTCTGCCAGTCTTCCGCCCGAATTTCTCTACTCGGGAGGCGCCGATTTTCGAGTAAACAAGAGATTGACTCTGGATGCCGATCTGATTGGTGAGGTGGTGCTGTCTGCGAGCCACCTGGCTCTTGGCTCCGAACCGCACTATATAGGAGATTCCGGTACCCAGGCTCCGGTTTCCACGGTTCAATCGTCGATAGCCACCTACAGCTCCGATGCGATTGGAGTTGGCGGGAAGGTCCGTGTCTGGAAAGAGGTTGTACTCGTCGGTAACGTGTCGTTCAAAGTCAATAACGGGGGCCTTCGCGCCACCGCCGTACCTCTGGTGGGCTTGTCGTACGCCTTCTAGAACGGTTTCGGAACGCACATTGCCGGTCGTAATCGGAGATCGCCGCGGACTGGGGGACGATTGAAGCGCGTTCTTTTTATTTCTCTGATTTGCTTATGCCAGATGCGGGTCTGGGCTGATGCCCATGGGCCCGCATTCGGATATTCCACGACCACTTTGGGGGCAGGCGATTTCAGCATCGAGACCGCCTTTATGTGGCGTTCCAGTACAACCATGATCGGACCAAAGTTCAGCTATGGAATTACAGAGAACTTCCAACTGTCGGTCTCGGCGCCGTTTCACCTGAACCACGGCGAGCATCCGGTAGGCCGGTTCATGGCCACGATGCCCGGCGACCCACAGGTGGAAGGACTCCTAGCCTGGCGGTTTCACCACGGCCTGACCGGCGTCGGTACACGCAACGAAAGCACGCTGTACGCGGGACTGTCTGCCACCACCCAGCAAGTGCCGCGTACGGATGGTCTCCCTCTAAGCCGCGAGCCGGGTTACTATGTTGCCGCGGCTACCGGGCACATTTCGAGAACTTACTATGTCTGGGCAGGCGGGGGCTATCAATATTACGGCCACTGGGGTAGCAGCGCCGATCAACAAAGCAGCTCGCTACTGACCAGCCTGACCTTCGGCTGGAGGCCTCACTTTCTGAACCGGGAATACCCCAGTCCCGACTTGCGATTCTTCCTCGAGACAACGGGCGAGTGGGTCGGCGAGGCTCGGCGCGATGCGACCACTCCGCCTGGCCCTCCCCATACTCACTTTGTTCCCGCTTTGCGGCCGCGTCCAAACTCGAGCGATAGCGTTGCACTGCCGAATTCAGGAGGGGCAGGAATCTTCACGGGTCCTTCCTTCCTCTACACCTACCGCGCCGTTGCCTTCCAGGGCGGAATCGTCTTTCCGGCCTGGTCCGAACTGAACGGCACACAGCCCTCCGAGACATTTCGGGCAGTAGTCGGTGTCAGTTATCTCTTCTTGAAGGGGCGGAAATGACCCGCATTTGCAGAAGCGCGTTCTCCGCAGTTGTGCTAGCAGGGCTGCTGCTCGCAGTCCGGCCGGCGCGCGCGGAATACCTCCGCATTCAGACCAAGGTTTATGGACTCGACTGCGAATTGTGCGCCCGCGGTGTGGCCGCGTCAATTCACAGATTGACTGGCGTGAAATCGGTCGAAGTCAGCTTGAACAAAGGAATGCTCGAAATCGAACTCCTGCCCGGCAACGCATTCAAGATGAGCGATCTTCGCAAACGCATCCGCGACAATGGCTTTCGTGCAATGGAGGCAACCGTCACAGCTGTCGGCCGTTTTAGTGGATCCAGGTTTGAGGTTGTGGGTTCCGGTGAATCGTATGAGGTTAGTCGTCCCGACCCTAAGACGGGTTCGCTATTGGAACTCACATTTGACGTCCATTGAGTGAAGTCGCCACCCCTTGCGTTCGAGTTTGCAGAGAATTAAGGCCTTGTACCGCAAACTTGGAGTTGGAGATGCCCAAATGCTCGACCTCGCGATCAGCAATGTCCCGGTTTGTTCTGTCGGACATCCTCCCGGTCTATACCCCCGATGGCACCCCCCACCCACCCCCTATGTAGATTTGCGTTTCTTTCGCTTATGGGATTTCTTAAACTGAATCCAAAAAGCTTACGAACCAAATTCCCGGATGTAACAGCATTTTCTGTTACATTAGCCCCATTTTCCAGGGACAAAACTGATCGCGCGCCTCATACCGCGACCGCGTGGCCAGGAAACCGCAGAAGGGCAAACAACCGCGACAGCTCCATCGAATAGTAAGAAATCCGCGCGGGTTAGCGGTGAGTGACTGCTCAACGAATCACGCAAAGAAGTCGACCTTGCTGGAATGCGGAACACCCTCAGCCTGCGTACCAGCATCCCCTGGTTCGTCCGCCGCATCCTCCTCGTCCTCCAGCCCCCGAGCGGCTTTCCCATTTGCCCCCGAATATTCGTCGTCGCCTGATTGCCCCAGGTACTCGACTTCGAAAACGCGTGAGAGGTCCGGTGCGCGTCGCGACGGTTTGATCATAGGAACGGAACGCACTGCGGTGATCGGGCCGATCTCCATGGCGCTCCCCCTGCCGCCACTTATCGACCGGTCTGGCGTTGAACTTTAGATTTTCTTGGGTACCCCTGCCCTGATACGAGGCAACCGGCGAAGACACTGATTCAAAGCAGCGATTCAGCCGACACTTGCCCGTTCAGCTCATTCGCGGCCTTCGGAATTGTCCACAACTCTTGCCCGCCGCCCTTTCGCCAGGCGGCCCAGGACTGCGATCTCGCGCAGCACCTGCTTGAGCGGCCGCGCTGGCGTGCCCCACAGCACTGTCCCCGGCTTCAGGCCTTCGTTGGTCACCGTCTTCCCGCTCAGCACGCCGGCCTGGCCTCCGAGGATCACACCCTCGCCCACGTGCGCATGATCGCCGATACCGACCTGGCCTGCAATGACCGCTCCCTTGCCTACCGAGCTCGATCCCGAAATCCCCGTGAGCGCCACTAGGATGACGTCTTCGCCGATATCGCAGTTGTGGCCAATGTGGACCAGGTTGTCGATCTTGGTGCCCCGGCGGATCCGCGTCTCCGCCAATGCCCCGCGGTCGATCGTCGTGTTGGCGCCGATCTCCACGTCGTCCTCGATCACCAGCGTGCCCTGCTGCGGGAATTGCGTGTAGGCGCCGTTCGTTGAATCGCGCACATACCCGAACCCGTCCGCTCCCAGCACGGCGCCCGCATGCACCATCACCCGATCGCCCAGCGTGGTTCCCGGATAAATCACCGCGCGGGGATAAATGTGGCAGCAGCCGCCAATCCGCACGCCGGCGCCGATCACGGCTCCCGCGTCAATGCGAGTCCAATTCCCGATGATGGCGTCGTCTTCAACCACCGCGCATTCGCCAATGCTGATGTTTTCGCCAAGAGAAACGTTCTGTCCAACCACCGCTCTCGGCATGATGTTTTTCGGTGGTGGAACGGGCTTCAGCGTTGTCGCCGCCTTGGAAAACCAGAGCCGCGGCTGGGGAGCCTCGATCACTACTTTGTCAGGCGGATATTCGTCCACGAGTCCCGGACGCAACACCACTGCGCCGGCGTTGCTCGTCAAGGCGTCGGTTGCCGACGCGGAATCCTGGGCAAAGACAAGATCGCCCGGACCGGCCAGCACCGTCGAGTTCACCCCGCCGATCCCCTGGTCCGCACTTCCCTGCGCGAGTTTGCCGCCCAGTCTCTCTACCAGTTCGCTCAGCGTCATGTCCGCCTCCTTCCCGATCTGATCTCAGTACAGCCCAGGTTCCCCCGGAGGCCGCGTCTTCCACCGCCGGTGAATCCAGAGCCACTGGTCAGGATACCGGCGAATCCACGACTCCAGCACGTCGTTGCACAGCTGTGTGGCGGCGAGGATATCGGCTTCGCGATCCTCCGTTTCGCTCAGCGCGAGTTCCGGCCCGAAATGCAGCACATATTGCCGCTCGGTTGCCTCCCACACCAGGAACCCCGGCACCACCGCCGCTCCGGTCTTCAGCGCCACCCGCGCCAGACCCGATGCCGTGCACGCGGTAATTCCGAAGAAGCGCACAAACACGCCCTGCGGAGGCGTCATGTTCGTGTCCATGAGAATGCCGACCGTCTCACCCGCGCGCATGGCGGTCAGCAGCCCGCGCGCAAAGTCGTCCTTGTGCAGCACCCGGTTCCCGTGCAGGCAGCGGATGCTGTTGACGTACTCGTCCAGCAGGCGATTATCGAGCCGCCGGATCACCATGCCCATGGGATGGCCCATCAACGAGTGATAGAAACTCGATAACTCCCATCCGCCCAGGTGCCCGGTCAGCACCAGCACGCCTTTGCCACGCGCCTCGGCGGCCAGATAGTGCTCCAGGCCGTCGGTCCGGATCCACCCGGTTGTATTTGCTCTGGTATAGCGCGGCATGCGGCAGAACTCGACGAGCTGCCAGCCCAGGTTTCGAAATACGTGGCCGAGGATGCGCCGTCGCTCGACTGCGGGAACTTCCGGCAGCGCCATCTCCAGGTTCCGCTCCCCGACCCGCCTTAGCCGGCCCAGCGCAACATATGAGATCCATGTAAGTACCCGCACGAGGAGACGCGCCAAGCCGCGCGGCAGGCGTCCCAGGGTGCGCGCCACCGCCAGCACCAGCCAGTACTCCAGATGTTCCTGCATCGTTGTAGGCAAGGATTAGTGTACGGCGTCGTCATACCCTTCCATGATCGAAAGCCGGGGCCGGATAGACGGCGCAACGGGCCGGTTTAGACGGCCGCTCCACAAATTCCACGCTGCCCACCCGCGCTCATTCGGCAAGCGGCGCTTTTTCGATCGCGCTGATTTCGCTGCGGCCTGACGGGATCCTCAGCGATTCTTGGCTTCCGTGTAGTAGCGCGCCACGGTCTTCACGAAATTCTCCGAACCTGTGGGAGGAGCCACGTCGCCCTTGAGAATGGCGTCGAAGCTGTGCGGGTGGCTGAAATACAGTTCCGTATCTTCTTTGTTCTGACTCACCACGGTGCCGTCCAGATCGATGCCCGCAAACAGGCCTTTGCTGCGCGAGTATGTCAGCAATTCTGCATTCATGCGCCAGTCCGTCGCCGCCTGGCTATTGCGGCCCACCGGCCCAGCCGACGCTGCCGCATCGCCGCCGATCTTGAACTTGTTCTTCAACAGGTCCTGAAAACCGCGATCGTTAACCGCGATCAACACCAGGTCTGTCGATTGACCGCCAGCCTGTAATCCCCATGATCCGCCGGCCATGCGAATGAACACCGGCGCGCTCCAGCCGTGGCCGGTGCGGCACGTTACCACCCCCTGGCCGTATTGCGCTCCGAACACGAATGCTCCCTTGATCAGCCCGGGGACGACTCCCACGCACGTCGCCTGTTCCATGATGTTCATCGGAATGCCGCGGTCCTTGGCCGCCATGACCCGGTCAAGGACGGTCTTTGCGGCGTCCAGGCGATCCTGCAGGTCGTTGCGGGAGGAAGCTGCGAAAGCGCTGCACGAGAGCAGGAAACACAAGCCGAGGGAAGTCAAGGTCTTGTTCATATCCGGATCCTTTCCATTTTCCGCAGCCGTCGGCGCGGAGCCCGTTTAAGTCTTTGACAGTAAAAGCGGCCAAGAGTTGTTCTGGATTCGCCCAAGTCGACCCGACTATCCGCGCGCCGCGACCTTCAGGAGAGCCGGCAAAGTCGAGCAACTCTGGAATTGCCGTAGCCACAGGCTACCGCAATCATGCGCGCGCGGCGCTGAAAGCCTGCATCGCCGAACCTTCTGCGCTACTAGGGAGTTATTGGGGGGAAGTGTCCGGTTGCCGGGTGTACTACAGGGGCAGAAGCGTAAACCACGGTCGAAACACGGCTGTTGGGGCTGTTTGTGCTTAAAAAACACAAAAAAAGAGGAGTTCCCTGGCACCATGTGAACATGCCGGCAGGGAACTCCTTTCCCCAGATCTGCGTTGTTTCTGGAGTTATTGTGTCGGAACCGTGTCTAGGTAACAAGAGTACGAAGGGACAGGGGATTTTAGTAACCTATCGGCTCGACTTTAGGTAACCAATCCGGTAAGCCCCTTCCCGGTCCGGGAATCGGCACCCAACCTGGGGGTCTTCTAATCCCCTGCCTTCTCTTCCGGTTCGGCCGGAAAGATCGACCGGCTGTTCAGAGCCTTGATCGACAGCTCGATGCGGTTCTCGGCGCCGGCCTTTCTCATCAGGCGGCCCACGTGAGCCTTCACGGTGCGCTCCTCGATGCCCAGTTGCCGGGCAATTTCCCGGTTGGATCTCGCCAACAGTATCAGGTCCAGAACCTGCCGTTCGCGCCCCGTCAGTTGGAGAGCACCCAGTCCCCCGCTACCGCTCACCGGGACTCCCAGCAGGCGGTCGATCAATCGTGAGAGCAACCGCCTTGGCGCCCAGATTGAGCCGCTGACCACGATGTCGATGGCCATCCGGACGGTGTGCGGGTCAGCCGAGGAGTAGAGGTAAGCGCGAGCCCCGGCCGTGATCGCGTCCAGCACCAGTTCATCGTTATGATCGGGCCCGATCACGATCTGGCGGATTCCCGACCGCGCCCGCTTTGCCGTTTCCAGCGTTTTCATCCCCTCGTCGGAAGAGTTGAAGTCAACCACCAGGTAATCGAGCTCGGTGTCGGCCAGCAACTCCGGCAGCGTCCCTATGACTGGAACCAGCTGCGGCCGCCCCTGCTCAGGCTCCTCTTCAAAGACAGTGGAAAGCCCGGCAAGCCGGATCGGTTCGCCGGCAAGGACGCCGATGCGAATCGTAGACGGATTGGAAGGCGCAGCCAACGTAACTCCCGGGACTGGGTAATTGAGTGCGGCCGAGCCGCTCTTGGTTTGAAGACGGCGCGCTCGGCCGGCAGATGACCTTCCCCATCTTGCCGGCCGCCGGCGCTCACAGCTTGGGAAGCACGATTCCTTGTTGTTTCTGATACTTCCCTTTCCGGTCGGCGTAACTGATTTCGCAGGGTTCCTCGCCGCGGAAGAACAGGATCTGGCACAGTCCCTCATTGGCATAAATCTTCGCCGGAAGCGGTGTGGTATTGGAGATCTCCAGCGTGACGAAACCCTCCCACTCCGGTTCAAAGGGGGTTACGTTCACGATAATGCCGCAACGGGCATACGTCGACTTGCCTACGCAGATTGTCAGAGTGTCACGGGGAATGCGGAAATACTCGATCGACCGGGCCAGCGCAAATGAGTTGGGGGGAATGATGACCGAACTGGCCTGCACTGAAACGAACGAACGTTCATCGAACGCCTTGGGATCGATGATCGCGCTGTTCACATTGGTAAAGATCTTGAATTCGTCTGAGACCCGCAGATCATAGCCGTAAGAAGAAAGACCATAGGAAATCACGCCCTCGCGGACCTGCTTTTCGCTGAAGGGAACAATCATCTGGTGGTTCAGCGCCTGCTCGCGTATCCAGCGGTCACTCTGAATCGACATGCCTCTCCTGTTCCGAATCGATGGCATCCGGCAGCGACGCCGCCGGCATTTTTCCTCTGCATGAAGCCCCTATCTTACGGGACCTGTCCAGTCCATGACAAACAACGACAGGGGGGCAACATAGGAAAAGCGGGTACGAAAATTCCCACGCCCGAGGCTGTCACCGACGTTTTGCCCTGAATCCGGGTACTGGCAAAATCGCCAGTTTCCCATTCGCCGCAAAACCTGTAGTATCACAGGGGTAGGACAAAGAAGACACTCAATCGTGCAGCGAGGTTCCCTTTGATCAAGCAGGACATTGTCCATCACGTGATCGAGCGCACGGGTCTGCCCCGAACCAAGGCCGAGGCCGCAGTGGACACGGTCTTCGAGGGTTTGAAAGAGGCTCTCACGGCAGGCGAGCGCATCGAACTGCGCGGATTTGGCGTCTTCAGCGTCCGCGCCCGCAAAACCGGCATTGGCCGTAATCCCCGCACCGGCACCGAAGTCAGCATCACTCCCGGCAAGGCGGTCCGTTTCAAACCCGGCAAGGAACTCCACGCCCTCGAGACCGGACCCGCCAAGAGCACCAACGACGGCAAGTGAAGTCAGCGGCGTTTGCGGGTTCGCGGAATCAGCGAAGCCGATGTCCCGGGTGCGCCAGTTGGCATCCACCACTCTCGTCCCGTGCCCCATCCATGCGCGTTCTTTCTGGCGCATGGGTGGGATTGCACAAAGTCATAACCGCAGATTTGTAACCCGCTATCTGCTAACTTCGCTTTCCGTTACATCAGCCGCTGCGCATCCACATCCACAATAAGGTTCCGGCGCGGCACGCCCGCCGCATCGGCATGCGCCAGCATCCCGCGCATTGCGGCATTCAGCGCCGCGCCGCGATGCCGCTTTGAGAATCAGGTGGAAGCGATAAATTCCCTTGATGCGTGCCACCGGCGCGGTGCACGGTCCCAGCACGCGCACGCCCTCGGGAGCGGCCTTCTGGAACCACTTGCCCAATTCCGCCGACCATCCTGCCGCATCTTCCAGTTTCTCCGCCTGCACCAGAACATTCGCCAACACCCCGAACGGCGGATAGTGCATCCAGCGGCGATACTTCAGTTCCCTTTCGACAAAACTCGCATAGTCATGCTTGCTCGCCGCGAGAATCGCGTAGTGGTCCGGATAGTAGGTCTGCACCACCACGCGTCCCGGCAATTCCCCTCGCCCCGCACGCCCCGACACCTGCGTCATCAGTTGAAACACACGCTCCGCGGCGCGAAAGTCCGGCATAGACAGTGCATGATCGCAGCCCACCACGCCCACCAGCGTGATGCCGTGAATGTCGTGCCCCTTGGCGATCATCTGCGTGCCGACCAGCAGGTTGATCTCGCCCGAATGCAATCGCGCCAGCAGCCGCTCCAGGTCGTGCCGGCCGCGCACCGTGTCGCGATCCATGCGCCCAATGCGTGCCATGGGAAAGATCTCGGTCAGCCGTTCTTCGCCCTGTTCCGAACCCGCGCCGAGGTAATACAAGTGCTCACTGTCGCACTTGGGACAGCGCGCCGGAACCGTGCGCCGATAGCCGCAATAGTGACACTCCAGCCGCTGTCCCTCGCGTGCAATCTCGGCCTGATCCGCGGGCGGCTTGTGATGTGCCAGCGCGATGGCGCAGTTCTGGCACTCGAGCTTCTCTCCGCAGGCACGGCAGATCACTGCCGATGAATACCCGCGCCGGTTAAGCAGGATTAGCGCCTGTTCGCCGCGATCGAGCGCCGCCTGCGTCTGCTCCACAAGCGCGCGTGAAAACAGCTGTTCGCGGCCTGTCTCTTGAAATTCGCGGCGCATGTCGATGAGTTCCACATCCGGCAGCGGCCTGTTCATCACTCGCTCGCGCAGCGCGATACGTGTGTATTTGCCCTGCGCGGAGTTCTGCCAGCTCTCCAGCGATGGCGTTGCCGAGCCCAGCACCACCACTGCCCCCGCCAGTTTGGCGCGCATCACGGCTACATCGCGGGCGTTGTAGCGCGGCGTCTCTTCCTGCTTGTAGCTCTGGTCGTGCTCCTCATCCACAAGAATCAGCCCCAGGTTCGGCACCGGCGCAAAAATGGCCGATCGCGTCCCCACCACGATTGGCGCCTCGCCCCGCCGGATGCGCCGCCACTGTTCGCTGCGCTCCTCCGGTGTGAGAGCCGAATGCAGCAGAGCCACCTTCTGTCCGAATGCCGCGTCGAGTTGCCCCACCGTCTGCGGCGTCAGCCCGATCTCCGGCACCAGCAGAATCGAGGCCAGCCCGCGGTCGAGCGCGCGCTGCATCGCGGAAAGATAGACGGCCGTCTTTCCCGACCCGGTCACCCCATGAAGCAAAAATACCTTGAACGCCCCCAGCGCCGAGGCCGCTGCGGCCAACGCCTCCATCTGCGCCTCATTCAGACGGAACGCCTCACCCGATATTTCCAACCCGCCCAGGCGAAACGCTGCCGGCCGCTCATCAATCCGCACCAGCCCGCGCCGCACTAGCGTCTCCAGGGTTGAAGACGGCAGTTCTTTTTGTCGCAGTTCACTGAGCCGCATCTCGCCGCCGCACGCCGCCAGTTCGGCCAGTATGGCCTGCTGCTTTTCGGTCAGCTTGGGCAACCGCGTCTCCGGAATCAACACCGCGAATCGCTCCGTGCGCCGTGCGTCGCGCTCCATGGCCGCGGTCTCGCGGACGATCCACTTCTTCCGGACCAGTCCCGCCAGCACCGCCAGAGTCGCGCCCGTCGCGGTGCGCAGCGCAGACACCCGCACCGCTTCCCCACTGGCGAGCTTCTCCAGCACTCGCCTCTGCAAATCTCGCAGGTCTCTTCGGTTCGTATTCCGTTTACCTTTTTCTGTATCACCGCGGTCATCTGGTTCTATATCAGGGCATTGCTCCGGATCAGGGCACGACTTCAGTCGTGCCGCAAACGGTTCGAACGAAAGACCGGCTTTAGCCCCTGAGTCCAGGTCCGGGGCGTCCTCCACCATCCGCGCCAGCACATCCCGCCCCAGATCCGTAATGCGGTAATACACCACTCGCCGCACCTCGGCCATCAGCGGCAACATCCCGCGGAGCACTTCGCCCAGGGGCGCAAGGTAGTACTGCGCCATCCACTCGCCCAGCGTCAGCAAGTGATCGCTCAGAAGCGGGCCGGTTTCATCCTCTTCGTCGAGTACCGCCTCGAGGAAGCGAATTTCAAAATCCGCGGGACCCGGCACATCGAGCGCGGTCACCACGCCAATCAGTTTTTCGCTGCGAAACGGCGCGATCACCCGCGCGCCGCGCCGTGGCCTTTGCCCATCCCGGATTGCGTAAGTGAATGTCCGGTCCAGCGGCAGGGGCAACGCGACTTCGCAATAGGCTGGCATGAGCGGCAACCCTCAGTCTAGGCGATGCGGCTGTTGGAATCGCGGCCACTCGGGCTGCCCGTGCCGTGATAGTCTCCTATGCAACACTGGGTGAGAAAGATAGCTGCACGATCCTGCTGCGTCTCCCCGTTTGGTTTACCGGCGCACACGCGCTCCAATAAAATCCAGCCCGCCCACAAAAGGGAATCATGATGAATTGTGTTCGCATTGCACCTTTCCTGCTGCTTGCCGCAGGCGCGGCGTTTGCGCAAGCGCCCGCTTCTTCGCAGGGTGAAAATCAGCCGCCGGCCGCGCCCGTCGCCATCAAGAGCTTCGATCTCTCAGCCATCGACAAGACCGCCGATCCCTGCACCGATTTCTACCAGTACGCCTGCGGCAACTGGATCAAGAACAATCCGCTTCCCGGCGACCAGGTGCGCTGGGCGCGATCGTTCTCCCTTCTTCAGGAGCGCAACCGCTACCTGCTGTGGCAGGAGTTGGATGCGGCGGCCAAGGCGCCCAAGAACCCGCAGCAGACAAAGTACGGCGATTACTTCGCCGCCTGCATGAATACGGACCTGGTCGAGAAGAAAGGCCTTGCGCCCGTCGATCCCGCTTTGAAGCAGATCGCCGCCCTCGCGGATACCAAAAGCGTGGCCCCGCTTCTAGGCAAACTCGCAGCCGAAGGCAGCCCCGCTCCGCTGTTTCGTTTCGGAGTACAGCAGGACGAGAAGGATTCCTCAAAACAAATCGCCAGTATCGGCCAGAGCGGCCTGTCGCTGCCCGATCGCGACTACTATCTGCTCGATCGCTTTGAACCCATCCGCAAACAGTACGTGGAGCATATGACGAAGATGTTCACCCTGGCCGGCGACACGCCCGACCAGGCGGCCAAAGAAGCGGATGCGGTCCTGAAAATTGAAACCGCGCTGGCCAAGGCCTCCACCAGCCGTACTGATTTGCGCGATCCCGAAAAGCGCTATCACATCTACAGCGTCCCCGATTTTCAGAAGCTCGCCCCCGACTTCGACTTCTCGGCTTACTTCAAGGATGTGAGAGTCCGCTCCTTCGACACCCTGAACGTGGCCACTCCCGATTTCTTCAAGGAAGTGAACGTGCTGATCGGCTCCGAGCCGGTCGATTCATGGAAGTCCTACCTGCGCTGGCACACCCTCACCATATCGGCCGAAGGTCTGCCCAAGGCGTTTCGCGATGAGAACTTCAACTTCTTCGGCAAAGTGCTTGCCGGCCAGAAGGAACAGACCCCGCGCTGGCGTCTGTGCACCGGGATGACCGACCAGGCGCTCGGCGAATCCGTTGGGCAGGACTGGGTGAAGGAAAATTTCCCCCCCGAGGCCAAGGCCAGCATGGACAAGCTGGTGGCGGCTCTCGAGAAGTCCCTCGGCGACGACATCAAGACCCTGCCATGGATGAGCGATGACACCAAAAAAGCCGCGGCAGAAAAACTTGCCATGATTCGGAACAAGATTGGTTACCCCGAGAAGTGGCGCGATTATTCGGGCCTCAAGGTGGAGCGCGACGATCTCGTCGGCAATGTGCAACGCAATACCATCTTCCAGCGCGATTACATGCTCAACAAGCTGGGCAAGCCGGTCGACGAGAAGGAGTGGGGCATGACGCCGCCCACGGTCAACGCCTACTACAGCTCCTCGATGAACGACATCAACTTCCCCGCCGGCATCCTGCAGCCCCCCTTTTTCGATTTCAAAATCGATCCCGCGGTCAACTTCGGGGGCATCGGCGTGGTCATCGGACACGAGATGACCCACGGCTTCGACGACCAGGGATCCAAGTTTGACGGCAAGGGAAACCTGCGCGAGTGGCAGACCGCCGATGATCGCAAGCAGTTCGTGGAACGGACCGACTGCGAGGCGACGGAGTATAGCGGGTTCGAGGCTGCGCCTGCCCATGACAACCAACCCCAGCAGAAACTCAATGGAAAGTTGACCCTGGGCGAAAACACCGCGGATAATGGCGGCCTGCGCATCGCCTACCTCGCTCTTCTCGACACCCTCGCTTCCGAAGGCAAGACCATCGACGACAAGATCGACGGCTACACCGAGAGACAGCGCTATTTCCTCGGCTTCGCACAGGTGTGGTGCGAGAACCAGACCGAACAGTCCTCGCGACAGAGGGCCCTCACCGATCCCCATTCTCCGGGACGCTGGCGCACCAACGGCGCCGTGCAGAACTTCGACGAATTCGGCAAAGCCTTCGGATGCATCAGGGGCCAGCCCATGTACCCTGAGAACGCCTGCCGCGTATGGTAGCCGGTTGCACCGTCGCCACACACATTGGGTGCCCCGTTCTAACGTCGTCGCCAGACGGCGTTAGGGTGGGAGACCACAAACTCCACATTTCGGTTCCCTCTGAAATCCCAGCGAAGGACCCGGACTATCCCCCCATATTGCTCCCACTTCCCGATGTTGACCTTTCCTTTGCCGCCCCAGTCCAAGACGCATCGCGTCCGAAATCTGAGCTCAAATCCCGCCGGGCGCGATTCTGTATGGGTGAAAACCACACCTGACCCGGTCACAGGGGTCTCGTGTGGCTCCGGCGAAACTAGGCACAACCTACCCTCGGCTTTTACAATGCAGCAGGGACCCATCCCAAACCCAGCTCTGCTGCGGAACTAGAACACTTGGCGGCACTCGCCGGACCAGGATGAAGGAATCGCATGAGGTTTATGAAATTCGGCAAGGCCTTAGTTATGAGCGCCCTCTCTGTCGGCGCCGTCCTGGGGGTTACGTCTTGCGTCCAGAGTTATACCGTCGGTTTTCTCTATGTGACTGGGAATTCGACGTCCCAGTCTAATGGCAACGGCATCATCAGCGGCTTCAAAATCGATCACAATACGGGAAACCTGGTTCCGATCAACGGACTCCCCGTGGCCTCCGGCGGGGCCAATCCGGGAAGAGCTGTCCTGATTGCCGGCGGTCGCTTCATTTATGTCTTGAATCGCGGCGTGGATTCGGCGACCAACGGAGTCTGCACCGCCACGACCGCCAATTGCGCGGGACCCAACATTACGGAGTTCGCAGTCGGCGGAAACGGCATCTTGACTTCGCAGGCGACCTTCTTCACCCAGGGGTTGAACCCCTTTCGCATCATCGCTGACAGCTCGGGAAACTACATCTACGTTTTGGATGCGATCGCTCCCTCCAGTTCGTCGTGTTCCCTGGCGCTTGGTTCCGGGGTTACCTCCTGCGCCGACATCACCGCCTTCAAGGTGGATCCGGCCACGGGCAGGTTGACCCTGGTGGTCAACGCCCAGGTCACCTCGGCTAGCGGTTCCGCACTGCCCTACTTCCCCGTTCCCGCCAACCCCATCGATTTCGTACTTACGGCGTCTTACCTGATCACCCTCAGCAGCACCCCGGCGGCTATTCCGGGGTCGGGGACGGGAGACGTCGTGTTCCCGTACACCTACAACTCGGGCACGGGCCAGTTGACCGTCAACCAGAACAGCGTGCAGCCCATCAACAGTGGCGCGGGAACCGCCATCATCAGCGCTTCAGGAAATGTGTATGTCCTGGATAACGAGCCGCTCACCATCGGCGGCGGCAGCAGCTTCGCTGCCGGTACCTACACCAGCCAGATCATTCCCTTCACCGTCGGCACAGGCGGAGCCCTCCAGGCGCAAACCGGCGGCGCCGTCCCGGTCGATCCGAATATGAGCAGCCCCATCATGCTGATCTCCGAGTCGAAGGGCAAGTGGGTCTATGTTGCCAACCAGGGCAATAACGTCAGCAGCACCAACGCGCAAAGCGGCATCGTGGGATATGTCGTCGATCCCGCCACTCACCAGCTGACGCCAATGTCAGGCAGCCCGTTTACGTCCGGTTCGGGTCCGCAATGTCTCCTCGAGGATCCTTCCAGTCAGTTCTTTTACACCGCCAATTTCAATGATTCTTCGGTGACGGGCAAATCGCTCGACCAAAACTCAGGTGACCTCCGGCCTCTGAACGGAAAGGCCAACACGGCTTTCAAGCTCACCGGTCAGCCCGCCTGGTGCCTGGTCACCGGACGGACGAGCTGACAGACGCCGGCAAGAGTCGCAATGTGGCGGGAACCTTCGATTCGACCGGTCTCGCCCCAGCTTCCGGGTCATCCGGATCATCAACCAGACTCAGTCCGCGCCCGCGCTTCCTGTGGCCCGTGCGGACTTCGATCAGAACCTGGTATCTCTGCAGACGAAAGATGCGCATGAAGTTCAACAAATCGGGCCAATTGCTGCTGGTTTCCGCAGCCAGCCTCGTGGCCGCCGGCGCACTGTCCGCCTGCGCCACGCTCACGGTTGATTTTGTCTATGTGACCTCTGCCACCGCCGCGGGTCCCAACAATTATGGCGAAGTCGACGTGTTCGAGGTGAACTCGGAATCCGGCCACATGCGCCAGATTCCCACGTCGCCCTTTCCTTCCGGCGGCCGTAATCCCGTGGCCGAGGCGGTTTCAAGCGACAACGCCAACCTCTACGTCGTCAACCAGGACGACAACACCATCGTGCAATTCATCATCGGCAACGACGGAAAGCTCTATCCGCATAACACCGTCAACACGCCCGGCATCTTTCCGCTGGCCGTCTCCATCACCGGAACCAATCTTTACGTAGCCGACACCTTTCAGCCGTTGGCTACCTGCTCCCCGGCGGCCCCCTGCTCCGGTTCCGTTGCCTCCTTCCCCGTCGGAAGCAACGGCAATCTGGGATCTCCGGCTGTCAATTCTGCGCTCAGCACCACATACTGGCCTCTGACCGTACCCGGCAGCCCCAACAACGTCGTAGCGCCCACAGCGGTCAACGCCGTTCCCGGGGGCGCGAACGTCTTCGTGGCCGCCTATGACACCACCGCGCGTACTGGATACGTCTTCGGCTTTGCCTCTTCAGGCGGAGTGCTCACTCCCCTCAACGGCGGAGCTCCCTTTCCCGCCGGAACGCATCCCTCCGCGATCACCAGCGATTCGAGTGGAACCTATCTCTACGTCACTGACCTCGCGCAAGGCAACATCCTCGGATTCGCCATCAATTCGGGAAACCTGACTCCGCTGAGCGGAAGTCCGTACCCGGCCGGGGGCCAGCCTTCGGCGATCGCCATTGACGCAACGGGCAAATTCGCCGTGGTCGCCAACTCTCAGGATTCCACCGTAAGCACCTACGCCATCGGCGGCGGTCCGATGACCCGCATTGGCACATTCGCCACCGGCCTGCAGCCGGTAGCCATCGGCATCGATCCATCCCTGAATCAATACATGTACACAGCGAACTTTCTAGGCAATACCGTCTCCGGGTTTCAGTTGGATCCCAATGCCGGTACGCTGCTCAACACCCAGTTTTCTCCATTCAAGTCCAACACGGAGCCGACGGCCGTCGCCGCCATTCCGCATAAGGGAAATTAGCACCGGGAAACAAGGACGGCCATCATGGCTTGCACAGGGGAGAAACGCAGTTCAGGCCGGCTCGAGCCACCGATCTTAGCAACACCCCATCGAGGACTTTTACAATCCTTATGGGGCAACCGATAACAGTTTTCTCCGGGCTTTTTTTGCTTGATGGCCCACGACGAAGGAAGCGCATGAAGTTCAGCAAAGTGAGCCAGCTTTTCCTGGTCTCGATGATCGGCCTTCTAGTGGCCACCCTTTTTTCCGCCTGCCAGTTGGTGACCATTGATTACGTCTATCTGGCCGGCGACTTTACTACGTCCTCCAGCAGCGATGGAGGAATCATGGTGCTGGCAGCCGACTCCCAGTCCGGCGCTCTGCGATTCGCCGCCGGCACCGACATTAACAAGCCCATCGATTCAGGCGGACCGTCTCCCGTCGGGCTCGCAACCTCGGGCGACTACTCCAACCTGTACGTCGCCAACCAGGGAAACAACTCGGTGGTGCATTTCTCCATCGCCGCCGACGGCACTTTGACAAAGAAAGATTCCGTCACCCTCGCCGAGCCGCCGGCCTACCTCGCCGTGAACGCAGCGGGGAGCTACCTGTTCGTAGTTTCCGGAACCACTTCGGCGACCCTGACGGTCTATTCGCTGTCATCAGGCGCCATCGGCTCCGCTGCTACTCAGGAGCCTCTGACCATCCCCGGATTCCCCACCGACAATCTGGTTCCGACCGGCGTCTCGGCCCTGGCCAACAACAGCGCCGTGTATGTGACCGTCTATGACCAGTCGGCTTACAATCCCGGAGGCGTCACCACCAGCACCGCCAACCCGGGATGGATCTTCGGCTTCTCCGTGGGTTCCGGCGGCTCGCTTACCGCGGCTCAGGGCAGCCCCTACAAGGCCGGAGTCAAACCCACCGCCGTTGCCGCCGATCCCACCAGCCGCTTCGTCTACGTGACCGATTACGCATCCAATCAACTCGTCGGCTATGGCGTCCAGTCCAATGGCACGCTGAATTTCCTCATCAACGGACCGTTCAAAACCGGCGCCGAGCCCGCCGCCATCACCGTCGATCCGCGCGGGAAGTTCCTCTACGTCGCCAATTCCCTCGACTCCTCCGTTTCCTCCTATCTGATCGACCTGGCCACAGGCACGCCCTCCGCTGCTGTCAATGTCACCGGAAGCTCCATCAACGCGACCGACACCAACCCGGTCTCGATCGTGGTCGATCCGGCCCTCGGCCGCTATGTCTATACCGCCAATTTCCTGGGCGATTCCATTTCCGGCTTTCGCATCAATCCCAATGCAGGCAGCCTGGCTCCGGCACAGGCGACCCCCTACCCGACGGGCCCCAAACCAAAGGCCATCGCCTGCATCCCGCACGGCAACCATGCCGTCCAGTCGGTTACGCCCTGACCGGAACTTCTTCGAATCCACAAAAAGCCCAGCATTGGCTGGGCTTTTTGCTGCCCCGCTCCTCTCTTCAACTCGGCCCACCGTTTTCACGGATTGCTCCGCCAGGTCCGGATCTCTCCACAGACGTTTTGCTCCGGGGATCGGACGCCTATACTGGCTTCGCCTGAATTGGGCCTTCCATTTCGCTTGGAATGGGCGATCCCATCGGCGACTCGCCAGGAGGACTCGAGATGTCACTCCGCGTTCGATTGCTTGTTGCGTGCGTTTTGGTCATGCTCCCCATTTCCATGCGTGGCGCTCCGCAACCGGCCCACGACCAGTTCAAGGTCGCCGTCTACGTCCCCGTCTTCGTGGTGGAAAGGATGAAGGACCCCGCATTCCTCGAGAGCTCGTGGAAACAGCTCTCCTCGCAGTTGGCCGTGGACAAGGTCTATATCGAGACCTATCGCAGCGGGACCATCGCCGACGAGGCAGTCCTGGAGACGGTGAAAGCCTTTTTCACCGCGCACGCCGTTCAGGTTGCGGGAGGCATCGCTTATGTCGGTGCCGGAGATACCGCCGGTTCGGATGAAAGCGATGACAGCGAAGGCCAGTTCGTGTCGATGTGCTATACCGATCCGAAACAGCGCGACTACGTGAAACAGATCGCCGAACTCACCGCGCGCCATTTCGACGAAATCATGCTCGACGATTTCTTCTTCAACAACACCAAGCGCGACTCCGACATCGCCGCCAAGGGGGATCTGGGCTGGACCGACTTCCGTCTCAAGCTCATGAACCAGGTTGCGCGCGACCTGGTGCTGGCGCCTGCGCGCGCCGCGAATCCCAAAGTCAAAGTGATCATCAAGTTCCCCAACTGGTACGAACATTTCCAGGCCAACGGCTACGACCTCGACCAGGAGCCGAAGATGTTCGACGGTATCTACACCGGCACCGAAACCCGCGACCCCGTCATCACCGACCAGCACCTGCAGCAGTACGAAAGCTACATGATCGTCCGCTACTTCGATCACGTCGCCCCGGAACGCAACGGCGGCGGCTGGGTCGATATCTACGACAATCGCTACATCGATCGCTACGCCGAGCAGTTGTGGGACACGATGCTGGCCAGGGCGCCGCAAATCATGCTGTTCCAATACACAGACCTGCTGCGCACCGCTGAAGAGGGCGACCGCGCCGCCTGGGCGGGCATGGGTACAAGCTTCCGCTGGTCAGAGATGAAACAGTGGCAGGGCACAAGCGACCAGACGACGCCCCAAAAACCCACCTACGCCACCGCCGCCGGCTACGCGCTCGGCAAGGTCAACGCGGTGCTGGCCAAGCTGGGCAAGCCCATCGGCCTCGCCAGTTACAAGCCTTATCAATCCACAGGCGAAGATTTCCTGCACAACTATCTCGGCATGATCGGCATTCCCATCGATCTTTATCCCGAATTCCCTGCCGATGCCAAAACCGTCCTGCTGGCAGAACAGGCCAGATTCGATCCTGACCTCGTCAATAAGATCAAAGCCCATCTCGAAAAGGGCGGAAATGTCGTGATCACATCGGGCCTGCTCAAACAATTGCAAGGGAAAGGCATCGAGCAAATCGCCGAAATTCACGCCACCGGCAACGTCCTGCCCGTCACCGAGTACTGGGCCGGGGCAGGAGCCGGTGCGGGAGCCAATCTTGGCAAAACCGACTTCGTGCTGGTGCCGGAGATCTCCTTCCTTACCAACGACGCATGGCCGCTCGTTCGCGGCACGGCCAACGGCCGCGGCGCTCCCCTCCTGCTGATGGATCGCTATTCGAAGGGAATTCTCTTTGTGCTCACGATACCCGAAAACATGAATGACCTGTACGCTCTGCCCCGCCCGGTGCTGACCTCGATCAAGCAGTACATCATGAATGGTTTTCCGGTCTGGCTCGATGCGCCCGCCAAGGTGAGCCTGTTCGCCTACGACAACAAGAGCTTCGTCGTGGAATCCTATCTCGACTCGCCCACCCAGGTAACCGTCTCGACTGCCGCCTCGGCTCTGCACCTGCACAACCTCGCCACCGGCGAAGTGATGGAGGGCAAACCCACCGCGGCGCAAGGCCGCCGCTCGCGCGCTGGACAACGCACCGAATTCAAATTCGACGTGCCCCCGCACAGCTTCCTGGCATTCGGAGCGGAGTAACCCGAGCGCACTCCGTGATTGTTGAACAATTTGTGGAGTATCATGTGGAGTACGATCGACATATGGAAACCATTCAGATTGTTCTCGATAAGAAGCTTCTGCAGGCCACCGATCAGGCTGCGCGCCGGACAAAACGAAATCGTTCCGCCTTGGTGCGCGACGCACTCCGGGAACACTTGCGGAGATTGGCGGTGTCCGTTCTGGAAGAACGCGACCGCCAAGGTTACTCGAAGCAGGCCCAGGCGAGCAGCGATTCGCGTCTTTGGGAAGCGGAGGCAGCGTGGCCAGCAGAATAGCCCGCGGGGATATCCGCCTGTACAACTTTGCTGCGCCTGACAAGAAGAGGCCCGTCGTGGTGCTTACTCGTGATAGTGCCATTACGTATCTGTCGACCGTCACCGTCGCACCCATTACGTCCACAATCCGCGGCGTGCCGTCGGAGGTGCTGTTAAACGAGGAGGACGGCATGAAGGCGCCCTGCGTAGTCAACCTTCACAACCCGGTCACTGTCACCCAGGACAGATTGGGCAAACGCGTGGCTCAGTTGAGTTCTCTGCGAATGTACGAGATCTGTGCGGCCTTGCGCTTCTCGTTGGGCTGCGATATTGGCCCGTCTTAGAGAGCCAACCACACTGCCACTTCGCCGATCCTCCGGTAGAAATGCATGCGAGTCATGTTGGATGCTCTGAAGTTGCGGTTGCGCCGTCCATCCCTGTTGATGTTGCTTTCCGCGCTGCTGTTGTGGCCCGCGCTTGTTCCCTATGAGTGCCGGGCTCAAGACGCCACATGCGAAAACGGAAATGGCGAATACAGCACGCGATTTGCTTCCGGTGTAACCGTCACTGTGGGCGCCGTCCGCGAGGGCGCGTTTTCCGAGCGTGCCTGCTTCGCCAAACTCACCTGGAACGGACAGGAAATCCCTGTCGCCTCTGACGCTGGAGAAGTGGGTATCGACGTTTTGGGAGCGGAGCTGGGCTTCGGAAAGCCGGTCGTCGCATTTCAGATCGACAAATCCGGAGACGGTACCAAGCGCGTTTATCAAATCTTCTCGCTCAACAAACCGCCGCGACTTCTTTACACGATCACCGGGGGTGATGCCTATTCCGCCTCTGACGTCGATCTGGACGATCGAGTTGAAATCTGGACCGGCGATGCCGCGGGCGTGGATGGTTTCGAAAGACTGCCCCGTAAGGACCTCGACCTCGTGCCCACCGTCGTATTGCGTTTCGAGAAAGACCATCTCATCGACGTAAGTCCCGACTTCCGCTCGACCTATGACGAGCAGATATCAAACATTCGCGCGCACATCGATCCACGCGACTTGGCCGACTTCAAAAAGAGTGACGGAGTCCTTTCGCTGACCATGATCCGGTCAAACGATGAATTACATCGCCTGATACGAACGAAGATCGCCGTCCTTGAGATCGTATGGTCGTGCCTCTACAGCGGGCGCGAGTCGGAAGCCTGGTCTGCGCTTCACGACATGTGGCCATCTTCTGACATGGAGCGGATTCGCGTGGCGATCTCGAACGCGCGCCTCCATGGAATTCTGCAGGGTGTAGATCACTCGTCACGCGGAACGTCTCACAAGCAGCACGCAAAAATCTACGACGAAATCGATAATTCTTATGTACAGGCGAGCATGCGCCCTGGCATCGGCGCGCCCGGTACAAATTCCGAGCCTCCCATCGTCCAGCCAAAATCGATCCTGCTTCGTCGTCCGCCGCCCGAAGCGGGGGAAAGCCTCTCCAGAGAAGACGAGACCGTCGAATTGGTCGTAGATGCCGCTGGAAAAGTACGCTCCGCCAAAATTGTCGATGGCGAAGACAAGAAGCTGGTCCAAGCCGCATCGGGCTGGCATTTCATCCCCGCATTCCGCGATGAGCGGCCGGTTGCATGCCGTTTCCGCCTGAAGATTTGGCCCCTTCAATAGTCGACACGTGCCGGCTCGAAGGGCACGGGTGCTGCTATTCGTATCGGAGCGCCACCATGGGGTCGACCCGCATCGCTCGCCTCGACGGCATGTAAGAAGCGAGCAGCGCGATAACCAGGAACAACGCCGAAACGCCGACTACGGAGATGCCGTCGATCGTGTTCAGTCCGTAAAGCACTCCGCGCAGCAAATACGATGCTCCGATTGCGAGACACACGCCCGCAATCAGTCCTGCGACCACAGGCCGCGTGCTCTCGCGCAGCATCAGGATCAGAACGTCCCTCTTCCTTGCCCCTAAAGCCATGCGGATCCCGACTTCGCGTGTGCGCAGCACAACCATGTAGCTCACCGTGCCGTAGATACCCATCGAAGCCAGCAGAAGCCCAAGCAACCCGACACTCGAAGCGAACGCCGCCGATAGGCTCGACGCGAGGAAAGACTCCGTCTGGCGAAGCATCTCTTCCAGCGTGAACGTGTACGCCACCAGGCTTGGATCGATGGAGAGGATCATTGGCCCGATTGCATTGGTGATCTGCGTCGGCGCAGACTGGGTCCTGATCAGAATATCCGACCAGCGAGCCATTCGCGGCACTATGCCGGCCCTCAATCCCTCCCGCTCCGTTGAGCGTCAGGTTCTGCGGGTTGCTCGCCGCAATGAGCCCGCCGAAAGAATGAACCTGGTCCCGATAAGCCTCGTAGTCGGGAATGCTGAACCAGGCAACAGGATCGCTCGACTGCTCGCTCGAGCCTGCATGCAACAACAGCGCAAGATTGACCATCTGTCCGGAATCGCGTGCATCGAGTGATCGCTTGAAGAACGCCTTGTAGGCTGTGAACGTAGCGGTGTTCACCCCAATGCCAATCCCCAGCGCGAGTACAGCAGCGAGCGTAAATCCCACGTTGCGCCATAACATGCGGGCTCCGTAACGCAGATCCTGGAGAACGGTTCCCGGCAGCATGGTTAAGTCGATCTCCCGCATCCGCTCCCGCCACACGCTTGGATTGCCAAACCGGAGCCGCGCATTGCGGCGAGCCTCGCCGGGCGCCATCCCCTGCTGCACATTCAATTGTTCGCGCATGGAAAGGTGGAATCGAAGTTCTTCCTCATGCTCCCTTGCCAGCTTTTCTCGTCTCAAAAATCCACGCCAGCGAGATAACCATGCCATGAGGACCTCCTCGACTTATGCCTTTCCGAAATCCAGAACCAGCGAGACCGCGCTAGTGATCTTCTGCCAATTCTCTCGCTCGGCGTTTAACTGCTTCCGGCCAGGGGCCGTCAGCCGATAAAAGCGTGCACGGCGATTGTTTTCGCTGCTGCCCCATTCTGAAGCGATCCATCCATCCTGCTCCATGCGATGGAGCGCGGGGTACAGCGAACCTTCCTCGACTCGCAGAACTTCATTGGAAATCCGCTGGATGTGCAGCGTAATGCCCCAGCCGTGCATGGGGCCCTGTTCAAGGCTCTTCAGAACTAGAAGAACCAGCGCTCCCTGCAGGTTGTCATTTTTTGTCCTGGCCACCAGCTCGCTCCTATAGAATTCTATAGAAAGATGCCGCTTTTTGGATGCTGGTGTCAAGTTGAGCTGGATTTGAGGTTCCCTAACCCGATGTGCAAGGTCGGGTGGGACGACCACCCCACCGCAAACGTCCCCCTCACGCCTTCATCCACTTCCGCAATCGCCGCTGCGCCGGCTTCTCCACCGCGTACAGCGCCAGCAGCGCCAGCCCGATCAGGATCACATAGCTGATCCAGGGATCGAATCGCGCCAGGCCCAGCTGGTCAAGCACGTGCGTGTCGTGAATCAGGTTCCAGAAGTTGAAGTGCAGCAGGTACAGGCAATAGCTGGCCTCGCCCACAAAAACCAGCGGACGAACGCCCAGCACATGGGCCAGAACGTTATCCCCGCTCAGTCCGAGGATGATGCAGCCGAACAGGGGCATCAGCAGGCCGTCGTGAATGATTGCATACGGGATGTCCGGACCGAGCCACACCAGGAAAAACGTGGCCCCGAATCCGATTACGCCAAGCAGAAGGCGAACCAGGCCGGGCCGCGGGATCAACTCATCGAGCTCCGCCAGCAGCACGCCAAAAATGAAGCTCATCAAATGAGGCAGCGGCGTATACTTCAGCGCCTGCAGCCACGGCCCGGTGCTGAACCGGTCCGGATGCGGAATTCCGTCGGGACTGAAAATGATGTAGAGAGCCCCCGGAATAAGGCCCACCATCCAGATAACCCCAAGCCGCGCCAGGATCGGCGGAATCCGGCCCGGCTGCTTCCATCGAGCCAGCCACGGAAACAAAAGGTAGTAAAACGACTCCGCCGACATGGTCCAGGCCGGCGTATTCAGGAACGTCGCGATCTCCGGAACCCACCCTTGCAGCAGCAGAGGCGTCAGCACCATGCCCGTCCAGAACATGGCGTGAGTGTGCGACACATACTCCTGCGGAATAATGCGCCAGGCCAGGATGAGGCTCAGCAGATAGACCGGATAAAGCCGCGTAAACCGCGCCTTGTAAAACCTGATCGTGTCCAGCTGTCCCACCCGCGCGCGAGCCGCGTAGTTATAGGCCAGCACGTAGCCCGAAAGCAGGATGAAAAAACTCACCGACGCGTAACCGGCATTGACCACCGGCGCCAACACGCCAAACCACAGGGGATTGGAGAAATGGAACAGGACAATGTTGACAGCCGCGAACGAGCGCAAGCCGGTCAGCGCGTTGAGCCGGTCTGGCTTGCGTATTTCCACTTGGTTACTTAGACGTCTCCGGGAATTCCCACGACGCAGATATGAAGTCGAAACCGGCTGTAGTGTCCTGGTCCCTGGTCCCTAGTCCCTGTCTCTATGCCGTCACCAGCGACCCGACCTTCTCCCCCTGCACCACCCGCTTGATGTTCCCAGGCTGGTTCATGTTGAAGACGATCATGGGCAGGTTGTTGTCCTTGCACAGGCTCACAGCGGTCAGATCCATCACCTTGAGGCCCTGGCGAAGGATCTCCATATAAGTGATTTCGTCGTATTTGACGGCATCCTTGTACAGCACGGGGTCGGCACTATAAACGCCTTCAACCTTCGTGCCTTTCAGCAGCACGTCGGCCTTGATCTCCATGGCCCGCAGGCTCGCCGCGGTGTCGGTAGAGAAGAAGGGATTGCCAATTCCCGCTGCAAATATGACGACACGGCCCTTCTCAAGATGGCGAACCGCCCGCCGCCGAATGTAAGGCTCGGCAATCTGGTTCATGAATACGGCCGTCATCACCCGGCATTGCACATCACGCTGTTCCAGCGCGTCCTGCAGAGCGATGGCGTTGATGATGGTGGAGAGCATGCCCATGTTGTCGGCGCTCACCCGGTCCATCTCCCTGGCCTGCTCGGCCACCCCGCGGAAGATATTGCCGCCGCCCACCACCACGGCAACCTCCACGCCCAACTCGTGCACCTCGGCGATCTCGCTGGTAATTTCGGCTACTTTTTCGGCATCGAGGCCGAACCCGCGAGCCCCTGCCAGTGCCTCACCCGAAAGCTTTAAGACAATCCTTTTAAACATGCCTTTTCGAGTATCGCATAGGGATGGGACAACCGGCTGTTACCCCCGTGCCGAGGTCCGCGGTCGCACGGTACCCCGGTCGCGGAAGACAGCGTCGAATCCTCAACAAAGCCAGGTTTAGGCTCGGTCTTCCCGGAGGGAAGGTACGAAAATAGCCCGGACCGGACTAGCCGGCCTTATCGTCTGCTGTGATGCGCCGCGCCCTTATGCGCTGGCCTCGCCTTGCCCGCCGCATTCGCAACAGACCCCGCCGCCGCATTGAATCCCGGCAGCTCGACGCGCCGCGCGATATGATCCTGGATCCAGTGCGGATCCCACCACTCCTTGGGATCGATCTGGACCCCGTCGAGTTGCATGGCGAAGTGCACGTGGTCGCCGCCGGCCATGCCCGTCATCCCGCTCAGCCCCATCACCTGGCTCCGCTTGACCATGTCGCCTTCATGAACATCAAGATGGCTCAGGTGGCCATAGATGGTCTGCAATCCATATCCGTGGTCGACCACGATGCAATTGCCGTAGATGCCCAGCGGCGCCGCGTACACAACCTTGCCGTCGTTCGAGGCTTCCACGCCGACGTGTTGCGTTACCGCAAGGTCATACCCCAGATGAACCTGCTGGTCGATCTTCTGGCCGTGATAAATGTAATTGCGCAGATCGGCAAAGCTGGCTTCGGTCTGCGCGTTCGACTGGCGCGTGAACACCTGCGAGAACAGGAAATGATCCGCGGTCTTGAATTGCAGGTCGGCCAGGGTCTTGTTGTTGGCCCGCCGCATTTCGCTGTTGATCTTCACGAAGCGCGCCACCGGGTCGCCCGAGCCATTCGGATCGAGCTCGCCAATCACCTTCTGCATGAACGCATCGCTTACCTGCAGATCGTGCGTGGTGTACTTCGGCTGCTCTTTCTTCGGAAACTGAAAAGCAATGGGGCTGGTCACGTCCGTCCCGGTGCCATTCCCCGCATACACTACGGGAATCGTGCCTGCCGGCATATTCCACGCAAAGGCGAACAGCGAGAAGAGTCCGCTCTTGCCGCCCGGCATGGGCCACGCGCGGAATGTCTGGTCGCCTACTTTTACGCCCGCTTGCGTCCAGCCGCCCGACACATTGAACGTCGCCAGGTCGGCCATGCCCAGATAAAGATAGTGCTGGTCCGAGTCCACGCTCACCGTGGGCGGCTGCGACACCACGGTCACGTCGCGCTCCGCGTGCGCCGTCTTTCCGCGCAGATCGTCCGATGTCGCCTCCACCACCAGCTTCGCTTTTCCATCGCGCAACTGCGGCGTGGTCTTGAGGCCTGTTGTGAAATTCCACGTATTGTCCGCGGTCTTCGAAACCTGGTTCATCTCCCACACTGGGAACTTTGCACCGTTCTGCTCGAGGACAGCCGTCGCCTTTCGAACCCCATGCGCGTTGCGCACGTGCACGGTGATCGGAGTGGCCTGGCCCACAACAGTTGCATTGGAAATGTCAATCACCGGTGTGGTCGACCGCAGCAGGATAAACGCGATCGCGCCAATGGCGATCACGATCAGCAACAAGATGGCTTTTCGCACGTCTCCATTTTAACGTCGGTTCCGATACGTTTCCGCGGCCGCTCGGCGCGATGAACCACCGAATGAAACCCGCACCGAAACCTGAACCATCCGTGCCCCTTATCCTCTACCCTTTTCAGACGTGCGATCCAGTCCAAATCGCGTTCACTGTCCCGGTCGGTTTGATGGTATGATCGACGACTATCAGTTAATGATGAATTTTTTCTGATTCGAAAATCGCCAGCTCTCAAACTTTTTCCATGTTTCTGTCTTGGGTTCAAATTGACCTCGGTTTTTTGAGGAATGCACAAGTGTCCATATCCACATTTAGCTGACAAAATGGGAGGCCGTGCGCATGACCGAGCTATCTGAAACTGCCGAGACCCTGGTTTTGACCCCCGGTGAAATCACCAGCCTTTTTGAGGGCGGCAAGCCCGGCGAAACCCTCATGAAAGTGGTCGCCTTGATCGCGTCCCGGTTCAACGCCGACGTGTGCTCCGCCTATCTGCTTGAACCCGATCGATCCAACCTTGTGCTGGCCGCCACCCTGGGCCTGCATCCCCGCTGCATCGGCAAGGTGCGCATGGCTCTCAGCGAAGGACTCACCGGCCTGGTCGCGGAACAGGTGATGCCCATAACCGTCGCCGACGCTCCCAACCACCCCCGCTTCAAGCTAATCGAGGATGCCGAAGAGAATGCCTTCCACTCCTTTCTCGGAGTGCCGATCATCGATCGCGGCGTCTTGCAGGGAGTCCTCGTCATTCAGACCAAGGACCCGCGCACCTTTCGCGACAGCGACATTCGCATGCTGGTCGAAGCGGCTAACCAGGTGGCGCCGGTCATTAGCGAGGCGCGCACCTTCGAGCGCTTCATCGCGCCCACCCAGGAACGACTCTGGTCCCTCGCCAACAATATCTGGTGGAGCTGGGACCCCGATTGCATCAGCCTGTTTCGCGATCTGAATCCGGCCCGCTGGTCGCAGCTCAACCAGAATCCCGTCGCCCTGCTCGGCGAGATACCCGCCGAGGAGCTGGAGCGCCGCGCCACCGAAATGATGCTCCACAGCCGCATCAATTATTGCTACCGCCGCCAGCAGGAGTACTTGCGCGCCGACCAGACCTGGGGAGCGCAAAACGCCGGCGTCCTTCGGACCCGGCCAGTGGGCTACTTCTCCGCCGAGTTCGGGCTGCATGAGTCTTTGCCTATCTATTCCGGCGGCCTCGGCGTGTTAGCCGGGGATCACATCAAAAGCGCGTCGGACCTCGGCATTCCCCTCGTCGGCGTGGGCCTGTTTTACGAACAGGGATACTTCCGCCAGCGTCTCGACCTGGAGGGATGGCAGCGCGAGGAATACATCGAATCCGACATCACCCTGCTGCCGCTGCAGATCGCGATCGGCAAGACCGGCGAGCCGATCTTGGTGGAAGTGGCCACCCGCACCGGTTCCATTCGCGCCAAGGTCTGGCGCCTCAACGTAGGGCGCTGCGACCTCTTGCTGCTCGATTCCAATGTCGCCGGCAATGATCCTGAAGATCGCGGACTCTCCTCGCGCCTCTACGGCGGCAACGCCCGCATGCGCATCCGCCAGGAGCTTCTTCTGGGCGTGGGCGGCTACCGCGCTCTGCGCGCCATGGGCATCTCCCCCGGAGTTCTCCATCTCAACGAAGGCCACAGCGGCTTCGCCGTGCTCGAGGCCATTCGCGCCCGTATGGAGGACGAGGGAGTCGATTTCAAGACCGCCGCCAGCCAGGTTCCCCGCGAAGTCGTGTTCACCACCCATACCCCGGTGCCCGCCGGCCATGACCGCTTCGATGCCGACCTCATCGAGGAACACCTCGGGCCTCTGCGCGATCAACTGGGCCTTTCCCAGGAAAACCTGATGGGCTTCGGACGCGTCTACTCCAACGACCAGCAGGAAACCTTTTGCATGACCGTGCTCGGCCTCAAGCTGTCGCGCCGCGCCAATGCCGTTTCCTCCCTGCATGGCGAAGTCTCGCGCGCCATGTGGTGGAGCCTGTTTCCCGGCCAGCCGGAGGACGCGGTGCCCATCGGTCACGTCACCAACGGCGTGCATGTCCCCTCCTGGCTCGCGCCCCAGATGCGCCGCCTCTACGACCGGCATCTTGGCGTCGACTGGCAAAAACGCGGCGCCAATAAGAACACCTGGGCATCCATCGAAAGCGTCGACGACGGCGAACTCTGGGAGACCCACCTCAACCTGAAGTCCCAGCTGCTTGATTTCGCCCGTCACCGCGCCCGGGAACAGGCAGCGCGCCGCGGTGAGCCGAAAGAGACGCTCAACCGGCTGGAAAGAATCCTCTCACCCGATGCTTTGACCATCGGATTTGCGCGCCGGTTCGCGACCTACAAACGGGCCAACCTGATTCTCGTCGACATCGAGCGCCTTGCCTCGATGGTCAATGACCCCAAGCGCCCCGTGCAATTCCTGTTCGCCGGCAAGGCGCATCCGCACGACGAACCCGGAAAGACTGTCCTCCAGCAGATTGCACGCATGATGCGCGATACCGGGCTGGGCGACAAATTCGTCTTCATCGAGGACTACGACATCAACGTCGGCCGCCACCTCGTCCAGGGCGTCGATGTGTGGCTCAACAACCCCCGCCGCCCGCTCGAGGCCTCCGGCACCAGCGGACAAAAGGTCGTGCTCAACGGCGGCCTCAATCTTTCCGTCCTCGACGGCTGGTGGGCCGAGGCCTACGACGGGCTCAACGGGTTCGCCATCGGCAACGGCAGAACCCACTCCAACATGGATGTACACGACAAGCGCGACGGCGACGACCTGTATCGCGTCCTCCGCGACGAAGTGATTCCGCTCTATTATCAGCGCGACCAGGATGGCCTTCCGCGCGGCTGGATTCAGCGCATGAAGCGCACCATCCGCACCCTCGGCTGGCGCTTCAACGCCGACCGCATGGTCATCGACTACACCCAGAAATGCTACGTCCCCGCCGCCGGAGGCACATCCAGCGACATCCGCATGCCGGCATAGCGCCCATTTGCCAGAGCTTGTCATTTTGAGCAGTCCGACTCGCGCAGCGAGTCGCAGGCGGAGGATGAACTCTCAGGGTGCCCCACCTTCGCGACGTCTTTGTTTTTGTCGCTAAGGTGGGAAGCCACGAACCCGTCTGAGCCGGTGTCATGAGGAGCGGCTGCAGCCGAAACATCTGCAGTTGTTCTTCAATTCGCTGCCGACTGCGGGACACCACCCCGGCGCCCCGCCCTTCCTACCGTGCTTCGAGCACCACAAAGCGATCCGAGTGGCTGATGAATACACGCTGAAAGAGCACGGTTGGCAAAATCCCATCCTCTTCACGATCGGGGACGTTCTGCGACCCATTGGCCGGAGTCACGAAGGGAACTTTCCGAACCAAGCGGCTGCCAAGCTTCATGTCCTGCGGAGGCAGAATGGCGAACGCCTTGCGCGAATCGCCGACCTCTGGTCCCTGAAGCTTGGCTCGCTTGAGGAGCGGCTGTTCCAGCTCCTTGTTGCCCGCATACAGAATCGGGCCGTCGCTGCCGGAGTCGACCTGGAGCAGGACCGGCCGGGTTCCTATGTCGGAGAGATTGACCGAGACTACCAGGCGCGGAGAGAACGGCACGTCGGTTTCGGAGTGTTTTGGGTAGACAAGGGGAATCCGTTCGCCGCGCATGTTCTCTTGCATAACCTTTGCCTCGTCGAGACAGAGCAGTCGGCGCTCATAGTCGATGAGCACATCGAAGTGGGCGAGAAAGTTCTCTCCGAGGACGCCTCGAATCCGGGGATCTGCCGCCTGAATTGGCCCCAGATCCTGAACGACGACCAGAGGCTTCAAGACCAGGTGTGAACCGGCCTGTAACGAATCCAATATGCCGACAGACGCCTGGAACGAGGCCGCGGTGGCAACCAGGCCAACCGTACCTTGCGATTTCAGGTTAAGCTGGGCCGCAAGCGCGGGGTCAATGACGTTGAGCTGGCTCCCGGTGTCGACCATGAAATCAAACGGGCCGGACTCGTTGATCTTCACGGGAATGACAAGCAGGGCCCCGGCGACCAGTCGCGGCCTGAGGCCTGCGATGTTACCGGGGCAACGCGTTTCTGCGTGGCTGCAGATGAATGTGAAGGCGAATGTGACGGAGAGAAGGGCGCAGAGGGAACTGCGGAGCGATGAGAGTTTCATGTTGGCCTCCGCTCGCGGGGTGCGAGCCGGAGCCAACGTTGGCGGCTATATCTGGCTACCTCAATGGATTGGGGGTAGAATTCGTGTCAATGAGATTGAAAAGATGTTGATGGACATAACTGCTGGCGATTGTTGAAGTTGAATACGTAAGGCGCTGGCTTGGGCAAGAACAGCAATTCCTGCCGTGGAACGAAAAGGACCTTCCCCCAATGGCTGAAACACAATCCCGTCCCCGGCTTGTACGCTTCGGCGCGTTCGAAGCAGACGTGCAGACAGGCGAGTTGCGCAAGGATGGCGTGAAGCTGAAATTCAGCGGGCAGCCGTTTCAGGTGCTGGCCATCCTGCTGGAGCGGCCTGGGGAGGTGGTGACGCGGGAGGAGCTGCAAAAGCGTCTCTGGCCGGACACCTTCGTGGATGTCGAGCGCAACCTCAACACCGCCGTCAATAAGATCCGTGAAGTCCTCGGCGACTCGGCCGAGACTCCTCGATTCATCGAAACTTTGCCTCGCCGCGGCTATCGGTTCATCGCGCCGGTTGAGGGAAGCGGCCTTCCCGCTTCCGAAGATACGAGCAGCTCGCCCGTTCTTCCTGCCCATGAAGTTCGCTCAAGCGCGTCGCGAAGCTCCCTGTCGCGACCGGGTGTCATCCGTACCGGAGCTCTTCTAGCCGGAGCGGTGTTGTTGGGCGCCGGTGCCTTCTTCATTTACGAAAAGCTCCAGTCGGTGCCTGTGCCGCAGCGGGCGCTCACCCGTCTCACTTTCGACGACGGACTCCAGATCGGGGCCACCTGGTCACCGGACGGCCGCTTTATTGCTTACAGCTCTAACCGCGGTGGCAAATTCGATGTCTGGGTGCAGCAGGTCAGCGGTGGCGACCCGGTGCAGGTCACGAAAGGACCGGGAGACAACTGGCAACCGGACTGGTCGCCGGATGGCAGGTACATAGCCTACCGCTCGGAGGAAGGGGAAGGCGGCCTCTTTGCCATACCTGCGCTTGGCGGCAATGGACAGGAGCGAAAGATTTCATCCTTTGGTTATTACCCTCGTTGGTCTCCGGATAGCTCGCAAGTGCTCTTTGCAACGGGACAGATCTCCTTTTGGAACAGGCTTTACGTAGTGGGGGTCAATACCGGTGCACCCCGTGAGGTTTTGAATGGATTCTTGTCGCTGCCCGGCAAAGGTTTGATCTCTGCTGGCTGGCATCCGGATGGCAAGAGAATCACTGTCTGGGTGTGGAATGACTCACCCTATCCTGAATTCTGGACAGTACCCATCGGTGGAGGTCGGGGTGCCAGAACCTCGATTTCGCCCAAACTCATACAACAGTTGAAAGAGGCATCGGTTGGTGGCGGGATCCGGGAATGGGACGAAGACGTCAGGTTTTGCTGGTCGCGTTCAGGAAACGCGATCTATTTTGAGCGCACATTCGGCGGTGCAAGAAATCTCTGGCGAATGAAAGTCGATCCGCAAACACTGCAGGCGACGGCAATCGATCGGCTCACAACCGGCCCGGGGCAGGATACAGAACCGGCCCTCTCTCCAGATGGCAAGCAAGTGGCATACAGCGCGACATCGCAGACTGTGCGTGCGTGGCTGTTCTCATTCGATCCACGGGTTGGAAAAGTCCTCGACCAGGGAAAGCCGGTCACCCCGGCCTCCGAAGAAGGCTGGTCCTCCTCTTTGTCGCACGATGGGAACCTCCTGATCGTCAGTGTGAATCGGGGCGGTCGTTGGCAACTCTGGAGAAAATCCTTTCTCGACGGGGATGAGGGACCTCTCTTGGCCGACGATTATTTGCGCCGCTACCCGGCGTGGTCCCCCGATGGCCGGCGGTTGGCCTACTACCGGCAGAACCTTTCGACGAAGCTATACCAGCTTATGGTCTGGTCGGCCGACGACCGCGACGAGCGACCCATGGCCGATCCGAGCACCGATCCTGCGGCGGTGTTGGATTGGTCCGCGGACGAAAAACTGCTCCTTGTCGAAAAAGAAAATCCGGAAACCGGACGGGATGAAATAGGGTCCCTTCCGGTCTCCGCCGGTCCTCATGCCAATGGGCAGCTACGAAGGCTTATCTTCGATGCTGACTACGATGTTTACCAGGCCCATTTCTCGCCCGATGGCAAGTGGATCGCTTTTGAGGCCACGAAGAATCAATCGACCCTCGCAGAATCCTCTATTTATGCGATGCGTGCATCTGGTGGCCCGTGGGTTCGGCTCACCGACGGCCGGCATTGGGACGACAAGCCACGTTGGTCTCCGGATGGAAAAATCGTTTACTTCTTGTCCGGCCAGGGCGGATTCTTCAACGTCCGGGGTATTCACTTTGACTCGGCCAGGGGCCAACCGGTTGGAGAGTCGTTTCGAGTCACGAACTTCAATACTCCCAGTTTGATGGTTCCGACCGACATCGGTTCTGTAGGAATGTCGATAAGCCAGGATCGACTGGTACTGACCGTGGGACAGTTCTCAGGAAGCATCTGGTCGATAAGCGAGGCGGATCGCTAAATAGTTCTAGACCTTAAGACGGACCCTTTTTTGCAACTCTACGTTGCCCGGTGCCGAGCGATTCAAATTCCACGGTTCGCAGAAAATTCCCGCCGCTCGGCGCATGATGGGAATGGAGCCTTACATGCCCATCGCTTACGTCAGGATCGTTTCCGGTTCAAGATCTTGGGCCAATCTGCTCCGAACGCGGGGTCGATTCTCCCTCTTTTCGCCCTCCCAGAGGCACCCCCCCACCCCCTCCCCCCCTGTGAAACTGTGAACCTGTGTGGCCGCGACCCGCATTTCAAGCGCACAAAGCGAAACGGGGCGCTTGTAGCGCCCCGTTGAGACTGAAATCTGCCGCCGAGGTTGTTTGCCCTCGAACGGCTCGATGCCCCATCAGTCTCCGGCAGCAGGCTCCTCCAACAACTGACCCGCTGCCGTCATGGCCGCTTGCACGTCGTCCCCATATTCCGGATCGACTTTGTACCATGCGGCCAAGCTGGTGTTCCATGATGTACTCTTTCTGGCCCTCGTCCGAGATCACGCGAGGTCGAAGCGATCCAGGTTCATCACCTTGCTCCAGGCCGCCGCAAAGTCACGCACAAACGCCGGCTGCGAGTCGCCGCACGCATAGAACTCCGCGAGCGCCCGCAGCTGGGAGTTCGAACCGAAGACGAGATCGACGACGGTGCCCGTCCACTTGAGATTGCCGGTCGCCCGATCGCGCCCTTCGAGAACTCCTTCGGAAGTAGCGGACTTCTGCCACTTCGTGTTCATGTCGAGAAGATTCACGAAGAAGTCGTTGGTCAGCATTCCCGGCCGCTTGGTGAAGACGCCGTTTGCAGACTGCCCGAAGTTTGCATTCAGTGCGCGCAGACCGCCGATCAGAACCGTCATCTCGGGAGCGGTCAGCGTCAGCAGGTTCGCCTTATCCACCAGCAGCTCGGCCGCCGATCCCTCCAGTCCCTTCCGAACGTAGTTGCGGAACCCGTCTGCAATCGGCTCGAGCGGGGCAAAGGAGTCAACATCCGTTTGCTCCTGCGACGCATCGGTCCGGCCTGGCGAGAAGGGAACCTGCACGTCGTGGCCAGCCTTCTTCGCAGCTTCCTCCGCGGCTGCGCAGCCGCCCAGGACGATCAGGTCGGCAAGCGACACTTTCTTTCCACCGGATTTCGTCTCGTTGAAATCCTTCTGGATCGTCTCCAGCGCTTGCAGCACCTTGCCCAGTTCGAACGGCTGGTTGACTTCCCAATCCTTCTGCGGCGCCAGGCGAATGCGCGCCCCGTTCGCCCCGCCGCGCTTGTCGCCACCGCGGAACGTAGACGCCGACGCCCAGGCCGCCGTCACCAGTTGGGAGATGGAAAGTCCCGATCCAAGGATTTTGGCCTTCAACGCCGCGATATCCTTCTCGCCGATCAGCTCATGATCAACCGCGGGAATGGGGTCCTGCCACAGCAGCTGCTCCTTGGGAACCAGCGGGCCGAGATACCGCGAGAGTGGACCCATGTCGCGGTGGGTCAGCTTGAACCAGGCCCTGGCAAAGGCATCCGCGAACTCCTGCGGTTGCTCGAGGAACCGCCTGGAGATCTTCTCGTAGCTCGGGTCGACCCGCAGTGAGAGATCGGTCGTGAACATGATGGGCGCATGCTTCTTCTTGGGGTCGTGCGCATCCGGCACGGTTCCCGCCCCCGCTCCGTTCTTGGGCGTCCATTGGTTGGCACCGGCCGGGCTCTTGGTGAGTTCCCATTCATACGCGAAGAGGTTTTTCAAATAGTCGTTGTCCCACTTCACAGGGTTCGAGGTCCAGGCGCCCTCCAACCCGCTGCTGATGGCGTGCACACCGTTGCCGTTACCGAAGCTGCTTTTCCACCCGAAACCCTGATCTTCGACAGCAGCGCCTTCAGGCTCAGGACCCACATACTTGATTGGATCGGCAGCGCCGTGAGCTTTGCCAAACGTGTGCCCACCGGCGATGAGGGCCACCGTTTCCTCGTCATTCATCGCCATGCGCGCAAAGGTCTCACGAATATCCGTTGCCGCAGCAACGGGATCGGGCTTGCCATTGGGTCCTTCCGGATTCACATAGATCAGACCCATTTGAACAGCCGCGAGAGGATTTTCGAGCTGACGATCGCCACTGTAGCGTTCGTCTCCGAGCCACTTGCCCTCCGATCCCCAGTAGATGTTCTCTTCCGGCTCCCAGACGTCTTCGCGGCCACCGGCGAAACCGAAGGTCTTGAATCCCATCGACTCGAGCGCCACGTTTCCGGTGAGGATGATCAGGTCGGCCCATGAGATCTTCCGGCCGTACTTCTGCTTGATCGGCCAGATCAACCGGCGCGCCTTGTCGAGGCTCACATTGTCCGGCCAGCTGTTGAGGGGAGCAAACCGCTGCGCTCCCGAGCCCCCGCCGCCGCGACCATCGGCAATGCGATAAGTTCCCGCACTATGCCACGCCATGCGAATGAAGAACGGCCCATAGTGGCCGTAGTCCGCCGGCCACCAGTTCTGCGAGGTCGTCATCAGGGTATGGAGGTCTTTGATCACCGCTTTCAGGTCGAGGCTCTTGAATTCTTCCGCGTAATTGAAGGACTCGCCCATGGGATTGGACAAGGGAGAATGCTGGTGCAGAATATTGAGATTCAGCTGATTGGGCCACCAGTCCGCTTTGCTTCGAAACCCACCAATAGCAGGCTTCCGAGCGCCGTGGGCCACGGGGCACTGTGATTCGCCTAGCATGGCATTTTGATCATCGACGATGGGCGGTCCGGGTGTCGCTGTCGTACTGTCAGACATATGTCCTGCTCCTTATTCGTGATTCATCGTTCGTGCTTCTTTTGCTTCCATTGATCGGCCTCTGCATACTGGTGGCCGGTGGTCGATCGCAAATCTACGGCCGTCATCATTACACAGCCGCCCGCGTAAAATCTGTGCACCACCCAAACCATAGAACCTCTCCCCGCCATATAGCTAATCAATTGTTCCTACGGTGACGATTGCTCTTGCCTATGATAGAAAGAACTTGAGTAATCGAGGCCAATCCCGTGAATCTTCAGGAGCTTCGCTACCTTGTCGCCCTGGCCGAACACCGCCATTTCGGTAGAGCGGCTGAGGCATGTCACGTGAGTCAGCCGACCCTGAGCAGCCAGATCCGCAAGCTGGAGGACGAACTCGGGGTCACGTTGCTGGAGCGCACCAACAAGCGCGTCGATCTCACGCCCGTCGGCAGCCAGATTCTGGTTCATGCTCAAGAAGCCCTGTCCCAGGCGGCGCAGATGGAAGCGGTGGCGCGGGCCGCCCGCGACCCGCTCATTGGTCCGCTCAAGCTGGGAGCAATTCCCACCCTCGCGCCCTACCTGATGCCCCTGATTCTCAAGCCCATTCGCCAGGCTTATCCGGGAATGATCATCGAACTTTGGGAGGACCAGACCCGCGCGCTCATTGATGCACTCCGCAACCACCGGCTTGATGCAGCCCTGCTTGCCACTACGCCCGAAGTACCCGAGATTACTGAGATTGCGTTATTCAACGAGCCACTGCTAGCCGCTCTCCCATCGACACACAAATTGGCCGGCACCAAGGCTGTAAGCGAGAAATCGCTGGCCGGAGAACTCCTTGTCCTGGCGGACGGCCATTGCCTCTCCAATCATGCCCTGGCAGCTTGCGGGGCAAAATCGGGGCCGGCGCGCAGTCCGTTTCAATCCTCGATGCAGGCCGCGACCCTCGACACCCTGGTGAACCTTGTGGCGGCCGGTTACGGCGCCACCCTGATTCCCGCGTTAGCGGCCCGGGCGATGAGTCACCTGGATATCGCGCTCCTTCCGCTGACCGGAAACTCGGTGCGTACGATTCGCCTGGCCAGTCGTCCCGGGTTTCCCCGCCCGCAGGCACTTCGGGCGTTGGAGAAGGTCATCCGGTCCCAAGTTAGTACTGTCTTGTCAGGAGGAGTACCTTAACAGTAAACTTTCCTGTTGTGCAAAAAGAGGCTTAAACTACAGGTGAAACCCGGAGAAGCCGGGATAAAACCGGGTAATTTTACGAAAAGATCATTTCCGGACTTCTTATCCACAAAAAGTCCCTGCTCATCCGTTGACCATGCCTTCTGCTCTCCTTAGAGTCTGTAGTCATAGGCACAATTTCGTCCGCCAGTTCGACGGCGAATGAGGCCCCAATCCCCCGGGAGTGGACATGCTGAAACTCAAGAAAATACATATTCTCGGCTTCAAGAGCTTCTGCGACCGGACTGAATTGACGGTCGCGGGCACGGGTATCGCCGTGGTGGTTGGGCCGAACGGGTGCGGCAAATCGAACATCCTCGACGGGGTGAGCTGGGTGCTCGGCGAGCAAAGCGCGAAATCGCTCCGCGGCAGCAATATGCAGGACGTGATCTTCGCGGGAACGCGGGATCGCAAGGCACTTGGGATGGCTGAAGTGACACTCACGATGGTCGATCCCGAGGCGTATGACGGGCCGATTCCCGTGGAACCGGAGTTCATAGTCGATCACGAAGGCCCAGCCGACTGGGACGAAGACGAAGTCCGCCGGCAGCGCGCCGCCGAAGCGGACGAGATCGTCTCCGCCGAGCAACCCGGCCAAGCCCAGGACGAGGATTCGATTGAAGGCGCCGCACCGAAGTCAGCCCCGGTCCCGTCGCCCGAGAGGGCCAGCGAGTCGTTGGCCGGCCCGCAGCAGGTGGTGCTCAAGATCCGGCGGCGCAAATTCCAGCGCACCTTTCAGAAGGGCGAAATTGTCATTACGCGACGGTTGTTCCGCACCGGCGAAAGCGAGTATCTGCTGAACGGCAAGCTTTGCCGCTTGCGAGACATCCAGGACATCTTCATGGGCACCGGCCTGGGCCCGGAGAGTTACGCGATTATCGGGCAGGAGCGGATCGGCCAGCTACTGAGCTCAAAGCCGCACGACCGGCGGGCGATAATCGAGGAAGCCGCGGGCATCACGCGCTTCAAGACGAAGAAACGGCTCGCGGAACTGCGCCTGGAGAGCGCCAAGCAGAACCTCGCCCGCGTGGACGACATTTTCGAAGAAGTGACGCGGCAAATGAACAGCCTGAAACGCCAGGCGGCAAAGGCGGAGCGATTCGCCGCGGTGCGCGACGAACTGCGCGCCCGTTTGCGCGTCGTTCTGGCCAGCCGCATGGCTGAGATGGACGCAGGTCAAACCCGCCTCGAACAGGAGATCGCCGCCCTCACCGAACATATCGGCGTGGCATCAACCGAAATCGGCACGATGGAAGCCAGCCAACACTCTCTGACCGAACGGGGCTATGAGCTGGAGCATGAAAGCCAGGAAGCCCAGAATCGCGCCAACACCGCGGCAGTCGAGTTGGAGCGCGCTGCTGCACGCGAGCGCGGCAACACCGAGCGTGTCGGCGAACTGGAAGCGCGGCTCGCTTCTTCCTCAGCCGAACTGGATCAGACCCGATCCCAAATGGCGACCATCGCCGAGGAGCGGGCACAACAGCGGGCTTTCCTTGAAACCGCGGCGGGAGAAGCGAAGGCGTTTCGGCAAAACGTGGAGGCGCGGCAACAGGAAGCACGGGTGGCCGCCGAAGAAGTCTTCGGTGCTGAACGGCAGATGGAAATCGCGCGCCGTCATGCCATGCACGTGCTGACCCTGGCCGGCAATGCGCGCAACAGCGTGGCGCAAAGCGAAGAGAGCCTCGCCGCTCTCGAACGCGAAGCTGACCGGCTCAATGCGGAGATGGGCCAATCTCGGAATGAGCTTGAAAGCCTGGGAGTACAGAGCGGCCAGGCGCGGCTGAATTTTGAATCCGCAACCGAAGTGTTAAGGCGTTTGGAAGGTGAAATCGCCGGCCTTCGCGAAGAGCTCCAGGTACGTCGCAGTGAAGAGAACGCGATTCGCGCCCGCGCCAATCAATTGCGCGGAGAACAGGCAAGTGTGGCCGGGCGGCGCGATTCGTTGCAGGCGCTGATCCGCAATCACAGCTACTCCACCGACACGGTGCGCAAACTTCTCAAGCCGGGGGCGCTGACGAATGGCATGGCGCCGGTGGGCACGCTGGCCGACTTCCTCGAGGTAAGCGGTGAGCACGAGGGCGTGGTTGACGAGTTCCTGCGCGAGGAACTGAACTACCTGGTGGTGGGTAGCTGGCGGGCGGCCGAACAGGGCGTTAACCTCCTGAAATCCGGCATGGATGGACGGGCCACGTTCCTCATTCACCCCGAAGGCCGTTCTGGCCTGGCGGACAGCAACTCCGTGGACGAGAGCAGCGACAATATCAGCGGCTCCGGCCTGACGCCACTCAAGGACACGATCAAGGTTCTGAACGGATTCGGCCGTTCGCTGGAAGGAATCCTCCCCAAGCTGAAGCATGGCTACCTGGTCGAAGACTCCGGACAGGCCCAGGAACTATCTTCGCGCTATACAAAGGGATTCTTCCTGACCTCGGAAGGCGAGTGCTTCCATAACACCACGGTGACGGGTGGCAAGCCGGCGAGCGAAGGCCCCCTGGCGCTGAAGCGCGAATTGCGCGAAGCGGAGAAGAAGCTGGCGGTGCTCGAGGGTGTTCTCAGCCAGGCCGACGCGGAAGCGGCGACCCTCACTCGGACCATCGAAGATCTCACGGCACAACTGGAAGCGCGCAGTGAAGAGCGGCGCCAGGCCGAGCGCGATACCGCCAACCAGGGAGCGGCGCTCAAACAGATGGAAGCCGAGGTCCAGCGCATCGACCGCCGCCTCCAGGAATGGACCATGCAGGCCGCGCGCAACAAGGATGCGCGTGAAGCCAAGAAGACGAGCATGGAGCAGAAGCGCGATGAAGCAGCGCGCCTCGAGGCCGAGCACAAGCAGTCGGAAGCAGGACTGGAAACACAGCAAGGCGAACTTTCGGCGATGCGCCAGAAGCGCGAAGCCCTGCAGCAGGAAGCCGCACAGTTAACCGCGGAACTCGCAGGCCTGGAAGAACGCCGGCGCGGAGCCGAAGCCGCATTCCAGCGCATCGATCGGCTGCATGCCGACCTGGAGCGCCGTGTGCTGGCCATCGAGCAGCAGCGCGCCGCAGCGGAAGCGGAACGCGAGCAGCGCCTGCGCGAAAGCGTCACGCTCGGGGAACGGCAGAAGGAACTGAGCGCGCAGCGCGCGGAGGCCGTAGCCCAGGCGCAGACGCTGGCTGCCGAGGCGCAGGGGATGCGGCAGCAACTGGCAACGCTCGAAACAGAACTGAAGAACGCTCGCGCCGCGCTGGACCAGGTGCGCGACGATCGATCCAGCCGCTCCAGCGAATTGGCCAAGCTGCGCTCCGATCTGGAGCATCTTGAAGCCAGCTGCCTGGCTGAGGTAAACGCCGAGGCAGCGATGCTTCGAGGCGACGAGACCATCGTCCGCATCGGTGCCGAGGAGCTGGCCACTGAGGAAGAAACGTGCCGCACGCTGCGCCAGAAGGTGGAACAGATGGGCCCGGTAAACATGATGGCGCTCGATGAATACAAGGAAACCGCGGATCGCCATACGTTCCTCGAAGCGCAACGCAAAGACCTGGTGGAGTCGATCGAGAACACCCAGGAGACGATCAAGGAAATCGACCAGATTTCGCGCACCAAGTTCGACGAAGCCTTCGCGCGCATCAACGAGAATTTCGCCCAGGTCTTCACCCGGCTGTTCCACGGCGGGCAGGCATTCCTGCGTCTCACCGATGCGGAGAATCAGGCCGAAAGCGGGCTCGACATCGTGGCCTCGCCGCCGGGCAAGAAGCTGCAGAACGTGCTCCTGCTCTCGGGCGGAGAGAAAGCGCTTACCGCTCTTGCGCTGCTGGTAGGCATCTTCCAGTTCCAGCCCAGTCCCTTCTGCGTGCTCGACGAAGTGGATGCCGCCCTCGACGAGACCAACGTGGGACGGCTTGCCGACCTGCTGCATTCGCTGAGCAAGGACACGCAGTTCCTTCTCGTCACCCACTCGAAACGCATGATGCATGCCGCGGACATGATCTACGGCGTGACCATGCAGGAGCCGGGCGTATCGAAAGTGGTCAGCGTGAAGCTGGGCGGCCACCAGCAACAGCTTGCTCGGGCTTGAGCGCGACAAGCGCTTGCGGGTTCGCTAAATTCCGCGCGACACGCCTCTCGATCGTCCTTTCACTCGACCTCATCTTGCCTTCGAACTTTCCCGCCGCCGGTCCGAGTGGCCCGCTCCGACGAAATGCGTGAAGAGCCAAATCGCTGCTAATGTAACAAAAAATGCTGTTTCAGCCGAAAATATGGCTCGTAAAGTATTTAGATTCAGCGCAAAAATTTCTTTATACGAAATAAAAGCGAATCTACATAGGGGGTGGGTGGGGGTGCCCTTTTTTGGGGGTACGGACCGGGCGCATTCCTGACGAAACAAACGGAGACATTGCTGACAATGAAAAGGCGGCCGTTGGTTCGGACATGGGTGGGTCCTCCAGTTCCAGCTTGCAATAAGAGGCTGTAATTATCGGCAACCTGGCGGGAAGTGGAACCGCCCAGTCTGGTGAATTGGGTTAGTGCGGTTCGCGTCGTTCGTCGGAAGTTGTGAGATGTCCGGTTAGATGGTTATTTGCCAGGAACTAAAGTTACGGTCAAAAACGATCACCGATGAGTGCGTTGGCGAACTTTGTCGATTGAAGTGACTGGCCCGGTCCGCACTCCGCACTCCGCATTCGCATTCCAGATTTGGAGCTCACGTTTTGCCCAGTTCAGAGGGCGGCTCAGGCTCTTTCTTTTTTCGAAAATGATTGAGTGGCATTCGACGCCCACATTTGCGCGGTACTTTGGTGCTGCGGGCAAGCTGTTCATGCCGGCAATGAAGGGTGATGAGGCCCACAGGTTCTCTCACTTGGACTCGTGTAGACTGGTTCGGATTTCCCAATATTCCAAAGATCACCTGTGGACTCTCAGACAGTCACGTTGGCGACCAAGAGCCCTTGGGGAAAACGGTCATGCGATCCATTTCATTTCCGGTGTACCGCCTTTGCGCTCTCTCGCTTGCCTTCTTCATTTTCACTGCACGGCCATTGATCTCCGGCGCCCAGACCGGAGCGCGGGCTAGGATCGCGGGGAAAATCGACGAGCACGCCCTTGTTATATTGCAGGGAAACACCTCCCGCCTGGCAGGCAGTGCATCTGATCTAGGGCCGGCTCCGTCCGGCGCACGTGCCGACCGCCTTCTGCTGATTCTGCGGCGCAGCCCCGAACAGGAAGCCGCCCTGCAGACCTATCTGACCGTTGTGCAGGACCCCAGTTCATCACGATTCGGCAAGTTCATCACTCCTCAGCAATTTGGCAGATTGTATGGGGTTTCCGATGCGGACATCCAGGTGATCAGGACGTGGCTTGAGAGCCATGGCTTCGCCGTTTCCGGCGTCAACAAGGGACATACCGTACTTGAGTTCTCCGGGACGCTCGACCAAGTGCAGCAGGCCTTCCATGTTTCAATTCACAACTACTCAAGCAATGGAGTCCAGCACTGGGCGAACGCTGGCGATCCGGCCATCCCGGCCGCGCTGGCGCCGGTTGTCGGAGGCTTGTCCAGCCTGAATGACCTGAAGCCGCGCCCGATGGCGATTCGCGGACCCCGCGGGAACTGGGATGAACAAAAAAGGCGGTTTTCTGCCCAGGTGAAGGGAGCAACTCCGCGACTGACCGGAACCATAAGCGGTTCCTCCTTTCTCTTTGTTGTCCCTGGTGACGCTGCGACCATTTATGACGCGCCCGACACCCTGAATACGAAGCTGTCATCCGGCCAAACAACCTACGACGGCACCGGAGTGAGCATCGGTGTGGTGGGCAATACCGATCTGGATTTCAACAGCGTATTCAATTACCGCTTGTTCTTCGGCCTGCCGGTTGGCGACGTCTTCACCATCGTGCGCGACGGATCGTCTGCAAACTTCGATCCCGTGGCCGACCAGACCGAAGCCACCGTTGACAGCGAAGTATCGGGCGCTCTCGCCCCTGGGGCTCATGTGACGCTTTACACGGCCGGCGATACACTCTTCCAGCCCGGTGTCGTACTGGCGATCAACCGGGCAATTGATGACAACGCGGTCGGCATCCTGAGCGTGAGTTTTGGTTTCTGTGAATCCGACCTTGGGGCAGCGGGGAACCTCGAGATCCTGAACGCATGGGAACAAGCGGCCGCGCAGGGGATCACCGTCGTTGTCGCCAGCGGTGATGCCGGATCGGCTGGTTGCGACGATTTCAACACTCAGGCGTCTGCCTCGAAGGGTTTCGCAGTCAGCGGCTTTGCATCGACCCCCTACAACATTGCCGTCGGGGGAACCGACTTCGATCGTCTGCCCGGCAGCTTCTCCACCTACGTGTCGAAAACCAACAGCTCCAATTACACCTCGGCGCTCGGCTACATTCCTGAAGCGCCCTGGAACAATTCGACCAAGGTCAATGGAAGCTACTCTTCCAACCAGGCGTACACTGACACTTCCGGCCACACCAACATTGTCGCGGGAGGCGGCGGACCCAGCACGCTCGGAGCTGTGAGTGGAACCGGCGCCCCACAGCCGTACCCCAAACCGGCCTGGCAGATGCGCCTGGCGGCCAGCAACAAGGACTCGGTGCGCGATTTGCCGGACGTGTCGCTCTTTTCGGGAAGCGGTCTCTATAACGCCGTATGGGCCATCTGCACTCCCAGCGATTGTTCGGGCTCCCGCCCCACGATAAGCGGCGTGGGTGGGACGTCCGCATCGGCTCCGGCATTCGCTGGAATGCTCGCCATCGTCGACCAGCGTGTGGGGGCGTCCACACGCCTGGGCCAGGCCAACTGGGTTTTGTACCGGCTGGCGCAGTCATCTCCCGGTGTCTTCCATTCCCTCACCAGTGGTAACAACTCCGTATATTGCGCGGCGGGAACTCCCGATTGCGGATCGAACAATTTTCTGTCCGGATTCAACGCGGGTGCCGGTTATAGCTTCGCCACCGGATTGGGCAGCGTCGATGTGGCTCAACTCGCGGCCAACTGGAACCAAGCTCCACTGACGCCAACCACCACCACCCTCACAGTCGATCAAGCCACCTTTGTTCATGGCACGCCGGTAAACATCCACACGACGGTTACGCCATCCGCCGCAACAGGCGACGTGGCGATTGTGAACAACTCGAAGTCCCAGGCTTCGGCGAATGCAAGCAGCACACCTGCATCCATCCATCTAAGCGGCGGCGCGGGGGAGGGAAGCTTCAGCCAATTCCCTGGCGGAACATACAATGTCTACGCAAACTACAGCGGGGACGGCGCGTACGCGGGCAGCACTTCGCAGCCAGTTCAAGTCACCGTCACTCCCGAGAACAGCTTTCTTCACATGACGGCTGCTTCTGTCAGCTCGACCGGCACAGTGACCGATGTGTCGGGAATGACATTGCCCCTCGGCACATTTATCAGCATCAACGCGCAGCCCATCGCAGTCTCGCAGCAGTCCAGTGCAAATCCCATAACCAATGCAACCGGTGCGGTTGTGTTCTCTGACCCTGTAAGCAATTCCGTAACTCTCGATTCGTCTGGAAACGCTGAATGGAACCGGGACGACTTCTCGGCAGGCGCACACGCGCTCACCGCCGTCTACACAGGCGACCCGAGCTACAACGGGAGCACCGCCCCGGCGATCAACTTCACCGTCGCGCAGGCGCCCACGGCAATCTCGGTCAACTCCACTGCCGCCACCATCTCTTTCGGCTTTACCAACATCACCGCGCAGATTACCGCCAACGTTCCCGCTTCCTTACTCATATACGGTGTCGTGACGTTCACAGACCTCACGAATAACACCTTGCTCGGCACCACGGCACCGGGCTGGGGGTGCGGTAGTAAGAGCCCGACGCTTTGCGGGACGACCAGCGTGACTGTAAACGTCAACCAACTGGCCATGGGTGCAAACTCGATCGTGGCGAGCTACGGCGGCGACACCAACTTTCTCGCGTCCGGAACCTCGGCGCCGGTCATTGTCACCTGCATCGCAGGTTGTTCGAACGGTACCGGACAGACACTGGGACTGGCGTTCTATCAATCAAACCCAAGTGGCCCTGTAACTCCAGGGACAACCGTCACAACACCCGTAGACGTAAGTCCCGGCGGCGGATTCACCGGCGCTGTGAACCTGACCTGCTCTATCAGCGGGACGACTGGGGACCTCCACCTGCCAACGTGCAGTTTCAACCCCGCCCAGGTCAGCATCACGAACACGCAGTCGGCTGAGTCGTCGTTAGTTATCAATACCACCGCGGCCGCGACGGGTTCGCTGATGCCCGAAGGCATGCCATGGTATGCACCCACGGGTGTCGCGCTAGCGGGCGCCCTCTTGCTCTGCATCCCTTCGCGTCACAGCAGACGGCGCCAGTTGCTTGGGGCGGTCGTGCTTGTCGTGATCTTTGAGTCGCTGTCGGCGTGCGGAGGCGGCGGCTCTCCGGCCTCCAGTAGCGGTGGTGGCCTGGGTACAGTCAAGCCGGGAACCTCCGCGGACATCTACACGGTCACCTTCAAAGCGGCGGATGCGGCGACCGGCACCGTCACCGCTCTGGACGAATTCAACTTCACGGTAAAGTAAATTTTGACCGGCGGCTCTCCCGCCCAAGCAGAGCTTGGACGGGGCACCCGGTTTGGTCCGGGTGGGTGACCGCCTGATACAAATTCAGCAACACCTGGAAGCGCTCCTTGCCGCGCTCGCGCAGTTCAAGCCCGCGTGACAGTGAGCGTACGATGGCCTCTGATGGTGGGGCACCCCGGTTGTCGTGGATTGCGGGCAGAAAAATCGCCTCCGAAGGAACTCGTCGCTCCGGAGGCGCTTGTAGTAAGAAACAAGATAGCAAAGTGGGCGCCAGTAGCCGGCACTGGAGGTCGGTAGTGCGCGGCTACTGGCAATCCCTACACAAACGAGATCAGCTGCGGCTTCCCCTTTCCACGGCTGCCTCGTGTCTCCCGGCTCTAAGAGAGGCTTTTACTTACTGCCTCCCGAACCATGTTGACAACTGGAGTGTCTCGTATGTTGGAGGCGCGTTCCGTGACGGCTGTCACACTGGTTCAGGCCATTTTTCCACTGCTTCGAAGTCGGACGTTTCCGCGCATTCAATCGCTTTATCGCACATTGACAAAGGGCGACCGCAGCCCGGAGAATCGGGTTCAGTTCAAGCCCTCGGAAGGCGTCTCAGTGACCGCTCTCATCACCTCTAATCTTGGCGATATTCCGCTGCTCAGCCGTGGCAAGGTGCGCGATTTGTATGCCATCGGAGACGCGCTCCTGCTGGTGGCAAGCGACCGCATCTCGGCATTCGATCATGTGCTGGCTACCGGAATTCCCGGCAAAGGCAAGATCCTCGCGCAGATTTCACTTTTCTGGTTCGACCTTTTGTCGGACATCGTTCCCAACCACGTGATTACCGCGGAGGTAGAGGAGTTCCCTGCGGAGCTGAAGCCGTTTCGTGAGCAGCTGGAAGGCCGCTCCATGCTGGTGAAGCGGGCGAACATGTTTCCCGTGGAATGCGTGGCGCGCGGGTACCTCGCCGGTTCGGGCTGGAAAGATTACCAACGTAGCGGTGCGGTGTGCGGCCTCGCGCTTCCCTCCGGGCTCGAGGATGGATCGCGCCTGCCGGAGCCTGTTTTCACGCCGGCGACCAAGAGCCAGGACGGGGCGCATGACGAGAACATCTCGTATGCGGAGATTGAAGCGCGCATCGGGGCTGGGCAGGCCGCGGAGCTGCGGCGGCTCACCCTGGCGATCTACGCCAAGGCTGCGGCGCATGCGGAATCGCGCGGGCTGATTCTTGCAGATACGAAATTTGAATTTGGAACGGTGGGCGGAAATATCATTCTCGCTGACGAGGTATTGACGCCGGACTCCTCGCGCTTCTGGGATGCCGGCGCGTGGAAGCCCGGGGGCGCACAGCCCTCCTTCGATAAGCAATTCGTCCGGGATTATCTCGAATCCATCCGGTGGAACAAGCAGGCGCCTGCGCCCGGCCTGCCGCAGGATGTCGCCGAGCGCACGCGCGACAAGTACCTTGAGGCCTTCCACAGGTTGACGGGGCGGCATCTCACGTAGGGACTAGGGACTAGGGACGCAGGGACTCGTGTTTTTTGGAGCGGAGTTATGACGCCGGTCGATTGGGCCGTAGTAATCATCATGGTGGGAGCGGTGATCGCGGGGATGACCCAGGGGTTCTTCCGCTCGGTGTGTTCGCTCGCCGGGCTGATTCTGGGTCTCTCGGTGGCGGGATGGAATTATGGCCGCCTGGCAGGAATTTTTCTGCCCCTGGTTCGCTACGCGGCGATCGCCGACGCGGTCGCGTTTCTCCTGATCGCGCTGCTGGTCATGGTGTTGTTCGCGCTGGTCGGAAACCTGCTTGCCAAAGCCTTCAAGATGATCGGCCTGGGGTGGCTGGACGGAATCGCCGGTGGCATTTTCGGATTCTTTCAAGGGGTTGTGCTGGTGGTTGTGTTCATCCTCGTAATAGTGGCGTTCTTTCCGCAGCAAGAATGGCTCACGCAGTCGAATCTGCCGCGCATGTTTTTTGGCGCACTGCACGTGAGCACTCACATGACGCCATCGGAGCTTTCGGGGCGCGTTCACGCGGGCCTGCAATCGATCGAAGAAGAATCGCAACGCCTGCTGCATTCCGAACACAATTGATTTCCAACTTTTTCCACCGCGCCATAAACGAGTAATATGACAGTTTAGTGAAAACATAAAGAGGTGCACGTGAGACGGGAACTGGATAGCCTAGTTACGCAAATGCATTCCAGCGGGATCCGCTACGAAGAGGCAGTGCGGGAGTTCAAGCGGCAGTTTCTTCGTGAAGTGCTGATAGCGAATCGGGGGAACCAGTGTAAAGCCGCCGAAGAATTGGGGATGCACCGCAACACGCTAAGCCGGACGATGGCCGAATTGGGGCTGAGCCTGGCCGAGGTTCGCGCCGGCCTCAAGCGTCCGCCGCGCAGCGAACGTCCTGTATTAAGCACGGCTCGCTCCGGCTACCGCCAGGGCTGATGCCGTTCCTTAAGTAAAGATGCACTTCAAAGCGAGAGAATCTTTGCGCGGTTCGATAGATGAGAGTAGGCCGCGGGTCGCCATCGCACCAGAATTCCGGTGGGATGAACAGAACGCGTATCTGTTCGATGTCGACGGCACGCTGCTGCGCAGCCGCGACCGGATCCACTTGGACTCGTTCGCGTCGAGCGTGCAGCGGGTTACGGGATTCGAGGTAACGCTGGCCGGCATTGTCCTGCAGGGGAGCACGGATACGGGCATTCTTCGCGAGGCTTGCAACCAGGCCGGGATTCCCCCGGAGGTGCTGGAGACGCACACGGAGGCTATTCTCGAAGCCATGGGCAAGACGGTGGCGGAACAGAGACACGGCCTGGACCTGGTGCGCATGCCGGGAGTGGAAGAGGTTCTGCGCCATCTGGCGGGACGAGGCGCGCTGCTCGGGGTGGCTACGGGCAACCTGGAGATGATTGGCTGGATCAAGGTGGAGCACGCGGGGCTGCGCGAATGGTTTCGTTTTGGCGGCTTCAGCGATCATTTTCCGATCCGGTCTGAACTGATCGGACACGCCGCGAACAAGGCGCGAGAGATGGCCGGAGCGGAGGCGAAGATCTGCGTCGTGGGCGATACGCCGCGCGATATCGAAGCGGCGCGCGCCAATTCCCTGCCCGTGATCGCGGTGGCAACGGGCCGATACAACTTTGATGAATTGAATGCTCTGGGGCCCGAGGTCTGCGCCACCACGCTGGCCGACCTTCTGGCATACACGGGGGCCGCGGCATGACAACGGGACCCCGGACTGCACGAGCGCTGATCGCCTGCGTGCTGACGGCGGCGATGTGCGCGGCCCAGGAACCGACTTCCGCCAGCCCCGAGCCGGCGGCGGACCCTTCCGCGGCTCCAGGTTCACCAACGGCGACTCCAGCCGCGCCCACGACAGTGCCCAGCGGCAATGAGGACCCTGGGGCCCGGCAGCCTCCCAGCGAGATCAAGGACGCGCGACAGCCTACGAACAGTGAGCGGCGGCACGCGGCGAAACTTTATCTTTCGGCCGCAAAAGAATACCAGAAGGGCGAGTTTGAAGCGGCGTTGCTGCACGATGAGCAGGCAGCTTCGCTCGATCCGACCAACGGAGATTATCGCCTGGCGGCGGACATTGCGCGCAGCCACGCGGTGACCGCGCTGGTTCAGACCGCGGCTCGCGATCGCGTTGCGGGCGATACCGCGGGCGCTCATGCCGCGCTGGCCCATGCGCTCGAGATCGATCCGAACAACAGCCAAGTGGCAGAGCATCTTCGCGACCTGGGGGACGATACGCTGCCGCCCGTCGAAGTGAATCCGGCCAATCAGCGGGCGGCGGAAAGCCTGGGAGATCTCGAACAGGTGGAGCCCAGCCCGGGAATCCACAGCTTTCACCTGCACGAGAGCCAGCGGCAGATCATCGAGGCGGTCTTCAAGGCGTACGGCCTCGAGGCCACGATGGACGACAGCATTCGCGGAACGGCGGTGCGTTTCGACGCAGACGACGCGAATTTCGCCGAGGCAACACGGGCGCTGTCGCTGGCGACCCGATCGTTCTTCGTGCCCATCGACCCGCACCGCGTGCTGGTGGCATTCGATACTCGCCAGAACCGCGCCGAATTCACGCGCAATGGAGAGGAGACTGTTTACCTGGCGGGACTGAATGCGACGGAAATGACGGATATGGGCAACCTGGCGAAGAATGTCTTCGAAGTGAGCCAGTCCGCTGTTAACCCCACCGCCGGTACGTTGACCTTACGCGCCCCTGCGAGCCAGCTCAACGCATTCAATGCCACGTTCGAGAGCCTGATGGACGGGCGCAACCAGGTGCTGCTCGACGTGAAGTTGATTCAACTCGCGCACATCAGCGGCCGCAATACCGGCGTGACGCTTCCGCAGCAGGTAACGGCGTTCAACATCTATGCGGAAGAGCAATCGATTTTGAAAGCCAATGCGGCATTGGTGCAGCAGATCATCTCGTCGGGGCTGGCTGCGCCGGGAGACACACTGGCCATCCTGGCGATCCTGCTGGCGTCGGGCGTAGTCTCGAGCCCCATTTTTCAAAATGGGATTGTCGTGTTTGGAGGCGGGCTGACGGCGACCGGGCTCACGGTGTCGCCGCTGACCATCAATCTCAATGTCAATTCGTCCGACTCGCGGGAACTCGATCAGTTCCAGATGCACTTGGGAGACGGGGAAGAAGGAACGCTGAAAAGCGGAACTCGCTACCCCATCATGACGTCTTCATTTTCAAACCTGGGAGGCATCGGGCAGAATATTCCCGGCCTCAACACGCCCGGAACAACGGCCAACCTGAACGGAATTCTGTCTTCTCTGACCGGCGCCGGGTCAGGGACGATTCCGATGGTGGAATATCAGGATCTGGGCCTCACGCTGAAGGCCACGCCCTCGGTGATGCGGTCTGGAGAAGTCGCGCTGAAAATCGATATGAAGATTGCCGCGCTGGCGGGCTCGTCGATCAACGGCGTGCCGGTGCTGGCCAATCGCGCCTGGTCCGGCGTGGTGACGGTGGGGCAGAATCAGGCCGTGGTCGTGGCCAGCGAAATGGACAAGCAAGAGAGCCGCGCTGTCAGCGGAACACCCGGCCTGAGCGAGGTCCCGGGGTTGAACAACGCCATCGGCTCCACAGACGCGCAGAAGAACTATGCGACGCTGGTGATTGTGCTGACTCCTCACGTGGTGCGCAGCCCACGCCATAGCGACCACACCCCTATGATGCACGTGGATCCGAATTTCCAGACGCGGTAGGGTTAACTCGATTACCGGGATGGCCCCGCCTGCTACCTGGTCTCGTGCGGCATGATCCTGACTGTCGCGGCGCGAGCGCGGGCGCCGATCATCGGGCTCAAATACGGGCTGCCGCGGTATCCCGCCCGGTAGGCATCGTCGATGCGGTCGTTGACCGGGCCGTCGACTCCCTCGAACGTAACCTCCTTTGTCATGCCTGCGGCGATGATCTGCCCCGCCTTCTGCCGCACTGCCGCCTGGTACCAACGAGAGTTCTGGCCGTTGTAGCCGCGCACGTAGAGGGCGTCGTCAATCACGACGGACCAGACCCACGTCGGCGTGCCGTACGTCTTCCCGTCCTCGCGGAACGGCGCGATGTGCAGGTCATCGCCCTCACCGATCTTGCGCAAGTCATCCTTCGACCATGAAGTCATTCCGTTTCCTCTCATAAGGCGCGGCGCCGAGTCCCATCACCCGCGGCGTAGCAAGATCAGTAATGCACCCAGGTGACGGACCAGTGTTCATCAGGCCGAGCCGACCTGATGATCAGCTTCCCGTCCGCGACGAACTGGTAAACGCGCGGAAGGTCCTTGCCGACGAGGAGGTCGCGCGTGACCGATCCCTGAACGTGATGGGTTAGCGTGTGCTTTGCTTCATCGACGTCGTAGCTCCCGAAGGAAGCCTCGTACCCATCCTGGACGTACTCATTGGATTGAGCATTTGCCGACTTGGGGTACATGAGCTGCACCGACATGTGGCCGTCACGCGTGTAGATCAGCATGCCTTTCGGCTGAGGGATAGCGGCCCGCTTGCCATCCGGTCCCGGCACATCGATGTGCGCCAGATACCACGCTCCGACCAGCTTCTGGCGGTCTCCGGCCTGCTTCGTCGGGGACAGGGCCAGGGCAAGGGTGGAGATTGCCACGAAGGCAGATAACGCGCCGCGAGATAAAGCTTTCATTTTCCGTTCTCCCGCCAATCGCCGCTCACCGGCCAACCAGTTGTTCGTGGAACTTCGGATAACGAGCCCCTTCCAGCTTGATCCTCGACGACGCCTCTTCGAGGGCACGCACATCATCCGGGGATAGTTCAACCGTCGCCGCTCCGAGATTCTCTTCCAGCCGGGCCAGCTTCGTTGTGCCCGGGATGGGAACGACCCAAGGCTTCTTCGCAAGGAGCCACGCAAGCGCGATTTGAGCCGGAGTTGCTTTCTTCTGCTCCGCGAACGAACTGATCACTTCCACCAATGCCTGGTTTGCTTTGCGATTCTCCGCGGTGAACCTCGGCACCATGCTGCGAAAGTCGGTGCTATCGAACTTCGTATCGGCGTCGATCTTGCCGGTCAGAAAGCCTTTGCCGAGCGGGCTGAACGGGACGAAGCCAATCCCAAGCTCTTCAAGGGTCGGCATCACCGTCTGTTCCGGCTCGCGCCAGAAGAGCGAGTACTCGCTCTGAAGCGCGGCCACAGGCTGCACGGCGTGAGCGCGGCGGATGGTCTGTGCGCTTGCTTCCGAGAGACCGAAATGCTTCACCTTGCCTTCCTGAATCAGATCCTTTACCGCACCCGCGACATCTTCGATGGGCACGTTCAGGTCGACGCGATGTTGATAGAAGAGATCGATGGCATCGACCTTCAACCGCTTCAGCGAACCCTCCGCGACCTGCTTGATGTGTTCCGGCCGGCTGTTGAGAGCGCTCCACTTGCCCCCGTCATCGGGATTGGCTTCCCATCCGAATTTGGTCGCGATGACGACCTTCCCGCGAAAAGGAGCGAGCGCTTCGCCCACGAGTTCCTCGTTGTGCAGCGGACCGTACACCTCGGCAGTATCGAAGAATGTGACGCCGTGTTCCACCGCGGTATGGAGCAGGGCAATCATCTCCTGCTTGTCTTTCGGAGGACCATAGGACCAACTCATTCCCATGCAGCCAAATCCGATGGCGGACAGTTCCAGATTGCTGTTTCCGAGCTTTCGTTTCTGCATCGTGATTTCTCCTGGGACGGCATCATCCGTTTCAATTCGGATATTACGGAGAGATGGATTGGGGGCGCTTTCCCGATCCTGCCGATTCTTTGCCTGATCCTGTCTCACAGTTTAATTTTGTGCACACAGTGCGAAGTTCCGCAGTAGGCTGGAAAATGGAGGAATCCTACGTTCCATGGCGAGCATGACAGAAAAACCGACTGAAGTGATCCGGGAGGCGATCGAAATGCGGAAGCGGTTGGCCTCCAGGATTGCGTCGCTTGCGCAGGCGCCGGGAGAAAACCCGACGGCCGTCCCCGGTCTGGCGCTGTACCGGCGAGAGAAGCCGACGCCATGCTTTCATGCCACCTACGAGCCCAGCCTTTCAGTCTTCGTGCAAGGCAAAAAGCGCGTCAACCTCGGGGGAACCGAGTACCTCTGCGACGGATCGTCCTTTCTTCTCTCGTCAATCGACGTTCCTGCTGTAGGTCAAATCGTCGAAGCCTCGGAGCAGGTCCCGTTGCTCTCCATGTTTCTCCGCCTCGATATGCCGACCGTGCGCGAGGTCATCAGCCGCGAGGATCTTCCCGAACTCAAAGTCCCGGTTCAATCGCGTGGAATTGCCGTCGGTGAATCCACGGTCGGCCTGCTGAGCGCCTGCTCCCGGTTGATCGAGCTTCTGGAGACTCCCGAGGATATTCCGTTTCTGAGCCACTTGATCCAGCGTGAAATTGTCTACCGGATCCTGCGAACGCCGCAGGGAGAGCGCCTCCGCGCCATCGCGACGACAGGCGATCTCAGCCACAGAACGGCAAGGGCGATCGCCTGGCTCAGGGCCAACTACGCCAAGCCGTTGCACATGGAGGACCTCGCGGAAGTTGCGCGTATGGGAGTGTCCACCCTGCACCATCAATTCCGTGGATTGACGGCCATGAGCCCGCTCCAATACCAGAAGCAGCTAAGGCTGCAGACAGCAAGGCAACGCATGCTCATGGACGGAATGGATGCGACGAGTGCGGCGTTTGAAGTGGGATATGAGAGCGTAAGCCAGTTCAACCGCGAGTACAGCCGTCTGTTCGGCCAGCCACCCATGCGCGACATCAAAAATCTGCGGGTGGGCGGACCTGCCGCTATCAACGTTGCCTGATGCCAAATTGCCAATACACTCACAAAAAACAGCGCTCAGCGCCACCACTCTGATCGCAGTTCCTCGCCTGTAATGACTTCTGAAGGGAGGCCTGGGGTTGGCGACCAGAGCTTCAGTCCCTCGATGGGCCAGATCTTCTCAATAGGCTGCCTCCAGTGGTGCAGAGCCAGATCGAACAGTCCCCAGTGAATCGGCATGAGAAGTCCGTGGCCGCTTATGGCATGAAAGCTGCGCACGGCGCCTTCCGGTCCCATGTGAATGCCCGCCCACAACGGATCGGAGGCGCCAATCTCAAGCATGGTCAGGTCGAACGGCCCAAACTGCTCCCCGATTGGCTTGAAGCCCGGCCACTCCCCGGAATCGGCTCCGTAGTACACACGGTGTTGCGGCCCAGCCAATGCAAACGAAGCCCACAGCGTTTCAAAGCGATTGAACAGGCTGCGGCCCGAGAAATGCCGCGCCGGCAAAGCCGTCACGCGCACCGCACCCAATTGTGTGCTGTCCATCCAGTTCAGTTCAAGGCAGTGCGCCGCCGGCACACCGAGCTGCCTCAGCAGCGCGCCGACTCCGAGCGGCGTGATCCACTGCGCTCTCTGTACCGCGGGCAGGTGCGCCATCGCGCGTATCGTGCCAGCGCCCAGGTGATCGTAGTGATCGTGAGAAACAATCACAGCGTCGATGGGTGGAAGAGCGCTTAAGGCCAATGGAGCTGTGAAAAATCGCTTGGGCCCGCTCCACTTCGTCGGCGACGCACGCTCATCCCACACCGGGTCAATCAGAATTCGAACGCCATCGATCTCGACGATTGAGGTGGCATGTCCCATCCAGGTGATGCGCAGTCCGGAATGCGGCCTAGTGGCGTAAGCTGTCGCATCCGTGTGAAACGGACCGAGCGAACCATGTGGCGAACGTGCCTTGGCTCCCAGAAAGAACCGCGGCCCCACCTTGAACATCATCGAAAGGCCGCCAACCTCGGTCGGAACGGGATTAACATAACCGCGGCCATTCCGCCGCGCAGGCTGAAGCAGCATGGCTATTCGATGTTCTGCGCGGGCAACGGATTCCGATGTGCCGATACCAGCTTACTTCCGCGGCTATCTTGCGACCAGCGAGCCGCCCAGTTCAGGATCACCCAACTGGTCCCGCATTCGGTCGGGTGACCCTACACATGGCAGCCTTCTCCGCGCTCACACAAAAACGCCTTCAACTTGGCCAAGGGCAAGGGAGCGCGGCGGAGTTGAAGGCGTCTGTTTTCGGTGCATCGAATAGCTTATTGCACAGCTACGCCGTCGAGCTTGGCCTGGTAGAGAACGATCTGCTTGAGCGTGTCATAGGGAACGGCGCTAACCGGAATCTGGCGGCCGTTGACCATCAGGACCGGGGTCTGGGCGACGTTGACGTCTTCGGCGAGTTTGACCGAGGCCTCGACTTCCTGGTCGGTGGCGGGGGTTGAGGCACAGGCCGAGACCTTGGCGAGATCGAGACCGGCCTTGCTGACCGCACTGTTCAGGGTCAGGGTTGCACCGTCGGCGGTATTCAAACCTTCCTGACCCTCGAAGACGGCGCTGGCGAACTGGAAGAAAGCTGTGCTGCCTCCCTGATGGGCCACGCAAACGCCATAACTGGCCGCGCGCTTGGCTTCAGGATGGATCTTTTCGAGGGGATAGTTCTGGAAGACAATGCGGGCTTTGGGAAAATCGGTCGCCAGTTTCTCCATGTTGGCCTGGGCTTCCTTGCAGTGGGGGCACTGGAAGTCGGCGAATTCCACCAGTTCGAGATCCTTGGAGGCCGCGCCCTTGTAGGGACCGTTGGCTTTCTCCTGCAGTTCGGCGCGCATCCCGGCGTAGGGGTGCTCGCCAAAGGGCAAAATCTCGTCGGCGGCGATGATGTGCTTGCCGTCAGGAAGAACAATAAATTGGAGCGCCGAAGCCTTCTGCTTTCCCGTCTTGTCGCCGATGTAGACGACGACCTTGCTGTAGCCATCCAACGATGTCTTCATAATGGCCTGGACCTGCCATACGCGGGTGTCATCGTAACCCCAGCTCTCCTGCAGGAAGGAGTTGACGATGTCCTTGGTGGGAGACGAGGCGGTGAAATTGGCAGGGTCGGGCTTGGGAAAAGCTGGCGCGGCAGCCGGAGCGGGCGTGGCCGGTTGCTGGGCCGGGGCTCCCTGGGTTGGCGCAGGGGCGGTTTGCGCGGGTGCGGGCGGCACCTGCTCCTGGGCAGCGGCACGGACAACCGGGAACGCAAGGACAGCCAGCGCGGCAAGGCCGGCAATGAGGCGGAATTTACTGGTCAAACGGGTTCTCCTTCTGGGGCGTGTTTCAGAATATCGCGGCCCGCGCGGTTCTCGGAACCGGGACTGGCGCGGGGTATCCAGAGGGCACGAGGTGAAGCGTCAGGTTTTGACACACGCTATCGCGATTGTATTCATTATCTCTCGCCGCCTTGGGGAACGCCAATGCTGGATGCTCTGGCGAAACCGCGGCACGCGCACGATCCTAAACCTGGACCTTGACGGCGATGGGGAAACGGCGGCCGATTCCAAATGACTTGGACGTAACCTTCAGGACCGGCGCGGCCTGCTGGCGCTTGTATTCCGAACGCTCCACCAGGCGCACCACTTGTTTGACCAGAGCCAGAGGGTGTCCGTGGGCGTCCGCGATCTCTTCAGGGGTTTCGTAGCGCTCGACGTAGGCCTCGAGAATGGGATCGAGAATCTCATAGGGCGGAAGGGAGTCGGTATCCATCTGGCCGGGACGCAGTTCGGCGGAGGGCGGTTTTTCGAGGATGGGAGCCGGGATGATTTCGCGCTCGCGATTGAGCCACCGGCACACGGCGTACACGCGGGTCTTGACCAGGTCGCCAATGACCGCCAGCGCGCCCACCATGTCGCCATAGAGCGTGCAGTAGCCCACGGCCATCTCCGACTTGTTGCCGGTGGTGAGCACCAGCGCACCGAACTTGTTGGAGAGAGCCATCAGCAGAGTGCCGCGGATGCGGGGCTGAATGTTCTCTTCGGTGATGTCTTCGGCCCTGCCGGCGAAGAGGGGCTGGAGCGAATGCGTGAAGGACTGGAAGAGCTCGCTGATCGAAATCAATTCGAAGCGGATACCGAGGTTGGCGGCGAGTTGGCGGCTGTCGTCAATAGAGCCCGGTGAGGAGTAGGGGCTGGGCATGCCAATGCCCAGCACGTTTTCAGGGCCGAGGGCATCGGTGGCAATCGCGGCGACGAGGGCGGAGTCGATGCCGCCGCTCAGAGCGACGATGGCCTTCTTAAAGCCGCATTTGCGCACGTAATCGCGGGTCCCGAGAACGAGAGCGCGATACGCCGCTTCAGTGTCATCGGAAACCGGCTCGGGCACAGTGTCGGCGTGGCATGGATCGACGATGACCAGATCCTCTTCAAACGAAGCTGCCTGGGCGATCAGTTCGCCGCGGGAATTCAATGCCAGCGACGAGCCGTCGAAGATGAGACTGTCGTTGCCGCCCACCTGGTTGGATAGAAGCACGGGGATTCCGTCACGCCGGGCGATGGCGGCCAGCATCTGGCGGCGGATCTCGCGCTTGGAATGCCAGAAGGGCGAAGACGACAGGTTGATATGAATGGCGGGATGCTGGGCCATGATCTCTTCCATGGGATCGATGGAGTAGAGCCGGCGAGGCCAGAAGGTCTTGTCGTTCCAGGCGTCTTCGCAGATGGTAATGGCCAGGCGAACGCCGTCGAGTTCGATCACCTGCTGGGCGCGCGCTGGAGAAAAATAACGTTGTTCGTCGAAGACGTCGTAGAAGGGCAGCAGGCGCTTTTGCTGCTCGAGGAGAAGCTGCCCGCGATCGAGGAGCACGGCGGCGTTCACAGCTGGTCTCCACCCCAGCGACGAAGACCTGTCGCCGGGAACCCCGGGCTTCCCCGAACCGGCGCCCGAAGGGAGGGCCACGCCGGCAAGCACGGCTGTAGGCAATTCACGCGTCGCGACGGCAAGCTCATCGACAGCTGAACGGCAGCGGGCGAGGAAACTGGGCTTCTCGAGGAAGTCGGCGGGAGGATAGCCGCAGATGGAGAGTTCGGAGAAAACCGTCAGACGCGCGCCCTGACTCGGCAGCGCGACGGCTTACCGCGACGATTTTTTCCAGGTTCCCGGTAAAGTCGCCGACGGTGGGGTTGATCTGGGCAAGCGCGATCTTCACAAGTTCAGTTTAATCCGCCGCCGAAAACAGAACGTGGCAAAGGGGTGCAAGGCTGTCGGCCGATCCGCCAATGAAGCCGGACTATGTACCGGTTCCGGCGAAGACCACGGCGATTGTACGCACGATGATCTTGATGTCGAGCCAGATGCTCCAGTTCTCGATGTAGGTGACATCGAGAGAGATGTAGCTGTCGAAGGAGGGATCCTGACGCCCCTGAACCTGCCACAAGCCGGTGATTCCGGGCATCACGTCAAGGCGGCGAAGATGGCTGAGCTTGTATTCCTTGACCTCGCTGGCGATGGGCGGACGCGGGCCCACCACGCTCATTTCGCCGCGCAGAACATTGAAGAACTGGGGCAGCTCATCAAGGGAGTACTTGCGCAGGAAGCGCCCGACGCGGGTGATGCGGGGATCGTTGCTGATCTTGAACAGGACGCCGTCGCGCTCGTTCATATGCATGATGTCGGCGCGCTTGTTCTCCGCGTCGCGGACCATGGTGCGGAACTTGCTGCAACTAAAAACGTGGCCTTTCTTGCCGATGCGCTCGGAAGAGTAGAAGACCGGACCCGGGGAGTCGAGTTTGATGAGGATGGCAAGGAGCAACAGCACGGGCGCGAGGACGAGGAGCACGAGGCTGGAAAAGACAATGTCCAGCCCGCGCTTGAGCACCAGGGCCATCTCGGGCACATGGCCGCAATGCAGAGGAATGGTTGGAAACTGGCCGATATACTCGATGGGGCTATTCCAGGCCAGGCCGTCATACATGTCTGGAACCACGCGGAGATCGACGCCGTGGGCCCGCGCTTTCTCGAGCACATCCTGCACGATGCCGCGCTCGCAGGGCGCGGTAAAGAAAATCTCGTCGACAAACTGCTTCCGAGCATGCGTAAAGAGGGTGTCGAGGTTACCGACCACATCTCCCGAAGTGGCTGCAAATCGCGAGGAGGTGCCAAGGAAATCGATGAAACCTTTGAAGGTATAGCCGAGGTGGCGAATGCTCTCTACATGGTGCCGCAGAGCGTGGGCTTCAGGGCCCGTACCCACGATCAGGACATTGCGGGTACCCATGCCTCGTTCAAAGCGACGGTAGAGCAGAACCCGATAGATCAGGCGGCGCATGCTGAGGGAAACAATCACCAGGCTCAGCGTAATGACGACGATCCTGCGCGGAATGTCGTCGAGGTGAACGAGGTACAGAGTTCCCGTGAGCAGGAGAAACGACGTGAAGCAGGCCTGAACGGTAAGCCTCTGCTCGTGGAGATAACCGCCGAGGCGTGTCGGCCTGTAGAGATTCAGGCGCTTGCTGATGACGATGAGAGAGATGATAAACCCGCCCAACAAGCCCAGTAGGATTCCCATGGAGCGGCCGTGAATCAGGGTTCCGTGCCAAACGCCCCTCGCGCCGGCGATCGGGGTCTGGCGGAATTCATAGAGCGTAGCGAGAACCGCAGCACCCAGAACAGTGCCTGCGTCCAGGAACATCCAGAGTTTGGAAGTACCACGTGCATCACGCGGTGAACTCCGGCTCCCCGCCGTCACCCATTCGGGCGAGGCGACGGAGGCAGAGAGTCTTTGCCAGAAATCGGATGTTGCCATATACGCCTATCCGCCAATCTCCGCAGTTCTTTGCGCCGGCTAGATATTGAGTCAAACATCCGCAGTCACGCGTGAGCATAGCGTGCGCGAATGTGACGCCGAACTGCTGTTGTCAGGCCCAGTGCACAGATTCGAACGGATACTTTGAGCAACGGGCCGCGAGGCAGAACTACAGCCCGGTTTAGAAGATTCTCTTAACTTCACCGGCCACGAATCGGCGTGACCCGGCGGTTGTTTGGACTAATCCATCGCTATCAGGGGAAAACTAAAATCGGACCCGCTTGCTATCGAAAATGCTCGAACTGACTCACTTGCAGATCAAAAGGGAATAGTGGATCGTCTTCCGACTGCGTCAGGTTGTGGGAACACTCATTAGCCATCGATTGACTCGAGTATAACAAACATCTCTTTTACAGTCTGCACATACCCGGTAACCCGTTTGATGCAACTTTCGCAATTCATGGTGAACATGCGAGACATTTTTTTTGCCAGGGCTTGTTTCATAAACGGACAGCATGTCTGGCTCGGAATTCCTCAGGGTTAAAACCCCCTGCATTTGCCGATCCTTTTCGGCACGTCTTAAGGCGTGCCCTGTTACAAAACCGGCTTATGCAACACGCACTAATCAAAGTGTACTCTTGCCCCGTTACCAAATCATGAACACTCAATGATGAACCACGATCAATCGGTCGGCAACCGATAAGCATCCAATGTCAGAAACTGACGGATATCTTCGTCAGTCGAAACCAAAAAGTCCTTGAGCGGGCCGAAAAATCGCGCTCCACCCATATGTAGAAACAATACAAGATCGGCCAGCCGTTCGGCGAAGCGCATGTCATGGGTAACCACGATGCTGGTGAACCCAAGCTGATGTTTAAGGCGCTGAATGATCCCTCCCAGGCGACGAGCAATGATGGGATCCACCATCGTGGTGGGCTCGTCGTAGAGCACAATGTCGGGCTGAGCCGCCAGCGCGCGCGCGATGGCCACAGCGCGGCGACGTCCTGTAGAAAGGCTGGCTGGGAAGGCATCGACCACGTCATCGGCCCCTACCAGGACAAGCAATCGGTCCACAATCTGCAGGATCTGGGACTCGTCCAGGCCGCCGCGTTCGCGCAGGGGAAAGGCGACGTTTTCGCGGACGCTGAGCGAGTCGAAAAGTGCTCCGTTTTGAAACACCATCGTGACGCGCTTACGGACCACTTGCATGCCCTCTTCACCCAATTCGGTGATCTCCTGACCATTGATCCGGATGGAGCCGCTATCGGGCATGAGAAAGCCCATCAGCATGCGCAGTGATACGGACTTGCCCACACCGCTGCGGCCCAGGATGCAGAGCGTCTGCCCGCGATCGACAGAAAAGCTGACGTCTTCCAGAATCACGCGGCCGTCGAAGGAGATGGAGACGTTGTGAAAGGCGATAGCGGGCTCGGCAACAGATTCTGCCACGGCCGAATCTGGGTCATCGCGGCGCGGCTCACCGAAAGTTTCCGCCTCTAACGCGTGTGCGTCAGAGGGCTCCGGATCTGGATTGAGCGGGTCGTCGAGCATGCCTGCAATCAGCTTACGCGACCGACGCCCATGGTCGAGGCGCGGCGCAGATCGGCCGGGGCATTGACATTGAGGAACCACTGGGCCACGGGGAGGGCGGCGGGATGCGTAATTTTTCGGGATTGGGCAAGCACCTCGGCCCGAAGTATGGAAACAGGCTCCCCGCGCGCAGCGGCTGCGGCCTGGAAGGCGGCGTAGCAGCCGCCGTCGCCCCCGCGGAGTTCGCGCTCCAGCACGGGCAAAGAGTCTCGAGACAAAACGACAGGAAAGGTCTGCGGGAAACCATTCACGGAAAGAAGAGTGACGGCGGAGCCCGTGATGTGCGCGTGATGGAGCAGATAGACGAGAAGAGAAGGAGGCAGCAGAGGCAAATCAACGGGCAGAAAGACGGCGTAGGGTGGCTCAGGGGCTAAAGCCCCGTCGTAGTTTGGGGCCCTTGCGGCACGACTAAAGTCGTGCCCTGATACACGACATGAGTGATTGTTCTTCAGGCTTTCGAGAGCGGTGCAGATACCTTCCAGCGGGCCAACGTCAGTCCTTGAGTCGGGTATCACCGGCGCAAAGGACTCGAGGGAAGAGCGGGCTCCGGCGATAACCACCGGCAGCCCGGCAGCGCGAACAAGGTCAACCGCATGAGCGACCAGCGGACGCCCCCTGAATTCGACCAGGGCTTTGTCTGTTCCCATCCGGCGGGACTGCCCGCCGGCGAGGATGAATCCGACCGTGGCTGCCCCTCCCCATTCCCAGGTCAACGCCCGGTCTCCTCCAGGAAGCGGATGATTGACCGGATGCCCAGTTCGAAATTCTTCAGGTGGAACTTCTCGTTGGGCGCGTGGAGATTGTCGTCGGGCAGACCGAAGCCCATCATGACGCTGGGCAGGCCGAGGTGGCGGGCAAAGTCGCCGACGATGGGGATCGATCCGCCGGAGCGGATGAACACCGTGTCCTTGCCCCAGACCTCGTGGAGAGCGCGGGTGGCTGCCTGGATATAGGGATTGTCGACCGGGATGAGGCAGGGGTCGCCCGAGTGAATCAACCGCGCCGCAACGTCTACGCCCGGGGGCGCAATCTTCTCCACGTAGCTTTTGTATTGCTGCGAAGGCTTTGGCCGGAGTCATGCCGGGCACCAGGCGCATGGAGACCTTGGCGGTGGCCTTGGCCGGGATCACGGTCTTGGCGCCGACTCCCGTAAATCCACCGGGGATGCCATGCACGTCGAGGGTGGGCCGCGCCCAGGTGCGTTCCAGCACGCTGAATCCTTCTTCGCCGACCAGTTGCTTCGAACCGACTTCGTGGAGACGGTATTCCTCCTCGTCGAAGGGCAGGCTGCGCCAGGCGGCCAGTTCCTCGGGGCTTGGGGGAATGATGTCGTCGTAAAAACCGGGGATCAGGATATGGCCGTTTTCGTCTTTCAGCCTGGCCAGGATCTGCGCCATGGACACGAATGGATTGGGGGCGGCTCCGCCATACATGCCGGAGTGCAGATCAGTACGTGCGCCGCGCACTTCGAGCTCGGTGTAGATCATGCCGCGCAGGCCGACGCAGAGTGTAGGCAACCCGGGGGCGAAAAGCTCGGTGTCGGACACCAGGGCGAAATCGGCTTTCAGTTGCGGCGGCCTGGACGCCACGAAAGCGGCAATTCCCTCCCCTCCCACTTCTTCTTCGCCCTCCAGCAGCACGCGCACGTTGATGGGAAGGGCCCCGGTGGCGGCAAGCAAGGATTCGAGCGCCTTGACATGCATGTACATCTGACCCTTGTCGTCGACGGCGCCGCGCGCATAGAGATTGCCATCCCGCTCGGTAGGTTCGAAAGGCGGGGAGTGCCATTCGTCGAGGGGGTCGGGCGGCTGCACATCGTAGTGCCCGTAGGCCAGGACTGTAGGCTTGCCCGAAGCGTGAAGCCAGTCCGCGTAGACGAGAGGATGGCCCTCGGTCTCGATGATGCGGGCGTTCTCCATGCCAATACGCTTGAGTTCGGCCACCAGGGCTTCGGCTGAACGGCGGCAGTCGGCGGCATGTTCGGGCGCGGTCGAGATCGACGGGATGCGCAGCAGGTCTTTTAATTCGCTAAGGAAGCGAGGGTGGTTCTCCTGGGCGTAGGCAACGGCGGACGAAGACACGGAGTGGCTCCTTCGAACTGAGTTTGACCACACAAGAGTATAGGCGAAGGGGCGGTTGGCGGGCGGTGCGGCAACCGATGAGGTGCAATCAGTACCGGCCGACGGCGGAGTCGACTTCGGCCGACCAGGCATCGATGCCACCGCGCAGGGACTGCGCCTGTTCGAATCCCTGGTTGCGCAGCCAGGCGGCGACGTTCAGCGAACGCTGACCGTGATGGCACAGGACTACGAGGCGCTCGTCCGGGTCGAGTTCCTGGTGAGCCCGCGCGGGGACATCGCCCATCGGCATCAGCACACTCCCAGCGATGCGTGCGGTCTGAAACTCCCACGGCTCGCGCACGTCGATGAACCTGGCCTTGCTTTCGCGAAGGAGAGCCGCCGCCTCGACGGGAGAAATTTCGTAATCCAGCATCAAACCAGTTTACGGCGAGACGGGGTGCTCGCGATTGGGCTTTGGTGAAGGCAGGCCGTCGGGCGATTGAGATCATCAATTCGACGAATGAACGGAGAATGACGAATGAGGTGGAATCGATGTCGTCCCGCGCCGGCTTCTAACTGCGAAGCCTCCTTAGATCCCACTCGATGCATCGTAAACATTCGATGAAAAGGGTTTACGGTTTCTCGCTCGCGGTTCTGATTTTCCTGGCGGTTAACTCCGGTGTGGCGCCCTGCGGCTGGGCGCAAGACAAAGATGGCAACTTGCCTGACGCGCCCTCCCTGTCGGCCCGTTCAGGGGAGTCGGACACGGAGTCGTCCGCCGGCCGGGAAGCCACCTGGCGCAGTCTTCCGCGCGATTTTCTCCACGACCAGAAAGACATCTGGCTGTTTCCCACGCAATTGGCCAGAGGCCGTCACTGGATTCCCACCCTGGCTGTGATCGGTGGAACAGCGGGGCTTATTGTCGCCGATCCGCATGTCATGCCCTATTTCCAAACACACGCGGGCAATCTGGACGATCTGAACGACACGTTCGATGCCTACATCGCGACTGGCGAAGTGGTTGCCGTACCAGCCGCCCTGCTGGCGGCGGGATACATCCGGCATGATTCTTACCAGGTGAGCACCGCAATCCTGGCCGGCGAGGCTTACGCCGATAGCGCGGTAGTGAATCTCGCCGTGAAAGCCATCACGCGCCGCGAACGGCCCTCGGATGTTCCCCCCGGCGGTGATTTTCATAACACTTTTTTCAACGGAGGCCAGTCGCCGTTGCACAGCAGCAGTTTCCCATCCGGTCACGCTACGGGCGCCTTTTCAGTGGCTACGGTGGTCGCGGTTCGCTACCGCAAGCACCGCTGGGTGCCGTGGGTGATGTATGGCATGGCGACGGCGATCAGCCTTTCACGCATCACATCGAGTGCGCACTTCCCGTCAGATGTCTTTCTGGGTTCCGCCTTGGGCTATGCAATTGCGCGCTATCAAGTTCTGCGTACGCGCTGAGGCTGTGGCAGGATTTGGGATAGAGATTGGCGGCCACGATACAAGAGAGCGCCGTTCAGCCATGAATGTGCCGGAATTCGATTTAACTCAAGAGGGAAGTTGGTTTGTATGGCGACGGGCCGCAACCGAAGTGACGGTCTGCCCATTCTGTCAGCGTCAATCTAATTGACTTTATAATTCGACGCATTCGAGGCCTTAAACCAATCATCGAAACTATCTTGAAGTTGCTCGTTCCAATCTTCGCCCAGGGGATCGCCGAAGGCAGTTTCAATGGCCACCACATCTTCGCCCATCAGATTCAACGCCACATGCACATGATCGGAAAAGGCCATGATTCTGGTTAGAGAATTGAACAAGGTCCGCGCGGACGCTTCTCGGAGGTCGAGTGAACCATGAAATTGGGCCGCGTCGCTGGCCAGGTCGGTGAATGCTTCGTGAAGAAGCTGAAACTTCTCGCTGAGGGTGTTGGCGATTTCTGAGGGATGTATGGGCATGGAAACCGTCTCCTGTGATGTTCTGCACATTGTAGGAATGGCCCGGCTGTGATGATGTGATTAAAGACACGTTACCTTAGGAAGGAAATCCCACTTTGGCGGCAGCCTTTTTGCTGGAGGTGGGAGTATGTCGCACTCGCGGATTCTGTTCGGCTCTGATGGGCTGGTTTACACCTTCCGCGGCGAGGCAATTCCGAACGGTGGACCTCCGCAGCTGGAAGGAGGGTAGTCTGAAAGGGATGCCTCCCATTCTCAACCTGCAATCGGTCACAAAGCAGTTCGGGGCGGTGCCTCTGTTTCGCGCCATCTCGCTGACCGTGGAGGATGGAGACCGGATCGGGCTGATTGGGCCCAACGGGGCGGGCAAGTCGACGCTGCTGGCTCTGCTGGCCGGGCAAGTAGAACCGGACGCCGGCGAAATGGCTGTCCGCAAGCGGGCGCGAGCCGCCTATGTGCCACAGGATTCGCGGTTTGCGGCGGGGCAGACCATAAGGCAGGTGCTCGAAGCAGCAATGACGGCCGCCCACGCGAGAGAGACGGAGCGCGAAGGACGGCTGCGCGAACTCGCCGGGCGAACGGGTTTCGAGCGGCTGGATGCAGAGGCCGCGTCACTCTCCGGAGGCTGGCGCAAACGGCTGGCGATTGCCGAGGCGCTGGTCAGCGAGCCCGATATTCTTCTATTGGATGAGCCCACCAATCACCTCGACCTGGCGGGCATCGAATGGCTGGAAGAGCTGTTGAAGTCGTCGTCGTTCGCGGCGGTCACCGTGAGCCACGACCGCTATTTCCTCGAAGCGACGTCGAGCCAGATCGTGGAGTTGAATCGCGTCTACGCGGACGGTCTGCTGCGCGTGAAGGGTAACTTCAGCCGGTTTCTGGAGGAGAAACAGGCCTACCTCGAAGCCCAGAACCGGCAGATGGAGAGCCTGCGCAACCGGGTGCGGACAGAAATCGAATGGCTGCGGCGGGGACCCAAGGCGCGTACGACGAAGTCCAAGGCGCGGATCGACACGGCCAATGCGATGATCGGGCAGCTGGCGGAAATGGAGGGGCGGACCACGGCTTCTTCCGCAGGCATCGATTTTGCGGCCAGCCAGCGAAAGACCAAGCGGCTGGTGGAGTTTGAAGGGGTGGCGTGCGAAGTGCCTGCCAGCCCGGCCAATGACGCCGGTCCAAAAAGTGAAACCAACCGGAGGTTGTTTGCGGGGCTGGACTTTGCGCTGACGGCGGGCATGAAGGTAGGGCTGGTGGGCCCAAACGGCAGCGGCAAGACAACCTTCCTGCGCATGCTGCGCGGAGAAATCAAGCCGGCCGAGGGTAGGATTCGACGCGCTGAGGGGCTGCGGCTGGTTTATTTCAGCCAGATGCGCGAATTGGATGAAACGGTAACCCTTCGTCGCGCCCTGGCGCCTGAAGGCGACTCGGTGATCCACCAGGGAAGAACCGTGCATGTAGCCAGTTGGGCGGCCCGGTTTCTGTTCACAGGAGAACAGCTCAACCAGCCGGTATTGAACCTGAGCGGCGGGGAGCGGGCCAGGGTGCTCATTGCGCGCCTGATGCTGGAGCCGGCGGACGTGCTGCTGCTCGATGAGCCAACCAACGATCTTGATATTCCGACCCTGGAGATCCTGGAGGACAATCTGCTCGAGTTTCCCGGCGCGCTGGTCCTGGTGACGCACGATCGCTATCTGCTGAACCGCATGGCGACAACGGTGGTGGGTCTGGACGGGCGGGGCGGGATCGGGCGGTTCGCGGATTTTGCGCAGTGGGAAGCATGGGTCGAAGAGACCAGGGATCAGGGATCAGCCACCCCAGCGAGCAAAGACCGCTCGCCGGGGGCCCCGGCAGGGATCAGGGAACGGGGAACGAAGACTACGGCGACCGAATCGGGGAACAGTCCAGGAGCGAAAAAGAAGCTCTCCTATCTGGAAGCGCGGGAGTTCGCCTCGATCGAGCAGCGCGTGGAGGAGTCGGATGCGCAGTTAAAGGCGGCGCGGACGCGCGCGGAGGATCCGGCAATCGCGAGCGATGCGGGAGCGCTTCAGGAGGCGCTGGCGGAACTGGAGCGGGCCCAGCAGGAGAACGATGATTTGTACACGCGCTGGGCAGAACTGACGGAGAGGACTGGATAAACGTCGGCACCTTTCGGGTTTGTCATTCCCCTGGCCGGCCGCCTCGGGAACGAAAAATTTCGCTGAACACCCTGCGGCAAGAGAGAATAACGGGAGCGGCAAACCGCCGCATGAAAGAGCCTATGAATTCCGGAGTTAAAGTATTGATTGTGGAGGACGAGCCCCATGCGCTTATGGGGCTGGCCGAGTTGATCTCCGGGTGGGGATATCGAACCGAAACGGCGCACGACGGCATTGAGGGCTGGGAAAAGGCCATGGCCTGGAATCCGGCCATCGTGGTGACGGATCTGAAAATGCCGCGCCTGGACGGACTGGGATTGCTGGCCAAATTCGCCGCGGAGGGGTCGTCGCTGACCGCGAAAACAGCCGTAGTTCTGCTGACCGCGCAAGGGTCGATTCAGACCGCGGTCGACGCGATGAAGCTGGGCGCCTATGACTATGTGCTCAAGCCGGTGGATGCGCCACGGCTGCGCAACATTCTGGCCAATGCGGCCCGGCAGCGGGAAACGGACATCGAGCTCGAGGTGGCCCGGCGGCGGCTGCGCGAATCGGGTGTGCTGGGCTCGATGGTGGGCACTTCCAAGGCCATGCGCGAGATTTTCGCGCTGATCGAGCAGATCGCATCCTCGAATGTGTCGGTATTGATCACCGGCGAGAGCGGGACCGGCAAGGAGCTGGTGGCGCGTACCCTGCACGATCTGAGTCCCCGCAAGCCTCGTCCCTTTGTTGCGGTCAATTGCGCGGCGATTCCCGAAACCCTGATTGAAAGCGAGATCTTCGGCCACGAAAAGGGCTCATTCACCGGCGCAGTGGAGCGGCGGGTCGGATGCTTCGAGCTGGCCGCGGGCGGAACCCTGCTGCTGGACGAACTGGCCGAGATGCCCGTGGGGACGCAGGCCAAACTTCTGCGCGTCCTGGAAGAGCGCAAGCTCCGGCGGCTGGGAGCGCGCAATGAAATCGATGTGGACGTGCGGGTGCTCGCTGCCACGAATCGCGAACCCGACGACGCCGTCGAGAGCGGCCATCTGCGGTCGGACCTCTTCTACCGTCTGAATGTCTTCCATATCCACATGCCGCCCCTGCGTACCCATCTCGAAGACTTGCCGGCGATGGCAGAGGCCATGCTCGATGAGATGAATGAGAAGCACGGACGCAAGGTCTCGGGGGTAGCGCCGTCGATTCTGGATCGAATGATCGCGTATCATTGGCCTGGCAATGCGCGCGAGTTAAGGAACACGATCGAGCGGGCGGTTGTTCTGGGCACGGACGGCGCCCCCTTGGATGCGGGGCATTTGCCTCCCGGATTCGGCAAGGCGCAGCCGCTGGCTCCCGCGGTGGACGACGCCAGCGTGGTGCCGGTGCGCGTAGGCAACACGGTAGACGAAGCTGAACAGCTGCTGATCATGCGGACCCTGGACGCTACGGGGCAGAACAAGACCCGGGCCGCCGAGATTCTGGGCGTGAGCCTGAAGACGCTGCATAACAAGCTGAAGGAGTACAGCCAGACCCGGGAACAACAATCCGCCTGAGTTCTGTTCGAGTCGATGCGACTGAAGACCAAACTCGTCCTGGCCATCACCGTCCTTGTCCTGTTGATATCGGGGCTTCTTTCGCTGGTCTATGTCACCCAGTTTCTCTACGCCTCGGTGAAGGCGTCCTACAACACCAACAGGATGGTGGCCAACCAGGTCAAGCTGGCGGTGCAGAATGCTCTCGTATCCGGCCTGAAGGACCGCACGTTCGATCCCAACAAGCCTTATGAGCTCCGCGAGATGGCGGCCGGCGCGATCCGGAAAAGCGAGGCCCTCCAGGTGGTGATCGATTCGGTCAATCGCTATTCGGACACCGTTTACGACATCAACATTGACGACACCAGTGGACGGGTCCTTCTAAGCTCCCTGCCGGAGAATCAGGACAAGACGCTCAACACCCGATCCGACTATAAGCAATTGCTGGATGTTAATCCCATCCGATTGATTGAGGTGGTCCTCCTCGACAAGGCCGAGGTCTTTGACGTGGTTGTGCCGCTGGAGCGAAACAACCAGCCGTTTGTCTCCATTCACGTGGGCGTCAGCACTGCGTTCCTGCGGGAGGCCTATAAGCCATGGCTGCGAGAGTCATTCGAACTGATGGCATTTGCGCTGGGCACCGCTCTTCTGGTCGCCCTTCTGCTGAGTAATCTGGCACTGCGGCCCTTGGAAGAGATCAGCATGCAGCTTGACTACTGGACCGCCGCCAACGAGTCAGCCGAGGACGGCAAAGTGAGAGCGAGGCAGGATACGGCGGCTCGGGTTTCGACCAAGATCGAACAGATCGGCCAGCGCATGCGCAATGTGGAAGAAGTCTTTTCCGCCTTGAAGGACAACCTGGACCAGATCCTGGGCAATCTTCAGGACGGCATCCTGCTCTTTACCGGGGACGGACGGGCGGTCCTTGTTTCGGAGGCGGCGCGGCGGTTTCTCCAGGTGGAACGGGGCAAGGTTCTGGGACTCCACGCCTCGCAAATTTTTGACCGGTCCACGCTTTTGGGACACGCACTGGGGGAAGCTTTCGATACGCAAGTTCCCTTGGTCAAAGAAGAAATCCGCACCGAAACGGGGCGAAGAATCCAGGCATCGGTGGACTTTATCCACGATGACTTTTCGCACCAGGGACTGGGCGCACTGGTGACGCTGCGGGATCTGGAGTCGATGGAGGAGATCGAGTCAGAACTGGAATTGTCGCGGCGCATGGCCGCCATCGGCAGGCTCACTTCCGGTGTGGCCCACGAAGTGAAGAATCCGATCAACGCCATCGTGGTTCATCTGGAACTGCTCAAAAACAAGCTGGATGACCCCAGCGCACCGGCGGTTCGCCACCTGGAAGTGATCGACATGGAGATTCGCCGGCTCGACCGGGTCGTGCAGACCCTGGTGGATTTCTCGCGGCCGGTGGAGTTGCAGCTTCGCGAACAGGATTTGCGGCTGGTCATCGGGGATGTGCTGGCCCTGGCCACCGAAGAGCTCTCCACCCGCAACGTGATCCTTGTGAACCATCTGCCCGCGAAGGCGGTGATCGCCAATGTGGACGCGGATCTGTCTCAAGCAGGCGACCCTGAACGTGATCGAGAACGGAGCCCAGGCCATGCCCGATGGAGGCCGGCTGGAGGTGTCGCTGGAGACGGACCGCAAGTTCGCGGTGCTTCGGATTGCCGATGAAGGGGTCGGCATTCCGGACGAAATCCGGGAGAAGATCTTCGATCTTTATTTCACGACCAAGAGCGGCGGAAGCGGAATCGGGCTGGCCATGACCTATCGAATTCTTCAGTTGCATCATGGTGCTGTGGAAGTACAATCGAGGGAGACCCGTGGAACCGAATTCAGGCTGCGCATACCGCTGGCCGCCACGGAATGGGGTCGCCGGCATCTTCAGCCGGCGGGCGTTGAAGAAGCAAAGGGGTTTGGGGAATGAAGCTGGATGCCAGGAAGGTTGCATGGCTGCTGCCCTTGCTGCTGTCCGCGTGCGCCCACAATACGAATCTGTCGCAGATGCAGCCGCTGGCGCCGAACATCGACGACACCCCGCCTCCGCCGAATCTGGCTCCCGCAAATCTTCCCTCCCCGGTGATCACAATTCCCAAGACCGACAAGCCGGTGGTTGTGGTCCAGGAACCGCCTAAACAACCTCCAAAACACAAAAAGCCGGCTTCAAAAACGGCCGCGAATCCGGCCGATAGCCAACCGGGCCCACAGGTAGCTGCAAACGCTCCCCCTTCGGAAGTTGACGCGATCGGAGACTTCGCCACTCCACCGCAGGCGCCCGACTCGAAGAAGCTGGCGGAAGACTCGATTGCCGATGTGGAGAAGGGGCTGAACGGGATTACGCGCAAGCTAAACGATGGGGATGAGAAGATCTCCATGCAGATCAAGGAGTTCCTGAAGGAGGCGCGAACCGCGCTGAATTCAGGTGATGTGGACGGGGCCAACACGCTGGCGAAGAAGGCCAAAGCGCTGCTGGGTGAACTGGGCCCCTAATGGACCACGATTTAGTGTCCCCAGCTTTTCACTGCTCTCCCCAACTGAGCTTATTGCGCAGGGCGTCGAAGAATCCGCCTTCGGCCAGCCGGACCAGGTTCACCGTATATTTGGAGCGCTGGCAGCGAATCTCATCGCCCAATTGCAACTCGACCGCCCGCTGACCATCCACGGTGAAAAGCGCAACGTTGGGAATGCCTTCTACGCGCACCGTTAGCGAGGCGTCCCCACGCACGACGATGGGACGCAGGGTGAGCAGGTGGGGACAGATGGGGGTAACCACCATCGCATCCACATTGGGCGTCAGGATCGGCCCGTTGGCGGCGAGCGAATAGGCCGTCGAACCTGTAGGGGTGGAAACGATGACCCCGTCGGCGCGGAAGCTAGCGACTTTCCTTCCGTCCAATTCCACGGCGAACTCGCCCATGCGCGCGATCTCGCCCTTTGTGACCACGATATCGTTCACGGCTTCATAAGCAGAGTGCAGTTCCGCGTGGCGCCACAGCCCGGCATGAAGCATAGCGCGCGCATCGAGCGTATGGCAGTTGCGGCACCAGCTATCGAGGGTCGCATAGAGATCACCGAGGCGAACCTCGGTGAGAAACCCAAGGAACCCGAGGTTGACGCTCAGGATCGGCGTACCGGTGGCGGCAAAGATCCGGCCCACGGAAAGTAGAGTGCCGTCGCCCCCCAGAACAATGATCAGTTCCGGCTTGTGGAGCGGCATGTCGCGACGGTCCACGGCTTCCGCGGCGGTGGTGTATTGGCCTGCCTCGCGATCCAGCAGGGGCTCGTAGCCACGCTCGCGCAGCCAGGCGATCAACTCCGGCAGAATCCTGGCTAGTTCGTCCTTCTGCGGTTTGCAGACTATCGCGACTCGACCCATGCGGTCCCAGTGTAACAACAGTGATCAGGGGACAGTGAACAGGGAACAGGGTCAGAAGGGACGGCGCGAGTAAAGCAGGAATTCCTTGTTGCCCTCGGCGCCGGTGATCGGCGAGGGGATCGTCTCGACGACGTCCCAGCGCAAGGAGCGTACATAGGCGGCGACCTTGTCGATGGCCAGTTGATGGGCCGCGGGATCGCGGACAATTCCGCCCTTGCCGACGTGTTCGCGGCCGGCTTCAAACTGCGGCTTGATGAGGATGACGGCTTCGCGCAGCGCCGGTGCGGCCTCGACGACCGGCTCGATCAGGAGTGTAGCGGAGATGAAGGAAACATCGATCACCAGCAACGTGAGCCCGGGATCCGCGGGAGCAGCGAGCGCTCCAGGCAGAAGGAAGCGGGCATTGGTGCGCTCCAGCAGGCGCACACGCGGATCGTTGCGCAGTTTCATTGCGATCTGGCCGAATCCAGTATCAACCGCGGTGACATGCGCGGCTCCGCGCTGCAGCAGGCAGTCGGTAAACCCACCCGTGGATGCGCCGATGTCGAGGCATGCGCGATCTCTGACATCGATGTTCCAGTGATCGAGGGCCGCGGCCAGCTTGATGCCTCCGCGGCTTACGAACGGCTGGTCGTCGCCGAGAAGCCTCACCGCGGCATCGCCAGGAACGGAGTTCCCCGGCTTGTCGAGCTTCTGTTCATTCACCAGAACTCGCCCTGCAAGGATGAGGGCGCGGGCCCGCTCCCGGCTGGGCACAAGATTCCGCTCGACCAGAAGAAGATCGAGACGCGTTTTGGAGGGAGCGGCCATGGTTCCATCATGATTATGACGGTATGCGGCGCGTGATGTTTCCAATCTGGGAATGACCCGGCGAAGTTTTGCTCCTTGCACCGTTTTTTCTTGTGGAGCACGATATGCGAAGAATGCGATCATCAAGCTCCGCGAGATAAATCCGTTCCCCCCACGGCGGTTATCATCGCGTTCTTCTCATGCGCGCGTTCAGCGACATCATCGGGCGGCTCAGGCATTATTACGGCCCGCCCGCGGCCCCTCCGGCCATCGGACCATTTGAGCTTGTCCTGTGGGAAAATGCCTGCTACCTGCTTCCCGATGAGCGGCGGCTGGAGGTCTTCCAGGCGCTGCGGGACAAGGTGGGGCTGAATGCGGCGGCCATCGATGCCGCCCCCGACCGGCTATTGTTACCAATCGCCCTGCGCGGAGGCATGCGTCCCGAGATGCGCGTGTTCCGGTGGCGGGAAATTGCGCGCATCACTCTCGATCAGTACAACGGAGACCTGGATTCGATCCTGACCCAACCCTACGCTGAAGCCAAAAAGGCTCTGAAGCAGTTTCCCACCATTGGCGACCCCGGCGCCGAAAAGATCCTGCTCCTGTGCGGCATTTCCGGCGGACTGCCGCTCGAATCGAATGGCCTTCGCGTTTTGTTCCGGCTGGGCTGGGGTCACGAGCAAAAAAGCCACCAGGCGACGTATCGCTCCGTGCAGGAAGCGCTCAAGCCAGAACTTCCCAGCCAGGCCGAAAGCCTGAAGCAGGCCCACCTTCTGCTTCGCGTGCATGGTAAAACTCTGTGCAACGACAAGGCGCCGTTATGCCATGCATGTCCAGTGTCTTCGCAATGCAATTACGGCATGAAGGCCATGGCGCCACCGGTTCGACCGGCGCATTGATCGCGGACGCTGACGAGGCTGGCGCTCCCGGAACCTGAGCTACGATCCGCATCCCGATAACAGCGGCGCGTATGCGTTCGTGGTTTCCCGCCCTAACGACAAAAGCGTCGTTAGCGCGGGGCACCCAGGTTTGGTACCCAGGTTTGGTTGGGTCAATCCGCCGCAACCAGCTTGCGCTGCAGTGCCTCGAGAGTCTGCCCCTTTGTCTCGGGATAAGTGAACATCACCACCACGAACTGAATCAGTGTCATCGCAGAAAAGAACACGAACGGCGTGGCCTGGCTCATGGAGTGAACCACCACCGGGAACACGAACTGAATGACCGTGTTCATGAACCAATGGCTGGCGCTGCCCACGCCCTGCCCTTTGGACCGCACGGATGTAGGGAACACCTCGCCAATGTAGACCCAGATCACCGCCCCCTGCGACACGGAGAAGAACGCGATGTAGGTGACGAGCAGTCCTAGCAGCGCCGACGAGTGAGGATTGGTGCTGAAGAGCCAGGCCACCCCGCCCAGGCAGGCAGCCGTGCCGGCTGCTCCGATCAGCAGCAGCGTCTTGCGGCCTATTTTGTCGATCAGCGACATGCCGATCACACAGAAGACCAGGTTGGTGGCTCCAATGGCGATGGCCTGCTGGTCAGCGGAGATCTGGCTGAACCCGGCCGCTCCGAAGATGTCGTTGATGTAGTAGAGAATGGCGTTGATGCCGGCTAATTGGTTAAACGCCCCAATGGAGATGGCCAGGAACAGCGGGTAGCGATACTTCCACTGGAATACGCGTTCGTGGGCTGTGGCGTGCTCCTGCTGCAATGCGGCCCGAATATCGGCCAGTTCGGCCTCGGGATCAGGATCGCCCATCATCTTCAGCACGGCAAGGGCTTCGTCGATGCGGTTCTTCGACGCCGACCAGCGCGGACTGCGCGGGATGCCGAACAACATGATCAGAAAGAGAATCGCCGGACCAGCGGCAATGCCTACCTGCCAGCGCCACTCGGTCGAGCCCAGGTGCAGCGTGCGGATAATGTAATTTGAGATGTAGGCCAACATGATGCCGAACACCACGTTGAACTGGAAGGTGGCGACGAGGCGTCCGCGCCACTTGGCCGGTGCTAGCTCGGCGATGTAGACAGGGCCAAGCACGGACGAAGCGCCGATGCCCAGCCCGCCGATCAAACGAAAGATGAGGAAGATCGGCCAGTTCCACGCCAGCCCGCAACCGAGGGCCGAAACGACATACAGAATGGCCGTAATGCGCAGGGTTTCCCGGCTGCCCAGCCTTTGCCCGATCTGGCCCGCGGCGAGCGCGCCGATCACCGTGCCAACCAGGCCGATGGCAACGGTGAATCCCTTCTCCTGGGGACTCAGATGATAGAGCTTCTCCAGGGCATCGATGGCGCCGGCGATCACTACGGTATCGAAACCGAAAAGCAGTCCGCCGAGCGCACCCGTCAGGGTGGCTTTCATCAGGTTCAGATTCGGTCGCATCGTGTAGGGTCCCTCGATCTGCAACGAACTTCAAAGCTGAATGACGCGTCTCATCCCTTCGATCATTCCGCCCCTGAAGCCGGCCTGCAAAGTCGCGGAAAGCACCATTGGGTTTTGAGACAGCGATAACCCAACCCATCGTACAGACTGAGGCCCCAACCGGCAATGCAGACGCCTTATTCGACACGATGATTCGGGGGCCGCACCTGTCTACCGGCCATTCTTCACGGGGCGAACCGCGAGGATCCGGCATCGCTGCCTGGCGCCCGCGCTCCAAACCAGCGGCATCGTGCTTTCGATGAACAGGCAATCGCCGGCTTCCAGCACCTCGTGCAGGCCGCCGGCATCGAGGTGCAGGCTTCCCTCGATCACGTAGATCAGGCCGCTGGTCTCACGGTGGTAGGCATCGGAAAGCGCATCCGCGCCTCCCGCAGGTATCTCCACCATCTCCGCCATCAACCCCGAAGAACTTTTCGGCGCGTGCAGGGGAATGGAACCCACCGATTCCCGGCCTCGTCCCGTAACCTGCAAGTGGGCCTTGCGAGTAATCGAGAGCGTATGCTTCTCGGGCTCGACAAAGAAATGACTCATGCCCACCCCATAAACGCGGCAGATCGTGGCCAGTGTGGGGAGAGTGGGAATCATACGATCCGTCTCGAGCTTTGAAAGCAGCGCGGTCGACAGACCGGTCTCCGCGGCGAGACGGGAAAGCGTCAGCTTTTTCTGGGTGCGCAGAGCGCGCAGCTTCATGCCAATGCAGTATGGTTCAAGAGACCATTGGGCATATGTAAGTGTCTTTGCCATGATTAGACTCCTGCCATAAGGCTGGCATCGCTGTGCGGCAGCAATCTGGAAGAATCCTGGAAATCGACCGCAGGTTCTGTTCTGAACCGGTTCCCTGTTTCGTTCCGCTACAATTAGGGCAATCGGTATTAGCCAGTCAGGCAAAGACAAGTCGCCTGGCGTGTCCAGCACTGCAACCAATCCCGTCCCGGTCTGCATCGAACGCAGGGATCACAGCAGTTCAAACAAAGTTGATTCGGGCACGTCAGCCTATATTCCGTGACGAAAGGTAGTTTCCCCCATGTTCAAATTTGCAGAACAAGCTCCCTTCCGTTTTCTGTTTCCACGCCTTGCCGTTCTGTTTGCAGTTGTACTGTCTGTGACGCTGACATGCGTCGCACAAACCAAGCCGGTATCCGAAGCGGATGTGCTGGTCCTCAAAAACGGCGACACGCTGCACGGTAAATTTGTGAGCGCTGTGGGAGGTAAAGTCAACTTCCAAAGCAATCAGCTGGGCGATCTCTCCGTTAAGTGGGAAAACATCAAGGAACTGCACGCCGCGGAAAATTTCGCCGTGCTCGACAATACGGTCAAACTGCGCGGCAAAAAGCATGTACCCCAGATCCCGATCGGCAAGATCGACGTCGCCGACGAGTCAGTCACGGTGCACCCGGCGTCAGGGCCGTCTCCTGCGCCGATCGCCACCAAGAACGCGGATTACATCATGGACGGGCCGACACTCGATAAGGAGGTCTATCACCATCCGAGCCTGGCCGCGGGGTGGAATGGGGCAGCAACCGCCGGAGCCACGCTGGTCTCAGCCACCCAGAACCAGTACACCTTTTCAGGCGGGATAGCACTGATCCGAGTCGTGCCCACGGTGGATTGGCTCGATCCGCGCAACCGCACCTCGGCGGATTTCACGGGATCGTACGGGAAGATCACTCAGCCTGCGTATCATCTGGGCGACGTTCTGGTCCCGGCAACCTTCACCAAGTCCGCCATCTTTCACGCCGACGCTGAACGGGATGAGTACCTCGCTCCGCGTTTCTTCGGATTGGTGCAGATTGCGTATGATCACAACTTTGCGCAGAATCTGCAACTGCAGCAAATCTACGGCGGCGGAATCGGATGGACGTTCATTAAGACCGAAAAGCAAGAAGCAGATCTAAAGGCCACCCTACAATATGAAAAGCAATCGTTTATTGGTGGGACTTCAGCGACGAATGAAAATTTGATCGGATCGACATTCTCCTTAGACTACTTGCTTCACATGAAACTCCTGACCTATACGCAGGGCCTTGCTTACATTCCTGCTTATAACAATCCACGCGCCTATTCAGTCAACGAGACTAATACCCTCGCTTTCCCGACATACAAGAACCTAAGCTTCAGTGTGGGAACCCTGGATAGCTACTTGAATAATCCACCTGCTTCCGAGCCTCCGACGAAGCGCAATTCGTTCCAGTTCACGATGGGTTTGACATATGCAATCAAGTCGAAGTATTGACCTCGCAAAAAAGTGATCTAACTCACATTCGAATCCGTCAGTAACTTACATATTATTCTCTAGTAACTAATCGCGCGTTTTGTTGTGATGATTAACGCAGCAGGCGGATAATCTACAGTCGATAATCATTTGGGCTCCCTCTATGCACAATGAGGGCCGGGATCGCATAGTCTTCCTCCGAGGTCATGATGGTTGGCCGCAGTTCGGGCCGAAGCGTCGTTCGTCACCGAAGATCGGGAACGTTGCTTCAGCGCCAGGACAAGGCTTTCGAGAGTGTGACCGGGATGAAGCTCTCCTCAGAAGCGCGATCCGACGCCAAGGAAACGGAATTCTCCTTCGGCAATTTCAGGCTGGACCACGACGGCACATTCTTTCGCGGGGACGCGCAGGTTCATCTGCCTCCCAAGGAACTGGCGGCGCTTCGGCTGCTTCTCGCGCATGCCGGGCAGATCGTCAGTTCCGCGCAGCTGAAGCATGGCCTGTGGGGCGACGTGCACGTCACGTCCGACAGCGTTCCCCGATGCATGTCGTCGCTGCGCGCCCGCCTCGAACCCGACCAGTGCATTCAGACCATCTACAAGCGCGGTTACCGGCTCGCGGGGCCGGTGCAGCGCAGTGGGGCCCACCGCGTGCTCCGTCTGGCGATCATGCCCTTCGGATCGGGGCGCGACGTTCCCGATCATCTGGGTCCGGCGATCGCCGAAGAGGCAACCAGCCGTCTCACCGCCTTTGCTCCTTCCTGGGTAAGCGTGCTGGCGCGCGATTCTGTCTTCACGCTGGCTGGCCGCGGCATGACCGCGGTGCAGGTGGGGTTGACCTTGAAAGCGGACCTGGTGCTGGCTGGAATCCTCTTCGCCATGCCAACTCATTACCGTTTGCGGACGGAAGTGATTCGCGTCGAGGACGGAGCCCAGATCTGGGTGGAGGACATCCTGGTGGCTCGTCGCTATCTGCTCGGGCTCGAATCGGAACTCGTACAGCGGCTGGTCTTTCGGCTGGGGGGCGAATTCACGACTGCATTGAACGGATCGAATGGCACTGAGCGCCGGGAAGCTTATGACATCTTTCTTCGCGGCCATCACGAGTGGCAAACCCACGAACGGCACCGCATGCAGGACGGCATGCAGCACCTCGTCCGGGCCACGGAACTCGATCCGACGCTGGTCGCCGCCAAGGTCGACCTTGCCCGCGTTTGTACGACGCAGGCGTTTTACGGATTCATGTCTCCCGATACAGCCGCCTCCGAGATCCACCACATCGTCGAGTCCGTTTCCGATGTCGCGGGCAAGGCACCACTGTTGCTGCCCGTGCTGGGCTGGATCAACTTTCATGTGGACCACGACCTTCACCGGGCTCTCGAGATGTTTTCCGCCTCCGCGCACCTTCCCCACGACCCCTGGACCACACGGCTGCGCGTGATGCTGGCCCTGAGCCGTCACCGCTTCGACGAGGCCCTGGAATGGATACAGTCTGCTCTTCTTGTGGACCCCTATGCCCCCGCGCTTCATGGCATCCTTGCGTGGGCCTTTCATCTTGCCGGCCAGTCAACGCGGAGCGTCAACCAAATCGAGAAGTGTCTGTCCCTCTTCCCGGACGACGAGAGCAGCCACCTGTCCGGAGCGATCATTCTCGCCTTCAATGGCCAGGCGGAGCGCGCGGCCACGCATGCAGAGGAGATTGTTCGGCGCACGCCCTACTTCGATATGGCACTCGCGGTCCAGGCATACGTCCTGGCCTGCAGCGGCCACCGCGATGAAGCCTACGGAATCCTGGAGCGGCTCCAGTGGCTGACCCGCGAACGCTTTGTGCTTCGATCTTTTACGCCAGCGGCTTATGCGGCGCTGGGTGACGTGGAGACCGCGGTCTCTGAACTGCAGGCCGCAGCCGATTTGCGCTGCCCTTGGTTCTTCCAGACGCTCGCCGATCCTCGGCTCGAATCTCTCCGCGCCCGCCCCGAGTTCGAGCAACACCTCGCCGCGCTGAAGCAGATGGAGCTATCCGCGCGGGACGACCTCGACGGTTGACCGGGCTTGGCTCCGGAATCGGCCTAAGTAAACCGATAAAGCTAGCCAGCGCGGCGCCGCGCCCTGTAGAGTTTCATTGCCGCTCCTTCGATTCCGGTGGTCGGGCTGGCCCCACTGTTGGCCTGCAAATCCCGACCACAACCGGGGAGGCCGGCCGGCGTTGCTGCGCGCCCACAATCTGCAGTTCTGGAGGAACGATTCGATGCCGCTTCGCCGCTTTGTCCTTTTCCCGGCGCTGGTTCTTTGCATCTCTGCAACGATTGCAACTGCTCAGCAGCCCGCCTACCTGGATACCCACCTCTCGCCCAGCGAACGCGCCCACGACCTGGTGGGGCGCATGACCCTGGAGGAGAAGGCAAACCAGCTGGAGGACTGGGCCACGTCGATTCCGCGGCTCGGCATTCCCGACTACCAGACCTGGAACGAATCCCTGCACGGGGTGGCGCGCGCCGGCTACGCCACGGTGTTTCCCCAGGCGATCGGCATGGCGGCGACGTGGGATCAATCCATGGTGCAGAGCATGGGCGACGTCATCTCCGACGAGGCCCGCGCCAAGTACAACCAGGCGCAGCGGGAAGGCAATCACCGCATCTTCTACGGCCTCACGTTCTGGTCGCCCAACATCAACATCTTTCGTGACCCGCGCTGGGGGCGGGGCCAGGAGACCTACGGCGAAGATCCGTTCCTGACCGGCCGCCTGGGAATCGCCTTTGTGACCGGCGTGCAGGGCAAGGACCTCGAACATCTGCGCGCCGTCGCCACCAGCAAGCACTTCGCGGTGCACAGCGGGCCCGAGCAGTTGCGCCACGGCTTCAACGTCGACCCCAGCGACCGCGATCTCGAAGAAACCTATCTGCCCGCGTTCCGCGCCACCGTCACCGAAGGCCACGTGCAGTCGGTGATGTGCGCCTACAACTCCATCGACGAGTGGCCGGCCTGCACCAACAAGATGCTGCTTGAAAGACCATCTGCGCGACGCGTGGGGCTTCAAGGGCTTTGTGGTCTCCGATTGCGGCGCGATTGTGGACGTGAACCAGGGCCACAAGAAGACGCCGGACATCACGCATTCCGCCGCGCTCTCGCTGCAGGCCGGAACCGACCTCTCGTGCAGCATCTGGACTCCCGGTTTCAACACCCTGGCCGATGCCGTCCACCAGGGACTGGTGTCCGAAGACCTTGTTACCCAGGCCGCCGAGCGCCTCTACACGGCGCGCTTCCAACTCGGCCTCTTCGATCCTCCCGGCTCCTCGCTGGACCGGATCCCATTCCAATCGGTTGCATCGAATCCGCACCGCCTGATCTCGCGCAAGGCAGCCGAGGAAAGCATCGTCCTGCTGAAGAACAATGGCGCGCTGCCTTTGAAGAGCGCTCCGGGCCACATCGCGGTCATCGGCCCTACCGCAGATCAGCTCACATCCATTCTGGGCAACTATGTCGGCACGCCGCTGCACCCGGTCACGCCGCTGGAGGGCATCCAGAGCCAGTTCCGCAGCTCGCCGATTCTCTACGCGCAGGGTTCGACCCTCGCGGAAGGCGTGGGGGTGCCGGTTCCGCGCACCGCGTTCGGTTTGAACAAAGGGCTCAAAACCGAGTTCTTCGCCACACCCGACTGGACCGGCCGCCCGGTGGCCATCGAGACCGAACCGGCCGTGCAGACGGACTGGGAAAATGCCAAGCCAATGCCCCAGATCGATACTTTCGATTACTCGGTGCGCTGGACCGGGACGCTCTCTGTTCCCGCCCCCGGCCATTACGTATTCACGCTCGAGCCGGGTGACAGCTTTCCGTATTCGCCGGCGGAAAGCTATCGCTTTGTCCTCGATGGCAAGGTCCTGTCGGAAGGCAGCCTTCGGGCCGATATGGACATGTCGGCGATGGGCAACTTCAAGGCTGCACCCGGCGCCTCGCCTACGGCTCCGCCTATCATGAAATTTCCCAAACCGGCCGAGATCGCGGTGGACGTCTCCGACACCAAGCCGCACCAATTCGAGCTCCAGTATTCGCACTCCGGGGATCGTTCCGGCGGCGGACTGACGCTCAAGTGGCAGGCGCCGGCGCAGGCCCAGCTCGATGAAGCTGTCGCCCGAGCCAAAGAAGCCGACGTCGTGGTGGCCTTCGTGGGACTGTCGCCGCAGCTTGAAGGCGAAGAGATGCGGATCAAGATTCCCGGTTTCGAAGGCGGCGACCGCACCAGCCTCGACCTGCCCGAGCCCCAGCAGAAGCTGCTCGAAGCCGTGGCCGCGACCGGCAAGCCGCTCATTGTTGTTCTGCAAAGCGGCAGCGCGGTGGCGCTAAGCTGGGCGAACGAACACGCGGCGGCGGTGCTCGAGGCGTGGTACCCCGGCGTCGAGGGCGGCACCGCGATTGCGCGCACCCTCGCCGGTTTAAACAACCCCGCCGGCCGGCTGCCGGTCACGTTCTACGCCTCGCTCGATGGCCTCCCGGCTTTTACGGACTATGCGATCAAGGGACGCACCTATCGCTACTTCACCGGCAAGCCGCTGTGGGGATTCGGCTACGGACTGAGCTACTCGAAGTTCACATACGGGCCGGTCAAGTTCTCGGCTGAGAGCGTGAAGGCCGGAGACCCGATCACCGCAACCGTGACCGTCACCAACACCGGCAAGGTCGCGGGCGACGAGGTGGTTGAAGCCTACCTGAAGACCCCGCAGGAGGGCGGGCCTATTCACTCACTGGTGGGCTTCGAGCGGGTGACGCTCGATCCGGGCGCAAGCAAGGACGTCGACCATCAAGATCGCCCCGCGGTCGCTGTCGAGTGTGGACGACCAGGGCAACCGGTCGATACTCGCCGGCAAATACACCCTGACCGTGGGTGGCGCGCAACCGCAGGAAACGGAAGCAAAATCGGAGGCCGGATTCAGCGTCACCGGCACAGCGCCGCTGCCGAAATGACCCAAAAATATCGTGCGGGCGAACCTACTCTTTTCGCCCGCGCAGCATCCAGTGCACAAATGAGGTTTGCCCTACTCGGTAATCACCCGATCAGCCCACTCAACCAGCGAGACGAAGATCGTAGGGTTGCCGAACTTCGCGCCCCATGGATCCAGATCGGTCTGCGCGACCGAGCGGGCTCGGCTGCAGGCGCCGCAGGCATAGATCTGCACATGCCGTTCTGCCACCTTGGTCATGGTCTGCTCGAGCGGTGGCCAACCCACTGGCACGACAGCCGCGGCGACCGACTTTCGCATGAGCGAAACAGCCTCGCCGAGCAGAAAGATCTGCACTGTATGTCCGGCTTCGCTCAGCGCGAGGCCATGCAGGAAAGGAAAGGCCGCCTTGGTGGGATCGTCAGACCCCCAGGCGCTTTTCATCATGATGTTCAGTGGCTTGTGGGTCGTGCCCTGACCCAGGGAAGATGCCACCCCGACAAATGGCAACACCAGCAACTGGCGGAGGAAGGATCGCCGTGCCATAAAACACCTCACGATACGCGGTGCAGAAGTATAGCACTCGGTCGAATCAGGAAGGATCAATTGTCCCGGGTGACCAACATCACACGATTCGCCCGGTTCCGTGGACAATAATCTGAACGAAAATTCATGGACTCGCTCGACCTTCGGGTGATATTCGTTCGTCCATACATTCCTCACTTCCCACTTGTAGCGGAGGAGATTTGTTTTTAGGCATTCTGAAGGAATCCGCTCCCGGCGAAACCCGCGTCGCCCTTATGCCGGAGAGTTTGAAATCGCTGATCTCGCAGGGAATCACGGTGACCGTCGAATCGGGCGCGGGGGCATCGGCAGGCGCGTCCGACCAGGCGTATATCGAAGCCGGCGCAACCGTAACTGCGGATCGAGCTTCCATTCTCGCTGGCGCTGATCTGATTCCCGTCGTGACTGCCCCGGATTCAGCCGATCAGGCGCAACTCAAGCCGGGTGCCGTCGTCATCGGCTTTCTTCGCCCTCTCGATGCGCCTCAGGCACTGCTGACCGCGATCGAAAGGCCGGTCACGCTGTTCAGCATGGAACTGGTGCCGCGCATCAGCCGCGCGCAGTCGATGGACGCGCTTTCCTCCATGGCGACCGTAGCTGGCTACAAGGCTGTCATTTCCGCCGCCGACCGCCTGCCCCGCCTCTTTCCCATGCTGATGACGGCGGCCGGCACCATTCCGCCGGCACGCGTCTTTGTCATCGGTGCTGGGGTCGCGGGACTGCAGGCCATCGCCACCGCCCGCCGTCTGGGCGCGGTCGTCGAAGCCTATGACGTGCGCGCCGCCGCAGGCGAGCAGGTGCGTTCGCTAGGGGCAAAGTTCCTGGACGTCGACCTCGGTGGCATCAACACCGAAGGCGGCGGAGGCTACGCGGCGGAGCTGACCGAAGAAGCCCTCGATCGCGGCCGCGACCTGATCACCCGCACCGCGGCGCATTCCGACGTGGTCATTACGACTGCCCAGGTACCGGGGCGTCCGGCGCCGCGGTTGATTCGCCGCGCCGCAGTGGAAGCGATGCGCCCCGGCTCGGTGCTGGTCGACCTCGCCGCTCCCGCCGGCGGCAACTGTGAGCTGACTCAGCCTGGGGTCACGCAGCAGCTCGGGGGCGTAACGCTGCTGGCGCCGCTCAATCTGCCCGCGGAGGTTCCCGTCGACGCCAGCCATCTCTATGCCCGCAACGTCCTCAACTTCATCGGCCTGATCGCGAAGAAGGGCGCACTGACTGTCGACCTGAGCGACGAAGTTCTGGCCGGCGCTTGCGTGGCTCACGAAGGCAAACCCGTCAACCCGCGCGTGGCCAAACTGTTGGAAACAGTCTCAACTCCGTGACCGCGGGAATATTGCCATCTTGAGCCAGGGCATTCTGTCAGTTATCCCGCTTCGCATCCCAGGTCTCAAAATCGAGACCTGGGGCACCCATTTTCGCACGCTCCACTAACTCCGCTTGATTCGAGTTACCTATGATGAATCCCGCTGTACTGATCGCTTCTGTCTATGTATTCGCACTGGCGGCCTTCCTTGGCTACCAGGTCATCAGCCGCGTCCCGCCGCTGTTGCACACGCCGCTGATGTCGGCCACCAATGCTATATCGGGCATCTCGCTCATTGGTTCCCTGGTGCTGGCCGGAGCCAAGGGGTATCCGCTGCCCGCGCACATTCTCGGCTTCGTCGCGGTGACCACGGCCACTGTCAACGTGGTGGGCGGCTTCGGCATTACCGATCGCATGCTGAAGATGTTTCGCAAGCGCGAAACGAAACCCAGGGAGGCGACCAAGTGAACCCCGCCTCTTTCGGTCTCACCAGTTATTTCATGGAAGCGACCTACCTGGTCGCGTCCATCCTCTTCATCCTGTCGCTCAAGATGATGTCGCATCCCGACACCGCGCGGCGGGGCATGTTCCTTGCCGAGGGCGGCATGTTCGCGGCCATCGTAGGCACACTGATCGGGGCCCACATCGTCACCTGGGTGTGGCTCATCGCCGGCCTCGCCATCGGCTCCGCCATTGGCGCGTGGATGGCCGTAACCGTTCCCATGACCGCGATGCCGCAGCGGACCGCGCTCTCCCACGCCTTTGGCGCACTGGCCGCGGCATTGGTCGGCATCGGCGAGTTCATGGTCAACATCAACGACCTCGGACCGATCAAGCGCGGCGCCCTGGGCTTTGAAATCATTCTTGGCGCTTTGACCACCACCGGCTCGCTCATCGCCGCCGGAAAACTGCAGGGCATCATCCAGGGAAAGCCGGTCCAGTTCCGCGGCCAGAACATCGTCAACCTCACCATTGCCCTCGCGATGGTGGGCTGCTTCTTCTACTTCTGGATCCATCCCGACGCAAGCGCGGTGTTTTATTCCATGCTCGGCATCGCCTTTCTCTTCGGCGTAATGCTGGTGATACCCATCGGCTCGGCCGACATGCCGGTGGTGATGTCGCTGTTGAACTCCTACGCCGGCCTAGCCGCCGCGGCCACCGGCTTTGTTCTCGGCAACAACGTGCTGATCATCGCCGGCACGCTCGACGGCTTCTCGGGCTTCATTCTCTCCGTCCTGATGTGCAAGGCCATGAACCGCTCCATCACCAACGTGCTGTTCGGCGGCTTCGGCGCAGTGATTGCAGAGGCTACTGCCAATGTCGACGGCGTCATGCGCGAGATCAGCCTCGACGATGCCGCGATGCAACTGGCATTCGCTAACCGCGTCATCTTCGTTCCCGGATACGGGCTGGCCACGGCGCAGGCGCAGCACGCGGTCCGCGAACTCGCCGAACTTCTCGAAGGCCGCGGCGTCACGGTGAAATACGCCATTCATCCCGTCGCCGGCCGCATGCCGGGACACATGAACGTGCTCCTCGCCGAAGCCAACGTCCCGTACTCTTCGCTATACGAGATGGAGCAGATCAACCCCGAATTTCCATCCACCGACGTCGCCGTAGTCATCGGCGCCAACGACGTTGTCAATCCCGATGCGCGCGACAATCCCAAGTCGATTATCGCGGGCATGCCGATCCTTGAAGTCGATCGCGCCAAGAGCGTCATCGTGCTCAAGCGCGGCCAGGGCCGCGGCTTTTCCGGCCTCGAGAACCCGCTGTTCTTCAAGTCCTGCACGGCGATGCTGTACGGCGATGCGAAATCAACCCTGAGCCACCTGGCCCAGGCGGTGCAGCACGTGTAAACCACTCAAGGTTCGCTACGTGATGAGAATGACGATCGGGCCCGCCAGCGTGAGAAGGATGTTGGCGATCGTGTAGGGAACGGTATAGCCGAGGACGGGCGCATTGTTTCCCGCGGCGAGTGAAACCGCGTTAAGAGCCGGCGTGCTCGCCTGGCGGCCGCACAGTGCGCCGCAAAGCAGCACCGGATGGATCTTCAGGACGTACTTGCCGTAATAGAGAGCGAACAGCCCGGGAACCAGAGAGACAGCGATCCCTGCGACAGGAAGCACCACTCCGTAGCGAACGATCTGGCTCAGGGCCTCCGGACCCGTAGCCAGGCCAATGCAGGCCACGAAAACGGACAGGCCAAAATCCTTCAGATAGAGGGCAGCAGGAGCAGGCAACTGCCCGAAGGTGGGTCGCCGGGCTCTCAGCCAGCCAAAGACCAGCCCGGCAATCAAACATCCGCCGCCCGTGCCCAAACCAAGCCGGGCGCCGCCGAATGGCACGCCCAGCATGCCCACCGCAAAACCGCAAAAGAGACCGAGGCCGAAGTAGAGGAAATCGGTCTTGTCCGCGGGAGGAGTGGGGTAACCGATGGCTTTGGCCACGCGCTCCACGTCGGCGTGCGACCCGCCGATCCGCGCCACGTCTCCGATCGCGATCGTGGTTTCGGGGGCGATGGGCAATGGCTGATTCAGCCGGGTAAGTGAGGTGAGGAACGCGCCGCGGTGCGCCTGGGGATCAGAAGTGGCGAGGATCTGGGCGATGGTCCGACCCGCCAATTTTGGGTTGGTGACCACTACCTCGCGCGTCTCGGCAATCAACTCCATCCCGGAAGCGTCGGCACACTCCGGTCCCAGGATGGTTTCGGCATGATCGATGACCAGTTCACGGCGGCCGGCGATCGCCACGCGATCCCCCGTCTCGAGTTTCAGGCCCGGCTCGATCGCGATGGCTTGGGCACCGCGCATTACCTTCTCGATCACCACCCCATTCATGGCTCGTTCCAGATCGCCCAGCGAACGTCCGGCGGCTGCCGGAGCGATCTCATGGATGCGCGCGACCACGCGGCGAAGCGCTTCAACCTGACCCGGGGCGAGTTGAGACTTCCCTCCGCCCAATTCCCGCTCGTACTCCTCCGAGGCGGCGGCCAGATCGATGCCCAGCAGCTTCGGCGCAATGCTGGAAGCGAAGAATATAACCGTGAAAGTTCCAAACAGATAAGTGATGGCGTAGGAAACCCCAATGTTGGCGGTCATCCGCGCGATGTCTTCCTTGGGGAGAGGCTGCGAGGCCAGGGCATCTCCGGCCGTACCGATGGCCGCCGACTCAGTTGCTCCGCCCGCGAGAATTCCAGCGGCAGTACCTTTGTCGAGGTGAAATCCAATCGCCATCACCCAGACCGTGATGACCACAACGATGGAAGCGGCAAAAGTCAGGTGCACCTGCTTCAGCGTTGAGCGGCCCAGACTGCTGACAAACTGGGGACCGATCATGTAACCCAATGCATAAATGAAGAGTGCAAACGCCAGCGTCTTCACGTCCGCGGAGACTTGGATGCCGACCTGGCCAAGGGCAATGGCTACCAGCAGCGTGGCCGCCACCGGACCCAACACAAATGTGCCGACGCGGAGCTTGCCAAAAAGATACCCAAGCGCCAACGCCAGCGCGACCGCGGCAAGAGGAGCCGCAGCAAAGAACTGATGCACATATTCGATCATCCTTCTCTCCTGGCCGGTTCCCCGGTTCCGTACAGCTTGGCGCAGCATAGAGCGACTTCACGCGCAGAGTGAACTGGCAAAAATCACAGTGCGACCCGGGGCTTGCAGAGAACAAGCCGATCTTTCCTTACACGATTCTTGGTTAGTTACGCTTCATTGCTCGGCGTAGTAGACCGTATCGGTTCGCACGGTCGAGCCCGGCCTGTCGACCTTCACCTCGAGCGAATGATATTCCCCAAATTGAGCAGCCGGAGGGGAATCGAAGGTCAGTTCGTAATACGATTTCGCGTCGGCCATACAGGCGGCGATCCCGCCCGAAATATTTTTGGCGCCAATGAGGATCTGGCCGCCGCTCTGGTGGGCCAGGGCCTGCAGCCCCAGGCTTGCTGCGGTCACTTCATCCTGGTTTGGTACGCCGTTGAAGAAGGCATCATCGTGTTCGTCGCGCGATTCCGGAATGCGGAACAGGCTGGATGGAAGAAGCACATCGAGTGTTACCTGGGCTGCTCGCAGCGCCGACGAGACTTGCACAAGATTTTCGAAAAAGCCGGCCTTGACGCTCGCGTCATCGGGGCGAAACTGCTTGTTGTTGAGCAACGGCCAACCGGAACCCATCCAGATGAGGATGACTCGGCCCGGAATATCCACTTGAAGCTTGGCAAAGCGGGTGAGAGCGCTGATGGACGTGACGAATCGCTGGTTCAGGCAGTTCAGTTCATTTGTGGAAGGGTCCGTGGCGACGGTGCCCGGCATCCACACCGCCCGCATCGTCCTGTCATTGGGATTTACGCCGCTGGCGCAGGCAATGGGATGGAGCCGGGGAGAGACATCCGTTAGCTGCTCGAGGAGCGCGCCGCGATCGCGGGTAAGCGCGCCGGATCTTATCTCTCCATCGGACAAGACTGCGATCGAAGTGGGATAAGCAAGAGGCTCGGGGCTTTGGCGCAGAAAGCTTTCAATCCCCTTGCGATCGTTGGCGAGGTCGCGCGAAGAATTGTTCACCGCATCCAGCAGCAGCATCACCTGGGGCGGAACTGGAGCCGCTTCGCCGTTCACAGGCCGAAAGGATGCGAGGGAACGCGGTTGCCGATCTTGCATCAGCATAAAATCCGCGGCCTTGAGTCCGGCAATCGGATTGCCCGCAGCGTCCGTCACTTCCACATTCAGGACAATGCGATGCTCGGTCCGGAACCGGGCTTCCCTTTCTTCGTGCGTGCGGGGAATCAATCGCGGCGTTTGACTGGATTGCGTCGCACCGGATTGGCCGCAGAGCGCAGCACGGCTCGACGCCAGCGAGAGCGCAAGACATGCGGAGAGAGCGCGCACACACCTCGGCCACGACAATCGACTCTACCTCCCGCGAAGGTTGAACTCGCCAATCCGCGGACCCATGTATATCACAGTGAGACGTGTGCGCAGAGGCGGGAGACCCCTGCCCAAAGCGGAAAAATAGCGGCGAAGGTCATGCCATTCGCCGCCACCCTATCTCTGAGGTTTCCTTATGGATCGTCCAGTTCCGCCTTGATTCAAAACTCGGTCACCGGCTGCGGTTCACCGGGTTCATTGCAGCAGCTTGGTCACTTCCTGCTCCACGCTGTTGGCCTGGGCGAGCGCCGCGATGCCCGTCTGGCTGAGAATTTCGTACTTCGACATGTTCGAAGTTGCCGACGCATAGTCCGTGGCCTGGATGGCGTTCTGGGCCGATACGATGTTGTCCTGCTGCGTGCTCATCACCTGGCTGATGGAATTCAGGGTATTGATCTGGGCGCCGATGTAGCCGTCTTGCGCCGCCACATCGGTGATCGCCAGGTTAAGATCCGTAAGCGCAGCCTGCGCATTTGCGGTCGTGGTGAGATCCGTGCCGGACAGGTCGATCTGATTGGTCGCCGACGCAACGGGTGTGTAGTTGATTGTGGCAGGCACCGCGCCCGCGGCAGGCGTATACGTGATTGCGCCGCCGGCATCGCCCACACTGGCCGACGACAGATTGGCGAAATACAGCACATCCAAGGATGCCCCCGCCGCCGATGAGTCGCCGGTGTATATCGAAATTCCTGCCGCCGACCCGGTAAAAACCTGATTCTGGTTGTACGTTGTCGTAGACCCAATGTTACTGATTTCGGCAAGGATCGACTTGTACTCCTGATCCGCCGCCGACGCCTGCGAGGCGTTGAGAGTGCCGTTCGAGGCTTCAGTCGCCAGTGTCACAGCCCGGTTGAGCAGGTTGGTTACCTGCGAAAGAGCGCCATCCGCCACCTGGAGCAGACCGACACCTTCGGTCGCATTGGTGGCCGACTGGGTCAGGGCTTTGGAGTTGGCCTGCAAACCGTTGACCAGGGAAAGGCCGGCGGCGTCGTCGGCGCCGGAGTTGATGCGCGAACCTGAGGACAACTGCTGCAAGACAGTCTGCAGGCTGTTGTTGGTGTTGTTCAGGTTGTTCTCCGCATAGATCGCTGACAGGTTGTTCAATACACCGAGGGCCATGGGACTTCACTCCTTCTTGGGATGCCCGGCTACGGACCGGATCCAGCGGCCCGGCCTGATCCCACCGCGGAATGAACCCGCGCATCGGAATCCGTCTGCCGCCTGAACCCTTCGGCGATCCGTACGCCTGGGCTCTACTGCATCCACCCACTTCATCGGAGGGAGCCGATCATAACTTTAGTGATCAGGTAAAGATTCTTTTTCAGACAGTGTGCAGGAATTCAGCACAATCATGTCCTTAAGCTGTCCAGCCACTGCCTCGAAACGCTTCACCCGCTGTCTGGAATTGCCTCACACTTGCGTCCTGTTTTGAGTCACTCGCGCCGGCCCCGTGCCTCCGGCCGCGCCGGACGATTGAGATTCAGCCACAAAAAATCGGCGGCAAGAGGATCCCTCTCGCCGCCATCGGTATTGATTTCAACCGTATTTTGCTCTCTGCCTAACAACCTATGATGCAAAAATGTACCGCGAGGTCGCCTGTGGTCTATGGCTCTTGCGAACCCCAGAAAAGAAATACCTTCTCAGCATTATTTGAACGCCGGTTCGCCTGGCGGAGGTTCCTCGTTCAGCATCCCGTGGGGTCCGGCGGCGGGACCAGCAGGCGGTGGACAGCCCTGGGGCTTGGCGCCACCACCGGCAGGCTGGCCATCCCTTCCCCAGCTGCGGCGCTGCATGCGGTCGGCACGCGCGGTCTGCAATTGTTTCCATTGATCCGGAGATAACTTGGCACGAATCGCTAAAAGGAAGCGCGCATTAGCCTTCTCGAGTTCGGCGCGCGCCTGCGCTATCTTATCGATCTGCGCCAGGACCCTGGCCTCGTTTGGCACATCGTCCTGCATCAGCGGTTCCATCTCCAGTTCTGATTTCTCCACCGCCGCGCGCATGTCGACGAGTTGTTCGCGATGATTAAGCAGAATGGAGTCCATCGCCTTCCGTTGGTCGTCCGTAAGCTTGAGCTTTTCTACCATCGCCGGATCATTCCACCAGCGGCCCTGCGGACCGCGCAGCCCCAAGGCTCGCTCCATGGGCGGCCGGTGCATGCCGAAACCTGGGCCGCCACCGTCTCCGGGACCCGGTCCAGGGCCCGGATCCTGCGCCATGGCCGCAATCCCCGCCGTCATGATTGCGCAAAGGCCCAGATTCATCACCAAAGATACCCTCATCGTCTTTCTCCTCGCTGTCGGTAAAAACTCAAATCAAAATGTCGGTTCATGCTTCATTTCGTTGCGCCACACTCCGGCGTCGTCCGGATGCCATGAGCATCAATCCGGGGCGGCGCTGCCGATTGGGGGGCTTGGGTTACTGGCTGTCGTCCTCGGTCATCAATTGCGCCAGCGGCTCCATGGCGTTAGGTACCTCGCGCGCTACATCGGTGTCCACTTTGGCCAATTCCTTCTCCGCCACGCGCTCACGCTCTTCGATGAGTGCGCGCTGCTGCTGGGCTTCGCGGGCGGCGGCAATCCTGGCTGCCTCTTGCCAACGCCGATATTCGAGGGCGCCCCCCCCGGCCACCCCGATCACCAGCATGGACCCCAGGGACCAGGCTGCCGCTTTCCGCCATACCGCCCGGCTTGAGGCGGCCGCAATCGGCCGTGGGCGGTTATATACGGCATCACTCCAGGCATGGACACTGGTGCGGAAATCGCTCAGCACGCGGTCCAGCGCTGGATCTTTTACGTACTGCGCAGACCCGCGCGCAGTCCGTTCTTCGCTCTCCCTCGTATTGTTCGCAGGCTTCTGTTCGAATGTCATTTCCCCTCCCCCAGTTCCCCGCGCACTCTGCCCAGTGCACGCGAGAGGTGCGCCTTCACCGTGCCCTCGCTCAGGCCTGTGGCCCGTCCGATTTCCGCGATATCCATCTCTTCCACGTAGCGCAGCAGAAATACCGTTCTCTGCCGTTCGCTCAGCCCATCCACGGCCCGCCATACCTGTTTCACCTGCTCCCGGGCCAACAATTGCTGTTCCGGCGAACTCTCTCCGCTGGGGAGCCATTCGCTGGCCTCCTCGGAGTCCACTGCGTTGGACCGCGTGTGGCGCCAGAACTGGACACGCCGGTTGCGCCAGTGATCCTTCTGCAAGTTGATGGCGATCCGCATCAACCAGGTAATCGCGCTGGACTCGCCACGGAAACTCGACCAGTGCCGGTGCGCTTTCAGAAAGCAGTCCTGGGTCAGCGTCTCGGCCAGATCCATATCGCGCGTGGAGGCAAGCAGAAAGCGGAAAATCTGCTGGCGATGAGTAGCGACCACGCGCGCAAACTCCTCCGCCGCCAACTCGTCTGCCGTGGCCATCGTCATCGGTTCCAATGCGGTGCCGGCTGCCATCACTCAGGTAGACGGCATTCGTAAGCGCAAGTTTACCTGCAATCAAACTCTCCGTAGCCGGAAGGATTCGGAAGAGGAGATCAGAATTTGATTGCCAGGGCGTGAAATCGCACCTAGCATGAGCTTCCGAGTCTTCACGTTCGAGGGAAACTCAATGCGCAATCGATTTCTCCTTGCTGCCCTCGGATTGGTCTGCCTGACCGCGCCCATGAGCGTGTTCGGCGGGAGCCACAAGCCTGAAGATTTTCCGCTACGCGTTCAAATCCTGGCGTTTATCGGACAAAACCGCTGATTCAATAGCGATGTTTACCAGGCCGACGGAGAGGGGCGGGCAAACCTGTTTGAGAACGGACAGCCGCATGCCATGGACATACGCTTCAAGTGCTCCAGGCAACTCCGGGCATCGGTGGGTTACGAGACATATATGGCCCGGTGGAAGACCTCGCGTCGGGTCTTGGAAATGTTGCTTCCGGAGATCGGCAAACCCGGGTCCGCCAGCATTTGTCAACTTGCCGTCGACGTGAGGGAAACCGAGGCCTTCGTGCCCATGGAAGGCGGGCAAACAGCGGTGATTCCGGCAGCGGCATACAAGCTATGGATGGACAAGGCCCAGTACGATCCCGAGCACGGCAAGGAAAACCCACTGGTGCCGCTGCAATTGAACCCGAGTCGGGGTCGGCCAGCGCCATCGAATGCTTCGTCTCAATCCCCCGGTTCCGCGAGCCCTCACTAGCGGCCGGAAACAGCAATTCGGCCCTTTGTCGGTGCTAGACTGTTCGGGTAAACGCTTTCCGGCATCCCAAGGAACGACCATGCTGCTTGCCGCCCTCCGCGAAGAAGTTCTACACGCCAACCGCGAAATCGCGCGCCGCGGGCTCGCGCCTCACACCTTCGGCAACGCCAGCGGCATAAGCCGTTCCGAGTTTGACGGCGCCGGCCAGCAACCGCTGGTCGTCATCAAGCCCAGCGGCGTCGACTACGCCACCATGTCTCCCGGCGACCTGGTAATTACCGACCTCGATGGCAAAATTGTCGAGGGCTCGCTCCGGCCATCCAGCGATCTGGACACCCACACCCTGCTTTACCGCGAATTTCCGCAAATCGGAGGCGTTGTCCATACCCACTCGGAGTTTGCTACCTCGTGGGCACAGGCCGGCCGCCCGATCCCGTGTCTCGGCACCACCCACGCCGATTATTTCCACGGACCGGTGCCGGTCACCGAGCCGCTCACGCCGGACCAGGTTGAAGAAGCCTATGTGCGCAACACCGGCGCGGTGATCGTCGCCCGTTTCCGCCGCGAAAACCTCGACCCGGTCGCGGTTCCGGGGGTGCTGGTGGCCGGCCACGCACCCTTCGCCTGGGGCAAATCAGCGATGGACGCAGTGGAACACGCCGACGTACTCGAATATATTGCCCGGCTTGCATTCCGAACCGTGCTTCTGGCAGGCGGCGACTGCCAACTCCCGGCCTACGTGGCTCAGCATCATTACCTCCGGAAACATGGCCCGCGTGCGACATATGGACAACGATAATTGTCACGCTTACGATAGCTTGCGGAGGGTTCTTAAATTACATAGGACCTTCCCTTTTGACGTAGGACACCTATGCTTTCCTGCATTATTTTCCACCCCTGTCCTGACAGCGATTGACCCTCCAGCCACAGCGACATCTCTATCTCATGCAATTTCAGTGAATTACCACGAAACGTTTGGACGGGTCAACCGACTATTCAACATGGCCACCGACGTGCAGTTTAGTCTAGGCTAAGGATAGCCCCCGGAAATGGAGACGAATCTTTCAAACCGCATACAGGCGATTCTGCTGGCTTTGGCCACAGTCGGAATCGTGCTGCTGGCTGTTTTGAACTATCGTCAGGAGATCCGTTTCGAACAACCCGACGACCAGGTGTGGTGGAGCGAGGCCCCCGGCGTCAATGGACTGGTTGCTCTGCGCGTGCTGCCGGGGGGGCCGGGAAGCCAGGCCGGGATTCAGGCCCGCGATCTGCTCACTGAAGTCAACAACCGCCCGGTCCGCCATGTATCGGATCTCGAACGCGAGTTGTACCGAACCACCAGCTACGGGCAAGCCTTTTACGCCATCACCCGCGACGGCTACGAGCTCGACACGCCGGTGAAGGTGATTCCCGTGCCGGTGGATCGCAGCCTGGCCCTGGGACTACGCATCATCGGACTAGTCTACCTCGCCATCGGGATTTACGTTCTCTTCCGGCGCTGGACCGCACCCCGCGCCACGCATTTCTACCTGTTCTGCCTGGTTTCGTTTGCGTTATATGCCCTCAAGTACACCAGCCAGCTGGACTTCCTGGATTGGACCGTCTTCTGGACCAATATCGTGGCCGACTCGCTGCAGCCGGCGCTGTTTTTGCACTTTGCGCTCAGCTTTCCGGAAGAGCGGCTCAAACGGGCGCACCGTGGCTGGGTGCTGCCCCTCATTTATGCACCTGGAGCCGCGTTGCTCGGCCTGTGGATCTGGGCCATCTTCAATTGGCAGGCCACTGGGTTGCTCAAGCACCGGATGGACCAGACGGGCACGGCTTATGAAGCGGTCTTTTATGTCCTTGCTGCCCTGCTCTTCCTGCGCAGCTACAACCGCGCCGGTACCCCCCTGCTTCGCCAGCAGCTGAAGTGGCTCACGCGCGGAGCACTGCTGGCTGTCGTTCCGTTTACGCTCTTTTACGCGGTGCCGTTTCTCTTCGATCTGCGGCTGCCTGAAACCTTTACCCGCGTGGCGGGGTTCTCGATCGTCTTCCTGCCTTTGACCTTCAGTTGGGCCATCGTTCGCTACCGGCTCATGGATACCGACCTGATCTTCAAGCGCGGCGTGGCCTACACCCTGGCCACCGGGCTGCTGCTGGGAGCGTATTTCGGCGTGGTCGCCCTGACCGCAGCAGGTCGTGCGAACGCGTCTTCCGGCGACGGTTCGCGAGTGGGGGCTGGGGCTTTCGATCCTGGTTGCCGCCATCGCGTTTGACCCTTTGAAGCGGCGGATTCAGAGCTGGGTGGATCGCGTCTTTGACCGCCATCGTTACGACTACCGCAAAGCTCTGGTTGACTTCGGCCGTGGCCTGAGTTCAGAGACCGATATTCACGCGCTGCTTGAGTCGATAGTCGAACGGCTGCCCCGCACTCTTCTGGTTTCGCGTGTGGCCGTGTTTCTCGCCGACGAGCCGGGCCGGCTGCGACTTGCCGCGGCCCACGGATTGCCGCTCGAAGCCCGCGACGCGGTCGGGCGGATGGGATCAGGCCCGGCGCCGGCCCCCCGGCACGGGGACCTTGCCCTGGGCTTTCTCGATTTCGATGCCGGCGATGCCCACACCCACATCTTCCTCGAAAATGCGCAGCAGGCTCTGCATCTGCCCGAGGCAGAACGCCGCACAGCCGCGATGCTCGACCTGAACTACTACCTTCCCTGCCGGGTTCAGGACGGATCGGCCACCCGCACCATCGCCGTCATCGGCCTGGGACGCACCGATGGGCGGCGACTTCCTCTCCAGCGAAGATGTGGAACTGCTCGAGTCGCTGGCCAGCTACATCGGCATCGCTCTGCAGAACGCCAGCCTCTACGCGCGACTCGAAGAGAAGATCAGCGAATTTGAACGGCTGAAGGAGTTCAACGAGAACATCGTCGAATCGATCAACGTCGGCATCCTGGCGATCGACCTCGACGACCGCATCGAAAGCTGGAACGCGCAGATGGAGGCCATGTATGCCTTCAGCCGCGGCGAAGCCCTCGGCCAAACCCTGCGCGACCGTGTTTCCGGCCGACGTTCTGCGACGCGCTCGACAGCTTCCGCAACGAGTCCGGGGTCCATCATCTCTACAAGTTCCGCCTCACGACGCGGGCCGGCGAGCAGCGCACCGCCAACATCGCCAGTCGCTCCGCTGCTCTCGCGCGACTTTGTCTCCGTCGGGCCGCATCATCCTGGTCGACGACATCACGGAGCGCGTAACCCTGGAAGCGCAACTCGCCCAGGCCGACAAGCTGAGTTCGATCGGCCTGCTCGCCGCCGGTGTGGCCCACGAAATCAATACGCCGCTGGCGGTCATCTCGAGCTATGCGCAGATGCTTTCCAAGCAGTTGCGCGGGCGATGCGCGGCTCGCGCCAGTGCTCGAAAAGATCACGCAGCAGAGCTTCCGTGCCGCCGAGATTGCCAACGGCCTGTTGAACTTCTCGCGCACCTCGACCACGGAATTCCGCGAGACCAATCTGAACCAGGTCATTCGCGACACGCTGTCGCTTGCTCGAACACCAGTTCAAGACCGCGCAGAATCGATGTCGAACTCGAACTGGCGTCGGATCTGCCGCCAATCCAGGGCAATTCCGGAAAGCTGCAGCAGGTGTTTCTCAATCTGCTGCTGAACGCCAAGGAAGCGATGCCCGGCGGCGGCCGCCTGCGGGTTGCCACGATGGTCAACGGTCACGTGGAGGCGCTGGTCAGCGACTCCGGGTTCGGGCATTGCGCCAGAACACCTGAAACGCATCTACGATCCGTTCTTCACCACCAAGACAACTCCCAAGCCGGGAGACAGGCGCGGCACGGGACTCGGCCTCTCCGTGTCTTACGGCATCATCCAGGAACACGCGGGCAAGATTCATGTCGAGAGCGCAATTGGCGCCGGCACAACCTTCCACCTTGAGTTTCCGTTGCTGAGGAATTCTGTCCATGCCTGAGGTCGACTCCCCTTTGAATTTGTCTGCGCCTGCAGCTTCAACCAACTCTTCCAATGCCGGGATTCTCGTGATCGACGACGAGGCGGGCATCCGCGAATCGCTCGAAGTGCTGCTGACGCTCGAAGGCTACTCCGTCCGAATGGCGGCCGACGGCGAACAGGGGCTGCGAATTCTCGAGTTGGAGAACTTCGACCTGGTGCTGCTCGACCTGGCGCTGCCGGGGCAGAGCGGACTCGAGCTGCTGCCCCAGATCAAGGAACGCCAGCCCGAACTGCCGGTCATCATGATTACGGCGTACGGGACCGTGGACAACGTGGTCGAGGCCGTTCGCGCCGGCGCGGAGAACTTCGTTCAGAAGCCCTGGGACAACGAAAAGCTGATGGCCGACATCCGCTCGGCCATCGCCCGCCACCGTGCGGAAGAAGAAAATCTGCAGCTGAAGCGCACTCTCAAGCAGCGCTACAACTTCCACAACATCGTCGGCAAGAGCGAAACGATGCTGCGCGTTTTTGACCTGGTCGGCCAGGTGGCTCCCAGCCGGTCGACCGTCCTGATCCAGGGAGAGAGCGGCACCGGCAAGGAACTCATCGCCAAGGCGATCCATGCCAACTCCCCGCGCAAAGACAAGCCGTTTGTGCCTGTCAATACCGGCGCCATGCCCTCGGAGTTGCTCGAATCTACGCTGTTCGGCCATGTCAAGGGCGCATTCACCTCGGCGGTGGCTTCGAAGAAGGGGCTATTCGAAGTCGCCAACGGTGGCACGCTTTTCCTGGACGAGATCGCCACCATGGGCATGGATACGCAGGCCAAGATCCTGCGCGTGCTGCAGGATCGCCGCTTCATGCATCTCGGCGGAATCCAGGAAATCCAGGTGGACGTGCGCATCATCGCCGCCACCAATGTCGACCTGCGCCAGGCGGTACGCGACGGCCGCTTCCGCGAAGATCTCTTCTACCGTCTCAACGTCATCACTGTCGATCTGCCGCCGCTGCGCGCCCGCCGCGAAGACATTCCCCTGCTCGCCCTGCACTTCCTCGAGTTCTACGCCAATGAGAACGGAATGCCCGCTGCGCAAACTCTCGGCCGATGCGCTGCGAGCCCTGGTGGACTACGATTGGCCGGGCAATGTGCGCGAGCTCGAGAACTCGATTGAGCGCGGCGTGGTGCTTTCTTCCGGCGCGATCATCGGTTCCGACCTGCTGCCCGGGCATATCACCGGCCGCAGCTTCCAGGACGCGCTGCTGGAGCACAACCCCAACGCTTCACTGTTCGACATCCTCGAAGACATCGAGCGCCGCATCATCATCGAAAAGCTGGAGCGCTGCAACTGGAACCAGACCGACGCAGCCGAACAGTTTCGCATCCCGCTTTCGACCCTGAACCAGAAGATCAAGCGGCTCAATATCGAGATCCGCAAACGGGGCCGGGAATAACGTCACGGATCGGAGCGTGACCTCCGGGAATCGTGTCCATCCGGGAGCGGGCCGAGGCAATCAATCAGTTCTGAACATTCAACAGCTACTGAGCGGCTGCCATCGCCTCGACAAGCGCTGCCTCAACCTCGGCTTCAAGCGCCGCCGGGAGCCCGCGAGCCTGCCGGGTCTCACGGATCAGACGAACATTACGCGCGGTGGTCTCTGGCTCCCACTTCTCGCGCACACTGGCCAACGCATCGGATAGCGCCTGGGCGGCCATGTCCTGATCGCTGTCAAGGACGGCCAACTCCAGCAGGGTCGCGTAGTCCCAGTAGTCGGGCTTGCCCCTCGCGATTCTGCGTTGCACCGCGTAACGCACCACCGGAATCAGTTCTTTGCGGCGGTCATCCGGCGGATTGCGCAGTTCCATCAATGTCACGGCGTTGATTCCAGGATAGGCATCGCGCCAGTCGGCCTCAAAGCCCTGCAGGTACATCTTCATTGCTTTATCGAGGTAGCCCTTAGCCAGAAAGGCGCTACCGGCCTTAGTGGCATCCTCCCACTGGTCTTTGTATACGCGTCCCAGAATTCCGCAGGTCTCGCTACTGGGGCCGCGCTGTTCGATGAGCTTCAAGAGTACCTGTTCCGCTTCGCCGCGCCGCTTGAGCCGGTTCAAAGCGAATCCGAGTTGCTCCCGAACCATCACGGTCTGGACCAGTGGGCCCGAGAACCGCTCGATTAGCCTGACCATGTCTTCCCACGCCGAAACGGCTCGATACGACAACATCAGGTCAATTGCAACGCCGGTGTCGAGATCAGCGATTGCGCCCAGTCCCATTTCGACACCCCGTACCGCGTCGGCGTTCCGAGGCGAGCGGCGGGCTTCAGCCAGTTCCGTTTTGACTCGCTCTGAGTAGTCCACCAATTCGCGAAACACATCTGTCTTCAGATGATCGATATTGGTCTCGGCCAAGCCCTCGATCAGCTGAAAAATCGGACTATCTTTCGCGCCATTGCGGGCCTCATTGAGAAATTTGGCTATGGCTGCACTGGTCGCACCAGACTTCGCTGGATCGGGAATGCCGTCGGCTCCCAGGGCATAGGGAATGGTCCGCAACATCTGCACGTCGAAAGGAAGGCGGCTGCCCTCGGCGATGATCTGGATGGTGCTGAACGGTTTGAAGGCGTGGCGGACACCCAGTTCGTAATAGACGTTGGCATTGGCCGTGGTGAGATCGGCAACGGCAAACGGACACAGGATCAGGCGCTCGAACATAGGCTTGTGGATAATGCCGCCCGTGACCTCATGGTCCGCGCGAATGGGTTCGAGTTGAGCGTCCCGCACCGCAGGTGCGATGAGGTCCTGGTAAACGCGGTCGAAATTGATCATCGATCCATCGGCGTTGGCCTTGATGCCGAACGGCATAAGGATGAAGCAGAGCGGTGCATTCGCCATGTTGGAACCTCACAATCGCCTCTAGCCAGGCCTAAGTTCCCCAACTCGAACCAAACCGAATCAACGCAAGCATAACCCAGCCAGTGTCAGACTCAATAGAGACAGGATGGGCTTCCACCACACCGGGCGTTCGCCATCTGCCTCGTTTGCGCGTGAACAGAGCCGCGGTGTTCAGCGGCCTTCGGGGGCTTTCACGAGGCCCAGAACGTCGGCCCGCAGGATGAACCGGCGCCTACTCCAGCGCCCGGTACCACTTTTTCAGGAATGCACGTAGTTCCGATGGCGGGCGCATCCAAAGGTCGGCTGCAGTCTCGCGGAGTTCAGGGCGCATAAGCACGCTCAGGTGCGGCCCCTGCGCCTGGTTGACGGCACGAAATCCGGCTTCATCGGTCAGGTCGTCACCCAGAAAGGCAACCGGGGTACCCGGTGCGGCTTCCGCGACCAGTGTGCTGACGGCTCCGCCTTTATCCCGGCCCACGCGCAGTTCCAACCCGCCTTCGAACTCAAGCAGAGCCAGCCCTTCAAGTCGCGACAAGGGCTCGAAGAGCTCGCGCGTCCGCACCTCGATGAATTTGGCGGTCCGCGGCGAGGCCCCGCGCCAGTGCATCACAGCGGCGTTGGGCTTGTCCTCGAATTGTCCACCGAGGTTGTTGTGGCGCAGATGTTCGCGCAGTTCGTTGAGACGGCGCTGGGTCTCGGAGGGGGCTTCTTCGAGTTCCCGCCGCCCGTCGGCGTGCATCCGTTCCGCGCCGTGCAGGCCCCACACCTCCACCGGCGAATCCACCACCGGGGGATTGCCGCGCAGCAAAGGACCAATTTCTTTCGCCGGGCGGCCGGTAATTACCGCGATCCGAGTCCGACCCTGGCGCTGAATGCGGCCCACTGCTTCGCGAACTCCCGTCCAGGGCCTAGCCTTGAACCGATCCACGCGAAACGGCGCCAAGGTGCCGTCGTAATCCAGCAATAGAAGCGGCGTATGCCCATGGGGAAAGGAGCTAAAGAAATCGTCGAGCTTCTTGATCGTCTCGTCGGTCACATTCTTCTCGCCTTCATGCCCGTTTTCGGTGGGCCTCCTCCGCCCTCGGAACTAAAACCGGTTCCGCGCGGATCACGTTTGTCATATCAGTGTTTTCGAGGCGCAATTCGCGCAGGTCTCCGAGCACGCTGGCCGCCCAACGGTACACGTTGTGCTCCATTACCTGCCTTCGCATCCGCTGCATTCGCATGCGCCGTTCTCCGTAGCCCATTTCCAGGGCGCGGTTGATGGCCTCGGCCACGCCATCGGTGTCGTACGGATTCACAATCAGGGCATCGCGCAGTTCGACAGCCGCTCCGGTGAATTTACTCAAGATCAGCACGCCTTCTTCGTCGACACGTGCGGCAAGATATTCCTTGGCCACAAGGTTCATGCCGTCATGCAAAGACGTCACCAGGCAAATGTCGGCCGCGCGATACCACTGCGTTACTTCTTCATGGCTGCACTGGCGTTCGATGAGCACCACTGGACGCCAGTTGGGCGCCTGGTAACGCGTGTTGATGCGTTCAGCGATCTCAGCCACCTTGCGGCTGAGATCTATATAGCTTGGGATGCGCGTCCGGCTCGGCGCGGCAATCTGCACCATGGTGACGTGCCCGATGTGCCAACTGCGTTCCTCCAGCAGCCGTTCGAAAGCTACGAGCCGTTCGACTATTCCCTTGGTGTAATCGAGGCGATCGACACCCAGGATCAGGCTCTGGGCGCGCACCCCGAATTCCTTCAGCATGTCGTTACGGTTGACTCCCCACACGGGACGGTCCGAGGCCACGCTGTCGATGGCCACGCTCACCGGGTAGGGGCGAATGGTTGTGCTGTGACCGTGGCGGCGCACGGACATGTGCTCGCGATCGGTTCTCGATTCGAGCACCCGGTCCACGGTGTCGAGAAAATTGTTGCAATGGAGCGGAATGTGAAACCCGATCAGGTCGGCCCCCAACAGGCCTTCGAGCAACTCCCCCTGCCAGGGACAGATCCCGAAGGCCTCGGGGTTTGGCCAGGGAATGTGCCAGAAGATCGCCACCCGGGCATCGGGACGCGCCTCCTTCACCATCCGGGGCAGCAAGGCAAAATGGTAATCCTGCACAAACACGATCGGATTGGCATTGCCTTCCATCTCGTGCAACAGCGCGTCGGCAAATTTCCGGTTGACCAGCTGGTACGCTTCCCAATCGGAAGCCCGAAAGATCGGCCGCGTGTGGGCGATATGGCATAGCGGCCAAAGGCCTTCGTTGGCGAACCCGTCGTAGTAGCTCTTCTCCTCCTCGGGAGTGAGCCAAACCCGGCGCAGGGTATAGCGCGGGTCTTGGGGCGGCACCTTGAGGCGGTCAAACTCGTCCACCATCAAGGCGTCCTCGCTGCCGCTGCCGTGCGCCACCCACACCCCGTCGCAGGCCAGGAGCATCGGTTCGATCGCCGTCACCAGCCCGCTGGGCGGGGTGACGCAAACCGTCTCACGGCCTTTTTTCAGATGCACGTACGGCTCGCGATTTGAAACGACGAAAATGCGGCTCGAGCCCAGCTTTTCGCGCACATGGACAGCCAGCCGCTCGGCGGTCCACAGGTTCTCTCCCGCCTCCCGGAGACGGGCCTCGGTTGCGGCCGCGGCGCGTGCTTCAATCAGGCTCTCGGTGATCGTCGCGACTTCGCGCGCCAACGGGGAGAAGAGGCTCAAGTCCGCCGGGTTCACTCCCGCCTCATCGTCATCGTGGCCCATGCGCAAGCGGCGCAGACGCTCGGCTAACCGGGTGATGGGCCGCATCAGGAACCAGCGCACCATCAGGAATGTCACGCCCACGATCAGGACGACGAGCGCCAGAATCCGCCAGAAGCTCTGCAGCCAGACCGTGGCAGCCTCGGAGCCGATCGAGCGGGCATCCTCGAGCACCACCAGGGCGCCGGCCGGCTGTCCGTTCACATGGAGAGGAATCGCCTGATCCAGAAATTGAATGTCACCGGTGTGCCCAAATGCGCCCGAGTCTTCGCCCTTTTTGATCGCTTGTTTTACAGGACCGGGAGGAAGCGCTCGGAGAATATCCGATGGTCCGTCGGCGGCGACCAGGCCACCCTGGGCATCAAAGACCGCCAGGCCCAAAGCCTCGCCTTGCTTGCGCAACAGGCCAGCCTGCAAAGCGATGTCCGGCCTCTTGCCGGCGGCCAGCGCCTGTTCTATCCCCGGCTGAAGGGTGTTGGCGATCCAAATCGTCCGCCGCGCCAGCTCTACCCGGAGCACATGCTTGTGCGCCAGGACTTCGAAGTAGGTGAATGCCAGGGAGACGATGGTGATCCCAGCGATCAGCGTCAGCATCAGCCGTATGCGAAAAGAACGCATCTCATCTCCGTTCCGCAGTTGGACACACTCCGACGCGCTAATTCGAGTAGCACATGGATGGCCAGTTAGTAAGATGCTGAATATGCACCTGAAGGCCGTGCCGGGCCGCCCAGCACCGTGAAATTCCTGTCCGAACGCGCGGTAATTTTTCCCTCAATCGGGTTGATTTCGGAGCCTGGTACCCACCCCATCAGAATACGCCACGAGCCCATGCGCTATCCTGTCGAGAGAAGAAGCTCCGCTGTGATTCGAGAGGATTACGCCAATTCCAGAGTCATCATGACAATATCGGTTTCATGCCAGGTCGCCGCTCCCTCATCGTCGCGGCGACTTGAGAGCACTCGATCCGAAGGACATGAGCTCTGGAATTGCGATAGGCCAGCATCCGATGGCGTTTGAGACGATCGATAGAACCGCCAAACAAACCGTGCTGACCGTTCAGGAATATTCCCTGTTCGCCTATCGCGCGGTCATCAATCTTTTCAGCCGGCCCATTTACTGGGTCGATTTCCTCCTGCAGGCCGAAATCATCGGAGTGGGGTCGACCGCGATCGTCCTGCTCGCAGGGTTCTTTACAGGCGCCGTGCTTGCTGTGCAATCGGCTGCGACGCTGGCCGCGTTCGGAGCCACCGCAGTGACCGGCCGCTTCGTCAGCCTGAGCATGATCCGCGAGTTGGGTCCGGTGCTCACCGGAATCATGGTCTCGGGCCGCAACGCCTCGTCGATGGCCAGCGAACTCGGCTCCATGGTCGTAACCGAGCAGATCGATGCCATGCGCGCCCTGGGCGTGGATCCCATGCGGAAGCTGGTCACCCCGCGGCTGGTGGCCACTGTTACCATGCTGTTCTTCCTAACCATCATCTCCGACTTTTTCGGCATCCTGGGCGGGGCCGGCGTTACCATCTTCATGAATGGCCAGAACGGCACCCAGTACTTCTCCCAGGCTTATGAGTCTTTGCATGCCCGGGACGTCATGCAGGGTCTGATCAAGCCTCTCTTTTCGGGCTTCATCATCGCCACCATTGGCTGCTTCTACGGTCTTCGAACCTCGGGAGGCACGCAGGGAGTTGGACGCTCAACCATTCAAGCTGTGGTTTCCGCTTCGGTGCTCATCATCTTTGTTGACCTCCTCGTCAGCCAGGTGATGATCGCCCTGCTCAACCGATGAGTGTGATCTCTACATCCGCATCGCTCGCACCGTCTCCGGCTTCGGACGCGGGCCCCGTGCTCGTCTTTCGCAATGTCAGCATTTCTTTCGATGGGCCGCCGGTGCTCGAGGACATTTCCTTCTCGGTCGGCCCCCACGAGACCCGCATCCTGCTTGGACCCGCCGGCGTCGGCAAGAGCGTACTGCTCAAACTGTCAAACGGGCTCGACTGCCCCGACCAGGGAAGCATCGAGCTTTTCGGGGAAAACATCGCTAACCTGCCGGAGACGAAACTGTTTCCGCTGCGCACGCGTACGGGGATGGTCTTCCAGGAGGGAGCGCTGTTCGACTCTCTTTCCGTGCGGGACAATGTCGCGTACCAGCTGATCCAGGAGCGCGTACCCGATGAGGAGATCGATCAGCGGGTGCGCGAAGCTCTGCGCTTCGTGGGACTGGAAGAAACCTTCGATCTCTTTCCCGGCGCACTGTCCGGGGGCATGCGCCGCCGGGTAGCCATCGCGCGAGCTCTCATCCGCCGGCCAGAGTTGATCCTTTACGATTCCCCCACCGGCGGACTTGACCCCATCACCTCCACCAACATCATTGAACTGATCGTGAAGCAGCGCGACGTCTACAAAACCCCCTCCGTGCTGGTTACACATCGGTTGCAGGACGCGTTCACGATGTGCAGTCACCGGTTCGACACTGGAAGCGATGGAATGGTCCCGCTTGCCGACGGCAAAACCGATCCCAACACGACCTTCCTGATGCTGAATGAGGGCAAGCTGATCTTCGACGGATCGCTCCATGACCTGGTGCACAGCCAGGATACCTTTGTGCGCGAATTTCTCGAGTAGTCACTGCGGTTCACACCTGTTCCGATGTATGGTATTGAGCATGAATCGGGCCAGCCTGGACCTTGTACCGGCGCTTCTGGATCGCGAGCGCCACGGGGATCTTGCGCTCCCGGATCGTTCCCTCCTGGATCTGGCGCTGTTGGACATCGAGACCCGGGCCGTGCGGGACCTCGTCCAAGACGACGCGCGACAGCGGCTATCCGACTTGGAAGCCGCCATCGGCCTATGGGCGGAACGCTCCGACCTCGTCGATACTCAAGCTTTTCTGCGGAACCTCCGCGAAGATGACCGACCCCAAGGGCCCCTCTCCGCATGACCGTCTTTATCGATTCCGACATTCTGATCGATGTCCTTCGGGGGCAGGATCAGGCCATTCTGTCAACGTGGCGTTCGCTCGCTGAAGCCGAAGGGGCTCTGATTGTTTCACCTGTGTCAGTCGCGGAAATCTGGTCCGCCGCGAGGGCTCACGAGCACGTTCAGATCATGCAACTCTTCCATCCTCTGCTTTGCGCCTCCATCGACTGTGAAACCGGCAAGCTCGCCGGCGAATATCTGCGCAAGTTCGCAAGAAGCCACGGCCTGAAGATCGCCGACGCGCTCATCGCGGCGGCAGCCAGCCGTCACGGCGCTGCGTTGTGGACGCGGGACCGCGCCCGCTATCCAATGCAGGAGCTTTCGTTCTATTAAAGCTTCATGGAGATGCCTACTTCCCGTATTGCTCAATAGCCTTTGTAATCGAAGGCATCGCCGCGCCAAGATCCTGCGGAGTCATGACCGGGCGGATGGAAACCTTTGCATTGAACGCGAAGAACCACGGCTCGGCGACCGCTGGTATCTGCGATGTGTCCTGCATGTCGAACACGATTGACCCTGAACGGTTGCCGTTGTCATCGGCAAGGAAATAGGCCGCCTCCGGCTTGAGATCCGCAAGAATCCGCTCCACCGTAGGGCCGAAGGTGCCGGCCTTCATTGCGGCGTTCCCTTCTTCGACTGGTATCGACACACGTAGCAACATGCGCATGAATTTTCCCTCCTTGGGGTGAGGTGCAACGTGTACAGGACCCTGTCGTGCAGTGTCAAGGCTTGTCTATTTCCCTGGCTTTGTCGTAATGCCCGTCCTTTCTTCACTCGCCCGCCATCTGCTAGCCTTTCTTTTTCAGCATTCCCCAGAACGGACGGTGTACTGTGGGCTTCAAATTCCAGGGCGTTGACTTTCTCCATCTTGATTCCTACTTCAGCGAAGACGAGCTGCTCGTCCGCCGCACTGCGCGCGATTTCGTCGAGGACAACCTGATCCCCATCATCGAGGAATGCTTCCGCACGGAGCGCTTTCCGCGTGAACTCATTCCTGTGATGGGCGAGCTCGGTTTCTTCGGAGCCAACCTCGAGGGCTACGGCTGCGCCGGCATGTCCAATGTTGAATACGGCCTGGTGATGCAGGAACTCGAGCGCGGCGATTCAGGGTTTCGCAGCTTCGTCAGCGTGCAGTCCGCGCTGGTCATGTATCCGATCTACACCTTCGGCTCTGACGAGCAGAAGAACACCTGGCTGCCTGCGCTCGCCACGGGCGAAAAGCTGGGCTGCTTCGGACTGACCGAACCGGGCTTTGGGTCCAACCCGGGGGGAATGACCACCACTGCCCGCAAATCCGGCGACGAATACAACCTCAACGGCGAAAAGATGTGGATCACCTCCGGCAACATCGCCGATGTCGCCGTAATCTGGGCAAGGGTTGACGACGAAGAGGGACGCGTACGCGGCTTCCTTGTCGAAACCGATCGCCCCGGTTTTCGCGCCTTTGAGGTCCACGGCAAGTGGTCGCTGCGCGCCTCCATCACCAGCGGCCTTTCGCTCCAGGATGTACACGTCCCGGCAACCAATCTTTTGCCCGGCTCCGGCGGCCTCAAGAGCCCGTTGATGTGCCTCAACCAGGCGCGTTACGGCATCAGTTGGGGCGCCATCGGCGCGGCCATGTCCTGCTACGACACGGCGCTTCAGTATGCAAAAACCAGGAAACAATTTCACAATCAGCCCATCGCCAGCCATCAGCTCATCCAGGAAAAACTGGTTTGGATGATCAGCGAGATCTCCAAGGCCCAACTGCTCTCGCTCCATGTGGGCCGCTTGAAGGACGCCGGCAAAGTCGGCCACGAACACATTTCCATGGCCAAGCGCAACAATGTCTGGATGGCTCTCGAAACCGCGCGCATGGCTCGCGACATTCTCGGCGCCAATGGCATCACCGAGGACTACCCCATCATGCGCCATATGATGAACCTCGAATCGGTGAAGACCTACGAAGGCACCCACGACATCCACGCTCTGATCCTCGGCCAGCACATCACGGGGATTGGGGCATACTGATCGGTCCCTCGTCTGGAACGGGCAGCGGCGCGGCGAAAATTCGGCCCTGTCGCGTGGCGGACTTATCGACGTCGCCATTGATGGTCAGGCTATAATCTCGTTGTTGGCAAGGCTTCCGGCTCGGGGAAGCCTCAGTCTCGGAGCGCACGATTCCGCGATTCGTTCCGGAGCCAGAGTTACCCGGAAAGGTATATCACCGGCACGGCATTCCATGCAGAACCGTTTCAAGCGCTTCAGCATCATCGCCGGATTTGCCGCGTTGCTGATCGTGTTGATCGGCAATGGCTTTTTTACGCGCCGACAGGTCGGAGCGCAAATCGAGAGCCAGAACCGGCTGGCCGATTCCCGCCGCTTCCTGCTCGAGCTCGAAAAGACCGAATCGCTCCTGAAAGACGCCGAGACCGGCCAGCGCGGATTTTTGTACACCGGCGATCCGCGGTACCTGGCGCCGTATAATCAGGCCCGCCAACAGATTGATTCCCAATTCAATGAATTGATGCGGCTCACCGATTCCAGACCGCGGGAGCAATCTTCGATCGTCGACTTGCGAGCCCTGGAACAAGTCAAGATGAGCGAGCTGCAACAAACCATCGACCTGTATCGGGCGGGCAAGCCTGACCTTGCTCGCGGATTGGTCCTTTCGGATTTCGGCCTACTGACCATGGAACATTTCCGCCAGATCATTGACCAGGTCGAAAGGACTGAGGCGTCACTTGAATCTGCCAGGGTCGCCGAGTACCAGAAAACTGTGCGCAGCACGATCGCCAGTATCTACCTGGCGAGCCTGCTGGCCACAATCGGCCTGGCTCTGCTCGCTTATCACATCCTGAGGGAAATGTCCCTCCGGGAGAAACATGCCCGCGAGATCCACGAGCGCGAGGAATGGTTCCGCGTCACTCTGACCAGTATCGGCGATGCCGTAATCGTGACCGACGAATCCGGCAGAATCGCGTTTATGAATCCAGTTGCGGAGTCACTGATCGGAACCAGTTTCGCCCGCGCCAAAGGCCGAGACACCTCGGATATCCTTGCCATTTTCAATGAATTCACCGGAGCAGTATCGGAGGATCCGGTGAAAAAAGTGATGCAGGAAGGCAGAGTCGTCGGCCTGGCCAACCACACGGTGCTTAGACACGCCGATGGCCATCTCATACCGATCGAAGACAGCGCCGCGCCGATCCGCGACGACAAGGGAAAGCTGATCGGTGTGGTCCTGGTCTTTCGCGATGTTACAAACGAACGGAAAACGCAAGACCTGCTGCGCAAGAGTGAAAAGCTGGCCGCTGCCGCGCGTCTTTCGGCGACCGTGGCGCATGAGATCAATAACCCTCTCGAAGCGGTGGGCAATCTCATCTACCTCGCCAAAGCAAGTTCCGGAGCATCTCCCGAGATCGTCAAGAGCCTGAGCATTGCGGAACAGGAGTTGGAGCGCGTCGCGCACATTACGCGCCAGACACTCGGATTCTACCGCGAGTCGAACGAGGCGCGGCAGGTCGAGCTTCCGCCCCTCATCGAATCCGTTCTCCGGCTCTATTCCAACAAATTGAGTTCCAAGAACATTCGCGTTGAACAGGACTTCGGCCAATGTCCGCCCATCCTGGGCGTTCCTGGGGAATTGAAACAAGTCATCTCCAACCTGGTTTCAAATGCCGTCGATGCCGTGTCTCCCTATGGAACAATCCGCTTGCGGACGCAAGTCGTGGAGAACGATAACGGCGGCAGAATTCAACTCGTGATCGAAGACGACGGCCCGGGCGTTGCTCCGGAGCATCGCGCCCGAATCTTCGAGCCGTTTTTCACCACCAAGAAGGAAATCGGGACCGGCCTCGGTCTGTGGGTCACGAAAGAGATCATCGAGAGGCACGGCGGAACCATAACCGTCAATTCGCCCGATGGCAACGGATCAACGCCCGGCGCCTCATTTGTTATCGATCTTCCCTGCAATCCGGATCGTGAACCCGAGCCGCCGCTGGTCCAGCCGATTTGAACAACACAATCGAGGTTCTTATGACGCCAAAAGCTTTTGCCCCCGAAGTCAAAATCGTCAGCACCGGCACTCCCGACCCGCCCACGTTCGCCACAGCCGCCGAAGAACGCCTGCACCGCAAACAGCGCCTCGCCTCTGCATTCCGGCTGTTTGCAAAGTTCGGCTTCAGCGAAGGAGTTGCCGGACACATCACCGCGCGCGATCCGGAACTCCACGATCATTTCTGGGTGAATCCCTTCGGCATGCACTTCGGACAGATCCGTGTTTCAGACTTGGTCCTGGTGAATGAGCACGGGAATGTCGTGGAAGGAAACCGGCCTGTCAACGACGCGGCGTTTGCGATCCACTCGCGGCTGCATATGGCCCGTCCGGATGTTGTCGCGGCTGCGCATGCACACTCGTTGTACGGCAAGACGTGGTCCACCCTCGGCCGCCTGCTCGATCCCCTCACCCAGGACGCGTGTGCATTCTATGAAGACCACAGCTTGTTCGACGACTACACCGGCGTGGTCTACGACTTGTCGGAGGGCGATCGCATCGCGCAGGCGCTTGGGCATCGCAAGGCCATCATCCTCCAGAATCACGGCATCCTCACCGTCGGACGCACTGTTGATGAGGCGGCCTGGTTCTTCATCACCATGGATCGCAGCTGCCACGCCCAGTTGATGGCCGAAGCGGCCGGCACGCCGCGGCCTATTTCCCACAAGAGCGCGGTGACGGCGCAAAAGCAAGTCGGCAATCCGCGTGTGGGATGGTTTCAATATCAGCCGCTCTGGGACATGATTGTGCGCGAGCAGCCCGATCTGCTGGATTGATCGATAGCAGCTTAACCAAGCCACTGCGGGTTGTTGTATGTCCCGTCGTAAATGTGCGACGACTTGTAAGCTTCGAACTTGCCGGCTTCGGAGACCGGAGCGGTCTTCTCGAGGATCGCGAGCTTTTGTTGTACACTCAGCGGCTCGAAGTTCCGGGCAACCCCGAGAGCCTGTTCAAGGTTCGCCATCGATTGGCAACCGGTGATGGTCACGGTCACTGGAACGCTCATGGCATAATGCAAGGCCTCCGGCGCTGTCACCGTATTGGTCTTGAGAATGGCGCCATTGCTCAGCGGTTTCATGCCGACGATTGCCATACCGCGCTTCCGCGCCTCCGGGATCACGCTCTGAGCAAAGCTGTTGAAGTGCTCGTCGAGCGCATTGACCGGCATCTGCACCGAATCGAAAGTGAAATGGTTCTTGTCCGCGGTTGCGATCATGTGCAGATGAATATCGGGGCTCTTGTGGCCCGTGAAGCCGATGAAGCGGACTTTGCCCTCCTTGCGCGCCTCCTGCAGCACATCCATCACGTTGCCGGGCTGAAACGCCTGCTCGGGGTCGGTCATTCGAATCACTTCGTGGATCTGGATCAGGTCGAGGTGATCGGTCTTCAGGCGCCGCAACGATTCTTCCAGTTGCTGCCGGGCTGCCGGCCCGGTGCGGCCGTCGATCTTGCTCATCAGAAATGCCTTTTGCCGATAACCTCCCTCAAGCGCTTTGCCCATCCGCTCCTCGCTGACGCCTCCATTATAGTCCCAGCAGTTATCGAGGAAGTTGATGCCGCGATCGAGAGCGGCGCGCACAATCTGAATCGCATCCTGCTCGGTAACACCGCCCAGGCCGAGGTGATACCCGCCGACCCCGATGATGGAGACTTCAGCGTCGGCCCGACCAAGCTTGCGCCGCCCGATCCCCTCGACCGACCGCACCAGCGCCGCCGGAACCTCGGCCGCGGCACCCGTCAGAGCGGAATTGGCCAGCGCTCTGCGGGCTATCGTGCTGTCAAGACCAGTCATTGCCGCCACCGCGGCCGCCTGCTTTACGAAATTACGCCGTTCCATGTCCGTCCACCTCAGTGTTTATGGGGAAAGTCGCGCGCGAACACGTTGCAAAGATTCTAATGCGCGGGGAAAACGGATGATACGACGACTGGCTTGAATTGATTGCGACCAATCATTAATCCATATAAAATGGTCATCATTTGATGCTATTATTGAGCATAGAGGTGCACCGTGAGAACTACTTTGGCGCTTGACGACGATCTGATCCGCAACGCGCAAGAACTGACCGGTGTGATGGAAAAGACCGCCTTAGTTCGGGCCGGTTTGAAGGCGTTAGTAGAGCGGGAGAGCGCTCGGAGATTGGCAGCATTAGGTGGTATCGCACCGGACTTCCCCGCCATTCCGCGCCGGAAGGTGAATGAAGATGATCCTCGCTGATACCAGTGTCTGGATCGATCATTTTCGCTCCGCTGACAAGGAAATGCAGAACCAACTGAGTAATGATGAGATTGCGATGCACCCGTTTGTTGTTGGAGAACTGGCCCTCGGCCCGCTGCCGGGTCGAAGCAAGATCCTGTTGTTTCTCGACAATCTGCCCCGTATTCGGAGTGCGCAACAGGATGAAGTCCGGCAAATGATCGAGGCTCACTCACTCTATAACCAGGGTATTGGCTTGATCGACGCGCACCTGCTTGCCGCTGTACTCATCAATCCCGGTACACAGTTGTGGACCAGAGAGGGCAAGCTTCGAAGCATTGCATCGCGGCTCAATGTTCTTTTCAGCTTCCCTGATAACGCGATTCCAGTATCCGGAAGGCACTTGCTATAGTCGTACCCATGCCCGGATTCTTTCGACCCTATCGGCGCAGATTGCTGTCTTCCCTGCTCGCGATCACCGCCTCTATCGCCGTCGCGCAACCTCCGTCCGCGCCCGTCCCCATTGTGCTCCACGCAGCTCGCCTGCTGCAGGTGGATACCGGCGACATGCTCCAGCCTGGAGAAATCCTGATCGAAGGGGAACGCATTCGCGAAGCAGGTAAATCAGTGCAGCATCCGGCGGGCGCCCGCGTGCTCGATCTCGGCGACGTCACGCTGATGCCCGGCATGATCGACGCCCACATCCATCTCTTTCTCCATCCCGGGGCCGAAGACCTGCAGACCGTCGAGGAATCCGTTCCGTGGCGCGTAATCATTGCCGAGCAGGCCGCCAAGGCTGATCTCCTGGCTGGCTTTACCGCGGAGCGCGATATGGGCACGGAGGGCGCAGGCTCCGCGGATACATCGATCCGCGATGCCATCAACCAGGGCCTGATCCCCGGCCCCCGCCTGCGCGTCTGCGGCAATGCCATCGACATCCTCGGCGGGCACGAAGACGCCAACCGCTACAACCCCACACAGCACGTGCTGTCAAATGCCGATTACGCCAACTCCTCGGAACAGATCGTCGAAGTAATGCGGGAGCAGCACAAACAAGGTTCGGACTTCGCCAAGATTTACGAGACCGGACCGGACAAAATGATCCAGGATCCAAAGGCGGGGGCCCAACTGCGCACGCCCTACCAGTACACCGCCGAGCAACTCACCGCCGCGGTCACCGAGGCGCACCGGCTGGGCGCGGTAGTCGCCGTTCATGCGGTGGGCGAGCCCGGCACGCTCTATGCAGCCCAGGCGGGAGTAGCCTCTATCGACCACGCCACGCAACTGAGCGACGAAACTATCCGGCTGATGCGGGAGAAAGGCATCTTCGCGGTTCCCACCTTTGCCATCTCCGAGTACTTCTCGAAGCACCGTGAATCGCAGGACCAGGCCGCTGGCCAAGCGGCTCTGCTCGACTACAAAATCAGCGAATTCAAAAAGCAGGTGGCCGCCGGGCGTTCAATTCGCAGTTGGTTCGGACGTCGGCCCCTTCCCCCACGGCACGCAGGCCCGCGAACTTGAATTGATGGTGCAGTACGGCATGAAGCCGCTCGCTGTCCTGCAGGCGGACATGATCAATGGCGCAAAGCTGCTGGGCTGGGAAGGCCAGATCGGCCAACTCAAGCCAGGCTATTTACGCCGACATCATCGCGGTGCAGGGCGACCCGCTCGACAATATCTCAGCCGTTGAACACGTAACCTTCGTGATGAAGAACGGCACCGTGGTCCGGCAGTGATTATTTGAGAGAGGTCCAGTCGAGCACCACCTTGCCGGTGTTCCCAGAGATCATGGCATCGAATCCCTTCTGAAAATCCGCATAACTGAAACGATGCGTAATCACAGGCGAGATATCCACTCCCGACTCCAGCAGCACCGACATCTTGTACCACGTCTCGTACATTTCGCGCCCATAGATACCCTTGAGGGTGAGCATATTGAAGATCACCGGCTTCCAGTCCATAGGCGTCTTTTTGGACGGAATGCCGAGGATGGCGATCTTGCCGCCATGGCTCATATTGGCGATCATGTCGCTTAAGGCCTGAGGGCTCCCTGACATCTCCAAGCCCACGTCGAAGCCTTCCGTCATGCCGAGCTGTTTCTGAACATCGGCCAGCGAAGTCTCGGTTGGATTGACGGCCAGCGTTGCCCCCATCCTTCGGGCCATCTCCAGCCGGAACGGGTTCAGGTCAGTCGCTACGACATACCGCGCGCCAGCATGCTTCACCACTGGAATCGCCATCACGCCGATCGGGCCAGCCCCCGTGATCAGCACATCTTCGCCCAGCACCGGGAACGAAAGCGCGGTATGAACGGCGTTACCGAAGGGATCGAAGATGGCCGCGACTTCCTGGTTGACGTTGGGATTGTGCCGCCAGATGTTGGTCATGGGCAGCGCGATCAACTCCGCGAACGCTCCTGGCCGGTTCACGCCCACTCCCTCGGTGTGCGCGCACAGGTGCCGTCGTCCCGCCAGGCAGTTGCGGCACCGCCCGCAAACCACGTGGCCCTCGCCGCTCACGATATCGCCGGGGAAGAAGTCGTTCACATTCGATCCCACGGCGACGATTTCGCCCACAAATTCGTGGCCGATCGTCATTGGAACCTTGATCGTTCCCTGCGCCCATTCGTCCCATTCATAAATGTGCACATCGGTTCCGCAGATGCCCGTATAGCGCACCCGGATCAGCACATCATTTATCCCGATCGCCGGCTCGGCAATGTCTTCCAGCCAAAGCCCGCGCTCCGCTTTACTCTTGACTAACGCCTTCATTCGGGGATCTCCGCCTCTCAATTGCTCCGCTCGAAGTGTACTGTCTCAGGCGGCGAGGGACAAAAACCGCGCTTCCGGTATCATCAAAGTATGCAGGTAGAAACGCTCCAGACTCCCAAGCCGATTCCCTTCCGGACCTACGATTCGCGTCTGGAGCCGATCGCGGCCAAAGTGCTGGCCGGGGAGCGGCTCGACTTCGCTGACGGGCTGACTCTCTACGGTTCGCCCGATGTGCTGGCGGTCGGCTGGCTGGCCAACCATGTCCGCGAGCGGATGCACGGCGATACCACCTACTTCAACGTCAACCGCCACATCAATCCCACCAACGTCTGCGTGGCGGCCTGCAAGCTGTGCGCCTTCGGGCGCAAGAAGGGCGATCCAGCCGGCTACACCATGGCCCTCGAAGAGGCGTGGGAGACGGCGGCCTCCGGCTACTCCGAAGCGGTCACCGAGTTCCACATCGTCGGCGGACTGCACCCCGACCTTCCCCTCGAATACTTCCTCGACCTCGTTCGCGGCCTCAAGCAGCGCTTTCCCAAGGTGCACATCAAGGCCTTCACCATGGTGGAGATCGCGTTCCTGGCGCGGCGCGCCAAGTTGACCATCGAGCAGACCCTCATCAAGCTGCGCGATGCGGGCGTGGATTCGATGCCCGGCGGCGGCGCCGAGATCTTCGCCGCCCGGGTGCGATCGATCATCTGCGACCACAAGATCGACGGCGAACGAATGGCTGGACACCGCGCGCATGGCCCACAAGCTGGGCTTCCGGTCGAACGCGACCATGCTCTACGGCCACATCGAAAATGACGAAGACCGCGTCGATCACCTGCTCAAGCTGCGCGCGCTGCAGGACGAAACCGGCGGCTTCCAGACCTTCATCCCGCTGGCCTTCCATCCTGAGAACACGCCGCTCGATCATCTGCCGGTGACCACCGGCCTGACCGACATCCGCCAGATCGCCGTCAGCCGCCTGCTGCTCGACAACTTCGCCCATATCAAGGCCTACTGGCAGATGCTTACGCCCAAGATTGCCCAGATCGCCCTGCGCTTCGGCGCCGACGACCTAGACGGCACGGTGATCGAAGAGAAGATCTACCACGACGCCGGCGCCACCACGCCACAGGGCATGACCCGCAAAGAGCTATGCCGTCTGATCACCGAAGCCGGGCGCGATCCCCGTGGAACGCGACACGCTCTACCACGCCGTAACCCGGACCGAGGACAGCTTCACGGTAGCGGTATAGCCTGATGCAAGAGAGATTGGCTCGATGAACTCCTTTGGTCCGGCAGCGCTCATCGGTCTTTGCATCGGATTCATGTGGGGCATCGGCTGTTCGCTCGCCATCCTGTATTCGATCTTTCTGGGCGGCTACCGCAAGGGCGTTGAGGACTCGCTGGCTCCGAGAAAATCCGCTCGGTATCTGAAGGCCCTCGAGCGGATCCAGGGGCGGATCCAGAATGGCAGCGGCAACTCCGCATCCACGCGACCATAGCAGCGCCCCAGGAGCCAGTGCGATGGCTACTTCTGCCCCACTTCGGCCTTGGCCCCCTGCGGCTCGGCGACTACGCCGTCGTCCAGGGTAGCGGCCATCAGCCGGTCCCCCGCCGGCCTGACCAGGGCCAGAGGAAATCCTGTCTGTAACCACTTCCAATCCAGCGACTTGGCGTCGATCGAATACACCAGGTCGCTGCCCCGCGAACTGACCAGGATGCGATTCAGATTGGAGTCGTAAAACAGGTCGTCCACTCCCGCCAGCGGCAGGCGATGCACCCACATCCACGTGAGTCCTTTGTCGCGGGAAAAGTAGACTCCTTCCCGCGCTCCCACCCAAATGGCTCCGTCGGCGGAGAAGGCCACCCGATGAATGCGCGTCAGGACAGTCGGAACCCCCATCGGCCACCACGTTTGCCCGGCATCGTTGGAAAGCGCAACGCCCTTGGGCCGGGCCGCGACCATCACCGGCCCCCGGGCCGCAACCGACGAATAATCCACCACTCCCACGGCCGGCCCACCCTGCCACGTTTCTCCCTTGTCTTTGCTCGTGAACAGGCCGCCGGCTGTAGCCGCCAGCCAAGCATCGCCGGAAAGATCCAAGGCGAAGACATGGCTGCTCAATTCGCGTACCGGCGCCTTCACGTGCTTCTCCACGGTCACATGCTTTCCCTGAACCACTTCGGGCACCGGCTTGGGAATCGAGTTCGCAATCGTGTTGCGCGGCTTCCAGGTGCTTGAATCGGCATCAAGGGCAAAAATGCCGCTATTGGTTCCCGCCAGAACTGTTCCCGCAGGCGACTGGGCCAGGGCAAACACATCCCTTCCCTCCAGGCCCTCGCCGATATGTTTCCACTCCATACCCCCATCGGTGGATACGAAAACCCCGCCATAGATCTTGTCGTTCACCACCCCGGCGTACATTTGCGAAGGATTTCCCGGATCGACAAGGAGAGCTTCCACTTTGCGTGCGGAAAATCCGCGATTCGACTCTTTGAAGCTCGCCCCGCCGTCTTCGCTAGTCAGGACGCCGTTGCGGTCGGTTGCCAGCAGAACGCGGTCGGGGTCTTTGGGGTCAATGAAAACATCGTTGACGATGACGTCAGGACCCGTCATGCGCTGAAAGGCTCGCCCGCCATCCGTGGTCTTGTACAAACCCTCGGTGGTTCCGGCGTACACGGTATCGCGGTGCACCGGATCCTGCCGCAGCACCCGCGTGCGGCGTGCCGTCGCCGGGATCCCCTGGATCTTTTTGAACACGCTGCCGCCATTGGAGCTTTTATAGATTCCGCTGCATGCGCTGGCGTACACCACATTTGGCTTTTCGGGATCGACAATGATCGAGAACACATCGGAATCGTCAATCACGCCCTGCTTGATATTCTCCCAGTTCTTGCCCCCGTCGGTAGTTTTCCAGGGCAGGTGCCACGTGCCCGCATAGACAATGTGGGGATCCGTGGGATCGACCGCCAGCGACTCGACTTCGTGGATTTCCTTGCTGCCCTGGGGACTGATCTGTTGCCAGGAATCGCCGGCATCGGTAGAGCGAAACACACCCTGCAGCGTTCCCGCAAACAGCATCCTGGGATCGGACGGGGCCTGCGTGAATGCGCGAATGGATTGGCCGCGCAACCCGGGATTGGCCTTCCAGGTCCTGCCCCCATCATGGCTTACCCAAAGCCCGCCATCGGGATGATCGAACTTCCACGCCGCCGCATACACCAGGGATGGATCCTTGGAATCGACCACGATGCTGTCCACGACCAGGTCGTCGGTGCTATCCAGCTTGGCCAGCCGATGCCACGTGATGCCTTCATCCTGCGATTCGTAGATCCAGCTGTTTGCGCTGCCGAGAAAAAGATGATTGGGCTCGTCCGGCACCGATTCAAGCGAACGCGCATCGCCCCCATCGGGGCCCACTGAGTTCCAGAGTGACTGGGCCGGCAGGAGAGGGTATGACATGGCGAGCGCGATGACGAGTGCCGCTGGCGCAACACAGGCCGACCGCTGAGTGACCTTAAGAACTGTTGGCAATCAAAACATCCTCAACATCGGGATGAACAACGTTTCACATCAGGGAGAAAACGAAAAAGGTTGACCGGCGCGCCGGTCAACCTCAGAAACACAAGGAGGATTGGAAACGATACACGCTCACCGTGGTGCCCGATCTGCGCATCGGAATCTCGACACGCAGAGGTTCGTTATTGTGTCCCGCCATGCCGCGCATGAGCGCGGCACGGCGGCCGGATCGCCTACTTGGACGCAGCCTTGTGGTGGTGCCTCTCAGGTAGCGGCTTACGCACCTGCGGCTGGACTGCGGACTCGTCGACAGGCGTGGTTCCCTGCACGTCGGAGCCGAAGTTCGCGCCGGCCGGTACGAGATAATCCTCGACCTTCTGGGCATCGGTTGCGCTGGTGGCCACGCTGATTCGGGATGGGTCGATACCCTTCTCCTTCACCAGGTAGTCCTTGGTGTTGACGGCACGCTGTGCAGCGAAGTCCTCGACCTTGGCTTTCTTGTGCTTCTCCGCGTACTTCTGCTGCTTCGCCATCTTGTCCTTCTCCTTGGCATTCGAGGCGCCAACCACGACTGCCTTGGCGTCGGACTGCCGCTGCAGGTCAAGAGCCACTTCGTCCAGGCAGGCCTTGGCTTCGTTGTCCACGCGAGTCGGACGAGCCTTGTCGGTTTCGAAGTTGATGGAGCAGAGCGCCTGCGTATGCGGTTGCGGCGGAGGCGGCGGGGCCAGGATCGTCAGGCTGGTGTTCGCCGACGCAGTATGTCCCTTGTCATCGGCCACGTTGCAGGTGATGGAAACCGGACCTGTCGGAGCGCCGGTCGACGAGAATGTTCCCGAAGCGCCGCTGCCGTTCACGGAACCCGCCGATGTGGTGTAGGTGTAAGTCAGCGGGCGATTCTGCGGGCTGGTGGCCGTGGCTGTGATCGTGGCGCTGTCACCCGGCTTGATGGTGGTCGGGTTCACCGAGCAGCTGATGGTCGGCGGCTCGAATTCCTTCACCGTAAAGGTCGCGGTGCTCTCGGTGGCCACCTGCCAGGGCTTCAAGCCTTCCTTGCCCGGCTTGCCTTCCTTGGCGTTGCACTTGACGGTGTGGACTCCCGGAGACAGCGACGCGGTGTTGACGGTCGCAGTGGCGCTGTTGCCGCCGGTAATCCCGTCGCCGGAAATACTGTAAACCACGCCCAGCTTGGGATCCTGCGAGCCAACCGTTGCCGTCACGTTCACCGGATCGCCGGGGAAGACCGCGCTTGGATTGGCAGAGCAGGCCACCGTCAGTTGCGGCGGCGGGAGGATGGTCCCGACGTGGAACACCACGCCGGCGCTCAAACGAGCCGCGTTCAGATTGGCCCGGCCTCCGTAGACGCCGGGGCCCCAATTCACGTGCATGTACTCGTAATCGGCCTGGAAAATCCGGATCGCCAGCTTGTGATTGAACCAGGGCGTCTCGTAGTCCATGCCGCCTCCGGCAGTCAGACCGACACCCCACTTGTACGGCTCGTGCTGCGGTCCAGCCAGGTCCACTCCGCCCACAAGGCCATGCAGGAAGGGCGTGATGTCGGGTGCTGGAAATCTCACGATCATGCCGCCCGCCACCGTTGTGGCTGCTCCATTGCTCGAGGGGCTATTGACGAAGGTGTCGTGCGTAGCAACCTCAACCTGGCCGCCCACATACTTGTTGAAGTAGTAGGCGCCGCTCGTGATGATGCCGTAGTTCATCGACTTGAAAGTTTGCGGCAGAACGGTGACACCATCCGGCTGAAGAACGTTGACGGTCCCTTTCGGCGCAAGGTAGCTATAACCGGCAAAAATGTCCCAACGCGAGGGGGAGTCTCCCGGAAAAGCCGTCGCAGCGGGCTTGGGTGCATCCTGGGCAGCCAGGGCAACCGGCACCGCAGCCAGCATTGCCACAGCAAAAACCCGGCATAATGATCTCAAAACGTGAGAGTGCATGCGTTTCTCCTCCGCAATTCAAGCTGAACAGCCAAAAAAGTGTTGTGTGATGCGAACGTTATTTGCAATTCCGATTGATTCCGCTCACATGATCTTTCGTCGGACCGCGATATACAACTACTAAAACTACCATATGGAGAAACCGCGACAGCACATTTCTTCAACAAGATGCCGCCAGTTTCCTAACCAATCAACAGGCGAACGCCCGGTTGACAGACTAGGAATTTCGGGACGATCGCGCCGTCTTCGCGCTCCTGCTCCCTGTTTTCTGTTTCCCCAGGATGGAAGTTTACGTACCTGTCGCCATCAACTCGCGTTCAAGGTCTTGAGCAGACTGCGTGGCTCGTGTTGAATTTTCTCCTGAAGCAGTGTGATGGCGTACATCAGTTGCTCAGGACGCGGTGGACATCCCGGAACATAGACATCGACCGGAATGATCTGGTTCACTCCCTGGACCAATGCGTAGTTATTGAACACGCCGCCGGACGTGGCGCATGCCCCCATCGAGATCACCCACTTCGGCTCCGGCATCTGATCGTAGAGCCTGCGAATAACGGGAGCCATCTTCTGCGAAACGCGGCCCGCGATCACCATCAGGTCCGACTGCCGGGGAGACGGCCGAAACACCTCCGCGCCGAAGCGCGCAATGTCAAAGCGCGAAGCCCCCATGGACATCATTTCGATCGCACAGCAAGCCAAGCCGAAGGTCATCGGCCATACCGAGCTCTTGCGCACCCAGTTCACGGCGAAATCAAGAGAAGTGAGAAATACCCCTTCCGGTTGTTCAAAGCCGTAATTCACTTCCCGCACTTTCGCGCGGTTGTTGGCGCTGCTCTCGAGGTTTCCGAAAAGATAGCGATCCCGCTCCGCTACTTCCGCCATGCTCCAATAATACCCCTGTCGGCCTTGAGTTGCCCCCGCCGATCCTCGCGAAGAGCGGTTCACATGAAGAAATGTGGATGGTTGTTAGTTCGTTTGCGCTGCATGGCAATCCGCGACGGCGATGGTCTGGGGCCGCGTACTCAATGCGGACACTCCGTGCGTTGGCCATGAAGCGAAGCCGGGACGACCCATGGTGCCGGCAGCCACAGCGTCACCGCGAATCGCATCCATTTCAATTCGCCCAGCGGGCTGGACCTGCCTAAAGGCGCCTCCTCAAGCGTGTGGGGTGTCTGCGATGATGCGATGGACCATGGCTGGGCAAAAGGCGCCGGATCGGCCACTCCGGGAACGATGCGCGCCTCCACGATGCGGAACTCACCCCTGGCTGCATGCTCCTGGATTTCAAGGAGGCGAGCCACGATTTGAGGATCGCCACTTCCGCCTGCCGTAGACCGGAGCCTTGGGTTGGCCGTGAGCGACGGGAACAACTGCCGTGCCTCGCGAAACTCCTCCGCACTCGCAATGAAGCGGAAACTGCGGGGATTCCAGCCGATGGCATCCTGGGCGCGAAGCGCGAAAGTGGTCCCGATTTCCCGTTCGTTGATGGAGTTGTAGGGCAGGGTCGCAAGCAGCAGGGCATCGGGAAAGCCCGCGGGAGGCTGCCGATCCACCACCAGGTCCCATCCGCTGTAAGCGGCCTGGAGCGGCGGGACCGGCAAAACACGGAAGACCCATCCCTCCCCCAGCGAAACAGTCCAGTACCCGCCGGCGCTCACCTCGCCCTGAAAGACCACGCGGGTGCAGGCAGCTTTGGGTGGGGTTGCAGCCCCGCTCACCAAGGCCGGCAACATCAGCAATGCGATTCGAAGGCACCTCAGCCTCGGCGATTCGATGCCAGGTTTGCTCATTGTCCCACGTGTTTTCCTGCCATTCCTGTCATTCCCGGTTCTACCATTCTGCTCCGGTAAGGTTCATGGAGCCATCTCTCAGCTGCGCTATGATTAAAGGGTTCACCAGAACATGCACCATCCGATGAACGTTCCGCGCGAACGTCCTGAAAATTACCTCCTGGCAACGCATCCTGACCATAAGCGGCCTATGCGCGGATGGAGAGGAAGCGTCGTTTATTCCCGCCCGCTGTGTGCCTGCGGGTCTTTCAAAAACTTCGCAGTTGACTTTCTATCGGAGCAGAACCGGAATGTGGCGTTGCATTAACCTCTTGCTCTTGCCCTTTGTTCTAATTTCTTCCACCGTGGCCATGGCTCAGACTACGGCCGCTGTCGCGGGTTCCGCGCCCGCAACGCAGGCGCAGATCGCGGAGCTGCAACAGGCGGTTCGGAACGCTCAAACTTCCGGAGACAACGCGTGGATGCTAATGTCTGCGGCGCTGGTGCTGCTGATGACCGGTCCGGGCCTGGCGCTGTATTACGGGGGCCTGGTGCGTCGCAAGAACATCCTCGGCACCATGATGCAGAGCTTTGCCATGATGGGCCTGGTCACCATTCTGTGGGCTATCGCCGGCTATTCGCTGGCCTTTGGGCACGGCAATGCATTTATCGGCGGACTCCAGCACATGTTCCTGCGCGGAGTGGGCCTTGGACCCTCGGAGTATGCGCCCACGGTCCCCGAACAGACCTACATGGTCTACCAGCTGATGTTTGCCATCATCACGCCGGCGCTCATTACGGGAGCCTTCGCCGAACGCATGAAATTCAGCGCCATGGCGGTGTTCCTTTCTCTTTGGTCCCTGTTTGTTTACAGCCCGATGGCGCACATGGTCTGGGGCGCGGGCGGATTTCTCAATGCGAGCGGTGGTCATTTTCCCAGCCTCGACTTCGCGGGCGGCACGGTGGTCCATGTCACCTCGGGTGTATCGGCCCTGGTGACCGCGATCTATCTCGGCAAGCGCCTCGGTTATCCCAAAACCGCCATGCCCCCGCACTCCATGGTGCTCAGTTTTATCGGCGCATGCCTGCTTTGGGTGGGTTGGTTCGGCTTCAATGCGGGTAGCGCCCTGAACTCCGGCCCTCTGGCCACCAGCGCCTTCATCAACACCCACTTCGCCGCGGCGGCGGCGGCGCTCGGCTGGACTGTGACAGAGTGGATTCACAACGGCAAGCCCACGGCCCTGGGCGGGATCTCCGGAGCCGTCGCCGGGCTGGTCGCCATTACCCCCGCATCGGGATTCGTCCAGCCCATGTCGGCGCTCCTGATCGGTGTCCTCGCCGGAATCTTCTGCTCGTTCATGGTGTTCGAAGTCAAGAGCCGCCTGGGATACGACGACTCTCTCGATGCCTTCGGCGTCCACGGCGCAGGCGGCACTCTGGGCGCGCTGCTCACCGGCATCTTTGCAGTCAGCATGATTAACCCGGCCTTCGGCAACGATCCTTCCGGCAAGCCGCTCCCCACCGGCGTACTCGACGGCCACTGGGGCCAGTTGGGGAACCAGGCCGCCGGTGTGGCCATCGCCTGGGGCTTATCCCTCGTGGGCACGCTGGCGTTGCTCTTCGTCGTCGATAAGGTGATTGGCCTGCGCGTCTCGTCGGAACACGAATCGGTGGGACTGGACCTCTCCCAGCATGGCGAAGAAGGTTACGACTTCAATACCTGAACCGGATGAGGGGAAAAGATTGACCTGGGGACGGCCCACAGGGTCGCCCCGCCTGATAGGCTGTCAAACGAGGCAATTGTTCATGCTCAAGATTGAAGCGGTTCTCCAGCCGTCCAAGCTCGACGCGGTGAAGGATGCGCTGCTGGAAGCAGGCATCGAAGGAATGACCATTCTCGAAGCGCGCGGCCACGGCCGCCAGAAGGGTCACACCGAGTTCTATCGCGGCCGCGAATACACCGTCGACCTTCTGCCCAAGGTCAAAATTGAAATGGTCGTTCCCGATCACCTGAAAGAAAAGGCGATTGAAGCCATCATCGGGGCAGCCCGCACCGGCCGCATCGGCGACGGCAAGATTTTCATCAGCCCGGTGGATGAAGCCATCCGCATCCGCAACGACGAACGCGGCGAAACGGCGCTGTAGGTCCGCCACACAAATTGGCCCAGACTTGCGTTTTCCTGAGGGGCATGACAGCTTGTCACGCCCCCCATTGATTGCGCCACAATCTGTTTTTCCCGTTTGACGGCAGTCATTCTCGGTTCCGCGCCTGTTCCCTATTCCCGTCCGCTGGTTTTCCGCTTATTCTGGTAAGACATCCTTGTTGCTTCGGCAAGCCTTACATACCTACTCATGAATCCAATCGGCATCGCGGTTGACGATCTACGGGAGCAGTATCTCAAGGAAATGGCGCTTGTACGCCAGACCTATGAGCGCACCGGCGATGGCACGGCCGCCATTCGCCGCCGCTCGGCTGTGGTCGATCGTATCCTCATTGAAATGTGGCGCCGGGCCTTTGCCGGACAGCCGGGATTGAATGTCTCCCTTGTTGCCCTCGGAGGCTATGGACGCAAGGATCTATTCCCATTTTCCGATGTCGATGTCCTCTTCGCCTTCGCCGATGACAAGGCCGAGGAGCAGGCCCGGGAGTCAGTACGCGCCATTATCCAGGGCATGTGGGACATCGGGCTGAGGGCCAGTCCCGCTTCCCGCACCATCAAGGAAGCCGGCCGATTCGACCCTGATAACCTCGAGTTCACGCTCGCCACCCTTGACCGCCGGTTTCTGGCCGGCCAGTTTCCTCTGTACCAGCAGTTGCACCAAACCGTCCTTCCCGGCCTCGTCTTGAGCGAGTGGAACACGATCACGCAGAAGCTGGGAGAAATCGCACGCGCCCGCCATACCAAGTACAGCAACACCATCTTTCACCTCGAACCCAATCTCAAAGACTGTCCCGGGGGGCTGCGCGACTACCATCTCGCGGTCTGGTTCGCGCTGCTCTTCCACCTCAAAGAGACCAAGGAATGGCCGCGCCAGCGCGGCGGGGTTTTCCAGAGCGCCCGCGGCGACGCCGAAGCGGCTTTCGACTTTCTCGCCGCGGCGCGATGTTTTCTTCACTTCCGCCACGGCCGCGACGACAACACCCTCGATTGGCAATCGCAGGATGAAGCCGCGGCCCGCTCCATCGGCCTCGAAACCCGCGGAACCGCTGATCCCGCCTACTGGATGCGCACCTATTACCGCCATGCGCGGGTCGTCTATCGCCGCGCGGCTCTGCTGATGGAAAACCTCCCCGCCCCGGTCAGCTTCTACCGCCAGTTCCGGCGCCGCCGCACACCCATCGCGGGCACCGACTTCATTCTCGACCAGGGCCGCATCGATATCCTCGCCGGCGCCCAGTTCAGCGACACCAGCGCCATCCTCCGCGTCTTCTCCCTGATGGCCACACACGGCTACACGCTCTCGCAGGCCGCCGAAGACCGCATCACCGATGCCTTGCCCGCACTGGCCATCCACATCCCTGAAGGCCCGTATCTCTGGAACGCACTGCGCGAAGTACTGCTGGGACCCCATGCGGCGCACGCCCTGCGCACCATGCACGCGTTGGGCGTACTCGAAATGCTGCTCCCCGAGTTCCACGGCATCGACGCGCTTGTGATCCGCGACAGCTACCACCGCTACACCGTGGACGAGCACACCTTCCTGGTGATCGACAATATCCACGGCTTGCTCCAACCCACGCACGACTATGAACAGCGCCTCGCCCAGTTGCTGCCGGAAATCGACCGCCTCGACCTCTTCCTGCTCGCCCTGCTCCTGCACGACACGGGCAAGGCGCGCCGCACCGGCGAACACACCGGGCAAAGCGTCGAGCTCGCCGACAGCTTCATGGCCCGCCTCGACTTCGATGCTGAAGAACGCGAGTCCGTATTGAAGCTCATTCGCATGCATCTCGAAATGTCGAACGCGCTGCGCCGCGACATCTTCGATCTCGAGAACGTGCGCGGATTCGCGGAAAAAATCGGCAGCCCCACGCTGCTGAAGATGCTCACCCTGCTGACCTATGCAGACATCAAGGCCGTCAACCCCGAAGCGCTGACGCCATGGAAGGCCGAGAATCTCTGGCAGCTCTACATGGCCACGGCCAACTTCATGGATCGCAGCGTGGACGAGATTCGTTATCACGCGGCCATCGATCCCACCCTGCTCAACCGCCTTCGATCGATGGTGCCCCCCAGCCAATACCAGGCCCTGGGCCAGTTCCTCGAAGGCCTGCCGCAGCGCTATCTGCAAACCCGCCTGCCCGAGCACATCCGCAACCACTTCCAACTCGCTGCCAACCTCGACAACGACCCCGTTCAGCTCGATCTGCGCCCCACCCGCCAGCTGTTCGACCTGACCGTAATCGCCCGCGACCGCAGCCGCCTGTTTGCCGACGTGGCCGGGGCCCTGGCCGCCTGGGGCATGAACATCGTGAAAGCCGGCGCCTTCTCCAACGAAGCCGGGGTCGTCGTCGACAGTTTCCAGTTCTCCGACGTCTTCCGCACCCTGGAGCTGAACCCCAGCGAGAAAGAGCGCTTCATCGAATACATGCACGATGTGGTCGCGCAAAAGACGCCGGTCGAGCAGTTACTCGAGGCGCGCCGCCACACCAATCACACCGGCAACTTCAAAGTCGAAGTCGCCACGCGGCTCAGCTTCGATTCCGAATCTTCCACTCATTCCACGCTGCTGCAGGTGGTGGCGCAGGACGGCACCGGCCTGCTGCGCCAGATTGCCCTCGTGCTCAGCAACCATCAATGCAATATCGAAGTGGCCCTGATCGACACCGAAGGCGAGACGGCGATCGACGTCTTCTATCTGACGCGCGACGGAGCGAAGCTGGAGGCTGAAACGCAGCGCTTGCTGGAGGACGATCTGACCGCTGCACTCGAATCGATGCGCGCCCCCGCCTAGCTCATTCCCTCGTTACAGGCATTTCAAATGACATTCGGCGTTTCTGGGGACCAAAAACATGCTCCCCCCGGGGGGGGGTGCGTGTTTGTTGGAGATTCTTGCTCCGTAAGCCATTATTATTTCAATGACTTATAGATAAACCCGAATAAAACCAAACGGTTCATAACCCCCGTTTTGGGGGCCCAGAAGTGTTCTGAACGCTCATCGAAATCATCGTCTCAATGGCGCCTCTTCTGGTTTGCGTAGAGGCCATGTGGAACGGTCCCGGGATCATTGTGTCAGATACCCAGGTAATTATCTGCAAAAACGAAATGCGCGGATGGAGAGACTCTCGAACTTCGTGTTGGTAACTGCGGCACCGCGGGGCCCGCATGTTATTCAACTTGTAACTGACGAGTCGGCGGTAATACTACCGGAACTCCTGAAATGCATAATGGAGATGCCATGATCAACGCTCGGGCGCGACGAGAAGGTGCGCGGTTATTGACGGAGTTCTTTCACGGGAAGATCACGAACGACGACTATAACGACGCCTTCCCGTCAGGCTCAGCTGACGCCGGATTGAACGTCGTTTACCGAAGAATCTGGGTGTACTACAGCGATCTGCATTCGCACTATTTAGATCGGCGGGAGCTATCCGAAGACGACGTTGCGCTATTCCAACGCTGCATCGTTTTCCTCAACACGGACTTGGAATACAGTGGGCCGCACATTGGCATACATAATCCTATTGCGCGAGCATTCAGGAACTTGCTCGGGCGTGAGGAGCGGCCCGTTAGCGTGCTTGGGTCGGCAGCGATAGAGGCAAGCGGGTTCTTCACAGCATGGTGGCCAATCGCTTCTGCTTTGGAGTATGAGCAGGCGAAACGCGGGCCAGAATGAATTTCTGCCTCAAGTTCCCGAGTCGTGGGCAACTCCGTCGAAAATCACCTCCTCCGGATCTGTTTCGTTGAGTTCTATGCTGGAGAACTGTTAGCCGGAGTGATCTGGACGTTATAGCCGAACTTGCGAAGTTGTTTGGCCAGGTATTTCGCACGATACATGAGAAGCTTTGGTTCTGACTCGACGCCTTGCTCGATGTAGCGGATTCGTTCATGAAGAATCTTCCAGACCAAGCGGCATAGACGATGTGCGATGGCCCAGACAGCGGATTGGTAGCCGAGCCGCGGCAGCAGACGCCGGAACACAGCCTGGAAGTGGGTGCCTTTGCTCCGGGCAGCAGCATGAGCCGCCTGATTAAGACACGGCGCATGTATTTGTTGCCTTTCGACGAACGGCTGCTGGAGTTCTCTTCGGCGCTTTCTTCCTTTCCTGGGCAGGTTCCAACCCAGGAAGTGAATTCAGCGGCCGAGGGAAACGTGCTGGCCGTCACTCCCACTTCAGCGATGATCTGCTGTGCTGAATCGATGCCTAGGCCGGGTATTTCGGCCAGCCGGATCACGGTGTCCTGATGCGGCGTCATGGCCTGCGCGATCAGATTGTTCAGTTGTATGATTTGCTCATCAAGCAATCGCAGTCGCTCCAGTTGGAGCGATAGCATTTTCCGGTGCATTGGGTGCGAGCTTCCTGTTAACGCTTCGATCAGTTGCTCTTTTGTGCACCTCAACCGATCGTCTCCCAGCGACGCCAAGTTCTTTGCGTCGGTCTCGCCATTGGCCAGAGCGTGCAGGATGCGAATGCCGCTCGATCCCAGCAGATCGCTGACGACGACCGACAGCTTGATGCGCATCTCTTCCAGCAGGCACTCGAGCTGACTCTGCAGCCGTACCCGGTCGCGTACAAGTTGCAGCTTCATCCGGGTCAGGTTGCGCCAGATGCGCTGCTCTCCATCCGGCACAAAACTAAGGATCAATTCCTTGGCTATCAGACGGCGTACCAGCCGCTCGGCGTCCTTGAAGTCATGCTTGCGCCCGCGCGGAGCACGATTGGAAAACGCCTGTGCCAGATGCAAGCACATGTACGGCTCCAACTCCAACCAGACCGATCGCCAATACTGCGCCGTCGATTCCATCACCGCTTCTTCGACGTCCTGCTCCTTAAGCCACGTCGATAAGCGGCGCAACTCACTCGGCATGGTGGCGAACCGCCGCCGCTCCGGCTTCGACTCCAGAGCGCGCATCAATCACCACTACCATCAGGACCTTCTTGTGTACGTCTATTCCTGCAACCTTGTCGGCCATAGCAACCTCCCGGCGAGGAAGCGGCAGGAATCGCGCTCGGAGACATCAAACACCGTCACGTGCTACCAAACCTCCCGACAGGATGGTTGGCGCGACACAGATTGGTTCAAACACGCATCCCTGACCAAACTCGGAAACGGCCTCAACTGATCCAGAGTTGTCCCGGTCTTCGCCGTTCCACGCCAGTTCGATCGTAAAGGCTTGCAGTTCAATGCGATTTTCATACCTATAGGTGGACCGAAGGCCCATGCATAACTCGGAAGTTTCGAATTAGCCGGATCATCGAGGGATTTCCACCCGAACGGGTGGAAGTTGAACCTTCCGGGAGACTCCCGGAAGGTTCTGGTTGGCAGCATGATCCTGGAAGGGTGGCAGCATACCACCATTCCCTGTACGTGGAATAAAAACGCGAGGCCGGCAGATTTGCCGACCTCCCTTGATGGTCTGCCGCCTCTCAGGCTGCGGCGGTTGTGGGCCCCTGGGCAGGCGAAGCCATGGCTACCGGCTGCGCCTTGAACATGGGAAGAGCGACGGCGAGCACGTCCTCGATGTGGCGGGCGTAGTGCACGGTCACTCCCTGCATCAGTTCCGGCGTCAGGTCTTCTTCCACGTCCTGGCGATTGTCCGCGGGCAGGATGATGGTTTCCACTCCCGCCCGGCGCGCGGCCAGGAACTTCTCCTTGATTCCCCCCACCGGAAGCACGTTGCCGCTCAACGTGATCTCCCCGGTCATGGCAGTCAGCGGCCGCACCGGAGTATCGGTCAGCAACGAGGCCAGCACCGTGGCCATGGTGACACCCGCAGAAGGCCCATCCTTGGGGATGGCGCCGGCCGGCACGTGAATGTGCAGGTCGATCTCCCGGGTGAAGTCTTCGGCCAATCCCAGCATGCCGGCGTTGGAACGAACCCAGGTCAGCGCGGCCTGCATCGACTCCTGCATCACCTCGCCGATCTGCCCGGTCATGGTGAAGGAGCCCTTGCCTTTCATCCGGTTGGCCTCGATGAAGAGGATGTCGCCGCCGGCCGGCGTCCAGGCCAGGCCCACCGCCACCCCGGGCCGCTTCACCCGTTCGGCGATCTCGGTATCCACCCGCACCTGGATGTTGCCCAGGAACTCCTTCAGGATGTCGCGAGTGACAACCAGCTTTTCCTTCTTGCCTTCGACAATCCGGCGCGCCTCTTTCCGGCACACCGTGCCGATCACCTGTTCGAGTTTGCGCACACCGGCTTCCCGGGTGTAGTGGCGGATGATATGCCGCACCGAGTCCTCAGGAAATTCGATCTGCTCCGTCGTGATGCCGTTTTCCTTAATCTGGCGCGGAATCAGGAAGCGGCTGGCGATGTGCACCTTCTCCTCTTCGCTGTAGCCCTGCAGCGGGATCAATTCCATGCGATCCAGCAGCGGGGGCGGCACCGTGTCGAGCATGTTAGCGGTGCAGATGAAGAGCACCTTCGACAGATCGAACGGCACGTCGAGATAGTTATCCCGGAACGTGTTGTTCTGTTCCGGATCGAGGGTCTCGAGCAGCGCCGAGGCCGGATCGCCGCGGAAATCGCGGCCCAGCTTGTCGATCTCGTCGAGCATGATCACCGGGTCGTTGGTTTCCGCGCGGCGAATGCTCTGGATGATCTGGCCCGGCAAAGCGCCGATATAGGTCCGCCGGTGGCCGCGGATCTCGGCCTCGTCGTGCATGCCGCCGAGGGAGATGCGCTGGAACTTGCGGCCCAACGCACGGGCGATCGACCGGCCGAGGCTGGTCTTGCCCACTCCGGGCGGCCCGACAAAGCACAGGATCGGTCCCTTCATGTCCGGCTTGAGCTCGAGCACGCTCAGGTAGTCGAGGATGCGGTCCTTTACCTTCTTCAACTCGTAATGATCCTGGTCGAGAATCTCACGAGCCTTGTTGATGTCGATCTTGGAACCGGAGCTCTTGGCCCAGGGCAGGACGGCAAGCCACTCGATGTAGTTGCGAGTCAGGGAGTAGTCGGCTGCCATGGGCGACATGCGCGAAAGCCGGGTGAGCTCCTTGAGAGCTTCCTTTTTCACGTCTTCGGGCATGCCGGCGTCGTCGATCTTCTTGCGCAGATCTTCGATTTCGCGCTGGCCTTCGTCCTGTTCGCCCAGTTCCTTCTGGATGGCCTTCATCTGCTCCCGGAGGTAGTAATCGCGCTGCGACTGCTGGACCTGATCCTGCACCTCGTTCTGGATCTTGGCGCGCAACTGCTGCACCTCGATCTCCTTGGCGAGGTGGGTGTTCAAGAGCTCGAGGCGGGCTGGAATTCCCGGAGTTTCCAGCAATTGCTGCTTGTTCTCGGTGGTCAGGAACGGGAGCGACGAGGCGACAAAATCGACCAGCCGGCCCGGATCTTCGATGTTGGCGGCGATGGTGCGCAACTCATCCGACAGCGTGGGGGACTCGGTAACGATCTGCTGGAACTGGCCGATCACCATGCGGACCAGCGCCTCGACATTGGAGGAGGGCTCGACCTGTTGGGAGTCCATGGTCTCAACCTCGGCAACCATGAAGGGCTCCGTCTGAACGTACCGGAGAAGCCGGACGCGCTCGACCCCCTCGGTGAAGACAAAGCGGCTCTGGTTGGGCATGCGGACGATCTTGTGGACCGTGGCCAGGGTGCCGACTTCGTGCATGTCTTCGGGGGTCGGCGAATCCTGGCGGGGATCTTTCTGCGCCGTCACCACGATGGAGCGGTCCTCACCCAGCGACTCAATCAACTGGATTGAACTCTCCCGGCCGACGGTCAGGGGCAGAACGGCGTGAGGAAAGAGAACGGTATCGCGGACCGGAAGAACCGGCACCCGCTTCACGGTCGGTTTGGGATCAGAGGGACCAAGAATCTGTGGTGGTACTGGTGGCTGGCTCGGCATTGAGTGTCCTTTTATCAACTTTACCTACATTAGACAGCGCAAGCTTGTCAAAAGTTGCAGAAACCGATGGGTATTGCGGCGGGTCGTCCAAAGTGTTTCTGCTCAGTTGATTACGACTGTTGTTCCGGTTTGGTTCCAGGGCAGGCCCGGAGCCCGTAAAAGGGGGCCTCCTCCGGACCGGTGCGGCACCCGTTCCGCAAACGTTATCGGCCACGCCCCATGAATCATGAGGGTGGCCGATCGAAGAACGCGAGGCAAGACTGGACGCGGCGGGGGAGCATCGAGAGCATTCCTTTCGCGAAAAGGCGAAAAGACCGAATCCCGCGGGTGGAGGTTCTTACTTGGGACTGGGGTCCTGTTCCTCCTCCTGGATAGCGGACTGGATATGTTCCCACACGCGATCTGACGGGTCTTCGACCGGAAACAGTTCGCGTGCAGCCGCCGCGATGGTCTCAAGATCTGAGAGCAATGCCCGGCAAAGTTCACAACTTTCGAGGTGTGGATCGCCCGAGACGTCCAGCCCGGAGCCAATCAATTCGGGCAGATGTTCCTGGAACTCCTGGCACGACTTAACTTTGCGGTATTCGATCATCGCCGCCCCTCCCTTCGGGGAAACGTACGCATGGCATCGCGAAGCTTCAGCCGTGCTTTGTGCAGCTGGGACTTGCTATTACCGATGGAGCAGTCGAGCATTGCGGCGATTTCATTATGCTCGTATCCCTCGATATCGTGCAGCACGAAGATGAGGCGGTAGCCCGCTGGAAGGTCAGAGATGGCTCGCTCCAGGGCCAGGCGATCAATGGAACCGGCGAGCGAGAGGTCGGGAGCTCCGAAGCTTCGCCCCGGCCCCTCTTCCGGTGTCGGTTCCATGGCTTCATCGAGCGAGATGAGCGACAGGCCCTTCTTGCGCAGATGCATCAGGACCACGTTGATCGCGAGGCGATGCAGCCAGGTGGAGAATGCCGAGTCTCCCCGGAACGTGGCGATCTTGCGATGCAACTGGAGAAATGCTTCCTGGGTGAGGTCTTCGGCTTCGGCTACATTTCCGACCATGCGCAGGCAGAGGGAGTAGATGCGCCTTTTGTGGAGCGCATACAGTTGAGCGAAAGCGTAATGATCGCCGGCCTGGGCACGCATGAGGGCATCGGCATCCGAAGACAGTGGCGCAGAAACGGGCGAGGCGGGAGGCGGATCCTGAACGGCAGGCTCCGATGGTCCGCCGGCGCGCGACGCCGGAGGATCCGGGGGATGTGCGGTGAACCTGGGTTGGGTCATTCGTTTCCTTGAGGGATCAAGTTGAAGACTGTTTACAGCTGCGCCGCTCATTATTCCTCGTTAGTATAGGTGCAGCGGTTAGAAGTGGCGGAACACGGTTGAAGCCGACCGGAACAGGGCCCTCACTGATGTTTCGTTAGATGCAGTTTTTGGCCCGTGGCGTTTTCGCGTTTTATCTGGAGAAGATTTTGCGGTCCATTGCTCCGAGGCGGTGCGGCAGTCGGTGCGGCTGGGGCATTTTGCTTTCATGCTTCATCGTATGTGCGACGTTCGTGAGCGTAAGGGGAGTTGGTCAAACTCCTGCTGCCGGGTCGCTTGCACCCCATTCCAACGATCCTTCCCCGGGGGCCGCGCCTGGAGAAGCCGCCGGGACATCGGCCCAAACTCAGGCGGAGGCCATAGATCCCATTGCCCACTGGGAGGGATTGACCGTACGCACAATCGCCTTTGAAGGTGTCTCGGCCAATCGGCTCTCTTTCCTTCAGAACCATCTCGCCCAGGCCGAAGGCGCGCCGCTGGATCGGGAGAAAGTGGCCGCGAGTCTGCGCCAGGTATTTGAAACGGGGCTTTTCGATTCCATCGAGGTCTCCGGACAGCGGCAAGGAGATGGGGTCGAGCTGGTATTCCGCGGCAAGCCACGCATGTTCATCAGTGTGGTGACCGTAGAGGGGGCGAAAGGCGCCACTATGAATACGCAATTGGAACGAGCCGGCCGACTGAATGCGGGAACCCGTTTCACAAACGCGAAGATGACCCAGGCCGTGGAGCTGATGGAAGCGACGCTGGTCGACAATGGCTTCAATGAATCGAAGATCACCTTCAATTTGGTGGAGAACCCCGAGGAGCAACTTGTCGACATCGCCTTTCACGTCCTCTCCGGTCCGCAGGCGCGGGTGGGGCCTGTCGCGCTGACCGGCGATGCGGGCATGACGCCGGATGAGTTCCGACGCCACGCGCACTTGAAGCCGGGTGCGGCGGTCGATCGTGAAACCGTAAACCGCGCCTTGAACGGAGCGCTCAAGTTCTATCGAAAGCAGAAACGCCTGGAAGCAGAGATCAAGCTGGATTCGAAGAAGTACGCGGCGCGCAAGATCGACTTCACGTTCACTGCCAACAAGGGTCCGGTCGTGCGCGTGCTTGTGGAAGGCGCCCCCCTGAAACAAGACCAGCTGAAGCGCCTGATTCCGGTCTTCGAGGAAGGCACGGTGGACGATGACCTGCTGAACGAAGGCAACCGGCGGCTGCGCGACTACTATCAGAGCCTGGGCTACTTCGAAGTAAAGGTGGAACACAATCAGCAGTCTGCGGGCCCGGGCGAAGTGGCCATCAAATACACGGTCCAGTTGGGTATCCGGCGCAAAGTGGCAAGCGTTGCCGTAGAAGGAAACCACTACTTCGATTCTGCAACTCTGAAGGGTCTTCTGAGCGTGCACGAAGCAAACGTGCTCGACCGTCACGGTGTCTATAGCCAGGCACTGGTTTCGGGGGACATCAGCGCTCTGCAAGCTCTCTACCAGAATAACGGATTCTCGAAGGCCAGCATCACGACCGAGACGAGCCTTACGAACATGCGTGAGGACGATCCTCCCGGTCAGAAGCCTACGCCGGCCTCGCTCAAGGTTGTTTACCGCGTGGACGAGGGTGAACAGCAGCGCGTCGGGAAGGTCACGCTGGACGGCAACGATCACGTGGATGCAGAGAAGCTGTTACCGCTGATGAACACCGAATCGGGCCAGCTTTTTTCACCCCGCAACCTCGCCGGTGATCGCGATGCGCTGGTGACCGACTACCTGACCCGCGGATTCGACCAGGCCCAGGTGGAGATCGGGCAAAGCAGCGAGCCAGGGGATCCGAGCAAGGTGGATGTTGCGTTTCATATCACCGAGGGCCGGCAGATCTTCGTGCGCAACGTGCTCCTGACGGGCCTGCAATACACGCGAAGGAATACGGTTGCCAAGGCCATCACGTTACATCCCGGCGATCCGCTGAACCAGGCGGCTCTGGAAGAAACGCAGAAGAATCTCTACGACTTTGCGCTTTTCAATGAGATCGATGCGGCGGTCCAGAATACCAACGGGGGCGAAACCTACAAAACTGTTCTCCTTCATGCGGTCGAAGCGCGGCGCTGGACGTTGACTTACGGCGCCGGTTTTGAGGCGCAGACCGGTACACCCCAGAACAACTGCGCCGGGTACATCGCCAGCGGCGTGGAGTGCACGCCGGGCGGGCGTACGGGCGTCAGTCCCCGCGTGGTGTTTAACGTTACCCGCAATAATCTGTTTGGACGGGAGCAGTCGGCCTCGTTGCAGGCCACCTACGGCCTGCTCGAACAGAAGATCAGCGTGATTTATCAAAATCCCCACTTCTACGGGAACAGGAACCTGGGGATGGCCATTACAGGGGGATATGCCAACAGCCAGGACGTGACCACCTATGTGGCGTCCCGGCTGGACACCGGAATGCGCTGGACGCAAAGCTTCAACCGCGTAGGCGCGGGTATACTCCGCGCCAATACTTTCATCTACGAATTTGATTTCCGCCGGGTGAAGGTAGCCGAATCGAGTCTGCAGGTGTATCCCTCGGTGGTGACGCTCTATGCAACCGCCGTAACCGTGGGCGGTCCCTCATTCACATGGCTTCGGGATACCCGTGACAGCCCCATCGACGCGCATCGCGGCTCCTACTGGAGCTTCCAGGAATTCGTGTCCGCCGAGTTGTTTACAGCCCAAGCCAGTTTCAATCGTCTCGACTTGTCCAGCTCGAGCTACTACGGTTTCGACAAGAATCGATTCGTGCTGGCGCGCAACACGCGGTATGGCCAGGAAAGAGCCTTTGGCAGCGACAGCGCGCGGCTGATCCCACTGCCGGAGCGCCTCTATTCCGGTGGCGCGACATCTCTGCGCGGATTCTCGATCAATGCGGCCGGCCCGCGAGATGGAGAGACCGGCTTTCCGATCGGCGGAGCGGGAGCGCTGATCAACAGCACTGAGCTTCGCCTGCCTCCTCCTACCCTTCCCTACTTCGGCAACGCCTTGAGCTTTGTGCTCTTTGAGGACATGGGCAACGTATTTACCAATGCCGGCGATGCCTGGGCGAGCGCTCTCCGCATTCACCAGCCAGATCGGGATGTGTGCAAGGTTTTGAACGAACCCCCGATTCCCAATCCCATTCCCGCCGGTCCAGATACCTCGACTGGAAAACAGGGACTGTGCAGCTTCAATTACTTCACCCACGCTCCGGGCCTTGGTTTGCGCTACCATACGCCGGTTGGTCCCATCCGGCTGGATTTCAGCTACAACCTCAACCCGCCGATTTTCCCGGTGAACATCAATTATTCACTCTCGGTACCTGACAGCGAACCCCATGTGGGCCAGGCTGGCCATTTCAACTTCTTCTTCAGTCTGGGACAGACGTTCTGATGGGCGCCTTTTTTTCAACTCGAAAGAGCATGAAGCGAGCCGCAGCTCTTGCGCTCGCGGCTGCGATGGCGCCGGCTGGCGCTGTGGTGGCCGCGGCGGGACAAACGCCGCCCGCCGGTCCATCTTCGACGGTGCCGGCTTCGACGGTGCTGGATCGCGTGGTTGCGGTTGTGAACAACCAGGCGATTCTGTGGAGCGACATCGCCAACGAGGTCCGGTTTTCGGTCCTCGATCCCGAGGCGAACTTTGCCGCGACGCTCTCTCCTCAAACCGCGCTGCAACAGCTCATCAGCCGCACCCTGATTCAGCAGCAGGTTCGGCAGGAAGACATTACCGCCTCTCAGCCCAACAGCGACGAGGTGCAGGCGCGATTGAAGGAAGTGCGCGCAGAACTGCCCGCGTGTGTCCGCATGAACTGCACCACCGAAGCGGGCTGGCAAAAATTTCTGAACGCCAGTGGACTGACCGCAGGCCAGGTTGAGGCCTATCTCGGCCTTCGCCTGGAGATGATTCGGTTCATCGAGATCCGTTTTCGCCAGGGAATCGCCCGCATTTCGCCTGAGGAAATAGAAGCGTACTATCGAACCAAACTGCTGCCGCAGTACGCCCCCGGAGCACGCGTGCCCCCTTTAAGCGACGTGGCCCCGCGCATTGAGGAGATCCTGCTGGAGCAGAAAGTCAACGTCCTGTTTGACGCCTGGCTGGATAACCTCCGCAAGCAGGGCGACGTCGAAATCCTGGATCCCGCGCTGGAGACCGAAACCAAGTCAGCCTCCGGAAAGGATGCGGCGAAATGAGCCAGGTGGAAATCACGGGACCTCCTGTCCGGACGCGCCCCGGAAGGCGCTGGGTGTGGAATACCGCCGCCTTGTTCATCGCCCTCGGCGCGATTGTCACGGTCCTGTGGTTCTGGGTTAATTCGCATCAGTTTGAAGACATAGTCAGGGGACGAATCGTATCCCTGCTCGAAACCGCCACGGGCGGCCGGGTCGAGATTCGCGCTTTTCACTGGCGCCTCATTGACCTGGAAGCCGAAGCCAGCGGACTGGTGATTCACGGACTGGAGGACCCTGGCGACACTCCTTACGCCGAGGTTGAAAGCCTGCGCGTGCGCATCAGCGTGCTCGGCATTCTCAGTCCGCGCATCCGCTTGCGCGACCTTGAAGTGGTCAAGCCCGAGTTTCACCTGATTTATTATCCGAACGGATCGACCAACCAGCCGCATCCGCGGGTACAACAGAAGGCAAGCAAGCCTTTCCTGGACACGCTGTTCGATCTTCAGGCCGGGCATGTTGCGATCCAGCAGGGGATGTTCGATCTCGACAATCGAGCTGCCGCGTTCGATTTTGCTAACCAGTATCTACCGCTGGACTTCGAGGCCAATGACCTGTCGCTGGTGTTGCAGTACAATCCCGGAGAAAAATCGAATCCCGAGAGCTACCATGTCGACGCCGAAGTGCGCGACCTGATGCTGCAGCGCGGCGGCCGCCTACCCACCGCTCCCGCCGCCCTCCACGCGTTGTTTCACATTTCGCTCGACCTCGCTCGCAACGCGGCTTACCTGCGTTCCCTGCGGATCACGGCGAGCAGCCGGGGCGTCAAGGACCGAACGCTGGAAGTGTCTGGCGCGATGACAGACTTCACGCATGCCCGATGGCAGGCAAAAGTCGCGGGCGAATTCGATATGCGGTTGCTGAATCCGATCATGGATTTTCCCTTCACGCCCGACGGAGTGACGCGAATGGACCTGGCTGGAGCCGGCGACCGGGGAGAATTCCGGCTGGACGGCGCGGTCCACGTCGACAGAGGAGCCTATGTTGCTCCCGGAGTTTCGGCGCGCGATCTACAAGTGGATACAAAGGTGCACGCCGATCCCAATCAACTGCATTTCACCGCCACCACCATTCGATTCAAGCAAGGGGGCAAGGTCACGGGCGACCTGCAACTGGATCAGTACTTGCCCCACCTTGCGGGGCGGGCGAGCATGGAGCCATCGGAAGCAGTGCCGAATCCACCTCGCGATTCCCGTCTGAAGCGCTTCTTTCACCGGCACGCCACCGCGCCACCGCCGCCTCCGCCTTCCAATCCACGCGACATCGTGGTCAAGGAGCCCCAGCAGGAAGTCACAGTCAAGGGAACCATCACGAGCCGATTTGACGACGTGTCGCTCGATACGATTCAGGACATCGTCGGCAATGAGCCGTTCAGGCGGTTGGGTATCGACGTTACGTTAAATGGCCCCGCGACTGCCAATTGGGTCAAAGGCGATGTGAATACTCTGGTGGTCGGGGCGACGCTGGACTTGAAGCCGTCCGTCCAGCCTGGGCAGAACGAGGAGCCTGGAAACGGGGCTCTGGACGCGACCTACACGCAGCGCAGTGGTGTCGTGGATGTTCGGAGGTTCGACTTAAGCCTTTCGGCGAGCCAGATCCAGGCCCACGGTCGATTGGGCGCTTATCCCCTGACCAGCCCAACGGCTCTCAATTTGGAATTTCGCTCGCACGATCTGGGCGATTTCAACACTGTGCTGCGTGAGCTCGGACTAGGGCGAAATGGAAAATCAGGAACTGAGGCTTTACCTGTAGCTTTGAATGGTCAGGCCGAGTTTCAGGGAAGCTGGGCGGGGTCGCTGGTTTCCCCGCACATTGCGGGAGTCGCGAAAGCAACCGAGCTGGCGATTGAGTTTCCGCCTAAGCCCGACGATGAATCGCACACCCCGCAATTTGTACGCTGGGACTCGATCGAGGCCGACGGCAGTTACGACGCGGAACACATCGCCATCGTGCACGGGCAATTGAAGCGCGGAGAAGCGCAGATCAGCCTGGAAGGTACCCTGTCGGCCGCCAATGCGAACCCGAGCGCGGCCCGCCCGGACGAGAGACCGGCATTCAATACTGATTCCATCCTGCACGCCCGGGTGCATGCCACCAGGGTGGATGTGAACGACATCCTGCTGCGCACCGGTATTCGAGCGCAGGTCAGCGGCGCGCTGAATGCCGACTTTCAAACCGACGGCCCGATGAACATGCTGGAGGGTTCTGGATGGGCGGAACTCGACGACGGGATCGTGTATGGGGAGCCGGTGTCGCGAATCCGAGTGGACGGTACAATCGCGAAACAGACCATCAAGCTGAGCTCGATCAACGTCAAGGGCGCCGCCGGAACAGTCTCCGGTTCAGGCAGCTACGATCTGGATGCACGACACTTCCAGGCGGAGGCTCACGGAACCGGGATCGTCCTCTCAAATATCGAGAACTTGCGTTCGACGGGCAACGATCTGAGCGGAACCCTCGAGTTTTCCGCGACTGCTTCGGGCACTTCCGACGACCCGCACCTGGAGGGCCGCGGTACGCTCGCGGGGATCGCAGTGCGCGGAGAGACGCTCGGAACCGTGGAAGTGAAGGCGCACACCGTCAATCGGGACCTCCTGTACGATGTCACCACGAATATCGAGACGGCGGAAGTCTCCCTGCACGGCCAGACAGAATTGCGCGGCAACTTCCTCACCCAGGCGAAACTCGACTTTTCTCGATTCAACATCAGCGCGATCTTCAAGCTCACCCACATCGAGGGGATCGAGGCCAATTCCGCGCTGTCGGGTACGGCCACGCTCGATGGTCCGCTGACCGATCCCGCGCAACTGAAAGGCGAGGCGCGCATGGCGGGGATCGCGGTGACCGTCGCCGGCGTCCGTTTGCAGAGCGAAGGCTCCGTTCACGCCACGCTGGCCAATGACCGTGTCAGCCTGGATGCTTTGCACATTACAGGCGACCAGACCGATCTGCGCGCGCAGGGGACCCTGGAGCTAAAGGACGCAAAGCTTCTTGACCTTGCCGCCAAGGGTTCTGTGAACTTAGCACTCGCCGAGACGCTCGATAAGGATTTGACGGCGGGAGGGACGACAACGTTCGAGGTCGAGGCCCACGGGCCGCTGGCCAAGCCGAACCTGCGAGGCACCGTCAATTTTGAAAACGGCTCCATATCCTTAGAGGATCTGCCCAACGGACTCAGCCAGTTGCAAGGGACGCTGGAGTTCAACCAGAACCGTCTCGAGGTGAGAAATCTGACGGCAATGACGGGCGGAGGCCAGTTGAGCATGGGCGGATACCTGTCGTACCAGAAGGGTATCTTTGCTGACCTCTCCGTCACCGGCAAGTCGATCCGGATTCGGTACCCGCAGGGGGTAAGTTCGCTCGCTGATACGACACTGCATCTCCAGGGGTCGCAAAGCAGCCTGCTCTTGTCGGGAAATGTGCTGCTCACGCGATTCTCAGTGAGCCCGGATCTCGATATTGCGGCTCTGGCTGCACGGGCCAAAACCGCGCAGCCGGTCGCGCCTCCCGACGCTCCCTCGAACCATATCCGCCTGGACGTCCATATTCGCTCGTCCCCGCAGTTGAGTTTTCAGAATGCCTTCGCCAAGCTTGCCGGTGACGTGGACCTGCGCCTGCGCGGAACGGTGGCTTCTCCTTCGCTGCTGGGACGTGTATCGATTACCGAGGGCAGCGCTACGATTGCGGGGACCCGCTATGAGTTGCAGCGCGGAGATCTCCAGTTCACCAACCCGGTGCGCATCGAGCCCAATATCGATCTGAACGCCACGGCCAGGGTGGACGATTACGACATCACGCTGGGGCTTCACGGGACTCCGGATAAGCTCAATGTCAGTTATCGCAGCGATCCGCCGTTGGCACAGGCGGATGTGGTGGCGCTGCTTGCCCTGGGACGCACCCAGAGCGAACAGGGGATCTACACGCAGCAGCAGGAGCAGGCGCAAATGGGCCCTTCAACCGACGTCCTGCTGGGCGGCGCGCTCAACGCCACGATGAGCAACCGCGTGCAGAAGCTATTTGGGGCGGGCTCGGTCAAGGTGGATCCAAACTATCTCGGCTCGCTGGGTAACTCGACCACGCGCATCACCGTGGATGAACGGGTGGGCAAGAGGGTTACCCTGACCTATGCCACGAACGTGGATAACTCGGGGCAGCAACAGTTTCTGCAGGCCGAAATCGCCATCAATCGCCACGTCTCGCTTCTGGTAACGCGCGATGAGTCGGGCGTATTCTCAATGGTGGTGAAAGCCACCCGCCGCTATAAGTGAGGCTCGCACGAACCGGAAGCTCTGACAGGGACGGGCCCGGCGCTTTCGAAGCTTCGTTTCAGTCGACAGGAGCCCAGGTCTTGTCCGGGTTATATTCGGACATTGCGGCAGCGAGTTTTCCCGTGTCCGGGCCAAGGTCCTTCTCATACACGCCTCCATCCTGGTTGACGATGAAGGTCATGACACCGGAGTTGCGGTACTCCGCCGGATAAGCGAGAAAAGCAAAACCCCGGGTCAGCTGGCCGTTCACGCTGTAATCGCGGGCGCCGCCTTTGGCTGCCTGTCCCTGCCGGGTGAGCAGGCGATAGTAGTACCCATGAAACGCAGGCACTATGCCCTCTTTCCTCGAATAGCCCTCGCCCGCAGCGGAAGCCAGCAACGGCCCCACAGGACTCGGGGGCTCGTTGTCACTGGTCTTCCAGTAGAGCCCGTTATGCTTGCCCTCATCGCTGAAGACTTTGTTCGCATAGTGTTTGACCTGCTCGTCGTCGTGGGTGGTGGAGGCATACTCAATCTGGGCGTCAACCAGTGATTGCAGGACGTCGATGGCATCATTCTCGTTGGTTCCGATACGTCGGTAAAGAATCTCTCTCTTGCCCGTTTCCGTATCGAAGTACCAGGCGCCGGTGCTATTTTTTACCAGCGAAATGGGCATCGGCCAGTTGTCGGCGCCGACATAGAGCGTGGCCGTCTGGTCGGGCTCGATCACCAGGCGATGCATCTGATCGTAGTGGCGGAGGAAATTCGAGACGATGTTCTTGTCGGCTACGTCGTCGCCGGTATGGAAAATCGGACCGGCATTGGCGCCGAAGATCGCATTCACAGATTCGGTATCTCCGGATTTCAGCGCCTTATACACGGCCAGGACGGCATCGCCCGGAGAAGCAAAGGTCTTCTCGTTTGCAGATTGCCCGAACGAGCAAGGCGCCTGGAGAAGAAACACCAGGACGGCGAGGCTGACCGCGGCCCATAGGAAGCGATACGGGCGCGAAGTTGGCTTTCTTGAAAGGTGCGACGAGATTTTCACGAGATTTCTCCTGCCAAAACACTTTGTATGATTGCCCGGAACATCGGGTCGTCCGGCCTACTTTCCGCGTCCTCCGCGGGGCGCGGTATTACCGCCTCCCCGGGCTCCTCCGCCACCTCCGCCACCACCGCCGGACCGCGCTCCCCCGCCACCGGCGGCGCTTCCGCCGCCATTGAGGCTCTGCTGGCCGCGTGAGCTGTTGGTGCGAGCGTTGCCGCCCTGGCTGTAGTTACCCAAAGCAGCACTGCTCGAGCCTTTGCTTGCCTGGTCGCCGTAACCGCGCTGCGGCTGGCGCTGGTTCTGGTTGAGATTACCCGCGGCGGGCTGATTTCCTGGCCGCTGCTGGCTCGCTTGGTTTTGATTGAGATTCCCCTGGCGCGGCTGACCAGCCGCGGAGCCGGCTCGATTCTGCTGATTCACACCGGGCTGAGTTGCGCCGCGCTGCTGCGCCGCATTAGAGGCATTCCCATTGCGCTGCTGGGCGTTGGCTTGATTAAGCTGGGGCTGGTTGTATTTCTGATTGAACTGCGGCGACGAACCGCTGTTGAAGTTATTGGCGCGGTTGTTGGGGTTATTCGCGCCGGCGCGGTTCGCGTTGTTGGCATTGAGGTTGTTGCGGTTCGCGTTATTGGCGTTGACGTTGTTCCGGTTAACGTTGTTGGCATTGACGTTGTTCCGGTTGATGTTATTGGTATTGATATTGTTGGTATTGATGTTATTGCGATTCACATTGTTGTTGTAGTAATTGTTCCGGTTCACAAAGGTATTCGAGTTTGAGACATACACATTCCGGTTATAGGTCACGGAGGAGTTGTTCCAGCCGCATCCCCAGGAGTTGTAGCCCCAGCCGCAGCATCCGTTGTTGTTGCTAATGGCGGCTCCAACCGCTATGCCCAAGCCAAATGAGAGCAGGCTGGTGGCCACCATCGCTTCCGTCGAGTACCCCGGCGGAGGGGGCACAGGTGCGCCATAGACGACGGTTGGATTGTAGGTGGGCACATACACCACGTCGGGCTGCGCCGGCTGAATAACAATGGTCTGCGGCGGAGACTGCACCACAGTGACCTGTGACCCTCCAGAGGAGGGCGGGGCAGGCGCTGCCCCGGGAGCCTGGTTTTGGACAGTAACGTTCTGTTGCGGGCCGGTCTTGAGATTGCCCGCATCGTAGGCTCTCTGGCGCATGACCTGAACCGCATTCATTATGTTCTGCGGGGCGTTGAAGTAGGCATCGCCCAGGTTCGAAGTCCAGGTCAGATTAGAGGCCATCTGCTGCAATACGTCGGAAAACTGGGTCAGTCCCTTGACGCTGGCATCCCAGGGCTGCTGATCGACAGCCTGCATTAACTGGTCGCCCTTGAGGCTCGAGTTCTGCTGGAGCCATTGCCAGGCCGCCGTGATCTGGTCCGGATAGGTCGAGCCGGCGAGAACCTGGGCAACCAGGTTGTCGGGAAACAGCGCGATTGGCGCCACGAGTTGATAAAGCTGGTCGGGCGTTGGCATCGCGTAGGTTGCTGCGGGCGCCTGCTCCTGCGCGGCGGCGCCTTCCGACGGCTGGGCACTCTTTTTGCAGCCGTCCAGGCCCGTTGACGTGACCACGAGCGCAACACTCAGAAGAACAGATATCCCTTGCTGGCAATTTGGCATCGACGTTTACCCATGGGCACCATACCGGGCGCCGGCCCTGGGTTGGAACTGCAAATTGTGCTAGTTCCAGCGTCAGGAAGGGCTTCATTTTGATCCGTGCAGGTTGGGGGTTCATCGAGGCTGTCCCCGCCGTAACCCGGAGGCAACGCCGATTGCAATCACCTCAAATGAAATGTTTTGCGAGATCGCACAACTTTCTGCCGCGTCTCGCATTCTTGTTTATCAGGTGGAACAGTCCGTCCGGCGACAGTTTTGCCGCGGCGCGCGGATCCGGCGCGTGATTTTTGCCGGCTCGCGTCGCTTATAAGGTGGGCTGCCATCGAAGGCAGCATGAATGAGGAGGAAGTTAACATGTTCAGGACGATGCGCCATTCCATGGCGGCAACGTTGATCGCGGCACTAACCCTTGCGGTCCTGGTTTTTCCCCGGGTTTCAGCAGCGGCGGGACGGGGTACATCGGCACAATCCGACGGAAACAACGCCGCTGGTGAAGCCCAAAGCAAACTCGACAAAAAGCAGTTCAAAGACGTGAAGGTGAGCGTGGACAACAATGGAATCGCCACTCTGACCGGAACCGTCGATTTGTATGAATACAAGATGGACGCCGACAAGCGTGTCCACAAGATCAAAAGCATCAAAGGCGTCCGGAACGACATTGAAGTGGCGGGTCCCAGCGTCCCTGACCAGGAACTGCAGAAGAAGCTCCAGGAAAAACTGCAGTATGATCGCGTGGGTTATGGCACCAATGCGTTCAATGCGATCGGGGTCAAGGTGCAGAACGGCGCCGTGACGCTCGGAGGTCACGCTTACAGCGATGTGGATAAGGACTCGGCCCTTGCGCTGGTGAGCACTTTTCCAGGCGTGAAAGACGTCAACGACGAAATCGAAGTCGATCCGACCTCGATCATGGACGATCAGATCCGGCTCGCCGTCGCCCGCGCTGTCTATGGCTACCCCACGCTGAATAAGTATGCGATCGATCCCGCCAAGCCGATTCGGATTTCGGTGAGGAACGGCAATGTGGAACTCTACGGGACCGTCGATTCCAAGGCGGACAGGGATACAGCCTATATCCGCGCCAATGGCGTTCCCGGGGTGTTCGGCGTGAAGAACTATATTCAAGTGGCTGGACAGCCCGCGCAACAGGATAAATCGCAGAAATAGGACGTAGCTCTAAGCCGCAGATCGATGGCCCCGGAGCAGCGACCCTACGCCGGGACCTCTTTCAGGCCGAGACCGTGGCCTTCGCATGGAAAACTGAGAAAACTCCCACCGGATTCCTTGTTGAGGGTGCGCCGCCATCGGGAATCTGCGGTCGATCGCGGCTAACGCGGAAATGGCGCGGCTCCCCGGCCCTCTGTTCCCGTTCCTCCCTCAAGTAAACTGTTCATTGGGGTTGGCAATGACAGACTTGTGGGGCAAGACGCGAACGACGCTGGAGATGATCAAGTGGGAGCACTCCATCTTCGCGTTGCCGTTTGCGCTGACCGCCACGCTGCTGGCAGCGCGCGGGCTACCTGCAGTCCGAACCGTGATATGGATCCTGGTGGCCATGGTGGCGGCCCGCTCTTGCGCCATGGCTTTCAACCGCTGGGCCGACGCCGAACTCGACGCCGCCAATCCGCGGACCAAAAGCCGCGCCATCCCCGCCGGCCTGCTTTCACGCGAATTCGTGCTCGGGTTCACCCTTCTGGCGGGGCTCGTGTTTGTGCTCGCTACGGCGGCGCTGAACCGTCTCACGCTTTACCTTTCACCCCTGGTGCTGGTGGTGCTGCTCGGCTACAGCTACACAAAGCGCATTACTCGCTGGTCGCACCTGGTGCTCGGCCTGGCGCTGGGCCTGGCCCCGACAGCGGCCTGGATTGCTGTGCGTGGCAGCCTCGACGCGCGCATCCTGGTTTTGACCTGCGCGGTCACGTTATGGGTGGGCGGGTTCGACGTGCTGTATGCATGCCAGGACTATGAACACGACCGCGCCGCCGGCCTCCACAGCCTTCCCCAGGCGATCGGAATTCCCGCCGCCTTCTGGGCTGCGCGCCTGATGCACCTGGTGATGCTGGGGCTGCTGGTCTGGTTCGGAAGCCTGTTTTATTTCCAGATCGCAGGCTGGCTGGGAATCGCGGCGGTTGGCCTGCTGCTGGGCTATGAGCACTCGCTCGTTTCACCCCGCGACCTGCGTCGACTGAACGCGGCTTTCTTCACCATGAACGGAGTCATTGCCACGGTTTTCCTCCTGTTTGTGGCCGCCGACCTGTGGCTGCGGAGTTGAGCAGTGCCCGATATCCCTCGAAACAGCAACCCGAAACTTCAGCTGTGGTATGGTGCCAGAAAGCAGTCCTTGCACGTGACCCCCATCGGCCCGAACGCAACTTCGAGGACAGGAGAACCCGGCAGCGGTATGAAGATCGCCATCCAGGGTGAGCCTGGATCCTTTAGCCATGAGGCGGCCATCAAGCTGGTCAACGATGGGTTGATCGTTCCATTTGCTTTGTCAGCCGACGCATTCGCGGCGCTGGCGTCCGAGGAAGTGGAGGCTGCCGTCATTCCGATTGAAAACAGCCTAGCGGGTTCGGTGTCGGAACACTTCGACTTGCTGCTGGCCAACGACGTGAAGGTGGAGCGCGAAACACTGCTCCGCATCCGTCATAATCTGATCGGCGTCTCCGGGGCTTCAGTGGGCGACATCGACCGGGTTTTCTCGCACCCTGTCGCCCTGGCGCAATGCCGCCGGTTCCTGGCCGACCACCCCAGAATGGAGGCCTACTCCTTCTACGACACCGCGGGCAGCGTGAAACAACTGGTGGAGTTGCGCGACCACCACGCCGCGGCTGTTGCCAGCGCGGCTGCCGCTACGTATTATGGCGCCGAAATTCTTGTTGCCAACATCGAAGACAATCCAGAGAACTACACGCGTTTCTTCCTTGTCAGGCGATCGCAAGAAGGAGCGCTGGACGGCCCTGCCAACAAGATGAGCCTGGCATTCTCGGTTGAGAATCGACCGGGATCGCTGGTTGCCGCCCTGTCGGAACTCTCCGCCATGGGCACCAACCTCACCAAGATTGAATCGCGCCCCGTGCACGGCAAGCCCTGGGAATACATTTTTTATGTGGACTGCCAGATTCAATCGCGGGATGAGGGCACGCGGGCGCTCGAGGCTCTGCGACCCCATTGCGCCATGGTCAAGTCGCTAGGCTGTTACCAGGAAGACGCGCCCTGACCCAGAGATGAGGGGTCAGGGGTCAGAGATCAGACCGCCCACCAATCAAGGCCGAGCGTTCCCTGTTTTTAGAAATGGTACGCAACGCCCAAGGCTGGAACATAAATATTGAACCACTTGTTCGTCGTCAGGTTGGTCGTGGAGGACCCGCCGCCCAGGCCGAAGTTGGGCACCTTGGTCACCCAGGCCCTGTATTCGGCGCGGATGTCGAAGCTGGGGCTGATCTCGTAGGCGATACCGGCGCCATACATACCCGCGATCTCGGTCTGCTGCTTGGCATCGATATTGGTCGTGCCCGAGTTGCGAATGGGTAGAAAGATAAGGGCGGCCGGGCCGGCTTCGACGAACGGATTGAACTTCTTGTAGGTAAAACTGTGGACGTAGGCTGCAGAGATCTCCTGGGTACGGGTCAAGATGTTGTAGTTGTTGGTGTTGCTGACAATATACCGGTAGGTGTTCTCGTAGGTAACTCCGTAGTTGGCTTCCAGGGCACTGGTGGGAGTGAGCATGAATCGATAGCTCCCCAAGGCTCCCAGGGCGTAGTTGGAATGGACCTGAACGTCGGTTGATGATGCGACAAATGGTGCGATCAAGCCGAAACCACTAAGGCTGACATCCTGACGGCTTTCCTGGGCATGACCCGCGGCCGCGCACAGGGCCAACAGGCAAAAAACGAGTGCGATCTTCTTCATTCGGTCCTGATCCTCACGACTGCACAACCGTTCGAGGCTGGCAAAGAGCTTTGGTTGATTCCGGTGCGCCGGGCGAATGCCGGGCCCCACTCTCAGCATTGTAAATGGCCGAAACGGGGCACCGCCGGACGTGCATACTCCAGAATGATCTGCGTCTTAGACGCATCCCAGCGCAAAGCGTACTTCCCAAGACAGGTGCGAATCGCTGCACTTCGAACCCGTTCGCAATCACCCCACCTTTTCCAAGTGGTAATAGAAAGGTGGGCCATGGAGCTTGGCGAGCGAGCGCACGGAATGCAGGAATGCCGTGGCCGCGTAGGAGAGCGTTCCTTGCCGCCGGTGCACGAGGCGCAGTACCCGCTTCATCTCGAGTTCGGCGACCGAGACCGCGGCAAGTTCCCCCGTCTCCAGTTCGCGGACCACGGTCAGGTGAGGCACCAGGGCCACTCCGTTGCCCATAGCGACAAACCTCTTGATGGCTTCAATGGTGGGCAATTCGATGCCCATATTCAGCGGGGTCCGGTAGCGCTGAAATGTTTCGATGACTTTGCGCCGCAAGGGCGAGGCTACATTGTGCGCAATAAAGGTCTCCGTTCCAAGATCGCCGATGGATACGCGCTCCGCGCCGGCCAGGGGGTGGCTGGGGCTGACGATCAGGGACAGGCTGTCGCCGTAGACGGCGATGGTGCGAAAATTGCCTGGGTCGGGACGAAATGAAATCATTCCCATCTCAAAGGTGCGCAGGTTCAATTCCTCAGGAATCCGCGAAGCCAGCATGCGATGCACGGTGACACTGATATGCGGGCAGGCGCGGCGAAACGCATCGATCGCCGGCAGCAGGTACAGGCAGGTGTACTCATTGGCGGCCAGTTGCAGGCGCCCGCGCTCGAGACTTCTCAACTCATCGAGGGCGCTGGCCGCTTCGCGGCGAAGCGCGATGAGACGCAACGCATAGTCGCGCAGCAGGGCTCCGGCCGCGGTGAGAGAGCCGTCGCGCGCCGCGCGATCGAAGAGCTTTTCGCCGACTGCGGCCTCGAGTTTGCGAATCACCTGGCTGACGGCGGGCTGGGTCCGGTGCAGGCGCACCGCGGCCCGGGAAAAACTGCGCTCTTCCGCCACCGCGAGGAAGGTTTCGAGTTGAGAGAGTTCCAAAATCAGCTCCTAGCTTCCAGCTACCTCATAAGCAATTGTAATCGCTTACCCAACAATAATAACTTTGCCTTATACGGCCGGTTTGCGCGACACTATGGGAGTGATTTTGAGTTCGTCAAGAAGTGTGTTTGCCCTTCCCGGGCGGAGTCTATGAGTACACATCAGTCCCCCAATCACGCGGAATCCTCTCATCATGTCGCGTTTTTCGACACCACTCTGCGCGACGGCGAACAGTCTCCCGGCTGCAGCATGACCACCCAGGAAAAGCTCACCATGGCCCACGCCCTGGAGGACCTGGGCGTGGACATTATCGAAGCCGGCTTTGCCATGGCTTCGGAGGGCGATTTCGCAGCCATCTCCACCATCACCCAGGCCATTCGCAAGCCTCGCATCGCTTCGCTGGCGCGCGCCAAGCAGGAGGATGTCGAGATTGCCGCCCGGGCGGTGCAGTTTGCCGACCGCGCCCGCATCCATGTCTTCCTCGCCTCGAGCGACCTGCATCTCGAATACAAACTCAAGATCGGCCGCCAGGAAGCGCTCGACCGCACCGGCGAGTTTGTGCGCCTGGCGCGATCATTTGTCGATGACGTCGAGTTCTCGCCGGAAGACGCCACCCGCTCCGACCGGGATTTCCTGGTGGAGATGGTGCGCATCGCCATCGAGGCCGGCGCCACGACCATCAACATGCCCGACACGGTGGGCTACACAACCCCCGAAGAATACGGCCAGATGTTTCGTGAAGTACGGGAGCGCATCCCGGCCATTGACGAGCAGGGAATCATTCTTTCCTCTCATTGTCACGACGACCTCGGTCTCGCGGTAGCCAACTCGCTGGCCGCGATCCAGGCCGGAGCGCGCCAGGTGGAATGCACGATCAACGGGATCGGCGAGAGAGCAGGCAATGCGGCTCTCGAAGAAATCGCCTCGGCCCTTTATGTGCGCGGCGACCGCTACGGCGTCAGCACGAGCATCAAGCTCGAACAGCTTTATCCGACCAGCCAGGTGCTGGGGCAGATCATTACTTTCCGGCCGTCGCCGAACAAGGCCATCGTCGGCGCCAATGCATTTGCGCACGAATCAGGCATCCACCAGCACGGCATGCTGGCCAATCCGCTCTGCTACGAAATCATGACGCCGGCCCTGGTGGGGGTTTCGAAAACTCACCTCGTGCTCGGCAAGCATTCGGGCCGCGCCGCCTTGCGCCACCGCCTGGAACAGCTGGGGTTCACGCTCACACGCGAAGAGCTGCAGCAGACCTATTACCGCTTTGTCGCACTGGCCGACCGCAAGAAAAACATCTACGACCAGGACCTGGTTGGCATTTTGCCTGACCCGATCCGGGACAGGCGCCAGGTCCCGGTAGCTGAACTGGACTGATCTCCGCGTTGTCCAAAACATCACGGTTCACTGGAAAATCGAATGAAGCTGAAGATTCTTGTAGTTGCCGGCGACGGCATCGGTCCCGAAGTCACCAACGAAGCAGTTGCTGTTCTGCGCGAAGTGGCAGAGTTGGGCGGGCACGAATTCATATTTACTGAGCGCCGCATCGGGGGCGTGGCCATTGTGCAGGACGGCACTCCGTTACCCGAAGACACGCTGAATGAGGCGCTGGCCAGCGACGCTGTATTCCTTGGCGCCGTGGGCGGAAACGAGTTCAATTCCCTTCCCCCCGACAAGCGGCCCGAGGCCGGCCTGCTGAAGATCCGGGCAGCTCTGGGCGGATTCGCCAACCTGCGTCCCGCATTTGCGTTCAAGGAACTCACTGTCAACAGTCCACTCCGGCCGGAGATCGTGGAAGGCGCCGACATATTATTCGTCCGCGAATTGCTGGGTGGTCTCTATTTCGGCAGCCCGCGCGAGTGGAATCGCAGCACAGGCGAAGCGTGGAACACGATGCGCTATACCCGCGAGGAAGTGGTCCGCGTGGCCCGTATCGCGTTCAAGCTGGCGCAGGGCCGGCGCAAGAAGCTGACCAGCGTGGACAAAGCCAACGTCCTTGAAGTTTCGCAACTGTGGCGCGCAACCGTGAATGAGGTTGCGGCGGAGTTCCCGGACGTCACCGTTGAGCATCAGTATGTGGACGCGATGGCCATGCACCTGATGAACCAGCCGCGCAGTTACGACGTGGTGCTGACGGAGAATCTGTTCGGCGATATTCTGTCCGACGAGTCGGCGGTGATCACCGGTTCGCTGGGCATGCTGCCCTCGGCGACGATTGGCGGCAAGGTCAATCTGTATGAGCCGGTGCACGGTTCTGCGCCGGATATCGCCGGCAAGGGCCTGGCCAATCCGCTGGGCGCTATTCTTACCGGCGCGCTGATTCTGCGCCACTCGGCGGGACTGGAAACCGAAGCCCACGCGATCGAAACCGCGGTGCGCAAAGTACTCGAATCCGGCTTCCGCACTCCGGATCTCGCACGCACCAATCCGCATGGATACACGGTGCTGCACACGACGGCCATGGGAAGCAAAGTGCGAGAGACGATCAAGACGCAGCTATTAGCCGTTAGCTCGTAAAAAGCAGCCGCTAGCTACTAGCTTCTAGCTACTAGCTCATCGTGCAGAGGCAAGCGGTATTGACGATTAACAACCGGGATCGGCAGTTTCAGAGTCGAATCATTCTCGATCAGCAAGACAAAGCTAGAGGCTAGGAGCTAGAAGCTAGGAGCTGTTATGGAACCAAAGACGCTATTTGAAAAGGTCTGGGAGCAGCACGTGGTGGTCGAGCCGAAGGGCGAGCCCACGCTGCTTTACGTAGACCTGCAACTGGTGCATGAGGTCACTTCCCCTCAGGCATTCGAGGGGCTGCGGCTGGCCGGGCGCAAGGTACGCCGGCCTGACCGGACCATCGCCACGGTAGACCACAATGTTCCCACGACGATTGAAGGCCGGCTGCATATCGTCGACCAGATTGCCGCCACCCAGATTGCCACGCTGCGCAAGAACTGCGCGGACTTCGGCGTCGAGCTCTACGACGTGAACTCGCGCGAGCAGGGTATTGTGCACGTGATCGGCCCCGAGCTCGGCATCACCAAGCCGGGCATGACCATCGTCTGCGGCGACTCGCACACCTCGACGCACGGAGCGTTCGGAGCGCTGGCGTTTGGCATCGGGACCAGCGAAGTGGAGCACGTGCTGGCCACGCAAACGCTGCCCCAATCGAACCCGAAGACGTTCCGCATTTCCGTTGAGGGCAAGTTGCCCACCGGCGTAACGGCAAAAGACATCATTCTCGCGATCATCGGGCAGATCGGTACTGACGGCGCGACGGGCTGCGTGATCGAGTACGCCGGCTCCGCCATTCGGTCCCTGTCGATGGAAGGCCGCATGACGGTCTGCAACATGAGCATCGAGGCGGGCGCGCGTGCGGGCATGATCGCTCCCGACGAAACGACATTCGCGTATCTCAAGGGGCGGCGCTTCGCACCCAAGGGCGATGCATGGGACCGAGGCCGTTGCCGAATGGAGCAAACTGCCCACGGATCCCGGCGCGACGTTCGACCGCGAACTGGTGATCGATGCCACTACGTCTTGTTCCCTATGTCAGCTGGGGCACCAGTCCGGGCATGGTTGCGCCGGTGACGGCAGCGGTTCCAGACCCCGCCGCGGCGGGCAACGAACTCGACCGCAAGTCGTTTGAGCGCGCGCTTGAGTATATGAATCTCAAGGCGGGCACCCAGTTGGAAGACGTGGCCATTGACCGCGTGTTCATCGGTTCGTGCACCAACGGCCGCATCGAAGATCTGCGGGCTGCGGCGCGCATTGCTGCCGGCCACAGCGTCTCCACGCACGTGCATGCGATGGTGGTTCCCGGATCGCAGCAGGTGAAGGCGCAGGCGGAGCAGGAAGGCCTCGACCGCATCTTCAAGGAAGCGGGCTTCGACTGGCGCGAGCCGGGCTGCTCGATGTGCCTGGGCATGAATCCCGATATCCTCTCGCCCGGCGAGCGTTGCGCATCGACATCGAACCGCAACTTCGAAGGCCGCCAGGGACGCGGCGGACGCACGCACCTGGTGTCGCCCGAGATGGCCGCGGCAGCCGCCATTGCCGGTCACTTCGTCGATATTCGCAATTGGCCCGCCGCCGAGTCTGTGCGTGAGGAGGTAACTGCCTGATGGAACCGTTCAAGACACTCACTGCACTGGCCGCGCCTCTCGACCGCACTAACGTCGACACTGACCAGATTATTCCCAAGCAATTCCTCAAGCGTATCGAGCGCACCGGCTACGGCGATTTTCTGTTCTTCGACTGGCGCCGCACGGCGTCGGGCGATCCCAACCCCGAGTTTGAGTTGAATGATCCCCGCTACAAGGGCGCGCAAATCCTGATCGCCGGGAAGAACTTCGGCTGCGGGTCGAGTCGTGAACATGCCGCGTGGGCGCTCTCGGATTTCGGTTTCCGCTGCGTGATCGCACCCACGTTCGCTGACATCTTTTTTTCCAACGCCGGAAAGAATGGAATTGTTCTGGCGCGGCTGAGTGAAGATCAGGTTGCGGAGTTATTGACGAAGGCTCAGACCATTCCAGGCTACAAACTCACAGTTTCGCTCGAAGATCAAACCGTAACCGACGATACCGGCTTCAAGGCGAGTTTCGATATCGACCCGTTCCGCAAATTCTGCCTCATCGAAGGGCTGGATGATATCGGGCTCACGCTGAGGCATGAATCCGCGCTGGACACGTTTGAAGCCAGGCATGATGAAGCGACATGGCTGAAGGCGAAGTAAGCGGCGTGAGAAGTGAGAAGCAACCGCAGATCCTTTGACTCCGGTTGCCGCGGCGACCTTCGCTCAGGATGACAGGCCATTGGGAATTTTATTGCAGCATCAACAGGCTGATAGCTGAAAGCTGAGAGCTCACAAGAAATGACCATCCAAGGCAAACGCCAGAGCATTCCGTTGACTGAGGGACCCAGCCGCGCTGCGGCGCGATCTTATTTGCGCGGGTCCGGATTTTCCAAAGACGATCTGCACAAGCCCATCATCGGGATCGCCAATACCTGGACCGAGATCGGCACATGCAACCTGCACCTGCGCGAACTCGCCGAAGCACTCAAGGAAGGCATTCGTGAAGCGGGTGGGACGCCGATGGAGTTCAACACCATCACCATCTCCGACGGCATCACGATGGGCACGCAGGGCATGAAGGCGTCGCTGGTGTCGCGCGAAGTGATCGCCGACTCCATCGAGCTTGCCTCGCGCGGCAACCTTTTCGATGGCCTGGTGGGCATCGGCGGATGCGACAAGAACATGCCCGGCATCATCATGGCGCTGTGCAGGCTCGATATTCCGGGCATGATGCTTTATGGCGGATCGATCGCGCCAGGCAAGTTGAACGGCGTCGATATCACGATTCAGAACGTGTTCGAAGGCATCGGCTCTTATGCGGCCGGAAAGATCGACGAAGCCGGGCTTGAAGCGCTCGAAGCCAACGCTTGCCCGGGCGCAGGCGCATGCGGCGGCCAGTTCACCGCCAACACCATGGCGATGAGCGGCGAAATCCTCGGCATTTCGCCGATTCAGCTTTCCGGGGTTCCAGCCACTTCGAAAGACAAATATGCTGCGACACGCGAGGCGGGCCGTATGATTATGGACGCGGTGCGCGCCAATCGCCGCCCTTCGCAAATCATCACGCGCAAGGCGCTCGAGAACACCATCGCCAGCGTAGCGGCAAGCGGCGGCTCAACCAACGCAGTGCTGCATCTGATTGCCATTGCGCGCGAAATGAACATTCCGCTTTCAATTGACGACTTTGACGCCATCTCGAAGCGCACCCCTTTCATTTGCGATTTGACTCCGGCGGGCAAGTTTGTCGCTTCGGACTACCAGGCGGCGGGCGGATCGCGGCTGTTGGCAAAACGGCTTATCGATGCTGGGCATGCAGACGGATCGACGCTTACCGTCAGCGGCAAGACGCTCGCCGAAGAAGCCGCGCTGGCCAAAGAGACCCCCGGCCAGGTCGTGATTCATACCTTTGAGAAGCCGATCAAGCCAACGGGCGGGTTGGTGATTCTGAAAGGCAATCTCGCTCCCGAAGGCTGCGTGATGAAGATCGCGGCGGCCGGTCGCGTGGAGCATCGCGGCCCGGCACGTGTCTTCAATTGCGAAGAAGACTGCTTTGCAGCGGTGCAGACGGGGCAGATCAAGCAGGGCGACGTGCTGGTGATTCGCTATGAAGGGCCTAAAGGCGGTCCGGGCATGCGCGAGATGCTGCAGGTAACCGCGGCCATTTCATCGAATGCAGAACTCAGCGCGCACGTGGCGCTCCTTACCGATGGACGCTTTTCTGGTGCAACACGAGGCTTTACCGCTGGGCACGTGGCGCCTGAAGCTTTCGTCGGCGGACCGATTGCTGCCGTTCGCGAAGGAGACATCATTCACTTTGATATCCCCAATCGCAGGCTTGATGTCGAACTCAGCGACGAAGAGATCAAGAACCGGCTGAAGGACTTTGCACCGCCGGCATTGCGCTGGCCCACGGGCGTGTTTCGCAAATATGTCGATCGCGTAAGTTCGGCATCAATGGGCGCCACCACGTAGAAAGGATTCGGAATGGGCTTTCTCTCAGGTCGGCAAACGAAACAAAGCGGTCATCAAGAAGCTGTCCTGGTCCATATCAACGCAGTGGAGTTGCAGGACGACTTCTGGCAATTGAATGAGCGGCTCTATCGGGAAATTGACCGCAGTGGAACCGGGGAATTTGACGGAAATGAAATCGGAGAAGAGTCTGCGTCCCTCTTTGCATACGGTCCGGATGCCGACCGCCTTTTCCGTGCCATGGAGCCGATCCTGAAGAGCTACCCGCTCTGCCGTCATGCACGGGTCGTGATTCGGCACGGCGGCCCGGGATCGCCGCAGACTGAACTGAAACTTTGACAGTAAGGTTGAGACCAGTCCAAATCGAACCAGCAGAAGCTAGCAGCTAACAGCTCAAAGGAGACTTCATGACGACCAACGCCAACTCTCATCTCACCACTCCCACTCGCCTCACCGGCGCGGAGATTCTCTGGGCAACCCTGGTGGGCGAGGGCGTTACCGAGGTCTTCGGCTATCCGGGCGGGGCGATTCTGCCGGCGTATGATGCGCTGCGCAAGTTTCCCATCCGCCATATACTGGTGCGCCACGAGCAGGGTGCGGCGCACATGGCCGATGGCTACGCGCGCGCTTCGGGCAAGGTGGGCGTGGCGATCGCCACCAGCGGCCCCGGCGCGACCAACCTGGTCACTGGCATTGCGACGGCGATGCTGGATTCGATTCCGATCGTGTGCGTCACCGGCAACGTTTCGAGCAAGGTGCTGGGCACGGACGCATTCCAGGAAGTCGACATTACCGGAATCACGCTGCCGGTGACCAAGCACAATTTTCTTGTGAACAAGGCGGAGGACCTTGCCCCGGCGCTGCGCCTTGCATTTCAGATTGCGCAATCCGGCCGCCCGGGCCCGGTGCTCGTCGACATCACCAAGGATGCGCAGCAGGCTACGGCGCTGTTCGACTTTGCCGCCGCCAAGCCCAAGCCGTATCGGCCGCATCCCATGTTGCGCGTCGAGGAGTCGGGCCTTGCACAGGCCGCGGAACTGATTCGCAATGCGCAACGGCCGGTGATTCTCGCCGGGCACGGCGTGACCGAGTCCGGCGCGATGGAGCAATTGCGAACGCTCGCCGAACGCGCGCAGGTGCCCGTTGCCCTGACGCTGCTGGGCCTGGGCGGATTCCCCGCTTCGCACCCGCTCAACATGGGCATGATGGGCATGCACGGAGAAGCGTGGGTGAATCACGCTATCCAGGAAGCCGACCTTCTGATCGCCTGCGGCATGCGGTTCGACGATCGCGTGATCGGCTCGCCGGCGACCTACGCTCTCAAGGCCAAAAAGATCCACATCGAGATCGACCCGGCCGAGATCAACAAGAACATCAAGGTCGATGTGGCCCTGGTCGGCGATCTGTCCGAGGTTCTCGAACAGTTGTTGCCGCGTATTTCCGGACGCGACGGAAGCAAGTGGCTCCGTGCCATAGAAGAGAGCAAGGGCGCGGTGGCGGTGCACGATATCAAGAACCTGCCCGACTCCGGCCACCTCTACGCGGCGCACGTGATGCACGACCTGTGGCGCATCACCGGCGGCGACGCCATCGTCGTCACCGACGTGGGCCAGCACCAAATGTGGGAGGCGCAGTATTTCCATCACGAGCATCCGCGTTCGCTCATTACCTCCGGCGGGCTGGGCACGATGGGTTATGCGTTGCCGGCCGCCATCGGCGTGAAGACCGCATGTCCGGAAAAGGAAGTCTGGGTGATCGCCGGTGACGGCGGGTTTCAGATGACGGCGGCGGAGCTTTCCACCATCGTTCAGGAAAATCTCAAGATCAACATCGCGGTCATCAACAACGGCTATCTCGGCATGGTGCGCCAGTGGCAGGAATTCTTCTATGAGCGCAACTACGAGGCCACGCCGCTGGTCAGCCCTGATTTCGTGAAGCTGGCCGACGCGCATGGCATCGCCGGCCGCGCTGTCAGTACGCGCGCCGAGGTGGATGCCTCGGTGGCCGAAGCGCGCAGTCACGCCGGTCCATACCTGCTCAATTTCCTGGTCGAGAAGGAAGACTCGGTTTACCCGATGATTCCGGCCGGCTCGGCTTTGCACGAGATGATTCGCCGCCCGGGAAGCAATCCAATGGTAGAGTCGGCGGAAGACGCATAGCTGAAGTTCTCAGACTTCAGTTGTCAGTTTTCAGTAGTTGATCAGGTACGTTCGCGCTGACAACTGAGAACTGATCACTGACAACTTAGAACCAAGGTCCGAATACGAGGAAGCCTTTATGCTGCACACATTCGTAGCTTACGTGGAAGACAAGCCGGGCGTGCTGACGCGCGTGGCATCGCTGTTTCGCCGTCTCAACATCAACATCATCTCGCTGACAGTTGGCCGGAGCGAGCGCCCCGGGCTTTCGCGCATGACGATCGTGTGCGAGGCATCGGCCGAGGCGGGCCATCGCATCCGCGCCAGCCTCTTCAAGCTGGAAAATGTCGTCGATGTGGATGACATTGCCGGCGCGGCGGCGGTGACGCGCGAACTCGTTCTTATCAAGGTCGCTGCCACACGGCACACGCGGTCAGCTATTTTCGAGCTGGTGGAAGTGTTTCGCGCACGCATCGTCGACCTCGCTCCCGAATCGCTGATGATCGAGATGACCGGCGTGGAGAGCAAGATCGAGGGGCTCATCCAGGTACTCGAGGAGGGAGATAACCACATTCTCGAGGTCTGCCGCAGCGGTAAAATGACGATGCGCCGCGGCCACCACACCAGCAGCGTGCTGCGCGCGTTGGGCGCTAAAGAAAGCGAATCGGTCGAAATCGAAAACCAGGTCCTCGAAACTGAGGAAGGCGCGGTGGTTGAGCCAGAGTAATACACCCAGCGACAGAGAACAAGGACGTCGCGAGGGTGGGGCACCCAAAGGTCGGTCATTCGACCGTAACTCGCCGCCGCGACGACCTTCGCTCAGGATGACAACTTGAGCAGAGCCAGAAGTCAATTAAGAGACACAGAACCTAATCACTCATGCAAAGGAAGAAACGAAAACAAATGGCAAAGACCTACTACGATCACGATGCTGATCTTTCCCTCATTCAGGCGAAGAAGGTGGCCATTATCGGCTACGGCTCGCAGGGACATGCCCACGCTCTCAACCTCAAGGACTCGGGTGTTCAGGTAAAAGTCGGGCTCGGCGCGGGCTCCAAGTCGATCGCCAAGGCGCAGAAGGCGGGCCTCGAAGTCACGACTGTCGGCGAAGCCACCAAGTGGGCCGACGTGGTGATGGTCCTGGTTCCCGATCAGACCGCGGCCAAGTTGTATGCCGAGGAGATTGAGCCGAACCTCAGCGCGGGCAAGTTGCTGCATGTTCGCGCACGGCTTCAATATTCACTTCAAGACCATCGTTCCCCTCGCTGGTATCGACGTGGGGATGGCCGCGCCCAAGGCCCCGGGCCATCGGGTGCGCGAGGTCTTCACCGAGGGCGGCGGCGTACCGGGCCTGATCGCCGTCCACCAGGATGCGACGGGCAACGCGCATGCTCTGAGCCTCAGCTATTTGAAGGGCATCGGCTGCACGCGGGCAGGTGTGCTCGAAACCACGTTCAAAGAAGAGACCGAGACCGATCTCTTCGGCGAGCAGTCGGTGCTTTGCGGCGGCGTGAGCGCGCTGATCAAGGCGGGATACGAAACGCTGGTCGAAGCCGGCTATCAGCCCGAGAGCGCCTACTTCGAAGTGCTGCACGAGCTCAAGCTGATTGTGGATCTGATCTACCGCGGCGGACTGGCTTACATGCGCTACTCCATCAGCGACACCGCGGAATGGGGCGATTACGTCAGCGGGCCCGCGGGTGATCAACGAAGAAAGCCGCAAGGCGATGAAGGCGATCCTCAAAGAGATTCAGGACGGAAGCTTTGCCAAGCGCTTTCTGGCCGACCAGAACTCGGGCCGCAAGGAGTTCATGGCTTTTCGCGAAGCGGAAGCCAAACATCCCATCGAAATCGTGGGCAAGCAGCTTCGCGCCAGCATGCCGTTCCTCGACCCGGTCACGGTAGAGGAAGTGGCGAAGACGCGCTAAGAACAGACGAGCCTCCAGTGGGGTTCTGGCTGGAGGCTTTTCAGTTCGCGCCTGGCGAACCTGGTCGCGGTCTGCCTGTCGTGCGGCTACACCAGGCTCTTCTCGACCGCGGCCCACTGTACCGGCTCCTGTCGTCGTACGCCTAAGAGCCATGCCAGGCCTCCGACGACCGCGACCAGAGCCGCAACCGTCAGCGCTGCGTCAAAGTGCCCGGTTCGGTCGATGAGCCAACCTGTAAGTGGCGGACCAACGACACCGGAAATGTTGGCGAACCCGTTCTGCAGGCCAGCCCACCTTCCCGCCGCGCGCGCGCCTGCAAGAGTCTGTCCCACGGTGTAGGAAGCGGAGTTTGCAATACCACTGCCAACCCCGATGGCCAGCAGGCACCACCAGTAGGTTCGCGGACCGGAATGGGAGCAGGCAAGCAGTGACAGAGCCGCGATACCAAACCCGATGGCCATCGTCGTTCTGCGCACCAATGGGGGATTGGCGCCGTGGCGTATTCTGGCATCGGCGATCCAGCCAGCCGCAATAGCGGAGAACGAATCCACCGCGTACAAGAGGCCCGCGGTTCCCGCCATGCTGGTCATGGAGAGGTGTCGCTCATGGACGAGGTAATAGGGCAGCCAACTGATGAGGAAATAGAGAAGATAGTTCGCACAGCAGTGGCCCATCGCCGCTCCCCAGAAGGAAGGCTGGCGCAGAATGGCTGCAATAGCTCGGCTTCCTGCCACAAGTTTCTCAGGCATGGTGGGAGGGCCAGGTTTCCACCGTTGCCAGGCGGGCAGCCACAGAAGGCCTGCCAGCCCCAGGGCGAAGAATGTGTTGCGCCAACCGTATCGCGCCATGAACAGCCCGCCGCCAAAGGTTCCCAGGGCCGAACCCCAGCGAATCGAGGCGATAAGCAGGGCGTTGGCAAAACCCCGCCGATGCTCCGGCAAATGCTGCGCGCATAACTTGGAGGCGGACGGAAACATCACTGACTCACCGACGCCGAGCAGAAGGCGCATTGCCAACATGGTGGCGAAGCCGGTGGTGAGACCCGTGGCCGCGGCTGTCGAGAGCGACCAGACCAGCAACCCGAGGGCCATCACTACGTTCACATTGAAGCGGTCGACCAGCGAGCCGACCACGAACTGGAGCGTCATGTAGGTCCAGAAGAAAGCGGAGAAGAGAACCCCGAGCCGAGTGGCCGAGATGCCCCACTCAGATTTGAGCAGGGGCGCAGCGAGGGCGAGGTTGCCGCGATCGACGTAGTTGATCAGCACGGCGAGCAACAGGAGCGCGAGCGTGGGGGTGAAGGATCGAAACTCCCTTCCCTTTCCCATTCGCTTTGCCCCTTTTGTTCTGTTCTGAAGTCCAGGAGGCCCGGCGGCCGACCTGATTAGACTCACTCTACATGCTGCGCGTTCGAGTGACCTAATACGGCAGTAAAACCAATCATTCAGAATCGTTGCGATCAGAATCGAGGAGGACGATGGAATACAAGATGGAAGAAGCCGTGGCACTTCTTGAGCGCACGCCGGCGGTGCTCGATGCGTTATTGCGCGGCCTGCCGGGAACCTGGACCCGCGGCAACGAAGGGGCGGGCTCGTGGAGGCCGTTCGATGTGGTAGCTCACCTGATCCACGCCGAACGCGAAGACTGGATTCCGCGCGCGCGCATGATCCTGGATTTTGGCGAGACCAAACCGTTCCCACCATTCGACCGCGAAGGGAACTTCCGCGAAAGCCAGGGAAAGACGCTGGAACAGTTGCTGGATGAATTCGCCCGGTTGCGAGCGGAAAGCCTGCAGGAACTGAGCGCAATGAACCTGCATCCCCCGGACCTCGAAAGAAAAGGGCGGCACCCGGCCCTGGGTGCAGTGACTCTATCGCAGCTTCTGGCCACCTGGGCAGCGCACGACCTCACCCACCTGCACCAGATCTCGCGCGTGATGGCCGTCCAATACCGGGAGGCTGTGGGGTCATGGAACAAGTTCCTTGGGGTGATGCAGTGTGCGGGTCACAGTGCCTGAGCGCGCGTATTTGGAAAGGAGTCGAAACCTCTGAGCGAATCGGCCACGCAGAGTGCGGCGATTCATCGTTGTGTGAAACCGCTTCGCGACGCATTGACACCAATTCCCTGCAAAGTTCTTCCTCAAAACGAGGCTGATCGCCATACTTGGATCAGTCGGTTCACGCCTGCGACCGGATCGCTATCCAGTTTTCGTCAAAAAACGGTCAAGACCCAGATTCCCCAATCGACCTAATTAACACGATAAAAAGACTTAATAAGCGCTTTGGGCCGATGCACATGTTTCCACTCCGTTCGATCGAGGGAAATTCTGATGTTTGGATCGGCTATTCTTAAGATGCGCTCCGGAGGTTTGGATGGTCTCCCCTGTCATTTCCCTGTCCCCGCCCGCTTGTCCGACGCCGCCTGAAATGATCGCGGAGGCGCTTGAACGGGTCACGCCACTGCAGGGCCTGCCCTTTGAGGACCGCCTCTGGCTCGCTCAGCACGGTGAAGAAATCGTGTGCAACGCAGGCGATATTTTGTTTGAGGAAGGCGCGCCCGCCGACCGCATGATTCTCATTCTCAAGGGAGAGTTCCACGTACAGCGTCAGCACGGCGGCGCCATGGCGCTTTTCATCGGACGCGCGGGCCAGATGACCGGGCTGCTGCCCTTCTCCCGGATGAAAGCCGCCGGAGGACAGGCGGTCGCGGTCTCGCCCGGCTGGGCGCTACTGATTCACAAATCCGTCTTTCCGGAAATGCTGGTGGCCATTCCATCGATGGCCCAGCGGGTGGTCTCCACGCTCCTCGACCGTGTGCGTGAAGTTACGCGCATTGAACAGCAGGCGGAGAAGCTCACAGCCCTCGGAAAGCTGGCCGGCAACCTGGCTCATGAATTCAACAATCCGGCTTCCGCCGCGCAGCGCGCCGCTTCCAGCCTGGTGGTCGAGTTGCGGGCCAACCGCGAAAACCGCTTCCGCCTGGTGAATCTCTGCCTGAGTGCAGACCAGATCCGGCAGATCGAAGAGTGGGAAGAGCGTCTGATCAATCTGCCCCAGTCGTCTGACGCCCGAGATGCGACCAACCTCATCGCCAATGAGGAAGCGCTTCGCACCTGGCTGATCGCTCTGCCCTGCGACACCGCGTGGGACGTGGCTGCGCAGCTGAACGAGCAAGGCGCCACGGTGACCGACCTGAACAATCTGCGGTCGCTGCTCGGCGTCGAAGAGACCTGCGTCGCTTTGCAGTACTTCGCGCGTTATCTTCGCTCTTCCCGCTCCGTGGACACGCTCATCCATGCGACGGCGCGTATCTTTGACCTGATCAGCGCGGTCAAGACTTACTCCAACATGGATCGCGCGGCCATTCTGGACGTGGATGTCCCGGCCGGTCTCGATGCCACGGTGCAGATGCTGAAATCGCGCATGCATCATGTCAAAGTTGTGCGCGATTATCAGCCCGACCTCCCCTCCATCAGCGCCTACGGGGGGGAGTTGAACCAGGTTTGGACCGCGCTCATCGAGAACGCTCTTGAAGCCATGGCAGGCTGCCAGGACAAGGGCAGGCTCAAGCTGGTGTGCCGCCTCGAGGCCGACATGATGCTGGTGGAGATCTGGGACAACGGGCGCGGCATTCCTCCTGAATTGCAGGACCGTGTCTTTGAGCCGTTCTTCACGACCAAACCACCAGGGCATGGACTGGGGCTTGGCCTCGATAATGCGACCCGAATTGTGCGCAAACATCGCGGTCACCTGAGCGTCCGTTCCGAGCCAGGCTCAACCTGCTTCCGTGTCCGGGTACCGCTGAACCAGTTCCAGGCGTACTAGCGTGGTAGCTTTTAGCTTTTAGCTTTTAGCTTTTAGCTTTTAGCCCTCAGCTTTCAGATTTCAACTTACAGCTTGAAAAGAATACGGAGAACGACCATGGCGTCACCTACGGAAAGCGTCGCCGGTCCCCGGCCCAGCGTCGCGCCCATGCTTTCGGTGCGTCGCGGCACCGAGGCGATTGATTTTTACAAGGCCGCATTCGGCGCAACCGAGATCTTCCGCATCGAGAGCCCCGATGGCGCAGTGGTTGCACAGCTTGGGGTGGGCGCTTCCGACTTCTGGGTGGCCGATGAGTCGCCTGAACACAAGAACTTCAGTCCCGAAACGCTGGGAGGCGCCACCACGCGGATGATCCTGACGGTCGAGGATCCCGATGCGGTGTATGCGCAAGCCGTTGCGGCCGGAGCGAGTGAAGTCTCAGTCGTGGAGGACAGGGAATACGGCTGGCGTGTGGGCCGGGTGCGTGACCCCTTCGGCCATCACTGGGAAATCGGCAAACCGCTTTAGCAAAAACGGGGCGCAGAGCCTGCCCTCAGCTCGTCATTCAAATGAGAAATCCTCAGAACGACACGTCGGCAGGCTCCGTGACGCGCAAGACCGATTGATCGCCGGTGCTACTCTTCCACGCGGCGCGGATGGCATCGACCTTGTCCCGATTTTCCTGGGTGTCGGGGTAGTCAATGATCAGGACTTTGGAGCGCAGGCGCTCCGGAGCAGACTGACTCTTGCCCTGCCACTGTCCGTAGACGTCGGCCACGCTCAGGCCACGCGGGAAGCGGGGTGTTACTTCGCGGTCGAGAAACTCGCGCCAGCGCGATTCGCTGATCCCCTGTTCGGGGTGATCCGCAGGCCCCAGACCGAAGTACAACCTGGTATCGACCCAGCCTGACGTGACGCCCGGATGAGCAGCATCGCCGGTGAGCGCAGGCGCCGTGGCCCCATGCGGAGAGGGAGCAGCCGTGGGATGAGAGCACGCGGTCATCACCGCAGCCAGGCATGGAGCGAGCAGAATCGTACGAACTCGCATTCGGCCTCCGCCCCGCATTCGGTCTCCGCGCGTCAACAGCGGCTATTTTTCGACATCTACACCCCGCCAGAAGGCCACAAAGCCCTTGATCTTGCGGGCGGCCGGCTTGGGATCGGGGTAGTACCAGGCCGCATCCGGGTTTTCATTCCCTTCGATCATGAGGCTCAGGTAGCGGGCCTGCCCCTTCCACGGACAAGTCGATGTGGTACTGCTGGGACGAAAATATTCGCGCTTGAGGCTCGTTTCAGGAAAATAGACGTTTCCTTCCACCGTCTCCGTGACATCGCTCTCGGCGATGACCTTGCCATTCCAAAGTGCTCGTGCCATGGGTAATCCAATACAACGTCGATTGTCGCCCCGAGGCGCCGAGTTCGCTCGGCTGCCCCGGGACAACTTATGACACTACCAGAGTTCGGCGGTTGAGGCGAGACAGGAACCTGCCCAATCTCGTAGCAGGAATCTACTTAGCAGCCTCGATCGAATCGATGTGGACCGTCTTGCTGTCGGCATTGGCCGTGGCTGAAACGGTGACATGATCACCGTAGAAACCCTTGACGGAATCGGGATTGTCGATCTTCCAGACCGCCTTTTTCTGTTCGTCGACAAACACCGGTTGCATACCGCCATCGACGCACTTCTTGACGCAGGCAGCGCCCGATCCGGCATGCTTGGCGCCGCACATCGAGTCGGAGATCCAGCCGTTGATCTTCGAGGAATCGGCCGCGCGGACAGTGACGGCGGCAAAAGCCAGCACAACTACGAGCAAAGCGATGATACGTTTCATTTGAACCTCCTTGGGGTTATGGAAGGATTTCATGCACCTTCAATGATGCTCTATGGAGTCGAATCCGGCAAACCAACTAATGGTTCAGGGCTTCTGTCCAAAGGCGTATTCAACAGGAGCGACCTGTTGCCGGCGACTCCGCATGGCTTCGACGTTCTTCTGGACCACTTCGTATCGCGCAGCAGCCGCCGTGAATCTTTTTACAAGTTCCGAAGTCTTGTTCAGGAACATGGGGTTTCGCTGGCGGATGTCGTCGAGAATGGGAGCAAACTTGGCCAGCAGGAAGAAACCCTCAGCGTTGCAGTCCACAAAGAGTTCAGCGGAAACCGCGCCGTGGAGCACCATGGCTGCCGCCATCTCCCAGTAGGTAATCACCTGCCTCAGAAACGGGTTATGGGGATCGGCGGAATCCGCAACCAACGCGAAGTAATCGTCAGCCGATTCCGGCCAGAACTCGCCAATGACCCAGGCCCGCGCCTGCCGCATCACCGTCTCCCGCCGCAAGTCATACAGCTTGAGAATGATTTCCGCGTCAGCCGGTGTGGCCAGCATCCGTTCCATTTGCATTCTTTCCATGTTTGGGTCTCCGCTGCGATCTTACTCGATCCGGCCACATAAGGACGAGATCGCCGAACCTGGTATGAGTGCGAATGGAATGAGGTTCCGACCGGACTTGCTTAGAATTCGCCCCGAAAAGAACTCGAACAAGCCCGTTATAGGTCAGGGAGCACCAACCGGCGGCACGGGATCAAGCAGCTTACCCAGTCAAGCCTCGATCTCCATGCTCTTCGGAATGAGTGAGGCGCCGTCACACCGGCTGCAATTCGCGCTTGTTGTTCTTGCCCTTTTCTTTTTCAGGCACAGGTCCGTGCGTCTCAGCCGTGGGTGGGGGCGGCGGCTCGCCGATCTTCTTCGAGTAGTGGCACACCACGACGCTCTGCGGCTCTGGCTCGGCGCCTTTTTTGGCGCGCTTCTTCGGTACGGCCGCCTCATCCTCCGCGCCCTTTTTCTTATTCGGGCACTCAAGGAACACCCCGGTGCGGAGCACCTTTTCGAGCAGGTATGGACTGCCGCACTCGGGGCACTTCTTCGCGACGGGCTTGAAGTTTGAAGTGAAGTCGCACTTGGGATAGTTGGTGCAACCCCAGAAGATGTTGCCCCTGCGCGCCTTGCGTTCCGCCAGGTCGCCGGTGCCGCACTTGGGGCACTTCATCCCTTCAATGAGATTCTGCTTGACGTATTTGCACTTGGGGTATCCGGAGCAGGAGACGAACTCGCCATAGGCGCCCTGGCGCAAAACCAGAGGCTTGCCGCACTGCGGGCATTCTTCGCCGGTGGGCTGGGGCGCCGACTGCTTCTGCTGCTGCTTCTGGCTCAGTTTGCGGAATGTCTTGCACGGCGGGTCGGCGTTGTAATCGGGACAGGACATGAACATGCCGAACGGCCCGCGCCGCAGCACCATCACCTTGCCGCAGTTCTCGCAATACTCTTCCTGCTCACCGGCTTCCTGCGCTTCCGGCGTGTTGAGGTCAGGCTTGTTGGCCGTGTTCTCCTTGGTAAAAGTGCAGCTGTTGGGATCCTTCTTGTTGTACGCCGAACATGCATAGAAGCTGCCGAACTTGCCCCACTTCAGCAAGAGCGGCGAGCCGCACAGATCGCACTTTTCATTGGTGCGAACTTCCATGCGCTTGATGTCTTCCATGTTCTTGTCGGCAACCGCCAACTCTTCTTCGAAGTAGTTGTAGAAGCCGTTGAGAAGATCGGTCCACTTTTCCTTGCCTTCTTCGATGTCGTCCAGTTCTTCTTCAAGCCGAGCCGTGTACGCGGTATCGAAGATGTAAGGAAAATTCTTAACCAGCAGATCGCACACCACCATCCCGATCTCGGTGGGGTAGAATCGCCCGGTGATTTTGGTCACGTATTCGCGATCCTGAATGGTGTTGATGATGGAAGCGTAGGTCGAAGGCCGGCCGATGCCGCGCTCTTCGAGCACCTTCACCAGCGAAGCTTCGTTGTAACGCGGAGGCGGCGCGGTGAAATGCTGCTCATCGTCGAGCTTCTCGAGTTCCAGCGTATTTAGGCCATCCAGGTTGGGCAGCTTGTTCTTCGACTCGTCCTCATCGTCGCTGTTCTTGTCTTCCGCGATTTCATACAGCTTCAGAAATCCGTCGAAGCGAACCACCGAGCCGGTGGTGCGAAAGTCGTAGGTCTTGCCCGAGGTTCGCGAGACCGCCGCGATCTTTGCGGTGGTCACATCGAACACGGCGGGCGTCATCTGGGAGGCCACAAAGCGCTGCCAGATCAGGCGGTAGAGCTTGAGCTGTTCATCGCTGACGTATTTCGCAATGGATTCCGGCGTGCGCGAAGCGTCAGTGGGCCGGATGGCTTCGTGCGCGTCCTGCGCGTCCTTTTTGCCTTTGTACACGTTGGGGGTTTCGGGCAGATACTGCTTGCCCAACTGCCTTTCGATCCACTCGCGCGCCCCGGCTATGGCTTCGGGCGCGACACGGGGCGAATCGGTACGCATATAGGTGATGAGGCCGGTCGATCCGTCCGGGCCGAGGTCGACGCCTTCATAGAGCCGCTGCGCCACACCCATGGTGCGGCGTACGTTGAATCCCAGCTTGCTGGCCGCATCGCGCTGCAACTGGCTGGTGATGAACGGCGCATAGGGTCTGCGCTGCTGTTCGCGCGACTGCACAGACACCAGCGACCACCGTGCGTCCTTGAGGGCCGCGAGCACTTCGTCCATCTTCTTCTTATCGGGCAAAGCGTTGGCAATAAATTGATCTTTGCCGTCCTTGTCCCTGCCATTCGATACACGCGCCGGTTCGCCATCGATTCCAATGAATCGCGACTTGAAACTGTCGTTCGCCCGCTTTTCGGGATGCAACTCCGCGTCGAGAGTCCAGTACTCGACCGGTTTGAAATCGCCTATCTCGCGCTCGCGTTCCACGATCAGGCGTACCGCCACTGTCTGCACCCGGCCCGCCGACAAACCGCGCCGAACCTTGTCCCACAACAGCGGAGAAATCTGGTAGCCCACCAGCCGGTCGAGCACACGGCGGGTTTGCTGCGCGTCGACCAGGTTCTGATCGAGATCGCGGGCGTGCGCAAATGCGTCCTGCACGGCCTTCTTCGTAATCTCGTTGAAGGTCACGCGGCGAATTTTTTTCTTTTCCTTGGCCGAGGTTCCCAGTTGAAGGGCAAGATGATATGCGATCGCTTCGCCTTCGCGATCCGGGTCAGGCGCGAGAAAGATCTCGTCCGCTTTGGCAGCCGCCTTCTTCAACTGTCCGACAACTTTCTCTTTGCCCGGCGACACGATGAGGGTCGGCTCAAACGTGCGCTTTTCGAGTTCCACGCCAATTTCGTTTTTGGGCAGGTCCATGATGTGCCCGACTGACGCGAGCACCTCGAAGCCCTTGCCAAGATACTTCTCAATCGTCTTCGCCTTGGCCGGCGATTCGACGATCACCAGTGATTTACTCATTGCCATCCTTATTACTCGTACTAACCCCGCCTGGGGCTATTGGACTCGGAACCGCGGTGTTCCGTACTGTCCTTGACTCTTGATTTGTGACGACCGCTCGGAAATTGTTTTTTACGTTCTCCGAAGTCCGCAGCTGAAATGGTCGCGAAGATTGGAAACTATCACGAAGGACCGCTCCGTTTCCAGTGGGGCGGCCGGCATCCTCGAGTGAAAGCGTTCTCAACACTCTACGCGCAAACGACTTCGCGGATACCAAAAAATTCGCGCGGAACCAATATTTGCCTGGGTCGGGGCGGGACTCGATCACAGGGTCCGAACATAATTCTTGCCCGGCAACTGCCGAATACGGCCCGCCATTTCCAATTCAAAAAGCGCTGTAAATACCTCTGACGACGTTAATTGAGCCTCGAGCAATTCGAGGATTTCGTCGATCTGCAAGGATTCATCCGAGCGTAAAACCTCCAGGACCATGGCCTCTTCGGGCCTCAAACCCGGGTCCGGCAGAAGAGATGCCGCAGCCTCGGGTTTGGATGCAAGGCCCGCTTCCGCCTCCAGTTCCAACCTTACCTGCGAGGGCAAGTCTTCCCACACGTCTTCCCAGGTGGCCACCAGCTTGGCCCCTTGTTTAATCAGCGTGTTAGGCGTCCACGAATTCTTGTTGGTGACGTTTCCGGGCACGGCGAACAAATCGCGATTCTGCTCCGCGGCGCACCGCGCGGTCACGCGCGTCCCGGAATTCTCCGCCGCCTCCACGACCAATACCGCGACACTCACACCGCTCAGGATCCGGTTGCGACGGGGAAAGTTTTGCGGAGCCGGGAATGTCCCCGAGGGGACCTCGCTCACGATGGCGCCGCCAGCGGCAAGAATGTCCTCAGCGAGTTTCTTGTTTTCTTTGGGATACACGACGTCAATGCCGGTTCCCCACACCGCCACCGTGGGCATGCGTGCCGCGAGCGCCCCCTTGTGGGCGCAGGTATCGATACCCCGTGCCATTCCGCTGACGATAAGCAGGCGCCGCACGGCCAGATCGCGCGCCAGCATCTCGGCCACGCCGGTTCCATACGGAGAAGGATGGCGAGTGCCGACGATGGCAATCGATGGCCGCGCCAGCAGGCTCGCATCGCCGCGCACCCACAGCACCGGCGGCGGATCGTAAATCTCTTTCAACCGTTCGGGATACGCGGGACAATCGTAGCTCAGCACAGTGGCGCCCTGCGCCGTCACCTGGGCCCATTCCTCTTCCGCTGCCCGGCGCGCCTTGCCATCAAAAATAAAGTGAACTGTCCCGGAAGGAAATCGAAGTCCCTCCAGGTCCGTCAGCGAGAGCTCAAAGAGTTGACTCGCCGACCGCAACTCTCTCCGCGCATCCTGAATGCGCTTCGGACCGAGCCCGGGTGACAGCGCCAGCGCCAGCCACGCCAGCAGGTCCTCTTCGATGTGCGAAGCCCTTTGGGGCTCGGTGGCCGCGGCTGAAATCATCTTGACATGCCCTGTCTCTTGAGAGCGCAAAACAGAGATAGCCTCTGGCTCGAAGGAGAAAAGGGTACCTTTCCTTGGTAATTGCGCTCACGTTACCCCCGCCGACGATGAAAGTCAAGCGCCCCTGTCACAGAAAACGTGCGCCCCAGGGAGCGTCGGACATCGCTTTCGAGATAAGCTTCAGGTCAGAATCAATACGATTAAGCGCGGCAATTTACACTTAAGATGTGCCTGAGTCCGATCAGCAGCGTCTGCGCATTGCAGCAATTCGCTTCCTCAATCCGGCGCCCCTGATGTGGGATTTCGAACACGCCCCGTTCAACCACCAGTTGGCTTCGAGGTACCAGGTCGACTACATCCTTCCCTCGGAATGCGCCGATCGGCTGGCGGGCGGGTCTGCTGACATTGGGCTCGTTCCAGTGGCTTCGCTAGCCGTCATGCCCGGATTGCGCGTCCTTCCGGGTTGCACCATCGCTTCAAAGCGCCGGGTGCGTTCCCTGCTGCTCGTCCGCCGCGCAAACCAGCCCCTGGCCACGCTGCGCACGGTGGCTGCCGACACGGCCAGCCGCACGACTATCGCGCATGCCCGCATCCTTTTTCATCATTGGGGTAATCCATCGGTCGAGTTCGTGCCCATGCCGGGGGATCTCGACGTCATGCTCGATCGCGCCGAAGCCGCCATTGTGATCGGTGACCCCGCACTGCTGGCCCTTGAGGAGCGCGCCAACCGCGAAGAACGCACCAGCGAGGAACTTGTTTATCACGACCTGGCCGAAGAATGGATCGCCGTGACCGGCCTCCCCTTCGTCTCTGCCGTCTGGGGTGCTGCGCCCGGCGCCACTGCGTGGGGCAGTTCTTTGGAGGAAAGGGTTGCAAGTAACCTTATTCAGTCCCGCGACCACGGACTCCGGAATATCGACGCCCTGGCGGCCGAATGGGCGGCACGCCTCCCAGTTCCCGAGGACGTCATCCATTCCTACTTCACTTCCAACATTCACTACATACTCGATGAGGAGTGCGTGGAAGGCATGCGTTGTTTCTTCCGCAAGGCGGCCGAACTCGGCATCCTGCCCGCGTATGATTTTTCATTGAACGCGATGGCGGTTTGAACTTTCCGTCGTCCTATCAGATTCGCATTAAGCTGTGTTGGGGCAATTGATGATTGGGGCCGGATCCGCAGATCCTTCGGTGCGGTCGCTGCGGCGACCTCCGCTCAGGATGACATCATGGGTGCTGTGGGGAACCTGAAAGCTGAAAGCTGATAGCTACTTTCAAATTTCCCAGCGCAGCAAGGCCGTGCCCACGGTGAAACCCGCGCCGACCGCGGCCAGCAGCACGAGATCACCCTTTTTGAGCTTGCCTTGCTCGATGGCGGTCTCCATGGCCAGAGGAATGGTCCCGGCAGAAGTGTTGCCGTACTTATCTATGTTGATGATGACGCGCTCCGGGTCCATGGAAAGCCGGTCCGAGGTGGAAGTAATGATGCGCTTGTTGGCCTGGTGCGGAATGAAACAACCGAGGTCGGCGCCGGTCACGCCATTGCGCTCCAGCAGCTTTGCCGTGGCTTCAGCCATCTTCCGCACGGCGAACTTATACACTGCCTGTCCATCCTGGTAGATGTAATGCATCTTCTTGTCGACGGTCTCGTGGGACGAGGGATTGAGGCTCCCGCCGCCCTTCAGGTTCAGCGCCACGCCTCCCGAGCCATCGATCTCGTGCACGAAGTCGATCATGCCGATCTCGCCTTCATCAGCCGGCTCAAGAAGCACCGCACCGGCCCCATCGCCGAAAAGGATGCAGGTAGCGCGGTCGGTGTAGTCGGTCATGCGCGTATTGGCATCGGCGCCGCACACCAGCACCTTTCGATGCGCGCCGCTCTCTACCATTTTCACGCCTGCCTGCAGCGCAAAGACAAACCCCGAGCAGCCGGCGGAAACATCGAATCCCCACGCTCCCTTGGCGCCGATCTTGTCCTGCACCAGGCAGGCGGTGGAGGGGAACATCATATCCGGCGTGACAGTACCGACGATAATGACCTCAACTTCACTGGGCTCGATGCCCCGTGCCGCCAGGCACTTCTTCGCCGCCTCCACGCACATGTCGCTGGTGCCGAGTCCCTTGGCCAGCACGTGCCGTTCGCGAATGCCGGTGCGTTCCAGGATCCACTGGTCGTTCGTGTCCACCATCTTTTCCAGATCCTGGTTGGTCAGTACTTGAGGGGGGACGTAGGTGCCGAGCGCTGTAATCTTGGCGCGCCGGCCCACCACGGGACGAACGGTGAGAGTCAAGGCATTCTCCTGGCCGCGCGAACCCTGCGACGGAGACTCGCGCTCGACATCAATCGTGAAACTTCGATTCAACCGCACGGAACAAATAAAGGCTGTCCTCGGGCAAGAATAAAGGCGCCTTCGGCGCCCTCAAAGTACCGGGTGACCTACTGCGCCCGTACTAGCCCGTTACCGTTGCTTCCTTCCGGATCTGGCGGGGTTGGCGGGATTACGTCGCGTAGGACCCGGCACACTTGATTTTACCACCCCGTGGCCTGCCTTCCCCGAGGCCTCGCGGCAAGGATGAATAACGAATCTATCTTCGGAACTGCCGGGCTCTGCACCCGGCAAGGTATCCTTTCCCCGCCAGGGAAAACATGGGAGAAACCGATGAATGACCACCTTCACAGCCACGCTCCTCACAGCCACCCTCATTGCCACGCGTGCCGACCTCGCGAGCATCATCATGCGGACAATCAGAACACCTCGCGCCGCGACTTCCTGCGCCTGCTCATGGGAGGGACCTTGGCGGGCGCGTCCGTGGTCGAACTGGCCTGGCATCGCGCGGCATGGGCGCGCGCTACAGCTACACCCGCGGATGACAAGCTGTTCGATCTCGAGAAGGCGGCCGAGGGCGTGTACTTTGCCAAACCTCGGCCCCAGGCCATGATCAACTGCAATGGCGCCGTCTTCGTGCGATCGAAAGACGTGGTAGTCGTCGATGCCCACTCCAAGCCTTCGGCCGCCGCCGCGCTGGTCGCGCAGATCAGGCGCGAATTGACCGACAAGCCGGTGCGCTATGTGGTCAACACCCACTTCCATTGGGATCATACCCAGGGCGATCAGGCCTATACCAAGACGGGCGGGAAGGTTGACTTCATTGCCACCAACGCCACAAAGCAGCTCATGTCGGAGCTTGGGATCGCTCGCATGAAGGAGTCACTCGACCTAGTCCCGCCGCAGATCGACAAAATGCAGCAGCGGGCGGCGCATTCCACTTCGGCCGCCGAAAAGGCCTTTTGCGCGGAACAGATTCGGCAGCTTCAGGCGTACCAGGCCGAACTCAAAGACTTCCCGCTCGAACTGCCGACCATTACGTTCGACGATTCGTATCTGCTCCGCGATCCGGCATTCGATCTGCACCTTGAGTTTCTCGGCCACGCGCATACCGCGGGCGATGTGTTCGTGTTTTGTCCGCAGCAGCGTGCGGTGGCCACGGGAGATGCCAGCCACTGCTGGCTTCCCTTCGTGCGCGACGGGTTTCCCCACGCCTGGCCGGGGACGATCGACAAGCTCATGCGCGCCGACTTCAAATATGTTCTCGGCGGCCATGGGCCCATGCAGGAGGACCGGGTGGTGATGACCAACCAGCGCAACTACATCGAAGAGCTGACCGGAAAGGTGGACGAAGGCAAGAAGGCCGGCTTGAACGTCGCGCAGATGCAGGCGCGCTTCACCGTGGCCTCATTGCGATCGCTGCAATCGAATCACTACGCAGAGTTCCTGGCTCGAGTCCAGGCCGACGGGCACCCGCGCTTCAGCGATGCGGATACACCTCCATTGCAGGATAATGTCAACGAAAACATCCACGAGATCTTCAACAATCTCGATCGGGCTTAGGACATGCGAGCAAATTGTGGGCATCCGCTTCTGTCGAACGGACGCCCACAAGGTCGCTTTAGGCAAGCGACAAAGCTTATTGGGTCAGGAAATTGAGCGAATAGTAGTCTGCCCTGCCGCTGTTGTCGGTAAAGTGGTCGAAGGTCTCGACGATGAGAGCGCCATTGAGCAGGCGTCCTACAATCGTTGTCTGCTTGAAGGCAAAGGTGTAGATCGCAGAGAAGGCCACTGCCGGGGTGGCCGTCACATTGTCGGCATAGATATGGCCGGGGACAGCGCCCCAGTCGCAGGGAGTGGGCGTGCAGGCGCCAAAGCCGTGGACCATCACGCCGTTGCCTATGGCGGAAATCATCAGCCGCACCAGGCCGGGTGCCTGATGATTGCAGTTGACCCAGGTGCCGAGGAGGGGCGTGGCCACGACGGCCAGCGGCGCTTTCGGCAGTGGAACATTCAGGCGCGCAACTTCCTTTTCCAGAATGTCCGACGGAGCCCGAAATTCTGGTTTTGTGACAATGGGGGACATGCGAGACTCCTTTCCCGGTGTTTCAAATCAGCGAGTTGTCCTTGCGAGTCGAAGATCGCGAACGGTGAGTGTGGGTGGCTGGGTTCGCGAGTGTGATAGTGCGGTACTGCGCCGCCAATTGGAGCGCCGATCGATCAAGCCGTCTGTGACTCGCACCACATTCAGGTGTGATAAGCCGGTCCCGGTTGACGGTTCTCTGCCGTCCTCGTTCCTCGCCGGCTTCTTCTTGAGTCAACTTCCGGCTAAAATAGACTGGTGAGCCAAGATTCCCCTCCCACGGCGCCCACCGTGGGCTTTATTTCGTTGGGCTGCCCCAAAAACCTTGTCGATTCAGAGGTCATGATGGGCCTGCTGGACCGCGCCGGCGCGCGCCTGACTGCACGGCCCGAAGAGGCCGACATCCTGGTCGTCAATACGTGCAGCTTTATCGATACGGCGAAGCAAGAGTCGGTCGACACCATTCTTGAAATGGCGCGCCACAAGACCGAAGGCCGCGCAACGAAGCTGATCGTTGCGGGTTGCCTGGTGGAGCGCTACCGCGACGAAATCCGCAAGAACATCCCCGAAGTCGACTCAGTTGTCGGCACCGGCGAGTTGGAATCGATTCTCGAAGCAGCGGGCATCGCGCCAATGAAGATCGCGCAGCCGTCTCTCTTCAACATTCTTGGCGGCAATGGCCACGGCGAGATCCGAGCAGGCCAGGAGTCGCTCTCCGGCTCCCACAAAAGCGAGCCAACAGCTTCAAGACCCGAAGGGCACCTCCGCGAGCAGCAAGGCCGCTTCCGCCGCGACGACTGGCAAGGCGCCGCGCATCTGCTGCCGACCTATCTCTACGACGACACGACGCCGCGCCTGCTCTCAACCGGACAAACATCGGCGTACATCAAGATTGCCGAGGGATGCGATCATCCCTGCACCTTCTGCATCATCCCCAACCTGCGAGGCAAATTCCGTTCGCGCCGTTTTGAGTCGGTGGTTGCGGAGGCGGAACAGCTCGTGGCCCGCGGCGTACAGGAAATCACGCTGATCGGCCAGGACACCACCTGCTACGGCGAAGACTTGGGCTTGAAGGATGGACTGGCCCAACTGCTCGACCGCCTGGCCGCGATCGAAGGACTGCGGTGGCTGCGCTTTCTCTACGCATATCCCAACCGAATCACCGGGCGGCTGCTTGAAACCATTGCCAGGCACGAAAACATCTGCAAATACCTCGACGTGCCGTTGCAGCACGCCTCGGCCGACGTTCTCAAGCGGATGAAGCGCGGCGCGGGTGCCGATATTTTTCTCAAGACTCTGGACAAGGTCCGGACCGCGGTTCCTGGAATTGCATTGCGCACCTCCTTCATCGTCGGCTTCCCCGGCGAGTCACTTCGTGACGTAGAAGTTTTGGAGGAGTTCATTGCCGAGGCAAAGTTCGACTGGCTCGGCGTGTTCAGCTACTCCGATGAAGAGGGCTCAGGCGCACATACGCTCGATGCGAAGATTCCCAAGCGCACCATCGAGGCCCGCAAACGCCGCCTCATGAAGCTGCAGCAATCGATCTCGAAACGCGCCAAGCAGCAGTGGATCGGCCGCGAACTGGTGATCGTGGCCGAGGGCGAGAGCGAGGAAACGGACATGCTCTGGGAAGGCCGGACTGAGTTCCATGCGCCGGAGATCGACGGCAAGGTTTACATCAACGACTTTGGCGATCTGGAGACGCTCGAGTCGGGCCGTTTCTACAAGGCGGAAATCACCGAAGCGCATGAGTACGACGTGGTGGCGCGGGTGATTGGCGGGCCGCTTTAGACTTGTCGGTACATGGACGACCTCGACTATATCCGGGAGCCTGCGGGTCTCGCCTCGATTCTGGAACGCACCCAGGTGTTGTCATTCAACATGGCCTCGGAGCCGCGCACCGGCGCTCTGCTGCGTACGCTCGCCGCGTCGAAGCCCTCAAGCCGTTTACTCGAGTTGGGTACCGGAACAGGGATCGCCACAACATGGCTGCTGGCTGGGATGGATGCAGGATCTAACTTGATAAGCGTAGACACCGATCCGCGGGTTCAGGCCGTGGCCCGCGAATGTCTCCGCTCCGATCCGCGTCTCAGCCTGGTCACCGAAGACGGGGCGTCCTTCCTCCGCCGGCAGCCTCCGCAAAGCTTCGACCTTGTCTTCGCCGACGCCATGCCGGGAAAGTATGAAGCGCTCGAGGACGCGCTTGCGGTCGTCAAGCCTGGCGGTTTCTACATCATCGATGACATGCTGCCGCAGCCGAACTGGCCCGAAGGCCACGCGGAAAAGGTGCCCGTACTCCTGGACCGCCTGGCCACGGACAGCCGGTTTGTCGTCGCCCCCATGACCTGGGCCAGCGGAATTGTCGTCGCCGTGCGCCGGCCTGCCCCACCGCGAGACGCGCCCACTTCATTGTGATGTCCCTCACTTGTTTGGATGGAAGCACTGTCTAAAATCAGGTCACTCCCCCACGAAGGAATCCCGTGGACCGCTTGGGGCTCGACCGGATTACCGCTAACTCTTTTTCCATCAGAGGAGTACCGATAAGCGCGCCCTTCGAATGGTTATCGAGATTGGTACGACAGGAGCACGAATGGTCATGGGCCCACTGCGTCCATTTACTGTGGGGCAGCCTGACCAACATTCCTCGCCAACTCGAGATTTTTCAAATCATGAGGCTGCCGACGTACAAGGGTCTCGTTGTCATCGAACCAAGAATCCCATTTAAATATCTGACTGAGAATTATCTGGCACGTGGCCTCAAGGCAGCAGAATCCGCGGCCTGCTTTATCCACCACTACCGGCAGTTAATCGCCTGCTTTCCCCCGGGCTTCCTGCATCAGGCCGTATATCGGGATGTAACTGTGTTCGAAATGCGGGGAGCTTCCAACCTCTTTGCCGTAAATATGGGCATGTCGAGGCGTGACGGGACAGGCCAGGACAAAGAGGGCGAGATGTCTTTGAGGTTACGAGTGGATGGGACAGTGGTTTTTGTCCTGGCATTCACAATTGTCCCCGGATGGGTTGTGGCATCGGATGCTGCTGATGTCCTGTTGATTTCGCGCCTTCAAGGAATTTACGGGTGCTTCGATCGGATCTCTTGTGCAACCAAGGCTTTGCACGACGTGGCCCCACCGGCGCTGCTGACTGCCGCGTTTCAAGGCGTCGCGAAAGCATGCGGGATTGGGGAAATGGTGGGTGTCTCCGGAGTAAATCAGACCAACTATACAAGGGATTTGGACAGTTTCTTCAAAGCAGCGTATGACGATTTCTTTGTTGAGTTGGGCGCCAAAAGAACCAAGGCCAACTTTTTCTCCTTCCCCGTTCCGTTGCAAGAAAAGCCCATGGCAGAAGTCAAAAAGGGGCACAAGACAAGAACAAAAGAAAAGCGAGCATTCAAGCTCAGGATCGCCGACGAGGTGCGCCGGCTTATTGTTGAGAGCGCGTGAGTTCCCGAATATCACTACCGAGCTTTCGAGTTTATTTCGCCTGCGATCCTCCTTCACCTCCGCCTTGTAACATAGTCATTTGAACGATGCCTCCGGGCTCGGACACGCTCAATGTCCACAAAGAAAAAATCCGCCAAGCTTCTCCATTGCCCTACCTGCGGCATGATTGTTCAAGCCAGGGACGAAGACTTTCCCTTCTGCTCCGATCGCTGCCGCAAGATCGATCTCGGTAAGTGGGCCATGGGCGTTTACAAGATCAGCTCTCCAGTGCTCGATCCCGAGGTCCTGGAAGATCTCGGTGAGCTGACCGGAGGACAAAACAAAGGTTCAGGGGATGAATAGGCCCCAGGCCGAGTCCCCTGCACCGCCCCCGTCCGCCCGCAAGACACTGTGGGCCTGGACCGTCGCTACCTTCTTCGGCGCCGGCCTGGGCAAACCGGGCCCCGGCACATGGGGATCGGTGGCCGCAGTTCTATTGTGGGCCGCCTTTGCCTGGGGTTTCCATCCTTCGCCCACAACGTTGTTCCTCATTCTTGTCGGCGGCATTGTCATTTCCATTGCGGTCGGGGTTCCCGCGGCCACCATCGCCGCGCGCGAGAGCGGCCGGCACGATCCAGGCTTCGTGGTCATCGACGAAGTCGCAGGTCAATGGATCGCCCTTCTGGGCAGCCCCGCCGACTGGCGCCATGCGCTGATTGCCCTGCTCCTATTCCGGCTTTTCGACATCACCAAGCCTTTTCCTGCGCGCCAGTTGGAGCGCCTTCCCGCCGGCTGGGGCATCGTCTTCGACGACGTCGCTGCCGGGTTGTATGCTTGGGGTGTCGCAGCCTTGTTGCGGCTTTGGATCTAGCCCGCCTATGCCCCGCTCCCGCACCCAACCCGCTGAAGCCTTTCCCGAACCCCGCATCGACGACGTCATGCCCGCCGCCGCCCTGCCGCTGGGAGAAGTCGAGTTGACCGGCAGCCATCTCGGGCCCAATGCCTACGGCCCTCCCGCGGTTCTGGTCGACAGCGCGGCGGCCCACGTAGTGATGAGCCGTCCCGGGCGCCTTGTCTTCCGCGTGCCTGAACTGGCTTCCACCGGCCTGATAGAAGTGCGCACGCCCCATGGCGCCAGCAACTCGGCGCCGTTGCGGGTGGCCCGCGAACTCAGCGCCGGCCTGCACCCCGTCACCAGCCCTGCCGTGAGCCGTTCCGGCATGATTTACGCCACCATCTCGGGCCAGCGGGGAAAGGCGACGCCTGTTTCGGTGGTCCGCATCAGCCCCGACGGGCGCGGCACACCGTTCGTCACCGGGATCCTCAACGCCACCGGGCTCACGTTCAACGCCGAGGGCGACCTGTTTGTCACCTCGCGCGCCGAGGGCACTGTCTACCGCGTGGATGCGGCGGGCGAATTCACTGCCTACGCCGAAGGCATGGGGGTCGCTACCGGCGCTGCCTTCGATCGCCAGGGCAATCTTTTCGTGGGCGACCGCAGCGGAACCATTTTCAAAATCAACACCGACCGCAAAATCTTCGTGCATGCCACGCTGGAGCCGAGCGTATCGGCGTACCACCTGGCGGTGAACCGTTCGGGGGTGCTTTTCGTCACCGGTCCCACACTGTCATCCAACGACGTCATCTGGTCCATCGATCCCAACGGAGACACCCGCGCATGGCATCGCGGCCTGGGCCGTCCCCAGGGACTGGCGCTGGCGCGCGATGGCAGCATCTTCGTGGCCGCCTGCCTCCATGGCCGCCGCGGCATAGTCCGCGTCACAGCGCAAGGCGAAGCCAGCCTCGTGCTGGCGGGAAACAATCTTGTCGGCATCGCCTTCTCGCCTCTTGGTACAGCCGTCCTGGCCACCAACGAAGCCGTTTATGATGTGGACTTGGGTGTTGAGGGACTGAACATTTTTTGAGCTGCTAGCTACTGGCTTCTAACTGCTAGCTGGTTGGTGGCCGACTTCGCGCCCTGCCAAAGCAGGGTCAAAGCCAAGACGGTCCGTATCCGCATTATCCCAGCTGGAAGCTAGGAGCTAGAAGCTGTCTTTATGAAATCTGAAATCATCGCCATCGGCTCGGAGATGCTCACCCCCTACCGGCAGGACACCAACTCCCTCCACCTCACGGAGAAGCTCAACGAGATTGGTGTCGTGGTTGCCTTCAAGACCATCGTGGGCGACCGCCGCAAGGACATCGTGAATGCGATTCGAACCGCATTGGTGCGCACCGACATCCTCGTCCTGATGGGGGGCCTGGGCCCCACAGAAGACGACCTCACGCGCGAAGCCGCGGCCGACGCGCTCTCGCTCACCCTGCAGCGCGACAATACTCAGGTGGCAGCGCTCCATGCGCGGGCCGCGACGTGGCGCATTACCATGCCCTCCAACAACCTCAAACAGGCCGACGTCCTCAAGGGCGCCACCATTCTCCCCAATCCCAACGGCAGCGCCCCCGGGCAGTGGATCGACACGCTCTACGACGGTTATCGCAAGCTCATCATGCTCATCCCCGGCCCTCCCGCCGAGTGCAAGCCGCTGTTTGACGCCGAGTGCCTCCCGCGCCTGCGCGATATCCTTCCGCCCCGTTTCATATGCCAAGCGCGTGTTGAAGGCCGCGATGATCCCCGAGTCGCAGGCCGACAAGCTGCTGGCGCCGATCTATACCCAGTACACCGACGTGGAAACCACCATCCTTGCTCACGCCGGCGACATCCAGCTCACGCTGATCTGTTCCAAGCCCATCCAGGAAGCGGCCCAGGCGCGCGTCGACGAACTGGCCAGCCGCATGGAAGAGGCGCTCGACGACTGGCTCTACTCCTCGCAGGGCGATTCACTCGAACAGATCGTTCTCTACTATCTGGGCCTGCGCCAGGCCACTCTCGCGGTCGCAGAAAGCTGCACCGGCGGGCTCATCTCCGAGCGCATCACGTCTGTTCCGGGCAGTTCACGCTCGTTTCTCGGCGGGGCCATTGTTTATTCCAATCAGTTGAAAATCTCTTTTGCCAATGTGGCGCCCGATCTGATCTCGCAGCACGGCGCTGTGTCGGAAGAAGTGGCCAAAGCGCTCGCGTCGGGAATTCGCCAGCGCACCGGCGCGACCCTCGGCCTCGGGATCACGGGCGTCGCCGGCCCCACCGGTGGCACCGAAGCCAAACCCATCGGACGCATGTATATCGCCGTCAGCGATGCACAGAAAACCGAAGTCCTCGAATACACCTTCCGCGGCTCGCGTACGCGCATCCGCGAGTGGTCCGCGACGCAGGCCCTCGATCTTATCCGCCGCAGGTTGATGTAGAACATCGGATGCGGCGCTTCGCCGTTGAGAGCAGGGTTTCAATCTACGACAGCGCCGCGCTGACCAGCGCCAAGGCCAGCGCCACCGGCATGGCAATCACGCCGACTTTCAGGAACGTTCCAAAGCTCACGTGAAGGCCCTCGCGCCGCATCGCGATCAGCCACAGAATGGTGGCCAGCGATCCCGTCACGGAGAGGTTCGGACCAAGATCGACTCCAATCAGCACAGCCTTCTCGATCACGCCCTGCACGTGCTGAGAATTGAGCGTGCTGCCCGCGATCAAACCCAGGGGAAGATTGTTGATCAGGTTATTTCCCACGCCGACCGCCGCCCCGGTCAGTAACGCGCCGAGCGCAGGGGGTAGCTTCTCGGCCCAGGCCAAAGCGGCCTCCGTGTAGCGCAGCGCGCCGATGGAGACGATCGCCTCCATCAGGACAAACAGGCCGGCCACCAGCGGCAAAACGCTCCAGCTGATGTCGCGAACGATCCGCATCGGATTGGTTCGTGTCTTGACCAGGACCACGATCGCGACCACGAGGGCCGACAGGCAAGTCGGCAACCCGAGATCCTTGTTCAAAGCCGAAGCCACCAGCAGAATCGCGGCCACGATCCAAATGCCAATGAACACGAGCTTGCCGGCCGGGTTGAGCCGCCCGATGCCGTCGCCGTCGGCCACCGCGCCGGCAAGGTCGCGCCGGAAATACCACCGCAAGACAAAGTAGGTGGCCGCGATCGAGAGCAAAGACGGCAACGTGAATGCAGCCAGCCAGTGCGCCAGGGAAGGCATGCGGGTGCGAAACACCACCAGGTTGGCCGGGTTGGAAATGGGCAGCACAAACGAAGCCGCGTTCGCGATCAGTGCGCACGCAAACAGATACGGCAGCGGCTCGGCTTTCGATTTGCGGACCGCCGCGAACACGGCCGGGGTCAACACCACTGCTGTTGCGTCGTTGGACATGAAGATCGTGACCACCATTCCGACCGCGTAGATCAAGGTGAAGAGGCGCGTGCGCGACCCGCGCGCATGCTCGACTGCGACCTCGGCCAGCCAGTCGAAGACGCCGTAGAAGCGCGCCAGCTCCGACAGCAGCATCATGCCGGTCAGGAAGAGGTACACATCTGTTCCCGCCGCGATCGCGCGTCCTGCCAGGCCCAGGGGAACAAGCCGAAGCACGACCGGCAGCAGCGCTCCGCCGCCGATCCAATACACCTCGGCGATTCCGCGCGGACGCACCAGCATCAACACGATGCTGACAACTACCACAAGGATCAAGACCAGGTGCGCAGAGAACATAACAGTGAGATGCAACATCGGGGAATTCTTCATCCCGCTTTCAAAGCCGCCGTCCGCGGTGCGTTCTGCCTCAAGGGTTCATTTGAAATCCCGTTCGCGCAATCGGGCATCCATGATTGACGCGCTACCACGCGCTCTGAAAAACTTTGCTTGATGCGATACAGCGGAAGGATTGAATATGCGGACGCCCGCAAAATGCGCGTGCGCAACAAGACGTACTACCGGTTTGCTCACTGGCCGATCTGGATCTGGGTCTTCTTTCTGGCTCCCGGTCCCCTGACGTTCAGCCTCTTCGCTCACGGATTCACCTGGGCCAATTCCATTTGGCTGGGCGCGGTTCTCATCGGCACGGGGATCGCCGGCATTCAGGGACAGTTGCCCGGAGTCGAACCGGCCCCCTACATTTTGCGCTTCGACGAAGACAAGCCCAACCCTCTCTATCGCAAGGTCTGCTACACCTTCGCGTGGAATGCGGTACTCAATTTCGCATTGCTCAACCTCGCCGGCCTGACGATCGCCGTAGTCTCGGGCGTATGGATCATGAAGCAGCTGTATCAATACGCATATCTTCCCTTGTGCGCGGTGATTCTGCTGCTGGGCGCCGCGGGTTTATTGCCGCGCGTGGGCCACTCCACCAAGCATGAAGGAACCGAGCGACGCTACTTCTACGGCTCCGTGTGGGCGGTCACCACCGGCCAGACGCTGCTGCTCGTCTTGTGGAAGATGCTGCCCCGGGGCGAGCCGGGCGACCTGATCAAACTGATCGTCTTCGCCGGTGCTCTCGCGTTTATGGGAGTGCTGGCCTGGCGCGGAATTCTCCCCCGCACCCGGCCGATCCTGCCGGGCGAAATCATGGTGGATTGAAGCCCGCGCCCTGTGTGCGTCAAACCTTACTTCTGCACCGGCGTATAACCCGACGATGACGCCTTCTTGAGCGCCTCCACGCCTTCGTCAAGCGTGATCAACAGTGTGGTCTTTGTACCTTTCAGCGCGCCCCCTGCCCCCACCGACAGGGCCATGGCCGCGGCGCTGATGGTGTCCGGCATGTCGACGATGAAAATCACGTCGTGGTCGCCGAACGACATCCAGGCCCCGACCAGCTTGCCGCCCAGATTCTCAATGGATTTGCGAACGACTTCAGAGCGGTTCTGCGGATTCTTCACCAACGAGGCCAACGCTTCGGATGTATAGGACGCTTGAACGAGAAAGCTGGGCATGGTCTTTGCCTTTCGAGGAGAGTTTGGGATTTAAGCCGAAAACCCGACGAGTATACACCGTGCGATCACTCCGCTGCCCTCGCATTGGCCGTCCAGGAATTACTTCCCGCCATCGCCTTAATCTCCACTCCGATCCTGTCGCAAAACTCGCGCGGCTCAATCGCTCTTGTGCGCGCCCCCAGACCGAGAACCACAAACCGGGCGAACTCCTCGTCCTCGAATTCCGCTGTCAACGTCACCCAACCTTCCGGCAGCGTCAAGCTTTCAGGATTCGCCACTGGTGAGGTCGGACAGCGCGCTCCGAGCATTTGCGCCGCTGACGGGGCCAGCGCCAGCACTACCGGAAAACGCCGCCGCCTGCCTTCCAACTCCGCGGTGGCCTTGGCCCAATGCGCGGCAAGGTCGAACTTCGCCGGCCGCTCGAATCCGCCGGCCAGCATGGTGACCGCCGACATGCGCGATACCCGGAACGTCCGCATCCCGGTAGACCCGCGCGCGACCAGGTACCAAATTGTGCCTTTGGCCACGAGGCCCAGGGGATCCACGATTCGCGCGCTTCGCTGCCCATCGGCACGCACATAGTCGAAGGCCAGCTGCCGTTCGCGTGCCACCGCGTCCTGCACCACCGACAGCATGGAGAGGTCTTCGCCCGTCTGCCACCAGGCCGTGGGATCCACATGCAGCCGTTCCCGCATGGCAGCAGCCCGTTCGCGCATCGGTCCAGGCAGCGCGGCCATCAGCTTGTTAAGCGCGCTCTCGGCGGCGGCGGCCAGCCGGGAGTTGCCCGCGGCGCGCGGTTGCGCCATCAGCAAGGCGCGCAATTCCGCCTCGTCCAGGCCGGGCACCTGGGTACGCCAGCCTTTTTCCAGTTCCCATCCGCCCTGCGATCCGCGCAGAGCGATGACAGGAACCCCGGAAACACTGAGTGCCTCGAGATCGCGATGAACGGTGCGCTGCGAAACCTCCAGCCGCTCCGCCAGTTCACGCTCGGTCATGCGGCCCCTGGCCTGCATCAGCAGCAGGACCGAGAGCAACCGATCAGACTTCATCGCGAGCAATTCCTTTCCGCGTTCAACATATTTTTATGATCTCGCGTCAATTATGACACAGCTTGTCATATATGAAATGTCAACATGGAAATGTGCTTGAAAGGTTGAGTTCCACAATGAATACTCCGACCACCCACATAGTTCACTTATTCGTCTTCGACGCCATGGAAGACTGGGAAGCAGGCCTGGCGGTCGCAGCCATCAACAGTCCCCAGTTCCAATCTGTTCCCGGCCGCTATCGCGTGGTTAAGGTCGCATCCAGTCTCAGGCCAGTGACGACCATGGGCAGGGTGCTGATCCAGCCCGACGTTTCGATTGAAGCCGTCACACCCGATTCGAGCGCCATGTTGATTCTGCCCGGCGGCAAGTCATGGGAGAGCGATGCGCATGGTGAAGCGCTACAACTGGCCTCCCGGTTTATCGCATCCGGCACACCGGTCGCAGCCATCGGAGCGGCTACCGTTGCACTGGCACGAGCGGGATTCCTCGATCGTCTTCGCTACTCCGGCGACGCTCGCGAATACCTGATATCGAGCGGCCATCGTGGAACGGCCTTCTACTGCGGCCTGCCTTCGGTCGGCGGCGACGGCACAATCTCCGCTTCCGCAGTCGCGCCCGTCGATTTTGCCCGCGAAATCTTCAGGATGCTCAATCTCTACTCGCGCGGCCCCTGTGAAGCGCGGTATGCGATGTTCAAGCACGGGGACGCCGCAAAGTCGTACGTCCTGTCAACAAGCTGCGCAAGGAACTAATTCTTACCCTTCATGAAGGAGATAGAAACCATGGACCTGAAGAGTTATTTGCTCGCCCAGCTCGAGAACGAAGCCGCGCTCACGCGCAAGGCCATCGCCCGCGTCCCCGAGGGACACAATGATTTCAAGCCGCATAAGAAATCGATGCCGCTCGGGTACCTTGCCGCGCTGGTTGCCGGCATGCCGGGATGGATTACGCTGATGATCGAGCGCGACGAACTCAACCTGGACGAGCAGGCGAGCCAGGGCTTTCGCCCCAAAGTCGCAGCAACCAATGCCGAGCTCATCGCCGGTTTCGAAGAGGCCCTTGCAAGGGGGCGGCGGTCGCTCGAATCGACAAACAACGAGCATCTGCTCATGCCGTGGGCCTTCAAGATGGGCGGGCATACCGCTTCGCAGGACCCGCGCTACCTCATGATCGCGAACGCCGTGTTCAGCCACCTCGCCCACCATCGCGGGCAGTTGACCGTCTACCTGCGCCTGAATGAAGCGGCCGTCCCTGCTCTCTATGGTCCCTCCGCCGACGAACAATACTAATGCACAGACGCATCATGTTAGATGAATGGGTGCCCCAGAGCCTGCCCTGAGCTTGTCGAAGGGTCTCGCTTCTGAGACCTGGGATTCAAGTCTCAAAACCGCCGCTCCTCAGCGGTCCACCTGCTAAACTCAGTCCGGTATGCTCCTCGCATTTCTCTGGATCGCGATAGCAGCTTACCTGCTTGGATCTATTCCTGTGGGTTATCTGCTGGTGCGCATCTTTCGCCGCCAGGACATCCGTACTGTGGGCAGCGGCAACATCGGCGCCACCAACGTTCTTCGTTCCGAGGGCAAGGCCCTTGGCGCAGCCACGTTCCTTCTTGACGTGTGCAAGGGCGCGCTCGCCGTCCTGCTCGCAGCCATGATCGCGGGTTCCGTCCTTCCCACGGTGCCGCAGCGCAATGTCGAAGCGCTGGCGGCTCTTTTTGCCGTTCTGGGCCACATGTTTCCGATCTGGCTACACTTTCACGGCGGCAAGGGCGTCGCCACGGGATTCGGCGTTTTTCTGGTCGCCGCCCCCTGGGCTGCGCTTTCCTCGATCACTTTATTCGCGATTGTCTTCGCACTGACCCGCTACGTTTCGCTGGGATCCATTCTTGGCGCGGCGAGCTTTCCCGTCTTCGCCTGGTTCATGGTCAACGGCGAGCGGCCCCTCTTCTTCATCGCCGTGCAAGCGGCCGTCGCCCTGCTCATCATCGTCAAGCACCACCCCAACATCCGGCGCTTGCTGACCGGCAACGAGCACCGCTTCGGTGCCGCCAAGACTGCATGACCATTATCCCCATAGCACCCAGGATTGCTGTGCTCGGCTCCGGAGCCTGGGGGACCGCTCTCGCCCTCGCCCTGGCGCGCAACGGCCGCTCCGTCACCATCTGGGCGCACAGCCCCGAGGCCGCCAAGGAAATCGTCGACGCCGGCGAAAACATTCAGTTCCTGCCGGGCTTCCAACTTCCGCCGGACGTCTCGGTGACCGGCGACAATGCCGCCGTTGCGTCCGCCGACATCATCGTCTCCGTTGTGCCCTCTGAGTTTCTTCGCTCCACGCTCGCGCGCCTCAGCCCGCACCTGCATGCCGGCCAGATTATCGTCAGCGCCACCAAGGGCGTCGAGAACGCCACCTTCCTGCGCATGACGCAGGTCATCGCCGAGAACACATCGGGCCTCTCGCTGCCCATCGGCGCGCTCTCCGGGCCCAGCTTCGCGCAGGAAGTCGCCGAGGGACAGCCCACCGCCGTAACCGTGGCCTTCGACGATCCCTCCGTCGCGAGCCTCGTGCAGCGCGAGTTCTCATCGGAAACCCTGCGCCTCTATACGTCAACGGATGTCATCGGCGTCGAACTCGGCGGCGCACTCAAAAACGTGATCGCCATCGCGGCCGGAATTGCCGCCGGCGTGGGACTCGGATACAACTCCTCCGCGGCCCTGATTACGCGCGGAATCGCCGAGATCACGCGCCTCGCCGTGGCTTGCGGAGGCCGCCGCGAGACGCTCGCCGGCCTCTCCGGCGTGGGCGATCTCGTGCTAACCTGCACCGGAACACTTTCGCGCAATCGCACCGTCGGCGTGGCCCTCGGCGAAGGGCGCAAGCTTCCGGAGATCCTTGCCTCGCTCGGCGGCAAGGTCGCCGAAGGCGTACACACGACCCGCGCGGCCCTCGGCCTCGCCCAGCAACAACGGATTGAAATGCCCATCACGGAGCAGATGGAGTTGATTCTCGAAGAAGGCAAGGATCCGCGCGAAGCCATCAAGGATCTCATGCTTCGCCCCGGCAAACACGAACATTGAGGATCGCCCATCCATTGGGGGTCTCCCATCCAGGTCGAGCATGCGCCGTGTGCTGGCCCTCGCGCAATCCCTAAGGTAAACTTGAATCAGCGCAGGAATTGATCGCTGCAACCTGGCGCGTTGCGGCCGGTGAGAGCCCGTAGCTCAGTTGGTAGAGCAACGCCCTTTTAAGGCGTGGGTCCTGGGTTCGAGTCCCAGCGGGCTCACCACACAAACTAAACAACTTATTTGATCTAGCCATGAAAGAATTAAAAGCCGCTGTGATACGAAAGTGATACACAGGCTTGGAAAGACCCCTTTGATCTATCTCCTCTTCTTGAGCATTTCGACTTTGCGTTAAAGCAGTGGAATATCTTGAGTCTGATTTTGGGATCTTGCACCGAACTGCACTCAGACGCATTGGGAAGGACAGTGGACTGGTTCGCTTTTCCGTGAGAAGAGCCAAAACCGACCCTCCGATCCGGTCGTCCAACCTCTCTGATGCCGCCCGAACTGCCGCGCCCCCTTGCGGATCGCTTCTGATCGAACCGTCATTTATTAACGGTGCAGCCATCTCATCCCGATCCAAGGTGAAGATTGCTTGAATCTGACGCGTCGAGACGCCGAGTCTGTGGCGGTCCATTGAGGTCCGATGTTACGTGCTCAATCCTTCAACACATCGTTTAGCAATTGATTATTAACTACAATATGATTTCGGGTCGGCCCCCAGTTTCGTGACAGGTTACGCAGGTAGCGAACCATTTGGAGCAGTCGAGATCGTGTCCGCCGGAAGAAGCACTTTGAAAACTCCAAGCGCGGCGGCGGTGATGGGTGCTGCGAGGGCCACACCGAGAGGACCCGCTATGACAGCAAGCAGGAGTTGCACGGTCAGGGTTAGAGCCGGGGGCAGACGCACGATCTGGCGTTGGAGCAGAGGTGTAATGATATTGCCCTCTAGAAAATGCACAAGGACAAACAGAAGGACGGTGAGGAGACCCTTTCCGGGACTGATGGCGATTGCAAGCAAGGCCGCAGGGAATACGGAGAGAATCGGGCCCAAGTTCGGGATAAAGGTCATCAGGGCGGCAATGATGCCAAGGGTTCCGGCCAGGGGGACACCGAGAGCCCACAGTCCGAGTGTGACGAGAGTGCCGACTGCGGCCATGGAGAACATTTGCGCCAGCAGCCACCAGCGCAGGTTGCGGACCGCGCTGGCTGCGCAGGCATCAAGGGTGGCTCGATAACGCCTGGGAGTGACGCGCCGGATTCCGGAGAAATAGACGTCTGGCTCCGCCGCGAGATACAAGCCAAGAAACGCGACAATGACGATTCCCGCCAGCAGGCCGGCGGTACTGAGGACAACACCGCCGATACGCGTGAGCGCATAGCTGACGCTGTCCGATAACTGGGAGTAGTCCGACCATTGGGCGAGCAGCCACCGGCCCCAACCTTGTCCCTTGACACGATCGACCAACTGGTGCGCTGCCTGGGGAAGGTCAGTCTGAAGGCGGGCAAACTGTTCGATGATGTCAGGGCCACTGATCCACAGAGTGAGAACGAAGAAAGCGGAAGCGATGAGCAGGATGAGGGCGAGCGCCAGCCCTCGCTTTAGTCTTAGCTTCGGCGTTACCCAGTCGACGATGGCTGTCAGAAAAGCTGCAACCACAATTGCCGCCAAAAGCAGCAAGAGTATAACGCGACCGAGCCAGGCGAGGACGAGAGCCACCACGACTCCAACCGCCAGCAGCACGACAAAGACGGCGGGATTGTTGGGTGCGTCCCCAGCCGAAGATGTTCCTCCTTCGCTCATGGCGCCCGAGTGTATCTCTGCTCGCACTGTGTCTCCTGTGTCAAAGTGCACACTTCTTGAGCGAAAGGCCCTGTAAGCTTCGAGTGGAGAGCTTTGTCTGACACAAACCAGTCCAAGTGCGAAATGGCTTAGCAGCCCGGCGTCCCACATTGCCACAGCGACCTTCATTGCGGCGGGGATGCTGGCAGCGTTGGCTGCGAGGCTTCTGCTGCACGACCAGCAAATAGTCAACATTGTGTTATTGGTGGCCATCGCCGGGGCGAGCATGCCGCTCTTGATTTCATTGGTGCAACAAGTGCTCGGAGGAAAGTTCAGTGTTGATCTTCTGGCGTTCCTCTCGATCGTGACCTCGCTGATCCTTGGACAGTATTGGGTAGCCGCCATCGTTGTGCTGATGCTGTCGGGAGGACAAGCGCTTGAGAGTTACGCAACAGGACGGGCATCGTCAGTGTTGCGGGCATTGGCAAAGAGGATGCCGCAGACGGCCCACCGAGCAGGTAAAGAAGCAGCTGACGTGCCCATCGACACGGTCAAGGTTGACGACGAGTTGATGATCTACCCGCACGAAATATGCCCCGTAGATGGGATCGTAATCGACGGGCAAGGAAGCATGGATGAGTCGTACTTGACCGGAGAGCCGTTTCTGATAGCCAAAGCTCCTGGCACGACTGTCCTGTCGGGGTCGATCAACGGCAACGCCGCCCTGACGATTCGCGCGACAAAGATAGCAAGCGATTCTCGTTATGCCAAGATTGTCGAGGTGCTGCACGCATCGGAAGAGAGCCGCCCGCAGATACAGCGACTGGGTGACCGTCTCGGCACTTGGTATACGCCGATCGCTATCGCGATTGCTCTTGCGAGTTGGTTCTTTAGTGGGCAGTCCGAGCGATTTCTCGCTGTGCTCGTGATTGCAACGCCGTGCCCGCTCTTGATTTCAATTCCGGTAGCGATCATCGGCGCAATCTCGGTTGGAGCGCGATTCGGCATCATCATCAAGGATTCGTCCATCCTGGAAAAAATGGAAACATGCCATGTTCTTATTGTCGACAAAACGGGAACACTCACTTACGGTCGGCCGAGCCTGACCGAAGTCAACTGCTTTGGCAACATGGTCAGGCGGACGGCTCTCCAATACGTAGCTAGTCTCGAACGCTATTCAAAGCATCCTCTGGCAGTCGCCCTATTAGCCGCAGCGGATGCGGAACAGCTACCATTACTTGAGGCATTGGATGTCTCGGAGGCTCCGGGAGCAGGTCTGCAGGGACATGTGGATCGTCACCTGATTGCAGTGACTGGGCGCGGAAAGCTTTCCCTGGAACTGAGTTCCGCGATGCCACCGGTCGCCCCTGGTCTGGAGTGTGTGCTGCTTGTGGATGGAAAGCTAGCCGCGGTCTTTCAGTTTCTGGACCAGCCACGTCGGGAGAGCAAGTCATTCCTCATGCACCTGGGAGATCAGCACTCCATCCCTGAGGTGATACTCCTTTCCGGGGATCGCCCGGCTGAGGTGGCACTCTTCGCGGCGGGCATGGGGATCGTCGAAGCATACGGCGGCAAGACACCGGAGGAAAAGGTCGCGTTCGTTCGAGAGAAATCGCTGCATGCAAGGACACTTTATCTCGGTGACGGAATTAATGATGCTCCGGCCATGATGGCAGCGACAGTAGGGATTGCACTCGGAGTCAACAGCGACATCACCTCTGAAGCGGCCGGCGCTGTTATTCTGCAGTCTTCGCTCGCAAGTGTGGATGAGTTAATCCACATTGGCCGTCGAATGCGCAGCATCGCATTGGCGAGTGCCATCGGCGGCATGGGGCTGAGCCTCATTGGGATGGCAGCGGCTTCGCTGGGACTGATTAGCCCGATTCAAGGAGCGATAGCGCAGGAAATCATTGATGTCTTGTCGATCCTCAACTCACTGAGGATGATTCTTCCTACCGGCTCCTTGGCAGATTTTCGTCCGACACCGGAAGCGGCCACGGGGATCCCAGCTGTCTGATTTGGGGAGCACCTGGTGAGAAATCAACTAATACGAAATACCGGACACCCTCGCGTAAGCCCTCTCGCGACCGATGCCCGCCAACCGGTAGCGCGTGTCGCTCAGGTGCAACTATGAACCTCGCCACGTTCCCGGCTCGTGTTGGCACGCTTTGTCTTTGGTGGGGCGGCACCGCGCTCGCATTCGGGACGTTCGTTTGGATTACACGGGAGTTGAGCGAAGGAGAGGTCGGCACCATCGACATCGCTGTCCTGCAAGGAGTGGCGAAGATCCGCACTCCCTGGCTGATAAGCTCCTCAGTGGACCTGACCGCCCTGGGCTCGACCACATTGGTTATATTGTTCTCGGTGTTCACGCTGTTGCTGTTGCTTATGTTGCGTGATCGGCTTGGCGCCCTCCAATTGCTCGCGGCCTCAACAGGAGCAGGAATATTGACGCTCGTCACCAAGAACACTATCGAGAGGGTTCGTCCGATAGAAGCCCAGCAACTGATCATCGTTTCTGGTTTCTCATATCCGAGCGGACATTCGGTCTCGACTTCAGCCCTTTATTTGACCGTTGCCATCATAGGGTGTCGATATGTGCGGCATTCAGGAGCAAGGGCCGCAATTGTGCTGGGCGCCTTGGTCGTATCCCTCATGGTGGCTGCGTCACGCGTATATCTGGGGGTTCACTATGCAACTGACGTTTTGAGCGGCTTCTCGCTCGGAGCGGCCTGGGCCCTACTACTCAACGGGTTCTTTGTACTCCGTGGACTTCGGCATGGTCTTTGAAGATCTACTCGCTCGCCACAGCGCTTGTCCAAGGATTTTGACGGTCTGGTCAAAGAATCTAAACGAACCCTTCATGCGGATGACATTTATTAACGCCCAATTGCACAAGTGTTGAGATAATGCCCCCATCAGATTGGCGCTAGAAGTGCTTGTTATTTGCCCATAGATGGCAAAGCGAAGTGAGCATTTGTGTACAGTACCCCGGCTAGTTGGGGCATACGATCACTTTGACAGACGGCTCTCGATGCGGTTCTAACGATCGAATCCCACGCGAAAGGCATCGTCGGGATGACCAGCCGACTGCAAGAAAGATGGGTATATGACCAGTCACGTAGATCCGTTCGCACTTGTTCCACCTGAGGTTGTCCAGCATTGGGGATTATTTCTCGGCATGGGGCTCGGCCTGATTTGCCTTGCGATAGCTGCTTGGCTTCGCTCTGCTCGGGCCTCGGTCGACTCCGTATACTTTTTCGGCTGGCTTTACATAATTGCATCTGCAATTGAGGCAGTCGATTCCTACATGACGGGAGGTTGGAGTGGGTTTTACATCCACCTAGTTGGTGCGATTCTCTTTGGTGTGACCGGCTACATGCTAGTGACCCATACCAAAACAGCTGCACAAACTAGCTCGCTGATTGTGGCGATGTACTTCATTATTGCCGGAATCTTCAATATAGTTGCGCCGTTGACAGCGAACGTTCCTGATCGCGGCTGGCATATCTGGGCGGGCTTCATCACGCTGGTTCTCGGACCTGCTCTTCTTGGTACCTGGACTCGAAAAAGAACCCAAATGTCTGAGTTTCGGGTTATTGGCACATTTATTGGAATCGATCTCTTTTTCCGTGGAGTCGCATTTACCTTCTTTTCACTGGCTCTTCGAAGCCTCTGATTTGAGCATACGGCGCCCCCGATCCGAAGGAATCTAACCCGCGTCGACTTTCAATGCAGCATTGTGTTCTCCAATGTTGGCTGGCGTATTGAAAAAGATCAGACTGTGGGTTGACGCTACGGACTGATCGTCCCAGGTACTTCCTTTAACTGCCTAAGATTGACTGCCAGCCCTGCCCGGTCGGCAGGCTTTGGAAGTATCTCGAAAGGGCTCCGGGACCTGCTCGTTTGTCAGTGCTGAAGCCGAACCTGTCGGACAGTTTGGATGTTGGCACGGAATACCTCCTTACTCAAGCGAACATAGCCAACTGACACCACCGGATGCTTCACTCTTCTGTGGGAAGTGGCGTTTGTCAGGCATCGTGCTTCCACCAGAAACAATCGCACGAACCGAATCTACCCGGATGTTGCCAACCCATAGGAAGCGCGTCAGCTCATCGCCGGCCGGCAAAGACAATTCTTTCATAGCTCTACAATAGAAGTATCGCCGAGCGCTCTAGACTGAGCGGAGCCAGATTCAAGAGTAGCTATCGCGTGAGTGTCTTCGGCACAGATCGCGGCACCGGATCTCACGGTGATGACTGGACATTGCGATTCTGCACAAACACGACGCACGATGCTGTTGTTTAGACGCGGTGTCATCGAGGGACTGGAGGAACCAAGAACAAGTACATCCTGCGACGGTGAACCCACTTCGTGCAGTATGGCCGTTGCGACATCTCCTTCACAGACCAAAAGCACGGGCGGATGGGTGTGCCTTGCCTGACTTGGAATCAAAGTGGATAGCTTTTGCCGAGCTGCCAGTCGTGCCCCCTCTCGTTCCTCTTCATCCATGCCCTTGGTATTGAGAACATGAAGCAGCGTTAGTTGCGACTCATTCACTTCCGCCAGCGCGCTCGTAAAATCCACAACCAATGAGTGGGCTGAATGTAGAGACGTCGCTAAGAGCACATTGCCAAGTGACATGCCGTATGCTTGCCTGGGGTACGCGCGTCGTCCAATTACGCTGACAGGAGTCTCGAGCGTGGCGATCAATTCCTCTGCAACAGAAGCTTCAACCAAACGCGCGACTCCTGATGCGCGCCTTGTGCCAACAATAACTCTGTCTGCGCCGCGAAGCTTGACGATGAGAGAGATCTGCTCCGCGGGAATCCCAGTAAGAATTATCGGTTCGCATAACACACCTCCACTTTGAAATTCCTTGACCATCTCGTCTAGTTTCGATTTTATTGCTCGAACCACGGGGCCAGGAATAAAGGAAGGCGCCCGCTCTCGGATATCGGCTCGTAAGAAGGAATGTGGAATGACATGAACCAGAAGAACCTTCGCACGGCTGAGCCTGGCTTGGTAGATTGCATTGAGCAACAGTGATTGTCCCTCAAGGAAGTTCGTCGCGACCAGGATTACCCTGGGGCTGCTCCAACGGACGATCGCGCTCTGCATCATCACACACCTCTGTCTCGGAACTGTCGTCACGTCCAAATCCGGATATGTCGACACGCCCCACAAAGAGACGATGCATGTCACTTGCCAGAGTATGGCGTTCATGGGTGCCCTTTGACTGCTTGATCGTTGCTCGCTCAGCGGCGGGATCACGAGGTTGAATCCGTTGAGACGATAATATGAGTCCTCCCGTTGTCCTTTAGAGAGCATCAGAAGCCCAGGTAGGGCCCAGGCAGCTAAAACAGTTAGCGAATTCCGCACGGAATCGGTCATTTCGTCAGAACCATTTCGGAGCATGTAGTCTGTTTCACCAAAAACGAGATCCTTCCCCCGTGGACCTCACAAGAAGACGAGTCATAGGGATGATTTCGGGAATTGAATCCGGCCGCAAGACATTCGAGGTACGGATAAAAACCCGGCGGAAGGCTTCCGCCAAGCCTTTGCTAATTAGGGTTAAAAGGCGAACTTCCCGTTCAACTCGAATATCGTCAGAAACTTTTGACGAGTTCGTCCAAAACTTATGACCGATCTCTGGCTTGAGCGGTGCATGTAGCTTGATTTGGCGTCGAATCCCAGGCGGGCATTGGTCTTCCAAATGCATCGCTCCGGGGTGGTGAACGGCGGCTCTGAGGCGCCATCTTCACAGGAGAGTGAAATGACCCGAACCAAATCTGTTCCGGTTGGAATATCGAAGATAGCTGGTGTGATCATTGCGATTTGCGTTTTGACCACTGCGGCCAGCGCAGCAACAAAGACTCTGGACAACATGCAGGTTGCCTTTAACGGGGAGAGCAATGCGCATGCCCGCTATCTTGCGTTCGCCAAGCAGGCTGATGAAGAAGGATATGGCGAGGTTGCAAGCCTCTTCCGGGCGGCGGCACGCGCTGAAGAGATCCATGCCGGAAATCATGCCAGGGTGATGAAGGAGATGGGGGCCGTTCCTCAGTCGAAGATCGATTCGCCCGCGGTGAAGTCGACCCGCGAGAATCTGGAAGCGGCGATCAAAGGAGAGAATTACGAACGCGAGACCATGTATCCGGAATTCCTGAAACAGGCACGCGCCGACCGCAATAACCCCGCAATCAAGAGTTTGAACTTTGCCAAAACAGCCGAAGATGAGCACGCAAAGCTGTACGCCGCGGCGCTGTCTGACCTGGCTCATCTGAAGGGGACAAAGGCGATGACGTTCTTTGTCTGTCCCAAGTGCGGGTTTACGACCAAGGAAACCAACTTTTCAAAATGCCCCTCTTGCTTGACGCCCAAAGAACAGTTCGAAAAAGTAGCTTGATTGAATCAGGTTCGTCTGCCTGCAATGCCGGCGACTTGAGTCGCTTGAACGGAGGTTCACCATGCTCCAATTCCCGCCCATTCCGACCTGGGATGCGATGCATCCGCTCATTATCCACTTTCCTATTGCACTTCTGCTCCTGAGCCCATTGTTCATAGTCATCAGCGCGACTCTACCCTCTGCCAAGAGCCGGCCCTACATGGTCGTCGCACTTATCATCCTGCTGCTCGGCACGGGCAGCCTCTTCTTTGCCGCTTCGAGCGGAGAAGAAGCGGCAGAGTTGGCCGATCGCGGAGGTGGAGTGAGTGCCGTCCTTGCTATCCATGAAGACCTCGCGGCCAAGACGAAGATTTTGTTCTCTACGCTATCACTGATTCTCGTTGGCCTGTTCCTATGGCCGAAGTTTTCGCGTAGGGGGGAAACGAGGCTTACTTCGAGGATAATGCCGCTTGCCTACTTGGCTCTGTACACAGTCGGCGTGCTGTTTCTTATCAATACCGCTCATGCCGGAGGCCGTCTGGTGCACGAATTTGGTGTGCATGCAATGCTTCCGCAGCCCAGCCCTCAGGTCGGCGCGTTGCCGACCTCCCAAAGCGCTCCCGAAAAGGTTGAAGCGGATCAGGATTGATGAGTCGCGGAGCATATGTGCAAAAGCGTACAATGGGTCAGCGTTCTCGAAGAAACATATCAATGATGCGCAAGTCTCCCTCCATTGAACGACTCGAGGCCCAGGCGCTCAGAAGGCAGCAGATTGCCTTCTGCCTGCTTACCCAGGTCGTCATTGCCGTGCTTCTTTTGTTGCATACCTACTTTGCATCGTTGCTCGGAGAACCTTCCAGGGCGGTTGTTCTGATACTCGCTTTGGCTTTCACCGCCAAAACCTTCGAAGTGATTTGGCTATGGCGCCAAGTGGATGGAATCAGCGAGAAGGCTGCTCGCATAGAAACCGTGCTCTCGATTCCATCAATCTTTGTGCTCGCTGGCGTTTTGGCGGTACTTACCGACCGTGATGATGCGCCGTATTTTGTACTATTAGCCATCCCGATTTTGCAATGTGCCTATCGTTTCGGCCTGATGCCTACCATCGTGACGATCTGTGCATCGATCGGCACGATCTTTTCCTGGGCACAGCATTTCTTTGCGCTGCACCCTCCTCCCCGACCGACGGAGTTCCTTGAAGCAGGCATGATATCCGTCATTTATTGCCTGATGGGCGTGTTGGTCTGGTACCTTGTTCATCAGCTTGAACAAAATCAGGTGACACTCTATGGCAACATAATGGAACTGGAGACCACCCGCGAGAAACTGGCAGCAGAAGAACGCCTGGCTGCGGTAGGACGGCTAGCGAGCGGGATTGCGCATGAGATTCGAAACCCAGTTGCGATGATTGCCAGTTCGCTTTCCACTGCTTCTTACCCTGGTGCCAGTAGCTCAGAGCGAGATGAGATGTTTGCCATTGCCGCGCGGGAGGCAAAGCGGCTTGAAGTCCTGACGGTAGACTTTCTCACCTACGCTCATCCCTCGCTTCCTCAGCGATCTCTTTACTCAATCGCCGATATTCTGGTCCACGTCGTAAATATGACCAGAGTTAGAGCGTTCGCTCGGGCCATCGAGGTCGCTTATGGTTCCTCGGATGAACCGATGGTGGAGATCGATGCGTCCCAGGTTGAGGGAGCGCTTGTAAACCTGGGTTTCAATGCTGTCGATGCGACACCTGATCACGGCAGGATTGCGATTCGAACCGAAGTGAAAGGCGGCACACTCTATATCGACGTGGAGAATACGGGTGCCGCGATTGCAGAATCGCATTTGCAGCGAATCTTTGAGCCGTTCTTCACCACCAAACCTCGCGGGACGGGCCTGGGACTGGCAATTGCGCGAACGGTTGCACAAGCCCACGCGGGAGATCTTTGGGTAAGCAAAAACGAGAATGGGGCTGTTGCATTCACAATGACAATCTCAATAAGCGCGGATAAACCGGAGAACTAAGGGGCAACAGATGGCCAAAGTGCTGATCGTTGACGATGAGCCCGGCATGCGACGGATTCTTGCCGTAAACCTCCGCAGAGATTCGCACGTGGTTATCGAGGCGGAGGGTGCGGTTGAAGCCATTCGCTTGATTGCCGGCGAGGACTTCGATGTAATTCTCACGGACCAGAAGATGCCCGATGGAAGCGGCCTGGATGTGCTTCGTTCTGTGCAGGAAGACGACCCTACGACCTCTGTCATTTTCCTTACTGCCGTCGGAACGCTCGAACTCGCAGTCGAAAGTATGCGCCAGGGTGCATTCGACTTTCTCAGCAAGCCATTTATCCCCGACGTCGTCAGAGCCGCGATTCGCCGCGCCAGCGAGCATACCGCACTACTTCGCGAAAATGCCGTGCTCAGAAAGGAGATGCGCAAGCTCGAAGGAGCGGATGACATTCTCGGGGATTGCCCGGAGATTAAGGCCGTCCGCGAAATCGTCGCGCGCGTGGCCGGGACCAACACGACGGTTATCATTACCGGTGAGACCGGCACTGGGAAGGAGCTCATCGCGCGAGCAATTCACCGCAACAGTCAGCGGTCGCAAAAACCATTCATTGCCATCAACTGCGCGGCCGTAACCGAAACGCTGCTTGAAAGCGAGCTGTTCGGACATGAGCGCGGAGCATTCACTGGAGCCGACAGAGCAACAGGTGGCCTGTTCGAAGCGGCTCATGGCGGCACACTCTTTCTGGATGAAGTTGCGGAAACCTCAGCCGCCGCACAGGCAAAGCTGTTGCGGGTTCTTGCATCTGGAGAGATCCAGAGAGTGGGTTCTACCAGCATGCGCAAAGTCGACGTGCGCGTTCTGGCGGCCACGCATCGCAATCTGCAGGAGCGCGTCCAGAGCGGGCTCTTTCGTGAAGATCTCTATTATCGCTTAGCCGTTGTCCCGGTTCACCTACCGCCTCTTCGCGAACGGGGCGATGATCTGAGCCAGCTCTGCAAGACCCTTTGTCGCAGGATTGCGGAAGAAATAAAGGTTCCGGCCAGACCCGTAAGTCCCCCTGCGCTCCAAAAACTAAAGAAATACCCCTTTCCGGGCAACATCAGGGAGCTGCGAAACTTGCTTGAGCGCGCCCTCATCCTTGGCCAACACTCCGAGCTTCAACCTGAAGACTTTCTCCTGCAGGGCTCGACGCCGTTCCTTCCGCTATCCGACGTTGAGTTGAGCATCGAGCAAATGGCGGCTTTGCTTCCGAAGCACCTGGACCTTCACGAAACCATCGAGCGTATCGAGCGATCCCTGATCGAGCGGGCTCTTGACATGACAAATGGGGTCCAGGCGGAGGCGGCTCGGCATCTTGAGTTATCCCGGAGCGATCTCGGCTACAAGGTGAACAAGTACTCGCTGCTTGGAACGCCGCGGGCGAGCGCGAGCTAGGCGCCCGCCTCAAGCGATCTTCGGCCACAACGCTGTCCCTCGCGCATTCGCAAAAGCGTACACGACACCGGGGACGGTCGAACGTCCATTACTCAGCACCATGCTGGACGGGCATCTGCAGCTGTTTTTCTAACTGCTCCGATTTCGCTTTGGCTTCTCCATAATCGACGAGGTCGCGAATCACCGTCGAGGTCTTGGTTGCGTATTGAAGATTGGCACGCACGTAATCGACATAGGGCTGCATGCGAACTTGGTTCTGGTAATTGCTTTGGTGCTCGATCGTGGCATTCAAATGCTCGGCCATTCCCTGAAGCAGCGGTTCAATCCGGTCGATACCATCTTGTTGCCACGCTGAGCCTTCGTCGCGCAGTCGCTGGGCCTCGTTGAAGTCTTGGATCAGGTCATTGACGTGTTCTTTGATATTCTGAAGGGAATAAGCGTGCAATTTCCAGTTCACACCGGACCGAGCATACGAATCAAGAAGCTGTGCATCATGTTCCGCGAGCGATGCATGAGCTCTGATTTCTGTAAATAACTTCGATACCTGGGCCGAGTCAGCGTTTTGTGCGGTTAGAATCAGTGAACTCGAGAGAAGGAGCAACAGAGCCACTTCTTTCAGGACCTTGGCAGGTGATAGATAGTTCATCCTTCCTCCTTTTCCGGAGATCGTTGACCTCCGGAGTTTCAAGAGATTCCACTCCTGTTGGCTGGGAGTTAGCGACCTCAGCGAGCAAGCCGTAAGCACCTACGAGATAAACTGACTATGCCCGATCTGAGCCGACGGAACTTCGCGCTCCGTGAGCAATGTTCGTCTCACATCTGGAACCATTCCACGTAATGCTTCAAAGCATTTCACTTGCCACTTTTATGGATTGGAATGATGGACTTGCTGCGACGAAGCGGCTTATCTGTACAGTTTCTAGGACGGAAATGTGGCAATTCTTTGACTTTCTCCCTTCGCAGGTTCTGGTGTGGATGAACTCTGCGAGTGAGGCGGAACCAAGGCACGAACGACGCTCATGGTGACCGCCAGGAGGGGCGCCGCAAGAGCGACACCGAGCGCACCCGTTGCAGGAGCCAGGAGGAGTTGCAGTGACAAGGTAAGAAACGGAGGGAGCTTCACGATTTTCCGCTCAGCAAGCGGCGTTACAAAGTTACCTTCAATAAAATGCGCGAGACAGAAAAGGCCTACTGTAAGCATGCCTTTCACAGGGCTGACAGCGAACGCTAGCAGTACGGCGGGCACAGCTGATAAGAAGGGGCCAAGGTTCGGGACAAACGTCAGCACAGCTGCGATAAGACCCAGAGTCCCCGCGAGCGGCACGGCAAGCAGCCAGAGGCCAACAGTGACTAACGATCCGATTGCGGTCATGGAAACGAGCCTCGCGAGCAGCCAAAAGCGCAGAGTGTGAACCGCGTCGTCAAGGCAGGCTTCGATTTTGGGCGACAACGTTGGGGGCAATATCCGGCGAATACCCCGCATGTAGAAATCCGGCTCTGCCGCAAGATAGATGCTGGCGAGGAACACGAGCAACATGCAAGCCACGGTTGATACCGTGGTTGCCATTGCGCCTCTGATGCCTGATGCCGCGTAGGAAAGCCATCGTGACGACTGTGCTACATCGGTAGTTTGCGCAAGTATCCACCGCCCCCAACTGTGATCCTGAAGAGATAAAACGGCGTACCGGGCGGCCTCAGGAATGTCAGTCTGGAGCTCGCTTAACTGCTGAACCAGGGCGGGACCACGTAGCCACACGCCTAATCCCAGCGCCGTCGCTGCGGCGGCTAACACTGAAGCAAACGCGATGGCGCGCGGAATTCGAAGCCACCTTTGAAACAACGAGGTCAGCGACGCAAGAATCAAAGCCCCAAGACAACCGGCAAAGAGTACAAGAAGTATGATTCTGGCCTCCCAGACTGCAAAGGCCGCCGCCACCACGGTTGTACTTGTAAATATAGTGAAGATGACACGAGACTTTGAATCGCGGCTTACGCCAGTGTGCCTCCTGGCCTTGCGGGAAGGAATAATCATCACGAACTGGTGACGATTTGCCATGGATTCAATACCTTTCGGCCTCAGCGAAGCATTGGGACAGCGGTCGAAGGCTCAGGGCGCGCCGAAGAGGATCGCGCTTCCGTGAACTTGAAATCTCCGATAGATTTCGCCGGCAGAAGCATCCTCAAAGAGTTGAGGATCGCAAGCAGGTCAATCACTTCCTGCAAGATGGCTCCCTCGATGGGCGCGAGGAACCCGAGAGCGCTCGCTGCCATGCCAATGGCGCTTAACGCCATGCCACCGACCGCGCTCGTAAGAGCGATTCGCCGCATCCGGGTGCCGATGTGAATCAACTCATCCACGCTCTGCAAGGACGACTGCAGAATCACAGCGCCGGCAGCTTCCGATGTAATATCGCTGTTGACTCCCAGAGCAACTCCAGCCGTCGCATTCATCATCGCCGGAGCATCGTTGATGCCGTCGCCTATGTAGAGTGTTGGCTGTTTCGAGGTCAATTCCTGAACGATTGCTACCTTATCCTCCGGAGATCTTCCGCCATATTCATGAGTGATGCCCATGTTCGCGGCGAAGAGAGCGACCTCTGAAGGTCGATCGCCCGAGAGCAAGACGACATTCTTGATTCCGTGACGTGATTTGACGTGTTGCAGGAAAGGCCTGGTTTCGCCCCTCGGCTCATCGCGAAAGCGCATCAGTGCCGCAAGTTCCCCGTCGATCAGCATGGCGCATTCCAGGCCGGCAGCGGCATCGGAGATTTGATTCGCCAGGTTTTTGGGTAGCTTCCCGCGGCCAGTCAGCATTACGACATGTCCTTCAATGTGGGCTCTGAGCCCTTGTCCGGGAAACTCGAAGACGTCCTGTGGTGAGAACAGCGGGATTCCCTCTTTATCGGCTGCTGCTACGATTGCAGGGCCAAGTGGATGCTTGGAGTATTTCTCGAGACTCGCAGCGAGTTGAAGGACGTACCTTCTCGGCCAGCTTCCGTAGCGTACAACTTCGGTAAGGGTGGGCTTGCCGTAAGTCAGGGTCCCCGTCTTGTCGACGATGAGCATGCTGCAGGAGTCGAGCTTCTCAAGGATAGAGGGATCCTTGATGACAATGCCCCTTCGGGCACCCACAGAGATGGCGCCTATGATCGCGATCGGGATCGCAAGAAGCAACGGACACGGAGTCGCGATCACCAACACGGCGAGGAAGCGGTCCGACTCTCCGCTTAATGCCCAACTCAGTGCCGCGATTACGATTGCCACGGGCGTATACCAGGAGCCAAGCCGTTCTCCTAAGCGCCGGATTCGCGGACGATTCTTCTCTGAAGCATGAAGGACCTCCACGATCTTGGCATATCGCGAGTCCGTTGCCAGGCGCATCGCGTTGATGGTGAGCATCGCATCGCCGTTGATGGCGCCGGAAAGCACCGCGGCCCCGGGCGCTTTCGCAATCGAAAACGGCTCTCCCGTCAGGTACGACTCGTCCATGGTGCCGTTTCCCGCGATTACCACTCCATCGACGGGGCAGAGTTCATGGGGGTGAATCGACAACTTGTCTCCAATTGCGATCTTCTCCGTTGCAACATCGGAGACAGAGCCGTCACGTTCGATTCGATGTGCGATTTGCGGCATTCGCCGGGCAAGGGCAGACAGGACTGAAGACGCGCGTCGAGTTGCATACTCCTCGAGTGATTTGCCGCCGGAGAGCATCAGGATGACAATCGCAGCCACCCAGTACTCGGCGAAGGCGACTGCGCTCCCAATAGAGATGGCGGCAAGAAGGTCAACGCTGAAGTTGCCTCTGCGAATCTCGTTTATTAATTCAATGCAGAGCGGGAGAGACGCTATTGCTATCGCAATCAAAAGCACGGAGGCAGCTGCGTGCGCTTCATGGAATATGAACGGAGCACTCCACGCAACCAGCATTCCAGCCATGGTAAATATGGCGATGGACCCATGAGAAACGTTTAAAGAAACTCCGTGAGCATTTATTGAGAGCTGTGGCATATTTTGCCTCGCACTTCGCTTTCAATTCGTCCTGAGAAGTCGCGATTGATTGTTCAAAGCAAATCGCAATTCTTTTCTTGCAGCCGGCTTCCGGTAACCATGGACGTGGAGGGACGGATGAACATTCGTATCTTCACGAGACTCGAGCACCAACCCGGTGGAGGTCCATCGCTTGATGGTCAAAATCCTGGAGCACTCTTGGCAAAGCCAGAAATATCGGGTTGCCACAGAACAGACCGGGAACCCTCCGTCTGCACCGAGAATTCGATCCTCCGGAGCAACGTCCAATTCGACGAGCCGGAGGGTTCCATCGTGCAAGTCTTCGGACTTCAAGCGGCAGGCAGGATTGGCGCAGAACATGTGGGTCTCCTCCTTGACCGCGAAGGTCAGGCTCTGGATTGACGTAGTTCGGAATCTGGTTGAGAGACTGGGCCGATATAGCCCGAAACAGCATCGAGAGACCGCCCAAGGACAATCACCGGGCAGCGAGCCCCGGCAATGACGTTGTGTACTACTCCGGCGCGATAGGTATGGGGCAGAGTGTCTCGACTAGGGCCGCCCATGATAATTAGGTCGTGTTGCTTCGCAGCGTCAAATTCGAGAATCGCTTTCGCAGGATCTCCTTCGCGGACCGCGACTGCCATGGGGCAGAGAATTCCCTCCTGCCATAGCTCCGATATTGGAAGATGCGCTTCCACCGCGAGCGGGGTGGGTTCCCACGGACAATCAGTACGTCCGCGACCTCCAAATGCATGCAGCACAGTCATGCGCGCCTGGTGCGATTGCGCGAGTCGGCACGCGAATCGCATATTGAGTCCGAAATTAGACTGCAGAGATATCGGTAGGAGCACTCTCCGGATGCCAGTCTCGTTCCACAAGCCCGTACCCATAGACCCGCTCATGATGCATAATGGCATCGTTAGAGAAGTCATCAGATCTTGTTCAACTGATCTGCCCGTGCGAGGTCGTGCCACACTATCCCCAAGCTTGATCAGAACGACTCTGTCCACCTTCAGCGATTGTGCAAGCGCCGGGATCTGCTCGGCTGACGTGCTCTTCAGAACGACAACATTGGTCAACAGACTCGCCCACCGGAGAGCGTGCTGCCAGTCGTCGGACTCTGTCCGCACTTTATTCCGCTCGAACCTGGGCAGCAAAAATGGGTGGCTACGACCGGCGCTCTCCCGGAGGTCAGTTCGAATCACTTGCACGAGGAGAATCTTGGCTTCCGTTGCCTGAACCTGCCGGACCACCTCAAGAGTACGCGCAGGAGCTTCTGACAAATCTGTGACAATCAAAATCGTTTGCGGGCTGCACCACCCGCGCAGGGCCTTGCATTCCATGACGTACCTCTGTCGACACGGATGAAAACAGCAATCACCCGCATTGTGAGGCCACCTCGGTGCGGTTCCGTCGTCTGCTGTGTCTGACTCCGCCCTTTGTGGCCGCTCGTTAGGCTCAATGCTTCGTTTTCAGCACGCGGCACGCCACTCTCGAGGCAATCCAGGGTCGAGGTTATCCCCTGTTTCGATGCCATGATGGGCTTCGAATTAACACGGCTGTCCAAGGATCCATACCACGGCGTCAAATTCTTTTGACACCCTTGCGCCTAATTGACAGTTACTCGACGGGAGTGAATCATAATCAAGAACTGAACGGAGGTGGTCGCGCGGAAGTTCGGGAAATCCGTGAAGACGTTCCAAGAACCAGAGCCCATCCTGCCTCCGCCTTGGAAATGTGCGGACGGCCGAATTCCTAACGGCTGCAGGCGGCACCTTACGCGATCTTCAGGCGGCGTGCCGCACACCTTCTCATTCTATTTGGGGCGTCCTCCAAGCCGTTCCCCACACGCAGTTCCAGCCGCATCACGGGGCGGACGGTTTTGATCCTGATCAGAGTCAGCCGGATTAGAATTGAATCGATGCCCATTGGGATCCCCGCCCAGTTCGTAGCTGCCGCCCTTCTGGTGGCTTGTTGTACGCCTCCCTGTGCACAAAGTTATAGGTCAAACACGGCAGGTCCGTTGCTGGTCGGATACTTTCCACAATGGGGTTTCTATTTCACGGAGCCGTATTACGTGAAGGCGCTGGTGACCAACGGCGCCGCTGAGCGACTTGACCAGATCAACTATGCTCAGGCCTCCGTTCGCAACGGCCGATGCTCAGTTGCCGATCCCGGTGCCGACCTGAGCGCCAGGTTCAGTCGCAAAAACAGCGTTAATGGCAAATCGGACAGCCCAACGTCTCCGTTCCGCGGCTATTTTCACCAACTTGAGGAATTGAAGCATCGGTTCCCGCGATTGAGATTGTTAATTTCGCTTGAAGGTGAGGCGCAGGATTTTGCGTTCGATGCGCAGGATGGTAACCGAAGAACGTTTGTTGCTTCGTGTGTCGACACGTTCCTGCGGGGCCATTTTGGGCCGCACATTAATAAGCCCTGTATCTTCGACGGATTCGACATCGACTGGGAATCTCCACGGGAGGAAGACGCGGCGAACTTTCGCGCACTCCTGCGGGAGTTCCGCAGTCAGATGAACGCCGTGCGCCCCGGTTTGCGCCTGTCGATCGCTGTGGATGAATCGCCGCAGACGTTGTCCGGGACAGATTTCGCCCTCATTGCTCCGCTCGTGGATCAGGTGGGCATTATGAACTACGACTACGTCGGCCCGTGGAGTCCAACCACAGGATTCCTGGCGCCGCTCTTCTCTGAAGACCCGCTTGATTCCCACAGTATCGAGCACAGCATCGCCAGCTACGAGGCTGCCGGTGTGCCTCCAGAAAAGTTGCTGATGGGGCTGCCCTTCTATGGCTACAGTTGGACGGACGTCGAAATCGCCCATGACGGCCTGTTTCAGGCAGGTAGGGCAGAAACAGCAGATCGTCCCTACAACCATATCCAAAGCGTTGCTTCCGGCTTCTCCGCCCATCGCGAAGAGCGCTCGCAGGCACCATGGCTTTTTGATGGCCGGACATTCTGGACCTATGAAGATCCAGTTTCCATCCGCTTCAAGGCCAGCTACGCCACACACCAGCATCTGGGCGGCGTGATGATATGGGAGTTGAGTGGGGACACTGCAGACGCCGAGTTGCTCAAGATAGCATACCACTCGCTCCGTGATCCGCTTGAAGAGAAAATCTTCAAAGAACATGCGCGATTACGGCCCAACCGTGGCGGCGTGCACGAAAGTATTGGGGCATCACCCTGACGACAACGTACGGTTGATATTCTCAGCCCCTTTCGCCTCGAGACTCATCGAGCGGCGGACTCAGAAATTGCCGCGGTGCCCTCTTGGAGCGACAATGGAACGACAGGGCGAGCTGAAGATCCTATCATCGCAGCCGGTTGCAATGTACCCTGCTTTCGGAAGCACAACCGACAAAGCACGGGCCTTCCTTGTGTAGGCTTGAACGGAACGGTAGTGTCCTCACCGCACTCGGAACATTTCGTCCTGGTCTCTCGGCTAGACTTTTCCTCCCCGCTCATGCGCTTCGCTTTGCACCGTTTGCAGCGCTTGGGGTCGTTCTTGAACTCTTTGTCATGAAAGAACAACTGTTCACCCGCCGAAAAGACGAACTCAGCGGAGCAATCGATACACGTCAAAACTCTATCGGTAAAAGTCACGGTCGTGTTCTCCAAGAACCACAAATCGAATCAGGTTCGCACTATCGCAGGAGAGCTTAGGACCCAACCGAAAGCCGATGGTGTCATCCGCCACTTGATCCATAGTGCCTATTTGCATAAGCAACCCGTCTCCACGTCACCAGCAACTTCTGCAAGCATATTGCCAATTGCCTATAGCTGCGGCGGCACTTCCGAGATAGAATCGCCACCTGATATTTGCCTGGAGCCGGCAGCGGACGAACAGTTGAGCCGCGACTTCCATGTACCCGTGATAGAAGCACTTCGCCCTCATTCGGAGTTCGTCGCGTTGCCCCCGAGACACCGCGAGGATCGTTGCGCGCGGAGCAGGACGGTGCCGTGTATGGCAACCCGCACCAGGAATGCTCGTCCAAATTCTTTGACAAGATGTCTAAAATCTTGGACGGCCCCTTGACGAAATATTCAGGATGTTGCTCAATGCTGCTGCACAGCCGGGTTTGCTCTCGACAGGCTCCAGAACATGGAGACACAGGCTACGTAATTGAAAGCCTGCAAATTGCGCATGGCGATCATCCCGTTTCCTCAACATCATCCTGTCCTGTACGCTCCGCGATGCGCGAGGTCGACTGGTTGGCGCGGCCCAGTTCGCGCGCAATCGTCTGCGCAAGCCGATGCGTCCCACGCGAAATGGCAACACACCAATCCATCTGGACCTCTTCTACTACAACGGATGCGAAACCAAGCTTCGCAACAATACGGCAGAACTTATCCTTTCCTCCTTTTGGGCCATTAAGATCATCGAGCCGCATCGCCACTCGCCGCACATTTGGGAAGCGATCGAGCGCAAAGTGCAGACGCCGTTCGGCGTACTCGCGTAGTTCGTCAGTGACGCTGGGGTCTTTACAACGAATCTCAAATGCCATCATTCATCCTCCAACTGGTCCAAGGTGCCTCTGTGACAAGAACGCGTGGAGTTCGGGCCTCACGAAACGTCGATGCTAGAATGCATGGCTTCGAAGATCCACAGCAAACGGATGCTCATCCGCATACCGTTCACGTTGTAACAGCAAGCATTTGTTGCGCCAATCTGATCCCGGGGTAACATTCAAGCTCTTTTACAGTTATGCACCGGACAGGGTCATCCTCGTCGGAAGAGTTGTCAAGACCAAGCCGTCAGAATCTTCGGACGAGTGCAGGAACAGATGGCTGAGTTTTCGCTCCACACCCTCTCCGCCGCGCGGCGGATATAGCTTTTGGGGTGCAAGGGGCGTCCCAAGAATCTTCAAAGTTAACAACGAACTCCAGATAGTAAAGGCGAACGCCAGCTATGCGAATGGCATGGGAAAGGTAGGAGTCCTACCGCTCCGTCCCACCCGCAAACAAGGCTAGTCGATTGGGCTATACAGACGAATCCTGGCGTTTATAGAAGAGAAAGGGAACGAGTTGGAGAGCCGAGAGAATTGCGGCGTAGCCCAATAGAATAGCCGCATGTTGACTCGACATCCAAAGCGCGCTTAGGAGTGCAAATCCCAGCGCGACTTCAAACAGTCCACTGATGAGAAATCCCGTTCTTTTCGCAGGATGGCGCCGTATGTGAGCGGCAAGGCGCAATTCTCCAATCCCAAAGAGGAATGCGTGTGGAGCCGCCACAATCGCGATTGTCTGTATTGAAGCATTTTCGAAGATGGCCAGAAATAGACCTGACGCAAGCGAAAGCAGGCCGACTAGGAGGTAGCCCAGTAGTTCCCGTTTGTGCTGCACTCCAAATTGAAAAGCGACTACCCCTTCCACCATACCAATCATTACGAACGCCGTTGCCGCTGCGATAACAATGGCAAGGGATACGATGACTTCAAGATAGGCAAGGGAGGGATAGAGAGACAGCACGACGGCGATGAACGCTGACAATAGTACGATGAGTATGCCGATTACGAGACGGTGTAGACGTACTTCAGATTGCATTCACTCCCTCGCACAGGTCGTCCCTGACTCGAACCGCGATCTAGACGTTGCGAGGCTAGCTCTTTTGATCGGCGTACACCGTGATGGATATCACGGCTACGATTCCGCGATCGGACCAAGCGTTCACGACACCATCGCAATAAGTGATCGGCTTCTTCAGATCCTACCTTCTACGTCTAACAGCCCGAGGAGATCGTCTGCTGGTCGCTTGAGAAGCGTTGCAAATCTTCTTTGCGATCCTTGGCGAAGCGGTGAGTGCCTACCTAGCCATCCATCGAGTCCAGTTGTGGGCAGATCAATCGTCGCAGGCCAGGCTTGTCACGTCCCAATCACGCCGTGGCAGCACCCAACCAAGAATAGCAATGCACGGGTCAATTCGCGTCTCCCAAATTGGTACCCGACTTGCATTACCGAGCTTACCAGGGGCGCCAGACCCAACATTGCGGTAATCTCAAGATATGAACTCAAGAAAGCTTAAGGGATGGATACTTCACGTTTCGGTCCCTTTCCTATTTGGCGCATGGGCGCTAGCTTCAGAGCCGAAAACCGTCGATCGTGCCCTTGCTGTATCGGGGCCAGTGACTCTGGATGTAAGAGCCGATCCCGGAGGCATTGTTATCACCACCGGCTCTTCAGGGACCGTTGCCGTGCACGCCGTGATCAAACCCCTGTATGGCAGACTTGACTTTGAGATTGCTGAAGCTAATATCCTCGCTTTGGAAAGGGAACCTCTGATCGAACAAGTTGGGAACCACATCCGAATTGGGTATGCGAAAGACGTGTCGGTGTTGCGGGCTGTCACGATTCGATATGAGATTGAGACACCTCGCGAAACAGCAGTGCGGGCTCATACTGCATCGGGTGGAATTCGCGTCGACGGCATCACCGGCCCGGTAGAAGCAGTAACATCCTCCGGCCGGACCGAGATCAGCAATGTCGAGTCTGACATCAAGGTGACAGGTCATTCGGGAGCCGTCGTAATTCGCAGCGGGGGCGGCCAGGTCTCGGTGCGTAATGAATCAGGGGGGATTGAGATTTCAGGCATTCGCGGGAGCGTCGATGCCGAAACAACCTCGGGCCGGACCGAGATTAGCGATGTTTCAGGAGATGTTCGCTCCACCGTGCATTCAGCCAGCATCCGCATCGATAATGCAAAGGGAGCCGTAGAGGCTCGCAACAGCTCAGGAAGCATTGATGCTCTCCGCTCGAGTGGCTCGATCCATGCTGAGACGACTTCGGGCGCGATCCGGATCTCTCAGGTAAGCCCTGCCACAATTCGCGCGCTTACAAGGTCAGGTGCAATTAAGGTGCAGCTTGCCAGCGGAGGTGGATACCAGGTCGATGCCATGTCCGACTCGGGCAAGATCTCGGGTACCGCAACGACCATGTTTCAAAACACAAAAGGCGCCCATAGCCTGAAGGTACAGATCGGTGCTGGCGGCCCCCTCGTTGATCTGGATAGTCACTCCTCGAAGATCGAGATCGATTAGGCAATCCGGATTCGCGTTGACTAGCGGGCGGCGAGGAAGGTTCCATGCGCATGAGCGTGGGGAGCGATCCGAGCCATCGCTGGAAGAATACGTGGTGGCAAGCGGCGTGGCCATTAGCCGGACAGTCAGACTTGCTCCGGCCGTGACGAACACGAGCAGACAATAGATCCTTTTGTATAGACCGTTCTCTTCATTTCGAATTCTTGCAAATTAACGACCCGATCCGCGGCCAGGGTTCATTATCTGGCGGCGCCGGCACAGCTATCTCGCACTGGCCTTGAGGCCATTGAACATTTCCCCTTCCAGGCATCGCGATCTTCTGTACGAATACCTCGTCATGCATCGCGACGATATCCGAATTTTCGCTGCCATTTGCAATACCAAGGCTCCCAGTGGAACTGGCTTTCCATCTTCCGTCCTATGAATCAGCAAGGCTCAGTTGCTTTTAGGAGCAGCGAACTTTACGTAGACCCCGGATCGCGGCATGGGGACAACGTGGCGATCTTCAAGGCTTATTGCAAGATGCCGGAGACATCGGAATGCGAGGCGGTCGCGGTCGTGCTCGAGGGTATCAGCGTGGGTCGCCATGCCGTTGAGTCCGGCATCGTTGTTCAGAAAGGCGACCGTGGGGTCGGACGCGGACCAGGTCGCGGGCGAGGTCTCGCCATTGGTTGAGCCGTCGGAGTAGGCGACCAACGGCAAGCGGCTTTGATCTTTGGACCGAATTCTGGCAACATGGAGATAGATGTGACGCCGCCGCGAGCGAAATTCTTCCCCGATTCTTTGCATCGCTTTCCTGTCTGTCTTTCGCACTAGGAGATCGACCTTCGTCCCCGATTACCGGAAAATTCCGCCGACTGTTGCTCGCAGCAGAAAGTCCATGGCCAGACGCTGCATTTCGGGATGGATCAGCCGATAAGGCTATCAGGGAGATTTCCCGCCGCAGGAGAGCATTGTCATGAGGTCTAAACCATCATTTATCGCCCTCGGCCTTATCACCTTAAGTCTCGGGGCGAAGCACACCCTTTCTGCAACTCGCAGCGCCTCATTTAGTGTCAGCGTAACCGCAACGGCGTCCTGCCAAGTGGCCTCAAATCCCATGACATTCGCAACCTACGCTGCCGCAGCTACCAATGCACAGCGCGCCATTTCAGTCATCTGTTCTCAACCTATTCCGTACAGCCTAGATGTCAGTGCTGCCCGATCGACACGGGCGACCGTCAACACCCAGCAAATTATCGGTCAGGATCCGGCGAGGGCGGGATATGTGGTTTCGTCTGTAGCCGGCAATGTCTTCTCAAGGAGTCTATCCGAGAGCACGAAGAATGCCCCTAGCCAAACCATGTGGCTGCGGAATGTCGCATCCAGCGCCGACGCCGACACAATGGTCGTCACCATCAGCTATTAGCGATGGCACTCGATTCGCTCCGACTCCGAAGTGCCCTTTTCTTAACCTAGAATCACACTAAAGTGCCAGACAATATGGCTCCTGATGTGACTGCGGTCACTTTCAAGTTTCTTCCATTGGGTTCAGGCTCATTCTGTATCAACGTTGCCAGGGCTGAATATATACCGAGCCAGTTGCGCAGCGCGCGACGAATTCGAGAACTAGTCTCAGCCTCGGCGGCCTATGAATACAGAGTCGCGGAAGTCTGTTCTGCGACGTTAGTCCGGAATTGCGGGACTTGGCCGGGCTTCGAGCCTATTTGACTCCTACTCGGCGGGCCATCAGTTCTAAGCTCCAATCGATGTTGCCAACCATCTGTTACGCAAGGAGTCACCCTTATGACGCTCTCAAAGGTCGCTAAATTCGCACTGCCCGCCGCCGTTCTGGGATTTCTGGCGCTGGGTCTAGCACCAACGCCCGCACAGGCGAGCACCGCAACTGCAACATTCATAGTCTCCACGTCGATTCAGGCCACCTGCCTGATTACGACTACGCCCTTGAGCTTCGGCACTTATACGGGCGTTACGCTTGCGTCCACCTCCTCTATTACAGTCACCTGCACCAATGGCACTCATTGGGATGTGACCCTCAATGCAGGAACGGCAACCGGCGCGACCCCGACTGCTCGCAGCATGGTTGGTCCAGGCGGGGCCTTGCTGGCTTATCAGCTGACGAGTGACTCTGCGCACACCATAAATTGGGGAAATACCGTCGATGTCGATGCGGTCGAGGGATCCGGCACTGGTCTTGGCCAGAGTCTCACCGTGTACGGCCAAGTTGCCGCAGGCCAGTATTTTGCACCGGGAATTTATAACGATACGATTACCGCCACCGTGACCTACTGACCAGGGGCGCAGTCGCGAGATTGAGACCGTCATGATACCCAGTCGAAGAGTGGCGGCAGCCTTCGCGGTTGCCGCTGTTCTCATTACCCTTCTTGTGTCCGCAAGCACCTCCGGAGCGCAGTCGTTGAAGGTGGTGCCCGTCAACATTCCGATGGGTCCAGGGGAGAAGGCTGCCACCCTGACGGTGATCAATGATGGGGGCACGGCGACGGCTGTCCAGATCCGGGCGTACGACTGGAACCAACCAGATGGGAAAGACCAACTCAAGTCCTCCACAGATGTTCTGGCGAGTCCGCCAGTGGCCACGATTGCGCCGGGTGACAGCCAGGTCGTGCGCCTCGTATTGCGACGATCGCCTCAGGGACGAGAGGCTACCTATCGCATCTTGCTCGATCAGATTCCGCCTCCGGCCGAGCCGGGGGTTGTCCATATGGTGCTACGGCTGTCGATTCCGATCTTTGCTCAGCCGCTGACCCGTGCCGTTGCTCATGTCAGATTTCACATCGAGCGGGGTGCCGGGCAGGTCGTTTTGGTGGGAATCAACGATGGCCTTCGCCATGAAGCGATCCGCGAAATCGAGTTGATGACCAGTGACGGCCGCACGTTGAAGCCAGTCGCCGGTACATCGCCATATATTCTCGCCGGTGTGACCCGCCGATGGGCCATCGCCGAGCAAGGGGCCATGCCGCTAACGAACGAAACTCTGCGAATGACGGCGCAAACTGATGCGGGCAAATTGGAACAGCAGATTCGCGTTGTCGAGGCTCCGTAGAACAGGAGGTTCTGCGACCAGGAGGGTCCGTCGTGGATGGATGCTTGCACTCCTTCTGGCCAGCACCGCGCAACTGGACCTGGCTATCACTTCAAACAGCGAAACAACGACTGTCACAAACACCGGCACGACGGTCAGCTCGACCGATAGCGCAGCCGTAGGTTCGATCACCGCCACGACCGCCGACCCAATTACAAGCGCCTCTGCCGATCCGTCCGTCGGCGAGACGCTACTTCTGGAAGTCATCGTCAACGGCCATTCGATTGGCGCGATCGGCGAGTTTACGTTGTATCGCGGCATATTGATGGCGCGGCCAGGCGAACTGCGGGATCTCGGTTTCCGGGTTCCTTACTCTCGCACCACGGGGCCGGGTGTTCTGATCGCTTTGTCTGACCTGGCCGGGTTGATATGGCGTCTCGATCTGAAGAACCAGCAGTTGCTTGTAACCGCGAGCAACGACGCTCTAGTTCCAACTGTGCTTCAGTCAGGTGAAGAGAAGCCAGGGCCTGAAGGCCGCCGCGTCATCGAAAGCGGCACCGGCATAACGCTCAACTACGATACCGTGGGTACTTTCGCAAGTGGCGAGGCCGGCGTCACCACCTCCCTCGATCTGCGGGGCTTCTCGCCCTGGGGTATCGTAAGTTCCGAATGGCTCACCTTTGCAGGCACAAATTCAGGGGGCACCGGCAAAACAGAGCCGATCCGCCTCGATACAGCTTATACGTATGCCGATGTCAATTCGATGCGCCGCTACAGCCTGGGCGACTTCATCGCGGGCGGTCTTAGCTGGACCCGTCCGTTTCACTGTCGAGGGCGCACAAATCCGCAAAGACTTCAGCACGCGCCCCGATCTTGTGACTTTTCCTCTTCCGTCTGTGGCCGGCTCGGCCGCAGTTCCTTCGACGGTGTCGGTGTTGACTAACGGCAACCTGGTAGTTTCGAGTCAAGTTGGCGCGGGCCCGTTTGAAATTCCGCAACTCCCGGTCATATCGGGGGCGGGGACCATCTCGATGACGGTCACCAATGCGCTCGGACAACAGGTGAACGTGACGCAGCCCTTTTATGCCAGTTCCGCGCTGCTGGCTCCGGGTCTGCAGACTTATGCAGTCCAATCTGGCTTAGTCCGGCGTGATTGGGGTACGGCGAGCAGCAATTACGGAAAGATCGCCGGCACTGCTTCTTATCGTCGTGGTCTGACTTCGAAGTTCACGATCGAGGGCGGCGTTGAATCCACTCCAGGCACATTTATGGCCGGCGCGGGTGGGGTGATCCAGATAGGAAACCTCGGCATAGTCAATCTTGCAGCCGCCGGCAGCGATGGATCAGGTCATCTTGACGCCCAATTCTCCGCGGGCGCGCAGCGCATTGGCAGAATGTTCAGCCTTGGAGCCTCAGCGTCCACCGCAGGTCGCAACTACAGGGATGTCGCAGCGATGAACGGCGACGGCGTCTTACGAAAGCAGATTAGCGCCTTCGCCAGCGTATCTCTTAAGCGATTCGGCTCCGCAGGCATAGCCTACGGGGGAATCGACCAGGACGCTGCAGTTGTGCCGGTACCACTGGGCATCTTGTCCGGTCAGCATTCCAAGGTGGTCTCCGCCAGCTATTCCTTGCAATTCCGTCACGTCTCAATTTTTGTTTCCGAGTTTAGAAGTTTCGCTGGAACGAATGGCACCAATGGGCTCCAGGTTGGCCTTACTATCCCGTTCCATCGGCGTAGCTCTGTGGACCTCAGCGCGACCACTGATGGCACCGGGCAAGTATTAGTGCAACAATCGGCGTCACAAATCGGCGATTGGGGCTATACGGCCTACGTCTCTGGCGGCAATTCCAATCGCGCATTCGGACAGGTGCAATACAAGTCGCCGGTGGGCCTGTTTACCGCTGGAGTTGATCGCAGTTCCGGTCAAACTACGATTCGTCTCGAATCGCAGGGGGCTCTTTCGTTCGTCGACCGGGGCTTGTTTCCCTCCAACACGATCTACGACAGCTTTGGCATCGTAGACACCTTTCCGATACCGCATGTTCGCGTCCTTCAGGAAAACCGCGACGTGGGCAAAACCAACTCCGTGGGTCGGCTGCTCGTGCCGGATATGCGCTCGTTCGATTTGAACCGTATCGCCATCGTGGCAACCGATATTCCACCGGACGCCACGATTAATACCGCGTCGGGAGAGATACGGCCTCAGGATCGCTCCGGCGTTGTGGTCAAGTTCCCCGTAAAGTTCAGTCGTGGCGCATTAGTTCGGCTTGTCGATGAAGGTGGCACTCCGATTCCGCTCGGCAGCGTCGCAACCCTGCAGGTTACCGCGGCTGTCTTCCCCGTTGGCTACGACGGAGAAGTGTACGTTGAAGACTTGAGTCCGCACAATGAACTAAACGTCGAGCGGCCGGATGGTCGGCATTGCACGACCGCATTTGAATACAAGCCCCTGCCAGGGGACATTCCGTCCATCGGACCACTGCGCTGCCTGGAGCTAAAGCCATGATGCGAAGAATCGCTCTGGCGGCAATGTTCCTTTTCGTCTGCGACGCTCGGCCGGCCATGGCGGACGGCAACACCTGCACGATCTCCGCAACGAACGTTGTCTTTGGCAACTACTCCGGTGCGGCAACCTACGTCACGGGCACGATCACCGTCAAGTGTACGTCCAACGTGACCTATTATGTTGGGCTCAACGCCGGAACGACGTCCGGCTCTACGATTACCAATCGCAGAATGACCGGACCCCCATCAGCCCTGTTGAGCTATAACTTGACGAGTGATGCAAGTTACACCGCAAACTGGGGCAACACGAGCGCCACGGGTTGGGTGAGCCGCATTGCCAATGGCAATGCCCAGGCGCTCACCGTTTATGCCTTGATTCCCGCCAAACAGAATGTCGTGCCGGGCAACTACACCGATACGATCATGGCTACCGTTACTACGGGAGGAGAGGGCGGAACCGTGTCCACTACCTTCACCGTCACGGGAAGCGTGGTCAAGGGCTGTACGATTTCTGCAAATCCACTTAGCTTTGGCGTCTACTCGCACACGCTTGTAAATTCCACCTCGACGATATCGGTTACCTGCACGATTAGTGCAACATACAATGTCGGGTTAAGCGCTGGGACGGCGACTGGAGCAACAGTGACGAAGCGGAGCATGACCGGCCCTGGCGGGGCTCTATTGGCATATAAGCTGTTCTCCAATTCCGCGTACACCATCAACTGGGGTAACACGGTCGGCACCGATACAGTGGCTGGAACCGGAACAGGGCTGGCGCAAACTCTGACTGTCTATGGCCAGATACCAGCGGGGGAGTCAGGTGCTACTGGCACCTACACCGACACGATTATTGCGACCATCACGTATTGAAGATGGATTGCGGCGGCGAGGCCGGTCGAGACGCAGCGCGAAGCGCTAACGTAACTAGGACTAGGGAGTCCTCGTAATTTTGGATTTCGAAGCAAGAGCGAGTGTCGCTCTTAACTCGATGGGTTTCCGAAAGGCGTCGGTGCGCATTGGATTTCCGACCGTCTCAGAACCAAAAAGGAGCATCATCATGGGCGGACCAGATCACCTCTCAAAAGACAAGGATCGGCGATAGCCGTGAGAAATCGCGTCCTTCGATTCCTATCCACGGATGTCGGACAAATAGCGTTCCTTGCTGGCACCGTTGTTGCCCTTGCGCTCGGTTGGGTTCTACTCAGCCAAAAGGCCACGGGGAACATGATGCGCTCGGACGCACAGTCAACCGCGGATGCCTGGTGGGACACACTTTCAAAAGAGGTCCCCGATCTGCCTGCTATTCTTGCCGGCTCACCTCCTTCGACCCGTAACGAGGACTTCTTCAGGAACGTTACCAGGGTTGGGGACATCTACCGCTTCATCCTCTGGAGCACATCAGAGCGATTGATATTTGTCTCCGAACGTATCCGTTCCTCAAGACCGCCTCAGACCATTTCCGAGCGGCAAGGGCAACATATATTCAACTCCATCCTTTCTGGTTCTCCGTTCACGGAGATCCACTCAGACAGGCCGCCGGAGAATCTGAGCACTTTTGCAATCTCCTATGTACCGGTGAAGAGAGGCGGCGAAGTCATCGGGATCATCGAGATCTATGTGGATGAAACCGGTGACCGGGCTCAGTTTGAAAGCTACTTTGCCTATATAGAGATCCTCACCGCCATCGCGGTCCTGTTCGCCGGTGTGCTTTTGGGATTCTTGGCCTATCGGAAGATGGTGGCCCACCGCGCTCTGCGAGAGGAAACTCGGTTCCTTGCCGAGCACGACAGCCTGACGGGCCTCCTAAACCGTGACCAACTGGGACAAAGGGCAAAAGGCGCATTGTCGTGGACCTTCCGCAACGAGAAACTCATAGCGGCACTGTTGATTGATCTGGACCGATTTAAGGACATTAATGATAGCTTCGGGCTCCCCATCGGAGATGAAGTGCTGCGGACATTTGCTGCGCGCATCAGTTCCATCATTCGAACAGAGGATATGGCGGCGCGGTCTGGTGGCGACGAGTTTATCGTCTTGCAAGTAGGAATAGATCAGCCAGCCGGAGCTACATCTCTCGCCAACCGGCTGCTAAACGTATCCCTTGAGCCATACGAAATTGGGGACATGAAACTGACCTGTGGAGCGAGCGTCGGCGTTGCCATTGCACCGTCAGACGCCACGGAGTGGGATGAGTTGCTTTCGCACGCGGACGCCGCTCTGTATAGGGCGAAAGCCGAAGGTCCCAATGCCGTTTGTTTTTTTGAAGCCGGGATGGATACTATCCTTCACGAACGGCTGCAGCTTGAAGCGGACCTTCGACGCGCACTCAAAGAGAATGTATTTCAGCTGGCTTATCAACCGTTTTTTAGGATGCACGATCGCAGTCTCCTTGGGTTTGAGGCTCTGTTACGCTGGCCCGAAGGGTGGGCACCGCGATCTCCAGCAAAATTCGTTCCGGTGGCGGAAGAATCCGGCCTGATTGATCCTATTGGAGCCTGGGTGCTCGAAACCGCATGTAACACCGCTGCGAAGTGGACGCAGCCACTGAAAATATCGATCAATATATCCCCCGTTCAATTCCGTCATTCCGATATCGTTGGCATCGTGGAAAAGGCTCTCCAAGATTCCGGCCTGGACCCGGCTCGGCTGGAGCTTGAGGTGACAGAGAGTCTGTGGCTCCGGAACCCCGAAGCGGTATTCGATCAGCTCACCCGGCTGCGGAACCTGGGGATATCGATTGCTCTGGATGATTTTGGCACGGGCTACTCAAGTCTTACCTATCTCTGGAAATTCCCCTTCGACAAGGTCAAGATCGATCAATCGTATGTGATGGGGATGGTGTTGGACCCGAAGGCGAGAGCCATCGTGCATTCGATTGTGGCCTTGGGAAAGACCCTCGGCATTGCAGTTATTGCTGAAGGAGTGGAGATACCTGAACAGGCTAAAGCACTGAGCGAGGCCGGTTGCGATCAATTGCAAGGATATTTACTAGGCCGCCCCCTCTCCGCTGCATCGGCGTATGGGTTAGTCATCGCTGAGGCAAATTCCTCCGTACGATCGCCAGACGCCGTCCCCACGAGCGAAGCGATCTTGGTTAACATGCCTTGCCGGAATCGCGAATCCCCGTCGATACTTGGTTGGTAGTCTGCTGTTCCAAAAGGTACACCTTTTGACACGGCCGGATCGGGAGATCCTGCCGTTGTTGCAGGCGGGACGTCCGGGCAGATCAATTCGACGCGCGAGAGATAGCTGCGCTGGTCGACCCGACACAACGTAATTGCCATTGGATAAGTCGCCAGGCATGCAGAATGCAGGCCCATGTATAGTCAAAGCGGCGCGCGTCGATTGCCTGCGGGCGAGGGCCACGGTCGTCGCAAACGCCCTTTGAGGGGGAATATTCTAATGAGATTCCCCAGATGGCTGGATTGTTAAGCCGAGGCCAGAAGGCCCGGTGTCAAGGCTCTTCGACCGCGAACGCGGCGCGCATAGCGCGGCCTTGACTCCGGCCGGACCTCGGCTACGCTGCTGCTATCCGGGGAATGTCCATTTTGGGCTGGATTACATGCCCATACCAAATCCCTGACCGATCTCATGGATATGGGCGGGCTGTTGCTCGATGGCTTGTGACACTGGGGTCTGTTGGATCGCGGGCGCATGGGACACGTCGCGGCTGAGTTCATGGCCCAGCGTCGAAGCGTCGTTGGTGAAAATCTGCGCATCGTGAGCGCCGCGCGAAACGGCAACATAGGCCATACGGCTGTTGAGCAGGTCTTTCGCGCCGAGTTCGGAATCCACGTGGATCAGGACACGGTCTGCGGTCTGGCCCTGACTGGAATGGCTGGTGACGGCATAGCCATAATCGAGATGTACGTGTCCGTTTAGATCGAGTTCGATCGAGCGGCCACTGTCCATTCTCAGAGTTAATCGTCCATCATTGCCGATGTTTTCAATGGTACCCAATTCGCGGTTCGCGACTCTTAGTTCATTGCTGGGAGCGGTGAACTGAATGCGGTCACCTTCGGAGAAGCTGCGTATCTCTTCGCGGAATACAGAGACACCCTGTTGTCGGCGTGGGTCGTAGGTTCGTTCGGCGGGGTCCTTCAGTTTGACCGTGAGCTGATTCGTTGCAGCATCGATGGCTTTGACCAGAGCGTATTCGCCCCTGCCGATGCCGGTCTCCTTTGATGCGCGCGAATAGCGCAGTACGTCGCCCACCTCGTACCGTTCGGCCCATGTGCGGTCAGCGCCGGTGAGGTCCTGTCGCTGCACCAGCGTTCGGATTTGGTGTTCCTCGCGGCTCACCACGCCCTGGCCCTGTAACTCCGCACGGATGCGCTCGTTGATCTCAATGCGGGAGCGATTGTCCGGCGAGACGACCAACGTCCGCTCTGGCAAGTTGGCGTACCCTTTCGCAATCGCTGCAATGCGCTCGCCCCGGTCGCGAATCTCGTGGACGCGGCCCTGCCGGTCAAGATTCTCGACTGCCTCTCGGATTTCGCCTCGCGCAAGCTGTTCGACGACATGCTTCAACCCCGGATCTTTCTGGCGCACGATTTCATCGAGCTTGATAGTCAGCATGCCAGCATCCTGAAGTTGCGCAAAGGGCCGTCCTGCCTCTACTGCTTCATGCTGCCGGCGGTCGCCAACGAGCAATACACGGTCATTCGGATGGAGCCGACTGAGGAAGTCGTGCACCTGGCGGGTCGATGCCATTGAGGATTCGTCGAGCACGTACAGCCGTTTTTTGCCTGTGTCGGCCTGCTCTCTGCTTGCAAGTTGCTTCTGGAGCGTAGAAGTCTCCATGCCAGCCTCGGCGAGCTTCTGCGCCGCGCGGGACGTGGGTGCGAAACCCTCCACACGGTATCCCTCGGCTACTGCCGCTTCGCGGATCACGGAGACCGTGGTGGTTTTGCCCGAACCGGCAACGCCGTCCAGTCCAACGATCTTTTCACGCGACACGAGAATATCGTCCACTACCTGACGCTGCGAAGCACTCAGTTCCGGGTGCCGATCCTCGGTCCTGATCCGCACCTGCGGCGAAACCAGCATGGGATCGCTGTATCTTCGCCGGTTACCTTCCTGCATCTGCGCAATAATTTCGCGTTCCAGCTGAATCATCTCATTCGTCGTGAACTGCCGGTCTGTGCCTTTGTGAGCAATTTCGCGGAATTCCCCGGTTCTAACCCGGCGGTCGAACTCCTGGCGGATGCTGGAATAAGTAGTTTCTCCCATGCCGCGCGCCAGCGCCGTTTCAAGGATGGCGCGCCGGTCTTGTACCGCCGATCTCTCAAAGACATGATCCCGCGCCCAGGTTACGGCCCGCTGCGCCTGCATCTCCGGCTTCCGCATCTGATGTTGCCCGTGTGCCCGAGCCTGGGCAACAATTCGATCTGCCTGGTGCCCAAATTGAGCCGCCAGCTCCCGGTGTCGCCGCAAGACTTCCTCCTGCGGCAGTAGTTCCTTACCGTCGCGCGTGTGGTGGGCTGCAATCTGCGCCGCCGCGGCCCCGTCGATTCCCTGCTCGCGGAGATGATCTTTGATTTGCTCCCGGCGCGGGCTAGACGCTTCCAGGTATTCCTTCGTATAGCCTTTGATCTCCGGTTGCCCATGCTTGCCACGGTCGATTTCATAGCCAAGCTTTTCGAGACGCAAAGCGAGTTCGCTTCGATATATCGCCGTGACGTATCGTTGGGAGACGAAGATCTCATGTGGCTGCAAGGCGCGCGCCTGGCCGATGTCGCGCTCGGTCACGTTGAAGATAACGGCATGAGTGTGTAACTGCGGCGCCGCGTATCCGTCCACGGGTCGGGCGGTGTCATGCTCGAAAGTGGCCGCCGCAAACTTGCCGGTTGTCTCCGGCGTGTGGACGTTGCCGATGCGAGCCTGCGTGTAACGCTCTAGTTCGGTCAGTGCCGTGCGCACGCTCTCCCTGTGGGCAATTCGTACCCGATGGTCGCCGCCCACAAGCGCGGTAATCGATACCGACTTCGGTGCGGAGAATGTAGCATCCCACCCGGCGCGATGATCGACGCTGGTGACTTCCTTCCCATTCTTGCCTTCGTAGGTCCTCGAAACCTGGTGGCGGACGAGTTGCTCGCCGGTCCGGGGATGCTGGCCTTCGGCGAGTCGCGCGAAATGCTCGTCATGAACTGGGCCAGTCAGATTCCACTGCCGAGCGAGCTTGCCCTGCCATTCGCCGTGACCCTGCTGGTTTCGGTTCCAGTAATTTTGCTGCTTCGATGTGAACTCGTTCGCGTGATACTTCCGAGCCTGGCTGGCTGACAGCGGCTTTGAAACGGTGAGCATGGGGAGTGCTCCTTTACGGCCTGGCTATCCTAAATGCCGTGATTTTCGTTCACTCAATCTCGTCTCTTTGGCTCCAGAGATGCCCGCTGTTGCCGGTTCCGTTCGGGACGCCGAAAAACGGGAACGCGAAGGCTGCAGGCTGCATCGGCAGCTCGATGAGAGCGGCGTTTGCGCTCGTTGCAGCCGAATGCGTCACTATACGTCGCGCTGCGCTCTCGTGCAGCGCTCGGAGCCGGGAGCTGACCCGTCGGGCCAGCGTAATCCACTCTTCGAAGATGCTCGGAGAGGGCTCATGGCAAGCGGATGCCCGCCGTCTCCATGCGAGCTCCGCGAGCAAAAGTTGACACCATCCTTTGAGGCAAAACCATCCAAAGACCGCGACCAAGAACACCGCTGTTCCGCACGCTTCCGGAAGAAGAAGGAAGTCCCAAAAGCTCTCCCCGTTAAAGGCTAAATCGGCCAAACCGGGTCTGAGTATCGTCGTTGAAACCTGCTGTGGAGATCCCTCCGTCAGACCCGTCCAGCCAGCGTCTCTGGCCAACTGAGAGAGCACCATGCCGGTTCCGCTGTCGGATGCAAAGGCGTCGTCATCCGAAGCCAATTCCGGCCTTCGGTGCGGTCTGGTCTTCCAGGTCAGGTGGACCTCGATGGTGGATGGGGCAACGATGGGCAGCGAACTCCAGAAGTACGCAGGCAGGTAATGGCGCTGAATGGGCGACCAAAACCAGCTCGAACATACCCAAATCGTTCCGACCTGGACAACCACTGCAAGCGCGGCGAGCCGGGCGAGAACGGCAAGGATCGGCTTCCAACTCATCGCTCTTCGCCACCCTCTTCGACGGGCTGAGCAAGGAAATTAGCGAGCATCTGGTGGGCCTGCTCGAGCTTGCGTCCGTCGGCCCGGTCGCGAATCTTGAGGACTGATTCAGGCAGCAACGGCTTGCCTTCCGCCGTCGCCTGAGCCCCCGCGTGGAACAAACTCAGAACCGCGAAACGCACTGCCCAAATTTCGGCAAGTAGCAGTTCAACGGGGTCGGCGGGACGCCGCCTCGAGGCAGCCAATGCCATCTCTCGCAGCCATTCGGAGAGAGGCTTTCCCGCATGTTCGGCCGCAGATTCGACCGTGGCAAGCTCATCACGAGTGAGGCGCGTGGCGATCGTTTTCGTACGAAAGCCGGGCTTGTTTTCTTCGCCTGGTGACGGCTTGTTCACTTGCACAGTCGTCGAGTCGGGGGCTTTCATAACGAGAACCTGCCTTCTGACGTTCGGATTTGGCCGTGCAGCACCGATCAGTCGAACTCATGTGAAGTTCATACGACTCAACGTGTTTACGCCATACCAATCTGCGGCGCCCTTTTCGATTACATTCGTAAACACGCTCTAGCGTTTGTTAATGCCGCAAGCCCGAGCTGTTGTCGCAGCGGAAGTTAACATTCGTAAACGTCGTCGCGACCTGGACCGCTCTGCAGTTCCCGATCTGGGGGTGACGTGTCCACCTGCTTCCGCTGCGAAAGCAGCGCTCTTACATTTCGCCATACCGCATCATCTCCAAATCCCAAAGGCGGCGCACCTCGGGATGTTCCCACGCACGCCGGAGCATACTCCGAATCGCCTCCCAGGCACTGCGCTCAAGATGAAATGTGATCCCGTTGTGGTTCGCACGGAATGCTACGCCCAGCCCGCCCGTGACCAATGGCTGGGTGTAGGCGAAGAAGTAATAGCCCCGCCAGCAGGATTGGTCCTGCTCGGCATCAAGCTTCTCCATCATCGTCCGGAACTCGGAGATCATGGCAAATTGACTCATCGGATACATGGGCGACAGCTTGCCCGGCAGGTTGATGCAAAGGGCAAAACCGCCTTTGCGACCACGAGGCAGAAAGATGCTGCATTGGCCTTCCTCGAACCCTGGCAACTGCGGATCGAGAAACGGGTCAAAGGACTCTGGGGCTGCGGCCTCGTCGAAGATCGGCTCGCCTCGTTGAAAGTAGTGACCCCGAGCGCACACCCGCCAGAGGATCGTCCAGTACGGCGCCAGCACTTCGTTGAGCTTCTGAATACTTCTGACCTCGGTCTCGTCGATCACGTAGAAGAGGTTTCGCCCGGCCAGAATCGGCTTCCAATTCTGCTCGGCCGGATTCCTGAGAGCATCGATGGAACGCTCGACAACACGACGCACATCATTGCTTCCGATCTCAGCCGGCCGCTTCTTCGCGACCTCGTCGTCTCTGACCAGATTGGCGACGTAAAACGGATCTCTAGGAGTGCGCTTTGCGTTCTCGAGATCGTAGACCGCCCGAAAAGCCTCCAGGATGCCGATCAGGGATTCATCCGAAATCTTGTTCTGCACATTGTCCGATAACGCCTCAGCGCCGCGCTGACAGAACCAGGCCACCATCAACCACTCCGTATGAGCAAGAGGAAGCTTCGCTTCTGCCTTCTGGCGAATATTCAGCAGCGACTTGATTGGATCAGAGATCAGTTTGACGAACTCGACCCGTTCATCATCGGCAGACTCGAGAAGCTGCTTGGCGACCTCGGAGATCGAGACATTTTCGCCGCTCTTGAGCGAAAGAACTTTCCTCAGGTGCTCCAGCCTGTACCGAAGCTCTTCGGAGACGCGGATCGAGACCACCTGTTGCTGTTGGACCGGCCCTGCCTCTCGCTGTTGTGCTGTCTTCTCGGTCATCGCGCCTAAACATGTAGATTTACAACTTGACTCTACGTTTACAATTGGCTATTGTCAAGATGTGCAAGACCGGTGAGGTGCTCCTTGCGTTCTTCATCCCCTCCCCAACAACGCTTCTCTGGCTCGATTGATGGCGCGCAGTATTCTTTGCCCTACCCGGCTGAGGGTGAGAACTCCGCCATCTTCGACAAACCCGATCGTGTGAGTCATTCGCGCCCCAGAGTTTCCAGCCCGAGGCCTCCGACGCCGGACGATTCCGGTGACCGCAAACCGCAACCGCCGAGTCGGATCAAGAAAAATAGAGCGCGTAAACCGCCGGCAAATGCGACCGTGCCGCCTCAAGCCAAACTCCTGGTAAGCCGCGAAGAGGCCGCACAGCTCCTCTCCATCAGCGTCCGGGGAGTGGATTACCTGACCGCGACGAGGCGACTATCCATCCGAAGGATCGGAACGCGCGTTTTGATTCCGATCGAAGACGTGCGTAAGTTTGCCCGCTCCGATCATCCCGAGCGACTGGCCGGCTGATCAATATCGCCAGGAATCACCCAGAAGAACGTGAAGGAAGCAAACGACGAAGCCAGGTGGGAGCAGGCTTATGCAATTCCGTCAGTTTGCCGTTCTCACAAATCGCCACCAGACGAAATGGTCTCCGCAAATCGTCGTTATCGAAAACCCACACACGCGGAAGCCTTCGAAGCGCCGCGCGAAGGTTTGCCAGGATCCGTGGATAACGGCTGACCAATTTTTCGTAAGGCACGTCGTGGCCGCCCTGGCTGACGCGCATCGCCACGCGCTCCTCGGAGACTTCGGGACCGGAAGTACCAATGAAACAGAGGAGCACCGTGTAGCCTGCAGCAGCTGCATCCGTGAGGAATGAAAGTTTGTCTCCGACCGGATCGGAAAACACAGTCTCAAAAACGAAGCTCTCGCGCTGGCGAATGAGTTCCTCGCGAATGGATGCGGCCAGCGCCGCAGCTTCGTATGGATCGATATTCAATTCACGCGCCAGCAGGTCGGCATTGACGAAGCGAAGTCCTGCGGGTTCGAGATGCGCGTAGTAGAAAGTTGTCTTTCCGGCTCCGTTCGGTCCGGCAAGCGCGACCACGATCGGTCGCTGATCAAGCGGTGAAGAGACAGTCAACGAGCGGCCTTGTCATTTGCGGATATGCGAACCGGCGTGAATTGCCGTTTCACGAAGCGTCCCACGGTCTGGCGTCCGTCCTCGCCCGTGCGGATGAGCAAACCAGGTCTCGCAGGGTGAGGCTCATAGTGGGGAAACGGCTGGCTGTGAAGCCAAGCTGCGGTTTGCTTCCTGCCCTCCGGCGAATCAACCGAAGACAGACAGGAAGAGAGCGGGCGTATGGCGGCGTTCCGGGCAAGCATCAATACCTGCTCTCCTTTGAGCAATGTCTCAACCGAGCGGCCAAGACGCGCCCAGAACTCCACCTGCCCGGCGATGGATCGCTCCGTCACCTCACTGGCGAGCCGTGCATCTAGTACAAGAGCATCGGAAAGCTTCACGGGCTGGCTCATGGAGCCATAGTAGCACAATGCTACCGGAGCCCCGATGCACCCCTATGCCTTCCATGCGGTCACATGCTCTTCCTTGCCATTCGGTGCGATCAGGTGCAATCTGGCCAGAACTGGATAAGCCTCATCGAATTCGTTGACTGTCATCATCGTTTCGCGTTCAGAACAGCCATCGCATCCACAACCTGTGACGGCGCGAAGTGCGCATATCGCATGGTCGAGGCGATTGAAGCATGCCCCGCAGCTTCTTGGACAACTTTGAGGTGAACACCCGCCTGGACCAATCTTGAGCAAAAAGTGTGCCGGTTATCGTGCCAACGGTAGTTCTTGATGTTCGCTTTGTCCAGTGCCGCTTGCCACCACTTTTTGTTGTCCGCTTTTGCAAAAACCGCGTCCATGGGCGACTGGTTGGGCTGACTCCTCGATCGATCTCGCCGCTCCAGATCGAGTTCGTGTAACTGTTTCAGTGCTGCAGCAACATCGTCGATTATGAAAGCGTTCCGAGGTTTTCCGTTTTTCGTCTTCCGAAGGCGCATGATGCGCCGTTCAAAATCAATATCCGCCCAACACAGGTTGTATTGTTCCGATCGGCGCATGCCCGATTTCAGGGACACCTCGAACTCAACTAGCCGGTGAATCGCCTGCTTACGTAGCTCAGGATGACTGATGGGATCGTGCGAATCTATGTGCCGCTGAAGTACTCCTCGCAGTCGCTTCTCCTCCTCCGCACTCAGGAACCGCTCAACCCCATTGCCTACATCTCGCAAAGGCACATCCGCCGGTGGATTCACGTCCACAAGATCCCTCCGCCTTCCATGCTTGTAAATCATGGAGAAAGTGCCTCGCATCTTGTTGATCGTGGCATTGGCCAGGTTCCGGTCTTCCTGAATCTCTTCGAGCCAGTTCTCGATCTCGGAAGACTTCAGCTTGGCGGCGTTCCGGTCTCCGAACACCTTCCTTATCTCGGCTATCCGTTTCGGCGGATTGATCTGGTCTCGATACTCCTCAGGATGAGCCTTTACATACCGCAAGAATTCGTTGCAAAGCTTTCCGACCGTGATGGCATCCGTATCCCCGAGAACGGCGACCTCGGCAGTCGTGAGGACCGGCCGCTTGGCCGTGGCGGGCAGCACCCCCTCTCCAGTTCGCTTGATCGTCCTTGCCTTCTCGACCCACGCGACCGCATCAGCACGCCCCTGGGGACCGCGCCCGAAGCTCTTCCGAACGAGCTTTCCATTTACCCTGATTCGCGCGGACCAAATATCGCTCCCCGCAACCCGCTCATAGACCCCAACCACCGCCCTTGGACGTTTCGGCATTTGCATTGACTCCTGTATCACAGTGCGTATCACGCTCTTGAGACCCACGCCCGTATTTGCCAATTGGATACTTTTTCGGGCATATGTGATACAAGTGTGATACACGAAGTCCGTTTCTCGTGCAACTCCTTGCAACGGTTGGCAGTTAACTTATGATGCTAATACCTGCATTAATATTGGCGATTATCAGATTCATACTGGTACATGCGATTCAGTGCAGAATTATCAAGAATGCCCTTTTAAGGCGTGGGTCGAGCGTTCGAGCCGCTCCGGGCTCACCAGATCGTTTCCCGCTTTCAATTTCGCCCCAGTTACGGGGCGCCGGCGCTCTTTTCGACACGAGGGTTATAGGTGAAGTCGTATTCAACCTGCCAGGTCTTTCCCCCATCTGTCGATCCCTGGCTGAACTGGCGTACCTTGCCCGGTCCCAGGTTGAAGAACTGCAGGTGACGCCGGAGTTTCTGCCCGTTCGACTGGGGAACGTCGTCGGTCCAGTAATCCATCACGCCGTCTTTGAGATTGCCGTAAAAGAAGATCGTCCCCGCCGAGTTATCCACCCAGTACTGTTCCCAGCGGTGCAGGTTCAGATTGTAAGTGTTGTAACTCTTGCCGAAGTAGCCGCTGCCTGCAGATGTCCAGTTCTCCCAGATCACGCAACCGCCCATCTCGCTCGAGATATGACTGGAGCCGCGCGAAATTCCATCCCCAGTTGAGGCCACGTCCCAATCTCCGATCCAGAAATCGAATTGCCTGAACTCCGTGTCCTCACAAGGCGCAGCGTTGTGCTTCACCTCGTTGGCCAGGGCGACGAATTGCGGGTCCTTGCGAAGTGGGTTCCATTCGGCATCGTTCTGCACCCGGTCCACCTGGAGGAAGCCCCCGTCCGCGGCATCCTTCAATGCCTTGATCGCGCGCCTGGAGTCGCCCATTGCGGCATAAGTGGTGCCAACTTCGTAGTCCACCAAGTAGCCAGGCAAACCCTTGGCTGCTCCCAATGTTCTGGCTTTTTCGAGGGATTCCAAGGCCGGCTGGAAGTGTCCGGCTCCGCGTTGCGATACGCCCAGCCGATACCAGAACCGGGCATTGTCAGGATTTTCTTTTGTAAGCGATGAGTAGAGATTCTCGGCCGCGGCCCAGTTGTGGGCGGTATAGGCCGCATCGGCGGCGGCAACGGGATCGTTCGCCGGAGCCTGAGCAAGCAACCCATGCGGCCGAACAACAGTGAGCAGTGCAAAGGCCAGACACAAGAATGCCCGATCCGCAGGTTTCATGCCGAGGTCCTCTCCATTCCGACCAACAGTATGAAGGCGAGGGCCTCGCAATCGAGCTATCGATGCATCGGTTTGTGACCAGCGCGTCCATTTCAGGGACGCTTGCCTTTTGAGCTCTCCCAATTTGGGGGTACGACTCGAAACGGCCGCTCACACAGCCGGAATCAGGATGTGGGTAAGCAACTGATCTTCCGGCGTGCTGCTGGGATCGTTCATGTAGTTCTCGATGGCGAAGTCGTCGCGCACAGCAATCTTCATTTCGCCGACCGTGTTCCACGCGGCGCCCGAAGCTGCCGGCAGATCAGAATAGGGTCCAGTCAAAATGAACCGGACGTATTTACCGCCGCTAAACTGTTCGTAAGCAAGACCCGCAGGGAGGTCGATCGGCGGACCCGCCAGCGCAAACCCCGCGCGATAAACCTTCGGCCCCGTCTTGTAGAGGCTCATGTAGCCGGTGATCCGGTTCTTCTTTGAAAGCTCGGTCACAAATGTGTGCGCGCTCTGCCAGGCTGAGGGAGCGGTGTCCATGAATGGCCCGGTCTTCTCGACAAATACATAATGCGTGGCAGGAAAATTCACGACCTGGGGGTCGGAGGTGAGATTCATGGCGTCTCCTTTTGGGGATTGAGGTTGGGGAGCGCGTCAGACCGGGCCAACCGGGCTTACGCCGTGGGGCGCTCCGGCGGCGGCATCGAGGCCAGAAACATGCGCGCAAATTGCGCGCTGTAGTCCTCGAGAAGCTCGCGGACGCGCTCCGGCTTTTGCGAACGCACGATGAGCCCGGCGTGGTGGTGCTTCTTCATGCGGTGGACGATCTCGGGTGCATTGAAGGCGCTGGTATCGGGCTCGGCCGTGCGGGACAGGCAAAGCACGCTTCCGGCGTACTCTTCGCTCGTGGGTGGGAGAACATAGGTCTCGCCACGCAAATCCGCGACTTCGAGGCGCGCCCATTCCCGCCATAGGTTCACGCCCGTGGATGCCTCCACCAGGTCGGAGATAAAGGCTCCCCCGACGCGGGCGGCGATCTCGAGAAAATAGATCTGCCCGTCGCTATGGGCTTTGATGTACTCGGCGTGGGTGACGCCGCTTCGCAGGCCCAGCGCCGGCGCCAGGGCTGCGTTAAACGAGGTGAGGTCTTTCCAGTCGCTGCCGTTGCGATCGACGGTCCGGGTGGTGAAGACGCCGCCTTCGTGCATCACCTGCATGGGGGGCCTCCCATACTGATGCACCGCCGCAAAGACCACCTTGCGCTCGCTGACGACCGAGTCCACGTGGAAGATCTCGCCGGGAACGAAACGCTCCATTACAAAATGGCTTTGCCGGTCTCCCAGTTCATCAAGCGTCCGCCACAGCTGCTCGGGTTCGTGAATCTTGCGAATTCCCAGCGCGGAGGCCGAGGTTCGGGGCTTCAACAGCCAGGGACCGGGCACGCTTGCCATGTAGGCGCGGAGTTCGTCGTAATTGAGCACGCGGCAGAACTCCGGCACGCGAAAGCCCGCAGCCCGTGCCCCCATGCGCATGGCCAGCTTGTCGCGATAGAAAGCCGTGGTCGTGACGCCCATGCCGGGCAGACGCATATGTTCGCGAATGAGCGCCGCCGTTTCGAGGTCGAATTCGTCCAGCGCCACCACGCGATCGAAGCGACGCCCGCGCGCCATCCACGACACCGTGTTCACGATCTGCTCGGGGCTGAGGTTCTCCGGCATCGTCACCAGGTCTTCCAACGCCTCGCGCGGCCAACTGGCGTCGCGGAGCTTATCCACGGTCAGCAGAGTCGTCTTCACGCCTGACCCGGCGCAGGTGCGCAGGAAATCCTGCCCCTTCTCGTAACTGGAGATGCAAAGAAGGCGCTCGTTTGCGTCGGCCATCGTTTTCCTCGCCGCGGTGGATTTGGTCCCCAAGTGAGGATAGTTCTACCATAGACGCTGCAACTCATCTGCTTTTCACGCTGGCCAGGATATTGCGCATGCTTTCGTCAAAGGAGATCGTCGATCTGCAGGACCATTGCACGCGCCTCTGGCACGATTCGCCGGAGGGTGCCCTTTCGGTTGCCTGGGCAGAAAGTGGTGACTGGCTCGATCGCGTAGCCCGCCAGCATCGCGCCAACTTCGACCTCTGGCACATCGAAGACGAGGCCCGCACGCCGGGCGCCACCGATGCCGACCTGGCAGGAGTCAAGCGCCGCATCGACAGCACCAATCAACTGCGCAACGACCTGGCTGAAGATCTCGATCGCTTTCTTCTAACGGAGCTCGCATCGCGACATCTCCCAGACCCCGGCGCGCCGCTCCATTCCGAATCTCCCGGGCTCGTCATCGACCGCCTGTCGATCCTGGCGCTGAAGATCTATCACACCCGGGAAGAGGCTGAACGGCAAGACGCGCCCGCCGGCCACGAGGAACGCAATCGCAGCCGCCTGGCCATTCTCGAGGAACAGCGCGCTGACCTTGCCCATTGCCTCGACGCGTTGTGGCGCGACACGCTCGCCGGCGCTCGCCGCTTCAAGCTTTACCGGCAGCTCAAGATGTACAACGATCCCACTCTCAACCCCGCAATCTACAGCAAGCCGCCGGAAGATTTAGATCGCTAACTCGTGTGGTAGCGCCGGGCATTGACGAATGAAGGGGTTATGGGTATAAAGAGGGCCTGTGCGGAAGGAACCTCAAACGCAGGCTGCGTGCCGGCAAGATGAAAGGACCGACAGTGCGAGTTGAGCTTTCCGTTCCCGGTAAATCTATGATGCAAGATGCCAGATCGGCGGCGCCGAGCCGCAAAAAGATTACAACGACGGGTAAATCAGCCACTCATCTCACCGCGGGGCCGGCGTTTCAGCAGTACCAGGCGGCCGTTCAGATGCTGCAGCAAGGCAAGTATGACAAGGCCCTCGCGGCCTTCGAAAAGCTGTTGCCATCAGCGCCAAACGAAATCCTGGAACGCACGCGCATGTACATCAGCACCTGCCAGCGCCAGATGGATCGCACCAATCTCGCCTTTCAGACCCCGGAAGAGCGGTACGATTACGCAATTTCGCAGTTGAATCAGGGTTATTACGAGGAAGCGCGGGAACAATTCAACGGTGTGGTTACGGATGATCCGCGGGCCGATTATGCCTTCTATGGCCTGGCGGTTTTAGACAGCATCACCGGCCATCCGCAGGACTGCCTGGATAATCTTGCCCGGGCCATCGAGCTTAATCCCAAAAACCGTCTTCACGCCCGGTCCGACAACGACTTCCAGAGCATGGTAGACGATCCTCGCTTTACCGAACTCCTGTATCCCGAGGTCCCGTAAAGCCCTTCGTAAGCTCGATCTCGCCTCCAGAAAGCGTGTCGGTGTCCGTTCTTCCATACAATGAGCTTGCCGTGACCTCGTCCCAGGAATCCGTGATCAGCGCGGCGACGCGGCCTCTCCGTGTTGTGGCCATCGGCGGCGGCACCGGCCTCTCCACATTGCTGCGCGGGCTATGCCACCACGTTGTCGAACCGGGACAACTCTCGATTGTGCCCGGACAAATCGCCGACTTAGCCGCGGTGGTCACGGTTACCGACGACGGTGGATCTTCCGGCCGGCTGCGAAAAGACTTCAACATGCTCCCGCCCGGAGACCTGCGCAACTGCATGGTCGCGCTCAGCGAGGAAGGCGACCTGCTGGCAAAGCTGTTCGCGCACCGCTTTCGCGCCGGCGACGGGCTCGAAGGGCATAATTTCGGTAACCTGTTTGTGGCTGCGCTTACCGAGATTACGGGTGACTTTGGCCACGCCATCCAGTTGGCATCGAAAATCCTTGCCACACGCGGAAAGATCTACCCCGTCACCACCGCCAATGCCACGCTGATCGCGCGCATGGAGGACGGGTCGCTGGTGCGCGGCGAAACCAATATCACGGCCAGTCGGTCGCGCATTGCGGAGCTGATGCTCGAGCCGCCCGACGCCGCTGCCCTGCCCGAAACCCTGGACGCGATCGAGCGCGCGGACATCATCACCGTCGGACCGGGCTCGCTCTATACGTCGTTGATCACCAACCTGCTGGTCAGGGGCATCCCCGAAGCCCTGGCCCACGCTCGCGGGCTGCGCGTTTACATATGCAACCTGATGACGCAAGCCAATGAGAGCCTTGGCCTCACGGCGTCGGAACACATCGATCGCATCTACAAGCACACGCGCGCCCCGATTTTCGATTATGCCCTGGTCAACACGGCGCCGTTTTCACAAGCCACCCTGGCCCGCTACGCGGCCGAAAATGCGGCGCCGATTTTGGCCGACATCGAGCGGATCGAGACGCTGGGGGTTCGCTGCATCGCCGGGGACTTTGCCAGTGAAGGCGCGGTGGTACGCCATGCCGCGGCTCGCGTCACCGGCGCACTTCTGGCGTTGGGCCGCTCCGCCCTGGCGTCGCGGATCTAACCGCAATTCCCTTCTCCCTATTCCCTGCTTCCCGCCTCTACAGTCCGTTTCAATTGCCCGCAGGCGGCGAATATGTCGCGGCCTCGTGGTTTGCGCAGATAGACTGGAACCCCTTCTGCAGCAAGGATTCGCCGAAAGGCCTCTACCGCTTCCAGACGCGGCATCTCGTATGCGATTTCCGGTCCCGGATTCCAGGCGATCAGATTAACTTTAGCTGGCAACCCTGTTCGCCGCACCAGCCGCGCCACCTCGTGTGCATGCTCTGGCTGGTCGGTGACCCCGCCCAGCAATACGTATTCAAACGTAATTCGCTCGCGCGGGCGCAGCCGCACCTGCCGGGCCGCGTCCAACACTGCTTCGATAGGCCATTTCCGGTTCACCGGCATCACTTCGCTGCGGATGGCGTCGTTTGGCGCGTTCAGGCTGATGGCCAGTTTGGGCCGCACTTCCGGCGACTCGCGGGCGAAGCGCTCAATGCCCGGCACTATCCCCGAAGTCGAAACCGTCATCCGCTGCGGGCTCAGGCCAACCTCTTCGACAAGCAACCGGACCGCCCCCATGAAGTTGTCGTAATTGAGCAAGGGTTCGCCCATTCCCATGAACACCAGGTTCAGGCGGTCCTTCCCGACTTCGACCCCCTGCCGGGCCAAAACGGAGACCACCTGCCCCGCGATTTCGCCGGCGGTCAGATTCCGCTGCAGGCCCAGACGGGCCGTCAGGCAGAATTGGCAATTGACGGCACATCCCACCTGGCTCGAGACGCAGATCGTCGCCCGAGTCCGCCTTCGTTCCGGCGCTTCGGCAAGTTCTCCCGCCTCGCTGCCGTCGCCGGTTTCACCCTCGTCGCCTTCCGGCATCCACACCGTCTCGACGGTGTCTGAGCCGGCCCTTCCCGCGATTCCCTGAACCAGGTACCGCTCCGTCCCGTCCACCGATCGGAATGGCTGGACGATGGCCGGACGTCCGACCTCCCACCCGTCCTTCGCCATCCGTTCGCGCCATGACCGGGGCAGGGTCGTGATCTCATCAATACTCGTAACCCATTGACGATAAATGGCTTCTGTCAGTTGCCCGCCACGCCACGAGGGTTCCCCGGCCTCCTCCGCAAGGGCCGTCAGAGCCCCGCGATCCATACCGAAAAGCGGCTTGGGCGTGACTTGCACCCCTCCGTTGGCGTCTAATGAAACGAATTGGGTGTTTTTTTCGGTCACGGCTTCGGCCAGCATAGTGCATTTTTCACTACTATGCAGCCCTCCCCGGTCCGAACCATCAAAACCAGGGCCCGCTGCCTGCGGCCCCCTTTTTTCCCTGTGCAGAGCTCTTCGCCGTGGTAGTGTTGGCGCGCCCTGGCATCGCTGTCTCTTCGGCCCCGCAACCAACGAAAGAGTCTGAGCCACCAACAATCGAATCGAACGAGAGAGACGATGACGATCGAACGCAACCTCCGCCGCACTGTTTTGCCCAACGGGCTGATCGTTCTGACCGAGCGCATGGATCACCTGCGTTCCGTCGCCATGGGTGTATGGATCAAATCCGGATCGCGTGGCGAAACAGCCGAAAGCAACGGCATTTCCCATTTTGTCGAACACATGGTGTTTAAAGGCACCCGTTCGCGTTCGGCGCAATTGATCGCCCGCGAAATGGACTCCATCGGCGGCAATCTCGACGCTTTCACCGGCAAGGAGACGATTTGCTTCAACGTAAAATCGCTCGCCGACCACGTGCCGATTGCGCTGGATGTGCTGGCTGACCTGGTTCTGAACCCGATCTTCGCCTCGAACGATATTGAGCGCGAGCGGGGTGTAATCCTCGAAGAAATCAAGATCGATGAGGACAATCCGGACGTTCTCGTGCACGAACTCTTTACCCAGAGCTTCTGGAAGGATCATCCGCTGGGCAAACCCATTCTTGGAACCACGGCGACCGTGGCGCGGCTCGATCAGCCCAAGCTGCTCGACTACCACTCGGGCCGGTTCCATGCCGGAAACATGGTGTTTTCCGCAGCCGGCCACCTCGACCATGATCTGTTTGTCGCGGCGGTTGCCGAAAAATTCGCTCCTCTCCACAGCGGCCAGCCGGTCGATGAGCTTGCTGCCCCCGTCTCGAGCGCACGGATCCTCCTGCGCAACAAGAAGGCCCTTGAGCAGGTGCAGATTTGCCTTGGCGTTCCGGCCCCGCCGATTACGGATGAAAACCGCTACGCCACCCTCATTCTCAACACGGTGCTGGGCGGCGGCATGAGTTCGCGCCTCTTCCAGACCATTCGCGAAGAGCGCGGCATGGCCTATTCCGTCTTCTCCGATCTCAGCCCCTACCGCGACACCGGGACGCTCTGCGTTTACGCCGGCACCTCCGCGGGAAAAGCTTTGGAGACCATTGACCTGATCATGCGTGAATTCCGCAAGCTCAAGGAAGAGGAGCTTCCGGCAGAAGAGCTCACCCGCGCCAAGGACCAGCTGAAGGGCAACATCCTGATGGGCCTGGAGAGTTCCAACTCGCGCATGGCCAACCTGGCCCGGCAGGAAATCTACTTCGGCCAGTTCTTTACCGCCGAAGAGATCACCGCGCGCATCGACGCCGTGGAAGCTCCCCAGGTGCAGGCCATGGCACAGCGTCTCTTTGACCCTGCCCGGATCGCCGTCACTCTTCTCGGCCGCCTCGACGGAATCAGGCTGAACCGGACCCGGCTGGTGTGTTGAAAAGCCACCTATTAGCTTTTAGCCGTTAGCTTTTAGCATTTCTTCAACTGGATCAATCAGGGCAAAGTGAAAGCTGTTTGTCGTAGCAGTTCTCAAGCTAAGAGCTAAAAGCTAATAGCTAACAGCTGTCTCTTTGAGCATTCCATTTCCCTTGCGCGTCTATCCGTTGTAGCATTTTGTCGGACGCGTCCGCTTGGCCGCGCTCCCACGAGGCGTCAAAACACTCATGAAAAGCAAGATGTATCTCTGTCGCGCAACCCGCAGCGCCCGCCCGGCCCGGCCCAACGGCTTCACCCTGATGGAATTGCTGATCGTGATGGCAATCATCGCCATTCTCATGCTTATTGCCATTCCCACCGTCGGCAGCCTCAAGAAGAAGGCCAATGACCTCTCCGCCATTCAGTCGGTCCACACCCTCATGAATGCGGAAAGCATGTTCGAGTCGAACTTTCCGACCAACGGTTATTCATGCTCGGTCGCCGCACTCGGGGGCGACCCCAAGTCCGGTCCCCCTACCATCACCGCGGCACAACTCATCTCGCCCGACCTTGCTTCCGGCGTCAAATCCGGCTACATCTTCACCATCACCAATTGCACCAAGGTGAACAACGGCGGCACTGACCGTATCACGGGCTACCAGGTAACGGCGGTTCCGTTGACTGTGGGCCAAACCGGGGATCGCTCCTACTGCGGCGACCAGTCGGGCAGCATCAAGTTCGATCCGGCGGGCGGTTCCAACTGCAGCCAGAACCTCGGTCAATGAAGCGGTGGCAAACGTTCCGGCGCGGCGGCCGCTTTCTCCTGACCGCTGCGCTGATGGCGGGCTGCCTCTGCTTCCAGCGACCCGCAGCCCCGGCCCAGGAATCAGCGAATAGCTCAACGCCCAACATCCATGACCTGGCCCACCGCGTCGACCAGCATTACAACAAGCTGCACTCTCTGAAGGCCGCCTTCACCGAGAGTTATGCCGGCCTGGGAGTGCACCGTTCCGAAAGCGGTACCCTTCTGCTGCTCAAGCCGGGCCGCATGCGGTGGGACTATACCTCGCCTCCGGGAAAACTCTTTCTGCTGGACGGCAAATTCGCCTGGTTCTTCAGCCAGGGAGACGCCCAGGTCCAGCGTATGCCCGAAAAGCAACTCGACGACCTGCGTTCTCCGCTGCGCTTCCTGCTGGGCCACACCGAGCTTGAAAAGGAGCTGACCCACCTCGCACTGACGCCCGCGCCCGATGGCCGGTTCACGCTCACCGGCCAGCCCAAAGGTCAGGAAAAACGGATCCCGCGTCTCGCTCTCACGGTGACGCCCGCCGGCGCCATCACCGGGATCGAAATCGAAGAGATCGATGGCGCGATCACCCGTTTCACGTTCACCGGCGAAGTTCCGGACGCCGCGATTCCGCCCGGCGCCTTCCACTTCAATCCGCCCGCCGGAGTGCCGGTGATCGACACGCCGCCGCCGGTGTGAGGCCCAGTTGACAGGGCATTCACGATGCAACCTCAGTCCGCGTCCCGGCTGGTAATCGTCACCCTGAAATACGGCTTAGTCTTCTCCGCCGGGTCCGGCATGAACTGTTGCTCTGTCTTGGCCGGGTCGTAATCGCGCCACAACCAGATCATCTCCTCGGGAAACTGCGCCGCACCGTGCCCCGGGTTATGCGTGCCCTTGCCGAAGCTGAAGTGGAAATCGTATTCCCTGGTCTTCAACGAATTGGCCATGCGAATATTGGCCATCGGCCAGTCGCCGTAGTTCGGATTCTCCAGGTCGTTCGATCCATCCTGCAGCCATACGCGGATATTGCGGTGCGGCTCGCGGAGCACCTTGTCGGAATAGTCCTGCCCCCCATCCGGAACCGCCGGATCTTCTTTCCATTGGATGCTCTCGAAACTGCCGATCCAGGTAATGACGCGGCTGAAGAGATCCGGCATCTGCCACGCTGCATTGAAGCTGCATATCCCGCCGGAGGATAACCCTGTGATCGCATGGCTATAGCCATCCTTGCGCAAGTTATACTTAGCGCCCACGTCGGCAAGTATCTCGTCGCGCAGGAATCGCGGGTACTTATCGCTCACCGTGTCATAGAGCGTGCTCCGCATCGAGTCCTTCAGCGTGCGATGCCACTTATCCGAGTAAGCTTTGACGAAGTTATAAGTCGGGGTGCCCGGCGAGTCGCTGATATCTCCGGGATTAATGAAGATACAGATCATCACCGGAATCTTCTTCTGCACGATTAGATTGTCAATAACATTCAGGATCGGGTTATTGCCATCGCGGTTGATGTAACCGCCTCCATCCTGAAACACCATCACCGCGGCCGGCGTCTTCGCATCATACTGCGCCGGCACATAGATCCAGTACTCGCTCTTCATCCCGTCGTAGATCTTGCTCGTATGTGTGAGCTTCTCCGACAATTTTCCCGAGGGCACGCCCGGCTGCAGGTAACTCAGCGGCCCGAACGCCGGCAGATCGAGCCGGCCGCCAAATTTTGCGCCGTCGACCAGGTAGTGAAACTCGTGCAGTCTGCTGACCGGCTCGATGTGCGCGACCCCGTACCAGAGTTTTGCGCCCGGCAACTGCGTCATCGCCGGTCCGGCCGCATCGTCTATCATCAGCGTCGGCGTTGAAGGCGCTTCCACGGCGAAGAAGAAATCCGGCCCGTGTCCCGCCCAGGCAGTGCCTTCTTTCAGATCCTTGGCTTCAAAGCTGGCCTCGATACTCGCTCGCAGTTCCGGGCTGTGCGCCTGGGCTAGCGATATCAGTTCAGGGGCGCCGAGTTTCTCGGCCGCCTCGCCGCGCACGGCGAAGATCCCGACCAAAACCAACAGCAAAATTCTCATGCGGCCCATCCTACACCGCAGTCCCTGGTCCCTACGTCCCTAGTCCCTGCCCTTTACACTAGATCCATGGTTCGGGTCCTGAATCCCATTCCCGTCGAATCCATCCGGCTCATCGTCTTCGATCTCGACGGGACCCTGATCGATTCCGCGCGGGACCTCAGCAACAGCGTCAATGCGGCGCTCGAGCATATGGGCCGCCCCCATCTGCCCGACGAGATCATCGCCAGCTTTGTGGGCAACGGCGCGCCTTTGCTGGTGCGCCGCTCCCTCGCCGTAGAAAACGGCGTGGCCCCGGACGAAGTGCATGATGACGAACTCGCCACTGCATACAATTTCTTCCTGGCACACTACCGCGAGCACAAACTCGACTTCACCTATGCCTACGACGGCGTTCTGGACTCCCTCTCCGCTCTGCGTCTGATGCCCGACGGCACGCAGCGTGCCATGGCCGTGCTTACCAACAAGCCGGTCCGTCCGTCGCGCGCCATCTGCGAGGGGCTGGGCATGGGCAGCTACTTCATGAGCATTTATGGGGGCGACAGTTTCCCCATCAAGAAGCCTGATCCGATGGGCCTGCGCGCCATCATGGAAGAGGCCGGCGCAATTCCCCACCAGACCCTCATGATCGGCGACAGCAAGGTCGACGTGATGACTGCGCGCAACGCGGGCGCCTGGAGCCTGGGGTGCCAATTTGGGTTCGGTCCCCAAAATCTCATGGAAGAACCGCCCGACGTGGTGGTGGATTCCGCTTTCGACTGGACGGCGGTTCTGATCCCTGCGAAAATCGATTTAGGGGAATAAGTAGTATATTCCCCTACAACTTCAATCACACTCGAAGCCGCTTCCTGGTACGTTTTTATGCCAACAGCTGGGATCGATATCGTAGGACCGACGTTGGCTTCCTGCTTTTGCAATCCAGTTGGCTGGGTCGTTTCAACGGCAGGAAAAGAGCGATCGGATTGTAAACGTTTAACGCCCGCCCGCGCGGGGTGCTGGCTTTTGCAGTTGTCCTGGAGACTTGAATGATTCGCCGCTTTACTCTGCTCGTTGTCCTGCTTGCGCCGCCTGCAGTTTTTGCTTCCAATTCGGCTGCCACGCCTCCGCCTCCGGCGCCGGCCGTCAACGGCGTGGTCGCCGACCCAACAGGCGCGATTGTCCCGGGCGCCGAGGTCGATCTCGTCGACACAAGCGGGACCGTGGCGGGCAGTTGTCACTCCGGCGATGATGGAACCTTCCAACTCGTTCCACCCCATTCCGGCAATTTCACCCTCGTAGTTTCTGAGCCCGGGTTCGAGACAACCAAGACTCCGGTTGTGGTCGCGGCCCCGGCTTCCGCGGTCACCGGCGCCGCAGCAGCCGGGCGGTTCAGCGCCATCCTGCGCGTCACTCTTCCCATCGCGGCTCTCTCCACAAACGTGCAGGTGAACGCCGAATCCAGCCAGGATCTCACCGCGCCGGAAGACAATCACGATTCCTCGGTGATGAGTTCGCAGGATCTGAAGTCGCTTCCCATCTTCGACAACGACTACGCCACCGCCATGAGCGCCTTCCTCGACGACAGCGCCACCGCGACGGGCGGCTCGGGCCTCATCGTCGACGGCGTCGAAGCCAACCGGGCGACCGTCTCCTCTTCGGCCGTGCAGGAAGTGCGCATCAACCAGGACCCGTATTCCGCCCAATATTACTGGCCCGGCCGCGGCCAGATGGAAATCGTCACCAAATCCGCCGCCGACAATTACCACGGCCAGTTCAATTTCCTCTTCCGCGATTCGGCCATGAATGCGCAGAATGCGCTCGCTCCTTCCAAACCCTATGAACAGCGGCGCGTTTACGAGGGCCATGCCACCGGCCCCATCTTTTTCGCGCCCAAGAGCAGTTTTCTGGCGTCGTTCAATCGCGCCGAAGAGGATCGCGACGCCGTCGTTTACGCCACGCTGGCCCCCACAGCTGAAAATCCTTCCGGCACATACAGCGCCAACGTTCCCGCCCCTACACGCGACACCGAATTCAGCACGCGGGCGGCGCACCAGTTCGGTGAACACCACTCCGCCTACGCGGAATACAGCTACGAGGACTGGACCGGCCAGAACCAGGGCGTAGGCGGACAAACGATGGCCGCCGCCGGTTTCAACAACCGCTATCACGAAGACGACCTCAAGCTTCACATGGACTCGACCCTTTCCTCCGTCCTGATTAACCAGGCTTCGATCGTGGGTGAGCACGACTTCAGCCACAACGTGAACGTCGCCGAAGCCCCGCGCGTCACCGTGCAGGGCAACTTCACCTCCGGGTCCGCCCAGAATGATTCCCTCTCGACCGAGTACAACCTGCGCCTGTACGACATGATGACGTGGACCCGCGGACGTCATTTCGTCAAGTTCGGCGCCGCCGTTCCTCACATCAGCCGCCGCGCCTTCGACGACAACACCAACGCCCTGGGCAGTTACACATTCGGGCCCACCCTGGCCCCGGACGGTATCACGGTTCTCACCTCGGCCCTCGACAACTACGAGGCCAACCATCCGTCAGGCTACTCGCAGAATTCCGGCGACGTGCACTTCATCTACGACCAACTGGAGATGGGAGCCTTCGTCCAGGACCAGTTCAAAGTGAATAGCCGCTTTTCCGTGACCCCCGGCCTTCGCTATGACTGGCAGAATTTCTTTGCGCAGAAGAGGCTTGGCTTTTCACCCCGCGTCTCCTTCGCCTGGGTTCTCGATGAAGCCTCCAAGACGGTCCTGCGCGGCGGCGGAGGCATCTACTACGACCGCACCGGTTCCGGCTCCCTGCTCGATCTCGTCCGTTACCAGGGCACCGAGCCGCGCCGGCGTGCAATCACCCTCTCTCTCGATCCTGCCGCGCAGCCCGGCACCGGCTGTGTACCCATCGAGGTATGCATCGATGTGGCCGCATCGCCGGTTGCGCGGGTCGTGTTCGACCCCCTCTCCCGGATGCCCTACCAGGTGCAGTACGGCCTCTCCATCGAGCGCCAACTGGGCGAAAAAGCGACTGCCGTGGTCAGCGCCTACTCTGCGCGCGGCATCGGAGCCTTCCGCTCTATCGACATCAACGCGCCCACGCCGGAGTCCGGCTACACCGAACGGCCAGACGCGGGCTACGGCCGCATCCGCGAGATGCAGCCCGAAGGCTTCTGGGAAGGCAGCGGCATGGACGTCTCCTACCGCGGCCGTCTCAACAAGTACTTCACCGGCTTTGGCCGCTACACCTGGTCCCATTACGAGTCCAACACCGACGGCATAGGCTGGTTCCCCGAGAACCAGTTCGACCCCGATTCGGAGTGGTCCAACGCCAGCTTCGATCGTCGTCAGCGGCTAAGCATGTACGCCATGTTCAATCCCGAAAGCGTGTTCAATCTCTCCGCGGGCATCTTCGCCAACACGGGCCGCCCCTGGAGCGTACTCACGGGCACCGACCCCTACGGCACGGCTCTTTTCAACGCCCGCCCCGAGGATACGCCGCGCAACACCGAAACCATGCCTTCCTACGTGGACCTCGATCTTCGCTGGGGGCACGACTTCGCCATTACCCCAAACAAGGACGAGGATGCGCCGCGCCTGGGCTTTTCCGCCGGCGCATTCAATCTCCTCAACCACGAAAATCCCGCCAGCATCAACCAGATCGTCACCTCATCAGGCTTCGGCGAAGTGACGGCGGTAAACCCTGCTAGGCGCATTCAACTCGGCATGCGCTTCGAATTCTAGGGATCCCCTTCCCTTACACTGGTCCTGTCCGGAGACTCGAAGCTGTCTCCGCCAGGGAACTTCCGCGCTTCATCGCGCGTACCGCACGGAGGGAGGCCTCATGAAACGCCACCTGCTCAGCGTCTGCCTGTTGATCGCGGTCCTCGGAATCTTCTCCATTCCGGCCCGGGCCTCCGGGGATGTAGTCCAGTTCGGCAGCAACATCCACGTGCCGCGCGATACGTCGATTCATGACGCGGTCTGCTTCTTTTGCGATGTCGATGCCCAGGGCTCGGTTGAGGGCGACATCGTCGTCTTTTTCGGCAACATTCACATCGCTACCACCGCCAACCACGATGTGGTGAACTTCTTCGGCAGCATAACCGCGGATGACAACGCTCATATCGGCCAGGACATGGTCAGCATGTTTGGAGGCATCCGCTTAGGCGAGGATGTTTCGGTCGGCAAAGACCTGGTGGCCATGTTCGGCAGCCTGCGCACCGGCGAATCGGTCAATGTCGGTGGCCAACGCGTGGTTCAACCTGCCTGGGTTTTCTGGGGACCACTGATGATCATTGGGCTGGTCATCATCCTCGTGGTGCACGAATTCCGCAATCATCGCCGCCGGGCTTATATGCGCTACCCCATTCCGCCGACGTCCGTAGCGTCGCGCGCAACGGTCTTTGCTCGGGGTCGCTGCACGCGCATGAACCTGGGTGCACCATCCTAACCGCGCCTTTGTTTTTCGGTCAGGGTGGGAAACCACGAACCTCATCCCCGCCCGCCAGAACCCTGTACGCTGGAAGAATGCACCCCGTTGCAGCCTTCACACCGCGCCCTCTTCGCATTGTCATGCCCGGAGGCAGCGGCCAGGTCGGCCAGATGCTCGCCCGCTATTTTCAGGAGCGTGGCCACCACGTGACCGTGCTGACGCGGCTGCCCTATGCGGCGACGTAGCAGACCGTGCGCTGGGACGGCGAGACCGTCGGCCCATGGACCGAGTACCTCGAGGGCGCCGACGTGTGCATCAATCTCGCCGGCCGCAGCGTCAACTGCCGCTACACTGAAGCCAATCGCATCGCCATCCACAATTCGCGCATTCGCAGCACCCGCCTGCTCGGCGAGGTCATCGGCGAACTCGCCGATCCGCCCAAGGTCTGGCTCAACGCGTCGACCGCAACCATCTATCGCCACGCTCTTGATCGCCCCATGGACGAAGCCACGGGCGAACTCGGCGGGCACGAGCGGATCGGTCCGCGGCGACATGCACCCTATACGTGGAACTTCTCGGTCGGCGTGGCCAAGGATTGGGAAGCCGCCTTCTTCGCCGCCGATACGCCGCGCACGCGCAAAGTGGCCCTGCGCAGCGCCATCACCTTCAGCCCGGTAGCCGGGCAATGCTTTCGCAATTCTGCTCAACCTGGTGCGCCTCAGCTTGGGAGGAGCCCAGGGCAATGGCCGCCAGTTTGTCTCGTGGATTCACGACCTCGACTTCGCGCGCGCCGTCGCATTTCTCATCTCGCGCGACGACATCGACGGCCCCGTCAACGTTGCCTCACCCGATCCACTGCCCAACCGCGAGTTCATGGCCATTCTGCGCGATGCGTGGGGCATGCCCAACGGCTTCCCGGCGCCGGCTCCGCTGCATTGAGCTGGCCGCGATCTTTCTGCGCACGGAGTCGGAACTGGTGCTGAAGAGCCGCCGCGTCGATCCCCGGCCGCCTGCTCGATGCCGGCTTTCAGTTCGAATTTCCCACCTGGCCCGAAGCCGCGCAGGACCTCGTCTACCGCTGGCGCCATCGCTACGGATTAGAACCTGGCCTGTTATATCCCTGGTCCCTGCTTTCCTTCGGCGTTATCTCCGTCACCGGCAGATCCCAGTGCGCGGCGAGAATCTCAAACCGCCGCTGCTCTTCCTGCTTGTACTTCGCCTGGTCCGGCCACAGCTCTTTGATCATCGCCTCTTCGTCCGGATTGGCCGTCGTCGCCACGGTCGAATTCTTGAAGCGAATCGTCACGCGATAATCCCAGCGGCCGTCTTCCGTGGTGTGATACGCCGGCGCCTCGATCTTCACCGAGAGCATGCGCCCGGTCGTCGACGATCTTCTGGAGCAGCGGATAGTGATTCTTGAGAAACAGGTCGAGGAATTCCTGCTGATGGCCCCACTGCACCTTGTAGTAGTACTCGACGGTGTAAGGCTGGTCGGCGCCACCCTGCGGCGGCGCGCCCTGGGCCATCAGACGGCGCTGAATTGAAGTGTGAGGAGAACGGCAAAGACAGAGAGCAAAAGCTTGCGCATAGAGCCTCCGCGGGTAACAGCAAATATATATCGCGAAGGCTCCATGCGCAGTCTGAGGAGGAGGCGCTGTGAGCGATGCGCGCGACACATGGAACCTCCGCCGCAGTGCCAGGAGGTCAAAAGTCCAAGCCCGGCGTCGGTTAACAGCCGGAGTCCCTTCTAAGCGTGCGCGTAGTTTGCCAGTGCCGTGCAGTTCGTGATCGTCAGCATCGAGCCCTGGAAGGCCACCAGCCGGCGAGTCTTGAATGTGCTCAGGGTGCGCGTTACGGTTTCACGCGATGCCCCGATGAATTCGCCGATCTCTTCGTGCGTCATGGAGAAGCGGAAGCGCTTTCCGCCGCATTCCGTGGCTTGCCCATTGTCGCTCCATTCGAGCAACAGCCGGGCAAGCTTTTCGGGCGCTGTGGCAGAGAGCCCTACGGTGCGCAACTGGTCGCAGGCCTTGGTGACGCTGCGGCTCAGTTCTTCAATTACCGTCTGATACGCCTCGGGATGGTGGGAAAGAAAGTTGATAAAATCGCGACGCCCGATATGAGCGACCTTGGCGGGATAGAGGGTCTCCGCGGTCACGTCGTACGGGCTGCCCGACAGAACCGAGGCCAGCCCCAGGATGTCGCCCTTCCGCGCAATACTCAGGCTCAGCCGCCGGCCCTCGCTAGAGTTGATGGAGAGTTTTACTTCTCCCTCGAGAACCACGTAAAGGCAGTCCACGGGATCCTTCTCCGAGAAGATCACCACATTCGCGGCGTACGACGAGGGAAACTGGATGGAATTCAAATCCTGCATTGCCGCAGGGTTCAGCTTGTGAAAGAAACCGCCAGTCTGATTCGCCTGGCTCCTGCAATTGCTCGATGTGGTAAGTGTTTGTTCCATGTCCAACCTCCTCGTGCTACGCCCGTTCATGGATTTGCATGATTTCTTCCGCCAGATATTGAGCCCAGGGGGAACTGGCAATCAGCGTGGCGTGGGTCTGAGCATAGATATCCCTCAGGGCCTGTTTGCCTCCGGCATCCGCATAGGTCACATGTTGAATGTCGATCGACAAAGTCTTCGTGCCAAGTTGCGGCGCCGTTTCTGCCCAGACGCGCCGAAGTTCAGGAACCCAAGGACCTGCGACGCGCCCTTCCAGCTTGATCTCGATTGATTGGTCTTGCTCTTGAATCGTGATCTTCAACGTATGCCGGCCCGCCTTAAAGCCACGCCATGACTAAGGCAAGCCGCATGCCAAACTGTGTGCCAGATCACACTGGCGCAATGAGGAATTGAAAACAAAGGATTTGTATAAAAATTATCGCCAGACCGCGTCCGCGTGACGAAGGCTTGGTGACGACGTGACGAAGACGACATTTCGTCACGGGACTAAATCTCGTCACTTGCGCTAATAGTCGCCGCGCTCGATGCCCAGCTTCTTCAACTTTGAATTCAGCGTGGTCCTTTTTACGCCCAGCCGTGCCGCCGCGCCTTCCGGGCCGCCGATCTGGCCTTTCGCTTCCCGCAGCACTCGTAATATATGTTCGCGTTCGGCGGCGCGCAGGCTGCGGATTCTCCGTCTCCGCCTCTTCGGCCTGTTCGTCGTCCGCGTCGTCCAGCTCAGCCAGGGGAACGTACAGCACCGGCCCGCGGGTCAGGATCACCGCCCGCTCCAGGAGGTTTTCCAGTTCACGAATATTTCCCGGCCATTTCCAGCGCTTCAGCGCGTCCATGGTTTCGTCGGAAATCTTCTCAATGTTCTTGCCCATCCGCCGGCTGTGCGTGGCTACGAAATGCCGTACCAGCATGGGAATGTCACTCACCCGGTCACGCAACGGGGGCGAGAAGATTGGAAACACTTTGAGCCTGTAAAACAAGTCCGCCCGAAACAGCTTCTCGGCCACCATCTTTCCCAGGTCGCGGTTGGTGGCCGCGATCAGGCGCACATTGACACTGATGGGCCGTGTTCCTCCCAGCCGCTCGAACTCCGCTCCTGCAGCGCCCGCAGCAGCTTGGGTTGCAGGTCCAGGGGCATCTCGCCCACTTCATCCAGGAACAGCGTCCCCTCGTTCGCCAATTCCAGCCGGCCAAGCTTGCGCGCGATCGCGCCGGTGAAGGCCCCCTTTTCGTGCCCGAAGAGTTCGCTTTCCAGCAGGCCGGCCGGAATCGCGGCGCAATTGAGCTTGATAAATGTCCGTTCGCTGCGCGGGCTCAGGCGATGAATGGCGCGCGCCAGCAACTCTTTTCCTGTCCCCGTCTCGCCCTGGATCAGCACTGTCGCATTGGTGGGCGCGACCGTTTCAATCTCGTTCAAAACCTGGCGCAGGCCCGTGCTCTCACCCACAATATCCTCGAAGCGATTCTCGACGTTGATTTCTTCCTCGAGGTATTGCTTCTCCTGAGTGAGCCGGTCGCGCAATTCAGAAATTTGCCGAAATGCCACGGCATTGTTTACTGCCATGGCCACCTGGTCCGCAATCTGGACCAGCATTTCGGCCTCGCGCTGACTGAACGCACCCTCCAAGCGGCTGGCGACCGCGAGAGCTCCGATGGCGTTGCCGCGATGAATGAGCGGCACCCAGCAGCCCGACTGCATTCCCCGACCGGTGAGGTGCCGCACTCCTTCAGCGACAAAGCGAGACCCTTCGATCCGTTGAAGCACGACTGGTTCACGACTGCGAAAAGCCACACCGGCGGGCGAGCCTTGCGAGCGGCAGGCGTACCTCGCCGCGCGGAGCGCTCGCCCTCTTCGGACTGCGAGAAACTGCACCATCAGGGCGTCCGTTGCCGGATCGTACAGTCCCAGCGTGGCGACGTCGTGCGGCACAACTTCGCCGATGCTCGCCGAAATTGCGCCCAACAGCTTGCGCACGTCGAGGTTCGCCAGCAGCGCGCTGCTCAACTGCAGCATCACAGCCTCTTCGGCGCGCTTTCGGTCGGTAAAGTCGCGGGTCACTTTCGAAAAGCCGATGATCTCGTTGTGCGAGTCGCGAATGGCGGTCAGGACGACATCTGCCCAGAACCGCGATCCGTCTTTCCTCAACCTCCACGCTTCTTCTTCGACCCGCCCCTTCTGGATGGCGAGCCTGAGCAACTCTGCCGGTCTGTCCCGCCCCCGGTCTTCTTCGGTAAAGAACACCGAGAAATGCTTTCCGACGATTTCCTCAGCCGTGTACCCCTTGATGCGTTCCGCACCCGGGTTCCAGGTCATGACGTAGCCGTCGCGATCGAGCAGGTAGATCGCGTAGTCGCGCACGCTGTCCACAATGGAGCGCAACTGCTGGTCCTGCCGGCGAGCCACCTCGATTGCTTCCTTTTGCTCGGTCGCGTCGCGTGCAAAGCTCAGCGTCATCAGGCCGTCCGCGGTCTGCATCGGCTTGAGCATAATGTCCAGGGGAAATTCGGTGCCGTCCTTGCGCAGCCCGAAAAGATTCAGCGCCGCGCCCATCTGGCGGGCTCGTGGATGCGCGTTGTAGTTCTCGCGGTGGGAGGGATGGCGGCCGCGAAAGCGCTCCGGAACCAGGGCTTCGATGTGCATCCCCTCGAACTCAGCTGCCGCATAACCGAACAATTCCGACGCGCGCGGGTTCGCGTCGCGGATGATCCCATCGGCATCCGTGACAAAAATCGCGTCTGGAGAAAACTCGAAAAGATTCTCCAGCGCGACAGCGATTTCCGTATTGCCTTGCTCGTGGCCCGGGGGGTGCGTCCAATCCCGGGAATCGGAAGAACGCATTACAGTGTTCCTTAGGCGACACAATAGACGCCGGGATGTTTTGTCCAACTGACAAGCTAGTGAATCTTTCAAGTCTCTCGGTGCGTGATCCCCGCAGTCTCCACGCAAGAAACGTCTGGCCTTTTGAATTCCCTGCACCTTGGCACCGGAAATCGGAATCCAAAGCACGACAGGAGGCTTACATACGAATGGCTCAGAAAATCGCATTCATCACCGGCGGCAATCGCGGCCTTGGATTTCAAACCGCACTCGATCTGAAGCAGGACGGCGTCAAGGTTGTCATCGGCTCTCGCGATCTCAAGCAAGGCGAAGAGGCGGTCGCCAAGTTGCGCGCCGCGGGTGCCGATGCCGACGTGCTTCAATTCGACATCACCAAGCCTGCCGACTATCAACGCGCCTACGACTACTTCAATTCCAACTACGGCCGGCTCGACATCCTGGTCAACAACGCCGGCATTGCCGGGGGAGTTTTCCCGGGCGATGGCCCGGAGCATCGTGCGTCCGATGTTCCCGTCGATCTTCTCCACAAGGTCTTCGAAACCAATTTCTTCGCGCCTGTAGCGCTTACCAAGACCCTGCTGCCGCTGCTCAAAAAGAGCCCCGCCGGCCGAATCGTCAATCTCTCGAGCATTCTCGGGCTCCCTGACGCTTCACGCCGACCCCAAGTCGCCCATTTATAACGCCAAGTCCTTCGCCTACGATGCGTCGAAGACGGCGCTCAACGCATTCACGGTTCACCTCGCGTACGAGTTGCGCGATACGAAAATCAAGGTCAACTCCGCCCATCCCGGCTGGGTCAAGACCGACATGGGCGGCGAACAGGCACCGATGGAATTGAGCGACGGTTCGAAGACCAGTGTTGCCCTGGCGACGCTCCCCGAGAGTGGTCCCAGCGGTGGCTACTTTCACCTCGGGCAGCCCCTTCCCTGGTGAGTGAACGCCACCGAGTCGTCTGTTGACCGTTCGTAGGGATCACGGCAAGCCGAATCAGTGGGCCTGCCTGAGCGCCAGCTGGATAGGCCGGGGCGGCCCCTTCGGCGGCACAGTTACTTCAATCCACAACTCTGTGCCGGGCGCAACCGGGAGCGGACTGCGCGCATGTTCGGCGATATAGAAGTTGACTGGGTCGACAAGCCGCATCTGGTCGCACGGCGCTCCGGGCGATGCCATCACCGTTCGCTCCCCGCCGCGCTTTTCACCATCTCGAATTCCGATCGCCAACAGTTGGTTATTGGCAACATTCAATTCGGCAGGAAACTCCACGTTCCCTCCACCGCGTATGGCGTATTGGCCTTGGACTGCTGCGCCATTGACGTCGCGCGGAAAGTCGGCTCGCTTTGCGGAAGGCAGCGTGCTCTGGCAGCCATCAACCATCAATTGCAGGCTCAGATATCGGCCGCGCATCACGAGTTCGGGATCGTATGCCGCGGCCCGTGTCCACACCCGCGGGCACGACCAGCGCTGGTAGAGGTATTTCGCGGCCACCGAGCACACGAGCGCCAACTGAATCACCAGCAGAGCGACCGAGGCTCCCGACAGCGTGATTCGTCCAGCTTTCATCGTGCCTCCTCAAGGGCCGCGCCGGGTTGGCTCATGTGGGCCAGCAGGCCGCGGCGTGCTCTTTCGAGAGCCCATCCGCCGGCAAGAAAGAGAATCCCCAGACCGATGAGGCCGAGCGAACGCCCGACCTTGTCGAAGATGTTGCTGAAGTAGAACCACGTGACGGCCATCGCGAAATACACAACGCCGAGATTGACCAAGGCTCGACTCATCTGCCGCACTCCCCAAAAGATGATGAAGACAGCAAAAGCTGCAATGAGCAGGTGAGCAAGCAGGTTGGGGTCGCTGCGCGTGAACGATCGATTCCGCCCGTTGCCGAATTCGTAGTGCTGGATCCAGACGTGCTGGCACCAGGGCAGAGCGACTGCAACGGCCACCGCCGATGCCGGCGGGATGAGGCCCCAGTGTCTCCTGAACGCGGCAATCGCCAGCGGCACGGCGGCAATGGCCGTCCACGCCCAGAAACGCATGCCAAACGGGATGGCCGTCTGCGATGCGGACCAGGACGCCCAGCCGCTGGTCATCATCACCGTACCAACCACTACCGCAACGGCCGCCGCCGCGAACAAGATCCCCTGGACAACTTTGCGCCGCGAACCCAGGAACATGGTGAAGTAGAAGATTGCCCAGACGAACAGAAAGCGCCCAAGATAAGCACCCTGGCCGATGTGGCGCTCGGTGGAAAACTCGAGTTCGCAGAAGATCCAGGCCGGAACCAGCAGCAGGGCGAGCGTCTGTTGGGCCTCATCGTGAAGCAGCGCCCACCCCGCCAGCGCCGCGATCGCCCAGAGCAAAATCGCCGCGGGCCAGTGTTCCTCAATGTTGAAGATCTGGCCGACCAGCGCAATCGCCGCGCCTGTCGCGACCGTGCCGATCGCATGCAGGGCGGTCGAAAGGCCGATGTATTTCTCGCGGGCAACCGCGCCGCCGAGGTGAAAGACGGCGACCATGGCGACCACCAGCGCAAACCGAATCCCAGGGCTGAGATCGTCCCAGTGCGCGGAGACAAAAAGAACCACCCCCGTCGCCAGCAGAATCCCGCCGAGAATGAGAGCGACAGTTCCCTGCCAGTTGAGACCGGAGGGGCGTTTCTGGCTCGACTCCCAGGCTCGTATGCGCTCGGCCGTGTCGCCTTCGAGGACACCCGCCGATTTCCATCGGTTTAGCAATCCGTCAATGTCAGCCATGATGGTTGGCCAATATTAGAGCACAGAAGAGCAGCCTTTAGCTGTTAGCTATTAGCTCCAGGTCGTTCGCGGCCCCGCGAAACGATATGCTTGGATCAGCCGATGCGCTTCGACATCATCACCATCTTTCCCGGATTCTTCGCGGGCTTTTTCGAGCACGGCATTGTGCGCCGCGCCCAGGCCGAGGGCTGGTGACGGTGGACCTGCACGATCTGCGCAACTTCACCCACGACCGGCACCGCACTGTGGACGACCGGCCCTTTGGCGGCGGCGAGGGTATGGTGCTCAAGCCTGAGCCCCTGGCCGAGGCGCTGCGAGTCGCTGGGCATCCAGCCGCGGACCGATGCTCGCAACGCCTCCGGAGATCGGCTCCCCTGATCACGCAGGGCCCTGTTCCCCGTTCCCTTTCCCTCTTCCCTCGTCCGTCATCCTGCTCTCCGCACAAGGCCGCCCCTTCACCCAGTCGGTCGCCCGCGATTTGGCCCGGCTCGACCGCGTCATCTTGATTTGCGGCCGCTACGAAGGCGTGGACGAGCGCATCAACCAACTCTACTGCGACATAGAGCTTTCCATCGGCGACTATGTGCTGAGCGGCGGTGAGCTGGCCGCCGCCGTTGTGCTCGACGCCACCATGCGCCTCATTCCCGGCGTGCTGGGCAACGAAGCGTCAGGAGAATTTGAAAGCTTTGGTGTGCCCGATGCCGCGATTACCAGCGGCCAGGAAGGCGTCCCGCGTTCCCAACACGGCGCCGGCGGTCTGCTCGACTATCCCCATTACACCCGCCCCGCGGAATTTGCCGGGCTGCGCGCCCCCGAAGTCTTGTTGAACGGCGATCATCAGCAGATCCGCCACTGGCGTCGCGAGCAACAGCTGCGCAAGACGCTCGCCAACCGGCCCGACCTGCTGGAGCGGGCGGCGCTGAGCGGCGAAGACCGGCGCCTGCTGGAATCGATTCGCATCGACGGCAAATGACATAATCCTTGCCATGCTGCAAATCGCCGCTTACGTCGTACTCGGAATCTGCTGGGTTGCGTGGTCGCTGGCTTTCGTCAAACCGCAGAGAAGCGCGGCGGGCCACAAAAAAGTGGTCCGGGCGCCATCCTCGCGATGGGGAATCCTTCTTGTGACGCTCGGTTTTGCCTGCGAATGGGCGTTCATTCAGCCGGAGGGATTCAAGAAGTCGACTCCATCCTTCATTGCTTCCATGATCCTGGGGCCGCTGGCGGTTGTACTGGCGTGGATGGCCACCCGTCATCTCGATAAGCATTGGCGCTTCGAGGCTGCGCTGAGCGAGGACCACGAGTTGATCCGGACAGGTCCCTATCGCTGGTTCCGGCATCCGATCTATGCCTCGATGCTGGGCATGCTGCTCGCAACCGGATTGACCAAGGCGTGGTGGCCCCTGATTGTTGCCGGAGTCGTTTTCTACCTCGCTGGAACGGAAGTGCGTGTGCGGGCGGAAGACGGGTTGCTGGCATCGCGGTTCGGCGAGGAGTTTGCTCAGTACCGACGATCGACGCGTGCGTACCTGCCGTTTATCCGCTAGTCTTTCGCTTGCCTAAGGCTCGCCTGTGGCTCTCACGTATGGCCCCGGCCAGCGACGCATAAGCCGGTGATCGATCTCACAATTTGGTCAGTTTTGTGAGATAAATCACTGCGTTTTTGGGTTAAATCACCGCGTTTTTCGGTCATTCTGGACCTGTTTTTCCGGACCACTGCGCGCGTAAGCCTAAGAATCCCAGCGCTTTAAAATTATCTGCACCATTTCAGAACCCGGAAAATAAAAATTTGTGCATCTGCTTGTCTATCTGGTCGATGGCACTGTGGGCGGAACGAGATAAGGAGCGGTCATTCATGATGGTTCCAGTGTGCGCCATTCGATCGAATCAATCTGCAAAGCGTGCGAGGGATTTGGACCGAGACCGATTCCGCATGATTCTTGCGAACGGGGGCGCACGTCACTCCGGGGAGATCCCGGGAAAGGAAATGCCGTAACGATTGGAAATTTCAATCAATTTGGGAAGATCGGCGGGGACCGAAAGGGGCGAGATTTCCTCGAGATAACTTTGGAAGCCGCCCGGCTGAACGAAGATCAGGATTCTGCCGCTGGTTGTGCCGCAATTCCGAAAGCCGTGGATCGTTCCGCGGCCGCGATAAAACGAATCGCCGGCCGAGGCTTTGATCCAAGCACCATCGACGAGGAATTCGTACTCCCCCTCGATCACAAAGAAGGTCTCGTCCTCATTCTGGTGTTGGTGAGGAGGCGGTCCGCCACCGGGAGGCGAGGTCTCGACCAGGGTCGCCGAGGTGCCGCCGGTCATCTCTTGTGTCACTAACATGTCGACCTGGTCGCCCAGGACAGGGAAGCTCTTGATCGCGGTCATGTGTTCTCCAGGCTGTGAGGGAAGATGGTTGCGGAGCATCGTTTCACTTCGGCCCGACGCCGTATCAAGCAGGCGATCCATTCCGCAATGATTGCAACTTACCGGAAAGGCTGCACCGCGGCCGGCTGTTCGGCGCCCACCTGGCCCACCCTCACGTCTGCCACATAGAAATTCTCGCCGCGCGTCGGCGACCCTGCCAGGCGGCGCAACATGGCCAATTGCCCGACGTGGGTAAACGCATCGGCGATCGGTCCCTGGAACAACGGTTCCATAGCCGCGTACATCGGCTCGCTGGACTCCAGGTAGGCGTCGAAAGCATGGAGCACGGCGAAAAACCGCTGCACTTCGATCGCCCAGGTGTGCGGCCTTGAAGTGTGCCACTTCTCGCGGCCCTGGACGGTGCTCAGGGCCCAGTCGAACAGGTCGCCCATATGGGCCAGGATCTGAACCGGTTGCCGGCCGGCCCCTTCGAACTGGCCAAAGTCATCGGGCGCGCCCTCGAGGACCCGCGCGGCCCGGTAGGCGAGGCTGGCCACGGTGTGCCGCAGCAATTCGCGCTTTTCGTCCATGGCCGACACTATACAACACGGGGAACTCGAATGGCTGCAAGAGATTAGGCACCCGGGCCGGTTCTCTGCTAAACTTGAGATTCTGAGTTCAATTGCAGGAAGAAACCATGTCAATCCATCCCGTTATGCAGCGCTTGGCAGACAAGCTGAAGCGCACTGACCTCCCCGACTTCGTGCCCGGCGACCAGGTTCGCGTGCAGGTCAAGATCAAGGAAGGCGATAAAGAGCGCCTGCAGGCCTTCGAAGGCCTGGTCATCGCCATCAACCGCGGGCCGCAGGGCACGTTTACTGTAAGAAAGATGAGCTTCGGCCAGGGCGTCGAGCGCATCTTTCCTTTCAACTCCAAGGTCGTCGACAAGATCGAAAAAATTCGCAGCTACAAGGTGCGCCGCGCCAAGCTGTTCTACATCCGCGGACTGCGGGGCAAGGCCGCCCGCCTCAAGGAAGTGGAGCGCGAAACCGCCAAGGCCTGAATCCCGGGTTTCGAACCGCTTTTACACAATAGGAAGTCCTCAATCCATTACGGGTTGAGGGCTTTCGTTTTTATACTGGCTGCATGGCCAAAACACCGGTGTGCGGCTGGAAGCTGGAGCGAGCGGCTCGCAGGCTCGGCTTCCTGCGCATCGCGGGATGCGACGAGGTGGGCCGCGGACCGATGTTCGGTCCGGTGGTTGCCGGGGCCGTGATCCTGGCGCCGAAGTGCCGGATCGAAGGCCTCGACGATTCGAAGAAGCTCTCCGAGAAAAAGCGCAACGAACTGGACATTCAGATCCGGGAGAACGCCGTAGCCTGGGCGATTGCGGCCATCGATGTGGAGATCATCGACCGCATCAACATCCGCAAGGCTTCGCTGCTCGCCATGCGCACCGCTGTCTCCCAGCTTGCCCTCACGCCGGACTACCTTCTCATCGACGGCATCGACACCATCGACTGGGCCTGCCCGCAGCAAGCGGTGATCCAGGGCGACGGGACGAGCTTTTCGATCGCCGCGGCCAGCGTCCTGGCCAAGGTGTATCGCGACCGGCTGCTGGTGGAACTCGACAGCCAGTATCCGGGCTACGGCCTGGCTAGCCACAAAGGCTACTGCTCGGCCGAGCACCGCGAAGCCCTGGCGCGCCTGGGGCCCACGCCATTGCACCGTAAGAACTGGAGCCCGGTGGCGCAAACCATGCTGGACTTTGAATCGGCGCTGGAACTAGGAGACGTGTGAACACCACCGCTCGCCTGGCGATCGGGATTGTGCTGTTGGGTATCGTGTCGTGCCTGGCCGCTTCGGCGCAGGAACCCGCGGCGCCGGAACCAGCCGCGCCCGCCGAGTCCAACGCAGTTCCCGAGACGCCTGAACCGCCTGGTTCCGTGACCGGCACCGTGTATTGCTCCGATACCAACCTTCCCGCGCGCCTGGCCGAGGTGATTCTGGTTCCCGCATCTGGAGAATCTGCAAATGCACAGCTGACCGCCCCAACGGATTTGGAGGGGCGCTTCTCCATCGGCAGGGTCCCGGAGGGGAGATACTTCGTTGTCGCCAATTACGCGGGTTACCTGAACCCCCTGGGCAGTGCAAACCAGATTGACCTGGATGCGCTGGACGCCGAAGCAAGGAAGCATTTCGAATCTCGCCTGACCAGCGTCACCGTTTCATCCAAGTTGCCCGCACCGGTTTCCATCCGGCTGGAGCGCGCGGCCGAAATCGACGGAACCGTGCAATACGACGATGGAAGCCCCGCGATCGGGTTGCGCCTGAGTGTCAAATCGAAATCAGAACAGAATGCCGCTGTCGCCACCGAACCAGTCTCCGTGACTTTCGCTGCGGATTCCGGGGAGTCCTCCCGATCGACGGACGATCATGGGCGCTTCCGTCTGGTGGGGTTAGCCCCCGGAGAATACTTCGTGAGCGTGTCGGTGCCGACGATGAACAGCGAGATGAGCGCCGGACACAGCCTCGCCGATATTGTCGCATCCTCAGCCGGTGGCGGTGCGTTGACCGTCTTCGTGGGCGGCGGCCTGCGCGCCACCAAGGCCAAGCCGATCAAGCTGGGAACGGGTGAAGCGATGACCGACGCAAACATCACCATCCCGCTGAGCACCCTTCACACCATTCGTGGACGCGTGGTCTTGAAAAGCAACGGCGCCGAGCCGCCCGCCGCGGCTTTGGAACTGGTGTATGCGGATACAGGCGAAGTAGCCCGCGTGGCGCTGACCGCGGGTGGCGACTTTGCCATCGCGTACGTCGCCGATGGCAGTTACATTCTGCGCGCCGTCGCCAACGCCGAGCCGTTCCCTGCGGTGAACATCAATGCCGATGGAGGCGTGGACATTGCGGCCGGCGCAGGCGCACTGCTTGCATCGAATCCTTCCAATCAGGAAGGCGCCGCGGAGATGCCCATCATGGTCACGGGCGAGGTCGCGGGAGTAACCATCGCCGTGCCCGATCCGCCGGCCAAAACTCCCGAGGCGCCCTCGCAACCTGCGGAGCAAAACCCCACACCCCCTCCTGTTTGATCAAGCCGGATCAGCGGACAATCGGAGCCCGCGCGGATGCGGCCGCCCGCATCTTGCGGTCCTGCACCCAGTCGAGCACCGGCCGCGCCCCCAGCAGCACCGCCACGATCATGGTGATCCAAAGCGGGGCGATCACGCCCGGCTTTACCTGCCACCAGTAGTGGATCACTCCGCACACTGCCGCCACATACACCAGTTTGTGCAGCCGCTTCCAGCGCTTGCCGCCCAGCTTGCGGATCGACCAGTTGGTGGATGTAAGCGCGAGGGGCACCAGCAGCAGCCACGCCAGCATGCCCATGGTGATGAATCGCCGCTTGGCGATGTCGTTGATCATCGCGTTGACATTGAACCCGGCGTAGAGTGCGACGTACGCGAGCAGATGAACGCAGGCGTAGAAGAAGGCAAAGAGGCCGATCAGCTTGCGCCAGGGACCGATCCAGCTGAGCGGCTTGATGAGCCGCCGTACCGGGGTGATCGCAAGCGAAATCGTCAGCAGATTCAGCGTGGTCGAGCCGGTGGAGAACGAGATGGTCGCGGTGGGATCCGGTCCGAGGCGATTAGTCACGGCTCCCCATACGAGGATTCCCAGCGGCCAGAGGCAGGCAATCCAGGTCAGCGTCTTGAGCAGAATGATGTTCGATCGGGTCATAGTTTTAGGGGTCAGTTTTCAGTTCGCAGTTCACGGTTCTTAGTTCACAGTTGATGGACTGCGGTCATGATTGGCTATCCGGTCATCGACAACTGACAACTGAAAACTGAGAACTGTTTCAGTAGTACTTCTTCAAATCCATTCCGTTATACAGCGAGGCGACCTGCTCGCCATAGCCGTTGAACATCAGGGTCGTGCGGCGCTGATTGTAGAATGCCTGGCCGATGCGGCGCTCGGTCTTCTGGCTCCAGCGGGGATGGTCCACGCTGGGATTGACGTTGGAGTAGAAACCGTACTCGTTCGGCCCCTGTTCGTTCCACGTGGTAGACGGCTGCTTGTCGACGAATCGCACCGTCACGATGGACTTCGCCGATTTAAATCCATATTTCCACGGCACCACAATGCGCACCGGGGCACCGTCCTGGTTGGGAAGTACCTCGCCGTACAAGCCAAAGGTAAGCAGGGTGAGGGGGTTCATGGCCTCATCCATGCGCAGACCTTCGGAGTAGGGCCAATAGATGGTCGACTCGCTGGACCACTTCTCGACGTGTTTGTCGAAGTAGGAGAGGAATTGAACATACTTCGCGCTCGGCAGCGGGTCGCATTCCTTGATGAATTCCGAAAGTGAATAGCCGACCCACGGAATCACCATGCTCCAGGCTTCCACACAGCGATGACGGTAAACCCGATCCTCGAGCGGCCGCAGTTTGAGCAGCTGGTCGATGTCGAAGGTTTTCGGCGTCTTTACCTTGCCTTCGACTTTGACCGTCCAGGGCCGGGTGGGCAAACCTCCCGCGTTCTTGGAGGGGGCCGCTTTGTCGACCCCGAACTCGTAGAAATTGTTGTAGTGGGTGATGTCCTCGAACGTGGTCAACTCTTCACCGGTGGTGGTGAGGGGACTCTTGACTGTCTCCAGCTTGGTTCCCGCGAAGGCGCTCAGGCGCGGCGAGACCACATCGGCCAGCCTGTCCAGACCGAGAGCCGCGGCGCCCGCAAGCGCCGCCCCCGATGCCGCCCCGCGCAGAAAGCGGCGGCGGTTCAAGTACTGGTCCTTGGGCGTGATAAGGGACGATGGAATATCGCTGGGCTTACGGATGAGCATGGGTTGACCTCGCGCGGGGAAAGCGCCTACGCATCCATTAGACACCCGTGAACGCAGCGGGTTACAAGTTTCCCTTTGAGGTCGCAAGACGGCGGAAGCGGATCAGGCCCCGCTAAATCGCCCGCGAACCCCCAAAGGGCCACTGGGTATGCCGCCTGGCCCGGATCATGTAGATCAGCGTCCCGGAAATCGCAATGCCCGCCGCCACAGCCAGTCCTCCAATCGCATGGGAGCGGTTGACCAAAATGAATGTGAAGCCGGCCATGGCCGCCAGTGGAGGAAGCGGATAGAGCGGCATGCGAAACGGCCGTTTCAACTCCGGTTGCCGCACGCGGAGCAGCATCACGCCCACATGCTGCAAAAAGAACTGCAGCAGGATGCGCGTAATCACCAGCATGGTGATCACCTGGTCCAGCGTGAAGAAGCAGAAGGCGGCGGCTACCAACCCAAGCGCCACCAGGGAACGGTGAGGAATCCCGTGCCGCGGATGGACGGCGTCGAGAAACCGGAAGTAGTTGCCGCTCCGCGCGGCCGCATACGGAACCCGCGAATAGCCCAGCTGCAGCGAAAAGACCGATGAAAATGCGGTCCAGACCACGAGCGCCGCCATGGCGTACCCAGCCCACTCTCCGAACGCGGAGCGCGCAATATTGGCCACCAGTTGCACGCGCGTGACGACACTCTCCGCGGTGTGGGCTGCGGCATCCCGCAGCGAAGGCAGGGCCGCCAAGTTCATGGCCACGTAGAAAGCGGAAACGAACAGAACCGACAGAAGGATGGCGCGCGGGATCGTGCGCTCCGGCCGGCGAACCTCACTGCCCAGAAACGTGATGTTGTAGTAACCCCAATAATCGTAGGTGGTGATGAGCGTGGCATGCGCCAGCCCGCCGAGCGCCACTGCAATCGACACCGAAGGCCCCGCCGGCATGTGCCAGCCGCCCATGGCCGATGCCCGCGCAAACCCCGACACGATGACCCCCGCAATCGCCGTGAGCACGCCGCCGAACAGGATCCACGCCAGCCGCGTGACCGCACTGAGATTGCGATAGAGCAGCGCCGTGACCAGCAAGCAAGCCGCCGCAGCGGCGAAATTGGCGTAATGCAGCCCCGGAAGGCCGGCAAACGGTGCTTGCACCAGCCCCGGCCAGAACCAGGCTAGAAAGCTTGAAAGCCCGATGCATCCCGAGGCGATCGAAAGCGGGGCCGAAAAGCTCAGTTGCCATACATAGAGAAAGCTGAGCCAGTTGCCGGCGCCCCGGGGGCCGTAGATCTCCCGCAGGAAAGCATAGGAGCCGCCGGCTTGCGGAAAGGCCGCGCCCAGTTCGGCCCACACGAGACCATCGGCGACAGCGATCGCCGCACCCAGAACCCAGGCCCAGACAGAAAGATGAAATCCCGCGGCGGCAATCACCAGCGGCAGCGTGATAAACGGGCCAACGCCGATCATTTCCAGCATGTTGAACAAAACCGCGGAGCGAAGGCCGATGCGGCGTTCAAGATGCGCAGGGCTCCCGGAAGTCGTCGGCGGCTGGGTCATCAGGCTGTTGCGCTCACCGGATTGTACACTGACGACAGGCTATGTCCTTTTCCCAGAGATCCCTATCCGCGGCAGTCATGCTTGCCCTCACCGGCGTCCTTCTTTCAGTTTCGAGTTCGATTCAACTGCAGGCCCAGCATGCTGCGGAAGCATCGCATAAAGCCGCGCAGCCGCCGGGCGAACCCCGCACGTATGCTCTTCCCCTGCCCGAGGACCGCGGCACCGCAGCCGTGGAGCAGGCTCTCCGCCGCTTAACGACCACCGCCAGCGTAATGGACATCGTGGCTCATCCCGACGACGAAGACGGGGCCCTCCTGACCTACCTGGGCCGCGGGCTCGGCGTGCGCACCATTCTCTACACCCTGACGCGGGGCGAGGGAGGACAGAACGCCATGTCCGCCGACAGCTACGACGCTTTGGGTGTGATGCGCACCCAGGAACTGCTCAAGGCCGATGAATACTACGCAGCCAAACAGGTCTGGGGCACGCAGGCCGACTTCGGTTTCTCCAAGACCCAGGAGGAAGCCTTCGCCCGCTGGGGCCACGACCGGGTACTCTACGACGCCGTGCTTGCGGTACGCCGCGAGCGGCCGCAAGTCATCATCGCAACCTTTATCGGGGCCGTCAGCGACGGGCACGGGCAACACCAGGTCTCGGGTGAGATCGCGCAGGAGGTATTCAAAGCTGCCGGCGACCCCAAGGTATTTCCCGACCAGTTGAAAGACGGCCTGGAGCCATGGCAAGCGCTGGCCGTCTACAGCATGGTTCCCTTCGCGCCGGTCACCGACAAGGGAGTGTTCGACTACGCCACCGGCAAGTGGGCGCCGGCCAAGTTCCGCAATTATGTCACGGGAGAATGGATCACAGGAGAGCCTTCGACCGACGTGACGATCCCGGTGGGCACGTGGGATCCGGTGCTGGGCCGCGGCTACGTCCAAATTGCGCGTCAGGGCTGGGGGGAACAGAAGTCGCAGAACGGCGGAGCCAATCCCACCCTGAGCGGGCCGGGCACCGCCCGGTATCATCTAGTGGCGGTTTTGCCCGGGGCGGCCACCGCGGATTCGGGAACCGAAAAAACCAAGCAACCGGATGCGGATCTCTTTCACAACCGTCGCGTCAATCTCGACACCAGCATCCCGGGACTCGCCCGCCTTGCTCCAACTGCCGCATGGCTCGCGCCCGACCTCACCCGGATTGCGGCCGGGATGGATGAATTCTCGAAGAACTGTCCCTGGAAGTCCAACCTGGAAACCGCCCAACATCTCACGCCCGTCTATCGGCAGACCCTCGCATTGCGAGAAAAAGTGTCCACTGAGACGCTCGATGCGCAATCCAAAGCCAGCCTGCTTTTCGAACTCGACGCCAAGATTCAGGAGTTTCAATCCGCCCTCGAGAACCTTCTCGGCCTGGAGTTGGAGGCGTTCCGAACCAGCGAATCCACTGTTCAGGGTGGCGGCTTCCGGGGCAACTCCGCCGACGAGACTCCGCGCAGCGTCTCTCCCGGGGAAGACTTCAAGGTGCGCGTCCACGTCTCGGGCTTGTCCCCCGACGTCCACCTGGTGAAGACATGGTTTGAAATGCCTGCCAACGAAGCATGGAAGGCCGGCGTGCGGCTCGGCGCTGACGGCAAGCCTTCGACGGACGCAGCTTCGGCGGGTTCAGGTCCGGTTTCCGACGTCATTTTCGCTCTGAAGGCGCCCGACGACGCCCATCCCACCCAACCGTTCTTTACTCGTCCCTCCATCGAGCAGCCGTACTACGACATCTCACGGCCGGAGTGGCGCCTGCGCTCGTTCGCGCCCTATCCCCTCGCGGCATGGGCCGAGTTCACTTTTGACGGGGTCCCGATCCGCCTGGGCGAAGTAGTGCAAACCCTGCAGCGCGCGACCGGGCACGGCGGCTTTTACGAGCCGCTGGTGGTCACGCCGGCCATTGGGGTGCGGGTGGATCCCGAGGCCCACATTCTGCCTGTGGACGGCAGCGCTCTTCCCGTTCACGTGACCGTGCATACCCAGGGAGTTGCCGAAGGCACCGTGTCGTTGAAAGTTCCTGATGGCTGGCGCGCCGAACCGTCCGAGGCCCATTTCAAGCGCACCGCCGCCGGCGATACCGAGCCGATTCTTTTTTCGGTGACTTCGTCCGCTGTCCAATCAGGCGCGTACAACCTCGAGGCGGTGGCGCGTTCCGGCGGCCACACCTATGAATCGGGTTGGCAGAGCGTGGGCTACGTGGGGCTATTGCCGTATGACATTTACAAAGCCGCCCAGTTGAAGACCCGCAAAATAGACGTGAAGCTGGCCCCGGGCCTGCGCATCGGCTACGTGATGGGGACTGGCGACAATGTGCCGGAAGCCATCGAAGAATTGGGCGCCGTGCCACGCCTGCTGTCCGACTCAGACCTGAGCACCGGCGACCTCTCGGCGTGGAACGTGATCGTAATCGGCATTCGCGCCTACTCCAATCGTCCGGTTCTGACGGCGGCGCAACCGCGCCTTGACGAATTTGTGCGCAACGGCGGAACCCTGATTGTCCAGTACCAGAGCGCGAACTTCCCTGCCCCACTTCCCCTCTCGATGAATGGCCGCATGCCGGAGCGCGTCGTGGACGAGCAATCTGCGGTCAAGCTTCTCGACCCCGAGAATCCACTCCTGAAGCAGCCCAATGCAATCACCGCGGCCGACTTTGAGGGCTGGGTGGAAGAGCGCGGCCACTCCTTCCTCGACACCTGGGACCCTGTGTTCACGCCGTTGACCGAAACTGCCGATGCGGGACAAGACCCGCAGCGCGGCGGACTCCTGGTGGCCCATCCGGGGAAAGGCACATATGTCTACGTCGCTTACGCGCTCTACCGTCAGTTACCCGAATTAGTCCCCGGAGCCTATCGTTTGCTCGCCAACTTGCTCAGCGCCGGAAAAAGCTGAAGTCCTGGCGGCGCAAGTGAATGCAACCATGGCGGTCCTGCAGTGAAATCTCCGTGCGGCGGAGTTGTCACCGCAATGTGAATGAGCGCGATCAACGGTGTTCGCTGACCGATAACCCCGTTGGTTAGCAATCGTATAGCCGTATTAAAAATATGTGAATTCGTCAAATATTCATCAAAGTCTGCGAGGCTTTTTTACGGACGCAGACGGGGAAAGTACCGCTCATCCGAACTCATTTTCCTCCAGCTTTCCACCACATCTGCAGGGCGAAAACGATTCCAGGGAACCGGTTCTCGGATTTCGCCTGTGTAGGACTAAAAGCGCGTTCGCGGCACGGAACGCGAAACTGAACGACCTCGAAGACACGAGGATAAGAGAGGCCCAATGAACTTGAGACTCAAAACGGCTGTCGCGGCAATTCTGGCAGTCAGCATGGTCAGCACGTATGGCTACGCAGGCGATGGAACACCGAAGAAGCCCGCTGCCAAAAAGGCCAAGGAGAAAGGCCCAACCGTCGAAGAACAGATCGAGGCATTGCGCCAACAGATGCAAGGGCAGATCGACGGCCTGAAGAACAGCCTGGCGGATAAGGACGCTCAACTGAAGCAGGCACAGCAGGCAGCGGCCGACGCCCAGGCGGCAGCGGCCAAAGCCCAGGCAGCGGCGGATGCACAAAACCAGGCGATCACGACGAACACAGCCGCGGTCGGCACTCTGAATTCAACCGTAACCGACATGAAGGCCGCCAACGCTTCGGCGGTTTCGTCGCTGTCCGACGAGCAGGCCGCGATCAAGAAATCGATTGCCAATCCGGACCAGATCAATTTCAAGGGAGTCGCCCTCTCGTTCTCCGGGAGCTTCATAGCGGCCGAAACCGTGTGGCGCCAGGGTGCGGTGGGAGGCGATATCAATACGCCGTTTACGGGCGTTCCGCTGGATCATTCCAACGCCGCCCAGATCAGTGAGTTCTATGGAACCGGCCGTCAGTCGCGACTGGCGTTCAAAGCCACGGGCAAGCTCCCCTCCATGACGTTGACCGGCTACTACGAAATGGACTGGCTGGGCACCGGCATTACGTCCAACAACAACCAGTCGAACAGCTATGTCATGCGCCAGCGCCAACTTTGGGCGGATGCAAAGCTGAGTAATGGCTGGGACTTCTCGGGAGGCCAGGGCTGGTCGCTGGTAACTGAGACGACTCAGGGGCTCACCCGCGGTACCGAGATTCTGCCGGCAACCATCGATGCTCAGTACACGGCCGGATTCGTCTGGACGCGGCAATACAGCTTCCGCGTGACTCACCCCTTGGGCAAAAAGGCGTTCCTTGGCGCTTCGATTGAGAATGCTGAGACCCTGAACCCCGCGGGGAGCAGTCTTCCCGTAAACCTTCTGATCGGCTCGGGGGGCACGGGCGGCGGTCTCTACAACTCCACCGCAAATTATTCGTTCAACATGACGCCCGATTTTGTGGCTAAGGTTGCCCTGGAGCCTGGCTGGGGTCACTGGGAGCTCTTCGGTATCGAGCGGAATTTCCGCGACCGGATCTATCCGAACGAGGTCTGCACCGCGCCGCCGGGCGGGACAACAACCTGCACGAATTCCACCGGCGCTTATAACGACGCGATTCCCGGAGCGGGCATCGGCGGTAGCATGCGGGGTACCCTGGCCAACAAAAAGCTTACGATTGGTGCGAAGGGCCTGTGGGGCAACGGTATGGGCCGCTACGGGTCCTCAACCATCGCCGACATCACCCTTCGACCCGACGCCCAGATCCAGCCCCTGGAGGCTTTTTCCGCACTCGGCACCGTCGAGATCAATCCCAACCCGCGCCTTATGCTCTACTTCAATTACGGCGAAGATTATGTCTTCCGCCATTATTGGGGCAAGATCGGCTACGGCTCACCGCTCACTAACATGAGCGGCTGCAACACCGAGCCTACACCCGGAAACGCGACGGTCAATGGCGGCGACGGATTCTCCCCATCGACCCCGTCAAACTGCGGCAACCAGAACAAGGACGTGCAGGAATTCACAGTCGGCAACTGGTACGATATGTATCGCGGTCCCAAGGGCCGCTTGCGCTTCGGCCTGCAATACGCCCTGTTCATGCGCTATCTCTGGTCTGGAAATGGCACCAACAGCACCGGAACAGTGACCAACTCCGGTGGCGGGGCCAGCGGCACCGACAACATGTTCTGGACCTCGTTCCGCTACTACCTGCCATAACGCAAGAGAACTTCAAAGAAAAAGGGCAGCCCGGATCCGGGATGCCCTTTTGTTTTGGGGTGAGCTCATCTATGGTCCTTTGGGCTCGCCGGTAGGGAAAAACGCGAAACCATCCAGCGCACTGCCCGAGGCCAGAACATCGCGCAGACGTTCCGGATTGGCTCCGCTCTGTCGTTCAGCGGTGCGCAGAAGCCGCAACGCGGAGGCGGGAGTTGCCTCGGCAGGCATGCGGAAGATCCATGGCACATTGGTCGACGTCAGTGACCGATCCCCGCTGACGGCAATCACCGGAACCAGCGCCTTGAGCGCCAGTTGCTCAGCCAGGTGCGCCGCATTTCGGTCGAGCGCGACGATGGCCAGCGCATGTTCGTCGAAGAGCGCATGGACCAGCTGGGTCGAAGCCGCGCCCCAATTCTGATTGCTGTCCACAGCAACAAGATCCCATTGCGGGGCGGAGGGGACAGCGGCGAGTACGGCCTGTATCTCTGCCGATTGCGCGATATTTGCGGCTTGCGGGCCGAACACCACGATATACACGGGCCCAAGCGGCACATCGGCCAGGTGCGGGCCGGCGTAAGCAACTCCATCTTCGCCAACGCGCGCATAGGGCACCGAAGGCGGCGACGAGTCTGACCGCGCCCCCGGCTCAGCCGGAGGCAGCTTGTCCATCGTCGCCACACGATAAGTGACCGTCCCGTCGTGCACCGTGCCCAGGTACATCGGCGCGACGTTCTTCTGGTTGGGATCGAAGACCATATGCCCGGTGACCCCGTCGTATTGCTCGATGTCGGCAAGCGCATCGTGAATGCGCGCGCGATTCAGGCCGGCCTTGCAGATGGAATCGAGCAGTGCGTTCATCGCATCATAGGCGAGCGAAGCGAACTGTTCGGGCTTCTCCTGGAAATGCTCTTCGAAGCGCCGGTTAAAATCAACCCAGCGCGGATCGTTGCGTGTCGGGTCATAGGGGAACACGGCTTCAAACCCCTCGGCAGCGGGACCGGCCTGCGCCAGCAACTCGGGGCCAAGCGTGCGATAGGCGCCGAAGACGCGCTGTTTCATCCCCAGCGTCTGCATCTGTTTGAGAATCAGCGCCGCTTCTTTCTCGTCGGCCCACAAGACGATCGCGTCGGTGCGCGAGTCCTGAACGACTTTCAGCTGATGGGAGAAATCGGTATCGCCCGGCAGATACTTCTGCTCGATGACGATGGGGTGGCCCAGACGCCGCGCCGCATCCCGAAGCTTGATCACGCCAAACCGGCCGTAACGATTGTTCACGCGCAGAATCGCAACCCGCTTGAGGCCGAGGTCTGTGAAGATGCGCCGCGCGAGCGTGAGGCACTGCACGCGATCGTCCTGCAGGTCGGTAAAGTACCAGGGGATGTAGGTCTCCGGTATGGTGGGATCGGTCGACGCCGAATTGACGATGGGAATCTCGGCACGCAGAGCCACGCGCAGCGCGATATGCGTCGACTCCGAACTGATGGAGCCGAAGATCGCCCAATCCTGATCGTCGTAGACCATCTTGACCGCTTCATTCGACGCCGAACCCCAGATCGCCGGATCCGTTGGGCGGTCGTCCCCGTAGGCCGCTTTGGCCTGCCAGTTGTCATAGTCGTTGTGAAGCATCAGCCGGAACGGCTTGCCTCCGTAGCCGCCGCGGGCGTTGGCTTCATCGACAGCCAACTGCGCGCCATGCAGCATGCGCAGTCCGAAGACCGAGTCGGGATTATGCTCGATGGGGCCAAAGAAACCGATGCGGACCTCGGTCAGGTTCTTCGGCTCGGCCAGGTCCCGGCCCGCGCCTGAATAAATGTTGGGATGGGTGTAGTTGAGATCGTAGGGCGCGGCGAACTTCGCATACGGGCTCAGGTCCGCCGGCTCTCCCGCGTAGGGCGTGACCACGCGATCGCGTGGCGGTCCGGGCGGATGCGCGCCGCACTCGCACTTGTGCGCCGGTGCGCCCGCCTCCTGCGCCGCGACGCCCATTGCGCCGCCCGTTCCCCACAACCAGACAGCGGCCAGCAACCATCCCTTATGCATTGCGGCTACTCCTTGCCGGACTTCTCCGTGCGGAACATGGCAATGGCTTCAATCTCCACCAGCAGTTCCGGACGGCACAGCTTGGCCTCGATGCCCGTGGAAGCCGGCAGCGGATCGAGACCCTGCGCTTTAAAGAACGCAGTCCGCTCTTCGTTGAACGCTTCGTAGTCGCGATCGATGTCGCGCAGATAACAGGAGGTGCGCACGATGTCGTGCCAGGTGCAGCCTTCGCTCTCCAGCAGGCCGGTGATGTTGTCCAGGGTGCGGCGCATCTGGGCGCGGAAGTCCCCGATGTGCACGCTCTTGCCGTACTCATCGATCGACGCGGTGCCCGAAATCAGCAGGATAGTGAGACCGTTCAGGTCGATGCGCATGCCGCGCGAGAACGAGCTCGGCTTGGCATACGCATAGGCCTCGTTGAGTACGCCGTGATTGGTCATGGCCCGCTTCTGGATGGGCGCGTGCGCGATGGTTTCAAGTATTTCTGCGAATTCGATCATGATGATGGCTCCCTTATCGTTATCGTTGAAGAATCCCGTGGCTTAAACCTTTGGCCGTGGCAACCCAGATATCGCCGCCCTGAAAATCGATGCCGAGCACGTAATTGTGCGCCGGGGCCGTGGTGACGGCGATAGGCGTAACTTTGCCATCCGCGTCGCGCACGGTCATTTCCGGTTTGCCGGTGGTGAGCGAAGGACGGTAAACCGCCCAGTTCACTCCGTCGTAGTAAGCAAGGCCTTTGTCGGTGCCGAACCAGGCGTGATTGGCGTCGATGCCCTTGATGGTGTTGGTGAAGTTCGACGGCAGGCCGCTGTCCTTGGTTAGAAAGTTGTGCCAGTAGCGGCCGTCATAGCGGCTGTCGCCAAAATAGGTAGCCGCCCACACGATGTTGTCCACGTAGCTGACCGACGTCACGATCTCGTGAATCAACCCCTGGTCCTTGAACAGCACCATTTCGGTTTCGCCGTCGGGGTCGTCGTACTTGTCCCAGCGGCCGGTCGCCTGGTCGTACTCGAGCAGCCCGCTGCCCCACACCGCGAAATACACCTTGGTGGGCGTCGCGGAAACGCCGTACACCCAGATCTCGTTCATAGGCGTGTTGCGCTCGTTGTAGAGCGACCACTGGTTAGTACGCAGATCGAGGCGGCATGCGCCGGCCGCCGTGGCCACCCACACGTTTTCGCCCTCGACGGAAACGCCGTAAACCACGTCGTTGCTGAGGCCCGAGTTGAGTTGTGTGAAGGTGTCGATCCGCCCGCCCGAAACGCGACTCAACCCGCCCATAGTGCCGGCCCACAAGTCGCCGGTACGCTTGTCCAAAGCCAATGAAAGAACCGCGCGATGCGCCAGTCCGTCCGCGGTGGTGTAAGTCTTCCACGCGTGGTTCTCATAGAGTGCAAGTCCGTTTTCGGTCCCCGCCCATATCCGGTCTCCATCCACCAGCACAGAAAAGACATGATTGTCGGGCAGGCCGTTGGCGGTGGTGAAATTTTCAAAACGGAACGTCGGCATCTGCGGCATCGCGGTGGCAGGTGATGCCGCAGCATGCACTTTGACGCCCGTGTGCGATTGCGGCGTGCCGTATACCCATGCTGCGGCAGCGATAAGCACTCCGATTGCGTAAAACTTTTTCATCGCGTCCTCAGGTACTCGATGAGATCGTTCAGCTCATCCTTGGTCAGGTCGTTGGTGCGCCCATGTTTGTCTTCAGGATTGAACACGGTCCAGATTTCTTCGAGCGTGCGCGCCGACCCGTCATGGAGGTAAGGCGCCGTGAGCGCCACATTGATCAGTTGCGGGGTATCGAGCAGACCCGAGTTGTCGGTGCTCTTCTTTGTGCCCACGTCGAAGGATTTCTGGCTAGTGCCCTTTGCGCCACTGTGGCAGTACGAGCAGCGATTCGACTCCGCAATCGGCTTGCCGAATTTGTCCTTGGCGCGATCGAACAAGGCCTTGCCGCGTTCCTGCGCCGGACTGAGTTCGCGGCCGGGCAGCTTCCATCGATTGGGCCGCAACGGAATGCTGCGCACATAAACCACCAGGTCTGTCAGCGTGAGGCTGTCGTAGTTCTCCGAGCGCCAGAAATATTTCTCCGTCCGCGGCCCGCACTCGGTGGGCAGGTTGGGATTGCCGCCGTTCCACTTGTAGGGCTCGGTGTCCTTGATGTCTTCGAGCAGCCGGTTGTCGACGATGTCGCGCCCGAATCCATCCGGTTCCAGATCCCATGTCAAGCCGTCGAACGTCGAGTCGATGTGGCAGTTCGCGCAGCCGATCTGCCCCTGGAACGAATACCGAGCGGTATAGAAGGTCTGTTCGCCGTGTCGCAGGACCGACAGTTCCTTTGGGCCATCAAGGGGAACCGTTGCGCAAACACGGTTGGTCCGGACATCGATCACGCTCAGCGTATCGTCGAGCCGGTTGGCCACCAGCAGCCTGCGTCCATCGGGAGTAAACGCCAAACCACGAGGGTCATGGCCCACCTCGATACGCGCCGTAACATAGTTGGCGCTGGCGGAGAGGTCCTGGACGAAATCTCCGCTGTGGGTGCGAATGAATCCAAGCGCGCGCTGCACGTCGATGACAGTCACGATCTCCGACCCCTCGCAGCTGACGTAGATGCGCGATTTGTCCGGCGAAATCGCCACGCCGAATGGGCGCACCGCGTAGCGTTCCAGTTCGTCGAGCGGCAGTTCCACCGGCTTGCCCACATCCGCGCCAAACAGAGTGATCGTGTCGGCAAACGCTCCACCGTGTTCCATGTGCGCGAGGGGAACGAGATTTTTGGGATGCAGGTGCGCCGTGACTCCAAGCCGCCCGTCGACAGAAAACGCGGTGTGGAATGAATGCGCGACGCGATCGAGCGGCATCCGGTCGACAACAACCGCCCGGGCAGCATCGATCACCGTGATCTCAGATTTCGGAGGAACGCGATTGCCTCCCGGTGTCGGCACCCGCGTCGGATTCGGATAGACGTGCGTGGCATAGAGCCGGGTTCCATCCGGGCTCGCAGTAATGTAGCTGGATCCGCGGCCCGCGGCCAGCCGCTTCTCTTCCGCGCCAGTCTGAGCATCGAGCACGGCCACGTCGTTTGAAATGCGATTGGCCACAAACAGGCGCCTGCCTTCGCGGTCCGCGATGACGCTGGATGGTTCAGCACCAACCTGCCACGTAGCGACAACCGCGAGCGAAACGGTGTCGATGACGGAGATCGTGTCGTCCCACGTATTGGCGACAAAGAGCCGCACGCCATCGTGCGACAGCGAGAAGCCGCGCGGCACGCGGCCCACAGAAATGTTCTTCACCGATGCGTAGGTTTCAGCATCGAGCACCCGCACTTCCTCGCTTTCCTGGCAGAGCACGTACAAACGCGTTCCGTCCGGGGAAAAAAGGAGTTCGACCGGGGAAGCATAGGTAAGCACCTCAGGTGCCCTTCCCGTCCCCGTGGATGCTCGCGCCACGCCGGCATGCCAAAGCAGCACGCACCCGCCTGCGAAGGCACCAGCGCACAGCATCGCGGCAAACCGGCTTGGCAGCGAACGTTGGCCGAACCGGTTCACTTCGGCTCCTCGACAGTAATTACGCGGTCTACGGCCTGCTTTTCCAGCGTTTGCTCGCGGCCGCTGGGCCAGTGAATTTGAATCTTGTCGATCGATTCCGCGGAGCCCACACCGAAATGCACGCGGTCGTCATTCTGCGAAAGGTAGCCGGAACCTGCGACGCGCTCCGCAGTCCAGCGCTTCCCTCCCGCTAACACTTCGATCCGTGCGCCGATGCCGTCGCGATTGCTCTTCGTGCCCCTGAGCTTGATGGCGACCCAGTGCCCTGTGCTCTCCGAGATGTTGTGAACGAGTGCGCCCCTGGCGCCGAGATTCACCAGAAATGCATCGACCTTGCCGTCATTGTCGTAGTCGGCGAAGCATGCGCCGCGCGCCGTGGTACGCACGCTGAGAACCGGGCCGGCCTCGCGCGAGACATCCTGAAAGTGAGCCGCGCCCACACCGCGAAACAGCGTGTGCTCCTGCGGGATCAGGTGAATCAGGCCTCCATGAAAGATGAGAATGTCGGGGAATCCGTCATTGTCGAAGTCGTAGACGCCGGTCCCCCAGCTCACGTATTGCGCATTCGTCTGGGACACGCCGTTGGACGCGCCCATATCTTCGAAACCCTGCTTGCCCTGATTGTGCAGCAGCCGGTTGTAGTGGCCATCGGTAACCCACAGGTCGAGCACGCCGCGCCCTTCAAGATCGGTAAACACCGGACCCATCGACGATGTGGACTCGCCATTCTGTCCGAACGCGGTGCCGGTATCGTTTCCGATTTCCTCAAACGTTCCGTCGTGCTTGTTATGAAAGAGGAAATTCTCCGTGCGGTCGTTGGCGACGTAGATATCGTCCCACCCATCGCCGTCAAAGTCGGCGGCTGTGACGCCCATGGTGCGGCCGACGTAGGCGGCGATGCCCGACTTTTCGCTAACGTCGGTGAATGTGCCGTCGCAGTTATTGTGGTAGAGCTTGTTGGTTTCGCCTTCGTAATCGAGTGGGCCGGGATAGTTGTCGGCCGCATAGAAGTTGCGATATTTCGGATCGAACTTCACATAGCGGCCCACGAACAAATCGACGCAGCCATCCTTGTCGTAATCGAGCCACGTCGAACTGATCGACCATCCGTCGACCTTGATGCCGGCCTTCGCCGTCACATCGGTGAAGTGGCCGTTGCCATCGTTGTGGTAGAGAATTGTCTTGCCGTAGCCGGCGACCAGCAGATCGACGAAGCCGTCGTTGTCATAGTCGGCCGCGGTCACGGCCATCGAATACATATCGGGATTGAGGCCGCTCTTCGCCGTCACATCGGTGAAGCGGCCGTTGCCGTCGTTGCGGTAGAGATGATTGTGCGGCGGCGGAACCGGCTTGTCCTTCAGCGGGTAGGGGTGTATCGAGTCATCGAGCGGACGGCCGTTGACCACGTAAAGATCGGGCAGGCCATCGTTGTTGTAGTCGAACCAGACGCAGCCCGCGCCGGTGCCTTCAAGCAGCGACCCAAGCTGCCGCGAGCCGAAGCTGTGGGTGAAGTCGATCCCCGCCTTGTCGCTCGCGTCTTCAAATTTGATTGTCGGCGCCTGCGGTAGGGCCGACTTGGACGACGCGGAAGGCGCTTGCGCATAAGCCAGCGGAGCGCCGGCGAAGAGAGAAAGAGAAAGAAAGCGATTCATTCTCATCAGCGGCTTCCCTTCTCAGCTTGCCGCGCAGATTCAGGCGCCTGGGCGCCGGTCAGGTCAACCGGAGTTGTCGAGCGCAACAGCACCGCCGGCACATTGTTTTCCGCCGCGCGCTCCGGACCCGTGTGGCAGCCGACGCAGATGCGCTGTTCGCCGCGCCGGATCCAGAACCAGCCGTGCTCCTGGCGCACCACCGTTCCCTTTTCATCAACGAGCAAAAAGCGAATAGGCCTGTCAGCCGGGACCTTGACGAAAAACGACCCGTCGCCTTCGACCGGCGAAGAGCCCAACACCACTGCGCCGCCTGTTGCATCTTGAGTCTCGAGCCGCACCCTTGCGGGCGTTGTCTTGAGATCTCCCCCGCGCGATTGGCGCGCATCGAGCGCCAGCAGATTGGCATAGTTCCAATCGTGCAGGGCCGATGGATGCTGTTTGGGCCGTTCGCGCGAAGCAAGCAAGACCGGTTCGACAAGATTCTGGCCCGGCAGCGCCAGCACTGTAGTCATAGGCGGTCCGGATTTTTCAGAAGAAGCTTTTTCAGGAGAAAGGTTCGGCGGCCACGATTTCAGCGCGTAGTACTCGCCGCCGCGTGTATTGCGCGCACTCACGAGCCACAGCCCCGAGACCGTCTCGGCGATTCCCCCCGCATAGTCAGCACCCGGAGCGCCGACACGCACTTCGTTCGCTAGTGGAGAAGTAAACCTCGCCAGGGTCGAGCCGTGGGTAAAGACCACGTCGCCGGAGGCGAGTTGACGTCCGCCCCAGCGATGAGCGCCGTGATCGCAGCGGTATGACTCCACTCCCGAACCATCGGAGTAGACCAAATACAGTTCCGGCGTGGACCCCGTCCCAAGCGGAAATCCGGATTCGAACAGAATGCGCCCATCGGCCAGAACATCATCGGGAATGGCACTGGCCGGCATGTAGGTGAGGGGCAACTCGTTTTTGCCATCGAGATCCGCGGCGATCAGTTGGTAACCCTGCGGCACCCTTGCGCGCAAAGACCAGTCTCCGGCCCGGCAGATACAAAGGGCGCACCGCGTCGCCGGCGCCGCCAATCACTTGCCGCACCGTATGATCCGCCAGCGCCAGTTCCCAAATCTGCCACGGATCGCCCGCGCTCTTCTTTCCTGCGAAAAGAACCGTCTTCGCATCGAATGAAACGCTGGCGTCGGCGCTGGCAGCAAAGCCGGCAACCAGCGGCTCGGCTTTTCCGCCCTGCACCAGCAGCGAGTGCGCGCCTTGCGGAAATCTCTCCCCACCCCGTAGAGCAGCCAGCGCATCGTACGCCGGCGCGGACGTGACGATCACAGCGACATCGGTAGAGTTTGTAGTGCCGGCTGAGAATCCGCAAAGCAGCGCGACCAAAATGAGAGGCAAAGCCGCCGCGCGCGCACCAAAAACAATCCTCATCCCGCAGCCTCCAGCAGGGCGTCGCTGTCAGGCTGATACAGAGGCAGTCGTCCTGTGCGCAGCGCGATGAAGGGCTCGAGCGAGGCCATCATGTCGTCGAAAGCATCGAAGTCGAGCGTCTGTTCGGCGTCGCTCCAGGCTTTATCGGGATTGGGGTGCACTTCAACCAGCAGGCCATCGGCTTCAGCGGCCACGGCGATGCGCGCCAGCGCCGGCACCAGCTCGCGGCGCCCGCAGGCGTGGCTGGGATCGGCGATCACCGGCAGATGCGAGATCTGCTTGAGCAGCGCGATGGCGGCCACATCGAAGGTATTGCGTGTGGCAGTCTCAAAAGTGCGAATGCCGCGCTCGCAGAGAATCACGTTGGGATTGCCGTTGTCGAGAATGCACTGAGCGGAGCGGAGAAAATCGGCCATCGTTGCAACCATGCCGCGCTTGAGCAGAATGGGCCGGCCCGAGCGCGCCGCCGCTTCGAGCAGTGAATAGTTTTCCATGTTGCGGGTGCCGATCTGCAGAATGTCGGCATACTCGGCCACCAGGGGAACGTCGTCTTCCGACATCACCTCGGTCACGATGGCGAGGCCGCTCTCTTCGCGCGCGCGGCCCAGCAGCTTGAGCCCTTCCAGTCCGAGTCCCTGGAAAGCATACGGCGAGCTGCGCGGCTTGAATGCCCCTCCGCGCAGAACGCGGGCGCCCGCACGGCGAACGTGATCGGCAGTGGCCAGGAGCTGCGCTTCGGTTTCCACCGAGCACGGCCCCGCCATGGTGATGAACTCGTCTCCGCCGATCTCCAGATCGAGCACCGGAACCACTGTCTGCCGGCGCCGCTCGCTCTTCAACACATCCGGTGATTCGGCAAAGCGCTCGTGCCAGCTTTCGCGCACGCTGCTGCTCCAATCTGGGGAAGCTTCAGGCTACTCCGCGGATCGAAGGCGTGCCTCCATCCAAAGATGGAGGATCGACGTATGCATCATGCAGAAACGGCATGCCTTATCGTTCGCACGAGCGAAGTGCTGTGATCTGTGAACTTGACAGGAGTGGATTAGGATGCATTCGCCAACGGCGGAGCCTGATAACCAAAAGCGGCGTCAACCACGGCCGCAATGCCAAGCGCGACCTCGTCATCAAAAGGCCGCGCCACAATCTGCACCCCGATAGGCAGGCCTTCGGGCGATCGGCCAACGGGAACCACGGCTGCGGGCGCGGCAAGCGCATTGAACCACTGGGTGTGGCGCACCGCATCGAGATACGCAACCGGCTGGCCGTCGATCATCCAGCTTCGTTCTCCGTGACGGAAAGCCGGAATGCTGGCCACCGGGCAGAGCAGCACGGGATATTCCCGCATCTCTTCCAGCGTCTTCGCGCGCAGCAGGTCAAGTTCGGCCCAGGCATTGAGCAGCCGTGTCGCGCTCAGCGGCGGAACAGAGCTCGGCAATGGAGAGAAACTCCTTGAAGATCGGGCTCAGCCGCTCGTGCTTGCCGCGAATCTCCGGCTCGTAAAACATCGCGCCGCACTGCACGAAGAAGGTCCACCATAACTTGCGCAGTCGCTCCAGCGTGCGCGGCCGGAACGGCTCTACGCGAAACCCTGCGTCACGCAGCGCCTCCGCAGCGGCATGCACGGCGGCGCGCGTTTCAGGCGTGACCGGAACAAGGCCATCATCCTCAAAGAATCCGATGGTGTCCGCACGCAGTTCATCCAGGCCCGGCGTTCGCAGCAGCAGCGGCGGGCTCGCAGGATCGCCCAGGTCCTGCCCGCTCAGCGTGCGAAACAGAAGCGTGACGTCGGCGATGGTGCGCGCCATGGGCCCAATCGCGCCCAGAATCGAAAATGGTCCCACGCACGGCGGCAGATGGCCGCGCGCGGGAATCCGTCCGGGCGTGGGCTTGAGCGCGCAGATGCCGGTGCAAGTGCGCCGGCACGCGCACCGAGCCGCCGCTATCGCTGCCCAGGCCCGCCGCCGACATGCCCGCCGCGATTGCCGCCGATTCGCCGCCGCTCGATCCGCCCGGCGAACGATCCAGATCCCACGGATTCCGCGTGCGCGCCGTGCAGCAGATTCGCCGTCTCGTAGGCCATCAGGAATTCCGGGCAATTGGTCGTGCCCAGGATAAGGGCTCCGGCCGCACGCAACCGCGCCACGACGACGGCGTCTTCGCGGGAATTTCGCCCTGGTGAAGAAGGCTGCCGATCTCGCAGCGATAACCGGCGGTCGCAATCGACGACTTGACCGTGACCGGCAGCCCGTGAAGAGGCCCGCGCGGCGCTCTCGACTCATCCATGCGCCGCGCCTGGGCGCGCACCCGCTCAGCGTCGAAGTCGGCGAACGCGTTGACCATCGGATTCAAGCGCTCGATCTGGCGAATGTGGGCGTCAGCCAACTCGACAACCGAAATCACGCCCTTGCGCAACAGTTCCAACTGCTGCGTCGCGGGCTTCAGAACCAGTTCGCTGCCTGCCTCGTTCATGGCCGCGTTGCTCTGCGTGAGGCACAGGTGGAGTCAGCCCCGGCGCAAGTGGCATTATCCTCAGCCGGCGTCGAGGTCAACTGCCGATAGTCGAATCGGTACGACCGCACCGGCTCGCCGGAATCGAAGCGGTCGTTCCAGTTCAACTGGTAATCGAGGGACTGCGCGTCGTCCGGGTATTTCTCCGTCTCCGGATAGGGATATGTCGACATGCCGTGAAACGGCAATTGCGCCACCGTGAACGGCGAGCCATCCCACCAGTCCATGTCCTTGACGAATCCGTTGGCGTAGAAAAAGTAGTCCCGCTTCCAGTGAGGCGGCAGCGCCGGCAGCTTCGCCGCATCGAATTCCGTGGCGATCTCCTCGCCGCTGCCGAAGATCGCAAAGCGATCGTCGATGGCGCTCACCAGCGACGTCACATCGCCCGTGCGCGTGTAGTTGCCGCGCTGCCGCTGAAACGGACCGGTGAGACTGACGCGATCGTAGTCGTAGTCAAGATCGCCGGGGCTTGCGCCTTCAATCTGCTTCGGGTAGCCGCGGAAATGCAGCGTGGCCTGCGCCAGCGGTACTTCGCTGCTGCGCGACTCCGCGTTCTCGCTCTGGTCGATGAGCACCTGGTCCCAGTAGATTTCGAGATTGGTCTGGAGGCGGATGCGCTTTGTACCCGCCGGCAGCTTGCCGGACAAGTCCACAACCATCGTGCGCTCCAGCCCGGCCGGAAATCCCGCCTCGCCCGGAATAGTCTGCCAACTGCCGTCCGGCAACTGTGCCTCGACATACGGCGAGATCGGCTTCACGCCCGCCTGCCACGCGGCATAGAGCGACGTCGCGCTGAAGTAGTTCACGTAGCCCGTCATCAGCAGACGCAGCGGCGCGTTTGCCTTCACCTCGCCAAGATCGAGCGTCAGCGCATGCAGGTTGGCAAAGCCATCATAAGGCGAAGGCGTAAAGCCGCCGGCAAACTTGTGATCGCGCCGGCTGAGCACATCCAGTACATCGCGGCCCTCGCCATCCCATGCGTCGACGGGCAGGCGGGTCGCCTGCGACGCCACCACGCGCCCCGATGCGAACGGCGGATCGTCAAGGAACCGCTCATCGGGATTGACTTCAACATTCTCAGGATGATCGACGGCGACGAGGCGCAGCTGGTCGATGTAGTTCACCTCTTCCATGGGCTCGATGAAGCGCAGGCTCACCTTGCCATTCACCGGCGCGACGCGGGCACCCGTCGACCTTGATCCACTCGCCAGGGTTGGGGATATTGCGGCGCTGCGGCGTGAACCAGTGACCCACCACGGCCGCGCCAATCACATCCGTCACAAGCTTGTACTTGTGCCCGTCCCACGCGAACAGCACGGGGCACGAACTGCCGCGCCGATCGGCTTCTTTCATCGCGATCACTTGCGTATTGGGCAGATCGATTTCATCCTGGAGCACGCCAGTGGGCCAGAGAATGCGCAACAGATCGATGCCGGGCAAATCACCCAGGCCGACCAGGATCTGCGGCGGCGACTGCGTCTGATAGCCCGAGGCACCGGCGATTTCCCACTTCTGCCAGTGGCCGTTGGAGAAGATCTCCACCTTGGCGCCAAGGGCGGTCTTGTTATCGGCCAGGCCCGCGAGTTCAATGCGCACCGAGTGATTCTTGTTGCCTCCCTCGTTGCGCAACAGCATCGGCGGCGCGTTCAGTTGCGTCACAATCAGGTCCGCGGCTCCCTTGCCTTCCACGTCGGCCGCAATGAGCCCACGCGGTGCGGTGGGCGTCACCTTATCGAGCCCCAGCGTACCGCTCACATCTTCAAAGCTTCCATCGCCGCGATTGCGAAGCACCCGGACTTGCGGGCCGGCCTTGGTTTCCACTACGGCAGCAAGGTCGATCCAGCCATCGTTATCGATGTCCACCGGCGTCACGCCCCATCCGCGCACCGCATCTTTCAGCGGCAAATCCACCCGCTCGAATCGCCGCCCGATATGATTCGGGCCTTCCACGTTGCGCCACAGCGTGAGGCCGGGCGCGCCGGCATGCGTGACCGCAATATCCATCCAGCCATCTTTGTTGAAGTCGAGCACCGCGATGCCGACCGTGGGCGGAAGCTTCTCGTCATACAGCGGCTGCGTCGGGTACTTGCCTTCCCGCGGATTCACGTACAGCAGCGGCGCCGGCCCGTCGCCAGTCATGGCGATATCGACTGCGCGGTCGTTGTTGAAGTCGGTGAGAATGGCGGCCGAAGTTGTCCCACTACCGCCGAGGCCGGTAGGCTCAGTCCACTCCGTGAAAGTCTTGTTGCCGTTATTGCGCCAAAGAACGTTCGATGCGTCGCCGGACTTGGCCGGCGTCCCGGTGATCAGCAGGTCGAGGTCGCCGTCGTGGTCGTAGTCGATAAACGTGATTCCGCTCGGACGGTTGCGCGGCGTCAGGCCGGCCTCAACGGTCGCGTCCTCAAATTTTCCTTTGCCCAGGTTGCGGAACAACAGAATCTTGTCTTCTAGAGCGACGGCCAGATCATTGAGCCCATCGCCGTCATAGTCGCCCACCGCGCATGCGACGGCGTGCCCTGAGGCTTTCAGGCCCGCCGCCTCCGCATCCACCGGCCCAAAGCCGCCATCCTCCCCGCGATGAAATACCCCGATCGCATGTTCTCCGGATTCCATGAGTACGAGATCCAACTGCCCCGCCCCCATCACATCGAGCATGCACGCGCCGCCGGTCGCCGCGATCACACTGGGGACTCTGGAACTGGGTGCCCCAGGTCCCGTTTTTGGGACCTGGGAATCCGATACCATCCGCTCCGCCACCAGTTTCACCGGGATCATTGGCTTGCGCCCCGTCTCCGGTTCTTCGATCGGAGTCACCGTGGAGTAGTGACCCTGTTCTCCATAGGCCAGGCCGATGGCCGCCGATATCTTGGTGCTGGTCAGGTGCTGGAACTGCTTGAAGTGTTCTTTTGCCTCGGCGGTGCGGCCGGATCGCTGCAATGCCCGCGCAAGTTGAAACTCCGCCGACGCGTGCAGGGGATTCACCGCGAGCGCCTTGTTAAACGTCTCGATGGCCTTGTCGAACTGCTTCATCTCGCCGTAGCAAACGCCGACGAAGTACCACGAGTCCACATCGCGCGGATCGATTTGGACCGCGTGCTGGAAACTGGCCAGCGCGGGCTCCAGTTCATTCCCCGCGTGTTGGGCGAGGCCCAGGTTGTACCACGCCTGGGCACTCTTCGGATCCAGGACCAGAGCGGTCTGCAGGGCGTTCTTCGCCTCATCGAGTTTCTGCAGCGCCATCAGCGCGATGCCTTCGTTGATGGCTGCCTGCGCCATCTTCGGATCCTTCTTGAAGGCTTCAGCAAAACTGTCCGCGGCTTTGTCGGTAAACTGCTGCCCCATCTGCGCCACACCGCGATTGTTGAGCCGCACTGCATCGGCGTCGAACCGCGCTTCGGCCCCATTCGCTAAAGCTCCGAGCGTCGCACACGCCAAGGCCAACCACACCGTGCCTCTCATCCCAAAAATCACCAAAACTCTCTCTCCACGCTGCAGGCGAATCTGTGCTGCCCAATCTATGGACGGAACTATCCAGTGTATGCGAGCCGGTGGCCTTACGCCCCCGGCAGTGGTGAGCTTTGCGCCTCTTCGTCTTCAGGCTCCGCGGCGGTCAGGCGCCTAAGGTCTCGGGAAAGCGTCTGACGGAAAATCGCGCCGCCCTGCCTCTATTTAATCGAATTACTTTTGAGCAACAAGAGGAAGTTATGTCGGCTCTGCGCGATGCGATCCAGTCTGATCGGATGATTGGAACCCGGTGAGCTGCCCAGGCTCTACTCCTCGAGTAAGTTCAGATTCGGTGCAACACGCGATTGTCACGAACAATTTACTTGGCTGATAGCGCGCCGGAGTAACCAAAAAGTGTTATCTTAGGAATGTAGATCAGGTACGACAACCGCTCCAGTGTTCTCTGCAACTGTCGGTACGTCTCGAAATTTATGTCAACTGGAATGGGTACTTGATAGGGCCAAAAAGCAGCAGCAAAATCCCAGACTGACTTTCCAGGTCGATGTGTTTCATAGTGGGATTTCGTACGCGGCATCCTACATCGGCAGGCGGCTTCCCCGTAACCTGACTCCTTAGACTGAATCTCATCCCCCGCTCAAGAGCAGGTGCCATATGGTAGTCAAAGCGCAAAGTAAAGGACGGGGACTCTCCGGATTGCTCGTCGGTACAGATAACGTACGGCGATATTTTCCCAAGGATGTGTCCTCCATCGAATTGCAGTTGGATCATCTCCGGATCCAGTGCGGACTGGCGCCAGATTTCTGGCAAGGCCAGCCTGAAATCTACGATCCGCGCCTGTGCGCGTGGCTCGAAACCAAACATATGCATGCCAGCCGGGATCGTCATCCGGTGACCCTGGCCATGGTTCCCGCAGGCAAAAACGCGTTTCGTCTGCAGCCCGTGTCAGCCGACGCACACGACCGGACCCGGGTCCACGCCCGCCCGGCGGCCTGATCCGGCCCCGTTCCCGCAGTCTCCGCGGGGAGCGATCGCGAGTAGCGATGGGATTGAGAAATCCCAGCGCTGCTCGACTTAAGAAGAAAACCCCCTTAGTAGTTTCCCTCCTGAAAGCGTATTCATTTCACACCTGACCAGCGCGGTCAACAGACAACACCCTGCTTTGGATTGGGGAAGGTGTCCGCGTTCTCCGTTCCCTTCTTATCCAGGCAAGCGAAATCCTTTTCGATCGCAAGCTCAAGCGGTCCATGGCCGGAGCCGGTCGCGCCGTATAGTCCCACGTCATTGCTCTCGGCCCAATTCCGCGCTTCGCGCGACGAAACCAGCACCGTTACTTCCTGCGGCCGATACAGGACCGTCATTGCCCCGGCATGCGCACTGTGCTCCAGCGCATAGGTGAATCGGGCGCCCTCATCCTCACCAAAATAGATGGTTTCCTCAACGCGCCCGCATTGAAGCAGTTGCTCCATCTCTGAAGGCGATACCCTCAGCCGCAGTGAATTTCCTTTGATGCGCAGCTTCATCATTCTTCCTGTCGTGGCATGCGGGGTCCAGACCGTTCGCCCCGGTGTCTCTTCTGATGCTAACCAACAATACGCGTCGCGTTCAAAGGTGTTAGGCGCACTTCGACTTAACTGCGCCTTGACACGATGTCCCGCCGGGAGTCAACTTCGAATCCGAGGAGTGCGCGTGCGACCGCCCCAGCGAAGTGTCGAGCTGACCCAGGTGTCGGAGTGGGATAACGGCACGGTCCGCTCGGTCCAGGATGCGCTGGCAGCGGAAGAACCGCTGGAGATCCGCATCAACGGCACGCCTCTGACCGTGACCATGCGCACGCCGGGCCACGATTTGGAACTTGCCGCTGGATTCCTGCTCACCGAGGGAATCATCCAGACCCGCGGTCAGATCGCAGGGATTCGCGTCGCCATCCCGCAAAACGGCGCAAAAAGCAACGTCGTTGAAGTGGAGCTGCAGGAACCCGGGTTCGACTCGGGGGGCCTGCAGCGGAATTTCTTCGCGGCCTCCAGTTGCGGCATCTGCGGCAAGGCCTCCATCGAGGCCATTCGCATACGCGGCCTGCAGCCGCCGAATCCTGAAATCCGATTCGATCCCGAAGTCCTTTGCCGATTGCCCGAGACTCTTCGTGAGGAACAAGCCGTGTTCAGCCGCACGGGCGGCCTCCATGCCGCCGCTCTCTTCGACGCAACAGGCGCATCGCTCGGCGTCCGCGAGGACATCGGCCGCCATAACGCGGTCGACAAGATTGTCGGATGGGCTTTGCTTGAGGGTCGCTTGCCGTTGAGCGCCCACATCCTCATGGTCAGCGGCCGGGGCGGATTCGAAATCGTGCAGAAGGCATTGGCCGCGGGCATTCCCATTCTGGCTTCAGTCTCGGCGCCCAGTAGCCTCGCGGTCCGGCTGGCCCGCGAACTCGGGCTGACGTTGGTCGGTTTCCTGCGCGGACGCCGCTTCGTTGTCTATTCGGGCGCGTTCCGATGCTTGCCCGAGGCCCGGTAACCAGGATCGGCTCATGCGTGTCTGTCTGAAAGAGGGCGACAAGCCCGCTCGCGGAATATGACGCGACTTGTATCATGGGCAGCATGCTGCCCCGCCGGTTTGTTCCAGTTGCATTGTCTCTGACGATGGGATTCGTGATTGCGCCTGCGTGCGCGATCGCCCAGCTCGATGCGTTTCATCCGCGCTTCGACGCCGAACTGACTCGTCATGGCGTTGTAGGCGGCGGATTCGCCTTCGTTCACGGCCCGGCAGCAGCCACGCAATTCCTCTTCGGCGAAGCCCGCCAGGACACCCACCAGCGCGTGGATGTCGAAACCGCCTACAACTGGGCCTCCATCACCAAGACATTCACGGCCATCGCAATCCTTCAACTCCGCGACCGCGGGCAGCTTTCACTGGATGACCCGGCGGTTCGCTATGTGCCCGAACTGCGCCAGGTGCACGATGCGTACGGCTCCATCGAAGACATCACCATCCGCCATCTGCTGACCCACAGCGCCGGCTTTCGCAATCCCACCTGGCCGTGGGACTGCGACGACCCGACGAACTGCGACTGGCAGCCCTTCGAGCCGACCCGGTGGGCTCAGGTCGCTGCGATGCTCCCCTACACCCACATTGCCTTCAAGCCCGGCAGCCGCTGGAGCTATTCCAATCTCGGCTACGTGTTTCTCGGCCAGATCATCGAGCGCCTCAGCGGCGACGATTTCGAAGTCTACATCGACAAAAACATCCTCAAGCCGCTGGGCATGACCGCAAGCTACTTCGATCGCGCGCCGTATTTTCTCGAAGGCCACGTTTCGGCCAGTTATCTTCGCGCGGGCGCCGCACTCACGCCCCAGCCGCTCAACTTCGACACCGGCATCACCACCTCCAACAGCGGATTGAAAGGGCCCATTCCCGACATGGTGAAGTACATGCGCTTCCTGATCGGCGACCCCGGCAATCCGCTCTATGAAGTCGTCCTGAAGCGCAGTTCGCTCGAAGAAGCCTGGACAGGCGTGCTTCCGGTCGCTGAGCCGGGCCATGCGCCCACACCGCTACACCGCAGGGCCGCACGGCGCGCATCCCATGATGGGTCTCGGCTTCTTCGTACTCGACAGCGACGGACACCGCTACATCTACCATGACGGCGATCAGGGCGGATTCTCTTCGGAACTGCTCGTCGATCCGGCCAGCAGCAGCGCGAGCATCCTCGCCGTGAACACCACCGACACCGGCGCGCCGCCGGCCGACTCGCTTCATCCGCTGTCAAACACCGAGCCCGATCCGGACACAGATCTGCGCCTGGCATTGCGCGCTATTCTCACTGAAACAGTGTTTCCGGCTTACGCAAAAAAGAATTGAATCGCGGCCAGCCGATTACGCCGAATCCCCGCTGTTGCCGATATCCATCGACGGTGAAATCGGGTTTGATTCGTCGATCATAGCTTCGATGCAGTTGTTGAGCAGGCCTTTCGCGTCGAGGATGAAATCGATCGCATCGCGCGCCGCTCCGCACCCGCCCGCATGCGGCGTAATGTAGTGCGCCTCAGCCTTCACCTGCTCGCGCGCATTGGCCACCGCAACCGCAAAGCCGCAGGCGCGCATCACGGGTAAATCGATGACATCGTCGCCGACGTAGGCGATCTCATCGAGCGTCGCACCCTCCTTCGCCATAATGTCGCGCACCGCCTGCATCTTGAATGCCTGGCCCTGGTAGACAAACTCAAGCTTCAGGTCCCGCGCGCGCGTGGCCACCGTCTCGCTGATGCGTTTGGTGATCACGCCGCACTTCATGCCGCCGATCCGCGCCAGCGAAATGCCGGCTCCGTCGTGGGCGCTGTATCCCTTGGCTTCCATCATGGTGGCGGATTGAATGCCGAACCCGACCCCGCCGTCAGGCCCGCCGAATTGCTTGTGCGGAAGGCTCTCTGCTTCCTTCGCAGCGGGCGCAGGCACCAGCCAGATGGTGCCGTCGGTCAGAACACCATCCACGTCAAACAGGATGATCTTGATGCGGCGGGCGCGTTCATGCGCGGTCAGTGTCATGGATCGATTTTAGATGGGACGGGCTAGCGGGCCAATCCGCGACAATAAGAAGTATGGATCGAAACCCGCCCGACGAAGCGCCGCTGCCCGAATCGGAGGACTATTACATGGAAGGTCCCTACATGGTCTTCACGGCGGCCTATCACCTGAAGCGCGGATACTGCTGCGGGTCGCGCTGCCGCCACTGTCCTTACGGATGGGCCGCGGTTCCGGATTCCGATCAGCGCTCGGAACCTGCGCCACCCCCCGATGGAGACGCGCCTCCCGCCGCTGGCTGATTGGCCGGAGCAGCCGGCTCCCGCACCAGCACCGCGAACCGCGGAAAGGCAAAGCTTCCCCCCGCATCGTCGACCACATTGAGTTGGCATAGATACGAACCCTGCTTGAGGCCCGCCAGCGGCACGTCCAATTCAATCGACACCGCATCGCGGCCCGCGACGTTAATGGCCTTGGCCTGCACCAGCGGCGTCTCGTAGACCTTGGTCGAACCTTGAATGAGTTCCAGGCTGCTGAGCAGGTTGATGCCCGGCTTGGTTCCCTTGGGCTGATTCTCGGCGGGCTTTTCGCGGGTCGGTGAGTAGATCTCATACAGCAGATACAGATGCTGATCCTGGCGAAATACGTGGCTGATGTTCGGCACGTACTCCTGGCCGTTGCGCACCAGAGGAGAATCCTGCTTACTGGGCTGGCGCACGGACGCCAGAACGATGGAACTCAGCCAGATTCGTCTCTCAGGGAGCGGAACCTTCTTCATCTCCGGCAGGGTGATGTCGGCCTCGAACGAGCCCATGCGGCCGGTCTGGTTCTCGCGCACCACAAACTTCAGGTGATACTTGCCCGGAGGCAGATTGAAGCTGGTGTTGTACTGGATGTTTTTCTGCCGCGCCCCGAGCGACTGGTCGAGGTTCAGCTTCACTGTTTCGCGCGCCCGCCCGATCGGCCGCTTCACTTCGTCGATCACCGTGCCGATAATGTCGAGCGTCGCCTTGTCCTTGTCGCCGCCCTTCACAAACGGAACCTGCGACCCGGGCACGATCAGCGATACCGGCACATAGAAGCGGTTCTCATCGAGCCGGAAGTACAGGGCGTCGAGATACAACGCCATGTCCGTGGCCGGCAGATCACTCGATAACTGCTCTTCAAGATCGCGCTCGCGGTCTTCCTTGCCGGAGTGCTGGAAATCGGCGGGCGCATAGTACCCCGGCCGGTATTCCAGCTTGATGCCCGGTCGGTTGATCTTGATCGTCAGCTTGCGATACTTGCCATCGCGCGCCGGATTGCTGGAATGGAATCCGATCGCATAGTAGGCCGAGGTGTCGCGCTGCACCTGCGCAAAGGCCGGCGCAAAATCATTGGAGTCGAAGAACGCCTTGCCGCCCGTATCGGAACTCAGCGTCGCCATCACTTCCTGGGTAGCGAAGTTCTGGTTCATGTTGTTCTGCAGCGCGCCGCCATTGTAACCGCCGGTGCCGCGCAGGCTTCCGGTGGACGCATCCCCCAGCGGAGAAATTGCCTGCAGGCCGCGCGTGTCCACGCTGTAGATGGCGAGATTGGCGCGCACCGCCGCGTTGATGGCCGCGCGCAGCGACGCCTGGTTTTCGATGCCGTCGCGCGAAATGCCGCCGGAGAAATACAGCAGCGACTTCTTCTCGCTGATCTTCTCCAGCGCTTTCGAAATCGCCCGCAGGGCAAACAGTTCTCGGTCGGTGTTGAGGTCGTTGTACTCGCTCTCGTCGGGCGTGTAGCCCGTCGTGTCTTCCACCTGGTTGGAGTTGGCATTGGCGCCTTGCGCAAATCCTTGCCCTTGGGTTCCGTTGTAGATGCCCACCTCGTTCCACAGCGCGTCCTTGTCGGCAGTAAAATCCTGGTCGACCTTGAGCGTGTCTCCCAGAGAGACCAGCGCCACCAGGTCGGCCGGCGCCATTTTCTTCTTCAGGAAATCGCGCGCCGCCTCCACACTTCGTTCCAGGTCTTCGGGCTGCATCGTCGTCAGATCGAAAAACATGACGATCAGGCGATGATTGCGCAGGTCTTCGGGACGAGCCACAACCACGGCCTTGTTGCCCGGCCCCTTTGTCCCCGCGGCAAGGCCGCTGACCGTCGCCTCGTTGAGCGGGGCGGCCATATCCACGCTCTGAAAATCGAACGTGGCGATCTGCTGCTGCTTGCCGTTCTCGTAAACTGTGAAGTCGCTCTGCTTGAGCCCGCGCACCAATTCCCCCGTCTTCGTATCGCGCGCAACAACGTTGGTGAGCACCAGTTCGGCATTCACCTTCATCACAAAGCCGCCGGGCTGCTGCGAGTTCTGGCCCGGAGCAGCAGGCTGGGAAACCTGGTTCTGCGCGAGCAACGGCCCGGGCATTGGCACAACCAGTGCCAGCGCCATCGATAACGCAACAATCCGTTTTGGGCAAACCGCCATCAACGCCCTTCCCATCCCCCGCTACTAACTCTAAAACCTGAACCGCGCCGTAAACTGAAACGACCGCATCGGCGCCACCGAAGTTACCTGCCCGAACGGCGAAGCATAACTAGCCTCCGTCCCGGTATAGAGTGTCGTATCCACTCCGGAATACTGCACCGTGTTAAACACATTGTTGGCCGTGGCGCGCACTTCAAAGCTGCGCGTCTCTCCCAATTGCATGGTCTTCGAAACAGACATGTTGTTCTGAATGATCCCCGGCCCGAGAATGGAATGCCGCGATGCCGTGCCGTACAAGCCTGCCGGCGCGGTAAAGGCAGCGGTGTTGAACCAGTGTTTGAGCGATCCGCCGCCTTCCGTCAACGACGCGCCGGGAACCCGATCCGGCCGCTGTGTCCCCGCGGTGCCCTGGGCAACGTCGCCTATGGTCGCCTGGTAACTGGGAGTTAGATACGACCCAGTGGCAAAAGTAAATGTACCCGAAATCGATAACCCCTCGAGTATGTGCGATGCCTTACCCGTGGTGAACCAGAACTTATCCTTCCCGAACGGCAATTCATAGAGATAGTTACCCGAAACCTTATGTCGTACATCGAAACTTGAATTCCCTTCTTCGGCCTGAATATCCTGCCAATTCTGCGCCACAACGGTCGAGGTTCCACCCACGGACCCGGCATTGTCGATGGAGTGCGAATATTGATAATTCGCGCCCAGCGCAATCCCGTCTGACAACCGCTTGTTTACGCGCAGTGTTCCGGCGTTAAAGAGCGAAAATGCCGCCGACTCTTCGTAGTTAAAAAGCACGTTTTCGGGATTGGTCAACGGCGCGCCCGGCGCCTGGCGTGGGGCGATGGTGACATCGAGGTTGCTCCCCTTCGATCCGTTGTAGCCCGCGTTCAACACGATTCCCCACGGCAGCGTCTTCTGAATGTCCACGTTCCACACCTGCACATTGGGCAAGCGGTAGTGTGGATCGATGGAGTAATTCCCAAACGCGTTGGGCGCCGGAAAGCCGTCAGTGAGCGAAAGGCAACCCGTCCCAGCCGGCAAGCAGCTATCCGCCACCACGTTGGTCTGGAGATTCGCAAACGGCGGTTGCAGCGCCATCACGTTGGCAAAGCTGGCGTATTGGCTGGTGGTGTAATTCATCCCATACCCGCCACGGACGACCGTCTGTTTCGGCAGCCGCCACGCCACACCGATCCGCGGCGCGAAGGCCACTCGAAACGGATAGACCAGCGCGTCCGGCAGATTGCCGCTCGAAGGCCCCGTTCCGCCCGCCTGCACCTGCGCCACGCTCGTAAAGCCGCCCGCAGCATTGGAGTCGATCGTGGACAGGTGGTTGAACTTCTCCGTGTAGGGCGCGAAGAATTCATAGCGAATGCCGTACATCAAGGTCAGATTCGATCGCATGCGCCAGTCGTCCTGCGCGTATGCGTCGAACACGTTGTCGCGCAGATAGCTCTTCGACTCGGTAACGTCGATCGATGTCGACTGGGGCAAACCCAATAGGAAGTCGCCCAGCGATGAGCCGGTATAGACGCCCGTGAAATAGAAACTGCCCGTCGAGTTCGATCCGCCCAGAAAATCATGGTGAACGCGGCGGTAGTCTCCTCCAAAGCGGAAGTTGTGCTTGCCGTGAATCCAGGCCAGCGTTTCCGAAAACGAAATCGTTTGGGAGATCGAGAACTTCGGCTGCTGCTGACTGAGCCCGGTAAAGCTGCTCATGGTCACGTTGGGTAGGCCGTAGTTAAGCGGACTCGAATTGAGCGGATTGCCGCCCGGCCCCAGAACGCCCACCTGGGTCGCAACGTCGGTCCCATTGGTGAAGAAGTTAGTCGCCTGGCTGTCGCTGCGGTTCCAGTTGGCATTGAAGATATTAGTCAGCTTGTGATAGCCGAGAGTATAGCCGGCCTGCACTGAATTCGAGTCCGATGCCGTCTTCCCTCCCAGCTCGGGATACACATTCACGTTGTCGCTGGCCGTGTGGGCATAGTTGTAGTTGAAGTTGAGACTCTGCCGCAGGCCCTGGCTTTGCTGCGCGCGCCCGCCGCCACCGCGTCCGCTGCCTCCGCCAAACGCCCCGAAGGGCGAAGCATTCGCGCCCAGGCCGCGCATGTAGCGCACGCCCGCCTGGGTAGTGTTCGATTGCGCCGTTGTCAGCAGGTGGTAGTTCTGCGTCGTGCCCGGCAGGTTCGGTTCCGGAATGTACTGCAGCAGCGCGACCGCCTCCGGGACCGGCGTGATCGTATACGGCAGTCCCGGAATCACGCCTGCCCGCTCGGCATCGCTCGGCACCGTGGCGTACTCGTCCAGAGGGCTGGAACTGCGCACCCCCGATGCCGTGAGAAACACCGTATCCTTCCCGCTCGGCTTGGTCAGTTTGGGAATGTACGGCGCTCCCATCAGCGTGACCCCGAAGCGATTGGAGCCCGACGCGGGTTGTTCCTGCGGCTGGCCGCGCAGGCTGAACGGCTCCGCATTCAATGCTGAATTGCTGCCCAGCCAGAAGATGGACCCATGCGGCTGGCCGGGATTGAATCCGCGGAAATTGCCGCGCCCACCGCCGCCGCCACGGCCGCCAAAGCCGCCGCCACCGAAGCCGGCCCCGTCGCCACCGAACCCGCCGCCACCGCCGAATCCCCCCGCACCGCCGGCGAAGAGGCCCCCGCCTTGTCCAGCCCCGCCCGGACCCTGCCCGCCGTTTTGCGCTCTCATGGTCTCGACCAGATCGCGGATGCGATCCATATCCACGCCGGCCAGCGGGCTCACCGAGCCGGATTGCCCCGTAATCGACACCGAATCGCTGCTGAAATCCGCATTGCCGGCGATCGACGGAAGCGCAGCGCCGGCAGACGCGGTTGGCGCTGCCGTGCCGGCTTCGGTGTCACCGGTCAGCGCGCTCATCAGGCTCAGGCTCTGCGCCCCATTCCCCGTCAATTGCCGGATCGCCTGCTGCGCCTGCGACGCTTGTCCCTCCTGCTGCCGCTCCTGCTCAGCGGCGCGAGACGCGAGCATCAGGTCAAAATTGACGGTCTGGTCATGACTGGCCGCGTTGAGCAACGCCTCCTGCGATCCCTGCGCAAACGCAGCGAACTGGGTACGAATGACATAGCGCCCATTTTGCGGAATGGTCATCGACCAGGCGCCGTTGATGTCGGTAGTGGTGGAGTAGCGCTTCCCCGTCAGCGTATTCTGCGCGCTCACTGCAACGCCCGGAAGAGGCACCTTGCCACTCATGACAACGCCATGCAGTGTTCCGCCGGCTGGGTTTGCGGGCGCCTCGGAAGAAACCGGCGCCGCCGGTGCCGATGCGGACACGGGTGGCGGCGCGGGGGCCGGAGTCGCTCCGGTCTGCACTCCGGTCTGGGCCGGCGGCGCAGGAGTCTGCGCGACCGCAAATGCGGCCGCGATCAGCACTACCAGACATACCCCCGGCGCCCTGGCCCAAAGCCGCATCCACTCTCCCAACGCGTTTCAGCTCGTATTCAAACAGACGGCCAGTCGACGACTAAGGTTTACGGCTGGCTTGTCTTCGTCCCGTATCCGCCTCAGAACAACTAGCCCATAGACGGACTCGCCTATGGCGTGCAATATCTTTGAGCAGCGGCTTCTCTGCAATTCACTTCGTCCGCCCCCAAGAGCGAGGTCCCCATGAAAGCTTTACGCCTTCTGCCATGCGCCGTTTTCGTTTTGATGGTTACCTTTGCCGCCATAGTCGGCGCACAACAGCCAGTCAGCTTCCCCAGCGGCGACGGCGTCGCGCACGGGCTGATCTATCTGCCCCAGGGTGCGGGACCGCATCCGGCCCTGGTTGTCATTCATGAATGGTGGGGACTGAACGACTGGATCAAGCAGGAGGCCGCCGGCTACGCGTCGAAAGGCTACGTCGCGCTGGCCGTCGATCTCTATCGCGGCAAGGTCGCCGACAACCCCGATACCGCTCACGAACTGATGCGCGGCCTGCCCCAGGACCAGGGCGTGCGCGATCTGGTGGCCGGCTTCAATTATTTGCAGAACCGCAAGGATGTGAAGCGCGACCGCATCGGGGCCGTGGGCTGGTGCATGGGCGGCGGGTACGCCTTGCAGTTGGCCATCGCCGCGCCCTCGCTCAAGGCGGTCGCGATCAATTACGGCGCTCTCGCCACCGACAAGGATCAGCTGGCGAAAATTAACGCTGCCATCGTGGGCAACTTTGGCGGCCTGGACCAGGGCATACCGCCCGACGCTGTTCACGCCTTCGAAGCAAACATGAAATCGTTGGGCAAGCCGGTGGACGTCAAGATCTATCCCGATGCCGGGCATGCTTTCGAGAATCCGAACAACAAGACCGGCTACCGCCCCGAGGATGCGGCGGATGCCCTGGCCCGTATCGACCGGTCTTTCGCGGATCAACTTGGTCACTAACACTCCGCTGCACGTGCGGATTTCGCTTGCGCTTCGTCGCACGTACATGTTAACTACTTAGTACATATCAAGATGGTTGCTACCTGAGAAGTAACCTTGGTGGCAAACCCGAGGATCGGCACGTGATGAAGATCGGCACTACCATTCGCGCCCATCGGCTGCAGCGCGGGCTTTCGCAGGGAGACATCGAAAAGAAAACCGGGCTGTTGCGCTGCTATCTCTCGCGCGTCGAGAATGGCCATACCGTCCCATCGCTCGATACTCTGTCGAAGATCGCGATGGCGCTCGACCTGCCGATTGCGCAGTTCTTTCACGACGACGGGACGACCCGGCAGTTGAGCACGCCCAAGCTTTCCGACGAGGAGTTGCGCTTCCTCACCCAGATTCGCCGCTACTCCACCAATCTGAACGACAGCGACCGCAAGCTGCTGTTGGCCATGGTGAAGAAGTTCGCAGCCACCGCGACACGGTAAAGCCTGCGCCGGCGGAAGCTGGTACAAGAGAGTGGTGACCTGCAATTGCAATTTATCGGGCCGCAGGGTTTTGGCACTTCCTGCCAATCTCCGCCCCAGGTTTCTCTCCGGATTGGCGAAGTCCGAACTCGATGCCGTCCTCTCTCAAGCCACCCATCGGCGGTTTCTTCGATCCTCGGTGATTCAACACGAGGAAGACCCGGCGGATCGGCTCCTTCTTCTTACGAGCGGCCGCGGCAGACACTTTGTGTTGACAGGTAGCGGACGGAAGATTCTTCTGCATTGGCTTACGGCGGGGCAGATTTTCGGTGGCGCGGCCCTTCTATCTGATTCCTCCAAGTACCTGGCCAGCACCGAGGTGTTGTCCGACAGTTGCGCACTCGCATGGGACCGAAAAACCGTGCGGAAGTTGGTGACTGCCATCCCGAGACTGTTGGATAACGCTCTCTCCATTGCGGTCACTGAGCATATCGCATGGCTGATTGGCGCAAAGGTCAGCCTCAGCTCTGAGGACGCGCAGTCGCGCATCGCCGATTTCCTGATCGGCCTGGCCTTGGGAATCGGCATAAGCGGTCCGGATGGTGTTGTGATCCCGGTTGCAAACGAAGAGTTGGCCGCCGGAGCGAACGTCACGCCATTCACCGTCAGCCGCTTCTTAAGCAAATGGCAGCGCGAAGGGATCCTGGGCAAGGGAAGAGGCAAGATCATCCTGCGGCGGCCGGAGCTTCTGGTCGGTCCCTGAGATTCCCAGAAAATTCAATCATTCCAGTTAATTGCCCGGGAGCAATCAGCAGCCTGCCCGCAGGCAACGTCCTCACGGGGTATGCAATGTGATTCTAAGGTTGTGCGGCCTCGACGAAAGTTCGAGCGGCAGAAACAGGCCTCGACTGAGTCGGGGTACATTCGAGGGAATTGATTGAATCGATCCATTCGCGTCTTCCTGGTTGATGATTTTTCCCCGTTTCGCGATTTTCTTCGCGCAATTCTCGCGCAAATGCCGGGTTTCGAGATCGTTGGCGAAGCATCCGACGGAATCGAAGCCGTTCAGAAAATACGGGAACTAAACCCCAGCCTGATTCTTTTGGATGTTGGCCTTCCCCATCTCAGTGGCATCGAAGTTGCTCGCCAGATCCAAAACGTTTCCGCACACTCAATCATCCTGTTTGTGAGTCAAATCTGCGACTGGGACATCATTGAGCACGCTTTCCTCTATGGCGCCAGTGGATACGTGGTCAAGTCCGATGCCGCGGCGGAATTCTTGTCTGCTGTGGAGTCGGTCCGTCGGGGAATTCACTTTCTCAGCACCACTGCGGTCCGGCATATTCTCGACGAATACGGACGCGGTGGGCCATCGCGTATGCTCAACCGAATTTCAGCTGATATTGCCAGGCGGAGCGCAGATGAACCCGCCGACTGATCGGCGACTCAATAGCTTCGCCCAATAAACCACTCGCGTCTGTCCCGGGCTGTTTACACGTCGTTGCCCAAATGGAAGATTGGCTCCACGCCATGCCCGCCGCCGAGCAGCGCCTGTTCTTCGTGCGGCTGGAGCGGCTTGTAGTTCTGCGCTACGTCCATGGCCAGGCGGAAATACCGTTCGTCTCCTGGCGGAACAGCAGCGGTAACGGGATGGCCGAGCGTCCAGCGCAGGCCGAGCGATGCTTCATCAGGGAACGCCGCCGGCTGATACCAGCACTTGGGCTCGGGATGGTTCTCTTTCTGATCGGCAGGCCACACCGTCTTGGCCATGCTCTTTAGCGCCAGGATCCCCATCTGCTTTTCCTGCGCCTTTTTTAGAATCTTTGGACCAAATTCTGCCTGCGTGAAGAGGACCCAGTTCACCGGGAACAGGATGGTATCGAAGTTGTAGCGGTCGAGCGCCGCCAGCGCGGTCTCCTGCGAATGAACCGAGAAGCCGATGTAGCGAATCTTGCCTTCCTTCTTCGCAGCTTCCATGGTTTCCATAGCGCCGCCGGGACCCAGCACCGTGTCCAGTTCCTTCATCTTGGTCAGCGCATGAAACTGATACAAGTCCACGTGATCGGTCTTGAGCAGCCGCAGCGACTCCTCGAGTTGCTTGCGCGAGTCATCCTTCGTGCGCCCTTCGGTCTTGCAGGCCAGGAAGACATCTTTGCGATACGGCGCCAGGGCCGGGCCGAGCCTTTCCTGCGCGTTGCCATAGCTGGGCGCGATGTCGAAATAATTGATGCCCCGATCGACAGCCTCGGCAACGATGTTCGATGCCGCACCGGTGTCTTCGTTCATCACGACAATCCCGCCAAAGCCGATCATGGACAACTTCTCGCCGGTCTTGCCGAGGGTGCGTTTGGCGATCGGATTCGAAGGCGTCGTGCTCGATGCCTGCAGTTGGCTGGCGGATGCGACCGTTGCGGCGGTGAGGGCGGCTTGCTTGAGGAATTCGCGGCGTTTCATGGTCTGCCTCCATCACGAAACTGAGAGTTGGAGCGAGCTTGAAAGCGGGCTGATCCGCTTACTGGACACATTCTTGCACAGATGGAAATAGCGCGGGCGCTAGCGGACGGGCACAACCAGCCGGCTGAGAAAATACCCAAACAGCGTGAGAATCATGACCGTCATCCCGATGGCAATCCGCAAGCGCCGTTCAAACACCTCGCGCGGAGCGCCGAGCCGCGGCACCATGGGTATCGCGAACAGCAGTCCGCATGCGACGCCGCCCAGGTGCGCCATGTTATCGATGTGAATTCCGGAGCCGATGACGTTCGTGCCCAGCGTGATCCCGCCGCCAATCACGAGATTGATAATCGCGAAGTAGATCACCGAGCGGCGCAGCTTCTTCACCTCGTCCGGCGGCACCGGCAGGCGATGCGACTTGAGCAGGATGATGAGCGCGCCCGCAATCCCGAACACCGCGCCGGATGCACCCACGCCCACGGGATAGCTGATGGTTCCGGCGTCCCGGATCGGCCACATGAAGTTGGTAAAGGTCGAGAGCAGGTTGCCCGACGCTCCGGTAAGAATGTAAACCGCGAACACGCCGAACGAACCCATCAGCGGCTCGGCCAGCAATCCCAGGTTCCACAGGCACCACATGTTCGTGGCCAGGTGCAGCAGGCCCGCATGAACGAACATGGCGGTGATAATGCGCCACCACTGGCCAAGGTATAGAACATATCCCGCGTTGTTCGCGCCCCAGGAATGAAGCAGCTGATCCGGCGACGGATTCATGGGGTTGATTCCCCGCAGAGCCATGGCCACAAACACAGCGCAGTTGATGCCCAGCAGCAGGTAGGTAGCCGGAGCCACAGCCCACCGGGGCCGGCGGCGCCGCATTTCTGGCGGCGGCCCGTAACCGGACTGATCCGGGGCCAGGATCTCGGGTTGAGCTTCTCCGTTAACGGATCCATATCCGTAGGATGGCGGAGGCTGGGGGTTGCTTCCCATAGATCAACTCTACTTGATTTCGGGTTGGGAGGCTGTGATCAGCAGATTCGCCCTCAGGGCAAACCCTGACCGGACGGGACTGGACGGTCCGGCCCCACCCCGGGTTGTAGTCTGTTGTTTGGCTCTCGCGCGTGCGATTCCAAAGCTGCAGGACAAGCGTGAAGCCGCAAGGAGAAACGGTGAGCGGGGAAAAGAAGATTCGGCGGGCTCTGGTAAGCGTTACGGACAAGTCGGGACTGGTGGAGCTTGCCCAGGTGCTGGCGGGTTTTGGAGTGGAGCTCATCTCCACGGGTGGAACTGCCAAAATCTTGCGGGAAGCCGGTCTCGCGGTAAGAGACATTAGCGATTTGACCGGCTTCCCGGAGATGCTGGACGGGCGCGTCAAGACGCTGCATCCCCGCGTGCATGGCGGCCTGCTTTTCGTCCGCGGCAACGCCCAGCATGAGGCTGCTGCCGCCGCGCACGGCATCCAGCCCATCGACATGGTGATCGTGAACCTCTATGCGTTTCAAAAAACTGCGGCGCAGCCCGGCGTACCTTTCGGACACCTCATCGAGAACATCGACATCGGCGGCCCATCCATGGTGCGCTCGGCGGCCAAGAACTTCGAAGACGTGGCCATCGTGACAAGCGTTGGGCAGTATCAGGCAGTCATCGCGGAGTTGAAACAAAACAATGGCGCCTTGAGCCGCGGAATGCGCTGGCGCCTTGCGAAAAACGCCTTCTCAACTACGGCTGCCTATGACACCGCAATTGCTAACACTTTTGACCAGATCATCGGGACTTCTACCAACAACTCTTCATCACTGGATTCGGACGCGGAACCGCCTGCGCTCGAGCAGGCCGTCACGCTGGCTACCGGGGCACTCCCGCCCACCCTGCGCATCAACCTGACAGCGTTCCAGTCACTGCGCTATGGCGAAAACCCGCACCAGCGCGCCGCGCTTTATTCGGACGGCACCGGCCTCGGCATCGCCGGCGCGACCCAGTTGCAAGGCAAGGAACTCAGCTTCAACAACCTTGTCGATCTCGATGCCTGCTGGGAACTGGCCCAGGAACTGCACGCGGACGACACCGACCAGCCCGCAGTCGCCATCATCAAGCACACAAACCCTTGCGGTGCGGCTACCGGCGCCACCGTGCTTGAGGCCTACAAGAAAGCGCTAGAATGCGACCCGGTTTCCGCCTTCGGGGGCGTCATCGGCATCAACCAGGGGGTCGACGGCGATGCCGCGGAAGAAATCGCCAAGCTCTTCGTCGAGGCCATTGTCGCTCCCTCGTTCACAGCCGAAGCCCGGCAGCGTTTCGCTGCGAAGAAAAACCTCCGCCTGGTCGAAATCAGACCTGCCCCGGCACGGCCGGTCGTCAAGCACGTGTCCGGCGGCCTGCTGCTCCAGGATGCCGACACCGGCCGGGTCGAGGAGTCGGAACTGGACGTGGTCACCTGGCGCCCCCCGTCCGCCGATGAACTGCGCAGCCTGATCTTCGCCTGGAGGGTCTCGAAGCACGTCAAGTCAAACGCCATCGTCTACGCCCGCGACGGTCAAACCATCGGCATCGGCGCCGGACAAATGAGCCGCGTGGATGCCGCACGATTCGGCGCCATGAAAGCCGTCCTGCCGCTCCAGGGCACCGTGGCCGCCTCGGACGCGTTCTTTCCCTTCCCGGACGGCCTGGAGGCTGTCGCCGCGGCCGGCGCTACAGCGGTCATCCAGCCCGGCGGCTCGGTCAAGGACCAGGACGTCATCGCCGCCGCCGACCGGCTCGGAATAGCCATGGTCTTTACCGGCATCCGCCACTTCCGGCACTAAAGCGTCGACCCGAATCCGATTGCCGAACTGTAAAGCCGCTGGATTTATCCAGCAACAAACGATTGTTGACGGGTCCATCCCGCGTTTTTGGTGTTCTTTTTAACCCTTCGCCCGGGCTGTGGAATTTACCAGCCAGACCCCAAAATAATGCTGGTCTTTGCGCAGGCGCACTAAATGACGCGTAGAATCGTCTGTATAAACAGGCAAGTATGCGCCCATTTGGATGCCACGGCAGACTTCTGGGCCACATTCAACCGGGATTATGCATCTCCCGACAATGGCCTGGATGGTGTAAGACCCCCTAAAGAGAACATGAGACTAGACAATTGTTTGCCGTGCCTATGGCTGTCGCTGGCCGCATCCTCGTTGGTGTCGCTTCCGGCGTTGAGCGCCCATGCCCAAACCCCCGCCAAGCCAGAAGCCGACAAGCCGGCTGAAACGGCCAAAACCCAGCAGGCCTCAGGCCCGGACCGGGCAGCTGACCGGGCAACTGACCGATCGGCGGCCTACTACCACGCCGCCCTGGCCGACATGTACGAGGAACAGGCCATCAACTCCGGCCGGCCCGAATACGTGCAGCACTCGATTGAGGAATATAAAGCGGCTCTCAACGCCGATCCGCATTCGCCCGAGTTATACGACGGGCTGGCGGAGCTCTACTTCCGCACCGGCCGTAGTCGCGACGCCGAAGCCACCGCCCGCGAGCTTCTGAAGACCTCCCCGGACGACATCGATGCCCATAAGCTGCTGGGCCGCATCTACTTACGCCAGCTTGGTGATCAGCAGAATGCTCCCTCGTCGGCCTCGCCCTCGGGTACCGCCCTCGACCTCGCCATTGCCGAATTCGAAAAAATCGTCGCCCTTCTGCCCAAGAGCGTCGAGGATCACATGGTTCTCGGCTCCCTCTACACCGTCAAGCATGAGCAGGCCAAGGCCGAAGCGCAATACAAGATCGCTCAGGACATTGAGCCCGAATCCGAGGAAGTCGTTCTCAACCTGGCCCGCGTCTACGTCGAGAGCGGCGACATCGATCGCGCCGCCAAGCTGATCCAGGCCGTTCCCGAGAGCGACCGCACCGCGCGCATGGAGTTCACCTTAGGCGCGGCCTTCGACCAGTTGAAGCGCCCCAAGGACGCGATCGCGGCCTATAAGCGCGCGGCCGATCTCGAACCGGGCGACGTGCCCACCATGAATGCCCTTGGGCAGGCGTTCCTGAACGACGGCCAGCTTGATGCGGCCCTCAAACAGTACAAGGACATCGCCGCGGCCGATCCCGACGATGCCGGAGCGCTCGTCCACATCGCCGAAATTCAACGCCGCGAGGGTAAATACGACGAAGCGCTGGCCACCATTCGCAAGGCGCGCAAGAAAGATCCTGACAACCTCGAAGCCGGCTATAACGAAGGCCTGCTCCTCGACGTCCTCGGCCACTACGATGACGCCGCCGCCGTCTACGAGAAGATGGTTGACCAGACCTCGCACGCTAACGGCGCCTACACCGCCGAAGAAAAGAACAATCGCGCCATCTTCCTGGAGCGCCTCGGCTCCATTTACCACGAGCAGAACAAGGTCGATCAGGCCATCGCTACCTATCAGAAGATGATCGACATGGGAGGCGACGCGGCCACCCGCGGCTACCAGGGCGAGGTGGATACCTACCGCGACGCCAAGATGTTTGACAAGGCCGTCGAGACCGCGAAAAAAGCTGTCGAGGTCAATCCCAAAGATCGGGACCTCAAGCTCATGCTGGCGGGAGAACTCGTCGACCAGGGCAGAACCGATGAGGGGCTCGATCTCGCCAAGAGCATGCTCGACAATACCGACGCCGACCGCTCCGTCTGGCTGGCCCTCGGTAACATGTACACTCGCGTCCATCGCTGGAAGGATGCCGAGGATGCCCTGAACAAGGCGGAAACCCTCACCAAGAAGAAGGAAGACAGGATCTATCTTCTCTTCCTCCGCGGCGCGCTGGCCGACCGCCAGAAGCATCCCGAGCTGGCCGAGCCCTATTTCCGCCAGGCCCTCGAACTCGACCCCTCCAATGCCATGACCCTCAATTACCTGGGTTACATGCTGGCCGACAAGGGGATCCGCCTTCCCGAAGCCATCAAGCTCATCCGCAAGGCCGTGGAACTCGAGCCGATGAACGGCGCCTACCTCGATTCGCTAGGCTGGGCCTACTTCAAAATGGGCGAGTATGAGCTGGCCGAAGAGAACCTGCGCCAGGCCGTCGAGCGCGATCAGACCGACCCCACCGTGCACGACCATCTCGGCGACCTCTACGAGAAGACCGGCCGCATCCGGCTGGCCGCCGCGCAATGGGAACTCTCGCTCTCGGAATATTCGCGTTCGGCAACCGCCGACGTGGAACCAGGCGACGTAGCCAAGGTCCAGCACAAGCTCGAAACCGCCCGCGTGAAACTGGCCAAGCAGGAAAACGCCACCGGCGTCGTCAAGCCCGAATAGCCTCTCTCTTCGCATCATCCAAGGGCGGAATCCACAGATTCCGCCCTTTTTTCGTGACTGAATACCCCGTGCCACCACCGCAGCGCTGAGAAGGTCGCCGCGGCGACCGGCGAAGGATCCGCGGTTGGTTTTTCACCCCTACGGGCCGAACACCCTTCGATCCCCGACTCCGTTTTCGGATTCTCGATTCTGCCAACGGACTGCGGGCGGACCACGCGCGCCTGCCCGGCGCCCAACCCACCGCTGCATAAAATTAAGAGTTGCTGTGCCAGAATAATCCCATGCAAGCCCCTCCGTTAAGCCCACGGTCTGTTCTGTCAGGAGTGTTCCCGGTCCGTACCCCCATGGCACCCCCCACCCACCCCCTATGTAGATTCGTTTTTCTTTCGCTTTAAAGAAATCGCGTCCTGAATCCAGAGGCTTTACGAGGCACATTTCCGGATGTAACAGCATTTTCTGTTACATCCGGCCCAATTTGGCGGGCCTCAACGAGCGCAACGGGACTCTGGGGTTCTTCTTTTCCTTGCGATCATTCCGAACCCTGGTCGTCGTCATCTCTTGCGGATTTCTTCACCCGCATCTTGAGCATGGCGGGGACTGGGGCGTTGCCTTTCACGTCTTTCCAGAGAATGATGTTCAGCTTTTGGGTGTCGGCCCGGTCGGCGTGGCGAAAGTCCATCTTCATGCTGTCTTCGGCGCCGGGCGCGTTCTTTTTGTTCGCAGTGTAGATGAGATTGTTGTCGCGGTTCATGTAGTTGGCCGCATAGGCGGGCTGGTCGCCGGGTCCGGTGAACAGGGTTGAAATCAGCGAGCTGAGCGCGTCGTTGTTATTCATGGGCGGCAGGCCCAGCAGCGTCTCCATGGTGCGGATCACGCTGACCGTTGAGTAGAAGCGGCTGTCGACATACGGTGCGCCGTCCTTGCCGTGCGGCGCATATTTGCTGATCACCAGCGCGATGCTGCGATGGGCGTCCACGTGATCCGCGCCGGCCTGGGCATCGTCTTCGAGGATGAAGAACGCGGTGTCGTCCCAGAAAGGCGAGTGGGAAATGGCATCCACGGCGCGGCCCACGGCGAGGTCGTTGTCGGCCACCGAGGATTTAGGCGTCGGGCCGCCCGGTTGCGTGCCCGCGGTGTGGTCGTTGGGCAGGCGCAGCATCACGAAATTGGGCATGGTGTCTTTGCCCTGTTGCTTGTCGGCAACCCACTGCTTCAGATGGCGGAGGAAAACCTCCACTCGAATCTGATCCGGAACCTGGAGTTCGAAGTCGGGCGCCTCCGTGGCGAAGTGGCCCACGAGTTCCGGCTTGGTGGCGGTATTGGCGGCAATCAGCGGAATGGCCCACGGCCATTTGTTGGTCCCGCCGCCCCACGCATCCGGAATGGCTTCACCGGGCGCGATTTCCTTGCGGGCACAGGCCTGGCCGGGCATCATCGGCCCTTCCTGCGGATTCGAAGGCATGTGGGCCAATTCCGCATCGGTACAAAAGATGGTCGAAATGAATTCGCCGAAGTGGTAGTAGCTCTTGCCATGCGCGGCCAGATCGCCCCACAAATATCCGCTGGCGGGTTCGTTTACATCGGGAATCTTCTGCAGCAGCGGATAGCCGTCGGCGACCGCGCCCTCGAAGTCATACATGCGCTGCTCTCCCCGGTAGGACTGCTGCCAGTTCTTCTCGAGATAGTCAGACCCTATCGCGGCATTCGACCAGACATGGCCGTCTCCGGAAACCTCCCCGGAGTCGTAAAAGTTGTCGAGCACGCCGAACTGGAGCGCAAGTTTGTGGAGGTTAGGCGTAATTTCCTCGCCGAACATGGTGAGGCTCGCATCGCCGTTGCCGGCCGGCTTGCCATCCTGCTTCAGGTCGCCGAAGATCTGGTCGTAGGTGCGGTTCTCTTTAATGATGTAGATGACGTGCTTGATGCGGTCGTGCCCACCCCCGGCGAAGTCGATCTTTTCCGCCGCAGCCTTCATGCGATTCGATGCCAGCACGGTCTCGGTCCATTGCGGCAGGTTCTTTTCGATTGCGGCTTCATCGATCGATGCGAGCGAGCCGTACAACAGCGTGGCGATGTAGGTGTTACTGGAATGCTGATTCTTGGCCTTCATCTCTGCGGTCTGGGCCTGCGGCATGTTGTTGGGCCCTGTGCCTCGGCCCTTGTCGGTAGCGATATAGAGCTTGCCGCCGGAATAGGTCATCGAGATCGGCATCCACTCGGTGGGCACAAACCCGATCGGCTCGACGAAACCCTGCTTCGCCTCTTTGCCGTTCAGCTTCGCAGTGTCGAGGACCGCAACCGCATCGCTGGCCATGTTGGCAGCGTAGACCCGGGTGCCATCCGCATTCACCGCTAATGCCACCGGCTCCGCGCCGAAGTAGCTCTGGCCGGGAAGGCGCGTATCGAAGTAGCCTTTGACGAAAAACTTGCCGAGGGATATGTTGACCGCGGCCACGGCGTCCCGGTTGGCGAGGGCAACATAGAGCGTCTTGTGGTCCGGCGAAAATTCAAATGCGCACGGGTGGGTGCCGGGCGCAACCGCGTTCGAGGGCTTGAGCAGCGCCAGCTTGCGTCCGATGGTTCCCCGGACAAGATCCAGTTCGACGATTTCCGACGCATTCCAGAGCGCGACAAAGGCATGCTGGCCGTCAGGGGCAATGGCGAGCGCGATCGGATAGGTGCCGGGCACGGCATTGCTTTCTGAGAGGTCAAAGCGGTGGACGATCTGACCGTTGGCCGGGTCGACCAGAAGGACATCGTCGGAAAGATTGCCGGCCACCAGCAGTTTCTCTGACCCCGGGGCGCCCATCACGGCAATCGCCGCCGGGAAAGGAATGCCCTTGTCTCCATCCCGGTCGTCGATCAGGCGGGTTTTGTGCCCGGGCGCGAGTTGCTGGAGGGGCAGGGGGATGAACCGCTCCGGTGCGATTTTGCCAGCATTGAAGCTGTAGACGATGATTCCGTTCCCGGTGTCGCCCTTCTTTTCGCCGCTGGGATCGGTGATTGAGCCCATGCTGGCGTAGAGATGGGATCCATCGTGATCGAATACCAAGCCGGAATAGAGCGTCTGTTTGGCCTGCCGCGCCGGCGTGCGGTCGTCTGGAAAATCCGCCACAGCGCCGGTCAGCGTGTCGAGCACGGCCAGCGACTGGTCGTACTGAGACTCGAAGGTTCCGTATCCGGCGTTGATCGTCACCACGTAGCGCTTGTCGGGAGAGACGGCCATCGAGATGGGCAGACTGTTCAGGCGTTGCGGATGGCCCGGGATCTCCTCGATCAGTTGCTTGCTTGTGGGCAGATCGATGCTTTGCGCATGCAGCAAAGCCATGCTCAATGCGAACAACGAAAACGTAGCCGTCACGCCTCGAATATTCATACGACAACCGTAGCAAATGAGGCTTCATCTCGGCGTTACAAAGGTGTAACGGAAGCGGGTCAGAGGGTCAGGGACAGACTTCCGCCGGGCCTGCAATAATGCCCCTCATGCGCACGGTGTATACGGGAAAGCAGCTGTGGGACGGAACACGCCTGCGGGGCGAATCCATGATTGTGGTTGAGGACGGACGGATTGCGGCGATCGAAAGCCGCGCGGGGGCTGAAGTGCCGTCCGGCGCCGCCGAAAGAGCTTTTCCCGCCGCAACCCTGGCGCCTGCATTTTTCGATGTGCACATCCACGGCGCCGCCGGGCACGACATCATGGAAGCCACGCCGGAAGCCCTGAACACGATAGGCAGGTTTCTGGCCGCGCGCGGGACTGGTGCGTTTCTTGCGACGACGGTGTCGGCGCCGCTCGACGCGACGCTGCGGTCCCTCGCAGGAATGGCAAAGGTGATTGCACAAGCGCCTGTCGAGGGCCAGGCCCGGCCCATCGGACTCCACCTGGAAGGGCCGTTTCTCTCCCACGCGAAGCGGGGCGCGCATCCGTCGAACCGTCTGCTGACGCCCGATATTGGCGTATTCGACCGGATGTACGAGGCCGCGGAGGGACACGTCCGCCTGATCACGCTGGCGCCGGAATTGCCAGGGGCTGCCGAACTCGCCGGCCATGCAGCGTCGCGCGGGGTTCGGGTGTCGGTTGGGCATTCCGATGCGACCGCAGCGGATACGCGGCTGACCATCGCGGCCGGGGCCACCAGCGCGACTCACACCTACAACGCCATGCGCGCCATGGACCACAAAGATCCGGGAATCCTGGAAGTGGTGCTGACGACGGACGAGCTTTTCGCCGAACTGATCTGCGACGGAATTCATAACATGCCGGAACTGGTGCGCCTGTGGTGGCGGGCCAAAGGGCCGGAACGAGCCATCCTGGTGACGGACGCGATGAGCGCAACGGGGATGCCGGAGGGCGAGTATCAGCTAGGCGGATTTCCGGTGCAGGTCGCTGGCGGCAAAGCCATGGTGAACGGGGTGTTGGCCGGAAGCGTCCTGACCCTGGATCGAGCGCTCGAAAACTTCCTGAAGTTTACGGGTGCAACGGTCGAGCAGGGATTGCGCCTCATGACCGTGAATCCAGCGGGGATGACGGGGTTCAAAGACGGGACAGGCACTTTGTCAGTCGGTGGGAGGGCGGACTTCGTGGCTGTTGACGCGACCGGAAAGCTTGTCGGGTCGGTCATGGGCGGAATCGCCGCCTAGTCGGGGGCTTCGGCTAGGCGCTGGGCGCGCCAGACGGCGCCTTCGATGCCCGCAACTTCTGTGGGGCGAATGGGCAGTTCGGGGGCAGCGGCGCGCAGCCCCGCAAAGAATGCTTCCCGCACCAGGCGCGATTTGCCGATCACGCTGCCGATCCAAGCGACCGGAACTTCGACCGAAACATTGTGTTTGCGGCGAAGCTTGGCGCGGACCAGCAAGACAGAATCGACGAGGTCGGCGGCGGCCTGCTGAAGGACACCCAGTGCGACCGCGTCGCCCTCTTCCGCCAAGCGGCTGATCTCGGGAGCGAGCGCGGCAAAATCCGGACCTGGGGAGCTGTCGCCAAGGTTCACCAATTCGTCCAGGGTAGCGGTTCGCCACGCACAGCCCACCGCGTCAAGAATCTTCGTGGGTTCGCCTCGATCATAGGCGCGCAAGGCGCGGCGAACTGCGTGGAGGCCGATCCAGTAGCCGGAGCCCTCGTCGCCCAGGCGCGAGCTCCAGCCTCCGGCAGTTTCTCGGCCGCCATCGGGAGCACGGCCAAGGCAGTTGGTCCCGGTGCCGGCAATCTGGAGAATCCCGGGACCTCCCCGAAATGCCCCGTCGAGGGCGATCACTTCGTCGCCGACCACTTCGGATCGCTCGATGCCGAAGTCGCGAAAGACCGCTGTGATCCATTCCTGGACACCCGGCATTGTCGCACTGGCCACGCCGGCCGAAGCTGCCCCCACCCGGGTGACACCGGCCTGCGCGCGTAACTCTGCCATAAGCGCCCGCAGATTTTCTTCAGCGACCTGCGCCCCGACGCGAAGACGTTTGATGGAACCGTTTTCAGCGAATGCCAGAACCTGCTCACCATGTACGATGGTGGCGCGCGTGCGCGTCCCGCCGCCGTCAATTCCAAGTACCGCTTTGCTCATAGCCCGCGTACCGCTCTGCTCATTGTTGTTCTGTCCCTATGCTACTGGTTCTCTGTGTGGCTGGAAGGAATCTCACCGCCCCCGTCCCGCAGGGTTCCGGCCAACACGTTCAGACTACCGTCGGTTTTGGGTGGCGTTAAACCCAGCAAGTGGGCCATCCACGGATAGAGGTTGACGTTCTCGAAAGGCGCGACCGTCTTGCCGGAGACGATATCCGGGCCGGCGGCAAAGAAGCTGGCTTTCATCTGCGCGATCTTGCGGACATCAAAGCCGTGCATACCCGGAGTGGGCGGCTGGTCGGGTGTGCCCTCCGGCGGCTCGTGGGCGCGGATCGCATACGCCCCGGTGGCGACAATCACCGGGTCTCCGGTGCGGGCGTTCTGGTTGTAGTTGAGGCCGGCAGGCACGTCCTTGCGGCGGTATGCGACGAACTGCGACGATGCTTTTTTGAGTTGGTTGTAAACGCGCGCCCGGTCTTCCTCGGTTTTCGCATAGAGGAGCGTGCCGACGGCGTCGAATCCGGTGAGGTCGGCGAATTTGTCCAACGTGATCCAGCCGTCTTCGACCTTCGCCATGCCGTGATCGCTGACCACCACGAGGTCGATGGGCAGGCCGGTCTTGTCGAGCGCCGCCTTGAGCTTGGCGACGAGGGCATCGACTTTCATGACCGCGGCCTTTGTTTCCGGCGCGTCGGGACCAAACTGGTGCCCTTCGTGGTCGGGCTCGGAATAATAGATGGTGATGAAGTGGGGCCGCGCGGCTTCGGGCAGACGGAGCAGGGCGATTGCATCGTCGGTGCGCGCCTGCTGAACGGCATCGGTGGCCTCGGTCTTGAAATCAAAGCGGGCGTACCACGTGGGGCGATGGCCGGCAATTTCAGCTTCCGATCCGGGCCAGAAGAGGCACGCGGCGTGCATGCCTTGGCTTTCCGCCAGGCTCCAGAGCGGTACGCCGCTGTACCAGCTTCCGTCCGTCACGGCTTGGGGGTCGCTGCTGGCGTAGCGGGCCTGCTTGCTTTCGTCGTAGAAGCTGTTGGCGACCAGGCCATGGTGCTCGGGATAGAGGCCGGTCACGATGGTGAAATGATTGGGGAAGGTCATAGAGGGATAGCTCGGCAGCATGCCTTCGGGGGCCCAGACGCCGTTATGTCCCAGAGCCAGGAGGTGGGTGGCGCCGTCGCGCTTGGCGTAGTCCCAGCGAAAGCCGTCGAGGGACACGAGCACCACGTAGTGCGCCTTTTGCGCGGCAGGGGAGTTGGGCCCGTTGTCGACATGGATGAGCGGCAGGGCCGCGTTGAGATCCTGGGCTCGGGCCGGCTGGGCAATGGGCACCAACCCCAGAAACGGCGCAAACAGGGCCAGCGCAATCGCAGGAAGCAAGCCGCGCCGCGTGAGAAAGTGCATGCACATACCCCCGGATCAGCTTATCGCAAGCCAAGCGGCATGGGTTGTGCCGTTTGCGGCCGCAGTGAGGAGCCTCGGGCGAATCGGCTGAAGTCTACGCTTTATATTGATATTCGGTGATAAATATCCATGTCCAAGCGTGAATTCCAGACTGAAGTCAATCAGCTCCTGCAGCTGATCGTTCATTCCCTTTACTCTCATCCTGAAATTTTTCTGCGCGAACTGATCTCGAACGCCTCTGACGCGCTCGACAAGCTGCGCCACCTGACGCTGGTGGACGACGCGTACAAGTCGGTTTCCTATTCTCCGCGGATCGACCTGGAACTGGATGAGGAGAAGCAGACCCTCACCATTGCCGATACAGGAATCGGCATGAACGAGGAGGAACTGGTCGTCAAACCTGGGCACGATCGCCCGGTCGGGGACCAAGAACTTTCTATCGCAGCTTTCGGGCGATGCGAAGAAGGATTCAAACCTGATCGGCCAGTTCGGCGTCGGCTTCTACAGCGCGTTCATGGTGGCCGACAAGGTCGAGGTCATCTCGCGCAAGGCCAGCGAGGACAAGGCCTGGCGTTGGACAAGCGACGGCCAGACAGGGTTCGACATCGAACCGGCGGAACGAGAGTTGCCTGGCACAACCGTCCTGGTGCACTTCAACGAGGAAGGCAAACAGTACGCCAACAGCTGGCGGCTGCAGGAGATCGTCAAGAAATATTCCAACCACATTGCTTTCCCGATTTATCTCACCTACGACAAAAGCGAGTGGAACGAAGCCGAGAAAAAATCAATCAAGACGCGCACCACCGAGCAGGTGAATGCCGCCAGCGCGCTGTGGCGCCGGCCGAAGAGCGAGCTGAAGGATGAGGACTACAAAGAGCTCTACAAGTCGATCGCGGGAGGATGGGACGATCCCCTGTTCTGGTTCCACACCAAGGCCGAGGGCAGCCTGGAGTACACGACGCTCTTCTACGTGCCATCGAAGGCGCCGCTCGACCTGTATCATGCCGACTACAAGGGCGGCGTGAAGCTCTACGTCAAGCGCGTCTTCATCATGGACGATTCGAAGGAGCTTCTGCCGCAATACCTGCGCTTCATCCGGGGCATCATCGACAGCGAAGACCTTCCCCTCAACGTGAGCCGCGAGATCCTGCAGCAGAATCGGATCGTCACCAGCATCCGCACCGCCAGCGTGAAGAAGATTCTCTCCGAGCTCAAGAACATCGCAACCAACCAGCCAGACCAGTATCAGAAATTCATTGCTGAATACAACCGGCCGCTCAAAGAGGGCCTGTACAGCGACTTCGGCAACCGCGAGACACTGCTCGACCTGATCCGCTTCAAGTCCACCAAGGTGGATGGACTGACGAGCCTTGCCGAAGTCAAGTCGCGCATGAAGGAAGGCCAAAAGAGCATCTACTACATCACCGGGGGCGCCGAGTCACTGCTGCGCACTTCGCCGCTGCTGGAGATTTACCGGAAAAAGGATCTCGAGGTCCTGATTCTCGATGATGAGATCGACGAGATCGTTTTCTCCGGCGTGGATAAGTACGCCGACATCGATCTGAAGTCGGTCAACAAGACCTCGGCAAGTGAAGACCTGAAGGACGAGGCGGAGCCGGACAGGGCCGAGGCGCTGAAGCCGCTGCTCGAAAAGATCAAGGCTACGCTGGGCGATCGGGTAAAGGATGTGCGCGCTTCGGTCCGGCTGGCAGACAGTCCTTCGTGCATTGTCTCGGACGAGGAAGAGCCTTCGATGAAGATGCAGGAGATGCTGCGCGCCATGGGGCAGAAGGACATTCCCGCACTCAAGCCGACGCTTGAAATCAATCCCGATCACGAGATTGTGAAGAAGCTTCTGGCGCGTCCCGAAGACGAGGTGGCAAAGGATGCGGCGTGGCTGCTGCTCGATCAGGCCCTGCTGATGGAGGGCGTGCCGCTGGAGGATCCGGCCTCGTTTGTGCAGAGACTCAATCGCATGATGAGTCTCTCGGTTTAGAACGCCAACGCTTGAGGATCGCAGAACGCTCTGAATCTAACAGGGCTCAGTCATTCTTTTCTGTCACAAAACAACGGGCCACGGCGTTATACAGGTGTAAGAGCTATGGACATGGCCAGCACCTGGGTGGAAGCCGAGTTCGAGACCATTTTCAGGGAGCACTTTGCGCGCATGGTCCGCGTGATCCGGCGGGTTCTGCGATCGGATGCCGAAGCGGAAGAGGTATGCGCGGATGCATTCCTGAAACTGTATCGAATGGGACCCGACGGTATAAAAGAAGGCACCGCCGGCGCGTGGCTTTATCGCGTCGCCACTCGAACAGCTATTGACAGGCTCCGCAGCCACAAGCGCAGGGGTTTCGAGGAGCAACTGGACGCGGGCACTGACATTGCAGATAGTCTCGAAGGCGACCCGTTGTCGCGGCTGGTGCGTGAAGAACGCATTGCCGAAGTGCGTTTCGCGCTGGCGCGCCTGAAGGTAGAAAAGGCCCAGGTATTGCTTCTGCGCCATAGCGGGCTCAGTTATCAGGAGATTGCCGCCGCCATGCCGATCAAGCCGGCTTCCGTGGGAACCATGCTGGCGCGGGCGGAGGCGGAGTTCTCCATGCTTTACGAGCGGCAACAGCGGCTCAGCAAACGCGCCCCGAAACTGCAGGCGGCGAAGGAGGGATGATGAAGCACAACGAAATCAATACCGGAATCTTACGCGCTTACCTCGACGGAGAGGCGAATGGCGACCGAGCTTCGGCGCTGGTCGAGCACGTGGAGATGTGCGCCGAATGCCAGGCGGAGCTCAGGGTGTTGAGCGGCAATGCCGCGAGTGTTCGCGCGGGACTTGAGTGTCTGCCCCAGGCCGCCACCGCCGGCGTCGCGCCTGCCTGGTCGGCCATGCGGCTGCGTCTTGAGCAACCGGCTGCCAGTGTGCCGGCTCGGCGGAACCCGTGGCGCGCCTGGTCCCTGGCTGCAGGCGGAGCGGTTGCGATTGCTGCCGTTATGGCATTCACGGTGGCTCCCGTTCGGGGATGGGCGGAGAACCTGCTTTCCATCTTTCGCATGGAGCACATCGCAGTCGTGGAACTCAATCCCGACGCAGTGAACGCACTGGAGAATGATCAGCTGATGAGCCACATGATCTCCGCTGACGTTACCCAGACCGAGCCGCCGCAGAAGCCGCAACCGGTAGCGGATGCGGCCACCGCGTCGAAGCTTGCTGGATTCAAGATTCATCTGATTGCGGGGGAAACGCCGGCGCTGCTCCTCTTTCGGACGCCGATTAGTGCGCAGATGAAGCTCGATCGCGACCGTTTGCAATCAATTCTGGACGAGGCGGGACGGAGCGATGTTCAGATCCCACGGTCTGCGGATGGCGCGGTGATTGCTATGCGCGTACCGGCGGGAATCATCGCAGTGTACGGCAACTGTGGCGATGCGTCTGAGCGTCTTCAAGGAAAACAGCCGCGGGCTTCTGCGATCCAACACGAGGATGCCAGTTGTGTCAGGCTGAATGAAGTGCCGAGCCCGACGGTTACCGCTCCACAGCAGCTTGATACTGCCGAAATCGTGCGCGCGGCGCTGCAGTTTGCGGGGTTGAGCGCCACCGAGGCGGCCAACTTTACGCAGACGATCGACTGGACGTCGACGTTTGTGATGCCCATCCTGCGTGGGCAATTGAGCTACGAAAAAGTCAGCGTGGGCGGCAATGACGGTGTATTGCTCAGGCCGAAGAACCAGCAAGCCGCTCAGTTCACTCTCCACTGGGTGGACAGTGGAATTCTGTACAGCTTGATGGGTACCGGCGACAATACCACCGCATTAAACCTGGCTTCGCAGATTGAGTAACACCGGAATTTGAGAATGGCATGGGCGCACTGACTATCGATGCAGCGGGACTGAGGAAGGACTTCGGCGCGCGGACAGCCGTTCGCGATCTCACGCTCCAGGTCGAGCGCGGTGAGGCCTTCGGGTTCCTCGGTCCCAACGGCGCGGGCAAAAGCACGTCGATCAAGATGCTGCTGGGACTCGTGAAGCCTACCAGCGGCCGGGCGCTCCTGCTGGGGCAGCCGGTAGGCTCGCGCGATGTGCGCGCGCGGATCGGGTTTCTGCCCGAGCATTTCCGGTTCTACGACTGGCTCACCGCGCCGGAGTTGCTCATGCTGCACGGCAGACTGTGCGGCCTTGCTGATTCTGTTCTCCGGCAGCGGATTCCGAAACTGTTGGAACGGGTCGGCCTGGGCGCACAGAACACCAAACCCATCCGAAGCTATTCCAAGGGCATGATGCAGCGAGTCGGGCTCGCCCAGGCGATGGTCAACGAGCCCGACATTCTTTTCCTCGATGAACCGGCTTCCGGACTCGACCCCTCGGGGCGCAAACTGGTGCGCGAGATCGTGCGGGAGCAGCGGGACCGCGGAGCCACTGTCTTTCTCAATTCTCATCTCCTCGGGGAAGTCGAGCAGAGTTGCGACCGGGTTGCGTTCATTGGCAATGGCGAGGTAGTCGGCAAGTTCGAGATGGGAGGGTGGCGGACGGAACGCACCGTGGCCGAGGTGGAAGCTGTGGGCCTGAGCGCTACAGCGTTGGCACGGCTGACGCTCGTTGAAGGGCTCGTCGTCGAGTCGCACACCGGGCCCAAGCTCCGCATGCGCTTACCGAACGAAGACTGCTTGCCAGACGTGGTGCGCATACTGGTGGAGAGCGGAGCCAGCGTTTATTCCGTAGTTCCCCAGCGCGTGACGCTGGAAGATCTTTTTCTTGAAATGATGGGACCGGACGCTGGCCTATGAGCGATAAAGTCTTCGAACCGGCAGAGGCGATCGTACCGGCAGAAATAGTTGATGGCTCGAGCCGCGCGTCAGTGGTTGCCGTTGCTCGCGGGCCAGGCGCGGCGCGCACCGTGGTTCTCATGGCGCGCATGACGTTTCTTGAAGCCGCGCGGCGGAAGATTCTCTGGATCGCAGCGATAGCCGGGGCCGCGTTTGTGGGCCTGTTCTGGGCCGGGCTTCACTCATTGCTTCAGGGAATGTCACCCAACGTGCCGCCGATGAATCGGCAAGAAGGCATCGGCATGATGACCATGATGGCGCTCTATGCAGGCACCATGATGACGTCGCTGATGTCGGCCCTTATTTCGTGCGACACAATTTCCGGTGAGATAGCCTCCGGAACCATCCATGCCATCGCCACCAAGCCGGTGAATCGCTGGTGCCTTGTGCTCGGCAAATGGATCGGATTCGTGGGCATGCTTTCAATGTACGTTCTGTTCATCGAGGGCGGGACAATGGCGGTTGGCTGGATCGATGCCCGGCACACAACGCCGCACAGCGGAGCGGCACTGAGCCTGATCTGGCTGCAGGCCGTCCTGCTGATAAGCGTGACCATCGCGTTCAGTACCCGGTTATCCTCACTTACCAGCGGGGCTTTCACGCTGGGGCTCTATGGTCTTGCGTTTGTGGGGGGATGGATCGAGCAGTTTGGCGCCATCCGCCACGTCAGGGCTTGCGTGAACCTGGGCATCCTGGCCAGTCTCGTAATGCCAAGCGATGCGCTTTGGCGCCGGGCTGCCCTCAAGGTGCAGCCGCCGCTACTCGGGGCGGCCGGCGTCTCCCCGTTCAGTAGTTCCGCCGTTCCAAGTACAGCCATGGTGGTCTATGCGGCGCTCTATGCAATCCTCGCCCTTGTGCTGGCGCAAATACTTTTTGAGCGTCGCGATCTATAAATGTGCGTCGAATAGGCTCGGGGCAGCATCTATGGATCACTCGCCGTATGTTCTTGTCCGGTAAATGGATTTGTGGTACTTTCTAAGGAATGGCGATTGCATCCAGCCCGATAATGGTCCTCTGTTGTGCCTCAGCGGCACAAGTGGGCTGTTGTTGTCCGCGCTAGACTCCGCAATCGGCCCTTACTGATTTTGCTCAGTAAGTTTCCTCCCTCTACACATTGATTGATGCCCGTTGAGATTACCGAATGAGCTTCTCTATCTCAATCCAGATGCCTTCCGCGCCGGCCTGTCCTCGCAGGCCGCGGGCCTGTTGTAGTCGCTGAGAACTCGCCCTTTCCTCCCCGCGCTTTCAGGCAATCAATTCGAACTATCTCTGGAGAAAGTCATGCATCGTCTTCGCGTCCCCGCTGCATTTTGGTCTCTATTCTTCCTCGTCACATCGATCGCGAGTGCGCCATTGCTTAAAGCGCAGTTGGTCGGTGGAACGATCGAGGGTGACGTGGTCGACCCGACCAATGCTGTACTCGACCATGCGACGGTCGTGATTCGCAACGATGAGACGGGCACCGAACGCAGCCTGGTCACGGGCACAGACGGCAAATTCTCCGCGCCATCGATTCCAGTGGGAGTCTACACGGTCTCCGCATCGCATGAGGGACTCTCCCCGCTCAATCGCACGGGAATCACGCTTGCCGTGGGTCAAAGCCTTCATCTGCACTTGGTGCTCACGGTGGGCAGTGTTGAGCAAACCGTGACGGTGGAAGATACTCCGCCGACTGTGGATACCTCGACCCTCCAGTCGCAGGGATTGGTCGATGAACGCCAGGTGAAGGAACTCCCGCTGAACGGGCGCAGTTTCGACCAGCTTGTGCTTCTCAACCCGGCTTCGGTGAGTTACACCACGCAGCGTTCCGGAGGCGTCGGAACTTCGAATTCTTCGGTCGGCAACATGTATTCGGTGTCGGGGCGGCGTCCGCAGGACAATCTCTTTCTGCTGAACGGAATCGAGTACACCGGAGCATCGCTGATCAACGTGACGCCGGGCGGCACCAGCGGACAGTTGCTGGGCGTGGAGGCGGTACGCGAGTTCAACGTGGTGAGCGATACCTACGGCGCCAACTACGGCAAGCGAACCGGTGCTCAGATTTCCATTATCACGGCCTCGGGCGGGAACCAGGTCCACGGATCTGTGTACGAGTTCTTTCGTAATAGCGCGCTCGATGCGCGCAACTACTTCGACCAGGCGGAAATTGCACCGTTTCAGAGGAATGATTTTGGAGCGGCCCTAGGGGGCCCGGTCCGGCACGACAAGCTTTTCGCATTCGGCAATTACGAAGGCTACCGTCAGCATCTTGGACTAAGCGACGTGACGTTCGTTCCCGATGCCTCCGTGCGCGCGGCCGCGGTCCCGAGCGTTCAACCACTGCTGGCCCTCTGGCCTGTGGGCACAAAGGAACTGGGTAGCGGGGTCGCGCTGGCGTTTTCCAACCCCGCACAGCATATACGCGAGGACTTTGGAACCGCGCGCGTCGATACCAATCTCTCCCCAAACGATCTGCTCTTTGGGGTTTATACGATCGACGACAGCGACGCGACCACGCCGTCTGTGAACCCGGACTCGGCCATCTACGAACGGCTGCGCGAGCAGGTATTAAGCGCACAGGAGCAGCACGTCTTCTCGCCAAGCCTACTGAATACCGTACGTGTCGGTTACTCGCGCGCTGACTTCTACTTCAACAGCATTGTGGCGGGATCGGTGCCGAGTTGGGTCGCGAACGGGCCAGTCGGTGCGATAGTGATTGCGGGAAGCACGGCATCGAACGGCGTTTCGCAGATCTCGCTGGCTGGCGCAAATACTGGCAGCAATAATACGACGGCGCGCAACCTGTTCACGGCCGACGATCATGTCTACTGGACGCACGGCACCCACCAGATCGAGGCGGGCGTCTGGCTGCAGTGGCTGCAGTCTAACGACTTTCTTGCCCAGAACCAGTATGGACAGGCGTCGTTCTCGACCCTCAGTGCATTTGAACAGGGCCTGGTCGCCAAGTACACGATCGTGGCGGCGCCAAGCGAGTTAGGCTGGCGGTCCTTGTTTGGAGCCGGATTTATCGAGGATGCGTGGAAGATTACGCCACGGTTCGAACTCCGGGCAGGGTTCCGTTTCGAATCGACGAACGGGTGGAATGAGGCTCACGGCCGCGCCTCGAATTACGACTTCACCGACGGCGTGATTAACACGAATCCCACGATTGGCAACTCGGCCCTCTCGGACAATCGCGCGAAGTTTCTGCCCGAACCGCGCATCGGATTTGCTTACGATGTATTCGGCAAGGGCAAAACGGCGCTCAAAGGCAGCTTCGGCATTCATCGCGCTCTCCTCGACACGCTCGATTACCGGCTCGACCAGACTGCGCCTTACAACACCACTCTTTCTTACAGCAACACGACCGTGACCAAGTTGCCGGAGTTGTCGACCACCACGGCTACTGGCGGTCTCGTCTCTCCAAGCAATGTGCAGCGTAATCTGGCTACGCCTACAGTGTTGGCATGGACCCTGAAGCTGGAGCAGGAGATTGCGCCGCGTACGACCCTCGCCCTGGGATACGTGGGCTCGCACGCCTATGACCAGATCCTGTCAGAAGATCAGAACACGCCGGGGACTGTGATCTGCCCCGCAGTGGAATGCCCTGCCGGCGTGCCTTCGGGCACGGTTTACTATCCGACCACAAAGCTGGCCAATCCCAATCTGGCCAACTCGACTTCGTGGGTCTCGGGTGGAATCAGCAACTACAACGCGCTTGAAGTGGATGTGCGGCGCCAATATACCAACGGGCTGCAATTGCGCGGAGTCTACACGTGGTCAAAGAACCTTGATGACGGTTCGGCATGGAACACCAGCGTTTCATCGAATACGCCGGCCTTCGTTTCCTATCCGGGCAATCCCACTGTGGATTATGGCCCGGCGGCTACCAACATCCCGCACTCCGCAGCCATTAATGGCACGTGGGAGCTTCCATTTGGAACCGGGCACAAGGTTTTCGCAAACGCATCCGCGCTCCAGAACCACTTCGTCGCGGGATGGAGCCTGAGCGGAATCGCATCGCTTCAGAGCGGGTTCCCATTCTCTCCGCAACTGGGTTATAACCCAACAGGCAACGGCGATTCCCGCAACCCGGCTCGTCCGCAGATCAATCCGGATTTTCACGGCCCGCTCTATCCGAAGACAGTCGGGCAATGGTTTGACCCGACCGCCTTTGAGGCTCCCTATCCGGGGACATTCGGTAACGCAGGCCGCGACTCCCTCAACGGGCCAGGACTTGCGGGCCTGGACTTTTCGGTGGTGAAGAGCACCTCGATTCACGAACGGGTGCGGACCCAATTCCGCGCGGAATACTTCAACATCCTCAACCACACCAACTTCACCACGCCGAATCCTGTTGTCTTCAGCAGCGGACCCACGCCATCTAAACCATCGACAGCGGCAGCGCTCTCGCCAACAGCGGGGATAATCACGGCGACGGCAACAACCTCGCGGCAGCTGCAATTCGCCCTGAAGTTTCTGTTCTAATGATTCACTTGCGGCCGTTTTTTCCGCTGATAGGATCTGTCGCTTGGCGCTGCTCCAGCAGCCAACGCACCAGTTCCTTCCCGGCCGCGAAGTTGTCGAATTTCCCATAGATCCGCGCATCTTTGCGGCCGTCGGTGTACTCGTTATAGACCCACGGATCGACCGCCGCGAAGACTGCGCCGCGCCCATATTTTGTGGTCGCCATCACTACGTCTCCCCGATCGCTTAGCAGCGCGGACGCGGTGCCGCGAAGCGATATGCTGCACGTGTCCTTCATGTAGAGAGTGTGCGCCTCATGGAACAAACGGCCGTCGGGGCGGACGGCGATCGTACCATTCTCGACTTGCTCGCCGAGAATATGATGGCTGAGAACCGCGTTGAAATGAATACCGAATCGATCGGCGAGAAGATTCAGGTGCGCAATGTCGGCGTTGGGAGGATCGTTTTCCATCAGGATCAAGATCCCGCCGTCATGAACCCAAGACGCGATTTCTTCGGCATCCTGGTCGGTCATGTAATGCGGATTCGGGTTCTTGACCGGAATGTCCGGCGAGACGATCAGGTAGAACTGCGCCTGGCGCAAGTTCTCTTTGGTCGGCGCTGAGTCGAGCGCGTCGGTCGACATTCCATAGCTTTGAAACATGTGTGCCAACAGAGAATAACCGCTGTCACTGAAGTCGGACCACTTGTAATGAAAGTATTCCATCTGCCCCGCAGCGTTCTTGCGCTGCTGGCTGTTGAACCAGGCGTCGACCGTGATGTTCTGACCGTGGGCCCTGGTGGCAGTGGGCGCCAGATCGATCTCGGTGGTAGCTAGCAGAAGCGCGCCACTGAAGTTCGCATCCTCGGTGTCCTTTTGCAGGTTGTCCCAGGCTCGTTCGGCGACTGTGGAGTAGCGAGCCGGGAGATAGCCGTAACGAACGCCCTTGAGCAATACATAAATGTACAAGCTGGCGGTGAGCAGCTGAACAGGTCGGCGAGGTGCGGTTGTTCCATCCGAGATCGAATAGAATGCGCCGGTGGCGCTGTCTTGCTGCTTGGTTATTGCGGCCGCGATCCGATCGAGAATTGCCATGAGCTGCATTCGGCCCGGGTCGTTCTGCGGATAGTACGGCAGTGAATCGACCAGGCCTGCGGCCAGTCGTGCTTGATTATCGGAGAGCGCTTCCGGCGCGAGGTCCGGAGACTCTCCAGGATGCTGATGGGTTGCATTCTCCCATTGCAGGAAATCTCTCGTGATCGCTTCGAAATCCTGGGCCGCGTGAAAGACCGATGCGTATTCTGCAAGGAAAGGCTCCGCGACGCAGAATTTGGCCGATGCCGCGCGGCCCGCATGGGAAGGTTGGGGCGAAGTTGAGTGAATACCGCACAACGCGGCCATTTGACTCCGCAACTCGGTCGCGGCGTCGTAATACTTTGCTGCGAGCGTGACGCGATAGAGCCGCAACAATTGGCGTCCGAGCAGGGCGTTTGCCATGGGCGTGTTCGGCGGCGCTTCAGCGGCGGCAGATTGGCGAGCGTCCAGGTAGGAGTCCACCGTCCGCTTCACATAATGGAAATAATCCCCGTTTGCGGTGTTGTACCATTCCGCATCGAGGCCTTCGAGTTGCGTTCCTGTCTCTTCATTCCAGGCTGCCTGTGGTCCGCTCCGGGACTGCAATAACACATTGGCGATGCGTTCAGACGCGGGCGGTGTCTGTGCCTCGTCCCCCTGCAAAGCGAACCACAAGAGCGCAAGCGCGGCCCATGCGAATCCTCTGATGGGCAGAGATAGAAGCGGCATCCCAGCTCTGAAGCTGATCCGGGGAGTTCCCGGACAGTGCCGAGAAGATATTGGTTGGGGGCAGCGATTCACAGGATCCGTCCCAAGCGACTACTTTATCTGTCTATCATACGAAGACGTCTGCCTTTGGCATTTCAATCACCACGTGTGCCAAGCATTCCCGCCATGCGCAGGGAATGACAGGTCATTTCGTTGCTTCGGTCCACTCCAATTTGCCTCGATCAAGCATGGCATCGCGATCTTCCTTCACGATCCAGTGCTCGGAGACCAAAACGTCGACAGCAGCCTGGTATCGGGCGAGGTACTCTTCGCGAGTGGGATACCGCTCTGCAATCGACTCGCGCGGATCACCGGATCGTTTCCGGTCTTCGGCAGTCTTTGCGAACGGGATGTACGACCCCTCAAATGCGACTCGCTGATCGGGAGCACCGATGGCTGGATCACGCAGGTTCCAACCGGTGTAAGTGGCAAGCGGAACAGTGATCTCAGGCAGATGCACGCCGTCCCGCTCGTTGCCGTCCGCATTCACTTGCGGCACAAGAACGGGAAAAGCAGCGCCCACTCTCGGCGGCTGCACCGTGAGAAAACCCTGGCGCCAATTCGGACCGAAATCGAGTCGGGTTGCGTCGTTGGCTTCGTGCGGCCTGTTGACACCGGGAATGGAAGGGAATGACCACTGGTCACGGGGCACGAGCGTTCCGTCGGAGATCTTCGGATAGCAGCTGGGAGGGGGAAGGGTGTCGTTGCGCACCCACGCATCCATGTTCGCGATCATGGCGCGCCAGAAGTATCGAATGGGCAACGGTGATTGCGGTTCCTGGCCGAGCAGATCGTCCTTCCCCTTCTCTGGCGGGAATGGGCCAGTGAAGTGCTGCAGACCCGTGAAGTGATAGATCCGAACGTTGTCCGAGATTTTCGCGTCGCGCTTGCCATCGGCAGTGATGTGAATCAGGGCGCCCGCCCGCCCCCAATATTCGTAAGACGTGTTCGAGAAGAAGACTTTGGGAAGTGTTTTGTCGGCAGAAGCACGATCCAGCAGACCGCCAACATCTCCGGTAATGGGATCTGTCTCGGGTTGGTCGGTGAAAGGAAAAATGTCGGTAGGAAAGAATACAGATGAGGTGGGTTGCGCGTCGCGCGAGGGCTGGGCAAAACGATAGTTGAAACTTCCCCGTCCTGCCCCGGCAACGTGTGCCAGCAGTCCGTCGAGCGCCATCCGGCCATCTTCGTCGGCGTTGAATCCCTGGTAGAGGAAGTCACGCAGGAAACGCCCATTCTGCGAAATGCCTTCGCCGTAGACTCTCTTCGACGGGGTCAGCGCATCGGGATTGTGCTTGGCGTAGGACGCAAAATCGCGGACGGCGGCAAAGCCTCCGCCGGCGACGACTGGATCGGCGACAACATAAACGTATTCGTAGATCTTGCCCGGCTGGAATCCGCCATTCAAATGGATAAACCGATCGCTGGGTGCGAGGCTGCCATTTACGGTGTGCGCGAATTGCCACTCTCCGCGCGGGATAACCGTACGCTCCCCATGGCGCGACTCACGTACCGTAAGTGTGTTGCGTGGATCGTCGGGTGCCGCGAGGGGGTATTCCGTCCCGCCGATATTGCCCTGGATCAGGTGGCCCAGCGGGATCTCCGCCATCGGTCGTGACGGCATGAGATCGCCGCGGAGAAGACCGGTGACGGTTTTGCCGTCGTCTTTCGCGATGGGCGCAAAGAACTGAAGCGCGCCCGGTCCGGCGGCGTCCCATTGCCATCCCAGGCTCACGATGGTGAAACCATTGCGGAGCAACCACGCGTCGCCGGCGTCATGAGCGAGATCCCAATCTCCACCGTCGACAAGGGCAAGGATCCGGCTGCGCCCACGATTGGGAACTTCGAGCAGCATCGAACCGTTGCTCTTCGCCAGATCCTTCGGACGAACGGCGGTGAAGTCCGCGGAAAACTCGACCTCGCCGTTCTTCGCATTAACCGCGTTCTTCAAGTCCACAATGCGCGCGTTATGAGGATTGTTGACAGGCAGCGAGAAGTAAACGCGGCCGGCAATGCGCTCATAGGAACCCGCGTCGCCAAAGACCTCTCCTCCCAGCACATCGCTGCGCGAGGCGACATCGACCCGGATCACACGCGGGTAAGCCGGAAGGACGCTCAGACCTAAGGATGTAAGGACAGAAAGAAGGAGGGTGCGTGATCGCATGCGAGGAAGCATAGCACGGCGATTCAGGGCGAGAATCAGCCTGTTCAGGGTTTCGGTATATCGCCATACAACGCGTGGCGCGCAATATTTTCGCCAGGGAACGGCGGTTCGACTGCATTGGACGGGATCGGGGCTCCCGCCAAAGCGGAGGCCCCAATCTCGGGGGGTCTAATTTAATTTAAGTTCGGATAACTGAGTTGCCGGCCCGTTCAGGGCCATACGGCTGCATGACGAACACATCAAAGAGGCTCCTTTGTCCAGCACCCATACCTTCCCCTCATCGCTACACCGGTTATCGCGTGGATATGCGCTTGCGAGAGCGCACAAGCCGGAAGGCCCAGCCGGACTCGCTAATTCACAGACGAATCGGGGTACCGCGCCAACTCTGACGAGAGTGAGACCGAGAATGATTACATCAAGCAAATTTCAGGGGTCGATTTTGACAAACGGTTAAGATGAATTCCTTCGGAGCCGGGAATCCGCAGGCAAGCCCTTTGGGAATCAACAATTACGAGAAAACAGGGGTTATATGTAATCAGATTGCCAAGAATGCGCGACACAGTATGTCAGACTGCTGACGCCGCCAGGGGTGGTTCCGGATGGGTGGGGGAACCTGCGGCAGGCATTCTTCTGGGGCATGGAATGGCCACAGCGACATTGGGCAGCTTGAGAATAGCCTCCGAACGGCGTCCGCGCATAGAATCAGCCATGGCGGAGAGGGCCGGAGTCATCAGCGAGCTCGATGACATAGACGAGCTGGTGCGTTTGCACCAGGCGAGGATTCGCCGCTTTGTTACATGCTCGACCGGCGATCCGGACCTGGCCGATACCATCACGCAAGACACGCTGCTGCGCGCATTCAAGGGTCGCGAGAGTTTTCGTGGGGATTGCACTTTGAACACCTGGCTGACAGGGATCGCAATCAACGTCACCCGAGACTACCTCAGATCGGGGCGATTCAAATTTTGGAAACAGCTCAAGGCCTCCGCAGTCGACGTGCACGAGATGGCTTCATTCCTGCCTTCCGAAGGAGTAAGCGCGGAGCGGCGGATGCTGGCAAAGGAGCGGGTGAAGGAACTATATGGGGTCCTCGAGACCCTCTCTTACAACCAGCGAACGATCTTTTTAATGAAGTTTTCTGAGGAAATGTCGGTCGATGAAATCAGTGGAATACTGGGAATCGGAGTCAACACGGTGAGGACCCACCTCCACCGCGCTCTTAAAGCCGTTCGCAGTAAACTTGGAGCGACGATATGACGCCCGTACGTTCAACTCACCTATCCGAGGAAGCTTTCGATGACGTACTGATTGGCCTGGCTTCACCAGAGTCCGAAATCCACTTGGCCGCGTGCCAGGATTGTCGGGGTCGCGTGAATGCATTCCGGTCCGACGTAGCGTTGTTCAACTCGGCGTCAATGGCGTGGACCGAAAGCCAACCTGTCCTGTTGAGACCAACTGCGCGTAAAACGGTCCACCGCACGCGACTTGCCTTCGTGAGTTGGGCCGCGACCGCCGCGGCCCTGGCCGGGATGGCGATCGCCGTCTGGCACCACCACGGCCCTCTTGCGCCGCCGCTTCAGGCCACTGCGAACGTATCACAACCATCAGATACCGAGGCCCAGATCGCCCAGGACAATCAACTCCTTCAAGCGGTTAACGCGGCGATCAGCCCGGACGAAGAATCACCGATTGACGAGTACAAATTACTTCAAACACGACGTTCGCATATGAAGACACCCCATAAATGAGGACCAGATGAGTACGAGCACGAAAACTCTCCGGATCTTGCTTTGCTGTATCTGCCTTGCTCTTGTGCCTTGCGCCCGGTCGCTCGCCCAGGGAGGCGAGGGCGGCGGCGATCGAGATCATCCGGGCGGTCCCGGCGGCGGTCCCGGGGGTCCGGGCGGTATCGGCAACCCGGCCGGCCCTGGGGGCCCCAGTGCGCCAAGAGCGCTTCACCATCCCAGGCCGGGCCATGACAAGGTCAGCGGCCAGCCGCACAATGCGCTTCAATTTGGACCTGCCGGCCGCTGGTGGGATGACAAAACCGTTGTCCAGGCGATTGGATTACGCCACGAACAACAAAGGAGAATGGATACCATCTTCGACGCCAGCAAGCCGGCCATTCTCGATAGCTATAAGGCATTTCTGAAGGCGCAGGCGAATCTAACCGCGGTCAACAAGGATCCCCAGGCGGACAAGGCCAAGGTTTTCGCCGCTATCGATGCTGTAAATGAGGCGCGCGGTTCGTTGCAGAAAACCACTTCGTCGATGCTGTTGCAGATTCGCCAGGAGATGGACCCAACTCAAATTACGAAATTAGAGAACGTCCCGTAGATGTTTCGCTCGCGCACACATCGTGCTAGTGGCCGCTTCCCTCAGCTTCCCTCAAGGCCCGGTCGATCATGGACATCGACCTCTTGCTGGGCTTGCTGCGCAGGACAAAGGTAACGCCAACTGACACCGTATCGAGGCGTTGACGCAGACTTCGGTTGTAATAGCCCGAGAGAGTGATGTGGTCGACTAATGGAACGCCGACGAATGCGGTAAAGCCATTATCCTCGCTGGCCGTGGAAACGGTAACGGCGACGGGGGGCGGCGGATTCGGATTGGTTCCGCCGCCGTCATCGTTGGCCCGCACATCCTCGCCGCGTTGGACGGCGCGGTACACCGTCTGACTACCCAGGGGCAGCTGCTCATAGGCGACCGCCTCAATGTATGTGCGTCGCGGAAGCCAGACCACGGCACCAGCCTGGAAATGAGCGAGGGTACCCACCGACGTGTAGTCCTGAACGACCAGGTCGTTGAACAGTCCCGAAGAATTGCCGATGCCCAGATCGACCAGGAATCCAAGCCTGTTGTAATACCGCTCTGTATGGTTGTTGAAGTCGTAGGTGACTTGCCCGGCGCCCAGGCCTTTAGAACGATCACCTGTGGGAGCGGTCAGCGACCCGGTGATGATGTCCGTTAACGATCCTGGGTAAAACGAGGCATGAAAGCCAATCAAGGTATCACCGGGATCGGCACCGTCCGTTACCAGGGGCTGGGTGGCCTTGGTTGCAGGATCCGTATTCTCGATCAGGCGATTGATGTAGATCGAGGTGCTTGCATCGGCCGAGAAACGCTCGGAAAACGTGTAGCTGATGGCCGGCGTCACGACGGAATACCAGCCAACTGAGGAGCTGTGAACACCCGAATAGGTAGCTCCCGCGTTAAATCCATCGAGCAAGGTACTGACGCCGGGGACCCGAGGGATCGCCTGTATGTTTTCTGTAACATGCACCGGCGCAATGCCCGCCGCAGCCGTTACCTGCGCATGCAACTGGAGGCACCATACGGCTGCACTCACCAAGCAAACTATCCACCGAATCGGGACCAACAACTCCCAGACCTCCCGCGCGCAATTCTACTTTGTCACAATGCATTAGACGCGACAATGACCCATTTGGGCAGGAATCCTCGCCATTGAAAACACATAAGTTAGATGAAACCATTTCAGATGAGGAATCGTCGCGGAGCGCCAACAGGCGAGCCCTTTTGCGATCATCGGTGTGAGATCAATCAACTTCCGGTTCATTGACGATGGTGCATCTCGCTCGTAGCGGAGTGGCGAATCTCGTCGCCCAAGAGTTCGTATTGATCGGCGGCAAGGTAGTCAACGTGGGCAGCGATCGCAGCCCTCCAGCGAATGCGAGCGGCATCGAGTGAACCGAAGTTGTAACCGCGAAACCATCCATGGCAACTGAGTTCTTGCGCGGTCGCGCCGTCAAGCGTGTAGAAACGGATCCATAGACCGTTGGCATGAGCGCGCTCGACCAAAGCCCGCAGACGATTCATCTTTTCCGGGGTCCACTCACCCGCATGGGGCTGTCCTTCAGCTTCCACGACCGTCCAAGGATTGTTCCACCAGCGGCGGTAGTTGTTGGCTCTTTCTGAGTCAAGAGTCTGGGGCGCGGCTTGCGGATCCTTGTCCTCGGTATGAATTGCGCCAAAGGCAACCACGCGTTCTCCCTCGCGCAACTGGTCATAAAAGACGATCTGTTGGGCGTCCGCTTGTCCAGTAAGCACGAGGATTGGCTTAACATCGAGAGTTTGCACCTGCTCGATGCGCGACGACTTCGCTGCTGAGGTCAACCAGGGCTGGTATTTGCGGAGCATGGCAAGCACCGCGGCAAGGTGTTCCGGCTTATTGTCTTTGAAATCGAGGTTGAGCGTAATGAGCGGCCAGTCTCCTTTGTTCCCTGCGTTCAACGCCTGTTCCACAATGGGGCGGACACGTGCAAAGAAGTACTGCTCCATAGTTGGTTCTTCCCCGGTGATTGGGTCGCCGTGCGTGACAACTGACCAACTCTTGCCCGTCGCCGGATCGGTATACCAGCCCAGATCTTGCTCAATAGCCAGCGGAGTCCCCGCCGAAAGCGCACGATCGATCCGATCGCCCCACCACTCGAAATAGGGATAGCAGTTGTGCGCGTCCATTATGGTGCGGGAACCGGGTTGCGGTACGTCCTGGCCAGCAATGGAAGAGGAAAATGAGCAGAAAAGCGCAATCATCGCCGCGAACACTACGGCGTTACAGGGAATCTTCATGGTTCTTCCTCAGCGGACAGGCGGGTTTGGATAGATTGGTTGTGCGCCAGAGACCCATCCAGATTGTGAGAGCCAATGGACTGCAAAAAGTCTGGCCCAGATATCTATCGTTGGAATTTCGCTTCGATCAACGCGCTGAGCTCTCGTAATACTCCATCAGGTCGGAGCGGGTGATCAGGCCCGCCAGGCGGCCCTCCTTTTTAACCACCACTGCCTGATTGCCGGCCAGCAGAAGACGGTAGATCTCCTGAACAAGAACTGAAACCTCAACCTCGGGCATCGGACGCGCCATCACCTGCCGAACATCGGCATTGCGCGCATCGATTCCTCCGTGGAGGGCGTGAACGATCGTGATCTCCTGCACGGCGCCGATGATTTTGCCATTCTCGATCACCGGCATTTGCGAAATTCCCCGCTCATGGAATGTGTCCGCAGCATGCTGAAGCGAGTCATCCGGAAGAAGACAGGCGAGCTTCCCTTCCCGTCCCAGAGCCTGCAACAGATCTCCAGCTGTGGTTCGTTCGGGTGCAACTTCAAGAAACCCGTTTTGCGCCATCCAGGTGTCGTCGTACATCTTGCTGAGATAATTCCGGCCGGTATCCGCGCAGAGAACCACAATCATGTCTTCGGGCTTGCATCGTTGAGCATATTGAAATGCCGCGGCCAGCGAAGTTCCGCTCGACCCCCCAAGAAGAATGCCGTCCTGGCGCGCGATGCGGCGGGCGGTAATGAACGACTCTGCGTCGCTGATTCGAATCCATTCATCCACAACCTGGGCGTTCAGCGTGCTGGGGACAAAGTCTTCTCCGATCCCTTCGACTTTCCACGATCCGGGCGCTCCACCGCTCAGGATGGAGCCTTCGATGTCTGCGCCAATCACGCGAATGTCCGGATTCTGTTCCTTCAGGTATTGCCCTGCACCGCTGATGGTCCCACCGGTCCCGGCTGCGGCGACGAAGGCCGTGACCTTGCCGGCGGTCTGCTCCCAGATCTCGGGGCCGGTTTGCAAATAGTGCGCCTGGGGATTCTCCAGATTGGTGAACTGCCCCGCCCGCCACGCTCCCCGGATCTCGCGCGCCAGCCGATTGGCTACCCCGTTGTAGCTCTCGGGCGAGTCGGGAGGCACATTGGTCGGCGTGATCACGACCTCGGCTCCATACGCCCGCAGCAGGCGGACCTTGTCGTCGCTCATTTTGTCCGGCAATACGAAGATGCAACGATAGCCGCGCACTGCGCTGACGAGAGCGAGACCAAGTCCGGTGTTGCCGGCGGTCGCCTCAATCACTGTGCCGCCAGGCCCCAGGGCTCCGCTCTGCTCCGCGGCTCGAATCATGCTCAAAGCAACGCGGTCCTTTGTGCTTCCTCCCGGGTTGAGCGATTCCACTTTGACGCAGATCGCGGGGGCCAGTTGCTCCGCCGAACGATGAAGCCTCACCAGCGGGGTGCGACCGATGGCTTCAAGGATGTTGTCTGAAATCCCGATACGTTGTTCAATGGATTGCTCTTGGCTCATGCCTGTTCCTCTGACACGCCTGCTGGCGTTCCGCGGGGTGATCGGCTTCAGGCGCCAGTTTCCGGAGAAAGCAGGCGCATCTGCCCCTCAGGGATTGTCGCTCATCGCCGCTGGAGGTGGCGAGGGGAATGGTCGTCCGCCGCGCCTAGATCCAGGAACGTGTCCCCCGCATCGCCTCGGGCCGAGCCCGCCTTCTGTTCTTTCGCCCGCGGCAACATTTCGTTTGCCGGGCATTTGACCGCGGCGGATATACTGACTCTTCTCTGCGGGGCGGTCTGGATCATGCGGAGTGAAACGGCCAATTTCCCTCACGTCGAAGGCCAACAAAAGCGATGACATTCCGGAAAACCTAAAGCCAATGCCCAATTCCGGGTCGAATTGGAATTTGTACTCGAAGGAGGAAGGATGCTGCTTCTATGTGCTTTTCTGGTTGGGCTACTTTCAGGATTGCGAACCTTTACGCCCCTGGCGGTTGCCAGTTGGTTCGCGCGAAGCGGATCCCTGGCGGTAGCGAATTCCCCGCTCGCCTTCATGGGCTACAAATACACCCCGATCGTCCTCATCGCGCTGGCCCTCTTCGAAATCGTCAATGACAAGTTGCCGAAAACGCCAAGCCGGAAGACACCGCCGCAATTCATCGCCCGAATCCTTAGCGGAGCCCTGACTGGCGCGACAATTGGGGCCGCGGGAGGGTCTCTGTTGCTTGGGCTATTCCTCGGCGGCATCGGAGCGGTATTGGGAACGCTCGGTGGCGCAGTAATGCGTGCCAAACTGGCGGCTGCATTCGGCCGCGATCTTCCCGCCGCCCTGCTGGAAGATGTCATCGCAATCGGTCTGGCAATCATCTTTTTGTTGAGGGTGCGATGAAGAAGACCTATGACGCAATCATCGTTGGCGCCGGCCAGGCCGGGCCTTCTCTGGCTGTACGGCTTGCGGGCGCGGGAAGGAAAGTTGCTCTGGTTGAGCGGAAGCTCTTTGGCGGCACCTGCGTCAATACCGGGTGTACGCCGACCAAAGCCATGGTCGCCAGCGCGCACACCGCCCATCTGGCACGCCGCGGCCACGACTTCGGCGTTACGACAGGCGTGGTGACGGTTGACATGCGAGCCGTTAAAGCCCGCAAGGACGGGATCGTTCTGAAGTCCCGAACCGGGGTCGAAAAGTGGCTCCGCGGCACGGCGAATTGCACTGTCCTGACCGGAACAGCGGTGTTCGAGTCGTCCCATGTGCTGCGTGTCGGGGATGATTTGATTGAAGCGCCGCATATCTTTCTCAACGTGGGCGCGCGCCCGTTAGTTCCCGATATGGCCGGAGTGGATTCGGTCGCCTTCTTGACCAGCACCACCATCCTCGATCTCGAAGCCGTGCCATCTCACCTGGTCGTCGTTGGAGGCGGATATGTGGGCCTCGAGTTCGCGCAGATGTTTCGCAGGTTCGGCGCAGAAGTTACGGTTATCGACAAGAACCCCCGCCTCGCCGTGCACGAGGATGTCGATGCTTCAGGCGTAATTCACGAAATCTTCGCTGCAGAAGGCATTCAGGTTCGGACCAACGCGAATTGCATTCATCTTGAACACGGTGAGACCGGTGTTGCTGTGGGACTGGAATGTGATGAGGGCGCCCCGCGCGTCCCCGGATCGCATGCGTTGCTGGCGGTAGGGCGAGTTCCAAATACTGACGACCTGAATGTTGCCGCGGCCGGGATTGCAATGGACCACGGCGGATATATCCGTGTTGATGATCAATTGCAAACAAGCGTGCCTGGAGTCTTCGCGCTCGGAGACTGCAATGGTCGCGGGGCATTCACTCATACCTCGTATAACGACTACGAGATCGCCGCGGACAATCTGCTCGAAGGCGCCTCCCGCCGGGTGAGCGACCGCATTCCTGCCCACGCTCTCTACATCGATCCGCCCCTGGCGCACGTAGGCATGTCCGAAGCGGAAATCCGGAAGACCGGCAAGCCTGTTCTGATTGGAATGCGCCCCATGACCCGGGTGGGCCGTGCCATTGAAAAGGGAGAGACCTTCGGGTTCATGAAGATATTTGTCGATCAAGAGTCGCGCCACATTCTGGGGGCAACGGTTTTCGGAACCGGCGCGGACGAGGCGATTCACTGTATCCTGACCGCGATGTATGCGCGCCAGCCTGTCTCTCTGCTGGCGCATTCTGTCCACATTCACCCCACGGTCGCCGAATTGATTCCAACTATCTGCGGGGAGTTGAAGGCTTTAGTCTGAACAGTGTCCGCCGTGGTCAAATGGTCACTCTGAATGCCCCTTCTTTGCGTGCACGACAAACTGGTACTCAGGAATCAAGTTCACATTCTTCAACTCCACAGCCTGCCCTCGCTCCGGAATGGCAGGTCGCAAGCTGTCCTCAAAAAAGACTGGTGCGTCGGCCCGTAGAGGCAGAATGTCCAGTTGCAATGGGCCCAGCCTGGTTGCGCCGGCAAATCTTTTCAGTCCGACATACCACGGCAATCCATTAAAAAAGTCATCGTCAAGTAAACGGCCGCCGGTTGAGACTCGCGCAATGTCCCCAATGTATTCAACGCGGAGATAAAGCTCGCTCACGCTCGCAGGTAGTGCTGAGGGCACGGTCAGGCGCCACGAGGCAGTCTGCAGGAATGCCGAATCCGGCGGAGCAAGAGCCACGCCTCGCGGCCGCCATGAGGGCCGCGGGCCCAATTGGGGTTCCGGTGCTTCACCGGCAGGCCGGATAGGTTCCAAGCGGAGATTGAAGCGCTTTTCAGGAACGGAAACACCATACGACCCGCCTTTACCACCCGTGCTCTTGTTCAAGGTCGCCGGATTTGCGTCGAGCACGATGTCGGTAGTCGGGAAAATGCGAAACGTTGCGCGTGCATCGCCTTCCGAGCGCAAGACAAAACCATGGTCAGACGCGAAGAATTGTTGCGGGCTGTAGATCAAAAATTGATCGTCACCCAGCCTCGCTTTCCATGTGTTCTCGGCTTCTTCTTGTGTAAGAAGCACGATGCGCAGGGTTCCTGCCCGTGGGCCCGACAATGTCAGTTCGTGGTCAAAACCTGTGCCCACATCGGTGATGAGGATACACCCCGCCTCACGTCGAGCCGCTCCCCCCTTTATCGTGAATTTCTGACGCAGATCTTCCGCAAAAGAGAACTCCGGCCGGATACCGGGAATCGCCACGAAGAACCAGGTCGTGTCGTTCCCACGCTTAAGCTTTGTAAACAGTTGCGCGGTGCTGTATCGGAGTTTGAATTCACCCATGCCCAAGTTGAACGGCCAAATGAAATAGGCGCCCGACGGTATGTCGACCGGCGAACTTGGGACACGCAAGATGGAGCCCGGAAGCCGAATGGAAAGCTGAAACTCCCTCCGCTCTGGCATCGCGGTTCCCCGCACGTAATTATTCATAAAAACGAAGCCGAAGTCGCCCGCGTTGCGAACTGCCAATCGTGGAATCGTCATATCCGACGGACCGGACGGCAGCAAATCAGGTGCATGCGCCGGCATCGGGGCCAGGTCCGTGCCAAAGTCGCCGAGAAAATACTGAAACACCTTTAACTTCCTGAACACTTCTCGTTCCTGACCGAATTCGCCCAGCGGCGCCTGAAAATCGTAGCTCTTGATCGGCAGGTCATTGGGATAGCCCGTGGCTTGAGATTCCTGGAGTGTTGTCAGTTTCCCTTCGGGGTTCTCACCGCCCTGGAACATATAGCTTCCATAAAGGTTGACGCCGGAACCGAGCATCACCGGAACCATAGCGGCAACATCGCCGGCCTGAATAACCGGCCGGCGATGATATGTGTCTTGCACCCCTCCTCCCATTTCGGCGGTCATGAATGGCGTGTCGGGCGTCTTCGAACCGGCCCTGGCCAGCGCGGTTTTGTCACCCATCATCCCCATGTTGCCGGAAACGCGGCTGCCGAACCGGAAGGCAAAAACCTCGCTGGGAGGCAGTTTCTCGAGTGACGCGTCCCAGGGCGCGTCGGGATATCCGCCAAAAACCGGAATCACCTCTCCCTTCGGAACAACAGCATTGTCCCAGCCGGTCACCGTATAGAGAGGAACATCGAGGCCGCTCATGATTGCTAGCTTCTTCAGCGCCAGGATGTACTCGTCGCCCTCGCCAGGCTCGCGCCCTGCGTATTCGTTCTCAAGTTGAACGGCGATAACAGGGCCGCCATCTTTCCAAAGCAACCCTTGAAGTTGTTCCCCGATCTGGCGGTAGAACTTCGCCACATAGCTCATGTAAACCGGGTCATTGCGGCGAGTAGGGCCTTTGGTGAGCAGCCAATCGGGAAACCCGCCATTACGAACCTCGCCGTGTGCCCACGGGCCGATCCGGACAACGACATACATCCCGTGTTTTTCGCAAAGCTGGATGAAACGTCGCAAGTCGCGCTCGCCCGACCAATCGAAGTGACCTTCAACTTCTTCGTGATGGATCCAGATCACGTAGGCGCTGACGATCTGAACCCCAGCGGATTTCATCTTGAGAATCTCATCTTCCCAGTCGCTGTCTGGATAACGGCTGTAGTGAAACTCTCCCATCACGGGAAGCCAGGGTTTTCCGTCCATCGTGAGATAGGCACTGTTTAGACCAATCGTTCGTCCTCCCGGTGAAGTCGAAGTTCCGCCGTGATAGCTGGAAGGGAGAGCCGCCGGGCGTGTATCGCTGGCGTCAACAGAAAAAAGTTGCGGTGTCTGCGCGGCAAACACTGCTGAAGTGCAAAAGACCGCCCCGGGGACAACGAGTCGCGCGAGGATTGCGACCAAAACTCTCATCGGGGTGAGATCTCCCTTCCCCTGGATTCGATCCAGTTATTGCGCCATCGGGACATTGTCAAACTGGATGCGATTCCATTCCGTATCCAGCCCAAACGCGCGTTCATTTTGAGAAGAAATGGCGTCTCGGCGGGGCGCGCTTTGTCGACCGTCTGCTGCTGACTCGGAGAAGACTGGCTTTCCGGCGATGGCGCGGTTTGTGAGCAGACCTGAGGCTGCCAGAAAATAGGAATCAGAGCCAAGCCTGAAAGCAGCCTGGTCACGATCTCGACCTGATTTGCTTTCATCGGAAATCTCCCAAAACACTATGGAAGCGCGGGACACCTCCGCCTCAAAACGGATAGTGGCGCGCACCTGTTTGCACGGTGATCCAGCGCAATACCGTGAACTCTTCCACGGCGGCCTTTCCGCCAAATCGACCGTAGCCAGAAGCTTTCACTCCTCCGAAAGGCATCTGTGGTTCATCATGAACGGTGGGACCGTTGATATGGCAGATTCCGCTTTCAACCCTTCGAGCCAGGTTCCATGCCCGCGTGAAGTCTTCGCTGAAGACGCACGCCGACAACCCAAACTCCGTATCGTTTGCGACCCGGAGCGCTTCATCGTCTCCATCGACACGAATGACGGTGACGACCGGACCAAACGATTCCTCCGCATAAAGGCGCATTTCCGGCGTGACATGATCAATGACTGTCGCCTCCATGAGCGTGCCTGTACTCTTACCGCCGGCCGCAACGCACGCTCCTTTACGCACTGCATCCGCAATCAGCTCGTTTACGCGTAAAGCCGAGCGCTCATCCACGACCGATCCCAGCACGGTCGGACCAAGCGCCGGATCGCGAAGCGGTAACGACGCCGCTTTCGTCGAGAGTCGCTTCACGAATTCGTCAGCGATCTTGTTGTCGATAACAATCCTTTCGGTCGACATGCAGATTTGCCCCTGGTTCAGAAAGGCCCCAAACGCAGCTGCATCGACTGCTGCATTCAGATTGGCATCATCGAGAACAATCATCGGGGCTTTGCCGCCCAGTTCCAGAAGGACGGGTTTCAGGTGGCGTGCTGCCCTCTCCGCTACAATTCGGCCTACTCTAGTGGAGCCGGTAAAGTTCACGTGCTTCACCGAAGGGTGATCGATCAACGCGCCGACAACTTCGGCGGCGTTCTCCGGCGCATTCGTGATCACGTTGATTACGCCGTTCGGAAAGCCAGCCTCTTGCAATGCTGTGCCAATCAGGCGATGCACAGCCGGGCACGCCTCGGACGCTTTGAACACCACCGTATTGCCGCACGCCAGCGGCACGGCCATCGCGCGAACGCCGAGAATCACGGGCGCATTCCACGGCGCCATCCCGACGCAAACACCCAACGGTTGTCGGATCGCCATGGCCAGATTGTCCGGAACGTCTGTCGGAATGATCTCGCCCGATATCTGTGTGGTCATCGACGCAGCTTCTCGCAGCAGTGATGCTCCCACAATCACGTTGAAAGCCGCCCAGCCCTCGGTTGCGCCGGTCTCCTCGATCATGCACTTTACGAACTCTGCCTGGTGGGCGAGTAATGCGTCCGCAGCACGAAGCAGAAGTTCGCGGCGGCGTCCGGGCCCCGTCGCCGCCCAAGCTGGAAAAGCCGCTGCTGCGAAATGCACCGCAGCAGCAACATCGGCGCCGTCCGCCGCCGCCGCCCGCGTTGCCGGGGACCGCTTCACCGGGTCGATGCGCTGAAACGAGCGCCCGTTTTGCGCGGGCAGCGCCTGACCATCGATAAGTAACGCCACTTCATTCATATCTGCACCGTTCCTTTAATCGCGAGCCGTTTCACTTCGCCGCGACCGCTATCAACGCATCAAGCGCAATCGCGCCTTGCCCCTGCGGGTAAACCACGAGTGGGTTGATGTCGATCGCCTCGATCTCAGGAGTCGACCGGATCAACCGACTAAGGGCAGAAATGATCCGCGCGACGGCACTGACATCGAGCGCCTGTGAGCCTCGGAAACCACGCAGGAGCGCGCCGCAACGCAAATTGTATAGTTCTTCCTCGATCTGACGGCACGACAGATCAGGCGGCAGAAGGCGTACGTCATGAATCGCCTCCGCCAGCAGACCGCCAAAGCCGACTAGCAGAACAGGCCCCCACTCAGGATCATTTTGTGCGCCGACGATCAGCTCAACTCCTTTGCGCCCCATGCGCTCTACAAGCACCCCATCGAGAACCAGTTCCGCGCGATGAGCCCGCAGATTGCGATGCAGGGTCGTCCAACCTTCGAGGAGAGCCCTTTCGGAATCAATGTCAAGCACAACGCCACCGGCATCGCTCTTGTGGGGTAGTTCCGCGGCCTGCGCCTTAAGCGCCAGCGGGAAGCCCAATTCTCCCGCAATATCTGTCGCCTCTTCAAAACTTCGAGCCAGCCGGCCCGCTGGGACCGCAATGCCCAGTTCCTTTAGCAGCAACTTGCTTTTGTACTCCGGGAGAAGCCCGGGCTCCAATCGGTTCGCGTGTCCGGCATTCAACTCGCTGGGATGGCCGCCGCTCGTAGGCGAACCATGCGCCGTCACATGCCCCAGTGCGCGCAGTGCCCGCTCCGCCGACGGAAAACAAGCGACTCCGAGCCGCCGAAGCTCTTCAATGTCCTGCGAGTCAAAAGGCGCTCCCTCATCCAGGGCCGCGAAGATCACCGGCTTCTTCGGCCTCAGCGCTCGTAGCGCATCGAGAATAGGCGGCAGTTTCAGGGCTGTCGTCGTCGGGTCGGTCAGAATGATGCCGAGCACCACGCTTCCAAACCCATCGTCCTCAAGGACCGCGGGCAGGGTGCGCCGGTAGAGACTCGGATCAACCAACCCTTGCGCCGTGAGGTCGAGCGGATTCGAGGGCGGAATGAAGGGCGGAAGCGCCGCCCTGAGCGTCTGCTCGGCTTCCACTGACAGCCCGGGTAGTTCAAGCCCTATGCGCTCGCAAAGATCCAGCGTCAATGCTTTGAATGCACCCGACTCTGTGAACACGGCCGCACCCGCGCGTGGCAGTTCCGTCGACCGAACGAGTATCTGTGTCACGTCCACCAGTTCTTCCAAACTCTCGACGTGAATCACTCCCGCATGACGGACGAGGGTCCGCATAACGTCGTAATTACCCACCATTGCCCCGGTATGTGTGGCGGCCGAGACGCGGGCCGCGCTGCTGCTGCCGGGATGAAGCAATACGATGAACTTCCCGGCGTCCCGAGCCCGTCGCGCACATTGCAGAAAGCGCCCGGGATAACGAAATTGTTCGACCACCAGCGCCAGAACGCGTGTGTCTGCGTCACCCATCAGGTGTTCAACGAAATCTTCGACTCCAATTGCGGCCTCGTTGCCCGTCGTGATCGAGTATGTAAGCGGTATTCTGTGATGACGCACGTTCACTGCTAGAACCGCCGCAAGCGCCCCACTCTGCGAAATGATGGCCGCGCCCGCGAGTGCGGTCGGTTCCTGGGGAGGAGTAACCACGAACGTGAGGGGAATGCCATCGCGGTAATTCACCATCCCAAGGCAGTTTGGCCCCTCCACGACGATTCCGTGATCACACGCAATGCGAGCCAATTCCTGTTGCGCCGCTTTGCCCTCCTCACCGCTCTCAGCAAAACCGGCCGCAAACACAATGAGACTGCCAACGCGCTTGCGCGCGCATGCACGAGCGGCATCCACCACAGCAGGCCCTGGAATCGCAAGCACCGCGCAATCGATGTCGTGCGGAAGATCCTCGATCGACGCCAGGCATGCCCGCCCGCGGATCTCCGACCGCTTCGGATTAATGAGGAAGAGATCGCCCGTGTATCGTGCATTCTCCAGGTTGATAAGTACGCTTTCTCCCAGAGATCCCGGTGTGGCTGATGCGCCCACCAGAGCCACAGAACGTGGCTTCAGCAGTCGGCCAAGCGCATCCGGAGTCGTCTTCTTGCTTGCGCGGTCGATCACACCCGTCTCCTGGAAGGCCGTCACCGGCGATAACTCTCAAGACCCGGCTTGATGCTCTTCTCGTCCAGGAACTGCTTCAATCCCTTCTCCCGTCCATGTTCGGGATCGCGGAGTTGCGCCTGATCGAGTTTGGCGTAGAGATAGTCTTCGCTCTGCTCCCACGTAAGTTCACGGCAGCGTTTGAAACCATGCTTGGCGGCGCGCAGCACGACAGGATTTTTTGAGGCAAGAACACGTGCCAGTGCAATCGTCTCTTCTCGCAGTTTCTCAAGAGGGACCGCCCGATTGACGAGCCCCATCTCTGCCGCCTGCTTCCCCGTAAAAGTCTCGCCCGTCATGATGTATTCGAGCGCCTTTCGCTGTCCTACCGTGTCGGCGAGCGCCTTGCTTACCAGGTTCCCTGGCGGAATGCCCCAGTTGATTTCCGACAGTCCAAAAACGGCGCTCTCCGACGCAATGGCCAAGTCGCATGCGACCAGCGGAGAAAACCCTCCGCCGAAGCACCATCCGTTTACCATCGCAATCGTCGGTTTCGCATACATGCGGAGCAGTTTCCATTGCCATGTCGATGCATCGCGACGAATCTTCTCCTGAACGATCTCAGGAGCCTGGTCCACTTCGCGGAAGTATTCCTTGAGGTCCATACCCGCAGTCCATGACTCGCCGGCGCCGGTAAGCACGAGCACCTTGACTGCCTCATCGAGTTCGAGCGTCTCGAGCACATCCCGCATCTCGCGATTCATGGTTGGGCTCATCGCATTGCGCTTTTCAGGCCGATTCAGAGTCACCCAGCCGATGCCGTCGTCAACCTCGACTCGAACCGTAGTCCAGCATCCTTCATAAGCCGGCATATGTCATTATCCTTTCCTGAGATCGTGGTGCTCCTACCCGCGCTGAGTACTGAAAGCTGCGCTACATGCCATCCAGAGTCACGACTGTCGATCGCATTGATGGAGACCGTAAGTACTGCCAGCGCGCCATTGCGAATCTCCAAATCAAGGCAGATTTATCTGCTGATGCAGTGGAAGATCTTGTGAAGAGCCCCCAGCCATCACTGCGTAGTAGCCGGGAACCAGCTTCCAACCATCGGACGCTTCATCGTATACGGTCAGACGATCGCGGCTCACAGGAATAGAAACCTGCTTTGATTCGCCCGGAGCCAGCTCTACGCGTGCCCAGCCAATGAGCCTCTTGGGTGGCTCGCCTGCCGCATCGGGAAGGGAAGCATAAACCTGGGCGATCTCGGTTCCGGCGCGTTTGCCGGTGTTGCGAACCGTGAACGAAACCTCGACAGTTTCCCCGCTCTTTACGGTCAGGCCGGAGTAAGTGTAGGTGGTGTAGGAGAGGCCGAAGCCGAAGGGGAACAACACGGGCTTCTTCTCCGCGTCGTACCACTTATAGCCAACCTTCAGCTTTTCGTCGTAATAGGTCTCGAAGGGCGGAAGTCCCTTGGCCATCGTCGCCATGAAGCTGGAAATGTCTGCGCCCGGCGCCGGACGGCTGGGTTGAGAAGCAGGCGGCGGCAACACCAGCGTGGGATGGGGCAGGTCGGCGTCGCTCTTCGGGAAAGTAATTGCCAGTTTGCCTGTAGGATTCACCGCTCCGGTCAGCAGATTGGCGAGGGCCTCCGCGCCACGGATTCCGGGATACCAGACCTCTACGACCGAGGCGACATGATCGATCCAGGGCATGGTGGCCGGACTGCCCGTCTCGAGCACAACAATCGTTTTTGCATTGGCCGCAGCCACCGTCTCGATAAGCTTATCCTGGTCTTCGCCGAGATCGAGCGACTTCAGGTCCATGCCTTCCGACTCTGGCTGATACGCGAATACGATTGCGACGTCGGCTCCTTTGGCGGCGGACGCAGCAGCCGAAAGGTCATCGCCGGAACAGTAGGCGACATCGCTGGAAGGCAGTTTGGCCGTCAGCGCGCGCAGCGGTGAGCTCGGCAACCAGACCTGGCGCCTGAAAAAGTTCGCCATGGGATTCGCGCCTGGCTGAGGTGGTGGCGGAGGAACCGCGGAGCCTCCTGGTGCATCGACCTGCGCCGAGCCGCCCCCGGTGAGTACGCCCACGTCGGCATGCCCGCCAATCAGCACGACAGAATGCAGTTTCGCAGCGTCGAGGGGAAGCACGTTGCGGTTGTTTTTGAGTAGAACGATGCTCTTTTCGGCGAGGCTCTGCGCCAGCGCGTAACCGCGCTCCACATCGGGTACTTGTTTCACCACCGGGTGATCGAACAGACCGGTGGCAAAAATCGTGCGCAGAATGCGATGCACGTGATCGTTGATCTCGTCTTGCGAGACTTCCCCGGTCTCGACCGCTTTCTGTAACTCGTCGCCGAAGAACGTCTTGCCCGGTTGCTCCTGGTCCAGACCTGCATGCGAGGCCTTGGCCGTGGAGTGCGTGCCACCCCAATCGGAAACAACGAAGCCCGGAAAATGGAAGTCCTTCCTGAGGACATCGGTGAGCAGGTAGGTGTTTTCGCAGGCAAAGTCGCCGTTTACGCGGTTGTAAGAACACATGAAAGCGCCGGAATCGGAAATCTGCAGAGCAATTTCAAAGGCGCGCAAATCGGTTTCCCGCATCGAGCGTTTGTCGATGTTGGCGTTGACGGCGTTGCGGCCGCTCTCCTGGTCATTGATCGCATAGTGTTTCAAATCGCCAATGATGTGCTCGGACTGCACGCCCTTGACAAAGTTACCCACCAGCGTGCCGGCCAGCAGCGGATCTTCGCCCTGATACTCGAAGGTACGACCGTTGCGTGGCTCACGCGGAAGGTTAACGCCTCCGCCGAGCGACATGCTGTAGCCCTCGGCCCGCAATTCCCTGCCAATCAGGGCGCCATATTCAAAAGCGGCTTGCGGATCCCATGCCGATGCTGCTGCCAAATTGTTGGGCAGCGCGGTGGAATAGCGCCCGGATGCCGCACCACGCGTTACGCCGTAAGCCGAGTCCGCCATCTGAATGGCGGGGATGCCGACTCGCGGAATGGAATTCGACCAGCCTGCTCCGCCATTCGACTCAGTGGGACCGGTAGAACCGAAAGAAAACCCCTGCCCGTGCAACAGGGAGATCTTTTCCTCCAGCGTTAGTTCCTTGATAACCAGGTCCGCGCGAGCATCCGGAGAAAGACTGGCGTCTGACCAGGGATAGTGTTTGGGCTCGGGCTGCTGTCTCCCGGGAAACTGGGCCGTTGCGAGTAGGGGCATTGCAAAAGCTGCGGCTAGAACGAAGCCGCAGGCTGTACAGTAACGGCCATTCGACAGAGTCATCTCAGTAATCCGCCTCTCTCAGATCGATATCAGATGCTTCGGAACTCATTGGACAGCCTTGTCGCCCTGCCGCCAGAATTAGCCGAGGGCGAAATGATCGTTGGCAGTCCCCCGCAACTTGAACATGCGCGGAAGAATTGTCGGATCGAGAATGACCGCAGGTTCGAATATGGCATCATCTTATCTTGTCGATCGATCATTTCGGAAAGCTTGTATCCGACGGCGGGGCCACAATCCTGGCGGTGGAATGATACAGGTGGTAATCCGAGTAACGATGGCTCTCTTCCGCGGGTCCCGCACCTTGATCACTGGAAATGGACAGTTCGTTCGGCAACCAGAACTCGGCCTCAGAATCGTGAATATGCACCAGGCGAAAACTCAGCTCAGTGGTTAACTGCGTCAGATGTAAATCGGGTAGCGCATCCAGCAAGTCGGTCCGGAGCATCACTACATCGAACGTGAATTGATCGACCCAGAGAACTCCCTGGTAATAGAAAGGAGACACTTTGCCTTCCGACTGGAAGAGTGCCGGACTGGTCACCTTTCGAGGATCCTGGGCAAACGCTATGACAAAGGTCTTTCGCCCTCCTTTGTCCTGCTGTCCGAGATAACGGAAACGGAACTCGGACTGATTGGCGGAGGTAAAGAACAGCCATTGATAAGCGAATCCGAATCCGCGCGGCGCGGTGAACTGACCTGCCGCGTCGGCGGGATTGCCTTTCGCATCGGTACGTAACTCTTCAATCGTCGTACTGCCATCCGCATTCTGATGGCACAAGATCAAGTATCGGAACTCACGGCTCCATGGCTGTGCGTTGGCCGCTCCGCCGGCTGCCGACAGATCTCGTGGTGCTTGGAAGCCGGAGATATCTTCCCGCGAAACCAGATTTGGCAACCTGGGCAACACATTTGCAATCGTCTGGGCCACACCGGCAAGGATCGAAGAAAGTCGCTCCTGGCCGTCGTCATATTTGAGTCCCTTCAGTGAAGGAACCACCTCTTTGAGCTTTTGAAACGGAAAGGCGAAGTATGTCGTTGTCTGGCCGGATAAAGGTCGAAGCGTTGGTGCATATGGAATCTCTCTCAAGCGGCCTGAGTCCTGGGCTGAAACTGACTGCGTGGCAGAAAGAACCAGAATGACGATGAAGACTGCGCCGGGAAGTATCGAGGTTTTTCTATCTGTCTTCATCTGTTGCATTCCTACTTCTTCTTGGGCGGTTGCGGAGCAAAATACCCCTTGCGAGCCTGTAGTGTTAACCCACCCCTCGACACTTCTACTTTCAGCGGGTGATATGAGCCATTGAGTTTAACGTCCTGAAGCGAGAACTCAAGCAGGTACAGATATTCCGGGCCCGCTGCCAGAGTTTTGAGACCACCCTCCAGATCATTGCTCTCGTGGAAATACGTTCCACCGGTACCGTCGGCGAGTTCAGACAGCACGTCTTGGTCTTCGCGCATCGATTCGAGTTGATTCCCGCCCGGTTGCCCGGTTATGTTGGCGTACACCGATCCCGCCGTACTCTGGTTCGCGCTGATGTTTCCTCCGCCTAGCCCTCCAGCATCCAGCGTATTGATGGTGACGTTTGAACCAGCGGCCACGTTGACGACTTGCGAGTGGAGGTTCATTCCTTCGTCGGTACCGGTAAAGAAACCCGGCGACACCAGGATGAGCGTTCTCTGGCCAGGTAGCTTGGACATACTGCGAATCACGTCTTCAACATACGTCAGCGTTTCGCGCACATCTTGATCACCGACCATCAGCGACTGTTCCGCCGCGGTTCTCACCATTTGCTCCACGTAACCGGTGCCATTCGCCGGGCTCGCTGCCAGGCTCTTGTGGGCGCAGTTTGCGGCCTGCTCGTAGGCTATATCCCATTCCGACCTGCTGTGTTTGTTGAGGATCTGATCGGCCGTGTAGTAATCAATATCCGGGCATTGCCCATGATCGTGCTGGTTGATCTGCCGGGGTTTCAGCTTCGCGATTGCTGCCTGCAATGGGACGCGGTCGTGGGTCATTCCAGAGTTGACGCCCAGAAACGACAACACGACCGCCCGATCGCCGTCCGCGAGCGGCTGTTCCAGCATTCGGATGCCGGCCTTCTTCGCTTGCTCAAGATTGGCGGGCCCCAGATGCCGATCGTCAAAAAGAAAAACGATGAACCTGTTTGCCGCAGCCGGCAGTTGAGCAACGGGTGGCGCACCCGAATCGTTGGCTGTCTTTGAAGACTCAGAAATGGAACCCTGAACAACAGGTTGCTCATCTCGGTGCGTCTCAGCCTGCTGAAGCGTAAATCCGATAATTGCCCGACGCTTACCCTGGTCGAAGAGCTTGAAATCCTCTTGCTTGAGGTTGCCCACAGCGCGGCCCTGAGCATCGCGAACGACCACCGGTACAAGCACGGAACTGACATGGACCTGCAGGACCATACCCTCGGTGAGCTGGTGCTTCCGGTGCCTGCGGCGCTGTGAGCTGCGAGTGAAGAGTCACCGAGCCCGTTAATAGGACAATCATCGCGAATACTGTCGAGCTAATGCTCATTCTTCTCCACGAATTCTACATTCTCTTCAGTCGCCTTTTCCGAGCGTCAGGACGCGAACCATGCTATGGCCCGGCGAACTCGAACCGTTGACGAGGCGGTTATCGGTTCGCCTGCAGGTCTGCCTCGAACAAATACGTGCCGGGTGTCACTTCAAAAGCGCGGTTTCCCGCAGCGGACGACGGCTGCGCTTTCGTCCGCACGGGCCCGTCGCCCGGCACGAACACGGTAGCCGTCGTTCCCGGCGGAACGGTAACGCTCAATCTAAACGTTCCGTTCTCGATCCGCCAGTCGCCGACGATATCACCATGGATCGAGCGATACTTGGCTTTCACAAAGGTAAGGTCGCCAACCACCGCTGGCTTGACGATGAAGTGCTGGAAGCCGGGGGACTTCCCGTCGCTTCTGATTCCCGCCAGGCCCTCAGTAAACCATGCGCCGATAGAGATCAGGGTGTCATGGATGTGCGATTGGCCCGTCCAGCCCTCCCAACTCGTAGTCGCGCCATTTGCCAGCATGTAGCCCCAGCCCGGGTACTCCCTGGTATTTGTCATCAGGTAGACCAGATCGCTGCGGTCCGCTTCCGTAAGGTACTTCATCAGGAAATACGTACCATGCATGCCGGTGTCGAGATGGCCTTCGTTCCGAACTCGAATCGTATTCTCCAGGCTCTTCATCACGTCGTCGCGCAATTCCGGTGGAACCACACCCGTCAGCAGAGGGAAAGCCTGCAGGGCCGAATCGCCATTCAGGTAGTCGTGCTCGCCCGCGTTGTAGAACCGCTGATGGATCGCCCTGGAAACCGCGGCTGCCCGCGCACTGTACTTCGACGCGTCATTTTCCTTACCAAGGACAGTGGCGATCCTGGAGGCGAGCTCAAGCTGGTAGACAAAATGAATGCTATTGATGAGTTGAGCTGGCCGGGGGTCAGCACTGGCTCCTCCAAAGCTCCCCTTTGGTGTCAACCAATCGCCAAGGAAATTCCACATCTGCATTCGCATTGCATGGCTCTTGTGGTCAAGCAGAAGGTCATCGGTTGTCTCCGAATCCAGGTAGCCAAGCCATTTCTGGATCATCGGATAATTGGTTTCCAGCACGCCTCTGTCGCCATATTGCAGGTACATCTGCCAGGGCAATGTCACCACCATTCCGCCCCACATCGGGCCGCCGCCGCCCCGATCTTGATAATTCGGGGCCGTATGCGGCAGAGAACCGGTCGCGGGATCCTGGGAATCACGCCAGTTGGCAAGCCAGCGATTGTAGAGGCCTCCAGCGGCGAAGTTGAACATCCCGGTTTCGAATGAAGTTCCCGCGTCTCCGCCGTAGCCTAGTCTCTCCCGCGTTGGACAATCAACCACGTAACCGCCAAGGGTCAGCGATTCATACGTCCGGGTGACCATCTCGTAGATCTGGTTCAGAAGCTCGTTGGATGAACTGAACTCGCCGGCGCGGTCATACGAGGTACGAATCAGGTAACCAGTCGCGTCCGAAACGGCTGGCGCAGTCTCGATCCCGATGATTCGAACATATCGGAACCCGTGATAGTTGAATCGCGAGCGGAAGGTGATCTCTTCGCCGTTGCCGACTATTTCATCGCGCTGGTTGGCCGTGTTGGGGAGATCCGTCGGATTTCCTCCTCGGAATGCGGGAGGAACGCCAGCACTCGCGGGCGGGTTGGCACCGTTCTGTCCCGCAGTCCCGGCGACACGCGGCGGAGCGCCTCCAAAAAAAGGTGGCGCGGGAGGACCCCATGCAACGGGTGTAACCGGAGCCGGCTTGTCCCGCTCCAACTGATCGGAGTACTCCAGTTTGACCGTAGATCCCTTTGGGATCGCGGGCAACCTGATCTCTAGCCAGCCGGTGAAGTCCTTCCCCATATCGATGATCCAGCCGCCCTGAGGATAAGCTTCAATCCCGACAGCCTTGATCGTCTCCATGATTCTATTTGGCTCAACCATCTGCGCGGAGGACACCACCTGCGGCGGGTCGAAGACCCCCGCTGGCTGCCAGCCTGAATCGTCTAGACCGGCCCCGTTCCAGTTCGGGAGATCCAACTGGGAGTCATAGCGCTCTCCGCCGTAATCTCCGAATGGCGTCCCGCGACCAAGGGGACTGAGTGGACTCTCGCGGACCCTCCATGTTTCATCGGTAACAACCTCCGTCGTCCCCCCGGCCTCCATTGAAATTTCAAGTTGCGCTCGAACCAGCGGTCCATCGTGAATGACTCCGGGATTCCCTTTCACGTACCAACCGCGGCCAAGCCAGAGCGCAATGACGTTCTGTCCCGGGACCAGATAATCGGCGACTTCGTGAGCGACGTAGAGATTTCGCTTCGAGTAATCACTCACGGCCGGACTGAGTACCTGGTCATCAACCTTGCGGCCATTGATATAGAGTTCGTAGTAGCCGAGAGGGTTGACATATACCACTGCCCTGCCCGGTCTCCGCATCAGCGTAAATGTCTTCCGCAGCCAAGGAAACGGCAGCGGCATTCCCTCGGCTGCGCCGGAGGGACGCTGCTCGCCGATCCATTTTGCATGCCAACCTGACGCTTCCAGCAGGCCCATCGACCACGTGGCCTGTTCGCTCCATTGCGATTCCTGGCCGGCATCGCCCCAAACGCGTACCTTCCAGTAGACCCGTTCTCCCGAATTCAGCTTCTTCCCGCGGTATTCAATCCAAGTCGATTGTTCGGAGGCCACTTGGCCCGAATCCCACAGATCACCTTGCTCCTTCTTAAGGATCGCGGGGCTGCTCGCGACTAACACACGATAAGCATTTTGACCCCGGACGTTCTCCGCTGGGTTGAGCAACCAACTCAGCCGCGGCTTCTGAACGTCGATGCCCTGCGGGTTCGATAGGTATTCGCAGCGCAGTTCTTGAGCGGAGAACGGTGTTTCGAAGGCCGCACCGAAGAGTCCAAGAGCACCGACCGACATGGCGAGCATTATTATTATTTCTCGCAACATCCACTTGTGGCTTACTCTCATGTCTACATCACTCCATTTACCCGGGCGCAGCAAGCGCCAATCCCAATGCGATAACTCCGTCGGTTCCACTATGCAGCGCCGTCGATGGCGTTTCAACATTCGAAGTGCTCTACGAAGCATCTCGATTGCCGATCGTTTGAGAACCATGTTGCGGATCTTCTGCCAACACCTTAGCCATTCTCAATTTGAGTCGAAATGACGGTTTTCGCCTGTAGACTCAGGAAACGGAACTTTCCTCGCGGACCTTGCGCGACATAACCACGGCGAACGAACGTATGCAGTATCCTGTAGGTCGTGGTACGCGACACACCTGTCGCGTTTGCGATCTCATCCGGTTTGAGAGGGATGTCACTTCCACGCAGGAACTCCAAGATATCAAGCGCGCGCATGAGGACGGGCACCGAATATGGCTGCCTCTTGATGACTTTCTGCATGACGCACTCCGCTCGCCGCGAAACGGCGGAAATCGACCAGGAATTTCTGAGAAGTGGTCTACCAGCTTGAACCCCTTTACTTGTGATGAAAGCGAACCACCGTGCATTTCAATTACTGCCGGTCACTGTTTCGCCACATCAAGGTCGATAGTCAATGTGATCTCGTCACCGACAACCGCTGTTGGAAACTTCGTAGCGATTCCAAAGGTCGTCCGACTGATGGTCGTAGTTGCCGAGAAGCCAGAGTGTGGCTTCTTATCCATACCCTGAATCGGGCCAGTTGGACCTTCTACCTGAAGGACGACCGGTTTGGTAATGCCATGCACGGTCAGGTTTCCCGAAACCGCAAGCCCGTTACCGCTCTTTGCAACACTGGTGCTCACAAAAGTGGCCGTAGGAAACTGCGCGACATCAAAGAAATTTGCGCCTTTCAGATCACCGTCGCGTGCGGCAACTCCTGTGTCTACGGTGTTGACGTCGATCGTTACGTTGACGATGGACTTGGCGATATCGGTTTCGTTGAGAACGATCGTGCCGCCGATATTGCCAAAGTGCCCGCGGACCTTGGACAGGCCCATGTGAAGGACGGAAAAGTCGACCCCGCTATGCGCCTTGTCCGGGACCCAAGTGGAGGTTTGCGCCAGCGCAAGGGGGGCGGCTAGTGCCAGAGTTCCAACGAGTGAAAACAATCGTTTCATCATTCAAGATTCCTTTCGAAACGCAAGATTAAAAGTCTTCCCATAGACGTTTGAACATCCACGGGCAATGGTAGACCAACGATAGCGACAGCAAGAGGATCAACCAAACTCACAAAGGACTTCCGGATTCTTCTGAAATAGCGGGGCCGTGGACTTCTCAAGGCTCAAGAGTCTCCCATAACTTCCGCTCCAGGCTGTAAGGGTCATCAACCACTGCGCACCGCGCATTGATCTCCATGGTGGCGCGCTCTTGCAAGGTATAGGCAGGCCAGTTCGGCTGCCCTTTTGCGCCCGGACGTCCCGTTCTGGCGAAGGTGCTCCACATCTCGCTCATGTTGTGCGCGGTCTGCACGCTGTCGGGATCGGAGATGGCCATCATGTTCGGACCGGGAGGGTTCGCTTCTGAATTGCGGTCCTGTCCTGCCGGGCGGACGATGTTGAACTTGTAGGGAATCTCCAGCGCGTGTGCGGCCCCTAGTTTGTGCTGTGTCCCGGGGATAAGCATGTCCGACTCGTGGGTGAAGATATACATATAAACGGGCGCGCCATGTTGCGCGTATTTGCGCTCGGCGATCGTTATTGCGCCAAGGCCAATCATCCGCGCGGTGGAAATGGCGACGTAGAGGTCAGGCGCCGAAGCATTGGGCCGGCTCTTGCGATAGGTATCGAACACGACGTCTGCGTTGGCGCCAAGTTCCTTTTGAAGCCGGTCCTTCAGCGTCGCGTCGGTCAGGTTGAAGACATCCGTATTATGGCTCTCCATAAAGAAGAAGTTGGTTTCGTCGCGGTTTGAGCCGACGATGAGAGGCTTGTTCTTCGAGATGGCCGGCGCCTCCGGATCGAAGGGATGATTCGGTAGGATTGTGCCATCGACGACGGGCCCGAACCCCCCGGGCCGTCCACCACCCCCGATGCCCTTTCGCCCGCCGCTCATGGTCAGTGGCCCCCCCGGCTGCTTGCCCAATTCCACCTGCGCATTCACAAGTTTGTCTGCGGGCACGTCCAGCAGTTTGCGCCACTCGCTCTTTTCAATTCCAAGTTGCTTCAGGGTCATGATCGTGGTTTCGGCCGCTGCGTCACGCGGCATCATCCGAATACCCGGCCCGCTTTCAATCGAGGCTTTATTGAAGAATGGCTCGGCCGTGGGCATGGCGTAGAGGCACGAGGTTTTGGCGCCGCCGCCGCTCTCGCCAAAGATCATCACGTTGTTCGGATCTCCGCCAAAAGCCTCGATGTTCGCGTGCACCCATTTCAGCCCGTCGCAGATATCCAGAAGGCCCTGGTTGCCGGAAGTTGCGTATGCTTCGCCTCCCAGTTCGCCAAGGTAGAGAAATCCCAGCAGGCCGAGTCGATGGTTGGTGGCCACAACAACCACATCCCAGGTTCGTGCGAGATTGCCGCCATCCTGATATGCCGAACCACCCGATCCGACAACAAAGCCGCCGCCGTGGCTATAGAACATCACTGGCCGTTTGCGCCCATCGGCTGCAGGGGTCCAGACGTTCAGGAACAGACAGTTCTCGTCTGACGGTGGCTCGTTGTGGCGCTGGCCGCCAGGCTGTAAGGAAGGAGCGCCGAGTTGGAGAGCGTCACGAACGCCTGTCCAGGAATGAAGGGGAGGCGCAGCCTTGAAACGATTCAGTCCCGAAACAGGTCCGGCGTACGGAATGCCCTTGAAAGTCGCCAGGCCGTCGCCCTTTGCTCCGCGAATGCGGCCGTGCGAGGTGTCGACTTCGATGAACTCAGACTTGGCGGCATCCCCAAAGGCGTAGCACTTCGGAAGCGCAGCCGCACCGGCAAGAACGAGCGAACCTCGGGCAACAAATTCGCGCCGGGTTATTCTGTGCGAAGAACAATCTCGGATCATGTCCAGGTTTTCCCTTTCCCTGTGATAGCGCCAGAACCCGCATTGACGGTCAATTCATCTTCTCGATCATTTCGTCGTGGCCGCCCACAATGCCGGCCTCTGCGCATCCAGGCTTGAGTGCCGAAGCAAGTGCCTGGAAGGAGTACCACCCGAATGCGTCGTCGGTAGGCACATAACCGGAGTTCGCCAGCGGGCGTCCGTCTGAGCACCTGATTTCAAACGGGAAATTACTTCCACATAAATTGGCACCACCATAGCGATGCCGTTGCACGGCATGCAAGGTTCCGAACCGTTACAGGGTGGGGGTTAAGACCCAAATGTCGCACAAGTCATTGAAACTATGATTGTTAAATCAGCGAGATGATGTATGTTAAGGGCTTGAATGGCCAATTCTCTGTTAAGATTCCGGAATCGGTAGTGGGTCGGCAAACGAAGGTGTAGGTGCTCCGTGCTGAGTCCTAAGGGGATAGAACAGCCCAAATCTGAGGTCAACGATTTCAGCGCAGAGATTCAGACGGCAGTCCGGGCTGAGCTTGAAATGATGTTGATGGCCCCATTCTTTGCTCAAAGTAATCGATGCAAAAGTTTTCTGAGCTATGTCGTTTTGCAGACGCTCTCCGGTAATGCGAGCCAGCTTAAAGAAAGAACCATTGGAATAAGTGTTTTCGGTCGCGCAAACGACTACGATACGGGCGAAACTTCAATTGTGCGGGTTACGGCAAACGAGGTGCGCAAGCGAATCGGCCAGTATTATCGTGAGTCTGAAATTGCTCACCCGATTCAAATCGAACTTCCTCGGGGAAGCTACGTTCCCGAATTTAAGGTTCAGCCTTCAAGGCGGAACAGGTCTGCTGGAGAACCGGCGGCGCTGATTGATTCTTCGGATCAGGTTGTCAGCGCAGTTGACATACCTGTATCGCAAATACCCGTTCCCGCAATGCCCCGGGCGTTCGAACTCGACCTCAGAGACGAGCCGGCGAGCGGTGCACCCGTTGCACCCGGTAAACTCCCCGACCGCAGGACGTTGGTTTATCTCGGGGCTCTTATTCTTCTGCTGGCCTCCGCGGCCACGATTCCAGGCGTTTGGAGATTCCGGACACCTAACCCCAAAGGACCCCAGGTCTGGGAACCCTTCACTCATTCAAATTCACCCGTTCTTCTTTGTATTGACACGCACGATCTTCATCTTCCGAATGCAGCATCATCGCCGGATGGACAAAGCTTCGTCGATCTCGTGCTTCACAAGCAGATCATCTCGCTCGACGATGCTGCAGTTCTCACCTCTATGGCCGCCGTACTGGGAAAGAAGGGCATCCCATTTCGAGTGGTTGGAGCTGAACAGACCTCCCTTACAGAATTCCGAAGGCAACCCGTCATCCTTATCGGGGCCATTGATAACAAGTGGACGATTCGGCTGACGCAGAATTTGAGATATCGCATCCAAATCTCAAATGCGCCGGGATCGGGGGCGAACAAGGAGCCGATCGCGTCGATCGTGGACTCCGAGCACCCCGACAACTCCGCATGGACTGTTGACCTTTCAGTCCCATATGGTGCGTGGAAAAATGATTACGCCGTTGTGGCAAGAATGGATGATGCCACGACTGGTGTTCCGGTACTAATAGAAGCCGGATTAGGCAACGACGGGAGCGTGGCAGCAAGCGAATTGGTCGTTTCGGGCGCCCTGGTTCCCGCGCTGGCCAATGAACCTCTCTGCAAGAACAAGTCCAACTTCGAAGCTGTAATTGGGACGGACATCATCGATACCAGACCCGGACCGCCTCATATTCTCCGTATGAATTGCTGGTAGACGCCTAAGCTGTCTCGCATCGGTATGTGGAGCGCCGGGGAAAGACTTCTGTAACACAGCTACAACAGACAGATTTCTACAGAAGTCGCCGATAACTTCTACATTCAATTCTCTTATTCCACTATTCAACATCACACAGCGAAACTGCACGCATCAGTCCTTCCAACGGGTTACGTACTGGAATAAATTCTTGTCCGACATAACCCGTATAGCCAATCTCAAGCAACGCTCGCATCACCGCTGGGTAATTGATTTCCTGGTGATCATCTAACTCACCGCGCCCGGGATTGCCGGCTGTATGAACATGACCAATGATGTCGCGATACTGACGAAGACGGCGAATCACATCGCCATGCATGACCGCCACATGATAGATATCAAACAACAATCTAACATTCGGTGTTTTTACTTGATAGATAATCTCCGCGCAGTAATCCACATTATCGCCTTGATATCCAGGATGCCCTTTCATGGGATGGGAAGCATCACGGGTGTTTAGATGTTCAAGGCACACTGTCACATTCCTTTTCGCCGCGTAACTCCCCAAGTCTGTCAGCGCCTTTACACAGTTAGCGGCTCCTTCTGCTGGCAATATCTCGCCACTCCCAGGATCTTCCGCGTCACGCCACTTATAGCCGGTAAATGCGATTACATTGGGAACGCCGAAGTCTGCGGCCATGTCGATTGCAATCCTCGTTCGGGTGATCGCTTCGTCGTGATAGCGCAGGTTGTTCAATCCCTTCATAAAGATCGGTTCTGGCATTCCATTGGCTGCCAAACCCATCTTGAGATCATAATTACGCAAGACAGGCCAGAGTTCTGGCGGCACAAGTTCAACGCTTTCGCAGCCCAATCCTTTTGCCGTTGCACATACCCGATCGATGTCCCATTTCCACTCCGTAGCGTTCAAACACCAATAGGCAAGTGACTGTTTGATGCGGCCATGCCTTACTACGCGAGGTGCGACGACTCCATCAGGGAAAAGATCCCCATTATGCGCTGCCATCGAAGTTTTCTCCTGCACTGCCACAGACATTCTATTCGTTCCACTGAACCCTTCCCGGAACTGATAGCGGGCCACACTGGAACAGCGCATTCCCTGTGCTCCCGAGGAGCCTATAAAGTATAAAAGTGGGCAAACGTGAGGCATCAGAGGGTAGCGGGCGGCATCGGATGAACCTTTCACCCGCGATGGCAGTTTGCGGGCTGGTATGCCGCCGGTTGAGTCGGGTGGGCGGGAGTCTTCTGCTGGCGGCGCTTGCTTCTATCTGCGGTTGCAATCAAGGGAGCAGTGCGAGGCCGACCGGGCCCGCGGCCGCTATCGTGCCTCCTCTTGGATTGCCACCGGTTCCGATTCCCGTGGACAATCCGCCGACCGCAAGCTCAATTGTCCTGGGTCGCCGGTTGTTTTACGACGCGAATCTCTCCAAGGACAATTCGATTTCCTGTTCATCCTGTCATGATCCAAAACGCGGATTTGCGGATCCGCGGGAGCGATCGATCGGCGTGGGCGGAGCGACGGGGCTGCGTCATGCGCCAAGCCTGTTGAATGCAGGTTATTTGCCGCTCCTCTTTTGGGATGGCCGGGCGGCCAGTTTGGAAGCACAAGTGGGCGTGCCCATGACAGATCCGTTGGAGATGAACCAGGCCCACGAGGCTGCGGTGGAAAAGCTAAGAAGAGACCCATCGTACAAAGCACTGTTCCGGAGCGCGTTTGGCAGCGACGAGATCACCATGAAGCGGGTCGAGAATGCCTTGGCCAGCTTCGAGCGGACACTTCTGAGCGGCGATTCGGCGTTCGACCGATTCAAGTATCAAGGACGAAAAGAGGCGCTCTCTGCCGCGCAGATTCGGGGTCTTGCAGCATTCGAGGATCCACTCCGAGGCAACTGCGCCTCCTGCCACACGATCGGTCCCAAATATGCACTCTTCACGGACGGCGAATTTCACAATACGGGCGAAGGAGTGGGCGACAATGAAGAGCCGATCGACCCCGGACGCTATCGTGTGACCGGGCTGGATAAGGACCGGGGTTCATTCCTGACGCCAAGCTTGCGCGACGTTGCGCTAACCGCGCCGTACATGCATGACGGCAAGCTGAAGACACTGAAAGATGTTGTGGATTTCTACGCGGGCAAGGGGAACTCGAATCCTCACCTGGACGAGCGAGTCGCAAGGATAGAACTATCAGGCCAGGACCGGAGCGACCTTGTCGAGTTCCTGAAGTCGCTCACGGGAGAGATGCCATCGAACGCCGGGCCGCCGGGAAAGGATCAGCCGCAATGAAGACGTCGAGATCATTCGTTCCCTGTTGCCTGTTGGGTTGGCTGTTTGCGATAGCGGGTTGTTCCCACAAGGCCCCAACCACTGCGCAGCCTGACCAAAAAGCTCAGGAGGCAATTGTTCCTGCTTTCCACGTGGACCCGGCCACGGCCGGATCAATATCAGGAGAGATTCGCTACACCGGAAAGAGGCCAGCTCGCAAGGCGATCGACATGAGCAATGACCCGGCGTGCGTCGAAGCCCATCACGCGAAGGCAGTCGACGAGTCGCTAGTCGTGTCCCCCAATGGTTCTTTGGCAAACGCATTCATCTATGTCAAAGAGGGGTTCCAGGGCAAGCATTTTGAAGCGCCATCCACTCCCGTAGTCATGGATCAGAATGGCTGCTGGTTCCGGCCGAGGATCGTCGGCATCCAGACCGGACAGACCTTCGAAGTTATAAACTCCGATCCGGTGACGCATAACATTCATCCGATGGCCCAGGTCAACCGGGAATGGAACCATAGCCAGGGTGCGGGCGATCCTCCGATGGTCCGGAAGTTCCTTAAACCAGAAGTCATGATTCGCGTGAAATGCAACATTCACAGCTGGATGCATGCCTTTATCGGAGTCGTGGACAATCCGTATTTTACGGTGTCAAAGGAAGACGGCAGTTACTCGATAGAGAACTTGCCGCCGGGCACTTATACCATTGGATTCTGGCAGGAAGCTCTTGGAACACATGAGAGGCAGATCACCGTTGCCCCTCATTCAAATACGCAGGTCAATCTGACATTCAAGGGGCACTGATTCATGAACAAGCCGTTTTGCATTTTCCTGGTAGCTGGCGCATGCGGGATTCTGGCGGGGTGCTCGAAGTCGAAGCCGACCGGCGGACCTGCAGCGGTGGCGATTCAAGAGTCTTCGGCTCCCCGGATTTATGTGACGAACGAAGTCTCGGGCGACCTGAGTGTGATCGACTCGGGAACACACAGAGTCATTGCCACGGTTCCCCTCGGCAAGCGGCCGCGAGGAATCCACGCGAGCCCAGATGGAAAGACAATTTATGTGGCCCTGAGTGGGTCGCCGATTGCCGGCCCTGGCGTGGACGATAGTACGTTGCCTCCACCCGACAAGAGCGCAGATGGCATTGGCGTCTTCGACGTATCACAGAACAAGCTGATCAGGATCATTCCCGGCGGCTCCGATCCAGAGAACTTCGATGTGAGCAAGGACGGCAAGGAGCTGTTCATCTCGAATGAAGACACATCGACAATGAGCATTGTCGACATCGATTCGGGGAAGATCATCAAAACAATCAAGGTGGGTGGGGAGCCGGAAGGAGTGAGGGTATCTCCAGACGGCAAGAAGGTATTTATCACCTCCGAAGAGGACGGCACGATCGCCGTGCTGGATCCCACTGAGGGTCGAATTGTGTCAACATTCAAGGTCGGACATCGCCCTCGGTCGATTGCCTTCATGCCTGATGGTTCACGGGCTTATGTGAATGCCGAAAATGACGGGACCGTGGTTGTGATCGACGCGAAGCGGTTCAAGATAATGAAGGTGATCTCTGTTGGCAAACCCGGAGTGATCAAGCCGATGGCGGTGCTGCTTTCGGCCGATGCGGCGAAACTGTATGTGAGCACCGGGCGGGGACAACAGGTTTTCACGATCAATACGGCCACCGATACAGTTGCGGGCTCCGTGACGGTGGGAAAGCGCCCGTGGGGCATTGCTGTCTCGCCGGACGGGAAGACGCTTTATTCAGCGAACGGGCCGTCGAACGACATTTCAATAGTGGATCTGGCGACGAATACCGTGACTGGAACGATCCGTGCTGGATCTGGGCCATGGGGTGTGGTGGTCTTGTCGCGATAGTCCTCGAGTTGCAGAGAAAACGGACGCGACGCGTGGAGCGGCCTTCGGGAAGATTCGTACACGGCCGGGGAATCACAAAGGCAAAATTAGTCCTTCTTCCGGCGGCCAGGCCAAAACCAAAAGGTGTAGAAGCCGCCGAGAAGGATAAGAACGACGCCACCAAAGAGACCTGGGTGGTATTCGGCGAGCATGGCCTGGGATGTCTGGTTGAAATCGAGGACGGCCATTACCAGGATGATGACTCCGTAGATAGAGAGTAAGACACCGATAAAGAACCAGACGGGCAACATGGGAGTTTTTTTGCTCATTGCTTCCTTTTCAGTCCGTGCAAAAGCGGCTACCAGAAAATGTATTGAAGGATAGCGAAGAAGACTGCCACGCCTCCTGCCCAAAAGATGGGGCGTTTGTAGATCGGCAGTTTGTCCTCAACCGGAATTTGAGTGTAACAGTAGACGATGTCCTGGAGTTCCGCGGCTGGTTTAGGGGCGGTGTACAGGCTGACGACCACCGTAACAATAACGCAGATGAGCCAGGACCAAATCGAACGGTACAAATTCTCGGCCATGTCTTTGGCGTCCGGCGAAAGAGCAATGATTGCCAGATAGGAATGGTTGAACTTGACCAGCGTAAACATCGCGACCGATGCAACTGTGCCTGCAAGAAGCCCCCAGAAGCCGCCTTTTGGCGTTGCCCGCTTCCAGAGCATTCCGATGATGACGGTGGCACAAAGGGGGGCGATAAAGAAGCTGACCAGCGCCTGCATGTAATCCATGATGCTTTTGAACTGAGTTACGAAGTAGGCAGCGCCAATGCTGAGGATGACTCCCAGAATTGTGCACCAACGCCCCACCACGACGTACTGGGCATCCGACCCCATCTTGCATAAATAGGGGCGGTAGATGTCATAGGTCCACACCGTGGCAAAGGCGCTCAGGTTGCCCGCCATTCCGGACATGAAGCCCGCGATCAGCGCGGTGATTCCGAGACCGAGGAGACCTGGGCCGCAATAGCGAGCGAGCATGAGAGGAAGAACCTCATTAAAGCTGTGTAACCCGTGGCCTGCTTCGCCTTCGGGAACTAGACGAAAGGGCAAGACAGCCAGGCCGAGGAGGCCGGGGAGAATCACGATCAGAGGAACCATCATCTTGAAATAGGCGGCGATGATTGGGGCAAGGCGAGCAGCCCTCAGGTCCTTTGCGGCCATGGCGCGTTGAATTACGAGAAAGTCAGTGGTCCAGTATCCGAAGGCGATCACGCCGCCAAGGCCGAACGCAATCCCGGTCCAATGCACACCCATGGGGTTGCCCGAGAAAGTGCCGAGGGAGCTCCAGAGATGGACGTACTGGTCGCTCTGAACGCGCTGATGAATCTTTGCCACCAGGCCGGTCCATCCTCCTGCTTCGATCATGCCGAGAATGGGAACGGTGAGCACGCCCACCCAAATGAGAAAGAATTGCAGCACCTCGTTGAAGATGGCCGAGTACAAACCGCCCAGGGCAACGTAGGCTGCGACAGTGAGGGAAGATACCCAGATGCTGAAGTGGATATTCCATCCCAGCACGACCTTCATGACGATGGCCATGGCGTACATGTTGATACCGGACATGAGAATCGTCATGACGGCAAACGAAATGCCGCTCAGGGCGCGGGTGGCCTCGCCATAACGCAACTGAAGATAACCGGGGACGGAGTGAGCTTTGGAGGCGTAGTAGATAGGCATCATGACCAGTCCTAAGAATGCCAGGGAGGGAAAGGCCGCGATCCAATAGAAGTGAGCCGCCAGGATGCCGTACTGATAAGTGGATGCGGCCCAGCCCATCAGTTCCAGCGCGCCGAGGTTTGCGGAAAGAAAGCTGAGTCCTGCTACCCACGCGGACATCTCGCGCCCGGCCATGAAGAAGTCGTTCGAAGTATTCGCGAAGCGCTTGAGATAGGCGCCGATGCCCAGAACCATGACGAAATAGATCACAATGATCAGCAGGTCGGCCGGGGCAAGGGAAATTAGCCGGCTTCCTGCGAGTGGCGCGGCAGCCGCAAAGAGGGTCAGGGTCATTCAATCGTCCTTCAGAGGGAAATCGCTGGTGGTACCCATTGCTGGCTGCGGGGTCGTCTGCCGGGAATTCAGGAATTGGCCATGTTCAGCGGCGTACCAATGGTTATATAGTTTCTCAGTTGATATTGGCAAAGGGATCTGTCCCGCATTCCCTGCCGACAAGCGAGGTCATTCCATGGTGTTTTGGTCGAAGAGTCGACAGATTGCAAGTTGGATTGTGGTTCCGCTGTTGGTTGCCGCATGGTCGCTGGGGATGCGGGCGCGAACATCGGTTGCGGCGGGACAGGATGCGGCCAATCAGAAGCAGCCGGATCACCCCGAGTTTCCAGCAGGAGAAGGAAGAGAGGCGGTGATGCGGCTGTGTGTCAAGTGCCACTCGCCGAATATCATCCTGGCTTCAGGACAGGACCGGAGGGGCTGGGAAAACACGATTACCAAGATGGTCCACCTGGGCGCCACTGGAACAGATGAAGATTTCACTGACATTGCCGACTATCTCACGGCCAATTTCCCTGTCTCAGCTGTAAAGAAGATCTTCGTGAACACGGCGACGGATAAACAGATTGCCGACGTCCTGGAGATAAGCATCGACGATGCCAAGGCGCTAATTGCTTATCGCGACAAGATCAAAGGCTTCAGGTCTCTCGAAGAGATGAAACAGGTTCCCGGCGTTGACACACAGAAGATCGACGCGAAGAAGCATCGTCTCGTATTCGGGAACGCAGCGCCTCCACCGTCTACTTGAAAGTCAGAGGGCCCAAGATAGCCGGCCTAACCTCCTCCGAGGTCCGGGCCACTCCAAAGATTCCGGAACGGTCTCTGCGATCTGGTTGGAAATCCAGTATTCTGCTTCAAGCCGTCCGCCAGCTGGGATCCATTTATGGAAGCTTCTTCAGCCAGATATTGCGATGGGATATCTTGACGTTTCCCGGGGCCTTCGATTTCAAGCGCTATTACACCGTGGTCGCGGCTTAACTTCGGATCTGTGTCCACAAGAATTGCCATAACATGTCCATTGATGATGTGGACGAGTGTGTTGCCGTCCGCGATGATCTCGACCTGGTTCCACTCGCCTGGCTTGATTAGAGCCTTCAGCTCATCTGAACTGCCGAGCGTAGCCAGCAGGGTTGGTTTTCTGCCGTTCTCGGTGGCGACAACCTGGCTGCGCCACGCGATGATGCCGCGGGGCGAGCTCTGTTCATAGAGTTGGCCCGTGTACTCGTTTTTGAAGTCGAAGTCCGCCTGATAGCCGGCGAGGTCCCACGGTGCGTGCTTCTTGTCCAGATCCAACTGACTCTGTCTATGCTGACGCTGGTCCGGGGTCAACTCGGGTGGAACTGGTCGAAGTTTTGGCTCAACATGATAACTGCGGTACTGGACGCCGCCGTTAGCGCCGGTTCCCTCAAGCTTCATTTCCAATTTCAACTCGAAGTTTCCAGGCTCTCCACCCCGCCAGATGATATTGGTCGTGCCGGATGGATGCTCGGGGCTGGAAACACCGACCAGGGCGCCGTCCTCGACGTGCCAGACATCCGGGTCGCCATCCCAGTTCTTGAGCGATGTGCCATCGAAGATCTGCATCCAGCCTTCGTGATCTTCAAAGTTGATCGGCTCCGGGTGCACGAATTGGAAGGCGGACTGTATAGGCGGCGCGGGAGCCTTCAGCTGCGCATGTGATGTGGCTGCGCAGAGGCATCCCGCGCAGGCCGCCACAATGCCGGCGAAGGCAGTAAAGACTCTGGGTCGAGCCAGGGCGCAGCAGCGAAAGTCAAATGACATGATTCCTCCCTGCGGTTCATCGTCAGGCAGTTGGTATTGTTTCCCATTTCTTGGATTTTGCAGAACGAAGGACCGCATCGGTAACCAGTTCCGTAGCCATACCATCCCGGAAGGTGGGGGCAGCGGCGGGGCCTCCGTCGAGGGCAAGGACGAAGTCGGCAACCTGGTGAATGAAGGTGTGCTCGTATCCGATCTGCAGTCCCGGCACCCACCAGTTCTTCATGTATGGATGGTCGCCGTCGGTGATGTGAATGTCCTTCCAGCCACGCAGTTGACCTTCATCGCGATAGTCGAAGTATTGCAGCCGGTGCAGGTCATGAAGATCCCACGCAGCCGAGGCCCGTTCGCCGTTTATCTCCAGCGTGAAGAGCGCCTTGTGGCCTCGCGCGTAGCGCGTAGCTTCGAATAGAGCCATCGAGCCATTGGCGAACCGGCACAGAAACGCGCTGGCATCGTCGATTTTGACCGGCTCAACCTGGCCGGTAAGGTTATGCTTCCGCTCCTTCACAAATGTCTCGGTCATCGCCGAGACCTCGGTGATTGGACCATTCAGCCACAGAGCCATATCGATGTTATGGGCCAGTAAATCTCCGGTAACTCCGCTGCCGGCGACGGAGTTATCCAGACGCCAGAGTCCCTCGCCGCCCTGCGGAAGATCTTTGGAGATGGTCCAGTCCTGCAGGAACTGCGATCGATAGTGAAAGATGCGGCCGAAACGATCTTCATCGAGAAGCTTCTTCAGCAACACCACTGCAGGGACGCGCCGGTAGTTATACCAGACCATGTTGGGCACATGCGCCGACTCAACCGCATCCACCATGGCCTTGGCTTCTTCAGCGGATCGGCCGAGGGGCTTCTCGCACATCACCATCTTTCCGGCCCGTGCAGCAGCAATCGCGATCTCCGCATGCGTGTCGTTGGGGCTGGCGATATCAATGAGATCGATATCACTGCGCGCAATCAGCGCGCGCCAGTCGGATTCAACCGATTGGTAACCCCAATTCTCCGCGAACGTTCGCACGCGCTCCACATTGCGCGCCGACACTGCCTTCAAGACCGGTCGATAAGGCAGATTGAAATAGCGCGGCGCCTGCAGCCAGGCGTTCGAATGGGTGCGACCCATGAAGCCATAACCGACGATTCCGACATTCAAATCCTTCGTTTTCGACACCGCGACTATCTCCGTGCTTCAGTCCCATCCGTGTGCATCGCGCACCTGGATCATGGTTGCCAGGATCTTCACCCAGGTGTCAGGCGAGGTCATCATCGCGTTTGGGAACATGCAGCCGTCCCAGCAAATGTGATCATAGGCACGCGTTGGAGCGCCATCGTCATTGCGCATCCAGATCCCTGCCGCTTCGACGATGTTCATCTTGCCGTTGGGATCATCGGGCGGGCAGTGGCGACCGGTCTTGTCGTGCGAACCAGAGCCTTTGACTGTGCCATCATTCTGCGCAACATGGAAATCAATCGTCCATGGCCGCAATGCAGTTGCAACCTGGCGGAGGGCGCGGGTAAGAACCTCTTTGTCAGACCAGTCGTATTCCTGCGGCAACAACCTGCTCTCCGGCGAGTTGTAGCCGAGCGTGTAAAGCATGGTGTGCGCCATGTCTGCCTGAAAGCCTAAGGTCTTGGGGCGATTAACAAGCTCAAGCAGTTCCACCATGTGCGTCCAGCCGTGCATACCTCCCCAGCAAATCTCGCCTTCGGCGGCCAGGCGTTCGCCGTGATCCTTGGCGATTGCACACGCCTCGCGAAAAGTCTCTGCTATGCGCTTTGTGTTTTCGTGTGGGGTCCTCAGCCCATTCCGCGGGGCCTGCGGCCGAATCGATGCGCACCACACCGTACCTGCGAATGCCGAGTTCGCGAAGCTTTTGTCCAATGGCGCAGGCTTTGCGCACCTGGATCAGAAAGCGTCCGCGCTCTTCCTCCGATCCCATGGCTGAGCCACCACCGGTAGGAGGCCAGACGGGAGCGACCAGCGAACCAACGACAAGCCCGTGCGCCGCGATCCTGTCAGCCAGTTGCTTCAACTCATCGTCGGTCGAATCGATATCGGTATGCGGCAAAGACAGGAATAGGTCGACGCCATCAAATTTCGTTCCATTGACTTCAGCCGCGGCAGTGAGACCCAGCATGGTATCAAGATCGATGGCGGGCTCGGACCCTGAACCTTTGCCGACAATGCCCGGCCACATGGCGTTGTGAATCGCCGGCGATTTGTGTCTGGATGTGCTCATTGTTGTTCCCTTTTCAAACGTCCCGCCGCAGTGGCTCTGCGTCTGGATTGCCCGGGCCGAAGTGCTTCAGAATGACTAGAGGATCGGTGGTGCTTGGGTTCTGGATGCGAATACCCTCCTGCGCCGCGCCCGCAGTGACGAACAGCTCATCCTCGGTGAGTTGACCAAAACGGATCATGGAAGGAGTGGAGACAGGAACGGTGCCGAATGTTCCGTGGCCCTGCGTCAGGATCAATCCATAGGCCGCGGCATCCTTGATCGTGACTGTGCGTGCCGGAAGCACAGTTAGTTCCTTCGCGGAGTAGTATCTGCCGCCATAAGTGATCCAGACTTCGCGGTAACCTGTTTCCTCCATCTCTGCAATTGGCCGCACCGGGACCGGCGGTCTCTTGTTTGTCGCCGCAAACTCCGGATTCACGTTGGCCTCCCAATCGAGCATGCTCACCAGGAAATCCAAATCGTGGTGGAATTCGGGCGGGACGTCCTTGGTCAGAAGACTCCAATCGACGATTCGGCCCTCGACCTCGGATTGAAACATGGCGAACACGTCGCTGTTAACCTGAGGTTCATAAGTTACAAGAGAGCCCGGAGCGTGAAGGATACCCGGATCAACTTGCCATCCGCTTCCCGGTTCGAGGCGGTAGGCGCGAGTATGGAAAAGGATGCCGTTGTCGCCACGGTCCCATCTTTCCAGGCAGCGCCGAATATCTTCCTTTGTGGTGCCCGGCTCAAGTCCCATGTATGTATGGGGAAAGTTATTGCTGAGTTGGTTGTACTGGGGCGGGAAGTAATAGGCTTCGGGCTTGCCCTTGTGCCCGACCTTCCGGGCGAACTCATCGCTCTGGTGCATGTGGTGGGGAATCGGGCCCATGTTATCGAAGAATTTGCATAACAGGTTCCATCCGCCCTCTCTCGCCATGACATCGGACCCAAGCAGAACGTCGCCAGCGCAGTCGACCGCATCCTTGAGAAGGAACCTGCCGCCCTGTGCGGGATGAATATAGCTGAGGCCCTCATCAGCAGTCGTGTCCGGTCCGTTCGAAGCTTTTGTAGTCGAGGAAAACCATCGCTCGTTGATTCCTCCCCGGCGAGCGCCGAAGGAATAGAGGTCATCGGGATGAAGTTTCAGCCTGCGCCCGGGAATCATGAAGGAACGAGGAACCCACGATGGCTCCAATCTGAGAACACCATTACCCTCATTGACTGCATCCTGAATAACCGATCGATTCAACATTTCACGCTCTCCTCATTGATTGTCCCGATGCTCGTCAGGACGGTAATTTCCAGCCGACATCCCCGGGGCACCCCGGTCTTTCCATGCTCAGTGCTCCAGGCCGATGCCAAACGAATATAGAACATTGTCACGGTCCGTAAAGAATGCATGGCTATCGCCAACAGCCACGCCCGACAACCCGGTATAAGTGGGAATCAGGTTCTTGCTTGAATACAGTTCTTCGCCAGTTGCCGCGTTCAGTACATAGAGCGTGGCGTGAGTCGAAGCATTCCCGCTGGAGAGGGCAATCACAACACCGTTCGTGACGCGGGGAGGTGTGGGATTGACCATGTCGGGAGAGATCCATGCGGGGGTCAACGCCAGTTTCCCGTTCGCCTCGTCCACCTTGAATGCCACGATGCCCCCGTGCGCATCCGGGCTACTCGACTTGATGGCGGGGTCATTCAGAGAGATTCCGACCGAGACAGACGCGAAGACCCAGGCCATGCCGTCATTGTCCTGCCAGGTTGCAAAGCCATCCCATCCATGCTTTTGGCCGGGACTGGAAAGCGGAGGCGTTTCAAACATTGGAGTGTGATGATCTGTACCGCCCAGGGATGCAGCGTCAAGAAGGACAATCCTTCCATCATGTCCCGGCGCCACCACAAGTTGCTTTCCTTTGTAACTGAACGTTACCGGAGAAATGAATTGATAATTGGCCATTCCTCCTTCAGGCAGGTACCAATCTTCAGCTTTCATACCCATTGACACGGCTACCACGCCGCCGGTATCGAGCCCATTCTTCGAACTGGTGGTTCCTCGTCCTGTGACAATGATTGCCGACCCGCCCGGAGTGATCAATGGACCGGCAAGATCGAGGAGACGTGCTTGTTCCGTTGGATAGCTTGCGACGGGATAGTCGGCTGACGTGAGATCGATGGCCCAAAGTGCATTGGGTGCGGCACTGCACCCGCGACCGGTTACCGCAAAAATAGTGCGATCGAAAAAGTTCAAGCCAAACGGACTTGTATTGGCCGCAGGCAGGAATTTCACAGCAGGCGCGTAATCCGCTCCTGTAGTCATCACCTGTTCGTGAAGCATCCCATCCGCAGTCAGCACGTAGATTCCCTTCAACCCGGCAAAGGCTCCCCCGGTGCTAACACCAAGGCGGCGTTGGTCGGGGTTTGGAGGCGGGTCGCGATGGGGCGGAGGTTCTCCAGGCTTGCGTTTGCGGCGGGCATTGAAGTTGATCGTGACCGGAGGCTCCATCAAGATGTCAAGGTTCGAGACTCCGCAGTCGGTTGCAGGCTGGGCCACTTTTGTGGCGAATTCCTTTTTCCAAAGCAAGTTTCCCAACTCGGAGTCAACTGCATAAAGAGTATCCGTGGAACCCCAATAGACAATATCCTTGAATCCTTGTGCGTTGATGAGTCTCCCCGCCAGCAGTGGCTCACTAAATGTGGGCGGTAGCTTCGACGGCTGACCCAGTTTGATCTTCCAGAGGAACCTGAAGTCCGTCGCGATGTTATTGGGACTTAGATTGCGTTCGCCCTTCTGCCAGCCGCTGTGTCCGGCGTCCGCGCCCGTCAAGCTCCAATCGCCGCTTTCGTCCTGGGCAACGGCTCCGGTGACGCAGAGGAAACCAAAGGCAACGAAGAGATCGACGATTCGCCCCAGGCGTCTTTTCTTCATGGGTAAGTAAGTCCTTGAGCAGAAGTCAGTGAAGGTTATGAATTTCAGCCGACGTAGCGACCGTGAATGATCACTTGAGGCCGAAGCAGTAAATTGTTCCATCAAAAGTCCCGAACATGACCTTATCTTCGGCAACGGACAGGCCGGCCTGATGAAGAAATGAGGTTACCTGGTCACCGCTCGAATAGAGTTCCTTGCCGGTCACCGCGTCAAGAGCATACAGCTTGGCCGGCACGGAGCGCTGAATGCGGTCAGTTGCACCGTACAATCCACCCTCAGCATCATTCGACTGTCCCGTAAACTCTCCTGCGGCCAGGACAAATACAACGCCGTTGACAATCACTGGGGGTTCGGCCGTAATCATGTCGCGCGACAGCCAGGCTGGAGCCAGTTCCGCCTTGCCGTCCTTTTCCACGAGTTTCAGTGCGAGGATTCCACCATGGGGCGTCGGACCATACGAGATCGGAAAATTCACCGCGGCATCCCCTCCCATGGGGCCAAGCACCCACCGCGTCCCGTCTTTGCCTAACCAACTGGCAAGGCTTCCCCATGTGCCCTCAGTTTGAAAATTGACATTTTTATTCGAGAGCAAGTCACTTCGGAATACCGGTGTCATGTGATCGGATCCACCAGGGGATCTGCTGTCGAGTAGAAAGTACCGGCCCTCTTTGCCTGACGCCACAATGAAGTCCCGCCCCTGGTATGGAAAGACAACCGGCGTGACATTCATGTCTAGGTCTCTTCGTGTCAGCCAAACATGGTTACTGGGCGAATAGTAGTCCTTGAGGGTGAGGCTGCCAGCCGAATAAGTGAAGGCTTCGACACTGGTCGAGAGTTTTCCGAGGGCGGCATCGTAAGGACCGTCTCCGGATTCGAAGTAGATGGTCCCATCGGACCCTACTGCTGCGCCGGCCGTGCCCCACAGGCCGGCCTGGGGCGGAGTGGAGGCGGTTACCTTTCTGCTATTGAGATCCACGGCATAAAGCGCGTTGGGAACGCCGCCGCAACCCTGGCCCGTTACGGTATAGACAACATTGTTGATCAGGCTAAGTCCATACGGTTTGCCATAAGGCAGCGGAAGCATCTGAATTGGCGGGTCCGTTTCCGAACCGGAAGCGAGGTCGATGATACGCAGGTATCCGTCGCTGGTAAGCACATATAGTCGTCTGACGGGGGAATCGATCGGGGATATCACGGGGGTAGCGCTGAGCGCGTTGGTGCAGATGAATCCGCTGCCCTCGCCCGGCTCCTGCGGCTTTTCAGACGCCCACTTCAGCTTCGTCTGCCAGACAACCTTTCCCGTCTCGGCATCGATTGCAAAGACGTCGTTCGCGGCTCCGGCAAGAATAGACAACGTGCGTTGGCCATCTGCGGTTTTCACGCCCGTAACAATCAGCGGCTCTCGAAACGAAAGCATTCCCATCGGTTTGCTTGGGACTTTGACTTTCCAAAGCAGGCGAAAGTTCCTGACATTCTGAGGCGTGATCTTCGAATGGGCTTGCTGCCAGGCGTCCCGAGCCATGTCCTCGCTGCTGGTCAGCCACTCAGAGACCACCTGGCCGCGCATCGGCTGTACCACAATGAATGCGCAACCCAAAATACAAATTGAAGCCAGCACTTTCAGCTCGCGCATTCTGCTTGACCCCTAAATGTCGAAGATGACTTTCCTGTTGGAACTCGATGGTGGGTACGCGCCACCAGAACCCACGCACGAGCCGCGAGACTGGCTGAGGGCACCGAAGATCAAATGGGGGAGAATTTGGGGAACGTTTTCACTGCGCGGAAAATACTAGTAGTCAAGTGAGGATGTGTCAATTGAAATTGTTTTCCATCGGCACTTCTGATCGAAGAGCCGAACGTCCTGGCTGCCGAATGCCAGACCGATACGAACCCGATAACACTCCCGAATTCGGCCGCTTCCGGACATTACCTCCCGCTTGGCAACTCGCTCAGAACCCGCGGGAGAGGCTTGATAGAACACCTGACTGCGCGAGGAGTTTGCGGCCGAAGTGCGTCGACCGCGTCGGCTCTACTAGTCAGTCGAACTTTCGGAGCCAGACATCGCGCACGGAGATCTTGCATGGCTGACTTTCGATTTCAAAGCCGATGAAGCCGGATTGGTTATTGACGGAGTCCACGTTGTCGTCGATGAATATGGCCATCAGTTGGCCGTTCATGATATGCATCATGATTCCGCCGCGCGCGATGACCTCGTATTCATTCCATTCGTTGACCTTTACATAGCCGCCAAGGGCATCCTTGTCGCCGATCCTGGCGACGAGACGATTGGTCTGATCGGGTAGCGCCTGTGTCACCTGGCCTCGATAAGCGAGAATGCCCTGCATGGTGTTTTCGGAGTACCACTGGCCGGTATAGGACGCAGTCTGCGCGCTGACTGGGAACCAGAAGTCGGCCTGAGGGCCGGTCATCATAAACTTCAGGTCGTACGGCGGCAGGCTGGCGGGTTGCGGTCGTGTCCAAGGTACACCGGTGACGCTGCGGTACTGAATTCCCCCACCGCCTCCTTTTTCGATTTTCATTCGAAGCTTCAAGTCGAAGTCGCGAGCTTTGTCGCCGCGATAGACAATGTAATTGTTGCCTCTCGGCTTGCCCTCCAGCGTCTCTCCCACCATGATTCCGTTCTCGACATGCCAGATAGTGCCGTCTGCGTCCCAACCTGCAAGACTTTTCGTGTCGAAGATCTGCTTGTAACCCGTGTGTTCGTCAAAATCGTACGGCGCAGGATCGTGAAACTTTGGCATACCCGGGAGTTTCTCGCCGTGCGGACCGGTCTGTGGTGGCGGCGCAGGAGGAGATTCCAGCGACCGCGGTACGGACTGGGCCGAAAGGATTGTCGGAAGAGCAACGAGGAAACCAAGGGGAACGATTGCCAGCAAGCACAATCGACAAGCCGAGAACGTGTGTCGCCAGTTCGAGGTCGTCATGGATTTACAGCCTCCCAATCACGAAGATTCAGGAACAAGAGGAGTTTATCTGGAGTCCGTAGTCGGGGACGACCATGCAGTGTGAATGCTTGAGAGAGTTCGGAATTGGCGAATTCGATGTAGGGGCTCAGGTAAGGCCCTCCGATAATCGAACGAGCGTTAGGAACCGTCTCGAAGGATTTGAATAGAACGGCTTCGAGGGAGTGTGGATGGAAGGTCTTGACGAGAATCGCGACGAGATCAGACTTAGCATGGTGACCTACTCACTCGTACAATGACCGTATGGATAGGTAACCATAATTGATACTTGAATGAGGTCATGCACAGATGTATAGCTGGGAACATGGGCAGAGGGAAACGGCTTCAGATTGAGCTTACGCAGCGGGAGCGACAACAACTGGATGAGTTGTTGAGCGGCGGATTGCAACCGGTGCGCACTATTTTGCGCGCCCTAGCTTTGCGTCAGATGGATCAGGGACAGTCCACGCCCGCGGTAGGCACCAATCTGGGGCTCTCGGCCAAGGCAGTGTGGCAAATTGGCACCCGGTATGAGAAAGAGGGGCTGGATCGGGCGTTGTTCGATGCCTCTCGTCCGGGCAAATCTCCGGCTCTGGACCAACGCCAGAGCCAGCAGATTATCGCCATGGTCTGCTCGCCGCCGCCTGATGGACGGGCGCGTTGGACGGTGCGGTTGCTGACCGAAGAAGTTATCAAACGTAAACTGGTTCCGCGAGTGGGCCGTGAGACCATTCGAGTGTTGCTGGAAGGCCACGATCTTAAGCCGTGGCGGGAAAAACATGTGGTGCGTGGCGAAGCTGGACAAGGAGTACATCGCCTGCATGGAGGACGTGCTCAAGACATACGAAAGGCCTCTGTCGGAACGCGAACCTGTGGTCTGCGTAGACGAAAAGCCGGTGGTGCTCCATAAGGACACGCAGCCCACGATTCCTATGCAGCCGGGGCGAATTGGGCGGCGCGACTACGAGTACAAACGATGCGGAACCGCCAACGTCTTCTGTGGAGTGGAGCCCAAGGCGGGGCGGCACTTCACCAAGACAACGCCCACACGTTCATCGCCGGAGTTTGCCGATTTCATGCTGGAAATCGCCGAGAACTATCCCGCTGCCGAAACCATTCATCTCGTGGTAGACAACTTGAGCACCCACACTCGCAAAGCCTTGGTGGATCGCTTTGGCGAAGCGGCCGGTGGATGGCTATGGGAACGTTTCACCGTGCATTACACGCCTAAACACGGAAGTTGGCTGAATCAGGCCGAGATAGAGATCAGTCTCTTCAGTCGCCAGTGCCTGGGAACACGCCGAATTGGGAACATCGCTGCACTGCGCCGCCAGACCAAAGCATGGAACCGCCGCGTCAATCGAGACAAAATCAAAATCCAGTGGACGTTTACCCGAAAACAAGCTCGTCGCACGCTCAATTACTCTTTCAAGCGGTCAACGTACTAGAGCGTATGCCTCAGCTCCCGACTTACCCGACTGGAATCAGCGGGCGGGAAACCGAGGCCTTATTCAGCGGAGACATTCCGTGGGAGGGGCGAGGAGCCGCGGCTTTCGATAGCCTCGATGAAGTTTTCCGGCTCTCGCGGCCAGCCTCGCCCCGTTTCTTTGGGTACGTATTTGGATCGGACGATCCAATCGGCGTTCTTGGCGAATTCGCGACGGCGGTGTTGCACCAGAACGCGGCCGCATGGCGTTCCGCGCCGGCCGGAGTCACTATAGAGCGCATAGTGGTGCGTTGGCTGGCGAGTGCTTTGGGTTGCGATGGGTTCACAGGTAGCCTCACATTGGGTGGATCGTCGGCAAACTTGATGGGCCTGTGCATGGCGCGCGAGGCCAAGGTCCCAGCCAACCAAGGGGGCGCGCGGGGCGGGGTGATTTACTGTTCGACCGAGGCGCACATGTCCATCGCCAAGGCCGCCGCGCTGCTGGGGCTCGGCTACGACGCAGTGCGGCTGATTCCCGTAGACAAAGAATTCCGCATGGGCGTGCGTGACCTGCGCCAAGCGATCCGAGCCGACCTCGAGGCAGGCAGGATTCCGATCGCGGTCGTAGGCAGCGCCGGTACCACTGCAACCGGCAGCATCGATCCGCTGGATGAGATTGTCGCGGTGTGCAGGGAGTTCGGCCTGTGGATGCATGTGGACGGCGCATACGGCGCACTTGCGTCGCTGGCCATACCGGAGGCGTTTCGCGGCTTGGAGGGGGCTGACTCGGTCTCGCTCGATCCTCACAAGTGGCTCTACCAGCCGACTGGCTGCGGATGCCTGCTTTACCGCGAACCGGAGATGGCGCGGCGCGCGTTTTCTCACTCGGGAGACTACGCGCGTGTCCTGTCCAATGATCCGGTCGAAGGATTCGCCTTTTTCGAGGAATCGATGGAACTCTCGCGGCCGGCTCGGGCACTGAAGCTGTGGCTCTCGTTGCGCTATTACGGGTTGCACGCGTTCCAGCAATCGATCAAGGAAGACCTCGAGCTTGCGCAGATGCTCGTCGCGGCGATCGATGCGGAGCCGGCGCTGGAGCGCCTGGCGCCAGTTCCACTAAGCGCGGTGTGTTTCCGTTATGTGGGCAGCCCGGGTGATCTGGACGCTTTGAACCGGGAAATCCTCGTCCGAGTCATCCGCCGAGGACGCGTCTACATCTCGAACACAATCATCGATAGCAAATTCGCACTGCGCGCCTGCATCGTGAACCACCGCACCACCGGGGACGATGTGAAGCTGATTGTTAGCGAAGTGCTAGCGGCGGCGCGTGAAGCCGGCGCATGAGGCGAATTTTCCGTGGCCCTGGTGGTGGAGTCGACTAGGCCGAAGTTCCAGCCATGAAACGGCCTAAGAATTGAAACAGGTAGCCATGAATGAAGGACATGGGCTAAGTGCGTGGTTGTTGATTAGGTGACAATGTACCCATGTAATATGAATATATAACTTGACATTGCAACTATTATGTTGCATATATTAAGCCATGTATATCGACGTCGTCCCGAACCGGAGCTCCCCGCCCGCGGTTCTGCTGCGTCAGGCTATTCGCGAAGGCAGCAAGATCCGCAAGGTCACCCTAGCCAACCTTTCCGACTGGCCCGAGGAGCAGGTATCCAGCCTGAGATTGTTGCTCAAGGGCGAGTCGCTGGTTCCCCTCAACCAGGCCTTCACCATCACCCGCTCCCTGCCTCATGGCCACGTTGCGGCGGCGCTGGGTACGCTGCGCCGTCTGGGGCTGGAGCACATCCTCCATCGAGAGCCATGCCGGGAGCGCGATCTGGTGGTGGCCATGATCGTGGCACGGATCCTGGAGCCGGCCTCCAAGCTGGCTACGGTGCGGGGACTGGAAGCCGAGACCGCCTCCAGCAGTTTGGGGGCCTGCCTGGGGCTGGACACAGTCAGTGAAGACGAACTCTATCGAGCCATGGACTGGCTGCTGGAGCGCCAGGAGCAGATCGAAAAACACTTGGCCAAGCGTCATCTCGAACACGGCTGTCTGGTGCTCTACGATTTAACTTCGACTTATTTTGAAGGCCGACATTGTCCTATAGCTCATTATGGTCATTCCCGCGATGAGCGTCCTGGCAACCTGCAGATCGTCTTTGGCCTGTTGACCGATCAGGCCGGACGGCCGGTGGCCGTAGAAGTATTCGAAGGCCACACGGGAGACCCCAAGACCGTTGCGGCACAGGTGGAGAAGTTGCGCGCTCGATTTGGTCTGGACCGGGTCATTCTGGTCGGCGATCGCGGCATGCTGACTAGCGCCCGCATCGAACAGGATTTGCGCAGCGCAGGTCTGGATTGGATCACGGCTTTGCGCAGCGTGCAGATTCGCGCTCTGGTGGATTCCGGATTCCTGCAGTTGTCCTTGTTTGACCGCCAGGACTTAGCCGAGATCTCTCATCCGGACTATGCCGGGGAACGGTTGATTGCCTGTCGTAACCCTCTGCTGGCAGAGGAACGCTCCCGTAAGCGGCTGGAGTTGCTGGCCGCTACGGAAAAGCGGTTGGAGCAGATTGTGGTCGCTACCAGGCGGAAGAACCGCCCCTTGCGAGGCAAGGAAAAGATCGGCATCGCCATCGGCAAGTCTCTGGGACGATACAAAATGAGCAAACACTTTCAGTTCACGGTTACCGAGACCAGCTTTACCTATGAGCGCAACTTAGCCAGCATTGCCGCAGAAACTGCACTGGATGGGATCTATGTGCTGCGCACAAGCGTTGCACCCAAGGTGCTCTCGGCAGAACAAACGGTGCGGGACTATAAGCGTCTGTCGGTAGTGGAGCGCGCACGCAGCTCAGGTAGACGCCGGTTTCTGTCATTGCAAACTGCCCCCAGTCGCCGCGGATCGGCAGCGCTTAACTGAAGGTGTTGGGCACTGCGATCATCGACCGCACACCGGATCGTTCTATGCTCTCCGTCGAGCAATCAGACTGCTTTTCGCTCTTGCAGTAGCCTTGAAGAGAAGCGAATTACAAGAACGCTGAACAACAACAAAATCCCCATGAGCATAGCTCGGGGATAGAAGCCACTGGCGCGACATACCTCAACGGCGAGAATCAGGCTGGCAAGAATAAGCAATGTGAGCGAGACTGCCCGATGGAAGTGTTGCATGCCGTACTGGAAGCTGCCAGGCACTTTGCGCTCGATCGCGCGCCCCCTCTCTGAGTCGGTGCAGGCTGGCTTGCTCCTGCATGCATTGCACGTCTTCGCATGTGCCCGATAGACTACGGTTCCCTTTTGCGGATCGGAAAATATTGGAAATAGATGTTGGTCCTCAGGGCATCTCCAGATGTCCCGCTCGGGGTGATAGGTGAAGCCGATTGTGGCAACCGTCAAGGAGCGGCGATGAGCGTGGCGTGCCACCAGTTCCAGCAGGCACGCGAGCACCGCGAGAAAGATCGCATAAGCGAGCGCAAGGACGAACTCAAAAGATACGTGAGGCATGATTCAGACCAGGTCGGACTGAGTGGCGATCTCGGTAAAAAGAATTTCGTTCGATCCCTCGATGGTGCTATTTCTCTGCATGTAGCGAATTCCCAGGAAAGAGAGGTAAAGGACCGGCAGTGTACCTCCCAGAATGAAGACGATGTCGCCGGGCATCCGCATCCACTCAAGCACCGAATTGGCACGGTTTCCGATGTAGTTCAGCGTTCGAGCGTCGTAATAGCTAACACTGATGGAGTGATAAAGCTGTAGCAATCCCAACGGAAACAGAGTTGCAAAGACCATCCATGCCAGCCCCAGGTTGAGCGACCAGAAGCTGATTCGCGCGGCCTTATCCGACCAGTGCTTCTCCGGAATGACGTAGCGGAGGCAGAAAAGCGCCAGCCCCACAGACAACATCCCATAGACCCCCATCATGGAAGCATGAGCGTGGTTTGCAGTCAGAGCGGTACCGATCTCGTAGTAGGAAACAATCGGCAGGTTGATGAGGAAGCCGAAGACTCCCGCACCAAGAAAATTCCAGAAGCCAACTGCGGCGAGAAACATGACTGCCCAGTAGTGAGGAAAGGGTTTACTGGATTTTGATTCCTGGACGATTCCCAACTGCAGAAAGCTCCAGGCCTCCAGCGTGAGGAAGGTCAGAGGTATGACCTCGGCGGCGGAGAAGAAGGCCCCGAGCGCCATGTGTAAAGCCGGCTCTCCCGAGAAGTAGACATGATGCATCGTGCCCACGATGCCACCGGCCGAGTACAGTATGACATCCAGATAAATCATCCTTAGCGCAAGGCGCTCGTGAACCACTCCCAGCAAAACAAACACGTACGCAACAAGAATCGTCGTAAAGAGCTCCAGGAAGTCTTCTACCCAGAGGTGGACCACCCAGAAGCGCCAGAAGTCTGTGGTCGTGAAATGTTCGCCGGGATTCGCCAGTAGTCCAACCGCGTAGAAAGCTGGAATAGACAATGCAGAGAAGAAGAACAGCCAAGGCATGTTGCCCACGGCCTCGGAACGAAGGCGGCCGCGGAGTCCTCGATACAGGATGACCACCCAGAAGAATAGTCCAATGATAAGCAAGACCTGCCAGATACGTCCCAGGTCAAGATATTCAAACCCCTGGTTGCCAAACCATGTATTGCGAATCAGCCCTGTGATTCCTGCGAACTCACCCGTAAGACTACCAACGACCACGATGACGAGTGCCCCCAGCAAGCCGTAAGCCAGCAACCGTTGTCCGCGTGGCTCCTGGCTGGTGATCATCGGCGCGAGGAATATGCCTGCTGCGAGGTAAGAAGTGGAGACCCAGAAGATCGACAACTGTAAGTGCCATGTACGGACGATATTGAAGGGAAGCAGTCGCCCGAGATCGATGCCAAAGAAGGTCTGGAGATCAGCTCGGTAGTGCTCGGTAGCACCTCCCAGCAGAGTCTGGACTACGAACAGCGCCGCCATCACGAAAAAGAACCAGGCGCACGCGTTCTGCGCAGGCGTCAGCACGACTTCATCCGGCGCGCGGAAGGACATGCTCTGCTGTTCGCGACCATGCCACCCCATCAGATTTAGACGTCCGAAAGTAGCTAACAAGAGGCCCGTTCCACCTAACAGAGCCGCCAAGGAAAGCATGCTCCACACAATGGAATCTGCCGTTGCGTGATTGTCGATCAAGGGCTCAGGCGGCCAATTGTTGGTGTACGAATAAGAATGGCCGGGACGGGCTGCGGAAGCGGCCCAGGCCGACCAACTGAAGAAAGCAGTCAGTTTGCGAATCTCCTCCGCGTCACGAATTGCGTTGGGCTTCAGCCCGAACTTCGTAGTAGGCTCTCCAAAGAACGAAGCGTAGTACTGACGGCACTCCTCAAACGCCTTCGCTTGTGCGTCGGTGTAGACGAGGATGCCGGTGCTCTTTTCATAACGGTTCGTCTTGAAATCCTGAATGGTCTTCGTTCGCGCGGTATCCGAACCGGATCCTCCGTAATAGCCAATGTTCGAAAGTGCGGCGCGATGGAGATACTCAGCAGTGAAATCCGGTCCAAGATATGCACCATGGCCAAAAATCGAGCCATATTCCATAAGTCCATTCCGCAGGAATATGCCCTGGCCCGCCATGACGTCTGCACGGCTAAAGAGTATAGATCCGTTTGCGCTCTTAACGACCGCAGGAATGGGCGGCTCATCGTTGTAGGTGTAATAGGTGAGTATTCCCATGATGAAGAAACCGATGATCAGGACAATTGCCGCTGCCTGGATCCAGCCACCTGAGATCATGAGCGAACGCTTAACGGCTACGGGCATAGAGCTCTCCTGGACATAAGTTGACTGACTCGGGTCACTCAAACTTGTGACGGAATCATACACCGGACGCTGATGCCGACACATGAATATGAATTGCAATGATCGTTTGTGGTCTGGTGACCGGGCCGGGCTGGATGGAAATTGTTTGGGGAGCCGCGTGAAAAACGGCAGTTCAGAGACCGCGGGATGCTGGATCTGAGTAATTGAGGAACTATGGTGACGAGCCAAATTGATGCCACCTCATGGCACGAAAAAGCCTACCGTTACCAGCGGGCTGAGAGAGGCCACTTGGCCCTAAAACCAGCCACACGACGATGAAAGAGTAACCACACCGACGGGCCCTACGAAGAGTGGAAATTCCATTCATCAGCCCGCCTCTCCATCTGGTGTACGATGGTCACATCGATTCATGGGAGGCTTGATGGCGTCAGCCCGGCCAACCTGGCGCCCGATTCGGCGCTTCCCCTTGAACTTGATGCCCTCGTCAAGAGCTTTGGCGCAATCAAGGCCGTCTTCGGCGTCTCCCTTGAAATGCGAGGCGGCGAATGCCTCGGCCTCCTCGGGCCGAACGGAGCGGCCAAGAGCATCGTCATAGCTTGGCGTAGATGGGTCACAAAAGAGTTCCTCTTTATCCGTGACCAAAACTTGAGTCCATTCACTTGTAGTGATCCAAGTGGCCGTACACATCTCTGCCTTGATCCGGCGATAACCTTCAGCTCTCAACCCTTCGTAGCAGGTTATCGTCGGGCGCAATCTGCTGCAGGGTTTTGGGGCATGGCAAGCCAATGTCGCACTTTATCCTGCCGAATCTTATAGAGTCTGGACCGCGCTCGGGAAGAAAAACCGTGAAGATCCCCACGAAGCTCGACGTGCATCGTCTTGATATCGGCCAACGGAAGGTGCCAAGTGCTCTGCGTTCAATGCTCGATGAGCGCATTATGCGTGAAGCGAGAAACGTTTCACGCTTATTTGCGATTATCGGCGATCTTAACCGGGAACACGAACGCTGA
>CAWCTA010000010.1:0-108057 GCA_963798315.1 uncultured Acidobacteriota bacterium | reverse complement strand
CGCGAGCGAATTCGGCGCGGGGAAATTACCTGCAGCGTCCGAATCTGGACGAGCTCGCGCGTACGCGTGGGTGCGCGGTACAGCATGGACGAAGGCGAGATCGAAGTGGACTCCATCGAAACCATCGGGTTACCGGATATCACTCCGGAACTCGCCCGGGAGTCGGGATTTCTTGGCGTCCTTGACCTGCTCAAGGTGGCCAAGCACGGCAAAGGCGAACAGATCTACCTGATCCGCTTTCACTACGTGCCCCCACAGGCCAAGCCGCGGCGATCGACATCGAAAACTGGATCATGCGCTGCAACCCCTTCAGCCCGGGTACCACACTTTCCTGGGGTCGGATGCGCTTCTCCGAACGACCAGGCTTCATCAATGAGCCGCTTCAAATCGTACCGAGGTTTCGAGCCCAGAAGAAATTTGGCTTTGCGAGTTGTCCAGCCACGTCGACCAATACGGCGTTCGAATCGCGACCGAAGGGATCCCGCGCGTCTCGCTCAGATAATCAGCGACCTGCTGGTAATCCACTGGCTCATCCATGCAGATGTTGAATGTCTGACGCCGTGCCTTGGGATGATCCATAGCCACAATCATGCTCTCGACAAGATCGCTCACGTGGACAAAGTTTCGTTTCACGGGGCGTCCGTTGTGATCGAGCATCAGTGGCACTGTGTTTGACTTCACATATTCATCGGCCGTTTCCGCGGACGAGATCCCGCCACCGCGGGCCTCCAAAGACGTCTTCGCCGAACGTGAGCGAGTATTTGAAATCGTCCTTCTCCATAATCCACGGCGCTCGCAGGCAACACCCCGTCAAGTTGTATTGAACGAAGTACTGTTCGAGCATGACCTCTTCAAGAACCTTGGAGAGCGCATAGCAGCCCGGATACGCGGTGTGCTTTTGCTGCTCAGTCACCGGAATTGGGTGAGGGTAAAAGAAATGCCCCAGCGCGGCATCGCCTCCGATGAGGATGATCTGCTGAAAAGAACCGCTGAGGCGGCATTCCTCCAACAGCCAGAAAAGGCCTTTCACGGTGACGTCAATGACACTGTCTTCCGTTTCCTTGCACGTCGCACAGTGGACGACGTGCGTAATGCCGCGCATCGCTGCACGCACAACATCGCGGTCAGAGATATTGCCGCTCACAACCTCCAATCGCGCCTGAGGATCAAGGCGGCGGTTGTGACAGAGGGCGCGAAGGGTCACGTCATGGAATTCTTCGCCAGCCAGCAGGCGTTGAATGAAATGGCTTCCTACCTTGCCGGTCGCGCCGGTTACGAGGATGTGCTTCATCTGCACACGTCTTTCATCGGATTCAACCGACTTCGCGGTTCCACGTCTCGAGCGTCTTCTGAACGTCGAGCATGAATTTGCCGGCGTCGGCGCCGTCGACGAGCCGATGATCGATGCCGATGCAGAACTGTTGCATGGAGCGGATCGCGATCGTATCGTTGCCCTCGGCATCGGTCAGCACGACGGGCTCCTTGTGCAGCCCGCCGATAGCCAGAATCGCCGCCTCCGGCTGGTTGATGATGGGCATTCCGTACTCGCCCCCGAACACGCCCGAATTCGTCAGGGTGAAGGTCGAGCCCGAGGCCTCCTCCGGCTTCAGCTTCTTGCTGCGTGCGCGCTCGGCCAGGTCGGCGATGGCGCGCGTCATTCCGAGGAAGCTGCGGCCCTCCGCCTTGGTCACGACCGGCACAATCAGTCCCCATTCGAGCGCCACCGCAATGCCCAGGTGCACATTCTGGTGATAGCGGATGCCGCCGTTTTCGAGCGATGCGTTGAGGATCGGGTACTTGCCCAGGGCCTCCGCCACCGCCGTGGCGATAAATGGCATGTAGGTGAGCTTCACGCCATGGCGCTGTTCGAAACCCTTCTTCTCGCGCTCGCGGAGGCGCGCGATGCGCGTCATATCGATCTTGTAAATGGAGTATGCGTGCGGAATGGTGCGGGCGCTCTCGACCATGCGCTGCGCGATGATGGTGCGCATGCGCGACATGGGCACCAGCCCCTCCGGCACTGCGGTGCGGCTGGAGTTTTGGAATAGGGTGGTGGCGCGGGCGTGGCGGCCGGAGAGCCGTCCGCTTTCCGCCAAATACCGGAGGATGTCCTCCTTGGTGATTCGCCCATCGGATCCCGTGCCACTGCACGCGGCCAAGGTCGAGATTGTTCTCATTCGCGATCCGTCGCACCAGGGGCGAAGACCGGATGCGCCCCGTGCCAATGGCTGGCCCGGGTTCGGCTGGTTCTGCCGGTGCGGCGATCACGCCGGCGGGAGCCGCGCAGCCTCCGCGCGCATCCTGGCCGGCGCCTGCTGGGTCGGCGACCCGTCAGGCTGTGCGACTGCGGGCGCTCCGCCGATAACGGCGACTACGGTGTTGATCTCGACCGTCGAACCCTCGGGAACCTTGATCTCCGTCAGCACCCCCGATACCAGCGCCGGAATCTCCGCATCCACTTTGTCGGTCGATATCTCAAACAGCGGCTCGTCTTTTTGAACCGGGTCGCCGGCCTTCTTCAACCACTTGGTGATCGTGCCTTCAAAAATCGATTCGCCCATTTGGGGCATGACCACGTCGACCCCCTGTGGTCCATGCGGCGCGTCCGACCGCACCTTCGGCGGCACCCGCGGTGCGTCTGACTGCGATTGCGGCGCCTCCTTTGGTGCTGGTGTGTTTGGATCTGCGGCGGACTCCGCAGACTTTGCAGACCGCGCGGGCTCGCGGCTTGCTTCTGCTGTTTCACTCTCTGCTACGACAGCTACCACCGTGTTGACCTGGACGGTCGTTCCCTCCGGCATCCTGATCTCCGCCAGGACGCCCGCCACCGGCGAGGGAATCTCGGCATCGACCTTGTCGGTGGAGATCTCAAACAGAGGTTCGTCCCTCTCGACGGCGTCCCGGTCTTCTTAAGCCACCGGGTGATCGTTCCCTCAAAGATCGATTCGCCCATTTGCGGCATGACCACGTCGGTTGGCATTGGCCGTTCTCTCCCCGATTCGATATCCCTTGCGGCTCCGCTCTGGGCAAGCCCGGGAAACGCCGGTTTCCTGCCGGATTATAAATTGCTGGGTGCCACGGTCAGGCGCGGACGGGTCGCTCCGGTTTCCCCGCCAGCCGCTCGACCTCGGGAGGAACCTGAAGCGGCGTGTCCTCGGGCAGCACCTGCGGTGCGGCCTGCGTCGCCTGCGATGCGTTCCCGGGCAGCGAAGGTCTTCCCGGCTTCCGACGGCGACAACCGGCTCGCCGAACACCAGGCCAAACTGCCTTGCCGCCTGGTGAGCGATCGATTCCAATGCAGGCGTCGTCTCTCCCGCGGCGATCTCGCGCTCCAGGCTGGTGACGGGCCGATCGGTAAGCCCGCAGGGATTGATCAGGCGAAAATCGTCGAGATTGGTGGTCACGTTGAACGCGAACCCATGCGAGGTGATCCCGCGCGACACGTGAATCCCGATCGCGCCGATTTTCCGTTCGCCACGCCTCTCGTCCAAGGAGTTGCCGCCCGCAGGGCAGCCGCACCAGACGCCGGTCAACCCCGCAATCCGCCCGGCCTGCACGCCGTAAACGCCGCATAGCCGGATCAGCGCCTCTTCCATCTGGCGAACAAAGTCCACTGGCCCCATGCGGCCTCCGCTGGAGTTGCGCAGACCGCGCAGGTCGAAGATGGGATAGCCGACTAGTTGTCCCGGCCCGTGATAGGTCACATCGCCGCCGCGGTTGATCTCGTGCAAGGTCACGCCCCGGCTGGCCAGCAGCGCATCCGAGGCGAGCACGTTGGCGCGATTGGCGTTCCGTCCCAGGGTCAGGACCGCAGGATGCTCGAGCAGGAGTAATGCGTTCTCGATTCGCCCCTGGTACCGCAGTTCGACCAGTTCCGCCTGTAAGCGCAGCCCCTCATCGTAGGCGACTCGCCCGAGATACAGATACTGAATCATGGACTGATTGTAGAGGCCGCGCCGGGTTGAACACGCATTAGGCGCAGCTACGGGCCTCGAGGACGCCGGAAAAGGAGGAACGGACTCTCCAGAACACGAAGAACCAGAGAAGGGTCACAAACAGCGCCAAGGCAATGCCGCTCGGAGCCATCAGGAGGTGGGTGAGGAGAATATTGAAGATCACCGGAGCGAGAAGCGTGAGAGCCAGCGGCACGTAGCGGTTGATCAGGAGCATCAGGCCAGTCAAAACCTGGAAGAACCCCACCACGTGGATGTAGTGGGTTACGAAGAGCGAAGTCGAAAAGTCCTTCATGGGTCCCGCGGGCATGGGCGGCGTGGGGATGAACTGCAGGAAGATATTCGTGCCAAATACGACAAAGATCAGCCCAAGCAGGATGCGCGCGATCATGGCGGCAATCTTCATTCGTCCCTCCGTTCAAGCCGGGAAGCTAGCGCACCGGAGACGACCGAAGCACGGGACGAACCCCCGGCATGCGAAATAGATTGTGCGGCTCTGGCTTCGATTCAGTTTAGTCGTGCAAAATCTGGTACATTGGCAGCATACCCGCCACCCCACGAACGAAGACCTGTTCGTGGGGACCCCGCACACGGGGCGCCGCTGACCGATACTGTCTAATTCGTCCTCTCACACTTAACCTCGCCGCAGGCCGGTTGAGGTGTGTCTGTACTGCTTCATCACCGAGAGGATGAAACCCAAATGCAACTTGAGTTATGGGGATGGACTGGCTTCTTTGCGAGCCAGGACTTGAGCGGAGTTCCCGGCCGCGTGGCCTCGGCGGCCCGCGATCGATTTCTGGTCTGGACGGAAGAAGGCGAGGTGGAGGCGGGCGTCAGCGGGCGTCTTCGCCATTCGTCTGCGGCGTGGCCCGCAGTGGGCGACTGGGTGGCGCTGCACGAGAGTGGGCTGGTGATCGAGCAGGTCTTGCAACGGCGAACCGTGCTTTCGCGGAAGCAGCCGGGCCGGGCCGTCGACGAGCAGGTGCTGGCGGCCAACATCGACGTGCTGTTCGTTGTCAGCGGACTCGACCACGATTACAACGAGCGGCGCATTGAACGCTACCTGGTGGTCGCGCGGCAAAGCGGGGCGCAGCCCGTGATCCTGCTGACCAAGGCCGACCTGGCCGAATGCCACGGACGCGATCTTGCCGAAATCGTTGCGCGGCTGCGCGCATGGAGCGGCGCGCCTGTACTGGCGTTGAATGCGCTTTCCGGCGCGGGATTGGGTGACCTCGCGGGACTGATTGGGCGCGGGGAAACAGCGGCTTTGATCGGTTCCTCCGGGGTAGGTAAGTCGACCATCGTGAACGCGCTGCTGGGCGAGGAGCGGCAGGCCACCCACGGAGTTCGCCAAGGCGACGACCACGGCCGGCACACGACGACCGCTCGCTCTCTCTTCATGATGCCGGGCGGTTGGCTGCTCATCGACATGCCCGGACTGCGCGAGGTGCAGTTGTGGGCCTCTGTCCGAACAACTCGATGCCGGCTTTGACGATGTGCGGGCATTGGCCGAGGGCTGCCGCTTCCGCGACTGCACTCATTCCGGAGAACCAGGCTGCGCCGTGGAAGCCTCAGGCCTCGATCCGGACCGCCTGGGAAACTATCGCAAGATGCAGCGCGAACTCGATTACCTGGACCGCAAGACCGACAAGCGGCTCGATGAGCGAGACGCGGGCGCGCTGGAAAGTGATACACAAGGCGATGCGGAACTATCAGAAATAGCGGCGTATCCTGCGGCGGAGTGAGGAAGATACCTTTCGCGGTAAACTAAGAGTGGCAGGAGGACCGGGCGGTCGCTGCCGGCGGCTTGGGGAACCAGGTCTCCGGGGGAGGAAAGTCCGAACTCCGCAGGGCAGTGTGCCGGATAACGTCCGGGATGTGGGCTGGAAGGCCCGCAGACGGCCAGTGCCACAGAAAAGATACCGCCTCGGCTACCCCTCAACGCGATCACGTACGTGGGATCGCGCGCAAGGGCCACCCTGGAGCGCCGGCTGAGTTTTCTCGGCGGGTTGCCCCAGTGCCGGGGTAAGGGTGAAATGGTGCGGTAAGAGCGCACCGCTCCGGCCGTAAGACCGGAGGCAGGGTAAACCCCACACGGAGCAAGACCAAATAGGGAGGGAAGCGCCACTCCAGGAGCCAGGAGGGCGCTGCGCACCGGCCCGGTGCGCCGAGGCGGCTCTGAAACACGCCGGAACCTCCGGGTAGGTCGCTGATGAGCGTCCGCGGCAACGCGGCGCCTAGAGGAATGACCGCACACGACAGAATTCGGCTTACAGGTCCTTTTGCCGAATAACGACAGCCCCGGCAGGGTGCATACCCCGCCGGGGCTGGCCATTCCGGTCGTCTACCATCGAGACATGCTGCGCGTGAAACTACTCGAGCCCAGCGCTCGATTGCCCATGGTGGCCCATCCCGGCGAAGACCTGGGCTATGACATCTTTGCCCTCGAAAGCGCGGCCTTGCTTCCGCGTCACACGGTTCGGGTACGCACTGGAATCGCCGTCGAGGCACGGCAGCCCCAGACGGGCGCGCCGCTCGGACTGCTGGTGCGCGATCGCTCCTCGATGGCCGCCCGGGGCATCGCCACCACCGGCGGTGTCATCGATTCCGGCTATCGCGGCGAGATCCTGGTGTTGATGACCAACCTCGGCGAAGAAGCGATCGAACTGAAGGCCGGCGAAAAGATCGCGCAAATGATTCCGGTCCCGGTTTTGACGGGAGCGGTGGAAGAAGTTAAAAGCCTGGAAGGCTCGGCGCGCGAGGCGAAGGGGTTTGGAAGTTCGGGCAGATGAAACGGGGCCGTGGTTAATTGCTGGCGGACGGCGTTTCTCTTGCCTCGGCCGCAGAATCCTTTGACAGCCCATCAAGCCTCTCCGCATGGTGGTCCCAATGCCATTCATTTCAATTACGCGTCTGCGGGTCAGGTCGTGGTTCTATCTTCCGGCATTTGTGTTTGCGACTCTGCGCATCGCGAAGCAGGTCAAAAGCGCGCCTGGAAACCTGGGCGTCAAGCTTCTAAACCATAGCGGGAACGTGTTCTGGACCTGCACGGGTTGGGATTCCGAAGCCGCGATGCGGGCATTCATGCTCGCCAGGCCGCATGGTCCCACGATGCGAAAGCTGCTTGAATGGTGCGACGAGGCGGCCCTGGTTCATTGGACCCAGGACAGCCCTGAACTCCCGTCGTGGACGGAAGCGCATCGGCGCATGCAGGGGGAGGGGCGGACGTCCAAGGTCAACCATCCCACGGAAGCACACCGGAAGTTTGAAATCGCAGCGCCGCCGGCAAACCCGAAGGGGGAAGTCCGGCTCAAGTAATCCGCTCGCCTCGCGACTCCGGGCTGATGACGAAAGTCGGACATACCCAGCGATGCTCTACACTTTCGGTGGAGGTCCCGCCGGTCATGATCCGCAGTTACCAGGGGCGCATGCCCAAGATCCCCGCCACTTGCTACGTTGATCAGTCCGCGCAGGTTCTCGGCGATGTGACCCTGGGCGAGCACTCCTCGGTGTGGATGAACGCAGTGCTGCGCGGCGACGTGCATTCCATTCGCGTCGGAGCCAACACCAACGTGCAGGACTGCGCAGTGCTGCATGGGCAGCGCAACCTTTATTCGGTTACGGTGGGTGACTGGGTGACCATTGGACACAATGCCACGGTGCATGGCTGCACGGTCGGGGATGCCGTCCTGATCGGGATGGGCGTGGTGATACTCAACGATTGCCGCATCGGTGAAGGTTCCATCCTCGCCGCCGGTGCGGTCCTCCCTGAGCACACGTTGGTTCCCCCGCGCACTTTGTGGGCCGGAGTCCCGGGCAAGCAGCGCCGCACACTGGAAGACAAGGATTACGCGCTGATCCTCGAGTATGCGCAGAATTATCTCGACTACACGAAGATCTACCTGGCCGAAGCGGGCAAATGAAGGCAGCGTCAATGACTACACCGGCGACGGATTGCGTTCTGAAAAATTGCGCTGATGCCAGTAGGGGTAAACAGGCGTAGTGGAGCTGGCCTTGTCGAGGCGGGCAACCTGTTCGGCGGTGAGACTCCAGCCATCCGCGCCCAGGTTATCGCGCAGCTGTTGTTCGTTGCGCGCCCCAAGGATGATTGAAGAAACCGTGGGCCGCCGCAACAGCCAGTTCAGCGCGATCTGCGGAATGGTCTTGCCGGTCTCTGCTGCAACCGCGTCAAGCGCATCAACCACCGTATGCAGAAATTCGTCGGCGACCGGCGGACCGGCATCGGCGGTTGTGTGCAGGCGGCTCACCTCAGGCAGCGACTGGCCGCGGCGGATCTTGCCGGTGAGGCGGCCCCATCCCAGGGGACTCCATATCAGCGCGCCGACTTTTTGATCGAGCGCCAGCGGCATCAGTTCCCACTCATACTCACGGCTGACGAGGGAGTAATAAACCTGGTGAGCGACGAAGCGCGTCCAACCGTAGCGGTCGGCGACGGCCAGCGACTTCATCAGGTGCCAGCCGGAAAAATTGGAGCACGCGATGTAGCGGACTTTGCCTTCGCGGACGAACGTGTTCAGGGTATCCTGCACTTCTTCGATCGGCGCGAGCGCGTCGAAGCAGTGCATGTGGTAAATATCGACGTAGTCGGTCGCGAGCCGGCGAAGGGTGTCTTCGAGCGCGCGGCGCAGGTGGTAACGCGAAGTTCCGCGATCATTGGGACCATCGCCGGTAGGAAAGTAGGCTTTGGTGGAGATGAGCGCGCGGTCGCGCTTGTCGCCGATTGCCTTGCCGAGGATCTCTTCCGATCGACCATTGGAGTAGGCGTCGGCGGTATCGAAGAGGTTGACCCCGGCTTCAAGGCAGATGTCGATCAGGCGGGTGGCCCCCGCTACATCCGTGTCGCCCCACGCCTTGAAGAATTCATTTCCGCCGCCAAAGGTAGCGGTGCCGAGGCTGAGAGCAGAAACCTTGAGGCCTGAGCCTCCAAGCAGACGGTATTCCATGGCGCATTGGATGCAGCGACGTTAATCGGGATGCAGGGAGTATTCGACGCGCGCCAGGCACACCGCGAACCGCTGCTGATCGTCCATCCAGGTCGCGGCCGGCATGAATCCCGCTTTTGATAGCAGCGCGTCCGCTTGACCGGGCCGGTACTTGTAACTGTTCTCGGTGTGAATGGACTCGCCGGATGCAAAATCAATCTTCAGATCGAGCGACGGGATTCTCACCTTTTGCCGCTTCCGGCTGACAAGATGCATCTCGATTCGCGATTGGGTAGCATTCCAGATTGAGCGGTGCGCGAACGCACCCTCGTCGAAGTTCGCGCCCAACTCGCGATTGAGTCGCGTGAGCAGGTTCATGTTGAAAGCGGCGGTCACGCCCGCGGCGTCATCGTACGCGGCCAGCAACGTGGCCTCATCCTTGGCCAGGTCGACTCCCAGCAACAGGGAATCGCCAGGCGCCAGCGCCGCGCGCATGTTTTTGAGCAGCGCCTCGGCTACTTCCGGTTCGAAGTTGCCGATGCTCGAACCGATATAGAGCACCAGGCGGCGTTCGCCAAAGCTGGCCGAATCCAGTTCGAGCCCCTGGGTGTAGTCCTCTACGCGGGGCGTCACCAGGACACCTGGGATTTCGCGTTCGATCCTTTCCTGCGCTTCTTCGAGAGCAGACTCCGACACGTCGACCGGCTCGTAGAACACGGTGTCCTGGCGATTGACCGCCGCAGTCAGCAGCAGGCGCGTCTTGTCGGCAGAGCCTGCGCCCAGTTCGACCAGCCTCACCGCGTCCGCTCCAGCAGCGAGCCCGATGATTTCCTCGGCATGCGCAGCAAAGATGCCTCGCTCGGTGCGCGTCAGGTAGTACTCCGGCAACTCAGTGATCTGGTTGAACAGCTGCGACCCGGCCGCATCGTAAAACAGCCAGGACGGAAGCCACTTGGGCCTCGACAGCAGGCCCTCGCAGACCGCGGAAGCAATCTGCTCGGAAATCTGAAGGGGAAGTTTAGGGAGCCCGATTGTGGTCATGCGGTCACTTGGATGCAGCAGGTTTGCAGGAAGTTACTACGAATCTTCGTGAACAGACGGTTAAGTGGCCAGCCGGATTCCGGAGAATTGCCAGCGGGTTTCCGGCGAGAAGTAATTCCGGTAGGAGGCGCGAATATGGGCCGCAGGAGTCAAACAGGACCCTCCCCGCAAAATGAACTGCCCATTCATGAATTTCCCGTTGTACTCGCCCAGCGAGCCGGCCAGCGGACGAAAACCGGGATAGCCGAGGTACGCGCTCGCGGTCCATTCCCAGCAATCGCCGAACAATTGAGAAGGGCATTCAAATGCGGGCGCGGGATCGGCAAACAGGGGCACCGGTTCCGACTTCTTACGGGTCGAAGCCTGCTTCTCAATCAGTTCCACAGCCGGACCTGGCATGAGTCTTCCGCTATCGAGCAGGTTGCCCGCCACCAGGTGACCTTCCGCCGCAACTTCCCATTCCATTTCCGTAGCCAGCCGCCGGCCGGCCCAGCGTGCGTAGGCATCGGCTTCGTAGTAACTCACGTGGCTCACCGGCGAGGAGGCCATGCGCTCCAGCGGCTGTTCGCCGCGCAGCGTAAACAGGGTCCAGTCGCCGCTCTCGGTCGACCAATAAAGCGGGGCGCGCCAGCGATGGTTATTGACAGAGTTCCATCCGTCCGAGAGCCAGAATTCCGGACGGCGATAGCCGCCGTCGGCCATGAATTCGGCATATTCGCCGCAGGTCACCAGCCGCTCGGCAAGGGAATATGGCTCCAGCCACACCCGATGACGCGGCAGTTCGTTGTCGAAACAGAATCCTTCGCCGGCATGCCCGGCTTCCTGCATGCCCCCCTCGAAGCGCAGGAAACGCATGGAACCGGGGCTGGATATTTTCTCTTTCGCGAGGGCATCGGCTGCGTACACCGGCCGCAGAGGATTGGTGTAGAACGCGTGCAGAATGTCGGTCAGCACCAGTTCCTGATGCTGTTCTTCGTGGTTCACGCCGAGTTCGATCCGTTTCAGGGCCTCCGGTTCGACTTCGTGCTCGAGCATGCGTTCGATGGCTTCGTCCACGTGGACGCGAAAGCGTAATACCTCTTCGAGGCCGGGTCGCGAAAATGACGATCGCAGCCGTTTTTCAGGGAACGCCGAAAAGCTCTGGTAGTAGCTGTTGAACAGCCAGGTGAAATCGGGATTGAACACGCGATACCCGCGCACGAATTCGCGCAGGATGAAGGACTCGAAAAACCAGGAAGTGTGCGCCAGGTGCCATTTGACCGGCGAGGCCTCCGGGCACGACTGCACCATCATGTCTTCCGGCGTCAGGCTCTCCGTCAATGCCAGGGTGCGCCGGCGTGCGGAGCGAAACCGATCGGCGAGGCTGGTTTGAACCGAGTTGGGTGTGACAGTGCTCATCGCGCTCCTTCGCTTTCCTTGAGAGTGTACGACCTGATTTACGTAAGATTGCCGGGAATTCTCGCGGTTGCACAAAATCGCTGCGACAACGCGGTCCGGTTCAAACCGGAATTGACCGTCTCAAACCGATTGGGTGCCGCCCGGCGACACATGTTGACGAAGATCATATCTTTGGAGTCTCATTGGGTGTCTCATCAAGGTACGAACCGGGAGACGCGTGCATCGTCCCGATGCAAGGCAACCGTTCCTTCTTTCGAGGAGGAAATATGACTCAGGACCACAAACAGCGGTGGTTAACGGCGCTGGTGGTCACCGCAATCGTTTCCGCCATATCGGTGGCTGTTTTCGCCCAAACTCCCCCGGGGCAGTCCGCCCCCATCTCCGGTCCCGCCGCGCCCAAGGTTACCTCTCCGCAGTTCCAGCCGACGCCGGAGCAGGTTGCTGACTCCCTGATGGCGCATCAGCACTACCAGGAAGCAATCGAGTCGTACAAGAAGGCCACACCCTCGGCGGACGTTTGGAACAAGATGGGTGTGGCCTATCAGCTCATGTTCAACCTTGTCGATGCGGAGAAATGCTATCGGACGGCTCTCAAGCTCGATCCCAAAAACTCCGTTGTCATCAATAACCTGGGCACGATTTACGTTTCCTTGAAGCAGTATTCGAAGGCCGAGAAAGCTTACCGGAAAGCGCTTCGCCTGGATCCCAAATCGGCGCTTGTCCAAAAGAACCTCGGTACCGTGCTTTTGGCCGAGCACAAATACCAGAAGGGCTGGCAGTCCTACCAGGCGGCGCTGGCGCTCGATCCAAATATCTTCGACCGCAACAGCGCGGTGCGGGTGGAAAACCCGGCCTCCCTGCAGGAGCGCGGGGCCATGAATTACTACATGGCAAAGGGGTGTGTCCGCGCGGGGCAGACCGATCGGGCGATCGAGTACCTGCGTATGGCCCTCAATGAGGGATTCACGAGCCCCAAAAAACTGGCCTCCGACGGCGAGTTTGCCGCGCTTCGCGACGTGCCGGCGTTTCAGCAGCTGCTGGCGGACCAGCATTCGCAGTAGCTGACCGCGGTCAGGCCCCTTCCCGAGGCGCGCCCGCCATCCGCATGTTGACAGGGTGCCCCATCCTGGCTCTGCTAGGCTCGGGTTCCATCCGTCACGGTCCGGGAACCGGTGTTTGACTGTCAATGAGATTCCGCCAAAAGGCTGGTAGGCTTCCTGTGGGAATTCCCCGTCTATAGTGGGAGAGGCCGGGGCACTGCCCGGTACGTCTTCGAGGAGACCGCATGAGATTTCTATCCGCCGCTTTGCCCGCGTTGGCTTTGGCGCTCGGCATCGCTGCCCTGGCGCAGGATGCAACCAACCCCACCCCGCCGCCACAGGCGAATCCCACCCCGCCGGCTCAGGCGCCCGGCGCCCGCCCCGGGATGGGTCGTGGCGGCAATCGCAGCTGGGCCGGATTCATGGCCGGCCGTGGCATTATCGGGACCGTCACCGAGGTGGGACCGGACCACTACACGCTCAAGACTGAGTTGGGGGATACCTACACAGTCCATTTCAGCGCCAATACGCGCGTGATCAAGCAGCCTCCGCAGCGAATGAATCAGGGCACGGGCATGGGCTCCGGCATGGGTACCGGCATGCGCACTCCCCCGCAGGAGATCAAGGCGACCGACATCAAGGTAGGCGACGCCATTGCCGCGACGGGCGAAGTGGATGCTGCCGCCAAATCCGTAGGCGCCATGACGGTGATCAAAATCGATCCCGAACACGCCCGGGAAATGCGCGAGATGGCGGCCAACTTCGGCAAGACCTGGCTGTTGGGTAAAGTGACTGAGGTGAAGGACACCCAGGTCACCCTGCAAAGCCAGGTCGACAATGCCTCCCATGCATTTGTGGCGGATGAGAATACGACCTTCCGCCGGCGCCGCGAACCAGTTACGCTAGCCGACCTGCAGGTAGGCGACACTCTGCGTGTCGAAGGGGCAGTTAAAGAAGGAGTCTTCGTGGCCTCGGCGGTAGCCGTCATGGGACCGCCGGCAACCGGTGGACCCGCAGAGCGTCCGGGGCCGCCGCCGCAATGATCAACCGCCCATGAACATGCCGCCGTTCACGTCCAGTACATGCCCGGTGATGTAGGCGGCTCCATCCGAGGCAAGAAATGACACAGCCTGGGCAATCTCCAGGTCCGTCCCCGGCCGGCCCAGGGGAATCTGGACCATCATGACCTCCCGCTGCTTTTCGTCCAGCACCGCGGTCATGGGCGTTTCGATGTACCCGGGCGCGACCGCATTCACCGTAATTCCGCGCGAAGCCACTTCCCGCGCCAGCGCCCGCGTCATTCCGATCAAGCCGGCCTTCGAAGCTGCATAATTTACCTGCCCCGCCTGGCCGGTCCGGCCCACCACGCTCGTAATGTTCACGATGCGTCCCCATCGATTGCGGAGCATGGGACTGAGAAGGGCCTGGGTCAGCAGGAACGCGCCGGTCAGGTTGGTGCCCAGCACATCGTCCCAGTCGGGACGTTTCATGCGCAGCACCAGGCCGTCGCGCGTGATGCCGGCGTTATTGACCAGGATCTCGACCTTGCCGAACTTTTCGAGGACCGCTTTTGCCCCGGCCTTGATCGACTCTTCGCTGGCCACATCGAGCGCGAATACGGCAGCCTTGCCGCCGCCAGCCTCGATTTCGGCCGCGGTTTCGGCGAGTTTTGCCTCATTACGCGCCGCCACCGCCACGGTGGCTCCTGCCCGGGCCAGTTCCAGCGCGCACGCCTTGCCGATTCCCTGTGAAGCGCCTGTAACCAGCGCAATTCTTCCCTGCAGATTGGCCATGCGTGACCGATTCCTTCCGGGCGGCGGGATCGCCCGCCACTCACATCCGAAGCTCATTATAGGGATCTCAACTGGCGGGGAGTTCGCCCTAAGGGAACCTCTGATCAAGTGACTGTGTTGAAGGGTACGGGCTTCAGCCCGTACAACTAGCCAATCAGAGCGAAGCGGGCTTTAGCCCCTGAGGGAATGCCGGCGTCCCTTCGGACACTGTTCAGAGATTCCCTAGATTGAAGGCACGGCTTCCGCCGGAATTCTCTGTGCGGCGCGGACGGGGGATAGGCGCTCCAGTTGCCACACATAAACCGCCAGGCGGCGGGAATAGTGCAGCACCGGGTCCTGGTCGGGGAGCTCGATCCCCAGCGCGGCAGCAAGATCATTTTGCTCGATCTCGGCTTCAGCCTCTTCGAGCGGCCACGGGATGTGGTGGACGTTCGCTCGCATGGGCTCTCCAGCCCGGTTACGGGCAAACAGGCAATAACGTTCGGTCAGGAAATATTCGAGGGACCCGCTGCGGCTCTCGACGAGTTTCCGGCTGGGGCCGAGCCCACGATAGCGGGCATTGAAAATCACTGGTTTCCCGGGCCCTCGGCGCCGGCTATAAAACGAAAACTCGCGCTCCGAGCGCTGCTCGAGCCGCATCTCTGCCCAATGGTAAGGGAGGTTGTACATCGTGCGGGCGAATGCCACAGCCAGGAGGTTGCTGGCCTCGAGGGAAAGAAAGTAAACCCCCGGCATGCCGGTCCGCTTTTCGCGAACGTAGGTGCGCAGGTTCAGTTCGGGAAAGCTGCGGGCAAATGGGATAGGTGGCATGCCGCGCAGTTTAATACGGTCCATCCAGAAAGGAACCACACCCAACCATGCCGAACCGTTGAATGTGTCTACGTTAAGGCCGTCCGGAATGAGGGGAGCGATGGCTGAAGTCGGAATGGGCCAGTGGGCAAACAGGAGATCGTTCCAGCGTTGGGTCAGGACCCAGCGACCGGAAGGCAATGGCCGCGGACTGTGCGACGTTCGTACCAGGTACTCCCGCATGGCCCGGTGCTCCAGTACTGCCTACTTCCTGGTTGAGGATGGCTTCGCGGCCTCAACGTCGCCGACCCTCAATGACGTATTCTGGTCGCGAGCACTCAATCATGTCCAGCGATTCTTTTCGTCCGGATTCAATTCATACCGCCGGCGCCCATAACCACACCGATGTCTTTGCTGTCCACGGCGCCGACCCGGAGGTGCTGGCCTACGCCATGGCCAAATACTCCCGTTCGGCTCTTTCCATGCGCGAATCGCTGGCCGAGATCAGCGCCCAGCGCGCCGAACAGTTCCTCAATACATTCTATTTCCAATATGGCCACCGTTCGATCGCCGACCTCGCCCATATTGCGTTTGCCGTGGAACGCCTGAGCCTGCTGGCGGCAATCGTGCTGGTGGACGAGCAGCGCTGGGACGGCCAGGAACGCTCCACCCGCTATCAGAACTTCATGAAATCGGGCTGGTTTTTCCCTGACTTTGGAGCAGACGCGAGTTCGGCCGAACTCTACGTCAACACCGTGCGCGGCTTGTTTGCAGCCTACGATCGCACCACCGCCGCGGTGCAGGATGCGCTCCGGAAACGCGTCGCGCGGCCGGACGGGATGAAGCCGGAGGCCTACGAGCGCACGCTGCGAGCCCGCGCCTTCGACGTCGCGCGCTATCTGCTCCCCCTGGCGACCAACACATCGCTCGGCCAGATCGTGAACGCGCGCACCCTCGAGACCCAGGTTTCGCGGCTGCTGTCCCATCCCATGGCCGAGGTGCGCGAACTGGGCGCAAAGCTGCGCGATGCCGCCACGGGTCCGGCGTGGAACGTGGGCGGGCAGGCGGCCGCGGCCTTTGTCGAAAAAGTCGCCGCATTTGAAAAGGCCGCGACCGTGAAGTACGCGGGCGTAGTCGAGCACGAGGGCACTGTATCAGGGCACGACTTCAGTCCTGCCGAAAGCGGCGCTTCACAGCGCGGGGCTTTAGCCCCCGAGGGACCTCTCGCCGCCGAAGCTGCCAGCCTCTTCACCCGCGAAGTCCGTACCGCGCCCACGCTGGTCAAATACGCCGAACCGAATCGGTACCTGATCGAAACACGAACCGCGCTGGAACAAGCCGCCGGGGAACTTCTGGGAGGAATCCCCATCGCCGGCGCGCCCCTCGTCGATCTCGTCGAACGCACCGAAACCCTCGAGGTTGAACTTGCCGCCACGCTCATCTATTGGGCCAGCGACCATCCCTATCGCCAGGTCCGCGACCTGGTTGCCGGGCTTCCAGCCTCTCGCGTTTCGGAGATCATCGAAGTGGGTTTGCAACACCGCGGCCGCCACGACGAGGCGCTTCGCGCCTTTCATGCCGGCGCCGCGCTGCGCTTCGACATCCTCATGGACATTGGCGGGTTCCGCGACATGCACCGTCATCGCCGCGTGACCCAGATCAAGCAGGGATTCACGGCCAGGCTGGGCTACGAGACTCCCGTCGCAGGTGACCTCGGACCAGACGTGAACCTGCTGGCCGAAGCCGGCATCCTGGACGACTACAAGGCGACCGTCGAGGCCGCGCACGCCGCCAGCGCCCGCATTGCGGCTGGGTCGTCGCCCGGAGGCGGCACAATCGGCCCTGTACGTTTTGCCGCTCGCAACGCGGGTCCGCTGCCTCTTCAAGATGGATTTTGCCGAAGCTCAGTACATTTCGGAACTCCGCTCCGCGCCGGCTGGTCACTTCAGCTACCGCCGTGTCGCATGGGAGATGTACCTGGCGCTCCAGCGGCAGCATCCGTCTCTGGCCAAACACATCCGGGCCACGGACTTCACCGAGCCGATTGATCTGCTGCAGCGGTGACAGTTTTTAAAAGGCCGTGCCGATTTGCCTGGGTTGAGAGGTCGAAGCCGTAGGTCGGGGCTGGCAGGTCGGGGTGGTACCTGCTATCTCGATCAGATTGACCGAATGCCAATGATGCCGCAGGGACAATTTCGCGCTGCCGCTCCGTCGCGATACTCAGGTTTCATCTCCCCACCAATCCATCCGTGGCAATTGCATACTTGCAGATTCGATAGTCCCCGCGCACTCCTACCGTGGCCTGCATAGGGGAGTATGAGTATGGCTCTGCGATAAAGTTCGGTGTTCCGGGTTTCGTTTCAAATCTTTCTCCACCTGCATACGTTATCGCAAAGCTTCCGCTCGCGTAAGGGGCCAGGTGCCTAATCCTTACAATGAGAACTTCGCGTTCGTTCGGCATGACCTTGCTCACATCTCCCTTTTTCCCATAACAGTAGTTGTAGTCGTCATACATACGCTGCGGCGGGTCTCCATTCGGCTCTACTTTTGCAGATAACTTATCGTCAAAATGTTTGTTGTAGCCAATCAAAAACGAAATTTGAACATCGTAGACATCATCGGCTCTCCCGTTCCTCACTGAAAAATTGAAGGTCTCATTTGGGTATCCCCCAAAGGGTATGCGCTTCGGGCTAACAGTTATTTGGGGCCACACCCAATATCCCAGCAACGCCAATAGGCCACCGTGAACAAGCATCACGCAAGAGGTCCACTTAGCCGACAGTCGATACTTGTAGCCATAGCGAGCCATTCGCCACGATGCGAGCCAGATGACCACGAGGGCGACCACAATCCAAATCGGAAGACGGGGAACAACGAATGGGACTAACGCCATTGCGATAGCCCCGAACCCGCCGATAATTCGGCCCTGCTCTTTCTTCTTTTCCGCGAGACGCCGGTCTCTTCTAGACATGGCTCACTGTCGCCCTCACTGTCTTGTGCGCAAGTATGTTATTGCCACCTGGTTCACGGAAGAGTGTGATCCCCACAGCAATCAAGTCAGCGTCGCTCCCTCGGGTGCGGATTCCGGAGCGGCTGACGCCGGCCGCAATGCGGCCGAGGTCAGCTCATCGGCTTCTCTCAGGCTGGGGAACAACGTTGCCCAAACACCCGCCACCACCAGCGCTCCCACCCCTCCGATGACCGTAGCCCGCACTGCACCCCACCACTGCGCCGTGAGTCCGCTTTCAAATTCGCCCAGTTCGTTTGAAGCGCCGATGAAAAGCGAATTGACCGCGCTCACGCGTCCGCGCATTTCCGGCGGCGTGGCCAGTTGCAGCAGCGAGCCGCGAATAATCACGCTGATCATGTCGGCCGCTCCGGCTATCGCCAGCGCCAGGAGCGAAAGCCAGAGACTCCGGGAGAGTCCGAACACCACCGTCGCCGCGCCGAAGATGGCCACGCACACGAACAGCCGCACACCCGCTTTGCGTTTGAACGGGAAGCGCGCCATCACCAGCGACGTGCACAACGCGCCAACGGCCGGCGCGGCGCGCAGCATGCCCAGCCCCCGCGGCCCGGTGTGCAATATTTCCTGGGCAAAGATCGGCATTAGCGCCACTGCTCCGCCGAGCAACACGACGAACAGGTCGAGCGAGAACGACCCAAGCAGCATGGGCATATGCAACACGTAGCGAAACCCGGCAAAAACAACCTTGAGGGACGCGGCACGATGCTCCATGCGGCCAGGCCGCACCGTCAGGCTGCCAACCAGCACCAGGAACCACAGCAGCGTACCCAGCGTGAACACGTAAACGATGCCCGCTCCTTCGAGCCTGGTGTCGGGAACAAAGCGTACCAGCGGCAGCGTGAACAGGACTCCGCCCACCGCGGGACCCATGGTGTTGGCAAACTGAAAAATGGCTCCCCCCCAGGTGACCGCGTTGACGAAGTGCTGTTCCGGCACCAGGTGGGGAATGAGCGCGGAACTGGCCGGCCCGGAGAACGCCCGCCCGGTACCGACAAGAAACAAGACTGCGTAAATGGGCAGCACGGCCGGAACGCCCACCCGGGTCAGGGCAAGCAACGCCCCAGTGCACAGAATTTGGAGCCCGTAGCAGCACAGGATGATCTGGCGGCGGTCGAATCGATCCGCTACATGTCCGGCAGGCAGCAGGAAGAGCAGACCGGGAAGGAACAGGGCCAGTCCTGTGTAGCCCAGGTCGAGCGGACGGTGGGTGATGGAATATACCTGCCACGCTACCGCGACCGACTGAGCCTCCGCACCCAGGATCACAGCGACGCGGGCAAGCTGATAGCGCCTGAAATCGCGGGAGGCAAAAGACTCCAAGCCGCGCCGTGGCGGCTTCTGCGGGAGGGAAGAAAGCATCTGTTCTTAGGGTAAATCCTTGCGGTGGTCCTGCCCGCCCCGGCTCGCATGCGAAGTCACAGCCAGGTAACACCGCGACCGAACCACGGAACTCCGTGCCCCATCCTTGCGATTTTTTCTATCGCAAGGGTGGGAAACCACGAACCCCGGCCATGTCCAACCCCCATAGCCCTCAGGAGATTTCCCTCGTTCCAACCGCATCCGGTCGCACCGTGATCTTCCATTCCAGCGAACGCCTGCCCTCCCCATCCGCGATCACAATGTTCTCAACCGGCAGCTCGCCCTCGATGATACGAATGCTCACAACGCGTTCCCGCAGCGCGATGGTGCCAAATCCCGAACCCGTCGAAAAGAAGCATTCGAAGGGTCTCGTCTTTACCCGTGGCCCCAGCCACACGGTCTTTTCAACGGCGGAGTAGCGGAAACCCGAAAGCGCCCCGAGCAGAGCGTAGCTGGACATCGCGCGCGCATACCAGTTACCGCATTCATATTCGTTCCATGGGTTGCGCGTGCGCCCGTCGTAGCGGCTGCGCGTCGCTTTGACAATGGTCAACCCCTCGTCGACGAAGCCTTCGTGGATAAGGTGCGACGCAACCTGGTACTCATTGCCGGTCCATACCTCGTCGGAATAGACAAACGGCAACGTCGGCTTGCCACCCCGCGGCCAGCTGCAAATCAGGAGGCCCGGTTCGCGGCCCATGGCGTATCCGGGGCGCTGGGCGTTGGCGTGCTGGCTGAGGTCGGTCTTGAAGTTGTGTTTGAAGATCGACGCCAGCGTGGAGCGAACATGTTCTTTCGCAAGCGGTGTCTCGATTCCGTAGATCCTCGCCATCCACGCGCCGATCACGCCATCCGAAAGACACCCGCTGCCATATTGATACTTCGGGCCTTCGCGCTTCAATAGTTGTTGCATCTCGCTGCTGCTGGCGTCGACGTGCGCCACCGATTGGGCGAAAGACGTGTCGCGGAGACCCTCGTATTGCACCTTCTGCTCGTAGTACTCGCCGTTGAAAAGATGCTCGTCCACGTAGGTCGCGCTGCTCCGGGCGAGGTTGCCATACAACTCGGCATCGGCGGGCTGACCAACCGCCTTTGCCATCTCTGCCATCGCCGACAACGCTCCAATGTAGATGCTGGTGCACATCGGCTCCGCGCCCCAGAACTCGATGTCGTAGGTATTGTGGTGGGGTTCGAACAGCGCGCCGTGATGATCTGGGTCCCAGGTGCGAATGCCGTAATCGATGCTGCGCTTGGCCAGCGGATACATCTGCTTCAGCCAATCGGTGTCGCCGCTGATGTGCCAGTCGCGATAGAGCTTCATGATGCCGCCCAGTTGCCCATCCGACGCGGCATGAAAGTTGTGATCGACTGGACCGTCCGGGATCGCGCCGCGGAATGTCACGTGCCCGCGTTCATCCATGGAGCGCACCAGTTCCAGATCGCGGAGAGTGCGCTCCAGATGCGGATACAAATGTGGAAAGGCCTGCGCATAGTTCCACACATGGGTGCAGGATCCGTGGCAGCATCCGCTGTCGGGAAAGCAGCCTTCCCATCCCCACAGATTCCCATTGGCCTCGCGCAGCGCCGTTGGCGATTTGAGGATGCCCAGGTTGGCGGAAACCGCGTCGAGAACATAGGGCGGCAGGGTGGACGAGAACATGGCCTCTTTGAACTTCACCGTGCGCGAGCGCAGCGAAGTGTAATTCTGCTCCACGTAGAAAGCTACTTCGCGGGCGTCTTTCCACTGTGTCGCGTAGTACGGATTCCACGGCGCAGCAGCGTCACCGGCAACGGTGCGGCACCCCGCCGGGCCTCGCACGCTGGTCGATTCGTCCTTCGCGCCTTCGCGCAGATAGCAGTTGGGAAAGTGCCACGCAATGAGTATCGGGTGGGTGCGCGAAGCGCCCGGGGCAAGTTGGCCTTCGAGCAGAATCGATGCCCCATTTCTGCCGGCATTGTCCACGTTGTTCGAGCCGTCGTTGGTAGTGAAATTCCCCGAAGATACTTCCCGCCACAAAGCCGAGAGCGAATCGAACTCCCATCCCGGGCTGCGCAGCCACATGGCCTTGATACGAAGCTGGTCGCTTGATGTCGCGCCGATTGCGATCAGGCTCGCGCTGCCGTAGGCTTCGGCGTTTGGTTCTTCGCGATTGTTGAGGAACACGCCCTTCCCGGGAATCACCGAGTTGACGGTTGCCGCCTGGTCGGGCTTGCAGCCGGGCGCAAGATGCGAGAGATGATACGAGAGCTCGTACTCGACGGATTGCGAAGAAGAGTTGCGCAGCGTGTATTCAAGAATGACGCACGGGATGCCGGAGTTCTTGTCATCGAGAGGGATGAAGGGATTCCAGCCGGTCACGCGCACTTCGATCGGAACCGCTCCATCGCTCAGCGTGGCTTCGCCAAACGGAAACTCGCCCTTGAACGTGCACTTCTGGAAACGCGGAAAGCCCTCAAAGCCGCCGCGGCGCAAGCCCTGTCCCTGCAGTCCCTGATCGAAAATCTTGAACGGCGGAAATGGGCCTTCCACGAGCTTGGTTATGCCGGGGCCCCCTTTGATGTGCACGATGGCGAAGGCGGCTTCCGGAGAGTTGGCACTGAACTCTGCGGGCAGGGCTGTATTTTCGGGCCGGGTGTGAATCGAGAAATCCTGCAGACCGCCGTAGCCGTTCATGCAGATGCATCCGGCGCCGATGCCTCCGATGGGCATCGCCACCTGGGTAGCCTTGTCGCCGCTGAAGGTTCGCTGGGGGCCCCTCTCGAAGAGCTCCGCCGGGGAGAATGGCTGCGCTTCTTTTTCCGTAGTTGCCGCGTCGGCTGGAACACTCAGCGCAGGCGTCGCCGCGGCGGCGATCGCGGCCGACGACGTTGCTTTCAGAAAATCGCGGCGGGTCGGCTTCTTTGATGTGGGCATGAGGGCTCCGGTGGAGGAACCCGCTAGAGTATCACTGCCGATTCGATTCCATCCGGACTCATTCGCGCTGAGCGGCGGCATACCCGGTCATCTCGAGGTAGCCCACCCCCCGCAAGGCGCCGCTCCCTCTTTGTCCCGAAATGTCGATCGCTCCCTCCCAGTAGCTCGGGCCGAAGCCGCCCGGCAGTTCCTGGCTCGCGAGGGGTGTGGCGATGTCCATCTCCAACCGCAATTTCGGAATCGCGACATGCCACTGGATCGGGTAAGTTCCCCTTGTCTGGTTGCTGATCCACGTTTTGCCGGTCGGTCTCAGGGTGAAATCCGTGGACGCCAGAAAGAGACAATGACCCTGCGCGTCGATGTAGCTGCCCGACGAATATGGATCGACGCTGCCATCCTTGTGTCGCAGGCGATAGAGCATCACCTCGGTGTTGTCATCGAGTTGGAGGCTCAGCCAGTCCCATCCTCGTTCGTTGGTATCGACGGATTCGGAGAAGAATTCATGGTCCATCCACGACGTGCCCTCGACCTTGTAGCTGGAGCCATTGAGTTTGATGGACCCTGAAGTAAGCAATCGCGAGAAAGAAATGTAGTGCGAGGCATGGCCTTCGCCCGCCGCCTTTTGGCTGATTCCGTCGCGGCCGTGAATCACGGGTGGCTTGGCAGGGGTGAGGTTCAGTTGAATCTCGAAATTCTCGCCAAGTCCCTGAAGCGTCTGCCGCGCCTCGGTCAAGTGAGCCTGCCAGTTGCCGTTCCAGATGGTTCCTGTGCTTTGATCGATGCCCGCGATGCCGGGGCCCGCGCGGTTGATACGCTCGTCGTGATAAAAGCGCTGGCCGCTGACATCGCTCAGGGCAAGATGCGCCATGTACAGATCGTGAATGTGCCACTTTGATTGGTCCGCATCGCGGGCGATGCCCTGCCGGAAGAAGGTCAGTTCGAACCCGAAACGATGCCCGTCGGCTGATTTGAGATTGCCGGTGTAGTACCACCACTCGGTTTGATAGTCGGGATGATCGAAGTGATCACGCGGAAATTCGTAATGATAGCCGGCCAGCGCGAGTCTGTAATCCGCCGCCTGGCCGCTGATTGCAAATAAAAGGATGAGGGCGGTGACGAATCTATTCTTCATGCACCACCTCGATGGGGTTCAGGCGCTCGGCAACACGCGCCGGGTAGATTCCTGCGAGCACGGTGCACACATAGACGAAGCCGAGGGCCGACAACAAGACCAGCACCGGCCAGTGAAATTGTATGGTCCACCCGAACGACTGCTTGTTGATCACGAAGATGAGCACCAGCGACAACACGACGCCCAGCACAAGTCCCGCGACGTTGGAGAGGATACCGATCAGGCCGGCCTCGACGAGGATCAGTTTGCGGATCTGCGCGGTGGTCGCGCCCATGATGCGCAGCAGGCCGAACTCGCGGCGGCGGTCGATGACGATCGAGATCAATGCACCGGCGATGCCCAGCACCGCGACAATCACTGCCACAGCTTCGAGCGCGTAAGTGATAGCGAAAGTCCGGTCGAAGATCCGAACGCCTTCGCGGCGAATATCGCGATTGGAAAAGAGGAGCACGTCGTTGTGAACCGCGGTTCGCTTGATCTGGTCGCGAACGGCTTCGAGATCCGCGCCGTGAGTCAGGTATACAGCAAGATTCGACGGAGCCGGATCAGGGAGATACTTGAGCATCGTGGAACGATCGAGAAGAATATAGCCGCGCTCGTTGCCGTAGTCGTAGAAGACGTCGACGATGCGAAAGGTGACGAGTCTCCCGCCCAGCGGAAGGGTGATGCGATCTCCGGCTTTCACGTGATGCTTGTAAGCGAATGGCTCGCTCACCAGGGCCGCATCGCTCGCCTGAAGTTCCTTGATTACACCGGCCGGTGCGCGGCCCGAAAGAAAATTTGAAAATGCGCGCGGCCGGCGCGTGCTCATTTCCGCGCCCGCAAGAGTCGCCGGCAGACCCTGGTACTCGATTTCGTAAGCGCGAAAACGGCTGACGCTCTCCACTCCAGGCAACCGCGCAATTCGGTCCGCAAGATCGAGCGCGATCGTAGGATGCCGGTCAGCCGACGGATTCCCCGCGGGACGCAGGTAGAGATCGGCGGGAAGTTCGCTGTCCAGCCAGGTGATGACGGTCTGACGAAAACTGCCGACCATGATGCCGACAGAAGTCATCATGGCAATGGCGGTGGCAAGCGCACCCACCAACACCGACGTGCGGCGCAGCGACCCCGCCAGGCTGCGCGCCGCGAGCATCGCTTCGACACCCATCAACCGGCTCAGCGCCGCGGATGCTCCGGACATGCACACGTCAACCATGGCCGGAATAGCCAGCGCGCAGGCCGCAATGAAAAGAATGGCCGAAAGATAGCCGAACAGCGGTTTGCCTTCGACCGCAGGAACCCGAGCCGAAAGCGCTCCGGCCAACGCGAGCGCAAGAGCGATCCATGCGTCGCGCTTGCGTTCGACGCGAATGATGAATTCACGTCGCCCCCGGGCCATTGCTTCCGTTGGAGGCACCATCGAGGCCTCGCGCGCCGGCGCCAGCGCCGATGCGATTGCGACTGTAATCCCAACAACAAACGCCAGCACCACGGAATACAGAGAAAGGTTGAGAGAACCCGGACTGCTGGAAATGTACAGCGCGTCAACGGTGGCTCCCAGCAGGCGAACCGCTCCCACCGCGAGGAGCCGCCCCAGGGGAAGCGCAATCGCCGCTCCCGCGCAGCCGAACAAAGCGGCCTCCGCCAGAAACGCCAGGAGCACGGCGCGGCGGCTGGCGCCGAGGGCGCGCATGGTTCCAATATCAGCCCGCCGCCGCACCACCGATATCGAAATGGTGTTGTAGATGAGGAACGCTCCGACGAGCAGGGCGATGTAGCTGAGGATGCGAAGATTCCAGCGGAAGGCGGAAAGCATGCGCCGATTGGCAGCGGTCTGACTGCCTTGAGGATTCACCGTCACCCCGGCGGGCAGTGCAGCTTGCAACCGCTGCTGCCACGTATCGATGCCGGGCAGATCGGGGACCTTGAGCAGTATGCGGTCGAGGCGGCCTGTCTTCCCCGTGGCCTGTTGCGCCGCGGCAATGTCCATCACAACAGCATCCCAGCTCATCTGCACAGAGTCGGGGATGAAGCCGCGCACCGTGTAGTCGCGCGTCTGGTCATTGATCAGGAGCGCGATTGTGTCGCCGATCTTCCTGTCCGGACTACGCGTAATCCAGATGGCGTCCGGATCGTTGATGCGCTGGAAAGATTCATCGCCGGCGCCGAACTCAACGCCCTGGCGGCGGCCGTTGGCCTCGGCGATGAAATCGATCCCGATGAGGGGAACGGCCTCGCCGGAAGATTCAATCGTGGCGTGGTCTTCGATGCGCGCGCTGATGCGTAGCGGATACGGCAGCCGCGTCACCTGGCCAACGATCGCGTCAGGGACGCCTCCCGCCGCCGTGACTTCCAGATCGTTGTCTCCCGCCATCGTCTCCATCGAGGAGTGGAACGACCCTGCTGCGGCATTTCCGGCCAGGTCGATGGCGAGCACAACCGCCACGCCCAGTGCCACCGCCCCTGTTACCAGAATTGAACGAGCGCGCTCGCGCATCACCGGACGAAGAATGAGGCGGAAGAACAGCGTCAGGTAAGCCATTCGATTAATCCACGATGCGGCCATCGCGCATGCGAATCGTGGTGTCGACAAATGATGCCGCCTCGGTGCTGTGGGTCGCCATCAGAATGGCGGCCTTCTGGTCCCTGCAGATTGCCCGCAGCAGTTCGAGGATCGAAGTTCCGGTCGCCGAATCGAGATTCCCGGTTGGCTCGTCCGCAAGCAGAAGGCACGGCGAGTGGACCAGAGCCCGGGCGATGGCGACCCGCTGCATCTGGCCGCCGGAGAGTTGGTGAGTCATGCGGTGCGCCAGTTCCGCGAGACCGACTGCCGCCAGCCGATCGAGAGCGCGCGCGCGCGGCTGCGCCTGCCCCGCAAGCAGCAGGGGAAGCTCCACATTTTCAACCACGCTCAACGTATGCAACAACTGAAACGATTGGAAGATGAAGCCGACTTTCTCACGGCGCAGGGTCGTCAATTGCGCTTCGTTGAGGTGGTCGGTGGCCACGCCGTCGAGCCGTACATGTCCGGAGGTGGGAAAGTCCAGGGCCCCGGCAAGGTGCAACAAGGTCGATTTACCGCAGCCGCTGCGTCCGACCAGAGCGATATACTCGCCCGGTTCAATCGCGAGGGTTACGTCATCGAGCGCCCGCACCGATTCGCCATCGGTCTGGTAGTTCTTCACCACTCGTTCGATGGAAAGCAGCGGGGAGACGGGCGCCGCGGTCGGGAGCATCGAGGGTGCTGTGCTGGTCTTATCCATGTAAACGTCTATTAGATGCGATCGGAACGAGATTGTCTCTTGAACGCTCCTGAATCCTTGCCTGCAAGATTTCGATCACTGCCTGCAAAATCTTCGGAGTACACTGAAAAACACTCCATGCTCGGGTCTCGCAAGCCCTCCATTCTGAACTTCTCTCCCGCCTCCGTCACCCTTCACGTTTTTTTCGGCTCTCTCGTGGGAGTGATTCATCTCTTGATCCTTATGGAGTGGTCGAAGCTTCCGCCCGGCGCGTGGGCAATCTACTCCGCATTGAAGTTCGCGATTCCGGCTCGCGTTTCAACGGGCACCCCAAACCGGGCGCCGGCATCGGATTGAAATATACCCGCGAACGGCTTGCGCACTTCTACCAGGAAGCCTATGACGTGGTGGCTCAGCCACTGGATACGGGCGGATTCGAAGTCGCCATCACCATACCCTGCGAGCGGGCGTGAATGCGATTGCGAGCTCTCATCGCCGACGACGAACCGCTGGCGCGCGAGCGTCTCAGGTTTCTTCTCGCCGGCGACGAGGAGATCGAGATCGCGCGCGAATGCCGCAATGGCAAAGAGGTCGTGGCGGCGCTCAAAGAGAACGCCATCGATGTTGTGTTTCTCGACATCGAGATGCCAGGCGGGAACGCGCTCGAAATCGTCGAGCGGCTCGGCCTGTCGCACATGCCAATCACGGTATTTGTGACCGCGCACAATCACTACGCGGTGAAGGCGTTCGACGTGTGCACGCTCGGCTATTTGAAAAAACCGGTTGAACCGGAACGGTTGAAGGCAACGCTGGGCCGGGTTAAAGAACGCTTCGCGTCTCAGGGCGCTTTATTGACTCAGGAGCATCTCAAATCATTGCTCGCGGCATTGAATCAGGGGAACCGGGAAAAGAAGGAATTTCCGCGCCGCCTGATTGTGCCCAATGGAACGAAGGATTCGTTCGTCAACGTTGACGAGATCGAATGGGTTGAGGCGGCCGATTACTATGCATGCCTTCATGTAGGCTCAAGGAGCCTGATGCTGCGCGAAACCATCAAGCAGCTGGCGGAGACGCTGGATCCGGCGAAGTTCGTTCGGATACACCGTTCCACAATCGTCAATATTGCGCAGGTGCGGGAAATTCTTCGCGAAGGTCGCAGTGAAGGCTGGGTGCTTCTCGCCAGCGGGCACCGGTTGAAGATGAGCAAAGTTGGGTGGGACGCGCTTGTCGCCGCCACCCGTTCGGCGTCATCCTGACGTCTGATTCGGTCTTATTCAACCAGCTGAAGCGTAAGTCCGATGCGAACCCCGTTCACCAGAACCGTGCTTTTGTTGATCAGGTCCTGGCTCGTGATCTTGTTCTCCACAAACGCGCGCATCGAATCCATGGGGCAAATGTACTCGATAGTTTCGCTCTTCTCCGCTCCCAGATGATTGAGCACGGAGAAATGAAGTGCGTCTAACGATGCATCCGTGGGCAGGTTTTTCGAGATACCTTTCAGCTCGGGCGCGAGAAAAAGATCGAAGCTTTGGGCCGCCCTTTTGTAGATTGACGACTCGCCTTTCTCAAACGAGAGGGTATTCTGCATGGTGAAATGAAGAAGCTTCTGATCGCCATCGGCCTCAAGCATGGGTGCCCCGTCTGCCGGCAATGCCGCCTCGTCCACCGATGCCGGTACTGAAGCCGGCCGGGTTCTGGAGATAGCCGGAGTCAGAGTGGGCTCTGTATCGGCGACTGCACGCCTGAGACTGTCGGATACCGAAGAAGACCAATCCTCTGTCTTCTCGGGGACTGGCGGTTTGATCGCTTCGAGGTTCAGCGGATCTTGCCCTCCCAGTTCCAATCCGAAGGGCTTCGCATTCACATAAATGTCGGAATCGTTGATGATCTCCTGGCGCTCTGCATCCGTCTTCGCGTTCGCGAGTGCGCGTGCGCGCTCTGGGGTAAAGACCGCGGTCAGCACCTCATGGCCCTCAAAATCATAGGAGCTTCTGGTATCCCGCGCATCGTACAGAACCTCAAAACCGATGCCGTCGTAATCCTTGCTTTGCGGGATCTGTTTTGTGACCAACCGGAGAATGGGTAGAATTGCTTCCTGCATCACCTGGCTGGCGCGCGCGTTTTGACTTAGCTGCACCGAGTTATAGGCGACCCTGTAGAATCCGGAGACTTTCAACACCACGCGCTGCTGGAACGACACAAACTCAATGCCATTGGAATCCAGTGCCGCTCGTTGGCCGGGCTTCGCATCCAGATAGCGGGCCAGCCGGAAAGTAAACGGAAAACCAGTTGTTCCAATTGACTGTTGAAGCGAGACAAGTTGCGGAAGATATTTCTGTTCATCGGCCTTTGCCCGTGGGTTCACGACTTCTGTAGGGCTTACCTGGCTGAACGCCGATGTTACCGCGGCAAAAACCAATCCCCCGATCAGAAGCCTGCGCATGACGATATCGGATGTGCAGGTGAAATTCATAAAGGTTTACTCCCTGAACTTGTGTTCGCTTTGGCGGACCCGTTTGGATACTCTGGCGAGGAAATAGCGCGGATATAGGCGATCACATCATTGATCTCTTCCTCGCTCAGTGTCGAACCGTAGGGCGGCATCATGGCCGACTTTCCCACGCCGCTTCCCCCCAGCGAGATGGTCTTCCTCAGCGATGCGTCGCTTTCCTTGTTCAAAATGTTTCCGTCATTCATCAGCGGCGGGTCGGGACTGACGTTGGAGCGATTGGATGGCCCCGCGGGCGTTGCGTCGGAGTGGCACCAGACGCACTCCTGATAGTAGACGCGCTTTCCCTGGTCCTGGTTATAGTCCAGTGGAATGATTCGCTCAGGGTTATTCCAATCGGCTTCGGAGCCATAGGAACCGTAGGAGAGATATTCGTTTTTCTCTACCTGCGGCTTGGGGCCGGCAACCATGTGCTGGTTGGCTGGCCAGCACCAGCAAAGCTTAGATGCGGCGCTCTTTCGCGCCGCGACAACAATGGCCAGGCATGTAATCAGAACAGAGAGATAAACCAGGAGTGGTTTCATTTTTGCCCTCCGCCCGTCCCTGCCGCCGCGGTCTCGACCGCCGGAGCCTGCTTGAGCGTCAACAAGTAGGCAGTGATATCCCGGACCTCGTCTTCGCTGAAGGAGTGGCGGGGCTCGATTGTTCCGGGAACCAGCCCCTGCGGGTTATGCAACCACGCTTCCATCCATGCGGGTGTCATCCAGTTGCCGACGTTATTGAGACTCGGTCCCACATAACCGCCCGACGAGCCAATCGTGTGGCACGATTGACACTGGTATTTGGTTTCAAATAGCTGCTTTCCATGATCCGCCATCTTCGGCGTGAACGATGATTCATCCACTGCGGAAGGATTCACATCTGGCTTTTGCAAGTTAGCTGAAAGATAATCAGCCAGCGTCGTTGCGTCCTCCTGCGACATACTGAACACTGGCATGCGCACGGTGAGGGTCGGACGTAGCGTCTGCGGATTCTTCAGAAATTCAATGAGCCATTCCTTCCGGGATCGGCTCCCTTCATAGGAGAGATCAGGCGCCAGGGTTCCACCATATCCTTTGAAGGTGTGGCACACGTAGCACCGGTACCGCTGATAGAGTTGTCCCGCACTGCCGTCGGGGTGAAACTCCGTGCGATGGCGCTCGACGATGATCGGATTCTGGGTTGTGTTCGGCATGGGAGGACCGCTCATACTGAGCAAGGCGGTCGTTACATCATCGAGGTCTGGCTGGCTCATGCGAAACGCGGGCATATGCGTTTCAGGGGTAACGGATACGGGGTTGGTTATCTTGGCTTGTAAATAAGCAATCATGGAGCGCGGAATGATGGCCTCGCGTATGTCGAGTCTTTCCACGTCGGTCTTGACAAAATGGAACGCAACCGGCAGATTGCGTGGAGAATTGATCTCGATCGAGTATGGTCCCGCCGCCATGGCTAATGCAGACAGGTTGGGGCCAAACTCAATCTTCGGCTTGACCCCCTGAATTACGTGGCACTCGGCGCATCCCTTTTCGACAAAGAGGCGCGTCCCAAGCTGCACCTCAGCGTCGGTCGGAGCGCCTAACTGGGGCACGTTCTTCAAGAGATCCGGATCAGTAAGTCGAGCCAGGATATATTGTGAAACTTGGTACAGGTCTTTGTCGGACCATTGATACTGCGGCATCCTGGTATGTTCGAGGTAACCCTGCGGGTCCCGCAGCCACGCCATCAGCCATTCCGGCTTCACCTTGCTGCCAACCTTCGTCAACTCGGGGCCGATGTCCCCGCCGATCAGCTTGGTCTCGCCGCCGCGCTCCACCGCAATCGCATGACATGTCCCGCAGAACATCTGGTTATATCGCGTCTTGCCCTGTTCGGCCGCATCGCCAGTTTTGGCCACGGCTGTCGAGATCCGCGAGGGCTCAGGTCGCTTGGTGTGCTGCGTGCTGAGGTAAGCCGAAAGGGCGCGCAGTTCGACATCGCTCAGGTCGAATTTCGGCATCCTTGGTTCCAGGTCCACACCATTGACCGTAACGGTGCCGTCCGCATCGGTGAGGGTCCTCGGATCTTTCAGCCACTTGTAGATCCACTCCCGGCTGACCTTGGTTCCTATGTTCGTCAAGTCCGGACCAAGCATCTCCGGGCGGTCGACGTCCTGGAGCTGGTGACACCCCGTGCAATTGAACTTGACCAGTAACTGCCGGCCATGATTCAGCCGTGGCGTTTGCGCCAGGTCTTCCCGATGACAGGCTCCGCAACTGGCTTGTGCAAACTGTGCCGGAACGATCGGCTGCTTCCAGGAGAGGATGCCCGTCCGTGTCTTTGCAAACAGCACATGGCCATGAGTTAGTTGCTTCCACTCGCGCCAATCGGTCCGCACCTGCCAGTAAATCGCCGATACGACGAACGCGCAGAACACTGCCGCGGCGTACGGACGCCAGGGAATGCCATTAAGGAGTCGCTTTGCCGACATGTTTCCTCCGCGGCAATGCAGGCGCGCCCGCCGTCTGATCTTCTACTTGGTTACCGTCAGGTTCACGTTCACAGTTCCGGCGGCGACGGTCACAGGCTGCGTTGCAGGCTTGCCGTTCTCGCTGCCCGTCTTGACCGTGTACTGTCCAGGCGGAACATCCTTGATGACGAAATTGCCGTCCTTGTCCGTCACTGCAAAATAGGGAGTGGGGACAACGAATATGTATCCCGACATCTCGGGATGCACGTTGCACAGCAACGGGACATCGCCCACCTCGGTGAACGTGAACGGCTTTGAGAGACCCTGCGGCCACGTCCCCATGTTGTGAGCGAGCTTCTTGTCGTGATGAATGGCTGGCCAATACACGTTATGGCCCACATTGTCGTCGTTCTTGAACTCCACCGTAGTTCCCTGCTGTACGACGATGACGTGCGGCGCAAACGCGAGGTGCGACTGGTCGACGGTGACATGCTGCGCGGGCGCGGGGAAAGCTTTGCCGGGCACGGTATCGATGTACACCGCGATGTTTTCCGCAGAACGCAATCCCACTGCGGTAACCTTCCCTTTCAGTTCACCCGCCCAGCCACGGCAGGAAAGACACATCATCGAGAGGGACGCAATGGCACATCCTGCGGCTATTGTTGACTTTCGCATTCCCAGTTCTCCTTTAGAGATGGCGGTGTTGCCTTCGGGTTATCTTGGAACGTACCCGACGCTATTTCGATAGCTTGCTGAACCGAAGGTGCATTGTGATACTACGGTCAAATGGATTTGCTCGAATTTGCGCGCAGTCAAGAATCGTGTAAAGAGTTGTAAAGTCGCCGGGAAAACTTTGAAGCTGCAAAAAAGAAAGGTGGCTGTAACTCTCTTGGGCCCTCGAAAAGGCCTAAGAGAGTTACAGCCATCGCAATTGTGCACCTTCAAATCAAACGTTTCGGTTTGCTAGAAGACGAAGTCTACCCCTGCCAAAAGCTGGTTAGCACGGTAGAACGTTGTTGCATCTGGAATCGGTTGCTCGTAACCGAACGTATACTCCAGTTCCAGTTTGATGTTGGGACGAGCGATAACCTGGAGTCCGGGACTGAACGTGTTGCGCGTGTCATAACGCGATATTCCGTTGGCCCGATCAGTGGGAGAATTCACGCCGTCATAGCGCATCAGGCCGATCAGCCACGGGTAGAACCAATACTCCGTCTCGAGGAAGCCTCCGGAATAAGTGACCGCCGTGCCATCCACAAAGGCCGTACTATCATCGTTCAATGTCTTATTGGTGTCATGCCCGTGCATATAGAGACCCCATAGCTCGAACTTGCTGCGGAACTTATAGTCGATAGAACCGCCGGCCCGATAAAAGGGGTTCGTAATCGTGGGCAGGCCTGGATATAGGTCTCCTGCCTGGTTTTGTTGGCTGCGTCCGTAGTATGCAAACCCGTCAAAGCGTATCGAAGTGTGGTCATGGACGCCGGTTTGGTCGGAGGCCTGGACTTCCTTTCGCACGTCCTTACTCTTCTCCAGATCGAAGCGCTGCGAAAAATGAGCATAGACGTCCTTGGCATTCACAGTCCCAGTGGCGTCCGCTCCATTGACCACAGCGACCGACCACCAGGTGTACCCGCGGTTGGGGTATCCCCCGACTTCGATTCCTCGTTGTCCATCGGCAAAGGCGAATGGATTGGCCGTTGTTCCGGGCGGAGTGGCGGTGGCGGCCTCGTCATAGATCGCGTAATCGGTAAGGTTGATCGACCTGGCCTGGGTAAACGGCAGATCGAGCTCATATTGACCGTAGCGAACATTGAAATCGTTTTGGGGAACTTTGAGGAAGTGCAGCAGATTGTTGGCTTTGATGTAGCCGTCTCCCAGGCCACCATCTGCGCCCGAACCGCCCGCCGAAAGATCGTCGTCGATCCAGAACGCAACCGAGGGGCCAAGGCTGCCAGCGGCCAGAAGAGTGACCGTATTGGGTGCAAACAGATCCGTTGGCGGAATGTACCCATTCACAGCCGTCAGCTCTGCCGGTTGTGCGCTGGTGTGGGAAAAGTAGCCCGAATACCGGAACGCGATAGGAAGAATCGGCAGCTCGCCGGGATAAATGGAATTCGGGAACGACTCTTTTTGCGCCTGCGCGCCAAGCAACAGCGGAGGATCTTTGACGAACTGTTCGTCGTCCTTCGGGAACTTGAACCCGTTGAGCTTGAAAGCCCGCCCAAAATCGTTGAGCTCGGGCCAGTTGTTGTGGCAGGTTGCGCAGGCGGTGCGATACTTCCGCGCGAATGCGGGAATCGCCATCAAGCGAGGTGCTGAACTCTGCAAAACGATTAGAGCAGCGACACCTAGAAGGATTTTTTTCAAAAAAAGTAGCCTCAGGACCCGATTCATCGTCGCCTACACCTTTCCTGATGCAATGGAATCATGACCCTGCAGGAACATCCCGATGGTAAGGGAAACCGCAGATCATATTCGTGGAATGCGCCATTGCGGGCCCTGCGAAATCTGAGCCTGGCGCCTTTCCCGGGGTCGATGCTTGTACAAAGTAGCTTTCAACGAGCCTGAGAGTGTTTGCTCGACGTCAATCAGTGTGTAAAGTGTTGTAAAGGCTTATAGCCAAGTTATGACGCGATCGATGAGGATCGACGTCCTCCGAGAGAACTCGATCGTGCCGGAAGTAAGTCCGAGTGCGATCCACTAATTAAATTATGGCGGCCTTTAATTGCCACTTTGTACCGTGGCTCTGGCATATTCGCGATAAAGAAAGGCAGAGGTAAGATACAGCTGCATTCCCAGAACAATCATGTAGCAACCGACCGCCGTGACTGAGCCAAGCTTGCTGAGCCCGGGTCGTGTCGCAAGTATGATCCCAAGCGACGATGTGGTTGCTGCCGTCGCGACTAGCATAAGCTGCTTGATCGAATTGGAGCGGAACTGGAAAGCAAGCCTCAAGTACCATGCTCCCCAAACAAGACCGTGCAATCCTGCGAGGATGCCCAGCCAACGAAGATCGGCGGAAGCCGATTGGACCAGCCAGAAGATTAAACAGCAAACAATCGAGGCCACACCGGCCGCGAGATAAATGGCGCTGAGACGCTGTGGCGGCGCGTTATTCTCTCGCATTCCTACGAAAGCACAGACAAGCAGCAAACACAATGCTGTGAGCACTTCCGCAAGCAGATAGCCCAGCTGTTCATTCATCGGCTTCGCCATTAGGGAGCCCAGAGCGCACAGCGCAGTGCCGAGACCGATCATGAGCACACTGTTCTTCGTCAGAGACTTCCTCTTTGATTCCAGCGCAGTTGCCATGATGAATGACCTCCCTTGCTTTACTTGGAATTCTGGGACATCGGAAGCACTTGGGACAGTAGAAAGCTACCAATCGCGTGACGATTGGTAGTCGCTTAGCGCCTTTTAATTCGCGAGAATAACTTCCCCAAGCAAGTTGAACGTTATAGGACGAGCTTGTCCTGCCGTTTCATCGCGCGCCTAAGCAGCAATGATGACGGACTCTAACATCGTTTTCGCTTTAGCTGTAGCGTTTTTGCAAGGTATTTACAAAGTTTTACAAGTCTTTACAAGGTCATTGATGCCGGGCAATCAATCAAAGCCCTGCTCGCAGTTAGCTTTTCAACAGCATCGAGCTAAGGTTGGGATTTGTACTTAGCCGCAATGATCCTGAATTCTGCGGTAACACTCCCGTTGCAAATCTTCTTTGGGGGGAACAAAGTGCATGGCTCTGATATTTAACCGCAGCTCGAGCGCGTTTGCTGGAATGAGCCTTTCGTTGAGGTACATCGCCGTCCCCGCCGCGATGCTTTCCGTCTGGATCGCCTGGTTCTGTACCCAGTTCGAAACCCGTTCCCACATCCAAACCAACGACCCCCGCCTACCCGAAATCCCGGAGTCCCAACATGCAAATGCCTAACAACGATCCTCACACATACGACCCGAGGTTCAGCTACTCGGCAAAGAAGCTCAGCAGATACGACATGCAAGTCGCCGGTGTCGTGGTCTACGTGGTCGCGATGACCATGTTTTTTGTGATTGCCCTGGTACTGATGTTATTCGGGAGCGGGACGGTCACCGAGGCACACGCGCAAGCGAGAGTTGACGCAGATCTGCGTGGCAGCCCGACGGCGACCGCGGAGCCGAAGAAGAATTTCACCGAACTCGCCCAGCCTGTGCCTAGCCACAAACAATGAAACGGTGCCTCAAAAGGACAGAGACTGTTCCCATCTTGACGACATCGTGATCACGGTTGCGAGCCCGATTCAAGAACGGCAGGAGTCGCCGCTCATCGTTTGCCCGGTCCCCGCTTCGCGGTGATCGCTGCGTCGAGCCGCGCGCCGATCGCGTCGAATGCCGGCGTAGGACCGTTCCATCGCAATTGATCCACATCCTCAAACAGCGGAATGTCGGCGCGAAGCGTTGCCAGCGTTCGAAAGAGCATGACAAGCTCCCGGTCGCGCGCGAGGGTAGTTGCGAGGGTACTCGCACCGGTAACATTCACCTGCCACTCGCGAAAATCAGCAGGGATCGATTCCAGATGGCCAAACCTGGCCAGCACAGCGGCTGATGATTTAGCGCCCCAGCCTTGCAGACCAGGATATCCGTCGGCGGCATCGCCAACCAGCGCTAGGTAATCGGGAATCGATGCCGGCGGCACGCCGAATTTCTGAACCACACCACTCTCGTCGCAAATCGCGCGCGTCCGGCGATTCAGCTGCACGATGCGAGCGCCGCGCACGCATTGGGCGAGGTCCTTGTCGGGCGTGCAGATGATCACGCGCTCGACGCGTTGGTCCTGGGCAGCCTTCGCCGCCCCCGCAGCGAGGGCATCGTCGGCCTCGAATTCGATCATCGGCCACACGACGATCCCTGCCGCCGAAAGCACTTCTTCCAGAAGCGGGAATTGCGCGAGCAGGTCGGGCGCGACACCTTCGCCTGTCTTGTATCCCGGCCACAATCCGTTGCGAAACGATTCGATCACGTGATCGGTAGCTACGGCGATATGCGTAGCGCCTTCTTTCATCATGCTCAGCACGGAGGCGAGAACGCCGCGCACGGCACCGACCTCACGACCCTCGCGGTCGCGCGCGGATGGCACGGCGAAAAAATGGCGGAACAACTCGTATGTGCCATCAACCAGGTGAACTTCCATTAGTGCCCTTTCAACTCATCCATGGGAATTCGGGAGATCGAGCCCTTCCGGTAATCGGTAATCCATACGCTGCCAAAGCCGGCGCGCAAAGAATCGCCGCCCGGTCCCACCCATTGTTTCACCACCGTGTTGGTTGTTGTGTCGACACGGGTGAGAGGAATATCAAAGACCGTTGACCAGACGGAGTCCGTTCCATAACCAATGTCGCCTCCCGCTCCGGGTATGCCCGCTGCGATCGTGGCGACTACCCGCCTGCTTTTCTCATCAACCCGGCTGATCGTTCCGTCGCCCTGATTCAGCGTCCAGATTGATCCCCCGCCGGTGGTAAGGAACCGCGGCTGCGGGCCGATGGAAATCGAATCCAAAACTTCGCCGGTATTGGCGTCGACTGCCGTCAGTACATTGTTTTCGACGCTCGTGATCCAGACAATGCCACGGCTATAGACAGGGTTGAACGAACCAGGTGGGATCGTGATCTTTTGTCGAACGATGTTATGAACAGGATCAATCCGAATGAGGGTGCCCCTCTTGTCCGTCACCATCCACACACTATCGTTGCTTGCGGCGATTCCACCCTCGGGACCCGCCGGCGCTTGCGGAAGTATCGCCGATACCTTGTTTTGGTTCGCATCAATCCGGACAAGCTCCGCATGTGTTCCGCAAATCGGAACCCAGACACTCCCGAAGCCGAAGGCGAGACCGGAACATGCTTCGCCCGGCACCCGCACCGCCGCCGCGATCTGGTTCGTCACCGGATCAATCCGCACCACTGCATATGGGTTGGTGCTCGCGACCCAGACTGCGTCCTCGCCGATGAGAACCCAGTCCGCAGTCCCGCCAACCTTGATCGTTGTGGACGGTCTCAACGAAGCGAATGGAACCTGAACCAATCTGACGCCGGGCTTTGGCACAGACCCCGGCGCGGTCGCAGCTTGAGCTGGACCGGATTCTACTGATACAAGAATGAAGAGTGTGAGCGCAAGAACCTTGTCCATGACGTCGAATCCCAGTCGATCATATGCATCCGGCGTCGATGGGTTCAAACAGGAGCGATGACTTCCGGCTCACTTCGGCTGTTCGATCCGCACCAGCAAAATGTCGTGGCTCGGAATCTCGATCGCCATATCGTCCGCCAACGTGACATCCTTCCCCGTCCACAGGTTCTTGCCCTTCTGCGCTCCATGCAGATCAAGCTTGGCGAGGCTGAGGTGGAACGGATGCGTCGAATAGCGGTCGCTGCCCGCATTCAAGACCGCAATCGCCTTGGCGCCGCCGGAAAGGTCGCGCACCCAGACGTCCACTTCACCCTCGCTGTAAGCGCGACGCGCCTGCTTGCCCAGCTTGTCCTGGTCGATGGCGATCACCTCTTTTTTGGTGAGGATCTCCTTGATCTCCGGCTTCATATTGGGCAGGTCGTTTCCAGCCAGCAGTGGCGCCGCCAGCATGGCCCACATGGAGAAGTGGGTGCGATTCTCTGCCAGGTTAAGCCTTCCATTGCCCACCTCCAGCATGTCGGGATCGTTCCAGTGCCCAGGCCCGGCGTAACTCTGCAAGCCCTCCTGTTGGCTGAGGATCGTATACATGCTGTTCCAGTTGGGCGCGATGTCCCCGGTGGTGCGCCACAGGTTGGCGCCGATGGCCGGGCCCCACTCCCACACCGAATCCCACCCGTACTGGCAGAACGAGTAGACGATCGGCCGGCCCGTCGCCTTCAGTGCCTTCCCCATCTTGTCGTAGGCTTCGTGCATCAGCTTCATCTGCGCCGCCTTGTCGGTCGGCGACTGCTTCTGCATGACCGCGTCACGAAAGCTGCACAAGTCGTATTTCAGGTAGTCCATGCCCCAGTCGGCGTACATCTTCGCGTCCTGCTCTTCATGGCCCAGCGATCCCTCGAACTTGGCGCACGTCAGCGGCCCCGGTCCCGAGTAGATCCCGATCTTCAAGCCTTTGGAATGGACATAGTCTGCCAACGCCTTCATATCCGGAAATTTTTCGTTCGCGTGAAGCAATCCGGTCTCGTCGCGCTTGCCTTGCCAGGTGTCGTCGATGTTGACGTAGATGTAACCGGCATCCTTCATGCCCGTGGCCACCAGTTGGTCTGCGGCTGCGCGCACCCCCTTGTCGTCGACCTTGCCGGCAAAATAGTTCCAGCTGTTCCATCCCATCGGCGGCGTCTGGGCTACCGGCTCCTGCGCTGCGGCGGATATCGCTGTGATCGTGGTCAAGGACGCGGCTAGGACGGCAAGCGGCAAAAAAAGGAATCTACGCATGGTTTGTATCCTCATGGAAACGATTTCAGCGGAAATAATATCTCCGCCGCGCAGATTCCGGCAATTCGAGAAATGCGCGCCAATCGAAGCCAAAGCCTTGCCGCTGCCTCAACTGCTTATAATTTGGGCACGCATCTTAACGGCGCCGTCAGGCCCGTGAGCGGGGAGCTCGTCTAATTCTTTGGAGGTCTCGTGCCCAGAGGCATGTACGTAGCAGTGTGCGTTCTTTACGCGGGGATGTTTGGTTATAGCGGGGCATTCGCCGCGGACCAACCCCTTTCAGCGCAGGTCGCGAGCCAGCCGATTCGCCCTCTGGCAAAGGAACTCGACGCGATCTTCAATGGCGGCGAGTACCGAGCCAGATCCGTGCAGTTCGCATGGCAGAATGAGGGCGAGATCTACACCATTCTCGAGCCTTCCCCCAAAGGCAAGGGCACCGACATCGTGGGCTACGACACCGCAACGGGCAAGCGCACGGTGCTGGTCACGGCGGCGCAGTTGACTCCGCCGGAAAAGTCCGGCGCATCCGCAGCACCGCTTACGGTCGATGGCTACTCCTGGTCGGCCGACCGCAGCAAGCTGCTCATTTTTACCAACTCGCAACGCGTGTGGCGGGAGAATACGCGCGGCGATTACTGGGTCTTCGATGAGTCGGCTGAAAAGCTCGCCAAACTCGGCGGTGATGCGCCCGAATCGTCCCTGATGTTTGCCACCTTCTCACCCGACAGCACCCGCGTGGCCTATGTGCGTGCCAACAATCTCTATGTCGAAGAGCTGAAGACCGCAAAGATCACGCAACTGACTATGGACGGCTCCGCCGACATCATCAACGGAACTTCCGACTGGGTATCGGAAGAAGAACTGGACCTCCGTAACTGTTTCCGCTGGAGCCCCGACAGCCAGTCGATCGCCTACTGGCAGTTCGATCAATCGGGCGTCGGCGAATACACGTTGATCAATGACACCGCTGCCGAATATCCCCAGACCAGGAAGTACAAATACCCACAGGCCGGGACCACCAACTCCGCGGTGCGCGCCGGCATCGTCTCCATTGCCGGCGGACCCACGCGCTGGATCCCGCTCGAGGGCGACCCGCGCCAGCACTACATCGCGGAAATGGAGTGGGCCGGCAACTCGAACGAGGTCATGCTCGAATATCTTGACCGCCGGCAGCAGGATGTCAGGCTGATGCTGGCCAGCGCGCAGACCGGCCAGGTCAGGCTGTTCTTTGAAGACGCCGACAAAGCCTGGGTTGATCACGAGCCGCTGGCATGGATCCACTCGGGCACAGAGAAGGAGCCCGATCTGCTTTGGATCAGCGAGCGGGACGGATGGCGGCATGCCTATCGCGTCGACCGGACAACAGGCCAGCCTATGCTGATCACCAATTTTCAGGGCGACCTGATCTCGGTCGGAGGCGTGGACGCCAAGGGCGGCTGGCTCTACTTTCTGGCCTCGCCCGACGACCCGGTGCGCCGCTATCTCTATCGTTCGCGCCTTGACGGGCAGGGCGTTCCGGAACGCGTCACTCCGCCAGACGCGGTCGGCACCAACGCCTACGACATCGCGCCCAATGGACATTGGGCGTCGCACACCTTGGCGAGCTTTACGTGCCCGCCGCGAATCGAAATCGTCAGCCTTCCCGGGCACAAGGCCGCGCGCACACTCGAAGACAACCACGAGCTCGAGAAGAAGGCCGCCGCGATCCTGTCCAGCCCACCTGAGTTCTTCAAAGTGAAGGTGGCGAACGGAGCCGTTCTCGACGGGTGGATGATCAAGCCCCCGGACTTCGATCCGGCCAAAAAGTACCCGGTCCTCACCATGGTCTACGGGGAGCCGTGGGTCGCCACGGTTCGCGATGTCTGGGGCGGCTCGTCCGGGCTCTTCCACGGGCTCGTAGCTCGGCAGGGCTACCTGGTGGTCAGCTTCGACAACCAGGGAACTCCCTCGCCCAAGGGGCGCGATTGGCGCAGGTCCGTTTACGGCTCGGTGGGTGTGCTGTCCTCGGCGCAACAGGCAGAGGCCATTCAGGAGCTGGCCCGCGAGCGAAACTATATCGACACCGCGCGCATGGCGATCTGGGGCTGGAGCGGTGGCGGGTCAAATACTCTCAACGTCATGTTCCGCTATCCCGGCGTGTACTCAACCGGCATTGCGGTGGCGCCCGTGGCCGACGAAAGCCACTACGACACCATCTACCAGGAGCGTTACATGGGCCTTCCCGCTGAAAACCCGCAGGGCTACCACGACGGCTCACCCATCAACTTCGCCCAGAACCTTGCCGGAAACTTGCTGGTCGTACACGGCACAGGTGACGACAACGTGCACTTCCAGGGGACGGAACTATTGATCGACAAACTCGTGACCCTCGGCAAACCCTTCGACCTGATGGTTTACCCCAACCGCACCCACGGCATTTCAGAGGGCGAGGGAACCTCTTTCCACCTCTATAGCCTCATTGCGCGTTATCTTGAGGAACATGTACCACCGGGAGGGGTCGCGCGTTAGTGTCCTGTCCCGCGTAAGAGCTGCCCACTTCGTTTTGAAAGGGCACGACTTAAAAGGCTGGTGAAAAAGTCGTTCGGGCGGTAGACCGGGGATTCATCCGGTAGGCCGGGGATTTATCCCCGGTATAAGCGATGCAATATCAACCGCGGGCTTTAGCCCCTGAGGTATGCTTTTCGTTTCACCGACCCAATGAGGGACTTTTTTCAGCAAGGTGTTTACCTGTGCCGCAGACTGAATGATATGAGGCGGTCATCAGCCCCTCAGGAATCGGGAAGCGCGGAAAGGAACTACCCAATGCCGGGAACGCGCAGAGAATTTATCACCTACAGTTCGCTGGGAATATTAAGCGCAGCTTTCGAAGCCGCTACGGCGCAGACTCCTCCCGGCCAACAGCCGACGCCGGGCGCTCCGCCCGCTTTTGGAACTGCTGCCGCCGTCGGTCCTGAAGTGTCGGCTGCCACCTTCGCCGCAGCAGAAAAGCTGGTGCAGGTGGAGATGACGCCCGCGGACCGCGAACAGGCGGCCGTCAACTGGCGCATGCAGATGGCGCCCAATTATGAGCTCCGCGTCGGCCCGCGCAAGGTCGCGCTGGAGGCAACACTCGCGCCCGCCACGCTCTGGAATCCGGCGCAGGTGGGCATCGTCCCCCTCAAGCGGGAGAAAGAGAAAGTCCCGGCCTTCATCCGCAGCGCGGCAACCCACGCCAGCGTGCCTTCGAGCGACGACGCCATCGCCTACGCGACCGTGACCCAGCTTTCGCGATGGATCGAGACCAAGGCCCTGACCTCGGAACGCCTGACCCAGATCTATCTCGATCGCCTGGAGCTGTTCGACCCTAAGCTGCATTGCGTGATTACGCTGACCCGTGACCACGCCCTTTCCCAGGCCCGGCAGGCGGATACTGAAATCGCGGCCGGCCACTATCGCGGGCCGCTGCACGGCATTCCCTGGGGCGCCAAGGATCTTCTCGACACCGCCAACATCCCCACTACCTACGGTGCGGAGCCATATAGGGATCGCGTGCCCAAAGCCAACAGCACGGTGGTGGCGCGGCTGAACGCGGCCGGAGCGGTCCTGGTGGCCAAGCTGAGCCTGGGCGCTCTGGCGCTCAACGACATCTGGTTTGGCGGACAGACCATGAATCCATGGCTGCTCGAGGAAGGCTCGTCGGGCTCGAGCGCTGGACCGGGCGCCGCCACCGCCGCAGGCCTGGTCGGGTTCGCCATCGGCAGCGAAACCGAGGGCAGCATCGTCAGCCCTTCCATGCGGTGCGGCATCACCGGCCTCCGCCCCACCTACGGTGTCGTCCCGCGCACCGGCGCGATGACTTTGTGCTGGTCGCTCGACAAACTCGGACCCATGACACGCTCGGTGGAAGACGCCATACTGGTCCTCGACGCGATCGACGGGCAGGACCCCGGCGACCTGGCCAGCGTTCCCGGCCCCACCAACCTTCCGTTTCACGCCGGCGCCGAAGTCGCTGGCCTGCGCGTCGGCTATTTCCCTGCCTGGATGAAAGAGGCGCCCGCAACCGACGTGGATCGCGCCGCCCTGGAGACGGTGAAGAAGCTCGGCATGATGCCGGTCGAGGTGTCGATTCCCGACTGGCCCTACGACTCGCTCAACCTCATCCTGTTTTCCGAGGCCGCCTCCGCTTTTCAGGAACTGACCTTGAGCCACCAGGTGGACCAGTTGAAGTCCCAGGTCCCCGATGCGTGGCCCAACGTGTTTCGTCAGGCGAGGTTCCTGTCAGCGGTCGATTTCGTGCAGGCCGATCGCTTCCGGCGCAAGGTTGCCATGGAGATGGCGCGCGTGTTTTCGCAGGTCGACCTCCTGCTGGTACCGTCGTTGCGCGACGAGACGCTCACCATCACCAATTTCACCGGCCATCCCTCGCTCACGCTGCGGGCCGGATTTGTGGAAGTGTCGGAAGCGCGCACCGACTGGGCACCCGACCCCAAGCATCCCCTGCCAAAGTTTTCGCCGCCGCGCCGCGTTCCGCACGGTGTAACCCTCATCGGCCAGCTGTTTGAAGAAGGCGCCCTGGCCCAGGCCGGCATGGCGCTCGAAGCCGCGTTCGGCGTGGCCGCAGAGCGCCCCCCGGGATTCTGATTAACGTTACCGCTGTCATCCTGAGCGAAGTCCGCCGGGGGCGGACGCAGTCGAAGGACCTGCATTTTCGAATGTTCGCCGCAAGACTCGCTTTCGGGGCGGATTCCTTGGACCTCAATCCGCCGCGGGCGCAAGCTCGACGACGTTGTACCGCGTCGTCGTCGTCATCAACCTCTCGACATCTTCGACAGTCTGAATTCCGCCCCGCGCCCCGCTCGCCGTGCAATTCAAGGCTGCGGCGCCACAGGCGAAATCGAGTTGGCGTTCGAGCGGCCAGTCGTGCAGGAGACCATAAATAAACCCCGCGTGGAAGATATCTCCCGCACCCGTGGTATCGACCACCGGCACCCGGTAAGCCGGCTGAAGGTACGACTGCCGCCCATCCCAGGCCAGCACCCCGTCCTGGCCAAGGGTCGCCGCGGTTACCCTGCATCCGTAGCGCATTTGCATCCGGCGCAGCGCTCCTTCGAGGTTGCGCTCCCCGGTAAGCCGCGCGGGAAAATCGCGGCTCACAATCAGGTAGTCGATGTTGCGAATCAGGTCTTCCACTCCGGGATAAATCTCATCCAGATCGGCGATCACTGGAACCCCTGCTTCGCGGGCCCACCCTGTGGCAACGGTGGCAGCCGCGGTTTCGTAGCCATCCACATGCAGCGCCCGCGCATTCACAATCCAGGCCCGATCGAGATCGGAGGGCTGCAGCAGCAGGCGCTCGTCGCGCCGGCACAGCACGGTTCGTTCTCCACCACTGTCGACCACGATCAGGGATTGCGGACTGGGCGCGCCTTTCACCTCGATGATGCGCGCATCCACGCCCGTACGCGTAAACTCGCGCCGGTGCAGCCGGCCGGCATCGTCGTCGCCCAGCCTGCCCACATAACGCGTGCTCAAGCCCCAGCATTGGCAAGCCACCACAGTCGACGCGGCCTGTCCGCCGGGCATCACCGAGGCTGCGCTGTACTCAACCTTGGAGCCGCGTTCGGGATATGTGGAAAGAGGGATCAGGGTGTCGGTGGCGTTCAGCCCGACTCCGACTACATCAACCCTGGGCGGTGCGATCATATCCATTTATTGTACCGGTCTGGCGCGGAGCCTTAGGAGAACCCCGTCTTCCGATGCAAGGCCCATCCGGACACCGCAACCGTCAGCACCATCACTCCGGTGAGAATGGCGACCCAGCCAAAATTCATCGTCAGCTTGGGTACCCGCGCGTTCACCCCCAGCCAGATGAACACTCCGATCGAGCCGGCCACGATCACGTAATCCCACCACGAGCGCCCTTCCTCGCCGGGTTCCTCGACGCCTCCGTATGCGAGCAGCACGCGCCCATAGTCCAGCCCGTAGCGGTCGCACTCGCGCACCAGCGATTGATTGATCGATCCATGTTCGCGTTCCGTGGCGATTGCAGTGCTGACCGCGAGAGCGCCGAGGATCATCACCACCGATCCCAGCACCACCAGCAACCGATGCGCCGCGTCGGCATGCGCCAGCTCTCCAAACACCAGCGCGCCCCAGGCCAAGCCCCAGAGCTGGTTGGTATTGGAAAGAGGAATGCCGCGGCCGATCCCAAGATACTTCGTCGCGAACTGCTGGAAGATGTCGCCGATCACCCAGACGAATCCACCCAGGAAGAGCCAGAACAGCATGTGCCCCACGGCCGGCGAATGGAAGACCGCGGCCTTCGTTCCTCCATCCAGCGCGAGCACCAGCGCCAGCACCGTGCCCAGCTCGCCAATCGTGAAAATGGTGACGAACGAAAGCGGGTTCATTCCGCTGCAGTAGGCCTTGCGGTAGGGGATATACATCGTGCCCCACAGCAGGCTGGCTCCGCCGGCCGCGAGGACCCCGCCCAGCGCGCGGTGGGCATGCCCCTCGCCGCCCTGGATGGTGCTGAAGCCCAGCATGATCGCGGCGCCCACGATGGCCAGCGCGCCGAGCAGGACCTTGGCGACATTCTTTCCGCTCGCACCCTTCAACTCGCCGAACAGCACCCGTCCCCACAGGATCCCGACCAGCGAATTGGTGTTCCACAACGGAAACGCGATCGCCAGGCCCACGTCGCGAATGGCGAAAACGGTCAGCGTATTGGCCACCCCCCACAACATGCCCGCGAGAATCGCGATGGGGATCAGGTGCTTGTTCCGGGCCAGGTCGGCGAACACGCTGCGCGTGCCCTTGACCAGCGTGGGCAGCGACCAGCGCGCGGTGAACACGCCCGCCACCATGCACAGCGAAATGGCATACGGCGAGAGGCCGGTGTTAACCAGCTTGGTGGGAGCCTCGGCCGCACCCAGCCACACGCCCGCCGCCAGCCCGCACAGCACGCCAATGCCATGCATCGACCTGAATTGTCTGCCCGTTTTCGCCGTTGCGCCCATCGCCAGAAGAGTTCTCCCCTTTCTATAGCAGGCTGCGGAAAACTCTTCCAAAGCCATGTCTTATTTCAGTAGCCGTGTCTTATTTCCAAAGCCATGCCTAATTTCAAGAGCCATGTCTTGTATCAGGGCACGACTTTAGTCGTGCCGCAAATGTCCCATCTTCAATGCCGGGCTTTAGCCCCTGAGGGAATTCCGTCCAGTCGAATTGACTTTTCCGCAGCCTGCTAGGGGCGGAGCCGCAAGGCTTTGCCCGACGACACCTCAGTGCAGCGTGATCAGCAGCGCAAGGCCGATACCAAAAACGATGAGCGGAATCAGGAAGTGAATGTCCGTAAGGATTGCGCGGATTTTTTCGAGATCGGTCATCGCAGCCGGTCGCTATGTCCGGCAAGCGACTGGCGCAACCATAATGATGCATCGCGGCTAGTGTCAACCCGCTCGATCCAATCGCGGCATCAACGGCGGCTGAAAAGAAGACAACCCCGCCGTGCCCCATCCTTTCGCAGTTTTGTCGCGAAAGGGTGGGAGACCATCGTCGCTCCCCGGGGCGTATCCTCAACCCGAATACCTATCGAGGCAGAACCCCATGGCCCAGCTCATCCCCATCTCCGGCGACATCACCACACTGGACGTCGATGTCATCGTCAACGCGGCCAACACCTCGCTGCTCGGCGGCGGCGGTGTCGACGGCTCCATCCATCGCGCCGCCGGCCCCGAACTGCTCGACGCCTGCCGCAATCTGAATGGCTGCAGAACCGGTGAAGCCAAAGCTACTCCCGGCTTCCGCCTTCCGGCCCAATGGGTCTTTCACGCCGTCGGGCCCGTCTGGGGCGGAGGAGACAACAACGAAGACCAGGAACTCGCCGCCTGCTACCGCCGCTGTCTTGAACTGGCAGCCGAGCACCAGGTCCGCTCCATCGCCTTCCCCGCGATCAGTACCGGCGTTTATGGCTTTCCATCCGACCGAGCCGCCCGCATCGCCAGTCGAAACCGTCAAAGCCCACGTCGATGCCAGCGGAGTCGATCTGGTGAACTTCGTGTGTTTCGACAACAAGACGTATTGCATCTACATGGACCTTCTCTCTGCGTGGTGACATTGCTTTGTCCTTGCTTTTGCTGGCACCCCACAGTTCTTGTACCCCCGGGTGTTCTGTCGCCGCCGCGGCGAGTTTCCGTTGAATGACCGACACTTGGGTGCCCCACCTCTCGCGACGTCGTTGTTTTGTCGCTAGGGTGGGCTACCTCGAACCCAAACCAGTCGGATGACGAGCGAAGTCCGCGAATGCGACCGGGAGTCGAACGATCTGCCCTGAAAATAACCCCTCGCTACCACCACAGCGCTGTCATCCTGAGGAGGTCGCTGCGGCGACCGACGAAGGATCCGCGGTTGTTTTTTCATGCTTTCGGGCGGAACACCGTTCCATCCCCGACTGCGGCTGTTTTTCGTCACTTCCGGTTTGGCGGAGTTGCTTCCGCCACCCTAACCGGGAGGGTTATCTGGCTGCATCGCTGGACAGGTGAGTTGGCGATTTGGTCCCACTGTCTCGTGATACCTCGCGCGGTACCTCCTTGACGCGCCAAATGGAATCATTCTGTGAGCGTATATGGGCGCGACGGTGGCGGCCTATGCTGGAGTTGCCTACCGACGTTGCGGTTGTTGACGATGGTTTGATTGCTGTTAAACTGCCTGACAATGATGTCTGAGAGGATGGCCCAAATCGGAGGTTCCGAAGGTAGGGTTGGTGAACGATGCTCGATGCCACTTTTCACCAGGCGGGTCTGCCTCCGCCCTGCTCATTATGCCCCGGAATATGACTTGACGGCCCGCTGTATCATGCATTCATTCGACCCGGAAAAAGATGATGGGGAATTTCAAAGCGAGTTTGAAGCCATCCTGCAGAATGCAACAGAGCAGGGTGGTCTTGCGGATTTCTATGGTTTTGTCTTCAACTCATCGAAGTACCTCTGTCGCGAGTTTGGGGCTGAGTGCATATTCCATGGAGCAGTTTTCGAAGACTGGGCTAGCTTTAGCCATGCCAAGTTCTTGCGGCGTGCCGATTTCGTGGGTGCCCAGTTTAGAGGGGTCGCAGATTTCACTTGGACCGACTTTAGACTCGAGGCAAGTTTCTATTTAGCGAAGTTCGCAGAGAGGGCTATGTTCTCCGACGCGACGTTTAACCAGCGTGCGCACTTCGGTTGCGCAGAATTCAAAGAAGCTCGTTTCGATAGCGCCAAATTCTATATGGAAGCCCGGTTCTCGGCAGCCGTGGTCAGAGGGTTTGCCGATTTTCAACACGCGGAGTTTATGGGACGAGTTGCGTTTGATCGAACACAGTTTGAGCTAAACACCGCAACAACGATAGGGCCGGCTTTTTGTTTCAGTCAATTTGCCCGCCCTGAACTTGTTTTGTTCAATAAGACTTGGCTTGGCAACGCAATATTCGTCAACACCGATGTCACGAAGATCCCGTTTACAGCTGTGGAGTGGAGAAAACGTAGTAACAATAGGTGCATGCTTCTTGAGGAACAGGTGGATGTTGAGACCGCTTTGCCGTTGAAACCTGCGAAAAGTTCATTCGACGAACGCAACTATCTCCTGATTGCTGAACTCTATCAACAACTCAAGAAGAACTATGACGAACGCCGGGATTTCTCGACGGCGGGCGACTTCCACTACGGCGAGATGGAGATGAAGCGCTTGCATAGCCGGAGAAGAAATTTCCTCCTCCGGTGGTTACATCGAAATCTAGGTTTGATCGCGCTATACAAGTACTTCAGTGCCTACGGCGAAAGCTATTTGCGTCCATTTGTCACCTTGCTCCTCATCGTGCTGTTTTTCGCTACAATTTTCCCCCTCCCTATCACTGGATTTGGCCTCTGGTATGACCCAGCAAAGGACGTTACCGCGCAACATCGAGGCCTACCGCCGTTAGGTCCGTTAGGTCCGCTTACCTACACGCACCCAATCTCGCCGGAAAAGAACTTAGTCACAAGTAAAGACCAGTTACGCTTGTGGGCGCGAAGCGCAACAACCGCACTCGACATCCTAGCCTTCCAAAAGGACCGCGCGTATGAGCCAGCTGGTTTTCTAGGTCAAATATTGGTGCTAGTAGAGATGCTCGCAACTTGGATACTCATCGGGCTGTTCCTGCTCGCCGTGAATCGTCAATTCCGTCGCTAACCTCAACTTTTCCTTCGAGGCACTCATCCATGGCCGATTCAAACGCGTGCAGTCGGATTGTCGCCCAACCGGAACTTACCGCCGCATCGACACGAAGTCCCAAAAGCCGCCTTGCAGAATAATGCCTTCTCCCCGCGCACAATAAGAACAGTAGGCACCAATCCGCTGACGGAGAATCCCTCCATGACCGAAACTGTGCACTCTCTTTCCGAGCCCTCTGCACCGCCTGACCTCAACCCCGCTCTCGAAAACACCGCTGTCGCCCACCTTTGCGAAGTGTGCGCAGGCTCGCCCGCCAGGGGCGCGGCCCACAACCCGAAGAGGCACCCCCCACCCACCCCCTATGTAGATTTGCTTTTCTTTCGCTTAATAGAAATTGCGTATTGAATCCATAGGCTTTACCAGCCAAATTCCCGGATGTAACAGCATTTTCTGTTACATAAGGCCTCTTTTGGGCTATTCTCCAACCCAAACGTCCGCGCGGTCCGAGTGTCAGAATTGGAATGCATCAACATCGAGCGGCCTCCCGCGCTCTGGAGAACCAATGGACTACGTCAATCTCGGCAAAACCGGACTCAAAGTTTCCCGCATCTGTCTCGGCTGCATGACCTACGGCTCCCCGGCCCCGGATGCCTCCAAAGGAGGCCGCCAGCCCTGGGCCCTGAATGAGGACGAGAGCCGGCCCTTCTTCCGCCAGGCACTCGACCTTGGCATCAACTTTTTCGATACCGCCAATGTCTACTCGAGCGGCGACAGCGAAATCGTTCTGGGCAACTTCCTCAAATCCAACACCCGCCGCGAAGCGGTCGTGATCGCCACCAAGGTGCACGGCGTGATGCGCGATGAACCCAATGGCCGCGGCCTCTCCCGCAAAGCCATCCTCCACGAACTCGATCGAGAGCCTCCGCCGCCTGCAGACCGACTACGTCGACCTCTACCAGACTCATCGCTGGGACTACGAAACCCCCATCGAAGAAACCCTCGAAGCCCTCCACGATGCGGTGAAGGCGGGCAAGGTCCGCTACATCGGCGCCTCGTCCATGTATGCCTGGCAGTTCGCCAAGGCGTTGTATCTCGCCGATCTCCGCGGCTGGACGCGGTTCGTCTCCATGCAGAACCACTACAACCTGCTCTATCGCGAAGAAGAACGCGAAATGATCGGTCTCTGCCTTGCCGAAGGCATCGGCGTGCTTCCCTGGAGTCCGCTGGCTCGCGGCCGCCTCACCCGCGCTTGGCAGGCGGAAACCACCAGGCGCTCTGAAACCGATCGCTTCGGCAACACCATGTATTCCCGCACCGAAGAAGACGATCGTCGCGTTGTCGATCGCCTCGGCGAGATCGCCGAAAAGCGCATCGTGCCGCGTGCCCAGGTCGCCCTGGCGTGGCTGCTCAGCAAACCAGCGGTCACCGCCCCCATCGTGGGCGCCACCAAACCGCATCATCTTGAGGACGCCGTCGCGGCGCTTGCCGTTCGCCTTCAACCCGAAGAAATCAAGGCTTTGGAGGAACCCTACACTCCACACCCCGTGCTCGGCTTCAGCTGATCTGAAAATAAACGAGACTCCGTGCCCCATCCTTTCCGTTTTTTTCTGCGGAAAGGGCGGGAAAGCACAAAGCCAGGACCGTTCTTTACACTCACCACTCAGAAATGGCTTGCCGCAGGCATCGTCTCCGGGATCGCCGACGGGCGGCCCGGCACAAACGAATCGAAGAATCGCGCCACGTCCCTTTCCCGGCGTGCGCCCGCCGAGGGAAACAGCGCCATCAGCACGTAAAGCCGGTTTCCGGCCATGATCAGGCGCGCATCCAGGACCCCGCCGCCCCCATTCCGCGCCGAGACCTCCAGCGACGGATTCCCCCGCTGCAACGACAGCGACTGGTTAACGAGGCTGGTCTGGGTGCGAGCGAGCATCCCGTCCCGCGCCATGTTCAGCGTGGCCTCCGGCGCACGATTGTTCATCCGGGCCACAGGGGGGTTGTCCTGCCACGTGACAGCAAAATATGTGTCGTCGTCTGGTGCGGCAGCGATCATCCGGATCGGCTCGGCGCCCCCGGTCTCGTTGAACGCCTGTGCCGCCATTTCCTTCGGTTCGCTCGGAAGGTCAACCTTGAAGCCATCGTTGGGCCGATCGACAGACTGCCAGCTCATTTTCGCCGGCCGCGCGGACTCCGAGTCGGCCCCGCCACCTATTAGGTGCGTCAGGACGCCGAGGCTCTCCCGATGCGTGTACACATAGAAGGCCCCTGCCGCCACCGCGGCAGCCAGTGCGAAATAATGCCAGCGTTTCACTCTAAAATAAAAGTGTACGCCGGTCTGATTCCTTCGCGAAGATTGGTCCGACTTTCACTGTCCGTCTGTCCACCGTGTGGTTTTTCCCGATTCGGAACCGAGTTTGCGCGAAGTCAATCACCCAAAAGGATCAAAAAATAATTTGAGCAACCATTTCCAGGGGGCTGGCGTCCAATCGGGTAATAAGCAGAGGCTTCCCCGAATTATGGCCCTTCCAAGGTAGGCGTTTCTCTCCTTTACGAAGGTCCTTGTTGCAGAGGACCCCTTCTCCAATAATCCCTCCAGGACCCCCTCCATACCAATGCCTCTCAAGCGGGCCTGCCGGAAGGCAGGCCCATACGCTTCAAGAAGCGCAAAATGGCCGCAACCAGCTCAATGTAAATTACTTTTGACAAAAATGCACCGGTCTTGAGGCAGTCTCTTGTTGGTGGATAAATCGGGACTACCCTTCCGAATAAAATTGATGCGGATGATTGACCACTCTTCAAAGCGCCGCCTCGATTCGTCCCCGAAAAGCCCCGATTCTAGGGCCGCGGACCCTGAAACGCGTCTGAATATCCCCGGAAATGAGTCAAATCCTGACATTGGAGAGATCGACGGTCCACCTGAGGGAGGCGGATCGGTAGGCCGGAGCCGGAAAGACTCCCGTGGCGAAGTGGGTCGCCCTCAGTTCGAGGTCCTAACCACCAAAGAACTCTTGCCAGCCCCGCCAGTTCCCACCATCGCTCCCAATGGAGTCGAGTGGTTTCCGGTACCAGGCTGGGATGAGATTCAATGGCTCTGGCATGGTTTCAGCACCCGTCGTGGCGGCGTCAGCCGCACATACTGGGCGGAACAAGCCCCGGGCGAGCTCAACCTCGGGTTCACCAGTGAAGACGACCGCGCTAACGTCATTCGCAACCGCCAGTTATTCGCAGAAGCGGTGTGCGGAGACTCGGCGACCCCGCTCGTCACACTCCGCCAGATCCATTCCAGTGTCCTCGTCCGTCGTGGCGGGGTGCCCGACAGTCCCGCCCCTGCCGTGTCAGGCGGTGAGCCGCCCGCCAAGGGCGATGGCCTGATTACTAATCAGCAGGGCCTCTTGCTCGGAGTCCAGACCGCCGATTGCATTCCCGTCCTGGTTGCCGATCGCCGCCGGAAAGCCGTCGCCGCCTTCCACGCCGGGTGGCGCGGAACCGTCCGGCGAATCGTCGAAAACGGTATCGGCCGCATGCGCCTGGAATTCGATTCCCACCCCGAAGACCTGGTGGCCGCCATCGGCCCTGGCGTCGGGCAGTGTTGCTATGCCGTGGGGGAGGAAGTGCTTTCCGCGTTCGAATCGCAGTTTACCTACGCTTCCGAACTGTTTCGCGAGGTCGACTCATCCGACCCGGTGCGCACCAGGTATCCGATGATGTTTCTTACCCAGCGTGCACCCGGCCATGCCTCGCTCGGCTTCGGCCTTCATCTCGATCTGGTCGAGGCCAACCGCCGCCAACTCCTGGCCGCAGGGCTGCAACCCCGTGCTATTCAATTTGTTGGTGCCTGCACCAACTGCCACCCGGACCTTTTCTTCTCGCACCGCCGCTCGCGAGGCCGCTGCGGACGCATGATGAGCGTGATCGGCATTCGCTAGCCCGGGACTCTAATCCCGGTACTAAGCTGGAGCCAATGTGGCCCGTCGCACACGGTCCACGCGCGAGATACCGAGCATTCCCGCCGAAAAGCTTCGATGTAATGGACTGAGTTCGTGAGTCGCGCAGGCTGAGGAAATGGAGCCGAGGGATGGCTCGTTTTTCGTAGGCTGGAATCAGGCCTCCCCGCTCACGGATGTCTTGGCCGCCTCTTCCGGATTGACAAGATCGCGCAGCTCCTTTGACGGTTTGAAGTAGGGCACCCGTTTGGCGGGGACCTCAACACGCTCGCCGGTCTTGGGGTTCCGACCGATGCGCGGATTGCGCTGCCGGATACGGAAAGAACCAAAGCCGCGGATCTCGATTTTATCTCCGCCTTGAAGAGCCGTGATTACCGAATCGAAGATGGTTTCGACGATCACTTCGCCGTCGCGGCGAGTCAGGTCGCCCAGGCGGGTCACTTTTTCCACCAGGTCTGCCTTGGTCATTTCGTCTTGGCCTCCGCAAACAGCATACCCAAATTCCCCGCCCCTGAGAGCGAAAAAGAATGTCGTCTTGTGGATTTGAGCCTTTGCGGATCAGCAAGTTGCCGAAAAAGCGAGGGCGCGATGATGAAACTGCGCACATCGTTGCCGGTCCGTTTATCATGTCCAGAATCGAACCTGGAAGCTGCAGCATCTAGCCTACAGGCAACCCTCCGCGGAGGACGCGCATGATGCAGTTCCCCAAGTACAGCATCGTGATCCCGGCATACAACGAGAGAGACCGCATCCCCGACACCCTGCGGTCGGTCGTGGAATGCATCCGAACTCACAACTGGCCGGCCGAAGTCGTTGTCGTCGATGACGGTTCGCGCGACGATACCGCGACCGTCGTCCGCCAATTCGCCCTCCAGGCTCCCGAAGTCCGCCTTATCGAGAATCCGTCCAACTTCGGCAAGGGCTACAGCGTTCGGACCGGGATTCTCCATGCCCTCGGCGACATTGTGATGTTCACCGACGCCGACCTGTCTTCGCCTATCGAGGAGGCTGAAGGACTCTTCTCCGCCATCGGAATGGGCGCAGACATCGCCATCGGCTCTCGCTGGCTGGCCTCCAGCCGTCAAACCCGCCGCCAGCCGCTTTTCCGCCAGTTTTTTGGCCGCTGCTTCAACGCTCTCACGCGCTGGGTGATGCGTCTGCCCTTCGCCGACACCCAATGCGGCTTCAAAGCCTTTACAAGGAGCTGCCGCGCAAACCGTCTTCCAACTTCAAACCATCGAACGCTGGGGATTCGATCCCGAAATCCTGTTCATCGCCCTCCGCCGCGGCTACCACGTTCAGGAGGTTCCCGTCGGCTGGGCCCACGATGCTCGCACGCGCATGAGCTATCTGCGCGACGGTCTTCAAATGTTGAAAGAGCTCGCCCTCGTACGCTGGAACGCGCTTCTCGGCCGCTATAGCGGCACCGTCCACGCCATTCAGCGAGCCGGCTAAAAGCGGCTCACTTCACGACTCGCCCGCCTGGCCAGCGGACGCCAAACGTTCCCTGCAAACCCACTGCCCCGAAGCAAAGCCGCGGGTGGTAGGGTGGTCGGGTTAGCCCGGAGGCTGGTCCTCGATGGCATTGTCGTTGCCGCTGTCGCGCCGTTTGTTCCTCTTCGTCGCCCTTACCCTCGCGGGCCTCGGGCCATGCGCCTCATGTGCTTCGGGCGCAAACCGCCGACATCACGGCCTTGCGCGAGCCCGGGTTTCTCGACATGACCTGGTTCGTGCAGCCCGGCGACAATCTTGCCTATGCTCGTCCTGACTTCGACGACTCTGCCTGGATCCGGTTCCAGCCGATAGCCCCATCACCCGCGCATGTTCGATGACGCAGGTCGTGTGGTACCGGCTTCACGTCAAGACCGATCCGGCTGTGACGGGGCTTGCCCTCAGTGCGCGGAACATCTCGCGTGCGTTTGAAATCTACGTGAATGGAGAGCGGCTGATCGCCTCGGGAAGGGTCGCTCCCTTCGAGCCTTATTCCTCGAATGCCTGGATTCTGGCCCGGATTCCCGATCGCATGGCGGCCACCGGCTCTCTCGTCATCGCCATGCGGGTTCATATCACCGACTCCGAATGGGCTACGGTACAGGATCCCGGGTTTTACGCCACCAATCTAAAAATCGGGCAATATAACACGCTCTACAGAGATAACTGGCTCTCCATCATCGGGGAAAATGCCGTCAGCTGGTTTGATCGGTTCCTGCTGATTTCTCTGGGATTCGTGGCTCTTGCCCTGTTCGCTTCCCAGCGCTGCCGGTCTGAATATCTCTGGATTTTTGCTGTTGGAGCCCTGACTCTTCTCGAATCTCCCTTTCCCGTCTTCTCCGCGTTTGTCAATCTTCCCGCCTTTCCTCAATTGCTCAGCAATCTGCCCCGTCTTGCGTCTCCATTCCTGTGGGCGACCCTGTACTTCTCCTTTGTTCATCAGCGGATCGGGTGGCGGTGGCGCATTTTCCTGGTGTTTGCCGGCATCATGAATTTCGTCAGCTTCCTGCACGGGCTCTATTTCAATCTTCCCGCCTGGCTCTCGCCATTTGCCAATCTTCCTTTCATCGCCCTCCTGTCAGTGGTGGTTCCCATCGTGCTCACCATTCATTGGCGCCGCGGAAATCGCGAGGCAGGCATTCTCCTCATCCCCAGCATTCTTTTCAGCCTGTACATCTACGCTGAGGTGGTCTTGGCCGCGATGTTCGAGTTTTCCGCATGCCGCGATGCCGCCATCCGGGGAATCAATCTGATCGATCGTTATCCTCTCGGTCCGTTTACGGTGTCGCTCGACAACGTTTCGGGGATCCTGTGCTCGCTCTCTCTGGCCGTGATCATGATTCTCCGCTCTTCCACCATGAGCCGCCGGCAGGCGCAGATTGAAACCGAACTCGAGGCCGCGCAGCAGGTCCAGCAAGTGCTTGTTCCCGAGCGCCCGTGCATGCTTTCGGGATTCAAAATCGACTCCGTCTACCAGCCTGCACAGCAGGTAGGCGGCGATTTTTTCCAGGTTCTTTCGACGGACGACGGAGGCCTGCTTCTGGTTGCCGGCGATGTAGCCGGCAAGGGACTCCCCGCCGCGATGCTTGTCTCAGTCCTGGTGGGAGCCATTCGCGGGATTGCCGACTACACCTCGTCCCCCGCCGAGATACTCTGCAACCTCAACGAGCGCCTGCTGGGCAGGGCCGGCGGCGGCTTCTCCACCGCGATCGCCGCTCACATTTCAGCCAACGGTACCGTGGCCATCGCCAACGCCGGCCACTTGCCGCCCTATCTCGATGGGGAGGAAATCGATCTCCCCGGAGCGCTTCCGCTGGGAGTCGTGCCGGCGGCCGAATACGAGACAGCGTATTTCAACCTTCCCGAGGGCTGCCGCTTGACCTTCTTCTCCGATGGCGTGGTCGAAGCCCAGAACCAGAAGGGCGAGCTTTTCGGCTTTGAGCGCAGCCGCGCGCTCGCTATGCAGCCGGCCAGCGTGATCGCTGACAGCGCCCGGCGTTTCGGGCAACAGGATGACATCACGGTCGTCATTGTTCAGAGGGAACCCGTGGCTGTTGAAGCCGGAGCTCCATCGCTCGAGGATTCCGTTACGCTCTCGGCTACTGCCGATTGACGATCGGCCCTAACGACTGCCGCGTTGTTCAACCGATACATCGACCACCGGCAGGCCGGTATCCCGGATTCCGCGAATACCCTGACGGGTTCACGACTTCCTAATACGAAATCGGCCAAGACCATTGGAGAGAAGGCTTCGTTCGGTCCTGACCAACGGTGATCCAGATCACGGTTGATTCCGAATCGTCCACAATCCACCCAGAGCGCGTCACGACAAGGTGGATGCACCGTAAGATTTTTGGCGATAAATCCGGCGCAGCGAACTACCTGCGAGGCCACAGCACAGAAAGTCAATCGTACTTTCTAACGAGAGTCTCGCCGCTTTCAAGAACAATGGTGTCGTAATTGGTGCGAAGAGGATCGACCGCTAAATCTTGGTTTGTGTGAACCTCTGGAAGGGGTTGGTAGACATGAGAGAATTCTTCCCCCTTAGGACCCCTTGCAAAGCAAACGATGGCGCGATCAGGAGCTAAGAAGCACTTCGTCCAAAACCCAACGCGATCGTTCACTGGCACATAGACTGCCTCGGGTGCCACATCAGCGGGGCGATTGCGCGCTCTCGGGGTGATTTGTAAAAGATGCCGATGTAGCTCCGCTACGCAGCGGCTATCAATGTAATAACCCTTGCTATAGTCTCTGCTCAAGTGAAACTCTCGTCCGTCTGGCCCAACGATCCGTAAGTTCCTCTGATCGCTACGAAATTGGACTGCTTTGCCGACCAGAGGTCTCAGCTTGTTTGGATCGTAGTTAAATCGGGTGTCAAACAATCGAGCTAGGATAATCTGCCCGTCACCTTGCACACAAAAGCTGAAATACACGGTCTCAAAGGGACCGCACTCATGAGAGCAAGGAAACTCCACGTTTTCCTCAATGAGTATGCCTTGCCTGTGTAAAGGATGATCTTCTGCAAAAAGCGCGAGAGTCAAGCCGATTATCCCAAAAAGAAAGAGAGCCGTAGAAAGGACTCTTCGCGGATTTGTAGCTGGCCTGATCATGTAGTAGGGGGTAATCGTAGTTCAATCGTACTCCGACAAAACAGCTTCCCAGAAACTCGCGACTTACGTTGATTGTGCGGGATCGGTGGTCCTCGGTCGGACATCGCGGTCGAATCACCGCTTACTCTGACTCTTGACTGCTTTTCGCCTGTTCCGGTGATCTGCTCACGGTAGGGGAAGAGTAGCCCACGACTCGACCGCAATGTGTCGTAACATCTTTGTTAGTCATCTTGAAAGGGGTGAGATGCTTTCCAAAAGCAAGGTCAACTTGCTGACTCGCATTAGCGATGTTCTCTGTTGTTTATTTCTGATTTTGGCCGTATTCTGCGAAGCCTACACCGTACTGGCAATTGCTCTCGACCGATTCGTTCCTTCTTGGTACCGCGCTGTCGGATGGCTCTTTCTCATTGCTCCCTGTGCGCTCGCGGTCGGTTTGCTCCTGATTTACGCAAATCAAAGGCGACTTGCGTTCTACCTAAGTGCAACGAGCCTTTCACTGTACGCCATGCTCAATTGCCTCGATACTTTTCGAAGTCATGTGGAACGAGGAGACTGGATATTCTTTTTTGGCTGGCTCGCATTCTGCGCAGTAGGTATTGTTGCAGCAAGGTTCTTGAGCAGACCGGCGATGGTGGATCGTGCTGACGGGCCAGAGTATTCGTTGTGAGTGAGTGACCGCCTAACCGGAAGTAACGAAGAACAACCACAGATCCTTCACTCGTCCGCTAGCGCGGACTCATTCAGGATGACAAACAGTGGTCGGCGGCCTACGCCATGGCCGTCTTTGCTATCGACTGCAGCCCGCGCGCTTCAATCTCAAAATCGCGAATCTTGTACTTCTGGATCTTCCCCGAAAGCGTGGCGGGGAAGTCGTCCACGAAGCGGATATGCTCGGGGATCTTGTAATACGCAATCTGGCCTTCGCACCAGTTGCGAATCTCCTCTTCGGTCGCTTCGTATCCCGGACGCAGGCGCACCCAAGCCACCACGATCTCGCCCAGACGCTCGTTGGGAATGCCCACCACTTGCACTTCGCCGATCTTGGGATGGGTGTAGAGAAACTCCTCCACCTCGCGGGGATAGATGTTCTCCCCGCCGCGAATGATCACGTCGCGCGACCGGCCGGTGATTCGCAGGCATCCGTCCTCGCGCATCACGCCCAGGTCACCGGTCTTGAGCCAACCGTCGGGTTGAATCACGAGGGCTGTGCCTTCCGGATCACCGTCGTAGCCCTTCATCAATGCGTAGCCGCCGACGCAGATTTCGCCCTGCTCTCCGTGGGGAAGTGTCTCCCCTGTAGCCACCGACATGACCTTGATTTCGGTCTGGGGCATCGCGCGGCCGACCGTGTTGACGCGAACCTCGATCGAGTCGCCGGCATCGCTCATTGTGACAACTGGCGAAGTCTCCGTCTGGCCGTAAGCGATGACGAGTTCGCGGATGTGCATTTCGTTGAGCACACGCTTCATCAATTCGATGGGACACGGCGCGCCGCTCATCATGCCGGTGCGCAGGCTGGTCAGATCGAATCCCGCGAAATCCGGCAGCCCCAGTTCCGCTACGTACATCGCCGGAACGCCATACACCGACGTGGCTCGCTCCTCATGCACCGTCTGCAATACGGCGCGCGCATCGAACGTCCAGTTGGGAAGCAGGATGGCCGCCCCCGAGTTCACCGCCGACATGGTGCCGATCACGCAGCCGAAGCAGTGGAACAGCGGCACGGGGATGCAGATCCGATCCTCCCCGGTATAGTGAAATCCCTGCGCCAGGAATTGCCCGTTGTTCACCACGTTGTGATGCGTCAGCAGGACGCCCTTCGGCAATCCCGTTGTGCCGCTCGTGTACTGGATATTGGCCACATCCCCAACGTCCACGTGGTCCGGCAACTGCCCCGGCGCGTCGAGCAGCGCCGGCCATTCCGGCGAATCGAAGTAAATCGTGTGCGCCAGTTCCAGCGTCAGCCCGTGCCGCGCCCGTTCCAGAATTTCCTGATAGTCCGCTCGCTTGTCCTTGTGCCACAGGAACAGCGCTTTCATGTGGGATCGCGAAAGCGTATACCCCAGCTCGTGCGAGCGGTAGGCGGGATTCACATTTACCAGCGCCGCTCCCGCGCGCGCGCAGCCCATGTGCATCATGATCCACTCGATGCAGTTGGTTGACCACAGCCCCACGCGATCGCCGTGCCGGACCCCCAGCGACCACAGCCCCCGCGCCACCCGGTCGGCCGCCGTGCTTAGCTCGGCCCACGTCATCCGCTTCGACTGGTGCCGCGATACCACCGCCAGGCCATCGGGAAAGCGGCTGGCGGTTCGGTCGAGAAGGGCGCCAATGGTCAATTCCAGCAGCGGCCGGTCCGGTCCGCGGGTTGAGCTCAGAGTCGTGGTCATCTCGTTCATGGGCATACAGGTTTGGAAAGGCAAATGGCAAGTCTAAACGCGCATGATTCGCGCTCAATGTGATCCCGCCCACAGCCAGGATCGTTTCGGCGGCTCAACGTAGATGCATGTCGAATACGCGCCGGAAATTCCTTCAATCCAGTGCAGTCGTGGCCGCCGGCCTGATTGGCGGATCGAAGCTGTTGGAAGCGGACACGACGGCTCACCAGGCGACCGCGTCATTGTCACAGAGCGGCCCGGTCTCTGAACAGGTCCAGCCGCAGATCCCGACCATGAAATTCGGAGGCGCCGAGATCAGCCGGCTCATTCTGGGCGTAAACCCGCTGTACGGGTTTGCCCACTACAACAACAATTTCAGCAAGGCGATGGCCGACTGGTACACGCAGGACCGCGTCTGCGAAGTTCTGCACCGGGCCAACAGTTTCGGGATCAATGCGTTCAACTACGTCAATATGGGGCGCGCTCCCCAGGACCTGGCTTGCTTTCAAGCCCACGGCGGCAAGATGCACCTGATCATCCAGGTGACGACCCACGACGATCCCGCTGCGCTGGTCAAGAACCTGAAACCGCTGGCGCTGCAGAGGCGAGGCGAAGAGATCGATGCGGCATTCAGGAATCGCACCATGGACAGTGAACGAGAGTGGTGCAAGAAAGCGCGCGACCTGGGAGTGCTGGTGGGCGTCGGTACCCACAAGCCTGAAGTGATCGAGCTGGTCGAAGAGCAGGGTTGGGATATCGACTTTTATGCCGGATGCGTCTATAACCGAACGCGCACGGTCGATGAGTGGAAACAGGTGCTCAACGGGCAGATCCTCGAAATGCCGGGGGAAATCTACCTGCAGAGCGATCCCGCGCGCATGTACAAGGTCATGCGCCAGACGGCCAAAACCTGTTTCGCCTTCAAGATCCTGGCCGCCGGGCGGGTTGCCGACAACGGCGTCGCGGGAGCCTTCCAGACCGCGTTTCAGAGCATCAAGCCGAACGACGGCGTCTATGTCGGCGTGTTTCCTAATCGCAAAGACGAGCTCAAAGAGAATGCCGAGATCGTGCGAAGCATTCTGACGAATGAAGCGAAGTCCTAAACCAGCCCGAAGTTTGAATCGTTGCGCTTAGCCTTCTGTGCCTCGTTTCTTGCTTTGTCCATTGCGTCGAGATCTGGGAGGCTATTGAACCAGGACCAGAATACTGCGTCGAATGTGTAAAGGGCCTTTCCAAATTCGAGGGGCTCTGATCGGTCATCATTGGATTCCAGCTTTAAATATCGAGTAGAACCCCGCCTGCCCCGGACGACATATTCGCGTCGTCCGCTTATTGCACCAAATGGAAGACTCCGGCGGCGGAAACTGGAGATTAATAAAGCAGCGTCGCAGGTGAAAACGAGCGTCGACGTGAATGCGTGTACCGCCATGATCACACCCGCGATCACGAGAATCACGGGTATCACGATATCGACTGAGCGTGGCTCTTTCTGACCCGAAAGCATATCCCGAAGCGATGTAAAGAGAAAGAAGCAGCCGAACATCGCAAAAAAACACGCGAACATCCGCCACCACCCCTTCATGCGATAAACTCGCCCCGTTGGCGGTGAGCTTTCCATGGAAGTTCTCCGGATCCACGCGTGTACCACAATTTTAGTTCAAACACAGTGGCGGAGCTCGGAGAGTCTTTTGTTCGAGCAATCCTGGCAATTGACCAATTACACGCTACTTCTCGACGCCAATCCACCCGCCCGTTTCCGCCGACCGGAACACCGCCTCGATCACCGCCATGTTCGCGATCGCATCTTCCAGAGGCACCGGCACCTCGCCCCCTTCCAGAACCGCCTTCGAGAACGCATCACCCTGCATGGTGTATTGATCGGCGGTGTCAAACTGCTCGGTCACGATTCCGCCGCCAAAGATATCTCCCGTATCGTCGATGAACATCCGCGTCGGCCGGTCCTTTGGGGCGTTGAAAGGAATCTCGATCTCGATCCGTCCCTTCGTCCCCAGGAAATGCACCCGCTGGTACGGCACCAGTTGCGTGCTGCAGGTAAAAATGGCGTGCCCGCCCGGAAAATCCAGGATGGCCGAGGTCAGCCGGTCGGTCCCGAACTCCGGATCGCGCTCGATCAGCCCCACAACCCGCTTCGGGGGCCCTCCAAACGCGTACCGAGACGCATGAATGCAGTAGCACCCGATGTCATACAGAGCCCCGCCCCCCGACTCGACCTCATTGCGAATGTTGTTCGGATCGCGGTTGAAGTAGCTGAACGCCGCGATCACCGAGCGCAGTTCCCCGATCCGCCCCTGGTCGAGCAACTCCCGCAGGCGCCGCCATTGCGTATAGCTGCGGATCATGAACGCCTCGCCAATCTTCACTCCGGTGCGTTCCTGGACCGCCAGCAGCGTCTTTGCCTCCGCCACGGTCATGCTCAGGGGCTTTTCACACAGGACATGCTTGCCGGCTTCCGCCGCCTTGACAGTCCACGGCACATGCATCTGATTCGGCAGGGGATTGTAGATGGCGTCCACATCCGGGTCGGCCATGAGCGCCTCGTAGGACCCGTAGGCGCTTTCTATTCCGAGCGCATCTGCCGCAGCACGCGCCTTTACAAGATCCCGTGAAGCGATCGCGGTGACCCGCGTGTATTGGCCCAACTGCATGGCCGGAATGACCTTCTTTAGACCGATGGCGGCAGTGCTGAGTACTCCCCAGCGCAATTTTCTCGACATGGTATCCATCTTAGAACCGCCAATTCAGCCCGACCGGCCGATGCACCGGTCAGAATAGCTCAAAGGTGGTAGGAGAAGGTGCGAAAAATCACTGTCCAATTCGAAATATTTTGTCTATGCTCTTTACAACCCTAAACAGGAGCAATCCCCGCCAACTTAGAAAGACGAGTTTACAGGGAGAGCGTGTTTGCCAAGACCCCGATCGACCAGGAGGCCTTGCAGGCATTGAAGGAGCCGTCATGTCAGTGCACACCTTGGAATTGAAGCCTGCCGTTTCCGTTGCCATGGTTCTCAAAGTCGTCAAAGCTCCGCTGAAGATTCCCGCCTGGTCGGTCGTCGTTCTGCTGATCATGGCCGGCATTTACGGCTACGTCTCCGGACGCCAGAACCCTATCCACCATTACGTGCCGTACGTGGGCTATCCGCTCGTTCTCGACACCACCACCGGCAAGGCCTGCTACTCGACAACGCCCAGGCCGACAGAGGGTGCCGTGAACGCGTCCTATCCGTCCGAAGCGAGTGCCACTCTCCCGGATTCCGCCGTGGCCAGCGGCCCGTTCATCCCCATGTGCGGAAAGTAAGCTGGCTTGGTGAGTCTGCTGGCTTGGCGAGTCTAAAGTTAGCAACATAAACACTGCTGTCATCCTGAGCGTAGTAAGCCGCATTTTGCGGCTTGCGAAGTCGAAGGATCTGCGGTTGCTTTTCGGAAATTATTGCGGGGAACTTCGGACTCAGGACGCGAGTGTTTTGACTCCGAAGTTAATTGCATCAATCGAAGCGCCCGAACTACAGAATCTTCGACTCCATTTGGCCAAAAACGGCCAAGCTCCGCTCAGTTATGGAGCGTACTCTGGAGACAGGATTCCAGCGGGATTCTTACGATTTACTTTGCCTGCAAGCCGACGGGGTGCTGATTCATTTCGGCCAGCATCTCTTCCACTTTGTCTTTGCCCTCGTAGTTCGGGTTCGACGCCAGCAGCTTTTTCCAGGCGTCGGCCGCGCCGGAGGCGTCCATCTTCCCCTTCCATTTGACGATGCCCAGGTTGAAGAGCGTATTGGGATTAGTGGGTTCATAGACGAGCGCCTGGTTGAATTCAGCGATGGCCGAATCAGCATTCCCCATGTACCAGTACGCGGTCGCCATATCAGTGCGCACGGCCGCGTCGGATGGCTTCAGCTTCAGGGTGCGCTTGTAGTACTCCACGGCAATCGGATACTGCTGCGCGTCGTAGTAGATGTTGCCGATGCTGGTCAGCAAATCCGGGTTTTTGGGGTTCAACTGGAGCTGATCGAGCAGCGGCGCCGCATGCGTATCGGCCATTTCCTTCAATTGAGAGGGGCTCGCAATCGGGCCGGCCGCTGTGGATGCTGGCGCCACCGGCATGGCCTCCGTCGCCGCCGGAGCGGTAACGAGGGAAGTTTTCTCCGCTGCCGCCGACGCCCGACTCTGCGCGCTGCGGATGGACCAGCCCCCCGCGATTCCCACCGTCAGGCACACAAACGACACCATCACAGCCTGCTTGGGTGTCCATCCCTTGATACGGGATTCAGCTCTGTCGGTCATTGCTTCCGTGCTCCTTCAGTTCCGCGTTGATTGCCAAGGGTCGTCATCACGTCGGCCATCAGTTTCTGCACCGCCGCTTTGCGGTCGGGGCTCAACTCTGGGTTGGACTTCAACAATTGCTGCCAGGCGGCCAGCGCGCCCCTGCCGTCCCCCTTGCCTTGTAGCCGGATCGTGCCCAGGTTGAACAGCGAATTGGCGTCCTTCGGGTCATAGCGCAGCGCCTGGTTCAACTCCGCGATCGCGCCATCCACATCGCCGCTCCGGTAGAGACTCGAGGCCAACTTCGTCCGCAGGGCAACATTCCTGGGATCAGCCTTCACCGCCCTGTCATAGTAGGCAGTTGCGTCTCCGAACTGGTGACTCCGGTAGTAAACGTCTCCTGCCTGGACGAGAAGCGCGGTGTTATTCGGATCCGTCTTCAGCTTTTCGAGCAGCGGCGTGGCCTGCCTGTCGGCCACCTGCTTCATTTCCTCCAGGCTTGGCACGTGGTTCGCCGCGTGTGCGCCGTTGACGGCGCCCTGGGCTGAATGGGGTGTGACAGCCGCGGCAACGACGGACCTCGGTGAGGCAGCCGATGAAGACCCCCCGGTCAGGTACCCGATGACCAGGCCCGACGCCAGGCAGATGGCTGCGATCCCGTAGACCTGCGCCGCCCGCAACCGAGAACTCCCAGTCGACGCCGTGGTTGGTTCATTCGCCATGCCGTGATAACCCCCGCTACTTGATCAGGATCTGTTGGCGGCAGCCTTACTAACTCACTTACGCTCCCGGTTTCTGACTCAATCTAACTGCCGACTGAGGATAGGAAAACACGGGGCGGCAGAGAACTGTGTGACGGTGATCACCCGGAAAGAAGCGATGCGGCTCTAGACGCGCCTTTGCGTGATAGCGTTCACCCCTCATTAGGTGAACAAGATGGAGGGAAATGACATAGGCGTGATGGAGATCACATCGAGACGAGCCTGACCAGTGATGACATAAATGCGTTGCAATGGGGCTTTTGACCAATGTCACCGTTCGGAATGTCCATCGTCAGATCTGGAAGTCAGGCACGGGTGTTCGATCGGTAGGTCGCTCAGAAATCGGTAACACTTCTCGACGACTTACAGACAGCAATGCGGCGTGGTCCAGACCCCAAAGCAACGGCATCATCGTGTACAGGCTGGATTAGCTGAACTGAAACAATACCGCCAAGGTCGACGTCACGGTTCAGGCGAGCACCAGGAATGAAAGAGGAGGCTCTACCTAATGAAACGCATTTTTTCAATTGCCCTTATGTTTCTGGCAGCCGCGGGTTTTGCAGCGGCGCAGCCATACAGCGCCGGCGACCGACGTCCTCGGCGCACACCTCAACTACGGCCGCGGCTGCGCGGGTTGTCACGCACCGCACAGCGGCGCATTCGGCAACGGTAACGCCAAAACTGCCGACCCCACATCGGGCAATATCGCTCTTTGGGGCCAGGACGTCACCAGCCTGGTCGGCAAGACCATCACCAGCGGCAGCACCGACGGCTCAACCGGCTATGTGGATGTCCTGCCGGCATTCTCGGGTACGGTAACACCGGACGGTCCCGGATTGCTTCTTTGCCTGAGCTGCCACGACGGCAACTATGCGACGGGCGCCATGATGAAGAACCAGGTCTATGAAACGCTGCCGGCAAGCTACGGCACTCATAACCTGATTCCAACCCTGCTCGGAAATGACAACACCACCGTCGGAAACTACCTGAACGATCACCCGGTGGGACTCACTGCGGTCATTGGCTGCGGCGGTACGTATGACTGGGATTGCACCATCAGTGCTACGGGGTCTATCAATGTGCCGAGCGGTGTGAACTTCGCCAAGTTCATCACCAACTACGGATTCTTTGTCAGCCCCAAAGCCTATAACAACCAACCCACGGTCATGTGCACGACCTGCCATAACCAGCATTTGATGAACGTGGTCAAGGTGACCACGGGCACGAAGACAGGTTTGCCGAGTGGCAACTACGCCACCATGTTCTTCATTCGCGCTCCTTACAACCCGGCCAGTGGCACCGCCGGCAGCAACCAGACCGCGCAGTTCTGCCGCCAGTGCCATGGTGGCGAGTCGAACGAAATGGCCGGCGGTACAGCTACAACCATTTTCTAGTCCGCTTAACGCACAAGTGGGGAGGGGTGCGAACACTTCCCTCCCCACTTTCCCGCAACCCCGAGGTCAACCATGAATTGCAAACTCTCCATCTGCGCCCTGCCCCTTTTTGTCTTCGCGGCGGCTGGCGCACAGGTCGCGTCCCACGCGCCCACGGTCTTCACGCAGGCGCCGCAACGGCCTGCGCCATCGGCAGCAAAACCGGTAGCGCGTGTGAATGGCGCCGTGCTGACCGACGTCGACCTGGTTCGCGAGGAATATGCGATCTTTCCGTATGCTCGCCAGCACAACGGGATTCCAAAGGATCTGGCGCCCGAGATCCGCGATGGAGCCCTCAAGATGCTCATCTTTGAGGAACTGGTCTATCAGGAGGCTCTGCGCCGCAAGATGACCGTCCCCGCTGCCAGATTGCAGCGTGCAGAGGCTGACTTCCGCAAAACGTTTGCCACTCCCGACGAATTCAATGCATTTTTGCAGAGCGAATTTCATGGTTCGCAGCAGTTGCTTGACCAGAAGATCCGCCGCTCGCTCCTGATCGATGATCTGCTGAAGATTGAAGTTGAGAACAAGAGCGCTGTCTCTCCGGCCGAGGTCAGGTCATATTTCGATCATTACCCCGGTCGCTTCCAGCATCCCGAATCGTTTACCTTCCAGAGCATTTCCATCCTGCCTCCAGACAACGCGACTGCCGGGCAATTGAAGGAAGGGCGCACGCGCGCCGAGAATGCCCTCCGCCAGGCGAAGGCGACCAAGACCGCCGAAGAATTCGGCCTCCTGGCAGAGAAGATCTCCGACGACGACTACCGCGTGATGATGGGCCAGCATAAGCCCGAGCCGGTCGATCAACTACCGCCCCCGGTTGTGAAGACGCTGGCCGCCATGAAGGTGGGCGATGTCAGTGACCTGATTCAAGTCGAACAGGCCTACACTCTCCTGCGTCTCGACCAACATTCGCCTGCAGGTATGGCCAAATTTGAAGACGTCCAGGCGCAATTGGAAAAGCAGATGGAGCAGAGCAAGAAAAACCAGGTTCGTGCCGCGTTCGACAAGCAACTGCGGCAGAGCGCAAAGATCGAAGAGCAGTAAGAGCGAGTGAAATTCTGAACTGGAATGACCTCTGAAGGGTGAAGGACGAAATACAGTGACGGGTTCTTTCCGAGTCGCGTGGATGGTGCAGGCAGGGCTTCTGCTCCTGACAGTGCCTGGCGTCGCGCAGGTCAAGTTCGGTGAAACCAGCACCAACTTGAATGGCACGATCTCCAGCGGATATTCCGCCACCTACGGCAATCTGACGCCTTCGACCCATGCATGGACGATCGGCGGCGACGCCACGTTCTCCGGTTCTTTCCACAGTCCCAATTTTCTGTCGTTCAACGTCTCTCCTTACCTGAACCAATCGAGTGCCAATTCCGATTTCCAGTCTATTTCCAATGCCAGCGGGGTCAATGCTACCGTCAACGTCTTCAATGGCAGCAAGTTTCCCGGGTCAGTTACCTATTCCAAGGCCTACAACAGTGAAGGAAACTATGCTGTTCCCGGGCTGGCCGATTACGTGACCCATGGCAACAGCGATTCGTTCGGCATCAACTGGAGCGAGAACATTCCCGATGCACCCAGTTTTTCGGCCGGCTTCCAGACCGGCAACAGTTCGTATTCCGTATACGGGATCAGCAATCAAGGGAACAACGCCTTTCATTCGACCAACCTTCATTCGGGATATAACTGGGCGGGCTTCAATATGGGCGCCTACTACGTGGATGGCGGAGGGCACTCCCAGATTCCCGCTCTGGCGGCCGGTGAACCATCCACTGAAATACGTTCAGACAACAGCGGCGAAGGGTTCAATGTCACCCACCTGCTGCCCTGGCAGGGTTCGATCTCGGGGAGTTACAACCGGTCCACATGGGACAGCGACTATCTGGGTTACAACACCAACGGAACGATCAATCTTGTGAATACCGTCGCCACGGTCCGGCCTCGCAACAACCTGTCGGTCTCCGGAAGCGCGAATTACTCCGACAATCTGGCCGGACAACTTGCCGAGTCCGTCATTGGCGTCGGTGGGATCGTTCCCGGGTTCAACTCGAACCAATCTTCAGATTCCCTGGACCTGCTTGGCGTTGTTAGTTACACCCCGATGGCGAATCTGCAAACCGATGCATTCGTCGAGCGCCGTACCCAGTCCTTTCTCGGACAGGATTACGGGGTGACGTCCTACGGCGGAGGCGGCACATATTCGCATAACCTGGCTGGAGGCACTATCAACGGGTCACTGAACATGAGCGCCAATGCCGCTGACAATACTGGCCAGGATACCTTGGGATTTTCGGCTTCAGGGAATTACTCCAACATAGTTCGAGGGTGGCACCTGAACGGGTCGTTCGGCTATGCGCAGAACGCACAAACCCTCCTCATCACCTACATGAACTCCTACTATAACTATTCAGGCAACGCCCGTCGGCGCTGGGGCCAATTCAGCCTCGGCGTTGGCGCCGGCGGAGCAAACACTGCGTTGACCGATCAGCCGGGCACGGCGAACAACAGCCAAAGTTACAACGCCAACGTGGCATATGGCATCTGGCTCATTGCCAGTGGCACATACGCCCGTTCGAGCGGCCAGGCGCTGCTCACGGGGACAGGACTGGTGCCGGTTCCGATACCCTCACCCATACTTCCTTCCGGCCTGGTGAGCCTGTACGGAGGCGATAGTTATGCCTTCAGCCTGTCCAGCATTCCAACCAAAAGGCTTGTCATCGCGGCGACCTTCGGCAAGGCGATCACCGATACCACGAATAACTCGATCCTCTCGTCAAATCAGACCAATCAATTCAATTCGATTGTCCAGTACCGGGTTCGCAAGTTGAACTTCATTAGCGGGTATGCCCGCCTTGAGCAGGGCTTCAGCGGCTCCGGTTTGCCGACCGAAATCATCTCGTCGTATTACATGGGGGTCTCGCGTTGGTTCAACTTCTTCTAATAGCGGAGCGGCGGAACTGCCTGCGCGCGGCCATCATCCTGGCTGGCGCCGCGATGCTGCTGCCGCCGAGTTGGGGTTCCCCAAAGCCCAACTCCCCGGCATCCACTCCGGAGCAGTGGCAGATGTCGCTTGACGGCGGGCGCAGCCTGTCGTGGGAACGCAGTTTCAAATCCGAGTCAGAAGTCAAGCCCAACCGCGGCTTTTGGAACAAGGTTGTCGACGTCATCGCCGGAGCGCCTGAATACCACTTCCTTGTCCGCCCCTACAGCATCGCCGCCGATTCGCGCGGACGCATCATCGTCACCGATCCCGGCGCCGCCGGCGTGCATATCTTCGATTTCGCGCAGCGCAAATACAAGTTCATCGAGCGCACGGAAAAGAGCAAAAACGCCATGAGGACACCGCAATGCGTCGCCGTCGATGCCCAGGACAATATCTACGTCACCGATTCCGATGCCGGCGTCATTTTTGTCTTTGAGCCCAGCGGAAAGTTCGTGCGCGCCATCGGCAGCCTGAAAGGCGGCGAAGGTTATTTCAAGCGGCCCACGGGCATTGCCGTGGACTCGGCAGCACAGCGGATCTACGTGACCGATACTTTGCGCGACCAGGTCTTCGTCCTCGACATGCAGGGCAACATCCTCCAGACCATCGGCGAGACCGGGCAGGCGGAAGGCGAATTCAATCTGCCCACCGAACTGCGTCTGGATGGCCCGAACCTCATGGTCGTCGACGCCATGAACTTCCGCGTGCAGGTCTTTGACCGCTCCGGGAACTTTCAGTACGCCGTCGGAAAAATCGGCGACAGCACCGGAGCGATGTTCCGGCCCAAGGCGGTCAGCGTCGACTCCGAAGGCGACCTGTACGTCGTCGATGCCTTGTGGGGCGTGGTGCAGGTCTTCAACCGCCAGGGCCAACTGCTCTATTACTTCGGCGCCCAGGGCACGCATGCCGGAGAGTTCCAGCTGCCGGCAGGCTTGTTTATCGACCACAACGACCGGGTGTTTGTTGTGGATTCGTTCAACCGCCGCGTCCAGGTCTTCCAGTACGTCGGCTTTGAAAAAACCGGTCGAACAGGGCGGAGCCAAGGAAGGTGGAAAGTGAGGATCCGAATCTGGTTGGCCGGCTTGGCGATCCTGCTCTCCGGCATCACCTCGCCTGCTCAAATTCGCTGGCGACGTGACTGGGCATGCATAACCTCGGGCCGGGCAGCAAATCGCCCGTCACCGGCGCCCGTCCTGACTCCTGCTCTACTGCCACGCGCCCCACTCCGGGACTGAACATCGGCCTCTGGAACCAGAAGCTCACCACCCAGAACTACACCGTGTACACCAGCACCACCGAAAAGAACACGGGCGTGCAGCCCTTGCTCGGGTCCGACAGCAATCAATGCCTGAGCTGCCATGACGGCACCGTCGCCGTCGGGTCGACCGTAGCCTACGGGCAGGTCACGACCCAGGGATCCATGAACGCGACGGACGTCTTCGGCAGCAACATGCAAACCTCCCACCCGTTCTCCCTTGCGCCGCCATTGAAGGACAATGTTCACCTCGTCGCCTCGCTCGCAGCCAACGGCAAGACTGGCGACCTGTCCGGGGCCGTCAAGCTCATCAAGGGAAGCGTCGAGTGCACGTCGTGCCACGATCCGCATGTGCAGGCCAAGGACCTGGTCTCGCAAAACTTCCTTGTGAGGGACAGTTCCAGCGGACAAACGTGCCTGGCCTGCCACGATCCGACGCGGCAAGTGGGCGGACAGGTGAATCCCCTGGCCGACTGGGCCACCAGTGCGCATGCGCTCTCGACCGCCAAGATTTCACCCCAGGCCGCGCTTGGGAGTTACACCACCGTTGGCGGCGACGCCTGTATTTCCTGCCACACGCCCCATAACGCCGCCGGACCCGCGCGGCTCCTGCGCGGCCAGAATGAACAGGCTTGCATCGCTTGTCATAACGGCGGCTCGAACGTCTCGCCCATGGCGCCCTATGCCAACGTATTTGCCGAGTACGCCGCACCCAAGATCGGCCATCCGTTTCCCGCATCGGCCAATTCCCACGATGCCGCCGAGAGCACGTTGCTCAACAATAACCGTCATGCCACCTGCGTGGATTGCCACAGCGGACATGGATCCGAACCGGTCGGAGTATTTCCGCCTCCGCCGCTCATTCGAGTCTCCCAGAAGGACGTCCTGGGCATCAACGCCAGCGATGGAACCAGCGTGCTCACCCCCGCTGTCAATCAATATGAGAACTGCCTGCGCTGCCACGGCACCAGTTCCGGCAAACAGGTGCAGCTGATGTACGGGTATTTCCCGGTTCGGGCCGTTTCGGCGGGAGATCCTCTGAACCAGATCCCGCAGTTTGCTGTCTCGGCCACCTCCAGCCATCCCGTCTTTCACAGCCGCAGCAGCGCTCTGCCCCAGCCCAGCCTGCTGGCCAACATGTTGAACCTCGACGGCGTCACCCTGGGCCGCGCCATGGGCACGCAGATCCTGTGTACCGATTGCCACAACAGCGACGACAATCGCGAATCCGGAGGCTCCGGGGCCAACGGCCCCCATGGCTCCCGGTGGACGCACATCCTCGAGCGCCGCTATGAGTTCAGCCAGGCGGTCGCGCCAGGCCAGGCGATTTCCAATCTCTTTCCCAATCCCGATCTCAGTGCCAACGGGCCCTATGCCCTGTGCGCGAAGTGCCATGATTTACCCAACCAGGTCGCAAAAAACACCAGTTGGAATCAGCACAGCTCCCACATCAACCTGGGATTGAGCTGTTCCGTCTGCCACATCGCCCACGGCATGGGAGCCGCCAGCGGAACCATCAGCGGCGAGCGCCTGGTCAATTTCGATGTCAACGTCGTCGCTTCCAATGGTGGGCTCCCTATCTCCTACAATCGCGGCCCCAATACCTGCGTGTTGGTCTGTCACATGGCAGCACACAATCCGAATGGGACAGTTACGGCCGCTGGTCTGCGTAGCCCTGGAATCAGGAAGTGAGCATCGCCAAAACTTGGCCCTCCATCCTGAATGAAGGCCGCAGACTCACCGAGCGCATCAGAACACGGTTCTCGCCATACTGCCGTTCATCTCATTCGATTTATCCGCATGGCACTGCCGGCAGAACTGCGCTGTCTGGTTTGACATACGGTTAGTGTCGTTCGGGTTGTACGGCGCGCGGAGGAAGAACATCGTTGTGTAGATGCCTGCCGGCAGACCCGAACTCGAGTTGGATACCGTGACCTCATTCATCGAGTGCGGGTCGATGGCACGTCGTACAAACCACCACCGCCGTGTTGTTGTAGTTCCCCGGCTTCACAAAGAAACCGTAATTCGACACGAACTGGCTGGAATTCGCCCCTCGCATGCTGATCATCCCGTTGACCTCGGCGCAATCCCAGTTCTCGCCCCCGCAGCTGATCCTGGCGCTCAGCCCCATCGGGTGGTCGTTCAGATAGCTTCCCGCACCGCCGTCGCTGTTTCCCAGCAGGGTCGGGACAGTGTTGTATGTCCCATAGGTTGCGGGCAGAGACTCGAGGATTCTGTTCTTCATCATCGCTTTCGGCGCATAGTTGCCATCGTGGCAGCCCAGACAGCTCATCATGCCCGCAACGTCCGGCGTAGTAGTCGACAAACTCGCCGGCAGCACTTCCACAAATTTGCCACCGCCCGTAGAAACCGTCCGGCTATAGAGACCGCTGAGGTTCTGACCCCAGAGGGGGATCGTGCCCGAGGAAGAATTGACCGATTGCGCCCTGCCGCTGCCAGATGTGCCACTATGCGGCAAGTGGCAGGCCGTGCAGCCGCGTCCATAGTTGAGGTGAGCGCCTAGCGCATTCGTCGAGGGCTTCGTCATCTGGGCATGGGCCAAACCTACGGCGGCCAGACATAGCAGCACGATGAGAAAAGCACGCTTCATGAAGCAGAACCTCCTGTTTGTGTACTTTTCTCATCGGCGGGCTTCTCCGAAGCTGCAAGGACTGCCCCAACTCGCGACACGCGAAATTGGGCCTCCGAGTAAGACCGTCACGCGCAAGGACGCGCGATTCGAGGACCGCGCACCTGCAGAACGACGATTATGTGATCTGAATCACGGCTTGAGTCTGTCCGTTCCATATCTAATATTCCTGCCAACTTACTTTGGTTCGTTCGATCAGGTGGATGTCGCAACACACGCTTTAAAGCGACATTTGTCCGGCGTCCTCCCTCGGAGTTTCCATGAGACTGCTTCCCCAACGCGTCTGCCGCAAAACGGTCTTTGATCACATCGGCCCCCGTTTTGGTGTACCTCTTTGGATTTGCCTCGGCCTCGCCACGTTGTTGATGCCGCATGCATTCGCAGCCGTTCATCCCGTCCCGTTGGACAAGGACACCGATGCCGCCAAGTGCCTCGAGTGCCACCAGGACAAGAACAAGGGCAAATCCGTTCATTCCGCCATGGCGACCGGCTGTTTGAGCTGCCATGAGATACGGGTCAATAAAGACATCACGCGCGTCAAGCTGATCACTGCCACTCCGTCCGCGCTTTGTCTCACCTGCCACGCCGACAAGAAAGCAGCCGACATCAAGGGAACCGTCCACCCTCCCGCGGTTCGCGACTGCCTTGCTTGTCACGATCCCCACGCAACCGACAACAAGAATGAACTCCTCAAACCCGTGTCAGGCGGAGAAAAAGAAAACCTCTGCAGCAGTTGTCACCAGACCGGGTTGAATGTGCCCAAGAATGGCAGCCGCCACGCCGCGCTCGATATGGGCTGTGATACTTGCCATCTCACCCACAAGACGGGCGCCGACCCCACTCCGGAAAACCGGTTCCATCTGACCAAGGCAGCTCCAGCCCTTTGTTTGGATTGCCATGATCCCAAGGATGAAAGCCTTCAGAAGGCTCATCAGAATCAGCCTTTCGCCACAGCCAATTGTGTCGAGTGCCATGATCCGCACCAGTCGGCATCTCCGAAGCTGATGGCCAGGTTCATGCACGTGCCGTTCGCCGACAAGAGCTGCGATACCTGCCACGCGCAGGCCAAAGATGGAAAAGTGGTGTTGACACAGAAAGACGCCAAGTCGATTTGCGTTACCTGCCATGACGACAAGGCCAAGCTCATCGACACGGCTAAAGTGCAGCATCCGGGCGCGGCCGGCGACTGCCTGGACTGCCACAACCCCCATGCCAGCAGCCAGCCCGGCTTGCCCAAGACTGACGCCGTCAGCATCTGCCTGGGATGCCACAGCGACATCGATGAACTGCGCAAGAAGGCGGTGCACCATCAGCCTGCCTTCGCGCAGGGATGCGCAACCTGCCACACACCCCACGGCGGTGACAACGATCATCTGCTGCGCGCCAAAGGCAATGCGCTCTGCCTCGAATGCCACGGTCCCGACTCCGTTCCGCAGCGGGACGAAGCCGACCATCTGTTGACCATCTTCAACGGTACTGTGAAACTCCCCGACGACTATTACAAGAAGAACAAGGTAGCCATCCTGCCGCTGCGCTTTGGCCTGGGACACCCGGTGGAGTATCACCCGGTGTCGGACGTGATGGACCCGGCCAACCAGGCTAAGGTACAGACGCCGCTCAGCTGTCTTTCCTGCCATCAGGCGCACGCTTCTGCTCAGCCCGATCTACTGGTGAAAGACCAGTCCAACAATATGGAGTTCTGTGACAACTGCCACAAGAACCGGCTCAACATGAAAGAGACGACTTCCCCTGGAAATTAACGGAGGATCAGATAATGCATTTCCCCTTCCTTGCCATCCGCACTTCGAAGCTGTTGCTAGTGCTCCTCTTTTTCATCGTGTGTCTGACATTGCCGTTTTCGGCGAATGCAACCAAGAAGAAGAAAGCAGATGCCCCCGCGGTACCCGAGTTGGGCCCGCGCAAATTTGCTTACGATCCAACCAAGCTCGTCTGGCCCAGCCCACCCAACATCGGGCGTGTGCACTGGATGGATTACTTTGCCGGCGCCAAGATCGATTACACCCAGGAACCCACCGCCAAGCCCAAGGCAAGCTGGATGGACCGCCTTGCCGGCGGCCAGTCCCAGGACGAAAAATTCAATCCCAAGAGTTTTCCGTTCCAGCTTATCGGACCCTATGGCATTGCCACCGATTCCAAGGGGCTGGTCTACGTGGCCGATCAGAGAGTGGGGGCCGTCTTCATCTTCAATCTTGTAACGCACGACACTCAGCTTATCCGGAATGGCGCGGAGGCTCACTTCGGCTGGATCAACGGCCTCGCCATCGATGACGATGACCGCCTCTTCGTCTCTGACGGCAAAATGCGCCGCGTCCTCATCCTCAACCCAAAACACGAGGTGGAAAACCAGATCACCGAAGGACTCGTCGATCCGGTCGGCCTCGCCATTGATACATCGAACCGTTTTCTGTATGTGGTTGACACCCAGCAGGACCAGGTCATCGTTTATGACGCCGACAGTCTGAAGCTGCTCCGCCGCATCGGAACCGGTGGCAAAAACCACTACCTCACCACACCCGGCGACTTCGGCGCGCCCCAGGGTGTGGCGGTGGACAGCGACGGCAACGTATATGTCACCGACACCCTCAACAATCGGGTGGAGATCTTCGACGCCGACGGAACCTTCATCAGCCAATTCGGCAAGGCCGGCGATGGTCCCGGATATTTCTCCCGGCCCAAGGGCATCGCTGTCGATGGCGATGGGCACATCTGGGTAGCCGACGCGGTGCAGGATCGCCTTCAGGTCTTCAATCGCGAGGGCCAGCTGCTCACGTATATCGGGACTGGTCACGGAGAGCTGCCCGGCCAGTTCAAAGCGCTGGTGGGTGTCGCGATCGACAAGCAGAACCGCGTCTTCACCACTGAACAGGAGCCGGGACGGCTGCAGGTGTTTCGCTACGTCACCGACGCCGATGCGGAAGCCGAAAAAGCGCGCCGCGAGGAAGAGCTGCAGAAAGCTGCCGATCAGCGCCAGAAAGCCGCAGCCCAGACACAACCGGAAAAACCCGCCGAAGCATCGCCGCAGACTCCAGACGTGCCATCCCACCCGGATGTAGAGTCGCCCAAGCCCAGCGCGCCCCCCAAGCCGCCCGCTCCCTAGCGAAAGCGCGAAAGTCTGGCCAGGGCATGCAGAGGGTGGGGGAAGTGCCGGGATCGCCGCCAGAACCCACAGAGCTCCCTTTTGGGGAGTAGTGTCCGAGTAGGCCACTAACCGCTCGCACGCCGAATCATCCGGAGAATTCTAAGCGGCACAGGGATTTGATAGACTCTGGTCAAGACGCAAACCGACGACAGTCGAACATACATGGAATCATCGCTTTTGAAGTGACCGCTGCGAATGCCCAGGGGCTCGCCAGCCTTCCTGATGAGGAGCCTTTGGATGAGTTCAGCGAGGAAGAGATCTCCTGTTTCAACGAAGCCCGCAGCTTCCGCCAACATCAATCGGGAAGAGACTCCTTTCGAGGCGCTGGCCAGCATCTGCTCAGTTCTAGTAGTGGGTCTGTTCATTCTGACCTTCTTAGCTCAGAACTACGTCATTCCGTCAGGCTCGATGAAGAACACTCTGCTTATAGGTGATCACCTGGTGGTCGACCGGATCACGCTAATGCCGCCTGCTTCGTGGATGCCGCTGATAAGATATCGCGAGCCGAAACGCGGCGATATAGTGGTCTTCAACAAGCCCGTTTATCAACCCGGTATTGATGCGACTGACGCCGATGGGACGCCGCAGTACACTCCCCTGGTGAAGAGATTGATTGGCGTGCCCGGCGATCATATTCATCTACGCAACGGCATTGTGATTGTTAATGGTGTCGCACAGCCTGTGGGATTTGCGCAGCCGACGACGACGGATAACTTCAACGAGTTCCTCGACGATTTCCCCGCAGTACCTCCAGCCGAGGTGCCTGGGGCAACAGAGTCGTGGGCCGTGAACTTCTCGAGTTATATCCAGGACGGCGACCTGGTGGTTCCACCCGGCATGTATTTCATGATGGGCGACAACCGGCACAACAGCCTAGACTCGCGCTACTGGGGCTTCGTGCCGCGCGCCAACATACTTGGCCGTCCGCTGTTCAACTATTGGTCGTTCAAGGCCGCAGAGGGACAACTTGAACAAACAGGATTCGGTCACAAGCTCGCGTGGATCGGCCACGTTCTGGTTCATTTCTTCCCAGACACGCGCTGGAAACGCACTTTCCACGTTGTTCGTTGAACCGAAATTGTAAGATCCCGATTTGATCTTGGTGCGCTCCGGTCGTATGACCGCTGACCCGTCAACCGCTACCCGTCAGTTACTGTTTCATCAACAGTCCATGCGAATTGACCCTCCGGCCTGTGCCTCCAGAGGTAAGCTTGTCTAAACCGAGGACTCTCAGTTTTGGCTGGGCCGCCGATTTTTGGGCAGGAGCTTCTTTTAAGGCAACGTTGAGGGATCGCTCGCTTGACAGGGCTTCCCGTCATTCTTACTATGAAGCTCCGGTCTATCCATCACCCTCATGCCCATCCAATCTGTTGGCGTGCCTGCCCGACGCTTTTTTGCGTTCCTGATTGTTACCCTCTTCGTGTCGCTCTACGGACACTCGCAGGAGGCTGGCACTCTCACGCTGCTTAAGGACACTCCGTTGCATGTGATCCGTGGCGTCTCCATGCTGCAGGGAATCGAGGGCATGCGGCTCCGCCAGGGCGACATTCTCGAAACCGGGCCCGCGCCCACAGCACAGGCGCAGCTGGAGTTCACCGGCGGGGCCATCATGGAACTCGGCCCTTCCACCCAGGTCCTCCTTCTCAGCCAGACTGGGACCACGGCGGAAACCGCCATGCTGACCGGCTGGCTCAAGGGCGAAATCACGGCGGGGACTTATCGCTATTCCAGCCCGCTTGTCACCGCGACCACCAAGGGTGGCAGCGTGTTGCTGCACGTCGCAGCCGATACTGCCGAGGTCTTTGTGGAGCGCGGAACCGCTTCAGTCGGCGCCGGTGCCGCAGCCGCCACGCCCAGTTCCGCGGAGAAGATCTTTTTCACCCGCAAAGCGGGGAAGCCCATCGTTCCAGCAGGCCGCCCCTCTGGTGAATTCATCGGCGCGATGCCAGTGTCCTTTCGCGACGAGTTTCCTTCTCGCTTGTCGCGCTTCGCCGGTGCCAAGCCGCCCGTCCCCAGGAGCGACCATGAGGTCTCCTACGCCGAAATCGAGCGCTGGCTCACTTCCAGCTGGGGCAGGGGCATGGTAACGCGTTTCAAGCCTCGGATTCAGGACAGCGCGTTTCGCCAGTCAATTGAGGCCCATCTCGCGGCGCTTCCTGGGTGGGAACCAGTCTTGCACCCCCAATAAACCCAACGCATACAGCGGCCAAACGCCAATTCTTCAACGGGTGAGAAATCCAATGAAACTGATCGTCAAGTTCAACCTCGTCCTGTCCCTTGTCTTCGCCATCGCATTTGTCTTTGCCGGATTGTTCACCCACGCGCTGCTCCAGCGCAATGCCAAGGCGGAGATTGAAGAGAATGCGCGCATCATGATCGATAGCGCGTCTGCGGTGCGCACCTACACCAGTACGCAGATCAAACCTCTTCTGAAGACGCAGATGACCTACACCTTCATGCCCCAGTCGGTGTCTGCGTACTCGGCGAATGAGTATTTCAAGCTTCTTCGCAAGAAATATCCCGAATACTCCTACAAGGAAGCGACCCTCAATCCCACCAATCCGAGCGATCGCGCCACGGACTGGGAGGCGGATATCGTTCGCCTCTTCCGGCAGGCTCCGGACAAGACCGAAGTGGTCGACGAACGGGACACACCCGCCGGCCGCGCGCTCTACATTGCCAAGCCGCTCAAGATCTCGGATCCCGCGTGCCTCGATTGCCACGATACTCCGGATCGCGCGCCCCGCACCGTCATCGAACAGTATGGAAGCGCCAACGGCTTCGGCTGGAAGGTGAACGATATCGTGGCGGCGCAGATTATCACCGCCCCCATGCAGTTGCCGATTCAGCGGGCGAATCATGCCTTTACGGCCTTCATGCTGTCGCTCGCGGCGGTCTTTGTCGTCCTCATTGCCGCCATCAACGTCCTGCTCATGTTGCTGGTCATCCGGCCCGTCAATCAGTTGTCGAATATCGCCAGCGAAGTAAGCCTCGGCAACCTCACCGTTCCCGACTTCGCGGCATCGGGAAAGGACGAAATCGCCACCCTCGCCGAGTCGTTCCGGCGCATGCGGAAGAGCCTCGTGGAAGCGATCAAGATGCTGGAGAACTGATTCCAGGCACACCGAGCCAAAAGGGCCTCGGATGGACTAGACTTGCTTCCATCTTGGGAGGCGTTTCATGCGGTATCACAGGAGCCTTGCCCTTTCCCTTTTGCTGTTGTGCTGCCTGGTCGCGGCTGGAAAGGACAAGAAAAAGGTCCTGCTGCCGGCGGACGTTCTTGAGGCCAGGACCGTGCTGGTAGTCGTCGATCCCGACGCCGGCATGGCTGTCGAAGCTCCCATGGCCAACCGCACTGCCCAGGAGGATGTGGAGAAAGCCCTCATGAACTGGGGCCGTTTCACCCTGGCGCCGGACGCTTCAACTGCCGATCTGATCATTTCTGTTCGCAAAGGCGGAAAGATCGCGCAGCAGACGGTTGGCGGCGTCCCGATCAACAATCGCCCCGTCATTGTTGAACCCACAGATTCGGGAATCGGGATGGGAGGCCACACGGGGAATCCCGGGCAAATAGGCGATCCATCGAGTCCACAACCCCGGGCTCCCAGCCCCCAGGAAGAGGTGGGGCAAACTCAGGACATGTTTGTGGTGTATCGCGGCAAACGCAACGATGCGCTCAACTCTCCCGCGGTTTGGCGTTACAGCGCGAAGGATGCGCTTCGATCTCCGGGAGTTCCTGCCGTGGAAGCCTTCAGAAAGCTGATTGCAGAAGCGGAGAAACAACAGGCCGCCGCCACGCCGTAATTTCGCTCGGGTTTGCAGAAGATTAAGGCCTCATGCCGCAAACTTGTAGTCGGAGGTAACCCAAATGCCTTCGTTTTAAGGCAGCAATATCCCCGGTTCACCAATGTCAGGTATCCGCCCGGTTTGTACCCCCTGAGTAGGCCCCCCACCCCCCCTTGTGAACCTGTGAAGCTGTGAGGGCAATGCAAAAAACAACCGCGGCAGTTCCATCGAATGGTAGGAAATCCGAGCTAGCGACGAAGCGGAATTCGACAAGCGAAGATCCTATTGCACCCCGGCTTCTTTCAGGAAGCGCTCGCGATCTGTCGGGTTGGCCACATGTTCCGCGAGAAGGCCATAAAAATCCCGCAGGGTGGCGGCGCGTTTGGCATCTTTTCTGGCCAGAACCGCGGCGATGGGGCCCAGGTGTTCGGCCAGCTTGCGGGCCGCTTGCTCGATCACCGCCGGCGTAATTTCACCGGGCGCCGAAACATCCGTCGGCGCGATCGCTGTTGGCCCGGCTTGGACTGGCGCGGATACCGGCGTTGGCGTACTCGCTTTGCCCCCGCCAAGTTCCGTTCTCCTGGCAAGAAAAGCCTTCCGATCCTCTTCTCGCTCCAGAACTGCGGCCAGTATCGAGTAAAGCTCGAGAGCGTTGGTTGTTTTGCCGGCAGCGCGCTTTACCAGAACCTTGGCCAGCGGTCCGATGAAGGCCGCAAGCTGCCGCTCCACAACTTGCAGTGCGGCTTCGTTCAACTCATCACTTCCCAATCCCGGCTGGGTATGGGTAAGTCCGCCGTCAAACGCGGCCGTTCGCATGTCCCTCGCGGAAAGCGTCGCGTCTCGCAGCCCCGGCTTCGCCTCCATAACATCGCCCGAATCCAGCGCGACTTGCATGGGTTGAGTGAACAGGGTGGGTATAGGCGCAGCAGGCTGCGGATCCTGCTTCGCTGTGGGCGGCGTGTACTCTTCCGTGAGCCCCATTGGCGGCGGAACCGGCGCGGGGGTTCGCGCCGAAACCTCCGGGGCTGCCTGCGTCACGCGTTGAACGAAGATCTGGGTCGCGGAAAGATCTGCCGGTTCGACCGGTACGGGCGGCGCCGGCTTCCAGCGGGATGACTGTTCCGTGAGCTGTCCTCGCTTCGCCGCCTCGATTCTCGATCGGACGGGGCCGAGCAAGAGGGAATCCGGCTCTAGACGCGCCGCTTCCGCCACCAGCATTTCCGATGATTCGCAATCCGACTTCAGCGCCGCGTCCGCGGCTGACGCCAGCCCGCCCACCACCCGGTCGCGAATCACCCTGTCTGATCTTGCCGCTGCGTTCGCATCCTGAAACGACTCCAGGGCTTTCTTCCACTTCCCCTTGTCGACCAACTTGGCCGCCCCGGCCAGAAGCTTCTCGGCTTGTGCCCGGTTGGCCATTCCTTCCCGAACCCTCTTCTCGATTTCCGCGAACTCGCGGTCTCCGGGGAAGTCCCGCTTCGCCTGCGCCAGTAAATCCTCCGCGCGTTTGTATTCCGCGGACGCCAGCGCCCCATGCAGGAGATTGACGCGCTGGGTCCTTGCCTCCTGCCGCACCGCTTCGAGCCGCGATGCTTCCCTGGTCTGCCCGATGCGTTCCTGCAGAAGCCGCTCGAAATCCTGCAATCGCCGGTCCTCGGGATACCACCCCAGGACTTGCTCGAGCTCGCGCAGTGCCCCTTCCAAGTCTCCGCTCGCCTGCCTTTTTCTCGCCGCGTCCGTGGCGCCGGAGATTGCCTCTTCGCGCCTGCGCTCCTGAATCGAAGCGTGCAAGTCCTGAGAACCCACCGCGCCGGGGTGAATCTCCGCCAGCATGCGCACAATGGCTTCCGAAACCCGCCAGTTTTTTTCGACCGTCGCCCGGGATGCTTGCGCCAGTTCGGCGATGGCCTGGTCGCGAATGAGCGAATCCTCGCTTGTGAGCTGATAGGCGCGCATGATCATCTGCGCGCCCGCCTCCCATTGCTGATTGGAGAACGCTTTCCGTCCTTCAGCCACCATCTTCTGCGCTTTGGCGCGCTGCCGAACCGCGGTCTCCGTCCGCTCCTGCAGTTCCATCAGGTCGGTATCCCAGGGGAAGGCTTGCGTGGCCTGTCCCACCAGGGCCGAAGCCTCGTCGTATTCGCAGGCGCTCAGCGAGCTTTCGATCTTGTCAATCCAGTTTTGGCGGGCATCGGTTTGAGCTCGATCCCGAAGGCCCCGGACACGCGTGACGATGTTCTTCAGATCTGGATACTGCGGGTAGACGGTGCGGACCGTGTCCCACTTGGCCAGCGCGCGGTCGTAATGACGCGACTCCTCGAGTTGCCGCGCCTCGGCGCCAATCTCGGCGATGACCTGGCGCAGATTGCCGACGTTATGCAGCTGTTCTTTCAATCGGCCATCCTGGGGGCTCTTTTGCAAGGCCTCTTTCAGGATTTTCATCCGCTGGTCCAGGTCTGCCTCTTGTTCGGCGCGTACAAGAGCGTTCTGCACCGCTTCCGCCTGTTCCGATCGGGTCCGGGTCAGCAAATCCCGGATTTCCGGGTCGTCGCCGATCTCCCTTGTCAGCCTTTCCAATGTCTGAATGGCATCGTGAACGGCATGATTGTCCAGAGACTGTCTGGCTTGCCGCAGCCCCTCGGTCTTCGTCTGTTCCAATCGCTCTCGCTGCAGGTTTTCAACCACGAGGGCGAGCAGGGAATCCAGTCGGGGCTCCGGCCCAATCTGGGCGATGGCATTCTCCAGTTGCTCGTGTAACTCCTCGTTACGGCCCGCCTGGAGCAGCATGCGCGCCGTGGTCAACTGCTCATCGACGAACCGCTTGCGGTCTTCAATCTGCCGCTGCCGGTCTGCAAGAGTCTTGAGCTTCAGCAGGTTTCGGTCTTCTGGAAACCGGGCTAGGCCTTCGTCCGCTTTGCTGCAGGCGGTGCCATAGTCGTCCTTGTTCAGGGCTTCTTCGACCTCGTGGACCAGGGCTTCGGCTTCCCGGCGGCGGCGTTCTTGTTCGCGGCCAGCGACCGCAGAGTCAATCAGCGTGTGCAGTTGGGGCGCCCCTGGATCCAGCTCTTCCGCCCGTTTCAGAATGTCCAGCGCCGCCGTGAATTTCCGCGACGAGATCTGCTGGCGCGCCTCCGACAGGTAGCCTTCCATCTGCTGCTGCCGGGCGCGTTCCTCGATGTCCCGCGAGATCAGGCGGTACACCGTCTTTGCCTGGGTGTCGTTGGGTGCCACCGCCAAGGCCGCTTCCGCCGCTTCCTTCGCCACGTCGAGCTTGCCTTCTGCCTGTGCAGCCTCGGCGATCCTCAGGGCCTTGTGCAGCTTTTCGGATCGCACCGCCGCAGCGCGGACGTCCTCCCGAAACTGCAGCAGATCGGGGTTGGTCCGGTCCAGCCCCAGAGCCCGGTCCACATGTTCGAGCGCCTTGTCGAACCGTTCGTCGGCCAGGGCCTCTTCCGCGAAATGCCGGAGTTCACGCACCTGTTTCCCGATTTCATCCCGCTGGATCGTTTGCTGCACCTCGCGCAACAGACGGTTTGCGTTGGTGTGCTGCTGGTCGATTTTCAGCACCCGCAGCAACGAACCTTGCGCCTTATAAACCTCTCCCTGTTCTAGAAGGGCCGCCACCTCGAGCATTTCCCGGCCGATCAGTTCCTCTTTTAATTGTCCCTGCAACTGCGCCAGGTCCAGGGCAAACTCGTCGGCCGAGCGGTACCGTTCGTCGGGATTCTTCGCCAGGGAACGAAGCAGGATCTGCTCCATCTCCGGAGGGTAACCGGACAGAAAATTGGCCACCGGCAGAGGCGGATCGTGCACGATTTTCAGCATCGTGGTCGCGGTATTTTCGGCCTCGAACGGCATATGGTCCGTGAACAACTGGTACAGGACCACGCCGGTCGAAAAAATGTCGGCCCGCGCATCGACCGGCTGCGACTTGAATTGTTCCGGAGCCATGTAGCGGAGCGTGCCCAGAACCTGCCCCGTGCGCGTCACGTTCTGATTGCGAACGTGGGCGATGCCGAAATCGAAGATCTTGACTCCGCCTTCCTTGCACAACATGATGTTGGCCGGCTTGATGTCGCGGTGAATCACCCCCCGCCTATGGGCGTAGCCCAGCCCATGGCAGACCTGAATCACCACCGTGATCTTTTCCAGAAGACTCAGCTGCCGTCGGTTCGAGAGCACAGCGTCCAGGCCCTCGCCCTCCAGGTATTCCATTACCAGGTAGGGATTCCCGTTATAGTCGCCGAGGTCGAACACGGTAACGATGTTGGGGTGCTGCAGGCTTGCCAGCGACTGTGCCTCGCGAAAAAACCGCTTCAGCATATCCGGATCTTCGGCGAACGCGCCGGTGATCATTTTGATCGCCACCCGCCGGTCAAGGTGGGGGTCGGTCGCTTGATAAACGACTCCCATGCCTCCGCGCCCGATGATGCGGGTGACATCGTATTTCCCGATTTTGCCGGGCACTAGGGTTGCCATGCGGAGGGAACCTGAATCTGGTAGAGCTGGGTCGGGAAGCCTGAAATCCGTTCGCCCACGGAAGCACAGAGAGGGAAACCATCCGAGCGCTATGGTTTATGAAGGCCACATCCACCGGGGTGCGGCTTATTATGCTACGAACGCAGGTCTAGTCGCAACAACAAGTTGGACCCATTCCGATGATCCATCTCGTGTCTCGTCGCGGGCAGAACAACGAATTGGGCGGACCTCCGGCGCGGGAAAGATTGTTCGCCCGTGCCGCGCTGTATCCTGGACAGTTTCAACCCCTGCGGACACGCGAAGATTGATTGTGATCAAACGGGCGCAAAATCCAGGGACCGCGGGCGGAGCGCGGGTCTAACCCTTTGATTTCATGGTGGGCGCTGCAGGATTCGAACCTGCGACTTCCACCGTGTGAAGATGGCACTCTACCGCTGAGTTAAGCGCCCGCTGGGAGGGTTGGCGCTGATTGCGCCGGGAGGGGCATCCCGTAGGATAGAGTAACACCAGCACGGCATTGCGGCCAAACCAGACAAGGGGATGCATCCGCCGGATTGGCCCCATCCCGCGCACGAACTTCATGGTCTTTCGAGCCCGACCTTTTCGTCCGCCAGGCGAGCCCTCCAGCACCGGGGAGGGTGCACTCAACCCCCTGCCTGGGTCGGAACTTGCCTCTAAGAACGGTATGCATTTGCCGCGTGAAGGCGGAGAGAATTCCGGCCTGGAAGGCGCCCGCAAAGAGCTTTCGACCGGGCGCTCGCCGGGAGGCAGTTCGGAAGCGGGTCCAGATCGCAACCCGGGCGATTTATCTCCAGCGGAGAGTGCCAATTCCGCGTCAGAAAACGACTCAAAACCGCAACCTTCCGACGACGACAGTGTTCCAGAAGATATGGCAACGCTCGTCCTGGACAAGGCGGCCCTGGGAACAGGCCCGGTTTCACGGCCCGCTGCTGAAACCGAACGTTTGGCGGTGGAACGGCATTTTGCCGCGGCCGACCCGGCCAGCGATGCCGCCATTATGCTTCGCGTGGCTGCGGGCGACGAATCGGGATTCAATTACCTGGTGGAAAAGTACCACCGGGCCATGGTTCACTTTTTGTTCAGAATGGTGCGCACCCAGGCCGTGGCCGAAGAGTTGGCGCAGGAAGTGTTCCTGCGCGTTTACCGTTCGCGGGAAAGTTACCGTGCGGAAGCCAAATTCACCACCTGGCTCTACCGCATCGCCACCAACCTGGCAGTGAACCATGCGCGCGACACCAAGCACGAGCGCGCCGCCCAGAACGTTTACCTGGATGTGCCGGACCCGGAGACGGGAACGACGCCGGAAGTGGCGGACGATGAGCCAACGGTGGAACAGCGGTTGCTCCGCGACGAACGCATGGCGGCCATCCGCAAGCACGTGATGGCGCTGCCCGAGCGGCAGCGCATGGCCGTGCTGATGCACAAGTATCAGGGATTGGATTACCGCCAGATCGGTGAGGTGCTCAAGCTGAGCGAGTCGGCAACCAAGTCCCTCTTGTTCCGCGCCTACCAGACGCTGCGCGACAAGCTGAAGGAATTCGTCTAACGGGGTGAGTTGAAAGAAGCCGGGCACACCGGCGGGAATTGGGGTGGAAGCATGGAGACGAAAAAGAACACGTGCACGGGAATGGATCAGAAGCTTGCAGACCTGCTTCTCGATCCGGCCGCGGCGCCTGAAAACGTAACAACACATGTTGCCGGGTGTGAGGACTGCCATCGCCAACTCGAGGAGTTGCGCGCTACTATGGCCCTCCTCGATGCCTGGGAGGCTCCGGCGCCGAATCCCTATTTCATGACCCGCTTTGAGGCGCGGCTGCGCGAGGAACGCAAAGCCGCGCCGGCCGGGTGGCTCGAACGCATGAGGGCCAGGATTCTGTACGGGCCGCAGACGCATGCGCGCCCGCTGGCAGCCATGGCGCTGACCATCATGCTGATCCTGGGCGGCGGCGCTTACCTGGGAGTCACCAACTGGGAGGAGCAGACGGCGCCTTCGCGCGAGGCCGCGGTCGTAGGCGATTTGCAGACGCTGGACAGCAACGCGCAACTGCTGGATCAGCTTGAGTCGATCTCCGGCACCAACTCCACGGATCCATCGGATGACGATTTGAACACCAACTAGATTGCGTCAGCTCTTTTCAGGGCTGTTGTTTCCGGGGATGAAACGATAAGGTCGGGTGAACATGAAAGGCACATACAGGGCGGAGATGTGGCGCCGCGCAGCATTGGCTGCCGCGCTGGGAGCCCTGTCGCTGATGGCGGCGCCCGCCCGCGGACAGCACACTTCCCCTCATGCCGCCCCTCCGCCTCCGCATCCGCCAGCACAGTCCCATGCCGCGCCGCCCCACCAGCAGGCGCCGCATCCGCAGAACCAGGGGCACCCGTATTCGCAACCCCAGGTACATTCCTACACGCCTCCTCCGAGCCACTCCTATGCGCAGCCGCAGACCCGGCCGGCCTTGCCCCCGAACGCGCAGGGAACCGCGCACCCCGTGTATCCCGGGCCTCCGTACCTGGGGCCGGGATCTCCCCGGCCGGCCTATCCCGGCTACCCGGCTCCCAGCTACGCCCCTCCCGGACACCTGGCGAACTGGCTGGACCAACATCGCAACACGCCCGTCCAGGAACAGGAAAAGATGCTGCGCAGCGACCCGAGCTTCAACCATCTGCCCGAGGGCACGCAGCAACGGCTGGTCCGGCAGTTGAACGACGTGAACAAGATGCCGGACCAGCAGCGCGAGCGTCGCCTGGCCCGGGCTGAAAACCTGGAGCGTCTGCCGGCCGAACAGCGCATGCAAGTGAATCGCTCCGCCCGGGAGTGGACGTCGCTGCCCGCCGAGCGCCAAACCATGATGAAGAACGCTTTCCGCGACCTGCGCTCCGTCCCTCCCGATCAGCGGGCCACGGTTCTGAACTCCAGCCGCTATCAAGGCCAGTTCACGCCGCAGGAGCGCGGCATCCTCTCCGACCTGCTGCGGGTGGAGCCCTACGAGCCGCCGAAGCCGTAAACGCAGCTTTTTAGCTCCCAGCTTCTAGCCACTAGCTTCGAACCCAGGTCTCAAAAGCGAGGCCTGGGACGCCAGCACCCCCGGAAACGGGCCTTATGTAACAGAAAATGCTGTTACATCCGGAAATGTGTCGCGTAAAGCCTCTGGATTCAATGGGCAATTTCTATGAAGCGAAATAAAGGCGAATCTACATAGGGGGTGGGTGGGGGTGCCTCCTGGGGTCCGGCCCAATTCGCGGTGTTTCGGGCCGCGGCAGGAATTCCCAGACAGTCTGTCCACCTCCCCAGTATGCTCCGCCGGACGGTAATTATGTGCGAATCGCTACTTCACATCCACAGGCGCCCTCAGGCGAATATCGCGCGACGACGCGCCTACCTGGACTTCGAACGTCCCAGGTTCCATTACCCAGTCTTTCTTCTCCGGACTCCAATAGGAAAAGGCCGGATCCGGCAGGTTGAATTGAACCGTCTTCGTCTCGCCGGGTTTTAGCTCTACGCGGTCAAAAGCCTTCAATTCGCGTATCGGGCGGTCGATTTTGGAATGGCCGTCGTGCACGTAGACCTGGACGACCTCCGCTCCCGCGCGGGTGCCGGTGTTGCGCACCTTTAATGAGACAACCACATCCTTGATCGGGCTCTTGCCTGCAAATTCGATCCGCTTGATCGCCTTAAGATCGCTGTACTCGAAACTGCTGTAGCTCAGCCCGAAGCCGAAGGGGAACTGCGGCTCAACCTTTTTTGTGTCGTAGTAGCGATAGCCGACGTAGATGCCCTCGGCGTAGTCCACTTTCAGGTTTTCACCCGGATAATGGCCGTAGGCGGGCGAGTCCTCGAATTTCTTCGGTAGCGAAACCGGCAGCTTTCCCGACGGATTGGCGTCGCCAAACAAGATCGCGGCCAATGCGTGGCCGCCCTCCTGTCCGCCGTACCACATGTCCAGCAGAGCGGGCGTGGTATCGATCCATTTGGTCATGGTGACGGGGTCGCCGGTGTTCAGCACAACGATCGTGCGCGGATTGGCCTTTTCCACGGCAGCGATCAGCTCATCCTGCCCGGCCGGAAGGTCCATCGTGCTCACGTCGAAGCCTTCCGACTCGAGCTTGTTGTAACGGCCAACGATGACAACGGCGACATCGGCGTGCGAGGCTGCATCGACGGCCCTTTTCAGTGCAGTGCCGCGTGCGTCGCCTGTGTCCTGGGCTGGATCCTCGCCTTCCATGCCGACTCCCAGCGCATACGTGACCTTGATTCCGACGCCGGCCCTCTCCTTGATCCCATCCAAAGGCGCAATCGAATACCTGGGCCGCACCAGGGAACTGCCGCCTCCACCGGTGCGCGCCACCGCGGCGTTGGGTCCGATCACGGCGATCGACTTGACCTTCGCGGTATCGAGCGGCAGCAACGTGCCGGCATTCTTCAGCAGCACGATACCCTCGGTCGCTCCCTTCAGTGCGACGGCGCGCTGCTCGGGCGTATCCACCTCCCCACCGCCGGTATGGGGATGATCGAAGATGCCGCTCAGAAAAATCACACTCAGAATGCGGCTGACGTTATCGTCCAGTGTGGCCTCGGAGATGTGTCCGGCCTTGATCTCGGCCAGCACTTTATCGCCTTCCAGCCACGTCCCGCTGTTGCCGCTCATGATGGTTCGCGGGCTCGACAGCATCGCCTTCGCCGGCGGGCCGCCGGGCATCTCGAGATCCATGCCCGCGTTTACCGTGGGCGCGGTCGAATAGGTGCTGCCCCAGTCGGAAATCACGAAGCCCTTGAAGCCGAACTCCCTTTTCAGAATGTCGGTCAGCAGGTAGCTGTTCTCGGCGCAGTAGGTGCCGTTTACCTTCTGGTAAGCCGACATCACGTTCCACACGCCGGCCTCCTGCACCGCGGCTTTGAAGGCGGGCAGATAAATCTCGTGCAAGGTGCGCTCGTCGATGTGTTCGTCGATGCGGTGGCGCTCGAATTCCTCGTTGTTGGCGGCGAAGTGCTTCACCGAGGGGATCACGCCCTCACCCTGCACTCCTTTGATATAAGCCACACCAAGCCGCGCAGAGAGATACGGATCCTCGCCATAGCCCTCGAAGTTGCGCCCCCACAGCGGCACGCGATTGATGTTGACGGTCGGGCCGAGAATCATGTCGCGTCCGAGAGCCTTCACTTCCTGCGCGATGGCCTGACCTTCGCGCTGCACCAGGTCGAGGTCCCATGTCGCCGCCATGGCCACGCCCGAGGGAAACGACGTAGTCAGGACCTTGGGGGTGTTGGCCGCGTTGGTGACCGCGGAGCTGCCATACCACGCACGCACGCCCATGGGGCCATCGGCCATCTTGATGGCTGGAATTCCGAGCCGCTCGATGGGCATCGACTCCATCCATCCCGAACCGGCCAGCATCGAGGCTTTCTCTTCGACCGTCATGCGGCCGAGCAGGTCCTTTACCCGTTGCTCTGCGGGCAGGCCGGCATTTTTGTAGGGAGCGTCAGCCGGCACGGCAGGCGACGAACCGCTCTGCGCCGCCAGGCTTGCAGGGATGAAAACCAGAACGTCAAAGAACACGGAAACGAACGCAGCGCCACGACGCATGAGACAGACTCCGGGGCGGGAATTGCCCGCGTGAAATTCGGAGCCAATAGTAGATGAGCGAGCCATGGGCTACAAAATTCATGGAAATCGGTCGGCAGTCGAGGCCGACGCTCCTTGATGGTCGCGTCAGCGACTGACCATGGAGCGTCGGTGAGGCGACATTTGTGCGCCTTTCCGCGCAACCTTGCAAAGCGATTCCAGTCCAAAAGACACGTGGTTGGTCTTCTGAGGTTGACCGACGTCAAGATACGCGCGCTGGAGGTCGATCACCTTATCTCATGAAGCGCTTTTTCGTTCTGCTCATTGCAACATTCATCCCCGCGACGCTGAACGCCGAGACCGGGTGTCCAGCAAACATCACCGCTATCCCGTTTCACAACGTCAACCGCCATGAAATGATCGTGGAGGTCGCGATCAATCATTCCGGACCCTATGATTTTCTGTTTGATACCGGAACCCAGGTGACGGTGGTCGATCAATCCCTGGCGGCGGAACTGCATTTAGAGGCAAAGGGGAAGGCGGCTGTTGCCGGCATCAGTTTTCAAGGGCCGGCCATATTCGCGCAACTGGACACGGTCGAACTTGGCGATCATGCGTCAACCAACCAGGGTGTGGTGGTCTATGACATGAAGCGGCTGCAATCCGCCGGGTTTGCGATTCGCGGCCTTTTGGGCGCGGACTTTCTGTCGCAATTCGATGTGTTGATCAACCATGCGCTCAAGATTGTTTGTGTTGACGATACGGGCGCCATGCTGCAGGGGGTGAACCAGGAGCACACCAGGGCCCGGGTTACACCCGTTGTCGCCAAGGCTAAATCGCGCCGTCCAGGGGTGCCCAACCGGCTGAATGTTGCGAGTTCCGCAGGCGACGACTAGGGCCGTTGACGAATCTGACGAATCTTTGATCGTTTCGCCGACGACGCGCTGACGGCGAAGATCAAGTGATGCGGTCGAATCGATCGCCCGTCAAACTCACCGTTGCGCCTGACAACGGAGCTCCCACCGCAAATGGAATTGGCCGGGAACTACGGTCAGAAGGCGCCCTAAGCTACAATAAAGACAGGTCTAATTCAATTCTTTGAGCGCGTCCCGCGCCACCCTAGCAAGGAGTTTCACAATCTATGGCGATTCCCGCCACTCAAATGCGTCCGGGCATGATCATCAAGCATAACGAGCAGTTGCACCTGGTCTTTAAAGTAGAGCACCGCACTCCCGGCAACCTGCGTGCGTTTATCCAGGCCAAGCTGCGCAACATCCGCTCGGGCGCCATGTTCGAACATCGATTCCGCTCCGGCGACGCCATCGAGAGGGTGGTGGTCGACGAAATCGCGATGGACTTTCTCTATGCCGACGGCGATGACTACTACTTCATGAACCCCGTGGACTATGAGCAGACGGTTCTGAAAGGTTCGACCCTGGGCGACGCGGTGGAATACCTGACGCCCAACCTGCAGATCAAGGTCAGTTACTTTGACGGGCAGGCTGTGGGCATCGAGCTTCCCGGGACCGTTGAACTCACCGTAGTGGAAACCGAACCCGGTCTGAAATCGGCCACCGCATCCAGCGTGACCAAGCCAGCCAAAACCGAGACCGGCCTGGTGGTCCAGGTTCCGCCCTTCATCAACGAAGGCGAGAAGATCCGTGTTGACACCAGCGAAGGCGCGTACCTGAGCCGCGCGTAGTCTTTGACCATATCCGATACCAGAAGCAGGCGCCTTGCGGGGCGCCCGTTTTCTTTTGGCCGGCGTACTGTCGGGCGTCGGGCGGTTGACCGAGGCTTGGCGCGATTGGATGGCACGGTCAACAGGACGATCCGGTTCCCGGCTTATCACGAGACGTACCACGTGAGCAGGCGGCATATCTGCGCTGCTGGTTGGACCACAGGAACGGCGGGCCAAAAAACGCGGACGATCAGAAGCCGGGTCCCGGGGCCTGGAGCAACCTATGTTGATTGTGAGCGTTGGCTCATGCATAATGTTCACGCTTCCGAAACGGGACAAAGTGGAGATCCGTCGCGACGGGCCTGGATGATGCCTGGGCCCTCCGTATCCGACGCGATCGACACAATCCGCAGTGAGCCTCGGGATAACCTGGCGGATCGACCATGCCAAACCGGCTTCGCCTGAATTCGAGATTCTCCGGCCGGCCGCGCGCGCGCAGCGTCAGCAGCGCCCTGCTGGCTTTGATCTTTTCCAGCGTCGGCGCTGTTCGCTCAGCCCGCCGGACCACAGCTCGTGATGGACTCCGTGAATGTAAGGCAGGAGGGCGTGGTCAGCTTTTCCACCCTGGCTCTCGGACCAGAAACCCGTACCAGCTTTCCGGCCCCCCAATTCCTTTTCGGGCAAACCGACGATCAAGCCTTCCGGCTGTGCATCGACCTGGCCAGCATCCAGCAACTCCGCTTCAACGCCTTCACCTTCACGGCCTACCTTGTGAACGATAAAAGCGCGGACAAGGCCGCGAATCGGTTCCAGGTGACGGGGAACCCGGCGGGAACGTTCCGCGACTCGCCGACCAGAGTTGCCTTTCACGTGAAGACCGGCCCGAACCTTCTCCAGGGATCGATCCTGATGCCCGTGTACAACGCCTCGACCGGCGACCTGATCGTGGTGGAAAAGCAGACCGAACCGGCCTACGTGAGCGTCTCCGGCAGCACTCCGCTCCAGGTTCATCTTGGAAATATCGCCGACACCCTTCCGCTCGCAGTCACCGATGTAACTTTCAGTGAAGAATGTCCGCGGTGTTGGAACCAGGTCTCCGCCGCGGTGAGCGAAAAGGATCCCATCGCGATTGAGCCCGGCGCGAACTCGACGCTGCCTCTGAATCTCTCTCCGAACACGATTCCCGCGTTGCTGCAGGGAGCCCTGGCGATCAAGACTGACGTTCCGCACGACACGATCGCGCTCAACGTGACATATCACACCGTGCCGGGGGGAACGGACAGACGTCAGACCATTCTCGCCAAGGTTCGCTTTGGTCCCGGCCTGTTCGGGCTGGCGCTGGCGCTCTGCGGAGGCATTGCCCTGGGTTTGACCGCAAGATACCTGCTCACCGGCAAGGTGGGTAAAGATGACGAACGCGCAGTGCACGCCATCCTCGCGGCCCTGGTCCTGGGAATCATTGCCGAGTTCGTCGGGATTCTCCTCACGGCTTACGGAAACTCGAAACTGGTCCTCTTCGGTCTCGACATCGACCCGCGGCAACTGTTTCCGGCGTTTGTTCTCGCGATCCTGGTGAGCGGGGGCGGGGTGGTGGTTTCCCGCATCAAGGAGCTGTTCGGCAAGACATGATGAAAACACTCCCCACCCATCTTCGCGGCGGGCGCCCCGGCCTCGGGACGCTGTGCGTCCTGCTTATGGCCCTGTCGTGCGCGCTTCTGCTGGTTCCGCGAACTGCCGCCGCAAAGGATGGCGCGAAGCTGGAACGCCCGGTGATGATGGATAGCGACGGCCCCGGAACCGAGTTATATGTCCTGGACAATGCCGGCATCCTGCACAGATTCCGGGTATCCGACAATGGGCTTTCGGAGTATGGCAGCTTCGCCTTGCCGCCGGACTTCAAACCGGCCGACATGACTTTCGCCCGCACCGAGAAGCCGGCTTCCATGCTCATCGCCGGATCGCAGCTGGGGCGGGGCGTGGTGGTGCTGTTTTCTCTCGACGGCAAATCGCTCCGAACCTGGGAATTCAAAAATGTGTGCTCGGGCGTGGACTCCGGCGAATCCGGGCACGCCGCTTACGTTGCCACATCCGATTCGAACGAGATCTATAAGGTGGACATGCAGGGTTCGCGTAGCACCCTGCTTGCGCACATCGATTCGGCTACCAAACTTGGCCCGGTTGCCTTTGACGAAGCGCGCCACGAGATCTATGTGGCGGATATAGCGGCGGGAAAGATCTTTCAGTACGGGCTGCTGACCCGGACGTCGAAATTGTTTGTGAGCGGTCTTAGCGCGCCCACGGCACTGGCATTCGATGCCAGAACCAATCGGCTCTTTGTTGCCGATCCCGGTCAGAGGGCAATCTTTACCGTCGATACCCTGGCAAGCAAGCCGGCCATCGCTCGATTTGCCGCGGATCCGTTGAGGGCACCCTATGGCATGACCCTGATTTCGAACGGCCGGGTGGCCGTCGCCGACTATAGCGCCAACAGCGTGCTCGTCTTTTCAGAAAAAGGAGCGCTGCTGTTTCGCTATCCGTCCGCGCCTTAGGGCGCCGCGACAGCGGTTGAACTCAGTCTCCGCCGTTCGCGAGCTTCACCACTTTGACTTCCAGCAGCGCCTCAATCTTCAAGAGTGCTTCGAGCACCGCGTGGGGTACGGGCGGGTCTACCTGCACCACGGCCAGGGCATGGACCGGCTTCACCCCCGAACGGTCCCGGCCCAGCGCGAAGTTGGCGATGTTGACGCCGTATTCTCCGAGAATCGTCCCGATCTTGCCGATCACCCCCGGAACGTCAAGGTTGCGGCATACCAGCAACGTGCCTTCGAGCGGCGCCTCCACATCGATGCCGTCAAATTCCAACAGGCGGGGCTGTTCGCCGTGGATGACCGTGGCGGTGGCATGGCTTGTGCCGGAGGCGGTGTGCAACTCCACGGCCAGCATTGTGGCAGCCCCGCCGCGGGAGCTTTCCTGTTTCTCTTCGTGGACGCGAATGCCGCGCTCCTCGGCTACCGCCGCGGCATTGATGCGGTTCACATTCTCCGAGCCCTGGAGCAGCCCGGCGATGGCGGAGTTACGGACCAGGTCGGTTTTGGCTTCGGTGAGCGCCCCGCCGTAGACGAGCTGGATGGCTTCGATGCAGCCCTTGCCGGCCTGGCCCAGGAACGAGCCCAGCCGTTCTCCAAGGTCGATGTAGGGCGCCAGCTGCACGTATTCCTCGTGGGTGAGCGAGGGCACGTTGACGGCATTCTGCACCACGCCCAGCTTGAGATATTCCCGCACCTGGCGGGCGATCTGAATGCCCACGGCCTCCTGCGCCTCCGCCGTGGATCCCGCGATATGGGGAGTCAGGATCACATTGTCGAGTCCGGCGTAGGGCGAATTCCTGGGCGGCTCTTCGGAAAACACGTCCAGTGCCGCGCCCGCCACCTGGCCGCTTTTGAGTGCCTCGGCGAGGGCCGCATCCTCGACCAGCTCCCCGCGCGCGCAGTTGATGATGCGAACGCCTTTTTTCATCCCGGCCAGCGTCTTCGGATTGATGATGCCGTTGGTCTGGGGGGTGAGGCCGACGTGCAGGGTCAGATAATCCGCCTTGGCAAAGAGTTCTTCCACAGAGACTAAGAGAATGCCGTTCTCGCGAGCCACGGCCGAGGAGACAAATGGATCGCTGCCGATGATTTCGAGGCCGAAGGCGCGAGCGCGCCTGGCGACCTCGAGCCCGACCCGGCCCAGGCCGAGGATACCCAGCGTCTTGCCTTTCAGCTCCGCACCCTGCAGGCTTTTCTTTTCCCACTTGCCCGCATGCATCGAAGCGTTGGCGGCCGGCACTTTGCGCGCCAGAGCCAGCATCAGGCCGATGGTCAACTCCGCCACCGCCACGGCGTTGGCACCCGGGGTGTTCATCACCACGATGCCGCGGCGGGTAGCGGCATCGGCGTCGATGTTGTCGACCCCCACGCCGGCGCGGCCAATCACGCGCAGTTTGGGAGCCTTCTCCATGAGCGCGTCATCCACCTGCACGGCGGAGCGGACCACCAGAGCGTCGGCATCGGCCAGCGACGCCGCCAGCCCGTCGGGGAGCTTGTCGTGGGTCAGAACTTCCCATCCCGTCTCGGCCGCGAACACGGCTAACGTTGCCGAAGAAACCTTCTCCGCCAGAACGATCTTCATTGCCTCTCCCTTGTCCGCCGAAGCGGTGGTGTATTCGTCAAAGCGCACGCCTTCCTTCTCGCACAACAGGTCAAACATGCGCAGCACGGCGGCGTGCGGCTTGCCTTCGCCTCGTTCGTATTTCCATATCGAGTTGGGATGCACGCCCAGCCGCTCCGCCATCTGGTACTGGTAGAGATCGAGCTGCTTGCGGGCGATGACGAGTTTTTCGCCGAAGGTGAGGTCAGGCATGAAAGCTCCGAGAGAAGTTCACAGTTCACAGTTCGCAGTTCACAGTTGAAACGCGCGCACGACACAATGCCCTCTGTGAACTAAGAACTACGAACTGCGAACTGCTTTTGCGTACACCGCTTGCGCCGCCGCAACTGCTTGCCCAAACACCACCGGCAGCCCCAGAGTGTCTTTCGCGATGTGCTCCATGGCGCCGAGGAAAGCAATGGTGTCGAGGTAGTCGAAGAAGCCGAGATGCGCGACGCGGAAGATCTTGCCCTGCATTTCGCCTTGTCCGTTGGCCGTGACCAGACTGAAGCGGGACTTGAGCGCCTTCACCACGTCGCCGGAATTCATCCCCTCCGGGACAGCCACGGCTGTAGCGGCGGCGGCGGGCGCGGAAGGCGCGAAGAGGGTAAATCCGAGCGCGACAAGCCCGGCACGCGCAGCCTCGGCATTGACCTGGGCATTGTTGACCAGGGCAAAGCGGCCCTTCTCGAGATCGCCTCCAGCCTGGCCGGCAATGTAGTCCAGCGCCGCGCCCAGCCCCGCTACCAGTGCCACCGCCGGCGTATACGCACTCTCACCCTTGACGGCATTTTTCCGTTCCTTGCGCAGGTCGAAGTAGTAGCGCGGGTTCTTGGACTTCTCCATCGCCGCCCATGCCTTTTCGCTCACGCTCAGGTAGGCAAGGCCGGGAGGAATCATCACCGCCTTCTGCGATCCGCCGATCAGAATATCGATGCCCCATCCATCCACGTCGAAATGGGTGGTGCCGAGGCCGGTAATCCCATCAACCACGAGCAGAGCCTGGGGAGCGACCTCGCGGATGAGGAGGGCCACCGCTTCCACATCGTGGCGGACGGCGGTCGAAGTCTCCGTTGACTGCATGTAGACCACTTTGATGTCCGGCTGGAGCGCCTTTTTCACTTCTGCCAAATCGAAGGTCTGCCCGTACGGCGCGCTCAGCAGCTGAACGTCGCAGCCGAATGCCTTGGCCAGATCCCGCCAGCGTTCGCCGAACTTTCCGGCCGTCAGCACCAGCACGCGATCGCCAGGAGAAGTGAGATTCGAAACCGACGCCTCCATTGCCCCGGTGCCGGAAGACGAGAGAAGCAACACGTCGTTCCTTGTGCCCACAAACACCTTCAGCTGGGAGAGCACCTTGATGAACAGGGCGCGAAATTCCGGTGTGCGGTGGTGGATGTCGGCTGCCGCCATAGCAAACTGGGCGGCAGGAAGCAAAGGGGTAGGACCGGGCGTATAGAGGCGGGTTTTGCGTATCATGGAGTTCTCCTCGCTTAGTCGACCTTGTAGTAAATCACAGAATACACATATTTGTGGTTAATGTGAATAACCGAAACCGGAAATGAAAAGTTCGTCCTGATAAAATCTCCAAGGATCGTTATGGCCATTACGGTTATAATGGTTGCGCGTGAAGATTATGGTGACTGAAGTCTCAGCCGTGCATTTCCGGCAGAATCTCGGTGAGATGCTCAACCAGGTGCAATACCGGAACGACAGCATTGTGATCAACAAGGACGGGAAGCCGGTTGCGGCGCTTGTGGATGCGGAACTCTTTGCCCGCATCCGGCGCTTGCGCGAGCGTTTCGACGACTTGAGCCATCGGATTGCTGCGGCGTATCGGGATTTACCGGCCGAAGAGGGTTTAGCGGAGATCGATGCTGCCATCATGCAGGAACGACACAGCTGATGGCGGGATTGCGGGTGGTGTTGGATACCAACGTCCTCGTATCCGGACTGGCTTATCCTGCGAGCATCCCCGGGAGAATTGTCGGCACCTGGCGCCAGGGAGGGCTGATCCTTGTGCTCTCGCGGTACATTCTCGAGGAACTTGTGCGCGTACTGCCGAAGCTGCCCCGGATTCGAATGACGGCAGCGGAGATTCGCGATCTTGCCGACAGTTTTCTGTTTCTCGCGGAAATGGTGGAACCAGGGACTGAAGAATGCGATGAGACACTGCGGGACAGGAGCGACATTCCTGTGCTGGCTACGCTCGTCAGGTCCAAGGCCGATTACCTGATTACTGGGGACAAAGATCTGCTTGCACTCGGCGGGCGATATCCGATTGTGACACCGGCCGCATTCTGGGAGCGGCACGGCAGTTGATTGGGCTGCTCAACCGGCAGGCCGGGGCGATCCGAACGGTGCTCGTGATTCTGCGCGCGCGCCAAAGGGGGGTCCTCTGTCCTAAGCTTGAGTGAGTAGTTGCGGCCCATCTAGAATCACCCTGGACGAAAGAGGTATCCATGACCGACGCGGGCGCACTCGAGGCGCAGATCAGCCAGCAAATCATTATTGCCATGAAGGCCCATGATGCCGAGCGCACCGGCACGCTCCGGCTCATCAAGAACGCACTCAAGAACAAGGCCATTGATAAGCGGGGTTTACTTACGCCCGCCGAGGAACAGCAGGCGCTGGCCACGATGATCAAGCAGCGCCGGGATTCGATCGAGCAGTTCACCAAGGGCAACCGGCCGGAGCTAGCGGCAAAGGAGGCGGCGGAGATCGTCGTCATCGAGGAGTTTCTGCCCAAGGCACTCGACGAGGCGGGGCTGCACGCGCTGGTGGTGGAAGCGGTTGCAGAACACGCGTCCGCGACTGGTCACGCGCCGACGCCCAAAGACATGGGCCCTGTCATCAAAGCTGTGCAGGCGCGGCTGCAAGCGTCAGGGGTTCGGGCCGAGGGCCGCCTCGTGAGCGAAGCAGTGAAAGCTGCGCTGGCCGGATAGTTTGCCGGGAGCCTTCTCCCGGGCTCATCGAAGCCCCCCAACTGATTCAGGCAATCGTAGAAGTTTTAGAAAGACCGAGTTAATTCTCTTTTGATTCCCAGCGTTGAGGTCGTGCATGCTCATGCTCAAAAATTGCAGCGTACTTCGCCGTTTGCTGATCATGGCGGGCGTTGCTGTAGCTTTCATCCAGCTCCACAGCCAAAGTTCTCCAACCTCGCCGCCGCCGCATGTCTTCTTCCGGGTGCAGGCGCCGGCTACAAACACGGCGCCGATCGGCGGCCGCTTGCTGATTTTTCTGAAAGCGGGCTCAGGGGACAGCGAGGTCTCGACCAGCGAAATGCACCTCACGGATGTATGGGTGTGCGCGAGAGAAGTCCAGAACCTTGCGCCGGGCGCTTCGGTCGAAGTGGACGCCGACGAGATCGCGTACCCGAAGCCTTTCTCCGCGTTGCCCGCGGGGATTTACGAAGCCCAGGCCGTGCTCGACGTGAACCACAATTACAACTACAAGGGGCGGGGTCCCGACGACTGGGTCAGCCCGGTGCTGATGCTGGCGGGGTGGAAGCCCGGTGTGGGCACGGAGCCTGTGCTGTCGCTTGACCGCCGGGTGATCGAAGATCCGCAGCACGCCGCCGCATTCGCCAAGTTGAAAGAGGCAACCACCGCGGACGTTGCCCAGTACGAAGAGATGGAGAGCCCGCTTTTGACGCGGTTTTGGGGCCGGCCAGCCAAGATCCGGGCGTGGGTGGTGCTGCCGCCGACCTATTCCACGCACGCCAACGAAACTTACCCGACGGTGTATTGGACGCACGGGTTTGGAGGCGACATCGACGGCGCGCTGGTGTCGGGCCTGCGCATTTACGAGCGGATGAAGGCGGGCACAATGCCGCCCATGATCTGGGTCATGCTCGACGAGTCGATTCCCGAAGGCACGCACGAATTCGCCGATTCGGTGAACGACGGCCCCTGGGGCGCGGCGCTCACGACTGAGTTCATTCCTCATCTCGAGCAGAAGTTCCGGATGGATGCAAAGCCTACGGGCCGGCTGCTGAACGGCCACTCGAGCGGCGGCTGGGCCACATTGCAGCTGCAGGTCAACTACCCCAAGGTTTTCGGCGGTACCTGGTCCACTTCCCCCGACCCAAGCGACTTTCACGACTTCACCAATGTCGATCTCTACGCCGCAAATGCGAACCTGTACCGCAATCCCGACGGGTCGCCGGTACCCATCATGCGCGACAACGGCCGGGTGGTGGCGACGATGGAACAAATGGCGCGCCTGGAGCTGGTTCTGGGGCCCTACGGAGGGCAACTGGAATCGTTCGACTGGGTGTTTTCTCCCAAGGGGCCGAGCGGCGCGCCGGAGCCGATGTTCGATCGCACTACCGGCCATGTGCGTCCAGAGGTGGTGGCTTACTGGCATGACCACTTCGATCTGGCCCACATTGTCGAGTCGACCTGGGCTCAGCGCGGCGACGATCTCAAGGGCCGCATTCACCTGATCGTGGGCGGCGCCGACACGTTCTATCTGGACGGATCGGCGCACAAGTTTGAAGCCGTGCTGACGCGTGTGGGCGCCGAGCCGCACTTCACGTATCTCCCCGGCCGAACCCACTTCAATCTGTACGAGGTGGCCAAGGACAAGCAGGTGGACAAGTACGGGCTCTTCGACCAGATCAGCGCGGAGATGTGGGACGTGGCGAGGCCGGGCGCGAAGTGGAAGGAAGAACCGCCCAAGAAAAATCCCAAGCGGCCCCGCGCAAAACCGAAAGACAGTGGCACGTCGTAGCGCCGGCTTTGGATTGGCGATTGAGATTTAATCCGGGGCGAGCCCGGCACGGCGGCGTTCGAGGTAGCTGCGCAGGGAAGGATCGCGCTCGAGGCCAATGGCGATTTCATAGGCGTCGCGCGCCCCAGAGGTGGCTCCTGTGCGTGCCAGGAGATCGGCGCGCGCCGCCCAATAGGGCTGATATTCGATCACTCGCGCATCGCCGCTGACGGAATCCAGTATTGCGAGGGCAGCGCCGGGGCCTTCGATCTCCGCCATAGCGATCGCCCGGTTGATGGCGGCGACGGGTGAACCGGTGAGTTCCAGTAGCGCGTCATACAGTTTGACGACGGCGGACCAGTTGGGCAGTCCGTCGCGCCGCCGCGATACATGGGCAGACTGGATGGCGGCCTCCAACTGATACCGCCCGATCAGCCCCATCGCGCCGGCGCGCCGCAACGCCGCTTCAGCTTCCCGGATCCGCTCCTGGTCCCAGAGAGAAGTATCCTGCTCCGCAAGCGCAATGTATTCGCCCTCGGCGCCGCGCCGCGCGCGCCGGCGCGCCTCCGCATACAGCATAAGCGCCAGCAGGCCGAGGGCTTCTGGTTCGTCGTGCAACAGCTCGGTGACCAGTCGGCCTAGATAGATGGCCTCTTCGGCCAGGTCGCGCCGGGCGGGATCGGTCCCCACCGCGTCCAGCCACCCTTCGGAAAAGGCGGCGTAGATGGCGTCGAGAACGGTTTCGAGGCGTTCAGGCAATTCCTCGCGTTCGGGAATGCGGAGCGGGATCCGCGCCTGCCGGATCTTGGTTTTGGCGCGCACCAGGCGCTGGCCCATGGCGGCCGGAGACATCAGAAACGCCGACGCAATCCGCGCCGCATCCAGTCCCAGCACAGCTTGCAGGATCAGGGGCGCACGTATTGCGGGGTCGATGGAGGGATGCGCACACGCGAACATCAGGCCCAGGCGCCGGTCGGGAACTTCGTCTTCGTCAAGGGGCTCGGCCAGGCTCTCCGTTTCGATTTCAAACTCGTCGGCGGGTGCTTCGTTCTTTCGCCGGCGGGCGGTGTCGATCAGCTTGCGCCGCGCCACCGTGAGCAGCCATGCTTCGGGATTCCCCGGACAGCCCTTCACCGGCCAGTCTTCGAGAGCCGCCGCGAAAGCCTCCGATAGCGCATCCTCGGCCGCGGCTACGTTGCCCGACCGCGCCGCCAGAAATGCCACCAGCTTGCCGTAACTGTGGCGCGCTACCGCCTCTGCCGTCTCCTGCACCAGCGCGCCACTGCACGGCTCCATCGGGTTCTCCCGTCTACCGGGCCGCGGCTACGGCTTCTTCGGTTGCGGCTGCGACGTGGTGTTGCGGCATCGGCCAGATGGCCCGCACTTCGACGACGCCGTGGCCGACGCCGGGGCACTTGCCGGCCCACGAGAGCGCGGCGTCAAGATCCGGCACCTCGATCAGGTAATAGCCGCCCAGCTGTTCCTTCGAGTCGACGTAGGGACCGTCGAGGACCTGCGTCTTGCCGCTGGCGGTGCGCAGCGTGGTGGCTGTGGTGCTGGGCCGCAGCCGGTTGGAGCCCGCGAAAAACACCGCGCTGCCGTCAGAGCCTGCGTGTAGGCCATGTAGGCCGCGCACGCCCTGCTGCTGCTGTTCCGGGGTCATCTTGTCCCAGCCCGATTCGTCAGAATACAGCGTCAAGAGATATTGCATGTCGAACCTCCGTGTTTTGGATTGTAGGCGGCGCCAGCAATGACTCTGTGCGCCGTCACTACCATGACGCAGGAGCCCCTGGCCATTTCGACAGGCAGGAATAACTATTTTCAAAAAATGAGTGAGCGTGCCGGACGCCCTGATCCCTGACCCCTGCCTTAGAACGTGTGCTGGTCTGCGTCGCCGACGGGGGCAAGTTTCAGCAGGCCCATTTCGCCGGCCAGGCGCTCCAGCCGGACACGGGTCGCGGCCATGGGCGGCACCAGCGGCAGCCGCACCGTGTCGCTGCACTTGCCCATCAGGTTCAGGACTGTTTTGACAGGCGCCGGATTCGATTCCCAGAAATTGGCCTCGAACAGGGGTCCGTAGCGCCGTTCGAGTTCGCGGGCCTCCGTCCAGTCGTTTTCGAGGGCCGCGCCGATCATGCGGCCCACTTCGGCGGGAGCCTCGTTCGAGGCCACGCTGATGAGCCCGTGAGCGCCAATGCCGATGGCGGCCAGCGCCAGATTGTCGTCGCCGGAAAACACCTTGAACCCCTTGGGCACGCCGTGAACCAGCTGCGCGATCTGGGGCAGCTTGCCGCTCGCTTCCTTGATGGCCTGGATGTTGGGCGCGGCCTCGGCGAGGCGAATGACCGTCTCGGGTTCGAGATTGGCGGCGGTGCGGCCGGGCACATTGTAGAGAACCACGGGCAGCGGGTCCACGGCCTTGGCGAGCGCGAGAAAGTGCTGGAACTGGCCTTCCTGGGTGGGCTTGTTGTAGTACGGGTTGGCGGAAAGCACCGCGGCGAGGCCCTTGATCGCGCGCAGCAGGCCGGCCTGGCGCACCAGCACCCGGGTGGAGTTGTGCGTACACCCGGCCCACACGGGCACGCGTCCCGCCGCGGCCTCGATCACGATACGGACGGCGCTCAGCCACTCGTCTTCATCGAGCGTAGCCGCCTCGCCCGTCGACCCGCAGGCGACCAGGAAGTCGATGCCCGATTCGATCTGCCAGTTCACCAGCGCCCACAGGGACCGTTCATCGATCGATCCATCGGTCCGGAAGGGCGTCACGATTGCGGTGCCACAGCCAATAGTGTCCATAACAGGCAAGTTTATATCGAAAGAATGAGCTATGCCGAGACTCATTATTCATCAGAGGCGCGACGGAGCGTACGGTTACAGGCTCCTTTTTGACACATTAATTCTTGTTGTGCTATAAGTGCGGCTCTACCTCATGTTCCCCCTTCAGCAGAACATTCAATCGCTCGCGATCTGTTTGGCAATTGGTTCCCTGCTTCCGTATTGCTCCGCGCAGATTGAGATTCCCGACGGGACCAAGGTGAGAGTTCGTCTTGATCAGCAACTCTCTTCAGAAACCGCTCACGCTGGTGATCTCGTTCAATTCAGCGTCGCGGATGAGGTAAAGGTCGGCGAAGTCGTAGCAATCAAGAGAGGGTTTGTCGTGAACGGCAAAGTAGTATCTGTCGTTCCCAAAAGATCGGCGGGGAGAACCGGCAAATTCGATTTTTCGATTGACGCGATAATCCTTCCAGATGGAGGCGACATTCCTCTTCGGTATAGTTCGATTAGCGACCGATCACAGGATTGCGGTTTCTCCAACTGAAAAAGGCCCCACGCCGAAGCGCGGGGCCAAGGAATTTCATGGCCGTTTCCAGCCCGCGCAAAGAGGGGGCGCGCGGGGAAGGTTCGTCTCTGTCGCTGATTCGTCAGGGCCGGCGAACGATTGCCACGAAAAAGGCCCCGCTGTCTGCCGCGCGGCCAGTCGGCCATCGAGACGCTCTGTGCAATAGGGATGCCGATTTCGTAGATCGCCGTGTAGGGCAACGCCCGCCAGCCTTCATCCTCAATTGCGAGCCACAGAAAGTGCATTACGGACCTATTCAGGAATACGTTGGAGCACAAGCCGACATAGCGCGGACATCGTGAATGTGCGGAGCGCCAGGCGAGCGGGGCCGGCCCTGGGCGCATTGCCGCGCCACCGGCTGGATCCTCAAGGGACCGGACGCACAGCTGTTCGATCTGCAAAACAGGCCCGTCGGCAAGCACTATGCCGGACCGACCTGGGAAGGTCTCGACGGCGGCAAGTTGGTCGGCGAGGTAAAGACGAGCATGCCGGCGCCAGTCGACAAGGCCGTTCCTTGGCTTCTGCTCAACGCCAAATCGCACGAGGGATCGGGCGGTTTCACCCAGGCGCGGGCGATCGTCCGCATGGGAACGACCGGCGGCACCGCGCCCGGCGACGGCTGCGACAAGGCCCGCGCCGGTCGGGAACTGCGCATTCCCGCCCGCCGGGTTGCGGGTGAGTTATCCAGATTTGCACGCCGTCGCCGACACCACGCGAAAGATCGACAGTTTGTCCGGATTGAGCGCGGCGGGCACCTCGACCACGCTATCCTTGGCGCTGGCATGGTCCGCGGCGGCCAGCAGAAAGGTTCCGGCCGCGACATCGCGGTGACACGGGCCAAGCCACGAAGATCCTACCAATCTGATCATCGGTCACTCCTATTTCGGCAGACACGGGCGCAGGCGGAAAATGACGGCGCCGCGCTACAGATTTCAGCTATCGGTAATCGCGTTACGTCTGTAACGTGCCGGGGAAACGCAGGCAGCGCGCCAGCGCCGCCGCTAGCTCGGTGCTGACCAGAGGCCTGTGCAGGAGTTCGGAAATTCCGGCTTCCGCCAGCGCGTCGACGCCGACATCGATGGTGGAGGAAGCGGCGAGCAGAATGGGCTGCCGCGGCGCGACCTCGTGCAGCGCATGAGTTGGAAATCAAGCCCAACCAGAGTTTGCGAGGCGTGGCTGACCAGGATGATGTCAAACCGGTCGGGCGCTGAACGGCACGCCGCGATCGCATCAGCCAGGCGCTCGAACCCGACCGGTTCGTATCCCAGCGCGGCCAGCATCTCCTCATTATACAGCAGCCTTTCCCGTTCGCTCTCGACGACGAGCACCGTCTCGCCGCGCCCGAGCGGCAGCACCACCGCTGGGCCGACCACTGCGGTGCTGTCTGCTGTCACCGCAGGAAGCCACGCCTCGAAACGGCTTCCGTGCTCCGGTTTGCTCTGCACGTTCATCGCTCCGTCGTGGTCACGCACGATCTCGTGTACGGTTGCGAGTCCTGATCCGGTCCCCGCCGAGCGGGTCGTGAAGAACGGCTCGAACAATCGTCGCGCCACACTTTCGTCGAAGCCGTGTCCGCTGTCGATGACGGCTAGGCACACGTAGCGGCCCGGCACGAGCTCGCCGTGGCTCATCGGGAGGACAGCGGCCACTTCTTTCTGCTCCGCAGCGATGCGGATCGATCCGCTGCGCGGCATCGCTTGCGCCGCGTTGGTGCATAGATTGAGGATGACCTGCTGCAGCTGTGCCGGCTCGCCGGAGTACCGCGATATCAATCGGGACGTCGTCGATGATGAGCTCCACGCCGGAGGGTAGCGAGGCACGCAGCAATGAGGCTGCCTCCGCGAATAAAGTGCGCACCTGCACCGGCCGTGCAGGCGCGTCACGCTGCCGTCCGAACGTGAGGATGTTGTCGATCAGATCACGCCCACGTTCCGCGGCCCGTCTTATCTCGTCGATATGCAGTGCCGGCTTGGTTCCGCGTGTGAGCTGTGGTTCGACCATCTCCGAATAGCCGAGAATGGCGCTGATGATGTTGTTGAAGTTATGCGCAATCCCGCTTGCCAGCGATCCGATCATTTGCATGCGGCGCGCCCGTTCCAGCGTGGTCGGAGTCTTGCTCGGTCGCGTTCGAGAAACTCGCGCTCGAGGGCACTGGCCACCACGTCGCCGGCAAGGCGCAGCACGGGCAAGGGGAAGACTGGTCCCATGCCGGCCGGAAGGTATCGAGCCCCAGGATGCCTCGCACCCGACCCGGTCGGATCAGCGGCACGCAGGCCCAGCCGCGGACGCCAGCGGCTGCGAGCATGTCCTTCACTGCGCCGGGCGGCAAAGCGGCAGTATCCGGCAAAGTGGCGATATCGGGGTCGGCCGTGGTGAGCCGTGCGGAGAGTGCCAGCGCCTGATTGGGCCAGCCCGGCGGATATCCCTTTCCGTCCGCGGACCATGCATGCACTCGGATGGGGTTCTCATCCAGCACTACATAGGCGCGTTCCACGCCAATCGCGCGGCAGAGTTCGCCCAGCACTTGTTTCGGCCCGCGCGTCGGTCTCCGCCGGCGGGCAATTGATCAGGCGCGTCGAATTCTCGGCTATGACACGCTCGAATGCTGCTCGCCGTCGCAGCGCAAGGGCGCGCGCGCGCAGCCGCAAGCCAAGATGCACGAGTGCGAACCAGCAGCAGCAGCGAGACCAGATATAGCAACAGCCGAAAGCGCTGCGCCGTCACCTCGACAGCGGACCGGCGGTCGGAGAACTGTGCACGGAGCTCTTCGAGAGGCCGCCTGCTTGGCGCGGCGACGAGGGCCTTCAGCGTCTCGTCGACCGCAGGTATGAGCTCTTGAAGTAGACGGGAATGCGCGAGCAGTGCCCGCGCTGCTTCCGCGTCCGGCCCGGTAGTGGGCGCCTGCGCCGCAAATTGGTCGATCCGCTCCTCGAGCTCCTTGACAGCGTCCTGTGACGCGTCGCGGCTTACATAGAGGAGCGCCGCCGCTAATGCGCCGGTTGCGGGTGCGAGTTGCGCGTCCTCAGCGCCGCAAACGCCGGGACTTGTGCTCAGCAGGCCAACGTAAGACAGCGAATTCTGCAAGAGTGCGTTGCTGCTCTTGAAGCGCTCCGTCAATTCCTCCTGCCGGGAGACCGTCGCGGCCAGGCGGTCGGCTGGCCCGACATCAAGGCCCTCAGTCTGCGCGTGGAAACGCAGCCGGCTGACCGCGTCCTGCATCACCTCCACAGCCTTGACGAGGGCGTCGTAGTTGCGAAGCAGGCCGGCGCGCGCCTGCAGGACGTCCCGATGGAGGGAAGCCTCGGCAAGCGCGAAATCGTCAAAGGCCCGCAGCGACACCGCATAGGCTGGTTCGTTCGTGTCGATTCCACGCAGCAGCAGCCAGGTCAGCAACGCGAGCAGCAGAAGCACCCCGAGGGCACCCGACAAGGAGTCCATGGGGGCGCCGTAGCCGCTTGCGGTGTGTCAGTCTCAGGCCGGACCGCCTCGCTCCGGTAGGTGCCCGTGAGCGTGTCGAGAAAGGCGACGATGGCGGCGATTTGCTGATCGGTCAGCACGCGGTCGAGCTGGGCGATGCCCATGGTCCTGACCGCCTCCGACAGCGTAAGCGCGCTGCCATCGTGGAAATAGGGCGCAGTGGTCGCCACGTTACGCAGGCTTGGGACGCGAACCGATACGGGCTCCGCAGAGCCCAATGGA
>CAWCTA010000009.1:0-24842 GCA_963798315.1 uncultured Acidobacteriota bacterium | reverse complement strand
ACGGTGATGCGGAGCTGCGTTGGGCCACGCCGGCCAGATGCGGCCGACGAACATATCCTTCGCCGCCAGCGCCGCCTGCACTTCTTTGCCGGGGCGCCGGACGTCGAGCATGAAGCAGTTGCTCTCAGAAGGCGTGGTGGCGTAGCCCTGGCTTTTGAGCCAGGCAAGGTTTCGGTGCGGATGTCGCCGATCTTTTTCTTGCGCGTGGCGACGAGGTCCGGATCGAGCAGGCTGGCCTTGGCCGCCGCGACGGCGGTGATGGGGAGCGAGTTCTGCCCGCCCAGGGGCGCTATTTTGGCCAGCAGGTCAGGCCGGCCGACGGCGAAGCCCATGCGGATGCCGGCCATTCCATACAGCTTCGAGAAGGTGCGCAGCACGATCACGTTCTTGCCTTCCTTCACGAAGTCGACCGAACGCGGCTCATCGCAGAGGTGGATGTAGGCCTCGTCGATGAGCAGGATCGTGTCCTTCGGGGCGTTCGCGACCGCATATTCGATCTCCTTGCGCGGTGTGCAGGTGCCGGTGGGGTTGTTGGGGTTGCAGATGTAGATGACGCCGGGATTCGAAGCCGCCGCGAGCATGGCCTTGATGTCGTGTGTCGCCGCACCCTTGGGATCGGCCAGCGGCACCTTGATCACCGATGCGCCGCTCACCTGGGCCGCCCACATGGGCGCTTCATAGCCGGGATCGGCGATCACCAGTGGCCGGTCCTTGCTGGTGAAGGCCAGCACCGTGTAGTGCAGAGGCTCGCTCGAGCCGGCAAACGGAATCACCGACTCGGGATTGAGGCCCTCCTGCTTCGCGAATATCTCTGCAGGCTCCGATTCCAGGGGGAAGAGATACCGGCCACCCCGTGGAATGATATCGATCATGGCCTGGCGCGCGCCTTCCGAGGGGCCCATGGGGTTCTCGTTCGCGTCGATATGAATGCCTTTATTGGGATCAGTGAAGTGGGGACGCGCGGCCAGGGCGAGGCGCGATTCGGTGAGGATGGGCATGGTGGCCAGGGCCGATGCGCCGGCTGCAAAACGGAAAAACGAACGGCGCGAGAAGCCGCTACAAGCTGCGGGATCCATCGATGACGGCATATGCGAAACTCCTCCGAAGGGGAATAGCTGGGAAACGATTGGCAACCCGGCTCAGGGCTGCGGCTGAGAACTCACGAACTTTTGCGCAGGGATGAAAAGGGAGTCCCATATCCCAAGTTATCGTTGAATCGCGATGAAAACAAGCAGGAAATGCGGAAGACCAGGGACCAGGGACGAGGGACCAGGGGCTAGAGAGCAGGGAAATAGAGATCGGGTGTAAGGCGATCAGGAATTGGCGGTCGTACACAGCAAGGCTTCGAAGTCTGCGGGCGGGACAGCCTTGCTGAAGAGGAAACCCTGGAAACAGCTACAGCCAAGATGCGCCAGTAACTCTCGCTGTTCATCGGTTTCAACACCTTCGGCGATCACCAGCAGGCCCAGAGCGCGGGCGAGGGAAATGATGGCCTGGGCTACGGCGCCATTGGCGGCGTTGGCCCGGATGTCGCGCACAAACGTGCGGTCGATCTTCAATTGATCGAGAGGCAGGCGCTTGAGGTAAGCCAGGGAGGAATAACCGGTTCCGAAGTCGTCCAGCGAGAATTGGATGCCGTGCGACTTGAGTGTTTCCATAATCGCGACCGTCTCTTCGAGGTTGTCCAGCAGCATGCTCTCGGTGATTTCAAGCTTGAGGTTCTTTGGGTCGGCGCCTGAGGTCTCGAGCGTGGCCAGGACGTGGTTCACAAAGTCGGCCTGGCGGAACTGGCGTGCGCTGACGTTGACGGCAATGGGAATGGGAGATCCGCCGGCGCGATCGGCCCATTGTGCAGCCTGTGCGCATGCCAGTTCCAGCACCAGTCTGCCCAGGGAAACGATGAGGCCGGTCTCCTCGGCCAGGGGAATGAACTCGCCGGGAAGGAGCACGCCCCGTCGAGGATGCATCCAGCGCAGCAGGGCCTCTGCTCCGACAATCCGCCCGTTTTCGACTTGCGGCTGATACCACAGCGAAAACTGTTTTTCGCGGATGCCGGTGTGAATCTCCTCTTCAAGAGATGCGCGCAAATTGACCGCGGCCTGGAGGGCTGGGGCAAAGAAGCGAAAGGTATTGCGCCCGGCGGTCTTGGCCTGGTACATGGCGATATCGGCCTGTTGCAGAATCTCGCTGGTGCTCTGTTTGCCTTCTCCGAATACGGTGATTCCTATGCTTGCCGCACTCAGACATTCATGATGATTCAGCATGTACGGCTGCGAGGTCTGGTTGAGTATTTTTTCGGCAATGGCCTTGGCCTGGGCCGCAGCTTCTTCGGTATCCGGGCTGAGGTTCTCGACGATGACGACGAATTCGTCGCCGCCGATCCGCGCGGCGGTGTCGGTCTCCCGAAGACAGAGTACAAGGCGCCGAGCCACCTCCTGCAGCAAAAGGTCTCCAGTGTGGTGGCCGAGGGTATCGTTGAGAGTCTTGAAATTGTCCAGATCGATGAACAGCAGCGCACACTTGCGGCCGGTCCGCCGGCCCGATCTAAGTGTCTGTCGCAGCCGATCGAGGAGCATCCTCCGATTCGGCAAGCCGGTGAGGGGATCGTAGAAGGCGAGCCGCTTGATTTCGTTCTCCGCCTTTTTGGCCTCGGAGACATCGCGGGTAATGGATAGGATGGATCGCACGCCATCTAACTCGATCAGGGACGCGGACATCAATCCCCAGATCACTTCTCCGTTCTTTTTTCGGAAGCGCGCCTCCAGGTTTCGGCAGACTCCGTCCTTATTCAGCATTTCGAGCAGCTTTTGCCGGTCGCGAGGGTCGGCCCAGATATCCAACTCCACGGAAGTGCGCCCGATGACATCTTCGCGCGTGAATCCCGAGATGGAGAGAAAGGCTCGATTGCAATCGACAAACATGCCATCACTCAGGCGGTTCAGATTCACTGCATCCAGGGTCATCTGGAACGCGGTGCGGTAGCGTTCCTCGCTTTTACGCAGCGATTCCTGCGCGTTCGCCAAGCGCTCTTCCACCTCCTTGCGAGCATTGATGTCCTGCACCATGGTGATGAAGTGAACGGGATGGCCCTCACTATCGCGCTGGATGGTGATGATGAGATTCACCCAGGTCAGGCTGCCGTTTTTCCGTACATATCGCTTTTCGAAGCTGAAGTGCGGTACCGCGCCTCCGATGAGGTTTTGCAAGGCGGAACTGCTCGGCGGACGATCTCCTGGAGGCGTGATCTCCTGAAATGTCAGCCCCACCAACTCTTCCGGCGCATACCCGACAATTTCGGCGAATCGGCGGTTGCAGCGCATGATCCGGCCCTCAAACGAGGTATGGAGGATCCCAACCGCGGCCTGCTCGAAAGAGGCCCGGTAACGCTCCTCGCTGTCGCGGAGCCGCTTTTCCGTCTCTTTCTTGGTTGTGATGTTCTGGATGAATCCTTCGAGGTAGACCAGCGCTCCGTGGTCGCCACACACTCTCCGGCTATTGACCGAGGCCCATATGCGGGCGCCGTCCCTGCCCTTGAGCCGGCACTCGTACCCCTCAACCGACCCGTGCTTTTCGAGTTCCGCGAGGAATGCCGTTCGCTGAGCGGGGTCTTCCCAGAGGTCGCGGCTTACATCGGTAATCGCGGACAAGGCGTGGTCGGCGTCGTCGAAACCCAACATTCGGGCGAAAGATCGATTGGCCGCGAGCAGGCGGCCGCCCGTAGTGGTGCGGAAGATCCCCTCGATTGCCCGGTCAAAGCCATCGAGAGACTCCCGGGCTGTTTTCAGACACTCCGTCTCCGCCAGAGTCTGAACCGTAACGTCTTTGGCAAGCACCCGCACCACTGCCGAATCGCCACTGACCAGCCACTGCAAAGAAATCTGAATGCTGCGGCCATCGAGGAGCAGCACTTCGATCTTGAGCGGGCAACCGGCGAGAGCCTCCTCGCAAAATCGCGGCAACTGGCCTTCATTTTCGGGAAGCGGCATTCCTCCGGGGCGTACCTCCACCGCAGACCCGGTGAGGAGACTCTCACGGATGGCATTCTGAAACGCCGGATCGAAGGTCATCAGGCGGTAATTCAAAGCGGCGGGCTCGAAGAGCGGCGGCGATTCGACAACGATCGCATCTTCGCCAGCCAGATGGAGCATCTCAGTCATTCTGCCTTGCCGTTTTCATTCGTTGCTGACCTGGCCACAGATTTCAATCCGCAGCATTACTCTCGTTCTTCATCGCACACATGGAGTCGCGCACCTTCTTTATATCGGCGACCATCGAGGCAACCTTTACCTCGGAGTTGTGGCGAAGCGAGCCGTCGATGGACAATTTTGTGTCGCACGCGTCAAGGCTTTCAACCTGGACTCAACTTTGGGCTAAACTCAAGACTCACGTGGAATGGACGGAAGAAATCGGCCGCTTGAAGCAGGCAATCGATGCCAACGACCTGGATGGCGTCAAGAGCCTGATGTCGGGAAACCCATCGCTGCACCGCGCCCCGCTGGGTTACGGGAAGAACGGGCCGCTGACATGGGTGGCGGAGTGCCGGGTCCCGTGGGAGCCGCCCGGCCCATCGCGCCTGGCCATGGCGCAGTGGATGATCGACCACGGCTCCGACGTGCACCAGGGCGGCGACGGCCCGCTGATGCGTGCGGCGCTGGTGGGCCACCGCATTCCGATGATGGAACTGCTGGTGGCCAACGGCGCCCATGTGAATGCCTTGTGGGGCGGGCATTTCCCCATCATCTTTGCTCCCTGCGAGACGGTTGACGCTCACGCCCTGCGCTGGCTTCTCGACCATGGCGCGGACCCCATATGCGGCGGCCGCGGCGATGGCACCACGGCTCTCGATTACGTGATTGGAACCTATTCGCGCTCGGCGCAATTGGGCGAGTGCATCGACTTGCTCCTAGGGGCCGGGTGTACAACGCGTCGCGGCACGCCGCCGGTGTTTGCGGTGGTCCGCGGACGTGTGGATCGACTCTTGCATCTTCTGGAGTCGGAGCCGTCGCTGGTGAAACGCCGATTCCCCGAGTTGGATTTCGGCTCAACCGCCTATCGCGGTCTGACCTTGCGGGGCGGGACGCTGCTGCATGTAGCGGCAGAGTACGGCAACGTGGGCGCGGCCCGGTTACTGCTCGATTTCGGCGCCAACGTGAACGCGCGCGTGGAAACCGATGCGGCCGGCGCGGGCGGGCAGACTCCCATCTTTCACGCGGTTTCGCAATTCCAGGATTGGGGCCTGCCGGTTGCCCGGCTCCTGGCCGATCGCGGGGCCGACATGAAAGTCCGCGCCAGCCTTCCCGGCCACTACGAGCGTCCTGAAGAAGTGGTGGACTGCACGCCACATGGATACGCGCGAAGGTTTCCGGGGACGGCCAATCGGACGCTCGAATTCCTGCGGGCCATTCGCGCGCCGGAATGAGGCGGCGCACTCGCAAACTTCAAAAAAGCCGCTAGCCCAAGCATAGCGAGGGCGTGGTACACTGCGCCGGTAAACGCTTTCTGGCTGGGCCGCGATTGGGCCTCGATTTCCAGTTTCGATTCGAGGCGCGCCCGGTCAAGAACACGGAGCGCATGCGCTTTTCGGCCTCGCTCGCGGCTTGACAACCAAGGCACTAAACCCATTTACTTGTGGGCGAACGTCCAAACAGCATTGCGGGCGAAATCACCCAAATCTTCAGGTGACTCATGTTCGTATTGGTCCCGACCTTCACACCTGCCGGCCTTCATTCTCCGGCCGCGTCGATGCTCGCTATGAGTGCTCCTTCGCTGGCGCATCTGAATGGGCTCGATATCGCCATCATCGCCATCTACTTCGTGATGGTGATCTGGATTGGCTTTTACCTCAAGGGACAGGCCAACACCAGCGAAGAATTCTTCATGGCCGGCCGCGAAATGACGGCATGGATCGCGGGCCTGAGCTTCGTCTCTGCCAACCTGGGCTCGCTCGAACTGATGGGCTGGGCGGGCTCGGCCTACCAATACGGCATTCTGGCCGCGCACTGGTACTGGATCGGCGCCATCCCCGCCATGCTCTTCCTGGGCATGGTGATGATGCCGTTCTACTACGTGTGCAAGACGCACTCGGTGCCCGGATACCTGAAGCTGCGTTACGGGCAAGGCGCGAGCATCGTGTCCGCGTTTTCGTTCGCCTTCATGACCGTGCTGATGAGCGGCGTGAACATGTTCGCCATGGCCGAGGTGATGAAGGTGGTGCTCGGCTGGGACCTGAACTTCTCCATCATCGTCTCATCGCTCGCGGTCGCGGCCTACGTCGCGCTGGGCGGGCTGCGCTCGGCCATCTTCAACGAGGTGCTGCAGTTCATGCTGATCTGGGGCGGCGCGCTGCTGGTGCCGATCCTGGGCCTGATTGAGACCGGCGGCTGGAGCGGATTCAAGGCCCGGCTGGCGAAGAACATTGCGAGCGGCGCAATCGCACCAGGCGACTACACCCACATGTGGCGCAGCATGGGCCACTTCGCCGACAATCCGATGGGCATTCACTGGACGGGCATTGTCTTCGGACTTGGGTTCGCGATCAGCTTCGGCTACTGGACAACGGATTTCCTGGTGGTGCAGAGAGTGCTTGCGGCCAACAGTCTGCGCTCGGCGCGCATGGCTCCGGTGATCGGATCGTTCTTCAAGATGGCGGTTCCTTTCATCGTGATCCTGCCCGGTCTGCTGGCGCTAGTGGTCCTGCAGAATCCGGACGGCAGCCTGATGCACCTGGTCGGCCAGGATAAGGTTGATGCGCTGCATCCCCACAGCTACAACGAAGTGCTGCCGCTGATGATGGTGCGCTATTGCGCTCCGGGTCTGCTGGGCCTTGGCATCACGGCGCTGATCGCCGGATTCATGAGCGGCATGGCGGGCAACGTGAGCGCCTTCTCGGCCGTGTGGACCTACGACATCTATCAGCCGCTGATCAACAAGAAAGCCAAGGATGAACACTACGTAACGGTGGGCCGTTGGGCCACCATCCTGGGCGTGGTGGTCTCCATCGGCACAGCCTACCTGGTGATGAGCGCCGCGGGCATCATGGATTATGTGCAGGCGCTGTTCAGCTTCTTCATCTCGCCCCTGCTGGGCGTAGTGCTGGTGGGCATGTTCTGGAAGCGCGCCACCAAGGCCGGCGGCTTCTGGGGCCTGCTGATCGGCACGCTGACCTCGATCGGTCTGTGGGCCTGGGTCAAGGCCGATCCCTCGGCGCTGCGCTACGTGGCGCTGTCGCCGGACGCAAGAGACATGGCGGAAAATATGTATCGCGCCCTGTGGTCGGTGATCGTGGCCGTGGTAGTGAATGTGACGGTCAGCCTCGTGACCAGCCCGCGCCCGATCGCGGAGTTAGAGGGTCTGGTCTACGGCGCCACTAAATTGCCCACGGAAGAACCAGTGCCGTATTACAAGAACGAATATTTCTGGATGGTGATCGCCATCATCTTCTTCCTGGGCCTCAACGTTTATTTCTGGTAAGGAGCGGACGCATGCATTCGGGACATATTTCGATCTGGTTCTTCATCGGCGTGCTGCTCAGCGTCTACGGCGCGCTGATTATGGGCTACGGCGTTTTTGAATTGATCACCGGCCAGGTTGCCAACGTGGTTTTGGCCAACCTGCACGCGCCGGTGTGGTGGGGCGGCTTGATGCTTTTGCTTGGCCTTTTCTATAGCCTTCGTTTCCGCCCCGGTCGGGACAGTTAAACTGCAACTGCAGAGACAAGGAGTTACACAGAGATGGCAGCGCAGCGAGCGATGACTTTTGGAATTGTGGTGGGCAACCGCGGATTTTTCCCGGATCACCTGGCCAAGACGGGCCGCGAAGAAATCATCCAGGTATTGGAGGCCGCGGGCGCAAAGCCAATCGTGCTCGGGCCTGAAGAGTCGAAGCATGGCGCGGTGGAAACCTATGCGGAGTCGCAGCGCTGCGCCGAACTGTTCAAGAAGCATGCCGAAGAGATCGACGGCATTATCGTCACCCTGCCCAACTTCGGCGAGGAGCGCGGCATCGTGGATGCGATCCGGCTCTCGGGGTTGAAGGTGCCGGTGCTGGTTCAGGCTACCCCCGACCGCTCCGACAACATGACCATCGCCGTGCGCCGCGACAGCTTCTGCGGAAAAATGAGTTGCTGCAACAACATGATGCAGTATGGCATCAAGTATTCGCTGACAACGCTGCACACCGAAGCGGTGAACTCGGCCGAGTTCAAGGCCGACCTCGAATGGTTCTCCGCCGTCTGCCGCATCGTGAAGGGTCTGAAGAACCTGAAGATTGGCGCCGTCGGTGCGCGTCCTGCGGCTTTCAATACGGTTCGCTATTCGGAGCGCATTCTGGAGACCAACGGCATCTCCATTGAGCCAATCGATCTGTCGGAGATTTTCGGCCGGATCAATCGCATGAAGGACCACGACGATGCGGCGCAGGCCAAGCTCGCGGCGATCAAAAGCTATGTCTCCACGATCGGCATCCCCGATGCGGCGCTGCTGAAGATGGCCAAACTGGGCGCAGTGATCGACGGCTGGATGAAGCAGACCAACAGCACCATCAGCGCAGTGCAATGCTGGACCTCGATGGAGGAGTTCTTTGGCGTCGTGCCCTGCACCATCATGAGCATGATGAGCAACAACCTCATCCCCTCGGCCTGTGAGGTGGATGTGCCCGGCGTGCTCAGCATGTACATGCTGGCCCTTGCCAGCCAGACGCCTTCGGCTCTGCTCGACTGGAACAATAACTACGGCGCCGATCCCAACAAGTGCGTTTGCTTCCACTGCTCCAATTTGCCCAAGCACTTCTTCAAGGACGTCCGAATGGATTACCAGGAGATCATCGCCGGCACCGTGGGCAAGGAGAACACGTTTGGCACCTGTGTGGGAAAGGTAAAAGCCGGAGCGATGAGCTATGCCCGCTACTCGACCGACGATCGCCGTGGGGTGATTCGCGGCTATACCGGGCGGGGCCGCTTTACCGACGATCCGCTGGAGACTTTCGGCGGCGCAGGCGTGGCGGAAATTCCGCAGTTGCAAAAACTTCTCAAATATATTTGCCATGAAGGCTTCGAACATCACGTGGCGGCCAACTTCAGTGAAGTGTCGACGGCCATTCACGAAGCAGCGGTACGCTACCTGGGATGGGAGAGCCACTATCATCCGGAGCTTGAAGACTGAAAACAGGGAACAGGGATCAGGGAACAGGGATCAGGAACATGCGCGGCAGAACAGTCGGGATTGCTCTGATCACTGGTTCCCCCCTGGTTCTCTGAATTTTCAGGAAAGCAGAAGATGACCAAGAGAATCAGCAAGAGCCTCATCGTGAATGGCGTCACGCTGGTGTCGGAAGCCGAGTGGAACGCTGAACTCGAAGCCAAGCACCAGAAGCTGGTGGAATGGATCCGCGCCGCGGGGCTGGAGGGCGTGCTCATTCGGCGCAGCGAGAACGTCGCCTGGGTGACAGGCGGCGCGGTCGAGGTCCGGGTGCTCACCCCGGCGGAAACCGGCGTGGCTTCGCTTCTGATCACCGCCAAGGGGAAGCGCCATTACTTCACAACAGAGAACGAGGCGCCGCGCCTGAACGACGAGGAGTTCGGCACGCTCGATTTTGAGCCCGTACTGTTTCCCTGGTACGCCGACGATACATTGCCGACTGCTCAGCGACTGGCCGGGGTGCAACTGGGCTCCGACACGCCGGGGCCGGGACTGATACCGGTGAATCTCTATCCTTTGCGCGAAGCGCTGAGTGAGACCGAGATGGCGCGCTATCGTTGGCTAGGAGAAGAAACTGCGGCGGCCACGGTCGAATCGCTGCACCAGGTGGAACCCGGATTGAGTGAGTACGACCTGGAGGGCATCACCGCGGCCAACCTGTTGCGCCGAGGCATTCTGCCTTCGGTATATCTCTACGCGGTCGACGATCGCATTTACAAGTACAAGCATGCCGCCGCGCGCGGTCGCAGGCTGAAACAGTATGGCATGCTGAACCTTTGTTCGCGTAAATGGGGTCTGGCGATTTCGATTACGCGTTTTATCCACTTCGGCGAATTGCCGGGAGAGCTTGCCTCGCGTTTCAAGTCGGCGGCACAAGTGAATGCGGCGCTCCTCGATGCGACCCGTGTGGGAGCGACGTCGGCGGACCTGTTCCGCGTGGCGCAGGCTGCCTACGCCGCGGAGGGCTTCCGAGGGGAAGAGCAACTTCATCACCAGGGCGGCTCGACAGGCTATGGCGAGCGCGAATGGGTGGCCACACCCGACGGGACGCAGACCGTGGTCAATCACCAGGCTTTCGCGTGGAACCCCAGCATTCGCGGCGGCAAGGCCGAAGATACGGTGCTCCTGCGCGACGGCAAAATCGAATGGCTGACCTCGACCCCCGAGTTGCCGGTGATCGAGGCCAGCGTCAATGGCACCGTCTATCCAGCGGCCGGCGTGCTGATCAAGTAAGAGCGGTGGACAGTGGTCAGAAACTGCGGGTATTGACGGGGTGAGCACAATGGGTGAGCTAATCCCCTGATCCCTGACCCCTGATCCTTGATCCCTGTTCTATCGGTTCCAGCGTCACGCGCGCCGTAAGCACCACGAGCGCGGCCCATAGAACGTCGGCGCCGAGCAGATGCGCGACCTGGAGCCAGACCGGCGCCAGCAGGGCAACATCGAGCACGCCGAGTAGGTACTGCGCAGCCAGCAAAATCAGCACCAGTGCGGAGAGACCGCGATTGTCCCAATGCGCGGATCGCCGCGACGCCCGCACCAGCAGCCAGATCAAGAAAACGCTGGCGAAAAACGCAATGGTCGGATGAGTCCAGCGCCAGCGCACCAGCCATCCGCTGGTGGCTGAAAAATCCTGCGCCAGCGCGGCGCCGATCGAGGTGGCGGGGAAGAGCGTGTCGCCTAATGCGGCCAGGGATCCGGTGACACCTACGACAAGGACGATAAGCACTCCGGCAGTTGCGCCTGCGGGTGCAACCATGCGAATCGTGTTGCGCGCGTATCCGTGCGTGCGGCTTAAAAAATGAGCGGTGAGTGTGAGTGCGGCCAGCAGCAACAGCGTGTTGGTGAGATGCAGTGCCAAGTAGGGCGCGCGCAGCGGCGACTGGCTCTGCGCCGTCAGCCCCAGTTTGACCAGCAGGGCGCCAATGACAGCTTCGATGAGCGTAAAGACGACCACGGCAATAGATGCCGGCCGGGCGAGATGGCCGCGCACGGTGGCGGCCAGAGTCCACACCATTAACCCCAGGGCGGAGAAGAACGATAGTCCGCTGGTGATGCGATGGGTGAACTCAATCATCGTGTCCACCCGCGGCGAATGCTGCATCACAGTCCCGTTGCACAACGGCCAATGGTCTCCGCAACCCGCTCCGGAGCCGGTGGCGCGCACCAGCCCTCCCCACATAATCACGGCGATGAAATAGGCCAGCACCCCCCAGGCAAACTGGCGCAAGGCGGCCGAAGGCTGCTTCTGTGCGCCTACGGGAACGGCGGCTAGAGACATAAACGAGGACTCCGAATCGTACCCTTCAGTGTAGAACAGGAGCGGCGGTTACTCCCCCAGCAGCCGCACCACATGGTTCACAATGATCAAGTCCTCTGCGGGCGGAATCACGCGCACCGCCACAGTTGAATTGGCAGCGGAGATCACCGCTGCGCCGCGCACGTTGTTGCGAGCCGGATCGAGGACGATGCCCAGTGCGCCGAGGCCGGCGCAGATCTCGGCACGCGAAGCGATGTCGTTTTCTCCGATGCCGCCGGTGAAGACGAGCATGTCGAGACCGCCCAATTCGGCGAAGAAACCGCCGATCCGCTTCTGAATCGTCCACACGAACTTGTCGACTGCCAGCCGCGCCTTGGCGTTGCCCTCGTGGATGGCCTCGCGCAGATCGCGCATGTCGTTGGAGAGTTCGCTCACGCCGAGAAGGCCGGCTTTCTTTCCGGTGACGACTTCCAGTTGATCGGCCGCTGCGGCAATGTTTGTCGTGGTCTCGGCAATCTTACGCAGAATAAACAGCAGCACGCCGGGATCGATGTCGCCGGTGCGGGTTCCGCTGATAATGCCGCCGGAGGGTGTAAGACCCATGGATGTGTCGAGACACTTGCCGTTGCGGATGGCGGAGATGGACGCGCCGTTGCCGAGATGAGCCACAATCAGCCTTTCCGGCACACTGGGTTGCAATTGGTGGACGATCGACTCGTAGGAAATGCCGTGATAGCCATAACGGCGTACCCCCATGGCGGCATATTCGGAGGGGATCGGCATATGCTTTACGACTTCCGGCATGGTGCGATGGAAGTAGTTGTCGAGAATCGCGAAGTTGGGAATGCCGGGAAAAAGGCGCAGCGCCTCGCGCATGATGTATACAGCGATGGGCGTGTGCAATGGCGCAAACGCGACGTAGCGCTCCATCTCGTCAATCAACTCGGGAGTGATGAGTTGATTCTCGTCGACGGTCGGTCCGCCAGATACAACGCGATGACCGATGGCGGCTGGAGCAGGGAATTCGCCCGAGTGAAGCGCATTGGCGACCAGCGCGAAAGCCACTGCCCGCGTGGGCAGAGACGGGGTCTGGTCGACCAGCTTCTTCCCTTCGGCGTCCTTGATCCAGAACTTGCCGAGGTCGGTGCCGATTCCATCGACGGCGCCTTCATGGAGCTTGGTGCGACGGCCGTCGGCGGCATCGTACACCGAGAATTTGATCGAAGACGAACCACTATTCAAAACCAGGACGGGCAAAGAAGACATAGGACGAAGGCCTCATTCTTCGAACTCAGTAATCGCGGCAACTCAACCGAGTGAGCGAACATCGCTCGCCGCCGCTCTACTCATGATGAACGACGCACAGGGGGAATCGCGCAACAATTCAGCCTAGCAGCGCTACTCGGGGTCTGGCGTGACTGATGTCACAGGGTGGATGCTGTCTCTTTAGAACAACCGCTTCAGCCGCAGGATGCGCGATTCGAATCCATACCAGAGGACAGTGGCGACGGCGGTGCAAGCGACGATGCGAAATGCCACGACGGCCAGGTTCCCGCCGATGCCATAGGCATCCATGCGCCGGTCGAACCAGCCGAAGTAAATGAAGACCATGATGTGCGTCATGTACATTCCGTAGCTGATTCGGCCGTAAAAAGCCAGCAGACCGCGCCGGAGCATTGCGTTGATCGGATTGCGAGAGCCGGTAGACGCGATGGACGCGAGGACCGCGCCGCCGAAGCCAGTGGCGAGGGCCGAATCGAGAAACGCGGTTCCTCCGGCGATGGTTCCAGCCGCAACGAATCCAACAATGATGCCTGCCAGGCCGATGCCAAGCCACACGCGGCGCCTCACGGGCAGCGCGTATAGTCCGAGCGCCAGCAGGCTGCCCATTGCGATTCCGTCGATGTGCGTGAACGTGTGCGTGGGAGTGATCCACGCAAAGTGGCTCATGCGGAACAACGGCGCGGACAGCAGCGCGGCCGCGAGCAATGTGGCCAGCCAAGTCGGCCGCCGCAGGAGGCGAACGATGGGCGCCCAGAGAAGGTAATACTGTTCTTCAATCGCCAGCGACCACGTTGGGCCGATGGGGGGCGGCAGAGTGAGGTGAAAGAGATTCTGCAGAAACAGGAGATAAGCCCACCAGGGCGCAGTCCTGAAGGCCTCGAGAACAGGCGGCCCGACGAACCACGGCGCGTTCAGATAGCACACCACGAGGACCAACACGTAGACCGGCCAGATCCGCAGCGCCCTTCGGCCATAGAAATTGCGGAAGTAATGCGGTTTGGTGCGGGCTTCGAGCAGGATCGAGGTAATCAGGAATCCCGAAAGGACGAAGAACAGGTTGACGCCCGCCCAGCCCCATAGGGAGGCGTAGTAAAAGGGCGTGCCTTCGAGGCGGGGATGGCAGTGGTAGATCACAACAGCCAGAACGGCGAGGCCGCGCAGCCCCTGCAATTCGGGGATGTAGGAGGGCAGCCAGATTGGGCGTTGGATGGACAAAGGAGCGAGCCAGGGGTTCACATTCGGTAAGTCAGTGGCGGCGGCCCAGGTCCCGCCACTTAGAGAATCTGTGAACAAGTGTCCGAAGCGACGCCGGCATTCCCTCAGGGGCTAAAGCCCACTTCGCGTTGATCGGCGACATGTACGGGCTGAAGCCCGTACCCTTCAATACAGTCACTGTTCAGAGGCTCCTTAGACCTGGGAGAGCACGAACATCATCCCGCCGCCAGTTGCTTGGCTCGCTCGGTGGCGCGCATCACGGCCTTGATCAGCGTCACACGGAGGCCGCCTTCTTCCAGCTCGAGAATACCGTCAATGGTGCAGCCCGCGGGCGTGGTCACGGCGTCCTTGAGCAGCGCCGGATGATAGCCGGTCTCGAGCACCATCTTGGCGGCGCCGAAGGTGGTTTGCGCAGCCAATTGCGTCGCAGTCTCGCGGGGTAACCCCACTTTGACACCGGCTTCGGCGAGCGCCTCAATGATGATGTAGATGTAAGCCGGTCCCGATGCCGAAAGCCCGGTGACAGCGTCCATGTGCTTTTCGTCAACGACTACCGTGCGGCCGACGGTCTCGAAGATGCGCTGCGCCAGCTCCATCTGCGCGCTGCTTACGAATCGGCCGCGGCACAGGCCGGCGGCACCCGCGCCCAGCGCTGAAGGGGTATTGGGCATGGCGCGGATCACGGCGATTTCCATCCCCGCTGCCTCTTCAATGGAGCGCGTCTTGACCGAGGCCGCGAAGGAGACGATCGTCTTCGACGGGTTCAGCGCGGGCTTGATTTCAGCGACCAGGTCGGGCACCTGGAAGGGCTTGACCCCGAGCAGGATCAGATCAGCCTGTTTTGCGGCCTCCAGGTTGTCCGTGCTCACGTCCACGCCCCATTGCGAACTCAGGGCCAGAGCCCGTTCGGCGTGCGCAACCGTGGCGTGAATCTGGTCGGCGGCAAACAGGTTCTGCTTGAGAAAGGCCTGCAGGAGTATTCCGCCCATCTTGCCGGCCCCGAGCACGGCGACATGGACGTGGGGCAACTGCGCGGGTGTCTGGTTAGCCTCGACAGCGATCTCCGCCATTTTTTTCCTTGTCTTGGATGAAAGTCGTGGTGCTGTTTACAGGATACTCGCACCGCAAACGGTGCTTGCCCAGGCTTTTTACGAGCAAGGCAGTAGGGACGATGGGCCCAGGGTCGTCGTCGGCTAATAAGCGGCTGAACCTCCAGCTCTCTGGCTGGCGATCCACGCATTAATGCGCTCGTCCAGCACGTCCAGCGGCAAGGCGCCCGAGTCGATCACCTGGTCGTGAAAAGCGCGAACGTCGAACTTGTCGCCCAGCGCCTTTTTCGCGCGGTCGCGCAGCTCGAGGATTTTCAACTGCCCGATCTTGTAAGCCAGGGCCTGGCTGGGCCGCGCGATGTAACGGTCCACCTCGGATTGGACTTCGGTTTCCGCGATTGACGAGTGATCGTGGAAAAAGTCCACCATCTGCTGGCGGGTCCAATGCTTTGCATGCACCCCCGTGTCGACCACCAGCCGGATTGCCCGCTCCTGATCTCCCTCCAAACGTCCGTAATCGGAGTATGGATCCTGGTAGAGTCCGATATCCTTTCCCAGCCGCTCGGCGTAGAGCGCCCACCCCTCCCCGAATGCGGTGTAAAACTCATACTTCCGGAATTCAGGCACGCCCGTCTGCTCCTGGGAGATGGAGTCCTGCATGTGGTGGCCCGGAATACCCTCGTGGTATGCGGTGGATTCCACTTCAAATAGATTTCGATCCCGAGCGTTCCAGGTATTAATGCGAAGCCGTCCCGGACGGCTGCCGTCAGGCGCGCCCATTTCGTAATATGCAGAGGCCGATGTCTTCTCCAGATAGTCCGGCACCGCGGCCACTTCAAACGCGGCTTTGGGAAGGCGTCCGAACAGAGTGGGCAGCTTTGCCTGCATGGGGGTCAGATAGCCGCGATAGGCATTCAGGAGGGCCTCGCCCGAGGCAGGATGCAGCTTGGGATTGCTCTTGAGGCTCGCGCGCAGGGCAGCCAGGTCCTTGAAGCCGAGCTTCTGCGCAATCGCCAGCTCGTCAGCCTCATTGCGCCTGACCTCGTCGAGGCCGATCTGGTGAATCTGGTCCGCAGTCAGGTCAGTTGTCGTGGTGCGACGGATGAGGAACTGGTAGTATTTTGCGCCGTCCGACAGAGCGGAGATTCCGGGCTCGGCGCTACCCGCCGGGATGTAGCTCACCTCCATGAAATGGGCGAAATGCTGGTAGGCCGGCAGCACCTGCTTGCCGATGACCGAGAGCGTTTCCACCTTAATGCGTTCCTGCTCGGAGGCGGGAATCGAGGCCGGAAACTTTTTGAGCGGCATGGCCAAAGGAGAGTCTTCCGGCTTCTGGTTGGCCAGCTGCTTGACCTGCTCAAGGGCTTTTTCCAGAAGCAACTTCGGAGGCACACGATGGTCGTCCATGCCAATGGACATGTTGGTGGTGACCTGGTCGAACGCGTGGGGAATGGCGCGCAGCCTTGCGATCCAATCGTCGTAATCCTTCACCTCGGTGAAGTTCAGTAGCTCGACGAGCTGTGGGAAGTCGGAGTAGATGCCGCCCATCTGGTTGACCGGCATCTCCCATTCCTTGAACTCTGCCGCCTCTTCGTCCTCTTCGATACCGCGGATGAATAGCTTCTGGCTGATCTTCTCCTGATCCGTAAGACCGGTCGGATCGATGGCCGCCACGCGGAGCATGAAGGCTTGATTGCGGGCCAGGCCTTCATTGAAGGCTTTTACGGAACGATCCGAGATTTTGTCGTTCCAGCGCTTGTCGCCAAGGATGGATGCGAATTCCGGGGAGTGTTCCAGGTTGTCTTCCCAGGAATCGTGGAAGACCGCGTTCATGGCCTTACGGCGATCTTCAACCGGCGCGAGGGCGGCAGTCTGCGGCCGAGCAGAGGGAACCATGAGCAGGAGAGCGGCCGCCAGGGAAGAGCATTGAATCTTGCGCAAAGGTGAGCATCCTTCAGGGAGATCGCACCAAGAGACCTTGACAGGGCTCAACAAGCCGCCGGGCGCGTGTGCTGAGGGTACACGCGCCCGGGGTGAAGGTTCAATGATCTTTCAGTGGGTAAGGATGACTTCGTTGCCGAGGATGCGATAGAGAGTCGAGCGGCTGATCCGGAGTTGCCGCGCCGTGCGCAGCTTGTTGCCATGGTTTAAGTCGAGAACATATTGCACATGACGATGAATCACGTCATCGAGCGTCAGGCCGGTAGGGCGCATGGCCGGCGGGGCCGCGGGAGGCGCGTCCCTCTCCGACTGGAGGGGGAGATCCTCGGGACGGATCACGTCATTGACCGCCTCGAGCAAGGCTCCTTCGAGCACGCTGGCCATTTCGCGGACATTTCCCGGCCAGGCGTGCAGAAGCAGGCGCCCCAGCGCGGAGGAACTCAAGGCCATGGGGCGGTGCTGGTAGCGGGTGCAGATCTGGTCGAGGAGGGCCTGCGCGATAGGGGCGATGTCTTCTCGGCGCATGCGGAGGGGAGGGATGGCGAACCGCACCGCGGTGAGACGAAACGCGAGGTCAGGCAACATTTGACCCTGCCCTGCCAACTGGCGCAATGAGCTTTGGGACGAGGCGACCAGCATGACTGGGGCGGACGAGCGATCCTGAATGGTTTTCAGTATGCCCAGGAGAAGACTCTGGCCGGGGGGGGCGAGAAGGTCGACCCGGTCGAGGTAGGTGAAGCCGGTGATGCTGGCGGGGTCGGCTTCCGCCAACAGCCATTCCCGGGCATCGCGGCGCTTGAAGCCGGACGAAGACGACAACGGACAGCAGCCAAAGAGATAGCGCGCCAACGTTTGCTTGCCAACCCCGCTCTCCCCCTCGATGGAAGCGACCTGTACGTGGGGAGCTGCCATTTCCGCCTGCAGCAGAAGTTTGCGCCAGGCGGAACTGACTCCTGCCACCTGTGACGCAAAGAAGGGCTCCATCCCCACGACTCTCATACCCGATCCGGGGTGGGGCGATAGGATTGGCGATTGGACCTGGGACTGGAATTGTCCGGTGCTCTGCATCGTTCTCAATTGCCCCCGCTTTTCTGGCCGGAATCCGAGCGGCCAACACAGGGTATTCATCGGCGAGGGCGCATAAAACATGAACCGGAGAGGCGGGTAACCTCTCCGGTCGGGAATTTCAGGATCAAAGGAAGATCAGCTTCAACGGCGGAAGCGTTTTGACGGCTCGTCGGAGAAGATCTGGCCGTCCTTGATGTGCACCACGCGATGGGCATAATCGGCAATATCCGGCTCATGCGTGACCAGCACAATGGTGTTGCCTTTGGCATGCAAAGTATCGAACAGGGCCATGATCTCAATGCCGGTCTTCGAGTCCAGATTACCGGTGGGCTCATCGGCGAGGATGATGGAGGGCCGGTTCACCAACGCCCGGGCGATGGCGACACGCTGGCGCTGACCGCCGGAGAGTTCGTTGGGCTTGTGATTCATGCGGTCTCCCAAACCTACGTTGGTCAGAGATTCCTTGGCGCGTTCGATCCGGGCCGCGGCGGGGGTGCCGTTATAGATGAGGGGCAGTTCCACGTTGTGCAGAGAAGTGGCGCGCGCGAGCAGGTTGAAGGTCTGGAAAACGAATCCGATTTCCTTATTGCGGATACGCGCCAACTGGTCGTCGTCCAGTTCGCTGACCAACTGACCGTTGAGCCAGTATTTGCCCTTGGAAGGCGTGTCCAGGCAGCCGATCAGATTCATCAACGTGGACTTGCCGGAGCCCGAGGGGCCCATGATGGCTACATATTCGTTGTGCTTGATGCGCAGGTTGACGCCGCGGAGCGCCTGGACCTGCTGCTCCGAGCCCATGTCGTAAGTACGCCACAGATCTTCGACAACAATTACGTCGCCGCTTGGCGCCGCCTCGGGTAGCGCTACATCTTCACTGATGATGCTGTCCAGGGCCATACCCATAAGTTCCTCTGCATTCTGCTTCCCGGTCTGTCGGTACGCGACTGCCGCGCATCGTTCCTACGGCGCGGTGCTTGCACGCTTCTACACAATTCGACTTCCGGCAAGGCGTTTTATTTGCATCAGGCACTTGCTTTTTTCGATGGACTACGAATTACCCGGGGTTGGAGTGGGCGGCTTTGCGGTGTCGCGTTTGATTAAAGAGCCGTCCTTGAGACCCCGCAAGGTTTTATACGGACCGGTCACGACCTCGGTTCCTTCATTCAGCCCGGACAGTACCTCGATATCGGTTGCGCCGGTAATCCCGGTGGTCACCTGCACGAACTTTGCCCGTAGCTTGCCATGAGCGTCCTTGTCGATGACAAAAACTCCCTGCTGTTCCGGAGCCGGCTTGGCGCCGGGGGTGGGCGCTGAAGCCGCTTCCACTTTACCTGACGAACCACCCGGCGCTTCCGGCGCGTGCATGGTGAGTGCCTGGATGGGCAGGGAAACCACACTGTTCTTGTGCGCGGTGGTGATTTTGGCGGTCGTCGAAAGTCCGGGACGCAGCTCGTCGGATGGCTGATCGAGGGTCACCACCACCTTGAAGTCCTTGGCCTCTTCGGTGCCCGATGTCGACTGCGAGGTTGCGACGCCGCTGGACCGCAACAGTGCCTGGTCGCCCACCAGGGTCACGTGGCCCTTGTAGACCTTCCCGGGGATGGCGTCGATGGTCACGTCAGCCGGCTGGCCGATCCTGACATTTACGATGTCGGTCTCGTCGACCTTGACCTCGGCTGTAACCACGGCCATATCCGCAATGGTCATCAGGGTGGAGCCTTCTGCGTTCTGGATGCCGACCACGACGGTTTCACCCTCGCGCACAGGCAGGTTGGTCACCAGGCCGTCGAAGGGAGCCACGGATACCGTCTTGCTGAGCGCGTCCTCGTTAAAGCGCAGCGTGGCATTGGCATTATTCACCTTGCCGCGGGCGGAATTGGTCTGCGCCCTGGACTGGGCCAACTGGGCCTCGGCCTGCGCCACGGAGGCCTCGTCGGTAGCGAAGGCCGCCTGCTTGGCGTCGAAATCCTGCTTGGCCATGATTCCGGCCTTGAACAGCGACTGGGCGCGGTCCCAATCCAACCGCTTCTGTTCGAGGTCCGCCTTGGCATGGGCCAGGTTGGCTTCCGCGGTCTTTTCCGCCGCAACATACGACATCACGTCGGTTTTGGCGGACTCAATCTGTGCCTTCTGAGCTTCGACGTTGGCTTCCGGCTGGACGCTCTCCACGGTCGCAATCACCTGGCCCCTCTTTACGTGATCTCCCTCCTTCACGTAGAGGTGAGTGATCCGCCCGAATGAAGTAGCGCCCACATTCACGAAGGTCTTGGGCCTGATCTGCCCGGTGCCGCTGACGATCGTGGCCAGGTCCTGACGGACAAGCTTAGCAGTCAGGACCTTGGTATAACCGGACTGCTGCTTGACTACATAGAAGCTGACGAGCCCGGCAACCACGAGAACGCCTAAAACGATGAGAAGAATCTTTTTCATGTGCAGTGCTTGCTCCCAGGTCTCCCAATTTCAAGTTTACGTAATCGCCCCTGCGATAGTTCCGATGGCGCTCCGCCAACGTTCGGCCTCCCCAGGCCGCGTACGACCCTACCCCTCCGCTTGGCGCTGCGGACGGGCAGAAGATCGGCCTTCCGATCCGCAAGCCAATTGGGAAACCCCGCCGGAGCGAACCGTGCCCAACGGCTGGCCTTCCGGATTTCACCGGTCAGATCGAGTGAGTCAAACCCGGGGCTCCAGATCCGGGCAGTCCCAGCCGCCCGGCTTCTCCGTCTCAGCCCGAATCCTTCGCCTGTTGAACACAAGTTCCGCTTATTCGACGGCTGAGGTGGATGAGTCGGATATTTGCGCTAGTTCTAAGGACGATTGTAGGGCGTGCCGGGTCTCAAAACATCACGTCTCGCATTAAATTATTGGGGCGCCGAGGATGACGTTCAGCCCGGTCGGCCGTCTAAAGCACAAGCCCAACCACCCTCGGCGTCTTGCCCGACGATGTTCCGGACCCGTAGAATAAGGCATCCAGGAGTTGTTCACGGCAATGAAGTTCAACCGCCCACCGTTTCTCCTCGTCGCACTGGGTTGCGGCCTCTCTTTCTTTCAAGCAGCCGGGCTCCATGGGCAGCAGTCTGTCAGCCCCGCCCCGCCAGTCAACTCCCAGGGGCAGGATCAGGACCCGCTGAAGAGACCTCGGAGTGATGAAGACACACGTAAAGCCCAGAAAGCGGTACGGCAGGAATTAAAGGGCGCGTACAAGACCTGGCTGGACCAGGACGTGACCTACATTATTTCCGATGAGGAACGGAAGGCATTCAAGAACCTCAGCAACGATGAGGAGCGGGATGCCTTCATCGAGCAGTTCTGGCTGCGCCGAAATCCCAATCCCGATTCTCCCGAAAACGACTTCCGCGAGGAGCACTACCGGCGTATTGCCTATGCGAATGAGCACTTTGCGGCCGGCAAGCCGGGCTGGAAGACGGATCGCGGCCATATCTATATCGCCTTCGGGAAACCGGACTCCATCGATGCCCATCCCTCCGGCGGGTCGTACCAGCGACCCATGGACGAGGGCGGCGGTGAAACCTCCACATTTCCGTTTGAAACATGGCATTACCGCTATCTCGAGGGCGTCGGCGACAACCTCGACCTCGAGTTTGTCGATACCTGCCAGTGCGGCGACTATCACTTCACGATCGACCGCGGCGAAAAAGACGCATTGCAGCATGTGCCCGGTATGGGATTAACCCAGTGGGAACAGATGGGCCAGGCCAAGAAGGCCGACCGATTCAAGGGCGGATTCGAAAATCTGGGCACAGGACCCCTGGGCCAGGGGCAGCAATCCAAGCAGTTTGACCGCATTGAACTGGCCGCCAAGGTTTTTGCTCCCCCTCCGATCAAATTCAAGGACCTCGACAACGCCATTTCCGAACACACGATCCTGAACGGCCCTATCTTCCCGTTCGATGTGCGGACCGACTTTATCAAAGTGACGGAAAACACCGTGCTGGTGCCGATCACCATCCAGATCAAGAATCGCGACGTCACTTTTTTGACCAAAGACGGGGTGGCCCGGGGCGTGGTCAATATTCTGGGCAAGATAACGACCCTGACCCACAAGACGGTGCAGACCTTTGAAGACACCGTGGAAGTAGAGCAGCCGGCCGAATTATTGGAGAAAAGCCTGGATCGCAAGTCAATCTACTGGAAGGCGGTCCCGCTCCTGCCCGGCCTCTATCGCCTGGACATTGCTATCAAGGATGTAAATAACCCCGACCATATCGGCATCTACGGCCGCGGCATCGATGTGCCCACGTATCACGATGAGAAGCTTGCCACGTCATCGCTGATCCTGGCGGACCAGATGAGTCCGGTGGATTCGCACTCGATCGGCGCCGGCAACTGCGTGATCGGCAATACCAAGATTTGCCCGCGGGTGACTCCCAACCCGGCCACGCCGGTCAATTACAAACGGAGCCAGGACCTGAATTTCTGGATGCAGGTCTACAATCTCGGCATCGACGAGGCCAGCAAAAGTAATCTGGCCACCGTTACTTACCAGATTATCGACAGCTCCAACAACACTGTAGTATTCGAAAAGCAATTGGATTCAAAGGACTTGGGAGCACACAGCGATCAGTTGACCGTGGAAAAGTCGCTCCCCATGGCGGGCCTGCAGCCCGGCAAGTACAGGGTGACGATTAAAATAAATGACACAATCTCAAAACAAGAGATTGCGCAATCGGCACCTTTTGTCGTGGAATAGTATGCATCGTCCCGTGCACCAGGGTTACCAGGCATCAGATCGGGGAAACCGGGCGGGACTCTTTGAACGGATTTCGCCAGGGATGCCGCCGGATCACCAATATTAGTGATTATGCGCAGGCTCCATCTCGCGTTGTTTGCAGTCCTGACCGGCCTGGGGAGTACTGCGGCCGTTTGGGCTGGCCCGCTCTCAATCAACGGAATGGTTTCGGACTCCTCGGGCGTACCGCAGATCGGGGCAGTCGTTCAACTGCTGCGTCCCGACATGTCGGTGGTCGCAACCGCATACACCTCGGCCAAAGGCCGATTCTCCTTCGTGACCGTTCTTCCCGGAAAGTATGCCGTCAAGGCGATGGGCACTGCCTTTCTGCCTTCCTTGCGTGAAAACGTCCGGGTCCGCTCCAACACGGTTGTCAACCTGACGCTCAACACCCTCTATGAAGTGATGCAGTGGCTCCCGGCCGAGCCGCGCGCGGTCGACGCACAGAAGGACGACTGGAAGTGGACGCTGCGTTCAGCGGCCAACCGTCCATTGCTGCGCTGGCTCGAGGACGGACCCCTGGTGGTGGTTTCTGAAAAGGCTGGCGCTGCTCCCAAGCTCAAGGCTCGCTTGATGGCTACGGGTCAGCAGGGCGCTTTCGGGGAAAACGGCGAGCGGATCACGGCGGAGATGGAGAACACGCCCTCGAACAGCCGCGAGTTGCTGGCCCGCGTCGACTTTGAGCCCGGTTCGGATGCGGGGATGGAGTCCATGCTGGGCTTCCGCCAGGAACTTGGGTTCGCAGGTTCAGTGCAGACTGTGGCCGCTGTGGCCATTCATCCCGAAGTGGAGGGCGCGGGCGCGCAAGGGCTGGATGAAGCGGCGGTGCGTACCTCGGAAACGCTCCACCTGGGCGACGAATTCGAGGGAGAAGTCGGCTCCGAGCAATTGGTCGCGCGCTTTGCCGCGAAGTCTCCCAACACGGTAGTGGCCGCCCTGCCTTACGTAACTGCGGGCTGGCGCAACGGCAATTCGACAGTTCAATACCGAATGACCACCATCGTGCCCGGCACTCGCGTGGACGGTGAATCCGAATCGGCGGGATGGCTGCCCGCAGTTTCTGTCCAGAACGGCCGGTTGGTCCTGGAACGCGGAGTGCACCAGGAGATGGGCTGGGAGCGCAAGACGAACGTCTCCGGGGTTGCATTTCTGGTCTATGCCGACCGCATGGACCATCCTGTGCTCGAAGCCATGACGCGGATGGCCCCGGACAGCGAGACACAGTTTGGCGGAGACGCCCTCATCGACAGCTCCGCTCACCTGATCCGCGCCTCCGGCCCCAACTTCTTCACCGCCGGAGTCATGGCCACGGTGGATCATCGGCTTCCCGCCGACAGCGAGATTCGCGTCAGCTTTGCCAATGGCGACGCCCTGGTGATGCCGGCAGCGCGGCGCGCAATGCCCTTCAATGCCATACTCGCCGCGGCCCGTCCCCGCCGCGCAACCATGTACTCCATCTCTCTTTCCGGGACGCTCGACGGCACCGGGACCCGCTGGCGCGCGAGTTATCGCTGGCAGCCTGAAGAGACCGTAACACGGGTGGCTCCGTTTGCCGGCGATGCGGCTGAGCCTTTCTTCAATCTTCATCTTCGCCAGCCCGTCAACTGCCGGCGCGAGGGAGGCAGGAGTGTCGATGTCATGGTGGACATCCACAATCTGCTTGCGCAGGGCTTCCGGCCATTCGTGCTCACCGACGGCTCGGTGCTGATGTTTGCCCAGGACCAGCGCAGTGTGAGCGGCGGCTTCGCCTTCACTTTCTGATCGAAATCCTCAACCCGCAACTGCTTGAGTGCCCCGGTGGATGGTTCCCGTTTTGTGCATGCGCGCGAGGATCCGACGTGTCGGAAATCCCCCCGCCGGTGACGCCTTGGAAACGGCTCATCACGCATGCGATTCTCGTCAAGGTGGGAGCGGTTCGGGCTCTGCTGTCTCATCGTGCCAGGAGTACCTCCGCACGGCTTCAACTATGGACGCGTAGCTCAACTGGCAGAGCATTCGGCTCTTAACCGACAGGTTGAAGGTTCGATTCCTTCCGCGTCCACCATTAGATTCAGGCACTTACACTCTCCTTCAAAATCTCACTT
>CAWCTA010000008.1:0-94533 GCA_963798315.1 uncultured Acidobacteriota bacterium | reverse complement strand
GACCGCAACTCGGAAAAACCTCCTGATGCCGCAATGGAAATCAACGCTTTTCGTCGATGAGTATCGGGGTGGCCCCGTTCGGAAGCCCGAGTTCGTTTGGCGCTCCGGGAGCGGGCGGCGCTTTTGGCTTCGCCGATCCTGCCAATGGAGTCGGCTATGCCTATGTAACCAACCAGATGGGGACGCACTTAGAAGGGGACCCGCGAGATGTGGCCCTCAGAGAAGCCCTCCGCTCGGCCATCGCAAGCGTTCAACGGACCACTGACGGTCCCGTGGTAGCCGAGCCGAACCACGTGTCACAGATCTAGCCTTGATCTAGCCTTCGGCTAGGCCGAAGTTCCAGCCATGAAACGGCCTAAGAATTGAAACAGGTAGCCATGAATGAAGGACATGGGCTAAGTGCGTGGTTGTTGATTAGGTGACAATGTACCCATGTAATATGAATATATAACTTGACATTGCAACTATTATGTTGCATATATTAAGCCATGTATATCGACGTCGTCCCGAACCGGAGCTCCCCGCCCGCGGTTCTGCTGCGTCAGGCTATTCGCGAAGGCAGCAAGATCCGCAAGGTCACCCTAGCCAACCTTTCCGACTGGCCCGAGGAGCAGGTATCCAGCCTGAGATTGTTGCTCAAGGGCGAGTCTCTGGTTCCCCTCAACCAGGCCTTCACCATCACCCGCTCCCTGCCTCATGGCCACGTTGCGGCGGCGCTGGGTACGCTGCGCCGTCTGGGGCTGGAGCACATCCTCCATCGAGAGCCATGCCGGGAGCGCGATCTGGTGGTGGCCATGATCGTGGCACGGATCCTGGAGCCGGCCTCCAAGCTGGCTACGGTGCGGGGACTGGAAGCCGAGACCGCCTCCAGCAGTTTGGGGGCCTGCCTGGGGCTGGACACAGTCAGTGAAGACGAACTCTATCGAGCCATGGACTGGCTGCTGGAGCGCCAGGAGCAGATCGAAAAACACTTGGCCAAGCGTCATCTCGAACACGGCTGTCTGGTGCTCTACGATTTAACTTCGACTTATTTTGAAGGCCGACATTGTCCTATAGCTCATTATGGTCATTCCCGCGATGAGCGTCCTGGCAACCTGCAGATCGTCTTTGGCCTGTTGACCGATCAGGCCGGACGGCCGGTGGCCGTAGAAGTATTCGAAGGCCACACGGGAGACCCCAAGACCGTTGCGGCACAGGTGGAGAAGTTGCGCGCTCGATTTGGTCTGGACCGGGTCATTCTGGTCGGCGATCGCGGCATGCTGACTAGCGCCCGCATCGAACAGGATTTGCGCAGCGCAGGTCTGGATTGGATCACGGCTTTGCGCAGCGTGCAGATTCGCGCTCTGGTGGATTCCGGATTCCTGCAGTTGTCCTTGTTTGACCGCCAGGACTTAGCCGAGATCTCTCATCCGGACTATGCCGGGGAACGGTTGATTGCCTGTCGTAACCCTCTGCTGGCAGAGGAACGCTCCCGTAAGCGGCTGGAGTTGCTGGCCGCTACGGAAAAGCGGTTGGAGCAGATCGTGGTCGCTACCAGGCGGAAGAACCGCCCCTTGCGAGGCAAGGAAAAGATCGGCATCGCCATCGGCAAGTCTCTGGGACGATACAAAATGAGCAAACACTTTCAGTTCACGGTTACCGAGACCAGCTTTACCTATGAGCGCAACTTAGCCAGCATTGCCGCAGAAACTGCACTGGATGGGATCTATGTGCTGCGCACAAGCGTTGCACCCAAGGTGCTCTCGGCAGAACAAACGGTGCGGGACTATAAGCGTCTGTCGGTAGTGGAGCGCGCATTTCGCAGCCTGAAGAACGTGGATTTGAAGGTGCGGCCGATTCATCATCACCTGGCCGACCGCGTTCGGGCTCACGTCCTGTTATGCATGTTGGCGGCTTATGTGGAGTGGCACATGAAACAGGCTCTGACTCCCTTGTTATTTATCGATGAAGAGCCCCAAGCCGGGGAGGCATTGCGCTCCTCAGTCGTGGCCCCAGCGCAGCGCTCGCCAGCGGCGATGGAAAAGATACAAAAGCCATCGCACCACCGACGGACTTGCGGTCCATAGCTTCCCCTCACTGCTTCAGGACTTAGCTACCCTGACTCTCAACAAAGTCACCGCTGCAGGCCGCACCCTGCAAATGATTGCTACTCCAACGCCGCTGCAGCGCCGCGCCTTTGAATTACTTGGCCTTGCCCCAGCCTTATAGTTGTACCCAGAACAGGCTTCGCTCTTTCCCATTACTTCGCTGAATACATGCACCTTATCGCCTCTAACTTAGAGGAACTTCGGGCTAAGAGGCGCATCACCGACCTCTCCTATGGCGCCGCGGAAAAATTGGCGATGCCCGAGGCTGGGATTGCTCCTGTGGCGCTTGAAGTCATCTCCCGGGGCCGCCCTTAACGGCAAAAAACACCAACCATCGCGGGTATCAAGCAAACGGCCAGGCTGAGGAGCTGGCCGTTTTGCTTTGTGCCGTTCCCTACGGATCAGAATCGAAGATACCAGGGCGATCGGAGCGGCGATCAGAGCCCGCAGGACTGGGAGAACAAATTGAGTGCGGGGCCGGGCCTTTCCACGTCTCACTTCTGGTCCAGGGTGAGGGCGTAGATGTCGTTGGTGCCGACGTCGCGGACCATCATCGGGGCGTCGTCCGGATCGAGGCCCATCCAGCACCACCAGGCGGTGCAGGGAAAATCCTTCAGATCGGCGATGCGCTCTGCCTTGCCCCCGAGACCGGGATGCGCAACACGGCCGTATCGTCGCTGTTCAAGACAAAGTAAATCCACCGGCTGTCCTTCGACCACGCGGGATACCCGATAAACTGCCTGTCCCATAGCGTCAACCACTGCTGGGACTCTGTGTCGAAGACTTTCAGGCCGAGCCCGTTACTGGACAACGCCGCGATAAACCGGCCGTCCGGCGACCAGCGCGGTGAGCATATGCCATCGGATCCGGCCACGGTTGTCGCTTGGTGGCTTTCCAGGTCTAGAATGCGCAGTTCGCTTTTGGCCCCGAGACCGGGCGCTGGGGCGGAACAAAACACGATCTTGCGTCCGTCAGCCGACCAATTGGGGTCGCCTTCCGATCGATTGTCTTGCGGAAGCAGCCTTCGCGGGCTGCCGCCCTCCGCGGACACGACATAGACCATGGCATTGCCCTGATCAGGCCAGCCTGTAAAGGCGATCTGTGAACCGTCCGGCGACCAGCGGGGGTAGAAAGCCTGGAGCGGCGGGTCGGTGAGCTGAACGGGGTTGGTCCCATCCCGATTCGCCTTCCATAGGATTCCTTCGGGGTACGAGACATAGGCAATGTACCTGCCTTCCCTGGAGAAGGAGACGTACCCGGCCGAGATGCCCCCGAGAAAGGGCTCGAACCGCCTGGTCCGCGCATCGAAGCGGGAAAGCTCGCCGCGATGAATAATGTCCTCCGCGAAGATCGTCTTTCCGTCCTTGCCAGGAACCAGCCAGTCCCATTTGATTGGACCAGTTGTGAGCTGAACCGGTTGAGGCTGGCGGCGGAAGAGGCTGCGCCGCTCGTCGAGAGCCCAAATCTGCCGGTCTTTTTCCGAGGCCGGATTCGGTTGTTCTGAGAATCCGGAAAGGAAGAGGAAGAATCTCCCGTCTGGAGTCCAGCGGCCACAGCATTGGTTTTGCGATCCGCGCCAGCCGGGGAGCAACGGGCGCAGATTCGATCCGTTCGATGATATCTGCCAGAGCCGATTGTCTCTTGTGAACCGGATGGCGCTTCCGTCCGGCGACCAGGTGAGTCTCCAGGCTACGCCTCCCACGGAGGCCAGTTTGCGAGCGCCTGACCCATCGCTCTGAACGAGCCAGATGTCGCCTTCATGCGTGGAGTAGGCCACCGTGTTTCCATCCGGTGAAAAGGCTGCCGATGCCGCGTTGGGCATTCGGCGAATCGAGCCCCCGAGCACGCGGGCATTCCATTGCGGGCGGTCATCGATCACCCCTTGCTCGTTCGAAGAGACGAGCAGATTGGCCCCATCGGGAGAAACGTCTTCAACAAAAGCAATATTCGCAATTGCAACCGGAACAGGTACGGACTCGCCGCCCAATAGATCCACCTGACCGACGGGAGCAGGTTCCCAGGAGAAGTAAAGCCTGCTGCCATCCGTTCCAACAGGCCATTTGTCGCGGCCATCGTGCGTAATCTGCCTGTACGCGATGATACGGGGCGGCGGCAGCGGGCGATGCAGGTACCAGACCCCACTAGCCAGGACCAGGGTGGCGACCGCTGCCCCGACGAGCAGCCAGTTCCGTTGCCGCATCTGGAGTCGCGGCGTTGGGGAAACAGCGACTGGCGGCGCCGCCAGCGCCACCGGCTCTGATTCGACAGTTCTCCCACTCGTCGCACCAGGCCCGGAATCACCAGTCGCGGTCACGCCGCCCCTGCCATTCGGGCTCAGGGTCTCGTAGCCGTCACGCTCATTCGCGTTGTCCTCGCGGTCTTCGAAAGCCTCGACCGGGCATACGAACCGGTAGCCGATGCTGGAGACCGTCTCGATGAATCTGGGCTCATGCGGATCATCGCCCAATGCTCGCCGGAGCAGGGAAATGTTGCGGGCGAGGGAATTCTCCGTAACCGCTGTATCCTCCCACACCGAGTTCAGCAGTTCTTCTTTCGTGATCAGCTTGTTCGGATTCCGGATCAGGATAAGGAGCACGCGGAACGCCTTCGGTTCCACTTGCTGCACCTGTCCCGCTTTCACGATCGCGAACTCGCGTTCGCGCACCGTCACATCTGCGAATCTGAAAACAGAGGGCTTGGTTGCGAGCATACCTGCCATCACAACTTCTTCAGAAACAGTTCAGGACTTTTTCAAGACGAATGTGCGCGCTCTGACCCAGAGTCGCATGAGTTGCCGGCTGTTGAGCTCACGCGTGGTCCGTTCCCTGCTTCACGACCTTCCGCCAGGCGTGGGCTCCCAGTCCGGCGGACCCCGCTGGACGGAGAATGCCGCAAGTGTACTCCAGACTCTCCTGGACCGCTATGCGTTTGTGTCGCGGCCACAGGTGTTCTGTGTCGAGTGGCATTCTTCTGCTCCAGCCGGGGACCCATATCACCAAACACCAGCAAAGGGAGCCATCCAAATGACCAAGCAAATCGCATGCCTGTCAATCGCGGTCTGTGTGGTTGTGAGCCTCTTCACAACTGCTCACGCCTGTGCACAAACACTCACGACGCTCCATAAGTTCGAAGCCCCAGCCGCGAATACGTTCACGAGCGCTGGGGGGTCTCAACCGGACACCCTGCCGGCCGTGGGTCCGGCCGGCGCCGTTTACGGGATGACCTCTGTCGGAGGCCAGAACGGCAATGGCGTCATCTACCGGTACGACCCGGACTCGCATCGGTACACAGTCCTGCATACCTTCAGCGCGCTGGATGCGAACGGAGAGAATGCGGACGGAGCCACTCCGGGCATGGCTGTGACGCGCGGCCCCAACAATGTGTTTTACGGCATGGCCTCTTTCGGCGGCCAGAATGGCAGCGGCACGATCTTCAAATTCACCATGTCCGGCAAGTTCACGGTGCTGCATACGTTCAGCGCCATGGATGCGAACGGACATAACCAGGACGGAGCCTATCCACTGCGCTCGATAGTCGCCGGCGATGACGGCAACATTTACGGCACAACCCGGACTGGCGGGCTCAATACATGCCTCTTCACGCACGGCTGCGGGGTCGCATGGACGATCGATGGCAGGGGGACCTTCACGGTTATCCATCAGTTCACCGCCGACGAAGGTCACGCAGCGTCGCTACTTCAGGGGATGGACGGATGCCTCTATGGCTGCGCGGTGTGGCCGGCTACCTCACTGCCCCCCGGGCCTTTACCCTCAGGGATCTTGTACCGGATGGCGCCATGGGGGCAGAATTTTCAAGTGCTGTACACGTTCAGCCAGACCAACGCGAGCGGCCAGAACGCGGATGGCGCCGACTGCTACGAGCCGCTTGTCGAGACGAGTCCCGGCGTCTTTTATGGCGCGGCCTTCCGCGGCGGAACAAATGGCAATGGTGGCGTGTTCAGGTATTCCCTCACGAACCCAGGGGCTGTCGAGGTTGTGCACGAATTCAGCGCCGTGAACTCGGCCGGCCAGAATTGGGACGGCGCGGCCCCGGGCGGCCGGCTGGCTCTCGGGCCGGATGGGACTCTGTACTCGAACACCGAGGCCGGGGGTGCAAACGGCAACGGCGTGATTTACAGCGTCCGGGAAGACGGCCGCTTCGAGGTCTTGCACACCTTCAGTGCAACGAATGCCACCACCGGAGCCAATTCCGACGGTGCGTTCCCTGATGAAGGCCTGGTGGTGGACGGGAACAAGCTCATCGGAATAGCCATCTACGGCGGCAACGGCAGCCCCGCCGGCTACAACAACAGCGGCGGCACGCTCTACGAGTTGACAGTGGACGACTTTTGACCTCTGAACGCTTATCCCGGCCCTCGGCGCAGAATTGCTACTGATCCGCGGGCCGGGTGTACGGCTTCTGCAGGTCCTGGCGCGCCTCGTTGACCGCGCCCTGGGTGTTGTCGTTGGTTTGGATGGCGAGGCGATACTCGTTGACCGCGCGATCGCGCTGGCCGGTGATGTCAAAGATGTTGCCCAGCCGGATGTGGCTCCAGACCTCCGTCCAGCGCGGATCATCGTCGCCGCGCAGGGCGTCGCGGTATGCGTTCACCGCGGCCTGATAGTTGTGCTGCGTAAACAGCACTTCGCCGATCCGATAGTTGGCCAGTGAGCTCTGCGAGTTGGCCTCAAGAGCCTTCTGATACTCGCCCAACGCGCCGGTCAGGTCGCCCTGCGCGACGAGTTGCTGGCCCTTCAGAATGGCGATGCGCACCTGCAGGTCGGGCGTGGCCTTGAGGAGCCAGTTGCCGGGATCGATGCTGATCCGCCGCGGGCGCCCAAACGTGTCGACTACGTATTGCGAGTCCATGCCGACGACATCGATCTTCTGATCGACAGTCTTGCCGTCGGTCTCCACTTGCAGTTCCACGGGCATGCGGAACAGATCGAGGTCCTGGTTGATTTCGCCGATTGTCCGGAAGCCTTTGTTATTTCCCAAACGGTAAACGGCATATTTGTTTGTGAACTGGGGCGCGCCTGTGCCATCGACCCACTGTGCGAAGAACGGCGTGAGCTGCTGTTGGCTCTGCGATTCGGCCACCTTTCACAAAGTCGGCGGAGCGGATGCTCTGGTCGGCATACTGGCTCAATGTTCCCTTGAGCGTCGCCAGAAAGGCCTTGTCGCCGATCTCCCAGCGCAGCATGTGGAAGACCATGGCTCCCTTTTCCAGGGTCATGGACTGGAATTCGGGCGAGAAGGGGCTGAGGTGGCTGGCGCTCGAAAGGGGAATGGTATCGTAGGCCAGCGCTCCCGCCTCGACGTCCTGCAGCCCTGCGCGCAGCGCGCTCTTGCCATTCTCCTCCTCGACGAACATCAACTCGCCGTAGCGGGCCATGCCGTTGGTGATCCAGGCATCGTTGAGCGTGCGCGGACTGACTTCGGAACCCCACCATTGGTGGGCAATCGTATTGGCCAGCAGGCGGATGCCGGACTTGTCGCCCGCGCGCGAGCCCATGATGCCCGCCAATTCCGGAGCCCAGACCGCAGGGAGAGTGTCGTCGGGTATTTCGACGACATTGAGGTGCGGCGACTCGATCGCTCCGAAGCTGTCAGTAAAGAAGTCGTATTCCTTGGTGGCCGTTTGTGCCAGTTCATTGGCGGCCTGCTGGTGGGCTACGGTCATGAAGACCTTCACGTTGCCCGGGCCGGCGGTGGCGGCGTTCACGTATCGGCCGGCGATGATGGTGCCGGGGAAGCCGGGCCGGGTCCAGTTGAAGTCAAACTGGTCGCCGGGCTTGCCACCTTCGAGCTTGGCCGGATGCGAGACGCCCTGCTGACCGCTGGCAAAGACACGCATCCCTTGCGGGACGCGGATGTGCATCTCCGCCGTGAAGCGGTCGGTCATGAACCCGGTGGTCGGGAACCAGCGAGCGGCGTAGAGCAGGTAAGTAATCGGCTCCTGGATGGCGGCCAGCTTCAGTCCTTCGATCGGGCCATCCTCGTTGCCGGTGATCACACCTTCGTATTGGAAGGTCCAGCGATAGGTCTGCCCCTTGACGAAGGCAGCGGCGGGGCTCACGCGGATGGTTCCGTCGGCGGAGCGTTCGCCGGTGAGGAGCTTGCCTGCCTCGTCCGAGACCTTGGTGAGCTTCAGGGCGGGATGGAAGCCGAAGCTCACCAAATCAGCGTTTTCCGGAGCCGTAAATGTCACCACCGCCTTGGCGGCGAGGTGGTGGGTCTCGGGGTTCAGCTCCGCATCGATTACGTAGCCGGTAATATTGAGCGCGGCCCGCTCCGCACGCTGCGCCGCCGCGGTTCCCGCCAGAAAGAGGACGGAGGCGAAGAGGGCCAGTGCACCGGTCGTGATTCGTCGAAGATTCACTTCAAATTTCATCATGTTTGCTCTTGTGCCTGGATTTGCGCTCATGCCTGGATTGCCTTCGCCCCTTGATTTCCTTCGTCCCGGGATTGCTTTAGTCATTGTAGCCACCGGCGCACTGCCTGTTGCCCCGGTCCGTTTCCCGGGGAAAGCCGGCTGTTCCGTTCACGAATGCACAGGCTCTTCCACCCCGGCCGAAAGCCCTGCTCCAAGCAGTTCAAGCGCAACATCGGCCACCCGCCCGATGGCTCCCCCATCCGCCTTCTGGCCGCCCTTTGTCTGGGAGTACAGAAGGCTCCGAATGGCCGCCAGTTCCTGCATCATGGACTGTCGCTGGGGCCCGTCGGGTAGCAGATCTCGCAATTCGTTGACCACATTCGATGCCGTGAACTCGCGCTGGATCAACTCCGGTACGACGCGTTTGCCCGCGATCAGGTTGGCCATGGCCACGTGCGGCACCGGACGACACGTTTGGCGATGGCGTAGGTAATGGGCGAAACGCGATACACCACGACGAATGGATTGCCGATGAGGGCCGCTTCGACGGTGGCCGTGCCGCTGGCGACCACCGACGCGCGGGCATGCAGAAGAGCGGCCCGGGCATCGTCAACCAGCCGGAAAGTCAGGCCCTGCCCCTTCCGTTCCACCATCTGCGCCACGGCCTCTCTTTGTTCCGCCGTCAGTGTCGGCGCCAGCGGGATCACAAATTGCGGCTCGGGCTCCCCCTGCTCCAGGTGGTAGTCGTGGTACATCAAAACCGCTGCTTTCAGCAGTTCCGGCAAATTGTCCCGGATCTCCTTGGCGCGGCTTCCCGGCAGCAGGCCGATCAGGTCTTCGCCGGATCCAGGCCGTTCTCTGAAAAGAACTCTTCCCGGGAAACCGACGGCAGCGGAAGATCAGCCAGCGGATGCCCGACGAACTCCGCCGTTACACCTCGTTCCCGGTAGAAAGGCTCTTCAAACGGGAAGATCACCAGCATCCGGTCGACGTACTTCCGGACCAGCTTGATGCGGTGCTTCTTCCAGGCCCAGAGTTGGGGGCTCACGAAGAAAATCGACCGGGACCTGAAGGCGGTGCAGCTCTTCGCGCCAGCTTGAAGTGAATGTCGGGGAAATCGATAAGGATGGCAACGTCGGGACGGCGCGCGCGAATCGACTGCTTGAGCTTGCGAAACTCGCGGTAGATACGCGGCAGATGGCGCACGACCTCGGTAATCCCCATGACCGCCACGTCTTCGGCGCGGACCACGCGCTCGAGTCCGGCAGCCGCCATGTGGGGTCCGCCCATGCCGACGAAATTTGCGCGCCGGCCTCTCGCGGCGAGGCGCTTCCCGAGTGGCCTCGATCAGCAGGGCGCCGTATTGTTCGCCGCTCGCCTCGCCCGCCGAAATGAAGATCGTTGGTGCCATGGACGTACAGTGCACTCGCATTCAATGATAGCGGCTTGTGAGACCGTCTCCCAGGTGACCTGTATGCCAGCAAACGAGGGGCTTATCCGATGACCTTGAATCGCTTCAGTGAGTCTTCGTTCACGGTCAACCCAAGACCGGGTTTCGATTCGTCAAGATCGATGAATCCGTCGACCGGTTCCGGTTCGCCGTCGAAGATGTACCAGAAGAGTTCGTTGCCGACTTCGACATCGACCTTGGGGAAGAACTCGGCGATGGGCGAATTGAGGCTGGCCATCACGACGTGGTAGTTGTGCATCTGGCCGGCGTGGGGGACGACGGGCACCTGGAACGACTCGGCGAGCGCGGAGATTTTGCGCGCCTGGCTGATGCCGCCGACGCGATTGGTGTCGAACTGGATGTAATCGAGAGCATTGTTCTCGAGCAGATCGCGAAAGCCGAAGATGGTGAATTCGTGCTCGCCGCCGGCGATGGGGACGCGGCCATGGCTCTTCAGTTCCTTGTAGCCGCGCGTGTCATCGGGAATGACCGGCTCTTCGAGCCAGCGGAGGTGAAACGGTTCCAGTAACGGCAGCATGCGCTTGGCGTAATCGAGAGTCCAGCCCATATAGGCGTCGGCCATCAGGTCGACTCCGTCGCCCACGACCTCGCGCACGGTGCGAACCAGTTCGATGTTCTTCTGCATGCCTTCGGCGCCGTCGATCGGGCCCCATCCGAAGCGGAGTTTCATCGCCTTGTAGCCCTCGTCCTTGTAGCGCTGGGCTTCGGCCTCGAGTGCCGGGATGGGCATCGCGTAAAGACGGCTGGCGTAGACGGGAATCTTCTCTTTCGTGCGTCCGCCGAGCAGCCGGAACACGGGCTGCTTCGCGTCCTTGCCGATGAGATCCCAGAGCGCGATGTCGACCGCGGAGATCGCGACCATCGCCACGCCCTTGCGCCCGAAGGCCATGGTGCGGCGATACATCTGCTGCCAGAGATACTCGGTGTCCCATGGGTCGGCGCCGATGAGGATCGGCTTGAGGTAGGTATCGATGAGAGTCTTGGTCACCAGTGGCGACAGGGCGGCATTTCCAAGTCCGACGAGTCCGGAATCGGAAAAGATCTCGACCAGCACCCAGCCGTGGAAGGCGAAGTTGCCCATCGATGGCTCGCGAAACGCGACCAGGTCCATGGGGTTGGTGCAGAAGTGAGGAGGCAGAGGAACGGTCTTGCCTTCCCACTGGACGACGCGCGTACGCACTTCGGTGATCTTCATGCGAGTCTCTCGATAACGGGACTGGGGCGTTGATCGGGCAAGCCTAGCGGACCTTGCCGGCGGAGTTTTCGAGCAGGACGTTGGACAACACCGCGGTGTCGACGGTGGCGGGCAGATGGGAGCAGAAGCCGATGCCCACGTAAAAGGGCTCATCGAAGTGCAGCGTAATCGGAGGACCGAACTGGTGCATCGGCTCGTCCTGCAGGCTGACGAAAATGGCAATCGAATCGCCGTGTTTCTCGATGCCGATGCGCCGGGCCAGCACGCCGTTGAGCCCGCCGCCAAATCGATACTGCATGTCCTTGATGCTGGTCCCCTTGTCCGGGCGTTGCGCCAGGTGGATCATGCCTGTGCCGTGCTCGCCGATCATGGCTTCCTTGGCATCGTCATCGAGGTTCTGGCGGATGATGAGGACGGCTTTGCGGTCGCCGTATCCTTTGAGATCGGGAAAGGCGACGTCCGCGGCAAGCGAGACATCGCCCGCCATCTTCTTCCAGAGGAAGCGGAATTCATCGCGGGTGTACCAGATGTTATAGCCGGCGGAGTGAATGGTGTACTGATCCGCCGCGGGATCGAAGGCGGCGCTGGCGGGCACAACGGCGCTGCCGATATCCGATTGGCCCTCGAAGATGCCGATGGGCTTATCGAAATTTGTGCTGGCGCGATGGAAGTCCGCGGGCGGGGGGACCTGGGTGTGGGTGGCGGAGCCCGGCTGCGCCCAGTCAGGAACCTGCGGGGCCGGCGATTGTGCGTGGAGCAACGCGACGATACAGACAGCCAGGGCGCCGTTGAGCGTCAGAGCGCGGACGGAGATGCGAGTCCTCATCGCCAAGAACTGTAGCAGAGGTGGCTCAGGGCCAGGCCATCGGAAACGCACATCTTTTGACTGCGTTTGCCGCCCCGGACCCCGCTCCATCGAGAATCCTCAGTCACAAGCGATGTCGAGCGGCCCTCCGGGGCGGGCGGCCCCATGGGATGCTTACCCAGGAGTGCGCTGCGCTTCTCCTGGGCTATTCTCGATTGGCCCCTCCGGGAGAGCAAAAACTTCGCCAAGGTCTTCATCCCTTTTCAGTCCCCCACCGTCGTTGCCGACCCACGGTAAATGAAACCGCGGTTTTTAAGATTCAGCAAGTCAGCCGGGCGGAGAAAAGGGTTGTAGCACGAGCAGAAAGTCAAAATTAGAAGTTGTTTTCAGCGGTCAGTCTGCGCGCTGCCGGCGGCTTCGGACTGCAGCGGCCAATTCGGAGAGCAAGGCGTGCGTCTCCGGCCACGCAATACAAGCGTCGGTGACACTCTGGCCATAGACGAGCGGCTTGTCAGGAACGATCTTCTGCGCACCCGCGACCAGATTGCTCTCCATCATCACGCCAATGATGTTGCGATTGCCGGCGGCTATCTGGGTGGCGACATCGTGACACACAAGCGCCTGGCGGGTGTAGTCCTTGCTACTGTTGGCGTGGCTGCAGTCGATCATGATGCGGGGGGCAAGGCCGGCCTTCTCCAATTGCGACGTGGTGTCCGCTACACTCTGGGCATCGTAGTTGGTCAGGTTACGGCCACCACGCAGGATGATGTGGCAATCGGGATTGCCGGCGGTCACAAAGATGGCAGATTGTCCGTGATGGGTATGGCCCAGAAAGGTGTGCGAGTGAGCCGCCGAGAGGATGGCGTCGATGGCCACCTGCACATCGCCCGAGGTGGCATTCTTGAATCCTACCGGGCAGGAGACACCGGAGACGAGCTGGCGGTGGACCTGGCTCTCGGTCGTGCGCGCGCCGATGGCTCCCCAGCTTGCCAGGCCGGCAATGTACTGGGGCGAAATCATATCGAGGAATTCGGTGCCCGCGGGAACCTCCATCTCGGCAAGATCGAGAAGCAGATGGCGGGCCATGCGAAGCCCGTCATTGATTTTGAAAGATTCGTCGAGATAGGGATCGTTGATCAGGCCTTTCCATCCGAGGATGGTGCGGGGCTTCTCGAAATAGACCCGCATGACGATGCGCAGGTCGCTGGAGAATTCGCCGATGGCGCTTTGGAGCAGGTCGGCATAATCGCGCGCGGCGTTGGTGTCGTGAATGGAACAGGGCCCCACGAGGACGAGCAGGCGCGCATCCCGCTTGGCGAGGATCCGTGTGATTTCGAGGCGGGAGTTGAAGATGGTCGCAATCGCCGCTTCGGACGTGGGACGTTCCTCTTCAAGAAAGACGGGAGGCAGAACGACTTTCGTCCATTTGATGCGAAGGTCTTCGGTGGGATGCGACATGACTATCTTCCTGATAGGGATCTTTCGCGCCAGGTTGGATCGTGGACCCGCAACGCAGCCTTGGCGGAGTATGGGGGGTGGAGACCCACTTAGAATCTATCAGCCTGGCCTGCGCGATCCCAACCCGCCTAGCCGGCGGCGGAGAAGCATCGACGAACGAGCGAAACGATTTCAAGGCATCCCGCAGGGGCTAAAGCCCGCGATCATTTTGCCGCTTTTGCGGCCCGACTAAAGTCGGGCCCTGTTACAGGGCACCCTCTGCCTGAGTTTTTCAGCACGCTGCCACGAGAACTCATAGTGCAATCGAGATTCACTTACCGGGCTGTTGGTCCATCGGCTCGTGCGGGCCCGGGCCGGTGTCTCCGCCCTTGTCTTTGTCTTTTCCCCAGGTTTTGTAGAGGCCCAGGTATCCATAATTCTCGGTCTGACCGGCAATCGAGTGACCGTAAGCGAAGAGCAATTGCAGGCCGGGCGACTTGAAGTGGTAATAGCCCCCGGCGTCGATCATGGAAGAGGCCTCGGTCTGTGCAGCGGCGAGGCCTTCGCGGGCGTGGGAGAAGGATTCGATGGACAGCTCGAGCCGTTCGCCGAGGACGCGCTTGACCAGGAAGCCGCCGTAAGGATAGCTGCGGTACTGGGTTTGATGGATGAGGGTGTAGCCCGCTCCGCCGACGAGGCTCCAGGGACCGAACTCCTTTTCGATCCAAAGCGGCAGCTTGTACCAAACGCGGCCGACGCCGAGCCCCTTGTCGGAATTGCCGGTGGGCAACTCGAGCATGGTGAATGTGCCGATCTGCGGACGATGTGCGGTCTGCTTGAGGAAGCCCCACTTCAAGCCGAGTTCCATATCGGTAGGCCCGAAGGCGCTCGGTCCGGTGCCGCTGGGAGCATAAACGGGATTATTCAGAGGAATTGCTGCGCCCAGGGGAAGGATCGCGTGCAACTGCACGGTAGGCACAGCGCCCCAGTTGAATTCGAAGGCGGGACCCGTGGGGTCGAGTTCCACCGGGGTGCCGTCGACCATGCCAAAGACGTAGAACTCGTAATGACCGTAGTCGACGGGCGTGGGATCGTCAGTCTGAAACGGGGGACCGGCTTGCGCTTGCAGGCGTGAAGCGGCCAGCGCGAAGAGGAGAACAGAAATGAGCTTCGCGCAGAGCCGGACTGCGTTTATCGGCTGTCTCCGATTCTCAAACAAGCCTTTGGCCATGCTGATGTCGATGCTGGGCGTCCTCGCTGCCGGCCCGTGCCCTGATACGGCAATTCGTCGCCGCCTAATGCGAGTATCGCTGCTCTCCGGCCTCAATGGCGACGGCCAGCCGGTTCTTCTCCGGGGGCAGGGGACAGGTCGCGTAGGGAGTATAGGCGCAGGGCGGGTTATAGAGCTCGTTGAAATCGAGTGTGAGGGCCCCGGGCTTGGTCAATCCATTACTGGGCAAGCCTGTATGCAGGAAACGTGCGGCCTGGTACGTAGTGGTTTGGCTGGTAGTATCGCGCAGGATAAAGAAGAGCTTGTCCTTTTCACCGCCTTCAATCACGGGTTCAAGGAGGTAAACTTTGCCTTTGAGAAGGAATTCAGCGGCCCCGGGCGCCGTCATGTTGAGCGTGGTGCCGATGATGGTGGCGATCCGTTCGATCTGGGGCGGCTTGTATGGAATCCAGCGGGCGGTAACCCGGTAGGCCGGGTCGGGCGGGTACCAGTGCAGGCCGCGGAATTCGGTGCGTGTCGGCGAGTCGGCGTCTTTCACCCGCAGCGCATAACGGCCACCGCGGGGAAGGACCACCAGCGTGAGCGCGTGCCAGGTCAGCGTGGAGGGTTTGGCATCGTCGGCGCTGAGGACGCCATCGCGCGGGGGTTTGCCATCGATCTGAAGGTCGGCGGGAAAACCTCCGGATGGCGAGAGCAGTTGCACCGTCGACCCTGACACGGTGAGCAAGCCGATATGCGGAGGCGCCTGGGCGCGAATTTTTATTTGATTATCGTCGGCGGCGCCGAACGAGTTGATGCCCGGCTTCAACCACTCAAGGCCGACCAGAGTAAGCCAGCCATCCGGAGCGGAAAGTTCGTGTTCGCGTTGGGATCGCCAGGCATCAAGCTCTTGACGCCATGCTGCCTGGTCGTCAGATGCGACGGCGCTCCGGGAGGCAATCGAAGGCGCACTCTGAGCCGGCAGACCCCAGGGACTGAGCAACAGGACAGCCAATGCCGGTAAGACATGCCTTCGAAGGTGATTCATCGTGGACCTGACCTCCCTATAAGGACCGGGGCACTCGCCTTATTATGCCTTCGGTGGATGAACGGTAGAATCTGAGACTCAAATGTGATCCCGCAAAGGCCAACTTGACGCTTTTGTTCCCTTCCGCCTAGAATTAAAGAGGATAATTGTGTCCCGGATCTGCAAAGAACCCCTAGTCTATTCAGTAATTTGAGCCGGTTGAGACTCTTCCGGGCCGTCGGCACAGAAGATTGCGGCGTGGGCCGGCGATGAAAACGGGCGCAAGGGAGAAGACGGAAGATGTCGGATCGGGAGCGGCTGGTGCTCACGGCCATCATCGAGCTATATATTGCCACCGGCGAACCCGTGGCATCCCAGGCTGTGTCCCGTTTTTTTGAAAATCGCGAAGGTTTGAGCTCTGCGACGATACGCAACGTGATGGCCAACCTGGCCGAGGCGGGCATGCTGGAGCAGCCGCACACCTCGGCGGGCCGCGTACCGACCGCTGCTGCTTTTCGCTATTACGTCGATCAGATCACGCATTCCGGACGATTGGCCGCAGGAGCGCAGGCCGGTTCGGTCAACTCGATGCCGCAGAGCACTTCCTTGCTGTCGTCGTTGAGCGAAGAGCGACGCGATCAGATCGAACGAAGCTTTGCAGGCGTCTCCAGCACGAATGAGTACCTGGAGCGCACGTCGCAGGTCCTGGCGCTTCTGTCGAGCGGACTGGGCGTGGCCCTGGCCGCGGCGACCCAGGCCCAAGTGCTCGAACACATCCATTTTTCGCGGCTGACGACCGGTCGAGTGTTAGCCGTGCTGGTTACCCAGACGGGCGCGGTGTACGACCGGGTCCTGATCCTCGATCGCGAACTGACGCATTTGGAGTTGGAGACCGCGGCACGCTACCTGAACGAAAGTTTTCGCGGCTGGGCGATCGAACGCATACGCGCCGAAGTGGCGCGGCGCATGGAACTTGAACGGGCAGCCTACCATCAAATGCTTGAGGCGGTCGAAGAACTCTGCCGCAAGGGCGCGCTGTCAGGAGACCTGAGCGGCCCGGCGATTTTCGTGGACGGCATGGCAAACCTGATCGCGGCAGAATTGGACCGCGAACGGTTACGGCAAATGCTGCTGGCGCTCGAAGCCAAGCAGCGGCTGGTGGAATTGCTGACCGCCTATGTGGACGGCCGCCAGCAGGAGGTGCGGGTCGTGGTCGGGTTGGATCAAGCCTCGCCGGCCATGCAGGACCTGGTGCTGATCGGTGCGCCTGCGCGTCTGGGCGATGCCAATTTCGGCACCGTCGCGGTGATCGCCCCGACTCGTATTCAATATCAGGAGATGATCCACGCAGTGCGATACATTGCGGGGCTTTCGGAGCGAATCCTGGAAATCCCCCCTGACTGAGGCGGCCGCCAACCGGCCGGCGGAGATGGACGGACCTTTTCCGCATCCAGCAGACCACCGGAGCCCCGAAAAGGCCGATCTTCGTGACGGAATTTATCATTGAAAAAGATGAGGAAGATCCTTCGGAGAATTCATAGAAGTATGCCAAAACATGAATCAGATTTGAGTGTCGTTGATAAAGGTGAGGTCGAGTCTGTTACGCCGCAAGAGATCGCTGATTTCGATTCGGCAGGGCCTGAGGCAGAAACCGTTCCAGCCGCCGCGCCTCCCGTGACCGGCGCGACCGTCAGCCAGGTTGAATATGAACAGGTGAAGGCGGAACGCGACCATCTTAAGGACCGGCTGGCGCGGCTGCAGGCGGAGTTTGATAATGCGCGCAAACGGGCCGAGCGCGAGAAGGCCGAGTTTCGCGATTATGCCACGGGGAATGTTGTCGAACAGTTTCTTCCCGTGCTGGACAATTTCGAACTGGCGCTGAAAGCAAAGGGTTCCGCGGACCAGTTACGCTCCGGCGTGGAGTTGATTGTCAAGCAGATGGAAGATGCACTGCGACAGTTGCAGGTGGTACCGGTGGCGACGATGGGCGAGGAGTTCGATCCGCGCTACCATGAAGCCCTGGGGTCTGTGGAGCGCGACGATCTGCCTGACCACACGGTCGCCGAAGAGATTCGCCGCGGCTACAAGTTGCGCGACCGTCTGGTGCGTCCGGCGCTGGTGCGCGTGGTTTCTAACCCTAAACAGCAGAAAGAATAACTTTGAGCGTGAGCAAAGCAGATTACTACGAGGTACTGGGCGTATCGCGGGATGCCAGTGACCAGGAGTTGAAGAGCGCGTATCGCAAGATGGCGTTGAAGTATCATCCTGATCGCAATCCCGGCGACCACGCCGCAGAAGAGAAATTCAAGCAGGCAAGCGAGGCCTACCAGGTACTGTGCGATGCCGACAAGCGCGCCGCGTACGATCGGTACGGGCACGCCGGCGTTGGTGTGTCGGGGCCGGGCGGCTTCGGCGGATTCGCCGGCGGAGTCGACATCGGCGACATTTTCGGCGATCTGTTCGGCGAGATGTTCAACGTGGGCGGCGGCCCGCAACGCGGCTCCCGGCAGCAGCGCGGCGACGATCTGCGCTTTGACCTGACCATCGATTTTGAAGATGCCATCTTCGGCGCCGAGACGGAGATCAAGATCCGCCGCCTGGAGATGTGCCCGACGTGCAGCGGGCGCGGCAGCGCCTCAGGACGGGGTCCGACTGTATGCGCGCAGTGCCAGGGCCGCGGCCAAATCCGCTATCAGCAGGGATTCTTCTCTGTGGCTCGCACCTGCGGCGCATGCGGGGGAACGGGATCCATCATCGGCGATCCCTGTCAGTCGTGCCGCGGCGAAACGCGCGTGGCCAAGGAACTGAAGCTGAACGTGAAGGTACCTCCCGGGGTCGAGGATGGAACACGCATACGCTATGCCGGCGAGGGCGATGCCGGACGCGGCGGCGGCCCCAAGGGCGATCTCTACGTGGTGCTTTCGATCCGGCCGCACGACTTCTTTGAGCGCAACGGGCAGGATCTTCAATGCGTGGTTCCCATCAGCTTTCCGCAGGCGGCGCTGGGCGCGGAGATCGAGATCCCCGGCATCGACGGGCCCATCAATCTAAAGATTCCCGAGGGCACGCAAAGCGGAAAAGAGCTGCGCGTCCGGGGACGCGGGGTACCGTTCCTGAACGAAAAAGGAAACGGCGACCTGGTGGTCAAGGTGCTGGTGCAGGTGCCAAGGAAACTTTCGCGCGCCCAAAGGGAACTGGTGTCGAAGCTGGCTGAGCTGATGAATGTCGACAACAAGCCCACGTCGCCAACCCTGATCGAGAAGATGAAAGACCTGTTCAACTAAGCGCCGTTGCACGCTTTGCAGATTCATTCGATCGGATGGCGCACACTGGAAACATCATGACGAACGGCTCTGCATCCTTCTGCGCACCTTGCGATCGACCCGATGGGCAAGCGGGTGCACGCAAAAAAACAAAAATCCCGGGCTGTGAAACTGTGCAGGGAATTCAAAGTGCTTGGATTCAGAGACTTGGGCGCTCAGTGGCCAGGCAAAGCGGGGCAAAATTGGCTGAAAATCACGGTGATCTAACTCACAAAAGTGCCGAAATGTGAGCCAAAACACGAGATTTGATCACCGGCTCACACGTCGCCCCAAAGCCCCGCTGGCGGGGCCCACCACTGGCGAGCCGTTCACGCCTGCCAGAGCCATCGGGCGATCTCAATGTGCTTGGCATCGACGGTCGCGCCGTCAAAACCCCACGCAATGGTCTGGACTAAGGTCCACAAACGGCAGCGCTCACGATCGAGTCCGAGCGATGCGGTCAGCGTGTTCAGACGTTGAACGACGGCGGCCCGAGTGTGGCCGAACTCGCAACTGCGTATGATGGGCGCGAGCGAGAACTCTCTCTCGCCGGCCAGTGGCTTGGGGTCGATCACGAGCCAGGGTTCGCGCGTGGCGCGGAGGACGTTATCTCCGTGTAAATCCTGGTGCAGCAAGACCGGATCACTTCGTTCGACGCACCCTTGATCCATGGCCTCGAGCGCCACATCGAGTAGCGCCTTTTCGAAAGGGCGCTGCGCAAGATCCCACAGCGATGGCAATTGTTGACGCCATTGACCGCATTCCTCGGCCAGAGTTCTGAAAGGCTGTGCCGCCGGCACCCAGAGCCGCGGCAACATCTCCGCGAGAACTTCGAGCGCTTCTTCAGGAGTGACGGAGGAGAGATAATCGCCCGGTTGGCAGTATTCGATTAACAGAGCGTGTTCCTGCGAGTCGAATTCAAATAGCTGGACCGCGCCTTGACCGTTCCAAAGGCGCAGCGCCTCGTGCTCGTATTCGGACTCGGCATGGGGCCACTGGATCTTGAGAACGGCGCGGGATCCATCGCTTCGCGTGGCGGGAAAGACGACCGACACGAACGATTGCGGGAACGGGGGATCGAGCCGCAGATCCCATTTGTTCATGCATCTGGAGACGCGGGCAGGCAGTTCGCGGAGCCACACGCGCCCACTCTCGGAGTTTTGGAGCCATTGCAACGCGCGCGGAATCCTCCCGTCTGGTCGAACCAGAAGACGATCGTTGCATGGCGAGGCTTCCACCGGCGATCTCAAGCAACGGCCGCTTGCGTGGCCGCTCTTCGAACAGCTCTTTTAAAGCATTCTTCGCAGAAAGGAACTCCAAGTTGCGATGCCAGTGTCATGGCGGCCGCGATCGCCGCCTCGTCCGCGTTTGATGGCAGAGTGGCAGGGTCGGGTATATCGCTGACGGGAGGCGGCGGTGCTGAAACCGCGGAACCCCACCTTGGAACCGGCATGATTGCTGGTTCTTCCGCCACCAACACGTTGTAAACCCGCATGACCGGCTGGCAGACATGCCACAACCCGCTCTTCACCAAGTGAGCAACCTGCTCGATGACATCCTCGGCCCGCAGGCGGCTCATGGGGCCCGGGGCGCCCTCGACGCTAAGGACGCTGCGCATCGCAGTCATCGCGAAGGGGTCCTTCCGGTAGCCCTGGAGCCAGTGCTTTGCCGCAGATCCATGCTCGAGTGCCTCAAGGGTTCGAGTGGAGCGGCAGTTACCCGCCCGGTGAAGTTGCCATCCCCCGAGGTTTACGACCAGCGGATTGCCGCCATCGGGCGGCGACGAGCTGGCGACGGGATTGTTTTCCTTTTCCCCGTCGAAGGGCTGTTCGCTGGCCATACGGAGTGGCGGGATCATGGTCGGTCTCCGATCGCACGATGAGGAGCAGCCCGCGCTGACCCGGGAGAGAGCCTCCAGCAAAGCTGCGTCCTTGATGTTCTCGGTCGATGGCATTATGCCACGTTCGATCGAATCTTCCAAACCCATTTGGGTCGGACTCTCTTCCCTGAGGATCCTCCAGGTGGTGTGACCAAAGTCGCTGAAGCCCCGCCTCGTCCTCCGATAGCCTTCGGATGGAGGGGATTCCAAGATGGCAAGCCCAGCCGCCAACACGATTCCATCGCATGAACCGAAAAAGAAATGGGCGCGGCGCTTTTCGCCGGATCGATCCCAACGAGTCCGCCGCACGGTCCAGTGGCTGTTCATTGCCTTGAATGCCTGGATCGGATTTCAGTTTTTCGTGTGGGTACGATACTTCGAGCGTGGCGGAAACGGCCTTTATGTGGCCCGCCCAGCCGGGGTGGAAGGCTGGCTTCCCATTGCGGGCTTGATGAATTCAAAATACTTCCTCCTCACCGGGCGCGTTCCCGCGATTCATCCGGCCGCGATGTACTTGTTTCTCGGCTTTCTTCTGATGAGTGTTCTGCTCAAGAAAGCCTTCTGCTCCTGGTTGTGTCCGGTTGGAACTCTCTCAGAGAACCTGTGGAAGATAGGGCGCCGGATTCTGGGACGCAATCTTCGCCTGCCGAAATGGGCGGACTTGCCGCTGCGCGGACTCAAGTACCTGTTGCTCGGCTTTTTCGCCTGGATCATCGGTGGCATGTCGGTTGAAGTCCTGGACGGATTTATGTCGACACCCTACGGGATCATTGCCGATGTGAAGATGCTGGACTTCTTCCGGCACATGGGACTTACCGCCGCGATCGTCGTCAGTCTGCTCGTGATCCTTTCCATGGTTGTCCAGAACTTCTGGTGCCGTTATCTCTGCCCTTACGGAGCGCTGCTTGGGCTGATGTCGATTCTGAGTCCGGCTAAGATCCGCCGCGATGCCGAAGCCTGCATCGATTGCGGAAAGTGCGCTCATGCCTGTCCGGCGGGTCTTGCCGTAGATCGGCTGGTACAGATTCGTTCGGCTGAATGCAGCGCGTGCATGGTGTGCGTGGCAGCGTGTCCGGCGGAGAACGCGCTGCAATTTGCGCTGCCTCCACAAAGGGCAGTAGCCGCGCCGCAGCGGTGGTATCGACGCAGACTTGCGCCAGTCGCGGTCACGGCGATTCTTGCTTACATCTTTTTTGGAGCTGTCCTGCTGGCACGGGCCACGAACCACTGGCAGACAAACATTCCCCGCGACGTGTATATGACCCTTGTGCCTCATCCAAACCGCGTGAGCCATCCTGGGATTTGATCGGCCGAATCGGTTGCGGATAAGCAGCGGCGAGAACCCGCCGCTCACGGCCTCCCTCGCTTGCCTTTTGCCATTTGTGCTTCCGATATCGGAATTGAATCGAGCATGACGCAGCTTACTCTGAGAACAGCAGTCCCAGTTCCTTTCCGTTCGGGCTCGCGGCAAACTATGGAACAATAGGTCCCGGTAATCAAGAGCATGACGGGGAGAAGCGAATATATGCGACTACGGAACGGCCTTGTAACAGGGTTGAGCGCGCTGATGATTGCGAGCCCCAGCTTCGCCATCGCACAACAAGCCTGCGAGGCTCTCAAAGACATCAAGCTCGATCATGCAACGGTGGTCTCGGCGGTATCGCAGGAACCTGCGCCTTTGAAGCAAACCCCCGGGCTTCCATTCAAGGCGCCGGATGTCACCGTTCCGCGGCATTGCGAAGTGAGCGGGGTAGCGCGTCCCACGTCGGATTCCGAAATCGATTTCACATTATGGCTGCCGCCCCAGGAGGCATGGAACGGCAAATACATGCAGCGCGGCAATGGGGGCTGGGCCGGATCCATCCAGCCGGCCGGCCTGGTGGCGCCGCTGGCGCGCGGTTATGCGGTTTCGGCGACGGACGACGGACATGAAGGCCAGGGCATCATGCCGGATGCGAAATGGGCCATCGGACATCCGGAAAAGCTGATTGATTTCGGCTATCGATCCCTGCACGAAACAGCGATTTTTTCGAAAGAAATTCTGCAGGCGTACTACGGCAAGGCCGCGGGGAAGGCGTATTTTTCAGGATGCTCGGACGGAGGCCGGGAAGCGCTGATGGAGGCGGAGCGGTATCCCGAGGATTTCGACGGCATCATCGCGGGAGCGCCGGCGAACCACTGGACGCATCACTTTGCCGGCTTCGTCTGGAATGAGATTGCGTTGAAGGGGAAGCCGGAGAGCAAGATCAGCGTCGAACAGCTTCCTGCAATTCAGAAGGCGGCGGTGGCGGCGTGCGATGCGCTGGATGGAGTCAAAGATGGGCTGATCGAAGATCCCCGCGCATGTCATTTCGATCCCTCTGTCCTGCTGTGCCACGGAGCGGCGGGCGCGGACTGCCTGACGCAGCCGCAAGTCGAAGCGCTCGCGAAGATCTATGCGGGCCCGAAAAATCCGCGCACTGGAGAGCAAATCTATCCGGGCTATGAGCCCGGCACCGAGGCCGAGCCTGGGGCATGGTCGCTATGGGTCCTGGGGCCGTCGGTGCAGAGTCTCTTTGGAAACAGCTTCTTCGGGCAGGCGGTCCACGAAGACCCGCACTGGGATTGGCGAACGATGGATTTCGACCGCGACGTGCGCCTGGCCGATGAAAAGACGGGAGCGATCCTGAATTCGTATAACCCGGATCTGCGCAGCTTCCGGGACCATGGAGGAAAACTGATCCAGTACCACGGCTGGGGCGACGCAGCCATCGCGCCTCGCGATTCCATCAACTTTTACGAGGATGTTCGGGCATTTCTCGGACAGTACCCGGATCCGCGATCGACCAATCCGACGGACATCCAGGGGTTTTACCGATTGTTCATGGTGCCTGGCATGCAGCATTGCACGGGTGGTCCGGGCGCAACGAGCTTTGGGAACGATGACATTGCCGCGCTAAAATCGATTCCGGATGATGCCGACAATGACATTCTGCTGGCTCTCGACCGCTGGGTTACGCAGGGGGTGGCTCCGGAGAAGATTATCGCCACGGGGAGAATCGGCGTGGATGCCAAGAGCGGGTCCGAAGGGGTGCGATTGACGCGGCCTTTGTGCGCGTATCCGGCGGTGGCACGATACAAGGGCCAGGGCGATACGAACGCGGCTGAGAATTTCGAATGCCGGGTACCGGGCAAGTGAGGCGTCGTCGGCCGTGTTCCGGTTCATAGATCCAGCGCCGGCCGCGGTTTCCCACCCTTTCGCAAGAAGTGCGAAAGGGTGGAGCGATTGCTCCTCATTAGCAGGTCCTAACGTTCTTGAATATCCGTAGGCCGGAATTACATGGCCCTCATTCTCAAATAGCGGCGGATATCGGGCGCCATCCGCAACATGAGCCAGGCCAGGCTAACTGCTGTTACTGCGTAGATTGTCAGCTTCATCCGGTTCCCCTTTTCCCTCATTCGGTGAGACTCGCCCGGTTTGCAAGGGCCAGTCTCGCTCTTTCTGCTTTTGATGCGGATTAGTCCGGTCGCGACGCGGCCCGGAGTCGCGGGCTTCTGGAGGGAACCCCAGCCAGGAAGCTACAAACACGCTCTCCGTGATTCTCTGCTTGCGCGCATCCCTGATTCAGGCAGAATATGGTCCCTGCGTCATTTGCCGATCAGATGCGGAAGAGGTCAGCTCGTGGGAGTCCCAACCCAACCTTCTCGAAAGATCGAAGAGATCGATGTTCTGTGGATTACGGCGGGACTTGGCTGCGACGGGGACACCATTGCGATGACCGCAGCTACGCAACCGAGCATCGAAGATCTGGTGAGAGGCGGCATACCCTGGACGCCCAAAGTACGTCTGCACAACCCGTTTCTCTCGATCGAAAACGGGGATGAGTTTTTGCTCCGCTTCCACCAGGCGGCGGAGGGCAAAGTCGAGAATTTCATCCTGGTGATCGAAGGCTCTATTCCTGATGAAACCAATAAGCCGGAGGGCTATTGGGCCTCGTTCGGCACCGATGCCACGACGGGGCAGCCGATCACCACATGCGAGTGGATCGACCGGCTCGCTCCGCAGGCCTGGGCGGTAATCGCGGCAGGCACCTGCGCAACGTACGGGGGCATCCATGCCATGGAGGGGAATCCGACCGGGTGCATGGGGCTCCCCGATTATCTTGGCTGGGATTGGAAGACGAAGGTTGGAATTCCGATTGTGTGCATACCGGGCTGTCCAGTACAGCCGGACAATTTCACCGAAACGTTACTCTACCTGCTTTACATGGCTACCGGTCATGCGCCTATGATTCCCCTCGACGACGCGCTGCGTCCAACATGGTTGTTCGGAAGTACGGTCCACGAGGGATGTGACCGGGGAGGATATTACGAACAGGCCCAGTTTGCGGAGGAATATGGTTCCCCCCTCTGTATTGTGAAGCTGGGATGTTGGGGCCCGGTCGTACAGTGTAATGTCGGGAAGCGCGGCTGGATGGGTGGAATCGGCGGGTGCCCCAATGTGGGCGGGATCTGCATTGGATGTACGATGCCGGGATTCCCCGATAAATTTATGCCTTTCATGAACCAGCCGCCGGGGTCTTTGCTTTCGTCCGCCGCGGTTCAGACGTACGGACGGGCCATTCACTCTTTGCGCAAGTTTACTCAGGCGTCTCTGAACAAGGTACCCAGCTGGCGCCGGAATCGTCCTGTGCCCGTGCACGACGAACCGAAAACCTGACTGACACGAGTGCCCGAGTCGATTGACGGATGGCGTTACTTGCACAAGCCGAATGGGATGCCCGCAACCGAGGGCGAGAGCAAGAAGGCGAAGACTCTGGCGTGCTCGCGGATCTGGAGCAGGCCGAATCGGTGCTGCTGGAGTTGGCTGGTGTTTTCGGCAACTCGCCGCAGGACGCAGCCGGCTCTGCCGCGCAGCCGGCAATTGGCGATGCGCATCCATCGAATCTTGAAGCAAAGTATCGTGCACTGCTGGAACAGATTCCAGCGGTCGTCTTCATGGCATACGTGGATCGTGGAGTCAGCGAGGCCTACGTCAGTCCGGAGATAGAAGCGGCGCTGGGCTATTCTCGCGAGGAGTGGCTGGAAGACCCGGTTCGGTGGTACGAGCATATCCATCCCGACGACAAGCAGCGCTGGAGCCTGGAAGCGGCGCAGATGTTTCTGTCGGGCAAGGCGCTGCGATCTTCGTATCGCGTGATCGCGCGCGATGGACACGTGGTCTGGTTTCACTGCGATGCCCGGATGGTGCGCCGCCCCGATGGCCAGCCGTGGTTCATCCATGGTGTGGCATTTGATATTTCCGATCTGAAACACACGGAACGGGCTCTCAAGCAGGAGAGGAATTTCGTCTCTGGAATACTCGATACGGTAGGGGCGCTGATCACGGTTCTGGACCACGACGGGCGCATCGTGCGCTTCAATCGGGCTTGCGAACTGACCACCGGCTATTCGTTCGACGAGGTCAGGGGCAAGTGCATCTGGGATTTCTTTATGCTGCCGGAGGAGGTGGCTCGATCCCGTTCCGTGATCGAACAGCTCAGCGCCGACCTGCTTCCCCAGGATTATCAAAGCCATTGGGTGACGCGGCACGGCACAAATCGATTGATTGCGTGGTCCAGTTCCCTGCTGCCCGGTGGCGACGGCGCTCCTGATTACATTATTGCCACCGGGATTGATATCACGGAACGCGAACAACTGGAGAGAGCGCTGCTGAACATCAGCGCGAGGGAACAACGGCGTATCGGCCAGGATCTGCATGACGGCCTGGGCCAGCACCTGACAGGAATTGCCTTCATGGCCAAGGTGCACGAAGAGAAACTGGCGGAGAGGAAAATCGCTGATGCCGCGGATGCGGCCAAGATTGTGCGGCTGGTGAACGAAGCGGTCCACAAGACACGGGAACTGGCGCGCGGCCTTCTGCCCGTGATGTCGGACGCGCAGGGACTGATGTCCGCGCTGCAACTGTTGGCCGGAGAGGTGGAAGACATCTATGGAGCTTCGTGCAGATTTGAGTGCGAAGCGCCGGTCCTGATCCATGATGATGGGATCGCAACGCATCTGTACCACATCGCCCAGGAAGCGGTGAATAACGCGCTCAAACACGGAAGCGCGCGCAGCATCCTGATTCGCCTGACAAACGCGAACGATTGCGGCACGCTGCTTGTTGTGGATGACGGCACTGGCATCTCGGAGGATCGCGGGAACACCCAGGGCATGGGGCTGCACATCATGAACTATCGAGCCGCGATGATTGGCGGCGGGCTCGAGGTGAGGCCAAACCGAACCCGGGGGACCCTGGTTTCGTGCACGTTTCCGAAGAGCCCGGAAAAATGAGGACACGCACATGGCGACACTTTCTATCCCCGAACAGACTGCGCAGCACATCAAGAAGACGGTGCTCATTGTGGACGATCACCCGCTCCTGCGGCAGGGACTGGCCCTGTTGATCAACCAGCAGCAGGATATGCGGGTTTGCGGCGAGGCTGAGGAAGCGCATACGGCGTTGCAGTGCATTGCGCAAAAGAAACCCGACATCATGATCCTGGATATCTCGCTCAAAGGGCCGGACGGACTTGAGTTACTGAAGAGCATCCGCGCCCTGGATCCCGATCTGCCTGTGCTGGTTCTCTCGATGCACGATGAAGCGATCTATGCGGAGCGTGCGCTCCGCGCGCGGGCCAATGGTTACATCATGAAACAGGAGGCGACCGAGAAGGTGCTGGTCGCGGTGCGGCGGATTCTCAACGGCGATGTGTATCTGAGCGACAGCATGTCGAAGAAGATGCTGCAGCAGTACATCGACGGAGCTCCATCGATTGTTCAATCGCGGATCGCGACGCTCTCGGACAGGGAACTGGAGGTCTTTCGCGGGATCGGGGAAGGCCGTGGCACGCGTGAGATCGCCGCGCAACTTCATCTGAGTATCAAGACGGTCGAGACGTACCAGGCTCACATCAAAGAGAAGCTGTCCTTGCGCAGCGGGCGTGAGTTGATCCAGCACGCGATTCAATGGAAGATCAACGAGAAGGCGAACTGACATTCGATATCTATCGGGGAAACCCTGATGCGACCCTCAGCAAAAGTATGAGATGAGAATAAGGCCGGTCCCGCTTGTCGGTTGTTCAGGCTGCCTGTTTGGATAGCGGATGTTGACGGCGTCTTCCCCGTTTTTCTAGGCCTGCCTGGGCGGAGAAAGACAATTCGCCGAGTTGAACGTTCGACAGAGGTCGAAATCCGAATCTTGAGAACGACTGCGCCGACATGTTCGAGCGCGATTGCAGTTGTGCGCATTTCTTGCGCTGATCGCTGCGTCGTGGCAAACCAACGAGGTCGCGCGGCTAATGCCGGCGGAATTAGTTCGGCATTGAAGTGAAACAACGGCACCGAAAGGAGTATCCAGGTCATGAGCGCACAAGCGGTACCTCACGGTCGAGTGACTCAAACAAAACCTGCTGTGGCTGAATTACATATCTTGTGGATCACTGCGGGTCTGGGATGTGACGGAGACTCGGTCTCCATAACGGCTGCGACGCAGCCGAGCATTGAAGACGTTTTGCTGGGCGCCATTCCGGGACTTCCCAAGGTTCACCTGCACAATCCAGTGCTGGCTTACGAAAACGGCGGAGACTTCCTCGATTTCTACTACAAGGCGGAAGCCGGAAAGCTGGATCCATTCGTATTAGTGGTGGAAGGGTCGATCCCCAACGAGAAGATCAAGAAAGAAGGCTATTGGGCCGCGGTCGGAACTGATCCGCATACCGGCCAGCCGATCACCACATGCGAGTGGATCGATCGCCTGGCGCCCAAGGCCATCGCCGCAATCGCGTGCGGGACCTGCGCAACCTACGGCGGAATCCATGCCATGGAGGGCAATCCCACCGGCTGCATGGGGTTGGCTGACTATCTAGGCTGGGATTGGAAGTCGAAAGCGGGCCTGCCCATCGTGAATGTCCCGGGCTGCCCGGTGCAGCCGGACAACTTCATGGAAACTGTCCTGTACCTTCTTTACCAGGTCGCCGGCCTCGCGCCGATGATTCCGCTTGATGACCAGTTACGGCCCACCTGGCTGTTCGGCAAGACCGTGCATGAGGGATGCGATCGCGCGGGTTACTACGAACAGGGCGATTTTGCGACATCCTACAGTTCTCCCAAGTGCATCGTGAAGCTCGGATGCTGGGGGCCGGTTGTGAATTGCAACGTGCCCAAGCGCGGATGGATGGCCGGAATCGGCGGGTGCCCCAATGTGGGCGGCATCTGCATCGGGTGCACCATGCCTGGATTTCCAGACAAGTTCATGCCGTTCATGGATGAGCCACCCGGCGCCAAGCTCTCTTCGTCAATGATCGGCGCCTATGGCACGGCCATCCGTACCCTGCGGGGACTGACGAAGGCGACGGTCAACAAAGAGCCCAAGTGGCGGCACGCGCGCGCCGAACTCACGACCGGCTATCACCCCAGTTCTTACTAACAAGGAGACACTTCGATGGCGACGATTACCGCGACGCGTTCCGAGACAGATGCCGACAAGAGCCAGTTAGTTGAGATGAACTGGGATCCGATTACGAGGATCGTTGGCAGCCTCGGCATCTTTACCAAAATCGACTTCGGCAAGCGCAAAGTTGCCGAGTGTCACAGCACCTCATCGATCTTCCGCGGCTACAGCATTTTCATGAAGGGCAAAGATCCGCGCGACGCGCATTTCATCACCAGCCGTATCTGCGGGATCTGCGGGGATAACCACGCCACGTGCGCAACCTATGCGCAAAACATGGCGTTTGGTGTGCGGCCACCGGCAATGGCGGAGTGGATTGTGAACCTTGGCGAAGCTGCCGAATACATGTTCGACCACAACATCTTCCAGGACAACCTGGTGGGCGTGGATTTTTGCGAAACGATGGTAAAGGAAACCAATCCCGGTGTCTGGGAGAAAGCGGAGAAGACGGCCGCGCCTCATGCCGAATTGCATGGCTACAAAACTATCGGCGACATCATGAAGGCGCTCAACCCCTTCTCAGGCGCGTTCTATCTCGAGGCTTTGCAGGTCAGCCGCATGACGCGCGAGATGTTCTGTCTGATGGAAGGCCGCCATGTGCATCCATCGACTCTTTATCCCGGCGGCGTCGGAACCGTGCCCACCGTGCAACTCTTCACTGACTACATCGTGCGATTGATGAAGTACGTGGAGTTCATGAAGAAAGTGGTGCCGCTGCACGACGACCTCTTCGACTTCTTCTACGAAGCCCTCCCAGGTTATGAAGAAGTGGGGCGGCGCCGGATTCTTCTCGGCTGCTGGGGTTCATTTAACAACCCCGACGTGTGCGACTACACCTACGCCAATATGAGCGAGTGGGGCCGCGGCATGTATGTTACTCCCGGGGTGGTGGTCGACGGCAAGCTCGTCACCAACGACCTGGTGGATATCAACCTGAACATTCGCATCCTGCTGGGCAGTTCGTTTTATGAGGATTGGCAGAACTCGCAGACGTTTGTGCAGACCGATCCTCTGGGAAACAAGGTCGATCAGCGGCATCCGTGGAACCAGAGCACATACCCGAAGCCCCAGAAGCGCGATTTCAAGGGCAAGTACACATGGGTCATGTCGCCGCGCTGGTACGACCAGCGCACCGGCGACTACCTTGCGCTCGATACTGGTGGCGGCCCGATCGCGCGCTTCTGGGCAACCGCGCTCGCGGGGATCGTTGATATCGGGTATATCAAGGCGACCGGCCACAGCGTAAAGATCTATCTGCCGAAAACTGTTTCCATGCCGGAAGTCGAGTTCGAGTGGAAGATACCGAAGTGGAGCAATGCGATCGAGCGTGATCGCGCGCGCACTTACTTCCAGGCATATGCGGCGGCGGCAGCTCTCTACTTTGCGGAACAGGCCCTGGCTGAGCTGCACGCCGGACGCACGCGCACCTGGAACGATTTCAAAGTTCCCGAAGAAGCCATCGGATGCGGCTTCCACGAGGCGGTCCGCGGCGTTTTGTCTCATCACGTGGTCATTAAAGGCCACAAGATCGCGAACTATCATCCCTATCCTCCGACTCCGTGGAATGCAAATCCCCGCGATTCGTATGGCACGCCGGGACCGTACGAAGATGCGGTGCAGAATACGCCGATCTTCGAGGAGAATGGGCCCGATAAGTTCAAGGGGATTGATATCATGCGCGCGGTACGCAGCTTTGATCCGTGCCTGCCGTGCGGCGTCCACATGTACCTGGGCAATGGCAAGGTTCTGGAAACGCACCATTCGCCGATGTTCGGCCTGCACCTGTGATGCCGGTCAGCTTCTGTGGTTTCCCACCCTTGCGCCCAGCCACCCCAGCGACGAAGACCTGTCGCCGGGGACCCCGGGCAAGGCGCAAGGATGGGCCACGGAGTTGATTATTGTCTTCTAGCCATTCAGGACTTTGCGCGCATCGGTTTTCAAGGGGGGAACTCGTGGCGAACAGCGGCGGATTCCAGGAGCAGGTCAAACGTCTCGGCGAGTTAGTAAGTCAGTTCGATCAAATGCCCGATGGCCCGCAGAAGACCGCGGGCAAGGAACTGATCCAACTCCTGATGGATGTGCACGGCCAAGGTCTCGAAAGGATGATGGAGATCGTCTTCGAGAGCGGTTTGGCAGGCAGCGCGCTCATTGACCAGCTTGGCAAGGATGAGATTGCCGGCGGCCTGCTTCTGCTGTATTCACTGCATCCGGATGCCCTGGAAACGCGAGTGCACACGGCGCTCGACAGGATTCGTCCTCGATTGCGCAAGCTTTCGTGCACTATCGAGATTCTAAGCATCGACGAGGGCTCGGTGCGGGTGCGTCTTACGAAGAGCGGGCACAGTTGCGGCTCTTCAACCGAAGAATTGCGGGGGCTGGTTGAAAACGGCGTGTACGAGATTGCACCTGATGTCACCTCACTCGAGATCCTGGGACTGGAAGAGCCAACTTCGACAGGCTTTGTCGCGCTCGAGAGTCTGCTCGCCAACACCCTGGTCGGCGCCGCGCCAGCCGGGCACACGGCAACAAGACACCCAGTAACAAGGGGAGGTGCCCGCTGAGGTCTCCGAACGTGGGTGGGGAAAGGAATCCTTATGCCTGATCAGTCGGCCCTGGCCTTTGAGCAGGCACTGGGAGTGCTGCGCCAATTTCGCGGCCCGCGCCGATCGGCGTCGCAAGTCGAGCGCTGCGAGTTGTGCAGCGCCGAACTGATTCACGATCATCCTCACCTGGTTGAGCTGGAGTCACGCCAGATTCTATGTGCATGCGATGCATGTGCGCTGTTGTTCGACGGCACCGAGCGGTCGAAGTTCAAAAGGGTCTCTCGCAGCGTTCGGTTTCTCCCCAAATTTGAGATGACCGATGCCGAATGGAACAACCTGGTGATTCCGATCAACCTGGCATTTTTCTTTCAGTCGGCTATCGAGGGACGAATGGTGGCGCTCTATCCGAGTCCGGCAGGTGCAATTGAATCGATGCTGCCGCTCGACTCGTGGAATGCGATCGTGGAGAAGAACCCTGTGTTGGGGCTCCTCCAATCCGATATCGAGGCCCTGCTCATCAATCGCATCGATCGCAGAGAGGAAGGGTTTCCGGCGCAGTACTACATCGCGCCGATCGACGAGTGTTACAAACTTGTCGGAATCCTGCGGAGTCACTGGAAGGGACTCTCCGGAGGTGAGGAAGTCTGGACCGAGATAGACAGGTTTTTTGCGGATCTTCGTGCCAAGTCGGACACTGCGGGAGGCTTCGATGCCTGACCTGAGCATTAAAGTGCCTTCCGCAAAGGTGGTTCCGTTTGCTGCTATTCCCACGCTTGCCTTTCAACTAGAGATCGGGAATGCCGCGGCCGATGAACAGATTCACACCATTGCGTTGCGATGCCAGATCCAGATCGAAGTTACGCGGCGCAGCTATGCACCCCAGGAGCAGAAGCGCCTGCTCGATCTGTTTGGCCATCCGGAGCGCTGGGGAAAGACACTGCGCAATTTGCTGTGGACGCACACGAGTGTCATCGTTCCGGGCTTTGAGGGCTCGAGCACCCTCGCTGACATGAACGTACCGTGCACCTTCGACTTCACGGTTGCGTCGACGAAGTACTTTGAAGGCCTGGCAAGCGGGGAGATTCCCCTGCTCATGCTTTTCAGCGGCACGATTTTCTACGGTTCTTCAGAGAGTCCTCTGCAAGTGGCGCCGATTTCGTGGGAACAGGAGGCGAGATACAAGGTGCCGGTGCAAATGTGGCGCGAGATGATGGACACTTACTATCCCAACAGTGTGTGGATCAATCTGCATCGCGATGCATTTGAATGCCTGTACCAATACAAGGTTGAGCACGGCATCCCGACATGGGAACAGGCGCTTGAACGCGTGCTCTCCTGCGAGGCGGGGGTGAAGCCGTGAACCTGGAGCGAGTGGAAGCAATCGCAGACGCCGTTCTCTACGAAGGGTACATGCTGTACCCTTACCGGCCGTCCTCAGTCAAAAATCAGCGGCGATGGAACTTCGGGGTGCTGTACCCGGTGTCTTATTGCGCAGTGCAGACAGGCTCGGATTCATCATTCATGCAGACGGAGTGTCTTCTGCGGGCGGATTCGAATACGCGGCTGACGGTAAAGGTCCGGTTCCTGCAGATTGTGCCGCGATCGATCGGAAGACTGAAAGGCAGCGGCGGCGAACGACATAAATCCGGCGATGAGGGAATGGAGTTTGTCGATCGCCTTGAACTGGATGGGCGTGTTTATCAGCCGTGGCAGGAGGCAGTCGAACGAGAGTTGGTGTACGAGAGCCTGGATCTCGCGTCCCTCGGCTCCGGACCTTCGATGGAGTTCAGTTTCTTCGAAGGCAACTCACGCGAAGATCTGCGGGATATTCAACAACGCCTGCAGGGCGTGATCGTGCGGCAGTGGCAAACGCTGACCGGAACGGTTCAGATTCGAACGAAGGCCTGCCGTGACAATATTGTCAGGCTCACGGTGCGAGTTGAGAACCGCAGTCATTTTGATTCGGCGGCCGCGGACGACTTCTCCGGCCGTGAGGCCGCGCTCCCCTTTTCGCTCGTTTCTGCGCACGTCATCCTGGGCGTAGAGGATGGCGAGTTCCTTTCGTTGCTCGATCCTCCGGCGGCAGTGGAAGACCTGGCAGCACAATGCGAAAACAAGGGCGCGTGGCCCGTCCTCGCAGGCGAGGATGCGGCATCGATGCTGGCTTCGCCAATCATCCTGTATGACTATCCCGCGATCGCCCCGGAGAGCGCCGGAAATCTTTTCGATGCAACCGAAATCGACGAAATTCTCTCGCTGCGAATTCTTACGCTCACCGAGGATGAGAAGCGGGAGATGCGGGAGTCAGACGATCGTGCGCGCGAGCTTCTGGAACGGACCGAGAGCATGCCGGACGAGCAATTCATCAAGCTCCACGGGGTGCTGCGCGGACTTGGACCTATCAAGGGGGAACCAAAATGAACGAGTGGGAATGGAATCTCCTTGAAGACAAGGCGTCGCTCGATCATGTCGAGATCGGCGGGGTCATGGTCAGGACCGGGGATCGCGTTCGACTGCACCCAAAGAGGGGTGGCGACATTCTCGACATCGCCTTGCGCGGGCAGATCGCGACCATTGAGAGCATTGAAGAAGACTACGAAGGCGCGCAGCACGTTTGCGTGGTTCTGGACGATGATCCGGGGCGTGACCTGGGGATGATGCGCCAGCCGGGACACCGTTTCTTCTTCACGCCGGGAGAAGTTGAGCCCGTTGGGCCGGAATCCGGATCGGCGCCCAAGGCACAAAAGCCTCGAGTCCTGGTTGCCGGAATCGGAAACATCTTTCTTGGCGACGATGGTTTTGGAGTAGAGGTCGCGCGCCGGCTGCTCACGCGGCCTCGGCCCGATGCGGTGCGGGTCGTCGATTTCGGCATTCGCGGTCTCGATCTCGCATACGCCTTGCAGGATGGATATGAGAACACAATCCTCGTTGACGCCTTTCCACATGGACAAACGCCCGGAACCGTGTCAATCGTCGAGCCGGATTTGAATGATTTGTCTGTGTCAGCCGGAGACTGCGTCCAGCCGCATGCGATGCACCCGATGAACGTGCTGCGCATGGCAGCGGCCATGAATGGACCGCTGAAGGGAATTCTTCTCGTGGGCTGCGAGCCGGCCGATCTGGGTGGAGACGACGGCCACATGGGATTTAGCCAAGTGGTTGAAGAGGCGCTGGACGAGGCTGTCAACAGGATCGAAGTCCTGGTGCATGAGATTCTGGATGGGAAAAAGATGTAGGCAAGTTTCGCATGGAAAGGAGAACGGACATGGCAATGGAATTGATGGAGTCAACTGCGAATGGAGCAGACAACGGAAAAGACACCTTATACATGCTGGGCGGGGTTGCGCTGATCGTATTTGGGACGGGGCTGGTGCTTTCAAACCCCACCATACGGCGGTACCTCTCCCAATTTGGAGTAGGCAACATTGCCGAAACGGTAATGCCGGATGTCGAGCGCTATTTCAAGCTCCGCGCGATGTGATGCCAGCATGAGCCGGCACCCGAACCAAATCACCCGGCAAAAGGGAAAGACCGCAATGACGATGGAAGTCAACCAGGCCGCAAAGGCAGGTCTCGCGCATTTCATTATCGACCCAAAGGCAAGCAGGTTCACGGTGCAGGCGTACGCATCCGGAATCCTTTCCGCAATGGGTCACAATCCAAAGATCGGGATCCGTACCTTCAGCGGCGAAGTAGACTTCAACCCGGAGACAATCGAGGGAGGCGCATTCCGGTTGACCGTCCAATCTGCGTCACTGGCTGTGCAGGACGACATCAGCAACAAGGATCGAAACGAGATCGAGCGATTGATGAAGGGAGACGTTCTGGAAGTTGCCAAGTATCCGGAGATACGGTACGAGGCTGCGACGATTGCGGTTTCCCGGGTTGACGGTTCCCTCTACTCCGCGACGCTGAACGGCAATCTCAGCCTTCACGGAGTGACTCGCAGCCAGCCAATCACGGCCCGAATCGCGACGTTTGGTGAGATATTGCGGACGTCAGGCGACTTCACGTTGAGGCAATCGGACTATCAGATAACGCCGGTGTCGGTCGCGGGAGGCGCGCTGAAGCTGAAGGACGAGGTCAAATTCTCTTTTGAAATGGTCGCTCGCAAACAGGAGTAAGCTTTCGGCTTATCAAACACCGTGATACATTTCCCATCCTTGCGCCAGCGATAAAAGCGAGAGGAGGGGCACGAAGCTTGTTCGTTATTGTTTGTTATCCTGCCCAACGAATTTGTAGCCGACGCCAGAAACCGTGAGAATGAATTCGGGTTTTTTGGCATTTTCTTCCAGTTTTTGACGCAGACTTGCTACGTGAGTATCGACGGTGCGGGTCAATGTGTCGGATTCATATCCCCACACCGCCCGCAGGAGTTCGTGTCGCGGAACGGTCTTCCCGGTGCGCTCGATGAGATAGCGAAGCAGTTGAAACTCGCGCGCAGTAAGATACACGGGTTTGGAATCGCGAGTAACTTCGGCCTGGCGGACATCGACGCGGATGGCACCAAACTTGAAACTGCCATGGCCGGAATGGATGGGCACGCGTCGCAACAAGACCTCGATGCGGGCCAGAAGTTCGGACGCTTCGAACGGTTTCGTAACATAATCGTCGGCACCCAGCTTGAGCCCGACAACCTTATCGACGGTATCGTTGCGGACGGTGAGGATAAGAATGGGGATTGCCATTCCGGCCGCTCGAATATCGCGGCAGACATCGAGGCCACCGCGGCGCGGGAGCAGCAGATCAAGGATAATGAGGTCGAACGGCTGGTTGGTGGCCATTTCGACGCCCTCCAGCCCATCGGATGCCGTTTCCACGACATAACCTTCCATGCGCAGGCGATCGCTCAGAGTCGTTCGCAGCGCCTTCTCGTCTTCAACCAGCAGAATGCTTTCGTTCATTTCCCCTTCACCTACCTAGGCCGTCGAATCGACGGTTGAGAGTTCGTGATCTTCCGCGGGTGCGAGTTGCAAGTGCAAAGTGAAAATACTTCCGACGCCGACTTCGCTGGCGACGGATAACCTGCCACCCATGGCATCCGCCAGGTGCTTCGCCAAGGATAGTCCTAAACCCGTCCCATGAATTTGAGCTGCGGTTGCTTCCGGACTGCGATAGAACGGCTCGAAAATCTGCTTCAATTCTGAACTGGCGATGCCGATGCCGTGATCTTCCACCGAGATCGTGACTTCCGGGCCACCTTCATCCGACTGGCCCAGACCCGCAGACATACGGATATGGCGATCGTTGCCGCAATATTTGACCGCATTGGTAATCAGGTTCTCCAAGCAGCCGCAGAGGGCGAGCATATCACCGAGAACTGGCGGCAGGCCGGGGGCGACTCGCACTTCGAGCAGACATAATTCTTCCGCAATCAGCGAAGCCATATTCTTGTGGACGCACGCGAAGATATCCGGGACTTGAAGCGGCCGCAGGGTATACCGATTCTTGCCGCTCCGGATGGATGCGAAAAGCAGAATGCGATCGACATGATTCATAAGCTGCCGGCTCTGGGCCATGACGATGCCTCCATACTCGGCCAGATCCGATTTTTTTGAGACAATGCCGTCTCTAATATTTTCACCGGCAGAAAAGATCGCCGTCAGAGGAGTACGCAACTCGTGAGAGACGGAGGCGACAAAATCCATCTGTAACTTGGCGAAGTTGTGAGACCGGAAGCCGGCGAAGCTCAGGACCGCAATGTTCAGGGCGAGCAACAACAGGACGAAGGCGCTTATGGCGAGATTGTTTCTTCTTACACCGTTAACCATGGATTGCAAGGGACCGGCGCGATGCTGGATTTCCAGGAACCACGATTGGGGGTGCGATCCGTACTGAATGACCGGGAACCAGACAGGGCCGGAAAAGCTGCGCCATTCGGTACTGCGCAAAGACCCGCCATCCCTGGCGGGCTGCCTGACGGCTCCAGAATCCGGAGATGTCTGGAGGCCGAAAATGTTCATCGTGGAGTCGACATTCGGTAACTGGTTCACGTCAAATCCAGGATCGGACGAATAGATGGTCCGGGGTGATAGTCCATTTGCGACCACAGCAACCTTGTAGTCCAATCCCTCTAGGCCGCCGAAATATCGCGTCGAGAGTTCGGGCAGCACCCGCTTCCGGAGGACGTTCATATCCAGAGTAATGATGATCCAGTCTACAGGGCTGCGGCTGCTCAGCGATTTGTCGGCACCGTGATGGAAGATCGGGTGGACGATGGCGGGGATGTTCTCATCGAACTGCCAACCGGCGATCGGGTTGGTCCCGGATGTACTCGCGGGGGGAATTGCGTCAATTCCGGGGCTTGACTGAGTGGGCTGGCCAGGCAGTTGCCACGCGCCCAGGGCGGTGGAGATATTTGCGGAGTTGGCCTGCAGGCGATCCAGCAGGGTGACGAATTCCCGAGGCACATCGAATGGTTCAATTTTCCTGGTATCCAGGTTGAGCCAGAACAGTCGGGGTTTAGTTTGCTGGTTCGTCTCCCAGATATAGATTTCCCCGACCAAATCAGGATTTCTGTAGACATAGGGCAACGACTCGTGCGGAAGGGCGTAGTTCCATTCCACGTATCGTTCCAGATAGTCGTTCCATGTGTCTCGCGCGCCGACATCGGGGCCGACCTGCATGGCGACGCAAATGGCCGAGAACTCGCCGTAGAGATCGCCGTGCCATTTGGTCATAAGGGATTCGAGCTCGGCCCCGATGCGCATTTCGTCGGCACGGCTTGCCTCAGTCGTCCAGCGGAATTGGAGCACAGCGACGGTCGCCAGCAGCCCCACCATGCCGGAAAAAACGATGAGCCAAAACCCGAGAACTGTGTTGAACCGGCGAGGGCGAGAGATCTTAAGGCCTGACGGCCGCGTTGTGTATAGCCGCAAACGACACCCCGGTTACTCAACCACCGACCCCGTGCAATCGTCCTGGAGCAGGATCCGCCGACAGATGAGAGGTGTATTGTCCGATTTTAGGGACAACTGCTACCTTTCTGTGCCAGTTGGCCGTATTCTCGTATGCTGTAACACAGCTGTCAAGAATCGAAGGCTTATTTAGCCGACATAGTAGCTCATGTCTAAAATGCTACGTTCCGCGTCGACAGGCTACCTGGGTCGGATGAACTCTCCGTCCAGCAGCGCTATTCGACCATCAGCCCGTCCGCATGAAACTCGCCGATGACAATATTCACGTGATCTCCACGTTTGACGGTCCGGCGCGGGTTGGAAAAAGCCATCCAGTAGGATTTTCCTGCTTCTTCCGTTGCGCCTTGACGCAGCTGCCCGACCTTTTCCAGCGAAGGTACGGAGAGCCTTACACCAAGCGCTGGGGCGACGAGGAAGGCGTCTACCTTTTTGTCATTGAAGATGGCCGCCTTGCTGGGATCGAGGACGCGGTAGGAAAAGCGAATCAATGCACCCGATTCGACGGCTCTGACGTTGAGGCCTTCAACACCCCAAATCAGGTTGAAGTATTCTTCGGCTCTCTTTGAGGGCTGGTTCGGCTTGTAGTGCGAGGGAACGCTGGCGTTCACTGGTTTGCTTGAGTTCTCCGGAACCGCCTGGGCGGAGGACGGAGAAGCAGCTGCGCCGAGAAGGGCGCATGCCAACAGCAAGGCATTCACTTTCCGATCGAAGATGATTCCAAACATCACTTTAGCTCCTTCTTGGCGTCTGGGGCCCATTCGGGTTCCAAACGTGCGCTGTGGCGCTCTTCGCTGGAGCGCCACCTTTTACCGGCGGGCCAAACCTGTGAGGCCGACCGGCGGATGTTGCAATCCTAGCCTACTTCCCGGCGAGGAAATTCTTGCATTCGCTCACGACGGTGCCGACCGGGAGGTTTGCAAGCTGCAGGTTGATCGATCTTACTCCAGCCCCATAGCCGGCGCTGGATTGGTCGACCTTCATTTCCGAGGATGCATGCCCGGAGAGGATATTGGCCAACGCCCGTGCATAGCTTCCGGCGTTGGGTCGATCTACCTGCGAGCAATAGTTGAGGATTCCCGTCACCTGGGCCAAAGCACCGACGGTGATCGGCGCCGCCGGGTTGGATGGAGTTGTGGAATGCCCGGAGGTCTTGATGGGGCTGGTTGTGGACTGGATCGGTGCGGGTGTGGGTGTTAGGCTTGCCGACTTCGCCGGCGGGGTTGCGTGTGCGAGCGAGGAAACAGCCAAAACTGTTCCCGTAATCAGGGCTGAGAACCCAAGGCGCATGTCTTTCTCCCCGTATAGTCAATTGGATCAATGAATTGCAGCCTGCACATCTATCGGTGCCTGGCTTTAGAACTGGTCTTGCTGTGATTCTTGACTGGGATCGCGATCTTTGCGGCAATGCTGCCCGCGGCTGAAGCCGCGGGCAGCATTCCATTCCAGCGGGTTGTCTGGAATCAATTCGCCGTTCCGGTTAGGGTTGAGGATTGAGTACCAGCCAGGTCGCTGACCGAGATGGTTGCGGTTTTGGCGCCGGTGGGTTGTGGTGCAGCCCGCGGCCTGAATTGCACGGATACTGTGCAGACCGCTCCGGGGGCCAGGGTTGTCAGAGGCACAAGTTGTCCGTTGCCCGCTGGTCCGCAAGTGGACAGAAGCCGGTTGACGAAGAAGTCAGCCGCATTTGTGCCGCCGAGTGCTCCCTGAGCTATGCCGGTCAACGGTACGTTGCCGGTGTTGGTGAGGGTGAATACCTGAACGGGACCCGAAGTGGTCGTGCCGCGGGCTACCGTTCCGATAGTTATGCGTGGTTGGTGTCAGGGTTGCGGCGACTACGCTTGCAACGCCCGTTCCCGTCAGAGTTACCGGCGCACCGGCAACCGCAACGTTGGCTGTGATGGTCGCCGTTCCGGTGGAAGCTACGGCAGCCGTTGGCGCGTACGTTACAGTGATGGTGCAAGACGTTGCGGCCGCGAGGGTTGTACCGCAGGTTCCGCCCGCTCTGGTGAACGGTGCGGGCGTTACCGCGATCGCAATACCGGTGGCTCCAGCGCCGCCAGAGTTGCTCAACGTGAGGGTCAGCGTACTGGGTGATCCCACCACCACGCTGCCGAATGCCAGCGGAGAGGGCGAGACACTGAGCAGCGCGACAGGAGGTGCCTGGAACTCAACCGCACCGGCATCGACTGCGTTGTTGGTCTTCCTCGCGTTACCGAAGAAGTCCGTCGCCGGCGCGGCAGCATAGTTCGCCGTGGCAGTTGACGGAATGTAGTTGTTGACCGGCGACGTTGGCGACTGGGCATAGTTGCCGAGTATCACGTTCGTTACCGGGTTGGCCAGTGCCAGCGGACCCCAGCTGAGGTTGATCCAGTTGTTGCCTTCGTCCACTGTCGCGGCCGGTGAGAGGCTGAAGACCGGGTTGGGCACGGTGGCATCCGAGATGCCCGGAGGCACCTGGAATCCCGTCCCTCCGAACTCCGGCGGGATGCGTGAGCCGTTGCAGTATTGGCTCACCAGAGCGGGGCTCGCCGCACTGTTATTCTGACCCGCGACCGTGTATCCGGTTGTGCTGGTCAGGAACGAGTACGTCGGATTCAACGTAACCGTCGATTCATGAGTGGTTGGACTCAAGTCGCCGCGTACGCCGATGTCCCAGTAGGATGATGCGGCGGGGCACGCACCCGTGGCTGTCTGCGAGACAGCCGGGGTGGAGGTGAACCCGTTATACAGGGTCACAACGTTTTGCTGGCTGAGCGTGCCGCCACCGAGTGCGCCCACTCCGATGTAGAACACGCGGTTCTGGTAGAGCACGTCGTTATCCAACAGCGGGTACGAGAAGTTCTTGCACGTCCCATTGGTGGCGGCGGCGGTGGTTCCGGCATAGTGTCCTGCCGGGCAGACAATGGTCGACGTGAGCGTATTCGCCACCAGTACTGCGCTGTTCTGAATGCTGACCACGCCGGCGGGTTGAGGCGTCGAAGTGGTTACGCAGGGAGTTGAGCCCTGGTTTCCGGTGGTCAGGTTGGTGCCGCATGGCCCCTGGGTGCTGGCCAGCGGAGCACCGAGGGTGTTGAACAGCACGCCCGACGAAGCGGTTGTATCGTTCGACGCGATGGTGTTGTTGACGATGTCGGTGTTCAACGCATCCAGCAGGGAAATTCCAGCTCCATCCCATCCGGCCACGTTGTTGGTGATGATGTTGTTGGTAACCTTCACGTTAAACCACCGTGACGGGGTGCTTGGGAAGGCCACCACATCGCTGCCGTTGACGTTCTGGAAGGCAATGCCGCCGCCGCTTCCGCTGTCGGCCGAGTTGCCCATGATCAGGTTGGCATTGATCAACAGGTTGGGTCCGACGCCGTCACTGGGCGAAACTACGCCGGGAGCGACAACGCAGTCCGTGTCGGCCAGGGCGGTCCCGCAAACGGGATCCGCATCGGGCGCGCCCATGACGATCAATCCGCCGCCGTTGGTTGGGATGGTCGGGTTGGTGCTCTGGTTGAAGAGGAAGCTGTTGTGCTCGATGTCACCGTTGTAACTGAAGCCAATGTGACCGAACCCGCCGCCGTCACCGGTGCTGAGATTTCCGCAAACCCAGTTGTAGTTGAATTTGTAGAAGTCAGCGCCGGTGCAGAAGCTGATACCGCCCGCTCCTGCCGGGGTGGCGGAGAACAATTCGTCACCCGTTGAGGAGTTCTGGGAGATGTAGTTGTGGTTCACGTTGACGTTCATGTTGTGGCAGTAGGGCAACTGCAGGTTGGTAACACCGCTGGTCTGGCAGGAGCCCGGATCGGCATTCACTGCACCGGCGCCGCCAAGGTAGGCCGGCGGGAATTCACCCTGGCCGACGTTGATGCCGCCAGAGAGCGTTCCGGAGTTGTTGGCAATGCGGTTGTTGGCAATTTGCAGGTTATGGCCCCAGGCGTGGACGAAGATGCCGCCGCCGCCCTGCGAGCTATTACGGACATTCAAGCCGTCAATGCTCGACGGGTTGCACCAGAAGTTGCTGGGGAACGGGTTGACTGAGGTTGCATTGTTTGACCCGCAGCCGGTTTGGGTGCTGGTGCTGTTGGTAAGCAAGCGCGAGTTGGCCGGGAACGTGTCGGCCAGGAACGGGTTCGACGGGAAGTTGACGCCCTTGGAGAGCACCGTGATCGCCGCGCCTTCCAGCGCGCCCATCAGGGTTGGCTCTTGCAGCAACTGAGCCAGGTTGCCGTTGAGGGATGCATCCCATCCGACGATCGCTTCCAGCGGGAGGCGGTCGACTTGGGGATTGTTGGCAGTGGCTTTGAAGCCCGTCAAGCCGGCTCCGCAGCCCGCGGTCCATAGATTGTGCGTCCCGGTGAGTCCGAGGCCGAACAAGCAGTTGACCCTGGCGCGCCAGGTATCCAGCTTGCCTGCGGGATGGGTGTTTCCGTCGATAATGCTGGAAGCAGCTCCGACACCTTGCAGGCGGACCGGCTTCCACATCAACAGCAGTTCCGAGTGGGCTGAAGCTCCTGAGCGAGCGGCACCGGCTGTTTTGGCGCCGGTGGATGTGCTGCATGCGACCGTCAAGCCGGCTGCCGTGCAGGTTGGGTCGACGATGATCAAGTCGCCCGGTTTGGCTGCGTCGATTGCGGCCTGGATGCTGCCCGACGCGGCTACGTGGGTTGGCGCCTTGCCACCGATAGTGACGGTGATCGAGTCAATGGACGACTTGCCATTGGCCGCGGTGATGACCAATTCGGCGCAAACCGCATTGGTGGTTCCCGCAGGCCGGTATTGAAGCTGCTGCTGGATCGTGCAGGTCGAACCCGCCGTGATGGCAGGCACAGTCCCGGTGATGACGCCATCGCTCCAGCTCACGCCGGTGAGGGGATGAGATACGCCATCGGTGCCGACGAGGGCAACAGTGCCCGCCGTGGCGCCGAATCCGTAGTGACGCGAGACAGTCTTTGCGTTGTACGGAGCAATCGTCGCCGCCGGTCCGGAGTAGGCATTGTTAGGCACCGTCTGGGTACCCAGCGCAGTGATGGTGAGGGTATGACCGGTCCCGCTGGCGCTAACCCAGGGTCCGACCTGATCGCCGTCGACTTCGCTGATCGCCGGTGTTGCATCGGGGTAAGCGCAGTCGGGGTTGTTGTAGCCGGCGCCTGCAAAAGCGGACGTCGGGGTTACGGGCGTGTCCATGTACTGGGTCTGCCCAGGCATGAACGGAATCTCGTAGCAGAAGTTGCTGTATTGCGGGTTGTACAGCGCATCGGGAGCCGCCCCCGTGCCCGGGTCGTTCATGCACGTGATCATCATGGTCGGGGCATAACCCGTGGGGTTGGGCGGATTGACCTCCCAGGTGGAGTAAGTCAAGCCGTTGTAAGCGCCCCAATGGTCGGCGTAGGTGCGGGCGATTTCCGCGCCAGTCCAATCCTTGAGAGAGATGGGCAGATCAGGCGGCGCGAACTTCTCGCCGAACTGCGGCGAGAACGGATCGAATTCCGAAGTGAAGTCATCGGTGATCACGCCGGTGAAATGGGCGGCCGCGTGGGTCGAGGTAAAGACCCAGAACTTCGCCAGAACGGCTGCCTGTTCAGTGACCGTTACTTCTTTGCGATCGCAAAGCGGGCGCGTTGCTCCGGCGAACGGCGCCACTTCTCCGGACCCCGGGAAGAGGCTGATGAAGTCGGGAACGACACGCATTGCACCGACGCAGGGCCAGAGTTGCTCCACTGAACCGGTGTCGGCTTCGGTGCTGGGCAGAGTCGTCCTGCCCAGGTTGGTGACTGGCATTCTGCGGGTTGTTGGCATTGTAGGACGAAGCGACGGAGGCCTGGTCGGGAAGAATGAAGATGTTCCCCAGACCAGCAAACTCCTGGCTCACCGGCGCAATATAGTTATCGCCGATGAGGATGTTCTTGTCCTCTTCCTTGACCAGTTCATAGCCCGGAGGCATAACCATTTCCACAACGTACTTGCCTGCGGGAAGCATATCTTCCTTGCCGAACCGGAATGGATCGGTGGTGTCGGTATTCTTCACGCAGATGGTGCAGTTGGTGCCGGTCGTGTTGCCGGTTGTGGGGTTGCGGCCCGTGACGCTCGGGAAGATGTACATGCCGTCATACGGCGCCGGCTGTACCTGGTTCCAGTTGTGCATGCCGTCGTAGCACTTGAACTGCGAGTTGTTGGGAAGGGTATGAGCCGGCGTCCCTCCGTTGTTGTACACGTCCAGGTACTCAGGCTGGTTGAACAGCGAGAAGAAGAACAGATCGGCATTGGTGCCGGTGGCCGCACCCTGTCCGGGGCAGTTCATGTTGGGAACGCCGTCGGTCCGGAAGCCCTGGGCCCAGTCGTCGAAGCTGCTGGTCTTGGTGGTGTCAACGAGTTTCAGGGAGGTGCTGCCATCCGGCGCAGTTCCTTCCTGGTAGAGGTTGATCGTGACGTTCGGAACGTCCGGCGTCCAACTGGTGTGGATGAGCAACGCGGGATCGTCGAACGGCCGGGTTGAGGCGTAGATCACTTCGCCATGGATCCCGCCGGTCTCTCCAACCGCGTAAGGCTTCTTGCCGAATTCGATGATGTTGTTCTGGCCGGAGAATCCCTGCCAGCCTTCAGTCCAAACCCACGGAGGATCGACGCGGCCTGTAGAGCCGCCCGTGCCGCCGTGTGCCAGCGGAACTGGGGCATCGGTGCAATCTGCGGTGGCGCAATAGAACGCGCCGGGTACGCGCAACGCGGTCGGGACCGGGATGGCCTCGAGCGTGTCGGCGAGGTTGGCCGCGATGGCGGAGGTGCCGCCGCCCGTGGTGCCGTCGGCCGGGCCGCCCGCGTCGTAGACCACGTGGGTACCGGTGGTCTTGTACCGTGGGTCCTCCGATTCGATGACGTACCAGCTGAACAGCGGGAATATTTCGTTGAAGCCGGCGTAGCCGTCCAGGTCAGTGTTGTTGAAGTTGGAGTAGCTGCCGTCGCGGAAGCGATTGTTGACCGGCGACAGCGCGAGACCTTCTTCATTCGAATCCCGTACGCCGTTGCCGTTGAGATCGAAGAAGGTGGTGGTGTAGATGTTCGACTGCCACTGGTTGGTGGCCATGTCGCCCATATTGGTAACCGTGCCGCCGGACAGCCGGACCGGTGTGGACAGACCGTCAACCAGCATGTCGTTCCACTGGTCAAATACCGTAATTCTCCAGTCGCCGTCGGGCAGACCCGTGAGGGCAAAGCTTCCATCGGCGTTGCACTTGGTGAAGGCGAAGTCTTCGGCGTCCGGATCGCCAAAGCTCACGTAGCACTGGGTAAAGGCAAAGCTGGTGTTGTCGCCGCTGCTGTAGAGCCTTTCATCCGGAGTCCGGCTCATGCGCTCGGTGGTAACCGTGCCGACGATGGTGTTGTTGCAGTTGGTGCCCACCAGGCCGGTGTTGGGGTCGCCGAGGCCGCAGATCGCCGCTTTGCGGGAGTTGATGATCGCCGGATTGGCGAAGCCGATGGTCACGTGATAGGAAGCCGGGCCATACTCCTGGAAGAAGCTTGGCTCACCCACCCGGAGGAACGAATCGTGGGCCTTCTGACCGTCAAGCGTATTGGTCTGAAGCCACTCTTCACCCCTGCCAATCCTGTCGGCCGCGGGGGTGGCAACTACGCCGTACCGTCCGGGCATCAGGTTGGCAACCACCGCCTGGCCAGCAAGAGGAGACTGCGTTACGCCGTCATCCTCGTAGGTCGGGCAGGTCACGATGGTGCCTGTAATCCCCGAGACAGCGATGCCGCTGCTCGGAGAAATTGCTTTCTTCGAGATCGGGCACGCATTATGACCGCTGGCAGGATCGATGGTTCCGTCCAGACTGTTCACCAACGGCATGTTGAACATGTCGTAGGTCATCTGGCCGGTGGCATCGCCGGGGCCACCGGCATCGTCGAAGAGGGTGATGTTGAAACCTCCCAGACCGGGCTCCTGAGAACCGAGCGCTGCGTCGGTAATCTGGCCGCCTGCGTCGTTCTCACCGTTGAGCGGGAAGTCGTCTTCGAAGACGAACACCGAGAGCTTGGAGGGCGGGAACGGGTTCGACTGCACCAAGACCGTTAAAGAGGTCACCTGAAGATGGGTAACTGGATCGATGGTGATGGGAGCGCCGCCCATGCCGTGGCCGCAAGGATTTCCCGCATCCAAACAACCACCAGTGTTCTCAAACGAGTTCGCTGCATCACCCGGAATTACCGAAAGGTAGTAGCGCTTCGTGGGGTCCAGGTGAACCTGCGATGGAAGGACCGCCTGCCACTGCGAGGCGGTCGTTCTGCAAATACCGTTGCCGCCGTCGCACACTGCAGGCGAGCCCAGCAGGGTCTGGCCGGATTCGCAGGACAGAGGTCCTGTGCAACCCGTCGCGACGATCGGCATGTAGCTGGTGTGGAAGTTGGTCCCGAACGTCGGAACGACGGTGGTCCCGGTGTTGGTTGTCTTGGTGGGATCGATGTAGAAGGTTCGATCCTCTTCAATGATCCACCGATAATCCTGCCCGGGCAGGGGAACCAGCGTCTTGCCGTCCACGACGGTCACGGCGAGGTTGCTGGGTTGCGGGAAGATCAGGGTTACCGTCGCGGCGGCAGAGCTCACAGTTCCCTGCGCGTTCTGCGCCTTGTAGGTGAAGGTGTAGGTTCCGGGAGCAGCGACTGAGGCATTGAACCCGCCGCTGGCGTCTACGGAAACAGTCAGCCCGCTACCGGCTGTAACGCTGGCCGCATTCACCGAGATCGGATAGCCCGCAGTATCTTTGTCTACCGACAGAATGCCGGGGGACGCGATCTTGAGGCTCGTCGCGATGTTTGAGGTGTAGGTCATGTTGCCCATCAGGATGCCGGAACCCGCTTCGATCGGAGCTGCGCCGAGAGTGACGACAGCGGTTAAGCCCGAGGAACAAACTCCGGCGGTGACCGTACCGTTGGCGCAATAGGTGAAGGTGGTCGGAGCACCTGTATAGGTGAAGGTACCATCGGGGTTGAGAGTTAGGCCTGCCAGTGTGCCGACCAACGTAACACCGTAGACATTGGTGTCGTTGGCGATGACACCCTTGGATGGATCAGAGACGGTTAGGGTATGGCCGGTAACTACGGAGGCGTAGGTATCCGGGCGGGCTACGGCGGCCGACGCAGGTAAACCCGTCAGAAGCGCGCCATTGATGTTGAGGTAGGCGAGCATGCCGGCGTCGTGACCGGTTGCGTTGGCCGACAAGCTCAGCTCGCGGTCGAAGATCGGCAGCGCCGGCGCCGCAGCGGCCGGGGCATTGATCATCACGTCATAGGTTTTGCCGGCGGCCATGAAGACTTCGCTCTGCACGCGGGGAATGCCGGGCAGCGGATTGCCGTCTTCGGCAATCAGCGAGAAACCGTTAGCCGTCGGAGCGGGTGTCACCCCTCCAGTCGTTGGTTGCTGTTGCACAGTTTGCGATCCCACGATCGAAGGAATGTGCATGCGCGAACCGGCGTTGACCAGGCGCACCAGCACTGTTCCAGTGCCGGCAGTGGCAGTGACCCCCGGCGTGGCTGGGAAAAACGAGCCGGCGGGGTTGGTCTTGTTGAACGCCACGCCATTGATCGTGTAGTAGAGGGGCGTGTAGTTCACGGTGGGGGGATAGCATTGATGGTAGGTTGCCGAAGCAGGATTACCGCAGCCGGGCCTGGCAGTCCCGACCAAACCATGGTCTCGCTGAAGCCCACGGTGTTGACCGCAGCATTCACAGCGTTGTTCTGCACCGGGTCGATTTCACCGAAGAGCATGGGAATTTCGGCGTTGTACGTAACGGCCGGCACTGCTCCTACGGCTGGATAGGCGGTGCCCGCCGTGGCTCCCACCGGTGTGGTGGTGACCACCAGGATTCCATACAGTCCCATGGAACCCTGAATCGAGGGGTGGGTGCCGGATTCAATCAGGTATGTGCCCGGCCGCAGCGAGGCCCAGGTCAGCGCCGTCGTTGCTCCCGCCGCTACTTCGGTGGAGAACGACTGCACGCGATTTCCCTGGACCGGAGCTGTGCCTGTGGTCGTAGGGTCTGGAATCGGCCACGTGACCGATTGCGCAGTGGAGTGGTCGGGGCTCGTGCATGTGGCATGCCCGTGCACCCCGTGCCGCGCGCCCAAGACCGCCACCCAACTGGCCCACGATGGTGAGCGAAGTTGGAATATTGTTGGCGCCAAAGGTGAGATTGTTGGTGAGGCTGATGGTAAGGCTGGTCGAGCCCGATGTCGCCACAGGGACGGTGATCAGGACCGGGGACCAGCCCGTGAGTGCCGGATTTAACCTGGCGCAGGTTGCGGTTGCAGTCGTGACGACGGCACCGCAAGAATAGCCCCACATCGGAACGGCATTTCCATCGGGAAGAGTGGCGGTGGTCGGCCCGGCAGACAGATTAATCGTCTGCTGGGCGGAGGCCACGCCCGCTCCAAGAAGGAGAACAGCCGCTCCCCGCAGTGCTGTTTTGACTATCGCTTTGAGAGAGTTGAGTCGCATTTCTGTTCTCCTTGCCTAGTTGGATTCGTCAATCGGATATTCCCGGGAATCTACGAGCATCATCATCATCATTCCGCCGGGAAATGCATTGTTGGTAGTGATCTCACGCTCATTGTGGGAGTGCCACATAAACGCGAAGCCTGCTTCGCCCGATGGCGAATTGGCGATCGTACCCGAGGGAGGAGTGACACCCGTGCCGCCGCAGTTCGGCGAATTGGTCTGAAGCGCGGTGCCGGGCATGCAACCGGTGGCGCGCTGGGTGGCGTTCGGTCCCAGGTAGGGGCTACCGCCGAACCATGCGCCGTTGGTGAGGATGTTCGGATCGGGAAGAGTTACCGGACCGCCGCCCCCTACGTCGCCGTTAGGCAGAGCCTGCAGTGGCTTGTTGTGGTCGGCGCACCATTCCCAGAAATTAATCGCTGTCGGTGCCCCGGTGTTGTAGCCATTCGCATCGGGCGTGCAAGGCAACTGGGCCAGCGGGTCGTTGGAGGTAGCCGTGTGTCCGTACATATCCCAGTTCAGGCCCCTGCCGGTGTAGTAGAAGATCCCGTCCATGGCCTGGCCCGGAGTCGTGGTGGTCGTGAACAGCGCGGGACCGGCCAGTTGAGTTGCATTGGTGGCGCTAAGAATCAGGTTTCCGTCGCGCCCCAGGACACGAACGTGGTTGGCATGCTCATGGAACGGATGCTGCCACCGGCCCTGGCCAATGATGCGGAGCAGGACCTCCTCGCCGGGATGAAGGTGGGGGTTGCCGTTATAGGGCTGGTGCGGGTACTCGGCCGCATAGTTGGGATCCATGTCATCCGGCATAGAGCGGCCGTTGATCAGGAAGTACGAAGGGTGGTAGGGCTCAGTTTGAACCTCGAGACTGCATCCAGCAGCTCCCGCCACGCAGCCAGCTTTCGCCGTGGCCTGGGCGAGAGCCTGGCTGTGAATGCGGGGGTCCATCTCGGAGAACTGGAACATGTATTCCCGGTCGTAGCAGGTCTTGTCGTTGTCGTAAGCCGATGACGCGAGCCGGAAATCCGTTTCGCCCCATGTTGCCTCTGCTGTGAGGTTGGCCGCATGCAGGCCGCCGGTGCAGGCTGCGCGAGTAGCCGACGGCACCACAATGATGGCGCCATAGAGCCCCATCTCTACCTGCAAGTCGCCCTGGGTGCCGCTGTAATAGGAGCGCGTCCCCGGTGAGCTGGCGGTGAAGGTATAGGTCACCGTGCTGCCCGGGGCTGCCTCTTTTGTCAGCAAGCCGGCAACGCCGCCCGTAGCGGTCACATTGAATCCTGGAAACAGGATCGATGTGTTGCCCGCCGCGGTGGGAAGATTATTGGTCAGCGTAACCGTGACCGCCTGGCCTTCCGTAACGATCAGCGTGGGGCCTGGAACCTGCATGGTGTTGCACGCCTGGTTGGGCATCGTGGGTTTAAATCCCGCGGGTGCGGTGGTGCAACCATACCCCCACGAGTAGATCGCTTGCCCATCCGGTTGGGTAAGGTAGGCCGGTTGTGCTGTCAGGTTGAACGCAGGCCCAGTGATGCCCGGAGCAGCAGCATGGGCCGTTGCCGCGAGCGACGCCACTGCAACCAGGACGGGCAGGAGCAGTCTTGTCTTCAAAAACGCGATTTTCATTGTCATCGGCTTCATCGTTGCTCTCCTAATTGATGTGGACTTCGGTCATCAACCCGCCGAAGTTCTCGGCGTCGTTGGCAAGGTGGTCGAGGTTCGGTGTGTAGAGATAGAACACCTGGCCGGCTACGTACGCCGGATCGCTCGCATCCAGGATCACGTCCAGCGACTCGCCGCCGCCGAGTGTAATCGAGTTGGTGTTGTAGTACATGTTGTTGCCCGCCTGGTCGCGGAGCAGCTTGGCGTTGTAGCCGATGACCTTCATCGGAATCCCCAGCGAGGCCAGGGTCTGGAACTCCGCCACGTCCAGATCGGAGATGCGGAGAAGCGCCTTCTGCCCATGAGTGATGTTGATGATCGATGGCAGCGGCTGCGAGAAGTGATTGGCGCCGTCGGTTGACTGGGTTTGCATCGGCCCGGTGGTCACGGTGTCGGGGTAACTGCGGCCGTTGAGGAGGAAGTACTTGTCCTTCATGTCGGCGAAGCCTTCAGGGTTGAAGGTCATACCGACGAAGTGGAAGTTGGGATCGAATCCGTGGATCTGGATGGGATACTCGACATCGTAGTAAGTCGTGCCATCGCCATCGTTATAGGCGTAGTTACCGGCGGGCGCCCGAGTGACTGTGTTCGTGGCAGGGAGCGGGTTGGTGCACAGAATGTCAGTTGCCGAGTTGCACGCCGTCCTCAGATTCAGTTCCTGTTGTTGAAGCGACGCATAGAGGCTATTGCCGGCCGGAACGCGATCCTGACGCGGGCGCACATAAATCTGTCCAACCATGCCCATCTGGAGATGCTCGGGGGGCGTGATGTGGCAGTGATAGAAGTAGGTGCCTGCATCGGGCGCAAGGTAGTAGTACGTGAAGCTGCCGCCGATGTTGATGGCCACCGACGCGTCCGGAACGCCGTCATAGAATGAGGAGGCGTTCGGATAACCGTGGAAGTGGACCGTGTGCTGCTCGAACAGGTCGGGGCGCATGATCATGCCCACGTTCGTCAGCGTCAGGAAGAACTCGTCATCCTCGTCGATCGCCATGAGCGGCGCGGGGATGTTGCCGTTCATCACACCGACGTCCATAATCTGCCGCGGATCGACGTGGCCGTCCATGCAAGACGGCTGATTTGTCCCTCCGCAGGTCCCGGCCGCCATCGCGTCCGTGTCAAGCGTGATGCCGATCGCGCCGTTGTAGGTGAACGCATTTAACCCCGTAGTGGCCGGATCTCCCGGGGCAAGTGCGCCAGTGAATTGGACATTGAATTCGGATGGAAAGTCCGTGCCCGGTTGACCGTGGGCAATCTTCGAAAGGCCTGACAACGGGCCGAACGAGAACATGTAGGTCTGGGTGCCGTCACCCATGGTCGCGTAGCCATCGCCGCCGGAAATCTGCTGGCATTTGATGGCCCCATTGACGGCCGTCGCGGAGGTATATGCGGGTTCAGTACTTGCCGCAGTGGGGTGAGTTGTGGTCGTGGTGGGGCATTGGACTCTGAACGATTGTGCGTTTGCGGTTGCTGCTGCTGCTGCAAACCCGATTAGCGCTAGCACGCCTGTGCTCATGAATCTTTTCGTCATGCGCTCTCCTCCTCCGCGCTGCGCCGTACATACTCGGGGCGTGCAGATACCGCGGGGTCATGTTGGCCAATAGTCGTTTGTAGGGGATCAATCATTTTTGCTCTGGAACAAATCGTTCCGAGCAAGCTCTCCAATTTGCTTAGGTATTACATTCATTACAATTTATGAACATATAGGTAGATTTGCTCATAGTATGGGCGCAAATTGAGCCGCCGTGCACATCACGTCAACTTCGGTTGTCATATATCGATCTAATTCTGTGAGTTTTGACACCTGATGGCCGCGTGGAACGACATTTGGGAAGGCGAACACCCGAGGGCATGGGAAAAAAATGCGCCCGGGAGCACGCCGTGGAGTGAAGATTGCTTTTGTTCGCGAGCAGAATGGACATGCTCATGCCCCGCAAAATGCGACTCGGAATTACGTCACTCGAGCGGGCTACACCACTTTTCACACTCAATTGACAGGCACCAATGGGGGCCCTAAGATCATGAAACATCACCCGATTCAAGCTGAAGAAATGGCTCTTCGAAACGATGAAGCTCCTACCGTTTTCCATCCTCGCGATCCTTGCTTTCTCTGTGCCGGCAGCTTTAGGCCAGGCGATCAGGCCCCTCTCCCCGGATGAGCGATTCAAGGCCGATATCCTCCTGGTGGTCGCCCACCCGGACGATGAGACCGAGGTGACTGGCTACCTGGCGCGGGCGATCTTCGACGAGCACAAGCGGGTTGCGGTGATTTTTGGTACCCGCGGCGACGGGGGCGGAAACGCCGCGGGACAGGAACAAGCAGCAGCCTTAGGTGCGGAGCGCGAAATCGAGGCGCGGCAAGCTCTGGCTGTCCTGGGCGTCACGAATATCTGGTTCCTCGGCGGGCCTGATACGCCGGGACAGGACGTGCTGCGTTCGCTCGAAACATGGAACCATGGTGCGGCACTGGAGCAGGCGATGCGGCTGGTTCGCCTCACGCGGCCCGAGGTGATCCTGACCTGGCTGCCCGATTCTGTTGCGGGCGAAAACCACGGAGACCACCAGGCTGCGGGAGTGATCGCCAGCGAAGCCTTCGACATGGCCGGCGATCCCACGGTCTTTCCGGAGCAGTTGGCTGCGCCGAGGGACCGGAATAATATCGGCAACCTCACCGAGGGCCTTCACCCCTGGCAGACGAAGAAGATCTACTACTTCAGCGACGCAACCGATACTTCATTTCAGTCCGGCAAGGGGCCGCATTATTCCACTGAAGAGGATTCGCCGTCGAAGAAGACTCCGTATTACAAGATTGCGGCAGAAGAGATGAGTTTCCATCTGACCCAGGATGACACGGGACAAATGGCCGCCGCTGCAATCAGAAAAGGTGATTACACCTACTTCCGGCAACCGGTATTGCTGATTCTGGGTAAGTCGCTTGCCGGGGGTTCGACCACCGGAGACATCTTTGAAGGAATCAACGATGGTCCGATTCCCTTCTCGCCGTATCCGGGATACAAGGCGGTTCAGCGATCCGGGATCTCGATGGAACCCGGTGGGCCCTGGAGCTTTTATCGCGCATTCTGGCAGGCGCACGGCTTGTTGCAGCTAAGCGGACTCTTGCCGGAAGTGGGAGTCAACATAGTTCCCGGAGAACGAATCCAGATTCCGATTCTGCTTCACAATGATTCCGATGTTGACGCCATCGTGACGATTCGTGCGAATGTCCCTGACGGATGGACCGAGGCAAGCGCCGGCGGACCATATGTTGTGCCGGCACATCGGGATGTCTCGCTGTACTTCAAGGCGAAGACTGCGGCCGGCGCGGGGAAAGCCGGACAAAAGCTCTTGCTCGCCGCGGAGACAGCGGGAGCCAGTATTCCACCGATCACCATCCTGGTGTATGCAGATCGCGCGGCTTTGCCGCAGTAGGGCGCGGTGCGAATCGCCTGATTTTACGGGCCTATTGCGAGCCCATGGCAAAGCGCCCGGGCGAGAATATCTCGATGGGATGGGACGATTTTCCTGCGGTGGCGAGCTGGGCGAGTATTTCTCCGACCACCGGTGCGAATTTGAAACCGTGGCCGGAAAAGCCGCAGGCAATGCTGACCGACGGAAACTGTGGATGGAGCCCGATGATAAAGTGCTCGTCGGGCGTCATGGTGTAGAGGCACGTCTTGGCTTTCAGGATTTGGCCGGCGAGCGAAGGAAAGCGGGGGCTGAGATTACGGATCACCGCTGCCGAATCCGACTCATGAACTTCACGATCGACGGTTTCGGGCGTGCACAGGACATGGCTTCCATGAATCGCCGCTTTCACGCCTCCGGCCGCGCCGTCGACGGCGGGAAATCCGTAGCCGGGAAAGCCGTCGTCAGGTGAGTCACACAGGAAGACGGGGAAGCGGTCGGGAAGGAAGGGCTCGACGCCGCCGACGGGCTGTATCCAGGTCATCACCTGGCGGGTCACGTTCAGCGGGAGAAGGCTTGGCAGCGCCTGATTTGCCCATGGTCCGGCGGTGATGACGAGACGTTCCGCCTCATAGACGCTGCGGTCAGTGGACACCTTGATTCCACCTGAATCCGCGTTCCAGCCGAGAACCTTTTCTTCAAAGTGCAGTTCCGCCCCGCCCTGCGCGGCAATTCTCAATTGAGCCCGGATGCACTCCTCGGCCAGCAGATATCCGGCGCGCTCTTCGTAGACGGCTACGTCGTTTGCGAGTGGAGTGATGGCAGAGAATCGCTCGTGAGTCTGACGGGGGCTCAGCACTGCATACTTGATTGAATGCTGGTCGGCAGCGGCAATGCCGCCGGTCACGAGTTGGCTGTCGGCAGAGCCGAGAATGAGGCCTCCGGTGATGTGAAGCAATCTTGCCCCGGCATCTCTTTCCAGTCTTTCCCAAAGCTCATACGCACGCAGCACGAGAGGCAAATAGGCGGGGCTCTCCCAGTATGCCTGCCGGATCATGCGTGTGCCGCCGTGAGAAGAGCCCTGATCGTGCGGCGAGACGAACTGCTCGATGCCCAGGACGCGCTTTTGACGTTGCGCCAGTTGTTGCGCAGCCGCGCTGCCCATGACGCCAAGTCCGAGAATGATCACGTCGTATTTCATAAGTTTTGGCGCGAGAGCAAATAGCGAAGTTGCGATCGTGAGGATGGCGGTCCCAGATCACTCGATCGGCGTCGACGAATACGACCCAAGCATCAATAACCGTGCTTCACTAGTCCCAGTTTTATCAGGCTCTCAGCCGTGGCGAGAATTGACTCCTCATTGGAACGCGGAGACCAGCCAAGCATGCGCCGGGCCTTCGCATTGGTTGCGTTTTTGGTCTTCCCGAGTTCGGGAAGGATTTGCTTTACCGCCGGGTCGCGAAGCGATGCAAGCCGGACCAGCCAATTTGGCAATTCACGCGCGGGCACTCTGCGTGCGGAGGCTCCCATGTGCTCCTTCAGCACCTTAGCGACTTCGAGGATCGACATGAAATCGCCAGCCACTGCGAGAAAGCGCTCGCCCTTGGCGGCGGGATGGGTCATGGCACGGATGTGCAGGTCGACTGTATCGCGCACCTCGACGACGCCAAATCGAATCTTCGGACATCCAGGTATAGCGCCGTCGAGCATGCGTTGAACGATAAGGACGGAGGTGGAGTAGTCCGGCCCCAGTACCGGACCGAAGACTGCTACCGGATTGACAACCGAAAGTTCGAGTCCGCCGCCCTCTTTAGAGATGAAGTCCCATGCGGCGCGCTCGGCGATTGTTTTCGATTTGACGTAGGCGGTTGTCCCTGGAGCGTCAGGATTCGTCCAGTCGGTTTCATCGAAGGGGTTCGATTGCGGAGGGTGGCCATAGCCAATCGCGGCAAACGATGACGTGAGCACAACGCGCTTCACACCTGCGTCGCGTGATGCACGAAGAACCCGCAACGCGCCCTCACGCGCGGGAATGATCAGTTCATCGTCATGTTTGGGGACGCTGGCGGGAAATGGCGAGGCGACGTGCAGCACATAATCGCATCCTGCCACTGCGGCGGGCCATCCCTCATCCTTTTCAAGATCGGCGGCGACGAATGACAATCGATCGCCTGGGTCGGAGCCGCCTTGCTTGAGCATGGCGCGCACATCGGACTCGCGGCTCAATCTTCGCACCGAGGTGCGTACCTGATGACCTGCATTGATCAGCTGCAGAATGGCGTGGCTGCCGATGAAGCCGGAGCCGCCGGTAACCAGAACTGTACTCATTGCCACCTCGCATTGCGACCCACGCGTTGGGTTCAATGATCTACCAGATTACAAGTTGATTTGGCTAGCGGTGTTCTCGAGTTGTGATGGATGAAAGAAGGTTGATTTCCCTTTTAGCGAGTTAGCGCCGCTTTGCGGCGATAGCGAGTCAGCAAGTCAGCGGGCGTGTTCCCGTGCGGTCACCATTATCTGAGCGAGGCCGGGTTGGGCGGAGCGTCAGACGGCTTCCTCCGGGACTGCACCGATTGTGAATGAAACGCTCTGTTCGGCGAGCCTGGGGTGGCGGACGGTGAGGCGAACGGTGCCCGCGAATTCGCCGGCGCGAATCCAAACGGCGCAGGTTCCGCCGATCAACGCGAATGGATTGTCGCCGATCAGTTTCGCGGGACCTTCTAACGTGAAGGCAATGGGATCATTCGCGTAGGTCCTGACTGCGCCGAATTCGTCGGTTACGCGCACCACGACGCGCGTGGTGTCGGCCCCATCCGCGATCAATTCGTGATCATCGGGCAGCACGGCGAATTTGCTGTCGACACCTCTGCCCGAAAACATTTTGGTAATTACGAGCTTTCCGCCGATGTATCCTTCGACGCGCAGATCGCCCCAACCAATCTTGAAGTTACTCAGATCGAGCTTCTCCAAGTCGAGAACGAACGGCGGATATTTCAGGTGGTCAAACTCGGTGCGTTCGGGATCGATCTCCGCCAGTTGGACCCACGCATTGTTCTGGACACTTTCATTGCGCGCCGAGATCTTGATGTGATCGCAATTGGAACAGAAGACCGCTCGCGTGAAACCAACGGACTCATCGCTGCGGGCCCAGTGAAACGCGGGCTCGAGCACAATCTCTTCCTCGGGATCGCATTGCGATTTGTAGAATCCCGCGGCCGGCTTCGGTTCGCGGAAGATGTCGGTGACGCCGTGGTAGCAGATGCGATCCCCGGCTCCGAAGTTGGAGTGGGTGTTGTAGTCGAACGCGCACCACCCAATGCCGCCCGCGTACTGAGGGTTCGACGCCAGCTGATTGTGGATGCGCGCGTGACGTAAGGTGTGTTCGCGTTGGCGCTCATCGTCATCGGTAGTCTTGGTGGGGAAGGTGTGGCCGACAAATTCAGTGTTCAGATAGCGAGGATGATTCGGCGGTCTGAGTGGGAAGCCGAAGTCGTTCACCGTGAAGACGTCTTCAAGGAACTCGGATTCCGGAAAGTTTCGAATGCCGCCGGTCTGGCGCGAATCATCGAGCGCATGGGCAAGCGCGTTGGTGCGCGTATAGAAATTGTGATCATCGGGCGACTCGTTGATGCGCACGCCCCAGAGGACGATCGAAGGATGGTTCCAATCGCGGCGGATCATGCGGCCCACGTTGTCGATGGCCACCTGTTTCCAACTCTCGTCGCCGATATGTTGCCAGCCAGGAATTTCTTCGAGCACCAGCAGGCCGATCTCATCGCATCGATCGAGGAAATGGCGCGACTGCGGGTAATGGGAAGTACGCACGATGTTGCAATGCAGATTCGTGCGCAAGATGTCGGCGTCTTTGCGCTGGGCGCGCGCCGGCATTGCCTGGCCGACAAATGGAAACGTCTGGTGCCGGTCAAGTCCGCGCAGCTTGATGATTTTTCCATTCAGGGAGAAGCCGTGGTCGGTAAAGACTGCTTCGCGGAACCCAATGCGGCGCGTTTCCTCATCGATAACCTGGCCTGAACGGATCAGCCTGACATAAACCGTATAGAGCCTGGGGTTCTGCAAGTCCCAGAGCTGGATGTTGGCGAGATGCGCGAGCGAAACGACATGCCGCGCGGGGTCTTTCAGCGTCTGAGTCGAGGCATAAACAGCGGCATCATTGTACGGGTCGAGCGATGTGTCGTGAGCGGCGGTTCCACTTGAGGTGTCGACTTTTCCCAGCGGGCGGGCGGCTTTGGCGATCACGTTGTCTCCATCGCGCAATTCGGCCTCGATTGAAAATGGCCCTCCGCTCATTACCTCGCCGGCAAGATAGAAACTCACGTCAAGCGAAGGATTGCCGCTCATCACATCCTTAGGCTGAGCGAAAACGTTATCGATATAGGTCATGGGGACAATGCGCAGGCTCACTTCACGATAGATTCCGCCGAAGGTCAAGTAATCGATCTCGTAGCCAAAGGGTGGAATATCCGCGCGCTCGGTCGAATCCAACTGGACGACCAGCACATTGTCGGCGTCCTTGCGCAGGTTCTTGGTCAACTCGAATGAGAACGGCGTAAAGCCGCCACGGTATTCGCCCAGCTTTACGCCGTTGATCCAGACGGTCGACGCGGTCATGGCTCCTTCGAAGTCGACAAAGACGCGGTTTCCTTCAGCGTCCTTGGGGAATCGGAAGCGGCGCCGATAGGTGGAAATAAACTCGTAATCCTTGTCGTCAAAACTGTGCCATGGCAGTTCGATATTGGTATGCGGAATGACGATCCGCTCAAATTTAGAATCGTCAAAATCAGGAGACTCGGCTCCTGCGACCTTGGCCGGATGATAACGCCAGTTGCGATTGATGGGGAGAATGAATCGTCCCCGCATATCCGGCTCGTCCGCTTCCAAATGCGATACAGAGAGTGCCGTCGAAGCCAGTACCGCACCGGCCGTCTTGATAAAGTCGCGTCGAATCATCCAAATCTCCGTTCTTAATGTGAAGGAACTGCTTTCAGCCAATCCAATTGCGAAGGGCATGTCCCAGCCGGTCGAGAGAAACCGGCTCCGATTCCTGCTCAAGAGTAAACTCCGGAGGCGCCACTACGTAAGCCTGGGAAAGGCTCTCCGCGATGCACACGCACACGGTCGAACGCTGGTACTCTTCGTAGCGGCCGGCGGCGAGCCACACATACAGTGCCAGCATCTGCGCGTCGACGGCGCTGCCCAGAAAATCGTCGACGCTGGGAAGAGGATTCACCTGGTCCGGGTTGTCAAACACAGCCACACCGGTAAATGGCTTGGGTTTGCTGCGCACGCCAAATCGCGCGACCACGAGGGAGGGCCGGGCGCGGCGAAATGCCTCGGATGCCGCCCACTCAACGAAGGAGTTGCCAAAGATGACGGCACCATTCCCAGAGAGGTAGAGGGTACGCACAAATTCCAATACCGCCGGATCCGCGGCTACTTCAGGAGGACACCAGGGAGAAATCTCAACTTGGCGCAGCCGATCGAATACGGCGTCGGCGTCGGCGAGATCCTTGCGCATGGTGTTCATCTCGTGCGAGAAGTTCTGCCGGCACGAATCCAGGCGCCCATAACTGAGCAGGACGGGATTGGAGACTGCGGCCACAGAAGTCTCACCCGCCACCAGAGAATCGACCAGTTCAATTCCGGCCTCGATCACCCAGGTATCCGCGTGGGCAGCAGCCGGCCGGCTGCGCGCGGCCTGCAGGATTCCCTCCGGCGAATTGCCGCCTGCAGACGGGGTTCCGGTGAGTAGCACTTGGAGCGGGCTTGCCTTCGCTTCCGCCGCGCTCAAATCCAGTTGTATTGGCTTGCCCATACCCTGCCACCGACGCCACGCGGTCGCGGTGTTGAGGGGGAGGGACCGAGGGATATCAAGCAAAACCAGGCGATGAGCCGGATTCTCCGCGTTTACCTTGCTCGCGCGCGCATTGCGATCGGCAGCATCGAATACGACTTGGACAGCGCGCCGCCACTCCTGAAAATAGGGAGACCGCGCCAGTTGAGAGGAATTCTGGATGGTCTGCTCGGTGGTGGAAAACTGCCATTGCCGTACCCCCATTCTCCTTTCCAGTTCCACGACATCGCGGAAAAGTGCGGAGGACTCTTCGGCACTCAGGTGCGCGACGTAGAGAAGCAGCCGTTCGATCGACTGCCGTTCGTTGGGAAACAGGTTGCGCCATTGATGGAGTTGCTGATTGACGAAGGGAAGAAATGTGAGCGGCAGGCGCTTGAGAACGCCCTGATTCAGTGCCTCCTCGAGTTGCCGTGGATACCTGTCCGCTTCCACCATATTGCGTGCACCAAATCGTGCGGTTACACAGCGCCCGCCGCTGGCTATGCGCGAAACTCACTCAGCTTTGCGCCTTGCGATTCGATCGGTCTGCATCCGAGCAGTCTGGCCAGGGTTGGACAGACGTCGACATGACGGATGGGCCGCTCGATTACCTGAGGCTTGTCTATTCCCGCGCCCAGAGCCATCATCCACGTGTCCCGGGTGGAATCGTCATTGGCGCGGTGGTTGAAAAAACCATTGGTCGAAGAACCATCCGGATCCCGCCCAAACTCCGGCAGGATGAGCATAGTGGTCCTGCCCTTGTAATCCGGATTCGCTTCGACCTCCTGCCAGAGTTGCCAGGCGAGACGATCGGCGGTCTTGATTCCCGAAAGATGCATGGCGTAGGAACCGAAGTGCGCTGCTTCAACATCTGACAATGCCACGACCAGGACCCGTGGCGAGAACTTGCGCATCACCTCGCGGGTCATGAAGAAAGTAAGTTCATCGCCGGACGTGGGCCCGCCGCTGTGCACAAAGCCGGCGATTGCAGCCTCGATACTGGTGCGTGCGCGCGGATCAAGGCGTTCGGATGCATCGAAGACATTCCAGCCCAGTCCCTCGTAATTGCTTCCCTCCATGGCGCTCTCGAGTTCGGCTTCTACTTTGCTGCGATCGGCCAGGTTGGCTGTGCGGCCCCCGCGCAGGGCATCGGCAACCGCGGTCAGCATCAGTTGCTTGGGAAACACGACGTTGGCGCCGTAAGCGGGCCCGAAGTCCGATGCAGAACTGGCGCCAATCAGGCTCGTCAATGCCTTGTTGCTGGCCACGACCCAGGTGTCGGTGCGGTCAATTTTCTGGTCTTTGCGAAACTGTTCAAACAGCGTGGGCGTGGTGGGGGCGAGTTTGCCCCAGTCGTCCACGCGCTGCCAGTTGCCGGTGAGGATACTGGAGATGGCGTTGAAGTGCGCGGTCACTCCTTCGTTGCGTGTGTGCGGGTAGAAGAGCGACTTCGGGAACAGATCCGTGATGAGATGGGGGATGTTCTCAAGGCCTTCGGGTGAGAAGGTTTCGGCGCGGCGCACGCCGCCGACGATGACGACGATGATCTTCTGGCTGGATCCGGCCGTTGCGATCGCCTTTTCGTCCGCACGCGCTCGGGGAAACATCATCCCGGCCACGAGCAGGCCTGCAGCGCGCAGAAAGGCCCGCTTGGAGGTGTCGACAGCGAGTCCAGGATCGGAAACGAACGCGGACGGATTCGAAGCGTTCTGGCGAACACTGATCCCCATAGCAGCAATCTCCCCGGGAACGCTCCCTGGAATCCAGACTTCGCGGTGCAATGAAATGAAAGTAAGAAGATTATAGGCGCATCGAAGGGTCTCGCTCAAATTGTGCAGGAGGCCTTCAGCTGACGGCGAGCGAAAGGAGGTGCCCCAGATCTAATTCGGAGCTGGATTCGGTCGCTTTGGGGAGAGAGGGCGCGATGACGAGCGCCTGGCTCTGGCCTTCAAACCACACCAGGAAAGATGAGCGCTCAGAACCCGGAAGACGCTGCTGATTGATCCAGTGATAGTAAGCGCCCATATCGGCATCGACCAGCGAGCCGGTGAAATCAAGCTCGGGGTTGGCTTTGGGGCTCAACAGCATCTCGTTCATGGGACGCTGCCGCTGCCGGGGTGCGAAGCGCACTAGCAGAGTGAGTGCCTCGGCACGCCGCAACACCTCGCGCGCTGTCCACTGCGCGAACGTGGTGCTGAAAATCTGGGTTCCGGAACCCTCGGTGAGCAGTTTCACCTTGAAACGATCGAGGACCTGGTCTCCGGTCTTATCCATGCCAAGATCCGAAGGGACGAGTCGCGCCATGTCCGTGCGCAGTTCTTCAGGGCCCATGCCGGGCCGTTGTATCTCGGCCTGCATCTTCTTCAACAAGGCCGCGCGCGCCGGTTCCAGGCCCTTGTACGATACGGTTGTCAACGACGGGCTGTGGTCGGCGAGTTGGTCTCCATCGACATACCAGTGTCCGTACGAAACCGGATGCTCCCTGGCGCGGGCCTCGATGCCTGACAACAACATCTCAAGCCCGCGGTCGGGCTTCACGTTCCTGAAAAAAGTTCCGTGGGGGCGCAAGTTGCGGAACAATTTGCCGTCGTAGGACGCGACACCCTGGCCGATGACGGCGATTCCAAGGCGGCGCACGATGATGGACTCGGCCGGGGTCGCGGATTCAATCTGGGCACCGTAGTCGGTCGCCGCCTTGCTGAACGCATCAAGCTGATGCGTGCTCCAAAGATAGGCCGACTCTCTTTCTACGAACTGGGCGGGCAGGTTGATCCAATCGAACTCCTCAAGGGCTGGGGAGAGCGATACGCGCGAGAATGCCTGGAACCGGTCGCGGAGCTGCCCCGGCGAAAGCGAAGCCAGGTATGCCAGTTCCTTGTCAATCGCCGAGCGTTCGGCGGGAAATTTGTAATCGTAGTCGATTGCTTCCCGGAGCAGACTGGGAACAAAGCTCAGCGGAAGCTGCCTCAACACGTCAAGGTGCACCTCGATCGCCTTCCTTGCCTCAGGAGGATAGCCTGCGAAATTTGCGGGTTGAAGATCGCGGGGCAGCATACGATTTACAACAACTCCCGAATGGGTTTGCCTTGAGACTGGGCGGGCGAGAATCCCATGATCGCACCGAGGCTCGGAACCAGGTCAATGGATTGCACCGGGTTGTCATACACGACGCCCTGGCGCACGCCCGCCCCGAGAGCCATCATCCAGGTGGTGCGGCTGGCGACGTCGCCGGTGCGATGGTGCTGAAAGCCGTTGCCGCCGGCGTCGTAGTCGGAGTCGCGTCCGAAATCGGGGAGGACAAAGAGCGTGGTGTTGCCGGCATATTCGGGCTCGCTCTGCGCCGCCTTCCAGAGCTCCGCGCAGAGGCGATCGGTGCGCCGGATCGCGTCAACGTAGAGCGAGTAGGCTCCGGTGTGGGCGACATCGATGTCGTGCATCGTGATCCACAAAAGACTAGGCGCTTCCTCGCTGCATCAAGCGCTTGGCGATGTAGACCGATAGTTCATCGGGGCTCGAAACGGTTCGCGCATGGGCCATGAAATCATCCACAGACAGCTTGAGGATCATCTCCAGTTGTTGCATTTCAACTTCGCCGCCAGCGATTTGTGGAGTGTACAGCGGGGTCTCGTAGTTGTCCCGCAAGAGATGTTCATAGTCGGTTGAGCCACCCGCGGTGGCCGCGCTGAGCAGATGCTTGGGAAGGATGACCCTGGCCCCCTCGCCTGGACCGTAGGAGCGGCAGTCGCTCTCGCCGATGCGGTTGAAGCCATTGCTGGGCGCGACTACCCATGCATCGGAGGACGGACGCTTCAGATCTTTGCGGAAATACTCAAATACGGTCGGATGTTCGGGCGGGATGGCGGAGAAGTTATTGAGGGTTTCGTAGACGCCGGTGGCCAGGCTTGCGGTGGCGACGTAGTGGCCCAGGATTCCCTGGTTCGTGACATGGGTAAAGAAGCTCGATTGCGGGGCGAGTTCGTGCAGCATGTTGGGGATGTTTTCCTGGCCCTCAGGCGCAAATGTCTCCTGGTCCCGGGCGCCGCCACCGAAGGTGATGACGATAACCTTCCGCTTTTTGCGAGCCGTTTCTCCCCGGACGAACGGGCTGGCGCTCATCAGCGCCGAACCGAGGGTCACACCCGCGGCGGAGCGCAGGAAATCGCGCCGGCTGCGGCTCAGGCCGTGTGCCGCCTCGCAGCAACCGAGCACATCCGATTGCGTGCTTCCGGTTCCAAATCTTGCGTTGTACAACGACCTCTCCATGGGCATCAACTCACGAGGAAGATTGACCGCGGGCCTCGACTCGCGGCGTGTGATCAGGGTTTGCTGGGCGTGGAACTAGTAGCGGAACCCATTTCGGAATAGACAAACTGCTGCACTTCAGCTCGTTCCTTCTCCACCTCGGCCAGGTGCTCGGCGCGAAGTTTCTGGTAAACCGCGAATTCTTTCTGAGCGCTCTCCTTGTTTCCTGCGTGCACATAATCCGTGGCCAGGCGGTAGTGCGCGTCCGACAGGTTCGGATCCAATGCCAGCGCGCGCTCATATTGGGGAATCGATTTTTCGTACTGGTGCTGGTCGGCATACAGATTGCCGAGTTGCACGTGCGCTTCAGCCAACGAGTCGTCCAGGGCAATCGATTTTTGCAGCAGGGACTCCACGGTGGTCAAGTCGGTGCCCGAATCTTCCACTCGCTTACCCTTCCACAAACTGACCGCATAATAGTACTGCGCGAGCGCATTGCCGGGCTGCAACTCCGCGTAACGGCGAAACCTTTCGATCACCTCTTCCGCCTGCAGGGGAGAACTGTTGTAAGCCTTGGACAGGAAGACGTAGCAGCGCGGGTCGGAGGGATTCAGGTCGGCCGCGGTAATCAAGGCCTTAATCGCGTCGTCGTATTTGCCTCGAGAGTAGTAGGCCAGTCCCAACCCGATGAAAATGCGGGGCGATTTTGGAAACCGCTGCGCGCCCTGCTGGAAAATCGCAATGGCCGGCTCGTAGGTTCGATGGAGGAGCATTTCGCTTCCCCAGTCGAAGATGTTGTCTTCGCTGGGATCGAGATGTGCAGCGGCTTCAAAGTCGTTGGCCGCCTCCACATACTTGCCGTCCTTTTCGTCGATTTGCCCGAGCAGGTTGTGAAGCTCCCCGGTGTCCTTCAGCTTGATCAAATCGCCGATGACCTGGCGGGCCTGGTCGTGCCGGCCGAGAAGGAAATCCGCCATGGCCAGGTCGTAGCCGTTGTCGTAGGACCCAGGATTAATCTGCTCTGCCTCTTCGAGAAGCGGCTGAGCCTCAGCAACCTTTCCTGTCTGGATGTAGAACTCGCCCAGGTTGTGGTTGGCGTCGTAGCTTTTGGGCTCGAGCGACAAGTGCCTTGCGAAACTGCTCTCCGGCCAGATCAGCTTTACCGGCGTGCACGAGGCTTGCGCCCGAGGTTCGTCCTTGCTTCCGCCGACTCCGGCTTGATCTGGACGGCTGTCTTGAGATGTTCGATGGCCTTGGCGTCCTGGGAGAGAGAGGCGTAGACAATGCCTAACAGCTCATGAATTTCATAACTTTGGGGAGCATAGGGCAGCAGCTTTTCCAACTGGTCCGCGGCCTGTGCGTAGCGACCGGCCTGGTAGTCGGCGACCGCTGATTGGTATTGGCGATCCAGCTTTTCTTTCTGAGCGTCCTCAGCGATGGAAGGCAAGCCGCACGCCAGGAACAAAGCCACAAGCACCAACCGAAACAGAGCCTGCCCCTTGCTCACTGTCGCCTCCGGAATCGCCGCGTGAGCAACGCTGCACAGTGCGCAGAATGCGTTACGCAGAAGAACACCCCGGCCCGGCACCCAGAAGGCGTGCCGAGCCGGGGTGTTTTCCATCTTAAATTAGTAGTACAACTTCAGCGCAAACTGAATCTGTCGCGGATCGTAGGGATTGTCGCGAGTCGATCCGACTTCGCCGAAGTGCGGGTCGGTGATGTTGCCCGAACCACCAATCGCGACGACGCCGTTGCCGCCGAAGTTGGGAGCGTTGAAGTTCGGATGGTTGAGGATGTTGAAGAACTCGGCACGGAACTGCAGCGAGAAGCGCTCCGTGATCGGGAAATTCTTGAAGGTGGAAAAGTCGAACCGGTGGAATCCCGGCCCAACGGTCTGGCCGGGCTTGCTGCCCATGGCAGCCGAGCCGTTCAAAGGAATGCAACCCGACGGTGAATCAGGAATCGGCGCGGTATTGCCAGGCGACCCGCCCAGTTGGCAGGGCTGGTTGAAGGCCGCGGCGTTATTGAGCCAGAAGGGCCTAGGTCCGCCGTCGATGACCTTGGTCTTGATGCCCCGCTGCTGGCTCTGACCACTGACCGTCACGTCGTTACATCCATTTCCGGAATTCGTTCCGGTGTTGCAGCCGAAGTTGAGAGGCTGGCCGCCTTGCATGGTGACAATCCAGTTGACGGCCCACCCGCCCAGAACGGCGTTCGCGATGCCCCCGGTATTCAGGTATTTCTTGTCTTTGCCGAAGGGCAGTTCATATCCTCCACTGAAGTGGAACACGTTGCGGAGGTCGAAATTGGCTGGCGCATAATCAAACTTGGGACCAAGTCCGGGTATGGTGTACGCACGCAGGCCACCGGTACTGCCGCCATTCAGCAGGTCGCCCGCATCCGACATGGTCTTGGACCAGGTGTACGTGAGCAAGAAGGAGAGGCCGTTGGCGTACTGTTGTTCGAGCTTGGTCTGCAGGCCGTTGTACTGGCTAGCACCGTACGTGGTCTGGTAGCTGCCGCCACCGAAATCAGGAAACGGAGTATAAGGTTGGGTACTGGTGCCGGCAGGCAGGATCTGGGTGGGGTTCTTGAATGGGACACCTCCCTGCAGATTCGCTCCCTGGGTGAAAACATACGAGGCTTGTGCCGAAATGGAACGGGTAATCGAATACTGGAAGGTGAGGTTAGCGCTGATGGTCTGTGGGGTCGAATAGTCGAAAGCCAGCCCTTGCAGACCCAGGCCTAATGCATTCACAGCTGCCGGCGTGAGCGGGATGCAGGAGAATCCGGATTCGAAAGCAGCTGTCCCGCCCGGTCCCGCGGTCGGGCAACCGGAAAACGGCGAATTGTAGTTGATGGGCGCCACCTGCGACGAAATGCCGGAGGCCACCGTCGGGAAGTACGACAGGTTGAACACGAACGGATAGTTCTCACCGATGTTGGGGCCGTATCCCTGGTTCTCGAACGAGTTGTAGAACAGGCCGAAGCCGCCGCGTGTCACCAGTTTCGGGTTGACCTGATACGCGAAACCGATGCGAGGCGCAAAATTGCTCTTCTGGGTTTGCAGCAGCCCCTGGCCGTATTTGTTGGTTTCCCAGAGGGTGATTCCATCCTTCTGCAGCAAATCAGGCAACCCATAACAACCGATTCCCGAGCAGGTTCCGGGGGCGGCCGGGACGACAGTCCCACCGGCAGTCGTATACTGCGGATGGCCCGTCGACAGGGTCCGACTATCCTTGCCGGTGGCGGGGATAAGCAGCGTCGGCGCACCGATGCCCTTGTTTGGGATTGGATACGGGACAAAGTTTGCCTGGCCGCCGTTGGTCTCGTTGATGGGGCCGAAGTAGTCCCAGCGAATTCCAAGGTTGACGGTCAGCTTGGGAGTCAACTTCCAGTCATCCTGGAAGTACGTGGCGAAATACTTCTTGGCGTCGTAGGTCGTGTTGATGTTGGAAGCGTACACTCCATCGGACCCGCCCGAGTAATCGAAACCGCCCTGGGCCGCGGTGATGGGTATCCCGGTCACTGTCTGGGCCGTGGTTGGCGGCAGTAACATCTGGGCAATGCCCCCGGTGGTTTGGCCCTGGTTGGGAATGTCGGTGAATCCGCCGCCGTAGTTGAATTGACCGTGCGACCATGCCGGCTGCAGCGTGGAGAAATTCACGGTCTGGTACTCGATACCCATCTTGAAGCTGTGCTTGCCGTAGATCTTGGTGAAGTCGTCGGTGATCTGGAGGGTCTTGCTGGTTTCGTCCGAGGGCAGGAAGGCATTGCTTCCCAGCTGGGCGAGGTTGCCGATTCCGAAAGCGGGGAGACCGCCATTCTCCGGGCCCGCTGTGGGAGGCTGCGGGATACCCGCTATGCCGTACTTTTCGGGGATGCCTGCGGTCGTGCCTTCGGGTCCGAACCGGGTGGTGTGCAGGTGGTTATAACCGACGCGGACCTGGTTGATGGTGTTCGGGTTAAAAACGTGTGTCCAGGCGCCGACCATCTGGTTGGATTTTGCGGTCTGAAATCCCTGTTGGAACGCGCCACCGTCGGCCACGCCTCCAAAGATACCGGGGATGAAAATGGGGTCATCCGAGTAGCTGTAGCGGAAGAAGATCTGCTCCTTCTCGTTGGGGTTGTAGTCCCCGCGCGCATCAAGGGAGTTTTTGTGCTCAAAAAGATTCGGACTGGCGCCGTAGACCTGAAGTCCGGAATTCGGTTGCGGGAACAGGTTCAGGACGGGTATGGCGAGTGGGTCGATGCGGTTGGCGGGAAGCTGGTTCAGACCCGAGCAACCGGCCGAGGTAATGCTGGATGGCGACGCACAGGTCGTGTAGCCGAAGGGGTCTCGCACGTAACCAACGACGGTTCCGGCAGGCGGAATTGATCCGTCCGACTTCTTGTAGTTGCTGCAGGGTGGACCTGCGATGCCGTAGATTGAGTCTGGCGTATCGCAACCGACGCTGCGCGTGGTGCCAGGATCCAGGACGGTGCCCTTCTGGACGGCCCGGCCCAGGATGTCGGTACGCGTAGTCCCGTCGTTGAGGGCGAGAATATCAGCGAGGTTCGTATAATTGCTGCTGCGCTCGTTCTTCGTGGGAACGTCGCCGTTCGCCACCGAGCCCTGCACGCGGCGGAAGCCTTCATAGTCGCCGAAGAAAAAGATTTTGTTCTTGACGATGGGGCCGCCGCCGGAAACACCGAACTGGTTCTGGTTCAGCTTGCCCTTCGGAATGCCCGTGTTGTTTTCAAAGTAGTCGGCGGCATCGAGGACGTTGTTGCGGAAGAACTCCCAGGCCGCGCCATGCAGGCTATTGGTGCCAGACTTGATGGTCGCATTCATCACTGCACCGGCGGAACGGCCCAGTTCGGCGCTGAAGTCCGCGGTCTGCACCTTGAATTCCTGAATCGCGTCGACCGGAGGAAGGATGACGAAGTTGGTGCCGTTCAGGAAGTCCACGGCGTTCGAGTTGTTGTCGATGCCATCGAGCAGGTAGTTATTCTGCGCAGGACGGAGACCGTTCGCAGAGAACGCGCCCGATGCGGCATTGCCGCGCGTGTCAGCCTGCGGCGTCTGCATGCCCGCGCCAAGCTGGGCAAGGAAGGTGAAATTGCGACCGTTCAAGGGGAGGTTATTCACCTGCTGCTCGCCGATCACCTGGCCGACCGATGCTTCCTCGGTCTGCAGCAGCGGAGGAGCCGTGTTCACTTCAACGGTTTCCGTCGCCGCGCCCAGCTTGAGGGTAACGTTCACTTGCAGGACCTGAGCGACGTTCACCTTGATGTTCTTTTGTGTCGTCTTCGCAAAGCCCTTGGCGGTCACGGTGATTGTATAGTTCCCAATCTTTACCGGTGAAAACGTATAGCCGCCGCTGGCGCTCGACTTGGTTTCCAGAGTCAAGCCCACATCGAGATTAAGGAGGGCCACATCCGCGTCCGGAACCGCTGCGCCGCTGCTGTCGAGAACGGTTCCAGTGATCGTCCCCTGGTCCACCTGCGCAAAGGCGCATCGGCTCTGGACGAGGAGGAAGATCAAACAAGTGAGGGTTAAATAGCCAACTGTTTTCAACTGAGATAGAGGAATTCTGCGCGCACGGCCCATCCGAGTGTCCTCCGGTCAACTTCCTGTCGCTTCGGCCCCTTGCGGGGATCGTTTCTTGTCTTCTGAGCGAATTTGTAAACGGTTACTAAATCGTGGGACGAAGCGTATTTCATGCGCACGATCTTTGTCAACCAAAAGGTGGAGATGGGGCTCCTCGATTTGGAAACCGACGCCCAGCGGGCGCCGTCCATTCTCCGCTTGCATTCTGTAATTTTAGGAATAAGTCATTTATTTTCTTTTATTTATTTTCCTATATTGGGACCCATGACCACCGGATTGACACCCATCCGGACAGGCAATTCTAGTTTGATGAAATTGAATGCCTGCGTGCTGGGCGGGTACTCCCATGCCCGGTTCTTCCACCGGGCCGACACTCACACTCCAGGGATGGCCTAGGCGCCTCCAGCTAGCACCTCCGGTGCTATCATTGCCATCATCTCGCCCGTCATACCATCGCCTCGTAAATGATGCCGTACCCGCAGAACAAACTTCGGTCGATTTCCCGACGGGCGATTCTCAAAAGCATCGCATCTGCGCCGTTGTTGTTGCGGGCTGCTCCCTTTTTGGGACTCGGTTCCCCGCATGGGTCGTCCCCGGTTGTCGAAGACCACAATCCCGACTTGCTGTTCGCCGACATCCGACTGACCCCGCATTATCCATCTCCATCTCCGTTGGCGGATGTCATGCGCCTGGTGGCTCCGGGCTCGGACGACTACATTGCGGAGAAATATGCTTTTGAAATCGAGGCGATCCTCAACAAATGGGGCGACGACCTGAAGGCTTCACCTCGCAATCATGCGACCCTGGTGAACTCTCTCAGCGCCGTCGATCCAAGCCTGCTCCTTGACCCCTCTCCGTGAGTCGACCATCCGGTCCGAATTTGGCATCGAGATCATCAAACGCTCGTTCCCGACCGGTGTTGTGCCGGGGCGCGATCGTTTCCTGGAGAGCATCGACGCCTGGCTTCGGGGAATCGAGCGCATCCAAACGGCGGAATTCGAAATCTACGCGATTACCGAGACGGTCGAGTCGCCGCTGACCCTTCTGCTTGAGATTCGATATGACCTTGTCGGATATCGCGCGCAAGAGCATCACGAAGAGCGCACTGGTTCGTGGCGGACAGAGTGGTCCCGCGATGAGTCGCATGCCTGGAAAGCGGGCAAGTGGGCGGCTGGCGAAGAAACCATCTGCCGTGCAAACAGCCCTGCGTTCGTAGACGTGACTTCCCGCGCCCTCGATCGAGTTGAATCCTATCGGTCGCAGCTGCTGCACGGCGCCGATTATTGGCGAACGATTCTCGACGGCGCGATTGGCACGGACGTTTATTGCAACAATGGCGTGGCTGCGGGCGACTACGACAACGATGGCTTCGACGATCTCTACATCAGCCAGCCGGCCGGATTACCCAATCGCCTCTACCACAACCGGGGAGACGGCACGTTCGAGGACGTCACCGACAAAGCGGGCGTCGGGGTACTCGACAACACGGCATGCGCTCTTTTCGCGGATTTCGAAAATCGGGGCCACCAGGACCTGCTGGTTGTTTGCGGCACCGGTCCGTTGCTGTTCCGGAACCAGGGCGACGGCACATTCGCGCTTAAGCCCGATGCCTTCCGATTTGCGGGACCGCCGCAGGGGAGTTTCACGCATGCGTCCGTCGCCGACTACGATCGCGACGGCCGCCTCGATATCTACTTCTGCACCTATATGTATTACCTGGGTCTCGACCAGTATCACTATCCGATTCCCTATTACGATGCGCGCAACGGTCCCCCCAACTGCCTGTTTCACAATGAAGGAAACGGAACGTTTGTTGAGACCACCGAACGAGCGGGTCTGAACGCGGACAATGATCGCTACAGCTTCGCCTGCGCCTGGGGTGATTCCACCGGCAACGGCCTTCCCGATCTATTCATCGCCAACGATTTCGGCAGTTCGCAACTGTACCGCAATAACGGAGACGGAAGATTCACGGTTGTATCCAGGGAGGCGCACGTCGAGAGCGTCGGCGCCGGGATGAGCTGCTGTTGGGCCGATTACGACAATGACGGCCACCAGGATATCTACGTGCCAAGCATGTGGGAAGCCGCGGGGCAACGGGTGTCGGGCCAAAAGCAATTTCATGAAAAGGCGCCGGAGACGATTCGCGAACTTTACCAGCGCCACGCACGCGGGAATGCGCTGTATCGAAATTCGGGGGACGGCACTTTCAAAAATGTCGGGCACGAGGCTGGCGTGGAAATTGGCCGCTGGTCGTGGTGTTCCGATTTCTGGGACTTCGACCACGATGGCTTTCAGGATCTCTACGTCGCCAACGGATACCTTTCAGGCCCCGAGCGTAACGATCTGGCCAGCTTCTTCTGGCGGCAGGTCGTAGCCAAGTCCTCTGACGATGCCACGCCTTCCCTGGCCTATGAAAGGGGCTGGAACGCCATTAACGAACTAGTCCGGTCTGACAACACATGGCACGGCTACGCTCGAAACGTGATGTTCGTAAACAACCGCGATGGAACATTCACCGAAGCCTCCGGCGCGGTGGCCTTGGACTTCGTGGAAGACAGCCGTTCCTTTGCGCTTGCCGACCTTGATCATGACGGCCGCCTGGAAGTGATCCTGAAAAGCCGGAATGCTCCCCAACTGCGCATCCTGCATAACGCGATGAAGGAAATCGGCGGCTCGATCTCCTTTCGTTTACGCGGGAAGAAGAGTAATCGCGATGCGATCGGAACCAGCATCACGGTGGAGGCGAGTGGAACGCGCCAGATCCGGTATTTGCAGGCAGGTTCCGGCTTTCTGGCGCAGCATTCCAAGGAAGTTTTTTTCGGAGTCGGAAAGCATCAAGGAAGCGTCCGCGCTACGATTCGCTGGCCTTCCGGGCTGGTTCAGGTTCTGGACTCGTTGCCAGTGGACCATCGCATTGAAATCGAGGAAGGTTCTCCGTTTCAGGCCACGGCTTTTGCAAAGGCGCCGCCTGCCGATGCGCCGCCCCCGTCAACCCACGAGCAACAGGAACGGCCCACGGACGTTCAGACATGGCTGATCGAACCGCTCAAGGCCCCGGAGTTTTCTCTGCCGGATACGGATGGCAACGTCCAGAAGCTGGCCTCGTTTCGCGACAGCTACGTGCTTCTGACTTTTTGGTCCACAATTGCTCCACAAAGCCTGGATCAATTGAAGGATTTGCATCAGTCTTCGTCGCCATTGGGCTCAGGCCGGCTACGCATCCTGGCGATCAACGTGGACCAGGGCGAAGCGACTCAAGCCGCGCGCTCGTTTGTTAATCAGCAGCGTCTTTCGTTTCCAGTAGTCCTGGCGAGCGAGGAAGTCGCAGGAATCTATAACATCATCTACCGGCACCTTCACGACCGAAGACGCGATATGCCCATCCCTATCTCGTTCCTCGTCGATCGGGATGGGATGATCGTCAAAGTGTATGAGGGGACTGCGGCGCCGGAGGGCCTGCTTACGGACCTCAAATCTGTCCCGGCCAGCCCGGAAGCACGCATGCGCGCGGCGCTTCCCTTCCCGGGCCGCCTGGTACAGACCGCTTTCTTGCGCAATGACTTCACTTATGGCGTGTCCATGTACCAGCACGGCTATTTCGAACAGGCGGCGGAGTCATTTGAACAGGTGGTCGCGGCCAAGCCCGATAATGCCGATGCCTATTACAACCTTGGCACTCTCAACCTGCGCGGGAAGAACTACGACCTAGCGCGCCAATATCTTGAACAGACGTTAAAGCTGCGTCCGAACTATCCTGAAGCCTGGAACAACCTCGGCATGATGGCCGCCCAGCAAGGCCGCCCCGATGAGGCGATTCAAGATTTTCAGCAGTCTCTGGCGCAAAGGCCGAATTACGCTACTGCCTATCTGAACCTCGGCAATGTGTATCGACGCCAGAAGCTCTTCGACAAGGCGCAGGAGTCTCTCACCCGGGCTTTGGCGCTGCAACCCGACGATCCCGAAACCAATTTCAGTCTCGGGATGCTTTATGCCCAACAAAGTCAGATGCAGCCCGCGCTGGAGTATCTGCAGCGCGCCGTTGATCTTCGACCTGACTACGCCGAAGCCCTCAACAACATGGGCATTGTCTTTGTTCGCCAGCAGGACTACCCGAAGGCGGAAGAACACTTCAAATCCGGAATTCGTGTCGCGCCCAGGTTCGACCAGTCTTATCTCAATCTGGCGCGTTTGTATGCCATGCGCGGCGACAAGGAAAATGCCAGAGCGGTACTGCGGGAATTGTTGCGCGTGGAACCCGACAACGCCAATGCTAAACAGGCGATGGAGCTGCTACAATGACCGCCTGGAATGAACAACATCAGTGCGCCGTGAGGATGAACCACTTCATCGTTGCATGCCGCGCAAACGTTAACAGGATCGCGCGCGCAAATCTGATCGGCATTTTGGTCCTCGGACTTTTCCTCACAGCCGGATCGGGAAGCATCGCGCAGCAGAAGACCTCGCCCTCTTCCGCCGACTTGCATGAAACCGAAACTCTCCTGCAGCAACGCCGCTTTGCGGAAGCCAAGACCGAGGCGCTCGAACAGCTCAAGCATCATCCGTCCAGCGTGGAAGGTTACAACCTGCTGGGAATTATCGAGACCAGCCAGCAGGATTACGCGTCAGCGATGGCATCCTTTCAAAAGGCGCTCCAGCTTGATCCGCGATCCGCCAAGACCCACAATAATCTTGGCAATTTCTACGTCGCCCAGCAGCAAACGGTTCCGGCCGAGAAGGAGTTCCGAACCGTCCTCAGCCTCGACCCCGCGAATGCCGAAGCCAACTACAACCTCGGTGTCCTTCTGATGATGAAGGGCGCGCCTGCCGATGCCATTCCCCACTTCGAGCGCGTTCATCCCATGAGCACGGCAGCACGTTTCAACCTCATTCGTGCATACCTCGAAACAGGTCGAACCGCCGACGGGCTCCGCGCGGCCACTGAACTCTCCGAGCAGAGTGGCAATGATGTTCAAGTTCATTTTTCGCTTGGGGTAATGCTGGCGTCGGAAAAGCAGTACAAGGCTGCCCAACTGGAGTTGGAGAACGCGGACGCGCTTCAACCCGACACCTTCGAGATCATCTATAACCTCGGCCAGGTCGTTCTCCGCAATGCGGATTATTCGAGGGCCCAAGTCATCCTCACGCGGGCGCTCAAGATGAAGCCGGACTCGGCCGACACCATGTACCTACTGGCCCAGGCCTATTCAAACCAGTCGCGCCCGCTGGATGCACTGGATCTGTTAGTGCGGGCCCGCAAGCTGGCGCCTGACAATACCGACATCATCTTCCTCATGGCCCAGGTCAGCATGTCTCAAAATTATTTTGAGGATGCCATTCCCCTGCTTGAAGCGGGTTTGCAGATTGCTCCGAAGCGAGTAGACCTGCTGGCTTCGCTGGGGGAGAGTTACTTCATGGCCGGGAAGGTTGAGAAGGCCATTGAAGTATTCCAGAAGCTCCTTGAAATTGAACACTCCGCCCGTTCCTACGCATTTCTTGGGCTCTCGTATCGCAACCTGGGCCGCTTCGATGAGGCAAAGCAATACTTTCAGCAAGGGCTCAAGCTCGACCCCCATAACAGCTCCTGCCTGTTCAATCTTGGCTTCATCGCCGAGCGCCAGGGTGATGCCGCAAGTGCCGAAGCCTATTTTCAGCAGGCACTCAAATCCAATCCCGATTTCGCGGACGCCCTTCTTGAACTGGCCAATATTCGCATCGGGGCAAAGAAATACGCGGAAGCCGAGGAACTTCTCAGACGATATGTGCGCGTGAGCCGCGATCCGGCGACGGGTTACTATAAGCTGGCCATGGTCGAACGCAGCCTGCATGAGACGGCCGCCGCCGACCGCGATCTGAATGTGTTCAAGACACTTTCGAAAAATGCATCGGCCGGCCCTCTGCCCTACGAGCACCTGTTCGACTACCTCGATAACCGGTCGAAGCTCGCCCCCGGCGCGCGCGACCAGTTGGATGTGGCTTCGCTCACCGACCAGCTCAGCAAGCATCCGGATCAACCCGAGGACCTCTATTTACTCGCCGAAGCGTATCTGAAGGCCGGCAAGTTAGACGAGGCGAGAAATACCATAGCCCAGCTTGACAAGATCAGCGCCGTCGATTACCGCACCCTGACGGGAACTGGCGTCCTGCTGGCGCGGTATCACCTTTACGACGAGGCCATCCAGCACTTTCAGGCCGCGCTCCAGATCTATCCCAATTCCGATGAAGTCAGGTTCGACCTTGCAAACGCGTACTTTCGGAAGCATCTCTATGCCGAGGCGCTCGAAACGGCCAACCAGGTTTCCGAACAGGGTCGTAAGGACGATGCTTACCTGACACTCCTGGGAGACATCTACACACATCTTGGAGATACGACCCATGCCGCCGATATCTTTCGTGACGCGATTGTTCGCAACCCGGATAATGATCAGAATTACCTCTCGCTGGCTTTGATCCAGTTACGCGCTCATGAAATAGACGAGGCACAGCAGACACTGTCGAAGGGACGGTCGCGAATTCCGGCATCGGGAAAGATTTATTGGGGCCTGGGCCTTACCTCCATGATGCGGGGAGATACGGCCGAAGCGGGCCAGCAGTTTGAACGCGCCGTCGATTTGCTTCCGGAGTGGGGCGGAGGATACTCCACGCTCGGCGTGTTTTATTTCCAGATCGGGCAGATCGACAAAGCCCGAGACGTCCTGAATCGATTCCGGGAGAGCAGCGCCGGCTCCAGCCTCGAGATCGATCGCATCGAACAGGTTCTTCAGCAGGCCCCGGCAGATCCGGGGGCTGGCGCCAAAGTCATGACCGCGGCGAACAAGGAGCAACTCCTGCAATTGGCGCTGTCTCTCGCGGACAGAACTTTATGATTGTGCGGGCCGGCACAATTGTTGCCATTCTTCTCCTCCTGGCAATGTCGGGCGAGTCGGGTTTTAACGATGCCGGCGCTCAGCAGGCCGTGAAGCCCACTAACTCTCCGGTCAGCGTCCACTTCACCGACATTCGCAAGTCCGCGGGCATCACGTTCCAGCAGGACTCAACGCAGAGCGACGAGAAGTACTACCTTGAGACCATGGGTACCGGCGTGGCGTGGATTGACTACGATCAGGACGGCCTGATGGATCTGTACTTTGTTCAGTCGGGCGCTACAGACGCATACAAGCCGTCCCACCCCTTGCATTCGGCTCTCTATCGCAACAACGGCGATGGGACATTCACCGATGTAACCGAAAAGGCTGCCGTTGGCGGCGAAGGCCATTACGGGCAAGGGGTCGCCGTCGGAGACTATAACAACGATGGCTTTCCCGACTTATATGTCACCGGCTACGGCCGCGCTATCCTGTACCGCAACAACGGGAATGGGACCTTCACCGACGTCACGGCGAAGGCTGGCGTTGCCGATGACGGGGCATGGTCAACCAGCGCGGGATGGTTCGACTTTGACAAAGACGGATGGCTTGACTTAGTCGTCACCAACTACCTCGATTGGTCGCCGAAGAATAACTTGTGGTGCGGCGAGCGGGCTCCAGGTTATCGGTCCTATTGCAATCCGGGAAACTACAAAGGCCAGAAGACGAAGCTCTATCATAATAACCACGACGGAACATTCACCGATGTCAGCGATAAGTCCGGAGTTGGTTTGCCCGAATCCAAGGGCATGAGCCTGGTTCTCGCCGACCTGAACAACGACGGCTGGCCCGACATTGCCATCGCCAACGATACCTGGCCCAACTTCCTTTTCGAGAACAAGCACGATGGCACGTTCAGCGATGTCTCGCTGGTCTCCGGCCTGGCTGCCAGTGAAGATGGAGGCTACGAAGCGGGAATGGGGATCGATGCCGCCGATGTGGATGGCGACGGCCTGCTCGATATCTACATCACGCATCTCGATTTCGAGTTGAACCGTCTTTACCACAACAACGGCGACGGCACCTTCACCGATGTCACCTACAGTTCGGGGATCGGCAACAAGGCGATGCTGCTGAGTGGAGTGGCCGCCAAATTCATCGACTACGACAACGACGGCTGGCCCGACATCGTACAGGCAAATGGCGCCATGGTTGACAACGTCCGGCTTTATCACAGCCTGGTCTCCTATGAAGAGCCCTTGCTGATGTTCCATAATCTCGGGCACGGGAAATTTGAAAAGTCCTCGGACACGCTGGGGGCCGACTTCAATCGACCCGTGGTTGGCCGCGGGCTTGCGACGGCAGACTTCTTGAATGACGGCCAGGTCGGCTTCGCGGTCAATTGCCGCGGCGACTACCCGGAACTCCTCCGCAATGACGGAGCGAGTGGGAATCACTGGCTCGAAGTGCTGCTGATCGGCACGAAATCCAACCGCGACGGCATCGGTGCGGTACTCAAGCTCTCCTCGTCGGGGATGGTCCAGGTGGACCAGGCGAAGGGCGGCACCAGCTACATGTCGGCGAGCGATCCCCGTATTCACTTCGGATTGGGCAAGAGAACAAAGATCGATTCTCTCGTGATCACATGGCCGAGCGGCCAGGTGGACAAACTGGCCAGCGTCCCGGTGGACTCGATCATCGCAGTGAAGGAAGGAACGGGGATCGTTCCGCATTCTTTTCCGAAGGTGCGCAGATGAAACCCCACCCTAGCGGAGCTAGGATGGGGCACCCAGGTAGTTTCTGGTTGCCAGAAGCATCGAGTTTCTATAATGGCGAGAGTCTATGATCATCCCACGACGGCGATTCCTCGGATCCTCACTCTTTGTGCTCGGCAGTACTTTGCTCGATACGCTCATGACCCCCCTATGGAAGTTGGGGGATGGATTCACGGTGAAAGCCGCTGTGCACGGCGCCGCCGCCTTCCCCGGTTCAGTTCATTGACGTGGCCGAGCAGGCGGGCCTGAAAGTTCCCAACGTGTGGGGCGGCGTCGACAAGAAGCGCATCATCATCGAGACCAAGGGCAGCGGCCTGGCCTTCTTCGACTACGACAACGACGGATGGCTCGACATCTACCTCACCAATGGCAACCGGCTCGATGCGCATTGGCCGGCGGGCAAGGAGCCGACCACCCATCTCTACAAGAACAATCGCGACGGCACCTTTACCGACGTGACGGAGAAGTCCGGCATTGGGCGCAGCGGCTGGCAAACCGGCGTCTGCGTGGGCGACTACGACAACGATGGATGGGACGACCTATTCTGTACCTTCTGGGGACATAACATCCTCTTTCGTAACAACGGCAATGGCACGTTCACCGATGTAACTGCACAAAGCCGGCCTCGCGCAGGCGCACGGGCGGTGGGGCACGGGCTGCAGCTTTCTCGACTACGACCGCGACGGCCACCTCGATCTCTTTGTCTGCAACTTCGTCAAGCTCGATCCGGACAAGCCGCCCTCGGTTGACGACGCAAGCTTCTGCCAGTGGAAGGGCGTACCGACAATGTGCGGCCCGCGCGGGCTTCCCGGCGATACCAACATCCTCTACCACAACAACGGCGACGGTACATTCACCGATGTTTCAGAAAAGGCCGGCATACTGAAGCCCGGCCCGCGTTACTCCATCACGTCGGTTTCATATGATTTCGACAACGACGGGTGGCCGGATATTTACGTCGCGGTCGACTCGGAGCCGAGTATTTTTTTCAAGAACAATCACGACGGCACATTCACCGATATCGCAGTGATGTCCGGATGCGCCTACAACGACGACGGACATGAACAGGCCGGCATGGGCCTCGGTGTTGCCGACTACGATTGCGACGGCTGGTTCGATATCTTCAAGACCAACTTCGCAGACGACACCTGCAACCTCTACCACAACAATGGCGACGGCACCTTCAGCGATCTCTCCTTTAATTCCGGCGTGGGCATCAATAACACGTATGTGGCGTGGGGTTGCGGTTTCATCGACTACGACAATGACGGCTGGGCGGATATCGTCCAGATCAACGGCCACGTCTACCCTGAAATCGACAAATACAATTTCGGAGAGAGTTTCAAGAACCCGCGCCTGGTGTACAAGAACCTGGGCAACGGGAAGTTCAAAGATGTTTCGGCAGAGATGGGTCCCGGTGTCACGGCTCATTTCTCCAGTCGCGGCGCGGCCTTTGGAGACTACGACAACGACGGCGGCATGGATATGTTGATCCTCAACATGAATGAGTTGCCATCGCTGCTCCACAATGTCGGCGGCAACAAGCAGAACTGGATCAAGCTGAAGCTGATCGGAACCAAGTGCAATCGAACCGCGATCGGCGCGCGCGCCCGGGTGATTACCGGCAAGCATATCCAGATGGACGAGGTGCACAGCGGCACCAGCGTCATGTCGCAGAATGATCTGCGGCTGCACTTCGGCGTGGGAAGCGCCGAAACCATCGATGCCATCGAAATCAAATGGCCGACCACGCAGAAGATCGAGCGGTTCACGCAGGTGAAGGCGAACCAGATCCTCACCATTCGCGAGGGTTCGGGGATTGTTGCGACGGCCAAGCCGAAGTCAGCGTAGATGGTGAGTCTGATGTTGGTTGCGTAGATGAATGGCCCGAACCGCAGACCCTTCGACTGCGTTTGTCCGCATAGCGGCCAAACTTCGCTCAGGATGACAGCTCTAATAATGTGGCGAAGTTTGGAAACAGGATCGTGGTGATGTTACCGAGGACTTGAATCGGTTGACTTTCCATTTACAACGACGAGGAATTGCTTGACCTCGCGCCGCTGTTTGTCGACTAAAGCAGCCTGCTGCTTCTCGATTTCGTCGTGAAGTTGAAATTCCTGTTTGGCCTTGTCTTTGTCGCCCACGCGATCGTACGCCACGCCCAGGCGGTAATGCGCTTCGCTCAGTTGGGGGTTCGCTTGAATTGCCTGAAGGTAGTAACCGATCGCTTTTGCGTAATCGCGCCTGGTTGATTCGAGCACGCCGAGTTGAAGGTGAGCCTCGCCGCATTGGGGATCGATGGTCACCGCTTTTGTCAGCAGTTCTTCCACACGGTGCAGCGTTGGCTCATCAATAGATTGCCCCTTTTGTTTCCACACGGTCATGGCGTAGTAGTAGTTGGCTAGCGGGTCTTCGGGACGCAGTTCGACAAAGCGCGCCAGCTTCAGGTCCACGCAGGCCAACGGATTGGGCGCCGACATCTCGATCTTACCCATGAAAAGGTAGGGTTCCGGATCAGCCGGATTCAAGTCCGATGCCTGGCAAAGCCGTTGGGCCGCCTCATCGTAAAGAGCGCCCGCAAACAGCGCCGCGCCCAATGCAGTCAACATCCTCGCCGATTTTGGATACGCCTTGACTCCGGCGGAGAAAACGTCTTTCGCCTGCCACACTGCGCGGTGCAACAGGAGTTCGGAGCCCCATTCAAAGTAATTCTGCTCGCTGGGGTCTTCGCGCGCGGCGCGCTCAAGCTCGTGCACGGCGGCGAGTGGATCACCCAGTTTCTCATCGAGTTCCCCCGCAAGCCGATGCGCATCGGCGTTGTCGTTTCGCGCCAGAAGCTTCGCAACTTGCTCGCGGGCGCCAGTAACGTCACCACTTCCTTCGAGCGCGAGGGCAAGATCGTACACAATCTGGGAGTGATTCGGATCGAGTATGCTCGCGGCTCGCAGCGGCGGAATCGCATCTTGAGACCGATTGGCGCGGAGATAGAACTCACCGAGCTTGCGATTGGCCCCGACGTCGCCCGGGTTTCGCGCGACGGCCGCTTTCAGGGCACTCTCCGATTCCGCTGGTTCGCCGGAGCCGCTCGCGGTTCCACTACTCGACGGCTTAAGGGCGAGCGTTTCGCGATTGAGAGCTTCACTGGTGCGCAAAACGGCGTCCGATCCGTGACCGCCGGCGGCAGTCCAGTCCGTCACCGCGGCGATGGTGAAATTCGGAGTGTCGGCAAACTCCATGGGCGGAGCTTGTTTTGCTGAGCCGGCCGGGTCGAGCGTCAAGGCCAGTAGAGCCTTGCCTTCCGGAGCATCGGTATTGACCGTCACGGCCGCGCTGCGCTGGCCGGCCTTTTCCGCGTTGACTACATAGACTCCGGTTGCGAGCCCGGCAAAGGTGAAGCTTCCGTCCGGCTTTGTCATTGTTTGCAGCGGAGAGTCGCCATCGTGCTCCAGACGCACCGACGCGTCGCTCACGGGCGCGCCGGCGGGATCCCGAACCGTACCCTGGATGATTGCCGAACCTGGTCGCGAACCTGACTGCGCGGGCGCGGCGGAGATCGCGAGAAGGAGGAACAAAATCGCAGGGAGGACGCGGCCAAAATCAAGGACGTCGATTCTTTCCGAAAGCCATCGCGCTCCCCACGATCTGAGCTTCACCGCCATCTGTTCTGCCTTCCCTGGTTTCACCTTTATCGTAAATCCTAACCGACAGCCAGTTCAGCCCTTCGCTGCGGCCTCGAGCTGGGCCCACTCGCCGGGCTCAATCTTTAACCCCGCTGTGGCGACATTCTCCTCGAGGTGGGCGACCTGCGACGTGCCAGGGATGGGAAGGATGACGGGAGAACGATGCAGGAGCCAGGCAATTGAAACCTGCGCCGGCGTCACGGAATAACGTGCGGCGATCTGGGAAAGGATCTGCGCGAAAGGCTGATCGGGTTTGAGAAGCTTCCCTGCGGCCATGGGGTACCAGGGCAGAAAAGCGATGTTTCTGGCATCGCACCAGGCGAGAGTCTCTTCATGGCGGCGATCGGCAAGCGAGTAGCGATTCTGTACGCTGACGATGGACACGATCTTCTGGGCCGCCTCGATCTCGGCGGGCGTGACTTCACTCAATCCGACGTGGTGGATCTTGCCCTGTTCCTGCATCTGGCGTAGTGCACCAAGGCTCTCTTCGATGGGCGTGCGGGGGTCGATGCGGTGGAGTTGATAGAGTTCGATGCGCTCGACGCGGAGACGCCGGAGGCTCATTTCCACGCACTGGAGCAAGTAGCCGGCACGGCCCACGTATTCAGTCTTCGCAGGACCCTGGCGGGTAATGCCGCCCTTGGTAGCGATCACGAGGCCGGCCGGATACGGATAAAGGGCTTCGGCGATCAGGCGTTCAGCGATCTCCGGGCCATAGGCGTCCGCGGTATCGATGAGGTTGACGCCGAGATCAACCGCGCGGCGCAATACGCGGCGGGCCTCAGCCGGGTCGGCCGGTTCTCCCCAGGCGCCATCGCCCACCAGGCGCATAGTACCGTATCCCAGGCGATGCACGGGCAGATCGCCGCCTATAAGAAATGTCCCGCTCGCAACGGCAGAGGGTGTGCTCATCACAGATGAGATGCTAACCTCCCGCCGCCCGTGTGGCACAATGAGCACAACGCCACCAGGCGAGCAGTTGGGCAGCAGCGTCGCTGGGTGGGAACCCGGAGCGGGAACTCCGCGCGACCGAGAAGCGTATCAAAGAGGTAAAGGCAAGGAGAACTTCAGCGATGAGCGGCGTTCCTATTCCCAACACGCAAGCAATGTTTTACGAGCAATACGAGGCGGTGCGTCGCGACGAAGTGGTGGGGATCCTGCTGGCGTTGTTTCTCGGCACCTTCGGGGTTCATCACTTCTACCTGCGCAGAACCGGCCTCGGTGTTCTTTACTGCTGCTTCTTCTGGACCGGAATCACGGCTGTCCTCGGTTTTATCGAATGCTTCTTCATGCCCTCGCGGGTGCGGGAGTTCAACGCCATCCAGGCCGCGGGTATTGCGGCGGCGCTGGGCATGAATGTGCCCGCCGGGTGGGGCTGGCCGGTGAACGTGAACATCCATGTTCCACCCGCTACCGCGGGTACTGGTCAAGCTGCTTCGGTGACTCTGCCTCTTGCAGGTCCACAAGTTACCTGCGGCCGCTGCCAGCGAACCAATGTGGCAGGATCCCGATTTTGCTCGGCATGCGGCGGGGTGCTATAGCCGGCGGCCAAAAACGGGCTCAGACACGCGGTTTGTAAAATGGGCGCGACTTCCAGCCTGCCGTAAGCAGAGTCGCAGGGTCCCGCTAGGGCATCGAAGTAGCACAGGGCATTAGCCGCTGCTGGACGCTCCGCAATTCGCTAGTCATTAGCGTCCCCTGTCCGATTCCGGAAGGGAAACTCGTGCAAACAACCTATCGTGCCGTGATGTTGACGAAGAAGGGCGGACCTGAGGCCCTCCAGATTGTGGAGTTGCCGCTTATGCCGCCGGGGCCGGGACAACTGCGCGTGCGCGTGCAGGCCGCAGGTGTGGGCGCAACCGATGTGATGATGTTATCGGGCAATTATCCATTCGCGCCCAAGATTCCGTTTGTGCCCGGTTACGAGGCCGTTGGCGTAGTCGATGCGATTGGCCCGGGCGTTTCCGGCTTCGCATTGGGTCAACGCGTGGCGGCTCTCACGGTCTACGGCGGATTTGCAGAATATCTCGTCCGCGAGGCCGAGCATTTTCTGCCTGTCCCCGATGGCGTCTCCGATCGCGACGCGGCCGCCGTCATCTTGAACTACATAACTGCCTGGCAGATGATTCACCGCATCGCCAAGGTGCGACAAGGTCAACGCGCCCTGGTCACCGGTGCCAGCGGCGGAGTTGGGACAGCGGCTCTTGAACTGCTCCGATTAGTGGGGGCAACGACCTACGGCGCGGCGTCCCCCGGCAAACATCCCATGGTTCGCTCGCTCGGGGCGACTCCGATCAATTATCGGGAAGGCCGGCTTGATAATCTTATGCGGCAAATGGAACCAGACGGAGTGGATCACGTTTTCGATGCGATCGGCGGAGCCAATATCGGCCCATGTATCGGCGCGCTGCGACGCGGCGGAACGCTGGTTGGATTCGGCTTTATGGGTGCTCCGGGGATCCTTCCCAAAATTGTGATGTTTTCCAATCTTTTCGTGGGTGCACGCCTGCGCGGCCGGCGCGGCAACTTCTACGGCATCACGGCGCTGTATCGAAAGGATCCCAAACCATTTCGAGAAGATCTGCCCAAAATATTCGCGCTCCTCGAAGAGAAGCGAATCGACCCGCTGGTGACGCAGACCTTCGCCCTTCTTGAAGCGAGAAAGGCGGTCGAAGTCCTGGCGTCCGGTTCCGTGGAAGGCAAGATTGTTCTGCTGCGGAGCTAGCCCACCGTCTTCCAGCCCGGTTACATATTGGCGTGACCGGAGCGCATCGACTCGTTGAATTGCGGCTTGGTGAAGTTGAGGGCGGCCTCGAGAGCGGCGCGGAACTGAGGTTCGCGTTCCATCAACTGCGGGGTCGGCGCGGCAAACTCTCCATCCAGGAGCAGGAACCCCTCACCGGCTTCGTCGCCCGCCATCCGCCGCAGGTCGGCTTCGGTCGTATTCAGGTACTGCGCATCGCGCGGATCGGCGATCCAGACGGGCTTGCCATCGCCCAGAACGCCGGAGAGCCAATACACCTTGGCGAGCAGATATGCCAGCCGTTCCTGGTCATTGGTTTCGGTAAACAGAAACTTCTTTTGCCAGCGGCTATAAAAGCGCGTCGTCACCGGAACCGGTTGGCGATTGCCGGATTTAAGAAATTCGAGCTGGCCCAAATCGACTGTTTTGCGAATGGCGTTATACACGAAGGACTCGGCATACGGCTGTTCCATGGCCGGCACAATCTCCGCGAACGTGACCGTTACGGAGGCGGCCAACTTGGCGAAAAGGTTCTCCGGTCCACCATCGGCCAGATGCATTTCACCGTGCACGATGTAGGTATCGGCCCCGGACGTTGAGCGGTGAAACGGCCAATGGAAGTTGCCGAATGCGATGGGAAGCCCAGCCAGCGTGACGTAGCACTCGGGACGCGGATTGCGGAGCCTCCTGGCCTCCGCGGCCAGATGGGCCGAGATGGCAGGCAGGAGGTGGGGCTTGTCGAACTCGAACGCTTCGCTCAGCTCAAGCCGCAATGAGCGACCGTCTCCGGCCGGTGAGCCAAGTTGAAAAACGGCGGTGGGCAGGCCATGAAAGTCGCTGCCCTCAGTGGTGGAGAGCAGAACCAAGCCGGCCTGGGAAGCGGCCGTTTCCAGAGACTTAACGAGAGATGCCTTCGATTCAACAGTCATGGGAGGGGAATCCTGCGTTTCATTGGGAGCAACCCCCCATTTTAGAACACCAATCAGTCGGCCAGGCGAAATGCCCGCCAACGGTCTCGCGAAATCCGTCAGGCAGCTACCGCGAGCCGCCGGGAAGCGCGAACGAGACGCCGGCGTCGCGATTCACCCTGGCGGTCGCTGCCAGGTCAATCTGATCCACGGGAATATCGTGCCGGCGCTGATCGAGAACCGAGAGGGTGGTTGCGGTTAGCAGAAAGTTGTGAATCTGCTCGGGAGGACGGCCGTCTTTGAAAACCAGCGTGACGGGTGCCTCGGCAACCTGCGGAGAAGAGGGCTCCGCCTGGGTGGGGGCCGGCTGGGAACCATACGGCCAGGGCGTATAGGACCCGGAAGGCGGGGGTCCGTATTGATCGGGTGGGGGTGCTTCGTACAGTCCGTTGTCCTCAGGCTGCGAAGCTCCGCCATAGGAGTCAGGCTCCGAACCGTTGCTGTCCGGATAGTCAAGGTAGCTGGGAAGGAGGTACGGATATCCCCAGCCCCACCCAGAGTAGAGAGGAGCGGGCCATCCGTAGTACGTGTAGAACACGCCGTGATGATGATTCCCATCGTGGCCCCAGTCGTGACGATCGCCGTCGTGATGATCCCATCCGTTGTGATTCCAGCCGTTGTGGTCCCCGCCAGTGTGATTGCCGCCATTTGGGGATTGGTAGGGCATCCGGTGGACCGAGCCGGTGTACGGCGCGCGCGGCCTTGGAAACTGCGGCGCGGCAAAGCGCGGCGAACCGACCGAATAGGGGACCGTGCGAGGTGTGTAATGCGAAGGCCCCGCAAACCTGGGAGGCGCCGGATGCTGCAATCCGCCGTGGAAGCTGGGAGCGCTATGGCCAGAAAAGCCTGCCGGGGGTGCCGAAAAACCACCGTGTGAAGCGGAAGAACCGCCGTGCGAGCCCGAGAAACCGCCGTGCGAGCCGCCGCGCTGCGCACCAGCCGCCATTGCAAACCAGGCGACCATCACCGCGACCGCAGCGAGACGATTCATAGACAGATTCTACGCCAAATCTGGAAATCCGGAACCCGCTTCGGAAGAGGATAGGGAAACACGACAGTTCGGACATGAAGAACGCGTAGCCGCGAAATCTGATCGGTTCGGTTCGCTCGTCTTCGTACGCATAGATCGGCTTGCTCGCCAATTACAATCGGAGGGTGCAGGCAGATCCGTCGTCTCCCATCATTCTTGCCGAAAAACTGACCAAGGTCTACATGGCCGGCCGCGTTCCCGTTCCCGCGGTGCGCGGAGTCTCGCTTTCCGTCAAGCCCGGGGAGTTTGTGTCCATCGTCGGCCCCTCCGGCTCTGGCAAATCCACCCTGTTTTATCTCCTGGGAGGGTTGACGCGGGCCACTGAAGGGCGCATCGTCATCGACGGCGTGGACTTCGCCACCCTGAGTGACGGCGAGCGCACCCGCCTCCGCAAACATCGCATCGCGTTCGTGTTCCAGAAGTTCAATTTGCTACCCACGCTCTCCGCCATGGGGAATATTGAGATCGCCTACGCTGTAAGCGGGCGAAAGGAGCCGATGGACCGCGCATATCTGGATCATCTGAGCGATCTGTTGTCAATTCGCGGGCGGCTCCAACATCGGCCTTCTGAACTGAGCGGGGGGGAGCAGCAACGCGTTGCGATCGCGCGCGCGCTCATCACCCGCCCGGCCATCGTGCTGGCCGATGAGCCAACCGGCAACCTGGACACCCGCAACTCACAGGCCGTCCTCGAGATGCTGGTTCGGTCCAATCGGGAATTGGGCCAGACCACGCTGATGATCACGCACAATCCCGAAGCTGCGGCCATCGCCGGCCGGATCCTTCATATGCGGGACGGGGAAATCATCTCTGTTGAAACTGGAATGGGCCGGGAAACGGATCGCACCTCCGTGCCCAACCAGGGGCGAGCTTCAGTTTGACCGGTTTTCGGCCAGCCCGTTATACTCAATTCTGCGACATGCGGGAGTAGCTCAGTGGTAGAGCATCGCCTTGCCAAGGCGAGGGTCGCGAGTTCAAATCTCGTCTCCCGCTCCAAACCGCCCTCCGGCAGCAGCCGGGTTGGCTACGGCGGTTACGGACCGCTTCAATCATTCTTTTAAAGGCTGCCCTGCCAAGGCGCGGTACCCAAGTGGTAAGGGAGAGGTCTGCAAAACCTTTATGCGCCGGTTCGATCCCGGCCCGCGCCTCCAAATCCTTTCAACAACTTAGACCGGCTTCCTCCAGTTCCAAAAACCGCTGGTTGCCAATATGGTTGCCAATTAGCGGCTAAGCCGTTCCAAGTCTGCCGATTAAGTAGCCTTCACGGTCGAAAAACTGCCGTTCAGCTGCCCGCTCAGCGTAGCTGCCGCCATGTCCGCGGACTCGTCGAGGACATGAGCGTAGTACTTGAGAAGGATGTCAGGTCGCGAGTGCCCCAGGCGTTCCTGCGCCGCCTTGAGGGGCACACGCGCCTCCACCATCTGTGTCGCTCCCCAGTGCCGGAGGAGACGCCACGTGATGTGTGGAAGGCCAAGTTCCCTTGCCAACGGCTGAATGCGCCGTGCCAAGAGATCTTCGTGCCAGATGGGACCGGTCTTGCGATTGTTAGGAAACACCCAGTCGTCATCCTTCGCCTGCATCCGGGTCTTCAGAGCCAGCAGACGCTCGACGTCTGCTTCTGTCAGCCGGATGGGGCGATTGGTGCGGTGGTACTTCGGCGTGTGGAGCTTGCCGCGATTGACGGCTCGCACGACCCACAACATCCGTTTCTCGGCCTCCAGATCTTTCCACTGGAACGCCAGCTCCTCCGGACGAACGCAACCAACAGCAGCCAGCCATACCGCGGTGCTGATCGGTTCCTCCAGTCGCTCGATCAGTTTGCCAAGCTGATCGAAGGTTGGAAGCACCTTCTGTTCGTGGATCTGTTCCGGAGGGAGGTCTGCTCCCCGCGCAGGATTCGACGTCATGTATCCGTACTTCATGGCGGCAACGAAGATGGAACTGAGCCCCCACTTCAGATTCTTGAGGGTCTGGACCGCCTTGCCGTCGCTTGCCTTCTGGTTGAGAAATGCCTGCACCGCTTCGATGGAGATGTCGGACAACTCCGTTTCGCCGAACTCAGGAAGGTAATGCGCGCGGATATTGGTTTCGTAGCCGTGCACGGTTGTCCCTTTCTTGTTCGCCAACTTCAGAGCGCGGTATTTTTCTACAAAACCGCGGAACGTCATCATCTTCTTCGGGCGGCACTCGACATCGTTGATGGGATCAAGAATCACGGTCAGTTTCGCCCTGGCGGTCTTCTCATTGGGAACTTCCTTCAATGAACCGAGGTTGACGGCCATGCGTTTCCGCACTGTCTTCCCCGCTTCGGTGACGACATCCTCCCGATAAAAGCCCTGCCAGTACGCTGGACCGCGATCCTCACGTAGCCGGACGCTGCCGGCCTGAAATCGCTTGCGAGTCAATGTGTAATGCCCCTTTCCGCTGACTCGAGCAATTCCGTCGGATGAGTCCAGCGTAGCACTGGGGCGGTGCCGCTCACGAGAGCGGATATAGGTGGAAATCTTGGCCGGATCGAAGCGAATCCCACGGCGCCCGAGGCGAACAACAGGCAAAGGATCAGCGGCCCCTCTTTTGGTTCGCTTGTACACCCAGCCCGGGGAAATGGAAAAAGCCGCACAGAGTTCGCGCACTGTCATCAGCCGCTGCGGCTCATGCGGCCGGGCAACGCCCTCCGGACCATTGGTTTGCGATGGAATGACGCTCATTCGCTTTACGTCCCGACTCACGGGTTGCGAAGCGTAGGCATCATCGGGCTGTTCCGAAATTCAGTCAAATTCTCAGAACAACTGTGGAATTAAGTCGGTCGCGAAGGAAGGAGTTGTCGTCGTTCCACAGGTCTATTTGCAAGAACGGTGTTACAAAGAGATCATCAATTCGCTGCGGGGCTACGGTATGGGCGACGAGTTCGACATGGAATCAGAGCGGATCACTGAACTCGGAAAGACGCGCGGCGATGAATACACGTCGAAGATCCTCGAATATGTTCAGGAGCTTGAGAATTCCGGTCCCGAACCATTCATCCCTTTGCTCACCGATCTTGCCTTGGCACGCGTTCTGATTGTGCACTTGACCCTTCGGTATGGCCCCGAAAGAGGGCCTAACGAGGCGCGAATCGCTTTTGAAACCACGCTTGCGCAGTTGAAACCGATCCTCGAAAGATACTACCGCGAGAAAGGAACTCCCCCACGATGAACCGGCTTTTGCGTTCTATCGTCCTTCTTTTCGCAGGCAGCGCGATCGTCTGGCAAGTCACTGGCTGTAAGCATAACCCGGCTCCACCCACCGAAGAAGATGCCATTGCAGTGTGGAAGCATACGCATAAGGATGTGAACACCCAGCAGCTCCTCGGGCTAACCAAAACAAATGGCCAAATAGAAGAGGTGAACGGGAAAAAGGTATACACGCTCTTCTATCAGGCGAAAGTAAAAGACACTGTGCAACTGGGAAACAGACCGCCTGGCACTGTGGAAAGCTACGCAAGTAACTATCCATTTCAATGGACGGAAAAAGGATGGTTGGGGCCCGACGATCAAATTTACCCGGAGCATTGACGCACAAGATTCAGTGTTCTTCCTTGATTTGACCTAAATCCCGGTCCGTCCTACGCTCCCAACCTGAGAGCTTCCGAGGAGGGACGGACCGGATGCATTCATCTCCCCAAGAGACGCTAGCCGCACTCGAGCGTGTCGGCTATTTTACGGACGTTAAGACAGCCACAACCGTATATCTAGCTGGCAAGATCCATCGCCCGATCATGCTCGAAGGCCCGGCCGGCGCCGGCAAGACCGAGCTGGCGCAGTCGGTGGCTCGGGCATACCGCGTACCCCTCCTGCGTCTCCAATGCTACCAGGGCATCAACGAAGAGAAGGCCATCGGCCAATACGATAAAAACCTGCAGGAACTCTACATCCTGCTGATGAGCAAGAGCGCCCAGACGCCAGACTGGGGCGAGATTAAACGCGAGGTCACAAGCCGATCGTATTTCATGGCCGGACCCCTGCTTGAAGCGATTGAGCAGGAAAAGCGCTGCGTGTTGCTCATCGATGAAATCGATAAAGTCGATTATGCCTTCGAAGCTTTGTTGCTTGAGCTCCTATCGGCCTGGACCCTCTGATCCCGAAACTGGGGACAGTCAGGGCCACTTCCATTCCTCACGTCTTTCTGACTTCGAACCAGGAGCGGCGCCTCGGCGATCCTCTTCGCCGCCGGAGCTTTTACCTGGTGGTCGAGCATCCGGCCGCAGAACGCGAGGCGGCGATTGTTGCTAAACGCACGCCGGACGCAAGCAAGTCCACGCATCGGTTCATCGCCGGCCTGGCCAGGAGTCTGCGCGCATACACGATGGAGAAGCCTCCTTCGATCTCAGAAATGAACGACGTGGCGCTCGCCATGGAGTTGCTCGGAATCGAAGAGGTTTTGCCCGAGCACAAAGACATTATGCTGCCGCTGATCGCAAAAACGGAGGGAGATCGCAAGCGCTTATTGATGAAGGAAGCTTTCGAATCGATTGTTCGCATTGCGGCAAGCTACGCCGAAGAGATTGAAGGGAATACCGAATTCGAAACGATGGCGGCGGGGAATCCGACACTCATATGAACCTCACGACATTCGTCCTCATGGTGGTTAGCGCAATTCCGGCTTGTTCCTTTCTCGCAGCTCAAACACCTAAATCGGAGGCGGTTTATTACGCCGAGGCTTATGCCGACCACTATGGCGTTCCGCGCGCCCTTGTCCGGGCCATCATCACACAGGAGTCGGGATGGAACCGCCTTGCTCTTTCCTCGAAGGGTGCCGCCGGCCTGATGCAACTGTTGCCTGACACAGCTGCGGAGTATGGGGTGAAAGACCTCTTCAGTCTCACGGACAACTTAAGAGGAGGTGTCCACTATCTTGCGGACCTTCTGAACCAGTTTCACGGAGAGATGCGACTGGCAGTAGCGGCGTACTTCTGCGGTAGTAAACACCTCGAGTTGAAGGGGCTGTCCTACGGCAATCCTGATGTCGTGGACTACGTTCGATCGGTTCGACTCCGATACCTGCGCGAATTGCGCACAGAATCTGCCCGGAACAATCCGGGGCAAACAGGAGGGCAGTAATCATGCTTACCAGATTCATGGATTCTGGTTGTAATGACAACGGCGATCACGGTGGCTGCGTTAGCGCAGCAGGTGAAAACGGCAGGGATTGCCACGCATGAGGTAACTCCGGCAGTCAGTCAGCTTGCCGTCTCATCGAGCACGGTGACGGATCTTCATCTAAAGCCACTCTTCACAACCACGATTCGCCTGCCTGAGCCCGTGACTTCCGTGGCGGTTGGCGCTCCAACTCTTTTTGAAGTCGAACACTCCGATGAGGAGCCACATCTGGTCTTCGTAAAACCAACCACGAAATCAGCAGTGACGAGCAATCTCGTTATTGCTCTCCAGTCCGGTCAGGAGATCAGCATGCGCCTGCTTTCCGATGGTAGCGAGGGGACGGCACCGGTCGATTTCATCGTGACCTATCAGCCACGACAAAGCTTCCTGATTGGCTCAACTGACTCGGTGACTGCCGTGCCCATGGGAACAACTCCTGCCTCAGCTCCCGAGAAGAAGGTATCTTTGATTGATCAGGTGATCGAAGACCAATCCAACATTGCAACGCCGGCGTGGGTTCCAGGACTCAACAAGGGCACCAAAACTCCTGACCACAAAACACCTGGCAAGCCAATGCTTGCGGCTCTCGGGGACGTCCGTCAACACGGTCCAGAGACGCTTGTGGCTTATTCGGTCCTGAACACCACGGATCATTGGATCGAGGTCCTTCCGCCACAAATAGAACTCAATAGTCCGAACATCGATACGGACAGGAAAAAAGACAAGAAGAAGCACGAAATCCTCGCCGAGCAGGTTCCAATCGAGGACTTCCGGCTGAGCGGCCGTCGACTTGGTCCAGGAGAACGTGCCGACGGAGCTGTTGAGTTCAACCGCCCCGGATTTAAACAAAGCAAGGACCGTTTGCTTCTTCAGCTTGCGACGGCAAGCGAAGTTGATGACCCCGTCCTATTACAAATTCCATTTGTAGCACCAGGACGGTAACCAAGAGCGAACAATTTCTCGACGAGGTGAATCATGCCCACAAAGAACATCGCGCAAATCAGCGAGCCGGTCGAAGAGCCGCCCATCACCGAACCAGCCGCTGAAAACAAGGAGCCGGTGCCTGGCAGAGTAGCAAAGAGGCCTTTCGGTCCTCGAAAATAGGCGGGGATCCGGCGGAGGCAATTTGACGCTGATGGTTACGGTTGTCGGCGTAATCCTTCTGTTCGGTATCGGGATGCTCGCGTTCCTTTCAAGTACCAAGACAACGAAAAAGAAAACAACCGCGGAGGCGGCTAAGCCCAACCTAGGCCGTATACAGTCTGGAAGCGCGCCTGGAGAGCTGATCCCGTCAAACAAAGTCAAATCATCGCCTGAAGAAGCCGCGAACAGAGCCAATGTAGATCCGAGCGATATTGAAAGAACCAAGGCACCGAAGATGGCTCAATCACAAACGCAGATCAGTTCTGCCTCGCGAACGGCCAAGGGTGGCAAGCAACTCGGAGATATCCCCAAGTTTGAAGAGCCGGACACGAATCCCAATGGAGCAGGAAAGTCGACACCTCCGCCGTATGGTAGCTCAAACGCAATTGATCAAGAGGCGGCCAAGCGAGAAGAAGAGCAACTCAGCAAACCGTCCATCGTATTCACGGCTCATCGGCAAGTGGACGCCAGCAAAGGCGGTGAAGCCGCTGCGCACAGAATCGACAATACTCGGTCTTGAGCCTGGATACCATGTGGCCGCGAGGCTTGAGGCGATGGCAACCACTGCAGTGCATGTTCCTGTGACAGCGATTGTTGAGTTTAACTATGAACGCAATGGACAGATTCTGATTCCTGCGGGGAGCCGCATGGTCGGCAAGATCACCCAGGCCGAAACCTCGGGGTTGATCAACATCACGTTCTCCTCAATCGAGTTTCCAGGTGGCGAGACTGTCCCGATCGAAGGGGTCGCGGCCGATATGACGCTTCAGGCGATCAAAGGGAAGGTGACGGGCAAACAGGCCGGCAAGAGCATGCTCGTCCGCTCACTATCGGGCATTGGTGAAACGGCGGCAATGATCGTCGGTGCGCCGAGCGCCAACAGCGCATTCAGTGAGAATGATCTGCTGCGCATGAGAATGGCGGACAACATCGGAAACGCGAGCGACGAACAGATCATGCGCATGATGACGATGCAGCACATCGTCGTCAGCGTGCCCGCGGGTACAGAGATCTATGTAATTTTCGCGAAGGCTTCTTCTACCGAGGCGCAGGCTGGATCGAAATCAGTCGACGCCTCGCACGACCCCAACTCTGCTTCTCTCCCAGGATCCGCTAGCCAGCCGTAGGGTGGCATAGCGAAGTCAGAACTTGAATGGCCTCCGGTAGGCTCCGAGCTAAGAAAAGAAGTAAAAGCGTGTACCTGGCTTTTGTTCTTAACTTTCCCACAAAGTGAGACGATCCCATCGAGCCCACGGACTGGA
>CAWCTA010000007.1:0-53204 GCA_963798315.1 uncultured Acidobacteriota bacterium | reverse complement strand
ACTCCGGAAACCTTGCCGTGAATGGTGCCGCAAAGGCCGCGGTGGCAAGCGCTGCCATAACTGTGATGCTAGCGATCCTTTTCATGTGTTCTCCTGGTTCAAGAAAGTGAAAATCCTGGGTGACCCTTCATAGACAAAAGACAAATTCCAGGCCCACAACCACGGCGTTGGTCCGGAAGGGCCTTTTTGATCACCTCACTGTGGCCGGGTCATACACGACCTACTCATACAAACGCCTTCGGTGTTCCACATCACAGCTCAGCGAATTGCCTAGGAAGAAAGTGTGAGGCCGCTCACACACCTGCCATGTGACGACAATCACTTGACTTGGTCCAAGAGTTGGCGCCGCGTCAAAATGTGCGGGGTGACGCTTAAAGCGGATTCCTAGAGGCCCCGCGCTTTGCGTTGGGTTTCCAGGTCCCGGCTGGTCCTCTTGGTCTCTCCGGAATCGTCGCGGAGCCGACGCCGGAACTGCTCAAGTTGCAGCAGGATCTAATCGACATGGTGGCTCCATTCACGGTGCCCATGTCCATGTTGCGTTCTACACCACGCCAGAGAACCAAACATCCAACCGGCCGTCATCAAACTTCGTCTCGCGTTCGTGGCGGCAGGTTCGCGCACAAATTTCAACCTGCATTGGTGAGGCGGCGAATAAGTAGTTGAAATCACGCAGGTTTAGGCGATGAGCATTTTCTGCCCTTTTCTAGAGGTGCTGAGGATTGCCTTGGACGACATAAATTTTTGCACAACTGCCCGTCATGGCGGAACCCAATCCGCTCAGGAGGTCGCTCATGAAAGTTCTCCCCGCAGCAAAAGCTCTCGCCTTTAGCCTGTTGCTGTTGTTGCCGACCGCATCGCGAAGCCAGAATGTGTCGCCGACTGGGATGCGATCGCAGAAAACACCATCGTCACGGTCGGGCTGAAATCGCCCGCAGGTTCGACTGTTTTCTATGCCTACGTCGATGTGGCCGTCTATGACGAGGTGAACTCGATCAACCACCAGCACCGGCCCTTCGCCGTCAGAGTGGATGCTCCCCGGGGGGCTTCGATCGACGCCACAGTGATTGCTTCGGCGCACGATGTGCTCGTACACTACTTCCCGCACAGCAGGCAGCTCTGGATGCGGACGAGGCTGCTTCGCTGGGAGCGCTGCCGAATTCCCAGGCCAAAACAGATGGCATAACGGTGGGAGAGTCCGTCGCTGCGAGGTGGATTGCCCGGCGCGCTAACGATGGTCTCGAAGCGCCTATTGTCTACACTTGGGGAAGCGGGCCGGGAGTCTGGCAGCCCGCACCGCCCTTCCCGCCCCCTGCTACCCCGTGGTTGGGAGCCATGACCCCGTTCACGTACGACTCGGCGTCCGACTTTCTTGGAACCATAACCCCGCCTTTGTGTCTAAACAGCAGCGGATGGGCATTGGATTACAACCTTACAAGAACATTCGGAGCACTGAACGTCAGCCTGCGCACTCCGGCGGAAACTGAAATCGGACAGTTCTGGGCAGATCATCCGGGTGCCCAATACAGCCGCGCTCTACGATTCTTAATTGCCGAGCAAAAGCTGAATACCTCTGAATAAGAGCCGATCCAACGAAGGGATTGGCATTGTTCTGACTGGCGCTACGCGAAGCTGGATGTGCATAACATAGGTGAGGAAAATCGAAGCTAGGCTGGCATTGCCCTGCTTGACGGATCTCACGACAACGTCCTTCTCAACAATACAGCCCTCAGGAACAGCATTGGCTACGTTCTGGATGGTGCCACGGGTAACGAGCTTCGCGACAACACTGCTTCGTCGAATGATACGCAGGGATTCGTCCTCATTCGGGGCGCAAACGATAACGTCCTGGAGTCAGACCGCGAACCAAAACCTGACCGGATTCGAGATCACCGAGGGATCGAATTCGAATCGAATCGGCGGCAACGTCGCAAACCGTAACACTTCTGACGGATTCAAGATCTACCAATCCAACGGTAACGAACTCTGGGAAAACACCGGAGACGGGAACGGTGACATAGGCTTCCTGGTTTTCGGTGGTTCGAGCTCTACTACGCTCACGCACAATGTCGGCCGCCACAATGGCTCGTTCGATGCTCTGGATGATGACCTGGGCACCGGCAACGCGTGGAAGGAAAACCGGTTTGGCAAGACGTCCGGTATCTAACGCTCAATAAACGCAGGCCGTTCAGATGCGCCTGCGCCACTTCCGACATTCTAGGTAGTGACGCGAATCACCGTCTTCCGCCGTCGCGGAACAATATTTTCATCGGTAATAAGTACAATCGAATGAGACCCAAAAACGCCGGCAACCTCCGTCCGCCCCCTTCACCTCATCCTGCCTGAAGGCACGCAGGTCCGGCGGCCGATCGTTTGCTAAAGGCGCCCTTTGTATTACACCTGTCATGCGTCAAAAAATATAACCGATTCGCCGAATTTAACCGAACCGCACAAGCAGATCATCAATCTCAATCGATCCAACTCTAAGGGGAAGGTTCTGTCCTCCATCTGTACCACGCTTTTTTCTTGAATTCCCCTCATGACTCTGGTATGTTCAGGTCAATTTCGTACAGATATGTAAACACTCTGAGTGGGTCGGACTCGCTCGCGTATCCACCATCGGCTGCCTTTTTTCAACCAGACTGCAGGCATAACCGTGAACTGTGGGTCGGATACGAAGCATGGGACTGACGAGGGCGAAGCTTGGCTCGAATCGTCTCAAATTTGAACTCCGCTCACTGAACTCTCACCTAGAATCCCGTCTAATCCTCGCAGAATCCCTTAAACCCACGACTTTCAACCTACCCCGGCGACAGGCCTTGCTTGCAGTCGGCTCCAGGAAATCCAAATGACCGTCCGAAACCCTCGATCACGCATGATCAGTATTAGGCTCTCGGAACAGGAATATCTGGGTCTGAAACGACTTTGCCTGATTACCGGAGCGCGAAGTGTATCAGACCTGACGCGCGACGCGATGCGTGTCTTGCTAAACGGAGTTAAAAGCGACGATATACTCGGCCTGCGGATGGACGAATTCGGCAGCCTGCTGAAGAGTCTGGATCGCAGATCGACCAGATTGCAGCGGGAATTACATCCTTCAGGGCCGATCGACCCGATTGCGGGCCGATGGGCACGACCGATTAACGCCGGGATGAAAAGTATGCTTGACTTGAGCTCTCAACTCGCAGGATTGGGTTCGAAGGTGGAGGAAGTTCCTTCCGCCGCGCCTTCGCGTTCCGACTACGAAGTCACCCTCATTGATGTCCTTACGCAACTTGCACTTCGCAAACGTCTCATCCTCGGAATTACCGGCGCTGTGGCCCTCATCGGAGTCGCCGTCTCGCTCCTGTTGCCGTTGCGTTATTCCGCAACGACCCGGATCATGCCGCCACAGCAAACTCAATCGACGGCATCCATGATGATGAATCAATTGGCCAGTTCCGGCGCCGGTTCGATGGCCCTCCTCGCCGGCGGAGGCCTGGGACTTAGAATCCCAACGATATCTACGTCAGCTTGCTGAACTCGCGGCCGATTGCCGACGCGGTCATCCGCAAATTCAACCTGGCTGCGGCCTATCGCTCCAGGGATATGACCGCAGCTCGCAAGACTCTCGCGCGCTTCACCACCGTAACCGCGGAGAAGGGTGGCTTGATCGCCGTCACGGTAACGGACAAGAACAAGGAACGCGTCGCATCCATGGCCAACGCGTACGTTGAGGAACTCCGACCCTTACCCCCAAAACGCTCGCCGTAACCGAGGCCTCGCAACGGCGCCTCTTTTACGAAGAGAGATTGAAAGAGACGAAGGAGTCCTTGGTCGAGGCGGAGTCTGCATTCCAGCAGGTCCAGCAGAGCAAAGGCCTGGTTGCGCTCGATGCGCAGGCCCGGGCAATGATCGAGAGCCTGACCGCGCTCCGTGCCAAGGCCGCCGCCAAGCAGGTAGAACTCGAAGCCCTGCGTTCATACTCTACCGACCGTAATCCGGAAGTGGAGATTGCGGAGCGTGAATTGACCTCGATACGGGCTGAAATCAGCCACCTGGAAGAGCGCAATCACGGTTCGAAGCAACCCGACCTGGGCTTGGAAGATGTGCCCGGAGCCGGAATGGAATATCTACGAGCCGAACACGAAGTGAAATACCGGCAAGCGCTGTTCGATTTGCTGATCAGACAATATGATGCCGCCCGGCTCGATGAGGGCAAAGAAGCGACCATCATCCAGGTCGTGGAACCGGCCATCGAACCCGATCGGAGGACCTCCCCGAAGCGAGCCCTGATCGTATTGTTCTTTTCCTTTGGCGGTTTCTTCGCGGGATGCATGATCGCACTCGCTCTGTGGTGGAAAGAGTGTGCACAGTCCGATCCAACCTGGCCGCAGCTGAGAGAATTAAAGTACGCGCTCACAAAAACATAACGTAGGCCTTCGCCTTATCTCTTCTCCCCTTAAAGAGGCAATGACTTCATTCGGCGGCTGGCGATCCGATTTGCCGAAATCAGGATGAAGGCAATGGAATCTCCAGTGGACACAGCCCCCTTCTTGGCGACACCATTCGAGGCGCGCACGCGATCCGATAAACGATACCGACGTATCTTGAGCGCCGCAGTGTCCGCTCTTCTGGGCAAAGGAGCCACGCTGCTGGTCAGCGTCATTACGGTGCCCCTCACCGTCCGATACCTGGGCGCGGAGAGCTACGGTCTCTGGATCACCATCAAGCAGCACGGTCACCATGTTCCTCGTGTTCGACATCGGAATCGCCAATACCCTGACCAACCTGATATCGGAGGCTTATGCAAAAAACGACCGGGAGCAGGCGGCCACGAGTTTTGCTACCGCCTTCTGGTTGGTGCTCGGCATCGCTGCGTGCCTGGGATTCGCGGGATGGCTGGGAATCTGGCCGCAGATTCATTGGACATCTCTCTTTTCATGTCAGAACAGCGGCGCTGGGAACAGAGACCTCCCACGCCATGGCTGCGGCGCTCATCGTCTTTCTGGTCGCTTTGCCCACCAGCCTCGCCGCCAAGGTGCTGGCGGGGTATCAGGAACTGCATGCCGCCAACCTGTTCTCCACCTGCGGGAGCGTTCTCAGTCTCCTGGTGGTTCTGGCGGTGGTCTATCTCCACGGAAATCTCACCATCCTCGTGGCCGGATTCGCGGGCTCGACAGTGGCGGCCAACACCGCTTGTCTGCTCTGGATATGTCTCTTTCACAAGCCCTGGATGATGCCCGGCCTCGACTCATCAAGCCGAGCCTCATCGGCAAGATCTTCCACTCCGGAACCCAGTTCTTCGCCATCCAGCTCGCCGGCCTGGTCGTGTTCAGCAGCGACAATCTGATCATTTCGCACTACCTGAGCCCGGCCGAGGAACACCCTATGCCGTGACCTGGCGTCTGGTCAACTACGTCACCGCGGTGCAAGCCCTTATTCTGCCAGCCCTATGGCCGGCCTATTCCGAGGCTTTTGCCAAGGGGCGCATCGCCTGGATTCGGTCCACCTACAGCCCGGATCAGACGCATAACCATCGCAATCCTTGTGATCGGATGCGGTGTCATGCTGATGGCGGCAGAGACATCATCCGTCTCTGGGCCGGCCCGGAGGCGGTGCCTGGTTCGTTGCTGATCCCGCTCATGTGTGTGTGGATTGTCATCCTTGCCTTCACCATGAATCAATCCGGTCTGATGGGCGCCACGTATCGCGTGGGTAAACAGGCATTGTTCTCGTCGCTCGCTGCGGTGGCTAATCTGGCCCTCTCGATCCTCTGGATCAAAGTCGCGGGGGTTGCAGGCGTCCTGCTGGCGACGATTGTTTCCTATTTGATCTTTATCGTGGTTCCGAGGCCTTGGAGGTAAGCCGAATCCTTCGTGGAGATTTCATGGATGCCGGAGGGGAAGGGCCCCTCACATGGTTAACACGAAACGCGGCGCCAGGGCCGCTATCAGAACCATGTTGACCGTGTTACTGCCGCTGGCATACAGACTGCTTTACCGCGGCCGACCGATCCGCCCTGCTCCAGGCCTCGAGGGTCCGAAACGAATCCTTATCCTGAACGGCGCCCATATCGGCGATATCGTTATTTCGACATCCATCCTGCCGATTTTGCGAAGTGCATACCCAACTGCCCAGATCGGTTTCGTAACGGGTAGTTGGTCACAGGTGGTCCTGAACGGCCACCCAGACGTGGACTTTCTCCATTGCATTGATCACTGGTGGAATAATCGTACTAGACAAGAGCACTCGCGAGCAATCTAGGCCATTTCGATGACGCGGACGGCTGCGTTCCACGAGATTCGGAACCCCGCTACGACATCGCGATCTGCGTCTATCCATGGTCCTATTGCTATCTTCATGGACATTGTCTGGGGGGCCGGTATTCCGTCCGGCTGGGCATTTCGACGAGCCTCTTTTCGCCTCTCGCAACCGTGGCTACGGATGTTCCCAAGAACCCTTTTCATTCCAGAGCGCCATCCAGGCCGAACTACTCCGACCCTTGTCGCTTGATACCTGCCATCTTCAACAAGCGCAAGGCCACCCTTCCGACAGTACAGACCAAGCAATTCGGCAAGTATGCACTCTACTTAACGTCCCGAGGATTAACGGACGCTACCTACTCCATCATCCACATGGGATCTTCCGGCGCACCAAACCGCAACTGCCTCTAACTTCTGGCGTGAAGTGGCGGAGGACCTCTCCAAATTTCATACTCTCGTATTTACAGGGAAGGGACAGAGAGAAGCCGCAAATGTAAGCGAGTGACTTGCCGGCTTAAGCCGATGCATCAATGCCTGCGACAGACTCTCATGGGACGCATTCGTGGCGGCAGTTCGCTTCGCGAATGCGGTTTACGGGGTAGAGTCTATGGCAGGCCATGTAGCCGCAGCCGTCGGCACCCCCTGCGTCATGGCTTACACCGGAATCGCCGGCGTCGCACGCTGGAGACCAGAATCGAATCAATGTAAGGTAATTACGCGTCATTTGGGTTGCGCTCCTTGCGAGAATCCTCGCGGTTGCAGAGAAATCGCGTGTATTCGCGGCACCCTTGCAAAGAAATGACGTCCCTTTGATGGGTGCCCACTTACCCCGGGTGAACCGGTAACGACATCTGCGACTCATGGCTGCCTGCATGGCTGATCCTCTCGGATAAATGACGTGATTTCGTTTATTATCAATGCGTTGGTCGTACTGATTTGCATTTGGGTTGCAACTCGGAAATATAAAACTTTGTTAAACCCGGTCGGTTTCTTCGGCGGGTTCTATTTGATGGCAGCTGTGATCGGGCCGATGCTGTTTGACAATTTAGGTCTGTTCAGCGACGTTTCTGAGAAATCAATTCACTACACCTCCGGTCTGAGTAGTCTCTATTTCGCTGCGATAGGCATCGCGTTTGCATTTCGTAGCTCCCCATTTAAAGCAGCTTTCAGTTGGCTGTTTGCGTCATACGACCATTGCGCCGAGCAGTTGTGGGAAGCCGGTTAGCAGAGTTGTGGATGCTCGGTCAGTTTTTTGTTTTCTTTGCGCTATTGATGCTGGCCAGCGGCGTCGGGCTACTCTGGATCGCCGACCCCCGTGAAGCGTATGCTGGCCATCGTGATTCCGTTGGCATTTTGTGGTCGCTCTGTGAAGCCATCTTGTTTCTAACATTCATGTGCGTGATATTCCGAAGGGTCAGGAGCTTAACTTCATTACTTATAAATGCGACCCTATTCGCAGCGATTTCGTGGTTCCTCGGTTCCAAAGGAGTAATGGCCGCATTTTTCGTTGTGGCATTGTTCTACGCCCATTTCCGAATCAGACCCATTCCCAACAGAACGGTAATTTTCGCTGGTGCAGGTGTTCTTGCCCTTAGTTTAGCTGCTGGTTCTGTCGGGAACTGCGACTAGTCTACTGGGAACACTACTATATTTTGATTACTTCACCAATACCGTTGCCTTAATCGATCGTTTTAGGGATTTTGGCATTCGCTATGGAGCAGTGACACTCTCGAATCTTTGGTACTTTGTCCCTCGAGCTATCTACCCCAATAAGCCCTTCGTATATGCATTAGTAATTGCTGACGACTTTCTTTACCCGGGTGCAGCGGAGAGAGGCTACACGCCAGGCATGATGCTGTGGACGCAGGGCTATTGTGATTTCGGGATTGTGCGTCGTTCTGTCTGGCCTGTTAATGGGTTTTCTATCCAAAGGCGCGTATGAGTTGTTCCTGGAACGCAAAGATATCCAGTCAATGGCTCTCCTCTTTCAATTGGGACAATATACAGTATCGAAATCTTCAGCAACGCGCCGCTGATTTTTTTCTTCATTTGGCTGGTGCTTCAACTTGTCGTAATTCGGGTTTTGTCCAGGCTTTGGCCGTTTCGCGTGCTTCGCTTTGTCTGGTTCCGTAGTCGCCCGATATCAATGGGCTTTGAACAACCGCTTCCTCGTCAAACCAAATCGAATGAAGCGTGACCTGTCACAAGTCGAGACCTGCCTGATTCTCTCCATGCGCCACCTGGGAGACGCGGTCATAATTGCGGGCTTCATCAACGCTCTCTCAAGTCGGTATACGGGTATTGTCGTTGACATTCTGGGCCGAGAGGACTTGAAAGCGGTCACGCAGGAACTTTGTACAGTTCACGAATATATACCAGTAGACTTTTCCCTTATTCGGACATCACAAGCGGGACGCAGCAGCAGTTCACGATGCCCTCAAAAAGATCTCCTTGCTCCGAAAGCGGAAGTATGAATGCTGTATCAACCTGATGGGCGATCTGCGAGAAAACACGATTGGCCGTATGGTGGGCGCCAAAGAAGTGATATCCCCGGTGTGGCCAAACACCCATCCTTTCCGGAGACATATAAGGACCGTTGATCTATCCGGGTGGCTGGCCGACAAGACGGCAGTAAATCCTGTTCCGGTGGCTGGATATTACGCGTCGATTGAATCATTCGCGCGACAGATCGGCCTAGGCGAGAATAAGTTGGCCGGTGGCGCGCGGAACGCAGCCGCGACAAGGCAAGCCTCCCACAATCGGCATTCATCCCGGGGCTTCTGATCCCAGCAAGCAGTGGCCTGTAGCGAAGTGGCGTGAATTGATCCGACGGCTGTATGCGCAGGATTTCAGGCTGAAGATATACGGATCTCCAACCGAGGCAGATGGGCTCCGCCATGATTTCGCCACAGAAATCGACGCATTCGCGATTGAGGTAGTTACGTCGGACATGGCCGGTTTCCTGGAATCGCTCATCACGCTGGACCTTCTGGTATGCATGGACAGCTTTTCCTCTCATGCAGGTCATGCGGTCGGCCTTCCAACCGTTGTCCTTCATGGTCCTTTTGATCCGGTAGTGATGACGCCCCCGTCAGGATCCCGTTGTCGGCAGGCAGTCAGTGCGGAGTGTTTCCCTGCTATAAGGGATCGTCATGCTCTAACATGAAGTCTCAATACATTTGTGTGCGAGGGATTGAAGTTGAGGCGGTGGTGAGGGCGGCCGGAGCGGCAATTTCCTGTCGGGAGCGCACAGCGAATCGATAAATGTATTTGATAGATAGTCCGTAAGTCCGCGAGAAAGATCCAGAATGAACGAGTCGCGCTACGAATACGATTTGTCCGTTTCGATTGTTGCCTACAAAACAGACCCTCGAGAACTTGAACGGGCGATCGGCTGCAGCGACTGCTCCAATCGGCGCGTTCAAGTCGTCGTTGTCGATAATTCGCCGACAAGGGATCTTGAGCCCGTTTGTCGTCTCCGGGCGAAATATATCTACACCGGCAAGAACGTCGGATTTGGATCCGGACACAATATATTGCCCTCAAAAATGCGTCGTCATCACCGTATCACCTGATCCTGAATCCGGATGTACAGTTCGAACCCAGAGTGCTGGACGAGTTGCTGGCCTTCATGGAGATGAATGACTCCGTAGGGCTCGCGATGCCACGGGTTCACTATCCGGATGGATCGCCGCAAAACCTGTGTAAGAGGCTTCCCACCCCGTTCGATATTATGGCACGCCGTCTGTTTCCGACCACCCTCCAGCGCATCTTCGGCAACCGTCTCGCCGCATTTGAAATACGCGACATCGATCCGAACAGAATCCTGTCTGTCCCATATCTGTCTGGGTGTTTCATGTTGATCAGGAGAGAGACTCTGGAGGAGATTGGCGGTTTTGATGAGCGATTCTTCATGTACTTCGAAGATCTCGATCTTACCCGGCGCATTCATCAGCGATCCGAGACCGTCTACTATCCAGCCGTTTCAATTGTCCATCGTCATGAAAAGGGATCATATAAGAGCGTGCGGTTGCTTTACTACGGGATCGAGTCGGCGATTCGGTATTTCAATAAGTGGGGCTGGATAAACGACCCGGAACGCAATTCTATTAACAACTCGATCGGACCCTTGGTCACGCTGAATGAACCTCGCCATCAATAAACCTTCGGACTCAGGCAAGCATGCGCTGTGCGGTGTGGATGACGCGGAGCAACGCCGGCAGGTTGGAATAACACGGCGGGGTGTTGGAAAAGGGATGACGTCAAAGGCAAAGCATCCCACTTTGGAAAGAGACATCAAGATATCCAGACTCGGCCTGGGTTGTGCCAGCGCGTGGGGGCAAACCTGGTTCGATGAAGAGAATGCGTTGGCGATTGTGCGGCGGGCGCTTGAACTGGGCCTGACCGTATTTGATACCGGCCCGAGCTATTCGGGTGGCAATGCCGAACCCAGATTAGGCAAGGCTATCAAAGGCGCTGACGTCGACAAGCTTCTGATCTCGACCAAGGTCGGAACTCACATCCAGAAGAATGGAAAGTTATTCCACGATTTGTCGCGAGAGCTAATCCTGAAAAGTGTTGAGGCCAGCAGACGTCGTCTGGGTTTGGATACGATACCGCTCCTTTACTTGCATGGCCTACGCTTAAACGAGCTGAATGGCCAACTGCAGGATACGCTGGTCGAATTGCAGCACCGAGGATGGGTCCGCGGTCTGGGTGTTAACAGCTTCGATACCGACGTTCTGGAAGCTCTCCCGGAGGTTGAGATTTTTGACGTGGTAATGCTTGATTACAACGTCTTGCGTCCTGGTCGAGAGCCGCTGATTGTAAAGTTGGCGCAGTCTGGAAAGTTGATCGTGGCGGGCGCCGCAATGGCAAACCATCTATTTGCGCCGAAGTTTCTGTGGCCGAGTAGCATCGCCGATCTGTGGTACTCGGCGCGCGCATTCAAGAACTATCGCAAGGACTTACTGCGAGCGCGAAAGCTTGCTCCCCTAGGGTCTTGTCCAGGTTGGACCCAAGCGCAGGTAGCCCTGGCGTTCGTCTTATCGAACCATCTTGTCAGTAGCGCCATGTTCGGTACGACCAGCCTTCGACATCTAGAGGAAAACATAGCAGCCTGTGGGTTGGATCTACCCTGCAGCATCATCGAGCAGATACGCGGATTGTAGTTTTGCTCTATTACAACATGTAAGCGGGTTGAGATATCACCACCAACACAAGATGAAGCGCCTCTTCGACATTATCCTGTGTACCATTCTGCTGGTGTTGCTTTCCATTCCAATACTTTTGATCGCGCTGGCAGTCAAGCTAACATCCGAAGGTCCGGTGCTGTATTGGTCCGATCGGGTGGGCCGCGGCAACCGGATCTTCAAGATGCCGAAGTTTCGCAGCATGCGGACGAATACACCTCAGTTGGCAACACACCTTCTTAGCGACCCGGATGCCTATCTCACGCCCATTGGCAGGCTTCTTCGTCGCACCAGCCTCGATGAACTACCCCAGTTATATTCCGTATTGCTCGGCCAACTAAGCCTGGTGGGGCCACGGCCCGCCCTGTTCAACCAGAACGACCTGATAACACTCAGGACCCAAGCGGGCGTTCATGAGCTTATGCCGGGTATTACTGGATGGGCCCAGGTAAACGGCCGAGACGACCTTTCGATTCCAGAGAAAGTTCGTTTGGACCGCGAATACTTGAATGCAAGGTCGTTCTGGTTCGATCTCCGGATCCTCAGTATGACCGTGTTAAAGGTCGCCCGGCGCGAAGGAGTATCTCACTAAGTGTTCGATCCCGCGACAGAATCCGGATCGGAGCGTCCCGATGCAGGAGATCAGCCATGTCTAACGCGGGATGGCTGGAGGGTACGAAAGCCCCGCCTTTCGACTGATGATTGCGACCTCCTGGCTTGCTCCGGATTCATGGCGGGCCCGGCAGGAGGAAACAATCCGTCAAGCCTATGCCGAGGGCATAGCCTGGACTGACTATTTGCGTCTCGTCGATCGCCATCGCACCCCAGCGCTCAGTTGGGCTGCCCTCAAGCGCATTTCCGTTATCAAAATACCTGAACAAATCGCGAGCGAATTGCGAAAGCGAAGCGATGCCTGCCGAATGCAGGCCGTCGTCCATCTTCAATTACTTGGTGCCGTCCTGAAAGCCCTGCGTGACGTAAACGTACCTGTGATGCCTTTGAAGGGGCCCCTTCTTTCCCTGGGACTCTACGGAGACGTGGGCCTTCGGCAGTCCAAGGACTTGGACATCCTCGTGGCCCGCGAAGACGTGCTCAAAACACAAGAGTGCCTGGAAGGGATAGGCTGGCGACGAAGTGCTGAATATTCGTCGCTCACTCAGCGCCAGTCAGAATTCAATTTGCGATACGAGCGCCACATCGGGTATGTTCACGCCCGGCGAGGTTGTGAGTTGGAACTTCACTGGCGCACCGCTGGAGATATGTCCGGACCGCTCGCAACTTGCTTGGCCGGTGGTCTCCCCTCGGAATGGCAAGGGTGTCATTATCTCGCAATGAGACCCGAAGACCTCGACGCTCTACCTCTGCAATCATGGTAGCGATCATGCATGGGCCCGAGCCAAGTGGCTGGGTGACCTGGCTCGGATATGGGCAAGTCAATCGACGAACTGGCAGGTCGTGTTGGACCATGCACGCAGGACTGACCAGGATCGGCCCGTCCTGATGTGTCAGCGCCTCCTGAACGAAGCCTATGGGCTCCCGACAAACCTCCATCGGAATGGTCATTCCAATCCACTGCCATCGCTTCTTATCACGAAAGCGGTTCGTGAATTGACAACCCATGAAGAACGGGAACAACGCGGCGCCGGTACCAAGCTACTTGAGGAAATCCGGAGTTACGGTTACAAACGTCAGCTTTGGCCTCATAAGTCACGATGGGATAACTTCGCGGAACTCGCCATGTGCCGCGTTGATTTTCAGGTGCTTCGCCTTCCGGACAGTTTGTTCTGGCTCTACATACCCCTTCGCCCATTCCTATGGGCTTGGAGACACCTCAGCGATTTCATTCGCGAGTTTTGGGGCGTTCGTCGATCATCGTCGTTCTGATGCTTCGAGGCTGACTCTGTCTTAGCCGCCCCGGCGCCGGCGACTAAGGGATTCGAAGCCCGATTTCGTCTATACCTAAAATACAATAGCTGTACACACCTCAAACCGGCTTGGCCCCATTTGGCGTCTGGGATCGCATCCCTGACGCCATTCTTACTTTTTAGCCACGGCGAATTCATCCGCCGGCTCCACGCTCCTCGATTCTGATCACCGTGGGTGCGCCATGATTGTAAACTCGTCCCGCACCTGCCATGCGGGAGTGTCAGCGTCCGCGTCGACGAGCCTGTACATCTTTCCGTGCAGAACATCGCCGTCGAGGACGAACTTAACATAATGGTAATTTGGGAAGTCATTGCTTTGGTAAAGATCTTCCGGCGCCCGGTCCACGGGAACCGGAGAAGCGCCTCCCCCTCCTGAAACCAGATAGGTGATGCCTCCCCGTACCGTCCTCTCATAGTTGTGAATGTGCCCGGCGCTCACGATGATCTGGGCATGCAAATTGGGGGAAATACGCTCGAGGTAATCCCGCAACGCAATCTCATTCGGACGCGGATTATGACTGACGTTGACTCGCGTCTGAAAGTCCGCAACCGGCGGGTGATGGAGGCTGATGATCACGAACTTGGCGCTTTTGGGAAGACCCATCAACTGCTCATCAAGCCACCGCTGCTGGTCGCTCCCTTTTAGTAATGATGTATCGCTGTCGAGCGCGATCGTATAGATCGATCTGCCCACCGTGACCGAGTACCAGCGGCGGTTCCTCATCTCCGGAAATGCATTCCACCAATGCTCCAGGGCCTCTTGCGGGTCGCCGTGAAATTCATGGTTGCCCAAGGCAGGATACACATTGATGTTTCGATCTCGCCACACCTTGGTCTCAGTCTTGTAAACCTCGTAATCGTTGACCACAGCGCCGTTGTAGGGAACATCCCCATTGAGAAGAACCGCATCAGGGTTCTCCTGCGCGATCTGCCGCACCAGAGAACGGCGCGCCTTGGGATTGGTAACCTTGGTATCGTTCGGATCAGTGAAGCGTTGATCGCCGTAGACGATCACCGTGGCTGCGTCGCGCACATGCGGCGCCGCAAAACTGGCGCCGGCGGTGCTGATGAGATTGGCCGTTGGAAGATCCTCGGGCCGCCCCTTTTTGCTGCCGTCATCCTCTTGGGCGACAAGCAGCACAGCAGATCCGACCAGCAAAAGTCCTGACGAAAACCTTCTTTTGATCATCTCCATTTGCCCTACCTCGAATTGGCCGATTGATTCAAGTAATTTGCTCCCGTTATAGCACCTGCCCCGATACCGGAACACCCATCAGGCCGCATATGTAATGCAAGATTTACATTCGTGCCGGGGGCAGTCCTCTTGGAAGAAGTGTGGGTTGATGGGGTCCCGGACCTCGGTGGGATTCGTTCTACCCGCGCTTGCCCAGGGTATGGCGCGAATGTTCCCATCAAGTCTTGAGAGGTTTGACACAGTCCGATCTCACCACCGCTCTCTCAATTGACCAGATCGAATCGCATTATGACCGCGTCGCGCCCAGCTTTTTCTGGAACAATTAAAATAGGATGACTTTCACCGCCTCCTGTCCAAAGAAGCCGCGTCAAACTAAGAGTGGCTTGAAGCGGCGGTATCACATCATCCGGCTCGACCTTCAATGTTCACACCTCAAATCGGGAAGGAGGTGCCTTGAAGAATCTGTGCAAAGTCGTCCTCCCGTTCGTCATTATCGCCATTATGATCAGTGCGGTATTCGCGCAGCGGCCTTTTCGCGAGTATCCCTCCGTGGAATATGGCTCGTCGATACCGCTGCCCTCCGATTGGAGCACGCCGGCGGAATGGACGTTTGCAAGGCTGATGTACCCCCCCGGACCCCTCGACGGATATCGCGGGCGCTTCGATGGGCCATGGCAGGAGGGCGTTTCGCTCTGGACCCAGGACTATCCCCGTGCCGACCGCTCCTTTGCCAACGCCGTCCGGCGCCTCACCCGCGTGAATGCACGCTCGGTTGAACAATCGGTGAACCTCGATGACGGGGATGAGGTCTACAACTGGCCGTTTCTCTATGCTGTGCAAGTGGGCGAGTGGGGTGTGACACAAGCCGAGGCAAAGAAGCTGCGCGACTACCTCCTCCGCGGCGGCTTTTTCATGGCCGATGATTGCCACGGCTCCGACGAACAAGCCTATTTCGAGAAGACCATGAAGATGGTTTTCCCCGAACGCGAGCTCGTCGACATTCCCAACGACGATCCCATCTTCCACACGCTCTTCGATCTCGATGATCGGTTCCAGATTCCCGGCGCCGAACATCTCGCCACGGGACACAAGAAGGACGGCTACGTCGCGCACTGGAAGGGAATCTATGACGATAAGGGCCGCGTCATGGTCGCCTTTTCGCTCAACTCCGACATTGGCGATTCGTGGGAGTTCCTCGACGACCCGCGCTACCCCGTCAAGTATTCAGCACTCGGCACAAAGATTGGCGTGAACTATGTTATCTATGCGATGACGCATTGAGATCCCGATCAAACTGGCCGAAGCCTCTTAGGTCTCAAGCCCGGTTGGCGCCATACTGGCTGAGGGAGAATGGGCCAAGCCGCCCGAAATCTTCGCAACTCGTTCCACCTGGTCGATTCCGACTTCCAGGGAAAAGCAGTGCCGTATGGCCGCCAACTCGATGATGACGCTGCATTGCCGACGGAATTCGGTGACCACACCGCTCACACCATCGAACACCCCACCTCGGACACGCACCGTCGTCCCCACCTTCAACCACGGATGCGGCAGCAGGGTATACCCGCCAGCCAGAGCCTGGCGAATACGGTCCAGTTCCGCACAACTCACCTCGCTGCCGGCCGCGTCCCCTAGCAGATGAACCACGCCGGGCGTCGAGATCACCGAGAGCCGCTCGCGAGGAGAAAAACGAACGAACACATATCCGGCAAACAGAGGACATTCTAGTTGAACCGAACGATCCGTCCACTGCGACCGCTTCCGATAAAGCGGCAGGTAGTGCTCCACCGACCGCACCGCCAGATGCTGAGCGACCCGTTTTTCGTGGTTCGAAATCACGTGCAAGACATGCCACGGGTTTTCGTACATGTATCACCCCGCCGGAATCAATCAACTTGAATTCCGATTCGCAGCCCATCTCTGCGTCTAACGGTCGGGTCTTCCTCTCAATGCGGAACGCACTCAAGATCCCCCGATCCACAGCCGTCCCGCATTTTCGATTTACATACAGCATATGCCATGGTCGCGAGTGATTTAAATCCCACTCTAGTGCACTCCCCATCGCAACTATGTCTATCTATTCTATTTTCAGCAACTAAGCAACCAACGGCATGAGCAGCTTCGTCGTCGCTATGGGTTAAAAAGGATCGGTCCGATTCTGACCGGATTGATAGACTCGTTTAGACGATGAACATTTCCCAGCTTCAGAAATTGATCGAACGCTATTTCGCCGCTGGTCCGTCTGCCATCGGGGACCCCACCGCCCTGGACGTATTCCTGGAGTTTCGCGGCGCGTTGGAACGCGGCGACGTTCGCGCAGCAGCGCCCGACTCGGCGACGGCCGCGGGCTGGCGCGTCAACCTGTGGGTCAAGCAGGGAATCCTGCTCGGCTTTCGTCTCGGCGCACTGGAAAACGCCTCCACTGGAGGATTCTCTTTCATCGACAAGAGCACTTATCCAGTTCGCCATTTCGCCGTCAGCGACGGTATTCGCGTTGTTCCCGGAGGATCGTCGGTGCGTGCCGGAGCTTACGTGGCACGTGGCGTCGTCTGCATGCCGCCCATGTATATCAATGCCGGAGCGTGGGTAGACGAAGGCACCATGGTCGACTCGCACGCATTGGTCGGCTCGTGTGCGCAAATCGGCAAACGCGTTCACTTGAGCGCCGCGGCTCAGATCGGGGGTGTGCTGGAACCAATCAATGCCAGCCCCGTCATCATCGAAGATGATGTGCTGGTGGGCGGCAACTGTGGCGTATTCGAAGGTACCCTCGTGCGCAGTGGCGCAGTGCTCGCGCCGGGAACGATCCTGACCCGTGGAACCCCGGTGTTCGACCTCATCAAGGGTGAGGTGCTTCGCGCCACCGACGAACTTCCGTTGATCATTCCACCCGACGCGGTCGTCGTTCCGGGTTCGCGCACCGTGAACAAAAGCAAAGGCCATCCCGATAGCCGTGACTGGGGCTTGAGCCTGTATGCCCCCGTCATCGTCAAGTATCGCGACGACAAAACCAGCCTCAGCACAGCCCTCGAAGACCTGTTGCGCTGAACCGCTCGTTGGATTGTCAGAACACCTGGATGTAGAAGGATTCTTAGTTATCCAAAATCGATTGCGGCTTCTTCTTGGATAGCTTCCACTTAGGTCGCTTTGGCGGGACTTACAGGAGGTGGAATTTACCATTCGCGACATAGTGTGAGACTTCCCGAAACGCCAAACAACCTAAAGCCACAAGATGGTGTGTCCCGGACACAATTTCGCTGCCCGGTCAACGAGTTCTTCGGCCAGTTCGAATCCATGACGCGCGAAGTAAGAGGCCGCACCGTGCAGCCGTTCCTGCAGCCCGCCTTCGGGATAGAGCGCCTGGCTGATGGTTTCCGCCTGCCGTGCCAGCGAAGCTTCGCGCTGCAACTGGAAGTTACCCGCCAGCCGGCGCAGCCGGTTCATCTGGTAGCCCATCTTCCTCGCCGCAGTCTCCGCGGAGCGCCCCAGGCCCGCGTCAAGCGAACGCATCCAATCCAGCAGAACATCAAGTTCCTGGTCGAGCGCGTTGCCCGCGTTGGCCAGCTTTCGCTTGCCGTCGATAGGAACTGCTCGCGCCGCCAGGAGTTGCGCCAGCGACTCCGGCGTCTCGGAGAAAACCCGCTCCGGCGTCAGTTCGTGTTTGCGCAGAAGTTCGCCAATGGCGGGCTCGATCAAAGTCGCAGAAAAGCGCGGCTGGAGCGGCGTCATGCGCCCCAGGATGCGCTCGAACAACACCGCCGATTGCGCAAAATAGGCAACCTCTGCAGGGCCGCCAATCGTCAGTGACGTCGACAACAGCAAGTCCTGAAAGACAGGCCGCAGAAGCGCCGAAGGCGAAATACGCTCTGGCTCCGTGTCAAGAATGCCGACCAGGTCGTCGGCGGAATACTTTTGCCGGCCCGCCTGCCATAGACCCAGCGGCTCGGACGCGCTGGGCGGCTGCCGCTTGAGCGCCATGCGCGCGTGGTTGTTCCCGTCGATCAGGAACAGCAGGCTCGATTGGGGCGCCACCGCAACCTGCGCGTGATACCCCGCGCCCTCCAGTTCCCGGTTGCGTTCGACCAGCGCGGAATGGAATTCATCGGCGCGTTCCAATGCCGCACGCAGCACCGGCGCTCCCATGCGGTGGAGGTCGCGCCCACTCGCATCGAGAACCAGCAGACCCTGCGACGCAAACACCTTCGCATAGAAATCCGCGAATGCCTGCGCAAATGTCCGGCCCGGCTTGTACGACTCTGCCAGCGCATCCATCGCATCCGAGGAGCCTAGAAGTTCCCATGCCTGGTCGATCAGCGGAAGAATCGATTCATCCAGCGCGATCGGGCCCACCGGCCGCACGCTCGAAGAATCGACCGGGTAGACCAACTTGCGCAGGTCCCGGCGCGCCGGGAATGTCACGTGATTGATCTCTGCGAAATCGTGATCTTCGCTGGCCAGCCAGAAAATCGCGGCGTGGGGACGTCCGGCGGCGGTGGCCTGTCGGGCGCGGGCAATCGCCGTCGCTGCCTTGAAGGGCGTGAACAGCGGTCCGCCGAAGAGCCCTACCTGCTGCCCAGTGACTACAACGCCGGCACCCTGCCGCAGCGATTCCAGCGCAGCAGCCCCACCGGAGGAGGAATTCTGCTCGGCCAGCATAGTCACCAGTCCGGGCCAATGCGAAGGAAGCTCCGGACGGCTCTGCCAATCAAGGCCCCCGTCCTGCCCATAGAACCGCCGGGCCGAATCAACCCCGGCACAATAATCGAGAAACAGCCGGCTCAGGCCGGGCGCAGCGGTAATGGGAAAACAGTCTGCGGTGGGCAATGGTTCCTTCCGATTCGATTCCTTGCAATGCCGGGGCTCGCGTGCAACGGAAGTGCGGCTGATCTAAGGATGCCATGCTGGGCGCAATCGATGCACGAGTGTGACCGATCCCTTGCGTATACTCGATTTTGACTTCGCATTTCGTAACAGGAGAGAACATCCACCATGCCGAGGAAAGTAAAGGCCGCCCGTTCGTCCGCTTCCGATTCAGAAGCAAATTCGGAAAAGATAAAATCGCACAGCCAAAAATCCGGCAAGGCAAAAAAGGACAAGGCGAAGAAGGGCAAGAACGCCGGCAAGGTCACCGGCACGGCCCAGGTACTTAGTTCCGAGGTAGTCTTCGAGGGGCCGCTGTTCCGCGTTGTCCGCGATCGTCTCATCGAGCCGGGCGGCAAAGAGGGCGTGCGCGATGTCGTGCGACATAACGGCAGTGCTGTCATCCTTGCCGTTGACAACTCCAAAAGCAAAAAGGACCCCTGGATCGTGATGGAGCGGCAATACCGCCACGCGGCCAAACGCTTCCTGTGGGAAGTGCCCGCCGGCAAGCTCGAGCTCGGTGAAGATCCCCTCGCCGGCGCCCAGCGCGAGTTGGAGGAGGAAACCGGCTACCGCGCTAAAAAGTGGACAGAACTCGTCGAGTATTATGCAAGCCCGGGATTCCTGGGAGAGTCAATGAAAGTCTTTCTAGCCGAAGGCCTGGTTGCGGGCGATGCACGGCCCGAGGACGATGAACTCATCGAATTGCGGCTGGTGAAAATGTCAGAGCTGCTTGCCACCATCGAAAAGGGAGGGATCATGGACGGCAAGACGCTTTCGAGCGTCCTGCTCTACGCGCGCCGGCTTGAGAAGAAACGCCGCAAATGAAACGGTTGCCCGAGCTTTGAAGAAATACATTACAAAAGTTTACAAATACAAGGCGGATTGTCCCACCTTATGGAAGTCTGCACAACAAACCCAATCAACCTTTCTACTCCTTTCCTCGTCATAACCATTAACAGCGAGCGATTCCCCGTGCTCACGATTCGCTGTGACACTGTTCGCTCGCCATCACTTCTTACGTGCAAGGAAGGCGGGAGCCTGTGGCTCAGTACAAAGGAAAGGTCAAGTGGTTCAACAACGCCAAAGGCTACGGATTCATCGGGCGTGAAGACGGGCCAGACGTATTCGTCCACTACTCGGCAATTCAACTGGATGGGTACAAAACTCTGAAAGAGGGCGATGACGTGGAGTTCGACATCGTCCAAGGCCAGAAGGGTCCTCAAGCCGATGCAGTCATCCGGCTCAGGGACACCGCCCATAACGCAGCCTAAGCAGTACTGCTGCCAGTTGTAACCGCGCAACCGCTGCCGGGTGGTTTACTTGTGTTGTGTCCGCTCGGCCTCGATGCTGACAGACAAGCCCAAAGGGTTGACCTCGAACCCTTTGGGCTTTTCTTGCGTTTTACTCTCCCTTCCCCCGTGGCCGATACTGTTCCGGGAGCTCGCTCGAAATGGACAATGCGACAATCGCTCGTCTGCTGGAACAGACCGCCGACCTGCTCGAGATCGATGGCGCCGAGCGCTTTCGTGTCTTTGGTTACCGCGGGGCGGCCGCGGCTGTCGAACAGACCACCGTCGACCTGATGGCGGTGGCCTCCGACTCGGCCCGGTTACTTCAGATTCAGGGCATCGGCAAGAGCATGGCGGCCGGCATCCAGGCAATCGTCCAGACCGGGACCCTCCCCCTCAGGGAGGAGTTGTTGGGCAAATACGGCGGCGCCGATCTGCTCGAATTGCTGAAGCTGCCCGGCATGGGACCAAAGACCATCGCTCTGATCTGGGCGGCGACCAAGGTCACCAGCATCGATCAGCTGGCCGACGCCATTGATGGCGGACGCCTGGCGGAGCTGCCCCGGATGGGCCAGAAGCAGATTGAGAAGATCCGAAAAGGCATCGACGATTATCGCCGCAGCGCCGGCCGGTTCCGCATCGATCAGACAGCAGAAGCGGCACGCCGGATCGAACTCTATCTGATCGCCTTCCCTGGAGTTGAAAGGGTGACCGCCGCGGGTTCGCTGCGCCGGGGCCGGGAGACAGCCGGCGACCTTGATCTATTGGTCACCGGCCCAGCCTGCACGCCTGGCAAGACCTCGGCTGCGGTCGAGTACGTGGCCGTCTTTCCCGGCATCCACGACCTGATCGCCAAAGGGGAGAACAAAGTCAGCTTCCATCTCGCAGACGGAATGCAGGTAGATGTACGCCTGCTGCCCTCCGAGTCCTATGGCGCTGCACTGCAGTACTTTACCGGTTCCAAGGCGCACAACGTCACCCTTCGCCAGCGGGCCCTCAAGATGGGCTACACGCTCAGCGAGTGGTCCCTGGCCCGTCTCGACGACGAGTCCACCGTGGCCGCCGCCACCGAGGAGGACATCTATGCCGCGCTCAAGATGGATTGGATTCCACCCGAATTGCGCGAAAACCTGGGCGAGATCGAGGCGGCCGCCCAGCGCTCGCTTCCGGAGCTGATTCAAGAGGCGGACCTGCGCGGAGACGTGCACATGCACACCACCGCCAGCGACGGGCACAATTCCATCCGGGAGATGGCCGAGGCCGCCCACGCCCGCGGACTGAGCTATATCGCCATCACCGATCACTCCAAGAGCCTCACCATCGCGAATGGATTGGACGAGGTCCGGGCGCTCGAACATATCGACCATATCCACGCGGTTGACCGCGAGATGGACGGGCGGATTCGCGTGTTTGCCGGCATCGAGGTCGACATCCTGGCCGACGGCGCGCTCGATCTTGACGACGAAGTGCTGGCCCGAATGGACGTGGTCGTCGCCAGCATCCACAGCCGATTTGACCAGAGCCGCGAAGAGATGACGGCACGCGTGCTGCGCGCCATCGAGAACCCCTATGTGCGGATCCTTGGCCATCCGACCGGGCGCCAGATTCTGCGCCGGGAGCCCTTTTCCGTTGATCTCGGAAAAGTGTTCGGCCGGGCCGCGGAGCTGGGCGTCGCCATGGAGCACAATGCCTCGCCCAATCGCCTCGATCTCTGTGATCGCGACCTGCGCCTGGCCAAGGAACTCGGCTGCAAGATCGCCATCAATACCGATGCCCACGACACCCGCGAATTGGGGTTCGTGAGCTACGGAATACGCCAGTTGCGCCGCGCCTGGCTTACCGCGGCGGACGTGCTGAACACCCTCGGACCCGAAGAGTTTCTGGCCGCGTTGCGTCCGCGGCCTTAGTTTTTCCTGCCGCACGGTCTTCGCCGATTCTGATTCCTATGACGATTTACCAATGTTCTCTTCGCGTTACAGGTTCCGGACTTTCTGATTCAGCTCATTAATTCCAACAAGCGAAAGGAAAGCTTACCTATATAAGAGGGAGGATATGACATGTTTTTGCATTGCCCTCACAGCTTCACAGGTTCACAAGGGGGGTGGGGGGGTATAGACCGGGCACATACCTGACAGATTGAACCGGGTACATTGGTGACAGCGCGAGGAAGGGCATTTGGCATCTCCGACTTCAAGTCTGCGGCACAAGGCTGCAATTTTCTGCAAACCCGACGCAAAGATCCTCCCCACCGAGGGGATCGACGCCGGATGGGCTTTGTGGTGGCCTCCTGCGAAATGGAAAAACCTGGCCCGATGAGTTAGCATGGTCCCGCGTTTCAAATCAAATCCTAGGGTCCAGCCCTATCGGGAGAGGTGTGCATGTCAAGAAAGATCGTTGCATTGATTGCATTTGCGTGTTTGTGGTCTGCCGGTGTCAGCCGTGTGGCGAAAGCTCAAGATGAGGCCTATTCCGCCATTGCCCAGACCAGTAGCGGTTCGGGCGGCAAGCAGGTTCAGTTCAACTTCACTATTACCAAATGGTCGACGCAGGACGAGATCAAGCAGCTCGGCGCCATCCTGAAGGACAAGGGACAGGACGCCCTTCTTGACGAGTTGAAAAAGCTCGACGCCGGCCGTATCCGTACCCTCAGCGACACCGGCAGCCCGATCGCGATTGCTGAAAAATGGCAAGATGGAGACGAAACGGTCATTACCCTGATCGCGGCTCGTCAGATGTCGCTGTTTGAATCTAAATCCAGGGGGAGAACAACTTCGACCGATTATCCGTTCGGGTTCCTGCAAGTCAGACTGAACTCGAAAGGCGAGGGTAAGGGCAAAGCGGTGGCCGCCGCGAGGATCAAGTACGACAAAGAGAAGGACAGCGTTCGCCTGGATCCGTACGGCAACGGCGCAACTCCCATCGTCAACGTACGGCCCAACAAGTAGAATCCATCGAAACGCAGCGGAATGAGGGGGTTGGCCGCAGGCAGATCAGAGAACCCCTCCTGCGGCCACCCGATGGTGAACTTGCCTCACTCCCTACTCTGAAGCTCCCAGGACTTTCGCCATTGTTTTCACCATGGTTCCATTGGCGTCATCGTCTTTGAGGGCCCACACATATGCGCCTCCCAAGCCGCCGGGAACCTTGATGTCGATATAGACCATCTTCAGCAGCGCTGTCGCCGGATCGTCATAGGTGTAGAAAGTCCCCAAAGCCGGGTTGTAGAGGGAGACAGCGATTCTCTGCGGATCGTACGAGCGGGTGTATCCGTTGGCGGTCAGGTTGGCGAGGGTCGCGTAGGTTGCGATCCCCGGGGTCAGGAGCAGGTCGCATCCGGGGGTGGCTCCGCTCAGATCGGTGCATTCGGCCTGGCCGTTGGCCAGGAGTACCGGAGAGGGCCCGGTCGAATCCTGATAAAGGCCATGGTTCACGTTCGGGACCCCGGTCCATCCTGCCCCGTACAGAGGCAGCCCCATCGTGTATTTCTTCGCCGGTACCCCAGCCTTGAGATAGGCATTGACGGTGGCATCGATGTCCAACCCCTGACCGTGCAGCGGGTCCTGCTTGTCGTCGAGCAGCGGCGATGCGTGATTGGTTTGCGTATCCCAGGATCCCGCGTAGTTGTACCCGTCGACGGTGATGAAGTCGACCTGCTGGGCCGCATGCTTGAGATCGATGTTGACGTAGTTCTGCGCGCCCGCAGGACCGTCGAAGGACATCACATACTGGTTGCCGGTGGTTTTGCCGAGCGCGTCGAGCTGGCGGCGGAACTCCTTCAGCAGGGCGGTGAAGTTCTGTGTGTCAGATGCGGAGGGAAACTCCCAGTCAATGTTGAATCCGTCAAACAAGCCCGGCGCGGTGATGCCAGGAGCGATGTTTCCCTCCACAAACATGCTGATGCAGGAAGAGGCGAGCGCCTGGCGCCCCGCTGCTGTGCCGGCCGCCGCCGAGAAGGCTGCGGTATTGGCCGCCGAGGCGCCGCCGATCGACATCAAGACCTTCAGTGTGGGATGGAGTACCTTGAGTTGATGGATGGCGGCGAAGTTCCCATACATGGGCCCGGTGTAGGGTGCACCGCTCACGCTGGGAAGGTAAGGGGTCTGGTAGTCGGCCCACGAATCGGCAATGGCGCATGACGGCGAAGGGGTCGTGGTGACGTTGGCAAACGCGTACATCAGGTGGGTGAGGTTGTCGGCGACGCCATTTTGCTGAAGGTTGGCGATGTTGTATCCCGCATAATAAATGCTCCATTCCTCGAAATAACCGCCGAGGATTTTGCTGTGGTCCTCGCCTTGCGCGACCGAGGGCAGGGTGGAAGCTAGCAGGAGGAAGGCCAGGGCGGCGACAGCCTTGACGGCTCTACACAACGATTGGTTTTGCATGGGAACGTTCTCCTTGGGGACAGGGTTCGCTGGAAGGCAAAGTATAGGGACGGAGAACAAACTGTGCAATGATTATTTTAAGGTTAAATGATCAATTTGTTTCCGGAGTTGCTCGGGCACCCTCCTCAGCCTCGGGTTGATGAGCAGGTGGAGGCAAAAACTCCAATTGTTGTTCTCTGGGGAGCTGACTTGAGTCGATGGCCTTGCGATTGGATGCGGCTCACTGGGCGCGAGGCATCAAGCGTTCCTGCTCCTCACCTACGCCGGCAGTCGCTCCGAACCTTGCAGCGGCGATCCGCGCCCATGGCGTTCTGTGCCATCGCGGAGCTAAGATAAGGGCGCCATGAGTCTGTTACAGCAAGATTCCCCGGGACAGGATGATGCCGCACGCGGCGAGGAGTTTACCAAGGGCTCGAGTAATGTTCTTGTGCCCAGCATTATTGCCGTTGTCGTGGTAGGGATTGCCATCTTCCTTTACGCCTGGTTGGGAGAGAAACCGAACCCGGCCACAGGTGAGGTCACCAATGTGATCGCGCACCCGATGCACCGGGAAACGTCGGGATTCGATGCGTCCGGCGCGGCCATGCCCAAGGAGGTCTTCGAACAGGTGCTCGTCTTCGCCCACGTGAAGCTGCACAACCGGACCAAGCAGCCGCTCTTCCTTCACCAGATTATGGTCAACGCGACCCTGGATGACGGGATCCACACCAGTTATGTGGCCGGCCCTAGCGAGTACGAGCGCGCTTTCATGGGCTACCCGGAAATAGCCGCCCTGCACGGCAAACCCCTCGCCTCGGAACTCACCGTTGACGGAGGACAGACCGTGGAAGGAGATATTCTCGCCTCATTCCGCCTGAACAGGCAGGAGTGGGACGCCCGGAAGGGGCTGGATTTCACCTTTGGCTTCCGCTACCAGCCTGTCCTCAAAGTGACGCCTACCGGGCCGGTTACTGACCAGTAGGCCCGGCTACCGGCGGGGCAGGAGCGCCCTTCGGCGTGGACAGATAGCCCGCGATCTGGTTCTTGGCGCCGATCGAGTTCACCACGATCTCGTAAAGCGCCGGATCCTTGCCGCTGTAGAACTGCAACGGCTCATTGATGTTGCGGTCCTTTTTCTCGTAGCGCTTGTCATCGGCATAGACGATAACGGTGAACTTGCTCTTCTTGGCGTCGGACTTCTTCAACTCCAGGCTGACCGTGCCCACCGGCTTCTTCTCGCCCTTGTTCAGGGTGAATTCGTAATAAGTCCGGTCGCCCTTGTGCTTCAGGACTTCGAGTTCATCGTGGTTGCGCGCGATAAGGCTGGTGTGATCGCTCAGGTCGCCCTTCATCGACTGCAACTGGCTGATGGCTCCGGCCAGGTCGGTTTGCGTCTTGGCCACGTCGGTCTTGACGCCGCCCACGTCGGTCTTGACGTTGGATACCTCGGTCGACACCGCGTTGACCTGCTGCGCGGTCTGCTGCTGCGCGGTCTCAAGCCTGCGGTTCTCAGCCGCCTCGCGGGCGATGATCTGCTGCGCCCGGGCGTCCATCTGCTTCTGGGTCAACCCCAGGGACTTGCCCAACTCGTCCGCCGTCACTTTGAGGCGGGCGTCGGTCTCCCGCAGTTCCGCGGCCAGCTTGACGTTCTGCTGGTTGGCATCGGCAAGGGCTGCTTCCTGGTGCGCGATCCGGCCGGTGATTACGTAGGTCCAGATGAGGCCGCCTACCGCGCACAACAGCGCCAACGCGATCGCTGCCAGCAGCGCGCCTGAATACGTCCTTGGGGTGTCGTCTATTTCACTCATTTTCTGTCTTTCTTCTCCTTGATGCACCTGGTTCGGACCGGCCCTGCCCTTCGTGTCCTGATCCTGGACACTCGCGACAGCGCCGAACATTTGGTTGTCCTCGCATAGCGTTAGACGTGAGCCGCGAACTTTTCTCTCCGGGACATGCCCGGCCACGCCAGCGAACAGCTCTAATTGAGGGACCCTGATCCGGGGAAACTACAGATTACAGAAAGAACCCGATATGTGGGTCAAAAAAAGCTCGGCAAATTGGCGTGCAGAATGCGATTGTCGCCCTTTTCGCGTTCTTCCCCCCGGTTCCCCACCGTGACAAGGATAGAAGCGCTACGCTATAAAGAACTTTGCTCCATTTTCCGGCGACGCGCCCTCTTCAAGGGCCCGAAACAGCCGCCGCGAATACCAATCAAGGCCAAAGAGGGAGATCCGAACGATTATGTCCACTGCTGTCGCTGGGAAGGGTCTGGAAGGGATTGTTGCGGCGAATTCCGGGATTTGCTGGATTGATGGCGAGGCGGGCGTGCTGGCCTACCGGGGCATCGATATCCACGAGTTGGCGGAGAAGTCGACCTTCGAGGAATCCACGTATCTCCTGTGGAATGGCCGGCTTCCCAACCAGCTGGCGCTGCGCGAGTTCACCGCCCAACTGACGCTGGCCCGGTCGCTCGATAAGCGGATCATCGATATGCTGCGCAGCTTTCCCACGTCAGCGACTCCCATGGAGGTCCTGCGCACCGCGGTTTCGGCCCTGAGCTTTTATGACGCCGACGAAAAGGACAACTCCCACGACGCCAACGTGCGCAAGGCCTACAACCTGACCGCGCAGATCGCCATGATCGTGGCCATTTACGACCGCCTGCGCAAGGGCAAGGAAATCGTGCCGCCCGATCGCTCGCTCAGCCACGCCGCCAATTTCCTGTGGATGCTGAACGGCGTGAAGCCATCAGAGACGGCCACCCGCACGCTCGACATCGCGTTGATCCTGCATGCCGATCACGAACTCAATGCTTCTACCTTCGCGGCCCGCGTGATCGCGGCCACCCTGTCCGACATTCATTCCGCGATCACCGGCGCGATCGGGGCGCTCAAGGGACCGCTCCACGGCGGAGCCAACGAGGGCGTCATGCGCCTGCTCTACGCCATCGACAAGGCCGGCGCGGATCCCGTGGAGTACGTCAAGGGCATGCTGGCCGCAAAGCAAAAGATTTCAGGATTCGGCCACCGTGTCTACAAGACCGAAGATCCGCGCGCCACCCATCTGCGCCGCATGAGCGAGCAACTGGGCAAGGACGCCGGCCAGCCCAAGTGGTTCGAGATGTCGCGGGCCATCGAGCTCTACATCAACAAGGACAAGAAGCTGAACGCCAACGTCGACTTCTATTCCGCCTCGACCTACGCGACGCTGGGCATCGACATCGATCTCTACACACCCATCTTCGCGGTCAGCCGCATCGCCGGCTGGGCCGCGCACGTGATCGAGCAACTCGATGACAACCGCCTCATCCGCCCGCGCGCCGAATACATCGGCCCCGAGTATCCTTCGCACTGGATTCCGGTTGAAGAGCGGGCCTAAGACGCCGGACGGGCGTCGGGGCGACGCGTAAGCCGGTGATCGACCTCACGTTTTGGTCACTTTTGTGAGTTAAATCACCGCGATTTTCAGCCAATTTGGCCCCAATTTTTCGAACCACTGCTGGCCTAAGTATATGAATCCCGGAGCTTTGATTTACCCACACAGTTTCACAGCCCCTGGAATTTTTTGCGTACAACCTGTTTGTCGATCTGGTCGAGCTCAAGGGGCGGGGAAGACGTGCGGAACTGTCGGTCATGATGGTTCCAGTGTGCGCTGTTTGACCGAATAAATCTGCAAAGCTTGCCCGCCGCTTTTCCTATTTCGGATCGAGAATGGCGAAATGATCGGCGTGGGCGATGAAGACCCGCCGGAACAGTCCCAGCGTCAATAGCCCGTCGAAGTCCGACGTGCGGTGATCCTTCTGCGCGCCGGCGAGGGTCACGAAGAGCACTTTGGCCAGTTCGACGGAGCCGATCTTCACATTCTGCGGCGGCAACGCGGTATAGATGCGCTGCGCTCCGTTTGCGCCCCCGGTCAGGGATGCGCCCCGATAGGCCCCCAGCGCCATGTATTCCGAGGTGTTGTAGAGGAAGGGGACGTTGGTGCCGGAGTCGAGCTTCAGGCGAACCGGCCGCATGCCATCGGACAAACGGACCGAGACGATGAGCGACTTGGGCAGCGTCGCCCCATTCGCGGTCTGGGCCGGCGTCTGAGCGGGCGTCAGCAGGTCAACGTGCTGGCCTTTGACTTCCGCACGCATGGCGGCAGAATCGTCCAGGCAGAGCAGGCTGTGCGCATTGTCGATCAGCATGTCAAATTGCTCCAGAAAATCCTCGCCGAGGACGCCCTGAATGTTGAGCCCGGGCGCCTGCAGATTCTGAAGGTCGTACACCAGGACCTTCTGGTTGTTGACGGCATGAGAGCCGGCCTGGAGCGAGTCGAGATTCGCGAAGGAAGCAGACGCTTGGAATCCGGCGCTTGCCACTTCTGCTTTGCCGGAGGTGACCAGATGGAGTTCCGCGGCGACGGAGGGATCGACCATCGTGACCTGGGTGCCGGTGTCCAGCAGGAAGTTGTAGGGGCCGGACTTGTTGACCGAAACGGCCACGATAATCTGGTGGCGATTGACAAGCCGGAAGGGTACACTTGCGACATTTCCCGGGCAGTGGGTTTCTGCGCCAAGGTTGGATAACCACTGCCGTTGCAAGAACTACTAAGGAAGCGAAACCCTTGAAATTTGTCATCGCCAGAGCTCCTCAGCCGGGTAGGCTGAGGTCACTCTGGGCGCGTGGCTCTACATGGTCTTGATGGGCTCCTGATCAGTTTCTGGACGCGGTTGATCAATTCATGAACGCGGTTGATGAACTTGTGATGGGGAAATGATGGGGAATAAGTCCTTTGTTTTCCGCTTCGGCGATGTGGAGGTCCGCGAGCGCGAGTTCTCGCTGATCAAAGCAGGCGAAGTATTGCCCGTCGAGCCCAAGGCCTTCCGTGTGCTCCTGATCCTGCTGCGCAATCCTCAAAAGCTGATCACCAAGGAAGAATTGCTGAACGCCGTGTGGGGCGATGTAGCGGTGGGAGACGATTCGCTGACACGCAGCATCTGCGCTGCTCCGCCGTCTCCTCGGCGACGAAACCCGCGACCCGCGCTACATCGAAACCGTGGCCACGGTTGGGTACCGCTTCGTATGCCCTGTCCTGACGGAGGGGGATTCGATTGCGGTGCGGGCTTTGGTTTCGCCGCCTGCGGTCAGCGAGACGCCGACCGGAGCGACCCTGGATTTCCGGCGCGGGAAGCGTTCCTCGAAGTGGTGGGTGCTCGCGGTAGGGGCAGTAGTCGTTATGGCGCTGGCCGGCGGCATCTGGTATCTAAGCTGGCCCCTGCCGCTGCCGAGGATTTCGGCCTACATCCAGCTCACCCACGACGGGCGTGGCAAGTATCTGGGTGGAACCGACGGAAGCCGGCTTTATTTCACCCAGGCTTCTCCGCTGACGATCGAGCAGGTCGGCGTAAATGGAGGTGACGCCGCCCCGGTCCAGCTTGCCGTGCCGAACGCGTATCTGCAACTCGAGGATGTTTCCCCGGACGGATCGAGCGCTCTTATCTGGACAAACGAGCAAGGCCACGTCAGCAGTTCCTGGTGGATAGCCTCGCTGCTCGGCGGATCGGCCAGGCGCCTTGTTGATGGGGAGAACGGGGCATTTTCCGCGGACGGATTATCGATGATTTACGTAACCATGGAGGGGGACATCATTCTGGCACGAACGGATGGGACCGAAGGCCACAAGCTGGCGCACTCTATGGGGGGCGCCCGCTCCTTCAGCTGGTCACACGACCGGAAAGCCATCCGGTTCATTCAAGGCGGCTTGCTTTGGGAGATGGCTTCCGACGGCTCCGGGCTCCATCGTTTGCTTTCCGATTGGAAGGCGCCGGGCAGTCCGATCTGGGCCGGGTGGATCCCCGACGGGCGATTTTACCTGGTCTCTCTCGACAGCCCTACTTCCGGGGGCCAAATATGGGCGCTCGATGAGCGGCGAAGGCTCTTCGGCAAGCCGTGGTCCCAGCCAATTCGCCTGACGACCGGCCCGGTGATTTGGGGGAAATTGATTCCGAGCAGGGACGGAACCAGGATCTTCGCCGAGTGCGTCACCCAGCGAGGCGAGCTGTCACGCATCGATCCCAGCACCGGGTCTCTACAGCCTCTGCTGGGGGGAATCTCGGCCGAATATATCTCCTTCTCTCCCGATGGAAAGTCAGTCACCTACGTGTCGTACCCCGACGGAACGCTTTGGAAAGCCGGTCGCGATGGAAGCAACCGCGTACAGCTCGCAAACGGGCCTGACTTGATCTACAACCCGCGATGGTCGCCGGACTCGAAGCATATTGTTTACCCCACTTTTTCCCCCGACGGGCACAACAGTATGAATCTGATTTCCGCCGACGGTGGAAAGGCGCAGAGGCTTCTGCCAGCGGAGACGGAAGATATGGAAGATCCGAACTGGTCTCCCGATGGGAAGCGAGTGCTGTTTGGCCAGGGTTTTTCCCCGACAGCTTCCAAAGAAAACAACGTCGGAGAGCTGCGCATCCTCGACCTCGGCACCGGTCAGGTTTCAGTTGTGCCCGGTTCGTCGAAGATGTGGTCGCCCCGGTGGTCCCCCGACGGCCGCTACATCGTGGCCGAGTGGACCGATCAGCGTCCCAATCTACCCATCTTGGAGTTCAAGACGCAGAAGTGGTCTGCTTTGCCGATAACCGCCGGTGCAGGATATCTTTCTTTTTCCCACGACAGCCGGTACGTCTATTTCCTGCGCTTCGGGCGCGACCAGGGTGTATTCCGGATTCCGGTAAATGGAGGCAAGGAGGAGCGCGTCGCCGACTTGTCCAGTTGGCACCTCACCGGGTTCTTCGGGTTTTCCATGTCACTGGACCCCACCGACGCTCCGCTAGTCTTGCGCGACACGGGCACCAGCGACATCTACGCCCTCACCCTGGAGGTCAAGTGACCGCCAAGGAATCAACCCGCAAGAGTGGGAAATTGACAGATGGCGAATAAGGGCTCCGTCTTCCGCTTCGCCGATGTGGAGGTCCGCGAGCGCGAGTTCTCGCTGATCAAAGCCGGCGAAGCCGTGCCGGTCGAGCCCAAGGCCTTTCGCGTACTCCTGCTCCTCCTCCGCAATCCCCAAAAGCTGATCACGAAGGAAGAACTGCTGAACGCGGTATGGGGCGACGTAGCGGTCGGAGACAATTCCCTGGCGCGGAGCATCGCGCTGCTGCGCCGCCTGCTCGGCGATGACACCCGCAAACCGCGCTACATCGAAACCGTGGCCACCGTCGGCTATCGCTGGGTCAGCAAAGTCGAAATGGCCGAGGACGCTTCCGCCGCCGAGGAAGCGCCAGCCGAGCCCGCTGCGGCACCCGGCGGGGAGAAGCCGGCTGGGCGCCGCAAGCTGGTTTGGGTTTGGGCGCTGGCCGGGGGAGCGGTCCTTGGCGCCGGATTGGCGGGCACGATCTGGTATCTGCACCGTCCGTTGCCCCCACCGCGCATTACGGCATACACCCGGCTCACCAGCGACGGGCACGAAAAGCGCCTCTCGGGCACCGATGGAAGCAGGCTCTACTTCACGCAAATGCAGCCAAAGTCCCTCAACCAGGTTGGGGTTGCGGGCGGAGAAGTTGCGCAGATTCCGGCCGCAGTACCGGGCATCTTTTACATGCTCGACGTCTCGCCGGATGGCTCCAATCTGCTGGTTGCTTCACTCGATTCGGGGAGCGACGAGCGTTCGCTTTGGATTGCGCGGGCATTGGGAGGAACATCTCGCCACATAGGGAATGGCCTGAGCGCAGCCTTTTCGCCGGATGGAAACACCATTGCCTACTCGACGAGTGAGGGAGAACTCTGGCTGATTCGGAGCGATGGGACCGGGAACCAAAAACTGGCGTCGATAGGAAGCAATGCCGATGGTCTTAACTGGTCACCGGACGCCAAAGCCGTACGTTTTAGCCGCGACGGGGTGCTATGGGAGATTTTGGCGGACGGGTCAAGCCTCCATGAGGTGCTGCCCGGCTGGCAATATCGAGGCCGGGAATGCTGCGGCCGCTGGACGCCCGATGGGAGGTTTTACGTCTTCCTGACCTCGCCGACGACCTACCTCGGGAATCAGATTTGGGCTCTCGATGAGCGGCGCGGGCTGTTTCGCCGTCCATCCGCGGAGCCGGTTCAATTGACGGCCGGCCCGACCCGCTGGAGCAATCCCATTCCCGGCAGGGGCACGAACAATATCTATTCCGATGGCAGAACCCCTCGCGGCGAGCTATGCCGTTTCGACACAAAGACGAAACAACTCGATCCTTTTCTGGGGGGAGTCTCCGCCCAGGATGTTTCGTTTTCCAAAGACGGCCGGTCCGTCGCTTACGTGTCTTACCCTGACGGCATCCTGTGGAAGGCCAATCGCGATGGGAGCAACCCCGTGCAATTGAGTACTCCACCCATTTATGCAGCGAATCCCCGCTGGTCACCGGATGGCACAGAGATCGTGTTTTGGGATTTTGATGCGCCCAACAACAGAAGCTATCTCGTCTCTTCGCAAGGCGGCAGCCCACAACGGCTTGTGCCGGATGATACTGATGCAGGGGCAGACCCGACCTGGTCGGCAGATGGACACAAGATCGTATATGAGGCGGGGGGTAGCCCGGCTCGAGGAAAGGATCGCTTACGCATCCTTGACATCGCCAGCCGCCATGTCGCTGCGCTTCCAGGATCGGCGGGGTTGTGGTCGCCCAGGTGGTCGCCGGACGGCAAGTATATTGCCGCAATGTCATTCGATGTCCAGGGTCTGAAGGTGCTCGATGTCGCGACCCAACGATGGTCGACTCTGCCGATGGCCGAAGGCATGGGATACCCCGCGTGGTCCAGCGATAGCAAGTACATCTATTTTTTGCGCCTTGTGAATGGCGACCGGGGCGTGTATCGAATCCGCGCAAGCGGGGGCAAAGCGGAGCGTATTGCAGACCTCAAAGATTGGCATATTACTGGGTACTTCTCGTATTGGATGGCCCTTGATCCGACCGACGCCCCTCTGCTGCTGCGCGACGTAGGAAGCGACGATATTTACGCCCTGACCCTGGAAGAGAAGTGACTTCTCTGGAATCAACCTCCGCAAGCGGGTCAGTATCGCGTATGCCTCTTTAGCCGAGGCCATGTGAACCTCGGAATTTGATGGCGCTTTGAATCGCATCGCGTGCTACTCTGGCTACGTTCAGAGGCTTCCCCCTCCGGGCGCAAGCCCGGTTGCTTTTCCTCTTGCCTCGCGAACCGCGCAATCAAGATCGTCCTGGACGATTTCGAATCCCATCCACTTTGCAGCTAAGACCTGCTCATAATCGGGTCGTTTTTGTTTTTGCGTCGAAAGGAGACACACCATGATTCTGGGAATGAGCATCGCCGCTTTTACAACGCTGCACGTAATCATCAGCCTGGTCGGCATCGCGACAGGATTCATCGTGGCTTTCGGCATGATCGGCGCGCGCCATCTTCCCTTATGGAACGCGCTCTTTCTCGCCACCACAGCCTTGACCAGCCTGACCGGGTTTCTCTTTCCGTTCAAGGGCGTCACGCCAGGCATTGTGATCGGCATCCTGTCGATATTGCTCCTGATCGTGGCGGTGGTGGCCCTCTATTCCAAACGGCTCTCGGGCGGCTGGCGTGGGACCTACGTGATAACCGCCATGCTGGCGCAATATTTCAATTTCTTTGTGCTCATCGTGCAGTCGTTTGAAAAGGTCCCGTCTCTCCATGCACTCGCCCCCACGGGGTCCGAAGGGCCGTTCAAGATCGCGCAGTTGCTGGTGTTGGTATTGTTCATTGCGCTGACCGTGGTTGCATTCAAGCGCTTTCGCGTCGAGCCGGCGCTGGCCTAACAAATCCGGAAAGGCCCCGGGGATACCCGACAGCGCCGGTGTCACTCCAAGCCCGCGTGGCGAAGAATCGCGCGCGCAATGGCCATGAGTTCCGCACGGATCTTCGGCTCGCCGCCTCCGCTGTAATTGCCCATCAGCGCATAGGCGGCGGCGTACGCGATCAGCAGGTCCCCCGTGGTCATCACCGCGTTCATCGGCGCCTGGTGGCGCAGCACGCTGTTCACCCGCGCGATGTGCGCAGCCTGCGGCAACAGCACCGTCAATTGCTCTTCGTACCTCGGGAATTTATTGGCCACACCCAGGCGTTCGAGGTCCTGCGCCTCGACCACGTGATGCGCGTGCCAGCCGGTGTAGTGCCTGTCAATGAGCGCAAACCGGGTGAGCGCGGTGTAAGAGGCCATCAGTTGGTTGGCTGAAGTGAGCCAGATCGGGGAAGTGGAATTGCATCGATATTCTCTGTAGCGGACTCGTGATTCTTTCAGGATGCTTTCCACAAAGTCCATGCATGCCTCCGTCATCGATCCTGACCTTGGCAAAACTTGCCCTCTGCCGTATCCGAACCCAACATGCCAGGACGCATCGACCGGGGAGCGCCAGCGCATCGGGTACTCGCAGCAAGGAATCTCTGCACCTCCTGCAGAAGCCGCCGGCGTTCACCATCCGGCAACGGACGGCGACCCTGGCGAAACCACAACGGACCACAATTCTTTTTGGTATTGCCGTAAGGGGAGGTCGATCGTGCGACTCGATGGTACAACGAATAAGCGATTTACATTCAATTTTTGTAAAGAGATTTTTACGGAGGCGAATTTGCGGGCACGCATAAATGTCGCTGTTTATCATCGCGCCACGTTGAACGTTGATCAGTGCCGCGCTTTCCACATCAGGTAGAGAGCCCAGGCGGCCAGCGTGCAGCTGTCGCGCACTACGCCATTGAGCATCATCTCTTCGAATTCACTTACAAGAATTGAGCGGACGCACATATCGTGCTCTTCCGGATCGGGCTCGCGTTCTACGTGCTTCAGTCCGCCGGCGAGATAGACGTGCTGCTTCTGGCGCGTGAAACCGTAGGCGATCCAGGTCGACCCGAGACAGGTCATGGTGGCTGCTTCGAGGCCGAGTTCCTCGCGGAGTTCGCCGCGCGCCAGTTCTTCGGGATTGTCGACTGCCATCTCCCAGCCGCCCTGGGGCAGCTCCCACACGCGTTCCTGGATGGTGTAGCGGAACTGCTCCACGATCCAGATGCGATCGCCTTCGATGGGAAGAATGATGGCGGCTTCGTCCTTTTCGACCACGCTGTAGATGCCGCGCTGCCCATTGGAACGAAGAATTTCGTCTTCGCGCAGGCGCATCCAAGGATTGCGATAGATTTCCCGGCTGGCGAGCGTGGTGATGGAGGGGGGGATGATCCCTGCGTCGTCGGATGGCCTGCTTTGATCGTGAGTCACAGGATTAGTTTGCCACGGGGGGTCGCATGGCGAGGCCTCGTGGTCTCCGAAAGCCGGCTGGGCCCTCTGCAGGTGTTGCGGCAATACCCGGCCTATTTCTTTCGCGCGGTGGCAACACGCTCCTTGGCCATCGGGTCGCGGGGCAGATGCGACCAGTCGTAGTAAGGCGCCAGGTCGCGCAAGGCGATCACGTGATATCCGTTCCGCTTGAGATACAGCATGTACTGGCGAAACATCTCTGGCGGCGTGTTCACCCAGGGGTGCACGGTGTCCGGCACGCCATGGAATTGGAGCACGACCACCTTTCCTTGCTTAGCCCCGGCGACCACTTCCTTGAAGTGCTCCAGGGTCCAGTCGGGGTACGCATCGCCGGTGGTCGGGATGAGAAGCGGATCGTTCCTGGTGACATCGAGCAGCGGTCCGACCTGCACCTCGCCATAGGGCACTTCCGGCTGCATGCCGCGACGCGCCAACCTGATTCCGTGCAGCCGCAGTTGTTCGAGGGCCTCCGGCCCGAAATTATCTCCCGGCCACGCAAAGCTGACGGGTTTCGGAACTCCGACGCGGGCAAGGGCGTCGTCGATCCTCTGCAGTTCCCCGCCCAACTTTGCTGCCTGGTCCGCCTGATCGAACGCGGCGTGCGTCCAGGTATGATTGCCGATCTCGAATCCGCGCCGGTGGAGAGCGGCGACGTCGTCCCAGCTGAGAAAGTGCTCCTTGTCGTTCATCCACTCCTGCGAAATAAAGAATGTCGCCTTGAATCCCAATTGCTCGAGGAGTGGAGCGACAAACTCGATCTGCGATTTGACGGCATCATCGAGAGTCAGCACAACGGTCTTGTCGGGAACCCTTTTAGCCGGCCAGCCTTCGCAAGCGCCGAAGACCATGAATAAGAAAGAGGCGGCGAAAAGCGTAAGGAATTTCGAACTTGAAAGTCGCATGACGGGCCTCACTCCAACCCGCTCTTCAGGTCGGCATGTTGATCAAGCCGGCTCAGCCGGTACATGAGCAGCGCATCGCGCTTGGTGTTGATGGGCTGCGCGGAGAGGTCGATGGTTTCGCCGGGTTCGTGCGCGCCCTGGCCGGTGGCCCCGATGCCCGCCAGTCCGGGAACAATATCGGCCACAAACGATATATCCCCCGCGCCGCGCTTCATTGGGTCGAGCTCTGGCATGGCGCCGAATCCCAGGCCCGCATTCACCTGGTTGAGAATACCGAGCAGGGCGCGGCTTTGGGCGGTGGGAGCCATGGCCGGATAGCCCTCGCCGAAGCTGATGGCGGCGCCGGTCCGGGGCAGGTGCTGCCCGGCGATGGCCTCCATCTTCTTTTCCACGCGGGTGGTCTGCTCGTTGGAGATGGTGCGGATGTCTCCGCTGGCATAGGCTGCCGGCGCAATGACGTTGTCCTTTCCGGTGGCGGCGCCGTTGTTGCCGGCTTCGTCGACGCTCACAGTCGTCCCCCCCAGCACCATTCCCACGTTGAAGGTAAGGTACGGCTCGGGAAGCTGGGTGCGGAACGCATCGACGATGCGAGTCAGCTCGTAGATCGCTCCGTAGCCTTTCTCCTCGGAGAAGATCCCGGAGGAGTGGCCGGTCTCACCCATGGTCTGCACGTGCCAGGTGATCGAACTGCGGCGGCTGATGCTGCCGTAGAAGACGCCATCGAGGCGCGGCGTGCCTTCGAATTCCAACGCCACATCGCTGTGATGCGCGGCCGCGATCATGTCGCGGCGGGCGATGCTTGCCGGTTCCCCATGCGCTTCTTCGTCACCGCTGAGCACGATGGTGATTTCGGCCTGCTTGAGCACGTCGGCGGCCTGCATGGCTTTTAACGCAAAGAGCATGATGACCAGGCCGCCCTTCATGTCGTTGACGCCGGGGCCGGTGCCAATATTTCCCTTCACGGAGTAGGCCTGGAATGAATTGTTCTTCTCAAAAACGGTGTCCATGTGGCCGATGAAGAGCATGCGCTTGCCGCACTTGCCGGGCTCAGGGCAGGAATGCTCGGCCACCAGCACGCCGGCGCGCTTGACCTCGTCCATCGGAATCCACTGCACCTTGAATCCAAGATCGCGAAGCTCGGGCATCAACACCTGGCCCACCGCCCGCACGCCCTCCAGGTTGTGGGTGCCGCTGTTGATGTTGACCAGCTTCTCCAGCAGTTCGTTCGACGCCTTCTGGTTGGCGTCGATGTAGGCGACCATGGTTCGTTCAGCAGGGGAGAGCGGCGTCTTGTTTTGCGCCGGGGATGCAAGGCTGAGCGCACCAGCGAGGACAAGGAATACGAGAGAGCGCGCGGTCATTTCTGGTGAGCATAACAGGAACCCGTCCCGATTCGCCGCTGGGCCTGGGCGAGCCGAAACCTCATCTCGAAAATCATCGCGCGCGATGACGGAAATCTCCGCAGAAGAGCGCGTAGATAAGCAGAACGGGAAATATCCCTCCCGAATGGGAAAGCGGTTCTCGTTCCTATTTCCTGCTTTGAGCGCACAAGGAGAAACCACATGACACCCGAACAAGCAATGCAACTGGCTGCCGAGAGAGAAGCAAACAAGCCCATACCCGCTCCGCCCAGCCCGGAGAAAGTCCTGAAAACCGATCGCGACGTTGTTGGCAAGATCGTGGGCCATCTGCACGTCGCCGCCACCACTCTTCTCGAAGGCAGGATCCCCACCGCGGAGAAGATCAAACATGAGATCAAGAAGATATTGCACAAGATTGACAGGGCGATCGATGAGGAGGCGGCCAGGTCCGGCATGGGCATGCCCATGAGCTTCATCGGCCCCGATCGGGGAGTCGGCGAGCTGACCCTGCCCGGCGCGATGTCGGTCCAGTCGTGGAAAGATGCGGTCGATCGCCTCATTCCCCAGGTACAGCGGCTTCCGGTCGGCACTGGCAGTCTTCCCCCGGATTTCAAGAAGTTTCTTGCCAAACTGCTCAAAGACGGCAAAGACCTTGCCGGAGGCATGAGTTCCGTGTCGGAGGAGGCGCGCAAAGAAGTCAGGAAGGCGGGGGAGCTTTATGCTCGCCTGAGCGGGGCCTACTTCATGTAGAACAGAGAGCCCTGCGCGGCGAGCTACTGCTTGTCGCGCAGCTTGTACTCGCGAAAACGTCCCACGAGAGAGGCTGGACCGGCGACCGTGAGGTGAACGAGGTTGCCTTCATACGAGCGGTGGTGGATCACCATCCCCGCTTCGATCGCGGCCAGCGCCGCTCCCTCGAATTGGGGCACGTCAAGTTCAGCCTCGATCACGGGGTCGGAGTACAACGCATCGTCGATCGCCGCCATGAGTGAGTCGATCCCTTCGCCTGTGGCCGCCGAAACCTGCACCTCGCGATGCGCGGGCGTGGACGAGTCGAGCCGCGAGGCGATGCCGTCACGCTCAGGCTGGGCTAGAAGGTCGATCTTGTTCAGCACCTCGATCCGGGGCTTGGAAAGCGCGTTCAGTTCGCCGAGCACCTTTTCCACCTGCGTTTTCTGCTCGTCTCCGTAGGTGGAAGCCGCGTCGCGGACGTGGACCAGCACTTCGGCCTGCTCCACTTCTTCGAGCGTGGCGCGAAAGCTCGTGACGAGGGTGTGGGGCAGGTTGCGAATGAAGCCGACGGTATCGGACAGCAGAACGCGGCGGCGGCTGGGGAGCTCGATGGCGCGCAGTTTGGGGTCGAGCGTGGCGAACATCTGCGATGACTGAAGCACGTGCGCGCCCGTGATGCGATTGAAGAGCGTGCTCTTGCCGGCGTTGGTATAGCCGACCAGGGCGACCGTCGGCACGGGCACTGACTCGCGGCGCTGCCGCTGCTGGCGGCGGACGCGGCGGACCGCTTCGAGATCAAGCTTGAGCTGGTCGATGCGGCGCTGAATCCGCCGCCGATCGGTTTCGAGCTGGGTTTCGCCGGGGCCGCGCGTGCCAATGCCGCCGCCCAACTGCGACATGACTTTCCCTCGCCCGGTGAGGCGCGGAAGCATGTACTCGAGCTGGGCGAATTCGACCTGCAACTGGCCTTCGCGGGTGCGGGCGTGGCGGGCAAAGATGTCGAGGATGAGCTGGGTGCGATCGAGCACGCGGCACGGGAGCGCCGCTTCGAGGTTGCGCAACTGGGTGGGAGAGAGGTCGTGGTCAAACAGGACGAGGTCGGCCTGGGTCGATGCCGCAACCCCCGCGATCTCTTCGACCTTGCCGGCGCCGATGAGCGTTGCCGGATCGGGACGGGGGCGGCGTTGAATGATCACCGCGGCGATTTGGGCTCCGGCGCTCGAAACCAGTTCCCGGAACTCCGCAAGCGACTCCTCCACGTCCAGGCCGCCGAACGGAGGTTGGGATGAGTGAGGCGGCTGGATTTCCAGGGGCGCGTCGTCGCCGGCTTCGGGCCCCTCCCCGGATCTGGGCGAGGGTTCTTTTAACCGCAATGCCGCCCGCGCACCCGCCAGACCTGCACGGCTGGAACGCGAACGGCTTGCAAGATCCACTCCTACGAGAATCGCCCGTTCCGGACCGCCACTCCTGCGGACACCGGACGCACGACTCCGCCCTGGCTCAACTTCCAATCGGAACCGCTCCTCGCGGGCTGTCGCCGGTCGCGGTCGCGGACGGTGCGCCCACCGGCGCCGGACCGAGGCCTGTATGCATGGTGGCCGGACGGTGCTCGGTGTGGAGGACGCTCCGGTTGCTCACCACTGTCGAAATAGCGTGCTTGAATATCAACTGCTCCTGGCTGTTGTTCTCGAGGAGCACGGAATACTTGTCGAAGGACCGGATTTTGCCGGTAAGCTTGACGCCGCTGACCAGGTAAATGGTGATGGGGGTCTTGTCCTTGCGAACGGTATTCAGGAACGTATCCTGAATATTTTGTGCCGGCTTATTTTCCATTTGCCGATCTCCTACTTTCCTCAACGGTTGGATGCATTTCAGTCTCGAAATCGTGGGTAAAAACAAATCCGCGAGGGCGGCGCCGGAAGCCCCGGTGCCACCGAATCCCGCAATGTGACCACAATATAGTGGATCACGAAGGTTTTCAACTGGGAGCATCAAGCCCCCGCCCGAATCGGGTTCCGATCCGACCTTGGCCGGGCCATAAACGATCCCGGCTGATACCATTGATGGGTGAAAAGCACCGAAATCCGCCTGGGGAACCCGGCTCGGGAAACCGAACAAGCGGTGCCCATGCTGGATCTCGACCGCCAGTATCGCCCCCTGCGGCAGGAACTGGCCGAGGCGCTGGTGGAAGTGCTCGATTCCCGGCAATTCATTCTGGGAGAAGCGGTTACGGCCTTCGAGCGAGCCGCCGAAGCACACCTCGGCGTGGCCCACGCGGTGGGCTGTTCCTCGGGCACCGATGCTCTCTGGCTGGCGCTCGCGGCGGCGGGGATTGGCCCGGGCGCGGCGGTTGTCACCACGCCATTCAGTTTTTTTGCTTCGGTGAGCGCCATCGTGCGGGCCGGCGCCACGGCCGTCCTGGCCGACATTGACCCCGCCACCTTTAATCTGGACCCGAAGGCCGTGGAAGCGGTGCTCGATGGACCGCGAGGCGCTTCAGTACGGGCGGTGCTGCCAGTGCATCTGTATGGGCAACCCGCCTTTTCCCCTGGTTTTGGAAAAACACGGGGGCTGACGGTCATCGAAGACGCCGCCCAGGCCTGGGGTGCGGAGTGGCAGGGAGTGAAGGCGGGAGGGCTCGGCGACGCGGCTGCCTTCAGCTTCTATCCCACCAAGAACCTGAGCGCGGCAGGCGATGCCGGCATGGTAACCACCAATTCAGACCAGGTGGCCGAGCGGCTGCGCGTGCTGCGCCAGCACGGCATGCGCCGCCGGTACTATCATGACGAGGTGGGGTGGAACACCCGGATGGACGGCTTCCAGGGCGCGATTCTCCGCGTCAAGCTCAAGTACATTACGGGATGGAACCAGGCCCGGCGCACGGTAGCGGAACGATACGACGGGCTATTCGGGGCGGCGGGGTTGGCGGAAGCAGGTCCCTACCCCACCCACGGCGTCGTCCTGCCACACGAGGTCGAAGGCAGCCGCCACGTCTGGCACCAATACGTGATCCGCTCCTCGCGGCGCGATGCGCTCAGGGAATTTCTCACAGCGCGGCAGATCGGCACCGAGATTTATTATCCGGTTCCGCTCCATCTGCAGAATGCTTTGCAGAGCCTGGGCTATGGGGAAGGAGACTTTCCTGAAGCCGAGCGTGCAGCGCGCGAAGTGCTGGCGCTGCCTATCTTCCCCGAGTTGCGCGAAGACGAGCAGCAGACGGTGGTGGGGGCCATTGCGGAGTTTCTGAACTGACCCTGTGGCAGCAAGGTGTGACTACTCGTGTCCGTTGGAAACCATCAAGGCCGGTCCTGAGCCCCGTGATAGATGTGCAGCACCTCGACGGCGTCGCCCGTGATCCTATAGGCGACAATTTAAGGCAAATTCGCGATTACCAGTTCACGCGTTCCGTCTTCGCGTCCCAAACGGCCACGGTATGGCATCGTTTTTAGTCCACGATTGATTGGTAGATTTGCTTGATTGTGTCTCGTTCAAAACTTGGGAAGTGCTTGGCAAGGTAATCCGCGATGGCCTCCAAGTCATCGGCCGCTGATGGGGTCCAGCGAAGCCGCATCAGACTCCCAGCATCCGAGCAACCTTGGCGTCCATCTCAAGTTCTTCGATGAACAGCCCCTGGTCGGCCTGATCGATCCCCTTACGGACGGCGGCCCGAAAACGGGAGTCGTCCTCGATCAGTCTTAATGCTGCATCACGCACGAGCCGCGTCGGTTCAACACCCTTACAACTGGCAATTTGGGCTAGTTTGGCTTCCTGTTCGGGCGTGAACTGAACTTCCATTGTCAAAGTGTTGCAGCGGCGAAGTACCATGTCAAGGCTTCGTTCCCTGATCCCCGCCTTTCCATGCCTTAGAATTCACCTAGCATGAAGTGTCCGTACTGCGGCTTTGGGCAAGACCGGGTGGTGGATTCGCGCGAGAGCAAGGAAGCCGACGCCATCCGGCGGCGCCGGGAGTGCGAACGCTGCAATCGCCGCTTCACTACCTACGAACGCATCGACGAAATCCCTTACATGGTGGTCAAGAAGGACGGGCGCCGCGAGCGGTTTGACCGCCAGAAGGTGCTGAGCGGGCTTCTGCGCGCCTGCGAAAAGCGCCCCGTTCCGTCAAAGAAGCTGGAAGCCATCGTCGATGCCACCGAGACGTTTCTCATGGACGCCCCCGAAAGGGAGCGCAGCACGCGTGAGATCGGCGAGTTGATCATGAACCAACTCAAGGGCCTGGACACGGTTGCCTATATCCGCTTCGCTTCGGTGTATCGCGACTTCAAGGATGTGCGCGAATTCAAGGAAGAGCTCGAAGGGCTTCTCGAGGGACACAAAAAGCAGGGATCAGGGAACAGGGATCAGGGATCAGAGAAGGCCGAATGAACGCCAGCAGAAGCTGGGAACCAGTGGCTGGAAGCTAACAAATATGGCAGAGACAAAGACACATCGAGTCACACTCATTCCCGGTGACGGCATCGGCCCGGAAGTAACCCAGGCCGTAGTCCGCATTCTCGAGGCCACCGGCGTCAAGTGGGAATGGGAACGCTACTCCGCGGGTGCCGAAGCCTTCGAAATCTTCGGCGAATACATCCCCACGGCGCTCTATGAATCGATCGAGCGCAACAAGGTCGCGCTAAAGGGGCCGGTGACCACGCCCATCGGGGGCGGCTTCAAGAGCATCAACGTCACGCTGCGCAAGAAGTTTGACCTCTTCGCCAATTTCCGCCCCATCAAAAACCTGCCCGGTCTCGAATCCAAGTGGCCCGGCGTGGACCTGATCATCGTGCGCGAAAACACCGAAGGCGAATACGTGGGCCTCGAGCACGAGGTTGTTCCCGGGGTGGTGGAGAGCATTAAGGTCATCACCGAAAAGGGCTCGACGCGCATTGCGAAGTTCGCGTTCGAATACGCGCGCAAGCACGGGCGCAAGAAGATCCACTCCATCCACAAGGCCAACATCATGAAGCTCTCCGACGGCCTGTTTCTGCGCTGTGCGCGCAAAGTCGCGGAGGGATTCCCGGACGTGATGTATGCCGAGCACCTGATCGACAACACCTGCATGCAACTGGTGATGAATCCGTACCAGTACGACACTCTCCTCCTGGAAAATCTGTACGGGGATATCGTGAGCGATCTCTGCGCCGCTTTCGTGGGCGGACTGGGCTTGGTGCCGGGCGCGAACCTGGGCGTGGACTGCGCCATCTTTGAGGCCGTGCACGGTTCGGCGCCGGACATTGCGGGCAAGGACATTGCCAACCCGACAGCCCTGCTGCAGTCGGCCGTTCTGATGCTGCACCACCTGGATGAAGAGGCGGCGGCCACCCGGGTGCAGAAGGCCCTCGAAACCGTCTATGCAAAGGGCAAGACCCTCACCCGCGACGTGGGCGGCTCCGCAGGCACCGCGCAGTTTGCCGATGCCGTGCTGGCGGCTATGAGACAGGACTGATGCCCGGGGTCGACTCCGGTGCGCCAAATCCCTATTCCCTGTTGTGGCGGGATGAAACGTTTGAATATTACCAATTGCCGGTTGCAAACCGAATGTAGAGGTGGAAGAATCGGTATCTAGCACATCCCCCGATGCCCTCTGACAGGACAAGGAATGCAGCGTCTGTACGCAGCTTCATGTTTGCTTTTCGCTTTGATGGCCCCCGCGGCCCATCTCCATGGGTCCGATGGAGCGAAGGTGAAATGTGTGCCGGAGCCCGCGGCGCAGGGGGCGGAACCACCTCTCGCAGAACCAAAGCAGGAACAAAAGCCGGAACCAACGCAAGAACCAAAGCCTGCCCCCGCTTCCGCTCCTGAGCAAGACAGCAAGGCCGCGAATATACCCGCGACGTCTTCGATGTCGGCCCTCCCGATCGACATAGACGTGATCGAGCAAGCAAAGGCCGGCGACAAGGTTGCGCAATACAAGCTGGGGTACGACTACTACAACGGCCACGGCATCGCGCAGGACTATGCCCAGGCCGCCATCTGGTGGAAGAAGTCGGCGGACCAGGGTTTCGCCTACGCCCAGAACAACCTCGGCGTTCTTTACAGCAGCGGAAAGGGCGTTCCCCAGAGTTATTCTGAAGCGTATTTCTGGCAGAACCTGGCGGCCGCGGGCGCCAACGGTGACATGCAAGTACAATTTGCCAAGAATCGCGATGAATCTGCCGCTAGACTGTGGCTGTTCGAACGGATGAAAGTGCAAAAGAGAGCCGCGAAATGGGCTGCAGCCCATCCTGTTCCGGCACGCAGTCACGAACCTTCGCCGGACCATCCGTGACTCGTTTGGACAATCGCCAACAGCTAAAGTTCGCCCCTAGGGAATCTCTGAACAAGTGTCCGAAAGGACGTCAGCATTCCCTCATGGGCTAAAGCCCACTTCGCTTCGATTGGCTAGATGTACGGGCTGAAGCCCGAACCCTTCGATACAGTCACTTGTTCAGAGGCTCCCTAGATCGGCCGCGGGTTGGTCAGCTTTGCATTGGTCACGTTGTCGGGCTGGTCGGTGAACGATTTTCCCTCATGATAGGCGAACTTCTGGTAATGGTTCCCGATCTTGCGAATGGCGTCTTGCGCCCCGTCATCCCAGGTTACCCGGGCCTCGCCGTTCACATAAGCCCAGCGGCCGTGTTCATCGCCGATCGAGCGCATCGCGTCGCCGCTCTCCTTCAGGGTGATGTAGAAATCGCTGCCGTTGCCGTCGCCGCATTCCCATTTGCCCACGTAGTGGCCGCGCGGGGGCGCATCGGCATTGGCCGCGCCACTATCGCCGGCCGCCACGGCCGCTGCCGGAAATTCCACCCGCTCGATGTCGGACAGGTTGAACGTCTGCCGGTGGCCATCCTTGAAAACGATCACGATGGTGCCAGGCGCGCTCTTGGGCGGAGCGGCGGACCTCGCGGCCACGCCCGCAAGGGTGAAAAGCATGATGAGGCTACCACCGGCAACAACGACGTTCTTTCGCATGGTCTCTCCTTTGGGCCTGGCGCGAACTGGCGAAGACTCGTCGCGCCATTGTCAGATACGCGGAGGGAGCGCCGATTGTTCCGGCGCCACACCGTCGTCCGACCGCTGCATTCCCTCGGTGAAGCTTCGCCACCGCTCCTGTACACTGGAGTGTTTACTGCCATGCAAAACAAATACCCCATCGGCATCCTGGGCGCGACTGGTATGGTCGGCCAACGATTTATTCAGTTGCTCGAACGCCACCCCTGGTTCGAGGTCGCCTGGTTGGCCGCCAGCGACCGCTCCAGCGGCAGGAAATACGGAGACGCCGCCAGGTGGAGGCTTGACACGCCTCTTCCGGAGCGCATCGCCCGCATGACCGTCTCCCCGGCCGAGCCGCTGGGCGCACCGCGCATCATCTTTGCCGCCCTCGACGCCGACATCGCCCGTGACATGGAGCCGAAGTTTGCCGCCGCTGGCTGCGCTGTGGTTTCCAATTCGAGCGCTTTCCGCATGCACGCCAATGTGCCGCTGGTGATCCCCGAAGTGAACCCCGAGCACCTGCACCTCATCGAAGAGCAGCCCTGGCGCAAGGAGTCGGGCGGATACATGGTCACCAACCCCAACTGTTCGGCGATTGGCCTGGTCATGGCGCTCAAGCCTCTCGAAGAACGGTTTGGCCTGGAGCAGATTTTCGTGGCGACCATGCAGGCGGTCTCCGGGGCAGGCTATCCCGGCGTCCCGTCCATGGACATCCTGGGCAACGTGGTGCCCTACATCAAGAGCGAAGAAGAAAAGATGGAGGCCGAGACGCTGAAGCTGCTCGGCCGGCTGCAGTCGAACTCGTCCGGTCAGACCGTCGCGCCGCTGGCGGCAAAGATGACCGCGCACTGCAACCGCGTCGCCGTGGAGGACGGGCACACGGAAAGCGTCTCGATCAAGCTGGGCAACAAGTTGGGCCGGCCGGTGACGCGCGAAGACATGCTGGCCGCGTGGGCGGAGTTTCAACCGCTGGCCGGTCTGAACCTTCCCATGGCGCCGGAGCAGCCGGTGGAGTGGGCCCCCCAGGACGATCGTCCCCAGCCGCGGCTGGACCGCAATCGCGGGCGCGGCATGGGGGTAACCGTGGGACGGCTGCGGCCCTGCGGACTGCTGGACTGGAAGTTTACGGTCTTGTCGCACAACACCATTCGCGGCGCCGCGGGTGCTGCGATTCTGAATGCGGAGTTACTGGCAAGCCTGGGCAAGCTGGAGCCCGCCCCGGTCGCCGCCGCTCAGGCATGAGGGTTCGCGGTCAGGGCTTCAACCAGGACAGCGGATGGTAGGTCAGGGCTTCAGCCCTGACATTAAGTAGCCAAACACGAAACACGGCTTTAGCCCCTGAGGTTGAGCTCATCGATATGGGATGTTTTAAATGAGCCTGGTAGTCATGAAGTTCGGCGGCACCTCGGTGGAGGATCCCGCCGCGATCAACCGCACCGCCGCCATCGTCGCTGGCCGGGTTTCCGCGGGCAGGCAGCCTGTGGTCGTGGTCAGCGCCATGGCCAAGGTAACAGACCAGTTGCTGCGCGCCGCCTCGGCTGCATCGGTGGGCGACCGCACCGGGGCGCTCGCCATCAGTTCGCGCCTGCGCTCGCGCCATCGCGATACTGCGGCGGCGCTCATCAAGAATCAAAAAGACTCCGCTGCGCTCGTCACGTGGATCGATAAGAAATTCGATCAGCTCGACGAGGTTCTGCGCGGTCTGGCTGCGATCCTCGAACTCACCCCGCGCATCTCAGACCTGATCGTGAGCTACGGCGAACGGCTCTCCAGCCGCATGATCGCCGCCGCGTTTTGCGAGCGCGGCATCGCAGCGGTCCACGTGGATGCGCGCGAAATCATCCTTACCGACTCCCAGTTTCAAAAGGCCATTCCCCTCGATACGGCAATTGAAAAGCGCGCCAACGAAAAGGTCCGTCCCCTGGTGAACGAGGGCAAAGTCCCGGTGATGGGAGGGTTCGTCGGCTCCAACGAGGCCGGCATCACGACCACGCTGGGGCGCGGCGGGTCGGATTTTACCGGTGCCCTGATCGGCGGGGCTCTCGCCGCCGGTTCCATCGAAATCTGGACCGACGTCGACGGCATCATGACCTCCGATCCGCGCGTCTGCCCCGACGCCCTGCGCGTGAAGGTCATCAGCTTTGAAGAAGCCGCGGAACTGGCCTACTTCGGCGCCAAAGTGCTGCACCCGGCCACTATTCTTCCCGCCGTCAAGAAAAACATCCCCGTCCTGGTGCTCAATAGCCGCAACCCCGGCAACGAAGGCACGCGCATCACGTCCCTGGCCCCGCATTGCAAAAGCCCGTTCAAGTCGATCGCGGTCAAGAAGAAGCTGAGCATCATCGACGTGGTCGCCAGCCGCATGCTCATGACCCACGGTTATCTCAAGGCCATCTTCGATGTGTTCGACCGGCACCAGTGCGCCGTCGACATGGTTTCTACCAGCGAAGTCTCGGTCTCGCTGACCGTAGACTCGAACGAAAAGCTGCCCTTGATCGCCGCCGACCTGAGCAAACTGGCCGATGTGAAATACGAGGGCAAGAAGGCGCTGGTGTGCATGGTGGGCGAGGATATCCGCGGGCGCAACGGCATGGCCGCGCAGGTGTTCACCGCCATACGCCACATCAACGTGCGCATGATTTCGCAAGGCGCCAGCGAAATCAACATGAGCTTCATGATCGACGAGGAGGATGCGGACGAGGCGGTGCGTTCGCTGCATGCGGCTTTCTTCCAGGACCCCGATCCGGAAGTCTTCGACGTGGAAGCGAGAAAGCCGCTGGCTGCCGCCAGCAGCTAGCTATTAGCTTTTAGCTGTTAGCTTGTTCATCGATCAATTCGGCTGGGTGGCTTTGGGCAGGCAACGGCGAGATCAGGACTTGAGAGAATTGTGCGCGGTGTGCTAACGCAGAATGAAGCTAAAAGCTAAAAGCCAGGAGCTAAAAGAAAAATGCTGTTTCTCGTACTCGGAATGGGAAAGACCGGCTCGCTAGTCGCGGAAGTCGCCCGCGAACGCGGCCACGGCGTGCGCGCCATGGACATCAACGAGAACAGCCGCGCGGCGGCGCTGACGGCGCCCACACTCGCCGGCGTCGATGTGGTGATCGACTTCACCACCGCCGACGCTGCAGTCGAAAACATGCGCGCCGTGCTGGCCCTGGGATGCCGCATCGTTGTCGGCACCACCGGCTGGTACGCGCAACTCGGCGCCATGAAAGCGATCGCCGAGCGCCGCCAGGGTGCATTGCTCTACGGCACCAACTTCTCGATCGGCGTGCAGAAACTGTTCCGCCTCACGGCAGACCTGGCCAGGCTTGACGGTTACACCTTCTCCATCACCGAGACTCACCACACCACCAAGCTCGATGCGCCGTCCGGCACTGCCCTCACGCTGAAAGAAATCATCCAGGCCGCCCGGCCCGGCGCCGAAGTCGAGGTCACGTCACACCGGGTCGGCGACGCCAAGGGAGAGCACATCGTCCGCGCCGCCAGCGAGTACGACGTAATCGAGTTGCGCCATGACGCCTACAGCCGGCGCGGCTTCGCGTTGGGCGCTGTCCGTGCGGCCGAATGGCTCGCAAACCAACCCCCCGGCGTGTGGGACTTCCGCGATATCTTCGACCGGTTGTAGCACCTGGGGTCGTGGGCCTCAGGTCTGGCGCAGCATTCATCGTGTTTCGTCCGGCACAGCCATCCCTGGATGCTTCGTCCAACTCTTATCTTCCCGAGGTGCTCCATGAAAAATGACTTACTGACAAAGTCTCTTTTGCTTGTAATTGCGATTGCCTTGAGTGCAATCGCGATCCGGCCGTATCTTCATCCCGATGCTGCGAGAGCCGACTCATCTCCATATCCATTTCATATCGAGCCTGGAGTTCGCATGTTGCGAGCTCCGGATGGCAGCAAGCAGGCTTTGGGACTGGTAGCGATCGACATGCGCACTGGGGCGATCTGGGGTTTCCCGACCTACAACCCGGACCCCTATCCTGCCCTTGGATCAGACACCAAGCCTCAGGTCTCGCATCCATTTCCGCTGGGGAAATTTGCGTTCGAGGATACCGACAAATAGGTCGGCGTGGATTTCCCGCTCCCGGGGGACGGGCCTTCATGATCTACCAAACTTCGCCACGATTCCGTAACGGTTGTGTCGCGATGCTGGTCGCCGCGTTCTGGATCTTTCCGGCATGGCCGGTCTGTGCTCAGTCCGCCGCAGCCACGCCCTCACCAGCTGCCGCGAATGCGGGCTACGTACCCGCACTCACCTTTGACGTCGCCTCGATTCGCGAAAGTCCTCCAGCGGACTCCTTTCGAGTGAGCTTCCAAAACCCGGCTCACTCCAGCGTCCTCCGACTTACGAACAATACGGTGATGGACCTGATCGCGAACGCGTATGGTCTCCACTACTTCAACATTGCCGGCGGCCCCGACTGGGTTCGGGGGACGCGTTACATGATCGAAGCCAGATCCGACAGCTCCGTCGATGAAAAACTGGAGCACTTAAGCAACGAGGACGCCCGCCTGGAAAAGCAGCACATGGTTCAGGCTTTGCTGGCCGATCGATTTCAGCTGAAGACCCACTGGACCACTAAGGAGGGGACGACCTACACCCTGGTGGTCGCGAAGAAGGGGCCGAAGCTCAGCACGGATCTCAAGCCGCCCACTGCGGAGGAGACGACCCGATTCGGCGGTCGCCCTCTGCCCCCTCTCTATCAACAGGGCGACGGCCGGCTGGGCTACCAATTCATTGCTCATGGGTGCTCGATGAAGTTCCTGGCGGATATGTTGACGGGACAGATGGGTGCGCCGGTCGCGGATCAAACCGGACTGGCCGCTACATACGATTTCACCTTGCAATACAACGGGACTCTGCCCGGCACCGGGAGCAGTGACCCGGCCGCCTGGCCCCCGCTGATCACTGCCCTTCCCGAGCAGCTTGGACTCCGGCTTGAACCGGTCAAGGGTCCGGTGGAAGTTCTGTTGATCGACCATATCGAAAAACCGTCGGCCAATTGATCGGCAAACTCCTTCCGGTAGAGGAGAATCCGCCGAAACTCTTCTCAATGATCTCGTCAGACGATGTCATAATTTGATAAAGTCAGAACTTGGACGACATCCCGAGTTTTAAGTCGGCAGTGCTTTCCGAAGTTAACCTCTCGTCTAGTCGCAAAACAATCACTCAGTCGATACCAAAGGTAAAGATCTTTTTGTCTTTTGCTTGCGGTGAGCCCCTAAGCACGATTGCGTACTCGCCGGGGTGGAGGGGAGACGCCGGAACCAATTTATATGATGAATTTCCGAACTGAGTTAACACGACGGGAATGCCAGGAAGGTTGACTACGCTGTTGTCGCGATTGATTTGAACCGATGCAAATCGGCGCTCGTTCTTACTATCCGTCGAGACGTATAAGATCGCGTTTTCCGGGCTCCCGAATGTGAAGACAAATTCGGGCTTCCCGGCAGCAATGCGGAACGACGAATGCGCCCCGGACACATCGAAACTACCGGTCATCGGGCTCTTGCCATATGCTGTTTTGAAAACGCTGCTGTGCCCCCCTTTAAATGCTTCATCGGGGAGTGGCTTCAATGCCTGATTGGAGGAGTCAAGAACGTATATGACACCAACGGACGGGACCTCGACAGGTTTGCTGCTTGTGGTCTGAGCCCCGCAGCTGCCGAGCGAGAAAGCGAGCAAAATTACCAATCTTCGCATCAACTACCGGCCTCCTTGCCGAAGACTATGGATCGATGCCAAACGTGAAAACCCTGGAACCTGACAGCAATACGGCGTACTCTCCGGGGCGCAGAGTGGGCTCGGGAACCAACTCATACGAAGATTCGCCAACCTTCTTTATCTCGATCGGGATACCCGGACTGACCTCGCGTGCTTTGCCAGTTTTGTGAACCAAGGAAAACCAACGCTGGTTCTTCTTGCCAACGTCAACGTTAAGGGCGTAGAGCTTTGCATTCTCCGGGTTTCCAATTTTGAAAACGAGTTCGGGTTTACCAGTAACAACGCGCAAGTATGAATGTTGCCCGGCTATTTCAATGGCTCCGACATTGTCGCGGGCTTGAGCCTTCCAAGGTTCCTCGGGCAAAGGTTTGAGAGTCCGCGACGTCACATCGAGCAGGTAGACCACTCCAATGGATGGCGCATCGAGAGGGATGCTTTTATCTCCCTTGGGATCTGAACTGGTACTCCCACCCGATATTGCGGCGGAAGATTCGGCAGCCGCATCCTTCTTGATGTCGATTGTGCGAATTCCATCCGTGAAAACATCGAAGACAATGCCCTCATACAGAACTGCATCGTGGCCCTGTACGAGCAGAGCAAACGCGGCCGAGGGCAAGAATATTGCCCCGAGGCCCGCAGCCACAAGGCCAGTAGCGACCGGCCGGCTTCCTCCCTTCTCGCTAATCGAACTATACCGAAGAGGAATGTCGCCTCCATCTGGAAGGATTATCGCGTCAATCGAAAAATCGAATTTGCCGGTTCTCCCCGCCGATCTTTTGGGAACGACAGATACTACTTTGCCGTTCACGACAAACCCTCTCTTGATTGCTACGACTTCGCCGACCTTTACCTCATCCGCGACGCTGAATTGAACGAGATCACCAGCGTGAGCGGTTTCTGAAGAGAGTTGCTGATCAAGACGAACTCTCACCTTGGTCCCGTCGGGAATCTCAATCTGCGCGGAGCAATACGGAAGCAGGGAACCAATTGCCAAACAGATCGCGAGCGATTGAATGTTCTGCTGAAGGGGGAACATGAGGTAGAGCCGCACTTATAGCACAACAAGAATTAATGTGTCAAAAAGGAGCCTGTAACCGTACGCTCCGTCGCGCCTCTGATGAATAATGAGTCTCGGCATAGCTCATTCTTTCGATATAAA
>CAWCTA010000006.1:0-94063 GCA_963798315.1 uncultured Acidobacteriota bacterium | reverse complement strand
CCTTGCGAAGCATCGACTTTCCGCGCAATGTCACTGCTTTAGCCACCTCCTGTTTCCGACTCGATGCATCGACTTCAGAATTCCACGCGAAACGTCGCCTGGCCCTGCCGGTTGCTGATTTGCGAGCTCAGGTTGGTAATCTGGCCGAACGTGGAATCGAGCGAATTGTTGTCCGGCGACTGGAACTGGGTGCGGTTGAAGGCGTTGAAGTAGTCGAGTCGCAGGCTCGCGCGCACGTGCTCGCCGATACGGAACGTCTTGATCGCATCGAAGTGCTCGATGCGCAACGGGGGCGTGCGAAGGGCACGATAGGCACGCACGGAGCTTCCAAGTGCCCAGGGGCCCGTGTTGGCAAACGCATTGGTGGAAAATTGGACCGGCTGCACGCTTGTCTTTCCGGTGAAGAAATCCTTCGAGCGATTGTAGCTGTAAGTCTTGACTGAAGCGCCGGAAACGATATCCGGCCGGTCGAAACTATTCACCAGCAGTGGATTGAAGCTGTTCTGCGCTCCGAATGCGTACCCGCCGGAATAGCTGAGGATGCCGCTGAACTGCCAGCCTCCAACCAGGTACGAAGTCCAGCCGCCGGAGTTCAGATACTTCTTGCCCGGCCCGAGCGGCAATTCGTAGGTCGCCAGGATCTTCACGTCATAAGCATGGTCAATGTAGGAAGGACCGTACTCCGGCTTGGGATTGTAGGCGTTCATGCCGTTCGGCGAATAAGGACCCGACCCGATCGCCGTATTGGCCGTGAGATGGGGCAGGGTCAGGCCGGCAATGTAGCTCAGGTCGCCCTTGAAGCGCTTTTCTGCCTGCAGTTGGAAGGCGTTGTAAAGCGCCGTCCCGTCCATCTCGTACACCGGGAAGTACCCGGCAAACTGGGGATAGGGAGTAAGGGCCTGTTCCAGGATGGCAGCGCCTCCGAAATCGTTCACAAAATTTGGGTACGGCGGTGTGAACCCGGCAGCGACGACGGCTGGATCCAGGATGTTGTCTCCCAGCAGGGATCCGTACTGCAAGACCGACGGGTTGGGCTGGTTTGAAAGCTCGAGCGTGTCGGGCAGGTGGATAGCCCGGTTCCCGACGTACGACGCCGTCATGAACATGTCCCAGGGGAGTTCGCGCTGGACTCCGATGCTCCAGGCCTGGTCGTAGGGAGCGATGCCCACCGAGCGGGCATTCGGAAGCTGCGGGAACTTGTTGTCCTTGTTGTAAGGAAAGTCGAAGATCACCGCCGCATTCCCGATCGAAGGCGAGAACGGCAACTGTTGCGGGTATGGAAGCGACTGCGTATCCCAACTGCCGTACCCCGGAGTACTGCTGCCTGTCGAAGAGCGGATATAGGAGCCGTTCTGCAGATTGCCCATAAAAGACGCAGCAAATGAAGTCCCGTACTCATAAGCCCCGCCATTCAGATAAGTCAGATAAAAGCCGCCCTGGATCACGGTCTTCCGGTTCACTTGATACGACAGGCCCAGCCGAGGCTGCCAATTCTTCCAGTGAATGGCTGCACGAGTGATGCCTGCGCATCCATCGCAGTTGCCGAACTTTGTCGCTGCCCCCGGCAGCCCGCCGGCGCCGGGATTGGCCTCGTCACGATTCACAAAAATAATGTTGTTGTGCTCCTCGGTGAACGGTATGAGGATGTCGTAACGCAGGCCCATATTCAGCGTGAGCTTGTCGTTGACTTTGAAGTCATCCTGCACGTAGAAGGTCCAGGCCCAGTTTCTCAGCTTGGATTCGCTGGCGAAACTGCGTTCGGTCGCGTCCACAAGCCCCAGCAGAAAACTGGCAAAGGAACTCCCATACAACCCGAAATTGGGATCGTTGGAGTCCGGCGTCGAGGTAGTCCGTTGACTGAAGTTGAAGGTCCCGCTGCAGAAGTTGCAGTTGATCACGTCTTGGTAGGTTCGCCGCGCTTGCGCCCCGAAGTTGAACGTGTGCCGGTTCTTGGTCCATAACCAGTTGTTGACGGCCACAATGCCGAGCATGCGGTTGTTGTTCACCGTCAGACCGCCAGAGCAGCACTCCAGGTAGGCTCCGCCATTTACGCCCCAGTTCGTCGGACCATTCTGGCCATCGAATGTAGTTAACGGGAACGTCGTTCCCCCCTGGACTGCTCCAAAACTGACATTGCTGTTGGCATTGTGCTGGCCGATGATGAGGCCGATCGCGTTTGCCCCGGCCGTCATCACCAGCCGTGGATTAAGCGTGAACGCGTAATTTAAGACATATCCTGAGCCCTCATTCTTGCCGTTCACCTGGCTCTGGAGCGGATTGGTGGATGGCACAATGGGCGCCGAAGTGAAGAACGGCGCGGTGGTCGTATCCCTCCACTGGCTGAAGTGGATGTTCTGGTTGGCCGTGATGTTCTCGTCAATGGTGTAGTCCCAGATGTTCTGGCGGATGGGAATGGAGTGGATCGACGGAAGCTTGTTGCTCACCAGTCCGCCGTTAATTCCCGCCGTGTCAGGATCGGGGATCGATGCAAGCTCGGACTGCGACAGCGCACTGAAGCGCTGCTGCGGAATCTGGTTCCCTGGGAACGGCTCTCCGGTTGCGGGATCGTAGATGGGAATCAGATCGCCCGACGAGTCCACAAAGTTTGAGAAATCACCCTGTTTCATTGCCGAGCTCGGCACAGTACCTATGCTGTTCAGAGCCTGGTTCTGTCGGAACCAGTCGGCACTGACATGAAAGAACGTACGATTCTTCCCGTTGTACACATGGGGAATCCACACCGGGCCGCCAATGGTGAATCCGTAATCATTTTGCTGATTGATCGGGGGCTCCGGAGTTCCTGACGGGGAAAAGCGCGTCGGGAAAAATCCCGAAGAATCAAAGAGCTGATTGCGCAGGATGTCGAAGGCATCGCCATGAAAACTGTTGGTTCCCGAGGCCAGGCTGAACGTGACCGCCCCTTGGCCAATCCCATACTGCGCGTTGAACGTGGAAGTGCTCACACGGAACTCGTTCACGGCTTCATATGGAGGGTTGATGCTTGTCTGATTTCCCTGGAACTGGATAAATGCCACCGGGACCCCGTTGAACTGCACTTCGTTTTCAAACGTGACACCACCGTTGATGGCGTGCTGGGTTGGGGTCCCCTGTACGCCAGGTGCGAGGTAGCTGAACGAATCGATCTGCCGCGCCAGACCACTGATCTCAATGGGGGCAACGTTGATCAGCTCCGGCTCCAGCGTGGTTCCGACTTCCGGCGAAGTCGTGTCCAGGGAGATGCTGGATCCTGTTACATTCACCGTCTCGCTGGCTGCGCCCGGAACCAGCGTGAAGTTAACGGTGGTCATCTTCGCGACCTCGACGACTACGTTGGTAACGCTCTTGCGGAACCCGGTGGCGTCGGCGGCCACCGAGTATTGCCCCGGGATAAGTCCGATCGCCGTAAACGTTCCCGCCGAAGAAGTCGAGGTCTGCGATACAACGCCGGTCGACGTGTTGGTAATAGCGATTTTGGCCTGGCTGATCAACGCCTGGCTCGAATCTGTCACCTTTCCGTTGATTCCACTCTGTATTTGTGCTTGCACCGGCGCGACATGGAACAGCAATGCCAGGCAAACTAAGACTGGAAGGAGCGCTGGCCTCGCGCAGACTCGGATGCGGCAATGGGCACATACCATTCTTTGATTCACCCTCATCTCCATGTCGCTCGCCTGTATGCATGAAACGCAGCGGAAGCCGGCGTGCAAATTTAGCTTGTCCCTGCGATCGATCCATTCCTCAGCGGGGAATAACGACATAGAACAGTCGCCTGTCTCCGAGCATGGATCTGGCTGCGGAGTGTCCACCATCGTCCGTCAATTGGGGATCAGGGTATAGTGGATTCCCATTGTTTTTTTGTGGAAACCTACGAGGAATGTGCCCAAGCGGACGGATATAACCGTTGCTAACGTTGAGAATCGATTGAAGGCCGGGAGGTGTATTGCCGGAGAGGGCCGACTCCCTCAGATATCTGCGTACTACCGTTTTACTCTGCGAAAGATATCGATCGAATAAGTGGGGGGCTTGATGTTGTGGGTTCTATCCGCATGGCCGAAGGCCTGCGTGGCCACGGTCGACCCGATGCCGGATTCCTCCTTCCGCGTTGTAACTTCCGGCAGGCAGGTCCAGCACCAGAGCTTCCTGATAATTTCGGGGCGTTACGGTGTAAGCCGATCGCTCACCGCCTTCGCTGTGGCGGGTATCCGGCGCTCATTGGCGGCCATGCAGGCGTCCGAGCATTGCCTCTCGATGCTTCCAGCCCCCCGGGGCTTTCCGCGTGCAATCTTGGCATGTGGTAAGGCTGGCGCTGGTCGGTAAGCGAATTGTTACGAATTCGCCGGCGATAGGTTGCCGGAGTCATTCCCACAATCCGGCGAAACACCGTGCCGAAGTAGCTCTGATCGCAAAAGCCCACCTGCTGGCTGATACTAGCCATTGACTCTTCAGTCTTCGCAAGCAAGGCTTGTGCCCGCTCGATCCGGAAATGGTTGAAGTAAGTCACAAACGAGAGGCCGGTCACTCTCTTGAACAGGCTCATGAAATGCGACTCGCTCATGCCGCAGGTGCGTGCCGCCTCGCGCACCTGGATGGAGTCGCCGCAGTTCTCGCCGAGATAGCGAAACAGTGGACGAAGCCTTTCAAGATTGTGCTGCTGGCGCTGAAACGTCTCTACGGTTCCGGCGTAGGGAGCATAGTGATTCACGAGTTGGATCAAGAGCATCTTGAGGTAGGTCTTCAAAGCCAGGCGGCCGCGCGTCGATGAAGCGGGCAGCTCGGAGCGAATGCGCAGCATCAAATCCAGAACCTGGCGAGGAACGCCTGTTTCCGCGGGGATCACATGGGGAAAATCCGCATCCTGCAGCAAGAACGGCGTGAGGTACTCCGCGCTGTCACTCGCTCCATCGCAGCGAATCAGGTCCGGCTCAAAGAACAGCGCCGCGAGCGTGACAGGAGACGATGATTGGCACTCGATGCGGTGGTAGAGCGTGCTGCCGATAATAGCGAGGTCACCTTCGTTGAAAGGCATCAGGCGATCCTGTATGTGGCAATTTGCGGAGCCCGAGCACAAGTAGAGCACCTCGAAATATCCATGGCGATTCATGCGCACGCGATGTCGGTCGTCGACAGTCAGGAATAGGACGTCTACCGGGCACGGCACATCGAAGGGCCAGATATGAACCCCTTCCGCGTTGATCTGCGGCTCCACCAGGTCGAAGTGGTCCCGGTATGAGGTCTTGGGCAGTTTCATCCGGTGCGGAAGACTGGCGCGCCGGGAGGAAGACTGTCGCGTCACGGCAACCCCGCGGCTGACCGGATCAATGTTCGATTTTGAAGGTTTCTTCAAGTTCGCCATGGCGGACTCCAAACATTTGAGAATGAAGATTCACAGTCGCGTCGCTGTAATGTACCCATACTTGAACTTTTTGCCCGGGCATCAGTTGCGGCGACACCCGCGGATCAAGCTCGACCAGGGCGTGTTCGGCGTGCAGCGCCGTTAACAGCGCGCCAGGCAGGTCCTTAAGCGCCGGCAGCCCCCTCTCGCCGCTGATCACCTTCACACCGCAATCGAGAACGGCGTGTTCTGCCCCTCGGGTACTAATCACCGTGGCCAACACCGTGAGTGACCGTTGAAACGGCGCGCCGCGGCTGAGATAGATGTTGTCCATCAGCAAGTACGACCCGGCCTGGATTTCGGTGATGCCGGGGTAGTCACCAGACACGGCGTATGTGCCGGTTCCGCCCGTGGAGCGAATTGTCGAGACATCGATCCCTGCGCTTTCAAGCAGGGCCGCGGATTCAACAATTGCCTTACTCCCCTGCCGCACGATCTCGTCTCGTTCCTCGCTCGGCGGCACGGCCTGCAGGTGGCCGTCATAGCCCATGATGCCGCGCACCACAAGCCCCTGATCGGCAGCGTAGCGGGCCAGGTCGAGAGCCGCAGGGCCCGGCGCCACTCCGCACCGATTGAGGCCGATGTTGACATCTACCAGCACCTCGATCTGCGCATTTCGATTCCGCTGCGCAGCTGCCAGATCGCGCACCGAATGGCAGTTGTCCACCGCAACCATCACCGAGGCGTGGCGAGAGAGATCGGCCAGGCGCTCCGGCTTTTCCTGACCCGCGATTTCGTTGGCGATGAGGATGCTGCCGATTCCGTGCTCTACCAGGATTTCGGCTTCGCGCAGTGTCGCGCATGTCATCCCGATCGCTCCGGCGCGGATTTGTTTCCACGCCAGCAGGGGGACCTTGTGATTCTTGAAGTGCGGGCGCAGCTTGCACCGCCGGTCGCGAAAGAAATCTGCCATTCCACGCAGATTCGACTCCATGGCATCGAGGTCCACGAGCAGGGCCGGCGTTTTGATCTGCTCTACCTTCATGCTGGTCAGGGAAGAATCTCCTCGTACAACTTCACTTCAAACCGGTCCACCAGCCCCGGCCGCACATTGTTGAAAAAGTCCGCGATGTACGGCATTGCGCAATGTTCGTCGAATGCCTTCTTGTCCGTCCATTTTTCGATAAACGTAATGCCGTTGGGCTGGTCTATTCGCTGATTCAGTTCGTAGCGGATGCAGGCTGCCTCAGCGTGCGTGGGCTTGATCAGGACGTACAGCGCGTCGATCAATTCTTCGGTCTTGCCATCCCTGGCGAAGAACTCCGCGACGCAGACTACTTGGGTAGTGTTCTTATTTGGCATATTGCCTTCTTTCTTCAATGTGTCTCAGTGAGTGATACAGATGTCGGCCGTCTCAAGCCTCCTTATCCTGCTTCAGAGCGGCGCTGAATCCGCGAAACAGCAGAGCTATCGAGGTCGCGCCGGCGTCGGCAGACCCGAGCGTCTTCTCGCCCAGATACCTGGCCCGCCCGTATTTTGCGATCATATCCTTCGTCGCCTCGGCTCCCTTGCGCGCCGCATCCGATGCGTACTCCATCGCGTCCGCAATCGACTCTCCGGAGTTCGCCGCGGTTGCAAATGCATGCACGGCGGGCACCAGGGCATCCATCATGGTCTTGTCGCCAGGCCTGGCCTTCGTCTGTGTCTCAACCGCGCGCAGCCCGGCTGCAAGGCTGACGGCCAGATGGGTACAATCGCTCTCCTGGCCCATCACCGCATCGCCCATTCCGGCGATAAACGTGCCCAGAATGGCGCTCGATGCCCCGCCATCCACGCTTAACACGCTCCAGCCTGCATCTTTCAACCGGGCGTTCAGCGTTTCGCGGCGGTCCCCGGTCATCGCGCTCTCAAGCATGTCCATCGTGCGCAGCATTGCGGTGCCATGATCGCCGTCCCCGCCAATGCAATCGAGCTGCGACAACAGCTCATGCTCCCGCCGGATTCGTCTGGCAGCCTCGGCAAACATGCACCGCAGATCGGTAATGGAGATAACGTCATTCATAGCCTGGCAAAAAACGGCGTATCCGCCGGCGCATCCCACAGCTCGATCAGTTCCTTGTCCATGCGCGCGATCATCATCTGGAAACCCGCCTGCTCTTGCGTTGTGATGAACTCCCCGATGGCGCTGCGTGAAAGCGTGATTTTCCTGGCCTGCAGCACTAGTGCCACCCTGCGGAAGATGAGGTATAGCTCCATAAGCGTGGTCGCGCCGGCGCCGTTCAGCATGACCAGCAGTTCCTCTCCCTCGGTTACCTTCAAATCGGCAAGCAGCTGCTCCAGCATAATGTCCGCCGTCTCGTTTGCCGTTTTCAACTTCATGCGGCCGGTTCCAGCTTCTCCGTGCTGCCCCATCCCGATCTCGATCTCGTCGTCGCCAAGTTCGAATATCGGCCGCCCCGTCGCGGGGTGGGTGGCGGTGCGCATCGCAACGGCCAGCGTGCGCATGTTGTGCTCCATGCGCTGCGCCAATTCGAAACATGCATCGAGCGGCGCGCCCCTTTCCGCCGCCGCCCCTGCCACCTTATACACTGCAACGCAACCGACCAGCCCGCGACGATCTCCCTCCGGGCTCGAAATGTCCTCCTGGGTCAGCACCATCTTCACGTTCAGCCCTTCACGCTCCGCTGCCTGCATGGCGATGTTCGCAGCCAGCACATCGCCGGCGTGGTTGAGCACGATGAGCAAGGCGCTTTCTCCGCCAGCGCACGCGTCGCGAATGGCCTCGATGCACTTCACCGCACCTGGCGCAGCGAATATCTCGCCGGCCACGCTCACATCAAGCATGCCGCGGCCCACAAATCCGCTCAACCCCGGCTCATGACCGCTGCCGCCAAGCGTTATGAGCCTCACCTTGCCCGAAGCCTTCGGAGTCGCTCGCACGATCGTATTGGGTCCGTTCAGCCGTACTTTATCCGGAAATGCCAGCGCAAAGCCTTCGAGGAGTTCCGGTACCAGGTGCTTCGGGTCGTTGATGAACTTCTTCATGCGCATCGCGCGTCTCTCCCTCTTACTCATAAGCCGATGGATCGGTCATCACCATCGGCTTGCGGAATCGTTCCGTATGGGCAGCCAGCACAAAGAAACCAATCGCGAGCCAAATGCTTCCGGCAAGCTTTGCGGGCCGATTGAGCCCCAGCCAGATCACAGCGCAAAACAGAAAGCCCGCAGCGGGCGCTACCAGGTCGAGCAGAAGATTCCGCGCGCGGGGATGTGTGGGCCGGAGCCAGAAATTCCAGATGACAGCCGCATTCACGCCCATAAATCCTAGGAATGCACCGAAGTTCAGCAACTCGGCGGTCAGTTCGTAGCTCATAAACTGCGCTCCGGCAAAAGCCAGCACGCCGAGGAGCAAAATATTGATCCACGGCGTATTACGCACCGGATGAAGCCGTGCAAAAATTCGCCGCGGAATCACATTCTCTCTTCCCATGCCGAAAAGCAGCCGCGCGGCCCCTACCTGGGATGTGAGACCCGCGCCGATATTCGCCACCACCAGCAGGATCGCCATCGATTGAAACAGCCACGGCCCGCCCACACGTCCCGTTACATCGATAAACGCAGTCTCTACGTTCGAGAATGTCGCATAGTTCGGCCAGGCCAGGTGTGCAAGATACACCAGCAATCCACCAAACAGCCCGGTGAAAAGACAAACGAACACCGCAGCCAGCAGGACATTTCGCCGCGGGTTCTTTACATCCTCGGCAAGCGTTGTTACGGCATCGAACCCGAGATAGGTGAGTGCCGCAAACGAAGTCGCCGAAGCAACATCGCTGACCCGAAAGGTGGCCGGATTGTAAAGGGGTTGCATGGAAAATAATCCGCCGATCCCCTGTCGAACAAAGATGTATTTGACCGCCAGCACTATGAAACAGATCAGGACCCCGAACATGAAGATCAGCATTACTTCGTTGGCGCGCGCAGTGTAACGGATTCCGCGCAGGTTGAGCAGCGTTATTCCACCGGCGAAAAGCAATGCCCCCGCGGCAAATGGCAATGCAGGAACCGCGCGTTGCAACGAAAGCGTTCCATAGATTACGCAGAACAGCGGAATGAACACGTAGTCAAGCAGCATGGCCCAGCCGGCGAAGAAACCCAAGTATGGGTGGATACCGCGGCTCACGTAGGCATATGCCGAGCCCGCCGACGGATACAAGGCTGCCATGCGCCCGTAACTAATTGCGGTTAACACCATCGCCACCATCGCGGCCAGGATCGTCAACACTACGTGGCCGCGCGATTTAACCTCCGCGAGACCGAAGACCGTTGCCGGAGCGCTGGGCGTGACCGCTACAATTCCATAGAAGATCAGATCCCGCAGCGACAATACCCGGTTCAGCTTTGGCGTCTCGGCGACGTCAGGCAGGTTCATGCGGCTCCTCTCGACCGTGCCATCTGCCCTGGGTATTCAAGTTTCCGCATTGCTGTCCTGCCTCCACCATCCGTCACCCGCTCCGTGCAACGCGACCCGCTCAGGATTCCAACCGTATCACGCGAAAATCATAATTCTTCTGCTCTTGGTATAAACCTCTTACACCTGGGCGGTCTGGCCACCATCCACATGCAGGACAGCGCCCGTCACAAACGAGGCATCCTCGGAGGCCAGGAACAGCGCCGCGGCGGCAATCTCTTCCGGCCTTCCAAGCCGGCACATGGGAAATGTTTTTGCAAATTCATCAAGCTCTTGTGGGGTGAGCGCTCTGCGCAGCATGGGTGTATCAGTTGGTCCGGGGCAAATCACATTCACGCGGATCCCGGCCTTCGCGTAGTCAATGGCCATCGATCGCGTCAGCAGCGTCACTCCGCCCTTCGAACTTACATAGGCCGCCGCGTGCGCGCACGCATCGTGGGAGCCAGTTGTCGATGCCACGTTGATAATGGTGCCCCGGCCCTTTTGAACCATATGCGCCAGCGCTGCCCTAGAGCACAAAAATGTCCCGGTAAGATTCACGGCAATCATGCGATTCCACGCGTCTTCCGTGGTCTCCAGAGCGGTTCCGTAGGCCAGGATCCCCGCCCCGTTGAATAGGATGTGCAGATCGCCCAGTTCCTGAACAGTGCTTTGTACCACTCGTTTCACGTCTTCCGGCAGCGAAACATCAAGCCGCGCATAGCTGGCCGTTCCGCCGTCAGCGCGTATCAACTCCACGCTTTCCATTCCGCCGCTTTCGCTGGCGTCGGCTACCATCACCGCCGCTCCCTCCCGGGCGAAGCGAATGGCCACCGCTCGCGATATGCCAGAAGCAGCGCCGGTTACCAGCGCAACCTGAGAGAGAAGCCGCATGCTATTCTCCTGTCCGGTCCCAGGGGGGAAGAGGGCCGTTGAGAATGTTCCCCATATTCCTACACAAACGGGCCGCTTGGCTATAACGAATGCGCGCAATGAATGTTGTAAAACTCCGGTCCGGCGCCGATTTGTATGCCCGGATTGTGCTGCTTCAACAAAAGTTTCCTCAATTCTCAGAGACGTTGGCGATTTTTGACGGCTAGTATGCTGAGGCAGCATGCAAGATAGATTCCCTTCGCCAATCCCAAACGCACCAACATACGAATGGACGGAAATGCATGAGACTATCTGGGAAAGTAACGATTGTGACGGGAGCATCTGTCGGTTTGGGACGCGCTGTAGCGGCCCGCTTCGCCCAGGAAGGCGCCTCTGTAGTGGCCGCAGACACAAACGAGGCCGATGGCTCGGCGCTTGTTGATCAGCTCAAGTCCAAGGGCCTGGATGCCATGTTCGTCCATACGGACGTGTCCCAGGAGTGTGCCGTAAAGGCCCTCTACGAAACCACGTTCTCCCGCCACGGGCGCGTCGATGTGCTCTATAACAACGCAGCCGTCCTGCTTCCGGGGCGCGATCTCCCCGTCAACGAAGTCAGCCTTGAGACCTGGGACTACGTGATGGGAGTCAATCTGCGGGGAGCATTCCTTTGCGCCAAGTATGCCGTCTCCTCGATGCTCCAGAACGGCGGAGGATCGGTCATTTTTCTCGGCTCGCCCACCGGCCTGGTCGGATGTGCTCCCGCGCTCACCGCCTACAGCACCAGCAAGGCAGGCATCATGGGGCTCACGCGCGTGATGGCCGCCGCGCATGCCCGCGACGGCATTCGCGTCAACTCGATCGTGCCCGGCACGATGGATACTCCTATGAACGCCTATATTCTGGCCGACCCTTCTGCTCGCGAACGGTACCGTGAAGCGGTCCCGGTGGGCAGGCTTGGAACTCCGCAGGATATCGAAGGCATTGCTGTCTTCCTGGCTTCAGATGAGTCCGCCTATTGCACAGGAGGTTTGTTTATGTGCGACGGTGGACTCACCGCAGTTTGATTTCAAACCGTTGAGCACCCCGTTTCAACCCGGGGCTGGTCCTTGCGCGCAATTAGAAGATCGCGATGGGATTAAACAACGAGCCAGTTCCTCCCGGAAGCCGAAGCGGAGCAGCAACAACAAAGAATTCCCAACGCTGCTCCTTCCCGCAAATTGCGGATAGATCCTCGAGGTTCAGGCTATCGGCACAAATCATTCCCATCGCGGCGATTTGAAGAGCATGGATGGGATAGGCGACTCCTTCGACGTTACTGGGGACTGTCTCTCCGTCGCCGTCCGGAAAGAAAGCCGCAACTTTTCGTTCGTGCAGGAGCGGTATGGCCGAGGCATGCAAGCCAGCCTTGCCTTCTCCATAGTAGCCGTTGTTCCACGGTCCCAGCTCCAGACGACGTCGATGATGGCCGGTTCTGAAGACAAGAATGTCCCCCTGACGAAGCTGGACGCCTTGTGCCTTTTCGCAATTCTCTAATTCCTCGCGATCAACTGCCTCGCCTGGTTCGAGCCACTTCACACCTCGAAAACGCGGGATGTCGATGAGCACGCCTCTTCCGGCGATTCCGTGCGCATACGTGGCTATGTCCTGGAGACGCGGTCCGCGCGTTGTAACCTCCGAGGCTGGCTTGCCGTTATACAGCCGTCCCCTGTACGCCACGTGGCAGAGCGCATCAATGTGGGTGTGGCAGTCGCCGTGAATCTCTCCCGCCATGTAATCTAGGCTGAAGCCTGGCTCTCCCAATGCGGGGTCGCCATCGAAGGCCATGGACATATAGTGCGAAACAGGATGAGGGTTATCTGGCCCTGCAACCTTGTTGATGGGCACTGCCATCGAAACCGTACGCCCAGCGCGCACCAGCGCGGCCGCGGCACATACACATTCGGGGGTGATGTAATTCAGCGTTCCACGCTCATCGCCGTTGCCCCAGACTCCCCAATTCAAAACTTTTTGGAACAGTTCATCAAAACCATCTCTTGAAATCGCGGCCGGCGGAGTTCTCATAGCTTCCTTTCGCCATTGTGTTGATCGAGGGTTCGAGTACGGGCAAATAGTAAACGGAATGGCACGTCGGAAGAAGACCGGGCGGGCATTTGCGTTCCGAGCAATGCGCACTTGGCATTAGAAGGTGAGGCGGCCCGTGAGTTCGAGGCTGCGGGGGCCGGCGCCTTCCGCGGTCTGCAAGGCGGTGATGGAGCCGAACCCGCTCGCATCCACTTGCATGTTGGGAGGCTCGTAATTGCGGTGATTGAAGACATTGGCCGCCGCCACGCTAAATTGAAGCCTCGACTGTTCGTGAAGCGTAATGCTCTTCATCAGCGAGAGCGAGAAGTTGGCGGTACCGGGGCCTATTACCCCACCCACCGGGGCATTGCCGAATCGGCCGATGCCGGTGCCGTCGGGGTTCTCCAGATTCAGATAGGGAAATGCCGCGGGATTGAGCCACTGGGTGGTGGTGCGGTGGGGCGGGTAGAGCGGCACATTCGGTAGTTGATCGGGGCGCGCCTGGCCAATGGTGGTGAGGATGTTAGTGTTGGCGGGATCGACCGACTGCTGATAGGGCGTGAGGAACGGGCCGGATTGCAGCACGTTGACGCCGGCCAGTTGCCAGTCACCGACTAAGCCATTCAGTGCGCCGCTGGTCGACAACCAACGCCGACCGCGGCCAAAAGGCAGGTCAAAAAGCCAGGTGGCAAGGAAACGGTGCTCGCGGTCGTAGATGACGTTGCCGTAGTCAAGGCCCGGATGAAAGCGATTGGTAAGATAGCTGCCACCGGCGACCGCAAACGCATTGGGAGTGGCGCCGCCGGCATTGGATAAGTCGCGCGTCCAGGTATAGCTGACATCGAAAGTGAGGCCGTTGCCGGTGCGCCGCGAAAGCTCCGCGGTCCCACTTCCATAGTTACTCTCCGCGGCATTCGAAACACTCTGAATGATGCTCCACGCGGGATAAGGAATATCAGCGGCGACATTGGCGTAACCAACCGTGTTGGGCTGAACCTGGTTGAGGTCCACCATGGCTTCGAGGTTCTTGCCGTGGCTGCCGGCGTAGGAGAGTCGCATGCCAACGCGGCGGCCGAGGTCTTGCTCAAAGGTCAGGTTCCACTGCTGGACTGATGGGTCGCTGTAATGGATGGGGAAAGCATAGTAGAAGCCGGCCGTACCGTAGGCACTACCTGCGGCGACGGTGTTGAAAGGGTTGGTGAAGTCGAGCAGTGGGGAGACGCCGTCGGACTGGAAATCCTGGTTGTAGGTGGCGACATAGCTGGACGCGACAGCCCATCCGGAGACCAGCGAGAAGCCCAGCGGCGACTCGATGAATCGGCCCCAGCCACCACGAACGACGGTCGTGTCTTTGCCATTGGGTCGCCAGGCAAAACCAATGCGCGGGCCGAAGTCCGTGTGGTCGGTATAGCGCAAGGCGCTGGGGATGTGGGCCTGGGCCGCGGTCAAGATGGGTGTGGGCGCTATGGCCGCTGCGAAATCGGCGGACTGCTGTGACAATCCCTTGTCGTCGGAGACAACCACGGCGCCATTTACGGTTGTCGAGTCATCTGTGCCAATGCCGGTCCAGTCGGGCATGAACGCGGCTGTGTTGGAGTGAGTCTCGCGCAGCGGCGGGTGTAGTTCATAACGCAGACCGAGATTCAGCGTGAGGTTCGACGTGATCTTCCAGTCGTCCTGTCCGTAAAAGGCATAGGAGTACCCGAGTCCATCCATGGTGGGGTTGTTAGTCGAACTAACCTGGGTGTAGTCGGGATAACCTAGGAGGAACGCCGTGTAGGGATCGCCAATGGCCGTGCCGACGGTCGAGGAACTGTTGAACACGTACCAGCCGGACCGGTAGTTGCCGAATACGTTATCGTCGTGATCGGCGAGACGCTTGAAGTCGGCACCGAATTTGAAGGTATGGTTGTGGCGGGTCCAGGTAAGGTTGTCGAGGAGTTCGATAATCTGACCGCGCTGCACGCCGGGGTTACCCGCGCCCGTGGACATAAAGCCATTGATGAGCACCTGCGGCGCCTCGGAGTACTCAAGATTTGGCTGCGGCACGGTGATCCCGATTTGATTGAGCAGGTCAACAGTGGAGTAGCCCTGTTCCTCTGAAGTGTGCTGCTCGTTGTAGCCGCCACGGAACTCATTCATGACGTTGGTGCCGAAAATATAGTTGTGGGCGAAGGTGAGGCCCTCGTCGATCTCCGGGGTGTTGTAGGGACCCTGCAGCGGGCTCCCCGCCTCCGCGCAATACGTAAATGTGCAGGCAGCCGAAGGCGCGGTGAGCACCTGGCGATTCTTGTAAGAGAAGCGCGCAAACACCGTTTGCCGCGACGAAATCGTTCGATCGATGCGGATATCACCCTGGTTGGCAGAGATGGGAGAAGGAAAGTTGATCTGGTAGTTGTTCGCGTAAGATCCCGGATCACCGTAATTCGGCGCAGGGAAAAGGTACTGCAGGACGTTGGCAGAGACCGGGCTCACCGGCACGTTGGAGGGATCGATGGGAGTGATGCCGTCCGGTTGATAGATGGCGGAGACGCCCTGACCGGCGAGATAGCTGGTGAGATTGCCATTGCGCATGTCCGCCGACGGCACGCTCAGGAGGATGGGAGTGTCGCGAGGTAGACGAAGGCCTTCGTAACTTGCGAAGAAAAAGAACGGGTTCTTGGCGTTGCTCAGGAGGGGCAAGCGCAGAGGGCCGCCGAGCGTCCCACCAAAGTCATTCATGATGATCTTCGGCTTGGAAAGGGCGAAGGTGTCGTTGGAATTAAAGACCGTATTTTCGAGATTCTCGAAGATGCCGCCATGGAAATGACTCGTTCCGGCCTTCGAAACAGTGGTAATGTCGGCGACACCGGAGAACTCGGCATTGTTGTTCGATTCGCTGACGCGGATCTCCTCTATGGAGTTGAAGGAGGGAAACATCTCGTTGACGGGGCCGGAGTATTCGACCCCTACGCTCGAGATGCCATCGACGGTGACACTGAGCATTGCCGCCGTCGTCCCCAATACCGCTAGATTGCCAGTATCATCCGTCTGGACTCCGGCTTCGGTTGTGAGTGTGGAGATGGGGCTTGTCGAGCCGGTCGAACGCGAATAAATGGCAATGGGTAAATCAACAAGTTCATCCCCGAGCTTGGTTGCAGCCAGGTTCGAAACTTCGGTATTGATGACAGGGAGGGCGCTGTCGTCGATGACCACCACGGTCTGCGTTTCGCCGCTCAATTTGAGGACGGCATCGATGCGACGAGTCTCGCGAGCCGTCAGGGAAACAACGGGCAGTGCCTCGGTTTGAAAGCCTGGCCCCGCGAAGGTAATTTTGTAGGTACCGACGTCGATGTTTCTGAACGCATAATTCCCATCGGCGTCAGTGGCCGCGGCACGCGTAGCGCCGGTACCGGTGTTGAGCAGTGTCACCTGCGCGGTGGCGATGAGTGCGCCGCTGCCGTCGTGCACAGTGCCAAGAATCGCGCCGAACGTAGATTGCGCCACCAAGGGACCTGCCGAAACGGTACCCAAGCAGCACGCCAGCAGCAGGCGGCAGGCAAATCGCCCGCGCAGGTGGGCTGGAAAAAGACTGTCCATCCGGATACCTTTCATGGAAAATATACCGAAATGCTGCCGTATGTTCGCTTTCGAAACAGATCATTTCAAATGTATCGCTCCTGGGAGCGCGGGTCGCTGAATTTCTTGGATAAAACGAGTCCGGCCTTGTGAAACGACGGGCCCGGCGCGAAAAACCGCCCGCGACAATTCTCAGTGATTGGCCTGTGTTGCGAGCTGGGCCTTGATCCAGCGGTCGACGCGGGCGTCGAGCAAGTCAAGCGGGAGAGCGCCGCCGGACAGGATTTCGTCGTGAAAGGTCTTGAGGTCGAACTTGGGTCCTAGCTGCTGCTTGGCGCGTTCGCGCAGCTCGCGAATCTTGAGCTGGCCAAGCTTGTAGCTGCACGCCTGGCCGGGGCCACCGATGTAGCGGTCCGTCTCGGCCTGGATGGTCGGTTCGTCGACAGCGTGGGAGTTGCGCATATACTCGACCACCTGATCGCGGCTCCAGCCCATGTCGTGAATGCCGGTGTCGACCACCAGGCGTACCGCGCGAAATAGTTCCGAGCGAAGACGACCGTAGTCGGAACCAGGATCCTGATAGAAGCCGATTTCCTTTCCCAATTCCTCTGCGTAGAGGCCCCAGCCTTCGACATAGGCGGAGTTGCCACCGTGCTTGCGGAACTCGGGCAACCCGGTCAGCGACTGCTGAATGGTGATCTGCAGGTGGTGACCGGGAACGCCCTCGTGATAGGCAACTGCCTCATCGTTGATGTAGCTGCGATGGGTGGGGTCGGAGACGGCAACGGAGACGCGGCCGGGGCGCTTGCCGTCGGGCGTTCCGCCCTGGTAGTGGGTGGCAGCCGAGGCCTGGAACGGCGGGATGGGCTCGACCGTGACCGCGGTCTTGGGAAGCAGATTAAAGAGTTCAGGCAAGTGCGGTTCCATCTGGTCGATGTACTTGCGGAAGTCGTCGACGATGGCTTCGGCGGATACGGCCTTGTATTTGGGATCGTTTTCGATGTGGTCTCGGAAGCTGCCGAGGTCGGCGTAGCCGTTGGTCTTGCCGAGGGCCGTCATCTCTGCGGTGATGCGGTCGACTTCCTTCAGGCCGATCTCGTGGATCTGGGCGGCGGTGAGGTCGGTGGTGGTGAAGCGGCGGAGGGTGGTTTGGTAGCGGCGCTTTCCCCCGCCGAGCGAGTTGATGGAGAGCGTCGTGCGGGTGTAGGGAATGTAGTCCGTGGTGATGAAAGCGGCGAATTGTTTATACGCCGGAAACACCTCGTTGTTAACAGCGGCGGTGATCTGGTCGCTGAGACGCTTTTTGTCGGCCTCGGACAAGTTGGCCGGAAATTTCTTGAGGGGGAGAATGAATGGATCGGCCGTAATGACGCCTTCAGCTTGCCCGGGAATCTTTTCGGCGATCAAGCGGACCGGAACAAGGTGGTCGTTCACCCCGGCGCGCAGGACCTCTTCGGTTTGGAGAAAGGCCTTGGGGATCTGGTGAAGGCGGGCGAGGTAATCCTCGTAATGCTTGACGGAGTCGAAGGGCATGGAGAGAGGAAGGTCGGCGAGGGTGGCGTGGATGCCTCCCCCGCCGCCGGATGCGCTGAGGGGCATCTCGTACTCTTTGAGGTCGTAGTCTTCAACGCGCTGCTGAAGCTGGCGAAGGAAGAGGTCGTGGGAGATCAGGTCCTGCTCGGGAAAGCCGGTCGGATCAATCGTCTTGATCCGGGCGAGGTCCGAGAGATCGCGCTCGTGCCGGGCCGCGGGCGCGGCGAGAGAGTAGTCGCCGAGTTGATCGTTGTATCTGTAGTCACCCACGGCAGTAGCCAAGATGGGATTCATCTTGAGGGTGGCCTGCCAGGAGTCGTCGAATAGGACGTTCTGGGAATTAAGGCGCGAAGTAGCCGAAGCGGGCGCCTGGGCAAGGGCGAACGGTGAGACCGCGGCCAGACAGACAACGGTGGTAGCGAACAGAGAATGGCGCATGCGGACTAGTATCAATTGGGATCCGCCGAATAGTCCAACCAGCAAATGGAATACGGAAGATCTCCTCGCCAGCCAATGGGATGCAACCATGGTCGCACCGACGCTGCGCTCTGGTCACTTCCTCTTCAAGCGAGTGCTGCGAAAGTTGCGCATCAACCGTGGTAACATGCCCAAGTCACTAGCTCCGTAGAGTTGAGGTCGTACCATGTTGATCATTCGAGAAGGGCAGATGAAGGCATTCCAACGCGCGGCGCGGGAAGACTTCACTCGGCGAATGATCTTATTCCTCATCGAGAATTTCCCGGATGTCCAGCCCGCGCCGGATGTCGGCAGAGTCGAGCGGGAACTCGAGGCCGCCAGGCGCTTCGGCCTGACCCGGGGAGATGACCTGCGGGATTATTTGAGTCTCAGCATGGTTTACGGAGAGAACTTCGTCAGCCGCCCGCAACACCGCTGGATGGAGGACATTCTTTCCGACTCGATGGTGCCCGATCCGCATCAGCGCATGCACCGGCTGTATACCGCCACCATCGTTCGGCTGCAGCAGGCGGAGGCGAGTGCCGCGGCACTCGCTGCCTTTGATCGCATCTATCCCCCCGTGGGTAATCAACCGTGAGCTCACCGGGCGGCGCAGCAGCGCTCATTCAGGCGCAACAAAAAGGCGGTCCAGGCGGCGGCCAGGACCCGGGCTCGGGAGTGCAATCGTGTCCCTTGCCCCTTCACTGGATTGAGATCGAACTGGTGGGTGAAGACGACAAGGGAGTCGCCGATCAGGCCTATCAGATCGTTGCGCCCGACGGGAAGGAGTACACCGGCCGCACGGATGCTCACGGCCTGGCCCGGGTTGAGGGGATTCCAGGGGGAAGTTGCAAGGTCAGTTTCATCGAACTCGACCAGGAGGCCTGGGAGGGAGCCTGACCATGCCGAAACAGTACACCATCGTCGAAGGAGACAGCGTCACCAGCCTGGCCGACGCCAACGGATTCTTTGTCCGAACGATCTGGGACCACCCGGATAACGCTGCCTTGCGCGCCAAACGCACAAGCATGGATATTCTCATGCCGGGGGACGTGATTACGATTCCCGACCTGCGCGTGGCTTCCGTGCCCCGGCCCACGGACAAGCGCCACCGGTTCAAGCGCAAGGGCGTACCGGCGGTGTTTTCCTTGCAGGTGTTCGATGGCGATGCGCCACGTCGCGAGCAGGATTACCTGCTGACGATCGGAAAGCAATCGATTCAAGGCAAGACCGACGCGTCAGGGATTTTGAGACATACGCTGCCTTCCGATACGCGCGAAGCGCTCCTGTTGATCGGTCCCGACCGGCGCGAGTTGCTGATCCGTTTTGGCGAACTGGATCCGGAGACCGAATTGATGGGCGTACAGAAGCGGCTCAACAACCTCGGGTACTTCTGTGGCGATCCCGACGGAACGCTCAATGATCAGACTCGCGACGCGTTGCGCGATTTTCAGAGCCGTTTTTCATTGCCGCAAACCGGCGAGGCGGATGACGCCACCAAAGATCTGCTGCGGAAGAATAACGATGTAGTGAGCCGATTCCCCGAATATCCACCGGATCAGGAATTTGATCTGGAAGGGAGCGAGACGGATGCCTGAACCGTTATGGCCGGCCGACACCGAGCAAGATCGCGCCAAAGAGCACAAAACCAAAACTTTAAAACCGCGCGGCACACCTCCGGAGGAAACCCCCGAAGAGAAGATCCAGCGCGTGCGGCGGATCCCTGCCGAGCAGAAGATTATCAATGCGTTTCTGAACGCTTCCGGGCAGGAGCGCGAAGCTGGAACCAATACGGTGAATGATCCTCCGTGCTATGCAATCATAGGGCGCGGTTTTGCGGCTACGGTCGATCACGCGACGCTGGTGCAATCGACTGAATGGTCAAAGGAACGTCTCGGCAAGCTGCCCGTGGTCCACATCGGCTTTGCGGACCCGTGGCGCAGTTACCATCCGCACAACATGAACCAGGAACTCGAGCTTCTCACACTGCCCGGGTATGCCAATCAGCCTGGCGAATCGGACGCTGGAGTGGTGCCGGACGAAGACGGTGAACTACCGATGGCTTCGATCCACTTCTTTTGCCAGGATCAACCAAAGCGAGATCGGCAGGCTGGCTACCGAGCCTGCCAACAGCGGATTGATTTCCTGGACCAGGAGCTGGTTCAGCGATCAACCGGCGCCGGTGCTTGCCGACTCGGTCGCCACGATCGAAAAGCAAGCCAACGGACCGAATTACGAAATCACCGTTCACGGAAGCCCCATCAAGGTGCCTGCGGCCAAGATCGATATTTGCACGGGGCCGGGGCAGAGCCGGACTAAATACAGGGCTCCGCAAGCGCTGACTGACGAACTGATCAAGCGCAGCAAAGACCCCTGGGTTCCGCGGCTCTACACCGCGACCAACATCACGCTCGAAAACGCGAAGATGCCGAAGGGTGGATTGGTGCTGGTCCGCGGGGGTGGCCCAGCAGGTGCGCAGGCCGTGGAGCGTGCCCTCGAGGAAGGCGCGGCTCAGATCCTGTGGATTGGCAAAGATATTAACTCGAGCTTTCCAGGCACCTTGCGTCTGGACTGGCTGGTGAAAACTAGCGAGGGACCGCTACCCCCACGGGTGGGCATGCCGGATGATGCCACCAACCTGTCACCAACGCCCGAGAATCTCTGGATAGCCGACGGTTATGAGATTGCGGGCATCGAGATAGTTGTAAACAGACGATCCGCAGGTGGGAATCCAGTCACGAATGGGGCAACGCAAAAGTGGAGCGGCAACTCCTGGACAATGAGGACTCGTCCACGGTCGTCATCCCGACGGTGCTCGTGAAATTCGAACGAACGCGGGATGAGGGCAAGGGTGACGTACGTGAACCGGCTTGCCGAGGTTCAGATGGGAACAGCACGAGCGAGATCGTCTATGGTTTGTTTCATCAGGTCATTGTGGCCACGGGCCTCGAAACCGGGAGAGAAAGATGCCGGCTCCCCATTCGGCGGCTTTGCGGAGTCGTTGAGGGAAGCTGCCGCGGCGTTGCTGGCCCAGCGGTCCGGCGCGAATCCTCTATTTGTGGGATTTGAGACTGCGGACCACCAGGTCCGCTGGCTCGGCGGAGCCGGCCATGGTTCGAGCAAGGCGGCAGATGCAAAGAATGACCTGATCTCGTTCGAGGCAACGCTGCCGGCCCAGGCACGGATCTTCCAGCAAGGCGTCACCCTCTGCGCACTCACGGTCGCGATGGCAAATCGCTGGTTCTGCGGGACCGGCAAAACGCTATTACCGAACAAGAATGTTAACACCGCCTCGCTTGGGGAACTGGACAAGCTGGTAGGAAGTCTCGCTCCCAAGATCCATGAGATTCGGAAGAGACGTACTCGCCCGTTCGTATCGCTGGAGCAGGTGGCACAGGCCATCGTGTTCTACACGGAGTGGACGCAAAATCCGAGCCTCCTTAACGAATTGAAGCAGGAACTCTCGGCCTTGCGGAATTACGCGGAACAACAGCGCAGAGACAATGCCTCGACCGAAAACACAAGAAAGGATATCTTCGACGTTTTGGATCGGATTCATATCCTCGAGCGAGAGATTCAGAAACGCCCCGCAGACCTGGCGGTTGTGACCAATAGTCATTTGGCCGACGTGGGGATCGACGAACGGCTGGATCACGCGGTCCAGGCAGCCCTGGACGCCATTACCGGCAAACTCATCGTGAAGTATGACCCAGGCATTTATGGCGCGCGTCGGTTCTAGGCAGATGGCCGGTCCTAAATGACAAAACGGCTAGGCGGGATGTCGTTAACAGTCGCGGCGCCGGAAACATGGAGCCACGGCAGGCGTCCGTACTTTCCCTCTAACCACTCACCCGAAGACGGCATCCAGGATTCGACAATGATTCCTTGATCGTTGGCGTACTGTTCTCCGGGATCAACCGGATTTCCTTCGAAGTTGACGTAGCTAAGTTTGGGCAGGCAGGGAGACTTTGCCAGCGCTTCGGCTCCCGGAAGGGTGATTTGGTTGCCCGTCAAGGAAAGCCAGCGCAACTCGGCAAGAAGCTGGGATTCAGACAAAAGTTTGACATCCGAGCTGTCCATGCCGCAACGATCGAATGAAAGCGAACGCATGCGCGTTAAGAATCCCGATTCCAGCAGGTGGTTCAACCACGGCTTGGCATCCGAAAAGCTGATGTGCTGGATCGGATACTCCGCAAGTATTGTGGCCGCCTTTTCCAGAAACACACCCGCCGACAGCGAGATCCAACTGACAAAGCCGCGATGGAATGCATGCCCGTCAACGATGCCCTTGAGGCTCTTCGTCCAGTCAGACTCGTTTTTGAGAAGCAGCCAATCGGCCGGGCCTTCGCGCAACGACTCTGCGGTGGGCGGATCCCCGTTCGCGGCCTGCAGCTCCAGGCGGATGAACGCGCCCCGCACATCGCCCCGCTCATCCATCAGGTGGGCATAGGCCAGACGGGGAGCGTCGTCATCCGGTTGATCAAGGACCGCACGCAGCGCCTCTTCTTGAGTCATCTTCTTCCTCGCATGACGTCGGCAACACGTAGAGGCTACCACGATTACGCTGAGCGTTGTATCTGGTTGCCTTTGTGATGACAGGGTGGTCGCGGATCCAACCGACATTCGCGCCCCGCATGCTTTCGGCCGCCTTACCGGAAGTATGCCCTCTCAATCAAAAAAGTTTATGTCCGGCCTGTTTCATCTCTCGTGCGTCGCGGAATGGACGGTTCCGTCCTCGGAGCCTTTCGGCTTGTGAAATTTCGGGAACTGGATCTTCGGAATAAGTTCGCCGCCAATGCGGAACAGACGGCGGTCGAAGAGGAAGGACCTACCACGAAACAAAAATTTGCGAGCTGACGTCGTTCGCTCCTCCTAGCACGCCACTAGCTGAATCATCCAGGCGAGCTGCTGCGAAAATCGGCGTATTGTTTGAGCCTGTTCCGGAGAATCTGAACAGATCGTACGTCACCCTTACGGGTGTGTCACAGATCCGCTTCGTAGCCCGGACGCCAGGCGCTTGTGACGTTCCACTCGCCATCAACTCAGAACGCCTGGTGGCATGATTGCAGTCAAGCAGAGAGTGTCCGGCCTCGTGGGGAAACGTATACGGCAGGCTGTTACCGCCGTTCATCACAGGAAGGCCGAATTCCGAAGGCGAGTGAGAAACTGCGCCCATGATGCAGCTGAATGGCATTGGCGAGCTTCCGGCGACATTGGCTCGAAACCTCGGATCGAGTGGGTAGCCAAAGGGGAAAGACTCGCCTCGTGCGCCGCTTTTCAACGCTCCCACGACATAACAATCCAAACGGTCGTCGCCGGAATCGAAGTTGCGAATGATGTGACGCTCATCGAGCGTGCCTGCCCATGAGTCGGCAGCACCAAAATCGTTGATGTTATTCAAATTGGCTCTCGCGAGCCTGAGCGTCGCGGCGCCATCGGTGCTCTGGACCGCGGTGATCGTCACTCGTCCGCCGATTTTGTCTTTCACGACAATATCCGCTGAGCGGCGGGTCGGCAGCAGGCCAATCAGCGGCGAATTTTCAAACGCTTCCGCGTCGAAATCGGCGTCGCTGATCAGAGGCACCAGGAGATCGGCAAGCTCCTTCGGAGTTTGACGAGCCGCCGGATTTGGAGGGAGCGGAATATCCAGCACCACGGGTTTCGGTGCCACGCCGGCCCGACTCGTAGTTATCGTGAAACTTAATCGCGAAGGCGACAACCCCGCCAACGTCCGCCCCAGAGCGCGAACACCCGAACCGTTGGAGACGCTGAGCAGGTTGAGCTCAGGTGGGTCCAGCAACCGGATGAAAGGGTCAACCAAAACCGGGGACATATTGGCCTGTGCGTAAACTCTCCGAAACCAATGGAACAGGCGGTGCCTGATATGGGCCTCAGTTATACCGTGCCATCCTGTTGCGTCCCCTACATTACGTCGTATGATGCCGACACACAACTGGATCCGGCGCTTGTTATGACCCACCGGAATCTGCTTTGTGACCCGGCACTGAGCATCCGTCCCCGCTCGCGGGCAGGTATCGATCTTGTAGGTAGCACGCACCTCCTGATCAAGAATTTCAACCTGCTCCTCGTTGGGCTGATCGTCTGTGACGAGCAGCGTTTGCCGCTTGCTCGCCGCCTGATCCACCTCGTCGACAACAAGGCGAAGATAAGCAGACCGGAACCTCTGGTCCGGCTTCGGCGTCGCCCGGTGCACTTTGATTTCCAGCTTGCGTCTGTCGCGCTCCGCCGGGCTGGACCAATTCAGATCCGTCCCAATCGCGATGCCGTCGAAATATATCGGATGCATCGCCTGAAGAGTCACATCCAGCGTGGCGTTTCCGGTACGAGTATCCAGGACCTCTACCTTGAACACATCGGGGTCCATGTCGGAATTCCTGTCAAATTGCCAATGATCCGGACCCGCCAGGGCATCGGTGCCAGCTGCACCAGCTCGATCGGTTCTGTAGTTGCTGATGTCCAGGAAATTTGACTCGATATCATCAGGAATCGCGGTCCCTCCATCACCGTGGACGAAGCGAATCGCTGCAAGTATGGGAGGTTTTCGCACGAAGACATGGGCCGCGTCCGAGGGTACCGAATCCTGTCTCTCCGCTAAGTCGGGGACATAGACTAAATCGCCCGTCTTAAGCTCCGAATCCTTGATCTTCGCATTCGCTGCATGCCCACGAAGGACATTGCAGTCGGCAAGGCCTCGCTCCGAGGCAATTTCACAGAACGTATCCCCATCTGTTGCTGTCAACCATTCGCCCATCGGCTGCGCTCCACGTTTTGTGTTTTACCTATCCAACACATCGATCTGGCCCGAGCCGGCTTGGATGACCCTTGTCTCTTTCGGAGTAAGTTCCCCACCCAAAAAGCGAATAGCGCGCGCAGCGCGAAGGGCGTAAGGGTCTTTCTCTGCTCCGGGAAGATCGGACTCGTCGATCTCACTTTCCACCTTGCGCAGGGACATGAATGCGATTTGGACTTGGCCAGCGCGAGACTCGCGTCGAATCCATCGTGCCGACCACCAGGTTAGCTCGACATTGTCATTCTCCCCCCAGCCGAGGTAAATGCGACACAGTTCCTCAATCCGCGCATTAGGCTCACGAATCTTAAGGATTCGCTCCCGAAGTTGGCGATCAGCCATGGCGCGAGGTATGTCGTCGTTTAGCAGGTCATTGAGCCGGTGATACTCGTCCGAGGCCTCAGGATCTGCAAGGATTCGTGCTTCAAGATTTTTCTGCGTGGCCGTAATCTGGGACGTCAGAAACCCGGCATCATCGTCCGTTCCTACCGCCTCGAGCGCCTGAACGAATTCGGGGTAGTCCTCGGAAGCCGATGGGGTCTGCGCAAGATGCCGAAAATAGTTACTGATGTTGTCATTCTGCCTGTCATCCCCCAGTTCGGTCAGGATAATCATGGATTGGAGAGATTGACCTACCTCTCGTGCGTTTTGTTCCCTCCCGGTAAGCATCCTTTCAAAATGATCCCGCACCGATTGCAACTCGTAATAGTCCACCAGGCGTCGAGTGCGGCGAAAGGCATCCACCGATTTCGTGCGATCCAGCCGGCGCCGGACGAAACCTTCCGCATCAACTGGATTCAGGTTGGTTGGCAACTGTAAAGATCCGTACTTACCACCAAAGACATAGGATTCGAGTTCTTTGCCGGCCGTCACATGATTCGCGTAATGTACCTGCGCTGCGCCCATCTTTGCGTGAACCTCTAGCTGACCTGATGCATTGCTTTCACCCGCCGGATTGCCTTGAGTTGCGCTACAAACGTCATACTGCCCTGCAATCCAGGTCACTATAATACTGATACCAATTCGGGCAATCGCACCTCTTGTCATTTTCGCGCCGAATCGCCCCACGAAATCTACCGCCAGAATCGGCGGGAAGCAGCCGTTCACTTCTTTCGCCAGGCTGAACTGTCAAGGTTAGGGAATGTTACCTTGCACATGCCTGGGTCGAAGCCCTCTACGCGAGCGAAGCCTTTTTCGTCCAATGTTCCCTCGGCAACCACTTGTCCGTCAGGCAAAGTGATGCGGTACTGCTCCCCAGGAATGGGCTTGGCCTGTTCATCGACCAACTTGATCTCGATCCAGTGCGTTTTTTCTTCAGCGCCTTGTTGGCCGGATTGGCCGGGTGCCGGAGGCTTATGTGGGGTGAGTGGAACCAGGCCGTACTTTCCCTTCCCTTCCTGAATCTGCTGCTGCTTGATCTTATCCATCTCGCCCGGATCGGCCTTGTCGGCTTCGTCGGCAGCCTTGGGTGTCATGGGAGGAACGAGCGAACCAGCCTGCCCCTGGGCGGGCGGCGACCCGGGACCTGAATTGATCATCACCATCGATCCCTGGATCGTGACCAGACCGCTGGCCGTGATCGTCACACCAGAGGGATCAAGCACCACCGAGTTTCCGCCGCACTTGAGGGTAATTCCGGTGGGGGCTTCCAACACAATGGTCATGCCGGCTTTGAGATACGCCGCCATCGACACCTGGCTGGAGAAGTTCTGCCCAAACTGCTCAGCCACATCGCCGGTCACCTTGAGGGACCGGCTCCCGGTCACTTCCATGGCTTGCTTGCCGCTCACTTTCAGGTGGTGATCGCGGCCAACCGCCTGGGCGTAATCTCGGTCGGTGGTCTCGTGGTGATCGTTCTTAGTATGTTCGAACTTGTCCTGCTCGACAATGAGGTGAAGATCTTTGGTTACGGTTTCGTATTCGTTGTTCTTCACGCGGATATCCAGATTTTTTTCCGCGTGTATGAAGATCTGTTCTTCGCCCTTTTTGTCTTCGAAGCGAAACTCGTTGAATCCCTCGCCCCCTTTGCTGCTGTTGGTTTTCAACACCGTCTTGGTCATCTGGTCGGGCAATGCATACGGGGGCATCTCTTCGCCGTTGTAAACCCGGCCGGTGATGATCGGCTGGTCGGGATCGCCTTCCAGGAAGTCAACAATGACTTCCTGTCCTATGCGCGGCAGCGATACGGCGCCCCAACCCTTCCCGGCCCATGCCTGCGACACCCGGATCCAGCAGGAGCTGTCTTCGTCGTACTTGCCGGCGCGGTCCCAGTGAAACTGCACCTTCACTCGCCCGAACTTGTCGGGGTAAATCTCGTCCCCCTTGGGGCCAACCACGAGCGCCGTCTGCGGACCTTGCACGAACGGCCGGCGCGCCACGCGCGGCGGATGGAATGGAACGTCGGCAGGAATACAGACGATCCGATTGTTGTACCGCGACGGTTCGTCGGTCTGGCCTGCGCGGTAACCGCTGGCCGTCGCATCGTGGTCGACTTGTGTAATCAGCCACTCGCGATCCTGGGATTGATCCGGATGCTCAACAAGTTCGAACTTAAAACCGGGCAAAAAGGCGCGGCAGGTGGTGTTTGCACGCGCCACTTGTTGCCACGATTCCTCGGCTTCCATTCGCACCCGGGCGATGGCCTCAGTATCGCCTTTGGAGTCGCAACCCGCGGGATAATCGTAGACTTGCAACTCCTTCTTCCAGGTTTTGACGAGGCTGTCGACGGAGGCAGTCACTGTCGTCAAGGGCGTCTCAAAGTTGAAATCGGTCAGTGCCCATGAACCGGATCGCAGTTCCTGTTCGGAGAGCCAGGTTCGCACGACATCCATGTCGTCAGGGTGTGTGTTCTCGACGCCCTTGTATTCCGCCTTGTGCTGCACCGGGCAGGGCTGCACCGCGGAAGGTGAGTCGGCCAACACCATCACGTGTTTCTGCGCATCATGCCGGAAGAAGTAGTAGATTCCGTGATACTCCATGAGGCGGGACACGAAATTGAAATCGGTCTCACGGTACTGGACGCAGTACGCCCGCTTCGCATAGGTCTTGGTCAGGCTCAACTCGTAATCGGTAAAGCCTAGACTCTTGAAGACGTCTTCTATGATTTCCGGAGTCGATTTGTTCTGGAAAATCCGGCAATCGGCTCGTCGCGTGAGTAGCCAGAACCAAGGCACCACCTGTGCGGAGTAGTGGCGAAAATTGAATTCCCCTCCGGTCTGTCCGAAACGGCTGACCACACCATTGATAAACCGTTCACCGTCTCCCAGCGCAACGGTAATGGTCACGGGCTTGCCGACTATATCTTCGAAACTGACAGCTTGCTGCGAGAGCAGCTCCAATTCAAAGGAAAACGGCGCAGAGATACTCTCGGAGCCACTGTAGCGGAGCAGCAAAAGCTGATCCGTTCCAAGTGGAGTATCGATGGCAATCAATCGCCCCATCTGCCCCGCTGTCGCCACGTATCACCTCGCAAGTGATCGATGCAGGCGCCTGGCGCCCTCAAGCCATGGCTCGCACGCGAACGCCCGGGAGAACCAAAAAAATCTCTCGCTCCCTGAAGAACCGGATCCCACATTCAGTCTTTTACTGCAGGTTTCAAATCAGCTGACCCAGTGCCTAACTATCTCAATTCGCAGTACCACCAGAGTGATTCATCGTACAGCTACTTCCGGTCGACGTCAACGCGCAGTTTTCCGTGTGGCCGCCTGATCTTCGCCAGGAACGCCTGCCTCTAAGTGGTGCCCTTCACTTACGGAAACAACATGCGAGTTGCACTTACGATGAGTCATGGCCCATTCCATGGGGTGCGGTCTCAAGAACTACATCGAACGCTTTCGTCATCGAATATCGGGGCCTGAATCCTGACTCTCGAACCCCTTGCCGGGAGTTGAGAGAGCTTTGCAAAGGGCGCAGGAAGATACGCTGCGGATGGAATCGGATGCGGAACAGCGTAACGAGTCTGCGCATGCAGCCGCCCCGGCGGCTATTCCAGCAACTGCCAGGTGTGGCCCGGGAAGGTGTCGCATCAAATTGAGCAAGGAGATCGAACTGGACATCGCGAGTGAGGAACTGGAGATCGACAAGACTGTCGCCGATGCCTTGTCGGGCCCAATCGTGCACCGGGTACACAGCTGTCCTCGATGCAATTGCAACGGTCTTCGCCAAAGAGAAGAACTAAGTGTCGGTTTGGAGGCGAGGTTGGAACAATCGCTTCAGAAGAACCTGGTCATGACCCGGACAACCAGCCCACGATTGAGGTCGATGGTCCTGCAGTTGCCCAATTCATATATCTGCTTCTCAATAGCCAGAAGAGCCACGATGTGATTGAAACCATCACATCGCGGGTGGTGCTTATACGTGGGCGGTTCACGCCAGTGAGGACGGTAGTCTTGAGGCAATCCGCGAAGAGTTGCGAAAGCGCGGCCGTGCTGAAGCGACAGCGTAACTGCGCGTGCATCGGATCTTCAATGAGAGCGCACTACTGGATGCGGCGTCTGACCAGCGAGGAGCGATACCCTACCCACCCAACTGCCCGTACAATCGCTTCATGCCCATTGAGGGCAGAAGCAAAACACGATAACCGTTTCAACAAAAGGTGACGCGAGGCTATTAAGCAATTCGTGGATCATTCCTGACCGGCCGGTGGAAGCTTTAGCAGGGCGGGTCTGATTTCGCAGGGTTAAACCGTGAAAAAAGTGGCGTGGGCGAATCTGACGACTCTGGCGAACCCGTAAGTTGGTTATTAAAGTTAATGATTCTAAATACTTCTGGCGGAGAGAGGGGGATTCGAACCCCCGGTAGAGCTTTTGACCCTACAACGGTTTAGCAAACCGCCGCCTTCAGCCACTCGGCCATCTCTCCGGCTCGGTTATTCAACAGTTTAGCACGTACCTGGTTCGGTACCTGCTGGCCAGTTGCTGGACACCCTTCCAAAAGCTCCACCGTGGCCTGCAGGCGCTCCATCGCCTCGACCACAGCGGGATCGAAGGTCTTGATGTAACGCTCTTTAGTGACGTGTGGATGCGCATGGCGCAGAATCCTCTGCACGGTCTTTTCATTGGCCCCCAGCGCGTACAGGTTGGACGCAATCCCGCGACGGAACCCGTGCCAGCCGTACCACTGGAGCCCGATGGCCTCGACCGCGGGACGAATCACCCGTTGCGCCAGCTTGTCCATGTCCATCCTTTCGCCGTTGCCATGGTGGAACATGACCCCGGCGGTGGGGTGGTGCATGGACGCGCAATACGCATCGAGGATCGTCGCCAGCTTGGGGATCACCGGAACCGGCTGACGGCTCGCGCGGGTCTTGGGCTTGTTGACAAACTCCCTCCACGCCGAGCGATTCACCGACAGCTGCTCCACCGTATAGTCCGGCCATTCCAGCCCTCGCAGCTCGCCCTCGCGCAGCCCGGCCAGGGATGCGGTAGCGACGACTGCTTGGGGAAGCAATGGCAGGACGTTGAGAATCCGAAGAATCTGCGCCAGGTTGTAGGCGTACGTTTCCACCGACTCGCGTGCGCTGTTGGGGATCAGTGCGCCCTGTACCGGATTGGCTCCGTCGAACGCGCCTTCATTCTTCGCGTGCGTGAAGATTCCGCTCAGCACCGACTTAATGTGCTGCAGCGAACTCTTCCTCAGATTGTGTTCGCCAGCAATCGCACGAAGCATCCTGCTGGCGTGCACGGTTCTGAACTCGCGCACACGAATTTCACCGACGCGGCCCGACATGTGATTCTCCCAGATCTCCCGGTATCCCTTGTGCGTGCTGGCTCGCAGTTCCGTCTGCGCCCACGGCAGGTAAACGGCCTCGACAAACTCCAACAGCGTCATGCACTCGTCGGCGATGACCTGGCCCGAATTCACCTTCTGCATGAAGGCAATTCGCACCGGTTCAATCTCCGATTTCGTCGGGTAATCCTGCATACTGCCCAGGCGTTTACTTCGCCGCTCGTTTTTGATCGAACCATCTTGCTGCCGGCGTCGCTCGCGGTAACGCACGAACCACGCACTATGTTCTGGATACAGTTGCCCTTTTTGATAACGAACAGATTTGGTCATTCAGGTCTCCTTCCTGACCGGTTTCTGTTCGCGCCCACCAGCTGGCGATCGAGCCATTCCCGAAGCACACTGCTTCCCCATGGGAAATTGATGTAGCGTCCCAACTTGTAATGTGGAATGGGATCGCTCGTTCTCTTGGGGTTGCTTCGGGACCGTACCCAGCTTTCGGGCACACCAAGCCGTTTCGCCAACTCAGCCGAGTTTATCACTTCAGTTTCAAGTTCGACCGCCTCGACTTCTCGCATGGTTAGAGCGGATCCCATAACCTCATTTCCTCCCAGCACCTGTGGTATCCGGGCCGGTACGGCCCGGCGAAGTGTGGAGATCTTGTGTCGAATTTGGTTTTCAGTCAAATGGCTGCTGACTGTTACCTCCCCGTGGGGCTGGCGCGAGGGACAAGTGCCTGCAATGCAGGGACACGCGAGGATCGCAACTGATCGATCTGTTCTGTCGAGACACGTGGATATACGAAGGGTTGATCTTGCGACGGCGCGCGGGATCTGCTGGCCCAGTCCCACCGGGGTTTCATTGTTGAGCCTGCGGGGAACGGTGGTACAAAGGGATCAGCTAAAGCGCTGTGAGGCGACGGTGATGGATAACGAGTTCGACATGGAATCCGATTGGATCACCGAGCTGGGAAAGGCGCGCAGCGACGAATATACGGAGAAGATACTTGCCTTCGTTCAGGAGCTCGAAAAATCGGCGCCTGAACCCTTTCTGCCTCTGTTGACGGATCTTGCCCTGGCTCGCGCTCTGATCGTGCACCTGGTCATCCGCTACGGACCGGAACGAGGGATGGCCGAGGCGCGAGACGCTTTCGAAAGCACGCTGGAACAGATGAAACCGATGCTCGAAAGGATGAAATCTCGCAAAGGACCTCCCCCGCAATGAAGAGACTCATTTTCTTGCTGATACTGCTCGCAGCATTCGGCTTTTCAACTAGGCAGTTGACGGGATGCAAGCGGACGCCGCCACCACCAACTGAAGAAGATGCGATTGCGGTTTGGAAAAACACTCACGCGAAACCGCACATCAGCGATTTGCTCAATCTCAAGAAAACGAATGGGCAAATGCAAGAATCCAATGGTGTCCACGATCTACACGCTGTACTATCAAGCGCGAAGATAAGACAGTAGTCCAGTCTCGGCAATTCTCCAGAAGGCACGATCAATAGGCTATCAAGGAACTATGCGTTTCAATGGACGGAAAAGGGGTGGATGGGTCCAGACAACCAAGTCTATCCAGTTCACTGAGTGGCCGTCACGTCGCTGACGCCCGTTTGACCGAATTCCAAATGCATCCTACGCTCTCCCCACGTCAGACCTATTCGGGAGTGCGGACCGGATGTTTGCGTCACCATCAGAGACCCTCGCCGCGCTGGAGAGCGCCGGCTACTTTACGGACATCAAGACGGCGACCGCGGTTTACCTAGCGGGCCGGATCAATCGCCCGGTTCTGCTCGAGGGACCGGCTGGCGCGGGCAAAACGGAACTCGCTCAATCTGTCGCGCGTGCCTATGGCGTGTCCCTCCTTCGCCTGCAGTGCTATCAGGGCATTAACGAAGAAAAGGCCATCGGACAATATGATCGAGGGCTCCAGGAACTCTACGTGCTCCTCATGAGCAGGAGCGGCCAGGCGCCGGACTGGGCGCAGATCAAGCGCGAGATCACCGGCAGGTCATTCTTCATGGCTGGTCCCCTGCTCGAAGCGATCGAGCAGGAGAAGCGCTGCGTTCTTCTTATCGACGAAATCGACAAAGTTGACTATGCCTTCGAAGCGATGCTGCTGGAGCTGCTCTCCGTGTGGACGTTATCGATTCCGAAGCTCGGCACCGTGCGCGCTACCTCTATTCCGCATGTCTTCCTCACTTCCAACCAGGAGCGCCGGCTGGGCGATCCTCTTCGCCGGCGCAGTTTCTACCTTGTGGTTGAACACCCGAACGCCGAACGCGAGGCGGCCATTGTGGCAGAGCGCACCCCGAAGGCGAGCGTGGCGACGCACCGATTCATCGCGGGATTAGCCAAGAGTCTTCGCGCGTACACCCTGGAGAAACCGCCTTCGATCTCGGAGATGAACGACGTCGCGATGGCCATGGAACTCTTGCGAATCGACCGGATACTTCCCCAGCACAAGGAAATCATTTTGCCGCTGATCGCAAAGACGGAAGGGCGACCGCAAGCGCCTTCTGATGAAAGAGGCGTTTGAGTCGATCGTCCGCATGGCTGGGAAGCACGCTGAACAGATCGCGAAGGAGGATGTCCGTGAATCTGAGGTGGTTGTTGCCGGAAGGGAAACCCAATAGTGAAGAAGCTCATTCTCATGTTCGTAGCGTCCGCCATGTTTGTATTGTCGGTCGAATGCCCTGGCGCACACGCGCAGACCCCAGAGACCGTCTATTACGCCGATGCCTACGCGGACCACTACGGCGTGCCGCGCGCACTCGTTCACGCCATCATCGCGCAGGAATCGGCCTGGAATCCCCTGGCGATTTCAAAGAAGAATGCCGAGGGCCTCATGCAACTGATGCCAGCGACAGCGGCGATGTACGGCGTCGGGAATCGGTTCTCCGTAATCGAGAATCTCGGAGGAGGCATTCAGTATCTGTCGGAGCTGTTGACCGCATTTCATGGCGATATGCGGCTTGCCGTTGCGGCCTACTACTGCGGTCCGAGCCACATTTTCCGAAAGGGTCTGGCCTACCGCAACCCCGATGTCCTGGCCTACGTGGAAGCAGTCCGCGCGCGCTACCGCCGCGAAGTATCCGAGGAATCTGGCCGCGAAAGCGCTTCGGCGGCAGGAGGAAACTGACGTGAACCACTTTCGACTGATCGCTGCGATCATTATTGCGATTGCATTGGGAGCAGGCGACGTCCTCGCCCAGCAAGCGAACATCCAAAACGTCTCCAGCCAGCAAGTGGACCCAACAGTTCTTGATCTTCCAATCACGGGTAGCACAGTTAGCGACATTCACCTCCGGCCGCTGTTTACCACGACGATTCGACTGCCTGAGCCCGTGACGTCGGTTGCGGTGGGAGCGCCGACCCTGTTCAAGGTGGAACACTCCACCGACGATCCGCGGCTGGTCTTTATCAAGCCTACTTCGGCAGAAGCCGCCGTCAGCAATCTAATCATCGCTCTCAAGTCGGGTCAGGAAATCAGCATCCGATTGCTGTCCAACGGCCAGGCTTCCACGGCTCCGGTGGATTTCGTGGTGAATTACGAACCGAGGCAGAGCTTTCTAATCGGCTCAACAGATGCGCTCGTCGGAAATCCGGCCGTATCCTCGGATCCACCCGCGCAAGCGAAGCCCATCGACGTGGCATTGCGAGAAGAGGAAGACCTTGCGAGTCCGCAGTGGGTAAATGGGATGGAGAAGCAAGCCAGACAATAGTAGGGGCGCAGCAATCGACCGAGCCGATTCTGGTTGCTCTCGGCACTGTGCAGGACCGCGGAGCAAAGAATGCTCGTCGCGTATTCCGTCGTGAACACGAGCGGTCACTGGATAGAAGTGCTGCCTCCGCAGGTGCAGTTGCGAAGCCCCGATCGCGATGCGGGGAAGAAGAAAAAGCAGAAGCAGACCTTGGCCGATCAAGTGCCTGTTGCAGAGTTCCGGCTGAATGCACGGCGGCTAGCTCCGGGGCAGCGGGCGGATGGCGCTGTCGAATTCTCCCGCCCCGGCTTCAAGCAGAGTGCCGACCGGCTCGTATTGGAAATCGCAACAGCAAGCGCAGTGGATCATCCGCTGTTACTGCAATTGCCGTTCGTTGCGCCCGGAGAGTGAGATCACGAGGACTTCAACAAGGGTGAGGTGGAGTATGGCTTCAACAGAAGCAGTCCAGAGTACAGATCAGCCAGAGAAAATCGGGGCTATCGACGCTGCCGCGGAAGGAACTGAAGGAATCTCGCCGGGGCGCATCTCAAGACGCCCTTTTGTGCTCAAAAACAGGCGCGGTCCAAGCGGCGGGCACCTGGCGATGATGCTGATTGTCGCCGGGACACTGGCAGTGCTCGCGATCGCAATGGTCGCGTTTCTATCAACCACGGGCAAAAACCGAAAGAGAACAATGGAAGAGGCTGGGAAGCCGAATCTCGGCCAGGCGCCTACAGGAACAACTGCCGAAGACCTTGTTCCGAACAACAAAGTAAAACCTGCGCCCAACGGCGCATCTGAATCCGGCGTTGTGAATGCGTCCGATATTGAACGGACGAAATCGCCGCACCTCGCACAATCCCAATCTTTGGCAAGATCTGCGCAGTCACCGAAGAGTCTCGGCGAGATTGGCAAGTTTGAGGAACCCAACACAGGTCCGAATGCACAGGGAAAGTGGACACCTCCGCCCTACGGAAGTGAAAGCGCACAGAATCAGCAGGCGGAGAAAAAAGCTGAGGACGCGCTCAGCCAGCCTTCCCTTGTCTTCACTGCGCATGAGCAGCCCATTGCCCATTCCGGATCGGAAAACCAGACAGTGGGGGCGAATAATCTCGGTCTTGCGCCTGGCTACCATGTGGCGGCGCGACTGGAAGCTATGGCCTCAACCGCCGTGCACGCTCCCGTCGTCGCTGTCGTCGAGTACAACTATGAGCGCGACCGCGCAGTGATTATTCCTGCTGGTACGCGCGTAGTCGGGAAGGTCACCCAGGCTGACCCCTCGGGTCTAATGAACATCACCTTTTCGTCCATCGAGTTTCCTGATGGGTCTAGCGTTCCAATTGATGCTGTCGGTGCCGACATGAATCTCCAGGCGATTAAGGGACAGGTCACCGGAAGGCAGAGGGGCAAAAGTATGCTCGTCCGGTCGCTCTCTGGAATCGGCGAGACGGCGGCCATGATGGTCGGGGTACCGAGCACCAACAGCGCCTTTAGCAAAGACGATCTGCTGAGAATGCAGGTTGCTAACAACATCGGAAACGCCGGCGACGAACAGATCATGCAGATGCTCACCATGGAGCATATAGTCGTCAGCGTTCCTGCAGGCACGGAGATCTACATTGTGTTCGAGAAGTCTGCCGGAGCGAGGACTTCAGAAACAGAGAAAACGATTCAAGTTCCGCACGAGGGGAGCGGCCTCAGCCAATCTGCGAATGCTGTGCACCAGTGACTACCTCCAAGGAGCTAACGACGAAAGCGTCTTCGAATTCAGAGGCGCTTTTCTTCGTGTTGCCGCTCCGCGTAAGCGCAGGACGGGTGGTCCGGCAGCGCCAGAGGGACAGGTTGGAAAAGAAGAAGAAGGCGATTACCAGGCTTTTGTCACAAGTCGTTGTAAGACTCGCTGAGAGTCTCCGCAAACGCCCAGCATTTTGGGAAAGAACAGAACCGCGAACGAGGCTTCCGTCGTGGAAACCGGACGGTTCGGGTGGCTTAAGCCGGGAGTGCATTGAGATACAGTTGGGGAAAAAGAAAAATGGGGATACCAGGCTTTTGTCACATTAAGTTGCAGGGTGGCTGTGCAGCGTCCAGTCACCGGCGATTTGGAAAAGAAGTAAAAACTGCGTACGAGGCTTTTGTGCAAACATTCTGTCCCGGTCGCGCGAAAGTAGGACTATCAAAGTGGAACGAGGTCCCAGGAGTCGGAAGGAGCCGTCGCATCGATGGGCGGGAAACCCTTTGGGTATCGTTGGAGCGATGCGCGTTTGCCGGGACCAATCCCTCAATTGCCGCCGATGGATATGACGCAATTTCGTTGTGGGCGCAAAACTGAAGGATTGGACAAAAGCCAAACCGGCTAGACTGATGAAGAATCCCCGCTCGTTCCGGGGCAGTCCCGAGGTCGGATTTAGCCGATGGCAGAATGATGTATTTCCATTATCATGGGGGCCCAAGTGGCGCAAGATTTGATATCTCTGGCCAGATCTCGTTTTCAGAACCTAACAAGCGCGGAAACACTGGCGATCAGGGCCGCCGCGGTCGGGGAAGTCGCCGCGTGCGGCCCAATCTCGGAATATGCCGACTCCCTGGACCCCTTCAAGCTCAACACCGATTGGTCAAAAAGAGTGATCCGGGCCGATATTGTGCGCTGGCTATGCCTCGATGGTGGAACAACGGAACTAGTTCCACGCAGCGGGATTCAGATCTTCGCCGCCATGATTGTTGGTGAGCTCGATATGCAGTACTCGTTGACACCGTTTCCGCTCACTCTGCAAAGCTGCTTCATTACAGACACTATCTCGTTCAAGAATGCACGTCTCTCTTCGTTGATCCTCTCAGGAAGCCACGTTTCGCGAGTCCTGGCCGACGGTTTAGAAGCGAAAAATAACGTTCTCTTGAACAATGGATTCGAGTCCACGAGTGAAGTAGTGTTTCGAGATGCGAAGGTTGGAGGAGGCTTCAATACTACGGGCGGCATCTTCAGGAACCCTGAAGGAATGGCTTTAGGGTGTGACAGGATGCGTGTCGAGGGTAGCGTCTTCATTTCGCGCGCCGAAATAGGGATGCAGAGCCAGTTCTACGGGGAGGTTCGGTTCGCCGGAGCCCAAATTGGGAGCAACTTGGAATGTGATGGCGGTTCGTTTGAGAACCTCACCGGCCCTGCAATAACGGCGGACAGGCTCACCACGAACGGTGGCGTGACCTTGAGAAATGGTTTCACGGCAAAAGGCGAAGTCCGATTCCAGAACGCAAGTATAGGAACCGCCTTCGACTGTAGCCATGGCACCTTCTTCAATCCAGATGGCAAGGCATTGAATGCCGAAGGCGCACGAGTAGGCGGTAGCGCATTCTTCGCCGGACAGTTCACGTGTACTGGCAGCCTCCATCTCTGGGGCTTTGCGGTAGATGGGGGCGTCCAGTGCCAAGCCGGGAAGTTTACGAAGATGGACCTGCGCCGAGCTTCAATCAAAGGACCGCTCCGCTGGATTGATATAACCAACCCAGGTGAGACGGATCTTGATCTTAGGGACGCGACAGTCGGATCGATCGAGGACACCGAGGAGAGTTGGCCCCGGTCGGGACACCTGCATATTGAAGGCCTGAGATATGAGCAGTTCGTGAATCGACCGAACGACGTCGAGATGAGGTTGAAATGGCTGCGACTGGACACTTCAGACTCATCGCGGCCGTATCAACAGCTTGCTACGCTCTATTCTGAACTCGGCGAACCTGCGATCGCACGACGAGTTCGATATGAAATGGAGGAGAGGCGATATCGTGGTCGCTCTCAAATCCTCGGCTTCCTGCTCAAATTGACGATTGGTTATGGATACCGACTTGGCAGGGCCGGTTGGTGTCTGGCCGTGATCTGGATGCTGGGATTCATCCTCAGTTGGAGCGGGTACGCGCACGGTCTTATCGTTCCTACCGACAATGATGCGTACAAATATTTCGTCGTTCATGGGGAGGCGCCTCCGCAGTACCAGAGATTCAGTTCGGCAATCTACTCAGTGGAGCACTCAATTCCTGCGCTCAGCTTGGGCGTGTCGTCGGTATGGTCCGCCAACACCCCAGCGGATAACGTGCGGCCACGAATGGACCGAGGCCTCCGCTGGTGGTTCTGGCTGCAGACCGCCTTAGGTTGGGTACTTTCGATCTTCTTCGTGGCTGGCCTAACCGGCCTGGTCAAAAGTGATGCCTAGCAGTTGGCTCTGCGTTCACAAGCGCCCAGATATCGTCAGCGAACAAGGGCTTTGCTTGGACCTTATTCAAGCCAACTTCGCAGTCAGTGGCCGGACAGCACATCCGTCGGTAAGCGGTCGGTACCCGTAAGTCATCTCGACTGGAATCTCGTGAGAGACCAGTCCCGTGGAATCGCCGTTGCCTGCGGCGTTTGTCGGGATTGATTTGGGGCTCCATGGGAGCCCACCCAATACTTGGACCAGGATAGGGTGCGCTCCCCGCCGAAAAAGGTGGCGAGCCGGGCACTCAGGGCCATATTTTCTAGTGGGCAAGGAAAAATGGAAATTCCGGGTGAATCCCGCGTAGTTTGAGCAATGTAGGACATCTCGCAGTTTGGCGGGTGGATACTCTGCTTGCCATGGTCGAGGAGATACGACGTGAAGACCTCTCTCAGTTACGCGCGCCTCACAAAAGCCCTCCGGGCTTGGAGCGAGCTTCACGTGAGCGCAACGCCCAAATCCCCGTCATGGGATCCGGTCCGTCTTCTGGTTCGAAGCGCGAAGGTTTTGGATGACTACGCCCTTGAGCATTTGGATAAAGCCCTTGCCGATTCAAACGCAGAACTCGCGCCGCTGGGTGAGCCACTAAAGCTCAACTTGGGAAAGCATCGCTGGCTGTCTGCGGACCGAGAAGAATCCTATAGTGACTGGCTTGCCTGGATTCTTCAGGGAATGTCAGGCGCCGCAGAGATTCTACCGTTGTTTGCCCTCAGCGATGAGGTCACGGGAGAATTGCTTGGGCCGGCGGGAACTGTTCGCCGGGAAGTGAGGAGCCAACACGGCAGAACCGACATCGAGGTGCCGATTGGCAAACAGGGCCTACTGCTTATCGAAGTAAAGGTACGGAATACGGGTAGCGAATTGCCGTCGCAGTTGGATCGATACGCCCATAAGCTTGCCGATCATCATATAGAGCACCCACTTCTAGTTTTGCTAGGGACAGAAGCGCCCGAGCCGAGTCTTGAACTATTTGGGTTTACCTTCACGGGTTGGGAAGCGCTATGCCAGCGGTTAAGACAATATGCCAACCGAGTGAAAGAATCAGAATTGCTACGAGCGGCGGCAATCCTGATCTTTTGCGGAGCTGTGGAGCAAAACTTATTGAGTTTCTCATGCAGGCCAAGGCGCTTTCGGGCGATGGCTACCGTCAATTACCTGCACGAGTGGAGACGTGAATTATGAACAGCGAAATCTTGGATGGCGAAAAGCAATTCTTTGTAACGGGGGTCAAAACCTACCTCGAAGCTGACGATGCGATGACAGAGTTTCGCCGTCTCGTTCAGCACAAATGTAGGACCGCTGCGAGCAAGCGGCTCGATGAACTAAACCAAGCGTGTGGCAAACACTGGACCGTCAGCGACCTAAAGGAATATTTCGAACCGAATGGGAATAATCATCACATTGGCGAGCAGGTCGAACTGAAGGGGTTCGGCGGGATCTACTTTTGCTTAAGACTTTCTCGCGTAGATGAAAACAGACCGCTTGCCGCGTTCGTCTTCTTATACCGAGCACGCAGAGACCTCGCCATCGACCTGTGGGCCCTCGCCAGTGGAAGTGTCCTCGGCAAAAACCACCTCAATTTTGCGCAACCCTTTCCCGAGGATAAAATCCCGGATTTCGAAGGTTACCTCGACCGGGCCGTCACTGACTTCCTCGCCTTCATCAACGGCGGTGGCGGCCTTCAAAAATATCTAGCTCAAAATGTAAAATTGGGTACTGAGGCCATCAGATAACCTATCACAATCGTTGTCTTCCTCACTCAAGACCTCGAAACGATGGTAAGTGGAATCGATGACCGACATCAATAAGGCGAGGGATCTCTTCAGCAGTGCCGGACTGGCTTTCCCTACGCTTCCCGAAGACCTGGCGGTGAAGCTACAGGAGCGCGACCGGTGGGTATTCTCCACCCGGCCAATCCGAATTTGGCCCTACGAGCTTGATCGCTATGTGAATCAAAGCCAAAGAAGGCAGATTCGTGATTACGCGCTTCTGTCCCACTCAGGACACGGCATTAACTCTTATGCGATTCAGTACTACCTTGTGCATGGTCCCCTGCGAATGTTCCTTCACCTTGGGCGGGGAGGCGTTTACGAGGATCACGAGAAAGAGGCGGCCAAGATTCGCGACTGTTTTTCGAAGGCAGACGAAGTCGTCCAAGCGATGGCCCAAGCCACGGCGGGTTTCCATACCGGGGAGCATCTGACAATCGTGGGATCAGACTTCTACGGAAGCTATTGGATTCCGCCAGGGGCGGGTCGCTTAAAGAACGATACAGAATGCGAATACTCGCGTGACGAGCCCCTAAAGACGCTCACTACGGTCTTCGATTGGCTCACACGACCGCAAGCGCAATTAGGTTCCTCAAAGAGACGCCGCTCCAACAAACAATGAAGCATTCTTCGCTTTCCATTGTTTAAGGTGTTTCGCAGCGCAATGAGCTATCGCCACATCCGATGGACACATGGCTTCTTCATTCGTCCTACTTTTCGCATGCACTTGGAAAGCCGAACGCAATCTAGATCATCCCTGAATCGCACCGGGACGGCATCCTTCGACCCTGCATTCAGGGACTCTGCTGCCCAGTTCTCCTTATTTGCTCTTCGCACAAATGAGATGAAGCGCCTTGTGTCAGCCAGTCCCAAGCAATTAGTCCATTCTTCATGCCTGAACGGATCTTTGCCCTGCCACGAGTAAATTGGTTCCCACAATCGATGCCAGGGCAGCAGAGCTCTAACCCACTCTGGTGCCTCTTGAGAGTCGTCTGCAAAGTCCGCAGGCGTTACGCTGTTGAGCTTGAACACGGACCACAAAATTGGCGGGGAGATCCGGCCCGAAAGGAAAGCGCCCCAGGCGATCGACATCAGAGGAATTACATCATGGATCTCAACCCATTCGATGAATTTCTCTGAGTGAGGTAGTGCGTTGGTCATCAACTCGGACATTGTAAAGAATTGCAGGTTACAACTTCTCATCGTCTCTGACACCTTCTTAGTTTCAAGAATCGTCTCGATCCGCTCTGGGGATCGCTGGATGCCAAATGCCAAAAGCTCTCGAAGGCTCTTGTAGTCGTAGGAACCCTCCTCCATGGGTTCTGTGGACTGCAACCAGGCGTTCTGAGGGTTCCGTTTGAGCAGAGTCTTCCAGGAGATATTCCAAAGATGATCAACAGCTGCACGATCAAAAAACTCGAAAGTATGATCCATGCCCATCCGCGCAGTTTACTACTGCGAACGCTTGTTATGGAGGCCTTGTCGCAGTCAATTTGTTTGCTTTCGCTTTCGACTCGGCGGAGATAGACAACTGACCCCAGGTGAGACGTTATTGTTCGCTCGCGTAATGAAAACCCCGCGTCGCGGGTTTTGTTGAGAGCAGACCGTGCTGGCTTGAGTGGCCCTATGGCCCTGACCGAGCGAAGGAAACATGGAGAAAAGGTACAGAACCGCTAATCTGGCTTTTGTTACAAGACCCGGCCAGCTAGGGAGGACTTTAGCCCGGCAGAGCCAGAGCGAGTCGGACTGGGAATGAAGAAAAATGGCTGTACCAAGCTTTTGGCACAACATAGAGCTGATGACGCGACTGCGGGGCGATTAGGAGGGTTTTGGAACAGACGAAAAACTGCGGACCTGGCTTTGGTTGCAATATCGGGCCGGAAGGGGCGGCTTCGGGATGGTGAGAGGTATGAGAAAAGAAGAAAAATGTGAGTGCCAGGCTTTTGTTGCAATAGTCGGCCAGGCGGCATCGAATCGGCAGAGGGGGTCGGGTTGAGAAAGAAGAAAAATGCGAGTACGAGGCTTTTGTCTCATTTCAGTGTACGTGCGGATCAGCCGTGGTGCTTTGCGCCTGGGGTCCATCCCATGACCAGTGTGGGATATTGAGACCGTCGGGTACGTCGTCAGCGGATTGGTGGTAGCGCGACATCGTCGTCGTAGTTGCCCAAGCGAAGTAGTCGTGCAGGACTAGACGCAGCGCACTGTCGCCGGCTAGTCCGACATCAGCCAGAGCTTGATCGAAGCAGGCTATCGCGCGGCGATTCATTTCGTCATGCTCCCCGTTGCCGCTGTGCATCCTGACGACGGCGGTCTCGTCACCATAGCGGTCGGAATACGTGCTGGGTCCACCGAGTGCCTCGGCCCAATAGGCGGCGAGCCGCTCGACATGCTGGGGATGGAAACCATGGCTGAACGCATGGCCGACCACATCGTCGGCCATCACCCGGTGATGCCAGGCGTCGGCAAGTCGGCGCAGACCGTCAACTCCACCCGCTCCCTCGAAGACACTGCTCATGCCACCATATTGACAGTCGTTGTGTGTCTAACGCAACGGGCCAAGACCGTCGGGCATCGCCTCAATGAAACAGCATTTGGGAATGAAGAAAAATGTGAGTACTTGGCTTTTGTCACACATCGATCCCCGATCCGCAGATCGTGTGGGCGCCCGCGCGCAGCGCATCTTCTATATATGAGGGGCTTGTTCTCATAGAGGGAAGCAATTCTCTTCTCTTCTCCATCTGTCTATTTTGGCATCGGCCCATAAGGCGACCCAGCACGCCCTTGTGCGCGTTTGCACGAATCGACAAACCATGTGATTTTCTTCGCGACGGATTCCCGTCACGGAGGCAAGTCATGGTTCACTCGTTCGTGCGGACAGTGCGCGCCTGCCGAAAGCACGTGCAGGCGTTCTTGCTCGCTTCAACAATGGGAGCGGCCGTGCTGGTGCCCTGCGCCAGCCTGGCTCAAAACCTCGGCAACACGCCGGCGACAGGACGGGCCGTCCAGGGGCAGACCGCGTCGCAACCAGAAGGCGCATTCCTCAATGCCGTCAACTGGCTCTGCAACGTGATCTGTCCTGTGGGCGCCGGCATCGCCGTCGTCGCAACCATTCTGCAGTGGAGGAGCGGACGCAGTTGGCTCCCTTCGGCGATGACCGCCGCAGGTCTAATCTGCGTATCCGGCATTCTACGGCTTATCGAGTACTTCATCGCGCAAGGCCAGGCAATCGGGTAGGTGGTTATGCATGCGCCACTGGTCTTCAGAGCCATTCTCGGCATCCTCATGGATCTCACCATTCCAGCGTCGTTAGGCGCATTCGTGATGGCGGGCATGAGATTGCGTTCGGAAGGGGGAATGAACTTTGAGGCCAGTGGCGGCTTTTTGAAGTGGCTGCTGTGGGGTTGCTTCCTGCTGAGCCTTCCAGGAGTGAGCCAGTGGCTTGTCCAGGAGTCCGTGCCCGGAGCCCAGCAGCTTGTCATCGCTGGGGCGACCGGAGCGCAATATACCGCCGGCATCGAACGGGTGACGAACGACTTCGTGAGTAATTTTCTCGTGGGGCATGTGGTGCCCGTAGTGGCAGCTTCGCTCGTGTTCAAGGCAGTACTCGACATGAGTCAGGGGTATAGTCCCCTGGCTTCGATCATTGCAGCACTGTTCCTTCTTGGCGTTCAGGGCTTTTACAACCTCGCGACCGGAAGCTGGATGCAAAGCGGAGATGCCTATGGGGTTACGGACATGTTGATGAGCATGTTCGGCTATGCCGCCAACCGAATCAGCCCAATCGTCGGGGGACTCGCGCTTTCTGCAGCCATTCTCAATCACGTGCGGCATCGGCCGTGGGGCGCACTGGCAGCGAGCGGCCTCGGATTTCTAAGCGTCTCGGGCTTATGGGCGCTGATCACACATTTTGCGGGGGTAAGTTTGTGAAGCGACACGTTCTAAAAATTGGAGGAGCAATTCTCCTGTGTCTCACGACGTACCTCAGCTACCCAATCGCCTCGTCCCTGTTACCCCCGCTGTCCCTGTTCGGGTCGAGGACAAGTGCGGTTGCGATGTTCTACGATCTGGCGCCCGAACCGATGCGGCTTCAAAAGTGGTATGCTGTTCCACATTTTCCTCAGTTCTGTTTAGGCCTTTGCACTGACCCGGAGTTCCTGCAATGAATTGGCATCTGGTGCTGAAACCCGTTGTGTTCATCGTCGAGGGACTGCTCCTCATGCTCGCGCTCGCGGCAGCGGTCCATTTCGAAATAGGACGCCTCCTGCTCGCGATAGCTGTAGGGGCAGTCTGCGCGTTCGGCGAGATCTTCGTGATCGCAAAGATTGGCCAGAGTCTTTGGAAGTGGAGCGGCAGGATCACATCCAGGCTGGTGCCCCGCGGCACTGCCAGAGTCGAACCCGAAGGGGCAAATCGAGGTGAAGCATGAACGGAGGCTCATTCGATGGCGGACTGCTCGCCCTGACCAACTGGGTTGGAAACGCCGTGATGCCGATCCTGGCCGTGCTCATCCTTGCGCTCGGCGTCTTCAAATACTCGCGGGGCTACCACATCGAGCCCTATATCGCCGGAACCATGAGCGCGCTTTCGGTTTCCGGCCTGCTGCGGCTGGCCGAGGTCTTTGCGAGCCAAGAGTCGGGCGCAACGCAATACTGGGCGGCCCTCCTCTGTCTCGCCAACTGGGTGGGCAACGTGATTCTCCCGGTGTATGGAGGGGTCGAGATTGCGCGCGCCGTACTTGGCGTAGGAGGCTTCTTCGAACGGCTCTACATCGGCGACGACTGGATCCGCCACTTCGTGGCCGGCGGTGCCTGCCTTTGTGTATCTGCCCTGATGCGCCTCATGGAGCACTTTGTCTCGGCGGGAACAGGAGGAGTAGCGTAATGGCACTGAGAATGAGTCCGGTTTCCCGCAACCTTCACGCGAAGGTCACTCTGCTTGGGTTGGAGATCGAAGACATGCTTTTTCTGGCGATGGCATGCGCAGTCGCCATGCTGACGGGACAGTTTCTGTTCCCCAATCGCTACATGTTCTTTCTTCCCATGAACTGGTTCCTGATGCTCGCCGTGCTTGTTCTCGGAGTGCCGGGTTTGGTGGTGTTCAAGTATGGCAAGCCACGCGGCTACCTGCTGGACCTCGCGAAGTATTACGCCTTGCCGCGAAGCTATTGCGCGTGCGCCCATGATCGAAAGGTAACAAAGGAGTTCCTCGTCGATCCCGACGAGATGGAGATTGCCTGATGCCCCTGACCAGAGCGCAGCACGAAAAGTCTCTCGAAGATCCAGCGGTATGCGAACTGCTGAAGATCCGAGATTTTCTCGACAACGTGATGGTGCGTACCGATGGATGCTACGTTGCCGGCTTCCGCGTTGCGGGAACTATGACGTATTTCTCCGATGACAATGAGCGCAACGAAGCGAAGAGTGTACTCGAATCGCTTCTGCGGGCGATCCCCGAGCAGAGCATGCGGCTGCAATTCCGGTATGAGGTGGTTGAGAGCCTGAACGGACTGCTTGAGCTTTATCGAAGCGGCATGCGTTCGGAAAGTGCAGAGGTTCGCGTGCTCGATGAGCAGCGGATCGCCAACTGGCGAAAGAAGGAGCACCAGGGAATCTTTTTGACTCGGATCGTAGCTGTGTACCTGATCTGGGATCCGGTCAGGCACAAGCGGGTCACGCTTGCGGGCGGGACCCCGATGAGCAAGGAAGACCGCCGGCTGGCGCACGGCGGATTGACGCTTTCGGTCAACAAATCGATCCAGAAATCCAGGAAGGAGCACGAGGACACGCTCGCGGAATTCGAGTCAATTGTCACCGGCATCGAGTCAGCGACGAAGGCCGGCGGCCTTCGTCCGGAGCGGATGACGGAGAAGGAGTTATTCCTCGAAGTCAAACGGGCGATGCGTCCGACAGATCCGGACCGCAAACCGCTCCGGGAGGACCTGACAGAAGTGCGCTACATTTCGCCGCGCGAGCGAGCTACAACCGTAAGCATTCTGGGGCAGACCGAGACCTACCTCAATGTCGACGGGCTTCTCTGGAGCTTTGTCACCCTCAACTCGCCTCCCGACGGAACCTATCCAGGAATCCTGCGCCAACTGATGACAATCGGGTTTCCGATTGTCATCTCAACCCAGGTCACGATTCCGGACCAGCGCACCGTTCTCGACCGGTACAAGAAGAAGCTCCGCAAGATGCAAGCTGCGCAGAAGGACTCCAAAGGCAATCTCCGGGTGGACGTCACCGCACAGGTAGCCACCCAGGAATTGATCCAGATCCAGCAGGAACTGATCGCGAATTCGGTGAAGACCGCGCACGTGAGCATAGTCATTGGAATCCGCACCTCCGCGCCGGCCTGGTCTTCCGATCAATACGAGAAGGCGGAGCGGGAGCTTGCGAACCGGCGGCAGCAGGTCCTGCACATCGTTGCGCACATGAACGGCGCGCGCGGGCAAACAGAGTCGCTGGCCACCCGGCGCATTTATCTTTCAGCACTGCCGGGACTGGCGGAAGATGACCGGAGGGAACTCGATCTGCTCACCCCACACGGCGCGGATCTATTGCCTCTCGAGTTGCCCTGGTCGGGAACAACACGCTCTCCACTGATGCTGTTCGAAACACCTTATCGTCAACTCCTGCCGTTTTCCCCATTTGATTCGGCTCTCGAGAACGCAAACGCGATTATTGCGGCCACCTCCGGAGCGGGCAAGAGCGTTCTGGTTGGGAAGATGCTGCTTACCTCTGCGAGGCAGGACGCGCAAGTCTCGATCATCGAACGCGGCGACAGCTACTTCCATGCCGTGACGCTCATGGGCGGCAGGATGATCACCATGTCGCTCGACAGCGAACAGACGATCAATCCCTTCGATCTCGAGCCGGGGCAAACAGAGCCATCGAACGATCACCTCTCGTTTCTCAAGAACCTCACACGCTTCATGATCGGCGACAGCGGCGAGGGCGACACGGACCTGCTTGACAACCTGATCCTAAACGCGATCCGCAAAACCTACGCCCGTGCGCAGATGCGGACGGAGAACCCAATCCCGCTCTACAGCGATCTTTACGACGAGCTCCAGAACTACTACGACGAAGACCGCAACCCGCATGTGAATGAGATGGCGCGCATCGCGGCAGCCAAGATGCGCGCCTGGGTGAACAACGGCATGTATGCGCGCCTGTTCGACGCGCACACGACGATCGATATGTCCACGCCATGGCTCTATTTCAACGTCGAGCAGCTGAGGGACGATCCGAAGCTCGAAGTTGCGATGAGCCTCCTGATTGCCTACACAACCACTAGGCGTGCTCAGGGAAAAACGAACAGGCGTTGCATCACAGTGCTCGACGAATGCTGGGCGCTGCTCCAGTCCGAGAGCCTTGCGCCAGTTGTCGTGCAACTCTTCAGGACTGCCCGGAAACGCAATGCTTGCGTGTGGGGCATCTCTCAGGCGGTTGAAGACTTCACCGGGACACCGGACAGACCAAACGAATTCGGCGGGGCCATTCTTGCGACGACCGCGATCAAGATGATCGGCCGGCAGAAAGGGAATCTCGATGTACTCCGCCATTTCGTGCACCTGAACGAGACCACCATCAATCGGGTCAAGTCCCTGGGCATGACGGAAAAGGGCCGGAAGAGCGAGTTCCTGATTGTCATTGGGGAGAAGGCTGAGACCACGCACAGCCTGTTTATCGTTCCGACAGCGATCGAGTACTGGGTGCTGACCACCTTTCCCCGCGAACGGTGGTACCGGCAGTGGTGGCTTGCGACTCATCCTCATATTTCCCAGATGGAGTGTTTCGAGAGACTTTCGATGAAGTTCCCCAACGGCCTTTCCGAAATTCCGGAGTTGCCGGAAGAACGCTCCGGCGAGGTGAGCCGCCTGGGCACGACGGCCATGAGAGCGCCGCTCGCAGGAGACGCCCATCGCGATCCCGAAGATGTTGCGACGGCAGAAGGCGCTACGGAGGAGCAACTGGTATGAAGTGGAAACTGCGGCAGGACCGCATTGCGTTCACCCTCAGCTCCGTTCTGCTTTTGACGCTCCTTGTCCCGACGGGCGCCTATGCGCAGTTCGGGGGAATCTTCTCCGCGATCCTGGGCACCATCACTGGTCCGATTGGGGGAGCGCTCACGGACATCAACAGGATTCGCACCGAAATCCTTCAGACGGAACAGCGGGTCCTATGGCCCGTGGCGCTCATCGAGGAATCGCGCAATTACATCGCGACCATAAAGGCGAGCTATCGGGGATGGATGAACAATGTATTCGCGTTGCGCGTCAACAGCGCCATTCTGCCGGCGTCGAGGAGCCTTGAATCCGAGTTTCTGAGCGCGCAGACCGGCCAGATTGCGAACTTCATTCAGGGTTATGGGACGGAATACGGGGTACAGCCTGCCGTGGGAGCTGCACCGCAGGTCAACCTTCAGATGATGGACATCGCAGATGCGACCGCGAAGGATGCTACGGCGCAGTCGATGGCTGCAGACCAGGCCAGTCAGACCATGCTGAAGACGGCCCAAGGTGTCGAAGACCAGGCGGAAAGCACAGCGCCGGGAACTGCAGACATGGTAGCCGCAGAGGCGCGGACCGCCGAGCTGGCCAGCATCGCCATGCAGCACAAATTGTTGGCCTATGAGTTGCGTGAGGCAGCGATCGAGCTTGCCCATCAGAACGCCGTCCTCAAGCAATCGACCACCAACATGCAAAACCTCAATCAGCAAATGCTTAACGCCCTCGGAGGTGGACAGTGAAGCCGCTACTCAAAGGAATCGGGATTGCCGCCGGAATTGGGTTTCTCTCAATCCTTGCTGTCGAGCCGGCCCATCCTCAATTCGGCATCGACATCGCTGCGATTCTCGCGGGGCTCAAGGAAGTCGACAGCACCTTGAACAGCGCCGTGGCGTCGCCCCTCAAGTTGATCAACCAGGTCGAACAGCAGGAGCAGCAGTTTCAACGAGAGGTGCTCTATCCGGTTGCGGCCATCAACAGCGCGCGGCAGATGGCAACGAGCTTTTCGAGTTCATTTCTGAGTTTCCGCCAACTGGGCTCGATGAGTATCGCGAGCGCGCAACTCCCCTTCCCGCAGCAACTTGAACACCAAATGCTGTCCGCGGACCCCAACAACATCGGAAACATCAGCAGCGCTTACCAGAATGTCTTCTCGCCGTTGCCGCCGCAGATGGCGGTTCCGCAGAACGTCGCCTATCAGATCGATATGGGAGATGCCCAGGCTCAGGATGCGATCAAGAAGGCAATCGAGCTTGACGCTTTCGCGGCACGGGAGATGGAAGTCGCGCAAAAACTCAATCAGCAGATCGCCGCATCGGCTCCGGGGACGGCCCCGATCCTCGACGCCGAGGCGAGCGCCTGGGTGGTGCAGGCAAACGCTTATACGCAGATGGGGATGGCGGAGCTACTGAGGCTGAACAGCGCGAGCGTTTCGAACCACAGCGGAGCACTCAAGGATTCGACAACGCAGATGCAGAACCTGAATCAGAGATTGCTCCAGACTCTGACGCCGCACTGATCGAAGAGGTTTTCGATGCCAACAGGGATTTTTGAATTCCAGACGATGCTCACCTCCGCCGTGAACGGCATCAGCGGGAGCCTGCTTGGAACTGAGCAGGGCGTTTCCTATGTGCTGATGACAATCTGTCTGGCGCTTGGGGTATATGAGGCGTATGCACGGGGCGGCGATCTTCGCTCGCTCGCCGGAACGTTTCTCAAATACACGGTCGCCGCCTTCCTGATTGGCAACTGGACTGCATTCTTTTCAGATCTCTACAGCGGTTTCAATCAGCTTGCCGGCGCAATTGATAACAGCTATGGAGCTGTAGATCTTGCAAAAGACTGGACGTCGCAATTGCGGTATCTATTCCAAACAAACGGCTATGACGCAATGTTCAAGGCAATCCCCTGGACACCTCCTGCCCTGCTTACGTTGGTCGAAATCGCTCTCGCCTACATCATCTATCCGATTGCCGTCCAGATCTTCGCCCTTATCTATACCTTCTGGGGAACGTGCTTGTTTGCGATGGGGCCGTTTGTCATTGCGCTCGCGCCCAGTTCATTCGTCAACTCCCTGACCAAGTACTATGCGCTGAATCTTGGCGTCTGGAACGCCTGGTCGATCATCTACGCGGTTTTCGGTTGTCTCATCTCTGCCATCCACGCCAATGATGTAAATGCGATTCTGAACGGGGATCTGGGTAGCTTCGGTCTCGGACCCACACTGGGCGCGACGGGACCGCTCGATGGTGGTATCGAAGCAATCGGCCTGATCAGCATCATGTATGCCATCTGCATCCTGCTTATTCCGATGGTCGCCGCTTTCATCCTGCGGGGCCAGTTCTCGGCGGTCGGCGCCGGGATTTCGCTGGCAGTGTCGAGGATTACGCAGGGCGCAACCAGGGGAGCGGAACTGGGCGCGGCAGCTGGACCGGCAGGCGCAGTCGCAGGGGGATTCGTCGGCGGAGGAATGGGGCTGATGGGTGCCGCGATGCCGTCTCATTTTTCAACCGGTGGCGGCTACGGAATGGCAGCGATGAGTCAGGGTGGCAGCGGAAGCATGCCGCCTCCTAACACGCCCGACGACCCGAATATGACACGCAACGCGTAGAGAAGGAGCCCAGGAAGTCATGGAAAAGACGAAAGCGAAGATCGAGACGCCAAAGTTCTACGAGATGGATGGGGCGCTGCGCGCCTATTCGAACCGCAGCATCGTTGTCGCAGGTGTCATGGGATTCGTCTCCCTGGTTGCGGTCGCCGGCTTCCTGCTGGTGGGCCTGGAGCCGCCGACTGTAATCCGCATCGGCAGCGACGGACAGGCGATCGTCATCTCCCCATATGAGAAGGTCAAATCGCATCTGCTTCCCGCGCTTTTCGCGTCCCGGCCCGCCCAATCTGCGCCCAACGAGTACGAGAAAGAGGCCTTCATGACGAGTTTTCTTACTCGATACCTGAGCTACGATGCGCACACCCTTTCGCAAAACTGGGCGGACGCGATCAATCAGATGACTGCGAATCTGCGAAGACAGGCTCTCGCGGATCTCGAAAAGAACGACACCGTGGGCAAGCTCGAACAGGAGCAGGCGAGTTCTACGTTCAAGTTGGACCACATCGAGCAGGATAAAACCGAGCCCTTGGTCTACACGGCCTTCGGCGTGCGAACGGTTCGCACACTCGATAACAATCAAGAGTCGATTAACCAGCTCGTAGAGGAGTATCGCATTCGCCTGGTCACTCAAGACCGTTCGGCGGCGAATCCCAGTGGACTGCTCGTTGCCGAGTACTGGTCGAAGCAGATCGAGGGTGAAAAGCGGGATGCGGTGCTCGCCGGGAACCAGGCCGGTTCTACAGGAGGGAGCCAGCAGCCATGAGTACGGATTCAGCGCGTGTAATGCCGAAGCCCGGAGCCACAGCACCGGGCGGCGAAAGGAAGAGGCGGCGTAGAAGCACCGAGGGAGAAAAGGAGCAGAACGGATCCTTGGTGCTCTATTTCCTCGGCGCGGGCGGGGAGAACGACGGCCAGCCGCTCGTTCTCAACGAGAAGTTCTCGAATGAAGGCGACGCGATGGTCGAATCGCTGAAACGCGACGTTCCGTACTACCGCGTCGAGGTGTGGAGGTCGCGCGCAATTGTGAAAGAAGGATCAGTGGAGATTAAGAAAGAAGCGGTTTCCGCGCGGAACTGAGAGAAGCGCGCGGACGAATTCAGAAAAGCCGATCGACAAAGCACTGCTTTGATGATTCGGTTCTCTGAGCCACCTTGCGGGCTCAACTCGCGAGGATTCGTACCGCTGACCCGGCATTTCAAGCCTGGTTAGTTCCCTTCAACAACGGTCGGGAAAGAACCAGGTCAGCCGGCGTTAAGCGGGTTGGCGTGGATTCTTCCTGTGCCCAAAACACAAGGAGAACTCTCATGCAAAGTGGAAACGGAAATCGAATTGTGATGCTCAATATCGACACCAACGGACGCATCGAGGAACGGTTCCCCGGCACAGGTCAGGAGTGCTGGCTCGATCACACGCTTCTCGGCACGATGTACCCGAACATCCACGTGGCGCTGGTCAGCGTTCCCACCGAGCCTCTGGACGATGTCGAAGAGGCGCGGGTTGCCGACCGGATGACTGCAATCTCGCACAACGGGATCGCGTACAGGATGGTCGGCGCGTCCGGTTCAGCCAAAAACGGCAAGTACTACTACTGCGATGCCCGCCACGAGCCCCTGATTGCCAAACGGTTCCAGCAATGGCCCGAGGCTGCCATCACCTACTTCGGCATTCTGGTGTCCGACTGCAAGGTCGTACACGCGGAGCCTGAAGCCACGGTGATGGTGGTCAAAGACTTGGAACTGGGAACGAACGACTGCCGGGGATGGATCCGGAAAAGAACTTTCGAGAAGCTCGGACTTCCCGAAGGCCACTTTTATCAGTTCCGCCTCGCCTTCGCCGATACCCAGGCAAAAGGAAGCTTCAAAGTCATGACGGACGAAGTCGCCGACGCGCTCCAGGTCGACGTCATCGTTCCGGAAAGTTCCATTAAGCCAAGTATCAAAATGCCGAACGCGATGGCCAGCATGATCGGCATCGGGTCGCGCGTTTCGAGGAGCCCGATCGTGCTGGGGATTCGGGAAGTTTCGCGTCCCCTGGAGTTCGAGTCGAGCTACACGGTACTCCAGCACGCGCCGGCGGAGTCGATTGAAACCGAGATCGTTCCGCAGGCCGTAGAAGCCATCGAAACACTCAAAACGGCGTGGAGAGAGTGCAATCACCGCAAGGTGGTTGAACTCATCGGACGCGAGATCCACCAGGACGACGAAACGCAGGAGGAAGAGTTCCAGCGTGTCGTCGAAGCGGCTCTGCTCGCCGATGGTTCGGGCGAAATCACCCGTCATCCCTACATCCACACCCAACTCAGTAAGCTGATGGCGCACTGGGCCTACAAGCTGATGACCGGAGGAGGCGTCAAATTGCCTGCGTTTGCGCTGGCAGACGACGGCTTTCTCGTTCTCCAGCGTGGCAAGGTTCTTTGCGGCGCCGACTGGATGCCGCTCACCGCAGCCATCACTACCATTCCGTCGAAGCGAGGCCTGTGCGTGCGGTATCCCGTACGCATGAAAGAAGACCTGCTTCCACTCGAACACCTGCAGGGTGAGCATTTGATCGTTCAGCTGATGGCGCGATTTGGTCTCGACCAGGAGGTTGCTGCCCAGGTCGTTGCCGATCAGCTGACCCTTGAGGGGACCTACACACTTCATTCGGAAACCGCCAAACGCAACGGCGGAGATTTCGACTTCGACTGGGTGTGTGTGATCGATGCGGATCGGTTTCCACGCTTTGTAGAGAGCCGTTTCCGCATGGAACACGAACATGAAGTCACGAAGACCAAGGCAGGAAGAGCCAGGTCGCCGTGGTTCTCGCTGGAGTTCGTAGCCCTCAAGTCACGCGGGAATCAGATTGGGGTCATCACCGACCTGATGAGTTCCTGCGTAGCCGGCGGCCGTGAGGACCTGCTTTATGAGCTGGTTTCGGAGCTGCAGCTGGAGATCGACTCGCTCAAGCACAACACCAACGCCGACCGGAAGAAGTTGCAGGCGATCCGCCAGCAGGTGTCTCCGGCGCCATGGCTTGCCCTCAAGGAAGCCAAGGCGATCAACGACAAGGAACTGCCGCTCTCGCTCGATGTTTCGCCCACGGATCGAATCGGAAGGCTCTACAACATTCTTCGCAAGCACCTCGAGGAATTGATGGAGAAGCCCTTCCCGATCGAGCAGTTCCGCGGACTGATCACCGGGAACGAAGTGACGGGTCCGATGTTCTTGGAATCACGCCTGATTAATTCCGTGTATGCAGCCGGACACGGGATGATCCAGGCAAAACTTACCGAGGAGCAGAGGGCGCATGAGCAGGCAGCTGAGCGCGTGGCGGAAGCCAGGCGTTCGGGCGACAGGCAGCGTATCGCCGCGGAGCAACGGGCGTTTGCAAAGGCAAAGGCTCGCTACCGCCGCGCTCAGGAACAGGCTCGCGATCAGGCGGCCTCTTTGCAATCCATCATTCGCAGTTGGGGCGATGGAAAGCAGGAAGACCGGGTGGGCTGGTGCCAGGCGCTCCATACGGTGGTCTCACGCGGGAAAGGCATGGGCTCGATTCTGTTTCATGCCTTTCCGCAGGAGGTCATCGACTCGATCGCGGTCCGCACGGGCGGCATTCGCACGCAGGTGCAATGTCCGGTCCAGCGAGTCCGAGTTGTGGTCGAGAACGATTGTCTCTATTCGGTTCGTGGGGAGTCGAAGGAATTTCTGCTCCGCCTGGACGGCGAGACTAAACAGATCGTAAGGGATCACTGAAGCGCGGGCAGGCTGCTTTTTCGCCTCGTCCGCTAACATCTTGAAGCCAGCCACCCGGCGGAGTAGCAAACGAACGGTCCCGCTCCTCTGGGGGCCAGACCTTCGCCTGCTGTTGCCTCCGGGAGAGGGGGAGAACAGTATGCGGTTCTTCAACTGGCGCAGGACGGACGGAGCTGTTCAGGTTTCCGTCCATATCCAGCGCACGCCACAGCAGTGGTTCTTCCAATGGAAGGTTTGCGGAAGACGCCGCTACTCGAAACGCGAACTCCTTGATCTTGAAATGCGGGTCAGGAAGTTCGTTAGCCGATGCCCGGCCACAGGCCCGGCAATCGAAACTCACTCCGTATGGCTGTGAGTCAACCGCCTGGCAGGAAGAGGACCGCCCCACTGGTGTCCTCTTCCTCCGGGAGAAACAACGGAGAGAATCATGCTCCTGAAGAAAGCGGCAGTTCCATTCCTTCTCTTTGGCGCAAGCTTCGCCGTCGCGCAGAACGTGGTCCATCAGACAGTCCATTCGGACCAGGTCATCTCGATTCAAACCGCTCTCAATCACATCAGCATCATCATGCTGCCGGAGAAGATCGTGCGCGTAGCCGCCGGGAGCGAGGCGATGCAGATAGAGTGGCACGAAAACAACGTGTTCATCAAGCCTCTTCAGGGCGGTCACGCCACAGATCTGATGGTTTGGACGGAACACCAGTTTTCGGCCTACGAACTCGAAGCGCCAGGGGACGTGAAGCAAATGACGTTCGTCCTCGACGAATCCGCCTCCCCGGTTCCGCAGGTCAAAGGCGCGAAGGTGCTGCCGGCGAAGCCATCTGCCGATGAGATCCGCTCGCTCAGAGATTCAGCTATCAATTCGGCTCTGCTCAATGTCACACCCGTCGACGGGCACGACGCGCATCCGCCAAAGAATCAGGTTAGCGTCTCGATCCGGGATGCCGTCCGCGACGGGGCTTCGGTGTTTGTACGATTCGCGGTGACTAACAGCGGCGCCCAGCCCTATCGTGTGCTTTCACCGCAAGTCTTTGAACTCTCGCCTCAGCAAAACACCGATCTTCTGCCCGCGTTGACGAATAAGCAAATCAGCGACAGATCAGTTGCCCAGTTCCAATCGAATCAGACAGCCCAGATCGCCGTCGAGCAATCGAACTTTTCCGAAAAAGACCTCTCGCCGGGTGCAACGGCGGAGGGAGTAATCGAGATCCATCCGAGGGATGCGGCGAAGCCGAACGTGTACCAATTCGTTTTCGGCGACGACTCGAGCCATGCGGTCAAGGCAACGGTGGTGCTCTGATGGGAACCCACGAATTCATCACTCCTGAGGAGGCTCGCGCGCGGCTGCTTATCGCTTACAGGCAGGGCGGTGACGAGAGCTTCGTTGAGAAACTGCGGCGGCCGTTTCTGAACCCGGTTGAGCAGCGAAACGCGAGCGGAAAGCGCAGCCTGCACCCTCTGGTGATCATTGGCTTCGTACTCGCGGCCGTGGCCGGCGCATCGCTGATCATCTTCTGCTTTTCGATCAGCGTGATTTGAAGGAGGGTCGGCATGCAGGCAGAAGTTCATTATCGGCGCCACACCGATGCACAAGACGCGCTTCTCGTGGCATGGGTCCTCATTCTCGGCATCGTGGGCGTGCTCTATTTCGTTGCCTGGGACAGACTACATGTTCGCGCAGGCCAGCTGATCGAGCTGACCATCTACCCCTTTCTTGCCATCCTGTTCCTTTGGGAAGCTCTTCGGTACCGGGCCACCAGGACCAGAACAATGGAGGAAGCGTGGCCGCGGCCGATTCCCCATGTGCCCCGCGAGCAGGAGGAAAAGGACCTTGAAGAGGCGCGACAACAATTCTCCGTCCTGCTCGGTTACGACATCTTCGGGAAGCCGTTCTACTGGTCCGATAAGACCCGGACAATGCAGTCGAATGCGTTTGGGATGACGGGAGCGGGCAAGACGAATCTTCTCCAGACCGTGACGGAACAAGACATTGCTCGGGGAGTGCCAATCATTTTCATCGACGGGAAGGCCGACAAGAAGCTCCTGTCGGAGTTGTTGCCATCGATTGAGGCCGCGGGCCGGATGCAGGATCTTCGCGTGATCGACCCGATGCGACCAGAGATTTCCGCGCGCTACAACCCGTTCTGGGCGCCGCAGGGTAATGCCGAAGAGCATGTAGCCTTTGTCTTCGAGTCCTTCAATATGGAGAAGGACTTCTTTGAGGGCCACCAGCGCGTCTACCTCGAAAACATCGCGCGTGTGCTCTATTACTCGGGCAGGCGGTTCAACTTTCACGATGTCCTCGTGTGCGCCTACGATCAGGCCGTCCTCAAAAAGCAGATGAAAATGGCGCTAGACCGCGTGACGACCGATCCCACCGTCACCCATCAGCAAAGACTGACGCTCACGATGAGCGTGCGCAATCTGCTCGAATCGTTCGAAGACAAGGAGCGCGTCTCGAAGATCCAGGGGCTCATTAACGAGATGATGACCTTCATGGGCGATGAAATGGCCCTGATCACCGGCCCCTATGACGAGCTACTATCGCTCGACGAGGTGATCGACCAGAAGCTGATCCTGTATCTGAGCCTGAATGTGAACGTGAACGAGCGGGCGGTGACGGCGCTCGGCCGGATGCTGCTTCAGAACCTCCAACTGATGATCGGCCGGCGTTATTCGCGGGCAGAAGAGGGTGAACAGCAGCCGTTCGTCAGCGTCATCATGGACGAGTTCTCGCCCTTCGCCTACGAGAACTTTGCGCACATTTTGCAGACAGCGCGCGGCGCCAATGTCGCATTTCTGTTCGCACTCCAGAGCGCGCCCCAGCTCCTTCAAGTCGGCCGCGGGTTCCGCAATGACGTATCCAGCGCGCCCAACACGACCTTCATGCTGCGCACCAAAGACGAGGAAACGGCCAAATACTTCCTGAACGCCAGCGCGCGGGTGCGCCAGATGCGCCGCAGTATGCGAATCCGGAAGAGAGGTTTATTTAACCCGGATTACGAAGAAGGAATCGAAGGCAGTCAGACCGAAATCAAGGACACGCTTGCCCAAGACGAACACATCAAGAGAATGCCCGTAGGTCAGATGGAATTGCTGGTGACCGATCCGATCCTTGGCACGATCCATAAGCACCTTCACATCCGGAAGGCGTCGAGCCACTGGCTACCCCGTGTACCCATGAACGTGTACCCGAAGGTCACAACCGTAGCGTCCGATTCGCACGGCCTGAATCTGAGCTTTCCCAGTCCGGAGCTCGAAGAGAAGAGACAGAGGAGGCGCAAGAAATGACGCGTTGCGTATTGCTCGTTCTTCTTGTCCCGTTATCAGCGACTGCGCTTGCCGCCTTTCAGTCGGATCGAAGTTCGTACGACCCGATGGCGCACCAAACCCAGGCAAAGCAGCCGACAGGAATTATCGAAACAACGCTCGCCGGAATCAATCCACAGAACCGGGACTACGGCGCTCACGTGGGAGAGTGGCGCAAAGAGGTCCTCGAAGACACGCTCCACCAGATCTATTTCTGGAGCCTGATTCTGCTCGCAATGGGGCTTGGAATTTCTGTTACCGGCAACGGCTGGCTGCTGAGAGAGCGAGAACGGAGGCTCACAATTTCGGCAGATGTAGTCACGCAGTTGTTCAATGGGTACATCGGATCGCGCGCCAAGGCTCTAGAAGTGATTATCAAACACAATGCGCTGGTTGATCGCTACAACACGCTCGACGGCGAAAAGCAGCGCCTCGCAGACCAGATTCGAGAACTGTCCCACAAACCCGTCCAGTCCGAATTGGATTTCAGCCGAGTTCGGGAGGGCCGGGGCACCGTAGACCAGGCCGAGTCCTCGCCGGCCACGATTGTTCCGACTAACTCGCAGGAAGGCGAAGTTGAGCACCCTGAAGCCGAGAATCTGAGGGCGCAATTAGCGGACGTTGAGACCAAACTGCAGCGCAGGACGGCGCAGCTGCAGGCGAAGGACAACCAGATTACAAATCTGCGAGAGCGGCTCAGCCGGGCACACGACAGCCTCGAGGCGCAGCGAAGCACGAAGCCGGCAGCCAACCAGCCAGGAGCCAATGGATGATCGTTCGCTGTCTCAGTTTCGGATCATTGTGGTGGTTGCGGCCGGGCAATCAGGCTTCCGACCCGTCGCGCTTTTCCCTTCGTGCCGCGGTGTTCAACACCACTGGCTTCCGTTGCGGCTCCCGTGAGCGGCGACTTTGGCACGTCTCGGGCGTGGTGAGGATCAACCTCGCACCGCATAGCGCCACCACCGAACCAGGCAACTTTGAGGATGGCTGCTACCAAAGTCCGGGACCGGAACGGCGGGGAGAGTGGAATCGGCTTCTGCTCGGGAAGCCCGCAGGGCACACAGTCCGGGCCGATCGATTGCTTCTTTGCGCGCGAAGTACGTTCGTCGGTCGCATCAATTTCGACATCCGGTGGCACGACGGGAGCGTGATAGTAGTAGCCGCGAGTGCGCTGCGCGGCGTTCAGGAAACGTTGCTGCTGGCAATCCCCGGCGCCGAATTGCAGACAGCGACAGGGAGATGGGAGGTCACGTGGAACGGGTTTCGGATGAAGAAGTCCTCGTAACGGAAGACGAAAGTCGCGGACACTTGCGGCGGGGCGTCCTTCACTTTAGTCCCGGCCGCGATCTCCCGATGATTGTCGCGGTGCGAAATGCAACTTTCATCAGCCACGGACAGCTGTTTTCCGATCTCGTTAGCCAGGGAACGGAGTCGAATCGGCAGGGCTTTTGTTGGCGGCTGAAGCGGCTGGTCGATGCCGGCCTGATCCAAAAAATGCCTCAGATCATGCCGTACTCGGGCGCAACTTACACGATCACCCGAGATGGCCTCTCCTGTCTTGAGAGTTGCGGAGAGGGGTTGGTGAGCATCACCTCCGATTCCAAATCGTTGCCGAACCGCCGTCAGGCAGCGCACTATCTGGAGCTTGGCGAGATCAGAGCTGCTCTGAGAAGAACCCGTATCCTGCGCAGGTGGATTTCAGACATTGAACTTCGATCCATGAATATGGCGATTGACCTGCCACTCGCCAAGGATTACGACGCCGTTGCTGACCTCATGATCGAACACTGTATGGAGGTATCGGCTGGGATCGAGTACGAGCGGACGCTCAAAGGAGCTCAGCGTTATCGGGAGATTGTGAAGGCCGTGAAGGACGAGAAGCAGCTTGATCTTCTCGTGTACCTCACCTCATCGATCGATCTTGTTTACCAGATCAGAGCGGAATTTGAGGAGCTGGATTTTCCGACTGTGTTCGCACCCTCCGGAGCATTCTGTCGCGATCCTTTGGATCTTCCCATGTACTCTACGCTCTTCCCCGGTCCGAAAAAGGTGACACTGGCCGAGACCATCTCCGCCTTGCCGCGCCAATAACATCGCATGGAATGGACTATCTTCCCTCCGGGCTTGCGACGAATTGCCACGTCTGGCGAGAACCGGGGAGAGTCCATTCTTGCCGTGTTTGAGCCGGCCCCAGAGATCGTGTTGACATCGTATGGATGCTCCCTTGCTTTCGCCAGGACAAGTCTTGATATCCCGCAGACGGGTCTTTACCGACTGCTCTGTAAGTCGCTGCACTTGCTGATCTTATTTTTGACTATCCCTAAAAAGCTGTGAGTTGTAGCCGAAATTTCGGGTACTTTTTCGTGCCCTAAGAACCGGTGCACATTGGAGAATCTGAACTGTCGGATTTAGCGATCGTAGCGGTAACGTCGAGATTCCGGGTATGTGCGGTGGCCAGATCATTCATATGGATTGGGCAGCTTCTGTGTCCCCGATGCTTGCGCGTTTTCGGATTGAAAGCGGAAGAGAACCAGGCGAGGAGCGGTACGAGTTGAGGAAATACCGGAGAGGCGAAAGGTCCGCAGACGATCAAAAAGCCGGATGACCAGCACGTCAAGTTGACGCGTCCGCGACAGAACCTGTTCAGCGCGTCGCACGACTGAGTCGTCCGACGTGATGTCGAACCTTGGCATCTCAAGCATGTCTTCAACCGAAGATGCTTTGGCTGGCGCCAAGGGCCGGAAGGCCGCTGGCAGCGCACGATTGCGCGGGTGGCGTCCCAATGGCCGAAGACGCGCCTGCTACGAGCGCACCTTGCACAAATTTTTCGACCCTGAGGAACCAACTCTAGCGGTTCGATTCTACGGCCTTAATGCCACATGAGAGAGGTCGCCATGCATTTCAGCCCCCCTACTTTTCGAGAGCTGGCCATTGGTCTTGGCCTCTTGCGGCCGAGAAAGACGGCCGAGAAAGACGACGCCCTGCGCAAGTGTGCGGCGTACCTGGAGTACAGAATACGTTCCAGTTCGACAATTCCTACGCTGTTGGATCATCAGCTGGCGGTTGCTGTCCTTGAACGCTGGCTTACCTTATAGCGCAATTGCGCCATCCTCCTTCGAGTGATTCCTGTCACCCGTAGGCTTCATCCCCACCAAATCCAGTTCCGTGAAGGGAGACTGCTATGCCAACAGCCTTCGTGTACCGTCGTGCGCTCCGGCGCTTCGCGACGTGCATTGTGTTCACCACGTTCAACCTTGTTGTCTGTGTCCTGATGATCCATTGGGTCGCGGAGCGGAAAGTTTCGCCGGCTCTACTGCTTCTGATCGTGCCGCTGGCGCTCACGCTCGCGAGCATGTGGCGCTGCACTTTGAACGATCTTGACAGCGTCGGCGCCGCGATTTCCGCCGGTAACACCGAGACAGCCCGGCCAGCCTCGGCTCAAGTCTGAGCCGACCTCTCAACCCGAATGCGTCCGAGCCCCGCCAATCGGCCGAGTATTTTCGTGCCCAATCAACCAATAAAACAGAGGAGGAAGTGTCATGTCGCATCGTCATCGCCGGTATTCGAAGCGCGAGTTGCTTGGCAGCTTGCATGTGGACTACGTCATGTCCGTCACAGATCTTGGCCTAGCGGCCAGGTCCAACCGCTGGGATGTGCTGCGCGCATTCCTGGCCGTCGGGGAAGCCCGAGCTGAACGGCTGGTCGAGGAAGAAGATGGCTTTCTGATCCTGCAGAGCGTCCCCGGACAAGCAAACACGGGAGGGATCTATCTCTTCTCCGAACCGCTTCAATCCTTTTTCTGGCTCCGGTTCGACCACAATGAGGATTCGCTCAATGGCGAGGACTTCCAGTTTGCGCTGAGAGTGTACCACCTGCTCAATCTCATCGACGGCAAGCAGAAGAAGTCTCGTCACCGGCACAGCAGAGGAATTCATCCCTTTTCGCCGCCGGGCAGCATCGACCTCGGAACACCGGTAATGGCAGTTGCCGCGTGCTAGGAACAGTGTCTTCGGGCCCATTTGACCGAGTTTTGGAACCGGGTTACAACAGCACAGCTTGAAAGAAGGGAGCACGAGCCATGGCTCAGCTTGCTACAGCGTGGAAGGCGCCGCGACCGCAGCCGGAGATCCTCCCGGCTACGGTTGGGCAGGCGGCTGAATACATTGCGTGGTTTGTGAACCGGCGCGTTTATACCCGGCAAACGGACCGGCCGGAAGAACACTCGGGCAAGTACTACTTCTACCAGGCGCGGGACCGACGTACGAAAGAACGGCTGGCCCTCGACCCGGTCGTGATCCAAAAACATCTGGCGGGGGAACTGACGGTTGGACTCTATGCCATCAATCCGGAGACACAGTGCTCGAAGTGGGTTGCGATCGACGCGGACTATGAAGGTGCCTACCGCGACCTGCGAACACTGAAGTGGGAACTCGAACGGGACGGAGTTCACGCAATCATCGAAATGTCACGCCGTGGCGCGCACCTCTGGATCCTGTGTGAGCGGCCCTTACCGGCCCGGCTCTGCCGTATCTATATATATAGTCTCGCGCTTCGTCTCGATGTTCCGATCAAGGGGACCTTCAAGCAAGTCGACGGCATCGAGGTCTTTCCTCGGCAGGATGAGATCGGCGAGGCGGAATACGGTAACGCCATCCGCGGCCCGCTCGGCATTCACCGTGCCAACATGCACCGGTACTGGTTCGAGGATGCTCCGAGCAATCTGACCGACCAGATCGCGCACCTGCGGTCTGTGAAGCGGCTCACCGCAGCTGAACTGGAAACATTCACTCGCGGTTTGTCGATTCCAGACTCCGTCAGCAGTCGAGCAGCAAAGGAAGTCGTGGCGCCCGAGGTTCGCCAATCCGGATTCCAGATCCTCCAGCACGTCAAAGTTCGATTCAAACGGAGCGGCAATTACTGGACGCAGTGCCCATCGTGTGCGCAACAGGGGCGCGACCGTGCGCGGGATAACCTTGCGATTTCGGTCGCCGACCCCCGCTATTACAAATGCTGGGCGGGATGCACGCGCGAGATGATCCGCGAAGCGCTGGGTCAGCCCATTCCCAAACAGACCTATCGGTAACCAGGGAGGTGAGCGTGAAGGAAAGTCGGCTGACCATGATTGCGCGGCGTGGACTGGCGCTGCCTGGAGAGACTCTGGAACAGATCCGGAAGACCGGCATCCGCTGCCGGCCGCAACTGGACGTCGTTTACCAGCAGCATGCGAAAGCATGGAAGATTCGTGGCGAGGAATCGGGAGGCGCGGTGGAACTCCTGGGGCACTACGTCGGCTTCGTCGGTGTGGACGGCAGCGCAGTTCCCTGGTTGCAACGAGTCCAGAACTTTCTCCCTAACGGCATGCACGCTGTTATCGTGGGCGACGAATTCGTACGCGTAGAGATGTTCCGCTTCGAGAACACCTACGATCTGCTGATTACCACACACTGGCTCGAACGAAAGGTCGGCATGCGCGCGGAATTGCGGAGCGCGATTCTGTTTCTCGGCCGCAACGGCTTTCTTGGAACCGAGCTGTGGGGCAAGGATGCGGCATTCGGTGGCGGCGCCATACCTCACTTTCTGACTCGAAGCGGCGAACCGGGGCCGCCGGGTCCGCTCTGGACGGACGCCACACTGAAGGTGACCGAGGCTGTGTGCTGTTGCGGATGCCGTCATTCGCACCTGCTGGAGGCCGCTCCGGTGGTTGTCACTTCACCCATAATTTTGCCAAATGAGAAGGATAGTGTCGCCAAAATGCGATGATTTTGAGGGGTCATTTGTTTCACCATGCTAGATGTGGCGAATCCTATCGGTCGTGGGCCCCTTGTATCCCTAGGTAGGCAAAATGGTTGAATCTTGCCGGCCGCGCACGTAATCGTGGTTCACCCCAATCACTCCGCGCTCTCGGGTGACGAACGATGACGTACAGCAGATCCATCGAAATAGATTGGGCTTTCCACTCGTCCCCGATTGTATCTTGGGTGTTGATGAAATTCTCGCTATAATCCGTAACGCTCGCCGCTAGCAGGCCACGGGGTCTCGATCATGAATTGGAGTGAAGTTACTTATGCGCTTCGGTCTCTCCGTAAGCAACCTCTGGTATCCGCATTGGCGGTCCTGTCGATAGCGCTCGGAATCGCCGTCAATTCTTCATTCTTTGGATTGGTCGACGTCCTAATCCTTCGCTCTGTGGATGTTCCTCACCCTGAACAGCTTGTCAGAGTATCGACGGTGAGCCCAACAGGGCGGCCGGGAGATGACCGGCTTCTTCTTTCCATGTTTAAAGAGATTCAGGAGCGCAGCAACGTTTTTGCAGGGGTATTTGCCTGGGATGACGATGCGCTGCGCAATATGCAAGCGGAAGGTGTCAGATTTCTGGGCTCAGTCAATGAAGTTTCAGGAGAATTCTTCCGCACCCTAGAGGAACAGCCGCTACTCGGACGCGGGATCGAAGACCGCGACGTGAACATCGGCTCAGGACAATCCGCCGCAGTAGCCGTCCTCAGTGATCGATGCTGGAGAGAACATTACCATGCCGATCCTCGGGTTGTCGGAAAAACGATCACCGTTGATGACGTGCGGCTAACAATTATCGGAGTGACAAAGCCCGACTTCTCGGAAATTGATATGGAAGCTACTTCCGACGCGATTGTTCCGATCGGCTTCGCTCCCAGCGAAGGCAAAAGGCGTTGGTTTAACGTTACTGCTCGCCGCAAGCCGGGCGTCTCTTTGGCCGAAGCCCAAGCTCAATTGGCGACATTATGGCCGAGCGTACTCGAGAGTGCAGCGTCTCCCACAATGAAGCCGGATGCACGAGCCCGGTTCTTCACCAGAAGACTCGTGCTCACCTCCGCAGCCACAGGAGATTCATTCTTGCGCGAAGAGTATGCGCGGCCCTTGATAATGCTAACGAGTCTGTCGGGGATGATCTTCCTGGTCACATGTGTAAATCTGGCGTCAATCATGTTGGCCCGCGCAGTGTCGCGGAGATCTGAATTTCAGGTGCGGTTGGCCCTTGGCGCAACCCGATGGAAAATATCGCGACTTGTCCTAATCGAAGCTGTGTTTATCTCATTAGCAGGTTCCGTTATCGGCACTGCCGCTGCTTTCTGGAGCACGCGCTTATTGATAGGTCTGTTTTGGATGGGCATTGTGTCTCCTGGGCTGCACATGACGGTAGATCTGCGACTTCTCATGTTTATGGTGGGTGCAGCCTTCCTCACCGCGATTCTTTTTGGCTTGGCTCCTGCGATTCAAGCTACGCGTATCAACCCTTCTCCGGCTTCGCAATACAATAAAGGCGCGACCGGCCGATTCAGGATTGGAAAGGGCCTTATTGTGACCCAGGTTGCCGTCGCGTTTGTGCTTGTTACTGCGGCGGTGATCTTAGCTACGTCCCTCCACAACCTTCGCTCGGTCCACTTGGGATATGACCGTAACGACGTACTTGTCATGACCCTGTTCTCACAATCCGCTCGTGCTCGTATACCCAATACTGCCGGTTACTACCGGCAACTGGCCAGCGAACTTCAGAGCATCCCAGGGACGCAAGGGGCCACTTACTCGCAATCTACCCCAGCCTTCGGTTTCGAATCAGCCTTATCAGTGGGCACGCCGGAAGCGACTGTGCCAGCTCTATACGATTCGGTTGGGCCTCGGTTCTTTGAACTCATGGGAATCCCTGTTTTGAGCGGCAGAGAGTTTGGTTGGCAGGATGATGAAACCGCGCCTCACGTGGCGATCTTGAGTGAGAATCTCGCATCGCAGCTATTTCCTCATGAGAACCCTATAGGGAGAAAGGTCGATTTCGGCACCGATTTGGCCGGTAAGGGGCTTACGGTTGTCGGAGTTGTTGGAAACGCCGCACTTTGGAGACCCCAAACCCCAAATCCGAGGGCGATATATCTGCCATTGATGCAGAGGTGTTCTCCTTGCGATCCGCTCGCGCTTGTTCGGTCCAACATCGATCCGCTGGCGATTGCTCGCCTTAGCGAGCGCACGGTTCAGTCAATGGGTTATCAATATTCCGTGCGCACACAATCTCTCGAGGAGAAATTCAACAAGATGCTGGTTGTGGAGCGTCTGTCGTCTGGATTTTCGGCTGCCTTTGGCTGTGCAGCCCTGGTGCTTGCCTCTCTAGGGCTTTACGGACTGATTTCATACATCGTGCACATGCGCCATTTGGAAATCGGAATTCGCATTGCCCTTGGGGCAACTCGCGCCGGTGTTCTCTCTCATATTCTTTCGGAAGCCCTAGCTGTTGTCACTAGCGGTGTGCTGATCGGCGCCCCCTTGGCTTGGCTCGCTTCACGAGCGCTCGCCAACAAATATGTGAATCTACGCCAAGGCATCCTTATAGGTATGGGGTGTGCGTCATTCATCTTACTCGCAACTGCTCTTGTTGCCGCGTTCGTTCCAGCCAGACGTGCGTCTCATGTGGAGCCAGGGACGGCCCTCCGCAGTGAATAAATTGACTTCAACGCCGCTCAGCGGAATGTCAATTGCGTGATTGTATTCGGATTTCGAACAACGTTACCGTCGGGCCGACCTGTTCTGACGATTTGAACCATGACGAGGGGTGCTGGCTATGCGCACCTGTGCTCGACTATCGATTGATGAACTCGCGATTTCGCGTTTAATGTCGAGCAACAGTTCGCAGGCCAAGCTGTAGGGAATGCTTTTCGGGGGCGACAGACGCTTCAGGACGCGGTTGACAAGCAGCTCGATTCCATCGTCGTTAAGCTGGTGAGCGATGTTGCGAAACTGTTGAAGTCTGCGTTGCAGACGATCTTCGATCGTTGCAGTCTGATGTTGCCGAAAGCGCTCGCAAAGCTTGGCGCAAAGGTCAGGAAAATGGCCTCGAAGAGTTCCATAGTGATAGCGGGTGCGCTTCTGGAAGGATGTCAATGACGGCGGGGGCGATTCCCGGAGCGCTTCAATCAACTGCTGCCGGGCCTTATGCACATCGAAGTTGGCTCTTTTCCGAACGCGGATAGCCCGCCAGTACGGCACGCGGACCACATCGATGGACTGAATGGAGCTCGGCTCTACTCTTCCCGTAAGGAGGTCTGCAAGCGTCACATTCAGCACGCACGCAATTCTAAGGTAGACCGGAAGCAGGGGTAACTTCCTCCCGACACGCCACTCGACCACGGAGGAAGCGCAGACCCCGAGCAGTCGACAGATGCCGGCGAGACCCTCGGCGTCAGTTGCGGCCCGAATGAGATCGGATAGCTGTCGTCGGGTAAGCAGATCGGAAGAATAGAAGCCAGCTCCGATGAAGTCTTTGACCTGATGTGCGACCCATATCTCCCACTCGGGCGATTCAGGAGGGAGCAAGGAATAGTGGGCACTTTGATGCGGGTTTGCCTCGGCGCCCAGCCAACTCTTGCAATGGCTGCAATGTCCAACGGGGCAACACTGGCCGAGGAGCGGCTGCGGTCTGCCGCAGTTGGAGCAAACCGATTGCAGAGGATAGCGATGGTCAGGACAATACTTTACGACTTCCAAGGCCCAGAGCAACGGCATGTAGACAGTTCTGCCACTGTCGCGCCAGGTGGTAAGGCATCGAGGACACCAAGCGGCCACACCACGAGTCAGCAATTGCGACGGCAATACAGGTTTCCAGGGGAGCATGGTGAGACGTGACAGGTCCGTCTGTCCGGTCAGTCTCCCGACCACGGATGCGAAACGGGCGGCAGAGTTGCCGACGTTGTTGATGGTGGATGTGAAGCAGCGGATTTTGGCTGTGACAGCGCAGGCAAACATGTTCCGCTTCCCCGCGTGGCGAGGAAGAAGTTCGTGGTGAGTCAACGCACCAGCAGAGACGCAATGGGCTTCTGCGAGGCGAGAGAAGTAGCTCGTGAGGCTCTCTACCGATCCCGTGCCGAAGCCTACTGGTCTGAGATGGTAGAGGCGGCTACGCGGGGGCATCTCCGTTTTGTCCAGGTTCCAGGTTTCGCATTCAACGATTTCATGCACGGGCATACGAGGCTCCATGACTGATGCCAACAGGGTCGCGAACAGGTTGACGTTGACCCACGCGGGGACGCCGCCCCTTGTTAATGGGGAGGGTTGCTTGAGGTGGAACGCGAATAGCCGGGCTGCGGAAAAGCACCGCGTCAAGCCCAAGCAATTTCCGCAGACTGCCACGATCCTCGTCGTTCTCTGCGAGATCAGCTTCTCCCTCGATCGCTTCTTTCGCCATTCGCTGACACTGGCTTACAGACCAGGCCGTTTGTTCGAGGATTCTACGTGTGAGCTGAGGGCTATCTTGGGACAGCGCCATGGCAAATGCCCGGGTCAGCCACTCTTTGAGCACTCCAACACAACCGATCGAGCGTTCGTAGAAGAAGTCGAAGTCCTTAATCAGATCGGTTTCGCCTACGAGCGGCATATGGCGCTGGAAGGTAAAGAGCACGCTTTGAAAGGCAGCATAATCCTCTCGGCGGTCAGCCCGGTAGCGCGGAAAGTGAATATCAACGCTGCGCCGACTCAGTTGGCCGCTCAAGTTTCGGAACGGAAGAAGCTCATACGTTCCAACCAACACGTGAATCGTTTTGGTGAGATTAGCCAGCGATTTGATGGAGTCCAGCTGGTCTTGCAACTTGCGGCCGCTCCTCATTTTGGTGAGGTGCTGCGCCTCGTCAATGAAGAATGCGGCGGGGCGACGGTATAGGAGCGCGCTTTCGAGTGCGTAGCGCATCTCAAGGCCTATTGCATGCGGGGCGAAAGCAAACCGGCCTGTGCCGTCGCGGAACACGCTGCGCACCCGGTAACTGATCTTCCGATCGAGCAGTGGTTCCTCCATGGCGATGAGTGCACGCCGATAATAGTCCTTCCAGCTAAACTGGCCGGCATCGGCGACGGCTTCCACGCTGACGACGGGAATGCGTCCGGGGTCTTGTTGCAAGACTTCAAGCAGAGCTTGCGTGAGGTGCTTCTCAATTCTGAGGCGCAGCGTTGTCTTTCCAACGCCCGTTGGTCCGTAGACAAAGACCAAAGAAAGTCCGGCCGGATCTTCAATGGCCTTCCTGAGCGCCAGATCGGCTTCTTTCAGCCGTGGATGAGCGATGGTGAACGACCGGAAGTAGGCCATCCGGGCATCGGCAGGTTGCTCCAGCAACGCGCGAGGGAAGGCGCCGTCGGCCATATTTCAATACTCCTCGAAGATCTGGGGCTCGAGCGGCCCCAGGAGTCCGCACGGTTCTGTCGGCACTTCGGTAGACCTACGTTCATCGGCTGTCGGACAAGAATCACCTTGCGTGGCGACGTGGCACTTGCCGCCAATGTCTGGAACGTGCCGGGATTCGGCGTCGCGGAGGCGCTGCAAAAGCAGCACTTCCTCGTCTTGGATGGAAGAGATGAAGTCAGCCAACTTGCGGGCCGTCAGCTGCGTGTTGGAGGAATGATCGTGAAGGCGTTTGCGGAGTTCTGCTGTCGCAATCATCATCTCCCGTTCCGAGCGGCCTCGAAACGCGGCATAGTGTTCGGAAAAGCAGGTGACCCAGCGCTTTCCGACATAGGCATGAGCGGTGCCGGCATCGTGAGGATCGTAACGAACGGGAACGCTCGTTTGCTCAACCGCAGGATCGCGGAAAACCGGGGACCAATAGTGCAGGTGATGAATCTTGACGCCTCTGCCCGGGGAGACCCAAGCTGTTCCCTTGGTTGTTGTGGGCAAAGTCATCATCCGGAATTCATCGTCATACGCGATGGCGCGATGAACACGACTCCCCGCCCGCACCAGTCCATCGGCAAAACAATCGCGCGGCGTCTGTCCGAGCGCGGGGTGTTCGGTGGTGTCATAAATCTCGTACGCCCATTCGCAGAGACGATCGTACAGCCTGCCAAGCGTCCACACAGCATGATTCCGTGGGTTCACCGAGGACGTGACAACACGAACCTCCTTGGTGATTTGGGTATTTCCCGCCAAGTTGTAAATCAGCTGCGTGTTGGTGGTGCCGAACATGCGTTCACAGACGGAGCCGAAGCGTGCCTTGGCAGGCGGGCGACTCTTTTTCGTGCACTCGTATCGTGCGAGAAGCGTTTCGAAGTACACGCTCTCGAATTCCTTGCCGCCGTCGACTACGAGAATTTGTGGAAGCCGGTTATGCCGGAGGACACACTCGCGGAGGACGATCATGCACGCGCGGTAGCTGGGAGGATCAAACACCAGCGCAACTGCGAGCAGCCGCCTCGAAAAGGCGTCAATCAAGAGCGTGAGCCAGGGGCGGCCAAGGTTACGGCCTGTTTTCGAGCAGAGAAGCTCGATGTCAAGTTCAGTGTGATCGATGTGGCATATGTGAAATGGACGGTCGCCATTCCTTGGTGTCGTTATGTTCAGATCGAAATAGGTAGGTTCTGCCCTGTATGCCGCTCGGCGGCCCTTCCTCTTGAGCAGTTGGTCGTAGATAGGACGCCGACTTACTTCCTGGCAAAACGTCTTGTAACTCGGGGCTGGGGTTCCGTGCGCCTCGCAGGCGCGCACCAGGGCGCCATACACATGCAGTCTCCGCTTCTGCTTGAGCGTCTCGTAATCAATCTCGATGAACTGAGCCATGAGTTCCCGGGTTCCCTCGGGCAGCCGAGGGGTGCGATTGCCGCTCTCCCTGAGCCGCGACATCAAACCCAGATATCCGGTTCCATAAAGCGCCTCGGCCCGCCGGTATTTCTGCATCCAATCGCGAATGGTTCGAGGAGATACGTCGTCTTCGATCGGCTCACCTGCCTGGTAGGCGCGAACGATCTGGAGCCGGCGGTTGGCTTCCGCAATCTGATCAGGCCCCATGGAAGGAGGTTGACTTTGCTTCTGCGCGGCGGCAATCACCGCCACCTCCGGAATGTCGCGCCGAGCACTCGCAGTTCTCTCGCATAGGGCCTGTGGATCGCTAGTTTGGAAAAGAAGTACGTGCTCGGGATCAATCAGCGGCGCGGCAGAAAGGTCTGTCCTTATTGCTCCCGATGCGATGAGCAGGTAGATGTCGTCGGCCGACGCCGCTTGTTCTGTGACGTGGAACAAGGCATCCAGCGAAATACCCGGATGCCCAGAGACCACCGCGAGCACGGCTTCTCGAACTCGGTTGTCGATCGCTACGGGATCGGCGCGAAGATAATCCTCCAGGAACTGAATGTTCCGTTCGAAGACATCGCCAACGTGGCTGGAAGATCGAACACGATAATAGAGGCCCCAAGGGGCTGCCTGTGCTTCACCTGGCGGACAGCGCCATATGCCCTGAACGTCGCGGGAATAACGGTGAGGGTTGTGGGCCGTCAACTGGAGGAGATCTTCTTCAGTTTTGCACTCTTCCCAACCAGCACGGGTCGCACGGATCACAAAAAAGTCAGGCGTGTGAATCACGCCGAGGCGTCTTCCGTTCGCACTGTTGTAGTTGAGCTTCAATGGCGGAGGTTGATCGTAATACTCGAACACCTCCGCATCGTGCTCCATTTCGTAGATGGCGGCCAGTTCTACATGGTGGCTTTCGAACTGGATCGTGACCCCCATCTTCCGGCTGGGGTATCTTCCACATACGTTCAATCGGCGGGCTTGAACGCGACGAGCCGGCTGGCAGGATCGAATGCTGTCTATCAGACGTCGCGTCTGCAGCGAAAGTCGGAGTCGTTCATACCACGAAGACAGTTCCTCTGGGCTGAGCATAGCGGGCCTACCCTCCATCCGCACCTTGCAGACGTGTAGAGCCTGTTCCAGTCCTATCTTGCGCTAGGTTGGTGGTTAGCGGCGCGACCTCGGCGCTGTGTTCTTCTTAAGCGCCTGCACGTAGCGCACGCCGGCCTCGTTGATCAAATCTTGCAGGAGGCGTCCATTGCGAATCGCGGAACGAACCTCCGGCACCAGCTCCTCCGGAATGTAAATAGAGAATCTGCGACCTCGTCGCCGCCCGTAGAGAGCGTAGCTGCTGTGCCCCTTTCCAGATTTACAAGCCGGGCAATTCTCGCGAATGCACGGACTCTTTCGCAGCGAAAGAGAACCGGCTGCCGCTGGCCAGAGCCTCTGAACAGAGCTCAAAAAACGGCGCCGAAGCTCGCTAATCTCAAGTGCGCCCATCGTATGTGTGCATACAATCACATATACGACCCGCGGGACAAGCACTTTTTGAGTAGAACCCGATCACACCCTGCCTGGAAGAACCATCTCAGTTAACCGTTGCTCACTCCGATCGCACACTAGAGGCAAACTTATGCGTCAATTCCGCACTTCCGGCAAAACTATGCTTCCGACCCGATTCGCAACGGATCGGCGGATGCTGCAAGTGAACGAGATGTCGTCTCGGCAGCGGCAAATCTATGCTTCCGAAACGGCAAGACGATGGGTGAAGTGACAGTGGTGGTGGTGCCGAGACTGGTCGAGATACGCGCATGATCGACTGGCATCATCCGCGCATTTTTCAACGGCTTCGTTGCTTCGGACTAACGTTGTTCACTCTTGGGGTGGCGTCGCAAAACGAAGGCAATCCGTCCGTCGCAATTGCGGCCATCCTCGTGGCGACGCTCCTGGTTGTCCGTCTCAGACTCGAACTCGGAATTGGCAGGGATGAAGCGGGCACAAGTCTCGAACGCAAATTGCGCCGCATTGACTTGATCAACGCGCTTGCCATCGTTCCGGCGGCACTTGGTGCGTTGGCGCTGCTGCCCCGACTGTCCCATCTCGGAATGTCTTTCAATCTGACCGGCAGAGGCGCTCGAGAACCACAATGAACTCGCGAAAGGGGGAGAAGATACATTTCACGCTGAGAGCATTGATCGGAATGTTGGCACAGGAGTGGTACGTCATCTGCGCGTATTTCGCAATTTACGTTCTGCTCGAAGCCCGCAAGCACGGTGAGCAAATCGCTGCGCTTCGAGTGGTTCGTCACGCGCTCTGGGCAGCTTCCGTCGTGATCGAATTGCACGCCGCAGTTGTGGCCGAGGTCCTGACGCGCCGCACGGGCTTTCACTTCGCAGTCTTCGACTACGAGGTGGTCATGTGCCTGACAGGAGCCACGATCTACTTCTTCGGAGAAATGTTCGAGGCGGTTCCGAAGACGGTCGACGTGAACGCGGAAGGGCAGCCATGAGTTCGGAGTGGGCTCCGCTGGAACAGATGTTTGGACCGGAACTTTGCGAACAGTTCATGTACATGGGCCGATCCGGGGAGATCTCCCTGTACAAGCACATCGTCACACGGCGCTATCTGAACCTCGACGCGCAGGGGCAATGCTTTCGCTACACAGGAAGCGGATATGAGCCTCAGGAGCGCGCGAGCGCTGTCGCGCACGTATTCGGCTAACACAGTTCGCGCGGGAACGACGAACGCGCGAGAAAAGGAGAACAATGCCATGAGCAAAACTGTAAACAAGGTCCTCCTACTCGGGAATGTCGGCAAGGACCCGGAAATCGCGTCAACAAATGGTGGAACGCTAGTCGCGAAGCTTTCGCTGGCGACGTCGGAGCGTTTCAAGGACAAGCAAGGTGAGTGGCAAGATCGGACGGAGTGGCACAACCTGGTCGCGTACGCTCGTGGTGCCGAGATCCTGCGCGATTACGTGCGCAAGGGGTCGAAGCTGTACGTCGAAGGACGCCTCGCCACGCGGTCCTGGGACGATAAGGAGAGCGGCAAGAAGATCTATCGCACCGAAATCGTCGTGGGCGACATCAGCTTGCTTTCCGATGGTGGCCGCTCAGCGAAGGCCGGATCAGATCGGCATGCGTCGCACGATGACCGAACCGAGGAATCGGCAGGTAACTTCGACGGACTCGGCATAACCGATCAAGACGTGCCTTTCTGAATGGACTGAAGTGCTACTCGCATTCTTCAACACTCGCGGACTTCCGGAGACTCACCTTGAAGAAGTTGGTCCGCCTCCCGCCGGTTCCGTGGCATGAAGGGGCTGTCCCGAAGACGCCACGGGGCAACGGTTCACCCCGCAAAGGCCGGGATGATGGACGAAGCCGGGGCCGGAGCTAATCCATAATCCCCCGCTCTGGAATAAGACGCGGTCCCAAGCCATCATCTTTCGGCTTCGGACGCTCCACAAGCGTCATCCTTTCTGGCGTCACCCAATCAATCTTCGACCCGTCCAATCCAAGCTGGATTTGATAGCGAGTCGGCGGCTGCCCGACTTCACCTGATAAGCCTTTCACGGTCCATACACCATCTTTACCTTCCACCGTTACTAGATCTTCAGTTTGGTAAACAAACTCATCAGCTTCAGGCATCACGCTCCCACCTCAAGGCGATATTACCCCATTGTCGGCCGCTGGCCTCCGCGTCGTCTTCCCGAATCATCTCAATTTCAAATCCCAAGAGGTTCAACTATGGAACATACCCTGACCGCTGCAGACGCCCTCGCACATCTGGAGGAACCGTTTGCTTCGAAAGACGTGAAGTGGCTGGTCGCGGCAACTTCGAGAGACGGCTGCAAGGGTCGCGTTACACCCTACGCCGATCCGCGAGCTTACACGGACCGGCTTAACCAGGTCTTCACCGCGAGCGGCTGGACGAGAAACTACACAGTCCACACTCTCTCCCCGATTACGCGGCTGAAGAACGACAAACCGATCCAGACCGGGAAAGTGCTCGTTACATGCGTCCTCTCGATCCCTGGCGTGGGCACTCACAGCGGATGTGGCGAGGAATGGGCCGATGATTCAAATGCGATGACAAGTGCGGAGGCGCAAGCCTTCAAACGTGCGTGCTCGAATTTTGGTCTTGGACGCTATTTCTACCGCTTCGGCGAGATGTGGGTGGATCTCGACGAATACAAGCGGCCGAGGGAACTTCCACCGCTTCCATCGTGGGCGCTCCGTGAGAACGAGCAGCGGAGTGCAGGAAATGGTGCGACAAACGGAAAGGGTTCCGCCAACGGAGTGGCCGCAGCGCAAAAGGGGCCGCTCGACGCGAGCGTGACCGCGAAGATCGAGGCCAGTCGCAGAGACCTCGGCCAATTGCTGTACAGCAACATTCTGAGTTCTATTGCCCGGGTTTTGTCTGCGCGGGACATCCCGAACCAGCATATGCAGCAGGAAGTTCTGAAGTGGATGGAGAGTGGCGTTCGAGGGATGGCGCAGGTGCGCCGCGTAGCGTCGCAGATTCCAGATACTCGGTTCTACGAAATACTTGACGGACTGGGCATCCGCTCACTCGACCAGATCCCGAAGTTCGGTGTTCTCGCGAAGCTGGTCGAGCAGATGAATGAGGCGCAATCAAAGATGCCCGCCGCATAGCAGCTTGCAGGCATGCGTCTCGGCCTGGTCGATCGAGAGGCTAGTTTTCTGTGAAACAGAAGGCAGGGAGAAACCGCGATGGCGAAACTCTTCGAACTTCCCGCTGAGCAAGGCGTCTGCTGCATTCCTCTGAGATACGCGGTCTACTGTCGGACTTGTCTGACGGTCTCGAACTCGCGCCCGCACGTTTGCAGCCTGTGCGGCAGTGGCAAGATCATGCGCCTGGAAGAGATTCTCAATGACGATCCAGAGCCGCCCGCAAAGAGCCTTCAACCAGCGAGGCTTTCGATGGTGAGAGCGGTCTCGTAAAATACGCCAGCTCACCACTCGTAATCAATCTTCAGAGCGTTGCCTGTGCGGCAGATGGGAATTCCGCATAGGGAGCGCTCTTTTTGTTGGAAAGGAGGCGAAAGATGCTTCAAGAAGCTTCAACGGCAGTCGGGACCTCGTTCGCAGATTCGAAGCCGGCCTGCTTCGAGCACGAGGAACGCGAGGTGCTGGCGTGCCGCCATTGTCGTCTGGTTCAATTTCGCACTCGAACTTCTCTTTGCCGGCGATGCCACAAGCCATTGGATGGTGAGGTCTGGAATCGCACCGAGCTTGACGCGGCAGGCGTGCGATCAGAGCCTGGGGCATCTGACGTATCAGATGCCGTCAAGAATCTGGGCGTGCGAGTCCGTGAAATCAGGAAAGAGCGCGGCTTGACACAACGCGTCCTGGCGTGCCGGATGAATGTGCCGCGCACGTACATTTCGAAAGTCGAGATGGGCCGCGTCGTGCCTTCAATTTCCACGCTGTGGCGAATTGCAGGGGGTCTCGAAGTCAGTGTGACTTATCTGCTCTGTGACGAGTCGAAGCGCAGAAGAGATGATGAGATCGCTCGAATCCTGGCCGACCCCTTTCTGTCAGAAATTGCAGAAGTAGTCGACAAGTTGAATGCCGTGCATCGCGCTTTGGTCTTGCGGGCCGTGCGAGACGCAGCCGAATACCGTCCGAATTCGGCTTGATCCGCTGTGGAAGCAATCCGTGCGGAGATTCGCGCGGTGGAACGGAGAAAATCGGCAACAACATCTCCTCGTCGAGAAGAAGCAGAATTCGTCGTCGGCGGCGGAATGGAGACGTGCAGGAGGCGCTATGGCCAGAAATTCGTCCCGTTTGAAAATGGGCTTTTTCCCCCTGCCGGAGGAGGAGGCGCGCAGAATCAGTTCTCTGCTCAGCTTTTCCGGCCCGTGTTCTGTGGTCGATCCCTGTGCGGGTAAAGGAGCGGCGCTCAACCTAATCACCGCAGCGGCGCCCGTCGTGCGGTTTGGGGTGGAACTGGATACGGCCCGTTCTGAAGAGGCCGCAGCGTCCGGGATTCGGATGATCCAGGGCAACACGTTTGACGCCCTGGCGAAGGTGGAGAGCTTCTCGCTGCTCTATCTGAATCCTCCGTATGACTCGGAGATCGATCTCGTAGGCAATCGGCGTATGGAGCGGCTCTTCCTGGAGCACACGCATCGTTGGCTCGTGCAACATGGCGTGCTGATCTTCGTTATCCCCTTCGAGCAGTTTGCGGATTCTGCTGGTCTCCTCGCTGGGAACTTCACGCGAATTGCGGCCTTCCGGATGACAGCTCCGGAGTCGATGAGGTTCCGACAGATCGTAGTGTTCGGCATTCGGCGCAACGTCAGGGGGGCAGCGCACGAAGAGAACCTGCGGAGAACTCGTGCGCTAGCAGCCAATGAGGTCTATTCGAAGCTGCCCGAACTGGCCCCTGATGCGATCGAACCATTTGCTGTGCCGCGCTCACGCGAGGCGTCATTATCGTATCGCGGCTTGCCATACAACCTGATCGAGGACCTGTTGCCGCATTCCGCCGCGTGGAAACAGGCGGCGCAGGTCATGCTCCCAAGAGAGGACATGGCTATCGGCCGGCCGATCACACCTCTCCATGGTGGACACGTTGGCCTGCTCTGCACCGCCGGTCTGCTCAATGGTGTTTTTGGCCGGGGGGAAGAGAGGCATATCGCACGCTGGAGATCGGTCAAGCACGTCTCTGAGTTCGAAGAGAAAGACGGTGACACGAAAATCATCCGGCGCCGTGAGAAATGGTCTAACGAGTTGCGCTTGCTTTACATCACGGGCAAAGTGATGAAGCTGACAGAGAGCGCTCCAAAGGAGGGAGGCGGCGATGGAAAATGCGCATCTGAGGACGGGGATCCTTGAGTACGAGCGGTACTCGGAAAAGATCGCAACGCGGATCAGAGTGCGAGTCAGCCATTACATCGGCGAAGACGAAGATGCACATTTGCTCAGTGTGTTCGGAAATGATTCGGATGTCGGAGCGATCACGGCCGCGATCTACGAGAAAGCACGATTCCGGCTGACGTTTCCCGGCGGAGAGGCACAGGAGATCTCGCTGGGCGAAGGAGCGATCTGTTACCGCGGCAGCGTCAGCATTCCCGGCAGAAAACAGGCTGTTCGGCACGTGATCGCGCTCTCGGAAGAATTGCGCGGGCTAAAGTCGCTGTCGCGCACATTCATCCTCCGGTCGGAGCCAACTGAGGTATGGACGGCGTTGATCCATCGGTTTGGACTGCCGGGGTTGCCGGAATGGTCGGCAGCCATGTTGCGAGTGCTTCAGGAGAAAGGGTGCGTTACGTCCGTCGACGGCATCGGGTGCGCAGCGGCCGTGATTACTGCGACCTGCGAGGAATTGCTCGAATGGATGGAAGCGGGAGTTAGACGCGGAGAGTTCGCATTTCCGGAGTCGAATGGTCCGGTTCGATGGTCGAACGGAACGCTCGCCGAGGCTTTGCGACCTGGGTTGGAATTAGGGCCGAAAGCGGCCTAATCACGCGACAGACATTTCGAGTGTCGAGGGGTGATTCGGCTTGCTGAGAACCGCTAACGACCTCAGCGACGGGGCGGACGAGAGCGTAAGCCTCGTCCGCTAATCGCCCTGCCGTTAGCCCCCACATTGTTCGCACTTGTAGTGCGAGTCGCTCTCTGTCTTGGTTGTTGAAGACAAATGAAGTTCGGCGAGCAGGTACTTAACCATTGACTTGTCCTTCAGGATGCATCTGTCTGCAAAAAACATAAAAGAGTCTCTTTTTGTGTTGTAAACAACACGCCCCCAAGGATGGTCCTCGTATTCTGAGTCGCGCGGGACTAAGCCGTTCCGTTGTAGAAACTTCCACAGGTGGATGTGGTCTTCCTTGTAGTTTTTGAACTCTCCCCATGGTTCGGCTTCATTGAGGGGAGCACCAAAGACGAGAGGTTTCCCGTTAACGACCCAGAAGATTCCAACTTGAGGCGCGCCGACGACCCTCTGCCTTTTACGGGCCTGTCCTCGTTCGTAAATCTCGGCGAGCATCTGCCTCACGTCATCCTTTGGTCTCGGACTCTCGTCGCTGCTCATAGAACCTCCGTTTGGTTTCTTCGTTCTCTAGAAGTCATGATTTAGCGCGGCTTTCGACGGCACACAGAATGATCCGGGATAGTCCTCGATTTCCTTGACGGTCACCGAGCCATCAGCACCGACCTGCGCAATGGAGGGCCCCCGCCCCTTCAGCGAACTAACGAGCCCGTCACTCGAAATGATGTCGGCCAGCTTTTCTGGGTCATTAGTGGCCTGCGCCGTATCGATGATGCCGAACTCATGGATCGCTGCCGCTTCCAAGAAATCCTTCGAGTGTTCCGTGACGAGGACGCGGTGCATGAGCATCTGATACGCATCTTGGTCCGCTGCGTCAACGGAGGCGGCGTCAAAGGCGATCGCGTGGACCCTGAAATTCCTCGACTTCAGTGGACTCTCAAGCGCCTTGAGACCCTCTTCCAATATCAACACGCCACGTGATCTGTACACGGAAAGCCTCCTACGTTACGAAGTCATGGACCTGTTCCTTGTGCGTGTCTTGGGCAAGATTAAGGTGAACAGATTCTCCACCGTCGAAAACAAAATCGCCACTACCATCCCGCGGATAATGAATGATCGCAGCCGTCTCGAATTGGATTGGCTTATCTGAGTAGAGGTTTTTCATCGCTCTATTCAGTTCTTCGAACATGCGCGGTTCTTTGATAAGTGGATGAAATCTCGGTGCCAACAACACCGCATTAATCCTGGAACACCGTATGATGTCCTCAGGCCCGATCGCACAGTTCTCACTAGCACAATTGGATTCGAACTGAAAGATGGGAGACGCGCCGATGGCATCGCGCATGACGCCGGCGTAGAAGAACAGTTCCGACACAGCGCCCACCTTTTCATTACCGGCTTTCTTCAGTTCGAACAGGACCAATGTGTCTCCGCGAATGCCAACCAGATCGATCCCACTCTTTCCGCCAGTAAAGATTTGCTTCCCGTCGGCCACATATTCATCGAACAATCCCACCGGCCATTGGCGCATCACTTTGTCGAGCCGAAAATGAGCCTTGAACTCACTCGAAATCTCCAGTGCTAACTCAAGGTCGGACTCACTGCAGCCAGACACCGATGCTGCCGCCATCCTCTCCGTAGGGTTAGCATCCGGACGTGGGCTCGAGTGATTCCAAACACGCCTTCCATGTTCCAGCGCCTTCGGTTTAGGGACGGACGTGGAGGTCACGCAATTGGGGAACAATTCGGTAAACCGCTTGAGGCGGTAAAGGAATCTCTCATAGTGCGGCCCTTGTTCCTCTTTCGCCGTACCTGGATCCACACCGATCTGCACAGACTGCACTCCACAACAGCACAACAAGGCCAATGCCCATGCCTCAAAGGCGGCTGCATCAGACTGCATGTTTGCGTGCAGGCCTTTTTCCTTCATCGTGATCGTAGCTTGCTCAATTGTGCCGCCAAGCTCGATTTCGCTGCTTGCAGGGAATCGGCAATTCTTCAATGCACCCACGTTTTTTCGGAGTTCCACTTGCCATTGCTGGTTATCAAAGCCCATTCTTCACCTTCCTATCGAGCCAGATCGAAAACCTCGCCGTCATTGAGTGCAACTACATTTGCAAAAACCTTGGAATACTCTCCGCCATGTTCGGTATGAATAGGAACCAGCATGCGAGGATTGAATGCCTCAGCCAGCTTCTTCAGGTCTTCAACCGTCGCGTGTCCGCTGGTATGTGCGTACACGAAATTGACTGCCGGATCGCTGCGGTAAGCGGCGATCTCGTTGCTGCCGAAGTATCCAGCGTGGTTCCCGTCGAGATAGCCGAGCCATTGCGAATAGATCACATTGACCGGAGCGGCGCCTTTTTTGAATTTCTCGATAAAGGGGGAACTCGACATCTTTCCGAAGTACAGGAATGCCTCCGGAGTCTCATGCAGATCTTTAGGCATCACCCGACGGCAAAAAAGACGGTTGCTGAAATCGCCAAAGTATTCAGTGGCTGCCTTCAACTTCTCATACTGACTGCCTTTGGCATAAACCCGAATCTCAGGCCAATCCATTGCAGGCGTGTTTTCAGTGACCTGCCGAAGTTGTTCAAGCACCCACGCAGTGTAGATGTCAATCACCAGGATTTTGCGGGCGCGCTTGCAGGCCCGATACGCGGAAACGACACGGTCGATATTTTGCGAGGACGAGAGCAAGAACGAGATGTTCTTCTGCCGGTAGATTGTCTCAAAAATCTTGTCTTCAACAGACGCTTCGTTCGGAAACTGATCATTGCTCCGATGGAGCATGGTCCCTTCAAGGAAGAGAAGATCGAGATCGCGAATTGGGTGTTTGACGAGATTCTCGAAGAGTACTCCCTTCCGTCCATGCGACCGAAGGTCGCCCGAGTAGAACAGGCGCTTGCCATCGGCCTCGACGAGAAAAGCGTAGGCATCGGCGGCAGAGTGATCGACCAAATAGGGGGTAATGGCGAAGTCGCCGATGGTAAATGGCTGCCAGGCCTCGAAATGACGGTATTCCCTCTCCGGGATTTCTTTCCCTAGAAAAACCCTGGCAGCGTCAATAAATGACTTCCCTAGCTTGCCGATGTAAATCGGAGTTTGCTGCGGCAACCGCGTCATCAAGCCGTAGTGGTCTTGATGGCTGTGACTAATTAGAGCCGCATCCACGGTCAACTGCGCCACATCCACGGGCTGGCTTTCAGCGCTGAGGGGAAGCCCGGCATCCAGGAGGATGGAAGTCTTTCCAGCCGTCAACTGAATGCAGGTGCCACCGATCTCATGACTTCCTTTATGCAGAACGATCTTCATGCGCCCCCGTCTTGCTGATCCCGCTTGAGAGTCCCGCCAGAATAGAATGTTCTCAACCAGACACTTTCTTTTCTATAGACCCATGCAACCGGCACAGCTTGCCTTTCATGACCAATTATCTATGGCTGATATTGTTCAGCATTTTACGCGAGATTTCTGGCTGTATATATGACAGCCAACACTTCTCTCCCGCCGCTAGAATGCGCACACTATATATTCAAAATTCGCAGGAAGAAATTTACACCTGCAGGCGCTTTTTCGAAAAAAGCTGTGGAAAACCCCGTAGATTTTACGCAACCTGACGATCTGCGCTGAGAACAGGTCTTTGCAAACCCAACACACATTCAGTCCAGGAGGTGCCCAGTGGAGGCAAGGGACATCTACGGATACTTACGCGCCCAGGCCAATGAGCTCGGATCGCGGATTCTCGAAATGTACCCACCCCTGCAAAGCACGACCGATGAAGTTCCCCCAGAGCTCTTGACCCTTTTGCGGACGCCGCTGCCAGCCCAAGCGATTGCGATTGGCGGACTCGCGAAGCATTTCAGGTCTTCGCGTGCCGCGCGGATCGTGGCCGAGTGTGGGGCGGGTAAAACCTATATGGCTCTGGGCCTCGCACATGTCCTCAAGGCACGGACCATTCTGGTGATGTGTCCCTCGCACCTCGGAAAGAAGTGGGCGCGCGAGGCGATCCAGACCATCCCGTTTGTGCGCACCTTTCTCATTGAAGACATGCGGAATGGGGGAGACTCCCGGCAGCCTCACGGTGTCCAAGAAGTACGGCTGCGCAAAGGCCGAGTCGTTTTCGAAGGAATGCAGCTGTCCCTGGCGGAACTGCGGCGCCTGGGGCGAACAGGTTGGATGCGCCGCGTTCCACGGTGCTCCGTGTTCATCATTCCGAAGGACAAGGGAAAGCTCTCGTACTTCTGGCGTCACGCATTTCTGACAGCGAAATGCGGTCCGGATCTCGGCGGCGTGATCAATCCCGATACGGGCACCTCGATCGAGAATCAGGAGGGCGGGCGGCGTACACGGCTCGACTTCGACAAGCTCAAGATCAGCGAACAGGTTGAGCGCGCGCAAGGCGGCACGACCGTATACTCGCCGCTCTGGCAGGCGGACGGGACCAAGATTCAGCGGATGGCGCCGATGGAGTTTATCGGCAGGCACATGAAAGGTTGGTTCGATCTCGCCATTGCTGATGAACTGCACCAATTAGCCGGCGAGACATCACAGGGGAATGCCCTTGGCGTGCTGGCGCGCGCCGGGCGGCGGCTTGTGGCACTCACCGGAACACTTATGGGCGGCTATGCGGACGATCTTTTCAACGTCTTCTATCGCATGGAACCGCACATGATGGCGTCCGATGGCTTCGCCTATGGAGGGGAAGGCCGGAGGAGCTTTCAGGAGCAGTACGGAGTCCTTGAAACCATCGAGAAGATCCGCGAAGAAGACAACGCCTGCACCCGGGCTCCGAAGAAGACGGTGCAGGTGCTCAGGAAACCGGGTGCTTCGCCATTGCTTTTTGGCAAATTCTTGATGTCGACCACGGCGTTTCTCGCGCTTGAGGATATCGCCGACAACCTGCCGTCATATACCGAAAGCGTGCTCTCATGCGACATGAGTGGAGAGCTTCGAGAAGCCTACGAAGAACTGGAAAAGGCGCTTCGCAGCGCCATGGCGGAAAATCGCGGCAACAAGAGCTTGATGAGCGTCCTGCTCAATGCACTTCTCCTCTATCCGGATCATCCGTACGGTTTTGATGAGATCTGGGCACGGGCGTTCGACCCGGCCACGAAGGAGTACTACAAATTCCTGGTCGCGCGGCCGCAGGAATTGCGTCAGGACGTTGTCTATCCCAAAGAGTCCACTCTGATCGAGGACGTGCAGAACGAATTGCGACAAGGCCGCCGCTGTCAGGTCTATGCGACGTATACAGGCGAAAAGGACGTCAACGGGCGGCTCGAACGGGTCCTGTCGGCCGCGGGGCTGCGTGTTGCTGTCCTTCGGGCGTCTGTGCCGACTCAGAAGCGGGAGGAGTGGTACGACCGGCAGCTTGAGTCTGGAGTCGAAGTGGTCGTCTGCCATCCGAAACTGGTGGAAACCGGGCTTGATCTTCTCGCATTTCCGTCGCTCTACTTCTACCAGACCGGCTACTCCCTGCACACGCTCCGGCAGGCCAGCCGGCGTTCCTGGCGCATCGGACAAAGAGAACCTGTGCGAGTGAAGTTCCTCACTTACGCGGGGACAATGCAGGAGATCTGCCTGCGGCTGATGGGCCGAAAGATGCTTGTGGCGCTCATGATGGAGGGGAAGTTCTCCGGCGAAGGTCTGCAGTCGCTTGATGCGGATGAAGACCTCATGGCCGCGATGGCGCGGGAACTGGTCGAAAAAGCCGGTGTCGGCGAATCTGCCGACCAGATCTGGCGACAGCTAGACCGCGAGCGAGCGAAGCATGTAGGGCCAGCCGCGCAGGCTAGTGAAGAGACCGTAGACGATGCCACGCTGCACCCGGCGCTCGCGCCAGAGAGCATCGCCCCGGGCTTTCATTTAGTCCCGTCGACTCGGGAGAAGCAAAGGCCGGATTCTCCGCCGTGGCGGTCTATGGCGACCACCGAACAGCCGGTACAGCTCAGTCTGTTCGGCTGAGACATCAATCTGCAACTTTGTGAGGTGAAACTATGTGCGACGAGCGCGCAAAGACTCGTTGTGTGCAGTGTGAACTGGTGCAGTGAGCGGACCATGCGAACTGCCGCCGCTGTGGGCAGGTCCTGCCCGCCCCCATCGTGAACGTCGTAGAGCGCGTCGTAGAAAAGGTAGTGATCCAGCAGGACTCCCAGTGTCTCGAAAACCTTCTGGAAGCCTCGAAACTCATCTCCGCCATCGCGGCGAAGTTGCAGGAATCTCGTGTTGCCCCGGAACTGCCTATGCACTCCGGGCCGATTGCGGATATCGAACCATTCCCGACACTCGATGCGATGGAGCGCGCGCAATGATTGTGGCGGCTTACAGAAAGTCGAACCGGAAGCCAGTCGAAGCGGCGCGGCTGTTGGGCATCGGCAAGACGACTTTCTACCGCAAGCTCAAGGAATTGCGGCACGCCGCGGCTTGATGGCTCTCATGCTGGCTGTGCCGGGACTCCGTCCCGCGTCATCGAGCCATCGCTTGTACCTGCATGACCATGGCGGAATCCGAGCCGAAACGGGTTAGTTAGGTCCGTAGAGCCGATCGGCCGTTTGACCGAATTCCGATCTCGGGTTACAACCCTCTCCTGTGAGAAAGAGCGCAAGCCAACACAGAACCCCACTGCAAGCCAGGAGGCAAGCTATGGATATCGGAACTTCAGCGTCTCGAGATTCCAGAGAAGCGACAGTACAGACAGTCCGGCTCGAAGACGATTCTCATGTACCCACCGCCGATATAGCAGAAGGGCACGAGTCGGAACTCCTTGGCCCGCCGGCCGCCAACCGCCACCGTCTTCCCGACGAGCGTCCGGCGATCACGCATCATTTCGGGGTCGCGGGGCATGAAGGCTACCTGACTGTAGGGCTCTACCCCAACGGTCTGCCCGGTGAGATCTTCATTCGGATGGCCAAAGAGGGTTCAACGATTGCGGGATTGATGGAATGCTTCGGAACGGTCGTTTCGGTCAGCCTCCAGCACGGTGTCCCTTTGCGCGTGCTTTGCGATAAGTTGTCGCACACGCGTTTTGAGCCTTCGGGCTGGACCGGCAACGCGGAACTGGGATATGCGAAGTCCATCATGGACTATCTCTTCCGTTGGCTCGAACTCCGCTTTTTGTCTGGGACTCAACTCGCTTTGTTTTCTGCAACCGGCACCGACAGTGCTTCAAACGAGTCAAATAGGGTTGTACCGATTTCGTCACAGGGAATTCAGCCTGGTGATGGGCCAGCGTGTCACTCGTGCGGCGAGCTCATGACTCCCAACGGAAGCTGCTATGTGTGCAGGAACTGCGGCGGGACGAGTGGTTGCTCCTGAAGAGAGCTGAAGGACCACGTCAATAATAGCTGGCGATTGTTGTCGTGCCGCGCAATCAGAGAGAGCTTCGAGCTAGCTCGCTTCCTCTTTCTTCGCTGCCCTCTTTTGGTTAGCCCAGCGCTTCTTCTGCGCAGCCGAGATTCGCGCTCTGGCTTCGGCACTCAGGTGACGCGGTTTGCGAGTCTTGCCTTGATTGGCGCCGAATGCGAATGAAGTTGCCGCCTGAATCACGTTGCTTTTTGTGCCAGCCAGAAGACTGCGCACTTGTTCGAGCCGGCTGATCTCGTCGTCGAGCGCAGCAATAATTTCGTTCAGTCCCATCTCGGTCCTTTCGGATTCAGTCGTTCCTGTCCATTGAATCAGATTCCACGCCCAAATCCTACGCCGACCCAATGTCGACAAACAAGGAGAAGCGATTCATGAGTGGTCTCAAAGTAGAAGTCCTGCAGCGAGAATTTTTCTACAACGGAACTCGCATCCCCGATCCCGCGCCGAATCTCTCCGTAGACCAAGTTAGGGAGTTGCTGGCTGTGAAAGATAACGCCAGTCGGGCAGTTTCACGGTAAATACATCCCGCAGCAACGAAGTTGTATGGGGCGCCACCGCATAGTGGGGTAGACGGGGAAAGCGTCGGAAATATCAAGCATCATTTCGTCTGCTTTTCGTTTCGTCGGGCAAAGTTGCTGGTGAAAAGATTGTACAAGCAGATTTCCACACCGGGCCTCAGTTATCGGCGTCAAGTCGTCGACCACGACGGTCTTCCTGAGATTGCGTTGACTCTCTTTGCGCACGATCTGGAGAAGTCGCTTTCAGAGTCGTCGGTGCCGTTATACATTCGCGAAATTATTTCGATTGCGAATTGGGCGAGTACTGATCGGGTTGCTTCGGCACAGGGTTGGACCATCTTCGGCAAACCACAGGATGTGCGCGGACTCGTCCGTGAGTATCTGACGATGGGGGCGCACTGCAAGGTTACGGCACGGGCTGACTTGTGCGGACTCAAGGTCTCTTATATCAACGCAACGAATGGCACGCGAGTCAACGTGCGCACGCTGTTATCTGCGCTCAAGCGACTCTACGACTTCATGATCGTTACCGGTCGGTACCCATTTCCGAATCCAATGGTTCACGAAGATGCCGCAAAGGTTCGGCTCGAATTGCGGGAACAGCACCGACTTTCTATCCGAATGCTTCGTGGCCGTGAGCCCATGCCACCCGAAAGCGGAGTCGACGAGAGATCCGGCATTCGGCTGTCGGAGAACTATTTCCGCTTCATTCAGCAGGAGTGGAAGCCGCAGACAATTGATGACCCTGAATTTCCGCATATTGTCCAGGACGCCGGCAGGCGTTTCGGCTGGAAGCTTCGCGAGTTGTGCGTGAGCAGGACGCTGTTCGAATCGGGTGCGCGCGTTTCCGAAGTTGTTGGCCTCACGGCGCTGGATTGGGCGCTGGGAGGGTTTCGCAACCTATTGCAGAGCAAAAACAAAGGCAGCTTTGGTCAACGAACGAAGACGCTGATGATTTCCAACCCGACCACGAAGCTGTACCGACGCTACTTCGACGACGATGTGCACGGGCGAGCCGCAGTGGATCTCCAACGCTGGCGAGTCAGCACGCTCACATCGCTCTACAGGGCCAACCCGCAAACTTTAGAGAGCGTACCGCTGTTTCTAACCGAACAGGGAGGCTCCCTCACGGCGAAGCTCTTTCGCGAACAGTATTGGAAGCCCGCGCTGAAAGCGTCAGGGATCGACGCGGATCCTCACCAGGCTCGTCATTGGTTCGTGACAAATGCCTTGAGGAATATTGATCGCACATCCAAGGATGAAGGCACACGCGCAAGACGGCGTCAGGAATTGATTCGGTACATGGCGTGGAACTCAGGCGAGCGCACATTGCGCTCATATGACCATCTACGGCGGGAAGCAGATTTTCACATCCGGCTCGGGATCATCCATAAGGAAATGACGCGACGGGAACGGCGCAGTCAAGCGCCGAGCACTGCTTCAGGCCCTCCGTCGATTGACGCGGCGACCGCTGCTCTTGAGCGGAGCAATCACGATCTGGCCTTTCTCCTCGGGGAGGACGATGACGATTGACGATGCGGTTGCGGATCTGCGGGAAATCATTGGCTCGGAGTGGCCGAAGATGATGCCTCTGCCCGAAGCAGCGGTGATTGCGCTGTGCGAGGCCCTGTGGGTTGGAGGTAAGCGTCCCAACCACAAGACGCTCGCCCCCTACTTCCCGGGTATATCAACCAGGCCATTTGTTGACGGAATCGCGGCATGGCGTCACCTTCGCGGGTTCAAATCGAAAGCGAGATATCCGCAGATCGGTACCCTCAAAGATCTCATTCCTCACATAGCTCCAGAGATCGCCACGGCCCCGTTGACGTGCTTCGACCCGAACAACGATGGCCGCTGGCCGATTCCAACAGCAAAGGTAATTGGTTACATTCGCGCGATCGAAAATCCATCTCTGCGAAATACAGTGGCGCTCTTTCGCGGGCATTAAAGATTCAAGCCGGGATCAGTTTTATCTGCAACTCGTCGCGTGGGTCCCACCAATGCGCATCGCGATGAAAGATCTTGAATTAGATGTCATCACGAAGATCGATCCGGATGCCATGTTCAGGCGGCTCCGGGAGGAACGCGTGACCTCTGGACTGACGGAATACCAGCGTGTAGCCCTGTCCGGTTTCTGGAACAGCGTCAGGCACTGCTTTGACGACTACGCCGACAGGCTATCGGAAATACAGCGCGAGACAATGGAAAAGTTCTTTCTTAGGCGAATCGTCGACCAAAGAAGAATCTCGATGACCGGGGAGTGGTCCGCCTGGAACCAGCAGCGGAAGGCGAAGGTGAAGGCAAAGACCGACACCGTCCATAGCAGATTTCATCAATTGCGACACTTGGCCAGGTCCCGCCTCAACCAAATCAAGCGAATGCATACCGCATGCCAACAGGCGGCGGCTACCGTCCAGGCAAATAGGCTATCGTTCCCGTATCACTTCAGTTATGAGGAGACGGCGCCGCTGGAAGGTGGTCGACTGGTGCGTCAAAGGGTGCATATGACGCTTTGGGATGCGACTTCCAGGTGGGACAGGTTGGTTGAGCTTGGCTATAGTTCAATTATCAAGCCTCGTCTTCGCCGCAGGCTGTCCGGGGAATTCTCTTCTCAGAAGAACTGCCTTCATGTTGAACATCGACGAACTGAGCTGCTGGAGAGCGGAGTTACTCCCGCGGAGCCATGGTTTCTTGAACTCTGCGAAAACTACGTGTTCTCCGACGTGAACGGCACCGACCTGATGCGCAAACGTATCGAGTTCTACCAACGGTGGGGATACGATAATTCCGACCATTGGTATATGCCACAGCGCATCGTTGGATGGAGTTACCATCTGGCAGAATGGGCCTGGATGAGGGAGAACGGTGGCTCATCTCCTGTTTTCGACAGAAGGGCTGCTGATTGCAGCGATGTTCGCACATCTCGCGATTCGCATTCAAACCATAACCGGCGCTAGACTGGGTGAAATTCAGCAGATTGCACAGAATCGCGATTGCATCAAGCAATTGATTAACGTCGGGCCGCAAGGGAACTGCGCGCTGGCTGCTGCGTATGATTCCCAAAGGATCGACGGAACGGCAGAACTACTTTATAGATGAGCGCACCAAGGATGACCTGATGGAGGTCATCTCCTTTCTGCGCGACCAAACACAAGCGAAGAAGATACCTGTGGTCGCCCCTCAATATGACAAGACCCTCCCTGATCGGTACGTGTTTCAATGGGGCGGGAGGTTGCTGAATCAATGCAACCTGAACAGCGTGATCCGGTTTCTGCTGCACGGTGCTGTGGTTCGCACCTCGGACGGCCAAGGAGTTCATCTGACATCGCACATACTACGCCACGCGTTTGCCACCGAGATGGCAGGCATGAAGGTGTCTGTGGACGTAATTGCCGCCATGCTGCACCAGCGGGATACCTCCGTCACGAAATACTATTCCCAGCCTACCCGGACACAGGTGATGGATGCGGCTGAAATGGTCTTCGTCGATCGGATAGACGTGGCTGCGGAGGCTCTTCGAAGCCCGGCTGAGATCGGCCGCATGCTCGCCGAAGCGGAGGGAAAAGTTGGCGCCCTGACTGAGGTCATCGGCGGCACATGCGTCGTAGCAAATCTCTGCCCGGCCAAGTTCGCCTGTATAGGCTGTGCCGGCAATGCTCCGAATCCGGACAAGCGCTACCAAATCGAGCAGAAGATGGCCTGGGCCAGGGAACATGCGCTTTGGTCAACTCGAGAGAAGCTATTTCCTGAAGAGAGACGGCTGAATCAGCTCGTGCAGGATTGTGAGTTGATGCTCGAAGAGATGAATCTTATCGAGCAAGCACAGCAGGATTCTCTTCAGACAGTCCAGATAGATACCACAGAATCAGGGGTAGCGTGATCCAGCGGAATCGCAAGCGCGTGACGCCAGTGTGGCTTGCCAAGGCATGGGAGGAAAGAAGGAAAGAGACGGCGAGCTGTGTTGAGGCGGCCATTGGGAAGCTGCGGGAGGCGAATCAACCTGTTACCTTGGCGTCTATCAGAAACGAAGTGTCCCTCCTCTTCGCCCGGTCTCTATCGGCGAACACGATCAAACGGAACGAACGCGCACATGAACTGTACCTCGCTAACCGGCGTGCACCAAGGACGCCCCAGGTCAAGGGTCCGTTGATTCTCGAGTTGTATGCACATACAGAGCCAGGCAGGAGAGCTGCGGTACAAGCACAGGTAGCCCGGCTGCGGCGGCACTCAAAGGACGATCTTATCGTGCGCCTCATGCGCGTCGAGGAGGCTCTGAGAGACCAGATGGATGTGTCAAACAGGCTGAGAGAGAAGATCATCCTGGCAAACATTACACAGCAACGAAACCAACCCTGAGTAACGAAGGAGACCTCATGCACGTTGAGCAAATGGAAAGAGAATTTACCTACAACGGTGTCAGGCTGCCTGACCCTGGTTCCCAGCTTTCCGTGGACCAGGTTCGCGAGACCTACGCTCCAGCATACCCAGAAATCGTGACCGCTTCCGTTGAAGGCCCTGAGGCGGTGGGCAACAAACTCGTATACCGTTTCTCTCGCGCAATCGGATCGAAAGGCTGAGTCCTGGTTGATTCCACACCAACGCGAACAAGGTTGAAGCATCCCACCGGATGGTTTGCTGCCGGGAGGGAAGTTGCTTCGGCGATGACGTTGCTTTCTGACGGAGCATTCAAGCTCTACGTCTTGCTGTGCCTGCGCGCAGACCGCAACAGTGCCCGCCTGGAGATCGATCAGGCAAGCGTTGCGAAGTCTATCGCGAAAAGCCGACGATCCGTTATCGCCTATTTCGAAGAGCTAAAGCAACGAGGCGTGTGCGAAGTGAGATTCGCGGCCAACCAGCATACTCGCGGCGTTGTGCAGATCTGCGATGCATTCTGGCCATATGTGTTACCAGCTCCGGCGGGAAACATCGATAGCGCCGGCGAGTACATAATGCGCATTCAGGCGCTCTTGAAAACCCGTAGGTGCGTTCGCCTCACTTTTGCGCCGGCAGACCAAAAGCTTGCACTCTCTCTCTTTTCCGACCACGTTCCGATGGAACACATCGAACGTGCGTTTCTGCTTGGATGTACAAGGAAGTATGTCTCCTGGCTCAACGGGCAAATCAGCGAGCCCATCGTTAGTCTAGGGTATTTTCGATCCATTGTTGAGGAGGTTGATCAGATGGACACTACGCCAGACTACTGGCGCTACATCAGCGAGAGCCTTGATAAGTACGAGCGTGCATGGCTTACGCAGAGCGCCGACAGGGGACAAAACGTCCCATAGTTGCTGGAATACGGTGCGTTGTTTTCACTGAGCAGACCGCTTGCTACCGCCCGGCCCCAGTCTGATCCTGAAACGAATACAGTTCCGGCTGCCAGCGTCGCTCGTTCGAGTGAGCCGGGTAGCGGATCGTGCCACTGGGCACTCAGAAAGCAAAGAATTGGCACGTTGATACGAGCAGTTCAACGACCCCCGAGCAATTACAGGAGAGCTATTATTGCAGGCTCACGATCTCGCAGTTTGGACTTCGTCGAGAGTCCGAATCGCTGATCGGTGCTTTGAAACACACCAAAGTCACGAGGGTAAAGAGTGGGGCCGATCTGAGGTGGGGCATTTTGTTCACGCTACATGGTGGAATGGTCGAAGCGGTTTATTTCGATGGTTTCGGCCGACGAGGGCAGATTAACGCTATCCCCGTTTCCTTCGAAGGTGAACTGCACAAATGGATTCAGGATCTCGCTCGGTGCATGAAATGAGCCTACGAGCCACAGTAAGAGGTCGAATCACGCTCAAGACGTGCGGGTTCCGAGTGGAGTCGCGTCCATCGCCGACGTTTCGGAAGGGCCAGATCAACCGCGTCAGCCTGGCCGCAGCGGAAAGGCTTGCGATCGCAGCCCATCGACCCACCAGAGAAGTATCGGAAGTACATTCTGTCGCAGAGGATTTTGCTAAGATGGAACGTCAATCGTGAGTGGTCCCGAAGGAATGCGTCGTGCTGAAAAACATCATCACTGCTCTTTTGGCTATCATTGTTGCTTATTCTGGAATCGAAACCCACGCGACTGATCGTCCCAACGAAGCACCGTCATGTTCGGTGACAGCTCTCGATGTGTACGTCATGCCGCCTTTTGCCTCTTCGTCGGGTCTAAACAGCAGCGCGCTCGTCTTTGAAGTTCGAAACGGCGGAACCATTCCCTGTGAAATTGACAGCCCGAGGATTCGACTCTTGCCCCGCCTGAGCAACCATGATGAAATAGATAGCTCAAAAATCTCCAAAGAAGGGGAAGTGAGGGATGCGGTTTTCGATCGAACCGAGCTTAAGCCGGGGGATTGGGTTCATGCCTTTCTCGAATGGGAATCCGACGCCCGTCCGCACTATCAATGCGTTGAGCATTCCGGGGTCGAATTCTACCTTCAGCACGAGCAGCGCGGGGCATCTCCGGTTGCGCTAGATACCGTTGAACTCCATAATATTCGCATTCGCTCGTGCCCCGGCTTCTTTGTCTTTCTCTCGGACTACCGGGCCGGCCCATACAGCGAGGCTTCAGGGAACTCGGATCCGTGGGTGGCTTGGATGAAGAGCCATTTCGGCTTCCCGGTTCCCCCTGCGCTGCGACAGAGACTGCAGGCGTCCAGGCGCTTACAGGCCTTGGAGTCTGAAACTCGCGTCCTTTTGGGGAATGATGTTCCAATGCATGTGACCCTTCCAGACGAGGCGGACGATGGCTGCGACTTCCGTGAGATTCGCAAACGGGAATCGAACGGAACAACAGCCTTTTCGTTTCAGGACTGCTCTGAGATTCCGGCCGCGAAGGAACCGGCGCGACAATCGGTCGCTCCAAGCCCAACCTTTATCGATCTCAGTTCGATCGACTTGCTTCCAAAACATGCAGGAACAGTTGCTTATGATGTGATTGCCAATGTCAACAGCCCGGCGTCGCCATCGCTCGCTACGATTCATTTCGACTTTGTGGTTCATGATCCAACACCGCCCCGTGAAGCGAGTATTGTCAGTCCGTTGCTGGAGTGCAACTCGAGCCAACTGCGGGTGGAGTCGCCGGCCCCGGTTAGTTCCGAGCCAAAAAGATTCCTGCGGGTTTACGAAGCTACAAACATCTCGAGCAGGGCATGCTCCCTGGCGGGTCTTCCCCGCCTCAATCTGAACATGAATATGGGAGCACTCTGTCCGAACTGCGCGAATGATTTGTTTCGGATTCGTCCCAACGGGCGAATCGATTTGGCATCGGGTCAGAGTGCACATTTCCTTTTAGGGATGGCGGTTCACGTCAAGACTTGGGACGAACAGAATTGCACCCCGGCTCCATCCCTGACTCTCGTGCTGGATGACAACAATAAGCGCCTGGAACTTCCGTACGGCGGATGCGGCGGAGGCGCTCTCGATGTAAGTACTTGGCGCGAGGGAAAATTCGATGGCGACCCGCTCAACTTTCAATGGGCGAAAACACATCCTGCATACGCGGAGCCAACCGTTCCGATTCCCGCGGACTGCAACAAACCTGAATTGCTCGCCAAAGGGCATCCGGACATCGTGCAGTCTGAAGGCGCCGTGTCTTTGGGCGTTTCGATCGCGCAGTACGAGTTCATGGCAGGCGATCCGATAAAGCTGCATGTTTGGGTTGACAATACCAGCGATACTCCCCAGAGCGTGATGACGTGCATGATCCTGGATCGTTTCAAGGCCCGGGGATTTGAGTTATACGACGCTTATGGACATCGGGTATTGAGTAGTAGCGACGCTAAGCGTCAGGAAATGTGCGCGGTGAACACCAAAATGGTGGATCGCGCCCCCGGATGGAATTGCACCAGAAACTTCCCAATCATGATTCCCGCACATACGTGCATGACTCGCGACGACTATGATTTCATGACCGTTCTTAATGGCCGTTATGACCTACCGCCAGGGACCTATACTCTCCGTCGTC
>CAWCTA010000005.1:0-13600 GCA_963798315.1 uncultured Acidobacteriota bacterium | reverse complement strand
TGAAACGTTCTACATTTCTGCGCATCTTCCCGCGCGGGAAGAGATGTCGACCCGAACAGGAGCAAGGATTCAGTAGAAGGTTTCCTGTGTTCGGCATAATTTGAAACGTTTCACTGAGTTTTTCAGCTCCAAACTGCCCGATTCACGTGGATTGATCTGAACCTGAGTTTTACTGATCCCCGGCAAGACCATCGGGCTTCAACTCGAGTCCTTACGCATTCCCTGGAATTAGCTGAAAAAGAGGCTATCCCCGATGATCCTCAACGACGTTCAATCGTTCCCGATTTCGACAAATCAAAGCCAAGATCGCTGTTACTCGACGCCGTTTCCTCGCGGTGTCACTGGTCGTCCTGGGTGCTGGCATTGTGACCGCCCAGGTTGGGCCTACACCGGCCGAACAGGCTGAGCAACTTCGCCAAGCCGGCCTTGCGCAGGCAACCAGCGGACAGATCGATGATGCTATTACGAGCTTCAAGCGAGGTCTGGAGATTGCGCCTCAGGACGCAAGGCTGCTCGATGCGGCGGGGGCGGCATACAGTCTCAAGGGTGACCTGGAGATGGCGCGGCAATACTTTGTCGAGAGTCTCAAGCTGGCTCCGACCGCGGTGTCGACGAGGCAGAATCTTGGGATTGCATTGTTTAGCCTGGGGCGCTACGAAGAAGCCTCGAAGCAGTTTCTCGATCTCTACGAAATAGGCGAGAAGCCGCGAGAGGTAGCGAGCCTTTTCCTCGGCCTGATCGCACAAAAACAGTCCAGGTGCCAGGAAGGCATTTCTCTGATGGAGGCCTCAGGCGGCCTTCTGTATCAGTATCCCGACGCGCTCTTGTCCTACGCGGAATGCGGGTACCAGACAGGCGATGCAGAGCACGCGAGGGAAGCATTGACCGCCTTCGAACAGTTCCACGGGAAGACCTCCGCGCAGGTGGACAAAGCGGCGGAGTTGAAAGCACGGTTGGGGATCGACTCGAAGGCGCAGCAAGACCCAGGCAAAGCTCCAGCCAATGGCACCGAGGAGTCCGCCGCTGTATTGGTGCGTGCCCGCCACCTCGAAGAAGAAAATCTTCTCGATGAGGCTCAGAGACTCCTCGAAAGCGCAACCGCTTCGCAGGCCACTTTCGACCTGGTGATGGAATTCGCGAAGGTCGCCAAGGAGCGAGGCGATCTTGCGACGGCAATGAAATCCCTGAAACGAGGATCGCAGATCGAGCCCGGCCGGGAAGAAAGTTACCTGGAATTCAGTACCATCTGTGCCGACCACGGCAACGATCAACTCGCATTTGACACCGCAGAAATCGGACTCGATCACGTACCAAGCTCATACCGGCTAACGGTGCAAAAAGGAGCTATCCAGGAAAAGCTCGGGCACCTGAGCGATGCCGAGGAGACGCTCCGAAAAGCCATCGGCATGCAGGAGGAGAACAGCGTTGCGATGCTGAGCCTGGCGGTGGTGCAGGCGCATGGCGGAAAGCCGGATGAAGCGGAGCAGACTCTGGCAACTGCGATCCGGCAATTTCCTGACAACTACTACATGTATTACTTCCAGGGAAAGCTGCTGATGCAATTCGGAAATGCCAAGCCTGGTGGCGCGGACATGAAAGACGCGGCCAGGCGATCGTTTGAAGAGTCGATACGGCTCAATCCTGACTATGCCGATTCCTATTATCAACTTTCCGATCTGTACCTTGCCGACTCACCAAAACTCGCCGAGCAGGCACTCCAGAAGTGTTTGAAACTCGATCCCCATCACATTCCCGCCCAATACTCGCTTGCTCGCCTTTACCTTCGCACGGGACGAAAAAAGCAAGGGGAGACGCTTCTCGCACACTTCAAAGTCCAGCAACGGTCCGAAGCACTGCAACAACAGAGACAACTTCGAATCGACGTCGCACAAAATTGAGGACCTTGCAAAACAAGGAATTCGGGTCACCAAGCCGGATGTACTCAGGAGGTAAAATGACGCGCTGCACCACGACTAAAACAACAGCTTTCGCGATAGCTGCCTTCGTGCTGGTTGTTCTGACGGCTATGCCCAGCGGAGTCGCTCAATTCAGCAGCGGATTCACGGGAATTGTTGTCGATCAGACTGGAGCCGTAGTAGTCGGCGCGAAAGTCACGGTAACCAACGAAGCCACCCAGGTAGCAAATGCTGCCGTCACCAATGCAAGCGGCAACTTCAGAGTTCCGTCATTACCTGGTGGTGCGTATACGGTCGAGGTGAGTGCTACAGGCTTCAAGTCCTGGAAGGATAGCGGAATCAAGCTTGAATCCAACGAAACCAAGACAATTCACCCGTCGCTCGCCCTGCCCACTCAATCTGTCTCCGTCGAAGTATCGGGTGCGGTTGCCTCCGTCGAGACGGACAAGAGCGATACGTCGCGGGAAATCGCCGAGCAGACCATCGAAACCGCTCCCCTGATTGGCAGAAATGTCTATACGAGCATGATTCAGCTCGCTCCAGGCATTACCGGATCAGGTCTTCCCAGTGGCGGCGCTCTCGGTTCCGGTTCGGCCAACAACGATAGTTTCGAGCAGGAAGCGGGTTACCAGATCAATGCCGCCGGGCAGCGCCAGGAAAGCAACGAATACGATGTCGACGGATCGGGGCTCAACAGCGCTTCTCGCGATGGTGTCGTGAACCTCTCCCCTGAACCGGACTTCATCAATTCAATCCGCGTCTCCGGTGCAACCTTTGACGCTGCCAAGGGGCGCTACAGCGGCGCCTGGGTTCAGGTTTTCACCAAGCCGGGAACCAACAACTTCCATGGCACTGCGTCGGAGTATTTCACCAACAACAACCTTACGGCGCGAACCGAATTCCAATATTGCGCACCCGACGCCGTGGGTTGCGTGGCAATTCCCGCCTTTCGCAGAAACGAGTTTGGTGGAACCTTTGGCGGCCCGATCCTGAAAAACAAGCTGTTCTTCTTCATCGGTGCTTTCGGTCTGCTCTCCTCCAACGCGTCAACCGTCATCACCGATGTTGAGACCAAGGATTTTGTATCGTATGTTCAGCAAAATTTTCCCAACAGCCTGGCCAATACCTTCTTCTCGAAAGCGCCGCCCTCGGCTTATCCCAATACAAACATACTGACTGCGGCCGATGTGCAACAGCAGAATCCGGGATTCTATCCGGCGAACTCATTCCCCGCAGATCTGCCGGTGGCGGGACTGATCGACATTCCGTTGAGCCTCACCCACAATGCCTATCAATGGCACATCCGGAACGACTACAACCCGACGGACAAGGACCGCATCTTCTTCAGCTTCTTCAGGACCTACTCTGACCAGTTGCAGTCCGATGCCCGTGCTATTTACCGCGTAGTTGTCCCCAACACAGGGCTGTACGCCAAGGTCGATTGGACTCGCGCATTTTCGCCGCGGCTGATCAACGAGGCAGGAATGACGCTGGTTCGGGCGGTTGGATCGAACCCCAGCGCCACTGACAATAAAGAGCTTCCCAACGTGAACATTTCGGGCATCTCGGGATTCAACCAGTGGGGTTCCGCAGGGTGGGTCCATGAGAATTTCAACTGGCACGACGTCCTGAGTTGGACTCATGGCAAGCACACCATCAACACCGGGTTTGATATTGATCGCCACCACGATGATGATAAGTTCACCTCGCCTCTGCTCAGGCCAACGTTCGGTTTCGGAAACCTGATGGATTTCGCTCAGGACGGAGTCTATAGCCAGAGCGGTCCGGCGATGAAGACAGCCACGAGCTCTCTGGCCACTGACCTGTATCAGATTCTTCGCTGGCTGTACGCGGGCGTCTACGTACAAGACGATTGGAAGATTACGCCTACCTTCACGCTGAATGCCGGCCTTCGGTGGGACTACTTCGGGCACTGGGGCACCTACTACAACTCCAGAACTCCCTTTCCGCTCTTCTCCCCCGGAGCGGGCAGCGACTTCGCCTCCCAGATGGCAAATGGCTTCATGTCTCTGCGAGGTGGAAACAACGCCTACGTGACACTGAACAAGCCGAATGGGTTTGACCCCCGTGTGGGATTTGGATGGGATGTGTTTGGCAACGGCAAGATGGCGGTCCGAGGCGGATGGGGCTGGTACTACAACAACGTGGCTGATGGTTCCTGGTCGTTCCCGTCACGCGCCAACCCGCCGACCTGGGCCAATCCCTCTTTCAGTCTCTCCAGCAGTTCGCATCCGTTCACCTATTCGCTGGGAAGCACCGACGGCCTGACCTGGCCGATTCCGCCGGGTATCACCTTTGAAACAACCCCCGCCGGCGGCATAGTAGGTCTTCCCGTTCTGACATCGGGAGTCCAGGATCACATGGATCAGCCCCATACGCAGGTTTGGATGGTCGCCATTCAAAAGGATCTTGGCCACAACCTGATCGTCGAGGGAGACTACAACGGATCGAATAGCCGCAACCTTTATCTCCAGACCGACTCCAATCGATTTCCCGGTGATCTGATCCAAAATAAGGGCAGTCAGACCCGACTGCAGCAGGAATTCGGACCCGTTATCTTTGGCAGAGGCATCGGCATTGCTGATGGCAACTATGGCTCATTTATGCTCACCAAGCGCATGAGTCACTCCTGGCAGATTCGGGGAATCTACACGTTCGGAAAATCGACAGATGAGATGAGCAGCAACGACAACGGGACGGCGAATGGAGAAGCAATCTTCAACCCCCTGGACCCGATGTCGCAACATGGGCTGTCCGATTTCAATGTGGCGCAAAGGTTCACGATCGATGGTCTCGTGTCGGTCCCCGACATCTTCAAATCCGGATGGAGCAAGTGGCTCCTGGGCGGATGGAGGATGTCGGACATTGTCGTTCTTCAAAGCGGAGTGCCGTTCACGGTATATACCAGCGCCGCCTTCAATCCGATTTTCGATCAAAGTGGAAACGTCATTGGATTGAATCCGGGCAGTGGAGACTTTAATGCCGATGGCTACGGCTACGACGTGCCGAACAAGCCCGCTTCCGGCGTCGTGAAAACCGGGCAACGAAGCGACTTCCTGAAGGGATTTGCGACAGTCTCCGACTTCCCGACGCCGGCGCTGGGAAGCCAGGGCAATGGCGGAAGAAACACCTATAGCGGCCCAGGACTGGCCAGTGTCAATGCGCAGTTCACCAAGGTTTTCGGCTTTGATCGGTACGGAATTGAGTTCCGCGCTGATCTCTTTAACCTCTTCAACCGCGTGAACCTGGTTCCGCCCGACAGTGATCTTTCCAGCGGAACGTTCGGGTTTTCTACCGGTCAGAACCTTCCCCGCTCGGCCCAATTCGGACTTCACTTCAGTTTCTGACCCATTGGCAGCACCGGGTCGCGTGGTCCATTCACCACGTGACCCGAATCGAATGGCGTGCTCGTTGCCGCGACCATCGCTGGTTGTTGACCGGGGGAGACATTGCCTGAAAAACGGCCAATCGTCGTCGTGGGCAGCATCAACACTGACCTGGTCGCATTCGCCAACCGTATTCCAGCAGTTGGAGAGACGGTTCTCGGAACGGGGTTTCAGGTTCATCCCGGGGGAAAGGGCGCCAACCAGGCAGTTGCGGTTGCGCGACTGGGCTATCCCGCTCGGATGGTCGGCCAATTGGGAAACGACACTTTCGGAGTGCAACTGAGGACCCACCTGCAGGCTGTCGGAGTTGACTGTTCGGGTATCGCCACATGCGAAGGACCCTCTGGAGTCGCCGTCATTCTGGTTTCAAGCCGGGGAGAAAACTGCATCGTGGTTGCCCCTGGTGCAAACGCTAAGTTCACGCCCCGGGATGTGGAGGCAAGCCTGCCGATCATTCGCCAGGCCGGCATGGTTCTGACCCAGCTCGAGATTCCGATGGACACCGTTGAGTGTCTAGCTGCCCTCTGTCAACGAGAGGGCGTTCCGTTGATGCTCGATCCGGCCCCGGCGCAACAACTGCCAGCGGAGATCCTTCGAAGACTCACGTGGTTTACTCCCAATGAAAGTGAGGCTGCCTTCTATACAGGAAACGCGGCGGGCGCTGAAAGCACGACTTCGCCGGATGAAACAGCTCGAAGCATACTCTCGAAGGGTTGCCGTAGCGTGTTGCTGAAATTGGGCCTTCGCGGCGCATATCTTGCCACGTCAGAAAAGCCCGGGCAACTGATACCCGCTTTCGCTGTCACGGCTGTCGACAGCACGGCCGCTGGGGATGCATTCAACGGTAGCTTTGCAACCGGCCTGATGCTTGGCAGATCTCCTCTCGATAGCGCCATCTTTGCCGCAGCCGCGGCCGCCATTTCGGTAACCCGAGCTGGCGCTCAACCTTCAATGCCGTCCTTGTCTGAAGTCGAAATGTTTTTGCAAAGCCACGCAGTCCAAAGTGAGTCGCGTCTCGTGGATTGACTTACCGCGTTTGTCTAGTCGTGAATAGACGAACGCGCTCAGCGAGCACGCCAGATGGCGTCTGGTCGATTGACCTGGTGCTTCAATTGCCAAATTCAGGAAAGCGGCATGGGCAGGTTCTAAGATGTTCGGGAGCACTCAAGCCCAGCCGACAAACGCCCGGCAAAACGCTTCCGCGGCCTGGCTGCCGAGGTCGTCGTTTGACGCGCAGGAGCTCTTCGTGAAGATGTGGCGGTAGAGCATGGGCCCCAGGAGCAAGGCCATCGAAATCTCCAGATCGAGCGAAGCGGGTAGCAACCCGCGCTCCATTCCCCGGCAGAGAATGCGCTTCAGGCATTGGCGCGGGGGCTCCATCACGCGATGGCGCCAGGCAGCGCCGAATTTCGGGTGTACGGCGGAGTACGCAATGAGCGTAGGCATCATGCGGTTGCGCGCTGCTTCGAACTCCTGTGGCGGCCGGCGGTTAAGGACCGTGGCCAGATCGCAGCTGAGGTCGCCCGAGTCCACGTCTTCGGCGTCGCCGTCGATCCCGTTGACGTAGAGCATGACCTCCATCAGAAGCGCTTCTTTGTCTTCCCAGTGGTTGTAGATGGTGGCCTTGCTCACCCCGGACGCGCGCGCGATCGCATCCATGCTGGCGGCATCGATGCCGCGCTCCCCAAACAAGTCGAGCGCGGCATGGATGACCTTTTGGTGCGCCTCGGAACTGCGCGGCCTCACCATGGCTAAATCTCGATCTTCGAAAAGCGGTAAGCACCGAAGACCAGCAGAATCGATCCGACGACGATCAGGACTATTAGATCTAGGCGCGGATCGAAGGCCACGTTGGGCGAACCAAATACATTGCGCAAACCGTCGATACCGTACGAGAGCGGATCGGCGCGCGTGATGTATTTGAGGACATTATGCGCGTCATTGAGCGGGAACATCGCCCCGGAGAGAAAGTAGATGGGCATGACCAGGAAATTCATGATGAGTTGAAATCCCTGCATGTCCTGAAGGCTGGAACCGATGGCGACTCCCAGCGCGGCGAATAGCAGCGCGATGAGAATCATGAATCCGAGCGCAATCGGGATCGTGGAAAAATGCGCGGGCCGGAATCCTGCGATGAGGCAGATGATGGTGACCAGGATTCCCTGCATCACGGCTACGGTCGCACCGCCCATGGTGCGGCCGATCATGATCTGGATGCGCGGCACCGGGGCCACAAGCGTTTCCTTGAGAAAGCCGAACTGGCGATCCCAGAGCAGGCCGAGGCCGGAAAAGATGGACGAGAACAATACCGTCATGCCGATGACCCCGGGGGCAATGAATTGTAGATAGTTGCCGTTGCCGGCGCGGCGAAAGACGGGCCCGAGACCGAAGCCCAGGACAAGAAGGTAGAGCATCGGCTGCCCCAGCGACGCAATGATCTGCGCGCGGGAGCGCAGGTATCGCTTCACTTCCCGAAGCCAGAGAATATAAATCGCACTCATCGTTTGCCTCCACTCCACATCTTTGCGAACTGCCGCATCGCTGCGGCCGGGTCGGCGCTCTCGTCGCGAATGGTCGAGCCGGTCAGCTTGAGAAATGCGTCTTCCAGGGTCTCCGATCCGGTCTGGTCCTTGATCTCGCGCGGGGTGCCCTGGGTTACAAGTTTGCCGTGATCGATGATGCCGATGCGATGAGCCACGCGGTCGGCCTCGTCCATGTAGTGGGTGGTGAGGAAGACGGTGACGCGCTCGGCTTCGTTGACTTTCCTGACGATGTTCCAGAGTTGATTGCGGCTCTGCGGATCGAGGCCCAGCGTGGGCTCATCGAGAAACAGGATCCGTGGCGTATGGAGAAAACCGCGCGCAATCTCCAGGCGCCGCTTCATGCCGCCTGAGAACTTCTTTACCTGGTCATTCCGGCGTTCCCACAGGTCGAACAGCTTGAGCAGGTCTTCGGTGCGCTGGCGCCGCACCTTGTGAGGAACATGGTAGAGAACGCCGTGCAGGTCCATGTTTTCCCAGGCTGTGAGGTCGCCATCAAGGCTGGGGTCCTGAAAGACGATCCCAAAACGTTTGCGGGCCTCGTTCTGTTGCACCTGCGGGTTCAGACCATCCATTTCGATGCTGCCGCTGGTGGGTTTGAGCAGCGTCGTCAGCATTTTGATGGTGGTTGTCTTCCCTGCTCCATTCGGCCCCAGGAACGCGAAGATTTCCCCCTCTTCCACATCGAAGGAAACGTCGTTGACGGCCGTAAAGGAACCGGAAGAAGAGGAAAAGGTCTTCACCAGATTTCGCACTCGAATCATCCGCCACCTCAAGATAACAATACTGAACGGTTCAGTTCAGATTGTCAATATGTCCGCAAATTCAAGACGAAGCAAAGGCATGCATTCTCCTCGCGGCGGGCCGGGTCGTTGTCGCGGGCCGTGCCGGAGGCGTCGGCAAATTGCCGCTCGATCTGATGCGTCGTTGGCTGAGAGTACGCCAGGTTGGACGCAAAAACCAGTCTTGTTTTCAGCGATTTAACTTGGTATATTAAGAATGGGAAGAGGCTAAGCAGCGCCACCCGGCGCCTCGGCTTACCCGGCAGCCAAATCCTCAATCATCCCCCTCCACAATCCTCCGCAACTCCCAAACTTTGGGGTTCAGCCGCAGGTCGTTTCCACTGCATTGGGAGTTCGTAACTTCAGTCCAGATCCCTGAGCCGGGTTGGGTTTCGTGGTCTCCCACCCTTGCGACAAAAACAAAAACGTCGCAAGGATGGGGCACCCAGGTTTGGTGGCGGGTCAGTAGTCCTCAGGCGGGCCGTCGACCGGATGGACAGGCTTTGCAGGAGCCTGTTCGGATTCAACCCCAACGGCCACGGGTTTCACCGCGGCCGGGTCGGGCTGGGCAGGGGGACCCGGTTCAGTCGTTTCTACCTGGAGCAAAGCATCGATGCGGTAACCGGCCTTTTTGACGGCCGCCAGGGCTTCGTTGATTCCCGCAGCAATCGCAGACGCCGCATTGCGGGTGGGAACATTCATATTGGCGAGTTTGAGGAGTGAAGGCAGCGACAGCCACCAGAGCAGTTCTTCATAGGGCTCGCGGATCACGTATGTGTGGCCGTCGGCTTCGTTGTATCCGGTCAGCCAGCGAACGTCGGGGTCTTTCCAAAGCGCGGCCGGGATAACGGATTTCAGATCCGTAATGCCATCCGCATGGCCGGGCTTTGCCTGGGCCGGGGAGGGCGCAGGCGCCGTGGAAACAGCCTCGGAGACCAGGGCCTGCGCAGCTACATCGAGTTTCGATGCAGCCGGCGTTGCGGCCTCGGGTTTCGGGCTGACTACTGTTCCAACTCCCGCCTCGATCATCAGCAGGATCTTGAGCCGCGCGGCGGCCCGCCATCCTCGTTCGCCTTCCATACCCAGCGCCTGAAATGCCTGCGCCAACGGCTCACGCAGGCGGAGGCGGTCAAACAGATCGAGGGCCGTACGTTCGAGATGATCCTCATCGATGGCCAGGGCCAGGGTCTGCAGCAGACACCGGCTCATCACTGGTCCCCACAAAGCGGTGGCCGGAACGTCGGGGCTGGAATTGGGCAACACGCGCCGGGCAGCGGCCGACCAGGGTGGGGGTATCAGAGCTTCGACGGCTAGAAGCCGCATGGCGCTGCGAAGGCATTTGCGGTAGATGGGGGCGAGCGATTCCGGACGGACGGGACGCGCGCCGGCGCGCTCCCCGGAAAGGCGAGCCCAGGCAGGCAGCACAGAGGCCAGGAGTTCTTCGCACCGGCCCCAGGCGGTATCGAGGACTTCGCTCTGTCTCTTCCCGTTCCTCTTCTCGGGAGTGGTTCCCTGAACCGGGGGAGTTTCAACCGCATCGGCAAACATGCGCACCACGGCGGGATCGAGTGCCGCCCGGACCGCATCATGAACCGGGCGCAACTCAAGCTGGACCAGGGCGTCGTCGAGGTTGGGAACGCCGCGGCCTCCCAGAGAGTCGCAGAGGCGATCCCAGTTTTTATCGGCTGACGCATGCATTTCGCGCCAGTCGAGGAATACATGGCACTGGTAGGCATGGAGACTTAGGCTGATGCCGCGATCGGCTATGTCGTGGGCACGGCGAAGGTATTCGAGGCCGGTGAGGGAGTCGCGACAGGAAACAATCGCGCCGCGATCGTGGAGTCCGAGCCCTTCCCATATCGATCTCTGGCGAAGCTGGCCGGAGCCTTTATCGGCGTAGGCGGCGGACATGCGCACGGTGCCGTGAGTGGAACCGTAACGGTTGTTATAGACCACCAGCGCGCGCTCGCCACCGCTGCGATTGGAGTAAGCAAAGATGTTCTCGTCCACGTTACCTGAGTTCTCAAAGAAGTCGTAAAGGAGGAAGTGGGTGCTCTCGGCGAAGACCCAGCGGCGCTTGAGCAGCGGAGCGATCTCGCGGTCGTGGCGCTCGATTAGCCATTGGTCGGGCCACTCTTCGTAGCGCGGCCGATAGTATTCCATGCCGTACTTCTCGGTGAATCCTTCCACCTGCCCGTGGCCGAACATAGGCAGGCCGGGGAGAGTCGCCATCATGGCCGCGACGCCGAAGCATTTGTCGCCTTTTCCGAACTGGTCAATCGCCGTTTTTTCATCAGGATTGCTCATGAAGTTCACGTAACGCTTCATGATGTCGGGATCGAACTCGAGGGTGTTCTTGATGACCGAGCGATACTTGGCATTGTCTTCATCGCGCAGCATCACCATGAAAGCGCTGTTGTAGACGCGGTGCATGCCGAGGGTGCGGACGAAGTAGCCTTCCATGAGCCAGAAAGCCTCGGCCAGCAGCAGGGTGCCAGGCACCTCGGCGGCGACGCTGTCGACGACCTCGCGCCAGAATTCGTGGGGCATGGCGCGATCGAAGTCGGCCTGGCTCATGCTGTATTCGGCGCGCGAGGGGATGGCCCCGCTCGAACCCGGCCCGGGAAACCACAGGCGATGGAAATGGCGCTTGGCGAGAGTCATCGCGGCGTCGAAGCGAATGACGGGAAACAGCCGGGCGACGTGGAGGATGGTCTGGATGACCTGTTCGCGCACCGCAGGATTAAGGTAATCGAGCTGCGCGGTGTCATTCCAGGGAAAGCTGGTGCCGTCGTTGCCGTGGTAGATGTAGCGGGTCTCGCCGGTGGACTTGTCGCGGCGGCGGAAGACGACGGCCGCATCGTTCCTGGGTGTAGTAGTGGTCGTCGATCTTGATTTCCACGCGTCCGTCGGCGGAGACATCGGGGCCCTCGAAGCTGTAGGCCGGGTAGGGCGATTCCCAGCGGGAGATGAACCACTCGGGGTGTTCAACGACCCAGGGCGAGTCGATGCCCATGTGGTTGGGAACCATGTCGCTGGCCAGGCGGATGCCGTGATGATAGGCGCGGTCGCGAAGGTTGATGTAGGCCGACTCGCCGCCCAGATCCTCGGAGATGCGGTAGTCGAAGAGCGAATAGGCGGACGCGACGGCGTCCTGGTTTCCGCACAGCAGCTTGATGGTTTTTGAAGCCCGGCTGCGCTCCCAGATGCCGATCAGCCACAGCGTGTTCATGCCGCGATCGGCGAGCGTCTGGAGCTCTTCGTTGGGAATATCGTCGAGGCGGCGGATGTGGCGCCCGTAGAACCGGCTGAGCTGCGCCAGCCACACGCAGGTGCTCTTGGCGATCATCACCGTGGTGGGCATCCAGGCGGTGTCGGGCGAGAACTTTTCGTACTCGTGCGCCGGATCGCCGAAGACCGGCACCTGGGCGGTGCTGGTGACCGACGGCCACTGCTGCATGCCGGCTTCGCGGCGGCGGCGGGCGGCTTCTTCGGCGGCCGCGCGGGCCTGCGCGGCCGGGGTATTGAACTGCATCCAGATGGCGAGTTCTTCTTCGTGAAGAATCTCGCCGGCGATCTGGAGAAAGCGATCCAGGGCGTCGCCCAGCAGTGGCTTCCAAAGCTGACGAACCAGGTCGAGTTGCTCGCGAAGCGACCTGGGCGATGCCGTGGCGGGCGCGCGCAGGAGTTCCATGAGGTTCATCGGACTTGGCGCCGGGCAGCGGAATGAGCGGCCGGGTGGCAAAGTACTCAGGCAACTGCTGCGTCACCTGCCGGTAGACGGTGTGCTCGGCGAGGGGCTTGTCTGCGAACAGCTCTTCAAAGGGCTGGAATGCCTCGTTGCGATTGGCGGTCCACAGCAGCAAGAGCTCTTCCAGGGCCGCTTCGCGATGGGAGATCCCGGCGGTCGAGCCCTCGAGCCACTGCTGGGGAGTCTGGTTCCCGCGCATGACGCTGGAGCCGGGAAAATGCTCCACGAAGGTCAGAAGCAGCTTGTCCAGCGCCTCCGGGCTCATCTGGGAACCAAACCACGACAGGCGTCGGTCATGACGTTGCGGTCAAACTGCTCGCGGTAACGAGCGATGACTACGTGGCTGGCCTCGTCGATGAGCCCCATGGCGAAAAGCGCACCGGCGTGGATCGCCTTGTCGGGATTGTTGGCCGCATCGCGAACCTGGTTCATCCGATACGCAAAGGTGCGGCAGCCCGGCATATCGGCAAACACTACGTTGCCGTTAAAAGAGAAGAGCGTCTCGGAGAACTTGTATCGCTCGCGCGCCTCGCGCGAAATGTGAAATTCCATCATAAGAATCCGAGCTCCAAACCTGTACGGCGGTCGAAATCAACATGCAGCGCCTGCCGAAATTGCGGGCGTCGCCTCAAGATCCAATTCCGTGCCGGGATTCTGCCCATCCCGCGCATAAATGCCGCAGAAGTAAAGTATCACCCTGGGGCGGCTAATTGCTTCAATCGTCGCGTCTTCGTCGGGCGGCCAGCCGCGGCAAGAGCGCCACAGGTTTACCCCTGCCCCGCGCCGCAGCACTTCCCACTCAGTAATTGGAGGATGCGGACAACGGGCGGGGGATTGCTTTCCGATCTGTCTTTGCCAGGACCGGCGCTTGCCGGGTTGGAGAGCGCCCCTCGGCATTGCACCGCCGTGGCTTTGCCAGTAGACTCGATATGGCTGGTTGACTCGCAAACGACTGGGTCGCAGACGGTACTGCAGGCTAACCAGACAGCTATTCACACAACGGAGAGGTGGCCGAGTGGTTGAAGGCACCCGCCTCGAAAGCGGACGTACCTGAAAGGGTACCGCGAGTTCGAATCTCGCCCTCTCCGCCAGCCCTTAGAGCGACAGGCTGGTCAACAGCTGGAAAGCCGGTAAAGCCCCCCTGCACTTCCCCGCCCTCATCGATAAAACTTGGTTGGACTCTTGCGATTTCCTGCCTTTGCGC
>CAWCTA010000004.1:0-15400 GCA_963798315.1 uncultured Acidobacteriota bacterium | reverse complement strand
GCCGAAGGCCGCCCGCGGGGATTCGGCCCAACCGGAGGCTCCTGAAGTTCTCGCGGCCTCTTCAAGTTGGGATAAGAGCCGAATCCCACGGTTTCGACGTGTGTGGCTCTCTGCGTCCGTGGTTGGAGTATTGGTGCTGCTGGCGGCAGGACTGTGGTACTTGCGTCGCCCGCTGCTGCCTCCCAGAATCACCGCGTACACCCAGCTCACGCACGACGGGCACGACAAGTCCCTAATGGCAACCGACGGAAGCCGCTTGTACTTCACCCAGTTTTCCCCCAACTTCATCGCGCAGGTCGGAATCAACGGAGGGCAGATCACGAGGCTTCCCACGGCGATCCCTGGACAACGATTTCTCCTTTGGGATGTCTCGCCTGACGGCTCCGATGCGCTGATCGCCACTCAGGAGGAGGGTCACTCGAACGATGATCAGTGGATCGCTCCCGTATTGGGCGGTCCCGCGCGGCATCTGGCCGACGGCGGAGGCGGGGCATTTTCTCCCGACGGAGGCTCGTTGATTTACTCCACCTTGAACGGCGACATCTTCATGATGCGGACCGACGGGACCGGAAATCACAAATTGGCGAACGTACCATCCGCTGCCTTTGGAGCGGCGGCTTTCAGGTTCCGGTGGTCGCCAGACCAAAAAACCATTCGGTTCAGCGCTGGGGTCTACCCTCGGTTATGGGAGATGTCCGCGGATGGATCCGGTTTGCATCCCGTGCTTCCCGACTGGAGAAGGGGCGCTGCGCTATGTTGCGGAAATTGGACACAGGACGGAAATTTCTACGTTTTCCAGTCGGCAGACGAGCAGATCTGGGCACTCGATGAACGGCGCGGCCCGTTCCGGCGGCCATCCCCCGTCCCTATTCAACTGACCAGCGGACCAATCCACTGGGCCCCCCCGGTTCCCGGCAGGGATGGAAAAACGATCTTTGCCGACGGTGCGGCTCTGAAGGGAGAGCTCTCGCGGATCGACTTGAAGACTGGCAAGCCTCAGCCGTTCCTGGGTGGGATTTCCGCGGAATACGTAGCGTTCTCTCCCGACGGGAAATCCGTGTGCTACGTCTCATACCCCGATGGGACTCTTTGGAAGGCCGATCGGGATGGAGCCAATCGCGTGCAAATTGCCCCAGGGCCCGAGTACCATGGCGATCCAAGATGGTCACCGGACTCGAAAGAAATCGCCTTCGTAACGGTGACCCTCGACGGCCATTTTTCCATCCATCGCGTGTCCGCGGCCGACGGGTCGCCCTTGTGGCTCATCCCCGAAGAGTCGTCGGACACACACGATCCGAATTGGTCCCCGGACGGAACGGAAGTCCTCTATGGCGTTGGCCCGCCTGCTCATCCCACCACAGCCAGGCAGGAGCTGCGCATCGTCGACCTGAAAAGCCGGCAAGTGAGAATTCTGCCGGGATCTGAAAGCAAATTTTCGCCGCGCTGGTCCCCGGATGGGCGGTATATCTCGGCCCAGGCAGGAGGAACACTGCCCGGAGGTCTGCTGAGTTTCGACTTTAAGACAGGGCGTTGGCAAAGATTACCGGTCAAAGGCGACGTGGAATTCAGTGCAATTTCTACCGACAGCCATTTCATCTACTACTTGCGGTACGGGTACAACCAGGGAGTGTTCCGTATCCCGGTGGCAGGCGGCAGGGAGCAGCGCGTGGTGGACATGACCGACTTGCATTTGACTGGCTACTTTGGCTTTTCCATGAGCCTGGACCCGACCGACGCTCCGCTGGTCTTGCGCGACATGAATAGTAATGACATCTATGCGCTCACCCTGGAAGCCAAATAGCCATCGTGAGAAGCAGTTCAAGGCCCGTCAAAATCACCGAGCCTATCTAAAATCACAAAATGATCAGGAATTGATCATCCGCTGAGCACGACCTTCCGGCGCCTTCAGTGAAAGCATGGCCACGCATATCCGGCATCTTCCCAATCCATGCCCAGGAGGCGTATTCCGATGCGATCGATCGCTGCCGCGAATCTAAAACCGTTCACCCACCTGCTTCTCCTGCTCACCCTTATCACCCTCGCTCTCACCGCCCAGCATGCCTGGACACAGGGTCCTGTGCCCCACGGCTATCGCTTTGTCCAATTCGATGCTCCGGGTTCGGGAACCGTTCAATACGCCGGCACGGAGGCCGTGGCCATCAACAACCGCGGCGCCACCACCGGGTATGTGATCGACAGCGGCTACGGCGCCCACGGATTCCTCCGCAACGCGAACGGCACATTCACTGTCTTCGACGCGCCGGGCGCTGACCCGGTCATCGGCGGAACGTATCCGGTGGGCATCAATGATCGTGGCGTCATAGCCGGCTACGCGATTGACGCCAACGCCGTCATCCACGGCTTCCTCCGCGACCCCGGCGGCGTTTTCACCCTTTTCGATGCACCAGGCGTCAACCCCGGCGTCGGCAACTACCTCGGAACCGCGCCGCAGGGCATCAACGCCCGCGGTGAGATCGCCGGGGTATATTTAGGCGGCGATTTTGTCGAGCACGGATTCCTGCGCGCACCCGACGGCAAAATCACTGTTTTCGACGATCCCGCCGAAGGCATCGGCGTCAACCAGGGCACCTGGGCATACGGCATCAACGACGCGGGCGCGATCTCGGGAGCTGTCACTGACCCGGCCGGCGGCAGTCACGGCTTCGTGCGCGCGGCGAAGGGCGTTTTCACCGACTTCGACTTTCCCGGCGAAACCAGCGCCGCCTACAACAGCGCACTCATCAACAACCAGGGCGTGACCGCCGGCTATTACGCCACCCCAACCGGCTTCGTCGCGGGATATGAGCGCAGCCCGGAGGCCAGGATGACCACTTTTGTGCCGGCGGTCTCCGCTGGCGCCACCGCGGTCTGGACTTTCGGTCTGGCCGCCGACGGCACGACACTTGGCCGGGTGAATGACAACAACTCCGTCGGCCACGCATTCATGCGATCCCCGAGCGGAAAGACCGTGGTCTTCGACGTACCCAATCAGATCACCGTCAGCAACCCCTACAGTTGGGGCAGCGAGTTATGGGGCAAGAACGAGGACGGCGTAATCGTCGGAGAATTCATCGACGCCAGCTTCGTCGTTCATTCATTCCTTCTGATTCCGGAAGAATAGTCCCGCCAACCCGGCCGCGTCCCAGGCTTCACCCTGGAGCCAGGGACGCCCCACCCGTGCGCACCTACCTCATTGCAGTCGGAAGGTCGGACTAGTCTAACGCTCGATTGGTAAGCGTAAACTGGGCCTCGGCCATTTCGACTCGCACAAAATCCGCCATACTTCGAAGGCTCCGTCACCGGTGGGCGGCTAGCCGCGCCAAAATCACTTCTTCAGGCTCGGCTTTTGGTTCATGCAAGGTGAGTACAGGGCAGCGCGCGTGACCCAGCACTCTGTAGATGGTGCGGTCGCGGGTGAGGTTCTGGAAGACGTTGCGCTGGGTGGCGCCGAGAACGATGAGCGAGGCGTGGCGATTGGCGGCCTCGGCCAGGATCTCGATGGCCGGATTTCCGTGAAGGACGTGGGGCTCAATCGAAATCGAACAGCTGCATCCCGTTTCTTCGGCAATGGCTCGCAACTCACGGAGAGCCAGCGAGTCGGCGCCAGTGGGGAGTCCTTTTCGTTCCATCTCTCCCTGGGGCGGCAAGACATGGAGAAGGACGAGACGAGTGTGGAGAGCGGATGCGATTTCACAGGCAAGCGCTGCGCTCGGGCGGGAGGCCTCTCTCAATGTCGTGGCGTGCAGCACAACCCCTGCGGGGTTGGCGGCGTCCACCGGGAGATGAGCCTCGGGACCCACGGTGATGACCGGGATATTGGCCGAGCGCAGCACTTGTTCTGCCACGGAGCCCAGAAGCAGCTTGCTCATCTTGCTTCGGCTCCGGGTTCCGAGAAGAAGGCGATCCGCGTTGACCTGGCGAGCGACGGAAAGCACCTGTTGTGCAGGGTTTCCTTCGCGTACCAGCGCATCGCATGACACATCGCGGGCGCGCGCCATGGCGCACCAGCCCTCCAACACCTTGGCGGCAGATTCGAGTGCGCCTCCGGGGTCGTAGTACGGCATTCCCACCGCATCGACCGCCATCGACTCGCTGGTAGCCAGCACATGCAGCAAGATCAAACGCGCTCCCGTGCTCTCAGCCTGCTGGAGCGCAAAAGGCATCAGGCGCTCCGTATCGCTCAGGTCGGTTGCGACCAGGATCGATGTCGGGCGCGTCCAGCGGAGAGTCACAGGATCGGCCATGGGGTGTACCTCGCAACACGACAGCGTGGCATCATCCGAGGGCGGTGGATGTGTCTCCGCGCACCTGGAAATGTGATTTGAATCACAAGCTTATGACGACGGGTCGAGACGTTTCCGCCGCCGCACTGTGTCGCGGGCCTGCACGATTCACCCCGTTGGCGGGGCAATTTTTGTGGGTTTCTTCATTGATTCCTTATGCATATTTTCTCTATGTTTGGGAATGGTTCCATACCCACATTCATTCCACTCCTGTAAAAACCGCAGAAAAAGACATTCCCCGTCCGCCTTATTTGCCTGAGTTTTTGTACCTACTTTCAGCGATTTTCGGGCACACGAAAACCACAACTGTACTTGAACCTTTCGGAGGTTATGCGCAATGCGCACTCGAAGCACCCGAAGTGTATTCACGGTCCTGCTGCTGGCGTTCGCAGTTCTGATCGCGAACCCGGCGGCCAGTTTTGGACAGACATTCCGCGGCGGAATCAACGGAATTGTGACTGATCAATCCGGAGCCGTGGTTCCGGGAGCCAGCGTCGAAGCCGTCGATACGGCCACCGGCGTATCTCACAAAACCATTTCCTCCAGCGCCGGCGAGTATGTCTTTCAGGATTTGCCGCTTGGCGCATACAACGTGACTGCGAAAGCGAGCGGCTTCCAATGGACGACGGTGACCAAAGTCCCCGTTACGGCGGGCGTTATCTACACTCTGCCGATCAAGCTTTCGGTCGCCGCGACCGGTGAGACAGTTGAAGTGTCGGCCTCGGGCCTGGCGCTGGATACAACCAGCACCACGCAAACGACAAATATTCCCGAGGTGGAAGTTCAGGACATTCCCCTGAATGGGCGTGATTTCACGCAAATGATCGGACTGGCGCCGGGATTCGCCGGCTACTCGCTGGGTGGCTACGGATCGGTAAACGGCACGCGCGCCAACCAGGTGAACTGGCAGATCGATGGCTCCGACAACAACGACTGGTGGCATAACATTCCAGCGGTCAACCAGGGCGGTGTTGAGAACATCGCCGGGGTCACACTGCCGATCGACTCTGTGGCCGAATTCAGCCTTCAGACCCAGTCCTCAAGCGAAGTGGGCCGCAATCCCGGCGGCACGGTGAATCTTGTCACCAAGTCGGGCACGAACAGCATTCATGGCACGGGCTACTACTATGAGCGCAACCAGGCGCTGGCGGTGACTAACCCGTTCAATACCCTGGGTGACCTTCCCCTGGAAAACGTGCAATGGGGGGCATCGCTGGGCGGGCCGTTCTGGAAGGACCACACTTTCTGGTTTGCGAATTTCGAAAAGCAGAAGTTCAACATCGCTACCGGAAACTCGGGCTATACGCCGGACAAGTACTACAGCGACGCGGCGTATGCTCTGCTAGCGTCGTCCGGCGTTACGCCCAATTCCGCTACTGCGCCGTTGATCAACATCCTGTGGCCGGCCAACCTGCTGACGTATGATCAGGCCGGCGCACAGCAATCTCCGGCTCCCGAGTTCGGCTACAGCTACAACGGCGTGATCAAGGTCGACCAGACCTTCAGTCAGAAACACAATCTGTCCGCGCGAGCGTTTCTCGGGCAGGGGAACCAGACGGCGCCGGTCGGCCAGACGGATATCAACCCCTGGTTCTTCGAGATCGGTCCGATCCACGTTTATAACTACTCCGTGGCGGATAGCTACGTTTTCTCGCCTCGACTCAGCAATTCGGTCACTATCGGCGTCAACTACTTCAACCAGACGTTTTCTGATGCCAACACGGGCTTTTCGTCAGTGCCCGCGGCAGGGTTTGTGACCGGGTCGCCATTCGACAACGCGCCCAATATCCAGATCAGCGGGTTTGAGCCGACCGGCAACACGCCTCCGGAAGGCCGCAACGACATTACCGGCCACATTGACGATGCTGTCAACTGGGTGATCGGCAAGCATGAGCTTCGGCTGGGCGGGTCTTATCGTCAGGCGCAAGTGAACGAGTTCTATTGGCGGCACTCCATTGGCACGTTCTCCTTCAAAGGGGGGCAGGGTCCGAATGGAGATGGTTCCGTGCCATGGAACACCAGCGATCCCAACGTGGCCTCATTGGCTGATTTCCTTGCCGGCTACCTGACCAAGGGCAACATCGCCGTCGGCGATCCCGAGCGCACCGTCTACTCGCATTCGTATGCCTTGTTCGCGCAAGACAGCTATCAGATGACGTCGCAACTCAACATCAATTTCGGTCTGCGCTACGACTTCATGCAGCCGATGCACGACAGCAAGAAGGACCTTTCCGTATTCCGGCCCGGATTGACCCCCACCGGCATCGCATTTCAGGGCCAGGATATTTCCAGCATCTACGACCCGGATTACACCAGCCTGAGTCCGCGCGTGGGCTTCGCCTATCAGCCTTCGTGGTCCAAAGGCACGGTGCTGCGCGGCGGGGTCGGGCTGTTCTTCGACGTTCCCAACGCGAACCCGTTCCTCGATAACCGGCCCGGCAACAGCGCGCCGAACGGCCTGGAAGGCAATCCCGGAGGCTCCAATCCGGTCTTCACGCTGACAACCGCCGCGAAGACGATCGTCCCCGGAGAAAAGATCATCGGTTCGGCGACCCTCACTTGCGCTGACCCGTCGAGTCCCTGTGGCGTGTTCAGCGTCGACAAGGGCTTCCGCTCTCCCTACAACTACAACTTCAGCCTCCAACTGGAGAAGTCGCTGGGCGGAAAAGCATTCTTCCAGATTGGCTATGTCGGCAGCGAAGGGCGCAAGCTGCTGAGCCTTCTTAACATCAACCAGCCCTACCTGGGCGGAGCGCCCGGAGTCTACTCGGGCGATGGCACCATGTTCGCCGGCAACTACTACTCTGACATCAACCAGATCGAGAGCATCGGAACCTCAAATTACAGTTCGTTGCAAGCCGTTTTCCGCACCACGGCTTATCACGGTCTGACGTCGCAGGTTTCTTATACGTGGGGTCACAATCTGGATGAAGTCACGGCGTACCGCGGCGCTCTTCCCCAGGACAGCTACAACTTCAAGGGCGACTACGGCAACTCCGACTTCGACACCCGCAACACCTTTGTCGGGTACGTGAACTACGATGTGCCCAAATTCAAAGGCCCCAAGCCTCTGACCGCGGGATGGGCCCTCAACTCGGCCTACACGTTCAAGGGCGGTCAACCAATCACCATCACCAATGGCGACGATACCAGCGGCACCAACGAATATACGCAGCGCGTGAATCAAATCGCCAATCCCTTCAGTGGCATCGATCACAAGATCATCAACAGCGGCGGCAGCAAGTATGTGCAGTGGTTTAACCCGGATGCGTTCGTAGAGCCGGCGGCCAACACCTGGGGCACCATCGCCCGCAACAGCATCTTCGGACCGGGCTTCGCGGATATCGATTTGTCGGTCCTCAAAAATACCATCTTCAACATCCACGACTTTCCCATCAACGTCCAGTTCCGGGCGGAGATGTATAACCTGTTTAATCGCATGAACCTTGCCAGCCCGGCTTGCACGCAGCTGTGCAACAACTTCTTCGATGTAGGTGGCTTCGGCACGACGGGTTCTACCATCGGCTCGGGCAATTTCTCTCCCGGGATCGGACCGGGCGAGCCTTTCAACACGCAGCTGGCGTTGAAGCTGATCTTCTAGGAGCAGCTATTAGCTGCTAGCTTCTAGCTCGTAGCTACATCACGTAGATGCCGGCCGTTGTTATCGGTATCTCATTCGCAAGCCGGAAACGGAAAGCCTCGCCATGACTGGCGAGGCTTTTTTCTGACTCAGTGTATTGTCGCTGGTTTCGGCGCAAATCCTTTGCACGCTTCGCAGATTTATTCGATCGAATGGTCCACACTGGAACCATCATGACGAACCGCTCTGCGTCCCTTCCGCGCACATCCTGCAATGGATCAGATGGACAATCCTCGCGCACACAAAAAATTCCGGGCCTGTGAAACTGTGCAACTAATCCAAATCGCGGTGATTCAGATACTTGGGCGTGAGGGGGGTCCGGAAAGTTGGGCCGAATTGGACGAAAATCACGGTGATTTAACTCACAAGAGTGACCAAAACGTGAGATCGATCACCCACTTACTCGTCGCCTCAAAGCTCCTAGGGCCAGGCCCGTTGTGAGAACCACGCGCTGGCAGCTAATAGCTGCTGTTACGACAGATGCGTGAAAGGCTGTTTGACAAGACGGCGTGGCCGCTCCGGGGGAACCAGGCCGGCAGTTGGACTCGCCATGACTTCGGTGAAGGCCTTCTGGAAGGCGAGCATCTCGTCCTTCGTGCCCACCGTAATGCGCACCTGGGTTGGCCATGCGGGCCAGATGCGTCCGATGTACATATCCTTCTGCGCCAGCGCCGCCTGCACTTCCGCGCCCGGCCGCCGAACGTCGAGCATGAAGCAATTGCTCTCGGAAGGCGTCACGGCGTAACCCTGGCTTTTGAGCCAGGCAAGATTCTCGGCGCGGATTTCGCCGATCTTCTTCCTGCGGGTGGCGACGAGGTCCGGATCGAGCAGGCTGGCCTTTGCCGCCGCGACGGCGGTGACGGGGAGCGCGTTCATTCCGCCCAGAGGCGTGATCTTCGCCAGCAGATCGGGTCGGCCCACTGCGAATCCCATGCGAATGCCGGCCATTCCATACAGCTTCGAGAAGGTGCGCAGCACGATCACGTTCTTTCCTTCCTTCACGAAGTCGAGCGAACGCGGTTCGTCGCAGAGGTGGATATAGGCCTCGTCGATGAGCAGGATTGTGTCTTTGGGGGCATTGGCCACCGCGTATTCGATCTCCTTGCGCGGTGTACAGGTGCCGGTGGGGTTATTGGGATTGCAGATGTAAATGACACCGGGATTCGAAGCCGCCGCGAGCATGGCCTTGATGTCGTGTGTCGCCGCCCCCTTGGGATCGGCCAGCGGCACCTTGAGGACCGAAGCACCGCTCACCTGGGCCGCCCACATGGGGGCCTCGTACCCGGGATCGGCGATCACCAGCGGCCTGTCCTTGCTGGTGAAGGCCAGCACCGTATAGTGCAGAGGTTCGCTTGAACCGGCAAACGGAATCACCGACGCGGGATCCAGGCCTTCCTGCTTTGCAAATATCTCGGCCGGCTCGACCTCCAGCGGAAAGAGATACCGCCCGCCCCGGGGAATGATATCGACCATCGCCTGGCGCGCACCCTCGGACGGCCCCATGGGGTTTTCGTTGGCGTCGATATGGATGCCCTTGTTGGGATCGCTGAAGTGGGGACGCGCGGCCAGGGCGAGGCGCGATTCGGTGAGGATGGGCATGGTGGCCAGCGCCGATGCGCCGGCCGCAAAACGGAAAAACGAACGGCGCGAGACGCCACTACAAGCAGCGGGATCCATCGATGACGGCATAAGCGAAACACCTCCGAAGGGGAATAACTGGGAAACGAATCGCAACCCGGCTCAAGGCTGCGGCTGAGAACTCACGAAGTTTTGCGCGCAGGGAAGAAAAGGGAGTCCCATATCTCAAGTTATCGTTGAATCGCGATGAAAACAAGCAGGAAATAGGGAAGAGCCGGGACTAGGGATTAGGGACCAGGGACCAGGGAACAGAGATCAGGTGCAGGAGATCAGTGATTGGCGCTCGTATTGAGCAACGCTTCAAAGTCAGCCGGTGGAACAGCCTTGCTGAAGAGGAAACCCTGGAAACAGCTACAGCCAAGATGCGCCAGTAACTCTCGCTGTTCATCGGTTTCAACACCTTCGGCGATCACCAGCAGGCCCAGAGCGCGGGCGAGGGAAATGATGGCCTGGGCTACGGCGCCATTGGCGGCGTTGGCCCGGATGTCGCGCACAAACGTGCGGTCGATCTTCAATTGATCGAGAGGCAGGCGCTTGAGGTAAGCCAGGGAGGAATAACCGGTTCCGAAGTCGTCCAGCGAGAATTGGATGCCGTGCGACTTGAGTGTTTCCATAATCGCGACCGTCTCTTCGAGGTTGTCCAGCAGCATGCTCTCGGTGATTTCAAGCTTGAGGTTCTTTGGGTCGGCGCCTGAGGTCTCGAGCGTGGCCAGGACGTGGTTCACAAAGTCGGCCTGGCGGAACTGGCGTGCGCTGACGTTGACGGCAATGGGAATGGGAGATCCGCCGGCGCGATCGGCCCATTGTGCAGCCTGTGCGCATGCCAGTTCCAGCACCAGTCTGCCCAGGGAAACGATGAGGCCGGTCTCCTCGGCCAGGGGAATGAACTCGCCGGGAAGGAGCACGCCCCGTCGAGGATGCATCCAGCGCAGCAGGGCCTCTGCTCCGACAATCCGCCCGTTTTCGACTTGCGGCTGATACCACAGCGAAAACTGTTTTTCGCGGATGCCGGTGTGAATCTCCTCTTCAAGAGATGCGCGCAAATTGACCGCGGCCTGGAGGGCTGGGGCAAAGAAGCGAAAGGTATTGCGCCCGGCGGTCTTGGCCTGGTACATGGCGATATCGGCCTGTTGCAGAATCTCGCTGGTGCTCTGTTTGCCTTCTCCGAATACGGTGATTCCTATGCTTGCCGCACTCAGACATTCATGATGATTCAGCATGTACGGCTGCGAGGTCTGGTTGAGTATTTTTTCGGCAATGGCCTTGGCCTGGGCCGCAGCTTCTTCGGTATCCGGGCTGAGGTTCTCGACGATGACGACGAATTCGTCGCCGCCGATCCGCGCGGCGGTGTCGGTCTCCCGAAGACAGAGTACAAGGCGCCGAGCCACCTCCTGCAGCAAAAGGTCTCCAGTGTGGTGGCCGAGGGTATCGTTGAGAGTCTTGAAATTGTCCAGATCGATGAACAGCAGCGCACACTTGCGGCCGGTCCGCCGGCCCGATCTAAGTGTCTGTCGCAGCCGATCGAGGAGCATCCTCCGATTCGGCAAGCCGGTGAGGGGATCGTAGAAGGCGAGCCGCTTGATTTCGTTCTCCGCCTTTTTGGCCTCGGAGACATCGCGGGTAATGGATAGGATGGATCGCACGCCATCTAACTCGATCAGGGACGCGGACATCAATCCCCAGATCACTTCTCCGTTCTTTTTTCGGAAGCGCGCCTCCAGGTTTCGGCAGACTCCGTCCTTATTCAGCATTTCGAGCAGCTTTTGCCGGTCGCGAGGGTCGGCCCAGATATCCAACTCCACGGAAGTGCGCCCGATGACATCTTCGCGCGTGAATCCCGAGATGGAGAGAAAGGCTCGATTGCAATCGACAAACATGCCATCACTCAGGCGGTTCAGATTCACTGCATCCAGGGTCATCTGGAACGCGGTGCGGTAGCGTTCCTCGCTTTTACGCAGCGATTCCTGCGCGTTCGCCAAGCGCTCTTCCACCTCCTTGCGAGCATTGATGTCCTGCACCATCGTGATGAAGTGAACGGGATGGCCCTCACTATCGCGCTGGATGGTGATGATGAGATTCACCCAGGTCAGGCTGCCGTTTTTCCGTACATATCGCTTTTCGAAGCTGAAGTGCGGTACCGCGCCTCCGATGAGGTTTTGCAAGGCGGAACTGCTCGGCGGACGATCTCCTGGAGGCGTGATCTCCTGAAATGTCAGCCCCACCAACTCTTCCGGTGCATACCCGACAATTTCGGCGAATCGGCGGTTGCAGCGCATGATCCGGCCCTCAAACGAGGTATGGAGGATCCCAACCGCGGCCTGCTCGAAAGAGGCCCGGTAACGCTCCTCGCTGTCGCGGAGCCGCTTTTCCGTCTCTTTCTTGGTTGTGATGTTCTGGATGAATCCTTCGAGGTAGACCAGCGCTCCGTGGTCGCCACACACTCTCCGGCTATTGACCGAGGCCCATATGCGGGCGCCGTCCCTGCCCTTGAGCCGGCACTCGTACCCCTCAACCGACCCGTGCTTTTCGAGTTCCGCGAGGAATGCCGTTCGCTGAGCGGGGTCTTCCCAGAGGTCGCGGCTTACGTCAGTAATCGCGGACAAGGCGTGGTCGGCGTCGTCGAAACCCAGCATCCGGGCGAAAGATCGATTGGCTGCGAGCAGGCGGCCGCCCGAAGTGGTGCGGAAGATCCCCTCGATTGCCCGGTCAAAGCCATCGAGAGACTCCCGGGCTGTTTTCAGACACTCCGTCTCCGCCAGTGTCTGAACCGTAACGTCTTTGGCAAGCACCCGCACCACTGCCGAATCGCCACTGACCAGCCACTGCAAGGAAATCTGAATGCTGCGGCCATCGAGGAGCAGCACTTCGATCTTGAGCGGGCAACCGGCGAGAGCCCCCTCGCAAAATCGCGGCAACTGGCCTTCATTTTCGGGAAGCGGCATTCCTCCGGGGCGTACCTCCACCGCAGACCCGGTGAGGAGACTCTCACGGATGGCATTCTGAAACGCCGGATCGAAGGTCATCAGGCGGTAATTCAAACCGGCGGGCTCGAAGAGCGGCGGCGATTCGACAACGATCGCATCTTCGCCAGCCAGATGGAGCATCTCAGTCATTCTGCCTTGCCGTTTTCATTCGTTGCTACCTGGCCACAGATTTCAATCCGCAGCATTACTCTCGTGCTTCATCGCACACATGGAGTCGCGCACCTTCTTTATATCGGCGACCATCGAGGCAACCTTTACCTCGGAGTTGTGGCGAAGCGAGCCGTCGATGGACAATTTCGTGTCGCACGCGTCAAGGCTTTCAACCTGGACTCAACTTTGGACTAAACTCAAGACTCACGTGGAATGGACGGAAGAAATCGGCCGCTTGAAGCAGGCAATCGATGCCAACGACCTGGATGGCGTCAAGAGCCTGATGTCGGGAAACCCATCGCTGCACCGCGCCCCGCTGGGTTACGGGAAGAACGGGCCGCTGACATGGGTGGCGGAGTGCCGGGTCCCGTGGGAGCCGCCCGGCCCATCGCGCCTGGCCATGGCGCAGTGGATGATCGACCACGGCTCCGACGTGCACCAGGGCGGCGACGGCCCGCTGATGCGGGCCGCGCTGGTGGGCCACCGCATTCCGATGATGGAACTGCTGGTGGCCAACGGCGCCCACGTGAATGCGCGGTGGGGCGGGGATTTCCCGATTATCTTTGCACCCTGCGAGACGGTTGACGCTCACTCTCTGCGCTGGCTTCTCGACCACGGCGCGGACCCCATGTGCGGCGGCCGCGGCGATGGCACCACGGCTCTCGACTACGTCATTGGAACCTATACGCGCTCGGCGCAATTGGGGGAGTGCATCGACCTGCTCATGGGGGCCGGGTGTACAACGCGTCGCGGCACGCCGCCGGTGTTGGAGGTGGTCCGCGGACGCGTAGATCGACTCTTGCATCTTCTGGAGTCGGAGCCGTCGCCTGGCGAAACGCCGATTCCCCGAGTTGGATTTCGGCTCCACCGCCGATCGCGGTCTGACTCTGCGGGGTGGGACGCTGCTGCATGTAGCGGCGGAGTACGGCAACGTGGGGGCGGCCCGGTTACTGCTCGATTTCGGCGCCAACGTGAACGCGCGCGTGGAAACCGATGCGGCCGGCGCGGGCGGGCAGACTCCCATCTTTCACGCGGTTTCGCAATTCCAGGATTGGGGCCTGCCGGTTGCCCGGCTGCTGGCCGATCGCGGGGCCGACATGAAAGTCCGCGCCAGCCTTCCCGGCCACTACGAGCGTCCCGAAGAAGTGGTGGACTGCACGCCACATGGATACGCGCGAAGGTTTCCGGGGACGGCCAACCGGACGCTCGAATTCCTGCGGGCCATTCGCGCGCCGGAATGAGGCGGCGCACTCGCACTCAAAAAGCCGCTAGCCCAAGCATAGAGAGGGCGTGGTACACTGCGCCGGTAAACGCTTTCTGGCTGGGCCGCGATTCGGTCTCGATTTCCAGTTTCGATTCGAGGCGCGCCCGGTCACGAACACGGAGCGCAGCGCCTTTCGGCCTCGCTCGCCGCTTGACAACCGAGGCACTAAACCCATTTACTTGTGGGCGAACGTCCACAGCATCCCGGGCGAAACCACCCACTTTCAGGTGACTCATGTTCGAATTGGTCCCACCTTCTCACCTGCCGGCCTTCTTCTCCGGCCTCGTCGCTTCTCGCCCTGAGGCTCCTTCGCTGGCGCACCTCGAACGCCGCTCGACATCGCCGTCATCGCCATCTACTTCGTGATGGTGATCTGGATCGGCTTCTACCTCAAGGGCCAGGCCAACACCAGCGAAGAGTTCTTCATGGCCGGCCGCGAAATGACGGCGTGGATCGCGGGACTGAGTTTCGTCTCCGCCAACCTCGGATCGCTGGAACTGATGGGCTGGGCGGGCAGGCCTATCAGTACGGCATTCTGGCGGCGCACTGGTACTGGATCGGCGCCATTCCGGCCATGCTCTTCCTGGGCATGGTGATGATGCCGTTCTACTACGTGTGCAAGACGCACTCGGTGCCCGGCTACCTGAAGCTGCGCTACGGCAGGGCTCGAGCACTCGTGTGCGGCCGTCTCGTTCGCCTTCATGACGGTCCTGATGAGCGGCGTGAACATGTTCGCCATGGCCGAGGTGATGAAGATGGTGCTGGGCTGGGACATGAACTTCTCAGCATCTTCGTCTCGTCGCTCGCGGTGGCGGTCTACGTGACGCTCGGCGGCCTGCGTTCCGCGATCTTCAACGAGGTGCTGCAGTTTGTCCTGATCTGGGCGCGGCGCGCTGCTGGTCCCGATCCTCGGACTGATCGAGACCGGCGGCTGGAGCGGATTCAAGGCCCGGCTGGCCAAGAACATTGCGAACGGCGCAATCGCACCAGGCGACTACACCCACATGTGGCGCGAGCATGGGCCACTTCGCCGACAATCCGATGGGCATCCACTGGACCGGCATTGTCTTCGGCCTCGGCTTCGCGATCAGCTTCGGCTACTGGACCACGGATTTCCTTGTTGTCCAGCGCGTGCTCGCGGCCAACAGCCTGCGCTCAGCACGGATGGCGCCGGTGATCGGCTCGTTCTTCAAGATGGCCGTTCCTTTCATCGTGATTCTTCCCGGCCTGCTCGGCCTCGTCGTCCTGCAGAATCCGATGGCAGCCTGATGCAGCTGGTCGGCAGGATAACGTCGTGAGCGCTGCCATCCCCACAGCTACAACGAAGTGCTGCCGCTGATGATGGTGCGCTACTGCGCTCCCGGCCTGCTGGGCCTGGGCATCACCGCGCTGATCGCCGGCTTCATGAGCGGCATGGCGGGCAACGTGAGCGCCTTCTCGG
>CAWCTA010000003.1:0-36404 GCA_963798315.1 uncultured Acidobacteriota bacterium | reverse complement strand
GCTAGCCTCCTGAGGATCTGTCCGTTTGGGTTGCTGCGGCTGGTTTGCTCGTGACATTCGACAGTGCTTTTTGGTAACCGGTAGTATGGGTCTGCGTAGGTGCCTAGCTTTGCCCTACCGTTGCCTTCCTGTTCCATAAACATGGCAAACGCAATCTAAATGACAGGTTTCCATGGATCTTTGCTTATTTCGGTCCGAACTCGTGTTGCGCAGTTCCTCCTGAACGGGCGCTGGAATCCTTGCTGCTCTTTCTGCTCGTCGCCGCTGCCTTCCTTGTTCGCATCTGGGGGATTTCCAAGGACCATTTCTGGGATGAGATGGTGTACCTCCAGAACGCCCAGGTCATCTGCTGCGGCAAAATCAACTACTCCGAACTGGACTTTCGTCCTCCTCTGATCTCGTTGATATTCGCCGGCGTGTTCCTGCTCTGGCACCACATCTATGCGGCCTGTATCGTCACGGCGTTTCTCAACGCACTCGGCCCGCTCTTCCTTTATCTCGCCGGGCGTCTGTCGGTGGGCCGCTTGCCGGCTGCAATTGCCGCTCTGTTGCTGGCATTCTCACCTTTTTTCGTGGGCGTCTTTCCTGATGGGTTTGCAAGCGATGCTACGGGCAATAGTCTGCTGACGGATTCGCCGGCCCTCACCCTGGTACTACTCGCATTCTGGCTTCTACTCCGAGCGCTGGACCGCGAGAGCGCCACTCGTTTTGCCTGGGCCGGACTCGTCCTGGCACTTTCGATCCTCATGCGTTTTGGCACACTTCCGAGTGTCGGCATGCTCTTTTTGCTGCCCCTTGCCGCGAAACGACGCTGGAAGGCGCTAATCGCCTGCGGCGCTGGGTTCCTGGTTGGATTGGTCCCCTATCTGATCTGGTCCCGGCTGAACTACGGAGCTTTCTTTTCCACCTTGCACGACGGCTGGACTCACGTCGAGGGCACGGTGGAATCGATCTTCTTTTATCTGCGCAATTCCGCCGTCATCTTCACGCCGGTGGCCATGTTTGGACTAGTTGTGGCCGCCACATCATGGCTCTGGCGCCGCTTTGGTGCTTCCCCTTCGCGGCCCCGATTTGCCTCCGCATTCCCCTCCAACCTCTCTCCGCTCGTCTTACAGACTTTCCTTTGGCTGTGGCTTCTAACCGAGTTCGTCTTCTTCAGCGCCATGCCACACAAGGAACCGCGTTACATCCTGCCGCTTGCCCCTCCATTTCTGCTGCTCGCCGGCTCCGGTCTGGCGCTCTTGTGCATCTTGCCCGGCAAGCCGTTCCGGCATGCTGGAGCACTGCTTGTCGCCGCTTCCTGGTTTTCACGTTCGTTCCTCTCCACGAGCGCTTCAGCAGTCCCTTTGTTGATCCCGACAACCCGGAGGAAGTACTCGCATCTCAGTTCCTTCAGACCGGTCTTCCCCCCGAGACCATCCTTTACATGAACTTCAACTACCCCGCTTTCGCCTTTTTTACCAATTATCCCATCCACGAACTTCCAGCCGTCGGTCCTGCCCTTTACAAGCAGATCGAGCAGATTCCCCCCGGAGGAGTCCTTATCGTCTACCGCAAGACCGATGAAGTCTGGGAACCCGATATCGAGTGGGTGAATGCGAATCCGAAATTCCAGCGCCTGCGTGATTTCTCCGCGTTCGTGATATACCGCCGCTTGGATGAGGCCCGGCAATAGAACAGCGATGGGTCTTTGCCAGTTTCGCGTCGGAGGTGCAAGGTAATCGGCCCCCTGAAAAGGCCGGCGTCACCGTGCGATATATCCCCATTTGCCTGTCTTCTCGTCGCCGATGCGCACGGCAGCCATCCCTTCCGAGAATGGCCGCGCATCACGATATTGCGGCTCGATGACATACCGCCCCCTCTGGTCGATGTAGCCCCATGCACCGGTCGAAAAATCCCCGGCCATCACCGCCGCCAGGCCTTGAGAGAAAGAGTAGGCGGACCTCCATTGCAAACCGATGGAATGCCCTCCATTTTCGTCAACGAAGCTGTAGTTTGTTTCGGATCGCACCTTGGTGATCCCCTGCTGGTCCGTTACCCATTTGTGGGTTGTAGTCGGCTCCAGGGCGAGCCCATCGTGGAAGCTGAGCGGTTCCGGGAATTCCAGCGGGATGACGATTTGTCCCGTTCTATCGATCGCTCCCCACTTCTTCATAAGGCCGCCGCTTGTGGCTACCGGCGCTATGCCATCCTTGAACGCAAAGGCGAAACCCCACTGGCGATCAATTACGAACTTGCCGGTGCTGTCGATGAATCCCCATTGGCCCCGCTCTGCATCTCCAATTCGCACCGCCGCCGTTCCCTCTGCAAAGCAGAACGCATCATCAAATCTAGGATCGATCACATTTTTGCCGGATTTATCGACAAACCCGAAGTGCCTGTTCACGCCCCGGTCATCCCAACTCACGTTGACTCCGACCAGCGTCAGGCCATTTTCGCAAGGCAACATGACACCGGCTTCGAGGTCGGAAACGTAACTCCCCTGCTTATCGATCACCCGTTCCTTGCCCGTCAGGACATCGCCGGTTCGAACAATGGCAAGACCTCCTGAAAAAGGTGTCGCATGGTCCCATTGGGGCGTGATCGCGTACTTCCCGCTCCTGTCAATAAAGCCCCATTTACCGGTCTTTTCATCACCGCTGCGAACTGCCGCCAGGCCCTCGCGAAAGCCTTCGGCATAGTCAAACTGTGGATCAATGACAAATTTGCCGGACTTGTCGATATAGCCCCACTTTCCGTCGGCCTTTTTCCCCATCTGCACCGCGGCCAATCCTTCTGAAAACGGGCCTGCACTCTCAAACTGCGGATGGATCACGATTGAACCCGTTTCTGAGCGTGGAGCCACTTTTCCGCCCGTTTGATCTTGCCCTGCGGGGCAGCGCTGGGCACTAACGACGAACAGCAACAGTAAGTAAACCCACGTGGTTTCGCGGTGGCGAGTCAGATTCATACGGTCCCTCTGTCGCAGGCTGAGTTGGCTGCAACAAAAAGCGAAAAGTATACTCTCGCACTTGGACACTCCCCCCGCTGTGATGGACGTCGCGGATAATGCCCCATCTGGCCATTTTTTTCGATCATTCGAGCTGATTGGGAGTTGTCAGCCTTCGAAAATGACCGCGACCGAACCTGGAGCCATTTCCAGCTTGCCGGGCCAGGCCTTTTCATCGGGTTGCTCGGGAGTCACCCATTGCAGATTCGACGACCTCGGGTGGTCGAGAGAAACCTCGCAAACGATGGGATCCGTATCGCTCATATTCGCGAAGGCCACGGCGCGGCGCCCGTCCGGACGCCGGTAAACCGTGTACGCGCTCAACGGCGTTCCATTTGCGCTTGCCCTGGCCCCGTGCGTGTCCTGGAACTCGGCATCCCAGATCCATTCCCTGTACCTGCGCCGCAGATCGTCAACCGCGCGGCCATAGCGGAGCGAAACCGGCATCTCATCGAGTTCGCCATGGAAGTCGCGCGGCTCGTAACTCATGACAAAGCGGTAAAGCAGGCAAGCGTTGATCATCTGCCGATCGTTCCATCCGGTGATTGCAACCGACATCGGTGCGAATGGATCGATATAGCGGCCGAACGGTACAAAGCCGCGCTCAATGCGGAAGTAAGACATGTTATAGGTCTGCAACTGGATATCGTAGGGCGATTCGCCGGCGAACAGAAACTGATCTGGATCCACGATGTTTCGAAATCCTTCAATGAGCGGCACATCGCCTGAGAAGACGGCCCCGGGAACGTCATGGCCATGGGTGGTCGAGAAGCAATAGGGGCATATATGCCAGAAACACTCGTCATACAGGATGCCGCTAGCGCCTAGGACAACGCTCTTGCGGAACTCCTCAAGCGCCCGTTTCCTCCACGCCGGACTCGCCTGGCACATGCCCGCTCCATGCCGCGTATTGATCCCGGCGATTTGTGTGGGCGTGTCGTAGTCATAGGCGTGAAACTGGTATGGATCGCCGTACGGATCCTCCATGACAAACTGCCGGAACTCGCCGCGATAGGCGGGAGCGGTTACGTCCGCCCACGCGTATTTATTGAAGAGAACGATTTCAACGCCCATCTTTCGGCTCGCGGCTATCGCCTCTTTGAATTCCCGTGGCGTCCCCAGCCTCGGATCTGTGTCATGCAGGGGAAAGTCGCGATCCTGGCCACCGATCTGCCACCCAGTCAACTGAATGGCCTTGACTCCCCATCGCTTGCAAGCCTCCGCATACTTGATCAGGTCCTTGTATGGGAACGACAGCCTGTCTTCCGATGAGTTGATTTGAATCTGCTGCCAGGAGTGAACATCCAGCACCCACGGCGGCGTCTTTGGAGCTTTGAACCAGGTGCGCCGCCATGCCATGTAGATGTCCGCTCCAACATGCCAGTCGCCGCTGAATGGTTCCAGCACCAACGCCTCAGAGCTCTGGCTGGCTCCCGGCTGCACGAAGCACAGATGATTCGGATCGATGCCAATCGTCGCGTCGGCAACCTTTGCCGACGAGTCGATGGCGCTGGAGTTGAAAGAATCCGCATAGGCAGGCGACAGGTACAGGCAGACCTGCAACGCGTGCTTCTGGCCCTTGTCGTGATAACCAAGGTAGAGTCCGTGCGTCTCGCTGAGAATCAGACAAAACTGGGTATCGGTGCCGAGGTTGCGCAACTGCGCCGGCGTGTCGTAGCCATAGTAGCCAACCTGGTTTCCAAATGTTGGCCACAGCTTCGTGGAATTCATTCCGCTATAGCCCCACGACGCCTGGGTCAAATGTTTGTCTCCAGCCGGCGGCTTCATATTTTTGAGGCGGGGGTAGGTATAACTTTCAATCACGGCCTGGCTGCCGTTGCGGATCTCATAGCTGAAATGGAGGCCCGCGTCTTGAAGACGAACCGTCTCCTTCACTTCGATATCGAGCTTCCCCATCCTCTGGCTTTCAAAACCAGTCCAGGTAAGAACCGCCTGCTTGTCGTCCGATTCAATCCGCGGCTTGCCGGCATGATTTTCGGTGAGATAGTGAAAGCGATGCTCCGGAGCGGGCACGTGCAGCCGCATCCCCGCGCCTTCAAGATTCCAAACCTGGTCCTTTGACTCCACCTTCAAAACGCAGCCGGTTTCCCGGCTGATCGTGACCAGTAGGTGCTCATTTCCGAGCACGAGCAGATCAGCAGAAGCTGCGGCAGCCACCGATGGCGTGCCATTGACGATGAATCCCGAGACCCCGGCCGTCAATGCCTTACCCATGAACTTGCGGCGCGATAAAGTCATGCAAGTCCTTCCCATTCAGCGCCATTTCCGTGAGATGCGCGAATCGCACGAATTGTACCCCTGCGAGTGACCGACACGTACCGGCAGTCGAGCGTCGAATCCTCTTCAGGCGTGCCGCCGGTCACGGCGCCATCACGCGCCGGATGCTAATATTCGCAGCCGGGTGTGGTGTGCGGCGGATGCGGATCCATTGCGTCCGAACGGACTTCCAGGCCCAAAAGAGGAAGCAGGGAACTACGCTGCCGACACGGACGTACGTCCCCCTCAGGGGCAACTCAGATGACGAACGATCTTAAGATTGCGTGGCGGCAGTTGAGGAAGGCGCCGGGATTTGCGGTGACAGCGATCCTGACCCTGGCCCTGGGAATTGGGGCTAACGCGGTGGTGTTCGGGGTGCTGAACGCGGTGGTGCTGCATCCGGTGAATGTGCCCCACTCGGAGAATCTCTACACCGTGCAGCGTTTCCAGTTCCCCTCCCAGTCGCATCCCGATTATCTGGACCTGCGCGATCGGAATCGGACATTTGACAGCATGCTGACGTTCAAGATCATGGGTCCGGTAGGGATCGATACCGGCGGGAGCCCGTCCACTGCATGGCCGTACCTGGCGAGTGGAAACTACTTCGACGCCCTGGGGATTCAACCCCGTCTGGGGCGGTTCTTTCACGACGCTGACGAGCACGGAGCGAACAGCTCTCCCTATGTCGTGCTGAGCTATGCCTATTGGCATGGACATTTTCATGACGACCCGACCGTCGTGGGACGGCCGGTGTTGGTCAACAAGCATCAGCTCACCATCATCGGAGTGGCGCCGCAGGGGTTCCGGGGAACGGAGCTGTTCTTTGCGCCGGCCATGTGGATTCCGATGGTCGAGCAGCCCGCCCTCGAGGGCTACGACGCACTCACGTCTCGCGGCAATCACTCCGAATTCGTCGTAGGACGGCTGAAACCCGGCGTGACGGCAACACAGGCGACGGCGGACCTGAATGTTCTTGGGTCCTGGCTGTCCAAGGCCTATCCGGGAGAGGACGATGGCGTGAAGTTCACGCTGGCTCGCCCCGGGCTGATCGGTGACATGCTGGGCGGACCGGCGCGGGCGTTCATGGCCGGCCTGATGCTGCTGGCTGGGCTGATTCTGCTGGCGGCGTGCGCCAACCTCGGAAGCCTGTTCGCGGCGCGCGCGGCGGATCGTGCCAAGGAGACGGCCCTGCGCCTGGCGCTGGGATCGCGGCGCGGCTTGATCCTCCGCCAGATGCTCACCGAGGCGGTGCTGGTTTCGCTGGCCGGCGGAGCGCTGGGACTCGCCGGAAGCGTGGTGATCCTCCACTGGCTCAGCGCCTGGCAGCCGATTCCGGACACGCCCATCAATGTGCCCGTGAATCCGGATGCGGGCACCTACCTTGTCGCACTGCTGCTGGCCCTGGCCAGCGGCCTGCTATTCGGGATGGTGCCCGTGCGGCAGGTGATGCGGTCCGATCCGTGGCAGGTGATTCGCACCGGCGCCGCCGGTGTCGGCGGGCTGCGGCGGTTCACGCTGCGGGATGTTCTGCTGGCGGTGCAGATTGCGATTTGTGCCGTGCTGGTGACATCTTCCCTGGTAGCGGTGCGCGGGCTGGCTCGATCGCTGCACAGCAACTTCGGTTTTGTGCCCCAGAACGTAATGATCGTGGGCAGCGAACTGCACATGGCGGGCTACACCGACGAGCGCATGCCGGAGATGCAGCGGCGCATGCTGGACGCGGTAGCGGCCATTCCCGGCGTGACCGCCGTGGGCTATGCCGATCACCTGCCGCTCGGCCTGGGCGGTGGCGACTCGTTTGTCTACAGCGACGCCACCACCGATTTCCGGCCCACCAATGTGGCCGCCGACGCCATGACCTACCACATTTCGCCGGGATACCCGGAAGCCGCGGGCACCCGGCTGCTGGCGGGAAGAACCCTGACCCTGAACGACGACAGCAAGGCGCCCAGAGTGGCGCTGGTCAATCGCCAGTTTGCGGTCAAAGTTTTCGGGTCAGTGGAAAAAGCCATCGGCGGGCATTTCAAGTACTGGGACGGCAGGCGGGTCGAAGTGGTGGGCGTGCTGGAAAACGGAAAATACCGGACCCTGACAGAGGATCAGCAGCCGGCCATGTTCTTTTCGTTCCTGCAGCAGCAGTCGAGCGGCACCTGGCTGCTGGTGCGCTCGAGTCGCGATCCGGAGGAAATTTCGAAGGTCCTGCAGCAGACCATCCGTGCGCTGGACCCAGGGTTGCCTTTCGCCGTGAAGACCTGGAACCGGGAAATGAGTTCCGCCTTGTTTGCGGCACGGGTGGCCACGGTGGCTCTGGGAGTGCTGGGCCTGCTGGGCGCAATGCTTGCCGTGACGGGGCTCTTCGGCATGGCCTCCTACACCGTCAGCAAACGGCTGCGCGAACTGGGGATTCGCATGGCGCTGGGAGCGCGGCGCAAGCAGGTGCTGCGGACGGCACTTGGGGCGGGCATTCGTGTTGCTGTCCGTAGGCTCGGTGGCGGGATTGGCGCTCGGCGTCCTGGCGTCCAAGGTGCTTTCCGTTCATCGTGTACCAGGCAGCCCCCAACGATCCGCTGGTCTTGGGCGGAGTAGTCCTGACGATGCTCACGCTCGGCCTGGCAGCCGCATGGATCCCGGCCCAAAAGGCTCTGTCAGTCAACCCAACCATCCTGATGCGGGACGAGTGAAGGGAAGAGGCATTCTACGGGAGCGCGGGGGCTGGTTTGTCGCAGGAGGAACGGGAGGAGGGGTGCCGGTAGTCCTTGTGGGCATCTTCATTCTTCGGTCAAAGTCAGACTTCCTCAACCCGCATCGACCATTGACGCAGCACATCGAACCGGCATTGGCTCCGACACACTGATCGTCGGGCATAGCGTGGGCCGAGAGCCAGTCGTGCATGGCCGGTATATCCCGCCAATTCGACCTCAGGATGCGGTCGGGGCGGAAGGCAAAGGGAAACTGCGAATACCTCGTGCCTTGCAGAAACATGTCCAGGTGCTGCTTCATCAGTGGGTCTTCCGCCGGGGCGGGCAAGACATACATGGCCTTGTAGTTCAGACTTCGGCCCTGAAGCGAGAGAGCTACCGTGTAGGCAATGTACCAGGTGTAGATCGTTCCTTTGGTATCGCCCATCATCTCGAGAAACTGCCGCATGGTGATTTTTGTCAGGCTGCTCGGGTCCGCGTCAGGGTCTTTCTGCATCGGCCCCCATTTCGCCGTGATCGACCCAAACGGTCCTTCTCCTTCAGCCCGCAACACCTCGAGGAGAACAACTTCCTGATCAGCTTTAGGGAGCGATACGAAATCGGTGAATGGCCGAGCGCCAATATCTGCCGTTTGGCCAGTCTTAATGTCGCTCACCGCTATGGTCATGGTTGCGTCTGTGAGCGGTTGTTGAACGGCGTTTGCGTCGATTTGACCATTTCCGTTGCGGGCCGCATTGGCGAGAACCGTCAACTGCATCCCGTAGGGGATCGTATAGTAATCGCGCAGCACCAGGCTGATGTACATCTGGGTCAAGTGGGCACTTGGAACGTCGGTAGGATCGGCTTGGGTTGGGGCGACCTCGGTTGGGGCGGACTGGCCTTGCGAAAGGGCGGGTGTGAGCACCACGGCTAGGGCGGTCATCCAGAGCTTCATTACGGATTCCTTCTATGTGGTTATTCATGGATGGCGCGGTTTCTGCGATTGGCAACTATAGCATGGGGGCGGATGCAGCCGGAGAGAGTCTTCTGTGTGCTGAACTTACGAGATCAGCCGGTGGATGCAAAAGCGGAGACAGTTGCGCAAATAACCTGAACTCGGTTAGCAGCCCCGCAACCTTTGATTTTCTATCTGGTGCGGAAGAGGGGACTTGAACCCCTAAGCCTTTCGGCGCTAGCTCCTAAGGCTAGTGTGTTTGCCATTTCACCACTTCCGCACATGGCCGGTGGTTCTGCTGCTGGCGGCGATCTCGTCTCGCGGGCGCGGGCGGCGCCGTCCTGCTCCAGTTTATCGCAAAGCCGGTCGCTCGTGACTCATATCACCGACGCCGTTTGCATCTGGAGAAGAACATAAACCCAATTCCTCGCACCCGGGAATCAGGGAGTTTATGGTCAACCGGCGAGAGTTCATGGCCGCAGGCGCGCTGGCCGGCGCCGCACTGGCCGCGTCAACCACGGCCTGCCGGCGTTCCGATTATGGCGTTCTGACCGAGAGCGAGGCCGCCACCCTGACCGTCCTCTGCGATCAGATCGTTCCCGCCGACGATTATCCCAGTGCCTCTCAGGCGGGCGTCCTCGCCTATATCGATCACCAGTTAATGGGCCCGTACCGCCGCCATCGGCGGTCCTACTCGGGCGGACTGAAGCAGGCCAACCTCCTTGCCACGACCCGATTCGGCATCGACCTGGCCGCCGCCTCTCCGCCACAGCAATTCGAAATCGTGACCGCGCTTGAACGCGACAACCAGCCGTTCTTCGACCTGGTCCGCGATCACACCATGCAGGGCTATTACGGATCTCCGCGGCACGGCGGCAATCGCGACGCCGTCAGTTGGCGCATGCTTGGTCTCAATGAGCCTCCCATCCGCGGCCGGGCGCAATACGACTTGACGCGATCCGATATGACTGGCGGGTCGAAGTCATGAAGCGCGTGAATGCGATCATCGTCGGCGCGGGCGCCGCCGGAGGCATCGTCGCCAAGGAGTTGGCTACCGCGGGGCTCAGCGTAGTAATGCTCGAGCGCGGAAAGTGGTACACCGCGTATGACTGCCGCAAAGACGACCTGCGCAATCAACGCACCACGGTCCTGGGAAATGCGTTCGGCCCTGAGGACGAAGGCAATCCGCGCGTCTGGGTCGATCAAAAAGGCCAGACCCACCTTGTCGTGCCCAGCGAGGGCGCATACAACAACAACGCCGCTTGCGTGGGTGGAGGAACCCTGAGTTATGGAGCGCAAGCCTGGCGTTACATGCCCCAGGATTTCCGCATGCGCTCCACCTACGGCGCGCCCCAGGGCAGTTCGCTCGAAGACTGGCCTATCTCGTATGACGATCTCGAGCCCTTTTACGACAAGGCTGAATACGAGATCGGCATCTCCGGCGATTATTCGGGAACTCCGTTCAAGGGACCGCGCCGGCGCGATCTGCCCATGCCTCCGCTTCCGCCCAATCGTGAGTTTGACATCCTCGAGCCGGCCGCCAAGCGTCTCGGCCTCCATCCCTTTCACCTGCCCATGGCGCGCAACACCGTCCCCTACAACGGCCGCGGCCCCTGCATGCGCTGCCGCTGGTGTTGCGGATTCGCCTGCGAAGTAGACGCCAAAAACGGGTCCCAGAACACCGTCATTCCCACCGCGCTGGCCACCGGCAACTGCGAACTGCGCACCGAGTCCACAGCCGCCTGGGTCCTCACCGATGATCACGGCCGCGCCCTCGGTGTCACTTACATCGATGCCGGCGGCCGCTGGCAGGAACAGTTCGCAGACATCGTTGTCGTATCCGGTTGCGCCACCGAATCCGCGCGGCTCCTCCTCAATTCGAAAAGCCGGCTGTTTCCCAACGGCCTCGGCAACCGATCCGACCAGGTCGGACGCCATCTGCAGGGCCACCACTATACCGGCGCCATCGGCTACTTCCAATCCGACACCTACGACGATGTGGGTCCCGGCGCCAGCATCGCCATCACCGATTACAACCATGGCACGCCCGGTCTCTGCGGCGGCGGCATGCTGGCCAATGAGTTCATCCGGCTGCCCATCCACATGGTCGATCGCCTTCCCGCTGGAACACCGCGCTGGGGCCTCGGCCACAAGCAAGGCATGCGCGCCTGGCACAAGCACAGCATCGTGATCATGGGACCTACCCAGCAGATTCCCACCGCTGCCGGCCGGATGACCCTCGATCCAGCCATCCGCGACAGGTATGGCCTGCCGGTGGCCCGCTTCGAGGGCAATGTCCATCCCCATACTTTTGAAATCGGCGACATGCAGTCCAAGCGCGCCCAGGCATGGCTCAACGAAGCCGGTGCCCGCCACACCGACGTCATGGCCGGGCATCCCGCGATGGTCAGCGCCGGGCAGCACCAGGCGGGTACCTGCCGCATGGGCAATGATCCGCAGGGCTCGGTGGTGAACAAGTTTTGCCAGGTTCACGACGTCGATAACCTGTTCATCATCGACTCCAGCGTCCACGTCACAAATGGCGGATTCAACCCGGCGCTCACCATCATGGCCATCGCGTACTACGCGTCCGATGCGCTGGTCCGCAACTGGAAAGGCACGAAGTTCCGCTCGTGAAACGCTGGCTCATTTTCGGCACGTTGGCGACCGCTTCGGTGGCTCTGCTGGCCGTGGGTAGTACCTACGGAACCAACCTGTACTATGCGGCCGGGCACGGGACAGCCTGCTCCGATTGCCACGAGATGTCGGCGCAGGTGAGCGCGATTCACTCGTCGCCGCATCGCAACGCCGGTTGCACCGACTGCCACGAAGCAAGTCTCGCGACAAAGCTTCGCCATGTTCGTGCGCATCTCTTCGGCCCACCTCAGGAGATTCATCTCCGCCAGGCCGATCTGCAGCCGATGATGGAGAAATGCCGGAACTGCCATCAGCATGAATACGCCGCATGGCACGCCGGGCCGCACAGCGCCACGTATGCTGATATCTTCGTCAACTCTGCGCACAACACCAAGCGGCGGTTGATGAACGACTGTTTCCGTTGTCACGGCATGTATTTCGATGGATCGATTCGCGACGTCGTGCAACCGCAGGACACCCGTGGCCCGTGGCACTTGACCCATCCGGAGCTCGCCTCCCAGCCGACCATTCCCTGCCAGGCCTGCCATTGGGTCCACCACACCGGCGCGCCCGCCGCCAAGCCCGCCGATCGAATCTCGGTTGCCGGTCCCGCAGTTCGCGACTCGCTGGCTCTCTATGACCGGCGCGAGCAAATGCATTTCGCCGCGGCCACTCTTGCTATCCCGGCTCTTTACGAAGGCCCCCGCCCGCTCAAGGTCAGTCCTGATCCCCGCCAGTCCATCTGCTACCAATGCCACGCGCCGCGCCAACCCGACACGAACAGCGTTGCGGCCGCCAATCACTGGGGTCCGCAGGCGGGATCAGGCGATGACCGCACCCCCATGGGAGTGCATGAAGGCCTGAGTTGCTTGTCGTGTCACGGCGGGCACAATGAAGATGCGCGCGCTTCCTGCGCCACCTGCCATCCCGCCATGTCGCACTGCGGAATCGCGGTGGAGAAGATGGACACCACCTTCGCCAATCGATCGAGCGCGCACAACATTCACTGGGTGAAGTGCACCGACTGCCATCAGCATGGCGTGCCGCAGGTGAAGGCGAAGCCAACTCTCGCCGCCACCAACCGCTGACGCCCCGGAGTCCCGCAAGCAAATTTCACGTGTCATCCTGAGCGGAGGTCGCGGTGCGACCGGAGTCGAAGGACCTGCATTTGCATTTAGTCTGTGGCTCCAGCAACGCCCGCCATCAGATGCGCAGAAACAGCTTCTTCTTATACATCCAGTACAGCGTGAACCAGTAGAGCAGCATCACCGTGATGCCGAGCATCAGCGGCTCCAGCCCCACTCCGAAGATGCGAAAGACTCCATACCCGAAATTCACGTGCAGGTTGGTGATCAGGAAGTCTTCCCACAGGTGCGCGATCAGATACGCCGCGATGGAGTTCATTCCCACCACCACGAGCGGAAACGCCCACTTGCGATATCCCTTCACATCGATGATCCAGGAGAAGGCCGCCAGGAACCAGAAGCAGACGCCGCCGCTGAAAAGCGTCCAGGCTGGGGTCCAGATGCGCTTCACAATCGGACATATCCCGGTAAAGTGCAACAGCAGGCCCGCCGCCATCAGAATGGCCCCGGCGATGACGAATTTCTTCACCGGAATCTTCGGAGCCGCGGCACGAAACCATTCGCCTGCCCGCAGACCGAGCAGCATCGTCCCGAGCGTGGGGATAAAGCTCAGCGTGAGATAGCCGCCGTCATTGAACAGGAACCGTGAGTCCCGCGGAAACAGGTTCAAGAACCACACATCGAACGCCTGGCCAAGGTTGCTGTTCATGTTCCAATGAGAAGCGAACCCTGTGAAGTTATGCGTCCAGCCCGGCCGGACGCCCACGGCGGTATAGTCGAAACCCGGACCCGGCGCTGGGTAGAGCGCCCACGCCAGCCAATAGCCAAACAGGATTACGCCCAGCGCGGTCCACTGCAAACGGGGCTTGCAATAGGCGAGCATGAACGCGAAGGTGTAGCCGAGGCCGATCTGGGTGAGAGTGTCCTCGAAGGTGAAGTAGGTCTGCGGACGGCCCAGGGAGCGAAGAAAGAATCCTAGAAAGATAAGCACCAGGCTGCGCCACATCGCGTGAGCGACTTGCCTTCCGAAGCTCTCGCCTTTGCGCGCCCGGCTGGCGATGGAATACGGAAGCGCGACACCCACCAGGAAAGTGAACCCCGGCTGGATGGTGTCGTGAAGACTCATCCCCGCCCAGGGCACATGAGACTGGTTATAGCCGAGGACACGCCAGAACAGGCTGCCAGGATACGCGCGCGACACCGCCGCGAAGCTCATCACCTCGCCCATCATCAGCAGCATCACCAGCCCGCGATAAGCATCGACGGCTATGTTGCGCAGGGGCGGGGCTATAACAGTTTTCTCGGAAGTTGATGTGCCTGTACCCGCTGGCTTTTCGAGACTCGCGGTCGCGTGCATCGTATTCCCTTTCCCGGCTCACCGCATCGGCGCCGCATCGAACCTCGGTCTCCGGTAAAGTAGCACATCGCGAACATGTGACGCCAGTTACACCCGAATCGTCGCCTCCGCGCGTCGGCGCGCTTCTACGCCCGTTGAGGACCCTTTACTCAGCCCGAAGCGCCTCCACGGGATTGACGCTCGCCGTTCGCCGCGAGGGAATGTAGCTTGCAAGCACTGCCGCGCCGCACAATGCCACGCACGCCAATCCATACGTGACGGGGTCCATCGGGCTCACGTGGAAGAGCAGTGACCGCAGCAGCCGGGTCGCCGCCAGCGCCAGCAGCAGCCCGCACACCACCCCGCTCCCCGCCAGGAGTAGCCCCTGCCGCACAAACATCGTGGTAATGGTGTTGCGCTGCGCTCCCAGCGCGATCCGTATCCCGATCTCGCGCGTGCGCTGCGACGCGGAATACGCGATGACGCCGTACAGGCCGACCACTCCCAGCAGCAGCGCAATGCCGGCTGCGATCGCCAGCATCACCAGCGTGAACGAGGTGCGCGAAATCGACTTGGTGTAGAAATACTCCTGCGTGCGCACATCGGTTAAGGGCAGGTTGGCGTCCACAGACCACACTGCCTGGCGAATATCCTTCATCAGGCTCTCCGAGCCCGCGCGCGGACTACGAATCGCAAAGGCGACCCAGCGGCGCACATTGACGTCGTCGCTCTCGAAGTGATTCATCAAGGTCGGCCAGTAGGCGATCGGCGGGGCGTCCTTGTTCATTCCGTCATCGTGCATGTCGCCGATGACCCCGACAATTTCACGCCAGTCGTCCTTGGTGCTCACGCGAATGTGCTTGCCCAGCGCATTGGCCGCACTGCCCCAGTACTCGCGGGCAAAATTCTCCGACACAATTCCTACCGGCACCTTCTGGTAAGCCTCATCCCAGGTGAAGTCCCGCCCCGCAATCAGGGGAATCCCCAGAGTAGCAAGGAATCCCGGCGCGCCGAACTTGAACCTGCGCAGTGGCGGCATCGAGCCATCGGCATAGCTCCGGTCCTGCGCCCACACCGGATCTGACCATTGATTTCCATCCATGGGAACTGAATTGCCGAATCCCACTGCACTCACACCCGGGATGGCGGCCATGCGCTGCGCGATCGCCGCCTGCATCCGCAAAACGTCGTCGGCTTTGGGCACATCGGCTTCGGAAATCGACAGGCGCACCGTCTGAATCTTCGCCGTAGTGTCATATCCCGGATCGACGTGGGTCAACGCGCGAAACGTACGGATCATGAGCCCAGAGCAAATCAGCAGCACAAAGGCCAGGCTCACCTGGATCACCACCAGTATGTTCCGCGTGCGGTGCCGTTCGCGGCCCTGGCTCAAGGTCCGTCCGCCTTCCCTCAGGCCCGTTCCCACGCGCGTGCCGGCATAGCGCAGCGCGGGGATGGACCCGAACAGCAGGCTGCAAAAGAGCGAAACCCCGATGGTGAACGCAAGCACCGTCCAATCGATGCCAATATCATGCAAACGCGGCAGCCCGTCCGGGCCCAGCGCCACCAGCAGCCGCAGCGCTCCCCAGGCCAGCACCAGTCCGAGTGCGCTCCCGAAAACTCCGAGCACCGCGCTCTCCAACAGAAATTCCCGTGCGATGCGCCAGGGGCTCGCGCCCAGCGCCGCGCGTACGGCCAATTCCTGGTGACGTCCTTCGGCCCGCACCAGCAGCAGGTTGGCCACATTCGCGCACGCGATCAGCAGCACGATGCCGATGCTGCCCATCAGCACCCACAGAAGTTTTCCCACGTCTCCGATCACGTCCTGGGTCAGCGGCCTCACCTTCGGGCCCATGCGGGCCTTGTCGAACAAGCCAAGGCTGAATCCCGGCGGCGCCGGAAAGCTCTTGAACACGATCGGGATCATGCGCGCGATGTCGGTATTGGCCGCCTGCAGTGTCACTCCGGGACGCAGGCGGGCGATGCCGTCGTAGCTGAACTGGCCCAGCGTGGTTTTATTGCGATCGAATTGGAAAGGGATAAATAGTGCAGGCTGCTCTCCGTCGAGGAAGCGGAATTCCTTGGGCATCACCCCGATGACCTGCCGCGGCTTTCCGTCCACCCGGATCACCCGCCCCACGATCGAACGATCGCCGCCGAAGCGGCGTTGCCAATATCCATAATCGAGCATCACCGTATCGGGACTGCCGGGTTGAACGTCCGAACGGCTGAACCAACGCCCCAGCATCGGCGTCACGCCCAGGATCGGCAGCACCCCATCGGTTACGTCCAGCGCGTGCACCTGTTCCGGATTTCCTTGTCCGGTCACGCTCACCGAATCGCCCTCGTACATTCCGATATCTTCGAAAACGCGATTCTGTTCGCGATAAATAAAGTAGTTTGACGGAGCCATATTCACGTCATCGAGATTGAGCCCGGGAGCCGTGTGCCACACGCCCACCAGCGACTCGGCATGCGGATAGGGCAGAGGCTTCAGCAGGACTCCCTCGACGACGCTGAAAACCGCAATATTCGCGCCCACGCCGGCGCCCAGCGTGATCAGCGTGACGATGGTGAAAATCGGCGCACGCCAAAGCCGGCGCACGATTTGCCTCAATTGACTGGTGGTGGAATTCACAGACCTCGCCTCCTGAATTGACCCGCTGACACGCCGTAGAAGCTACGTAACTATATCCGCACAAGGTTCCGCTTCCGGACGCAGATTTGTGCATTTTGTGACAAACGATGGCCTGTCCGGGCTGGAATTTTATCTACGAAGATTTTCGTTGACAATTACGAAAGGCTTCGTATAACGTCTATCCATCATGACGAAGACCTCCGAGTCTCTGCCAAGACCGACCGAATCCGAACTGGAGCTCTTGCGCATCCTCTGGGAAAACGAGCCCGCCACGGTTCGCGAAATCTACGATACGCTGAACCAGGAGCGGCCCTCGGGCTACACCACGGTTCTCAAACTGCTGCAGATCATGACCGCGAAAGGCCTGGTGGTCCGTGATGAAGCCAACCGGGCTCACGTCTATCGCGCCGCGATTAGCCAGGACGACATGCAGAGTAAGATTCTCAAGGATCTCAGCGTCCGCCTGTTTTCCGGCTCGGCCGCGCAATTGGCCCTGCATGCCCTGGCTATGGAACCGGCCACCCAGAACGACCTCGATGAAATTCGCGCCCTGATCGAGCACAAGAAAACCAATCACTCGCACGCGCGAAAGGAGCGGCAATGACTCACACTGTTGAAGCCACCGCCTGGACCCTGATTCATTTCTGCTGGCAGGCCGCCGTCATTGCCGGCCTCTACCGCATCCTCAGCGCCGCGTTCTCCCGCCGCGCCAGTCAGACACGCTACGTTATCGCCTTGTCGGCGCTTCTGGCCATGCTGGCCGCGGCCGGGTTCACCTTTGCGTGGCAGATGCGCTCGCCGGCAACGACCTCGACGTATCCGTCTTCCGCGATGGCAGATGCTCTCGTTTCCGGTAATTTTCCCCGCATGGCGCCGGGAATTGTTGCCTCGTCGCACCCTGCCGCCACAGATAATCTGGCCCTGTTGCGCTCAGCTCCCCGGCGTGATGGGCTGGATCGACGCATTCTGGCTCATCGGCGTGTTGACGCTGGCAGCCCGCGGCTTCGGCGGATGGTGGGTCATCCATCGCCTTCGTATCACTGCCACGTCACAGGTCCCGGCCCCCGTTCGCGCCAGCTTCCAACGCATTGCCGGTGCGCTCTCACTCTCACGCCCGGTGCTGCTGCGCGTTTCCAGCGCCATCGCCGGCCCGGTAACAATCGGGACCCTGCGCGCCATCGTGCTCCTGCCCGTCTCTGCCGTCACGTTGCTCAGCCCCGATGAACTTGAAGTTGTCCTGGCCCACGAACTTGCCCACGTTCGCCGCGCCGATTTCCTCTGGAACCTTGTCCAGACATTGATCGAGACGCTTTTCTTCTTCCATCCCGCTGTGTGGTGGATCAGCGGTCGCGTGCGCCACGAGCGCGAATTGTGCTGCGACGACCTGGCCCTGAAGGTCTGCCCCAATCCCGTGGTCTATGCCAGCGCCCTGTTTCATCTTGAGGAGCAGCGCTCGCGGCAGATGAGCCTCGCCATGGCTCTTGACGGTCATCAGCCGGTGCAAACGCTGCGCTGGAGAATCGCTCGCATCCTGGGCGAGACCACCCCACGCAATCCCAACCGGCCCCTTCGTCCCTTTTCGCTCGCAGCGCTAGGCGCCGTTCTCGTCGTGCTTCTCCTGCCCGCGCCCCAGGTCATCGCCGGCCTGCTTCCTCCTGCTCCGAAGCTGAATGCAGTCGCTGCTCCTCCAGCTCCCGCCGCACTCCCGGCGCTCCCCGCGATTTCTTCGCCCGCGGCGATCACCGTGCCCCCTCCCAATCCGGCGCCGGCTCCAGCTCCCGCTCCGAGCATCGTCGCGAGGCCGCAAATCATAGCCCAGGCCCAGACTGAGCCTCCGGCCCAAACTCCTTCCAGAACCTCGGGCGCCGGCTCCTCCTACATCGACCGAATGAAAGCCGCCGGTTACGATGTCGATCTCGACAAGCTCATCGCCATGAAGATCCAGAACGTCACGCCCGAGTACGCCCGGTCGATGGCTGAATTAGGCTTTGGCAAGCCCAGCGCCGACGACCTGATCGCGTGCAAGATTCATGGCGTCTCGCCCGAAACGATCGCCGAGTTCAAGAAACAGGGGCTCGAGGTGAAGTCGATCCAGGATGCGATTTCCTATCGGATCTTCGAGGTCACCCCCGCCTTTGTCGACGGAATGAAAGCAGCCGGCTTCAAGGATCTGGACTCACAGAAACTGGTGGCGCTGCGCGTCCAGGGTGTTACGCCCGAATATGCGCGCATGATCGCGCAGAAGTATCCGGGAGCAACGTCCGACGACGTGATCAAGACCCGCATCTTCAAGATCGACGCAGACTTCATCGCTCTGGCCCAAAAGCACGGCTTCAACAACCTCTCCCTCGACAAGCTGGTGCAGCTCCGAATTTCCGGATTGCTCGACGACGAATCGGTAAAACCCTAACGATTCAATTCCATCGTGAAGGGTACGGGCTTTAGCGCGTACAAAGTGCACACCAAAATGATCAGGGCTTTAGCCCCTGAGGGCTAGTTCAGCTTTCTTCAGGCCCGCGGCACCGTGTTTGAGCCTTTGCCCTCCAAGTGCAATTTTCGACGCAACTATTGCGCAGCTGGAAAGCCTCGCGCATTTTCGATAAGGAGCTTCCGATGTATCGACGCACATCGACCGCAACCATCGCCCTTCTGGCAGCGTTCTCCATCACCCTTCACGCCGCGTCTCTCGCCCCGCTTCACGCCGACTGTTCCATCGGCGTCAGCGAAGACCACGACAGATTCAGCCTGCACATCGACAAAAAAGGCGACTGCGACGACAGCAGCCGCCACTGTGGCTCCAGCTTCAGCAACGAATCCATCTCTCGCTTCACCGGCATTACCCTGGCCGACCTTACACGCGAGGGCGCGAATCTGACCGCCACCCTCGCCGCCGAAGCGGGTACATTCACCTGTTCCGGCACGGTCCGCAACGGCGAACTCACGGGCGCTTCCGTCTTCACACCCGATGCGGCCTTCGTCGAAAAGATGGACCGCATGGGCTACACCGGTCTCGATTCTGAAAAACTCGAGGCCTACGCCTTCATCGGTGTCGACAGCGCCTTTGCGCAATCCATGAAGCAGACCGGCGTCCGCGGCATCACCATCGACAACCTGATCGCTCTTCGCATCTTCAACGTCAATCCCGAGTACATACACGGGATCACTGCCCTGGGCTACGAGATGCCCGACGCCGACCAGCTGATCGGCCTCAAGGTGCAGGGTGTCAATGCCGAGGAAGTCCGCCAGATCCGCGCTCTCGGATATCAGCCCACCCTCGACGAGCTGATCCAGATTCGCATCTTCAAGATCACGCCTGATTTCATCCAGCGGATGCAGCAGCGCGGTCTCAAAGACCTCACCATCGCCAAGCTCGTACAGATCCGGATCTTCAAGCTCGACGAATGATTTTGGTCTTGGGTCGAACGCAAGATTCGCGATCGGAACGACGGCGGGGCTGAGCTATTTCGACTCGCCGCTGATTCCCAGAGTTGCATGTGGCCAACCGTGGTCCCAGGTTAGATCGGAAATCTGAAGCGCTGGTTTTCCAGTGGCCGCATCATATGCATGAAAGACGAGGAGATCGCCTTCCGGCCGCTCGAGAACCGACTCACCCCCGGGACCCAGCCACCGTTCGTTGCCGGCCAGCAGTTGCGTGCCACCGCCGGCAAGCATCGGCTTTCCTTCCGCATCCGCATAGGGACCCGAAGGCTTGCGCGAACGCCCAACCATGATGCGATAAGTGCTCTTGGTGCCCCGGCAGCACAGGTCGAACGAAACGAACAGGTAAAAGAACTCTCCATGGTGGACGATAAACGGCGCTTCGATCGCTTGCCAATTTGCCGGCAGGCCGGGCGGCCGCGGCTCGGCATTCTCCGGCTTGACACGCGCCGCCAGCGAGTAGAGATTCACATCTCTTGCATAGAGTTTTCCGGTCGCCGCATCGATGCGCCGCATTTTGATTCCGCTCCAGAAGCTGCCGAAGCTCATCCATGGCTGTCCCTTGCCGTCGAGAACAATGTTCGGATCGATGGCGTTGAAGTCATCCGACTCCGTCGACTTCAAGACCAGGCCTTCATCGTTCCAGTGATACTTCGGATCAGTGGGGTCCAGCGTCTCGTTGGTCGCGAGAGCAATGCCGGATGCATTGATCCCAAATGCCGAATAGGCGTAGTACAGGTGGTATTTGCCGCTAAAGAAGGATACGTCCGGCGCCCACAAATCACGCGTGCGCGGGCTTGCCTCATGAATCCACGCTGGAACATCGTCGAAGACATGGCCGCATAATTTCCACTCGGTCAGATCTGTGGAGCAACGGATCGGAAGCTGCCCCCCATCCGGCGCACGGCCGGTTGCAAACACGTAGTAGCGATTGCCTTCTCTGGCAATACAAGGATCATGCGTGCGCGGATAATCGCCGGTAAGAACCCAGGCTTTCGGCTCCTCACAGGAAAGCATGGCAGCCAGCGCCACCAGGAAGGCGGTCCAGATCAGTTGAATCCTGCGCAAGCCTGCCTCTCCAATGCGTCAAAAAATGTTGGCCAGATCATGACGATCTGGCCAACAAAAAATTATCTACACCACATTTGCGAACGTCGCTACGAGCATCCGCTATTATATATAGATAAACTATACTTTTACCTATAACCTACTTGCTTTCAACCATTTGTAAAAGTAGTTGCTACTCATTGTCCAAGTTCGAGTAGACGCTTCAAGATTCACTTCTCACCGAGTAATTATCCATTCAAACTCATCGAAGGCGATAGCCAGATCGATGCCCCTTGGAGGCAAAAGAATGGATACAAACCGTGAAAGACTGCCACGGGCAGGAAGGAACCTGAAGCCCATCAGAATCGAGGTCCAAGCTCAAGGCGAAGGCCCGATCGAGGCACCTCACGCGCGACCGAGAAAGATGCAGTCGATGAATCACGACATACTCGCTGTAGGCGACGACACAGCTGCGACACTGACGGGGAACCGATGCGTGGAGCGGGTTCAACGCAATGGCGCCTTGGGAGGCTGGGATTCGCTTTCGCATTAGATGGTCGGCTCTTCCTGGTCGGCCACCGGGGGAGTGTGGATCGTGACTGGCTGCTTCGGCCTCTCGTCCACGTGCAGTTGAAAAATGTCTGGTCTTGCATAGTGGCCCACCACATCCAGATCGTATTTTCCTTCGACAATTTCCTTGAGATCGACATCGGCCACGAGAATGCCCTCTCCGTCGTAATTCGGTCCTGCGAGGATCACGCCCTGCGGGTTCACAATGACGCTGCCACCCCGAATAAGAACCGTTACCGGATCGTTACCTTGAACGGCGGGATAGTCGACGGGACAATCGCTCCGGCGGAGATATTGAACTGCGGAGAGTACGAAGCAGCGGCCTTCACAAGCTATATGCTGCATGGAGCGAACCCAGGTGTCGCGGTCATCGACGGTCGGCGCACAGTAGAGTTCGATGCCCTTGGCATACATGGCCGTGCGCAGCAGAGGCATATAGTTTTCCCAGCAGATCACCGCTCCGATCTTGCCGAGCGGAGTGTTGAAAACCGGCAGCGTCGAGCCATCGCCCATACCCCATACCAGGCGCTCCATCGCCGTGGGCATCAGTTTGCGATGCTTGCCCATCAGCTGGCCCTCGGGATCGAGGAACAGCGCCGTGCAGTAGAGCGTGCCCCCTTCCCGCTCGACGACGCCCATCACCAGGTAGACCGAATGCTCTCGCGCAATTGCACCGAGCGCGTCGACTTGAGGTCCGGGCACATCGATGGCGCTCTCCCAATACCGGCGAAACATGCGGCGACCTTCCGCAGTCCTCGAGCCAACGCGCGCGCCAAAGTCGAGGCCTTTGGGATACGCCCCGACAAAGGCTTCGGGAAATACGACCAGCCGCGCGTCCTTCTGAGCCGCTTCTATCGTAAGGAAAGCGACTTTCTCGAGCGTTTGCTCACGTTCAAACACAACTGGCGCGGCTTGGACCACAGCTACCTTGAATGGCATGGAGTGACGCTCTCCCATTCTTGAAGATCGGCCGCCATTATGATCGCCGACGCATTTGATTGAAGTGACCGGTTTCAGTCTAATGCTTCAGGCTGCGTTTCACTTTCGATGTTGAGCGGCTTTCTCTTCTGTGGCATTCGCCGCTCGCAACAACGGCCAGAAACGCGTCCCTCAGGATCTGCAGCCCGATGCGGACTTCCAAATCTCTGGCCTGTTATCCCGAAAGCCGATCATCGCAACGGGAACGGATGTGGTCGCGCTTCGCCGACCGAACTGTTGCCAGCACTTTGCAACGCGCTCATTGCGCTCGCTCAGGACCGGGGCGTCGCGGACGAACTTGTAGATCGTTTCGGCAGCGCAACTTGGCAGGCCGTACGGGAACACCTGAGTTACGTGACGGAGCGCTCCGGTAAAGGCTGCGTGGCAATCGGCGACAGTTCATGAGCATCGCAAGTCCGTTAAGCTTTTGACCTCTTTCGGAGAGTTACCGTCATGGAAACGGCAAAAATGAATTGATTTCCTGATCGTCTCGGAAGTGGGCAGCGAATGACTCGTCCTCGAACGCGTGGAGAACCAAATGGGGTGTGGCGGCAGACAAGACTCGCCACACCCGACCGAGATAATCTCCGAGATTTCGGAGGTTCCCCGAAATCTCGGACTGTTGGCCGACACGGTGGCCTTCCCCCTAATCGAGCCGGGGCGGTACAAAATATTGCTGGCAAAGGCTTAACTCCCACGCAAATCTTTACGCACGATTCGGAAGTCGTCTTGCTCTAAGATGATTGGTCCGCGCCGCCTTGCTGGCGGCCAGATTCTGGGGCTCAGGCCGACCAACTGGAGTCTCGAATGCGAAGCCGGGCGCATCCCGACGGAGATAATCGACCTAAATGAGATTTCATTTGCGGCTGGGTATGGAGAGTCATCCGCGCTTCCTGTCTGTCGCGCGCGCTGCGGTTGGCGAGTTGGGCATGATTTATGGTTTGTCGAAAGAGGAGTGCATTGAGGTCACACTTGCGGTCGACGAGGCCCTGGCCAACATCATTCGCCACGCTTACAAGAATTGTTACGACCGAGAGATGCAGTTCGAGTGCACCGTCGACGGGGAGCAAATGGAGTTCACACTGCTCGATCAGGGAGAGGCCCCGGATCCGGCAAAGATCTGCGGCAAACCCATGGATGAGTTTGCATTAAGCGGCCGCGGGACACACCTGATCAAGGCCATCATGGATGAAATGTCGTATCAGAAGGTCTCGGGAGGAAATCAGCTTAAGCTGATCAAACGCCTGCCGGGCGCCAAGGCGCAAGCCGGTGGGAAGAAAGGCTCTGAGGACGAATCAGCCTCTGAGGTCTAGCGTTTCTAATCGATCAACCCGAGGGGGACGGCTCTGATCCAGAGCCAGCGAAGGTGCACATGGAGAGACAGCTAGAGTTTTCGACTCGAAGTGAGCGAGACGCCGTGATTGTGGACGTGGTCGGTCAAATTGATCTTGGCACTTCACCGGCGTTGCGAAAATCACTTTTGGACTCATTGATCGGGGCGCAGCGTCTTGCGATCAACCTGCAGGAAGTGCGGTACATCGACAGCTCGGGCATTGCATCCCTGCTGGAAGTTCTTCAGGAGGCCAAGAAGTCCAAGAAGCGGATTATTCTTTTTGGGGTGACCGGGGCAGTTCTCAAAGTACTGCAATTGACACGGTTGACTGGAGTCTTTGAAATCCGCGAGACCGAATTACAAGCGCTCGAAGCCTGAGACCGGGTCAAGGAGTCTGCCAAATCATCGAAAGTCGTCCCCGCAATAGCGCGGATAATCGCATGGAACGGACGTAACTCGCAATGAAGATCCTGGAAAGAGTCGGAGCGATACCGCGAGCGGTCGGTGCACTGACGATCAACAGCTTCGCGTACATCGGAGGCCTGGCGAGTCTCGCCGGCCAGTCCGCATACGTCACGTTCGTGGGCCCTTTCCGGGGCCAGCGGCTCCGGCCGCAACGGGCTCTCCATCAGGGCATGGCAGTGGGGGTCGAGGCCATCCCTATCGTTTCGCTGATCACATTTTTTGTGGGCCTCATCATGGCTCTCCAGAGCGCATATGAGCTGCGGCAATTGGGCGCGATGCAACTTGTGGCCGGTGCGGTGGCAGTGTCGATTCTGCGCGAACTTGGTCCCCTGCTCACGGCCATCGTCGTGATCGGCCGATCGGGGTCGGCTTTCGCCGCAGAGATTGGCACCAAGAAGGTGACTGAGGAAGTGGATGCCCTGCGAACCATGGCTTTCGATCCGGTTGCCTTCCTTGTCGCGCCCAAGTTTCTGGCCATGCTCGTCATGGTGCCATGCCTGACAGTCTGGGCTGACTTCATGGGGGTTGTCGGTGGATGCGTTTTCGGCGTCGCAGGCGCGGGATTCACCGTTGGCTCCTATTTTCATGCGACGCTGGATTCGATTGTCAATCGCGATATCTACACGGGCCTTATCAAGAGTGCGTTGTTCGGACTGGTCATTACGGCTGTCGGATGCAAGGAAGGATTCTCCACCGGCGCGGGCGCCGAGGAGGTGGGACGTTCGACGACCTCTGCCGTGGTCACCTCGATCGCGCTCGTGATTGTGGTCGATCTGGTGTTCACAGCCTTGTTCTATTTCATCAATCCGACCTAACGGCGGGGGTTGCTCAAGATGACTGACGCGGGCAAAAACGAGGCTGCAATTTCGGTGGTGAACCTTCGCGTGAGTTACGGCGAGCGCGAAATCCTCCACGGGATCACCTTCGACATCCGGCGCGGAGAGACCATGGTGATCCTGGGGGGGTCAGGCTCGGGAAAGAGCACCCTGCTGCGAACCCTGGTGGGTCTCGAACGGCCCACCTCCGGAGAGGTCTGGATTGGTGGAGTGAATACCGCCAAGATCTCCGACCGCGAACTGAACGCGATTCGAAAAAGGATGGGAATGTCGTTTCAGGGCTCTGCCTTGTTCGGCTCAATGACCGTGGGCGAGAACGTTGCACTGCCGCTGCGCGAACATACCGATCTCGAAGATTCGACCATCGAGATCATGGTGCGCATCAAGCTCGGCCAGGTGGGCCTGAGCGCTTTTGAAGATTTCATGCCAAGCGAGCTCAGTGGAGGGATGAAAAAGCGCGCCGCGGTAGCGCGGGCGCTGGCGATGGATCCCGAGATACTCTTCTTCGACGAGCCGTCAGCCGGCCTGGATCCGATCATTGCCGCAGGACTCGACGAACTGATTTTGAACCTCAAGACAGCTTACGCGATAACGATGGTGGTCGTGACCCACGAACTTGCCAGTGCGTTTCTGATCGCCGATCGACTGGTGTATGTCGACCGCGGCCATATTGTGGCGCTGGGAACCAGGGAAGAGTTTCAAGCGAGCACGCATCCGCGCGTGCGTCAGTTCCTTGACCGCCGCCCAGAACCCGAAGTTAACGAAGAACTCGATTATCTGCAGATGCTCACCGGTGACCGCAAGGCAAAGAAGAATTGACATGGTGGAGCCACTGAGAATGAGGATGCTATGAAGAGCAAGCGTGAAGAAGCCCTGGTCGGCGTCTTCGTCTGTATTGCGGCGGCATTGCTGATTGGGACGGTATTGGCCGTGGCTGGGACTTTTTCTTCGGGTGGCACGCCGTACCACACGTATTTCAAGGCGGCCGGGGGTCTATTGCCCGGGGCTACGGTGCGATACGCCGGAATGAATGCAGGCAAGGTCAAGACCGTCCGCATCGATCCGGGGGACTCGACTCGGATCGAGATCGACTTCACGGTGCAACGCGATATTCCCGTCAAGATCGACAGCATAGCCAAAATCGCCGCTCTCGGCGCGCTCTCGGATAATTTCCTGGAAGTGGGAACCGGGACCAAGGGAGCCGCACTGGCTCCCGCAGGCAGCGAATTGAAGTCTGCCGAGACGCTCGGAATAGGGGACCTTGGCGATATGATCGGCGGCCTGGAGCCGGTTGCGAAAGACGTTCTGCAGAACCTGAACCAGCGCCTGGTAGAACTGCAAGTCACGATCGCCCGCGTCAACGACCTTCTGAACGACAAGAACCGTGGCGAGGTGAGCGCCACCCTGGGGAACCTGAACGGCCTGCTGGCAGACAGCCGGCCGAAAGTTGCGGCCAGCCTGACCAATATACAGAACGCCACCGCCCAGATTCAGCCCATGCTGGACAACCTCAAAACCACGATGAATCAAGCGAATGTTGTGCTGTCGCACGTCGATTCAATGCTGGTTGAGAATCAACCGGACATCCGCGCCACCGTTATCGAATTGAAGCAGACACTGGTTTCGGCTTCATCGCTGATCGAGCAACTGAAGAACATAACCAGCGGCGACAATATCGACCAGATTCTGGTGAATATCCGCATTGCCACCGAGAATGTGAGACAGCTGACGGATTCGTTGAAGACCAACCCGTCGGTCCTCATTCGTGGAAACAATGTGAAGGATCGCAAACCTGGCGAAGTGATGAAGTAATCTTACCCGCCCGGGATGACGAATCGAGAATTCGATTGGTCAGGGTTGTTCCCATGAGTGGAAACAAGATAAAGGCCCTTGAAGAAGGCTTGAGGGCACACGAAAGAGGTTCAATATGAATCGAGCGACCGGTCCAGTTCTGTTCTCGCTGTTGGCCTTGATCCTGAGCGGATGCGGCAAAACCAAGCCCATCCGGTATTACGCGATTCAGTCCTCCACAGCCCCCGCCCTTTCAAGCGGAACGCCCACCGTGTCTCTGCTGGTTGCGGACATCAGCACTCCCGAGATCTTTCGGGATTCGCCGATCGCGTATCGCATCGGCACCAATGAGGTGGGTACATACCAGTACAGCCGGTGGATTGAGCCACCCGTCGAGTTGGTGCACGACCATTTGATTCACATGCTGAGAAACTCAGGAACCTACCAGTCTGTGGATAGCCTTGGGAGCGCCTCGGGGGGGCAGTTTGTGGTCCGGGGACACCTCTACGACTTCGAGGAGGTAGACGGTGCGAGTGGTATCACAGGGCTGGTATCGATGGACTTTCAACTCTATGACCGAAAGTCAGGCAAGGTTGTCTGGTCCCATGTCTATTCCCAGTCCGAACCAGTACAAGGCAAGGAGATCTCGGAGATTGTCACGGCGTTGGACGTCAATCTCGAACGCGGACTGAAAGAGGTCGCCGCCGGGCTCGATCAGTATTTCGCGGCGAACCCCGGGGGAAAGTCGTGAGGCGGTCCGAATTCGTGATACCGATCGCGTCGCACAGTTCGTAGAGTCATTCGCTTCGCATCGTCAACCGCATTGAAGTCGAGCTTTGTATGCGACTCTGATCGAGAACCTCAAGAGACGGATTTGTTACGAGGAGTAGACGCCACAAGGCTCATCCATTTGCCTTTCGCTGGCTCAATTCAATTTCCTGGGCGATCTCATCGAGTTTCTGCAGTGCTCCGGAAAAATCGAAATCGTCGATGGCCGCGCCAAGTGCATCGAGTCGCACCTTTTCAATGTGACCGGAAAGAGCGCTTTGCAGACTCCGAAACGTCTCTTCGGCGTCGCCGTCGCTTGCCTCGAGGAGGACGCGCAGTCGCTCTACATCAATGGAAGCAGCAACCGAATCAAGATCTGTCTTCGCCGCGCTCTCCGACATGGACATGACCGAATCGCACAAGGCCCTCTCGATGGAGTGGATCTGAGGGCGCAGGATAGAAGTGAAATCCTTAAGGAGGGACGGAACTCCTTCGTGGCTATCGCGAATCGCCTTCTCCAACCTCTCCGCCGCGAACCTCACTTCTTTGATCCCGATGTTTCCCGCAACACCTTTTACCGTATGGGCGATGCGCTCGGCTGCATTCCCGTCACCACTTTGAAGCGCGGATGAGATTTGTACGTCGGCATCGGCGTACTTTGCCGCGAACTTGACAAGTAATTCCTTGTAGAGGCGCTGATTGCCCCCGACTCTCTTGAGTCCATCCACCACGTCGACACCCTCAATCGCAGGGATCTGCGGCGGAATCTTTGCAATCAAATTCCCAGCTTCTTTAGAGGGCACATCGGAGGAGGATACAGCGCTGCGCACCGTGATCCAGCGTTTCAAAGTCGCAAACAGATGGTCGGGATCGATTGGTTTTGCAACATGGTCATTCATCCCCGCCTTGATACAAATCTCGCGGTCGCTCTCCATCGCGTTAGCGGTCATGGCGATGATGGGCAAAGAAATAAAGCGGGGATTCGACCGGATGGCGCGTGTCGCGGCCACTCCATCCATCACTGGCATCTGCATGTCCATTAGTACAAGGTCATAATCCTTTTCATTGATCATGCGGACTGCAACCTCGCCATTCTCTGCGAGGTCAATCGACATGTTGGCTGTTTCGAGCAGACCCATCGCGACTTCTTGATTGAGCTCATTGTCTTCGACAAGCAGGATCCTCGCACCGCGCAACTGATCAAGATCGACGTCCGGGCTTGCCTGCAGGGCTTCCGCCTGGTCTTGATGCCCGCCAAGAATATGCATGGCCGTATCGAAGAGCATGGAAGCCGTGACTGGCTTGATCAACACGCTACGAAAGGCATCGTTTTCGGCTTGCTTGAGGACCTCTTCCCGGCCGTAAGCCGTGACCATCACGAGCTGCGGCGATGCGGAAAGATCAGGCAGCGCACAAATCCGTTTTCCCGTCTCAATACCATCTATGCCAGGCATCTGCCAATCGACGAAGGCTATTTCGTAGGGCTTGCCGGCGTCAGCCGCCTGCCTTACCATCTCGATTCCTTCCATCCCCGAAGGTGCTTCATCCACAACAAATGTCATGCTGGTCAACATACTCGCCAATACTTCACGCGCCATCGAATTGTCATCGATGATCAAAACGCGGCGGCCGCGCAGATCCGGCAGTTGCATGCTCCGGGCAACGGTTTCACCGGTCGCGAGCCGGGCAGTAAACCAGAACGCGCTTCCCTTGCCGATCTCGCTGGTAACTCCTACATCGCCGCCCATCAACCTGGCCAACTGCTTTGAAATTGCCAGGCCCAGCCCGGTGCCCCCGTATTGCCGCGTTGTGGTGGTATCCGCTTGTTCGAACGCCTTGAACAAGCGCCCCATCTGTTCCTCAGTCAGTCCAATGCCCGTGTCGCTGACTGAGAAGTAAATCAGTTTGCCCTTCTCATCCTCATCCCGCACCCGCGCCTTGACGATAATCTCGCCCTTATCGGTGAACTTGACGGCGTTGTTGCAGAAGTTGATCAGGACTTGCCCCAGGCGCAGGGGATCGCCCTTGAGATGGCTCGGGATCGAAGGATCGATGTCGAAGATCAATTCTAGCCCTTTGGCAGTCGCCTTCTCTGCAATCAGATTGCTGACATTCTCCAGCACTTTGTCGAATTCGAAGTCGATGTTCTCGACTGATATCTTGCCGGCTTCGATCTTCGAGAAATCAAGGATGTCGTTGATGATCCCCAGCAGGTGCTCGCCTGAAAGTTGAATTTTCTTTACGTAGTCCTTTTGCCGGGGATTGAGTTCCGTTCGCAGTGCCAGGTGGGACATGCCGATGATGGCGTTCATCGGCGTACGAATCTCATGGCTCATGTTGGCCAGGAAAAGGGATTTTGCTTGGGTTGCCGCTTCCGCGGACTTCAGTTCCAACTCAATAGCCTGTTCGTGCCTGCGCTGCTCGATTGAATGACGCGTGAGCGCGTAGGCTAAGCAGAGAATAAGAGTAGTTTCGAGAATCTGCCTGGACGTAATACTCGCCCCGAACATATGGAAGAGCGGCGTGCTCATCTCCTCGTAGACAGTCAAATGGGTAAAGCGTCTGCCTTCTGCGCAGGCAACTCTGACGATCTCATGCAGGTAAACCAGAAATGCCACCACACCGACCAGCCTGCGGGATCGGTCGAGCTTTCCACGCAAGCCCTGATAGACGAGAACAAAAACGAATACCTCAGAGAGCAGAAAGACAGCTATCGTTACAGCTGAGGCCCACAGTACTTCCGGCCCGGGGTCGGGCCAGGTCAGTTGCACGATCGCAGCCGCCAAACCCGAGCCGGCATTGATTGCAATCGCAGTCCATGTCCAACGGAGGACGCGGCGATCGGCTTGCAAATTGAACAGGTAAAGGAGCAATAGGAATATCGACGTATCGACGATTGAATGGAGGACTATGAGCCAGAAACCAAATGCCGCATTGGAAAGCAGTTCAATGACTCGATCGGAAGACAAGTAGAACAGGGCAACCTTTGCCAGCAGCCAGATTGCAAACCAGAGAAAGAGCCTTTCCCTGCGGTTTCGCATCCATGCGAAGAATGAGAACGCCGCGAACAACATGAAGAAGTAGCTGAGTGCACGGCCATACAGGCTTGCTTGCAGTCGTCGGAAATCGCCCATGGCAACATCGGCCGCAATGAGATCTGCGTCTCCAATAACGGGTGGCGAATTCAGCCCGCCTCCCGTGGCGAGATCGATTGTTCCGAGTGGCGCCTTCCAAACTCGAAGCGCCAGGACGCCATCCGATCCGATGGAAGATGAAACCGGCAGCGCGAATGACTGGCGATGTCCGTTGTAGAAGACTGCATGGGGCGGAAGGCTGCCCAGGTTGCCGATCTTCAGTCCGTTCCAATAAAGCTCGTAGGCGTCGTCAACGGGCGGTATCAGGATCGCGAGCTTTTCGTTGGCAATAGCCGATGGCGAAAATTGGATGTGACGCCGGTACCAGGCGAATCCGGCGTAGCCTGCGTGCCCCTGGGTGCCCCAAGTGTCGTCGGCGGTGAGTTGCTCCCACTTGGAATCGTCGAAGGAGGGAGAGGCCCATGCTGGGTCGTCGCCTATATGGAATTGCCAGGGGCCGTCGAGGGAGACGACGCCCTTTCCCAGCTCCATCCAGAACCAACGTGTGCACCGAGGGAGCGGATGCGACAGTCGCTACTTTCGACTGAGACAGAGCGGGCCCAAGGGCAAGCAAGACCAATACCGTCAGGAACGGAAGCCGCAGTAAACACGGAGGCATGGGTCCAGCATACTCCGGACTTAAGACACTCGCTGGTGCGTTTCGTCTGGGTCTGGTCATTCTGATCTTGGTAGCCGCTTCAAGGTTCAATCGGCGCCCCCGTTTGGACGCTAATGCGAGTTGGGGCGAAAGTGATGCGACTCAATCGGAGACTTGTGCAGAGTTTCCTAAGTTCTGTGTCCGCGACTTCCCGTTGGGGATGTTTCATTACGCCATGTTATGGTTCGGACTCTCATTTACTGTGAGGTGCTGGCCGATCCATTGATCGTCAAAACTCATTGCGGCGGATAGCCGTTTTATAGCGGCGACAAGCGCGCGATAAATGGCCAACCGTCTCGACAAGGCGAGGGTCGGCGGCTGTCGTATGAAGCGCATCCGTGCCAGCATCGGAACGCTCAAACATATCTACCTCACCTTCGAGATTCGGTAACGCCGGTCGAGATCCGCTGGTTACGTAAGTCTCCAAGGCCAGTAAGGCCGTTGCAATGGCGTTATCGACCTTGCTCGCGGCCATCCGAACCACATCCGGCTTCGTGACATCGAGCCTCTGGCGAGCAAGCGCGATCAACAATGTGAAGACTATCTGGGCGTCACCAATATGTTTCTGGATCTCACTTAGCTTGAAAGTACTGGACTCGAACTTGGACGATTCAATGAGGCTTTGGATCTCTTCCACCTTGATCGAGATTTGTCGACGCCAAGAAGTCGCATCCTTGCTGGCCAACGCCTGCGCCTCACCGCTAGCTTCCGTGCGGGCTAGCTCCGCCAGCAAATGCATCAACTCGGCAACGCGCAAGCGCAGGGTGTTTGCTGCGCGTACGGGCCACAGCAGATGCTCGACGATGCCGAACACGATGAGACCGAAGGCGATGCCGATCATGCGATCGCGGATGGCGGTGAGGTTCATGGACGGTCCAAAGTGCAGGACAGCGATGTAGAACGCGAGGCCGAGCTGGTTCCCTGCGTAGGAGATGCGGGGGCTGCCGAAGTTCAGCCACGCGGCTGCCGCGGTACCGGCACCGAAGATCAGCAGAAAGCCGCTGAATGTTTCCACATTGGGAATCAAATAAATCAGCGCAATCATACCTATCAGGCCGCCGACGACGGCTCCCGCCGATTCGGAGTATTCCTTTCTGGTTGCTGGCACCGATGGTCGATAGCGACACCACAAGGCAGGTCAGCAACGAGGTGGAGATGCCCGGATAGTCGAAGCCGATGAAGCATGCATAACAGATCAGCGCTGCCAGTGAGCTCTTGATCGCGAAGTGAAGATACTCGGGATTGGTAAAAGCGCCCGGTAGAAAGAGACCCGGCTTTCCAGAGGGGGCCGCAGCGGATTCAGCAGAGTGAACCCCGCCATCAGGCACGGCCAGCGCGATCTGATCGAGTGTGCTTTCCATGTCGGCCAGTGGGGACAACATGTCCGACGTCTCGCCGGCCGCAAGTTCCGACCACTTACTGGGCGACGGGAACCGCAGCTCCTTGAATGCCAGCCGCGTACGATCACAGCTGTCTGCTACGTTCAAGAGACGCCCGCGACTCATCAATTCGTTAGAGAGCGGTGCGATCGCTTCGAGTGACACTGCAGACGTCACCAGCCGATCGGTGAGTGTGACAATCGCCGCAAGCTGGTCTCGATGCTTACGTGCCCACGGTTGAAATATCGAGGCGCTCTTCAGGAGCGAAGAGCGGCCGGGTCATGCCCTCGATGGCAAGAGCATTTAGGGACATCGGCGGCGGCTCCATGGCGACGTTCCTGCGAGGCGCCGGAGAGCCTGCTCCACAGCCAAGAGCCTTGTGTCCAGCGCGCGTCGGAGCAGCGTGAGCGGGTCTCCCGGAGACAAGAGGAGCTGCACGCCGGCGTTAATGGCGAGTCCGAGTATTACGCACCACCAGATCCACAGAACCATCTCGACCATCAATTCCGGATTCGGCGGAAAAGTATCAGGAAAGATCATGACCATGGCCGCCGGAATGCCGATGGCGGCGCCCAGCGCGCCGATCCTCAGAACGCGCTGGAGAAACTGGCTCCCAAAGATGAATGCAATCAAGAAACAGAGACGTAGCCACGGGATGTCCAGGGAAATTTCCCAGGCGAGAAGCGCTGAAGCCAGACCGATGGTGACGCCTGCCGCACTCATGATCGATCCGATGAGCGTTGCGGCGGTGTCTTCACGAGCGACCATGTACATGACCATCATGACGAGGACCGCTTCGGGAATGTGGTGGCTCAAAATTGGGACAGTGGCTGCCATGCACGCCAGAACGAGGCGGAAAGTAGCGCTGCCCCTGCCGGCTGTGGGAGTCAACTCGCGGCGAAGGAAGTCGAGAAGTGATTTGGAATTCATGGGCCTACGCTGCGCCAGGTACCGTGCACCGTCGCTACCGCCGAGGCGCCGATGCGGAAGGAGTCGTCCGGATTCTCTACCTTAATACGCACCGGAAAGCGAGCGGCTAGCTGAATCCAGTCGAGAGAGCGGTCGACGCTTGGCAAGCCATTGGCGGTACCTGCGTTTTCCGGCGCCACTGCCCATCCGAGTCCAACTACGGTTCCTCGGTAGTGCTTTCCCGGTTGCGACAGCAGATAGAGATCAGTCGGCGCCCCTGAGGCGATGCGACGAAGCTGCGTTTCACGGAAGTTGGCGACGACATACCAGGTGCGTGTATCCACCAGAGTGAATACCTGCGTACCCGCGTGGGCGAAGGCACCATTTGATATGTTCATGTTGACTACCAGGCCAGGGAACGGCGCACGTACGCGACAGTGACTGAGATCCAGCTCAGCTGAGTGCACTGCCGCTTCAGCTGCCACTACCCTCGCATTGACTCCGTCGGTTTCGCCGATGGCATCCTCGGCACTAGACCGGTCGCTTCGGGCCTTTTGCAGAGCTGCTTCGATGGAAACATGCTGGGCGCGAGTGGCCGCCAACCCCGCGGTTGCCGCGCTTTTTTTGGCCCGAGCCTCTTCGAGCGCGACGGCGGCGATGTCCCGCTGGGTGCGAGCTTGATCGACGCTGTCTGCGGTGACAAACTGTCCTGACGCCATTGGCTCAACGCGCTTTAAATGATTATCGGCTTGCAGGTACTGTGCTTCCAACCGTTTTATCTCGGCATCAGCAACAACGGGATCTGTCTCCCGGCTTGTGACATTAGCCGCCGAGGCGTTGAGATCGGCCTCAGCCTTGGATACGGCGGCTCCAGCAGAAAGCGCGCTGTCCTTCAGGCCGTTAACCTCTTTACGGGTAAGGGCGAGGTTGGCCCGGGCGCGATCCAACGCGATCTCGTACGGCCGAGGGTCAATCACGAAGAGGAGGTCACCCGCCTCAACCCTTTGGTTGTCATGCACAAGTATCTCGTTGATTTGGCCATTCACCTCTGGCGCGATACCGACGAAGTTGGCACGAATCGAAGCATCATCCGTCTGCGGCCTTATCTCCCACTGGAGTATAGCTACTACAACAGCGATGGCTGCGGCCCCTATGATGGCTATGCCAAGCATTCGGCCTATGACACGGCGGGCGCCGGGATCTGATCGAGGATCAATTTCAGACATAGTTAGCTCCTGGAAATAGCCACCCAAAGCACCAGGGTGATTAGAATTGCGAGACTTGAGTACACCAGTCGCCTCGGGCCAAGATAAGGATCGAGGCCGGCGCGGATGAAGAACCAACGCGCGGCAAAAGCCGTTGCAATTCCGATTGCTGCGCACAGCATCCACGACGGGAAGAACGAACCGACGATATTAATCTGAGGTCCCATTGCGCTCACCTTCAGTGTTAATTTGAAAAACTCCAATCGAAAACAATTCTTCCATTCACTACGGTCCCCGCTGCGTATCGCCTTTAGCAAACGCAAGCGCTGACGAAGCATTGAGCAGCTGGAGCTTGGTATCGACCTCGACGAACTGCGCATGGCTCAGATCCCGGCGAGCCGCCAATAGATCCGTGAGCGTTCCGAGACCCCGATGATTCGCTTCAAGGCTGGCATCGTAGGACTTTTGGGAGGCGTCCACCAGCGTCGTCGCAACATCAACCTTGCGTAACGCAAGCCGTACATCCGAGTAAGCCTTCCACACGTCCTGAATTGCTTTGTCGCGGGCGAGTGTCACCTCGTCCTCGGCCGTCCGGCGCTCAGCCTCGGCCATCTCTACCCGTCGGTGGGCGGCCCCACCATCAAAGATGTTCCACTCAAAAGACAGCAACACGCCCCCGCTTGGCTGGGTGGAGCTGAACCATCCCGTCGACCCGTGTCCTCCTCCGGTGATTTGAACCCCACCGCTAATCGTGTTGAAGTTGGACGCGAGGGCCAGTACCGGATACTGGCTGCTCGAGCGCTGCGTACCTCGGCTTCCTTTGCACGGAGAGCCGCCACCTTGGCGATGAGGTCGGGGCGATTTGCCAGCGCATGGTCGATGACTTTGTCGACCGAGGTCTCCAGTGCTGCAGGGGGTGGCAACGAAGGGAATTCGGTAATCTGAATCGGCGTTGTTGGCGGAATTCCTATGCTTTCCGCCAGCGCTATCTCCGCATCACGTTCGTTCGCAAGCAAGTCCTCCAAATCGAAAGCGGCTTGCGCTTCCTGTTGACGAGCGAGAGAGAGTCTCCGGGATGGTCGCCAATCCGTTGCTTAATTGCATCTCCGCTGACTCGCGTACTGCGCGAGCCGCGTTGACTGAGCTCTCGCCAACCGTGACCTTTGCTCGAAGACTCGTTAGCGTGAGAAATGAGCGTTGGACGCGGTAGATGATCTCCTGGTGCTTGCGGTTGAAACCAAGGTTGGCCGCCAGCAGATTCTGGTTGGCCGTGTCCATCGCACTGCTCCGACGACCGA
>CAWCTA010000002.1:0-54196 GCA_963798315.1 uncultured Acidobacteriota bacterium | reverse complement strand
GACCTTGAGTGCCTCGATGTCGCGGCGCAGCATGCGCACGCACAGGGAATGGAAGGTGGCGATCAGGGGCTTGGCGAGGGAGGTGTGGCCGAGCAGTTTGTTGACCCGCTCCCCCATTTCGCTAGCCGCCTTGTTGGTGAAGGTGACGGCGAGGATCGAATCCGGCGCCACGCCTTTCTCCTGGATAAGCCAGGCGATGCGACTGGTGATGACGCGCGTTTTCCCGGAGCCCGCCCCGGCCAGGATGAGCAGGGGGCCCTCGGTGGCCTCAACGGCGGCGCGTTGTTCAGGGTTCAATTGAGCGATGAGCGGCTGCGACAAAGCGGCGTCCGGAGGGAAAAGTCCTTGTTCCAGTTTACCCGGATCATGGGTGGCGCGCAGGCGGGCGCGAGGGGACCGGTTTTTTGTTCAGGCGCGGAGCCAGAAGAGGAGCACGGCCCCCAGCAGCAATGCTGCCGCGAGCAAGACAATGGGGACGTTCAAGTCGAACACCATGAGCCGCGGACCGATGCGGAGTCGAAGGGGCTGCATACCGTTGGGGTCGTGCAGCGCGCCGCCGTAGAGAGGGCGCGTCAACACGGCCACCAGGAAACCGGCGAGGGAAGTGCCGGTCAGAAGCGCCGCGAGATAGAAACGGGCGTGAAACGCCGCACCGGGATACCAGAGCAGCGCGAATTCGATGGCGGCGGCGGGCAGAAGGGTGAAGACCTGCTGCACGAGATGAAACCGCGCATGGCCTGTCCAAAGAGGGTTGGTGGCGTGGGTGCGGTTCAAGTCGATGAAAACCGGCGTGATGCCCTGACCGCCGGCGATAGCCGTCACAATCGCTCTGGCGAAAAACGCGGCGGTCATTCAGCGGCTGTCCCGAACCTTCTCCTGAATGTTGGTTTGTCCGGCCGTCTCAGGCCTCCAGCGACTCATCCGCATCCCCTTCGACCTCATCCCCGCCCTCAACCGAGATGCGGAGGGACTTCAGGAAATTGAGGTCGTTCTGCGTGAAAGTGCCATCGTCCGCGAGGGCGTCTTCGTCGGACGCTTCCTTGGCCGAGACTTCATTGAGGCCAATGGTGGCTTCGAGCATGAGGAGCACGTCGAAGCCGTGCTTGCGAATGTCCTGCACCACTCCGGCAATCTGTTCGCTTTCAATGACCGATTCGTGGATGGCCTCTCCCAGCTGTTGGATGAGTTCGCGCAGGCGAGATGTCACAATGTACCTCCGGGCTGCGGCCGGCGCGGAAGGTGCGCTGGGAGCGGCATGGAATTTATATACCTTACGTCCGTTGCGTCCCGGCGGCAACTGCGCTGGATCAAAGAGAGGTACGATGTCCGCCGCGTTCCGCCGCTGATACCATCATAGTCGGGAATGAAACCGCAGACCATCGGCCGGGCGTTGGGGATCGGCATGCGCGTCGCAGGGCGCATGGCCGGGCAGCGGCTGGCTGGAAACGCCCAGGCGGCAGTTGACCGTCCCATAACCATCGAAGGCGTGAGCGGACCGGCGCGTGTGCGGGCGACGGGAAAAACGGCGGGGCGTGCGTCGGGCAGCCTGGCGCGCGGCATTGGCGGCTTCTTTCGCCCCTTCGGACGCGTCGGAAGCATCGTCTTCCTTGAAGTTGCCGGAGTCTTCTTCTTTATCTTTGTGCTGGTGTTCGGGCAGACGGTCTTTCGCGCCCGGGCCAGCTACCTGCACGGGCCCGATCACGAGAAGTTTCTGGTGGGGACGGTGCTGATGCTGCTGTTTTTGTACCTGAGCGTTAGCTCGTTCTGGCGGGCGCGGCGGAAATAGCGACCAGGGCGCGGAATCCTTTTTGGCGTGAGAACTCCCGGCGGGCGTCAGCGTGTCTTGCCTTCAGCAGTTTGCGTAGTTGAGCTGCGCCACCACGATCACCGCAATCGTCCTGGATCCGGTTGTAGAGAGTGGGCATTGGCTGTTTTCGCTCGACGAAAAAGAAAAGCCGGGAAATCCAATGTGAAGCAATTGTGACGAAGAGTTCACGCCCCCGGGCGTTCCGTTGGCTGTTTGATTTAGCGAATCTCGAATGTTTCCAGTATCATAATAGTTGCCCGTTGGCAGGTTTGGAGGTGGGAACTCTTTGGCAGAGGTTCGCGTTCAGGAAGGCGAGCCGCTCGAGAATGCGCTACGCCGGTTCAAGCGAAAGGTACAGCAGGAAGACATCATCAAGGAAGTGAAGCGTCACTCCTACTATCTGAAGCCCGGTGAAAAGCGTCGTGTCAAGGCAGCTTTGGCACGCAAGCGGAATCGCAAGAAGGCTCGCAAAGAGCAGGACTAAACAAGGCCGGAGGTGCTCCGGTCTGAATCAGGCAGGTTCTTTATCGGGGCGGCGGTTACGCCGCCCGATGGGAACCAGGTTGCCAGAACCGTCGTGAATTGACAGCGCCGTTTTTTCCCTGCCGCAAAAACGACTCAAGAAACGGCCGGCGCGGGCATTCACGAAGTAAGGAACTTAGCGCCGGCGCGTGACCGGCGCGCTTCAGTCTTCTGTTAGATTGCCGGAAGACGAGTTTCGCCGCCCCGATCTAACGCGGCCCGGGCCCTTGAGATCAACGTACGCTGCAGGGAAACGGACCGGCAGATCCAGAGGTCATGGCCGATTTGGGCAGTTCCCTGCTGTGGGGAAGCCGGCCATGGAATTCACAGATAAGGTACTGAAGTGTATTGATTGCGGCTCCGAATTCATCTTTACTGCAGGCGAGCAGCTCTTCTTTCACGACAAGGATTTCAAGAACGACCCCAAGCGCTGTAAACAGTGCAAGGCGAAGCGCGCCAACGGGGGTCCCAGGGTGAGGGCGGAAACGCGAACCAAGTGTTCGGCGTGCGGAACGGAGACCACGGTTCCGTTTCGTCCCACGCAGGGGCGTCCTGTCCTGTGCCGATCCTGTTTCCAGAAGGTCCAGCCGCCGGTGGTGTCGGCTCCGCCGTCGCCGTCGCCGACGTCCGGAGCGGCGCCTCGATCGACCTGAAACTGGGCATTTTAGGCCATTTGCGATTCGAAGGCTGGCGGCGCCTCGGAGGCGCTGAGGGCTGCGTGGGCTGCCGCCATTCGATCAAGCCACGACTCAAGCCTTCAAAGCTGGTGAGAGATCCAGACGTGCCCAAGACGGCAACCGCGCATCCGGGTCGGATGCGCCGTTGGGGATTCCGGGCCGCGGGGCTACTTGCTGGCGGTGTGCTTGGGCGCGGGCGGCGGAGCGGCCGACGCCTTGGTGTCGGCCAGGGCCTGGTCGATGAGCTGATAAAGCTTGCTGCGGTCCACCACTTCGACAAACGGCGCGCCTTTAGAGTTCGCCGTCACCACCCAGATGGTCGGGGTGTGCTCGATGCCCACCCGCTGGCCGAGAGCGTAATCAGCCTTGACTAGTGCAACCAGGTTGCCCTGCGGATCGGGCGCGAAGGGAAACGCCACTCCGCGTTCCTGCGCGTATTTCTGCGTGAACTGGGCCAGGATCTCCAGGCTGGTGATGGAGTTCTGGTTGGCAAAAACGTTGTCGCGATAGTCGTCGCCGAGCTTCTTGCTCCTGATGTCGAACCAGCGGGCATTGATCGCGGCCTGCATGCTCCAGGCGTGGAAGGGCAGCGGGAAATCGTGGCGGACCCACGGAATGTTGTATTTAGTGGCGGCTTCCCGGAGCAGCGGGTTGGCGCGGGCGCAGTCGGGGCACTCCATGTCTTCCCACTCGACGATCGCCACCCGGGCTCCCGCGGGCGGCTTGAGGGCGGAGGGGTCATGGACCTGGGTTCCGGCCGGCGGCACATTGGGCGCAGCACCGAACTGGGCGCGGGCGGAGGGGATGAGGACGAGCGCGGCCGCGGCGAGAATCACAACCGGGACTCGGGCAGGTTTGGGGACGATAGACGAACGAAAAGCACGGGCGACGAAACGAAACATGTCGATTGGACGGCTCCCTGTTGCTGATTGTAACGGGAACAGAAGAAAAACGTTGCGGTGTTATTGACCGTCGGAGCGAGTGGAATGGTTACCGGAGTTGTAGTCGCGGCGCTCCGCCCGCCGAGCCGCCATCCACCGTCGCCACTTGTAGTCGGCGAACAGGGAGGCGGCGATAATGACGGCGGCGGCGATCGCCAATAACACCTTCATCAACAAGTCCCCATTCCGGCTTCACAGGTTGCGGAAAAACAGAGAATGAGCGACGAAATCGGTAAGAAATACGTCCCTCAGGGGCAAAAGCCCGATTGATTTTGCTGCCCTTACGGCACGGCTAAAGCCGTGCCCCTTCAAAACCGCGCGTTCTTCCGCAGCCTCTTCACTCGTAGCGCAGAGCCTCGATTGGGTCGAGCGATGCGGCTTTCCACGCCGGATAAATGCCGAAGACCAGGCCGATGATGCATGAGACAGCAAAGGCGATCGCGACCCAGGTGGTGGAGAGCGCGGCATGAAGGAACGACACCGCGAAGTGCAGGATCAAGGTAAACAGCGATCCGGCCAGAATGCCCAGAACGCCGCCGACCGCGCACAGGGTGACCGCTTCCAGGGTGAACTGCAAAAGGATGTTCTTCCTGGTTGCCCCGATGGCTTTCCGGATGCCAATCTCGCGCGTGCGTTCCGTGACCGAGACGAGCATGATGTTCATCACCCCCACGCCCCCCACCATCAGGCCGACCGACGACACCGCCACCATAAAGAGAAACAGCCCGCCGGTGAGCTGATTCCACAACCGGGTCAGCGAGTCAGGTCCGAAGATGGCGAAGTTGTCGTCCTGTTCCACGCGCACATTGCGGCGCACCCGCAGGAGTTCGCGCACCTCCTCGATCACCTGCGGCTTGTGAATCGGATCATCGTACCGCACCACGACCCAGAAGTCCTTGATCTCCGGATGCATCTTGCGGAAGGTGCTGAGCGGGAAGTAGGCCGAGTTGTCCTGGGTGTTCCGCCCGCTGCCGAAGGGCTGCGGCTGCACGTCGAGCACGCCGATGACGGTGAGGACATGTCCTTCCACATTGATGTCCTTGCCGATGGGAGACCCGTCGGGGAACAGGTCTTCCGCGGCGTCATGTCCGAGGACGGCGACGTTGGCGGAATGCTCCTCTTCCGATTCGGTCCACATGCGGCCGGAAATAAACTCCAGATCGGTCACCTCCTTCACTTGCGTAGTGGAACCGTTCAGGATGGTGTTTTGAATTTTGTGCGTGCCCGCTTTGACCGAAACGGCGCCGAGCCCGGTCTGGAAGTTCTGATAGGTGAGTTCGGGGTCAACCGCGGTAACAAAGGGAAGTTTGCGCATGGCGACCGCGTCTTCATAGGTCAGTTTCTTGCGGTTGAGTTCCTCCGTCGTTGGCCGGTGGCCAAAGGGAATGAATTGGAAGATCCAGAGGTCGTTGGTGCCCAGCGAGCGGACGAACTGGTCGATATTCGTGTTGAGGCCATTGATCGCCGAGGAGATCAGGATCACCGTCGAGATGCCGATGGAGATTCCCAGCACTGTGAGCCCGGAGCGCAGCTTGTTCTTGCGCAGGGTGTCGAGGGCCAAGCGGACGGATTCTTTTGAGTCGCTGATGCGCATGGAGCCTCCGGAAGAGTTGTCAGTTGTCAGTCGTCAGTTGTCAGTTCCCGGCCTAAGCGACTCGATGAGTGCGTAAAGCATCCGGCCGACTTCGTGAGACAGGCCTTCGGCATTCTCAATCGACTCGCCCTCCGGAAGAGTTGTCAGTTGTCAGTCGTCAGTTGTCAGTTCCCGGCTTAAGCGACTCGATGAGTGCGTAGATCATCCTGCCGACTTCGTGAGACAGGCCTTCGGCATTCTCAATCGACTCGCCCTCCGGAAGAGTTGTCAGTTGTCAGTCGTCAGTTGTCAGTTCCCGGCTTAAGCGACTCGATGAGTGCGTAGATCATCCTGCCGACTTCGTGAGACAGGCCTTCGGCATTCTCAATCGACTCGCCGTTTGCGAACCCGAGCTCTCTCGCAAGCTCCAGTTGCGTCTGGACTTCGTAGTTGGACCCACGAGCGATGCCCAGGAACTGTTTGAATTCGCCAACGTTCAGGCGGCCCTGTCCCTCAGCAATATTGCTTGGAATCGAAACCGCGGAACGTCGCATCTGGCTTGTGAGGCCGAATCGTTCGTCCTGCGGAAACACCTTGGTCAAGGCATAGACTGCAATGGTCAGCTGCATCGATCGCTGCCAGACCTGCAAATCACGAAACGCTTGTCCCATTCAATGCTCCTGTTAAGAAGTGAAACCATTTACTGACAACTGATAACTGAAAACACTGTGCCCTTATAGCTCCGCTCGCAACGCGGCGATGGGGTCAAGCAATGAGGCCTTGTAGGCAGGGTAGATGCCGAAGAAGAGGCCCACCCCTGCCGATACCACCAGGCTAACTAGGATCGACCAGAACTGGACAACCGACGGGAAGGCGATGGCCAGGGTAATCAGCTTTGCGAAGACGATGCCGGCGATCACGCCGATCACGCCGCCGGTCAATGAAACCGTGCCCGACTCAATCAAGAACTGCAACAGGATGTCCTGGCGAGTTGCGCCGAGGGCTTTGCGCACCCCGATTTCCCGGGTGCGCTCCGTAACCGCCACCAGCATGATGTTCATGATCACGATGCCGCCAATCACCAGCGAAATAGTGGCAATGGCTGCCACCACGGCGCCAAAGTTATTGATGATCTTCCCCAGAAGGTTTTGAAAGGTGGCACTGGAGTCGATGGAGAAAGCATCGAGGGCGTTGGGCGCCAGGTGGCGGCGGATCCGCATGATGACGCGCAATTCGTCCGCCGTCGCGTCCATCACCTCCCCGCCGCCGCCCGCGTCGGCAAAGATGACCAGGCTTGTATGGGCTCCATAGGAATGGATAAATGCCGTCAATGGGACGGCGACCCAGTTATCCATGCTCATGCCCAGCATCTTGCCCTGGCGTTCGCCCACGCCGATGATGGTGTAGGGAGCGCCATCCACGCGAATCTCTTTGCCGAGCGGGTCGCCAGGCCCAAGAACGTTATCGACAATGTCGGCGCCCACGATTGCCACCGCCGTCGAGTGTTCGTCTTCCACCTGCGTAAATGAGCGGCCAAGCTCGATGTTCAGATTGGAAAGAGCCGGCATGGTCCACGTCCAACCCCGGATGTTCGTGTCGGTCGTCGACTTGGTCCCATGCACCACCTTTCCGTTCGTGTTGCGCTGCGCCCCCACCGATCGGCAGAGGCGGCAATCGGAAAGAACCGCCCGGTAGTCCTCGTAGGTCACATCCTTGCGTTTCTTGAATTCGAGGTATTCCTCCAGGGTGATGAAGGTCTGCGGCATCTTGCTGATGGTGACGGTCGCCGCTCCGTAGGAATTGATCTTTGAGGTGACAAACTCCTTGGCGCCATTGGTCAAAGTGACCACGGTGATGACCGAGGAAACCCCAATGATCACGCCCAGGAGGGTAAGGATGGAACGCAGCTTGTTCGCCCACAGCGATTGCAAGGCGAGCCGAAATGCTTCGACGAGTTGCATGGTCCCGGTCTCCTTTGCGGAGCCAGGCCGGCGCACAAAACCAACGCCGGCTTCGCGCTCGCGGGCGGATCATATTCTATCCGTATTTTCTATAGTCTACGGTAAATATAGGAACCAGGGACTAGGGACCAGGGACTAAAGGGCCAACGCCGCCGTACCCACCAATCCGCCTGTTCCCTAGTCCCTACGTCGCTATGTCCCTCGTCCCTCGCCTTACTCGTATCGCAGCGCCTCGATCGGATCGAGGTTGGCGGCTTTCCATGCGGGGTAGATTCCGAACACCAGCCCAATCGCGCACGACACGCAAAAGGCGGCCAGCACCCAGGCGGTGGAAAGGAACGCGGGCAAGCCGATGGGCAGGAAATAGACGATATACGTGATGACGGCTCCCACAACAATCCCGATGACGCCGCCGATGGCGCACAGTGTCACTGCCTCCATCGTGAACTGGGTCAGGATGGTGCGTTTGGTGGCGCCAATGGCCTTGCGCACTCCGATTTCCCGGGTGCGCTCCGTAACTGAGACCAGCATGATGTTCATTACACCGACTCCGCCGACCATCAGCCCCACGCTGGAAACGGCGATCATGAACAGGACCAGCCCGCCGGTGAGCTGCGACCATAGCTTGGTCAGCGCATCCGGGCCCATGATCTCGAAATTATCGTCGGCCTGCACCTTCACCTTCCGCCGAACCCGCAGCATCTCGCGAATCTCCTCTTCGACCAGCGGCTTGTTCTGCGCGTCGTCGTAGCGGACCGCGATGTACATGTCCTTGATCTCCGGGTAGAGATTCTGAAATGTGCCCAGCGGAAAGTACACGCCGTTGTCGGCGGGATTCTTGCCCGTACCGAACGGCTGTTTGCGCTTGTCCACCACACCGATCACGGTGTAGAGGGTTGACGCCACGTTGACATCCCTGCCGATGGGGTCCTGATTTCCAAAGAGCATGTCCGAAGTGTCTTTGCCCAGCATGCAGACATGCGCCCGGCGCGCATCCTCGGTGTCGTTCCAGATGCGTCCGGAGCTGATGGCCAGATCCGAAACTGTCTCAAGCTGGTCGGTGGAACCGAGCAGAAATGCCCCCGACACCTTCTTGCCGTTGTACTTTACGCTCACATCGCCCACGCGGAACCGCTCGTTGACGTGACGGACCTCGGGGTCGGACGCGATCACATGGGGAAGGCTGCGCAGGGCGCGCGCGTCGTCCGCTGTGAGCTTCTTGCGCGTCAGCATCTCCGTTGTAGGACGCGTCCCGATGATGGGCATGTGGAAGACCCAGAACACGTTTGAGCCCATGGAGGTGATGTAGTCGGAGACGCGCCGGTTGAGCCCGTTGATCACCGAGGAGATGGCGATCACCGTGGTGACGCCGATAACGATCCCCAGGATGGTCAAGCCCGAGCGCAGCTTGTTGTTCTGCAGCGTGTCCAGCGCCAGCTTGACGGACTCTCGCGTTTGACCTCGTGCCATAGGAGCAGCTTTCAGCTCTCAGCTTTTCACTCATACCGCAAAGCCTCGATCGGGTCGAGGTTGGCGGCTTTCCATGCCGGATAGATGCCGAACAGCAGCCCGATGGCGCACGACACGCCAAACCCGATCAGCACCCAGGTGGTCGAAAGCGTGGCGGGCAGGCCGATGGGCAAGAAATAGACGATGTAGGTCAGCACGGCTCCCACAAGAATCCCGATAATGCCGCCCACCGCGCACAGCGTGACCGCTTCGGTGGTGAATTGAGTCAGGATAGTTTTCCTGGTGGCTCCAATCGCCTTGCGCACGCCGATCTCGCGGGTGCGTTCGGTGACGGAAACCAGCATGATGTTCATCACCCCCACGCCGCCGACCATCAGGCCGACGCTCGAGACGGCGATCATGAACAGCACTAAGCCACCCGTGAGCTGGCCCCAGAGCTTGGAGAGTGAATCCGGTCCGAAGATCTCGAAGTCGTCCGGTTTATCCACCCGGACTTTGCGCATGATGCGCAGCCGTTCGCGAATCTCTTCCTCAACCAGGGATTTGTATTTTGGGTCGTCATATTTCACACTGACCCACATGTCCTTGTCTTCGGGGTGCAGGTTATGGAACGTTCCCAGCGGGAAATAGACCTTGTTATCATCCGGGTTCTTGCCACCGCCGAAGGGCTGCTTCAGCTTGTCGAGCACCCCGATCACGGTGTACATCCCCGTCTCGACGTTGACCTCCTTACCTACCGCGCTCTGGTCTCCAAAGAGTTGCTGCCAGGTGTCGTAGCCCAGGACGCATACATGCGAGGCGCGCTCGTCTTCCTGATCGGTGAACAGGCGGCCCTCGCGAAAATTCAGGTCCGTCACCTGCGCGACCTGGACAGTGGATCCCTGCAGCCGCGTTCCAGCCACTTTTTTGCCCTGGTATTTCACACTCACGGCGCCTACGCGGAACTGGCCCACGTGCTGAAATCCGCCGTCGGCCGCAACCACGTGCGGAAGCTTGCGCAGTTCCAGCACTTCATCGAGATTGAGCTTCCGGCGCGACAGCATCTCCGTGGTGGGCCGCACCCCGATCACCGGCATGTGGAATACCCAGAAAACGTTCGAGCCCAGGGAACTGACCCAGTCGTTGACCCGGTTGTTCAATCCGCTGATGACGGACGAGATGGTGATGACGGTGGTCACACCGATTACAATGCCCAACACCGTCAGGCCCGAACGCAGCTTGTTCGTCCGCAGCGTGTCGAGCGCCATCTTGACCGATTCCCGTGCTTGTCCTTGCGCCATGGGGTTGCTCCGCGACAGTTGTCAGTGATCAGTTGTAGTGATCAGTTGTCAGTGTTCAGTTCTCAGACCGGCATTGCTTTATTGCGATCGCCAGGGGCATTAACGGTTGCCACACCACCAAGTCCCGAAATGCCTGTCCCATCCAGACTTCCCTCCTGCTGACAACTGAAGACTGAAAACTGAAACGCGCTCCGCGCGTTTTACATTTCCGCCCTCAATGCCTGCACCGGATCCAGCTTGGCGGCTTTGCTGGCGGGATAGACGCCGAAGAATATGCCCACGGCGGTGGCCAGGAGCAGGCCGAGAAAGATGGCCCACAAGGGCACGGCCGTGGGGAATCCCACCACAAGCGTGATGAGCTTGCCTACCAGCACGCCTCCAAGCACGCCTAACGCGCCGCCGATCAAGGCCAGTGACGCGCTCTCGATGAGGAACTGCAGCAGGACGTCGCGCTGTTTGGCGCCCAGCGCCTTGCGCACGCCGATCTCGCGCGTCCGCTCCGTCACGCTGACCAGCATGATATTCATGATCACCACCCCGCCCACCACCAGTGCGATCGATGCGAGCCCCAGCACCACCGACGCGAACAGCGAACTTATCTGCTTCCAGATGTCCAGAAAGGTGTCGTTGGTTTCAAGTTCAAAGTCATCCGCGGTGCCCGGGGCGTCGTGGCGGCGGGTCCGCATCAGCACACGGGCCTGGTCCTTGGCGCGCTCCATCACTTCCGCGTTGCCGTTGGCGCGCGCATAGATGTCCACCGAGTCGTTGTAGCCGTATATCTGCTGGTAAGTGGTGATGGGAATCGCGACCCAGTTATCCTGCGACTGGCCCAATGTCTTGCCCTGACGGTCCCCTACCCCGATGATGGTGTAAGGAATGCCGTCCACCCGGATCTCCTTGCCGATGGGGTCACCCTCGGGGAGCAGGTTGTCCACAATGTCGTAACCGACGATGACGTTCTTGGTGGCGTGGTCCTCGTCGGCAGGAGTAAATCCGCGGCCGATCGCGATATCGATGTTGTTCAGCGACAGCATGGTCCAGGTGTAGCCGCGCACGCCGGTGTTATTGCTTGACTTGCCGTTCGCGACCACGTTGGTTTCCTTGCTCAGAAGCGCCCCCACCTCGCCGCAGTCTTCGCAGCCGTCGCGCAGCGCATAGTAATCGTCGATGCGCAGGATCTTGCGCTTCTGGTACTTGAAGTACTCCTCGGGCGTGAAGATCACGCTGGACATCTTGGTCACCGTGAACACGTCGGCGCCGTACCCCGAGAGCTTGGTGCTGACGTAGCGGTTGGCGCCGTTCACCAGGGTGATGACCATAATCACGGAGGCCACGCCCATGACCACCCCGATGAGGGTGAGGATGGAGCGCATCTTGTTTCCCCAAAGGGACTGCAGCGCGAGTCGAAAGGCCTCAATCAGTGGCATGATTCTGCTTTCTGTTCCTGAACGACCGGGCGCCGGCCGTTCATCCGGGCGGGATCCTTATCCCGTCGATGCTTGAATTCTGGGTACCGCGATTCGTCCCGACCCGGCCATTCCAGTGTACGCAAAGTCCAACTTCCGCGGCTTCCGTTGCCGGAGCCGTAGGGACAGGCGGCGCAGGTTATGTGACCGTTGAGTTTACCCCGGTATTGTATGGACGCACGACCTCCCCTTCAGGCCGCAGGCGCCGCAGCCGATCCGGCGGATACGATGCCCGGGCAAAGATGCCCGTTTATTGATACGAGGAGCGGCCTGATTCGGTTCCTCCGGGTCTATGGCGCGCCAGCTGAGGATGCGAAGCGGCTCTCAGGACCCCGATAGGGGCCTCCTGCTTACACCAGCCGCCGCGGCGGCGGCTTGCGGGTAAGCCGGTACACGCCCAGCGCGATCGCCGCCAACCCCAGGCCGATCGCCAGCCAGGCACTCTGCCGGGTGTGCATGATGATTCCGCGATAGAGCGCAAAGGCGCCCGCGATCAACATCAGAATGCCGCGAACCTTGTCCATGCCGGTATCCTCTGGGAAACGCGACTGCTTTCATCTTAGGGCCCTCGGTCTCGCAGGCGGCGGGTTTGACCCCCGCCGCCGCCAAATCCTATCGTGGTTGGGTACGGCCCTGAGAGGAATGCCATGTCCACCCCCGCCGCTCCCGTTGCGCCCGCACTGAAAAAGACCGCCTTAAATGCCACCCACCGCGCCCTCAAGGCCAAGATGGTCGACTTCGGCGGCTGGGACATGCCGGTAGAGTACCCATGCCCCGGGGGCGGCCTCATCGCCGAGCACATGGCGGTGCGGACCGGGGTGGGCCTCTTCGACGTAAGCCACATGGGCGAAATCCAGTTCCGCGGCCCCGGCGCGCTGGCTGCCGTGCAGCACATCACCATGAACGACGCCTCGCGCCTCAAGGACGGGCAGGCCCACTACTCCGCCCTGCTCACGCCCCAGGGCACCTTCGTCGACGACATCCTTGTCCACCGGCTGAGCGAAAACGACTATCTGCTGGTGGTGAACGCAGGCACGACCGACAAGGACTATTGCCTGGATCCGGAAGAACGTCGGCACCATGCCCGGCATCCACATCAGCGACTACTCGCCCTACTACTCGCAACTGGCGCTCCAGGGGCCGCGCTCGTTGGACACGCTCAAAAAGCTGACCAAGGTCGACCTGGCGGCGATCAAGAACTACTGGTTCACCTGGGGGACCGTGGCGGGCGTTCCCAATGTGCTGATTGCCCGCACCGGCTACTCGGGCGAAGACGGGTTCGAGGTATACATCCCCTCCGACGAAGCCACCACCGTCAAGATGTGGAATGCGCTGATGGAGGCCGGCGCCGAGTTCGGCATCCGCCCCTGCGGCCTGGGCGCGCGCAACACCCTGCGCCTCGAAGCCGGCATGAGCCTGTACGGGCACGAAATCTCCGAAGAGATCAACGTGCTCGAGGCCGGCCTGACCACTGGCTCAAGCTGGACAAAGGTTCTTTTATTGGCCGTGATGCCCTGGTGGCTGTCAACGAATCCGGCGGCCCGAAGCGCAAAATCGTCGGCCTGGAAATGGTCGACCGCGGCATCGCCCGCGACGGCTATCCGGTGCTCGATCTTGGGAGGCCGCGAGATCGGCACAATTACATCCGGCTCCCCGGCGCCATTCCTCAAAACCAACATCGCCATGGCCCTGGTGCCCGCAGAATACGCGGCCAGTGGGCGCGACGTGCTGGTGCAGGTTCGGCGCCAACCAGGTGAGAGCGAAGCAGGTGCCGCTGCCCTTCTACAAGCGGGCGAAGAAATAAACGATCCGCTTTTTACTTCTTCCATTTTCCTATAATGCGCGGTCATCCTGAGCGGAGGTCGCGAAGCGACCGCAGTCGAAGGACCCGCATTTACTGTCTTGTGCGCTGGGCGTCACATCCGGCTCCGAACAAAAGAAGTACGATCCACCAAATGCACGAGGGCAATTATTTCACTTACATCGTCGCCAGTCGAAGCCTGACACTCTATATCGGCATAACCCGCGACCTCGAAAAACGGGTCTTCGAGCACAAACGAAAGCTATACGAGGGATTCACCTCGACTTACAACTGTAACCGCCTTGTGTGGTTCGAAGGCTTCGCGGACCCTCGAGGCGCAATAAGACGCGAGAAACAGCTGAAGGGCTGGACGCGCTCAAAGAAGATCGCGCTGATTAAGATGACGAATCCCACCTGGGTTGATCTGAGCGAAACGTGGTATTCCGCTGAACAATTGACATGGACACTGCGATAAATGCAGGTCCTTCGACTGCGCAGGTCGCAAACGCGACCTGCTCCGCTCAGGATGACAGCACTTTTGTGGATTGGTTAACCGGAGACGTGAGAATGGTTCGAGCCCCCCATCACACCTGCATCACTTCCACTTCCTTGCGCCGCGACATCTCTTCCATCTTCCGAATCTCTTCGTCGGTCATTTTCTGCACTTCTTCCATGGCGCGCTTTTCTTCGTCCTCGCTGATCTTCTTGTCCTTGGCGAGTTTCTTGAGCGCGTCGTTGCCGTCGCGGCGCACGTTGCGAACCGCGGTGCGGTGCTCCTCGAGCACCTTGTTCAAGTGCTTGACCACGTCGCGCCGCCGCTCCTCGGTCATGGGGGGCACGGGAACGCGGAGAATCTTGCCGTCCGAGATCGGGTTGAATCCGAGGTCAGACGCCTGGATGGCCTTTTCCATCTCTTTGAGCACGGTCGGATCCCAGGGCGAGATCATGATCGTCTGCGCCTCGGGCGTGGACACCTGGGCCAGCTGCGTGATGGGCGTGAGCGTGCCGTAGTAATCCACCTTCACCTGGTCGAGCATGTGCGCGCTGGCCCGGCCGGTGCGTGTGGAAGCGAGACTGGACTGGAACGTGGCGACGGCCTGGTCCATGCGCCGCCGAAGGTCGCTGTTCAATTCTTTGAGAGCCGGAATACCGGCCATCGTCGAGACTGCCATCGTATCTTCCTCGTGAGGCTTGCCAATTGCCAACGGCTATTCTACATCGCAGGGCGGCGCTAAAGGCGTACGGCGGCTAGGCCATCACCGGCGGCATCATCAGCCCCGTCGACGCCGCCTGCTCATGGGCGTGATAGCTCGACCGCACCAGCGGACCCGACTCCACGTGGCGGAAACCCATCTTCAGCGCTTCCGTTTTCAGCTCCCCAAACTCTCGCGGCGTGTACAGCCGCGCCATGGGCAGGTGATCGCGCGAGGGACGCAAGTACTGCCCGATCGTCAGGATGTCGCAGCCAACCGCAGCCAGGTCACGAAAGACCTGGAGCAATTCAACCGTCTCCTCGCCCAGGCCGACCATCACGCCAGACTTGGTGAGCCCTGCGGGCCGCAACTCTTTGGAGTAGCGCAACAGCTCCAGCGAGCGTTCATACCGCGCCCCCGAGCGCACCACGCGGTAGAGCCGCGGTACCGATTCGATGTTGTGGTTCAGGACTTCGGGTGCGGCCTCCACCACGATCCGGATCGCCTCTTCGCTGCCCTGGAAGTCGGGGATGAGCACCTCGACGCGGCAGCCCGGCGCCTGACGGCGAATCTCGTCGATCACCATCGCGAACGCCCGCGCGCCACCCACCAGGTCGTCATCGCGATTCACACTGGTGATCACGGCGTGCTGCAGGCCAAGCGTAGCGATCGCCTCAGCCACCCGGCGCGGCTCGTCGAAGTCGATCGGCTCCGGGCGCCCTTTGGGTACAGCGCAGAATCCGCAACGCCGCGTGCACAGGTTGCCCAGCATCATGAAGGTCGCGGTCTTGTGGTGCCAGCACTCGCCAATGTTGGGGCAGTGCGCGCTCTCGCATACCGTGTGCAGCCCCAGAGATCGGGCCAGCCGCTTCAGGTTGTGGTAGTTCTCGCCCACCGGGGCGCGCGCCTTGAGCCATTCGGGTTTGGGCGCCGGCGCCTGCCGGAGGGGAGAAATCTGGACCAGCTCCATCCGTTCATTGTAGCGGCCGAGGCACGGGGACGAACGCCCGGTGGTTCTATTTCGAGACTCTGTACCGCCGGATCAGATGGTTGGTCGAGCTGTCGTGGTTCAGCTCCGGATCAGCCGGACTTTCGAGTTCGGGAATGATGCGCTGTGCCAGCGCTTTTCCGAGTTCGACGCCCCACTGGTCGAACGAATTGATTTGCCAGATGGTGCCCTGGGTAAACACGCTGTGCTCGTAGAGCGCCACCAGCTTGCCGAGAACCGCCGGGGTCAGCCGATCGATGAGAATCATGTTCGACGGCCGGTTGCCCTCGAAGACCCGGTGCGGCACGAGCCAGTCGGGCGTGCCGTCGGCCTTCACCTGTTCGGCGGTCTTTCCGAACGCCAGCGCTTCGGCCTGGGCAAAGACGTTGGCAATCAGGATGTCGTGATGCCGCCCGAGATTGTTGAGTGCCTGCGAAAAGGCGATGAAGTCGCAGGGAATCAGGCTCGTTCCCTGATGAATCAGCTGGTAGAAGGAATGTTGCCCGTTGGTGCCCGGCTCGCCCCAGTAGACCGGGCCCGTCGCATAGTCAACTTTAGTTCCGGCCAGCGTGACATGCTTGCCATTGCTCTCCATGGTCAACTGCTGCAGATAGGCCGGGAAGCGCTTGAGATATTGCTCGTAGGGAAGCACGGCCACTGTCTGCGCCCCGAAGAAGTCGTCGTACCAGATGCCCAGCAGCGCCATCAGCACGGGGAGATTCCGCTCGAGGGGCGTGGTGCGGAAATGCTCGTCCATCTCGTGAAAGCCGTCCAGCATGGCCCGGTAGTTATCGGGGCCGATAGCCAGCATGGTCGACAGGCCGATGGCCGAGTCCATCGAATAGCGGCCGCCGACCCAATCCCAGAAGCCGAACATGTTGGTCGTGTCGATGCCGAACCGCGAGACTTCGCCGGCATTGGTCGAAACCGCGACGAAATGCTTCGCGACCGCCGAATCGTCTCCGCCTATGAGGTCCAGGAACCAGCTGCGCGCCGAGTGGGCATTGGTCATGGTCTCGAGGGTCGTGAATGTCTTCGACGAAACGATAAACAGCGTCTCGGCGGGATCAAGATCGAGCACCGCTTCGGCGAAATCATTGCCGTCGACGTTCGACACAAAACGGAACGTCATGGACCGTTCGCTGTAGTGTTTCAGCGCCTCGTACGCCATCACCGGCCCCAGGTCGGAACCGCCGATCCCGATATTCACCACGTTGCGAATGCGCTTGCCGGTGTGTCCTTTCCACTCGCCGCTGCGCACGCGATTTGCAAAGTCGCTCATCTTGTCGAGAACCGCGTGAACCTCGGGCACGACATTTTCACCATCCACCAGGATGGTCTGATCCTTGGGCGCGCGCAGCGCCACGTGCAGAACCGCCCGGTTTTCCGTGATGTTGATCTTCTCGCCGTTGAACATGGCCTCGATCCGTCGCTTCAGCCCTGATTCTTCGGCCAGCTGCAGGAGCAGCTTGATGGTTTCATCTGTGATGCGGTTCTTGGAGTAATCGAGAAAGAGCCCGGCGCCTTCCACGGTCAAGCGTTCGCCGCGCCCCGGATCATCAGCGAACAGGGTTCGCAGGTGGGTGTCGCGTATTGCCTTGTAATGGGATTGCAGCGCCTTCCATGCCGCGCGTCTGGTTAATTTACGGACGGCTGGACTCTTTGCCTTTTTCAGCACGCTTGTCGCCATTGGGTACTCCTTTCACCCGATTCCTAGAGCTTATTTCATAAATGGACGGCGAGTCGGCTCGGAATCCATCAGGGGTTAAAACCCCCGCATTTTCGCAGTCCTTTTCGGCACGACTAAAGTCGTGCCCTGTTACAAGACCGGTTTATGAAACACGCCCTAACAGGATAGCTTTCCGGAACGCCTTGCCATCAGAATCCGGCTGGTCGCGAATATCAATACATCAAAGATGCTTCACGGCCATCGGAGTTGCCGATCGACCCTCCATGTTACAGCTTGTTAACGCAGCCGGTTGCATGCGTTCCGACGAAGATTCTTTTTCGCCAAACCCGTAACCTTTCCCGATCAGCCACACTCCTTGTTGCAACGAAGGCCTGAGTCGCGCGCGTTCGTTACGCGATGCCGGGTCAAATCTCCCCGAACGGAGCACCAAAAAATGAAGAGATCGAAACTCGTACTCGTAGTGTGTCTATTCGCCGCCGGCGCAGTTGCATTGCCCAACATGAGCGTCGCGGAGAATGACGATAGAGGAGCGGTGTTTGTGATGACTAATGCCGCATCGGGCAACCAGATCGAAATATATGCAAGACACGAAAACGGTTCCCTGCAGTCGGCCGGCACGTTTGCCACCGGCGGAAACGGGAGCGGCGGAACCGTCGATCCGCTGCATTCGCAAGGCTCGCTCCGGCTCAGTGCCGATCATCGTTTTCTGTTTGCCGTGAACGCCGGCAGCGGAACCGTGAGTTCGTTTGCCGTCGATGGTAGTGAACTCACCCTGATCGACACCGCGCCCAGCGGCGGAAGTTCTCCGACGGCCCTGGCGCAGACCGGGAACGTGCTCTACGTCCTCAATGCGGGCGGCAACGGAAACATCAGCGGATTGCGCATCAGCGGCAACGGCCATCTCCACCCCATCGAAAACTCCACGAGCAACCTCAGCGGCACGGGCACTTCGCCGACCTCGCTGGCGTTCAGCCCCAACGGACAATTCCTGGTCGTGACTGAAACCGCGACCAGCAGCATCGATGTATTCCGGGTTCGTCCCAACGGAACGCTGGGTCCGATTGCAGTCAATACGAGCGCGGGGGCCACTCCGTTTGCGGCCCTGTTTGCGCCCAATGGCGCGCTGATTGTCGGCAACGCCTCCAACACCATCTCGTCGTACCATCTGAACTGGAACCAGACCCTCGACGTGATCTCCGATGCCCTGCCCACTCTGGGCGCAGCCACCTGCTGGGATGTGATCCTGCCCAACGGACGCGCAGTCTACACGGCCAACGCGGGCACGTCTAACCTCTCCGGCTTCACGATTAGCCACAGCGGGGCTCTCGCCGCCATCGGAGGCACAGTCGTGGGCACGAATCCAAGCGGCAGCACAAACCTCGACACCGCCGCCAGCGCGGACGGAAAGTTCGTCTACACGCTGAACGCCGGGACCGGAGCCATCGGCGAGTTCGCTGTCGAATCTGATGGCGAGCTCATTCACATCGGCGAGGTCGATGGCCTGCCCGCTTCGGCCGGCCTCAACGGCATCGCGGCATATTAATCTCGCGCATGCTTCCGGCTCCTCCGTTCCTCAAACGCACGACCAGCCCAACGCCTGGCTTGTTACAGTGTTGAGGGTTTCGGAGAGGCTTATGGGCAGGCGGGATTTTTCTCGGAGAGGTTTTCTCCTTGGCAGCGCCGCCACGGCTGGATTGTTGGCGGCGCGTTCTTCTTTAAGTGAAAGCCTTGCAGGCACGGATGGCGGCACCAGAAAAGTACTGCACATCATCGGCTACTCGCACATCGATGCCGCCTGGCTCTGGCCCTGGAGCGACGGCGCCGACGCTGTTCTCGACACCTTCCGCAGCGCCCTGAATCGCATCAACGAGACGCCGGGATTCTGTTACACCCACACATCGGCGGCCCACTATCGCTGGACCGAGCGCGCCGATCCCGCGATGTTCGCTCAAATCAAGCGGCGCATCCGCGAGGGACGCTGGGAAGTCGCGGGCGGCTGGCCGGTCGAGCCCGATTGCAATCTTCCATCCACCGAAAGCTACGTGCGCCACTCGCTCTACGGGAAGGAGTACTGCCGGCGAGCGCTCGGCGTCGACGTCAAGATCGCCATGAATCCCGATTCGTTTGGACACGCCGCGGGACTGCCCACCATCCTCAAGAGCGCCGGATACGGATACTACGCATTCATGCGCCCCCAGGAACACGAGATGCAGTTGCCGCTCCTGTTCTGGTGGGAAGGGCCGGATGGCTCGCGCGTCCTGACCATGCGCATCTGGAAGAACTATGACCCGGGAAACGAAGCAGCCGATATGATTCGCGCCGCGCCCAAGCAGCTGTTTACTTCCGGCTTGAATCACGCCGCGCTGTTTCTGGGTGTGGGTGACCACGGCGGCGCGGTGACACGGGAACAGATTCGCAAAGTCACGGAGATGCAATTCGACCCCGATCTGCCCGAGATTCGCTGGAGCACGCTCTCCGGCTTCTTTGCCGACGTTGAAAAAGATCCCGGCTTCCCCAACCTGCCCGTGGTCAAGACCGAACTGCAGCATCATGCGCGCGGCTGTTATTCCGCTTACGGTGAAGGAAAATTTCTGAACCGGCGCGCGGAGCGTTTGCTGGGGGAAGCGGAAGCAATCTCCGTCGCCGCTGGGCTGGCCATCGAGCATCCCTACCCGCAAAAGGAGTTCGCCGATTCCTGGTGGAAGGTCGCGTTCTGCCAGTTCCATGACCTCATGGCGGGCACGGCCCTCTACAGCGATTACGCCCAACTCCGCGACAGCCTGGGATACGCCTGCGAAACCGCGCTGACGTCAAAGGTCGAAGCGCTCCAGGCGATCGCGATGCAGGTCGACACCAGCGGAGTGAAAGAGAACGCCCTGTTCCTCTTCAATCCGCTGCCCTGGCGGCGCAAAGCGCTGGCCGAGGTGATCATAGGGTCGGATCTGAAGAGCCAAGGCCCCATGCACCTGGCAGCGAAAGACGGCCGGCGCATTCCGTTGCAGTGGCGGCCGTCGCCCAGCATGACGGATTTCTTCCCGCGCCTGTCAGGCATGGTGGAGCTTCCTCCTTGCGGCTACCAGGTGTTCGCGCTGTCTCACGGGGAAGCGCCGGTCAACGAAACGTATGGCGGCTTTTGCAAGATCTCCGATGCGGGCTTCGGCATCTCGTCATTGAAAGCGCAGGATGGCGCCGAGCTTTTGTCGGGACCAATCGGCATGGTCGCCATCCGCGATACGAGTGACACCTGGGCGCATGGGATTGCGAGTTTCCGGCAGGAGATTGGCCGGCCCACGTTCGGGTCCTCGCGCGTGGTTGAGGACGGCCCGCTCACCCGCATTACGCGGCAGCGCGCGCGCTGGCAAGATTCGGAGATCGTGCTCAACATCCGCCAGATGGCGGGATGGGACGTGGTCGAGCTTCAATTCATCATCGACTGGCGCGAACGGGAGCAGATGCTCATGCTGGAGATTCCCACCGCGCTCGAACACGCGAGGATCTTCGCTAAAGTTCCGGGCGCCGTGCTCGAGCGCCACACCAACGGCGAAGAGGAGCCGTGCCAGGACTGGATCGCAGTCCAGGGCTCGATCGGCTCAGCCGAACATACTGTCGCGCTGATCAACAACTCGACCTATAGCTACGACTGCCTCGAGGGGCTATTCCGGACAGTGCTCATCCGCTCTGCTCCGTTTGCGCGTCACAATCCGAACCAAGTCCCGCAAGACGACGACAACGCCTGGCAGGACCAGGGCCGCCAGGAGCGCACGTTCTGGCTCCTGGGCGCAAAGGGAGCCTACACCCAATTGGCGTTGGACCGCCGAGCCGAGGAACTCCAGACACCCGCCCAGCACGTGATGGATTCGGCCCACCCCGGCCATTTGCCGTGGCAGCAGTCCTTTCTGGAGGTCACGCCGGGAAATGTCCAGGTCCTCGCCATCAAGCATGCGGAGAACGCCCGCGAAGGCACCATCATCCGGCTCCAGGAGCGCTCCGGTACCGCAACGCAGGCCGCCCTTCGCAGCACCGCTCTCGGCCTCGATCAACAGGTAACGCTCCGGCCATGGGAGTTGAAAACCGTGATCGTCGAACGCCATGCCGGAGCCAAGACAGAACTGCGCGAGGTCACATCGAACGAGACGCAGCCGACTCGCTAAAACCACAACCAACCGTTTTCATCCCCGCAGGTTGGCATCACCATCGAACTCAAACGCAGCCCACTACCGTTCAATCTTGAGCAGGCCCTTTTCCACCAGCACCGGTGGCCGTCGCTCGTGGGTTGCCTGTTCGAAAGCGTAGGCCCAGCCCAGCAGATCGCCGTCTTTCCATTTCCGGGTTGAGATCTCGAGCCCGAAGGGCAGCCCGCTGCTGTAGAACCCCGCCGGCACCACGACCGCCGGCACGCCGATCATGTTGACCCAGCCTGTTGCGCTGTGCGGACCGGTGCTGAGTACTCCATCCTGCGCCATGGTCTCGTCCGGCGGCGGCATCTGGATGGCCGGATACACGTACCCGTCGAGGTGCATGCGTTCGAGAGTGTCATTGTATTGATCGAGCACCCTCTTTCTGGGAATCCGCACATCGGCGTCCGACTGGGGATTGTTTTCGAAACTGACCTGCGCAACTACGTCCCGAGGATCCTGGGGATCCGGCTTCCCGCCGCCGATGATCGTGGCCGGCAGCGGCGATCCAACCGCCTGCTCGTATTCGCGCGCGGAGTGGTACTGGGCCGGGCCGTAGTGCGCCAGAAACTTCTCCGTGCCCTCCCGGATGTAGGGCATCGTGCCGATCCGTGAAGCCGCTTCAGCAAAACTGTCGGGCAGGATGGAATCGTCGATGACGACCGTTGCGCCCGCGGCCCGCAGTGCATCAATGGCTTTCATGAAAGCCTGGCGCGTCTCCGGTTGCAGGGGCAGCCGCGATCCCTCCCGGGCGGCGGCCGCGCGATCCGGCGGCTCCCCGGCCGGTATGCCCTCAAACGGAATGCCCGCACCGTCGAGGATGAACGCCGGAACCCCGAATCGTTTGCCCTTGAGTGCATCGGCTCGCAGATACCTGGTGTAGGGGCCGGGTTGCGCGCTCGCGTGAGAGCCCACCGTCGCCGGATCCATGGGGTCTTCTCCGGCCATCACCGTAAGCGCAATGGCCGCATCCGTGACATCTCTCGCAATCGGCCCCGTGTTATCCAGCAACCAGTCGAGCGGCGCGATGCCCGCGATGCTGAGGAGTCCGCGCGTCGGAAACACCCCCACGACAGCGCTGGTAGCCGCCGGCATGCGAATGGAGTTGCCGGTATCCGTGCCGTTGCCCAGCACGGCCAGGTTCGCTGTAACCGCGGTAACTGTTCCGCCCGACGAACCGCCGGGGCTGAAACGAACATCGTAGGCATTCCCGGTGCGCCCGTAGGCGGTACTGCGGTTGGTGTCGCTGGACGCGAAGTCGGGCATGTTGGTCTTGCCCAGAATCACCGCTCCGGCAGCTCGCAATCTGGCGACGATCGTGGCATCGCGCGGCGCGATCAATTCGTGGCCGGGAATGACATACCCTTTCCAGCCATCGCTCGTGATCAGTCCCTGGACACTGGTGTTTTCCTTGATGACGATAGGCACGCCCCACATCGGTCCGCGATGAAAATTCGTTCCGCCGGCCGCAGCGGCGGCATCTTCGCGGGCGGCCGCTTCCCGCGCGCCTTTCACGTCGAGATACTCAACCGCGCCATAGACCCCGTTGTACCTGTGTATGCGGCTGATGTACCAGTTCACCACCTCGGTTACGGTGTACTTGCCGGTGCGATAGTAGCGCTCCAGGCGGGGAATGGTGACCTCGAGCAGATCGTGGTCCATCGCCGCGCGCGAGGGCTGGGTAACAGCCGTGGGAGCGGGCGCCTGTGTGATCGCCGGTGCCACGCCGAAGATCAGGAACAGCGCTGCGGTCAAGCCGATCTTCATGCACGAAGCCCCCGAACTGGTAGGTCCCGCATTTCACGGCGTGGTAAGCTCCGGCGGATGTAGATGCGTGCCCGGCTTCGCCTCCAGCAGGCCGCATCCTTCAAGAAACGGCTCCAGCGTGCGCTTCAGATTGACGGCCCGGAGCCGGAACGGCCAGATCCAGCGCGAATAGTAGAACAGACGAAGTTCATGCGGCTGCCAGTTGTTGTCGAAGCGCAACATGGTGATGTACGGATGGTCCCCTGTCGCGCGGGGCACCGTGACGCCGCCGGGAAGATACTTCTCCAGCCTCAGTCGCAAGGTTTCGAAGTCGTTCTGCCTTCCGCGATAGTTCACCATGCACATGAGGACGCGGGATGGGTCGGCAAGTTGGATCGTTTGCTCAACCTCCCACCACACGCCTTCCGTACTGCTCGGCTGGAGCACGATGATCTCGGAATCATGCAGCAGGTCTTTAACCAGTCCCTGCCATTCGTCATTGCCGACATACATGCGCGCGGCGCCGGTGGTGGCAAAGCGCTCTCCCGGCTTGCCGATCGCTACAAAAGCGCCGTACCCCGAGAAAAACGCGGCCATCTGCTCTTCCGAAGTATCGAGGGGTCGTCCGATGAGCAGCTTGAACAGACGCACCGGATGGTGGTTCGACAAGTTCTTGATAATCGTCCGGGAAAGTCTGTAAAAAGCCGTATCCCGGTAGGCGTCGATGGAGTAGAACGGCGGATCGAGCCCCACCAACGCCGAAAACGCAGTCTCCGGATGAAGACTCGTCTCCCGATCATCGAGAAACGACCGAAGGTAGAGAATCGGGCGCCGGCTATCAGCCTTCAGAAGCTTCTGAGGATCTCTTTCCCAAAGCCCGTTCGCGATTTGCAGCAAGCCAACCAGACCCAGGTAAAGGAAAAGAAGTCCCATTCCCAGATCGGACTTGCCCCAGAAATACCAGAGCCCGAGCCCAAAGAATGCGATTGCGGCGACTTTGACCAGAACGGAAAGCGGACGCGATCGCAATGGGCGGTGAGACGATAGGTCCTCGGGCTTCTTGTGCCTTTCCCATTTGTGCTTGATCGCCGGAGGCAGGACCACTCGCGACGGACACAGGAGGTTCAGAGCGCGATAGAGGTTAGGAACGCCGTTCCCGCGCGCGTAGAAGCGCCGTTTGCCCTTGGGAAGGTAGACCGTCACTCGAACGAGATCGAAAAAGAAGCCCCTGTACCAGGTCTTGCGAAAGACAACTTTCTCGATCGTGTTCACCGGAATCGAAAACTTGACTTTCAGCGAAGGATCTCTCTTCAGCTCTTCGAGACCATCGACACGATACGCGGCTTCGATCGACTGCCTTCTTTGTTTGCGCAGTCGCACAAACTCACCCGGATACAGCACAACGACCTCATCGCGCCGCGTAAGGGGCAGCGGGAACAGCGACGCACTTGTGCGTAGACGTACAATCGGCAAAACTCCGGCGAGCCAGCTCGCATCGTCGCCACTGCCCGCCGGGGCTGGGCCATTGAAAAATCGCGGCCAGTCGCGCCACAACAGGAAAATCACCATCGCCAGCCATGCGCCGATGAGCACCCATCCCAGTGGCGAGGTCGCAGTCTCGCCGGTTGATTGGTCCTGCGCAAATAGATCCGACGCCATCAGAAAGGGAGGCAGCAGGAGGGAAAGTCGAACGCATCTCCGCATAGATTCCTCGAAAACTACCGGCGAGTCTATAGGTTACGCTTTGTTGAGTCTACAAATATCTCAGGCATCTGGTACCGACCCTACAAAAAGTTGCAGTTCCGCCGACTGGATTGCGGACGACCGGCGCCACCGCAATAATCCGCCTTGCCTAGATATCGAGGTTCTTCACGTCCAGCGCATTGTCTTCGATGAACTTGCGGCGCGCTTCAACGTCTTCGCCCATGAGCGTGGTGAAGATGGCCTCGGTCTCGGCAATGTCTTCGAGCTTGACCGAGAGCAGCGTGCGCCGTTCGGGATCCATCGTGGTCTCCCACAACTGGGTCGAAGTCATTTCACCCAGCCCCTTGTAACGCTGCACCTGGTAGTCTTTCTTGCCCTGCTCCACGATGTAGGCGAACAGCTCGCGGGCGGTCTGCTTCTCCACGGGCTCGCGGGGAATGCGGGCCGCACGCCGCGCCTGCCTGGCCTCGGCCTTGACCTCGACGGGCGCCTGGCCCTCTTCAAAGTCCGTTCCCTCGGGCTCCTCGGCGGCGGCCTCCGCGGCTCCCTTGGGGGCAAACTCGATGAGAAACGGCGGCTCGAGATAGTCCTTGATCTGCGAGTACTTCGCCATCATCTGCCGGAACTCGGGACTTGAAGCCAGGTTCCAGTCGACACAGCGCGTGGCGCCCTGCGAATCGGTGAAGCAGACCGACCATGTGTGGTGCTCTTCGTCCTCGACCGGCTTTTGCAGCTTGAACTGGAACTGGTCGGCCACTTCGGCCAGCTGTTCGTGCAAGCGCTGGACCTTTTCCGGCACGTCGCTTCCGTCCTTGGAAGCGAAGTCGGAGCGATGCACCAGTTCCGCCCGCGCCAGCAGTTCGGTGAGCTTCTCGTTGCGGATGCGCTTGTCGACCTTTTCGACGAAGGCCGAGGTACTCGTTCAGGAAGCCCATAAAGCGGGTGAGGTCGGCGCCCTCGATGTGGCTGGCATTTTCGCCGTGGCGAACGATGATGCCTTCGGAGGCCCGCTTGACCATCACCTTCACGAACTCGCGGTCGTCCTTGATGTACTGCTCGAAACGGCCCTTCTTGATCTTGTAGAGCGGCGGCTGGGCGATGTACACGTTGTCGCGCTTGATCAGCTCCGTCATGTGGCGGAAGAAGAACGTCAGCAGCAGGGTGCGGATGTGCGAGCCGTCCACGTCGGCGTCGGTCATCAGGATGATCTTGCCGTAGCGCAGCTTGGTGAAGTCGAAGTCGTCCTTGCCGATGCCGGTCCCGAGCGCCGTGATCATGGCGCGGATTTCCTCGTGCCCCAGCATCTTGTCGTAGCGGGCCTTCTCGACGTTGAGGATCTTGCCCTTGAGCGGCAGGATGGCCTGGAAGCGGCGGTCGCGGCCCTGCTTGGCGGTGCCGCCGGCGCTTTCGCCCTCGACCAGGTACAGTTCGCAGCGGTCGGGGTTGCGCTCGCTGCAGTCGGCCAGCTTGCCGGGCAGACCGCCACCGTCCAGCGCTCCCTTGCGCCGGGTCAGGTCGCGGGCCTTGCGCGCGGCTTCGCGGGCCCGGGCCGCGTCGATGGCCTTGTTGATGATCTTCTTGGCAATCGGCGGGTTCTGCTCCAGGAACATGCCCAGCCGCTCGTTCACGAATGCCTGCACGATGCCGGCGATGTCGGAGTTGAGCTTCCCCTTGGTCTGGCCCTCGAACTGCGGCTGGGAAAGCTTGACGCTCACCACCGCGACCAGGCCCTCGCGCACGTCGTCGCCGCTCAGGTTTTCCTTCATGTCCTTGAACAGGCCGAGCGACTGCCCGATGGCATTGATGGTCCGAGTGAGCGAGGTGCGGAAACCCGACAGGTGGGAACCGCCGTCGACCGTGTTGATGTTGTTGGCAAAGCTGAACACCGACTCGGAGTAGCCGTCGTTGTACTGGAGGGCGATCTCCATCTCCACGCCGTCCCGCTTGGCTTCCATCACGATCGGCTTGTCGTGCAGCACCTGCTTGCCGCGGTTCAGGTGCTTGACAAACTCGGCGATGCCGCCGGCATAGCGGAACTCAGTGCGCTTGGATTCCCCGGTCTTGGGATCGGTGGTGCGCTCGTCGGTCAGCGTGATTTCCAGGCCCTTGTTCAGGAAGGCGAGTTCGCGCAGGCGCTGGGCCAGGGTGTCGTAGTTGTATTCGGTGACCGCAAAGATGCTCTTGTCGGGCAGGAAGTGAACCTTGGTCCCGCGTTTCTTGCTGGTGCCGGACTTGCGCAGCTCCGCTGGTCGGCAACCCGCAGCTGAAGTCCATCTCCCAGGTAGCGCCGTCGCGCCAGATCTCGACGTTGAACTCCTGGCTGAGCGCATTCACGCAGCTCACGCCCACGCCGTGGAGACCGCCGGAGACTTTGTAGGTGGAGGAGTCGAACTTGCCGCCGGCATGGAGCTTGGTCAGCACCACCTGGACGGCCGGCATCCGCTGGCCGTTGGGCAGATCCATCATGTCCACGGGAATGCCGCGGCCGTCGTCGACCACGGTAATCGAATTGTCGACGTGGATGACGACTTCAATTCTCTTGGCGTAGCCGGCCAGAGCCTCGTCGACGGAATTATCCACGACCTCGTAGACGAGGTGGTGCAAGCCCATTTCCCCGGTCGAACCGATATACATGGCCGGGCGCAGGCGAACCGCCTCGAGGCCTTCCAGGATTTTGATGTTTTCGCCGGTGTAACTATCGTTATCGCCAGCCGCGGGCAGGATCGGTGTTTCGGTCGCCATAGATGTCCAATTGGCCTTTGTTTTCACACCCCAAAGTACTGAGCGGTTCGGAGGGGCCCTCCGGGCGGGTCGATCTGGGATTAACCGCTTGAAAAGACGGGGGCTTTGAACAAATTTGCCTGCATCTATTTTAGCACGCAAGCGGGCCAAAACGGAGGTGGGATTGGCATCCCCTGACGGTAACCACTTGCAGATTACCGAAATCCGGGGGATAATCTCCTTTAGATTAAAAAGCACAGAGGAATATGTATGGAAAAGGGGCACTTAGTCCCGGCTATTTGAACTAGGATTTTAGTAACGCGGGAGGCTGAATTCCCGCTCTAACGAAATTCCTAAAGGAGTCACTCATCATGAAACTTGCCGTTCGAATTTTCGCATTGTCCGTCGTGATCGCCGGTGCCGCCGCCGCTTCGCTTTCCTCCACTTCGACCCACGCTATGCGCAGCCACCAGTCCGCGACCGAGACTTTGCCCGTGCCGACGTGCGGACCGCACATGCCGGGCTGCCCCGCCGGTGGTGGTAACGGCCAGTAACAAATAAGGGTAATCGCACGAAAGTGCTAGCGGGTCTCCCGCTTTTTTCCTTTGAGAGAAGAGCAAATTGGCGCTATCCTGAGGACTCTAACGGGATGGTGATAGACCCCTTATGCCCATTAACCTCGCAATGGCCGTGATGAGTGGGGCGGAATTCCTGCTTTGGGCCGTCCTCGGCTATCTCTTCTGGGTCAAAAAGCTGCAGCGCCGCTTCCCAGCCATGAATGCCTATCTGCTTCTGCGCCTTGGCGCGATGCCTGTGCTTTTGCTGCTCTTGTTCGGCCAGGCCCGGCATTGGCTCAACGACTATTGCTTCATCCTCTACTTCCTCGCCTATTGGGGCGTTTACATCGCGAGCGCGGTCGCCCTGTTTTTTGTGGCGATGGAAGTTTTTCGCTCCGCCCTTACGCCCTTCGCCGGACTTAGAAACTTTGGGATCGTGATCTTCCGCTGGGCGGCCGTGGCTTCGGTCATCGTGAGTCTTGCCTCCGTCTCGTATGCCCACAAGGGCATTCTCATCATCCCCGACCTGGCGCTGGGGCTAATGCGTTCTGTCAGCGTGCTGGAATTGTGCCTCCTGGCTTTCCTGTGCATAAGCATGAATGCGTTGCGGCTGTCGGTGCGCGACCTGGCTTTTGGGATTGCCCTCGGCTTCGGAATGCTGTCGGCCAACGACTTTGTTTTGGGCACCCTGCTTTCGGGCAATTCATCGCTCACCAATCCGCTGCAGTTTGTATGCGAGAGCCTGACTCTCGTGTCTCTCGGGGTGTGGCTTTCCTACTTTGCCCTGCCCGAGCCGGTGCGGAAACCGCTGGTGGTTGCGGCCAACTCGACTATCTATCGCTGGAACGAAATTGCTTCTGCACTGGGCCATAAGGGAACCCAGGTCGCTGTTGTGCAGCCCGCCAGCAGCTTTTTCCTCACCGATGTTGAAAAGGTGGTGGACAAGGTCCTGACCCGCAATCTGCACGAAAGCGAATCAAAATCCTGACAGTATTGAAACCTCCTCGGGGGAGGGTGGGCACAAATGGGCCGGAGCCTTGTAGGTTCCGGCCCATTTGAGTTTTTGGCAATGGGTCTGGCGAGCGGCCGTGCAGTGGCGTGCGAACCTATCAGGGTCCAATGAATTCAACAAGGCCTTCGGGCCCTAAAGCCTGAATGCATCGTTTGAGGCCATTGTCCGAAGTCAGGATGGGCCACTTCATTTCAGCAGCCATCGAGCACAACAATACGTCGATTGGTCCGCATTCAACACCATGGCTTCGGCAAAGGTTATAGAGGCGCGCAGCTTCTTCGTAGTGGCGGGTCGTCAGATCCACGTCTTTGATACTTTCCAACCTCTTCTTAAGCTTTTCGAACTGGGCCATTTCCCGGATACCGGAAAGAACTTCCTGGCGGATGGGGCCGATCATCGCGACATTGCCTTGAGCGATTAAGTCAAGCAAAAGCTTCTGCAGGCGATGGTCGGCCGGGGCAAGGGCCGCTTCCTTGCGGCGTCGGAGGGAAAGCGACCAGACACAACTATCGACCAGGACTTTCATTCCTCGATCTCAATACGATCGAGCATCCGGGCTTTTTGGGAGTCGTAGTCTTCGTCGTAATCAATCGTTCCGAAAAGCTCGATGATCTCCAACTGCTTTCGCCGTCGAATGTACTCATCCAGCGCAGCCGTCACGGCCGCCTTTTTGGTCGCATGGTGTCCGACTCGCCGCGCTTCCTCAATCAGGGCATCGTCGATTGCCAGATTCGTGGGCATGGCAGAACTCCAGTGTGTAATGTATCACACACCTTGACGTGTAGCCATCTAGAGCGGAATGCCACACGCAACAAAAGCCACGGCGATCGCCGTGGCTTTACCAGACCAGGTTGAGCTCCCGGATTGTGCGGTCGTTACCCGGCGGCTACCGGCTCGATGGACGCGAAGCGTCCCCGGTTGCCGCGATCGGTAAACTTCACCCGGCCGCTCACCTTGGCGAAAAGCGTATCATCGGAGCCGATGCCCACGTTCGGCCCCGGCTTGATCTTGGTGCCGCGCTGGCGGATGATGATCGATCCCGCCGGTCACGAGCTCGCCGGCAAAAGCCTTGACGCCCAGCCGCTGTGCATTGGAATCCCGTCCATTTGTGGAGCTGCCTCCACCCTTCTTATGTGCCATTGCCGAATCCCCTTCTCAAACTGAGTTGTCAGCCTTAAGTAATCAGTTCTCTTCCAGCCTTCGCGCGTCTGAAAGCTGACGACTGACAACTGAAAGCTAGCTCGTATACGTTACGCCGTCGGCCTCGATGGCCTTGATGCGCACTTCGGTAAAGTTCTGCCGGTGTCCCTGCAGCTTCTTGTACTGCTTCTTGCGCTTCAGGTGGAACACCAGGATCTTGTCGCCGCGTCCCTCGCCGAGGATCTCGGCGGTAACCTTGGCCGCACCCGGCTTCACCACGGTGCCGGGCTCGCCGGAAACCGCCAGCACGTCGCTGAACTCGATGGTCCTGTCTTCCGACGGGGACACAACGCTCTCGATCTTCACCACATCGCCGGGCGCGACACGATACTGCTTTCCACCGGTGCGTACAACTGCGTACATAAGTCCTCCAGAGCTGCACGCGCCTCGCGCGACACGCTCGTCCAAAAAATCAAAAAAGGCGGAAACTTCCTCGCCGCGGTCCGCTCAAGCCCCAAGTGCTTTCGGGCGAACGCCTGCGGCGGCAGGCAGGAATCGCCAAACTAGAGTAGTTTACCGGGTTTAGAGGGGATGGTCAACGATCCCATTGCTCAAAACCGATGAGGATGCCCGTCCGGCCAGAGCAAGGGATCCATTGATGGGCGCTTCCAAGGCCAACTGAGCAGAGTTCCCGCGAGCCCAACCACATTTTGCATTTGTGCCATGGCCCTGTTTCCTCAGAAACGCCGCGGTAATAATCGAAGACCGAGATGCCCAGTGCCGGGTCTGACGTTCTGCAGAGGAGGATCCATGGCAGGCGAATCTATCACTCACGTCGATTTCGATGATGAGGCTTTGCCCCCACCACCAGAAGGTAGCGGTCGCGGCCCGTACATCATTGAGACGCCCGACGGGCCAAGATTTAGCGAACTTCCACCTATTCGACAACCCGACCCTCGTCCCCAGCCTTCGAAGAATCCGAACATTACGATCGAATTCGACAAGAGGGACCTTTCGATCGGCACGGCAAGATACAGTTCAGCGAAACCTGTCGCCCAGAACCTGTCGATGCAAGGCCTTAACCCCATACCTCACACCAGCATCGAAGTGAAGTTTATCGGCAAAGACGGGAAGCCACTCCCGATGACGCGTCGACAGGTGAGGTACTGGGATATCGTTCCGGTTAGTCCCGATGCCAGCGTCAGCAATCTGAGATCGTGGCGTATTGTGGGCCTCTACCATTCAGACTTCATACCCTTCGCGCCGTTCTGTTTACCCAACGAAAGACCGCCAAAGCCATTCGAGTGGGACAGGCCTGGTCGACGCGACGCCCCGGGTTTTCTGGCGATCCGGCGAAACCTCGGCGCAGGAGTCGGGCAATTACAGGAGTTCATCGCCGGAAATGCCACGGTTGGCGGGGTGTACTACCAGGTCTACACGCTGGCGGATCGGGACGGTATCAGGGTCTTCTCGACAGATGCCTTCGCGTTCGACGCAAAGAGCTATCAGAAATTGATGAAACTGATAGAAGACCCCGGTTTTCGGAATGAGAATCTTCACCGGCTTCTCTTCATGCCGGAGGTGCCTCCAGGACGCGAGAAGACAGTTGCGTATCCTACTACCCCTACTCTGGTCCCGAACCACGGCGCCAAACGCCGATAAGCACGATCGCGTGACGCCAAAGCCCTCAGCGGCAGGGTCCGAATTGCGGCGACGGTCCGGTAGGGTTCGCGACATCGATTCGGATGCCGGCCGGTTTGAAGCCATGCTGCGTGGCTCATCTTGACGAAGCGCGCGCAGGACGTGAGAACACTACTGTTCCTCCACGATCGCCAAGTCCCACGGCCCCAGCGTCAACACCGCACCTTTGGCCACCGCTTTCCCATCCAGCAGGCTGGTTCCCGCCCCGTACCCGTAATTTGCCTTCACCTCGCCGGCGGAGTAGTTGAAGTAGTAATGCAGCCGCCTGCCCATGCGGCTCACCCCGTGCGACACGTGCACCGAGGCCGGCAATTGCTGATCCGCACTGCTTAGGCCCGCTTTCTCGAGCGCATCCCGCAGCACGGTTGTCTGGAGAGCATCGGAGAGATAGGTCCCCTCGTAGAGCAGCGTTCCGGATCCGAAGCTGTTCTCGGTAATCGCGGGCCACTTCCCGAAGAACGGGTGGTCGTAGAACGCAACCGCCTTGGCATGCTCGGGCATCAGGAATTCGGCCCAGTAGTAGACCTTGTTGTCGGCGCCGGCATGGAATGGATCATCCTTGAGCGCTAGCGGCTTCTCCAGGTTGGAAAATTCCTGGTAGCTGAAGCCGGCCGCCTCCCGCAGGGGCCCCGGCGCCCGCACCCAGCGCACCGCCGAATTCTCATTTGCAAATCCGCTCTTGAAGGTCATGACCACGTGGCCGCCGTTCTTGACGTAATCCGAAATGCGCTTGAGCAGCGCATCGTCGGAGATGTAGAGCGCGGGCACGATCAGCAGCTTGTACGCGGAGAAATCCTGCGTCTCCGGAAACACAAAATCCGAGGGCACATTCAGTTCGTAGAGAGAGTGGTGCATCTGCTGCACCAGCGAAGCGTATCCGTCCGGTGTTCCTGTCCAGCTGCGCGCCGGTACTCCCCCGCCGTAGGGCATGAAGTCGATGGCGTTGGCCGAATCGCGGCTCCACAGGATGGCCACCTCCGGCTTGATCTTGAGCCCCACCAGGTGCGGCCCGATCTTTTCGAGCTCATGCGCCGTGCGGCTCATCTCCGCGTATTCGCGATTCGGTTCGAGATCGTGCGAGAGGATGCCTTTCCAGTACGTCTCCTGTCCCCCGGCAATCGACGCCCAGTGCCAGTACTCCACCATGTTGGCGCCGTTGGAGAGATAGGTGTAGACATCCTCGCGCAGCTGGCCGTCGTAGGGCGGGAACTGGCTCTGCGAGCTCCAGCCGATGGTCTGCGCATTGGTCTCGGTGATCAGGAAGTTCGCATGCTTCAGTGAACGGGTAAAGTCGCTCTGCAGGGCCTGGAACGACCCGTCGTAGTGATCCTGCGTGCCGTGGTAAATGTTGTTGGCGATAATATCCAGCGACTGGGCGACGGCTTCTTCGTTCACGTCGCGCTTCATCATGCTGCCGTAGTCGGTGGTGACAAACTGCCGCGGCGAAGCGCACTCGCGCACCAGCCCCGCCTGCCAGTGCAGGAAATCGGTCACCCGCATCTGGCTCCAGCGCGTCCACTCCAGCTTGTAGCCGGTCGAAATGGTCCCGTCGCGCCGGGGCAGGTCCTCCCACGAATGCAGGTTCTCGCCCCAGTAGTTGAGGAACCACGCCTTGCTCAGTTCTTCCGGCGTTCCGAACTTCTTTTCGAGATAGTGCTGGAACCCGATGAACACATCCGTGTTGGCCGCGTCGTAGCTCGAGGTTTCGTTGTCCAGCTGCCAGCCGATCACGTCGGGATTGTCCTTGTAATGCGCCACGATGTGGCGGATGAGCCGCTCCGCGTAGAACCGGTACGCCGGCGAATCGGTGTCCATGTTCTGGCGAATGCCGTAGGAGCTCGCGACCGGCTTGCCGCCAAAGGGACCCGGTGGAATGCGGTCGGCCAGGATCTCCGGATGCTCATGGTACATCCAGGCGGGAATGGAGTAAGTCGGCGTACCCAGGATCACCTTGATCCCGGCCTTGCTCATGGCGTCGACGATGTGGTCCATCCACGCGTATTCGAAATGGCCGTCCTCCGGCTCCCACAGGCTCCACGTGGATTCGCCCATGCGCACCACGGTCAGGCCCGCGGCCTTCATCAGGGCGACGTCCTTTTCGAGCCGCTCGGCCTGGGCATTGGGCGTGTCCTGGGGCATGTATTCGTTGTAGTAGGCTGCGCCGTACAGCACATTCGGGAATTCGATCTGCGGCCCCGCGTCCTGGCCGCCTGCGACAAGAGCCGGCGCGACCACGCAGATTGCGCCCATGCACAACGGAAATAGCTTCATTTGATTTTGGCCTTTACAGTCCGGAGGATTGTAATTCGCCAGGGTCCGCTGGTCCAACGAGGCCGGGCCGAGGGATGGCATCAAGCCGCGTCTCAGGTTATATACTTCCGGCCATGATTCGCTCCCACGTGATGTCCGTCCTATTGATCGTTGCCGCTGCGTCGTCATTCACGTCTGCACAGAGTTCTGATGGCAAGAATCCGCCCACTGTGGCCGAAGCCCAGGCCTTCATTGACGGCGCCAATGCCGAGCTGCTCAAGCTCACCACCGACGCCTCACACGCCGAGTGGACCGCCGAGACCGACATCACCGACGACACCGAAGCGACCACGGCCCTCATCAACGAGCGGTTCACCGCCCGCGCGCTCGAACTGGGCGCGGAGAGCCATCGCTGGGACAAAGTAGACCTCCCGCCCGAGCTGCGCCGCCAGATTCAGCTCCTGCAGTTGAATACGCCCGCGGCCCCCAAGGATCCGAAGCTTCTCGCCGAACAGACCCAACTCGCCGCGCAGCTCACCGCCGCTGTACGGCAAGGGCAAATTCTGCCCCGACACGCCCGCCGGGCAGCAGCCCGCGCCCGGCGCCAAATGCATGGGCATCGACGCTATCTCCAGCATCATGGCCAAGTCGCACGACCCCGAAGAACTGACCCGGCTCTGGGTCGGCTGGCACGCCATCGGCGCACCCATGAAGGACAAATACGCCCGCTTCATCGAGCTGCAGAATATCGGCGCGAAAGAGCTGGGCTACAACGATACCGGCGAGCTGTGGCGCGCCCGCTACGACATGACGCCGGCCCAGTTCTCCGCCGAAGTGGAACGCACATGGGCGCAGCTGGAGCCGCTCTATCGCGAACTGCACGACTACGTGCGCGCGCGCCTCATCGCCAAATACGGCAAGGCCGCCGAGCGCGCCGACGGCATGATCCCGGCCGAGCTCCTGGGAAATATGTGGGCCCAGGAGTGGGGCAACATCTACGACATCGTCGCCCCCACCGACCCCAAACTGTCCCAGTTCAAGCCGGTCGATCTCGAATCAGCGCTCAAGAAGCAGATCGCTGAAAAGGATCCGGCGGCCGCGCCCGCCTTCGATGCCGCCACCGACCTGTCCTCCGACAAAGGCCACGCCGCTTCGCTCGCCGCCGGGCGCGCCATGGTTCACTACGGCGAAAGCTTTTTTACTAGTCTTGGATTTGCGTCCGTTGCCCGACACGCTTTTGGGAGCGCTCCCAGTTCGTCCATCCTCGCGATCGCGACGTGGTGTGCCACGCCTCGGCCTGGGACGTCGATTCGGTCGAGGACCTGCGCGTGAAGATGTGCATCGAAGTCAACGACGATTACTTCACCACCGTCCATCACGAGCTGGGCCACAATTTCTACCAGAGGGCCTACAACAAGCAGCCCTTCCTGTTCCGCAACGGAGCCAACGACGGTTTCCACGAGGCCATCGGCGACTCCATCGCCCTCTCCATCACCCCCGCCTATCTAAAGACGCTCGGCCTCGCCACTGAAGAGCCCCCGGTCGAAGCCGACATCCCGCTCCAGTTGCGCACCGCTCTCGACAAGGTCGCGTTTCTGCCCTTTGCCCTGGCGCTCGACAAGTGGCGCTGGGAAGTTTTCTCCGGCGAAGATCAAGCCCGCCGATTACAACAAGGCGTGGTGGGCGCTGCGCGCGAAGTACCAGGGCGTCGCGCCGCCCGTCGACCGCACCGAGGCCGACTTTGACGCGGGCGCAAAAATGCACGTCCCCGCCAACGTCCCCTACGCGCGCTACTTCCTCGCCCGCATCTACCAGTTCCAGTTCTACAAGGCGATGTGCGACGCCAGCGGCTACAAGGGGCCGCTCAACCGCTGCAGTTTTTACGGCTCCAAGGCCGCCGGAGACAAGCTGAACGCGATGCTCGAAGCCGGCCAGTCGCGGCCCTGGCAAGAGACCCTCAAGGCCATGACCGGAACGGACCACCTCGATGCTCAGCCGATGCTCGACTACTTCGCCCCGCTCTATCAGTGGCTCAAGGAGCAGAACGGAAAGACCAGGGAATAGGGAACAGGGATCAGGGACCAGGGACCCGTAGGTACCAAGAAACCAGCGCTAGTCCCTATGTTCCTGTGTTCTAGTCCCCGCTTTTCCCCTCCATCCATCGATGGATGCGGCTCCGGCGTGCCGGTGCGTAGGATGGCCGAACGATGCAGACTGCCTCGCAGCCAGATCCCCAAGCGGCCCGGCAAATGGGAGTGTGGGCCGCCACGGCGGTTGTCACAGGCGAGGCCATTTCGCTCGGCATCTTTCTCACCCCGGCCGCGATGGCAAAGTCTCTAGGCTCCCCGGTGCTCCTCGCAACCGTCTGGTGCGCCATGGCCGTCATGACCCTGGCCGGAGCCTTGTGCTTCACCGAATTGGCAGTCCGGAACCCGCAGGACGGCGGCGAATATCTCTACCTCCGCCGCGGATTCGGTCGTCAGGTCGCGTTCCTTTATGGCTGGATGGCTGCGGTGGTCATGTATCCCGGCGTGGCCGCGGCCCTGTGTGTGGGTACCGTTCCTTATCTGCAAGCACTCGTGCCCATGCCATCGCAACTTGCCGCGGCACTTCCGGCGCTCCTTCTGCTCATCCTCGGGGCGCTCAACTACTTTGGAACCCGGCTCAGCAGCGGGGTCATGACTATCCTCAACTGGCTCAAGGTGCCGGTGCTGGTTGGGCTTGTGGGGTGGGCGCTCGCCTCCGGCCATGCGTCACTGGCCAACCTCACCCCACTCGCTGACCGCCGGCCCGGCTCCAACCCTCTGATCGGCGCCATCGCCGGAGCCACGATCAGCGCCTTTTTCTGTTTTGGGGGCTGGTGGGAGGCGGGCAAGATCGCCGGCCAGGTCCGCAACCCGGCGCGCACGCTCCCCATCGCATTCTGCGGCGGAGTCCTGGTCGTCACAGCGCTCTATCTGCTGGTCAGCCTGGCCTTCGTTTCGGTTGTGCCCATGCAGCAGATCCAGAGCAACACGGCCTTTGTGGCCCAGTTCGGCCAGGCGCTTTTCGGTACGGAAGGCGGCCGCGTGTTGTCGGCCTGTGTTGTCCTCAGCGTCCTCGGCGGCCTCATGGTCCTTAGCATGGCGGTTCCCCGGGTAACCTACGCCCTCGCCCGCGGGGAAGGCGGCGACACCCCGTCCGGCGCGCTGGCCGTTTTCGCGCGTCTCCATCCCCGCTTTGGCACCCCTGCCAACGGAGTCCTGCTGCAGACCGGCATGGCTCTGCTGGTGCTCAGCCTCGGGGCCTTCGACCGCATCCTCGCCTTCATCATCTTTTCCGCGGTGGTCTTCCTCGCGCTCACTGCGGCCACGCTGTTCCGCACCATCACTCCGGTTCGCCAGTGGTGGTACCCTCTCGCCCCCCTTGTCTTCATCGCCGGCAGCGGCTTGCTGGCACTGATGCTTCTTCTCCATGCTCTCGGCCCGTCGCTGCTCGGAGCGGCCGTCGTGCTCGCCGGCCTTCCTGTCCGCTGGCTGCTGGTCCGCAAAACCAACCTGACCCCAGCCGTGGCCGCAGAATCACCCTGAACTCTGAGAACTGTGAACCAAGAACTGCGAACCGACAACCTTCCCACGGAGAGAACCCCATGCCCCACATTTCGCTTCCTCCCGACCTTCCCGGGATTCGCGGCGCGATGGCCTTCCGGCCGGAGACCGCGCGTCCTCTTAACGCATTGGTCGAGATACTGCTGCAAGGCCCCAGTACGCTCAGCCGCGGCGAACGCGAGCTGATCGCTACCTATGTGTCGAGCCGCAACTGCACGCATTATTGCCACAGCATCCACGGCGCCATCGCCGCCGCGCATCTGGACGGCAATGAAGCCCTCGTCAAGCAAGTGAAGACGGACTTCACCCAGGCCGGCATCTCGCCCAAGCTGAAAGCGCTTCTAGTGATTGCGGGCCTGGTGCAAAAGGATGGCAAGCTCGTCACCGCCGCCGATGTCGACGCCGCCCGCCGCGAAGGCGCAACCGATCTTGAAATCCACGACACGGTTCTCATCTCCGCGGCGTTCTGCATGTACAACCGCTACGTCGACGGCCTCGGGACTTACCAGCCCGAAGATGAGGCGTTCTATCGCGAACGCGGCCCGCGCGTGGCCCGCGACGGATACGTGAAGGTAAGCGAAGAGTACTTGGCCGCCCACGTTACTGCCGCCCGTTAAGGCGATAGCTGTCAGTTGTCAGTTGCCAGTTATCAGTTGTCAGTCACCGATCGAGCGATCAAGTCTGTACCGCGCTCCATAGGCGAGTTGAAGCTGATGCCGGACGGCTGATAACCGTGACCGGACAACTGAGAACTGAGAACTCGACAACTGGAGAATCCCATGCCCCACATCGATCTTCCCGAAGGCCTGCCCGGCATCAGCGCGGGCTTTGCGTACCGCCCGGAAACTGCCAAACCCATGCGCGAACTGGCGCACATCCTGCTCCACGAACCCGGCACGCTCGCTCCCGGCGAACGCGAGCTCGTCGCCTGCTTTGTCTCCTCGCGCAACCAGACGTATTTCTGCGAAGCCAGCCACGGTGCGGCCGCAACTGCCCACCTGGGCGATGCGTCGATCGTCGAACAGATCAAAAAGGACTTTTATGCGGCTCCGGTCAGCCCCAGGCTCAGGGCTCTGCTGGTGATCGCGGGAAAGGTGCAGCAGGACGGCAAGCTGGTCACCAAGGGCGACGTCGAAGCCGCCCGCAACCTGGGCGCTACCGATCTCGAGATACACGACACGGTATTGATCGCCGCGGCCTTCTGCATGTACAACCGGTACGTCGATGGCCTCGGCACCTGGCAGCCCCGCGACCCTGATATGTACGCGCAGATGGGAAAGCACCTGGCCGAAGAAGGCTACACCACGCCGTCGATCCGCCAGCCAGTGGGCGCATCCTGAACACAGAAAATTTGTACCGAGTCGCGCTCTCGCCTAGTCCCTGGTCCCGGCATTTCGCGCCTTCACCTTGAACCAGATCGGGGTGCCTTCGAACCCGAATGCCTCGCGGATCTGGTTTTCGAGGAAGCGCTCGAAGGCGAAGTGCAACTTGATATCGCGGTCGGTGAACAGCACGAATGTGGGTGGCGCCACCGCGGCCTGGGTCATGTAGAAGATGCGGATGCGCTTAGCCATGGGCACCGGCGCGCGCTGGAAATCGATACGTTCGAGGAAGCGGTTCATCTGCCCCGTGGTTACGCGCTTGCGCCGCTCCGCCGCCACCTTCTTCACTTCGTGCAGCACCCGTTGCAATCCTGTTCCTTCGAGCGCGGAGAGAAAGATCACCGGCGCATAGCTGAGGTACTTGAGGACCTGGCGCAACTGCCGCTCGAAGATTTCGCGATCGGCGGGTGGCTTCCCGTCGGTGCGGCCGGTGGTCACGGCGTCCCACTTGTTTACCAGGATGATCACGCTGCGCCCGCTTTCATGCGCATAGCCGCCGATAGTCGCGTCGCTGGCGGTACACCCCTCGGTCGCATCAATCATCAGCAGGGCCACGTCCGCAGCCTCCAGGTGCCGCCGCGCCATCACCACGCTCATCTTCTCGGCCATCAGGTGGGTCTTGCCCTTGCGCCGGATGCCGGCTGTATCCACAAACCGCAGTTGGCTGCCCTCGAACTCGACCAATTCGTCCACGGCATCGCGCGTGGTGCCCGCGACCGGCGACACGATGGCCCTCGAAGTGCCGGTCAGGGCATTCAGCAGCGTGGACTTGCCCACATTCGGCCGTCCAATGATCGCAATCGACGTCTCGTGCTGTTCGAACTCACCGTGGGTGCGATTGGGTTTCGCGCCCGGCGAGTGTTCTTGAGGGGAATCTTCAGGCCGGCCGGGTTCGACTGGACCACCTTCCCAGATCTCCTGGTCTTCCGCCTCTTCGTCCTCTGACTCTTCGTCGGGCTCCGCGGGCGGAGCCGTGGGGACGTCCGGTATCGCCTCGGCGATGGCGTCCAGCAGTTCCCCGATGCCCAGGCCGTGCTCGGAGCTGACCGGAAACACGTTGCGGATGCCCAGGCGGCGAAAGTTCTCCGCCTCCAACTCCATGGCCTCGCCTTCCACCTTGTTCACGGCCAGGAAGACGGGCTTGCCTCCGCGGATCAGCAGCCGCACCAGGTCGTAGTCCGGACTGGCGAGTTCCGTCCGCGCATCCACCACCAGCACCAGGGCGTCAGCTTCTTCGAGCGCAACCTTGGCCTGGTTGTAGATTTCGGTGGGGATCAGCGCCGGATCGTCGGGCACGATGCCGCCCGTATCGACCAGCCGATAACGCCTTCCCGCCCACTCGAACTCACCGTAAATTCGATCGCGCGTGATCCCGGGCTCATCGCCGACGATGGAGCGCCGGCTGTGGGTCAGTCGATTGAACAGGGTGGACTTTCCCACGTTAGGGCGGCCCACAATCGCCACCAGGGGCAGCGCTGCGGCGTCTGCCGACGAGGGAATTACCGATCTGCGATACGTGGGCAAGGGGTTCTCCAGTCGATTTCGTGCCGGGTGCCAGTGATTTTCAGTATCGCCGGCTATTCCCAGATGCGCCGAACTCCGTACGCGTCGAAGACGCGATCTTTGCTCAGCAGAGACCATCCCAGGTCGAGCGACTGAACCGCCAGTAGACGGTCGAACGGGTCCCGGTGGTAAAGCGGCATCTGCCCACTGCGGATGACTTGGGCCACCGTCGGAGTCGCAAGATTGAAGTTTCCCCGCAGCAGGATCGATTCGAAGTCGTGCAGGATATCCTGGGCGTCCAGTTTGCCGATGCACACCTTGATCGAAATCTCCCAAGGGGTGGCCAAAGAAACAGCCAAAACTGCTTCCGGATCCACCAGAAGTTCACGAATCCGCGTGGGCAGACCCTCCGGTGAACGCAGAAACCAGATCAGTGTATGCGTGTCGAGCAGATAAGTCATTCCCGGTTGGATTCTCCGGGCTTCGGGACAAGTGGCGCATCGAGCATATACCCGAGTCCGCACTGGATCAGTTCTTCATCGGTCATAGGATCAAACGCATCGTCATCGAAGTGGGCAGACCTGGCGTAGGCCCCCGCCAGCTGCGTGCGCGAGGAGACGGCTTTGATCGGCACAATCTTCGCCACCGGCGTGTCGCCGCGCATCACGATCACTTCCTGGCCCGCTTCGGCTTCTTTCAGGAGCCTGGAGAAGTGTGTTTTTGCCTGATGGACAGTGTACGTCGCCATGGACTAAGTATGCTTAGTCCACTTGTCGAAGTCAACCGCGCTCCAACCAGCCTCAGTCCAGCGTTCGCGCGCAGTTCCGATTCCGGCCCTGGTGCTTGGCGTCGTAGAGCGCCTGGTCCGCGCAATCCACCAGAACCGTGGGATCAACCCCCGATTGGGGACTGCTCACCGTCCCGATCCCGATACTGATCGTCAGTCTATTGTCAAAAGGAGATGCCTCGTTCTTGACCCCGAGCGATCGGATAGCCTCCTGCAGGCGCGCTGCAACCGTCACGGCGCCGGAGCTGTCTGTATCCGGCAGCAGGAGCACGAACTCCTCGCCACCCAGCCGCGCCACAATGTCGTCGGGCCGCCGCGCATGCTGTTTCATCATGCGCGCCAAGGTCACCAGGCATTCATCCCCGTAGCTGTGGCCGTGCATGTCATTTACGCCTTTGAAAAAATCGACATCGATCATCAGCAGGGCAAGCGGCTGTCGCTTGCGCACCCCGCGGCGCCAGCAGCTGTCCAGGGCCGCTTCGAACCGGCGCCGGTTGGCGATATGCGTGAGCGGGTCCTCGAGCGACATTTGCCGCAGCGCCGCGTTGGCCGCGCTTAACTCCCGCTCTCTTTCCAGCAGCAGGTTCCGCCCGGCGAGGTAATTCAGTTGTACGACCGCCGCTTGCGTCCCCTGGATGCCAAGCAGAACAAGGATCGCCGTGAGCCCCAGCCGGGGATGCTGCTGGGTGATGGATGCAGCCAGCGCGAAGACTCCGGCCGTGATCAGCATCGGACACAGGGCTTCGACCACCAGGCGCGCCCGGCTGCTTTGAGGCCGCGGCTTCTGATCCGAACGGAGGATCGGCATGTGCAGCGCCAGCCAACCTCCCAGAAGAAAAGGCACGCTCCACAACAAATCAAGCACTGTACCGGCGTGAAGATCCCAGCGGGCCGTCGCGTAGTCCATGCCCAGCTCGATGGGAAGATAGGTCCACAGAACGATCGAGATCGAACGCACGCTCTGCCGTTCCTCGTACGTCGCCCAGGTAAATATGCGCAGTACCGCCATGATGGACAGAAGGATGCACGCCGCTCCATAGATTCGTCCCATCACGGTAGTAGCCGCCGCCGGGGTGAGCGACATCCGGTACAGCAGCGAGTAGCTGAGAATGAGCGCCAGGGCAATCTGCACGCAGTTCAGAACGAATATGGCGCGAACCGATTCCGTCTCGCGGGTGGTGGAGAGCGCCACCAGAAGAGGGAATGTGCCCGTCAGGTAGATGAAGTCCGAGGCATCGATGGTAAGACTGCTGGCGGCCGTGGGGTGGCCAATGACCGTTTCAACTATATGAGCCACAGCCCAGAGCAGCATTCCCGCGCTGGCCCATAGCCAGACCGGGCGCTCCCGCGCAGGCAGCCGGCGCGCGCGATGGACACAAGCCAGTCCGGCAAGTATCGGCACCGCCGCGGTGAGGTATCTCGACAGGGCCACCGGACCGGGATGAACTGCGACCAATACGACTGCGTGCAGGCCGAGGACCACCCACATCCCGTAGGCCAGCAGCTTGCCGGTTTGCAATCGTCCTGTCGCACGTACCGCGAGTGCCGCGTTGCTCATGGGGAAGTCTGAGGGACTTGGGGAGTAAAATCCCGCACCTTTCAAGGATTTCTGCAAGGCCCGTAAGTCAAATTATGCTGGATGCCGGCACTGCGAGATACCAGTCCCTCGCCTCATCAATCAGTCCTCTCTACCATAAAGCGCGCCTTTCCTGTTAGGCAAAGATAATCAACAATTCGATTAGAGTTACTTGCCTCAATTCGATGGAGTTACCTGGTTCCGGCCGCCCTTCTCACAGGAATCAAGATGCCGGCATGTCGCCTGCCCGGTTCGGCGGCGAGCACGCGTCTGCCCGGGTCAATATGATGGAAGGTGCCGGTCCCATGCCTCCCAGCGACATATCAACCCGGGCTCTCCCCTCGCTCCACGAGTTCTTCGCCCCCGGCGGCGTCCTGGCGCGTTCGCCGCTGCCCTACGAGTATCGGCCCGGGCAACTGGAGATGGCCAAGGCCGTCGAAAAAGCCCTCGCCGAGCGCCGCCACCTGATCGTCGAAGCCGGCACCGGGACCGGCAAAACCCTCGCCTACCTGCTGCCGGCCCTGCGCACCGGCCAGCGCGTCATCATCTCCACGGGAACCAAGGCCCTCCAGGACCAGCTCTACTTTCGCGATATTCCCTTCCTCGAATCGCTGCTGGGCGAGTTGCGCGTCTGCTACATGAAGGGCCGCGCCAACTATCTTTGCCGCCACAAGCTGGTGACCCTGCGCAACCAGCCGATTTTGTCGGGGCTGGAAGAGATCGACCAGTACCGCCAGATCGCCGAGTGGGAGCAAACCACCGAAACCGGCGACCGGGCCGAGCTTTCGGGGCTGCCCGAATCGAGCGCCCTGTGGTCCAAACTGGATGCCCGCTCCGATGCCTGTCTCGGATCGACCTGCCCCGACTACAGGCGCTGTTTCATCACCGAAATGCGCCGCAAGGCGCTCGAGTCCGACATCATCATTGTGAATCACCACCTGTTTTTCGCCGACCTCGCCGTCCGGCGCGAGGCCTCGGGCGCCCCCGATGCCGGAATTCTGCCTGAAGCCGCCGCGGTGGTTTTCGATGAGGCCCACGAACTCGAAGAGGTGGCTTCAAGCTATTTCGGCCTGTCGGTCAGCAACATCCGTTTTGAAGAACTCGCCCGCGACACCGATACCATGCTGCGCGGCAAGGAAGGCGCCGGAAACCTTCCCGGAGTGACGCAACAACTTCGCGAGCGCGCCCGCCTGTTCTTTTCCGGTCTGCCGATGAGTGGTGACGGCCGCCAGCCCTTCACTGGCCGCGAAGAATTCCTCGAAAACGCCGGCGACTTGTATCTGGGTGTGACCGGCACCCTGCGGCGCCTCGAAGCGGAGATCGACAACCTGAAAAGCGTCGACGAGGCGCCGGGATTACGGAAACGCGTAACCCGTCTGCGGTCGGAGCTCGAGTTTCTGCTCGAATCCAACGCCTCCAACACCGTCTACTGGCTTGAACGGCGTCTCTACGGCGGAGCAGAAAAGGGGACGCCCGCCGCCCGGGGGGGATTTCGGTCCCAGGTTCGCACCACGTTCCTGCAGGCCACCCCCATCGACGTCTCCGAGCTTTTGGAGGAACTGGTCTTCGAAACCATTCCCACCGTTGTCCTCACCTCCGCCACGCTCACCGTGCAGGGCGGCTTCGAGCACATGCGCGGCCGCCTCGGCCTGCGCGAGGCGCGCGAACTCGTCGTGCCCTCCCATTTCCGCTACGGCGAACAGGCCTTGCTCTACCTGCCGCCGGAAATGCCCGACCCCCGCGATCCAGACTTCCCCGAAGCCGCCGCGCGCTGCATCCAGCGCGTGCTCGATATCACCCGCGGCCGCGCCTTCTGCCTCTTCACCAGCTACAGCCAGATGCGCGATCTCTACGAGCGCCTGCTCCCGGTCCTCGATTTTCCTATCCTGCTACATGGCAACGCCCCGCGCAAGGCGCTGCTCGATGAGTTCCGCTCCACGCCGAATGCCGTTCTGTTCGGTACCTCCAGTTTCTGGCAGGGAGTGGACGTGCAGGGCGAAGCGCTCAGTTGCGTGATCATCGACCGCCTGCCGTTTGCCGTTCCCAACGACCCGGTGGTCCAGGCGCGCATGAAGGTCATCGAAGAGGCCGGCGGCAAGCCTTTCTTCGAATACCAGGTCCCGGAAGCGGTGCTCACCCTGAAGCAGGGCTTCGGCCGCCTGATCCGTTCGCTCGAAGACCGCGGCGTCCTGGTGCTGCTTGACCCGCGCATCCGCCGTCAGCGCTACGGCCAGACCTTCCTGCAAAGCCTGCCGCCCTACCGCATGACTACGACGATTACGGACGTGGAAAGGTTCTTCGAATCCAAGATCCAATGACTAAACAGGTTGCGGAAAAACAGAGAATGAGCGACGAAATCGAGAAGAAATACGTCCCTCAGGGGCTAAAGCCCCATTGATTTTGCTGCCCTTACGGCACGGCTAAAGCCGTGCCCCTTCAAAACCGCGCGTTTTTCCGCAGTCTGTGAAGTCGTGCCCCTGATGCAAAACGCTGCTCCGATCGAGGTTTTCCGCAAGCTGTAAAGGCGGGAACCAGGCAAACCGCGCTAATTAGGTTTCGCCGCGAGTATATATTTGCTCTCCAGCAGGTATCGATAGAGCGAATCTACCGGCCCTGCGGGATGCACGCTGTAAGCATCGACGATTCCCTCTCTCTCTTCCCATCTCCATCCGGTAAGCTGATCCGCCGTTAGACGGCCCCTCAGTTCTTCCACAGTCATTGGATACACAATCAGCCGGACATTTTGCCTGAAGAGCCGCGCGATGCCTTCCAGCATCTCGCCGGCCAGTTCTTTGTAGCTGTCCTGGAGAATACGCAGGAGGACTGACAATCCGATCGCGAAATGAATCTGCGATTTCGTATAGCGATTGGCGAAAGCGCTCATCTTATAAAGTTCCTGCGCGCGAAACAGCATCACCGCATAGCCGAGTTGTTGAAGCATCAGCACGCGTTGCAAAATCTCCGGGGCAGACAATTTCCCGTCAGGGGCACTGCTGTCGGCGACAGAAAGACAGAACAACCCGAGTCCACCCTTGCTCTCCTTTAGCTCCGCTTCGGGCAATTGTGCCAGCGTGTTGAGGATCAGGTCGGCATGAAGGCCGGTTACGGTGTCGAACCTCCCCGGCGCCAGCACCAAGGCTCGCTTGTAGAGCAGTTCGTTCGGGGGCACAGCCTGGTTGTCCGCCGGAAATACCACCGCCTCGGCATACCCACCGGCAACCAGAAGGGCATGAGCTTCGTCCCGTTTCCACTGAGCGAAGGCCGGTCCGCTCCATTCCAGGATGTCAATCTCGACTCGCTGCCGTCCAAGTTCCTCGAAGACACTTGCAAGAAGCTCCTCTGTCGATGCGAGCGCGTGATACGCGGCGTAAATCAGATTCACCCCGAGAATACCTACTGCTTCCTGTTGCTGCAGGTTGCTGGGATCCATCAGGTTGATATGCAGAATGATGTCGTTCGGTGCGTCGCCGGGCTGCCGGAGAAAACGCAATCCCATCCATCCGTGACAGTCATTGGTTCCCGCAAAGTTTCTTGCAGAGATGGTGTCGACAAACGCGAAAAACCTGGCGTCGGCTCCCCGGGTGGCCTGTAGCTGGACCAGCAGTTGCTTCCACTCACTCTCCAGCATGGCTTGCAGGCGCGGCCTGGAAACATAGCGAGTCCCGGCTCCGTAAAGCTGGTCGCTGACCTCCTTGTCATAAGCCGAAATCGTCTTCGCAACCGTCCCGGAGGCGGCGCCCACGCGCAGAAACCAGCGTGCCACCTCCTGCCCTGCGCCGATTTCAGCAAACGAGCCGAAGATCGTCCCATCGAGATTGAGGGATAGCGCTTTTTCATGAGCATCGTTCTTTTTGTCTTCGGGCATCGTCGGTCTACCATCCAGAAGTAGACTCTACTCCGCCCGGAGGGCCGGAAGAAGCTCAATCAGCGCATGGACGCATCGACTCGTGTAGTCCGGAGTTCGGGGCGGGAAGTCATCGCTGACGCGGATAGCGCTTCGGAGCAGCTCTCGCCATAGACTATTGATATGAGAAGCACCCCGCCTATGCACGTCACCCATAACGATCTACTCCTCGTCGTCGATGTGCAGAACGATTTCTGTCCCGGCGGGCAACTCGCCGTCGCGGGCGGCGACGAGATCATCCCGGTCATCCACAAGATCGCGCCGCTCTTCGAGCACATCATCCTTACCCAGGACTGGCACCCGCCCAACCATCAGTCGTTCGCCAGTGCGCACCCGGGAAAGCATCCTTTCGAAACGGTACAAGTCAGTTATGGCGAGCAGACGCTCTGGCCCGGTCACTGCGTTCAGGGCACACCCGGTGCGGAGTTTCATCCTGCGCTCCATCTGCCCCAGGCCGAGCTGATCCTCCGCAAAGGCTTTCGCCCCCAGATCGATTCCTATTCCACCTTCTTTGAAAACGACCGCGCCACCGCCACCGGCCTGGCCGGCTATCTTCGCGAGCGCAATCTCACCCGCGTATTTCTTGCCGGACTGGCGTACGACTATTGCGTGGCCTATTCGGCACTCGACGCCCGCCGCCTCGGCATTCCTGCGGTCGTGTTGCGCGATGCCTGCCGCGCGATCGACCTCGAGGGATCGGTCGCGGCCATGGAGACCCAATTCGCCGCCACCGGAGTGGCGCTCATCAACAGTAGTGACCTGGCGACGGCTCCGGTACGTTCATGACTTCCTGCGGTATCTTTGCAGTAGCAAGGAGATCCTCGCGACCGTGAAGAGTAAAGTTGAACCGGTTGTTCGACAAGCCGAAGCGCATCAGCGTCGGCTTGATAACGCAGCGCTCGCCGACTCGGAAGAGGGAATCAGACAGGGGTTGGAGGACGCAATGAAGGGCAGAATCAGGCCGGCGAGGCAGTTCTTCGAAGCGTTTGAAGCCTCCCACGCGCGATTGCGATAGTCTGACGTCTCTTCACGCATACAATCGCAGCAGTCGGTTCACTCGAATCATGTCCCGTAATTTCTACATTCTTGCCGCGGTTCTCGGCTTCTTCGCCCTCCTGTCGGGAGGCATGTCGTTGGTGCCGTCGAGCTTTCAGCCCGGGTTGCCGGCCAACGGAACCCTGTGGCGCACCGTGGGCCTCGTTCTCCTCCTCGCCAGCCTCGGCTTTGCCCTGATCGGCGTCATGAGCAACCTCTTCGAGCAAGTCGACCGGCGCAGTGAACAGGCCCGGATTGAAGCCCGAAGAAAGCGTCGCGGGGAAAAGAACTAGAATGGCAGCAGGGGACGCTTCCCGCAGGTCGCGCATAACATCATGTACGAAGTCACAGTGGAGGCGGGTTTTTCTTCCGGCCATTACCTTCGCAATTACCACGGCCGGTGCGAAAACCCGCACGGCCATAACTACAAGGTCCGCGTGACCCTTGCCGGCGCCGAACTCGACGCGACCGGCCTGCTGCTCGATTTTAAGATGCTCAAGCAGGTCATGCGCCCCGTCATTGACCGCATCGACCACCAGATGTTGAACGACCTGGAACCCTTCACGACGCTCAACCCATCCGCCGAGAACATCGCCCGCTATTTCTACGACCAGACCAATGAGCAGCTGGTGGGCATGACCGAGGGCCGGGTGCGCGTAAAGGATTGCACCATCTGGGAGACTGACACCACCTCGGCAACTTACTACCGGTAAGCCGGCGGATCGGTTCTCTCGATGCGGCGGACTCTAAGCCGAAGCCTGCGCAGCACCGACGCGGTCGGCGGCAGCGGACCGGTCCACTGTGACCAGATTCCGCCCGCCCCGCTTGGAGCGATACAAAGCCTCGTCACAGCGCCGTAAAAGTTCGTGCGGAGTGTCGAAGGAATGACTCGCCGCCACTCCGATGCTGACCGTCAGCCGGACTTCGCCGGGCAGGCCGGTCAAACCCGCAATTTCAGCGCGCATCCTCCCCGCAATTTCGCCAGACTGCTCCGTAGTGACATCTCGCAGAAGGATCATGAATTCCTCGCCCCCGAACCGCGACAGGGCATCGCTGGGCCGCATGCTCCTGCGCAGCGAATCACCCACCCGTCGAATGACCTCATCGCCGGCCTGGTGTCCCCAGCGATCGTTCACCTGCTTGAAGCGGTCGATGTCCACCTGCAGGACCGCAACCGATTTCCCGATTCGATTCGAACGCATCAGTTCCCGGGCAAGAATCTCTTCAAACGCCCGGCGGTTCAGCAAACCGGTCATGCTGTCGGTTTGCGCCATCCGGTGCAGATCACGGCGGTGAATGCTCAGCGCCAGCCAGATCAGTCCGCATCCGGACCCGGCGTTCAGCATCAGGTTCAAGTAGGTGAACCCGGACTGAGCCACGTCCATGTGCACAATCTGGGTGGGTGGATACAGCACGGTCACGATGCCGCGGAGGATTTGCAGAATCACTACCAGCACCTGAAGCCACGCCAGCGCCGCAATCAGGGTACGAAGCGCGGATGGCGAGTCAATCTGCTCCCCTGCTGGTTCCTGGTACTGAAACAGCATGGTTGCCTTGGCGCCCGCAAAGATTGCGAAACACGCGCTGCAGATGAGAATGCGCGATGGCAAGTCGGGCCGGATGTAGGTGAAACAGGCGTTGGCCCCGCAGGCCGCCGCCATGATCGTCACTCCCCAGGGGACGAAGTGTGGCGGGACATCCAGCGTGTCCGCCGTCGCTGAGTAGATCAGCAACGAAGAAACGAAGAGCGCTGCTTGGGCCAGCAGGATGGTCGCCCATGCCGGCGCAAAAGGCCGCATGGCGATGAGCGCGACGCCCAGCAGCCCAAAAGCCAGCGCCCAGCCCAGCAGGCGCACTCCGCGCAGTCCCGGCGCGGTGCGGGCAATCACGCAGCACCCCGCCAACATCAGCACGAGGGTGGCTGCGTACCCGTACATCAGATACGGCAGATACACGTACGCGAATCCTCACTTTGGCAGTCACAAGGCACACGTTGTCCCCTCTTATCTGTTTCTGCAGGACTTAGCGGTGGGCCAAAAAAAATCATGGAATGTGCCATCATTCTGCCACACCCGGGGCGTGGAGAGTCATACAACAAAGAGGGTATACGGCTCGGTCAGAAGGCCCAACCCGAATCCGGAACTTCGCGCTCCTCACCTCCGAGAACCGCCCGGCTACACTGGTGAGGCGGAGGTCACCCGGTCTGAACGCGCCAAGGCAGATGGACGAGAGTCCGTTCGGGGAGGCGCCCGAAGAGACAGCGGCGGTCATTGCCGCCCTGCAGGCGGAAAGAAGCGACAATTTCCCGCGGGCGGTTCGCGCCCTGCGCAATCGGAACTTCCGCCTCTTCTGGACTGGGAATTTTCTCTCCAACATCGGCACCTGGATGCAGAATGTGGCCCAGGGCTGGCTGGTGCTCACGCTCACCAACTCGGCATTCTGGCTGGGGGTCGTGGGGTTTGCGGGGTCGATTCCATTCCTGATCTTCACTCTGTTTGGTGGCGTCATCGCCGATCGGGTGAACAAGCGGCGACTGCTGGTGGTCACGCAAACGGTCATGATGGCGCTGGCGTTTCTGCTCGCCGCGCTGACCTGGTTCAAATTTCTCAATGTATGGGGCGTGGCTGCCATCGCCTTCGCCAACGGCGTGGCCATGGCCATGAACGCCCCCAGTTACCAGGCAATGGTCCCAAAGCTGGTGCAACGCGAAGACCTCACCAACGCCATTGCGCTCAACTCAGCGCAGTTCAACATGTCGCGCATCCTGGGTCCCACGCTGGGCGGCTACGCGATGGTGCTGTTCGGGGTGGCCGGCAATTTCTTCCTCAACGGGCTGAGCTTTATCGCGGTGCTCGTGGCGCTCCTGAGACTGCGCTTTCCGGAGGAAAAGTTCTCCCGCCACGAGAGCGTGCTGCGTAGCCTGCGCGGCGGTTTTGTCTACCTCAACAGCCACCCGCAGATGCGGGTATTGATGTGGATGACGGCGGTGGTGAGTTTCCTGGGCCTGCCGTTCATCACTTTTATCCCCTATTTCGCCAAGATTCAACTCAATGCCGGCGAGAGCGGGCTGGGGTGGCTGCTGGCTTGCTCAGGAACCGGATCGGTGCTTGGCGCGGCCACGATTGCCGTGCTGGGCAACATCCGGCGCCGCGGGATCGTGGTCACGGTGGCCGGCGTAGTGTTTTTTGTGGCCATCATGGCTTTCAGCGAGTCGCAGCGATTTGCGTTCTCGGCGTTCCTTGCATTCTTTGAAGGTTTCAGCGGAATCCTCATGATTTCCTGCTTCAACGTTTCGATTCAGCACCTGTCGAGCGATGAGATGCGGGGGCGCATCATGAGCATCTACGCCACCAGTTTCCTGGGGCTGCCGCCGCTGGGATCGCTCCTGGCAGGCTGGCTCTCGCGCCGTATGCCGACGGGTCTTGTTCTGGCGCTCATGGCGGGCCTGGCAGCGCTGATGTTTATCGCGGTGTTCGTGTCGTCACGGCCGCTGCGCGAACTGGACTGATGAACGACAGCTCCGATGCTGAATGCAGCGAACTCGAAGGGTGCGCGATAGCGACCTTGAAGGGCGCCCGGTTCGGGCGAGCAGAACGACGGGTGATATCGCAGTATCTCCGAAATTTCCGGATAAGGCGATTCGCTCGGAAGTCGACCGCCAGGTTGGACGTGGCATTGGCGATTTTGCCTGAATCCAGACCGTTCCTGCCTGACGCGTTTGAGGTTCCATAATGACAGCCGATCATCTGCGGCGTTGAGTTCGCGCGCTCTGAAAGCTCTTGAGTACTGCTTCGGCGGACGAGAGAAGCGGAATCTCCTTCGAAGTCCCATAGAGCATTCGCGTGGAGAGGGCGCCGTCGATGACGCTAAGAATCCCCGCCGCCGCCGCCCTTTTGTCGATTGCGAAGGGCTTTAGCAGGTCGGTTAGATAGTCGAGAATTTTGTCTTGATGTTCGATCGCCAGGCGATGGAACGGATGGGCAGTATCCGGGTATTCAGATGCGATACGAAGGAACGGGCAACTGGTGACTTCGGGCCTGTTCGCCAGTTGCTCGAGTTTGGTCAGAGCCTCACGCAGATCCTTTGGGGGGGTGGGGTTAAAGAGATAGTCCCAAAAAGCTCGATCGCGGTTTTCGAGGTATGCGAGCACGAGGGTATCTTTGCTTTCGAAATGCCGATAGAAGGTCGCTTTTGCGACCTCGGAGAGGGACATGATCTTCTCGGTGCCGGTCGCGCGGACCCCCTCTGCGTAGAAGAGGCGGTCGGCAACCTCCAGAATTCTCTCCCGCGGATCGGAGTTTTTTTGCGTTCTCATTGAATTCATCTTGACAGAAGACAGACTTGTCTGTCTATATTCTTCATTATCGAGACAGACATGTCTGTCTCCAAACCAGACGAGTGTCGATCCGAGAGCTAAACCCCAGATATCAGCGCCAATTCCGACAGATGGCTCTCGGGCTTGCGCTGGGAAGTCGACAAATTTCGAAAGCGGAGAAAGAAAATGTCTCGTCGCCTCAGCAAGGCTTTATCGCGGTTCCTGGGAGTTCTGATGTTCATATTCGGATTCCTGAAATTCTTCCAGCCATTCCGTGGATGGTTTGATGTCCAGATTCAACAGAGTCATTTACCCCACGAGGCGATTCTCGCGGGCAAATTGGGGGAAATGGTTACCGGCGTCCTCTTCTTACTGCCATGGTTTCGAAAATCGCTGTCCGCAAAAAGCAGAGATCAACTCCTGCTGATCGCGTGTTTGATCCTCTTTACTCAAATGGGCGTAGCAATCTATGTCCACCTGCAGCCTGGGGTGCCTGCTCGCGTTCTTCCTCTCGGTATCAAGCCACCCGTGATTCCCGTTGTCGTTCTCCTCCTCGGATTGCTCACTGCCTCTAGTGTCTGGAAGGAGCTGCGAGCAGAGAAGGCTAGCGATATACCGACTCAATAACAGAGTTCGAACCCAACCATTTTCGGTCGGAGCGCGTGGGAAGTAGAAATCAGCGCAGGCGCCAGGGGCCAGGGAACAGCAATCAAGAATCGCAAATTCCTACTTGACACTTCTAGAAAATCCACTACCATACGGTTGTGGATAGATTGGGTACAACATTTGCGGCTTTGTCTGATCCAACCCGCCGAGCGATGATCGAACGACTCTCCCATGGGCCCGCCTCTGTGCATGGATTGACGGAACCGTTTGCACTCTCGCAGCAGATGATTTCAAAACATATTGCCTACCTGGTGCGGGCGCGGATTGTGATCAAGACGAAGCGTGGACGAGAGAGTGTGTGCACGCTTAGGCCAGCGGCGATCAAGACGGTCAGTGACTGGGCGATCAGCTATCGCCGATTCTGGGAAGAGAGTTTCGACAAGCTGGATGTGGTTGTGAATCAAATGAAAAAAACGGAGGTCAGGGATGACAAACAGCACGGTTAACGAGACAGAGCGGATGGTTATCACAAGAGTTTTTGATGCCCCACGCGAATTGGTTTGGAAGGCGTGGACAGACCCGAAGTACGTGATGCAGTGGTGGGGACCGAAGGGTTTTACTTCGCCATTTTGCGAGATGGATTTTCGCGTGGGAGGAAAACTTCTCTGCTGCATGAAGGCGCCGGATGGGCAGGAGTTCTGGAATGCGGTTGAATACCACGAGATTGTTCTGCACGAGAAGATCGTTTCCCTCATGTACTTTTCCGACGCGGAGGGGAACAAGGTTGACCCTGCGCAATTGGGAATAGAACATGAGGCCATCGAGGGTGCTTACGACGTGACTCTTTTTGAGGATATTGGAAACGGCCAGACGAAACTAACTTTCATTGGAAATGAACCCATGGAGAGCGCAAAAAATAGCGGTCAAATGGAAGGCTGGAACGAGATACTCGATAAGATTGCTGCGGTGGTTGCGGGGATGGCGCAGGAGAAATAGGAAGCTGAAGTTTTGACGATCGTCCTGCGCGAGAAACCCCTAAGGCAGGCGGCGGAGGCTTGGTTAGAACGAGCCTCTCGCCGCCTGGCCGCCTTTCCAGCTAAGTGGCCCTTGTCAACTGTTGACTTCA
>CAWCTA010000001.1:0-244858 GCA_963798315.1 uncultured Acidobacteriota bacterium | reverse complement strand
TGTGGCGAATTGCGGCGATAGCCGCTAAAGTCAGGGCATTTTCGGCAAGATTCCTGCCAGCCTCTGTCCGCCCAACCCGGCCGCTTCCCCTTGAGCGGTGTGCTCTGCGATAACCGCGACCTCGCTTGCCGGACACCCGGGAAACAACGTTGCGATCTTCTGTGTCATTTGCGCGGCCAATTCAACATCCTGTTTTCGTCGCCGCTCGGCTCCGTGTGCCCGCGCCTCGGCACGTTCGTCGGCATCCTCCAGGCATTCTCGCTCAGCCTTCTCGAGCCCTGCCGTTTCCACAAGGACACCCTGCCTCTCGTAACGCCCCCGTGATCGGCTGAAGCGTACGACCACGGCCACTCGTCCACTGTACTTAGTGGCGCGCCTCGTCAACGCCGTGTCACCCGATGGAAGAAACTCGAGATCGTCGAGACGCGCGCATTGAAGGCAGAGCGGCTGCTCCAGTTCCATCAAGAGAAGAGAATCCTGTTCAATCTCCGCTCCGCACTCCGAACATTGGGCCTCGCGCAGGTTCTGGAATACGACCGGCTTCGGAGACTGGTTGAGCTTCTCTTGAAGACGCTGCAGCTTCTTTCCGAGAGTGCCGGCGATACATAGTGCGTGCGATAGCGCTTCTCAATGCCCGGATCTCCACTCTTGGAGAATTGCAAGGCCATGGTCCCGCCCCGTGTGTGACGCACATATCCGGTTTCGCTGGGCTGAGACTCCTTCTCCCCTGCCCAGCGGCGAAAGATCGCCATGGATGAAGAAATCTTGCTGAGATTCGCTTGAATCACCTGCTCCAGGAAGTCGACGCGCCCCTTCGCGAGTCGTCGACGTGCGGGGCAGCCAACAGGCCCATTCCACAGAGGACGTCGATTGCGCTTACATACTTTTGACGGGACAAAGCTGCTTCCGCAGCACAATGAACCCGGCTTTCCAGCTTCAATTGATTGGGACGCATACCTCTGACCTGGCAAAGGAATAAGGAGCTCTCAAGCGGATCGCGCACGCGCAAGTTGTTGCGATGCGCTCTGATCTTCGTGAGGCCTGTTCAACCCAAGATAAACGATGCTGCGTCAGGTGATGCTTTCTTGATGGGGAAATTACGGAGAGTGGTCTTGGCACCCCTTGGCCGGTTGCGGGGGCTTCCGGCCACATCCCGTGTTGCCGATCAATCGCCAGAAGCGCGAACGCTACTTTAGGAGGTGCACGACCGTCGTCTCAGTGTCGGCCGGATCCGGCGTCGGATCTCCGTAGATCTCCCACGAGTGCCCGGCAGACTCCCTTCGGTTCGCCGCCATCCACCTGTCGATCGCGTTGTACGCCTCGTTCATGCGATCGTACGGCCCGCGGTGGACGGCTACGGCAGCCTCGCCCCCTGGCGTTTCGGTCGCGTACACCTCGCCCGCGGTTTCAAATGTGCGCGTGACCTCGACGCCGAAGTCGCACAGTATCGGCGCGCCCGGCTGCGTCGGGTGGTGGTAGAGAAAAATGTTGTGGCCGTCAGTCCACAGCCCCGGCTGGCTGCGGATGAACTCCCAGACCTTGCCCACCGCAGGCCCCCACGCCGAGCCAACCTCGCCCGGCGCGACCTCGCGCCGCACCGCGGCCAACTTGCGGGGGTGAACAGTCTGTACGTTGACGGAGACCACCATTCGCTATTTCCTTTCCTGCAGGGACTTGCACCCCTACAACACGTCGGTTTATCCCGGCGCACGGCGTGTCACCGCCAATCCGGAAATAACTCGCATTTGCAGAACATTTCCCCTGGTTGGCTCAGAAGAACAACTGACGAGCGTGTGGAGCGGAGACTTCATGGCCCACCGTCCGCAATCTGCGCCCGCCTGGAATTTCCGTACATGACCTTGTCGGTACCAAAAAGCAGGGTACCGTACCCTTTCGAAACATTTGACACCAAGAACAGGGACCCCTCCCCCCCCCCCCGGTACTGTGAAACTGTGGTGTGTCACGACACGAGCGAGAGCTTGTGATGCTGTATCAGAGATGGGAGATGGCCTCCGGAGTCGGCTTTCTGGAGCAGGCTTCAAACCGCCCACTGCTGCTACGTTCAAAAGGCGTGGTAGTGAACGAGTGAGGAAAAGGCGTCGGGAAAGAATGTCAGGTAAGTATGGAGATGAGCGAAAGCAAACCGTTGGATGACACATCGAAACACAGTCAGATGCTGTCGAAGCTGGAGCTGCACAGTTGCTCCAGGATGAGCCGGGAAGAAACCAGATTACTGTCCCGGCGACAGCCGGTGTATAGGCGGCATGAACTCGATACAGGCTTTGGTAGGGAACGTGAGAACCTCGTTCTGGATGCAAAGGGAAATGACAAGTGGCAAACACCACGAGAAAGAATACCGATGCCGGGGCGAGGGGCGGATCATCCTGCAGTAGCGTCGAAGCGTCTGTAATGGACGGGGAGCGAAGAGGATGACATAGCTTGATGGAGCGCTTGGCCAACTGGGCAACCAGGAGGAGCCCCTCCCTTCAGAGAAGGTTTGTGCTCGCGAGAGACAAATGCAGGGCTATGAAGAGCCGTGTGAATCGAGAGGTTCAAGCACGGTTCCGTGAGGGCCTCGGGGTGAAATTCCCCGGGGCTACTCGACAAACCGTGAGAAATTCATTACCGCCAATACGGAAGTAACGCGCCGTTAGAATTCAACTCCCATGTCGCTGTTCTCCGTGACGCCACGCACTGAACCGCCCATCGCCTGAGTGCTACATTGAAATGTTCTGAGTCTTGTCATCCCAGGGTCGGTCTTGTTCGACTTGCGCGTGTTGGTTGCGGTCTTTGTTGCGTTCTGCTCCGTAGCCCATGCCGCTTCCCGCTTTCAGTCAGTCCCCGTTCCCCCCGAAATGCTTTCCATCGCCTTCACCGTCACCGTGAACGGCCAGCCCGTAGACGTGGCCCACGCCGCCGCCAACTACGAGTACGTCAGCTTCGATATCACCGCCCCGGTCGACATCGAAATCACCGCCGCTGAGCCGCACTTCTGGGATCGCGGCGTCGACATCCAGCCGTGGCGCCTGGGCCTGCGCGCCAACCGCACCGGCCAGACCATCCGCTTTCGCCTTTCCACCCCGGCCAAGCTCGCCATCGCGCGCCCTCGTGATTTCCTCAACCACGCCAGAATACTTTTCCTGTTCGCGGGCACACCGCCTCCGCCCCCGCCGCGCGACCCCAGGGTCCGTATCTTCAAGGCGGGCGCTTATCGCCAGAGCCTCAACCCCAAATCCGGCGACACGTTCTACCTTGCGCCGGGCTCCTACTTCTTCGGCGGCCTCAATCTCTGGAAGGTCGAAAACGTCAGGATCCTCGGCCGCGGCACCATCGTCTACGACGGCCCCCAGGATCCCGACGCCGACGAGGGCTGGATGCAGAAACCCGACTGGCATTGCGTAACCGTTTTCGAATCGCACCACGTAGAGGTCGACGGCCTCACTTGTATCGTCCGTTCGCGCACCTGGTCCATCCAGATGAAAGACTCGAGCGACATCGCCTACAACGACCTCCGCGTCATGGGCGGGAACCCCGGCAATGCCAACCAGGATGGAATGGATTGGATCGGCTCCAGCAACGGGACTGTCCGCAACTCCTTCTTCCGTGCCTCCGACGATGTGATTGCGCTGATGGGTAACTGGGACGGCTACACCGACGAGGATCTGCTCCGTCCCGGCCGCGATGTCGAGAACATCCTGGTCGAAGACAGCGTTCTCTCCACCAGCATCTCCAATATCGTCCGTGCCGGCTGGCCGCGCAAGATTTTCAACTCGCGCAACTTCACCCTGCGCAACTCCGACATATTGCACGCCGGCATCGGGGCCTGCGGCCAGACATTTGGCCTGCTCGGCTTCTGGGGCGCCAACGGCTCGCTCGGCGACCACGGCCACTACACCTTTGAAAACCTGTTCCTGGATGACTGGTATTCCCTGGTGCAGATGGAGCAGGAAGCACCCGCGCTCCACGACTTCACCTTCCGGAACATCTGGGCCCTGGACCAGCCTCCCCTGGCGGGATCGCTGCTGTCGGGCCAGGTGTCGAACGTGGTCTTTGACAACGTCAAGTACGGCCAGAAAGTTGCCGCAACCGACGCCGACCTGCCCCTGATCCTGAATCTGACAAACGACCGTGCCGAGCCCCCACGTTTCGATGTCACTCCGGGACCGGTGGCGCACATTACCGTCGATCCGCCTGTGTTCGGCCCCGACGAGAAAATCACGTTCACGGCCCAGGAATCGCCGCATGCCCGTTTCACCTGGCTGTTCGGCGACGGAACCGAGGCGCACGGCAGCAAGGTGAAGCACCGCTTCCCCGATGCCGACGGAACTCAACTCGACGCGGCCAATGGCGCCGGGCGCTTCCGCGTCATCCTCCATGCCGAGGACGACCGGAACCGCGACGATTGGGCAGCCCAGGGCGTGGTGGTGGTCTCAAAATGGCATGACGCAGTTCCCACGCCCGGCCCCATGCTGCCGGGCCTCGCCTTCCAGATTTATGCCGGCGCCTGGACCGAGCTGCCGGATTTTTACGCCGAGACCCCCGTCATCTCCGGCAACGCGCCCAACCTCAATGCCGACGCCCAGGGATTCACGAAATATGGCGTCGCCTGGGATGGATTCCTCGATATTCCCGCCGACGGCGGCTATACCTTCCACCTGATGGATCGTGACGGCGCACGCCTCGTGATCGACGGTCTCCAAATCGCCAGGACCGGCCCGCCCTTTTCCCAGGTGTGCGGCTCGCCCGGCAACGCCGTGCGTTACGATCGCGGCTCCATCGGCCTGCGCGCCGGCCGCCATGCGCTGCACGTCGAGGAACTCCACTCCGCCAGCCAGGGACCACCTCGCCTCCTGTGGGAGGGACCCGGGCTCCCCATCATTGATGTGCCTCAGGCCGCCTTCAGCCGCCCGCGCTTGGACACACTCAAAGCTAGATTAAAGAAAACAGGGAACTAGAGACGTGGGCGCTGGATTAGACTTTCCGCATGAAGAATCCGATGGCCTTCCCCTTGAAACTTGCCGCCGTGATGTTCGTGGCATCGACGACAACAGCCCTTCCCGCTCAGGACTGGGCCAAGGCGCGGCTGGAGGCGTCGCCGCGTCACCGCGAGTACGTGCCCCTCAAGCATGGGACCCGCACCGTGCAGGCGCTGGTGGTTTATCCGGAAACCAAGGGTAAGGTTTCGGTCGTGGTCCTCATTCACGAGATCTTCGGACTGACCGACTGGGCGAAGGAGATGGCAGACGAGCTTGCCGGGAAGGGATTTATCGTGATCGCTCCCGACCTGCTCAGCGGCTTCGGCCCCAATGGCGGCGGTTCGAGCGAGTTTGCAGGCCAGGACGCCGCCGTGAAAGCTGTCTCCGGTCTCGACCCCGACGGCGTGATGGCCGACCTGGATGCGGCTGCCGATTATGGCAAGAAGCTGCCCGCGGCCAACGGCAAGATCGCGGTCGCCGGGTTCTGCTGGGGCGGGTCGAAGTCGTTCGCGTTCGCGGCCCACCGCAAAGACCTGTCGGCGGCCTTCGTCTTTTACGGCACCGGCCCGGCGGATGTATCCAGCGTGACCGCGCCGGTGTACGGATTCTATGCCGGGAACGATGAGCGCGTGGGGGCGACGATCCCTGCAACGACTGCAGCCATGAAGGCAGCCGGCAAAACCTATGATCCAGTGACCTACGACGGCGCGGGCCACGGGTTCATGCGCGCCGGTGAGGATCCGGGCAACACAGTGCCGGGCAACAAGACCGCGCGCGAAGAGGGATTCGCGCGGCTGGTCAAGCTGCTGAAGGCGATGTAGAAACGCGCCAGTTGGCTATCTGTTCTACTTTTGTTCCAACGTGAGGGCGTAAATATCGTTGCTTCCAATGTCGCGGAGCAACAGCGGCGCGTCTGTCGGGTCCAACCCCATATAATCTCCAAACCACCCTGCATCGTGAAAATCCTTCAGATCGGCAATCTTCTCCTCTGCGCCCCCATGGATGCGGATTCGAAATATGCCCCGATCGCCGATCGCGCGCTTGAAGTAAATAAACTGGCCGTTCGCGGACCATTCGGGAGATTCCACACTCCCGTTATTTGGAAGCTCCGACCACTTCTGCGCCTTGAAATCGAAGATCTTCAAATGTTGTGTACTTATGGTCGAAGCCACGACATATCCGCCGTCCGGAGACCAGCGTGGCGCATACAATCCATCCGATCCGGGAATGGTTGTCTCCCCGCGTGTGTCGAGATTAAGAATTCGCAGGACCATTCTTCCTTCGGTGCCCATTGAAGCACCGACCATTCTGTGCCCGTCGGGCGACCAGGTGAGCAGGTCACTCGATTGCCGCCCGTTTTTGAACAGAATCTTCCGTGGGCTGCCGCCGTCTGCGGAGAGGATGTAGAATCCCAAATTTGCTTCCGGGGAATAGTCCGCAAAGGAGATCTGTTTGCCGTCTGGTGACCATCGCGGCAGTAAGACCTCCATTGGCGCATCGGTCAATTGCACCGGATCACTCCCGTCCCGGTTGGCCTTCCACAGGACGCCTTCGGGGTAGGAAACATAAGCGATCGACTTCCCATCTTTGGAGAAGGCGACGCCCTGGACAGAAATACCCCCAAGAAAAGGCTGGAACCGTTTGGTCTTCGAATCGAACCGGGAAAGTTCACCGCGGGGTGAGAAGGCCATCGCGAATATCTTGCGCCCGTCCTTGCTAGGGATCGGTCCGGGCCAGGATTTAAAGGCCCTAAACCTGCCTGTCGGCGGTTCCCAACGGAGAGGGCCCGGGGTCAGTTGAATCGGCTCCTCCGGCGGCTTGCGAAGCAGCCCGCGCCGCTCGTCCAGAGCCCAAATCTGGCCATCGGAGAGGAACAGGAAGAATTGTCCGTCAGATGTCCAGCGGCCACAGCAACTTGCGGACGAGTCGTGCCAGCCGGGGATTACTTCGTGAAGCCCTGATCCGTTCGAAGACACTTCCCTAATCCTGTTGTCTACGGTGAACCGGATTGCGCCGCCGTCAGGTGACCATGCGATGTGGCAAACATCGCCCCCAGCCGAGACCAACTTGTGAGTTCCCGTCCCATCGCTGCGCACAACGTAGATGTCGCTTCCCTCGGCGAAGGCCGCGGAGTTCCCGTCAGGTGAGAACGCCGCGCAAGCCGAGTCTACATTCCTATCTGTGAGCCGCCGGGCGGAGCCTCCCAGGATGCGAACATTCCACAACGAATCGGAATCCACCCCTCCATTGGACGAAACCAGAAAGCCGGAACCATCCGGCGAAACGTCCACCAGGAATGGGTTGAGTAATGCGACCGGGACCGGGGCAATCTTTCCGCCCGAGACATCGACCTCGGCGATCGATTCGGGTTGCAACGGCCCCGACATCTGATTGAAATAAAGTCTCGTCCCATCGGTTCCGACGAGAACTTTTTGATGGCCGTCGTGGGTGATCTGTACGGATCCCGTCACGCGCAGCAGCGGCAGTGGACGATGCAGGTACCAGATTGCCGCGGCCACACAAAGAGCGAACATGCCGCCGCCGGCTAGCGCCCAGTTCCACAACGGCTTTCGGCCTCCAGCCTTTTGGCGAAAGTCGCTCAGATCCTTTGGCTCTTTGGAAGCCTGCGGGTCTCCTGAAGGATCCTCCGAAACCTCGACCTTGCCGATAAACCGGTACCCGACCGTAGCAACGGTTTCGATGTAGCGCGGGCTGCGGATGTCATCGCCCAGCACGCTGCGCAGCAGCCAGATGCAGCGCGTCAGGGAGCCCTCGGTAACGGCGGCATCGCCCCAGACGGAATTGAGCAGTTCTTCCTTCGAAATGACTTTCTGGGGGTTGCGCAGCAGGAACAGGAGGGCCCGAAACGCCTTCGGCTCGACCGCCAACACCTTGCCTGCCTTCGTGAGCGTAAACTCCCGCTCGCGAACCTCGACGTCATCGAAACGGAAAACAAAGGACTTACTGGCCATAAATAAATCCCTAATAAGCCCAAAGAAATTCTTGATCCGTATCGGGAAACTGATAAGCAGCCCATCAAGACCAAGTAGAGCCATGCGCCCAGAGTTCCCTAAGCCAACCCGGCTGAGGAGCTCTCGCAATGGCAAATCTCAAGTGGTTCGCTTCCCTGGTTTTTGCAACGTCCATGGCTTCGGCGCTGACCGCAGAAACCCGTTGCCCCGGAAATGTCGCCAGTTTACCCTTCCGCCTCGTAAACCGCTACCAAATGATCGTCGCCGTGTCCGTCAATCATTCAGGGCCCTACGACTTTCTCCTAGATACCGGAATGCAGGTCACGGCGGTTGACCTTTCCCTGGCCGCCGATCTTCATTTGCAGCCTGATGGCACGGCGATAGTCGCAGGCGCCGGATCTCGCCAGTCGGCCTCGATAGCGCACGCTGGACCATGCTCGAAGCCGGTTCCCACGCCGTCTCTAACCCAAGAGTGTTCGTTTATGACCTGCAGAAGCTCCACATTCAGGGCATCCTGGGCGAGGATTTCCTCGAGCATTTCGACATCCTGATCGACAACAGCCACGGCCTGCTGTGTCTTGACGAAACGGCCGCGATGCGTGCAGGCGTGAAAGGGCCGCATATCCCGCTGATTGCGCAGGCCGAGCCAGAGCAGGGATCGGCACTGCCGGATTTGCCAATCATCGTGGTGCGTCTGTCCGATGCGACACGGTCCGTTCGCCTCTTGCTCGACTCCGGTACGAACGGCGCCATCCTCTACAACACCTCTGAATACATGGCGCCGACGCGAACAGGTCATTTAGAGGGGGCCGGTGTGGACGGGAAGCAACGGATGTTTTCGGTTCTGCCGCCCCAGGACGTGAAAATCGGTCCGCTCGAATTGAGCAGGGTGACCTTCGTCAGCCTCCCCGGGACCCAGAAGGATGCCCGCGCCAAGGGGTTCGACGGCAACCTGACGCTGGGGCTCTTCCGCCGCGTCTTCATCGATCACGCCGATCACTTTGCCGTGCTGGAACCGTAGACGATGGAGTCCAGCCAAACTATTTCTACTTGCCCAGCGCCGATTCAATCGCCGACTGGACTTCGGGCGAATCCGGAGTCACGTTCGGTTCGAACCGCGCCACCAGCTTGCCATTGCGGTCAACCAGAAACTTGGTGAAATTCCACTTGATGTCGCCGCCGAATTGCGGGTCCTGCGATTTGTCGGTGAGGAACTGGTAGAGCGGCGTTTTGTCGTCGCCGAGCACAGAGACCTTGGCCATCATGGGGAAGCTCACGTTGTACTTCGAGCTGCAGAACTTCTTGATCTCTTCATTGGTGCCCGGCTCCTGCGAGCCGAAATTGTTGGCCGGAATGCCGACGATGACCAAGCCGCGGTCCTTGTATTTTTCGTAGAGCGCCTCCAGGCCCGCGTACTGCGGCGTGAATCCGCAGCGGCTGGCCACATTGACCAGCAGCACGACCTTGCCGCTGTAAGTCTTGAGACTCACCGGCTGGCCGTCGATCGATTTCATGGTGAAGTCGTAAATGCCGGCAGCATGCGCGGCGGTCGCGCCGGCGGCGAGAAACACGATCAGGGTCAGAATCAATTTGCGCACAGGAATCTCCCTCATGTCGATTGCACTCCGATCATAAAGGGGAGGGCAGAGGCCTTTGTCAGGAAAATGTCACCTGGAACGAGCCCTAAGAAGCCTTGCGCTTCTGCTCCGCATCACGGAGGGCCTCGTGAATGATCATCTTGAGGTAGCTCTGATAGCGCAGACCGCGCTCGGCCGCCTGAACGCGCGCCTTGGCGATGTCGTCGGGGTCGAGGCGGATGGTGGTCGTGGGTAAGGCCGCTCTCTTGGCAACGCTACCAATCCCGACTCGTCCTTCTTTAGTAGCTTTCTCAAACTCATCAGCCAAGGCGTCCTCATGGGATTCCCACCAGGCCGCCTCTTCAGCTTCATTCGCGAACGTCTTGTTCTTCAATTCTTCCAGCATTGCCATTCCTCTTTTGCGATTGGAAGTATCGCCGTAGCCTTTCGTTCGCGGGCCAAGCGGTTACAACGCGAACTCTTCCTTCACACGAGGTGGAGACTACGATCAGAATTCGTCCCACGTCCGTCTCTCCTACTTGTGCAATTCTCTCCTCACCATTGCGAATATGAAACTCCAAATCCATGGGCCGGTTCAAGATCACTTGCTCGGCTTCCGATGCGGCAATTTCATGGCGCGCCAAATGACGGATGTTCTCTTCATCCCAATCAAACCGCGAAATCGACATTGTTGCCTCGTTTCTTCCGAAAAAAGAAACCAAACCCCACGAAACAGAACCAGTCCGTTCGACAGGCGACTAAGGCAACCAAATCGTGAATTGATGCAAGCACTTTCAAATGAAACAAAATTTGGGCTGTCCCTAAAACCTGGGACTTACCTTGTGAATATCGTAGCTACATCATAGCTATTTTGCAACTACTGCCTTAGTTCCACCAGCGTCGCTCCCTGCCCCCCTTCGTTCTGCGGCGCCTCCGCGATCGTGGCCACATGCGGATGCCCTTTCAAGAATTCGCGCACTCCGCGCCGAAGAATCCCGGCGCCATGCCCGTGAATGACGCGCACCCGCGGCAGTCCGGCCAGGAACGCCCGATCGAGGTACTTCTCTAGTTCTCCCGTGGCCTCATCGACCGTGCGCCCGATAAGGTTGATTTCCATGCGCATGTCGTCGGTGTTCGCGCTAGTCACTGAGACCTGCACGCCCTTCTGCCGGCGCGCGGCGGCCAATGGATCGGCCCGCTTGTCCTGCCCGGATTCTTGTCCGGAAGGCTGCGCCTCGCAGAGGTCGTCGCGCTTGACACGCATCTTGATTGGCCCCAGCGCCACTTCGAATACGTCTTTCTCGACCGCACGCTGCACGATGGCGACCTTGTTCATGGACTTGAGGAGGACCCTGTCGCCGGGCGCGATGTGACGCAGAACGTGCGGCTGGGCATTGGCATCGCCTTGATCCGCGCCGGTGCGATGCGCCACGACAGTCTGGTTGAAACTCTCCTGGAACTCGCGGCGCAGGCGCGTCATACGCCGCTCCGCCTCTTTCGAGAGCTTCTGCTGCGCGGCGCGGTCCTCGATGGCGCGCACGTTCTCGCGCATCTGGAATTCGAATTCCTTCATCAGCGAGGCCAGCTTGGCCTCCAGGTCGCGGGTACGGTTGCGCAGTTCCACATCGCCTTCACGCGCCAGCCGGGCCCGTTCCTGGTTCAGCGCATACTGTTGCTCCCGGGCGGCCTTCCGCTCTTCATCGAGTTGCGTGAGTTCCTTGTGCAGGCGGTCGAGGAAGCGCGCGATGTCGACCTGCTGCGAACCCAGGCGCTGGCGCGCGCCGGCAATAATGCCGGCATTGAGGCCAAGGCGCTCAGCCGTGGCGATGCCGGCGGAGGCGCCCGGCACGCCCAAGCGAAGCTGGTAATTGGGAATCATCGTGACCTCATCCACGCCCGCTGCCGCATTCAGCACTCCGGGAGTATTGGCTGCGTACACCTTGAGCGAGGTGTGGTGCGTGGAGATGAGCGACCATGCCCCTATGGTCAGAAAGTAGTGCGCCACCGCGACCGCCAGCGCGGAGCCCTCTTCTGGATCCGTGGCCGAGCCGAGTTCATCGAGAAGAACCAGCGAATGCGTATCGGCCAATTGTGAAAGCCGGTCGAGATTGGTGATATGCGCTGAAAACGTCGACAACGCCGCCTCGATCGATTGCGCATCTCCAATGTCAGCCAGAAACGCGGTAAACACGGGAAAGCTGGCCGCGGTCGCCGGAACAGGCAATCCCGCTTGCGCCATCATGGCCAGCAGCGCGACGGTCTTGAGGGTCACCGTCTTGCCGCCCGTGTTGGGGCCGCTGATGATGAGCTGGCGATGTTCATGCGTCAATTCCAGGGTCAACGGAACCACCGCTGTATTGGGCCGCGCACCCGTTGCCCGAAGGCGCTTTTCGAGCAGGGGATGACGGGCAGCCTCCATGTGCAACCAATCTGATCCAAAGCTTGGCCCAACGCAGTTGTAATCGCGCCCAAAGCGGGCTCGTGCCAGCAGCGTATCCACCAGCGCCAGCACCCGCGCTCCTGCCACCAGCGCCGCCGCCTGGGCGCCAACCTGCCGCGTCAAGGCGACAAAGATGCGATGAATCTCGGCCTGCTCTTCTTCGAACAGGCGAACCAGCTCGTTGTTCTGCTCGATGGTCTCGAGGGGCTCGACATACACGGTCAGGCCCGATGAGCTCGCCCCGTGAACCACGCCGCCCACGCGTCGCTTGAGTTCGCTGCGGACCGGAATGACGAAGCGGTCGCCGCGAATCGTGATGACGTCCTCCTGCGTCGATCCTTCCGACGAAAGCTTGCGCAGCGCGGCGCGCAACGATTCCTCGATCACCCGGCGCTGCCGGTCCTGTTCGCGGCGAATCCGCCCCAGTTCGGGAGAAGCGTCGTCGGCCAGCGACCCATCGGGCTGGATCTTGCGCTCGATCGATTCGGCCAGCGGGCGGAGACTGCCCGAGAGAGTTGAAGAGAGTGACGACAGTCCGGGCAGGCGACCGACTACCCTTGCGGGTGGTGTTTGCAGAAGCGACTGCCACGCCGCAATGTCGTTCGCGAGGCGGGCGACTGCCTGCAACTCGCCTGCGTCGAGAGCCGCATCGGGGATGCGCGCCTTGTCCGCCAGTTGCGTGGGATCGAACAGTCCCCCCAGCGGAATCGAGACCTGCTCGTCGAGCAAGAGCCGCACTTCGCCGGTGAGCTGATGTTGCTGCCTGATCCAGGTCTCGTCGGTGGAAGGATGAAAGGCGAGAATGGCAGCACGGCCCACCGGCGAGGCCGCAAAGCCCGCCACCAGCGCCAGCAGCGGCTCCCACTCCAGAGCCGCGGAATCGGCATTCACAACCACGGACGGGATGGGATCGAGCAACGCCATACTACCTCCATCTTAGGCGGATTTGGCGGGCTCGTTCACGTCCCTGGTCCCTAGTCCCTGGTCCCTGTTCCCTGCACTTGCATTTCCCCTTCCCACCGCGCCACCACGGCAGCCGCCATGCAGTTGCCGATGACGTTCATCGCGGTGCGGCCCATGTCCATCAGGGTGTCGACGCCAAGGATGAGCAGAATGGCGGTGGTGGGGATGTTGAGTGCGGCGGCCGAAGCCAGAAGAATCACCAGCGAAGCACGCGGAACCCCGGCCACGCCCTTGCTGGTCAACATCAGGGTGAGGAGCATCACGACCTGTTCGCCCAGGGAAAGGTGGATTGCCGCGGCCTGCGCGGCGAAAATGGCCGCCATCGAAAGATAAACGCTGCCGCCGGTCATGTTGAAGCTGTAGCCCATGGGGATCACGAAGGAGACGATCCAGCGCGGAACGCCGAATTCTTCCATCCGCTCCATGGCCAGCGGAAGAGCAGCTTCGGAGCTGGTGGTGGCGAATCCCAGCGCTGCCGGCTCGGCGATGGCGGTCAGAAAACCGCGAAAGGGAATGCGCGCGATCAGCAGGCTGGGAACCAACGCGCAAAGCACGAACGCGATCAAGGCAGCGTAGTAGGTCACCACCAGCTTGACCAGCGGAAGCAGGGTAGCCAGGCCCATGCTGCCCACGGTGTAGGCCATCGCCGCGCCCGCGGCCAGCGGCGCCATGTAGGTGATGATGCGCGTCAGGCGAAACATCGTCTCGGTGAGCGACTGCAGCACGCTCACCAGCGGGGCGCGTTTCGCTTCCGGCATGGTCGCCAGCGCGGTTCCGAATAACAGGGCGAAGACGGCTACCTGCAGAATCTGATTCTGCGCCACGGCAAGCGCGATGTTTTCGGGAAAGATGTTGAGCACAATCTGCTGCCATCCTTCGGGATGCGCGGCGGGCAGCGTGGCCTGGACGGCGGCGGGGAGCGTGACACCGACTCCCGCGTGCGATAGGTTGATGGCCACCAGGCCGATGATCAGGCCGAGCGTAGTGACAGCCTCGAAATAGAAGATCGCCTTGAGCGCCACTCGGCCTACACCTCGCAGTTCGCCATGGCCGGCGATGCCGGTCACGATGCCTCCGAATATGAGAGGCGCAACGATCATGCGGATGAGGCGCAGGAAGATTTCTCCAATGACGTGAGTCTGCGCAGCGATGTGCGGCGCGTCGGCGCCAAGTTCGGCTCCGGCCAGCATGAGGAAGAACGTCCAGATGAGCAGCGAACGGCGCCGCAGGGCCACCGGAACAAACACCCCGATCGCGATCCAGCGCATCGCCAGCGCCACACCCGGGGGGCCATGCACGATGCTGGCCGAGAGGCCGCCAGCGAACAGCCCGATCGCGGCGCCAGTCAGCACGCGATGCGTCGTGTTGAACGACTGGACCGGATTGCCAACCGCGTTCGTGGTCATCGACAGGCCTTCGTGTGCGAGTGCCTCAATTATCCTATGGCCATGCCCGCCATCGCCTTCCTGGAGTGTTCCCGCTGCCGCCTTCATCACAATCCTGCCGAGCCGCAGACAGTTTGTCCGGAGTGCTCCGGCACGTTGTATGTCCGCTACGAACTCTCCGCGGCGGCCGGCATTCAACAGCGCGATGCGATCGGCTTGAGCGAGCAGGACAAACGCTGGAGCGGCATGTGGCGTTATCGGGCGGTGCTGCCCGACGTGGACCCGGTCACGCTCGGCGAAGGCTGGACGCCGATGCTCAAAAGCCGGCGGCATGACAATCTCTGGCTCAAGGAAGAAGGGGCCAATCCGACCGGGACCTTCAAGGCGCGCGGGCTGGCGCTGGCCGTCACCATGGCCCGGCATTACGGGCTGCGCAAACTAGCCGCGCCCACGGCGGGGAATGCGGGCGGCGCGCTGGCGGCGTATGCCGCAGCGGCTGGAATCGAGGCCCACATTTTCATGCCCCGGAATACGCCCATGGCCAACCAGGTGGAGTGCCGCGCATATGGCGCGCACGTGACACTGGTCGACGGGCTCATCTCCGATTGCGGCCGCATGGTGGCCGAGCGCAAAGCGGCCGAAGGCTGGTTCGATGTTTCCACTCTTAAGGAGCCGTTTCGCGTCGAAGGCAAGAAGACCATGGGTTACGAACTGGTGGAGCAACTCGGCTGGCAATATCCGGATGCGGTCTTCTATCCCACCGGGGGCGGGGTGGGCATGATCGGCATGTGGAAGGCCTTTGAAGAGTTGGAACAGCTCGGTTGGGTCACCGGCAGGCGGCCGCGGATGATCGCGGTGCAGGCAGACGGTTGCGCCCCCGTGGTGCGCGCATTCGAGCAGGGCGAAAAGCTGTGCCGGATGTGGCCGGACGCGCATACGTTTGCCTCCGGCCTGCGCGTGCCCAAGCCTTATGGAGACGGGATCATTCTCGAAATCCTTCGCGACTCCGGAGGCCTGGCCGTGGCTCTGAGCGACGAGGCGATCTTCGCCTCTCTCCAGGATTGGGCTGAGCACGAAGGTCTGCTGTTATCTCCGGAAGGCGCGGCGACCACGGCGGCATACGATCACCTGCTCGCGAGCGGATTTCTAAGCCCGAAAGACCGGGTGGTGCTCTTCAATACAGGCTCGGGTAACAAATATACCGACGTGATCGGGGCCAGGCTGCGAGGACCAAACACGCTGACGGGTGCCCCATCCTAGCGACGTCTTTATTCGTCGTCGCTGAAAAAAGTTCTGTACCCCATCCTTGCGACTTCTTTCTGTCGCAAGGATGGGAGGCCACGAACTCAGATCGAGCACAGCCTCCCTGAGCGCTCTAGGTCGCCGAAGTTGAAGAACTGCTCGGCGCGGGCTTGGACGCCGAATCGCTTGTCGCGGGCTTGGATTCCGCAGCCGGCTTCGCGTCAGTCGCCGGCTTCGCGTCGCCGGCTGCCGTGGCTGCGCCGTCGGTCGCGGGCTTATCCGCCGAGCTCGAAGCGGCTTTTGGCGCGTAGTCGTTGATATACCAGCCAGCGCCCTTGAACTGCAGTGCGGGCGCGGTCAGCGGCCGCTCCAGCAGGCCGCCGCACTTGGGACAGGCGACTTCAGGCTCAGCGCTGAAATTCTGGATCTTCTCGAACCGGTGGCCGCACTGCGTGCAGCGATATGCGTATAACGGCAACTTGACTCACCCCAGGAAAGTGGATCTTCTGCTTCAATTTCCATTTTATCGGGATCGCCACGAAATTCCTGCAAATCGACGCGCGTCGATCCCGTCAGGAACAAAAACCTCATCCTGGGATGGTGCCAAGCCTTCAACTAATTATTTGCCGATCACGAGGATCTGAAACGAACCTGGAATCATCGGCGCCCGTGGGCCGCGCATCCACGCCGGACCCGAACCCGGCTGGCCCGGCGGCGAACCTCCGGCTGGCGGCCCCGCCGCGGGGTTGACGACAGGCGGTGGGGGCTCGGCTGGCACTGGTCCAAACTCGGCCGTAATGCTGAAGATCTGGTTGGTCTTCGTATCCAGGGTCAACGTCTTCGCCCGCGCCGGTGTCGGAACCGTCTGCACGACCGAGAAACTCGTCGGCGAATCTTCTTTGATCACCGTCAACGTGCCATCGCCCTGCGAGCTGAACGCCTCCATCGTGGCCGGGTTGAAAGCCGCCCCGTCTGACCCGTTGCCGATGGGCAGATCGGTAATGATGTGGCCGTCCGTCGACGACAGGATGATCATGTTCTTCTTGTCACGGCAAGCCGCGAACAGGATGTTGTTCTTCGCATCCAGCGCAAGACCGGCGCATCCTCCGCCCTTGCTTGAAACGTCGTACTTGCCGACCATCTTCATCGAATTGGCATCGATCACCGCAATGGCGGCCTTGTCTTCGATATCGACATAGATTTTGCCCTGCCCGTCGGTAGCGGCCTGCTCGGGCGCGCCGCCGATGTCGATGGTGCCCAGGATCGATCCGTCCTTATCGTCCAGAACCGTGATGTTCGGGGCCGCGTGGCTGAGAACGTAAAAGCGGTGGTTGTAGGGATCGTTGAGGTAGCCGTCGGGATTGCCCTGCACATCGATCTTCTTCAGGATCGAAAACGTCTTGGCATCGAACATCGTCACCTGCTTTGAAGTGGCGAAGCCGTGCCCGGTCGCGGTATCGACCGCCGCGCCGTGCGCGCTGGTGCCGGGGATGTCCCCCACCTGGGCCAGCGTATCGAGGTTGAAGATGCCGATGTGGCCCGCAGGCCCTGAACGGGCAACGTACAGGTTGCGGCCGTCAGAATCGGCGGTCACGTAATCGAATCCGCCCTCGCCCCCGACCAACTGGATCTTCAATACCTTGTACGGGCCGTTGTCCTGCGCGTACACAAGGCCCGAAAACAGAAGCATGACGGCGGGAGTCGCAAAGACGAGCAGCTTTGATGTCATGGTGATCTCTCCGGTTACTTGACGAGCGAAGCGCAATTCCGGACGCGGAAGAACCGGCCGGAAAAGGCAGGCCGGGGCCTTAGCCCCGGCACAAATCCTGCACCATCACTGTTGCTTTCGCCTTCACGGCCTGCTCGAGACCGCTCCGCTCAATGCACCGACACAGGCACCGACGCCGAGTGGTTCTCCCACGCCAGCGTGATCATGCCTTTGCCCCCGCCCTGATCCTGGATCGAGTATATAAGGTTCTCCACCATCGATGGGGGCTTGGACATCTGCATCTTCACCTTGCCCAGGTCCTGGCTGGAGTCATAGGCCAAGCCCGACTCGCCGGTCTTCTTGTTCACGATGAGCACCCACTGATTGGGGTCGGAAATGTCAACGAAGAGCGTGTACTTCCCCTTGGGGACTGTCAGGTTGCCGATCTGCAAATCGCCTTCCGTCTCCATGGCGGTAGCCGCATTGGCGCCCGCGCGCCAGACGGGGTAACCGGGGTTGTGGCTGATGAGCCCATCCTTGGTAAAGATTTGACCCTCCCGGCCTTTCACCCTGGGCGACGAGTAGACAATCGTGATCGCCTTGCCGCCGATTGCAACGGAGACTTTTTCCGGGGGGCTCGCCGGATTGCCTTGCGCAAAAAGGACGGTTGCGGCGAACAAAAGGCCGGTACAAATCAGGACACGCTTCATGACGAGGTTTCTCCTTAAGTTGGGATGCTCAAGCTGCAACGCGAATGATTGTCGCACCGCGCGGCCGGGTTGGGGAAATGCATCGTGAAAGGCAAGGCACCGAACGCAAGCTATCCTCAGGCGCCTGTTATGATGCGGCGCAGGAACAGCCATGGTTGACTCTTCAGATCTTCGATCACCCGGAGCCCGCTTTCGGGCGGCGCTCGAGCAGGAAAAGCCGCTCCAGGTGGCCGGCGCAATTAACGCCTACACGGCGCGCCTGGCCGAAGCGACGGGATTTCGGGCACTGTATCTTTCCGGCGGCGGCGTTGCTGCCAATTCCCTGGGCCTGCCCGACCTGGGCATCAGCACCATGGAAGACGTTCTCACCGATGTCCGGCGCATTACCGACGCAAGCCGGCTGCCCCTCCTCGTCGATATCGACACCGGCTGGGGCGGGGCATTCAACATCGCCCGGACCATCCGCTCCATGATCAAGGCCGGCGCCGCGGCAGTGCATATCGAAGACCAGGTAAGCGCCAAGCGCTGCGGACATCGCCCAGGCAAGGAACTCGTATCCGCTTCGGAGATGGTGGACCGCATCAAAGCGGCGGTCGATGCGCGCACTGATGAACACATCGTGATCATGGCGCGAACCGACGCGATCGCCAACGAGGGCCTCTCGGCGGCCATCGAGCGCGCCCAGGCTTACGTGGCCGCCGGCGCCGACATGATCTTCGCCGAAGCCGTCACCGAGCTGGCCATGTACACCGAGTTCCGGCAAGCCGTAGGGGTGCCTATCCTGGCCAACATCACCGAGTTCGGCCAGACACCGCTGTTCACCTGCGATGAGCTGGCCGCGGCCGGCGTTGACATCATGCTCTACTGCTGCGCCGCGTACCGGGCCATGAATGCGGCTGCGCTCAAGGTGTACGAAACCATTCGCGCCGAGGGCACTCAGTGCAATGTAATTTCGCTCATGCAATCACGCGCCGATCTCTATCGTTATCTCGACTATCATTCCTATGAGAGAAAGTTGGATGAACTGTTTTTGAACGACAAGCGATCTGACTAAACACCGGGATTCGGCATCTATAACGTTGAGGCTCTTGGAGTGTGATCGATGAGTAAGGCGGAGCTCGTTTCTTCTCCCCCCGCATTCAAACCCAAAAAGTCGGTAGCCCTTTCCGGCACGCCCGCAGGCAATACGGCCATCTGTACCGTCGGATACAGCGGCAACGATCTGCACTATCGCGGATACGACATCGCCGATCTCGCGGCCCATTGCGAATACGAAGAAGTTGCCTACCTGCTGATTTACGGCAAGCTCCCCAACAACATCGAGCTGACCGCATATAAAACAAGCCTGGTGCCGCTGCGCAGCCTTCCGGCCGCGGTGAAGGAAGTACTCGAACTGCTGCCAGCCTCAACCCATCCCATGGACGTTCTGCGCACCGGAGTGTCGGTGCTGGGTTGCGTACGCCCTGAAAACGAGGACCATAACGAGGAGGGAGCGCGCGCTATCGCCGACGCGTTGCTGGCGTCGCTGGGATCGATGCTGGTGTATTGGCACCACTACGCCCGCAACGGGAGGCGCACGGAAGTCGAGCCCGGCGGCGATTCGATTGCCGAACACTTCCTCCATCTGCTCCACAATGATGCGCCGCCGCCGGAGTGGGTTCAGGCCATGCAGACCTCCTTGATCCTGTATGCCGAACACGAGTTCAATGCGTCCACCTTTACCGCACGAGTGATCGCGGGAACGGGATCGGACCTCTATTCGTGTATCACCGGCGCCATCGGCGCGCTCAAGGGACCCAAGCATGGGGGCGCCAACGAAGTGGCGCTCGAGATTCAGAACCGTTACAGTTCACCCCTTCACGCCGAAACGGACATCCGCCGGCGCGTGGAAGAACGCGAAGTCATCATCGGCTTCGGCCATCCGGTGTATACGATCAGCGATCCGCGCAGCGACATCATCAAGGAAGTATCGCGCAAGCTGGCCGACGGCGCCGGAGGCAGCCTGCATTTCGCTGTGGCCGAACGCATCGAGCAGGTAATGATGGACTCCAAGCGCATGTTCCCCAACCTCGATTGGTACAGCGCCGTGGCCTATCACCAGATGGGCATTCCCATCGACCTGTTCACTCCTCTGTTCGTGATGGCGCGCACCGCCGGATGGTGCGCCCATGTTCTCGAGCAGCGGCAGGACGGCAAGATCATCCGCCCGTCGGCGAACTATACCGGTCCCGATCCGCTCCCCTTCGTGCCCATCGAAGAGCGTGAGTAGGCATGATGCCGGACGCAGGGAATGCAACAGGATCAAGAGTAACCTTGCACGTGGTTTCAAGCCTCGATGGATTCATCGCGAGGAAGGACAACAGTGTCTCCTGGCTGGACGGCAATGGAAGCGCCTACGAAGCCGGGGTTTCAATTTCGGAGGAAGAAGCCGCGGCCTTCGTCAAAGCCATCGACTGTTATGTGCTCGGCTCTCGCACCTACGAACACGCTCTTGAACTGGGCTGGCCCTATGGCGATACTCCAACGGTCGTGGTGACCGGCAGAGAATGGCCATCGGCGAGGGAGAGCGTCGAGTTCTATTCGGGCGATCTCGAAACGCTCGTTCGCCAAAAGCTCGCGCCACGATTTCGAAACATCTGGCTGGTGGGTGGGGCCATGTTATCCCAGCGTTTTCTCTCGCTCGGCCTGGTGGACGAAATCAGGTTGACCATAGCCCCGGTCCTGTTGGGTGACGGACTCCGGCTGTTCGGTGGTTTGCTCCGGGAGCAGAGGTGGGATTTGAAGAACGTGGTCGCGTACAAGAATGGTTTTGTTGAGTTATCCTACGCCGCCTGCACGGCGTGAACTCTTGTTGCAAGGAGCCCGTGTGTCTGCGCACATCGGAAATGAACGTCCCGCGCCCGACGGAGTCTTAACCGACATTGCCGACTACGCTCTCGGTTACAAGATCAATAGCGACCTGGCCTGGTCGACCGCGCGAGCCTGCCTGATCGACACGCTGGGATGCGGCCTCGAAGCCCTCGAATATCCGGCCTGCACCAGGCTGCTCGGCCCCATCGTTCCCGGCACCGTGGTGCCCGACGGCGCGCGCGTTCCCGGCACGTCGTATCAACTCGATCCGGTGCAGGCCGCGTTCAATCTTGGAGCCATGATCCGCTGGCTGGATTTCAACGACACCTGGCTGGCCGCCGAGTGGGGCCATCCTTCAGATAATCTCGGCGGCATCCTCGCCACTGCCGACTGGCTCTCCAGAACAGCCCTCGCCGGCGGAAGCGCCCCGTTGCGCATGCGGGACGTAGTCGCGGCCATGATCAAAGCCCACGAGATCCAGGGCTGCATCGCGCTCGAAAATTCCTTCAATAAAGTAGGCCTCGATCATGTTGTGCTGGTCAAAGTCGCATCGACAGCCGTGGTGAGCCCACTGCTCGGCCTCACTCGGGAACAGACCATAAATGCCTTGTCGCTGGCGTGGGTCGACGGGCAAAGCCTGCGCACGTATCGTCACGCGCCCAACACCGGTTCGCGCAAAAGCTGGGCCGCCGGCGATGCCACCAGTCGCGCCGTGCGTCTCGCCTTGATGGCGCGCGCCGGCGAGATGGGCTATCCCTCCGCTCTGACCGCCAAGACCTGGGGCTTCTACGACGTTTCGTTCCGCGGCCAGGAATTCCGCTTCCAGCGCCCTTACGGCTCCTATGTCATGGAGAACGTGCTCTTCAAGATCAGCTATCCTGCCGAGTTTCACGCCCAGACCGCGGTTGAAGCCGCAATGACCCTGCGCCGGCAGCTCGACCAGCGCGGGCTCTCGTCCGAGGCCATCGAAAAAATCAACCTCAGCACCCACCAGGCCTGCCTGCGCATCATCGACAAGGAAGGGCCGCTCACCAATCCCGCCGATCGCGACCATTGCGTGCAGTACATGATTGCCATCCCCCTGATCTTCGGCCGGCTCACCGCCGCCGACTACGAAGATGCGGTCGCCGCGGACCCCCGTATCGACGCTCTTCGAGCCAAAGTGACCTGCATCGAAGACCCCCATTTCACCGCCGATTACCACGACCCCGACAAGCGGTCCATCGCCAACACGCTTCGCGTGGAACTGACCGACGGGACGATCCTCGAGGAGACGGTCGAATATCCCATCGGCCACCGCCGCCGCCGCGACGAAGGTTTGCCGCTCCTGGTGGAGAAGTTCAAAATCAACCTCCGCCGCCGCTTCCCCGAACAACAACAGCAGCGCATTCTCGACGTCTCGCTCGACCCGCAGCGCCTTGATTCCATGCCGGTGAATGAGTATGTGGACCTCTACGTGCCGTAGCTGCCTCTTCGCGATCGCCGCACGCTCCGGCGGCGATCAACCTGGCTCAATCCGCGCCGGGTGCAATGCGATATACTCCGGACGCAGCAGAAAATCAATGGAGGCTTCACGATGCGTTGGCATGGAATGAGTGCGCTCGCCGCAGTGGTGGTAAGTTTGGCAGTGATGACGCCGCTGGGAGCCGCGGCGCAGAGCGATACGGTGCTGAAGCCCGCCGATGTGCAGAAGCTGCTTCCGGCCTCGGTGTATTACAAGGGACAATCCGCTCCTTCGCAGCTGCGTAACTCGGGCGGTGTGAAGTTCAGCGATGGCTCGTACATGCTGGTCACGCTGGTTGATAACAGTGGCTACGCCAGCGATGTCGCGGCCAAGTACCAGGCCTACTTTCGTAACCGAGGTCGCAATCAAGATCGGCGGCCAGAATCTGCCCGCGGGCGTCTACGGCATAGGCTTCATCGGCGGGGACAAGTTCGTGGTCACCGATGTGGGCGCGCATGATGTGTTCACGGTCAGCTCTTCCACTGACACTGAGATGAAGCGCCCCATGCCCATGCAAGTGACAACCAACCCCGGAGGCGGTTTCCGGCTCTACGCAGGACGACGGTACGTAACATTCACCAAGTAAAGTCGTCCGTTCCGTTTCGAGCCAAACGACCTGGGTGCCACGTTCTTGCGACGTCGCCAAACGGCGCGGGGGTCGGAGGCGCCGCTCACTCCCCAAGCCCCACCGACTTGGGCTCTGCTCCGCCCCTGACCGGCTGCGACGCGGCTGGATGCGATTCGGCCAGCACCTCTTTCAGAACAGCCTCGATCGCATCGACCGCACTTCGGACTGACTCCGTCGCATAGGGGTCGGCCGCGTAGGTCACGCACTCGATGGCTTGGAGTGAATTGCGGATACGGTCGTTCATCCACTTGATGGATTCGAATCGTTGCAGCAGCTCGACCTTGCGCCATCGAACGCCGAACTGCCAGCGCACCGAAATCGCAAACGCCAGCCCGCCCGCCAGGATACTTCCCACCAGGCGCACCGGACCTTTGTCATGCATCCAGTCGTCGTAGATGAGCCATTGGATGAAAACCGCCATGGCAAACACAGCGACGCCACAGAATGACGACAAAAGCCAAATCGTGATCTCGGAAACAATTTGTCGGGAAAGAGGAGGGTCGACCTTGGGCTTCATGGAACGCAGCTCGCCTCAGCCTTTAGACGATCTCGAATTGAATTTGGTTGGGAAGCAGGTCGCGGCGGCTTCGAAAAATGACCGTTTGCAAAGAAGCGCGGTATAAAATGAATCCTACCCTTGGTTCCCAATTCTGGTTCCCCAAATTCATAGATAAAGAAGGATAGACAGATGCCAAAAAAAGGTCGGATTCACAGGGCAAGTGTGTCTGCGCTGGCTCTCATCTTGCTCGCTGGGCTGGCTGGTTGCGCTTCGAAGCAGGAGAAGGCGATTGAGCAGGCGAAGAAGCAGGCGATCACCACCGGTCAACCCCAACAGGTTGTGAGCGTTGACAAAGATGGCCTGACCACGACAACCGTCGTGCAGCCTCCGGCCTCCGGACAGAAAGAGCCGACGCTCGTGACCACCACAGCGCCGCCTGCGGCGGGAGCTCCGGCGCCGAAACCTTCAGAACCCGCAGTGTCCGCCTTGCAGCCTCCGCCCGCGGACCAACAAGCTCCGCAGGGACCGCCTCCACCGGTGGAAGTAAGCATTCCTGCGGGGACCAGCCTGGCGGTCCGCGTGGACCAGCGCATCAGCGTCAAAACCAGCCATGCCGGTGATACCTTCACCGGCGAAATCGTCGAGCCCATCACGGCCAGCGACGGCAATCTGCTGGTTCCAAAGCTCTCCCGCGTCAAGGGCCTGGTCACGGTGGTGCACAAGCGCGGACACTTCAAGGGCGCCTCGCTCCTCGAACTGCGGCTCACTTCCATGACCATCGATGGAAGGGAATACCCGCTGAAGACGCGCGACCTGGCCCAGACAAAGAAGGGCAAAGGCAAGCGCTCCACCGCGATGATTGCCGGCGGCTCCGGACTGGGCATGCTGATCGGCGGCGTGGCCAGCGGCGGCGTGGGCCTTCTGATCGGCGGACTCGCCGGAGCCGGAGCCGGAACCGCAGCCGCCGGACTGACCGGGAACCGGGACATCGATATTCCGGCGGAGTCGATCGTCCACTTCAAGCTGGCAGATGATCTGGTAGTCGAGGAATCACACTGAAGAGAAACAAATCCTCCGTGCCCCATCCTTTCGCCTTTTTTCTAACGAAAGGGTGGGAACCCACGAACGCAAACCATTCTTTTTCATTTACCGCGAATAGGCATCGCGGACGCGAGACTCGGGCCCGAAGCCGGCGGGAATGCGCCGAACGGAGCCGGTATGCTGAACCCATGACCGGCTCTCGCCTACTGCGGCATGTGCTCTTTTTCTGTCTTCTTGTCTGTGTCGTTTCCAGATCGGCTGCGGCCGTCGAAATGCCGGTCATCCTGACTCCCGCGATTGTCCAGGCGGGCTCGCCGGAGCTGATTTCGGTCCATGCCCCGGATGCCACTGGCGTTGACGGCGAGTGGCTGGGGCGAAAAATTCAGTTCTTTCGCGCGCATCCGGGTGCGGATTGGCTCTCGCTGGCAGGTGCCGATGTCGAAGCGCCCGCCGGGCCGTCCCGTTTGAAGATTACCGTGCATGCGGGAGGCAGCGACGCGGAGTTCAGCCGCTCCATCGATATCCATCCGGCCCATTACCGCACCGGCACGCTCAGTGTCGCTCCCCAGTTTGTCGAGCCCGGTCCTGAAGCGCTCAAGCAGATCGACGCCGAATCAAAAATCAAGGCCGCCGTCTTCGCCGCCAGCGCGTCCGAGCCCCTCTGGCACGGCAGCTTTCACGCTCCCGTTCCTGCCCAGGCCACCGACAGCTTTGGAACCCGCCGCATGTTCAATGGCAAACTCGCCAGCATCCACAAAGGCGCCGATTTTCGCGCCGCCACCGGCACGCCCGTGCATGCCGGCAACAGCGGCACCGTAGTCCTCGCCCGCCCCCTCTATTACGAAGGCAACTGCGTCATCATCGATCACGGCCTGGGCCTGTTCACACTATCCATGCATTTCAGCCGCATCGATGTACACGAAGGTCAGCAAGTCAAAACCGGCGACCGCATCGGCCTCAGCGGCGCGACAGGCCGCGTCACGGGCCCTCATCTGCACTGGGCCGTCCGCTGGCAGGGCGCCTACCTCGACCCTGTGAAGCTGCTCCGCCTCAACCTGAACACCATCCACTGAATGGGTGCCCCAAGTCCGGGGTCCCCAGGGACAGGTCTTCGTCCCTGGGGTGGAGATCTCGCTTCTGAGACCTGGGATCGAACAGATTCACCGCGACAGCATCTCTTCTTGTGCTTCGCTTTCCGCGATCTCCCCGGCATTCGCGCGTGCCGCCTTCTCTTCACGCAGCGCCTTGAACGCCCGGTACACAAACGACCCCAGGTACCAGCCGTCGATAAACTTGTACGGCGTCTCTCCGGTAGTGTAGTGGCCGCAGGGCAGCACCCGCGGCTCGAAGTTCACTCCGGAACGCTGGAACGCGTCCACCACCTGCAGCGAATACTCACGGGGGAAGGTGAGATCGTAATCGGCATACACGACCAGGACCTTCTTCTCCGGTCCTCGGACGGCCTCGCCGACGAACTTGTCGTAGAAATTGACCGGACTGACCGCCGCCCACAGCGCGCGCAGCCGTTCCTGAGTCAACCCTGCCTCCACCAGCCCCTGGCGAATATGCCGCGTGCTTTGCCCGGCCCACACTACGTCGCCAAACGCCGTCGAGGCATGATTGAAGGCATTCACGCGGATGCGCGCATCGTGCGCGCTGGCCAGGAACCCGTAGCACGATCCGAGGCTCGTACCCAACACGCCAAAGTGCTCGTAACCTTGTTCCTCGAGCCAGTCGACGCAGCAGCGAATGTCCACCACCGCCTGCCGGCATGCCGAAAGCGTGCGCCCGATATTGGCGCTGACCGCGTAGTCGGACCGCTCCAGTTCCGTGGGGCGGCGAATGTCGTGGTACGGCTTCGACAGCCGCAGCGCCGACACGCCCATGCGATTGAAAAGGGTGCACAGCGCGTTGTGGCTGAAGGCGTCGGCATTCCATTGCGGCAGCACCACGATGGCCTGCTTGGGCCGTGCCGGATCCTTGTGCGCCGGCGCTGGAAACCAACGCGCATTTACCAGGTCGTTTTCGGGATACTGCGTCCGCTCGGGCGAGGTGAAGCGCAAAAACTGCGCCCGCGGAAGCTGGCCATCTTCGGCCTGCTGCCGAAGCGCTGCGTCCCTGGCCATCGTCTCCGGCCGCACATTGGTCGGGAACAACTGCGGGTGCCGCTCCTCCAACCGGAAATCGGTGGGCCGCTGGTAGCCAAAAAATCTGTCGCTGTGCCGAACAAGAATCTCGTTGATGCGTGTCATCGCGGCTTCGCAGACCGCAGGATCGCCGTTCTCGGCTCGTCGCAGTTCGGCGCTCGCGAGCCCCTGCGCCTCGAGAAACGGCGCGATCCACTCGAAACCCCACTCCAGCGGCCGAACCACACGATTTTCATCCCGCGTTGTCAGCCGGGTTTCCCACCGGTACATCCAACGCGCATACGCTTTTCTGAACATGGGTACTGATCAAGTTTACCAGCGCTCGGCAGCTGACCGACGCCCGGACCCACGCCTGGACCCACGGGCCAGTACCGCCCATCCCAGGCTCACCAGCGTAATTGCCGAGATGATCCCCAGCGAGGTGACGCAGTAGAGGCACCACACCTGCAGTACGTCTTTCTCGATATGGGTGAGATAGAGAGAGAACACGAGCCCCAGAACGGCCGCCGCCACAACCGGCCACCGCCGCCGCGCCAGCGACAATCCCGCGATTACGAGGTATCCGGCGATGCCAATCGCCGCCACAGGCACGTGCGCGACTTCGGCAAACGGGCTGTGATTAACGATGCCGCAGTCCCACTTCTCGTTGATCGAGCAGGGCTGCGTGTCGGTGGAGTAGTGAATCCGCAATGCCAGCGTGGCAACAACCACGCCGGCCAAAGCCAGGAGAGCAATCAGGTAGCGCATTACTGCCGATTGTATCTGGGCCGGTTGCCCCGAACGTTACGATAAATCAATGACCGAACAGCCACCGGCGTGCATGTCTCACCCGACCGGCGGCCGTGTCGCCTTCTTCGGTGGCAGTTTTGACCCGCCCCATCTCGGCCACCTCGCCGTCGCACGCGCCGCCCGCGACGCCCTCCGCCTCGACCGCGTGCTCTTTGTTCCGGTCGGGGCCCAGCCTTTAAAGCCGCATGGCTCCATGGCCTCCTTCGCGGACCGCGTGGCTATGACCTCGCTGGCCATTGCCGGGGAGCCCGGTTTCGAAATCTCGCTCGCTGATGCTCCCACTTCCGACCACCGGCCCAACTACACCCTGGAAACCCTGGCCACCCTGCAGGCCGGCCTGCCGCCGGGCGGCTCGCTGTTCTGCCTCATGGGCGCTGATTCGTTCATCAGCCTGCGCCGCTGGCGGGGCGCCGCCGAAATACCCTTCGTGGCATCGCTCATCGTGGCTTCACGCCCCGGCCAGCAGCTCGATGACCTTGCCCGATTCCTTCCCCAGGGATTGGCGCTGGAGCCCGGCAATCTTGGCGCCGATGCCTCGCCGCTTTCCACCCGGATTGAATTGCGCTCCTATCTGGTGCGCAACCCGGCGGGCCAAACCGCTCCGTTTTACCTGCTGCCGGGTCTGGATGTCGAAATCAGCGCCTCGGAGATCCGCAAGGTTCCTTCCGCGGCCCAGAATCCCACCGCGGCCCGGTCCCTTTTGCCCGCTTCCGTCGCCGGCTACATCCGCGCCCATGGCCTCTACGGTTAGCCAGCGCCCAGCCGCGGTTCACAGGCCGTTCACTGACCACTGTCCACTGCTCACTGTCCACTGGTACGATTGAATCCGGAGACCTATCCGATCGAATGGCAGCACCCCATACCCACCAGCAGACCCGCATCCTCGTACAGGCCGCCGCCGCTGCCTGTGAAGACAAAAAGGGCGAAGACACCCGCATTCTCGAGCTCGACCCCATCGACTCCGGGCTTTCCGACTTCTTTCTTGTCACCTCGGCGACCAATGATCGCCAGGCCATCGCCATCGCCGACGAGATCGAACATCGCCTCAAGCGCGAGTTCGGCGCGTTACCCAACTCGGTCGAGGGCCGCCGCCAGGGAGAATGGATCCTGCTCGACTACGTCGACTTTGTGGTCCACGTTTTTCTCGCCGAGCGGCGGGCTTTCTACGACATCGAGCGCCTGCGCAAGTCGGCCCGCCCCATCAGCCCGTCCGAATTCGATGCCGAGCTGAAGGCTGCTCTCGCCGAAAAAACCCGCACTGCGCGCACCAGGCATCCCGTCTCAATGGAGGCTGCGCCGGCCAAGGCAAAGAAAGCCGCAAAGAAGGCCGCTGCCAAACGAGCGCCGGCAAAGGCCCCTGCGAAGAAGGCCCCCAGGGAGAGCTCCGCAAAGAAGGCTTCCAGGAAATCCTGAACGGCTCATGGACGAGCCGGTAATGAATCGGGATTAATTCACGCTCCCTCTCTCGATCCTCATCGAGACTGCCTCGGAGGTTGTCGCGTTAATGCAGGATCCGGAAGGCATGCGTGTCGCATTTTTACTATCGCCCCTCGGTTCATCCCCTCTAGCATCGGCCTCCAGGACACTCCCCGAGGAGGTCAGGCCTTCCCATGGCAACCGCATCCGTTCTAACCACAACCAACACTCCTCAAAGGACGGGTACCGAGCGGTGGTACTTCACGATTCTGGCGCTGGTAATGATTGCGGTCTCCTGCGCTGGCTTCTTGCCCTCGCTGGCTCATCCGTCTTCATATCGCGCCCCGCTCCCGCCGGTCGTCATCGCGCACGGCATTGTTTACTTTGCGTGGCAGATTCTGTTCCTCATCCAGAGCGGCCTGGTCGCGACGCGGCGCGTCACCATACACCGGCGTCTCGGCATCGCCGGCGCCTTCCTGCTCGCGCTGATGATTCCGCTGGGCTATGCGGTTTCGATCTCCCTGACGCGCCGCGGCTTCGATCTCAGTGGCGATCTCAGGATCCTTCCCCATCCCACTCCCGGCTTTCTCGACCCCATCGACGGACTCCTCTTCCCTCTTACGGATATCGTGATCTTTGCCCCACTTGCCATCGCCGCGCTCGCCTTGCGGAGCCGCCGCGAAATCCACAAGCGCCTCATGCTGTTCGCCAACATCATGCTCATGGGCGCGCCTTTGCAGCACTTCATCGGATACCATCCGGCGCTCGCCTCCGTCACTGCACCGATCATTATGATTCCGATTACCCTGTTTCTTGTTTCCGCAGTGGTGCGCGATTACCTGGTCGCCCGGCGCATTCATCCCCTCACATGGACGCTGGCCATCCTGTTATTCGCATCCGGCCCGCTGCGTGCATTTGTGCTTGGTCCGAGCGCGGCATGGCGCCACTTCGCCGCATGGCTCATCGGCTGACCCTCTGGTTAACTCGCACAGCGATTTGCGCCAACCATGAGAGCTTTGCGGAGTATCATGGGAATCCTCCCTGGAGTAAGAAAAGATGGTCGTTCCCGGGGCCGCCAGCCACACCATTCGCCGCCTCAGGCCAGCGCCGGGGTTGGAGAGCTTCGTTCGCTCTTATGCACAGCGCGATGCCCGCATCCGCGACGCGGAGGTCGTGCATCCCATCCATGCCCGCGCCGCAGCCCTGCTCGAGTTCAATTTTTTAGACCGGATCACTGTCACGTACTGCAACGGCAGGCCGGCGAAACAGTCACCCAACACGGTTCTGGTCGGGATGCAAACAGGCCGTCGCGGCCTGCTTCATATTCGGGGCACGGTCGATTGTTTCGTGGTCATGTTTCAGCCGTGCGGCCTGCACAGACTCTTCTCTTTCCCCATGGATGAGCTGACCGACAACGACTTTGAAGCTCGAGCCGTGCTCGGTCCCGCAATCGCGTGGCTCGAACAGCGCCTGGCCGACTGCCGATCCTTTGAGGAACGCGCTTCGGTTGCAAATCAATTCCTGTTGCGCCGCGCACTCGCCACGGGTGCTCTTGACGGGGTGGAGGTGGCGGCAAACCACATTCTCCGCGGAGCCGGCGCCACGCGCATTCCGGCCATGGCCAATCGCGCCGGCCTCGGCTTGCGCCAGTTCCAACGCCGATTCGTGGAACAAGTGGGCATGAGTCCCAAGTTGTTTGCGCGCATCGCATGATTTGAAGCCACGCTGGACCGGATGGCCCGCTCCCCGGAACGCACATGGACCGACGTTGCGCACCGTTTTGGCTATCACGACCACATGCACATGGTCCATGAGTTCGCTGAATTCACCGGCGAAACCCCGACCAGCACCCTGCTCAACCTCCAATCGGTCTTTCAGGAAGAGATCGCGGAAATGCGATCCACGGGTCGCTCCGCCAAGATCCGGCTCGATACGCGCTCCGATGCACGGTTGATCTTGTAGACGCGCCGTGTCCTGACCCGTTTGGCAGCTAGCCTTGCGCTTAGCTACGCGCTCGCCTCATCTGCGCCCTCCACGAGGCCGACGCGAGCCGGCACCGCCGCGCCCGACTTCCGCAGCGCTTCCTCCAGATCGTCGATCTTGTCGGTCATCAGGTTCAGCTTGTGCGAAATAGACTGAATCTCCGCTTCGGCCCGGCGGTTTACATCGAAGTCCAACTCGCTGCGCAGCCGGTCCTTCGCGTCCTGGCGATTCTGGCTCATCATGATGACCGGCGCCTGCACCGATGCCAGCATGGAAAGAAACAGGTTGAGCAGGATGAACGGGTAGGGGTCCCACGCCTTGTTTCCTAAAACCACGTTCACGGCCGAGTACACGACGAGCACGATTCCGAAAATGATAATGAAGGTCCACGAGCCGCCAAAGCGCGCTACCGCGTCGGCAATGTGCTCTCCGTAGGTCGTCTTCTCCTCGATCACCTCATTGGGATTGCGGTTGGCGCGAGCCTGCACCAGCTTCTGCGCGGAATGAAACTGGCGCGCCTGCATGGTGAGCATGGCCATGCCTGCCTCCGGTGATCGCGTGAGCAGTTGCTCGATATCGTCCCGACCCACTTCGAGACACACGGTTTCTTCCATCGCCATCGCCGACGTCAGGTGGTTCGTGTTCTGAATCATCGAAGCGAAACCGAAGAAGTCGCCATGACCTGGCTCGTCCACCACGACTTCCTGCTTGTCCTCGTCGGTTGTGATCACGCGCACCGATCCTGACATTACAACGTAGCCGTGACCAGCGGGTTCATCCTCTTTGAAAATGCGCTGGCGCGCCGCAAATTTCCTTATCTCCACCTTTGCGGCGAGGATCTGCGTTTGCTCGTCATCGAGGAGTTCAAACAGCGGAACATGACGGAGTTCTTCCGGATCGCATGCCATCGTTTTCACCTTTGTCGGATCGGGGATTCGATTCAGCGGTTGCGACCGAAGATAACAGAGGCCGTCGGGAACCGGAACCAGTTCGAAGATGAATTCCCTGTTACAACCTGCTTCGCACCATCGGCAAGCCCGGTCTTTGCGAGAACAAGAAAGGGCGCCGGATGGCGCCCTCTCTGTTTCCGGTCAGCTTCAATGGAATTCAGAACCTGTACCGTACTCCCAGTCGTAAGCTTCGTCCGTTCTGGTAAAGAGCTGGCTGGCCATACTGTGAATTCTTGAACACGGCCGGAACTTGTCCGCCGTTTCCATTGATCCACTGCTGCACGTTGTATCCCGACTCGAGTGTCTGGTACAGCAGGGCCCCGGAAGCCAGGTTGATGGGGGTGCCGCTGCTGTCAACCCCGGGGTACAGCGGCGTGGCAAAGTTGAGTGAGTTCATGCCTCCGTAGAACGCGGTGACGGAATGCTGGTTGAGCGCGTTCAATGCGGTGGCTTCAACGGTCAGCGCCGAGTGTTCGGCAATCTTGATCTCATGGGCAACGTTCACATCCGACTGGGTGTACCACGGCGTGCGCCGGGTGTAGGGATTACCAAGCGTGATGTTCCCGACGGCGTCGGTGGACATGTTCACCCACTTGCCGCGACCGTAGACGTAGGTGGCTTCCGAAACCGACGGGCCGAACATCGTGGTCAGGTCAAGGAAGGAACTCATCGGGCTGCCCTGGTACCCCGTCTGGAATAACCCGAACGTCGTGGACATGTGCTTCCACGGCTTCTGGTAATACACGTAGCCCTTGAGCACGTTGGGCCGATCGGTGGGCAAAGGCCCGTCGTTCGACTTGCCATTGGCCCCGAAATAGTAGAACGGTTCGTCAAACGCGCGCGTCGTGTCGGGCGAGTTTCGTCCGGTGTTGCCGCCATCGGTCTGGTCGGTGGTCGTCAGGCCGGTATAGTTGCCCCACAGGCTGCTCCAGGTGTAGCTGAACATGCCCGACAGGCCCCTCTTCGCGTTCATCGTCAACCGCAGTTCCACTCCGTCATAGTTGCGGATGGCCTTGGGGTTGTTCGGGCACGACGGGCAGGTGCCGAATTCCACGCCCGGACCGTAATCGGTCGTGTCGTTGAACGCCCAGCCCGGGACGCCGAATGCCTGGCCAAGTGAAGCCAGGTAGCTGGCATACCCGTCGACGGTCTTATTCACGCCCTCGCCCGGATTCACAATGGTGTACGTCTCGCCCCAGGCGATATCCGAGAGCGAGGCATCCTCGATTACGTGATCGAGGCGTCGGCGGTCATAGCGGGCTTCAAACGCCCAGCCCGGCTTGATCTCGTAGTCCCAGCCAGCCACATATTCATGCTGCCGGTACGGCTTGACTCCCGGAGCGACCGGCTCCCAGGGGCGCAGATTGATGTTCTCGATCAGCGAAACACCGGTGGCGGCATCGGTCAGCGACTGAGGAACATTGCCGCTGGCGAAGTTCGCCTGGGTGGTTGCAGGACCGTTCGGGCAAGCGCGGCCGTTCTTGAACACGAGGTCGAGATCAGAAGTACTGAATCCCCCATTGCTGTCTGGACCCAATGCGTAGCTGCACTGCTCGTACGCTTGCGCGCCCCACGAGGTCTGGGCCAGCAGCAGTTTCATCACGTCGTTGGTCACGCCGTAGCTGCCGAAGATCTTCATCGTGCCCTTGTGGGTCGGATCCCAGGCCGCTCCCAGGCGAGGCTCGATCTTGTCCGACCAGGGGAAGTCGATCGAACTGACCTTGATTCCTCCCGGCGCGGGGAGAGTCTCCTTCTCGATCCGAATCCCGAGCGAGAGAGTCAGACCATGGCCTATCGTCCACGAATCCTGCGCATACAGCGCATGGTTCCAGTCCGCCGCGGGGGTTGTCAGAATGGTTGAAAAGTCCTGAACAGTGAGATACCCATACTGTCCAGCGCAGACGCCCCAAGCCGCCGAAAGGGTATCGCAGTTGGTCCCGGCCGTTTGGGTGAGCGCGGAATGGTTTTGCCCCGCACCCACATTCATGAAGGCATAGGGCACGTTGCCGTTCTGATCGATCACGTTGACCAGGTGATTGAGCTGATAGCCGAACTTGAACGCGTGCGTGCCCCACCAGCCGCCCTTGAAGAGCGCCACATCCTCGTTGAACTGGTAATGCTTGTCGGCGTTGAACAGCGTGTAGGTGCTGTTGTAGGGCGTTGTGGAACTGCCGGAGGGCTGCTGCAGGTCCGCGGGCAGCGGTTGGCCGTTATTATCGAGCGCGCCCACGCCATTGGTTCTCCACACAATGTTCGGAGCGGTCGTTGGCCAGCCAAAGTCATGGTAGTTCTCAAAGAAATAACCGTAGCGCGTCGTGGATACGATGTTCTGCGACAGGCTGATGTCGGCGCCAAAGTTATAGGTGCCGTTGGGCGCAGACCAGCCAAGGCCATGGGAAAAATTGGACAGGGGGCTGAAAATCGAAGTGTTCAGATAATCCGATGTCTGGATAATCGGATCGCCGGTGGGCAGACTGTCGCCGGTTTCCCGCGCGTATTGATACAGCCAGGAACCAAAGAGCCGGATCTTGCTGGTCGCCGCATAGTCAAGACGGCCCGACAAGAAATACGTCTGTCTGTCCTGGGTGAAGTACTGGTTGCCGGCATTGCCGTTCTGGGAACCGAAGTCAACCGTTCGCGCCCGAGTGTTGAACAGGGGCGCAAAGCCGGCGAAAAACCAGAGACGATCCTTCTTGATCGGACCGCCGATCGTCACCCCGGGCTGCACCGTGCGGAAATGGTCTTTTTGCGCCTGGTAAAGCTGGAAGGCCGGATCCTGCCCGATATCCGCATTGCCGCTGTCCAGCGGATCGTAGCGGAGAAACGCGTTTACGGGATTCGCGTCGGTCCCCGAAGATTCGTAGGTCGTAAAGAATTCACCGTGGTACTCGTTGCTGCCCTTCTTCATGACCACGTTGACCACGCCGCCCAGTGCCCCGCCGTACTGGGCTTCGATTCCCGACGTCTTCATCTGCACTTCCTGGATGAAGTCCATGGGAACGTTGGCTTTCGAATAGCCGCCGGAGATGTTCTCTGTGTCCTGACCCTCGATCAGGTAGCTGCTCTCCGAATCCGCCGCGCCGCCAATCGAATAGCCGAAGCCCAGGCCGTTGCCGCTGCTGCCGGGCATCGATCCGCCCGTGCCGCCGGTGCCGGTCCCGTTCACAGAGAGACCTGCCAGAGGCTCATTACGTGCCATGGGCGCGTACTGAATCACCGACTGGTAGGTGATCCCGGTGGGAATGTTCTGCAGGGTTTCGCTGGAGATGTTCGTCAGGTTCTCCGTCGAGGTGGTATCGATCACCGGCGCTTCTGTGTTCACCTCGACCGTAGTCGACTCCGCACCAATCTGCAGGGGGATATCGACCGTCGGCTGGCGGCCCATTTCAACGTTGAGCCCTTCCCGCTTCTGAGTCTTGAATCCCTGGGCGGTCACCGTGATCGTGTAACTGCCGGGAGGAAGGTTCGAGAACCGGTAGGAGCCGCTCGAATCCGTCACAAGTTCCTTGCTGCCAACCAGCGAAGTGCTGGTGATCACGACCTTGGCTTTGGGCACCACGGCACCGGATGGATCTTTTACCGTGCCTTGCACGCCACCCGTTGTCTCCTGGCAATAGGCCGCCCGCTGCAACACCGGCGGGGCGAAACCCACGGCGACGCCCGCCACAACCGCCATCAGCAACGCACTCTGGAACCTGAACTTTCGCATGAGATTCCTCCAAAAGGAATGCGGAACGGACCGCCTGTTTGGGGAAGAGATTCGTTCCGTTTTCAACCGTTTTAGGGCCTCGCGGGGCCCAATCGCACGCACGACGCCGAATCAGGAGTTTCGATCAAGCCAAAACCGGATCTCAAGCCAAAACCGGATCTAATGAATGGAAGGACGTAGATCGATGTGTAACTCTGCCCTTGCGAGCCCGACCGGTTTCAGTACCCCCAGGGAAGGCGCGAGGGTTAGGTCTCGAAGTAATTTGTTTGCATGAGAATCGCCAATGTAGGCGCGACAAAGCATCTTGAATTTAACTATATGAAAACAAATGACTTAATTTGTCAAAAATAGTTTACATTCTACCCCCGGTTGTTATGGAATTCTGGATAAACCCGGCCCAATATTCCGAAAATGGATTCATTTCTGTTTTGGATTCCCCCGACCCCGTTATTCTCGACAGCATGCAGTTCACCCTCGCCCACATCGGGACCCGCTCGAACGCCGGCGATGAGTTCAACGGGTTGACCAAGCTCTATCTCGAACGCACCTCTGCCTTCGTGCCCTGCGATTCTGCATCCTTCCGCACCGAAAAGGACTTCGTGGAGTGGCTCGACCGCAAACAGAGTCGCGGGGCTGTCGTCCCGGTTTTGCTTGATAGCCGCGGAAAGCAGATGAACTCCGACGCGTTCGCGTCCTGGATCGGCGCGCGCCGCGACCAGGGAACCCGCCATATCGTTTTCGCCATCGGACCCGCCGATGGATGGTCCGACGACGCCCGGGCGAAGGCCCGGTTGCTCATCTCGCTCGGACAGATGACCCTGGCTCACTCGCTCGCCCGTCTCGTCCTCGCCGAGCAGCTCTACCGCGCATGTACAATTCTGGCTGGACATCCCTACCACACCGGACACTGAATTACAGTGAACAGTGGACCGTGATTAGTTCCCGACTGTGAACTCTTCCTGGCTTACGATAAGTTTTCCTTCAAATGCTGCAGGGCGCGAGGCTCCACCGGTTCACCGTTCAGTGTCCACTGTTCACTGTCATGCGCAAAGGTCTTCTCCTCATCAACACCGGCCCCGGCAAGGGCAAAACCACCGCCGCCATGGGCACCGCCCTGCGGGCCGTAGGCAACGGCATGCGTGTGCTGATGCTCCAGTTTCTCAAGGGCTCGTGGCATTACGGCGAACTCGATGCCGCGCAGGCCTTCGGCCAGAACTTTGTTCTCAAGCAGATGGGCCGCGGATTTGTGAAGGTGGGAGGCGCCGAGACCGACCCCGAAGACGTCCGCCTGGTGGAAGCCGCCTGGGCTGAAGCTAAATCCGCCATCGACTCCGGCGATTGGGACATGGTCATCCTCGACGAAATCAATTACGCGATCGGTTACGGCATGCTTGATCCGGCCGTGGTCGCCGAGACGCTCCGAAACCGCCCCGAGATGGTGCACGTGATCCTGACCGGCCGCAACGCCCATCCCTCCCTGGTTGAGCTCGCCGACACCGTAACCGAGATGCGCGAAGTCAAACACGCCTATCAAAAAGGCATCCTGGCGCAGCGCGGCATCGAATACTGAAATCAATTGTCCGTCCTCAGGTGTCAGCGACCCAGGCGTTGGTGCTCTCCGGCGGTTCCCGGGTCTCTGAGGAATTCAAGCGAAAAGAACATTCCCGGTCCTCAGACCGAACCACAGACAACTGAGAGCTGAGAACTGGCAGCTCTTCCCGGCGTCCCCCATTTACAATAGCGGTGGTCCTATGTCCTGGTTCAAGCGCGAAAACGGAGAATACGAGTCCGCGGCCACCACCACCGAGCCGGCGGACGGCGAGCGCCGCGTGCGCACCGAGGGCTTGTGGGTCAAATGCCTCGGCTGCCGCCAGCCCATCTACAAGCCCGATCTCGAAGCCAATCTGAACGTCTGCCCCAAGTGCCAGCATCATTTCAAGGTGAGTGCTTCGCGGCGCATCGAATTGCTTCTCGAGCCGGGCTATGAACTGGTCGACCGCGGACTCCGCTCTACAGATCCGCTCAACTTCCACGACGTCAAGCCTTACAAGCAGCGCCTGCGCAAAGCTCAGGAAGAAACCGGCCTCGATGATGCCATCCTCAACGCGTTCGGGCAACTCGGGCCCCACGATGTCGTTCTCAGCGCCATGGAGTACGCGTTCATCGGCGGCTCGATGGGGGCGGTCGTGGGCGAGACGATTGCCCGCGCCGTCGATCGCGCGCGGCTGGGACGCAAACCTCTCATCATCGTCGCCGCTTCCGGCGGAGCGCGCATGATGGAAGGCGTCGTGAGCCTCATGCAGATGGCCAAGATCTCCACCGCGCTCGCCCAGCTCGACGACGCGCGCGTCCCTTACATCTGCGTCCTTACCGATCCCACCACCGGCGGGGTCACGGCCAGCTTCGCCATGCTCGGCGACCTCAATATCGCCGAACCGGGCGCCCTCATCGGCTTTGCCGGGCCGCGTGTGATCGAGCAAACCATCCGCCAGAAACTCCCCGAAGGCTTCCAGCGATCCGAGTTCCTGCTCGAAAAAGGCTTCCTCGACGCCGTCGTCCACCGCCGCGATCTGAAGGACTACCTGATCCGCGCCCTCGACTTCATGAAGATCCCATCTCCTGTCCCGGAGACGTGTTCAGAAGCCCAGTTGTCCTCCTGAGCGCTCTCAGAGTGGGGTTCTGAGTATTTATAAGGAATGGATGAAGTCCAAGGTTTCGATTGCGAGGCCCGGAGCATCCGTTGTCGACTACGCATAAAAACGCCCCGGCACATGGCCGGGGCGTTTCGTCTGTTTCCTGCTAGTTCAGCACTTAGTTAGAACGAGAACTTCAACGCCAGCTGCATCGTACGCGCATTGGCGGCGAAGAACTTCCCAGGCTGGTTAAAGCCCGCATTCGAAGCGGTCTGGAACGAGATTTGAGACGTGTAACCCGGCGAGTTGATGTTGTCCACCGTGCCGGGAAGGTACTGGGCGTGGTTGAACACATTGAACGCCTGCGCTTGGAATTCCAGCGCATACCGCTCGGTGAAGTTGAACCGCTTGATGGCCGTGGCATCGAAGTTATTGATGGAATTGATCGGCTGCGTGTTGCGTTGCGAAGTCGGCATCGCGCCGGAACCGGCAACGATGTACCGCGCATTCGGATTGTTCGCCTGGTAGGCCACCAGGTTGGCGCTGCAGGTCGTGGCCGGCGCAGCGCACAGGCTTGCGCGGCCCGAATCGTACAGTGCCGTAACTCCGCTCCCTGTTCCGAATTTACCGCTCGGGTTGTAGACCGTGCGGTCGATTGCCGTTGAATCGCCATTCAGGTTCGAGTTGACCCCCGAAAGCACCGTGAAGTACTCCGCCGACTCGTAGGTGTAAATTGGCGCGATCTCCCAGTTGCCCACGATGTTCTTCATCATCCACCCGGATTGCTTGAAGAACGGTACATCGTAGACGGCCGCCATTGTGAGCCGGTTGGTGTGGTCGAGCGCCGAACGGCTGTAGTCCGCCTTCACATTCCGCGAGTCCTGCGGACGCCGCGGCGTCAGCACCGTCGAGAACACATCGGCGGTCGCGTCATCCATGGTCCGGCTGTAGGTGTAGGCAAAGTCCATCAGGAATCCATGGGTGAACCGACGCGTCAGGCTGGCCGCCATCCCGTTGTAATTCGATTCCGAATAAGGCTGGAAGGAGGTGAGCTTGCCCGTGAAGTTCGCGCCGTTGGTTACGAAGGACGGCACACGCGCCGAGCGGGCCTTGATCGACGACAGCGTGTTCGGCAGGCCGGCCAGTTCTGCATCCGACGGCGAACTGCTGATATACGTCGGCAGGTAGTGTGTGGCATCCGTCTTCGTCTGCACATTGTATTGGTTCTGGGTGGGCAGGTGAATGCCGCGCGTTCCCACATAGCGGATCTCGGCCGTGTAGTCCTTGGCGAACACGTGCTGCACGCCCAGCGTCCAGGTTTCCGCGTAAGGCAGTTTCTGGTCGGGGACGTACGCCGATGTGGCGGCCTGCTGATCCGCAATGGTATCGAATGTCGCGAGAGTGCCCGTGCCCTTGGGTAGTCCGCCGTTGGTCAGGAAGTTCGGATCGCCCGGGTTTGGACTGGTTCCGCTGCCCACATCGTTGGTCGACGAATACTGGGGCGGGAACGAAAGGATTCCCAGGTTGTCATAAAGCACATCCGTCGCCATGCCGAATCCGGCCCGGATCGATGTCTCCGGGTTCGCTGCGTAGTTGATGCCGAAGCGGGGCAGGAAGTTCTTGTACTGCGGCTGCGGCACGCCAAACGTGATCACACCTGGCACGCTCGCGGCGGCATTCAGATTCTGGCTGCGCTGGCCAACGGGAACCGACGTGAACTCGTAGCGCAGTCCATAATTCACGCTCAGCTTCTCGGTCGCGCGCCATACGTCATTGACATAGCCGTAGAAAGCCGTCTGGTCGCCATAGTAAAAGAAGTTTCCGGTCGACCGTTCGCCAAACGCCGTGGGCGCCACGTCGTGGAAATATTCGGTGGTGAAGTTCCATTCGTAGTCGCCTCGCACGCGCTGCGTGAAACTCTGCGGCGAGATGAATTTCCGGCCGTCAAATCCGAACTTGAAACTGTGCTTGCCCCTCACCCAACCGATGTTGTCGGTGAACTGGTAGAGGTTCTGCACCGTGGTTTGAGGAGCATTGCCATCCGGCCCGATGTCGAGGAAGCCGAGGTCGTACAGCCACAGGTTCGGGAACGAATCCAGACCCGGAAAGCTGTAGTTCCCCGAAACATAGAACTGCGAGAAGCGATTGTAGCCAATACGTGCTTCGTTGATCAGGTTAGGCGTGAAGTTGTGGTATTCGCTCAGCGCCATAAGGTAGAAACGCTGTGGAAGCGGCTGGTAAAACGACGGCAGGGATGCCGCCGTGTCGATGCCTGTGTACTTGTTGTAGATGTAACGGCCGCGGAACGTGTCCTTCTGCGAAATCGTCCAGTCGCCGCTGAGCGTCAGCACGTCGAAATTCACGAAATTCGGAGCCTGCACGTTGTAGTTGCCCAGCGGAATGTCGTAGGCAGTTCCGGATCCGAATCCGCCAATCCCACCAAGGTTCGGGTCGTAGTTGGCCCCGTCAAACACCGTCATCGTCTGCGGGCCGCTGGCCTGGTTGAAGCAGGCGTTGTCCGCCGACGCGTCCACCTGCGAAGGCGAAACCAGCGTGTACTTGCTGAATTCTCCCACGTTGTTTGCGTTGAGGTTCGGAATGCTGCCCAACTGCGATATGCCCGCCGCCGTAGGCGTGCACAGGAAGTAGGAGCCGCTCTGTCCGGTCGTCTGCCGCTCGAAGTTGCCGAAGTAGAAGAGCTTGTCCTTCTTGATCGGGCCGCCCACCTGCCCGCCATAGCGGTTGAAGTCGTAGCGCGGGTTCGGAACCTTGCCGCCCTCAATCGCATTGACGGCGTTCAGATTGCGGTTCTGGAAGAACTCATAAGCCTCGCCATGAAGCTTGTTGGTTCCGCTGAGCACAACCGTATTGAACTGCCCGCCCGCTGAGTGGCCGAACTCCGGGGAAAACTGGTTAGTTACCACGGTGAACTCACCCACCGCATCGTTGGGGGTGTACACCAGCGGTCCGGTCACCGTTTTGTTGTTGTTGTCGATACCCTCGATCTGGTAGTTGTCCGCGCGCGGCCGCTGGCCGCCAACCGAAGGACCCGTGCCCGCCCCAATTGCGCCGCTCGAAGCCACGCCCGGCACCAGCAGCGACAGATTCAGAACTCCGTTGCCGACCGAGGCCGTGGGGAAGTTCTTCAGCTCTTCGGTCTCGAACGAGCTCTGCAATTGAACCGTCGTGGTGTCGATTACCGCCGCGGCTTCGACCGACACTTCCACGCTTGTCGCCGTCGTCCCAACCGGCAGCGTGAGGGTCGCTGTGGCGGTGTTATTCAACTTCACTTCAAAACCCTTCAAAACGAAGGAGGAAAACCCCGGGGCCGACGCGGTGATGTCGTACATTCCGGGGGGTAGATTGGAGATGTGGAAATCGCCCTGACCGGTAGCCTTGACGGCTACGATCACACCGGTTTCAGTGTTCTTCACACTGAGGTCCGCTCCCGGAATGGCGGCCCCGCTCTTGTCGGCTACGGTGCCCACGATGTCGCCGCCCGTCGCCTGACCCCAGACTGCCGTGGCCCCGACGAACACGAGAACGATCGCCAACAACATCGGGATCACGTTCTGTATGCCGATTGATACTTTTGCTTTAGAAAACATCGCCGACCGCGCACGGTGAGAATGCATAGGGAACTGTGGCATCTGAAGCCACCTCCTTGGAGAATCGAATCGTTCGAAATTTAAGGTGTGGGGTACCTTAAGAGAAGCAGCAGGGCAGAGACAACGCACTTAGCTTCGTTTCAACTCGTTGCAGGTAGCGTGCCAAACGCGCGATCGTGAACAGAATTAGCTAAGTCACCCAAAACGGGTCGTTTTGCGTGAATCGTGCCCACCCTGTCATCGCCGTTGTGTCGGCCGGGGTCATTCCTTCTGCCCGTTTTCCATACATGAATATGACAATTGGAATAAATGGCATTCCTTTTATGAAAAACGGGGGGAAACGTTTCCATTTTGCGAGCTCAACCGGCCAACACCCCAGACAAATCTGCCTCCGGTTCATCTCCATTTGACCGCGACCTTCTCTAGAGGACCCTGTCGGCATTTCCGGCATGTTTTGTGAGGCTTAGAGCATTTAAGAGATCACCCCTGCCAACCCCGCGGCAACTGCGGTCTACCGGTCATCGGCGGTCCAAGTCATTCATTCGGAAAGCCTTAATGTGATCAGCGTCACAAGACCTAAGGCCTGTATCTATTTTGGTCCCAGACATGCATCTACTCAGGCAACCCAAGATTTTCATACCAGATGTTCGGTACGCCACCTCTCCAGCCTTTCCAGGTCGGTCGAGGTCGTATACCCTCCGCATCTTCCATGAACATTCATCTTTCGGAGAAGGAAAGTGACGCATATGACCCTAAAGAATCATCTCGGAGCCCTGCTGCTGGCCGCCGCCGCCATTTTCGGCCTGGCGACTTTCAACCTGGTCGCCCCGCCCGCCGCCCATGCCCAGGCCGACCTCGGCTCGATTTCCGGCGTCGTCACCGATGCCAGCGGCGCCGTGGTTCCAAGGGCCCAGGTCACGGTGACCAACGTCGAAAACGGCGCCGTCCGGACCTCGGAAACCGGATCCAACGGCGGTTATTCGGTTTCCCAGCTCGTGCCAGGAAAATATACGGTCTCTATCTCCGGCCCCGGCTTCGAGACTGCGACCCAGGCTGTCACAGTCTCTGTGGGATCGCAAAACGCGGTGAGCGCCAAGCTCGCCGTGGCCGGCGGAAAGACTGAAGTGGTCGTGGCGGCCGATGACTTTTCCAGCGTGCAGCTGGAAAAGCCGGAAATCTCCGCCGTCATCGATACCGAACAGATTCAATCGCTGCCCACCCTCGACCGCAACCCTTATAACCTGGTGGCCTACTCCGGCAGCCTTTCGGCCGATCCCACCGCGACGGTTCGCGGTGTTGGGTTCAATATCTCCGGCGCGCGCTCGACCTCAGTCGACATCCTCCTCGACGGCGCCGAGAACACCGACCTGTACGCGGTCGGCGTCGGCCAGACAGTTCCCATGGATGCGACTTCCGAGATCCGCATAGTTACGTCCAACTCCGGCGCCGAATACGGCCGCGGGTCGGGCGCTGTGAACGTCTCCACCAAGTCCGGCACCAATGGCTTCCATGGTTCGGTCTATGAGTTCAACCGCATCTCGACCCTGGCATCGGCGGGTTACAACAACAACTACATCCACGCCATGGAGCCTGAAGTCCCCGCCAAGCCGCGCTATACCCATAACCAGTTCGGCTATTCCGTCGGCGGCCCCATTAAACGCGACAAGCTCTTCTTCTTCTCTTCAACCGAATGGACCCGAATTCGCGGCTACCAGAATGAAGTCGCGATCGTGCCCACTCCGGAGTTGCTGGCCATGTCGGCCTCGAACATGCAGGACTTCTTCAACACCTACGGCAAGCTGGCCCATCCCATCAACGGCGCTACCTACACCGGCGGCTCCCCCCAGGTCCAGTCCGTATTCAGCAAGGACATCTCGAAGCTTCTCCCCACCCATCCCGATATCCTCAACACTCCGCTCTTCGGTGAAGCCATTTATCAGGCGCCTCAGGATTCGGGTGGCGGCGCACCGGTCGACCAGTGGATCACCTTCAATCGCGCCGACTGGACGATCAACGACACCACCTCCATGTTTGTCCGCTATATACAGCAGTCCTCTCTCAATCCTCCCGGCTACATCAACTACAGCCCCTATGAGGGGTACGACACGGAGCAGACCCAGTACAACCACAACCTCGCGATCTCTCTTACCAAGGCCTTCACGCCGACGCTCGCCTCCGCAACCAAGGTTCTCGCCACCCGGTTCAACAACGCCCAGCCGCTGGCGCAGACGCCGGTCAGCCCCACCCTCTACGTCAACAGCCTGACCGCGCAGTCCATGGGCGGTGGCTATATCAATTTCCCCGGTTATTCGCAGCTCACTCCAGGTAATGCCATACCCTTCGGTGGACCGCAGAACTTTATCCAGGTCGGCGAAGATCTTGCCTGGACCAAGGGCAGGCATCAACTCGCCTTCGGCGGCATCTTCCTGTTCATCAAGGACAACCGCATGTTCGGCGCCTATGAAAATGCGGTCGACGCTCTCGTGCAGAGCGGCCACACCAATGCTCTTGTGAACTTCGTAAGCGGCGGGCTCGGTTTCCTCCAGGTCGCGGTCAATCCCCAGCAAAAGTATCCATGTGTGATCGATAAGTCTACAGGCACCTACCAGCAGACTCCCGCGTGCACGATCGACCTGCCAGTCGCCTCGCCCAACTTCTCGCGGTCCAACCGTTACCAGGACGGCGCCGCCTACGCTGCCGACACGTACAAAGTCACACCCAAGTTCACCCTGAACTATGGCCTGCGCTGGGAGGTTTACGGACCCCAGCACTCGCAGAAACCCGGCTATGACTCCAACTTCTTCTTCGGGTCGGGGTCAAACCAATTCGACCAGATCCGCAATGGGCAATTGATGACCCGTGAAACCTCGCCCAACGGCCGGCTTTGGAACCTGAACCTGAAGGATTTCGCTCCCAAGATCGGCTTTGCCTGGGATCCAGTCGGCAACGGCAAGACCAGCATCCGCGGCGGCTACGGCATCAGCTACGAGCGCAACTTCAACAACGTCACCTTCAACGTGATTCAGAATCCGCCCAACTACGCCGTGCTCTCCTTCACTCCCGCCGATAACAACAAGAAGAACATTCCGATCAGCTCCAACAACTTCGCCCAGTTCGGCACCGATACCGGAACCAAGATGCTGCCCAACGTCACCCTGCGTGCCGTCGACCCGCATATCCAGCCGGCTTACGCTTCGAACTACAGCTTGTCCGTCGAGCGCCAGTTCGCTGACACCACCGCAAGCGTGGCCTATGTAGGTACACGCGGCATCCACAATTACTCCATCGCCAACATCAACAGGTCGTTTTCAGGCGTGAATTACCTGGGCGACTCGAACCCCGATACCTATCTGTCCAATCGCCTCAACCTGCAATACTCCAACATCAACTTCCGCGGAGCAGACGGCGACAGCTATTACAACGGCGTAACGGGTGAACTTCGCAGCTCCAACCTCCTCCGCACCGGCCTGACCATTCGCGCTGACTACACTTACTCCCACTCCATCGACAACACCAGCTCCACATTTACCGATGGCTATTCCAACAACGACAACCTCGGCTACCTCGATCCCTTCAACAAGGGCCTGGATCGCGGAACCTCGGACTTCGATCAGAAGCACCGTGTGGCGACTGCCATTATCTGGAACGTGCCCTTCGGCAAGAACCTCTCCGGCGCCGCCAGGATGCTCGTTGACAACTGGACCCTGGCCACCACATTTGACGCCCAGACCGGCACTCCGTACTCCGTTTTCGACTGCTGGTTTGCGGTAACCGTTTGTCCCCGCGCCAGCTTCGTCAATGCACAGCCCAAGCAGCGCATCCGCAACATGACCGATATCAGCTCGACCGTCGGGCCCAACACCTATTCCTACTTGTCGATGCCGCAATACTTCGATGACAACGGCGTGGTGATGCTCCAGAACTACAACGAGCAGCTCAACCCCTACATCAACTCGTACTATGGTGGAGACCTGGCTGACCCCGCGGATTACGCCGCCGGCAGTGACACTCCCATCTGCGGAGGCCTCAACAATTCCAACTGCCGCTTCGTTACCGGCATGACCGGCCGCAACGCATTCCGCGGACCGGGCTCATGGCACAACAACTTCGGGGTCATGAAAGACTTCAAGATCCGCGAGCGGTACGCCATCCAGTTCAAAGCCGAATTTATTAACTTCCTTAACCATGCCAACACCTACTTGAACCTCAGCGGCACCAACGACGTCTCCAGCTACACCGACGTCCTGGCCTACAAGAACGGCAACCGCAATACTGAACTTTCCTTGCACCTCTCCTTCTAAATCGACTGGAAGGTTTTCCGAAAGGCCGCGGCTCCAAGCCGCGGCCTTTTCGTTCTGACGCATTCTCCTTCACCACCCTCGGTTGTCCACATTGTTCTCCCATGCCGTAGACTGTTGGTTTTGAGCCGCTGTCAAAGGACGACCCATGCGCAGCCGAATCCTCACCCTCAGCGCGGTTCTGGCCCTGCTCCCTGCCGCCGTTTGCTCGAGTCACGCCCAGGTTTCCAACCCGTCCTTCACCGCGCTTCCATCGATTCCGTTCGACACCGCGGGGCCTGTCATCCAGGCCCACACCGAGGCCCTGAAGCCCTTCACCGTCGCCGGCGAGCGCGGCGTGCTGGTCGGCCAGCAGGACGGCACATTCGAGTCCTGGATCCTGCCCGCAAAAGTGCTCAGCCATCTCACCATTGAGGCCGACGTCGAGGACTACTCCGTGCCCATCGACGTCAACCAGCAATCGGCCGCAATCGAAGTCCGGCCCGACCGCACCATCATCACCTACTCCCACATCGCCTTTACCGTCCGCCAGATCATGTTCTCGCCCGCAGACGCTCCTCCTGGCACCGGCCCCGTCGTCCTGTTTCAATTCGACTGCCTTCATCCCACCGAGTTCACTTTCCGTTTCACCCCCGAGTTGCGCTGGATGTGGCCGGAGCGCAATGAAGGCGTGCCCGGTGTCGAATGGGTCGCGCCGCCTCCCAATGCCGTCGATAAAGCGGGTGGCTTTTACGTGCTCCATTCCGACTACCCCGACTTCGCCGCAGCGGTGACCATCCCCGGGGCGCGCCCCGGCATCCTCGCCCCCTACCAGGAGCGCCCCCAGGTTTATCCCGTCGAACTCAACCTCCACATCGACCCCGCCCACGACCGCGGCCGCCTCTATCCCCTGCTCATGGCCATCGACACCGACCACGCCGCGGCCAATTCAGCCAGCCTCGGCACCGCCCTCGAGAAGCTGAACGCCGCCATTCCCGGCCTGTATCAAACCCACTCCGAGACCTACAAAAAACTCCTCGCCAGCTCCGTCTCCATCGAGACTCCCGACAAATCGCTCAACGAAGCCTTCCAGTGGGCTGTGATCTCCATCGAGCAGCTCAAGACCAAAACCATTCAGGGCCAAAGCTCCCCGCCCGGCGCGCCTTCAACCCCGGAAGAAACCGCCCTCGTGGCCGGCTACTACGCCTCCGGCGACTCCGCCCGCCCGGGATTCGGCTGGTTCTTCGGCCGCGACGCGCTCTACACCCTCTACGCCGTCAACGGCTACGGCGACTTCGCGCTATCCAAATCCGAACTTGAATTCCTGATCCGCCGCCAGCGCGCCGACGGCAAAATCATGCACGAGTTTTCGCAGACCGCCGCGGCCATCGACTGGCAGCAATTCCCCTACATGTACGCCGCGGCCGACTCTACTCCGCTCTTTCTCCTCGCCACGCTCGATTACGTCCGCGCCAGCGGCGATACCGCTTTCCTCACCGAGCATCGCGACGCCATTGAGAAAGCATGGACCTTTGAAACCAGCCACGCTCCCGGCCCTGATCAGGGCGGCAACAGCATCTATGACAACACCCAGGGCACAGGCTGGGTGGAGAGCTGGCCGGGCGGCATGCCGCACCAGGAAATCTATCTCGCCCTCCTCGACCAGCAGGCCTCCGCCGCTATGGCCCACCTCGAAGAACTCCTAGGCAATAAAGACGCGGCGGCAGCGGCACAACTCCGATCCGAGACCATCAAGAAAACCATTGACGCCCAGTTCTACGACCAGGAAAAAGGCTGCTATGCCTTCGGCCGCAATCCCAACGGCTCCCTCGACCGCACCACCACGGTCTATCCCGCTCTGGCCTGGTGGAGCAGCCCTTCCATCACCAACAACTCCGCCTATCTCGCCAATCCCGATGGCTGCCTCCAGCAGTTCGCCGCCCACACCCTCAACACCGACTGGGGCCTCCGGGACGTTTCGAACGAAGAGAAGATCTACGACGGCATGAGCTACCACCAGGGTTCCGTGTGGCCACTCTTCACCGGCTGGGCCGCGCTGGCCGAATACCGCGGCGGCCAGCCTCTCGCCGGCTATCAGATGCTCAAGGCGAACGCCAATCTCACCTGGGCGCAGGACCTCGGCGCCGATACCGAGCTCCTCTCCGGCGATTTTTTCGTTCCTTTCGGCCGCAGCACCAGCCACCAGTTATGGTCGAGCGCCATGGTTGTCACTCCCACGCTGCGCGGCCTCTTCGGCCTCGACATCGATGCGCAGACCAAAACCATCACCGTGAATCCGCACCTGCCCGCGAACTGGGATCGCGCCGAAATCAGAAACATCCGGGTCGGCGCTGAAACCGTTGGCCTGACTTTCCTCCAATCCAAAAGCGAGCTAACCGTTATGTTCACCGCTCCTGCCCCATCTGGTGTGAAGCTGGCCAGCACGCAATCGGGAACGAGGTCCCTGCCCAACCAATCCATCACCATTCCCCGACCGGTTGTCGCGGTCGTTCCGTTCTTTCGCCGCCCCTCGCCGGGGGATCGCTCTCGTTCGATTCGCGTTCTCAATGAGAACTACACACAGCGCCAACTGTCATTGACCCTCGAAGGACCCGCCGGAGCTCAACTCGAGATTCCTTTGGTCTTGTCGGCGCCGGCTCCCAGGCTTCACGTCGATGGCGCCAAACTCCGGGCACAGCCGCCCAACAGCGAAGCGGGTAGCCCGCCCCGTTTCCCCGCCATCGCTGTTCAATTCCCCCCGGGGGAGGGCTGGAAGACCATGACCGTCACATTGTCCTGGTGACCCGATGTGCAATGTTCTTAAATCGAAATCAGATGTGACCTAAGGAGCCGTCAATGCCGCGAATCTCGAGAAGAAACTTCATCAGAACTACCGCGTCGAACGTCGCGTTGACCGCTCTGGCGTCCTCGGCCGTCCGCCCGCTTCACGCCGATCCTCTTGGCATGCCCATTGGCTGCCAGACCTGGCCCGTGCGCACCATGATCGCCAAAGACTTCCCCGGCACCCTCAAAGAACTCGCCGCGGCCGGATTCCAGAGCATCGAGCTCTGTTCGCCCGTAGGCTATGCCGACTCCGGATTCGCCGGCCTCGCGAAGTACAGCGGAACCGAGCTCCGCCGCATCCTGCACGACGCAGGCCTCACGTGCATCAGCAGTCACTTCTCCATCAAGGAATTGCGCGACAATCAAGACGCGCGCATCGCCTGGGCGAAAGACGTCGGCCTGACGCAAATGCTGGTGCCCAGCCTCGACGGCCCCAAGAATCCCACTATGGACGATGTGAAGCGCGCCGCCGACGAGTACAACCGCATGGGCGAACGAGCCGCGTCCGCCGGCATCGTGCAGGGCCTTCACAACGAGGGTTTTGAGCTCAGCAACGTAAACGGCAAGCGAACCTACGACCTCCTGTTTCAACTTCTCGATCCCAAGCTCGTCAAGTTCCAGTTCCAGGTCTCCACGATCAGCGACGGCTACGATGCCGCCGCGTACTTCACCAACTATCCTGGCCGTTTTATTTCCATGCACGTGCAGGGCTGGTCGGCGAATTCGCGGAAAATCGTGCCCGTGGGCCAGGACACTCTCGATTGGCAAAAAATCTTTACCGCCGCCAAAACCGGTGGCATCAAGAACTACTTCGTCGAGATGGATTTGCCCCTGATGGAAGCCAGCGTTCCCTACCTTCGTAAATTGCAGGTGCAATAAAACCGATGGAAGTCAGCTTCCGTGACCGGACCAGGCGCGCGTTTCTGCCCGGGTCGCCCATGCTGGACAGGGCTTCCCCCGGGGGCTATACTTCGCGGCGCCGCCGGGGAGCCCTCTCCATGCCCTCGGAACGGCCTCTCTCGAGCTAGTGAATCATCGACTTGCAAGAGGACCGACATGACAACAAAAGAAGCTTCCCTGCTGCGCCTTCCGAGGCTCGCATGGACACTGTCTGTGCTTTTCCTTTGTGCCGGCGTTGCAATGCCGGCGCTTGCCGCAACCGACCCACCCATTCCCGCGGGTTCTGTCCGTATCCACTATTACCGCCCCGACAACAATTTCAGCGGGTGGACGATGTGGACATGGAACGCCTCGACTGAAAACCAGACCACGTGGTGCTCCACCGAGCTCAACTCAGCCGGGACCGACAGCTATGGCGCCTACTGGGACGTCACCGTCAATCCCACCTGGGGCAGCCCCGCAGGCGATCTGGGCTTCATCATTCATAACTGCGCGTTGAACGTGAAAGACCCCGGCCCCGACATGCACCTGAACATCCTGCTATACAACGAGGCCTGGGTCATTTCCGGTGATAACACCATTTACACCACGCAACCCACGCCGCAGCAGATACTCAACGGCGTCTTCCAGGAGCAGCAGGCGTACTGGCTCGATCGTCATCGTCTTGCCATTCAGCCGCAGTATTTTCAATCCGGCTGGACCTACTATCTCAACGCAAGTCTGTCAGGCGGGTTGCAACTCGGCGATTCCGGCGTGACCGGCGGCACCTCTTTGCAACTCGTGCAGGGCGGAGCGCTCACCGCCGATGAGTTGATGCGCTATCCGCAACTTGCGGGTTATGCCGTGCTTCAGGTGCCACGGAGCGCGCCACTCGCCACGATCCAGCAATACCTCACAGGCCAGGTCGCCGTGTCCGCGGTCGACTCGACCAACACGCTCAAATATGCGACTGGCATTCAAGTCGGCGGCGTGCTCGACGACCTCTATTACTATCCCGGCAAACTCGGCGTCCTCTTTCACCCCGATGACACCGGAATCGCTCCCATTCAGATCAAGCTGTGGGCGCCCACGGCGCAGGGTGTGTCGCTCCAGATATTCAACCAGGCCGACGACACTTCGCCGGCCGCGATCCTCCCCATGCAGCAATCGAACGGCGTTTGGGTGGCGAACGGCAAGCGCAGCTGGGAGGGCAAGTACTACCTCTACAACGTCAGCGTGTATGTGCCGGGAGATCACGCCCTTGACTCCAACCTGACCACGGACCCCTACTCGATCGATATCTCGCTGAACGGTGGCAAGAGTCGGATCACGGATCTCGAGGCGGGCGCCACAAAACCTGCCGGCTGGGATGATGCAGATGCGCCGCCCCTCCACAGCGTCGGCGACATGAGCATCTATGAGCTCCACATCCGCGACTTCAGCATCAATGACAACACTGTGCCCACCCAGGACCGCGGCATGTACGGAGCGTTCAACGATCAGAACTCGAACGGCATGAAGCATCTTCGCGCCCTGGCGCAGAGCGGGCTGAAGGCAGTGCACATCATGCCCTCGTTCCATTTCGCCAGCGTCAACGAAGACAAATCCACCTGGCAGACGACCGGCGACCTCACCATGTATCCGTCCGACAGCACCGATCAGCAACAGGCCGTCACCAACATCCAGGGCGCGGATGGCTACAACTGGGGTTACGATCCCGTGCACTACATGACCCCGGAAGGCAGCTATGCCGTCAATCCGGATAATCGCGTGCTCGAATATCGAAGCATGGTCGAGGGACTTCACACCGCGGGGCTGCGCGTCATCCAGGATGTCGTCTTCAACCACACCAACGCCTCCGGGGAAGCGCCAAACTCCAATCTCGACGAGGTCGTTCCCGGCTACTATCACCGCCTCGATGCCGACGGCAGGCTCGAAATCGGATCCTGCTGTGCCGATACGGCCAGCGAACACCGCATGATGGAAAAGCTGATGATCGACACTCTGGTGCTCAATGCGCGCGAGTACAAGATCGACGGCTTCCGCTTCGACATCATGAACTTCCACTTCACCTACAACATGAGGAACATCCAGCAGGCGCTTGCCGCGCTCACTCCGCAAAACAGCGGCGTCGATGGCTCGAAGATTTATCTGTACGGCGAAGGCTGGAACTTCGGCGACACGGGCGATGACCAGATCGGACCCAGCGCGCGCCAGGCAAACCTCTATGGATACGGCATCGGCACGTTCAATGACCGCATGCGCGACGGCATCCGCGGTGGTGGTCCATTCTCCGATGAGCGCGTGCAGGGATTTGCGACCGGCCTCTTCACCGATCCGAGTTCCTTCACCAACAGCAACACCAGCTCATCCGATCAACAGAACCAGTTGCTGCAGGAGTCCGATTGGATCCGGGTCGCCCTCACCGGCAACCTGCGCGACTACACATTCATCAGCAGTTCCGGCACCACCGTTACCGGAGCCCAGGTGAACTATAACGGCCAGGCTGCCGGATACACGAAAATGCCGATTGAAGTAATCAACTACTGCTCCGTTCACGACAATCAAGACCTCTTCGATGCGGTCCAGTTGAAGTCGAGCGAAACCGACAACATCGCGACTCGCGCGCGGCGACAAGCGTTGGCCATGAGCCTGGTTGAACTTGGCCAGGGCATTCCGTTTTTCTACGCGGGCGACGATATGCTCAGGTCCAAGGACATGGACCAGAACAGCTACGACTCCGGCGATTGGTTCAACAAAATCGACTGGAGCGGCCAGACCGCAAACTGGGGTATCGGCCTGCCATTGTCCAGTCAGAACGGTGGACAGTGGTCGTTCCAGCAGCCTCTCCTCGCCAACCCGGTCCTCACCCCGCAACCGGCGAACATCGCCAGCACCACCGCGGCATTCCAGGACTTCATGCGCATTCGCTACAGCTCCGGACTTTTCCGCATGGCAGGCCTGTCGGATATCCAGCAGAACCTTACGTTCCTCAACACCGGCCAGAACCAGACCCCGGGGGTCATCACCATGAAACTCGATGACAATGCCGGACACTACAGCGGCTTCAACCACGTCCTGGTCGTATTCAATGCGACCAATTCAACCATCAACTTCACCGATCCGCATCTGGCCGGCCTGCACCTGCACTTGCACCCGGTGCTGCTCAACTCCCTTGACCCGATCGTGAAGCAGTCCACCTTCAACGGTCAGCAGGGAACAGTCAACGTTCCTGCGCTCACCACCGCGGTGTTTGTCCAGTAGGCAGTCGCATCACCGCGGAATTGAGGCCTTTGATTCGCACCTGACACCGGCCGGAACTCGGCAGGTGTCCTTTTGTGTACTTGAGATGGCGCAGAACTGAATCCGCGGGCTATTCCGCCTGTTTATCCGTCAGCTTGTTGATCAGTAGGGGAGCGACCCAGAAACAAAGAGCCACCACCACGCGCAGGATAGGATTGGGAACGAGGTTTTCTCCGAATGGTGTGAATACCACGACAATTCCAGCCACGACCAGGGCGATGGTTGGAAATAAATCCCGTACCGTTCGCCAGTCGGGCAGATACCAGGGCTGGGGCGGTTCGTGGAGGCCGGCTTTTTTCACGATCATGGCAAGATACATGTCCTCATCGGCCACGGTGTTGAGCGACTGTTCCCAGATCTCGTCCCTGCCCATCTTCCTGTCCAGTTCGTACACGTCGCGAACCAGCTTTGTGATTTTCGCTTCGAACTTGTCATGATCGTAATCACGGTTGAAAGTAGCGGCGGCCTCCATGTCCTTTTGGCTGGCAGAAGCTTTCGCGAAACCAAGCATGGCAATCTCGACCTCGGTCAGAGCCACATCCACTCGTTTCGCCTGATCCACGATCCGGTTGACAAGAAATCGCTTCGCCTTGACTACGGCCGAAGTGCTCATCGCTCTGCCTTCCTAAATGCGAACTAGGTCTCTTTGGATTTTGCCCGTCACCCAGGCCTTACCGGGCGCCGTCAACATATCGACTTCGCTGCGCACCCCGAATTCCGGCAGGTAAATGCCGGGCTCGACCGAGAAGCACGTGTTGGGCAGCAGCAGCCGTTCGTCGTGAGTCTCGAGGTTGTCGAGGTGCGCACCGGGCCCGTGAATCTCCTGCGCTATATTGTGCCCTGTTCGATGGGTGAAGTACTCACCGAATCCGGCGTCGCGAATAACGGCGCGGGCGGCATCGTCGGCCTCGAAACCGCGAATCGGGCGGCCCGCGGCGAATGCCGTCTCCACCGCGCCGATGGCGGCATCGCGTGCGCTGCGGACGGTCTCGAACACCTGATGCTCGCGCTCCGTCGGTTCTCGGCCAACCACGCCGGTCCAGGTGATGTCGTAAAAAATGCTGCCCGGCTTGTTCAGGCGTCCCCAGATGTCGATCAGCACGAAGTCGCCCTGCCGGATAGGCGCGGTGTGCTCCGCCGTCGGCTCATAGTGCGAGTCGGAACAGTTTGCGTTCACGCTGACATTGGGCCCGTTTTCCCACACCAGGCCCTCGCAGCGCATGGCATCGCTCAGAAACTGGACAACCGCGAATTCGGTCAGTTCCCCGGGACTGCCTGTCGCGGGGCGCAGGGTTCGACCGATCTTGCGCCACCCCTCTTCGAGAATGATATCGATGACCTTTTGGGCCACGCCATGGCTGGCGATCTGCTCCTGGCTCAGGACCGCTTCAAACTCGCTCACCAGGTCAGCCGAACTTACAATCTGCTTGCCGATCCGGCGCAGGAATTCCACTGTCCCGGCATCCACCATCGACACGTACATGATGGCGTTGTCGGGCGAGTACTGCATGGCCAGGCGCGTGACGCCCCGCAGCATCACTTGAAGGCCGGTCGCCAACTCCTGCCAACTGGAATAAAGGCCCTTGCTGCCGGGCAGCGCATCGAGCCGCCCTTGTTCGATGCGGTGCACCAGCTTGCGCGGCTCCCCTTCGGCGGGCACGTAGTAGTACCACCGGCGCGTGATGTGCGCCTTGGGGTCCAGGCCCAGAATGCGCTCGCCGATGGGATCACGATGATGATGATCGTAGAACAGCCAGCCATCGTGGCCGGCCTCGCGCAGCGCAGACTGTATCGCCTCCAGGTTCATACGGGCATTCTATAGCGGCATGAACGGTTGCGAACTGAGTCAACGCAAAGACGGTAAACGGGATCACACTCAGAATCCGCGTTCAAGGCGATAGGCAAGAGCGTTGGGAAGACCCGCACAACGGATCCGGCGCTGCGCCCCGGCGACGTCGTAGGGGACGCGGTGCCATGTGAACACGGATTGCGCATCGTCGTAAATGGCGAAGGCGGCGCGCCAGTCGGCATCGCGGGGCTGACCGACCGAACCAGGATTGAGCAGATAGCGATATCCGCTTCGAAGGTGCACGGAGAATTGTTCGGGCTCGTTGGGGAGATTGTATTCCGGCCCAAGACGCAACTCGGTGAATTCGCCGCTGGCAAACCCCACCTGGCGATGGGTGTGGCCGAAGAGTGTGATGGGGGACGACGCGGCCTGGAGCGAAGGCGTGGCGTCATCGAGCGTGAAGAGATACTCGTCTTCGTCGCGGGGCGAACCGTGGACGCAGCTCACGGCAGAATCGCCCGGGGTCACCGGGCCGATGGTCAGATTGCGCAGCCACTCCCGGTGGTCGTCCTCAAGAGTGCTCTCCGTCCACAGGATCGCGACTTGGGCATTCTGGCTGAAATCGAACACGGCGAGGCCGCCGCATGCCCGGTCATGATTGCCACGCACGACGAGATTGCCCAGCGGTCGCACCCGGTCGATCACTTCGTTGGGGCTGGCGCCGTAACCGACCACATCGCCCAGATTCCAGACCACCTCATGGGGCGGCGCCGCAGCCAGGACGGCCTCAAGAGCTTCGAGGTTGGCATGGATGTCGGAGAGGACAAGCGCGCGCATGGAGATCTAGCCAGTCCAATCCAACCGGTTGCTGATGCTTGCACGATCGCTTTCCCCGCGGCTTACAGCGCCGCGAGAGCTTCCTGCTGGCCCGAGAAGAGGCCGGCATACTTGGTGATGCCCACCATCGTGAACACCTTGGTGAAGTGCGGCGAAAGCCCGTACGCGAACACCTTCTGGCCGGCGTTGGCGGCCTCGATCAGCAACTGGATGACCAGCGCAATGCCGCTGGAGTTGATGTAGTCCACTTTGCTGAAGTCCAGCAGGATCAGCTTGGTGGACTGCTTGGGCAGCGATTGATAGGTTCCCAGCACCGCTTCCTTCGAAGTGCTGGCGATGTCGCCCTCAAAGCGCAGGACACTGACCGGATGTCCGGCCGGGGAAGTTATCTGGTCTACACGCGATTTGGTTTCGCTCTGCACAATCGATCGTCTCCGTATGTCTTGTTCTATTGGGAGGGAGGATCCAGCCGGATCACGAGCCGAACGTAACTGGCTCTCCCATTGGCGCCGGCCACCCATTCCGCCTCGTCGACCAGTGCCTGGATCAGAAACATACCCATGCCGCGGGGGTCTTCCTCGCCGTGAATCTTGCGGTCGATATCCACCTTGGGGGGCAGTCCCTGCATGCCCTTGCCGTCGTCGATGACTTTGACCTCCAGCGAACCGGGCCCGGCTGAGAGTACTACGCCAACCGACAGGCCTTCGTTCAATCGGTTGCCGTGTTCCATGGCGTTGATACACGCCTCCGCGACAGCCGTCTTCAGGTCCTCCACCCGGTCCTCGCGAAAACCCATCAGCTTGGCGACAGCGGCCGCGGTGCTCATGGCCACTTTTTCATAGCCCAGCCGCGAAGGCAGGCGCACCTCCACCGTGGTCGCTTTGACCACGGTCTTGGCGCCGCTCATGCCGCTGACTCCGCGCTGCGGCAAAGCACCAATGCTGTCATGTCGTCCCCCTGCGGGCCGCCCTCAACAAACTCCCCGATAGCTGTCCACAATGCATCGAGAATATCATCGGCTTTGGGCGCCGGACATTGAGAAAAATGTTCCATAAGTCGTTCTGGACCAAATTCTTCATCCCCGCGGAAGGCTTCCGTAAGACCGTCCGTATAGAACAGCATGCGCGATCCCTTCGGAAAGGGACACCGCTCGCTGGTGTAGCGCATCCCCGGCAACATGCCCAGCGGCGTCCCCACCGATTCAAACAAACACGTGTCCCCGCCGGGATGAACCGCGAATCCCGGATTGTGCCCGGCGTTGACCACCTCGATTTCGGCCGCCTGGGGATAGAGGCGGAGGAAAATAGCCGTAACGTACTTCCGCCGGGCTTCCTCGCCGTCCATCCAATGATGCTGATTCATGCGCGTCGCCAGTTCATCGAGGGGCATGTTGTCAAAGGCCATGGCGCGAAACGCGGATCGGAAACTGGTCGACATGATGGCGGACGCCAGGCCCTTGCCTGCCACATCGGCCACGGCCATGACCACGCTTCCATCGGGCTGGGTAAGGATGTCAAGGTAGTCGCCCCCCACCTCGTAGCAGGTCATGGAGCGATATCCCACCGAGTAGCCCTCGATCCGGGGCAGTTCCTGAGGCAGCAGGGAGCGCTGGATGTTGCGGGCCGCATCCAGATCCTGCTGCACGCGGGCAAACTCCACATTGCGCTTATGGTTGCGGGCGTTTTCGAGCGCCACCGCCGCCTGCAGCGCCAGTCCTTCGAGGAAGTCGGCTTCGTAGATGGTCAGCGGCCGATCGTCGGGGGTCGCAACCACCAGCTCGGCCATGCGGCGGCCATCTCGATCCATCAAGGGAAACACCGGCACGATGGGGGACTGGGCGGAGACGCCGTGGTCGGCTGTCTCGCCTGCCAGAGAGTTGGGCACGGGAATGAAATCAATGGGATCGCCATACGAAAGCCCCGCCCTCGGAAAGGCCGCTCCGGCCATCTCCAGTTCGCGCACCACGATGCGCAGAACCGACTCCAGCACCTCCTCTTCGCGGATGGTCGAGTGCACCTGCCGCGAGGCCTCGAGCAAGGCCTGCAGGCGGAATACCTGTTGCTGCAAGTCTATGGTTTCGTTGTTGCCCGGAAGCTGAATGCCAGCCGCCATCACCCACCCCCGTGGAATCCCACTCTAACACGGGGCTTCCGCGGTTTCCTCCGCCCCATCGCCGCGCCCTGGTCCAGTCCTTCGGTTGTCTATCGACAGATTCCGGAGGGAGCAGTGGGCTTCAGCCCACTGAAAAAGTGCAAATTCGAAAGGGCCTTCAGGCCCGGGCCGTATCAGGTCGAACCCGCGGCGACGAGGATATCTTTCGGTTCGAGGATCCGCGTGGAATATCCCTTGCGGGCTACCGCCAGCATCGCGCGCCCGATTTCACGGGTGGTGACCACCCGCTTCGGCATCACCCATCGCACCAGAGGAAAGAACGGTTTGAACAGCGCATACAGGATGCGGTACGAAGAAGTCTTCGACTGAATCCCATCCAGCGGCTCGATCACCCCCGGGCGGAACATGTACGTCTTGATCGGCAGGCGCAGCAGGGCATTCTCCGTCCTGCCCTTGACCCGGGCCCACATCACGCGGCCCTTCTCTGTGCTGTCGGTCCCGACTCCCGAAACATAGATGAACGTCATGCCGGGATTAAGGCGGCTCAGCACCTCGGCGGCGGCAAGGGTAAAGCCGTAGGTCACGCGTGCATAGTCCGCCTCCTTCATCCCGGCGGAAGAGATTCCAAGGCAGAAAAAGCAGGCATCAATCCCTCTCAGGCTGGATTCGATCTCGGAGTAGTCCAGCATATCCGCATGAATGATCTCCTGCAGCTTTGGGTTTTGCGCGCCGCTGCCGGAGCGTCCGATGGTGATGACTTTTTCCACCTCGGGGTCGAGCAGACACTCCCGGAGCACACCCTGCCCCACCATGCCCGATGCGCCGAAGATGAGCACTTTCATACATCTCCTATCATGGAGTACTGATGTCCCCGGGCGCGTAATTTATCCTTCGGTCGATGCGCAAGACCCTTTCCGTGGCCATGATTGCGATGAACGAGGAGGCAAACCTTGCTCGCACCCTCGAAAGCGTCAGGTGGGCCGACGAGATCATCGTGGTCGATTCGGGCTCAAAGGACCGCACCATCGAAATCGCCCAGTCGTTCGGCGCCAAAACCAGCTATCACGCGTTCGGTGGACACGGCGAACAGAAGAATGTGGCCCTCGACCTGTGCACGTCGGACTGGATCCTGCTCCTCGACGCTGACGAAGTTCTCACTCCGGCGCTACAGGAGGATATCCGTCAGACCCTTTCCGCGGAGCCGAGGTACGGGGCCTACTGGATTCCGCGGTTGAACCTGATCCTGGGACGCTGGATGCGCCATGGCGGCTTCTATCCCGACCGCAAGTTGCGCCTGTTCCGGCGCGGCGCCGCCCGCCTCAGCGAAGGCGTCGGCCCCCACTCGACCCCTCAGTTCGACGGCCCGCGCGGCAAGCTCAAGCACGACATGCTGCATTACGCCTACCCCACCATGGGCGTCTACCTCGAGCACATGAACCGCTACAGCACCGAGATTGCGCACCTGCTCCACGCCAGCGGACGTGACAGCCGTTCGCTTCCCGCCTTTGTATGGAACACGGTGCTGAATCCCGCCGCGACGTTTGTCTACAACTACTTCTTCCGCCTGGGTTTTCTGGATGGCCGCGAAGGCTTGCTGCTGCACCTCAACCACTCGGTCTACATCCACTGGAAGTTCATCAAGGCCTGGTGGCTGGGACAGGGAAAGACGATCAAGTGACAACTTTTAGCCTTTGGATCAAACGGAGGCAACCCATGCTGATTACGAACAAATACAGGAGCAGCAAGAAAAGTGACAACAAAGCGGAATCTGCACGACGACTTCGCCATTTGCAGATCGAATCGGATGAGGTGACTGCTGCCAAGAGAAAACGGCACGATCAGACACTGTGCCCTGTTTGCGGGGCGCAGATTCAAAAGACTGGCAGCGGCGGCAGACGGAAGTATTGCTGCACAGAATGTGGGGCGACGCGGAACAAAGCGCTTGTTTGTGCGTTCTGCAATACAAGCCGGGTCTGGCAAGGAAAAGGCGGCGCCGCGTGCGTTGGTTGCGGAAAAAAGCACCAGAACCTCTGAGCCCGCACAGAAAGGCAGACTCCCTTTGCGCCGGATGCACCCGATTCGGGGTCCCCACGGGCCGGTCTTCGGCCAGTGGGTGTAGGTCTCCACGTTTTTAGAGACCTGGGAAGCACGAAATTCGGCCGGTCCTCCGCCTACACCCGGCCGCCCTTGCGTGAGTAATCTCCGCTTTTGCCCCCCGTCTTCCTTTCCAGCTGCACATTCCGGATGACAATCGCCTTGTCCAGAGCCTTGGTCATGTCGTAGACCGTCAAGGCCGCCACCGAAACCGCGGTCAGCGCCTCCATCTCCACCCCGGTCACGCCGACAGTCGCAACCGTCGCCGTGATGCGCACGCCATCTCCTTCGATCCTCGCCTGGACATCGACGTGCGTAAGCGGAAGCGGGTGGCACATGGGAATCAGGTCGGCGGTGCGCTTGGCTGCCTGGATCCCGGCAAATCGGGCCACTTCCAGCGGATCGCCCTTGGGATTCCCCGGTAGGGCGGCAATGACTGCTGCGGAAAGCTCCACGAAAGCGGAAGCCGTAGCCGTCCGGCGGGTAGGCACCTTGGCGCTGACGTCGACCATACTGGCCTGTCCGGATTCGTCGTAGTGAGAAAGTCGGGGCTGCGCAGATTCAGGCATGAAGTTTCCTTAGAACAGAAGAATACGTACGGTTGCGCCCGCCTTGAGTCGGTCGGTCCCCTCGGGCACGACAAGAAAACAGTTGGAACGCGAGAAGGAGGTAAGATCTCCCGAACCCTGTGAAGGAACCGCTCGGACCTCGGGCGGCTGCCCGCCCGGTGGGTTGAAGTTGCAGAAGGAAGGGACAAAGCGCGTCAGGTCGGGCTTGCCTTTGATCTCTTTGCCGAGATGCGCCAGTGCAAAGCGCGGCCCGGACGGCCTGCCGCCCGACAGTGCGACGCCCGACAGTGCACCCAGGATCTGCGTGCCAAACAAGAGAAACGTGCAGGCCGACGAAATGGGATTGCCGGGCAGTCCGAAGAACGGCAATCTCTTCTGAGTCTTCCGTCCGGCGCGGGACGCAACGTCCTGAACCACTTCGCCGAATACCAGGGGTTTGCCCGGCTGGATGCGCACCCCGGTGAAGTGGGTGCGGGCTCCGATCCTGGCAAGGGCCGGTTCCACCAGGTCGAATTTTCCGGCGGAGACGCCCCCGGTGATCAGCAGGAGATCGGCGGCCACCCCCGCATGGAGCGCTTCGTCGAGAGCACTGTCGCTGTCCCGGGCCGTGGGCAGGAGCCAAGGCATGCCGCCGGCCTCGGCTACGAGCGCCGCCAGCATGATTCCGTTGGAGTTGCGAATCTTTCCGGGCCCAGGGGTCGAGGCCACAGGAACAAGCTCATCGCCGGTTGTGAGAATGGCAACGTGAGGACGCCTGAAGACCTTGACGGCTGCATGGCCGCAGGCGGCCGCCAAAGCGATGTGCTGCGGGCCAAGGCGCAGTCCCGCCGACAGGATTTCGTCTCCGGCCCGGGCTTCAGCGCCCTGAAGAACGATGTTTTCGCCAGGCTCTAGGGTGTGAGGCGCCAGAACCCTGATTTTGCCTGGCGCCCTGCCGGTGGGTTCGACGTGCTCCAGCATGACCACCGCATCGGCGCCCGCCGGAACCGAAGCTCCGGTCATGATCTCCCATGCCGAACTCGCCGGCAGCGGACCCGCCGGAGGCTGGCCCGCCTGGATCGAGCCCGCAACTTTCAGCAGCTTGTGGGTCGAGGCTTCGGCGGCACGGCAGGCAAAGCCATCACGCGTAGAGCGGGGAAAAGGCGGCTGGTCGCGATCCGCATGAAGCGTCTCGGCAAGGATCCGCCCGCCTGCTTCTTCGAGTTCAACTCGTTCGGTTTCAGGACGCCGGGCCAGTTCGGCGGCGCGTCCAGCAACGATGGCCGCTGCTTCGTCATAGCTGGGCTGAGCACTACTCATGAGTGCGATTGTAGTGGGACCGGTGCCCGGTGTCAGGTTCAGGGTGCAACGCGGTTCAGGCGCTGAAAATCTCCGTGCCCCTGTACCTTGGAAAGACCTACTGATTTGTGTGAACCAGTAGGACTCGGCCGCCCGTCAGGAGCGCCGAAGTGCCCCCGTGCCACGCGAGCACCCAGGATGGACCTGCGCCCTGCCGTGGTGGTCCGTGTTGCATATCCAGTAGGAAGTCTGCGCCCGGCCATCGGAGCGCCAGTACAGGGATCGATATTCGACACGGCGGGTCGAGGAAACTGCGCAAACGAGGTGCCACTATGGACAACCAGTTTCAGTATTTCGCCGGCATCGACTGGGGAACGGAGAAGCATCGCCTTTGCCTAGTCGATGGGGAGGGTCGCAGGCTCGAGGAGCGCTGGGTGGAACACAGCGGCGCCAGCCTGGCCGAGATGGTCGTCTGGCTGCGACAACACAGCGGCGACCATCCTTCCGCATTGGCCGCGGCCATCGAGATCCCGCGCGGGGCCCTGGTGGAGACTCTGCTGGAGCACGGTTTTGCCGTGTTTTTCATCAACCCCAAACAACTGGACCGTTTCCGCGACCGCTATTCGCCGGCCGGAGCCAAGGACGATCGCCGCGATGCGTTGGTGCTGGCCGATTCGCTGCGCACCGACATGCATTGCTTCCGCGCCGTACGCATCGATGATCCGGTCATCATCCGCCTGCGCGAACTATCCCGCCTGGACGACGAGCTGGGACAGGAGCAGAACCGCACCCTCAACCGCCTGCAGGAACAGTTCCAGCGCTTCTTTCCGCAGTTTCTCCAGCTGTCGGAGCACGCCGATGAGCCCTGGCTGTGGACCCTGTTTGAAACCGCTCCCTCGCCGGCCCGCGCCCGCAAGCTCACCCCCGCCAAAGTGGAGCGCATCTTACGCCACCATCGCATCCGCCGTATCCACGCTGACCAGGTGCTGACCACGCTCAAAAGCAAGCCCCTCACCCTGGCGCCCGGAGCTGCCGATGCGGCCGCCGAGCATGCCCTCATGCTGTTGCCGCGACTGCGCCTGCTCCATCAGCAACGCACCGATCTGGCCCGCCGCATCGAGGCCATCCTGGAAGAACTCGCCGCTCCGGAGGAGGGCCAATCCGAGCATCGTGACGCCGCCATCCTTCTGTCCTTGCCGGGGCTGGGAAGAAAAGTTGCCGCCACGATGCTCAGCGAAGCCTCGCAGGCTATCGCGGAACGAGATTACCACGCCCTGCGCTGCTACGGGGGAGCCGCCCCCATCACCGAGCAGAGTGGCAAAAAGAAGTTGGTGTTCATGCCCCGCAGCGTCAATCTACGCTTGCGCAACGCTCTTTATCACTGGTCGCGCACCAGCATCGTTTGGGATCCGGACAGCAAACGCACCTATGCACAACTGAGGGCCCGCGGCCACTCCCACGGCCGAGCCTTGCGCACCATGGCTGATCGCTCCTTGAAGGTTCTCATCTCCATGCTTCGCCACAATACCCTCTACGATGTCCAACGCCGGGCCGCATCACCCAGCGGCCCTCCGGCCCCCTGACGGGCGGCCGAAGTCCTACTGGTTCACCCTTGACAAAGGGTAGGAAGTCCATCCTTTTCACAGTTCCATCGTGAAAAGGGTGGGAGACCACGAAGCCCCAACGTCCTCTCCCATCGACCCCAAGTCGGCAACACCGGCGTGAGACTACGATGAACCCATGCCACTACCGGTCGAAAAAGGCGCGTCGATCCTGGACGGCATTCATGTGCTCGATGGCGGCCTGGCCTCGGAGCTCGAATACCTGGGAGCACGCATCGATGGGCCGCTCTGGTCGGCGCATGTGCTCGAGGACGCGCCGGAGAAAATTGTTGCCGTCCACCGAGCTTATATTGAAGCGGGCGCGAACTGCATTGAAACCGCCAGCTACCAGGTTTCGCGGATGGGTTATGCACAGATAGGTCTTGGGCCGGAGCGAGCCGATGCCGCGCTGCTACGATCAGTCGCGCTCGCACGTCGGGCGGCGGACGCTTTTCCCGAGCGCCGGATCGTCATCGCCGCATCGCTCGGACCGTATGGAGCCGCTCTGCACAACGGAGCCGAATACCACGGCAACTACGCCAGCACACACGCGGAACTTGTGGAGTTCCATCGCGCGCGAATCGATGTCCTGGCCGCCCCGAGCGGAGAGGAGCGGCCGGACCTTCTTGCTTTCGAAACGCTCCCTTCACTTGAGGAAGCGCAGGCCATCGGCGAGGCTCTGTCGGCGTGGCCGGAGCTTTCGGCGTGGTTCAGTTTTACTTGCCGGGACGGTGAGCACGTGGCTCACGGCGAGCGCCTTAGCGATTGTGCCGCTGCCGTCGCTGGATTCCCGCAGACTGTTGCTGTCGGTGTGAACTGCACATCGCCGGAGTTCATTCCTTCGCTGATTCACGAACTGCGCGGCGCCACCAGTCTGCCGGTGCTCGTCTACCCCAACTCCGGCGAAGGCTGGGACGCGGTCCAGCGTTGCTGGACGGGCAGCAATGATCCGGCGGGATATGGTGCCCTGGCACGGGAGTGGTTTGCCGCGGGTGCGCACATGGTCGGGGGATGTTGCCGGACGCGGCCCAAACACATCCGCCAGGTGGCGGACGCGGTAATCAGCAGTTAGCGCCTTCCCCTGAAAAATGCGCGCTTGGCCGAGGCGCTATATTTAGAATCTGCTTGCGAAGAACGATCCGTCGGGTTTGTCCTTTGCGAGAACTGCCGATTAGGCGGCCCTCATGAAAGCAAAGAACCTCGACCGCCGGAAATTCCTGGCCGCGCTCGGCTCCGCCGCGCTCGCCTACCGTCAGCGAGCCTTTGGATGGGAAAACTCCGCCGCACTTGCCGGCCAAACACCGCCGCCCGTCCCGGACATTGCCCATGACCCGCTGCGCCCCGCCTGCCACCTGCTTCCGCCCCACAACTGGATGAACGATCCCAACGGGCCCATCTGGTGGAAGGGCAAGTACCACCTCTTCTACCAGCTCAATCCGCACGCCGCCGTGTGGGGCGACATGCACTGGGGCCATGCAGTCAGCACCGACATGGTCCACTGGCATCATGAGCCCATTGCCCTGGCTCCGACGCCCGGCGGAGCCGACAGTGAAGGCTGCTTCAGCGGATCGGCTGTCGTTTGCAACGGCGTGCCGACCTTTATCTACACCGGGGTTCAGAACGCGCCGCCTGCCGAGGTGACGATTCGCGACGGCAACGACAAGCTGCGCGAGACGCAAATGGTCGCCACCGCCGAAGACGACAACCTGTTGGGCTGGAAGAAGCTCGAAGCGCCCGTGATTCCCACCCCACCGCCGGGCATGCAGGTGACCGGCTTCCGCGATCCATGTCCCTGGAAGGAAGCCGACGGCTGGTACCTCGGCATCGGATCCGGGGAGCGCGGCAAGGGCGGCTGCGTACTTCTCTACCGGTCGCAGGACCTGCGCAAGTGGGATTATCTCCATCCGCTGGCCTCCGGAATACCCAACGGCAAGCAGGCGGCCAATCCCTGCGACACCGGGGAGATGTGGGAGTGCCCCGACTTCTTTGCGCTCGGCAAAAGCCACTATCTTCACTACTCCACCGAAAACAAGGTGATCTGGACGACCGGCGATTACGACTCCGCCGCACATACCTACAGCCCCAGGCGGTCGGGTGTGCTCGACCACGGCGCCTACTACGCCCCCAAAACCTTCCAGGCCCCCGATGGCCGGCGCATCCTGTGGGGATGGATCCGGGAAACCCGGCCCGAGGCCGAGTTTGCCGCGGCTGGCTGGTCGGGCTGCATGTCGCTGCCCCGGGTGCTGAGCGTAGGCGAACAGGGCCAGCTCGAAATGCACCCCGCCCCGGAAGTGGAGAAGCTGCGCGGAACCGCTCAGAAAACGAACGTCGACTCCGCCACTCCGTTCCGAACCAAACTCGCGGAGCTACGCTACGAGCTGCGGGTGCCCATTGACTTCTCGGCGCGTATCGTCACGGTGCGTCTGTTGATGGGCGGTTCCGAGGCCTGGCAACTGGCGGTCAATGTACCGGGCGACTCCATTCGCTGCGGCGAGATCGGCATCCCGCTTCCTTCGCTACCCTGGCCGCGCCCCACGCTGCGCATCTTTCTCGATGGATCGGTGATTGAATCGTTCATTGGCGGCCGCGAAGCGATCACCAGCCGCGTCTACACGCTGAAGCCGGGCGAAACCGAAATCGAAGTCTCAGTCACCGGCAAGGGTCGAATCGGGGTTGATCTCTGCCCCCTGCAGCCCATCTCACCCGACCGGCTGACCACCTGATGGCTATCGCGGCGCAGCGGCACTGACTTGCTGAGACACCAACCCGAAGGTCTACCGATCGACTTCACAGCACAACGCAATAAAAGAGGTGGGATTAATAAAAATCCCTGCTCTCGCATTTCTCGACGTGGTTCACTCAGGCGCATCCAGTGGTTCACGTTTCTGAACTGCCGCTCGGCCCAAAGGAACAGCGCCGCTGCCCGAGCGCGCCGCCGCGCTCACGTTGAAGTTCGACATCGCCAATCCCTTGCCGCCCGTCCAGATTTCAAAGCCGAACTCCACATCGACAAGCCACCACGATGCTTCGAGACTTTGGCGCGAGACCGCATCCTCAAAGAACGGGACGAGGTTCAGGTTCGTGACCGAAGTGACCGGAGAGGTGGCGACATACGTGACGATCCTCCACGAACTCTGGTTCCCGGTCCACACTGCGTACTGCGCACCATCAATTGCTGCCGTAGCCGCCAGCGAACCGAAGGGTTGAATCACTCCTTGATGATTCAGCCAGATCATCATCTCAGTGCCCTTGGGCTGACCCGATGTCGTAGGGGTCTGATTGAACCAGATATCGTAGGCTGCATTGTTGTTGTGGCCGGAGGGTTGGGTGAAGCTCACGCTGCTGTTAGCCGAAGCGACATTGCTCACCTGGATTGGAAATGGATTCGAACTCGTGCATGTGCCCCAGTGGCATCCCCGGTAAATCGACGTATACGCCGCCGGCGGGCCGTTCGTAGCATTGCGAAAATCCGCAGTCGTAATCGTGAAACCAACCCCGTTCATCGTCGCGCACTCCTGTAGTGAGGAGTCGTTCTCGTTCATCTGAAAGTTGTACAGGCCGTTGTGGAGCTTGATCATACCGGTCGGTGAACACGTCGACTGGGCCACCGCCATCACGGGCACCAGGCAGGTTGCGAGCGCAACCGCGAATCTCCACCCAAATCGCTTCATCACTCCATCTCTTTTCTTCGTGTGTGGGATTGAACATAGCAAAGCCCCATCGTCGCAAGCAGAACGAGCACCGGGCCCGGCTATAAGCATCACTCTACTGTGCTGAATCACATTTTTGCGGCAATTCGGAAATCGGGATGTAAGCTCACGCCTGATGCCGACTCCGCTATAGTTTCCGAGAGGCCATTCCCCCTTTAGGACTCGACAGATGACACTCGATCGTCGCGGCTTTCTCACCGCCTGCAGCCGCGCGGGCATCACGTCGGCCCTGTTTCCCGGCGTTCTCTACACCCTCGCCGTGCAGGCCCAGGAGTCTCCGCACACCGACCAGTCCAAGCCGCCGAAGTTCACGCCGGAGATGATCGACCAGGCGGCGATCCTCGCCGGCATCGGCCCGTTCACCGCCGAACAGAAGCAGATGATGATCGACGGGCTGGTCGATCAGAACGGCTCCTGCAAGGCCATCCGCAAGCTGAAGATTCCGAATTCCGTGCCGCCGGCGTATGTGTTTCATCCCATGCCGCCGGCAAAGCCGATTGCTGACGACGCGGACAATCCATGCAAGACCGAAGCGAAAGGCGAAGCCGGCGGCGCGCCGTTTCACATCCCGGACACACCAGCACGGATCGAGGATGTCGCGTTCGCTACTGTCCGGGACTTGGGCATCCTGCTGCAAACCCGCAAAATCACCTCGCTTGCGCTCACGCAGATGTACCTGGCCCGCCTCAAGCGCTACGATTCGAAGCTCCACTTCGTCATCACCCTCACCGAAGAGCGCGCCCTCGCGCAGGCCAAAGCCGCCGACGCCGAAATCGCCGCCGGCAAATATCGCGGCCCGCTGCACGGCATTCCCTGGGGCGCGAAAGACCTGCTCGCCGTCAAGGGCTATCCGACCACCTGGGGTGCCGGCGGCTTCGAACATCAATCCTTCGACGAAGACGCAACCGTCGTCCAGCGGCTCGACGCCGCCGGCGCGGTGCTCGTGGCCAAGTTCACCCTCGGCGCGCTGGCCATGGGCGACAAATGGTTCGGCGGCCGCACGCGCAATCCGTGGAATCCCGAGCAGGGCTCGAGCGGATCGTCGGCCGGTTCAGCCAGCGCCGTCGTCCGCGGGATGCGTAGCCTTCGCGATCGGCTCGGAGACGCTGGGCTCGATCTCTTCGCCCTGCACACGCTGCGGCGACACCGGCCTGCGCCCCACCTTCGGCTTCGTCCCGCGCACCGGCGCGATGGCCCTGAGCTGGACCATGGACAAGCTCGGCCCCATCTGCCGCTCCGTCGAAGATTGCGCGCTGGTTCTCGCAGGCGATTCACGGACCCGACGGCAAAGACGCGTCTGTCTATCCCGCCTCGTTCGACTGGAATCCGGGCTTCGACTGGCGCAAGCTGCGCATCGGCTATCTGAAGAGCCGCATTCGACGCTCCCAAACCGCTCGAACTCAAAGAAGCCCCCGCCACACGAAACCGCCGAAGAAAAGAAGAAGCGCGAAAAGAAAAACGAGGAGCGCAAAGCAGACCCGCGCCCGCAGCGACTACGACCGCCGTTACGACCTGGCCGCGCTCGACAAGCTCCGCTCCATGGGCGTCAGCCTCATTCCGGTGGAACTCCCCAAGCTGCCCTACGGCGCCATGACCCCGCTCCTTGGCGCCGAGGCCGCCGCCGCCTTCGACGACCTCACCCTGTCCGGCCGCGACAAACTGCTCACCGAGCAGGGCGCCGAGGACTGGCCGAACGAATTCCGCATCGCCCGCTTCTATCCGGCCGTTGAATACATCCAGGCCAACCGCGCCCGCACGCTGGCCATCCAGCAGGTTTCAGCGCTGTTTGAGCAGGTGGACATCATCGTCACCCCCACCAGCGGCGTGCAGCTTGTGGCGACCAACCTCACCGGCCATCCTGCCATCATCCTGCCCAACGGGCTGCGCGGCGACGACGCGCCCCGACCGCCGAAGGCGGATTCTGGCGATGACGACAACATCGGCGGCCCCGGCACGCCGGTTTCCCTCACCCTCCTGGCCGGACACTACCAGGATGCAAAGCTGGCCGCCTTTGCGCACGCGTACCAGGACGCGACAGGCTTTCACAAACTGCACCCGAAGCTCGACTGAGTGGGACGGCAAACGAATCTAGCAACCACCCGGTTTCAATCGCTTCCCCATTAGTTAAGGCGCAACACATTTCGATAAGTCATAACTTATCCGGATAAATTGCCTTGTGCTCTGATAAATCTCTTCCCAAGCCTTAAGTCCGGCGCGATAGCCGACTCGCCCCAAAGACGCGCAAGGAATCAATTCATCGATACGACTGTCCCGATTCGTCCCTCGATTTCGCATTTAGTTATAGATCCGGTTTTGCTATGGACAGCCACGCCATTCATGGCATAACCAGCACACGGGACCATCCGGACAAAGTCACAGCGGGATCATTGAACCATGAATCCTGCAGCGCGATGTCATCCCCTATCGAAAGCTTGCTGCCATTGCGAGCTTCGAAGCAGGTTGAATCGCGCCATTGCCGCGGACACGACGTTGTATTCCCTATCCCCGGGACTGCGGAGTCGAGCGAATCAGGCAGGTCGTCGCAGAGCGGTCGCATTTTTCTCCCTCCCGAGCACGAAGCCCCGCGGGCTTTGGAGGACTCATGGACCGTCAGCATGCAATCCGGCGTTGGGCACTCCTGCTCTCCCCGATTCTCTGCGCCGCCGTCGCTTCGGCAACTCCTCCCGACCCGCGGTTGCTCTCGCTGGTTCCTCACGACCCGCAGTTGATCGCTGGAATAAGCACTTCGTCCGGCGAAGGTCTTTTCCTCCTGATTACCGGCAATAACGAAATCGATTTTCACGACTTCCTGGCATTGTCCGGCGTCGATGACACGAGAGCCATCCGCCAGGTGATCCTGGTCGCGAGCATAAACGTCGCAGGACAGGCGGAACACAGCCTGTTGGCCAGCGGACATTTTGACCAGGCGCGCATCTTCACTGCAGCGGTACAAAATGGAGCAGACGTGAGTGAATACAGGGGAATCAAGCTCCTGGTCTTGCAACCTTTCGCACGGGAACGCGCGGTGTTCAAAGATGTGCGCTGGCTGGCTATCCTCGATTCAAGCGTCGCGCTTTTCGGTACGACCGCGAGTGTCCAAGGGGAAATGGATCGTTATGTTGGCCGCAATGTACCCGATCCCTGGTTGGCAGAGAAGCTCACCCACCTGCATAGCGATGACGAGACTTGGTGTGTCGTGGAGAATTTCGTCCGCAATGCCGACGTCCACAGCGCCCTTAGCCTGCTGGACGCCAACCTCGCCGCCCTGACGAAAGATGGGGATGGCTTCCAGTTCGGAATCCATTTTGGGCGACGGGTTCGATTCGAGTATGAAATCACGCGTGCTTCAGGCGATTCCCCCAAGCCCATCTTCGTCTCGCTTGTGCGCTCGCTGGCGGGCGAAGGTATGAAAGAGTCAAGGCTGATGCCCACCTCCGAAACAAACGGAAACGGTCTCTCGCAGCGGGGTGAATTGGAAGTATCTCGAGCACGGTATGAAACCTGGATCGAGGAGGTCTCTGCGCGCGCCCGCTCTCGAATCGCGACGACCTCGGCGGACCGCAAATGAACACGCGAATGGCGTTCTGTACCATGGGGCCATGGCCCTGGTGGAAGTCGAAGCAGTCAGCAAGAGCTATCCGCGGCGGGTAGGGCTGCGCACACAACTCCGTCCCGTTGTCGAGAATGTCTCGCTGACCATCGAAGCGGGAGAGACCCTGGGGCTGGTGGGCGAGTCAGGGTCGGGCAAAACGACCGTCGCTCGCATGATCCTGGGGCTGGTCAAGCCGACCGCCGGCCGGGTGCTGGTCGACGGCGTGGACGTCGCGGCCGCTTCGGGAGAGGAACTGCACCGGCTCCGCCGCCAGATGCAGCCCGTCTTCCAGGATCCCTATGCCGCCCTTAATCCCCGCATGACGGTGCGGGAAATCGTCACCGAGCCTTTTGTCATTCATCGCATCGATGGCGCTGGGAATCGCGCCGCCCTGCGCGCCCGAGCGGTGGAGCTCCTGCGCGAAGTGGGCCTGGACGAATCGACCCTCGACCGCCATCCGCACGAGTTCTCCGGCGGCCAGCGGCAGCGCATCAACATCGCGCGGGCGCTCGCGCTTCGGCCTCGGCTTCTGATTCTGGACGAGCCGGTCTCCGCTCTCGATGTCAGTATCGGAGCGCAGATCGTGAACCTGCTGCGCCGTCTGCAGCGCGACCGCGGGCAGGCTTACCTCTTCATCTCGCATTCCATGCCGCTGGTTCGCTACCTAAGCACGCGGATTGCGGTGATGCAGAATGGACGGCTTGTCGAAGCCGGCGAGGCCGAGGCGGTGTGCGCTTCTCCGAGAGAGGCCTACACGCGCCAGCTTCTGGCCGCCACGCCGGAACTGCCCACGTGGACGGACGGGCCTGCCGGCGCGGCTTGAATTCTGCTCTGTCCCTCCGCCTTATTTCTGCGGCGGCGGGGTCGTTGAGGAACTCGGAGGGGGCGGAGTGGAAGGCTGCGACGCAGCCCCGGCGGTTGGCGGAGCCCCGGACGGATGCGGAGCGGCTCCCGGCATTCCGGAAGCTCCTCCCGGCATGCCCGGATGACCCGGCGGCGGGCTGGGCAGATCGGCCATCTCAACCAGCTCCACATCAAACACCAGGTCCGACTTCGCCGGAATTCCAGGATGATCCGCTCCCCGTTCCGGCATTTCCCGGGCGCCATAGCCGAGCTGCCAGGGGATGAAGATACGCCGCTTGCCGCCCACCTTCATGCCCGTAAACCCCTGATCGAAGCCGGCGATCATGCGGCCCAGACCGACCGGGAAGCTGGCCGGCTCGGGGGCGTTCATCTTGGGCTTTCCATCGTCGCCCATGACCGGCTTGCCATCCTTGTCCATCACCGGCGTCGGATGTTTGTCCCATGAATCGAAGACCACTCCGTCCGCCGCACGCCACCCGGTGTACTTCACCTTGTACATCTTCATGGGCACGGCGTCCACGCCGGTGCCGACTTTGATGTCCTGGTACCGCAGCGAAAAGGCGGTCTTGGGGACGCCCGGGAACGGTGCGACTCCGGGAGGATACTTGACCGTGCTGGCCGCCGCTGCTGCGGGGTGTGCCGTTGCGGCTGGTTTGGCGGCGGGCTTGGCTGCGGTTTGAGCGTGGGCGGCCACCGCAGCGGCCAGACATAGAACAAGAGCGGTTGATTTCATCGATAAGACTCCAGCGTGACTCTAGCGGGAGTTTAACAGGCAAACGCGGATGCGAAGTTTGCTGAGAGTCAAGCGCCGGCACCGGATTCCGGTAAACCTTTATGGTTCTTTATGCGATGAGTCGTTACAGTGGGGCATGGCTCCGTTCGTTCTTCCCCTGTTCCGCTATTTATGGCTGCCGGTTGCTTCGTTTTTTGCGGGTGTGTTGAACACCGTCGCCGGGGGAGGATCGTTTCTTTCCCTTCCGGCACTGATCGCCAACACCTCGGTGGCGGGGGTGGGCGCGGTGACGGCGCAGGCTACAAACACGGTGGCCTTGTGGCCCGGCCAACTCACTTCGCTGGTGGCCTTCCGCCGCCAGCTCCGCTCCTACGGCTGGACTCTTCTGCCCCTCACATTGGCTTCGGGAGCCGGCGGGTGGCTGGGCGGATTTCTGCTCCTCCGGACCGGCAACCAGAGATTCCGTATGATGCTCCCCTGGCTGCTGCTGTTCGCCGCCGTCATCTTCATGCTGAGCTTTCCGCTGGGGAAATGGCTTTCGACCCTCTCCGACGGGCGGCGCTACGACAAATTGCTGCTGGTAGGGATGGTTGTGGTCAGCATCTACGTCGGCTATTTCGGCGCCGGCGGCGGCTTTCTGGTCATGGCCCTGTTTGGCATCTGCGGGATCCACAACATCCACGAGATGAACGCGCTGAAAGTGGTGACCGCGGCGGTCTCGATTGGCATCCCCGCCATCAGTTTCATTGTGGCCCGGCGCGTAGCCTGGCAGTTCTGCCTGGAAATGGGCGTAGTGGCTGCCCTGGGCGGATACCTGGCGGCGCGGTACAGTCCCCACGTGAACCAGAAAGTGATGCGCTGGACCGTAGCCATGATCGGTATCGTAACCGCCGGATACTTCTTCCTTCAGAACGCCGTGCACCACCCCAAATGATGCGATCCCGCGGCTCTAACTCGGTTAGCGCCAATCAAGTGCTCAAACGTACGGCTCGCGCAGGCGAACAGGCTCAGCGACTCTCCGAACGCGCAGGTTAATCAGTTCTACAAAAACTGAGAAGCCCATCGCAAAGTAGATATAGCCCTTCGGTATGTGCATGCCGAGCCCTTCGCCGACCAACGAAATGCCAATAAGCAGCAAAAACGAAAGTGCGAGCATTTTCACCGTCGGATGGCGATTCACGAAGGCGCTGATGGGCGCGGCTGAAAACATCATGACGCAGACGGCCAGGATCACGGCTGTCACCATGATGCTGATTTCCTCTGCCATGCCGACGGCAGTAATGACTGAATCCAGCGAAAAGACAATGTCCAACAATACGATTTGAATAAGGACAGCGGCAAATGACGGTCGCACGCGCGCTGTGCTGCGGCCTTCTTCGCCTTCCAGACGTTCATGAATTTCAGTCGTCGCCTTCGCCAGCAGGAACAGGCCACCGCCCATCAAGATCAAGTCTCGTCCGGAGATTGGGCGCCCCAGGATCGCAAACAGCGGAGCCGTCAGCCGGATGATCCAGACAATCGACAGCAAAAGCAGAATGCGCATCGCCATCGCCGCCAGCAATCCAATCCGCCGAGCCGGGCCCTGCTGAGACCCCGGAAGCTTGTTCGACAGAATCGAAATAAAGATGACGTTGTCGACGCCGAGTACGATCTCAAGGAACGTCAACGTGATGAGCGCAATCAGACCGGAAGAAGTGAACAATGCATCCATCGCAACCTCTCTCCCTGGAACTGCATTGCATACTAAGGCCCCGGGGGCCCGTACCTTCAATCAATCGGGTCATCTTCTTCCGGATATGCTCGATGGTGATTCGCCATGATCGGAATCGTAACCGCCGGCAATTTCTTCCTGCAGAACGCCGCGCACCACCCCAAACGATTCATCCCGCGACGCTTGGGGCAGGATAACGGAGCCCACATCGCGGCCCGCGGCGCAGGCTGGCTCGCAGCTCGGCCAGATCTTCGACGTGACCCGAGGCGACGACCTCCACTTCCCCGTCTTCGGTGTCGCGCACCCAGCCGCACAGGTCGAGTTCACTGGCCTCGCGATGGACGTACCACCAGAAGGCAACCCGACGCGAATGAAAAAGTGAAGCACCAGAGAAGGCCAGTTTTTGCAGACGTGCTTCCCGGGGCGCAACCGGGTTTTGCATCGCCCGAGAGTCAGGCGCCCGGATCCCGAGGCGCCCGCCCCATTAAATTTGGGTTCCTCGTGAACCTGTCCCACCGACGGCCAATCACAGGTGCGAATCGCGGTGGAGAGTTCCGTCAGCGGCCTTTATAGGAGAGTGTGGCCGTGGCACATGTGCCATACCGGAGCGCTCCGAAGCTCATCACTCATAGATCGTTGGAAAATCATCTCGATATCACATCCAGACAATTGTATGTTGTATACCGCTTGAGCCAAGGTGGTTGACATCGGCGGATTTGACTTCCCTACTTTCCAGGTCAGCCGAGCAGGCAACTTGCGCGAACAAACACTTCACAACACAAGGAGAAATAGTGCCAACCACAATCACATCATTTGCCGGCCAAAACTGGCTCATCACCCCGGCCGCACTCGCGGTCGGGGAAAAACCGCCCGCGAGTATCACAGATCAGAAATTTCTGTTGGTTCTATCGGGCGTTGCAATGGTCAACCTCGAAGGACGCAGCACTGCGGATTGGCTCCGAGAAACGTTATCTTTCCTGCCGGATATGGCAGGACCCGAGAACTCTGGGCCATTGAATTGGGCTATCGGTCGTTATTCAATCCCCAAGCCGGTAGGCCAGAACTACAGCATTGCATTTTCAGTAGACGAATGGTCACCCTTCGCATCCCTGAGTTCTATCTTCAACCAGGATCAATCGATCAACTCCGGCTTCGCGGTGGACTTGTGGCGACCCACCCCGTTCTCTACTGGCACGGATGCTCTGTCCGGCCAACCTATCATCAACGTCTTCAACGGTATTGATGTAGACGTGGCAGTTCGTGATTCGGACGCCTGGATTTACCGAGTCGGTTACAACATAACCCTCGTTGGCAAAATTGTCTTTCCGACCGAACCCATTATCAATTGAGCCTTGTCACGGCGTCGTTGTAACAGGACCTGTGTCGTGGCAGGCATCCGAAACAAACGCAATACAACGGGGCGCTCTGGCGCCCAGAAAAGAGATCATCATGAAGGAAACAACAAAGATGAAATCCCTGAAGGGTCTGACTCACGAACAAATCATGGCCGAGACAGACCATTTTTTTAAAGAAGACATTTCCGGTGAAGGTGCCGTCATAGGCCGCGGCGGCAACGATGGGCCAGAATGCTTCTTGCTCAATGAAAGAGAGTTCCTGCTTGTCAATGAGTTCGAAGCGCTTGAGAACGCTGGCGCACCGCTGAAGCAGGAACTGGCGGTCCTTCTGCAGATCCGCGCGGTGATTCGGTCGATCGAGATATTGGGCTGCGCCAATACTGTAGAGTTTCCGCGATAGGTATGGATTGGCTCAAGAGGCTGCGGAAAAACTCGATATTTACGGTGGAATCGGCGCAAAGGTCTCTCCGGGGCTAAAGCCCGCATTGATTCTGTTTGGCCCTTTTGGGGCGGTAGACCCCTGTCTACCGCCGGATCGAGTTTTTCTGCAGCCTGTACATACCGCAATAATCTGCAGCCGCATGGTTCAAGGGATTGCTCCTGGTGCGCGCATCACTTTGAGCGCGCCCTGTCCGGACTCACCGAGAAGCATCAAGCCATCCTGCTTCTGATGACCGAGGTGGGTTAGGTTCGAGGTTTGGCGGACACGATCGCCAGCGCGTTTTGCTTGTCCTTGTTCAGTTTTGCCGTTCCCCCCCTCTGCCGTGAACCGGAGCGAAATCGTCTTTTGATACAGCGTGTCGGAGTGGCAATTTACTTGGGGCTGGTCCTGGTTTCCGTTCCTCGCGCCGTCACCGTCCAATGCACCTTATCCGGCGAAAACTCCTGCCGGAATTCGATCCGATCCGGAGCCGTGAAGACATTGACTACCTGAAAATACGTGGTCTTGCCTGCCTCTACAGCCTGCCACGGATAAGTCCATACATTCCCGTCGATCAACAGTTTTCCCGATCCCGGGTCACCGCCGCCAACGGGAATCTGGTAGCTTGTGTACTCGTTTTTGGTCTGGTTATAAACAAAGACCAGCAGCACTTTCGATTCGCCATCCACATACTGGTTGCAGGCGAAGTAACCGCCGCTCTTCCAGCAATCGTTGCGCAACGAATTGTGCTCGCGGGAAGGCTTGCTGTGAGCCGTGTCGAGGTGCTCGATGTTGACGTCCCATGTTCCCGCGTAAGCGCCGATGACATCGATGCCTGCCGGCTTGTCGGCAGGCGCGGCCGGATACAGGGCGCAGGGAAGCAGTCCAATCGCGAGCGCCAATCCTGTGCATAAGGGCCGGAGTCTCATGAGCATCATCTCCCAATGTGGTGTTGCAGAAGTTCGTTGCATAAATCGAAGCCGCCGAACTGCGGGTCCTTCGACTGCGTCCGCCACGGCGGACTCCGCTCAGGATGACAACTTCAATTATGGTGCGAACTTTGCATTTCAGCGCCGGGACACAAGCATCGCGGCCAGCAGCGCGGTGCGGGGGGCCAGGTGCTCGAGCAGGATCGATTCATGCGCTGCGTGCGCGCCTTCGCCCACCGCGCCCAGGCCGTCGAGGGTCGGAACGCCGAGGGCGGCGGTAAAGTTTCCATCCGAGGCTCCGCCGGTGGAGGCTTCCTCCAGCACGAATCCGAGTTCCGCGGCCAGCGCCTTGGCATTCCGGTACAGCGCGACCGTGCCGCGCGAGCGCTCCATCGGCGGTCGATTGATGCCGCCGGTCACGGAAATCGAGCAGCGCCTGTCGGCCGCCTTGAGGCTCGCGAATTTGCGCTCGATGCGCGGGCCATCCGCCTTGCGAGCGATGCGCACGTCCACTTCGGCCCAGGCCTGGGCAGGAATCACGTTGGTCTTTGAGCCGCCGCCGGCCAATCCGACACTGACGGTCAAACCGCGCTTGAGGTCGGTCCAGCCGCTCACCTTCTCGATCACGCTGACGCCAGTTCGCGCAGGGCGCTGGCGCCTTTTTCAAAGTCGACGCCGGCATGCGCGGCGACGCCCTCGATGTCGATGCGCCAGTTGCCGGTGCCCTTGCGTGCGGTCTTGCAGGCCAGGCCCTGCGCTGGTTCGAGCACGCAAACGGCCGAGCAGTCCTGGGCCAGCCTTTCGGTGATGGGACGCGAAACCGGGCTGCCGATCTCTTCTTCGCTGTTGAGCAGCAGCACGATCTCGCGGTCGAGAAGGTCGGCCTCGGCGAGCATTTCGATGGCCGTGACGGCCATGGCGACTCCGGCCTTCATGTCCAGCGTGCCGGGGCCCCACAGGCGTCCGTCGCCGATGCGGCAGGGCATGGTCTTGAGCGTGCCCACGGGCCACACGGTATCAATGTGCCCCAGCAGCAGGATGCGGCGGTCTGCGCTTGCTGCGGCGAGGTCCGAAGCGAGCCTCGATCACGTCGCCGAAGGTCGCGCTGCCGATGCAGTTTGACGCGGCCGCCTGCGGCCGCAGCCCGGGCCGCAACCAGCGCTCCGCAGACATCCACCGCAGCCTTGTCGTCGGAGGGCGACTCGGCGCGGACCAGCGTTTGTATGAGGCGAAGAAGCGCGGATTGCTTGCGGCGCGCGCCAGCGAGCAGGGCGCGCATGGGAACGGGCGGGTCAGGAGAAGCAGAGATTTTGCGGAACGTCCAAGGCGGGTCCTCGGGGGAGCAACGAGACCCTCCGATTCTACGACTGTGACCAGCCTAACCTGTTATCGGACTTCAGAAATGCCTGTGCGATGGATGCACTTTGACGACGCACTGTGTGGCAAAAATGCCACAGCTCGCGGATGCCGTTTCGCGTCTAACCTAGGTTGTACGACTCGTCCCCAGTTTGGAAATTTTGGAGAACTGCCATTTTGGCTCAACACGAGCATTTGGAAAAAACCATTGCCGAGCCGCTTGCCTTTTCGGGAGTGGGTCTTCATTCCGGCGCGCCGGTGAGCATGCGGCTTCTGCCCGCCCCGGCCGGTTCGGGCATCGTCTTTCGTCGCACTGATCTCGACAATTTCGAGATTTCCGCGATGGGCCGCAACGTGGCCAAGGTGAGCTACGCCACCAGCCTGATGCGGCAGGGCGTGCTCATCTCCACCACCGAACACCTGCTCTCGGCGCTGATCGGGATGGGCGTGGACAACGTCATCGTCGAACTCGACAACCTCGAGTTGCCCATTCTCGATGGCAGCGCTCTGCCCTACGTCGAGGCGTTCCTGAGCGTCGGGGATCCGCACCCAGCGCCGGCGCCGCGAATACATACGCGTGCTGCAGCCGGTGGAAGTACGCGACGGCGATAAATTTATCGGCGTGTATCCGGGATCGGGCTACCGCATCCAGTACGCCATCGATTTTCCTTCTCCCATTGGCCAGCAGCAGACGTGCGTCGACCTTGCCACGGAAACCTACGGCGCACTGGATCGCTCCGGCGCGGACCTTCGGCTACAAGGCCGACGAGCAGCGTTTGCGCGACATGGGACTGATTCGCGGCGCTGGTCCTGAGAACGCCATCATCCTCGGCAAGGAGGGGCCGGAAAACGGGCCGCTGCGCTTCGCTGATGAGTACGTTCGCCACAAGGTCCTCGATCTGATCGGCGACCTGGCCCTGGCGGGAAAACGCATCGAAGGGCACGTGGTGGCCGAGCGGGCCGGCCACGCCATGCATACCGCCCTGGTTTCGCGGCTGATCAAGGACCGCTCCGCGTGGGAATTGGCGCGCGTGCCGGTCGAGGCTCCCGAGGCCGCGGGTCTCGCCGAAATCGAGGCTGAGGGCGCCCGCTTCACGCGGCCTGCTCTTCAGGGGGCGTAGTCCCCAAATCCGGACCCTCTCATCCTTCGCTCCTCCCGCAGAGATCCTGGGTATCAGAGACAACTCCTCGAATGGGGCAATGCCAAAGTGCCACCTCGGGAAGTAAGATGAGTCTCGACCAATCAAGGGACAGGAGATCACCTGATGGAGACGAGCGGTCAGCCGACCCTCCGAATTCCTATTGTGCTGCTGGCGCTGATGAACCTGGCGATCGTCGGAGCACGCCTGTGGCCCTGGCAGAATGTGATGTACCTGCCAGGGAATGGAACCACGGGATTCGACCCGGTTGTGAGCCTGGCGGCCTACGCCGGCCTCGGTCTCTGGATCGGGAACATGCGCACGGCGGCGAGCAAAAAAGCCCTCTTTTCGGCGGGCATGATGGGAATCCTGGCGGGGGTGTTCCTTGTAGGCCTGGTGTTGATCGCTTCGAGGCAGGCGGCTGAGGAAACCTCCGCGCCAGACAAGTTGCAGATCGGCCTGGCGGTTTGCGCCACGCTGATCATCGGAGCTGCGGGCTGGCGCACGGCGAAGGCCGGCAACACCATGGGCTTCAGCGTGGTTTGCACCATTTGGGCAACGATGGTCAGCGTCCTCATGGCCGTGACAGTGATCCTGGCCCAGGTCTATTTCCGGTCCGCGCCGGCCGAGTCGTCCGACCCGTGGAAGCAGTATCAGGGACTGGCGATCGGCACACCTGCGATGCAGGACCTGGTTCACTCGCTCGATGCGGTGACCGGCCTCCTGCTGCTTGGTCCGATCGTGGGATGCATCGCGGGAGCCATCTTCGCCTCCTTTGGCAATCCGAAAAAGGCCTGAACCGGCTCCCAGGTTTTGCATAAAAAAACTCGTTCATGCCCGAGAACTCATCAGCTTGCCCCCCCCCCAAAAAAAGGACCTTCTCTAAAACTTATTTGAACGAATTGATCAACCAGTAACCACCGTTTGGGGACTCGCCCGAATCACCGCTAGGCGGAAGTTACTCGCATTTGCAGAACATTTCCCCTGGCTGGCTCAGAATGGAAACTGACGAGCGTGTGGATGCGGGGACTTCTTGGCCCACGTCCGCAATCTGCGCCCGCCTGGAATTTCCGTACATGACCTTTTCGGCACCAAAAAGCAGGGTACAGTACCCTTTCGAAACATTTGACACCAAGAACAGGGACCCCTCCCCCCTGGGTACTGTGAAACCGTGAGAAATTCATTACCGCCACAACGCGCGAATCGCCTTGGCAAATTCCTGACCCAAGCTGATTTGCCTCCATTTGATGGCAATCGAACAGAAGCGGCCTATAATAAAGCATGGCGACGGTCGATCATCCCCCGACGGCTCATGAATCCGGCGATTCTGGGACGGCGGATCAGGGTACGGTTGCGGTGCACGATCAGGAGCCATCCAGCGAAGATTTGATCCCGCTTTCCCCTCTTGCGCCCAAGCCGATCATTACCCAGAGGATGATCGACGAGCGTTTTGAAGCCCTCCTGCGCCAGGTCCAGGCCAACCGCCCCAGCGAAGACATTTCCCTCATTCGCAAAGCCTGGGAGTTCTGCGTCCAGCATCATGCCGGCCAGATGCGCGCCTCCGGCGAGCCCTACATCATTCACCCCCTCGAAGTGGCGGAAGTTCTCGCCGAGATGAAAATGGACGCCACGGCCATCGCCGCCGGCCTCCTCCACGACTCCGTGGAAGACACGCCCGCGACCAGCGAGGAAATCGACGCCGGATTCGGCGACCAGGTGGCGCACATCGTCGATGGCGTCACCAAGATCGACAAGATCCAGTTCGCCAACCGCGAAGACCGCCAGGCCGAGAATGTGCGCAAGATGCTGCTGGCCATGGTGACCGACGTGCGCGTGGTGCTCATCAAGCTGGCCGACCGCCTCCACAACATGCGTACCCTCGAGCACCTGAAGCCCGAGCGCCAGGAGGCCATTGCCCGCGAGACCATGGATATCTACGCGCCCCTCGCCCATCGCCTGGGCATGGGCAAGGTGCGCGGCGAGCTCGAAGACCTGGCTTTTCGCTATACCGACCCGGTGAGTTTCGAGCAGATGACCGCCGCGGTCGAAGCGCGGCGCATCGAGGGCGAGCAGTTTCTGCGCGGGGTGGAAGACACTCTGGTCGAGCAGCTCCGCGAAAACAACGTCGAGGCGCGCGTCGAGTGGCGCATCAAGCGCCTCTATTCCATCTTCCAGAAGATTCAGCGCGCCAAGGTAAGCTTCGACCAGGTCTATGATTTTCTGGCCATTCGCGTGATCACCCAGGATGTGAGCGCCTGCTATGCGGCGTTCGGCCTCATTCACGCTCTGTGGCGCCCCGTTCCCGGCCGCATCAAGGATTTCATCGCCATCCCCCGCGCCAACCGCTACCAATCCCTGCACACCACGGTGATGGGCGACGGCGGACACCAGTTCGAAGTCCAGATCCGTACCGAGGAAATGCATCGCATCGCCGAAGAAGGAATCGCGGCGCACTGGAAATACAAAACCAAGGACGGCACCGTCACCGCCCGCGACGAAGAACGCCTCAACTGGATCCGCCAGCTCGTCGAGTGGCAGAAGGAGATGACCGACCCCAACGAATTCCTCTCCAGCCTGAAGATGGACCTCTATCCGGACGAGGTCTACACCTTCACACCCAAGGGAAAGGTTGTGGTGGTTCCGGCCGACGGCACTCCGGTCGATTTTGCCTACACCATCCATACCGAGGTGGGCCACACCTGCGTCGGCGCCAAGGTCAACAGCCGCATGGTTCCGCTGCGCACCAAGCTGCGCACCGGCGACATTGTTGAAATCGTCACCCAGAAGGACCACAAGCCCAGCCGCGACTGGCTCACCTTCGTCAAGAGTCCGCGCGCCCGCAACAAGATCAAGCACTGGCTCAATGAAGACAGCCGCCGCCGCGCCGTCGAAATCGGCCGCAAGCTGCTGGAGCGCGAGGCCCGCAAATTCAAGGTGCCGATGGGGCAGATCGGCGACCAGGACCTGGGCCGCATCGCCAATGAATACGGCGTGGCCACAGCGGCCGACCTGCTCGCCACGCTGGGGCAGGGCAAACACTCCGCTCACCAGGTCCTCAACAAGCTGGCTCCCGGATACGCCAATGCCGTCGAAGCCGATCCGTCCGCCGAAACGAAAGGGCCAGGCACGGTCGAGAGCGCCATGTCCGACGCGGTGCGCAAGCTGCACCTCACCGGCTCGGACTCTCTCCAGGTGGAAGGCCAGAACGACCTGCTGGTTTATCGCGCCCGATGTTGCAATCCCATCCGCGGCGAGGAGATCGTTGGCTACGTCACCCGCGGCAAGGGCGTTGCGGTCCACGCCCGCAGTTGTCCCAACATTCAGAACCTGCTGTACGAGAGCGATCGCCGCATCGCCGTCGAGTGGTCGCGCGTAGGCGAACAGGTTGCCGGCCGCCCCCAGCGCTATCCGGTCAAGATCACCATTTTCTGCGACGATCGCGCCGGCATGCTCAAGGAGTTGACCGCCGTGATCTCCGACGACAACACCAACATCCGCGGCGTCGATACAAAGCAGTCCCCCGATGGAGAAGCGATGGTGGAATTCGTCGTCGAGGCCGAAGACCTCCGCCACCTGAACAAGATGGTTCTCGGCTTGCGCCGCGTGCCTGGCGTTCGCGCCGTGCAGCGCACCCAGAAGCTGTAGCGGCTTACCGAAAAGCCGGCATTCCCCGCCTCGGCACTCGCCGCGGTCAGATCACTTCCGAAGTAGCGCCAAACCCAGCCTCCCGTTAAATTACCCTTTGAAACATTTTTGATCATCGATGCACTATCGAATGTTTCAATGTTGGGTACATTCTTGCGCCGAGTTGGAGGTACCCTGGTGGCGCATAATGCCCGCGTGAAGGAGGTCGAATGTCAGATCCTGCATGGGTGGCACAGAACCGGCGAGCCAGGTACAACATGTTGCCGGGTATCGAAACCTGGAAGCCCGCATACCAGCTTTCGCAAGAGGAGGCGCGCGACATCGCCGTCTCCTATGTCCTGAATAACTTGCTGACGCTGGAGAAGCCTGTCACGTTCGGTGCCGATGGCGCACCAACCTACCCCAAGATAGGCGAAAAGCCGAAGCTCAAGCTCGACAGCATCGGTGGCGCGGCGTACGTTTGCGACAACAAGGCGTACACCCAGCCCACCACCGGCCCGATGGATTTGCGCACCGCCGTGCTCGCCGTGCGCCTTGCCCGCTATCTCCGCGAAGAGAGCAAATGGGGCGTCTCCGTCATTTACTGGGGAGGCATGGGCGTCGGCCGGAGTGATACCGATCGCCACGGAAAAGGCTATGCGATCGATTTCCACGGAGCCGCGACACGCTACGGCAAGTTTGATGTACAAACTGACTGGGGAAGCAAGCCCGTCACTCTCCCAGATGGAACCAAAAAGGTTCCCACTGCAACCAACCCAGACCCTTGGCCCGTGACCGTTCAGCCTTATTACCGGCTCGACGTCGACACGCACGCCGGCGGATTCTTCTACACCGTCTATCACTTTTTGGCCGGCGAAGCCTCCGACAACGGCACCACCCAGGAGAGCTCCATCGGCGGCCGCAGCCAGATCCTCTGCCCCGACACGCCCGATGTGGGCCAGCGCCCCAAACATCAGAACCACATCCATTGTGAAGTGGACAAGTGAGTCCGCGATTACCGGCCTGATCGACCGTCAAACGTTGTATGGACGTCTACAACCGATGGGGTAAGGGACGGGCGCGCCTGTTGCTAGAATCTTCTTAGCCCCGTTCCGAAGTTTGCGTTTTGGCAAATCTTGGTTCCGTCACTCCTGCGAAGATGCAGGAGCGGACCACCTCAACCCCAGCTCGAAAAGGATGAAACCATGTCTCACCGTAAATGGATGTTGGCCATAGCGATGGCGCTTCTGACGCCAATCGCGGCCCTGGCTCAGGACGCTGCTCCCGAGCTCAAGACGGATAAAGATAAGTTCAGCTATGCACTGGGCATGAACTTCGGCGAGAAATTCCGCCAGCAGGGGCTGGACGTCGACCCTGCCGTTTTTGCCAAAGCGTTCGCGGAGGCCTTCAGCGCCAGCAAGACCGCGATGAGCGAGGACGACATGAAGACCGTGCTGACGGCCGCGGCCCAGGATATCCGCAAGAAACAGGCGGCAGTGCAGGCAGAGAAGGCTGATCAGGCGCAGAAGGAAGGCGAGAAGTTCCTGGCGGATAACAAGGCCAAGGACAGCGTGGTTACCCTCCCAAGCGGACTGCAGTACAAGATCCTGAAACCGGGTACGGGCGAGAAGCCGACGCTCGAAGACACAGTGGTGTGCAACTACAAGGGCACGCTGATCAATGGGACGGAGTTCGATGCGTCGGAGAAGCACGGCGGACCGGCGACTTTCCCGGTGAAGGGCGTGATCGCTGGCTGGACCGAAGCGCTGCAGCTGATGCCGGTCGGGTCGAAGTGGCAGCTGTTTGTTCCGTCGAACCTGGCCTATGGTGCGCAAGGGCCCGCGGATATCGGGCCGAACCAGACGCTGATCTTCGAGGTGGAGTTGGTGTCGATCCAGAAGGCTGCCGCGGCGGCACCCGGGGGACCGGCGGGATCGAAGTAACCCGGCGTGCATAAAAGCGCCGGATGACGCGGCTTAGCAGGACTGAATGAAGGGCCGGCGCGATGCGCCGGCCCTTCCTGCGTTTCCGTTTGTCAATTCAGGAGCTTCAGGTAGGCGACTATGTCCGCTTGATCCTGCGGCGTGAGTATGACTGGGTTCGGAAGCGTCAGAAAAAAGCGCGCGTAATGAGCGACCACATCCGCCAGCGTTTTGGCGGAATTGTCGTGGAAATAGGGCGCAGTGTTTTTGACGCCCCACAATATCGGTATCTTGAACGAGTTCAAGTCGGATAAAGGTCCTGGTTGGTCGATTCTGCCGGTGATGAGCGCGCGCCCGGGGTCTGGGCTCCACACAACAGTCTGAGTCCCGTCGGCGTTTAGCCAATTGAACTGGTGGACGGGATTCGCAGCCTCGTTGAACTCCGAGACGCCGACGCTCTGAAAACGTGTCCCTGCCGGGACCAGTCCGAAGGTAGCTGTAACGAAAGATGAGTCGGTCTGATTGAGCATCGGGCCGCTATGGCAGAGGGCGCAAGCACCCGCCTTTCCTCCTGCGACAAATGGCGCATCGACAAAGAAGAGCCGGCCTCGTTTCTCAGAAGCCGTGGTTCCCTGCGGCAGCGCCGGGGGCGGGCCTCCTCGTGCGTAAGCCAGCAGCCTCAACGAACTAAAGAATGGCGCGGTCAGTTCAAATTGGGAGATGCCCAGCAGGTCTGCTTGTGTGGGTGGCTTGGTCGCCTGGAAATGCGCTTGTATCGCATGGAGTGCCTGCGTCGGAAGATTCGAGTCCCTTCCATCCAGCATCAGAACCGGGTCAAGCGCGGGGGTGTTCAGCGTGGTCGGTGTGCCTCGCTGAAGGACCACGGACCTGGCCATGGGATCATCCCCCACGCTGACATTCGCCGGCAAGGGGATTTGGACGAGGATCGTTGCATCGGTCAGCATACGGTTGACGCCGTGCCCCTGCCCATCGTCGCTTCCGTCGAACAGAAACAGGGGATCGGATGGGTTCCGCCGATATCGCCTCTGGGCGTCCTGGGGTGAAACTGTTCCTGTGATTGAGCTATGGCAGGTCTGGCAGGTCCGGCCGTTCCCGCCAAACGTTTCAGTTGTGAACAGGAGCCTGTTCTTTTCGCTCGAGTCAGAACTGCTTCGCTGGGCCTGTAAACTCGAGAATGCGGCTGCAAGCACCAGGATCGTAATTGTGGCTTTCATCGCGTTTTGACCTCCATGGCTGTTGATCCTTCCGAACTTTGAAGCGCCACACCTCGGGGATATGCGGCGAACGGTTCCAAAAATCGTTGTGTATTCGTGAGTCTGCGGTTTGCAGGAAGCGCGTCCATGACGCCCCAACGCATGGATCGGCTGCCGCTGATCTTTCAGCAGCGACCTTAAATTGCCGCTGCGAATGTGTCGATGCAACCGCTATGATATGCAGGTGACAAATAAGTCACGAGGTATGTGATTGATAAGGTGTAGCTTTAGGGCGATGTGTAAGAAAAATGTGCTAAACTTTCACCCTGGCCACCTGGACGCGGCCTGCGAACATGGAACAGAAAGCTCCATATGGCCGCGGCATTTCTCCGCCTTCCATGATTCGTTTTGGCGCGTTTGAACTCGATCTTCGAGCCGCTGAGCTGCGCAAGAACGGCCACAGAATCCGGCTCCAGGAACAGCCCTTTCAAATACTCGTCGAATTGCTGGAGCACCCGGGTGAGGTCGTGTCGCGGGAAGAGATCCGCAACAAGCTGTGGCCCAATAACACCGTGGTCGAATTCGATCACAGCATCAATGCGGCCGTGAAGCGGCTGCGGGATGTACTGCAGGAATCGCCGAAAAGCCCCCAATATATCGAGACTCTCGCGCGAAGAGGGTACCGCCTCATCGTGCCGGTATCGCGCGAGCAGGAGGAGGCATCCCCGCCGGGAGTCGCGCCGCTCACCGCCGCTCCCGTTCCGATCGACGAGAGCGTGACTCGCGTGCTGGACGACAACCCACCCGAGCCGCGGTTCATCGAGACTGTTCCGGCGTCTGGTTACCGGTTCAGCAGCTCGGTGGAGGCTGCGGAGGGTGCCTCCGGTGTTTCTGCGGCGGCCCCTGATCCTGCCGATGGCGGGGAGGCCCGGTTTGCGACGGTGCTGGCTGCGGGCAATGCAGCTGGACGAGCTGGCCGAATCCGGTGGAAGTGGGTACTGGCTGCCGGCGCTGCGGCGGCCGGTTTGTTTTTGGGTGCGATTTTGTATCTGAGCCGTCCGCTTCCGAGGCCGTACATCACGAACTACAACCAGATCACCCACGATGGCCGCAGCAAAGGCCTGGGCGGGACGGACGGAACAAGGCTCTATTTCTCCTATATATCGCCAACCTCCATTGCCCAGGTTGGAGTCAACGGCGGCGAGATTGTCCCGCTTCCAATCACAGTGCCAGGAGCCGACAGTTACATGGTGGACCTGTCTCCGGACGGTTCCAATGCCCTAGTCCGGGTTTATCCCGCCGACCGTTCTCTCTGGGTAGTGCCCATCCTGGGAGGATCGGCCAGACGGGTGGGGAGTCTTGACGGAGCATTCTCGCCCGATGGGGCGTCCGTGGTTTATTCCACTGACCAGGGTGAGGTTTTCGTTGTCCGGAATGATGGAACTGGACTCCGCAAATTGGCCACTGTCGGCCCTGTCTCCATATCCCCCTTCCCCACTTCGTTCAAGTGGTCGCCAAACGGAAGGGTCATCCGGTTCAACCGGGGCGGCCTGCTGTGGGAAATCGCGTCGGATGGTTCGGGACTTCATCCGCTCCTTTCCGGCTGGCATGAGCCGGGTGTTCAATGTTGCGGCAGTTGGACGCCGGATGGGCAGTTCTATGTTTTCAACCTGCAAAGTTTGTCGGCCGGAAGCCAGCTCTGGGCTCTCGATGAGCGGCGCGGGCTGTTCCGGCGGCCACCGTCCCTTCCGATTCCGTTGACAACGGGGCCCATCATCTGGGGCGGGCCACTTTCAAGCCGGGATGGAAAGAAGATCTTTGCTGATGGCCGGACCCCGCGCGGCGAGCTGTCACGAATTGACCCCGGGACTGGTCGTTTACAACCTTTCCTCGGCGGGATCTCCGCCGAATTTGTGTCCTATTCCAGCGATGGAAAGTCCGTGGCCTATGTCTCGTTCCCCGAGGGTGTTCTATGGAAGGCCGACCGGGATGGAAGCAACCGCGTGCAGCTTTCACAACCGCCTATGCTAGTGATCAATCCTCGCTGGTCGCCTGACTCGAAGCAGATTCTTTTCACCGATTCCCGCCAAAAGACTCTGGAGATCTTTGCCATTCCTGCAGAAGGGGGCATCGCGCGAAGGCTGCTACCCGAAGAGGCTGCCGGAAACAGCGATCCCAACTGGTCTCCCGATGGAACAAGGGTGATCTATAGCTGGGAGAGGGTTGCAACGAAAGAGCTCAAACTGTGCATCTTTGACATGTCCGCACGGCGGATCGAAACCATCCCCGAATCGACTGGCGTTTTTTCCCCGCGCTGGTCTCCCGATGGACGGTTTATCGCCGGACTGGACAGGACCGCCTCCAACTTGCAGGTCTTCGACCAGAAAACACAGCGATGGACTACCCTGACCGCAAATGGCGACGTGCAGTTTCCCAGTTTTTCGCACGACAGCCGGTTCATTTACTTCCTGCAATCCGGTCGCGACCAGGGTGTGTTCAGGATTTCCGTCATGGGCGGAAGCCCCGAGCGAGTCGCCGACTTGCGGGAGTGGCACTTGACCGGTCTTGTTGGCTTTTCGATGAGTCTGGATCCGACAGACACCCCGCTGGTGCTTCGCGATGTTGGAAGCGACGACATCTATGCCCTCACACTCGAGGAGAAGTGATCGCCCCCCGGGCGGTTCGCCCAGTGATGCCCAAAAAGCACCGGGCGCCCGGTGACCCGGGCGCCCGTCAAGAGCCGCTTGTGCAAACGAATTACTTGGTCTTTCCCGCCTTGTAGCTGGAATTGACCTTTTGCCCCGCCTGGGAAAGGATGCCCTGCGCGTCGGCTGCGTAAGGCCCGGTTGGCGCCAGCTCCAGGTACTTCTGATAGGCCTCGGCACACCCCGGAGGCAGGACAATCTTGTTCGTCTTGGGATCGACCGTGGCATTCTGCACCAGGCCCTGGCCGATGATGTAGTAGAGAACCGCCTGATTCGGATCGCTCTTGAGGGCCTCCTGGGCCGCAGCGATCTGCGCCTGGGCATTGTTGGCCTGGAAGAAGATCACTGCCTCGTTGCGAAGATAGAATGCGGCCTTGGCGGGATCAGCCTTGGCGGCCTCCGCGTACGCGGCGTTGGCCTCCGGTACCTTTCCCTGGCGCGCATAAATCTCGCCCAGGCCGGAATTCGCCATTCCCAGGATCTCGGGCTTGGGTGTCTTCGCGGCCGACGCCAGCTCAATCGCCTTCTTGTACGACACCTCCGCTTCGTCATATTTCTTCTGGCCCGCTTGTCCCAGGCCCAGGTAACCCCACAAAATCGGCTCATTCGGCCTGAGCGCCGTGTCCTTCAGCATCAGGCTCTCGATCTCCGCAAACTTGGCCGCCTCGACGTCCTTCTGTTTGGCCGCCCGCGCCGCGTCGGCGTCCTTGATGTCCTGCGTGACCGTCTTCAGATCGGCATTCAGATTCTTGATCACTTCGTTCGTTTTGAGGGCCTCGGAGTTATGCTTGCGGATTTCCTCCAGCGCCTTCTTCTGGTCCTCCGGCAGCTTGTCGACAAAGGCCTGCCGCGACATGTCGTCATCCACCTGGACGTCTTCACCGGCCGTGATCTTTACGTTCTCAATGGAGTCGACCATCTTGTCGGGCGGCGTATCTTTCTGCCGGAAAATAAGCGTATATGTGCCGGGAGCCGCTTCGCCTGTGTACGCTCCTTGGGCATCCACCTCGAATGTGTACTTGGTCGTGCGGCCGCCGTCCGGCGAAAGGTTGACCGAGCCGCTGGTCTGGGAGGCGCCGGTGGGATTGATGACTTTGCCATGGATCTTGCCGGTAGGCCCGGCGGCGGGCGGCGCTTGTGCAAGCACGGGCACAGCGGCAAATGCCAGCAAACCGAGCCAAAGTGAGATCTTCCGTTTCATGTTCTTCTCCTTGGAGCGGCGGAACGTGCTGCCCGCGAGCTCGAAAAAAGTCATTTAATTGGCATCGCGCCGCGCCGTTGCGCGCCGGGCACGATGTTTGCGGCCTGGCAGGTGCGGCGCGGAAACGTCTCCGCACACTGCTTGCTCTAACCAGCGAAGGTTAAATCAATCGTCTACTCAAGACAAGCGCGCGGACGACACTTCCTCCACCTGCTGACACTCGAAGCACAGAATACCTATGGATGGACGATTGGCTGATGCCAGGGGTTGCACTGTCGCAGCCATTTCGTGATCCGCCCGGCGCGGCCTGCAGGCACCCGGGGATCGTCGCTACACCTCCAGAATACCGTGCCCACCCCAGGGCTGATTGTGGCCCAGATCACAGCCTACAATGAGGTTATGGCAACAACCATTCGCCCCGCGACCCGCGACGATGTGAGCACCATCCTCGACTTCATTCGGGCGCTGGCGGCCTACGAGCGCGAACCGGACGCCGCGGTCGCCACCGAGGACGATCTGCTCCGCGACGGCTTTGGCGACAACCCCTACTACTCCTGCCTCCTCGCCGAACAGGACGGTAGTCCCGCCGGATTCGCCTTCTATTTTTTTGACTACTCCACCTGGCTCGGCCGGCCGGGACTTTACCTCGAAGACCTCTTCGTTCATCCCGAATTTCGCGGCCTTGGCATCGGCAAGGCCCTGCTCCAGCGCGTGGCGGCCATCGCCGTCGAGAAAGGCTGCGCGCGCATGAAATGGGAAGTACTGGACTGGAATACCCCGGCCATCGACTTTTATGCGGCCATGGGCGCCGAATTCCTCGACACCTGGCGCAACGTCCGCCTCAGCGGCGAAGCTCTGCAACGGCTAGCTCAACCGTCATTCACCGCAGAAGAAGGTCCTCAGTGAGAATCCGCGTCATCGGCGGCGGGCTCGCGGGTCCGGAGGCTGCCTTGACCGCGGCCCGCTTTGGCTGCCAGGTCGACCTCTACGAAATGCGGTCCATCATTGATGGCCGGCCGCGGCTCACTCCGGCGCACCAGACCACCGAGTTCGGCGAACTGGTCTGCTCCAACTCGCTCAAAAGCGAGTCGCCCCACACCGCGCCATGGCTGCTCAAGCAGGAAATGCGTCGCGGGGGCTCCGCGCTGTTGCGCCTTGCCGACGAATCCGCCGTACCCGCAGGCCACGCCCTGGCCGTCGACCGGGTCGAGTTCTCCCGCCGCATCGCCGCCGCCATTGCCGCCGAACCCAGCATTCGCGTGATCCGCGAAGAAGTCACCAGCCTTGCCGCCACGGATGAGATCACGATCATCGCCACCGGCCCGCTGACCTCCGACGCGTTGAGCCAGGAAATCCAGCGCATCACCGGCTCGGACCACCTGGCCTTCTACGATTCCATCTCCCCCATCGTCGATGCCGAATCGATTGACATGACCCGCGTCTACCTGGCAGCGCGCTGGGACAAGGGTACCGCCGACTACATCAACTGCCCCATGAACCGCGCCGAGTACGACCGCTTCCTCGACGCGCTGCTGGCCGCCGAACCCGCCGAAGCCAAGGAGTGGGAAAAACTCGACTACTTCGAAGGCTGTCTGCCCATCGAAGAGCTGGCTCGCCGCGGCCGCGATACCCTGCGCTTCGGGCCCATGAAGCCCGTCGGTCTGCGTGATCCCCGCACCGGCCAGACCCCGTGGGCCGTCGTGCAGCTCCGCAAAGAAAACCTGCGCGCCGACAGCTACAACCTGGTGGGGTTTCAGAATCACCTGAAATATGGCGAACAGGCCCACGTGCTGCGCCTCATTCCCGGCCTCGAAAACGCCCGCTTCCTCCGCTACGGCCAGATCCATCGCAACACCTACATCTGCGCCCCCGCGCTGCTCGATGATACCCTTCGGCTTCGGACTCCGATCGACACATCGTCACCTCAAAACTGTCATCCTGAGCGCAGCGCAGCGGAGTCGAAGGATCTGCGGTTTCCAAATTCTGACCAGCCTGCTCTCCTGTTCGCCGGCCAGATCTCCGGCGTTGAAGGCTATACCGAATCCATTGCCACAGGGATGCTGGCCGGCCTCTATGCGGCAACCCTCGCCCGGGGCGAACAACCGGTCCCCGTTCCGCGCGCGACCGCCCTGGGCTCGCTGGTGCACTACATCACCCACGCCGACCCCCGGCACTTCCAGCCCGCCAACATCACCTTCGATCTGCTCGAGCCCCTCGAAGAGGAAGTCCGCCGCAAGATTCGCGACAAGAAAGAGCGCCACCGCCTGCAGTGCGAGCGATCCCTTGCGGCCTTCGACGCCTGGTGGAGCGCGATGCCCCGTCCGGCCGCGGAACTTCACTTATGAAAAGTGCGTAGTCCCGTGCTACGCTGCTGCTTTCCCCGGAAAGGTCGCATATGCGCGCTTACTCTGCCGCAGATTCTGTTTCACTTGCCATTCAACGCACCAGGGAGTTCTTCACGCCATTCAATTGGGGAACTTATCTGAAGCTCGGCCTGGTCGCGATCATCACGGAATGTTCCTGGTCCAGTCTCCGATCTTCGTCGAAGGGTGGTAGCCATTCCTCGGGCCAGGGCGGTCCCATGATCCATTCGCCATCCCAGATCCCCATGCTATGGATCGCGGCCTCCGTGGCGGGCGTGCTTCTCGTGATTGTCGTGTCGTTGTTCGTGTTCTACCTGATTACGCGCCTGCGTTTTGCCTTCTTCCATTGCCTGATTTACAAGACCAAAGAAATTCGCCCGGGCTGGCACCTCTATCGGGAGCCGGCGACGCGCTTCTTCTGGCTGAATGTTGTAGTGGGATTCTGCTTTGTGGCGCTCGTGGGTTTACTCTCGCTTCCCTTCGTGGCCGGATTCTGGCGGCTATTTCTTGAGACTCGGCGCAGCGGACGCCCCGATATCGGGATGGTGCTGTCGCTTGTGTTGCCCTTGATCCCGATCATTGTTGTGCTGGTGCTGGTTGGCCTTGTGGCTGACCTGGTTTTGCGCGACTTAATGATGCCGCATTACGCCCTCGACAACGCCACCGCCGGCGAAGCCTGGGCCGAAGTATGGGCCTCGATCAAGGCTGAACATCGGCAGTTTCTGGCCTACATTCTGCTCCGGGTCGTGCTGCCGATGATTGCGATGGTTGCGTTGTTCATGGTGCTGCTCATTCCCGGAGCCATCCTGGCCGGCGCATTTGGGGCGGTTGAATACGGCGTTCACTCCGCCTTCGCCAATTCGACCGGCGGAGCCGCGCTTGCCGGCAAAATCCTCCAGGGGTTCTTCGGCATGGTGGCCCTCGTCTTCATGCTGTTGGCCGGCATCTGCCTTGGAGGACCCCTGAGCACCGGGATTCGGGAATATGCGTTGCTGTTCTACGGCGGCCGCTACCCCATCCTGGGAGACATACTCGAACCCCCAGCCCCGGAACTCCTGCGTGCCGCCGCTCCCGAGCCTGCCTGATCCTTGGAGCAGTTTCACATTTTGGTGTAGACCGGCTTTGAAGGGGCGCGACTTCAGTCGTGCCGAAAGGCCAAGAAACACCGTGGGCTTTAGCCCCTGAGGGAGGTCCTTCGTCTACAGAGTTTCTGAAAATGCTCTGGTTTTGTGAAGTTTCAGGAAGTTGTCCGTTCGATCTGAACAGGGCCAGCGCCAGGTTCCTCAGCCATGTCTGGATTCGAACGAGAACAGGTGCCTGTCTCTGCCACCTTGCTTGACCCGCGTCGCAACAATTTCTTGTCCCGCGAAACTCTTGATTGCGCGACCCCAGAAGCGATACGCCGGCTCGTTCGAAACGATGACGCGAACTTCCCAGCGCCCCGGAAAGCGCTTCCACACCTGGTGTGCGACTTGAGTGCCGATGCCGGTGCGTCGATACCTCCGGAGTATGAAGAACTCCGCGACATCCCACACCGTCACGCCGGGCGCCCCCCGCGGCAAGCCGTCGATCAGTGTGAATCCAGCAAGCCTGGTGTCGACGTATACCAGGAATGGATGACGCGCGGGCTCGGTCCAATAGATATCAAGGTCGCTGTAGCCAAACCTCCCGTCCGGCCCGATTTCCAGATCAACGAACTCGCAGAAGTCGTACATATAGAGTTCAAGCAGATTGGCCAGGATCGCCTTCTGCTCCACCGAGGCGGGAATGATTTCGATATTCGGTCGCGGCTTCTCTGGTTCATTCATCTTCATTGATGGATCCATTCAGTCTATTCTCAAGTCCGCCGCCTGGATCCAATGACCACCCCCTTTGGAACCTTTCCGGGGTCGGCAGTGTCCAAGAAGACAGCGGCAAGCGAAAAAAACGCCCCACGGGGAAAACTTGTAGTCTGAGGGTAGGCAAAGAAGTCTGGAGCATACGAAGTTCATGCGTTTCATTCCCAAGATGATCTGTTCCGCCGTGCTTGCGGGTTCGGCCATGCTCTACGCAGCGCAGACCACACTGACCCTGAAGCCGCCTCCGAAATCTGACTCCTCGCACGCGCCCGCGAAGGCCGCCACTCCGGTGCCCGCCCCGAACTCGCTGCTACCCGACTCCTTCGCCGGATGGAACATCACTGATGGACCAACTACAGTGACCGACCCGGTCCGGTTCGACAGCGCCAACGCCGCGGCCCTCAAGGAATACGGCTTTCAGAGTGCGGTGCTTGCCACCTACACGAAAGACGGTGAAACAGTCACGGTGCGGGCCCAGCGTTTCGCGGACCTGAGCGGCGCTTACGGCTCCTATTCCTATTACCGGGGATCCGGTTGGCCCAGGGAAGACATCGGCGCCGGCGCGGCTTCCAATCACAACCGGGTCCTGTTCTGGCGCGGCGACACCATGGTGGACGCCACCTTCAGCCACGTGAGCCCCATGTCGGGTTCGGAATTGCGCGAACTGGCCGCTCAGTTGCCGGAGGTTGTCGGCTCCAGGGCCCTGGCCCCGCCGATCCTGTCCACTCTGCCCCGGAAATCGCTCGACGGCCAGTCGACGCACTATGCCGTCGGTCCGGCCTCGTACGCGGGCTCGGGAGGCGCGCTGCCACCGGAACTAGTGGGATTCGATCGCGGCGCCGAGGCCGTCACGGCAAACTACTCCCTGGTCTCAGGCCCTGCCACTCTTACCCTGATCGACTATCCAACCCCCCAGTTGGCGGCCGCGGAGGAATCCAGAATCCGCGCCTATATTCAATCGGGAGGCCACGCCCAGCCGGCGTTTCCCAAGCCGCTCGCCGACTCCGACCAGGCCTCGCTTGAAGTCCGGCGCAGCGGCCCGATCGTGGCCGTCGTCAGCGGCGATGCCATTCCTGACGAGAGCCACAAGCTGCTGGCTAGCGTCCATTACGAAGCGGACTTCGTTTCCATTCCGCAGTCCGGCGAGTCGGAGATCTCGAAGACCGGGCGCCTGCTTCTGGGCATCGCAACAATCGTGATCATCGGCTCCGCCGCCGCCATTCTTCTCGGCCTGTTTCTCGGTGGCGGCCGGGCGCTCTATCGCATCGCCCGTGGCAAGCCGGCATCCTCAGTCTATGAAGCCGAATTCATCCGCCTCGACCTTCCTCGCGACTGATCTTCGCTACTGGTTCTCTCAGCCGGCCCTGGCATCTGACCCCTCGGGAGTAACACCGGGGATTCCCCGCCTCCGCTGATCCCGACTGGGAGAACGAAACGGACGGCCTTCGCCGGGGCAGCCGATTCGTCGCCAAGCTGTGGAAAAAATGGTTCAAATCCAACGAAATACCGAACAAACCCGGAATAAACCCGGACGTCCATGGCGAACAAACGTCAAAGACGCGCTCAGGCGAGCCCCGATTCAACCCGGCATAAATAACTGATTTTTAAGCCTTTATTTGCGGTCAGATTTATTCTTGACACTCTGCCCCCCCGCACCTACTATGCAGCCAGAAAGTTCTGATGGCCTTGCCTCCGTTGGAACTATTCTCCCTAAGGAAGGAGCTGCCCTGTTGCCGGGCGGCTCTTTCCGTTTTTGCGGGGTACTTTTCCTGCCCTCCCGCTCAGTACGTTTTCAGCAAAAATACACCGCTCCGTGCCCCATCCATTCGCCTTACCGGGGTCCCCAGCGATAGGTCTTCGTCGCTTGGGTGGTCGGCGAATGGGTGGGAGAGCACAGAAGCCAAAGAACCGTGTCCTTCATCCATCAACGCTCTGCAACACTATGGGACTATTCAGGACTCCGATGCGTTCTCCGGATCGCTCCATTCGGCGCCGCAGGCTTCACACAGCCATGCGTTCACGGGGTCCACACTTTCCAGCAACGGATCGCTCGCCCCGCACCTCGGACACCCAGGCAGCTCGAATTCCGGCACTTTGATTTGCGATTCCTCGATGACCTCCTGCGGTATCGGACTGGCAAGAACGGCCTGTGCCTGTTCGAGCTGATCGGCGGCCACCTGCACGCGCGGACCGCTGACATCCCACGCCGACCTCGATCCCGTAACCCAGCTCTCGATTCCCGCGCGTCTCAAGGTCTCGCTCACCTGCCATGCCTCCTGGCTCGTGTCGCATTCGCACAAGAGCGTCTTCCACGTGAACTCACCGGGAATATCGGTTTCGTCTGACCCTTCACGCGCCAAATCGCGATAGCGCGGCGATTCCCAATGCACGACCGCAGAATGCCCAGGGATGTGAGGAGCATCCGCCGGCTTCGACTCATCCAATCCGCGCTTCCGCATCTCGTCGCCCAGAACCTGCTGCGCCATCTCGGTCAGATCGCCGCGGCTCTCCCCAAGCTCCAGCAATTCGCCATCGCTCATCTGCCGATAGTTTTCGGTAAGGTCGCGCCAATATCTCTGGGGATCGTCCTGCATGGGGAGCAGTATAGGTGGAACTCTCGCCCCCGGACTACAAAAACCTAGCGCAACGTGGTCGCGCTGAAGTCCGCGTACATGGCCCGCCAGACCACCAGCCCGGTCACGGTAAGCGCTGCCAGAATGCAGGTCCAGAAGCCGATGCGTGCGTACGGCAGGAAAACAGTGGCCTGCTTTCCGGTGAACGTCAGCCCCGACTGGTCGGGCAAAAGCGCGCGCACCGTCACCGCCAGCAGGAATCCGCCTGCCCACACAAAGGCGATTCGAAATGCAAGCTGCAGTGTCTGCGCCATCATGATCGCTTTTCCTCGCAACTCTCCGCGCGCCTTGCATCCCCCCGCGGGGACGCCGGCGCCGTAAGGCTAAACTTTACCGAAAAGGGGTGCGACGATACAATCTTTGAGGAGACGCCGACGTAGCTCAGTTGGTAGAGCAGCTGATTCGTAATCAGCAGGTCGTCAGTTCAAGTCCGATCGTCGGCTCCATTCCGCGCCGGCCCCCGCCTCTCTCCATTTCCGCTCCGACAATCCAAAATGCATCGGCATCGCCTCCGCGAGTTTTCCCCCGGATTCCCACAACCGCCACTCCGATGCAGGCCATTGGAACCAAATAAGGTACCTGTTTATCCACGACTTTTCATTGCAAGTTGAATTCCAGTCTGCATATCCACGCCTATTCTTGGCATAATCGCAAGCAAGAGCGGTTCCTCTGCGCATATCAAAAGATTCAACGTCGGGGCATTCGCAGCGGAAACCGAAGGCCGAGCCGGACCACCCGCGGGGAGCATAAAGAGTGACCAGCTATAGCCGCCAGGATGTGTTACGGATTCTCCAGATCAGTTCGCACCAGTTGCAGGGATGGGAAAAAGCCGAACTGATTCCCGTGCAGCAAACCTATTCCTTCCAGGACCTCGGTCAATTGAGGACCCTGCGCGCCCTCCGCGAAGATGACGTCTCGGCCGCGTCGATCCGCCATTCGATCGTGGCCATGAAGGCCGTCGCGGGCATGGCCAATCCTCTGCTCGAAGCGAGCCTGGTACGCGCCGGGTCGCGTCTTGCCTTCCGCCATTCGGGCACCATGGTCGATCCGATCCGCCGCCAGTTTCTGTTCGACTTCGATCGCGTAGCGCGCCAACCCGCAACCGCCGAGCCCTCTCCGCTGCGCCGTCCCCGCACCCTTCAGGCACGCGGCGTGCAGGAGCGCTTTGTCTCCGCCGTGCAGGCCGAAGAATGCGGCGACAAGCAGCGCGCCATCGCCGCTTACAACGAGATCCTCGCCGTCGATCCCGACTTCGCGCCCGCCTATATCAATTTGGGGACCATCTATTTTCATCTCCGCCGCTTTGGCCGCGCCGAAGAACTCTACCGCCGCGCCACCGAAGCGGATCCTGGATACGTGCTGGCTTACTTCGATCTGGGCAACGTTCTCGATGAACTGGAAAGACCCGGCGAATCCATCGCCGCGTACCAGCAGGCCATCGCCCTCGCCCCGCGCTATGCCGATGCCCACTACAACCTGGCCCTGGCCTACGAACGCAAAGGCGAACTGCGCCTCGCGCTGCGCCACTGGCACGCCTACATCCGGCTGGACCGCTCCGGCCCCTGGGCCGATCACGCCCGCGGCCAGATCCACAAGCTCCTCAGCCGCGAAAAGCTCGCCGTTGCCTGGCGCGCCCCATGCTTCGTCCCCCGTCCCGCTGCCTCGGCCGCGCTCGAACTGGTCCGGCCCGCTTCTGCCATCCTGGGTTCAACCTGCCCGTAGGACGGTCCCGTCCTGACTCCTGTCTTCGGCTCCTGCCTTTGCCTGCTTTCTCCTCGCCCTTCCCATCGGCGCGCGAGCCTAAAATTAGGCGGGTTCCACAACCTTGTGACCGATTTCGAGTCTATGTAGTTGGCGTTCCCGATCGTTCTTGGTGGTTGATTCCACGGTACGAACTTCCGGGTTCGCCTTGTCGCATGGAGCCCCTTCGCTCCGCCCAAATCGGTATGTGTCCGCGCTATCGCAGGGTACGTATGGCTCGATCGCGGAGCCTGACTGCCGACACGGCGCGACCAAGATGGATTACCGTTCTGCGGGGACGGTGCAATAATGCACTGTCTCCCTTGTTTGGCTCCGATTGCCGTCAACCTGGACCTCGCACCTCCCACACGCAAGGAATGAAGGCTCGTGGATCAAAGGATACTGATGAAGAACGTATTTATGCCCCTCCAGCAGAGAAAGTTTCGCCTGTGCACCATGTTGGTTGCCTGCACGGTAACGGCCGGCCTGCTGGGCGCCCAGTCGCCTGCGCGCCGCATCGCAGCCGAGATCACCAGGTCGGAAATGTCGCCTCTCCAGGGTTCGCAGCATCCGCTCGCGCTGCCCCGGAATGACGCCGGCCGCATGCCCGCCGATACCCGCCTCAACGGCATCAGCCTCTATTTCAATCGTTCCGCCGCGCAACAAGCCGATCTTGAAGCCCTGCTCGCTGCCCAGCAAAATCCATCCTCGCCCCAGTACCACCAGTGGCTCACGCCCGACCAGTTTGCGGCCCGTTTCGGCATGGCTCAGTCCGATATCGACCAGGTCGAGAGCTGGCTCCAGCAACAGGGGTTCTCCATCGACTCCACCGCTCGCAGCCGCAACATGATCCGCTTTTCCGGCACCGTGAACCAGGTGGAACAGGCCTTCTCCACCCAGATGCACTACTACCAGTCCGGCGGAACCCGGCACTTTGCTCCTTCCACCGGGCTCTCCGTGCCCGCAGCCCTCGCCCCCATCGTGGCCGGCATTCGCAACCTGGATAATTTCCGCCCCCGCCCCCAGCACATCACGCCGCATGCGGCATTCACCTCCGGTCAGTCGCACAATGTTTTCTTTGCTCCCGGAGATATTGCCACCGTCTACGATGTCGCGCCGCTCTACAGCGCCAGCGTCAACGGCACCGGGCAGTCGATTGCGATTGCAGGGCAGTCAGCCATCCAGGTGACCGACGTCGAAAACTTCCAAAGCGCCTCCGGGCTCACCAAGAAGGATCCCACCCTCGTCCTGGTACCGGGGACCGGCGATTCGACCGTGCTCGCCGACGGCGATGAAGGCGAATCCGATCTCGATGTGGAGTGGTCCGGCGCCCTGGCCCCCGGCGCCAACGTCGTCTTCGTCTACACCGGCAGCAACAACGCCTTCGGCGTCTTCGATTCGGTGCAATACGCCGTCGACGAGCTCATCGCGCCCATCATCTCGCTGAGCTATGCCAGTTGCGAGACCGAGCTGAACACGTCGAGCCTCGGCGTGCTCGAGAACGTCATGTCGCAGGCCGCCACGCAGGGCCAAACCGTCATCACCGCGTCCGGCGACCAGGGCTCCACCGCCTGTTCGGGCGACACCCATTTGACCACCGCCCAGCAGGAAGCGGTCGCCGTCAATTACCCCGCCAGCAGTGCCTACGTGACCGGCATGGGCGGAACCGAGATCACCGCGGCGAACTCCACCGGAACCAATACCACCTATTGGACAGGCGGCACCAGCACTTCCGATACCACCACCTCGGCCATCAAGTACATTCCCGAGGTGGCTTGGAACGATGACAGCAGCCAAGGCGGCTTGAGCGCCAGCGGTGGCGGCACAAGTACGCTCGTCAGCCGCCCGACTTGGCAAACCGGCGTTCCCGGCATCCCTTCCGGCAGCATGCGCCTTGTCCCCGACATTTCGCTGTATTCCTCACCTCTGAACCCCGGATACCTTTACTGCACCAGCGACGTCACGAATTGGGCGCCGGCGTCCGGTACGCAACAAGCCCAACAGGCCAGTTGCAATAGCGGCTTCCGCGATTCTTCGACCAACTATCTGACCGCCGCTGGCGGCACCAGTTTCGCCGCCCCCATCTTCGCCGGCATGCTCGCCCTCATCAATCAGAAGGCCGGATATACAACCGGACAGGGCCTCATCAATACCACGCTCTACAAGCTGGCAGCAGACAGCACGACCTATGCCTCCGCATTTCACGATGTGACCACCGGCAACAATAACTGCACCGCCGGCGCCACCTATTGCAGTGCCACCACCGGTTTTTCGGCTGGGACCGGTTACGACGAAGTGACCGGGCTGGGTTCGGTCGATCTGAGCAACCTGGCGTTGAAATGGCCGGTCAACGCGGGGACTTCCGCAGGAATGATCGCCACCACCACGACAGTCACCCCTGCCAGCGCCAATCCCGATGTCAACGTGGCCGACACCTTCACCATTACGGTTGCCGAAGCCGGCGGCTCCGGGACGCCCACCGGGACCGTGACCCTCAAGATCGATGGTGGCACTGACTGCGGCGGACTCGGCACGACCTGCGGCGGAACGACCCTCTCCAGCCAGGCACTCTCGGCCAATGGAACCTTGACTTACAGCGCCACATTCACCGTCACCGGAGCCCATTCGATTCTGGCCCAGTATTCCGGCGATGCTACCCACTCGCCCTCGACCGGCGTCGGATCCGTGACCATCGGGACCACCAGTTCCGGTAAGGGCACTATCACGATGGCCGCAACGGACGTGACCGTGAAACAGGGATCATCCTCGCCCTCCACCATCACTGTGACCCCCGCAGGCGGTTACACGGGCACCGTGTTGATCGGCATCAGCAACACCTCCAACAACAGCGCGCTCTCCAACCTCTGCTACTCGTTCACCACCACGCTCAGCAGCGGCCAGGGCTCTGTGGCGGTGAGCTCGACCGCGCCCGTGACCACCCAGCTTACCCTCGACGCCAACGCCTCGGATTGCGCCTCGACGACTGGCGCGTCTAAGCCTGGCCTCCACTCGCTCCGCTCCCTCCGTGGCAGCAGCATCAGTCGCGGTCCTGGGCCCCGCCAGGCTCCCAACCGGCTCCCCGCCGAAGCAGCGTTCGCGGGACTGCTGCTGGCTGGTTTCCTGGGCCGCTACGCGCGCAAGTTCCGTTCGGCGGCATGGATCATCCTCCTGGCCTGCGCCGGCCTCGCCATCACCGCTTGCGGCAGCAGTTCGAGCACGACCACCGTTCCCAATCCTCCTAAGGGAAGCTACACCATCACCCTTACCGCGCAGGACTCGGTGACCGCGACCATTGCATCGCCACCGGTCACCTTCAAGTTCACCATCGATTGATTCGACTCTTCGCAAACGGGGCAGGCGCGGTGCATGGCGCTTGCCCTTCTTTTTTGGGAGCAGATACTGGTCTTCAATCCCAAGTCGATGAAACTACATTTACTTGGCACTGTCATCCTGAGCAGCTTCACTCGCGAACACGAGTTGGAGGGCCAGGATGACACTGTTTGGTGCCCACCAGATTCTGTCATCCCGATGAGGTCGCCGGGGCGACCGACGAGGGATCTGCGGTTGTTTTCTCTTGCTTTCGGCTAGAACACCCGTTCCGTTCCTCGCCGCATTTGTTCGTCGGGCTTTTTATGTGCCTTCGGCTCTGCCGCTTGCATAGAATTCCGTGCTCAAGCCCCACAATGGAGTTGGGTGGTCAGAAAATCAGCCCCAAAGGGCACCCCCCACCCACCCCCTATGTAGATTCGTTTTTCTTTCGCTTTCTGGAATTCACGATCTGAATCTAAATACTTTACGAGCCAAAAAAGCTCTTGAAACAGCATTTTTTGTTACATTCGCCCCATTTTGGCCGGTTGGCGCGGGAAACCAGTCTCAGGAGCGGACCGCGCTCGCGTACGCGATGCGGCCTTCGCAGATGGTCCAGTGGACTCGACCCTGCATCGTCCAGCCGTCGAACGGCGTATTTCTGGACTTGGATCTGCCCTCGGTCGCTCGATAGGTCCACTCCGCCTTGGGATCGAACACGACCACATCGGCGCAACTGCCCACCGTGAGTGTGCCGCGCCCTTTCAGGTTCAGCAGCGCGGCCGGCTGTGCACTCAGCAGGCTCAGCACCCGTCCCAGAGGCATCTTCCATTCGCGATGCAGCCAGCGCAGGCAGAGGCCCAGCGCGGTTTCGAGCCCGATGATGCCGTTGGGAGCGCGTTCAAACTCCACTTCCTTTTCGTGGGTGGCGTGTGGCGCATGGTCGGTGGCAATCGCGTCCACCACGCCATCGAGAATGGCCTCGATCATGGCGTCGCGGTCGGCGGCCGAACGCAGGGGCGGGTTCATCTTGCAATGCGTGTCGTAGAAACCGACGTGCTCGTCGCTGAGCAGGAAGTGGTGCGGCGCTACTTCGCAGGTCACGCGCAGGCCATTGCGCCGCGCCTGGCGCACCGCTGCCAGAGCCGCGGCCGTCGAGGTGTGGGCCACATGCAGGTGGGCGCGCACATCACGCAACTCCGTCACCAGGCGGATATCACGCTCCACCAGCGCCGACTCAGCTTCAGCCGGCATGCCGCGCAGGCCCAGCCGGAACGCCACGGGCCCCGCATTCATGCACGCGCCCTGGGTCAGCCGCGTGTCCTCCGCGTGCTGGATGACGCTCAGGCCCACCCGCGCCGCCGCGGCCAGGGTTTCGCGCATCACGTTGTCTTTCAGGATGGGCTGGCCGTCATCGGTGACCGCCACCGCGCCGGCGGACTTGAGAGCAGCAAAATCGTTGATCGCCTCGCCCTTCGACCCCCGCGTCGCCGCCGCAATCGGAAACACCCGTACCGCCGCGCCGCGCTCCGGGGACTGCATCCACCGCGTCGTCTCGGGCGAGTCGTTGACCGGAGAGGTGTTGGGCATCGCCGCGACCGCCGTAAAGCCCCCGGCCGCCGCCGCCGCCGTCCCGGTCGCGATCGTCTCTTTGTACCCCTGGCCGGGCTCGCGCAGATGCACGTGAATATCGACCAGGCCGGGCGCGACCACCAGCCCTTTGGCGTCGAGAGACTCGGCTCCATTCGCCAGCTTCAGCTTCCCCGGTGCGGCAATCTCCGCCACCCGGTTGTCTTTCAGCAAGATGTCCCTGAGGCCATCGACACCCGCCGCCGGGTCTACCAGGTGTCCTCCGCGTATCGCCAAAGCCGTCATGCGCGGCCTCCGTTCTTGCTGGCCGCGGTCAGGGCGCGTTCCACCACCGCCATGCGGATCGCCACGCCGTTGCGCACCTGTTCGAGAATCGCGGACTGCGCGCCGTCCGCCACGCCGGCCGTAATCTCAAGCCCGCGAATGATCGGCCCCGGGTGAAGCACCACCGCCTGCGGAGCAAGATCATGCAGGCGGTTGCCGGTGAGTTGGTAGCTGGCCTTGTACTGTTCGAGGTCGATTTGTACCCCCGCCAGCCGCTCCGCCTGGATGCGCAGCATCATCACCGCCTGCGATTGCCGCAGCGCGGCTTCGAAGTCCCGTTCGATGGCGATGCCGGGCCCCGCTCCCGTTGCCAGATCCGGCAGGAACTCCCGCGGGCCGCAGAGCAACACCCGCGCCCCCAGCCGGGGAAGAAGCAGCATGTTCGACCGCGCCACCCGGCTATGCAGGATGTCGCCCACGATGCAGACCGTAGCGCCGGCCAGCGTGTCCGGGCCCACATGCTCGATCCCCGGCCGCAGATGCGCCAGGATGGTGCGCAGGTCGAGCAGCGCCTGGGTGGGATGTTCGTGCATGCCATCGCCCGCGTTGAGCACCGGCAGGCGTGTCGCCTCTTCGAGGAGCCACGGCGCGCCAGAGGAATTGTGCCGCAGGATGATGGTCTCCGCCCCCAGTGCGCGCAGGGTCAGCCCCGTGTCTTTCAGCGACTCGCCCTTTTCGATGCTCGAAGACAGGCTCGAAATCAGCGCGGTATCCGCTCCGAGGCTCTTGGCCGCAAGCTCGAAGCTGGTCCGCGTGCGCGTGGACGACTCATAAAACAGCAGGGCCACCCGCCGCTTCGTCAGGATGCGGTCCCGGGTGAGCGGATCCTGCGACTCAAGAGCGGTGGCTCGCCTCAGAATTTGATTCAGCGCATCCAGGCTCAGGTCATTGATTGAGAGCAGCGAACCCGGATGGTGAGGAAATGGGGATGCGGCAGGCTGCGGAGGATTGAGATTGCGGCGCACAGGCGTTGCAGTTGCATTCATGCCGAGTCACACCGGAGCCGCGGGCTCCGATCCGGTTGATTTAGCTATTAGCTGTTAGCTATTAGCCTTCAGCTTCGATTGTCGATTGCCCAATGACCGCTGATTGCTATGACCACAAGCTAAGAGCTAATCGCTAATAGCTGTCCTTCTAGTCCACCCGCTCGACCAGCAGCACCTGCTCGTCGCGATCGACTTCCTGAAATTTCACCTCGATGATTTCGCGGCTGCTCGTGGGGATGCGCTTTCCAATGTACGTTGCCTCGATGGGCAGCTCCCGATGGCCGCGGTCGATCAGCACAGCCAGTTGCACGCGGCGCGGCCGGCCATAATCAAACAGTGCATCGAGCGCGGCGCGAATCGTGCGGCCTGTGTAGAGCACGTCGTCGCAGAGGACCACGTCGCGACCCACGATTTCGCATCCGATCGCTCCCGCCGTGACCACGGGGCGAACGTCTGCAGTTGAAAGGTCGTCGCGGTAGAACTGAATATCGAGCACCCCGGTTTCAATGGGATGCTTCTCGATTCCCGAGATCAGCTTGGCGAGGCGTTCCGCCAAGGGCACGCCGCGGCGCTTGATGCCAACCAGCACCAGGCCCTCGCTGCCGTTGCTCTTCTCCACGATTTCGTGGGCCAGCCGTACCAGGGTGCGCTCAATCTCCGACGCGGACATCAACCTGCCTTTGACGCGCAGGGATGGTTTCGTTTGCGCTTCGCTCATCGATGCTCTCTCGCCGTTTCTCTAGAGGCTTGTCTTCTCGTGGGATGATACGAGGGTGCAGCGGCTCGGGGCAAGTTGTGCAGAAATAGCAGGCCCGGTGCGGAACGCCCGGCTCTAAACCTCGGGCCGTCGCGAACGGGCCAGGAGGCGGGCTCCCATTGCGCCGCCGCCCACTGCGAAGAGCAGCAGGAAAAGAGCGTTGCTGGCCATGCCAAAGGCTTCAATCCCCGCGTGGCCTTCGGGAGACATCATCAGGGCCCTCTGGGCTTGCAGCCGCGCCGCATCGAGCACGCCCATCTGGGTCGCCAATTGCTGGGTGAGTTGATGACTGGCTTCGACGCGGGCATTCCATTCGGCGTCGATGGTCCCGGCCTGGTGCAGAATAAACCGCCGCACAAACAAGGCTCCGCCGCTGACGGTGAAGGCCATTGCCCCGGCAATGAGCCCCGTAACCAGGCCAATCCGCGCCCCCGCCCCCATCGTGATCCAGGACGGCTGCTGGCTGCGGACGTAAAGTGTGACCGCCCAGGCTGCGGCAGCCGACATCCAGAACAGCCCCAGTACCCCCACCGGCGATATGCCGCAGGAGAGCAGCCCCGCGGGAATGGCCATCAGGATCGCGGTGCGTAAAGCCGGTTTCCAGTCCACGGAACTGGCGTCGCGCACCGCCTCGTTCCATTTCTCAGGCTGCGTCGTTGCTGCGCCGCTTTCGGAGGTGTATACCAGTTGCGGCAACCCGCACGTCGGGCAATAGCAACTCTCCGCCTCCACGGGCTGGTGACAGCGATTGCAGGTGATTTCCATCTATCTATAGAGCCTATAGTATTTTCTTGATGGGCGGACCGGCTCATCCCACGCTTCCGGGAATTCACCCCGTCCCAGAGGCGTCGGCCTGCAGACAGGTCTATCTCCGTTTCACTCCTCTTCGCCTGTGCGCCAGGACCCACGGTAACGGGGCATACGACCGTTCGTGGCAGGAAACGCAGCGAACGGGATATTTAAAGGCCAATAATCTCGGAAGGTCGGAGAGCCGGAATCGGGAAAGGCGGAGTCGGCTCGACCCGCACGCGGCGCAGTTCTTTTCCATTTCAGCTCCTGGGATCTGAAGAGAATTCGCTTGCGCAGAACGAGAAGAGCTTGCCTCTAAGCACGATTGTAACCCGAAGTCCTAATCTCCAACGTGACTCAACAAACAGAGGTGTCGCTCAATCTGGAATGACTTCGACCCAGTGAACCGAACGGACTTTGTCTCGGGAGTTCGGTCTTGTTCCCGTGAGGGGCGTCTTCGGCGGCCCGTTTCCGGTCGCCCTTTAGGCAGGATTGGGACGCCCCAGGAGGGATAGTCTTGCAGCCACGATATCCTCTGCCGCCGTCACAGCCTCGTCGAGCGTCATGTTGGTGGAATCCAGCATGACGGCATCATCGGCAGGCTTGAGGGGGGAATCGGCCCGATTGCGGTCTCTCAGGTCCCGTTCGCGCAAGTCACGAATTACCTCTTCGGGCTGCTGTGAAGGTTTGGACCCGAGTTGATCAAAGCGGCGCAGCCCGCGCACCTCGGGAGCCGCATCGAGAAAGATTTTGGCGTCGGCATGGGGAAAAACGACCGTTCCAATGTCGCGGCCTTCCATCACCACCCCGCCTTCGGCGCCCATCTCCTGTTGCAACCGAACCATCCAGGCGCGGATAGCGGGGAAGACGCTGACCCGGGACGCGCCGTCGGTGACGGTCTGGTTGCGAATCAATCCGGTAACGTCTTCGCCGTCGAGCAGGACCCGATTCTCATCCCCGCCACTCTCGAGGCGGATGCTCGTCTCTGCGGCGAGCCGCTCCAACGCTTCGCTGTTGTCCAAAAGCAATCCGGCGCGAAGCGCCTTGAGGGCAAAGGCCCGGTACATTGCGCCGGTCTCCAGGTTCAGGAGACCGAAATGACGGGCCAGATGGCGCGCGACGGTGCTCTTGCCCGCGCCCGCCGGCCCGTCTATCGCGACAATAATCTTCGGTCGAGCACCTGCCGGCGAACCCTGGATCATCCGCGCTTTTTGGTTCCCTGTTTCGGCCGGGCTGTAAAGCCGTAGCGCTTGCTATTGCCGGCCTTTGCTCCAGCCGTGAGCGCGGGGGTACGGCCTCCACGTGCTGATCGTGCATCGCTGCGGGAGTCCTTCCGCGGCGCGCCGCTGCTGCGGGTCAGACTGCTGGCCCGTCCGGACCCGGCAGGACTCCCAGCGACGGCAGAGCCGTTACGCTTGGTCCAGGCGGCCACGGATGATTGCCCATTCCGGTTTCCCGTTGCAGTTCCGTTTGTCGAGTGGCCGTTTCCGTTGGAATGTGCGCCATTGGACGACTTTGAACTACCGGCCGTCCACCGCCCGTTTGCGGCAGGCCGCGCACCGGTTGCCGGAGGCCGCGCCCCGCCAGCTGCGGGCCGTGTCCCGTTTGCCGAACGAGTTCCGCCTGTGCGTGCGTCTGCCGGCCTCCGGGCTGTGCGGGCGTTGGCGGAAGACTGAGCGGGCTTGCGATTTCGGGAGTGAGGGACTGGCCGGCTGAAATGGGTCCGTGACGCTGCCGGCTTCGCGCTCGCGGCTGGCTTGTGCCCGTTGGAACTCCCGTTGGCATGGGCTTCGACCGGAGCGAGTGGTGTGCTGCTTTCGTGGACCGTTACTTCAGGCTTGGCTTCAACCGGTTCAGGCGTGCTTTCCTCGTGATCGGTGAAGCGAGAGAAATAGCTCCCGGAGGAAATCGACGAACTGGCGTAAATCGACGTGACCGGGGCGAATTCTGGCAATGTGCCGGCGACGTAGTAATGGGGAGCATGGCCCAACGTGAGCGTATGCACCTGGCGCGTGGCAACCAGGCCGCGTAGAACCTCGCGGATCTTGCTGCGGGCGGTCAGAGGTGAAAGGAAGATCTCGACTTCCTCCATGCTGGCGGCAATCACAGCCTGCAGGTAGATGGAAGCCAGCACCGAGATAGCTGTTACCTGGGAGGTCGATGCACCCTCGGCAATCGCTTTCTGATAACGGTAGCGCAGTAACTGCCATTGCGCCGGATGGCCCGGACCCGAAATGACCGGAATGATCCTCAGCTGCTGCCACAGTTCGGTGATCGCCCGCAGAACCGCAGTTTCTGATACCTCGCGTCCCAGAAACCGGGTAAGCTCCGCTATCGTGGCGTCCCCCGACTCGAGCCGCTTGTACGCCTGAATGGCGAGCTGAGACACCTGCCGGGAGCCGGTCAATTGAGGGCTCCGACGCCAGTCCCGGTCGCCCCGCAGCGCGTACACGTAGGGCAACACCCACGCCGCCACCACGTAATCCGGCTGTTCCCCAGGATGGCCGATCAGATTAAGCCTCACAGCCACGCCGTCCTTCTCAAGTCGAATGAGAAGTTCTTCAGCGAGTGCGATTTGGGCGGAATCAGGGGTAGAGTCCTGCTGACCCGCTACGGCCTCAACAAAAGATGGAGCGAGCGATGCGGAGTACTGCCGCCTGGGCAGGAAGAGACACAATCCCGTCTCTTCAATCCACGTCCGGGCATCTTCCAGTGTGAGTGCCCCGTGTCCGTTCTGGCGCATTCGTTCCGCGCGTGCAGTTTCCAATTGCTCTGATGTCAAAGAAGAACCTCTTTTCCAGGCTGGCGATAGAGCTTAACCAGAAGATAATGCGTCCTGTTTCAGGCCATCCGAAAGTCGCCGCTCCGCGAGCCGGTGACAAAATCTTGCATGATCGGGATGATTTCTCCCTGGTTTGGCTGGTTGTGCCGGGCTCCAGGTCCCCCTTGGGGAACCTTTGCCGCCCTCCTAAGCCGATTCAAATTCGGTGGAAGGCCCGCTGGATCTCTTTCCAAGAATACATCAAAGCGATAGGACGTCCATGCGGGCAACTGGTTGGGTGTTCCGTTTTTGCAAGTTCCAACAATAGCCACTCCATACGTGCTGGGTCAAGTGGGGTATTGACCTTGATCGCCGCGTGGCAGGCAATGGAAGCAGCGATGCGCGAGCGCATCGTGGTAAGGTTTTCATTTTGTTCCATTTCCTCGGTCAGAGCGCTGGACTGATCGATGACCTCGGACAGCATGTGCTCGAGGGCGGCCCCTTCCAGGCCCACCGGCGCAGCCTTCACTGCAAGGGTCTGTGGCCCAAACGGTTCCACCTCGAATCCGTTTCGCTCAAGTTCTCCGGCGATGCCGGCAAAAACCACCATCTGCCACGGTTTCAGCTCCACCAGCATCGGCATCAGGAGACGCTGTTGCTGGACCTTTTCCACCTCCCGGTCCCGCAGAATCCTTTCGAAGAGGATCCGCTCGTGAGCGACGTGCTGGTCGATGATCCACAAGCCGTCGTCTCCCGAAGCCAGGATGAACGATTCGCGAAGCTGGCCGAGGGGCTTGAGCGAGCCGAGATGATTCAGGGTGCCGGCAGCCTGTTCGGCTTCGACTTGCGCCGCCATCAGTGCCGGGTTTTGGCCGTAAGTTACTGATACTCCGTGGCCTGGCGAGCAGCCTTCCGACGGCATAGGAGTCGCGGGCACAAAAAGAGCCGATGCTGCCTCCCCCCAGGCCTGCTGATTGGGGAAAGCGCCGGGCCGGAAGGCTCCCGGGGAGAACGGCAATGTGCCTGGAACCGGAGCCGGGGGTCTGGGGGTCAGGAGGAATGGCTCTCCATCCTGCTGATCCATCGGTTCCGATCCAGGAATAGCGGCTGCCTCTCCTTCTCTGGGTTCAGGACCATTTGGGTCGGGGGAGCCGGGGAGCGGCGACAGGCCGGGCAGCATCAGGGACGGGCTGGCCGACGGAGCCGAGTTGAGGGCCGACAGAAAGCCTGCCGCGGGGCGCGCCTTGATCAGGGCTGTGCGGAGGCTGTCCCGAACAAAGTCGTGAACGAAGTGCTGCTGGCGGAAGCGGACCTCGGTCTTGGCAGGATGCACGTTGACGTCGACTTCCTCGGGGGGCAATTCGAGGAACAGCAGCACCACCGGAAAGCTGGTGGGCGGGAGGACATTGCGATAAGCCTCGCTGATGGCGTGAATCAGAAGCCGGTCCCGGACCAGCCGCTTGTTGATAAAGACGTAGATCGAGTTGCGATTAAGTTTCTGCAGTTCCGGCTTGGAGTAGAAGCCGGTGAGGCGCAGGCACCCCGGCACCGGCGAGACTTCGCCCGGTTCCCGTTTCCAGGGCGGCGGCTCGGGAAGGCCGGCGCGCTCCAGGGGAAGCTCGGCAGCCACGCTCAGAAGCTGGGCCAGCGTGTCCTTTCCGAAGATCTGGTAAATCCGCTCGGCAGTGCGGGTTACGGGTGGCGCCGAAAGCAGGGTGTGGGAGGCCGACAACAGCTCGAAATGCTTTTCCGGATGCACGAGGGCGTAATGGGTGACGAGCGCGGTCACATGGGCCAGCTCGGTTGACTCTGCACGCAGGAATTTGCGCCGGGCGGGGGTGTTGAAGAAGAGGTCGGCGACCGAGAGAGTGGTTCCCCGGGGCAGGGCGGCATCGTCGACGTGGAGGATCTTGCCCCCCGCAATCTCCAGATGTGTGCCGGCCTCGGCTGCGGAGGATTCTCCGGTCCCGGTGTCCAGGGTGACGCGGGCCACGGAGGCGATCGAAGGCAGGGCCTCGCCCCGAAATCCGAGCGTGGCAATGGACAGCAAGTCCTGCACGGTGTGGAGCTTGGAGGTGGCGTGGCGCTCGAATGCCAGCAGGGCGTCGTCGCGGTTCATTCCGCTGCCGTCGTCGATGACACGGATCAGCTTCCGCCCGCCCGCCTCGACTTCCACGCGGATGCGGCCGGCGCCGGCGTCGAGCGCATTTTCGAGTAGTTCCTTGACCACCGAAGCGGGCCGATCCACCACTTCGCCCGCGGCGATCTGGTTGGCCACCTGGTCAGAAAGAACCCGTATCCGCCCCATGAGGGGATTCTAGCTGTTAGCTTCAGCTTTCAGCTTTGAACCTCCCTGAAGTCTCGCCGGTAAAGTTCAATGACCGCCAAAACCTGTTACCAGTGGAAGCTACTTGGGCAGTTCGGTCACGTCCCAGCCACCGCCCAGGGCGCGAATTAACTGCACCGACGCCATGAACTGGCGGGATTCGAGATCGGTAAGTGTGCGCTGATCGGTGAGCAGCGTCGTTTCCGCCGTGAGCACTTCGAGATAGGCGGTGACGCCGCCTTTGTAGCGCTGGTTGGAGATGTTGAATGAGCGCTCGGCTGCGGCCACCGCCCTTTGCTCGACTGTTGTTTCCTGATCCAGAATACGCAGTGTGGAGAGATTGTCTTCCACGTCCCTGAATGCCTGAATGACCGTGTTCCGATAGGCGGAGGCCTGGGCTTCGTACTGCTGGCGTGCCTGGTCGGTCAGCGCACGGCGCTGCCCGGCGTCGAACAACAACTCTGTCGCCTGGGCCCCGAGCGACCAGAGCGCACTTGGCCCCTGGAACAAGGTTTCGATATGGGTACTCTCGAATCCGCCGGTGCCGCCAAGCGAGATGGTGGGGTAAAAGGCGGCGACGGCGACTCCGATGCGGGCGTTGGCTGCGGCGGTCAGCCGTTCGGCCGAAGCGATATCCGGCCGGCGCTCCAGCAGTTGCGAAGGCACGCCGATGGGAACCTTGGGAAGCGAGAGATCGAGGGGCGAGAACGGAATACTGAAGTCTGGAAGGTTGTAGTTGGCGATGGTGCCCACGGCATGCTCGAACTGCGCGCGCCCCACGCCCTCATCCACCAGTTGGGCCCGCACGGTTTCGAGCTGGGTTTCAGCCTGCGCGACGTCCGCCTCGGTTGCCACGCCGCCTTTCAAGCGCCGCTGGGTCAGGTCGAGCTGATGCTCGAGATCGACAACCGTGGCTTTGAGCAGCTTGATCTCGGAGTCGAGCCCGCGCAGTTCAAAGTAATCGGCCGCCATCTCCGCCTGCAGCGACAAGTTGACATTCGCCATGTCCGCGGCAGTGGCCTGTTCGGTAGCACGGGTGGCCTCGATGTTGCGGCGGATGCGGCCCCAGAAGTCCGGCTCCCACCCTGCCTGGCCGGCAAGAACGAGGTCGTTGTAGCTGGTCTGAGTGATCGAAGAGGCCAGCGGCCTGTGCTCGGAATTTTTGTAGTGCACGCCGCCGGCCCCGATCGAAAGGGTGGGAAACAACGTGGACCGCACCGCGGCAACCTGGTCACGGGCGGCGAGGTAATTCTCCATGGCCTGGCGCAGCTCCTGGTTGTCGGTGGCGATGCGTTCTTCGAGCTGGTTGAGCTGCGGGTCGTTGTAGACCTCCCACCACTTGCCCTTCAGCATGCCGTCAGAGGGATTGGCGGGAGTCCACGAGCCGCCCTGCGGGTTGGGGGGCGGGACCACCGTTGGCGCGCCTGTCTCTTTGTAGGCGGGAGGCGCGGTATAGACGGGGACTTTGTAGTTGGGGCCGACGGGCTTGCAAGCCGTGAGGAGACAAAGCCCAAAAGCGCCGGCCACGGCTAATGCCTTCACAGTCTGCGGAAAAACTCGTTCTGAGCGGCGTCTTGTATCAGGGCACGACTTTAGTCGTGCCGCAAGGGCCCCGAAAAGCGAGAGGGCTTTCGCCCCTGAGGGACACTCCTCTCCCGCCTTCGCCCGGTGGTCGAGGGTTTTTCGCAGATTTTTGCGAAAGGCCGGGACTCCCTCGATGAATTGTGGCCACGACCGCACCGCTACTTGCCTCCTGGACTGGCCGGCGGACCGCCGTTCTTCTGGTTGGCGTCCTGGCCGGGGCTCTCGACATAGAGCTTCTCGCCTTCGATGATGGAGTCGGGCGGGTCTTGAATCACGCGGTCAGTGGCATTGAGGCCGGAGATGACCTCGACGGTCGCCCCGTTGTCCTGGCCGATCACGACAGGGACGAGGTGGGCCACGTCATTGCTGGCCGCGGTGGCCACCCGCAGGCCCTCGTGGCGGAAGATCAACGCGGAGACGGGAATGACAAACACCTGCCCCACCGGCGCGGTCCGGAAGTGAACCTGGGCCAGTGAGCCGGGCATCAGCTCGCCCTTGCGATTGTCAACATCGATTTCGACCAGCAAGGTGCGGTTGACGGGATCGATGGCCTTGGCGGTGCGCGCCAGCTTGCCCTGAAAGAGCTTGCCCGGATGCTCGGGGAAGCTGAGATCGATCTTCGCGCCCAGGCGGATGCCACCCGTGTAGATTTGGGGCACGTTGGTATAGACGCGGAGAGTTTCGAGAGCCTGCAGGTGGAAGAGCTCGTTGGCGGCGCCCTCGTTGATCAACTGGCCGATGTCGACTCCGCGTGCAGTCACCACGCCGTCGAAGGGCGCATACACCTTTTCAAACCCCTGCAGTTCCTTGAGTCGCTGCACGTTGGCCTGGGCTGAGTGAACCGCCGAAGAGGTGGAGGCCGCCTGGGTGACGAAGGTGTCGGTGTCCTGCTGGGAAACAGCGTCGGAGCCGACCAGTCCCTGGTAGCGGTCGGCCTGGGTTTTGGCGTTGCCGGCGTTGGCCTGGGCGGTGTCGAGGTCGGCCTCGGCCTGGGCCAGTTGCTGATCCACCTCGGGGGCGGCAATCTCGGCCAGCAGAGCGCCCTTTTTCACGGGCGCGCCGATGTCGTAGTACCACTTGGTCAGGTAGCCCGAGGTTCGCGCGTAAATGGGCGAATCGGTGTAGGCACTGACGTTACCGGGCAGGATGAAGGTGTCGACGGGGGCTCCGGGACGCGGGCGGAATGGCAATGACCGAGGGGGCCGACAGGCGCCGCGTCGTGTCCGCGAGGACCTCGTCATTGTGATGGCGTTTCCAGATGCCGTGGGCAGCCAGGGCCACGATGGCGATGAGCACGATGGTGACGCCAACCACCGCCCCCCGGCCGGAAACAGCCTTGTGCTCCGGCGCGCTCTCGTGGTCCTGCGAAGACCGGGAATTCTGGGATTCACCGTTGGGCGCGGGTGGGTGGCCGGGGCGCGGTGGCCCTTGCGATTGCGGGTTGGGATCGTTGCTCATTTCAAGTTACTCCGGGTGGGTGTCGACGTCGTCAAAGGAGGCCGCGGCCGCTCCGCTATAAGCCGGCCTGGCCCGGCGCCGCACCAGCCAGCCATGCACAACCGAAAAGAAGACAGGAACAAAAAACAGGGTAGCAACCGTGGCCAGCAGCAGGCCGCCGATCACAGCGCGGCCGAGGGGCGCATTCTGCTCGCCGCCTTCGCCCAGGCCCAGGGCCATCGGCACCATGCCGATGATCATGGCCAGGGCGGTCATCAGGACGGGGCGGAAGCGCACGAAGCCGGCATTCAGCGCGGCCTTGCGGGCATCGCCGACCAGCACTTCCAACTGCTCGCGGGCAAAACTGACGACCAGGATGGAGTTGGCGGTGGCCACGCCCATGCACATGATGGCGCCGGTCAGCGCGGGCACACTGAGGTGGGTGTCGGTGAGGAACAGGAACCAGACGATGCCGGCCAGCGCGGCGGGCAGTGCCGAGATGATCAGAAACGGGTCAAGCCAGGACTGGAAGTTGACCACGATCAGCAGGTAGACGAGCAGGATGGACATGGCCAGTCCGCCAATGAGTCCCACGAAGGACTTGCGCATGGTATCGCTCTGGCCGCGGAGGATGAACTTGGAGCCGCGGGGCAATTCCTTGCGATGTTGTCTCGATGATCTGGTCCATGACCGGGTCACGGTGCCGAGGTCGGTTCCATTGACATTGGCGTAGATGTCGAGGACCGGCTGAACGTCGTAGTGGCTGACGGTGCCCAGTTCGGCGCCGGGCTCGATGGTGGCCAGGTTGCCGAGTACCTGGACCGGCCGAGGGGCGCCGGGAGCGGCGGTGGCGGCGCCATTCATCGCGGCGGCGGAAGAGGTGTTCTGCGCTGCGGAAGCGGACCCTGTGACCGGCAGGCTCTTGAGCGCGGCCATGGTGTCGAGCCCGTACTGCGGCGTCTGAGTGGCGACGTTGTAGGAGACGCCGTTGCGCGGATCGAGATAGAAATTCGGCGCGGTCTGAAAGCTGCCGCTCAGAGCGACCAGGATGCTCTGGGCCACGTTCTGCTGGGTGAGGCCGATGGTCGAGGCGCGGGTGCGGTCGACATTGACGGTCATGTTGGGGTAGTCGAAGGGCTGCTGGATGCGCGCATCGACGGCGCCGGAAACATGGCGCACATCGTCGAGCATGCGTTCGGCGAGAGCTACGGTTTGCATAGAGATTGGGCCCGACGATCTGAATGTCGATCGGGGCAGACAGCCCGAAGTTGAGAATCTGGGTGACGATATCGACGGGAAGCACGTAGAAAGTCACGCCGGGGTACTGGCGAGCCAGGGTGAGCCGCAGGCGGTCGACGTACCCTTCGGTGGGATGGTGCTCCGGGGTGAGCTGGACCTGGATGTCGGCGTCGGCCGGACCGATGGGAGCGGAGGTGGAGTAGGAAAGATTCAGGCCGGAGTAGGGCAGGCCGATGTTGTCGACGATGTTGACGATTTCGCCGGCGGGGATGTGCTCGCGGATGGTCGCGTCGATGTGGTCGCAAAGCGCCGCGGTCTCTTCAATGCGGGTTCCGGTGCGGGCGCGGACGTGAATCTTGAACTGGCCGGCGTCGACGCTGGGGAAGAAATCCTCGCCCAGAAAGGGGGCGAGAATACCGACCGAAGCCACCGTGACGATCACGAAGATGATGAGGAACGCCGCCGCGTGGTCGATGAACAAGGTCAGAAAGCGCAGGTAGCCGATCGCGAAATTTCTCGAAGCGGCTCTCGAATCCGAGTTGAAAGCGGACAAATGGATTGCGGCTGGTGTGCTTTCTCCGCGCCTCTTCGTCGTCGTGCTCTTTCAGCAGGTAGCGCGCCATGGTGGGCACGACGGTGCGCGAGAGCAGGTAGCTGGCGAGCATGGCGAAAACCACGGCTTCGGCCATGGGCACAAACAGGTACCGCGCCACCCCGCTCAGAAAGAACATGGGCACGAAGACGATGCAGATGGCGAAAGTGGAAACCAGCGCCGGAGTGGCGATCTGCGCGGCGCCGTCGAGGATCGCCTGCTCGATCTCCTTGCCCTGCTTCGAGATTGCGGTTGATGTTCTCGATCTCGACGGTCGCGTCGTCGACCAGGATGCCGACCGCGAGCGCCAGGCCGCCCAGGGTCATGATGTTGATGGTCTCGTTCAGCGCGTGCAGCATCGGCAGCGAACAGAGAATCGAGAGCGGAATCGAAACCGCGATGATCAGCGTGGAGCGCCAGCTTCCCAGGAAGATCAGGATCATGACCGCGGTGAGGCAGGCGGCGATGATGGCCTTCGCGAACCACGCCCTTGATGGCGCCGCGCACGAAGATCGACTGATCGCTCAAGGCGGAGATCTTGAGCTGCGGCGGAAGCTGCGCCCCTGCATGCTCGTCGAGCTTCTCGCGGATGCCGGCGATGATGTCGAGCGTCGAGGCGGAGCCGGTCTTCATGATGCTCATCAGGATGGCGCGCCGTCCGTCCACCTTGACGATGTTGGTCTGCGGAGGGTTGCCGTCGCGCACGTGGGCTACGTCGCGGATGTAGATCACGGCCCCATTCACGGTGCGAATGGGCAGGTTGTTGAGCTGCTCCACGACGCTGGGGGCGGAGTTGGTCTCGATCGCGTACTCGAAGCGGTCGATCTTCATCGTGCCCGACGGAGCAATCAGGTTCTGCGCGTTGATGGCGTTCACCACGTCGGCGGGCGACAGGCCCTTGGCCTGCAGGGCGGCGAGATCGATGTCCACCTGGATCTGGCGCTGCTTGCCGCCGTAGGGATAGGGAGTCTGCGCGCCCTCGACCGTGGCCAGTTGGAGTGCGGATGGTGTTCTGGCCCGGTATCGAAGAGTTGCTGCTCGCTGAGGCCCTGGCCGGAAAGACCGAGCATGAGCACAGGCACACTGGAGGCGTTGTACTGAATGATGAACGGCGGAGTGGTGCCGGGAGGAAGGCTAGCGCAGCTGCACCTGGCTGATGGCGCCGATCTGCGCAACTGCGTGCCGCGACGTTCACATGGGGCTGGAAGAAGACCTTGATGATGGCCACGCCGTTGAGCGACTGCGACTCAATGTGCTCGATATCGTTGACCGTCGTGGTCATGCCGCGTTCGCTGTTGGACACGATGCGGTTGGCCATCTGCTCCGCGGACAGGCCGTTGTACCCCCAGACCACCGTGACGATGGGGATGTCGATGTTGGGAAAGATATCCGTCGGCATCGTCTCAATGCTGAAGACGCCGAGGATCAGGATCAGAAGCGCGAAAACGACAAAGGTGTAAGGCCGTCGCAGCGCAAGCCGGACAATCCACATCATAGGTCTGTTACTCGCTCCTGCGGCTCAAGGCCCGCATGCATGCCCGGTTTCACTACCCGGTAAGGGTTGGCCTGCGGCTCTGACCGGGACGGCCAGAATCCTGCACGCCTGTTTTTTCGACATTCGCTTGAAATGCAATGGTAGACGAATTCCGGGATGAGTAAGATGTGCGCCGTCGCACGGCGTCAGGCCATCATCATTCCTAACTGCATTTTAAGACGCCCAAGCGAGTGGAAACGACGCAGTTTTCGCCTTCGTTCGTCCCGCGATGCAAGCCACTTCGAGCGGGTCTAAGTTCGAGAGTCGAAATAAACTCGTTCGTAGTGAGTCCGGAAGCAGAGGCTGAGTTACATGGCCAGCCAGGTCACGATCAGCACCCCCACTCCCACCAGCAGGCTCATGGTATCGCTGAGGGCGAAGATGACAGGGTCATCGTCCAATTCTCCGCGCGAGGCCAGAAGCCAGATCCGCGTGAGCCAGTAGAGGAGCAGAGGAACGATGAGCCAGAGGCGGCCGGCGTGGCCGTATAGCTCGGTAACATCGGGGCGGGCGATGTACAGCATGAAGACGACCACGGCCGCGTAGGCGCTGGCGGTGCCGAAAGTGCGTACCTGCTCGAGGTCCGATACCAGGTAGCCGCGCCCATGGATGGCCGCCGCGCCGCGTTCGCGCAGGTTTTCCAGTTCGCTGAACCGCTTGACCATGGCCAGAGATAGGAACAGAAAGGTGGAAAATCCTCCCAGCCAGTGCGAAATCTCGGTGCCCGTGGCCGCGCCGCCGGCCAGCATGCGGAGCGTGTAGAGAGCGGAAAGCAGCAGCACGTCCACCACGGCCACGCGTTTCAGATAGAAGGAATAGGCCACCGTGGTGAGGATGTAGATCCCGAGCCAGAAGGCGAAGGCCCGGGGCAGCAGGGGCAGGAGCGCCGCCGAGGCGGCAACCAGCGTCGCGGCCAGGAACACGCCGGCCGATACAGGTAGATCGCCCGACGCGAACGGGCGGAACCGCTTGGAGGGATGGCGGCGGTCGCTCTCCATGTCGAGAAGGTCATTGACCAGGTAGTTTGCCGATGCCATGAAGCTGAAGCAGAAAAACGCCACCACGGCAGCGCCCAGGGACCGCCGCGTCAGTTGATGAGAAAGCGCGAGCGGCACCAGCAGCAGGATGTTCTTGGCCCACTGGTGAAGCCGAATGGCCTTGAGCATCGCGCCGCCCAGCGGACGGCGATCGAGGAAGGTGTGCGTCACCGGGATGCGCCGCAGGCGCATTTCCATGCGCAAGACCCGGGTGGGGTTGGCGACCATGGCCTCGCCCGCGTGCGCCAGCAGCGGCAGGTCGGCGCGCGAATTGCCGATGTAGTCGAATGCCCCGAAGCGCTCCGTGAGCCGGGCCAGTTTCCGCGCGTGGGTCAGGTTGTGCGACGGATCGGTGGCGAGGACGCCGGAGAAGATTCCGAGATGAGCGGCCACTCGCTCGGCCAGGGGACCGTCGGCCCCTGTGGCCAGGTAGATTTCCCGGCCCTCGCGATGCTGCGCCTGCAAGAAGTGAAGCACTTCCATGTTGTACGGCAGGCGCGCCGCATCCAGCGGGGCGCTTCGGGCTACCTCGGTTTTCAACGTGGCCTTGCCTTTTGCCAGCCAGAGCGGCAGCCGCCAGAAGTCGAGCGGACGGCGGCGCAGGAACTGAAAGGCGCCGTCGAAGAGAGTGTCCGACTTGACCAGGGTGCCGTCCAGGTCGACGCAGAGGGGCCGTTCCCGATCAATCGGGGGGCGGGAACGGCGATGGCGGCGGCTGTGGTCAAGGATTTCCTTTGTGGTGAACTTTGCCCAGGGCAACGGGCAGGCCGATTGCGCAACGCGCATGGCTAAGACATACAAAACAAGAGTCGATCCGATTATAGAGGACCCGGACTTATCAGAGTTAACCCGGATCAGGGGCGGAGAGTTGCGGTGAGGTCGAGCTTCATTGTATTCCAGCCTGCTGACGGGATACCATTATGAATTCCCCTAACTCAGAGGATTGTGTTCTTGTCTAAAGAGAAGAGCATCGATCCCAAGGGGCATTCGATGAGTGAACGATCTTCGCGAATTCTGCCTTACATGCTGCTGTTCTTCCTTCCAACTGCATCTCTTTCCGCACAGACACCTGCAGGCTCATCGGATCAGCCGATGTTCAAGGCCACCACGCGCGAGGTGGTTGTCGACCTCGTCGTGAGCGGGGGCAAGGGCGAAGCCGTCACCGGCCTCCGCAAGGAACAGTTCCAGGTCCTTGAGGACGGCAAGCTGCAGACCATCGCTTTCTTTGAAGAGCATGGCTCCAGGACACGGCCCGCTGGATCGCCGCCTACGACGCCAAGAATGCCGCCGAATGTCTACACGAATGTGCCGCCTGCCCCCGTGGACGATGCGGTAAACGTGCTTCTGCTCGACAGCCTGAATACGCCACTGCAATTTGTGTCTTATGCGCGGAACGAGATTCTCGGCTATCTGAACAACGTCAAACCAGGCACGCGCCTGGCCATCGTCGTCTTGAATGACAAGCTGAACTTTGTGCAGGGCTTCACCACCGACGCGGCGCTCCTTCGGGAGGTTGCCCTAAAACAGACCGCTCCTGGAATCAGCCCGTCGCTGGTAACCAAGAGCGAGATCGGCGGCGAACAGGAACTCGAGAGTTTTTTGGATAGCAATGCTCCCGCCGCTCCAGGCGGCGCGACTACCGGCGGTTCAACTGGGAATGGCAATAGCGCCGGCGCTCCGGTGGCAGCCACCTCGGCCGTCGCCGAAGCCTTCGCCAATTACCAAAGCTACAAGTCAGCCAACCGCACCCGGATGACGCTGGAGGCCATCTCCGACATTGCACGCTACCTTGCCGCTGTCCCCGGGCGCAAAAACCTGATCTGGTTTGCCGGCGATTTCCCGGTCGTTATCTTTCCCAAATTCGATCAGAGGATGGATGACGAAGACAACGCAATTACGTTGCGCCAGGTACGGAAAGCCGCCGATCTGCTCACCACCGCCCGCGTGGCTGTCTATCCGGTCTATGCCAACGGAATGATGTCCGACGACATTGTTTCAGCAGACAACCGAAGCCCGGGTTCGGCAGCCGGCCCCACAAAAATGGCCTCCATGGCCGGAATGGACAACTACACCGCCAGCAGCGGCGACCGCGCCGGCCTGATCGCCGCCATGAACCAGATCGCCTCTGACACTGGCGGCAAGGCGGTCTACAACACCAACGACCTCGACACTGCGATCGGCCGGTCCGTGGCTGACGGCAGCCATTACTACACGCTGGTCTACTCGCCCGCGAACAGGAAGATGGATGGCCACTACCGCAAGATTGACGTCAAGGTGGCCGATTCCAAGCTGAAGCTCAGCTATCGCCGTGGCTACAACGCCGATGAGGACACTGTTCTGGCCCGAGACGCCAAGAAAGAGACAGACCCGCTGCGCAGCCAACTGGTTCACGGCATGCCCAACGCGACACAGATCCTTTTTGCGGCTCGCGTTGTGCCGGTTACACCGCAGCCGGTGACGGGCGGCAAGATTGCGGGCAGGAACGCCAGCCTTTCCGGGCCTACTACCCGCTACTCAATCGACTTCTTTATCCGGTGGAACGATGTCGCGCTGGCAGCGGGAGCCGGCGGCACACACCAGGGCAAGGTCGAAGTCGGACTCGTCGCCTGGGATACGAAAGGCAAATCCGTGAACTGGGAAGAGGGCACGCAGCAGATGGCGCTCGGGCCCGATGTCTACGCCGCCATTCAGAAATCGGGGATTCCCGCGCATCTGGAGATCGATTTGCCGAACACCGATCTGTACCTCAAACTGGGCGTGGTCGACGGAACATCGGGCAAGGCGGGAACGCTGGAAGTTTCACTGCATCCGGTCAGCGCCACAACTGCTTCGACGTCTTCTGTCCAACCCAAGACCAATTGATTGAGAGTCAGAATCCGCCTCCCGGACGTGGTCTGGGCACCCCAGGTTCGTGGCGGAGCGTAATTGGGCACCCCGGTTCGTGCCCTGCTTCGGGTTACTTACGGCGGGCGTTGAGGGCTTCGAGCTTCTGCTTGAGTTGCTCGAGCTTCTGACCGGCTTCGCCGAGCTTGCCTTCGGCGGTGAGGCGCTGGTAGTCGTTGAGGTCGCGCGCGGCGCCGGCGATCAAAGCATCCATATCGGGGGCCGCGTTTGCAGGGCCGGCAGAGCCCGAAACCGGCGAGGTGCGGACGGATTCGGCAGCAGCCGGTTCAGCGCTCAGCGACGAAGCCGCCCCGCCAAACAGCGCGCGCAAGGCCGCTTCAAAGGTCGATCCATAGGCCAGCTTGTCCTGTAATGCCAGCACCACCAGGCGCAGTTCCGGCATGGGACTGCGCTCGGCCTGCAGGTAAATCGGTTCGGCGTAAATGAGGGCCTTGCCGCAGGGAATCACCAGCAGGGTTCCGCGGCGCACGTGCGAGCCCTGCTGATTCCAGAGCGTCAACTGGCCGGAGAGCTGGGCGTTCTGGTCGATGCGCGCCTCGATCTGGAGCGGCCCGTCGACCAGCCGGGTTTTGGGAAAGTTGTACACCAGCGCGGTGCCATAATTGGCGCCATCGCTGCGTCCGGCGATCCAGCCGATCAGGTTGTTGCGATTGGACGGAGTGAAGGGAAGGATCCCGGCGAACTCGATACCGGCCTCGCCGGGCAGCTTCATCAGTACGTAATTGGGCTCCATGGGAAGCGCCGCCTGTTCGCCAGGCTGCTTCATGCCTACCTCCGAGGCCACCGTCCACAGGTCCTCGCGGTTGTAGAAAACGGTGGGATCGGTCATGTGGTAGAGCCCGTAGACCGCGGCCTGCATTTTGAGCAGCAGTTCGGGGTAGCGCACGTGGCGGCGCAGGTCCGATGGCATGGCGGCGGCATCGTCGAAACAGCGAAGGAAAGATGGAGCGATAAGCGGCAAGGATGGGATCGGTGGGGTCGAAGACGTAGAACGTGACCGCCCCGTTGTAGGCGTCGATGAGCCACCTTGACGCTGTTGCGGACGTAGTTGATGTCGCGGTCGCCGAGCGTGTAGTGGGTGGCGTAGGGATAGGTTTCGGAGGTGGTGAAGGCATCGAGCATCCAGGTGAGGCGGCCGTCGTCGCCGATCACGATATAGGGGTCTGAATCGAACGTAAGAAACGGGGCCAGGGCCTGGACGCGGTCATGAAGGGTGCGCCGCATCAGCAAAACGCTGTTGGCATCGATGTCGTCGCTGAAGGGCACCTTGCCCAGGTCGCCGCGGTCGAAAGCGATCAGGATCCGGCGCAGGAATCCGCCCATGCGAATGCCGCCCGAGCCTTCATAGGACGTGAGGCTGTTGGTCTCGCCTTGCGGATAGTTGAATTCCTTCTGGTGGGTCCTGACATACACGTCGGTATCGGTGAGCTGTCCGAAGTAGATTTCGGGGCGCGCGACGGACAGGCCGGGAATGGTGCTCTGGATGGGCATGTTGCTCAGCCAGAGCGTGGGCAGCCCTTCCGAGGTGAACCCGTTGACGGGATTCATGGTGATGCCGTAGCCGTGGGTGTAGATCAGCTTCTCGTTGATCCAGTTGCGGCTGCTTTCGGGCAGTTTCTCCACGCTGATTTCGCGGGCCGCGAGCATCACCTGGCGGGTCTTGCCGTCGACCTGGTAGCGATCGATGTCGATGTCGGGGAAGTCGTAGTACGTGCGGATCTCCTGGATCTGGCGGAGCGTGTCCTGCAGCGCATGCCAGTCCCAGAGGCGGATGTTCTGGAGTGTGTCCTGGTTATGGTCGGGGTCGGCGGCCTCGAGGCTGGTTTCAGCGGGAAACTCCTGCTGGGTGACGCGATCGAGGGCGTAGGCCTGGCGAGTGAAGCTGATGTTCCAGGCGATGTACGGCTGCTCGCGGACCAGTTGGTTGGGCTTGACGATAAACCCGGCTACGTACCAGGCGACGATCTGAACCAGGAAAAAGCAGGCCACGGCGGGCACGGGCGCCACGACCAGCCAGCGCACCCGGGGATGCATCACAAGGTTGAGACCGGCGATCGCCGCCCCCAGGATGAGCGCCACACAGACGGCCAGCATGCCGGCAATCGTGACGTGGGCGTCAGTGTAGGTGACGCCGCCAAAGACGGTGTGATCCTCCAAAAGCAGTTCGAGGCGGCCGATATAGACCCGCAACGCCACCACGAGGAGCAGGAAGGCGAGGGCGACGGACAGACCGCGCCACGGCAGGGAGGAGGCGCCCTCGAAGCGGCGCTCGACCAGGTGGGCTCCGCCGGCCACGAGCAGGAAGAACACCGCGATGACGCAGAAGAGGATCGACAGCATCAGCAGCCAGCCGGAGATGGATTGCCACACGGGCAGCGAGAAGAGGTAAAAGCCGAGCGGACGGCCGAAGATGGGGTCGGCGGGACCGGCAGCGAGGTGGGGCTGGAACCAGTAGAGGGCAAATTTTGGCCAGTCGGCCATCATGGTGGCTGCCGTGGCCAGGGAGATGAGAGCGGCGCCGCCCAGTGCGACGGCGTGCAGCACCCCTTCAACCGGCAGGTGGAAGGTACGCGTGCCGATCACGAAAGTCGTGGCGCTGCGCAGATCGGGCCGGCTGAGGCGCATCAGGACCCGGAACCAGCCGTAGAGAAGGAGGAATGTGGCCGCGAAGAACAGGGCAAAGACCGTCCACTGGAGGCTGAGGGCTTTCCAGAAAACGGCGCTGTAGCCAAGAGAGCCGAACCAGAGGGCGTCGACATACCAGGAGACCGCAGTGCGGCCACCCAGGACGATGATGGCAAGAAGCAGAAGGAGGAAAAGGAAAAAACGGCGGCCGCGCGGGCGTCTGGCCCTCATCTGCGGCATCAGGATCGTATTGTCAATCACGGGAGCACAGCTTTCACCAGCCCTGAGGACTGGAGGTCAAAGCAGAGCCCATTGTACCGCCCCACCCCGGGTTAAGTGATCCCGCAGTACTCCGCCTTTGCCTCAAACTAGCCGATTTTGAGAGGTTTCGCACCGGTGCTCTTCTCCTGACCCTGAGCCTCGCGAAGGGATGAACGCCCGGCCGACTTGCCTGGTAATCAATGCTCGCCGTGGGTTTCTCCTCCGCGGCGAGCAATGGAGTGCCTATTCGTCATGGATCGCGGCCTTGACCTTCTCGATGACTTCGGGAGGAATCGAGGTGAAGCCATGATCCTTTTGAGCATGAACCGCCGCCTGGGCCAGAATCTCTTCCTCGCTGTTGCCCCGCGCGACGAAATCGCAATCCATACCGACCTCGCGACAAGTGAGCACCTTTGCCATGAGTCCCTCCTTGGATACATGAACTGGTTGCGTGCGTGATACTACCACGCGCGATCAGGAGCGGAGAATGGCCCATGCGCGAGCCGCCGCCGGGCGAAGCCGCCTTCGTTATCCGCTTTTAGGCTGCTATACTTGCGTCCTCTTGGGTTTTGGAGCAAACCTTGCAATTTCACGCATTCGATGCAAGTTACGTCGATAATCTCCGCGCCGGCGACTACGCCACGCAGGATCATTTCGTGCGTTACTTCACCGAGTTGCTGCACCTCAAGCTGCGCTCGCGGCTGCGGTCGCCGCAAGCCATCGAGGATGTGCGCCAGGAGACGTTCGCACGGGTATTTGCGTCGCTGCAGAAAGGGGGAGCGATTCGCCAGCCGGACCGGCTGGGGGCGTTTGTGAACACCGTCTGCAACAACGTGCTCTTTGAGCATTACCGTTCATCGTCCCGGAGCGATTCGCTGGACGACGAGGGCCAACCGGAACTGCCCGCGACGGGCCTCGACGCGCTGGGACACGTGGCAGCTCAGCAGCTCAAATCCAAGGTGGGGGACATCCTGAAGGACATGCCGACCCGGGACCGCGAGTTGATAAAGGCCGTGTTTCTGGACGAGGAAGACCGCGACGAAGTGTGCCGGAAATTCGGGGTGGACCGGGAATACCTGCGGGTGTTGCTTTTCCGGGCTAAACAGGATTTCAAGACGGAATACCTGAAACGGATAGGCGGCGGCGTGACCGCAAAGAAGGCTTGAAACGCCTGAGGTTCTCTGCCCACTATCTTTCAGTTGGGCCATGCAGGGGGTAAGGCAATGAACCACGACGAAGCGGTGCAAGAGATGGCGACGGAGCGGTACCTCCTCGACGAATTGTCACCCGAACTCCGGGAAGCCTTTGAAGAACATATGTTTGACTGCCAGGAATGCGCTTTCGACGTACGCGCTGGAAATGTTTTCCTGACGGAGGCAAAGGTGCAGTTGCCGGCGGTCGTGGCCGCGGCGGCCAAAGAATCGCCGCGCCCCGAGCCGAGCCTCGACTCGCGGCAAGCAAAAAAACAGTGGTGGTCGTTCATTACCGTGCCGGCGTTTGCCGTGCCAGCGTTCGCGATGCTGCTGGGGGTGATTGCCTTCCAGAATGTATCGACCATCCCCTCGCTGCGTTCGGCGGCCACCGAACCGCGCATGCTGCCCTGGAGTTCGCTGCACATGGGGACGCGCGGAGCCGAGCCGACCGTGGTCCAGGCCGATCGCAAACAGGGCGCTGTGATTCTGATCGATCTTCCCCAGCAACCGGTGTATACATCGTATGCAGTGGATCTGTACGATCCGCAAGGCAAGCGAATCTGGACTCAGACCGTCACCGCATCCAGCCAGAACGACGGCGGAGCGGGGACACTCTCATTGCTCATTCCAGGCGCGGGGCTCGAGCAGGGCTCGTATGCTCTCAACCTGGCCGGCATTTCTCCCCATGGCGCGCGGACCGAACTCGGCCGGCGTGCTCTTGATGTCCACTTCAATGAGTAGAAGCTCGCGAGCTTCCCGAAAGAGAGTTGAAACAAAGCATGTCGGAACAAAACGGAAGATACCACACCTACCACGCTGAGGCCGGAGTGCTGCACGCCCGTCTGCAATTGCCTTTGGTCCAGGAAATCAAGCCGCAGGCGTTCGCCAAGCTTCCCGATCGCGGCGGCTATCTGTCGCAGCATGCGCACGATTACCGCCTGGAAGGAGTGGTGTCTTTCCGCTCGGCTTACACCCAGGTTGCCGGGAACACGGACGTGAAGCCCGGTCACGGATTCTCGACCGTGTCCACCGCGGTCATCGAGGACCTGAATGTCCTGGATGTGGTGACCGCTGATCGCGTCGTGGCGCAGATCTCCACCGAGCATCCCCGCATCGGCTACGTTCCCCATATCAGCTTCCTGGGCACGCGTTTCGAGAATCTGCGCATTGCCGGGCATAAAGTTGATTTCGATCTCGACTGTGATTTTCTCGGTCCCCGGGCAGACGACGATTCCGCCTACACCGGCAATCACGAACTGATGAAGAAGATCGTGGCCCAGAGCAGGCATGCCGAGGGGATTGAGCCGTTTCCCGATGACACGTTTGACGGATACTATCTGGATCTTCCCGACGCGGACGATCCGGAAGTTGAGGACCCCGATTACGAGGAGTCGCTCGAGTGCTCTCTGGTCAACAACGCCAGACTCGACCAGGGTGACGACTCCTACCCCGGAAAATGCTTCAATCATGTGATCGACGTTCCTAACTTCGGCAAGATTCACCTCGCGACCCTTCGCGTGAAACACAGGCAGTTCCAGAAGGGTACCGGCGTGCCCAAACAGACGACCGTGGATTTGTCCATGGTGAAGATGAAGTTGGGCTGCTTCGCCGCGGGCACGGCGGCGTTGGTTGGTACAAGGACCAATGGTACCTCGCACCCGTAGCACCCATGCTTCTTAATGCTCAATTCACGTCGGACTCCAGTGCCCGGACCACGACACACGTGACAAAACCCGAGGTCCGGGTTTTGCACCCTGCGATTGCATATTCGTGTCTGTGTGCAATTGCTCTGCTCCTTTTGATGCCGTTGCTCGATACGCATCCGCCGGATCCTGCCAGGGAATACGCACAAGCCTGGCATCTTTTTGAGAGCGGGCATCTGGCAGCCAGCAGGACGCAGGCCGCGATCGGCTATGAGAGGTACGCCAGAACGAAGCGGGAATGGGCTCCAAAATTCCTTTTGCTCGAAGCGGAAGCGATGATATGGCTCGGCATGAACGAGGACGCTTTGCGCCTTCTGTCCGATCACCCTCTCGCGCTTGATTCGCCGGACCAGACCATTCAGGCTCTCTCACTCGAGAGCGTAGCCCTCGCGCATCTTCAACGGTTCCCCGCAGCGGAGCAAAAACTTGAGAAATCGCAAAGCTTGTGCGTTGGAAAGGCCGAGTCCAGGTGCGGCGGCGTACTACGGGCGGCGGGCATCCTTTCTCTTGAGCGGGGGAACTTCGCGGATGCTAAAGACTCGTTCCTTCAGGCATTGAACTCCGCGCGCTCGCAGCACGATCAGCTTCTCGAAACGACGGTTCTCCTCTACTTGGGCGTAGTTTCCCTTCAACATGAGCGATACGACGAGGCCATGGACTGGTCCAGGTCTGCCTACCAACTTGCCGCGTCTTCGGGCGAGGAGGATCTGGCACAGGTTGCGTCGGGTAACCTCGGCTGGGCTCTTTTCAAGCTTGGAGATCGCGACAGGGCTCTGGAGTTGCTGACCGAGGCACAAACGCGGGCTGCCATGCTGGGAGATGTGCTGGTTGAAAATCGGTGGCTCGTCACCACCGGGTACATCTACATGGACTCGGGCAAGCTGCCACTTGCCAGAAATGCATATCTGCGCGCGCTCAAGCTGGCGCAACAGATCAAGAGCAAAGGCGACATCGCCGGAATTCTGGTCGATCTGGCCCAGGTGGCCGTTGCCGCCGGAAACGCCGATGAAGCCGACATGTACGCCAAACAAGCCTTGGCGCTGGCACAGGAAAGCGGCAATCGTGACGATCAATCTGATGTTCTCGCTATTCAGCTTCAAGCGGCCGCCCTGCGAGGCGATAGGACCCGCGCGGAAGCGCTCTTGCACGATGTAGAGACTGCGCCTGAAAGCCAGACCTCGATGAAGTGGGCCTCGGAACATGCGCTGGCCAAACTCTACGAGGACCGCGGCGAGAACAACGCGGCGCTGAATGCCTATTGCGCCGCGCTCCATACATTCGAGTCGGCCCGGGCCGAGATTCAGAATGAAGACTCCCGGCTTCCCTTCCTCGCCAACGCCACGCGCATCTATGACGACTACATTCATTTCCTGGTGAAGCAGGGAAAGACCGATGAGGCGCTGGCGGCTGCCGATCAGAGCCGGGCGCGGACGCTGGCGCAGGGACTGGGTGTGGATTCGAACAAGCCGTCTCTCCAACCGACGGTGTGGCGCGGAACCGAGATCGCGCGCAAGACCGGAGCCACCGTCCTGTTCTACTGGCTGGGCGAGAAGCAATCTTATCTCTGGGCCATCACCGCGAAGAAGACCACCCTCTTCGCGCTTCCCGCGCAGTCCGAAATCACTCCCCTGATCGAACGCTACCGGAAAGCCATCCTGGGGCCGACCGCCGCCGGCGCCACGGCGCGACAGGAAGGCGTCGATCTCTACCACACGCTGGTCGAGCCCGCGGCAAGCCTGATCGGCGCCAATTCGAATGTGGTGGTGATCAGCGATGGGCCGCTGAGCCTGCTCAACTTTGAAACCCTGATCGCGCCCGACCCTGCACCTCACTACTGGATCGAAGACGCCAACATTGTCTCGGCTCCGTCGCTTTACCTGCTCGCGTCGCGAAAGCCTTGGCGCCGCACCCAGGAAAGGCTGCTGCTGCTCGGCGACGCGGTGTCGCCCAACCCCGATTATCCCGACCTGCCCATGGCGGCCGTTGAGATGCGGCAGATCGAGAAGCACTTCGGGGCGCAGGACGAGACCGTGTTCGCGCGCCAGTCGGCGACATCGGGCGCCTACCTCGAAACGCCGCTGCAACAGTACTCCTATATCCACTTCGTCGCCCATGGCGTAGCCAGCCGCACCGATCCGCTGGATTCGGCTATCATTCTCTCCCGCACCGGGGCCGCCGAGGATTCGTTCAAGCTGCATGCGCGCGATATCATTCGGCACCCCATCGATGCGCGCCTGGTGACCATCTCGGCCTGCTACGGCGGAGGAACCCGGTCCTACGCGGGCGAAGGGTTGGTCGGCCTGTCCTGGGCCTTCCTGCGCGCCGGGGCGCACAACGTCATCGGCGCGCTGTGGGAAGCCAGCGACGACTCCACTCCCCAGCTGATGGACAGCCTCTACCAGGGTCTGGAACAAGGGATGACCCCCAGCGCCGCTCTCCGCCAGGCGAAGCTGACGCTCATGCATTCGCAAGCAAGGTTCAGCCAACCCTTCTACTGGGCTCCGTTTCAGATCTACACCGGCATGTAGCCTGGTCCTCAGATAATTCATTTCCCGGTCATCCTGGGCGGCGTTTTGGAGCTAACACAGCCGAAAAAGCTGCGTTCTAACATCATGCGGCGTCTTTTTAATCCATTTGCAACCCGTCACCCCAAACGTTCATCCCATCGTCAAAAGCGAGGGAGCCTCGCAGATTGGGTTACATGGCAGAACTGCAATCTTCCTCCCCACCTAAGACTGCGCTCATTCCTATCGGAAAAAGTCATCCGGAGGTGCAGGTGAACGATGAGCGTTTGGACCAGACCATCTTGAAGAACGGCAAGCATGCAAGCGCCGCAAAAGAGCAGACGACGCCGAGCGCCCGAACGGTGTTAGAGGAAGTGTTCGAGCTCCTCGAGGACTACGCCCCCGTCTGGTACACGGAAGAACATCAAGATCGGATCCTGGCTGCTCTCCGCAGCAGGGATGAATAGAACCAGAGACTCGATCCCGACGTTCGACGAATCGGGCGCCTCATGGCATCGGCGATTATTGCGTTGAACCGGTGTCGTCCTCCGGCAACATCTGGTAACTCACGAAAGCAAAATGGGCGCCGTCCGGGGCCCAGTCGGGCACATTGTCCGTGCCTGAGCCGCCCACAATCTGTACGAGATCGCGGATTTTCCCGTCGGCGGGGTTGAGAATCCGCAACGTGACATCCTTGTTCGCGGGGTGGCCGGTGACCCCTTTCCCAAAAGAGAGAATCAGGATCGACTTGCCGTCCGGCGAAGGATGCGGCGTCCAGCTGTTCATCCCATCGAAGGTCACCTGCTCGGGCCGGCTGCCGTCCGCATGCATGCGCCATATTTCCATCGAGCCGGAGCGGTCGGAATTGAAGTAGATGTACTGGCCGTCGGGGGAGTAATCGGGGTCGTCGGAGATGCCGCTCCCCGTGGTGAGGGCGGTTTCGGGGCCGCCGTCTACGGAAATGGCGTAGATGTTGCCCGAGCCATGGCTGGGTCGCGTGAAGGCGATGGTTTTGCCATCCGGCGACCAGCTGTGGAAGTAGGAGTCCGGGTGCTCGGTCACCACGCGCGGCGTGCCTCCCGCGGAGGGCACGATGTACACGCGGCGCCCGGGATTGGCGGGCAGGGTGCAGGTCATGGCCAGCCATTTGCCATCAGGAGACAGGCCGTGGCTGCCGGTACAGTCGGTAAGGCCGCCGATGTCGATCGGAGTGGCCGTGCCGCCTTCGACGGGAATGGTCCAGAGGCGGCCGTCGCGGGTAAAAGTCAGGGATTTGCCGTCGCGGCTCCAGTTAGGCGCCTCGATACGGCTGCGCTCGGTTAAGACCACCATGGATGCGCGCGCATTGTTGTCGATGGCGATGGTCTGGAGGCTGCTGTAGAGCGCGAGCTTGGCCGGCGCGGCGGGCGGCGCGAGAGGATTCAACTCGAGGTTGGCAAAAGTCGCGCGCTCGACCGCGTCCTTGTTGTGCGCGCATGCGCCGATGCCGGCATAGAACGGCTCTTCGAGGTGGAGCTTGATGGAGGCGCCGGCCTGGTGCAGCGGTTCGCCGTGCATGCTGACAAAAAGCGTAATCGTGTCGCCACGCTTTTCGAGGCGCAGGGTCTTTGGTGCGCCGATGTTGAATTCGATGCCCTGCGTTGTGTCTCCTTTATTGCGCCGATATTGGAGCGCTGTCTCTCCGTTGCCGTGGATGGCCGCGTCGGCGTAGACGGCATCGGGATCGAGCGTCTGGCGGAACATCAGCAGCGCCTTGCGATGAGGGCTGGCGCCGGCCGGCGTCTGCGGGAACTGAATGTCGGCCGTAATGGAGAGATCGCCGGAAGCCTTCTTCCACACAAAATGGAAGCCGTCGACGGTCGACCATAGATTGGCGCCCGCGGAATCGATAGTGTAGGTGCGGTTGACGAAATCGTATGCCAGCGTGCCCGGGGGCGTCACGCTGCCCACATCCGACTGGCCTGTGAAAAGGCCGAGAGCGGCTAAAGAGGCCTGTGACCGGCCGTGAGAAGAAAGCAGGAAGACAAGAACCACAAGACTTGATGACAAGCGAGCGAGCGATCTGGACATCGAGAGCACCTTTCCACAATTCTGCGGGCGTCACCCCTGAAGACACAGAATGGCGAGCCGCGCATGAATGACCCACCATCTTAGCAGTGGCATGTCCTTCGTTTATTCTGAGACCAACCTATGAATCGACGGCCTGCTCTCCCCTTCCTGGCTGCCATTCTCGCCGGCGCACACCTTATATCCCCGCACGTTCTCTCCCAAGACGGCACGATGAATGTCCTCGCCTACCGCGGCGAGCAGCCTGCGCGGGCTGCGCATGGAATGGTGGTGAGCGCGCACCACCTGGCCTCCGATGCAGGATTGGAGATGCTGCGCGCGGGCGGCAACGCGGTGGACGCGGCCGTGGCCACGGCGTTCGCGCTGGCGGTGGTGCATCCCATTTCCGGCAATCTCGGCGGCGGCGGCTTTCTCTTGCTGCGCACCCATAAGGGCAAGACCAGGTTCATCGACTTCCGCGAGAAGGCGCCGCTGGCCGCGACCGAAGCCATGTACCAGGACTCGAAGGGCAACGTGATCCCCGACGCCAGTCTCGTCGGCTTTCGCTCCATTGCGACCCCTGGATCGGTGGCGGGTCTGGCGTATGCCGAGCGCAAGTATGGAAAGCTTGGCCTGAAGCGCGTCATTGCGCCGGCGATCCGGCTGGCCAAAGAGGGTTTTCAGCTCTCAGGCGAAGAAACCGATGAGATGAAGGACAAGGCTCTCACCCGCTTTGCCGATTCGAAGCGCATCTTCCAGCGGAGCGGCGATTTCTACAAGGAAGGCGAAACTTTCAAGCAGCCGGAACTGGCGCGCACGCTGGAGCGCATCGCGGCCGATCCCGACGGCTTCTATCACGGCGCGATGGCGCGCGAGCTGGTCGATGAGTTGAACAAAGGTGGAGCGTTGATCACGCTCCAGGACCTCGCGCAGTATAAGGTCGTCGAGCGAAAGCCGGTGACCGGCGCCTTTCACAACTACAAGATCATCAGCGCTCCGCCGCCTTCCTCCGGGGGTGTGGTGCTGGTGAGCGCGCTCAATATTCTCGAGAGCTTCGACCTGGGGAAACTCGAGGACCGTGGTCCGGAGTCGATGCAGCTTATTGTTGAGGCCTATCGCCGCGCGTTCATGGATCGGTCGGAGTATCTTGGCGATCCGGATTACAACAAGATTCCGGTTGGCAGTTTGATCGCGAAGAAATACGCCGCGGCGTGGCGCAGCAGCATTGTTCCACTGAAGGCAACGCCGAGCGCGTCGTTACGCCGGCCGGAAGGATTTCTTCCGCCCCCGCCGCAGACCGCCGGGCACCACGTGGACACCCCCGACACCACGCATTTGTCGGTGGTCGATGCGGAGGGCAATGCGGTGGCGCTGACCACCACGATCAATAACGACTACGGATCAGGCGTGACGGCTGGCTCGCTCGGGTTCCTGCTCAACGATGAGATGGACGACTTTGCTGCGAAGGTGGGGACGCCCAATCTCTACGGCCTGATTCAAGGGCCGGCGGACGCCATCGCACCCGGAAAGCGGCCGTTGAGCGCGATGACGCCCACCATCGTTCTCGAAAAGGGCAAGCTTCGCTTTGTGCTTGGTTCGCCGGGCGGGGCACGCATCATCACCACCGTCGCCAACATTTTTTTGTCCGCGTCCGAGGGTGGATTAAACATCCAGGAGGCGGTGGATGCGCCGCGTTTCCATCACCAGTACCTGCCCGACAAGCTTTATCTCGAGCCTGGCTTCCCGCGGCAGACGATCGACCAGCTGCGCACCATGGGCTACACCGTCGATGCGAAGGACGGGCACTGGTCGGAAGGAGAGTGTATCGAGGTGGATCGGAAGACCGGGGAGCTTCTCGGCGGCGAGGATCATCGCATCCATTACGGCAAGGCGGCGGGATACTGATTGCGGAGGAGGGATTCCGGACTGGAAACCGTGGAGGGTCCCGTCCGCCTGGCGGCGAATCAGACCCGGTCGAGTTCGGAGAAAAGGTCTTCGAGGACGATGCGGATGGGGGAGCCGGGGATGGAAAGTTCACCGGATCGGACCAGCTCCAGACCCTGGGGGGTGCCGCGGTAAGCGACCCGGGCGTAGGGATCGATCACCCAGACATGCTCGATTCCGAAAGCGAGGTATTCCGCCGCTTTAGTGGACGTGCGGCGCATCGGCTGATCAGGCGACTGGACTTCGATCACGAGCAGCGGTGGATGAGTAAGGATCGGCTCGCGCAGCGTGCCTTCGCGGAGGATGGTGACGTCGGGAACACGGAAGTGGGTCTTCTGGGTTTGGACACGTTGCTCGGGCAACGGATATACTGCCCCAGGCTTTCCGATTCTCAAGAAATAGATACCCGGTCAAAAGACCCTGCACGTAGGAATGCTCGAATTCGCCCAAGTCTCGCGCTCCTCGATGACTCCGTCGACGTACTCGCAGTCGTGCTCGAACTCCATCGAGAGGTACTCTTCGACGCTCACCGGCTTGTCGAAAACGGGCCGCGTTGCCATACCGAAAGTATCCTCCGATTTCGAGGAATTCGCTACAGTTCAGTCGACTGGCTTGCCACCAGTGCCTTGGACCTGGCGATGAATTCGTGCAGAGGCTGCGAGCCCTGGTCGCCTTTCCCGCGCGTACGCACGCTGACCGATCCGGCACCTTCTTCCTTGTCTCCGAAAACCAGAATGTACGGCGTCTTCTGGTTGGCGAAGTCGCGAATCTTGGCGTTCATCTTTTCGTTGCGGGCATCGGTTTCAACACGGAAGCCCGCCTCTTTGAGTTTGTTCTCAAGCTGTTGGGCATAGGCCAGGTGCTTCTCGCTGATCGGCACAAGCCCGATCTGCACGGGGGCCAGCCACAGGGGGAAAGCACCGGCGTAATGCTCGATGAGCACGCCGAAGAAACGCTCGAGGGAGCCGAACAGGGCGCGGTGCACCATGACGGGCCGGTGGCGCTCGCCGTCCTCGCCCACATATTCAAGTTCGAAGCGCGCAGGCAGGTTGAAGTCGAACTGCACGGTTGAAAGCTGCCATAACCGCCCGAGCACATCGACGAGCTTGACGTCGATCTTGGGGCCGTAGAAGGCGGCTTCGCCCGGGATCGTCTTGAAGCCGATGCCCTTCCGTGTCAGCGCGCTTTCGAGCGAACTGACGGCCAGGTTCCAATGCTCATCGGAGCCGGCGTAGTGAGCGCGATCACTGGGGTCCCATGTGGAAAGCTCAACCTTGAACTCGGTAAAGCCGAATGTCTTGAGAACGGCTTCGGCAAAGTCGATGCATGCCACGACTTCGTCTTCGATCTGGGCAGGGGTGCAGAAGATGTGAGCATCGTCCTGGGTAAAGCCGCGCACGCGCAACAGGCCATGCATCGTTCCGGAGCGCTCGTAGCGATAAACGTTGCCCAGCTCCGCGTAGCGCTGGGGCAAATCGCGATAGCTCTTGGGCGAATTCTTGTAAATAAGAATGTGGCCCGGGCAGTTCATCGGTTTGAGGCGATATTCGGCATCGTCCAGTTCCATGGGGGTATACATGTTGCCGGCGTAGAAACCCTCGTGGCCACTGACCCTCCACAGGTCGCGACGCATCACATGCGGCGTACTGACCAGCAGATAGCCACGGCGCAGGCACTCGTCTTTCATCCAGTCTTCCATTACCTTGCGCACCATGGCGCCCTTGGGGTGCCAGAAGACGAGACCGGCTCCGGCGAGTTCCTGGATGCTGAAAAGATCGAGTTGCTTGCCCAGCAGACGGTGGTCGCGCTTGGCGGCTTCTTCGAGCCGCGCGAAGTGCTCGTCAAGATCCTTCTTCGAGAAGAACGCGGTGCCGTAAATGCGCTGCAGCTGCGGATTCTTCTCGTCGCCCAGCCAGTACGCTCCCGCCAGGCTGGTGACTTTTACAGCCTTCACGCGGCCCGTCGACGGGACGTGCGGCCCGCGGCAGAAGTCGACGAACTTGCCGTTGCGATAGAAGCTCACCTGTGACCCCGGCTCCGTGAAGCGGGTCACGAAGTGGGTCTTCATAAAGTCGCCGTCTTTCTCAAATTCGGCGAGCGCCTTTTCGCGGGGCTCGTATTCGCGCACGAACTTCTCATCGCGCACCACAACTTCGGCCATCTTGGCCTCGATCGCCGCGAGGTCTTCCGGCGTGAAAGGCTTCTCGCGATAGAAATCGTAGAAGAAGCCTGAGTCCGTCGCCGGGCCGTGGCCCAGCTTGGCGTCGGGAAACAGCTCGAGCACCGCCGTCGCCAACACGTGTGCTGCGGAGTGGCGCACCACCTTGAGAGCCTCGGGGTCCTTTTCCGTCACCAGTTCCAGGCGCGTGTCTTCCGCCAGGGGAGTGGAGAGATCAACCAGGCGGGGCGCTGCGCTGTTTTCTGCCGCATACATCGACGCCTCGGAGGAGTGGCCTTCGCCCGGCTGGCCGTCAGAGGGCAAGTTCCCAGGCCCATTCGCAGCCAATGGAGTGAGGCGCGCAACCACGGCAGCCGCTGCCAATCGTGGCGAAATGGAGTGGGCGATCTCAAGAGGCGTTGTGCCCGCCGGCACTTCGCGAACGGCTCCGTCGGGCAGATGGATGGCGATTGAATTCGAGCTCATGATTTTGTTCCCAATCGGGAGAGCCGTCACAATGGTGTGGCAATCCGACGACATTTCAGGATAACCTGTGGCACCGGAACATCTTCGCCTTGGACCACGTAACTACCCTCGACAAGCACCCCGGCCATAGGCGGCGTCTTCCCGCATCTTCAAAGCCCGGCATCTTCCCGTATCTCCAAATTTGAAAAGAGGTCGTCATGATTCAGCGTTTGCTCGGAATTACGCTGGTCCTTTTGCTTTGCGCTTTCGCTGCGCCGGTGCTGCCGGCTCAACCTGCCATCCAGCCCGCCGCAGACATCACCAAGGTTCCTCCGGCGGCCCAGCCTTCGCCGCACTTTGACGCCAATGCCGCCACCGAGGCCTACATGTCGATGATGCCCCCCGCGGCCATCGCCCGTTCGAACGCCTATTTCGAAGGCGGTTACTGGCTCATCCTCTGGGATTTTGTTTACGGGGCCGTGATCTCACTCCTCCTATTGAACCTGCGCTGGTCGGCGCGCATGCGAGACCTGGCCGTCCGGCTTTCCCGGTTCCGCTGGGTGCAGACCATGATCTATTGGGTTCAGTACGACCTTGTCACCGTGATCCTGGGATTTCCGCTCGCCTGGTATGAAGGCCTCTTCCGCGAACAGAAATATGGGCTGGCCACGCAGACGTTCGGGCCGTGGATGGGTGACCAGGCGAAGGGATTTCTGATTTCCCTTGTTTTGGGCGCCATCGCGCTGCCCATCCTCTTCGCCATCGTCCGGGGGTTCCCCCGCACCTGGTGGCTCGGCGGCTCGATGGCGGGAATCGCACTTACCATCCTGCTCGTGGCCATCAGTCCGGTCTTTCTTCAGCCCATCTTTAACAAGATCACCCGGCTGGACGACCCCCGGGTAACGACGCCCATTCTGCGCATGGCGCACGCCAATGGCATTCCCGCTAACGATGTGTACGAGATCGACGCCAGCCGCCAGACGACGCGCATGAGCGCCAACGTCAGCGGCTTTGCCGGCACCATGCGCATTACGCTCAATGACAACCTTCTCCGCAGGGGTTCGCTCGAAGAGATCGAAGCCGTTATGGGCCACGAGATGGGCCATTATGTGCTCCACCATATTCTCTGGGGCATTTTCTTTATTGCCGTCGTCATTGTCGTCTCCATGGCCTGGTTGTCGTGGAGCGTTAAATGGGCTATCCGCCGCTGGGGCCCAAAGTGGGGTGTGCAGGATGTGGGCGATCCGGCTGTGCTGCCCCTGGCCATCCTGCTGATCTCAATCTTGTTCTTCGTGCTGACGCCGATACTGAACACGCAAACCCGCCTGCAGGAGAAAGAGGCGGATATGTTCGGCCTGAATGCATCCCGGCAGCCCGACGGCTTCGCCCAGGCAGCCATTCACCTCGGTGAATACCGCAAGATGCATCCCGGCCAGCTGGAAGAGTGGATCTTCTTTGATCATCCCAGCGGTTACGACCGTATTCACTCCGCGATGGTATGGAAGGGCCAGAACCTCGACCTGTTTCAACAGCCGGCCTTGGACTCCCATTCCGGAACGGGCAGCAAGCCCGGCAACTGACGACCATCTGGTTCTTATACGAAACGGTGGCGGTGTTCTGGTCACGATGGGGTTAGGGGTCAAGAGACCTTCGGAATATGCCGTCAGGCCGGCCCTGCCGAGATCCGGGATGCTTGCTTTGGCTCAACGACTCGGGGCTTTGATCTTTGGTAAAAGGGTTTTGTTGTACCACCAGAGTGGGATTGGCGGGTGCCCCCAACGGTCCGAGGCAGCCCCAGGATTGGGAATGTCCAGTCGCACTTGAATGGAGCTACTGTTCCTACATCGCAACCGGAAAATCGGACGGGGACAGATTCAAGGGGTCGGGAAAGAAGGGCCGGTAAGATGCAAGTACTTTGCAAGAGCAGCAGTGAACAAGTTGAAACGTGCTGCACTGTATGCGGCCAGGGATTTGCACTTTACTGGGAGCGGCAGTCGAAGGCGGAGCGGACCAAAGCGCTGCGGGAGATTGAAAAGACGCTGCGCAGCCATCACTATAACCAGGCCGGGCCGGAAGCTCATCCCACCCGGGGATTCCTGGTTCCGGACTGGAAGGGTCCGGTCGCTTTTTCCGGCGCGGCGATTCTTGGCAATGCACCCAGTTGGGCTCTGTAAGGCATCTCATCGATGAGGGAAGTACGCGGATCAGGATCAAAATTTGCGAAAGTCGGAAAAAAACGACCCGAGCAACCGAAATGCAACGCTTGAGCAAGTGACAGCACAGCAGTTCAAAGATCAGAAGAAGCAGTTCACAAATTGACGGGACCCTGCGGCACGACGTTCCTGCCGGAGAATTAGTAGACAAAACGGTCCCTGGAGTTCGTTTCCTTGGTTCTCTACGTAGCTCCTGGCACGAGTTGGAACCTTTCAACCTGTTACGATGTTCTGATGCTGGCCGGCGATTACACCCTTTGAGGTCATCGCCGCCAGCATCAACTTTTTGGGTCTGATCCATCCACACACAAACGGGGACTGGGCCCGAAGGTCCAATCCCCGTCTGGTTGCTCGATTCTGCCGGAATCCGGCCTAAAGGAGGTTTAGAGCGGCTGAACGTCCGCAGCCTGCCATCCCTTGGGGCCCTTCACTACGTTGAACTGCACGGCTTGGCCTTCCTGCAAACTCTTGAAACCGCTTGAGTTGATCGCAGAGTAATGCACGAAGACATCTTCACCGTTCTGGCGCGAGATGAAGCCGAAGCCCTTCGCGTCATTGAACCACTTCACAGTACCTTGTTCCATTTTGATCGTGTTTCCTGGATTGAATTGCGCTGGATGAATCGGAGCGACCACTGGCAGAATCTTGCTTGGTTGGGCGAGCTACTGCACTACGCCCGGTTCGACTCTAACGCTGAGGGCAGTGTACCATTACCCCTCCTAAAAAAGTACAAGTATTCTTCCCCAACCGTCCCATTCTTGAATTGGAAGCGCCGGGAACTGATTCAGAATGAGCAGGGTACCCGGTGTGCCACGGGCTATGATAGGGTGGAAGGTCGTTCCGGACCCGTACTCTAGCCGATGATGATTGCGGACTCAGTTCCCGGCCTGCTTGAGCGCGCCATGGAGCGGCTGAGCCAGGAATTTGCACATCTGCCGGCGTGTGAACCGGCGCCCGGGCAAGCTGAGCAAACCGCCGCAATCGCGTCGGTCCTGGCAGAGACGGCGCAGCGGCTGGGAGACAATTACCCCTACTTCCATCCTTTCTACGCCGGCCAGATGCTTAAGCCACCCCACCCGGTGGCCCATGCGGCCTACACGCTGGCGATGGCGATCAATCCCAACAACCACGCGCGCGACGGGGGTCGGGCGAGTTCGGCGATGGAGATTGAGGCGGTTGCGGGGATCGCAGCCATGTTCGGTTGGGAAGGATCGCCCTATCTGGGTCATCTGACATCGAGCGGAACTATTGCCAACCTCGAGGCGCTCTGGATCGCCGGGCAGGTTGCGCCCGGAAAGCGGATTCTGGGATCGGCACAGGCGCACTACACTCATCAGCGCATTTCCGCAGTGCTCAAGCTGCCCTTCGACAGCGTGGAAACCGATCGGCAGGGGCGTATGTGCCTGGACGCCCTGGAGACAGAACTGCGCAGGGGCGACGTGGGTACTGTGGTCGTTACTTTGGGGACGACGGCGATCGGAGCAGTGGATCCGCTGGAAAAGGTCATCGCGCTCAGGCGGACATACGGCTTTCGCATCCACGTGGACGCGGCCTACGGCGGCTACTTCCGATTGATTCCGCAGGCTCTGGAGGAACCCGCGCGCCAAGCCTTCGCGGCGATTGAGGAGGCGGACTCGATCGTCGTCGATCCGCATAAGCATGGACTGCAGCCGTACGGCTGCGGTTGCGTCCTGTTTCGCGATCCCGGTGTGGGCCGGTTCTACAAGCATGATTCGCCGTACACCTATTTCACTTCCGACCAGTTGCATCTGGGCGAGATCAGCCTGGAGTGCTCGAGGGCAGGAGCCGCAGCGGTGGCTTTGTGGGCCACACAGCGGCTGTTGCCGCTGGTTCCCGGAGGCGAGTTCGCCAATGGCCTTCAGCGGGGACGGGCGGCGGCGATTGACCTGGATCGGCGTATCCGCGACGACGGCCCGGGACGGTTCGAGGCTTTGCCGGCCGGCGGCCCGGAGCTGGATATCGTGGTGTGGAGGCCGAGGGGGGAACCGGCCGAACGTGCGTCTGCGCTGGCGCAGCAAATCTTTGGGCGCTGTGCCACGAGGAATTTGCACCTGGCGCTAGTACAATTGCCGCAACGCTGGTTTACTTCGGGAAGCGAACTTTCGCGAAGTCAAACCGACTATGTAACCTGCCTCCGATCCGTGCTGATGAAGCCGGAGCACGAAGCCTGGCTGGAGCGGATCTGGGAGGCGTACGCTGCGGCGAGCGCAGAAGTCCTCAGTCGAGAACAGGTATAGAGAAGAGGGACCATGGGGGAGAGTGGATTTGCTGGTATCCATAAAGAAAACGTTCTCATCCAGGCCGGAGACTGTTCTCTAACGGTACTGCCCGAACTGGGCGGAAAAATCGCCTCAATCCGGATCCGTGACCGGGAACTGCTACAGGCCCCTCTTGCCCCTCTCGCCCACCGCACTCGTACCATGAGCTTCGATGCTGGCGATGCCAGTGGATGGGACGAGTGTCTGCCATCGGTGGCGACCTGCACCGTGTCAACCGCTGGCGGCATGGCGCATGTTCCGGACCATGGCGACCTGTGGCGGGTGGCCTGGGAAACACAAGGACCGGGGATCAGGGATCGGGGATCAGCCGCCCGAAACCAGGTCAACGGACGAAGCACTGCTTCGATCACCTTGTCTGGAACTTGCTTCTCGCTACCGCTCGAGCTAAAGCGGACGCTGACGCTCTCAGAACACAAAGACGGTTGGCGGCTGGATCTGGATTACAAGTTGACCAACATGGCCGCCTATCCCGTGCCCTGGGCGTGGGCCGCCCATCCCCTGTTTGTGGTGGAGCCCGGCGACCGCATCGTTCTTCCGCCATCGATTCAGACGCTGAGCGTGCAGGGATCGGGCGGTAAACGGCTAGGGAAAAAAGGCGACATCGTCAACTGGCCGCTGGCTGCGCTCTCCGGTGGGGGCCATACGAACCTGAGCGTCGCCCAATCGCCTGAATCAGGCATCGGCGACAAGCTGTTTACCGGCCCTCTGCTTGAAAGCGAAAACTGGTGCACTCTGGAGAGGCCTTCCGCTCATCTCAGAATTCGGGTAGTTCTGGATCCGGCCGTGACTCCCTATCTCGGACTGTGGATATGTTATGGCGGCTGGCCCGACCGTTCTGGACCGAAACAGACCTGCGTGGCTATCGAACCGACGACGGCCGCTGTCGATTCGCTGGCCGAAACTGGGCCATGGTCGCTTTTGCTGGAGCCCGGCGCATACGCCCATGGACAATGCGCGTTGATTTTGAACCATTAGGGTGAACGAGATGCACGATCCTGAAGCTTTACGTTCCTTGCATTCAGCCCGCTTTCAATGCCGACCCGGAAATCTTCGCTGCGCCGGGGCGCGTCAACCTGATCGGCGAACACACCGATTACGCCGAAGGTTTCGTGATGCCGGCGGCGATCGATTTCGCGACCCTCGCGGGCATTTCGCCGCGCTCCGATGGCAAGGTTGTCATCTATTCGGAGAACTACTCGAAGGAGCGCGTCTTTGATGCGGCGGCGCTGCCGTCGAAGGCCAGCCAGCATTGGAGCGACTATCCCTTGGGGGTGCTTGCCATCCTGGCCGGCGAAGGCCACACCATTCCCGGCTTCAGCCTCAGCCTCTGGGGAGACGTGCCCCTCGGCTCTGGGCTCTCCAGTTCCGCGGCAGTTGGAGGTGGCAACCGCGCTGGCGGTCACTTCACTGATTGGGGTCACTTATCCGGGCCCGGTGCTTGCGCGGCTCTGCCAGCGGGTGGAGAACGAGTTTGTCGGCGCCAATTCGGGCATCATGGATCAATTCATCTCCGCCAACGGGGTCAAGGACAATGCGCTCCTGCTCGATTGCCGCGACCTGAGCTTCCGCCTGGCCCCGATCCCCCACGAGCGTGGCCCTGGTGATTGCCAACACCATGGTCAAGCACGCGGTGACCGGCGGCGAATACACCAGCCGGCGCGCTGAGGTGGAAGAGGCCGCGGCGGTCATAGCCCGGCATCGTCCGGAAGTGCGCTTTCTGCGCGATGCGACCATGGACGATCTGGCCACTACGGCGCGGAGATGAGCCCCAACGCCCTGAAGCGCGCCCGCCACGTGATTTCGGAAAACATACGCACGGTTGCGGCTGCCAATGCCCTGATTTGCCACGACCTGACCGAACTGGGGCGGCTGATGGCGGAAGCTCACCGGAGTTATAGCCAGGATTTCGAGGCCAGTTGCGAAGAATGCGATGCCATGGTGGAACTTGCGCAGGGGCTTCCGGGCTTGATTGGCGCGCGCCTCACGGGCGGCGGTTTTGGCGGCTGCACGGTCAACCTGGTCGAAGTTCACTACGCTCAGGCGTTCGCAGAAACCCTCGGAGAGCGGTACGCGGGCAAGATCGGAATCGTGCCCCAAATCCACATTTGTCATGCTTCCGGGGGCGCTAGGCGGCTGGCGGCGCGCATCCAAGCAGTGAAGTAGCCCGAACTCCTCGGACCGCACTGCGGAAATACCCGGGAACGAAAAATTGATCTTGCGCAAAATCAACGGTGTTTTACGGGCGTCTTATCAAACAGGCGCAGTCATTGCGCTGAGGCTCGGCGCGGTGCCTGTACACTCTTTCCTTGAACCGTGGTTCAAAAGTTGCATTTTTCGGGGAGCGTGGCTTGCTAGAATCGGGGAAATCACCCCGGCCAACACAGCAATCACGCCCTCGCAGTGAGCCTTGCTGTACGAACTGGTAGGTGGCTGCCATAGCTTAAATGGGGCGCCGGAGGCATAAACATAGTCATGCAATCGCAGTCGATGAAACCATTTGCATACGAATCTCTTCCTCAAACGGGTCAGGTCGCTTATTTCTCCATGGAAATTGCCATTCATCCGCTGATGCCTACCTATTCCGGGGGGCTTGGCGTCCTGGCGGGAGACACGCTGCGTTCCGCGGCTGACCTCGGCATTCCACTTGCCGCTTTCACGCTTTTGCACCGCAAGGGATATTTCCAGCAGCACATCGACAAGGCTGGAATTCAAAGCGAAGTCGTCCAGTCGTGGAATCCAGCCGATTTCTGCATCGAAGAAGCGGCGCGGGTCACCGTATCGGTGGAAGAGCGGGTCGTCACCGTGCGCGCCTGGCGCTACAACCTTGAAGGACGCTCCGGGCACGTGGTGCCCATCTACCTTCTCGACACCGATCTGGAGGAAAACTCGGGCTGGGATCGTGGCCTGACCGACCATCTCTACGGCGGCGACACCAACTACCGCCTGCAGCAGGAGATCGTGCTGGGCATGGGCGGTGTGCGGATGGCCAATGCGCTGGGCCTGCATGTAAACGTCTATCATATGAACGAAGGACACGCGGCGCTGCTCACCCTGGGCCTGCTGGAGAGCCAACTCGGCGGCGGTCCGCTGGGTGCTGCCACCGAGTCAGACCTGGCCGTGGTGCGCAACAAATGCGTGTTCACCACCCACACCCCGGTTCCCGCTGGCCACGACCGTTTTTCCGCTGAACAGGCCATTCGCATTCTGGGCGGCGAGCGCACCGCCCGCCTGCAAAAGCTGAATTGCTTCCACGAAGGCCTGCTCAATATGACGCTGCTGGCCCTGCGCTTTTCGCGCTACGCCAACGGAGTCGCCATGCAGCATGGCAAGGTATCGCGCGACATGTTCCCCGAATTCCCGATCGACGTCGATCACCAACGGTGTCCATGCGCCGACCTGGACTTCCGAGCCGATACAGCAGATGCTCGACGCGCACATTCCGGCGTGGCGGCGAGACAATCTCTATCTGCGCAATGCCATCGATCTTCCCGAGAAGGCGATCCTGAGCGCCCACGCCCGGGCCAAGGAAAACCTGTTCGCCGAGGTAGGCTCGCGTACCGGGCTGGTGCTGAATCCGCGGGTTCTGACGCTTGGATTTGCCCGCCGCGTGGCCACTTACAAGCGCGCCGGCCTGATGTTCACTGACCCCGAGCGGCTGGTCAATATCGCCGCCAAAGCGGGCGGGCTGCAGATTCTCATTGCCGGCAAGGCGCATCCACAGGATGAGCCGGGCAAAGCTCTGATCCGCCAGGTGATCGAGAAATCCGCTCACCTGTCCAACGACATCCTGCGCATTGTGTATATCGAAAACTATGCCTGGGACCTGGGCGCGCTGCTCACCTCCGGCGTGGATGTTTGGGTGAATACGCCGCGGCGCCCGTACGAGGCGTCGGGCACCAGCGGTATGAAAGCGGCCCTGAACGGCGTGCCGAGCCTGTCCATTCTTGATGGGTGGTGGATCGAAGGCTGCATCGAGGGCGTGACCGGTTGGGCAATCGAAGACGGGGCCACCGATACCGAAGAAGCCATGGCTTTCTATAACAAGCTGGAGAACGCCGTAGTTCCCCTGTATCTGCAGGCCCCCGAAAAATGGGCCCGGCTGATGAAAACGACGCTTGCATTCAACGGCTCGTTCTTCAACACCAATCGCATGGTCAAGCAATACAATCGCAACGCGTACTATCCGGTGAAGCTGGTCGAGAACGCACGCGTGGAAGAGGCGGCGTTCGCGGATTGAACGGAAACGGAACTGGGCTGACAACGAGGGGCTGATCTCGCCAGAGATTTGCCCCTCGTTCTTTGCAGAGCCTATGACTGGTCGGTCCAAATCTGCTCGATCAACTTGTCGGTGCTGCCGATGCGCAGGAGCGAGGCGCGGATCGCGAGCATAGCGCGGCACAGGGACTCGCGATTCGTTTGTTCCGAGGCAAGGCTGACATCGATCCGGAGGCGCGAAGCGTCGAGGAGACCGAGTCCGATGTCGCGCTCGCTGCCATGCACGGGAAGCGGTGCCGCGAAGGTCGGGAGTCTCCGGTTTTGCCCGTTCCACCCCTCGTCCTCACTCAACCACATCGACATGGAAGAATTCTGCGGCGATCGAAGGCCCGGAAACAACTCGGAGATTCCCTAGTCCGAAGTTCCTCTAAGTTAGAGGCGATAAGGTGCATGTATTCAGCGAAGTAATGGGAAAGAGCGAAGCCTGTTCTGGGTACAACTATAAGGCTGGGGCAAGGCCAAGTAATTCAAAGGCGCGGCGCTGCAGCGGCGTTGGAGTAGCAATCATTTGCAGGGTGCGGCCTGCAGCGGTGACTTTGTTGAGAGTCAGGGTAGCTAAGTCCTGAAGCAGTGAGGGGAAGCTATGGACCGCAAGTCCGTCGGTGGTGCGATGGCTTTGTATCTTTTCCATCGCCGCTGGCGAGCGCTGCGCTGGGGCCACGACTGAGGAGCGCAATGCCTCCCCGGCTTGGGGCTCTTCATCGATAAATAACAAGGGAGTCAGAGCCTGTTTCATGTGCCACTCCACATAAGCCGCCAACATGCATAACAGGACGTGAGCCCGAACGCGGTCGGCCAGGTGATGATGAATCGGCCGCACCTTCAAATCCACGTTCTTCAGGCTGCGAAATGCGCGCTCCACTACCGACAGACGCTTATAGTCCCGCACCGTTTGTTCTGCCGAGAGCACCTTGGGTGCAACGCTTGTGCGCAGCACATAGATCCCATCCAGTGCAGTTTCTGCGGCAATGCTGGCTAAGTTGCGCTCATAGGTAAAGCTGGTCTCGGTAACCGTGAACTGAAAGTGTTTGCTCATTTTGTATCGTCCCAGAGACTTGCCGATGGCGATGCCGATCTTTTCCTTGCCTCGCAAGGGGCGGTTCTTCCGCCTGGTAGCGACCACAATCTGCTCCAACCGCTTTTCCGTAGCGGCCAGCAACTCCAGCCGCTTACGGGAGCGTTCCTCTGCCAGCAGAGGGTTACGACAGGCAATCAACCGTTCCCCGGCATAGTCCGGATGAGAGATCTCGGCTAAGTCCTGGCGGTCAAACAAGGACAACTGCAGGAATCCGGAATCCACCAGAGCGCGAATCTGCACGCTGCGCAAAGCCGTGATCCAATCCAGACCTGCGCTGCGCAAATCCTGTTCGATGCGGGCGCTAGTCAGCATGCCGCGATCGCCGACCAGAATGACCCGGTCCAGACCAAATCGAGCGCGCAACTTCTCCACCTGTGCCGCAACGGTCTTGGGGTCTCCCGTGTGGCCTTCGAATACTTCTACGGCCACCGGCCGTCCGGCCTGATCGGTCAACAGGCCAAAGACGATCTGCAGGTTGCCAGGACGCTCATCGCGGGAATGACCATAATGAGCTATAGGACAATGTCGGCCTTCAAAATAAGTCGAAGTTAAATCGTAGAGCACCAGACAGCCGTGTTCGAGATGACGCTTGGCCAAGTGTTTTTCGATCTGCTCCTGGCGCTCCAGCAGCCAGTCCATGGCTCGATAGAGTTCGTCTTCACTGACTGTGTCCAGCCCCAGGCAGGCCCCCAAACTGCTGGAGGCGGTCTCGGCTTCCAGTCCCCGCACCGTAGCCAGCTTGGAGGCCGGCTCCAGGATCCGTGCCACGATCATGGCCACCACCAGATCGCGCTCCCGGCATGGCTCTCGATGGAGGATGTGCTCCAGCCCCAGACGGCGCAGCGTACCCAGCGCCGCCGCAACGTGGCCATGAGGCAGGGAGCGGGTGATGGTGAAGGCCTGGTTGAGGGGAACCAGCGACTCGCCCTTGAGCAACAATCTCAGGCTGGATACCTGCTCCTCGGGCCAGTCGGAAAGGTTGGCTAGGGTGACCTTGCGGATCTTGCTGCCTTCGCGAATAGCCTGACGCAGCAGAACCGCGGGCGGGGAGCTCCGGTTCGGGACGACGTCGATATACATGGCTTAATATATGCAACATAATAGTTGCAATGTCAAGTTATATATTCATATTACATGGGTACATTGTCACCTAATCAACAACCACGCACTTAGCCCATGTCCTTCATTCATGGCTACCTGTTTCAATTCTTAGGCCGTTTCATGGCTGGAACTTCGGGCTAGCCATATCGCCGCGATCGGGGACTGTACCGTAATCCGGTTCATGCGGCCATCTGCGAAGAAGGGCTCGCGCATTACTTCACCGAGTAGCCTCGCGAATCAATACAGGCAGAGAATGCCCGCTTGAAGCTCCCCATCTGCTGGTCATACGCAGCCTTTTGCTGATTGTATTGATTCTGGACCTGTGCGCCCGCCTGGCTGGCGCCAGCCTCTTTTGAGGCGGCGTTCGCCTGACGTTGCTGTCTTCCACCACGCACCGTTCCCACCGTTGCGCCAATTGCGGCGCCCTTGCCCGCGTCCCCTGCGATCGCGCCGACCACTGCGCCTCCGGCTGCGCCCTTTGCCGCACCGCGCGCCCGGCCGCCTTTCGCTTGCTCCGCAGATTCGGCGCCTTGCGCTTGCGCCGCTTGGATTTCGGCAGAACTCGGCGGTTGTGGCGGCGCCATGTCGGGATTCACGCCCGACTGCTGTTGCGCAAGGTCGTAGCATTCCGATTCGTCGATGAGTTGCTGGTCATGCGTCTGATTTTTGGCCGGGAAGACATACACGCCTACCTTCTGAGCCGCAGAGAAGGATGGAACCGGCTTTGTGGGAGCGGCGGGTGCGCTTGCCGCCGGTGCGGCGGACGGTTGTCCGCTGTCTGCGGGCGTCGCCGCGGCGGGTTCAGGCTTCTTGTTGCAACCCGCAAGGCACAGGAGGAACAGACAGATTCCCGCCACCATTGCGGACAAACAGAACTTTCCGTGTGCTTTCATCACCATAGCGACCCTCATTGCTTTCTTGATTTAGTGGCGATCGCGCTCAGCGCGTGCCTTTGGGTCGCGATTAGATAAGATCGCAAGGCCTTTGAAAACTGGCACAATTACTAGACCTACCGCAACCTTGCGGGGGGCCTCTGATCGTGAGCCGTGGGGCATCGCACAAAGCAAAACGGCCAGCTCCTCAGGCTGGCCGTTCGCTTGACACCCGCAATGGTTAGTGTTTTGCCGTTAAGGGTGGCCCCGGGAAATGACTTCAAGTGCCACAGGGGCAATCCCAGCCTCGGTCATCGCCAACTTTTCCGCGGCGCCATAGGAGAGGTCGATGACCCGCCCCTCGGACAGATAGCCGCGATCGGTAATGCGAACAACGACCGAGCGCTTGTTATTCAGGTTCACCACCTTTACCAGAGACCCGAACGGCAGCGTGGGATGACACGCAGTCATCGCATACATGTCGAAGGTCTCGCCGTTTGCGGTTTTACGGCCATTGAACACCGTGCCGTACCAGGTGGCGATGCCGCGAAGCATGGCCGCCCGCTGGGCAGCGAGAGTTCTCTTGGGCGTCAGCGCCGGCGTAGCTTTCAAAACCGCCGGTACTGAAGGTGGCACACTGGCTACTGGTGGGGAGTTCAGCGCATCGGCTTGTACAGACCGGGTGGTCAACATCACCACCAGGGTGGCCAACACAAGTGAGGCCAGCACAATTGAAGAAACGCTTGCCAATAACCAAATTCGGAGCGGAGCATTCAGGCTGGGGAAGCCTGACCTTCGTCGAATAACCATCCTCCTATCCTATTGAGAAATCATCCCTTTGTGAACACTTTTCAAGGCCATTTTGGACTGAAATAGTCCCGAATTGGCACTGCTCAAATCAGTGTCCTTAACCCCTTTTAAAACTGCGAGTTAATGGGAGGAAATCGAAGCGGAACAGCCCAACTCGAGAACGAAGTTTGCTTGGCATCGTTTCCACTTTTGTCGTTTCATCGCCGGGGCGTCGGCCGTTGAAAAGCAAACTTCGCCGGCGGATACGGACACAGCGCTGGTCGGGTCCGGTCAGCGGGGAATTTCCGCGATCTCCAGGCGCTCGCCGGGCTTGAGGTATCCCTTGCGCCGAAACCAATCTTCCATGGCTGGCTTCAGGCGCTCGAGGGGCACACGATAGCCCGCCTCCAGCAACCCGTCGCCGGCCGGCAGCGTGTCGTCGAAGATGGCATCATTGGTGAAGTTGCGCATGGCGAAGTTGTCGATCCAGCGAATCGGGCATGGATGCCGGTCACCGGCCGCATCGATTCGTTCCACCGAGAGCCTGCGCGCAAACACAATTTCACTCTAACGGATGTGGGCTGCGGATGAGCGAGGAGCATGCGCGTGCGTCCGCGCCGAGGGCTTTTCGAGGAAGGATGAAGGGAAACCATGGAGCGGGATCGCTGATGCGGTCTACACGGGAGACATTTCCAGACCGAAGCGAGTATACGTTGCAAACCCGGAGATCCGGGCCGTCTGAAAGAGGGGTTGGGTCAGTCGATTCCGCCGGACCGTCCCGGAACTTTGGATGCTCTAAATCCGCTCTCGAAGAGTGCATTGGCGATTGAGCGCCAATGCAGAATCACCAATTCTCGTCCTGAGAACTGACGTACTTTTCAAATCTGCTGAGTGGGCAAGGCTGCTCGGTGCGCTATACAAAACGAAGTAGACAATCTACCTCCATTAGGAGTAGAGTGTCTACATCTATGAACGAAAGAAGCCAATATAAGAACCGAATCGAGCTGCTGCAGGGAACACTCGACATGCTTATTCTTCAGACCCTGCAATGGGGACCGCAGCACGGATACGGAATTGTCCAGGCTTTACGTTTGCGATCCGGAGACGTGCTTCAGGTGGAGACCGGATCACTGTATCCGGCTCTCCATCGATTGGAGCGTCAGAGCTGGGTGCAGTCTGAGTGGAAGCAGTCAGAGAGCAAGCAAAAAGCCCGATATTACCGAATCACGGCCAAGGGGAAAAAGCAGTTGGCCTCGGATCTGGGCCGATGGGAGCGGATTGTCGAAGCGATTGGGTCGGTGATGTACGTCAAGCCGGAGGAGAGTGAGTCATGAAGTGGTTCCCGAGCTTCGGTTTTCAGCGGCGCAAGCGCGAATTGCAGGAAGAGATTGATGCGCACCTGCAGATGGCGATTGCAGATCGAGTGGCGCGAGGCGAGACGGCAGAGACGGCGCGACAAGCGGCGGCGCGGGAATTTGGAAATATTCCTCTAGTGCAAGATGTGACGCGCGACATGTGGGGCCAAGCGTGGCTTGAACAACTAGGCCGGGATGTCCGTTACGCGTTACGGCAACTGCGCAAGAGCCCCGGCTTTTCGATCACCGCGACGGCGATGCTGGCAGTAGCTATCTGCGCCAACAGCACCGTATTCAGTTGGATCGACGGCACAATGTTGCGTCCGATTCCTGGCGCGCGGGACACGGGCGACCTTGTGAGCCTGCAGCGGGGGGAACGGAACTTCTCTCCGACTCCGCCCTTCTCGTATCTCGACTATCGCGATCTGCGCGAGCAGAACCACACCTTCGCCGGAATACTCGCTTATCATCACGATTGGATCACGCTGACCGGCGGTGCACAGCCGGAGCGCGCCTATATTGCGAACGTGTCAGCGAACTATTTCGACGTGCTCGGCATCAAGCCGATGCTGGGGCGCTTCTTTCTGGCTGAAGAAGAGTCGCGTCCAGATGCCGTTCCCAACGTGGTCCTGGGTTACTCGCTTTGGAAGACGCGCTATGCCGCAGACCCGGCAATTGTGGGCAAGTCGATCGAGATCGCCCGGCATCCTGTGACGGTGATCGGTGTGGCGCCGGAGGGGTTTGTTGGAGCAATGCCCGGGATCCGTCAAGATCTGTGGGTAACGCTTGATCCCCTCGGGACGGACGTGTGGCGGATGACGCATCGCAGTGGTGGTGCGGTCTGGCTGAACGTAATAGGAAGATTGCGGCCCGGCGTGAGCCGTGGCCAGGCAGCCCAGGATCTCGACACCCTGATGCACAATATTGTGGCGGCGTATCCGAACGAGCATCTGGGCGAGAACCGGATCACTCTGGATCCCATGTGGCGCTCGCCATTCGGCGCCAACGGATACATGGCGGCGACGCTGCCCATCCTACTCGCCTTCGCCGCTGTGGTGCTGTTGCTGACCTGCGCGAACGTGGCTACGCTCACGCTGGTGCGGTTTGTATCCCGGCGGCGTGAGCTTGCGATCCGGCAGTCGCTCGGGGCGAATCGCATTCAACTGGTGCGGCAGATGGTGCTGGAGGGCGTGGTGCTTTCCATCGTCGCAGGAGCCGTGGCCCTTGTTTTGACATCGTGGACGTCGAAGACATTCGCATGGTTCTTTCCGGCGAACTCGAATCCCCTCATACTCAACGGGAGCATGGATCACAAGGTCGTGATCGGGATTGCGGTGTCTAGCCTGTTGGCCGGCATGCTCTGCGGCGCGCTCCCCGCCTGGCGTTCGTCCCACGCGCCGGCAGTTGAGGTACTCAAGGCAGAGTCTGCAAGTATCTCCGGCGGCTCACGCAACCGGAAATTGCTCAGCGGGCTGGTGGTGGCGCAAATCGCGCTTTCACTTCCTCTGCTGTTGTGCTCCGGGCTATTTCTGCGAACACTGCGGAATCTCGCCGGCGCGAATCCCGGATTTGAGCAGGACCACATTCTCACTGCGTCCGTGGGGCTGAATATTGCCGGCTACAGCAACGACGAGGAACAGGTGATCCGTCACAAGATACTTGATCGCGTGTCGGCATTGCCCGGCGTGAAGGTTGCGTCTTTTACGGACTGGATTCCGATGACCCTGAGCCACAAGGGGGAGGATGCGTATCCGGAAGGGTATGTGCCACACCCCCATGAATCTTTGCAGGTGTACCACGCCGAAGTGGCCCCGCGGTATTTCGAATCTCTCCATATACCCATTTTGGAAGGACGCGAGTTTACACCGGATGACGATGAAAAGGCCCCGAGGGTACTTATCGTGGATCAGACTGCGGCGAGGCGCTACTGGCCGGGACAGGATCCGCTGGGAAAGAAACTCAGGATATGGGGCAGCCTTTTCACGGTTGTCGGCGTCGCGAGAAATTCGACACATATGTTAATGAATGAGTCACCCGAGCCTATGGTGTATATGAGCTTTTTCCAGGTGGGGTACGAGACGATCGTGCAGGTGAAGACCGAGGGAAATCCGGCCGACCTGGTGCCAGCGGTGGAAAACGCCATCCACGAAATCGATACACGGCTGCCGGTTTTCGATGTGCGTCCCATGCGAGAGAGTACCCAGATGGCGAGCAGTTTCGCTGTCATACAGAGCGCCCTGGCGGGAATGTTCGCGCTGATCGGGCTGGTTCTTGCAGTAACGGGGATCTACGGAGTCGTGGCCTATCGAACCCAAATGCGGACCCACGAGATCGGAATACGAATGGCTCTAGGTGCTTCACGTGTCGATGTGCTGCGGCTCGTGCTGTTGCAGGGATTGTGGCTCACAGGCATCGGGCTGGCGCTAGGACTGGCGTTTGCGTTGGGACTGACACGTATTATCGCCCGGCTGTTGTACGGAATCGGCGCCAACGATCCGGTCACCGTCGTTTCCGTCGTCATGCTCCTGGGAGCAATGTCATTGCTAGCATGCTACCTTCCCGCACATCGAGCGATGCGCCGGAACCCCGTGACCGCAATTCGCGAATTGTAAGCCGCAGTTCGGACTCGACCCGAATTGCGCGAATTCGGCGTGTGCGCGGCCTCCAATTGATTGGCGAGAAGGGCAACCGGATTTCACAGGCCAGAAACCAATCTCCGCTCGGTGGGTCTTCATTGTGCGTTGACGTGTAACAGGCCGACGCGCTCATTGAACCAGGCTGAACAGGGTTTTCAGTTCCGGGCGTACCGTGGCGGATTGGCCCTTTGACTGACCTCGCCCCGGAGTATCCGCATAGACACAAGGCCAGAAAAGAAAGTCGCTTTGCAGAATATTTCCTTTTCCCAGCGCACAATCAGAAGAGTAGCCACAATCCACACACGGAGAATCCCTCCATGACCGAAACCGTGCACTATTTTTCTGCGCCGGCCGCTCTGCCTGAGGACCGCCCCGCATTCGAAAACCCCGCCGTCGCTTACTGTTGCGAAGTGTGGGAATCAACCAGGCGCGAGGCTCTGAACCAGGGCAAGAGCATGGTTCTTGCCAGGGTTGCGGCCCATAAGGCCTTTCAAAAGTCCCTGCCGCCTCTCGCCGGACTGGAGAACATCCGCAACTTCATCGCCTGTGTCGCCCGCGGCATGCTCATCGGCGCAATCCTGAGCCCGGATGGTGCGCGGCTGCTGTATGCCGCTCAGGTCGCCAAGAGCGCAGCCCCTGGTCGGACGGCGAAACAAAAGACCAGCAGTGAATGAAGCGGCGGCCACATTGGCCCCGAACAATCGGGTTGGCAGCGAATCGACGCATCCATCGCGGGATCTATTGCTTTACCCCGGAGACCACCTTTGCGTCCTTGGCTTCCTGTGTCTCCACCTTGAAGCGCTTGTAGTCGTAGTCTCGCTCGGTGAAGTGCTCGCGCATGTTCTTCAGCAGCAGAACGCGGGCCTGCATCATCCCCTCGCCGCCCGTCGGAAGCCAGAACTGACCCTCCACCGGGGCCTGATCGAAATGGAAATTCGATCCCTTCTGTACATTGGCCAGCAGGCCGCCGGCCACGTGGAAGTTGTCGATGAAACTGACGTCCGCGTGGGCCACTTCGCGGTCCGCCTCATCCACCCATATTGTGCCTTTGAGTTTTTTTGAGGCGTCCTCGGCAAGGCCGTGGGTCTTTGCGTCCTTGCGTCCCACAAAATCAAACACGATGGCAGGCCGCCCCCGATACATTTCGCGGCGCGCATTGGTGATATCCATGATCTCCAGGATCCGGCTGATCCGGATCGACGGGCCCTCGAGCGGCTGGTCCGAAGGAGTCTTTTCCGCCTTCTCGACCAGCTTGGTCACCCGCGCCGTTTCCTTCTGCTCCTCGTGCTCGTTGAGCGGCTGTCCGTTCTTCTTCACGGTCCGCTCGATCACGTGCCCGTTGACGAAAAAGTCCTCATTTTCGCTGGTCTCGGTCTTGGTGACTCGGCCGTTGCCGTCAATGTCCTGGACTGTTTGGGAGGAGCTATAAGTGTAGTTTTCCCGAACCTTCTCGAGCTGCTTCTGGTGCTGCATCACCTCTTGCATCAATTGCCGGATGTCGGGGAGCGGGGCGTTCGCGGGGGTCTGCGCCGAAACGAAAAGGGCGGACAGAATTCCAGCCAGACCGGCGGCGACAACGAAGCTACGGGTATGCATGAAGGCAATCTCCCGACGAGAAAGCGCGCCCGGCGGAGGCGGAAAGAAAAGGCGGCCAATGTACTGACGTGCCACTTCGCTCAAGGTTACGTGCATGCCGGGATGGCAGTTCCGGTCCGGAGCCTTCATGGCTTGAATCCCACAACATCCCGGCGGGTGAGTTACATTCGATTACGACGACGTAAGGAGTCAGAATATGCTCAAGCTTCTGCTGCACTGGCTGTTAAGCGCCCTGTCCCTGATCATCGTTTCCAAGCTTGTTCCGGGCTTTGTGGTAACCGGAATCATGCCCGCCCTGATCGCCGCGCTGGTGATTGGCCTGCTCAACGCCACGGTGGGCCTGTTGCTGAAGGTCATCACCTTTCCGATCAGCATCCTCACCCTTGGTCTGTTCCTGCTGGTCATCAATGGAATGATGATCCTGGTCGCATCGTCCATCGTGCGCGGATTCAAGGTCTACGGCATGGTTCCCGCGTTCTGGGGAGCCCTGGCGCTGGCTATCCTGGGCATGATCTTTCGCGCCTTGACCCGCGAAGCCCAGTAGCTACGGTACAGGAATCACGACTCGTCGAGCTGCTGACTTTTTCGCCGGGGCCGGTCTGCCGGGGACCGGCCTGGAGGAGTCAGGCGCCTTGTCGATAAGATTCTGTTCCGTGTTGGCAGCCAAAGGATGGGTCAGCACCGGGCCGTTGAGCGTGTCCGGAACGCGCTTTGCCCCAGCCTGCGAGAATCCATTGCCCGCCGACGCCCCACGGGGAGGCATGACCACCACCTTTGCCGCGGGAGGCGGCTGCACCCGCGAATAGATCCGCCATCCCCCGCCAGCGACTATGCACACAATGGCCGCCGCGGCCGCCCCGCGAGCCATCGTGCTCTGCATCCAGCCACCGGACGGCCGCAGTGGCTTCCGCCAACTCAAAACCCGGGCGTCCCGGGGAGCGTGGCGCAGGCCGTCCTTCACCCGATTGGCGAGACCTTCAGGAGCCGGCAGGCTGGCGATCAGTCGCAGAGTGTCTTCGCCGGATTCGGATGGATCCCGATCCGGGGTATCGAAAATAAAGCCGTTCCTGGGAGAGGAACTCATCGCAGACTCCTTGGGTAATGGAGCAGGTCAGCCATCAGGTTGCGCGCCCGAAACAAGCGCGAGCGCACGCTGGATTCGGTAATGCCGAGGACGGAGGCGATCTCCACGCTGGACAGCTCTTCGAACGCGGAAAGCATCAGCACCTGGCGTTCCTTGGCGGGTAATTGTTCTACGCAAGCCAGCACGTGGGCGTGGTGTTGGGCGGCGGCCGCGCGCTGCTCTGCGCTCAGACCATCCGCGGGCAGCACCCGCGCCAGTTCCTCCACATCGTCGGTTTCGGGACGCGTCTTGGCCCGGCGCTTACGGTCCAGCACAATGTTCCAGACGATGCGGATGAGCCATACGCGGTGATCACGGACTTCGCCCAGGCTGTCGCGGTGGCGCAATACGCGCAGGAATGCCTCCTGCACGGCGTCTTCAGCATCGGAAGGATTGCGCATCACGGAAAACGCCACGCGGTAGAGCGTGGAAGCATACTGCTCGACTAGGGCCGCGAGCGCTTCGTCCTTCGCGTGCCGGCGGGTTTCGTCTTGCACGGTGCGATCAGCGATCTCCATCCAAAACGGATTCAGGGTCTGGCTGGCGCTCATATGCCACCAGACGCAGGCTGCCGCCAAAGTGCTCAGGCTGACGAGGCGCGGCGGGAAGGTCCCGCGCGACCTCATTTGCCAGGGGGATTTACTGCTTGCCGGCCAGCTTTTGCGAGGCGATTGAACCCGCCATTCCGTCCTTGTCGGCATCCTTGACCTTGGCCCACAGCGCGCGGGCCTGGTCCTGCTTGCCGGTGGTCGCGTACAAGTCCGCCAGGTCGAGCTGGGCCACACTCGTTGGTACAGTCAGGGACGGCTTTTTGGCCAGATCGTTGTAGACGTCGATGGCCTGCGCGGAACGCCCCGACTGTTGATAGAGCCCGGCGAGAGCCAGCTTGGCCAGGTTGGAAAGGTTCCGGTCCCACGAACCGGCGGCGGTTTTCAACTCGGTTTCCGCCGACCCGGTCTGCCCCAGGTCCTGGTACGTGACGCCCGCAAAATAGTGGGCTTTCGCGCCCTCCGGAAGCCACCCGAAGTCCTTGGCGACGGCGACGAACTCGCGGTTCGCTTCCCGGGCCCGGTCTGCGGCATTGTTATAAACATTCTTTTCCGCGGGAGCTCCGGGCACGGCCAGGGGGGTGGAGTAGAGGTCCAGGGCAGCGCCGAGCGCCTTGTCGGCCGCTCCGGTCTTCATCGTCCAGAAAACAAGCGCGCCAACCACCACAGCGAGAATCACGACTGCACTGACCACCCAGCGCAGGATGCCGCTGCGGTGACCGCTCAACCAGCTCATGCTGCTGGCGGTTGCCACTGCGAACTTATCCTGCTTGAGGGCGTGACGGGTTTGAGTATCCACGGGGTTTCTTATGTCCTTCTTGGTAGACTTGCAGGCGGGTCCGTTGGGGTGGAGGGCACTACGACTGCAACCCTACCAGTCTATCAGCGCACCAAACCAGCGTCCACATAAAGCAATCTTCGGTCACATTCCTGGGCGTCCCAGCCTGCCCTGAGCCCTGTCGAAGGGTCCGGACCTTCGGACCTGGGATGGAATTGAAATCATGACTACCTGGGTGCCCCATTCTAGCGACGTCGTCAGACGGCGCTAGGGTGGCATCGCACAAATCTTGCCCCCGCCCTCCCCGAACCATTACGCTGATTCCATGTACGAAGACTTTCATGTAGCCGATCGCTGGACAGCCGAAGACCTGCACTGCACGTGGAAGGCGAACATCGTGGCCATTGCCACCCGCCATGCCGATGCCATCGACGTGCGCTTCGACGTCAACGGCCGCCCCATGTGGATTGCCCTGCCCGCCGTTGCCTGGGTAGCGCAGAAGGAACGTTCCGGCAAAGTGATCACCGATCAGCTTGCCGCGCAGATCGCCGGCCGCTACCTCAAGCAACTGGTCGAAGAAGGCTACGACACCCAGCGCGAGGTCTACACCATGACAGTCGACGAAGTGCTGGCTCATCTCGACGCCGTGGTGAGCGAGGCAAAAGCGCAAGGCAGCATGCCCAACCTCCCCGTCGGCATCGACGCAGCCGGTTAGCACCGCGCCTCCTGTCCGAATCTTCGGAGCTCGTATACCAAAATGCCCTGTCATCCTGAGCGGAGTCCGCCGTGGCGGACGCAGTCGAAAGCCTGCCCTGAGCCTGTCGAAGGGGACCTGCATTTGAGAACGCCATCCCCCTACGATTCTCGATGGAGCCCCCAGTCTCTTAGCCTCCCCGCCGTCATCGAAGCGACGGAATACACAACAACGACGACGGAACCGAGGGTAACCAAAACCCTCCGCTCATTTCCGGTCTGATCATCTCGCCGCAACGTGTGCTCTCCGCGGCACCGTCCCAGCCCCAAAATCCCCGCCGAAGACAGACGGGCCAGCGGCCAATGGCCCGGAACTCGAGAGGGCTACATGCGGGGGAGCGGTTCGGGCCACCAGCCTGGCGGTTCAATTCTCACAAACGCCACCTGCCGTGTGCGATCCGCCTAACGCCTGGAAGATGAACTCTTGGTTATGAATAATGCGCGCAAAGACCTTCCCCCTGCTCCGCTGCGCAATCATGAATGCTGCGAGTTTGCGTGCATCTCCGTCGGAAAAAGTAAACCGAACCTGGCCATTTTCCTGGATCAACCCGGCAGCGAGACCGTAGGCGGCGGAACCGTCGGGCTTGACGGTGCGCGGAGGGCGTATCACGCCGACAATTTTCTGGCCTTCGTAAGTTAGTCCCTGCTTGTCGAGCCAGCTCTTGTCAGATTGCACCTGCTCAACCATGCTGCGATGCATGGCCGGATCACTGGTTCTATAGGTGTAGGAGTTGATTTCAGCGATATTGCGCCATTCTCGTATTGGCGTAATGTAGGCCGCACTCCATTTCAAATTCCCATCACCGAGCCGCTGCGAACGGGGTGCGATATCCCGCAGTGCCACGTAGGTCAGTGTCGATTTGAGTGGATCTCCTTTGCGACCGTCGGCCATGAGCGGGCGCAATCCAATGTCTATGCGATCGCAGCCGCCCTGAGCACCCTCGAAATCGAGGGTTTGCAATGCAAAACGGTGGACGAAGAGCCCATTCGGGTCGTTGGCGACCGGACGTAAATCCGCGGTAAGGCCATCTTCGCGGACTGCGACGCCATTTACGCGCACCTCTACCTCCACGCCACGGATATCTGTTTTGCGAAAGCTGTCAGTCTCGAGGGTGAACACCGTATAACCGACTCCTTCGGCTTCGCCTTCTGTGAGCGCTCTCAGTGAAGGAACGCTCCAATAGGGCGAGACCGGCGCCGTCGTATCGGGTTGATCTCGGCTTGCGGCATATACGGTTCCTCCAAGGAAAGGCGCGGTCCAACCCTTGGTCGCCGGGGAGGGCTGTGGGCAGGCACTTAACCAGCCGGTGCTACGTTGAGACGGCCTGCAGGCCTTGCCTTCGGCGCAGTCAAACAAGTCGAACCTGGCCGATAGCCCGCTTGGAAGATGGGACGGACGTTGAAAACAAACGTTGGTGAGTACGGGCTGGATCGCGGTCAGTCTTGCATTTGGAATCCTCTCCGCGACGATTATGCCAGAAACGATTTCTCCAGGCTTTGGGTATCCGAGGCGCAAGTTAAAATAGGCGGCCCCCTGCGGATCCTGAATGATCAGCCGGTCTGAGAGTGGTCCTGTGCGGGTCTGCAAGTCCGCGCGTAGAAACTCCGTGTACACTTGCGGATTCTGGCTGGGTCCCCGGATAAAGCTGAATCGAAAATCGATCGGATCCGGCCATGCAGCACTCGCTGCAGCCGGCTGGAACACTTGGACGGCCATCGCAAATATAGGCTTGATTTTTTCGTTGATGCAATTACGAATATTGTCATTTTCGATCAATTGGGCGCTTGCAGGCAGGTCGTGCGCCGCGCCTCGAATCTCTTCCGTCTTCTTCTCAACACCTGCAGTCGAGCTTATTTGAGCGAGGACGGCGTGCCACGAAAGCAGCAAAGACCTGCTTTGCTCTGTGGACGTATTAGACAGGCATGCCTTCTCTGCGGCATCGACGGATGTACGGAGTAATTGCTCGTACTGAGAGAGCTCAGCAGCCTGGAGATCGCTCGATGTCGGTTGTGCGATGGCAGGTAGAGTGATGGACACCGTGGATGCGAGAAGGATTGCTAGAAGCGGCCGTTGAAGGAGAAGATCCCGTATGCGGTGGGGCGATCCTTCGATCATATAAACTCCTTCGGAACCACGCGGACCGGCTTGGCGATTACAGTTTGGCGGCCATTTCGCGTATTTGTTTCGACCATGGCTCCATGCACGCCCGAATCTCGGCGTTTTCCTGTTTCTGCAGTTCTCCTGCCAGGGCTTCGGCAGCGCCTCGGGCAGCGCTTCGTTGCTGTTGGATCGAAGCGCTCCCGTCGATCTTTTTCATCGCTTCCAACTGTACTCGGAGGGATACGCTGGAGGTGTCGCTGGTATTCGACAGGCATGACCGCTCAGCCAATTCAGTCAGGTTTGCTAGTCGTTGCACCTCGGGATCGAGCGGTTTGGGCCGAATGATGAAGTACACCGCGAGCAGAACTGCCAACAGAACTCCCGCGGCTATAAGTAGATTTTTCATCGAACTTCTCCATCAAATCTTGATTTGTCGGGACGCCGAACCCGCGCTCTCCGGTCCTCGAAGAGCAGCAAAAGAGCATCGTAGGGTAGCGCGATGAACTCCTTCAAGACGAAGAATATCCACTTCCTCAATGGAAGTTGCGGAAGATCTGCCGGCATATGCGGAATGCGGACGGTATAGCCAAGCATGCGGAATAAGAGAGCGCATCGAGGAATGTGGTACCGGCTGGTGCACGGGACAACCACCTCGAGATCGTCGCAGGACATCAGAATCGCATCACAGTATTTGATGGATTCGAGTGTGTCCCGCGCCCGATCCTCCAACAGAATGTCTTGTGGCTTGATGCCTTTGTGCACCAGCAAATCCCGTATGACCACAGCTTCCGATGGGCCGTGTCGACCGACACCCCCGGTCGGGATGAACTTGGGATTCGCGATCGTCCTCGAAAATGCGACAGCGCCTTCCACCCGGCGTAGCAGACTGCCACTCGGCGAGCCATCGTCGCGAACTGCCGCCCCAAATATGATGAGGTATGCCGACACCACCTTCCCCGATTCGCTCTTCTGAAAATGAATTACCGACACAGAAGTATCTGCTGGTTATAGCACACGTTTCCGAAGAAGAGGAAAACTTCCGCCAAGACACCCTCAGATCCTGAGGATGAGGAACAATAAGTCGGCATGTCTTCACGAACCCACACACAGGGTGACCTCCCAACGGCCCGGCAAGACGCACCGTCTCTGGTTTTGCCATCGACCGATTGGACAACCCGTTGAGCCATCACAATTAGTCCCTAGGTCCCTGGTCCCTAGTCCCTAGTCCCAGTGGTGTCCGCCACACAGATGGTCGTTTAAGTTTTGAAGGGGCACGACTTCAGTCGTGCCGTAAACGGCTTAAAACAAGCTGGGCTTTAGCCCCTGAGGGAAGTTCCTTCTCCCTGTTCAGTTGATGTGCGCTCAGCTGTAAATGACCCTTTCTGCGGCGGCCTACACTAGTCCCTAGTCCCTAGGTCCCTAGTCCCTGAGTCCCTTGCTCCTGCTTTTGCAGAAAATTACCTGCTCTTCGCGCACACTGGAAATGACGAGTGGCGGCTGTAACTCCCATCGCCATCCGGAGTGCGACCAATGAGAAACGTCAAAAACATCACCGTAGCTGTCTCCGTAGACCTCTATCGCCAGACCCGGAAGCTCGCGGCCGAATACGACACCACGGTGACCGCCATGGTGGAGTATCTCCTCCGGAAATTGCCTGACGCCCTCAAGCGCGCGCAATTCCCGGTCGGCGGCCCCAAATGGGCTCCCGCCACTCGTCCGGAATCGTTCGCCCCGAAACCTGTCGCCCCTTCGCCAGGCCCGCCCAACCCATTCCCGGTGAATGTACCCACCCCCTCCCCCCGGGTTTTGCCCTGTGAAGCTGTGAATCCGGATCTAAACCATTCCCTTTCAGCAATTTCCGGCCCCGGTCTCAACACGGATACAGCGCCTGTATCCCAGTATGCCGACCCTAGCCAACAGATTTACAAAGACTTACAGGCAGACCTCTCACCGCGTACAGCGGCTGTAAACCCGTAAATCTGTATCCCTGTATGGCCCTTGGCGCTTTCAAACCCCCGTGATTGCCCCGTGTTAGTCTGCCGCTGTGGGGACGAACCCGACTCCTGTTGAACCAGACACCACGCCGCCCAAGCCCCGCTCCGTCTTTGCAGGCTGGCATGGGGCGACCATTGTGCTGCTGGCGCTGGGGTACTCCGGCTACTACTTCTGCCGCTCCAATCTCTCCGTGGTCTTGCCCGACCTGATTCACGACCTCGCGCAGCACGGCGTAACCCCAAGCCAGGCGCAGGTTAGGCTGGGCTTCATCGCCTCGGCGGGTACGGTGGCCTACGCGGTGGGTAAATTCGTCTGGGGATCGATTGCGGACCTGCTTGGCGGCCGGCGGAATTTCCTTGCCGGCATGGCAGGGTCGGTTCTTTTCACCATCGTGTTTGCGTTGAGCGGTGGCTTCCCGTTGTTCACGTTGGCGTGGATCGGCAACCGGCTGTTTCAATCCGCGGGCTGGAGCGGCTTGGTGAAAGTTGCGTCGCGCTGGTTTTCCTATTCGACCTATGGAACCGTGATGGCCGTGTTGAGTCTCAGTTTCCTGTTTGGAGATGCTGCCTGCCGATGGGTGATGAGCAGGCTGATGGCCCACGGCGTTGGCTGGCGGGGCGTATTTTTCGCCGGAGCGGGATCGTTGACGATCCTGCTGCTGGCCAATCTGCTGTTGATGAAGGAAACACCGGAGGAGCGCGGTCTGCCGGCGCCGGAGACGAACCCGCTGAATGTGTATGCCGCCGAGGAGCTTGGGGACCACCAGCGAGCGGGATTGGGCGCCATTCTCCGCCCGCTGCTGAGCAGCTTTCCATTCTGGCTGGTGTGCCTGCTTTCGCTGGGAACGACGCTGCTGCGCGAGACGTTCAACTTCTGGACGCCTACATACTTTGTCCAGTATGTGGGTCTTTCGAGCAGTGACGCCGCGAGCCGCAGCGCGCTGTTTCCCTTGTTGGGCGGAGTGTCGGTCCTGGTGGCGGGAGTGCTGAGCGACAAGCTGGGGCTGAACGGCCGCAACGTGGTGCTCGTGGGCGGCATGGGCGCCTGCACGGTATGCCTGCTGATGCTGGCACGCACGCCGGGGCACGCAAGCCAGTTAGTCCCGGTCGTGTTGGTGGCGCTGGTGGGATTTCTTTTGCTGGGGCCGTACTCGTACCTCGCGGGGGCCATGAGCCTGGATTTTGGAGGCAAGCGCGGCAGCGCCACGGCGGCCGGCATTATTGACGGGGTGGGATACATGGCCGGGTGGCTCTCGGGAGACACGGTGGCGCGCATCACGGTGCGCTACGGGTGGAAAAATGCGTTCCTCGTCCTGGCTGTGGCGGCATTGCTGACCGCGTTTGTGGCGCTGGTGCTCGTGTGGCAGGGATCCCGCAACGCACGCGCGGTGGAGGTTGGAGCGGGATGACAACATTGTCCTCAGTGGATCAAGTCATGCAATTGCTTGCAACCGGCGGCGGCGCTGCTTACTTCGGCGAGCCCGTGACCGTACTGGAGCATTGCCTGCAGGCGGCGCATTTCCTTCGGAAGGGCGGCGGTGCAGATGCCCTGGTGGCGGCGGGGCTCCTGCACGACCTCGGGCACCTGATGCATACCGAAGGAGAGGACGCAGCGCGACGCGGGTTGGATACCCGGCATGAAGAACTGGCGGTTGCAGCGCTCGCCGGACATTTTCCGGTAGCGGTTCTCGATCCGATTCGAATGCACGTGGCGGCGAAGCGATATCTCTGCTTTGCGGAGCCGAGATATCTCGCGGGCCTTTCACCGGCTTCGGTGGAGAGCCTGGCCTTGCAGGGGGGCCCAATGAAGGCTGCGGAGGCGGAGATATTTCTCGCATCGCCGTATGCTCGCGAAGCAATCCGGCTGCGGCGCGCCGACGATGCCGCCAAAGTGCAAGGTCTTTCCGTGCCCGCTCTCGAAACATATCGTCCGCTCCTTGCGTCGCTTTGGACCTGACAACTCAGAGTGGTTTTCGTGGTCATATCCTGAAACGGCCGAAAGACATTTCCCCTTAGGATGGTAGGCACGGTGTGTCCTGGGGAGAGGACACCGATGGACACCAGGAGCGCAGAGATTACCCCCCATAAAGTCAGTACGATTGCCTCACTGCGGAAGTGTTAGACTTTTGTTATTGAAACAGGGGTGCTCCGATAGCCGGGGCTGAGAAATACCCTCGAACCCGATCCGGATAATACCGGCGTGGGAAGTTTCCGAGTGAACCGGCCTTCTTGAATCCCACAGCGGGCGCTCTTGTTTCAGTAGAAGCAAGAGGACTGTATGCCCGCAGTTCCCGACGACATTCGATCCAAATGGCTTGCGTCAGCAGGCAGAGGGAGATGTGTCCTCCTGCGCGGCCGCATGGATGCACAACCATGGTCTCAAACTGGTTTCGCGATTGGTTTGTTGGCCATTGTAAGTTTCCTGCACGGCAAGGCGTTTTCGCAGGGCACTTCGGGGCAGGCGCAAAGTCCGGTACAAACTGCGGCAGCGCAAAACTCCGGCGGGGCTGGTCAAGCCGTTCCCCCGGTCACAACGACGGTGGTGGTTCACGGAGATGTCAAAGATGATTACCTTCCGCAGGCCGTGACGGTGGGAACCCTCGATGACGCCCCGCTGAGCGAGACGCCGCTTTCGGTAACGGTCGTGACCCGCGACTTGCTCACGGACCAGGTTTCGCGTCTCCTTTCCGGTGTGGTAAAAAACGATGCCTCGATCGGAGAGGACTATGCGCCGGTCGGCTATTATGGCGATTTTGAGATTCGCGGATTTCCGATCGATCTTGCGACTGGACTCGGCATCAATGGCATTACGATCGCAGGAGAGCAGGACGTGCCGCTCGAAAACAAGGAGCGCGTCGAATTCCTCAAGGGCATCGCGGGCGTGGAAAGCGGAGTGGCTTCGGCCGGAGGCCTGATCAACTACACCACGAAAAGGCCGGCGGCGATTCAGGCCGTGGATCTGGCTACCGATCAGCGCGGCAGTGCATACGGAAATCTCGACGTGGGACGGCTGTTTGGCGCAGAGAAAAAATTCGGAGTTCGCGTGAACACCGCCGGCGAGAAAATTCAAAGCTATGTAAACGACGCAGATGGATGGCGTGCCGCCGGCACCGCCGCTGCGGATTGGAAGGTAAGTACGAGAGCGATTTTAAAAACTGATTTCGAATATCAACACAAGGTGGAGCGATCAGTGTGCGGGTACCAGTTGCTGGGCGGAGCGATAGTCCCCGACTTGAACAGCGTGTATCCATCCACGATGTTGGGTGAACAGTCTTGGTCGAAGCCGAACACGTTCGACACGTTGAATTCAAGCGTGCGGCTCGACTATTCGATTCATGGTGATTGGCGCGCATTTGTTGAAGGCGGTTACAGCCATTCGTTGATCGATGACAATGTTGTGTACGCATACGGTTGTTACTATGAACCGGAGTGCAATGTCGCGGGAGGACCTCCACCATGGTTCTTTGCCCCTGACGGAACCTATGACATCTACGACTATCGTGATCCTGGGGAATTGCGCGTGGATGCGGTGGGTGAGGCGCTGGCGATGGGCTCGGTAAAGACAGGCGTGTTGACCCAAGACCTTGCGTTTGGGGGCGAAGTATTTCACCGCAATGTGGACCTGCCCGGCGCCCCACCGCCGGCCGCGCCGCCGACCGTGCAGGACGGCGCGGTGTACACGTACGTCGGTTCAGAGAATATCTACCAGCCGAATATTCCATTTCCTATCGAGGATCCGGTGCAGTCCGCAGGGCCCGTCCAACTGGCGGACTTCGATCACCAGACCTCGGCAATCGTGCAGGATCGCATCAGCATTGCGGGCCGGGTCCGGCTGACCGCAGGCGGGCGTTACACTTCGCTGCGCGATTTCAATGTGACAGGAACCAAAGGCGTATGGTTGCCACAGTATTCCGCCACGTGGAATCCTTCGCAACCGCTGATGCTATACGGGAGTTACAGCGTGCTGCTCTCGCTGGGTCCGCAAGGACCATTCTGGGCAGGCGGGCAGTATCTTGCGCCCTATTTCACCCGGCAAGTGGAGGCTGGTGCCAAGTATGAGCCGGGACGGCGCATTCTTATTTCCACGGCCTTCTTCCACATGACGGCGCCGTTTTTCTATCCCAAAGCGATCGACGATGCAGGCGATCTCAGTTTTGTTTCTGAGGGCCGCGAGACGCACAATGGCGTCGAGTTGAGCGCGGAGGGCAAGGCTGCGAATTGGCTGCGCCTGACCGCATCGGGCGCGGCGATTCGGGCGGTTTCCAACGATACTGGGACACCCGCGTTCGACAACAAACAGGTAATCAACGTGCCGCGCTTGCGTACCGCGCTATTCTCCGATATGGCGGTGCCGCATGCGCGCGGGCTGCACCTGATGCCGGGCTGGAGTTACACCGGGCGGAAGGAGGCGACGAGTGACGATGCCGTCAGCGTTGTCGGCTACAACCTTTTCAACCTGGGGGCACGCTACACAATTGGCGGGGAACAGGGACGCATGACATTGCGGCTCTATGCCGATAACATCACCAACAAGCGATATTGGAAAGATACGGGCGCCAACTATGGGGATACGTTCATTCATCTCGGCGCACCAACCACGGTAATGTTATCCGCGCACTATACATTTTGAGGGCTACTTGAGTTCTGGAAGGAGCAAACGCTAGTGCAAGTAAACCGCGCAGCGATGGCGCACGGCCTGGATGGCACGCTGGTCGAACCTGATTGGCCGCCGTTAACACTGGACGAGATTCGTGGCTTGTTGCGTGAATACCCCGCGCTCGGCTCGCCAAAGAGAGTTCTGATGATAAGCCCGCGTCCGTTTTCGGCGGCGAGCGTTGTGGCTACACAGAGCCAGAATGTTTTTATCAAGCGCCATCACATGACAGTGCGCGATACGGCAGGACTGCGCGAAGAGCATCGGTTCATGGCCCATCTGCGTAGCAAAGGAGCGATGGTGCCCCGCGTGTTCAGGGCAGCGTCGGGCGAAACCTCGATCAAGGCAGGGGAATGGGTTTACGAGGTGCACGAAACACCGCGGGGCATCGACCTCTATGAAGACGCGCTTTCATGGACGCCGTTCCGATCCCTTGGCCATGCGCGATCTGCAGGGCAGACAATGGCGCGGCTTCATCTCGCATCTCACGGCTTTGATGCGCCGCCACGCAAATCGAGGCCGCTGGTTGCGGGGTTCACGATCTTCGCGTCGGCCGATGCACGCGCGGAGTTCAGCCGCTACATGGCGGCGCGACCCGCGTTGAGCGACTATCTGCGCCAGCGTAATTGCCGTGATGAAGCGTTGGCCTTCCTGGCGCCATTTCACGCGGAACTTCTCCCGCTGCTGCCGGGCCTGACCCCGCTGTGGACGCACAACGACCTGCATGGCTCGAACCTGCTGTGGAGCGATACAGGCGCAGATGCAGAGGCCGTTGCGGTCATCGACTTCGGGCTTGCCGATCGGACGAATGCCGTGCACGACCTGGCGCAGGCCATTGAGCGCAGCATCGTTGGCTGGCTGGCGCTGGTGGATCGCCCCAACCAACCCGAAGACGTCCGCGTACACTACGACCATCTGTTTGCCTTGCTCGACGGTTATGAGTCAGCGAGACCGCTTTCGCGCGCGGAGCGGCTGGCGCTCGCGCCGATGACGGCGCTGTGCCATGCGGAATTCGCTTTGGCGGAGACGGACTATTTCCTGGCCGCTCTCCACGCCAAGGAAAAAGCCGGCATGGCCTGCGAAGGTTATCTCGTCTCGCATGCAAGATGGTTCGGCGGACCGGGACGCAAGCTTCTCGAAGCATTGCGCACGTGGGCGTCGAGATCAGACAGTCCGACGACCGTGGACACGGCACTATGATGCTGGCTGCGATCGAGCAGTTCTTCCGCGAGCATTGGCTGGAACTCGCAGGCGCTATTACGACGTGGCTTGCGATATGGCTCACCGCGCGGCGGAACATGTGGTGCTGGCCGATTACGCTTGCGGCGGACGTAATCTACATCGTGGTCTATTACCACGTGATGTTGCTTTCCGATTCGCTGCTGCAGGTGTTCTTCGTGGCGTTCACGTTGTATGGGTGGTGGCATTGGTGGCGCGGGGTTCGTGCGGAAGGCGAAGTGCGTGTGGCTCCGCTGAGTTTCGGAAGCATGGTTCTCGCCTTGGTGGCGGGCGCCGCGGGCACAGTCATTCTCGGCTTTCCCGCTCGCCGCCTTCATGCGGCCCTTCCGTTTCTTGACGCAGCGCTGGCCAGTTACAGCCTGGTGGGCAGTTGGTGGCAGGCGCGGAAGAACATTGCCAATTGGTGGCTGTGGATCGTAGTCGACACGATCTACGTCGGCGAGTACATCTATAAGGATCTGTGGATCACCGCCGTGCTCTATGCTGGACTGGTGGTGCTCGCTGTAATTGGTCTGCGCGATTGGCAGGGTGCGCCGGTAGCGGTTCAGACAGCGGCCTGAACGACGTTTCTGAGCGGCTCGCCCATCATGTAGCGGCGCAGTTCGTCGGCTGCAATTTTCAGGGCTCGGGGGGCGAATTGCGGGCTCGATCCGCCCACGTGCGGAGTGATGAGCAGATTGGGACATCGCCAAAGAGGGTGTCCTTCGGGCAGCGGCTCAGGATCGGTAACATCGATGGCAGCTCGGATTCTGCCCGCGTTCAGCGCGTCGACCAACGCATCGGTTTGCACGACGCCTCCGCGTGCGGCATTGACAAGCAGGGCACCCTGCCGCATCAGGTCAAGCTGCTTTGCGCCGACCAGACCTCTCGACTCATCGGTCAACGGCAGAATCAGGACCACCACATCAGCTCGCGGCAACAACGCGTCGAGTTCGTTCACGGGATGAACCAGCGGCGCCGTGCGAGCGCTTCGTGCGACGCGCATGATCTCCACATGGAACGGCTCAAGCATGCGCTCGATTTCTTTGCCGATCGACCCATAACCCACCAGCAACACTGCTTTGCCGGTGAGCTCTTCGAGCTTGACGGGCGGATGCAGTTGACCTCGATCGTGCGTCATTTGCTCGTAGACCCGAGTCACATCGGAGCGGCGCCGCCAATCGCCCGAGCGCTGGATATCAAAATAAACCGGCAAGTATTTGAGCATGGCGAGAATGGCAGAGAGGGTCCATTCCGCGGTAGAGATGTTGTGCGCCCCTCGAGCATTGCAGATGGTCACGTGGGGACCCACGGTGCCGGGAATCCATTCCGTGCCGGCCATGAGCGAAAGTACAAGGCGCACGCCGCGCAGATGCGGCCAGATGCGCTGGGCGCGGGTGGGGTACGGATCCGGAATCCACACGTCGATGTCGACGTGGTCATCAAGCCCGTCCGCCAGAGGGACCAGATCGACGCCTTCCGGCATCACACTTAGCAGTTTGAAGTCTAAGACTGCGGGATAACCCACTCGTAGCATAGCGGCCTTGCCCTTATGCTACACGCTGTTCCCAGCATGAAAGAATGGTGTGATCGCATGCGCCTGGCAGCTAACAAAACCTGGTCCCAACAAGAGCTGGCAACCAAGCTTCACGTGGCTGGCACGGACAGCCGCGGTCTCTTGAATTGGGAGCGTCGCAGACTGCTCATTCATGCGGCGAAGACGGCTCTGGCGGCGGGGCTGTGCTGGTGGCTGGCGTCGCGGCTGGGGCTGCACGATGGCTATTGGGGCGCCATCAGCGCCATCATCGTGCTGCAGTCGAACTTTGGCGCCACCATCACGGCGTCGCGCGATCGCGTTCTGGGAACCGTGATCGGCGCACTGTTGGGATTTTCGTTTTCGCTGGTGGGTAGTGTCCCGTGGAACTACATCCTTGCGGTCTTCGCGGCGATCGTTCTTTGCGGGCTGCTCGGATTTCGCAGCAGCTCGCGCCTGGCGGGAGTGACGATCACCATCATCATGCTGGTGCAGTCCAGCTCTCACTGGACGGTTGCCCTGACACGCGTCGGACAAGTGCTCTTCGGCATCCTGGTTGCGGTTGCCGTCAGCACGCTTATCCTCCCGGATCGCGCCCGCCTGCGCCTGCGGGAAGGGTTAGCGCAGGAGTTCCTCGTACTCGGCGCGTTCTTTGAGGGAATCCTGGAAGGCTTTCGCGGGACACCTGCTGAAAACATCGCCGAGTTGCGCGAAAATGCTGTGGTCATGCTCGGAGGCAACGACCAGCTACTTGACGCTTCCCGCAACGAGCCTTCGGGCGGGCCGGGCTGGCGCGAAGGGTTAGGCATGCTGGTGCAATCCGGCCACGCACTCTTCGACGCGCTGGCGGCGCTGCAACTGGCGGTGAAGGACAGCGGCGAAGATCGCTATGCAGAACAACTGGAGCCGGAGCTGCGAAAGCTGGCCCAGGACGTTCGCACCGGCTTTCACTACGTGGCAAGCTGCATACACAACTGGCGCTTCAGCGTGCCACCACCCGGACTTCATCTCGAAGAGGATATCGCCCGGTTGGAAGAGCGCATGTCTGCCCTGCGGCCCAAAGGAATCGGATTCTCACAGGCGGAGATTCTGCGCGCGTACGCCGTGCAATTGCACCTGAAGCAGGTTGCCCGACTCCTGCGCGCATCGCGCGTGGAGACCGGCCGGGCGGTCGGCGAAGCACGGAAGACCGAGTATCCGGCTTGAAAATTCTCAGGCGTTAAATCCGCGCAGGGCTTCCACGCAATCCTCGATCTCCTTAATGGTGATGGCATAGCCAAAGCGCAAATGGCCTTCGCCCTGTGCGCCAAAGACAGAACCGGGGATGGTTGCTATGTGCGCTTTTTCCAAAAGGATTTGAGCGGCGATGCGGCTGTTCTTGTGTATCTTCTCGACGTTGGGAAATGCGTAGAACGCTCCGGCGGGCGCTTCGCAGTCGAGGCCCACTTCGTTGAGCCCGGCAACGAGAAGGTCGCGGCGCCTTCGATATTCCTCACGGCGCGCCCCAATCTGCGACTCGGGGGTGGTGAGTGCCTGAATCATCGCGTACTGAACGGGAGTGGCGAGGCCATTGGTGGAATAGAGAACGATTTTGCGTAAGGCGGTCATAAAAGGTTCTTTGGCAACCGCATATCCGGCGCGCCAGCCGGTCATGGCATAGGTCTTGGAAAAGGTGAATGCGGTGATGGTGCGCTCCGCCATCCCAGGTAGGGAAGCAATCGAGACGTGCTCACCCTCGTAGACCAGATCCTCGTAGGCTTCATCGGCGATGACGATGAGATCGCGTTCGATGGCGAAGGCGGCAACTTCTTCCGCCTCGGCGCGCGTGAAGACCAGTCCGCTGGGGTTTTGCGGGGTGTTGTAGTAGATGGCGCGCGTCCGATTCGTAGAAAACTGCTCGAGGGTGTTGCGAATTCCATTGCGGCGCGCGGTGATGGTGGGTACCAGCAGAGGGCGCGCCTGGGCTCCCGTGACGAGATCGCCGATGGGAGTCCAGTAAGGCGAGAAGACAAGCGCGTCGTCCCCGGCGTCAAGCACGCTCTGGAAGGCGGCGTACAAACCCTGCGAGCCGCCGACCGTGGCAATCACCTCATCCGTGGAGATATGGATGCCGTTTTTTCTTGCAAGCTTGTCCGCCAGCGCTTTGCGCAGCGGGAGCAAGCCGGAGGATGGGGCATAGTGCGTCTGGTTGTCGACCAGCGCCCGGACCGCAGAAAATTTGATGTCGTCCGGGGTCTCGAAGAACGGCTCGCCGCCATGCAGCGAATGTACCTGCAGACCTTCCGCGCGCATCGCCATGACCTTATTGCGGATCTGAACAATGTCGGAAAAACCTACCTCGTCGAGCCGCTTGGCTAGTCGAATCCCGCTCACTTTGGTGGCAGCCATTCCTTTTCCTTTCGATGAGAGTTCTTCTCCAGCATAGCTGAAGCGATCTAAGGGCCACGTGAGTATTGCCATTCGCGACTGCGGTGTGCTTCGGCTATACAGCCAGCATCTCGGTGTAGACTGCCATCCCAACAACGGCATCGGCGCCGATGGTTTGCAATGCGTCGACCTCCTGCTGGCTGCGAATTCCGCCGGCGACGATGAGCTGACGATGCGTAAGCGCCCGGAGGCGCGATGCAGTCGCGATGGGAAAGCCCTGCATCAGGCCTTCGCCATCAACGTGCGTATACAGAAACGCGGCCGCGTAAGGTTCGAGTCGAGGAATTGCATCGTCCGGCGTGAGGGCCACTTGTGCCTTCCAACCTTTGACGGCAATGTGGCCGTTCCTGGTGTCGATGCCGGCGACCACTTGTTCAAGTCCGAGCATGCCGGCAAGTTCCGCGGCGAACGCCGTGTTCACGCTAGCGCGCCCTTCCTGTTCGGAAAAAAGAGCCGACCCGATGATGACTCGCCTGGCGCCGGCATCGAGCATGCGCTGAGCCCGTTCAACGGAATGAATTCCGCCCCCAACCTGGCACGGCAAGCGTTTTGCGATCTGCTGGACCAGCGCGGAGTTGTCGCCCTGCCGCATCGCGGCGTCGAGGTCGATCAGCTGAACGAGTGGGTAGCGCGCAAATTTCTCGATCCAGTATTCGAAGTCATCGAAGGCCAGGCGCAGCTTTTCGCCCTGCACGAGTTGCACGATACGGCCGCGCAGCAAGTCGATCGAAGGTATCAGCATGGAAGCCTCACGGGTATACCAGCGGCCGCCAATTCCTGTTTGAGTGAGCGGGCGCTGGAGATACCGAAATGAAAGATGCTTGCGGCCAGGGCGGCGTCGGCTTTGCCTGCCGCGAATACATCGGCGAAGTGTTGGACAGTGCCTGCGCCGCCGGACGCAATCACGGGAATGCCCACGGCCTGACTTACAGCTGCAGTCAGCTCACAGTCGAAACCGGCACGGGTTCCGTCGGCGTCCATCGAAGTCAGCAATATTTCGCCCGCGCCCCGCGCCTCCGCCTCCCGAGCCCATTCGACAACGCGACGTCCCGTTGCCTTGCGGCCGCCCTGCACGAAGACCTGCGCGTCGCGAACGGGATCGGCGGCCAGAGGATCGCGGCGCGCGTCGATCGCGACAACGACCGCTTGCGCACCGAAGTTGCGCCCGATGGCGTCGATGAGCATTGGGTCGGCGAGTGCGGCGGAATTTACGCTCACCTTGTCGGCGCCGGCATCAAACACGTTCTCTGCGTCACGGGCGGTGCGGATGCCTCCACCGACGGCGAAGGGAACGAACAGTTCGCGGGCAGTGCGGCGCACCGTGTCGAGCAGGGTCTGGCGGCCCTCGTGAGTCGCAGTGATATCGAGGAGGACGATTTCATCGGCGCCTTCGCGCGCGTGTCGCGCCGCCTGGGTGGCCGGATCGCCGGCGTCGACGAGGTCGACGAACTGGACGCCCTTGACCACGCGGCCATCGTGCACGTCGAGACAGGCAATGATGCGCTTGGTCAGCATGCGAACTCCAGGAAGTTGCGGAGGATCTTAAGGCCGGTGGCGCCGGACTTTTCGGGATGAAATTGCACGCCCATCACGTGGCCGCGCTCGACCGCGGCGGCAAAAGGCTCAACGTAGCGCGCGATACCAACAGTATCGGGCGTGACCGGAGCCTTATAAGAATGCGTAAAGTAGACATACTCGCCGGGTTCGACACCAGTGAGCAGGCGCGAGGAAGTGCGCAGGTCGAGTGAATTCCAGCCCACGTGGGGAATCTTTTCATTGCTTTCGGAGAAGCGCGTGCACCGATCCGCAAAGTGCGCCAGCCCGGGTTGATCGGGCGCCTCCGTCGATCCCGCGTAAAGCCACTGCATGCCGACACAGATGCCGAGGAACGGTACGCCGCGCGCGATGACACCGCGAATGGCGTAAGTGAGACCGGATTGATCGAGGCGCTGAGTCGCAGCGAAGTGGCCTACGCCGGGCAGGACGAGGCGGTCAGCAGATTCGACAAGCGACAAATCTCCATCCGTGACTTCGACCTCGGCGCCGAGGTGACGGAAGGCCTTGAGCACCGAGGTGAGATTGCCCGCCTTGTAGTCGATGACCGTGACACGCATCAGAGCAGCCCTTTTGTGCTGGGGAGCGTTTCGCCCAACTGCTTGTCCCGTGAGCAGGCCACTCGCAGCGCCCGAGCAAAGGCTTTGAAAATTGCTTCGATCTTGTGATGATTGGAGCGCCCATACATGGTTTTGACGTGTACATTGGCGCGCGCTCCCCGTGCGAAGCCTTCAAAGAAATCAGTCACGAGTTCGGTCTGCAAGTCGCCGACAAGACGGGTGCGCACCTTGGTGTCGACGGCGAATGCGGCACGGCCGCTCAGGTCGATGGCGGCGATCGCAAGTGTTTCGTCCATGGGCATCAGGAAGTACCCGGCGCGCAGGATACCGCGCTTGTCGCCGAGAGCGCGATCGAAGGCTTCGCCCAGCGCAATGCCGACATCTTCAACGGTGTGATGCTGGTCCACGTCGAGATCGCCGTCACACTTAAGATCGAGATCGAAAGCCCCGTGGCGGGTGAAAAGTTCCAGCATGTGATCGAAGAAGCGAATGCCGGTGGAGATTTTGTATTGGCCTTTGCCTTCAATCGTGAGGTTGATGGCGATGCGAGTTTCAGTGGTGTTGCGGTCCAGACCGGCAGTGCGCGAAAGAGGAGAGGAACCTCGGGTCTCAGAAGTGAGCGCCTTCGACGGGCTCATAGAAGGCTCCGGGATTCCCGCGGTTTTGCTATTTCGGGTCATTGAGGGCCGTCCTCACTGCGAATGAGCGTCAGCGCTTCATTCATTGCCGCGACGGCCTTTTTCATTTGATCGCGCGTGCCGATGGTGATCCGCACGCGGCCGTCACAACCTGGATCATTGGAGCGGTCGCGCACCAGCACGCCGGCGGAATGCATGTGTTGAACGAAATCTTTATGACGAGCACCGATTTCAACCAGAATAAAGTTGGCGTGACTGGGCCAGTATCGCACTTTGGCCGCGGTGAGTGCGGCTTCAAACTCGCGGTGCGCGGCGAGCACTTCGGCGACGTACCACTCGAGATAAGCCGTGTCTTCGAGTGCCGCTGGAAGGCAGGCGAGCGCAACGGAGTTCACACTGTAGGGCGAGAGCACGCGGCGTACCCATTGCATCGACTCGACCGGCCCCGCGAGCACGCCCACGCGCAGTCCAGCGAGTCCGTAGGCTTTCGAAAACGTTCGCGCCACAATGAGATTGGATGATTTGCCGACCAGGTCGATGACGGTTTCGCCGCAGAAATGGAAATAGGCTTCATCGACAAGAATGATGGCCTGCGGCGCGCGGCGCGCGAGTTCCACAATTTGCTCACGAGTGGCGATACTTCCAGAAGGGCTGTTGGGATTGGCGATGGCAATGATTTTCGTGCGTGGAGTGATTGACCGGACCAGGGCTTCGAATGGAAATTGCAGGTCATCCGCGGCCTGGACGGCGATGACGTCGGCGTCAGTCGATGAAGCATAGACTTCGTACATCGTGTAGGTGGGAACGGGCAGGAGGAGTTCGTCTCCTGCATCGAGGAAGGCTTCGAAGAGCACATGAATGGCTTCATCGACGCCGTTGGTAAGCGCGACCTGGGTGCACGCGACTTCAAGATGCGCGGCAACTACGGCCTCGACAGACTCGCGCTCCGGATAGCGGGTTAGGTGTCCGGCGGAGATGCCGGCGAGCACGTCGCGCACCGCCGGCGAACAGGCCAGGGTGTTCTCGTTGAAATCCAGGCGAAGGACGTCACGAGAGCCCAGCGGCGGATGATATTCCTTCATCGCACGCACGCGGAGGCGCGGAGCGGGCTGGACCAGGGGCAAGGGTAGGGTCAAGGGTTCAGTCACGTGCTGACCTCCGGTTCAAGCGGGTGCGAATGGCTTCGGCATGGGCGAGTAAGCCTTCCGCTTCGGCGATTAGCTCGGCGGGAGGGCCGAATTCGCGTACGGCCTGTGCTGAATACTCCTGCACAGTTATCAGCTTGACGAAATCGTTCACGCTGAGGCCGCCGCGCACGCGCGCCATGCCACCGGTGGGTAAAGTGTGATTGGGGCCGGAGATGTAATCGCCCAATGGCTGCGCGGACCAGGGGCCGACGAAGACGGAGCCGGCGTTCTGCACCCAGTCGAGATCTTTGGCGGTATCGACCGTGAGATGTTCGGGAGCGATTCGATTGGTAATCTGGCGCGCCTCATCTGTGTTGCCCGCAAGAATCACGAGGCCGTTCCGGTCCAGGGAATTTCGCGCGACAGGATTGCCGAGCGCGCGCGCCTTTGCCTGTGCGATGACTTCCCGCGCAAGCTCAGAGCGGGTGGTGATGAAAATAGCGATGGCTTCGGGATCATGTTCGGCTTGGGCGACGAGGTCGGAGGCAATGTCTTTGGCGCGCCCCCGTTCGCTGGTGACGACAATCTCTGTCGGCCCTGCGAGCATGTCGATGGCGCAATCGAAGGCAACGAGGCGTTTGGCGGCGGTGACGTACAGATTGCCGGGGCCGACGATCTTATCGACGCGGCGGACGGATTCGGTTCCATACGCAAGCGCAGCTACGGCATGAGCGCCGCCGAGGCGGTAGAACTCGGTGATGCCGAGGAGGTGCGCGGCGGCCAGAGTTTCTTTTACGGGCCTGGGAGAGACGACGACAATGCGCTCCACACCCGCAACCTGCGCGGGGATCACCGTCATCAGGAGAGTGGAGGGTAAGGGGTGTCGGCCGCTCGGCACGTAGCAGCCGACCGAGCCGAGCGGCCGCACGAGTTGTCCGGTGGTGAGGCCTTGCGCGGATGCCCTGGTCCATGATGCTGGTAGTTGGCGCAGAGCGAATCTTCTGATTTGCGCGGCGGCGGCCGATAGCGCCTTGCGCACGGCGAGATCGGTGTCGTCCCATGCGGCGGATGCTTCTTCAGGCGCGACGCGGAGAGCATCGGGACCCGTGAGGCGATCGAATTTGGCCGCGTAACCCAAGAGAGCGCAATCTCCCTTCTGGCGCACGTCGGCAACAATGCGCGTTACGGCCGGGAGCACGCCGTCAAGTGCCGCGCCGCCGCGTTGTTCGAGTGCGGCAAGAATCGTTGCGGCATTTGTTGCGCCTCGCCCGTGGGTGCGGATCAGTTTCATGGTTTGCCTCTGGGCTACAACACGACCTTGTTGAGGGGATATTCAACAATGCCGGTGGCATTGGCTGCTTTCAGCCGAGGAATGACTTCGCGGGCGGTGCGCTCCTCAACAATGGTGTTCACGGCGACCCACTCGGCATCGCTCAACTGCGAAATGGTGGGCGAATTGAGCGCGGGCAATACGGCAAGAACCGCGTCAAGATCGGCACGCCGCACATTGAGCATGAGCCCCACTTGCGACTGGGCATCGATGGCGCCGCGCAGCATAAGCGCCAGCGACTCGATCTTCTCGCGCTTCCATGGATCAGCCAGCGCGCCCTTTCCGGCGATGAGGTGGGTCTCACTTTCCATGACGGTATCGATGATTTTCAGGTGATTGGCCTTGAGCGAGCTGCCCGTCTCGGTGACTTCGACGATGGCATCGGCCAGGCGGGGAGGCTTGACTTCGGTGGCGCCCCAACTGAACTCCACCTTGACGTTCACGCCCCGCGCGGCGAAATAACGCTTGCTGACCTCGACCAGTTCGGTGGCGATGATTTTGCCTTCGAGGTCTTCCGCTTTTTCGAAGCCGCTAAATTCGGGTACGGCGAGCACCCAGCGTACTTTGCGGCGGCTCTGCTTGGCGTAGGTAAGACTGGTAACGCTGGCGACGTCCAGGCCGCTTTCGACAACCCAATCGATCCCGGTAAGTCCGGCGTCAAGGACACCGTGATCGACGTAGCGTGCCATCTCCTGCGCGCGGATCAACATGCACTCGACTTCGCTGTCGTCGATGGAAGGAAAGTAGGAACGGCCATCGGCATAGATGTTCCATCCCGCACGCTTGAATAGGGCGATGGTCGCCTCCTGGAGGCTGCCCTTGGGAATGCCGAGCCTAAGCTTATTTGCCATTGGTAACCTCCGCTTTCTGTTCAGTGAAGTCGATCGGGCGAGTGAAGCAGCTCACGGTTCCCTCGTGGCAAACAAGTCCGTCGCCTTCCACTTCCACGCGAAACAACAGGGTGTCGTGGTCGCAATCGGTGGAAGCAGAGATGACACGCAAGCGGTTTCCGCTGGTCTCCCCTTTCATCCATAGCTTCTGGCGTGTCCGGCTCCAGAAGGTGACGAAGCCTGTTTCCAGGGTCTTGGCGTAGCTGGTAGGGTTGAGAAAGCCGAGCATCAGCACTTCGCCAGTGCGAGCGTCCTGGACAATGCCGGGTGCGAGTCCATCCATCTTTTCGAAATCGATCATTTTTCTGGTCTCGGTCATTTTTCTGTTCGTGGTTAAGGTTTGCCTCTTTGACTTATCAGGATGATTGTCGCAAATGAAAAAGCCCGCCAGCATCATCGCCGGCGGGCTTTTAATTCTTGATCTCTCTGGCCGATCTACATCAGGCCATGACAGTCCGCCGGCATGGAATCACCATGATGGTGGTGATGGCCGTAATGGCGGCGGATCTGCATTGTTTTCAAATTAAGGGAAAAGCCTCGAGCTGTCAACAACAACATGGACGCGCCGGAAGGATTCAATCGATTAGGCCTGGGATAACGGTTCCGACTGCGTCTGCTCGGGCTGCTCATGGAGCATGATGAATACCTGTTGATACAGGCGGTTTCGCATCTCAAACCGTTCCGAGGCGCGGGTAACGTACCGGACCTCCAGGTCGATGCCGGAGGCCGAAGGCCGCAGATTGACAGCGGGGTCGGTGCGAAATCTGCTCAGTTCAACACCGTGGGTGCCACGTTTCCATTCCTGTTCGGCGATGCGACTGTTCTCGCGCGTTTCGTGCTGGACAGTGTGAAGAATGCGGTCCACGGCGGCAGGTGCGTCCACCGATGCCGGAACCGCGACCGTAATCTCATCCCATGTCCATTGGCCGCTGGTGGAAAAATTGAAAAACTGGCCGCGAATGGCGAAGCCATTCATAAAGCTGATGCTGCGGCCGGTGGGATACCCTCGATCGGCGAGATTGCCAGTCTCAAGTAGCGTGGTTGTCATCAGGCCGACTTCGGTGACTTCGCCTGTGACGCCATTGATCTCGACCCAGTCTCCAACACGGATGCCTCGTTTGCCTACGAGGCGAAACCATCCGAAAAATGCGAGCACGAAATCCTGCAGGGCAATCGTGAGCGCCGCTGTCGCGAGACCCAATACCGTGGATGTCTGCTGGGGCGCTCCAAAGATGACCAGCAAGATGAGGATCACCCCGACGACCTGGATGGCCAGTTGGAGAATCATGCGGAGGGTCTGCATCTCACGTCGACCGAGTGAAGGATGCGAGGTCAAGCGGCGCACAAGTCTATCGCCAAGGAGCATGCAGATGAGGATGCCGAGAATCCATGCCGAGGATTGCAGAATTAGGTGCAACACGATTCGATGCTGGCGAAGTACCTGGGCCGACCAATTGGAGTAAACTCCGGCGAGTTGCTGCGCGGCCTGGATTCGATCGTCGTAGATGGCGAGAAGCTGGCGTTGCGCGCTGCGGTTCTTGATGGCGGCGAGCTTCGTGGCTCGATCCTGGGAACTGTCTGACGCAGCCGAATCGCTTGCATTGGCCTGGGCTTCGAGAGCGTTGTGTTGTTCGGTGAGACTACGGATGTCGTTCTGCGTCTGCGCGATTGCCTGCTCGATCAAGGCCTGCCGGGATCGTTGCCGGTTCCAGGCTCCGAGCCGGCCAGCCAACGTTCCGTTGTGCGCGACCGAAAGAATTGCGATTTGACCGTCGCCGCCAGGTTGGCTGTCATACTTGGCCATCGAAGCTTCGCGCGCGGCGAGTTCACTCTGGATCTGAGCGCGTTGATCACCGGACGCGCGGGCAAGGTCCTGCTGCGCGTCGTCCAATTCATCGGAATCGAGCTGAAGTTGGGCCTTGGCAATATCAAGCTCGGTGTCGTCGGTTGACGGCTCCGATAGCGCTTTCGTTCCGGCGGAGGAACCGCTGGTCAGTTGACGTACCTGCTCCTGATCCTGACTGACCAGTTGCTGCAGTTGGTCGATTCGCTTGGAGAGCGCGAGCGCGTCGTCGGTGAGTTTGCGATTTTGAGCCTGAATCGTGGCCTGGCGAAGGGCGGCAGCGAATGCCTGATCGACTTCGTGATCGGCCAGCCGTTCGGCGTCGCGCGCGTATTGATTTTCCTCGGCCGTAACCGCGAGAGCGGCGAGCGCCTGTGCCGTTTGCCAGGGGGAAAGATCGACGATCGTCTTCCTCGCGCCGGCGGACGTCCGACTCTGTCCACGCGCCGGAAGATGCATCATGGCATCCCGCGTAGTCCACGCGAAGACGAGACACAAAATCAGCAGAGTGACCAGGATCAGGAGGACTGAATAGGTAGTCCGCCGGAGAAATCGCTCGCGGATGTTCCGCAGGGCACCGGGAACAAGCGGGGGAGGGGCCATGGAACTATTGTCACAGCCTGATGGGGGCGGTGGGAATTAAAACTTATGCATTCGATGTATTACTTCAGGCTTGCAGGGAGCCCACGAGAGGGGGAGAATGAGTCGGTGCGAGCGCGAATCACGATGCTGCTGATGGTGATCCTCGGCGGGGGGGCGATGTGCGGTTTCCTGCCAGGCTGGTCCCAGACTACACCTCTGCCGCATCCTCCTCCGGAAGAGATGCGGGTGGATATAAACCATGCAAGCGTTGAAGATTTGATGAAGGTCCCGGGAATGACGCGGAGTTGGGCCGGGCGCATCGTGCGCTTCCGGCCCTATCGAAGCAAGCAGGATCTGGTGGAGCATGGGGTTGTGAACAGCGACCTGTACGAGCGCATCAAGGACTACATCATCGCTCACCGACAGAAGCAGTAGCGAGCTCCGCGCAGTCTGCCGGGACTGTCCGCTCGCGGCGGGTGCGCGAGAGGATCGTGCTCACAATCACGTAGAGCGTGGGAATAAAGAACAGGTTCAAAACAGTGGACAATAACATACCGCCCACGATGGTGGTTCCGACCGAACGCCGTCCGAGAGCCCCCGCACCGGTGGCAAAGACCAGCGGCGTAATGCCAAGGATGAACGCAAATGAGGTCATCAGAATGGGGCGGAGGCGAAGCTCAGCGGCCTCGATTGCGGCTTCGACGATCGATCGTCCTTTGCGGCGCAGTTGCTCGGCGAATTCCACGATCAGAATGGCATTCTTTGCGGAAAGGCCGATCAGCATGACCAGTCCGATCTGGCAATAGACATCGTTGGACATGCCGCGCAGCGAGATAGCACCCAATGCTCCGAGCACAGCCATGGGGACAGCCAGAAGAATGATGAACGGCAGCACAAAGCTTTCGTACTGGGCCGCGAGGGTCAGGTACACGACCAGGATGCCGAGGCCGAAGATGATAATGGCCTTGCCGCCGGACTCGATTTCGTCGAGAGTGAGGCCGGTCCACTGGTACGTCATACCGGGCATCATCACATGCTTCGCAAGTTCTTCCATGGCGGTGATGCCCTGGCCGGAACTGTAGCCTGGCCCGGCCGAGCCATCGATCTCAACGGAGCGGAACAGGTTGTAGTGGTTGATGACCGGAGGGCCGGAACTGTTGGCAACAGTGACCAGATTATCGAGCGGAACCATCTGCGCCGAATCTGACCGTACATAAAAATTGTGCAGATCCTTGGCAGTCATGCGGAAGGGCTGGTCGGCCTGCACGAAGACACGATAGGTGCGATTGTTGAAGTCGAAGTCGTTGACGTATTGCGATCCCATGAACACTCCCAGCGTGGTTGTCACCTGGGAGAGCGGGATGTTCAACGCCTTGGCTTTCTCGCGATCTATGTTCACCAGCACCTGGGGATCATTGGCGGAGAAAGTCGTGAGCAGGCCGCTGAGGTCTTTGCGCGCGCGGCTGGCGCCGACGATCTGGTGCGCCACCCGATCGAGATCGGTGATGGTGTTTCGGCCCTGGTCCTGGAGTTCGAACTGGAAGCCGCCGAAGCTGCCCACGCCCTGCACCGCGGGGGGTTGGAACAGCGCCACAAGGCCGCCGTCGGGCGCGAACATGAGCATCTGCAAGGGCTGGGAGAGGCGGGCGACGATGTCGGCGGCGGTGTGCCCCTTGCCGCGGCGTTGATCAGCGGGCTTGGTGGCCACAAACATCAGGCCGGCATTCGATGCGCCTCCGCTAAAGCTGAAGCCCATCACCGAGAATGCGCCCACGACATCAGAGTCGTGACCGATGATGGCTGTCGCCCGGTCGGCGAGCGCGCCCGTGTATCCCAGCGAAGAGCCGGGAGGCGCTTGCACAATGGCGATGAGATAGCCCTGATCTTCCTGGGGAATGAAGCCCGTAGGTACGTGCAAATACATCCACCCCGTAGCAGCAAGCCCCGCGAAGAACAACACCAGCAGCACGTAGCGAATGCGAAGGGCGACGTGAATCGTTCGCGCATAGGTACGAGACGTCCAACTGACGGCGGCGTCGGCGCCATGAATGAAAGCCGCGAAGGCACGCGAAATGGGCCGGATATGGAGGAAGTCCAATTGCCTTGGGCGTTCTTCCTCCCCACGAAGAAACAGTGCAGAAAGCGCGGGAGAAAGGGTGAGCGCGTTGAAAGCGGAGATAGCGATGGAGAATGCGATGGTCAGCGAAAACTGCCGATAGAGGATGCCGGTGGTGCCGGGGAAGAACGACACCGGAATGAACACGGCGATCAGCACCAGCGAGGTCGCGATGACTGCGCTGGTGACCTCGCCCATGGCCTCGGAAGTGGCCTTGTGGGGATCGCAGTGTTCGGCCGCAATATGGCGCTGCACGTTTTCAATGACCACGATGGCGTCATCGACGACCAGTCCGGTGGCCAGCGTGATGCCGAACAGCGTGAGCGAGTTGATGGAGAAGCCAAAGACCTTCGTAAACGCGAAGGTGCCGATCAACGACACCGGGATGGTCACCGCGGGAATGATGGTGGCGCGCCAATCAAGAAGGAACAGGAAGATGACCACGATTACGATGGCGATGGCCTCGCCCAGTGTGACCAGGACTTCCCGGATCGAGTCTCCAACGATGGTTGTCGAGTCAAAAGCGATGGCGTATTTAAGCCCCGGAGGAAAGGTCTTGGATAGTTCTAGCAGCACAGCCTTGCCCTGGGCGTCCACGTCGAGAGAATTGGCTGTCGAAAGTTGCTGGACGCCAATGCCCATCGCGACCTGGCCGTTGTATTTGAGAACCGAACTGTAGTCTTCCGCGCCTACCACCGCGTGGCCGACGTCCTTCAACTGGACCAGGCCGTTGGGGCTGTTCTTGATGATGATGTTGTCGAACTGAACCGGGTCACTGAGGCGGCCGACAACGCGCACCGGGACCTGGAAGGCCTGTTTGGAGTTTGCGGGCGGTTGGCCGAGCTGCCCGGCGGGAATCTCCACGTTCTGTTCCTGGAGGGCGTTTACGACGTCGGTGGCGGTTAGATTGCGGGTGGCTAGACGAAGCGGATCGAGCCAGATACGCATCGCGTATTTGCGCTCGCCGAAGATGGTGACATCACCCACACCGGGCACGCGCTTAATTGCGTCTTTGACATAGACGTCGAGATAATTAGAGATGAACTCGTTGGAGTAGCGTCCATCGACAGTGTAAAAACCGGCGGCAAAAACGAATTGGTTGCTGACCTTGGTGATGCTGATTCCGGTCTGGTTGACGGCCGCGGGGAGGCGACCCTGTACGCTGGCGACGCGGTTCTGAACGTCGACGGCAGCGATGTCAAGATCGTATCCGGTCCGGAAGGTCGTGGAGATTTGACTAGTGCCGCTATTGGTGCTGGAGGAACTGATGTAGCGCATCCCCTCGACACCGTTGATGGATTCTTCGAGAGGGATGGTAACGGCCTTTTCCACCGTGTCGGCATTGGCGCCGATGTAGTTGGTGGCCACAGAAACCGTCGGCGGTGTCAGCTGGGGATACAGCGAAATTGGCAGAGTGGGGATACAAACGGCCCCGGCCAGAATAATGAGGAGCGCGCACACCGTGGCGAATACCGGTCGGTGAATAAAGAAATCGACAAACAAGGTATGCCTTCCTTCCTCGGGCGAGTTTCAGAATCGGACTTCCGTTCGCGTTTCAGACCCAACCATTAAGACTGGTAGCCCGGCTCCGGGCAGAGGAGCCGGCCTGATGAAAGCCTGAAACGTGCGGTCGTTCGCGGCAGATGCTATCGTTCAGCGGCGACTTCGCGGCCGCATAATTTCCGAGGCGCCTCACGCGCCCAGAGGCTGCACCGGCATATTGTTCACGAGGAATTGAGTGCTGGACACAATCACGCGATCGCCCGCATTCAACCCCGAAGTGACGGAGTAAGTGTTGCCCACCGTGTCTCCCAGGGTGACCGGCGTTTGTGTCGCGATGAAATGCCCATCCTGCTGTCTGGCTGCTACGAATACAAAGCTCTGGCCACCCTGCCGAGTGACGGCCAGGACCGGAACCACCGCCATGGGCGCCGTGCTCCAGACGATTCTTGCTTTGACCAGTTGCAGATTGCGCAATGCCTCCGGAGCGATGTGAACCGGAGCTTTGACGAGAATCCCTTGCAGCGCGTTGTCGACCTGCGAGGACACGAAATCGATCTTCGACTTTTCCAGCATCCTGCCGCTGGTATCCGTCAGATCGACTTCGAGCCCCTGCCGGACCTGCATGGCGCGTTCCGTAGGAACGTAGACGTACGCTTCCAAATCCTTGTTCTCGTCCACGGTTGTCAACAGGGTGGACGATGAAACGTAGTCGCCCACGTGCACCGGAATGTCGCCGATGATCCCGTCAAAGGGCGCCCGGATGCTGTAGTAATCCAGTTGAGCTTCCAGCGTCTTGCGCGAAGCCACAGCTGCCTCGTAGTCCGCCTTGGAATTGTCGTAGGCCTGCTGGGCCTGGTCGAAGACGTCACGGCTGGTGATACCGGCATCGAAGAGCTTTTTTTGACGTTCAATTTCAATCGCATTGTAGTCAAAGAGAACTTTCTTCTGCCGTTCAGTGGCCTTTTGCGCGTCAACCGATGCCTGCTGGTGCAGCGGATCGATCGACATGAGCAAGTCTCCTGCCTTCACACGATCGCCGGACCGCACGGCGATCTCCGTCAGCCTTCCGTCCACCTGCGGCTGCATGGTGGCGGAACGGCGCGACTTGATGGTGGCCACATATTCGCTGCTTTGCGGAACAGGGGCCAGCGACACCGCCACTGTCTGCACCGGCATGGCCTGCATTCCGGCAGCCGCGGCGCCCGGAGGCGCGGCCTTCTTCTGGCAGCCGCAAATCGTAAGTCCCAAAACCACACAAGTAGAAGCAATAATGCGTTTCAAAACGGTAACCCTCGCTTGCTCTGTACGTTCCCCTGCGGTTTCCGGTTCGCGCCAGGTTCTGTGGATGAAAGATCGTGGGACTGATGTTACAGCGCAACGGCCGTTTCTGCGTGTGAGCACGCAGCGGAAAGCCCAGTGTCAACTTCTCGAAAGTTGAACCTCTCCATCTGACGACGAGCGCTCTCTGATTGTCGCAAAAAATTCGCCCTGCGCTCGAAGCCATGTTGCAGGCCGGTCGTCTGGACGGTCAGGCGCTCTCCCGCTGCAAGGCGAACGGGTTGAAGTCGGTATGGCGGTCGAAGACGTCCACTCCTTCCGCGGACTTGAGCTTGCCGACGACCAGGTATGTGACCGGTGTTGCCACAACCTCGACCGCGACCTTGATGAGGTAGGAGGACAGGATCATGCGCCAAATGAGCGACATAGGCTGTGTGCCACCAAACGCCACCACGACAACAACGGCCGTGTCCACTGCCTGGCCGGTCACCGTCGATCCCACGGTGCGGGTCCACAACCAGCGTCCTCGGGTCAGCAATTTGAGCTTGGCCAAGGTGTAGCTGTTGGTGAATTCGCCTGCCCAGTAGGCAACAAGACTGGCCAGTGCGAAGCGCGGCACGATGCCAAACACCGTGGCATACGCATCTTGCCCGTGCCACTCCGGGGCGGGCGGCAACGCGACCGCCATTTGACCCATCGCCGCCAGGAGAGCCATGGAGAAAAAGCCGAGCCAGATGGCCCGCCGCGAGGCCCCGTATCCGTAGACCTCGGTAAATACATCGCCACATATATAGGTTAGGGGAAAGAGGAACTCGGCAGCGCTGGGGCGAAGCCATCCAATCTGGCAGATTTTGGGCCCGATCAGGTTCGAGATCATCAGAACCACCACAAAGCCGAGGGTCAGCAGATCCAGATAGCGATAAGGGCGTGTCACTCTTTGAGGATATCGCAGAGCGGCCGAGCGCCCGGCGCCTGCCTTTTGACACACCTTGCTTGAGTTGATAGCCTTCAAAAGTGGGCGCTTCGGCCAGCCGGTTCGCTCTCAGCGGCATAGACTCGCATCTCATCCGCCGTCATCGCGTCCCCGTCGTCTAGCCCGGCCTAGGACACCGCCCTTTCACGGCGATAACACGGGTTCAAATCCCGTCGGGGACGCCAATCATATCAATTACTTAGCCGATTTGCTCCAGTTTTTCTGCGGAGCATTTTGGGGAGCAGTTAAGCGCCGGTTGAGCCGTCACATCGGTCGTAGGCTTACGCACCATCGCAACGACCTTCTGTTGCGCGGCTCGTTTCGCCGGCATCTGCGCCTGAGCGTAGATGTCCAAAGTGACCCGACTTGACCCGTGACGCAGTAATTCCTGCACAACTTTGACGTCTTCCCCATTCGCCTTGAGAAGGGTCGCATAGGTGCGCCGGAACGTATGCCAGCCGACTCGCTTTCGAATACCGAGGCGTCGCACAACCGGGTCGATGTGGTACCGCATGACCGTGGACAGCCAGAGCGGCTGCTTCCCACGTTTCTTTCCGGCCCGACTGCTGTTTGTCGCAAAGACCCAATCCTCCGGCTCCCGAAACGGCGTTTCGCGAAACCAAGTGAGAAGGTCGCCCATCGTGTATTCGTCGATGGGTACGGGCTTCTGCGATGCTTCGGTCTTGCACCGACCGACAACCTGGTCAACGACAGACCTCTGGACATCTATTTGCAAGTTTTCAAAATCGATGTCCTGCCACTTCAGCCCAGTGAGTTCGCCGCGACGAAGCCCTGTCACCATGCTCAGCAGCACCAGAGTTCGGTCCCGAGGCAGAAGCTCCGCAAGGATGCCCTGCATTTCAGAAATGTCCAAAATGTCGGGAACGGAGACCCTCTTGGAGCTTTGGCGAACGCCGGCTCCTCGGGTGAGGCCCTTGATCGGGTTTCGATCAGTGAACTCCCACCGCATCGCGTGATTGAAGAGCACACCCATGATGTTGCGGATTTTGGCCTTCGTTCCGGGAGCCAGAGGCTTCTTGTTCTTGGCCTGCCCTTGTTCTGGACTTGCCGCTGGCGGAACCCTTCTTTAACGGTTGAAGTTGCTCCAACCATTCCTCCACCATCGGAGTCTTGATTCCAGCAAGTTCATGTTTGCCCCACCTCGGCTCGATCCACTTCGTGAGGTAGGTTTCGTAGCGGTTTCGCGTGGACCACGCTCGACCCTGCTCGACAGAAGAGTCAAGCTCCTTCATGCGAAAGTGGTCGATCAAATCCTGCATCGTGATTCCGCTAAAAGCATTCACTTCATTTGAGTTGATGGCCAGTCGCCAGCTTCGCACCGCTCGTTCCGCAGCAGCTTCCGTTTTGTACTGGTCAAGGGTGCCTACCTGCCTCTTGCGGCGAACGCGGCGACCGGTGGGCATAATGTGAAACCAGCTGAACATCCAAACGGGGATCTTGCTCCCGTTGACGTCCAGATACAACGAGCCATTTTGTTTCCGCGCCTTCCTCAATACAGCCTCCTTTCGCTGAGGGCGCAGAACGCATCGATAGACACACTGTACCCTGAACAGCTACGACAGAGAAAGAGCTCCCTCGGAAACGGACCTCGGGGAAGTCGCTCTGGATCAAAACGATAGAGGATCAACCGAACGGCTGCAGCACTCAATCGGGGGAAGGAGGGGCAGGTGTAGCCTACCTCTCGCCCGACTGCCGCGCAAGCCATCTGCTAAGTTCGGACAGAAGAAATCGCCACTGGCGCCTCTTTGCGTTGCGGACCGGATGTCCGGGAAGATGGCCCTCGCGGGCAAGGCGCATCACGGTGACAGGGTGTAGTCCCAAAAACTCTCCTGCCACTATTGAATCTACGTACGGTTCAAGGCTCACTGCCACGCTTCTGAGTCTCTCGGCCGCCATGAAGTCTCTCCCATATAGTGAGAATGTTTCGATCGCAAGATTTCCGTTACAGCAATGTGCATTTCAATACAAGGGTGCCATAACGCGCTCTGATCAGCAAGAGGAATGAGATCGCAAAGTTCATCTTGCTTTGCCATTCGAGGGTTTTGAACGATGTGCCTTGCGCCTGGCCTCTCGCTCCAGCTGAAGATTTGCCTCGTGTCTCCGCATCGCAGCCTGGTAGACCTCTTCCCACGGCACAGGGAATTTCTCCTGCACGCCGGCGAGTTGTACCACTGCGTATTCTGGGCGGCTTTCCACGATCATCTCTCGTGGCTTTCCGTTTGCGATTATTGACGTGGCTGTAACAAAGATGGTCTGACTCTTGCGCTCGATCAGGTAGGCCATTGGGGAAGGTTCTCCTGTGTGGTTACGCGTTGCGTGAGCCAACTTGCGGTCCTTAAACCGCGTCAAAGTGTTCAGAATTCTTGCGACGTTCAGAGGCTGAATGCGCCTCTATTCCCATAGCTGTTGAATTGACCTGAAGTTTGACACCCGACTTCAACTATTTTTTTCCGAGCGTGCAGGCTTCAGCGATTTAATGGCGGCCATTCTTCTTCATCTTGTTGACGAACACGACCAACCTGTCCCCCTACAGGTGCGCCTGGCCGTCGAGACCGCCTATCGCTGGGCCCTACAGGAATATCAGCATTTTGACCGGGCCGTGCTTGCGGGCATGGCTGAATCTGTGGCGGTTGCAATGTGCCGGCGCTTGGAGCAGATCGAATTCCCGAGGCGGTATGCTTTCACCGCACTGACCGGCAAATTGCAGGAGTGGTATCGCGCGCATCCGGCGATCGAAATACTGATGGACCCCGCGGAAGTCGAACATCTGACAGGAGACAAACCGAGATCCACCTCAGCCGCGGATTTGAACGTCCTGTTTTCGCAGATAAAGGCTCGACTGAGTGAACGTGACCGGCAGATCCTCGTTCTACTCGAACAGGACCTCGGGCCCAAAGAAATCGCCAAGGCATTTGACATCAGCTATGTGGCTGCTGCGAAAGCCATCCAGCGCGCAAGGGACAGGATGGCGGCGATACTTTCCGGGACCGGCACTGAAAGCAAAGAAGTTGACGAAGAAATGCCACGATCACGAACATTTAACCTTAAGATTTGGTGAGCCGAGCCCAGAGTGAAATCGATTCGCAAATTCTTTCTTGAAGCACAATTCTTTCTCGAAGCAAATCCGAACCCGAAACGGGAAGGCTGTCCTGACGAGAAGACGTTAAAGGACATCGCGGAGAATCGTCTGCCCGCGGATCACCCGGCGCGGCTGCACCTCGCCTCCTGCTCGCCATGTTTCGCGGAGTTTCGCAGCTTCAAAGCGGAAGCTGACGCCGCGCGGGCATCTCGATTGAGGATTCTTGCGTGGGGACTCGCGGCCTGTCTCGTCATTGCTCTCGGGATTTACGGATCAAGAGCGCTGCTAAGGAAGCCGGCTCCGCAATCCGCCGAAAGCGGGACGCAAAAGCAAGCCGGCCAATTGGCCGCCGTGGACCAGACAATTGATCTCTACAACCATGGAACTCCACGTGGCGGAAGCGAACCGAGTCCGCTGGAGGCGGTTTCGCTGCCTTCGGCGCTTGTGCATCTCCGGTTGATCCTGCCGCGGTTTAGTGACCCCGGAAACTATGTCGTTGCGGTTTCAAAGGACAAGGCAGGGACGGCAATTGCTGCTCGCGGAAGCGGAAAGACAGTAGCCGATGGTCCACGATTGTTCCTGGACGTTCCGCTCGACCTGCGTGGGGCGCCGGCTGGATCATATTTCCTGGCCACCGTGCGAGAGAGTGATAACGGAACCTACTACTATCCGCTCAACGTAAAGAGCCCGTGAACTCAACGCCGGGTGTGACAGGCAATTGCATTAGCTTTCGAAGCACGACTTATCTTTTGCGGGCGCTCTCGCCCTTCAAATGTGAACGGATTAAGGAAAGACCAGAGGTTCCGATGCTTCCCTCTATTGATTTCTTTGAGCCGCGTTCATTGGGATGCGGCAAGAAGGCCACGACTCTGGTTTTGCCTTCCATTGAGGCGACACATAGGCCGTTCACTCCTTCTATCGAAGAGCCAAAACGACGGCGCATTGCATCAGCGGCGATTTCACCAAAAACGACAAGGATCTCTGCCGCAGCGACGGAAATCACCCGCGTGAGGTAACGATTAGAACAACAGTCTTGTGCTTCTCGAACGCCCACCTCGTTGCGAGATTTGCAATGTACGACTTCTGTCAGTGCGAAATCTACTCCCGGAACGATTGCATTCTTCTCCTTCCCTAGGATTTCGCTAGCCCGGCTGCGGGCAGAAGCCCAGAATCGGACCCAATCAGTCCGCGAGCCATCGCGCCGTAGCGCATACAGGCCCTTGTTTACCCAGCCCACTTTCGATGTGAACCGATTCTGAAAAAAATCAATGATCAACTCTGCTTCCCAAGATTCGTCAGGATACTTTTCGAGCGGGTCAATTCGAGGGGTTCGAGCTGATGAACAAGATGGGAGCGGTGTCGATCCGACCCGACCATGGCTCTGGGAGTTGGAATGCGTCGCCTGTTTGCAATCCAACGATTGTGCTGCACGCTTGGTGAGCCTTTGAGCCGGACCGGATATCGCAAGCAATGGAGCAGCGAGCAATCTCCTCTAAGAGCTTCCTAGCACTCTCCATGAGGCAGCCTCCCTTGAGATGAAACTACTACATCCCGCTCGGTGAGCGAGATGCACCAAGAGGTGTTTGGGTTAAGACGTTGAACTAGATCCAAGCTGTTGCGCAAACTGAATAGCCTTGTGCATCTGATTATCTCGCCCGCGAGCGCATCTTCGTAGGACCAATCCACCGGAACATCCGGGGTGATTCCCTTGCCCTCGATGCGGTTCCCGTTCCAACTCACGTATGCGCCGATTGGAATGACGAGTCGATAGTCGTTTCCAATCTTGAAGCCGGAACGGGACAGAAGTCTGCCGGGCGTTTTGTTTCCAACGATAGTGCCGAGCCCATTTTCCTGGGCAAACTGAGCGAGCATCTCCGCCGCGCCAGTGGTGTGTTCATTCACAAGAATCACGACTCGGCCGTGAAAGCTCTGCCTTCCCAAGCCGGATGTTTCAAGCACAACGGACTTCTTTCCGAGAAACTTGAGAGCGAGGAATGGAATTTCCAGCTTTGACTTCGGAATGCGATCAAACTTAGGCAGACTGGCCTTGTCATAGCCGCGTTCCGCAGTCGGGCGATCCAGACTGTAGCCAATCGGAACTTTTGAAGGAGTGAGATAGCTCATCAGGTGGAGCCCGCCGATTCCTCCACCGGGATTCCCCCGCAGATCGATCACCAATCGCTCGACGTTGGGGATCTTCTCGTGAAAGACAGCATCGACGTCCTTCGCGAAGTCGATCCCAATCTTGCCGGGGAACAAGCTTACCTTCACGGCTCCCAGCGACTCGGCCGCCATTGCGGCGGTCACGCTGTCTGGCTCTGAATAGGGATTGTCTTTGTACTTAGGTTCCGGCGTCGCCAGGTCCAAACGCTTTTCGGCCCTGTTCCCGTTCCTGGAGATGACGATGGGAATTCGTTCATCCATCGGGAACACAGGCGGCTCATCGGGCGAAATGTTGTGCCCCTTTGCTGAGATCAGGGAATCTCCAGGCTGGACGCCGGCACGAGCTGCCACACCTCCCGGCAACACATCCTGAAAGACCCATCGAGTCCCGTCGGCGTTCGTCTCGACCTTGCGAAAGCTTGCATTGATCGCGTTGCGCGGAGTGATTTTGGTTGTTGGGCCAAGCAAGCCCAACCCGCTGGAATGAACCTCATGAAGCATGCTTGTCACCGCCGCTTCGAAGCCGTCCACCGTTTCAGCACCGAGAATCGAGTCGGTGTGCTTCGCGACGATCTGTTTCCAGTCTTTACCGCCAAACGTCGGATCGTAATACTTCTCAGCCACCAACGTTGAAATCTTGCTCAGTAGGTTTTGCCGATCAGAACGGGTGAGTGCCATAAGAATCCTCTCCAGAGGGATGAATTACAAAGTGGTATCGGGATTGCCGACCAGTTGGAAGCTCGCCCAGTAGTAAGGCGGTGCGTTGTCTTTGATGAGTTCAAGCTGCGCGTCTCTGAGTGCTTCGGCTTCCGGTTCGTGCATTGCGACGTGGCGATAAAAGTCGGTCATCATTCGCGAGGTTGAGTGATCTTCAAGCTCCCACAGGGTCGAGACCACGCTGTCGGCGCCGGCCTCGATGAAGGCGTTCACGAGGTTTGCAACGCCGGCTTCGCCCACCGGACCAACGCCGGTATTGCAGGCGGAGAGTGTCACGAGTCTTGCGTTCAGGTGCATCTTGCGAATGTCTCGCACTTGAAGCAGGCCGTCGTCACTCTTGCTTGGATTGGGAGCGAACACGAGCGCCGAACGATCGGGGTAGTCGATATCCGTATAGCCGTGCAAGGCGAGGTGAAGCACGTTGAATCGTGCTAGCGGCAGACTCTCGAAGTGAGTCTTGGTCGCGTCGTCTCCCAGGAGAATGGTGCTGGGCTTGGGCAGCGTTGTGGCGATCGACTGCACTTCTCTCTTGCTGTCCGGGAGCGGCGTAAGCTCGCTGCGTTCAGGCCCCGAGATTGCGCGCGTGATGAAGTTGCGGGTATCGGCGGTTTGAGTCCACGCAGCTACTCCGACATACGGCAGCGATTGGTCTTCATGCTCACTGGCTCGCGTCTTTCAGAATGTGAAGAACAGTCGAGGACGGCGTGACGCTTACTTCGTGCGTTTGGAGAAGGTACTTCCCGTTGTCGACCAGAGCCGAGAACGGCAGCAAGTGCAGCGAGCCATCTGGAATCAGAATCAGATGCGACTTCTCGCGCAGTTCAGTGACCGGGCCCAGCAATTCATTAAACAGTTTCTGACCGAGAGCGGGATCGACGCCCTGCGCGCGGAGTTCATGCCGATACTTGTCGGCATCGGCCTCCAACGTCGCCTGTCCAGGCAATGTGTATGGGCGCACGGTCGTCTTCGTTATTGCCAGCGCCTGTGAATGTGGTTCAGCGACGACGTATTCGACAACGAGGTCGTCGTCACTCAGGTCGCGCTGGAGCTGGGCAAGGGTGATGGGCCGCGTTGCCGTCTGCCCTTCGAGAGATGAACTATCGAGATTGCAATTCAGTGTGGTAGATAGCGTCCGTGATTTGCGCGCGCTGCTTGGGATCGTCGGTGTCGATGAGGGCCAGGTTCAACCGGGTCAGTCTCAGCTCTTCTGGCGTAGGGGCGTGCGGAGGAATTGTTCCGTGATGTTGCAAACCCTCGGCTTCGACGCGTCCACGAACCTCCTCAAGCACGCGAAAAGCATCTTCGTATTTCTTCTGAGCGCAGAGGGACGCAAAGAATCCGGAATAGACGTATCCCATCTGGGCGAGCACGTAGCGCTGTACGTTTTGAGTCGGGGCATGGGCAAGCATTGCATCAATGAGCGCCGCGCTCTTGCGGTATAGTTCGTCCGACTCCTTCGCATTGCCAAGTTTCTGCGTGATCTCCGCTTTGATCGCCAGATTTCTCGGCACAAAATAGAGCTCGTCCGGGATATGGGTGTTGGCGTCGATGGCTTCATCGATGGCCTTCAGTGCTTCAGGAAGCTGGCCTTGATGCTCATGCGCAAGTGCGAGAAAGCCGCCTGCTTCAGTAATGCCTCGCCAGTAAGAGAGGATTCGAGCATCCGCGAGCGATCTGTTGCAGTCGGCAATCGCTTGTGACCACTGATTGAGGTCTTCATAGACCTCGGCGCGGGACATCAGAATCTGAAATTCGTGACCTTTCAGAGAAGCATTTGGCAGATGAGCCAGCGCATCGGCCGAAAGAGCCAATGCCTCGTCGTAGCGCCGGAGGCCGCGGAGCGCATCGATCTTCGAATTAACTGCAATCGACGGGTAGGCGAGATCGGGATTTGCTTTCGCGAGTTTTATGGCTTCGTCGAGAGGAGTCAGCGCCTCCTTGTACCGTCGCAACTCGACCAGGCCGTCGCCGTAAACGCTGGCGTACCGCACGCTGGCAGCCGGATCATGCAAGACCTTGGCGGAAGTCCACGCCTCCAGCACATCTTTCTTCGCTGTCGCTGTATCTCCGAGGATGAATGCGGCGATGCCCTGTTCGCCGGTGGCGCGCAGCGCCAGTTGGAGATGGCCGCGGCGACGGGCGAGTTCGGCGACTTGCGTCCAGGTGCTCCGCGCAGATGCCGCGTCGTAATCGGTCTCCAACATCCCGCGGATCGTCAGAATTCGAAGGCGGGTTTCCGGGTCCGCGGCTTCGGGCCGAGCCAGGTCGTTCGTGAGCTGAAAGATCGTGGCGGTCAGGCTGGAAGATTCGGAATTCGGCGGGATCTGGCTCACGTGAGCATAGAGTGCCTTGGAAGCCCTGTGCTGCTGCGCAAAGAGAAGTTCTGCATGGTGGTACAGAGGCTCGGCCTTAATCCAGTTGTCGTTCCATGAGAGCGTGTCCGCCTGGCTGAGCAGAGAATCCGGGTCGCGGTCATTGACTCTGGCGCTGCGGAACCGAGCCCAGCCAATTCCTGCAACCGCTATTGCAATCAATGAGATAGATGTAGCAATAAGCTGCCGGCGCGTAACCCTCAAGAGCCCATCCTGCGCCGCAGGAAAATTGGGAAAGGCCTACGCGGACACAGCACTCCCCTGGGTCGAAACCGGCGCGTTTCTTCTTTGATTCATCTGATTTGGGGTGGGTTGCCTAAACGTTTTCAGCCAACGTTTTGCGCCGGTCTGAAATTTGACTGCTCTTCAATCTCCGCAGATCCGGCTATTCGCATAGAGCCGCCCGGAGGTCCACGAAAACGTTCGAAATGCCGACATTCCGGGAGTAATCTTGGTGTGGCCTGCAAAAGGCAGAGACTATTGCAGTTACTCAGGTTCTTGCACTGTTGCTCGGATTAGTTGCAAGATTCTGAGGGGAATCAATTCTGCCGCAACATTGCCCACCTCAGAACCGGTAAACAAAAAAAGTCCCGGCCCGCCAGCGGTTGTTCGTTGTGGTGGTTGGTGCAGTTACATATCGGCTGGAGATAAATCCTCCCTCCGCGCGCAGAGCCAAGTGCCTCGTCATTCGTATGTCCAGTCCCCCATCCCCTGCGAAGGAAAGACCGCTGCCGTTCCCGTAGTAGTAGGTATGCTGCGTGCTGCCGTTGTGAAACGTTTGGCCGCCCACCAGAAAATCCGCAAATAGACTAAGTCTGGATCCAGAAAGCGGCTTCGAAACCCGCGGCCCCGCCAGGTAGTCCACCGTCGTCGTCAGATTCACCGAACCGCTGGTAGCGAAGAACGTGCTGACATCTCCCTCGACCTCAATCCATCTGTAGACGCGGAAGTCTACACCACCCCCAAATCCTGCCGACGCAGAACTGGCTGGGTTGCTGCCGGTGTACGCCCCACCAACATAAAAGTCCCCGGTCGAGGGTGTGGATTCCTTCGTCGGTTGAGCTTGCGACCACACGAGGGTGCCCGATAGCAGCAGAAAAGACAGAAAGAACTTGAAACTCCGCATGCATGCCGCTTTCAACATTCGTGGGCTCCATCCTGATTCGCATTGTTCAGATGAAGAATTGTCCAAACGTCTGTCTCCTTTTTGTCTTTACCGTGGCTTTCGGTGTTGCGGCTTCATTCGTCGCGCAGGAGTATCAAAGGATCGATGGAAAGTGCGCGCTGCGCTGGAATCCACGTAGCCAGAAGCCCGAGCAATAGCATCGCCAGCACTACGCCGGCCAGAACGATTGGGTCGCGGGGCGTGGCCTGATACACGATGTAAGCCAGTACCCGGGTCGCCAGGAGTCCGAGGATCAAGCCTGCTGCCGAACCAAAGGCCAGAAGTTTCATTGGCCGTCCCACTGCCGCCCGGAGCACTTCTCTCCGCTGCGCGCCGAGGGCCATGCGAATTCCCAACTCCCGCCACCGCTTGCTAACTGAGTAGGCCGCCATCGCGAAGATGCCGGTGATCGAAAGCAATGCGCCCATGATGCCCAGCGCGCCGAGAGCCATCGTCGCCACCCGCGCGGGAAACTGAACGACCTCAAGCAGCTTGCTCCACGTCTGGATGTCAGCGGGCAGTCCCGCATCCAATTCGCGCAGTTTGGTGCGCATAGCCGTGACAAGGTGTTGCGGATCGCCCTGCGAACGCACGACAAGGTAGGTCGCGGTCATTGGGAATTGCAGGAAGGGGAGGAACATCGCCGGTTGTTGATCTTCGGTGAGGGTTAGGTATTTACCGTCTTCGACAACCCCCACCACCTCAACTCGTCCACCGTTATGCAATTTGTAGATTCGACCTATGGCATTGTTGACCGAGCCAAACATCCTGACGGCAAGATTCCGATTGAGCAGGGCAACTACAGGCGCATTCCTGTCGTCATCCCAGGAGAAATCCCTGCCGGCCAACACGGCTGTGCCTGCCGCCGCGAAGTATTCAGGAGACACCTCGTACCGGTACGGATTGGCAACGGCATTCGCCGGCCTCAGATCGCTGGTTTCTTCTTTGAAGATGTTGGCCCTGTTGCCAGCCGTGTAGACCAGTGGAGGGTAATTGTTGACCAATCCTGAGGACTCCACACCTGGGATCGTCTCCATCGCTTCGATCATGCGCCTTTGCAGGTCGGGCGCGCGCTCGAGGCTGTAACCTGCCATGGCCAGATTGACGCCGGCGAGCATCGTGTTGCGAGGCTCAAAACCAAAGCTGCTATGCAGCGACCGTATCAATCCACGCACGGCGACCATCGAAGACGTCACCAGAACTGCACAAATCGAAATCTGCACCACTAGAAGAACATCGCGGACCGTCATTCGCCAGGCGAACCTGCCCGCAAATATGCTGCCTGATCCCGCTTTCACGATCTCGTACGGATTGGTCCTGAGCAGCTGGCGCACGGGAACACTCCCGAATAGGAATCCGCTCACCAGTGCCAAAACGAATGCGACCACATAGAGTTTGGCGTCAGGAGTTACGGGCAGGTGGATGGAAACTCCGGAGATGAGCTGCCATGTGCTCAGCCTGAGCAACAGTACGAAGCTTCCCAGAAGTCCCAGCACGCCTCCGGTGAGAGAAATCAGCACGGCTTCCGTGAATAACTGTCGCAGGATGCGTTTACGGGTCGAACCAAGTGCTAATCGCAGAGCAATCTCACGGGAACGGTCGGCAGCGTGTGCGGCAAACAAGCTGCCCAAGTTGGCGCATGCGGCCAGCAGGATCAAGCCGGACAGTAACATCAGTCCCGCGACGAACTCCCACACCGCAGGGCCGAAAGAAGTAAGCCCTTCCTGTGAGAGGGACGTATTGACATGGCCAAACTCTTTGGGATAGGTCTTTTCAAGATACGCGCCCACACCGTTCACATCGGCCGTAGCCTGGGTGGGTGTCACTCCTGGCGTGAGATGTCCGAGGATCTCAAAAACTCCATGGTCGCTCCCCCGCACCGTGAGAGCCTCCCCGGTCAGCTGCTCCTGGTTGACGATCGGCATAAAGAAATCGGGGGAAATAAACAACAGAGTCCCTTGAAACTCGGGTGGTGCGACGCCGATGACGGTGAATGGATGCCGATCGAGCCAAACGATACGACCCACCACGCCTCGATCGTCCTGGAAACGGCTGTGCCAATACGCGTAATTGAGCACGATATACGGAGCGCTGTTGTGGCCATGCTCATCGGAACCGTGAAAGAAACGGCCAAGATATGGATGAATTCTCAGCACGTCAAAATAATTCCCAGTCGTAGCGAAGCCCGCGGAGGCCTGGGGGTCGTTGCCGGTGTCCAAACCAACGAATGCGAAATTGAAAGCGGCGAGATCCTCGAAGCTGCGATTGCGATCGCGCAAATTGACATAGTTGGGATACGACTGCCACCCTGCATTTTCCCCGTAATGGGTTCCATAGAGACTCTCCGATTGGGGCACATTCAGCGGGCGCAGAATCAGTCCTTCAATCAAACCGAAAACCACTGCGTTTGCGCCAATCGCCAACGCGAGCGTCAATACCGCCGCGAGGGTAAATCCGGGAGAACGCCGATGCTGGCGCAAAGAGAAGCGCACGTCGGCCCAGATGGATTCTAGCGTGGGCCAATGCCACACTTCGCGGCAGCGCTCCTCCAGCAGTGCTCGGTTGCCGAAGGCCATGCGAGCTGCGCGTTCCGCCTGCTCCCGGCTCATGCCTTCGCCCATCAACTGCTCCGCGCGCTCTTCAATATGGAGACGGATTTCTTCGGCGAGTTCGTCGTATAGTTCGCGACGGCGAATGATCTTCGGCATCCAGCTCATTGGAGATTCCTCCTGGCTTGCTCGCTTAGTTCGTCGTGGCGCTGCCCGGCTTGAGGACGAGGGAAATCCCTTCGAACATGCGTTCAAAGCTGGAAATCTGCTCCTCAAGGTGACGAAGACCTGAAGCCGTAATCTGGTAGGTTCTCACGCGGCGATTAGTCGAAGAGACGCCCCACTCGGCCTTGACCAGCTTGGCCTTGAGTAGTCGCTGGAGCGCCGGATAGAGCGAACCCTCTTCCACTTGAAGCAGGTTCTTCGATCTCTGCTGGATGTGCTGCACGAGGGCATATCCGTGTGCGGGCTGGCGGCGCAGCGACTCGAGAATCATCATTTCAAGTGCGCCCGGGAATAGATCGCGAGAAGGATTGTCTGCCATAGGCCTGTCTGCTACAGGCATAGACTAAACATGTATGAGATGCTTATGTCAAGGAGAAACTTAGAGCTATTTCCGATAAGGATCGCAGTCCGTGTCGAGTCCGGGCGGGTGGTGCACAAATCGGAAGTTGCCTAGCGTAACAGTTACGGTGAACCTGGCCTTAAATGAGCCACCATAGGATTTCGTGCCAAGGTCCCGCCACACCATGATCGCTTAATGGTCATCCAGGCGAGCAGGGATCGGTAACGGCAAACGCCCTTTGCGTCTCGAATCGGTAGAGCAGCAGTTTCGTTACGGCTGCAGATTCTCGTTGAGTGTGTTATCAACACACGCGGCGACTCTCACGGTCGTAGTCGCTAGCGGGCGGGAGACTGCGTAGGCTCGCAACTTTAATGTGTCAATTATTGCGTTTTTCCCCGGCATCCAGCCCTCGACACCACAGGCACCTCGCTCGCCGTCTCCCGCGGGCTCGACAAGGACGATTTTGAAAGAAGTGAACGACCTTATGCGTTGTTTAAAGAGCGCGTCAATCAAGACCTCGAAAGTAAAGAACCTCTATCCCAGCGAAAGGTATAGGTCGGCGCTGCTGGCGGTCTATGTCATGAATTGCGTCGATTTATGTCACGAATTCTGTCAAGAATGTCAGCGATTGCGTCAACCTACAGGAGGACCGAAACATGAGTTCCCTCAAAGTCGAAACCCTCCATCGCGAGTTCTTCTATAACGGAACCCGCATCCCCGATCCCGCCCCCGGCATGTCCGTAGAGCAGGTGCGCGAAATGTTAACCCCGTGTTTTCCCGAGCTCGCCACCGCCACGCTTGAGGGCCCCGAAGATACCGGCACAGCCTTGCGCTATTCCTTCAGCCGCGCCATCGGTTCCAAAGGCTAGCGATGACGGACCGGCGAATGACCCCAGCCGATCTTGAGGCAGCTCTCAAAGCGCAGGCAGCGGTGCCTCCGGACAAGCAAAACGAACTCCTGGTGAGGTACCTCCAGTGCAAAGAAACTCTCGCGCTCACAGAAGCCCTCAACGACGCTATCAGCCGAAGCTATCGGCAAGAGGCGAGAGCGCTGGCGGCTCCGTCGGAGATTCTGCCCCCTCTCCTCTAGCAACATTGGCTCCGCTGTATGTGCAGGCGCTCCCTTCGCTCGAAGGGCAGCCCGCTGCCTATAGCCATGAGGCCCGGGGCGAATTGCTCTATCAATTCTGCGCAGCACTGGTACGGGCCGGGATTGGCACTCCGGCAATCTGGGCCGATTGCGGCGGGATTGCAGGTGAATTTTGCGAAGTCTGCCATCATGAACCGCATCGGCACCGGAAACGGCGATCTCCTGGCGCGCAATATCGAATATTACTTGCAGGTCAGCGATGTCGCGGCGCCAGACGAGCCGCTTGAATTCGGCAAGCTCGCAGTTTCAATCAGCTGCGGCGGGTGCGGATATCTCAAGATTGGGCCAGCTCTCGAATCGCTCGAAAGCGAGGCCATAGGACTGGGCGCAGCCTTTTACTGGACGCTGATCCAATCGCTCTATCGCGTGATGCGGATTTACGACTATAGCGATGCCGAACAGTATGAAGAGCGGCTGAAAGAATACGCCGAGGCCGAGAATGAAGAATCTCGTGGGCAGTACGAATTTCCTGAAGTCGAAAGGGCGCTGCCGGAGTGCATTCGAAAGACGCTCAAGGACCACCCCGATCACTGGAGACTCAACAACCGGCGAATGCTCATAAGGCACCGCAATGGGCGCCACAAGAAATGGATCGAACATGTATTGACCATCGCCAAGCTTGCGCGCACGGCCTCGAATACGCAGGACCCGAGCGAATACAGCGGCTATTACGACGAGGCTCCACTGCCGTCGTTGCTGGTTGTCTTCGAAGACCACGACGCCATCTCGGCCTGCTTCGACGAAGAAAGCCAATACATGCTCGAAGGTTCGTCGGAACCTTCCCTGTGCGCTGTCTTCTCTCCGACTGATCAGGAAGAATTCTCAAAAGCGATACGCGCGGTCGAGCGGTTCGTCAGCGTAAATCTGGAGTTGTGCTTGCTGATCGAAGAAATTCAGGAGCTGGAGAAAAGTGATGAAGGTCGAGGTCGAGATCGGTCAGATGCATCGCTTCGAGCTGCGTGAGGCACTGCTGATCTACCGCGAGGGCAGGCGAAGTTTCATCACGCGGCATGAGGTCGTTGCGCAGAAGCAGGGCCCACCGGCTCTCGGAGTTGCGCAGCCATTGACGACAGCCTTTGTCGAAAATCTGGCTGAGTCGCTGGGAGGCAGCGCCGCGGCAGAAGTTCTGTCCGAGAACATCCTGGCAAAATCAGATCGCATGATCGCCTGGTGGACTCCACGGCGCCGCCGGCAGATGTTCTTTGAGAACCCGGAAGGCAAGATGCAGAGGCTGAACGGAAAGCTCTTCCCGCAGCCGCCACTGGTCTGGAAAGTCATCCATGGCGGTCTGAGCATCCGGGCACTTGCCGAAAACAAACGGCCCAATGCAGAGACAAAGCTGGCCGTTGCTCCCTTCTGGAATCTCTCGGACGACGGATCGGTATGTCTCGGATCGATGCGATGTCCCGAAAGCACGTCCGTGGGATCGATTGAGGGATGGGAAAAGGGATTCTACGAGAGCGCGTTCACCCACGCCAATGTCGGCCGTTTGACGCGGCACGAGGGCGGCCACGACGCACTGTGGGGTGAACTCGTGGGCAAGCGGCGGACGTTCCCAGCAGAATCCCTGATCCAATTGCCGCAAACGCTCTCAGAGTTCATTAAGGGGAGGTAACGAGCCATGCGTATCGAGCATGTTCTCCCTGGCCACCTTGTCGCCCGAAAACCTGTGCGGGTGCTTGTCGTCGGCGCGGGCGGAAGCGGCAGCGCGATCGCGATGGGTCTGCCCTATCTACATCAGGCCATGCGCGTATGGGGACATCCCTACGGGCTCGAAGTAACCCTGATGGATGGCGACACAGTATCGGACACCAATTGCGTCCGGCAGCCTTTCTCCTGGTCCGACATCGGCCAGAACAAGGCGACGGTCCTTATCAACCGAATCAACCTGTTCTGGGGCACTTCCTGGTGCGCGGAGCCAGTCAGCTTCAGTGTCAGCAGCATTTACGGTGATCAACACCGCATGCCGGATGTCGTGATCGGCTGCGTCGACACACGAGCCGCGCGTAACGTGATCGAACGCGCAGTAACGAAATCGGCTTCGACCGTCACCTACTGGCTCGATCTCGGCAACAATGCATCGAGCGGTCAGTTCGTTCTCGGACAGCCATTGAATCAGCGAAACCGGCGTAAAGCCGGCCGGCTTCGCACTGTCAGTGAGTTGTACCCCGAGATCGTCGATTCAGCCGGCGGCGAGGATCCATTGCCCAGCTGTTCGGCTGCCGAGGCGCTGGAACGGCAGGCACCATTCATCAATCAGATGCTCGCCATGAGCGCCCTCGCGATGATCGCCAGGCTTTTTCGCTATGGGAAGCTGTGCCACCATGGTGGTTTTCTCAACGTGGGCACAGGTCAGATGACGTCGCTTCCGGTCGATCCGGAGTTCTGGAAGAAAACGACGAAAAGGCGATCGAGGAGATCGCACGAAGGACGCCGGTGCTTGACTAATGGCTTCGTGCAGCGAGTCCCATAGAGGATGCGTGTCTAAACCTGCCGCCAAGTGCCACCCAGTACCAATGCAACGAATTCATCTCAGGAGCAGTCATGTTCAAGGAACTTGCACCACTTTTGCGACACCGCTCGGTGCTATTCACGGTCTCCCACCTGGGAGACGATCAGTTCCGCGTAAATGTCGTTCCAAAAAAGATCGGCGACAGTGAAAACGCGGCTTTGACAATTCCGGTGAGCTTGTCGGGAACAGCCGAGGATCTCGACTCACAACTCGCGGGCACGCTGGTGAATTTTGTTTCGAGCCATCTGGAACTCAAAAACACACTGGACAGGGCGAAAGCCGACATGGCGGCCGCCGCGAAGACCGCTCAGGTCGAGGCACGCAACAAATCGAAGAGCCAGGTTGAGAAGAGGGTAATCAACAACATGACTGCCGACGAAGCCGCTCGCAGCGGAAGCGCCTGACGAGCAGAAGCCCAAGCCGGCAAAGACCCCAAGCTTGTTCGAGGTGGCGCAGGAGCCGGAGCCAATTCCCGTTGCCGCGAATCCTCCAGTAGTCGAGCGAGCAACGGGGCGCCATCTTTCCGATGAGGACCAGGAGATCTGGGCCGAAATCAATGCCGAACGAGAATATGCAGAGCAAAATACGGACGAGTATCCGGACTGAATCTGGTACGCAGTTCGAGACCACGACTTGAGGACGCTTTCTGTTTGATCGCAGTGCGACCTTGCGCGTGGGGGGACATCCATCACTGTACGATTGGAATAGGTTCACGAGTCGCACAGCGGAGCAGTTTCACGTCTGATGCCCAAAACCCCTGCTTTTATCGCACGCACTTTTCGAGCTTTTCGCTATCGCGACTTCCGCTTGATGTGGATGGGGGCCTGCGCCTCGACGATTGGCACATTTGTGCAGCAGTTTGCGCAGAGCTGGCTGGTCTACGACTTAACTAAGAATCCGTTCTACCTGGGGCTGGACCTGTTTCTGGGCCAGTTGCCGATCATGATGTTCTCGCTGTTCGGCGGGGTGTTTGCGGACCGGCTGGACCGGCGCAAAATGCTGCTGATTTCGCAGTATATCCAGATGACGTGCGCTTTTTTGCTGGCCACGCTGTTTGCGACGCACGTGGTGCAGGTGTGGCACATTCTGACGCTGTCATTCATTGTGGGGTTGGGGCAATCGTTTGGAGGGCCGGCCTACTCGGCGCTGTTGCCGGCGCTGGTGGGGCCGGACGATCTGTCGAATGCGATTGCGATGAATTCGATCCAGTTCAACCTGGCGCGGGTGTTGGGGCCGATTATCGGGGGGCTGGCTTACACGACGTTCGGGGCGACGTGGTGCTTTCTCCTGAACGGGCTCTCGTTTGTAGCGGTGATCGCTTCTCTGTTCGCAATAACGGTGAAGTTTGTTCCCTCGAAGTCGAGCGCGTCAGTTCTTTCCAGCCTAAAAGAAGGTCTGAGATTCATCCAGCAGCGGGACGGGATGAGCGCGCTGGTGGTGCTTGCATTTTGCACGGCGCTGTTCGGGTTCTCGATGAATGGCTTTTTGCCGGTGTTCGTGCGCAACGTCTTTCACCGCGGGCCGGAGACCTACACGCTGCTGCTGGTGTACTCGGGAGCGGGATCGATCGCCGGGGCGCTGGGCGTGGCGGCACTGGAGAAACTGAAGGGACAAGGCCGCTTGACGCTGCTGATCCTGATTCTGTTGGGCTTTGCGACGGCCGGGTTTGCGATGTCGCGGTGGCTGCCGCTTTCGTGTGTGCTGATGTTTCTGGCCGGAGCGGCGGTGATGGCGTCGGCGTCGTTCATGCTTTCGCTGGCGCAACTGCTGGCCACGGACGAGATGCGCGGCCGCGTGATGAGCGTTTACAACCTGGCGTTTCGCGCAGGAATGCCGGTGGGAGCACTGCTGTTCGGCAAGTTGATTCCGTGGCTTGGCGTTGCAAAAGCCCTGGGCGGAGGCGGATTGGCGCTGGTCGTGGTGTCACTCTATTTTCTGACCAAGGGCGGAAACACGTTCCGCGTGGCCAAGGATGCGGGATCATCGGAAGCGGGACTTTCGCAAACGGCGGATTGAATAAGAGCTTGGGTCCGGCCGCAGCCGCACGGGCCATCGAGCCGCTGTGCATGATGTGGTGCATTCCCGGCTTTGAGAAGAACGACTGGATGCGCGCGTTCAAGATGCTGCTGTGCCACATTGGGTGTCGCAGCCTTCGATTGCTGACCCCAATCCGGTGTCGGACATGTCGCGACCGGGATTCTTACTTTGCAACCGCAGCCCGTTGCGCCTGCTTCTTTTGGCGCCTGACTTTTGCCCAGCGCTTCCGCTGTGCGGCCGCGATAGCTTCACGGGCCTCGGTGCTCAATCTCCGTTTGGCAGTCTTGTCTGTTGAAGTGGGCTTTACGGCTTTTGTGCTCGTGTCATTGGATGAAGCCAGTGCACGGGCGCGACTGAGCAGGGCAATGGCCGCATCAAGGTCCCTGATAAGACTGCCGTTGCTCTTGCGCTCGCTCTGTCGCTTTCCCTTGATCATCGTTCTACTATCTCCTCGCTGATGAGTACCTTCAGAATACCAGTTGCTGTGTCCTCGTCGGCAACATGAGCGATGCAGCCGGACAGCGCCGACCGCAGCTTGCGGTAACGACCGTGAATCTGTTCGTCATCGAAAAGGACACTTTCCATGAAACCATCCGAACTCTACGAGGCGCTTCATGCGCTGATATGCGAACGTGTGCCGCTGCACATATGGGGCGCGTGCGGCGTCGGCAAATCACAGATCGTTGCCCAGGTCGCGGCCGATCTCAAGTGGCAGTTTCTCGACATCCGTGCGGTGCAACTCGATCCAGTCGATCTGCGCGGCCTTCCGCGCATTTCGGCGGACCGCGCTGAATGGGTTCCGCCCAGGTTCCTGCCTGTCGATGGAGAGGGCATTCTCTTTCTCGATGAATTGACCTCTGCGCCGCAGATGACCCAGGCCGGCTGCTATCAGCTGGTCCTCGACAGAAAGCTGGGCGAGTACCAACTGCCCGATGGGCTGGGTGGTCATCGCCGCCGGAAATCCGGCCTCCGACCGCGGAGTGCACTTCTCGATGCCGCGGCCTCTCCGGAACCGTTTCGTCCATCTCGATCTCGAACCGGACTTCATGGACTGGTGCAAATGGGCGGTGAAGGCCAGAATCCGGCCGGAGATCATCGCCTTCCTGCGCTTCAAGCCGGCCCTCCTGCACGATGCCGATGCGCAGTCCGACGTAAACGCGTGGCCCACGCCGCGATCCTGGGAGATGGCTTCGAACGTTCTGACCGGATTCGCGCGCCGCCAGCAACAGCGGCTTCTTTGCCGGAGCGACGGAGATCGAAGCCAAGCTGCTCGAAGGGACCATCGGCCTGGCGGCAACGACCGAACTGGTCGCCTTCCTGCGCCTGTTCCGGCAGCTGCCTTCGATCGACGAAATTCTCCTCAATCCGGACACGGCGCCTTTGCCGGATGAGCCCTCGGCCCGGATCGCTATTGCGACGGCTCTTGGCCGGGCTCTGACCGACCACTCGATCGCAAAAGGCATGCGGTATCTCGACCGGATGCCGACAGAGATGCGAGTCCTTGCCGTGCGCGACGCCGCCGCGCGCGATCGAGCCATTACCCACACGCCGGAATTCGTTCGCTTCGGAGTGGAACATGCGGAGGTCCTGCAATGATCACGGAACGAGCCATGCTGGCCGCGGTCCACATCAGCATCTGGACGGCGGTAAAACACGACCGCAAAGTCAGCCGCGATGTCGCGCAACAACACGGAGCCCACGAAGGCGCCGGCCGCTACAACAAGCAGCTGCTCGCGCGAAGCGGAGAAGCTCGAGTCGCTTCGGTCGCTCTCCGGGCAGATTCGTCAATATTTCTACAAGATCACGCTGCCCTGGTCTGACGAGGGCTATCGGCTACTGCCCGCCCACTTCTATTTCGAGTTGACCACGAAGATGCGGGAGTTCGAACAAGCCTTTACGCAGCAGGTCGAAGAGTTCCTGGCCGTTTACCCCAGTTACATCGAGCAGGTCAGGCCCGAACTGAACGGACTCTTCCGCGAAGAAGACTATCCCTCGGCGGAGAAACTACGGAACAAGTTTGGCGTCAGGATCGAGGTCCTGCCCATTCCGAGCGGAGAGGACTTCCGGGTGACTCTTTCCGAGGAAGAACAGGCGCGGGTTGCGCGCGAGATCGACGAGAACGTGCGGCAGTCGCTCCAACGCGGGACCGAAGACCTCTGGGTGCGGTTGAAGGATGTCGTCACGCACATGGTGGAGCGGCTGAAGGAGCCGGAGTCGCGCTTCCATGCCTCGCTGGTGACGAACGTCTTCGAACTGGTGGACTTACTGCCGCGCCTCAACGTGAACCAGGACGAAGAACTGAACCGCTTCGCTCAAGAAATCAAGGATCGCCTGTGCGGATTCACGGCGCGCGATCTCAAAAAGAACGAGATCCTGCGCGTGGCGACCGCGAACGATGCAGCCCAAATCCTGACGGAGATGGATGCGGTCCTGCGCGAACGCGAGCAGAGTTCAGGAAGCAATGTCACCGGTGAATTCCATCAGCGATGAAGACATCTTCAAGCACATGTCAGCCTACATGGAGGCTCCAGCGTCATGAACCACCACCAAATTCCGAGCGGGATTCGCATTCAGAAGTCCCGGACCACGCTGCTGCTTGATCATCCGTTCTTTGGAACGCTCTTGTTTCGGCTTGGGGCAAAGGCTTCGCGCTTGGTCGCAACGATGGCCACCGACGGCATTTCTCTGTTCTACAACCCGGAGTTTGTTGAGACACTTAACGCTGCGGAACTGGCAGGCGTTCTGGCCCACGAGGTCATGCATCCCGCATTGCAGCACCACACGCGCCGGGGCGACCGGAACCAGGCGCGATGGAATATGGCCTGCGACTATGCCATCAATCCCATGCTGCTCGATGCCGGTCTCACGCTACCCAAAGACGTTCTCATCGATGACCGGTTTCGTGGCATGAGCGCGGAGCGCATCTACAACCTGATCGAGGAGGAGAAAAATCAGGAGGGTTCGTCTGAACAGGCGGAGAGCAAGCCGGGAGGTGGATCAGGCGCAACGGAAGACGATGGCGCCTCAGAGTGATGATATTGCAGACGAGCCTCAGGCGCCTTCGACTCCGGGCGGAGTGGGGCAGGTGCTCGATGCCCCGGCGCCGGTGGAAGAAGACGGGCCGTCAGTTTCCGAGCAGGCTCGTGAATGGCAGATCGCCGTCGAGCAGGCAGAGAGCGTGGCGAAGCTGGCCGGCAAGCTGCCCGGAGGCGCTGTGCGAACCCTTGAAGCAGCGCAGTCCGCCAGAGTGGACTGGCGCGAGCTTCTCCGGCGGGCGTGGTCCGAGACCACTCCCGCCGACTACAGCTGGATGCGCCCCAACCGGCGGCATGTCTGGTCCGGTTTGTATCTGCCGGGGATCACGTCGGAAGGAGTGGGGGAGATTGCTGTCGCGGTTGACTGTTCCGGGTCGGTCAGCGCCCGGCAGCTTGGGCTCTTCGAGGAGGAGATTCGGTCGATCCTGGCAGGACAGCGCCCGCGGCTCGTGCATGTGCTCTACTTTGACGCCGCAGTTCAGAAGGTCGAGACGTATCAGGCCGGCGAGCCGATTTCGCTGGTGCCGCTTGGCGGCGGGGGCACGGACTTTCGGCCATGCTTCGACTGGCTCCGTGAGCGTGGCATTGTCCCGCGGACGCTCGTGTTCCTCACTGATCTTTGCGGCACGTTTCCGAGCGAAGCGCCGCCGTATCCGGTGATCTGGGCTTCGACCGAGAATCGGAGGGCGCCATTTGGGCAGGTTGTTTCGATGGAGGCAGCCTGAGTCGCCCTTTCAGATTTTCTCGGACAATGGAGGAAGCGCAGAAGGGCACGGCGAAATCGCTGGCCGCTTTCCGTCTGAGTTGCCCTCCACTTTCCGGCACACCTTTTGCACAGCGGTCGAGATACGACATCGCGAAACTCGCAATCCGCGGCCCGGGTAGGCTGATGCCGGATCAGCCTACTGGATTGTGTAACGAGCCTGGACTATTCCTGAAGCCTGCGGCGTTTTGTCGGTACTGATCCATTCGAGGGAGTAGAAGCCGCTTTCGATGAGCGGCCATCTCACAAGCGATCGGATTCGGTTGCTGAACCTCCCATTTTCCCGTTTGGTCACTTGATGCCTTCCCATAGTCATTCGAGTGGTGTATAAAGGATACCCATAGGCATTCGAGTGGAGACGGACACTCATGGTCATGAAGAGACCGCCGGAAGCCGGAGACGTCTTACAGGGAACACTGGACATGCTGATCCTGCGAACGCTGGTTCGCGGACCGGCACACGGACATACCATCGCGCACATGATTGAGCAAACCTCGGAAAACGCGCTGGAAGTGGAGCAGGGTTCGCTTTATCCGGCGCTGCATCGTCTGGAGGACCGAGGATGGGTTTTCTCGGAGTGGGGCATAAGCGACAACAATCGCAAGGCGAAATTTTACCGGCTCACAAGCACAGGGCGCAAGGAATTGAACGCCGCGGCGGGTAGATGGCGGAGGATGACGCGCGCCATCGGCCTCATTCTTGGAGAATCGTTCGAATAGGCGGGAGGGACACGAAGATGAGTTTGGACCGCTTCAAAGACAGAGAGAAGAAGGACCAGGACTTTGCTGAGGAAATCGAATCGCACCTCGCGCATGAGGAGGAGGCCAATCGCTCGCATGGACTTTCCCCACAGGAAGCCCGCCGGCAAGCACATCTTCGTTTCGGAAATCCACGCTCAGTGCGCGAGCGGGAGTGGCGTTATCGTTCGCTGCCCTGGATCGAAGATCTGAAGCGGGACGTTGCGTTTGCCGTGCGGGCGCTCGGGAAAACCCCCGGCGTCACTCTCATTGCGGTTCTGGTGATTGCGGTTGGGATTGGCGTGAACACGGCGGTCTTTTCGGTGATTGATGCGGTTCTGCTGAAGCCGCTGACGTATCCGCATCCCGAGGAACTGGTCTCGCTGACGAATACGGGTTCGCAAGGCTCATTCCCCGGAGCCAGCATACCGAGGTTTAGTCTGTGGCGTCAGCAGACCAGCGTCTTCCAGCAGGTTGCCGCAATCGATTTTGGCGGAGCGGGCCTGAATCTCACCGGAACTGATCACCCCCAGCAGGTGCAGGGCATTCACGTCTCTGCAGACTATTTCGCCATGTTGGGCGCACCTGTTATCGCCGGACGCACGTTTACGGCCGCGGAAGATAGCCCCCATGGCGGTCACGTGACGGTGTTGGGTTATGGCCTCTGGAAGAGCCGGTATGGTGCAAATCCGAACATTGTGGGATCGACCATTCAGATCGATGGCCAACCTTTCGTTGTCGTAGGAGTGATAGGTCCTGGATTTGTGACCGACACGCCGGCCGATCTTTGGGTTCCCTTTCAATTCGATCTGAATTCCAAGGACATGGTGTTTTTCTTCACCGCGGCGGCACGCCTGAAGCCGGGCGTGACTATTCCCCAGGCCAACGCACAAATGCGGCTGGTTGCAGACGAGTTTCGCAGGTTGTATGGCGAAGACTCGCTTCCGCCCGGCGGCAGCTTCGGCGTTACATCTCTCCAGGAAGAGATGATTGGCAATACCGGTTCCCGGCTCCTGGTTCTGTGGGGAGCTGTTGCATGTGTCCTCCTGATCGCTTGCGCCAATGTGGCAAATTTACTGCTCGCCAAGGCCGCCGCGCGGAAGCGTGAGTTTGCCACGCGCGCAGCTCTCGGGGCCGGACGCGGTCAAATCATACGGCAGCTCCTTGCGGAGAGTCTTACGCTTTCGCTGACAGGCGGTGTCATCGGGCTCGGGCTGGGATTTGCCGGCGTCCGCATGCTGCTCAGAATCAATCCCGGCGATATCCCGCGCATCGGCGAACACGGCGCCGGCATTACTCTCGATTCCAATATTCTTCTGTTTACGCTGGGCGCTTCACTCCTCACCGGAATCATTTTCGGCCTCGTTCCTGCTATTACTGCGTCCCGGGTCAATCTCGCATCCGCGCTGAATGAAAACGGAAGTCATGCGAGCATCGGCGTGCGAAGCGGCAAGCTTCGTTCCGTGCTTGTGATCGCCGAGATGGCGCTGACGGTAGTGCTCGTGGTCGGCGCCGCATTGCTGATTCGCACGTTTATGAAACTCGAGGCCGTCACTCCGGGCTTTGCGATGCGCAACGTGATCAGCATGTCGATGTCGGTGAGTGGCGACCGGTTTCAGACGACGGCGCCAGTGGCGCAGGTTATCGAGGCAGGAACCGATCGCCTGCATGGAGTTCCCGGCGTGACCGACGCGGGCGTGAGCAATTGCCTGCCTATGGCAGACGGCTTTGGCATGAGCTTTGACGTTGTTGGCCGACCCAAGGGTGCTGCAAACTCTTCGGGCGGAGCCGGCTTTTGTTCGATTTCCTATGGGTACTTCAGCACACTCGAGATCCCATTGCTACGCGGGCGCACGTTCACGAAGCGGGACAATGCCGCGGCGCCTGGTGTCGCCGTGATCAACGAGGCCATGGCGCGCCACTTCTGGCCCAATGGCGATCCTCTTAAAGATCAAATCCTGATTGGTGCAGGCGCCGGGCCGGCTTTCGCTGAGAGCTCGCGTCAGGTAATCGGGATTGTGGGCAACACGCACGATCGGGGCCCCAACACCGATCCGACCCCCATGATGTACATCCCGCTGGCGCAGATGCCGGACCTGGAGACGGCGCTGAATTCAAAGGTTGCTCCTATGTGGTGGTTCGTTCGCAGCCAGGTGGACCCCCGCACGTTAACCACTTCCATATCCACAGCTCTGCGCGAGGCAAGCGGAGGCCTTCCCGTTGCGCACATCCGCACCATGGAAGAACTCGAAGCGGCGAATATTGCGCGGCAGCGATTGAATATGCTGCTTCTGACAGTCTTCGGGTTTGCCGGGCTACTCATGGCTGCCATCGGCGTGTACGGCGTGATGTCTTACTCGGTTCAGCAGCGCACGCAGGAACTCGGCGTCCGCATGGCGCTTGGCGCCCAGGCCGCAAATCTGCGCAACATGGTGATCCGCCAGGGAATGATGCTCACGCTCATTGGCGTGCTCATCGGAGCCGGCGGCGCCTTGTGGCTCACCCGCTTCCTTGCCGGTTTCCTCTTCGGAGTAAGGCCTCTCGACCCCATTTCTCTCATCGCAACGCCGCTCTTGCTATGCCTGGTGGCCCTCGTCTCGGTCTGGGTGCCTGCGCTGAGGGCAACCCGGGTGGATCCGATGACTGCACTCAGGATTGAATAACCAAGGTGAGGAGATCGGGACAATGTGTGTCAGCGAAATGCCCCCTAATCAAACCATCGAGAGTAATTCACATGTTTCACATTTGACCTCGCGAGACCGGATTAGTACCCGCAAGTCGGGTTGTCACCAGTTTTCCGGAAGGAATCAGGGCGATTTTGCAGGACACAGCTAACGCTTCTCAGGACCGATCGGTCCCTTGTCGACGGCGGCCGGTTATCCGCTAGTGTGATGTCCCATAAATAACTTGCAATAGGCTCATGCGTCCGCTGCTTGTGGGGTGGCGGTTTGTTCCGCTGGGGCTGCCGGTCCCTCTCCCGTGAGCGCTGCCGCACCGGTAAACGCGGCCAGCTTGAGAAACTCCCGCCGTGGCTGCTGAGTGGTTGCCTTCTTTGTCATAAGACCTCTCGTGATAATTTGGTCGGGCAGTTAATACGTGGTGCTCGATCGTAGGGCCAAATGTCTGAACAACCTGGTTGTCCTAAACTCCGTCGTGCTTTGGCCACATATGAACCGTAGGTCTATCTCCCCCTATCTGTCTGACATCGAAGGAGGCGGGGGCCCTGTGTCCCAGTGCGCAGGCTTGTCCGTCATTGTGAGCCTTAGTTCGCCGCCCGCCATCAATTGATCATGCGTAAACCATGAGCGTTCATATGGCTTACCATTCCACATTGCTTTTGCGATGTAAACATTTGTTGGCGAACAGTTCTCTGCGACGATAGAAAACGTCCTTCCATTGCCCAGATTAATTGAGGATCTGGGAAAAGTCGGCGAGCCGATCAGATAGACGTTCTGTGCTGCAACCGGGAAAAAGCCCATCTGGTTAAAAACCAGGAAGGAGCCCATTGCACCCGAATCGTCATTCCCCGGCAGGCCGTCCGAACCGGTGTGATAGCTCGCGGGGAGGATAGCGTGGATGGTTTTTGCTGTACTGCTCTGGTCACCAACCCAGTTGTAAAGATACGGCGCAAGAAAACCGGGCTCGTTTCCCACGTCGTAACGGTAGCGCTCAGCAGCGCCAGGAGCAAAGAAGAGATCGAGGCGTTTCTTGAACTCAGATACTCCGCCAGCAATCTGGATGAGGCCACCAACGTCTTGTGGAACGTAAAGAGAGTAGGTCCAGGTCGTGCCCTCGTAAAAGTTGTCCTGGTACCATGTGCCGACCAGATGAGGATTAAAGTTCTCCTTCCAGCGTCCATCATTGTGACGCACCCAAATGAAGCCTCTCACATCACCTTGCTCTGTGTGGTCGACAGCGTCAGCGTCCCACAGCTTCTTCCAGTTCTCAGCGCGGGCCATGAACTTCCTAGCATCGGCCTCGTGCCCCATCCCCTTCGCCAGCAATGCGACGGCATAGTCGTTTGCGGCACACTCCATAGAACGCGATCCGGGCCGATCCGGCCCTCCGGCTGGATCGGAGTGTTCGATTGACAAGTATCCCAGACGTTCCCACTCGTCCATATCGCCTCGGCCATAGCGTATGGGATCGCTGGACTCCGTATCGGCATCATGAACGATTGCCCGATAGACTCGCGCCCAGTCCAGTCCTGGAAGGTGCTTCAGAAAGGCGTCGGTAAACATCATCTCCGCATCCGACCCGCCCTGGGTTCTACCTGCGAAGTTGCCAGATCGCCCATCAACGAAGAAATGGTCATGATCTTGAATGTCCAGCAGCGCCTGCAGGATGGCGGTAACCCGCTCCGGATGGAGCAGCGTCAGTAAGGGAGTGGATGATCGGAACGTATCCCAAATGCAGTAGAAATCGTCATAGTATGGCGCCTCGCTTTGCCACAGTGGATTCTCGCCCGTCCGGTCCACCGGCATCAGCATGGAGTGGTAAAGACCGGTGGCAAACTGCTGGCGTTCACCTGGAGTGCCTCCTTCGATCTTCACCGTCGCGAACGCTTCGTCCCACGCCTTGACAACAGCTTTGCGGGCGCCCTCGAAGTCGAAACTGGCAACCTCAATCATCGCGTTCTTCTTCGCCTGTTCGATCGAAACGAACGACATCCCAACTTTTACCATCACCGGCTTTTCCCCGGCAGCGAAGGTCAGATATGCTCCGGTGCTCACGACCGGTGGGGGATTGGGCAGCGTGCTCATCGTGAACGGCATCCTGTAGCGGGCGGTTTTTGTGTCTGGCTCGACACTCTTGCCGTCTTCCCACGTTCCGGTTGAGACTGCAGGCGTATCTGTCACGAGATAAAAGTAGACTTTCATAGGCGTGGTTTGGATATTCCATCCCATGACGGATGCCTGCATACCGGCAACCTCGGTCGGCGAGAGTACTTGCACGTCGGCCGAGTAGACCACCTGGCTTTCGGGATAATGGTGTGGGGAGTCATGCCTCCGCATGAGCAGGTGTCCTATATCCACCAATAGCGTTCGCTCGCCGGTTGTGGGGTAGGTGAATCGATAGACCGGCGTCCGGCGCGCCGTTGTAACCTCTGCACGGATGCCCGATCCGCCCAGTTTTACTGAGTAGTATCCGACTTCGGCATGCTCATCTTCGCGTGGTGCAGAGCTGTGTGCAGGATCGGCTTTGCCCATCATTGGTTGCACCAGGATGTTGCCATACTTCGGCCCTCCGCCTGTGCCCGAAACGTGCAACTGCGAGAAGCCGTTCAGGGCGCCGCTCGCCTCCCACCCGGCATTGCCTTCATTATCTCCGTAGTCCGGTCCAGGCTTCGCCATTCCGAAGGGGAGTGTTGGCCCCACGAAAACATTGCCACCCTTATCTGCGCCAAGCATCGGATCGATCTCCGACGAGTTCTGCGCATGAAGGAGAGCCGTTGTGATCAGAACGAGAAGTAAGGCACCGCCCCCGAGAAGAGTTTGCATGTCACTTCAAATCTTAATCCTCCACGGATGTTCGGCTCATCGGAGGTGGTGCAACGGCAAGAAGGGATCTACACACGATTGAACGACACATGATGTCGGATTGAAGGAGGTATTGTGGCATCAATTGCCCAGGAATACTCACTATTTGAAATTGACCGCGAGCTTGACGATCTCCTCGATCATATCGAGGAGGAGATCGAGACTCTCGGCGAAGCCTCACCGGAACTGATCGACCGCTTCCAGGCATTCTGCGAGGCCCACGGCGAGAAGACGGACCGCATCGGTCGCTTCCTGCGCATGATGGAAGCCCGCGTTCAATACTGCCGGAGCGAGGCAAGCCGGCTTCAGGATCGTGCTCGCAGTTGTGATCGAAAGGTTACTCAGACCAAAAACATGGTTCTCTACTTTCTCATGAGCCGCGAACTGAAGAAGATCGAAGGCAGGGAATTTACACTGCGGATTCAAAAGAACGGCCAGGACTCCGTACGGTTCACCGACGAATCGCAAGTACCCATGCACCTTAGGAAAGTAGAGGCAATCTTCGACGGGCAACTTTGGGAAAAGGTCGTTGCCGCCGTTCCATGTGAGATGAAGCATATGTTGATTGCGTCGATCCGCGAAACCGTACCCAGCAACGAAGCCATCAAGCAGTCGGTTCAAAGCGGTATTCCTGTCCCGGGAGTCGAGGTCTACCGAGGTAATCACCTGCGAGTTGCATGACCAAGGGGATGAAAGGATGCTGGGAACCCTGATCAGAAGTTAATCAGGAAACCTCAAAGCCCGTGGATTCATCCTGCTCTCTCTTCCGCCTCATCGGAATTGCCAAAGACCTCTTCTCGAATGATTCGTTCCGTCGCCTCATTCAGGTATTCATGCAATGCCTTCTCAATCTCAAGGTATTCGGGCCAGAGTGTCTTGTCGATGAACGACTTGGGCGCCCGAAGTACAACCGTGGTGCGGTGCTGGCGCGGGTATCGATAGGGTTTAAGCCCGTAACGGCGGCACAGAGCGGTGAAAAGGCGCCGGTTCCACTGATCGACGAGCTTGAAGTAGGTTTCTACCGGCTTTTCGATCTGCTCTGCGGCAGCAAGTGCTTTCCGGACCCGGTCGATTGCCGCCGCCGCGGCGTCACGCTCTCCTGCGGTGGTGGCTCCCTCGAACAGCGCGGAAATCTTGCGCAACTTCTGGCGGAGTTCTTGTTCCGTGGTCATGGATATCGTTATCTCGTCGAAGGCGGGAGTCGCGACGGGCGCATGAGGACAGGGAAAGTTTACCGGCCCATGCCCGTTTCGCACCAGCGGCAGACCTCCGAAATCGAATTCATTCCGACTTTCCGGACCCATTTGGCAAATACACCGCGCCCGGTAAACATTCACGTCTTTGATTATCCAAATTGGCAGATCCGGGGTGACCATCGAGGTTCCGCAGGACGTGCGGTTTCAGTGTGGAGGCAATCGAAACAGAGGGCCGCTGTAGACTGAGTCTACCGATGGAAGCAAGCGAATCCAGAACCATTGCGATCCTTGCCGAAAAGCCTTCAGTCGCGCAAGACATTGCCCGTGTCCTCGGAGCCGACAAGCGAGGCAAAGGCTATCTCCAGGGGAACGGCTACGTCGTCACCTGGGCGATCGGGCACCTGGTTTCCCTGGCTCAACCTCACGAGATCAAGCCTGAATGGCGGCAATGGCGCTTCGATCAGCTGCCGATCCTGCCCATCGAGTGGCCACTGGTTGTCTACGAGAAAACCAAAGACCAGTTCGAAGTGGTGCGAAAGATCCTGACGTCCGGCCGGGTGTCGCGGATCGTCTGTGCGACAGACGCCGGGCGAGAGGGAGAACTGATCTTCCGCTACATCTATGAGGCGGCCGGGTGCAGAAAGCCTGTCAGCCGGCTCTGGATTTCCTCGTTGACTCCGGACGCCATCCGCAACGGGTTCGACAAGCTTCGTCCAGGGAGCGAGTACGATCGATTGGCGGACGCCGCCAGCGGCCGGAGCAGAGCCGATTGGCTTGTCGGCATGAATCTGTCGCGTGCCTATTCGATTGTCTACAATGAGGAGCTCTCGGTCGGGCGGGTGCAGACGCCCGACCCTGGCCATGATCGTCGATCGGGAAATTGCTCTCCGGAGCTTCGTCCCCGAGGACTACATCGAGGTCGTTGCCACATTCCAGGGACGGGAGAATCCAGACAAGGAAAGCTATCAGGGAACCTGGTTCCGTCCCGAAGCAAAGTCGGGCAACGACAAGGATGCTCCGGCAAACGCATCCCGATTGCCTGCCGATGGCGAGGAAGCCAACCAGATCGTCCTGCGCGGTCGTACCGGGGAAGCGGCGATCGAGTCGCTCTCTTCCGAGACGAAGCGGATGCAGCCGCCCCTGCTTTACGACCTTACGGAACTTCAGCGGCATGCCAATCGCCTGTTCGGCTTTAGCGCCCAGCAGACCCTTGACCTCGCCCAGGCTCTCTATGAGCGGCATAAACTGATCAGCTATCCGAGGACCGATAGCCGCCATCTTTCCGCCGACGTTGCCGCTACAGTTCCAGGGATTGTCGCTGCGATTTCGACGGGCTATAAGCTGCAACTGGCTGCCGGTACGGGGGAGCGGCCCTTGAGCAAGCGGTATGTAGACGACAGCAAGGTGAGCGACCACCACGCCATCATCCCCACAGCGGTTTCTCCTGAGAAGGCCCACCTTGCCGAGGACGAGCGCAAGATTTACGACCTCATCTGCCGGCGTTTCCTCATGATGTGGCATGACGATTACCTCCAGGCGGTGACGACCGTGATAACGGCGATCACGAATGGAGAGATTGTGGACCGCTATCGGACCACGGGAACCCTTGTGCAACAGATGGGCTGGAAGGTCCTCGATATCGGGGCGGAAGGGCGACGACGAGATACGAAAGGCGGTGCCGAGGAAGCTCCCGAGCAGGTCCTTCCGGTAACGCTCGCCAAGGGGCAGCTCCAGGACGTCATTGATATTGAAGCCAAGAAGAAGAAGACCCGGCCGCCGAAACGATTCACCGAGGGCACACTCCTGACAGCGATGCAGACGGCGGGCCAAAGCCTGGATGAGAGAGAACTATCCGAAGCGATGAAGGAGACGGGCCTGGGCACGCCCGCGACGCGGGCCGCCATTATCGAAGTGTTGCTGAAGCGAGGCTTCATCGTCCGTGCGGGGAAGAACCTGGAGGCAACGGAAAAGGGCATCCATCTCATTGAGGTGGTTCATCCCGAGGTGAAGAGTCCCGCGATGACCGGCCAGTGGGAGGCATTTCTCAAGAAGATTCAGCACGGCCAATCCCGGCTGGAACCGTTTCTCGATGGCATCAGTCAATACGTCCGCTCCGTGGTCGGCAAGGTTGGCCAGACAAGGCCCGTTCAACGAGCAACCGTTCTCTGACTCACCCAAAAGTTCCGATTCTCCCGATCTCGCCAGCGCAAAGAACGTTCTCAAACTTCACCACGCTCACCGAGCTTCTGCGAGAACGCGTTCGGCTTCTCCACAGTTCCGGCCCAACCAGGAAGCCGTCTGCAACGAGGTCACGGCGGGAAAAGACGCACTGCTCGTGATGCCGACAGGGTCGGGCAAGTCGCTTTGCTACCAGTTGCCGGGATTGGCACGGGGTGGAACCACTCTCGTGATCAGTCCACTCATCGCCTTGATGGACGATCAGGTTCATAAACTCAAGGAGCGAGGATTCGCCGTCGAGTGCATCCATTCGGGCCGCGATCGTGAAACATCCCGCCGTGTCTGTGCCGAGTATTTGAGCGGCAAGCTGCAGTTCCTGTTCATTGCACCAGAACGACTTCGAGTGGCGGGCTTCCCCGAAATGTTAGCCAAGCGCAAACCATCGCTGATCGCGATCGACGAGGCGCACTGTATATCGCAATGGGGACACGATTTTCGCCCTGACTATCGAATGCTTGGCCAGTATCTGCCCCTCCTTCGCCCGGCCCCGGTGCTGGCACTGACAGCCACGGCGACGCCTATGGTGCAGAGAGACATTGCCACTCAGCTCGGACTCATCGAACCCACGCACTTCATCCACGGTTTTCGCCGCGAAAACATCGGTATCGAGATTGTGGAGGCTCTGCCATCCCAGCGCCCTTCGCTGGCGCGGGAGATATTGATCGAAGCCAAACACCGGCCGGCGATCGTGTACGCTCCGACCCGCAAGCAGGCGGAGAGTTTGGCGGAAGAATGGGCAGGCGAGTTCAAAGTAGCCAGCTACCATGCCGGGCTCGATGCCGAGCGGCGGCAGCGAGTCCAGGAAGGATTCATGGCAGGGAAGCTCGATGTCATGGTGGCAACCATAGCCTTCGGGATGGGAATCGATAAGCCGGATGTTCGAACCGTGATCCACACCGCGTTGCCGGGCAGTGTGGAAGGGTACTACCAGGAAATCGGCCGCGCCGGACGCGACGGAAATCCGAGTCGCGCCATTCTCATGCATTCCTACGGCGACCGGCATACCCACGACTTTTTCTTCAGCCGGGATTACCCGGACATTGCGTTGATGGATCGAGTGTTTGCCAGTCTTCGGGCAGAGCCTCAACCTAAGGAAAGGCTGCGCAAAACCCTGGCCATCGAGGAAGAACTCTTCGACAAGATCATCGAGAAGCTTTGGATCCATAAAGGTGCGGTGCTGGACTTCGCGGAGAATGTGAGCCAGGGAGAGGGATCGTGGCGACCTTCCTATATCACCCAGGGGGAGCAAAAGCGGGCGCAGATCGATCAGATGATTCGCTTTGCGGAAAGCAATCAGTGCCGCATGACGTCGCTGGTCCGGCACTTTGGTGATATTTCGGACCGCGCTACCAGCTGTGGTGCGTGCGATTTCTGTGCTCCGGCGAAGTGCGTTGCCCAGAGATTTCGAACCGCAACGGAGGTTGAGCGAGCGGCTCTCTATCGAGTGTTGAGCGCGATGCGATCGATCCGCACCCGATCGACGGGCAAGCTGTATGCGGAGCTATACCCGGGAAACGAAATCAGCCGAGACAACTTCGAGGAGATTCTGGGGGCAATGGCCCGGGCAGAACTTTTGAGCTTTGCGGATGCCGTCTTCGAAAAGGAAGGCAAACAGATTCCCTACCGCACCGTCAGCCTCACTCCGGCCGGACGAGCGACCAATGAGACCACGCCGGTGCTCTTTGTCATGAAGGATGCGCGCACGCCCAGTTTCCAAACGCAAGCTCTTGAAGAAGTCCGCGGAAATCGAAGGGGTCTCGAGCAGCCGCCGCTCGAACGCAATCCGGGACGAAAGAAAGGGCAGCGTCCGTGTCAGGGTCTGATCAGCATCGCATAGAGCAAGCGTTGCGCGCATGGCGCTTGAGTGAGGCCAAGCGCAGGAGGGTTCCGGCATTTCGGATCTTTGGCGATCGAGCGCTGCTAAGTATCGCTACGACCGCACCGAGGAATGAAGCCGAGTTGCTGGCTGTGCAGGGCATTGGGGCCGGCATTGTTAAGAAGTATGGGGCGCAGATCTTTCGCCTGATTGCGCCGGCGCGCTGATATTTGGTTGGCGATGATTTGTGCCTCCTGCGAGCCGAATTGAATGATGAAACAACTATGACGAAAGCTCCCGACCGTTTGGAACCACGCTGGCCCGCGATGCTCGCTCTCCTTGCGGTGGGCGGATTGCGCCTGGCCCTCCCGGAATCCCTGTCGCTAGGTCCCGGTTGGCTCCTGATCATTGTCGTTGGAGTCTTGTTGATTCCTACGGCATGGACGCGGCAACTCGGATTGGATAATCTCACTAAGATCCTGGGCTATGTGTTGACCTCTATCGTGACGGCCGACATGATTTGGTCGCTCGGCCTGCTGATCGCAGCCCTCCCTCTGCATAAACAATCGCCTCAGGCCTTGTTGCGCTCCGCGGCCGCCTTGTGGGTCACAAACATCCTCGTGTTCGCATCCTGGTATTGGCGACTTGATGCGGGGGGCCCCCGCGCCCGTGAGCTGCGGGGCGATCACACCGACGGAGCCTTTCTCTTTCCGCAGATGACGCTCAAACACCGGGCCAAAGGTGCCACGGGTGAACACAGCTGGAGTCCGGGCTTCGTGGATTACCTGTTTCTGGCCTTCAACACCAGCGCTGCATTTTCGCCGACGGACTCACCGGTTCTTTCGACCTGGGCCAAGCTTCTCATGATGGTTCAGGCACTGATTTCGTTTGCGACCGTAGTCTTGTTGGCGGCTAGAGCCGTGAATATTCTTTAGGACCCGCCGTGGCGTACCAGCAATCCGAAACTGACCCGCCTGTCGGAGGATCAGGATTCCAAGTCCAATGAATAGTATTGGAGCGACAAGATGCTGTGGCGTGCGTATGTCTGAAATTCCCGGTTGCTTACGTTGGATTTCAAAGCGGTAGATCTAAGCTGGATAGCGCCGGGACCGATAGCAGGCAATTCGACGAGCTGATGACCTGCAACCCGTACGGCAGGGATTCTCCGAAGCTGCGGACTGCGTCCGCTCGTTCGGGCGGGACGTACTTCGACAAAAGTTGGATCGTATCATCAGCGGCTCCAATAATCGTCAACCGAGCTATCGCCTGCTCACGGAGAGCATCGTCGACGTCGCGGGAGGGGTCTTCAGTACGTCGCGCGAGCAGTACGATGGCAGATTGCGTCGCCGCGGTGAACAATGGCAAATCCAGCAGGGCCTTCAACCACTCTCCGGCGGTTTCGGCCGCCACGACAGAGTGCAGCGGCCCGTAAAGTGGAATACGTGCGCCCAGCCTGCCGAGCGACCACAAATAAATCGCATCGTCGGGTTCCTTTCTGATCTTTGCCAACAGCTTCTCTCCAAGCGACGCGCGAGAAGTGGCCAGCAGGTGCTCAAGACTGGCAAACAGGCGCCATCTTTCGTACTCAAGTTGCCGGTTCACGCGGCCACCTTTCTTATGGCCGGCAGGACTCGTCTGCTTGCGAAAGAGCGCCACCTGTGTGCTGGCGGGGATGCCACCGGCAATTCGGCGCAACAGCACCTGTAACTGGACCTGAGATTGAAATTCGTCTGCAAATGCGAGTTGGTTCGATACGATGGTCAGCAAATCCTTGACCCGCGCATCGTCACCCTGTGCACCGAGTCCGGGCCGCAAACAGAAGCCGGTGAGATTAAGCCAGCGCATTTCATGGCGCGGAGACTGCTTGCATCCTGCGGCAACTTCGATGAGTGCGTCAGCGAAGCGGCGAATCACGGATAAAGGCCAGGTATCTCTCTTGGCACCGAGCGTTGTCTCCAGTTGGCCGACAAGCGTCTCGGGCGCCAGAGCGTCATGATCGCCGGAGTTGTTAAACGCGTCACGGATCAATCTCACGGCGGATTCGATCGTCGCATCGGAATCCGTATCGGCGGATGAACGCGGCGGCGCAGAGTGTGATTTCGTTGTGGTTTGTTGCTGCGCCAGCTCCGCTTCGCCGCGAAGTTCGAATTGCAATCGCCAGCGATGCGGGGTATCCCGCGATTCAAACCATAGTTCCAGGGTGCCAACCTCCGTGAAACTGGCTCTGAGACGAACGTTCAGATGTCGTTCGCGCAGTCTCCTGCCATAACGCAACATGGTCACCAGGGGCGGGTGATGATCAACATCCGCTTCGTTCAGAACGACAACTTCGCCAAGCGCATCGTGGCGCGTCCGCGAGCTAAATAATTTGAACGATACCGACCGGTTAGCCAGGACGGAAAACTCGCGGTCCAGCAGGGGAAGCGTCGTGCCCTCGTTGATTCCGGCAGGCAAGACGCAGATCCCCTCCAGAACATCGTCCGAGCGCAAGCCGATATAGTAGGTGCGCGCGCTGCCGGCCCCAATGCGCAAACCGATGCCGCGTCGCACCTGGCCGTAGTAAGCAGCGCCTCGAGCCACTGAACTCTCAACGGAGTCGTTATCGAGCACCTTGGGCCGCCAACCCGTGTGGGCTCCGCCGAACCAGGCAGAGAGCGCCTCGATAATCCTTTCCCGAGTGACTGCCGGCGCGCAGAATCCGCCATTGAAGAGCACTGCGTCGGGTTGGACCATCCCGTGGTCGGTAACGGAATTCATGGCCGCAGCCGCCTGTGTCAGGAACGCGGCGAGGTGCCTGGTGATCGCGGGGTCGCTGGCATAGGGCAGGCCAAGCTCACGCAACCCTGTCATACGACCGCGCGCCGGAAGGTCACCAGGCGCAGTGATGGGCAGGAAACCGTCGGTGAGAATCCTCACGACTTCGTCGCGAGTCAGGTCAACGCTCAGCGACTGGCCAACCACGGCTCGACCGCCGCCCAGTATCGTGATCGGCACGTGTTCCAGGTGCGAATCACGCAGCAACTGCTCCTTCGCGGCGCAGCAGGCACGACGCAGGGCATAGCGCTGCCGCAGCGTGAGCTTGATATTTCCAAGCTTCTCTTCGACGTGGTGAGCCAAGGCAGAATCGAGATTGTCGCCACCGAGCAGGAGATGCTCGCCGATGGCGGTACGCTCAAACTCCAGCTGGCCATTCACCCGGCGAGCGCGCACCAGGCTGAAGTCGCTTGTACCGCCGCCGATATCGCATATCAGAATCAGGTCGCCGTCTTTGAGGTCGTCATCGACCCCTTCCGGCGCCGGCTGGGGGCGCAAGGATGTGTGGCTCGACTGCATCTGTCGATTCGCCGCAATCCATGCATAAAATGCGGCCAATGGTTCTTCCAGCAGGGTGAGTCTTTCGAGTTTGGCAATGCGCGCGGCTTCGACCGTCAGCTCCCGCGCATCCTCATAGAAGGAAGCCGGGACAGTGAGGACGATTTCCTGGTGCTCGAAACGTGTTTCGGCATCCTTCCCCATTGCACCGTTCCATGCGTCGCGCAGATGCATGAGGTAGCGCGCGGACGCTTCCACCGGAGAAATCATGGGTTGCGGCGGCTCAGCCTGAGCCGGCAGAATCCGGGCGCGCCGATCCATGCCGGAATACGATAGCCAGGATTTGGCCGAAGACACCTGGCGGCTGGGCACAAGCGCTCCTTGTTCGCGCGCGTGCACACCCGTAACCATGGGCGGGTCCTCATCCCAAGTGGCGCTCACGGCTCCGGCGGATATCTCATCCTGCGTGGGGAAGTAAAGAAAAGAGGGCAAGTGTTGGCAATGTGCGGACTTCCCCATGGGCCACCAACTGCGGCACGGGGAACACGCGAATGGGCGACCCTCCATCGGCAACACTCTGAGTATCTATGTACGCCACGACGGAGTTTGTCGTGCCCAGATCGATGCCGATCAGATAACGAGAAGCCACCGGCCGACTCACCTCCCGGTCGTTTCGCGTATGTTCAGCTCCAGCTTCCAGCGATTCGTCCCATCGCGCGAAACACACCAGACTTCGAGGGTGCCGAGTTCGGTGACGCGAGTTTCGATGCGCACCGGCACAACCGCTCCCTGCTGGCCATCCAGTTTGAGCGTGACCTCGAGCGGGCTGAGTTCCTCAAGATCTGTTCCCCAATCTTCCAGGAGGTTGCCGGCATGGTCCTGCTTGCGGATGGTGGAAGTCAGGAAGCGAAACTCCGCTGGTTCACCGACGACGAGCCCGAACTCGCGGTCCGCAATCGTGGCCTCGGTGCCCTCTTCCATGCCAAAGGGAACGACACAGAGCGCCTTGAGAGGCGCTTCCATGCCCGGAACTGCAGGCATGGAACTTTCAATTCCGATGTAATAGGTGCGCGAGGCTCCACTCCGGATGCGAACGCCCTGACCACGACGCGCCTTTCCGTAGTAGGCTGCGCCGCGCGCAACCGCGTGCTCCAGGTCCGGGGCTTCCAGGATTTGCTCTGCGCCCAGCGCGTTGAATCCTTCCTGTTCGAGCCAGGTGTTCAGCACCTCGACCACGCGGTCGCGCAGTACGGCCGCTTTCATGACTCCGCCGTTGAACAGGACATGCGTGGGACATGCCAGTCCGCTTGGGCCGCGTCGAATGCCGGCCGACTCGGGGCTATTACGAACCTGCTCCGAAAGAAACCTTGCAAGGTGCCTGGTGACGGCTGGATCGGCCGCGTACGGCAGTCCCAGTTCCTGAAACCCGACGCGCCGTTGCCGCGCAGGCAGTTCGCTGCTGGCAACTCTGGGAAAGAATCCCTCGATCAGAACCTGGTCGAGATCTTCTCGCGCCAACTCTGTCTTGATGGTGCCGCCAACCAGCTTGGTTCCCTTGCCCAGGAGTGTAATGGGGCGAGTCTTTGTCTTGGGCGACTGGAAGAGTTGTTCCTTCGCGAAACGACATTGATGCCACAGGCCATGCAACTGCCAGGTGTCGATGCGATAGCCGGAGGCCTCAAGGCGCTGCTGCAAGAGGCGTGCGAGCGCGAGATCCATGTTGTCGCCGCCGAGCAGGATGTGATCGCCAACTGCGACACGTTTCAGCGTGAGGTCGCCGTCCTCCTCGGAAACCATGATCAGGCTGAAATCCGTGGTGCCGCCGCCCACGTCACACACCAGCACCAGGTCGCCCACACGGATGCGACGGCGCCAACTTTCGCCCTGGCTCTCGAGCCACGCGTAGAAGGCGGCCTGGGGCTCTTCGAGCAACGTGACGTGCTGATAACCGGCTTGTTCGGCTGCGCGCCGAGTCAACTCCCGTGCCTCCTCGTCAAACGAAGCGGGCACCGTGAGCAGGATGTCCTGTTCTCCAAGAGGGACTTCTCCCTGCTCTCCTGACGCGCTGCCTTCCCACGCTTTGGATAAGTGCTCGAGGAACTGCGATGATGCCTCGACCGGCGAAAGCTTGAGAACCTCCGCGGGCGCTTGCCATGGCAGGATCGGCGAAGTTCGGTTCACTCCGGCATAAGAAAGCCAGGACTTGGCAGAGGCTATCAGGCGGTTCGGACTCTCGGCGCCGCGTTTGCGCGCCAGCTCTCCGACCACGAACTTAGGCTCGGGTTCCCACGGCAGTGAAATACTGCCCTTCGGAAAATCCAACTCGCCCGGTATGTAAAGAAAGGAAGGCAATAAGGTGCGTTCCGCCACCTCGTTCGGATTAATGAGCTGCGGAATGCTGCAAATCTCGATGCGGCTCTCCTCTTCGGAAGCCTCCGGGGCGTAGCGCGCAAGCGCCGAATTTGTGGTTCCCAGATCAATGCCGACGATGTATTTGGCGGACAAAGATTGTCTCCTTTGCAAACCGGCTCGTCCATGCGCAGAGGTGGTTCTCCGTCAGGGAAGTTCGACCTCCGCAGGTGCGATCACCAGGCGTCCGGCGTCTTGCGGGAGCGGCGGCATCTTCAATTCCTTTACGCGCCAGCCTTTGTGTCGCAACAATCCGCGAAGCGGCGGCACCCCTGCCACGTTTCCGATCAGCTTGATGGCTGCCGCGTCGAAGCCCGCTTCTACAGTCACTGGCTGATCCTCCTCGGAGTTCAGAATCGGCTCCAGCTTTACATACTGGTCGAGCGCCTGGCGGCACGTTTCGTGGATGGTGCGGACTGCGGCTCCCAATTGGATGTCGGGATAGGCCGAGATATCTTCTGCGAGGAAATCGATCAAACGCCCATCGCGCTGCAGAAGCGCCAGCATTTGCACGGCGCGATCGAGGGTGTCCGAGGCTGGCCGTTCAGCTTCCTTGAGACGGGAAACCGCGGGCGCAGCGGCAACCGGCGCCTGTTGAACCGGGACTGCAGGCTTGAGCAGCTTCCGTGCGATGTCGTCTGGAATGGCAGCGCGCAACAGGATCGAGAGAGAACAGCGAATAGCAAAAACGATTCTTTCCCAGAAACCAATCATAGCCACTCCGGATGATCAGAAATCAAACAGATTTGACCAATGTTCTGCTATATGCGCGCCGATTTCGGAGATAATCCGAGCGGTTCGTACGGCTTAATCATATCAATGTGGTCATGCCACTCGTACAAGGCAGCCATCGAGCCCGCCAACAACCGGGCTTACGCTGAGGCCACCTGCATCTCCAGCCTGTACGGTTCGCAAGAATTACCTAACCTCTAAAGTTTCAAACCATCCTTCCAGACAAATCTCAGGAAAGGGGCCGTCTGCGTATGGCAACCATCCTTGCGCCGCAGTTCGGCCGCGAAGTGCTGCGCTGCAATCACTGCGATCTCGTGCAGTTCGCAACTCCAAAGATGTTCTGCCGCCGTTGTCGCCAACCGTACGATTGGGAGTGCGCGATTGAGGCTGAACAAACGGAAAACATCCGCAACCACGAGTCAATTCCACAAACCGACTCACTTCGCGACCGCATAGCCTATAACGTTCTCAACCTCCGACAGTTGAATGGGTTCACCCAAAGAGATGTCGGACTCCGCATGGGAGTGCCGCGGACATACGTCAGCAAGATCGAAGGCCGCAAAGTCACCCCCAATCTGTCTTCTCTCGACCGTCTGGCGAGGGTACTTGGTACCAGTGTCGTAGCGCTCGTCAGCACGCCGCCGATCCAGGGGACGAATATCCGTCCGAAATCCTCCGCGATCCGTTTCTTGGTCAAATGTCACGTTTCGCAAGCAGGCTCACCCCGGCTCAGCGAACGCGAGTTCTTGACTGTGCGCGTCGCCTGATTGAAGACCATAAGCAGAAACATCCAGTCCGAACGATTCCAGCTTGCGAGGAGGAGCAATGTTTTTCAACCCACTGTTGCTCGACGTCCTCGCCGGACGCGGCATTGAAGACATCGACGCGTTTCTGAAAGATCCAACCTGGAACGATCTTCCCGATCCAATGTCGATTCCATCCATGGAACAAAGCTGTTGATCGCGTCCTGAGAGCAGTCCGAGATGGGGAGAGGATCGCCATTCATGGCGACTACGACTGCGATGGCGTGCTCGGCGCCCACGTCCTGAGAAGCGTTCTCATGCGCATGGGAGCCGAGCCCCTGGTTCATCTTCCTCATCGCGACGACGGGTATGGCCTCGCAACCCCCGCCGTACACATGTTCTCGCGGAGAGGGACGGACCTCGTGATCACCGTCGACAACGGAATCAATGCGCGCCAGGCCGTCGACTTGGCGCGACGGTTAGGAATTGAAACGGTTGTCATCGACCACCACCTCATCCAGGACCGGGCCGACGCATTGGCTGTTTGGTCGCCTCATTTCTGCGGCACCGGCCTTGCCGTGTTGTTCGCCTGGTCGCTTGCTCTGCGGGCCGGATGGGCCGATAACAGGATCGAGAAGCTGCTCGAAGACCTGAGCCAGTATGCGGCCATCGCATCGGTCGCCGATTGCGTTCCTTTGCTCGGAGGAACGCGGATACTGGCGAGGCTCGGACTTCGATACCTTGCCCAGGCGAAACACACCGGTGTGCGCGAGTTGACTCAAAGCTTCGTGCGCCGACGTGAACCGGCCCGATTCCCATGACATCGCTTTCGGCATAGCGCCGCGCATCAACGCGGCCGGGCGCATCAATCACCCGTCGCTTGCCTTACGCGTGTTCGAGGCGGCACAGAACGAGTCCGCGGCCCAGGAGAGCGTCAGGGTACTGAACGAGATGAATCAGGAACGAAGGGAGTTGGTTGCCGTTCATTTCCGCGAACTTGCCGAATCCGTTTCCATGCCGGCCCCGCCCGCGCTGGTCGTCTATCGAGAATCCTGCCCGAAAGGTATTCTCGGACTGCTCGCCAGCAAATGTGTTGAGCGATTTTCGGTGCCGGCAATCGTACTCGCTCCCTCAGCAACTCCCGGTTTTGCCGTGGGCTCAGGCCGAACTGTCGATGGCTTTGACCTGGTCGAAGGGCTCAAGCAGTGCGAAAGATTCCTCACTCGCTTCGGCGGGCACACGCAGGCGGCGGGATTGACCATGCCGATCAATCAGATCGAACCGTTTGAGAAGGAGTTTATCTCGGTCGTCGAATCCATGAATCTGCCCGCACGTACAGTCCCTCAGGCGGAGGGCGAACTGGTGCTGGCCATGCTCGGGCCGCGCTTCGACGAACAGCTTGCCCAGATGGAGCCGTTCGGCGAAGGCAATCGCGCGCCTATTCTGGCCGTGCGGACGGTGGAAGTTTCGAGCCTGAAACGGCGATGGGTGCGTCTGCGCCAGGGCAGGTACAGTGTCGAAGCACTGTGCTGGGATCTCGATCTCAGGGAAGGAATGCGTGGCGACTGCCTGATCGAGTTCTACGGTAAACGGCGGATTCTGCGGGCTTTCTCGGAACAATAGCGGGTGCCCTCTCCGGCCGTTTGACAGAGTTCCGGTTTCGTGGGAAAACAAGCCCACGAGATGAGGAGGCCGTATGAGCCCGGCTATGGACGTACAACAGATGATTGAACAATTGGACCAATTTCAACTCCCCGCTTCGCTCATGGAAAGCTTTGACGCTTATCGTGAGGAGTCCGTGAAAGCGGTCACGGATGGCTTTAGTCATTCGCAACTGGCGTGGTTCCTGGACTTAATGAACCGCTTCCGGGGTCCGGACGACCGCAAGGATTCGCTTCTCGACGTTTTCGATCCTTGCATGTTTACCACGGAGCACCCGGCCTGGGATGCCGAGCCGGGGACATCGATCGAACTGCCGGCGCTTACTTCGGAGGTGGCAATCTTTGCTGGGAGTGACGAAGAATTCACCAATCGTGCACGGGAGGAACTCGCGAGTTTTCGTGAGCATGCAGACGCGTATGACGATAGTGAGCTTCTTGGCCTGGCCAGGATTGCGCGGGCGTCGCTGGTCGACAGGGGAAGGACGTTTCACGGCCGCGACGACGCGATCAAGTATCTTGCCATGAATGCGAGCGCCCGGCTTGAGGACCTGTGGGCACTCGACGACACTCTTTGGACCAGGGCCCCCCAGCGTCTAATCGAGTTCGATGACATGTTGGCGAAACGCAAAGCGGACCTGATGTCGATGAGTGCACCTCCGGTGCAGTTCAGCGAGAAGGACTTCGCGTGTTACGCAGAGGACGACTTTCGCGCCTTCGCGTTCGATATGCGCAGCTTCTTTCTGATGGATAGAACCAAACACCTGACCATCTGTATCCGCTGCCAGAATCGCTTGAAGTATTGGGCCAATTTGGTCGATAAGTTCGATCACGCAGCCCTGGGCAAACACAGCGGGGCGGACGCCTGACGTGCAGGGATCACTCCACTTTCAAAGGATACGAGTAGAAATCGTATTGTCCCTCGAGTTCGGTCAACAACAGGTAGTTGCCCGGTTTGACGCCTCTCAGATCGAGCGAGACATCGAGCTTGGCGGTGTAGCCTTTGGTCGTTGCAACGCCGTTGGCGCAAACCAGCGCTGTCTTTCCCTCGCGATCGTGCGCGATCAGGACGCGGTAGTTGCCCGCCCTCACTGAATGGCGGAAGGATCATATGTCACGTGCAGCATGGCGGCGGGTAAAACCAGCGGTGGTTTTGCGGGCTCGTCTCCCGAAGCCGCGAGTGGTAGCGTAGTTCGTGAGATCCAGCGTGCGCTCGATCGGGTTAACAGAAGAACGAACGGAGAGCGATTCCGAATCATGGGACGGAATCAGATGCGCGCGGTACCAATAGGTTGCAGCCAAAAAGCCGCCGACAAGGCAGGCCACTGCCAGGGCCGTCACTCGGGCAACACGCTCGTGAAAGGCCCGGGCGGCTTTCCGCGATGCACGCAATCGCAAGAGGCGCGGCATGCAGTAGTTGCACGAACTCACGTGCTCGACACGTGGGTCGGAAAGCGAAACAGACCCGGGCCTGGCGGCATAGGACTGAAGAAACGATTCGGAACAGCAATCGGCGGTCTTCTCGTCCGTCGCCCGCTTCTGGGTAAAGGCTTCCAGTTGCTCCAGAAACCACTGTTCAGGATTGATTTTCTTGTTAATCGCTTTTTCCCTTTTTCTCTTCCTTACCGCTACCAGATGGAGGGAAAAGAAGTCTATCGATTTCTCTGTGCAAAACGCGCCGCACGGTCATGTGGTTCGAGCCTAGCCATTCGGCGATCTGTTCCCAGTTATGTCCGGCCAGGCGCCAGTAAGCGATCCTTCGCGACCGGTCGCTCAATTTGCTGAGGATCTGCTCCACAATTGCATTCTGTTCAGCCTCCGGTTTGGCGCTATAACAGAGCGAAAAGACTTCGAGGTCAAGCAGAGATCCTTCAAACATCTCCCGGTTTCCGGCTGCCTGCGCTTTTGACAAACGCTTGGCGACGCTGCAGATCCGATGCCACAGCTGGATCGCAGTTCGCTTGCCCTCGAAACGCTCATAGTAACGCCGGGCGTTGGCGACGGCGTCGTCCATGAGGTCATAAGCTATGTGGGGATCGCGAAGAAAACGGGTCGCGCAATAGACCACATACGGCCACGCAAGGATACACGCATGCCGAAGGAGCCGATCCAGTTCGGGGTCAGGCGATTCCTGACACCAGTAATCGCTGATTGGGAGGTGAGGCCCTGAATCCATAGTGGCTCGTCATCAAAGGTCGCTCTAAGTCCACTTATCGTGCAGATAGGCGACCTCGAAACGAAGCCGCCGGTATGGCTGGATTTTAGCGTGAATCAGCTCTTTTCACAATTTTTTTCATTCTGAGTGTTCGAAGCACCCCCTAAAAATGCCTTACATCAGTAGAGAGCCAATTTCTTTAGAGCTCCGCGGCATAACCTTGTTCGGCTTCCCCGGCGCCCGTTACTCAAGATGAACAAAAAGTCTATCCCTCTGTTGTTTTTTCCAGGTTTGTGTGTTCATGGAGCCAGAGGTGCGGTATGGAGGTTCCCGACGAGAAGCTCAAAGCCGGAGCAACGAAGACGGAAATTCACATGGCCCAAGGAAGCCTTCAAATTGATTCAGCAGAACAGACACCCTGCTGCTCTGTGCGAGGAACTGGCGTCGCTGACCGGCCATGACAAAGACGCATGTTGGCGATTCCTGAACAAGCACGGCATTGAACGGCCCGGATCGAAGTCGAGACGATCGTTTGCGCCCGATGGCGTCGGCACGATCATTGAATACATCGGCGAACACGGCGTGCGGGCAGCATCAGAGAAATTCGGCTGCACGCCCAAAGCCCTTTACAACCTGCTCGACCGGCAGGGTCACACCCGGCTCGGCAAGGATTGCCTGAGCCTGCGACAGTTTTGCGCGAACTTCAGGGTGAAACATCGTCAGGCATTCGAGTGGATGGATCGCGGACTGCTGGCGGTTACACGGGAGCAAAGCCGCACAGGCAGAGTCCGCTACAGCATTGAATTCAAGGATCTTCAGAAATTCTGCAAGGAGCATCGCAATCTTTTGTTAACCAATCGCACCTGCCCGGCGCGGCTTGAATTCCTGGAAGAGTTCGTATTTGCGCCCAAACATGCTGAGCTTCTGCGTACCCGCGAAAGCAAACGCGAGGGAGAAGCCTTCGAGCGCGGTGAATACATTGATCCGCAGGATCGGAATCAAAGCAGCGACTGATTACATCGGGAGCGCACCCCACTCGAACGAGGCGAATACCCTGAGAACACGAAACGCTCTCAGAGAAGTGCCTGATCGCACTGTGAGCGAACTCCGCAGCCAGCGCAGCGCCCGCGGTGGTCGTGATTCCGATTCGCTGTCAGTCGTTCACGCGCAAGCTCTACCTCGTGGATCGCGCGTACAAGCCATTCGCGCCGGTTATCAGTGAAATCGACCCTGCGCACCTGCTGCCCAGCGTAAATGACCAACGCGTATGGAACGCGTTCTTTCATTTGATCCTCAACAAGAGCGCAATACGCCAGAGCCTGAATCATGTGGTTCGGATAGACTTCTCCGCGAGCAGGCGGTTTGCTCGACTTCTTCAGTTCTACGGGCACGGTGCCGTCGGCTGTACGTATCAGGCAGTCCGGTTTTCCGGAGATGCCGAGTCTGTCCGAACGCAGCGCCTCTCCAAAGAAAGGTTGGCCAGCCAGGTCCTGGTAGAACACTTCACCTGCAGGAATACCGGTCTTCTTCCTTGACCTTGCTGCAAGCAGGAACAGAAACAGCGCCAGAACGAGCAGTGTTGCAGCCATCACCTGAAGGTTCATCTTGCCCACCCCAGCCAGCCGAAAAGGAAGAGCATCACAGCGAGCGCAAGGGCGCCGAAAGCGGCCCACCGGAAACTGTCGCTCCGAGCGAGTTGCCTGCCCTGGGCGATATGCCACGCATGGCCTTCGACCTGCAACTGTTGTGTCTCGCTCGATGGTTCCGCACCGTGGATATACTTCAGCTCCCAGGCCTTCGCGCAATAGACGAATTCCGCCAGTTCGGTGGCCGATATGAGCTTCCTGGGCACGGAGTCCTCGCTCCCGACCATCAAATCACCATTCCAGACTTCGGACAAATCATCGTGTCCGCCAAGTCGGGAAACCAACCTCGGCAATTTTCTGCTCACGATCAAGGCAGGTGGCCAGGAGCCCTATGATTATTCTGCAATGACAGAGCAGAGACTAGGCGATCTTCTTGCAAACTCAATCACCCACGGCCTCGGCGCCCTGCTCGCCGTGGCCGGCGCGGTCTGTCTGATGGTTGCATGTGCGGGCGGAGCACCGCGGGTCATTATCGCGTGCGCCGTCTATGCCGCCACTCTGATTTTTGTCTACCTGTGCTCCACGCTTTATCACTCGCTGGTGCGCACCCGGGCGCGTCATGTCCTTCGAGTACTTGACCATTCGGCGATCTACCTGCTGATCGCAGGGACCTATACGCCGTTTACATTGGTGTCATTACGAGGGCCCTGGGGATGGACCCTGTTCGGAATCGTCTGGGCCTTGGCTATCGCCGGCGTGATCTTCAAGAGCTTCGCTGTTGAACGCTTTGCAGTGGCTTCGGCGGTAGCGTACATTCTGATGGGATGGATCGCAATAGTTGCAATCGTACCGCTGGCCCGAGCCATCACTTGGCACGGAATTGCCTGGATCGGAGCAGGGGGCATTTTCTACACGTTCGGGATTCTCTTTTTTGCTCTCGACAGGCTCCGCTATTTCCACGCCTTGTGGCATGTGTTTGTTCTGGCGGGAAGCAGCTCACATTTTTTCGCGGTTCTCCTTTATGTTGTTCCGCATCCGGTTACAAGGCAGGCGAACTGACGTGTTCATGCTGCCGTTCTGGTTCTTCGGGTGTTGGAGATGGGGATCGGTTTGGGCTGTCGATCTTTTATAGACTCTCCCGTTGGTCACAACCAATGGCCCTGTCAAGCGCCTGGGCAAGCAGCTAAGCCGCCTTCAGTGTGGCTATGGCTGTCCTGAATTGTGGATCCTGGCCGTCAAGCGCTGCCTCGTATGACCAGTCCACTGAAACATCCGGCGCGATCCCGTTGCCTTCGATCCGGGAGCCGTTCCAGCTCGTGTAGGCCGCCACCGGGAGCACCAGGGTATATCCGTTCCCGACCTTGATGCCGGAGCGGGAGACAAGCCGGCCGGCGGTCTTCGATCCGACAATGGTCGCCAATCGATTTTCACGCGCAAACTGCGCGAGCATCTCCGCTGCACCGGTGGAGTGCTCATTCACCAGAATGACGATTCGACCGTGAAATGGGCGATGGCCAAGTCCCTCGGTCATCAACGCGACGGATTTCTTCCCCGCAAATTTCAAGGCCAGCGGCAGAAGCTCGAACTTGAATCGCGGAATGTGACCGAAGCGCGGGAGTTTGTCGCGGTCGTATCCATGCTCAGCCATGGAGCGACCGACGCTGAAGCCAATCGGGACCTTGTCGGCCGTGAGATAGCTCATTACGCGCAGGCCTCCAATTCCGCCGCCCGGGTTTCCCCTGAGGTCGATCAGCAAACGACTCGCGCCATTGAACTGCCTTTCAAATGCGGCGGTCACCTCGTTGGCGAAATCAATCCCGACCTGTCCGGGAAACAGGCTGATCTTCAAATTGGCAATTGACCCGTCAATCACCGAGGCTGCGACACTTTTCGGTTCTGAGTAGGGATTCGAGCGGTATTTTGGCTTCTGCGTTGCGAGGTCGATTTGGACAACCTGTCTTTGCCCTTTGCGCGAAATCGTGATTTCGGTTTTTCTGCCCATTTCGAACGCGGGCGCATTCGGGGGTGCGATCTCGGTTCCAGCGATCGCGATCAGGGCGTCCCCGGGCTTGATGGCAGCCCTTTCTGCAACGCCTCCCGGGAGAACATCCTGAAAGACCCAGCGCGTTCCATCTCCGTTCGTAGGCACTGCCCGGAAACTGGCATTGATGCTGCTCCGTGGAGTGATAGCGGTGTGAGGCCCCAGCAAGCCCAAGCCGCTTGAACCGAGTTCTTTCAGCATCTCAGCGACTGCCGCTTCGAATGCGGTGTCAGTATCCGCATCGATCACTGGTCCGCGGTGCTGATGAACAATTGATTCCCAATTCTTGCCATTGAACTGAGGGTCATAAAACTTCTCTCGAACGGAGCGGTCGATCTTCTGGAGCAACTGCTCCCGGTCTGAACGTGTGAGCGGCATGGGGAGCCTCTGTGAGGTTAGATCGTGCCGTTGGGGTCTCCGACCAGCTCGAAACTGGCCCAATAGAATGGCGAGTATCCTTCCCTCAAGAGTTCGCGCTGTGCATCTCGCAGGGCATCACTCTTCGATTCACCCTTAGAGAGATTTCGATAGAAGGCCGCCATGAGCTGTCCAGTTGCATGGTCTTCAAGTTCCCAGAGGGTCGAAACCACAGAATCCGCACCGGCTTCTATGAACGCATTGACGATGTTCGCGACGCCGTCTTCGCCGACCGGGCCGACTCCGGTATCGCACGCAGATAGCGTGACCAGACGGGCATTCAAATGCAGATCGCGGATCTCGCGGATCTGCAACATTCCATCATCCGTTTTGTCGTTGCTGGGAGCAAACACGAGTGCGGATCGGTCCGGGTAGTCGGTATCGACATACCCATGGAGCGCCAGATGGAGGACGTGGTAATCGGCAAGAGGGAGTGATTTGAAATGCGTCTCTGTCGCGTCACTTCCCAAGAGAATCGTGCTCGGTTTGGGGAGATCGGCGGCGATGGTTTCGACCTCCTTTCTGCTTTCCGGAAGGGGCTGAAGATCTGCATTGCTGGGCCCGGCAAAAGAGCGAAGAATGGGGTTCTTGTGAGCAGTGCCATGGGTCCAGGCTGCAACACCGACGTATGGGAGCGGATGGGCAGACGCGACATTCTCCCGGCCCCTGAGGATTGAGAATACAGTCGCCGAGGGGCTGCTGGTCACGGTGTGATCCTCGACGACGAACTTCCCGTTGTTCCTCAAGGCATTGAATGGGAGGAGATGCAATTCGCCATCGGGAACGACGATCATCCGGGATTTTGCCTGGTATTCGGCAATCGGCCGTAGCAGTTCGTTGAACAGCGCTTCGCCGCCACCGACATCCGGCTGCGGCTTGCGTATGCTATTCCGAAAACTCTGGGCATCAGCCTCGATTCGTTCCTTTCCGGCCAATTCGTACGGACGTACGCTCGTCCGCGTGATCGCAAGGGCATACGAGTGTGGCTCGGCCAGGACGTACTCAACGAGAAGCTCATCATCGTTGAGGTCGGCCTGAAGATCGCGTAACTCGACCGGCTCGGAGATCGCCAACGATTCAAGGGACCGCTGATCGGCATTTAGTTCAGTGTCGTATATGCTTTTGGCCAATTCCGAGCGCTTCGCGGGGTCATCGCTGTTGATCAATTCCAGATTCAGCTCGGTAAGCCGGCGCTCTTCGGGAGTGGGATCATGAGGCGCCTCATAATTGTGATGTTCCAGGGCTTGTGCCTCGACCCGGCCGCGTGCCTCTTCCAGGACGCGCAGGGCTTTGTCGTAATCGTGCGCGTTGCAGGCGGATTCGAAATACCCCGAGTACACGTCTCCCAACTCGGAAATGAGCATGCGTTCCACATTGCGGGTTGGAACATGCTGCAACAGGGAATCAATGATGGCGGTGCTCTTCTTGTACAGGTCCTCCGCTTCCTGAGCGTTCCCCATTTTCGCCACGATCTCCGCCTTGATGGCGAGGTTCCGAGGAACGAAGTAGAGCTCATCCGGGATGCGCTTATTGGCGTCAATTGCCTGGTTCACGGTAGCGAGGGCTTTGCCGAGATTCCCCTGGTGTTCATATGCCTGGGCGAGATGGCCCCCAACCTCCGTAATGCCGCGCCAATACTCCAGCCCCGTGGCATATGACAGGGCCTGAGTGAGGTCAGCCGTAGCCTTGTCCCACTGATTGAGATTCTCGTAAACGCTCGCTCTCGAGACATAGAGCTGATAGTAATGGCCCTTGAGGGAAGGATTTGGAACCTGGGCGAGCGATTCGTTTGCAAGGGCGAGAGCCTCGGTGTACCGCTGCAGTCCGCGCAGGGCATCAATCTTGGAGTTAATCGCGATATTCGGGTATCCGACCTCAGAGTGGGCTTTTTCGGTGTTGATGGCCTCGTCCAGGGCGGCCAGCGCCTCTTTGAAGCGGCGCAATTCAACCAGGCCGGTGCCGTATACGCTCGCATACCGCACATGGGCCGCTACATCATGGAAGACCTTCGAGACCTCCCATGCCGTGAGCACATCCTTTTTGGCGCTCGTGGTGTCTCCGAGAATGAACGCCGCGATACCTTCCTCACCGAGCGCCCGACTTGCCAGGAGATAACGGTGCCTCGCGGTGGCGAGTGTCCGGACCTCATTCCAGGTCTTGCGCGCCATGCCGGCGTCGTAGTTGGTCTCGATCATTCCGCGGATTTCGAGGATCCGCAGGCGAGTATCCGGATCCTGGGCGGCGGGAAGACTCAGAGTTTTAGTCAGCTCGAAGATTTCGGACGGGAGGCTGCCTGCCTCCACGTGGGGCGGCATCTGACTGACGCGCGCGTACAGGGCTTTTGAGGAATTCCCCTGCCTGGCAAACATCTGTTCGGCCTGCTTGTATAGCGGCTCAGCCGCGATCCACTGGTTGTTCCAGGAAAGATCGTCTGCCTTCTTCAAAAGCTGATTCGCACTATCAGTTGCAACGTACCGGTGAATGTTGTAGCCGACGACGAGCACAATTGCCGCGGAAAGCGAAACTGCACACGCGACAATGACGGCCAGAGACTGGGTGCGTTTGGGGGAAAAGCGCATCTCAATCCTCGCTGGGTCGGTCGAGCAAGCTGAAACCAATATAACCGGGAGTCGATCGTTCGCGGCTAAAACCCAGGTACAGTGGACTTTGGTAATGTTTGAAAATGAACACCGATCGGCCTTATTACTTAAGCATGTGGTACGGCACGCCAGGAACTGCGTCAAACTCCCCGCCGTTCGCTTCGCGTGGTCTCGACACTCCACGCGCCAGCGCCATTCCAACTGGGTGGCTTGGGTGCTCGTGGAGCGTAGGGAGGAGAAAGCCGTCTCAATGAAATCCCGACATATTCATATCGCTGCAAGGGTTGATGCAATAACCCTAAGTCGCTGACTATGTCTGCCATTGAATAACTGAAAACAAGGATGGCAACATTTCAACCTCCGCCGCATTCATGCGCAATCCTGCCAGCTGTTTGGTCTGAAATCGAACGCTTTCTGGAGCGTGCTTCCGCCCGTCCCCTACCTTCAAAGTTGACTTTTAGCGGATCCGTTGCTGACTGTCTGTCAATGGATTCAGTTCCAACCGAATTATCATATAAATCCGCCCACAATTTTCGGAAAAGGTAGTAATATTTACTACCAGAGGCGACAATGCCAGATATCCAAAAAATCAGCATCGCTCTCACCGCCAAGCAGGTACATGCCCTAAAAACTGCCGTAGAGACTGGCGAATATGCGACAACCAGCGAGATCGTGCGTGAAGCTTTACGGGATTGGCAGTGGAAACGGGAACTTCGCGGTGAGGATCTGAACCGCCTGCGCGAGCATTGGCGGGAGGGCAAGGCGAGCGGTAAGGCCGCACCTCTCGATCTTGCGAAGACGCGAGACCAGGCGCGCCAGAGACTCAAGAAGGCAACCGAACAGATCGCATGAAGCCAGCTTTGCTTTGGACGCCGCAGGCGCGGGAAGACCTGCTCGATATCTACGTAACCATTGGGTTCGACAATCCCTCGGCTGCCGAGCGCATGTACACGGCTCTCGAGAAACGGGTAGAACTCCTCGAAAAATCTCCTCGCATTGGCGTGCGTCGGCCAGAGATCGCACCCTCGACGAGGATGCTAGTCGAAGGCGTGTACCTGATTCTCTACGAAACCCACCCGGATACAGACAAAGGGCCGATTGAGGCAGTCGAGATTGTGCGCATCGTCCATGGTCACAGGGATCTTGACCGCCTCCTCTGAGTTTGACGACAATTTCAAATCGGCTTTGTCCCTTTCCCATTCCCTAGCAAACAAAGGATCGACTGTCGCCAGGATTCTTCGGCGTGAAGTCAAGCATGACTTGTTCGTGACCCTGCGGATGTTGCTCACGCCACAATTCCAACAACAGCGGCGGCATCGCGGACAGCACGGCTTTTGTCCGGTGCACCTTGGCATGGCAGCCAGGGCAAAGCGCGATCATCAATTCGAGCTTAGATACACCTGGCACACGATGATGCACGATGATCGAGCGTTTGTCGCGGCCGGAGGCACCGCAGACGCGGCAGCGATATTCGTCCCGTTCCAAAACCTGCTCCCGCAGGCCGCCAAGTATTCCTCGCCCTGTCGCTTGAGGGTGTAACAAGTCGGGCAAATTCCAAGCGCAAGGATCTCCACCCACATTTTGAACTCGGGCATTGGCTTTGATGCTTTTTCCGGGATGTGGCATGGTTCCCTCGGAGCTTTTCAGTGATGATCGCAACGTCTTGGCGAGACATGGGTCCATTTCGCTTCGAAATAAGTTCAACCCACATCCGCTCGAAACGGTGGATGATCTCCTCGGCGCCCTGCATCTGGATCCGAGCAATGGATGCTTCATGAGGTCCACTCCAAACCCCCGGAGGAGGTGATAACGCGGCATATTGCTGCTGCGCTTCGCGAATCCACGAACTCGTCAATGCCGCGATGGTCTCAAGTTCCTTTCCGAAGCGAAGGTTCGCCATCGGTTACAGGTCAGTATACAAGTGACTTTCCATACAATTGCGGCGGAGCCTTTGGATCAAAAATACACCCGGCGGCCAACCCGTGCTTCTGGACCGGATAGACAATCTGCACTATTACGCAAAATGCTTTAGGTCCTAATAAAACCGGGAGTTCCCCCGGCTCTGCCGGGGAGGCAGTCGCAGTTTGACATTTTGTTAGCGATCATCTGAAAACGTATCTTTTTGAACTTCTGCCGGCCGTTTCTGAGTTGCCATTCGCAGCTTGAGGCGGAGGTATTCGCGGTAGTTTTCTGGGGCGGGATTCTCCTGGAGTTCCTCGATGACGGGGCGGAAGTAGGCCAGGGAGCGGATGGGTGCCAGGTGCGGAGAGTCAGCAGGGCGTATCAGCCGACGGAGTGAGCCGAGCAACAGCGCAGTTTCGACGGTTTCCAGAGGCACACCATCCTGATGGAAGTGACGCGCCAGCCATTGGTCGGAGGCGCTGACGCGCATGGGTGTGTCGGGCATCTCGATGTAGAGGGTGACAACCGCGGTCACATAGGCGGCCGCGGGATCGGGATGACTCATTTCTTCCTCCTACGGCGGGCTGTTGCCTCCTGTTCGCTCTCGCGCACACGGTAGCTGGAGCCCTCGATAACAGTGACCTCGGCGTGATGCAGCAGGCGGTCGAGCATGGTGGCGATGCAGGCGGCATTAGGGAAGACCTCGTTCCATTCTTTAAACGGTTTGTTCGTGGTGAGGATTAGCGACTTCTGCTCGTAGCGCTGGTTGATGACCTCGTAGAGCAAGTCGGCTGACTTGTCGTCGAAGGACAGATACCCGACCTCGTCGATGCACAGTAGACCCACGTTGGCGTAGGAGCGCAGCTTGCGCAGGCGGCCTTCCGGAGTCTGGCGATGCAGTTCCGTGAGCAGCTTGGAGGCAGTGCGGAACAAGACGGAGTGGCCGGCCAGTACAGCGGCGTGACAGATGTTCTGCGCGATCATGGTCTTGCCCAGGCCGTTGGCGCCGACCAGAACGAGATTGCGGGCCTCGGGAAGGAAGTCCAGCGTGAGTGCCCGCTCGATGACATCGCGCTCGATGCGCGCAGGCCAGGCCCATTCGAAGTCGGCCATTGGTTTGAACTTCTTGATCTCGGCCGCGCGCAGGCGGCGCTCGAGGCTGCGGTGCGCACGTTCGGCCACTTCGATCCGCGCCAGTTGTTCGAGCAACTGACGCGGCGACCAGCGCTGCCTGGCCGCGTGGGCCAGCATATCGTCCAGTTGCGCAGCCACGGCGGTGAGGCCGATCCGCTCCAACTGCTCGCGCAGGTTAGGACTCGGGTTCGTCGTCGCGTCGTTGGGCGAGTTCATCGTAGGTCTCCAGATCGTGTGGGCGAACTTCGACACTCTCAGCTTGCGGATAGCGTCTGAGGTCGAGCGGCAACGGCGTGGCTCGATTGGACTGGCGCAGCAGGAACTCGACCGCTGCGGCGCGCGGCGTGTTGCGTTCAAGAGCCTCGCGAACAGCGCCGCGCATGGCGCGGGCGCCGTAGCGATCGAGCAACTGAAGCAAGTGTGCGATCTGATGGCCGGCCGATTCGCCATCGGCGAAGGCACGCTCCAGCAGAGCCGTGCTTTCGGGCACAGCCATCTCGAGCCGGCCGGCGCGAGTTGATTCACGCGCCTTACGCTTGGTTCGCAGCAAGGCCTGCTGGTGCGCCGGATCGAGGACCTCTTCTTGCCGGTTGTAGCTGCGGCGATGATGGGCGATCTGACAAGCACCGTCGAGCAGGCGCACTTCAGTGTCGGAGGCTGCCAGCATCAACTCACGGCCGACGGCCTCTGGCGGAATCGAGTAGTCGTTGCCGTCGAAGCGCACGTAGATGGTCTTGACCGCGCGCACCGCAACCACGCGGTCGGTGTTGAACTCGTGAAGCGGTAGCGGCAACAAGCGCGGCCGCTCTTCGGCGAACACCTCGGCAACCGTGCGACTGCGATCATCTGGCCATGGCCGTTGATGTGCCACTTCGTCGCGCCATTTGAGCGCCTGACGGTTGCACTCCTCCAACGTGGTAAATCCGCGCGCCGCCCAGAACGAATCGCGTACGAACCGTATCGCCCTTTCCACGCGCCCTTTTTGATTTCCCGCCCGTACCTGACAAGGACGGGGATTGAAGTGGTAATGACCAGCCAACTCCAGCAACCGCGGATTGAAATGGACCAGATTGCCATGGCGCTCCAGCACCGCCGACTTCAAGTTGTCATATAACAAGACTCGGGCTGAACCCTGGAACGACTCGAAGGCACGCACATGCCCGCTCAGGAAGTTCTCCATCGTCTGATCGAAGAAGAACTCCAGATAGAGAGCCCGTGACCAGGACAACGTCATCACGAAGCAGGACAGTGCCCGCTTGGCGCGACCCACCATGACCGTGCCAAAAGAGGCCCAGTCAACCTGCGCTTGCTCGCCCACGAAGACATGAAGGCGCAGAAACGCTTCCTGCGGCCGCGGGCGCAGACGGGCAACGACACGCCGCAGCTGAACAGCGCTGCCGGTGTAGCCGCGCTCGATCAGCATCCGGTACAAGCGCGTGGCACACAGTCGCGGATGCTCCTCCAGGGTCTGGCGTAAAAATGGCAGATAAGGATCTGCCTTCGAGGCCCGCAACTGCTCGGCGCGATGAAAACGCTCCACCTCGATGGCGCGCCGCACAGTATCAGGATGGACTCCGAGCGCCTGCGCGATCGTACCCACCTTCCAGTGCTCGGCATAGAAGTAGCGGCGGATCTGTACCCGCACCTCCGGATCGATCATGTCTCTCACCTGCGTGAAGATGTAAGCGGAAAAGGATCGACCAGACGGCCCCAGCGTCCGCAGACCGTGCAGCGCAGCCACGCACTTGTCTGGTCGAGCGGCCCAACCGCCGGCGTCGTGATCGCTATTCCACCACTCGATAGTGAACGGGATTCGACAGATTGAGAACCTTGATCCGTCACGCGGCGTCGAAACCGCCGGCAGCGATACGCACGCTGCCGGTCGCGATGATCCAGACGGCCTTCAGCGCTCTGCTGATGACGCCGATTGGCCGCTCGATGCTGCCGGCGTCGCGCTACCACGCGGCACTCCGCGCTGCAGTATCGCTGCCCGCGATCGCAGCACGTGCAAACCAGGAACATCGACCGGCAATCCGAATTGCGGCAAAACCTCTGCCGGAGAATAACTTCCCCGTGAACCGCCATCCGCGCTTGCAGGCGGCTTTTGACAACGGCCGCGGTTCATGCCAAGGTAAAAACAACTCCGAGGTTGCCTTCGTTTTGGCATGAAGGCTGCCGACAAAGAACCCCGCTGCTTGAACAGCGGGGTTCTTTTTGAAACCGCCTTCTCCCGAAAACAACTTACAACTTCGGCCTTCCAGATGATGAGCGACAGATGATCGCGCCTACGGCGCGGATGATATCAAGCTGTCCTATACCGGCAGACGTTCAGAAAGCGACGTTTTCTGATGATCGATGACAACATTTCAGGGAGTCCATCCAGAAAACTTCTACGCGTGAGCCGGCAAAGCACACGAGGAGAAGAATCCGGATGGACGAGTATGAGAGCTTAAGCCACTCCCGGTGAGAGTGCCAGTACCACGTGGTTTTCATTCCCAAATGCCGCCGCAAAGTGCTGTACGGGCAGTTGCGGAAGCATTTGGGCGAAGTGTTTCGAAAGCTGGCCGAGCAGAAGCAAAGCCGGATTGAGGAAGGGCACCTGCTGAGCGACCACGTACACATGATGATCTCCATTCCGCCCAAGTATGCGGTGTCACAGGTGGTGGGGGTTCATCAAAGGCAAGAGTGCGATATTTCTGGCGCAGACGTGTGGAGATCGCAAACAGAACTACGCAGGCCAGAGTTTCTGGGCTCGCGGCTACTTCGTATCGACGATCGGGCGCGATGAAGCTACGATCCGCGAGTACATCCGCAACCAGGAGCAGGAAGATCAGCGATTGGACCAGATGAATCTGTGGCGATGACCTGCCACCGACAAGGTGGCCCAAATCAATCGGGGCCGCGCTAGCGACCCCGCTCAAGCCGGTTTGAGCGGCTCACATCAGAAAGCCCCCGGCTCTGCCGGAGTACTTTACCACAACGGAATCGCAGCGTTTGTTGAGGGTTCAAACATCCTATACGGCTTCGACGGCCAAAACAGATCATTCACCGGTCAGTGGATGCAATGGTCCGTCTCTTGATCGGACAATTTGGACACCCAGCAACACTTCCGTTTCAGCACTTCGCTCCTTCTCGTGCTACTGCCAACTTTGAAACGATAACAACCGCCAGCTTCAACAATAACATCTATCCCTACCATAGCGATCAGGGATATCAGCCGGGGATCTATGGAGAATAAACAGTCTTGATACGATCCGAGAGGTTTCCGGTTTCCGGCTGGGCGGCTCTTGGTGGTATCGTCATCCTTCGATAGCGGTCGCCCATGGTGCTCCGGGAACGGTAGTGTCTACACTTTTTCGCACTTTTCGATTTTTCGTGGAACTCAGGAAGGTTGTTGGGTTGAGGTTGAATTTCCGCAGCCCCGATATAGAGGCCGCAATATAGTCGGGGCAAATTCGTTTTGCTTGTTACCTATGCCCGGATAGTTGGCATCATTTGGCTGGCGAGGACCGCCGTCAAGGTCGAGCGCAGCGAGTTCATCTTGAACCTTGACGGCGGCCGCAGCCAGCCTTGTCGATTCTGTCCGGGCAAAGGGTAACAAGGATTTCGCTTTGGTCGCGATTTGTATCCGGTCTCCCATGGCGGTCTCCAGCAAATCGATCATGCGATAGATAGAACTTCTGCCAAACGGTTCATCTGTAAGTAGCGCTTCGTGCCCCACTTGGTTGCAGCCACATGCCGCAATCGCGCTGCGACCAGCATCAATGCACTCTTCCCATCCGGAAAAGCGCCACTACTCGGGTTCGTCGCCGGATCTCCCGCATCAACCTCTCCAACGGGTTATTGGTTCGCAAGCTACGCCAGTGTTCCGACGGCATCGAGTAGTAACTCAACGTCTCATCGATCCCCGCTTCCACGATCTCCGCGGCTCTCGCCAGACGCATCTCACGCAACTTGATTGCAACCTGGCGGGCCTTCTCCTTAGCCGACTGGGCATCTTCCTGTGCGTGGATGGCCTTCAGCATCGCCGCCACTCCCTTTACCTTGCCCGTCGGCAGTGCCGTCCACACGTTGCGGTAGAAATGGACGATACACCGCTGCCACTTGGCTTCGGGATAGAACTCGGCAAGGTTGTCAACCAGTCCCAGACACTTATCAGAGACAAACAACTCGACGCCCTTCAGACCGCGATCCTTCAGCTCGCGCAGAAACTGAGTCCAACTGGCCTTGTCTTCCTTGGCCCCTTCACTCACCGCCAGGATCTCCCGGTACCCGCTCTGCGCAACTCCGATCGCCACCAGAACAGAGACGTTCTTGACCTCGCCGCCCCAGCTCCGCTTCAACGTG